>NZ_JACXZA010000009.1 GCF_014779765.1 Paenibacillus terricola | reverse complement strand
CCCTGGAAGACGACCAGGTTGATAGGCTCGAGGTGGAAGCGCAGCAATGCGTGCAGCTGACGAGTACTAATCGATCGAGGGCTTATCCTAAGCGTTTTGGCGAATGCCAAAATCGCAACTTCGGAAGCATATATTACTTAAGCTAAAATGGTTTGCTACCATATTCATATTCAGTTTTCAGGGTGTGATCACCATACAAGAAATCACACCACAGTGTTGTGGTTTTTTTGTCTCAATGGCCTTTAGCTCAGCTGGTTAGAGCGCACCCCTGATAAGGGTGAGGTCGGTGGTTCGAGTCCACTAAGGCCAACCATTTCAATATTATATGGGGCCATAGCTCAGCTGGGAGAGCGCCTGCCTTGCAAGCAGGAGGTCAGCGGTTCGATCCCGCTTGGCTCCACCATGTTATTCCCTGATAGCTCAGTTGGTAGAGCACTCGACTGTTAATCGAGTTGTCACAGGTTCGAGTCCTGTTCGGGGAGCCATTTATAGAGAGGTGTCCGAGTGGTCGAAGGAGCACGATTGGAAATCGTGTAGGCTCTAACCGGGTCTCGAGGGTTCGAATCCCTTCCTCTCTGCCAGAACTTTATATAAGGCCCGTTGGTCAAGGGGTTAAGACACCTCCCTTTCACGGAGGTAACAGGGGTTCGAATCCCCTACGGGTCACCATTAATACTTCCATTATGGAGGCTTAGCTCAGCTGGGAGAGCATCTGCCTTACAAGCAGAGGGTCGGCGGTTCGATCCCGTCAGCCTCCACCATAATGAATATCGCGGGGTGGAGCAGCTCGGTAGCTCGTCGGGCTCATAACCCGAAGGCCGCAGGTTCAAATCCTGCCCCCGCAACCAATTTAATTCTAGTGTGGAGCCGTGGTGTAGAGGCCTAACATGCCTGCCTGTCACGCAGGAGACCGCGGGTTCGAATCCCGTCGGCTCCGCCATTTTTAACAAACATGCATTAAGGCTCGGTAGCTCAGTTGGTAGAGCAGAGGACTGAAAATCCTCGTGTCGGCGGTTCGATTCCGTCCCGAGCCACCATTCTTGACAACTTAATATGCCGGTGTAGCTCAGTTGGTAGAGCAACTGACTTGTAATCAGTAGGTCGTGGGTTCGACTCCTATCGCCGGCACCATGTTTCATGGAGGATTAGTGAAGTGGCTAAACACGGCAGACTGTAAATCTGCTCTCTCTGAGTTCGGTGGTTCGAATCCATCATCCTCCACCATTTTCTTTATAGGGGCATAGTTTAAAGGTAGAACAAAGGTCTCCAAAACCTTTGGTGTGGGTTCAATTCCTGCTGCCCCTGCCACTTAACTGTTTGTATGGCGGTCGTGGCGAAGTGGTTAACGCATCGGATTGTGATTCCGACATTCGGGGGTTCAATTCCCCTCGATCGCCCCATTACAATATTGGGGATTAGCCAAGTGGTAAGGCAACGGACTTTGACTCCGTCATTCCTAGGTTCGAATCCTTGATCCCCAGCCATTTTCTAATAAGAGCCATTAGCTCAGTTGGTAGAGCACCTGACTTTTAATCAGGGTGTCGTAGGTTCGAGTCCTACATGGCTCACTTTTAACTTCATATGCGGTTGTGGTGGAATGGCAGACACGCTATCTTGAGGGGGTAGTGGGCGTACGCTCGTGGAGGTTCGAGTCCTCTCAACCGCACCAAACTTAATACGCGGTCATGGCGGAATTGGCAGACGCGCTGGCTTCAGGTGCCAGTGGTGTAACAACCGTGGAGGTTCGAGTCCTCTTGACCGCACCATAATCCCCACAAAGTGACGTGAAGCTCTGTAGCTTAATCCGATTACTTGCGTGGACCTCGCTAAAATCAATATGCGGAAGTGGCTCAGCGGTAGAGCATCGCCTTGCCAAGGCGAGGGTCGCGGGTTCGATTCCCGTCTTCCGCTCCATTATGGCGCCATAGCCAAGCGGTAAGGCAAAGCTCTGCAAAAGCTTTACCCCCAGTTCGAATCTGGGTGGCGCCTCCATTTTCTTATTATCCATGTGCCCTTAGCTCAGCTGGATAGAGCGTTTGACTACGAATCAAAAGGTCGGGAGTTCGAATCTCTCAGGGCACGCCATCTTTACAATACTTACGGGATGTAGCTCAGCTTGGTAGAGCACCTGGTTTGGGACCAGGGGGTCGCATGTTCAAATCGTGTCATCCCGATTAAATGAAAAAACCGTTATCCATCCAATGGATAACGGTTTTTTTTGTGCTGCAATAATGACATAATGTCATTATTTTGAACTATTATTCAAATCTACATCTTCAGCAACATCTAATAAAAGTGGTACTTTACCCAATGGCGGAATCCTTACGCAATTCGTACTTTCGTCCTACAATATGAAGGCGGTTACATTTAAACAGGGTTGTAAAAAAGGGAGGCAAAGTATGAAACGATTCAAACATGCTTTAATGGGAGTCTCGGCAATGCTTGTCGTAACAACAGCACTCACAGCTTGTGGCAGCTCGGACTCGAAGTCGAATTCAAACGCATCCTCAGACACTGGCTCTAGCACGACTGCAACGACTACTGACACTGCGACGAAGAGCAATGAGAAAGTAACGATCAATCTCTGGAGCTTCACTGACGAAATTCCGAATATGACGAAAAAGTATACCGAAACGCATCCGGACGCGAACGTAGAGTTCAAAACGACGGTTATCGCAACGACGGACGGCGCTTATCAGCCTGCACTTGACCAAGCACTCGCTGGCGGCGGCAAAGACGCTCCAGACATCTACGCAGCTGAATCGGCATTCGTACTCAAGTATACGCAAGGCGATGCATCCGACTATGCTGCTAACTATGCAGACCTGGGTCTCACGGATCAATTGGTGAAGGACGCTGGCATCGCTCAATATTCCGTAGATATCGGCAGCAAAGACGGCCAGCTTAGAGCACTCGGTTACCAAGCAACGGGCGGCGGCTTCATCTATCGTCGTTCGATCGCAAAAGAAGTATTCGGCACTGACGATCCTGCAACGATCAAAACGGAAGTTGGCCCGGGTTGGGAAAAGTACTTCGAAGCAGCTGACAAGCTGAAAGCAAAAGGTTATGCAATCGTTTCCGGCGACGGCGACATCTGGCACCCAATCGAGAACAGCTCCGATCAAGGCTGGGTTGTTGACGGCAAGCTTCACATCGATCCGAAGCGCGAGCAGTTCCTTGACTACTCCAAGAAGCTGACGGACAACGGCTACAGCAACGGCACGCAAGACTGGCAGGAAGCATGGTATGCGGATATGTCCGGCGCAGGCGCGAAACCAGTATTCGGTTTCTTCGGCCCAGCATGGCTCATCAACTATGTTATGAAGGATCAAGTTAAAGACACGAACGGCGACTGGGCTGTTACGGAACCACCAACAGGCTTCTTCTGGGGCGGCACTTGGCTGCTCGCGAACAAAGATGTTACTAAGGACGAAGCAAAGAAAAAAGCAGTTGCTGACTTCGTCAACTGGGTAACGCTCGACACGTCCGACACAGGCCTCCAATACTATTGGGCTAACGGCACGATGAAAGAAGGCGAGCAAGGTACGAAAGACAGCGTTGCATCGTCTGTTGTAATGGATAAGTCCAATGGCGAAGTTCCACTGCTCGGCGGACAAAATATGTTCGAAGCATTCGTTCCGGCGAACAAAAACGCTTCGGGTAAAAACCTGACGCAATACGACGAGTCCATCAACCTGATCTGGCGTGACCAAGTACGTGCATACGCAGCAGGCAACAAGACGCGCGATGCAGCACTCAAAGACTTCAAGCAAACAGTTAAAGACCAACTCGGTATCGAAAGCGAATAAGAGGCGCCGAAGGGGCGGGGCGGATTATCCCGCCCCTTTATATCAATTGATGAGGTGAGTACATGCGCCGCAAAGGAACAATTAATTACGCGAAATACGGCTATATTTTCAGCATTCCTTTTGTATTAGTGTTTCTCGTTTTCGCTTTGTATCCAACGCTGTATACGGCTTTTATAGGGTTCACCGATATGAAAGGGGTTATCCCGAAACCGGTTCATATCTTGGATAATCCGTTCCAGAACTTCAAGGAACTTATTTTCGACAATGCATCGTTCAGACAATCACTATCTAATACATTTATTCTCTGGATTACGAACTTCATCCCTCAGATTGCTCTTGCACTCTTGCTTACGGCATGGTTCACGAACCAGCGCCTGAATATTAAGGGGCAGGGCATGTTCAAAGTTTTGCTCTACATGCCGAATATAATCACGGCGAGTACGATCGCTGTGCTTTTCAGTACCTTATTCGCTTTTCCGATGGGTCCTGTGAATAGTTTGTTCGATGCACTCGGGTGGTCCGATGCGCCAATTCAATTCCTTCAACAGAAAAATACTGCAAGGGGCATTGTTTCGTTCATTCAGTTCTGGATGTGGTACGGTAACACGATGATCATTCTGATCGCAGGCGTCATGGGCATTAACCCGGCTCTCTTCGAGGCTGCGGCAATTGACGGCGCCAGCGGGTTCCAGACCTTCTTCCGCGTCACGCTGCCTAGTCTTCGTACGATCATGTTGTTCACGCTCATTACGTCGATGGTCGGCGGTTTGCAAATGTTCGATATTCCGCAGCTGTTCATTACCCCTGCGGGCGGTCCGGATAATGCGACTTTAACGACATCGGTGTTCATCTATGGGCAAGCATTCAAAGGTGCTTACATGTATAACAAAGCCGCTGCAGCAAGTATGATTATGTTCGTAATTGCAGCTGCATTGGCAGCATTGATGTTCTATCTGATGCGCGATCGCAGCGAAGGACAGCTGCGGAAGAAGCTCAGAGCGCAAAAGAAAGCTGCAAAAGCAGCAGCAAGGGGGATGTAATCAATGGCAAATTCAGTGACTGCAGCAAAGGCCACGCGCGGCATCAACAAGACCATCATCTATATCGTCTGCATCGGCCTTGCAGTGCTCAGCATCCTCCCGTTCTGGATTATGTTCGTCAATGCGACGCGTTCTACAGCTGAAATTCAAAGCGGCCTCTCGCTGCTGCCGTCGACTCATCTCAAGACCAACTGGGATGTGCTGACGAGCAAAAGCTTCGATCCGCTTAAAGGGTTCTTGAACTCGTTCATCATCTCGGCTTCATCAACCGCCTTGTCCGTCTATTTCTCGGCGTTGACCGCATACGGGCTCGTGGTTTACAACTGGAAGTGGCGTCAAGCGTTCTTCACTTTCATTCTGTGTGTCATGTTGATTCCGACACAAGCAAGTGCAATTGGCTTCTACAAGTTCATGTATCAGCTGCACTTGAACAACAGCTTCCTGCCGCTCATTCTGCCAGCGATTGCAGCGCCGGCCATGGTGTTCTTCATGCGCCAATACCTGCTGTCGACGCTGTCGCTCGAAATCGTTGAAGCATCGCGTATTGACGGCTCGGGCGAGTTCGCTACGTTCAACCGGATTATCCTGCCGCTCATGACGCCGGCACTAGCGACACAAGCGATTTTCGCTTTCGTCGCAAGCTGGAACAACTTGTTCATGCCGCTCATCTTGCTCACGGATAAGTCGAAGTACACGCTGCCGATCATGGTCAGCTTGCTCCGTGGAGATATCTATAAGACGGAGTTCGGCTCGATCTACATGGGTCTGGCGCTGACGGCATTACCGTTGTTCGTGATCTACTTCTTGCTGTCCCGTTACATCATTGCAGGCGTCGCGCTTGGCGGCGTTAAGGAATAGTACAGCAAACAGAGATAGAACGCGCAAGAATTGGGTTAGAAAAGTCAAACAAGCCTCTTCCATGTGGAAGGGGCTTGTTTGTTATCTGGCGGCCTTACTGACTATCCAATACGAACAGTGACAGCTCCCTTGCTCGCGAGCGCCTCGTCCATGCTTAACCCCAGGCGGACATCTGTTAATGCCTCGGCCAAGGAATAGAAGGAGGTGCCATCTTTCAGGAAGGTATGCATGCGTAGCAGCGCTTCGGCGATGCCGATCTCCTCATCCGACAGCGAGTGAGGATAGAAGGGATTGCGATAAAGGATGTCAGCGCCTGCTTGAAGCTGGGCAAGAGAAAGGTTGAACAAGCTTCCCTCCTGGCCATGCTGGGAACGCTGAATCGTAACGGTCTCGAAGTGATCTGGCCCTATTTTGCGCGTAATCGTATTGTCTTGGATCTCACCATGTGTGCCGCGAATGAGGATGCGATTGCTTCGAATGGTGGAGAAATATTGGGAGCGGGCGAAATCAAGCACAGCGCTCTTGCCATCGGCAAAACTGAAGATCGCGATGTCCTGCTGCTCGATGCCGGGTTCGTTCGACGAGGCTTGTCCTCGATGTGGGGTGTCTGCAATGGGCATAGAAAAGCGTCGTCCGATAATCTCGCACTCCAGCGTCGTACCGATGGACAGCCACTTGCGAATAAGGCTGATCCCATGGTAACCGTGACCGGCCGACACTTGAACGTGCATCACATCACCAAGTTTGCCGGAATTGATGTAGGCCGTGCGTGCTTGGTTATGCGGCAGAAACGGGTATTGCTCTGCAACTTGAATGCGGGGATTGCGTGCTGCAATAGTCGACAACTGCTCGTATTCGGCAAGACTTGTCGCGGGCGGCGTTTCGGCTAACATTGGGATATCGGAGGCAGCTAGGTCGGTAATATAGGCAGTGGCAGATGTTTTGGATACCGCTAGAACGAGAAAATCACTCTCGGCGGCAAGTTCCTCGGCTGAACGAAAGGCGCGAACACTCCAACGTGCGAGAAGGTCGCTGTATTTGGCCGGGTCGCGCAGGACGATCCCGGTTATATGAAACAGATGCGGAAGCAGGCTTGCAATACGAAGATAATAGGCAGCACGCCAACCACCTCCAATAATGCCGATCCGTAGCGGTGCATTCATACTGATCACTCATTTCTAATACAAGTTAACTCCATTGAAGCAAGCTTTGGAACAGAATGCAATGGCTTACCCGTTGTCATTAGTACAAAAATGATGTGACGCTGGCGGGCGAAACGCTGAATCTGCTCGGTGTCGGCCATTTGCTCATCGCGTTCGATTAATATTAATTCTCGAATATACACAATCAAGGTTGAATCTCCCTTAGTCCTTGTGCTAATATAAGTCCAATATCTTCGGCGTTGATGAGAAAAAATGACAAGAGCGCTTATGTCCAGAGAGCGAAGGGAATGCTGGAACCTTTGCCGTAATCTCCTGTCAGATGTCGTCTCGGAGCGGGTTGACCGAACGTTGAATCACTGCGAAGCAGTAGATTCGACCAGTAGGCTCAAACGGAGTGGCACACGTTATCGTGCTGCAGGTAAGGCGCGCCTTACCTCATGAGACCGGAATCGCAAGGTTCCTGGTAAATCAGGGTGGTATCACGAAATGTTCCCCTTTCGTCCCTGTGGCATGGCAGTCGAGTACTGTCTTTGCTGCAGAGATGGGAGGGGTTTTATTATTTCTATACACATATTTCCTAAGCAATGATGAGATTAAATGACAAGGGCTCTTATGCACAGAGAGCGGAGGGAATGCTGAAACCTCGGCCTTAATCCCATGTCAGATGTCGTCTCGGAGCTTGTCGACCGAACGAAAGGATTCACGCGCAGCGTGTGGATTCGATCAGTAGGCTTGAACGGGTTGGCACACGTTATCGTGCTGGAGGTAAGGTACATCATCGCATGTTCTTACCTCATGAGGCCGGAATCGGAAGGTTCCCGGTGAATCAGGGTGGTATCGCGAGAGGTCCCCTTTCGTCCCTGCAGCAAGACAGTCGTGTACTGTCTTGCTGCAGGGATGGAAGGGGTTTTTGTTTACCTCCAACCATATTGAATAAGCGATGAAAAGATTAAATGACAGGGCTCTTATGTACAGAGAGCAGAGGGAACGCTGAGACTTCCGCCTTAATCCCTGTCAGATGTCGTCTTGGAGCTTGTTGACCGAACGTTCTAGTCCACGCCGCGGGTGGATTCGACTAGTAGGCTCAAACGTAGTGGCACACGTTATCGTGCTGCAGGTGAGGCGCTGCCTCACCTCTTGAGGCCGGTACCGTAAGGTTGCCGGTGAATCAGGGTGGTACCACGAAAATTCCCCTTTCGTCCCTATGGCAGATCAGCTTCGTGCTGTCTGCCGCGCGGATGAAGGGGGATTTTGATTATAGGGAGGAAATACGATGGAACAGAAGCTGATGACGGGATCTGAAGTGCTGCTTCACGCTTTGCTGAAGGAAGGAACGGAGTGCGTATTCGGTTACCCGGGGGGCAATGTACTCTACATCTATGATGCGATGGTCGATAACGATGAGTTCAAGCACATTCTGACGAGGCACGAGCAAGGGGCTATCCACGCGGCGGATGGCTATGCGAGATCGACGGGTAAGGTTGGCGTATGTATCGCGACCTCGGGACCGGGGGCAACAAATCTGGTTACAGGTATCGCAACGGCTTATATGGATTCGGTTCCGCTTGTTGTTATTACGGGCAACGTTCCGACGACGGTGATGGGAAGCGACGCTTTCCAGGAGGCTGATATCGTCAGTATTACGATGCCAATTACGAAGCATAGCTATCTGGTTCGCGATGCACAGGACATTCCACGCATCGTTCATGAGGCGTTCCATATCGCAAATACAGGAAGAAAGGGACCTGTCCTTATCGATATCCCGAAGGATATCTCGAATCACAAGATGCAGTATGATCCGGCCCAGAGCGAAACGATCGACTTACGCGGATACACCGCCACGCCGAAGCCAGATCATGCGGCAATTGATCGACTGCTTGATGCGATCGCCCAAGCCGAGAAGCCTGTCATCATTGCAGGAGGTGGGGTTGTTTACTCTGATGCATCGAATGAACTGCTAGAATTCGTAAGACAGACGCAGATTCCTGTCACCACCACATTACTCGGACTAGGCGGGTTCCCCAGCGGTCACGAGCTGTCGCTCGGGATGCTCGGCATGCATGGCACGTATGCCGCTAATATGGCGGTTCAGAATGCCGACCTGCTCATATCGATCGGCTCCCGATTCGATGACCGCGCAACGATGAACACGGCAGGTTTCGCCCCGCATGCGAAGACGATTGCTCATATTGATGTTGACCCTGCGGAGATCGGCAAGAACATTAAGACCGATATCGGCTGCGTTGGCGACATCAAGGACGTTCTCCAGTATGCCAACAAGAGGGCGCAGCCTTATCAGATCGGCAGCTGGAGGGCGACGATCGAGGCGGACCAAACGGCGAGACCTCTAAGTTACACGGATTCCGAGACGGAACTGAAGCCGCAGTATATTATCGAGATGATCAGCGAGAAGACGAACGGGGAAGCGATCATTACGACTGACGTTGGCCAGCATCAAATGTGGGCTGCGCAATTCTACAAATTCAAGCGTCCTCGGTCCATTATCAGTTCAGGCGGATTAGGTACGATGGGCTTCGGATTCCCATCAGCAATCGGTGCACAAATCGGTAATCCTGACCGACTTGTTGTCTCGATTAACGGGGATGGGGGCATGCAGATGTGCGCGCAAGAGTTGGCGATATGCGCCCTAGATCAGATCCCTGTTAAGATTGTCGTTATCAATAATCAGGTGCTCGGTATGGTGAGACAGCAGCAGGAGATCATCCACGGCAATCGGCTCAGCCATATCGATCTGGCGGGAAGTCCTGATTTTGTTCGACTGGCTGAAGCTTATGGGGTAAAAGGACTGCGAGCAAGCACGAAGGCTGAAGCGGAGCGGGTATGGCAGGAAGCTGTGGAGACGAACGGTCCTGTACTGGTGGAGTTTGTTGTAGCGAGAGACGAGAATGTATATCCTTTCGTTATCGGCGGAACGAACTTGGATCAAATGTTATTGGGGGAGAACGAATGATGCAGACCTATACGATTAAAGTACTTGTAAATGATCAGCCCGGTGTCCTGCACCGGGTGACCGGGTTATTCAGCCGCCGCGGTTTCAACATCGACAGTATGACGGTTGGAGCCAGCGAAGAAGTTGGCTTGTCGCGAATGACAATAGTGTCATCGGGGGATGAATGGGTCATCGATCAGATCGAGAAGCAGATGAATAAGCTGATCGATGTTATTGAATTAACGGTTGAGAGTGGAAGCTAAGGGCGAATCGAACAAGGGAGATGGCTCTTGGCGATGGGGCTGTCCTGAATAATCAGGGCAGCCTAATCATTGCTTCAACCCATTCAACGCATACCTGGACTTCACGAGCAGCCAAGCAATTAGACCATGGCAGACAAGGAACATTGGGTAGAACAGCCAGAGTGATATATAGATGCGTATGATCCCTGTCGCGTAGAGAACGATCTGAATGGCAGTCACAATGGCAAGCGCGGCTATGATCCAGCGGAGAGCGGTAGTCCAGTAGATTGTGCTTGTCAGAATGATGCCGGTTCCCAAGATGAATAGAAAGCTCACGACAACGTTGTCTCGCGTTGGATTCGCGAACCATCCGATATAGAAATCATTCGATCCTGCAAGAAGCATTAGAAAGGAAACGGTGTTGCACAAGCATACACAGAACAGCAACATGGATAAGTATCGAAATAACTTGGAACCACGGACAGTCTGATTAGCCCAGAAACGCGAAAGCCAGAAGAAAAGCGTCATAAATACGAAGGTGTAGGACAATCTCCACCAGTGGTGCTCATAGATGCCGAGACGAATAAACAACCATTCGACCCCCGTGAAGAATAGCGCAAATACAATGAACCATATGAAACGAAGACGAAAGGTAACGATTGTAATTCCGACAACAGGGACGGCACAGAAGTTGGATACAAGTGCGCCAAATAGCGAATCCAGATAGGGGTTATCAATAAGTTCAGGATAGTAGGTGTAGGAATTGAAAAGCACCAGAACGATGAATTCGAACACGAAAATCAATCCCGAAAGAGCGAGGAACCATACAAGCGTTATATAGGCTCTCGTGCGTAGAAAGACATAGGTCATCGTTACGACGGACAGGAAAACTAAAATCAAGTATGGAACAGCATTTGGCATATTGATCAGGTTCCCCTTGCTTCACAATAAGTAGTATGATCCCGCCGGAAATCCTATGAAATTCCTCGAATTTCCTGATGTCATCATTACCCGATATGGATGAACTTATTCTTGCTTTAAGCTGAACGCATGATATCGATGGCGTTTAGAATAATTAACCTCCGTTAATAATGGTCGATAACAACCAAGATGACGGGAGGGATGCGAAATGCCGACGAATACGAACTTGAAGACGCAGACCAACCTGGAAACGAACATCGAGGAGATCAGAAGGCAGACATGTTACAGCGATGACCTTATTATCCGCAAGGTACGGGTCGGAGCGGATTCCTATCCGATCAAGATCGCACTTTTATATTTTGACGCCTTATCCGATGAACAATTGATTTATCAGTTTATTTTGGAACCGCTCATGCAGGAATCGGTATCGATGGAGGGCCGTCAGCAATCCGAACTGCCCGAACTTATGATGGATTCTATCTTGGCGGTTGGACAAATCAGCAAATTCGACAGCCTGGATTCAGCGGTGCAATCGCTGATGAAAGGCTGTGTTGTCGTTATCGTAGATGGCTATACGGAAGGGTTCATCATACCGATGGCCGGTTGGGAGCAGCGTGCGGTTGCGGAACCGACGAACCAGACTGTCATTCGGGGTCCCAAGGAGGCCTTCACGGAAAACATTCATGTGAACATCGCCTTGATTCGCAGAATCGTCAAATCCCCGAATCTCGTGATGAAGAGCCGTACCATTGGCACGATGTCGCAGACGAATGTCTCGGTCATGTACATGGAGGGGCTAGCCGACAAGGATGTGTATGAGGAAGTATTCAGACGGCTGGATTCGATCGAAATAGACGCTGTTCTTGAGAGCGGGTATATCGAAGAGTTTATCCAAGACGAAACGTTCACGATTTTCCCGACCATTATTAATACCGAGAGGCCAGATGCGATCGCTGCATCCTTGCTTGAGGGGCGTGTCGCCATCCTAATCGATGGAACGCCGCATGTGCTGCTCGTGCCGAGCTTGTTCGTGCAATTCTTTCAAGCGGCTGAAGATTATTACCATCGTGCCGATATCAGTACGATCATTCGGGGGCTGCGATATTTCGCTCTATTCATTGCAACGCTTGTCCCGGCCTTGTACATCGCCATTACAACCTATCATCAGGAGATGATTCCAACTCAGCTCCTGATCAGCTTAGCGGCCCAGCGCGAAGGGGTGCCATTCCCTGCTTTCGTCGAGGCGATCATTATGGAAGCGACCTATGAAATATTGCGTGAAGCCGGGGTGCGGATGCCCCGAGCAGTTGGACAAGCTGTTTCCATTGTAGGGACGCTCGTTATTGGCCAAGCTGCTGTAGAAGCGGGAATTATTTCAGCCAGCATGATTATCGTCGTATCCATCACGGCAATATCCAGTTACGTTATACCGGAATTCGATATGTCGATCGCGGTCAGGATCAGCCGGTTTTTCTTCATGGGTCTTGCCGCAGCCTTCGGCATGTTCGGGATTTTCATTGGAATTGTCGCTATCCTGCTGCATTTGACCAGCTTGCGTTCCTTCGGCGTACCATATATGTCCCCAGTAGGTCCGTTTAACTTCGGCGATCAGAAGGACGTTATTCTACGGGTTACCCAGCGAAAAATGAACAAAAGGCCAAGCATGTTCGGCAAGCTGAATCCGTTCCGTCAGCCTAATCCGAGAAGGTGGAAGCGTACATGAAGGTTAGCATGAAAAGGTGTGCGGTCATGTTAATCGTCGTGTTCTTGCTGCTGCCGCTGACTGGGTGCTGGGATCGTAGAGAATTGAACGAGCTGGCGATTGCGGTCGGACTGGGGATCGATAAGGTCGGGGAGCGCTATCGCGTAACGGCGCAGGTCGTGCAGCCTAGCGAAGTGGCGACCTCGAAAGGCTCTGCCGGTTACTCCACGCCGGTTACGACGTATCGGGCCAGCGGCGTTACGATATTCGAAGCGATCCGTAAGATGACGACGATCAGTCCGAGAAAAATATATGCGGCTCATCTTCGCGTTGTCGTGATTGGAGAGGAGTTGGCGCGAGAGGGCATCGCAGAAGCGTTGGATCTTCTATCCAGAGACTATGAGCTTCGGATGGATTTCTATGTAATCGTAGCTAAAGAAACAAAAGCAGAGGATCTGCTGGAATTACTCACCCCCCTCGATAAAATTCCAGCCTCCAAAATATACAATTCGATTCAAGTTTCAGAGAAAGCATGGGCGCCTGTGTCCGCTGTTACGCTGGACATGTTCATCCGAGACTATGAGAGCAAGGGAAAAAATCCGGTGCTCAGCGGAATCAAAGCTACAGGCAACGAAGAAAAAGGGAAGCAGAAAAGCAATGTGGAAAAGCTTCAGCCAGATGCGAGATTGCGGAATAACGGACTTGCCGTTTTTCGATACGATAAATTAATCGGCTGGCTGAGCGAAGAACAGAGCAAAGGATATAACTATATTGTGAATCGTGTAAAAAGCACGGTCGGCCATGTCCCTTGTCCGAGCGGTGACGGCAATATCGCGCTAGAGATTATTCACTCGAAATCACGCATGAAGACGGAAGTCCGTAACGGGAAGCCGAAATTGACCGTCGATCTGCGAGTCGAGGAGAATGTAGGGGAAGTCATGTGCCAGGCGGATTTAACGGAGAAAAGTGTAATCGATGCGTTAGAGCGCGAGGCCGAACAGTCGTTGAGAGACATTATAGAGCGAACGATAAAGACGGGACAAGAAAAGTTTCATTGCGATTTCTTCGGATTCGGAGAAGCCCTGCATCGCAGCAATCTGCGGGTCTGGAAGCAGATGGAGAATGATTGGGAAGAGCACTTTGTCGATGCATCAATTACCGTAAATGCCAAAGTCGTCATTAAACGTACGGGTACAGTAGACAACTCGTTCATAGTAGATAAGGAGAGATAACAGGCATGTGGACCATTGCAGGGATTCTCGTCATAGCTGCATTCTGTTTCTTAATCGAGATTCCTTCCCTCAAGAAGTTCAAGAAGGACCTTTGGACCTTCTGCATGATGATGCTGGTGGCCATTTCGCTGAGCATCGTCTCGGCACGGCATGTGCCCATTTCGAATCCATTGGATTGGGCAGCGGCCGTGTTCGAACCGATAGGCGAATCGATGAAGAAAGCCTTCGAGTAACGATCGAGAAAGTGGGATGGCTTTGCTTGATAACGGCAAAATAAATGGACGTCAGTTAATGGTGCTTGTTTTCTTATTTTCGGTCGGCACGACGGTTCTCGTCATCCCTTCAGGGTTAGCCGGTATTGCGAAGCAGGATGCATGGATCGCGGGGCTTGTCGGCATTCTGCTCGGGATTTTGATCGTCGGCTTATATGTTTTGCTGTGGCGCATGCATCCAGAGAAAACGTTTGTTGGCATTTGCGAAGCGGTGCTTGGGAAGTGGGCGGGGACCGTTGTGTCGCTGATCTATTGCTTGTATTTGTTCATGCTGACAGCAGCCGTGTTGTTCTATGTATCCAACTTCTTTCAGATACACTTTCTGCCGCGAACGCCCGTTGTGTTCACCTGCGCGTTGTTCGCCATCATTGTCGTCATGGGAGTTCGAATGGGGCTAGAGTCAATCGCGAGAACGTCGGAGCTGATGCTTCCGTGGTTCCTTATTCTATTCTTCGTTCTCGTCACGACCCTGACGCCACAGATTAACGCGGACAATATGCTGCCTGTCTATGAAGCGGGTACGAAATCGGTTATCTGGGCTGGAATCATATTTGCAGGTACCGCTTATATGCCAATGGTGTTCCTATTCGCATTGCTGCCGAAGGTGCAGGATCGTCAGATGAAGCTGGCTCGCTTGGGGGTTTTCCTTGCTGCGGCAGCAGGCGGACTATGTGTCGTGCTCGTTACGCTGTTGTGTGTCTTGATTCTAGGCCCCGATTATACGATGCGAAGCATTTTTCCAAGCTATGCCTTGGTTAAGAAAATAAGCATCGGAAATTTCATTCAGCGGATCGAGGCCATATTAGCGGCCTTGTGGTTCATAACAACTTATATGAAGACGACCTTCTACTTCTATTCCTGGGTCACGAGTTTGTCGGAAATATTGCGGTTGAACAACTATCGAACGCTCACCTTACCGTGCGCGATCATTATGATCGTATTCTCGCAGATTGTTTACCCGAACGTCATCTATATGCAGCACTGGGATGAGACTGTCTTTCCGCCTTATATCATAACGATTGGAGTAGTCATTCCTGTCGTACTATGGATTATTGGTCTTATGAGGGGAACCACGGACGTTTCGCGCCAGCCCAAAATAACAGATTAGGAATGAGACAACCAATGCAGCGCACGACGGCATCCAAGTTTCCGAGAAGATTTACGAGTATCACAACAGGGTTCGATATCAACCAAATTTGGACGCGCAATCCTTGGGTCGTTGCATGGTGGTCTGCTGCTTTTCCCGGATTCGGGCATTTACTTCTTGGCTACTATACGAAAGGATTTGTACTGATCGCTTGGGAATTGTTCATCAATACGAAGGTCAATCTCAATGAAGCGATGGTATTCTCCTTCAACGGCAAATTTGATGCGGCCAAGGAAGCGTTAGTGCCGAGATGGCTGCTTCTCTATATCCCGATTTACTGCTATGCGATATGGGACAGCTACGGCAAAACAATCGAGCTGAACAAACATTGCCTGCTGGCGCAAAGCGAACCGGAGCCGATTAAGTTGTTCTCGATGAAAGGGATCGGTATCGCGCTGCTCGATAAACGGTCGCCGAGGCGCGCGTTGATTTGGTCGCTGATCTTCCCTGGACTCGGCCATTTGTATCTTCAGCGGCTGCCGATCGGCACATTCATAGCGGCGAGCTGTATTGGGATCTCGTATTACTCCCATCTGGCGGAGGCCGTCGTGCTCGTGATTCGCGGTTCGCTGGAGCAAGCGCGAGCGGTTGTAGATCCGGAGTGGTTCAGCTTCTTCCCGTCGATGTACTGCTTTGCTGCTTATGCAGCGTATGTTATGGCGGTGGAGATGAATGAGCTGTACGATCGGGAGCAGTGCCAGTATTTCAGAACAGACGTACAGCCCCCTGATTACCAGCTGCTATAGATGATAGGGAACGAGGGATTGCCATTGCATATTATCGCCGCATTCGAACCATCCGACGATTTGGAGATGGCAATACTTGCGCTAGAACGGGATGGAATCGACAGGAAGCATATCGCTGCCGTTCCGATGGAGTCGACGGCGGCCAAGCGGAATCTCCTTCATATCGTACATCGCGGAGGCGGCAACGGAGCATTCGATGCTGCGGCAGTTATCGGCACGATCTGTTCCGTCTTAGGTGCCTCCTTTGGTTTTGATCTGAAATGGGGTCCGATCCTATGGGGGCTTATCGGCTTAGCAATTGGTGCCACTATAGGTTACATACTGAATAAGGCGTTCGCTAATAGGGGAAATCAAGCGACGCCAAGTTCAAGCGTGAAAGCATCGGTCGTTCTGATCGTACGATGCGAAGCGAGCGAATGGCGAGCGGTGAACGAAATACTCAGACAGTTCTCTGCGATCAGTATCGGAACGCTGAATAGGCAGGAGGCATGACACGATGCATGAAACCTGCTATTAGCCAGCGAGTTTTTATTTTGAACAACCAAGGGAGGTTTGCTAAATGGTCGATCACAGGCTATAATACTGAATAAAAGTTCAGTATTATTCTATGAAGGTGAATCGTCATGAACAAGAAGAAGATGCAGACCGAGCAGACGAAGAAGAAAATAGCTGACGCGGCGAGAGCGCTGTTCGTGCAGAAGGGCTACAAGGCGACTGCAATTGAAGAGATCGTGAAGGCGACGGGCTGCAGCGCCGGCAACATTTATTATCATTACAAGAGCAAGGAAGGGCTCTTTCTTCACTTGGTGGAGGAGTGGAATGCCGAGTGGGAAGAGGCTTGGCAGCAGAAGGAATCGCTTTATTCAACGACGATCGACAAGCTGTACGGCATGGCGGAGATGATTGCGCTTGACCAGTTGAATCATCCGTTGACGAAGGCGATCGATGAGTTCTTCAACAATACAGAGAAAGACTCGGACATCGAGGAACGTATTAAAGAGATGAGCCAAGGTTATCTTAACTTCAACCAGCAGCTGCTTCAGCAAGGAGTCGACGATGGCGAATTGGCGATGGCGAATGTAGCTGGGCAGGCCATGATTCTCGATAGCTTGCTCATCGGGATCAGTTATCATACGCGCTATATGGGACGAGAGGAAACATTGGCAGCTTACCGGCTGGCCATGGACGTGTTTCTGCACGGCATCGCGAAGCCGAGCTAGCTAGTCCCCCTTTTTTTGTCATAATCTAGAATGAATATTCAGTATCTGTGAGCAACAAGATGCATCCGGAGGTTTTACGTATGGCCATTTTATTGAAAAAGCAAGGCGCCGTCCTTATTCTCATGTTAAATCTGTTCCTCGTATTCACCGGGATCGGACTCGCAATACCGATTATGCCGAAATTCATGGAAGAGCTCGGCATTACAGGCTCGGCAGTTGGCTTGCTTGTCGCGGCCTTCTCGCTGACGCAGTTTCTGTTCTCGCCGCTGGCCGGACGGCTGGCTGACTCTTATGGCAGGAAGAAAATGATCGTCATCGGCATGTTCGTCTTCGCCGTATCGGAGTGGTTGTTCGGCATCGCAGAATCGTCAACGCTGCTGTTCGTCTCTCGGATGCTTGGCGGTATTGCCGCTGCCTTAATTATGCCCGCCGTTATGGCATATGCTGCCGACGTCACTTCAGAAGAGGATAGAGCAGCTGGCATGGGCTATATTACCGCATCCATTACGACTGGTTTTATTATTGGTCCTGGCATTGGCGGCTATGTAGCCGAATTTGGTGTGCGAGTGCCGTTCTTCGCAGCGGCTGTGGCAGGACTCCTCGCAGCTTGTGTTACGATGCTGCTTCTGCGGGAATCTCGAACGGAACCGTCTAATGCTTCGGATAAGGCGGCTGCACCAGCCCAAGAACACAGCAATCTGTTCGTGCAGTTAATGAATTCGTATCGCGAGCCTTACTTTATCGGCTTGGTCATCGTGTTTGTTATGTCGTTTGGGCTAGCTAACTTCGAGACGGTATTTGGCCTGTTCGTCGATCAGAAATTCGGTTTCGAGCCGAAGGATATTGCCTTTATTCTAACATTTGGTTCGATTGCGGGTGCAGTCGTTCAATTGACGGCATTCAGCTGGATTCTAAATACATTCGGCGAGCGGCGGGTTATCTCCATTTGTTTGCTCTTCGCAGGTTTGTTCATTATATTGACGTTGTTCGTGCACAAATATTGGTTGATCTTCGCGGTTACGTTTATCGTATTCTTAGCGACCGATATTCTGCGGCCCGCGGTTAGTACGCAGATGTCTATGCTTGCGAAGGATCAGCAAGGCTATGTGGCAGGGCTGAACTCAGCGTTCACCAGCCTAGGCAATATCGTGGGACCCATTGTAGCGGGTGCGCTGTTCGATATAAATATCAACTACCCATATGGACTCGCTTGTGTCGTACTGGTTCTCTGTTTCGGCTTATCGCTCAGAGCCGGGAAGCGGGAACGGGAGAAATCGAAAGCTGCGGCTTAATCAATCCTGCAGCAATAGCAGGAGACTGGCCATCGTATCCGAATTGTTAAATAAGACAATTTAACAGTTAAGGAGCACGGTGACAATGGCTGAGTATAGAAGAGCACAACCTGAAGAAAGAGAAACGTATATTGATTTCGCCAACTACGTTTTTGGTATAGATTTTGAAGCCCTTCTTCCCAAAGTATACGGCGAGGGGATCGATTCTTCTTCTTTGCATATGGCGGCTGTAGACGAGCAGGGCAGAATGCGTGCTTTAGTTGCGGTCTTGCCGGAATTGCTGCAAGTCGGCGATAACAAGCTTCAAACCGGCTATTTGGGGACGGTATCCGTTCATCCTCGCGCGCGCGGCGAAGGGCATATGAAGGTGCTCATGAACCATTGGTTAGAGACGTTGAGGGCAGATTCCTACGATATGATTGTGTTAGCCGGCCAACGCCAACGTTATGAATATTTTGGCTTCACCGTCGGGGGATTGAAAGTCAAACATACGGTAACGCAGACGAACATTCGTCATGCGTTGAAGGAGGCAAGTCCGGATGGCTTGTCTTTTTGCCCGTTATTTGAAGTCGATGGTGCGGTGAGTTTTGCGAACAAGCTGAATATGGCAAGGCCGGCATATGTCGAGCGTGAAGAACAATTGCTGCCCCTTACCCTTAAGACATTTCGTCTAAATCCAATTGGCGTATTGGAGGGGGGCGAATTGATCGGCTATCTTCTCGTCAATCATGAGGGGAACGAAATATCGGAAATCGCGATGGAGCACCAAGACGATATTGTGCGTACGATCAAAGCTTATATGGTCAAACGGAGTGTGGAGCGGGTTACCATTTACTCTCCTGAGTATGATACAGCGCTAAATAGACGTCTCGGCGAGTTCGCTGAGGATTACGCTATCGAGACGTCTGATATGTACAATATTTTGGATTTTGCCAATGTGCTGCAAGCATATTTAACGTTGCAACATCGAACAATCGGACTTGTCACCGGGCAATTCTCCGCTATTATGGACGGGCAGCCTGTTACAGCTCGTGTTGATGAGAACGGTGTGACCGTTGAGCGGACGGCTAAGTCTGATGCAGTAATACTTAACAAGCAGCAGGCGCAGAAGCTGCTTCTCACGCAGCATAGTCGTTACATGGAGGTCGGCGCACCACAGGGCTGGTTCCCGCTGCCTCTGTTCTGGTATAAGACTGATAAGTTCTAAGTGGCAACGACAACTCGTGGGAGGCGTCACTCGTGACCCGCAAACCATCTATCCTTACGCAGCTGATTATCGGGTTCTCTGTCATTCTGCTGCTGATCCTGTCGATTACAAGCTTCTTCTCCTATCATTATTCCTCTCGTGTCGTCGTCGAGAAGACGTCGCGATTCATGCTGGAGTCCGTGAAACAAATTCGCGGCAAAACAGATGTTATGCTGCTTGAATATGATCGATTGTCTCAGCGCGTCGCCTTTAGTCCGCAGGTGCAGCAGCATTTTGCCGCAATAAAACGGGGGAAAGCTGTTACGCTCGGCAAAGCCGACATCATCCGCTTCGCTTCCGAGCAGGCGAGGCTTACCGGCTCTGAACTAACGATCCATTTGGTCGATTCGAAAGGTCAATTCTATTCCCATAATGATGCATTAACTTTGAATTGGAGCACGGAGGAGGAGCTGCACCGGATCGATTGGTATTCGGAAATCCATGCTCGCGACGGACGTATGTTATGGGTATCCGGGCCAGCCTGGAGCAATGGAACCGTTCATGCGGTCATCGGGGCGAGGCAGCTGAATGAATGGTCGACGCTGGAGCCGCTGGGAGACTTATTCGTGATGTTCTCCATCGACACGCTGCGCCGCGTGATTGAAGAGGATGACCAAAGCTTGACCCGGAATATCCAATTTATCGATTCGCGCGGCATCATCGTCTATTCGATGGATGCCAATAAGATTGGAACGCCGGCCGACACCTTCCTGGTCGAGCGAATGAAGAATAAAGAAGAAGGTTTGTTCAATTGGAGCGAAGAGGGACAGCCGTCGTACGTCGCCTATTCCACATCTTCGTACAGCGGCTGGACGGTGGTTGCTTACATTGATGCTGCAAGCGCTGTCAAGGATTTGAAGCAAATGCAGAAGGGCAATTTGTGGATCGGTATATTTGCGATTTGCGCAGCATTGCTGCTTGTCACGTTCTTCGCGTGGACGGTTACTCGGCCGATTCGTTATCTCGCCCATCGTTTGAGCAGAGTCGAGAGAGGCATTCTAACTCCGTCGAAGAGCAGGCTCATCAACCATGAGGTCGCGACGTTGTTCGAAAGCTTCAATCGGATGGTCACGCATTTGAACGAGACGATTCAGGATTTATCCAGTCGGCAGGCGACGGAGAAGCAGGCGCAGATTATTGCGCTTAAGGCGCAATTCCGGCCGCATTTTCTCTATAACTCGTTGAACACGATTTATTGGCAGTTGATCAATGATGACAATGAGAAGGCAGCCGAAATGGTGCATACGTTAAGCGATTTGATGCGATACAGCATTCAGCCTGGCTCTGAATTCGTAACCGTTCGAGAAGATCTAGACCAGTTGGATCGTTATTTACTGCTTCAGCGAGCCCGATATGGCGAGAAGCTGCAGGTGATCATCGAGACGGATGAGGCGTTATATCCGTGTAAAATGATGAAAATGCTGCTGCAGCCGCTTGTCGAGAATGCGATATCGCATGGGCTCGAAACGGTAAAAGGACGGAAATGGCACATTCGTATCGAGATTCGGCATACGGAGGAAGGGCTCCTGCTTGCGGTCGAAGATAACGGCATTGGCATGAGCATGGACGAGATGGCTAGAGCGCTTGATCCGAAAGACGACATGGCAGCGACGACAATGCTCCATTCCGGATTGGGATTGGCCAACCTGCATCAGCGAATCCGGCTCGTGTACGGGAAGGATTATGGAATTAAATTGATGAAAGGCTCGGAAGGCGGGCTGCGGGTCGAGATCGTACTGCCGCTGGATAGCGAAGGAGGGATGTAGCATGCGACAATGGATATACATAGCCCTCCTGATGATGTTCGCTGCTTTAACGGCGTGTTCGGCTGTACCGGTGTCGGAGGTCGATTCGCTGCAAGAAGATCGCCCAATCGAATTGTCGGTCTGGCTTCTGCCGGGTACAGGACTCGAACCGCTAATCGCCGAGTATGACCGTGATCATCCGGAATTGAAGATTCGCGTTGTGACCGCCCAATATGCCGATGTTCACAGCAACCTTCAGACGGCTCTCGCGGCAGGCTACGGCGCTCCCGACGTGGTCGTGATTGAAGGCACGTTCATCGACCGGTTCAAAGGATTTTCCTCCCACTTCTATAATTTGTACGATTATGGGGCGAAGGCGCTTGCGGGGGAGTATCTGGATTGGAAATGGATTAACGCGCAAAACGCGGATCATTCATTTCTACTCGCACTGCCAACCGATATCGGTCCGATTCTGCTCGCTTATCGGCGCGACTTATTCGAGAAAGCAGGACTTCCATCCGATCGGGAATCGGTATCCCGGTTGCTGAGCAGCTGGGACGATTATATCGAAGTCGGCAAGACGCTGAAGGAGAAGATCGGTACGAAGATGTTCAACAGTTTGCGAACGATGTACCGGTTAATGTTCAGCCAACTGGGGGAGCAGTACTTTGATCAAACGAGCGGGAGATTGATTCTGCAGGACAACGCCGAAGTTCGAAAGGCTTGGGACTACACGATGAAAGCCGCCAGTCTAGGGCTTTCCGCCGGTATAGAGCCCTATTTGCCGGAGTGGGGCATGGGGCTCGAACAAGGCAGCTTCGCCGTTATGCTGGCGCCGCCATGGATGACAGGCATCATGCGCAATACCGCTCCCACAGCAAGCGGCAAATGGGATCTGGCTGAGCTTGGGCCGCAACAATATGGCAATTGGGGCGGGTCGTACCTGGCGCTGCCCAAGGAAGGCGAGCATCCGGAGGAAGCATTCGCCTTGATCCGTCGATCGGGCTGGCGTAAGGGAGCCAGAGAGAGAACGGCGCCGTGCCGGCTATCGAGAACCAGATAATTCGCTTACGTCCGAACTTATCCGCGAGCGGTCCGCCCAGCAGCGTGCCGACCATACCTGCGAATTGCAGAGCGAACAACGATACCTGCGCGCGTTCCAGCGACAAGCCGTATTTCTCCATGAAGTAGAACGAATAATAACCCGTCATACTTGCGATATAGACGAATTTGGAGAAGAGCAGTACGATCAGAATCCCAAGCACGAATACGATGAATCCGCGGGAGAAATGCCGATCGCTGCTCGAGACAGCAGCAGCCTTCTTCCCGCTTGCTGCACGAAGCTGCATATGGTTCCCATACCATCTGCCGACATACCATTGAATGATAAAGCCGCAGACGGCTAGCAGTGTGAACCACAGGAAACCATGCTGTCCTTGCGGCGTAATGATGAAGGCAACCATTAGCGGCGCAAGCGCCTGACCGGTGTTGCCTCCGACTTGAAAGATGGACTGCGCGAGCCCTTTGCCGCTGCCGGCGACGAGATGCGCGACGCGCGACGACTCCGGGTGAAGCACGGAGGAACCGATGCCGATAAGCGCGGCGGAGAGGATCAGCATGCCAAGTCCTGGGGAGATGGCAAGTCCAATCATCCCGAGCAGCGTGAACACCATGCCAAGCGGCAGCAGCCCTGGCATCGGCCTGCGATCCGTGTAATAACCGATCAGCGGTTGAAGGATCGAAGCAGTAATGTTCAGCGTGAAGGCGACCCAGCCGATCTGGGCGTAACTGAGGTGGAGCGATTGTTGAAAAATAGGAAAAACAGCAGGGACTGCGTTCTGCATGGCATCATTAAGCAAATGCGCCATGCTGACGCCAAGTAAGACGAAATTGGCCGTCTGTCTAGTCGTCACGGCCACAGCAGGTTGAGACATTGCGATCACCTTTCTCGTTTTTTCCTATCGTATCGGAATCGCTGCGGCCCGTCTTTGCGATAATTGCTTGGCGAATGCGCAATTATTGCTATAATGAATTCGGGTGAAGAGAGATGATCGTTCAAATTACGACGCCGCGGATGGAACTGTGGCGGATAGATGGACCGTTCTCGAACGTTCCGCATATGCATGAGGATGATTTTCAGATTACAGTGCCGATGTATGGCACATGTGATTTCATACAAGAGAATCGCAGCTACCGGCTGTCCGATGGAAGCGGGCTCGTCCAGCATCCGCGGGAACGCCATGTGTTCGAGATTGGCGAGCAGGCTGGCGTTGTGATCTTCAAGGTGCGGCAGGCGGGTCTGGAAACGTTCGCGCGCAGAGATTCGCTTGAGCTTGACCTTCGGCAGCAGTTCGACCGGACGCAGCTTGCGGCGCAGTTTCACCAATGGATTGGCGCGCTGATGACCCATGATCCGAACGATCGGCTCGCGCAGGATGAGACGGAGGAGCACGTATTCACCTACTTATGCGACGCTTTGTCCGGCAGCCATAGGGACAATAACAGCGCAGCTGCGCAGGCTCATATTGCCGCCTTTGGCGTAGATGCATATATGACGCAGGTGCTTGAATTTATACATGCGCATTACACGGATGCGATCACGATCGAGGACCTTGCTTCGATCGCGAAGCAGAGCCGGTTTCATTTTATACGAAGCTTCAAATCGTCCTTCGGGGTTACGCCTTATCAATATGTGCTGCGGCTGCGAATCGACGAGGCGAAGCGGCTGTTGACGATCACAGATCGTTCCATTACGGACATCGGACTGCGGCTTGGCTTCTCCAGCGGGAGCGCCTTCTATCGGGCGTTCGTGAAGTCGGTTGGCGTTACGCCGGAGCACTATCGGATGGATCGACGGGTTTGATGGTTGATTTCGGGGCTTTGGTGGTATATAATTTGATCTAAATATTCAAGAACGTTGAAAAGGGCTAGTACGATTGTTCGAAGCGCTCAGAGAGCTGTTGGTTGGTGCGAAACAGCCGCGAAGAAAATCTGAACTCACCTTGGAGTTGCTCGCTGAACCTTAAGTAAGCGGAGCCGGAACCTGACCGTTATCAGCAGGAGGATAGCTCGTGTGTATGCGAATGATGCAGCAGACCCCTATCCGTAGAGTGCATGCCTGAGGGCATGAATTCGGAGTGGTACCGCGTAAGACACAGTCTTTCGTCTCTGTTAATGGAGATGGAAGGCTTTTTGTTTTTTCATAATAAACGTGCCAGCTGCAGATACGAATGAGAGGGTGGATCGCCATGAAGAATGTTGACAAATACACCAGAGGATATTTCATGCCGCCGGTGACAAGCTTGAAATGGACGCAGAAGGAATATATCACGGAAGCGCCAACGTGGTGCAGCGTGGACCTGCGCGACGGCAACCAGGCATTGGTCGTACCGATGAACCTGGAGGAGAAGCTGGAGTATTTCCAAATGCTCGTCGATATCGGCTTCAAAGAAATCGAAGTCGGATTCCCGGCAGCATCGGAGACGGAGTTCACGTTCCTGCGCACGCTGATCGAGCAGAACCTGATTCCGGACGACGTTACCATTCAAGTGCTTACCCAATCGCGTGAACATATTATTCGCAAAACGTTCCAATCGCTCGCAGGCGCTAAGAAAGCCGTTGTCCATCTGTACAACTCGACGTCCGTTGCGCAGCGCGAGCAAGTATTCCGCAAGTCGAAGGAAGAGATCATCGAGATCGCCCTCACAGGCGCGAAGCTGCTGAAGCAATGTGCGGAAGAGACGGAAGGCAACTTCCAGTTCGAATATTCGCCGGAAAGCTTCACGGGTACGGAGATTGAATTCGCGCTTGAGATTTGCAATCGCGTGCTCGACGTATGGCAGCCGACTTCGGCGAATCCGGCCATCATCAACCTGCCGGCGACGGTACAGATGTCGATGCCGCACGTTTATGCAAGCCAGATCGAATATATGAGCGAGAACCTGAGCTATCGCGATGGCGTTATTCTGTCGGTGCACCCGCACAACGACAGAGGTACGGGCGTTGCTGACGCAGAGCTCGGCGTACTGGCTGGCGCACAGCGCGTCGAGGGCACGCTGTTCGGCAACGGCGAGCGTACAGGTAACGTTGACGTTGTTACGCTGGCACTGAACATGTACTCGCATGGCGTGGATCCGAAGCTGAACTTCGACAACATTCCAGCCATTATCGCGGTGTATGAGCGTCTGACGAAGATGAAGGTCGGCGAGCGTCAGCCGTACGGCGGCGAACTCGTGTTCACGGCATTCTCGGGATCGCACCAAGATGCGATCGCGAAAGGCATGTCATGGCGCGAAGAGAAGTCGAGCGACAAATGGTCGGTTCCTTATCTGCCAATCGATCCGAAGGATATCGGCAGAGAATATGAAGGCGACATTATCCGCATCAACAGCCAGTCCGGCAAGGGCGGCATCGGTTATATTTTGCAGCTGAAATACGGTCTCGATCTGCCTGCTAAGATGCGCGAGCATTTCGGCTACTGCGTGAAGAACGTATCCGACCAGCAGCAGAAAGAGCTGATGCCGGAAGAAATCTATGACATCTTCAAGAACCAATATGTGAACCTGAAGGCGCCTATCGAGCTGGTGAAATGCCGTTTCACGGAAGAAGATGAGCAGGACTTCCAGACGATCGTTACGATTCGTACGGATGGGGTAGCGTTGGAAATCGCAGGATCGGGCAATGGTCGGCTCGATGCAATCAACAATGCACTGCAGACGCATCTGGGTATCGATTATTCCGACCTGGTGTACAAGGAGCATGCGCTTGAGATCGGTTCGAAGTCGCAAGCTGCTTCGTATATCGGCATCACGGCATCGAACGGTACGGTGTACTGGGGCTGCGGCATCGACGCGGACATCATGACATCGTCGGTCAAAGCACTGTTCAGCGCTGTTAACCAAATGGTTCGTTAATAGGGAAAGCCCGATCTTGAGGATCGGGCTTTTTGTTTTGCTCTGTTGCATGCTGCTCCCTCTATCACAGTGAGCCGCTGCCGCCGTTAATTCGTCGAACGCTGTTGAACCTTTTGAACAAGCCGAACGCGCATCTTGTGGTTCTGAACAGACAGGACAGCCGCTGTCAATGCGAGCAGGACGAACAAAGATGCAAGCCAAGGAAGGTATAACGCGTTAGCTTTATCGTTCAGCCTCACGAGCCAGCCTCCTGCACTTGCGCCAATCGCAAGGCCGAGATGAGTAACGGAAGTGTTCAGACTTAGAATGAAGCTAACAGAGCTTGGCGCGGTACGGACAATGTAGGCGTTAACGGCGGGGACAGCGCTGAATATCGAGAAGCCCCATATGCCGATCAGCGCTAAGCTGATTGCCGGGGAAATGTCAGCGAATAAGGGCATGGCGACTAAGGATAAGAATGAACCTGAAAGGCCAATGATCATCATTCGTACACTTCCGTAACGGTCAATGCCGATTCCGCCGAGCTTGGAGCCAGCGATGCCGACTACGCCTACGGCTAGTAGAACAACGCTTGGTGCATCGGATGACAGCTTCAGGGCGTGCTCAACGAACGGCGCAATGTACGTCAGCATAACCGAATTGCCTGCGCCGAGAAGCATGGATAGCAGCAAAGGACCGGCTACCGATACATTCTTCAATACCGTGAACTGCTGTAGGAAAGGTTCGGGTTTATCTGCTGGGATATCCGGTAGGCTCCGCTGCAGTGGGAGGAGAACGAATAGGCCGCCGATGGCCAGCGCGTAGAAAATCGACTCCCATCCCCATAGCTTCGACATGACAGCGCCGATAGGTACGCCCAGCACCATCGAGAAGCTGAAGGCAAGCGCGATCGTTCCCATCGCATTGCCTAGTTGATTGTCCCGAACAAGCTTCGTAATGGACCCGAGGGCAATGACGCAGAACACACCTGCGCTAATCCCGACAATCACGCGTATCGACATGAGAAATGCGTAATGGCTGCTGAATGCAAAGATCAGGTTGCTAAGGGAGAAAGCCAGCAGGGAAACCATCATCAATCGTTTGCGGTTTATGCGGGACGTCAGTGCAATAAGGATCGGCGTTCCGACTGCAAATCCGATTGAATAGGCTGTAACGAGCATCCCGGCTTGTGCGATCGAAATCCCTACGCTAGCTGCAAGCATGCTCAGAATGCCCGAAATGATAAGTTCGGCTGTCCCGGCGAAGAAGGCGCCAAGCGCGATAAGGTATACTTTGTTCATCTCCATCATCCTTCCAATTGACTATGGAAATGATTATAAGTAATTGACTAAAATATAGTAAGAAGGCAAATCATTCTGACCTAATCCAGTTATTCTGACCAACTTACCGAACGGTAAGTAGAGGAGGTATTATTAGTGGAACAGCAACCAGCACATGGAGAATCCCCTGATCCGGGCGAAAATGAAGCGATTCCGAACATTTGCGAAGCGCTCACGATTCTGGGGGCGAAATGGAGCTTCATGGTCATTGCTCAGCTAACCGGAGGTCCGCAGCGGTTCAAGCAGCTGCTGCGCAATGTGAAGGTCGTGAAGACGCAGTCGCTGACCGATACGCTGCGTCATCTCGAGGCGACCGGTATGGTGCGACGCGAGGTATTTCCAACGATTCCGGTGACAGTCGAGTATTCACTGACGAGCAAAGGGCATGATTTTCGCCGCGTGATTGATGAGATGGAGCAGTGGGTGGAGAAGTGGAAGCCGAAGGATTAATAATCGAGTGAGGTGAGCTTGTGGCAATCATCAACGTCTATCATTATGATGCATTCAGTACGATTCCGAATCAGGGTAACCCAGCGGGCGTTGTGCTTGACGGCGAACATTTGACCGAAGAACAGATGCTTGCCATAGCGGAGAAAGTAGGGTTCAACGAAACGGCATTTCCGCTGCCTTCCCATATTGCAGACCTAAGAATTCGTTTCTTCACACCCGGGCATGAGATCAATCTATGCGGACATGCGACGATGGCGACGATCTATGCGCTGGCGACACGAGGGATGTTAGGCGATCGAACCGAACTAACGATTGAGACGTTGGCTGGCGTATTGCCGCTTCGGCTGCATAGAGGCGAGAAGAATGTGCTTCGGATTACGATGATGCAGGCTGCGCCGCAGTTTCAACCGTTCAACGGTTCGCTGGCGGAGTTGGCTCAATCGATTGGAATCGAGGAGCAAGATATCGCAGCCGACATGCCTACGGTGTATGGCAGCACGGGAACATGGACGCTCATCGTACCCGTCGCCAGCCTTGCTGCATGCGAGCGGATGAAGCCGGACAACGCGCGGTTTCCGGCGATTTTGCAAGAGATGCCTCGGTCGTCGGTACATCCTTTCTGCCTCGAAACGTATGATTCCGCCGCACATATGCACGCACGTCATTTCTCATCGCCGTTCTCGGGCACAATCGAGGATCCGGTAACGGGGACGGCTTCTGGTGTGATGGGGGCCTACTTCGCACAGCATATCCGATCTGAACCTACGCTGAATCTGGTCGTTGAACAGGGACAGGAGATTGGCAGGGACGGCCGAGTCGAGGTTACAGTAATGAATGGCAGCGAAGTGACGATTACAGGCACAGCGGTGTACGTCGGAGAGTTCGCAGTGGAGATTTAGCAGTTGCAGCTATGTAAAATATAGCAAAGGCGACCGGACGGATCCCCTCTGCGGTCGCCTTTGCCATGAAATTGCTTGTCCACCCCATTACCTCTATTGCTCGACTTCGTCCTCATCCTCAGACGGCCAACCACCCCAGAGGCTTACCGCATTGCCGTCCGGATCGATAATTGTGAAGCTGTGACCGCCGCCTCGGATGAAACGCATATCGCTCGCCTCAATCCCCTGATCGCGAAGCGACTGATGGACATCGTGGATATTGTCCACTTGGAATTGAACAAGCGGCCGCCAAGCACCGTGAATATCTTGGTAATCCAATTGCGGAACGTTGGCAGTCTGAACAAGCCCGAAGCCTACATTTCCTAGATTCAGCCATGCGGCATCGTCGCCAGGTGTGTAGGGGAAGGTGAGGGAAACGCCCAGCATGTTCTGATACCAAGCTAAGGATCGTTCGAGATCTTTGACTGGCCATTGGACAACAGCCAATCCTTTGGTTTGTGTGGGCATGAGCAAACACTCCTTCTTTTCAAATGGTTTCGCTATAATAACGGAAGATCAGGGGCAAAAGAAACGGACAACTATAAAATAAATGAGTGCCCGGACAACCTTTTTGCACAGGTGAGTCGATTGGACCTTGACTTGGAGTGAACTCCAGAGGGTAGAATGCTCTTGTTAGGATAATAACAGATACCAGTTACAGGGAGCGAGGAGTAATCGAATGGAGTATGTAAAGCTTGGCAACACAGGTATGGATGTATCCCGCATTTGTTTAGGCATGATGAGCTTCGGCGTTGCCGAGCGCTGGACGCACCCTTGGGTGCTGAACGAAGAAGACAGCCGGCCGATTATTCGCAGAGCGCTGGAGCTTGGCATTAACTTCTTTGATACCGCGAACGTCTACGGTGGCGGAACTAGCGAGGAAATCACGGGACGAGCGCTCAAGGATTTCGCGAATCGGGATGAGGTCGTCATTGCAACGAAGGTGTTCTTCCGGACGAGTGAAGGCCCTAACGGCGCAGGATTATCCCGCAAAGCGATTATGAATGAAATTGATAACAGCCTCAAGCGACTGGGGACGGATTACGTGGATCTGTACCAAATCCATCGCTGGGACTATAATACGCCGATCGAAGAAACGATGGAGGCGCTGCACGATGTAGTGAAGGCGGGCAAAGCGAGATACATTGGCGCTTCCGCGATGTATGCATGGCAGTTCCAGAAGGCGCTGCATGTTGCAGAGAAGAACGGCTGGACGAAGTTCGTAGCGATGCAGAATCATATGAATCTCATCTACCGCGAAGAGGAGCGGGAGATGATGCCGCTGTGCAGATCGGAGAAGATCGGCGTTATACCGTACAGCCCTCTGGCTTCCGGCCGTTTGGCGCGCGATTGGTCGGAGACGACCCATCGGTTCGAGACGGATCAGGCACAGCATTCCAAATACGATGCGATGATGGAGGCGGACCGTCCGATCGTAGAACGGCTTGCGACGATTGCCGAGCAGCGTAACATTCCTCGTGCGCAGATCGCACTTGCTTGGCTGCTGCAGAAACAGCCGGTCACAGCACCAATCATCGGCGTTTCCCGAATGTCGCATCTCGACGATGCGATAGCATCATTATCCGTTAAGCTGACGGCGGAAGAAATCGCATCGCTGGAGGAGCTATACGTTCCGCATCCGGTTGTCGGCGCGTTGTCCGAATAAGCAGCAAGAACGCCCTAACGTTCGAGATAGGGCGTTCTTCATTTTTCCCGAAGGCAGGTGAACCACTTTATGTTAATTGCAGAAGTAAGCGAACGCTATGACTTGTCCCAAGATACGCTGCGTTATTACGAGCGCATTGGACTTATTCCACATGTTAATCGCAATAAGAGCGGCATTCGGGACTACAATGAAGAGGATTGCCGCTGGGTCGAATTTATCAAATGCATGCGTGGCGTTGGTCTGCCGATCGAGTCCTTAATCGAGTATGTACGTTTATTCCAACAGGGTGACGACACGGTGGAGGCGAGACAACAGATTCTGCAAGAGCAGCGGCAGTCGCTGGCGGCTCGAATGGAAGTGATCAAGGCGGTGCTGGATCGGTTGGATGACAAAATCGCTCGCTACGACCAGACGATCGGCAAGCGGGAGCGAGCATTGAACAGATCATAACAGGAGTGAATGCGGCAGCCAAACAGCAGAGGTGGGGTGGGGCGCATGCACGAGTGCCATCACTATCACCCTGCTGTCGTCCTGCGCATCTCTACATACTTCATCAGCTCCGCGATAGCCGCGAACTGATAATGAAGCTGACCATTCAGCTTCTGCAAGGCAAGCTGGACGGATTGCTCCACCTGCTCATAGTGCTGGGTGTCCAGCTCTTGCAGCAATTGTTTCATGTTGTCTATGTAATACACCGTCTTGCGCAGGCTGCTGATCAGAACAATTTTGCGCAGCTCCGTCAGTGTGAAGACGCGGTACCCGTTCTCCTCATTCCGTCTCGACGCAATAAGCCCCTCTTGCTCCCAATGCCGAATGGCGGATGCATTGACCCGTGCAATTCGCGCTGCCTCACCGATCGTCATCGTATCTTCTGCATGAATGCCTTCGAACGATGTCCAGTTCGTATCACGAAGCATGCGCAACATCTCTTCGACGCGCTGCTTCTCCGATTGAAGCTTGTACTGTTGTTGATTGAGCAGCCATAGCGCATCCGACAGCCCCTCATTGTTTACTAGTCGCATGACCTCATAAGCCACCGGAATTTCATAACCCCGCAGCAAGGCGCGAATCGTTACGAATGCCTGCAAGTGCAAGGGTGTGTAACATCTGCGATTGCTGACTGTCCTCGGCACATCCGGAATCAATCCTTGCTCCTCGTACCGCCTAAGCGTCGTCGTACTGACAAGCAGTTGCTCGGCAATCTGTAACGGCGTATATTTGTCATTCATCATGTTAACTCCTATACCTTCAAGTCAAACCTTCAAGTGCTGCATCAACATTGTCAACCATCTCGTCAACGAAATCAAGCTTCTCCACCTGCCGAACCGAAAGATTGCATGAATGTTATACGATGGAGCTATAACCATAACCGCTAAGGAGTGAGCGCATTGCATCCATCGATCCAACGAATCCGGCTATCGAATCATTCGGAGATTGAGGTCGGCTTGGCCGGTGATACGGCTTGTCCTATCATCATGCTTCCTGTAGCGAAACGATCGGTCTACGGAGAGGAGGCGGAGACGCTGAAGCTGTGGGGTGTCGATCCTGAACTGGGCAAGCACTTGGTGGACGGACTCGCGGACGCGTTTCAAGTTCTCTATTTTGATTACGAGGGGCATCTCTTTCAGCATCCTGCGAAACAGCTTACGGCCGATCATATCGCAAACGACTTCCTTCATATTGCTGACCAAATGAATATTAGCCGCTTCAGCTATTACGGTTACTCGTGGCTGGCGCTTGCCGGATTGCAGCTCGCCATTCGTACCGATCGGCTCGACAGCTTGATCATGGGCGGCTTTCCACCTTACGGCGGGCCGTATGAGGAGATGCTCGCCGTGACACGTCATACCCATCGGCAAGCGATGGCGAACCTGGCTGATCAAGCAGAGGCTGCTCCGCAATCCACAAGCACGATGGCACCGGAAGAGATCGATTGGAACAACATCAAGGTGACGATTAACCCGTTGGTGACGCAGCAGTTTGTGACGTTGTACGAGAGTCTTGCGGGCTTCGATGACCGCAGCATTCAGTCGCAGTTGAACATGCCGCGTTTAGCTTTTGCAGGGGAGAAGGATACGATTGTGTACGGGGAAGCGTTCGGGCACGAGACGGTAGATATCGCAGGTCAACTACTGAAGAATGCGGCGCAGCTCCGTCAGCATGGCTGGGACATTGAACGACTTGAAGGGAGCCATATGGACCATACGCAGGCGATGCAGCCGACTACGGTTCTGCCGCTCATTAAGCCATGGCTCATGAAGCAATTAGGCATAGGAGACTAACCGAGGCACAGCTGTGTACTAGAAAGCGATAGCAGGCTGTACCGACCATCCTGCCAGCGATCGATAAACGAACGTTATCGAACTAATAAAAACGTTAAGTTTTAATTATTATTCGATTCGTATTATGCTGGAAGCAACAGATGGGAATCGAGGTGAGCCGTTTGGAGGTATTAGCGAAGCAATTCCGGCTATTCGCCGCGAGAGAATGCCGTGGCTCAAGCGAGTTATATGGCTATCTTGCATTAGGCATAGCCGGAAATCCGGCGCTATTGCAATTGGCAGCGCATGCAAGACCTGATCAGCCCGTACCGAATATGCTGCTGGGAGCGGTGCATTACTTGCTATTAAGCGGAATTGAACATCCGCTGGCGGCTTATTATCCGAATATCGCTGTCGAGCAAACATTAGAACCGTCATATGCGATTTATGAATTTGCAACCTTCTGTGAGCAGTATGAGCAGGAGATCATTGAAATATTAAACAGCAGGTTAGTGCAAACGAACGAAGTAAGACGCTGCGCTTATTTGTATCCGAGCTTTTGCACTATTTACGCTATGGCGCGCAAACCGCTGGCCTTGATCGAGATCGGCACAAGCGCTGGTTTGCAGCTATTGTGGGATCATTATGGATATAGCTACGGCGATCGACAGATGTATGGAAATAAGCAGTCCGATTTTGTCATTCCATCCGAAATTCGCGGTGAATATATTCCGTTTCTGTCGGAGCATAGTCCGCCAGTCTCCGATCGTATAGGCCTGGATTTGCACGTGAACAACCTGACCAATCCCGATGATTACCTCTGGTTAAGAGCGCTTATCTGGCCGGAGCATACGGATCGACTTGACCGATTCGATCAAGCAGCAGCGCATATCAAACGGCATCCGCCAATACTAATCGAGGGTAACGGCATCGCATTGCTCCCCGACTTAGCGTCTAGGATAAGCGAGGAGTCCGCACTTTGCGTGTTCCATACCCATGTTGCGAACCAGCTCAGTCCGCAGGACAAGGCTGCGCTCGAAGCTTATATTCAGAAGCTGGGCGGCGAGCGAGACGTGTTCCATCTGTACAACAATATGTCGGACACGTACCTGCATCTGGATTGCTATATCGGCGGGAAGGAGCATCTATCGACGATCGCGCAGACGGACGGGCACGGTCGATGGTTCCGCTGGCTGCAGCCAACCATAGAAGAAAGGGACTGACGCGAAGTCAGTCCCTTTCTTCTTCTTATTTGCCGCTGTCCAGCAGCGGGAGCGTGAATGTGAACGTCGAGCCGACGCCGAGCTCGCTCTCAACGGATATCGTGCCTTCGTGCGCTTCGACCAGCGACTGCGAGATGGCGAGGCCAAGACCTGCGCCGCCTTGCTTGCGCGTACGGGAAGTGTCGCTGCGATAGAAGCGGTCGAACACATGCGCCACATGTTCCTCAGCGATGCCTACGCCATTGTCACGAATGGAGCAAGCCACTTGCCCGTTTTTCGTATGGACCGATACTTCGATAACGCCGTTGGACGCGTCCGTATGCTGCACTGCATTGTGGAATAAGTTAAGCACGACCTGCTTGATTTTGTCCGCGTCGCATTTCACGAGTATGTTCTTATCCAGATGGAAGCGAACCTCGCGATCGCCAGCCAGCATGTGCAGATGCGGCTCCATCTCCTCCATGAGTCGGTCGAACCGTACCTCAGACAGATGAAGTTGCGGTGCGCGGTCGAGCTTGGCGAGCGTCAACAAATCTTCAACAAGCTTCTTAATGCGCGTTGATTCGCCATGCATGCTGTTCAGCGCGGGATACAGCTGTTCGCGGCGATCCGCTGCTCCGCGCAGCAGCACCTCGATGAAGCCGTGAATCGAGGTGAGCGGCGTCCGCAGCTCGTGCGATGCGTCAGCGATGAAACGCCTCATCTGCTCCTTGGCTTCTCGCTCGGCCTCGAATGAGAGCGCGAGCCGCTCCAGCATGCCGTTGAACGACTCCGCAAGCCGGTCGATCTCAAGCTGGCCCTGCACAGCGGGGAAACGCTCGTTCAAGCTGCCTGCATCGATCCGTGCCACGGTCTCGACCATCCGATTGAGCGGCCGCAGCGTTCGTCGCAGGATGGGCAGGAACAATAGAATGCCGCCGATCAGTGCGAGTAGAGACAGTCCTGCGAAGATCGATACCTGACGGATCAGCACGTCCTTGAGCGGAGCCGTCTTTTGCCCCAATTGAAGAATCGCATTGGATCCCGGGCTCGTATTCGTGAATACAAGCAGTTGTTCGGTGCCATCCGCGGATGTCGCAACACGGTATTGGACCTCGCGCTGGTGACCCATTTGCTCGCGTACCTCATCATATTGCGCATCGGTCAAGCGGGGAGAAGCGATGCCACGGCTTGCAGTTACGTCTGTATAGGCACCGTCAATGTCGATGATCGCCATCGATTTATCAAGCATGAAGAACACCGGATTGTCAGGTCGACTGCCATTGTTGCCATCATAGCTAGGAACGGTGCCCGGCATCTGCGTCCCATCGCCGGAAGTATTACCATGCGTGGTGTTGTCCTCATGATTCCAATCGCTTTCTTTATGCGTCTTGCCGGGCAGATCACCCATCGACCAGCCGCCTCCGAACAGATCGCGCGGCATGTTGCGGAGCTCCGACATCATCGCTTCGGCTTGATTGCGATACAAGAAATCGCGCATAAACGTATACTGCAAGCCGCCGATCAGAATGAGCAGAGCAGCTATTATGAATAACGACCGGGCAAGCAGCTGCGACCGGAGCGACTTCGTCGTTAAGCGTTGTTTCAGCTTATGAAGCCCTCCACGCGCGCTCATGACAGATCAACCCGGTAGCCTGCGCCGCGCAGCGTACGGATTAACTGATGCTCTTTGTCGCCGAGTTTGTCACGCAGCGAGCGGACGTAAACTTCGACGATATTTTCCTCGCCGCCAAAATCATAACCCCATACCTTATCCAGAATCGTCGCTTTGCTTAATACGATACCGTGGTTGGTCACCATATATTTCAACAGCTCGTATTCGGTAGGGGACAGCTCCAGCACTTGGCCGTTGTATACGATCTCCTTGCGGCGGTCGTCGATCTTGAACGGTCCGATGGCGACTTCGCCGAACAACATCGGGAACTGATTGCGAAGCCTCGCTCGAATGCGGGCGAGCAACTCGTCGAAGCTGAATGGCTTCACCAGGTAATCGTCCGCTCCAATCGTCAGCCCCTTCACCCGATCGTCGACCTCATCCTTCGCGGTCAACATGATGACGGCGATCTCGCTGCCCCCTTTTTTCAACATGCGGCATACTTCGAATCCATCCATACCCGGCATCATGACGTCGAGAATGACGATATGGGGATTGAACTGCTGGGCGAGCGTAATCGCAGTCATGCCATCCGGCGCTGTGCGAATGTCGAAGCCTTCGTTCACAAGGCCAAGCTCAAGAAATTGCAGAATATGCGGTTCATCATCGACCAGCAGAATGCGAATGCCGGGAATCGGTTTCATAGATGGTTCCTCCTTGGTGTGCAGTTGCAGGTTCGTACGTATATGAGAAGGCTTGCGCTATCTTAGGACTTGTGTAAGTGATCTTAATCTTTATTATCGGACTTCTAGCTGAACTTTGGCTGAGTGCGTACTGAGTGGGCGCTTAATCGTTCTTATGTATGGAATTGCAGCGTCTTACGGTCATTATAATATCTCAATAATTGTATAAGCCAATTGGCATGTTATACAATTTAATTAACGACATTAGAAAGAGCAGTTCTGGCGAAAGCTCGTCTGTACGATTAACGACGATTATGGCGGCAGCGGGTTTCGGCCAAACCATGCTTGTTGTGGAATGGATTGATATCCATTCTACCTGATATTCTTATGCAGTCCATATATACTCAAAGCGTGAAAGGATTGAATATACAAATGAGCACCAATGGAACCATTCGAGCAAACATCAAGCCAGGCATGCAGGTCGATATCGTCTTGAAGCAGGATCAGCGCACAGGCCGAACGACACGAGGCATCGTCAAAGACCTGTTAACGAATTCACCTCAACACCCTCACGGCATCAAAGTTAGACTGGCTGACGGCCAAGTCGGACGAGTGAAACAGATCGTACAGTCTCCTGATGGGAGTCTATAGTTGAGGCAGGGTATGTGCCCTTCCCGTCGATTACAGCTTTCCATACAATGAAGGGCATCCATCCTTGCAGCCTTTTATTGTATGGGACATTGATCAATCGCGAGGAGGAATACGATGGTTGTTGCCGCTACACGAAATAAAGCGCAGGTTCATCTATCTCCGCCGCAATTGGAGTATTTTAACCTTATCAAGCATTCAGTCGGCAATGATCCGTTAGTTACGGTAGAACCGTTGGAGCAGCTGCCAAGCGGCGATTTTCTTATCGCACTGCGTGTGCGGGGGCTGCGCAAGGCACGAGCATTAGCAACGCTCCTCGTGGCAAGCGTGGCGGTAGGCGCGGTTCGTTTGCATGTGAAGGTGCGGACGACAGGGGGCACGCTGGTAAAACCAATTCGTCGTACTTTCACGCCTGCTCAAATCGTGGGGCTATATCAAACAGCGCTTCGTACGAATAAGCTGTTTCTTTCTGTAAAGGTGGTTAGGTTTTTCGGGAAAGCAGCGATCTACCCTGTATTCCGTGCGCGCATCATCCAATTCTTTAATGACGACTTATCCGACTTCTATCGCAACTACAACAACGTCGCCGCCTTCGTCTTCCGAGACGTTCTACGTCGCACAATTAGCCGCACATCCATACGCTGCTCGACCGCTCAACTTAAAAGCAAGTAACGCGCTCCATCTTGCGCAACTCCGTGGTTTACATTATTTTACATGAAAGTGTATAGTGAAGTAGTGTAGACGAGAGGGGCTGTTTCAATGTCGTTGCCTGAGCAGACAGACAATAAAATCAGGATGGAACGCAGAAAGCGCAATTGGCTGGAGTGGGAGTTCTGGACTGAGTTTCTGGGCGAGATGGCGGGCATCGTCATCCGAATAGCGGGTAAAGCAGTAAAGGGACTGTTCGACTAAGAACGGTCCCTTAATTTATTTCGTTTAGCAGAATGCGAAGAGGATTTGGAAGTTTGGCACGAGGCAAGGCGTCAATGGATGGCACCAGCCAATGACGAAGCCGAATAGGTTCGCGACTGGGAACATCAGAAGGACGTTGTTGCGCGTAAAGATCAGCGACCAGCGGTTGAAGCAAAAGCCTGGGAGAAGACGTACATCATCCTCAGCGTCGCGCGGGCCCATTGCTCCCGTTTGCGCGAATTGCACCCCTTGTTGCAAGGTTTGCGGACGCTGTGTGATAAATGACTGCAGCATTTGCGGATTGCGGCGCAGCGTGTTGAACAGGAACAGCATGTCGGCTGGCGGCTGACCTACTGGTCTTGGATATTGGGCGAGCACATTAGGGAGATTCGCTTGCGACAGTTGTGCGGGCACGGCGCCTTGGCCTGGCACGGCAAACGGCGACACGCCGCCTGTACCTGGAGCAGGGAACGGCAAAGGATCCATGCCGCCTTGGCCCGGCATCGGCGCAGGCATCATGGAGCCGCCTTGGCCCGGCATCGGCGTAGGCATCATGGAGCCGCCTTGGCCCGGCATAGGCATAGGCATCATGGAGCCGCCTTGGCCCGGCATAGGCGTAGGCATCATGGAGCCGCCTTGGCCCGGCATCGGCCAAGGCATCGTGCCGCCGCCTTGACCCGGCATCGGCGTAGGCATCATGGAGCCGCCTTGGCCCGGCATCGGCGTAGGCATCATGGAGCCGCCTTGGCCCGGCATCGGCATAGGCATCATGCCGCCGCCTTGGCCTGGCATCGGCGTAGGCATCATCATGCTGCCTTGGCCCTGCATCGGCGTAGGCATCATCATGCCGCCTTGGCCCGGCATCGGCCAAGGCATTTGAAACGAGCGAGGATCATAGTAGACCGTTTGAACTTTCGGTTGGCTGCAAGAGCATGGCATTAGGGGAACACCCTTTCCCAATTGATTGGCGCTATCATCGTATGCGGCAAACGCCTAAAGGTGCGAGCGCCGTCGATGGGTCATGAAAGTATGGAGTAAGCCCCTGTCCTTCTTACAGAAACACATCGTATGGGATCCTGATAACATCACTATCTTTAATTCCACGATAGAAGGCGAAGCCATATCTGATCTATCGGAATTGCACCGGCCGTGTCAACAAGAGCGGAATCGGCGATCATGCTCGAATAGCACATTTTTTTATATTCGATTCACCCGCCGCCAGCCTGTTTCCAGACCAGACTCCCTCGCATGAGGGCGCTGGTTTTTTTGTTTTTATATGACTTTATTAACAATTCGGACGGGAATGCGCTTCTCAGGCCATCTTACCCCGTATCGGGCGATATTGGTTCATTAAGGACGTGTAAAGCTGCATCCTCGGCGGAATGCGGCGGTATGCTTTGGCGGATGGCTTTTGAACGATGGGAGTGTGAGGCGTATAGTTACGGTAAAGCATTGGTTCGGTATCCAAATTAATGATGGGAAGTGAGGGAAATGGCATCCTGGCAGCGTCAAATGTGGATTCTGTGGGCAGGCGTTCTGCTCTGCAGCTCCAGCTATACGATGGTTATTCCGCTGCTTCCGCTGTTCCTTCCAGAGCTCGGTGTCTCGGATAGCTCGTTGTACTGGTGGGCTGGCGTCGTTCAATCGTCTGCTTTTCTAGTCGGGGCGGTCATGGCTCCTCTATGGGGGGCATTGGCAGATAAGTATGGTAAGCGCAAAATGATCATCCGGGCCGGCCTCAGCCTTGCGGTCGTCTACGCAATGATTTCACTTGTCCACAATCCGTGGGAGCTAGTCGGTATCCGTCTGCTGCATGGCCTCGTCGGCGGATTTGTTCCTGCCTCGATGGCGATTGTCGCATCTATCGCACCAGAGGAGCGTATGGGCTGGAGCCTCGGCATGATGCAGGCTGCTTCGATGAGCGGCGGCATTATGGGTCCGCTCATCGGCGGATTGCTGTCGCACGCATTTGGCCAGCGGCTGTCGTTCGTCGTCGCAGGCAGCTTTATTCTGCTCGCCACGCTCGCTGTCGTTTTCTTCGTCCACGAAGGCAAAGCGCCTCCGAAAGTGGCAATATCGCCGACTCAGCCCAAAACAACGGCTCGCAGCGATTATTGGTCGGTGCTGCACAACCGCCAGCTGTTGAACTTGCTTCTTCTGCTTCTGTTGTTCCAACTGTCGTACAACATGGTGCAGCCGCTTCTTACGCTCCATATCGCAGACCTGCAAGGCGGCGTGAAGGATGTGGCAGCGACAGCAGGCTTCGTTCTATCGCTGATCGGTATCGCGGGAATTCTGGCATCGCCGCAATGGGGTAAGATAGGCGAGCAGCGCGGGTATATGCGAGTGCTGATCTTCTGCTTGATCGCATCGGGCTGCGTGATCAGCTTGCAATATTTTGTTCATACGTTGTGGTTATTCACCGTTGTACAATTCGTGTTCGGGCTATTCCTTGCAGGCATCGTGCCGGTAGTGAATACGCTCGTCGTCCGAAGCACCGACCTGACGTTCCGCGGCCGTTCCTTCGGGCTGACAACGAGCGCCAACCAGACAGGCTCTTTGCTTGGTCCGCTCATCGGCGGCGGCCTTGGCAAATTCGTCGGCATCGAGTGGCTGTTCGTGATGACAGGCACACTGCTCGTAGCTGCAGGCACCACCGTCGCTCTTCGCAGCTTCACCGAGCGCGCCGCCGCGTCATCCGTGCAGTCGAACTCCAAACGAACTGCGCAATAGCGCATCAGTCGAACCTCCATTCCTGCACAAACGCAGGAGCGGGGGTTTTTAAATCCCGATTTTGATCCTCAAGTAGACTGTGGTACATTTCTATTAGATAGATTTGAAAATCTGGATAATTAATAGGAGAGATTGCATTGATCATTCGTCTCGTTATTATGCTAGGTTTGTTCGTGTTCCTTAACGTCTATGTCGGCTGGCATGGAGAATTGGCGCTGGAACATGCTGGAGCGGACATACCGCCCGCCCTTTATTGGGTGCTGTATGCTGTGATCGCACTCGGTTATTTGTGGGGCAGACTCGCCAAGTCGCTTGGTGCAATAGGTCGACTATGGAAAGTCATAGGCGCAGTCTATCTAGCAATCTTCGAATTTACTGTTCTATTGCTTCCGTTCGCTGATCTTGCTGGCTGGATCATGGTTCAATCGGGAATGTCGAGAGATAATACCATTCAAGTGTTATCGATTGTTGTAGTAGGCATCCTGCTTATCCTGATGCTGCGCGGTTCATATAATGCGTGGACACCAATCGTTCGTACGCACCAGCTGTCCGTGGACAAAGCTGCGCCAAGCGGCAACCACCGTACGCTTCGTGTAGCGGCAGCCTCGGATCTTCACCTTGGCAATACGGTCGGCAATCGTCATCTGCGTAAGCTCGTGAAACAGATGAACGCGATGAACCCGGATGTCATCCTGCTAGCCGGCGATGTGCTGGACGATGTGATCGAGCCGTTCCTGCGCAATCAGATGGCGGATACGCTGAAGCAGTTGAGGGCAAAGCACGGCATCTATGCGGTGCTCGGCAATCATGAATATTATGGCGGGCATATTGAACAATATGTACAGGTCATGCAAGAGATCGGCATTAAGGTGCTGCGCGATGAGACGGTAACGGTGGACGGATTGTTCCATGTGGCAGGCCGTAAGGATAAGACGGCGGAAGCAAGAGAGGGCAGACTGTCGATGAAGGAGCTCGTATCGAAGCTTGACCCGTCACTCCCGCTGCTGGCGATGGACCATCAACCGTACGGTTTCGCACAGTCTGCGGAAGCGGGCGTCGATCTGCTCGTATGCGGCCACACGCATCGCGGCCAAATGTTCCCGAACCACTTCATTACCCGCCGATTGTTCGAACTTGATTGGGGTTATATGCGCAAAGGACTCATGCACGTCATCGTATCATCTGGCTTCGGCACTTGGGGACCGCCGATTCGGCTCGCCAGCCGCTCGGAGCTGATCGATATTAAGCTGCAGTTCAATGGACGCTAATACGCCTTGTCATAAAATACGGAGCTTGCAAGCTCCATCAATCTATATCTGAAGGAGTCGATAACGATGGGAAGCGAATTCGGATCTATCCGTAATGTATACTGTGTCGGCCGCAACTATGCGCTGCATGCGAAGGAGCTCGGCAACGATGTGCCGGAGGAGCCGATGATTTTCTCGAAGCCGACGCATGCCTTGCACCCTGTCGAAGGGGAGCTTAAACTTCCATCTGGAGTTGGCTCTATCCATTATGAGACGGAGCTTGTTGTCCATATTGGCCGCACGTATGAGCCTGGTGTTCCAGTTGAGCAGTTGGTGGATGGGCTGGCGATCGGAATCGACTGGACGGCACGCGATGTGCAAAATGTACTGAAAGAAAAGCGCCATCCGTGGCTGCTGGCCAAAGGGTTCAAGAACGCAGCCGTGCTGTCGCCATTTCGTGCATTTCCCGGCCTCGAGGCGTTCGAGGCACTGCAGTTCAGTCTGCTGCACAATGGACAGACGGCGCAAGAGGGAAGCCCGCGGGACATGATTTTCCCGCTGGAGAAGCTGGTGGCGTACATCGGCGAGCATTTCGGACTTGCCGAAGGCGATGTTATCTACACCGGTACGCCCGCTGGCGTCGGTCCAGTGAAGGATGGCGACGAACTCGTGCTTATGCTAGATGGGGAGCGGTTCGGACCGCTGCACATTAGAATGTAACGTACTGCGCAACGAGAAGCATCTACGACTTTAGTCGTAGATGCTTTCTTTATTTTCAACGTCTAAAGCAGTAGATGGTCTTGCGACCATTCACCGACGCATGCGAGTGCAATCCTCTGTACAATGAGCACATAGCAATAAAACAAAGCAACTTACAAAAATAGAGCAACACAATTTGGAGGAGGAACCATCATGACAAACGTACTTTTCGTTAAAGCAAATGACCGTCCAGCTGACCAAGCGGTTAGCGTACAGCTGTACAATGCCTATGTAGATAGCTACAAGAAAGCACATCCAGACCATCAAATCACGGAACTGGATCTGTACAAAGAGGAGCTTCCATACCTCAACAACACGATGATTACGGGTCTTTTCAAAACAGCACGCGGCATCGAAGCAACGGCTGAGGAAGCGCAAGCTGCAGCTATCGCTGGCCGTTACCTGGATCAGTTCATCGCAGCTGACCTCGTCGTATTGGCATTCCCGCTCTGGAACATGACGGTGCCAGCACCGTTGCACACGTACATTGACTACCTGAGCCAAGCAGGCAAATCGTTCAAATATACGCCAGAAGGTCCTGTTGGTCTGTTGGGCGGCAAAAAAGTCGTTCTGCTTAACGCACGCGGCGGCATTTATTCCGAAGGTCCAGCGGCTGCAGCAGAAATGTCTTACAACCTCGTTGCGAACCAACTGCGCTTCTTCGGGATTACGGACATCGAATCCGTTATCGTTGAAGGCCACAACCAGCTCCCTGATCAAGCAGCATCGATCATCGGTGGCGGCCTCGAGAAAGCTGCAGCGCTTGCAGCAGTATAATAAGATAACCGGTTAACGAAAAGAGCCCTGCACGGAAGACGATAAAGTCTTCTGTACAGGGCTTTTGTAGTTGGTTGGGGGTTATTAGGCTGCTTGCATTACAGCCAGTTGGATGACCAAGTGCCAATCTCAGCCAGAATAGGCGCCAGCGCGCGTCCTTTGTCCGTCAATGAGTATTCAATACGAACGGGCATTTCAGGGTATACTTCTCTTCGTACGATTCCTTCCTGCTCCAGCTCTTTCAGCCGCTCTGACAACAGTCTGCCGCTAATGTTCGGGAGGGACGCTTCCAAGGCGCAAAATCTGCTCGGTCCGTGGAGCAGCTGGAATACGATGAGCGAAACCCAGCGTTTGCTCAGTATACCGACTGCTTTCTCGAAACGTGGACATATCGCCGTCTCGTTCATCTAATCACCTCAATGAAATTATTATATCGCAAGTGCACTAAAAAAAATATAGTTAGTAGTTGGGCTAAACCATGTAACAAACGATTGACTTACGCCTGCTTATTCGGTACACTTACTTACATAAAGTAATTAAGTTACTTATTATATATAACCACAACAAACGTTAAGGGGGCTTCTCTTATGATGCCAGCTTTGTTCATTGGTCACGGATCGCCGATGATGGCGATTGAAGATAACGAGTGCGGTGTATTCCTATCCCAATATGGTTCGACAATCGGACGTCCGAAAGCGATTGTACTGTTCACCGCGCACTGGGAGACAGAGGTGCTGACGATCTCTGCAGTTGAAGGACGTTACTCCACTATCCATGACTTTGGCGGTTTTCCACAGCCGCTGTTCGATATGCGATATCCTGCGCCAGGTTCAGTCGAATTAGCAGAAGAAGTCGGCAACCGTTTGGGTGAGCGAGGCATTCCTGTTCAATATGATACGAAACGCGGACTTGACCATGGAACATGGGTTGTCCTATCGCGCTTGTACCCGGACGCTGACATTCCGGTTGTACAAATTTCCGTTCAGCCCTTCCAGACGAATGAATATCAATTCCATGTAGGCGAGGCGCTGCGAGGTCTCGGCGCAGAAGATATTCTTGTGATCGGCAGCGGCGCGACGGTGCATAACTTCCAACAGATGCGCTGGGGCGGCGGAGATCCCGAGCAGTGGGCGATCGATTTTGACGACTGGCTGGTGGATCGCATGACCGAGCGCGATCTTGAATCCTTGTTCCGCTACGAGGAGCTTGCGCCGAATGCACGGAAGGCCGTGCCGCGTCCGGAGCATTTTGTCCCCTTGTACATTGCCTATGGCAGCGGTGATCCGGAGAACAAACCTGAAGTCATCCACCGCAGTTATGAAATGGGAACGCTAAGCTACATCTGCATGAAATTTTAAGCTGAATAGGCTATAAGTAACGGGGCTTTGCCATAGGCAAGCCTCGTTGTGCTGTGTAGGTCTTAACGCACATGTGGATAAATAAGGAACGGGAATGCGCATAACAATGCGGTTATCCATAGGTTTATCCACATTATTCACATTTTGTGCTGGGGATAAATTCTGTATAACCTGGTCCTAAAAAAGGCGTTGACTCTCACGTTACGTGATCCTTTACGATACAAGTAAGAGGTGATGCGACATGTATTATAAAGTAAAAGAAGTAGCTAAGTTGGCGGGGGTCAGTGTGCGCACGCTGCATCATTACGACGAGATCGGACTGCTGAATCCTTCGGAGATTGGGGATAACGGCTACAGGCTGTATAGTGAGCAGGATCTGGAGCGGCTGCAGCAGGTGCTTTTCTTCCGGGAGATGGAACTGCCGCTGCAAGAGGTCCGTCTTATCCTGGACGATCCCGCGTATGACCGCCAGCGAATGCTGCGTATCCACAAGGAACTGCTGCTCAAGAAGAAGCATCGCCTCGAACAAATTATCCAGTCGGTGGATCGGACGATCCAATCGATTGAAGGAGGATATTCGATGAGCAAGAAGGATATGTTCGAGCCGTTCGATATGAAGGAAATCGAGGAGCATCAAGAGAAATACGGCAAGGAAGCAGAAGAACGTTGGGGCAGTACGGACGCTTATAAGGAATCGGCGCGCCGCACGGCCAAGTATACGGAAGAAGATTGGCGCCGCATCAAGGAATTCAACGATGAGGTTTATCGAGTGTTAGTGGAGCGGATGCCGTTTGGGCCAGCAGACGAGGAAGTGCAGCGTACCATTGCCGCTCATCGGCAGCATATTACCGACAACTTTTATAACTGCTCGACCGAGATGTATCGCGGCTTGGGCGAAATGTATGTGAATGATCCACGGTTTACGGCGAATATCGATAAATATCAGGAGGGACTCGCAGCGTTCATGCGTGATGCGATGATTCTGCATTGCGATCGGGCAGAGGCGTAGAACGTATAATTTTAGTTGCATGCAGGTAGTCAGAGGCTTATCCACGTTAGGGCAAGCAAGTAAGCGCTTCAAGTTACACACATAACGCACAGCTTATCCACAATATCCACACAATCACATGTGGATGGAATCTGAATAAAAATACCTAGTTCCAACTGCAACCTATTTCGGGCTGATTCGTCATTAATGGTAAATCAGTACGAGAGGGGCTGGCGTTGTGGAAGGCTTGGATTGCTTGCGCTGCAGCGGAGACATGCAGTTTCTGAAGGAGTACCGATTCGAATCGCGGGACAATAACCGTGGCCTGCTTGGTGCATTCTTCGATGTTGAGGAGCATTTGTCCTTTAACGTATATGTCTGTCCGAACTGTGGACATAGCGAATTTTTCCACACGGGAATTCATAAACGGCTGGGCGATTGATTCGGAAACAGAAGCGAATTGAGGATAAGTGTTGAAGGTGATAAGCGCGTCTGCTGAAGCAGGCGCGCTTGTGCTATCCAAGAACCCGTTTATTTGGCAATGTACCGCCTCTATAATAGAACTGTTACCATTACTGATTTCCTAGCAATTTTCTTTCTAATCCGATCGTTGTGGAGGGTGCGGTATGATTCGTAGAGCAGTCGGCGGCATTATTCTGAATGTGGATAACGTTCTGTTAGTTCATAAGGTGAAAGGCGCGCAGGGGAAAATATCAGGCAAATGGGATTTCCCCAAGGGCGGCATGGAACAAGGTGACATAGATGTGGAGCAGGCGCTGTTCCGAGAACTGAAGGAAGAAACCGGCTCAAGCCAATTTGTCATACGCCGCCGATTCGAACAGAAGATATGCTTTGTTTTCGATGCAATCGTGCGCGAGAAGCTGGGTCTAGAACGGCAGGAGACAACGATGTTTCTGGTTGAATATACAGGTGACGGTACGGATCTAGCTCCGCAGGATGATGAGATCGATGAAGTGCGCTGGTTCCATGTGGATGAGATCTCAGAGCTCCTTTTCCCCGAGGCTTGGGCGTTCTTCGAGCAAAATGTGCGCAATCGTACGTTCTTCTAATGCAGCCATAGAGGAAATGGTGGAACTTAACCGATCACATAGCAGCTTAATCTCATCGCCTCGCAGCATATAGCTTGCACAATTGGCGATCAGGCGGCTGGATACGCGGTGAATGGTGTCCAGCAGAGTAAGCCCAGCATCTTCCCAAACATAAATTGAATCATCAAGGTCCACGATGCAATCCACGAAACCTGATGAGATCGCAAGCTCGAGGGACCCGTTCAACGGGATGATCTCGGCCTGTTGCCCCTTATTCTTATAATAAGCTGCAGTGATGCTAGAATAGGGGGTGGCCACTTGTGGGTTCACCTTCGCATGCCCCGGCTTACCTATGACCGCTATTGTCCCTTCCGTAATCGCAAGGTCCAGCAGCTCATAGACATCCCGCGGATTCTCAAGAAGCATTTCTTTGCCCACAATGCCTACATCAGCTGCACCATAGGCTACGATGGTCGGGATGTCGATTGCCTTCGCAAGGATAAAGGTCAGGTTCGTGCAGGGGATAGGAATGATATACTTACGCGAGTTATCCAGACCTTCGGGCAGTGGATATCCGGCTTGCTTGAACAGGTGCGAGACGTCGTTATTACCTTTGGGTACTGCGATGCGAAGCTGTGATTGCATGATCGATCGACTTCCTTTCAGCAGTCACTTCATTATGCTAACACTTTAATGCGATAATATAATAAAGTATACAGTCCGGAATAAGCCAATGCAATGTTGAAATTCCAGTTGGCTTAGAATGAATCCAGTAATTCCTACGAGCGAGTCTAGACAAAAGGTTACTAGAATCTTACAATAGACGCACTTATGTACATAAAGGAGTGGATGAACATGGAATTGAAGAACAAGGTAGCTATTGTGACAGGCGGAGGCACGGGTATCGGCAAGGCGACGAGCTTGGCGCTGGCAAAACGCGGAGCGATTGTGGCGGTCAACTATTCTCGCTCGCAGACGGATGCAGAGGAGACGGTGCAGCAGATCATTGCGGAGGGCGGCCAAGCGATAGCGATCCAAGCAGACGTTTCCAAGGATCAGGAAGTGCGCGGCATGGTACATGCAGTTGCTGAACAATTAGGAACGATCGACTTGCTTGTGAACAATGCCAGCATCACTCGCCATATCCCGATGAATGATCTGGAGGCTGTCACCGATGACATCTGGGACGAACTGATCGACGTGAACGTGAAAGGGATGTTCTACAGTGCTAGGGCCGTATCTTCTTATATGAAAAATAACGGCGGCGCCATCGTCAACGTTGGCAGCATCGCCGGTACGACCGGGTTAGGTTCATCGCTCCCTTATGCCGTGTCCAAGTCAGCCGTTCACGGCTTGACGAAGTCGCTCGCTAGAGCGCTCGCGCCTAACATCCGGGTCAACTGCATCGCACCGGGAGCGGTAGCAACTCGGTGGTGGGCAGGACGGGAAGAGCAGATGAACAGGTTGGCCCCAAGGCTGCTGCTGCAGAGCATCTCCACGCCAGAGGATATTGCCTCCATGATCTGCTCGACGCTCGAACAAGAAGCATTGACCGGTCAGATTATTACGGTGGATAGCGGACAGACGCTCTAATTCTGCTGTGATATTGGCTCTCGACAGACAGGAGGGATGCGATCCCATGAAAATCAAGGTGCTTATCGCCGACGATAATTCATTCATCCGGGAAGGAATGAAAATTATTTTGTCCAGCTTCGAAGAATTCGAAGTTGTCGCCACCGTCGGCGACGGAGCGGAGGCGCTGGATTATTGCTGCAGCAACGCGGGCCAAGTCGACGTTGCGCTGCTGGATGTCCGCATGCCGAATATGAACGGCGTCGAGGCGACACGGTTGATCGTGGAGCGGACGAAGGTCAAGCCGCTTATCCTGACCACCTTCGACGATGACGAATTTATTTTGGAAGCCGTCAAATCAGGCGCGCGCGGCTACCTACTCAAGAACAATGATCCCGAACAGATTCGTGACGCCATCAAAAGCGTCTACAACGACCACCATGTGCTGCAGGATGTTGTGCTGGACAAGATCAAATTGAATTTGTCGACCGCGCTTCAGCCGTCTTCCTCTGCCCCGCCGGCCGGGCCTGTTCCGGTCGTACAAGAAACAGGCGGTTCCAAGTTTGACCGCAGCTTGTTCACAGAACGCGAGCTCGACGTCATGGAACAGATCGCCCAGGGACTTTCGAACAAGGAAATTTCGAAGAAGCTGTTCATCTCCGAAGGTACGACCGCCAATTATATTACGTCTATCCTGAACAAAACCGGTCTTGAACACCGCACGCAAATCGCCATCTACGTGCTGACGGGCGAGGCGAAGCCGACAAGCGATTAGGAGTTAGCATCTCTATGGAACTTTGGACGATCGGGAATAAAGCCGGACTGCTGCTCTACGTCATACTCGCCTCCTATTTCAGCGCTGAAGCAACCGACAATCGGCTGCTGCTCGCCTATCTGATCTACCTGTGCCTGAACATTGCGATTCCGATTTTTCGCGACAACTTGCTGCGTCGCCTGCTGGCCACCCTTTCGGCAGCCTTTATCATCTACTGCGCGCTGTGGCTCAATCCGCTGTTCATACTGCTGCTGCCCGTCAACCTTTACGAATGGACTGACTACGGCCGGCTGCACAGAGGAATCGCGTTTCTGCTGATGCTCGTACCGCTGTTTCTCGCCCCTTGGTCCGTCATCCCCTCGTATGCGCTGGCCGTTTCTTTAAGCTACTTGTTTTATGCGGCGAACCGTTCCCATACCGCTTCGCTGCAGCGATTGGACGACGAGCGTGAGAGCTTGCGGCTCAACCAACAGCGACTGCAGCGGACGATCAGCGAGAACGACGAATTTATGCGCCAATCCGCCTACACGATTAAGCTTGAGGAGCGAAATCGGCTCTCCCAGCAAATTCACGACGAGATCGGCCATTCGATGGCCGGCGCGCTTATTCAGATGGAAGCTTCCCGCCGCCTGCTGGACGCTAACAAGGAGAAGGCGGCGGAGTTGCTCGGCAATGCGATCTCCATTTCCAAAGAAGGACTGGAGCGCATTCGGCTTACACTCAAAGATATGAAGCCCCGCTCCGAGGAGCTTGGCATCAACCGGCTGCGTCTGTTCGTGGACGAGTTGGCTTCCCGGCAAGGCATGACCGCGACCTTGACCCATGAAGGGGATATGGACCGGATCACGTCGATACAGTGGAAGGTCATCCAGCAGAACGCGACTGAAGCGGCCACGAATTCGTTCAAATACAGCGAAGCCACGGCCATCCGCATTCATGTTCAGGTGCTTAACCGGTTCATCAAGGCGGTTGTGTCGGACAACGGCAAAGGCGCAGAGAAGATCGTCAAGGGACTCGGCATTATCGGTATGGAGGAGCGGACTGCGGCGCTTAACGGTACGGTCATCGTCGATGGCACGCAAGGGTTCTCGGTCACGACCCTGATGCCGCTTGGAGCTGAGGGTGAGAATGTTCACCCGACAGAAAGTGAATATTCTCATGGTGAAGGATGAACTTATGTACTGACATAGGTTCATCCCTTTTTCTTATAATGGGACCATAACCGAGAACGAAGAGGGAGTGAGCCTAATGAACGTATTGGAAATCCGCAATCTAACTAAAAAGTTTGGCGATTTTATCGCTGTTGACAACATTAATCTGTCCGTCGCGGAAGGGGAGATTTTCGGCTTCCTAGGTGCCAACGGAGCCGGCAAGAGCACGACGATCAATATGATCGCCTCGCTGCTGCGGGCCACCCGGGGCGAAATCGAGCTGCTCGGCCGAAACATCGCTAAGCACAACAAATTCGCCAAGATGAACATTGGCATTGTGCCTCAGGATCTGGCCATCTACGAGGATATGACTGCTTACGAGAACGTCAGTTTCTTCGCCGGACTATACGGCCTAAGAGGCAGTCTGCTGCATGAAAGAACCGAAGAAGCGCTGCAATTCGTCGGTCTGGGCGACAAACACAGGAGCTTTCCGAGAAATTTCTCCGGCGGCATGAAGCGTCGCCTCAACATCGCCTGCGCCATCGCCCATCGGCCGAAGTTGATCATAATGGATGAACCGACCGTAGGCATCGACCCGCAGTCCCGCAATTATATTTTGAACTCGGTTCGCAAGCTGAACGATATGGGCTGCACGATCATCTATACCAGCCACTATATGGAGGAAGTCGAAGAAATCTGTACCCGCATCGCGATTGTCGATCATGGCAAAATTATCGCTGACGGTACGAAGGAACAGCTCAAATCAACGATTACGGACACGAAGGACATCTGGATCGGTGTCAAAAGCGCCGAGTCGCTCAAGGTCGACTCGCTGCGAAACGTGCAGGGCGTAACGGCGGTTCGGATGGATGAGCAGATACTGAAAATTAATTCCAAAACCGAAGTGAACAATTTGAACGACATTATTCAGAAGCTGATTCGCGACCGAGTGGAAATTCGCTCGGTTGAAGAGCAGGAACCGAGTCTGGAGACCGTGTTCCTGACGCTGACCGGACGGAACTTGCGGGATTAGGAGGGGTAACCGATGCAAATCTGGCATATCGCATGGAGGGAAATCAAAGTCAATTTGCGAGATATGAGAACTTTCGTTTTAATGCTCGCATTCCCGATTGTATTGATGCTTATCCTTGGAATGGCGCTGACGAATGCCTTTACAAGCGGTCTTTCGCTCGGCGACATGAATCTGCTCTACCGCGACACGGCGGATAATCCGCAGCTTGAGGCCAGCTGGGACCAATTCACCGCGGCGATCGCCAAGGAAGGTGTCACGCTGACGCCGGCGCCCGTCGATACCGATGGCAAAGCTGAAGTGAGCGCCGACCATTATACGGCTTACGCCGAAATCAGCAACAACGGCATCGCCTTCTTCGGCGGCGTCATGCATACGCTGGAGAGCAATGTGCTGCAAGGTATGCTGGCCACCTTCGCGGACCGCTACAATTTGGCGGCGGCGGCCATGATCGATTCGCCTGAAAAGGCTGAAGCCATTCTAACCGACACCTATGCCGGCGGCGACTTTGTGGCGGAAACGGCACTCGGTTCGGAGAAGAAACCCGGATCCATCGATTATTACGCGATGGCGATGACGACCATGGTCGCCTTTTACTCCTGCATGTCGGGAAGCTTCCTGATCCGCGGCGAGAGACTTCGCAATACGGCCATCCGGCTGTCGGCCGCGCCCGTCTCCAAGGGGACGATTTTCGCGGGTAAGGTGATCGGCTGCACGGCCATTAACTTCCTCTGCGTCGCTGCTGTCTTCCTGTTCAGCAAGTTCGTGTTCAAAGCCGATTGGGGCGATCATTATGCCGCCGTCCTACTTGTGCTGTTGACTGAAGTGCTGCTCGCCGTCAGCATTGGGTTGGGCTGCAGCTACCTGTTCATGGAAGACGGCGGGCGGTTGGTCGTTCTCATCTTCACGCAAATCGCCTCCTTCCTCGGCGGAGCTTACTTTCCGGTCGACGACGCCACGAACTTCATGAAGATCGCGAGGGACATTTCGCCGATGCGTTGGGCGAACCAGGCCTTGACGCAAATCATTTACGGTCATGACTGGCTGGCGGCGATGCCGGCAATCGGTCTGAACACGGCGGTAGCAGCAGCTTTTCTCGCAATTACAGCCATTCTAATGCGCAGACGGGAGGCGCTCTAATCTATGAAAGATATTATATGGCTCATTCGAAAGACGCTCATTAGCAAATTCCGCAACAAGAGAAGCTGGTTCCTCTATTTCGGTCTTCCGATCGCCGGCGCATTGCTGTCGATGCTGCTATACGGGAATGCCAGCGGCACCGATCTGAGGGTCGGCATCGTCAACGAAGACGGCAATCAGGCCATAACTGCCGATACGATTCAATTCGTCGGCGAACTGAAGCAGGTCAGGGTGAATGCGACTGACAAAACGTCGCTCAATCAGGCAATCGAAGACGGCAAGCTGGACATCGGCATCATAATCGATAAGGGATTTGCGGACAGCGTTCGCAGTGGCAACCCCGGCAAGATGACGATCGTATCGATCAAAGGCGCGCAGGTGACCGCAGCGGTAAAATCGATGCTGCAGAGCTACATCGGCAACATCACCGCCATCGGCAAGGAAACAAGCGGCGATCAAGAAGCATTCGACCGCATTTATGAAGGCTACCGCCAGCCAAGCTTCAAGCTGACGGCGGATACGGTCAAGGATACGTCCAGCACCAAAAGCGTCACGTACCAGACCTTCGGCTATCTCATCACATTCATGATGTTCTCGGCAGTTAACATGTCGGGGCTGATTCTAAGGGAGAAGGAGAATCGCACGTTTCTGCGCATCTTCTCCTCGCCGATCTCGGCGCGAACTTACGTGCTGGCCAATGTCGCCGTGAACGTTATCATCATGCTGCTGCAAATCGTCGTGACGCTGTTTTTCATGAGAAATGTGTTCCATATCGATTCCGGCGTTTCCTATATCGAGTTTGTTCCGGTACTGCTGTTGTTCGGCCTGTCGTCGGTAGGTCTGTCGCTGATGATCGTCGCCTTTGCCCAGAGCGGCGCTATCGCCGGGGCCATGCAGAATCTGATCATTACGCCGACATGCCTGCTGGCCGGCTGCTTCTTCCCAATGGATATTATGCCCGATACGGTGCGGAGAATCTCCAATTTCCTGCCGCAGCACTGGCTGCTCGATACGGTCAACAAGCTGCAGCAAGGGAATAAGCTCGGCAGCCTGTACCTGAATCTGGCGATTATGGCCGCCTTCGCGGCAGCCTTCTCACTGATCGCTATCTATCGGTTCGGCCGCAACAACGATACGAGAATGTTCGTATAGAGGGACCAGAACGCGAAGCAGAGCTTCGCAGTGCAATAAGAAATGGCGGTGTCGGGTGGTATCCCCTGCACCGCCATTTCCTATTTTTTGAACATTGTGTTATCGCTTCTTCACCGGCGTCCAAATCTGCATCTCGCTCCGATCATCATCGGAACCGACCACCGTCTTCTCGTCGTAGCGCTCCAAATAATAAGCGACATCGTCGTATTCATAACCGTTATCCTTCAGCCACTGGGTCGTGAAATCATAAGCGTTGCCCGTCTGGCTGGCAGGCCCTTTATAATGAGTCATGGCATACACACGGGGAAGTAGATGGAGATGTACCATCCCATGCGGCAGGCTTTCAATCGGGTCGACCTCATAACAGCTGTAGAAATCGACGACACCGTTATTGCCCTTATAATTGGGTGGAGTTATCCCATATGTAACGTTAGTGTTCCGGATATTCTTAATTTCATCGCTCCTGCTGATTAGTTCGTCGAATGCACGGCCAACCGCAGCACCTAGATCCGAGAAATACGCGCATGCCCTTACCCCTATATAGGTTGAGATACGCTCTGTCTCCACAATCTCCACTCGCATCATCGTTTCACTCTCCCATGACCGCAGCAACAGCCGCCCAATCAACAGACCAAACCGAACAGATGACCTTTCAACCGTTCAACCTCTTCAGGCGTTCGATGCATATCTACGCATTCATTCACGTCCACCAACTGGAACTAGGATTTCAGCTTGATACTTACTTTCCTCTTTGCCAAACTGAAATACTTCAAATGAAACGGAATTTGAACTTTGCATTCCTTTGTCCCTTAGAAATGTTTCGATAAGTCCATATGGTTCTTCACCATTGGACTGTACTTTTACATATTGGTTACTTGGCACTTCAAAACCAATCATACCCTCTGGAATAGGTTGTAGTTCGGTTACTTCCATGCAATAGACATAGGTGAACAATACTTCGTTTGCAAAATGAACACATACATAAGTGCTGTCGTCTGCTTTACTTTGAATTTCATCTTTTCTTTCCATGAAGAGTTGGTGTGCTTCGCCAATTCCTTTAACCTTCTTCAAGGGGGAGGTTACCGCAATGCCGATATATTTCCTCTCGCCTAATCGAACGATTTCAATCTGTGCATCACTCATTGCGCTTTGTCTCCTTATAAAGTGTAGTTGTCATACAGGGAGCCAATCACTTAATAAACGACAGCCGGAGGCGAAACCAAACATGGCCGTGAAAAAATTATTCCCAGCGATAGGATTGCAGCGTAATGAGGCTCTTAACCGTCCGATAAGCTCGCCATTCCAACCTCGCAAGCTCACTCGGAGGCTGCCATTGAATCGGCCAGCCGCCGTCCTCATCCTGTTCGGACGCGAGCGCTTTCAGATGCTCTTCGATCACAGCATCCGAGAAAAGCGGGCGGCAGTACGAATTCGCGACAGGGGCGAAGTCCAGCGGGGTGAGACCATAACCCTCGGTGGCAGCATCCAATCGGAACCATTGTGCGGCCATCAGCTCGTCCGACAGCTTGCCGTACAGTTTCTTAATCGCCTCTGTCTGCGGTAAGCTCTCGAGTAGACAGAATGCCGTTAGAATCGTGTGCGAATCTTCATATTTCTCGGAAGCGATATGCCGCAGGCAGACGTCCACTGCATTGTCCAGCCAAGCGTTCTGAATGCCTTGCCATTTCAGCAATCCAACAAGGCCGGTTAGACGGCTGAACGATGGCTGTTCCGATTGCGGGTGGTTCCAATGCTCAGCGCGAGGATAATGGCGTGACGATTCGGTAATCGTCGCGATCCCTTGCTTCAGATCCGCATGCTGTGCGATGTAGCGGCAGACATCGCTGGCGAGCGCAGCATCCTGAATACGCGATTCGTACAGCGTACGAAGACCAAACTCCGCGAAGAGCGGTTGGCTGTCAGGCGCTCGCAGATCCGGCTCCAGCGCATTCCCGAAGCCGCCATCGTCATTCTGATAAGCTCGCAATGCCTGTACAACATCATGGGCCGAACCACCGAAGAAGGCATGGTCGAACACTCTCCGTTCGAGCAGTCTTGCATTCGCCCATATGTAATGGGCAGCTGTCTGTTTGTTTAACATTGGACACCTCTATCGCAGTAGGATAACAAAATAGAAGAAGCGGCCTTTGCCCCGCAATCGGGATGAAGGCCGCTTCGTGTGTGTGGATATTTATTTAGCTGCAGCTTGCAGCTCGGATTTCAAACCAAGTGCACGACCTGTCGTCGCTTGAATCTCGCGGACCAGCGCAGGGTTCTCCATCAGCTTCACGCCATACGAAGGAATCATTTCTTTGATCTTCGGCTCCCAAGCCTTGATATGCTGCGGGAAGCACTTGTTGATCACTTCGAGCATAACGGAAACAGCTGTCGAGGCACCTGGGGATGCGCCGAGCAGTGCGGCAACCGAGCCGTCAGCTGCACTGATGACTTCGGTGCCGAATTGCAGCGTACCTTTGCCGCCTGTAGGCGTATCCTTAATGATCTGTACGCGTTGACCCGCAACGAGCAGATCCCAGTCTGCACCATTCGCATCTGGAACGAACTGACGCAGATCGTTCATGCGTTGTTCTTTGGACAACATCACCTGTTTGATCAGGTACATCGTCAGCGAAGCGCTCTTCACGCCAGCTGCGAGCATCGTTAACAGGTTGTGCGGTTTAACCGACGTGATCAGGTCAAGCATGGAGCCCGTCTTCAGGAACTTCGGCGAGAAGCCTGCGAACGGTCCGAACAGCAGCGATTCCTTGCCGTCGATCATACGCGTATCCAAGTGAGGCACGGACATCGGAGGCGCGCCTACCGGTGCTTGGCCGTATACTTTGGCACGGTGCTTCGCTACGACTTCTGGATTGCGGCACACCATGAACAGGCCGCTTACAGGGAAACCGCCAACGCCTTTGCCTTCTTTAATTCCGGTTTTCTGGAGCAGGTGGAGACTGCCGCCGCCGCCGCCGATGAAGACGAATGGCGCTGCGTGACGCTCTACGCTGCCCGTATCGAGGTTGCGAACCTTCAGTTCCCACAAGCCGTCGCTCTTACGTTTGATGTCCTCAACGCTGCGTTTGTATTCCAGGTTTACATTCTGTTTCTGCAGCTGCTTGAACAAGATGCGCGTCAGCGCGCCGAAGTTAACGTCCGTTCCGGCTTCGCTTCTCGTTGCCGCGATCGGCTTGTCGACAACGCGGTTCTGCATCATAAGCGGAATCCATTCTTTCAGCTTCTCTGGGCTGTCGGAGAATTCCATACCTTCGAACAGCGGGTTAGCAGACAGCGCAGCGAACCGTTTGCGAAGGAAATTAACGTCCTTGTCGCCTTGCACGAAGCTCATATGAGGTACGGATACGATAAAGTCCCGTGGATTGCGGATCAGGTTGTTGTTCACGAGGTAGGACCAGAACTGTCTGGACACCTGGAACTCTTCATTAACCTTAATCGCTTTATTAATATCAATGGAGCCATCCGGCTTCTCATTCGTGTAGTTCAGCTCACACAGGGCAGAGTGGCCAGTACCTGCATTGTTCCACTCGTTGGAGCTTTCTTCGCCAGCGCTTCCGAGCTTCTCAAACACGGAAATTTTCCACGATGGCATCAGTTCTTTCAGCAGCGCCCCAAGTGTTGCACTCATGATTCCGGCACCAATTAAGATAACGTCTGTAGTTTGTCTGCTACTCATGATTTACCGTCCTTACGTACTATTATTCAGGGTGTGAATATTGTCACACACCTTTAGTCAATCGATCATTGCCTGTTTCCGTGATAAATTAGATTATGATACTAACTATTATATGATAGTTAAAAGCTATTTGAAAGTAAGATCACCGAACCGTATATAAAACCCTAATACATGCAGAAAAAGCCAAAGTCCTTACCATGTGGGGGGCTTGCGGTGCGACTTGCCATATCGGATGTTAGCCATGATCGCCCGTCATTGTTCAACATCTCCTTCCACGTGTGAATTATCCTCCACATATGTACAGCATTCCGCTGCAAACCAACTATCTTTTATGATACGACGATATGAGGGCATGTGCTAGTTGAACGAGGCATGTTACGTATACAATTAATTTATCGATTTAATCGGAAAAATCTTTCGCAATCCTCCTAAGCAACAATTGTCCATATAGAAGCAACGTCAGGATATAGGCTAGGCAGAGGCGCTTATGATTTAATTCCATTAGCAATTCGACAATGGAATGGACAATAGTTGATTCCCGCCAGCACGGGAACACAGGAGGCGCTAATCATGGAATATTCGAAACCGCTTGGTCTGACCCCGCCGATGGGATGGAATTCATGGAACACGTTCACGTGGGATATTAATGAACAACTGATTCGAGACGTCGCAGATCTATTCGTATCAGAAGGCTATAAGGATGCGGGTTACGAATACATCGTCATCGATGATTGCTGGAGCTTGAAGCAGCGGGACATGGAGGGCAATTGGGTAGTAGACCCTGTTAAATTCCCGAGCGGCATGAAAGCGCTTGCGGATTATATTCACTCGAAGGGCCTCAAGTTCGGCATGTATTCGTGCGTAGGAACGAATACTTGCGCGGGTTATCCGGGCAGCTTCGAGCATGAATTCCAAGATGCGAAGAAATTGGCGGAATGGGGCGTCGATTTCCTCAAATTCGATTACTGCTTCAAGCCGCGGCAGATGTCGGGTGAACTGCTGTATAAGCGGATGAGCCTGGCGCTCAAGAACAGCGGAAGAGATATTCTGTTCTCCGCCTGCAACTGGGGAGAAGACAATGTATATCAGTGGATTCGCGAGTCAGGGGCGCATATGTATCGCTCGACGGGGGATATTCAAGATAAGTGGGATTCCATCAAGAGTCTAGCTCAGTCGCAGTTGGACAAGGGCTGCTATACGGGCTCGTTCTGCCACAACGATATGGACATGCTCGTTGTCGGCATGTATGGCGGCAGCAACGACGGATTTATCGGCAAAGGCAATGGAGGCTGTACCGATACGCAGTATAAGACGCATTTCTCGTTATGGGCAATGATGGGATCGCCATTAATGATCGGCTGCGATGTTCGTTCCGGTAACCAAGCAACGAAGGACATTTTGCTGAACCGCGACATCATCGCCATCAATCAGGATGCCGAAGGCCGCGGCGCTTATCGGATCAAGCCGGAGCCGAATTGGTTCCACGGAAATGACGTCTTTATGCTCGTGAAGGTGCTCAGCGACGGCGATCTGGCTTTCGGCTTCTTCAATCTAAGCGATCATCAACGTGAGGTGCCGCTGTTATTCTGGGACGTTGGCATTCCTAATGCCGCAGGGATGTCGCTGTCGTTGTACGACTGCTGGGAGCACAAGGAGCTCGGCGTGTTCCAAGAGCGCTTCGCGCCTCATGTGCCGGCACATGACTGCGTAATTGTACGAGCTAAGCTGGTCAAATAACGAATGAATCACTAACCATGATGCAGCGTCATATACTCCGATGGGGTATAGGACGTTGCTTTTTTAAATACACGAGAGAAATAGAGCTGATCCTTGTACCCGACCGAATAAGCGATCGATTTGATGGACAAGTCCGACGTTCGAAGCAGCTCGCAGGCACGTTGGATTCGATAGTCCGTCAAATAACGTAAGAGCGACATGCCTGTGGCGTCCTTGAATAAGCGGAAGAGGTAGCTGCGTTCTAGCCGTACTGCATTCACAATATCGGTGACAGTCAGGTTCGCTTTCCAGTAATGATGCTCAATAAATTGTTTGGCCATTATGGCATAGTCGGCAGCAGGAATTGTTGTTTCATTCGGATAATACTCCAAATAGTGCGACAACAAGAGACGAAGCTGTGACTCGGCTCGTATGCGTTCAAACGGCTTGGCGTCTGCATTCGGAGCCGCAGGGTATAAGGCGGTCAAATCACATGGAGCCGCTGAGGCAACGGGCCGATCCCGTGTAAACTGCGTCTTAGACAGCAGATCGGGAACTTCGTCGCCTTTGATCTCTAACCATACATACGCCCAAGGATCGCTCAGATCGGGGTAGTAGTACACCTCGGTGTCCGGATAGATCACGAAGCTGTCGCCAGCTTTCAGATGAAAGCTCGAGCCTCGCGTCTCTAGCACGCCCTTGCCGCTGACGATATAGTGAAAAGCATAAAGATCACGTACCCCCGGTCCCCATTTATGCAGATTAGGGGGCTTGTGGCCATTGCCGATACAAACCAATGGATGATGAATAGGCTTCATATGCTGCACCCGCGTTCCTTCCATAATGGAATAAGGAGTCTAGTTGATTATAGCAAAAAAGTTTTCGAGCAGACCGAACCATCTCGCATTATTCGACACTATTGAGATAAGAGGCAGGTGAAGCTTGTATATGCCGGACACGATGGCTGCGGAGATTCAGCGGGATTATCTTGAGAAGCTGTATTACTTTTCATTGAAGAAAACGGGCAGTAGAACGGAAGCAGAGGATCTGGCACAGGACATTGCCTCGCAGGCGCTGCTCAGTCTTGCGAACGGAAGCCGTCCGGCCGATCTCGGCCGTTGGATCTGGACAATCGCAAGGAACCGCTATGCGCGTTGGGCCAAGGAGAAGAAACGCCGCAGCACGACAATCTTCGGAGACGGGCCGCTGGCAGCCGTGGCTGACGAGGGCGCGACGGCGGAAGAGCAACTGCTGCTGCGGGAAAATCTAGCGCTGCTGCGCCGCGAACTGTCGCTGCTCGCATCCGGCTATCGCGAAATTATCGTCGCCTATTACTTCGACGGCGAACGAATCGGTACGATCGCGAGAAGGCTTGGTCTTCCCGAAGGAACGGTCAAGCGCAAGCTTCACGAATGCCGGACCAACATGCGGGAGGGGATCGAAATGGCAAGAGAAGTTGGCGTGCGCAGTTTCAAAGCGGAGAATATCTGGTTTAGCAAAAGCGGAAGGGACGGGGATGACGGCTCGCCGTGGAAACTCATTCAACGACTTATTCCGAAGAACATCTTGTTCGCGGCGTATCGGAATCCTTTAAGCTTGGAGGAGCTTTGTCTCGAGTTAGGCATCTCGATGCCGTACATGGAAGAAGAGGTCAAGCTGCTGGTAGACAGCACGCTGCTGAAGGAAGTGGCGAGCCAACGCTTCGAGACGGACTTTATTATCGTTGATAAAGATATGCAGCGTGAGATTTTTCAGATAACCGAAGAGGCGGCAGCCGATTTTGCGCCGAGGTTGATTGAACTGCTGGATAAGGCGATACCGGAATTGCAGCAGTTGTTGGAGCATCCATGGGATCGCAGCTTCCTGCTCTGGACACTCATTCCGATGGCGGTCGACTTCGTGGCACATGATGTGCAGCGCGTTAATGGGATTAGCGGCGGATATACGAAGCGTCCGCACGAAGGACATTGGGATATTGTCGGCTATGAAGACTTCCATCCCGCATACAGTATGTCATCGGGGAATAATAACACAGTGAATGGGCAAGTTAGGATGGCTTTCTATAAAATCGGTGGCACGCAAGACATCTGGGATCGGGCAGGTGAGATGTCGTCGCATGAGGTCAACATTCTCGCTTCTGTCATTCAAGGAAATCGTAAGTTGCATGCACTCGGCACAGTAGAGCAAGAAGTTGTACACAGTCTGGCGAATCGATCCTTTATAAAGCTGCAGGATGACGATATTATCCTGAACTTCGTCTTATTAAAACAGAAACAATTCGCGCAGATCAGCCATCTTACGAGCTTGCCTGTGTACACGCAGCTGCAAGAGATCATGGACCGCTTCTACAAATCGATATACGTTGTTATCGGACGTGATGTACCGGCTCGGTTAAACGAACAGCTGAAATTTGTATCCGGTCAGTTTCTATACAACATGCGCACGATGGGCTGGCGGCATGCGCTGGAGCAAGGCGATATTACGCTGCCAGATGATCCGAAGAGAAGCACAATCGCGATGTATATGACGCTTGGCTAAAATAACAAGGTTCTTCCCGCCGACAAGACGGGAAGAACCTTTTTTCGATTGGAATCGCCCGACGGTCATCGGAACGACGCAGCTATCCGCTCTTCCCCCGATATTCGCTTGGCGTCATGCCTGTTGCCTGCTTGAACATGCGGCTGAAGTAATACGGATCCGCATAACCGACACGTTCGCCGACTTCCTTGATGGACCATGATTTCTCTTGATCAAGCAGTCGCTTGGCTTCGCTGATGCGCAGCCGGATCAAATATTTGGACGGCGGCTCGCCTGCGTGCTTGATGAAGATCTTCGTCAGATACGACGAATTGAAGTTGTACTCCCGCGCAATCTCCTCTAGATTCAACTCCTTCGCATAATTGTTCTTCAGGAACAGCTGGACGGACTGAACAATCTCCTCCGGCGTATAGGTGTGATTATCCAGTTTGGCCGCCTTCGCCGCGCCGCGCGCTTCCTGCTCTTGGCTCATCTTGATTTTGATTTTGCCCAGCACCAGATCCAATTCGCTTGGCTTGACCGGCTTCAGCAAATAATCGACAACCTCGTGCTTCAGCGCATGACGAGCGTACTCAAAGTCGTTATAGCCGCTTATGATAACCTTATGAATGTTCGGGTGCTTCAAGTGCGTCTGCCGAATGAGCTCCAGCCCGTCGATGACCGGCATATGGATGTCGGTGATCAGCAGATCAATCGGCGAGCGATCGAGCAACTGCAGAGCCGTTTCACCGTCAGTTGCTGTATCTATGATTTCAAATATGGGATCGACCGCTTGGATTTTCTTAACTAGATTCCGCAAAATAAGCTCTTCGTCCTCTGCTACAATCGTGCGAATCGTCATTCGTTACGCCTCCTCCGCTCGGGATTGAATGCCGCCAATCGTAACGACGGCGCCTCCTGTAGGCGCGTCGGAAATCCGGAACGTCATTCGATGGTTGTTGTACAGCATCTTCAGCCGGATATATACGTTCAATAGACCCATGCCGTCTACGCGCAAGCTTGGTGCTCGGCCTGTCCGATTCATCTCCTCTATCGCTTGCTGAATCCGTTCACGCCCTTCGGCGCTGAAGCCAGGCCCGTTATCCTGCACCTCGGCAAACCATAACTCTCCCTCCGAATAGATGCGGACCGCGATATGCCATGGCGGAGCGACCTTCGTGCCGTATTTGACGGCATTCTCTACGAGCGGCTGAATAATTAGTTTCGGCACTTGGACGCTGCGCAGCACAGGGTCGATGTCGATCGAATACGTTAGCCGGCTGCCGTACCGGAAGCCGATGCAGCGGAGAAACTTCTCCGTGTGCGCAAGCTCGGTCTCCATATCGACATTCGATCCATCGTCCGACGAGATATAGCGCAGCAGGTCGGACAAATTGTCGATCATCCCGACTATCTCGTCATTCATGTTTTCTTCCGCCATGACACTGATCGTAGCGAGCGTGTTGTATAGAAAATGCGGGTTGATCTGTGATTGCAGCGCCAGCATTTTCGCCTGCATCTCTTGATGCTGAGCAGTCATGAGCTCTTCCATCGAATACTTAAGCCGTTCGCCCATCTTGCCGAACGCCAGCTGCAGTCGGTCCAGCTCATTCAGGCCGCTGGTCGGCTCCATCGGTCCCATCGTCGTAATGGTCTCAAGATCGGTTGACTTGATCAGCTTATGCATACGCGCTATCGGCTTCGTAATGCGCTGCGCAGCTGTATAGGTTAAGGCAACAGCGAGCAGCAGAACAGCGACCGCGAGTATGGTGAATGCCTTCGTAAAGGAACGAAGAGGGGCCAATAGCGACTTCTCTGATAGAATGACAGCCGAGTTCCAGCCCGTATAGTCGGAATGGGTAATCGCATACAGCTCACGATCGCCCGTTACGGAATTGACCGTTTTCCCTTCGCCTGGATGCCGAAGAAACTGCTCCACATAGGCCATCTCGGCGTCATGACCGGATCCGGTCGGATAGATCAGCTTGCCTTCGTCGTTGTATATGATGATGCCTTCGCCCTGCGAGGAGACAACCGATTTGAACAGCTCATCGGCTGTTTTCTTCACTTCGACGATGCCTTCAGGCGTATTGTATTTATCGGTGAAAACACGCAGCAAGGAGATGGAGTAGGCGTCCTTCCGAGTCGTAACGACAGAACGCAATTGCTCATCGATCTCCGGCGTCGTCAGCACCTTGCCGTATTCCCCTGACATCACGTCCTTGTACCACGACTTCTCGCTGAGCTCCATCTTCATCCGACGGTTATCGAAACCCGATGCGAACAGATTGCCTTCGAAGTCGTACAGGTTCACCTGTTGAACCGGCAGTGCAGGGCCATTGGCGGCGACAAGGATGTCTGCCAACTCCTTCGCATTGCGTATGCGCCCTGCAGCATCGGATACATCGGAGTCATCTTCGGCTTTGCCCGTAAAGAAGAGAAACCGTTCTTTGACCAGATTCGAGTACAAAATATTTTGCGACACGGTATCCATCTTCTGCACTTCGAGATCGAGCTTATCCTTGACGGACAACGAGGTGCCGGAGATCGTATCGGCCGCTCGCTTGTGCAGCGTGTCCGACGACCAGAGATAGAAGAGCAGCAGCGATATGAATAAGATAAGCGCGATAATAACCGAATAAGTCAGGAATAGGACGGAACGAATCGATCGCTGACGCAGCATCGCAGCAGTCACCTCCTTGCGCAGAGCATTCTTCTTAGCGGGTAAAATTTGTGCATCCCACTAGTCTGTTTTCTGCATGGCCGATTGGTTAGTTGTAATTCTATAATGAATCATAGCAAAAAGAAAGCGTATACAAAGCGCTCGATTGGAGTGATAGGGGCTTGAACAACAAGACGTACCCGTATTATTTTTCGCTTGGAGCCATGCTGCTCTATGTGCTGCTGCTCGTCATTCCTGGTGTTGCGGGCATCGCTTACGCTTTCACCGACTGGAACAGCTACGATTCCGCCGTTCATTGGATCGGACTCGACAATTTCAGGAAAGTGTTCTCTGGAGACAATATGTATGTTTCTTTTATCCGAAATACGCTTATTTTTACCGTTGCTACCATTGTGCTTAAGACGGTTATCGGTTTCTTCCTCGCACTGCTCGTCAATAAAGGGGTGCGCTTCCGTAATTTTCACCGCGCAATTATGTTTATGCCAGCCGTCGTGCCGATGCTGATCGTTGGCCTTATTTTCAAATCGGTGCTGCACCCGGACACGGGGCTGCTTAACGAGTTTCTGCGTACGATTGGTCTCGGCTTTCTCGCTCAGCATTGGCTGACCGACCTTGACTTCGCGTTCAAATCGATCATCGGCGTCGACGTCTGGAAGGGCGCCGGCTATATCATGGTCATTCTGCTTGCAGGCTTGCAATCGATTCCGAAGGATTACGATGAAGCTGCTGAGATTGATGGCGCCGGCTATTGGCGCCGCATCTGGAACATTACGATTCCGCTGCTTATGCCAGCGCTGACGGTTACGCTCGTTCTTAACATGCTGTATGGTCTTAAAGTATTCGATACGGTGTACGTGCTGACGAACGGTGGTCCAGGTTATGCTACTGAAGTGTTGTTCACGGGCGTATTCAAAGAATTCTCGATGGGGCGTTATGGGCTTGGCACCGCGCTATCGACGGTCTTGTTCGTCTTCATGACGATCATTGGCTACTTCGTTGTGAAAGTGATGAGCCGAGAGGAGGACTCGCATTGAGCACGAACAAATTCATTCGCACGTACATGCCTTGGGGCAAGAATGTGCTCGTATGGGTGATCAGTCTCGTAACGATCGCACCGCTTATCCTTATTGTCATCAATTCGCTCAAAGACAGCGCGCAAGCAAGCTCGATGGGGATGGATCTGCCGACCTCGCTTCACTTCAGCAACTTCAAGACCGTGTTCGAGCAGGGCAAACTGGCTGGTTCGCTCTGGAACAGCGTGCTGTACGCCGGCGTGTCGACGCTGCTGTGCGTGCTGCTGGCATCGATGGCTGCCTATGTGTATGCCAGAAGAAAATCACGGCTGAACCGCTTCAGCTATCTGTTTATGTTGCTTGGGCTCGCGATGCCGCTTAACTATTTCACCTTGATGAAAATGATGCAGCTGCTGCATCTCGTCAATACGCAGTTCGGCATTATTATCTTATACGCAGCGGTTCAAATTCCGCTCAGCGTCTTTATACTTTATGGTTTCGTCGGCGGTGTTCCGAAGGAACTGGACGAGGCGGGCATCATCGATGGCTGCGGGCCGATCCGGCTGTTCTTCGAAATTATTTTGCCATTGCTCAAGCCGGCTGCCGTTACGGTATTCATCTTGGCTTTCCTCAATTCGTGGAACGAGTTTCTGCTGCCGCTGTACTTCTTGAACTCTGCCTCTCAGTGGCCGATGACGTTGTCGGTGTATAATTTCTTCGGGCAGTTCCAGATGCAGTGGAACCTCGTCAGCGCGGACATTGTGCTCACAAGCTTGCCTGTCGTTATCGTCTATTTGCTGGGCCAGCGCTTCATCATCGCGGGAATGACAGCAGGTTCGGTGAAGGGCTAATCGGTTAAAAAAGTGCAGGCATGAAATCGGATTAGTGCATTTCAAGCGCAATCGGCTGAATTATACAATGTAAGCGCAAACAAAATTGAATCTAAAGGGGTATCATTCGATGAGAAAAGCGGTTGGCATCTTAGCAGCAGTCAGCTTGACCCTCGGTTTGCTAGCAGGCTGCGGAAGCAGCTCGAACGAATCGTCCGCGAAGGAACCGTCATCCGGCACAAGCACGAACACATCGGATAATAAGCCGACGTCGGATACTGCTAAACAGAAAGTAACGCTAACGTACATGGCCAGCCAAGATTGGATTAAAGACTCGGAGATGCAGCTCGCGAAGAAATTCGAAGAGCAGACCGGCATTCATATCGATTATCAGATCGTTCCGGCCGACCAGTATCAAAACTTGCTGAAGGTGAAGCTGAATTCGAAGGAAGCGCCGGACATCTTCGGCGGACAGGACGGCAAGTTCGACCTTGGCCCGCTGTATGACGTGGAGAAGAATGCAGTCGACCTGACAGCGGAGGAATGGACGAAGCGCGAGAACAAGCTGTTCCTTGAGCAAGCGACTTGGAATGACAAGGTCTATGCGCTGACGATCTGGGATCCAACGTACGACTACTATGTTGTGTATAACAAACAAATTTTCGAGAAACTCGGACTAAACGTGCCGACCAGCTATAGCGAATTCCTCGCCGTATGCGAAGCGATCAAGCAATCGGGTGTTACGCCGATCTATGAGCCAGTGTCGGACGGCTGGCATCATGTGCTCTGGTTCCCATCGATCGGACCGAAATTCGAAGAAGCGAATCCGGGACTCGTCGACAAGCTGAACAAGAACGAGATCAAATCCGTTGACGTGCCCATTATGGAGCAGGCGCTGACGCAGTTCAATGAACTCGTGAAAAAGGGCTACATGGGCGAGAGCTACTTCTCCAACACATTTGCGGATACGGAGAAAAATATGGCCGGCGGCAAATTCGCGATGACGGTGCATAACCTCGGCTTGCCGCAAACGATCGAAGCCGCATTCCCAGAGACGAAGGCGGATCAATTCGGGTACTTCCCGATTCCGCTCGTCGACAACCAACTGATGAACATCGCTCCGGCAGCGCCAAGCAAATTCATCTACACCGGTTCGAAGCATATCGAGGAGGCGAAGAAGTACTTCCAGTTCTTGACGCAGCAAGAGAATCTGCAATATTTCCTGGACAATGAACCACGCTTCCTTGCACTTAACTTCGATGGTATCAACGGCAGCTTCACGCCGGAGCAGCAGAAGTTCTTCGATACGTACGGTGCGAAGCAGGGCTCGGGCTTGCAGATGACTGCGAAATATGTGAACCCGCAATGGATGGATATCGGCAAAGACATGAGCGCGATGATCAGCGGCGCGATGGAGCCGAAAGATATTCTCAAAAATATGGATAAACGCCGCGAGGAGCAGGCGAAGGCTGCGAAGGATTCGGCTTGGCAGTAAGGCGTGAATGCTAAGCGCAATCCATTATGAGCTGTAGGGAGGAGAAACCGGTAGTGTGGCTGCCATAACGGCACTGCCGGTTTTCTTATACCCATAAACAGGGATTGGAAAGGTAATTCGGCAAGAAATGAGGGTTCGGGAATGGTTGAACGATCATTATGGATGGCTGTATTGAAGCCCGATAAAGTGGAGCAATATGAACGGCTGCATGATGAGCAGCCAGCGGCGATTGCGGCACAGCTGCAGGATAAAGGCTTTGTGAACTTGTGCATTTACAGATCGGATCTCACGGTGTTCATGACATGGGAGATTGACTCGGACCGGATATTACCCAGCCGAATCGTGCGCGAGCACGCGGAGCGGGAATGGGATAGGCTGACAGGCGATTGCTTCGCGGAAGGGTGGACGGAGGTTCCGTCTATTTATCGCTTAGCCGATCATTCACATAAAACGGCAAGCTTGAACGACGCACTAGGGGAGTGACGACGGATGAAGATAGACATGAAGGGGATGACGGCGATCGTGACCGGCTCTACGAGCGGAATCGGTCAATCGATCGTCGAGAAGCTCGCTGAGCAAGGCGTGCGGGTTGTTGTGCATGGACGTAATAAGGACGCAGGCGAGCGTGTCGCGAGGAGCATCCGTGAGACGGGCGGCGAGGCCTTGTTCATTCAAGCGGATCTGCTTGATCCAGATGCGCCGGCGAAGCTCGTAAGCGAGACGGTTCGGCTGTGGGGACGCATCGATTTCATCATTAATAACGCGGCGCTCGTCTGCAACAAGCCGATCGAGGAAGTGGAGCACAGCGACTGGGACCAGCTGCTGCAGGTCAATCTGAAGACGCCGTTCTTCCTTGTCCAGACCGCTCTCCCTTGGCTGGAGGCAAACAGAGGTGCAGTCGTTAATGTCGGCTCGATCAACGGGACGATCAACAAGCCGAACAATTTTATCTATGATTCGATCAAAGCAAGCTTGAACCATATGACGCGTGGTCTCGCGCTTGATCTGCGTGACCGGGGCATTCGGGTGAACACCCTTATGCCAGGAGGCGTCGCAACGCCGCTCATCGATCAATGGTTCCATCAGATGTACGAGGACAAAGCAGAAGCGCAGCGGTTGGCAGATGCGGAGAAGGCGAAGCCGTTCATGGGTCTGCCCGAGCAGATCGCGGATGCGGTTGTCTTCCTGTGCGGCGGCGGTTCGTCTTGGATCAACGGCGCAGTCATCCCGATCGATGGCGGTTATAACATTGGACTGTAAGTGCGAGTTCAAGAGTGATGCCTCGTGATCAAAAGCGGACTTTGTGAACTTACTCCAGGGAGCGGATGAGGTTATGAGAATAGTAGACGTAAAGGCATATGCAGTGAAGCAGAAGGTCGACATTCCGTTCAAATGGCGCAAAGGGCTTCCAGAAGGGGCGCATCTGAACGAGATGGGCATTCTTCGCATCATTACCGACGAAGGAATCGAAGGGATAGCCGTCGCGCAGCGCGGGCTCATGACGGTTGATTATACAGAGCGCAGGCTCAAAGAAATGCTGATCGGCAAGGATCCGCTGCTTAAGGAGCAGCTGTGGCACGAGATTTGGGAGCTGGATCGCGCGGAAGAGTTTCAAATCTACTACATGGGGCTCGCGGATACGGCGCTGTGGGATATCACGGCGAAGAAGGCAGGCATGCCGCTCTACCAGCTGCTCGGCGGTTCGCGTAATCGGGTGCAGGCGTACGCCTCTACTGTTACGTACAACACGACAGAGGAATATTTCCGTGTGGCAGACTACTGCCTGGAGCAGGGCTATAAGGCAATCAAGCTGCATGCATGGGGCGATGTGAAGGCGGACGCGAAGCTGTGCGCCGATCTGCGCAAGCATGTGGGCGATGACGTCATCCTGATGTATGACGGCTCTGCCGGCTTTAACTTGCAAGAGTCTATCTATCTCGGCAAAGCGCTGGAGCAGGCAGGCTATCACTGGTATGAAGAGCCGATGCGAGAGTTCAGCATCTGGAACTATAAGAAGCTGTGCGACGAGCTGACGATTCCGGTGCTCGCGGCGGAGACATCCGACGGCTGCCATTACAATGCGGCGGACTTCATCGTGCATGGCGCATGCGACATTATCCGTACGGGAACGGTGCTCAAAGGCGGTATTACCGGCTCGCTCCGCATCGCGCATATGGCGGACAGCTTCGGGATGAAAGCAGAAATTCACGGCGGCGACCAGGCGAACGTGCAGCTGGCTTGCGGCATTAATAACAATACATTTTTCGAAGTGCTTGTCTGGGGAACCGGACCGATCGGCTTCGGTTATCCGGTTGAATCGGACGGATTCATTACGGCGCCGCAAGGACCTGGCATCGGTTATTCGTTTGATTGGGAAGAGATCGAGCGCAAAGCGTACGCGAAGATATAAACAACGAGAAGGAGAGTCTGGCGATGAGAGCGATCTACTACGAGGGGAGCAAGAAGCTGGTCAGCGGTCCGGCGGCGGAAGTGCTGCCGGGGCCGGGAGAGGTTCGCATCCGCGTTGCGTATGCGGGCATCTGCGGCACCGATCTTCATATCTACCACGGTCATATGGATGCGAGAGTAACGATGCCGCAGGTGATGGGGCATGAGATGTCAGGCGTCATCGAGAATGTTGGCGATGGTGTAGAGGGGCTGCAGCAAGGCGATAAGGTAACGGTTATGCCGCTGCATCCTTGCGGGCAATGTCCGGCTTGCGAAGCGGGACACAGCCACATTTGTCACAAGCTGAAGTTTCTAGGCATCGAGACGCCGGGCGCGTTCCAGACGTTCTGGACCGTACCGGCTTTCACCGTGCACAAGATTCCTCAGTCTCTGGATTTGAAGCTTGCCGCTATGCTAGAGCCGCTTGCGGTTGCGTGTCATGATGTTCGGATGGGCAGCGTTAAGGAGGGCGACTTCGTCCTCGTGATCGGCGGCGGGCCGATCGGTGCGCTCATCGCGATGGCTGCGCGTGAGAACGGAGCTCGGGTACTCGTGTCGGAGATTAACGCGTATCGGCTGGAGCTGCTGAGCCGTCTGGGCTTCGAAACGGTGAATCCGATTGAGACGGATGTCGTTGAGTTCGTGAACGGCACGACCGCAGGCAAGGGCGCGGACGTCGTATTCGAAGTGACATCATCGCAGGCTGGCGCTGAGCTGATGACGAAGGCTGCGAAGACGCGCGGGCGAATCGTCGTTGTCGGTATTTTCAACAAGCCGCCAGCTGTCGATCTGCATCGCTTCTTCTTCCGGGAGCTGCAGTTGTACGGCGCTCGCGTGTATGAGACGGAAGACTTCACCCGAGCGATCCAGCTTGCAGCGGAAGACGCGCTTCCGCTTAGCGAGCTGATTACCGACGTGCTGCCGCTGGAGCAGGTGGAGGACGGCTTCCGCAAGATGGAGAGCGGCGGCAATGCGATGAAGATTTTGTTAGACTGCGGCGCTTAATAGAACACGAACGAAAAGGAAGAGGTGCGTAAGAGTGGCCATCGATTCGCACGTTCATATATGGAACATCGACCGGGTCCGCTATGCATGGCCCACGTCAGAAGATGGTGACCTGTATCGCAATATCGAGCCAGCTGAATTGAAGCCGCAGCTTGTTCGAGCGGGCATTACAGGTGCGGTGCTTGTACAGGCGGCTGACCATGCGGAAGAAACGGCTTATTTGCTGGAACAAGCAGAAGCCCATCAGGAAATCGTGGGAGTCGTCGGCTGGTTGCCGCTTGACCAGCCGTATGAAGCAAGAAGGCAGCTGGAGAAGTATGCGGGCAATCGGTATTTCAAAGGCGTCCGCCATCTCATCCATTGCGAGGAAGATCCGGATTGGCTTGTTCGGCCATCGGTCATAGAAGGATTGCGCGTGCTGGCCGCATATGGCAAAACGTTTGATGTTGTCGCCGTGTTCCCGAACCATCTACAGCATGTGTCTTATGTGGCGCAGCAGGTGCCAGAGCTTAAGATGGTGCTCGATCATTTGGCGAAGCCGCCGATCGCATCGGGTGTTGGAATGGAGAGATGGGCGGCGCAGCTCGAAGCGGCGGCGGCATATCCGAATGTATACGGGAAGCTGTCCGGACTGAACACCGCCTGCGACTGGAACAACTGGAGCTCGGCTGATTGGCAGACGAGCGTTGAGGTCGCGATGCGCGCGTTCGGCGCAGAGCGGCTGATGTATGGAAGCGATTGGCCGGTGGCCAATCTGGCTGGCGGATATGAACGCGTATGGGCAGCGGTGAATGAAGTGCTTGCCGGGTTGTCGGAACGGGAGCGAACTGCGGTGCTGGGCGGCACAGCTGCAGCATTTTACAAACTGTAAATATGAAGTTCAAGGATCCGTCTATTACGTACAAAATGAGGTGTTCGCACGATGTTCCAATATGCAGCTCGAAGTGTGACGAGAGACGGCTTCACCGTCATTGAGCTTCACGATGCGGCGACAGGCTCCATTGCGGAGCTCGTGCCGGACATCGGCTGCAACCTGTTCCGGTTCGACAGCCAAGGTCACCGCGTTATCGTATCGCCGGATAGTCTTACGTCGCTTAAGACAGGCGAATTCGCGATCTTCCGATATGGTACGCCGATTCTGTTCCCGCCTAACCGCGTGAAGGATGGACGATTCACTTATGGTGGCAAGGACTATGAGCTGCCGCTTAACGAGCCGCCCGCTTATCATCTGCATGGCGAGCTGTGCAGCCGACCTTGGGAAGTGGTGGAGCTCGGGGCAGACTCGGATGGAGCGTTCGTATCGACACGGTTTCGTTACAGTGCCCATCCCGATATGTTCCAGTATTGGCCGCATGAGATGGAATTTACGATGAAGTACCGTTTGTTTGAAGGTGTTGTACATGTGAATGCATCCATTCATAACGCCGGGATGAGCGAGGCGCCGTTCGCGTTTGGGTTTCATCCGTATTTTGCAGTGCCGTTCGGCTCTGGCGAGGAGATTACCTTGACCGTACCTGCGACGGAGGAGTGGCCGATTACGAATCTATCCTTCGTTACGGGTCGGCCTAGTGCAACGGATACGGTAGAGCGTGTCAATGAAGGACTGAACATCTCCGATTATCCGCCGCTTGGCTGTACGATGCTGACGCTTGCTGAAGGAGATTCCGTATGCCGAATCTCGATGAAGTCGCGTAACTATACGATTGCCTATCGATTGTGCGAGCAATTTCCCTATATGCTGCTGTTCCGTCCAGACTGGGCGCAGGCTTATTCGCTTGAACCGTATACGTATGTAACCGACGCCTTTAATCTGCCGTACGAGCCGGGCCTAACGGGGATACGGGGCATCAGAGCGGGCGAAACGATTGAACTGCAAACCGCAATGTGGGTGGAGTAACGTTCATTATCTAATGAAGAAAGTGAGGCGTTAAAGCAATGGCTGCACAACCGAAGAAACGGGATTACAGCATTATCGGTCCCGAGAGCAAGCGCGCGCAGGATCGGGGGCTCGCATCTGCGGATTGGTACGCCAGCCCGATTCCGCGCAAAGAAATGAAGGAACTGATGAAGCGCAGTAACGGCCCGGCCATCCGCGACACGATCATTTGGTTCGGTGGATTGATCGTGCTTGGCTATTTTGCTTACTTGTCCTGGGGAACGTGGTGGGCGATTCCTGCTTTCCTCGCTTATGGCATTCTGTATGCAACGCCTGGCGACTCCCGCTGGCACGAATGCGGCCACGGAACCGCGTTCAAGACGCCTTGGATGAACGAAGTCATGTACCAGATCGCGTCGTTCATGGTGCTTCGTTCCGCAACGCCATGGCGCTGGAGCCACGCTCGTCATCATACGGATACGATTATCGTTGGGCGTGACCCTGAGATTATTACGGAGCGTCCACCGGTGTGGAAGATTCTGATGCTGCAAATTTTCCACCTGTACGGCGGTCCGATTGAGATCAAACGGTTCATCCTTCATGCGTTCGGCAGGATGGAGGCGCAAGAGAAGGAGTATATTCCGCAGTCGCAGTTCAAGAAGGTGTTCTGGGAAGCTCGCGCTTATATGCTCATTATCCTTGGCGTTATCGCCGCTTGCTTCTGGGCAGGTACAATTCTGCCGGCAATGTTCATCTTCCTGCCGTCTTTCTATGGTGCGTTCGTCGTTATTACATTCGGTATTACTCAACATCTTGGCCTGTACGAGGATGTGCTGGATCACCGCCTCAACTCGCGTACGATCTATATGAACCCCGTGCTTCGATTCCTGTACTGGAACATGAATTATCATACGGAGCATCACATGTTCCCAATGGTGCCATATCACGCATTGCCGAAGCTTCATGCGGCGATGAAGGACGATTGCCCGGCTGCACGACCTGGCTTATGGGCTGCGCTTAAGGAAGTTTTCCATGCGCTGCGTCAGCAGAAATATGACCCGGCTTACGTTGTTGTTAAGCCGCTGCCGCCTACCGCTCGTCCGTATATGGACGGCATCGCTCACGAGCTCGACTTCGAGAAGTGGATGCAGAAGCAGGCTTAACGATTAGGCTATCTGTCGGTTTATCTCGTTTTTGAAATCTCACTCATTTATCAATACCATTATTTCAATCAAAGGAGCTGTTCACCATGACGAACCCGCAATGGATTGAAGCTTGCGAAGTTGACGACGTAGAAGAAGAGGACGTTATTCGATTCGATCACGGAGACCGTACATTCGCGATCTATCGCACCGATAAAGGCGAGTTCTATGCATCGGACGGCTACTGTACGCATGAGAAATTCCATCTGTCGAACGGTCTCGTCATGGGCAGCGTCATCGAATGCCCGAAGCACAACGGACGATTCGATATTAAGACAGGCGCAGCGAAGAGGACGCCGGTATGTGTAGACCTTCGGACTTATCCGGTTAAGATCGAGAACGACAAGGTGTTTATTCAAATCTAATTCGCGATGATCTTATAAAAAGTAGTCGCCATCATACGATCCTACGACGAAGGAGCATATGCGCATGACAGACAACGGAATGGTGATCGTCGGAGCGGGAGAGGCAGGCGCGCGTGCCGCAGTTGAACTGCGTGCACAAGGATATGACGGAACGATCACGTTGATCGGCGACGAGCGGCACTTCCCGTATGAGCGCCCGCCACTCTCAAAGCAGCAGTTGTGTGAAGCGGAGCCGCCAACGCCAGCGGTCATTCTCGCGCAGGAGAAGCTGGATGCGCTTCGGATTCGGCTTCTCTCTGGCGATGCTGCTTCGCGCATCGATCGCAGCCGACATATAGTTCAATTGGCGAGCGGCCGTGAAGTGCCCTATTCGAAGCTGCTGCTTGCAACTGGCGCTAACCCGAGACGACTCACGGTGCAGGGAGATGCATCGGAGGAGCTGCATTACCTCCGTAAGTTCGACGATGCGATTGCCATTCGTGACAAGATGAAGCCGGGCGCTAGAGTTGCTGTTATCGGCGGCGGCTTCATCGGCCTCGAAACGGCCGCCAGTGCAATAACGCGCGGTTGCGACGTTACACTCATCGAGGTTGGCCCACGCATTCTGATGCGAGGCGTGCCGCAGCAAATCGCTGAGATGGTCGAAGCTAGCCATCGGAAGGCTGGGGTCAGCTTCGCCATTGGCGTTATGATTGAACGCATCGACCGTGATGGAGAGGGATTTGTAGTCAAGCTGGTAGATGGTTCGGTCATCGGATGTGACCTGATTATTGCAGGGATCGGCGCGGTGCCGGAGACGACGCTTGCGGAGGATAGCGGACTTGCCATTGAGAATGGCATCCAGGTTGACTCGCATTTAATGACGAGCGACCCTGATATATATGCGGCAGGCGATTGCTGCTCGTTTCCGAATCCGATGTATAGCAATCGTCGAATTCGACTCGAGGCTTGGCGCAATGCGCAGGATCAAGGCACGCAAGCAGCCATTAATATGCTTGGTATCACGCCTGTGCCGTACGCTGCGCTGCCATGGTTCTGGTCGGATCAATATGATCAGACGCTGCAGGTGGCAGGACTTGCGGACGGGGCAAGTTCGACGATTGAACGGGATTTGGATGAAGCGGGCAAGCTGTTCTTCCATCTGGCGGAGGACGGACGTTTATTGTCGGTTAGCGGGATGGGACCAACTGGCGCATTCTCTAAGGAAATGAGGTTGGCCGAAATGCTGGCCGAGAAACAAGCACGGATTGATGCAGCACTTCTGGCTGACCCAGCGGTTAAGCTGAAAGCGTTGCTTCGGGAACTTGATTAGGGGAGGATGATTCTACATCATGCAGTATAACGCATTCGGCAAGCTCGGTAATCAAGTATCACGGCTTGGATTCGGCGCAATGGGCCTTGGCGGCTCGTTCGGCAGTTATTCGGACAAGGAGCTCGTTTATTCAGTTCTTCATAGCCTTGATCAAGGCGTTAATTTCATCGATACGGCGCGCAATTATGGGGAATCGGAGCGCATTCTTGGATTGGCGTTGAAGGAGTGGAAAGGCGAGAAACCATTCATCGCTTCCAAAATCCAATCCAAAGGTGCAGGCAACCTCGGCTGGGGTCAGCCGATCCCGGTCGAGACCGCATTCCCGAAGGGCTGGCTGCGGGAGAGCACGGAGACGTCTCTGAGTCTTCTTGGTGTCGAGACGATCGATCTGATGCAGCTTCACCAATATTGGCCGCAATGGGACCGTGTCGACTATTGGATGGACGAACTGCTGCAGTTGAAGCAAGAGGGCAAAATCCGCGGCATCGGCGTATCCGTACCGGATCAGCGCCACGATATTGTTCTATCGCTTGTGCAGAGTGGTCGCATTGACTCGGTGCAGACGGTGTTTCATATTTTTGACCCGCTTGCGTTGGATTGTCTCGTTCCGATTGCACAGGAAAATAATGTGGCGATCATCGCGCGCTGCATTCTGGATGAAGGCGGATTAACCGGCTTCTTGAAGGAAGATACAACGTTCGCGGAAGGCGACTTCCGCCAATCGTACTTCGAATATTTGCCTCGTGAGATTTACATCGAGCGCGTTCAGCGTTTGAAGGAAGCTTTCGTTCCCCGATATGCAGACAGCTTGGCGGAACTGGCGATTAAATTCGTGCTTCATCATCCTGGTGTAACGACGGCGATCAGCTCCATGCATGTGACGCAGTATGCGGATGAGAATATTCGGGCGGCTGGCAAGGAACCATTGCCGGACGAGGTGTTCGAAGAAATTCGCCGCCATTATCGGTGGGTGAGGAACTTCTATGAGACCAAGTACTGGGTCTAAGGTGTTATGGTCGGAGCTGCTGCCTCACGAGTTCCGCAACCGGATGAAGTACAATCCGACCGTCTACTTGCCCCTAGGCCTGTGCGAACCGCATGGACAGGTAAGTGCATTCGGCCTCGATACGATCAAGGCCGAATGGCTGTGCGAGCAGGCGGCACTGCGAGTAGGCGGCATCGTAGCGCCATCGATGGGCTATCACATCCATGAAACAGGCTATCATGCACGTTGGCTGGAGGAGGAAATTGGCGATAACAATCCGCATATGACTGGCATTCCGCCGGCGGTCATGCTGCAGTTGTTCTTGTACCAGCTGCGTGCGTTCGTTAACGCAGGCTTCCGTACGATCATCGTCATTTCGGGCCATAGCGGTGGCAATCAAGTTGATATCCGGCGGGCGGCGGATCTATTCATGCGGCATATTCCGGTTCATGTCTGGGTTCGCAGCGATCCCGAGCTAGTGGAAGGATTATATGAAGGCGATCATGCGGGCAAATACGAGCTGTCGCAGCAAATGTACCTTCGTCCCGATCTGGTGGATATGCGTGCAAGATCGTACGAGAACGAGCCGGATTCAGGTGGGAGATTAGCGCTAGGGCTGGATGCAGACGAAGCCTCGCCGGAACTCGGCAAGCTAATTATGGAGGCTTGTCTGGATCGGCTGTGCGTCGAAGCTGATCGGATGAAGCGAATGTATGCTAACGAAGAGATCCCGCCAATTAATTACGGTTTGATCCAAATCATCTGGTCGGAGCTGTTGCGAACGGCCGACGAATGGGTGACGGCACAGCCTTGGCCTAGCCAGGAGGAAGTGTCCCCTCAGTCGAGATGGAAGCCGTATGAGCGGTATTCGCCTAACGGCACAGGAGCGGAATATCGCTTCTAATCAAAAAGGTTCTTCTCACCATTGAGGCGAGAAGAACCTTTTTCTCGTATGGCTCACTATTGCGGCGTTCGCAGCCGTCCCTCGCGGGAATCCCAGCGCCAGTCGATTGGTCCTTGCAGGTGCAGGCCGCCGTACCATTGGTCGATGCCTGCGATCGTTATCCAGTCATGCTCTCCGGTTAGAACGCTGCGGCCTAATGCTGTGATCATTATGGTGCTGTTGCGGGGAGGCAGTGGTGCATCCAATGAAACTTCATTCAACTGACCTGTGTCTTGAAGTTCTAGCAGCGCGTGCGGCTGTTGGAGCATTCGCCGCAGCCAATGACCGAACTCTACATCTCCCATGCCCAGCACATGCAGTCGATCTCCCGTTTGCCGGAACAGCTCAGCTGGAGTAGTTACACCGTCGCTCACAAGCTCCAAGATGGTCTGCTCCACGATGCCAAGTCCGTTGAAGGCAAAAGGAAAGCGAGCGAGATGATGGGTGAAAGCAGTATGGGCATAAGGCAACGCAGACGTATTCATACATACAACCGCTAAGTGGTCTTCAACCTTCGATGAGGCGTACGCTTGCCAAATCGCGCTCCCCAGTGCGAACTCGTCCTTCCCTATCTTCCGCCATGTGCCTTCCAGCGTCTCCAGTTGTTCCACGCTTAGTTGGCCTAATCCGTGGAACGGTTCGATGCCAGGGAACTCACCGATACATAGCAGATGGACACGCGTATCCCCCAACGACTGCTTGAAGAGTTGATGCAGCAAATATGCGAGCATCGTCTGATCGAACAAGTCATGCTCGAACCAGAGCACAACATCTTCATGCTGATGGATGCCCCTAAGCTGCTCCTCTTGCGAGTTGCAGCCTTCCACGAATTCTGCAGCAGGAATGCCCAACGTCCGCGCAAGATACTGTGCCCGAAACTGCAGCTCGTCTTCATTCATATCCGGAAATACAGGGCCGAACGAGTATACCTCACGCCAGACGAGAATATCGCCTTCAATCCGGCTCAGGCGCAGCTTATCTCCAACAGAATCGCCATTCACTATATGAAGCATGGGATCACCTCTACATTTCAATATCGGAAAATACTGGATTATGATATAACCTTTATAAGACGCACATCCAACTTAAGGAGGCGGTATTCGTGGCGGAGATCACAACGGGTTCGAATCACGAGCTTGAGCAGCCCGACATTCTAAACGAGATACAAGGTGTCGTTGTAGCGTATCTTCCGGCTTATCAGCTAGAGGAGTCCGCGGCATGGTATGAACAATTCGTTGGCTATCAAGTTACACATCGGGGCGACGTATTTACGTTAGAACGCGAAGGCTATTTGAAGCTTATTTTAGTGGAAATCGGCAGTACAAGCCATCCTATTCAATTCGAGCGCGGCGACAACTCCAACACTGTACTCATGATTGGATCCTCCAATATTGATCGATACCGCTCATATTTAGCTCAACAAGGTGTAGATGTAACAGAGTTGATAGATCGCGGCGTATGCGGCAGGAGCTTTCAAATGAAAGATCCCGCAGGCAACCGCATTGTTGTGGACGGTTAAGCTTATTACATATATTGTATAAAGTTTGGAGGAGACATCATTGAGCGAATGGAAAGCGTTGACCGATGAATCGCGTGCAAGATGGGACCAGGTAGCGGGGTTCTGGGACGATTACATGGGCGAGCATAGCAATCGGTTCCATCGGGAAATCGTTCGTCCAGCAACTGAACGGCTGCTTGAAGTGAAGGAAGGCGATACGGTGCTCGATATCGCTTGCGGCAACGGCAATTTCTCTCGACGATTGGCGGATTTCGGTGCACAAGTTGTTGCGCTTGACTATAGTGCGGTCATGATCGATCGTGCTAAGCAGCGGTCCACATCGTATGGTGACCGAATTGATTATCAGGTGGCTGATGCCACGGACTATGAAGCGCTGCTCGCTTTCGGTGCAGAGCGCTTCGATCGAGCGGTTGCGAATATGGCGCTTATGGATATTGCGGACATTAGGCCGCTGACGAGTGCGCTTAGCCGGCTGCTGAAGCGGGATGGCGTATTCGTGTTCTCCATTCCGCATCCTTGCTTCCAATCGCCGAACGCACGCAAAATCCATGAAACAGAAGAAATCAACGGACAGATCGTAACGCGCAACAGCGTGCAGGTTACGAAATATTTGACCCCGGAATCGTTCGAAACGATTGGCATCCGGAACCAGCCCGTCCCGCATCTGCTGTTCCATCGGCCGCTGGCGTATTACATGAATCTATTCTTAAGTGCAGGGTTCGTGATGGACGGGTGGGAGGAACCAAGCTTCGAGCTCGATGCTGACAGAGCATCACGATTCGATTGGTACGAGCTTCCGCCAGCTGTCATATTCCGATTCAGAAAGCGGTAGTGTGCAAAATAAGAACCTCGCGATTTCTACTCCTTTAGTAGAATAGCGGGGTCTTTTGCTTATTTTTGCCCAAGAGTAGTTGGACGGGGAGCTAGACTGAAACGTTGTTGAGGCCGTATGAAGTAGTGTTGTATAGGCAGAGCGGCAGGTTTCGTGTGGGGGAGTGGGAGTAAAGGTGGAAGTTTGAATATAAATAATCTAGTGGTTGTAAAATTATCCAGACATCCATATAATGATAATGAGATTCGTTATCAATTAAATGGAGAATACGTGAATGGAAACGATAAATGACTTGTTTCTTCCTGAAGAACTGAACGTGCTGATGGACGATTACCGCCTTGCGATTGAACCATCAGAGGACCGTACATATTCGATCGCAGCAGTCGATCTGCTCGATCCAGATCAATGTCTTGCTTATATTGAACGGCTCAAGGATATCTACGAGACGGATTCACAGATGGCTACAGCGTCTATGTTCGCGAAGCGGTACAGCTATCTCACCATTGCTTCCGGCTTATATGCGATGTCGCTGTTCAACAAAGGGCTCGATTACTCCATTGAGAACTGCCACCTGGAATCGATCCGCCAAGGTGCTGCCTGGCTGCCGAAAGTAAGACTCGCGCAATGGGAAGCTCATACGCCGGAGCGATGCCGGAACGAGTGGAGAGATCGCGTCATCAAGAACATCTTCGCGGATAACCTTGCGAAGGCTTGGCGGGCGCTCGCGAAGACCGCGAAGATATCGCCTGCGATTCTATGGGAGAATACCGCGATCTATGTGTACTACTTGTATGAGAACAGGCTTGAGCAGGGGGCGACGCCTAAGCAGATTGCCCGCATTCGCGACGATTACGAGTATCTGCTGAACGAAGCGCCTGCGCATCTATTCGGCGAGAGCAACAATCCGCTGACGCGGTTCAACACGCCGAAACGGCTGACGGCCGCTTCAGAAGAACCGGTCCGCCTTCGCAAAACATGCTGCTTCTACTATGTAGTTGCCGATGATCCGGAAGATTACTGCCATTCCTGTCCGAAAATCAAACACCAATTCGTCTAACCGATAAGCGGCGCATCTACCTGCCACCATGCAGGCAGCAAGCTAGATCCGCCGCTTTATTAGGCATAAACCGCCTGTCTAATTGTTCTGCCGTTCCCATGCGGGACGCAGAGCGGCGTGCCGAATAACGGATCAGCTATAATTTGCGCTTTCATATGGAACACCGATTCGATCATATCAGCCGTTACGATGTCCTCAGGGGCTCCTTGCGCGAACACTTTGTGATCTTGGATCGCTACGATCTGATGCGCATATCGGCAGGCTAAGTTTATATCGTGCAGCACCATGACAATGGTTCGCTGCTCCTGGATATTCAATTCATACAGCAAATCCAATACCTCGATCTGATGCGTCAAATCTAGATAAGTCGTCGGTTCATCCAGCAGTACGATGTCGGTTCCTTGCGCGAGCACCATCGCGATCCACGCCCGTTGCCGCTGGCCGCCAGACAAGGAATCGACCGTCCGCTCGGCAAGCTCGGTCATGCCGGTCGTCTCGAGCGATTGACGTACGCAGCGCTCATCCTCCTTGGACCACTGCTGAAGCCAGCTCTGATACGGATATCGTCCCTGCTTCACCAGCTGAAGGACGGTTAATCCTTCGGGGGCAGAGGGACCCTGCGGCAGCAGTGCCATCCGTTTGGCTACTTCTTTCGTTGGCATGGAGGCGATGCTCTGACCTTCCAGCAGCACATTGCCCTGCTGAGGCTTCAGCAGGCGAGCCATCGTGCGCAGAAGGGTGGACTTCCCGCAGCCATTGCTGCCGATAAGCACCGTTATTCGTCCGCGATCGATCGACAGGTTTAAGTCTTGAAAGATGAACTGATTGCCGTACGACACGGCCAATGCTTGCGTTTCCAAGGCGCTCAATCCGCTCAACTCCTCCGTATTCCTCGACTGTATTTTAGTGGCAGATTATGGTTGTGTCAATGAGTATGAAAATCATTATCAATATTTTTCTTGAAAAACTTTACCGTTGTGAAATAAAATAGCAACTAGTGAATTTGGATGGATTTGCTATCAAAGGACTGGAGGAGAAACAACATGCGGAGACCATACTGGATGATTGCCGCCATTGCAGCGATGATGCTGTTAGCGTCAGGCTGCGGGTCGAGCTCGAATGCGGGCAGCACATCGAATGAACAGACGAAGGAGAAGTCAGCGCCGTTAGCGGCGGGGACGGTTCCGTTCGCGGAGGATGCCTTTGACGCTATCGATACAGAAGTGCAGCCTGATAATAAACAGGCAGACGCGCCAGTCGAAGAGCAGAAGGTTGAGACAGCGGAAGTCAAGTCACCAGCTGATGCAACAGCAGTGACAGAGCAGAAGGAAGAGGAGAAGAAAGAAGAGAAGAAGCCGGAAGCGGAGCAGCCGGAGAAGAAGCCAAGCAAGAAGAAAGTAGAGAAGAAGGTAGAGGAAGCGACGAAGAGCAATGCCGCAGTCAATCAGGCGGTGACGGACTCTATCATGGACAATATCGATGATAAGGCTGCTGTGAAGAGCGCTGATCAGGAGAAGCTGAAGAAAGCGATCGAACAGATTCGCACACAGATCAAAGAGCTGAAACAAAATGCAGATAGCAACGATGCAGAGAAAATGAAGGCGAGTGCGGCGACTATTATGCAGAGCTGGGAGTCGATGAAGGCAGATGTTAAATCATCGGCACCATCGATGGTCGATTTTCTGAGTGAGAAAGTAAAAGGGCTGAATGATGTGAAGGATGCAGAAACAGTCGATCAGGCGGTGGTTCTTCAACTGGACTATGAGCTGTACCAGGCTTTCCGGCAGCTTGCAGATAAACTTGGCGTGAATTAATCCACTTTGTTCATATTCTTCTTGACATAGGAAATTTATAGCTCTATCATTAATCCTCGTTGACAGTGATAATCATTATCAATTAAATCATTACCGAAAGGCAGGTACAACGATTATTATGTTTAAGCCCTTATTCCGTAACATGGCTCTCACCCTCGCCTTGATCGTAGCGCTCGCTTCCATTCCGTTCACAACGGCAGCGGCGTCTCCAATCAGTGTCATTCTTGATGGCGAGCGTCTGTCCTTCGATGTTCCTCCACAAGTCATTGGCGGGTCGACGATGATTCCGTACAGCGCATTGACGAAGAAACTTGGCGCAACGCTGAGCACGGATGCGAAAGCGAAGAAGCTGACCGTTAAGCGCGGCAGCACGACGGTTGAACTGACCGTCAACAGCAGTACAGCTGTAATCAATGGCAAGTCGGTTAAGCTTGACGCGAAGGTTGTGGAGAAGAACGGCCGTACGCTCGTGCCGCTCCGTTTCCTGGGCGAAGCATTCGGCCTGTGGATCAACTGGAACAATAGCACGAAGACGGTGAACCTAGAGAGCAAACGTACGATCAAGCATGCAATGGGCGAGACGACATTGACGTCCGTACCGAAACGCGTTGTGGTCCTGTTCAACGGAATGGTTGATATCTCCCTGACGCTGGGCGTTAAGCCGGTTGGCGCAATCGAATCGTGGGTTCAAGCGCCTTGGTACCACTACCTCCGTGCGGACATGGGCGGCGTAACGGATCTCGGCAGCGAGCTGCAGCCGAACCTCGAAGCGATCGTTGCATTGAAGCCTGATCTGATTATCGGCGCGAAGCCGCGCCATGAGAAGCTGTACAACCAACTGTCGGCAATCGCACCAACGGTTATGGCAGACCAATTGTTCGAGTGGAAAGACAATATGGCAATGATAGCTAAGGCTACTAATACGGAGACGAAAGCTAATGCTTTCATGGATAACTGGAACAAACGCGTTGCTGAATTCAAATCGAAAATCGGCAGCCGGAAGAACCTGGAAGTCTCGCTCGTTCGTTTCCAAAGCGACAACTCAGCACGTATCTACATAACGGGCTTTGCCGGTTCGATTCTGCAAGAGCTTGGCCTGAAGCGTCCGAAATCGCAGCAGGTAGAAGGCAAGATTCTGGTTGATCTCGATACGCCGGAGCAAATTCCGATGATGGATGGCGACATTATTTTCGACATGTCATCGAGTATCGGTGATGGCTCGGAGTTCAAGACGCAGCAGGAATGGCAGACGAATCCGCTCTGGCAGAACCTGAAGGCAGTGAAGAACAAGAAGTACTACAAAGTTAACGACATTACATGGAACATGTCCGGCGGCGCAACGGCTGCGAAGATGATGCTCGACGATCTGTTCTTCTACTTCGATCTGTAAGTTCTAATACTCGAATAGCAGCGCAGGGGAGAATGAGCTAAGTCGGCTCATTCTTTCGTGCGTATAGAGACGGGAGTGCGACTATGGGAAGGCTGTTACCCAGCAACCTAGCCAAGATCGCGGGCCTAGTATTCGGCCTCGTGATTATGATTGCGTTCATGCTGTCGAGCATGAAATACGGCATAACGCCGATCCGCTGGTCGGATGTATTCCATTCGTTTACGAACTATGACAACTCGTCGAATGAGCAAATTATCGTGCAAACCTCGCGTGTGCCAAGGGCACTTGTCGCTGCTGCTATTGGAGCAAGCTTGGCGGTAGCAGGCTGCCTCATCCAGGGACTGACGAGAAATCCGCTCGCCGATCCGAATGTGCTTGGCATTAATTTCGGCGCTTCCTTCGCAGTCGTCTTCACCGTGACGGTGCTGTCGGTGACGTCGCTTCCTATTCTGACAGGCGTATCATTCATCGGAGCCGCGGTTGCATCGTTAGCCGTTTACTTGCTTGGTTCATTCGGACGGGACGGTCTTACTCCACTCAAAATCATTCTCGCTGGCGCTGCGCTGAGCGCATTGTTCGCATCGTTCACGCAAGGCATGCTCGTATTGGACGCGCAGGGTTTGGATGAGGTAATGTTCTGGCTGACCGGTTCTGTGGCCGGCCGGTCCGTCGATATGTTAAAGGCGGTATTGCCATTCATGGCAGTAGGTTGGATTGGCTCCGTGTGGGCGACCCGTCATATGAATGTGTTGACGATGGGAGAAGATACGGCGCAAGGCTTGGGGCAGCGGACGATTGTGATCAAACTCATCGTCGGTCTTATTATTGTGGCACTGGCCGGCAGTTCGGTTGCCGTAGCGGGTCCAGTTGGTTTCATCGGCCTTATTATTCCGACAATTGCAAGGTTGTTTGCCGGAAGCGACTATCGTTGGATCGTACCTTATAGCGCGCTGTTAGGTGCCATTCTTGTATTGGCAGCTGACATCGCTGCCCGATTCGTCATTCAGCCGAGCGAGCTGCCGGTTGGCGTCATGACGGCGGTCATCGGCATCCCAGCGTTTATTGCGATTGCAAGGAAGGGAGTGGTGAAAGGGTGAGAGACTATACCTATATCCGATCTGAGAAGCTGTCGATCTCTTTCTTCCTTCATAAGAAAACGGTCGTACTGACGCTGGCACTTGCGATTGCGAGTGTGGCTGCATTGCTGCTGAGCATGGCGATGGGCGATATGCGCATTGCACCGATGGACGTCATTCGGGCATTGACAGGCGGAGGGACGGAGGAATATCAGCTGGTGGTCCGCACGCTGCGCCTGCCGCGAATTATTGCAGCATTCTTAGTTGGCGCATCGCTGGCTGTTGCCGGTTCCATCTTGCAGGGCATTATTCGCAATCCGCTTGCCTCGCCGGATATTATCGGCATCACGAGCGGCGCTTCTGTAACGGCAGTCGCTTTCATTAATTACTTCGCGGGAACAGTCAGCATTCTCTGGATGCCGGTTGCGGCAATGATCGGGGCGGCGATTACAGCAATACTTATTTACTCGCTTGCATGGAAGAAGGGGGTAACGCCGATTCGGCTCGTGCTTGTCGGTATCGGGATCAACTTCTTGTTGGCATCCCTAACGAAGGTCATGCTCGTCATGAATCCAGAGACGACGGCGGCGCAAGCTTATGTATGGCTGGCTGGGACGGTATACGGGACCGATTGGGCCGTAGTGAAAACGATTGTGCCTTGGGTGTTCATCTTTATTCCACTAGCGTTCCTGCTCGCACGCAATGTGAACGCGCTGCAGCTTGGCGACGATATCGCTTCGGGTGTAGGCAGCGCAGTTCAGCGGCAGCGGTTCGTGCTGCTCATGGTCAGCGTTGCGCTGGCTGGCGCGGCTGTATCGGTCGGGGGCGCTATCTCCTTCGTCGGACTGATCGCCCCCCATATGACGCGTAAGCTGGTCGGGCCAGCTTTCGGCGGCGTTCTGCCGATTGCAGCCTTTATTGGCGGCCTAATCGTCGTTATCGCGGATACGATCGCGAGAACGGCATTTCTGCCCTATGACATTCCGGTCGGCGTATTCACCGCTGGCGTTGGCGCGCCATTCTTCATCTATTTGCTGTATCGCAATCGGAACGCGGCCTAACTAAGGCCGCGTTCTTTTCATTCTTGGAGCAGACTCTCAGCGAAAGCTGCAGTCGCCAGCAGCTTCTTATATTCCTCAGGCGATGCGCCGTCCTCCACACACCAGCAGACGCCCATCGTCGTCTCGATATAGAGGCATTGACGCAGGATAGTGCTTGGGATGTGCAACTGCTGCTCGAACACAGCGATAATGTGATTGATTTTGTGCCGAAGCTCGGGGGTAATGTCGTCGCCATACTCGTTCAGAATAAAGCGCGGGGTATCAAATATAGGGTCGCCAATGACGCCTTTCGGATCGATAATCCGATATTCGCCTTCCTCGTCTAGCAGTATATTGTCGTGGTGGAAGTCGCCGTGAAGCAGCATCTGCTGCGAGTACGCAGCGGATAGAGATACGAGAGCCTCCTGTGCGCGGCGCATATGCCCATACAATTCGATGCAGTCCGAACGGGTGCTCATATAGTCGGTTATGCGATTGACCCAGCCTGAGTAGGTCGGGTAAGAATCAGCTGCCGCAGGCGGCAGATGCATGTCCCGATAGAGCGAGCAGAATACGTCAAGCCGTTTATCGAGCTCTTCTACCGCACGCAGCGGAGTGCCTGGCATCATTCCTTGCTCCAGCATAACGCCAGCTTCGAGGTCAGCATCGAACGCGAGACACATGCGCCGACCCGCATAATGATTGAGCGTCCGCCATTCGTTCTCGATGCCGCCGAATTCGGCTTTGCTGATCTTCAGCACGGCCTCGCCATATCGCTCGGAATGGCAGCGGAAGACGAGATTGGAAGAGTAGGATGGAATCAATTGCACGGAATGCAATGCCCATCTATGGGCGTAAGTATCGAGATCTTTCACAACTTTGTCATAGAACGGCTGACCGAATCGGTTCACAATGGCAGTTCTTTCATCAGTTTGAAAATGATAAGGGGTATTCATCCTTCGATACATTCCTCCATCGCTAAAATGATCCATATACCAATATTATACTACTTCGCTGAACAAGCAGGCGGCATTTCTTTTGCTTGAAGATGAACGGTTCAACCGTTTTCTGCTCATCCTATGGGAGTGAAGGAAGGAGCGGGAATATGGCTGATCAGGTTGTAGATGTTGTCATTGCAGGAGGCGGGCCGGCGGGCTTGAGTGCTGCGCTCGTACTCGGCCGTTCACTGCGGCGTGTCGTGTTAATTGACGAGGGCAAGCCGCGAAATGCGGTCACGCGCCGATCGCATGGCTTTCTGACGCGGGACGGAACGGAACCGGAGCAGCTGCGCATGCTGGCGAGGGAAGAACTAAGGCGTTACGAGACCGTCGATCTGCGGCATGACACGGTTGTATCGGCGGAACGAGCGGCAGGCGGATTCTTTCAGTCGCATACGAAGGAAGGGCTTAGGGTTACGAGCCGAATGCTTGTCTTCGCGACGGGGATGAAGGAGAAGCTGCCGGAATGGCCGGGGCTTCTTGACGTATACGGCCGATCCGTCTTCCCATGCCCCTATTGCGACGGCTGGGAGCTGCGCGATGCGCCGCTTGCGCTGCTCGGCAGCTGCAAGAGCAAGCTGCTTGCCCATGTTCAGCTCATTCGTACATGGAGCCGCGATCTTGTTGTATGTACGGACGGTCCAGCTGGGCTTAGCGCTGAAGAGAAGGAACAGCTGCACGAACGCGGCATTGCGCTGTATGAACAGCCGATTGCAGCACTGGCGTCGAGCGATGGGCAGCTCACTCATATAGAGCTTGAGGATGGACAGCATATTGCTCGGACCGGTGCCTTTCTTACGGATACAGGCGCGCATGAAGCGACGGATATCCCTCGGCAGCTTGGGGTTGGGATGGAACCGCGAGGCGTATATCAGACGGGCAATCACGGGTTGACGCGCATCCCGGGGCTGTACATCATCGGCGATGCCAAGCATGCTTTCACCGGAGTAGCCGGAGCAGTCAGCGAAGGCTACGAGGCAGGTGTAGCAATCAATCATGCCCTGGCGATTGAAGATTGGTAACGTGACTTTCGAGATGTCGTGTTATTTGGAATACGACGATGGCGTCCGACCCGTCGTACGCTTGAACACGCGCTGGAAGTACGATACGTCGCGGTAGCCCAAGTAATCGGAAATTTCATTCACCGTAAGCAGCGAATCGGTCAGCATGTAGACCGCCGTCTTCATGCGCGCCGTATGCACCGCTTCGCTAATGGTCTGGCCTGTCGCTCGCCGGAACAGCGTGGCGGCATAGTTCGGCGTCCGGTTGATATAGGCGCCGAGCTCGTCTTTTGTCACTTTGTCCCGATGATATTGCTGGATATATTGCTTCATTCGCTCGACAAGCTTCTGCGTATTCGACGCGATTGGCCCTTGGTCAAATTCGCGGTTCCACAGCACGACAATTTCCGCAATGATAGCTGCTCCGCGAATATCGGCGTAAGGGGCTCTCTCCGTCCACTCTGTATGGAGAGAACGCAGCCGATCGAGCATCCATTCGAAGCGTCCAAGCCTGGCGTGGACTTCCGACTGCTGATTGAGCAGCGGAAGCTCAGCGGCAAGCTGCGCTGCGCGGAACCGAACGACGAGCTTCTCGTGGAAGACGGTCGGAACCGTCTTGCCGTAGTAGTCGGTGCCGGGCGGAATGAGGAGCAGGTCGCCTTTTTCCAATATCAGCTTGTCCGCGCCAATCCAGTACACGCACTTGCCATAACTGACGAGTACGAGCGTATACGTCTTGTCCGTGTCGGTACCTTCGGAATGTCCGTACCAATTCATGCTCCGATCAAGCGTGACGTCAAGCAGTTTCAGCATGGCAAATGTTCCTTTCTAGTAATTCGTACTATAGTATATTAAGAATACTATATTTCATATGCGAACGAAAGTTTCAGCGTTAAAATAAGTCCATAAGCAATCATCAGGAGGGTTAACGAACTATGCGGAGAACGAAAATTGTTTGTACAATGGGTCCGGCTTGCGAGTCGGTAGACGTTTTGAAGGAAATGATGAAAGCGGGCATGAACGTTGCGCGTCTGAATATGGCGCACGGCGAACTGGAGGATCACAGCGCACGTATCGCTTCGATTCGACAAGCTGCGGCTGAGACAGGATCGAACGTGTCGATTCTGATGGACATCAAAGGTCCTGAAATTCGCATCGGCAAGCTGAAGGAAGCTTCCTACGAGCTGAAAGCTGGGCAAGCACTGACATTCGTTACGGAAGAGCAGCTTGGCGACGGCGAGAAGCTGTGGGTCAACTACGCAGATATGCCGAAGGTAATGGAGCCAGGCGGCGTTATCCTGCTTGACGACGGTCTGATCGAACTGCGCGTTAACTCGGTTGACGACAAGAATATCTATTGCACAGTAGTGAACGGCGGCGTTATCAAACCTCGTAAAGGCGTTAACCTGCCAGGCGTTCGCACGACGCTTCCAGGCGTAACAGAGCGTGACGTGATGCACATCGACTTCGGTATCAAGGAAAATGTCGATATCGTAGCAGCATCGTTCGTTCGTCGCGCAGAGGATATTATCGAAATTCGTCGTCTGCTCGAAGAGGCAGGCGCTGGCCATATTCAAATCGTGTCGAAAATTGAAAACCAAGAAGGCGTCGAGAACCTCGACTCCATCATCGAAGCATCCGACGGCATCATGGTTGCGCGCGGTGACCTTGGCGTAGAAATTCCGGTTGAAGACGTGCCGCTCATCCAGAAAGTGATGATCGACAAGTGTAACGATGCTGGCAAGCCAGTTATCGTAGCAACGCAAATGCTCGATTCGATGCAAGTGAACCCGCGTCCTACGCGCGCAGAAGTAACGGACGTTGCAAACGCAGTATTGCAAGGCACGGATGCTGTTATGTTGTCGGGCGAGACGGCTGCCGGCAAATATCCGGTTGAGTCGATTCGCACGATGGCGACGATCGCAGTTAAATCGGAGTCGATCATGGAATACGGCAGCAACCTGAACAAAGAAGGCTTCGGCAAATCGTCCAGCATTACGGAAGTTATCAGTAAATCGGTTGTAAGCTCATCGCTGGAGCTGGATGCAAAGGCAATTCTGACGCCAACAGAGAGCGGCTTTACGGCTCGTATGGTATCGAAGTACCGTCCGAAGTCGCCGATCATCGCGATTACATCCGATGATCGCGTGCTGCGCAGACTGGCGCTCGTATGGGGCGTTACAGCTGTGAAGGGCGATAAAGTAGCGACGACGGACGAGCTGTTCGCAGCATCGCTCGAAGCGGGTAAAGCATCGGGCCATCTGGAAACGGGTGACACGGTTGTTATTACGGCGGGCGTGCCAATCGGCAAATCCGGCGCAACGAACTTGATCAAGATCGCAACAATTTAATTAGGCCCCCGGGAGATCCGGGATAAATAGAAGCTGCTCCAGAAGTCGAATCGACTTACTGGGGCAGCTTTTTCATTTGGCTCATTGCGGGAGCAGTCTCGTTATTAGGAAACAAGATGGGGAACGATATCGATATTGAGATCGAGATACATGCAGCAGTCCTCATAGATTTTCTTAGCGCTTCGTCAAATTCCGATATCGTGCAATAGATGTTATGAACTAGGGTTTTCATATATAATTAAACCGAATTTCACGCTTATGCTGAGTAAAGGGGGATGAAAATCCATGCGGTTGTCGCGATTATGGAATGGCCGCTGGAATTCGATCCGCAATAAAATATTTATTTCCACCATAATATTCCTGATTATTCCATTCATTCTTACGTTCAATTGGATGAATAAGACGCTGGAGAATGTGATCGAGCGCAAAATCGGCAGTTCTGCACAGGAATCGCTATATCTCGTCAATCTGAATATTGGCTTGTTCCTCGAAGACATGCTGCGGTCATCGGTTGATATTGCGACGAATTCGAGCATTACGAAGCTGCTCAAGGAGCCGGAGTCTTACACGCGATACGAGAAGCTTCGCTTGAACGATACGGTACTGAATCGGCTGTACAGCTCGTACTTTACGAATACATATGTGACGTTATTCGATCTGGAAGGACGATGGTTGAGCACCAGTTACTTGCCGGAGCAGCTTCACGAGCAATATGTCGGGGCTGAATGGTACAAAGAAATGTTAAACAAGCCGTATCAGCAAAAGTGGATGTTCAATTACAACGAGCGGCTGTATATGGACCGAAAGCCGATCGTGACGCTTGTTAAGACGATTACCGATCTGCCGTCCGCACGCAATATCGGAATGGTTGTGTTCAGCGTGTCGGAGATGGACTTACGACGTTATCTTGGCGGATTAAGCGGTGAGGTGTACCTGGTAGACCAAGAAGGCATCGTTGTATCCAGCTTGACCAAATCAATGGTCGGCAAGAGTTTATCGAACGAAAGCTACATCCATTCGGTTCAAACCGGTGTGAATGGACAGGAAATATTCAAGAAGAACGGCGAGAAATGGATCGTTAATTACGGTACGGTCAGCATTAACGGCTGGAAGCTTGTGCAGCTGGTTCCGTATGATACCGTGTTCAAAGAAATATACGATATCCGCCATGCCAACTGGGTTGTCTTCGTACTTATTCTGATCGTCTTCCTGCTCATTACGTTATCGATTGCTTATCAGATCTCGAAGCCGCTTAAGCTGCTGCGCAAACGGATGCGAGAACTGGAGGACAGAGGCTTCCATTCCACATTGTCCGTATCGGGACCGCAGGAGACCGCCTCGCTGATTGAGACGTACAACAGAATGGTGAAGGAGATTCGCGGATTGCTGCTGCGGGTGAAAGAGGAGTACGAGCAGAAGGAGGAGATGCGCTTCCGCGCGCTGCAAGCGCAGATCAATCCTCATTTTCTGCTGAATACGATCAACAATATCAAATGGATGGCCTATATTCGCAATGACGGGGAAGTCGGAGACATGCTGTCCAATCTGGGAGGCATTCTGGAAGGAAGCATCGGCAGAGGCGGCAGCCTCACGCCGCTTCGGCAGGAGCTCGACTATATCGAGAATTACGTTGGTTTGATGCGTATGAGATTCCATGACATCGAGCTTGTGATCGATGTTCCCAGCGAGTTCATGGAGCAGGAGGTTATCCAAATCATGCTCCAACCGGCAATCGAGAACAGCTTGATTCACGGCATTGAGCCATCGGGTGCACCGGGGCGCATCATAGTGTCCGCGCAGATCGAGGGCGCTCTGTTCTTGCTTGAGGTGTCGGACAACGGTGTCGGGATGACGGAGGAAAGGTTGGCGGAAATTCGCTTAGGACTGGAGTCAGGGGAAAGCCGCGGCGAAGGGTCGCGACGGATCGGCATTCGCAACGTGCATGACCGTCTTCGTCTCCAATACGGAGAGCTGTATGGCATTCGGATATTCAGCGAGCTGGGACAAGGAACAAAAGTCCAGTATGTGCTGCCCGTGCACCGCGTATCGAGGGAGGATAAACCGTGAAGTTGAAAGTAATGCTCGTCGACGACGAACTGCTGGTACGTCTGGGCATTAAGTCGTTAATCGATTGGGAGAACCATAATTTCGAATTTATCGGAGATGCTGCGGATGGGGAGAAGGCACTGGAGCTGATGGAGCGGCAGGTGCCCGATATTCTGCTGACCGATATCGTCATGCCGCGTATGGACGGACTGGCGCTTATCGAGGCAGTGAAGCAGCGTTATCCACGCATGCTGGTCATTGTGCTGAGCAGCCATAACGAATTCGATTATGTGCGCAAAGCGATGAAGCTTGGTGCCCGGGACTACCTGCTGAAGACGTCCTTGAAGCCATCCGAGCTGCTTGATCTGCTGGTAGAGGCTGCGCAGAAGCTCGCAGCCGATCATACAACGTTATCCTCCACGCAGTCATCGATTCCGGCAGTAGATGACCGCAGATCGCGCATGACCCATAAGCTGCTCCATCTGCTTAAGGGTGTAAATGATGATGAAGCTGTGAGCATGGCGAATGAAGACAAAGTCGAAGAGCTGCCGTGTGGGCGTGTGCTGCTAGTGCTGCGTGCGAAGCGGATACGGGATGGAGCGATAGAACAATCGGCTGCTCGGCTGCTGGAGCATCTGATCGAATCGGAGCTGGACGGCGTATTGGACAGCCGGCCGGTGGCGATCCGGGATAATGAGCTCGCTGCACTGCTTGTCGCTTCTCCTGACGGCGGGTCGGGTCTTGATCCCGATCGGGTCGTCGAGCAATTGGAGAATGCGGCGGGCCGGCTGCTCGGACTATCGCTTCAAGCGCAGACGAGCAGCGAATTGGCGAGTTGGAAGGAAGCGGCCGAGTTCTACGAGGCAGCGCAAGCAGCGTTATCCGATTCAGGCATGCGCGAGCCTTCGCGTGAGGACATCAAGCGTCTGATCGATCATATGAAGATCAATATCGCGCAAGATTTCTCGCTCAAGCAAGCTGCGGACATGATCAATATGAGCGAGAGCTATTTGAGCACGATTTTTAAGAAAGAGACCGGGCTAGGTTTTACCGATTGGATTAATGCCATGAGGGTCGAAGAGGCTGCACGCTACCTGGAGCACTCCAGCCTGCCGAGTTATTCCATCGCGGAGAAGGTGGGATACGAGAATATCAACTACTTCGGACGGATCTTCAAAAAGCTAAAGGGCGTCAGCCCGCAGAAGTATCGCGCACAGCGGCAGGGAAATGCGAATGCTGATGAATCATAGAGACGCCGCGCTGGAAGTTCCGCACTTCTAGCGAACCACAGCAGTCTTATTCAATGCTGATGTCGGCACTGGGATAGTAACGAACCTCACCTACCTTATATGCTCGTAAATTTCACCACGCGAGAGGAAAGTGACTAATTAGCGTTTGGTGAGTTCGTTAGCGTAGGAAAACGACCCATTTCGCCCAATAAGGTTGTTCGGGTTCGTTGGCGTGGCAATAGGCACACAATAAAATGCATTTAGAAGATCGCCAAGAAAGAAGGCGGTCTTTTTTTAGGTTCTTTTGTAAGCGCATTCAAAAAATCGTGAATATTCGATCTGAAGATCGTGAACATTCGCGTATTATCCAAAGATGGTGAACGAATTTCGATAACTCCGTTCCTATTGGTGACGCTTTCATCGCTCTATAATGAGCGTAGAAGCCGATCGGACAAGCGAAAGCGTTGATGAATGAAGAGGCGGCTTCAATCACCATAGATGAGGAGGGCAGAGCGACATGATGATAGGCTCCGTCGATCAATGGGAAAAGAAGCGGCAATCGATGCATCCGGTCATCCGCCGGGCGATAGATTATTTGGCCCAGTTGGATGAGGGCATACTGGAAGAAGAAGGGGTCCAGCCCATTTGGGGAGAGGACATGTATGCCAGGTTGATGGCCGTGAAGACCAAACGGAAAGAAGAGCAGCCGGCAGAGAAGCATGAGCACTACTTCGATATTCACTATGTAATCCAGGGCGAGGAGTTAATTGGCTGGAAGCGGGATGACGGCATGTGCAGTCCTGTGCAGCCATACGACGAGAAAGGCGATTACGCACTATATGGCGAGCTTTCCGGCGAGATGATGATCAAGCTTACGCCAGGCATGTTTATGGTGCTGCCGCCGGAGGATATTCACCGTCCATGCCTGACAGAATCAACAGCTTCAGACCTGAAGAAAGTCGTCATCAAGGTGAAAGCATCGCTGTTCTAAGGCTCCGTCGATCAAACAGACGAATATATCAAGGGGGAAACGATCCATGTTTAACAATTGCAAGCGGATGTCAACGATTGCCTCGTTCCTGCTCGTCATCGCATTATTGGCTGGCTGCTCCGGCAAGTCGGCTGACACAGATACAAGCCAGAACGAAGGCAGCAAGGCAAGCGGCAAGAAGAAGGTCGAAATCGCATTGTGGCTCACGCCGCAGTGGAAGGGCGTATTCGACGCGACGGAACCGGACGCCGACTATGACAGCTTCTTCAAATATGCGGCGGACAAGTTCGCCAAGCAATATGACAAGTACGACGCGAAAGTGAATGTGCAAGTTGTCGCTGGCGATCAGCGGGATGAGCTGCTTAACGTTAATCTGAACGGCGGAACGCCGCCCGATATTTTCTTTGAAAGCGTTTTTGCAATGGGCGATTATGCGCACCGCGGCGCTCTCGTACCGCTGAACGACATCGTCGACGACGCGGCAAAGCAGGACATCGACCAAGGTTATTGGGATAATGTCACGTACGGCAAGGACAAGGAAATCTACTTCTATCCGTTCTCCCATAATCCAGGTACGCTCGCGTACAACGCCGATATGTTCCGGGCGGCGGGCCTCGAGAAAGAGATTGGAGGGGAGAACGAAATTAAGACGTGGACGCTCGATGAGTACAACAACATTCTAAAGACATTGAAAGAGAAGCTGCCGAAGAATACCTATCCAATGGGTCTCTACGCGCTGAACAATCAAGGCGATACATGGAATCTTGCTTACCTGCGTTCGTTCGGCAGCACGTTCTTCGACAACAACGGCAGCATTGCGCTGGATGACGACAAGGGCGTGAAGGCGGCAGCGTGGATGAAGAGCATCTATGATGCCGGCTATACGAATCCAGGCGCAGAATCGGTATCGTCGAACGATGCGAACGCGATGTTCCAGAATCAACAACTGGCGATCAGCTTCACGAACTCGATTCTGTTCAACAACGCAAAGGCGGATATGAAGGCTGGCAAGTCGCAGAAGTTTGATATCCGTCTGGCGAACATTCCTTCCGAATCAGGCAATCCGCTGGCATTCACGTACGTGGTTGGCGCAAGCGTGTTCAAGACAGGTGATGCGGTGAAGACGGAAGTCGCGAAGGATTTTGTCAAGTTCTTCTCCAGCGATCCAGAGCTCGTGAAGGCATCCAAGAACAGCGTTCCAGTGCGCAGCTCCGTCGTCAAAGAGCTGAAGGATCAATACCCGCTGTTCGCTGCTTACGATGCGAACGCGCCGAATATGTTCAGCTTCACGGGCAACGTGCCGGGCTACAGCGAGCTGCGTCAAGTGCTGTATCCGGAGCTGCAGGCCATGTATGTCGGAGAGAAAACGCCGGAGCAAGCGGTCAAGGATTATCAGTCCAAAGGCAATGCCGTCATTCAGAAGGCGCGTGAAAACTCCGTCATCAAGTAGCTAAGTCAGAATAAACAAGCAAAGCTAAGCCGTCGGAAATCCGTCCGGCGCAATCCATACTCGGCTTCCGCCGTCCGTTCGGGCGGCGGGGAGCCGGATAAGAAAGGGAACGGATAACCATGAAATTACGCAATCAGATTTGGAAGGACAACGTTACGGGCTATCTGTTCATCATGCCGCAGCTGCTTCTGTTTCTCCTTTTTATCGTGTATCCGATTCTGGAAGGCATCCGGTTAAGTCTATATAAGGTTCAATACAAGCAGGAAACGTTCGTCGGCTTCGACAACTACATCACGTTGTTTCATGATCCCGTGTTTTTCAAATCGATCGTCAACACCGTCGTTTTCGTCGTCTTTATCGTTATTCTCACCGTTGGGTTTGCCCTGTTCGTGTCGTCAGCCGTATTCGATAAGAATGCCAAATACGTCTCTTTCATTCGCGGCAGCTATTATATTCCGGTCATGGTATCCATGGTCGTCATGAGCATGGTGTGGGGTTTTCTGCTCAACCCGGCTAACGGACTTATCTCGTATGGCGCTCGGGAAATGCACCTTAGCACGTTCAACCTACTTGGTAACAAAAATACGGTATTGCCGGTCGTCATCTTCGTCACCTTCGCAACGAACGTCGGCCAAGCAATCATCTTATATATCGCGTCCATGATCGGCGTTCCGAAGGACTTGTTCGAAGCGGCCGAAGTAGACGGTGCAAGCCGCCTGCGCGTTATCTTCCAAATACTAATTCCGCTCGTGAAGCCGACGACGATCTACATCACGATTATTAACATTATCGCCGTGCTGAAAATCTTCGTTGTCATCCAGATGCTGACCGGCGGGGGTCCGAACAACGCAACCGTCACGATGATGTATTACCTCTACAACAATGCATTCAAGTATAACCAGCTTGGCGTCGCATCCGCCGTAGGGGTCATCATGTTCATCATCACGCTGCTGTTATCGGTGCCTCAGCTCAGAGCGATGTTCAAAGAGAAGTAAGGAGGATCACGATGCAGCAACAAGCGAAATCCACGAAAAAAAGAGAAACATACGACGTTGTCTCTAATGTCGCCATCTGTTTTTTTTCTATCTTAAATTTATTTCCGCTCTACTGGTTGTTCACAAGCTCGCTCAAGAACAGCTCCGACGTCATTAAGATGCCGCCGGATTGGTGGCCGAAGACGTTCACGCTGGACAACTATACCGAAGTGTTCCACAACCAACCGGCTCTTCGCTGGACGTTCAACAGCTTGTATGTGGCGGGCCTTACAACCGTTCTTGTCGTTATCGCCAGCTCGATGGCTGCTTACGCGTTCTCCAAGCTTCGTTTCAAAGGGAGAAACGTCATCTTCATTATCTTCGTCTCCAGCATGATGGTGCCGAAGGAGGTCATGATCGTGCCGCTGTTCCAGCTCACGCAGCAGCTTGGGCTTGTGAACAGCCTGTACGGCATGATCTGGCCGAACGTTGCGATCGCCTTCGGCGTGTTCCTTCTCAAAGGCTTCTTCGACAGCGCGCCGGATGCGCTGCGCGAAGCGGCGAGAATCGACGGGGCAGGCGAGGTGCGGACGTTCGTGCAGGTGCTTCTGCCGATCGTAAAGCCAGGCATCGGCGCTTTGTTCATCTTGAACTTCGTTCAAGTATGGAACGATTATCTGTGGCAGCTCGTTGTCGGGCAGGAGAAGAACAGCAAGACGCTCATGGTCGGCATCGCGACGCTTATGCAGGATTTGAATCCGAACTTTGCATACAAAATGGCCGGAGCCACCATCGCGGCTATTCCGATGCTGCTCATCTTCATCCTGTTCCAGCAATATTTCACCCGCGGCATCTCGATTGGCGCCGTTAAGGAATAAGGAAAGGGTGGAATCCACGATGAAACGATTCATTGCGATCGACATCGGCGGCACCGCGATCAAATTCGCTGTCCTGGACGACAAGGCGGCCATCGTATTCCATCATTCGGTTGCAACGCCCAAAGGGCAGGCTGATATCCGAATCCCCGAGGCGGTATACAGCATTATTGATCGGATGCTGGTGCTGTTCGAGGGCATTCGAGGCGTTGGTATTAGTACGGCAGGTGTCGTCGATCCAGCAAGCGGCGAGATTCTGTATGCAGGGGAGACGATGCCCAGCTATGCAGGCACGAATCTGAAGCAGCTTGTGGAGCGGCGATATAGTCTGCCGGTGTTCGTGGAGAACGATGTAAATGCGGCAGCGCTTGGCGAGCACTGGAAGGGTGCCGCACAGGGCTGCGACCATTTCTTCTGCGTCGCGCTTGGCACTGGCATCGGCGGCGCGCTGTTCAGCGTCGGCCGCCTCGTGACCGGGCATAGCAATCGAGTGGGCGAGATCGGTCATGCCTTGTACGACAAGATGACCGGTACGACGTATGAGCAGCGAGCCTCTATGTCAGCGCTGATGAAGCAGGCAGCCCGCGAGCTGCCGAGCTTTGAAGGCGGAGGCAGCGAACTGTTCGAGCTGGCGCGGGCAGGAGACGAGGCATGTCTTGGATTGATTGACCGCTGGACGGAGCAAATCGCCAGAGGGTTGGCGGAAATCGTCCTGACGGTCGATCCATCGATTATCGTCATCGGCGGTGCGGTATCGGAGCAAAAGGACTTTCTGCTTGATCGCATTAATGCACACATGAACGAGTATTTGCCGAGCGGATTTAGCAAGACCGAGCTGAGAGCGGCCGCGTTGGGTAACCGGGCGGCGCTGCTGGGCGCGGCGTATCCTTACTATATTGAACATTTGGAGCGTGACCATCATGACAACCGGACTTGTAGCTAAATTCCAAGGCATTTATATCGCGTTGTATTCCGCTTATGACGACAACGGCGAGGTGAGCAGAGAACGCGCGAAGAAGCTGGCGCGTCATTATGCATCGACCGGGGTCACAGGGCTGTATGTCGGCGGCAGCTCTGGCGAGGGTATTCTCCAGAGCGTAGAAGAGCGTAAGGTTATGCTCGAAGCGGTGCTGGAGGAAGTGAAGGGCGAGCTGAAAATCATTGTACACGTCGGCGCCAATTCGACCCGCGACAGCGTTGCGTTGTCCCGGCATGCGGAGCAGTGCGGTGCGGATGCGATCTCGGCGGTTCCTTCCATTTACTATCGGATGTCTGAAGCAGCCGTTGAGCATCATTGGCAGTCGATGATCGACAGTTCGTCGCTGCCGTTCATCATTTATAACATCCCGCAGACGACTGGGTTTAACTTGTCGGTGCCGCTGCTTCGCAAGCTTGCCGCGCAGGACAAGGTTGTCGGCGTGAAGATGTCTGGCGAGAGCACATTCGACTTGCAGCAGTACAAGATGGCGGGCGGAGAAGACTTCCTCGTATTCAATGGACCGGACGAGCAGTTTCTTGCAGGCCGGATCATGGGTGCAGACGGCGGCATTGGCGGTACGTATGGCGTTATGCCAGAGTTGTTCTGCACGCTCGACCGCCTGTTCGGGCTCGGTCGCATCAGAGAGGCACAGTCGCTGCAGAACGTGATCAATGATTTTATCAAAAGGCTGCTTCGTTACCCTTCCTTGTACGGCGCCTGCAAGCACATCCTGCAGCTTCGCGGCGTCGCAACGGGCGAACCTCGTTTGCCGCTGCTGCCAGTTCGGCCGGAGGACCATGCTTCGCTGATGGAGCTGAATCAGGATATGATTGCGGCAACCGCAAAGTACGCGCAAGCTTCCACGATGGAAGGGGCACAGCGCCATGCTTGATCAAATCACAGGCGGGCTCGTCGTATCTTGTCAGGCGCTGCCGCATGAGCCGCTTCATAGCCCTTACATTATGAGCAAGCTGGCGCTAGCGGCGATGAAGGGCGGGGCTGTCGGTATCCGTGCGAATACGAAGGAAGATATTCTCGCTATCAAGGACGAGGTCAGCCTGCCAGTCATCGGCATCGTCAAACGCGATTATGAGGACAGCGGCATATTCATTACGGCGACGAAGCGGGAAATCGATGAGCTGCTCGAAAGCGGCTGCGAGATGATTGCGATGGATGCGACAAGTCGTCCGCGTCCGGGCGGTATGACAACGGCTGAACTGGTCACATACTGCCGGGAGCATGGTGCTGGTGTCCAACTGATGGCCGATATCTCGACGGTAGAGGAAGCGGTCGCAGCGGAAGCGTTAGGCTTCGACTGCGTCTCGACGACGCTGCATGGCTACACGCCATATACCTCAACGTCAAAGCTGTATGACGATGATCTCGCTTTTCTTAAGGCAGTGCTGGGTGAGCTTCGTATTCCCGTCATTGCCGAGGGGAATGTGCAAACGCCGGAGATGCTGAAGCGTTGTCTTGAGCTGGGTGCCGCGTCTGCAGTCGTCGGTGGCGCCATTACGCGTCCGATGGAAATAACACAGCGATTTGTTAAGGCGATTGAATAGAGCGATTGCGCTGAAATTAACGAAAGCGGTACGCCATGAGGCGTACCGCTTTTACGTTGTTACGACTATATGTAGAATGCTCATCGCTCAGGAGTTGCGAATGAATGTCACGGAATCAATTCGCGTATCCACGAGCAGCATGAGCTGCTCCGCCATATAGTGGGCCGAATACTTGAAGCCGGTCTCTGCCCAATATAGGAAGACGCCGACGGTTGCGGACATACGGTAGCTCAGCATGATCTCGTAATCGATCGGCGGGCCGGCATCTTCCATCTCGATATGCATGTCGCGACGCATCGATTCCCGCATCACATTGTACACTTCGTGGCCAAGCGTCTTGTCTACGGACAGCAGCGCCTGAAATACTTGTTGATGCAGCTCGATATGCTCGAACAGCATCAAACCCGAAGGAAATGTATCCTTGGCTGCGATTCGGTCAAGTCCCTCGTACGGGCGCAGCAGCGCATTAGCAAAACCTTGCAGAAATTCGTCATGTATGTCGCGCAGCAGTTCTTCTTTGCCCAAATAGTGATTGTAAAAGGTTCCCCGGTTGTAATCAGCCCGCTGTGCGATGTCTGCAATGGTAACCTCATCGTAGCCTTTCTCCAGCACGAGTGTAATGAAGGCGTTCTTAATCGCTTCGCGCGTCCGCCTTGTTCGTCTGTCCAATTGCTCCTCCATGAATGAGACTCGCCTCCGATGTGTATGCTACCTCTATTATATCCGCATATGGCAAGCTTGGACGCAAATTCGTCGGACACCGCCACACGAAATGTCCAATTTCGGAATGAAATTGAACACAAGTTTGTCTTATGTCGTCTACATGACATGGCGGCTTGTACTGATTATTGTTCGTTCGCCCGATGAGCAGTACCCTATAAGTGCAGCAAGCAAACACAAGCTGCAATGCAGTATCCATACTTATTCCACAACAAAGGAAGCGAATATATAATGAGCAATAATCAAGTGAAAACAGCCGTTATTACAGGAGCAGCAGGCGGCATCGGCCGAGAGCTCGCACGTCGTCTGGCAGAACGCAAGCTGAATCTTGTGCTCGTCGATTTGAAAGAAGAAGCTGTTAAAGCAGTTGCTGAAGAGCTTGGACTGGACAACACGAACTCCCTTACGATCGCAGCAGATGTGTCGAAGGAAGAGGACGTGCGCAACTACGTCAAGAAAGCGGTTGAGAAATTCGGCACTATCGATTATTTTGCCAACAATGCAGGCATCGAAGGCCCCTCCGGCCTGATCGAGGAGCAAAGCGTAGAAGCGCTTGACCTCGTCTACAATGTCAATGTGCGCGGCGTGTTCCTTGGTCTGAAATATGTGATTCCGGTTATGAAAGAGCAGAAATCCGGTGCTATTCTGAATACGTCATCTCTTGCAGGCTTAATCGGTGGACCAGGCGTATCACCATACATTATGTCCAAGCATGCGGTTATTGGCCTTACTCGCGTGGCGGCTAACGAGGTTGCCGCACAAGGCATTCGCGTGAATGCGGTGCTGCCAGGTACGATTAACACAGGCATGATGCGCCGAATCGAATCGAACTTCGGCGATGCCGACCAATACAAAACGATGAACGAAGCAGCGACGCCGATGGGCCGTTACGGCGAACCGCAAGAGGTTGCCGCGGTCATGAACTTCCTGCTATCCGATGAAGCCTCGTTCGTTACGGCTTCGCTGTACACGGTGGACGGCGGTATGGTTGGCCAATAATAAAGAGCGATTGCATTCGCAGTCGTTGTATCAGAACCCCTTGTCTCCTCGCTAGGAGACGAGGGGTTTTTGGTTATTTTCAACATATCGTCGGTGGAAGCGAAAGGAATTTGTGATAAAGGGATAGAAGCTACGATAATACCGAGTTATACCTTGCCATGCACATCATATACATAATCGGTTCAATCGAAAACCGGACGCGGGGAATGAACGATGGGGATTATCGTAATGGCCGCGGCAGTTATTCTGTTGATCGTTAGCGGACTGCATGTATTCTGGGCGTTCGGAGGAAGATGGGGAGAGCTTGCCGCTGTTCCAGAGAAGGCTGGCGGAGGGCTGGCATTCAAGCCAGGTCCATTAGAAACGGCTGCGGTCGCGGTGCTTATATTGGTTGCCTGCTACTTCCTGCTCGCAGAAGGGGAACTGCTGTCTGCACTGCACACCAATGCGCTGACCGAGTGGGGGAGCATCTTATGCGCGATTGTTTTCGGCATTCGAACGATCGGTGATTTTCGTTATGTCGGTTTCTTCAAAAGGTACAAACGCTCCCGGTTCGCCAAGTGTGATACATGGTTCTATAGTCCGCTCTGCCTGTTTCTGGCTGCTGCTTTTGTCGTGGCGCTTCAATAGGTTGATATTGTGATAGACTTTAAGCTATCAGCGCTCTCTTCATCTAGAAGAGGGCATTTTGTATTAATACAGCCCGATTAACATTTACCAGATGGATTCCGATAGTAGAACTGTAACTATTTATCTAATAACAGGCGATTAGTACCATAGCGGAACAGGCCCTGTAAGCGCTATGATGTTGACTAAGATGCGATATCGGTCATAAGAGCGGGCGTAATGAATGAAGGCTGCAGAGGCGAGGTGTTTTGGAGGATATAACGGACAGTCCGTTAGCTTTCGAAATCGCTTTCTATGCAGATAACTTATGGTGAGACCGTTCGAATTGGAGGGTGAAAATTATGCCTGAATGGAATAGCCTATATGACTCGGCGAGGCTGGAACGGGAGCATGCACCGTTCATTACGGCCTATTATTATAAGCAATGGGACGGATTTCGAATGTCGTTCCACTCCCATGACTCCGTTGAGATTATGTACGTTATCTCTGGCGATTGTATCGTTGAGACAGAACGTGAAGTGATAGCGCTGCGCAAAGGGGATTTCGTCCTGCTGGACGCGGGAGTAAGGCATCGGCTGCTCGTGGACAAAGGGCGGCCATGCCGCATGCTGAATGCGGAGTTCGGCTTCGCGGATGCAGGTGCAGGCCATCCGTCCGTACGAGCGCTTGCCGCTGACAGTCCGGCACTGACAGCGTTAATGACAGCGGCGGAGCCTGCGATCGTGCTGCGCGATCCGCATGATGTGTACCAGACGCTGCGCAGTCTGGTGACAGAGCTGGACAGCGGCCATGCGGAACGGGGCTGTATGGCGCAGCTGCTGCTCGGGCAGCTGCTCGTGCAGATAGCCCGGTTAGCGCAGCTGAAACGCGGCGGGGCAGTGGCCCAGACGAGCCGCTATGTGCGCGAGGCGGCGGAGTATATTCGTCAGCATTACGACACCGATCTGCAGGTGAAGGAAGTGGCGGAGGCGGTTCATCTGCATCCGACATATTTGCAGCGCATTTTCAAGGCGGGCATGGGTCGGTCTCTTGTTGATTACTTGACGGAGACGCGGATGGAGAAGGCGAAGATGCTGCTGACGCGTACCGATATTCCGATTACTAGAATCGCGGATTATATCGGGCTGAACAGCCGCCAATATTTCAGCATGTTGTTCCGCAAGATGATTGGGGTTACGCCGATCGAATATCGGAGACGTGCGGAAGCATCCTTTTATCCGCCATCGGTGTTCGAGAATGGGGAGCAAGAGGAGTCTGAATCGGAGTCCGGCTAGAGAGTGAATGAGTCAATACGATGGGTGAATCGAGGGCGAAAAGCTGTAATAGTTGACATGCTGAAGATGAAGTGGTCGCTATTTTGGATAACGCTGTCATGGCCTTGCTGTTACAATGGGGACATAGGGCGGACACGACTCCGCCACGCAGAGGAGGCCGATTTACTTGTCATTCAAGGTTACATTCATCGGAGCTGGAAGTATCGGATTTACGCGTGGACTGCTGAGAGATTTGCTCGCGGTGCCAGAATTTCATAATATCGAAGTTGCATTTACGGACATTAATGAACATAATCTCGACATGGTGACGCAGCTGTGCCAGCGGGACATTGAATCGAATGGTCTGGGCATTAAGATCCAGTCGACGACGAATCGCCGCGAAGCGTTGAAAGATGCGAAGTATGTACTGACGGTTGTTCGGATCGGCGGTCTGGAAGCTTTCGCGACGGACGTCGATATTCCGCTGAAATACGGCGTGGACCAATGCGTTGGCGATACGTTGTGCGCAGGCGGCATTATGTATGGACAACGCGGCATTGCCGAGATGCTGAACATTTGTAAAGATATTCGCGAGGTGGCGGCTCCTGATGTGCTGCTCCTTAACTATGCGAACCCTATGGCAATGCTGACGTGGGCATGCAACAAGTATGGCGGCGTTCGTACAATCGGTCTGTGCCATGGCGTACAAGGCGGACATTGGCAGATTGCGACGGCGCTTGGTCTGGAGAAAAGCGAAGTCGATATTATTTGCGCAGGCATCAACCATCAGACATGGTACGTGCAAGTGCAGCATAAAGGCGAGGACATGACGGGCAAGCTGCTGGAGGCGTTCGAAGCGCATCCGGAATTCAGCAAGACGGAGAAGGTTCGGATCGATATGCTTCGCCGCTTCGGCTACTATTCGACGGAGTCGAACGGCCATTTGAGCGAATATGTGCCTTGGTATCGGAAGCGTCCAGACGAAATCAAAGACTGGATCGATCTTGGAACGTGGATCAACGGCGAGACGGGCGGTTACCTGCGCGTATGCACCGAGGGCCGCAACTGGTTCGAGACGGACTTCCCGAACTGGATGCAGGAAGAACCGTTCAAATATGAAGCGGATAAGCGCAGCGAGGAGCATGGCTCTTACATTATTGAGGGCTTGGAGACGGGGCGTGTCTATCGCGGCCACTTCAACGTCGTCAACAATGGCGTTATCTCGAATCTTCCGGCGGATGCGATTATTGAAGCGCCAGGCTATGTTGACCGCAACGGCATCAACATGCCGCATGTCGGCGATCTGCCGCTTGGACCTGCTGCCGTCTGCAATGTGAGCATCAGCGTGCAGCGTCTGGCGGTTGAAGCAGCCGTGCGCGGCGACGACCAGCTGCTGCGCCAAGCGATGATGATGGATCCGCTCGTCGGCGCGGTGTGCAATCCGAAGGAAATTTGGCAGATGGCGGACGAGATGCTCGTCGCGCAGGAGAAATGGCTGCCGCAATACGGCGATGCCATCGCTGCTGCGAAGACGCGCCTTGCTGCGGGCAACCTCATCCCGACGAAGGACTATGAAGGTGCTGCGCGCCTGAAGGTGAAGACGGTCGACGAGATGATGGAGGACCGCGAAGCAGCTCGTCGCAACGCATCCGAAGCCGATAAGGCGAAGGAACGTCCTGCGGCTGCGCATTAATAAAAGAATAGCAAGCGAGCCGGGCGCTCGTCTTCCAAGAGAAGGCGAGCGCCCGGCTCGCTTAAGTATGCGACTTATTATTGAATCGTCGCGCGGGGCGGGTCTTTTGGCTGCTATACCTTTGGCTCAGAGAGCAGGTTAGATTTAGGTAGAGAGATGTAATTTGAGGCGGCGAAAAGGTGGGCGCGGGTTCCTGAGCGAAGGGTATAGTGTTCAAAAGGAAGAGAACGGATGATAAAGCATCGATGGCGGCGCTTTCTTGCTTTAACGAATCTTTAGTCTTGAAAGCGGTTAATTTACGATTTGTTTGGGTTCGTTCGCATTGAAGGGTCATAGGGTTCGTGATACAATCCGTATCGTATTAGTATGGGTCGAGTGGTTTAGGATACGTTATGTATCAATACATAAGACAGATTGCAATCGCCTGAATGTTGAAGCGTCTGTCGCGAGCAAAGAAGGAAAGGGGGGAGCTGATGGAAACGATAAAGCGGATGGACGCCGCTCATGATGCGAACCAGACCGCCTTAACATACGGGAGCGATGTCGAGTACATTCGGGACGAAATGAAGCGGTTGGATATGCTGATTCGCATTCGGATGCTGGAAACAGGCGGCATGCAGGACGCCGGCCAGCCGACCGATGCGCTCGATTCGCTCCGCGGACTCGTGCTCACCGAGGACATGATGATGCGACTGCTCGATGAAACCATCGAAGGCGAGGTAACGCTGACGGCGGAGCGTATCGCCCAATTGCAGGAGCTGGTCACCGCCGTCTGGCAGTTGGATCAGCTCATCGTCGAGCGCAAGACGCAGGCGATGGCAAGCGGGTTATCGCTTACGATTCCGACGATCGTCGCGAGGCTCGGACTCACCTCCTTCGAGGAGCAGTGCTTGCTCGTCTGTCTCGCGCCGGAATGGGATGGGAAGTATGGCAAGCTGTATGCCTACTTGCATGACGACGTGACGCGCAAAGAGCCAACGGTCGAGCTGCTGCTGCGACTGCTATGCAGCACGCACCAGGAACGGACATACATGCGGCAGTTCTTCGCACCTGCCGCACCGCTCCTTCGGCATCGGCTTCTGGAGGTCGGCGCACGGGGCGGAGACGAGGCACGGATGCCGACGCTGCTGGCGGAGCCGGTGCGAATCGACCGCAGCATCGCCGAGCGGCTGCTGGGGCATCGGCTTCCGGATGCGCGGCTCGAAGGCGCGGCATCGATCCTTGCGCCGGACGAAGATGAACCGTCTGAGTCGAGCATAGCGCTGCTGCCGCCAGGGCGGCTGGAACGGATGGTGCGGCTGCTGCGGCAGCAGCGAGTCGGAGCGCACGGCGCGGCATCGGCGCGGAGTGGCTGGCAGCCGTCGGCGCCGTTCATGCCGGACAATAGCGGATTCGCTGATGAAACAACGTCAGCGCCGTCTGCGGCCGATGGCGCCGAGCGGGCGGCAGCGACCGCAATCGAGCCTGTGCCGTGGTCGAATTGGACGGATGCCGGGATCGGTCCGGCATCCGCACGAGACGGCACCGCATTACTGCCACGTGCCGCTCTGCTGCTGCTGCACGGCCCGGCAGGCACGGGCAAGCGCGCGCTAACCGCCAGCGCCTGCCGCGTGCTGGGCGCACGGCGCGTCGTCGCACGGGTCGGCGACTTGTTCGGTCATCCGCTCGGCTGGCGCGAAGCGGCTTGGCGGCTGTGCCGCGAGGCTTGGCTGGAGGAGGCGATCATCGTGCTGGAGGAAGCCGATTCGCTGTTCGAAGCCGAGCAGCCGGGCAAGCCTGCGCCGCTTGCCGAGCTGCTTGGCCCACTGGAGCGCTATGGCCTTGCGGTACTGCTGCTCGGCGAACGGGATCAGCCGTTGTCGCGGGTAGCTGCCGGGTTTCGCGGCATATACGCCTCGCTAGACTTTCCACTGCCGGATTCGGCTTCGGCCGCCGTCTTGTGGCACAGCCTAGCGGCTGCGTATCCGTGCGATGCCAGCGTTGCTCCCGATGCGTTCGCCGACAAGTTCCGCCTAACGCCCGGCAAGATCGACGCGGCGTTCCGGGGGGCTTGGAACCGGGCGCGCTTGCGCGATCCGGAAGGCGGAACCATCGGCGAAGCGGACCTCCGCGCCGCCTGCTATGAGCAGACGAACCATAAGCTGAGCACGCTTGCCGAGCGGTTGACGCCGCGATGCGGCTGGGAGGACCTGATCCTCCCGGATGACCAGTCGCGCTTGCTGCGGGAGCTTGTCCAGCAGGTCCGCTACCGTTCGGTCGTCTACGACGAATGGGGCTTCGGGCAGAAGCGGGTCCGCGGTCGCGGCTTGAACGTCCTGTTCCATGGCCCGCCTGGCACCGGCAAGACGACGGCCGCCGAGGTGATCGCGCTGGAGCTTGGCCAGGAGCTGTACCGGATCGATTTGTCGCAGATCGTGAGCAAGTACATCGGCGAGACGGAGAAAAATTTGCAGCGCGTCTTCCAAGAAGCGGAGGAAAGCTGCGCGATTCTGTTCTTTGACGAGGCGGACGCCATCTTCGGCAAGCGGACGGAGGTCAAGGACGCGCACGACCGGCATGCGAACACGGAAATCGCTTACTTGCTGCAGCGGATGGAAGCCTACGACGGCATTACGATTCTGGCGACCAACCTGCTCGGCAACCTCGACGAGGCTTTCATCCGACGGATGGCGTTCAGCATCCTGTTCCCGCTGCCGGATGAGGAGCAGCGCATGCGTATCTGGGAGGCGATGTTCCCGCCGTCCGCTCCGCGCGGCAGCGACGTGGACCTGTCCTTCCTCGCGCGGCAGTTCTCCTTATCCGGCGGGCATATCAAAAATATCGTCCATACCGCGGCGTTCTTCGCAGCGGAGCAATCGGCCGCTATCGGCATGACGCACCTGTTGCGCGCCGTTAGGCGGGAGATGGACAAGATGGGCCGGATGGTCCGGCGGGAAGATTTCGGTTCCTACGGGCCGTTCTAAATGGTACGAGTGGCGGTTCAGAGGATTGACGGAACCGGCTGCTCAAGGAAAGGGGGAGAGCGATGAGCGGGGATACAACGATCGCCGATGTCGGCGAGACGCTCATCAAGCTGCTGCGGGACGGGATGAGCGATCTCGTGACGTCGAGCGCGATCGCGCTGCAATCGCCGGCTGATCTAACCGGGCAGACGACGCGTGTCACGCTGTTCCTGTGCGGTATCGCAGAAAACCAGCATATGCGCAATCAGCAGCCGACGTACCGGAGCGGCGACAGCATCGCCAATCAGCCGCTCGTCGTCGACCTGCGCTACATGCTGACCGTGTATTCGTACGTGCAGGATTTGACGGAACGTTCGCTGGAGGAGCATCGGCTGCTTGGGCGGGCGATGCGGCTGCTTCATGATCACGCCTCCATTGGAGGTTCGTTGCTGCAAGGCGGGCTTGCGGGCGAGACGGCGCGGCTGCGCATTCTGCTGGAGTCCGTGCCGCTGTCGGAAATGACGGAGCTGTGGAGCGCGTTTCCCGGCCAGGCGATGCGGCCGTCGGTATTCTATACCGTGTCCTCGGCTGCGATCGAGTCGGCGGTCGTCACGACGCCGAGCCGCGTCGCCGTCCGGAACGTTCGCTATCTCACCCATTCGGGCGAGGAGGAGTAGACGCCAATGGATCGACTGCAATATGGCGATTCGACGCTGCGCCTATCCGTCGTCGTGCAGCTTCGCGATCGGCTGAGTCCGGACGGCTCCGCGATCGGCCAGCTCCGCGTTCGCGCGGTTGAAACAGACCAATATGCAAGGCGTACGCCAAGCGGTTATCACGTGTTGACCGATATGCCGCCGGGGACTTACACGATTGCGATTGAATCGGCCTACTACAATCCGGCGGCGCTGCAGGCCGGCGTTGCCGCCGAACCGGGCATTCCGCCGCCGCTCGTCGTCGATTTGCGGCCGAACCGGACGTATCCGCTGCAAGACGGAGCGACGCTGCTCCGAGGCGCGGTGCGGGAAATCGGCGGCAATGCGGGAGTCGGCGCCGCCGTCACGGCCGCGCTGCATGGGCCGCAGACGTCGGTCAAGGCGCGGCTGCGGGAGCCGGCTGCAGCGGGTGACGATTCACTGCAACTGACGGGCATCCAGGGCGAGCTGAAGGCCGGCGACATCCTGTATGTCCGGGATGCGGACGCCGGAAGGACGGAGTATGCGGTGCTTCGCGAACCGCTTCCGGCCGATCCGGCATCCGGTCCGTGGCTGCTGGCAGCTCCGCTGGCAGCGGCGCACCCGGCGAATACGCCTCTGCACGGAACCGATACGCTGGAAACCGTGCAGACAACGGCTGATAAGGACGGCGAGTTCGTGCTGCCGTTCGTTCGGCTGAACGCCCGGGCGATGTTCGCGCGTCTTACTCTTGCATCCGCGTCGGGCGGCGGTTCCCTGCAGCTCGACGCGTCGGTGCAGGACGGCAAGGCCTCATCGCTGGGCGTACTAACACTGAAGTAAGCGAGAACGACCATTATTTAGAAAGAACTAAGGAGGCTATGTACAATGCCAGAGTATTTATCGCCGGGTGTATATGTGGAGGAAATCCAAATCGGCGGCAAGCCCGTTGAGGGCGTATCGACGAGCACGGCAGGTTTTCTAGGCTTGACGGAGCGCGGGCCGACGACGCCGCAATTCGTAACGAGCTGGCTTGATTACCAGCGGTTGTTCGGTTCCTATTTTGGCGGCAGCGAATATTTGCCATATGCGGTTCAAGGCTTCTTCGACAATGGCGGGCAGCGTGCCTATATCGCGCGCATCGTCAAAGCCAACGCGACCAAAGCGACGCTGAGACTGCAAGCGAGCAGCGCGAACGCGCTCACGCTGACCGCGGTCGGCGAAGGCGCATGGGGCAACCGGATCGGCGTCAAAGTAACGGCGGGCTCGCTCAGCGGCTTCAAGTTGAGCCTGTTCTACTGGAAGCAGTCCGTCACGCTGTTCGATCCCGAAGACAAGCCGAAGACGCTGCCGCGTCCGGTCGTGACCGAGGTGTACGACAATCTGTCCGTCGATGTCGCATCAGCTGACTTTTACGAGAAACGCGTGAATGGCATATCCAACCTCGTCGTGCTTAACAAGCTGTCCGGCGACAACGGTAAGGCGCCAAGCGCCAGCACGATTGCATCGCTGTCCGGCGGCTCCGACACGGTGGAGACCGAGGGCGTAGCGGCGGCGGTGACGGCGAACACGATCAAGCTGGCGGCTGAAGCTTCCTCTACGGACGATGTCTACAATGGCATGACCATTACGATTATTAACGGGGACGGCTTAGGCCAAGCGCGCAAAATCACGGACTACGTGGGTTCGTCCAAAACGGCGACGCTCGAGACGAACTGGGATGCCGCGGCGCTGCCGACGACGGCGTCGACCTACCGGATTACGCAGGCGCTCAGCTACACGCTGGCTGATTACAAGCGCAGCGATACGAACGTGCCGGGCAAACGCAAAGGGCTTGCTGGTCTTGCGGAAATCGACGATATCTCGATCGTCTATACTCCGAACGCAACGGCGATTACAGGATTGGCAGAGGAGCTGATCACCCATTGCGAAGGACTGAAGGATCGATTCGCGATATTCGATGCGCCGGTCGGATCGCCTGCGGCGAACCTCAACCCGCGCAGCGCGCTCGAGACGAAATACGCGGCTTACTATTATCCATGGCTGAAGGTGGTCGATCCCGACACGGGACTGCTGCGAATCGTTCCTCCAGGCGGCCATATGGCGGGCATCTATGCGCGCACCGATACGGAGCGCGGCGTGCATAAGGCGCCGGCCAACGAAACGGTACGCGGCGCGATCGACCTCGAGTTCCAGATTACGAAGCAGGAGCAAGACATCCTGAATCCGCGCGGCGTTAACGTGATCCGGGCGTTCCCGGGCCGCGGCATCCGCGTATGGGGAGCGCGCACGCTGTCCAGCGATCCGCTCTGGAAATACGTAAACGTACGCCGCCTGTTCAACTTCCTGGAGGAGTCCATCGACGAAGGTACGCAATGGGTCGTGTTCGAGCCGAACGACGAGAAGCTGTGGGCGCGAGTGCGCCGGACGATTACGGAGTTTCTGACGCGCGTATGGCGCGACGGAGCGCTGATGGGCACGAAGCCGGAAGAGGCGTTCTTCGTCAAGGTCGACCGTTCGACGATGACGCAGGACGATATCGACAACGGCCGACTCGTCGTACTGATCGGCGTGGCGCCGGTGAAGCCGGCCGAATTCGTCGTGTTCCGCATCGCGCAAGTGTCGAGCGGTTCGGAAGGATAGTTTTAATATAAGGGCGGTTTGATTATCAGGACATTTTGAAGGAGGAATAAAGGATGGCAACAGGACAACGCAAGGATCCGTTCCGCAATTTCCGGTTTCGGGTCGAGATCGACGGCATCCAGCAGGCAGGCTTCAGCGACGTAACGGGGTTTGATTCGACGGTGGACGTTATCGAATATCGCGACGGCTCGGATCCGACGCATGCCCGCAAGCTATCGGGCTTGACGAAATACGGCACGATCAGCTTGAAGTGGGGCATTACCGATTCCATGGAGCTGTACAACTGGCACAAGGAAGTCGTCGGCGGCAACGTCGAGCGCCGCAACGTGTCGATCATCGTGATCGACGAGGCGGGCAACGACAAGGCACGTTGGGATTTCGTCAACGTATGGCCGAGCAAATACGATGCGCCGGACTTCAGCGCCAAGGGCAACGACGTGGGCATCGAGTCGCTTGATCTCGTCCACGAGGGCATGGTCCGCGTGAGCTAGCAGCCGGAGACAGCGGGCGGCAGGCAACGGCGAATGAATGACGGCGTGCGCCGGCCGCCCGGCCAGTCCGGCTTAAAAAGCGAATATTGAAGGAGGAGTCGTAACGTGAGTTTCATGACGGAATATGAATTTACGCTGCCGCGCGGTTATGTCGACAAGCACGGCAATTTGCACAAGCACGGCACGATGCGGCTAGCGACGGCGGCCGACGAGATTCTGCCGCTGCGCGACCCGCGGGTACAACAGAACGCCGCGTATTTGACGATTATTTTGCTGTCTAGAGTAATCACGAAGCTAGGCGATCTGCCGGTCATCAACCCGGGCGTTATCGAAGGGTTGTTCTCTTCGGATCTCGCCTATCTGCAGCAATTGTACGCCCGCATCAACGAGGGCGAAGGAAGCGACATCGATGCCGAATGCCCGCAATGCGAGCATCGTTTCAAAGCCCGGGTGCTTGTCTCGGGGGAGGTCTAAGCGGCTATCCTCTCGACCGGCTGTACGAGGAGATAGCTTTTATTGCTTACTATACGCACTGGCCCCATGACGACATCATGTCGATGGAGCATCGCGATCGCGTTCGCTGGTGCGAGGAAATATCCAAAATCAATCGCAAGCTGAGCCCGGAGCCGGAAAACATTTTCAAGCTGTAGCAGCATGCTGGCTGGTTTCGGCCGGGGCGAAGCGGGAGGAGCAAGGACATGACGTTTTTTCGGATGGACCCGCTTGGCTCGTTTCGGTTTCGCGTCGAAATCGACGGCTTGGTCGTCGGCGGCTTCTCCGAGGTGACTGGCCTTCAGCTTGAGACGGAGGTCGAGACATACCGGGAGGGCGGGGCGAACGCTTTTGCCTATAAGCTTCCGAAGACGACGTCGAGCCCGAATCTGGTGTTGAAGCGTGGCATGACTTATTCGGATCTGCTCTGGCGCTGGTATCGCGGCGTCGTCGGAGGCTCGATCGAGCGGCGGAGCGGATCGGTCATCTTGCTTGACGAGGATGGTTGGGAAGCTTGGCGATGGAATTTCGTCGGGGCCTACCCGGTCAAATGGATCGGGCCGGAGCTGAGAGGCGACCAAAGCCAGCTTGCCTTCGAGACGATCGAACTGGCGCATCACGGTTTGCTGGCAGAGTAGCCGGCGCCGCTAAGGAGGAAGCGGGCGTGTCGGAAGAGCAGGATTACGGGATGGGGCGGACGGCGGCACGGCACGCTCGCTTCGCGGAAGGAATCGCCGCCAAGTACAAGAACGGCGGGCGAAGGAAAGGGATGCTGCCGGAGCTGGCGCTCAGGCTTGGCATGCAGCCGATCGGAGACCGCGAGACTGCGGCAGGCCGCGGCGCAGCGGCGGCATCGATGCGCGGCGGCTTCTGGCCGCACGCGACAGCGATGCGGCTGGCGGCTTCTAAGCGTGATGATGCTGGGCGTGGGCAGATACCGAGCGCACTATTGGGTGCGCCGGGAGTGTTGCGTGCATCCGACGGCGGCACGGCATCGCTAGGGCATCGCTGGGGCGGCGTTGCAGGCGTCAGTGTAGATCGCGCTGGGTTTGCACCTACAATCGGTGAGCAGCATAGCGGAGCGAGTGTGATGCGTTTGGCGGCTCCTGCCGCACAGGTCGCGAGGTTGGGCGGCGGGACGGCAGTTCGGGCAATGCGGTCCGCTGCCATGATGGTCGGCCGTGGCCCGGGGAATGTTGCGGCGCAGGCTGAAAGTGCCGCAAGGGAAGGTGCTCGCACGATGGCGGAAGCGGCTTTGCATCCCGGCAGCAGGCCGACAGGCACGACGCACGCCGGATCGGCGAATGCGGCAGGAAGGCTCGCGCAAGCGACTGCGGCGGGAGCTAGGGCCGGAGCAGCGGCTGATCGGCTTGACGGGGCTGCGCGGGCGGAAGGTATGCTTGCGAATGCTGCTAAGGCGGGCATTGGGTCAGCGGTTGAGCAGTCCGTTCGCACGTCCGCGACTCCAACGGGGCGCGCGGGTGAGGGCGGCGGCGTGCTGCTTCCGCCAGCGCTGCGGAGGCCTGCCGGCTTGCGGCTGCCGCTCGCGGGAAGGCCGCCTGCGCAAGCTGGAGCTGCCGCGGCTCGCGCAGCGGCCGTCGCGCATGGAGCGCCGGCTGCTCGTCTGCCCGGCGTGGCAAGGGCTGATGCATTGGAGCAGGCGGCGCTGACGGTGAGCGCGGCGGCATTGGCGCATGGCGCCGCCGCAGCGTCGCGCCATGCGTCCGCGCCCGGTGCGCCTCGCGAAGCTCTCGCAGCCGCGCCGCCGTATGTGGCGGCAGCCGCACCGACGCTTGCGCCCCGCGCCCCCGCGTCGCTGGGTGCGCCTCGCACACCGGAGCGAGCCAACGCTGCGCCGCGCGAGGCGCTCGTGGCATCGCCGCCGCATGTGGCGGCAGCCGCGCCGACGCTTGCGCCCCGCGCCCTCGCGTCTCCGGGTGCGCCCCGCACGCTGGCGCGCACCCTCGCTGCGCCGCGCGAAGCGCTCGCGGCCTCGCCGCCGCATGTGGCGGCAGCCGCGCCAACACTGGCGCCCCGCGCGATCTCGCGCCTCGGCGCTGCGGCGCTGGCCGTCGCCGCGCCGGCAGTTGCGCCGCACAGCGCGCCCCCGCCGCCGGTGCTCGCGCCGCGGCCAACCGCGCAGCGTACCGCGGCTTCCGCGCCCGCGGCGCTGTCGCATCGCACATCCACCGCTGCGTCGTCGCCGCCAGCGCCGGTCGCGGCGACCGACTCCGGCCAGAACGCGCCGTTGCAGGGAGGACGCGCCGCAGCTTCGCCGCCGCCGCCGGCCAACCCGCCGCAGCCGGCGGCGGTCGACTTGAAGGCGCTGACGGAGCAGGTGTATCAGATGCTTGAGCGCAAGCTGCGCATCGAGAAGCAGCGCAAAGGCTTGTAGAAGCGAAGGGAGAGGAGATGGAGCATTCATGGCTCTCGAGAAAGCGCTCATCCAGCCGCTTAACGACAAAGGGGCCGCGAGCGGTCCCCCGGTCAAGGTGCTGTTCAACCCGACCGAGTATTCGATCGAAAGCAGCAACCAGTTTCAGTCGGTCGCGCTGCCGGGGTTGTCCGCGCCGGCGACGCAGTTCGTAAGCGGCAATTCGCGGACGCTGACGATGGAATTGTTCTTCGACTCCTATGAACGGGGCGAAGACGTGCGGACTTACACGCGCCGGGTTACCGGGCTGATGGATATCGACAGCAAGCTGCACGCGCCGCCGGTGTGCAAATTCATTTGGGGCAAGCTCGAATTCAAGGCGGTCGTCGAGCGGGTCACGCAGAAGTTCACGATGTTTCTGGACAGCGGCATACCGGTCCGGTCGACGCTCTCGGTCACTTTTCGCGAGTACAAAACGATCTCGGAGCAGCTGCAGCAAGGCGGCGGCCTCGCCGACCAGACGAAGCAGCTAACGATCCAACTGGGCCTCAGTCTGAGCTTGATCGCCGACCTGGAGCTGGGCGACCCGAGTAAATGGCGGATCATCGCCAAAGCGAACGGCATCGCCAATCCGCGCAAGCTGGCGGCAGGCATTCAAATTAAGGTACCCCCTTTGGAGTGATTGCGGGATGGATTTCATTCAACTTGAAAAAAAATACGGGAATTTCTACGCGCCTTCCTTCGAAATTGAAGTTGCGGGCCGAAATTTGCTGCGCGAAGGGATGGAAATCGTCAGCTTGTCGGTCGAGCATTCGCTCGGCGAGGCGGACCACTTCTCTTTCACGATCGACAACGCTTACGACCCGGTCAAGAAAGATCTGAAGTGGATCGATACGTTTCTCCCCGCCGGCAAGAAGGTGCACATTCGGATGGGATACGGCGCGAGGCGCGAGCTGATGCTGGTCGGCGTCATTACGTCGATTACGACGCGGTATCCCGCCAGCGGGCTGCCGCAGCTCGACATCAGCGGATTCGACCTGTCGCATCTGCTGATGAAGGGCAGCGCTCCCCGTTCCTGGGACGAGATCAAGCACAGCGACGCGGTATCGCGGCTGGCGTTCTCGGCCTACAACTTGAAGAGCGAAGTCGAGGATACGAAAGTGAAAGTGCCCAAGCTCGTGAAGGAAGCCGGCAAGAGCGACTACCAGTTCATTCAGGAGCTTGCCCGCATGAATTATTACGAGTTCTCGGTATTCGGCGAGACGTTGCATTTTCGCCCGCCCGCCAAGGATAGCGAGCCGGTCGTGACGTTGGAATGGCAGAAGACGTTGAACCGATTCGAGCCTGAGATCAATCTCGCGAACCAGGTGGCGGAGGTCGAGGTGCGAGGTTGGGACGCCAAGGCGAAGAAGGAAATCGTCGGCAAGGCCAGCATCGGCGACGAGCTTGTCATCCGCTCGGGCGGCGGCCAGACCGGCGGCCAGCTGGTACAGGGGCTGACGCGGGATACGATTCGGGAGAACGTTACGTTTCCGATTTTCTCGCAGGAGGAGGCGGACCAACTCGCGCGTTCGATTTTGAACAACCATGCGGAAGGGCTTGTCACCGGCACCGGCGAAACCGTCGGCCTGCCGGAGCTGCTTCCGGGGAAGACGATCCGACTGATGGGCCTTGGCAGCAAGTTCAGCAAAGTATATTACCTGCAGAAGACGGTGCACACGATTGGCAGCGGCGGATACCATACGACGTTTCATGTGAAGGAGAGCGCGATATGAGCCTATACGAGTTGCTGCAGTCTGAATCCCGGAGCGGGGATTCGCGGATGAACGGCGTCGCGATCGCGATCGTAACGAACATTCAGGACCCCGAGAACATGGGGCGGGTCAAAGTGAAATACCCGTGGCACGGCGGCGAAGACGAAAGCTATTGGGCGCGCATCGCGACGCTGATGGCGGGCAAGGAGCGCGGAACCTACTTCCTGCCGGAAGTAGGAGACGAGGTGCTCGTTGCGTTCGAGATGGGCAATATCCAATTCCCGTACGTGCTCGGCGCTCTCTGGAACGGCGAGGATAAGCCGCCGCAGGACGGCGGCGACGGCAAGAACCATATCCGCCAGATCAAGTCGCGCAGCGGCCACGAGTTGACGTTCAACGACGAGGACGGCAAGGGCTCGATCACGCTGATGACGAAGAGCGGTCATCAGATCGTGCTCGACGACTCGAGCGGCGGGGAGCGGATTCAGATCGTCGACAAGAGCGGTTCGAATAAGATTGTCATCGATTCGGCCAAAAGTGAAATCACCGTCGAAAGCGGCATGAAGCTGCGGATGAAGGCGCCGACGGTCGAGCTGGAAGCCGATTCGATGATGACGATCAAGGCGGGCGGGACGCTGACGCTGAAGGGCGCGCTGGTCCAAATCAACTGATAAGCGCGGCGGCTGCGGGGCTAGCAGGACATCTCCTGCTGCTTCGGTCAGTCCGTGCGCCATAAGGAGGAGATGCGCATGCCGCCAGCAGCAAGAATGGGCGATGCGACGAGTCATGGCGCGCCGCTGAGCCCCGGGCCGGGCAGTGCGAACGTACTGATCGGCGGGAAGCCGGCTTGGCGAGTCGGCGCCGATTTCCATATGTGCCCTGCGGCCACGCCGAATCCGCATGTGGGCGGGATGGTGGCGATGGGCAGCGCAACGGTGCTCATCAACGGCATGCCGGCTGCCCGCATGGGCGACACCATCATGGAGGCCGGACCGCCTAACGCTATTATGATGGGCGAACCAACGGTCATGATCGGCTGAGAAGCACGTACAAGGAGGCAGCCAAATGGCAGACGAATTTCTCGGCACCGGCTGGGCGTTCCCGGTTCGGGTCGACCATCTGACCGGGCGCGTTGCGATGGCGTCCGGAGCAGACGATATCGAGCAGTCGATCCGCATCATTCTGTTTACCGCCAAGGGCGAGCGAGTGATGCGGCCCGAGTTCGGCTGCGGCATTCATGATTACGCGTTCGAATCGATGAGCACGACGATGCTCGGCATGGCCGAGTCGATGGTCGCCGAGGCGTTGGCCCGTTGGGAGCCGCGCATCGAGGTGCTGAACGTGACCGCATCCGCGGAGCACGGCGAGACCGGCAGGATGAATGTCGAACTGCGCTATCGCATTCGGGCGACGAATCAACAATACAATCGAGTCTATCCCTTCTATCTACGGGAAGGATAGCCGCGAAGGAATGGTGAGGTAATGAAGGCCCCGTTACTGGATGCAAGAGATACGGAGACGATCATCCGGCAGCTGCGCGAGCTTGTGCCATACTATACGCCGGAGTGGAAGGCCGACGACGACCGGGATCCCGGCGTGGCGGTCATGAAGCTGTTCGCCGGCATGTATCGCGGCATTCTCGATCGGTTGAACCAGGTGCAAAGCAAGCACTATATCGCGTATCTCGACATGCTGGGCATCAAGCGGATGCCTGCCCGGTCGTCTCGCGTCCCGCTGACGTTCCATCTGAGCACGGGCGCGTCCGAGCCGGTGCTTATACCGGCCCGCACGGGGGCGGCCGCGCCGGATCGCGGCGGCGGCAAGCCGATTCCGTTCGAGACGGAGCGCGCCATCGTTGCGACGCCTGCGAAGCTGGTGGAGGCGGTCGCGGTCGACCCTATGGCAGATACGGTCATCCGTGCGCCGGGAGGTTTTCTTGACGGGCCGATCGCGCCATTCTCGACGCGGCTCGCGACGGGTACCGACGCATCGGGCGGCAAGCTGCTTCTAATGGCAGCCGAAGGTCTGAAGCCCGGCGACGTGCTGCTCGTGTCTACGGGCGCAGGACTTCCGGCATCACCGTCCGCCGGATTGGCCGTGCCGCTCGGCTCTGCGACGGCCTCTGCCGCCATCCAAGTCGGCGCAAGTTACAGCGAGTATGTCGAAGTCGCCGCCGTGAAAGGGCTGGAAGTGACGCCGAGCGCACCGATCGGCATTCTTCCGGAGGGCGCGGCGGTGACTAGACTGACCAGCTTTGAGTTGTGGGAAGGCCGCAATCAACAGGCGCATGTGCTGTACCTTGGCCACTCGGAGCTGTTCCAGCTCAGCTCCCCTGTCGGAATCGAATTGCGGCTGACGGGAGACGGCGAAGACGGCGGCGTGCTGGCGAAGCGTTATGGACAGTTGGTCAGATGGGAGTACTGGTCGGAGGAAGGCCGATGGAAGCCGTTCTTGCAGGAGGTCGGCGCCGGAAGGCTGGTGCTTCGCAAGACAGGGGCGGACGCTTTCGGCGAACGAGAGATCAACGGCATTGCAAGTCGTTGGATTCGAGGCGCATATATCGGCGGAGCGGCTTCGCTCGTCGAGCTGCGCATCCGCAGCATTGCGGCGACGATCGTCCAGAACGGGACGGCTCCCGAGCTGGCTTTCGCCAACGATGTGCCGATCGATGCGAAGGGAAGCTTCTATCCGTTCGGCGGGGCGCCGAGGTTGTACGATACGCTGTACCTTGCGCACGACGAGACGCTGTCCAAGCGAGGCAGCAGCGCCGTGATTTCGTTCAAGCTCAGGCACGAGAAGTCCGATAGCTCGGTGGCGGATGCCACATCCGCGCGATTGTCGTGGGAGTATTGGAACGGCCGCGGCTGGATGGCGCTGCCCGGCGTGACGGAGCACTTCCAGGCGAAGTCGGCCGAGGATCGAAGCCTGACGTTCACTGTTCCGGACGATCTTGCGGATACGCCCGTGCTCGGGCAGCAGCGCCGCTGGATACGGGTGCGGATCGTCAGCGGCGACTACGGCCGAGAGGAGCTGCAGGGAGATAAGACGTATCGACTTGTTCCGCGATATATCGTGCCGTGCCTGTCGAACCTAACGTTCCAGAGCGAGATGACAACCGCGACGGCTATGAACGTGCAGCACGCGATCGCATTCAATCAGTTGACTTCCGTCGACTACACGTCTGCGCTTCGGTCCTGGCAGGCGATCGAGCCATTCGCCATGCCGGATACGAACCGCGCGGCACTGTATCTTGGATTCGACGCGCCGCCGCTCAAAGGGCCGATCTCGCTGTACTTCTCGATGGCCGAGCAAGCGTACGGCGAGGACGCACGGCCGCGGCTAGTCTGGGAATATTACCGTTCGCAAGGCGGGCAGAGCGGCTGGGGCCGGCTTGATGTCCGAGATGATACAGAGCATCTGACCAAGAGCGGCTGCATCGAATTCGTCGGCCCGGCGGATCTGGCACCTGCGACGCGGTTCGGCCGCCGGCTGTATTGGCTGCGCGCGCTCGATGTCGAGTCGCGGTTCGTGCCGACGTCCCGCCGCCCGGCGCAGCCGAATGCTTATGCGAGCTCCGGCGCGCAGATACAGCTGGCAGCCGAACGAACGCGGCTGCTAGACGGCTCGTTGGCATCGGAGGAAACATCGGGGGATTGCGGCTGCGGTTGCGGCGCGGCGCCATGCGACGAAGAGGCGCAATGGTTCGGGACGTCGCCGGAAGATGCGGTGCCGGGCTTCGCGCCTTCGCCGAAACTGCTGGGCATTCACCGCAACACGACAATGGCGGTGCAGGCGGAGAGCGTGCAAGGCGAGACGCTGGGCTCGAGCCGCGGCACGGCAGGCTTGGCATTCGCGTTCGCGAAGTCGCCGGTGCTGGCGGAGGAAGTCGAGATCGACGAGCGCTCGGCGCTGTCTGAAGGCGAGCGCAAAGCGATCCGCGAGAGCGGCGAGTCGGCATATCGCGAGACGTTAGGAGATGACGGCGAGACGGCGGCGTTCTGGGTCCGTTGGTCGCGAACCGACGACTTATCCGCTTCTTCGCCCGACGACCGCCACTACGAGCTGGATCCGACGACAGGCGCCATTGCGTTCGGCGATGGCATTCATGGCCGAATTCCGCCCGTCGGCACCGACAACATCCGGTGCAGCTATCAGGCGGGCGGCGGCAGCCGGGGGAATGTTGCGCGCGGTGAGTTGGCGATGCTGCGCACCTCGATCGCGTACGTCGACCGGGTCGGCAATCCCGAACCCGCGGAGGGCGGCTTCGATACGGAGACGATCGAGCGCGTCGCCGAGCGGGGGCCCGAGCGCGTACGCCATCGCGGGCGAGCCGTCACGGCGAAGGATTACGAAGAGCTTGCCGCCGAGGCGGCGCAAGGGCTTGCCAAGGTCAAGTGTTTGTCGGGCGTTAACGACAGAGGTCAGGCCGAAACGGGCTGGATCAGCGTCGTCATCGTACCGCAGAGCGGGGAAGAACGGCCGCGTCCGTCGATCGGGCTGCGGCGCCAGGTGCTCGATTATTTGCGAGCGCGCGCCAGCAACGTGGCGGCCGCGCCGGGCAGGGTGCGCGTGACGGGGCCGGCTTATATCGAAGTGACCGTTACGGCATCGATCGTCGCCGACGATTTCGCAACCGTGCCGCTGCTCGAGCGGGAAGCGACACGCCGGATCAAGGCGTACCTGCATCCGCTGACCGGCGGGGACGACGGGCGCGGATGGTCGTTCGGCACGCTGCCGGCGCTGTCCGACTTCTATGCGCTGCTCGAACGGCTTCCGCATGCCGACCATGTCGAGAAACTGAGCATGACGCTGCGGGATGAAGGAAGCGGGCAGACGCTCGATATCTCGCCGGAGAAGCCGGCGGACGTCAGGGCGCTGCCGCAGGCGCTTGTGTGCGCAGGAGAACCGTCCATTGCGATTAAGCCGCCGACGGGCCGAAGCAGTTGACTTTGAGAGTGCAGAGTGACTTTGAGAATTCGGAGTGACTTTGAGCTCCGCTCAAAGATCCTGATGTCACGCTCAAAGATCCTGATGTCACGCTCAAAGATCCTGATGTAGCAGCAGAGTGACTTTGAGCTTCGCTCAAAGATCCTGATGTCATGCTCAAAGATCCTGATGTAGCAGCAGAGTGACTTTGAGAATTCGGAGTGACTTTGAGAATTCAGAGTGACTTTGAGCTTCGCTCAAAGATCCTGATGTCATGCTCAAAGATCCTGATGTAGCAGCAGAGTGACTTTGAGAATGCGGAGTGACTTTGAGCTCCGCTCAAAGTTCCTGATGTCACGCTCAAAGATCCTGATGTAGCTAAGGAGTGACTTTGAGCTCCGCTCAAAGATCCTGATGTAAGGAGTCATGTCCGTGTTACCGATACCGAATCTGGATGACAAGACGTTTGCGCAGCTGACGGACGAAGCGGTCAAGACGATACCGCGGCTCGCGCCGCAGTGGACCGACCATAATCTGCACGATCCCGGGATGACGATGCTCGATCTGTTCGGCTGGCTGACCGAGATGCAGCAATTTTATATGGACCAAATCCGTCCGGACAGCGAACGCAACTATTTGAAGCTGCTTGGCGTCCGCCCGCGCGATGCGAGACCTGCGCGGACGGAAGTGACGTTCGGGCTGCCGCCGGGAGCGGCTTCGCCCGTCACCGTGCCGAAGGGCACGAAGCTTGCCGCCGAGGATCTCGTCTTCGAGATCGAGCGCGACCTGACGGTCGTGCCGGCCGAGCTTGCGCGGATCGTCAGCGCGCATGCCGGAGGCGTTATCGACCACACGGACGCTAATCGCCGGGGCGGACTGCACTATGCGGCGTTCGGGCCGAAAGCTGAGCTGGGCAGCCGGCTGTATATCGGCTTCGATGCGCCGCTGCCCGCCGGGATCGAGATCTCGCTGACATTTCAGCTGGCCGATGGCGAAGGCGCGCATGCCGCGATGCTATCCGATCAAGACTTAGCGGACTTTGCCCCGTCCGCGACGGTGTCGTGGGAATATTGGAGCGACGGCGATGAAGGCGGCTGGATGGCGCTGCCGCTCGTTCAGGACGCGACGGCGATGCTGAGCCGCAGCGGCGCTCTGCGATTCGCGGCTCCAGCGAGCCTGTCCCGCCGGGCGCTGCCGGGCATCAGCGAATTGGCTTGCTATTGGCTGCGCGCGGTCGTGACCGTCCCAGGCTACGAGATGCCGCCCCGCGTGGATGCGATCATGCTTCATACAGTCGGCGCCGTGCAGCTGGATACGTTGTCCGAGACGCTTGGACGCGGCAGCGGGCTGCCTTGGCAGACGTTCCGGCTGGACCGACTCACTGCACTGCCGGACAGCTTGGGGCTGGACATCATCGAAACGCCGCCTGAAGGTGGCGATGCTCAGCCGGTACGCTGGACGCGGGTCGATTCGCTTGATGGTTCCGGGCGAGAAGACCGCCATTACACATTCGATGCCGATGCGGGTATCATCACGTTCGGCGACGGCATCACCGGCAGGCTTCCGGAGGTGCCGCTCGGCAAGGAAGAGAATATCGTGCTTAGCGTTTATGCGGTGACGGAAGGCGACCGCGGCAACGTTCCGGCAGGCAGCATTAGCGGATTTGTCCAGCCTTCAAGCGAACTGGCGGGGCTGGCTGTCGTGAATCGCAAGCCCGCTGTCGGCGGGGCGGCGGCCGAGACTCTGTCGGCTGCCAAGAGCCGCGCGCGCAGCGAGCTGGCCTCCGTCCAGCGGGCTGTCACGTCCGAGGACTACGAGATGCTCGCGCTGTCGACGCCGGGATTTCGCGTCGCGCGGGCGAAGGCGGTGCCGCTGCAGGGCGAAGATGGCAGGGCCGTCGAGGGGCGCGTGACCGTCGTGATTGTGCCGCTGAGCGAATATCCGAATCCGCTGCCTAGCGAGGGCTTCCTGCGCACGGTATGCCGCCATCTTGACCGCCATCGGCTGCTCGGAACTGAGCTGCGGGTTCTGCCGCCGAATTACGTGAAGGTAGCGGTCGAGGCGGAAGTGAGCGTTCGGCAGGGCTATGGGACGGACACGACGGCGGCTAAGGCGGCCGACGCATTGAACCGGTTCCTGCACCCGCTGACCGGTGGGCCGGAAGGGCGGGGTTGGCCATTCGGACGGACGGTATACGTATCGGAAGTCTATGAAGTGCTCGAGGGGGTAGCCGGCGTGGATGCCGTAGCGAACGTGCGGCTGCTGGCCTCGGAGGGAACATTCTCGCAGGCGGAAGACGGCAGCCTCGCCATCTCGCCTTTCGGCCTCGTCTACTCCGACCGGCACCAAGTGACGGCGGCGAGCGGAGATATAGGCTGCGCGACGCAAGGAGGCTACTATGACAGCGTCAGATAATCGGGAAGACGAACGCTATATCGTACTGAATCGGCCGGACATGTGGCGGCGGGGTTTGATGGCCGGCCTTCGCGAATTGCCGGAAGGCGGCCTGGCGCTAAGCGAGAAGCCGGTGTATGCCGCTCATTCGGTCTATGCACCGATCAAGCTGCCTCCGGGCGAGGAGCCGGTCGACTTCGCGGTAGGGCTCGGGCCTACGCTCTATCTTCTTCGGGAAGGCGGCCGGCGGCTCGATCTGTACGATGTCGCAGCCGGTCGCTGGTTCGACATGCTGGACTTCGTAGTATCCGGCCTGCAGGGGGCGACGCGGCTCGCGTATCGGGACGGCATGCTCTATCTTGCGGCCGGCACGGGCGAACGGCGGCTCGGCGCCATCTCGGAGCTGACCGGCCAATTGGTATGGACGGCCGACGCTTCGGGCGACCGTACTGGCCGACCTTGGCCGCACGCGAGCGGCGAAGCCTCGAACGAACCGCTCGATTGGCGTGCGGGGGCGATGGCGGTCGATTGGCGGGAAGGCAGCTTATACGTGCTGGACCGTCTTCAGCGTCGCATGCTTCAGCTCGATGCCACGGGCCGCGCCGTCCGCGTCTTCGGCCGGGAGGAGCTGGACGATGCGCAGCCGTCGGCGATCGCCGTATCGGCGGCAGGCGATGTCTATGTGCTGGATGGCCTGCATCGGCGCGTGCATCGGTTCCGAGAAGGGCTTGAGAAAGGTAGGTTCGGCATTCCACTCGCCGCGCCCGCCGGCTTGGCAGCGGATGCGGACGGGGTTGTATATGTCGGAGAAAGCCGACCGCTGTCCGATGGGGCCGAGGAGGACCGGTATATCCATCGATACGGGACGCTGGGTGAACCGCTCGGTCCGCTCCCGGGATATCGGGGACCGGCGCACAAGCTGTTCATCGGCGAGTCCGGCGATCTGTACGCATGGAACCGGGAGCAATCGGCCATCGTTCCGCTGCAGCGACGCAGCGTGCTGGCTGGCGGCGGGTCCGGGCAGTTGATCGAAGGCTATTACTTCTCGGCCGCGCTGGACAGCACCGAAGCGGCGATGCGCTGGCATAAGCTCGTGTTGGACGCGTCCGTGCCGGACAATGCGCAGCTCGAGGTTTCATGGCTGTACGGCGAGCATAAGCGGCTGGAACTGCAGGGCGCCGTTCGCGATCTCGATGCATATCTGGCCGATTCCTCGATCGATCCGTCGGTGAAAGCCATCGCGCTCAACGCACTCGATTGGTCGGAAGCGAGGCTGAATCCACGAGATATGCTGCTCAGCGGCATCGGCGGGCGGTACATCTGGCTTCGCATACGGTTCATCGCGTCGGGAGACCGTTCGCCCGAACTGCGCAGCGTTACCGCATGGTGTCCGCGGCAGTCGTACCTTCGCTATATGCCTGCCGTCTATAGCGAAGACCAGAACGGCCGCGATTTTCTGGAGCGCTATCTATCCCTATTCGAAACGTTCTTATCCGCGTCCGAGCGGACGATCGACCGGATCGCGAGATGGTTCGATGCCGATGCCGTATCCGGCGAATATCTTCGCTGGCTTGCGGGATGGCTTCATGTCGCGTACGACGAGAACTGGCCGGAGGAGAAGCTTCGGCGGCTGCTCGGCGAAATTCCGGCGCTGTATCGGATTCGCGGGACTCGGGAAGGGCTGCTTCGGATCATCGAACTGTATACCGGCGAGCGGCCGTTCATCGTCGAGACGTTCCAGCTCCGCTGCGCGGCGTCGGCCGAGGTGCGAGAGACGTTCGTCCGCTTGTTCGGCGAGGACCCTTACCGGTTCACTGTTCTCCTGAAGACGGGGCAGGCCGGCGAAGAGAGCGAACGGCGGACTGTTCGCCGCTTGATCGAGGACGACAAGCCGGCGCATACGGCCGCATCGCTCGTGCCGCTGCAGCCATGGATTTATTTGGACCGACATACGTATCTGGGTGTGAACACGTACTTGAGTCGGCCGTCGTCTGCGATGGAAGAAACAGGCGGAGCGGTCATCGGCCAGGATACGTTGCTGACGGATGACGGAAAATCCGGCTTCGTCCAAGGCAAATCGAGCGTCGGTCTCGATACGGTACTTATATGAAGGAGGGCTCGCGCGTGGCCGACCTATCGCTGCGCTCATTCGAGCGCAACCGCTATTACAATGGCAAGTTAATGACGGTCCGGGACTTCCAGACCGAGCAAACGTATTTTAACGAGAAAAGGCATCTGCTGAACCGGCTGCTCTACGGGGCGGGCGTCGTGTGCGGGCTGCATGTCGAGCCGCTCGCCAGCGCGGAGAACCGAGGCATTCGCATTCGTCCGGGCGCGGCGCTCGACGGTTGCGGCCAAGAGATTGTCGTCGCCCGCGAATCAGTCCAATCGGATATCCGCGAAATTCCCGGCTATCCGGCGGACAGTCAAGCGCAAAAGACGCTGTACCTAATGCTTCATTATGACGAATGCGCGAGGCAACCCGTCCAGACGGACGCCGCCGCCGCGTCGGCGGGCGGCTGCGAGAACAACCGGCTGCTTGAGACGTTCCGGTTGTCCTGGGCGGCAACGCCGCCGACTTCTGCGGACGACTGGTCCGGGATCACGCATAAGGCGACGGTCCTCTATGCGAATGACAAGGTTCGGATCGAACGGGTGCTGCCGCGCTGGACCCGTGCTTCCGACACGTTCGAGGCCGTCATTCGGCTGACGGCGCTGGTGATGCTCTCGCCGAGCGACGCGTTCGATATCGAGTTGAAGGAGACGCTGTCGTCCGGTCTTATCCGGCTGCAGAGCGATTCGCTTACGTTCGTGTTCGCGGGGCTAGACGCTGGCGCGGCTATCGAGCGCCGCTACACGGTCCGATCGGAAGCGGGAGCCGAGATCGGGCGGTTCGGCGGCAATATCGCTTATCAGATGAACAGCTTCAAGGAAAACAAAGCGACGCCCGAGAGCATCGTCTCGATTCTTGATGAGCAGTCGCTGACTGAACGCTTGGTCGAGGCTTATTTCGAAGAACAGATCGGGCAGGAAGGCGGCTGCTCGGGCGCGGAAGGCATCTTGATCGCTTCGGTGACGCTGAACAATCAAGGTTTCATATCCGCGGTCGACGACCGCCATCGCCCCTATATATACAGCCACCGGCTGATTGCCCGGCTGCTGGAAGGGACCGGCAGCGAGCGGTTGCCGAAGCACGGCGGATCCCATGAAGCCGGCGGCATCGACCAGCTGGACGTGACGGGGCTGCGGGGCGTTCTGGCCGATCGACAGAAGATCGGCGTCGCGCAAGGCGGCGAGCACGCGGAGGATACGGATACCCGCAGCATCCATTTTGTCGGCGACGGCGTGACGGTGAGCGAGGATGGCGGGGTCGCATACGTCAATATTCCGGGAGGCAATGGCGGGCCGCATGCGGGTAACCATCAAGCGGGCGGTTCCGATCCGATCAACGTCGCGAACTTGCAGGGCGTGCTGGCAGAGCCGCAGAAGATGCGCATCAATTACGGCGATTATTGGATGACTGCCGGCAGCTTCAGTCTTAACGGCCAAGAGGTTAGCATGCATGAAGACAATGGGCACGTCTCATTCTTCGTGGGCAACCCATATCAATGCATTTCCGGCTATGCCTCGTTCGACAACGTGCCGGCCGGAGGGCATTTCGTCTCCGATAAAATTTATCTCTATACGAACACCAAGGACCTGTGCTTTACGATTGGGCTGCTGGATGACAATGGAACGGTCCGCATGTATTACGGCGATAGCTTCGGCACGAACGTGCCTGCTATCAATTACAATTATTATCCTTCCGAAGGGTACATGGTGATTACGTTGTTCGATCGCCGAACGGGAACGACGACGCTTCCGCGGGTGAATTATAAAGTTCGCTGGTGGGCGGTTCCGCTCACGTCCGATCGAGGACGCGTCGGCAGCACGCAGATTATTATTGGGTGAGCGGATCATCCCTCGCCAATTGTAGGAGGTTGAAACCATGCCGGAGAACGGCCTTCAAGTATACGAACGGAATCATTATTTCTATGGGAAGCTGCTGACGGTTCGCGATTTCGAGACGGAGCAGTCTTACTTCAACGAGAAGCGGCATATGCTCAATCGTCTGCTGCACGGCACCGGCATCATCTGCGGCCTGCAGGCGGAGCGAAGCGGCTTACGCGGCATCTCGGTTGCCCCCGGCGTTGCGATCGACGGCGACGGGCAGGAAATCGTGGCGGCGAAGGAGCAGCTGCGAACCGACATTCGCGAGATGGACGGTTATCCCGAGGGCGGCGGAGCGAAGACGCTTTATTTGATGCTTCATTATGACGAACGGACGATCGAGACGGTGCCGGCGCTAGGCGGGGCCACCTCCTGCGACGGAGGCTGCGAGGCGAATCGGGTGCAAGAAGGGCTGCGCCTGTCCTGGACGACGGAGGCGCCAGAGCCGGAACTTGCGCTGCCGAAGGTATTGTACGAGACGACGGTCTTGTATGAGGAAGGCAAAGTGCGCGTGGAGCGGATCGTTCCGCGCTGGGTAAGCCCCGGCGATGCGTTCGAGGTGACGATCCGTGCGACGGCGCTGCAGAACATGGGTGAGGACTACGTCGAGTTCATCGTCACGGAGCATCTGGGCGATCATTTGACGCTGCTGCAGTCAGAGCTGATGTCGCTCGTGCTCGGCGGCGCGTCCAAAGGGACGGTGCAAGAACGAAAATACTACGTGAAGGCATCGGCCGACGGGACGGATGGAGCCGGAACCGGGATATCGGGCACGCTGGGCGTGCTGGACGGCGGCTCCCACCAGCAGGTGGAGACGCCGGTAAGCGCGATCGTATTCGGCGCGTATGGCGCGTTGAACGAGCGGGTGCAGGAATATTTTGCTGAGACGACGGATTCGACATGGGGTACAAGCGGAGGCGGCGTGCCGCTTGCTGCCGTTACGATCGATGCGAACGACGAGATTGAATCGGTGATTGGCAACGTGCGGCGGTACGTATATAACAATCCCCTTTTGCAGCGGCTGCTGCGCGAGGAAGAGAAGACTGGAAGCAAGCTGCTCCCCCATGCGCTGTCGCATTCGGCTAGCGGCCACGATCCGTTGAACGTGACGGATCTGCAGGGACTGTTAGCCGATCCGCAATGGGTCGTCGTCTATTCCCAGGGCGACGAGTATGTGCAGGCCAGACGCTTCAGCTTCAGCGGCCCGGGCGTGACCGTGCAGAAGAGCCCGTATATGGACGATCACGTGCTGGTCGACGTTCAGACGGCGCCGCATGCGGCGCTGCATGGCTCCGAAGGCGTTGATCCGATCGATGTTACGAATCTGCCGGGCGTACTGGCTGAGCCGCAGAAGGTAGCGGTCAGTTCGGGCGGCGGCGTTGCTGCGCAAGGCGGCGTGAAGGAGCTTGCGTTCGGCGGCAGCGGCGTTGTCGTGAAGACGGTCGATGGGAAAGCGCAGATTACGGTCACCGACACGCAGAAGGTAGCGGTAAGCTTAGCGGGCGCGGCGCTTGGCAGTGTCGAGGAACTGGCGTTCGGCGGCAATGGTGTCGCTGTCCAGACGGCTAACGGCAAAGCGCAAATTACGGTGACCGACACACGCGGCGTCCAAGTGTTCAACGGAACCGATTACGCCAATGCCAATAAGCTTCGATTTATTGGGCAAGGCATTAAGGTTCTACGCGAGGGCGAACAGACGGATGTGATGATTCCGAGCAGCTCGGGGACCGGAAGCGAAGTGGTGACGGGGACGATTCTATTCACCGAGGTTAGAGGCGGAGAGAAGCGGAACTCGCATTGGATCACGGATGTGGGCGGCAATCCGATGATCAGCTTCGGCGTCGACATTGTCGCAGGAGATATTGCATCGGTAGGCGTAGCCGGGGAGTTCGCGCTTGGTTTGACGGATGCGCCAGAGGTCGCGGCTATTTACAAACCGTATGGCTCTGGCTTCTCCATTCTATTGAAAGACCGCAGGGAGAAAAATGCGTTACCCGTCGATTGGCGAATCCGCTGGTGGGCGGCGCCAAACAGCAAAGACTACGGCGAGCAGAAAGCCGATCCCGGCTTCGCTTGGTTCAAAGAGCTCATTATCGCGCGTCTTATCGTTGCGCCGGGCCAGTACCTTTTATCGCTGGCGAGCGTGTTCGGAGAGGATTATAGTTGGGTCGGCGAGGTGCTGAGAGAGTTGGAGGAAGAGAAGCGCATTATTATGAAAGAAGATGGCACCTATTACATCAATCCGAATTTGATGGAGCGCTAGACTGCCATGGCGGGTCCGGCAGCAGGAAGTATATACGCAGGATGGGCGGCGCCGAAAGCGTCGTCCAAAGCAGCTGCGTCGAAGACGGGCAAGGGAGGGAAGCCGCCGGTCGCGGCGGCCGGAATATTCGATGCGTTCCTGCAGCTGCAGGCGGTGGTCGGCGCCAAAGCGGCTGCGCGCGGAGTTCGTTATCGGCTTGGCGAAGCGAAGGAGCCACCGATGGCGTTCGACGAGGATTTCATTCCTAATCCGAAGGAAAAACCGACGGCGGGTGATCGCCTCTCGTGGGCGAAGTGGGGGGCGATGCGTACCGGGGCGGACGCGTTCACCGATCTGGGTCTGCGCAAGCTGGGTGATGCAACCGAGGCGTACCAGCATTATCGCGATGGAACCGGCACCGATCTTGTCATCGATTACGAGAAGGCGTATACGGAAGACAGCGTCGTCCGAGATGCAGTCGATAACGAAATCAAAGCAGCGCAGCTCGATGCGGAGACGATCTCTTCCGCGGCGGGCGCCGGGGAGTTCGAGATGACGGGCGACAGCGTCGGGGTAGGCAGCGGGGCAACCGAGAATTGGCAGAAAACGATCGGCCGGCATATCATCTGGGGCAGCGCCTATGTCAAGGTGTCCGGCAATCAATTCGCGATGACGATCACGATTCACGAGATCGACCGGTATAACTTTAACCGGGGCGAGAAGGACATTAAGAGCGGCACACCGGACGACGTGAACGGCCGATTCGCCGTGTTAGGCTGGGCGAAGTCATTCCTGACGCGCGGCACGGTCAAGCGCCATGTAGCATGGAAGCGCGGCGACCTCGGCAGCAGCACTGTTCATCAGGTGGTTGATTAATGGATAGAAGGGCGTGAGCCGTTCATGAGAACCTATAGGGAATCGGCGCGGGCGGCGGCCGCGGGAGGCCTGCGGGAATCGTACGCGCAGCGCGGCGGAAAGCAGCAAGCGGCGCATCGCGGGTCGACGCTCGTAGCGCTGCAGCGTGCGCTAGGCAATCAAGCGGTCACGCAGTTGGTGCAGATGAAGCTTCGCATGGGCCAGCCAGGCGATGCGTACGAGCGGGAAGCGGACAATGTCGCGGACCGAGTGATGCGGATGCCCGCTGCATCGGTACAACGCAAGTGCGCGGAATGCGAAGCGGAAGAAGAAGGAAGGGTTATGCGATCGGCTCCGGGCGCTGCAGCGCCGGTTAACATGAGTCCCGAGACCGAGTCAGGCATCCAGTCCCTTCGCGGCGGCGGGACGCCGATGCCAAGCTCGCTGCGCAGCTACTTCGAACCGCGGTTCGGCCAAGATTTCGGCCGCGTGCGGCTGCATACGGACGGCCGCGCGGGCGGGTTGGCGCAGTCGATCGGCGCGCGGGCGTTCACGATCGGCGGCGACATCGCCTTCGCGCCGGGCCAGTATGCGCCCGAGTCGTCCGAGGGCAAGCGGCTGATTGCACACGAGCTGACACATGTTGTGCAGCAGGGCCAGGGAGGTTCCGCTGTTCAGCGGCAGACTGTCCATTCGGCGGCGATAGGACCGATGGTCCAGCGTGACGAGGACGGCGGGGCGAAGAATGGCTTGAAGGCAGACGAGATTGACGATCCTAACGTGCTCGTGTGCCTTATATTGTGTTACCTCGGCATTCCGACCGCAAGCTGGAAACAGATGGTCAGCATTGTCATACGGGCGATTTGGGAGGAATGCCAGGCGGCCTACAAACCGGAAGAGGCGGAGCAAAAATACAAAGGGTACAAGGCGGAGTTAAGAACGTTCAGCGCGATCAAAATGATCAAACTGGTGCTGGGATTCGCGGTTGAGGGGAAAATTGCGATGATTCCCATCATCAAGACAGCGGCAGGCAAGAAGCTGCAGGAACGACTGGTTGAATTATTGCTCGCGAGGGGCGCGACAATGGCATCGCTCGGGGTGGCGTCGCAAATTGCACGCAAGGTGGTGCTGGCAGTCGAGCTGGCATTCGTGGCAGGTTGCACCGCTTATTGCGGAGGCACTGCGCTCGGCAAGAAAATAGCCGAGACGGTCGATTCCATGGTGGCTGGATTTGCAGAAGGGATGGAGACGGCCAGCGAAATCGCCGGCTCGTTCGGCAATGCGATCGCAACGGGGCTTATTACCCGCCCGATCTATACGGCGAAGGCAACAGTCGATCCTGGCAATTGGAAGCTTAGCAGCGCAATGGCGGGCCGAACGCGCGCGGATATTGGCGTACTGGGGGCGTTCCTATGGTCGCAGATGGAGGTCGAGCAGGCGGAGCCGTTCCTTCGCAACGTCAACCGGTCCTTGTCGAGCTATTCGATCCCGCCGGAGATCATCCGTGACATAGCGGGCGGCATGTCTAAGGCCGTCAAGGACAGCACCGGCTGGGACGTCGTCTTCACGCCGTCGCTCATCAGCGAGCTGTCGCCGCTTACGTTCGTTCAGATGCTCAAGGATTATAAGCTGATGGACTATAAGAAAGACCCTGCGGCGATAGCCGAAGCTGCCATTGCGGCGCAAGGCAAGTAAATCGCAGGAACTTCAAATAACGAAGGAGGGGTGCTTCGTGCCGGATGCTTCTATTCCGCCGATTCCGGATTGCGTTCTGGGGCTTGATCCCGGGACATTCGTGCAGGCCGTGCAGCAGCTGCAGAGCCGGTTGAACGAGCTTGGCTACTGCGGTTCGACGAACAAGCCGCTTATTGCGGACGGCAAATTTGGACCCAATACGCTGTTCGCCGTTAATGCGTTCAAGACGATAAATAAGCTTGGCAACACCGGGAGCTCCGCCGGCAAAATCGGTCCGCAGTCGTGGAAGGTGCTCTTCTGCTCGGACGTATTGGATGCAAGCGGCCATAAACCTGCCGACAATCCATATCCCGCTAAGCCGCCCGTCTATTACAGCCAAGAGGATCCGCAATGGAAGGGCATTATGTATTCCAATCATCGCGATCCGAAGCAGAACATCGGCACTTCCGGCTGCGGACCTACCTGCATGGCGATGGTCATAACGAACCTGAAGGGGACGGTCGTGCTTCCGCCGGAAACGGCACAGTTCAGTCTCGATCACGGCTTCCGCAGCTATGATGACGGAACGGAATGGGGCTATTACGGCAGCATCTCCGCTCGTTATGGTCTGAAGTGCGTGCAGACCGCGGTCTGGGACGATGTGAAGCAGGCGCTGAATGAGCCGAGACGAATGGCGATCGCTTCGATGCGGCCGGGGCATTTTACACAGGGCGGGCACTATATTGTGCTGCATGATTTCCTGAACCGACCTAACGATGGCTGGGTCGATGTGTTGGATCCGAATCAAGACAACCAATCGTATTTCCGCAGAGGCCATGACGGTCTAGTCGATGAGGGAAAACAGGACGATGGGCGCGTGACGGCGAAGGAGTCGGTATTCCGCCAAGAGGCGGGACAGTTCTGGATTTTTAATTTATAGGATGAGAGAAGCCGCATAAGCATACGCTTGTGCGGTTTTTTTTGTATTTTATATATAAGTATCGATACATTATGCATCTTTATGCAATTTTTAGTAGACGAAAAGCGGAAATATCCTTATATTGTAATTCTATTAAAAATTACATACATATAGGGGGAGAATTACAAATTGACGAACTACTTCGCTAATTATGCGAATGCATTGAAGAGCGGGATGGTGCCATCGCAGCCGCTATTTACGGCGCCTGCATCATCTTCGACTACATCAACGTCAAAGCCAACGGCTTCGCCAGCACCTGCGACCTCTTCAGCTGCATCGAAACCAAGCACATCATCCACGTCTACGACCTCTACGAATGCGACAAAACCCAGTACAACATCGAGCTCAACATCAACTCAGAATACAGCGACTGCAACGACCTCGTCTTCGTCTACGACAGTTAGCCAGACGGTATATAACGCGAATCAGGCAATTGTTCAGGCCAAGGAAGAATATGCGGCAGCAGCGGCATCCGGCAATCGGGATGCAATGAAAGCGGCACAGGATAAAGCGGAGCAAGCGCGTCAAGCAGGCGGGACAATCTCAGCAGATCAGACATTGGATCAGGCAAAATCTGCGTTGAACCAAATGAAAGTGAATCAGCCGACTTCCGCCTCGTCGACGTCGACCGTTTACAATGCGCAGGGTCAGCAAACAGCACTGACAGGAAGCGGTTCGGGCGGCACGGTCATCAGCCCTCCTACTACTGCGGCAGGAGTAGTTGGCAACATCGTTAAGCAGGAGGTGTTGAACAGCGCTCTTGAGAAGGCGAAGCAGGATTGGTGGGATGCTCGTTTCGCCAACGATCAGGCCAAGATGGACGAGGCAGCGAAGCGGGGCACGTCACTAAGAAGCCAGGGCGCGCAAGAGACGGAAGCCGCTAAGAAGCTGGATCAAGAGAATCAAGCGAAATGGGATAACCTGCAAAAGGGCAGTGCGGCTCCCGGGAAGACTGGAACAGCGGGAACAACGAATGGCGCGAAACTCTCAACCGCCGAACAGGCCAAGCTCGATCAGCAGCTTCTAGATGCCAAAAGGAATTGGTGGGAAGCGCGCTTGAAGGATAATCAAGCGTTGATGGATAAGTACAGCAAAGAAGGAGCAGACCTCCGGGCGAAGGGGGCGCTCGAGACCAAGGACTCCAAGCAATTGGATGAGGATTACGGCAAAAAACTAGCAGGAAAGCTGGATAACGAGAGCAAATTGTTGGAATCCAAGAAGGCTTGGTGGCAGGCTTACGCCAATATGGATACCAATGCCATGAACGCGGCGAACAAGACAGCAGAGGCATTGCGAGCGAAGCCTTATGTCAACGATCATACGGATGCGATGGTATTGCTAGATCAGCAGAATGCCTTATTCATCGCCAATAAGAAAGCTTATTATGAATCCAGAATCGCGATGGATGCTTCGGCAATGAATAAAGCATTGTCCGGCATGCAGAGTGCAGTTGCGAAGGGCGCTTCATTGAGCGGAAACTCTTATAAGATGGATGCCGTGAATAACAGCATTATAGATGGTGTCGTCGAATGGGCAAGCCTTACGTTGAAGAGAAGCCCTGAGCATGCAGCAGATGCTTTGAAGGCTGCGAAAGCGTTGTACAGCCAGTCAAACTTCCAAGGTGCTTTGGCGAATATCGATTCAAGCAAGCTCGGGCAGCTCGTGCAGCAGATCCAGGTTGCCGATGTTCGCTACTGGAACGAGGTATCCAAATCCACTTCAACCCAGCCGAGCAATAAAGCGCAGGAAGAAGCTGCGCGTAACCAGCTGTATAAACAATTAGATGCGGTCGGGTTGAAGGTCGATTATAAGAACTCTTATTTGAACACGGTGAACAACGAGATCAAAGCTGCTAAAGACTTGTATTGGAAGTACCTGGATCTGGCGAAGACGACGGCGGATGCCGCAGATCCTAATGATTATGCCGCGCTTGCTTCTCAGCAGCAGGCTATCTATACGAGCATACAGAAGAAGGCGGAAGGCGTTGCGGGTGTACTCGGCACGACGGCCGTCGATGCGCTGAACAACAATTTTTATACGGCTCGCAACCAGCTTAACGATTATTTAAAGACAGGCAAATACGATAACGCGATCAACGCGCTTAACTACTTGCAGGAGCTAAAGGACAAGGGAGCAACGCTGAATATTCGTCGCAATAGCAACGTCACGCAGGCGCAAGCGGACGACTTCCTGTATGAATTGAAGCGCCGCGAATGGGACCGCATGGGGCAGTTGGAAGCGCCGGATAAGAATCTGGAGAAGTACAAAGTTATTGCCAAGAACGTGCTTGGCGCCAACGGCAGCGCGGACAAAATCGTTAATCTGGACAAGTGGAACGAGATTAACCTGAAGGCTAAGGCGGATTATTGGCGCGGCGCCGGTGCGATGAATACGAATCTTATGCAGACGGCTTCAGCGACGTTGAATAGCGCGGACATGAAGAAATATTCAACATTGTCGTTAGGCTTCGACACGAAGCTGGATGAGATCAACGCTGACCGAATCCGGTTAGCTGTTAATGACAAAGTCTATCGGGGCAACAGTGCTGCGGAAAGCATTCTCGAAACCGAATACGATCAATTGGACCGAGACATCGAGAAGGCGAAGAAAGCCGGGATGGGAAGCTATGTGCTGACAACGTCCGACTTAAGCGCGCTTGATCGAACGATGGAGACCCTGTACGGTCAGAAGAAATCATTATGGGATATTAAGGCGAGCGGGTCACAGCCTGCTGCGCAGCTTGAAGCATCAGTAAATACACAAACAGCGAATATCTCCGCCCTCTACTCCAAGCTTAACGAACGTAAAGGCGGGGACAGGTTCACGCTTCCTGCATTCAGCATGGACACGGCCAATCAGCAGGTTCTGAATTTGCGCCAGCAGCTTCGCACTGCCGTGTATGAGGCTGATGCAGACAAAGCTTCGTCATTATATGATCGAGCGTTAGGGTTGTTGGATCAAGGCGCTACCCTTGATATAGATAAACTCGAGCTGAATTTCGCCAATACGGATTGGGGACAAATTCGGATCGATAAGATGTTCCGTGACACAATCAATCATCTGAACAGTGTAACCTCTAAAGAAGACATTACCGCCATGCAAAAAGACATGAAGAAGCTAGGTTTCTACACAGGAGAGGTTACGGGTTCCTATAATAGGGACTTCCTGACGGGGTACGGGATGTATCAGAACATTGTTCTGAACAATAGTTGGTATAATGCATTCGGCGCCCTGAATGGTTTGCAGGTAGATGGTGCAATTAATGACCGATGGTTACATGTAGCCAATTCGGACGTTGACATGGGAAGGAAAGTAGAATGGGCCAAGAGCGAGGACAAGACCGCATCCTGGGGTTTTAAATCCGCATTCACCGCAGTAGGCGTTGCGGATGGGATCGTCAGTCAATTGATGAAAGATGGCGCAGATACGCTTAATTTCATTGCGAGCATCAATGTCGCTTCGCCTAAATTCTATACCCAGACCATACCTGCCATCTTCTCGATCGGCAAAGCCATTGCAACCGGTCAGATTACATGGGATGATATCAAGGATACGTTCTCAGAGAGTGCGAGAGTACAATTTTATACTCCTTTCAAAGAGATTGCAGCTAATTATAATAAAGTGTTCTCAGGAACTGCTAGCTATGCCGAGGCTCAGGAATTTGGGCGTAATGTGGCTATTGCACTAGAAGTCGTTTCGGTTGTTATTGGCATTGGGGCAAGTGCCAAAGCAGCACAGCTGACATCCAAGCTTAGCACTGCAGCCGGATCCGTGTTCAAATTGGCAACGGGCTCAAAGGCAGTAGGCGAAGGTTTAGAATGGCTTACAAGAGTTACAAAAGAGACGGCGGAGAAGATACAGGTTTCTTTGGAGCGGAAGTTTGGTATGGGGACGGGTAAACTTACAACTAGAGTGCTTGATGAGACAACTGATGCTTTGCTTATTAATAGAGTTAAAAATATAAGAAGCAGTTTGCCTAGTGACCTAAAGCGTAGTGGGAATGTAGGATTAGCTCAGGTGGAAATACCTGGGTTGAAGAAGGAGTTTTATGCTCATAGTGGTATAGATGTATTATCGGACGCTAGGTCAGCGGCGAGCGCTGTATCAGATATCTCGTTGAAACCAACTAACCCAATATTTAAAGCTTCGACAGATACAACTATTGACGGCAGGGAGTTACTCAGAGATATAGATACGGAATATAAAATATTGAATGATGTGGCTAGTCAGCTAGGGAATAAATTTGATCAAAAAGGGAAGTTGACCTTATTCACAGAAAAACCACCATGTGCAAGCTGTAGTAATGTGATCGAAGAATTTATGGCGAGATACAAAAACATTACTATTGAAGTTGTTCACAACAACCACCAGAGAATATTGCCATAACAATAACAGTATACGGAGGGGCAAAATGAAAGATTTTTTAGTAAATGAAGTATTCGAGTTTGTCGGTGACTTTTTTGAAAAGGTACGGACAAGAGATTACAACGGTAGCTCAATTGAAGCAGCCACGAGATGTTTTTATGAGTATGAACCTATTATGAATGACGGCATTACCGAAAAGATCGTCTTCACTTTATATATTGTGGACTCGATGTTAAAGGCAGATAATAGAATCTATGTAGGTCAGTATAATTTGGTTTCCGATGCAATAGAAAAAGCATTAAGCGGAGGTACGGAGTTCGATTTAAGTGTTGAAGAGAAAGAGAAAATCATTTTATTGGCACATAAAATAAAAGGACAGTTGTCACAATTGGAGATTATATACGACCCGAAAGGACGGTAGACTTGCACTACCCTACTTTATAGAGTAAGGGTACCCAGTGCCGAATGAATCTATCATTCAACCAATAACCAATAACACATATAACCCATGTAACCCGTATAAAGATTTCGTCATTACGTTTGTACGCACATCAAATGCTTTACCCTGAATAACGGCATTCCGTTACATTGAACAGGTCGATTATGGTCAGATACCACCATGATTGACCTGTTTTTACATGTAGCCAATTCAGACGTTGACATGGGAAGGAAAGTCGAATGGGCCAAGAGCAAGGACAAGACCGCATCCTGGGGTTTTAAATCCGCATTCACCGCAGTAGGCGTTGCGGATGGGGTCGTCAGTCAATTGATGAAAGATGGCGCAGATACGCTTAATTTCATTGCGAGCATCAATGTCGCTTCGCCTAAATTCTATACCCAGACCATACCGGCCATCTTCTCGATCGGCAAAGCCATTGCAACCGGTCAGATTACATGGGATGATATTAAGGATACGTTCTCAGAGAGTGCGAGAGCACAATTTTATACTCCTTTCAAAGAGATTGCAGCTAATTATAATAAAGTGTTCTCAGGAACTGCTAGCTATGCCGAGGCTCAGGAATTTGGGCGTAATGTGGCTATTGCACTAGAAGCCGTTTCGGTTGTTATTGGCATTGGGGCAAGTGCCAAAGCAGCACAGCTGACATCCAAGCTTAGCACTGAAGCCGGATCCGTGTTCAAATTGGCAACGGGCTCAAAGGCAGTAGGCGAAGGTTTAGAATGGCTTACAAGAGTTACAAAAGAGACGGCTGAGAAGATACAGGTTTCTTTGGAGCGGAAGTTTGGTAAGGGGATGGGTAACCTTAGACCTGTGCAACAAATCAAAAATAGATTCCCTAATGACATTCAAACTGGAAAAGAGTTTTCTTTCAGTATCGAAAATGGATACTTGAAAAACACTAATGGTCTTACCGAAGTAGATTTTTGTTGTAGACATGAATGGAAACCTTCATATTGGAAGAGGGCATTCTTTTTTGGCGAATGGAGAGTCAGTTCAAGCAGCAGGTAAGTTAACGCTTAATGGTCAAGGTCAGGTTAGAAGCATATCTAACTTATCCGGTCACTACACTCCTACAGTGGAGCAAGCGAAATTATTCCCACAAGTTCTTGAGCAAGCAGGAGTGAGAACTAAAAATGCGTGGCTAGATATTTACACCATAGAAACAACTCCTTCGGGCTATGTTAACACAAGTGAATTAGTTAAGGTTTCCAGTACTCAAATAAAGTAGGTGATTACATTGGAAGAAGTAAAACAGATGAATAAAGACGTTTTCAGAGAAAACTTATTAAAAACTATTGAGGAAATTTCAAACAAGAAAGGAATGGCTTTTACCGATTTTAAATTTGTTATAGAGCCAGTGAAAGAAATAGACAAGCCGTTAAACGGTGCAGATGAAATGATGCGGCTAAACATTTTAAGTGAGGACAACATAGGGAATAAGAAATTGTCTTTGGATAATGCTGTAAATATACTTTGTGGACTGCAACCATTAGTGCCAATTTGGATAGATGTTCATTTCGCAGATATGAATGAATATACTGCTATTTTCAAGTTGAGGTGCAGTCTTAGATTTAGAAAGCCAACTTTATTAAGAAATGCAGAGACTGGTCATGCTCCTTTCAAGGCAATAGTTCAAGAGTAATGATAAGGCTTCTACTTTTGGCGGGAGCTACCCAGTGCCGAATGAACTCATCATTCAACCAATAACACATCTAACCCATGTAATACTTGTATGAAGATTTCGCTATTGTGTTTGTACGCAAATCAAATCTTTTATTCCGGTACATCAATCAGGTTGATTATGGTCAAATGCCACCATGATTGACCTTTTTTGTTGTGCTCTTTTATAACGAATTTTTCAAAATACGGTGCAACTGTAGAGTAAGACGCTTAGATAACCAGGATGGGAATGAAAGAACCGGCGCGGAATCAGTACGATGGATACGGCCTTAATGACGACTGCCAAAGGGACTTTGGATAGCTCGCAGATGAAGAAATTCACGACGTTATCCACCGCCTTCGATACGAAGTTGGACCAGATCAACGACGAGATTATCTGAATCTCCGTTGCATGACCTGTTCTTCGATTTAGACGACTATAAGGGGTCAATTGGTGAGTTAACCAAAAGCATTTTGAAGACTATAAAATAGATACGCTGAAAGATTGTAAATAAATAAGATAGTAAGGCTACGGCTTTAAAGCCGTAAAATTTTTGGGGAAGAAATATATGAAGCTCAACGATATATATTTAAACTAAGAAATGGTGAATGGCCACCGCCGAATTGGAAAGGATTTGAGGAATAATGGGAGAAACAAGAGTTACGAAACTAACCGCAAGTCAAGCCATTAAAATCGCGCGAGATTACCAAGAAAAATATAATCTATACGGATTGATCCATGATAATGTTGAGGTTTCCGTGAAATTTTATAATGAATTTTACAGAATAAAGGGTAGTGCGTGGTTAGTCGTTGCCGATATTACGCCGAAACAGTATGAAGGGGATAATGAGATCACTTTTGTGGTATCAGATGAGGAAGGAATTGTTGACCATGTATTAGATCATAATGGAATTCCTCAACGGTATCATGTTTCGAGCAATAGAGATTATAGCGATCAAGAATTTGAAGCTATCTTTGAGGATGATGAATGAAGGTTTATAGAAATCAGTTGAGGTACAATAATTAAGAAATAACAGATTGATTATGGTCAGAGAAACCATGATTGACCTGTTTTTACATGTAGCCAATTCAGACGTTGACATGGGAAGGAAAGTAGAATGGGCCAAGAGCGAGGACAAGACCGCATCCTGGGGTTTTAAATCCGCATTCACCGCAGTAGGCGTTGCGGATGGGGCCGTCAGTTAATTGATGAAAGATGGCGCCGATACGCTTAATTTCATTGCGAGCATCAATGTCGCTTCGCCTAAATTCTATACCCAGACCATACCGGCCATGTTCACTATCGGCAAAGCCATGCAACCGGTCATATTACATGGGATGATGTCAAGGATACGTTCTTAGAGAGTGCGAGAGCACAATTTTATACTCCTATCAATGAAATTGCAGCTAATTACGATAAAGTGTTTTCAGGAACTGCTAGCTATGCCGAGGCTCAAGAATTTGGGCGAAATGTGGCTATTGCGCTAGAAGCCGTTTCGGTCGTTAGATGGAGGAATGCCTTTGAGGGATCGTTCCACATGGAATCCAGTTACAGAGGTATACGATACTAATCCATCTAAAAACGCACATGATAAAGCTAACCTGACCGCTCCAAATCCGACTGATCCATTCCCAGGATATGATTCAGGATCTGATTTTATTAAACACATGAATGATGAAATTGACTATTAAAGTTTGAGGTGAAGAAATGTACTTGGAAAAGGCTTTGCAAAGAATAAATGGTATTAATTGGGATGTGGTCGGGTCAAATCTGTCACAGTCAGAAACTCATCTAGGCTATGAGTTTCTGAGAAGATTAGCTCATTTCTTTAAAGAACAATCACAAAAGCCAGTACCGCCTTTATATGCAAATATAGCTAAGTTATTAGGTGATGAAGAAGAAGTGGTTATTTCGGATTATTGCAATGAGAAAGCAATTGAATTTCTAGATGAAAATAAATATGTTGGAAAAGTATTTGGATACTATTTACAACTTGCGAAATATACTGATAAAAACCCTGATGCACAAATATACTTAGATGTATATGATCCACTAATTAGAATCATTGAAAGAGGTGGTCTTTTTATTCTTAAACATCTAGAACTGGACATAGTCAATGTTGCCAATTTCCCTCTAAACGGATGGTATGAAAGGTTTGTAGTAAAGGAAGCTATCGATATTGAAAATCTGTAAGATGATAGGATTACCCAGTGCTGAATGAATCGGGCAGCAAAGCTCAAAAGGGAAGTTGACCTTATTCATTGAAGCTTTAGGTGGTGATCTATCAGTTGTGTTCGAAGAGAAGGTTGGTTAAAAAAAGGGAGACATCTTAACGATTAAAGGGAATTTAAAAGCTGAGCTCTGCTGATGTCCTCAACACATTCATTGAAAGACTTAAGGATAGCAATTAAGGTAAGCCGCGCAAGCATACGCTTGTGCGGTTTTTTTTGTACAATAAAAGTCGGATGCGGTGTTTCGGCTGCTGTTACGATGAGGTTGGAAGGGGAGTCAGACTAATGGATTCGCTTAAAGCAATGAATGATGCGATGACGTATATCGAGCGCCATCTGGCGGAGGAGATCGACTATACGGAAGCGGCGAGAAGAGCGTACTGCTCGGCGTATCATTTTAAGAAAATGTTCACCTTTCTTGCCGGCATTCCGCTGTCAGAATACGTTCGCCGCAGAAGGCTTACGCTCGCAGCGTTCGAGCTGCAGGGCGGAGATCAACGAGTCATCGACCTCGCGGTCAAATATGGCTATGGCTCCGCTGATGCATTCGCGCGGGCATTCCAGCAGCTCCATGGGATGACACCTTCGGAGGCGAGAAACGGTGCGCATTCGTTCAAGGCGTTTCCGCCAATGACCTTCCAGCTTACCGTACAAGGAGGAGTCGAAATGAATTATCGGATTGTGGATAAGGAAGCGTTCCGCATCGTCGGGTTGATGAAGCGGGTGCCGATTGTGTTCGAAGGGGTGAACCCGGACATCGCAGCTATGTGGCAAAGTCTCGATATGGACAAGATCAGTCTGCTGAAGCGGTTGTCCAACATTGAGCCTGCGGGGATTATAAGCGCATCGGTCCAATTCTCTGAGGGGCGTATGGAGGAGCGGGGAGAGCTGGACCATTATATTGGTGCGGCTACGACAGAAACATGCCCGGACGGATGGGCAGCGCTGGAGGTGTCGGCAACTGCTTGGGCGGTGTTCGAAGCGGTCGGCCCATTTCCGCAGACGCTGCAGCAGGTGTGGGGACGTATCTATTCGGAGTGGTTCCCATCGTCGGGCTATGAACTGACGGAAGGACCCGAGCTGTTGTGGAACGAGAGCAAGGATACGACATTGCCGAATTATCGAAGCGAGATTTGGATTCCGGTTGTAAAGAAGGCGTAGGTGTCGAACGATAGCGCCGGAGAGCGGAAGACTGGCGGACTCAGCGGACGCTATATACTCGTAATTGATGATCGGCTGGACTAACGAACTGAGCGGCCCCTATTGGCTGGTTAGGTGCCAAAGATGGCATGAAACCAGCCAAATAGGGGCCGTTGTGTCCGTTACAAGCGATGAAGCGTTATTTTATTACATAAGAATTTATAAGTTTTCGAGTCGCTCGAAAATACATGAAGTCTAACCGTACTAGCAGCTTTCATCGTCCGCGCATCCTCGATATCTGTCCAGACGTGTTGGATAAGTAAGCATCCCCGTACGTATGAATTTCATCCTCAGCTGATGAGCCGAGAACAACGATTTTCAACGTTGCGCCATTTACCAGACGGAAGTCAGGCTTCTGGCCTTCCGCTTGACTGCCGTCACCGAGAGCGGAGCCTGCAATAAATGTTCTGCCTTTGCTATCATAAACTTCTGTATGATGTTGCCGCCATCCGCTGTCGACCATCCGTATACCTCAAGGGGGTGGCCGCTGTTGCGGTTAATGATATCTGTTCGTAGTGCAAGCGGCGTAGCCAGTTGGAAGCGTGCGTGAAGATGGACGATAATGGGAATATTAACGATTATGTGCGGCTTTTTTCCTGCTGGCTGGAATGTTTATTGCATGGATTTCCTCATGATATATAATGATGGCATAAGAGTGATGACAGGAGCCGACATGGCTCGCTGTATCCATACAGTACATATCCTGATGTAAAGCGGAGTGACTTTGAGTATGCGGAGGTAACTTTGAGCTCCGCACAAAGATTCTGGTGTCACACTCAAGGATCCTGATGTAGCAGCAGAGTGACTTTGAACTCTGTTCAAAGATCCTGATGTAGCAGCGGAGTGACTTTGAACTTCGTTCAAAGATCCTGATGTCAAGGAGAGATGACAATGAGCGACAACAATACGATCATTCGCTTCGAGCATGTGACCAAGCGGTATGACAATGACGCCCCGATATTGAATGACGTCAGCTTCGAGATCGAGCGGGGCAAGTTCTATACCCTGCTCGGACCGTCGGGCTGCGGCAAAACGACGATTCTGCGTCTCATCGCAGGATTCATGGAGCCATCGGAAGGCTCGATCTACTTCAACGGCAAGCGGATCAATCAGGTTCCGGCGAATCGCCGACAAGTGAACACGGTATTCCAAGACTATGCGCTGTTCCCGCATCTGAACGTGTTCGAGAATGTGGCTTTCGGCCTACGGATCAAAAAGCTGAAGAACGACGTTATCACGAGCAAAGTGCGGGAGGCGCTTCGTTTCGTAAACCTCGAGGGCTATGAGAACCGCGAAATTACGGAGATGTCCGGCGGCCAACGCCAGCGGGTCGCAATCGCGCGCGCGATCGTGAATGAGCCGGAAATTCTGCTGCTGGACGAGCCGTTGTCCGCGCTCGACCTGAAGCTTCGCACCGAGATGCAATACGAGCTTCGCGAGCTGCAGCGCAGGCTTGGCATTACCTTTATTTTCGTTACGCATGATCAGGAAGAGGCGCTCGCGATGTCAGACGAGATTTTCGTCCTCAACAAAGGCTCGATCCAACAAAGCGGCACGCCAACAGATATTTATGACGAGCCGATTAACCGCTTCGTAGCCGATTTCATCGGCGAATCGAATATCGTGGTTGGACGAATGAAAGAAGACTATGTCGTCGAATTCGCGGGCCGCACATTCGAGTGCGTCGACGGCGGCTTCAACAGGGACGAGCAGGTCGAGATTATAATCCGGCCTGAGGATCTGGAGATGACGAAGCCGGAGAACGGCAAGCTGAAGGCGCGTGTGGATACGCAGCTGTTCCGCGGCGTTCACTATGAGATCATCGCGTACGATGAAGCGGGCAACGAATGGCTTGTACACTCGACGAAGAAGGCGACGGTCGACGAGTGGATCGGGCTTGATTTTGACCCGGAAGCGATTCATGTAATGCGGTTCAACGAGACAGAGGAAGAATTCGATCGTCGCATAGAGGCGTACACGGAGACTGATGAAGACGAGGAAGAGGTCGTTCATGTCCGTTAAGTCGCGTAATCTATATCTGATCCCGTACGCCGCGTGGATCGTATTGTTCGTCGTCGCACCGATTGCGCTGATCGTCTATTATTCGCTGTTCGATATTGAAGGGAAGTTTACTTTCTCGAATTACAGCGATTTCTTCACGCCGGTCTATATGCGAATGACGCTCAGCTCGTTCTGGTACGCTTTTCTCATTACGGCTTTTTCGCTGCTCATCGCTTATCCGGCAGCTTATCTGCTGACGCGCACGAAGCATAAACAGCTGTGGCTGCTGCTTATTATACTGCCTAGCTGGATTAACCTGTTGTTGAAAGCATACGCGTTCCTGGGCTTATTCGGTACATACGGCATCGTGAATGCGGCGCTGGAGACGTTCGGCATTGGCCGTCAGCAAATCTTGTTCACCGACTTCAGCTTCGTGTTCGTGTCGGTTTATATTTTCATTCCATTCATGATTCTGCCGGTCTTCAATGCACTGGAGAAAATGAATCCATCACTCATCGACGCATCGCGCGATCTAGGCGCTTCGGCGTGGACGACGTTCCGGCGCGTTGTATTCCCGCTGACGATCAACGGGGTGAAAGCGGGCTGCCAAGCGGTGTTCATTCCGGCGCTGTCGCTGTTCATGATTACTCGTCTCATCGCAGGCAACCGCGTCATTACGCTTGGCACTGCGATCGAGCAGCATTTTCTCGTTACGCAGGACTGGGGGATGGGTGCAACGATTGCGGTATTCCTAGTCGTGATTATGGCGCTCATTATGGTGCTGACGGGTAATCGCCCTAAACGGGAGGTGAGTCGATAATGGCCTCGCAACGGATTTCCCGAGGGTGGAAATGGTCCAATCTGTATTTGATCGCTGTATTCGTCGTGCTCTATGCGCCGATTTTTTTCTTAACGCTCTACTCGTTCAACAGCGGCGGGGCGATGCATGACTTCGAGGGCTTCACGCTGGAATGGTATAAGGAAGTGTTCGCGGATACGCGGCTGCTGATCATCGTGCTCAATACGCTCGTCATCGCGCTGCTGTCGTCGGCGTTGTCGACGATATTGGGCGTGCTTGGCGCGCTTGCGATCCAGCATGTAAGACGACGTCGGACGCAAAATATGCTGCTGGCGTTCAACAATGTGCTCATTGTAAGCCCGGACGTTATTATCGGCGCTTCGTTCCTCATTCTGTTCACGATCATTGGCATCAAGCTTGGCTTCGTATCGGTGCTGCTTGCTCATATCGCATTCAGCGTGCCGATCGTCGTCATTATGGTGCTGCCAAAGCTGGAAGAGATGAGCTCGACGTGGATTGACGCCGCGCGCGACCTCGGCGCGAGCCGATCGGACGTGCTGACGAAGGTGATCCTGCCGTACATTCGTCCGGGCATCTTCGCGGGTTTCTTCATGGCGCTGACGTATTCGCTCGACGACTTCGCGGTTACGTTCTTCGTGACAGGCAACGGCTACTCGACGCTCGCCGTGGAGATCTATTCCCGTGCAAGGCAGGGGATCTCGCTGTCGATCAACGCATTGTCGACGCTTATCTTCCTGTTCACGATCATTCTCGTGATCGGGTACTACTTCATTAATCAGCGAGGCAACCGACCGCCAGGAACGGAGGTACAGCAATGAAACAGCTCGTGCGAATGTTCATTGCCGTGTTCGTCGTTGCCTTCGCGCTTGTGTACGGCGTACATCTGCTCAATTCATCGGAAGGGTATGCAGGCAGCAACACGCTGACGATATACAACTGGGGCGATTACATAGACCCGGATCTGATCACGGAGTTCGAGAAAGAGAGCGGCCTTAAGGTCATCTATCAGACGTTCGATTCGAACGAAGCGATGATGACGAAGATCGAGCAGGGCGGCACCACGTTCGACGTGAGCGTTCCTTCGGAATATGCGATCAGCAAAATGAAAGAAGAAAATCTGCTGCTCCCGATCGATCACAACAAGCTGCCGAACCTGGCGCATATCGATGAACGATTCTTGAACCTGTCGTTCGATCCGAATAACGAATATTCGATTCCGTACTTCTGGGGTACGGTCGGAATCGTGTACAATCCCAGCATGCTGGATGGCTGGCAGATCAAGAGCTGGAACGATCTGTGGGATCCGCGGCTTCGCAATCAGATTCTGCTCGTCGACGGCGCGCGTGAGGTCATTGGCTTCGGCTTGAACAGCCTTCACTATTCGCTTAACGATACGGAAGAAGCGCATTTGCAGGAAGCGAAGAACAAGCTATCTACGCTGACGCCGAACGTGAAGGCGATCGTCGGCGACGAGATCAAGATGCTGCTCGCGAACGAAGAGGCGGCAGTCGGCGTCGTCTGGTCGGGCGATGCATCGGAAATTATGGGCGAGAACGAGAACCTCGATTATGTCGTGCCGGAAGAAGGCTCGAACCTGTGGTTCGACAACATGGTCATTCCGAAGACGGCGCGCAACATCGAAGGGGCGTACAAGTTCATGAATTTCATGCTCGATCCTGAGCATGCGGCGCAGAATGCGGAGTACGTCGGTTATTCGACGCCGAATAAAGATGCATTGGCGATTCTGCCGGAGGACATCTCGGGCGATGAACGGTTCTATCCGGTGCCGGAACTGACCGAGAAGCTCGAGGTTTACCGCAACTTGGGCAAGCGGATGCTCGCGCACTACAACGAGCTGTTCCTAGAGTTCAAGATGCACCGGAAGTAAGGAGCGGTGAGCTGTAGGACTGGCTGCCCATAGTAAAGAGGCTGTCCATATACTGGCCGACCACCCGAAGGATCATATCCTGCAGGGGGTCGATCGGCATATGGACAGCCTTATTTTGTTACATCGAAATCCAAGCGTAGTTGATCTAGCTCAGCGTCTTGGTCATGATGATCTCCAACGGCTGCGAATCGAGCACGAGGCATCCTGCATCCCGATACCCCAGCTTGCGATAGAAGTGTTGTGCGCCTTCATCGGCTTGCGTAGATGTCATGACGAAGGTATGGCCGCGCTGCTTCATGTCCGCTTCCCAGCGGAGGACCACTTGCTTGCCGATTCCCGAACCCCGGAAGGGCTCGTCTATCCAAATCATATTCATAAAGGGTGTATTGTCCCAGAAGTACCCGTACCGCATCCAGCCGATATTGGCGCCTTGTTCGTCGCGGAGGATGTAGATTTCTTGTTCTTTTATTTTGACACGGATAAGTCGTTCGGTAATATGGCGGTCGCGTTCGCGGATATAGGAATAGTCTGATTCTATTGCGAGATCGATGTGCATGGTTTGTTCCCCCTTGTAGGAATACCATAACATTCGGACCATTTTATTGTAAACGGGAGCCGTTGACGGGGCAGATGAATCGCTGATAAAATATTGAATAGTTAGACAATTGAACAGCTGCGTGTGACTGGCGGAGCATGGGGAACCATGAGGAAGCACGTGGATGAATAAGCCGTACGCCTGGGCAGAGATAAGTGCAGTTAATGCGCTTATCTCTTTTTGTTTGTTAATCACACAATCGAAGGGATGTCGTACGAATGAACAAACCATTGATTCTCGACGGAAGCAAAGTAGCAGAGCACATGAAGGACCAGCTGGCGGTACGGGTGGCAGCATTGGCAGAGGAGGAGGTTGTGCCCTGTCTAGCGACAATATTGGTTGGCGACGATCCATCTTCGGCTACTTATGTTCGTATGAAGGGGAATGCGTGCAAGCGAATCGGCATTCGTTCTATACGCGTCGATCTGCCGGCTTCCACGACGACGGAGCAGTTGATCGAGACGATCCAGCAGTTGAACGATGACGGAAGCGTGCATGGCATTCTGCTGCAGCATCCGGTTCCGCATCATATCGATGAGCGGGCGGCGTTCGAGGCGATTGCGATCGAGAAGGACGTAGATGGCGTTACAACACTCGGTTTTGCACAAAATGCTTTTGGCTTCGCGCAGTATCCGTCCTGCACGCCTGCTGCAATCCTCGCGATTCTCGATTATTACGACATTCCAATCGAGGGCAAACATGCCGTCGTCATCGGCCGCAGCCCGATTCTCGGCAAGCCGGTGTCCGCGATGCTGCTCAACCGCAACGCGACCGTAACGACCTGTCACTCGCGCACGAATGGACTGCCTGCGCTCGTGGGCCTTGGCGACATCGTTGTTGCCGCCGTCGGCAAAGCGAAGTTCGTGCAAGGCGATTGGATCAAGCCAGGCGCAGTCGTGCTTGACGCAGGCTACAACGAAGGCAATGTCGGCGACGCCGATTACGAAGCTTGCTCGGAGCGCGCAAGCGCGATTACGCCAGTGCCGGCAGGCGTCGGCCCGGTCACCATCGCAACGCTGCTCAAGCATACGGTGGACTCGGCGGAACGTGCGGCCTCAAGGTAATTACACATTAGATTTCGTAATTACCTTGTATATAGAACGAATAGAAATAAGCGCGACTGAGTCTGGCTCAGCCGCGCTTATTTCTTCTTGGACTTAACACTGCCGATTCTACCGTCAGCTGTTGTGCTGCTGTAAGTAGACATTCGTACGCTGTTTGACCTAGCTCTTTGAAACGCTTGTTGGGTGATCCGTTCCGGGTGCAGCCATCATCGTCCGGTTGCGGCCGGACTCCTTCGCCGCGTACAGCGCTTCATCCGCTACGCGGAACAGCGTGCTTGGTTCGCTGCCGTGCTGCGGTGAAATAGCAACGCCAAGCGAGAGCGTAATGACGCGGTTGGCTGGCGTAGGCTCCTTCTCCATCGTCTTCCGAATTCGTTCTGCAAGTCGGAATGCCTCTTCCTCCGAAACTCGAGGAAGCAGGACGACGAATTCTTCACCGCCGTAACGGCAGCAAATATCGTTGGAACGGACCGAACGCAGCATGACCTGGGCTAGACACTTCAGCACCTCGTCGCCCACCTGATGGCCAAGCGTGTCATTGACGCATTTGAATCGGTCGAGATCCATGACGATTAGACCGAAGGGCACATTCGCTGCTGTCCACTTGCTAAGTACTTCCTCCATCGTGCGCCGATTCATAAGTCCAGTCAGCGGATCGACGTGCGCGGCGTGCGACAACTCCTCGGACTGCTTACGCAGCGCTTCGACGGCGAGCACGACGGTTTGCGACAGCACATGAGCCTCGCGATTCCAATGATTCGGGCTCACAGGCGGCGGCGTTTCATTAGCGCCAGCCGCTTGGCCGATATAATCGGTCAATGCCGCGAAGGGCGAAGCCAGTTTGCGTGCAATGTACATCGCCACTAGCATGATGATGAGGAATGGGAGCGACATGTAGAAGATCGTGGACCTAATTTGGCTGTTCAGCTGCTGGTAGACGGTCTCGACAGGCGATTGCATTACAATGCCCCAACTTGTATTGGGGACCGTCGAATAGCCTGCAAGATACTTCCTGCCCTTCAGGTTGACGACCTCAGATTCGCCTGTCTTGCCAGTCATTAGGCTCTGAACAACTTTGTTCTCGGATACGTCTTCACCTAGTCTAGTCTGATCGGGATGGAAGACGAGCTTGCCGCTCGGATCTGTCACATAGAAATACGAGCCGTTATCTTCGATCGCATTGCTTCCGAAGATTGAATTCAGAATATTTTTCTCCTGCAAATAGATCGTCCCGCCGATAAAACCCGCGTAATGTTGATTCTTATCGTAGACCGGCTCCGACATAAGAATGATTAAACGTCCAGTCGTACTCACGTAAGGCATCGACAAATAAGAGGCACGCGATTCAAGCGCTTCACGGGACGCTGCGGTCGTAAGCTTCGTCCCTTTCAGTGCGATGGCCGGAGGCGAAATGCTCTTAACGACGCCGTTGGTATCAACCCAGAAGAGCGAGTTGAAATAGCTGCTCGTCTTGCGCGAATATTCCAGATGATCAATGATGCCGGAATCGTCGAGCGACGAATGCTCGCTCAGATAGTCGGCAGCTGTGCGCAGACTGGCGCGCATCGATTGGAAGAGCGATTCCATGGTCAGGCTCATCTTCTGAGCGCTGGAGTTGTTCATCTGAAGCGTTGTATCGTATAACGTTTCGCGCTGTGATTGATAGGACGCAGTAATGGTGATGACGAGCGTGAGCAGGACGGATATTGCCGTCAGTGAAGACAGCAGCATCGGCAGGGACAGTTTGTATTTATTGCGAGCAATCAAGTGGAGCATGAAGCTTGGTCATCCCCTGTTCTCATCGTTGTTCAAAATGAACATTATTCTATTTATTCGACAAATTGCGCGCGAATCCTTTAACAGGAATTGTTAGGTGTTGTATAGGGTGAAGGAAAGCAGGAACCTTCTTTCATCCGAATGAAGCGCATAGTTCCCATGCGCAGTCTGCGTTACATTATACGTTGGTTTGTCCCGAGAGTAGCGGTGGATTTGAGGCAATTGATCGTATGAGAGGAATCTAACCATTTCATGCTCCAACGGCCATGCTGATGCTGACCAATAAAGAGCGAATACCTGCATAATGGCAGGTATTCGTCTCGAATCAAACTATTCTATCGGCGATGGGAGGACAAGCCGTTTCAACCCGCCCATATACGGCTGCAGTGCAGCTGGAATGCGGATCGAGCCGTCCGCTTCTTGATGGTTCTCGAGCAGCGGGATAAGAATGCGCGGCGATGCGACAGCGGTGTTGTTGAGCGTATGGCAGTAGTGAAGCTTGCCGTCCGCCCCGCGATAACGAATGTTCGAGCGCCGAGCTTGAAAATCATGCACGTTCGACGACGAATGCGTCTCGCCATATGCATCTCGGCTAGGCATCCAAGTCTCGATATCGAACTGCTGGTACGTTTTCTGCGACATGTCGCCGGTGCAGACCGCCATAACCTGGTACGGAAGCTCCAGCAGTTTCAAAATATGTTCCGCATGCGACGTTATCTCATGCAGAATGCGTTCCGATACTTCAGGGTCGGCTTCGCACAAGACGACTTGTTCCACCTTCGCGAATTGATGCACCCGGTACAGCCCGTGTACATCGCGGCCTGCCGAACCCACTTCGCTGCGGAAGCAGAGCGATGCAGCGGCGAGCCGAATCGGCTCCGCCACATCGACGATCTCGCCGCTGAAGTACGAGATGAGCGGCACCTCCGATGTGCCGACAAGCAGCCGATCCTCGTCCGCGATGCGGTACGTCTGATCCGCGCCAAGCGGGAAGAAGCCGGTGTTCACCATCGCTTCTTCGCGTACGGCTAGCGGCACATCGAGCGGCGTGAAGCCGCGTTCGAGCAGCACATCCAGCGCAAGCTGCTGAACGGCGCGATGAAGCAGCACGCCAGCCCCGCGCAAGTAATATTGCCGCGTACCGGCGGTTTTCACACCGCGAGCCAGGTCAATCAGACCGTGAAGTTCACCAAGCTCAACGTGGCTTCGCGGCGCGAAGTCGAAGGCAGGGGGCTCGCCAACCTGCCGCACCATCACGTTGTCTGCATCCGACGCGCCGCGAGGCGTGGCGGGCGAAACCACATTCGGCACGAGCAGCATAAGTTGCGACCATTGATGCTCAATCTCTGCTAGTGTCGGCTGCAGCGAATCGAGCTCCTCGAGCATCGCTGCCGTCTCACGACGAATCGCATCGGCAGCCGCCGTGTCTCCATCCTTCATCAGCCTGCCTATTTCCCTCGAAGCCGCGTTGCGCGCCTCCCGAAGCCGATCCGTTTCTTGTGCAATCCGTTTGCGCTCGTCATCTACTGCGAGCAGTTCGCTCACGCGCAGGCTGATCCGTTTATCGTCCGCTGCTTGCTGCACCTCGTCTGCATGTGCTCGAATCCATTTGATGTCTAACATGTTACACCGCTCCTTATGTTTTGTTTGAGACAAAAACAAAGAACGCCCTCATCCGTATGGGACGAGGAGCGTTCTATAACTCGCGGTGCCACCCAACTTGACCGCCGGCACGAGGCCGAGCGATCCGCTTTGGTTCCGCGATAACGGGCGGTGCCGGTAAACTTAGGACACAAGCTTGCAGCGGTGCATCTGCACGAAGCGAAGCTGTCTTGACGGGAACGCCTCCGAGTTGGATGCTCTTCATGGGCATAATGTCGATTTGAAATTATGAGCAAGTATAGCAGAGCGCGAGAGTGGACGCAAGGGCAGTCAGCCCACACCTGTTCAGCCCACGCCCTTATTCTTCCTCATCCTCTAGCTGGTCAACGCCCAGCTCTAGCTTCTGATTCGGTCGCGGCGCACATCGCGGGGAGAGGCGCCCTTCAGCTGACGGAACAGCTTCGAGAAACTGTTGATGCTGCTGCAGCCCACCTCGGCAGCGATTTCCGTTATGCTCATCGAGGTTTGCATAAGCAGCTGTTCCGCCTTATTCATGCGATGAAGATTCATGAATTGTATGAACGTCTGCCCTGTAATCTGCTTGAATATCCGGCAAAAATGATAAACGCTCAAATGCACGATAGCCGCTGCCTGCTCGACGGATATCCGTTCCATATAACGCTCTTCTAAGTATGTAAACAACTCTTTGAAACGGTCATTCTTCAAGCGAAGCATCTCGATCTCAGTGTCACTGCGCTTCGTCGCCGTATACTCACGGCTCAGCCATGTAAACAACAGTTGGCAGTACGCGCGGACAGCGAGCTCGAATCCGGGACGCTTGGCGTTGAATTCATCAGCGAGCCGAGCGAACATATCAAACAACTGCGGGTAGAGCCTCTCCGCCTGTTGGAACTCGTTCGCGATCAGTGAAAGTCCAGACGTATAAGGCGCAACAATGTCGCTAATACGCGGTTCCTTCAAGTTGAGCATGGAGGGGTTGAACACAATGGTGCAGATGGTTGCAGGGACATTGGCATTCGTTAAGCTTGCTGCATGCAGCTCGCCGCTGTTAATGAACAACAGATCTCCTTGGCGGGCGATGATGGTTCGTCCTCCGACTTGATAGGCAGCTTCGCCCTGCACAATATGAATGATCTCCAAATGCTCATGCCAATGCAGCCGCAGGAAATCAACATGCCGAAAGGTCGTATGGAACACATTGATGGGGAAGGCAGGGTCAGCCAGCTCCGTATTCTCCCACAGCTCTCGATTCATCCGAGATCCTCCTTGTTACGAATCGCAAGATTGGAATAATAAACGACAAGAAGCAGTAAGACTTCCACGTTGTATCCTTATATATTGTTTAATAGTAACACGATTTCGGAGCAAAATCGTCACACAACAGAAGGATCGATCCGTCCTCAGAAGGGAGTGAGGCGGATTGTCATCAGAGGGAGGCTGCGTAACAGCATGCCCACATCAGCGCGTAAGGACATCGTTCCGATATCGCTATTCGCGCTCGCATGGCCAATCGCCATCGAGACGCTGCTGCAATTTCTTATGGGAACGGTCGATTCCTTGATGGTTAGCCGTCTAGGTGACAACGCGGTTTCTGCCGTTGGCTTATCCAATCAAGTGCTGCAGTCCATTATGACCATCTTCGTTCTCATTAACGGCGGGGCAGGCATTGTGATAGCCCGGCATTGGGGAGCGGGTTCGCCCGATACAGCGAGGCGGGCATCTGCGATGGCATTGAAGGCGGGGATCATCGGTGGAGCGATGCTCAGCTTTGTATTCGCTTTCGGATCAGGCGGCATTGTCCATCTCATGCAAACCCCGGCTGAAGTAGCGCCCAACGCCATTACGTATATGACGATCGTTGGCTCATGCGTCATTATTACCGAGCTTAATATGATGATGACTTCCATGATACGCAGTACAGGCAACACGAGAGCGCCGATGCTGATTGCCATCGGCATGAATGCGGTGCATCTCATTCTGAACTATGGTTTCATATTCGGCGCGCTTGGCTTGCCGAAGCTGGGCATCGTCGGCATTGGCATATCTACAATCGTCAGTCGATTGCTTGCGCTGCTCGTCAGCATATGGGTGCTGAACGGTGCTTTCCAGCAGCGATTCCAACGCTCCGACTGGCGCGGATTCGACCGCTCCATCTTGAAGGAGATGGTCGAGATCGGGCTGCCCAATCTCGGAACAGCAGCTTCTTGGGGGTATTCCCAAATCGTTCAGCTGTCGATCGTATCGTCGCTTGGCGCGATTTCACTTGCTGCATACACGTATACCAATGTCATTCAACAGCTGCCATGGCTGATCGGGTCAGCGCTTGGAATGGCGGCTCAGATTCAGTGCAGTCAGCTGTATGGCGGTAAGCGATATGATGCGGCATATCGGAGCCCATATCGTGCGGCGGCAGTCGGGATTCCGCTTGCGCTTGGGCTTGCTGCGCTCGTCTTCAGCTTCGGCCGCGAGGCGCTTGGCTGGTTCACATCGGATGAACAGGTAATTACGGAGGCATTGCCGCTGCTTCTCATGTGTCTCATCTGGCAGCCGATGCGCGCTTGGACATACGCATTAACCCAGACGCTTAATGCGATTGGAGAAGCCAAGTTCGTTGCGCTCAATACGGTCATTGGGATGTGGTTGTTCGCAACTGGCGGCGCCTACGTGTTCGGCGTGTTGGCAGGGTGGGGGATCGTTGGCGTGCTGGCCGGCTTAATGATCGATGAATTATATCGCGCGGTTCTCGTTGGCTGGCGATGGAGAAGGCGGCGGAAGCTGCCGAGCGAACAGGCGCTTGTCGTACCGGCGCTGCGAAACGGAGGGGTAACAGGATGAAGGTAGAGCTCATGTATGCGTCGACCCATCGAGCATGTGAAGTGTGCAGCGGAACAGGCAGACAGCTGTCCGTCTGCACACAGCAAAGCCGCATCCCGGATGGCGATGCGGCCCAAACACAGTCTAATCATAGTACGAATTCTGCATCATTATGCAATCATTGCGCAGGCGTTGGCTCACTTCGCGTCGAACGTGTTGCCGCCTTGTCGTTTGAAGCTTCTCTTATCAGCCTCGGTATTGCAATTTGTGTGGCAGGCTATACGGGTAAACCGCTGCTCATCGCAATGCTTCTGGCTCTTGTCTTATTCGCTGCCCGAATGATCAGCTTCCGTACGGAGCGGTATCTGCTTATCGATCGGCGTCACAGATCACGCTGCGGCAGTTCCTTGCGATAAGTCGAAGGGGAGGCGCCGGCCCAATCCTTGAATTTCTTCGAGAAATAGAGCGGGTCGTTAAATCCGACAGCCGATGCAACTTGGTCGATCGGCATCGACGTATCGGACAGCAGTGTCTGCGCGCGTTCCAGTCGGATCTGCATGAGATACTGTTTCGGCGACAACCCTGTCGTCCGCTTGAACATGCGGCTAAGATGCGTCCGATGATAGCCAAGCGTACGAGACAGCTGATCGATGGACACAGGTTGCGTGTAATGGAGCGACATGAAGCGGATCGCCTGTTCAATCTGCCGATCAATTGCTGCTGTATCCAGGTCAGACGACGTTCTGTTGCCGCGGCAGATGCGTCCCAATTGACCAAGGATAAGCCGGAGCCAGCCTGAACCTTCTAGATCGGCAAGCAGCGGATCGTCCGTCCGCTGCAGCGTGTCATTCAGCGAGTTGTACAGCGGCCGCAGGTCGGGCAGGCGTGCGCCGCGAACGACGGGACGTTCCGGTGTTACGCCCATCGAATCGAGCAGCGCATTGGCATTGGAACCAACGAATCCGACCCATACATAATGCCAAGGTTCTTCCGCATCCGCCTGATATGAGAACAGTTCGCCTGGGAAAATGACGAACGAATCCCCGCCTCGGCATGTATACGATTGACCGCGCGTTCGATAGACGCCGTGACCGGACAGTACCGTATGCACGAGTACGTAGTCGTGGATCGCGGGGCCGATTTTGTGCAGCGGATGAGTACGGCCCTCGCCGCTGAACAGAACGGTAAGCTGCCCCTCGCTAGGCGCCGGGTTCAGAATAAACCGATGATAGTCGTGTTCGCCTCTCGTATCGCCAATTGGCGCAAGTTCTTGTTCTTCGTCCAACTTGTCCATCTCATCTAGAGCAGAAGCTGGCTGCTTGTCGTCTGGCACGGTTTTCTGTTCCTCCATCCGCTGTCACCCCCTCGTCCGTAAACTCTGCCATTAATAATGACTTCGTAAGTAATCTACCGCTTCCTGCAGCGTCCCGACGGGCACGATGCGAAGATCGTATCCGCGCTTCTTCGCTTCGTCGATCGCTTCCTCTGCATTATGGCTTGTTACATCTTGATCCTTCGGACAGAAGAAAAGGTCGACGCCGGCATGGTGTGCGGCGATAATTTTGTCACGCATGCCACCGATCTGCCCAACGTTGCCGTTGATATCAATTGTGCCTGTGCCGGCGATTTTCAAACCATGCGTCAGATCCTCCGGCAGCAGCTGATCGAGAATTTCGAGCGAGAACATAAGGCCGGCTGACGGACCTCCAATATCCGACTCGGCAAAATCGATCTTGCGCGAAGGCGTCACTGCATATTCTGGCTCGAAGATCGCACCGATTCCGGGCTGCCCCTGCACGTTATTGGACACTAACTCAATCCGTTCCGTTCGTTCCTCGCCGTCTCGCAAGATGACTGCCTCGATGGTATCGCCTACTTTTTTGGACGAGGTGATATAGCTGCTAACCGCTTGAAGGGATAGGGCGGCATGTCCGTCCACCTTGAGCAGGATATCGCCAACCTCCAGCACGCCTTCTGCCTTGGAACCTGGCACGAGCATACGCAGGAAAAGGCCGGTTACACGTTTGTCCACTTGAAGGCCTGCTTCACTCAGCGCAGAGGCGACCGCCGTCTGCTGCGAGGACGACATCATATGCTTCAGAACGTCTCTATATTGTTCACCCGTCAGATTGCCTTGCACATCCGATATGCGGCGCACTTCGGTATCTTTGTCTAACATGCCTTCAATCAGCATCACAACGTTGTAGGCTCTCTGCGAATAGACGGTCGTTAGGTTGAAGGTGCCGGCGCTTTGCTGTTGCTGGCTCTGTTCTACCGTAACCAGCTCATGAAGCGGGTCTACCGTTCCGGGCTGATAGAGATAGTAGGGCGTCGGCATCCGGAACAGGATGAGGTATAAAGCTGCGATCGCGATGATCCAGCGCGTTAGGCGGTTTCGGAGCCAATTCATTAGTAGGGATAACCTCTCATTCATCAATCGTCGATTAATACGATTTAACCTTTTTCTTATTGTTCTAATATTATCGCACAAAAGAATGCCAGTTCCCAGCAGAGTGGAAATAGAAACGGGTAGAAGCTGCAGTGCATTCTCATCCTATTTTTGTACAAATATAGAAACTAATGCAGTGATCTAGACGTCAATACTAGCAGGGAATAAGAGTACTAGAGTGATGGGGGTTATGATTATGATGAATTATAAAATGAAAATTGCAGCAGCGGTTATATGTTTAGGAGCCGCATGTACAGCGGTTGCTTATGCATCGGATCTGGTTCAAGCGCATCTCTCGAATGGTTCGATCTATGTGAACAATCAGAAGAAGGAACTGCCAAGCGGGCAGTCCGTCCTGAACGTGAATGGCAGTACGTATGTGCCGATTCGATTCATTTCGGAGCAACTGCATGACATTGTAGGGTACGATGCGAAGAGCAAGTCGGTCTATATCGACGATAACCAAATTCGTTACGCCAAATCGACCGTTAGCCAATCCGACCAGACGGAGCAGTTCAAGCTGAAGCTGTTGGCCGCCAAGACACGTTATGCAGAAGGCGAGCCGCTGAACATTTGGGCGAGTTTCACTTCACTGAGCAAGGAAGAGGTGACGATCTATCATGGCACAGCTATGATTACTTACTACATGAAGGGGGAGGATGGGATAGAAGCGCAAATATTGAGCGGTGACGCGCTCTTTGGGGAAACATTCCAGTACGACAATGAGCTTATCGAATCCATGCCGTTGGAATTGCCAATCTCCTATAACATGAACCGACTGCAAACCGACGACCTGGATACCTATATGCGGACAACCCCGCAGCCAGCAACGCTCCCTAAAGGCAAATATGTGATAGGGGCAGCAGCTTCGTATTCGTTAAGCTCTAGTGATGTGCTAGGAACGGAGAAGCGGCTAGTGGCGGAGTTGGAGATTGAGGTGGAGTAGTCAATGGCGCAGACAGCTCGCATAGTGTGTAGGTTTCAATAGCGTTAACGCGGCGTGACACTCACTTAGAAGCTGCCGACATAACGACAAAGAGCTGTCCAAGAAGTTTATCTACTTCAAGGACAGCTCTTCTATTGTAAGGGCAGCCGCTAACTTAACGGTTGTCCACTTTCTCTGGGTACATATCATGCTGCATCAGACGCTGCGTCGCCATGTCTTCGAACTTCGTGCCTGGCTTGCCGTAGTTGCAGTACGGGTCGATCGAGATGCCGCCGCGCGGCGTGAATTTTCCCCATACTTCAATATAGCGTGGGTCCATAAGCTCGATCAGGTCGTTCATAATAATATTCATGCAGTCCTCATGGAAATCGCCGTGGTTGCGGAAGCTGAACAGATACAGCTTGAGCGACTTGCTCTCGACCATCTTCACATCCGGAATGTAGCTGATATAGATCGTTGCAAAATCCGGCTGTCCCGTAATCGGGCACAAGCTCGTGAATTCCGGGCAGTTGAACTTAACGAAGTAGTCCCGGTACGGATGTTTGTTGTCGAACGTTTCGAGCACGCTTGGCGCGTATTCGAATGGGTACTTGGTGCCTTGGTTGCCGAGGAGCGTCAGATCGCTCATTTCCTCGTGTTGTCTTCCTGTCATTATGTTATCTCCTTTAAGCTTAGTTTTTTAGAGAGGGAGTTTGCGAACCTCTACCTCGCCAGCGGCAAGGATTTCGAAGCGCCGCCAATCGCGCAGCGCGTATCCATTATAGCAGGTTCGGGCGAAATGTGTAGAAGGGATGCGGAGATGGCAATATTTTTAACGGGAGCAGGAGGTGTATTTCTTAGTTCAAGGCTCTGTTATTCCAAAAGAAAAAACCGCCACATTGGGCGGTTTCCTCTCCATAATTAAGACTAAATATCATGTACCTCATACTCAAAAGGTTCTTCACAAGAGTAAATTTCATGGAAGAATCCCTTATACGGGATGTCATCTTCCATACATTTGATGAGATACGACAACTCCTCGTCGCACGTTGGTTCCTCGCCGTTGTTCCGCATGACCTCGAATGCATCAACGATATTTTCCAGGAGGCTTACCTTGATGAATAAAGGCACCATATCCAACATCGAATCCTCGAGCTCAGTCTCGGATCGGTACCCCGCGAGGACGGTCTGGAAATATTCATCCATAAACTTGCGGCGTTTATCCGCGTCCGGTTCGAATTGGATCCAGCCCACGCCTGATGTCCAGAGACCGGCGAGGTCAAACATATACCAGCAGTAACATGAATTATCGAAATCATATACAGTGATTTGCCCGGTATCCATATCGATCGAATAATTCCCGTCGTTATAATCAAAATGGACCATACCGTATGAATCGCGGTTCTTGTCCAATCCTTCTATGGTTGTGAGGAGCTCGAACAGCTTCTCCTTCAGGAGTGACAACGAGTCGGGTATCAGTTGATCGATATATTCGGCATTGTATTTGTCGGAGAAATGATGCCGGCTATGGACAGGCGTATACCCTTTGGATAGGTTGTGGAGTTTCCCCAGCGTTTTCCCGCAATTATAATAATATTCGGTAATCGGAACGCCTTCCCGATACTGATAATGATTGTCCACAAGCCTCTTGCCCTTGGCCTTCTCAAACAGGCAGATATAAAAGGTATGGTTATTGTGGGTGATCTCCTCCAGCAGATTTCCTTTCCTGGAGCTGACGACATTCGAGACGCTGCCTCCACGCTCGAATAAGTATCGAACATACTCAACTTCTCCCAGGAAATCTTCCCGACTTCTGTCAGGCAAGAAAGCGATTCGGAGTACACGAGCGTCGGCGCCCTCTTTCTCGAAGATATATACGACATTCCGTCCTCCGTCATGCGCCGGAATCAGCTGAAATTCATAACCTTCCAGTCCGTACAACTCGGATACCAATGGAAGCAAATATGCATTCCCGATTTCAACAACTTCGTTATGGATAAAATCATCTCTCCTTTGTTCTTATTGCTTAATGGATTTACCTACTGTTTCTTTAATCGCGTTGTTTGACATTGCTATCAATCCTCTCAACTTTAATACTTGGTATTTTACCAAAAATGACAATTGAGTTAAATAGAAACTATTTATACAAACACCTTTTATGCAGGAGGCTTGATTATTTTATAGAATCATTCACTACAACTAACACCTACAAGTAAGCATCGGGAGGAACGTATGTCAGCTAATAATGTGTGCGGATTATATACGATGTGCATCGTGAAGGACGAGGACAAGATCTTGCTCATGAACCGACCGGACAAGCTTGGGTTTCCGGGCTATATTGGTCCTGGGGGCAAAGTGGATTTCCCCGAGAGCTTCACCGAAGGGGCGGTGCGCGAGCTGCGGGAAGAGACGGGACTGTCCGTGCAGCCGGAGGATCTGGTCTTCAAAGGCATTGATGAGTATGTCGTGCCGCAGACGAATTATCGATATTTGGTTTTTAATTACTTGGCCACCAAGTATACTGGGGAGCTGTTATCGAATCCGCCCGAAGGAGAGCTAAGTTGGGTTACAGTAGATGAAGCGCTCGATCTACCGATGCAGCCATGGTTCAGACGAAGACTGCCGCTGTTCTTCGCACCCGGCACCTTCGAAATATCGGTCGTGTGGGACGAGGACAATGACAGCTCGATCGAAGATAAAGTACGGCAGCTTGGATAAAATAAGCCCCTCAACCGCGAATGGTTGAGGGGCTTTGGTATGTTACAGGACATCTCGTTCAGTCTTTACTGGCCGTTGAATTATCTCTGTTAGTTCAATGATAGGTCCTTGCTTTTCCTTGTGAGGTTGCAGAACTTCAGCAGGGCATACATGATTTGCAAACTTCGATAAGGTGAGGCTGGTCCTTCTTTATCAAGTAGTTTAAGTAATGCAGTCCAAGCATCCTTATGGGTTTTACTTATGAAATCGGGGTACTCCCCGTCGATTAAGCCAACCGAGCTGCTCTCATATAACGCATAAGCAAACGCATGACATTTGTTTAGTTTGATCTTGTTTGGCTTCTCGCTAGAAAGGCGCCAAGCCCACAATACTGAAATTGCATGGAAATAATGATCATGATACTCATGATAAAATGCTGCATTATAGTGAAAAAGCTCTTCTTGCTGTAAAGCGGCCACAACATCATCGGCCACGAAAGCATTTCCTGGCCGATTAGACAGATCGTATCCTATGCGATTACGAATTGTAGGGTAGTGAAGTAGAATCGTATTTTCGTAAAATGGATCTCTGTTATCATGGTCTTCTTTCCAAAAATTGATGTCAGCTTGAGTCGAACCTGGTGGGAGAGTGAGGGTGTGCAATATAACTTCATTTGCAGATAGTAAAGGGAAGCTCTCCATTTCTTTAGCAGTCATATATTATTAATATTACCCTCCTTTATTAGGACAACGGATGTTGAAGTGCTAAAGCAATGAATTCAAAAATAAAGGCCAGAGGAGTTACTCCTCGACCTCGAAAATGGAATCAATAACGATCGGCAGGTTCGCTCGGACCGACGCAGCCCCGAGTACGGAACGAGCATGAAGGCCTTTCTCTAAGAATACGTCCAGCATCAGGTCGGAGCAGCCATTGAGCACCAAGTGATGCTCTTCGAAATGCGGAACCGCATTCACGAAACCTTGCAGCTTCACGACTCGTTTCACACGATCGAGGGAGCCGAGCGCCGATCGAACAACCGCAAGAATCTCGATGCCAGCCTGTCTCGCGAAATAGTAGCCTTCCTCTGTCGTAAACTGCAATCCCAGCTTGCCTTTCGGATTTCCCGCGGGTCCTTTGCCTGATATGAACAGCAGGCTGCCCGCCTGTACGAAGTTTGCATATCTCGCTGCAGGCTCACTGGCTCGGGGAAGGACAATACCTAACTCTTCAAGTCGTTTAGCAATCGTAAGTTCTGACATCCGAACAACCTCCCAGTTTTCTCCTAATGAATAGCTATGCGCTAGCGGCAACCGATACGTTCTGGCGGTCCCAGTAACGTCGGAATCGACCGTCGATTGCGATCAGCTGCTCCATCGTGCCATGCTCGACGACTTCGCCGTCATCGATGAATAGGATGTAGTCAGCTTCGCGGATGGTGGACAGTCGGTGCGCGATAATGATCTTCGTACAGTTGGCGGCCCATTGGCCAAGGTCCGACTGGAAGGATGATTCCGTCTCCACGTCGAGGGCCGATGTTGGCTCGTCCAGGACGAGAATAGAGGCGCCCCGCAGGATCGCGCGGGCGATCGAGAGCCGCTGCTTCTGTCCATGCGACAGCTTAATGCCACGCTCGCCAATCTCGCTGTCGTAACCTTGAGGCAGCGCCGTGATGAAATCATGTGCCTGTGCAAGCTGCGCCGCGCGTTCGACTTCTTCCCGCGAAGCGCCAGGTCTGCCGATTGCGATGTTATCGAATATGTTGCCATCGAATAAGAAAATATCTTGCGATACAAGCGCCATATGTTGGCGCAGCGAGTGAAGCTGATAGGAAGGAAGCGGCAAGCCGTTTAGCGAGATTTGACCGCTTGCCGGATCGTAGAAGCGGTAAAGCAGCTTCACGATCGTGCTCTTGCCCGCACCGCTTGGTCCGACGAACGCGATGGACCGGCCGGCTGGCACTTCGAAACTAATATTGCGCAGGGTGTTTGCTTTCTCGCCGTAGTCGAAGGATACGTTGTCGTATCGGATGGAAGGAGCGGCCTCGGGCAGCGAGGTGCCATCCGTTATATTTTCCTCAACCATATCCATGACCTCATAGAGCCGACGCGCGCCCGAGATGGACCGCTGCAGGTTGTTAATCGTATCGACAAGCACGGTGAACGGTTCCGACACCTTATCAAGCAGCGTGATGAATGCGACGAGGCCGCCCGCGCCGATCTGTCCGGATGCCATCATCGTCATGCCGACGCCAACGCCTGCGACATAACCGAGCTTGGATGGGAGATCCTTCACGATGCCGCGAATGGTGCTAACGTTCGTCAGCAGCACGTTGTAAGCAACACCTCGGCGCTGAATATCAGCCATTCGGTCGTGAATCATATCTTCCATCTGGTTCGCTTTGACCTCGCGGACGCCTTGAAGCATCTCGCCCATAGTGAAGAATACTTCGCGGGAGACGGCATTCTGCAGCTGCAGCGCATGCTTGAACTTATTCCGATAAACGAGCGTGCTGAGCAGTTGGATTGGACCAATGATAATCGCGATAACGCCGAGCAACGGGTGAACGGTCAGCAGGTAGAGCCCGACGATGATGAAGGAGATCGGAAGCGTGATGAGCTTCTGGACGTCGAAGACGACGAAGTCTTTGGCAATCTCCAGCTCGTTGTTCATAATATTGATTGACGTGGAACTATGGTTATTCTCATGGAAGGCGAGCGGCAACCGCTGCACATGGTTCAGCACTTGGCGGCGCATATCGTAGACGACTGACTCGTTCAGAGCGGAGCGCAGCCAATTGTTCACGAAGGTGAGGGATAGCTGTAGAGCAAAGACGATCATGAATACGACAAGCAGCCATGTGATCGTACGGCCGGGAATATCGGGAGCCTGGTCGAACAGCCGCCTGCTGGCCTCTGTGAATAGAAGCGCTGTGGCGGTTAAAGCGAGCTGCGCGCTGATCGCGCCAACGTAGTACCATTTGAATTTGCGTATAATGGATAGAAATTGCCGGAAGGTTCGATCTTGGAACAAGGACCAGACGGATTTGCTTGCGGTTGGAGCGTGTCCGGTGTGCGGTCGATGCTGCAGCATTGGCCAATGCCTCCAGTGGATGATGTGGTAGTATTCACTTGTATGGCAAATATTCTAGAGATTAGGACTATCCTATCATCGATAGTGAGATTCAACAAGTATTGGGAATCGCGCTATATTAAATGTAAAGAGGGATTTAAGCGACGGAAAATTTTTTGAGCAAGACCGTATCGTTTGGCGCGCCGATTATCGTTATACAGTGGGAGAGATCGATCAAGGAAGGCAGGGATTCGGCATGAAACGAGTAGAGGATCGGGAGCGCATGCATGTGCTCGTCGAGGAGCAGCACCATCGGCTGAAGCGATTTTGCCGCAAGCTTGCGGGTTCGGTGTGGGATGCGGATGATTTGGCGCAGGTCACTTGGATGAAAGTATGGCAGCAGGGCGCGGGCAATAAGCTCGTTAGCAGCTCTTATCTGTACCGCGTAGCGGCGAATGCATGGATCGATATATGCCGTAAGCGCCGCATTGCATGTGAGGAGCTGACAGAGCAGATCGCGGAACGACTGTCGTCGGCGGATAGGGCAGAAGTGTCGCCAGAGTTGACCGAAGCGATGTCGGCTGTGGTGTCGCTGCTTCCACCGCGTCAGCGGATGGTGATGCTCCTTATAGAAGGGCTGCAGTTTACGGCGGCTGAGACGGCTGTCCTGCTGGAGATGTCGGAAGGCGCAGTGAAAGCTGCGTTGCATCGGGCGAGAACGAAGCTGGATAGGTGGAGGCAGGAGCAGGTTGGCACAGGTCGTCGGGCACCACGGGGTGCAAGATTGTCTGTAGTTCGCAGCAACCATGCTGATGAGGCGGTTGTCTATGCTTACCTAGAGGCGTTCCGCACACGGAACGTGACGGGATTGCTCCTGCTGTTGAACGCTGATGAGTCGCAGGATGTTCTGCCGGCTGTGCAAGGCGTGCATGCAGCGTCGACGCAAGCCAAGGCAGGCGTTGATGTAGTGAGCAGCCGCATGGGCGGCTATGATTCGATGATGTACGCGGCTTAGATTAGCAGCCAGACCTTCGAGCCTTGCTCGATCGGTCTCTCCCAACTACAAAACAAAGCTTACGCTTCCGATGCGACGATTTATTCCAGACCTCCGAGCCTTGTTCAGTCGGTCTCTCCCAAAATAAATCGAGGCTTATGCTTCCGATGTAATGTTTTGCAGCTCGATCTCAAGCTTTGCTTGACGATCTCTCCCAACTACAAAACATTTGAGGTGATTCCCATGTCCAACTATGTACCTTATGTAGTGGAGCAAAGCAGCCGCGGCGAGCGGTCTTACGATATATATTCGCGTTTGTTGAAGGATCGGATTATTTTCCTTGGTTCGGCCATCGATGATCAGGTGGCGAACAGCATTACCGCTCAGATGTTGTTTCTGGCGGCGGAGGATCCGGAGAAAGATATTCACTTCTATATTAATAGTCCAGGCGGATCGACGACGGCTGGCTTCGCGATCTACGATACGATGCAGTACGTGAAGCCGGATGTGCAGACGATCTGCGCAGGGATGGCGGCTTCGTTCGCAGCCATCTTGCTGCTGTCGGGGACCAAAGGCAAACGTTTCGCGCTCCCGAATAGCGAAGTGATGATCCATCAGCCGCATGGCGGAGCGCAAGGTCAAGCAAGCGATATCGCGATTTCCGCCAAGCGCATTCTATCTACTCGCGAGCGATTGAACCAAATTACTGCCGATCGTACCGGCCAGCCGCTTGATCGGGTGGAGAAGGATATGGATCGAGACTATTTCATGACTGCCGAGGAAGCGCGCGACTACGGCATCATCGACCAGATCATTACGAAGGCATAGGAGTAATGAACGGATCGTAATAGGCAGTATCGTTAAAGCAAGCCCATCATAATTGACGGGTTTGCTTTTTTTATGCGCTCATTGCTTGGTACAACAGGCTTTTTACAATAACAACATATCTATTTAACGACCGTCGAACGTTTGTCCGATACGATGCAGACGTAGAGTTGCTTACAGTTATCTGGAAGTTGATTACAGCATCACGTTATTGCAGAAGCGAATTACTACCAATTCATGAGATGGAGGAAGGCTTACAATGAAATTCGAAAAATGGTTTGTCCGCTCGCGTGTGCAGAGCATCTCAACGTTGTCGCTTGCCGCGGCACTGGTATGGGGCGGTACGCTCGCTGGTCTGCCGGGAGAAAGCGGACGTGCTCATGCAGAGGAAGCGCAGACCGGCGCCGCAAATACGACCACGAACGCATTCGAGCTTCGTGTGCTGCACACGAACGATACGCATGCGCATCTGGATAACATCGCTCGTCGTGTGACGGCTATTAAGCAAGCGCGCAACGATAATACGCTGCTGCTCGACGCGGGAGACGTGTTCTCGGGCACGCTGTATTTTAACAAGTATGATGGTCTGGCTGACCTGTGGTTTATGAATGAGCTTGGTTACGATGCAATGACATTCGGCAATCATGAATTCGATAAAGGACCCGCTGTTTTAAAAACATTCATTAATAACGCATCATTCCCGTTCGTAAGCAGCAATATTGATTACGGTACGGACAAGGACCTGAGCCCGCTATTCGATTCAAAAGTTGGCGAGCCAGCAGAGAACGGTCATATCTATCCGGCGATCATCCGCATCGTGAATGGTGAGAAAATCGGGATTTTCGGCTTGACGACACCGGATACGGCAGCCTTGTCATCGCCGGGTGAAGCGATCCACTTCAAAGATATTAAGGAAAGTGCAGAGCTTGCTGTCAAAGCGCTCCAGGATCAAGGTGTTAACAAAATCATTGCATTGTCGCACATCGGCTTCAACCTGGACGAGCAGTTGGCAGATGAGGTAGAGGGCATCGATATTATCGTGGGCGGCCATTCGCATACGAAGCTGACCGCGCCAGTCGTTCATCATGCGGATGCGGATCATGAACCAACAATTGTCGTTCAGACAGGTGAATACGGTGCTTTCCTTGGCCAGTTGGACGCGACATTCGATGCGGATGGCGTGCTGACGGCTTGGAACGGCAAGCTGATCGAGATCGATGCCAAAGATACGGCAGGTCAATACGTCATTGCTTCGGATGCTGCTGCACAGACCAAGCTTGCAGAATACACGGCACCGCTTGAAGAGCTTAAGAAGACGGTAATCGGCTCTACGAAAACCGTTCTTGACGGCGAACGCGGCAATGTGCGCAAGAAGGAAACGAACCTTGGCGACCTGGTCGCTGACGGCATGCTGGCGAAAGTGAAAAGCCTCGTTCCAGCGACGACGGATGTAGAAGGTTATGTTACGATCCAGAACGGCGGCGGCATCCGTGCCTCGATCGATGAAGGCGACATTACGCTTGGCGAGCTTCTGACGGTTATGCCTTTCGGCAACAATTTGACCGCGCTCAAAATGACGGGGAAAGAGATTGTTGCTGCGCTGGAGAACGGCGTAAGCGGCGTTCAAACAGGCGAGGGACGGTTCCCGCAAGTGGCAGGCATGCGCTTCTATTATGACTCCACGAAGCAGGGAGATGTCGTTGATTCCGTCTCGAACAAGATTGTGACGGCTGGCCAACGGATTGCGAAGGTGCAGATCAAGAACGCGGACGGCACGTACTCGGATATGAAGCCTGACGCTTATTACATTGTTGCGACGAACTCGTTCATGGCTGACGGCGGCGACTTCTATGCTTCGATGAAGCAGGCCAAAAACGCTGGAAGACACTACGAGCTGAATCTTGTTGACTACGAGGTGTTCCGCAGCTACCTCGATACGATCGGCGAGGTTAATCGTTCGGTAGAGGGACGCATTACCGATCTGCTCGGCGAACCGCTCCCGTCTACCGGCGGCAGCACGGGGAATACGAACCCGAATACAACTACGCCAAATACCAATAATGGCAACTCCGATACAGGATCGACAGGCACGGACAATGAAGCAGGCAGTGGTGATACTGGCAGCAGCACGGAAACTAACGGAACGGGCACTGGCAGCACAGGTGGAACAAGCACTGCGGTGTCTTTCGAAGACGTAGCGGTTGACTACTGGGCGGCTGCAGGGATCCAGAATGCAGTGGAACGCGGCATTGCTTCCGGTTACCCTGACGGTACGTTCCGTCCGGACGGAGCGACGACGCGCGCGGAGTTCGCAGCTATGCTGGGACGCGCATTCGGGTTGAAAGGCGATGCAGCTAACGCATCGGCCAAATTTACCGATTGGAGCCGCGTTCCGGAGTGGGCGCGTGCGTTCGTAGCGCAAGAAGCAGCGGCTGGCATCATCGGCGGCTACGCGGACGGTACGTTCCGTCCATCGGAGAAAATAACGCGAGCTGAAATGGTCGTCATGATCGTTCGCGCGCTTGGGCTGGAGCCAAGCAAGCAAGGTGCAGCGAACGCTGCAAGCCTGCCATTCACCGATGCGGCTTCGATACCGGCATGGGCTGTACCGTACTTCGCTGCAGCGAATGAAGCGGGATTGATCCAGGGGCTTGGTGACAAGCTTGATCCGAATGCGAAGGCAACCCGTGCAGAAGTTGTTACGCTGCTGGTAGACGTGCTTTACTATATCGGCAAGTAAACTAGCCTCGCGCATATGGAGTTGAAACAGCCCGCCGCGTCTCGATGAGATGCGGCGGGCTGTTCGATTTTGCTGGATTCTAAGCCGTAGATTGAGCTGCTCGGTGGGGGGGGAGCGGGTGACTTTTGTGATTAAATCGCCTGCAAACCAGCTTGATTAAGCAGATTCCAAGGTTTGTTATAATGCGGCTGGAAAAAGAAGTCGACGAAGCTGAGCTCGTTCATCGTCATGCCGTTCTGGATGCAGACCGACATCGTGTTGATCGCTTGCGTCAGATCATCCTTCGACAGCACTTGTGCGCCAACGATACGTCCTGTTTCCGCTTCGTATACGACTTTCAGGAGCACCTTCTCGAACGTCGGCATAAACTCCGGACGGTCGTTGTCTTCGAGAAGTACAGTCTTCACTTGCATGCCAGCGTCAATCGCTGCTTGTTCCGTCATGCCCGTCGATGCGATGTTGAGGTCGTAGATCTTGATGCCCGACGTTCCTTGCGTACCCATGTAGCGGACAGTTGGCTTCAGCAGGTTGCGTGCAACGAGCGTTCCCATCCGTACGGCGTTCGTAGCGAGCGGGATGTAAGCATGTTTGTGCGTCGGATTATAAAAGACTGCGCAGCTGTCGCCAGCGGCGAACACATCCGGATGGCTGGTGCGCATATATTCATCGACCAGGATAGCGCCGTTCGGCAGCATGTCGACTTGGCCTTTCAGCAGCTCGGTGTTCGGACGGAAGCCGATGCACAGGACAACCAGGTCGGTTGCATACTCGCCAGCGGTCGTTACAACCGTATCGACGCGGCCATCTTCGCCGCGGAAGCCGGTTACCGTCTGACCAAGCTGAAGCTCGATGTCACGTGCCGTCAGCTCTTGCTCGATGGCGTCGGTAAATTCGCGATCGAGATATTTGAACAGAATACGATCCATATTATCGATAAGCGTAACTTTCTTGCCTAGCATCTCGAACGCTTCAACGAGCTCGATTCCGATATAGCCGGCGCCAATGACGGTGATGCGGTCTGCATGCTGCGCTTTGTCGATGATCGTCTGGGCGTGCGCATAGTTTTTGCAGAGGACGATGTTGTCGAGTTCCATGCCGTCCAGCTTCGGAATGATCGGCCACGAGCCGGTTGTCATGACGATCTTGTCATACGTATCGGTTGTTACTTCGTCGGTTGCCAGATTGCGTGCGCGGAGCGTGTGGTTCTCGGTGTCGATGTCCAACACGTCGTGGCGCATATTCATTCGTACGCCCATCGCGGTCAGCTGCTGTGGCGATGCGTAGAATAGTTTATTCACGTCCTGTACAACGCCGCCGACATGAAGGGCGATGCCGCACGATAGGAACGATACGTTGTCGTTACGTTCATATACCGTAATTTGAGCTTCGGGATAAAGCTTTGCCATTTGCGTTACAGCAGCCGTGCCAGCATGTGTGCATCCAATAACCGCGATCTTCATACGAGATTCCTCCTCAAATTTCCTGTGAATTAATTCACATACTCAGCTAAAAATAAAACTGCGATCGCGTTAGCGTTACGTTCGATTCCGCAGATCCGAGCTTTCATTGAAGCCTCGGTTAGTTGAGTCGTTAGTTGTGATATAATTCACAACCTTTTGTTGGTCTTATCATATGCGACTTTGATTCGTTTGACAATAGGTTGTGATATATTTCACATGTTGGTCACAACTGATTGGGAAGTGCAAAAAACAACCGCCCGAAGCATCGCTTCGAGCGGTTGAACGCTAACCATTAACCTTTAAAGCTATCCTGCCAGCGCAGCAGACGCTGCTCCAGCACGCGAACGATTGAGTCGGACAGCTTGCCGACGATCGCGAAGATCGTAATGCCGACGAACACGACGTCCGTCTGTACGAATGAGCGTGCGTCCTGAATCATGTAGCCGACGCCGCTCTCTGCGCCAAGCAGCTCGGCGACGACTAAGCAGAGCCAAGCGATGCTGAGCGACAGCCTTGTGCCGAGCAGAATGTTCGGCAGGGCAGCAGGGAGGACAAGGCGTGTCGTCCTTTTCCACCAGTTGAACTCCAGCACGCGGCCGACATCGAACAGCTTCGCATCGACATTGCGTACACCGAGGAATGTGTTCACATACATCGGGAAGAATGCGCCTAGCGAGATTAGCAGCACCTTAGACAGTTCGCCGAAGCCGAACCACATGATGAACAGAGGCGTGATCGCAAGCAGCGGAATCGTCCGCAGCATTTGGACCGTCGGGTTAACGACTTCCTCGACCGGACGGGACATGCCGACAAGCAGGCCGATCAGCAGACCGGCGCCGCCTCCGAATAGGAAGCCCAGCGAGGCGCGAACGAGGCTGATACGAAGATGATGCGGCAATTCGCCCGTCTTGGTCAGCTCGTAATATTCTTTAAGGATGTTCCATGGCGACGAATACAACGTCTCGGAGATCGCGCCATTGGAGGATAGGATTTGCCAGATTGCAATGATTGCGGCGGGAATGATGGCTCCGCGTATCACGCTTTTCCAAGGGAATGTCCGTTTCGGACGGTCGGTAATTGGCTTGGCAGCTTGTTCGCTGCGTACGGCAACGGTAGTCGTCATATTCAATCATCCTTTCCTTATCAAACGCAGCTAACTGTGAGCAGTTAGATCGTGTAACTTGGTTCCTCGGTTTCCGAATGCTCCAGGCTGCGCAGCACATGCGTCCGAAGATCCTGGAAGGCTGTTCCCGTACGTTTACGCGGATACGGCAGATCGATCGGGATGACAGACTTGATTCGGCCGGGCTTCGCATCCATGACGACGACACGGCTGGAGAGGAACACGGCCTCGTCAATATCATGCGTAACGAGCACCATCGTCGTGCGGTTCGTCTGCCAAATTTCGAGCAGCGCTTCCTGCAGATGGGCGCGAGTGAACGCATCCAGCGCTCCGAATGGTTCATCCAGCAGCAGTACCTTCGGCTTGCGAAGCAGCGCTCTTGCAATCGCGACCCGCTGCGACATGCCGCCGGAAATTTGGCGCGGATACGCTTTTTCGAAGCCTTCCAGCTTCACTAGCTTAATTAACTCATTGACGCGTTCACGAACTTCCGGTTTGCTGAGCGACAGATCGGCGGCGATGTTGCTCTCGACATTCAACCAAGGGAACAGGCGATGCTCTTGAAAAATAAACCCTTTCTCCTGCGATGGCCGATCAACCTTGCGATTCTCAATGTTGACGCTGCCCACGTAGTCGGTGTCGAGGCCGGCAATAATCTTTAGCAGCGTGCTTTTGCCGCAGCCGCTCGGACCGATGACGGTCACGAAGTCGCCTTCCGTGGCATTCAGGCTTAGTCGGTCGAGCACATGAGTGGTGCTGGCGCCGTTCCGAAATATTTTGCTGACGTTGTCGATCTCGAGCAGTGCTTTCGTCGTCGTTGTCATATTCAACACATCCTTGTGAGGTAATAATAGAATCAAAAAAGGAGATTCAGGCAGCGAGACGCTAACGACAGCAGAAGGCTGTATCGTCTAGGCTCACTTGCTCCGAATCTCCATTCGCATGGTCGACTCTTGTGCGGGTGCATTCATTTTTTCTGAATTAATTCCAATCCTATCACTCGGAATTAAACCTGTCAATAACATATTATTCACACCATTTAAGTATGAATTGCTTGATGGAATTAGGGGGTTAAGGCGTGGATTTCGACGGATCAGCCCCTTTTTTACTCCGTGCTATAGATGAAACGATTGATTTCAGGCTATTGCGAAATAAATTAAGTTTTAAAACATATTGACATACTCGGAATTAGATTGATAAGATTTAGTCATCATAACGACGTACTTCAGCAAAGCCGAATCAACTGGATAGCGGGATCGACTGGACAACCGGAGATTCACGGATATAGCGCAGAGCAAGGTTAATACGAGCGAATAGACGCTTTTATAAACCGGACGCTCTTAAGAGACGAACCACAGCGATGCATGTATTCACTTGTAGAGTAAACGCTGCGAGCTCGAGCTCGGCTGCTATAGCTGTGAATCTTTTTTTTACCCGTAAATCCCACTAAGCAGGTATGCAAACTATGAAATTATAAAACGATGATTAGGAGCTGATTCGCATGACAAATCAAACGATCGATTATCTATCCCGCAGCTACGCACCGAAACGCCAGAGACATGCAGGCATCTACCAACTTCGCCGTCTGCCGGAAGGTGTAGAAGAGCAGCCATACACGCTGTTCACGGTTAAGCCGCTCGGCCCGGTCATCGGTGCAGAGATTGAAGGCGTAGACTTGAGGCAGCCGGTAGGACCAGAGCTGCAAGCTGAAATCCGCCGCGCTTTCCTCGAATTCAAAGTACTGTTCTTCCGCAATCAGGATATTACGAATGAACAGCATCTCGCATTCGCGAAGCTGTGGGGCGAGCTGGAGAAGCATCCTTTCCTGCCGCAAGGCAACTCAGAGGAAGTGACTCGTTTCGCGAAGGATAAGAATGTAACAGGCATGGAGAATATCTGGCACACGGACGTAACGTGGCGTGTGAATCCGGCATTCGGTTCCGTACTCCGCTTGTCGGAAGTTCCGCCATTCGGCGGCGACACGCTGTGGTCCGACCAGGCAGCAGCATATGATAACCTGCCAGATGAAATAAAAGAACGAATCGATGGTCTGAAAGCGATTCATGACTTCACACCTTCGTTCGGCCGCGCACTGACGCCGGAGCGTCTGGCTGAGAAGCAAATCGAATTCCCGGCTGCAGAACATCCAATTGTTCGTACGCATCCGGAGACGGGCCGCAAGACGTTGTTCGTTAATGCTGCATTCACGATCCGCATCGTCGGACTTGAGCCCGAAGAAAGCGAAGAGCTTCTGCAATACCTGTTCGCGCAAGCCAAGATTCCAGAGTATCAAGTACGCTTCCACTGGGAGAAAAACTCGATCGCATTCTGGGACAACCGTGCGACGCAGCACTACGCCGTATCCGATTACTTCCCGAACGTCCGCGTAGCAGAACGCGTATCGATCATTGGAGACATTCCTTATTAAGATTCCTTCGGAATCGATTGGGATAGAAGTGGCCTAATTACATTCATACAGAGATGAGATTGAGGGGGAAACCAGCATGGTGAAGTGGACAAGAGCAGGTCTGGTAATGGCATTGGCAGTTATATTGACGTTCGTGGTAGCGGCATGCGGCGATAAGAAGGACAATGCGAAGGATCATTCGGCGCAAGGCTCGTCGTCTCAGACGACCGAAGGCGCTGCGGCATCTGACGAAACGTCCAAGCCCAGCGGCGATAAAGTTAAGGTGAACATTGCGATCAACGGCGGTCTCAGCCCGCTCATTATTGCCAAAGAGAAGGGCTTCTATGAAGAAGCTTTCAGCAAGCTGAACGCTGAAGTCGTGTGGAGCAAGTTCCCGAGCGGCCCGCCGCTGCTGGAATCGCTTGTAGCTGGACGCGTCGATCTCTCGTTCCTAGGAGACGGCGCGACGATCGCCGGCATTTCGAACAAGCTGCCATTTGAAATCATCGGCCTCAACTCCGAGGGCAAATCCGGAGCTCGCCTGCTCGTTCCGCCTAACTCCCCGATCCAGAAGCTGGAGGATGTGAAGGGCAAGACGATTGGCCTGCCGAAAGGCACGGTTGCCAACGTTTATTTGATCAAGGTGCTTGATGCGGTTGGCCTGTCGATCTCTGACGTCAACATTATCAACCTGCAGATGGATGACGCGCAAGCTGCATTCGAGAGCGGCAAGCTGGACGGCTGGGTTGCATGGGATCCTTACATTACGCAAAATGTGAATGCCGGCAAAGCCCGCATCGTGGAGTCGGATACGGAAGTGTTGTCGCCTACGTCTCTCATTGCCCATACGAAGTTTGCTAAGGAACATCCGGAGCTTGTCGTCGAATTCCTGAAGGTATACAAACAAACCGTCGATTATGAGCTTGCCCATGAGGATGAGTCCGCGCAAATCTTCTCGGATCAGACGAAGATGTCGATCGATACGGTCAAGCAGGTTCTCGAGAATTCCACGCCGATTCTGTCGGCTTATACACAGGCTGCACTGGATGCACAACAAGCGTCGAGCGATATCCTGTACGAGAACAAATTTATTAAGAAACAAATTTCGTTCAAGGACGCTGTGAACGACACGTTCGTTACGGAAGCATTGAAATAATAAATGGTGAAAGATCAGCAAGGATAGTAATAAAAAGATCATAGAAATGGACAACGGCACCCCTCAAGGGTGCCGTTTATTGTGCTGCTATATTCAACCGGTGCGCTGACGATGCGCGTTGATTCCCCGGTTCGTTAGTCAATCATGTAGTCTTGCCCAGTTCCGCTATGCTACAGCAAAGCTTAACTAAAACAACGAAAGCCCTACCTCTCTTTCGTCCTTGCGGCTCCGAAGACCGCGCCAGTGTGAATCAGCGAATGGTGTTATGGCGAGTGAACAACCAACCTTCGCCAGAGCGGCGGATACGGGCAGAACGTGAAGTTATTTGCCAGGAAAAATAGCTTCTAAGAGGAATCCTGCGAGGTTAAATATAGACATATAACTATTATTATAGCAGACCCTTAAGCAATACGCAACATGTAATCACAAGTTTTCTAGCATTTGTAAGGCGATCGACCTGCGACAACCGCTTAGCCCAGCTCCCACCATTTCAGATTTAAGAACGGATCAATCGCCGTATAAGGGCTTCGTGTATAAATGCCGAAATGCAGATGCGAATCGAACATGCCGCTTGTTCCTTCTGGTCCATAACCTGTGCTGCCCGCATAACCAATCAATTGACCAGCCGTCACAACGCTGCCTTTGACAATGCCAGGAGCGTAACGGGACATATGCGCGTAGTAAAATTCCTTGCTGTCGTCGACGCGGATCGTCAGCCGCCAGCCGCCGAGTTCAAGCCATCCGGCTTGGACGACGGTGCCGCTCATCGCGTTATAAATCGGCGTACCTTCGGGCGCCATAATATCAACGCCTTCATGGGACCGTACGGTGGAACCGTCGGCCGACCAAGTGCGCGTATCCGCGAACGTGTTGCTGAATGGAGAATATGTACCCTTTTTCAAAGGAAAAACGCCATTAAGATGGGCTGTTGGTTTCTTCGGAACATTGATCGTCAGGCCGGGCCAGATGTTATTCGGGTTAGCCAATTGCGTATTGGCAGCGAGCAGCTTGTTCAGCGGTACGCCAAGCCGGTTCGCGATCATCCACATCGTGTCGCCAGCCTTCACGCTGTAGGTGGTCTGATAGGATGGGGATGGCACTTGAAGCTGCTGTCCGTCGAGCAGCATATCGGATTGCAAGCCATTCGTCGCTTTGAGCTCAGCGATGGTCGTATTGAAGCGAGTTGCGATCGACCAGAGGGAGTCGCTTGGTTGAACCGTGTATGCAGCAGCGAAAGTGGATGCAGGGGCTGACAGCGTGCCGAGCAGCAGCCCGCCAAGCAGGAGGGTGGACATAGTTGAGCGTAATCGCATGATGCACCTCATTTTCATTTTTGGATGTAAGCCCTTACAACTATTAAACCAGCGATCTGATGCGGCTGTGAACCAGTAAATGATGGTAACGATTCTTTGACTTTGCGAAGCGGAATGGCCGATAATGAGAGCATTATGAATTACGTATTTCGTATTACGTGTTTAAGGGGAGAGGCATAGGGATGAAATCGCTCGTATTAGCAGAAAAGCCAAGCGTAGCGCGGGAGATTGCGCGTGTACTTGGCTGTACGAATAAAAATAAAAGCTACATTGAAGGGCCCAAATATGTGGTTACTTGGGCGCTCGGCCATCTGGTCGGGCTTGCAGAGCCAGAGGATTACGATACGAAATACAAGACGTGGAATCTGGATGATCTGCCGATCATGCCGGAGCGCATGAACCTCAAGCCGCTGCGCGAGACATCCGGACAGTTCAAAGCCGTACTAGGACTGTGCAAACGTGCAGATATCGCCGAGCTTATTATTGCGACAGATGCGGGGCGTGAAGGCGAGTTGGTCGCGCGATGGATTATGGAGCTTGCGCGCTGGAACAAGCCGTTTAAGCGGCTGTGGATTTCGTCGCAGACGGACAAGGCGATCAAAGACGGATTCGCAGCGCTGAAGCCTGGCCGCGACTATGACCGGCTGTACGCATCTGCGGTATGCCGGGCAGAGGCCGATTGGCTGATCGGCTTGAACGTAACGCGTGCGCTGACGAGCAAGTACAATGCACAGCTATCGGCAGGACGGGTACAGACGCCGACGCTGGCAATGCTGATGGACCGCGAGCGCGAGATCAACGGCTTCCAGCCGAAGCCTTATTGGACGGTGTCGGCCGAGTTCGGCGGCTTCCAAGCGGCATGGCGCAGCGAGGAAGGACATGATGGACGGCTGTGGACACGGGAAGAGGCGGAAGCGGTTATAGCTAGGACGAACGGCAAGCCTGCGGTTGTTGATCGGCTGAAGACGGCGGAGCGCAGTGAACCGCATCCGCTCGCTTATGATCTAACCGAGCTGCAGCGGGATGCGAATAAGCGGCTGGGCTTCTCGGCTAAGCAGACGTCGAATGTGCTGCAGCGGTTGTATGAGCAGCATAAGCTCGTCACGTACCCGCGGACGGACTCGCGTTATTTGTCTTCCGATATGGTCTCGACGCTCAAAGGACGTATGGAGACCATTGCGGTTGGCCCTTATGCAACCGTGGCGCGTAAGCTGCTTCGCAGTCCGCTTCCTGTAACGAAGCGCATTGTGGATGACAGCAAGGTAAGCGACCACCATGCAATCATTCCGACGGAGCAGTATGTAAATCTGTCGGCGCTTAGCCCGGAGGAGCGCAAGCTGTACGATCTGATCGTTCGTCGTTATCTTGCGTTGTTCAGCCCTCCTTGCCGTTATGATGAGACGAGCGTTGTCGTCCGTGTCGGAGGGGATCGCTTCTATGCACGCGGCAATGTATTGAAAGATGCCGGATGGAAAGAAGCCTATGGCAGCGTCTCGGCAGCTGACTTGGATGGCGAAGATGACGGCAGCGGCGATGGCGCAGAAGATGGACGCGCTGGCGATAGCCGCAGCGGGGGCGGGCAGCTGCTTCCGCCGCTTAGCGCGAATCAATCGCTGCCGTTCAAGCAGAGTCGGCTTCGCGAAGGACAGACGCAGCCGCCGGCACGCTATAACGAAGCAGGACTGCTGTCCAAGATGGAGAAGTACGGCCTCGGTACGCCTGCAACGCGTGCTGACATTATTGAGAAGCTGCTTTCCTCGCAGACGATCGATCGTCAAGGCAGCCGCCTTGTGCCGACGGGCAAGGGCAAGCAGCTTATCGAGCTGGCGTCCAAGGAGCTGCGCAGCCCTGAGTTGACTGCCGAGTGGGAACGCGAACTGGAACGGATTGCGAAAGGACAGGGCAATGCGAAGCAATTTATGGCGGGCATTCGCCAGAAGGCTGCGGCATGGGTGCAGGAAGTGAAGCAGGAAACGAAGGAATACAAGCCGCACAATCTGTCGCATGCACGTTGTCCGGATTGCGGGAAGCCGATGATTGAAGTGAATGGCAAACGCGGCAAGACGCTTGTGTGCCAGGATCGGGAATGCGGCTACCGCCGCGCGGCGGAACCCTCGTTGTCCAACAAGCGCTGCCCGCAATGCCGCAAGAAGATGGAGATCCATACGGGCAAAGCCGGCAAGTACGCGCAATGCCGCCGCTGCAACGTTATCGAGATGCTGGAGGACAAAGAGGGTGGCGGCGGCCGAGTGAACAAGCACCAGCAGAAGCGGCTTGTTGAGCAGTTTAGCGATAAGGTGACGTTGTCCGGCGGACTGGCTGATGCGCTGAAGGCGGCGCTTGAAGGACAGAACAAGGACTAAGGTCACCGTCCTTTCCATCTAGAATGAAGGAACCGAAAAGGGAGTACCTTACTGTTGAGGACAGCAATGTCGCTAACGGTAATGCCAGCAATTCGGATTGTACAGCACGGCATAACGACAAGTGAAGGACGATGGGCGATGACGATCCATTTTGAAGGAGCAAGCGGCCTGGAGTACGGGCATCTGGCGCTTCATACCGATAAATATCAGATTAATATGATGTATGCGCACTGGAAGAACGGCACCCATAATCGGAAGGCGGTCTTCGAGGCGTACTTCCGTAAGCTGCCGTTCGGCAACGGCTACGCCGTGTTCGCGGGGTTGGAGCGGATTGTTGATTATGTCCGTACGTTGAAGTTCCATGAGCATGAGCTGGCTTTCCTGCGTGAACAAGAAGAGCGGTACGAAGAAGGGTTTATTGAAGAACTGCGGAAGTTCCGCTTCACAGGCGATATCTATGCGGTGTCCGAAGGGACGTTGATCTTCCCGAATGAGCCGCTTGTTCGGGTGGAGGCGCGCGTGTTTGAGGCGCAGCTGGTGGAGACGGCACTGCTCAATTTCATGAACTATCAGACGCTTATCGCAACGAAGGCGGCACGCATACGTCGTGCGGCAGAACGTGATATTCTGCTGGAGTTCGGGACGCGACGGGCGCAAGAGGCAGAGGCGGCTGTGTGGGGGGCTCGTGCTTCCTTTATCGCAGGCTTCGACGCGACATCCAATATGCGGGCGGCGATGCTGTTCGGCATTCCGGCCAAAGGGACGCATGCGCATGCTTGGGTGCAGGCGCATGAATCCGAGCAAGAGGCGTTCGACCGCTATGCGGAGGCTTTGCCTGATGACGTGACGCTGCTAGTCGATACGTACGATACGCTTCTAAGCGGCGTGCCTCATGCGATCTCAACCGCGCACAAGCTGGCAGCAATGGGCAAACGGATGAGTGCGATTCGGCTCGACAGCGGGGACCTCGCGTACTTGTCCAAGGAAGCGCGTCGCCAGTTGGACGATGCGGGTTTCGGCGGTGTACGCATCGTCGCATCGAATGATCTCGATGAATCGATTATTGCGGAGCTGAAGCTGCAGGGCGCCCGTATTGATACGTGGGGCGTTGGTACGCAGCTCATTACGGCTGCGGATCAACCGGCGCTCGGAGGCGTGTACAAGCTGGTCGCGCGCGAAGCGGTGCAGGGCGAGGAGCTTGTTCCTGTAATCAAGCTGTCCGGCAATCCGGAGAAGGTATCCACGCCAGGCCGCAAAGACGTATACCGTTTAGTCAACCGCCGAACAGGCCGTGCTGAAGCTGATTATATGGCGTTCGGATGGGAAAATGACGTGAAGCGCGGCGAACGGATCAAGCTGTTCGATCCGATGCAGACGTATCGCCAGCGGTTTATGACTGACTACGAAGCCGTACCGCTGCTTCAGCCGATCATTATTGGCGGGGAACTGAAGGCAGAACTGCCAACCCTCTCTGTCATTCGGGCAGAGCATCGCCGTCAGCTTGAGTTGTTCCCGCCCGAAGTGCTGCGCAAAGTGAACCCGCAGTCGTTCCCGGTCGTCTTAAGCGATGCGGTATGGGAGCAGAAGAAACGGCTGATCGAACAATACGGTCCACATCAGCATTAACATTAGTACTAGCGGCGTTCAATCGCCGCAATCGCAATAATCTCATTATTGAGGAAACGATGCTTGTTGGATGCGCATTTTTCCTGCACAATAGAAGCAATTCATTGATTTAAGCGGAGGTAGAGGATGAAGCTAAGAGTGTCTGCGGTACAATATCACCTGCATTCGATTGACTCGTTCGAAGCGTTCGCTGCGCAGGTTGAACATTATATTCGGACAGCGGATGAGTTCGGTTCGGAGTATGTGCTATTTCCTGAGTTTATGACGACGCAGCTCATGTCCATTCCGGGAGCGGATGGCAAGGCGCGTGGCATCGAGGAGCTGCCGGACTTTACGGATGCATACATTGAGCTGTTCAAAGAGCTGGCTGCCCGTTACAACATGTACATTATTGGCGGAACGCATGTCGTTCGGAGCGGCGACAACCTGTTGAACGCAGCGCATTTGTTCGCGCCGGACGGTACGGTCAGCGTGCAGCCGAAGCTGCATATTACGCCGACCGAAGTGACCGAGTGGAACATGAAGGCTGGCGATGGGGTAACGGTATTCGATACGCCCAAAGCGCGGATCGCGATGTTGACCTGCTACGATATTGAGTTTCCGGAGATCGTTCGCATGGTGCGGGCGCTTGGCGCAGACGTTATTTTCTGCCCATCCTGCACGGATGATCGCCAAGGTTTCTATCGGGTACGGTATTGCGCACATGCGCGGACGATCGAGAACCAGATCTATGTGGTGACGACGGGTACGGTTGGTTCGCTGCCAACGGTCGATTTCATGCGGCTCAACTATGGGCAAGCGGCAGTGCTGGCGCCGAATGACATTCCGTTCCCGCCGCGCGGCATCATGGTAGAAGGCGAGATCAATAACGATATGATCGTCACAGCCGATCTTGATCTGTCGCTGCTGTACGAGGTTCGCGAGCGCGGCTCGGTGATGACGTGGCGGGACCGCCGCACCGATCTTTATACCGATTGGAAGTGAAACGCGATGTACCGCAAGCAGCTGTTTGTGATGAACGACGGCAGGCCTGTACCTGCCATCGTGCGAAGTTACACAGAGACGGATTTCGATGCGCTCATCGAAATCCAGTCGGAGTGCTTTCCGCCGCCATACCCGCCTGAGCTGTGGTGGAACAAGGAGCAATTGACGAACCACGTGCGATATTTTGCTGACGGAGCCTTGTGCATTGAAGTAGCTGGCAGGCTGGCGGGCTCGATGACCGGACTGATTGTGAAGATAGATGAACAGGACCCGAGTGACAGTACGCATAGCTGGGAGCAGATGACGGACGGCGGATACATACGCAATCATAATCCTTCGGGCGATACGCTCTACGTCGTCGATCTGTGCGTCAGACCGGAGTACCGCAAGCTGCGCTTGGGACAGTGGTTGATGTTCTCGATGTATGATGTCGTTGTGCATCGCCGGCTGAAGCGTCTGCTCGGAGGCGGACGGCTGTCGGGCTATCATCGCGTTGCAGATTCGATGACGCCTGAACAATATCTGGATGCGGTTATTCGAGGCGAGCAGAACGATCCTGTTATTTCATTCATGCTGCGTGTAGGTCGAACGCCAATTGGTGTCGCACATGACTATCTGGACGATGAAGAGTCGGGCAACTGCGCAGCGTTGATGGAGTGGCGCAATCCGTTCTTGAACGAATAATGCTAGAGGAGCTGACGTTATTCATGGAATACAAACGCATTACTTGTATTAATGATCCATTATTCGCCCAAATGCATGCGCTGATGGGCCGCGTTTTCCCACCGGAAGAGGTGCTCGCGTTCGATCTGTGGAAAGAGCCGCTGGAGGATCCGGGCATCCGTGTATTCGTTGCTGTACATGAAGGCGAAGTCGTCGGCACGACGGAATACCGCTATTACGAGGATTTCAACGCAGCGATGACGGATTTCACCATCGTTGGCCGTCCGGGACTTGGCATAGGTCCGTTCCTGTGGCAGTCGCGTCAACGCGATCTTGATGCATTGGCGCATGAGGCAGGCAACAAGCTCGATGGCATGTTCGCTGAGATTTATGACCCATACCGGGCAGGCGACCATGACTTCGGCGGTCTGATGGTAATGAACCCGTACGTGCGCCGTGAAGTGTTGTCCCATATGGGCTACAAGCGAATTAATCTAACCTACGTACACCCTTCTTGGCAAAATGACGGCGAGGCCGTAGAAGGTCTCGACCTTGGCTTCTTGCCATATGACGGACGCGATACGATCGATGCTTCGCTAGTGGCTGCATTCCTGCGCCGTTACTATGCCGTACTGCCGAACAAGCCGGCGGCGTGGGAAGCGATGGTCGCTTCACTCGATAACGTAACGACTCTTCCGCTGCTGCCTTTGTAATGGGAAAAGTTTTAATAATTATTAACCCCATTCACGAGTTGATCATGTATAATCGTGGTAAATAAGTGCAATTCGTCATATATGCTTCTAGCCGTGGTACAAAGCTTTCTATTATATTGAAGTATGAGCCGCGGCAAGGAGCAGACGAATAATAGGAAATTTAGGAGGGAAGTTTGCAATGGCTGATGTGCGACGTGAGCAGTGGAATGATGCGGCAATTCGTGTCAATCAGATTGGATTTTCGACTGGATTATCGAAAGCGTTTTCATCGCAAGTCGTGTCAGGCAACTTCGAAGTGATTGATGCCGATACGAATGAATGTGTATTAGTCGGTACAACGTCACCTGCATCCGAAGATGAGGCGGCTGGCGTTCGCGTAAGTCTGGGCCGATTGGACGGTCTCGATACGCCGGGGAGATACCGGATTCGTATGAAGAATGGTGTGGAATCACCTATCTTCGCTATAGCGGAGCGTCCATATCAAGCGGTCAAACTTGCCCTTCTCCGAAATTTCTATTTCCAGCGCTGCGGCATGGAGCTCGAGGAACGATATGCGGGACCTTGGAAGCATGCAGCTTGTCATCTTGATCATGGCATTATCCATGGCGATGATCCATCCATCCGGCGGAGGACGGCGGGCGGATGGCATGATGCCGGCGACTATGGGAAGTACATTGTTGCTGCTGCTAAGGCAGTCGCAGATCTTATGCTTGCATATGAAGCGTATCCGGCAGCGTTCCAAGAGTCGGTGAACATACCTGAGAGCGGCAACGGTGTTCCGGATATTCTGAATGAAACCCGGTATGAGCTCGAATGGATGCTGCTGCTTCAACGTGAGGATGGAGCCGTCTATCACAAGATAACGACATATGAATTCCCTGGCCTTCATGTGATGCCGGAGGATGATGCAGCAGCGCTTGTCTTCTCGCCTGTGTCGTTCACAGCTGCCGGCACCTTCGCTGCATCGATGGCGATGGCAGCGCGCGTGTTCGCTCCATTCGATGAACCGTTTGCAGCCGACTGTCGGGAAGCTGCCGAGCGTGCGTGGCAGTGGATGGAGAACACAGAAAGCTTCGAGCGGGTATCGTTCCGCAACCCGCGCGACGTGAAGACGGGCGAGTACGGGGATCAAAACGTTATCGACGAGCATTATTGGGCAGCGGCTGAGCTGTATCGATTGACTGGAGATCGGACCTATCTGATTAAAGCGGAGAAGTTGGTTCAATCAGGCGGTTTTCCGCTGTGCGAGTTAGGTTGGAGGGATGTCGGCGGGTATGGAACCATTGCGCTGCTGTATGCGCTTCGAGATGCTGGGGACCGTACTGCCATGGAGCTGCGGGAGAGGTTAACGGAGCAATGGATCATGAGGGCGGATGAACTGCTCGATCTGTCTAAGCGCAACGGCTTTGGTGTATCGCTAATCCAAGATCAGTACAAATGGGGCAGCAACATGATCGTGATGAACAATGGCATGCATCTGCTTATTGCTGCAGAGTTAATGAAGGACAGCGATATTCGGCAGCAATATCTAGAGGCAGCGGCGCAGCAGTGGCATTACTTGCTCGGTTGTAATGTGCTAGGTATTTGTTACATCACAGGTTATGGTTATAACTCTGTCATGCATCCGCATCATCGTCCATCGATCGCAGATAGCGTGCCGCAGCCCGTTCCGGGCATCGTTGCAGGCGGGCCCAATCTTGGGTTGAACGATACGGCGGCAGCGGCGCTGCTGATCGGACGTGCGCCTATGGCCTGCTATATTGACCATGAGGACAGTTACTCCACGAATGAGAATACGATCTATTGGAATTCGCCGGCCGTATACGTTGCGGCAGCGCTCGATTGCTTGAATAGATAATGAATGAAGGAGACATCCTATCCGAGAGGAAAGGGGTGTCTCTTTTGCCATTGTGGCTTGAAGTCACGCTGCGTACGTTATCTGCCGTCGGTATCTTGTTCATTATGACCAAAATATTAGGTAAAAGACAAATCTCGCAGCTATCGTTGTTCGAATACATTACAGGGATCTCGATCGGCAATATCGCAGCATACATCTCGCTCGATACCGATGCCAAATGGTACTTGGGATTGCTCGCAATGTCGGTTTGGGTTCTTGTATCTGTAGCAATGGAATATGCAACATTGAAGAGCAAGAAGATGCGCGACATTGTTGACGGCAAAGGAACCGTGCTAGTCGAGAAAGGGGCAATACTAGAGAAGAATATGTGGAAAGAGCGGGTGACGCTCGACGAGTTCATGGAGAAAATGCGCAGCAAAAGCATTCAATCGCTTGCCGATGTGGAGTTCGCTGTCATGGAAGCCAACGGAGATATAACGTTCCTGCTCAAGAAGGAACAACAGCCGCTTACCGCCGCAGCGCTTGGTTGGGCGGTGCAGCCTGAGCGCCAGCCGCAAAACATTGTAATGGATGGCATCGTTATCGAGGATGCGCTTCAGCATGCGGGCTTCGATCGCGTGTGGCTGAATAAGCAGTTAGCTGCCAAAGGCGTTAAGCTTGAAGAGGTTTATCTTGCGCAGGTGGATGATGCAGGCGTCGTTACGATACAAACAGGGGAGCGCTCTATTCCATAGGGGCTCCCTTCGTGTTTGTTTACGTCCACTTTGCAGCCCACAGCTTCATGGCGTGCAGCGTTTGGTGAAGATCTTCGCCTTTAGGCGTCAGTCTATATTCAACGGTAGCAGGTACGGTCGCATACACATGCCGTTCCAAAATGCCTTTTTCTTCGAGGTGACGCAGTGTGCTCGTTAGAGCTCGCGGACTGACCGCTGGAATGCAGCGCTGGAGCTCGCCGAAACGTCTCGTTCCACAGAACAGCTCGCGGAGCACTAGAAAGGACCATTTGCCGCTTAGTACGTCTACCGCTTTCTCAATATTGCATTCGATCACTACAGGGTCCTTCGGAACGTAGTTGCTTGTCGTCATGGCCTTCAATCCCTCTCTTTCGATCTTTCATCCGGTCGCTTCATTAATAGTATAGCAAAAAGAGGCGTCTGTGGAACTACGCCTCTGAATGGTACCGAATCAAAATGGTTAATCTAACAGCTATATATAATAGAAGAAAAAGTTTTTCGGGTTATCTTGGCGCTCCTGTCGTATTGCCGCTGTACTTCTCGGTTTTAATCCCGTTCTTCTGACCGGTATTGCGATCTGCGCCAGTCGTATCCGGATTGATCTTCTCGATGCTCGCGGGCATCTTATTGCCGCCGGCGAATTGATTCGAGACGAGCGCGTTGAAGTCTTCGACGTATGGCGTAAGCGATTCGTTCAGCCAGGCTTTCTGCGCGTAGGCGACGAATCGGTTAACGAATTGGCGGTTGGCAGAGACATGGACATCTTTTACCTTAGGGGCGAATTTCCGTACCTTCGTTGCGACTGCATATTTCAATGCATCCGGCAGCTCGGTATGATCATTGACGGTCATTGCATGGCCATATGGCGTTGCCAGCTCTCGGCCGTCCCAGTAAGGACTGCCTGTTGTGTGGTTGTAGACACCTGCTTTGGCACCGCCTAGATTCTGTTCGCGCTTCGAGCGTCCGCCGCTCTTCGTGCGGATCGCAGTGTCGTTAAAGACGAGCGCCACATAAGCGTTCTGATTGGTCAGCATAACAAGCGCGGTGGAAACTCCGTTGATCTTGCCGACTTCCTTCGATATCTTGGCGCTGTATTCGAAGTATTTATTATCGTGATTGTCTTTGCCCGAAGAAGTTGATAATGTGCCGTATGAACGCGCTCGATCGTCAACGAGTGGACGCTCTGTGCCGTTGCGCGTACCGTACGAGTTGTTCTTGTATCCGTGAGGCTCATACTTATAGCTGCTGCAGCCGCTCGACAGCACCGCGATACCTAGAAGCAGGGCGAAGATGCGGGACGGGGCAGATGCGCTGAACCATTTCCTCATACAATGGACCTCCCTTAACGATTACTGTACCATTAGGGTTCGTCGGAGAGACCGAAATATACGTGTGTCAACACATACATAATTGACCATCCACTCGGTGCACAATGTATAGAAGGAATATGTCGATTATTGTCACGCGACGAAGGGGGATAAGCACAAAAATGGAGGGGTGTAAATGACCCAAAACCCTTGTAACAGCTACATTTTTGGCGGCTTTGAGAACAATTTGTGAACTCTTTCTGAAACGTTGACAAATACATCCTCCAACTTTATATTTAATAAAGTGATTTAATGCAGAAGTTGTAAAACATCTCTAGAACACGCAGTTTGCCGCCTTTCCACGCCATCAGATGCAACTGCGAAAACGTAAAAAGTGGGGTTGATGAATGATGAAACGGTGGAATGTAGGAAAGCGCCTTCTGCCGCTCTTTGCCGGTATGATGCTATTGCTGTCGGCGTGCGGGCGTGCAGACCTTTCGACACTGAACCCGCAGGGTCCAGTAGCGGAAGAACAATTCGGTCTAATGAAATTGGCGATTTCGATCATGATTATCGTGGTCATTATCGTATTCGCGATTTCGTTGTACGTCATTGTTCGTTTCCGTAGACGTCCAGGAGATACTAAGATTCCTGTACAAGTTGAAGGAAACCATAAGCTTGAGATTATCTGGACGGTTATCCCGTTGATTCTCCTTGTCATCCTTGGTGTACCGACGGTTAACTCCGTATTCGGTCTGTCGAAGGACTACACGAAAGATCCAGAAGCAATTCAAGTCGAAGTAACTTCGCACCAATTCTGGTGGGAATTCTATTATCCGCAGTATGACATACATACAGCACAAGAGCTTGTCATTCCGACAGGCAAGAAGATTGCGGTTACAGCAGTTTCCGGCGACGTTCTTCACTCGTTCTGGATTCCATCGCTCGCAGGTAAGATCGATACGAACCCAGGCACGGCTGTTGAGAACGGAACGGCTAACGCTAACAAAATGTTCTTCGAAGCGCCTAAAGCTGGCGTTTACCTTGGTAAGTGCGCAGAGCTTTGCGGCCCATCCCACGCATTGATGGACTTCAAAGTTAAAGCAGTAGATGCAGCTTCGTTCGATCGTTGGACGGCGGCACAGAAAACGCCAGCTGCTCTGCCAAGCGACCCAGCGATTAAAGATGCACTCGTTACAAAATGCTTGAGCTGCCACGCTATCGGCGACCAAGGCGTTCTGGTGTACCCGAACCTGACGGATATCGGTAGTCGTTTGACGGTAGGCGGTATTCTCGTCAATACCGACGAAGCGAAGTATGCAAATGAAGGTACAACGTACGAGAACTTGAAGCGTTGGATCAGCGATCCACAAGCGGTCAAGCCTGGTACGCTCATGCCGAAGGTCGAGCTTACCGAGCAAGAGATCGATGGTATTGCGAAGTATCTGTCTGAACTGAAAATCGACTACGAGAAATAAGCATCAGGAGAATTAAAAGGGGGCATTAACCTTGGCACATGCGCATGCGCACACGGTCAAACGCTACAAGGGCCTGATGGACTGGCTAACGACCGTAGACCATAAGAAAATCGGTATTCTGTACTTGCTTGCCGGCGGGTTCTTCTTCCTGGTCGGCGGTCTCGAAGCAATAATGATTCGGATTCAGCTCATTAAGCCGCTTAACGATTTCGTTAGTGCGGAGACATTCAACCAGCTCCTTACCATGCACGGTACGACAATGATCTTCCTTGCAGCGATGCCGATGCTGTTCGCGCTTATGAATGCGGTTATTCCGCTTCAGATCGGCGCACGGGACGTTGCATTCCCATTCCTTAACGCACTCGGCTTCTGGACGTTCTTCGCAGGCGGCGTTCTGCTGAATGTCAGCTGGTTTACAGGCGGCGCTCCAGACGCAGGATGGACATCCTATGTTCCGCTTGCAAGCCCGACTTACAGTCCTGAATATGGCGTTGACTACTATGTCATCGGCCTTCAGATCGCTGGTATCGGTACGCTGATCGGCGGTATCAACTTCCTGGTAACCATCATCAACATGCGTGCGCCTGGCATGACGTTCATGCGTATGCCAATGTTCACATGGGCAATCTTCATCACGTCGGCGCTGATCCTGTTCGCATTCCCAGCACTGACGGTTGGTCTGGTTGCACTGATGTTCGACCGACTGTTCGAAGCTAACTTCTTCGAAGTAGCAAATGGCGGTAACGCCGTGCTATGGGAGCATATCTTCTGGATCTTCGGACACCCTGAAGTATACATTCTCATTCTGCCTGCATTCGGTGTTATCTCTGAAGTAATCAGTACGTTCTCGCGTAAGCGTCTGTTCGGATACAGCTCCATGGTATTCGCAACGGTATTGATCGGCTTCCTCGGCTTCATGGTATGGGCTCACCACATGTTCACGACGGGTCTCGGCCCAGTTGCGAATGCGCTGTTCTCCATCGCTACGATGCTGATCGCCGTACCGACAGGTATTAAGATCTTTAACTGGCTGTTCACGATGTGGGGCGGCTCCATCAAGTTCACAACTGCGAACCTGTTCGCAGTTGGCTTCATCCCGACATTCGTAATGGGCGGCGTAACGGGCGTCATGCTCGCGGCAGCGCCAGCCGACTTCCAGTACCATGACTCGTACTTCGTAGTCGCGCATTTCCACTACGTTATCGTTGGTGGTTTGATCCTTGGTATTTTCTCAGGTCTCCATTACTGGTGGCCGAAGATGTTCGGACGCATGCTGAACGAAACGCTTGGCAAACTGACGTTCTGGACATTCTTCATCGGTTTCCATATGACGTTCTTGATTCAACACTTCTTGGGTCTGATGGGTATGCCTCGTCGTATCTATACGTACCTGGATGGTATTGGCTTCAACGACATGAACTTGATCAGTACGATTGGCGCATTCCTGATGGGCCTTGGTACGATCTTCTTCATCACCAACATCATCGTAACTTCGGTCAGCGGCAAGAAAGCTGCCGGCGACGCTTGGGAAGATGGCCGTACGCTGGAATGGACGATTCCTTCCCCGGCACCAGAGTACAACTTCGCGCAAACGCCGCTTGTTCGTGGCTATGACGCGTTCTGGAAAGAAAAAATGGATGGCAATAAAGAGATGACGCCAGCTGAACCGCTTGGCTCGATCCATATGCCATCGCCATCGATTCTTCCTTTGTTCATGTCGATTGGCTTGTTCATTGCAGGTCTTGGCTTCATGTACCACAACTACTATGTTGGTGGCGGCGGCCTTGCCCTTACATTCCTTTGCATGCTGATCCGTTCTTTGAAGGATGATCATGGCTTCCACATCGAGCCAGACGAGCTGCATGATAAGGGGGTAAAAGCATGAGCGCACACTCGCACGTAGATGGTCAACTTCCACATGAGCCTGAGAAGGCTACACTGGAAGGACGCAATAAAGTACTTGGCTTCTGGTTGTTCCTAGGCGCTGAGGTCGTACTGTTCGGTACGTTGTTCTCCGCTTTCCTAGCGCTTCGCGATAAAGTTGGCGACGGTAACCCGACTGCTGACGAACTGTTTAACCTTTCGACCGTTGCGATTGCAACGTTCATCCTGTTAACGTCCAGCTTGACGAGCGTGTTTGCTACGCAAGCGATGCATGCAGGCAAGAAAATGGCTATGATCTGGTGGCTGGTCATTACGGTACTATTCGGTCTTGGCTTCTTGGGTCTTGAGATTTACGAGTTCAGTGAATACGTTCATGAAGGCCATGGCTTTACAACGAGCGCATTCAGTTCATCGTTCTATACGCTGGTCGGCTTCCACGGCGCCCACGTTGCATTCGGTGTTCTATGGATTAGCATAATCATCGGTCAAGTGCTCAAGAAAGGTCTTACCGTTGTAACGGCTCCGAAGGTTTATGTATCAGGCCTGTACTGGCACTTCATCGACGTCGTGTGGGTATTCATCTTCACAGTCGTGTATCTGATGGGAAAGGTGGGCTAAGTCAATGGCTGCAGTTAACCATTCCGCAACGGAAGAAACGAAGAAACGCCACAAGCACGAGGGTCCACAGAAGCATATCGTTGCTTACATCATGTCACTGATACTGACGCTTATTGCTTTCGCAGCAGTAATCGCTGGAGAAGTCAATACGTCGTTCATCATCTTCATTCTGCTGATGATGGCTGGCCTCCAAGTGTTCGTTCAGATGGGTTTCTGGATGCACATGAAAGATAAAGGTCACACATATGCGATAATCGGTATTCTAGGTGGTATCTTTATCGCAGGTACCATGATCATCATGGCTGAGTTCTGGGCTTGGTGGTAATCGTTTATACGCAAGGGGTCCGAGAAATCGGATCCTCTTTTTTTATGGGTTTTAAAGGGGCCCGGCCCCTTTAATCCCGTTATATGACAGAAGGGCTCCGCCCTTTGCACCCTCTTAATAAGCTTTCTTTTAAAAAGTTTCTACCCACCCAAACCCTCCCTTGTAGGGAGGGTTTGGGTGGGTAGAGAAATCGGTTTAAAGAGGGGTTCAGGGGCGCAGCCCTATGTAAGTATGTTTTAAGAAGGGGCCGAAGGGGCAAAGCCCCTAAAACGCTCGAACAAGAGTTGTACCCCGCAGGGGTACACGACTCCTAGCAGGAAGTAACATACATCCGCCTCAGAAGCACAACCGACCCCTTCCGGGGTCCAGGGGACGGGAGTCCCATGGGGCCCTCCCTTGCAGGGAGGGTTTCGGTGGGTAGAGAAATCGGTTTAAAAAGGGGTTTCAGGGGCTATGCCCCTTAACTAGATTAGGGGTTCCAGGGGCATAGCTCCTGGTTCCTCCATAGCAGGGAGGACAAAGACGGGTGCAATCCTTGACAATATGATGAACGGCAGGACAAGAACGCCGCTTTCGGTAGGAGTTCACAATTGCTTATGCTATACTAGGCATGTCCCGGTTATGACCGAATGGGCTAACAGGAATGGGATATGAATTGTGGGGGTTATCCATGCTCGGTTTGCAGTATTTCACGTTCAGAGAACAATGGAGTCCAATGTTTCTATTCGCAATGGCAGCGATTGTCATTCTTTATTTGTATGTGGATGGACCATATCGCCGCAAGCATGCACCTGATCAAGCTGGAACGAGTGTTATGCAGAAAGTATCGTTCATCCTTGGCGCCATTCTGTTCTATCTGGCACAGGCAGGTCCGCTAAGCTTGTTGGGCCATATGATGTTTTCATTCCATATGTTGAACATGTCGCTGTCCTACTTGCTTGTGCCGCCGCTTGTCCTGCTTGGCACAACGTCCTATATGTGGCGCTTGATGTTCCGCGCCGCGTGGTGGCAGAAGCTCAAGTTTATGACGAACCCGATTCTTTGTCTTATTATGTTCAATATGGTGTTCTCGCTTTATCACGTGCCGGTCGTGCATGATTACGTCATGACGCATTACACGGTCCATCGGTTGTTCTATGTGGTGCTGCTGATCACGGCATTCCTGATGTGGATTCAGGTTGTTAGTCCTGTTCCAGAATGGAATCGCTTAACGGATATGCGGAAGATGGCGTATGTATTCGCGAACGGTGCGCTTCTGACGCCGGCGTGTGCGCTCATTATTTTCTCAGGAACCCCGATGTATGAGGTCTATAGCGATCCGAACACTTGGGTCAAAATGATGGGGTATTGCGTATCCGGCGATCCATCGTATTTGCTCGCGCAGGGTCCAAGCTTCTTCAATCTAATGACGCCGCTGGAAGACCAGCAGACGGGCGGCATTGTAATGAAGCTGCTGCAGGAAGTGCTCTATGGCTCGATTCTAGCTTATATTTTCAAACAGTGGTTCAAGCGTGAACACGCTGATGATGATGAGCTGCCAAGCGCGGAGCCGAATCCAGCGAACGGTTTGACGTAAGATTTACGGCCTTGCAGGCGATTCGCTCGCGCAGGCTCTCAGATAACGATATAAGGTGGGTTTACGCATGGACATTTATAGTATTTTTCCGACAATCAGCACCTCGTTCATCGTCATTAGTGCGATTCTCGTTGCGATTGGCTGGAATCTGGCGATCAATCGCAGACTGGAAGCGCATAAGAAGGTTATGTTCTGGGCTGCGGTTGCAGCAACGGCATTCTTCATCGTGTATACAAGCCGTACCATATTCGTTGGCAACACGGAATGGGGCGGACCGGATGATCTGAAGCCTTACTACTTCGTGTTCCTGATCTTCCACATTACGCTCGCAACGGTTGCGGCAGTATTCGGCATTACAACGCTGACACTTGGCTACCGGGCCAAGTATGCGAAGCACCGCAAGTGGGGACGTGTCACGTCCGTCATCTGGTTCTTCACTGCGATTACGGGCGTAGCTGTCTATATTCTGCTGTATGTCATGTATCCAGGCGGCCATACGAAACCAGTACTGGATGCAATCTTCGGTTAAAATCTAGGTAAGTTACATCTGGAAGTCTTCATTGCAAGTGCGAGTGATGCGCATGCGGTGAAGGCTTCTTTTTTATCAAAAAAATGGGTTGGAAGATGTTGACACGAAATGGAGGTGTGATTATACTGTGTATAAAGATATACACACTAAGCACACGGATGGTGACCAGACGGATGAATAAGTGGGAAGGCGCATGGCATGTAGCGAAGTATGAATGGCGCAAGGATCGAGTAGGAATGATCATCACAACCTTATTCATCGCCTACATGCTTCTAGTGTCGCGCTCGTTCTACATGGATGCATGGAGCGGTCAACTGGATCTGTCAGTCATCTGGCTTGTAGATTTCGCACAGCTAGCGATCCTGCCGATGCTTGGATTCCCGGCGAATCGGACGACGTTCAAGGCATGGCGCGAAGATTGTTACACACGCAGGCTGGTACAGTGGCGGGTGCTGCCGATCTCAGTGAGTCAGCTCGTAATGGGGCGATTGATTCAACTCACAGGTCTGCTGACCATTGGCTTATTGCTCTACTTTGCTATTTTATATGGAAGTGCAGCACCGATTCGTGAACACATTGGAGTAGGTCCTTATATCGGGTATGTGATCATCTGGTTCAGCTACAGCGTTGCGATTGCTAGTATGTATTCCATGTGGGAACAAGGTTTCTCAGGCAAAATATATATGGTGCTTTGCTTCGGTTTTGCAGCCCTGTACCTGACTGCAGCAGCGGTTCTCGGTTCGAATGAGAAATCGATCTCGCTATACTTGCTTGAGAGGATGGCTGACGGGAACTGGTGGTATCCCGTTGTTGCGGTCGTCGGGAGCAGTGCATTCGTATATGGGATGTATCGGCTCACCTGCAGAAGATTGCGAATGAGAAGCTTCACGCGCTGACCATGATTCGAATACAACAATGAACTTAAGGACGAAGAAGGTGAAAGTGTGTGGCTGCCGATTCATCTCAATGAGAACAGTGCGGAGCCGATGTACCATCAGATCGAGGTGCAGCTACGGGCTCTAATCGTAAGCGGACAGCTAACGGAGGGGACATTGCTGCCCTCCATTCGCGAGATGGCACAGATGTTGAAGTGCAGCGTGATTACGGTCAGGCGGGTTTATCAAGATCTGGAGACAGAGGGACTGCTGCGGACAAGGCAAGGGACGGGAACGTTCGTAGCAAGCGTGCAAGAAGAAGATCTCGGCAGACAGCGTACAGCATCGGTCATCGAAGCTGTCGAGGCCGCGGTTGAAGCAGGCATGCGGGTTCAACTGACGAGACAAGAGATGGAACACATTATGACGCGTGTTCTAGATGATAGATGGAAGGAGAACGGGTGATGGAGAAGGTAGCAATATCATTAGCAGGCGTTGAACAGCATCGGGCACATTTTCGACTAGGACCGATCGATCTGGATATTCCAGAAGGGTATGTGACGGCAATCATTGGACCCAATGGCTCGGGCAAAAGCTCGACGTTTCGCCTGCTGCTCGATCTCTCCAAGCCGGATGCGGGACAGATGAGTATACTCGGTCACCCGGTCGGACAGGGCGATGATCGGTCGTGGAAGCGGCAAATTGGTTATTTGCAGGAGGAATCGGATTATCTCGATAACTCTATCCGAGGATCGGAGAAGGCAACGTTCATTCGCAAGTGGTACGCCGAATGGGATGTGAATCTGTATCAGGATCTATTGAGACGGTTCGAGGTGGATGACTCCATTAAGCTGGGCAAAATGTCCAAAGGGATGCGTCGCAAGTTCGAACTCGCGCTAGTTATCGCCCATAAGCCGAAGCTATTGCTGCTCGATGAGCCATCATCTGGCCTTGATCCGATCGCTTGGCGATCGATGATCGATATTCTCCATCGGTACATGGAGCCAGGTGATCGAACGATCCTTATGGCTTCTCACATTATAGATGAAGTGCGACGTCTGGCCGATTACATCGTATTTATGGCAAGAGGACAAATCCTTGGCAAATACGAGAAGGATGAGTTGTTCGAGCGGTGGCATGTTCTCTATGTGCCAGCGGCGAATGACTCGGATCGAGGCAAGCTGCTGACGATGCCGGGCGTCATTGAGGTCGAGCTTGCAGGCGTCGGGATGTACCGAATTGTGAGCGAGGATGCACCTCAGACGGAAGAAGCGTTACAAGCTGCACAGTTTACCATAGGAAGCAGACAGGCGATGCAGCTTGATGAAATTTTACAAGTGTTGATGCAGAGAGGGGTTTACGCATGAATCCATTAGTAGTCGAACGTATTGTGAAAAATTATGGTGAGAAGACAGCCGTGAACGGGCTTAGTCTGCAGGTGCGTGAAGGCGAGATTTATGGCTTGCTCGGCGCAAACGGCGCGGGCAAAACGACAACGATGCGGATGGTACTTGGACTCATCTATCCAGATGAAGGTTCAATTCAATATAACGGGAAGGCTTACAGCAAGGAGCAGCTGCATAACCTTGGTTATTTGCCAGAGGAGCGCGGGTTGTATCCGAAGGTTAAGGTGAATGAGCAGCTGATCTATCTCGCTCAACTGAGAGGGATGTCGAAGAAAGCAGCGGAAGATAGCTTGAAGAAGTGGTTGGAGCAATTCGAGGTATCCGAGTATTACGGGAAACGTATAGAGGAGCTGTCGAAGGGTAACCAACAGAAAATCGGCTTCATCGCTGCTGTCATTCATGATCCGCAAATTCTCATTCTGGATGAGGCGTTCAGTGGTTTGGATCCAGTCAATGTCGAGCTGTTGAAGACGGCGGTGAAGGGACTTCGCGACAGCGGCAAAACGATTCTGTTCTCGACGCACCGGATGGAGCATGTTGAGGAGTTGTGCCGCAACATTACGATCATGCATCGGTCCAACCCGGTTGTGCAGGGCGACGTGAAGGCAATTAAGAAGCGGTATCCTCGTGAACGTGTCATGCTGGCGACAGATCGCGAAGTGAAAGGACTGGAATCGCTAGCGGGCGTGCGTTATGTAACGCACCACGAGAATGTGACGGAGATTGGCATCGAGTCCGAAGATGCTGCGAAGCGGATTTTGCACCATGCGCAGGGGCAGGCGGATATTGAACGGTTCGAGCTGATGCAGCCAACGCTGAATGAAATCTTTATTAAGACGGTAGGTGAGCGCCATGAGTAAGTTCTGGACAGTGGTAGGGTTCACGATTCGCAATAAGGTAAAGGCCAAATCGTATGTTATTTCGACGCTCATTCTTGTTGCTATCATTAGTGTTGTAGTGAACTTGCCTTATATTATTGATAAATTCAGTTCGGATACGCCGGATAAGATCGGATACCTAACGGCATCTATGGAAGATGCGACTAAGAGCAGTGTGACGCCATCGGTCGTCGGTGACCAAATGCGTGAGTTCTTCTCGAAGCAGGAGCATCCAGACTATGAGTTCGTTCCGATTGAGAACCAGAACTCGGCTGAAGCGAACGAGAAGAAGCTGCTCGATGCTCTATCCAATGGGGATATTGATGCATATGCCACATTCGAAGAGAATGGCACTTCGTTCCCAATAATGGTACTGCATGCAGATAAGGTATACAGCGAAACATCGAAGGCTAATATGCAGGCTGCATTGCAGTCGATCAAGACGCAGTTTGCGCTGCAAGGATTAGGACTGACGGATGAGCAACAGACAGCGTTGTTCTCGCAAGCAGTCGTGGATAGCGTGAAAGTGGACGTAAGCAACGGCGAGGCTGTGGCCGATGATACGAAGGAGAAGGCTGGCGCGCTGTACGGTGTTGTCTACTTGATCTTGTTCCTGCTCTTCATGACGATCATGGGCACGGGCCAACTTATTGCCACGGAAATAACGGCGGAGAAAAGCTCGCGTGTTATGGAAGTGCTCATCACCAGCGTTTCGCCGCTAACGCAAATGTTCGGCAAAATCTTCGGCATGTTCATCGTCGGTCTCGGTCAGACGGCCCTTCTCGTCGCTGCTGCCGCAATCAATCTAGCGCTGCCGCATAATGAAACTGCGCTGAAGGACATTGGCATCAATATCAATGATGTGCCGGTCGATGTGTTCATCTATGCACTAGCTTTTTATCTGATCGGTTACTTCCTCTTTGCAACGTTGTATGCAGGAGTCGGCTCGCTCGTCAGCCGGACGGAGGACCTCGGCCAGGCGGTTATGCCGCTCATGTTCTTGTCGCTTGGCGGTTTCTACATCGGCATGTTCGGCCTGAACGCGCCAGACACGGCATTCGTCAAAGTCGCATCGTTCATTCCATTCTTCACGCCATACGCAATGTTCATGCGTATCGGGATGACCGAGGTACCGGGTTGGGAGATTGCAGTGTCGCTAGGCATCCTGGTTCTCGCAACGTTCGTATGCGGTTGGTTGTCGGCGAAGATTTATCGCACGGGCGTACTGATGTATGGTAAGCGTCCGACGATTAAAGAGCTGCGTAAGGCTATGAAGGCTTATAAGCTTTAATAGAGATTAATGATTTTGGTTGTTGTTGTTGGTTGTTTGTTTCAGTGCTGCGGCTGCAGCAAGTAACAACTAGCAAGTAGCAGACCATTAGAAGGAGTTGTTTCATATGAAGAAAGGACTTCTGTTTATCGGTATGGTATTGGCAATGTCTCCAAGCTTGTTAACGCGTACTGGTGTAGACTTGAATGACTTCGTCCTGGGCATCGTGACAGGCATCGGATTCGCATGCTGCATCGTTGGGCTTATGAAAGCAAGGTTTGCAGGGCGGCGGACATAAGTAGATTGCATAGAGGGAAAGCCGGGCATCCAATTGGGGATGACCGGCTTTTTTAATGGTGAATGCGTAGGCAAGTAGAGCTTGAAGGGAGTGATCTATTGTGAAAAAAAATATCGCATATCTTCTGATTGGTTTCTTGGCTGGTGCACTATTGTTCAACACTCTTGCTGCAGATGCATCGTCTTCGATTAAAACATTGATCTCCCATCCTATAAAGCATTTGTTCATCAACTATAATAAATACGACGTACAAGAATCCGATCAGCTTATAAACTACAACGGGAAAACCTATGTACAGCTGAGATTCATGACCGATACATTAGGCCAATTCGTATCCTATGATAGCGCAAGCAAGAGCATTCATGTCTATTTCAATCCTTGCAATGAATACAGCTATTTGATGATGCCTCAGCGACCGGACGGTGTCACTTCTGTCAGAGAAGAACGTACGCTTTGTATAAACAATAAAGCGTTATTACTTCCGGCAGATGCCTTCTTAGATGGTGTGATGATCAGTGATGGTGTTGGCGTTAGTGAACATCTCCCGGCTTTTATGATTACGCGGTGGCATTCAACGATAACGATCGGTAGAACAGGCGTTGTCATACGAGAAAATATCGGCGAGCAAGATAAGGAGCCATTTAACTTTCTGAAGCCTTATATAACCGATTATTTGAAGTGATATCATTATTGAACCTTATAGTTAGATAAAATGTAAGTAGTCTGCTTGTAGTTCAAGTATTCATGCGTATAGAACAAGGCTCTACCGATCATCGGTGAGCCTTTTTGGGTTTGTTTCGGTAATATGGATTCTCACTCTGGGATATACCGCATTTCTGTCGCTATAGCAGTGAATAGCGGGATTACAGTGTCTCTATCTTTCTCAAAGTAGTTCCATTGCATCACATATTTGATCTGATTTTTCTCAAAGGCAAAATAAACTTGATAAGCTGTATTCTTTTTTATCTCATTCTCATAGATGTCAGTTCCTACATATTCGGAATAAGGTTGAAATATTGCTTCTTGCTTGACGTTGGTAGCGTAAGAATCAGCCCAGTAATTGATCTTAAAGATTGACTTTCCATAATGAAATTCAATGCCATCCTCAAAATCAACCCGTTTCATATCACTAGGTAAATAAAAGCCGAACGGATAGGGATCATGTTGTGAGAATGCTGTTTTTACCTTTTTCTCGTTCACTTTCAATTCTATCTCGTTGCTGTTAGGATCATAATCTTCAATTTTATTAAACAAGGATAGGTTTGGAGTGGTCTCCGATTGCTCTGGTGGACTCGTCGATGGTTCAGGAGTTGGTGAAGTCGTAACAACTGTCTCTTTCGTTATTTCTTGTTTGTCATCTGTTGCTTGGGTATTGTCCGCGCAGCCGGATATTAGAATAAGGGAAATAGCAATTAGGAAAGGGTACTTCACAACCTCACCTCACATTAAAAAGTATGGCACGGAAGGGGAATGCGACTCGTCGGACCCGTCGGGGAATTAATCAATGTCTGCAATTTTCCACAGGTCATCTTCCTTGATATAGGAATAGGCAGGAAACGATTCTTGATTTGATTCCCCCACTAAACAGTGGTCTCGATATAAGCTGAGTGATTGTAATATCACCAATGTGTTTAATTTCAATTTTTGATACTTTATTTGGGTTTGCTTGGTTGATGGGACTATTCTTCGCGAAAAGGGATAGATATGAATTCTCGTAGTTGTCATTACGATATTAGATGGAATTGACGCTGCAGATGGTTCAGGAACAGAAGGGCGTGATGCATTTGATGTCGATTGAGTAGGTACAGATTCTATTGGGTTGTTATCTACTTGTCCGTCTTCTTCATCCATTCAACCTCATCGAAATACAATTCAAATTTAGGATAACTTTTAGACGTTATATAGGATGTGTTTTGTTTCTTGTATCTTTACCTTTTTAGAAATAAAATGACAAAAAAAGCAAGAGGGATAACCCTCTCGCTTTGTAAGTACCATACTATCCCCTGAAACGTTCAACGGGAAGCCCGGTTATGCCAACCTTCACTCGGAACAAGCCTCCAGCATGCGGCTGTGCAGCTAACTGTTCTGCATCGAGTCCTACACGAGCCGTCGTAATAAATAACTCATTCAGCTCAGGGCCGCCGAATGTGCAGGATGTGACTTGCGATGCGGGGATAGGCACGGAAAGTAGTTTTTCTCCCGTTACTGGGTTCCAACGCGTAACCTGCCATCCTCCCCAATGGGCGATCCAGAGCATGCCTTCCGAATCGATCGTCATACCATCGGGAAATCCTTCAGCTTCCGGTACTGTAATAGCTACTCGACGATTGCAAACGGATCCAGTCGCTATTTCATAATCGAAAGCAAATACTTGCCGTGTCGGTGTATCGATGAAATACAAGGTTGTTCCATCTGGCGTCCATGCTAGACCATTGGAAAGGTTAACCTCGCTGACAAGTGTCTTGACGGTATGATCAACATCCATGCTGTATAACTTGCCATTACCTGTTTGGTCATTCAAGGACATGGATCCGGCCAAGTAGCGACCAGTGGGATCGCATTTGCCGTCGTTCATACGGTTGCCCAGCTCGGGACCTTCGACTGTGGCAAGCAGTGTGAGTTCAGATGACTCGGGATTAAAAGCATAGAAGCCGTCTTGCAAGGTAAGAACGAGTCCCCCAGATTGTCTTGGAATGACTGAGCTTACGTAAGGGCCAACTTCAATATAGGAAGAGGTAAAAGGATGAATCGGATCACAGATATGAATCCTGCTCGCCAGAATGTCTACCCAATAAAGACGTGCATTAGTAGGATCCCAGACGGGACCTTCACCTAGTTGTGCTTGCGCATCATATACCAAACTTACTTCATACATATAGAGTCACCTTTCTCGGCATGAGGTTGAGAGATGCTATAAACGTATCACGGCTTTCAAAAGATATTCAAGTGGCGTCATTAATGTATGCAGCTCTTATAGCGTTGATCGGTAGCCGTTGTTATTAAAGGAGAGCTCATAAATAGATGAGCGGATGTAGAGCAGGTCCGGCGGTTAATTGTACGGGTTGCTATAATGGCTATTGCGTCGAAATGACGGTATTCAGAACTCTAAACGGTTGTGCAAGGGGCTATTGGCGTAATATCGGGGTCTCATTGCTGCACCTGGGGATATATGCACGCTAACAACCTTTAGTTGGTGAAAAAAGCACATTTGCCGTACTTTAAGCACGCTCACGACCGTTATACGTGATGATACGACGCGATGGACGGACCGGTGGTTCAGCAGGAATCTTTCGGCTAAGCATCAATTCTGTTTAAGTAAATATAATTGTAAAAAATTGTGCGTTGCATATCTAAAACAATGCGTGTTATTATGTAATTCCGCCGCTGAAACGGCGAAAGATTACGAGATGTTAAATACTTAATTAAAAAAAGTGTTTGACAAATGAAATCAAAACATGATATATTCTAATTCCGGCCGAGAGAAACACGCCGGTAACGAGAAACACAATGAGAAATGATTTGTTCCTTGAAAACTGAACAATGAGCGATATGTTTTAAAGCAAGTCAGCTTTTAATGAGCTAAACAAGCTTCACCATAACTTTTATGGAGAGTTTGATCCTGGCTCAGGACGAACGCTGGCGGCGTGCCTAATACATGCAAGTCGAGCGGAGCAGTTTGAAAGCTTGCTTTCAAACTGCTTAGCGGCGGACGGGTGAGTAAC
>NZ_JACXZA010000008.1 GCF_014779765.1 Paenibacillus terricola | reverse complement strand
GTTACTCACCCGTCCGCCGCTAAGCAGTTTGAAAGCAAGCTTTCAAACCACTCCGCTCGACTTGCATGTATTAGGCACGCCGCCAGCGTTCGTCCTGAGCCAGGATCAAACTCTCCATAAAAGTTATGGTGAAGCTTGTATAGCTCGTTTAAAACATTTAAACTGACAGTTTCGCTCGTTGTTCAGTTTTCAAAGAACAATTCATTTCGCATTGTGTTTCTCGTTGCCGGCGTGTTTCTCTCGGCCGGAATTAGAATATACCATGCACTTTATGATTTGCGCAAGTGTTTTTAATAAATTAATTTATAAAACTTCCGTTATATCATTATTAATCACTATTTACCGCTGACGAAACCACGCACGTACAGAAGCTGTAATCGTGAGTTGACCTGGCTGAAGCGGCGTTGCGTCGCTTACCTTCATAGCCGCTGATGCTAGGGGCATCGGCGTAAAACCGGACTGACTCAACTCCTGCACACGTGTAGGGACAACATCAATTGTAATGCCCATCGTATGGGCAATGGTAAGTGCTTTGTCCATTGCGTTACGTACTGCGAGCGACAGCGCTTGTTTCTCGTAATACGCAGGTTGTGCGACAGAATAACGAATACCGCCAATATGATTGGCTCCATTCTCTACAGCAGTGTCGACGATCGTCCCCGCCTGACCTACATTGTTAGTCGTAATTTGAAGCATATGCGTCACTTGATAACCTCGGAAAATTTGTTTGCCGTCAATATAGTCATAGTGAGTGTCAATTCGATATTCAATTGTCTGTATTTGTTCCTGAGGTACATTTAATTGGCGGATAGACTGAATGATACGCGCGATGGCAGCGGCGTTGTCCGCCTGTGCTGTACGGAGCTCTTCCTTCTCTGTTGCAACGCCAAGCGTAATGACTGCCTGGTCAGGCGCCGCGGTTACTTGCCCCTCTCCCTGCACTTCGATTGTCGATCTGCCTTGATCAAGTCCATGTTCTTGCCCATAACTCGTCATCTGAATCCATCTCCTCTCGATATCTACTATTACCTAGCATGCTATTCGCATTGTTGAGCATTATTCCCTCCCCTTGGCAAAATAAAAAGAGAGGCACACCACCTCTCTTCTCTACCACACAGCTGTAGCAGCGAAACGCCAGCTACCTCCGAATGTTCTTATTATATAGCGGAATGCCGCTCTCCCACGTAATCCCTTGGATCGGTTCTAGAATGGCAATCACTTGTCTCAACAGCTGCTCGTTGGTCGGTTCATCAACCCAAGCTGCATTCTTCACTATATTCGCCGGATTCGCTGTACTTACAAGCGTTGTTGGGACTTGGGTATTTCGCGTAGAGAACTGTACTGCCAGCTTCGCGATATCTTCTCCTTGAGAAGCACAATAATCCGCAGCCTGCTTGCACAGCGCCTTCACTTGCTCGCTTGCCGGATGCCAATCAGGCGTCCCTCGTGTACCCAATAGTCCCATCGACAGAGGAGATGCATTTACAAGCCCAACCTCCCGCTTCTGCAAGAGCGGGAGCAGAGTCTCAAGCGACGTATCATTCAACGAATAATGGCAATAGGAAATGATCGCATCAATTTCCACATTCGGCAGAAACGATTCAAACAGCTGAAGCGGAAGTCCGCATATGCCCGTGTTGCGAATTACCCCTTCCTTCTTCAATTCATAAAGTGTCGGAATCGCCTCTTCATAAATAATAGCTGACTCAACGAATTCAATATCATGCAGGAATAGAATATCAAGGTAGTCTGTATGCAGTCTTTGCAAGCTTTCCTCAACACTAGCCCTAATCCGTTTGCGGGAGAAATCGAATTGATCAACGCCATAACGCCCCGCTTTGGTCGACAGATAGAACCGATCACGTGGAACTGTACGAATTGCTTTGCCAAGCACCGTCTCTGCCTTCGTCAATCCATAATACGGCGACACATCGATCAGATTAATCCCTGCATCCAGTGCTGCATGAACCGTGCGAATACTCTCAGCTTCATCCGTATCTCGAAACACCGAGCCAAGCGACGATGCGCCAAAACTAAGAATCGATACATCCAGACCTGTTGCCCCAAGCTTACGATACTGCATCTATCATTCACTCCTATATATGTACATTAGCTTCATTCTCTCCTTATTGTATCGAACAATTCACCGCTTTCCTATGAACAACGCCTATGCAATTCATCCTATCTAGTGTCCGATATTGATGTTCCGATGCACCAATAGCTTCTTAATCCTTATATAGCAATCATTCATGAATCAGAGTACATTGGTAGAAAAGAATGGGAGGTTCAATATGGAAAGCCAGACGAAAAACAAACAATCGAATGAGACTCTTCATCAAATGATTGACCGTGCATTTCCAGGCATACTGCCCGTCTCCATCAAAGAGCTGACGGAAGGCTTCTTTAATGTTGCATATATGGTTGGGCTGTCTGATGGACGCGAGATGGTGCTCAAGATCGCGCCTCCTAACCAATCGGTCATTATGACGCATGAACATAACATTATGAGCAGCGAGGTCCACTCGATGCGGCTCGTAGCAGAACATACCGATGTTCCTGTTGCACAAATATTATTTTACGACGATAGCAGACAATTGTGCGATGCGGAATATTTCTTCATGGAGAAGCTATCCGGCAGCAGCTTCCATTCGCTCATGGGCGAATTAAGCGACGAAGTACGTCTTGGCGTGGACGTCCAAGTGGGTAAGATAAACCGCCGTATCAATACGATCATCGGCGATCGGTTCGGCTACTTCGGGCAACCGGACAAGCAGGGCGACGTATGGTTTGATGTGTTCAAGAGCATCGCACAGGATGCAATTAACGATGCTGCTGCTTTTAACATAGATTTCACCATCGATATTCCACATCTGTTGACGCTGCTGGAACGGGATAAGCCACATTTTGAAGAAGTAAAGACGCCTCGTCTTGTTCACTGGGATCTATGGGCCGGTAATGTGTTCATTGAAGATGGCAAAGTGACAGGCGTAATCGATTTCGAACGATGCCTATGGGCGGATGAACTGCTGGAGGTCGGTTTCCGGAGGTTCGCGAACAATCATAGCTTCGTGGAGGGCTATGGAATTGCCGATTGGACGGAGAGTCAGCGGATACGCGTGTTATGGTATGATGTGTACTTGTTCCTTATCATGGCGCTTGAGTGCGATTATCGCCAGTATGAGGACCGGGGGGCATACGACTGGTCGACTCAAATGCTGCGCGAATGCATGGAGATATTGGTCAATCGACAAGCGTAACCAATAGGAGAGTTGATAAGGGTTGCTGCCCATAATCAACTCTCCTTTCTATTATGCTAGGCTACTAATGTGAACAATGATCTGACTTGTGCTTTTAAGTTCGACGTCGAGAATGCATGATCCAGAAAATCCCGATGGCAATCAATACCCCGGCTAGCGCACTCGTCATATCCTTCTGCGAATCGAAAGGATCGCCTTCTAGGCCAACGAATTGTGCAGCTAATTTGGAATTGAAGATTAAAGCCGACCAAGCCTCCAGCATTTCGTATATTCCGCTCGAAGCAACGATAATCATGAAGGTGACGAAATAATTTTTCACAAATTGAAGCTTGAGGAAATACAATACCGATTCCCTTACCGAGAATGAGATCATCAGTCCATACGCAAAATGTACAACACGGTCGTAGAAACCCCGCTTGATATGAAACGCATGCTTCATCCAATCATCGATCGGCGTATGCTGGTAAGTGAAATGAGCCGCGTACGCATGCATGGCTAGAAAGATCGCAATAAGGATATACGCTAAATTACTGTGTGGAAAAATCCGATACGTAAACGCCATCACGATCATGTATAGGACAAGCAGCGTGTTCTCGACCGCCCAGTCTTTCCAATCCTTCGGATGAATCGCCATGCAGATCCAGTACACGATAAACCCGAATAGGATGGACTGAAGCAGAGCGTTCTGTTTGAAAGGTATCTGATGACTGAGAAGCAATCTGGACAAGCCTGTTCGGCTGTGTGGTCTGGCAGCAGCATGATTGTCAGCCATCGCTTAGCTCCTCTTCACGAATCGATATATCGCTCATCCTATCGTCCCCGCGAATGGATCTTCCTATGCCCTATCCACCTTCAACGGATCTCCACTGTGGATCTGCGCGCAGTAGTGTGAACTGTTTAGCCAGGTAAACCGGCGTATACGGCATGTCATTACGCAGCCAAGCGACAATTGTCCCGATGAGTGCGGCCGAACCATACCAGATTGCAATATCCTTCTGTATGCCAGCATCGACCATCGAATCGTTCATGCCGAACTGTTCGATGCGCCGTTTGACGGAATCAGACAGCAGCTTAAGCATTCGTTCTGTAAATACCGGTGTCCGTCTCGATGCGAGTACCACAGTATAGAACTTCGCATTGTCTGCAATATGCTCCAGCAGATTAAGCAGCATCAGCGAATCATTCCTGTCGCTGTCTACTGATGGCGATTCATCGAGTGCGCGCTGCATATCCTCGACCATTTCATCTGCCATCTTGTCCATCATATCGGGGATGTCACGATAATGAAGATAGAAGGTGACGCGATTAATGGTTGCCCGCTCCGCGATGCGGTTCACCGATATTTTCTCGATCTCCATCTCCTGCAGTAAATCAATAAACGCTTCCTTCAGAAGCTGTCTGGTTCGAATAATGCGCGGGTCTGTGCGAGGTTTCGAATGATCCATCATCACCTAATCCTTCCCTCTGCGAGTAAATTTACAAACAACCAACAGTTTGTCGTTTATGTATCACTTACACTACGAATGATACGCAACTGATAACTAATTTACACTCTGCAAAAAAGAGTCGCTTGTAAGACTTCAAAATCGGCTTATAATCTAATTTATACAGTGTTGATTATCTAACACAATGTAAATTAAGTCTAGAGAGAATATGGAGAGGTGAGGAAGACTTGAGTAAAGGAATAAGTAATGACTTTAGCTCCGTTAAAAAAGGGCCGATTCTATTCGTCATGATTATTGGCGCCTTTCTTGCGACGCTTAATCAGACGATCATGAGTGTTGCGACACCAGAACTGATGATCGACTTTGACATTTCGGCGACAACTGCTCAATGGCTGACGACAGGTTACATGCTCGTAAACGGCGTTCTGATCCCAATCACTGCTTATCTAATGCAGCGGTTCTCAACACGTCAATTGTTCCAAACGTCAATGATAGTGTTTCTAGTCGGTACAATCGTATCCGCATTAGCCAGCAGCTTCGAAGTACTGTTAACTGGTCGGATGATTCAAGCAGCTGGCGCAGGTATCATCATGCCGCTGTTGATGACGGTTATCCTTACGTTGTTCCCGCCTGAGAAACGCGGCGCCGCGATGGGGTTAGTCGGTACAGCCATTATTTTCGCCCCGGCAATTGGCCCTACGCTCGCAGGTTACATTCTTGAGAATTACAAGTGGGAAACGATGTTCTACGGTATGATTCCACTTGCCGTTATCGTTATAGTGTGTGGATTTATTTATTTGACGAATGTATCAGAACGTATTAAGTCCAAACTCGATACGATCAGCGTCGTTCTCTCGACGCTTGGCTTTGGCGCTGTGCTGTATGGCTTCAGCCGTGCAGGCAAACTTGGTTGGTCGAGTGCAGAAGTGCTCATTTCTATTGGTGTCGGCGTTGCAGCACTTGCGCTGTTCACTTGGAAACAGCTTGTATCGAAGAACCCGCTGCTCGATCTGCGTGCGTTCAAATACAACATGTTCACACTTACAACCATCATCAATATCGCGGTAACAATGGTCATGTACGCAGATATGATGCTGCTTCCGCTTTATCTGCAGAACGCTCGAGGTTACTCGGCGATCGAATCTGGACTGTTAATGCTGCCAGGTGCGCTCATCATGGGCTTCATGATGCCAATTGCTGGCCGACTGTTCGATAAATTCGGTGCCAAATGGCTGGCTGTTGTCGGCTTGATCATTACGATCGGTACGACGGTTGGCTTCATTAATCTGACAGATTCGACTAGCTACACGTATCTGTTACTCATGTCCACAGGACGCCGGATCGGTATGGCGCTGTTCCTCATGCCAATCCAAACAGCCGGCTTGAACCAGCTGCCGAATCGTCTTAATGCACATGGTACGGCGATCTCCAACACGATTCGTCAAGTTGCCGGTGCAATCGGTACGTCTCTGCTCGTAACCATTATGACGAATAGTGCGACATCGCATGCGAAAGACATGATGATGTCTGGCGAAGCTAGCGGTTGGACCAAGGAGAAACTTGGAATCGAAGCTCAAATTCAAGGGATTAATGATTCCTATATCGTCATTATCGGAATCGGCGTCGTTGCCCTGCTGCTGTCCTTCCTGATCAAGAAAGTGAAGCAAGCATCGGATGACAAGAGCCCTGTAGCCTTGAACAAAGCAGTAACGTCTGAGGCATAATTTATTTAATGAAATTGAAGCGGCTGCTTCCTCGGCTCACGAGGAAGCAGCCTTTTTTTGTTTATACACAGAGAACATCTATTCAACTACCATACAAGTATGGTAGTATGGCAATGGATAACAAAACGACGAACGAGGTGAGCCATTGGATTTCACAATCAAACCGATTCAACCTGTCTCTACACGTGATGCGGTGTATGCGGCTCTACGATCTTTGATCCTTCAGCTGGAGCTTCCACCAGGAACCGCAATCTCGGAGAAAGAAATCTCGTTGAAGATGGGCGTTAGCCGTACCCCGGTTCGGGAGAGCTTCGTTCGGCTCGCGCAGGAAGGGCTGCTTGAGGTATATCCGCAGCGCGGCACCTTCGTATCGCTGATCGATCCAGAGCTGGTTGAGGAAGCGCGATTTATGCGGGAGCAGCTCGAAGTCGCAGTTGTCCGCCTTGCCTGTGCTGAGTTCCCTGCCGAGCAGTTGGCGGCACTGGACAACAATCTCAGTAAACAGCGGGCAAGCATTGATGTTCATGACTTCCATCTCATGTTCGAGCTGGACGAATCATTCCATCGAACAATCTTCGAAGGTTGTCGCAAGAGCAACACCTGGGCCGCACTTGGCGGCATTATTACGCACCTGAATCGGAGCCGAATGCTGCGACTGGCAGCTGATCACGAATGGGATCACCTATTCAATCAGCATCAAGGCATTGTCAACGCGATTCGTAACCACGATGAGGCAGCAGCCGTTAAGCTGATGACCGAGCACATGCTGTTGTCAGTTGCGGATCAGACACTGCTGAAATCGAAGTACCCTAACTATTTCAAACAGTAATCATTAATTCTAATCATTCATGATGTACGGAGGCGATGTTCGTTATGAAGATGGTATTTCGTTGGTTCGGTGAAGGCAACGACACGGTATCCTTGGATCAAATCCGTCAAATCCCCGGCGTAGAAGGAATCGTATGGTCATTGCATGATGTGCCTGCAGGCGATGAGTGGCCAATGGATAAGATTATGACAGTGAAGGAACAGGCTGACCGCGCTGGTCTTCACCTGAAGGTTGTTGAGAGCGTTAACATTCACGAAGACATTAAGCTTGGGCTGCCGTCCCGTGACCGCTACATAGAGAACTACAAACGGACGATTGCGAAGCTGTCGCAAGTCGGCGTTGAAGTGATCTGTTACAACTTCATGCCGGTATTCGACTGGCTCCGTACGGATCTTCACAAGGAGCTTGAGGACGGTTCGACGGCGCTGTTCTATGAGAAGAGCCGTATTGAAAACATTGATCCAATGGAGCTTGTTAAGCAGATCAATGAGAATTCGTCACTAACAATGCCAGGTTGGGAGCCAGAGCGTCTCGCCCATCTGACGAAGCTGTTCGAGGCGTACAAAGGCGTATCCGAAGAGGATCTGTGGGCGAACTGCAAATACTTCCTTGATGAAATCATACCGGTAGCCGCTGAGTATGGCATCCGAATGGCCATTCATCCGGACGATCCGCCATGGCCGATCTTCGGTCTGCCGCGCATCATCACAAGCCAAGCGAACATTCGCCGTTTCTTGAGCCTGCACGATAGCCCGTACAACGGTGTCACGCTGTGCAGCGGCTCGCTTGGTGCGAACCCAGCTAACGATATCGTCAGCATGGTGCATGAGTTCATTGATCGCATTCCGTTCACGCACATCCGCAACGTACGAGTATATGAGAATGGCGATTTCATCGAGACATCGCACCGTACGCAGGACGGTACAGTCGATATCGCAGGCATCGTTCAAGCGTATGCCGAAGAAGGCTTCGAGGGGTTCGCACGTCCTGACCACGGACGTCATCTATGGGGTGAAGAGTGCCGTCCAGGCTACGGCCTATATGACCGTGCGCTCGGCATCATGTATCTGTGGGGCGTATGGGACAGCCATCGCAGAACGGTTCTCGCGGCAGCTGCCAAGGAAGGAACGGTGAACGCATAATGACGAACGCGATTCATGCTTTCCCTGCTATTGCAGGCAAAGTTGTCGTTGTAACCGGCGGCGCAGGCGTATTGTGCCGCGTCATGGCGAAGGAGCTTGCTCGTCAAGGTGCGCGCGTTGCGATCTTGAACCGCACGCTTGAGAAAGGCGAAGAGGTTGTAGCGGAAATCCGAAGCGCTGGCGGTACGGCAATTGCCGTTTCATGTGACGTCACTAACGCCGACAGCGTACAACAGGCCGCGAATACGGTACTCGAACAGCTCGGACCTTGCGACATTCTGATCAATGGCGCCGGCGGCAACCATCCAAGCGCAAATACGACGAACGAGACGTTCTCGCTCGATGATATGACGAATTCGAATGTAACATCGTTCTTCGATCTGAGCGTGACAGGCTTCCGCAACGTGCTCGATTTGAACTTTGTTGGCACCCTTATTCCAACGCAGGCATTTGCGAAGCAAATGCTTGGCCGCGAAGGCGTATCGATCATTAACGTATCGTCCATGAGCGCTCCATCGCCAATGACGAAGGTGCCAGCATACAGCGCAGCGAAAGCAGCCATCGAGAACTTCAACCAATGGCTTGCTGTCCATCTGGCGGATGCGGGCATTCGTGTGAATGCAATCGCTCCAGGCTTCTTCCTGACGGAGCAAAATCGTGCGCTGCTCACGAATGAAGACGGTTCGCTGACTGCACGTTCGCACAAAATCATTAGCCATACGCCGATGCGCCGCTTCGGCAAGCCTGAAGATCTGCTCGGCGCGCTGCTCTGGCTCGCTGACGAAACGTTGTCCGGCTTCGTCACAGGAATCGTCGTGCCGGTTGACGGCGGGTTCCTCTCTTATTCAGGGGTATAACCGAGGTTACTATCACGCGCCACAACAGCAAGAGCCGCGGAATTACCCGCGGCTCTTTATTGTGAACAAACACTGTATTAATCAATGCTGAATCTTACATTACGCTGAAACTCATTGCATTGGAAGTTGCCTTCCCCCCGCATGCTCAATCAACTTCCCGTTGATCTTCAAGTTATGAATATGAACCCCATCTACAGTACGCGTCTCGTCGTATCCGTCAATGATGGATGGGTTGTCACATTGGCCATTGAACGTTATTTCTTCAAATCGGATATTCTCGATCCGGTTGCCTGGATACGGGTTATATTTCGGATTATGGAATACCCGAACATCGATCAGCCGTCCGAGCTCAAAGATGTAGGCCGTCAAACGCCGCATCCAGTCTGCGTTCCACACCTTCCGCCGCCGCTCTATAGTTCGGTTCACCCGTCGCTTGATACATTTGCCACAAGATGCCCGGCCAGAAACCGTTCGTCCACCAGAAAATGTCCGACTCACCCATATCTTCGCGGTAACGTCCGCCTTCCGGCACATACGGAATGCGATCGCCTACCCGGCTGCATTGCGCGGACATTTTACGCTCGATATTGACCCAGGTTCTCTCCAGCCACTGCTGCTCCATCTCAGTTCGTCCCAAAAAACCGTTCCCAGGGCGTTAGCACCAGGGGAACGGTCTCATTTAATGCAAGCATAGCCTGCAGTTATTCAGTTCGTAACGGAGCGGAACACGTGTCGAATGACGTCGCCCCGACTAATTATCCCGACTAGTACGCCGCTGCGTACGATCGGCAGTTTCTTGATTTGCTTCTTGCCAAGAGTAGCCGCAATCTGCTCGATATCCTCGTCCCATGACGCGACAACGACTTTGCGCTTCGCAATTACGAGCGCGTTCAGATCAAGAATGTGATTGACCCGCTCTTCCAAACATTCGGGATCGCTTATGACCATCGAATAGTAAAAATTGCCGACAACGCGATCATTCTTCTTGCCGATATACCGCATGATGTCGCCGTCGCTAATATAACCCACAATTTCATTTCTATCATTCACAATCGGAAGACCGCTAATACGATGATCGATGAATTTCTCAATAACGGCGCGGACGGTGTCCCCTTCCTTCACCTTATAGACGTGGCGATTCATAATGTCGGACGCTTTCATCGTTTATCGCTCCCCCTCTTCGCATGCTGCAACTCCTCTAACACTAGTACGGGAAATCTCATATAAAAGTTACGGCCTTTTAACTAATAAGTACAAATCGGGCAATTAATCGGTGCAGCCCATACGTATATAGTATTCGCCAAAATGGTGGAAAAAATCCTTCTTTTCATCATAAGGTGAATCTACCGCAAGCTAAGCAAAACCCACCATCAGTTGTTGGTGGGCTTCTGCTCCGTAAGAAACGATCGTTTGCTGATAACGATACCGTTCTATCATACTTAACGCCTAATTATTGTTCATTCAATATCTTTCCGTCCTTTGACAAACCAATCACGTCCAGCGGAGCATTGACTGGGTTCTCGAAAAGAACGAACCATATTCTCGTTCCATCATTGGTGGTGACTATTTTGGCAGTTTTCTCTAAGGTCGCGTCAGGCTTGTTTGTCTTTACTTGAGCAATATCAGGATCGGAGATCACCCCAAATATGAAGTAGATCGGTACTTCGACTAGATTAGAAGCTGTCCAAGAGAGCCCTATCTCAGAGTCCAACTCGGCGCCGCCTGTGCCAATTATCCATTTCAAGCCATCCGACGCATTCCTTATGAATCCTGCATTTAGACCGGAATCATTGCGGTAAAAAGCAAGAAATCCGTCGTGATAAACTTCGATATGCATGATTTCGTCGTATTGGATACTTGAATCGCTCATTATTTGTTTTATGCCATCCGGAATCGATCTCGACTCTCTTGATGAACACCTCCACAGCACCGACGAAAGAAGAACACAGACTAATATCATATGTATTCCACGCATTACCTCTCCCCCTCTTCTATAATCTACCACAAATTGAAGGGATATCTAACGCATTACAGACACGTTATTCGGCACAAAGAAGGTCACCAAACACACCAACGGACTGCAGTGGCGCTATTAAAATCCACATTCCCTTCTTCTAGTGCTTCTTGACCAGAATAGTGTCTCCTGAGTCCATTAGCTTCTTTAGAAGGTTGGATGGAACGAATAGCGTTCTTGCAGTCCGTTAGACTGGTAGTTTATAGGATTATAGATTACAATCGCATGATCGATGAATCAGACTACGCTAGGCCCGTGATACTTAGGAATAGACCATAGCCTTCTTCCCACTGACTGCCCTGTTCCGGCTCGTAAATGGTGATTGGGAACGATTCGCGAATGGCGCGGCGTGCTTCCCAGATGTCCTTGAATTCACCTTGTGCAATCCACTGAACAGCCAAGTTGCCGATTGCACTGCCTTCGGCAGGACCTGCCCATACCGGCTTGCCGATGGCATTAGACGTCCACTGGCATAGCAATACATTATGAATGCCGCCGCCCACCATGTGCAGTCCGTTGAAGGATTGACCGGATAATCGTTCCGTCAACTCCAACACATAACGATACTTAAATGCCAAGCTCTCAAGTACACATCGAATGATCTCGCCTGGATTGTGCGGAACTGGCTGATTCGTACGTTTGCAATAGTCGCGCACACGTGATGGCATGTCGCCTGGCGCAAGGAACGCCGCATCGTCCGGATCGATGAATGTGGTGAATGCCGGCGACTGTTCCGCCATCGCGACAAGTTCAGGGAATGTGTACGTCTGACCAGCACGTTCCCATTCTCTGCGACATTCATTGATGATCCACAGCCCCATAATGTTCTTCAGCAGACGATACGTATTGCCATACCCGCCTTCATTCGTGAAATTCAGCTGCTGCGCTTCTTCGGTAATAATCGGACGATCGATCTCCGTTCCGAGCAGCGACCATGTCCCACAGCTTAAGTAAGCGAAGGAACGTTCAATCGCTGGAACCGCAACAACAGCCGATGCCGTATCATGCTCAGCTACCGCGTATACCGGTACTGCGCCAAGTCCGAGCTCTTGCTGGACCGATGGCTGCAGCTGCCCTGCTGGCGATCCCGGCTGCAGTACTTGTCCGAACCACGATTGCGGCAGCTCCAGCTTCTCGAGCAGTTCTTCATCCCACCGCTGCTTCAGCGGATTATACAGTTGCGTCGTCGATGCGTTCGAGAACTCGTTATACTTCTCGCCTGTCAGGAAGTATCGGAGCAGATCCGGAATCATTAGGAATTGTTCCGCCGATTGCATTGCAACCGTCCCATTCTCGCGATGCGCGCTTAGCTGATAGATCGTATTGAATGGGAGAAACTGAATACCCGTACGTGAGAAAATGAAGCCGGAGCCCAGTTCTTCCTGTACGCGCTCCATCACACCATCGTACAAGGAGTCGCGGTAATGATACGGATTGCCTAGCAGACTTCCGTCGCTGGCAAGCAGGCCAAAGTCAACGGCCCATGAATCGATGCCGATGCTGGCAAGGTCGATTCCTTTGTGCTTGGCCTTGAGCAGTCCCTGCTTAATCTCATGGTACAGGCGAAGAATGTCCCAATGAAGACGATCCCCTACCTGTACTGGATCATTCGGGAACCGGTGCAGCTCTTCGATCTCGATCTTACCGTCCGTCAGCTTGCCGAGAATCGCTCTGCCGCTGCTTGCTCCAAGATCAAATGCAAGTATGTTCGACACAGGGTTGCCCTCCTGACATGAGATTAGCCGCGCTTCAGCAGGACGTTCTGCTCGTAGTCTTTGACTTCCTTGATCCATTGCTCGCGCACTGGAACATTATTCGATGCGCAGTAGTAATCCCAGATCGCACCAAACGGATACGATTTGAACTCTTCCGTCAGCGCGAGGCGAACCGTGTAGTCACCTTCCAGCTCTGCTTTCTTGAGTGCTTCTACTGGCTCAAGCATAGCGCGGAGCAGTGCCTTAATCGTGTTGCGCGTGCCGACTACCCATGCAGCAACACGGTTAATGCTCGCGTCGAAGAAGTCGAGACCGATATGCGTCGTGCCGAGCAGATCGTGGCGAACGAGCTCACGGCCGATCTCCAGCAGCTCGTCGTCCATAATGACGACGTGGTCGCTGTCCCAGCGCATCGGACGGCTTACGTGGAGCAGGATGCCGCTTGTGAACAGCGCCAGCGAAGACAGCTTGTTCGAGATCGTCTCCGTCGGATGGAAGTGACCTGCATCGAGACAGATCAGTTTGTCATTTTGCAAACCATAGCCCATATAGAACTCATGCGAACCAACGACATACGCTTCCGAACCAAGGCCGAACAGCTTGCTCTCAACCGCGTCGAGGTTATGCTTCGGATCGATTGGCTCTGCGAACACTTCGTCAAGCGATTCTTTCAAACGGCGGCGCGGGCTCATCCGGTCAACCGGATTGTCCTTGAAACCGTCTGGTACCCATACGTTCGTCACGCAAGTCTGTCCAAGCTGCTCACCGAAGTAAGCGCCGATCTTACGGGATGCTTTGCAATGATCGATCCAGAATTGGCGAATCTCCGGATCTGGATGGCTCAGCGTGAAACCGTCGGACGATTTCTCATGCGAGAAGCATGTTGGGTTGAAGTCAAGGCCCAGGCCCTGCTCCTTCGCCCATGTTACCCAGCGTTCAAAATGCTTGGGCTCCAGTTGATCCAGCTCCACCTTCTCATCCGTGTCTGCATAGATCGCATGAAGGTTGACTTTGTGCTTGCCTGGAATGAGCGAGAACGCTTTGTCGAGGTCGGCGCGCAGCTCTTCTGGCGTACGTGCAGCACCTGGATAGTTACCCGTTACGGAGATGCCGCCGGACAGTTCTTGATCTTGATTCAAGAAACCTTTGACATCATCGCCTTGCCAGCAGTGCATCGATACGCGGATTTCAGCCAGCTTCTTCAGTACCTCGCCTGTATCAATGCCATGTTGTGCGTAAAGCGCTTTCGCCGCTTCGTAAGCTTGTTTAACGTTAGCATCCATCAATGATCCAGCCTCCATTTTCGATTCGTATGTGAATAACGGACACCGATCCCCTTCGCTAAGCGATGAGGAACGGTGCCGCTTTAATGGTATTGAAGTTTAGCGCGTGAACGCAGCTGGTACGCCGCCGTCAATCGTCAGCATGCAGCCCGTCGTTTTATCAGCCTTGGACGATGCGAAGAATGCGATGCCTTCAGCGATATCTTTCGGATAAATGTTCACGAGCAGCGTCGTACGCTTACGGTAGTATTCTTCCAGTTGGTCTGGCTCGATGCCGTATGCTGCGGCACGCTCGTTGCGCCACGAACCGTTCCAGATCGCCGAACCTTGGAGAATGGCGTCAGGCAGAATCGTGTTGACGCGGATACCGAACTCGCCGCCTTCTGCTGCGATGCAGCGTGCAAGATGTGCTTCCAGTGCTTTAGCAGCGCTGTAAGCCGTAGCGTTCTTGCCGGCATATACCGAGTTCTTCGAACCGATGAATACCATGTTACCGCCGATGCCTTGTTGTTTCATCAGCTTGAACGCTTCGCGAGCAACGAGGAAGTAACCCGTGCCAAGCACGTTCATGTTCAGGTTCCATTCCTTCAGCGACGTCTCATCGAACGGACTCGACGTTGCAAGACCTGCGTTGTTGACGATGATGTCAACGCCACCGTATACGACAGCTACTTCAGCATAAGCCGCTTGGATCGCTTCTTCGCTCGTTACATCCATCTTGATTGCAATCGCACGGTTCTCGCCGTACTTCGCATTGATTTCGTCTGCAACTTTCTGAGCGCCTTCCAGGTTCAAGTCAGCCAGGACTACGTGTGCGCCTTCCGACACGAGACGACGTGCCGTCTCGCTGCCGATGCCGCCTGCGCCACCAGTGATGAACGCAACTTTGCGGGAGAATTCCGCTTCTGCTGGAGCGAGCGACAGCTTATACAGCTCAAGCGGCCAGTATTCGATGTTGTACGATTCGTTCTCGTTGAGCGATACGAATTGGCCAAGTGCCGTAGCGCCGCGCATTACAGCGATTGCACGGTGGTACAGGGCGCCGCTTACTTGCGACAATGCCCAGCTCTTGCCCGTGTTCACCATACCGATGCCTGGAATAAGGATAACACGTGGTGCAGCTTCGAACATAACGTCGCCTTCATGTTTGTTGCGCTCGAAGTATTGCGCATATTGCTCTTTGTAAGCTGCAACGCCTTCCTTCAACTTCGCTTTCAGTCCTTCTACGTCATCTGCGTTCGGTGTCCAGTCGATGAAGAGCGGAACAACCTTCGTGTGCACGAGGTGGTCTGGGCAAGCCGCGCCTACTTGCGACAGCTGCGGCGAGTCTTGTCCGCCGACGAATGCGAGTACATCGTCTTGATCGTCGAACGACAAAATCATTTTCTTGCTGTCGGAAACCGCACCGCGGATCGTTGGCATGACTTGCGAAGCGATCTGACGGCGAACGTCTGCTGCGAGCGGAGCGTGCTTCACGCCGCCGAACAGCTTCGCTTCGTTAACGCGGGCCTCAATGAATGCCTCTGCTTCATTAATAATGCGGATCGTCTGTGCGTAGCTAGCTTCGGACGTTTCGCCCCAAGTAACAAGTCCGTGTTTCTCCATCAGTACCAGTTCAGCATTCGGGTTCGCGAGAACGCCTTCTGCAATCATTTTGGACAAGGTAAAGCCAGGACGAATATACGGTACCCATACGAAGCGGTCTCCGAAAATTTCTCTCGCCAACTCTTTGCCGTTGCTTGCGCAGCAGAGGCTGATAATTGCATCCGGATGCGTATGGTCAACATGTTTGAATGGTAAGAAAGCATGCAGCAGCGTTTCGATCGAAGCGCGCGGATGTTTGGAATCGACCATGCTGTGGCCGAGGTAAGCGACCATCTCTTCGTCTGTCATTGCGTCGCGCTCGAAGAGAGGACGAATGTCATCCATGCGTAAACCTGTGAAATTGCCCGCTTTCATGGAGCCCAGATCGGAGCCGCTGCCCTTCACATACATCACTTCTACATCGCGACCGCGAAAATCCTTCTCGATCGTCTTCGTGGACGTGTTACCGCCGAAAATATTGCAAACGCGGCGGTCAGCGCCGATAAGATTAGAGCGATAAACCAGTTGATCAAGGCCATTCGTATATTGCGCAGCTTGTTCGGCAACCCATAAGCTTTTTACCATTTGTTTACCTCCGAATTTGTCTGTTTGTATTTGATAGACCTAGTTTATCATCTTTGTTTTTCTTTGAACATACTAAAAACAAAAAAAACTAAAGATATTTAGGATTCTACCCACCCAAACCCTCCCTGCAAGGGAGGGCCCCATGGGACTCCCGTCCCCTGGACCCCGGAAAGGGGTGATAGCGATACTAAGACGCGTGTATGTTACATCGTGCTTGGAGTCGCGTGCCCCTGTGGGGCACAGCTTTTGTTCGTGTGGGAAAAGAGTTGGGAACCAACAGAAAAAGCGCGGCTGAGCCGCGCTTTTTCTGTAGTTCAATTATATAGTAAGGATATTAATTGATTACGGAGTACGTTGCACGAAATCTATCCACCAACCGGCTCGCCTTTCAGCAGCCTTTGCCGTATGGCATTAGCCAGTTCCTGGTCATGCTTGTTGCTTGGATCTATAGCCTTGTTGTCGCTAATAATAATGAGCCCTTGATTATAATACACATGCTTGCCGAGCGCTTCCGCGATGACGCGAAGCGGCACATATGCCCGACCTTGTTTCACTTCCATCGCGCCATTCATTGCGATTTGCTTGCCATTGGAGACGTAGCGATGTTCGTTCGGCACAAATGTAAATGAGGCCGACGCCGTTTGAATCGTAACGGTATGCTTCTTCGGGTCATAGCCTACCTTAGCGCCAAAAGCATCGGCTATGAATCGCAGCGGAACCAGCGTCGTACCTTTCGTCGCATATGGCGATACATTGGGTTCACCAGGGAGGGCAAAGGCGCGTACGCCATGATTCAATACCGTCGGCTGATCAATAAAGAGCACGACAGAGCTTGCGAGCAACTCTTCTGTCTCGATGTTATTAGCTAGCAGGGCTGCCTGTTCCGCTGAACAAGGGCTGCCTTCATACAGCTTCATGTAATCGGTAATGAAGTCGACCGCTTCTGGCCGGAGATCCGCCTGCAGGTTCGAGTCCTCCAACGTCTGTCGGACATATTCCCACGAACAGTCGAATTCCATCTGCGAGAATGCAACCGCGTAAATTAGCGATACGGTTAGACTGGACGGCAATGCCTGCTTCGCTTTGACAAGCCATGCGACATTATCGACCTGCAAATAATGATCCATGACGTTCAGATAACCTAGCACGAACAGGTCATCCCCGCCGAGTTCCGCTGGGTTCAAAGCATCGAGTGTCTTGCTGAAGACGAGTTTTGCATAATCGTCAGCGTAATGACGGTCCTTCCACTCGCTTCCACCCGCATAGATCGCATTGATGACGGCCGCTTTCTCATCGATCGGCTGCTCTTCAGATGAAAGAAACGCCGCCGTTTCCTTCGTCATGCCACCTTTCTTCGCCGCCTCCACCGCATCGATGTCCTCATAGGCCCGATAGAAATCTGTCGACGTGAGCGGAGAATCCGCATAGGCGCGCTGATGACCGCCCCATCCTATAATGGATAACCCGATCGAGAACACGCTCAGCATTATCAACAGCCTTTTCCATGCCTTCGTTCGCCCAATCTTGCTTCCGCTTACATTATGCATGATGCCAAACCTCCTACAGACCATTTAATAGAATAACGTATCTCCACAGTATAACAGTTCCAGCATTATCCAGCATCCTACTATTCTCGTATTTATTCTTCCGCTCCGAATCTAAATCACTAGTCATACTTATAGATCCCCCAAAAAAAAAAAAAAAAAGAAGCTGGCAATTTACCAGCTTCTTGTCGCATCCTTACAACGTCTTCAGTACAACATCAGACATTAAAGACTCATCGCTATTTGTAAATATCAAGCGACTATAGTTGTATACGCCATTATTCCAAACATTGAAATCATGAGAACCATCCTTAATCAGAATTTGATAAAAATGTTCGAGATGATTTCCCGCTTGATCTAACAGCCCTTCCACCGATTTGGCATAGCTGCGAATCGCGAAATCGGCTTCTCCGCAGGTCATATATAGCAAACGAAGCTTATGATCGCTTGATGCGAGAGTTGCTCCAAGAACGTTGCCTTCGCTTGAAGTAGGAGCATTCGAAAAAGCTCCGACATAAGCAAACAAATCTATCATGCCTGACGTGAGCACCGTTTGATCCAGCCCATTGCCCCAGATGCTATCGGTTCCAGTGAATCGCGTCGAATCATATCTATACCCGCCGAGGATCAGATTCAGAGCCTGCATTCCCCCCATCGAAAGCCCGGCGATCGCTCTGTGAGCGCGATTGAATAGGATTCCCTCGGAGGATGTGTCTGCTATATCCGCGTAGGTATTGTAGTTTGATTCTATAAACGGAATCAAATCGTATCTCAACTCATAATCGAAGTAATAAAATCCTAGCATATTGGTACCCTCGGAATTAAAGGAACTGTCCGTCCAGTCATGCGCGCTTCTACCGTTGGGAAATACGACGATCAGCGGATCGATATCTCCGTTTGCAATAAGATTGTCAAATAGATTGCAAATAATAAATCGGCCGTCAACCTTACCATTGCTGCTTAACCACTCAAATTGATCTCCGCCGACTCCGTGCAGTAAATACAGTACATTGTATTTGACATCCGTGTCGTTTGCGTCATAGCCCGCAGGTAAGTAGACGTTGCATTTCTTCCATATGGCATCCCCTGCAATGGCTTCTCTTCCTGCTTCACTGATATCGATATTCCGATTGGTTACAAGTTGTCGCGATAAATCGATATAGTTGTATACCTCATAAGAAACCTCTTGCATCGAACCTTGAAATTCGGCATCAACTGACCTGAGATGCTCGGTAGGTACCGCTGTCACATTCTTATTTCGCATATTTATTATCTTCCTTTCGGATCGAATTGTTACAGATCAATCCTATCATGTCGCTAAAGTGACACGTAACCTTACAAATCATATATCTAACGATTTTGAATCAGAATAAACACAATTTTTAACATTCCTCATTCGAGATGCATGTTTCGGTTAGAAGACTTTCGACCTCCGGTTTCAACAAGAACTTCTGCTCAACACTGCTTCTTCTTCTCATGTTCTTCAATAAAAAAATCAGCATTGCCGCATGAGTTCTCATGGCAACGCTGACGCTGATTTCTTATTATTACCTTGTTACAAATAACTAGGAAGTATCACACGAGTTCCAGCTCCCGAGGATGCTCGCCCAATCAGGCTGCGCAGTGGGGTTTATAGCACAAAAAGCGCGGCCTGAGCCGCGCTTTTTAGTGTGATGCAGACACCTTCTAGAGGTACTGACTGCTTTATTTAATTTGCTGGAACTCGATGTAATCGAACTGGATGCCTGGCTTGATGAAATCAAGCGTCAGCTCGTACTGACCTGCTTCAAGTTCAACCTTCGCCAGGTTGCGCTTGAACCATTTGCCGTCTGTACCGTTAGTCTGAGCAGTCGTAATGACCTGACCATTCAGCAGCACGTTGCATGCGCTTTGCGCCAAGCCGCCGTCCGGTGACATCATGCGCCCGATCAGACGGTATTGGCCAGCTTCTGCAACAGCTATAACAACTGCGCCATCTTTCACTGGTTTCACTTGTCCATCCTCTGCAATGCTGTGGCCGCCTTGCAGCTCTGAAGAAGCGCTGACCTTCACAGCTTCAGCTGCCTTAATCTGCTGATTGCGCGAGAATACTGGCGCTTGGCGGATGAAGTTCAGAATGTTAATCGCGCTGCGCTGCAGCTCGCCGCGCGTCAAGGTACCATTCGCCAGCGATTCGATCGTATTGTCTTCCGTCGTATTCGCTTCTGCACCATAGTTGTCGACAACCATGTACAGATCATTTTGCGCACGAACCATGTGGTTGGTGAAACGTACATCAGCAGGACCGCCGCTAACTACGTCATTCATCTTCGCCCACCAGTCCGTCATGACGATACCTGTGTAGCCCCATTGACCGCGCAGAATCGTCGTGTTCAGATCATAGTTCGACGCTGCCCAGTGTCCGTTGACCGGATTGTAGGACGTCATGATCGACAGCGCGCCGCCTTTCTTAACAGCCATCTCGAAGCCTTTGAGGTATATCTCACGCAATGCGCGTTCGGATACAGCCGCGTCGACTTGCGTGCGGTACTTCTCCTGGCTGTTACATGCGAAGTGCTTCAGCGTTGCGTTTGATCCGCCTCGGCGAATACCAACGACATTCGTGATCGCGAACAGACCCGTCACGAGCGGATCTTCCGAGAAGTACTCGAAGTTCCGGCCGTTCAGCGGACTGCGGCGAAGGTTCATGCCTGGTCCGAGCAGCGTGTCGATGTCATTGCTGAGCAACTCTTTACCCTCAAGAACATACAGCTCTTCGATCAGCGGCAAGTTCCATGTAGCAGCCAGCAGTGTACCGATTGGGACTTGCGTCGCCTTATGACCGCTGTCCATCCGAATGCCGGATGGGCCGTCAGCTGTACATGCCACAGGAATACCATAGCTGCGCAGACCTTCGCTGACACCACCGAATGCGGATGCTGTACCTGGCGTTACCAATGGGCTGACCATACCTTCGCCACGAACGAGAACCGCAAGTTCTTCGTTCGACAGCTGAGCTACGAATGTCTCCAAGCTTACTTTGCCTTCTTGAACGTCACGCAGCTTGTAGCCTTGATCACCCGTATGCGCCACTGTTGCAGGCATACGCTCTGCAATGCGCTCTGCGAGCGACACTTTTGCCGTTGGCACTGCTTCATAAGTCAGCTCATACGTGCCGTCCGACTTGCGTGCGCCTGGCTTCATGCGCGTAAAGTTCTCCGTTGGCGCAAGCGCTTCTTCCAGTTGCTCAACGACAACTACTTCATTCACTTGATAGCCGCTTTGACCGTCTACGCTTACTTGAACGACATCTTTGACGCTATTGCCGACATACAGGTTGTAGACACCCGCTTCAAGCACATAGGCAGAGCGATGACCCGTAGCACCAGCATCATCATAAGTCGCCATCGAATTTATCGAAAACGTTACCGATACTTGCGCAGACTCGCCCGGTAGAAGCAATGCAGTCTTCGTAAACGCCGCCAACTGCTTAGCCGGTTGACCCAACTTACCTTGTGGAGCTTCATAGTAAACTTGCAATACTTCTTGACCCGCATATTGGCTGCCTGTGTTCGTGATTACTGCGCTCACTTCTATATGATCGCCAACCACTTTCGCACTTTGCTGCTCAATATTGAACGTTGTATAGGACAGGCCGTAACCGAATGCATACTGCACTTTCTCTGGGCAGAATGTTTCGAAGTAACGGTACCCGACATAAATATCTTCTTGGTAGAAGTTGCGCGTGTCGCTGCCATAGTTCGCAGTCGATGGATAATCGTCGATCGAATATGCGATCGTATCTGTCAATTTGCCGCTTGGCGTTACGTCGCCAGCGAGTACGTCTGCGATAGCGTTGCCGCCTTCCATACCGCCATGCCATGCATAGATGATCGCAGTAATCGGATGAGCATATGCAGCATTGTCCACCCAGCTCATATCGATAATGTTGGAAACGTTCAATACGACGACCGTCTTCTCGAATTGTGCCGTAACGAGCTTCAGCATCGTCTTCTCATCTTCGGTCAGCTGATAGCTGCCCGGCTCGTTCGCGTTATCCTGGTCCTCGCCCGCTGTGCGGCCGATGACGATAATTGCTTTATTGGATTTGCTTCTCGCATCCGCTACAAGCTCTTCCGTCAGTGGCATTTCCTTCTGGAACCATGGTTCTGCTGCCCATCCGCCGCCGCCATTATCGAACGGATTCTGCTCGATCCACTTCTCATAAGTCGATGCAAGCGATTCGTTGACCGTAATGTTCGACTTAGCGCGCAAGCCGCCAAGCAGGTTCGTCGTATATGGCACGTTTACACTGCCGCCTGAACCAGTGCCGCTGCGATAGTAGTTAACTTGAACTCGCCCAAATATTGATACAGTGTCCCCAAGAGTTAGCGGTAACACTTGTCCCTCATTACGAAGTAAAACAGTGCCTTCTGCAGCAACTTTGCGGCTGAAATCAGCAAACCCTGGCAAAGGAATGCCAATTGTTTTATCTGTGCTCAACAATATTCCCTCCACTTGATGTTTTGTATGATTCTAACAGACTCTCTATGTAACATACAACGCATCCTATCCTTACTCATACATTCAGACATTGAATATATAAGCAGTATCAAAGAATTGTACCACAAACCTCTCTCCCATTAAAACTACAGTAATCAACGGGATTATTCTCTCCCCTAATTCTAGAAATATGATTAGTTCTGCTAAATCCGATTAATAATCATGAATCAGATTAACAGCCATAGTCTCCGCATGAGTAGAAAAAGAGGATCATAGCAGAATTCCGTTAGTTAAGAGCAGAAATCCGACTTCATCTGAACCGACTCTCTCCTGTAGACTTTGAGACATAGCAGCAGTAATTACGAGAGGGGATAGCAGGAATGAAACAGCTTTCTGTTCTAACGAACGAGCAGATGGAACAGTTTGAGAAAGAAGGGTACCTCATCGTTCGGGGTGTCTGGAATGCTGAAGAAGTTGCAGAGATTCAAACAAGATTTGACGAGATAAGCGACCAGATGATCCCAGGCTTCTTCGAACCAGATCTATCCGAGTCGAATCAAGATCCGCTAAGACGATATCCACGCGTCATGCACCCGCACCGTTTCGACGAGACGAGCATGAAATATATGCTTCACCCGACTGTCATTCGCATCTTGGAAGACCTGTATGGCGAGGAAGCACTCGCTGCGCAAAGCATGTTCTATTACAAGCCGCCAGGCTCGCGCGGTCAGGCGCTTCATCAAGATAACTTCTATCTTAAGGTTGAGCCAGGCAACTGTATCGCGGCATGGGGCGCGGTTGACCGCTGCGACGAAGAAAACGGCTGCATGCTGCTCGTGCCGAAGACGAATACGTACGAGATTGTATGTCCGGAAGAATCGGATTCCAAGGAATCGTTCACAACTCATTACGTGAAGCCGCCGAAAGAAGAGAAACCAATTGCAGCTGTTATGGAGCCCGGCGATATTCTGTTCTTCAACGGCAATCTCATTCACGGCTCTTATCGTAACAAAACAAAAGATCGATTCCGCCGCGCATTCATTTCCCATTATGCGAATGTGAGCGCGACACGTATTTCCCATTGGTATAATCCGCTCTATCGCGCCAACGGCGAGAAACTCACCTTGGAGGGTAATCCCGATGGAGGTCCTTGCGGCATTGAGACACCAGCCTATCACTAAACAGAACGCATCCCTTGACATCCATATGTCCTGGTGGGGCATGTCAAATCTACTGTTCGACGGCCGTGAGCTGAATATGGAAGAAAAGTTTCAGCTCATTGCGGAATCAGGTTTCCAAGGTATCGATGCTTTCACGCCCGAACCCGGCGAAGCAGCAGAGCAATGGCGCTCGTTGTCAGAACAATATGGACTTGCGCTTAGCGTTAATGTTTACCCGAAGTCCATCGAGGAAATGAAATCAGCGCTTGAGCGTGCGGCAGCATATGGCGGCATTAGAGCCGTCAATGTTCAAGTCATGACGCCTTTTCTGACTGGAGAACGCGCCATCGAGCTCCTCTCGGGTATAGCTGGATTGGCTGATGAATATAGGTTGCCAGTCAATGTCGAGACGCATCGTGGCACGATTACACAGGATCTCATTCGAACGGCCGAGTACGTCGAGCGTATCCCGAACTTGCGATTGACTGCGGATCTGTCCCATTATGTGCTCGCCGGCGAAATGCTGAACGTACCCGAGCAGGCAGAAACGCACTTCCGTCTCTTGCTCTCCCGCGCTGACTGCATTCATGCTCGTCTATCGAACGGCGAGCAGATTCAAGTCGACATCGGAACGGATGGAACGCATCCGATGTTGGTACGATACGGTCAATGGTGGCAAGAAGGCATGTGGAACTGGCAGCAGTCGCATCCTGAAGGCGGCTCGCTCCTATTCATTCCAGAGCTCGGCCCACCGCCCTACGCCATTACCTTCGACGAGGCGACGAATCGGAAACGAGAATTTAGCGATCGCTGGGAGCAGTCGTTAACACTGATGCATTATGCGCGTTCGTTGTGGGATTCGATTGAATAGAAACAAGCGGCTTCTCTGTGAGAGGCCGCTTGTTTTCATTTTGGACAGGAAAGATATCTAGAACGACGAGTTACCCTCTCCAAAAACATATTCGATTACCGTCAGGATCATTGACATAAAAGGCCCACGGTTTTCCATCCTCTTCTTCTATCTCGAGATCGGTTACTTCATTCCCATTGTTCTTGAGCTTCTGATGGAGCTTGTCCAAATCATCTATATCTACAATGAACCCGGCATCGTAAAACGGCTCTCCATTAGGGAGGTAATTTCTATTGATTTGTTCCAACTTATAAATAAACATTGGATTACCTGAGAATTCAAGCATCGCAAAATCTATCCCATTATTGACCGAAACGGTGCAATCCAAATTATCTTGATACCACTTGATTGATCTCTCGAAATCTAAGGTCATAATGTCTAAATAAGATGATTTTATCAAAATAGAACAACTCCATTTCCAATAATTGATGATCATTTTAATTCGCTTCAACATACTGTTTTCCTTTTTCCGGTAACAGCCGCACTCATTATTCTAACAACTTGTTAATGGAAGGAATTTCAAATTGAATACCGAATTATTATATTCTAAAGTCGTTATCATCCTATTTAGATGGAGGCTGGTTTTCCATGAATAAATTGGACTTAAAAAATGAACTAGAAAGCAAATTTCCGCATAACCAAGCACGTTTGAAAAAGATTGAATGCGTATATATTCCCGTGACGAACGCAGCGGTAACTAAACAATTTTTCATGAGACATGGGTTAATTACGTTATCGCCTGGAGGGAATGTGAAACTTGCATCTGGTCAAGGGATATTCTTCTTGGAGACCAAAGAAAAGCAGTCATCGAATTTCGTTACGCATGATTGGGACGACAATAACGAGGAACATGTAATGGAATCCGTCTGTTTCGAGGTGGAACAAATTGAAGAATTGTATGAGCAGATGAGAGCCGGCGGTGCGAAAGTTTCCGAACTTAAAGATAGTGGCGATTGCGGAAAAGCATTTCATTTCTTCGACCCAGATGGCAATAAATATACAGCGTGGCAAGATGTCTAGATTATTGCTATAGCCACAAAGCGAAAGGCTACCGTGGAAACGGTAGCCTTCGCTGCGCTCAAATGTTTTGTTCCTCGTCTCTTTTTAAACAGATTGCCGTTTCAAGAGTATCACGCCGTTTACAGGTAATTCTACAGCACCGGATACGGAATCGCCCGATTCCATATCGCTGTAGCTCCGCTCATCGAGCTCAACTTGCTGATGCTCGCCGCTGAAGTTCATCAGGAACAGATAGTCGGTAGTGCCATCCGTACGAACAGCTGCGGATACACCACTTGGCAGTTCAGTCTGCAATGCGCGGCTCACACCAGCTTCTGCAGCAACCGACGTATAGAAGTCGCTGAGGAAATCATCCTTCAGTCGAGCAGCCATGTAGTACGCGCGGCCTTGTCCCAAGCGATTCAATGTCAGCGCTGGCCGGCCTGCGTAGAAGTCATCTGTATATACGCCAAGCACTTCAGCGCCTTCCGTATGAATCAATTCGCAGATTTCGTGTGCTTCATACGTACCGCTAAGGCCTAATACATTGGCTGCCGACAGCTCCAAGCCGTTCCGATCATAATCGTACAAGCCTTCGATTTCCTCCGCCCATATGCCAAGCGTCTTCCGAAGCGGCCCCGGGAACCCCCCGAGATGGCACAGATCATGCTCATCCACAACGCCAGTCCAGTAGGTAGTCACAAGCGTTCCGCCTTGTTCGACGAACTGCTCCAGCTTGCGGCCCGTTTCCTCGCGGCACATATAGAGCATCGGAGCGATAATCAGCTTATACCCGTCGAATGAATCCTCCGAGCCGATAACGTCCGTCGCAATCCCCTGTTTCCAGAACGCGCGATGATGCGCGTAGACGGTCTCTTCGTATTTGATGCCCATGTTGCGTGGTCCTTGCGAATCCTTCACAGCCCACCGATTATCCCAATCGAACAAAATCGCAGTTTCGGACGGCGTTGCCGATCCAGCGACCTCCGAAATGTTCTTCAGCGTCTCGCCCAGGTGTGCAACGTCTTGGAACACACGAGTATGCTCGTGTCCGACATGGTCGACGACCGCTCCATGGAATTTCTCGCTTGAACCGCGGCTCTTACGCCATTGGAAGTATTGGACCGAATCCGAGCCATGCGCTACCGCTTGCAGCGAAGAAAGCTGGTGCATCCCTGGACGCTTCAGCTTGCTGACAGGCTGCCAGTTCGTAAGGCTTGGCGTGCTCTCCATGAGCAGGAACGGCTTACGCTTCAAGGAACGATATAGGTCATGGTAGAACGCAATCGATGCCGCGAGCTGACTGTCATCTTTATATTCGTGCCAAGTCGGGTACGCATCCCACGAGATTACATCAAGAATTTCGGAGAATTTGCGATAATCAAGACCTTCGATCATATGCATATTCGTCGTCGCTGGCAGCGACGGGTTCGCGCTGCGCACCGAATCGATCTCATGACGGCAGAAGTCTGCCGTCTGCGCCGTTACGAAACGACGCCAGTCCAGGTTGTGTCCGTGGACCATCATCTCGCCGTGACGTGCCGGCGATTCCACTTGGCTCCAGCTCGTATACGTGTGGGCCCAGAACGATGTCCACCATGCGCTGTTCAATGCATCAAGCGAACCATATTTCTCTTTCAGCCAGCCGCGGAATGCTTCTTGGCAGTAATCACAATGGCAGTCGCCGCCGAATTCGTTGGAAATATGCCAGCCGATAACCGCTGGATGATTCCCATAACGTTCTGCTAATTTGCCGTTCAGGATGCTCGTCTTCTCACGATAAACCGGCGATGTATAACAATGGTTGTGACGCATACCATGAAGGTTGCGTACACGATTGCCTTCAACACGTAGAACTTCAGGATACTTCTCTGACATCCAAGCGGGACGCGCGCCACTCGGCGTAGCGAGCCATGCATAAATTCCGTTCGCTGCGAAACGATCCAGCACTTGATCCATCCATTCGAACGTAAATCGGCCTTCCTCTGGCTCAAGCGCCGCCCATGAGAAAATACCAATCGCCATTACATTGCAGCCTGCCAGCTTCATCAGGCGAATATCTTCCTCCAGCACAGCTGGATTATGCAGCCATTGATCCGGATTATAATCGGCACCATGCATAAGAACAGGAAGCTTCGGACTAATTGGCGCATGTTGTTGTGTCATTAAGGGTCGCTCCTTTGAATTATCGTCATATTCACTCATTAATGACTTGATTATAGCCTTCATCGCAATTATAAACATTGAACGTTACCTCCACAAAATCGTACAATATGAACATTACGAATGGAGGGTATCCCGATGCTGCCATTTCTGCTTGCAGAATTTACGAACCTCGAACAGGTATTGCCCCTCTATGTGCGCGTCATCGGCAACCATGCTCAGCGGCATCTGTCTCGGCCCGAAGGCTATCCAGCACACCAGCTTTTCTTATCGCGCAGCGGGCGCGGCGTGTTTATTATAGACGGTCAACAGAAGATCCTGATGTCGAAAGGTACGCTGCTGCTGCTGCCAGCCGATACGCCGCATGAATATTATTCTGATAGCCCGAACGAGGAATGGGATCTGGGCTTTATCGGTTTCCACGGCACCGCAGCTGGGTCTATGCTTCAACAAATGAATGAACTGCTGCTGAACCCGCTCCCTGCTTCAAACTTCAATCAGCTGTGGGAGCAGCTTGAATCGCTGTGGCATCTGCTCCACTCAAGTGGTGAGAGCGCCTACTGGGAATCCTCTAGGCGAATATATGGAATGCTGATCAGCATACTTGAGAATCAATACACCGACCGCAAAATAGGTAAAAGCACGATCACTTCCAGTCAATCAAATGTCGCCCTGCAAACAGCAGTCAAGCTCATTCACGACCACTATAACGAGCGGCTGCTGATGACGAATGTCGCACGGGCAGCGGGTTATTCCGTCCAGCATTTTCACCGGCTCTTCGTGGCGAGCTTCGGTATGACGCCGCAGCAATATATGCTGCAGCTGCGCATGCGCATCGCGGTACAGCTGTTCGAGGACTATCCGAACATGGCTGTAGAGAAAGTGGCCGAGAGAGTCGGGATGGACACCAGCTATTTCATCCGCATGTTCAAGCGCACGTACGGAACGACGCCTAAGCAATATTTGAAACAATAGCGTTCATGCAAAACGAAAGGTCCCCGGCTATAAGGACGAGGACCTTTGTTTAAAAGCTTTGGTTGATTATTTTCAACTCCGATAAGCAACCGTCAATAAATTACTTTGACCGTCAACACTACATTCCTATTCTGCGGCGCCAATTCTTCTTCCTTCGTCATATTCAGAATTAATGTGCCATCAATGGCGATATGCGCCGGTCGAACCATCGTGTGCCGGCACGGATCATGAAGCCCTCCTGCCCCAACGCCGACATGCGGATCTGGAACGGGTCTTGCATGATAGATATTAATGGGATTGCCATACTCATCCAAAGAGAAGGAGTTATGACCTGGCCCGCAGTGGGGCTTGATCCCTTCCACAGCCAGCACGTCTTCCGTACTTAGTGCAGCATAGGTCGGACGTGTCCAGCTATCAGGATTCATAACGTCGGCTCCCGCATCAGCTGTCATGACCGCGGTACAGTAATATTGGTCTACCGTAGCACCTGCATAGCTTAGATAGATTTTATCCCCATATTGCAGCACGGCAGCACCTTCAACGATTCCCTGATCGGTATGATGAATGTTATGTTTGCCATATTCGAACGGCCAATCAATGCCTTTGATAACTGCTGCTTCGCCAATCCGTTTCGTCGGGTCTATCGGATCTACCTTCTGAATATACAATTGGCATCTGCTAGGCCAAATGTAATACCCAGTCCCATTGATCTCGGCGAATGTCATGTCAAAGCCGCAAGGGGAGTCCTGAATTGCTCTTGGCTTCCAGTTGTTGCGTCTCAACATACCGCCCTGCTGCATGTCCTGGAGCGTCCCGGTGTATTCAACCAGAACCATCGTGCTGCACCAGCGTCTGCCGCTATCCGATTGTCCAGCTCCAACAAGAATGTACCACTTGCCATTGATTTTATGGACCTCAGGCGCCCACAAGAAGGGTACAAAACCGTCCTCGCCACGCGGTACCCATACATCAAACTCCTCTGCCGAGCGCAGTTCCTCAAGCGTTCTCCCTCGTCGCAGCGTAATTCTATCGTAATCAATGTCCTGCATCTCGAACTCAGTCCAATTAGAAGGATCGGATTCCGGATAATAAGAGCCTGTCGCATAATAATAACCGTCATCTGGATTATAGGTTATGAAGGGATCTGCCCGTTCTTGTATAAATGGATATTCAAATACAGACTGCACAATCGTTCCTCTGATCCTGTAGCTTCCAGGCTCTGTTGGTTGAATCGCTTGGATATCCTCCAGATTCCAGTTCACACCAAGAAATTTGCTCGAGCCATCGCTGTAGAACAGCTCGATTCGGTCCATTAGCGAAGGCAGATTTTCTCCTGCCTTGATCGATATATCCTCCAATACTTGTACACCTGTGTTCGTTACAGGTGCATACCTCCGAATCACTCGCTCATACTCCTGCTGTGTCACATCGAATTTGGACGCTTCATTCGGCAATGCATTAGAAGGGAGAATTCCCTTCATCTCAGCAGCTCCATATTCATGCTCGGTCCGCGTCGCGAAGGAAGTTAGTTGATCATTCGAAACCGAAACAAACGAAACCTCACCGCCGCCGCTTCTCCAGAACAGTTGATAGGTATCCGAGCTCGCATCATATACGATTTTCGGATCTTCCAAGGCTACTCCGTCCCTGTTGACTTCAATCCGTCTTTGATTGGAGAATGCAATAAGATCCATGGAGTCCCACAAATAGATGCCGCTACCCTTGTTGTTCTCGGATGCAACCAATCCATAAGTACCGTCCGGTTTGCGAAATAAGCTGGGTGAGCCCATTTGAGCGTTCGGTGCATTCTCGACCGAATCTTCCCACTTTACATACAGAATCGGTTTCCCTTTATTGAGATTGGTGAACCGTTCATCTCTGTTTTCTTTTGCAGCAATGTATAAAGCATCCGTTCTTCTTGAATCTGCTGGTGATAGATATCCTCCATCGCCCTTGCTTACGTACGTTAGGATGGAGCCGAATGTTTGCATAGACGCGATCACCTCTTCATTGGTTCATTTTTATCATCAGATATTTTTCTTAACTAATTATGAAATACGAACATTCCATGTCATTCTAGCGGATGTACGAAATGTCGTACAGATGACAACGTTTACTCCTCAGGATAGATCAATAATTCCATACGTTAAATCATGTAATTTGTTATTCTTGATCCCTATAATCACTCTTAGTTAAGACGTACACAATCATACACAGCGATTAGGGACAGGAGTGATATTGCATGAACGAATTGAGGGGTCGTCAAGTCAACTTGTTGGACAACGAGCTGCGTAGGAGAGAAACGGCTAATCGAGCTTATTTGATGAAACTAACCAACGATAACTTGCTATTCAATTATCGACTTGAAGCGGGCCGTTATACAGGAAGAGAGATTCCACCCGATGCACATGGGGGCTGGGAGTCGCCTGTTTGCCAGCTTCGCGGTCATTTCTTAGGTCATTGGCTCTCCGCCGCTGCCATCCGTTACGATGAGACTGGCGATGCAGAGTTGAAACTGAAAGCAGATTTGATCGTACAAGAGCTTGCAGAATGTCAGAAAGATAATGGCGGGCAATGGGTTGGACCAATTCCTGAGAAATACCTCCATTGGATCGCGAAAGGCAAGGACATCTGGGCGCCTCAATATAACCTCCACAAGCTTCTGATGGGCCTCGTCGATATGCACATTTACGCCGGAAACAAGCAGGCATTGGAAGTGGCCGATCGATTTGCGGATTGGTTCTTGGCGTGGAGCAGCTCATTCGACAGAGAAAAGTTCGACAACATTCTTGATGCCGAAACAGGCGGAATGCTTGAAGTATGGGCAGAGCTTCTGCAAATTACGGGCGAAGAGAAATATAAGACTCTTCTGCAGCGCTATTATCGTCGTCGGTTGTTTCAACCGCTGCTTGAAGGGAAAGACCCGCTTACGAATATGCATGCGAACACAACAATTCCGGAAGTGCTCGGTTGCGCGCGGGCATTTGAAGTAACCGGCGAACAGCAGTGGATGGACATCGTTCGCGCCTACTGGAATTGCGCGGTAACCGAACGCGGCTATCTTGCTACTGGCGGACAAACTTCCGGTGAAGTATGGATGCCGAAGATGAAGATGAAGGCCCGCCTAGGGGATAAGAATCAAGAGCATTGCACGGTGTACAATATGATGCGGTTGGCGGAGTTTCTGCTGCGGCATACAGGCAACCCTGCATACGCTCAATATATCGAATACAATCTATACAACGGAATCATGGCGCAAGCCTATTATCAAGAATATGGCGTTACTGGCAAACAACACGATCATCCGTCGACAGGGCTGCTCACTTATTTTCTTCCGATGAAAGCAGGTTTGCGCAAGGAGTGGAGTACCGAAACGAACAGCTTCTTCTGCTGTCACGGCACTATGGTGCAAGCGAATGCCGCACTGAATCGGAATTTCTTTTACCAGGCGGATGATGATGGCATTCATGTATGTCAGTACTTCGATACGGAGCTGGAAGCCCTGCTTGATGGACAAGCGGCCAAGTTCGTATTGCGACAAGATCGAATGAGCGGAAGCATGCTGCAATCATCCGATATTGCCGGCTATCAGGCGATCAATGAAGCGACAGCCCGGCATGAGAATATTCCGAATTATCGCAAATACGATTGCGTCGTGCATGTATCCGTGCCGAGCAGCTTTCCGATACGATTCAGAATTCCGGAATGGATCATGTCTGAAGCAAGCATTTATTTGAATGGCGAACTTCTGGGGACCACGGCGGATAGCAGCGAATTCTATACGATCAGTCGACTGTGGAAGGACGGCGACAAGGTGAGCATCCTATTGCCGATCGGCATTCGTTTCATCCCGCTGCCCGACGATGCAAGCGTCGGCGCATTCCGTTATGGTCCTGAGGTACTGGCTGGTCTCTGCGACGATGAGCGCCTACTCTATACCGAGCATGATGATCCAGCAGCAGAATTGACGATGGAGAATGAACGCGAATGGGGAGCCTGGCGATATTTCTTCAAAACCGTAAACCAGAACCCCGCGATCGAGTTTCGTCGGATTCGTGATGTGGGCTATGAACCGTATCAGATCTATTTCAAAATAAAACCGCATCATAAGACGGTATAAACCGCACGTGAACTTATTCTTCTTCTCTTGTGAAAATAAAAGGCAGAGCTGATCCGACATCAGCCCTGCTTTTTTGATTCATGCTTATCATTTCCCTTATTGCATATGTACGCTGTTGAGAATCTCAAAAACCTATTATCTTCGACAAAATCACGTTATTTACACCAAATACCTGTCCTTCCTATAATGAGGCCATGTAGAGGACATACCGCATGATTGGAATAGATGCGATGATGAGGAGATGTGAACGATGGCAAAAACCGTACCCGTTGAGCGTTTCACGCTTGGCATATGCTACTACCCCGAACAATGGCCGGAATCGATGTGGGCTGACGATTTCAAACGGATGAAGGAGATCGGCTTCTCTATCATTCGAGTGGGTGAATTTGCTTGGAATCTGTTCGAACCCGAGGAAGGTGTGTACCAATTCGACCTGTTCGACCGTGCGATCGATCTTGCGCATCAATACGGACTGCAGGTCATTATCGGTACGCCAACGGCAACGCCCCCAGCGTGGATGACGCAGCGTTACCCTGAGATTCTGAATGTGAACAAGGAAGGCGTGCCTTATCGACACGGCAATCGTCGGCATTACAACTACAGCAGCCCGATCTACCGCGATTATTGTGCCAAAATAACCGAGGCGATGGCACGCCACTACGCAGACTACCCAGGAGTGGTTGGCTGGCAGATCGATAACGAGCTGAACGCCGAAGGCGATCGCTTCTATTCAGATGCGGACGATGCGTCGTTCCGTGTCTGGCTGGAAGGCAAGTACGGCTCCCTCGACGCGCTTAACGCCGCATGGGGAACGGTATTCTGGAACCAGAGCTACTCAGACTGGTCACAGATCCATCTGCCCCGCGGCACTGTCAATCCGCATCAAGCGCTGGATGAGAAACGATTCATCTCGGACAACTGCATCTCGTTCGTACAGGTGCAGGTCGATATCATCCGGAAGCTTGCGCCGAACCAATGGATTACGACGAACGGCATGTTCCCGCATCTGGATAACCACAAGATGACGGAACAGCTGCTGGACTTCTACTCCTACGATTCGTATCCGAACTTCACATCAATCTGGAATGACGATGATCGCGATCAGCCTCTTCTCGACCGCATCTATTCCAATTACTTGACGAAGACGCGTTCCATCTCACCGAACTACACGATCATGGAGCAGCAAGCAGGTCCAGGCGGCTGGGTCACCTTCGCGCAGTCAACGCCGCAGCCCGGCCAAATCCGATTGTGGACGTACCAATCGATTGCTCATGGAGCGGACATGCTGTTGTATTTCAGATGGCGAACAGCAACGTTCGGCACTGAGATTTACTGGCACGGCATCAACGACTACCATAATCAGCCGAACAGGCGTGTCGCAGAAGTTGCTAAAGTCGGCAGCGAGATGGCGCGTATCGGAGAAGCGATCGTCGGGTCCCGCTTCGCTGCTGAAGTGGCGATCCTGCATGATTATGATAACGAGTGGGATGGCGAGCTGGACGTATGGCATGGCCCGCTCTCTCGCGAGAGTGTATACAGCTGGAGCAAGGCTATGCAGTTCAACCATGTGCCACACGATTATCTATACATCAATGAAAACACCAGCCTAAGCAACTTAACGCGTTACAAGGTGCTCATCTATCCGCATGCCGCGATTCTTACGGATGAAACGGCCGAACTGTTGAAGCAGTATGTCGCCGGCGGCGGAAAGCTGATCTTCGGTGCACGTACAGGCTATAAGGATAAGCAGGGGCACTGCCGGATGGCGCCATTCCCAGGACCAGTCGCAGAATTGTGCGGCATTACGGTAGAAGAATTCACGCTGCTCACGAGCAAGTCGAAGGTACCAGGTCTGCGTTGGACGGATGGCAAGGACGAAAGTGTACAAGCAACGATGTTCAACGATATTCTCCTGCCAGCGAATGATCGTGTTGAAACGGTTGCCGTATACGACAGCGCTTATTACGAGGGCAAGCCTGCACTCACTCGGAATGCATATGGTGAAGGCGAAGCGTACTATTACGGCGCTGCCTTCAGCCTTGATGCTGCGAATGCGCTTATTCGCCGGCTTGGTCTGCAGCCTGCAGCAGCCGATCAATTGGAGCTTCCCCAGCAGGTGGAGATCGCAATCCGCGAGAAAGGCGACCGCCGATTCGCATTCCTGCTCAACTATTCGGGCGAGCCGGCGGTTGCCCGTCTGTTGGAGAAAGCTGAGGATTTGCTTGAAGGCGTACAGCTTCAAGCAGGCGATCTGACGATCGAGCCGTATGGCGTGAGAGTGCTCGCCTTGAACTAAACGATAGTATCAAGCTAAGAGGATGTCCCCGCCGTTAGCTGGGGACATCCTCTTTGTACAGTATGCTGCGCATATGCAGTTCAATAATCACGACAGTTTGCTAGCACGAACACGCTAACGGTTCTCGGCGTGCTTATCTGCCTCAGCAACAAGGCTTACGAATTCTAACGGTTGCCGTTCTAGACCAACCGCCCACCTATCTCCAACACGAACGGCATATCTTTATGAAGCGAGTACTCCTTGCCGTTTATCCGCACTGTGCCGCCATTCTTATCCGTAATGACATGCAGCCTTTCGGAAGTCATCTTAACCGCAACCACGCCGCCGTTAACCGGAACTGTGCCTTCAATCTGCTCCAGCCCGCCAAGCTTCGGCTCGACGACGAACGTATCATAACCTGCCGAAGTCGGGGAGACTCCGAGGTAATAGCGTCCCAGCAAATAAATCGGACTCGCACCCCAAGCATGGCACAAGCTCTTGCCGTATCGGTCGCCGTACATGCCATAATGATCAAGGCCCGTAACCGACGGATTGTACTCCTCCCAGAAGGTCGTCGCCCCAAGCGCCAGCATGCCGCCCCAGTACTGCTCCATCAGCTTCGTCACATGCTCCAATTGACCCGTCTGGCACATCACCTCAAGCTCATAGAACGCGAAGTATGGCGTACTGATCTGCGGAACCTCATCATTCAGCAGCACGTTCTGAATTATCGACTCACGCTGCCGATCATCTGCAATGCCTAATAGAATGGCAAAAATATTCGCATGCCGCGTCACATTCCTCCGACCAGACTCGAAACTGTCGATGTACGCACCGTGTTCCTCGTCCCAATAGCGGGCATTGATCTGCTCCTTCAACTGCTCGCTCCGCCTCAAGTAATCCGCTTCGCCCTTCCCGAGAAGCTCGCCGCAAGCCCACGCCGCCTTTAAGCTTTCGGCCAGCAGCATTTGTTCCGCACATACTGCACCTGTCCGATCGTACTCCGCCCAGTCGACGAATACCCAGTCGCCATCGCGGCCCCGGATGAATCCGTCCTCATCCGTCCGCGAGATGCAGTAATCCATCATCGACTTCATCCGAGGGTAGATGAACGATACGAATTCGAGATCTTTCGTCCCGAGATAATATGCATGCACGCTCATAATCCAATAGAACGAGTAGTCCACAATCGTATTGGTGTGAGTCGCAATCGGATCTTTGCCTCGCAGCGCAATGATTGTTCGCTTCGTAATGTCGGCGTCGAAGTACAAATAGTTGTTGATCAAGTAGCTCTGATAAGCATCCCCCGACCACACCCACCGATCGCGTTTAATTCCATCGAGGAAAAACTCCCGGCTGTTCAGATGGAACGTATACTCTGCCGTCTCCCAGATCTGGTTCAGCAGCTCGTTCGAGGAGTTGAAGCTGCCAATTCGATTGAATGGCAAATATTCATACCAAGCCGACAACTCGAATGTCTCCTGCTCTGCGCACCGAATGTATAGATAACGAAATGCCCGTGCCGTACAACGATAAGTCGTGCTTCCCGCTGGAATCGTGTCGATGATAATGCTGTGCTCGGTATCCAATGCCTCTTCCAGCGATTCCCCGTAGTACAGGTGAATGTCCGACGACGCTTTTACCTGCTCGAATTCAAGCACTGCGAACGTTTCGCGGCCATAGTCATATACAATGCCATCCGCCCTGCGTTCAATCGATACCGGCACAATCTTCTTATATTGGAATGTAAAATGGTTGGGATCATCTTCACGGTTCAGATACAGCCCATTACATCCTGCTGGCAGCCACTCTCGCCCAAATTCATTCGCTTCCCATGACGAGTCGCTTGCACTCTCAGCACCCTCCACGTAGACACATGGCAGACCGTCTGGACGGGCTACGTGAACTACGATTTCATGCTGCCCAGCAGCTAGCATGATTGGATGCTTGAACGGATGCTTCTTCCCGTCCACCCAGACATGACCGACGCCATGGGCGAATACGGTCATTTCTTCAGGTGCGTCACAAACAATCTTCTTGCGGAACCTTACGTTATGATAGCAGTCATCCAGCCGCCAGAAGGCCGGCCATTGATATTCACGTTCTTCCCGCCTTAGGCTTAACTGCAGATGATGATAGATTTCAAAATCACCAGGGTACCAAATCCATTGCGATGCGGTTTGCATTCAGAAGTCATCCTCTCATCCTCATCCGTTCCGCGCAAGCGGAAGCGGGCTATATTGGCGTTTCATATAGCCCTATTATATAGGCTGCACAAGGAGTAACACCTGCCACAACGGACATTTCACCCTTTTCATAAGGACATAATAAACCAACTAAGCTATACTAGTCATAAGCCTAATTCAAATCCAAGGAGCATCCTCTCCATGAAACAGCCAGACAATCTATTTGAGAAAAATCATTTTCTGTCTAACAATTCACTCATGTTCGTCAACCGGTTCACGGAAGATTTCAACGTCCCTTACCATGCGCATGATTTTATCGAATATTGCTACGTGGCCGAAGGAACCGGCTTTCATCATATCGAGCAGGAGACGTTTCCGATTCACAAGGGGCAGCTCTACGTCATCCCGATCGGTGTGTCCCATGTGTTCCGGCCTTCTACACCGGGTCGATCAAGCAAACCTCCGATTGTTTACAACTGTCTGTTCGATATGCAGCTGGCCACTCTATTGTCAGGTTTGCAGGAACAACCGATTCAAGAACATCTATCCTCACTGGGAGGCAACACTTCGTCTTACTTCTCCGTCTTCGATCGGGTAGGCGAGATCGAACGCATTATGATCCAGCTGAATAAGGAAATGAACACGAACGCAATTGGTTCGCAGGCGATGCTTCATGCATTGCTAAGTCAACTTATCGTCACGGTGTATCGGCTCAAATATGGCGACAACGGTCGAGGTGCTGCCGAGGAGGAAACCACCGGCTTCCATCAGGTCATCGATTATGTGGAGCAGAACTTCCATACGACCGTCACACTGGATGAGCTATCCCGAATATCGGGTTGGAGCGCTCGGCATCTACAGCGGCTGTTCACCCAACATACCGGACAATCATTCGGCTCTTTCCTGCAAAATGTACGCATCCAGCGAAGCTGCGAAATGCTGCGCAGCACCACCCACAAAGTGAGCTATATTGCTGAGCAGGTCGGGTATCGGAGCATCGATTCCTTTAATGAAGCATTCAAAAAAACCGTAGGGCTAACCCCTACGGCTTTTCGAAAGTCTCTATAATCGTTATTGGGTTACCGCTGCCGCTTTACCTGGCTTGCCGAAATGCGGTGTGCCATCCTCATTCCACGTGAATCGCTGCACACGGGCATGACGGTTCGGATCGGACAACGCCCCGCCAATAATGTCACGATATGGACGCGCATGATAGATGATTAGATCCGTTACGCCGTCTTCCGCAACTGTAAAGCAGTTGTGACCTGGACCGAAGTTCTCCGTTTCCTCATTCGTCTCGAACACAGGAAGCGGGTGCTTCGTCCAGGAGCTCGGATCAAGCAAATCGCTGTCTTCAGATGCCTCCAACAAGCCCACGCAGTAACGGTGATCCGTTGCGCTCGCGGAGAACGCAACGAAGATTCGGCCATTCCGTACCAGCACGGCAGGTCCTTCGTTGACACGGTGACCTTGCGTTTCCCAATCATATTGCGGCGTTGAGAGGAGTACCTGAGGACCAACAATCGTCCAAGGGTTCGCCAGCTTGGCCATGTAGATGTTGCTGTCATCGCCCTTATACTGCGCCCAGATCAAATACTGAACACCTTTATGGTTGAACGTCGTCGCATCAAGGGAAAAGCTTTCGAAGTCGAGCTCGATCTTCCCTTTCTCCACCCACGTGCCTGTGATTGGATCCGCATCTACACATTCCAGCACATAAGGACGGATGGCCCATATTTCCTCAGCTTTACCCGCAGCGAAATAGACGTACCATTTATCATCAATATAATGCAGCTCCGGCGCCCAAATATGATGGCCCATCTCTCCTGTGTCGTGCTTGCGCCAGATGACCGTTTCCTCTGCATCGACCAAACCTTCAATCGTTGTGGCTTTCCGCAGAACAATGCGATCATATTCAGGCACCGATGCCGTAAAATAATACGTTCCATCGTTATGCTTCCATACATAAGGATCCGCTCTCTCTACTATCCACGGACTCGTGTAGCCAGTCTCTTCACTCACTTTATCATTCCGGTTCGTTGTCATCATGAATTCGCCTTCCTCTACTATATCTAATGGTAGCGATTTCATTATAAATGAATCCATTAACTAGTTAATAGAGAAATATCGTAAATACAGGGTAAATTTCACTTGGATTCAGTAAAAACGAAATCCTACCGCCCGCTTCGATAAAATAAAGGCGCTCTACCGGTGACCGCTTTGAACACGCGGCCAAAATGAGTCACACTGCCGAACCCTACCTTCCTTGCGATTAGACTAACCTTCGTCGGTGTCTGCTCCAGCAGCTTCTTCGCTTCCTTGATGCGAACGCTATTCAAATATTCCACGAACGTAAACCCTGTCGCTTCCTTGAAGAAACGGCTGAGATAATACGGACTAATATAGAATTGATCCGCCACCCGCTGAAGGGACAATTCGTCCATGTAATGACGATTGATATACTGCGCGATCTCTGATATCCGCTCATGCATCGCGCTTGGCGAAGCGACCGGTGTCGTGCTTCCCTGTTCAGCGTGCCGACAGCACAAGATGAGCAGCTGCTGTACAAGCGTCTGCGCGAACATTTCGAATCCGGACTTCTTCTCCCGTATCTCGCGAATTATCGCTTCTGCTAATCCATCGATGGTTACTCGATCGTGCAGCGATAAGCGGACGACCAGATATTCACGCTCCGTCAATGGCTGAAGTACATCAGGGACCGTTGAGAGAGTGGAATCTGTCATTCCGATAAAACTCGGAAGAATGTTTACGATAAGACGTTCGTGTTCAGGCATGGCCGCATTGATTGTCCGATGCACAATATTCGGGGAAACAATGACAACATCACCTTCCTCCATCGCGATTGTCCGATCTTTAATGAAGAACGATCGCTGCCCAGACATCAGATAATAGATTTCAAACGTGCTGTGAAAATGACTGATCGGCATATGATGGCTCTGCGCCTTCCGATACGATAAGAGAAACTTTCCGGCAGCATCCTCGTGATGAAGCTCTGACATTGCAATCCCCTCCTATGCCCAGTCTTCTCGTTAACTCTCGCAAGATATGAGAAGAAACGATCAATTATCGCACAAAATGTACATAATCCAATGCTACGATACATCTATAACCGATTCAAGGAGGAATCTACGCGATATGAATACTTCCATTAGCAGCAATCAAGAGACGTTGACGCCGATTCAATGGGCAGAGAAAGCATGCGAAGCAATCATGACAAAGTTCGAACCCGAGAAGCTCCCTCCGGAACGATTCCATTATCACCAAGGCGTATTCCTGTCTGGCATGACGAAGACATGGGAGCAGACACGAGATGAACGTTATTACGACTACATGAAGCGTTGGGTTGATAGTCATGTGCAAGCCGATGGCACGATCGAGAAGATCAAGACCGATGAGCTCGACGATATTCAGCCAGGCGTGCTGCTTTATCCGCTGTATGAGCGGACTGGCGACGAGCGCTACAAGAAGGCGCTGTACAACCTCGTCCCGCTGATGAAGCAGTGGAAGACGAATCCATCCGGCGGTTTCTGGCATAAGGAACACTACCCGAACCAAATGTGGCTCGACGGTCTCTACATGGGCGGGCCGATCGCTGTCCAATTCGGAAGTGTCTTCAACGAACCCGAATACTTCGATATGTGGGCTTATCAAGCGATTCTTGCAGCTCAACATACGACGGACTCCATTACTGGCCTGCTGTACCACGGCTGGGATGAGACGAAGCAAGCGAACTGGGCTGACAAAGAGACGGGGCTTGCTTCCGAGTTCTGGGGACGTGCAATCGGCTGGTTCCCGGTAGCGTTGCTCGAGATGTTCGAGTATATCCCTGACGATCATAAGGATAAGCCAACGCTTATCCGCATCGTGCAAGATTTGCTTAAGGCTCTAGTGAAATACCAAGATGAAGCAACGGGTCGATGGTATCAAGTTGTCGATAAGGGCGCTCTTCCGGATAATTGGCTTGAGAACTCCTGCACCTCCTTGTATGTTCATGCTATCGCAAAAGCCGTTCGTTTCGGCTATCTCGATCCGAAGTACCTCTCTTACGCTTGGAAAGGGTATCAGGGTGTCATTGATACCCTGCGATTCGATGACAATGGCCACGTTGTGATCGGCAATATCTGCATCGGCACAGGAATCGGCGATTATGCTCACTACATCGCGCGCCCAACAAGCGAGAACGACTTGCACGGTGCAGGCGCATTCATTCTCATGTGCGCGGAGATGAATCTGGCTGAGCAGGTCGGGCGTTAACACAGTCTTGATATAAATAAAAGGTCTGCCGAAAAGTCTATGACAATGACTTTTCGACAGGCCTTTTCCAATTCCGAATAAAGGCATTCACTAAATGGATGCGATTGACGAAACATTAATATCTTCCCCGTTAAGTGTTATCACTTTCAAAGAAGATTTCTTAACTTTTATATAAAATATTTTTTCACTCATTTGATCGGAGGGCCTGGGTGTAACACTAACCTGAATCGAGCTGCTTGAATTAGAATCTATAGTAACGGAGTCAATTGAGGTATATTTGTCTGCAACAGGGTTGGAATAATTGATATATACATAGTATAGCTCCCCCTCGTCGTTGTTTATACTTTTGCCCAGATAGATTCCGTCCACTTTTTTATTGTTCACGACCCATTTTTTAACGTTATCATCTATTGCTCTTGTTTCCAAATACGTAATTGAAAGATTATTAGAATTCGAGCAGCTTGAAACATATATCAGAGAAAATAGTACGAGCAGTAACAGAATTTTTTTCAAAAGAAGATACTCCATTCATTATTATTAAAATATCTAACGTTCGTATCCTTCACAGAAGAAGACAGTCATGAAGTCATCCACATTTTTACTTATTCGACGCATTATTCTCATGTTCCTTGCTGTCGGAATAGTGAACTAGCGAACGCCCACCAAATAATGAGGTGTCAGAGTACGATTCCAATTGACGAAACCGGAGGAATGATGGATCATATTCTTATTCAGTCCGAAGGGAATGGCAGAGATGAGTTCGATTCAGAAGAGAGAAGGCTTTCGCCAGCAGCGCTACTTCGTGCTGCCTGAATATATGCAGAACGAGCTTGCCGCAGCGGAGTTGACTAGGCAGCTCTATGTGAGCGATATTGGCGTCTTCCTGCAAGCGAAGCATCACCATCGAGAGCGGCCGGAAGGTACTGACGCCCATATTTTCATCTATTGCGTGGAAGGGGAAGGCGTTGTCGAGCGTGATGGGCAGGAGACGGTTCATCTAAAGCCTGGCAGCTTGATCGTCATTCCCGCAAGCGTCCCGCATCGTTACTGGGCAGCTGATTCGAACCCATGGAGTATCTACTGGTTTCACTTGAAGGGCGAGCACACCGGGGATTTCATCCGCCTCTATGAGCTGGATCGCGAGCCTAGACAGATGCCCCGCAGCATCGTGTCAGAGTTCATCGCCCGCATAGACCATTCCTTAGCGATTATGACGGACAGGCCTTTCTCCATTCATACGCATGTCCATATTTCACAGACCGTCCGCTGGCTCCTGAGCAGCATCGGCCACGAGCTTCTGCATGCGAATCAGGATGCGCGGCGCGGCGCTCATCTTGATCACGCGATCCGGTATATGAATGAGCATATTGCAACATCGATTCGGCTCCCTGATCTCGCTAGTTACACGGGATTATCCAAACAACACCTCTCGCATCTGTTCAACAAGGAGACGGGCTTCTCACCGATCGACTACTTCCTCCGGATGAAGATGCAGCATGCGGCTAATATGCTCGACTTGACCGATCTAACCGTCAAAGAGGTCGCAGGCGCAATCGGCATAAACGACCCGTATTACTTCTCACGCATGTTCAAGAAGTTGATCGGCCACTCGCCTACCGAATATCGCAAAATCCCAAAGGGCTAACTCGCAGCCCTTTGGGATTTTCTCTTTTACCCTCTATTCAGAACAAGCTCGTAAACCGATTCCACCGAAATGTCATCCAGCTGCGCATTGGATTCTGCCGCATTCTCGCTCCAGCCCGCCATCGTTGTATTGCTGTTCACCGAACTACCGCGTCGGATAGGTGAAATATATAGATTCAAACCTCGTTCAGTCAACCGGTCTCCGATATGCTTAAGCCCAATCTCCCACGTGTTGCCGTTGCTGAAGTTGTCATTAACAAGCTCGTTGCCCACGAATGCATAGCCGATATCACCTTTATAATTGATTCGCAGCAGCGCTTCCTTCATCCCATCTAACGCATCTTGTGGGAATGAAACTATAGCACGATAATCCGCAACCCGTTCAAGCTCGAAGCGAACTTCTCGCGTCGGAATGCGGAACCGATATTCGGTGAACAGTCCTTGTTTCGTACGTTCTACCAGCTCGCCGCCAAGCGTATGTGGAAGCTCTTCAAAATCCGGGAAGACACGAAGCACAATCTCATCGCTGCCCGTAATCTCCAGTTTCACCTGATCATTGCCGACCAGCAGATTGCTGCTCGTCAGAACGATGCGCTCCTTACCCCATAGCTCTGCCTTCCAGAAGTCGAGACTCTCAGCGTCGGTCAACGTCACAATCCGAACCAGTTGGCCGGACGAAGAGCGCAGTGAGATCGGCTGCAGATCACCGACTGTCGGATACACCACCGTTACACTATCACGTTCAACAACTTGCGCTGCTCCCGCTTCGACTACCGTTACCGTATCTGAAGCAAACACAAACTCCGGAGGCATCCCTTGTGGCGACGAGAAGAAATAGTAGATTACCCCTTCCGATTCGAGCCGCGTTATCGGCTGAACGGTCGCCTGCTCCAGCATAATGCCGTCCAGATTGAACCGATAAGGCAGCATCGCATAACTGTCCTTGCCCAGCTTCAATGGCCCTTCCAGCGGGAAACGAATTTCTTTCTCCCGCGTCACGACCGTTACGCCATCTTCAACCGATAGGTCATGCGTCACCGCATGGTCCTGATAATTGTTAATGAACAACAGGCCTGAACCATCCGCAGCCCGCACCGCATACCGGAGCGTCTCGGTATCGTACGGGTCCATCGCAGACGTATCGCCTGGCAGAATCGTTTTGGTAAGACAGAGCCATTGTTCGAACGTACGGTAGCTGTAATGCTGAAGCCGCGTCCGATGGTAGGACTCCCTTACCTGACCGAATTCGCCAATGCAAGCATTGAAATCATAGGTGATCTTGGGCGTTGCCAGATCGTTTAAGTAAAGCTCCCGTTTCCCTGTCGGATTCGAGCCGCCATGATACATATAATAGCCGATCAGATTGCAGCCCTCCGCTACCTTAATGCCCGTCATGGCTGGAACGCTGATATAAGGAAAATCGAAGCGATAACGGTAGAACGGCGTCATGCCGCCCCCCATCTCGCAGCATGCATATGGATAATCTTCCGGAACGTACATCGGCTCGAAATTGTAGCTCTTCGGAATCGCATTGTTATGTTTATCGCGGAAAATATATTCAGGTGTCGCAGGATGCTCGCGCATCTCGCCGAACCGATCATGCTCGTAGTAGATCCACGGCCAGTGGGAGTAGCCGCCCCACAGCGGAAGCATTTCATCGGCCGGCGCATTCGCTCCGCCCCATGCCGTGCAAGTATACAGCGGCGTTACAATACCCGCCTCCACCGCGATTTGTTTCAGCAAGCGCATATGCGCTTCGCCATCGAGCCCCGTTGTCATCCACTGGTTGCTGATCCCCGTCGTCATTGCCCACTGCGCAGCGGAATGGCCGTGTTCGTTCTCGATCTGTGTTCCGATAATCGGACCGCCTTGCTTAAATAGCAGCCCTTGCACCTGCTCACTGATCTGGTTATACAGTCTGCGAACATGAACGAGATAGCGCTCATCATTGGAACGTACTTCGTACGGCTGGCCATACAGCCAATCCGGCATACCCCCGTTACGGATTTCTCCGTGACAGAACGGTCCGATCCGAATAATGACCTGCAGATCATGCTTAGCGCATAGCTCGATGAACTGCCGCAAATTCCGCCGCCCGCTCCAATCATACTCACCTTCTATTTCCTCATGGATGTTCCAGAAAATATACGTACACACAATGTTAATGCCGCCCATCTTCATCTTAATGAGCTCATCTTCCCACAACTTCTCATTGTATCGACTGTAATGAAACTCTCCGCATATGCCAAAAAACGGTTGCTCGTTCTGCTCCATGTAATAGTTGGTGAAGCTGATGCGACCGCCAGTAGGACTTGTCCCTTCTAGGTAATTCGGCTTCGCTGTAATCGCTTTCTGATCTTCGCGTGCGTCAATTCGATATCGGCTCATCGTATGGTAGCAGTCTCCTTTAATTGCTTGTTTACAAGCGGACTTGTTGAACAGCCTCATTAAGTGTACTCGAACTCGATTACATGCCTTCTATCACAACTGTACCAGCTTCCATCAAGGAAGCCAATTCACGAAATACGGACAATGATGGAGTATATTCTTCAGTTTGGGTCGCACTGTATAGGATACGCCCCTGCTTATGTGTTAATTTTTACATTGACATCCATGTCAGTAAAAATATACACTGTTTATGACTGACACACATGTCAGTCCAAGAAAGGAGTTCTTCCCTATGTCACCGCGATCGAAGGAACAGCATGACCAAGTCCGTCGCGAACGGATGGACCAGATCCGTCGAGCCTTCTCGGAGGTTTATCTCGAGAAAGGCGTGCAAGGCACCGATATTGGCGAAGTCGCCAAGCGGGCTGGTGTATCTCGTACACTCATCTACTACTATTTCAAAGATAAGATGGAACTCATCCAAGGCATGTTCCAAGAATACTTCGACGCCGCGAAGGAATTTGTAACCGGCTGCCTCTTAACAGCCGAATCCCCTCTTATTCGGTTAGAACGCTATGCCCGCTTTTATCTCGAAACAGCTGTTACGAAGCCACGCCGCGTGTACTTGTATCGTAACATGATTAACGATATGCCGATCGTGTTCGGCGGACAATCCCAGGACTATTATCATTCGTTCCTTGATTCGGTTCATGGTCCACTCGTTCGTACCATTGAAGAAGGCATTGCAGCTGGACAATTGGCGGAGGTGGAGCCGGTGTTGCTGGCACAAACGTACATGGGCGGCGTTACCGGCGCAATGCTGGAGCTGGCGAAGCGTCAAGTAACTGCGGATGAAGGACATGTGTTAGTCGAACAGGCTGTCAGCCTTATTTTCCGAGGAATCGTAAAGGGCACGGTTTGAATGTCCGAGTTAGAGAGGAGTTAATGACGATGGATGATAAGAAACGATTGTATTGGACGCTCGGCGCCCTCCTTGTCGGGTTGTTCTTATCTTCACTGGATCAGACGATCGTATCCACTGCATTGCCGACGATAGTACAGCGAATAGGCGGACTTGAGCATATCTCCTGGGTGTTCACTGCTTATATGCTGACTTCCACCTCCGTCATGCCTATAGCGGGCAAACTGTCTGACATGTACGGACGCAAAAGGTTCTATATGACCGGTCTGCTCCTATTCTTGATAGGCTCCTTATTATGCGGGATGTCTCAATCGATGACGGAACTCATCTTGTTCCGAGGGCTGCAAGGCATAGGCGGCGGCATGATGGCGGCTAATACGTTCGCGCTATTGTTCGCATTGATGCCTGTAGGCAAAGTCGCCCGCGTACAATCGCTCTTCATGAGTGTGCTTGCGATGTCGTCTATTCTCGGACCAACCATCGGTTCTTTCATTACAAGCCAGTGGGAATGGCGGTGGAATTTCTTCATTAATGCACCGCTTGGGATTGCTGCACTCCTAATCATCGGCATCGCTATGCAGGACAAGAAACCTACATCATCTGTACGTCTGAAGGTTGACTATACGGGAGCGGCATTGTTGATCACAACGACGATCTCGGTACTGCTCGCGCTCAAAATGGGCGGCATCAACTATGCGTGGTCCTCTTGGCCGATCATCGGGCTGTTCGGTGTTGGCGTCGCTGCATTGACAGCCTTTCTGCTTGTTGAACGCCGCGCCGCCGAACCGATTCTGCCGCTTGGCATGTTCCGCAATCGGACGGTCGCTGGAACAGCTGGTGTCACCTTCGTACAAGGCGTCATGATGTTCGGCGCATTGCTCTACATCCCGCTGTTTGTACAAGGCAGCTTAGGCGGAAGCGTCGTCGATGCCGGCAATGCGATGACGCCGATGATGGCAGCCGTAATGGCTGGCGCTACCCTCGCCTCCTTCCTCATGCGGGTACTCACCTGGCGCGCTTGTGCGCTTTTATCCATGGCGCTCGCTGGCACTGGTCTATTAATAGTAACTAATCTTCCGCTCGATGCGAGCAAATGGACGATTCGAAGCGACATGGCGCTGATCGGCATTGGAATCGGAATTATGATGCCCATCGCGCAGATGGCGATTACGACGGCGGTCGATGACCGTTACCGGGGTGTAGCCAATTCTACCGTAACGTTCTTCCGCAATGTAGGCGGCGTATTCGGCTCAGCACTTATGGCGGCGATTGTAAATCATCATCTTAATACTTCTTCTATCTCGAATACGAATGTTAACAAAGACATACTTGCCGATGCCATTCATCTCGGCTTCTGGTTTCTTGCTGCCTCAGCCATTGTGGGCATCATCATCGCTTCTTTCATGGGACGTGCGAGGTATGTAAACAAACTACATTCACCGCGAAGTGAAGCTGTTTCTTCTATTAAATAAGAGCCGATATACAAGCAGCCTTTCGAAGATCGCTTCGGGAGGCTGTTTCTTATAGGTTCACCCCGAATTATGGATAGTTCGCCATCATTTTATTATTGTTACATTCTCTTTTCAAAACGATTACACCAATTTCATCATTATCAGAATGTTTTACATTCCGTTAACATGAGGCAAACTTCACGTTAACGCACCTCTACTACAATGATTCTTGTAGGGAACAACAAAAACGATAGTTTGGAAGGGGAACATATCCACAATGAAAAAGATTCTGACTTTAGCAATGGCACTGACACTGACGGTATCGCTCGCAGCATGCGGCAACAAAGACAAGGACAACAACTCCAGCGGCTCCGAATCGAGCAGCCTGTCTGGTTCAATTCTAGCAGTAGGTTCCACGGCACTCCAACAGCTGGCTGACACAACGGCGCAGAAATTCATGGACAAAAACAGCGGCGTTTCGATTCAAGTACAAGGCGGCGGCAGCGGTACAGGATTGACGCAAGTGGCTGACGGTCAAGCGCAAATCGGTAACTCCGACGTGTTCGCTGAAGAGAAGCTTGATGCTGACAAAGCAGCAACGCTCGTTGATCACCAAGTTGCAGTCGTTGCAATGGCAGCCGTATCGAATAAGGATGTAGGCATCGACGGTCTTACGAAACAACAGCTGGTAGACATCTTCACGGGCAAAGTAACGAACTGGAAAGAAGTTGGCGGTAAAGACGAGAAGATCCAAATCATCAACCGTCCGTCGAGCTCCGGCACGCGCGCAACGTTCGAGAAATTCGCACTCGGCACGAAGACGGAAGACCTTGCAGGTTCGATCCAAGAAGATTCGTCCGGTACAGTTAAGAAGCTCGTAAGCGAAACGCCTGGCGCTATCGGTTACCTGGCAATGTCCTACCTGGACGATTCCATTACAACGCTGAAATATGATGGCGTTGAAGCAACAGTGGATAACGTAGCGAACGGTTCGTACCCAGTGTGGGCATATGAGCACATGTACACGAAAGGCGAGCCAGATGCAGCAACGAAAGCATTCCTGGATTACATCGCATCCGATGAAGTTCAGAACGGCGATGTTGTCGAGCTTGGCTATATCCCAACAAGCAAAATGCAAGTTAAACGCGATGCAGCAGGCAACGTAACGAAATAATTAATTTAATAAACTGTAGGCCGACCAAGAGACGGGCAATCCCGTCTCTTGACCTGCCTGCGTAAGGGAGAATGCGATTATGGAGCGGTCTGTCAATATGGAGCGGTCTTACAACAAGCGACAAGAAGCTAAGCCGCATATTGCTGAGGAATGGGTCGGTAAAATCTATACGTTTATTTGTATCGCTTTCCTCGTCATTACAATATTCTCGATGGTTTACTTCGTCGCTTCGAAGGGACTTAGCACCTTTATTGTAAACGGCGTAAATGCATTCGATCTGATTACCGGTGTGAAGTGGAATCCAGACATTGATATACCGCAATTCGGTGCACTGCCATTTATCTTTGGTTCATTCAGTACTTCTATTCTCGCAGCCATTATCGCTGCGCCACTCGGCTTCTGTGCAGCTGTATTCATCGTTGAATTAGCTCCAAAATTCGGCCGCCGATTCCTGCAGCCAGTCATCGAACTGCTCGCTGGCATTCCATCCGTCGTTTACGGATTTGTCGGCTTAAGCGTTATTGTTCCACTATTCCGCGATTTATTCCCTGGTCAAGGGATTGGTATTGCTGCAGGCGCACTTGTGCTGTCTGTCATGATTTTACCTACAATTACGACAATAGCAACGGACGCGCTGTCCGAGCTGCCAGCTGGCCTCAAAGAAGGCTCCTACGCACTCGGCGCGACACGTTGGCAAACGATATATCGCGTTGCGCTTCCAACGACGATGCCTCAACAGATGACAGGGATCGTCCTTGGCATCGCAAGAGCATTCGGCGAAGCGCTCGCCGTTCAGATGGTTATCGGCAACGCTCCGCACATTCCGCATTCGCTGTTCGAATCGACATCCACGCTGACGAGTGCCATTACGCTCAGCATGGGCAATACGGCAATGGGATCTGTACAAAACAACGTGCTCTGGTCGCTCGCATTGATCTTGATGCTCATGACCTTCGTATTCGTATTCATTATCCGCTTCCTGGAAGGGAGGAAGAAGCTGTGAGTGCAAAAACAGTAGATAAAATCGCAACCGGCGTTATCATGTGCGTCGCCGGCTTCATCATCGCCGTCCTGCTCGGACTGCTTGGTTATATTCTCATCCGCGGTGTTGGCCATATCAGTTGGGACTTCCTAACTTCGGCACCTGAATCGATCCGCGCCGGCGGCGGTATCGGACCGCAGTTGTTCAACTCGCTCTTCTTGCTCGTCCTGACGTTGATCATTACCGTACCGCTTGGTATCGGCGCAGGCATCTACATGAGTGAGTATGCAAAACCTAGCAAGCTGACCTCCTTCATTCGTCTCGTTGTCGAAGTATTGTCCTCCTTCCCTTCGATCATCGTTGGTCTGTTCGGCCTGCTCGTCCTCGTTAACAAATTCGGGTTCGGCTTCTCGCTGTTCTCGGGTGCGTTGGCGCTCACAATCTTCAACCTGCCGCTTATGGTACGCATTACCGAGCAAGGCCTGCGTGGTGTTCCGCCGCAGCAGAAAGAAGCAAGCTTCGCGCTTGGCATCTCGAAGTGGAAGACGATTCGCTCAGTCCTTCTTCCGATTGCAACGCCAGTGATCCTATCGGGCACGATTCTTGCAGCCGGCCGTATCTTCGGTGAGGCAGCAGCCCTCTTGTTCACTGCCGGCATGAGCAGTCCGCGTCTTGATTTCACAGACTGGAACCCGCTCGACGATCGTTCGCCGCTTAACCCATTCCGTCCAGCCGAGACGCTGGCGGTACACATTTGGAAGATCAACTCGGAAGGTCTTGCTCCAGACGCACCGCAAATCGCAGCAGGCGCTTCCGCCGTACTCATCATCATGGTCTTGGTATTCAATCTAGGCGCTCGTGCGCTCGGCCGCTATATGACCAACAAATTCACCGCAGCCAAATAAGGAGGGTTCCAGCGTGCAAGCAAATGCATTGTCTACTAAGAAACTGAATGTCTACTATGGAGAAAAGCACGCCGTTCAAGATGTGTCTCTCGACTTCGCCGAGAAGCAGGTAACGGCTCTGATCGGACCTTCCGGCTGCGGCAAATCGACGTTCCTGCGCAGCCTCAATCGTATGAATGACCTTATCCCAAGCTGCCGCGTTACCGGTGACATCTGGATGAAAGAGCATAACATTAACGGCAGCGAAACTGACGTAGTCGCGCTTCGCAAACATATCGGCATGGTGTTCCAGCGCCCGAATCCATTCCATAAGTCGATATATGAGAATATCGCGTTTGGTCCACGTTATCACGGTGTGAAGAAAAAGGCTGACCTTGATAATCTTGTCGAAGAATCTCTTCGCAAAGCCGCAATCTGGGATGAAACGAAAGACCGTCTTCACAAGTCCGCTTTCGCCCTATCCGGCGGCCAGCAGCAGCGTCTGTGCATCGCACGCTCTGTTGCATTGAAGCCCGACATCATCCTAATGGATGAGCCTACTTCCGCGCTTGATCCGATCTCGACCTCACGTGTCGAAGATCTGATTTCGGAGCTCAAGCAAGACTACAGCATCGTCATCGTGACGCATAACATGCATCAAGCTGCACGGATTTCTGACAAAACAGCCTTCTTCTTATCGGGCCATGTAGTGGAATACGATGAGACAGACAAGTTGTTCATGGATCCAAGCCAGAAACAGACGAGCGACTATATTTCGGGTCGTTTCGGTTGATCGAATGGACACACCGCTGCATAGAGAAAGCGAATATGGTTCGTTCATGGGGAATTGATCTTACGGTCAGTTCCCCTTTCATTTGCCGAATGAGCTGTTTCGTAATCGTTAGTCCAAGCCCGCTTCCCCTCCACTTGGTATTGCGAGATGCCTCCCCTGTATATAATCGGTCGAAGATATAAGGAAGATCGTTCGGCGATATGCCCGGGCCACGATCCATGACCGACACCCAAACATACAATTCCTCCACGCTCACCTTCACTTCAAGTGTCCCCCCGCTCTTCCCATAACGAATGGCGTTGGACAGCAGATTGAACATAATTCGTTCAATTACACGAGAGTCTCCCCATACCGACACTTCCATCTCCGGTACTTGTATCGTTTCTTGGATGCCTTCTGCACGTAACTGTTTACGGAAGAATACAATAATCTCTTCGAGAAGCGGGTTTAAGTCAACCGGCTGAAGCGAGAAGGTCATATCGTCCGACTCTAGTTTGGTCAATTCAAAAAACTGCTGAAACATATTTTGAATTTGGCGGCTCTTGGTCATGGCGACGGACAAGTATTCCAGACGCTCTTCTTCTTGCAGTGCTGTGTCGGTCATGACTGCCTCGATATAGCCGATCGTCGCTGTTAGCGGGGTTTGAAGGTCATGTGCCATATTCGCAATCATTCTTCGATGCAATTGCTCGGTGTCTGCTTCCCTGCGGATAACACTCTTGTACTGTTCAACCAACCGCTGCACGGCTGCTCCATGATGCTGAAATACCCGATCAGACAAACGACTACGAAACTTCCATTCCGGGTGATTCTCATTCAGCATTGACAGCGCATCGGTCATCTCTTCCATTGCACGCTTCAATCGAACATAGCGGAAAGCAAAATATAAACCTATCCACAACAACACTATAGTGCCAATGACTAAAATGCCGGACATCATATCGCTTGTCTGTCTCCCAACTTATAGCCAACTCCCCATACGGTATGGATATACTCCGGTTCCGAAGGATTGCGCTCGATCTTGACCCGAAGCCGACGAATCACGACTAGCAGCTTATTGTCATCCACGATATACTCATCCTTCCACACCGCACTTATAATCTCTTCCTTCGTAAAAACCTTGTTGGGCGACAGCATAAACAGCTTAAGCAGCTTGAATTCTGTTGCGGTTAAGGAGACCGGTCTTGCGTCGACCGTACATGAATGGGTATCTTCGTTCAACAGGAGCTGTTTATACGCGAACCGTGTCGGCAATGCTTGAACTGCTGTCTGCTGCTTGCCGCTCCAATCGACATATCGTCGAAGTATCGCTTTAACACGCGCAATAAATTCTGCTATCCCGAATGGCTTACCCAAATAGTCATCCGCCCCCAGTCGTAGGCCAACGACCTTATCCAGTTCGTCACTTTTTGCCGAAATAATGAGCACCGGCGTATGACTGGAAGCACGAAGGTGAGACAGCACTTGATAGCCATCCGCCCCGGGAATCATAAGGTCCTGGACAATGAGGTCAAAGGATACGCGATCGATCCACGCTATTGCGTCTTCTCCGTTGTCCGTCACCGTCACATGATATGCTTCCTTCTCCAGGTAGCGTTGGAGCAAACGCGCTATCTCAGCGTCATCCTCTACAAGCAATATTCGAGTCGGCTCCATTCGGACCTCCTGTAATTTGTAAGGATTTTGTCAGAATGATGAAATACCATAATCAACCTATTCAATCTATAATAAATCACAGATAGTAATATTTATCAATGATGCGAGAAGGTGATTACAATTGAGAATATCCTTGTGCAAACCGAGCAGCTTACGAAAGCCTATGGCCCACATACAGTGGTTGATCAAGTCAACCTTACGATTCAAAGAGGCGATATCTATGGTTTTCTCGGTCAGAATGGCGCTGGCAAGACAACGACGCTGCGCATGATTGTCGGACTTGTTAAGCCCACCTCAGGAACGGTCCATCTTTTCAATACGCGCAATCCAAAACAAGCTGTGCTTGAGAGAGTTGGCACGATGATTGACATGCCTGGCTTTTATAAGAATCTGACCGTCAGCGAGAATCTAGCGATCCATTGTGAACTGATCGGACTGAAGGATCCAACAGCCATTGAGCGATGCCTTCATCAGATCGGTCTGTGGGAAGCCCGCAACAAGACGGTTCGGAAGCTTTCAATGGGGATGCGGCAGCGCCTCGCAATCGGAAGAGCGATTATCCATCAGCCAGAATTGCTGCTGCTTGATGAACCAACGAACGGTCTTGATCCGGTTGGCATTCGTGAAATCCGCGAGCTGCTGCTTCAACTCTCGCGCCAGCAGCAAATCACCTTGCTTGTATCAAGTCATCTGCTAAGTGAGATCGATCAGCTAGCAACGCGGATCGGTATCATTCATCACGGCAAACTTCTGCAGGAGATTGATACTTCCATCCTTCGTCAGCGAATGCCGAGTTACCTGGAACTGAAGATCGTAGAGCCGTCGCGAACACTCTTCATTCTCGAACAGCATTTAGGTATCGCCAAATATGAGTTGTCCGATCCCGGAACGATCCGGTTATACGAACACGTCGAGGACAGTGCCGAGATCATTCGTACGCTTGTCATGAACGGGGTGCAAGTTATCGAGGCGGTACGGAAAAACGCCTCCTTGGAGGATTATTTTATCGATACGATCAGTACCAGGGAGGCGTCCTACTATGCTCAGTATCTTGCGCTGTGAGATAATTAAGCTGCGACGTTTGCACTTGGAATGGATTATCGCTGGCAGTGCACTATTCACCGGATTTCTCGAACTTTCCGCGATTCTATACCAGAAGCGCAATCACGGAACGTTGTTCTCTTGGGATTGGCTTATGTTTACGAATTTTCGCTATGTATCTTATTTGATTATCCCTATAGTTGTATCCCTGCTTGTTGGATTTCTTATCGCAAGAGAATACCAAGACAATACCGCGAATGTCATCTTTACTTATCGGTATCCGCGCAACTGGTTTCTGATCGGCAAATATTTGGTTATCATCCCGCTGCTATTCATTCTGATTCTGCTGGAATTCGCTGCAACAATCGGTGCAGGCTTGCTGCTGCCTGGACACCCGTCGCTTACACTCGCGATGATCGAGCATTACATGCGCATCTATGGATTGCTGTTTCTCATGGTGCTATGCTTCGTCCCTGCCGCTGCACTGATAAGTATCATATTCAAGAGCTACATCGCGTCAACCATTTATGGCCTGATCGTATTGATCTCAGGAGCCATTACTATCAACTCACCTACCATTGGTTTATGGTATCCTTGGGCCGCTCCAATCGTCATCATAAGCAGCTATTTCCCTAATAATCCGAATGCCACTCCAGCGCTTGATGATTGGAAGGGCATGATCAGTCTGCTCTTGCTGTTTGTTGTGCCCTTGCTCATTAATTTTCGACTGTATAGAAGAATCGATATTGCGAATACATAAGGAGCGGTTGATGATGAAGAAACGAATTCCAATACTCGCAGCGGTATTCCTGCTGCTGTCTGCCTCTATATTCTCTGCCTGCTCGAAAGACCAAGAGGACAAACCAGACCCGAATGAAACGTACCAGCTGTCATTCGCAGCGTCTCCGCCCCTCCCCGGCGTTACAATGGATTTGCTCAAAAAGCAGTTTCCGGAGATCACCTTCGAATTCGTATCCCTTAACCCAACACAGATGAAGCAGCGAATCGAAGCGAACGATGTACCTGACATTATTATGGATATCGATCGCGTAACCATCCCGCAAGAACTGTTCGATAAAGTCCAATACGATATGACACCGCTAATCCAGCAATCAGAGATCGACTTGAACGCCTTCGAACCCGGACTAATCGACCATGTAAGATCATACGGAACGGGAGAACAAATCTATGCCCTTCCATACAGCCGTTATTTATATGCTTTGTATTACAACAAGACCGTATTCGATCAAGTCGGCGTTCCTTACCCCACGGATGGTATGACGTGGACGGATACGCTCAATCTGGCCAAGCAGTTCTCAAACAAAATGAACATCCATGGACTCGAACCTATATTCACAGACTTGAGCTTCGTCTCCTTGATCGATCAACGAGGTCTCTCGTTCCTGGATGCGGGCACCGATCGAGCGCAAGTTGACAGCGATGGATGGAAGCAGCTATTCGAGAACATTCGGGAAATCTACAGCATTGCTGGCAATGGCATGGAGTATGCCGGGAACGTTAGAGCATTCACAGAGCAGGGAAAAATTGCGATGGCACTCGGCTATGGGCTTGATTTCCTGCAAGGCGGCAGCGCTAGTCAAGACATCGATCTTGTATCGTTCCCTACGTTGGATGACGTCCCATCAGTGGGTCCGGGTAACCGAACGCTTAATCTGATGCTTACTGCTCAAAGCAAGAATAAACAAAAAGCAATGGAAGTTATACAATACTTGTTGTCGCCGGATGTTCAGCTGCAGAACTCGAAGAACGGCATCGCTCCGGTACTCGCAGATAGCGAAATCATGCGCGCGTACGGTACGGAGGTTCAATCGATCCAGGGTAAGCATCTCGAAGCTTTCTTCCAGAATAAGCTGCCTAACATCGGCGCAATCAGTCCTTATGAGGGCACAGCATATCTAACCGCCGGACCATTCTTCCAGAAAGCGATCGACCGCGAGCAGAATCTATCAGAGGTATTGAGCGCAATGAAATTAGCGATCGACAAATCGATTACGGAGCTTAAGAATCACACGACAAGCGATTTGGACTAATGCAGCAAAGGAGCTGACCGCCATGGCAGTCAGCTCCTTTGCTATTCGTACACAAGATTCGATTAGATCAGGTTCTCTACAGCGGCACGCTCGATTGCGAGGCCGCGCTTGTAGCGCTCCATGAATACTTCGAAACCTTCAACGTCCTTCGCGTCCGGAGCGATCGTCTCGCCCGCTTGGCCTGCGAATACTTTGCCGCTGAGGTACTCTTCGAGCGTTTCGTTACCCGATTTGTTGATCATGTAGGAAGCAAGCAGGGCAATACCCCAAGCGCCGCCTTCGCCAGCTGTTTCCATAACGGAAACTGGAACGTTGAGCGCGCCAGCCATAATGCGCTGACCTACACCCTTCGTCTTGAACAGACCGCCGTGGCCGAGGATCTCGTCCAGCTTCACGCCCTCTTCCTTCAGCAAGATGTCCATACCAATCTTCAGTGCGCCCAGCGCCGTCGACAGGTGAACACGCATGAAGTTCGGCAGGTTGAAGTTGCTGTCCGACGAACGTACGAACAATGGACGTCCTTCTTCGAAGTGCGTCATGTGCTCGCCCGACAGGTAGCCGTATGCCAGCAGGCCGCCGCAATCTGCATCGCCTTGAAGCGCCAGATTGTACAGTGTGCCGTACAATGTGTTCATGTCGAAGTTCATGCCCATCGCTTTGCCGAATTGCTCGAACAGACCAACCCATGCGTTCAGGTCCGAAGAGCAGTTATTCGAGTGAGCCATTGCAACAAGACTGCCCGTAGGCGTGGTTACAAGGTCGATCTCTTCATATGCTCGGGACAATTCTTTCTCCAGAACGACCATTGCGAATACGGAAGTACCAGCGGATACGTTACCTGTACGTTGTGCTACGCTGTTCGTTGCGACCATACCCGTACCTGCGTCACCTTCTGGCGGACAGAGCGGGATGCCGGCTTGCAGCTCGCCGGAAACGTCGAGCAGTTTCGCGCCCTCAGCCGTCAGCGCGCCAGCGCTTTCGCCAGCAGACAATACGCCTGGCAGGATGTCTTCCAGCTTCCAAGGCAGGTTGCGGGAAGCGATCAGCTCGTTGAACTGATTGATCATCGTCTTGTTAAATTGTTTCGTGTTGATATCGATCGGGAATACGCCGGATGCTTCGCCTACGCCAAGAACCTTCTGACCCGTCAGCTTCCAATGGATGTAGCCAGCCAGCGTCGTCTGGAAGCTAATGTTCGCCACATGCTCTTCACCGTTCAGAATCGCCTGATACAGGTGAGCAATGCTCCAGCGCTGCGGAATATGGAAGTTGAACAGTTCCGTCAATTCTGCGGATGCTTGCGCTTGCAGATTGTTTCTCCACGTACGGAATGGAACGAGCAGCTCATCGGATTTGTCGAATGCCACGTAACCGTGCATCATACCGCTGAAGCCGATTGCGCCAATCGTGTGAAGCGTAACGCCGTATTGCTCTTTCACTTGATTCGCCATCTTCGTATAGCTGTCTTGAATGCCCTTCCAAATCGCATCAATGCTGTACGTCCAGATGTTGTTCTCGAGGCTGTTCTCCCAGTCGTGTGCGCCGGAAGCGATCGAAACATGATCCTCACCGATAAGAACGGCTTTGATACGTGTGGAGCCAAGCTCAATACCCAGTACTGTTTTGCCGCTCTGGATAGCATTTTTCACATCGAGACTCATGCGTTTTCCCCCATCATACAATATACGTTCCTAATTTGGTTAATTAGTTAACCTATTTGTTAACTAACCTTGTAGAGCTATCATACCATAGAATATAAATTCGGAGTATTATAAATTATCTAGCTCTCATCTGTTCTATTATAAAACAAGAACGCTTCCATTTCCAAATAAGAAGATGCAATCGGGAAGGTTTTCGGCAGGAATTTTTTCAGAACAATGTTGAATTAACGCATGCATTCATCCAACTCTATCTAATATTAAGAGGTTAACCCATTAACTTGCGAGAATCTCCATTGTATATACACAAGAGACTGCCCGATCACGGACAGTCCCCTCTATCACACATCTAAACTTCCTTAACAACTTCATCTTCAATTTGTACAAAATGCTGCGGGTTCAATCGTATAAACGAACTGATACGCTTGATGCTGTCTTGTTCAATCTCTTGAAACCTGATATATAATTGAGCTGCTATATTAGCCAACTCCGGATTCTGCTCTAAATCTCGGAACGGATGAAATTCCGATTCGACCTCTGACTTTCGCTCATGTTCCTCTATGACCTGTCTCGTATCCTCAAGCAGCTGTACCATCTGATCATCTCCGAAGTAACTTAAGCCTTTGGTTACACCTATCCAATAACCTGGCGTCTGCAGCATGTAAGCCACCCAAGCATACATTTCGCCTGCTGAACTCCGCGCATGATCATAGAACACCCTAAACATGCACAGCGCCTGCTGGCTTAGGTTCAAGCTGCCAATCACCTGCGTCTTCGTCGCGGCATCTTTGGCGCGGATGCTAACTAACATCGGCTCTACGCAGACCCAACTAAGTCTCTCGTCACTCATCGAGTCAAATTCCGTTTGCTTCATCGTGATTAAGGTCAATTCAACACGCTCCTCTATCCAAAATTTTACTATCAAGAAGCTATGATGTCTACGACTGTGACGTTCGAAATAACTGGAGAAATACGATAAAGACGACAGGCACCCATGCATTCGCTTGGGCAACCTATCGTCTGTTGATTAACTGAAGTATAGTTATCGCCTTATCCCTTCACCGAACCTGGCATCATACCGTTGATGAAGTATTTCTGGCATGCAATGAACAGCGTTATTACTATTGTCTAAAATATTCCTTCACAACCTCGAAAGCCAGCTTCGGTCTGCGGTACTTGTCAACGATGCCTTTGCTGTTCTGCGTGCCAGCACGGCTGAACAGCCAGCCCAAGTCTTCCACAACACGGCAATCGCAGAACTGCCAGATGAACATACCGGAAATATACGGTCTGGACGTGTAGGCAGCTAGATTGCTTTCAATAATATCTGCTTGCCTCTCCTCTGTCCCGCGAACACGACTTGCATCACGCATGCCGTAGAACCCGTCACCGCCAAATTCGCTCATAATAATCGGCTTACCCGCCCCGCCAAGCGTTTCGGCCCAGCCGCGCGCCCGATCGACAAGCTCGCCCGGATCTTCATCCGTATACCACTGCGGATACAAGTTGAACGAAATGATATCCGCCAGATCGAAGCATATATCATGCTCCCGATGATGAGTCGCATAAGTAAGCGGACGGGATTGATCCATCCCTCTTATCTGTGCTAATTGCTCGCGATACATTTCTCTTCCTTCGGGGGTATTGCTGGCACACTCGTTCAAGATGCCCCAAATGATGATGCTCGGGTGATTGTAATGGTTCTCGACCATTTCTTCGTTGCATACGAGGCACTGCTCCTGAAATCTCGGATCCCGCATATGTTCAATATCGAGCCCTCTTGCATGATTCTCTTCCCACACATAGATGCCGCGCTCATCGCATAGATCCAGAAAACGCTCGTCATTCGGATAGTGGCTTGTTCTTACAGCATTCGATCCTGCTTCCAGCATAAGCTCCATATCTTGCACCATTAGCTGGTAGGGGAACGATGCGCCAACGATCGGGTGGTCCTCATGACGATTGAAGCCCTTGAGCACAATGTCCTCGCCATTGACTTGAATTCGTCCGTTCGCCGTTGTTACCGTCCGGAAGCCAACGCGTTCGATTAGATCGTCTGAAGCTTGCGCTTCGCCATCTCGGAACAGCTGAACTTGCAGCTTATATAAGGCAGGCGATCCGTTAGACCATGCCTGGACTTTATGGAACTCACCGCTTGTTCGGATCATTGTTGTTTCTCCAGCTTGAATATGTGCAGCCGGGAAGGTAATCGGCGTATCGCCGAGCAATCCTTGCAATTGCACCTGTGCCGTCGACGTGCTTGTATTAGTCACAACCGCTGCTATGGAAGCCTGCCATTGACCGTTCACATAAGATGGCGTGAATTGAAGATGTTTGATATAGACAGGCTCGATATATTCAATGCCTACAGGGCGGATAATGCCCCCGTACGTGTAGTAATCATTGGCGATATGCAGCTTGGAGTCTTCATTGAAGCTGTTATCGACCATCACAACAAGCTCATGCTCACCTGCTTCGATGTCTGCAATCAGCGGTGATGTGAAAGGGGTATACGCATTGTAATGCTGCGCGACCTCTACACCGTCGAAGAAGACACGTGCAGTGTGGCTTACACCTTTGAAGAGCAAGCGAACAGCTGTCTTCTCGGCTATATGAATCGTTCTGCGATAAACCCCTTTACCGCGATAAGTGTGAAGCTTCGGATGCATCTCCCAGCAGCCCGGCACCGGAATCCGATACTGGTAGCTCTCCGGTATGGTGTCCGCTTGCCCGGTCGGCTCGAAGTCCCAATCCCCTTCCAGCTCCACAACTTGACGTATTTCATTGGTTCGAAAAAGCCGCAGCATCACATATGCACTCCTTATTCGTATACTTCTTCTCAACCTCATTATAGTTGTCTCAAGTGAAAGGTGAATATGTGATAGTTTCGACTTCATGTCAAAAAGTTCGATCCTTTGCGTTCATTAAATCCAGTGTTATACTAATCTCAATACCTATATGTCAATAAGTAGAGGATTTATAATGAACAAACAAGCCGCGAATATGGGGATCCTAAGTGATCTGTCCGAGCTCATTTCACTCCGCATGAAATCGTTCCTAGCGCTCCAGCACGACGGGGCGTGGATCGAACATCGAGCACACATTGATTATGATCTGTGGTTCATACAAGAAGGAACCGTTGCGATAACGATAGACGGTGTTGAACATCTGGCTAATCCAGGCGATGTTGTTTTCTTCTATCCAGATATCCCGTATAAAGCTACAACCGTCAATCAGGTAGGCTGCCGCTTCAACTATATTCATTTCGACTTCGAGATTGGGAAGCAGCAGCGGATTTTGAATGATTTTCAGCTGTCGGGTGTTGTTCCATATAAGCTAGTACGGGAAGAAGTCGACCTGTGCACCAACGCGTTAGTCAGAGCTGATCAGTCCCCTTCCGGTAACCGGCTATATCTGAAGGCATGTCTAACCGCAGTAGTTGCGAGGATAATCGAGTTGCACGGGCAAGGCCAATATACCGGCGCGTTCAGAGGAAGGAATGAAACAAGAACAACAAGCGGGAGCTTAGAACTGCTGCATCCGGTGTTTGAGTACATCAGCCATCATATCCATCAGACCATTCGCGTGAATGAACTGGCTGCGCTTGTAGGTATTTCGGAGAAATACTTCATTACGAGCTTCAAGAAGACGCTTGGCATAACGCCGGGGCAATACATCTACCAGATTCGTATGAACCGTGCCAGAGATTATCTCAACGAGCGCAAATATTCGGTGCAGCAAATCGCCACACTGCTCGGATACCCGGATCCGTTCACATTCTCGAAGGCGTTCAAGAAATATTATCAGGTTGCGCCTTCTAAATTTGAATAATAGAGAAAGTTGCTGTCCCAAACATAGGTCAGCTTACTAGCTCCCTGAACCAACACTCGCAACAGTCCAGAAAATCCAGTGTTTCTTCAAATAGAATACACCTGAGTCATTCTTGGTAACGGGATCTCTATACCCAATAACCTCATAAAGATAGCCATACTGCCTATCATGTCTATCCTTGTCCGTTATTTCTACTGTATAGCTCTGTAATGGTCTTAAGTGAAAGAAAATATACCTTCTTATTGCTAACCCAGGCGATAAAAAGCTCGCGATCCACAAAGTAATAATGACAGCAACGATAATGACAATTGTTCCCTTTATAAGGCGTTTGTTAGCCATATGTTCATCCTCCATTAAGTTATCGTTTCCGGGGTTCCAAGATAATAATATCAATCATACTTCAATCCTTCCAAAAATTGATATTATCTCAACTGTTCTTTTTTAGAAGTCAACCCTATGAAACAACAAAGAAATGGCGGTGTCAGGGAGTCATCCCTGCACCGCCATTTCTAATTAACTTCCAATTAACCGGAACCAGCTAATCGACACCGATCCTTGCAGCACTAAATAAACATCGCGGCGGCCTGAAGCGAGCGATAGTCCGCAAGTGAAGCTGCGCCAAGCACGCCCTTCTCCAGCAACGAGTACGCATCTACCCGCAACCGATCCATCCGGTCCATCCAGCCTTATCTCAACAACTGCGTCTTCCTTACTCGAAGCCCTCAGCTCGATCGCAGAGACTCCCTCTCCAAGCTCCGCGTCACAGAACGCGATCCAACCTGTCTCTTCCGTTACAATCGCAGCGCTGCCGCCTTCCGTACACTCGCCAAGATGAATGCCATCGTAAGTATCGTAGTTGGCAGCACGGGTTACTCGCATAAGATCTCGCGGAGGAATGGTCTCACCGTCGATTCGAAGCCGCTGCTCCAGCCGCATATCACTAGACGAAGCACCGATAAGAATCGCATATTCACCATCTTCTATACAGAATCGTTCACGCGTTACATCCCAGATTGCAAGCGAATCAAGCGACAGCTGGAACGACACGCTCACTGTCTCCCCAGGAGCCAATGCAATCCGCTTAAAGTCGGTCAGCTGCAAGCGTGGACGCTTCACGCGCGAGACATCCAGTCGTGTATAGAGCTGTACAACCTCTTCACCCATTCGATCGCTCGTATTCGTTACATCGCATGTAACTTGAACAGCCGATTGGGGTCCAGCTTCAACACGTTCGTCAGACAATACCAGTCTGTCATATCGGAAGCTGCTATATGACAGCCCATGTCCGAACGGGTAGAGCGGCTCGCCATCGAAATATTGATACGTCCGGCCACCCTGGATAATGTCGTAATCCATCAGTGGCGGCAGCTGATCCACGGACTTATACCACGTCATATTCACGCGGCCCGCCGGATTAACATCACCGAACAGTACATCCGCTACAGCGCGGCCTAGCTCTTGACCCGCGTGAGAAGTGTACAGTATCGCTGGCACCTTCTCCTGCAGCGAGTTCAACGCAAACGGATAGCTGCCGACAACGACGACAATCGTGTTCGGGTTCGCTGCAAGCACCTCCAATACGAGGCGCTCTTGTGAAGCCGCCAGTGTAATGTCGGCCCGATCCATCGTCTCTTTGCCATTGATTAGAGGATGATTGCCAACAACGACGATTGCAGCATCGGCACCACGCGCTGCTTCTACAGCTACATTAACCCCGTTCGCCACGCATTCCAACTCGAAAGCTTCGGCTGGCGGCGTTCCAACACTTGAATGCTCGACTTCCTCTATACCGCCGACATTTACGACATTAGCCGTTTCAGATGCACGTCCATCGCCAACAAGCAGCACACCTGTCTCTTCATCTATAGTCAACGGCATTCCATTCCAGGTCGTAATATTCACGTCACTTCTGTTGTCATCATCGACGGGATGAATATGAAACACTTCCTTCGTAAACCAACCCGCAATCTGCTCAGACGATGCATGAATCGCCTTATCATCCGTCGTCAGATACCGCCTGTTCCGCTCGGCGATGATGGTATGACTGCTCCAGCCCCAGTCCTCCACTTCCAGGATGTCTCCATCCTCAGCTTGATCGGAAGCTGCGATCAGCGATGCCTTCTCATCTTCTCCTAGCTTGACATAACGCCCGCTTCTGACCGCCTTCAATCGGATGCGATCGGCACCGCTCACATATTGGGTTTCAACACGAGTTCCATCTGCTTCAAGGTGCTCTCGAATTCCCTGCAGCGGCGTAATGGCGTACGGTGGCGTGCCGCTGTACATATCGCTGAACAGACGATCCGCCAAAGGTCCGATGACCGCAACTTTACGCAGCTTATCCGCTTGCAGCGGCAGTGTTTGCTTCTCATTTTTCAACAAAACGATCGCCTTCTGAACCGCTTCCCTAGACAATTCTGCATGTAACGGACGTAGGATAGCCGATTCGTCAAGTTCAGCATACGGATTCTGTTCGATTGGATCGAACTCTCCCAGACGGAATCGAACACGGAACGTATTGCGCAGCGCAATATCGAGGTCATTCTCCGTCAGAAGCCCGTCCGCAAGCGCCTCGCGAATCGCATCGATCACGACTTGAGCTTCATCCGTAATACTGTCGATGCCGCCCTCCCGAATCGAACGAGCCACCGCTTCTTTATTCGTATCGACATAGTGATGATCGCGCACTGTTCCCGTCACATCGAACGCATCGCTCACAACAAATCCATTCATTCTCCATTCGTGTTTGACGATATCGATGACATCCCGATTAAGGTTTGCCGGCACACCATTAATCGCGTTGTATGCCGTCATCATCGACAGCGCTCCGCCTTCTTTAAACGGAATTTCGAATGCTTTCAAGTAATATTCACGAAGGTTACGCGGATCGAGGCTGACCGAAGTATCGCCCCGTCCCACTTCATTGTTATTGCCAATAAAATGCTTCAGCGTCGCGACTGCCTTCAAATAAAAGGGATGATCACCTTGAATGCCTTGCGTCAATGCAGCCGTTAATTTGCCAGCCAACACGGGATCTTCACCGTATGCTTCCTCTGTCCGCCCCCATCGCGGGTCACGCTCCATATCGACCGTTGGCGCCCACAGCGTTAGCCCATTATGCGTAGGATTCTTCTTATAAAAGCCGCGTGCTTCATCGCCAATCGCACTACCAATTCGCTTCAGCAGATCTTTGTCCCACGTACACGCTAAGCCAATCGGCTGCGGATAACCAGTCGCCTCTCCAAGCCAAGCGATTCCGTGCGCCGCCTCCGTTCCATGCTTATAGGCCTGAATGCCAAGCCGTTCCACTGCAATCTGATACTGAGGCATAAGCCCGATTTTCTCTTCCAGCGTCAAGTGTCCAATTAAGTCGTTCACGCGGTCCTCTATTGGAAGCTTATCGTTCCAATAGAGATCATTCGGTTTACTGTTAGCTGACAATCGACAACACTCCTCCGTTATTCCGTGACTTCATAATCAAACCAATCAAAGTGTGCAGGCGTCTCTGATCGAGTACCGTTTCCTGTTGCATACATGGCAATGAATACACCAGTAAACCCGCCAGCTGCTTCGGTAGAGAGAAACCTTGTTTCGCCTCTGCCGAATGGAACCTCCGATTCTTCTTCCCGACTAGCGAATCCGAACTCATAATGCGTCTTATGTGCTTGAACCGTCAGTATCACCGAATCATCGGACCAAGGCATTTCATTCTCGACCTTCCACATCGAACCGATCCTCCTGCGGAAAATGAGCTTGCGCCCGCTCTGCGTCTGCATGATCGCGATCTCATAATGGAACTGCTCGTTCATGTATGCCGTTATTCCTGCTTCGTCCCCAGTCCGTTCCGGAACAAACGTCAGGTGCACACGCGCACGGCATTCAAAATGCTGCTGCCTTCTGCCAACAAACGCAGGCACGCCGAGCTCGTTCAACGTTGATGCGGAACCAAACAACGTCAGGCAGCCACTCTTCTCGGTAAGTGATCGATTCGCTTGATCATTTCCACGCAAGAAGCTCCAATACGAAGCGAGATAGGTAGCGTCGAAATCGTCTCGCACAGAACCAACCTTAACCTGCTGCGCACAAAGGTTGTCCACCTCCATCTGTTCATCTACGGTTCCATTATTCCCAATGATCGGCCAGCCATCTTCTGTCCATGTAACTGGCGCAAGGAAGGTTTCCCGTCCTAGATGGTGGTAATTCGGATAACCCGCAGGCCGAATGCCGAGAAAAACAGCCCACCAGCTGCCATCAGCCGCCTCCACTAGGTCGGCATGGCCCGTTGCATGAATGCTCTTCAACAGGCTCCGATGCGTCAGAATCGGATTATGCGGGCAACTCTCGAATGGACCATCCGGCCGCTTGCTTCTTGCCATCGTGACCATATGCCCGTATTCGGTTCCGCCTTCCGCCATCATGAGATAATACCATTCACCGATTCGATACAGATGCGGCGCTTCCGGATACTGTCCGCCGGTCCCTCGCCAGATTAAGGTCACGTCTGATAGACGTTTCCCCGTCTTCAGATCGATGCGGCTCTGGTAAGCCCCCTGCCCGAAGGCATCATTGGAAGTTGTATAATAGACCGATCCATCCTCATCAAAGAACAGATCGGGATCAATCCCATGCTGATCGACATAAATCGGATCCGACCACTCGCCTCTAGGATCATCCGTATAGACGTAGAAGTTGCCGCCGCCGGATACATTGGTAGTCGTCATATAGTAGAGGCCATCGTAATAGCGGATTGTTGGCGCATAGATGCCGCCTGAACTTCTAGCATTGCGCAAATCCAGTTGTTCCGTTCGTGTCAGAACATGTCCGAGCTGTTCCCAATTCACAAGATCTTTACTGTGAAACAGCGGCACTCCGGGGTAATATTCGAACGAGCTGGTCACCAAGTAATAGTCCTCGCCGACTCTGCAGATGCTAGGGTCCGGATGAAAGCCACTGATGACAGGATTGGTGTAGTGCATACATGTTCTCTCCTAATTGTGCATTTTGATGCTGCTGAGAAGCATTATAGTTGAACGTTTATCCAACTAGCCTTGATTTTCTGGTCTCAAAATAGGATCTTAAGGACATCCATTCTATCGAGCCTCAATCGTGAAAGCGATGTATGGTGCGACTTTCACACACGTAAAGAAACCCAAGCGGATCAACCGAACTTGGGTTTCCTGCTGTTCAATTACTTCTTAATATGAACGATCACATCGACGTTGACTTCCTGATCTCTCGGGCACCTGCTTGAAAGTTACGAGACGATTCGTTCCAAATTATTCATTCCACAGCTTCACGCGGTCCTGTACATAACGCGTAAAGCCTTTCTCCATCTTCTCAACGCCTGCATCTACAAGCGTTTTCTGATATTTGTCCCAAATTGCATCGAATTCCTCCGGCTTAGCCATTACCGCTTGCGGGATCCATTTCCACGTAATGTCCTTCATCTTGTTCGCCAGAATGTTCACTTCATCATCGCTTGGCACAGCAATATTCCACGCCGCGCCCCATGCTTTAATCGGGAATTGATCCTCGTTCGGGAACAGATCCATCCAAGTCGTCGCATTGTAAGCCTTCAACGTTTCTTTGTCTTCATCCGTATAAGAATCGATGATTTGCTCCGGGAAGTTCTTCGTATAGTAGTTGCCCGTCGAATCCTTCACGCCATCGCCGTAATGCGCGCCGATGTTCGTATAGAAGCCGATGCCCGTTTCTTTGCTGAACGCGGTGTTATCGTTCACAATTCGCTGTTGAACATCGGCTGGAACAACGCGTTTGCCATCCTGCATGTTATATTGCTTGCCTTCAATGCCCCAGTTGTTAAGCACTTGCGCTTGCTCGGAAGCAAGATAATCGAGGAATTGAATCGCGCGAATCGGATCTTTGCAATCTTTCGTGATGCCAACGCCCCAACCAGCTGTGAAGCCAGTCGATTGGAAGCGATTATCCTTGTACTTATCGGACACCATGACCGAGTAGTGGCCATACGTTTGATCATATTTGCCTGCGGATTTCAGCGACTTCTCGCCGTCTGAATAATCCCAATCTGCGTCGATCAAGCCAATGACACGGCCCGATGCGATTTTGGCCAAATATTGGTCGGATTTCTGAGTGAACGTTTCTTTGTCGAGCAGACCTGTGTTATACATGTGATTAAGCCATTGGAAGTATTCCTTCTCACCCTCCGTACGGAAGTGATAATGAGCTTCGTTGGTAGCTGGATCGATGTAATATTCGCCGTCGCCGGATTTACCGGTTGTTTCGGCTGCAGGGTTCGTTACCGAAATGTACATCTTCCAATCGTCCGCATTCAGCGTTACGCCGATATTCTTGTTGCCTGCCTCATCGGTTGGATGCTTCTCGAGATAAGCCTTGATAACGTTCTCATAATCTTGCAGCGTCTTAATTGACGGATAACCTGCTTCTTTCACTGCGCGGTGCTGCAGCTCGAAGCCGCCGCCGGCTACGAACGATTTGTTGTCCATCCCCGAGTATGTCGGAATGACATAGATCGATTGGTCGTCGTTGCTGTAGCGGAGACGCTTCATTTGATCGCCGAACAGCTTCTTGATGTTAGGCGCGTACTTATCGATCAGATCGGTAAGATCAAGCATCGCGCCTGCGTCGACCAGCTTGCTCAAATCGCCTTTCGCACTGATCAGATCTGGATAATCGCCGCTCGTTGCAATGAGTGCCACCTTCTGCGAAGGGTCGCCAACAGCGAATTCCGCATTCAGTGTAACGCCAGTTGCTTCCGTGATGGCCTGTCCAACTTGATCCTTCATGCCTTGCCAGTTCGGATTCGCATCCTCGGCGAAGAACGAGAACGTAATAGGCGACTTATCGTCAGTCTTCGTCTGATCCGCGCTTGACGTATCCCCTGTCTCTGTAGTCTGTGCACCCTTGTCATCATCATTGCTGCCGCCGCATCCTGCCAGCAGGCCAACAGCGAGCGTCAGCGTGACGCCTAGTCCTGTCATTCGTTTCATGCTGCTCATTGAAACTCCCCCTCAAGTTCAGCTTATATTGTATAAAACAGGTCGCCCTGCCAATACCGATTGTTGTGTGATATAAACGCTAGCTCTTCACCGCGCCAAGCGTCATGCCGCTGACAAAATATCGCTGCAAGAACGGATAAACGACGAGGATCGGAACGGTAACGATGATCGTAATCGCCATCTTAACGGACTCTGGCGAAATCCGATTCATCAACTGGTTCATGTTCTGTCCATTCACATTGCCGTCACTGCCGATCTGCGTGCTTTGAAGCACTTTCATCAATTCAAATTGCAAGGTTGTCAGATTAGGCTTGGAGCCGTTGTACAGGTATGTGTCAAACCACGAATTCCATTGACCGACCGCAAGGAACAGCGCAATCGTGGCAAGCGCCGGCGTTGTTAGCGGCAGAATGATGCGCCAATAGATCATGAAGTCATTCGCGCCATCAATCTTCGCCGATTCCTGAAGCGCGCCGGGGAGACCGTCGATGAACGAGCGCATGACGAATACGTTGAATGCGCTTACGACTCCTGGCAGCACATAGATCGCGAACGTGCCGATGAGATGCATATCCCGCATCAGAATGTAGAACGGAATCAGACCGCCCGACACATACATCGTGAGGGCCAGGTAAGTCGATAGAAATTTGCGGGCTTGGAAGTCTGTACGACTCAGTACATAGGCAAGCATCGATGCACTGATGAGACCAAGCAGCGTACCGACCAAGGTGCGCAGGATCGATATTTTCAGGCCGGTTAGCAGCCCATCGAAAGAGAAAATCAATGAATAATTATCGAATGTAAATTGCCTTGGAAAGACGGTAATGCCGCCCTTTACCGTATCGATGGAATCGTTGAGCGAAATCGCAAGTACGTTCAAGAATGGATAAAGCGTACATATGGCAACCAACGCGATAACGACATACACTGCGATATCGAACAAGCGGTCCGGCAGCGACAAGCTGGATCGTTTACTAATGTCCAAGCGGATAACCTCCTACATAATGCTCTCTTTGGTCACTCTCTTGAAAATCCCGTTAGCGACAAAGAGCAGAATCAAGCTGACAACTGAGTTAAATATGTTGATGGCGGTACCGAAAGAGTAACGGCCCATGCCTAGTCCGTATTTAAGCGCATACAAATCAAGCACTTCCGACTTGTCCTTGACGAGGTTGTTGCCAAGGAGGAATTGTTTCTCGAACCCGATACTGATCAAGTGACCGATCGACATAATGAGCAGAATGATAATTGTGGAACGGATGCCCGGCAGTGTAATGTGCCACATCTGCTTCAATCGGCTTGCGCCATCCACGCGGGCTGCCTCATACAGCTCCGGGCCGATACCAGAAATCGCTGCGAGATAAATAATGGCGTTCCAGCCTGTTTCCTTCCACACATCCGCACTTGTCACGACATACCAGAACAAATTCTCCTTCGCCATGAACGCAATCGGTTCGTTGATAAGATGCAAATTCATGAGAAGTTGGTTGACGACGCCGTTGTCGGTCGACAACATCTTCGTGATAATGCCGGCGACGACTACCCAAGATACGAAATGCGGCAAATATGAAACTGTCTGAACAAACCGCTTCAGGAACGATATTCGGACTTCGTTCAGGAGTACCGCGAAAATAATCGGAACGGTGAATCCTGCAATAAGTCCCATAAGGCTCATCGCAAGCGTATTGCGCATCGCATTGATGAATTGGTCGTCCTGAAACAGCATTCGAAAGTTATCGAAGCCAACCCACTTCTGATCGAAGAACGATTGTCCGACCCGAAATTTCTGGAAGGCCATCGTCCAGCCCCACAGCGGCAGATAACTGAATAGGAACACCCATATCGCAAATGGAATCGCCATGAAATAGAGATATCTCTGCTGGAGCATCCGCTGCCAGAAACCCCTTCGGGCAATGCTTCGCTGGCTGTTCTGTAATGGTAGGTCTGACACCCTCATCACTCCTTCATATTTGTGTCAGTGCTCATTATAGGGCAGGAACTTTGGAACATTCCTTGATTTTCAGGTCAGAAACTAGCATGATATAGACATCAATGGAGCTAGGCGTGAAATTAATGTGGTTAGGAAAGGAGGAATGGTCTTGATTACCGTCCAATTGAATTGGTTTACGACGGATAAGGATTTCCAATTCTTCATCCAATACGGCGGTCACGATGAAGATATGGATCTCCACAAGCATGAGGATTTCTCCGAGCTTGTTATCGTATTAAGCGGCAATGCGACCCATATCGTGAATACCGAGGCCTCTTTTATTAAGAAAGGCGACGTCTTCGTTATAGACAGCGAGACCTTGCATGCGTATAAGGACCCTCACGATTTCCGAATTTGCAACATCATGTATCGTCCCGAGATGCTGCGTGCCGCCGGCCACGACTTAAGAACGTCGAATGGGTTTCAAGCGATGTTCGTCTTGGAGCCGTTCTATCGTAAAATCCAGGATTATAAAAGCAAGCTAAGCCTGCCGATCACCAATCTCGAATACGTCTTCTCGAGCATCGCGTATATGATTGAGGAGTATACGAACAAGCTTCAGGGCTATCAGACGATCCTTACTTCGCGTTTTCTAGAGCTTGTCGTTTATTTGTCCAGGCAATACGAAGGTCAGGAATTACAAGGTGTGCAGAGCAATCTGATGAATTTGGCGAATGTGATGTCGTATATCGAGGATCATTACTTGGAGACACTGTCTCTGGAGGAAATCGCATCCTATTCCGGCATTTCGGTGAGGCATCTGAATCGGGTGTTTCAGGCTTATTATCAAACAACGCCCTTCTCCTATATCCAACGACTTCGGTTAGAGCATGCATGTTCGCTGCTCAAGCAATCCAGCCTCTCGATCATGGAGGTTTCGCTTGCCAGCGGATTCAATGACAGCAATTATTTCACACGGCAGTTTACGAAAGTGATGGGCTTGTCACCGAAGAAATATCGGCAGCAGCGATGATGGTCAGCTCTTTGAAAATCGAGTGAAACCGAGTTTGTATGTTGCGATTTATAAATCGTCACTCTATAATGATGCTACATTGATCGATATCCGAAAACGTTTTCGATAAACAATAAAAGAGGTGAATTCACATGAAATTTAACAATCCGGTTGTTAAAGGATTCTACCCGGATCCAAGTATTTGCAAGGTTGGCGATACGTATTATTTGGTATGCAGCTCGTTTCAATTTTTCCCAGGCGTCCCACTGTTCGAGAGTAAAGACCTAATCAATTGGGAGCCTATCGGTCATGTCTTGACGCGGCCTAGCCAGATCATGCTGGAGAAAGTAAACAGCTCCGGCGGCGTGTTCGCCCCTACGATTCGTCATCATAACGGACGATTCTATATGACAACGACGAACGATACGACGCGCCAGAACTTCTACGTGTGGACGGACGATATTTATGGCGAATGGTCGGAACCAATCTTCATCGAACAAGGCGGCATCGACCCGGATCTGTATTTTGAAGACAACCGCGTTTACTTCATGAGCAATGGCAGCGACGAGGATGGTCGCGGCGTTATTTTGCAATGCGAGATCGATATTGAGGCAGGAACTATGCTTACGCCTAGCCGTCCGCTCTGGAAAGGGACAGGCGGCCGTTATCTCGAAAGCCCTCATATGTATCATATCAATGGCTGGTACTACTTGATGGCAGCCGAAGGCGGCACCGAGTTCGGCCATATGATCACGTACGCTCGAAGCAAATCGCTGCATGGTCCTTTCGAAGCCTACCCGCATAACCCGGTTCTGACGAACAAGAACCTTGGCGGCTATCAAATTCAAGCGATCGGCCACGGCGATCTCATTCAAGATGGAGACGGCAACTGGTGGATCTTCCACCTCGGATTCCGCCAGATCGGCCAGTGGATCGCTTATCACCATCTTGGACGTGAAGTATTCCTTGCACCGGTTACGTTCGATGAGGATGGCTGGTTTACAGCGGGTCACAATGGAACGACGCGCGCCGAGATCGAGACAGACCGGATTGGCGAGCATGTGGTACAGCAAGAGAAGAAGCTCTATACATTCAACAATACGAAGTGGGATCTCGAGTGGGTTTTTCTGCGTCACCCGCATGTGGAGAACTACCTGCCGCAAGACGATAAACTGACGCTTACAGGAACAGCTGTGACGCTTGATCAAGCGGATACGCCTACTTTCCTCGGAATCCGTCAACGAGATTTCAATGCTTCGATTTCGTCTCAAGTGACTCTGACGAACAACGGCGAGGCTGGCATTACCTTGTACATGGACGAGAGCCATCATTACGATCTGGCAATTCGCCAGATCGGCGATCAACTCGAAGCTGTACTGCGTCTTAACATCGGCGATATTAAACACGAACAGAAGGTTGTCTCGATCGATACAGGTGCGGATGTACGGCTTCACATTCAGGCTTCAGCTGAACGTTACGGCTTCTCGATCCAAGGAGCCGGAGGCCAGACGATTGAACTCGGCACGGCACAGACCAAGTACCTCTCTTCTGAAGTAGCCGGCGGCTTCACAGGCGTCGTTATCGGCTTGTATGCGATTGGAGAAGGCGCGAAGGCTGAGTTTACGAAGTTTGCGTGTGAATATTTGTAAAAAGGAAAAGATGAAAAGCCGCGGATATTGGGTCCGCGGCTTTCTAGAGTTATGATATCGAAACTAGCCGAATAAGCTTTATCGAAGAATCCCCTTCTGCTTCGCCGCTCGGATCCACTGCGGAAACTCATCCAGCAGCCGGTCGTACAATTCCTCATCCGACACATGCTCGATTTTGTCCCAATGAATGAAGTTCGCATTATCGACGATTCTGCCCTGCATCGTATCCAGCCGTTTCAGCACCTCGAAGCTTGAGTCGCCTATTCCGACGAACTGCCAGAAGATCGGAAGAACGGCGGAACGAGTGATCACCTTCTGAATGGACTTCTGCACACCGCCATCATTGATGAAAATGATATATACAGGCGTATCCGAATTTTCCTCGATCGTATATTTGCGAATGACGTCTTCCATTACTGGCGGCTCGTTATTACGACCAAACTTATGGACGAACGGGTTGTCCAAAATTTGCTTCTTCACATATTGCTGTAAACTCGACTCCGTCACCGAAGCCATCCGAGAAAACTCATTGTCATAGATCCATACATCAAGCGTTGCATTATCGTCAAACTTGCACGCAATGGCAAGCACTCGTTCCACAACGTCCTGCACAATGCCGCTGCGATATTGATACTGCATTGATCCAGATATGTCTAACACAACACCAACCCGTGCGACTACGTCCGTCAGCTGCTTTTTCTTCAAAGTGAATTCGACTGCCTTCTTACGTAAATCGATAGTCGAATGGACAGTCGTGTCTGGAACGGCTAGAGAAGGAGCTTGCTCTGCAATCGCGGCCTTCACTTCCTCTACCGCTGCTGCAATGTCTGAGAGACCCTCTTCCTGTTCGAGTTCAAGTCCATAGTGAGTAACAAGCGCCTCTAATCCGCCATAAAATCCGCTGCCAACCGCGCTAAACTTCCACTCGCCCTGGTAACGGTACAACTCTCCCACAATGATAGCCGTTTCGGCGGCTACATCCGCCCCGCACTCGTAACTCGCAATAACAGCGCCGCTGACATCATCCATGAGCTTCACGTATAACGACGATACATCGTTCATCGTATGACCGCGTTTCGCACTGTCATAGATCGATACGGTAACAGCTAGCCTGTCGATTCGATCGGGCAAATCACGGAGCCCTACGCGCAGCGTCCCTTGTTTGCCCGTACCATCCTGGGAATAAATAACCGTACCATCAGCAGAATGAGGATTGCCGTAGAAAATCAAATCCTGATCCTGCACACATCGATTATCCTTGGACAACAGAAATACTGAGGCATCGACACTGACATCCGCCCTTCGAACTTCCCAACCGAATGAAAGTGTTAACCGACTGATCGAACGACCTTTCGTAATGTCGATTTTCTGTCCTTTACTAAGCTGCATGCTGCACCCTCCTATTCATCGTTTCGATTGTTTCTACGAGTTCTTTTACATCACTCTCAAAATCCCTACTTTTGAATATCAACGAAAGTAAATCAAATAAGTTTCAGTTGTTAATCGTAGATTTAAGAAAAGTACAAGTTCCTCATGACGAAGTCCTTATCTGAAGATTGCGGTTTGAAGATAGTGGAATATGTTTATACATCAGGAGGGACTCCACCGGTCGGAGTCCCTTCCCTTATGTTGCCTTCAATATTTCGTCATACATACCCTTCATATATGGGAAATTCGTTGCTATACTTACCAGTAAAGCATCAAAGTTGAAACAAAGGAACTTATACTGATTCAAGGAAGTGTGCTGCATATTGAATACGATCCAGCGAACAATTATGGTCTTATCTACTCTATTCCTTCTCATGATTCCAACTGTTCATACGGCTGCGGCTGCATCCAAGTCAGAATACGATGACAAGGTCGCTGTTCTCATGTATCATCACATGACCGATGGCAGCAACAAACCTAATCCAGACATTATATCGACCACTCAATTCAACGATCAATTGTCCTACCTGCAGCAGAAAGGCTATAATTTCATTTCGCTAAGACAATTTATCGATTATATGAATGGCGGGAGCGTTCCTCCGAATGCGGTGCTCGTGACATTCGACGACGGTTACGAGAGCTTTAGCAATCTGGCCTATCCGATTCTCAAATCAAAGCGTATTCCATCTGTCGCCTTTATCATTACTAGCGCTACCGATAATAAGAAATACGGGTATATCCCTCATATGACCCATGCGGAGTTGGAACAAGTCACGGCAGACAATCTTGCAGAGGTGCAGTGCCATACGAATAAGCTGCACTACAAAGTCGACAACCGGTATGATGCCCTGACTGCCCGCCTTACGGTTAATGGGGTGACAGAAACCGATGAGCAGCATAAGAAACGGATACTCGACGATTTCGCCGCATGCAAAGATCAATTAGCTCCTATCAATAAGAATCCGATTGATACATTTGCTTATCCCTATGGCATGCATGATCAGGAATCGATGGATCTTGTACGAGAAGCCAATATCCAATATGCTTTTACAGTTAGAGAAGACATCGCTACTAGACAGTCGAATTGGTTGCAAATCCCAAGAATCAACGGAGGCAGCCCTTCTATTACGCCTGCCGATCTAGAAGCAGCAATCTTAAGAACCGCTCATCCATATAGCAAAGACGCAATCATTCATAAAACAAAGAAATTCGTTCAACAAGCCCCTCATCGCAAAAGATACTGGGCACTTGGATTCCTCGTCCTGATTGGGATCGGCTATATGGGGTATCGGAAGTTCCGTAAACGAAGCAATCCGTTCCCAGAATAACAACTTGAAGTCGTGGACATCCACGGCTTCTTCTTATTTATCCCCTTCCAAAACTAATCAACTTCACCTTATTCACTCCTTCCTATCCTTCTCGAGCCATCCATAATTTATAGATGAATTTAGCCATAATTCATCGAATAGGCACGATCTCCTCTCTGCTTTAAGATGGCAGTAAGAGAGGTGATATTATGTACGGATTAATCTGAAAACGCATACAACAGAACAGGAACACACCTTTTTGCCACAGCCTTTATTGTACAGAGATCATTAGAATCTATTTCGAGGAGTGGTTGTATGCTAGCTTCGAGGTTTAGGGAAATTAATCGTATTCCACGTTCCATCCTACTATCATTGATGTGCTTATCTTTATTCGTTGTGCCAGCAGCAGTGCATGCTGAATCTGCAATTACAACAATCAAATCAGAAAGCAGTGACATTGTCAGCAACTACAAGGACGCCATTCTTCAGGGCAGCGGTATCGAGAAGCTTACTTCTCCCCAGCCAAGGACACCTTATACAAGGGCAATGGATATGTATCTTTCTTCTATGACGACGATCAAAACTCCGGTCAACCGAGCGGAACAGCCACTTTTAAGGTCAATGCCCCTTCAGCTGGTCTATATAAGCTTAGCGTAGGTTATTACATTCCAGAGGGATATGGCTCCAAAGATACGGGCATCGAGGTCAATGGCGCTGGGGTCGGCAGCTTGACATTGGATGCTCCGCCTGCCGGAAGTGTTGTGAATGAGAAGATGGTTAGCCGGATCGCCCTAAATTCCGGCACGAACGATATTACGTTTACCCGTGGATGGGGATATTACGGAATTGAATATATTAAAGTCGAAGCGGCCGCACCGACAGCAACTTCCGGTAAAATCGAAGCGGAAGACGGAGTCATGACTGGAGATGTTAGCATTGGCACAACCGATACGGGTTATTCCGGCACCGGATACGCTGCCTTCAAAAGCACAGGTTCGCTCACGTTGACCTATGACGCGAGCGTTAGTGGTCTCTACGATCTTGTAATCGGTTACAGTGCACCAAACGGTGACAAGAAAACACAGCTTGTGGTCAATGGCCAGGCCAATGAGCTGTCACTCCCTGCGACTTCGAGCTTCTCCGAGATTAAGGGCGGGAAGATTATGTTGAATGCAGGAAGCAATACGATTCAGTTCAATCCGAATTGGGGTTGGTACAATATCGACTACGTTGAGCTCTCTACTGCTGCAGCAGCTAATCAGCACCAGGTCGTTGCTAAACTCGTCAATCCGAACGCAACGACAAAAACGAAGGCGCTCATGAGCTACTTCGTTAATCATTATGGCAAGAACATCTTGTCCGGTCAGCAGACTCTTGAAGACGCAGAGTGGATTAAGGAGCAAACGGGGAAATATCCTGCCATACTGTCAACCGATATGATGGACTACTCTCCTTCCCGTGTTGAACACGGGACGAGCTCGACCGAAGTCGATAAAGCCATTCAATGGGCGCGAAATGGCGGCATTGTCTCGTTCGTCTGGCATTGGAACGCGCCAACAGGACTATACGACATTCCAGGTAAGGAATGGTGGAGAGGGTTTTACACAGATGCCACCTCATTCGACGTACAATATGCACTTAAGCATCCTCATTCCAAAGACTATAAGCTAATGGTGCGAGATATCGATGCGATTGCTGTTCAATTGAAGAAACTCCAAGACGCTCACATTCCCGTGCTGTGGAGACCTCTGCATGAAGCAGAGGGTGGATGGTTCTGGTGGGGCGCCAAAGGGCCTGAATCCGCCAAGCAACTCTATCGACTCATGTATGATCGTCTAACTAATTATCATCAATTGAACAACCTCATCTGGGTATGGAACTCGGAACAACCAGAATGGTATCCGGGAGATGATGTTGTCGATATTGCAAGTGTGGATGTGTACAACGAAGCAGGAAATTACGGCCCAAGCATTGCCAAATACGACAGCTTGGTGAGTCTTGTGCAGGACAAGAAAATGGCGGCACTGCCCGAGAATGGTCCAATCCCTGATCCGGAACAGCTTCAATTGTATGCAGCGCACTGGCTCTTCTTCAGTACGTGGACAGGCGATTACATCCGTGACGGAAAGTATAACACGCTGGAGCATATTCAAGAGGTGTACAACAGTGATTATGTCATAACAAGGGATGAATTGCCGGCCAACCTTTATTCGGCATCAATCACTTATAGCACAATGAATCCATCTAGCAAGTTTGTAGTTGCTCGTCTATCCATGACGGAGCCGGTGACCATCACGAATAACCGCGGGTCCAGCGTGTATATATTTACGAGGAACGGCAGTTTCACCTTTACTTATGTCGATGCGAACGGTAACCCCGGATCCGTTACAGCGACGGTGAGCAGCATCAGACGTTAAACGAAACAACTTGACACATAGCTAACGAATGATTAACTTCAGCGCAAAGCAACCGTCTCGCAAATCCGAGACGGTTGCTGCCCAAACATCTTACAGCTGATTTTGAACAAACAATCCTCCAACCTCATCCGTACTAAGCGTTATGTTAGGCTGGAAGGCTTCAGATGCTGCATAGCTGTAGATGCTTGCCAAGAACTGCTTGCCTTCAGGCGTTCCTTCAATGCGCTCATCGTCTACCGTACAAACGAGCAGCTTACCTTGCAGCACTTTGCATTCCCATAATAAGCCGAGTTTATGGTTGCGTTCAAAGTTGTCGATCGTCTGCACGATAGGTGATAATCCCCGAGGCGCCTCATCCAGAATAATAGAACGCGAGCTGGACACGATCGACCACCACGGGTATGTAGAATGCGTAGCGGAAAGGAATCGCGCAAGCGAAGGATGCTCGTTATCAATTAGCAGTCCCATCGTCCCAACCGGCACAGGCTTATTCATGCTTTCGGAGATCGAACGGAACATCGGGTAACACCAGAAGTCCGTACAGTACAAGCCTTCAATCGAATGCGCCAATCGATTCAAGTTCGGGATGAGTACGACATTCTCCCCTCTTGCCAGCCGATCTTCCGTATCGCGCGTCCATTCCCGTGCAAGATGGAATTCAACTGGTTCGACGCTTACGATCTCACGTGGGTAAAGCCACAAATCATAACGCTTGAATATGTCCGTCCCTTTAATACGTAAAGACAGCGATACCTTCGTCATTGCGTTCACATCAGGAAGCATGGTCTCGATATCGGCGATATGGTTCACCCCACTCGCTCCGTCCATCATGACGACTGCACGTCCAGCTGCGAGGACATGGTCTCCGTCTGACAACTCCCAATGAAGAGTCGCGGAAGATAGCGGCTCGCTGCGATAATAAGCCAGTTCAATGCGAGCTTCGAAGCTTTCTCCTGCCGTATATTGATACTTCGGAAACCGTCCCAGCAGCACAGCGTCATTGCAGAAGGTTCGCCATTCTTCAGGGGTAATGAAGCCCTTGGAATCCATGAAAGCATCTAGAACCCCGACGAGCGCCGTACCCTGGCCACTGAAATCCTGTAGATCGAGCAGCTGGAACCCTGCCAATCGCCGGGTTCTGAAGGCAGCTTCCAACTCCTCCTTATAACAGGCAACTGCCAGCTGTCCAGAGTTGCGGAAGAACGCTTCGGCTAGATGAGCCATTCCCTTATCCGCTAATCGCTGTTGGAACACTTCGAAGTTCCTTGCCTTCAGCGAACCTGTGTATTTCTGAATCTCCTTGAAGTTGGGATAAGAAGCGAATTGTCCAATCTCATGCGATACAACTGGAATGTGCGGAACCAGCTCCCCAGTCGTGTGCTCGGCTTGCACCGTTCGCGCTTCCGTCCCGTATTGGATTTGAATCAGTCCACCTTCAAGCGCACTTCCAGCAGGATGCTCAACAGACGGCGGTATGATCGCTGTATCATAATCCTTCATCGTGCTTGGTCGGTCCGTCTGAATATGCCCGAGCGGAGCGTCACACATGGCATAAGATCCCCGGAACAACCGATCTCGGTCGAATCGGACGCCACAGTAGAATTCCTCTTCCTCAAGAATGTCCGGGACAAACTGAAAGTTGTTTGATCCTTGCGTGTACAAATGACGGTTATCGTACGTCTTGTACCCCTTCAGGATGTGATTCAGTTTATCCTTGCTGCCCCAGAGCTCGTTCCCCAGCGACATCATAACGAAGGATGGATGGTTGCCGTACGCATCCAGCATGGCGAATCCTTCATGGATCAGATACTGCTGCTCCTGTTCGGTATGTCGCTCATCCCCTTCATCTGTAACGGTACCCCAGAAGGGCAGCTCCGGCTCCATGTATATTCCAAGCATATCAGCCGCTGTGAAGGCTGCTTCCGGCGGGCAGCAGGTATGGAAACGATAGTGATTAATGCCGTACGACTGGGCAATACCTAGAATACGCAGCCATTCTTCCACCGTCGTAGGCGCATAACCAGTCAGCGGGAATAATAGCCCGTCGTGTTTGCCACGCAGGAATGTCACCCGACCGTTAATCGTAAACTTGTCCCCCGCAGCCGCGAATTCACGCAGCCCAAACGCCGCCTCATAGGTATCCAGCACATTTCCTGCCATATCGTACAGCGACAAGGTTACCTTATAGAGAGCCGGACACTCCGCATCCCACAGATGTGCCTCATCACCGAGCGCATACTGGACAGTCAGATTCGCAGCGTCCACGATAAACACCTGCTCCGAAACGATGTGTGGTCGATCTACGTTGAAGCTCTCGGCAGAAACCTTGAGCTGCATGCCGGCCATCGATCCAGCGATCTGCGTCTGAATCGTAACGGACCGTTCCGACACATGGGGAAACAGCTTGACGCCCTGCAAATGCGTTTCGTGATAGAATTGCAGCTCGATCCGTCCTGTAATGCCATTCCAATTCGTCTGCGTGTCCGGAGAAGTAAGATGTCCTCCTTTGGTCGGGTAGTTCGTATTGTCGACGCGGATGGTGATCTGCTGCTTGCCTCTGCGGATGTACGGAGTCAGATCGTACACATGCGGTGCGGACAAGCTGTTCTGAGTACCAATCTCTTGATCGTCGATCCAGACCGTAGTGACTCTTGTACGTTCCAGATACAGCAGGCATACTTGTCCGTGCAGCTCGTCCGGAATATCGATTTCCCTTGAGAACCAAGCGAAGCCTTCGAATGCATATTCATCGGTCAAATGATTAAGATGAACGCTGTCGTTTCGGGTCCCCTTCTTCGCATACGACGTTGTGCCTGGCAGCTGAATCGTTTCCTCAAAGGGGAGCTGAAGTCCCTTTGTTCCTTCATCCAATTGAAGACTCCAACTTCCTTCCAAACGCAAACAAGCGAGCATCCCCATCACGTCCTATTCTTCAGAGTAACGTTCGATCAATACAATGCGGGAAGCTTATCCAATGTAATCGCATATTCATGCTGGTACGCTTGGCGAAGCTCCTCCTCGGAGGTCCACTCTCCGGATGCTCCGAATTCATTGGACCAGATCATGTACCACAACCACGGAATTCTAGTTTGCGATAGCTGCTTAATGCTAGGCAGTACACCAATCTCACCTAGGGCTGCGAGCTTCGGAGTTGAAGTAATCCGAATTAATTCCTCATACTCCGACTTTAAGTCGGTATGGCTGTGTTTGGGAGGATACAGATCCCTGGATATGACGTCTGCCACATCGTCACCTACATATCCCTCTGCTAATGGGGAATTCCATACCCAAATCAGATTGTTAAGCGCATGCACATGGGTATACCGATCATACATGATGCGGTACAGCTGCTTGGCAACTTCCGGCCCCTTATGCCCCCACCAGAACCAATCTCCTTCTGCTTCATGGAAGGGTCGCCATAGAATCGGAATTCGTCTCTCACAGAACGGCATCAGTATGGCAGCCATATGGTCCATGTCAGCAATGAGCGCTTTATACTCTGCTGTTCCCTCAACGACAGCCTTGGAGGCATCAAAGGTCGTATTCTTGGAATAGAAGGACTTATCCCAACCTCCGAGGGGAGAGAACCAATGCCATGTGAATGTGATCAGCCCTTTACGTTCCGCCCATTCCCAAGCTCGGTCCAGCGTATTGCGGTTCTCTTCGATTTCAAGCAAGCATTCCTTGCTGCTCTTAGCCTCGTTAATATTAGGCGAATAACTCAACAGCTCAAACCCGCATAACGCCGGCAGCTTCCCTGTGACTTGTTCAATATACAGAAGCTCTTTCTGTACATTCGTTTGAGTATGTTGTCCGGTAAGGATACCTCTTCCACATATTTCGTTTAAGTATCGTAGAACGGCTTTTACTTCATGGATGGCATTCGGATTACAAGGAACTGCATTCGGCATCTCTATGATCCACTCCTCTTAAATTTCTACTTTTTTCTTTCTTTGTCCAACAGCTCACCTAACACGATGAGAAAAAAAGGGGCAGCTTCTCCTTTCCGATAAGGAAATGGAGAACGGCCCCTTCGTTTATTCAAACCTGAATTACTGGTTAGACCACAGTTTGATTCGATCTTGGATGTGCTTCGTATAGGATGCTTCCATCTCTTCTACGCCAGCCTTCTCCAGATCCGCCATATAAGCGTCCCAGATCGCATCGAATTGTTCCGGTTTCGACATGACAGCTTGCGGGATGCGCTTCCATGTAATATCCTTCATCTTCGCTCCGAGGATAACTGCGGGATCATCATTTGGCAAGGACATCGTGTACGCCGCACCATAGGCTCTTGGCTGGAACTCTTCTTCCGAAGGGAAGAGATCCTTCCAATGATCAATGCCGTACCCCTTTAACGTCTCCTTCTCCGCCTCATTATACGTCGCTGTAAGCATCTCCGGATAGTTGCGCGTGAAGAAGTTGCCTGTAGAATCTTTAATTCCGTCGCCGTAATGAACCATCATGTTCCAGTACAGACCGATGCCGGACTCTTTCTGGAAGGCAGCGCCGTCCTTATCCATACGCTGCTGTACCTCTGGAATGATCGTCCGCTTACCGTTCTCGTACGTATAATGTTTTCCTTCAATGCCCCAGTTCACAAGGATTTGGCCTTCTTCGGATGCAAGATAGTCCAGGAACTGAATTGCACGAACCGGATCCTTCGTTTTGCTGGAAATCGAGATGCCATAGCCTCCGTCAAAGCCTGCAGGCCAGAAATTCGTATCCTTGTAATCCTTGCTCATCGTGACTGGATAGTGGCCGTAAGTCTGATCGAACTTGCCTGCTGCTTTCAACGCGTTCTGACCATCGCCATAATCCCATTCCGGGTCGGCCAAACCAAGGACGCGGCCCGATGCGACCTTCGCCTTGAACTGATCCGTCTTCTGCACGAAGCTCTCTGGATCAAGCAATCCAATATCATTCATGTGATTCAGCCAGCGGAAGTATTCCTTCTCCTCTGGACGACGGAAATGATACGTCGCTTGGTGAGTCTCTTGATCGATGTAGTACTCGCCGTCATCGGGTCCGCCAGTCGTCTGGAATCCCGAATTCGTTACCTGATACATATGCCAATCGTCTGCATTTAAGGATAAACCGATATTTTTATTGCCATTCTCGTCTGTTGGATGCTTCGCGATGTAATCTTGAATGACCTTCTCGTAATCCTTCACGGTACGAATTTCCGGATATCCCGCTTCTTTCACGACGCGATGCTGAAGCTCGAAGCCGCCATCCGTTTTGAACTTCTTCTCATCGACCGAGGACCAGGTCGGAATTGCATAGATCGCTTGGTCATCAAGGCTGTACTTCGTTCGAACGAGCTTATCGCCAAGCATTTTCTTGATGTTCGGAGCATGCTTATCAATCAAATCCGTCAGGTCGAGGATGGCTCCTGCGTCAACCAGCTTGCCTACATCCGCCTTGGCTGCGATCAGATCGGGGTAGTTGCCTGTCGCTGCGATCAATGAAATCTTCTGAACCGGGTCGCCGACTGCGAACTCAGCATCCAAAGTTACGCCGGTCTTCTCTGCAATGACCTTGCCGACTTCGTCCTTCATATTATTCCAGTTCGTGCTCGAATCCTCCGAGAAATAAGTGAGCGTAATGGGTTTCAGGCTTGTCCCAGACGTCGAACCTTCCTCTGCATGAGTCCCTTCTGTTGTTGACGATCCTTTATTGCTCGAACAACCCGTAAGTGCTACTACTACTGACAGCGCAAGCAAAGAAGTGGTGACCGTCCCTTTTTTGGTTACCTTCATGAAGCGAAACCTCCCTTAATAAGTGAGCATAATGAAATTTGTATAGGACAGGCGATAGGCCTGGATATACCGTAATGGCATAGGCACTAACTCTTTACAGCACCGAGCGTCATGCCTTTAACGAAATATTTTTGCAAGAAAGGATACACGACTAGAATCGGTACCGTTACGATGATCGTAATTGCCATTTTGACGGATTCCGGCGATACCTGCTGCATACGCTGGGCCATGTTGGCGGCGTCTTGCGAATTGGTTGCGGTTGTCGTAGTGCTTTGCAATATTTTCATCAATTCATACTGAAGGGTTGTTAATGATTCATTGGACCCGTTGAACAAGTACGTATCGAACCACGAGTTCCATTGGCCGACTGCCAAGAACAGCGCTACTGTCGCGAGTGCCGGCTTGCACAATGGAAGAATAACGCGCCAGTAGATCGTGAAGTCGTTAGCACCATCCAGCTTGGCCGATTCTTGAAGCGCATAAGGAAGTCCGTCAATAAACGAACGAATAACGAAAACATTAAAAGCGCTTACGAGTCCTGGCAGAATGTATACAGCAAACGTATCGATCAAGTGGAGGTTCTTCATCAAGATAAATCCTGGAATCAAGCCTCCGGAAACATACATTGTGATGGCTAGAAAGGTTGAAATGAACCGTCTTGCTCGGAAATCGCTTCTCGACAACGTATATGCGAGCATCGAGCCGCTGAATAAACCTGCAACAGTGCCGATTACCGTTCGTAATACCGAGATCTTGAATCCTGTAATCAACCCGCCGAAGGTAAATATCAAATCGTAGTTGCGGAACGTGAACTCCCGCGGCCAGATCGTAATCCCGCCTCTAACGGTATCGACAGAATCGTTAAAGGAGATTGCCAACACGTTCAGGAACGGGTAGATTGTAGCGACCGTTACGACAATCAGAAACACGTAAACGAAAAGTTCCAGTATGAAATCCTGTGGCGATTTCGACTTCAACCTTCTGCCCATCCGGCTGTTGAATGAACTGCTTTTGACTGACTCCATGCTATCTTTCCTCCTTACATAATGCTTTCGTTCGTAAAGCGCTTGAATATACCATTGGCTGCAAACAGTAGGAGCAGGCTAATCACGGAATTGAAAATGTTGATCGCTGTTCCGAAAGAGTACCGTCCCATCGCCAGACCATAATTAAGCGCATACAAATCAAGCACTTCGGAGTAATCGATGACCAAATGGTTGCCAAGCAGAAACTGCTTCTCAAAACCTGTGCCGAGCAGGTGTCCAATAGACATGATCAAGAGCACAATGATCGTTGGGCGAATACCAGGCAGTGTAATATGCCACATCTGTTGAAGCCGGCTTGCTCCGTCCACTCTCGCCGCTTCATACAACTCAGGCCCAATACCCGAGATAGCAGCAAGATAAATAATCGCGCTCCACCCGGTTTCTTTCCAAATATCTGCCCCGGTTACAATTCCCCAGAACAAATTTCCTTCTGCCATGAATTGAAGGGGTTTATCGATTAGATGCAGGTTCATCAGAATATCGTTCACAACACCGCCATCCGTCGAGAGCATCTTGGTGACGATGCCTGCAGCAACGACCCATGATACGAAGTGCGGCAAGTACGATACGGTTTGAACAAATCGCTTCATCACTTGTACCCGGACCTCATTGAGCAGCAGCGCGAACACGACCGGTACGATAAAGCCAGCAATTAAGCCCATCAAGCTCATAGCCAGTGTGTTGCGCAGCACTTGGTAGAAATGCTCATCGCCGAATAACACGCTGAAGTGCTCAAGACCTACCCATTTCTGATCCAGGAAGCCAAGACCAGGTTTATATTTCTGGAAGGCCATCGTCCAGCCCCATAATGGCAAGTACTGAAATACAAAAACCCAAAGAACGAATGGAATAGACATGTAGTAAAGGTACTGTTGGTTTCGGAATACCTTCCACGCGTGACGCTTCGGCAGTTTGTATGCGTTTTCTGCATTGCTTGTTACTGTTTTCATTGCTTCTCCCCTCTCATGTCTTTCATCTTAAAGGAGAGAGGAGACAAGGCCCATCTAACGGATTTCGGAGAAAATCATCTACAAATTAATGATTCTTATATTCCGAAGGCGAGCGGCCTTCGTACTTCTTAAACTTGCTGTGGAAGTAGTTCACATTTGTGTAACCAACACATTCGGCGACCTCATAGACCTTCATCCCTTGGCTCAGCAGCTCCTTAGCTCTCTGAATGCGAACCTTGTCCAGATAGGTGTTGAAGTACTCGCCTGTTCGATTCTTGAACAGCTGTCCAAGATAGGCAGTGCTATAGCTAAGCAGGCCAGCCAACGTTTCCAGCTTCAAGTTATCCGCGTAATGCTTATGAATAAAGTCGATCATTTTCTTAAAATCCTGCTCCTTGCCCCCAGGCTCTGACTTGTGAGCGAATGCGAGTAGAAAGCGATGAATCGCTTCTAAGAGATCACCGAGATATGGTTGCTGGAATATCCCGTTCAAGAAACGGGATACAGCCTCCGTCTCTTTGGAGTCCATTCGGGCTGACGCATTCAGCTTATGAATAACGGCGTTCGACAGAAAGAAGAACGATTCCTTAACGGCTTTCTCATCTTGATGCTGCGTAATGAAATAAGCTGCAGCCTCTTGCAGAAGCGACAAGATGAAAGCATCGTTCCCAACATCTAGACAGTAGTACAAGCGGAAGACTAGATCCTCCATCTCTTCTGCGCTATCGCGATATACATGAGATGACTCCGAAGTTGAGTGCTGATGTGGACTAGGTCCTAGAAGACAACCTTTCTCGCTGAAGAAGGATAGACGCACAGCCTCCTGCGCTTTATTATAGGATTCGGCTACCAACTCAGGCGCGGACACCGCTCCTCCGGTTGCCGCAGCGAATCGTACACCGTCATCTGCATTCATAATCTCGTCATACAGAGATGCACGCCGTTGACTGCCCCTCAGCGGCTCGTTGAGGAGAAGAACGACATAAGGGGAAATGACGGCCACTGCTCCCTTGCTCCGCCCCTCTATCAATGGTTTGAGGCCATCGGACAGCTTGGCTAACGCACGGTCCAACGCAGATCCCAGAGGATGGATAACGACAACCTCATAGCTGTTCCACAGCAGCCCCGCTTCCTGTATTTGGTTTATCCCCTTTATAGGATCACCCATTGCATCCTGTGTTTCCTGAGGGACTAACAGGTTGCGCAGAATCAGCTCTTGGTTTACAGCTTCCCGTTGAGAATGACTCCTTTGGGCACGCTCTTGTTCGATTCGCTCGCGGACGCGGATCAGATTAGCGGACATTTCGCGAGTATCCACCGGTTTTAGAAGATAACCGGTTACCCCGTATTTGATCGCTTGTTGGGCATACTCGAAGTCGGCATAGCCGCTGAGGATAATAAATTGCATCCGATGACCGATGGATGTTAGCTGCTGAATCAGCTGTAATCCATCCATAACAGGCATGCGGATATCGACGATGACGACTTCCGGCACTTCTTCCTTAATAACAACCAATGCTTCCTGACCATTAGCAGCTGTTGCTGCTACGGTGAAACCGAGACTTTCCCAAGGGATTAGCGTTTGAAGGCCCTGTCGGACCTTCGGTTCATCATCCACGATAACGACCTTCATCATTGGAATTCACCTCCACGAATGAAAAATTTAACGACCGTACCACGTCCGGGCTCGCTCTCGATCTGCAGCGCGCTTGATGCTCCATATAACAAAACTAACCGATCATTCACATTGCGCAGCCCAATCCGCTGGCCCTCCTGTTCTTGCACGGACGCCGAAAGCTCCTCTCTAATTTGCGCTAGCCGTTCGGTATTGAAACCCGCACCGTTGTCTCGTACAGTAATGTGTATACCTTCGGGCACTCCGATCACTTCCAACTCGATAACAGCTCCTTCAACATGATTATCCAGACCGTGTATGACGGCGTTCTCGATTAATGGCTGGATGATCAATGGCGGCACTTGCATTCTCTCGGTCATCGGATCAACACGCAGCCGATAAATCAAACGATCTTCATACCGGAACTTCTGAAGATCCAGGTAACAGCGTATGCGTTCAAGCTCTTCGCGCAGCTCAATCGTGCCATTCCCGACCTCTAGACTGCTCCTCAGCAATGTACTCAGCATCCATACTGCTTCAGCGATATCTTCCTGCTTACGAATGTGAGCCTCCATCCGAATCGACTCCAACGAATTGAATAGAAAATGGGGATTGATCTGGCTCGCAAGCATTTTGAACTTCATCTCGTTCTGTCTTTGCTCAATGAGATTTTTCTGCTGGTTCGTTTCATTAACCTCGTGAATCAAGTCATTGACGTTTCGGACGAGTGCATTAAACTGCCTGGACAGCAGGGCGACCTCATCTTTCCCATCTATTTCGATTGTTGCTTCCCAAGAGCCAGCTCCTACTCTGGACATATGCTTACTCAAACGAAGCAGCCTTCTTGAGATTAATGATGCGGATGCATAGATCAATAAGATGGCAACAATCAAACTGCCTGTAATCACAATCACGCCAAGCATGATGATTTGATTCGCGTCATGGGTAATTTCTGACACCGTAAAAATCGAAATAATGCGCAACCCATTCCAGCTATTCTCCGGATTCAAGTTAGCGATTACTACTTTGGACGATTTACCGTTAATCTGTGTGTCATAACTGCCTTCCTGGCTAGACAAGATATTGGAATCGGCGTGAATGTCAGACAGATTCTTCCCGAGCATATCCGCTTCGTTGGCCGCGACGATCCGGTTGTGGTCATCCACGATCAAGGTTGGGAATGACTCTTGTTCGACAATCGCATGTAATTGCTGCTTGTTTACATTCATAACAAGAACACCGCTGCGTCCGTGTTCGTCTAATGGAAAGGCACGAATGAGACTCAGATTCTCAGCCCCATACCGCTCATCAAGGATCAAGTTCCATCCGACGAGACCTTTCTGGGCAACAGCCTCCTGATACCAAACGGATGACGTTATCTTGGTGCTCGGTTGAATAAACTCCCAATTATTAAGCGCTCCTGGATTGGAGACATAGACACGTATGCCGGATATCTCTTTGTTGTATAACTGAAGATAATCACGGATGTCTGTATATTCCCGATACGTCTTAATGACATCGACATAGCTGTCATATTGCTGGCTGGCCACCTTCTTCATTCGATTATCCGTCATTAGCCGATACGAGATATCCAGCGGTACGTTAATCAGCTCCTCCGTCCGCTTCTGAACACGTTCAACATTGGCGGATGCTTGAGAGAAAGCATCATTAATTACGATTTCGCGAAGCTTCTCGATTAGAAATAAGCCGCATATCAGCAGCGGAATAATAGCAGCCGAAATAAACACCAGCGCCAGCTTCTTCTTCATCTTCATATCATTCATCATTCGGATTACGAACATGATGTACCCTCCCGGGCCACTTAGGCCGTTGCGTGCCAAAATACCCCTTTCGTATAAAAGGGGTATCAGGGAATATTTACAAATTCATTCTCGGGCTAGCTGGCCGTGCTTCAAGAGCTCATTATCGCTTAACGGCTCGAACGCTGAACCATCCGCTCTCGTAGTCCTTCTGTTTGTATGGAAGATGCAGTCCCAGCTGCATAAGTCTGTCTCCTCCGAAAGTCGATGCCGTCTCGCTGTCGCTTGACCGAACTTCATATTCGAGCTCAGGGTTTAATCCCGCAAGCCGCAAGCTTCTACGTGGCGCGTGAGGGACAGCCATCACTTGGAAGTAATAAACGAGCGCTTCCTCTTGGTCCTCCGATACGAACATCCAAGCCGACTCGTTCCCTTCGAACGGGCTTTTCAGCCGATACAGGTCACCCTGCTGCACTAATCCGCGAATCTGCTTGTAGTCTGCAACTTGTTCCTTAACGAGCGCTTTCTCTTCATCCGTAAATTTCGTCAGATCAAGCTCATACCCGAAGTTGCCGGACATGGCGACATTTCCTCGGAAATCAAGCGGCGTTATCCGCCCAACCTGATGATTCGGAACTGCGGATACATGGGCGCCGATTGCGCTCACAGGATACACTAGGCTAGTACCGTATTGGATCTTCAGCCGTTCAACAGCATCGGTATTGTCGCTCGTCCAGGTTTGAGGCATGTAATAGAGCATGCCCGGATCGAATCGTCCGCCGCCGCTGGAGCAGCTCTCGAACAGAATATGCGGGAACGACGTCGTGATCCGTTCCAACAGCTCATACAACCCGAGCACATAGCGATGGGCCGTCTCGGATTGGCGTTCAGGAGGCAGCTCGGCAGAACCGATCTCGGTCAGCGCGCGGTTCATGTCCCATTTGACATAGGAGACTGAAACGGTTGTAAAAATAGCGGCAAGCGAGTCGTAAATGTAATCTCGCACTTCTTGGCGGGAATAATCCAATACGAGCTGCCATCTTGCTTCCGAGCGCCGACGCCCTGGCACATGCAGACACCAATCCGGATGCTTGCGATACAGCTCGCTATCAGGCGAGATCATCTCTGGCTCGAACCACAGCCCGAATCGAAGCCCCAGCTTATTGATGCGCTCCGCCACATCCGCAAGTCCGTCCGGCAGCTTCCGACGATCCTCGTACCAATCGCCGAGAGACGAATTATCCGCATCCCGCTTGCCGAACCAGCCATCATCCAACACAAACAGCTCGATGCCCAGCTTCGCCCCTTCTTCCGCGATGGATACCAGCTTATCCGCATTGAAATTGAAATAAGTCGCTTCCCAGTTGTTCACGAGAATCGGTCTTTCGCGATCACGATATTCGCCTCTACACAGCCGTGTCCGATACAAGCGGTGGTACGTGCGTGACATCTCTCCTAGGCCTTGTCTGGAATACACCATGACGACCTCTGGCGTCTGGAAGCTCTCCCCTTGAGCGAGCAGCCATGCGAAATCAAACGAATTCACGCCCATGCTGATCCGTGTGGAGCCGAAGGAATCCACCTCTGCCGTCGCCTCGAAGCTGCCGCTGTACACGAGGCTGAAGCCATACGCCTCACCATGGTCCTCCGACGTTTCCGGTGTGACGAGCGTAGCGAACGGATTGAATTGGTGACTGCTCATGCCTCGCTTGCTATCGATTCGAGTCTCGCCTTGAAGCAGCGACCTGCGATTGATATTTCCTTCCCGCGCCCACGCGCCTGCCAGATAAGTAATCTCGAAATCACGTTTCTCTGCAAAATCAACGCTAGCGCTCAGCGCACGGCGAAGCCGAAGCTGCTTCCCGCCCTCATTGCGCAAGCGAACGGAGCGAACGATGACGTTACGATCTGCGAAGATCGTATAAAGCAGGTCAACCTGAAGTCCCGAATAATGGTCCTTCAATTCAAGCACCAGCGTATCCGCTTCCGTATCATCCTCCGTGTAAACAGCCGGAAGCCCAGATAGAGTAGGCTTGCCCTTCATCGTGCGGTAGCCGACATACTTGAGCTCCGAGATCCTCGTCCCATCCTCAAGCTCGACTTGGTATGCCGGGTTACGGAAATCCCCGCTTCCATACTGCGGATATTCTTGCGGCAGCCGATCCAATCCCGCTCCATCAGGAGTATGGATGAGCATATCCTCCATCCGCTCTCGATGCTGCAGCTTGCCTCCCCAATAAACATGAGCCGGGTACCCATTCACAATCTGAATGAGATAACTCATGCCGGACGATTGCAGATGAAAAAGTCCCTGCTGCTCTTGAACCATGATAGTCATTGATCGATTCCCCTCTCCATCATACGAATAACGATTAAACTCCAGAAATTACATGTCTTTAGGCTTGATTGTTACCGAATAGAATGAAATACAACTGTACTGGAATCATAAACGATTACCAATAACGAAGTACATGGCATGGTACTCAGTAAATATGTCATAATACTAGATATAAATATTTGAGGAGAATGACTGTGATCGAGTATTTGCCGCGCAGCAAACAACACACCGAATTGTATTTGACCCAATATGGCAGCGAAGCATGTTCTCCTGGCCATTTTCACGGACCAGCCGTGAGGAGTCATTATCTGCTCCATTACATTATGGACGGAGAAGGAATCTTCGAGGTTGGCGGAACCCGGTATGAGCTCCGAAAGGGGCAAGGATTTCTCATTGGTCCGGATGTGGTCACCTATTATGAAGCGAATACGACGAACCCTTGGACGTACTGCTGGTTTGGTTTTGACGGCGTATTGGCTGATTCGCTCTTGAAGCAGGCAGGCCTTACGCTGGACAGTCCTATCTTCCACTACGAGCAGGACGACCGCATTTATCAATATTTTACATACATGAATGAATCCAAACGTTATCACAAAGCGAGAGAAACCCATCTAACCGGGCTGCTCTACTCCCTGCTGTCGCTTCTTGTTGAATTTGGACCAGCAATGCCGATTTCTGAGCATAAAGAAAGCCGAGCCGAAATATACGTCGAGAAGGTAAAGGATTTCATCGAGACCAATTACGCTCAGAAAATCACGATAGAAGATATCGCTCAATTCATTGGACTCAACCGAAGCTACCTATGCTCGCTGTTCCACCAAGAGTTGAACACGAGTATTCAAGATTATTTAATCCGGTATCGAATTCATATAGCGTGCGAAATGATGGGAAACGCAGAACTGACAATCGGGGATATTGCCCGCTCTGTCGGGTATTATGACCCATTGCTCTTCTCTAAGATGTTCAAGAAGGTAATGGGGTCCTCGCCCAGGCAGTATCGATTCGAGGTACGTAAGATATAGGCACGTGTACAGCTTCCCCGCATATAGTAATAAAGCATCAAGTCACGCGCTTACATGTCGTAGCGCAATAAAGCGAAAATGAGGTGGGAGAATGCCAAACGGTGGTGTGGCGTATTTCTCAGCAGAGTTCGGACTTGACGAGTCATTGCCAATTTACTCAGGCGGCCTTGGCATCTTAGCTGGCGACCATATCAAGGCGGCCGCAGATTTGAACATTCCGCTTACGGGCGTAGGCATTTTTTATAAGAAAGGTTATTTTCAACAACAAATCAATGAGAACGGCTGGCAGCAGCAGCGATATCCGGATGTAAATCTGGAGGCTAGCGTGTACCCGGTTCAACTGGCGAAGGACGCCGAGGGCCGGCCGATTATTATTGAAGTGACGATTGCAGGAAGACCTGTGTATGCCAAAGCATGGTATGTGTCATTAGGCTCCGTAACGCTCTATCTGCTTAGTACGGATGTTGAAGCGAATAGTGAATCCGATCGTCAATTGACTGATAACCTTTATCCAAGCAATCAAGATGCCCGCATCAGTCAAGAAATGCTTCTAGGCATTGGCGGCGCAAGGTTGCTGGCTGCGCTAGGGATTAAGCCTGACGTATGGCACATGAACGAAGGGCATTCCGCTTTCCTTGCATTCGAGCGCATCCGTATGCTGTCTGCCGAAGGTGTATCGTTCGAGACGGCGCTTGAAGCGGTTAAGGCAAGTACGGTCTTTACGACACACACGCCAGTCCCTGCCGGACATGACGTCTTCTCTATCGAGATGATTGACAGGTATCTCGGCGACTATTATTGGCAGATGGGCGCAGACCGAGATCGAGTTCTGGCGCTTGGCCAATTGGATGGCGCATTCAACATGACGCGGCTTGCCGTTAGCTCGTCTTCGAAGGTAAACGGGGTTAGCAAGCTGCACGGCGAAGTAACCCGCGAGCTGTTCCATCGCTGGATGCCGCATATTCCGATTCAAGACATTCCCGTCGATTCCGTCACGAATGGTGTTCATATCGGTACTTGGCTGGCAGACGGGATGAAGAAGCTGTATGATCAGCACCTCGTATCAGACTGGGCTATCCGTACGCAGGAAGTGGACATATGGGCTTCGGTTCGCGAAATTCCAGCTACTGAACTGTGGAAGGAGCATAAGAAAGCGAAGTCGGAGATGGTTCAGGAGCTAGGTTTGCCCCTCACTGCATTCGGTGAAGAACCCTTGATCATTGGCTTCGCAAGACGGTTCGCAACGTATAAGCGGGCGCTGCTCATCTTCAGCGACCTCGATCGACTAGCGCGCATTCTGGGCGACGCTCAGCGGCCGGTCTGCTTGATCTTCGCCGGCAAGGCGCATCCTGCGGATGAACCGGGCAAAGATCTCATCCGGCGAATTGTGGAGTTATCTCGAGAAGACCGATTCAAGGGTCGCGTTCATATTGTCGAGAACTATGCGATGGATAAGGCGAAGAAGCTCGTCCAAGGTGTCGATGTGTGGCTGAATACACCGGTGAAGCCGATGGAAGCGAGCGGTACTAGCGGGCAAAAGGCTGCTTTGAACGGTGTGCTCAACTGCAGCGTGCTCGACGGTTGGTGGGTAGAAGGCTACAATGGACGCAACGGCTGGGCCATTGACGGGGTCACGGACGGCGGCTCCGATGAACAGACAAGGCAGGACAGCGAGACGCTGTACCGCCTGCTTGAAGATGAAATTGTTCCGCTCTACTACAAGCGAGGCGAACGCGCGATTCCGACGGAATGGGTCAACATGATGAAGGAGTCTATTGTCTCCCTCACCCCTGTCTATAACACCCATCGAATGGTAACGGATTACTGGAATCGGATCTATGTGCCCGCAACCGAAAGAGGCAAGCGGTTCCGCGCCGACAACTTCGAGGTGGCATCGAGAGTTGGCGCCTATAAGCGATTCATACGAGACAACTGGTCTGCCGTTCATGTGAACAAAGTCGAGATTCTCGACAACCATAGCAGCCGAATCGGGCTTAACAAGACGGCCTTCATCGCCAAGATTGATCTAGGTCCGATCTGGCATAAGGATGTCCGTGTGGAAGCGGTCGGCTCCGATGGCCGCCGCGGCATCTGGCGTGCGAAGCTGGAGTTGGTACAGCAACTGTCTAAAGGACTGTACGTATACGAGGGCGTCTCGCCGGAAATTCCGATCGATGTATGGCGGTCGAATGTGAACGTTCGCGTCACGCCGATCAGCCCTGATTTTGCTAACGATTTCGAGATGGAATTGGCGACTTGGGGATAAAGAACGACGAATATTTCAAGCAGGCTGTCGAATTTACTCGGCGGCCTTTTGTTGTGACATGAGCGCGCGTTGTGCCACGCACTGTTGCGCAATCTCCGATCAAGACCAGCGCGGAGAGTTACAGCATCCCACCCTTCACGGCGAAGGGTGAGCATAACTATTGAACGCGCCTCATCTAACGGATGCTGGAGTGGTTATTTCGCTGAAAATGCAGCTTCTCAACTTGTAACGGTTGCAATTGGTGCTATTGTAGGGAAATACAGCGATTTCAACTAGGTTAATGGGCCAATAGGCTCTCCAACAACCCTTAATTTGAAATGGTGCATTTCTTCCCCGATAAGGCTCTTCTACAACCGTTGCTAGCGCGTAAGCGAGGATCGCCAACGGCATAAGACTCGCTCTTTACTTATAATTTATGAATCGTTGGTCTCGCTTGGATGCTGCACAGGTTATAATAGAAGGACTGGCATTTTCAACTCTGCAATGGGGGAACAACAATGAATATTAACGAATTTCAACAGTGGGTCAAGGATTATTACGCGCAGCGCAAATGGTCCGACCTGAATATCTTCATTCGCATCGGATTTCTTGCAGAAGAAACAGGAGAAGTAGCCCGCGCCATTCGTGCACTAGAGATCGGAAGAGATCGTCCCGATGAGGTTGACGGCACCTATGAGGAGAACAAAGTGCAATTGGTAGAAGAGCTTGGGGATGTGCTTGGGAATCTAATTGTCATTGCCAACCAATATGATATTTCACTCGAAGAAATTCTAGATGCACATAAAGAAAAGCTTGCAGCCCGTTATTCATCAAACTAAATCGATTGGAGAGTATCATGATGAAATCAATCGCTGTATTCTGCGGCTCTAGCGAGGGAAACTCACCCATATACAAAGAGGCTGCCATTAAGCTGGGTCGAGCGCTTGCCAACAACCAAATCACGCTGATATACGGCGGGGCCAACGTTGGGCTGATGGGAGCCGTTGCTGATGCTGTGTTGGAGCACGGCGGTCAAGTCATCGGAATCCTCCCCCGCTTCTTGCAAAGCCGAGAAATTGCACATACTGGGCTGACAGAGCTCATTATGGTTGACTCGATGCATGAACGCAAAGCCAAGATGGCTGAGTTGTCCGATGGATTCATTGCGATGCCTGGCGGACCGGGAACCATGGAAGAATACTTTGAAATCTTCACATGGGGCCAATTGGGCTTACATGAGAAGCCATGTGGACTTCTGAATATTAATCATTATTTCGATCCTCTATTGGCTATGTTTGATGTCATGGAACGCGAACGCTTCATGCAGCCCAAATATCGCCCGATGGTCATCACAGACGATACGACAGAAGGCATATTGGAGAAGTTCGCAACTTATACCGCTCCATCGGTCAAAACTTACCTCACTGAGCAGCGTACATAACTCAAACTCATATTCACGAGGAAGGATCACTGATTACAGTGGTTCTTTCTTTGCTTTATGGTTAAACTTTATATTCCAAAATAATACAAACGGCGATATACTCGACTTATCATTCTCTTGACACAAACAAAAGGGGGGCATCAGTAGAATGATAACGATAGCGATTGAACGAGTCATTAACGAGCTGCAAATAGATGAACTAACCAAGCAGCTAAGCGATATGCGGCCACGTGAATACTGGGAACAGTGCCTGCAAGAGATTGCTGAGAACAAGCGTGTGACGGTAATTGCAAAGATAGACGATACGATTGTCGGGTACGGACATCTATTAATGAATTCGTATTACCCTTATTTCGCCGAGCATAACATTCCTGAAATCAATGATATGGGCGTTGTTCCCGACTATCGCAGAAGAGGCATTGCTAACTTGATGATGGATGAGCTGGAGAACACCGCCCGCCAACGCGGTTCTCGCGTCGGGATAGGCGTTGGTCTATACCGGGATTACGGCAATGCGCAGCGCATTTACTGCAAGCGAGGTTATGTGCTTGATGGCAGAGGCATTCAATACGCGAATCAGGATGTCGAACCGGGAAGCATGGTTCGGGTGGATGATGATTTGCTATTGTATTTGATCAAGGAACTATAGAGGCAAGGGCTGCTCCGCTAGGGGCAGCCCTTGCTTTTTGCCTATATCTCGGCATAAACAGGACCAACTAAGGGAACAACACAACAGAATCAAATAAGGAAAAACTTCAATGGATTGGTGGATAGTTATAGATGGATGATAACAGATTATCGATCATTCCGCTTGGCGGGGTGAATGAAATTGGCAAAAACATGTATGTCATTCAGTGTGGAGAAGACATCATTGTAGTCGACTGCGGCTCGAAATTTCCTGATGAAAGTCTGCTCGGCATTGACGTCATTATCCCGGACATCTCTTACTTAATCGAGAATGAAAGCAATGTAAGAGGACTTGTCGTTACGCATGGCCATGAGGATCATATCGGCGGCATCCCTTATATTATCAAACAATTGAATATGCCGATTTATGCAACGAGATTGACGCTGGGGCTAATTAAATCAAAGCTGAAAGAGCATGGACTGCTTGCTGCGACCATCCTTCATCAAATCGATGCGCACTCCGAGCTCACGCTTGGCCAAGTACCGGTCAGCTTCTTCAGCACGAATCACAGCATACCAGATTGCTTAGGGGTCGTAATACATACGCCACAAGGGATGGTCGTCCATACCGGAGATTTCAAGTTTGATTTCACGCCAGTCAATAACCAATACGCCGATATTCACAAAATGGCCGAAATCGGAAACAACGGTGTACTCGTTTTGCTATCCGAGAGCACAAACGCAGAACGTTCCGGCTTTACCCCTTCCGAACGGCTCGTTGGCGCCAACATCCTCGAAGCATTCACAAATGCAAGCGGGATGATTTATATTACAACGTTCGCTTCCAATGTCCATCGTCTACAGCAAATTATCGATGCTGCAGCCAAGACGAATCGTAAAATCACGCTAGCGGGCAGAAGCATGGTTAACGTTGTCGACATTGCATCCAAATTAGGTTATTTGACGATCTCTCAAGCGATGTTAGTAGAGGCCGATGAAGCAAGCAAATATAAAAGGGATGAACTCGTCGTGCTCTGCACGGGAAGTCAAGGCGAACCGATGGCCGCCCTTGGTCGAATCGCCAGCGGCAATCATCGGCAATTTGCTATATTCCCTGGCGATACCGTCATATTCGCATCCTCTCCCATTCCGGGCAACGAACGAAGCGTCTCTCGGATCGTAGACAACTTGTTCGAGCGCAGAGCACGAGTCATTTATGGAGCAGGGTCGACTACGGGTATGCATGTATCAGGACATGCCAGCCAGGAAGAGCTCAAACTGATGCTTACCTTAATGAAGCCGCAGTATTTCATTCCTATTCACGGCGAATACCGTATGCTTCATCTCCATCGATTGTTAGCTGAATCGGTCGGCGTTAACGACAGCAATATTTTCATACTGAACAATGGCGATGTTGTAGATTTCGCAGGATCTGAAGCCTTCCAGGAACGAAATGTGCCCAATGGCGATACGTATGTAGACGGTCTTGGCATTGGCGATGTCGGGAACATTGTTCTGCGCGACCGCAAAGTGCTCTCTGCAGATGGCATTCTCATTATTGTGATTACGTTCGGCAAATCGGAGAATAAGGTTGTGTCGGGACCTGATATTATCTCTCGCGGCTTTGTCTTAGCCAAAGAGTCGGAAGGATTGCTGGATGAGGTGAACCGGATTACGCTGCAGGTGATGGAACAGCATCAAGAATCAAAGCTGCATCGACATTGGGGACTCTATAAACGGGACGTGAAGGAAACTGTCGGGAAATTCCTATATGCGAAGACGAAGAGAAGACCGATGATTCTGCCCATTATTATTCAAGTATAGTCTGATGGAAATGGGAACTTAAGGATATACTATTGACGCCGATCCCCTCATCGGCAGTAAGCATTGAAGGAAGGTGGACACCAATGAGTTCAAGCAAAGGCCATCAAGGAGCGCCTGGAATTGGACAGGCAGAGAAGCAGTTGAATCGTCAAGCGCAAGCAGCTGAACAGATTCAAGGAACGAACGCTGTCGATCAGGAAATACTTGCAGCCAGCCAGGAGCATTCATCTGCACTGGATGATATCGTCGATACGCATAGCGAGTAAAGCAGAAAGCTGACAAATCCGCGGAGATTCGCGGATTTTTCGCTTATTGGAAAGGCCGATGAGCCGAATTACCTTCTACCTTAATGTTCTTCCGCCAAAATAATGCCCGCCTCACGCTTGCTGAGCCCCTCTTTATTAAACGTCTTGCCTGTCCGCTGCTCCAGCTCCTTGATCGCCTTCAACTGGGTCGCGGTTGCTGGCTGCTCATGAATAAGTTTCATCAGATTGTCCTGCGCAATCATGCGCGCAATCTTAGGATCATCCAGCAAGTAGAGAATGCGATACATCGCATCGATTGCCTTCTCTTCCCCTCCCTCGAGCCCATACCCCGAATCGGTGCTGAGCATGAAGCGATCCGGATGCTTTTTCATCACATCAATGAAGTTCTCCGTATTACCGCCTGAAGGGTTGTAGACAGTGAAACCGGCAAAGAAATCCGCGTACAAGTTCGGGTAGGTCGACAGCAGTCGGTCAACCTCTTGAGACGAGTTGTAGGCATTGATGTGCGCAAAGATGAAGATCGTGTCCGGATGCTCCTTCATCGCTTGTTCAAGCTTCGCCACTGGGGTACCATTCGGAGGATCGATATGCAGCAGGATGGGAGCTTTATACTCCGCGATTAGATCATAGATCTGAGGAAGATACCCATCCATCGGATCGAAAGCCTTCCACTCCACACGAGATACGACTGGAGAATTCGTCGATGCCCCTACTACTTCTCCCAGCCCAAAATACCCCTTCTCCAGTTTATCCTTGATATCATCGAGACTTGTAGACGAATGCAAATCAAAGCCTGAGAAATAAGGAATATAGAAATCCGGATTCGATTGATAGGCCGACCAACTGTTGGCATCCGTTCGAATCGCGCTTCGTTCGGAGACATCACCGAATAAGACGACATGAGCGATTCGATCCTGCTCCCATATTCGGAACGTCCGATCATACTGATTATCGCTGGCATCATGATTATGAGCGTCTACAAGTCCTAAATCCCCGTATGTATCCACCAGTTGAGCTAGTGTCGGTTCATCGGTGCTCTTCTTCAATGCCTTTTCCTTAGCAGTTACGGTTGCAACTACATCATTTGATTGTTCTTGGCCGCATCCTGAGATCCCCCACGCTGTCAACGTCGTGATGAATAATAATACGACTGGCTTCCAACCTGTAAGTTTTCCCACTGTCCGTAAATCCCCCTCAACCAAAGGTTTCCATCCATAGCTACTCGTAAATATTTTACAATAATTAAATGGATGGTTGTATAAAAAACGACCCGCAGGAAGCCATATTGTACCCTTCCCCGGATCGTTATTAACGTTGATGAGGTTGTCTCGGGTTTAAACATCCACCCTTCGGTTCATCCTGATCGCATAGACACCACTAGCCGCAGCTATGATTAGGAGATGCGCTCATGGATTTGACCAAAGAAGCACTATTTCATAAAGCCTTATCCATCCCCGGCCTAAGACAAAATATCATGAACAAAGGAACCGTCTTTCTATACTGCGATTATGCCGGCTTCGCTTCTACCAATACCTATGGAGCAGCCTGCTGCATGGTCTACAATCGAACGATCAGCATAGCAGCTAAGAAGCTGGCAATGGAACGGGATCAAGGTTCGATCTACGGTGAAATGATGGCGATTGCACTTAGTCTGGAAACCCTTGCAGCAGCAACATTAGAGCATCAGCCGAAGATCGCTGTCATCTATACAGACTGCAGCCGTATTGCGCGTCTACTGGTTCAAGACCAGTTTGCCCATTCACACGATGAACAAGGAAGGGATACACTATTAACAGCTCTTGCGGCTCTCAATCGCCTACTCCCCGACCTTGACGTTCAAATTAAATATATGAGCACGCATAAGAGAAACAACTATTTGCATCGGCTAGCTCACAATGCCGCCAGAGAAGCTGCTTTGACTTAATTCCGCATCACTGTCCACAACAATGCGGTTTCTGCCTGCTAATTTGGCCCGATAAAGCGCTCGATCCGCTTGCTCGATCAGATCCTCCCGCTTCAATTCAGGGGTAGCAATCATCGTTGCAACTCCAATACTCACAGTTACGTATTCATTCACCTTAGATGCAGCATGAGGGATTCGCAATCCCTTCACTTGCTGCTCAATTCGCTGAGCAAGAAGCAACGACTCATCAGAATCGGTCTCCGGGAGCAAGAGGACAAATTCCTCACCCCCATATCGAGCAAATACATCATTAGGCCGCCCAAGCGTCTGTATGGTTGAAGCAATGTCTCTCAGGCAAGCATCCCCGCCTTGATGCCCATACGTATCGTTATAACGCTTGAAATAATCAATATCAAACAATATAACAGAACAAGGTGTTGAAGATAGGGACGAAACATTCCATTCCTTCTCCAGCGATTCCTCGAAATGTCTGCGATTCGAGATACCGGTAAGGCCATCTATCGTGGATAGCTCCCTAAGCAGTCGATTGGATTCCTTCAGCCGTTCTTCCTTGGCCTTCCGCTTCGAGATGTCTTGAATATGCGCCAGTACCACTAATTCCCCGTCATACTGTACACAAGTTACGGAAATTTCCGCAACAAACCGATGGCCACGCAAAGTTATAAATTGATTCTCATAAGTAAGTCCTGAATATTCCCGTTTAAAAATAGATCGAAAACGAGCTCTGCTTTCCTCGCGAAACGCTGGAGCAATGAGGTCGAACTTATCTACGCCAACGAGGGACAAATAGGAATCCGCTTCGAACAACTCGACGGCTTTGTCATTGACGAACACAATCTTACCGGCCTCATTAATTAAGCACACGGAGTTCGGAGACAATTCGATCATCTTTCGGTACTGCCCTTCACTCTCTTTCAGCGCTTGCTCCGTTTGTTTCCTCTCCGTAATGTCATGCATCACACATAGTACGGATGGCTTTCCCTGATATAGGATCGGCGTGGACTGAACCATTCCGTAAAACATAGAACCATCCAAACGGTATACTAATATCTCAAGAGGATCTGACGGAAGCTGATTCGTTATGATGTCATCCACCCTTCTATCGATCAAGGAACGATAATCAGGATGGACAAAGTCCATTAATTGCATGCCGACGATATCACGGGGACAGGTTGCCCCAAACATGCGAGCTCCTGAGTTATTGAGAAAGACGGCAACGCCATCTGTGATGACAGCTACTGCGTCTGGGAGCAGCTCGATTAGTCGTCTGTAACGTTCTTCACTTTCCTTCAGTGCCAGTTCTGTTGTATGACTTTCAGAAATATCTCGAAGTATGTTAACGGACACACGTTTACCGTTCAACTCGATAATCCGAGCATTCGCATCAACTGGAATGACTCGTCCATCTTTACTTTGCAGCTTGGTTCTGTATTGCGCGAACCCCGTCCTATCTAGTTCCTGGAGAAGCAGCTTGTAGCGTTCTCTCAACAAGGGATCTTGGACGCAAAGATCAATGGGCGACATCGCAGCCATCTCTTGACGCGAGTACCCAAGCAGACGATAAACGAGCTCATTCACTTCAATAAAAGGCATACGATCCATATCAAATTCGTTGACGAAAAACATATCAACCGCATGCTCAACCAACGCACGATATTTGCTTTCGGATTCGATAAGGAGCTGCTCGGCTTGCTTCTTTCGATGGTGTGTTCTGGCTGCATAAATGATAACGGGAACGATCCCAATTAATAAAACGATAGCTGCAATGGTGAAAATCTGATGATGCATCTGACTTACACTCCTTATGCATGAATCACGGGGGTCTATTATATAATATATCGGTATGAAGTGCCTAACTTAACATTACTTTTATTAGTCTCGGCATACATAATAATCAAGACAACCAAGATCAATGTCAATAAGGAAAAATGACTATCGATGAAAAGAAGTAAAAAACAATAGGGCCGCCCCTCTCGGTGAAGACCCTATCTCCCTTATTCACGATCAAGAAACAAGGTCGAGTTAATAACTAACCCTTCATCAGGACGTGTTCGTCCTAAGATCCTCCATCGCTGTTTCTCTAACAATGATTCATCTATCGCCTCATACATCATCTGTTTCATACCCTCTGCGGTGCGAATCGCTACCAAAGGATCGGCGCAAGTCCGGCGAATTTGTTCAAGCACCTCTTGCTTATTTCGAACCAGACTCGCCAAGAAGATACAGCTGTAGGAGCTGTAGTCGTAATCGGAACCATTCGTCAGGACGACGGAAACCGTCGATTCCAACCCTAAGTGAGCGAGTAAGGAGCGTGAAGCCTCGTAAGCAATAACGTTCATCTCAAGACAAATAACCTCAACATCGCCAAACAGGTGCACAATAATCGGACTGATCGGCATTGGTCCACTTCCTACGAAGACAATTGGTGGCTTCGGCTTCTCTGCTGAACCATCTAATCGATTCAATTGACGAAGCATCGCAAGCTCTTGGCTAACTAGCGCCTTATATACGTTCCAGTTGGGCAATCTCGTCACGATATCCATAACAGCGCCGTTGGCTTTACACATGAGATGAGCATCGCTTAGCTCTACTAGAAATTCAGCCTCTGATAATTTATCCTGCAATTGAATTTGGATCATTCGAATATATTCATCGTTAAGGACGGCTTGTACCTCTTCAGGCAAATAACGTAACCGCAGCAAGCGAGACAGCTGGCCAATCCTCTCTGTAACGGTAAGATTAGAAGGAGACAAATCGGCTTCCCTCTGAAGAAGTTCGTTTAAATCACGGATAAAAGCAATAAAGCTCTCAATCTTCCCCATGCCGGACGCGTTACCTATATCTATAATTGATGAACCCGTCGAATTAGCTTCCATTCTTCGATCCTCCCCCGCCCTGCATCCCAATGCCTATTTCTCAATATATTCATATGACCAAGGATGTAGACGAGGGCATTAACAAGGAAAGGCAGCAAACCTGGAACGGTTCGCCGCCTTACATGTTTTATTACGTTTATTTCTTGCTCTGCTTCTCTGCGATCGCGTTGCCTGCTTTGGATATCTCATTATAAGCATCTTCAATTGATTTCTGGCCGAACATAACGGCATCCATCGTTTTCTTGTAGTTGTCTACCCACTCCGTCCACCCTGCTGCAGCTGGGTAGAAAGGCAGCGCCTTATCCTTCGCCGTATCGTACAATTTGTTGCCCAGTTTATCCTTCGGCTGCAAAGTAGGCTCCAACGCTTTATAGACATCGTCGTAGATCGGAATGCCGAAGTTCATGCCATACGTTGTGCCGGCTTGCCTGTCCGTAACGAACCACTTGATGAAGGCTTTCGCTTCATCCTTATGCTTGGAATCGGTGCTTACGCTGAGGAAGATGGTCGGCTGCGCCCAACCGCCGCCTTCAGGTCCCACCGGAATGTTGACGACGTCTACCTTCCCTGGCATTAACTGCTCAAGCGCGCCTACTGAACCGACCGTCGCGCCACGCGTCATAACTTTGCCGCTTGCCATCGGGTCCGCTTGCGGATCATTCTCCTTGAACGAGCTGACCATGTCCGCAGGAGGAACGATTTTCTTCTCGCGGAACTCCGCATAGATGCCGTAGAATTTCGTGAACAGCTCTTTGTCCAGATTGAATTTCGTCCCGTTCTCTTGAATAATCGGACCCTTGCCGTTCGATGTTTGATAGTACTGGTAGAAGTCCCACGTATCCGAGTCGCTGATCGGATAAACGCCATCCGGAAGCTTCGTACGTGCATTTCTCGCGAAGTCGAAGAACTCGTCCCAAGTCCAATCCTTCTTCGGCAGCTCGATGCCGGCAGACGTTAGCCCTTCCGTGTTAAATGCGATCCCTTGCGCGTTACGACTGATCGGGATGCCATACAGCTTACCGTCTATTTTCAGGTTTTCCAACGTTTTATCGTCGATGACACCGCTGAGATCCATATCCGATAGATCTTCGAGCGTCCCTCTAGTCGCATATTCTTGAATGTACGCCCCGTCCATATGCAGCACATCCGGCATAGAATGGGAAGCGGCCAGCGTCGGCAGCTTCTTCCAATAATCATCCCATGCCATGTATTCAGGCGAGAAGGTGATCGTTGGATTGAGGCTCGTATACACCTCTTGCGTCTTCAGCATCGCTTGATGCCTCGTATCCGGTCCTTGCCACATGATTTTGAGCTTAACCGCGCCGCCGCTGCCGCTATCCTTCGAATCTCCGCCGCTCCCGCAAGCCGTCAATGCCAGCATCGCGCCTAGCGTCAACAACGTCATTCCTTTGGACCATATCTTGTTCTCCATTATCATTTCCCCTTTATGCTGAATTGTGAATTCGTGACCCGTCATGCATCTATCCCTTTAAGCCCGTTGTTGCGATTCCCTCGACGAAATGCTTCTGCGCGATAAAGAACAAAATAGTAGAAGGCACAACCGAAAGCAACGACATCGCGAGCAACCTGCCCCATTGGATTTCAAACTGATCCACGTACATGCGTAGAGCCAGACTGACCGTGAATTTGCTAACCGAATTCAAGTAGAGCACTTGTGCGAAGAAATCGTCCCAGCTCCATAAGAAAGTGAAAATGGCCACTGTCACTAATGAAGGCTTGATAAGGGGGAGAACAATTCGATAAAAAATACTGTATACGGACGCACCATCGATTTTCGCTGCTTCATCGAGTTCTCGCGGGATGCCCCTTATGAATTGGACAAGCAGGAAGATGAAGAAGGCGCCGCCCCCGAAGAAATGCGGAAGAATCAATGGAATGTAGCTGTCCATGAGATGCAGCTTATTGTAGAGAATATATTGTGGAACGATCGTCACTTGCCCCGGCAGCATCATCGTAAGCAGTAGAATCGAGAAGAACACGCCGCGGAACTTGAAGTTCAGACGGGCAAAACCATAAGCGACGATGGCGCTTGTAAGAACGCCGCCGAGCACGTTCCAGAACTCCATCATGAGCGTATTGCCGAAGAACCGTCCAAACGTGAACTCAGGAGAGAACTGCCAGCCCTTCGTGTAATTCTCCCAGATTGGCTTGGAAGGCCAGATGGAAGGCGAACTCATCTCGGCCGTCGTCTTAAGAGAAGCACCGATCCACCAGATGACCGGATACAGCATGAGAAGGGAGAACACAATCAGCAGGAGATGGCGGGTGACGGGACTCCGATTAAGCGATTTGATCACTTGTGCTTCCCTCCATCCGTCTCATAGAATACCCAGTATCGCGATACCATGAAGTTAATGACCGTCATTAGCGCGACAATAACAAGAAGAATCCAAGCGAGCGCGGATGCGTATCCCATCTGATAATGCTTGAATGCCTTATCGTAGAGGAACAACGCGTACATATACGTCGAGTTGATAGGACCACCTTGCGTAATAATGAATGCGGAGGTGAACATTTGGAAGGAACCGATAATGCCCAGCACCAGGTTGAAGAACATAACCGGCGACAGCATGGGCAACGTGATGTGGAAGAACTTCCGAATCCCCGTAGCGCCATCGACCGATGCCGATTCATAAAGCTCGTTAGGGATCTGCTTCAGACCCGCCAGGAAGATGACCATCGTAGAGCCGAACTGCCATGTATTAAGCAAAATGAGCGTTCCGAGCGAAGTGTGCGGATTCGTAATCCATCCGACGCCTTCGATCCCGAACCAGGCAAGCACATGGTTGAAATACCCGTTCAGATTGAACATATTGCGCCATAGGGCCGATACGGCAATGCTCCCGCCAATGAGAGAAGGAAAATAAATCGCTGTCCGGTACAGATTCATGCCCTTCACATTCTTGTTCAGCATGATCGCGACCATCAAGGAGAAGAACAGCTTGAGCGGAACGGAGAACAACACGAATATAAAGGTGACTTTCAGCGATGTGGTAAAATCAGTATCGTTCGTGAAAATGTTCTTGTAGTTGTCCATTCCCGTCCAGGTCGGAGCTTCGAGCAGCGAATACTCCGTAAAGGACAAGTAGAACGATTGGATGATCGGCCATACTGTGAGCAGCAAGAAGCCGATCAGCCATGGCGAAATGAAAATGTAGCCTGCCAGATTATCGTTTGAGCCTTTCAGCTTCTTCTTCGTCAAGCGCAGCTTGGCATCCGTCCGCTTGTTCACAACTGCTTCAGCATTCATCTCACGTTCATCCCCCCCTCACAGATTCTATAGAGCTAATCTTATTGAAATCGCTTACAGATGAACATGCGATAGAATTATGAAATGGTTTGTTTTTTTACACTCTTGATAGTCTCTTTAATAAGACATTTTGGGCGCACAAAAAGAGCTATGCAGCCGCAGCTGCATAGCTCTTCCTTCTCTATCTATTGAACCGCTATGACGTTCAGGCTCCCGATCGACGAGTTCTTCCGTTCCGCCGCAGCAGCCTCCATCAGCCCTTTGATATAGCCCACACCATAAAGTCGCCCAAGCGTTTCGTATCCGGGATTCGTATTATCTTCCCCTTCCATTGTTGGGACATGGTCGGGTCTCGCCGGTCCGTCGAATCCGACCTCATAATACACTTTCATCGCCTCGTACATATCGGTCTGGCCATCATCATGGAACGTCTCATGGAATTTGTCCGGCGTCCCGACAACATCGCGGAAATGCACGAAGAATAGCTTGTCCTGTCTCGCAAAATGGCGAATGACATCCGGAATATGTTCGCCTGCTGTCGCCAGCGTGCCTTGGCATAGCGTAATCCCGCTGTATTCGCTCGGCACAAGATCGATCGCGCGCTGCAGCGCCTCCGCATTTCGGAGAATGCGAGATACGCCACGGATCGGGCTAATAGGGGGATCGTCAGGATGCAACGCCAGCTTAACCTTCGCTTTCTCGGCAATCGGGACGATTCTCTCCAGGTAATATTGCAGATTGTCCCACAACTGATCTTCGGTAACGATGCCCGCTTCCGTAAGCGGCGCATTCTTTATCAGGGAATGGTCATAACTGGACACAAGCGCTCCGCCGCGGGTACGCGTCGTCGTCGACGTTCGGAACCAATTGAATTGCGCCATAAAGTTGTAGCATAGGACGGGAATGCCAAGCGCACCCATATTCGATATGAGCTGCCCCATCCATTCGATTTCTTCATCGCGGCCCGGCAGCCCGAGCTTGATCTTATTCGTCGGCGGGGCTGATTCGATAACAAGCAGCTCGATCCCATGATTCTCGTAGCGCTGCTTCATGTGGAGCAGATTCATATAATCCCAAGGCTTCATGACGTTCTCTTCTCTAGGCAGCGGACCAACGGCGTAGTCTACGCCCATCTGCTTCGCGAGATGCCATAACTGGTTCGGATGGGACGTGAAAAACTCGGCTAGCTTCATGAAGGAACACGCTCCTTATATTCTCGTTAATAACCCCCATTGCAATTGTATCTATCGTTAATTGGCGTCTCGGAATCCGCTCGGCGACAACCCGACCATCTTCTTGAAAATTTGACTGAAGTAACGAGAGTCGTTATAGCCAACTCGTTCAGCGACCTCATAGTTTTTCAGATGGGTTTGTTTGAGCAGTTTCTTGGCGTTGGAAATTCGTATACGGGTAAGATGCTCGATAAACGTGATGCCCATTTTCGATTTGAATAGAGAGCTTAAGTAGGCAGGCGTAATGAATACTTTATCGGCGACGTAATGAAGCGATGCCCGGTCATATTCTTCTTCCATTAAAGTGACCGCTTTTTTAATTAATTTGTGATCAAGGCAGTCTGAGGTGTAAGAGGTCCCCCCTAGTCCCTTGATCGATTGACATACGGCAGCTTTCAATTCTTCCAGCGTGCGCAGCTGCATGAACGCCGTAATATCAGGAGTACTGCATAGATGAGGCTGGCCTAATGCGGATTTGACCCGAAGCTGCAAGCTGACCAGAAGCTGTAACGTTACGTCAACGACTTTGGAGACCGGCAAAGGGCCGTTTCGCGTTAACGATTCGTAGAAGCGTTCCACCGCTTTCTTGGTTGTTGCACATTCGGTGATGGAGTCGCTAGTTAGAAGATGCAGAAGCTCATCCTCCATCGCTAGAGGATATTCAGTGTCATTCGCGTACTCGGTCATACTGCTGAAGTATATCGGCTGTGATTGATTAAGGTAGAATCGATGTTTCAATGCGAGGACAGCTTGCTCGTAACTATGATGCAGATCCGATAGATGCGGATAAGGGTTGCTAATGCCAAGCGAGATCAATGGAGGGCTGGGGCTGTGTTCATGGCTAAAATGGCTAATGATGCTGCTGTACAAATCCGTAATTAATTCGCGGTCATCCCATGAGAAAATAACGCCGACATGCCCCTTGTCATCTGGAAGGATTGCGGTATTGCCAGGTGCATGACGGTTAATAATGGCATACAGTTCATCGACCGCATGTCTTCGAGACCATAAATCCACCTCCGCGGTAATGACGCTGAACAAAGCCAGCGCAGGGTAAACGTAATACGCGTGATGCCCGTTCTCTTCTAGGTGTCTCTTCATATCTCCGGTGGCATAGCTTCTGCCGGGGAGCAGATCGTTCAGCGTTCGGACACGAACCATTGCCCCTTGCATCATAATCGACACTCCTCTCTAGAGAAAGGATAAATAACGAATGACGACTCCCGTGCTATTCTCCGGTGTAATTCTTATAGAAATCCAAACCTCTTATCAGATTCTCTTCCGTACGATCGACGTCACCTGATTTGATAAGCTCCAATATTTCGGAATGGGAATCAGGAATCGAGTAGCCGGGGTGATCCTGGTTAGTGATTGAGATAAAGCGCATAATCTTCGTCTTGATACTGTTCCAAATGTCGTATAGCAGTGCGTTCCCGCTCCGCAAATAGAAGTAACCGTGAAAGAGCATATCCAACTCGACGAGCCGGTACGGGTCCTCTTTATCAATCGCTTCCCTCATCCCGGCAATGACGCCCTCAAGGTAAGCGATATCCTTGGCCTCCAACACTTTCATCGTGGCGCGAAGAGCATTGCCTTCGACCAGTTGACGCAGCTCGTAGATGTCTCGTATTTCCTGGGCTGTAATCTCGGAAACGGCTGACCCTTTATTCATCCTGCCGACAATGAGACCTTCCTGCTTCAGCCTCTCGAGCGCTTCTCTGACAGGCGCCTGACTGACGCTGAATTGTTTGGCGATATCCAGAACGATCATGCGGTGTCCGGGCAGCAGTTCACCCTTCATAATCTGTCTCTTCAAGGTGATATAGACATGCTCGCTTAGAGAGATTGGACTTGGCGCTGAACTTGCTGTTTCGATGGACACGTGCTCTCACCACCTTGTGATATGGAAGTTTTGGTATGGATTATCGATAATCGATAATTCGATGCTAGTCGCTTGTAACAGGAATGTCAAGATGAAAATTAATCGCTTACATTTCGCTTCATCGACCATGAGAAAACCTCTATCGAGGCAATTCAGGGATGAGCGACCGCGCGTAGAGATAGGTTTTATCGCCAATATGAATTTGTTCTTCCAGGAAGCTTGGAAGATTCAAAATTCATATGTGGTTAAAAAACAAACAAAATCGTAATTTTACAGCATCGCATTTCGCTTCGAACGCTCGGTAAGATGGTCATGTAACGAGAAACTATTGACCGTAGGAAATCCATCATTCATGAGGGGGTGTACACGGTTTGCCTAGGAAAGTAGTGTTCATCGCGGATGCCGATAGCTGGTCCGGCGAAGGTCTAATCGCACGATTTAGCGCTGGCGGTTCGGATCTGATTCTGAACAGTTCGCAAGAAGTCAAGGAATGGGAAGACGTCATCCTCTTCTGCCGAGCCGCTGGCTCCAAGGTACTCATTACCCACGCTGATCTATGCAGCAGCCACGACTTAACGACTATGCTGGATCAGGCCGAGAAGCTGCTTGGCCCCGTCGACGTCATGATTCACAATTGCAGCTTAATTAGACCTGCCCGTGTCGAAAGCTGCGTTGAATCGGAATTTGTCGAGATCATGCAGCGAAATGCCAAGTCTGCCTTCTTCTGCACCCAGACGTTCGGCAGACGAATGACGGATAGAGGCAGCGGCAGCATGATCTTCGTCAGCTCCATTCACAACGAGAAGCCAACAGGAATGTCCTTCGCTTATAGCGCCTCGCAAGGCGCAGTGAAGATGCTGGCGCATGAAGCGGCGCTATTCCTCGGCCGGGCTGGCATCCGCGTCAATGTGATTGAGATGGGCCCCGTCGAAGGCTCAGACGTTTCATTTCAAAGTGATATTACGGGACTTTATAACGATTACCGGTACAAGATCCCTGGCACGAAGCTCGGAACGGCCAATGATCTAGCCGATCTTGCCTACTTCTTAGCCGGGGAGGAATCTGGCTATCTCAACGGGGCCGATATTCGCCTGGACGGCGGCTTCCTGCTGCATTATATGGATCATCGCATGAACAAGCCCACCGAGGGGGAGACGCGATCGCAATGAACCAGAGCTTGATAGGAAAATCGGCACTCGTCACCGGTGCAGGTACGGGCATCGGCAAAGGCGTTGCCATCGAGCTTGCGAGGCGTGGCGTGAAGGTTGCCATTCACTATAACTCGAGCGATGCCGGGGCTAGAGACACGCAGCAGCGCATCGAGGAGTTCAGCGGAGCGTGTATGATCGTGCAGGCGGATGTCGCTGAACGGGAGCAGATCGTCCGCATGGTCGATACAGTCGCAGCTGAGCTTGGCGGCATCGACATTTTGGTTAACAATGCCGCACTGCAGCTTAACATCCAATGGTTCGAATATACCGAGGAACAATTCGACCGCGTTATGAACATCAATCTGAAGGGGTACTGGCAGTGCATGCAGGCGGTTATCCCTTATATGAAAGAGCGGAACGCCGGCCGGATTATTAACATCTCCTCTGTCCACGGCAAACGACCGACCGACTTCGACGCTGTATACTGCATGTCCAAAGGCGGCATAAAGATGCTCGGCAGAGAAAGCGCCCTTGAACTCGCGCGTTATGGCATTACGGTCAATACGATTGCGCCTGGCGCTATCGACGTCGGCAAATTCAAGGCATCCCACCGAGAGCCTAACCGCAAGAAATTCCCGCTTGGACGCGTCGGACTGCCTGCGGACGTTGCTTCGCTAGTCTGTTACATCGCCTCAGGCGAAACCTCGTTCATGACAGGGTCTACGATCCGCTTGGATGGTGGAGGCATGTTGATGTAACCGGATTTGAGATAACCAAATGACCTTATCCAATACTATAGTCCGCAAAGGAGCACTGCCCGTGAATCAAGTAGAAAACTTTGAAAGCACGCTAGCCTATGTCAACACCAACTCCAAACCTTCGGAGCTTCGCATTACCGACATTCGATTTGCCGATATTGCAGGCGCACCTATGCACTGCAGCTTGATCAAAGTGTTCACGAATCAAGGCATCATTGGTTTCGGCGAAGTGCGCGACGGCGCCGACAAACAGTTCGCCCTTCAGCTCAAGAGCAGACTTCTAGGCGAGAATCCGTGCAATATCGACAAGCTGTTCCGCAGAATTAAGCAATTCGGCGGACACGCTCGTCAAGGCGGCGGCGTGAGCGGCATTGAGATCGCCCTATGGGATATTGCAGGCAAAGCCTACGGCATGCCCATCTATCAGATGCTTGGCGGCAAATTCCGTGATCGAATCCGCATGTATTGCGACACCGACGTTGACGGTAAAGATACGGGGTTGGCAATGGGATTGGCGTTGCAGAAAAGGATGGAGAAGGGCTTCACCTTCCTTAAGATGGATCTAGGCATCAATCAAATCATTCATGAACCGGGAACCTTGAGTGCCCCGCTTGGTTTTCTCGAGGAAATGAAAGCATTGTCCAAGTCTTGGTATTCACGCAAGCATTCGAACTTCACGGAACAAGAGCTTAGAGAGATTCGCAACCGCCACTACGATATCTATAACATCGCGCATCCGTTTACGGGCATCCATGTTACCGAGAAAGGTCTCGACATGCTGGAACAATATGTCGCCGACGTTCGCTCAGTCATCGGCTATGAGGTCCCTCTCGCGGTAGATCATTTTGGACATATCGGCTTACAAGATTGCATCAAGCTGGGCCGTCGAATCGACAAATACAATCTGGCTTGGATGGAAGACATGATCCCGTGGCAGTACACGAAGCAATATGCGCAGCTCGCAAGCAGCGTAACGACTCCGATCTGCACTGGTGAAGACATCTATCTCAAAGAGAACTTCAGACCTCTGTTGGAATCCGGAGGCGTATCCGTCATCCATCCCGACGTGCTGACGACCGGCGGCATTCTGGAGACGAAGAAAATCGGCGACATGGCCCAGGAATACGGAGTCGCGATGGCCATCCATATGGCAGAGAGCCCGATCGCCTGCTTGGCAGCCGTACATGCCGCAGCCGCCACGGAGAACTTCCTGGCTCTCGAATACCATTCCGTCGATGTGGATTGGTGGGACGATCTGATTGTCAGCAAGCTGCCAAAACCGTTGGTCCAGAACGGATTTATCCAAGTGCCAGATGCGCCAGGCCTTGGCATTGAAGCGCTTAACGACGAGGTTATCGCGCAGCATCTGCATCCGCAAATTCCTGGGCTGTGGCTCCCAACCGACGATTGGAACGATTATTGGTCTAATGACCGACTTTGGAGCTGAGCGGTAAGTGGTACGAAGGATCAGATCTATATAAATATAAAGCGAGGTGCCCATAATGAAGTTTAATAATGCGGAAGATACAGTTCAGCTTTCCCCATTGTGGCAAGGCGAGCGTTTCCCGGACGGACGTCCCAAAGTGCCTTCCAGCGTACTCGCGCGACTAGGCAGGATCACGCTGGAGGAAGCATGGGGACCACTCTGGTCGAGAGGCTATCACTATCAATTCGAAGGCGAGTTCAAGATCATTCATCCGAACAAAGTGATGGTCGGCCGCGCGGTTACGGCTGTTATGGTGCCTAAGCGTCCCGATCTGCATGAGACACTGCTGAATTACGGTCATGAGCAAGAGGGCCGTAGAGGATTTTTCAACCAATGGGTAATCGATTCGCTGGAGGAAGAAGACGTCGTCGTCATCGATATGTTCGATAAAATCTATCAAGGCACCTATGTAGGAGGCAACCTGTCTACGGCTATATCTACTCGTACGAAGACTGGCGGCGCTGTTATTTGGGGCGGCATCCGGGATAATCAGCAAATTGCGCAGATCGAGAACATTAATGTTTACTATCGCGGCAGCGACCCGACGGCGATCGGCGACGTTACGATGGTCGGCATGAACGTTCCCGCTCGCATCGGCCGAGCCATTTGCCTTCCGGGCGATGTCGTGCTAGGCACGCCAGCTGGTGTCATCTTCATTCCCGCCCACTTGGCGGAGCTGACAGCAACCCATGCGGAGAAATCACAAGTGCGCGACGTGTTTGGCTTCGCCCGCTTGAACAGCCAGACGTATACGACCGCGCAAATCGATGCAGCCTGGACGACGGCCATGTGGGACGATTTCTTGCAGTGGTTCGACACCGACCATGCAGCTGCGCCTTATCGGCATTTGACTTGGGAGCACGAGCTGGACGAAGCGCGCCGCAACGAGAACAGCGGTCCCTCCAGCGATGTCCGATTATGAGAAAACAGAAATCGTGGCTAATAAGATCAAAACGCCCGTTACAGGTTGCCAGTCTATCATTCCAAATGATATAAAGGACTTGGATGCTATAAAGTGGTAAAAGGAGCTGCAACGATGGACAAAGCGACATTAGGCCGTACCGGATTGCAAGTCACCAAACTGAGTTACGGCGCCATGGAAATTCGCGGCCCGCGCGTATGGAGCGGAAGACCGCTCGAAGATGCAGACGCGGATCGCATCTTGAATGCGGTGCTCGACTCAGGCATCAACCTGATCGACACCTCTTACGATTATGGCCGGAGCGAAGAATTCATTGGTCGCTTCATCAGCCACCGCCGAGATGAATTCATTCTGGCGACGAAGTGCGGCTGCTGCGTTACCGACCGCGGCGATCATGACGAGACGTCCCATATCTGGACACGTGATAATTTGCTTCATAATATCGATACAAGTTTGCAGCGTATGAAAACCGACTATATCGACGTATGGCAGCTGCATGGACCAACACCGCAGCAAGCCGAAGAAGGTGCGCTGGTCGACGTGCTGAAGGAAATTCAGGCAACCGGCAAAGTCCGTTACATCGGCGTATCCTCTTACCTACCGAACCTTCCACCCTTCGTGGATTGGGGAACTTTCGATACGTTCCAACTGCCCTACTCCGCGGTCGAACGCGAACACGAGGACTGGATAACGAAAGCCGCTGGTACCGGGGCCGGCATCATCGTTCGCGGCGGCGTTGGCCAAGGCGAACCGGGTATCGGACGCGGTTCTGAGGATCGTTGGAGCGCATGGGAGCAAGCGAAGCTGGACGATCTGCTAGCGCATGGCGAGAACCGGACTGGATTCCTGTTGCGCTTCACATTGTCCCACCCTTCCATGACAACGACGATCGTTGGCACCAAGAATCCTGTTCATCTCGTGGAGAATCTCCGTTATGCAGAATTGGGCCCGCTGCCGAAAGATGTGTACGAGGAAGCCAAGAAGCGCCTAGATGCGATAGGGCGGACGCCGGTTGGGGTTGTATAAAAGAATGCTTCCTTAAAAAGGGTTGAGACGCTCTTGATTCGAGCGATCTCAACCCTTCTCTATTTCATCGATTATTTAAATCGTTCGTTTAATATTACTCCAACGCCTCAAGCATGCGCTCAAGCAGCGCAACACCAGCGATCTCAGCCGCTTTCGCCTCATGCAGCAGCGTCAAAGCGCGTTGAGCCTGCTCGTTGCTATTCGGGTCTCCGCCTTGAGGGAATGGGAACATGTCCCGCATTTCGACTAAGCGCTCGGCAATTTCGCCATACTGCTCTGCCGCCTCCTTAGCGAGCATTCGCAAACGGTCATCCTGCAGAGTCTCCCCTTCCCAATTAAGCGATAGCTCAAGCAGAAACTCGGCTGCAAATGCCCGTGTGTCCCACACTTTACCAGAGTTTACGGCGTTACCGAACGGGTCGACGGTCCGTTTCGTGAACGCTTCGATCCAAGCATCATAAGCGTCTAAACCGACACGATGACTCTCGTCCTCCACCTCAACATACTTCGCATGGGTCGCGGCCATCTGAAGCGCACCTTTCAACATCGTGCGCTTATCGACAGGGTGAGATCCCGTTATCGTCAACACGTACATTTCCGTTACTTCGCCACGGCCAAGCTTCTCATATGGAAGATCTCCGTCTTTACGTACATCGCGGCAGCGAAGCACCTTGTTCTCGTCATCGTAACCATAGATTAATCCCCACTCCGGAATGAATAGATCCCAACTAAGCGCAGGGACGCCTCGGTCCAAGCTTGTCTGGATAGAAGCAATTGCCTCTTCCAGTTCTTCCGGCGTAGGCGGGATATGGCTCGGTCTGCCTAGTGTCTGCACCATGAACCCGAGATTGTTAAGCTGCTGTGCGTGATATAACGGCCAATTGAATGCGGAATAGCTGCCTACTTCGACAGCCTCTCGGTCAATAATAATGCGGAACGCATGGGCTGTGTACCCCATTACATCGATCAGCGACATGCCTGCTTTGTTCGTGTATTGAATCATGCTGTGGATGGCGGACGTATCCGTATTCTTGCTCCAAGTAAAATCGTCTCTTGTTCTTGTCGTCATCGTCTCAATCCTCCCAAACCGGAACAAATAAAGGCGGCGCCAGCAGCACTTTTCCCGGTTTCCCCATTTGTCGACGTTGCTGCACATACATGCTGATGTGGACACGAATGCGTTCCTGCTGCATCTTGCTCCGTGCCCTGGAAATGCTGTTATACACGTTCGCAACCGCGGTATCCAATAGTGCGGCGATTTCTTGCGGAGGCAGCTGCTCAAAAAAATAAGCTTCGAATATCCGCTTCTCCCTTGGGCTTAAACATTGCAGCAGACTGCGGATGCCGTCGATCAGCTCCTTGCGCATGAAGGCGGCAGACGGATCTTGCATCTGTCTCGCAGAATCAAGTGCCGAGCGGCTTAGCTGGAACAATATGCGGTCGATATCTTGCCAATCATCGGCGCCGATAGCCGGCTGCCTAGCGCCTTCAAGACTGGTGAACGGCTGCTCCCTTCGATGCGGGCCGCCCCGGCGCACCTTCATGTACGCCTCGTTGCGTATGATTTTGGCCAGCCATGGTGAGAACCGAGCAGCATCAACTAGCGAACCAAGATGGAGAAATGCACGAATCAGCGCATCTTGGACGATATCTTCGGCCAAGTGATGGTCCTGAGTAAGCGAGCGCGCGATTCCTAATGCCTTGGAACGGTGCCTGCGTACTAACTCGCCGAACGCATCGGGATCCCCCGTCCTTGCTTTTTCAACTAAATCCTTCTCGTTCGCCGGCTCGGGACCGCGATTTTCCGACGATAAGTCAGTAGCGCTTATGTACAGCCCCTTATGAATCGTCTGCAACCCCCTCACTCCTTCCATGCCCCATCTTATTGATGCCATCGGCTGATGTAATCTATCGAGGGATTCAAAATAGAATTAAAAAAATTTCAGCCTAGAAGTGTTGGGAAATTACTAGAATCAAACGTATTCATGTTCTGTGGAAGTTAAGAAGGAGTTTCAAGTATTCTGCAAGCAACACAATTGCAGGAATCGTCACAGGAGATAAAGAAAAATTAAAGATATCGCTTCCCATGTATTTAAACTTCCCCTCCTCTCTAAGAGTGGAAGGAAGACTTCTGAGATGAAAGGATAAGATGAATGAACATTTATCTTGAAGAAGTGACAATCAATGAGGAACACATCTTGCTGAACCTATTCGAGTACTATGATTACGAATTTAGTCCGTATTTGAACTTCGAGGTTAATCAAGATGGCTTATTCAGGAAGGCTCCAGTTCATAAGTACTTATCTGATGAAAAATATAATGCTTACTTTATCAAGTCTGAAGAGACGCTGTTAGGCTTCGTTATTGTGACAATGACTAATAATGAACTTAATAAATCAGCGTTTGAGATGGAACAGTTTTTTGTTCTAAAGAAATATAGCGGCAAAGGTGTAGGGAAACAAGCGGCAATGATAATTTTTGATCGACACAGGGGTGATTGGAAAGTAACGCAAGTCGAACGTAACTATCCCGCTCAGGCCTTCTGGCGGAGTGTCATAAAAACTTATACAAGCAACTCGTATAGTGAGACATATGATGAAAAGCGAAGATCCATCCAGGAATTTAATAACGCTTAAATTTGAAAAATAGCTCAAACACCGCCTTGATAAATGGCGGTGTTTATTCATATAGTTCCCCAGGCAATTGGAACGATTTATAGTTCTTGTTGATTTCTCACACCGTACTAAGCCGAAGTTCATAGAAGTACTGCACGCTCGGATGCTTCATCTTCACGCTCTCTCTCATGTTCTGGATCCTCTTCTTCCCGACACGCCTATCCACCAAAGCAAGAATATTAAGGATGATATCCTTGCTCTCTAAGCTTTCCTCTATGGAAGAGGCGAGAAACTTAGTCGCTGCAGCCGTAAAGTTGGATTTACTTAATGAGGTTTGCGCGGACAAAATCTCTTTGGCGAGTACAGTCATCTTTCTCCCGCGTGCTATGACGACCAGGCGATCCTCCGGAACCAGCCCCTTGGTATCTTGCCTGATTGCTTCAATTTCTTCCTCACTGATAGCAATTTCAATAGCGGGATCATTCTTAATCTCCAGATCGGACTGATACCATCTGATGGATGTCGTTGCATCATTCATATTGAGTACGTTCTTCTTATCTACGGCAATATAACATTGACCTGGTTTATCAGGTAAATAACGATAGCTGGTTGCACGGTATTCAAACTTTCCAATTAACGCAGGGCTAAGGAAACTCTCCAGTTGCTGCTTCAATTTACTCCAAGACAAAATGTAATCCTCCGATGTTCGATAGTAATACCCATCATACTATAAGGAGTTTCACATTTAAAAGGAAAAAGCTTACCGTCGCGATGGACGATAAGCTTAAAATGACCTGTTCTTCATTGGGATGCAAACCGCCGCATCAAGTAAGTGTTCGTCTCTCGAGAGTCCACTGCTGTCGAACGGCTTCTACCGCAGCCAAAGCAACCGTATCCTGCACAATATCGCCAGGCTTATTGCCTTTGCCAATGATGTAGCCCGCATAGTTGGTTCCGGTGTACCCGAATATATGCTGGAATTGTTGGATTAGCGGTATTCCTTTGAGATGAGGCTCATCGTCTCCAACAGCTAGCACCCAAGCTGACTTTGCACGCAAGGCAGCAAGAAATGGCTCCTTATTCTCGCGCAGCGACTGTGACCACCGATCAATGAACGTCTTCGTAAGACCCGACGGCCCATACCAATAGATCGGCGTCGTGAATACGAGCACGTCTTGAGCCAATACCCGCTCCAGAACGTTACGGTAGTCATCGTCCGGATACGGCCTTTTCTCGGAATGGCGATAATCGACAATCGGCTCGATCCGATAATCAGCCAAATAAATATGGTCTGCCTCGAACCCCTCTACCAGTAAGCGGGCTAATTGATCCGTATTACCGTTCTTGCGGGAGCTTCCATGTATAACTGCAATCCCCATTCTCACGTCACCTCTCGATGAAATAAAGAGCATGAAGACGAAAAGCTAGACTACCTCCGCTTCCGCCTCCTGCTTCCGATAAACGATGTTCAAGCCATCAACCAACGTTCGAGCAATCGTCCGCGCTTCTTCCGGCGTATCGGCTGCTGCGATAACATACCCCAGACGGTCATCGGAGCTTGCAGCTACCTTAATCCGATCACCTGGGGACACGGTTAGCAGGCTGCGAACAACCCCGGCTTTCCCTTCAATTTGCTCAAATCCGTCAAGCCGCTCGAATATCCCGTCGCGTTCAGCCGTCACATAAGCAATGGAGGCGGCGCGATGATGCTTCTTATCAATCGATACGGGCTGACCCAAATAATAATTCACTGTCGCTTCGAATATATTCACGCCAAACGCCTGTACGAGCAAATCGGATGAAATGTTGTCGCCTCCCGGTCTGCCGTTCACCTCGATAATGCGAGGACCGTCTGAGGACAACCGGATCTCTACATGGCTTGGGCCATTCGCAATGCCGATCGCCTGAAGCGCGGCAATAGCTGTTCGAATGATATCCCCTTCCTGTTCTACGTAAGACGGCGTAGGCAGTGTATGCTGTACTTCAACGAAATACGGGAGCGGCGATGTGATCTTCTCCGTAACGGCTGAGAAAACCGCTTCACCTTCTTGAAGGAACAGCTCTACGCTAAACTCAGGTCCGTCGATATATTCCTCGATCAAATAATCATTGCGTACTTGAAAATCCAAATAGGAAACCTTAAACTGTGCGATTTGGCTGAACGCTTGCTGAAGCTCCAACCCGCTGTGAATAAAATAAACATGTTGACTGCTTGCGGCGTTGGTCGGCTTAAGTACGACTGGATAGCCGATTTCGTTAGCTGCAAGCTCTGCTTCCTCGTACGTCTTTACTTTATGATACTTCGCGCCCGGCACTTGATGCCTTGCATAAGCTTCCCTGGCGAGATCTTTGTTCCGGGAACGCAAAGCGGCTTCATAAGGAACGCCGCGAAGGCCAAGCCGCTCCGCCACCCTCGCCGTCAGATGCGAAGCATAATCCGTAGCTGGAATAAGCGCATCCAGCCGATTGGCGTAAGGAGAAGCCGCGATTGCTTCGTAGATGGACTCCTCATCACGGATGTCGGCAACAAGGAGATCATGATAGATGCCTTCGTAGCCGTATTTGCGTGGATTATCCGCAGAAGACACAATGGCGATTACCTGATGACCTTGTTCGAATGCGGCTCTGGCGAAGCTTACGCCATAAAAACTTGGCTCGACAAAAGCTACCGTTTTGACCGTTACAGACATTTCATCATCCTCCTTATATTCCTATTCCAACTCATAATCGTTCAGGCTTCCAGCGTTACCTTATCCGCTCGTCTGCTGTTCAACGCGAAATACAGCACAAGCCCGACGAACATGAGACCGCTCATGCAAATAAATCCGGCGCCTGGCGTATAAGCGTCGATTAATGTCCCCAGTCCCGTAGCGGCAAAAGTTTGCAGCAGCAAGGAGATTGCCATCCAAACCGACGTCGCCCGTCCCATATACGACTTGGAGACCGACTCCATCAACGCCGTCGTCATCAAGACGCGCAGGGAGGAATTCGTCAAGCCAATCAGCACGCTGCCGATATACAGCAGTACAATTGTTTTGTTGAAGGATACCGCCGCCAGATTGAGCACAGCGACCGCAAACAACAAGACGATCGTACCGTTCTGCGATAGTTTTCTAGCCAATGGAGCTGCAATAAAACCGGATATCAGCCCTCCAACTCCGTAGAACATGTCCGACAGTCCGAACACGACCGAATCGCCGTTCACTGCACGGCTTACATAGCCCGGGAGCACAACGTTAAAGATCATCGTGGACACAAGCGGAATAATGGAAATGACGCCGAGCAGAAAAAGAAATGGCCGATCCGCCAAATAGCGGATACCGTCTTTGAAATTGTGCAAATAGCTTTCCTCGCGATTCTCGGCATGAACCGGAGTAAACCGGATTTTACCAAGAAAGAGACTGCTTGCAATAAAGGCAATGGCATTCAGAAGAAGAATTGTTTCGAAGCCAACATATTTGTAGAGGACGCCTGATAGCGCGCCCGCCGAGAACATGCCGACCTGCAAGCTAATCTCGATTAAAGAATTACCGTGGATAAGCTCGTTCTCCGGCAGCATCTCCTGCAGCAAGCTGCGCGAAGCGGTAATATACAACGCCCATCCCATGCCGTTCAAGATAGCAAAGGCGTACACATACTCCACCCGGAATCCTGTCCACAGAAACCCGCCGAGAATCAACAGCAGCGCTGCGGCCCGAACGATATTCGCCCATAAAATAATCGTCTTCCGGTTCCACTTGTCGATGAACGTTCCGGCAAAGGTTGAGATCAGAAAGCCAGCGATGACATTGAGCGAAAGCATCAGCCCTACTGCGGATATCGATCCCGTCTTATCCATCAGATACCAGTTAGCTCCGATCGTGCTCATCCCTACTCCGAAGCCGGATACGATATCCGCGATGAAATAATTACGGAAGTCCTTGAGCTTAAGAACGCGAAAGATCATCGGAACCTCCTGCAATCTCGCGAATTTGCTGCTGCAGCGGTTCGAGTCCGAAGCCCAAATAGGATAGCACCTCGGCGTGCGTTCCTCCGTATATCGGCCAGCGCTCGCCGCAATGATGGGAATAAACCTCATGCTTCGGAAGCAGCAGCGCGAGATAAGATGCGGTACTTCCCGTAGCGCGGTGTTCTTCAACAACAAGCAAACGGTCGGACAAGCGGCTTAGCTGCTCGATGGAATCCTTTAAACTGACAGGATCAACGTAGCAAAGATGAGCATGCACGATCGAGTCGTCGTTCCTCACGATTTCGCGGCAGAGCTCTGTCGCTTGTTCGCCGACTGAGAGGAGGCATAACCGCGGGTGGATACCCGCTCTGCCGCCTTCGACCAGAATATCGCGGCAACTGCCGCCTTCCTCGCGGGGGATGCTCTCGAATACGTCGTTACGGGACAGCCGAATGTAATACGGCTCTTCCGATTCCGCAGCTTCCCGTATGACTCGCCTCGTCTCTTCTTCTCCGTGCGGGCAAGCAATACGGATATTCTGAAACGATTGAACGACGGCAATATCCTCCAATGCATGATGCGTCGTGCCGAACCATCCGCCTGACACTCCGCCATAAGCGGCAACTACCTTGACGTTCTTGCCCATATACCCCATCGCTAGCTTCATGCTCTCGGATGCACGAAGAGCAGCAAACGAAGCGAATGTGGAGAAGAACGGTACGTAACCCGCTTCCGCCAACCCAGCGGCTATATCGATGCCTGCGAGCTCCGCGATCCCGACATTCACGAATCGATCGGGATGACGCTGCTGAAACGGATGATTTTTCCCACCCAAATCAGCCTCCATACAGATGATTCCGCTATGAATAGCAGCCAGATCGGCAAGCTCCTCCTTGTAGGCATCCCTCCCTGACAACGTCAACGCAATCCCGCCTTCCATCGCTCAGCAAGCTTCTGCGGAATTTTGGCATAATGCGCCTCTGCTTTTCCTTCGATTGCCGCCACTCCCTTCCCTTTGACCGTTGCCGCTAGAACGGCTACCGGCTTCTCTGGGTCTGGCACCACCGCACCCACAATCTCTTCTAAGCTGTGGCCGTCAATCTCGCGGACGAGGAAGCCAAATGCCTCAAATCGCTGACGCAAGTTGCGGATCGGCGAGATGTCGGCGATATACCCGTCATTCTGTCCGCCGTTGCAGTCGACAATATAAATGAAGTTCGCAAGCGACTGCGCTTGCGCGATTTGCGCCGTCTCCCAGCACAGACCTTCCTGCAGTTCACCGTCTCCGCTGATTGCGAGCCCAATGCCGGGCGATCCTTTCAGCTTCTGGGCAAGCGCCCACCCGGCAGCGTACGGAATGCCATGTCCCAAGCTCCCCGTCGCAAAAGGAATGCCAGGCAGTTTATGATTCGGATGCCCGGTGAATAGGGATCCTTCTTGCCCGTAGCTGTCCGCCGGATTGTCCGCAAGGATGCCGTTCACATATAGAGCGGCGTAGAGGGCTGCAGCGGCATGCCCCTTGCTGAGCACGATAACGGAATCCGGATCGCTGCCGTAAACGGCATACGCTCCAATAAGCAAATCAATAACGGATAAGCTGCCCCCGATGTGGCAGCCCACTGGCGATGCCGCCATGTCGATAATAAGACGCCTAGCCAACTTCGCTTTCTCTGCCAGCTGCGAGAGTTCGTCTTCGGATTGTCTAAGAAGAGATATCGTCTGCACCGCTTACACCCCCGTTCGAATCCGGAACCATTCCGATACCGCTTCTCTTAGTATCACGCGGGCTGATGCCGATTCCTTAAAGCTCAAATACTCCTCGTTCGTATGATCCCGACTGGAATCGCCCGGTCCGTATGCAACCATCGGTACGCCTCTCCACGTCGTCGCCAGCGTATTCATATCGCTGGTTCCCTTTTTCTTGAGATATCGGATCGATCGCTGCTGCTTCGCAAAACTTCGGATGAAGGACTTGACCAAATCGTCCGATCGCGGATTCGCAAATCCCGGCGTAGCCCGAAGCACTTCAACGGTTACGCCTTCATTGAACGCCAGCGGGACGCTGCTGGCATAATCGCTGCCAGCCTCCGGCGATATTCGGAAATTGAGTATGCCGACCGCCGTCAAATAGCCCTCTTCATGGCTGTGCTGAATATCGATAAGCGAGGACAACGAATGCGGATCAATTGCCAGCACTCGTTGACGAATCACCGATACCACCTGATACAGCTCGTCGGCGACGCTTACCGTATCCTTAGCCGCCGTATGCTCCTGCGCCCGTCGAATCGTAATCCGCAGCTTGAACAGGCCGTAATAACCAAGCGTTAAGCTGTCGTCTCCGCTGGGTTCGCCGATAATAACGGCATCCGCTGCGTAATGGTCGCGAACATAGAACGCACCCTTCGAAGAGGATATTTCCTCTTCGACCGCCCCGATAACGAGCAGCGTTCCTTGTTCAGGCACTTCAACGTCTTCAAGCATATGAACAAAGTTGACAAAGCTTCCTTTGGCATCAACGACGCCTCTTCCTGTGAGGCCTTCGTTGTCCGAACGGACTAGCCACACATGAGGAACGGTATCGATATGCCCAAGCAAAAGCAGCGTATGAGGCCCGTTTCCTTTGCGGAATACGATATTGCCTGCCTCGTCAATCTTGCCAGCCACAGAAGGAATACGAACGTTTTCCAACAAGAAACGGGCAAGCTCATGCTCATCCTCCGACACGGAAGGAATTCGAGCAACCTTGTTTAGCAGGTCAAACGCTTCCGGACCCCTCTTGCCGCTCCAGAACCTTGTTCGTCCGCCTTTCTCCAACGTATGCGCCCCTGTAATTTGAACGTCGCCGACGCCTTCCCGAATAGCCAGCTGAGCAGCGCGAACCTTCTGCTTCATTCGGCCTTGAACCGATTGGATCACATCGTCTTCATACACATCGGCAATCGTTGAATGCGGATCGGCAATATCGCTTAACAGTCCCTCCGTTCCCGTAACAAAGCGCAAATGATGCGCCTTCAAATCGACGGCCAGATGCGCGGCTAGCACATCGGCGTCGATATTAATGTAGGAGCGAAGCTCCGGATCCCAAATCGGCGGAGTAAGCGTCACGACATCAAAGGCGTTCAGAGCGGATTGGAGGAAGGCTGTATGGCTGCCAGTAAATTGTCCGAAATAAGAGTCACGGACGATAACCGGCTTGTGATCGCGAATAGCCTTAATCGGCTTGGCTTTCTGCCCGTACACCAACCCTTGGTCTCCGCCCAACTGTGCGTACACACGCAGCCCTCGCCCATTCAGCTGTTGATGAATAACGCTCAGGATGTTCTCGTGATAAGCATCGCGAATGATGGGAAGCTCCTCTGGCGAGCAGTAACGTACCTCGTCACCAGAGGCTAGCGTCAGGAATGGCATCGGTCGCGATATTGCCTCATATTTCCGGCGTATCGCCTCCGCCCCGCCTGCAACGATCAACACTCGGCTGCCTCGCCTCGCTATGCGTTCAATCTCGGCGAATACTTCGGGGTGATTCACGATTGTGCTGCTGCCCAGCTTAATTACATATAAACTGCCGCTGCTCATTAAGGCCACGCTCCTTCCCCTTCGAACAGCAAACCTTCTTCTTCTGGAAAGCCGAAATAAAGATTTGCCGCCTGAATCGCTTGTCCAGCAGCCCCTTTGATCAAATTATCGATTGTAGCAAGCGAAACGCAGCTGCGTCCTACCACGTAAGCGCCAATCTCCGCATAGTTTGTTCCTACAACCGTCTTGATCATGGGAGATGAGCTGCCCGAATTGAAATAATGAAGGAACGGCTTGGACGAATAAGCGCTATAGAACGCCTTTTTCACATCAACAGCGCTCACCTGCTCCTTTAAGGTCGTATACGACGTCGCCATGATTCCTCTTGGCAAATCCAAGCTAAACACGGAAAACTGTAATTGAACCGTCCGATCAAGGTGGAGCTGCAGCGCATACTCGATTTCCGGTCGATGACGATGCCCATGAAGCTTGAAGGCTCTGAAGTTGTTGGCGCGTTCCGCATGATGCTCGGACGTCGATTTGCCGCCACCGCTTGAACCCGTCTTGGCGTCAGTTACAACCTTCGCTTCAATCAGGTCATGAGCCACGAGCGGATAGAGCGTATAAATCGACGCGACCGCCATGCAGCCCGGCAAGTTGACGACCTTCGCCGAGCGGTCTACTTCACTAAACTCCGGTATAAAATAATGTTTGTTCTCTTCGAATGCATGTTTGAGCGTCTTCGGATAATGTTCGTTTAATAAGGTAGGATCGGAGAGACGATAATCGCCGCTCACATTGAAAATGTATTGCGCATGCTCCGCCACTTGATGGATAATTTCCGGTAATGCTCCCGTAGGCAAGCAAGAAAAGATAGCATCATAATGGCCGTCAAGCTCCGCCAGCTTGCTGAATTTGAGCGCGCTTGGCTTTTTCTTATGAACGGAACCAATAAAGTATTTATCAACCGGGTAGCCCGCTCTCGATTCGGAAGAGATGAACGCCACTTCGAATTGAGGATGCCTGCTGAGCAGCCTGTACAGCTCGGCGCCAGTGAACCCGCTGCCGCCGAGAATGGCTGTTCTGATTCGGCCTGGGGATGCGTTCGCACTCATCCTAATCTGGCATCCCTTTCATAAGGAGATTTCAGCTCGCCGCCGCCTCGCTCGACAAGCTCACGTATAATATGCGGGTTCGCATCGATTTTCTTGAACGCCAGCGCGTAAGCTTGGATGCGCTCATATTCAATCGGCGTTCGAAGCTCGCGGCAGATCGTTAAGGAATTGCGCAGCATGTTTAACGTCACAGGGAATCGATTGACGTCATAACCGAAATCTTTACGGTCCGACAGCGTGAAAGGATACCCGTTGCCGAAGCCTTTCCGATTCTGGAATGGGAGATGCCCCGGAATCGGCACGTTCTGCCATTCCCTAGCGTAGACGCCTTCAAGCTGAATGAGCTGCTGAATCGCGTCCTTCACTCGGAAATCCTCCAGATCGTCCAGTCCCAGTCGCTCCGGCGACAGCTTCACCCGGTACATGTTGTAGCTATGCTTATAGCCGCCCGGCACATGCGGGCCGCTGAATAGCTTCGTCTCCGCCAATGCTTTCGTCAAGTAAGCTGCATTGCGCGCGCGAATCGCATCGTAATAGGGAAGGCGATCTAATTGGCTGAGACCAAAGGCTGCCGCAATCCACGACATTCGGTAATCAATACCGGATGTGTTCAGGAAATCGAGCGCCCGTTTATAATCTTCTTTCTCTTTGAAGAAAGCGATGCCGCCTTCTCCGCCTACTGGGAAGTTTTTGTCCGCCATTAAGCTTTGTCCGGCACTATCCCCGATCGAACCTGCCAACCGGCCATGAATCGAGGCCGAATGCGCGTGGGAGGCATCTTCAACCAAACGAAGCGAATATTGATTGGCGATTCCGCTTAAAGCAGGCAGATCTGCCGGAAGTCCGTGTACATGGACAGGCATAATTGCCTTTGTCTTTCGCGTAATGGCATCTTCAACCTTCGAAGGATCCAAGCAGTACGTAACAGGGTCGATATCGACGAAGATCGGAATCGCCTTGGCTGCCACTACCGCCTGCGCGGTAGCGATGAATGTAAACGCAGGCACGATTACCTCATCGCCCGGCTGGACGCCCGCCCCGACTAACGCCAGGTGCAGACTAGAGGTTCCGGAGGCCGTTGCGATCGCATAATTGGCACCCACATATTGACGGTATGCCTCCTGAAATTCTTCCACCACCTTGTCTCCATCCTGTTGGATGGAGACAAGCATTTGAATGACATCTTCCTTCGTAATGATCGGGAAGTTCGTCTTTCTTACATCTTCAGGCAGAACAGCGGGTCCCCCTTGATAAGCAAGCGGAGCCTGTATCCATTCGTCCGATGGCAAATCAAGCGGTTTGCGGATAAAGTCTGTTTTCATCCGTTCGAATTCCTCCTTAGTAGAGCAATTTTCACGCATGCCGCAACAAGCGGGCTCAGTCTATAGTTGAACTGCGCAGCCGGCTGCAGCTCAGGCTCGCTCTCTTCCTGCGTCCACATCGTTTGCAAATCGAAGGCGCCGAATATTTTGAGCCGCTCCGCTTTTTTCCAGATGTTCTCGTCATTAGCGGCGATCGACGCTGCCGGCCCGAAGCCTAACCCTGTAAAGTCGATCACAAGTACCTGCGCCCTGCCTACAGCACCGGCAATTAGCCGTTCCAACTGGTCAATGTTGCCCCAATTAACGGAGATGGACGTATAAGCAGCATTCACATGCGGATCAGAGGAGGTGAGCACTCCCAGCCACTGCACGAATTTGTTCTCCTGTTCACTCGGATGATCAAGCCGCGCGGAAGAACCATAGCCCAGATCCTGCCCCCACAATGCACCGTGTATAGCGCCTGTAAAGCTGTTGAATAAGGATACATATTTCAGTCCTGTCAGTTTAGCGATGCTTTTCTCCAAGCCCTTCAATTCGTGGTCGTTTTTCTCGATGCTCATAATAACGCCGGAGTTTAAAACTCTAGAAAGCACAAAGGATAACGAAAAATAATCTTCCTTCCGGATCACGTCTTCAGGTTTGGTCAGCACACCGCTCATTTACAATATTGCCTCCCCATTTACTTGGTATTTAGCGCGAGTTGAGCTCCTTTTTTCTGTTCGATTGTATCTTTGACATATAGCGCTATATGCTTCGCGACATTGACGCCATGGATTTTCCATGACTTGGCGAATTCCGGGTTTTGATTGACTTCGCAGACCACATAGCGCAACTGCGTGTAGTCGAAGAACAGATCGGCGCCATATATTCCTTCGCCCAGCACTTCCACCAACTGGTTGCAAATGGCCGCGATTTCCTCGTTAACGGCAATCGGCTCAATTTCCGCGCCAAGATGCGTATTCGTTTTCCAATTCTCGGCCGATACTCTTCGGAATGCTGCAATCGGAGTTCGACCGACAATGACGACCCGTATATCATAATCCCCCTTCTCTATATACTCCTGCACTAGCACTGGGAACGATTGGTGTGCAGGGTCTACAGATTCCCTTGCGGCCAGCCATCCATCCAGGCATTCTTTGCCGGTAATTCGCGCGATTCCTCTTCCCCATGACGAGGTGGCCGGCTTAATGACGCATAAGTCTCCGAATGTTTGCAAACCTTCGGAGAGCTTCGCAGGCGTGAAAGCAATTTGAAATCTCGGTTGAGGAACGCCGGCATTATCGAACACAATGGCTTGATGAATTTTATTCGTGCATACGGCTATGGCCTGATTCGTATTCAAAGTGTCATAACCGGCTAGATCAAGCAGATGGGATCGACTAAGCGCATTTTTCTGTGATAGGCAGCGGATAAGCGCAAGGCCGTAGGAATCGGCAGCCCCCGCTCCAAGCGGCAGATCCATAGAGTCCAAATTGACTTCGACCTGAATGCCCTCTTCGTTCAGATGCTGTATGATAAGCTGCTCCTCTTCGCGCAGCTTCGTTACGCACAATAAAATCCGCTGATCCATATTCACTCTCCTACTCTCCCCAAGTTTCTTCGATTTCCGGAGCCAGAGCGATCGTTACGAGATTGGATTGGACTTGTACCTCGTGCTCTTGACCACATGATTCGCATTCTACGATTTCACCTGTCGATACTTGCTCTCCCAGCTCGATTTCCGATTTGCAAACCAAGCAGCTCAAATCTGCCATTATCCTTGCACCTCCCTCAATTTGTGAGCCCAATAAGATCAACCTCTATTCCCCTTAGCTTAAACTTACAATTCCCAGCGGCTAAGTTAGAATTGAAAGTTGAGTTCACTTTAACATTCGAACCCCTATCAGTCAATTGCTTCCATAATAGATAACTTTTATATGCGTTTCATATTTTCAATACAAGCGCTTCCAGAGGTACCGGTTTTATGAAACAAGCAATGTGGATTTACAATCCGGCTGAAAAAAAAAGAGACTTCCAATCTGTCGACAGATTGAAAGTCTCCGGTTAAACTTGCAAGGCCGAAGTAGCCACTATTGCTCTAACAAAATTTTATCGATGCTTGCCAGTTGGATACAAATGCTTAATACCTCGATCGATTTCTCTAGTTCTTTCACAGATGGAAATGAGGGGGCAATGCGTATATTACGGTCACGTGGGTCTCGTCCATAAGGGAATGTCGCTCCTGCCGCAGTCAATGTAACCCCGGCATCGGCTGCCATTTTCACCGCAATCTTGGCACAACCGTCCAGTGTATTCAAACTAATGAAATATCCTCCGTTTGGTTTGTTCCAGAATGCGATATTCTTCCCGTCAAGTTCTGATTCTAACTTACCCAAGACCATCTCAAATTTAGGTTTAAGAATAGCGGCATGTTTGGCCATATGACTTCTTACATGATCCATATCCTTCAGGAATCGGGTATGTCTCAACTGGTTAATCTTATCGGGACCAATGGTCTGGACAGAAATCAGGCTCCGCATGTAATTGATGTTCTCGACGCTTCCGGCCATAGCAGCAACACCCGCTCCTGGGAAAGTGATCTTGGAGGTGGAGCAGAATAGAAATACACGGTCAGGATTTCCGGCTTCTTTACATGCGCTTAGCACATTCGTCAACGGATCTGGTTGGTCAGTCAGATGATGTACACTGTACGCGTCATCCCAGAAAATTCTAAAATCTCTCGCCTTCGTCTTCATGTTGGCAAGCCTATTGACAACCTGATGCGAATACGTGATCCCATCAGGGTTGCTGTATTTGGGAACACACCATATTCCTTTAATCGAATCATCCTGACTAACCAGTGCCTCAACCGCATCCATATCCGGACCATCATGAAGCATATCCACTACGATCATCTCAATATTCAACAGTTCACATATAGCAAAATGTCTGTCGTAACCCGGGCTTGGACACAAGAATTTAACTGTTGGTTGTTTCACCCACGGTTGCTCGCTGCCATAAACACCGTGAAGCATCGCTCGGCTAATCGTATCGTGCATCATCGTAAGACTTGAGCTTCCACCGATAATAACTTCATTTGAACTTACCCCAAGTATTTGTGCAAAAAGCTCTTTCGCTTCGGGTATCCCATCAACACCGCCATAATTGAGACAATCCGATCCATCCGATGCTTGTAAACGATCACTGGATGTGACCGTATCGAGCATGCTCTTTGATAACTCTAGCTGTTCAGGACATGGTTTCCCTCTAGACATATCTAATTTCATATTCTGATTCTTATACTCATCATATCTTTCTTTAAGAGACGCATAATGCTGGTTTAATTGCTCTATATTCATGTTCAAAAAATCTGTATGATGCCCCATGGACCAACTCTCCCGTCAGTGTAAATAGGTTTGACCATAAATGGCGTTAATCAACTCATTAGCGCTTAGCTATAGTTAATTATATCCATGACACTGATATAGATGAAATTAATATTCGTGATATCAGCTATTAAATAAATTAATAGATAGTGATTCAATATGAAGCGCTGTGTTCATGCCAGCGTCGGCACCAGTCCTATTATAGCCGGCTTGCGTATAGTGGAACGGATCCTTCATTAACCCCGCTGCAGCCATTCCTGCAAATTTGGTCGAGACAAGAACCGCTTTCTCGTATGTATTGCACAGATCGGTTTGCGCTTGAATGATCGGTTCATAAAGGGAAGCATCGTCTCGATGGTTCCCGATTCGAACGACGTAGCATCGATCGATTCCGGCCTCCGCCATGCCATTAATCATTGCCTTCATTCGGGCTGTATAATCTGCCGTCGTCATCGCATTATCGCCGTCTGTCTCCCCTTGGCACCAAACCATGAATTTATTCTTAATGGTATAGCCGTTAGCTGTGAGCCAGGATTTAGCCGAATTAAACCGGGCAATGGCATCGTCCAGAAATGCCCCGTTCGGCTGCCATAAGTTGATTGATGTTCCTCCTTTGGAACATGAAACCGCAACAAGGGGACGACCCGTGATTTTGTAATACTCTATAGCAAAGGAAGAGATCATCGAGCCTGTTTTCGTTGATTCTGTGACCCCGCTGATCGCATTGTTCTCGTTTACTCCGAATGGTTCCGTAATGGGGTAAAGTTTCGTCGGGTCAGATATCGCCCTAAACTCGAAACCGCAGCCGTTAGGTACAATTGGAGCATCAGCAGCAGTACCCCGGCCGGCCATATTGGATTGCCCCATGAACATGACTAAATCAACTACATTGTTTTCGCCCACCACAAACACCGTCCTCGCTTTTGTGATTCTACTTCCTAAATTAACGAACTGAAACACTTCAAAGATCATCTTCGTCTAATCAATGGAGGTGGTATATATGAGAAAATATTTTGTTTGGTTTCCATTTTTACTATTCTTAGTTTTAGTTGGATGTTCTTCTAATACAATAATCCCTCTTCCTCCCGGAGCAAGTCAATCCAAATCCATTTGTCCTGAAGAAATTGTTCACTTGGGCGGGGCTTGCTACTCCGTACCCGAAGCACACAATGCAACAATAGCTTGGTATGATAATAAATCTAAAGAAGAAGGCTGGACTTTTAATATCACGACAGATGATGAGCCCTACTCTTACGTATTAATTACTAAAGATAGGAAAGCCACCATTACTTTCTACAGACAGTCAGACGATAAACATACCGGCTTATTATTAATTACAGAATAATTTAGTTCATTGAAAGAATATGACTAGAAAAGTCAAACGACTTATATAAAACAAATAAGGCTGCGTCTACACGCAGCCTTATTTGTTTTAACATCTTCATTGGATACTGGCCTGGATGAAGCCCCCGCAAGACTCGCGGAAGATGAACGGGGTCTCGAACACGACTGCTTTAGGCTTCGACTTGGGATCAAGAATTCGTCCCATTGCTAAGCGGATGCATGCGGCAGCCATCTCTTCAACCGGCAGCTTAACCGTCGAGAGGGACGGAACGCTGTATTTCTCGGCATCATGGTCTCCGTACGTCAAAATCTCCATTGCATCGGGAATCTGGATATTTGCGCGATGAAACACAGGAAGAGCTGCGACAGCCATAATTCCCAGCGGAAAGAATAGGCCTGTCGGCAGTTCGCCGCCTCCCTCCACAAGCGTCTTGGCCGCCGCATATCCGCCCTCCATTGTCATCGGAGCAGCCTGGATATGCCGCTCCTCCAGTTCGAGTCCGTACTTGGCGCATGACTCGACGAACCCCCTGAAGCGCAAATTGTTCTCCGACCTCATGAGATGTTCAGGCACGATCGTACCGACCTTCTTGTGCCCGCGGATCGCAAACAATTCTGCCGATTTGCGTCCGATCTCATACGTATCGACATGAACGCAGCTATAGGTACTGCTCTTGCGGTTGAACAGCACGGTCGGCACGCTTAGCGGATTGTCTTCAAGATAACGTTGGTCCTCTGCTGAGATGCCCGTTAGAATCACGCCATGGTACATGCCGCTGTCGCATATTTCCTTTATTCTATGGATGTGCTTTCGCTTGAAAGGCTGGATCGTCATCTCGAACGCATGCTCTTGTTCCAGTATCGAACTCTGGGCTCCAGTGAAGAAACGTCCCAACAAGTCGGAAGAGAGGTCGGACGGCCAGAACGTGGCGATAACCGGAAGGCTGCGACCACCGGTTTGTCTCAATCGCCTTGCCGATATATTGGGTACATAACCGATTCCCTGCGCAGCTTCTAGGATGCGCTGCTGCGTTTTTTTGGAGATGCGCATTTCGTCACCGCGGCCGTTGAGAACGATAGATACCGTTCCTACGGAAACCTTCGTTTTCTCGGCGATTTCCTTAATCGTAGACATACCCATCCGTCCACTCCCTATTCTTAATACTCCATTAATACGGAAAAGCATCGGGAATGTCAATTGCTGCGTCTTTGAATGCCGGCCAGAATGGGTCATCGATCTTGACATTTCCACAAGATCTACTTACGATTTAGTGGCTAGTTGCTAAAACGTTATAGCAACGAATGGTTTATTTCTCAGGAGGTTAAAGCATGCCGACGCCCCCCGCAACTGCAATTAATAAGCCGTTAAATGATAAGAGAATTTGGACGGCCGAATTTATTAAACTAACGATCGCGACAACACTGCTTCGAATCTGTACGCAAGTTCAGATTACTTCAATGCCGTTGTTCTTCCTTCACTTGGGAGGCAGCAACGCGCTTGCCGGGCTGTCCATGACCTTCTTCACGCTAGCAGCTCTTCTGACGAGACCGCTTATCGGCATAACGCTCGACACATACGGGCGCAAGCCCATTCTTCTGTGGGGTGTCGTCGTATATACGATCTCCACTGTGTTGTACGGTTTTGTTGCCTTCATTCCGGCTCTAATCTTCCTGCGAATTATGCATGGCATATCTTTCTCAGCAAGTTCGACAGCGACTAGCACAATGGTTTCTGACGTCTTGCCGGAAGACAAAATGACAGAGGGCATCTCTTATTTCGGACTGTTCGGAACGTTAGCCGTGGCGATTGCGCCGCCTGCTACGCTTTACCTATTGGAAGTATCCGATTATGCCGTACTTTATTACTTGACCGGTGCCGTCTCCTTGATCGCCCTCCTGATCAGCGTGCGCATCGAATCCGAGAAGAACAAGCGGCGCAAGGAGTCGGCGGCGAACGCCGAGCCATCCCTATCGAAGCGGCATTCGCCGGAGGCGGCAAGCCACTGGTACAAACTGTTGGAACCTCGGGCCATCCCGCCTTCGGTTATCGTCCTGTTCGTTTCTCTGGCAACCAGCTCGTTCATGGTATTCCTCCCGTCATTCGCGATCGGCAACGGCATCCGTCATATCGGCGTGGTTTTCGTCGTGCAAGCGACTGCGCTTGCGCTTTCCCGCTTCATCGTCGGTCCTTGGATCGCAAGGATGGGTCCCCGCCTCGTCATGTTCATCAATCTCCTTACGCTCGGGATTGCGCTTGTCGGAATCAGTTTCTCGAGCAAATTGTGGGAACTGGTCATATGGGCTGTCTTGTTCGGCTTTACGAGCGGATGCCTCATCCCTCAGCTCAATGCGAAGGCCATCACGAACACGGATAAAGCAAACCGCGGAAAGGCGAACGCTACATTCTATATCGCGATGGACTTCGGAATCGGCGCAGGCGCCGCGGGATGGGGGGTATTGTCTGACCTCTTCGAGATGCGGTGGATCTTCTTGCTTGCCGGCTCCCTCATGATCGTCGCTTTATCGGCGTTCGCTTATATGGAAAGCTCACGGCGGAACAATGCAGGCGTGTAGATTAACCGTTCTACCTACATGCATCTATCTCCGAATTTCATATTGACAGATTAATCAAGTGGCGTTACGATTCACGCGTAAGGCTATTTTGCTAAAACGAAATTGCAACTATTATGAAGGGATGTGATAGATGCAGGAATCCGAAAGGCAGCTAGAGCTACCCGAGCTGAGGACACGGGTCCTCCGAATAGAAAGAGGAGGAGATTATTTTGAAGACGAGAACAAAGCCTTTACTGCAACCCATTATGATGCTTGTAGCAATTGTTTCTTTGTTATCTGTAAGTTTTCTCGGTCTATGGCCTGACGTCTCCGCTGCTGCTGCAAAAGACAAACCTGCATTTAAACATAACGGAGCCCTCGTCATGTCGGCCGGCGAATCCTTTGCGTTGGAGATCGTCAACAAGCCTTCCGGCGCAAGTAATACTTGGAACAGCGACAAAAAATCAGTGGCAGCGGTGGATCAGGACGGACTCGTTAAAGCGGCTTCAGCGGGCTCTGCCACTATCACTTGTAAAATAACGGTTAACAATACAACGGATATTCTCTCCGTAAAAGTCATTGTCAAGGAGGCTCCTGTGAACCCATCAACAGAACAAGTACAAGTACCTGTCGACAAGAACGGATTCGATTCCAACGGAAGAATGGTTGCTTATTTCGGATCGCCCGTCATAGACGGCAATACGGATCCTGTATGGAACAAAGCGCAAGCGGTTTCACCTAAATATCCAACAAGCAATATCGAAACATCGGCAACGTTCAAGACGCTATGGGATGACCGCGCGCTTTACATTCTTGCAGAGGTTAAAGATCCTCACTTATCCGTGCAATCCGGAACGCCGTACATGCAAGATTCCATAGAGTTATTTCTCGATGAGAACAATAACAAAACACAGGAATACGGCGTAGACGATTTGCATTTTCGCGTGAATTATGAGAATGTGCTATCCGTAGACAACGGAAATGCCGACCGTTTCTACACTTCTGCAAGAAGAACGAAAGACGGTTATATCATTGAAGCAAGAATCGCATTGAATACGAAGCCTGATAACGGAAAGGTGCTTGGCATCGAATTGCAGGTGAACGATGCAATAGGAACGGAACGCGTCGGCACCATTAACGTATTTGATTCGACCGGCAGCGCTTGGAACGATACGACGAAGTTCGGCGAAGTCTTGCTTACGGGCAAGGCAAAAGGCGATGTCAGCGGGCTGAATCCCTACGATCTCGTCAATCTGATCAAAAGCACGCTGAAGCTTGATCTCAAGCTTTACAAGAATGCAAACGTCGTCACGGATGCGATTGCCGCAGCTTTCGCCGAAAATGTTCTCAAAGACCAAAAAGTCACCCAGGAGCAAATCGATCATCAATATGCCGCCATCAAGGATGCGGTCAGCAAGCTGGAAATGACGGACGAAGCGGCTAATGAGAAATATTTCAAGCCGGTACCGAATGAATATCGCATGGAATCCGGCAAATCAGGGACGATTGAAAGTTTATCGTATAAAGCGGCTAACTTAACCGGCGGCATGGACGACAAGAAACTAAATGTTTATCTTCCATACGGGTATGACGCTTCCAACCCAAATAAGAAGTACAATGTCCTCTATTTGATGCATGGCGGGGGCGAGAATGAGAATCTCCTCTTCGGCGGACCTGGCCAGAACAAAGAACTGAAGAAGATACTCGACAACATGATCGCGAATGGAGACATCGAACCGCTTATCGTAGTGACGCCTACGTTCTACGGCGGCAAAAATGATGTCGCTTTCTTCCATGAAGAGCTGATCAATACGGTTGTTCCGCTTGTGGAAACCAAATACAATACCTATGCCAAATCCGGAAGCTTGGACGATATGAAAGCATCCCGAGCGCATCGGGCATTCGGCGGGTTCTCCATGGGTTCGGTAACGACTTGGTATACCTTTATCCATGCTCTGGACTATTTCAAGTACTACTTGCCGTTAAGCGGCGACAGCTGGGTGCTCGAGCAAAGAGGCGGCGGCCTCCAGCCGAAGGAAACGGCGGAATACCTGGCCAACGTTGCAAGAGCGTCCGGGTATAAACCGCAGGATTACTACATTTTCAGCGCAACGGGCACGCAGGACATCGCATATCCGAATTTGAAGCCTCAGATCGACGCGATGAAGCAGTTAACCGATGTCTTTGTATATTCATCGGATACGAAGAAAGGGAATTTCTACTTTATCGCAGCCGATGGCGGCACGCATGCATGGAATTGGGTGAACCAGTACATTTACGACATCTTGCCGGATCTCTTTCAAGAATAGGGATTTTCTAGGCAAAGGCTCGGAGCCGATTGTCTTGGAATGCCCTAGCCGGATAATGGATTACATGATCAATAGCCGAGCAGCTCATCGAGCTCTCGGCCATTCGACATTAATCATTAACGCCTTCATTCGTATATGACCAAATCATCAACAACAGCCTTCTCTGCTTATTGCCCTCGGTTACCTTTAGCCTATTTTACAGGGATAAGTGCCCTTTCTTCGTTCAAGGCATATTGTAGGGGTATAATATTAAGGAGGCACACCATGATACACAATCAACCTTATATACAATCGGCTGTAATGCCTGAGTATCAGCAACAAATGCAAGCAAGCCCGAGTCAGGCCAATTGGGCACCTCAAATGCAAGCAAGCCCGAATCAAGGGAATTGGGGCCATCAAGCTATTCATGAGCAGCCTGCTTACCCCGCATATGATTATAGTCATATGCAACACGTCCCTTACACGCACGACGACTTCCACCACATGCATCCCTACCATCCGATGATGGACGATCATTACGACCCGGCGATGCATGAAATGTGGGATGAGCACATGCACTTCGATCACGATCATCATTACGATCATCATCACGATGGATATGAGCTCTCAGAATTAGATTATCATCATGCTTGGTATCATCCTATCGTGCATATGCATCATCACTTTCATCATCACTACCACCCGGTCGCAGAGGAACACAAAGGTGAAAAGCATAAGAAGGCACCCGCTTACCAGCCTTATAGTGGTTAGAATGAGCAAAGGCAGATTGAATGGTAGTATCATTCAATCTGCCTTTTATTTTATTATGATAAACTGCCCTCAAGCCTTGGACGACTCCGACATGGGCCGATCGGGATTTGGATCAAGCTCGTTTGTCCAAAGGGAGTCAATCCATACAACTCATTCATGGCATGAACGTCAAACCCTAACAGCGGACGTCCTTCCATTCCGGATGCACCGGCAGCAAGCAGCAAGCGCTGAACCAACATTCCCGCTTCCATTTGTTGAATCCGATAACCACGATAACCAAGCTCGGCATGAAGATGTCCCAGATCACCTGCCACATGGAAACAGAGTGGCACCTGGAATAAGTTCACATTATCCAAGGACATCCCATACTGAAGCCATTGCCTCTGATCACCGCTCTTAACAAGCTGCAATGCATGCGATACCTCATCATAATGATAGGCACCATCAGAAATTCCTTCGACGCCATAACAACAGACATATAATCGTACGCGAGACATTGGATGCCGGTACGAGCCATCCAGATCATTTCGATAGTGATAAGATCTCGTAACCTCTTGCAACAGCGCCGCCAAATCCGTCTGGCTCACTGCTCCCAATACATATTCATTTTCCGGTGAATAGCGCTTCCTGCACACCTCTGCCAGATCATATGCCAGTCTATTTACTTGAGGCAATACGTGATCATCGCTTTGATCGACTGCCTTGTGCTCGCTTCCTAGCTGCTTAAATGAAAGGGCGGAATCCATGATGGACGCTTCGTTCAGCTTGGTTAGCATCGGATAGTCCACAGCTTTACTTGAACGCATATAGTGTTCATGCTTCACGGTTGGAAGCTCCTTGCATAATTCCGTTGACGACAGCGGAGCGGTATTGCTGCTGCCATCGCGGAACCATTCCATGCTTGAATCTACCGTAAGCGGAATGACAGCATACACACTTTCCTCCGCCTCGGGTAATCCGATCAAATGGTTAATAGCACGATCAAGAAACTGAAAGTACACGCCCGCTTCCCAATCAAAGCGCTTCGCCACCTCAAGCAGCTGGCCAATCAACAATCCCGCGTCCAGTCCTTGCAGACGATAGGAGAAATTATTGTATTTATAAAAGTTTTTCCAGAAAAAGGTCGATACAAAAGCAGTCGCGAAGCTTCTCGTTACGTCGCAGCGATTGCCTAGCGCCTCGCCCACATAGGAATCAAATAGTCCTTCACGCAATAAAATCAAACGATGATGAGCCACATCATAATGATAAATCCCGTAAGGCAGCTCCTCGAGCTTCAAGTACATATAAATTTCGCTCGGATATAGCCCTCCGCCCGAAGGAACATACCGTCTGATAAGCTGCAAGGAGTTTTCCCATTCCTCCCCCGTATATTGCTCCGTAACACCATGACTAAGCCTTGCTAGACCGAAGGTATACCAAAGAAAGTACCCGATATCCCGAAGCGACGGCATCTCTCGCCCCCGCTTCCCTGTTAACTGCAACGGAACATCGGAAGCAAGAGGAAATACAGGCAAATGACGATATAGCTTATACGGCAAAGGCGCGTTCTCCCAATCAACCTCTACGTCCTTTGGTTTCGTTTGGTCAGGCTCGTATTGCAGTTGGTGTAAAAATGCCTTCAGACTCATTTCTCCGCCTCCTAAGTCCCAGCGCAAGGAAACCAACCAACTTATACGATAAGAAGCTGCTTACGGAAACGGATGCGGATCACGATTAAGTTGTTCTTGCTTAAGCGGCTCTTTCACATAGCCCAGCTCTGCTGGTATTCGCAGCACCCGCTCTAGGCCAGTCAAGCGGACAAGATGTTGACCGAATGTCATGGGGAGCATGCCTGGAATGAGCACCTTCACGCAATGAAGCCCATTTCTCAGCGTCTCTGGCGTCGATTGATTCACAACAATGACCTCTAGATCAAGGTCTCTGAAGGTTTGGAGAATATGGATTAATTCGTCCGTTAAATCTGCATGCCGAACCCTTGGTTTAAAAGCTTCTTTAAACGAGCGAATTGGACGGTCATTATTGAGCAGGAAATGCAGACGTTCTTCTGCTTCCTTCAAGCTATACAACATGGAGTGGTCTTCCATCTGCCGAACGAGATAAGGATCATGAAGCATTTGTTCATATTGCTCACGGTTCGCCTCTAACTTCTCGTTAAATGCAAGCAGCATGCCAGCAATCTCATGTATCGCACCTTTTGCCGCCCTCACAGGATCAGGATGCGCCCCCGCTGCACATATCATATTTACGCCTTGATCTGTTCTGTTCTTCGCAAACACCCAGACACTTGGAATGCCGTGCTCCATCGTCGAATCGAACAAATGGATATCATAACCGAAGACATCGCGCAGTCGCTCTAACATTAAGTTCATTTCGAGATCGCCTGAGGAATAGGGATCCAGAGGAACGAGCGGCAGCTGCGCATACCATGTCATTAGAAAAGAGTCCCTTTCTACAACCTCCAATATGCCGTAAAATATAGCTTCCTCCAAGCTTCCTCCTAATGCGCAGCCGTTAGAGGTTTCATATACAAAGCCGTGACCGCATCCGGCGCTGTAATAAGCAAGCAGCTCTGGTACAAGAATAGGCTTCTCCTGCAAAAACGAATATCCCCACACCCAGTCGATTTGCCTGTCTGGATCAAAGGATTGGAACGGAAAATCAGGCCGCTCATACTGCGCCTTATCATGTACGCCTACTCGAGTAGGGTTCAGCGCGATCTCTATTAAATTGTTGAAACTGTCATGAACCACTGTTTTCTTTCCTCGCGGCGATATGCCGCAATAGCGTTCCAAACCTTCCAATATCGCCGTCATTTCACTGTGCGAGAAAGAATGTGTACGCCCTGCGCAGCCTTCATCCCCCGAGAACATCGGTAGAATGATGCTTGCATCGGCAAATGGCGAGATCAGGTCGATCATTTTGCCATTCAACAAGCCGCTGCGATTGTCCAGATAATGGTTGGATAGCACTTCCTTCAACTCATCCATTGAACGAGTGCGGTAACTGTTTTCACTGATTTTGGGACTGGACTGCAGCTTTATTCGCGAAGCTGTCGCTGTGTCATCCGGTAATTCCCCGCAGACGGCACACAGCGGATCTGGCAGAAACCAATGAGACGAGCTATTGAGCGTCTGCAAATGCACGAGCTTAATATGATGCTCAAGATGAGTCGTATGATGGGTAAGAAAGCGGTGGACTTCTGCTGCGATATGATAAGCCATATGCAATAGTCCGCTGCGCGAAGACCAAATATCTGGATGAATTTCTCCATGTATGAACAAATTCTGCAGCTCCCACATTTCCTTCCGATCGTTTCCGGCCATTAAACGCCGCAAATCAGCGCATTGTGAACAGCCTGCTTTCCCAGGAACGACAAGCGGACCAATGACGCCTTCACCATAAGCTACAAACCCACGCAGCCATGGAATACCGGATTGCTTGAATATTTCCTCTGCCAGAAGATGAGAGGCGGAATCGTTGCCATCGCTAAGCACGAGCGCAAGTTCAGCCGTTTCCGGAACCTCGGAAGCCATGTCGTTAACCCTTGCAATCTGACAACTTGCAGACAATAGATCGCTTACGTAGTCCGCAAGCTGGCCTGCGCCAACAACCGCAACAATGGCGCTCATTCTTGGGCCTCCTCCCGAAGCGAGATGCCGTATACGCCCAACGTTTCTTTCAAGAAAGGTTCAACGGTTAGGTCAAATACGAGCAAACGCTTGTGAATGCCATTCAATTGCTGCATGGCCAACTGCACAACCTCACGATGTTCGAATGGATCGCAAGCGGGTATCGGAATAGCCTCCGCTGCGGACTCTCTTACACGCACTGAAACATGGTGCGCATTATCCGCAATTTGACCAGCCTTGTTCTGAACATCATGCAAGGCCATCATTAATACGCTCCGAAGCGCCCGAGTTATATTGAGATCAGCGGCGTCATACCACCTGCCATTTGTTTGCAGCCACACTGTAGGAAAACCTAATACGCCCTCGCCTAGTCCGAACGTCGGCGCTCCTTGCAGCGTAGTTATCGCATTTATATAAGCACGGCAGCGTTCATCCTCTACATGACTCAGATTCACCGGCGTGACAGACGGTGTGTGAGCTTCATACAGCTTTATCCGCGCATTCATTAAATACTTGTGCAAGGCGCGGCAAACGCCCTCCTCGAGCGTCTCACCGGCACCTACGCTGGCAATCTCATCGAACCTTGGAACGTCCGATTTTCCGCTTTCTTCACGCGCCTGATTGAGCGGCAGGCTCGCCATACGTGACACATACGCTTCAATTCCACGAAGACCCGCTTCCCTTCGCGCTTCTTCATGCTTATAACCATTGCAAATAATCTCAGGAAGAAGAATCGCAGGGCCAACTGACAACGGATCAACAGGCTGAACGAGGCACTGCGAAAGCGGAAGCTGTCGCAGCTCCCCTTCATCCCAAATATGGAAGATGCCTGTATCCGTTGATGTTAGCTGATTGAAGAAAGACAACAGCTCGCTTGCAGCTCGTTTCTCCGAATCCGTTCCTGCTTGCAGCCGGGCCTCTTCGATCTTCTCGATAAATGGTTGACCATGAACCAATGGATGAGGAAGAAACGAATGCCAATTCCCTTCCAGCGTCTCCAAATTAAGCAGAAACAGCTTATTGTTTTTGTCTGGTTTTATTACTTCTGCTGCCGTCTTCAACCATTCGAAGACAATGACGTTAGCGAGCAGCGATTCCGCTATAGGCGAAGCAGTATGGATATCGGTATCCTTATAAATAGCGGAATGATGGACTCTGCGCCATGCTGATTCCCAGTCGTCCTCCGAATTCGCATAGGAGAGCGGAACCGCTAAACCCGTTTGTTCATAAATAATAGCCGGCAGCAGAAACTTGTTATTCGCTCGGCAAATTTCATTAAGCAATCTTAACTCCGGTTCTCTGTCTTGATTCGAGACGAATAATATAGCCGTATAAGGCTCTACAATCGAAGACCAGTCGACTCCCGCATTATCCGATATGCTGATCTCGTCCACCGTGACCTCTGAATCAAACGCGCGATAATGTTGTTCCAACTCATGAATCCGTATTCGATTGTCCGTTTCCGCGTCCAAGCTTAGCAAGTGGAATTGCGGCAAGCCAGATTCTAATAATGATTTGACAAGCGAAACCAAAAAAGTGCCAGTTCCAACAACAAGCACGCTGGACTGACGATACAATTGAAAACGGTATGCACCTGACCCGTTGAAGCTGTCCAAAAATTCAATTTGAGCATCAAATTGCTTAACAATGCTTTCTTGCAGCTGATGCGGACGATCTTGACTGACATCTTGGACATAACCGTTCGCCTGCAATACTTTTGCAATCTCATAAATATAAGTACGATACTGTTCCGGCAATCCATCCGTTAAATCATGCATCGTATGCTCGCCATTAAATACAGGTATTAATTTCTCAATCCATTGATCAATCGAGCTGCCTTCCATCCGAAATGAACCGATATTATTGCGGAAATAAACACTTCCGTCCGAGCTGGGGAGAAAAAATGTATCGCCTCTCACTTTAAGACGCGTAGAAGGATCCAAATTTTATTCCTCCTTATCATGATATCTAACTTTCGTAACATGGCTCCTCTATAAAGGTATGTAAAGCCACTTGTCCGTCATGCCCGCACATGCATAGAAAGACACCCCTGCAAACGCAAAGCGTTTGCAGGGGTGTCTTGATCCTTTTATTTACATTTAACAGCTAACTTATTAACGGCAACGGGCACAGCCAGCGCAGCGTGCGCAGCCGCCGCAACGGAAGCCACCGCATCCTCCACATCTGAAACAACCGCCACAGCCGCCACAGCCGCCGCAGCCGCCGCATGAACAAAAACCGATGCAAAAGCCAAAGCCAATACACAGACGAGGATCCGCTTGAACTTGACCTTGACCCGCATTCGGCGTCATGCCGCTCACTTGAAAAGCATCCGTATTCAGATGTTGAAGATCATTCTTAAACTCATTCATTTTAATTAGCCTCCATTATATGTTCATGTGTTGATCATCAGCGTCCACTTAAAGGAAATGCAATTGAGACAGCCTAAACTGGTCAAAAGCCGATAATCGTTCATGCATAACGTATGACAAAAGCTCCGCTAGTGCATCTAGTCCATTTGCCTACTTTCACGTCTACCCTTGGTTTATATCATCCACGTCATTCGAATTCATTCCGTTCGGTAAGGGCAGAAGATCAAGCGACCGATCTACATGCGGTTTGAAATCCTTCGTTCGAATAATGACGGCTCCTTTGGAGGCGAGCAGCCGCCGCTCGGAAACTTTCCAAGTATGCGATTTTCGGTTCGAGCGGCGATTTTGGGCGAAATTATAGGAAGAGGCTGTGAACACTTTGAGACCCCGTTTCAAGCATGCTCGAACAAATCGCGCATCGGACCCCGCAACCACCTTGGTCGAGAAAGCAACCTTTTTGAACACTTTTTTGCGAAACATGATAGTAGGGCCAGCAATTCTTCTGCACCGACTGTAAGGCTTTGCCGTCCGTCTGCGAAGCAGCAGCAAGGATCGATGAGGAAAGAAGAAATACGTGGTGTTCTTGCCGACGACGTCTGCTTTCTTCTTGTTAAACACCAGCATGGATTCATCCAGATATTGGGGCGAATAGTAGTCATCGTCATCGAATTTGGCAATATAGCCATAGCTGGCGCGGGCAACCGCGAAATTGAGACATGCGCCCAAATTCTTACGTCCATTCACGCGAAAGACTCGGACGTTGTCATATTGCCGTGCAAGCTCCTTATAGGGGCGCAAGGCGATGCAGTTGTTATTGATGACGATAATGAGCTCTTTGACTGGCCATTTCTGACGGTTGTAATTGTCGAACACATTGTGCATAAGCCCTTTACGAATCGTCGAGGTAATAATCGTTACGCCTGCACGAGTGTCCGCAGACATCTTTTTGCGCCTCCTAGAGAAAGGTCAAGACTAATTGACATACCGGCTGTAATACTTGGTTTTGCGAACTAACCTGCATTGCGACATGTAGAGGCGCGTGGATTTCTTCTGTGTATGGCTGTTGTTGTTTGCTCGTCGAATGCAGACATAATGCCGCTTGGACATGGAATAGATGCGAATGCCTCTGCGGAAACAGCGCCCTAACCAGCCGGAATCGGTGCCAGATTGTTTGAACTCAGGGAAAGGGACACGATTCCAGACCGATTTGCGAAATACTAGCGTGCCTCCCTTGACGCTGCGCCTGTATCTTCGTTCGCCTCCACTGCGGAACACCATCAGCGCCCGCTTCGCTTCGAAGTAGAGGAACGCGGTATGCTTGCCGACGATGGGGCCTTTGCCGTTCTTGATTGCGCGGGCGGCTTCCTTCAGATACTTAGGACCGTAATAATCGTCGTCGTCAAACTTGGCGATGATGCCGTCATCTGCTAATTTGATCGCGTAGTTCAAACATTTGCCCAGTTTGTATCGCTGAGGAAGCTTAAATATACGAACTTCGTTATCCGGGTATTGACTTGCCCGTTGTCGATAGGCCTCGATGTCCATTTTGTCGTTGTTCAAGACGATGATCATTCGTTTATCCTTCCAGAGCTGCCGGTCGTAATTGTCGAATAGGTTATCCATATACGAGGCCCTCATCGTACAGGCGATCACGGTAATCATTTAGGCGTCATCCCCGTTTGGCTTAGGTTGAAGCTTGGCTTTGCGCTTATTCCATAATGTATTCCTTTTGATTTTGTACAGTTTGTTGTCGAGAACCTTTCGGTACAGCTTCAGAACGGAGTCCGTCATGACAATATCGGAATAACGGGTACGGGCATAACGCCGAAGCCTTCGCGCTGTGGGCAGCCGCTTGCGGTTGTTGACCTTAGCCGCCATACCGGAAGTCGTTCGGCACAACAGCTGCGGCATACCCCGAAGCACCTCGGCGACGCCGCCTTTCCGGAAACCGAGTACAGGCGTGCCGCTCGCCATCGCTTCGATGAGGACAAGACCGAAAGGTTCATCCCATATCGAGGTGAACAGGACGCAATTCGCGTTGGCTAGCAATTCGCGTTTACGATCACCGCCGACGGTGCCGACATAGCGGATTTGTCGGCCTAGATGCGGCTTGATCTTCGTGTTGTAATAGTTCTTGTCGTTCAGCGTCCCGGCAATGATGAGCCGCTTGCCCGTTTTCTTGGCCACCTTGATGGCCAGATGGACACCTTTCTCCTTGATCAATCTCCCCAGGAAGAGCATGTAGTCCTGTTTGGCGCTCTTGAACGTGTAATCGTCCATACGGATACCGTTGTATACCGCGTAGCCCCTTCGTTTTCCGTATTTGCGCAGGATGAATTTGCTGACGTAAACCGGAATCTGAACGCGGCTCTTAATCGCTTTGGAATGGGATTGGCAAATGGTCGGAATCGGCGGATTCGCTTTGGCGACGATACCATAGTGATCATGAATAATATCTACATCAGGCGGGAGGTTTTTAATAATGAAGTCAAGCTGTTCTTTCGGATCATTGGATTCGTATTCGAATGTTTGGGTCGCGTTCGAGGTTGAGCCCTTCTTGGCGAACAGAAATACCTCATGCCCCCGTTTAACCAATTCTTCCGTCAAATAATGAACGTCTCGCTGTGTGCCCCCGTAATCCTTCGGTGGGACAGGAATCGTATTCGTCGAAATTTGGGCAATTCTCAAATGTCCCTCAGCTCCTTAGGGCCTTATAGTCCATAGGCATTCTGTGTAGGATATGAGCGGACAACTATGCAGGTCACGGCGCATTCACCAGATTCAATGGCATTAATCGCGGTTTTATTTACTGCTTTTAGCATAAGGCCTATACCAAATGAAAGCATTCTTCATAGAATACGAGCAGTAGATTAAGAGGGGAGTGAGGCTGTTGAAAGGATTGATACTCTGTGCGGGGAAAGGAAGCCGCTTATACCCGTTCACCTACAATCGGCCGAAAACACTCATACCTGTCGCCAATACGCCTCTGCTGCAATTAGCGATAGTGAAATTAATGGAGCTCGACATAGATGAAGTCGGCATTGTCATTCATCCATCCCAAGAAACGAGCATCCGCGGTCAATTCGGAGAGGGAGAAGCGTTGGGCATATCAATCTCGTACATCTATCAGCATGAGGCGAAAGGAATCGCGCACGCGGTCAAGCAAGCGCAAGCTTATATTTCGGATGAGCCTTTTCTGCTGCTTCTAGGGGATAATTTGATTTCCGCCCCGTTATCCGCGTTGAAGAAGGACATCGAGCTTAACGACGTACAAGCATCCCTGTTGCTTGCCGAAGTCGAGGTTGCGCAGGATTACGGCATCGCGGAGATTCAAGACGGGCGTATCGTCGGCATCGAAGAGAAGCCCATCAATCCCAAGTCCAATCTAGCCGTGCTAGGCGCATATGCGTTCACGAAAGACATTTTTGACGCGATTGATAAGATTCAGCCTTCCAAGCGGGGGGAATATGAAATCACGGATGCGATTCAGCAGTTGACCGAGCAACGGAAAGTCGTGTCGTATCACGTTACCGATCAGTTGAATATTGACGTCGGCACAATGGACAGGTGGCTGAAGGCCAATCAACAATTGCTCAGCTCGGACCTGTCAAAGAATCGGATTGATAGTTCCGTCAGGCTGGAGAACTGCACGATCGTGGAACCGGTATCGATTGAGAAGGACTGTGTACTGAGGGATTGCCAGATCGGCCCTTACGTTTCGGTTGGCGAAGGTTCTAATCTGGAAAACTGCCATATTGAGAACAGCATTATTCTAAACGGAGTCCATTCAAGAAACCTTCCATTCCTTCTGAAAAATGTGATCATCGGCGATCATTCCATTATCACTAGCGTACAGACCGACGAAGGAGTGGACAAGTCTTGAAAATTCTAATCATCGGTACGGGCTACGTTGGAGCCACGACCGCCATGGTATTCGCCGAATCGGGCTGGCAAGTCACCGGACTGGATATCGACGAGGCCAAAATCGAACGGCTGCGGCAGGGACACCTGCATTTTCACGAGCCCGGCCTCGAAGAATTGATAGACAAGCATGTGCGAAGCGGTCGTTTGCTCTTTACGACGGATAAAGAGACGGCCATCGCGGGGCACGACATCATTTTTATTTGCGTTGGAACACCTTCGCGACCGGATGGAAGCGCGGACCTGCGCTATATTCAACAAGTCGCTGCAGATATTGGGCACTGGATGAACGGCTATAAGCTCGTCGTCACCAAAAGCACCGTCCCCGTCGGCACGCAAGAGCGGGTCACAGCATGGATCGAAGCGGCTCAGCGGCAGCCCCATCTTTTCGATGTGGCATCGAATCCTGAGTTTCTCCGAGAAGGCAAAGCCGTGGAAGACGCTTTGCGTCCGGACCGTATCGTAATCGGCACCGATAGCGCGAGAGCAACGGAGCAGCTGCTAACACTTTACCAGTCGTTTCAGTGCCCGAGGATCATAACCACCCCTAGAACAGCTGAGTTAATCAAGTACGCATCCAATGCTTTTCTAGCTACGAAAATATCGTATATGAATGAGCTTGCAAAACTGTGCGACGAATTCAAAATCAACGTCAATGCGGTAGCCGAAGGAATGGGGTTGGATCCACGGATCGGACCAAGCTTCCTTCAAGCCGGTCTAGGATACGGAGGCTCCTGTTTTCCCAAGGATGTCTCGGAGCTGGTCATGACCGCAAGAGAACAAGATGTGCATCTTCATATCTTGGAACAAGTCATGGAAGTCAATCGCACTCAATATGCATATTTACTCGACAAGGCCAGGTTGCGCTTGGGAGACTTTGCGAATAAGAATATTGCCATACTGGGACTTGCATTCAAACCGGATACGGACGATATTCGGGAAGCACCCGCTACTCGGATGATCCATGATCTGCTCCTCGAACAAGCCAACGTAAGTTTGTTTGATCCCGTTGCAACATTGCCGGCACACGCTTCCTATGGGGCGGTGACAGAATGTTCCTCGGCGGAAGAAGCTATACGCGACGCGGATGCCGTCATCCTGTGCACGGAATGGGCAGCGTTCGAACAGCTGGATTGGGAGAGCCTGAAGGGGCTGATGAGGCAGCTCAATTTCTTTGATGGGCGCAATATGATGGATGCTCGGAAGATGCGGGAAATCGGCTTTTATTATCAAGGCATCGGCAATGATTATTAAGAACGATGTGTCACCGAACGAGTTCATGCTTCTAAATTGATTAATGCGCCGTGCCCTGTACAGGAGTCCAATCATATCCTACATCAAAGTTCGAGTACGAATGCCAGATGGAGATGACGACTAAGATGATCACCGTGATCGCCTGTACGATGAGATCCTCGTGCATGGATAACCTATTCGACAATTACGACCGGCAGCTCTGGAAGAATAAACGAATGATCATCGTCTTGAACAATGACAATATGGACATTAATGCCTATCAAGAGCGGGCAAGTCAATACCCGGACAATGAAGTTCGTATATTTAAGCTTCCTCAGAGATACAAACTCGGTAGTTGTCTGAACTATGCCATCAAATTGGCAGATGACGGCATCATCGCTAAGTTTGACGACGATGATTACTACGGTCCTAAGTTTCTGAGAGAAGCCGCCCGTGCAATCAAACGCGGCAAAGCGTCCATCGTCGGCAAACATACCGCTTACCTCTATTTCGAAGCAAAAAAGGCGCTGATGGTGTTTCGCCGCGGCGGCGAACGTAAATACAAGCGCAACGTCAAAGGCGGTACGCTTGTATTCCGCAAATCGGTATGGCGCCGAGTCCGATTTCCCACCAATCGGAGGGCGGGCTCGGATGCCCGGTGGCTCTCGAATTGCATTCGACGAGGCTTTCGCATCTATTCCGTCTCCAAGCGGCACTATGTCTGCATCCGCAGCAAAGACTGGCACCGCCACACGCAGCGAAAAAGCACGCATAGCTATATGAAGCATTGCAGGCTTGTACGCCGGACGAAGGATTTCACCCGCTACGTCAATTAGCACATCCGCCGCCATGAGCTTTCACCATGCGGTTCGTTTCTTGTTCATGTAGACAACAAAGCCCAGTACCGGTATGAAGTGCGGTACTGGGTTTGTTGTGCCTTTTTCCTCCTCTAGCAATTAAATATTGGCAATAGCAGCACCATCCGCCCGCATAATCAAGCGCCACATTGGCCCGCCTTTTCGTCGAGGAAAATTACGTTCTAGGTGTCGGCTTTCCTTTATTAATAAGCTGGCAGCCAGCTGCCATGCACCTCGATCAGATCGTCGCAGAGCGAGACGATATCGTCGATCGACAACTCCGCCGATGTGTGCGGATCAAGCAGCGCAGCGTGGTAAATATGCTCTTTCTTGCCCGTAATAGCCGCTTCAATGGTGAGCAATTGGGTATTGATGTTCGTCCGGTTAGCGCTGCCAACCGTGGCGGCAAATCCCCGATGAACGTCGGCGAAATGCCGGAACGGTCCACCAAGCAAGGCACCTCGACGCAAGCCTCCCGCGGCAGATTCGTTATAAGTCCGTTGTTCATGACGTTGCCGCCGATTTTGTAAGGCCGGTTCGTCTCGATCGCCTCCATAATATGCGAAGCATATTCATGGCTGCGTGTATGCTCGATGCGTGAATTGGTCAGCAAGGAATCCCGCTGCTGCTCCCAGTGCTTGATCTGCTCTACGCAGCGACGTGGATACTCATCCAGCGGAATGTTGAAACGGTCGATCAGCTCCGGATAGTTCCTTTTAATAAAGTACGGATGGTACTCCGCATTATGCTCGGAAGACTCCGTCACATAGTAGCCGAACTTCAGCATCAGCTCGAAACGGACCATGTCGTGATGCTTCGTCTTCTGCTTCTCGATCGCGCGGCGCTTGATTTCCGGGTACAGGCCAACGCCATCCTTCGTCGCTTCCAGCAGCCATGCGATGTGATTAATACCGGCAATCCGGGTCTTCACGCCTTCCGTCTCGATGCCGAGGCTCTCGAACAAATGCGAAACGCATACCTGGACGCTGTGACACAGACCAACCGTGTCGATTCCGCCATGCGTGGTCAGTACATTAGTCAGCACCGCCATCGGATTCGTGACTCTTTCATATTGAGGAGCAGCTGCTCCGACTCCCGAAGCCGCGCGCCGTCGATATCGAACAACGCCAGCTCGAAGCCTTGCAGCGCCTCGGTCATCATAACGTCGCCTAGTACATTTTTAGCAAATACGGTACTGTAGTCCCTCCGTCGTCTTCTGGTTTGTACAGCGCTTTCACTTCTTTACTATACGACCGAAAGAGACAGCAAGAACATGTCGCAACTCCCGATAAACCTGTCATAATTCCATTAGATTACGAGATTTCCTCGAGAAAACCGTGATTAGTCATGTCATAGTATCAGTAGCACAATTTACAGAGAGGACCGTGTGATCGCATGGAAATCAGCCATAACACTACCTCCAAGCAGCACCAGACGGAGCTTCGACTTCGCTTTTACGGCACAGAACAATGCGAGTCCTTGCATAACTGGGGGCCCGGTCTTCGCGATCTCTATATCATCCATTTCATCCACAGCGGTCACGGACAGTTCAGCACAGGTGGAACGACTTACTTGCTTGGCCCTGGCCAAGGCTTTGTGATCATACCGAACATGCTCGTCCATTATACCGCCGACGAACACGACCCTTGGACCTACAGCTGGATCGGCTTTGAAGGTCTGCATGCACGAGCATTCTTGCAGCGCGCCGGACTTAGCGTTTCGAGTCCGACTTTTAACACCGGCAGCCCCTTTCAAGGTGAACCGGGAGCAGTCGTGAATCGCAGCTGGTTCGATGACACATACAGCTTATTTCTTGAGGCTCATTCAAGCCCAGCTGCAGATGCTCTGCATCAAAGCCTGCTCTACCGCTACATGGCAGAGCTGATTCAACGGCCGCAACTATCAGGTGTTCAGGAGGCTAGGCAAAACAGCTCCAAGGAAACTTACATCCAAGAAGCGAGTGTCTATATCGAGAATCGTTATATTCAAAAAATCACCGTAGCTGATATCGCGCAATCCGTCGGACTCGACTCTACCTACTTATCTGGCCTGTTCAAGCAGCAGCTAGGTGTTTCGCTCCAAACGTTCCTGCTGCAATACCGTGTCAACCGCGCTGCGGAGTTGCTCGCCAACCACAACCTGACGATCAGCGACATCGCCCGCTCCGTAGGTTATACCGGCCCTTTCCTATTCAGCAAAATGTTCAAAAAAAACGATCGGCTGCTCTCCCCGCGCTTATCGGGATTGGTAACTTCGCATTGTCGTAACAAGAATAAACGGAAGATAAGAGATAACCATATCTCTGTTCTTCCGTTCAAGTGTACATTTACTTTTCAATAGATTTGTAAATCCAAGGCCAAAGCATTTCTGCTGAGGATTGAAATAATACATACTTGCTTTTATGATCATGAAAAACAAACAGAGTCCCCGAATTGTATCCGTCTACGACACCAATTGCACGCCAGAAGAGTAAATGTTTAGGGATCGTTATATTCGAATCGTTTGGTGTTTTAGTCACTAGAACAAGTCTTTCCGATTTATAGATTAAATCGCCTTGAGAGTCTTGGTAATAATGGGGAAGATAAAAAACATATTTCGCCCAAAAAAGAACAAATATGATCGCTATGATTGCTGCTCCCAATACTACACTTTTCAGAAGGCCCCATTTCTTGATTAATTACTAATCCCCCTTCCTTAGTACAATGAATGACGATTCCTTTCCAATAGTCACCTCCAATATTATAGACTTCAAACAAAGGGATCGGACATCTTTTAAATCGAATTGTATTTGTCATATTCAACTAATCCCTTGCTACAGCAAAATGCCCCCGGCGTAACACACGCCGGGGGCATCACTTCACTTCTTCGCGATACTAATGACTCAAAAACTTGTCCTCGAATTGCTCAGCCGGGATCGGCCTGCTCAATAGGAAGCCTTGGTAAGCATCGCAATTCATGTCCTTCAGAATCTGTTTCTGCTCCTCCGTTTCAACACCTTCTGCTATTACGTGAAGCTTCAGCGACTTCGCCATGGCCACAATCGCTGTTACAATTGCAATATGATCGGATCCAGCATGCATATCACGGATGAAGGATCGATCGATTTTGATCGTTCTAAGCGGAAGCTGATTGAGTACGGAGAGCGAGGAATACCCGGTTCCGAAGTCATCGAGCGCAATATGTATGCCGCGATTCAGGAGCTGATTGAGTATGCTCAAAACATGTCCCATATCCCCTAGCGCCGTCGTTTCCGTAATTTCGAAGCAGAGATGAGTGGGGTCTACGCCGCTTTCCTCAATAATCTGGCCGACCATTTCCACAAAGTCCGGCTGTTGAAGCTGCTTCGCGGAGAGATTCACGGACATAACAAGTCCGTCACCGACTTTATCCTCCCAAGCCTTCAACTGGCTGCATGCTTCGCGGAGAACCCAATACCCTATCGGTACGATAAGACCAATTGTTTCGGCTAACGGAATGAATACATCAGGTGTAATGCCGCCTGTGGTCGGGTTGTCCCACCTCAGCAGCGCTTCCATCCCGACCAGCATGCCTGCATTCAGATCTACCTGCGGCTGGTAATGGAGACTGAAGCTGTCCATACTTTCAACCGCTCTGCGCAGCTTATTGCTGATCGTAAGACGGTCATTCATGCCGAAATCCATATTAGTGGAATAGGTCTCGGTTCGACTCCTTCCAAGCTGCTTCGCTAAGTACATGGCGTTATCGGCCATTTTGACCAGTTCACTGCTGTTCAGGCCGTGATCGGGATACCAACTGACTCCGACGCTCGCTGCGGCAAACAGCTCATTCCCATCAATCATAGTTGGCTTCCGAAGCTCTAGGTGTATGCGGACGCATAGTTCATCGATTTCACCTTTATGGCCGACATTCGGGATGATTACCATGAACTCGTCGCCTCCGATCCGTGCAACAACTCCACGATCTCCAACCTGTTCACGGATCACTTTCGCCGCGTGGCAGAGCAGCTCATCCCCCTTGTCATGGCCGAGACTATCATTCACAACCTTGAAGTGATCCAGATCGATAACCAATATTGCGACACGGTTCTTCTGCACTTCCGCAATCTGAATAACTTCATCCAGCTTCTCATAGAAAAATCTGCGATTGGCAAGCCCTGTTAAATGGTCATTATAGGCAAGTTGATGAATGCTGGCTTCTCGAGCCTTAAGGTCTGATACCAGCATTTGATGCTCATTCATGATCGCAATCATAGGGGGAAGCTGCCTTGTATCCACGCATCGAAGCAAGCGATCGTTAACCGGACCTACTGTTACAATAAAGCCATATTGTTGAGCCTCGGAATAAATGAGTTGAACGATTGCTATCTCCACGCCGCTCGGGTCAGACTTAACCGGCATGAGATCGAGCGGAGGAAATTGCTCTTCACGAAATTCAGCCCCTACCTGTGGAAGTTTATCATCCTTGGAGCTGTACGCTTGGCTGATCATAAGCCCTCGAGATGCACCTAGCTTTGCTTGGCTCCACAGAGATAAGCAACCCCAATGCTGATTCGTCCACTTCAGCCAAGAAAGCCCATTCGACTTGAACATATTCTGGATCATAAGGTGATGACTCTCGATGATCGAGCCCAATTGATGGCCGTCCAAATCGGCGGTCGTCAGCGTCTGATCATTAGAAGTCTTATCGATGAGTCGCCCCGCGGTTGATTCCCGAATAATCAAATTCGAGGGTAACACGATAGATTCAGCTCGTTCGGAACGACCAGATAATATGAGATTCACCTGGTCAATAGCCTGCATGCCCAGTGAAATAATCGGTTGCCTTACCGTTGTGAGCTTAGGCTTGCATTTCGTTGCCAGACCGCTGTCATCATAACCGACGAATGCGATGTCTTCCGGTATACGATATCCTTGTCGTCGAAACACTTCCATTGCTTTAATCGTGTAAATATCTGCCTGTCCCACCAATGCAGTGAATGGCAGCTCGTTTTGCGCCGACATTTTTTCCGCCCAATTAACCGTATCTCTATAGAATGATCCAATACGATAAGTCAGGCTTTCGTCGTACGGAATTCCGCTCTGCTCAAGCGCATCCTTATATCCTTGGAACCTTTCATAGAAATCCCTGTTCGTCAAATCTCCAATAAATGCAATTCGGGTGTGGCCGAGTTCGATCAGATGCTTCGTTGCTTCAGCCATGCCTGCACGATTATCGGATTTAATGCTACTAGCCTCGATGTTCGGAAACTCGGTAGAGATCGTGACGATCGGTTTACCGGTCTGAGCTAGCTGCTGCATATAGTCTTCATTCACCGCTTCGCTGATGACAATCCATGCGTCCACCATGTCCCAGCCTACACGGAAATTAAATTCATATTCCTTATCGGTTGAATAATGGATAGCAGTTACAATGCTCATTAGCTTATTGTTATGATACGCAGCTCTTTGTGCTATTCCATAAATAACATCGCCAAAGAAGAAGCTGTCCATATAGGGGGTCAGAATGCCGATTGTCCATTCCTTCATCTCATCACTCATCCTCGGCTGTCATTTCGATTAAATAAATATTATCTTATCTCAACTAACTTCAGGACATATAATCCTCCAATTATCTATATTAATAATTCCCACTTAAGGCAGTCATTCTATTATCCATAATACAATAACCAATGCATCTATCAACATACTATTTAATTATGAGATCGATCCTCGCCGCAGACACCCTTTCTTGACTAATGAATGGTAGGCGCTTGTCAGGCTCTAATCCGGATCTTCACCATAGATGACGCCCATGATGATGGCCGACAACGACAAGAGCCACTCCTACCGGAGCGGCTCAATTGGTGTTTCTACAGCAAGATCATAACGATTTCGCAGCTTTTAACATTAAAAAAAATTGAGTATTGAAATTCACTTCATTCGTATATATTTTGTTCAATATACCTTTACACTTATCTATTATTTCCCCGGTGAACTTCTTGGACATGATGGCTTTATTCGAATAGATCCTTACTGACTTCCATTCATTAATAATTTGGTCCAATAACGAGTCAAGGATAGGTCTGGCATCAATAGAATCAATGTTGTACTTATAGAGCGTATTTAACCTATATTTCTCCGAACATTTTCGGTAAATCGTGCTGCTTAGTGTTTCTATAAAAGTTTCATTTGTTATAACCAGTTCGAAATTTTCTGCCAACAACAATATATTATTCAAACCTTCGGTTATTTCATTTTCGTACCTGCACATATTTTCAATAAATTTATTGATATGCGTTTGTGCTAGCTTCTTATTGCTCAAGCCATCATGATTAGCGGGGGACTCTTGTGAATATTCCCAAAAATAGTTTGGCATTTTTATATGTTCCGAACTCATGCATGAAATTATAAATTCTGAGAACGGCAAAGAATATTGTCTGTATTCTGTAATATCATCGACCGTATAGATTTCCTTGTTCGTAAGATTAAAGCCATAGACAAACACAGGATGCAGCCCATGTTTCTTATTAAAGTAAAATTCCCGTCCGCGTTGATAAAATAAATCAATAAAAATGGATATGGGATTGCCTTTTACAATAGAGCTTATGATTTCATTTTGTAGTGAATCGATTTCAGGAGATTTTTTATGAATAGAGATACCCATCTCCTTAAGAATCTTATCCCCCTCTTCGAGATCCAACACTTGCAGCTTGAAATAGCCTCTTGTTTGTATTTTTTGTTTATCGAATTTGTAAATAGTAACGACATTATTTAAAATCGACAGCTCGTCTTTTCGGAAAAAATGTGCAAGCGTCAACATCAAATTGTAGTCGCAATTAAAATAAGGAAAATTATGATGAGGAAACATTTTGATCATTCCGTCGAATGGTTGAAACGTATCCAGAGAAACAATTTCCTCCATACCATTTTTCTCCTATACTAAATTATTGTCGTTCGTAAAGCAGGGATACCTCTTAACCAGGTTCATCATACGGTATTGCCGCTTTCCAGCCTTCATCTCTTCATATTTCTTAGAACCGGGCAATGCGATGAAATCATGGATATCTCCAATATTCCTGCTCGCGTTGGCATCGTTCGCAATCCCTTGTGCGCCGGTACGTTGCTTTGCGTTCTCGTCGCATGATAGAAGGACATTCGAAGTCACATCCTGATTACGGATCACAGACAAGCCTGCTTCCTCTAACAGCCTCACGTTCTGCGCTGCCTCTTCTTCCAGCATCAGCTCCGTATACAGAAATACGCCGCCATATCTCAGTATCCGGTACGCCTCTTCATAGAATCGTTTTCGATTCGGATAGGCATGCGCGGATTCAATATTCAATACGACATCGAAACTCTCGTCTGCGAACGGTATATTCTCGGCATCGCCGACGAGATAGAAAGATTCAGTCGGTCGGGATTTGGCACTGCAATACGCAATATTCGCCGGGCAGATATCGAGACCAACAGTGGACTGAGGTTTGAAATATTTATGCAAGGCTGCGATATTCCCTCCTCTGCCGCATCCGATGTCGATAACATCCCGCCCCCGGATCGCCGTCCTGCCCACTACCTCGAGCAGCAGCTTGACTGAATTTCGATTCCATACATCGACGGGCTCGACCACCGCGTGCTGCTCATTCCCAGACGAGACGTAACCGTAGTTTAGAAATGTCGCGAATCGGCCAATGCCCGAAAGCGCAAGGGAATTCGAAATCTCGCTATAGTCTCGAATCTCGCCCTCTTTACGATTCCAATCGAAAGGGCGGTCATCCTGCTCGCGCCGATCGAGCATCGATACATAACGACTCTCAATCGTATAAGTCGCACGGCAGCGGCGGCATTGCAGATAGGTATCCGACGACTGGACCAACTCGCCCTTGCAGCTGGAGCATACCAACCTTTCATGCAGATGCAAATGTTGTAACATGACTACCCCCAAGAATCGTTTCTTATATCTCTTTCACTGCCGGCTTGTGCATTTGATTCAATGCGTACACATTATAGTAATTTGGGATGTTCAAATCTTCGTAGTAATCGATCAAGACATCGAAGCCGTTGGTTCGGAAGATGTTCTCTAACCTGCTGATCTGCTCCCCGTTAAGTCCGTGTACCTCCATTACAATTTGCTTGATTTTCCCCCAATCTTCCGGATGGATGCCTTCCAACACTTCAAACTCGCTCTTTTCCACATCGATTTTGAGCAGATCAATCTGGTTTAGATCATAATAACGGATCATTGCAGAGATCGTGGTTAGCTTGCATCGATAGATTTGTTCATTTAAGAGCTTCGGCGACATCAGATGATCGACGAAGCGATTTAGCATTCGCGAGTCGGCGAAATCGTCCCTGTAATGGTTGATTAACCCGTATCGGAGATCTTGATCGTGGTTCTCCCGGTATTTGATCTGGACGGAATCCGTGGACATCGTAGGAAAGTAGGCAAACTCCGCTTCTTTGATCTCGTTGGAAAGCCCGACGTTAACCGTCGTCACGTGAGGAAGCGAGCTCGTATTCATCTCCAAGAGGTTAAACGTCGGAGGCAGCGGCTCGAAGGCATATACCCTGCAGCTGCTCTTGCTGCTGACATACAAGGTAAACATGCCGATATTCGCCCCGACATCCATGACCGTGCCGTTATCCGGGAGCGTAATGCCGTGCTTGAAATACATCTCCTTATGGAAAATCTCGTTGTAGAGAAACTCGGTCTCGCCTTCGTTGTTTTGATAGATTTCGATCCCGTTGGTCAACCGTTTCTGTGCGATGGCCCCCGTCTGCGACGGATGGCGCTTATGCTCCGTCCCGCTCATTCGAATCACCTTCTCTACAATCTGTTTATTGGGCATTTCCCTAACTGCTGGCGCTTTCATAGCGTTTGACTGCCAGCTTCCAGAACATCCGGACCACGAGAAGCGATAGAACCGGAGCTGCAAAAATCCATATCCCGAGGACCAAATCCAATCGTTCAATCAAATAAACAGACGGCATGTTGGTGATGAACAAGATCGGCACGACATATAGCCCTATTCTCCGCAGCCATTTGGGGTATATGTACATCGGCATATTGTTCAAATCCCAGCATTTGTCGAGTATGTCGAAAATCGCACCGGATTTCACCGTCCAGAAGGCAAGAATTTGCGGAAGGAAAAGCACCGAATAGGTCACGACCGTGCTGCTCAAGATCACGCCGATGTATCCTGCCAGGTGAATCAAGCTTGGCTCGATGCCCAGACGCTTCCACGCCAGTACGACCATCGTAATCCCGGCGATCAGGTTCGGGATCGGAAACGCGAAGTTGACGCGCCGGAATGAAACCATGAACTGCAGCGACAACGGCTTCGTCATATACAGGTCCAGCGTCCCGTTGCGGATATGGCCGGCGAATCGATAGAAGTTATCCATGAACAGCCCCGTATAGATTGCAATCATGATGGTAAAAGTCCCTGTGAAGATCATCATTTCGTCCGGGGAGATCCCGTTGATCTCGATCCCGAGTCGGAATACGAAGACGATATAGATCAACTTGGAGAACAGAAATACGGTCTCCATGATTAAACCGGAGTAGAAATTCGCCTTGTATTCCATGTAGCCGAGCAAGCTGTTCTTAGCGAAAATATAAAACATACGTACATGCTTCCGAATCTCTGATAAGCTGATACTCACCGACCTAACCTCCAACGGCTACATATTTCCTCATCCCGGAATCCCACGAGAACTTGGAAATCATCATCAGCGCCATTACCCAGACCACCTGTACGAGAAGCCCGCGTACGATCTCATGATCCGCCAAGCTCCCATTGATGATGTTAACCGGGAAGAATACGACATATTGAAACGGTAAATAGCTGGAGATTCTAGCAAACGTATCTCCGAAAATAGTAAGCGGAAAGATGGCGCCGCTCAGCAGATAGACGCCTTGGTTGAACGCGATATAAACGCCCCAAACCTCTGTAATGACGAACGCGAGCGCGCTAATCGAATAGAAAAGGAGGAAGTTGATGAGCAGTCCGAACAGAATGCTGACCAAGAACATAACGACCTGCACCACTCTAAGATGAAGCCCCCAGATTTGGGTAAATACAGTCATGAGAATGACGAACAGGACAAGGACGACTCCGGTCTGAACCGTTTTCCCGCCGAAAAAATTGCATATCCGATAACTGAAATAATGGATGGGCTGCGCGATAAATTTACTCAGTCCGCCCGTCTTGATATCATCCGCGATTTCCCCTTCGAAGCCGGCGGAAACCAGCTTGGAGACGACGCCGGACAGCACGGAATAAATGATCATCTGCGAATAAGAATAGCCGTTGATGATCTCGTGCGGCGAGCTGCGAAACACGGCCGTCCATAGAAAGCATTGAACGAGAATGATGAAGCCGGCGCTGATGAAACTCATCAGGAAATCAGCCCGATACTCCATCGCGTTCTGAAGCGCAAGGATGTACGTCCTTTTATACTTCTGCAAGGCTTTCATGTCTGACCCCATCCTTCTGATACAAGCTTTCGATGCCTTGCTCGACCGGTATATCTTCAATTGTGAAATCAAGGATCGGGAACCGATCCAGGATCATCTTGGAAAGCCGCTGAAGATCATGCTTATCGATCTCCATAACGGCATTCATGCCATCATGTTGGATGATAACGCCATAATCGATCAGCGCTTGCATCGGCACTTCGTCCGTAAATTGCAGCTTGATGATCTTCTTCGCATGAAACAGCTCGTTCACGCGCCGAAGGTCGCCGTCGTAAACGATTTTCCCTTGATTGATAATGATCGTTCGTTTGCACAGATCTTCAATATCCGCCATATAGTGGCTTGTCAGAATGACCGTTGCTTTCGTCTGCTGGTTATAATGCTTCAGGAATTCCCGTATGCGCTTCTGCGAAATCAGATCGAGTCCGATTGTAGGTTCATCCAGGAAAATCACCTTGGGCCGGTGGATGAGCGACGCGATCAGCTCCATCTTCATCCGTTCGCCAAGCGAAAGCCTCCGCACCTGGATGTTGAGCAAATCCTTAACGTCAAGCATCTCCGTAAGCTCATCCAGGACAAGGTTGTAGGCCTTATCCTCGATCTCATAGATGCATTTGTTCAGATACAACGATTCGTTCGCCGGCAAATCCCACCACAACTGCGATTTCTGCCCCATCACGATCGAGAACTGCATCTTGAATTCTTTCTTTCGTTCCCAAGGGACATAGCCAAATACGTTCGCCTGCCCGCTTGTCGGATACAAGATGCCGGACAGCATCTTCAGCGTAGTCGTTTTGCCGGATCCGTTCGGGCCTAAGAAACCGACCATCTCGCCCTGCTCGATTGCGAACGATATTTCGCTAACCGCTTCTTTGATCAGCGATTTTCGCTTTACTAAATTTTTCAGGGATTTTTTGAACCCCAATTCTTTCTCATAGTAACTGAAGCTTTTGGATAAGCGTTCCACTTGGATGATGCTCACTGGTGCACCTCATTTATGTTGATTTAGAATAGCTAAACACCGTGCAAATGCAAGACGCTGCACTTGGAGCATGCCGGTGTCAGTCGTTCGTCCATCATTTCCCTTATCCTTCTGTAAGTCATGTTATGCCATAATTCCTGTACGGACGCTTCCTGTAATTTGCCGATCTCGAACTCCTTGAAAAATTTACACGCGACAATCGTTCCATCGGGCGTAATGTCCATCCGGTTCGAGAGCGCGAGGCACTTCTTGTTCATCGTGCCTTTGCCCTCCACCTCTTTGCCAAGTACGAAATCTTCGATCTGGTCCTGATCCAGATTCGGCTGGTAGCGCAAACGCATCTTCCAGACCCGGTTGTTAACCCGATCCAACTCGCTCATCAGGGCAGGGATACGCTCCGGATCAAGCTTGTATTTAAAGGCGTGCCAGCTTCGTTCATCCTTGTGCTCGCTCGCCGGAAGGAAGTCGAATTTCTGGTCGAAGTAATCGTCCATTCCCTGTGAGCATTCGTCCGAGATGTACCACGGGAAGCAGACGATAACCAGATCTACGCCGACGCCTTCCAGAAAGTCCAGCAGATCATAAAGCTTGTCGGTCATGGAATCGTTAACGACGGTATGGATCGAGATTTTGCCCCTGAATCGGTTTTCCTTGCGCAGCTCGACTAGCTTCCGGATGGCATCTATCGCCTTGTTGAACACCCCTTTGCCGCGAAGCGCATCATTCTCTTCTTCGAATCCATCAAGCGCAATGAGCAGCTCCAGGTTGTCGGAAATTCGCAGCAAGGCGTCCAGTTTGCGCTCGATCAACATCGCGTTCGTGCAGATCGTCGTTTCGCGAGGATAAGCTTCAAGCAAATCAGCCAACCGGTCGAAATGACTGTATACAAGCGGCTCGCCGCCCCAAATATAGAGCCTCGACTTGGCTGGTTCCGTCTCGACGATCAGTTTCTCCAGCAGCCCGAAATCGAGTTGTTCCCGCTGCTGCTCCGGCGTCATGAAGTGATGGTAGCCGGAGTCGTTCCATTGATAGCAATGCTTGCAGCGCAAGTTGCATTGGTTCGTCAGTTTAATGCCGACCGACTCCGGCAATGGCGTCGCGTAACCCGCTATTTTCTCCATGTTCCGCTTTGTTTCCACCGTATTCTTGATGGTACGTTTCAATATTTGCAAATCCTTGGGGGAATGTTTAATCTCTGATTTCGGATTCATATCTACACACCCTTCCTAAACGTATTGGGTCACTCGCATGAATCAGTAGATATAATACCTTGAACAAGCCGTACAAATCGGAAGCATATTTTTTTTCATATACGTGCGATAATCTTTGTACTTGTCGCTATTCCAGATATCCATCAAATTCTCGTTGTTCACGTTGCCAAAGGTCAAATCATAGAAGGCATGGCAGGGCGAAACGTCGCCCCTTGCCGTAATCTCCGCATAAACCCAAGGAAGGGAGCACCGATTCCGTTTATCAGCCATCTGATGGAATTGCCCCGAGAAATAGTTGCGCAAATTAGGTTCATCGATCGTCTTCGGATAGGTGATTACATGAATGCTGTTTTTCAAGCAATACTCTTTGACATTATTGAGCTGTCTCGTCAATTCCGGAATATCGATCTGGCTGAACGAACTGATGTCCCGCCATACCATCCCTTTGGCATAAGGAGCTTCATGCACATCGAATTTATCGCTAAGAACCTCCACATATTGGGCATACTGCTCTTCCGTTGCATAGAGCTGCACTTCCATGCTGATATGGTCCAACATCGACAAGTCGATATGCTTGAAGAAAAATTCCTCGATGTACATATAGTTCAAGGGTGTAATGATAAAGGAGACACCCATCTTCGGAAACTGCTGACCCTTGCTTTCTCGAAGCTCATAAAGCTTCTCGATTCCCTTGATTACTTTCTTGAATACGCCTTTGCCCCTCTGCCGATCGTTGATTTCCTCCGGACCGTCGAGCGACATCCAGATCTTATTGGGGGCAGTCTCGACAAGCATCTCGGCATGCTGCTCTAGCAATGTGCCGTTCGTGGGGAAGTCCGCGACGCTACCATAGTGCTTGATCATGGCGAGAATGTCGCTCAGCCAAGGGTACATCAGCGGCTCGCCGCCGAAGAAATCGTAATACGGCTTGCTCGGGCTGCACTCGACGATGATCTTTTTGATCACATCCGGATCCAGCTGCGCTAACGTTTTCTTACTTTTGTAGGGCCCTTCGAGTCCCCACTCGTAGCACATCTTGCATCGCAAATTGCACTCTTCCAACAGCTGCAAGACGATCCATCTCGGGTAGCTTATCGTATCTTGAGCAACGCTCAATTTGTTCACGCTCATCGCATAACCCCTCTGCCATTGAGATCTTATCCCTTCGCTAACGCGACTCTCGCACAATAATGATCCACATAATTCGTTCGTTCTCCGGGTCTGTTCATGATCGCTTGATGCATCTTCTTAAGGACCTCTTCGGCAAAATCCATCTCCCGCCACTTCTCGTAGCGTATTCCGAACCCAAGCGATTCCCATAATTCCAAATTGCTCTGCTCGTGACTTCCGAACGGCTCCAGCAGAATAAGCGGGGTAGCGGATGCAAGCGAATCAATTAATGTGCCCGCTCCCGGCTTGGCCACAATAGCCATCGCCTCCGAAGCGACATCGAATAACCAATGATGATCAGCCTTAGCGGCGTATGCATTCGTCACATCTCCCGCTATTTCGATGTATGGCGGAAACTCGTGCAGGCCGTTCGCGCTCTTCACCCATGCACACCATTCCGGATTATTCATCCAATACCGGTGATCGGGATCGGGCTTCGCTTCCTTCCAATCGTAAGCTACGATATCAAGCCCATAGTTACGACCGACAAGCTCCGGAACTTTACTTTGATAAGTGCCCATCCCCCAGCCGCCGCCATGAACAACAAGCCGCCGCTTCCTCGAGTCGAAGGGCAGTGGCGTGCCAAGAGAAACCGAGATTTCGTTTCGAATCTCCATCTTGTCGGTATCATAGAGACACGCGTTATAATAATGGTCGTCGTAGCGAGGATGAAACTTCTTCAGGCTTTTCCAAGACGGGGCCAGATCTGAATCGACGTAAAGCAGGTCTACATGAATTTGTTTCGGCAGCATCTTCTCCCGATACAAATCCAGAATATAGACCCAATGTCCGGATAACGAAATGAATTCGCGCCGTTCTTCCGCTTTCCACGCTTCCAGCAACAACTCGACCTGAGCATAATCAATGCTGCCCCGGATATCCATCGGCATTCGGGCCGATAAGTTCGCAAGTGCGAAATTGTTGTGGTAAGCCTTCCTGCTGTCTGCAATATGGTCCATCTTGTCTTGTTCCAAGTAGCTTTCGAACACGAGCACTTCTGTCGCGATACCCCTTTTCTCGAATTCGCTTGCAGCTAACAGGCCGGGAATATAGAAGCCCAGACCGAAACCCGAGCAAAGGACCGTTACTTTCCGCCTATCCATAAACTTTCTTCCCCCATTCATGGTTTCCAGCGCTTCGGACTGCATCAGCCGACGATCTTGAAGGATAACGACGACAGCACCTCCTTGACTTTAGCGGACAATCGTTCGTAACCCTGTTCCCCCTCAACCAACGAATAATACAATCTGCCTTTCACTTGCTTATTCCGAATGCCCTTGCTTTCGCTGATGACTTTGTTAATAAGCAGCGTATTGGCGCTTAACGGCAAAATGCCGAACCCTCGATCAGGCTTGTATAGAACACCTTCGCGGTCCAGCGTTTCCAGTAATTGATCGAACGTCATATCGGATGCAAATTGTACGGTCACATGCGTCATGCTCCCTGCAGCAACGTGCTTCTCCAAGTGACGGTCTACATAATGCTTGATCAGACTCATCGATCTTCGAGCATTCACCTCAACGATCGGAACGATCCTGCCGTCTGTCAACAGCATGGAATCGACGCATACATCGCCGTGATAACCAGCCTGGTAAAGCTCGCGAGCCACTAGTTTCATCACTTCAAAATACTTCGCTTCCTGCAGCAGCTGAAGCAGCCTATCATCGGCTGTAAAGGAGCCTTGGTAAGCAAAATTGTGATTGACCAATTTCTGCACCGAGATATGTCGGTAAGTACCGTCCGGATCGATGTGGAATTGACAGGAGAAATCCAGTTCCTTGTGGAGGAACGGCTCTATAATAAACCGAACCATTCTTCCCTTGCTGCACTGATCGGCGAGATAGGATGTCACTCGTCGCAATATCGCTTCCGACTCGATCAGCAAATTCCCTTTCCCGGATACGCCAAACTCATCTTTAATCAGGAAAGGTCCTTGGTTCAGCAATGTTAAGCCGCTTGCCAGCAGCTCTTCATGGGAATGGACCGTTTGGCTGTCAGACCGAAGACCAAGGCGACGGTTCAATTCGGTTGAATACAGCTTCGAATTGACAGTTTGAACCGTTTCGATAGCTGGAAAATCCCGCTTCAACCCGTAACGTGCAGCAGTACGATCCGCCCCCGGAATGACGGCAAATGGTGACAACCGAGCGCCATCCAGCCATTGCGGATCCATGTCGCCCATTCGATCGGCTGATGTGATCAGGTCGAATATATTGGCGGTTCTGCCTGCGTTTCCACCTTCGGGCCTTTCGAGATCGGTTGAATTGGAGATAAAATCAAATCCGATCGCATGCAAATACGATTGGTGGCAAACGTTCATTCGATAGCGAGTAATGAGCCTATCCTCCGCCTCGCACAATGGAAAGAGCAGCTCATCCATGGCCATCACGACATTCTCCATTTCGGGATCACGAAACGACGGAAGCATGGCTAGATTGGGGTCACGCCAGAAGCGTTCCGCGTCAAACGTCCCGATAATAAGCTCGCGCTTGCGTCTATCGTTCATACCGATGCCGTCTTCTGCAGCTCCGAGAGGTAACGACAGAAGGTCGCGACCGATTCCATAAGATCGAAGTCAAATTGTTCAAAATCGATTTCAATACCGAACCGCTCTTCCACCTTTAATACGAAAGTAATCAGTTGCAGCGAGTCCAATCCCCCGTCTTCCATGATGTTGGAATGCTCGTTCAAGCTCTGTGCCAGCTGGGCGTCGTCCTTGATTTCACATATCATCGCAATGATCTGTTCTTCCATAGTTACCTCCCGTTTAATGGATATATTGACCTTGGTAATAATGGATCGTTCTAGCGAGTGCCTCCTGCAAACCTATCGTCGGTTCCCAGTCCATAATCGTCCGTGATATGGTAATATCCGGCTTTCTTCTCCTAGGATCGTCTTCCGGCAGCGGGAGAAACTCGATCTGCGCGTTGGACTCCATGAGTTCCTTCAATATTTGGGCGACCTCCAAGATGGTGACTTCCTCCGGATTTCCCAAATTGACGGGCTGTTCGTACGTGGTGCTCAGCAATCTCATAATCCCTTCCAGCAGGTCGTCGATATACTGAAAGCTTCTCGTCTGTCTGCCGTCTCCATAAATCGTAAGGTTTTGCTTTGCCATGATTTGATTAATGAAATTGGTAATGACTCGTCCGTCATTCAAATCCATCTTCGGACCGAACGTGTTGAAAATCCGAATAACCCTTACCGGTATGCCGTATTTCCTATTCATCCAGTAGGTGATCGCCTCTGCATACCGCTTCGCTTCGTTGTAGCAGCTTCTTGCTCCAACCGAATTCACATTGCCGAAGTAACTCTCCGGCTGCGGGTGAACGGTTGGGTTTCCATAGATCTCGCTTGTTGAAGCTAGGAAGAAACCGGCCTGTTTTTCTTTGGCCAGATGCAGCAAATGCATCGTTCCTTCACTGTTGACCCTCATCGTTTCGATCGGATAGGCTAAATATTTGGGCGGGCTGGCAGGACTTGCGAAATGCATCACCCAATCGATGGGTCCGTCAATTACGAGCGGAGTAATGACGTCATGTTCGATGAACTTGAAATTTGGCGACCGCAAGAGATTGTCCATGTTGGCGGAAGACCCTGTCAGAAAATTATCGACACCGATAACGGTATGGCCTTCCCGCAACAACCTCTCGGCAAGATTCGATCCGATGAATCCTGCGACTCCTGTTAATACAATGAATATTATGATCCCCCCATTCACTTGAGGTTGGTGAAACCGTTATCAATTCAAACGATGTTCCATCTAGATGCTTGGAATTCAGATGAGGAGATGTTCGAGCGGGGCCAATATTTGCATTACTAGACATATATTAGCATAATAGATTTAAGTTAAGCACCCAACAAAATCATAAATATTACCTTACAAATTATAGGTATTAAACAAGCAGGGATGGTGCCAAGAGAGATTGTCGAAGTGAGTGAGTTCGATGTAGAGATACTTGGAATAAAGCGAATGGAGCCATGCTGATCGTTGGAATACGAGAAGGAAGTCTTTGGACGACTGATTCGGTACTTTTGTAAATGGTTAAGCGTTTATCGTTCCGGATACTACAACTGCTTTAAAGTTCGACAAACGACTTGCACGCATGAAAGCGAACAAGCGTTTAAGTCCAGCATCACTCCCTCCATATGTCATACCTAAATCATCAGACGCTTACTGAATGCCGACTTGCTGCAGCCATCGTTCAAGGAATATTGATTCTTCATTTTGTATATTGCTTATCATCGTATGTAAGCCTTCTAAAACACTTCTATTTCTAGTCAAATTGTATTTAAGCGCTAAGTTCACCATAATCTTCGCCTTAACTTCTATTGATATGAATTCATCTATATGCTCTGTGTTTAATTGACTTAGAAGCCGATTATCGTACAAGTACTTGAGTCTTAACGTCATGATCTTCTTATGATCATGAAGTAAATGAAAGGGTCTTACATCAAGTTTAGACTCATTGTCCGAAGTCTCTTTCACATAATTTATGAGAGTAGTGTAAATCTGCATGCCGAAGTCAAGATTTTCCCTGTCGCCTCCATAGTTGAACATTTCCCAGTATTCCGGCGTTTTATTAGCGAAATAGTTTCTTATAGAATTCAATATGGTGTCTACACTGAAATTATCTTGATAATGATCATTGAATTTGTACAAATACACCATTTCTCTCAGATAATCATGATTTGTAGTTAAATGATTAGTGGAGAAAGCAAGATTGAAATCTGTGAATGAAATTTCTTCTTGGCTATAAACCCCATTCTTGAAAAAATCGGAAACATACAATATCTCTCTATCCAGATCATACCCATAAACAAATATGTCATGGTGTAATTGGAGTCTATTATATCGATCGCTTAAGGGCACGTTGAAATAATTCACCATTGTGTGGACATAATGATGTGAATTAATGTTTTCAATAATAAAATGAATAACGGAGTCCCATTTACTTGTTACCGTATCTCTGTGTATCTTTTGAGTCGTAATCCATTTGCATGAATCCGAAGGTCGCAGCTCATAAGTCAGAGGGAAATAGAAATCTCCCCAATTATGTTTATAATCTTTGTTAATATATAATTGGATATAATTACCGAATATCCATGGATGTGCGCACTCGTGATAGGTAAGTATGGACAAAAGATGAGCATGCTGCGTATAGGTTGTAATCATCGGATAGCTTATCGGCAGTATTTTCCTCCCTATTGTTTGGGTTGCATGATTCAATTTCTTCGTTCACCCCTCGTAATCTTATTGACTTGACTGGCTCTTGGTCCAGCTCCTTGTTTGTACGTATTCCTTTTTCAACTGATATTCTAAACATTACAATTGTCGAAAGAAAGATGCCTTTTGTCGACTTCTTGATATATTTTTTCAATCATGCAAAAATTCGGTTTTCATTCTCAATTACATATCTCATCTAGCAATAAGGACTTCGTACTTGCTCTGTCCAGTTTACCGGTTTTCGTTTTTGGAATTTCGTCAATAATCCTCCATTGTCTTGGTACTTTATACGACGACAGATGCAAGTTACAATGTTTCTTCAGCGCATCTATATCAACCAGACATTCTTCAAACACTTTCAGAAACGCGATAGGTACTTCGCCTAATAGAACATCATGCACACCAAGCACGATGACTTCCTCAATTTCTTGTACGCCATACAGAAACTCTTCGATTTCCTCCGGATAGATATTGATGCCGCCAGAGATAATGATATTCTTCTTTCTGCCGGAGAGCATCAGACACCCTGATTCATTCCAATATCCCAAATCGCCTGTCTTTAACCAGCCATCAACAACTGTTTCGTCCGTTAACGCTTGGTTTCTGTAATAACCGAGCATCACATTTGGGCCCTTGACCCAAATTTCTCCGGTGGCGGCTCCTTCAACCTCATTCTCTTGTTCGTCAACAATTCGAATCGAAACATCACTGACGGGAGATCCACAGGATAATATGCGGTCTCCCCGTTCCATCATGCTCACCCGCGGAGAAGCTTCTGTTAATCCATAAGTTTGAACAATGTCCGCTTTAGGAAATACTGTCCGAAGATGATCTGCTAATTTCGCGGGAACCGCCGCACCGCTAATTACAATCAAATTAATGGAATCAAAGGCACTCCAGTTGGGGGTCTGATGAAAATCAGAAATAAAGTGCATCAATTGCGTAGGCACCGCTGAGAATGCCGTGACCGCCTTATTCTGAAACAGTTTAAACGCTGTGCGCGGCAGCAAGGGTAAGCTGATAAGGATAATTCGGGTTCCATAAAGCATGCAAGAAATCAATTGCGTGACTATCGTAGAACTGAAATGAGCGGGCATCGTTACAAGAAACGAGTCTTGATCCGTATAACCGATCTTCTGTCCATGTGCCAACGCATTCGTCAATACATTCCGATGAGACAACATAACGATTTTAGATTTTCCGGTCGTGCCCGATGTAGGCAGCAGAATCGCACGTTGATCGGGATCAGATTGATTCGTTACCGAGATCGATTCAAACGAAGGCATCGGTTCTTGCGATAGATCCTGAGCGGTAACCCAAGGGATGTCGCTATTTAAATGGGCGGGCCGTGCATATTTACTGATGACCAGCTTGGCGTCGCTGGCATTCAGAATATTTTCAATCTCAGTCTTGGACGCCGAGTAAGGAATCGGTATTAGCACATGGCCGCAGAACTGAATGCCAAGCGCAGCAAAAACGAACAAGGGCTCATTATTTGTATACAATGCAAGATGACTGCCGGCCTCGAGATCGAAGTTCTTCTTAATATACGAAGCAATCGAATAGGCTTCTGTCATCATCTCTGCGTAAGTCCACTGTTGCTTTATATCTTGAAGGATAATTTGTTCTTTACGATCACAAGCTTCCATCAATAAACGCTCAATGATAGTCATAATCTCCTCCTCGATTAGGTTCGTTGCAGATTTATGCTATCGTTTTCTCGGTCAAATAATGAATGATTAATCCAGCTGTGGAGAACTTCTCAAACAATAGATCCTCATCAGGGATCGCGATGTTAAATTTCGATTCCATCGAGACAATAAGCTTGATGAAGCCAGCCGAATCGATCCCTAGTTCCAACAAATTGGCATTGCGGTCATCTGGATACTCAATTTCAAGCTCAGCAAAAATTTCGTCTCTCAAAATATCTTCGATTGAACTAGACATCATGTTCCCTCCGTTCGATAATCTCTTTATAAAGCACTGAAGGAGTTGTTAGCAGAGAAGCTGCAAGTGATGCTGGAGGCGGAATTGATCGAGAGTTACCATCGCCAACTTCGCAAAGGCACTAAAGAAAAAAGCATTCCCAAAGCGACGAGGCGCTGCTGAAAATGCTCTACATCTAAGAGGATTTACACAAAAAGAATTACAACCTTAAAAAGTGCTATTTCAATATAAATTACAAATATACCAATTGTCAACAAGCTTGAACAAGTCCATTGCTGACCTCTAGTAGAGGAGGTTATGCGGATTTCAAGCCGGATTCGCCGCACTTATAGTGCTTGATCGCTGCCTGGATCTGTCTATCAAACTCAAACCTTGCAGGGTCACCCTTTTGTATGGAATTGATGTTGTCTAATGGATGTCCTTTTGTACCACTAGCTTCATATTCAATTGTTGTTTTATCCAATTCGAGTATAAACCCTGTATGATGCGCATTCCCATCTTTATAAACAAACCAAACTCCCACGTACTTTTCATATTCAAAAAAATCCACCACGTAAATATCGGTATCCCGCCACAACTCCCCCTCCGAACCTGAGGAATCTTCGCACATCGCCGTCAATTCCTTATCGGTTGCCTTCAGCGATCTTTGTCCGGCGATGTTCCAAAATGCGGATCACGAACCGGCTGGACTTTGAGTGATAGCGTATCGATTACCTCATAATCGCCTTTCGGCCATAAATCTTCTTTCGGAGTTGTATGGCCCGTACAATAAACATCGCCACCGAATCGATCAAATTTGAACAAAGCATCTTTCCAATTGTCTACATTTGATTGAGCATATACTTTGTGAACGCCGGACGGGTCCGTATATAATCTCACTTCAACCGAAATCTGCTGCCCGACATAAGGTTCAGAGCCCGCTGGTCTTGGATAGACTTCATCAGGATTATTCCACAAGTTATAATTGATGCATTCATCAATCGCGCTCTCGATATTCGCTATTGTATAACCGGTTGGCAATCGTTCGCCGGGACTAGAATTGCTGTGATTACTGTCAGCGCCACAAGAGCTAATGAGCAGAACGATGCCCACGATGAGAATATTCAGCACCGTCTTATGTTTCATACTGCTTCCCCCCTGTTCCAGAGAAATAAACATGAAAAAGGACCCCTTACGAGGTCAGAATCCTAAAAATCCTTTAGCATTTAAAGATTATTTATTTTTTTTACCTTTCATTTTCTGTACTGTGATAAACGTAACAAGACAAGAAAGCGCACTGCTTGTCGCTACTATAATTGGTAGTATATTTCCCAAATGCTTTACCCCTATAATTTCACCATTTTCATTATTATACCATTTAATACACCCTAAACCAACCACCTTGCAAAAAGAGCCTCCAGAAAAGCTTCAGATGATTACACTTTTGATAGAATAAGTCGCCAAAGGGCAATCGATGTTCCAATTTCACGCCCGCAACAACTTCTTCTACCGCTGCTACATCCGTAATGAAACCAAAACTTACGCATCTCGTTTACGGTACAATACAATAGCTGCTGCAATAAAGATCAGTGTCCATAACATTGAAATGCCTGTCCCTTGCATGGGTGTAAGGACATTTATTTTGCCTTGATCAGCCCGATGGTTCCAATACTAATAAGATCCTCCAGGTCTTCTCCAGTGTTTTCGAACTTCTTGAGGTTGTGGACACGAAACTCCTGTAATTTAAAGCAATTTCAAGTGGTGAATATCTTCCCATCGATCTGGTTGGTTGTCTTGAGGCAGTCGCTCCTGAATGACTGGAATAAGCAATTGCTTTTCCGTCTTGTTATTCTCAACATGTTCGAACCTCAATTGACTAAAATTGAAACGGTATCTCTTCTCCTCTCGAGTAGACATATATAGTTCACCCTGTTCGTAGCTTAAAGCCCCTAACTCATCAACCGACTCTATTGTCGTAATATATGTTGTTGCAGGCTGCTTGTTTACTTCGACAGCATAAAGTTTAATATCTCCGCTATTTGTTGAATTCGTATACAAATAACCTTTGTCAGTCGAGAAGTCAAACGTATATCCAGAATGGATTCGTCCTCCGACAAACCGAGAATATACTTGTTCATGACAGTTAGTTTAGCTCTAGCCCTATCGATGCCACTGACAATAAGCATAGCCGGCTGCTTCGAGTTGGATATCGGGAAAGCAACCTCTGTTTTCGATGGATGAACTACTAATCCGCCTATAACAGACTGATCACTATCGCTCGAGAACACAACCGTATCGTCCAATAACAATGCAGGTGGATTCAACAAGCCATTGCTGCGTTCGTTCGCAGATTGGTAGATAAAGTGTTCGCCCTTCCAGAACAACATCAACCAAGAGAGGGGCACCTTGAAGGTGAAATCTATCACAAAAATCACGTCTTTGAAAAAAAGGGATTTTCTATGATAAACGCAACAATTTTATCAGGAAGTAAAGTCATCCTTGCTTTGCTTGAGACAATCGTTGGAGGGCGATGCCTTAGTCGCTCACGCGCTGGGCGTCGGGTGCCGCATCACACTTATTTTTCAAAGTCGATGAACACAACCCGATGTAACCATCTGTCCTCATGATTCGCACGAAATCCCAAAAAAATAGGATGAAGCAGCAGTATAGCTGCCTCATCCTATCGTTTTCGGTTTATGGTTTATGGTTTATGGCGTCGAACCCCAGACGACCGTACCGCTTTGGAGAATTGTAACTTTGCTCCAGTCCGCGAATGCCGTTTTCGTTCCGTCGAACGAGTAGTCGTTCGATTCATTGAAGTTCGACCAGTCAGACTTCGCGACGCGGATCTGAATATCGCCTGTCTGTCCTCCAGCTGCGATCGAGCCAGCATTTGCATTGAACGAAATCTCCAGATACGTATCAGCGTTCGTGCCTGTCGTGCTCGCGAACGCACCGCTCACATTGGAAGTCCCGATCTGTGCATAATCCGCGTAGAAATTGAGCGCTGCACTGCTATCCTTCGTAAAATAGTACCGCAGCTTCAAGCTGCTCAAGTTGACAGCGCTCGTCCCCGTATTCTTTATGTTGAACGTGGCGTAGATTTGGTTGTCCGTCGCGTTGCTGTTAGTCACTTTGTACTGTGCAACTAGCGTGCCTGTACCGCCGCCCGTGCTGCCAGCCGCAGGGGTCGCGCTTACCTGTGTCGAGTTGGCGCTTGTGCCCGTGCTATTCGCAGCGCTGACGACGTAATAGTACGTCGTACCATTCGTCAGGCCCGTATTTGTGTAGCTCGTCGAAGTGACATTCGTCGCTACGTTCGTGTACGCGCCGCCGCTCGTTGTTGCCCGTTTGACCGTATAGCTCGTCGCGCCGCTCGAAGCCGTCCAGCTGAGCGATACTTGCGCGTTGCCCGCCGTTGCAGTCAAACCCGTAGGCGCTGCCGGTGCCGTAGGCGTCGTCGTGCTGCCGCTCAGGTATTGTTTCAGCCATGTCAGAGCTGGACGTTCAGTGCCGTTGGAGTGAACCAGATATGAATCCGACGTCCATGTCTGGCCTTCTGTGTATCCCCAGAGAGTAATGCCTTTAATGTTCGGATTTTCCCATAGAATAGGGAATTTCTCTTTATAGCGCGCCAGCTGTGTGGCGTCGTCCCCGGTAAGGTCCAATTCGGAAATGTAGATCGGCAGCCCCGTCGCGGTAAGCGTGCTCAGCACGCTGTTCATCGTGCTGACCGACACGTCGTTCAAGTTGAAATAATGGCCTTGAAGACCGATTCCATCGATCAAACCACGGGATTTGAGCAAATTGATAATGGTGACATAATTGGCAGCCTGGGTCGGATCGTTAAGGATGCCGTATTCGTTGATTAACAGCTTCGAGTTCGGAAATGCCGTACGCGCTTGCTCAAAGGACCAAATGACCCAGTCCCAGCCCGTCGTTCCGTCGCCGCCGATTGCGTTACGGAAGCTAGGCTTCGCATGAAGCGGTTCGTTTACGACGTCGACGTACTCCGCACCGCTATAATGCGTTCCTGCCGCTTTAATCCACTCGATCACTTCGGCTTTCTGATCGGCGGCCGACAAGCTTGAGATCCAGCTCGGCTCTTGGCTTCCCCAGACGAGCGTATGGAATTTGAATGGCATGCCGTTTGTTTTCGCATAATTATAAGCCGTGTCTCCCTGCGTCCAGTTCATCGTGTTGCGCGTGCCCTCGACGGAGCCCCATTTCGTCGCGTTCTCCGGCGTGATCTGATTCCAATAGGTGCTGAAATTAGATGGCACGCTGCTTCCGATGACGTTGCCGAGGAATTTAGAACCTGACGCGAGGCTCGCATGAGCTTTCTGTGCCGATGTTACAAACAGGAATGAGGATACTACCATCGCGAACGCAAGCATCAAATGGATAGATTTTGATTTTACCGATAACATAATTGTCGCCTCCTTTTAATGGGCAAATATTTTAAACAAAATTATGCCTGAGTTGTGGGCGCGCAAGATGCGGTAATCTAGTCGCCAATCACTCGTATTCCTCCTCCCATTATTTGATAGCGCTTGCACACTTCATTATAAGAGGGTCGTTCTAAAACTGCAGTTAGTAAAATTTAGAATATTACCAAAAAACTATAGATTCGGCGGTGTGTACCTCCTTGAGTCGGAAGTACATGACAAAACGCCAAAGCACGACTATGGCATTAGGAACTGGTCTCGCGATCGGAATTGTATTTCAGACCCTCCGTATACCGTCTCCCGCACCACCCATGTTGGGATTGATCGGTTTATTCGGCATGTTCATAGGACAACGACTTATCCCATGGATTAAATTATTGATCCCTCATAAAAGTTAAATCTGGTTGATCGATTCATTTACAACATCGACATTTCTTGATCTGGTCTTAGAGAAAGGATATCTTAGCAAGAAATAGAAATAAGTATATGAAATGCATCTACAGCTCCGTCCATAAGCACAACAAATTATGATTCAATGGGAGGATATCATGGGGAAAATTGCAATTTTCGGGTTCGGCCGAATCGGTCGGCAATTACTTAGAGCAGCGCTTCAAGAGAAACTCTTCGTACCTTACTCGGTCTCTGACATTAAAGATGAATCTACGCTTGCTGCGCTCTTTGAGGTGGATACGAATTATAAGCGTTGGCATGAAGAGGTTTCCAGCCGAGAAGGGGCTTTCGTCATTGGCGGCCGAGAGATTCGGTATATTAATTCGTCCAGCGAGGTGCCGAATTGGGGAGAACTAGGTGTCGAGCTGGTCGTAGACTGTACGGGACGTGCTGTAACCAGGCCTGTTGCGCAGATGCACTTGGATCGCGGCGCTAAACGTGTGCTTGTCAGCGGGCCGAGTAAAAGTCTCGAAGACTGCGACGCCGTTCTGCTTAAAGGCATCAATCTCCACAGCTTCGATCCGGATAAGCATCGAATCATTAGTATGGCGAGCTGTACGACCAATGCTCTGGCTCCTGTCGTCAAATTAGTTAGAGAAAATTACGGCATTAAACACGGCTTGTTCTCAACGGTTCATTCGTATACGAATACGCAATCGCTAACCGATCAGCCTATGAAGGATCGTCGAGATTCTTGGGCGGCAGCTGAGAATATCATCCCATCATCTTCCGGCGCAGCTAAGGCTCTCAAGTTCATTTGGAACGATCTCCAGATTACCGGGAAGGCATACCGAATCCCGACTCGCACAGGCAGCATTGCGGAGCTCAATCTGATAACAGAGAAACCATGCTCCGTTCAGGAGATCAATGACATGTTCCGCCTTGCTGCTCATGAAGGCGAGCTTAAGGGAGTCCTCGATGTATTGGAGGGTGAATGGGCTTCTTCTCGTATTGTAGGGGATCCGCACTCATCAATTATTGATCTGCCCTTGACGCAAGTGCAGGGCGAGCTCGTCTCCGTAGCCGCTTGGTATGATAATGAATGGGGTTATGCTTCTCGGTTAGCTGAGGTTGCTGCTTTTCTTGTTAAATAATAGTTTGGTTAGTTGAAACAATATTGAGCATTTACTAAAAACTGCACCCAATTGTAAGATATAGTCTAACAATTGGGTGCAGTTTTTTGTCCCAAATCAATTGTCTAAAGGGGGAACTGGATGCATATGAAAGGAGCAAAACCACATATATGCATTACTGCTTGATAAGCAATTGTGCCAAGAAGCAATCGAAGTGGTGGTTTGGCAGCTTCAATAACTTCAATGTGAATCCAGTTTCCTTTTATGAAGCATGAACAGAAATAACGCAGCAATAATCACGCCATATAGTAGTGATGCTCCAATTACAGCTAGTTTACTATAAAGAGTCGCAGCATAATAATCCATCAGCACATTTAATGTGCTATTTAATGGAGGCAACAAAAGAATCGCTTTTTTTAAGCCTTCAGGCAAAGTGTTTTCAATTCCCTCTGCGGAAATTGTAACGACAACGGCAACACTGAACAATAAGAAAGACATTACTCGGGATCGGATAAATTTGGAACTGAACCAACAAGCTAGTGCGACACCTAACCAGGATGAGCAGACATGATAAATCAAGGACATGCATAGCTCTTCAAAGTTAGGATTTCTATCAAACTTGTGAAATAACGCAGGAAACACCACCGCATATAACGCCAATGGGACGGAAAACGGCCAGCTATATAACAATTTAGAAATATACAGTTTAAGTAAACTACCACTGTGCAGCATAGTTACAGATTCCTGATTCGCCGTTTCAATATCTATGAGCGTATAACAAATAACCGGTGGGGCTTGTATAATGGCTACCTTGCGATGAAAGTAATGGATTTTTCACTAACTTTAGCGATGTGTGGGTTGTTTAATAAAACTTCACGTTGTGCCTCATTAAAATATTTCTTGCTCATGTCATCCCCTCCGCTGCATCTTCCAGTATATGAAAAAGTACCCACAGCCCAAACACCTTTTGTCAAAGTGTCCAGTCTATAGGTACCAGCTTAACTCAAAGATTGACTGGTATGATGTTCTATAAATATCGCAAACAAAGAGATTGTTTTTATTCCCAATTTTGTCATGAGCTTATCCTAATGACATTGACCAGCCGCGCCGATCTCGCCTAATGCTTAATGGGTTTTTCTATTGAAGCAGCGGCACTCCCCCGGTTCTTGTCCATATGGCTTCTTCCTTGACCCGGATACCACCAACTGAATCGTCCGAGTATCTTCATGGTGACTGGAACAAGCACCATCCTGATAATAGTTGCATCTAGGGCGATAGCGACGGCCATCCCAAATCCAATCATCTGAATAGGCAGTGACCCTGAGAATGCGAAGCCGAAAAACACCGCCAGCATCAATAAGGCTGCTCCTGTAATCAACGGACCGGTTTTCTCCATTCCGGTCGCTATGCTTTGCTCATGCTGACGAGTATCATCATATTCTTCTTTAATTCGTGAAACAAGAAACACTTCATAGTCTGTACTTAATCCGAAAAGAAGCGCCATCAGCAGGAGTGGAACAAAAAGAATGATGTATCCATTGGTCGCGACCCCGAAAATGCTGCTTCCATGCCCTTCAGCAAAAACGAATACGAGAATTCCATACGTAGCCGAAACTGAAATCAAGTTGAGTATGATTGCTTTTAGCGGCAGGAGAATACTTCTAAATGTAATCAAAAGGATCACGTAAATTAAACCAAGCATAATCGCAAGAGCCGGGAATAGACTTTTATTTACTTCGTGGGATGACTGGATTCCCGACATCGTCTCCCCACCAATAAGGAAAGTTGTGCCGTCGTTGAATTGGAAGTTCGGCAATATGTGATCCCGTAATTTTTTGACGAACTCGCGACTAGTATCACTTGATCCATAGGAATCCAGCTTCACTTCGAGTACAGCCACATGCTTGTTATTGCTCAGGAAACGTCCTAGCATTTTCTGTACATCCGTTGGTAAGTTATTGCTTCCATTCTGCAGAACTTCTGCTGCAGTAGATGAAGGTACACCAGGAAGGAAAGAAGCTACGGACGTCACAGCGTCAACATGTTCTTCCAGTTTCAGTTGCTCTTGCAATTCCACAATCTTAGCGTATGCATCTGAGGTATCCAATTGCTGCTTATCATTTGTTAGGACGATATTGACCGGGCTTGTTACACCTTTTCCAAAAGATTCCTCGAGCGTTTCAAAGCCGTGACGCAGTTCGTTGTTTTCGGGGAGGACGCGGAAGTCCGGCGAGTAAAGCTTCATATTTAACGCAGGCGCAGCGAAGAGTAATAGAAGCCCCACCGATAGGATTAGAAAAACAAACGGTCGCTTCATCACCATATAAGTCCATTTTTGCCAACCGCTCGACGTTTGATCAGAACGCTTCGGAAGAGGAATCTGGAACTTGTTGATATTCTTGCCTAGAATGCTGAGCAGTGCTGGCATCAGTGTTATACTTACCAGGCCCGTAACAATTACAACCACAATCCCGCCTAATGCTATCGACTTAATCACTGGCATGTCGACGATAAATAAAGCAGACAATGCGGCGATGACCGTAATCGCAGAGAACAGGACGGTGTGCCCGGCCGTTTGTACGGTGCGCACCACTGCCTCCACTGTATTTTTGCTCTCAAGCTCCTTTTTAAAGCGACTGACAATAAATAAAGAATAGTCGATGCCTACTCCAAGTCCTAGCATCATGGCGGAACTTGTAACGAAGGAGGAAAGCTCTACATGATTCGCCACACCTTTAATAATTCCCATGGCTAAGATAACGGCAGCAATTGTAACGAACAAGGACGTCAGCGTGGCAGCTACCGAGCGGTAAGCAAACACAAGTACGATTAGGACGAGCGGGAAAGCCATTAATTCGGCTCTACCCAGCCCTTCATCTGATAGTTTATCACTTTCCCCTGCATAAGCAGCTGAACCGAGTAGATGAGCCTGGATATTCAAGGAGTTAGCTTGCGCTTTTAAACGTTCTTGGTAATCTGGCATCTTCTTTCTTAAATAATCTGATTCAATACTCATGTCCACGAAGGCAATGCTGACATGCTTATCCTTACCGATCATCCCTTGCCCGATGTCGGAAGATGCATCTAACAGACTTAATACGCTGGATACTCCCTCCTCCGTCTTGAGGCGCGTAATCAGTTGCTGAAGTTTATCATTATACTCCGGAGTGCCCGCCTCATGATCAGGATCACGAACAAGAAGCGTCAGTGAAGTTTCAGACCGGCCTGCAAACTCTTTCGACAATAGCTCATTTGCTTGTTTTGCCATAGATCCAGATACTTGATATCCTCCGCCGCTAAGAACATCATCCAGCCCACTGGCATTCATTCCGCCAAACCCTATAGCCAGAAGCCATACAATGACGATAATCCACCTTGCTTTATAAACACCTCTGCCTAATCCCTTAAACATGCTATTCAAATTGCCACCTTCCATTTTCAAATATGATTACTTCTAAGCAGGTGTCGGATGTTAGTTGCACTGCGCATTGACTTGTTAAATGAATGATGTATAAATAAGTGGGAAGTTCTATAAGCGGGAAAACAATTAGGAAGTAGTAATCTTGAGGTGGGGTGTGAAACATATATCACATTTGCAAATTAACCTGGAGAAATATGGATCTAAATCCTCTAATGTGTAATAACAGCCTTGGTTTCGCCTTTGACTTTTTGCCTTCGTTGATCTGAGAAGAGAGCGATGAAAATGCCTGGAATAAGTAAGAAGCTAACCAGGTGAAAGGTTGAGCTAAATCCCTTTGCCATATACGAACGTATTTCAGCATTGATACTTGGCCACAACTGTGCAATATCTTCCCGATTTTGATCAAAAGCTGCTTTCGTTTCCTGCGTTTGACTTGGCGCTTGATCAATTACTTCCTTTTCACGTTGATCGACCTGTTCCAAAACTTTCTCTAATGTCATTTTTTGCTGAGCGTTTCCTTCTAGCGCTTCATTGTTCATGGATTGAATACTTGTAATCAATCCGTCTTTCATAGACGCATCAAGTGTGGAAGCTTGAACCGTTTGTATTGCTTTGTCAGAAGCAGTTGAAAGTTCGTTCTTCATGTTACTGCTCAGCATCGTAGCTAATAAAGCAACACCGACTACCATTCCGAGTGTACGAGCCACATTGGTAACTCCTGAAACGATCCCGAGCTTGTCGGCAGGAATGTTGTTAACAGCTGAACCAAAAAGCGGCACAACCGATATACCAAGCCCTGCGCCTAACAGACAAAGTCGCCACACCACTTCAAAGCGAGACGAATCCGCATCTAGGCTGCCAAATAAATAAACCGCTGCAGTGATAATGGCCAGACCGATACTTGCCAAAAAGCGTCCACCTATTTTCTCAGACATCGGCCCGGAAACGACCGAAAATACCGTTGCAGTCAAAGAACTTGCAATGATCGTCATTCCCGCTTCAAGCACAGACATATCACGTAAACTCATTAAGAAAAAGGCGAGCAGAAAACCTCCGGCAGCCGTTCCAATCGAAGTAAAGAATAGTCCAGCGGAAGAAGCGTTAAAGGTTGAAATGCGCATCAATGACAAGGGTAGCATAGGATCTTTAGATCTTCTTTCAACAACTATAAACAATGCAAGTGACAATAATGATCCTGCGAATAACGCTAAGACGTAGAAGGAACCCCAACCATGATCCGATGTCTCGATTAAGCCTAATGTGAAACAGAAAATGGCGGCTGAAATGGTTAACATACCTGCAAAATCCATGCTTTTGCTAGCGGTTTTGTCGTAAGACTCCTGTAAGAACAAGTAAGAAATGATAAACGAAACGATAGCAATCGGAAGATTTACGAAATATACAGACTGCCAATTGAAGTACTCGGTCAAAATTCCTCCTAGTGCTGGCCCGCTTGCACTAGCCACGCCTGCTATTGCTCCCCAGATCCCTAGAACAGCGCCATGTTTTTCTTTCGGAAAAAGTTGAATGGCAAGCGGAATGGTGACGGGTACAATAATGGCCGCGCTTAAGCCCTGCAGCACACGGAACAAAATGAGTAAATCAAGTGTTGATGCGATTCCGCACAAAAAAGAAGTTGACGCAAACAAAATTAGTCCGATGAGGAAAAGCTTTTTGCGGCCAAATTGATCTGCTATGCGCGAAGCCGTTAACATCAATACCGCAAAGGCTATGTTGTATCCATTCATGATCCAACTAATATCACTCACATCACGATTAAAATATTCAGCCGTTTTCGGCAGTGCAATATTCACAATCGTTGTATCCAGCAGTGCGATAAAATACCCTAAAATGATTCCAATAAATGTGAGCATTGTTCTGCCCCTACTCAAATTGTTCACTCGCCACCATCTCCATCACTATAAAATTGTTGTTTGTTTTGCAAACCTTGTTGTCCTGCTATCTCAGTTCCCTGTAACTACTGTCATCCTTGATCCTTAGATAAATTGAATTTATGTTTGGTCCCTAGTAATCGATTTAAAAAATCTTCCATCGCAGCAAGAACATCTGGTTCAAAAATACCCGACCGTAAACTGCCATCGTCAAAAATACAGTCAAATACCGCTACGATCATAAAAGCGGTTTGCTTTGGAAATTCCACATTGAACAAGCCGGCCTCAACACCTTCTTCGATAACAGAGTGTACAAGTGGCTTAATCTCGTTATTACATCGAATTTCAAACAAATGATTCAGCACTAATCTTACATCTTGATGGATGTAACGCATGAGGTCGCTATTCCAACCTTCAAAATAAATAAAAGATTTAGCCATCTGTTCAAATTTTTGAATTGCATCTATTTGACTGTTACGCGCAGTTATTTCCAATTCGTGAATAAGGCTATCAGAGTATCGCTGAAGCAGGTGATCCACTAACTCGTCTTTCGATTTGAAATAATGATAAATCGTTCCTTTTGCAACGCCCATTCGTTGCGAAATATCCTGAACCGTTGTTTTTTCGAAGCCTTTCTCCAAAAATAGACGTTCGGCCGTTTGTATAATTTCGTTAAACCCTTCGTCACGTGTCCTGACCATAGATTCACACCTCTCTCAGTTTTTTCTAATTATAGTCCACTGACTGACCGCCGGTCAATAACACTTCAAAAAATATATGTCGATAGTCCGAGCGATTTCCGTGGACATTAAAGAAAATGACTCCTGTGAATATAGAAGCCATCTTTTAGTTGCATAGGCTTGTTTAATTTGTTCCCACAATCTGAGTTACAATTCAATTTTATACGGTACGTCTGAAATTACATAACGGCGGTTCTAAGTTCTTTGCCAACACCATTTAAAATCGGTTCTTCGTCAATCTTTACAATTTGTGCAGGTATGCCGACAACGGTACAATTCGGTGGCACTTCCTTCAACACGATGGAGCCAGCGCCAATTTTTGAGTTATCCCCCACTTTAAAGGATCCTAATACTTTTGCACCAGAACTAATGATTACATTATTCCCTATATCCGGATGCCTTTTGCCTGAGCTCTTACCGGTTCCCCCCAATACAGCTCCCTGATACATTGTTACATTATCTCCTATGACACTCGTTTCCCCGATTACTACACCCATGCCATGATCAATAAATAAACCAAATCCAATCTGAGCCCCAGGGTGAATCTCTATGCCTGTAATAAATCGGCTAAAGTGAGATATCATCCTTGCAATTAATCGCCAATTTCTCTTATATAAGAAATGTGCAGCGCGGTGAAACATAATCGCATGAAAGCCAGGATAACAAAGAATAACTTCCCATACACTTGACGCGGCAGGATCTCGATCGAGTATGGATTTAATTTCTTTTTGGATTTGCCTGAACATAAAGTCCTCCTTTCCAGTTAATATGCATCCTTATCGAATTTATTAGCTTACTTTATACATACCTTCTTCATAGCTCACTACAACGATTGAACCATTGGAAATATTTTTAAATTTGTCCCTATCTTTATCGATTATGTAGAGTAACGTTGAGATCGTTAGACCATGACTAACAATTAAAACATTTTTAGCGCCAGATGCGGTTGCCTTTGAAACTATAGAAGAAAAACTGGACCATACTCTATCTTTTAAAACTTCCCAAGATTCTGCTTGACCAGACTTATCCATGTTAAAAATGACATTTGCCACTTCTTTCAAAGTCAGCTCCGATGGCTCTCCATCCGTTAAATTCTGAAGCTTTAATTTCTTCAAATTACTAAAGGTTTCCTCAATATCTTGTCCATCGAATGTACCAAATTCCCATTCCCTGAGCCCTGCATCCGCATGAAAAACGATACTTTCGTTAGCTAAAGTTTTTAGGATGATGTCTTTTGTTTCAATCGCTCTTTTTTGATTACTAGAGTAAACTAAATCAAATTGGAGGTCTCTGCTTTTCAACTCTAGAGCTAAATTTTCAATCATATCTTTTCCGTTTTCGGTAAGAGATGCATCGGATTGCCCTTGAATTTTATTTTCAACATTAGCAAGCGTCTCACCATGACGCACGAAGTAGAAGTTGTGCATAAATGATTTTATCTCCTTTACCAAATCGCCTTATCCGAATCGATATTTTCCAAATAATCTTTTGTTATTTCTTTAACGGAATGAACAAGATATTTAACACCTGTTTTCTTCATCTCTTTCTCTTGAAAACCCCACGAATGCCGAGCAGGCACCCCAATGAATGGAATCTGATGTTTTTTGGCTTCTTCAGCCACACGATTAACATCATCGATGAACAAAACTTCAGAAAAATCTAGGTCATATATTTCTTTCGTGATTTCTTTAAGACCGGGTCTAAAAGAATTTGTGCAAATATATTGATCAAAATATTTCAAATACGGTCTAAATCTTGTATCAATCATGTTTTCTTCTAATCCGCCATAGCAAACTACCTTCACATCCAAGCTGTTCAACATTTCCAGAAACTCTGTAACGCCTGGAATAATGGGATCTTCATCGTCCTGGATAAAGTTTTTTCTCTCATTAAAGAACTCATTTAACAGTTCCTTAGTGGACGTTTCTTCAGGAAGTCCTAAGTAACGTATCGCGTAAGCTGCTGCATCCTCTCTTCTTTGAGAAAATGTATTGCTTTCTAATTCAGCCGTATACTCAACTCCGTATTTCTTCGATAGAATATGAAGAACAGGACTAAACGTATCTACTAATAGAACGCCATCAATATCACAGGCAATTAGTTTTATTTTTTTCATTCTTATACCCATTCCTTTCGCTAAAGGCGATAAAAGTACTATGTAATCTACAATCCCGTAAGGCAGAGCTTGAAAAAGCGTCGAGGCAACATCCGTGCCATTGCAATGACACGGATGTTGTTAACGACCATCTATGAACTCGACGTTATACTACTGGACTTTTCCAGATTTCTTGATCCGAATCAACTTGTTCCAAATAATCTTTTGTTATTTCTTTAATTGAACTAACAATATATTTAACGCCTGTTTTTTCCATCTCTTTCTTTTGGAAACCCCATGAATGCTGAGCCGGCACCCCAATAAACGGAATATTATACTTTTTTGCTTCCTCAGCCATTCGATTAACGTCATCTATGAACAAAACTTCAGAAAAATCGAGGCCATGAATATCTTGCACGATTTCTTTAAGACCTGGTCGGAAAGCATCGGTGCAAATATATCGTTCGAAATATTTCTCCAAAACCGGTCTAACTCCCAAATCAATCAAATTCTCTTCTAATCCACCATAGCAAACCATCTTCACATTCATGCTTTTCAACGTATCCAGAAACTCAATAACGCCTGCATTAAGCGGATTCTCGCCATTCACCAAAAAGTTTTCTCTCTCTTTGTAGAACTCTTCCAAAATTTGCTCGATGGACAATCCGGAAGGAGATCCTAAGACACGGATTGCGTAAGATGCGGAATCTTCTCTTCTTTGGGAAATCGTATTGTATTCCAATTCAGGAGTATACTCCGCTCCATATTTCTTCGTCTGAATATGAAGAACTTGAGTAAAAATATCCTCTATTACGACTCCATCATAATCAACAGCAATCAGTTTTATATTTTTCATTGTTATTCTCCTTTATTTTCAAATGGTATGAGATCGTTTCTGACTAGCTTTTCTCGATAAATCATTCATCATTTTGTTTATTGCTTATTCCTCTCACATCCCTTTATTAGTATACATACCTGAAATGTAGCCACTTGAACATAATTTGGAATTCTGGTACACAGTGAAGAGACAATATCCCATTCCTTTATGATTTCCGTTTTCTTTTACTGGGAGCGCGTGAATAAATATATCGTCACTTCTTTGAACAATTCGTCTATATTTTTTATATTCTTCAATGACATAAAACTCGGAGTCTAAACCTAAAAATCTAAAAATACTCACCATAGAGGCTTGTTTACTTAATTCAGACAATAGAATGGCCTCAATGTGTTCCTGATTGATATGGTCTAACTTTATTTCAGTTGTGCTTGCAACATCACCTGAGAACAAACCGATTTTTGTTTTTAACGGCAGCTCAATTTCTGAGATCATCACGTTTTTTTCAGATGTTTTATGAACCAGCTTTTTATCAACAATCCTTTTTGTTCCCGAGAAACCGCTTAAATTGATTTTCTCAAAACAATGAAGCATATACTCTTTATCAGGAGGCGTGGTTATGGACTGTAGAGAATGTTCTAAATTATTTTCTAGAAAGCCTTGCGTTATAGAATCTTGAGCTATCAAACAATTAGCAAACATATAGCGGTATGCTGCCAGGCATTCTTGATCGGGTACGACTAGTACGTTTTCCTCTTTTCTCCTCGATTTATCAAAGGTTAGAGTGTAACGTACCTCCTTGACCGCTTCTACTGGCATAAACACCCTCCTTTCTGTAGCAATTATTGCAATTGTAGTTGGTGGTTATTGTTAATGTTTTGCTTGATAATATGATTAGCTGTCGTTTTTCCTGATTTCATTACGCCGTAAACTCCATGTGCATTACGCGTCCAATGTCCTGCTAAATACAAGCCTTGTACAGGTGTTCTAGGTCCTATATCAGAGGTCCATCGTTGATCAGCCGACTTCATCCATCCATAAATTGACCCATTATGATTAGAAGTATATCTTTCAATTGTTCTTGGAGTAGCGAACTCTTGTATAACTAATCGTTTTCTAATGCCAGGCAGTTTATTTTCTAATAAATCCAAAAACTTCTCATGTACAAATGACTTTCCCTTTTCTTCTCGAACTCGTTCCACAACAGCTGCATCGCACATGGCCATAAATGAAAGCACGGAATACCCTTCAGGTGCTAAGCCAGAATCGAGTGTAGATGGACAACATACAGATATACCAGGATCAGTCTCATTATTGAGCGGATCAAACAAATATTTTTGTTCACTATCAAGTTCATTGTCTGGTAATATGAATTGCTCATGCGGAAAATCGATTAATGCACCATCATTCTGAATAGCAGCATAAAGGATGACAGCAGAATAAGAAGGAACCATCCGATTTATTCGTTTGTTGTAAGATGGCGGTAAATATTCCTCACCTAAAAGCTTAAACAATGTTGTTTTTAGGTCTGCATTTGAAATAATAATGGAAGAGTTGTATTGATTCCCCTTATGATCGATTACTCCTTGCACTTTACCCTCGCTGCAAATAATTTTTTCTACTCTGCGTTTAATTCTTACAACCCCATTTTGGGATTGGATATAATCTTTTAAAACATCTGCCAGCTTTTGAGAGCTGCCGCGGGTATAATAAGCCCCGCCATGATAAGACGCCATTGTACTCATCATATATAAAACCGATAATTGTTTGGTCGGAACTCCAATATAAGGATGTAAAGAACCCAGTACCATTGATGCATGAGGGTGAGAGAACCGATTATTTAGATACTCCGCAAAAGATACATTTTTTAATTCAAGCACTCTTTGCGTAATTTGCTCATCATCTTCATAATCTCCTCTTAGAATCGCTCCGCCTAACTGTATAATCTCTTCCATTGTTTCCCTGATAGCTTGTTTGTCCTCAGGAAACCAATTTTCCATATTACTCGATAATTGATATAAATTCGCAGGTATTTCATATTGGGATTGTCCTAACGATATATGACACATAGGCTTAGATTCGATAAATCCAATTTGATCCAGCAAGCCCAATTTCTCATAAATGGAATAGATTTCTCCACCTTGTTCACAACCGCCTATAAGATGAACTGCAGCGTCAAAGAGAAACTTACCTCTTCTAAATGTACTTGCACAGCCCCCCACAATATAATGCTGTTCAAGTACTAATACCTTAGCTCCATCTTGAGCTAGTAGCGCAGCTGCCGTTAGTCCAGCTAAACCGGATCCAATTATGATCGCATCATATGTCTCGTTTAATTTGCCTTCCATTCATATTCATCCCATCTATTCATAATATTTAGACAATACTACGGAGACATTTGATCCAGTTAATGAGGAACTATTAATTAATACATGATTCAAGTCTTCAAGCAGTTTTTCAGCTTTATCTAAAGGATGCAGCTCGTTATGCTCCAAATGGTTTAACTTGGGTGGCAATGTTTGATGTTGCAACGCGAGTAAAGCTGTGATGAATTGAAACCCGTCAGCCGCCCCTTGCGATTCACCTACTAAATACTTGGCCGTTGCAATATATGGCATATATTCATTACTTAAATAACATGATTCAATTGCTTTTTTCTCCATATTGTCGATATCATTTATTCCATTTGCCGTTGCAAGAATGGCTTGAATGTCGTTCAACTGTAATTGAGCATTATGAACAGCCATTTCCATTGCCCGCTTGAGACCTTGTCCTTTTTTATCGACTCTCGCATACTTTTTACCGTCAAATGTTTTCCCATATCCTTTGATTTCACCATAGATATGTGCTTTTCGATTTTTAGCATTCGATAATTTTTCCAATACAAAGGCAACTGTGCCTTCGCTCAATGTCATCACATTAGATTGGGGGTCTTTAGATGATTGATCAGCCAGCACATTTAAACATTCATAACCTTCCAACACCGTTGGAACAATCGTATCTGTGCCAATGACTGCAATAATGTCTGCATCATCATTTTTTAAATGTTCATAGGCTGTGCATAGAGCAGCTGCCGTAGAGGCATGTCCGTCTACGACAGTCGTATTCAATCCAATTGCATTGGTTTGCATTGCAGCTAAACCGCTAGCTTGATTGAATACGGTGTTAGGAAAGTGAACGGGATTCGCTCCTTCCGCTCCTTCATGAACGACAGGTTGATAAAAGTTGACACAACTTTCGACTGTTCCGTTAGCAGTTCCGACGATAATCCCGATTCGATGCGCATTTTCATCATTAATTTCAACCTTTGCATGATTAATTGCACGCTTAGCAGCCGCAACCGTTAACTGCTCGAATCGATCCATCTTACGTGCATCGCGTTTCGATATATAAGTATGGATATCAAAATCTTTTACTTTTCCAATTTTTCTAACAACGCCTTCGCTTGTACTAATCTCATGCCAATTGGGTTCACCTCGAAGCAATTTAGTCCAAAATTGATCTAAATCACCGCCAACAGAGCTAAATTGGCTCATTCCAGTGATTACAATACGTTCTTCATTTAACTCCTCTACTTCAGGATGTGTAACTTGATAGTTACCAAACAATACAGAACAATTATTACCTCCAAACGCGAAATTGTTTGATAAAGCATAATCTAAATTTTCTGAATAGTATGGTTGATTAGGTGTATAATCCAAATCGCAAACAGAATCTGGCGTAGTAAAATTCGCTGTTGGAGGGATAATCTGATGATGGATCGACAATACCGTGACAATTCCTTCTACAGCCCCAGCTGCACCTAGTAAATGACCGATCATCGATTTGGTACTGCTAACTTTAAGAGACGCAATTGCTTCCCCGAATACCCGCTTAATGGCATTCGTTTCGGCGCTATCATTTTTAGGAGTTCCTGTACCGTGACCATTAATATATTTAACCTGATCAGGGGCAATATTATTTTTATTTAGAGCATTAGAGATGGCACGACTTGCGCCTTCTCCATCAGGTTTAGGTGCGGTTGGATGATAACCATCAGCCGACAAACCAAAACCAAGCACTTCAGCGTATATTTTTGCTCCTCTTTGTACAGCACTTTCTTCACTCTCTAGAATCAGGATTCCAGCTCCTTCTCCTAAAGAAAGTCCGTTACGATCCTTGGAGTAAGGACGACATGGCTCATGATCTAGCGATTGCAATGCATGAAAACCTGCGATTCCCATATGCGCAAGAGCATCAGCACCACCTACGATCATAATTTCCGCTTTGCCTGCACGAATCAAATCACCGGCATACCCAAGGGCATTGCCTCCGGCGGCACATGCAGTAGAAAAAGTGAATACAGGTCCCCCAAGCCCCCACTCGCTAGCTAAAGATTCTGCGATACTATTAAGTCTCCACTCTTGCAATAAACGAGGATTTCCTTTATTTCCACTATCTTGGTTTCTATACCACAATTCACCGCTATTCATGCCTCCAAGACAAGTTCCAATCACGCATCCCGCATGTTCTTTAAGCCTACTTCTCTCTAATGCAGCGTCTTCCAAAGCTTCCTCCGAAGCTTTAAGAGCGAATAAAGTAGCTCGATCTAATACACGACGTTTTTTGGAATGGGTAAGCACTAAATCTTCTTTCACTTCACCCGCAATCTGAGTCATGTAACCTGTCATATCCAGTTGATCCACTGGCTTAATTCCATGCTTTCCAGCTAGTACAGACTCCCACAAATCACCAACATTACTCCCTAAAGCTGTCACAGCTCCTAAACCAGTAACGACTACTCTGCGACTCCTCTGTTTTCTCATACGATAATCAGCACCTCTTATTTCCATTTCGCGAATAGTAACGCAGTATCCTGACCTTCTAAACCACGCGCAACGGACATCACATAATTCACATTCGTTTGTCGTGGTTCATGTCTAATGAAATCTAGTGACCAGTTGTCTTCAAGTGTTTCACAGTTTAATGTAAATGGAACAACCTGTTCGCTAAGTGTTAGGACAGATGCTAAAGCATTAAATGCTCCAGCATTCGAAACCATATGTCCTGTAGTTGGTTTAACGGAACTGACCATTACTGATCTGTCTGTTCCAAATACGGATTCAATTGCTCTTACTTCAGATTCATCCCCCAATTTCGTACCGCTGCCATGTGCACAAACATAGTCGATATGTTCTGAACCAACGCTTCCATCTCTCATCGCTTTTCTCATAGCAACTTGTAAGCCCGCACCATTAGGAGATGGTTTAGCTATTGCTCCGCTGTCATATCCATTACCAAAACCGATTATTTCAGCATAAATGTTTGCGCCGCGCTTCTTTGCTTGTTCTAATTCCTCTAGTACGAGCATGGTCGATCCCTCTGCAATAAGGGTTCCATTTCTTTTTTTATCAAACGGGGCATATAGTTTACGGCAATCGTTCGCTTCACCTCTATGTAAAACACCCATTGCATCCAACTTCATATAATTCCACCATGTAATAGAGTCAGAAAATCCCCCCACTAAAGCCGCATCTGCTTCACCATGCCGTATCGATCTAAAGCCGCTTCCGATAGCTGCTGCGCTAGCATTGGATGTACCAACAAAATAAGCGTTAGGACCTTGAATATCAAAGTGAGCGGATACATAATGCAGAACGGCAGCAGGCAAAGCTCTAATTGAGAATGAAGGCGACAATTTACTCTTAGCCGCTTTTGCAAACTCTGTTAGTGTGCCTTTGGAGAGCAGAACAGACTCAACAAGCTCTTGGGGGATTGTGTCAACTTCCTTGTTTCCACCTATGTACACAGCAAAGCGTTCCTTGAGCACTTGGTTTGAATTTAAACCAGTATCTTTAAAAGCCATCGCAGCCGATGCAAAACACAGCTGTTCGCCACGTGACATTAATTCTCTATTTTTAATAGATGTTATATATTCATCAGGGCTGAAGTTATCTACTTCACCTGCAAACTTAGTCATAAACTTATCTGGATTCATCGAAGAGATTCTACGTATACCACTCTCCCCAGCTAACATTCTAGTCCATACTTTTTGCAAATTATCACCTAAAGATGAGACGGTTCCTATTCCTGTTACAACCACTCGTCTCATTCAATAGATTCCCCCTGCTTTAGACCACGCTCTTCCCAAAATGCCTTCGCATCTGCATCAGAGTTACTTAATGCGTCGTCAAAAGAAAATTGCATCTCTCCGAAAGCAGCTGCAATCTTATCATTCACCTTTACTTTCCCTCTCACGAGTACTTCCTTTTCACTCATAGACAAAACTTTTACTTCAATATACAGCTGATCACCAGGAGCTATATATTTACGCCACTTTATATTGGAAACTCTTGTTAATTTAACGCGTTTTTCAAAATCGTACGTTGCCCTTATTACCCCTTCCGCTAATCGACTCACAGCTGTCATTGTTAGAACGCCCGGCCAGATCGGTTTCAGTGGAAAGTGCGTATCTAAGAAAGAATTGGTCATGCTAATATTATGTACGGCTATTCCTTCTACCCCATTCGTCCAACTTACTACTTTATCGATTAGTCCTAGATTCATATATAATCACCTGTTGAAAAATTCTTTAACAGCTATACAAGTATGGATTCCTCCAAAAGCAAAAGCATTGCTTAGCGCTGCTCGAATCGACTTATTGTCTTCCATTGCTAACAGTGTTGTAATGAAATTAATTGCACCTGCCGCGCTTGTTAAGTTGCCTATCATGGATTTAGTAGAACCTATCGATACATGATGCGAATATTCACCTAAGACTGCTTTGATTGCATTCGTTTCACTAAAATCATTGTATGAAGCATCTGCTCCATGTACTGCAATGTAATCTATTCGTTCTGGTGTTAATCCCCCATCGTTCATAGCATTTTTCATTGCAGTAATACAGGCTTCACCGTCTGAAGGTGCATCTGTCAACCAATAAGCGTTTATTGTGGAGGAATAACCCACTATCTCTCCATATATCCTTGCACGACGTTTAATAGCAGATTCTAAGTTCTCTAATACAACAACCGCAGCTCCTTCTCCAATCACAAATCCATCTTGATCAAATCCAATTAGATCGATATAGTTAATCATGGAATCGTAGCCGCCAGTAATCATCACAGAGGCTTCGTTACATTGAATTCGTCGAAATGCCTCTCCAATAGCCTGTGCGCTAGATGCACAGGCCGTTGTTAACGAGATCATAGGCCCTTTGGCATTTATTAATTCCGCCATTAATGAGATACCAGTCGTTAGATTTCTCTTCATAACTTCATTAGGGCTTATATAGATGTTTTCTTTAACTTGTACGGATAGAAAATTTTGAAATAACTCATGAAACTGATCAAGATTGGGATAGACCACACCACACCCCATTGCTAACCCTATTTCCTCAGAATGGTGGTCACTGTCTGATAAGGCGGCATCCTGTACAGCTTCACAAAAAGCCTGTATACCAAATCTTGATGAACGATGAGTATACTTTTTCACTTTTTTCTCTATCTCTTCATCCAAACGAAAATTTTTTACTTGCGCTGCGATTTTGGTGTCATAATGACTGGTATCAAATAAATCAATTTTATTAATGCTAGACTTTCCTTCAAGGAGGTTTGCCCATGTCGCTTTCATATTATTGCCAACTGGCGTTACAGCTCCTACCCCGGTCACAACAACTCGTGTCTTCATTTATATCTCCCGCCTTAGGAGACGATAGGTCCTTCTGACATCCTCGGTTTTCTCTAATTCATCGACTGATATAAGAGAACACATCATATAACGTATCTCGGCAATACACCGTTCATCGACATATACTTTTCCAGAGAAAACAGCTGAATCCTTATCCAAGGAATCTATAAATCCATGAAGGTTTAGTACATCGCCTGGGCATGCTCTTTCATGTAGAAGTATCTCTTCGGCGCTTAGCAAGACAGCTCTTTGTTTAAACTCAGTTGTATGCATAATTAACCATGCCCCAGCTTGACACAATGCCTCTACTACTATTCCCTCAATGAGATAAGATTCAACATTGACCGGATCCAGACAAAAAGGATCGTCTCTTGTAACCAATTTAGTTGCATGAATTTCTTTTCCAGACTCAATATATGTAATCTGATCTACCATATAAAAGCGCATATTATTCACTCCAACAGTAATACAACTTGTGCAATTGCAAGATCGTCCGTGTGAGATAAAGAAATGTCCATGGAAAATACCCCTAAACTTTTGGTGAATTCTTTGGTTTGTCCGTAAATGGATACATGCGGTTTTCCAGTAATAAAGTCATTACTAACCTCAATGCTTTTTAAATGAATTCCTTTTCCTATCCCTGTTCCGATTGCCTTAACAAAAGCTTCTTTCGCTGCAAATCGAGCAGCAAAATGCTCATAGCACCTCTTTTTATTTAAAGAATAGGATTGTTCTAAAGGGGTAAATATTTCGTCGATAAAATCAGGATTTTCCACTATAACTTTCTTTATCTTTGACACGGAAACCATATCAATTCCTGTTTTAATTTGCATCTTAGCAATGTTACACTGTTAAAACTGAAAGCTGTTTCTCAATTAATGATGTTAAGTTGTCTACTGTGAATAGTGAAAGCACTCGCTCTGCCTCAAAACCTTCACGCAATTTTTCAACATCTATTTGCGGTAAGCTTTTCTTCAACTGCTCTATGCCTATTCCGGAAAGAAGTCCATCTGCCGTAGCAAATTGTTCATCCGGAATATCGCCTTGGATCATTTGCGTAATATCATCCATAGTTACCTTAACCGAAATTTGACGACTAATCCTGAATAGTACATCTAAAAGATCTAAAGATTCTGCTCCAAGATCTCCCAAAATCGTGCTGTCAGGTGAAATTTCATCTTCATCCAGACCAATTGCCTCTACCAATGCTTCTTTTACGATTTCATAAACTTGTTCTTTTTCCATTTTTGTTTCCTCCTAATTAATAATTTGTTTTTATAGTGGTTTACCAATTCCAACTAAGTTCATTAATCCGCCATCAATGACAAGATCAGCACCTGTAATATATGAAGCTTCGTCTGAAGCAAGGAAAATAGCTGCATTAGCGATTTCTGTAGGATCTGCAGCCCTCTTCTGGGCGATCTGATTCGTAATTCGTCTACCTTCCTTCAGTTGTTGCTCTACCATATCGGTAGAACAAAATCCTGGAAGAAGCGAATTTATTCTAATATTAAACCGAGCTAATTCTAAGGCCGCTGTACGAGTAAAAGCATTCATAGCAGCTTTAGATACAGCATAGTTAGACTGGCCTATATACCCGCCTGTACTCATAATCGAAGAAATGTTAACGATTGAACCTTGTCTTTGAGACATCATGGTTTCTAGCACTGCTTTTGTACAATGAAATACTCCACCAAAGTTTATATGAAAGACATCCATCATATCTTCATAATCCATATCAAAAACCAACTTATTTTTTGATATGCCTGCATTATTGACTAATACATGAATACTTCCATATTGATCTATAATTTCAGATACCATATGACTTGTTTGTTCTTTATCGCTTATATCTGCTCGAATCGCAACTGCTTCTCCGCCATTTTTCCTTATTAAGGACACTACTTCATTTGCTTGCTCGACACCGCTTCGATAGTTTACAACTACTTTTGAACCTTCATCGGCTGCTTTTAGCGCAACCGCTCTTCCAATCCCACGGGATCCGCCAGTTACCAACATCACTTTATTCTGTAATCTTAACCCCAACTTAAACACCCCCCTTCAAGAGAGTATCTAACATATATTTCTCTATAAATTTGTTCGCGGTTTTTAGTGAATCAATATGATCTACTTCTGCATTAGGGCAAATCTGCCTTACCAGTCCCTTTAAAACTCTACCTGGGCCGACTTCAACAAAATATACATTCTCTTTGGCTAGAGTTTGAATGATTTGAACCCATTTCACAGTGGAAACCGTTTGCTTTATTAACCCATCAACCACTTCGGAAGCTCGATATACTTTCTCAGCATTGACATTGTTAATTAAAGGGATTTCTAAATCATTAACCTTGAAACCAGATAATTTAATTTTTAATGGTTCTACAACCCCTTCCATCAACGGACTATGAAATGCAGCTCCTACTTGCAAACGAACCACCTTTTCAGCATTCATTTTTTGCGCTAGCACCATAGCGTATTCCACTGCATGCTGGTCTCCGGAGATTACCATTTGATTTTGACTGTTATAATTAGCCGGAACTATCACACCATAATTTTGAGATTCATTGCAGACTTCTTCGATTTGCTCTTGATTAAGTCCCACAATAGCAGCCATCGCACCGGGGCGTCGACTTTGCACTTCATGCATAAGCCTTCCCCTTTCCGCTACCACTTGCAACCCCTCTTCAAACTTAAGTCCTTTGGCAGCAGTAACTGCTGTAAACTCCCCGAGACTATGACCGGCTGCAACACTGACTTCTAAACCTTCGCGAATTAAGAGTGATTGAATGGCAAGCGAAACCGTATAAATAGCAGGTTGGGCTATATCTGTGCGGCGGAGGTCAGATTCTAATCCGGAAAAACATAGATTTGTCAAAGAATATCCCAAAATATCATTCGCTTTTTCAAAATAATTTTTTCTGATTATGACATCTTGATCGAACAAATCTAATCCCATTCCAACTCTTTGAGAACCTTGACCTGGAAACAATAAAGCTATTTTTTTTCTCACTTTTTTCACCTGCGCTTATAAACATAATCTATTAAAACTACCAATTTCCTTTAAAATCAGCTTGTTATTCTATTGATAATGTATCCAATATTAGAACCCTTACACAATGACAAAGATCAATCTAATTCATAATTAAGATCTACTAGTAGAATCATTAATATAATTAATTATCTTCGATTGACCAATACACTTTCACTCTCGGTCTTCCGTCTAACAAGCTGCTTTACGTAGGCGGCCGATGAAACGTACTGTATTTCACCCGTGCTTGTACCTGCTCTATAATGTTCCCACAGGCTGAGACACGGGAGTGCAAGATGCTTCAACCTCAATCATGTCTTTACATATTCACGTCTTTACATATATTGATATATTTGATATCGTTACTACCATCAAAGAGAAAACATCATCTGGTGGTTTCACCCAAGCAATTCCATTCGACATTTGTACCCGATAGAAGCGCTTCGAAAGGCCTCGAAATGACCAATCATCTTCAGACTAAAACCTAGAATCATTACTACATCATGTAATAAGTATCAAGTTGAACTTAAAGTTGAGTAACGAGGAGTATAAGTACGTATGGTAAAAAAAATAATCTTAGTTGTTTACAAAAAATATTTTTGGAAATCATGCCTTAAACTTTTTTTGGAAAAACAAAGCAATTATCAGATTGTATCAGAAGTTGATTTTAAAGATATGGTTAGTTCTGTTGATGAAGAAGATGCAAATCTCATCATCATAGACGAATTTATTTTCGATAATTTTGGTTTAAATGTACTGAATATATTAAAAAAGACCAATTTGCCCGTTCTTGTATTTAAATGTTCAAATTTTTTTGAAGAGAAAGATAGGTTATATCTCAACGAAGTAAATGGTTTTATAACGCCTTTTTGTACTGAAGAACAATTATTAGATGCTATTTCTGAAGTAAGCTGTAATAAAAAATGGCTTTCACCAGAGCTTTCAGCAAATATTTTGGATATTATCTCTAAAAAAAATATTAACAATTCATCTATTCATTTGACTCAAAGAGAGCTTGAGGTTTTAACATTAATGGTTCAGGGATTAAACAACACTGAAATTGCAAAAATTTTGAATAACAGTGTATACACTGTTCAAAATCATATTTCAAATTTATATTCAAAAATCGGATTAAATGAACGGCTAAAAGTAATAAATTTTGCGATACAAAACGGACTCGTGTCCCAAAAGTAACAGATTTCTATATAATATTGGGGGAATAAATAATATACTCTGGTGCGTATTCCCGAACGGGGATTCGCAAGCAATCATATTGGCTTCTCAAAGTCGCGCAAAATGAAATATGAGGAGAGTAAAGGATGGACAATTGGAATCGATCGAGGCGAGGCAATAACGGCAAATTCCAGAACGAAATCCCGGTGTTCGTGAAATATAGTGTAGGAGTCACTGTATCCATGCTTCGTGAATTCCTATCCGCTAAGACTCAGAGAAGGCCGAAGCAGCCGCTTCCTATCGTCCCCATTCAGCGTGGCACGCTAAGCGACAGAAAAGACAAGATCTTTTGGTTCGGACATTCGGCGGCCTTGCTGCAGATTGGAGGCAAAACGATTCTGCTTGATCCGATGCTTGGCAAGAACCCATCTCCGTTTCCTTTCTCCCGCAATCGCAGATTCAGCGTCAAGCTGCCAATTACAATTGAGGAACTTCCTCCGATCGATATCGTTGTTCTGTCTCACGATCACTTCGATCATCTGGATTCTTCCTCTATCCGCAAGCTTATTCCGAAAGCTGGCACTTTCCTCGTTCCGCTCGGAGTAGGCAAGCGAATCCAGAAAAGAGGAGCGTCGCCCGATACCGTCATCGAGCTGGACTGGGGAGAAGAACGAATCGTTCAGGGCATTCGCTTCACTTGCACGCCGGCGAGACATTTCTCGGGAAGAGGGCTGTTCGATCAGAATTCCACCCTATGGTGCTCGTGGGTTATCAAGACAGAGAAGAGAAGTCTCTTCTATAGCGGTGACGGGGGGTACGGTCCACACTTTAAGCGAATAGGTCGTCAGCACGGACCGTTCGAACTGGCCTTGATGGAATGCGGGCAATATATAGAATGCGGGCAATATTACAAGCGGTGGAGCGGCGTGCATATGCTTCCGGAGGAGACGGTACAAGCGCATCGTGACGTCCAGGGAGGAGTTCTGCTGCCCGTGCACTGGGGGGGCTTCACTTTGGCGCTGCATGATTGGAACGAACCTCCAAGAAGGTTATCGGCCGCCGCCGAAGAGCAGTGCATGCCCTACCATATACCTAGAATCGGCGAAGCGGTTTATCTGGATCAGATTCCGCTATCCTCACAGCATGATTATTGGTGGAGGGATCCGGGAAGTGGAACAGACTAAGGCGTCCAATAGCATTTCATATGAAATTGCTCGCTTGTGCCATTATCACGGTGGTCAGACCCATTTTCATTTCCATTCCGTCGACCTATTCGATTTTTCCAAATCGCCGTTCTATTCGCAATATCACCTAACGATGCTAATGCCTTGTTGGAAACCGACTGGAGAATCATTCATGGGAGAACTATCGCACCTAGCTTGACAATCTGTCATAAATATAAGAAAGGCCGCTCCTCTCCGGAGCAGCCTCACTTTATTTCTTCGCTTTATAAAACTCATGATACAGCTTCATAAGCGCCCGCTTCTCTATCCTTGAAACATAGCTTCTGGAGATACCTAGTTCCTTGGCAATCTCACGTTGAGTGCGTTCCTCGCCACCATGCTCGAGCCCAAAACGACCTACAACAACCTCCTTCTCACGATCATCCAATATGTCGAGGTTCCGATAAATCTTGCTTTTCTCGATCTTCAGCTGCACCTTCTCGACCACGTCGTCAGCTTCCGATCCGAGGATATCGATCAACGTAATTTCGTTGCCCTCTTTGTCCGTTCCAATCGGGTCATGCAAGGAAACGTCTTTCTTGGTCTTCTTCAATGACCGCAAGTGCATAAGTATTTCGTTCTCGATACACCGCGCTGCGAACGTTGCCAGCTTCGTGCCTTTGCCCTGCTGGAAGCTCTCGATTGCTTTGATGAGGCCGATCGTGCCGATCGAGATCAGATCCTCCAGGTCTTCCCCGGTGTTATCGAATTTCTTGACGATATGCGCAACCAGCCGAAGGTTGTGTTCGATCAGCAAATTGCGCGAATGCTGGTTCCCTTCGGCCATCAGCTGAAGATGTTTTAACTCATCTTCCTCATGAAGCGGCTGCGGAAACGCGTTATTTTTGACATAAGAGACGAGCAGCGACAGCTGCTTAATGAACAAGGCAACAGCAGCGAACAATCCCATGAACCGTGCACCCCCATGTTGGTAGGCCGGCGTGAAGCGATCCGTGTCGAAATGACTCGCCTCTCCCCGCGCGCTTTGAAGTCGGTTCTTCATTGTATGTAGGCGCACGCCCAGACGTGCATGTACATAGGGAATTCGTTGCTGCCGCTTCATCAGAAGCCGCTGACTTTTACACTTTCTACACCTCTTGCCGTCTTAACATTAGGAGTCCCGCTCCAATAAACACCGCACACAGCACCAATGTGCCGACAAGCGGCGCCACGATATGCGCATCTGCGCTGCCCATCACGACTTTACTCGCCTCATCCGCTAGACGGCTTGGCGACACCTTCCGAAGAAAGCTGCCGAGATACTGCGGAACCGTCGTAAGTACAAGGAATATAACGAAAGCAACACCGCCCGCACCGACCTGGCTCTTCATAAAAGCGGAGCAGCTCAGCGCAATCGCTACAGCAAGCAGTACATAAGGCACATACAGCAGCGTACCGAGCATTGCATCCAACCAATCGACCTTATCGAACATAATCTCGGTATAATACGTCGAGATGATCATGCCTGCGAATAAACTTGCAACGACTAGCAGTGACCCTGCCAGCAGCTTCGCTGTGAAGTACCCCGCATAGCTGATCGGCTTCGCGAACACCATCGCCATAACTCCCGAAGCCCGTTCACCCGCTATCTCGCCCATGATAATCAAGATAATAATGATACACCCAAGCGATCCAAACTTCGGCAGCAGCGATCCCATGACTTCAAGGACCGTTGGCTCCGGAATTTGAATAATTGCGCCCTCAGGAAGGCCCGACGCATCCTTCAATAACGTAGGCAGCATCTTCATCGTAACCGGCTGCGTGATCACCAGCAGAGTAAATACGATGGGGATGTAGAGAATCTTGAGACTGCTAACCAGCTCGCGAAGCTCCTTCGTCAACATTGGCATAAATCCGATCATGACTGAACCACCTTCATGAATATTTGCTCCAGAGTCGCCTCGGCCACGCGATAATTCGTAAACCGGATGCCGTGACTAACGAGCAGCTGAGGCAACTTCGCATTCGCGGCCCCGATATCATCACACTCGATCGTGAAGCTATTCCCCTCTTGATGTACCTTCGTGAACACAGGCTCCTTGTGCAAAATAGCTGCTAGATCCCCTGTCGTTGGCTCAATCGTCAAATGGATCATGGATTCCTTGTACCCGCGCTTTAGCTCCTCCATCGGTTGTGAGAGCAGAACCGTTCCCTTATCGATTATGACAATGTGATCGGCTACCCGCTCCACATCATCCAGAATGTGCGTGGACATGAAGATCGTCATATCTGCCTTCAGCTTCTCAATTAGCATAAGCACATCGTATCGCCCCATAGGATCAAGCGCTGATACGGGTTCATCGAGTACGAGCAGCTTGGGGCGGTTAATAAGCGCCTGAGCAATTCCGAGACGCTGCTTCATCCCGCCGCTGAAGCCTCCGATTGCACGATGCCTAGCATCCCATATGCCGCACAGCTTCAGCAGTTCTTCCGTACGAGCCGCAATTTCTTGCTTGCCGAGCTTAAAGATGCGCCCCACCCAATGCATCCACTGCTCGGCCGTCATATCATTGTAGAAGGCTGGCGCCTGCGGACAGTAACCAATTTCTTTCCTAATATGTATAGCATCCTTCATCACATCATAGCCAACTACACGAACAGATCCTGCAGTTGGCTTGGCAAGCCCGGTAATGATCCGAATCGTCGTTGTTTTTCCTGCGCCGTTAGCACCAAGAAAGCCGACACAGCCTTTGCCTTCGATCGAGAAGGAGACGTCCTTCAACGACTGCACATCACCGAACGTCTTTGCGAGTTTATCGCATACGAGAATAGACACTTCATCGCTCCCTATCGCTAATAGTTGACATGCAACCTAATATTTTTTACGACCAAAAATCAAATAGGCCAGCGGCCCAAACATCGAAAGGAACAAGCTAATCAGCACCCATACAACTTTCGGCCCGCGAATGCGGCTGCTGTCCCGGCGTATGATGTCTACTAACACAATGATGAGCAATAAAAATTGAAGAACAATAATCGGCAATAGAAGTTTCCAATCCATTGAAACTACCTCCTAATAGGTGTTAATTAAACCGTATTGTATAACAAACGCAACCAACTATTCATGTTATAGCTGCTGTTTTCATTTAAACGAAGTTGAAGCTAAAGGAGACCAGCCACAAACATACTGTACGATTTAATGTATGTGTTATATTTCTACTATAACAGTCAAAAAGCAAAAAGTAAATAGATGTCATCCGACATCTATTCGCTCTGGCTATGAAGTAATCTTGTACATTTATATCGAAGTCGATGTGTACGTATCATTCAGAATCATCTTCGCGATGTAGAACACTTGGCCCATATGCTCCGAATAGTGAGCGGCACATTGATGCAGCATATCCAGATTGTTCCGTTCTTTCCCGCGAACATTCTGGGTTCTTAACAGATCCGCCTCCGTTAACTCTTGGATCGTTGTGATAAGGAAACCAAACCGTTGATCGACGATACGGAGCAGTTCTTCCTTTGTAAGCGGATTTGGTGCAAAATCTAACGCGCGGTCGCGTACGACATCGCGCAGCAGAATTCCTTTCTCCACCCGCTCCTTCATATTGCCATCCATGTGACGAATCAACGTCGCGATACTGTGACTCGCATCATTCGGACGCCAATTCAGCTGCTCGTCATCTAACTGTTCGATCGCTTTCGTTAAGCGTCGGCGAATTTCCTCGAACTTCTTAGTCAACCATGTCCGATTAAAGGATAAATCCATGCCGCATCTCCTCCAATGATAGATATCACACTCACATCTGAACGAACTTCGGAGCCTTACGAATGACCAGATCCATCAACTCTTCACCTCACGAGGTCCCATGACCTGCACCGGACCATGCCACCGTTCATCCTCTAGTACCTGCTGCTCGTACGAGCCACCCGTATAAACGTCCAATACTTGATTCCAGAATCGGTTCGCTGGCAAGTTGCTTCCTGTTTGTCTTATTTCCCATGCCCCAGGGAACATGTCGAACAACTTGATAGCGGCCTGCTTGCCATAACCCTGTCTTCTAAACTTTCGCATAATGAAGAAATCCCCGATGATATTGGTGTGTTCCGCCTCACTCAGCTTCACACGATCACGAGGTACTTCCAACATGACGAGAGCGAAACCAGCGATCTCGCCATTCACACGGAACAAGCAAGGACGACGATATTCGTCTGTCCACTGGTGATCCAAATACTTGTACATATACAGCCCGTGCTCATTCAGTGCATGCCCATCGAACTCACTGGAATCATAACGGTACAGTTGAATGAGCTGAGACAAAATATTTTTATCATTGTACGGAATTATGGTTACTTCCAGCATTTACGCAGCAACTCCTATTTGCGCCGGGTCGGCCGCCACAGCTTGCCTTTATTCAAGATGAGGTCAGAGATGATAACCGCTACGATGAACATAGCCACATACGTTAGAAAATGATGCGAATGAAACACATAGTTCGGAACAATCACGAAGCAAATTATTGCAATGACCAAATTCACGATGAATGACCAACGCTTCAACCGATTAAGCATCGCGGCTGCACCTCTTCCCTCACTCATAATATAAAAATCACTGTACTACTCAACGATTTCGCTCGATAAGCCAGCAGTCTCTCATTTCACCTTCATGCCACTCATGACGCTCCAGCAGCTTGATGCGCTCAAAGCCGCATTTCTCGTAGACGCGCAAGGCTCTTGTATTCCATGTCTGCGGATCCATCACTACCTTCACAGCGTCTTTCTCCGTAAACAAATACTGTACCGTTGATTGAATAAGCTGCGTACCTACTCCACGATTCCAGAACCTCGGTTCACCAATGAATTGATCCATGCCATAAATATCGCCCTCGACATCTTGGCAGCTATACTCTTCTATACCCTCTTCATCGAGTGGATAAAACTGGATGTAACCAATCGCTTCACCTTCAAACTCAACGATGCAGCGAACTTCCTCGTCATCCTCGCCACTATAGTAATGCTCCATGACAAGCGCTCGATCATGTGGCCGATCACGCCCTTCATAAAACTCCAGCACCACGGTATCAGACAGCCATCGCTCAAGCAGATGCGCATCTTCAAGCTCCAGCCTTCTTACCTTCAACTGATCTTGCTGAAACAGATACATGTGAGATCACTCCGTCATTGGTTCATAGAAAATAATTCGGTTACCGAATGGGTCCGTAATGCTAATCTCACGACTGCCCCACGGCATGCTCTCTAGACCTGGACGCGCGTACTTATATTTTTTGTCCGAAATCTCCTTGTGCAGCTTCTCGATACCTTCCACTTCAATACGAATGGCTGCACCCGGAAGACAATCTCCATAATGCTCACTTATGTGAAGGACGATGTTCCCTCTCGAAATCTGCATATATAGTGGAAAATCCGACTCAAATCGGTGCTCCCAGTCCACCTGGAACCCGAGAAACTCAATGTAAAATTCCCTCGCCTTATTCTCATCCAGCATGCGAAGAATCGGTACAATCTTGTTTAACTGCATCGATCATCAGCCTCCATTTGTCCTCTTCACGAACCGATAACCCGTAATCTCGAAACCCAGCCGCTTATAAAATTCATGTGCAATCTTCCGCTCTTCCTTCATCCCGCTCGTGAGGTACAAGATATCCGATCCGTTACGGATCGACCAGTCCTCTATATATCGGATGAGCTGCTTGCCAATGCCCTGACCTTGCATCTCCTTCTTCACTACAAACGCTGATATGTAAGTTACGACATCATCGATCTCGTAGTTAGTCGAAACCCGAATGCCGGCCATGCCAACTACTTGTCCATCCACCTCTGCAACGAACGTATGACAGAAAGGGTTAGATGCGATCACATCCATCCGACGCTGCATTTCGCTTATCTTAGTCGGGTAGCCTAGATCTTCCATCAATTCCGCAACGGCTGCTAGATCGGCTGCCTCATAGGTTCGAATGAGTGCCAATGGAACTCCCCCTCTTTAATAATTGCGGTCCATCAGAGCTGGGTCTTGGAACCTTACGATAATTGAGTCCACCTTCTGATCACCATGCAATATAATGAAATATTCGCCATTCTCATAGGTGTATCCTTGATGATCCACTAACTTTGTATATTTCTGATCTAATAATACAGCAACCGCATCCGCTATCTCGTCACCGTTCTTAATCCCATAGACGGAGCAGTCCGTACCGTAACATTCGACATCACTCACTCGGTTGTACATCGAGCTGCTCGGATCATCCGGAATGTTGACACGAATGCCATGTTCCTTATAATCCCGTCCATGTCCCCCCATGCCTGGCATGTACTCGCCATCACCTAATAAAGCAACAACTTCATCCTCCGGTTGATAGATCTGTATCCCTGCTGCATTCAGATTTCGGTTCAGATGCTTATAGGTCTCCTGATAATGAACGGAAGAGATGCCCCAATATAGAGCCGCAATAAACAAGGAGGCCGCAACGAAGACCGTTATTCTAACTCGAATGCTGTTCAACGTCCGAACACCTCCGATTTATAAGGCTCTACAGGATGCTGCGCGACCAGATATTCGTAAAGAAATTGCTCCGTTGTAAGCGGGAACCGATATGCGGCAACCGGCAACCTGATTAAGCCGCCAACCTGCTGCTGTAACGATTGACTAATCTGCTCCACAGGCAGCCACTCCACCCCTATCTGCCCGACATCGGCATGCGATGCTTCCTGCTCACTATGATCTAGATCATGCACTACTGAGCATTCGAACATGTAATCGATTGCATGCACTTCCTTCATGATGAAGGAATATTCATGGTTACGCGATATGTATTCCCTTACACATACGAGCTGGCCTGCTGCTATCTCTAGTCCAAGCTCTTCTCTGCACTCTCGGCGAAGAGCTTCCTCCAGCGTTTCGTCAGCTTCCTGCGCGCCGCCTGGCAGTGCATAATAGGTTCCAATCTCCGAGCGTTCCTCCTTAATGAACAGCATGCTGCCGTCATGAATGATAAGCGCCCTCACACTATGTCTAGCCACTACGCAACTACTCCTCAGCTCTTACAATTCTTCAATAATCGATCTCCCACTGGAACGATCCTTACAAGTCCATTCCCATTGCTCATGCAGTCTGAGCTTTCCGTTATCCATCCACTCGGGCGTCGACTTGCATATCCCTGTCATCCGTTCACCTTGTTCATTCAAGTGGTGATACCTCATATCCAGTTCACCCGCCTGATTAACAATGGCAATCAAGTGTCCTTTGACGATGCCGCCGCCTTCGTACTCCGCCCATACCCTATCTTCCTTCTGAAAATACAAGAAGACCGTCTCTTCGTTCACCTCACCATTGTTGGTGTTGCTGACCGTCCGAAACCGTCTTCCGTGATAGTTGATGTTTAACTTTGGGGCCTGATTCGATTGTTCCACTTTTATCCTCCTAGGCCTCCTATTGGTTAAAGCTTTAATTGATCTGCAAAAACTGCCGAAAGCTTCTCATCCGTCCACTCCGACAGCTCTAGCATGGCTGTATAGGGGTCACCTTCAAGCTGTAAAATGTCAGCGAAAGCCGGTTCAGTCTTCATCCCTTCCAGCTTACGAGCAATGACCGCTTGTCGAAGCGGCTCGCCGAACAGCTTAAGCAACCGATCCTCAACGACCATATGGACGAAGCCGTTTTGTTCGAACGTCGGTTTATTTTGGCCAAAGATCTCAATCGGCCACTCGTTAATCGTGAAGTTCGCTTTCACCCGTCCCATTCCATCTACTACGCTTCTAGTCATCTTAAATCCACTGTATTGCTGGAATCGTTTCTGCAGCAGCCGTTCGAATTCGCTGAAGTTCTGAACGGAGCAGATAATGTCCAGATCGCTTGAAGGAACATGAATAGCAATCGGCACTGTGCCGACTAGAATGGGATTATAATCTTGAAGGATATAGAGCACCCTGTGGTTGGTAAGAAGATGGTAGACATCGTCTTGTTCTATGCTGCCTACCTTAAGATAGTCCGTATTCATCCACTTAACGACTTCTTCCCATTCTTCCTCCTGATCTCTCGCTCGCAGAGGCAGGTTCTGCATCTTATCCTGAGCGATAATTTTCAGTAGTCTATTCATTTCATCTAAGTTGCTCGCAACACGAGAGTTGTTAATCGCGCCTTTCACAACATAGTACAAGATGAAGAAGAAAATAAACAACCCAAGAGCCCACAAGAATAATGCTATGAGTAACTCCATCGCTGACTGCCTCCTAATATGAAGCTACTTCCTTCTCTTTAACACGGCTATGACATCACGAGACGTCCCTTGTCCCATGCTCGTATCGAAGCACGAGACAAGTTCCCAGCCATCGCTGCCATAGACGTTAAGCTCCGATTCGAATTCATCTGAATCAAGCTTTCCGCCAAGGAACCCACCGATCCTAAATTTCAGCGTCTTATATTCCCACTGTTCCATTCCGATTTCCTCCTCATCTATACCTTAACTCAAAGCAGCTTTGGCAGTCATTCGTTCCACTATCTCATTGGCATCTTCATATTCGGACAGCTCGTCGAGCGGGAAGAATTGCTGCTTAAGCAGCTTACCTTCTGAGTAGTAGCAGCGATACTCGTAACAAGCTGGATCGAACAGCATTGACTCTATGCTTCCCTGAATGTTTGCGGCAAGGCCTACATTCTTCGGATGAAGAATCCACTGCAGCTCTTTCCAATCCAAAATACCTTCGTCCGTCTTGATCGGCGTCTCATATGTGTATTCTTCAGGCAGCTCTGCGACATAAGCATACATGCCGCCCGTTATCGTCCCATCAACCGCCCAAGTGACGATGCCTTTGAATTGAACCGACTCAAGAATAATTCCTGTTTCCTCTCCTGCTTCTCGCAGAACGCTTTCCCTTGGTGTTTCACCGGGCTCGATATGGCCTCCTACACCGTTCCACGCGCCCATCCAGCTCGCTTTCTCGCGATTAAGCAGCAGAATCTTACTTCCTTGTCTTATGAAAAGGATGGTGTACTTGAACATAGCTGTAGATTCTCCTTGTTGGTAAAAGGAGAATCAGTAGAAACATGATTGTCAGCAATCTATCAATCGCTCCTTAACATGTTCTTCTATGATTCTCCTTGACTATTAATTCGCAGGCTTCTTCGCCACATAAGTAATGCATTCGGTCGTCAATCGGACATCGGCTCCATCTCTGTTGATCTCATACGTCAAAGGGTTAACTAATCGCTTCTGTATATCCCAGCCTGCATACTGCGTGTCCAGCAGCTGCAGCATGCGATCCGTTGGTAGATTGATCTCGAACATCGGATCCAACTCAACATTCGTCTCTACCGTAACCTCTCGGATGTTGGAGCCGATAATGATGCAGTTCACACCGGATGACTTCGTCCCTGTCACCATCTCTTGAATCTTACTTCCCAAAACCTGTTCAGAACGGAGATGCTCAAGCGTGGACACTGCAACGATGAAGTCATACATATCTGGTTTAATGACAAAATGCTCGATGTCCGACAGCCTGGAATCAATCAATGACTGCACTTCATACTGCCTGCTGTATTCTTGCAGCTTGTCGATCGCAGACTGAAGCAGGTCAACGCAAACGACACGACCTGATCTGCCTCGCAGCGATTGGGCTAGCGGAATACTATTACGGCCAATACCGGATCCTAAGTCTAACACATTCAGATATGCATAATCCGTAAAATGCTCCAACTGCTCCAGCACCGTCTTCACAGGCTTATGCAGCCATGAGCCCGGTTCGAATAAACTGTAACGCTCATAGCAATCATCGTGATACCGTTTCTCTTCCTGACGAATAAGCTCTATGCGGTTCATATGCGGTTCTCCTGATTTTGTTGTTAGAGACGGCGATTCCGAATAGCTGCAATCAACATTCTGCCAATTGCAACTACTGATGCATACAGAACAAGCAGCCCCAAAGTGATCTTCCAATAAGTGACCCAATCCCAATGTACAACGACGAAATAATTGTCATGATACTGAAAATCATCGGGCGCACCTTCTCCCAGCCAAATCATCATGATGAAGAATACAGCAGCTGGTACCAATAAGCACAGCAGCATGCCCGTTACAATTAGACGTCTGCTCAGTCTGCTCATCCCTGACGCGTTACGGGCCGCTGATTCTCCTTGCTTTTCAACCAATGGCGTATCCCTTTCCCTGCGTACGGTTCATCTGCAAACCTTGGAATAACGTGAAGATGCGCATGGAAAACATGTTGCCCTCCAACACTGCCGCTGTTCCAACCGACGTTGTAGCCATCAGGCTGATATTCGGCGTCCAGCATAATCTTCACCTCTTGCAGCAAGGCCAACGTGTCCAGCCATTCTTCATCGGTAAGATCGAACACCGTTTCACGATGCTGTTTCGGAATAATAATGCCTGAGCCTTCGATATCGGGCTTCTTCATCTGCAAATACATGCAAGTTTCATTGTCCATCATAATGTGCTCGTGCTCCAGCTTAATATAACAATATTCACAACACATGAATGACCTCTCCCTTATCTTTAGTGTATCCCGCACGTGCGGTTCAACCTTTATGCCTCTTCATGTTTGTCAATTATGGTCCAGTGCCAATGATCCAGCTTTACCTGGACTCGAATAGGCACATTAGACGAGCCGTAACTCGATTGTCCAGTATTCGGATCTATACCTTTGAATGTATAGTTCACCCATACTGTACCACGAATCAAATAATGAAGACCTCCGCCTACACTCAGGTGAAAGTCAGCGGTATCTTCAGCCTTGCTTAAAGGATAGGCTTCTCGCCGGACAAATGTATGTAAAGCAGCTTCAGTTACACGGCTATCCTCGATCATCATCTGATCCTGCTCAGGATGCAGATAGAGGGTACGAATCGTTCGTTTCACACTTGATACCATCCATATATCGATCGCGATATAGAGAACTAGCAGCACAGCAACTCCAGCTAATAAGATGCGAATCCTCCGCTTCTTTCGGTTCATTCGATCCCTCGCTTATCGATCAGAAATGGAGATGAAAATCAGTGTAAAAGTCGAGGTGTGTGCACACTATCGGCAAAAGCAGCAACAATGACAACATGCCGACGATAATCACGATTCTTTTATCCAGGCTAGCAGTTTGCAGTCCGAAGTAGATTAACGCTGTTACTCCACTTACAAGGAAGAGTATTCCCTCCGTGCTCTGACCTTCGGTTAGAATCGGAAACAGCAACCCGCCTGCCAAGTACAATATGCCTTGAACCCATTTATTCCGCGCGAAGCTAATATAGATCGCTGCAAGATCGATGACAAGTGAGCATGCAACGCCGTAAGTAGGCGTAACGAGAAGCGTTCCGAATGCAATATAAAACCCGTAAACAAACGCACCTGGGCCCGCCAGCATACTTAGAAGAAGAGAACACGCTAGTGCACAGAGGACGGCGGCGCCAGCAGCGGCGAGTGCTTTATGCAGCACATAATACACGACTTTATGCTCTAGAAATGCTGGGATTACGAAGTTTTTCTCTTCCTCAACCATCTTCTGCTCATGCTCATACCCGCAACTCCAGCAGTATGCGGCATAATCAGCATGAATGCAGTCCTCGCACAAGGGCTTCCCGCATGCCCCACATTCCTTCACCGACCCACGATTCTCATGGTAAGCGCAGTTCCTGTTGTCCATCATTCACCTCAGATCATAGCTGAACGACCTGGTTTCAGCCGACGGCAATCTCCTGATTCGCGATTCGTATAAGCGTCTCGACTAGAAACGCATGTTCACGCTCCAGCACACGAGCACTCAAACTCTCGACCGTATCGTTGTCCTCTACTTTAACCCTACACTGGCTAATGATCGCGCCGGTATCATATTCTCCATCAACTAGATGAACCGTAACTCCCGTCTCACGTTCGCCATTGCGCAGAACAGCTTCATGCACGAAGCGACCATACATACCGTGACCACCATACTTAGGCAACAAAGAGGGGTGAATATTGATAATGCGGCCGGCATAGGCATCCAGCGTAGCCGATCCCAGTCTCTTCATGTAACCGACCAGCAGCAAATAGTCAATTTCATGTTTCTTCAATGTCAGCAAGATTTGCCGATCAAGTTCCTCAGGATCTGGATGTGTAACCGAAGAATAATGGTAGGCAGGCATCCCGAATTGATGTGCCCGCTCCATTGCAGTGGAGCCGGAGTTATTCGAGATTAGCACCGCTGGCAGAGCGTTCAAACGTCCGTCCGCTGCCGCATCGAGGATGGCCTGCATATTCGATCCTCCATGCGATGACATGAAGCCGAGCTTCAGTTGGTTCATAGATCGATTCTCCTTTCGATTGATGTAAACCGTGGAAAGATTAGATATGCTGCTCCTTAGTGCGCCAACAACTTCGTTCGATGAGCGACTTGATTTGCGCCATATGATGTTGATTGTGCCATACAAGACGCTCAACGGCTGTGTCAATCGTGATGATGCCAAGCGGTCCCGTCTGCAAAGTTCGGCGATATTGCTCCTCGCTCAGGCTGTTCAGCACAATTATGATCTTCTTATGCAGCGCTTCCAATAAAGTGATAGACCATTCAACCGGTGCATCGATATAGTCACTCAACTCTGCAAACCGGTCTTCTCGATAGGATGAAGCAACCGGTTGGTCTTCCGTTAGCGCCCGCTTCAACCGGAGACAAGCATTCGTATCATTGTCTGCCATATGGTGGATAATCTGCTGAATACACCAGCCTTCTTGGCGATAGGGTACTTTCAATTGTTCTAGGGTTAGATCCTGAACGAGCTCCCTTAGCTCTGTGCCAATGCTGGCAATTTGCTGAACAAGCTGATGCCGATTATGCCATGTAGGAGATAGGTTAGGTTCAAACTTACCAATCGGATAACGCAGCAGATCTTCTGACATGATGGCCCCTCCCTTTCATTATCAGCTGTTGATCAAGTGGCTAGTGATTATCAACATACATGTTCATACGCGACGCCGACTTCTGCCCCTCTAACGCCTCACGCAGCTCCCTGACTTGTCGAGTAAGTGACGACAGATCGTCCTCTGCATCCTGCGCGATTTTCTTCAGTACAACACCAAGTACGAGGAAGAAGATTGTAAGAACGAAGAATATGACCGTCCACATCGCACTCATGAAATGATCTAGAATGCCATAACGAGCAATGTCCTGAAAATGACTTAAGGTGAAAGCAAAAATCGTCATTAACAGAAACAAGCTGCTTAATGCAAAAAACGCTTTATACATACGATTGGTCCGTTCAAAAAAAGGCACGCCCGATCCCCCCTAAGCTCACATATACGTATAATAGCGTCCTTACGACCAACGTCATTACTCTCTTTTCAAAATACACCGAAAACGTTCCACTTCAGGATACTTCTCCCCCAGGCTTTCGATTCGGCAGCCAATTCGCTTATAGAAACCAACAGCATCCTTATCTGTCTCAGCCTGTAGCTCTGACAATCCGGTCTCTAGCATGATCTTCTCAATCATACTTCTTGCGAGATTTCTTCTCTGGTACAAGGGCGTTACAGCGATATGCTTCAATATGCCAGATGCTCCGCCCGTTCGTTCTACACCAATCAGGCCAACTAACTCGCCTGTCTTCTCCTCGCCCATGAGGATTCTAGTTGGCTCCGTCTGGTACATGAGCAGCTCCCTAGCAATCCTATCATCGTCTGGCCACATACATTGCGCTAACAGCCTCTTTACCACTTCGGTATCAGCATAGCTAGTTAACGAAATCACAGCTGAAATCGCTCCTTAATCATCAACGCAACCTGCTCTGGCGAGAGATTCGTATTGTTTATTCGCATATAGTTCTCGCCCTCGAACTCTCCCTCAATCGAGTTCAATCGGTACTTATCCATCGTATTAAGGAGATCGCTTTCCGAGAACGCAATATCGCGCTTAGTCGGTTTATGTGCCAGTCGATGTGGGCTAGTATTGCGAACCAGCCGCTCCTCTACATCCGCCTCCAACTCGACGAGGACCGTCTCTGCGCCACGCGACTCGAATAATTGACGGATCTCACCGATATATGCCCAATCCGCTTCAAGGTCAAGAGCCCAGACGAATGTGAAGATGATGCCGGGCAAACCGCTCTGAGCAACCTCTTCGAAGATCATCTGTCGGAATTGACGAACCAGCCGCTTGCCAGCAGGCGTACTATAGCTGAAGAAAGGCGATACAAGTTCAATCGTCATATGATTATGGAACAGCTTGAGCGGCGTTATTCGTTCCAGCTCCTGCCCAACCGTCATTTTGCCAACAGCCTGCGGTCCGAATAATATCAACAGCTTCATCCGACTATCCCCTCCTATCTGCACACACCAATACTATCAACTAAACATCGCATTGCATTCCTGCATCATATATTGCATATAGGCAATCGCATCCGCCTTACGTCGTTTCCTCGATCGATAATGGGAGACTCCGCCACCTTGTCTAATTCGAATCGCTTCCTGAAGAATGAGATGCCATCGCTCGGGGACTCGTTTCAACGCATATTCACCTGCCCCGACTTTGCTCGTGACTCGATGTTCTCGGAATGTATACCATAATCGGGTTATGCCAAGGACACCCCACTCCATACGGGAGCCTAACAACCAGACGAGCAATGAGGAGGGGTGACGCTTGCTTGTTGCTCTATGAATCCATCTCATCCAGTACGTATTCAAGTTGATGTGCATGTTCTGAATGAATAGTTTGCTATCGATTGTTAGACCTAACTCCTCAACTGCGGGCCCGATCAGTCGTATCCCGTGATGCTTTAGTTCATACCATGTGACCAGATTGAGTTCAAAATATCCTGCCTGTTTCATTCTGCCGTCGGAATAATAAGGGAACGGTTCAATGTCAGTGTGCAGCTTGCCCAGATCATCCCATGAAATATAGATTCCTCCCATTCGAGACTTCGGGAATCTCTTCTCAACTTCCTTATGCACGCTGATAACGATCGCATATTGACTGTCGTTTAATCGCTTCTCAGTGATCGCAACAAAATCGATATCACTGCAATGCGCATAATAGTCGCCAAGCGCGATAGAGCCATACAGATAGAAACCTTGGAGCAATCCGTTCTGCTGTTCATTCATCCGTTCCAGGTAAAACCTAAGCACCTCGTGCACCGGGCGCGGCAGACCGTCAGACATTCTTCACACCTCATTAGTGATTCATCTGCGAGCCTTCGGCTTCCATCTCGAAAGGCCACTTGTCCGTGCCTAGCTTGCCAACTCAAGAATCTGATCTTCTGTATCGAGAAGATCAACATATTTGGGGGCTATCACATTCGGGTGCTTGACGCATTGCGCTAGTACTTGGAACCCAGCGGCTGCAACCGGAGCATCACAATAGATTTCCACATCAATATCGGGATTCATCATCAATTCATAGGCGGTTGCACCTACGAGTATCGGTTCACCAATTTCCCTCCACTGCTCGAGAAGCCTCAATTCCCGCAATATCTGATGGGCTATAAGATGCATTTTCCGTGCTCGTTCAACAATATCCATCATGACGCCTTTATTCCTCTCTTACCACTATATTGCAGAAGACAATCGGCCGAATGGAACAAAAAAGTCTGCAACGTCAATTGCAGACTTTCATGTTCAATTCACTTCAACAATTCCCTGAGCTTCATAGGGATAGTCGATTTGCTTCTTGATGGCTGACGCGGCGTCTTTATGAATGAACATCTCTGCAAGATAGATTGCTAGATCGATCGAAGTCGATACACCGCCAGCTGTAATGAGGTTGCCATCCTTGACAATGCGTGCTCGAATCACCTCTTCGCAGTACGGTTCGAGCAGCTCGTATGCATAAGGGTGCGTCGTTGCTTTCCGGCCCTCTAGAAATCCTGCCGCACCAAACAGCAGTGATCCGGTACATACGGAGACGAGATACTGTACGTTCGCTGCCTGCTTCAGCCAAGTAATGAACTCTTCATTATACCGAAGCGCTCTCGTTCCCATGCCACCTGGGACGAATACAAGGTCATATTGGGATAGGTCAGGCTTGATTGTGCTCACTTTAATCGTCAAGCCAAGCTCATCCTTGATCTCCTCGGTCAGACCACATATATCCCATGTGGTACCCTTCGTCTCTTCGAACATATTGAACCGATAAACGACGTCGTAGAATCCAATGAAGTCGAGAAACGTCAAGCCATCAAAGAGCACAAATGCAATCTTCATCGACAGTCCCCCCATCTCTAAATCCGTTCCGTTGAATGAAAAATAAACATCAAGCCACAACTTGATGTTTATGGTTTTATTAATAATAATCAGCAAACAGCAATTTTGTAAAGACATTCCACCTGCTGTTCGTCACGATTTAATCGAATCTTTAACTAGATGTATCGTTTCTCGAAATATGATTATCTGGAACCCAACAATAACTCGCTGTAGAAATACATGTACTGCATGATTCCGTCATCGCCCTTCGTGTCAAGCTTTTTACGAAGACTAAGTAATAAATCTGCGTATTCCGTATAGAACCGCAATTCATACCGTTCGCGACGCGAAAGCTTGTCAAAATAGTGCGATAATGCGTCCAATCGTTCACCCGTATAGCTTTTGACCCACTCCATCTCTACTTTGTACAGATGCAGCGAATCTAAATTCGCTCGGAATGTATCCCATAATAAATCGAAGCGACCTGCATTCCCGTCATTCATAATGATGGATATCGGCTCCCGTAACTTCTCCCCTTCCTGATTCTTCTGTTGGCGTAGGAAATCCCATCCCCACATGCACCTCACCCTTCACTCATTCGGATATTATGCGCAAGCCTATATAATTGAGCGATATCATATCGCTGACAACTCTCGAGACGTGCAATGGCCTCCTGAATGTCAACCACTTCTACCGCAATGACCTGTTCACCATCTTCCGGATTCAGAGGTTTCCCGACAAGCTTCACTTCACCATATCCAACTAACCTTACAAAGCGAGGATGCGGGATATAAGGTCTGTATGGCTCGGCAGCGCTCGATGTGCAATTGAAGCAGCCAAAGCGCTGGAACGAGACGAGTTCCGCACCAAGCTCCTCCATCATCTCTCGGCGCAGTCCGTCAAGGTAATGCTCTCCTCGCTCCAACGTACCGCCGGGCAACTCCCAGCCACCATTTTCAATTTCAAAAATAACATACTTATCCCCAACGCACGGGACGATGCTTACATTACTCACTAAATCTTCATTCACATCGTTGCCTAGCTCAAACCTTGCGGTAACCGGCCCCCATTGAATGGGACTAGCAAGCACTGGATAGAAATTCTCTTCGATCGTTGTCATAAGGTTCCGCCTTTCAACTATGCTTAGAATATTTATTGCGTCATTCGAGTTTTATTGATGAAATCTCTGCCGATGAAATTAGAGTTGGGAGGCGTGATGCCAAGCTCCCTTGCCCATAAGGAGAGCTGCCCGACGTGATGAATTTCGTGGATGATCAAATGCATCAATATCTCTGCCTTGCTTAAAGGTTGTGTCATCCAGGGAGGTATTATAGATTCTTGCTCAAGGCTGCTCAGATTCAAAATGTTTAAGTCTTCGCGAATCTCGGCCCTCAGCCGATTGGATAATGAAGCGATGGACGGTAGATCTCCGTAATCAGCCACGTCAAACAGAATCTCCGGCTTGCCCATTATGGCGCATATCCAGCTGTACTCTACATCAATGATATGAACAAGTGTTTTTAGTATCGAGCCTTGTCCAGCATGCCGATCCTTCACAAGTTCTTCAATCGAAAGCTCTTCAAACGATCGGATATAGTCGTCTCGCACTTCCCAATTGTATAGTAGCAAACTTTTCATTTACGGGCTCCCTTACTTTATCATCGTTTCGACAGCCATCCCTTTCCGCTGCGATGTTCAGCGACCTAGATTGGAACTCCATTCTCCCAATCTGCATCGAGCTGTTGAATCCAATCGGATAAATGTCAGCGTACATTAAGAGATCTTCTTCTTGCGGGGCTTCCCAAGTTTATAAATGAAATAACCTACTAACGCCAGAACACCGATACTAAATACCTGAATAATTGCCGTGGATAATACAAAGTGCAAATTGAATTCCTCCTTGCAAGATGAGTGTTTATTGGCCGCGCTTAAACTCACTGACACCGATTTGAATAGTGCGATTTCAGATAACGCTTTCATTAATGATTGAATAAATCTGCAATCCTGTTCTCAATCAACTGTACAATCTCATCCACTGGCAAGGTTCCGTCAATCACAACATCTGATATCGGTTTAATCGTGCGCAGCATGCTTTCGTAACCCGATCTGCCTCGTTGCAGATAAACCCGCATATCATTCTTTATTTCTTCTGTATCCGTGTTCTCGAAATCCCTCAATATTCGTCGTGCCATGGCTACATCCAGAGGCGTATCGATAAAGATCGTAAGATCAATCGCTTTCCAATGATCATGTGACCTTGCAAACGGATAGTCCATCAGAATGTACTCTACTTCACTGGATTCCGACAGCTTCCCAATGTCAGCTACAATCGGATCTATATTCCACTCATTACTAACGGCTCCACGTTCTACTCAATCAATGATGTCATCTGGCGCTTCAAGTTCATACTCGTCAAAATATAGGGCTTGAGCCTGCACCAGTCTCTGACTGAGACGTGAAGTAACTGTTGTTTTCCCGCCGCCCGCGACGGCAGCAATCGCAATAATCGTAGACTTACGTTTGTTAATGGAAACCATCTCCTCTACAATACAAGCTCCGCATGAACTTCACCACATTCCAACATTTTGCCCGTTTGAACAAAACCTAGAGAATCATAGATTCGCTTGGCAGCAATGTTATCGGGTTTGTAGGTTAACTCAGCCACTTTGGCAGCTCCGCGCGGGAAAGTTCGGAAGTATTCGATGGCTTTCGCGACTGCTTCTCGACCATAGCCCAATCCCTGGTAACGCTTATCGATCATCATTTTGAAAATCCCGTAGGAGCTGTACTCGAAATTGCCGGACCCGTCATCGTAATACATCGAAATAAACCCAACGAGCGTCTCTTCCTTGTAAATCGCGAATGCTATAATGACCTGGCCCTCGTCTTGCGCGACATAGGCTTCGGCGAGAGCATGCTGATTCGATGAGATAAATTGCCTCTGCTCGTCGGTTACTTGAAGCTCAATGCATTGGATGAAGTTATCCCATGTAATTTTGCGAAACTCGATGTTGGTCACCTCTTCCCTTCCTTATAGATGAGCTTACAATAGCTTCTTATAATACGTCGCGGATTCCTCGTATCCAATCGCCTGATAGAAATGCCCTGCCCTGCGAGTAGCCAATGCAACAAGCTTAGATCCGCGCTTTTGCGCTCTTGCTTCGGCCTCCTGCATGAGCTGGTTGCCTATATTTTGCCGCCGATACGCCTCTTGTACGAAGATCTCTTCCACCCAACTGACCATCCCATTGGCATAGAAGGTTAGGTGATGAAAGGCCAATACATAGCCTATAATCTTGGTTTTACTCACTGCAACGATCAGATCAACATTCGGATCAACAACAAGTGATCGATAGGCTATCGCAAAAGGTTCACGGTTCACCGCGTAGCTTGTTGCTAATTGAGACGCTAACTCGAATAGTTCATGCTGGTCTTCCAACGTCGCTGCTCTCAGTTCGATTGTCATGCAAGCACTCCTCTAATCCATGCTAGAACCGGAGATTACGAAATGCTTACTTTCTTCTTCGCTGCCCATAAACTCGATAAATCTCCATAGCTCTGCTTCAGACTTCTCTTGCGGTATGTATGCTCTTAACATCCAGTTTCCATTAAACCTCAGGTAGAATCCTCCGCGCTCATCTGCATCTACAGCAACAATACGCAGAGGCAGCGGAATCCCCTCTATCAAATAATCAAATCGTGATTGCCCATTAATATCGGATAAGTCATCATCCTCCATCCATACACTGCCCTCATAGGTAAACACCCACGGACAATGCAGATGGATTGCATACGGATAGACTGTTCTTCTGCCACGAAGACCTTTGGTCGTTGATGGCTCCCCAATGGAAAGCCACACCATGTCTCCCGCTCTTCCTATCTTATAGATAGCTGAACCGATGATATGGGTCATGATGAATAAAATTTTATCTCTCATGTCATTGATCCTTTCGGCACATTACTCAGATCAACTCATTCTGCTGCGCTCTCCGACGCCCCACTGCGAAACACAATTCCGGTACCCTTCCAATGCTCTGTCGTCACATCGTGTTCGTTGTAGCTGCCACCTGTATATTCATTGATCGTATGTGTCCAGAAATGATGCGATACCGCATTATTGCCATGCTGCAGAACGACCCAGGTCCCCTTGAAGGTATCAAACACTTTCGACGCTACCAGCTTTCCGATTCCACGACGTCTATATTTGCGCATGATGAAGAACTCAGCGATTGACCTCGCATCCTCATCAACCATGTTATGCGTATAATCATTCACTAAGACGAAACCTGCGTACTGAGCATCCACTTTGACCAAATAAGCACGTCTCTTCTCTTCCGTCCAATAGTGATCCAAGTACGTGTACCCATAATAACCGGACGCATTAACATCCGCATCATTAAACTCACTAAAGTCATATTCATAGAGTTCGATCAGTTGTCGCAGAATCGACTTCTGATCTTCTGCCGCCTGAACAACCTCGACGGCATAGTTTGCACCATTCGATTCCAATTTCTCAGGCGCCTGATCTACCTCCACTGTTTCAGCGGAATCAACAAGTGTGTGAGCCGTAGCAGCTATGGGCTTTAAATCTTCCAACCGCCCGATAATGAAGGCTAGTGCCATCAGGATGAAGCCTCCAACAATGCTAATCGTGATAGTGAGTATACTTCCTTCGTCGTAGCCAATTAAACTTCCCATCGTAATACTGAGAACACTTATGACGAATATGATCTCTTTCATCTAGTAATCTCCCTATACGCTATGACGTACCTTACACTTATTGGTATTGTATCCCATCTCCAATGGATTGGCACTATTTTCTTGCAAGACAATTAAGCGCCAGAGGCTGGACTATTTAATGTATACTGGAAAATATCGTGCTAACTATCTTTTAACAAGCGAGGTATTCCATGATTCAGCCATTAACTATTCATTCGATCCGAGATAATCCCATGAACACCCAACAACTAAAGTCTTATGTAGCAAACCATTGGCCTCCGGTCAGCAATGTATTTAGTGATACAATCGATCAATGCTTCGCTACAGAGAATGCTTTACCGCAGTGCTATTACATCATGGATAACGAACAAATTATCGGATTCTATCAACTGCTCGAGAAGGAGCTCATTGAACGAACCGACTTGTCACCTTGGATCTCGTGTGTGTTCATTGATGAGAATAGAAGAGGTGAACGGTTAATTGAGCAACTGCTGCTGCATGGAAGAATAACAGCGGGGAACTTGGGCTTTGATAAGGTTTATCTGACTACAGACCATATTCATCTATATGAGAAGTTCGGATTCAGGGAGATTGGGATTGATCGATTCGTATGGGGGAGACCTACCAAGATTTATGAGCACCATACGATAAAATCTTCGATTTTCAAATAACAATGAAATACCACCTCAGATCACTTGCAATCAAGGTGGTATTTTGGCTATTTTTTGCATATCGGAAAATAAATATCCGTTACTGATTCTGCTGCTGCGGGTCCTTTGAACCGTTCGTCATAAACCTCGATATTAAGTGGGGCTGCCAGTTGGTAGTCGTTGTTGTTCAGCCAAGTGGAATACAGGTAGTGATGAACCCGGCCTGCGTTGTCAGCAGGACCCTCGAATGTGAACACGACATAATCGTTCTTAGGCACCTCGCGATAAACCATGCCGTCCGGCAAGTTATCGATTGACGATACCTCTACCCCGATGAAGAATTCGAACTTATCCGTCTCGGGATTGTAATTGTCCGGGTCGGTAGACAGGCCGAAATGTTCTCTCGAATTGATTACATTATTGATTTCGGACCGTCTTGCAAGAAATTGCTCGCCGAGCCGAATGGCCGTCCCTGCCTCTACATCCCCCAATGTCACGTTAGCCGCCAGTCCTGCCAATAGCAGTCCATCTCTATGAACAATTTTGCTTTCCACAACAACCGCCTCCGCCTCATGATAAGATCATCAACGATTCAAATCATACTTCGTATATTTGCCTTTTAATTCTGGATCTTGAATATCGTCGAACCAGTCCGACTTGATCCACAACGGTATCTGAAGGAGCTCCTGCAGCGATTCTACAGCCTCCTCGCAATCGGTCATTGCAATAATAGCATTCAACCGGTCGAAGTGCTGGTGGCCCAAGTACTCCGTAAGCACGCTAATGTCCGCATGCTTGTCCTCTAGTTCATAATCATATCTTGCTCCGTCTGTACACCATATTTGACTGGTTACTTCCTCACCTTTGGAGTATATTGTCATGGTGAACACACCGTCATCAAAGTATGAAATCGTCATAATAGGAGCTTGAATATAGCTGGATAACACTTCTCCAACCGCTTCAACTTCGCCCCAGTCGAAATGATCATTCAGAACGCTTACTAAGCCCGGCTGCAATTGACCGAGGTAGAAGACATTCCTTCCGCGATATGCCTCTGCCAGCAGTGCCTCATATCCACCAAACTTACCTGAAGGGATAACGGGCTGCTCCCTTTCCTCCGTCATGCTTGTTAATGCCTCAATGACGACATCGAGGTTATCTGCCATGACATGCATATTACCGAATTTCGTTCCTATGATAATTGCCCCCTACTCTGGGATGTACTCTCTACGCAAAATAGAGAATACAACGGCATCTACGTACTGGTTTTTCTCAAAATAATAGTCCCGCAAGGTGCCTTCCTCTGTTAATCCGACCTTCTGCAACAGCTTCCTTGAACTAATATTATCCGGATCAATGTGCGCCTCAATCCGATTCAACTTCATATGCTCGAAGCCATATGCAATAACCGCCTTGAGCGCTTCTGACATGATTCCTTGCTGCCAATATTCTGGGGTCAACTCGTATCCCACTTCTATTTTATTATGTTCCTGGGACCAGCTATGGAAGCCGCATGTTCCTATAACCCGATCCTCGCCCCGAAGTGTAATGCCCCATCGGATCCCTTCCGACCGCATGTACCGATTATTCCACTGCTGTATCAGTTCTTCTGCTTGCCTTTGCTCCGTGAACGTTGCCAGATCATAGAATTGCGTCACTTCATCTCTGGCAAAATAGTCAAATACATCCGCAGCATCATCAAGATTCAGCTGTCGGAGCACCAATCTTTTCGTTTCGAACTGGGGAAATGCTTTCAACTATTTTCTCTCCTCGACATGAACTCGTCAGCATGGGGTAATCTTTCTCTTAACAGCTCTCGAATTTCCATCGCTGTCTGATCAATGAACTGCAATACTCGCTCCAATGTAAAATAAATCGGCGTTATCCGCGGTTCATTACCCGCTTCCAACAACCAAGCTATCTTCTCATCCCGATACTTGCGTACTTCCCGGTCGGTTACGAATGGGGCGATCGAATAACCTTCCGCCCCCTGAAGCAGCTTGATCCATTCGTCCAAACGATCCGTCGATTTTATCAGATCAAATTCCACCTGGCTTACTTCTGTGTTATAGGCCGCATTGCATTCGGATCGCCAGAATACGCCTGTTCAAAATCGGTATACAGTGTTTCTGTCCATCTGAGGTCGGTGTAGATATGCGAGAAATACCCTAAGACAAAATTGCGCCACTCCTTCGTCGTTTTCATCGAAACGTAGGAGTCGTGCTTGTCCCAAATCATTTCCTTCGTCGGCATAATACCCTTATACACGAGATGTGTAAGGCCTTTCTCTTCTCGTGAAATGCTGCCTCTCGCATGGATTGCATCGGGAGAGATGCTGCCAATAAACAACTCCGGTGAAGGTGATCCATTATGGATTTGATCTGTTATTGCAAAATGCACCATCTGCCAAGGCAAATGCACTTCCTCCTCTACTCATTCCACGGCATTAAGAATCCGCTCTAAGATAACCCACGATTTCATTCAATTGGACTATTGCATCAGGCGGCAGCTTCAACGTCGTCTGTGGAACCCCTGTCCCGCCATAAACGTAATCGTAACGAAATAACTGCTTATCGATAATAGTAGGAAGGCCGCTATTAATCAGTGCTACGCTGCCTATTTTACTCCCCGTGACCTGCTCTACCTCATTCGGCTTCGCAAGTCTGAGCTGTTCGACATTCAACAAGGCTTTCATCGCCTCCAGATCCACTCGCCCATAATCGCCACAAATAATGACCGCGTAATAACCTTTGTCTGTCTTCATAATAAGTGTCGGAGCGGTCTGACCGATGTCGATGCCAAAATACTCGGCCCCTTCCTGAGCGGAATGGATCTGTTTCGTATGTTCGATAATTTCATAAACAACATCATACTGATTGAGCTTGGCTAGTAATTCATCCATCTCCACACCTTCTTCCACTTAATCTCTTGTACCACCTGATCGCGAGTCCCACTCACTTGCCAACAGTCCATAGATAACACGATTAAGATATTGGCCATTCATAAACTCGTAATCTCTTATTTCTCCTTCGCACTGGAAACCTAATCGTTCGGGGATCGCACGGCTCCTCGTATTGGTCGATGCTGCTCCGATTTCGATTTTATTCATATTCAGGCGAGAGAAAGCGTATTGAATCAGCACTTGAATAGCACGCGTGATGATGCCTCTGCCCTCATACTCCTGCCCTAGCCAATACCCAATCTCGGTCTTCCGATTATCCTGGTCGATATACAAGTAGCCGATAGAACCTACGAGTTCTCCACCTTCCCAAATACCGATCCAGTAACCGTCATCCTTGGCATAACGTAGGCGTGTCCGCTCGATGAATGCTTTCGAGTCATCAACAGATAACGTCATACTCGGGAATTTCAACCACTGACCAATATAGTTACGATTCCGATCAATCAATGCGTATAAAGCTTCTGCATCTCTCGTTTCCAATAACGTAAGAATTAGTGAATCGTCGATTCGGTAGTTGAACATGATGGTTGATCCTCCCTAACTGACTGCGAGTTTGATTTCGAATTCGGTTGCTTTAACCGAAGAATGCAACCGGGTATATCAATTCGCCTTGTATATGCAGCAGCTCATTGTCCTTCAGCTCGCACACCATGAATACATCGTCTGGCACTTCGAATTGCTTTAATTCCAGACCTAATGGTCGAGCAGGCTTGAACCCAAACTTAGGATAATAACTCGGATGACCAATTAACAGAACAACGTAATAACCAAGCTGTCGGCAACGCTCCAGCCCTTCTTGGATCAATTGCCTGCCAATCCCATGCTTCTGATGCGCTGGCTTCACCGCAATTGGAGCAAGGACGATGACCTCGTGGCACTCTGTGCCATTAACTATTTCAGCTCTGCTGAGCAGTAGATGACCTACGATCTCACCATCCAATTCTGCAACTAGCGATAACTGTGGTACAAAATAAGGCGTAGCTCGAATGCGTTCAACTAGCTTCGCTTCATCCTCGCGATTTCCGAATGCTGCGTAATTTACTTTGTAGACTTGATCATAATCGCGTTCATTTTCTGTTCGAATGAGGACTACAGTCATTTCATCACCTCTAATAATTTTCGACTGACGGTTGTTTCTCCTTGATCAAGAGACATTCCCGTTAACGTGAATTTACCTCGTCCCTTCTTTTTCCAAGTACTCTTCTCTCACCCGCTCCATCTGTGAAATATGCCTTCTGGCATGCTGACATAAGAAATAGATATATTGATAGACATCAATTTTGCCGAGGTCTGCCACAGTCATCGTTGTCTCCGCCAATATCCCCTCACCATTCGGGATTTCAGCAAGGATCTGTCTACACTCGTTTATCTGCTCGGCCATCAGTGATTGTACCTCTGCTAACGACTTGTCACCTGTCGGTTCCATATGTTCGGGCCGAATCCACTTCAATGACTTATCTTGCGCAATACGATCGAGTGCGCCGAGATTGTTTACGTAACCCTCAAGCTTTTGTACCATATCAACCTTGCTTGCAAGCTCCATCGCTCTCCTACGACCCTTCCGGATCAGTATAAGCAAGTAATAATTAGTCAGCGTCACATGCTCCAAGATTTGCGCAATGCTCCAGCCCTCAGATGGCTTGAAACCGAGTATGTCCGGGTGTAATTCATACCATTCTTGATACTGCTGGAGTGTATCCGACAGCTCCTGATCGATATACTGGATCGTTTGTTGAACCGTCATTGTTTATCCCGCCTTACTAGTCTGTATGTGTAATTTCCCGTTCGCTTATCAGTCCATTCATTGAACTGCTTTCGTCTTCTAAGTAACGTTCCAGCCGATGCTTCACATCCGGCCAATCCGAATCAATAATACTGTAGATGATGTAATCCCGATTGTTATACTTTTTGCGAAAAATCCCTTCTCGTACGGCTCCCAACCTTTCGATCGCTCGCTGCGAACGAAAGTTCTCAGGTGTCGTAATCAGCTCCACCCGACTTACATGAACCGATTCGAAAGCATGCTCCACCATCAGATACTTCGCTTCCGTATTGACTCTCGTGCGCCAGACCTCGGGTGAATACCACGTCGAACCGATATTCAGATTGTTGTTCTCCTCCGAAATTCGCAGAAACCGCGTCGACCCAACGAACTTGTCCAGTTGTTTATCGAATACGGCATAAGGAAACTGGTCCCCGCGTTGACGCCCCTCAATAGCTTTAAGGATAAAAGTCTGCATGTCCTCGATTGAGCGGATAGAGGTCGGATACAGCTCCCATATTTGAGGATCAATTGCTGCTTCAAACAACGGGTTCAGATGCTCTATTCGTAAAGGGAGCAGTACAATTCTCTTCCCTTCCAGCTTGTCAAAAGCATACATGACCCTGTCGTCCCTTCCTATTGAAATGCAGCGATTAGCTCGCTCGGGCGTCTAAGTTGCTTGAAGTCACTCTTGGTCCATGATTGGAACCATACAGCATGAAAGACGTTAAGTCCTGCATCCGCTGCGCCAGATAGCTCATTCGATCCGCCATCTCCAACGAAGACACTCGCTTCTGGCAGAACCTGCAATCGTTCACAAGCCAGCGTATAGATCTCCTTATCCGGCTTACACTTTCCAGTCTGATAGGAGAAAACAGCATCATCGAAATACTCGCTAAGGGCACAATCCTGCCAGCCCCTCACTTCTTCTTCCGTACAATTACTGATGAGGCCGACCTTGATCTGGTTCTGCTTCAAGTATTGGAGGAGCTCCAATACTTCCGCATGAATCTGCCTGAAAGGGATATGCTTCTCCTTCAATCTCTCTTGATAGAGAAACTCGATATTAGCTTCGTTCACTGGTAAGCTGTGCGATGCTAATATAGCGCGGATCACATCGTTGAAAGTAGCATGCTCTCCTCTCATCCGAGCATCCTGATGATTGCGCCACTCATGCTTAAATGTTTCAGCGGATAGGCCTAGCAACTGCATATAATCATACTGGCGTTTAGAAATTCGGCTGCCGTCCATAAATTCAGTGATCAGCGTTTCGAATAAATCAAAGAACACCGCTTGTATTCTCATATTGGCCTCTTTCTATCTCTATTCTTTCCGATTCTTTCTCCCGATCAGCTTCATTAACTCATCTTCCAAGCATCACCGTGGTTGTCCATTATGGATTCGGCTCTACAGCACGATCTCATACAAATTCGCGGCCCAGTTATCGAATTCTAATCTGCGCACGAATCCAAATCCGAACTCCCGATAATACTGATTCAGTCTCGGATTTTCAGCCATACAATCCAGTCTTACAACCTTCTTGCCGCGCCGTCTGATCTCCTCGATCGCGGAATGAATGAGCAACGTTCCCATTCCAAGGCCCTTGTAATCTCTGTTCACAGCAAATCGATGAATGTATCCTGCATCGTTATGATCCAATTCGCGCCAGATCATAGGATCCGACCAGGTCAACACATAGGTGCCGACAATAGTTCCCTCATGCTCCGCTACATAAACGTCCGATCCATTGTCCATAAACTCAACTACCTGCTCAAGTCGAAAATATTCCGGTCTCCACTGGTAAATCCCTTTCGCATTTAACCATCTGGCAGACATTTGCCACAGCTCCAGTACAATGGGAGCTTCATCATGAGTTGCATGTCTGATCTTTAACGACTTATCGAGCTGGTCCATGCCCATCACCTGCTTTAGTTTTTCTAGCCTTCTATATTTTGCCATTATACATAATGAATATCATTCTGAGAAGTACAACAAAAAGACCTTTCTTGCGAAAGGTCTATGCGCTCATACTACTTATGTTTTATTATGTCGATATAATAAAGCACTATTCTTCAAGTCTTTCGAGCGCTTTCTTGTACTTCACTAAACGGTTGTAGTCATGCTCTGTTGGGTTCTTAATTCGAGATATATTCATATTTTCTTTTATGTCTGCTATTTTGACATTCCGAGCGATCTGATTATCCATCGTCTTCTCGATGAAAGCCTCGTAACTATCCTCTGCGGATTTGGTCAACCTGCGGATCGCATCTATGATCTCATCAGAGAACCCATGCCCTTTCAACTGCTCAAGTGTAATTGATGAATCCTCTACGACATCATGAAGAACAGCAACAATTTTCTCATCCAACGTCTCAACCCGATTCATTACCGCCAAGGGATGCAGTATATAGGGAGAACCCCCTTTGTCCACTTGACCTCTATGTGCTTCAAGTGCAATAGCAATCGCCAACTCGATATTCAATTCGTCCCCCCCAAGTTCCAATATCACTTTATCGGTTACAATTCCATTCTAAGCCGTATCATGTCTTGGCATTGGATACCATCTTCATAGATCTCTTCCTCATAGTTGCGAGTGAAAAAATCTAAATCGACACCAACAATTCTGAATCCGCATCGCTGGTACAGTTTTAACTGATGGAAACTCGAATTGCCTGTCCCAATCTCGATTGTTCGATAACCTAATTCCTTTGCTTCTTGGATCGCCTTGCGTACAAGGGCTTGGCCAATCCCTCTTCCCTGAGATCCCTCATCCACTGCAACATTCACAATCTCAATCGTTTGCGGATGAGTCGGCAGCAGTACAAACTCGCCAACAATCTGATCTTGTGCATACGCCAAGTAACACAAGCCTCGACGAATGTACTCTTCGATCAGGGCCTGGGAAGGGTCCGCTAACAGCATCAGATCCATTGGGATCTGGTCTGGCATCACTCTTGTAATGCGAATGTCCATTTAGTTCCGGTTCCTTTCAATTAACAGTTAGTTCCAGAATACTCCTCTACTATCTTCTTCCACAATCATTAGCTGTGTTTCAAAGTTCTCATGTGGAGCGATGTCCTCGACAAAATGCCATTTGTTCTTGCTATCTCTCCAGTACACTTTCCATTGATTCTGCTCCAGTCGGAACTGGGCAACGGGCAACTCCACCCACTCCGTGCTCTTGAAAGCAGGTCGTTCTTCATTTAACGTTACGTTATTGCCTCTAATTTTATAATTGAGTCTAATTTGATTTCGTATGTGTTTCGGAACCTTCTGTTCAATATATACATTCATAATTTTCTCAATACGTTTCTTAGTGAAATCATCCATCTCGAAGCACCTCTACCTTATGTAAGTTGAAAATATTCCGTATCTCTAACCACGACTAGCCTTTTTTCCCTCGATACTGCCCCGTTCGCAATTCACGTACATACGCCTCAAGATCAGGCATACCATCATCCACTGCTTGTTGGATCGCAAGTTCAATATCGTAAGGAACTCTCACCAACTGAATGCTGAATGATGCAAGCTCCTTGCTGTCTAAGCAGCCTTCAAGGATGGCGTATGAAGCTTGGGGAATCTCCAACGGGTTGCCTACGCTCCCGGTGTTGAACAATGTTCGACCAGCGATATTTTGCACATAAGCATTATGCACATCCCCATACCCAGCCACGTCTGATAACCCTGCCTGCTCAAAATGCTCGGAGCTTTCAAATAGAGACAGCCGCCGCTCCTCTGAGTCCCACGGTTGAATCCGCTCATATTCGCTGCGAGGCGAAGCGTGAAATAATCGGATAAGTCGCCCGCTCATATACCATTCAATGCCGAACGGCAATTGGCTCAAATACGTCATTCTCTCCGGTCCCAGCTTTGCTTGATGCCAATGCACAGCCTCGAACTCGCTTGTTTTGGATACAAAATCATCCCAGTTACCCTTAATCACTTTATCGCATGTCCGCTGAACAACATCTACGGCGAGATCTGAACTTGGTCCTTTCCCAATCAGATCGCCCAGACAATATATCTTCGCAACATGACGCGAATTAATATCCTCCAACACAGCTTCCAGAGCTGGCAAATTCCCATGTATATCCGAAATAACTGCAATACGATCCATCCCATTACCTCCTACTAACAAACAACCTCTTTCAAGTTCTTTCTTATGTAATTAATTAATAGTTCTGAGATCGATTCCCTATATTCGTAAAAAACCTTATCGAACTTATCCATTTCCGCCAACTGTTTATCTTCATTATACAAATGAAAGAACCGAAGTAAGGGTCCCTTCCATCCACCATCATAACATTTCTGTGCTTCCTGAACTAAGTTCGCCGTAAAGGTCGCCTCAATCTTATGCAAGGCTGCGATCGCTTTCTTGGCATTCTTCCCGCTTGAATTAAAGAAATATTGATCTAGTCCCCCGTTATTCACTTCCATCTCAAGCTCGTTAATCAGATAGAAGGTTAATTCAATCTCATCCAATCTATCAAGGTGTTCCCCGTAATTAGTTTTGTCAAAAAGGACTTGCGAGAGTTCTATAATAAAACCATGTTCATTATCTTTATACTCATCTAGCATCTGAATGATGTAATTATCCAACAGTACCGCTCCTATCAAATAAATCCTATCTCCATTCGCACAAAGCTATAACAAGTAACGTCCAATAACTTCCTCATCCCAAATCTGCGCTTCAATGTATCGTTCTGGCCCCTTGTCTCCGTCCCGGTTCCAATCCTGCGGAAAGCCGTACTTCTCAATAAGCTCAACAATTTCCGACTTCGTATATACCTGCTGCCGATAAGGCTTGTCATCTCGATAACGCATGGTAGGAAATAGATCTCCGTATGTAAAACTAACGGATTCCTCAGCAAAATGATCCCAAGGAATCTCCAGTACGTCTGGACTCGCATACCATGATTTTAACCAATCACAGGCCCCGAGCGTCATGTAATGGGGGAAAGGATTCTGTGGATTCCCACCCTTTGCGATAAACTGGTTGCGTGCAGCCGACTCTAGCTCTCGCCTGATGCTCATGTAATCTTCCGATCGGCGACTGGCAAAAGTATTTCCTTCAAGTCGGATTTGATTGGACACGACCTCCGATTCCACTCTCGTAAGTTTGGATAAGTTTCGGAACGGCCCAATATCTCTATCAAAGTAATGATATAGATTGAGGGTCATAGGAATGGTCCTTTGCATCGAAATTGGAACAGCTAGATCATGACCCAAGTCGATAAAGCGTAACTTCATAATCCTCGAATACTTCCTGCAGCATCGACTCGACAACGTTCCAATCCCCGTTCGCTAACCCGCAGCCAATGTTATAGGGAAGTGCAATCGAATAGCCATCCCTCTTGGCTTCTTCTTTCAATGTAGTGAGACTTTGTTTCAATGCCTCGTAGTTCGTATAGAGAACATTCTGCCTACCGAAATTCAATTGTCCGAATAGATTTGCCGTAAATTTCGAGCCGGTTCGAACAAGCTGGCATTGTCCAAGCAGCTGATGTGAATCATATTGATTGCAAAATTGTTTATACGAGGGATAAAGGTTCCCATATCGATCCCGCAATGCCCTGGCCACTCCGGACCCCATCACACCTTGACAGTTTACCTGGTGTCCGATGATATCCTCCGATGCATGCAACAAATCGCCGTCAATTACGATAACTGCCATAGATAACACTCCTCTCCGAACGAGATGCTCTCGCAAATCAATACTCTTATTGGACCGTCGTCGTACCATCGGCATGTCCGACCACAACCGTGTTCGCCATCCGAACGAATAACCCATGCTCGACAACACCAGGTATCGTCTTAATCCGTTCACCTAGTTCGCCGGGATTCGATATTTCATCAAAGTGGCAGTCAATAATCCAATTGCCATTGTCCGTAATGAATGTCGCTTGATCCGCCATACGAATCACAGGCCTGCAGCCCAGCTGCTCCAGCCGTCTAATGGTTAGTTCTGTGGCGAACGGGACAATCTCGATTGGCAGCGGAAACTTGCCTAACGTTGGCACCATCTTGGATTCGTCCACAATGACGACGAACCGGTTGCTGTTCGATGCAATAATCTTCTCTCGCAGTAGTGCGCCCCCGCCGCCCTTGATCAGATTCGTATCCCGATCAACTTCATCTGCACCATCAATCGTAATATCGATCGACTTCACTTCCGAGAACGGAATAATCGGAATGCCCAGTTGGTTAGCCAACTCTTCTGATTGCTTCGAACTGGACACCGCTTCAATCCGAAGTCCCTCTTCATTCATCCGCTCTGCAATTCTATGTATCGCCCAATAGGCTGTAGATCCTGTGCCTAGTCCAATTGTCATTCCGCTCTGAATCAATTCCACTGCTTTATCTGCTGCTGCTTTCTTAGCATTCATTGGATTAGACCCCTCTGTTATCTGTCATTTAATTATTTTCTCTGAATCCTCATTTCTCCTCGGCCAAACAGGCTCGCTACTATGATGCCTGCCAACACGCCTGAGATTGGTGCGACAACAAGAATACCCAGTGTATTCGTACTTGTTGTCATTGCTAGTTTGGCAGCTACTATACCGACCGCAACGATGAGCACAATGGACCAATACTTTATTTTGGCGAACCAAGAAGTCCGCTTCACATTCACGACTCCAGTTGAAATCGGTGTCTTGAACAGCATCCACATAAGTAGAACGAACTCCACCATCATGCCAAACAAAGAGAAAAGGTACTGCAGTAATTGGTACAAAGGAATAGCAACACCGTATTCGTTCTGAAGGGTCTGATGCCGCTGGACGAAATACCCGCTCTCGTGTGTAAATGCGTCAACGAATAGGTGGCTGTAGAATCCGACAACAACGGAGAGCAGAAATATGATCCAGCTCCTATAGCTCCGCAGATCCATTAATTTTATTCGCTTGTAAGCTCTCCAATCCAGTTGAGCAATCGATGGTAAATGAGCGGCAAATGATTGGATACATAGATGAACGAGCACTAATATAATGATGCTTAATGGAATCGCCTCAACGAGGAGACCTTTGAAGGTATGTCCGATCGTCTGCCGCGGCTCAAGCGCTAGGAAATACTCAAAATCAGGAGACATACTGCCCAGAATCAAACCGGATATACTCCAATAACGAGGCTTCACAAGTGTCAACGGTATGGCGTACAAAGGATGTGCAAATGTGAATGGCGTACCGATCCCTCCTTCAGGTCTGCCGATTCCTGGTCATATATTTACAAAGAAACCGAGTGCGGCTAACACTCGGCAGAATTCACTTCCCTAATTGTACCATCTTCACAGGTTGATATGAAGAACTGCAGATCACCCACGTAGACCACCATCATGGGACATCTATGCGGCTCTTTATCAAACTGTTATACGCTTTGATTTTCTTTTCCTCATCGGGCTGATGATGAATCCATGAATAAGGATAAGCAGCATGCCTAGAGTGATCGCATGGTCAGCCAGATTGGATATCCCCCTCCCGAAATCGAGGAAATCCGTCACTTTGCCACGCAGTATACGGTCGATCGCATTCCCAATTGCACCGCCAACGAATATCCCCGCTCCGCAACGCAGCACCAAACTATTGAGCATGCCCTTATGATAAAGATAGATCGCCCATATCGCGATTCCGACAGCCGGGATGACAAAGTACGTCCCATACCCCTCAAAACTGCTCGCCATTGCACCTGAGTTTTCGAAGAACGTTAATTGAAACCCATCCCACATCTCGATCGATTGGCCCAGCTCCATATGATAGCGGACCCACAGCTTAGCAGCCTGATCAAGAAGGACAACGAGTAATAGAAGAGTATAAAACATATGCTCACCTCTCCCTTGCGGACTCTTTCTATTACTTCGCCATATTGCTCTTTATTAATTGTACCACTTCCATGACGAAGACTTGTAGTCTTGTGATGACTATCGATAACAACGTCTACTGTTTAGCCCTATTCGTTGAGATTACTTTCATACCAATATCTTGACCCCAGCCTGTAAATCCGCTCCCATTATTCTGAGTGCCATTGAACCGTACTGTCATATTCTGTTTACTATGCCGGTCGAGCGTCACTGTAATAGCGCCAAAATCGATATCGACGTTGCGATGCCAATTCGTTGGAAGCACAGGATGGATTACGACTTCCTCCGCTTTACCATAATTGAAAATCTTGAATGAGCAATCTGCAGTGACCTTATTCTCATTCGATGCGAAATCACATTTAGCATTGGTCACTTGGACTGAAGCAGCGTCAGCTGCGTTATATTTCGCTGCAAACATCACGCCTTGCGTCATGAAAGGGAATATAAAGAAGAATGCAATGCAACCAATAAGTATCATTCTAGATATTTTGGGATGACGATTCCGCAGGGTTCTTTGTGATCCAGCTACTCCTATGATCATGAGGAATATTCCAAGTATAACTGGTAAATGCAATCCATTCTGATTGCTCTTCGTCCAAGGTGAAATGCCTATTGCTTCGAATATCTGATCGCCAAAAGATTCCTTCACATGCGTTTGCGATATAAGCAGCATTGCTGCAGCGATGACGATGATGAAATAATAACCTTTCTTGATTATAATCACTCCCATCTTGTGTCCAGGCTATGTCATAACCTCGTTATGCTCTTCATTTAATTGTACGATCTCAAGATCCGGAAATTGCTCTTGAATCTTAAAGACCAGTGACCTTACTCCGAATATCTCGGTGAATGTATGGCTGCCTACGATAAGATTCATATGAATGAACTTCGCATATTGCACGGTGTACAACGTTTTCTCACCTGTGATATACACGTCGCAATTGTACTCCATCGCTTCCTTCAGCTGATTCGTACTATTACCCGCTCCGGTTACCATCCCAATCCTGCGTATGACCTTGTCGCTATTCCGCCCTACAAAAACCTTCTCTTCTAATACACCGCTCATCGTTGCTGCCAATTCCTCTAATGTGACTGGATGCTTAAGCTCTCCAATTCCAATACTGCTGTCTCCATTGATGTGCTGCGATTGTTGAACAATATTTGCACCTAATAACTGAAGCAGAGAATTACAAGTCCCGAACTCCGCATAGTCCAGCGGCAAGTGAATGAAGAAGTGAGTCATATGGTGCTCTTCCAGCAGCGCGTTACATCTTTCTTTCATACCATACACAAAATCCCACGCATCATGATGGGTTACAATCAAGTCGACCTTCTGTTCCGCTGCCTGCAATATGATCTCGGGCGTAAGGTTGGTTGCATATCCAATCGTCCGATATTCGGTGGATGAGACATTATTGTAACCATACTCTTCATTTTCGTGAAAATCGACGAGCAGCTGGCCGAACAACTCTTCAATACGGGTCTTGAATTGTTGAATGTTCATACGGCAACCTTCCCCCTTCATTACCTCTTATATAAATAACGAACCAACTGATCTTCTGTTTCATCTATTGTAAACCCTGCAGCTTCCAGACATTTGATACTTCCAATATGATCCTCATCGACCCAAGCTTCGATTTCATTGATTTCAGTCAGGATGGCATGAGTGATTATCGATGCAAGCATTCGCTTCCCATATCCCTTGCACCTATGTGTGGGACTAACAACGAAGGCAATTGATGCCCGCTTATATTCAATTAGTTCAACCATAACCTCACCGATGAGTTCATCATTCTCACTGGCTGCCAATACGAAATAATCTAATCGACTGCTAACGAACTTAAACCAATCTTCCACTGGCGGAATGGTTAGCCTCTTAAAAGTTTCAGGATCCCGATGCCATTCCCTAATCTGCGGCAAATGCCTCTCCTGCAGGAATTCAAATGTAATCGACACCTTGCACCCCTTCACTCGCTCTGAGCGCACAATCGTTACTAATTTGATATCATTTTTTCAAACCAAATCTCCATTCCTTATCTCCTGCAAGCCATCGAGATACATCTCGGTATGATGAATCAAATAATGACTTCCGCTGTTGATCTCCTCAAGAAGCTTATTTCCCTCCCGCAATGCAAGGTCATGCAGGTCTTCCGTTATTATTCCGTCCTGCAGCGCCTTCGCTAGCTCCTTCATGTCTTTCACAATCGTAGTACCGTCGGGCAGATGAATATAATCCAGGTACAGATCATTGATTAGAGGAATGCCGTCTGGTGACAGAGCTGTTGAATGGATGATATCGAAGTACCACTGAACGACCGCATCACCTGCATTGACCATAACGGTTACACAATAGTTCTGATGCTCAGGGATTAACATGATCCAGACGAAACCATCATCGGCGATACAAATATCGTCTGCTCCATAGTTCACGACTAACGGCTCGACAACCTTGTCCAACAGCAAATAAGTAACGTAGCCTTGGAATGATTCCGTTCTTCTATGCGTTTGAACATACCGCTTAGCTGCAATTCTTCTCCAGTCGGGGCGATCCGCTTGTTTCTGTTTGAATTGCATAATTATGTGAGCCTCCTGTGGTGACTGACTTACTTGTACAAAGTCATCGTCCAACTGTTGAACCCGTGCTTCTGATAGAACGCCATGACTTTCTGCCAGTTCTTATTTGCAGTGCTTACTGTCATTCGGGTAATGCCCCGCTGATTCATCAGTTCCGTTACATGCTGAATCAGGGCACTGCCATAACCTTTGCTTCTATGAGCAGGATGAACGTAAATCTCTTCAATTTCAAAATAAGCCTCATCCGTCTCCTCGAAAACTGCTAGACCCTTATTGTTTCTAACCTCGCCAAGCAGATAGCCTGCAATTAGACCCTCTTCATCTGCTACCCATATTTCGGCTGATTCTAAATCCTCAATAGCGTTAGCTTTCAGACCATAAGTAATGTTCTCTGATTCCCATGATTCAGAAAGCCTCGAGAGAGTCATATAATCTGAGGCTTCCGCACGCCTAACGATCAATTCCATTCACCTCCGCTCCTGATGTTTGTCAAAGTGCTTTTCCCTGCCTCGGAAGCTGAACCGCCGATTGCGATAACGTTGCATGATTTAGTTTCGAGATTCACCTATTACCAACCCCTGATTCGTCTCTTCTATGTTCCTATTATTAATGCTGTATAACGTATGCATCTTGTATTTCCGTTCCATCCATTTATCATTGAAAATATAAAACATCTCGTCGAAGTTCATCCCCTCAGGCAGCACATCTTCAAACCTTATTGCTTCGATTTCAAAGGCTGGCAAGGCGCTTAACTCCTCTACTTTCGCATAGAACACCATTCCATAGCTTCCATTCATCTCATAGATTCCGAATGGCATTAAGTCGAATCTCACAGCACCTGTTTCTTCGTATAGTTCTCGAGATGCTGTCTGAACGATGGATTCACCTGGTTCTCTGCTGCCCCCAGGTATCTCCCACCCACCACGCTTCTTGTTATGAATGATAATGTACTGGTCATGAAATGTAGCGATAATAACTGCGAATTTCATATGCTCGTGATCAACTTCATCAAGTTCAAACCACTGGCTCAACGATGTATTCCTCATTCGAATGTAATTCGTCTCCTTGGCGGGTAATCAAACCTGCTTATATGTCTATCTTGATAAAATGGCTAAATAAGGTCAATTGAACTTAATCACTTCATAGACGATATCTCAATCCTTACAAAATATAAAAAAACGACTCGGCAAAGATAGCTGCTATCCTGCGTGAGTCGTGTGATGTCTGAATTCTATTCCATTATTATACATAAGTTCATGTTGGGAAGAAAGTACACCTACTCTACAACTTCCATTACAGCCGTACAAGATACTTCTCGTTATGTATAATCTCCTTAATAATCTCCGGCAGTTGATCGACGCTGTAATGATGAGTGTATAGCTTGTTAAGATCACTTAAGCTGCCGTCCCTTTCAAACTCGTGTAGTAGGATCAGGCTGCGTTCTCCCATTTGATGTTCCTCTGGTCTTAGACGATCCCGCTGAACTATCGTTTCATCATCCACCAGCAGTACCACATATACAACCTTGATATCTCTGTGCTTTAGCTTCTCAGCTAACCATGCTGCTTCCGAGGGAAATGTTACATAATCGATCACTACATCGAAACCGTAATCCAACAGATTACTCGTCAGACTCAAAATATTGTTCCAAATCAGATCTAATGACTCCTGATCGAGCCACGGTAATCCTCTGCCTTTGACAGGGATGTGGCTAATATCGTCTCCGGAGATGTAAGCACTCTTCTCAAATTCCTGTACAAGAGTTTGTGATGTCGTAGACTTGCCTACGCCAGCAGGTCCAGAAATAATATATACAGTATTTTTCATAATGATCGTTCTCTCTTCCATCTAATCTTATTATCTTAACCAAGTAAGCTAGCTTATTTGTTTACAAATTCACTCTTCTCCAAATGCCAATCAGTCTCCAAATACCCTCGACTCGTATAAAACTTTGCCATTAGCTCTCTTTGTCTCGTCTCCAGCTCTTGGTCAGGTAAAAAGACATCAGAATCGTACAACTGCACATCGGACAAGGCTCACATGTCGAATATAAGGTAAGATCGTTATGACTGAATCTCTTCGTCTACATATTCATATTAACGATTATCTTATCCTAAGTAACTCGCATAAGATCCCTTAATTCGTTTATGACATACCTAGGAGCAATTTCATTCGGTATAGCTTGACCCTTGCGATTATAGTAGCAGAAATCGATCCTAGCGTTTCTAGCACCATTGTAGTCATCCGATAGCGAATCACCCACATATAGCACTTCATCACTTGATAAATGGAGTTCATTCAACGCAAGATCGAAGATTTCTTTCTTAGGCTTTCGGATCCCTATCTCATCCGATACAACGATTGAATCAAATTGATGTAGGATGTTTCCTGCAGCCAATCTTTTTCTCTGAGCGACACCTATACCATTTGAGATAATACCTAATTTGTAATGCTTACTTGTATATTGAATGATAGATTGAGCTCCATCCTCCATAATACATGAATGACAAAATTGATCCCAATAGGTCTGAGCTAACTGCTCTAAATTAGGTCCTTGATACTCAGCTAAGGAGTCCTGGAAGGAACGAATTAGAACTTCTTCAATACTATGATGGATACCGGCATTTCTCACAAAATTCATCCAATGCACCGCGTTGCTATTGCAATAGGCCTCCCAAAACTCGTTCCACCTAATATCATCATTCTGGAACAAATGATGTGCTTGAACTGCTGTTCTCATTGCATGCCATTCACACATTGAGTAATTCAAGAGTGTATTGTCCAGATCGAATATAATCGCTTTGTACATCCTATTGATCGGCTTCAGCTCCTCATCCAAGCTGCTTAGTTCGATTCCTAATATAGTTTACCATCATATTCCATTAAGATGAAGAACAATTGTTCGACTACTATTCCGATTAGAAAACAAAAAAAATCCCAATCAAAGACATTATGTCTCAGAACGGGATGTTCGTTTGAAAAATGGTGCCGGCGATAGGAGTCGAACCCACGACCTACTGATTACAAGTCAGTTGCTCTACCAACTGAGCTACACCGGCGTATTTAATTAAAATGGCGGAGCCGACGGGATTCGAACCCGCGGTCTCCTGCGTGACAGGCAGGCATGTTAGGCCTCTACACCACGGCTCCGCAGTATCGACCAATGATCACGAAGGATTTCAAGAGGCTTACTCGACATCGAATCTTGAACCGGCTCTCGAAGTCCGCTACTCATGTAGGGTTTGCCTACACTCCGTTGCTCCTTCTTCGATCCAATTCAACCTTCTCGGTGCTGATTGGTCTCTTTCTTGGTCTAATTTGAAGGTTGCACCTTCAAAACTGGATGCGAATGTTGAAACTTTAGCTTAGGTATTGCTTTCGAAGTTGCGATTTTGGCATTCGCCAAAACGCTTAGGATAAGCCCTCGATCGATTAGTACTCGTCAGCTGCA
>NZ_JACXZA010000007.1 GCF_014779765.1 Paenibacillus terricola | reverse complement strand
TGCGTGCAGCTGACGAGTACTAATCGATCGAGGGCTTATCCTAAAATCCTTCTTCGGAAGGTAAAGCAAATGCTAAAGCTAAGGATTCAACATTCGCATCCAGTTTTGAAGGTGTAACCTTCAATTAGTGAGACTGATCATCAGTCGAACATGTTTGGTGTCGATGGCGGAGGGGTTCCACGCGTTCCCATACCGAACACGACCGTTAAGTCCTCCAGCGCCAATGGTACTTGGACCGCAGGGTCCTGGGAGAGTAGGACGACGCCAAGCACGAAGCAAGCCGTGTCTTAATGACACGGCTTTTTTGTTGTTATACGGAACGAGAAAAGATGTATATAAAGGCCAGTCAGCACCGAGAAGGTTGAATTGGATCGAAGAAGGAGCAACGGAGTGTAGGTTAGGACCTACATGAGTAGCGGACTTCGAGAGCCGGTTCAAGATTCGACGTCGAGTAAACTTCTTGAGTTTTCATCGTGATCACTGGCCGATTATTGTTTGGTGTCGATGGTGGAGTGGTTCTACGCGTACTAATACCGAACACGACCGTTAAGTCCTCCAGCGCCAATGGTACTTGGACCGCAGGGTCCTGGAAGAGTAGGACGACGCCAAGCACGAAGCAAGCCGTGTCTTAATGACACGGCTTTTTTGTTGTTTTCGGAATGAGAAACGAACTATATTAAGTGGATCAGTATCGTGATGAGTGCCAATTCAGCATTTTACGTCGAATAAGCAATTTGAGATTGTTCGTGATCAACGGAGGATTCATTCTTGTACTGCAGGGGTCTTAGAGTATGGGACGACGATAAAGTAAGCTGTGTAAATTATGGCACGGTTTTTTTGATGTTTACGGAACGGGAAAAGATTTATGTAGAGGTCGATCAGCACCGAGAAGGTTGGTTCAGACTGTAGAATGAGTAGCGGAGTGTAGGCAAAACCTACATGAGCTGCAAGGTTTCCGGAGGAAACTACATCGGAAGCATAAGCTTTGGAGTTCGAAGGCTGGATCAAGATTCGTCGTCGAGTAAGCTCCTAGATTTTACTTCGTGATCATCGGCCGTTATTGGATATATATCCTTCTCAAGCTAATTCGGTGAATCGCTAATACTACACGTAAAGAACGCGTTGAGAAGGAGGCGGTTTACCGATGAGAAGGGCAAGCACAGCGCGACGTTGGATGAGGTATGGAACGGCTGTTTTGTTGTGTGGGGTGCTTGCGTTAACAGGCTTGTTTACGCCAGATCAGGCCCCTACTTATGTAGGCGCCAAGACGGCCAGCACGATGGCCGGTAGCACGAAGGGTGCAAGACAGCCGATCCGAGGGATCTATGTATCGGGATGGGTTGCCGGCAACAGCACAAAGATGAATCAATTACGGCAGTTGATACGCGAAACTGATCTGAATGCAGTTGTGATTGATGTGAAAAATGATTTTGGACGATTGACCTATCGTTCTTCCAATGCTGCTGTTCAACAGACGGGAGCGGATCAATCCCCTACAATTGCGAACATGAAGCAACTTCTTCAGAAGCTGCATCAGGATCATGTATACACGATTGGCCGAGTAGTCGTATTTAAGGATCCATATCTGGCGAAGAGAAAACCTCAATTAGCAATTCGCCGTCAAGACGGCGGAGTGTGGAAAGACAGCCATGGGCGGCCGTGGATCGATCCTTACCATCAAGAAGTGTGGAACTATAACATCAATATCGCGGTTGAGGCGGCAAAGCTTGGTTTTGACGAGATCCAATTCGATTATGTACGGTTTCCTGAAGGCATTACAACCAAGCAGGTGAAGTTAGCCAATGCGAATGGATGGAGTCGCGCGGAAGCGATTCGACGCTTCCTACATCAAGCTCGGCCTGCTATTCATCGTCAGGGAGCTAAAGTATCGGCTGATGTATTCGGACTTGTTACTTCAGCGACTGATGATATGGGGATTGGTCAACGCTGGCGGGCGATTGGACAAGAAGTTGACTATATATCGCCGATGATATATCCGTCGCATTACGGTAACGGAATATATGGCGTGCGTGATCCCGATATGCACCCTTATGCGATCGTGAGCCGTGCTATGGCAGACGCGAAGAAGCGTAATCAAGCGATGGTAGAGAGCGGAATTAAGCCAGCTCAGCTGCGTCCATGGCTGCAGAGCTTCACGGCTACATGGGTGCATCCGCATATGGTGTATGACAAGCAGGCTGTGAAAGAGCAGATCAAGGCGTTGCATGATCAAGGCGTACACGACTTTCTGTTGTGGAGCGCGGCATGCAAATATAACTATAGATGAACAGGTAACTTACCTTTTGTAATAGTCAATGTTAGCTCTTTGGCAACGCTGTTAACCCGCATCCTTTTCATGAAAATATCGATGAAAGCGGCTGAAAATGCCGATTTTACAGCCTTGACAGCCTATACCCCCTCTGCTAATATTGCAATAATATCCGTCAGAGCAAGCTAAATATAGGATGAAATAAAGGGAGGAACATACTCGTGTGGGAAACAAAATTCGCCAAAGAGGGTTTGACGTTTGACGACGTGCTGCTCGTTCCGCGCAAATCTGAAGTGCTGCCGCGTGAGGTTTCGGTAGGAACCGTACTCAGCGACAATGTGAAGTTGAATATTCCGCTTATTAGCGCAGGCATGGATACTGTTACGGAATCGGCAATGGCGATCGCAATCGCTCGTGAAGGCGGCCTCGGTATCATTCATAAGAACATGTCGATCGCGCAACAAGCCGAAGAGGTAGATCGCGTGAAGCGTTCGGAGAGCGGCGTCATTACGAACCCATTCTCGCTGACGCCTGACCATCATGTATATGATGCTGAAGCGCTCATGGGCAAGTACCGGATTTCCGGCGTGCCTATCGTTGATGAGAACGGCAAGCTGGTCGGCATTTTGACCAACCGCGACCTCCGCTTCGTTCATAACTACTCGATGAAGATCAGCGAAGTAATGACGCGCGAAGAGCTTGTTACGGCACCGGTCGGCACGACGCTGGCTCAAGCAGAAGTCATTCTTCAGAAGCATAAGATCGAGAAGCTTCCGCTCGTAGACGACAATAACGTACTTAAAGGTCTTATTACCATTAAAGATATCGAGAAAGCGATCCAATTCCCGAACGCAGCGAAAGATCAGCACGGACGACTCGTCTGCGGCGCCGCAATCGGTATCTCGAAGGACACGTTCGAGCGTGCAGAAGCGCTTGTTAATGCAGGCGTGGACGCAATCGTAGTGGACTCGGCACACGGTCACCACATCAACATCCTCGCCGCTGTTGCGAAGCTTCGCGAGAAGCATCCAACGCTGACGATCATCGCGGGCAACGTAGCAACAGGCGAAGCTACTCGCGACTTGATCCAAGCCGGCGCATCGGTCGTTAAAGTCGGTATTGGTCCAGGCTCGATCTGTACGACGCGCGTTATCGCGGGTATCGGCGTACCACAGATTACAGCCATCTATGACTGCGCAACGGTTGCACGCGAGTACAACATCCCGATTATCGCGGACGGCGGCATCAAGTACTCTGGCGACATCGTGAAGGCTATCGCTGCAGGTGCAAGTGCCATCATGGTCGGCAGCTTGCTTGCAGGCACGGAAGAAAGCCCAGGCGAGTCGGAAATTTACCAAGGTCGTCGCTTCAAAGTGTACCGCGGCATGGGTTCGCTCGGCGCAATGAAAGAAGGCAGCAAGGACCGTTACTTCCAAGAGAGCGAGAACACGAACAAGCTCGTTCCGGAAGGCATCGAAGGCCGCGTTCCATACAAAGGCGCAATGGCTGATACGGTTCACCAACTGGTTGGCGGTCTCCGCTCCGGTATGGGCTACTGCGGCACCGCATCGATCGAAGAGCTTAAGAACGATACGCAATTCATTCGTATCACGGGCGCCGGTCTTCGCGAGAGCCATCCGCATGACGTTCAGATTACGAAAGAAGCGCCTAACTACTCTCTCTAAGATTAGTAGAATAGCAGCGCTCATTGGATGCTAAACAGAACAAGCCAGATAAGGGAAATTGCGGATTAACGCAATCTCTCTTGTCTGGCTTTTTCATTATACGTTTACTATGTTACAATAATGAACGACGAAAGCTTATGGGAAATGGGGAGAATAACTTGAAGGTGAGTTTCAAGCTGGGGCGCCTGCGCTCAATGGTGGCGGCATTGTTAGCAGTATGGATGGTTATGTTGGCGTTGGGTTCCACAGCAGCTTTTGCTGAAGGAGAAGCAAAGGATGCGACAGCTTCTGCGGGAGCGAGCAATCCGCTTGGTATTGATGCAAAGGCAGCAATTCTTATTGAGCCAACGACTGGTCAGGTGTTGTATGAAGTGAACGCGGATCAACCAATGCCTCCGGCCAGCATGACGAAGATGATGACAGAGTACATCGTACTCGAAGAAATTAAAGCGGGCCGCCTTGCATGGGATACGGTTGTATCTACATCGGAGGAAGCAGCAACGGTTCCGCCGGACGGTTCCCAAGTTTATCTGGCAGTAGGCGAGAAACATACGGTTAAAGAGCTTTATATCGCAATGGCAGTCGGCTCGGCCAGCGATGCGACAATCGCATTAGCGGTGCAAGTGGGCGGTTCTGTTCAAGGCTTTGTCGATAAAATGAATGAAACAGCGCAAAATCTCGGTATGACATCGGCGCATTATACAGGACCTGCCGGTCTTGAAGATACAACGGTTATTTCGGCTCGCGACCAAGCGAAGCTGGCCGCAACCATTGTTAATGAACATCCAGAGTTTCTGGAATATGCAAGTATTCCACGTTATAAGTTCCGCGAGCGGGACAAAGGCGAACTGATTAACTACAACTACATGCTTGCATCGAATAAAGATGTAACAGCACTTAAATCTTATGCATATCCAGGCGTTGACGGCATGAAGACGGGCTATCTGTCCGCTGCAGGCTATTGCTTCACAGGTACGGTTCAAGTTAACGGACTCCGTTATGTGAGTGTTGTCATGAACACGAAGTCGAAGGGCGCTCGCTTCCACGAAACAGCGAAGCTGTACGATTATGCTTACGCAAGCTTCGAGAAGAAAACGATTGTTGCACCGAAAACTGTCGTAGAATCTGTGCCAACGGTTAAAATAACGAAGGGCAAAAAGAAATCGGTTGGTGTCATCACGGCCAATGACGTGAGCTTCCTCGTGAAGAAAGGCGCCGAGGCGAAGGCGGATGTCGTGAAGACGGAGCTGCTGCCGGATAGTGAACTGAAAGCACCAATTAAACAAGGCCAGAAGCTCGGTACGGTAACGTATGAGTATAAAAACCCCGATTCCGGCCAAAAGTTGACGAAGACGGTTGACCTAATTGCCGCTGAGGACGTGAAGAAAGCAGGCTGGTTCACGATGTTGTTCCGCAACATTGGCAGCTTCTTCTCGAGTCTGTTCAGCGGAATTGCTGGCTTGTTCGGCTAAAATTTAATATGTAGCTTTTAGAAGCGCAGCAATCGCAGCTGTAAGGTTGCCGATTCGCTGCGCTTCATGTAAAATCAATGGTTAGAGTTACATTCGGAGCTATCATTGTATCCGCATATAAATAGGAGGTTTTCAGGAGATGGAAACAGGAACTTCGCGCGTTAAACGCGGTATGGCTGAAATGCAAAAAGGCGGCGTCATCATGGACGTCATGAACGCAGAGCAAGCAAAAATCGCTGAAGCAGCAGGCGCAGTTGCAGTAATGGCGCTTGAGCGCGTTCCATCCGACATTCGTGCAGCAGGCGGCGTGGCTCGCATGGCTGACCCAACGATCGTTGAAGAGGTAACGAAAGTCGTTTCCATTCCGGTTATGGCTAAAGCGCGTATCGGTCACTATGTAGAAGCTAAAGTACTGGAGTCGATGGGCGTTGACTACATCGACGAGAGCGAAGTACTGACGCCAGCTGACGAAGTGTTCCACATCAACAAGAACGAATTCACAATTCCATTCGTATGCGGTGCGAAAGACCTGGGCGAAGCCCTTCGCCGCATTCAAGAAGGCGCATCGATGATCCGTACTAAAGGCGAGCCAGGAACGGGCAATGTTGTAGAGGCTGTTCGTCACCTTCGTCTGATCCACGGTCAAATCCGTCGTGTTTCCAGCCTGTCGAAGGACGAGCTGTTCAACGAAGCTAAAGTACTGGGCGTAAATTACGATCTGCTCGTTCAAGTAGCGGAAGCTGGCAAGCTGCCAGTTGTAAACTTCGCAGCAGGCGGCGTAGCAACACCAGCTGACGCGGCGCTCATGATGCACCTTGGCGCTGAAGGCGTATTCGTAGGCTCCGGTATCTTCAAATCGGACAACCCTGAGAAATTCGCTCGCGCAATCGTTGAAGCAACGACGCACTACACAGACTACAAGCTGATTACGGAAGTATCGAAGAACCTCGGTACGCCGATGAAAGGCATCGATATTAAGACGCTGTCCGGTTTCGACCGCATGCAAGACCGCAGCATCTAATAAGCTGTTCATTGCTTCTGCAAACAGAGAGAAAAGCCCCTATAACAGGGGCTTTTCGGCAATGAAGGGCATACTACGCTATAGATGGTTGTACATATTCGAACGCTGATCGATGTGAAGGCGTCAACATAAAGGCAGGTATCCGTTATGAAAATAGGCGTATTGGCGCTGCAAGGCGCCGTGGCAGAGCATATTCGCGGACTGGAAGCAGCAGGTGCGGAAGCCGTTGCTGTGAAACGTGTGGAAGAGCTGGACAGCCTTGATGGTCTCGTTATCCCTGGCGGGGAGAGCACGACGATCGGCAAGCTGATGCGGAAGTATGATTTTATCGACCCGATTCGGAAGTTCTCGGCAGAAGGCAAGCCGTTATTCGGTACATGCGCAGGTCTTATCGTTCTCGCGGACCGCATCGAAGGCCAAGATGATGCGCATCTCGAGCTCATGGATATGACGGTGCAGCGTAATGCATTCGGCCGTCAGCGTGAAAGCTTCGAGACGGATCTCGACATTAAAGGCATCGATGAACCGATTCGTGCCGTATTCATCCGTGCTCCGCTTATTAAGGAAGTTGGCGCAGGCGTTGATGTATTGTCGACTTATAAAGATGAGATTGTAGCTGCTCGGCAGAACAACCTGCTGGCATGCTCGTTCCATCCGGAGCTGACGGACGACTATCGTCTTCACGCTTATTTCGTCGACATGGCGCGTGAGGCGGCAGCGAGCCGCGTTTAAGAAGCAATCGAAGCCGGTGAGCATATGGAGGCAGCCGGCTCATATTGAGAGGAGAATCATTCGTGCTAGATGTGAAGTGGCTCAGAAATGATTACGATAAAGTGGTGCAAGCACTTGCTAACCGTGGCAAGTCGGAAGAGCTCGTAGCAGCTTTCCCGGTGCTGGATACGCGTCGCCGCGAGATTCTGGTGGAGTCGGACAATCTGAAGAACCGCCGCAATATCGTATCGCAAGAAGTTGCGAAGCTGAAGAAATCGGGCGGCGACGCAGAAGCGCTTATTATCGAAATGCGTGAGGTTGGCGACCGGATCAAAGAAATCGACGACGAAATTCGCGTATTGGAAACGCAAATCGAAGAGTTGACGATGGCGATCCCGAACCTGCCGCATGAGTCGGTGCCAGTTGGCGCATCGGAAGAAGACAATGTGGAGATTCGCCGTATTGGTACGCCTACCGAGCTTGGCTTCGAGCCGAAGGCTCACTGGGAGCTGGCGCAGGATCTTGGCATTCTCGACTTCGAACGCGCGGGCAAAGTAACAGGTTCGCGCTTCGTGTTCTACCGTGGCTTGGGTGCGCGTCTTGAGCGTGCGCTTATTAGCTTCATGATGGATCTGCACAGTGACCAGCATGGTTACGAAGAAGTGCTGCCGCCGTATATCGTTAACCGCGACAGCTTGTTCGGTACAGGTCAGCTGCCGAAGTTCGAAGAAGACCTATTCAAGCTTGAGGGCTCGGATTACTACCTGATTCCGACGGCAGAAGTTCCGGTAACGAACATTGCGCGCGAAGAGATTCTGAGCAATGAAGATCTGCCGAAGTATTTTGTCGCGTACAGCGCATGTTTCCGTTCTGAAGCGGGTGCGGCAGGACGCGATACGCGTGGCCTGATCCGCCAGCACCAATTCAACAAAGTCGAGCTGCTGAAGCTCGTTCACCCAGAGTCGTCGTACGATGAGCTGGAGAAAATGACGGCGAATGCAGAGAAAGTGCTGCAGCTGCTTGGTCTGCCATACCGCGTATTGTCGTTGTGCACGGGCGATATGGGCTTCACCGCTGCGAAGACGTATGATCTCGAAGTGTGGCTGCCAAGCGCAGACACGTATCGTGAAATCTCGTCGTGCTCGAACGTAGAGGACTTCCAAGCGCGCCGCGCAGCGATCCGCTTCCGCCGCGAGCCGAAGAGCAAGCCAGAGTTCGTGCATACGCTGAACGGCTCAGGTCTTGCAGTTGGCCGTACGTTCGCTGCGATTCTTGAGAACTACCAGCAAGCTGACGGTTCGATCGTTATTCCGGAAGTGCTGCGTCCATACATGGGCGGCGTCTCGGTTATTGCGAAGAAATAGTGCTTTAGGGAAGGGCCGTCCGTTGCGACGGCTCTTTTTTGTACGTATTTCGGCTAAAATGCAAAAAGGAAGTTGATTGTTAGAATTCGCTTGTGGTACAATCTTAATGTTAGACTTTAAATGTGGAGAGGTACCGAAGCGGTCATAACGGGGCGGTCTTGAAAACCGTTAGAGTGCAAGCTCACGTGGGTTCGAGTCCCACCCTCTCCGCCAGTTTACTTTTACCTTGCATATCATCTAAGAGCTGCGCAGCCTGCGCGGCTCTTTTTTTTGTACAAATTTCGAAATACGACCCAACCGGTCTTCACAAACCCCCTACTTATTAAGTAAGTACGTCAAATCAATGACAGAGGTGCGATATGGACGACAGGCAGGCAAGCGCGGCAACAGTGGCTGACGAAATCACCGGGACTATGACAAATGCATCGATGAACGAGGACGAGCGGGAGCACGCTGAGCAGCAGGTAGAGCAGTGGGTGCATCGTTACTCGGGCCGGATCTTCGGTTTCGCGCTTCGGAAGCTTGGTCACCATCAGGACGCAGAGGACCTGGCACAGGAGATTGCAACTGCCCTGTTCCGCTCCTTGCAGGGCGGGCGGGGGATCGACAATATGGATGCGTGGGTACGGCGGATCTGCAGCTACACGTGGTCGAACTACGCCGCGAAGCACAATCGGCATTGGCGCATGGCTGCCGGTGGCGATGATGGCTTCGATGAAGCGCTGCTTGCAGACGAAGAACCGTCCGTATTGAGTCGAATGGTCGAACAGGAGACGCTTGATCAACTGCGGCAAGAAATTGCCTTCTTGTCCAAGCGCCACCGCGAGATTACCGTCATGCACTATTTCGAAGGCCTTCGTGTCGAGGACATTGCTGCAAAGTTCGGCTTGTCGTCCGGCACCGTCAAATGGCATCTGTCTGAGGCGAGACGCAAATTGAAGGAGGGGCTTAAGATGACAAGCCAGCAACCAACACTCAGTTTCACGCCAGTCCGTATGCATGTCGGGCACACAGGATCACCGGGACCGCATTTCGAGCCGAACAGCTACTTCCATTCTCTTCTGGCTGGTAATATTGCAGTTGCTGCATATGATCGGCCATTGACGATTGAAGAGCTTGCCCGCAAAGTAGGCGCGGCGTCGGCCTATGTAGAAGAACTTATTGAACCGCTGAAGCAGGTTGGACTGATGTCTTCGAGAAATGGCGGAAAGGTGCAGACCAATTTCATTATTCGGGATATGAATGGCCTACGTGAAGAGAGCATGATGCTGAACCGGCATGGAGAAGCGATAGCCGCTGCATTCTATGACGCGATAGCAAGCCGTCTCCCAGATATTAAGGCGCTTGCATTTCATGGCTGCCAAGAGAACGATACGTTTCTGCTCTGGTCCTTTATACCGCAGGCTATCCTGCATCATTATTGGGCAGCAAAGCCTCATCAATTTTATGACTCGATTCGTGAGCCGGAACGTGCGGATGGCGGGCGTTATTATGCCGTCGGGAATATTAGGTACTCCAAAGATGAATGGATTGCGAATATCCCGAATGCTGAGATCGCAGAACAATATGTGTGCAATGGCATCAAAAGCAGAGCAGACGGAGGACGCATACACGCTTTGCAAATGGACACCTATTGGTCTGGCATGCAATGGCGCGACTTTAATGGACCTGATCTAACGGCACTCGGTCGTCTGGCAGACTGCTTGAATCAGCAGACGGAATTATCCGATCACGATAAGCTAGAGGCAGCTAAACTTGCGAAGAGCGGCTATGTTTCCAATGAAGACGGGCTGACGTCGATAAGAATACCGTTCTTCAATAAGGATCAGTACGCTGCTTATACGGCGATTATTGAAGAAGCGCTTGTCTCCATTGATGCACGCGCGTTACTGGAGCCCGTCCAAGACGATTTCATCGCGTTGTGGAAGCGGCTGGCGCCCTCCCACATTGCAAAGGAGGAAGTCGGCAGTCACAGCATACAGGAGGGACTAGGAATTATTTTCGCCATCATGGAGGCACTCGTTCGATTCGGTAAGCTGCCACTGCCAACCGAGGAAGAGAAGGCACGACTGACAACGATCGTGTGGGAAGCATAAAATCATCATCATCTTCGCATCTTAAACAGTGTGGAGGTGGACAGTCATGGCATATAACGATGAGTTACAAACGGATCAACAACAGCTCGCATCGGCTTGGGCTAGCACGCTGCCGACAACGATTAATGAGGCAGACCAGGCAGAAGTGTGGCCCGACGAAGGGGACCCGAGTGCACTGCGCGTGACGATTCATACGGCGGGGCATCAGGATTATTCGTTTGATTTTAAAGTAGGGTATGTCGATGATCGCGAGGTCAGCGTTGAGTTGATCGATGTGGAGAAAGCAGGCCAGTCGGTGGATGAGCGCACGGACATTATTCAGCAGCTCGCTCTCGATTATAAGCGTCATATTCATGAATGCGCGCAGGCGGTCAATTCGAATCGGTACCACTGACGAAGGAGCGATAAACAATGACGAAAGCAAAAAACGGCGTCGACAAAAACTTATCGAACGTCGTGGAGCAGCTCGACCTTAACCCCGTCAACAGCCATCATGCGCAGCAGCTGCAGCAAGATAAGAATGATCGCCGCAATCAGGCTGCGATGGATCATGACGATCCGTCCGATCTGTCGACACCGTTCAGCGCGGGTTCATCCGGCAGCGGAAGCTAATCCAATTCATCTTACAGGAGGACTGTAAATACGATGAGTAAACCAGACAGCGTACCTGTCCCTAATCCTGAGTCTGACAGCAGCGCGAGCGGCCGTTCCCGTCAAGGCAATCAGCCGCAGCAGCCGCTCTCGGGATCCAAGAAAACGAAGCAGCGGAACCATTCCAGACAGAATCACGGCGAAGGTTCATAACAGACATATACAGGCCCGTTTCCATAGATTGTGGAAGCGGGTTTTTATGTTAAAAGCTTGTACATAGGGTGACCATCACGTATGATGAATGAGTATCGAATAAAGGGGGAAATTGAAACGATGAAATGGATACAGCGAACAGCTATTCTTGCTATGGTTGCGATTTTGTTCGTTGTTGCAGGATGCAGCAGCAGTAAACCTTCGAAGGAAGCACTGGTAGATTCTCTTAAGAAAATGTCGGAAATGCACGCTTACGCTTTCAGCGGTACGGTCGGCATTAATGATATAACGATTCCAGTTAGCGAATCAGATGAGCTTGGCATCGCGTCTATGGTGGCATCCGTGCTGAAGGGCTCGAAGATTTCGTTCGAAGGCCAACACGATCGCGATGCGAAGCGGACAGATGTAACGATGAAAGTAGAATACAAGACAGACGGAGCTTCAACGACGCTTGAAATTCCAATGATCATGACCGATGAGAAAATGTATCTCAAAATCCCGAGTCTGCCTTCCCTGCCAGAGAGCTTGACGAGCAAGTTCGTTGAGATCGACCTGAAGAAGCTGATGGAAGTGCAAGGTGCGACGGACGCTCCGGCGATCGACAATGATAAGATGATCAAGCTGAGCAGCGATATGATCCTTGCGATGGTTGAGCCTTTTGAATCGAAGGACTTCTTCAGCGAACCGAAAGCAGCCGACGTTCAAGGCTTGCCGCAAGACGCGAAGTATGACAACCTGGTTCAGTTCCAGCTGACGAACGAGAACTTCCCAGCGGCAGTTGATACGATCCTCAATAAAGTAGCGCCTGCTATTATCGATCTGTTGGCTGCTGATGAGGAATACTTGAAGCTGATCAATGTGAAGAAAGAAGATCTCGATAAAGCGAAGCAGCAGCTTACGGATAACGGCGCGCAGTGGACGGAAGAGGTCAATAAGGCAGTTAAAGTGAACGACTTCAAGCTGACGACTGGCGTAAAAGACGGCTATATGACGTTCCAAGGCATTAACGCGGATATCGTTGTGTCGGATGAAGGCCAAGGCGAGACGAAGCTGAACATGTATGCGCAAAGCACGTATTCGGCGATTAACGAGAAGCAAACGTTCAAACAAGAGATTCCGACAGATACGACGAAGCTTGAAGATCTTGCGAATTCGTTTGGTCTCGACTTGTCGGAGCCGGTATTGCAATAATTCAATAACTTACTAGTCGATCTGGTCCATGCCCGAGCATTCGGGTGTGGACCTTTTTGTATATAGGGATACGATTTGTATAGGGAAAGAGTACAGTCTTGTTCTATTGGTACGAGCATCCGAATAGAATGGCAACAGTTTGTCCCTGAGGTTCCTGGGGCGGACGGTAGAAACGTTCGAATAGAGGAGGAGCTTCAAATGGGACGATATCGGATTCGGGTTTCACAAAATAAGGCCGCATTGCTCGGCATCGGCACTGCATTGCCGGAGTGCCGGCTCGATCAGCGCGAAACGGCATTGCGATTGGCTGAGGGGTTGGAGGCGGCAGGGCAGCGGGACGCGGCGCGATGGGCTCGCCGCATCTTCAATCAGAGCGGCGTCGAGACGCGGCATAGTTGCGTAACCAGCTTGTCCGGACCTGCTTCGGAGAGCCGGTTCGCGCCGGGAACGGCGGCTCAACTGGTGCCGCAGACGGCCGAGCGGATGGCGATGTATCAGGAGTTCGCGCCGATTCTCGCGGAGCGGGCAGCGAGAGAAGCGCTTGCGGACAGCGGCGTTGCCGCGCATGAGGTGACGCATGTACTAACGGTGAGCTGTACAGGTATGTACTTGCCTGGTCTCGATGCGGAGTTGACGCATCGGCTTGCGTTAAATGAGGGCACGCGTCGGCTGCCGCTCACTTTTCTTGGCTGCGCCGCAGGTATGACCGCGATTCGCACTGCACGTGAACTTGTTGCAGCGGACGAGCACGCAGTCGCGCTCATCGTATGCGTCGAGCTATGCACGCTGCACACGCAGCCATCTGGCGATAGAGAGTCGTTGTATGCGGCAGCATTTTTCGGAGATGGCGCTTCGGCTTGTGTAGTCGGACGTCCGTCCAAGCAGCGCGGGGCGAACGGAGACCGGTTCTTACTGACGGAGGGCTGGGCAGGGCTCGCGCCAGAGGCGGCGGAAGCGATGAAATGGACGATTGGCAACCATGGCTTCGATCTGTTCCTGTCGCCGCAGGTGCCGGAGCTGCTCAGTCGGTATGTGCCGGATATGGTGGAGCGGTACGCACCTGGGTTCAAGCCGGATTGGTGGGCGATCCATCCGGGTGGGCGCGGGATCGTTGATGCCGTGCAGAAGCTGTTCGGATTAAGCGATGAGGATACGCAGGCAAGCCGTGAGGTGCTGCGGTCGTACGGCAACATGTCGTCGGTGACGATTCTATTCGTGCTCCGTGCAATGAGAGATAGGCTGAGGGAGCAGGGAAGCGGGCAGTCTGAAGGATTAGCTGTTGCATTCGGGCCTGGGCTTACGGCGGAGCTGATGCGAATGACCTATGTGCCGAGTATGGCGGATGGCGACACGCGCATTGAGCGGGATGTCGATGACGAGTTAGCTGCGTATGAGGATCCGGAGGAAAGCTTGAGTCGGGATTGGGGGATCAGCGGGCATCGCCGTACCGATGTGCGGACGGTGACTGAACCAGTTGTTGGTGGACGTTATGGCTGATCTTCAGCTGCGCCATCGGGCGCTGCGGCCGGAGCTGATGGACGATCATGGAACGGGCGGCGATTCGTTGCGAGAGGCGCATCGGCATTTGCAGCGGCTCAATCAGATCTTTGGGGCGGCAGGTCCGGTTCTGTATGCAGTGCGACAATTATGGCAGGAAGCAGGGCGGCCTCGGCAGCTGTCGGTGCTCGACATTGGCTGCGGAGCGGGCGATATTAATCGCTCGCTGCTGCGGTGGGCGGAGCAGGAGGGCATCGAGCTGCTGTTAACGCTGGGTGATTTGACGGAAGAGGCGTGCGCGGAGGCGCGTGCGCTCTATCAGGACGAGCCTAGGGTGACGGTGAGACAGCTGGATCTATTCAAGCTGCAGCCGGGGGAAGCGGATATCGTGGCGGCTTCGCAGTTGCTGCATCATTTTGATGAGGAGCAGGTCGTGGAGGCTGTTGAAGCTATGGTGCGCGGTTCCCGGATTGGCTGTGCCATCGGCGATATTCATCGTCATCCGATCGCGTGGGCGGCTGTATGGCTGGTGACGAGGACGGTGTCTCGCAACCGCTATATTCGGCATGACGGTCCGTTGTCTGTTGCGAAAGGGTTTCGGGCTGCCGATTGGCGGCGGGTACGCGAACGGTTGGCCGATGGTGGTCAGCTGGCTTATTCTTGGCGGCCATTGTTTCGTTATGCTTGCTGGGTGAGGAAGTAATAGACCGGTATGCTGCTTGATGGGAAAGTGAAAACGTTGTGCGGTACACCCGCTGGATAGGATTGAGGGGACGGGAGCGGCATACCTGCTGGAGAGAGTGTGGGAGACCAACAAGGGAGCGAAAAGGCGATGCAGATGTATGATGTGATCGTCATAGGCGCAGGGATTGCAGGGGCGAGTACGGCTTGTGCGATGGCGGCGCGGGGCTGGAACACACTGCTGCTTGATCGGCATTCGTTCCCGCGGCATAAGGTTTGCGGCGAATTCCTCTCGCCGGAATCGGCGCGATCACTGACATCGCTGGGACTGGCGCATGTGCTGGAGGGGCAGACACCGCCGCCTGAGCCGATCGAGCGCATCCGGCTGGCGGCGGCGTTCGGCAAACCGCTGGAGCTGCGGCTGCAGACGCCGGCGCAGAGCATTAGCCGCTATGCGCTCGACTATGCGCTGCAGCAAGAGGCGGATCGGCGCGGAGCTGTTGTGCGTACCGGCGTGACGGTGCGCGGCATGGCGCGCATCGCGGACGGCTGGCGCGTTAGCATCCGTTCGCGCGAGCATGGCGAGACGGAGCTTATGGCGCGCGTCGTCATTGGCGCTTGGGGGCGGAATGCACCGGCCGAGTGGATGGAAGCGGGAGTAGAGCTGCCGCTCACCAACGATGCTGTCGAGGCTCTGGGTGGGGACGGTGAGTCGGATCGCTTGCGAGTGGGAGCTGGCGCTTTTCGACGAGGCGGACTTAGTCGACAGGACAAGCAGCCGTCGGATGTGCAGGCCGATTGGCGTGGCAAGGTGAGCGGCGGCTCAGGTAATGAAGGCGGCGGGGGAAATGGGCGGGGCAAACGGCTGCTTGGCGTGCGGACGCTGCTCTCCGGCGTCCCCGCGGAGCCGGTGGTGGAGCTGTTCTTCTTCCGCGGCGGGTACCTGGGGTTAGTACCCGCTGGCGATGGGACGGCGAACGCGGCTGCGCTCGTGACGCCGGAAGCTTTCACAGCGGCGGGACAATCCGCCGCCGCTGTCTTGGACGCGGCAGCGCAGCAGGTGCCCGCGCTGGCAAGGCGGCTGCGCGATGCGCAGCCGGTTGCAGGCACCACGGCGGCGACGCCGGTGGTGCTCACCCGCGAACCGCGGGCATGGGGCATCGTGCCGCATGTCGGCGATGCCGCTTCGGTCATCCCGCCGCTGTGCGGGGACGGGATGGCGATGGGTCTGCATGCGGCGGCGCTGTGCGCGCCGCTGGCGGACCAATATCTACGCAGCTCGATCTCGCTGCAGGAATGGAGAATGGCGTACACGGGGGCATTACAGCGGGATTTTGCCGGACCATTGCGTTGGGGGCTTCGCCTTCAGGCCGGTCTTGGGAGCAGGGCGTTATCCGGCGTGCTGCTCGGGTTGGGGCGGCTTGTGCCTAGTATGGCGTATCGGCTTGTCGAGGCGACCCGGTTGCAGCTTCATTAAATAGGTTGTTGCATTTATTGCTGGCGTTGGATTGCGAAGTATCAGGTTCGATTGAATGAGGTGGGCTGCTTCGTCTGTGGACGGAGCAGTTTTTTGTATTGTGTACAAAAGAGCGAATGTTTCGTGAAGGGTTTCGGAAACGGTTGTCAGTATGATTATCAATTGTTAAATTTGCGATGTTTCGATTGAGAGGAAGGAATTGTTAATATAAATGTACAATAGTAAATAAAAACATTACATATCTATTGTTCATCATAAGGGAGGCGCAATACAATGCGTAATCGACAGCTAGAGTATGGGTCGGCTCAGCAGGTCGGGATGTCCGAAGCCCGAGTTAGACGAATTGCTGAAGTAGCGGAACAAATGGTTACGAACGGCGTAACCCCGGCACAGGTAGTCGTTGCGGCAAGGAAAGGCGTCGTTATCGTACATCAGGCAAACGGCAAATTCGGCCCAGAGCCGGAAGCAGCAGAGCTGACGCGCGACGCGCTGTTTCCGCTCTGCTCGATCACGAAGCTGTTCACGGCGACCGCCATTCTTATGCTTGTAGAGGAGGGCCTCATGGGTCTTAATCGGCCGATTGTTGACTATATTCCCGAGTTTACGGGTCCGGGCAAGAAGGCTGTTTACGTTCATCATCTGCTAACGCATACGTCGGGCATAAACGGCGAGGATGTGTGTAAAATCATATCGCGCAAGCGTGAACAAGGGGACGAGCTGCCTGCTTGTCCAGAAGGTCAAGATTCAGACACGCACGAGTCGTTGTTCTACGGCTATGAGGTGCCGCTTCGCACGAAGCCAGGTCAAGTCATGCAGTATCTGGGCTTTGGCTACCAGCTGCTGGGCGAAATCGTTAGCCGGGTGAGCGGAATGCCTTATCACCGTTTTGTAGAGGAACGGATATTCCGGGCTCTTGGTATGAATGATACATACTTTGCAGTGCCGGATTCAGAGCGATATCGGATCGTGCGCCGGGCGCCGGAGGCAGCATGTGCGGAATGGATCGAGACGGAGGACCTGATCCAGTCGATGTCTGCAGGCGGCGGTGCGTATGGCTCGGCGTATGACTTAGCGATTTTCGGCCAGATGTTCCTGTTCGGCGGGGAGTATAACGGAGAGCGGCTGCTGAGTCCCATCAGCGTGTTCGAAATGACGCGCAACCAGATTCCTGGCGTCTCCTCGCAATACCGTGATGAGGTGTTTCCGGAAGCTTACTGGGGTTATGGCTGGGCAATCAATGGGTCGAAGCGGGATGGCGGCGACTTGTTCTCAAGTGGTGCTTACTCGCACTGGGGAGCAGCTGGCCCGTTCATCTGCGTCGATCCACTGTACAGCACAGTGACGGTGCATCTGTCGGTTGAGCTCGATCATAATCGCCCGTTCAAGAACATGTATGCCGATCATTTCAATAACACAGTGCTGGCTGCGATTGAGCAGCTGTAGTGATGTTTACAAAAGCGTGAATAGAGAGATTGGAAGGATAACATAAGTATGCCTGAAACGGATAGCTGTTTCGCCAACACATAGGGGTGTGCTGGCGGGACAGCTATTTTCGTACGCGGCGGTTATACGTTTGCCTCAGCTCTCAGTACGTTCATAACCTGTCTGCCGATCTCATCAAGAGGCATCATAGGGCCTGGTTTGCGCCATTTGCTTAGCAATTGTCCCACTAGGATATCTAATATGAAGGCGGACGTGTAGCAGTAGTTGGACAAAACAATGACGCCTGTATCGTTATGACTGTCGAAGGCCGTATAGCTGGAGAAGCCGTAAGTGCCCCCATTATGCCACAGGTACTCGTACCCGGGTTGCTTCTCGAGGACCCAGCCTAGATGCCGATCCGTACCATTCATTGACACAGGGGAATGAATAGTCTGCAGGTAACGAGGAATAGAGGGGTTCTGCTGCGCGTGAAGGTTGCTCTGGATGAAAGTTATCATATCTTCTGCCGAGGACTTAATCCCGCCGGCGCCTTCATGAAGGGATAAGTCCCAGTGAGGGACACGTTTGCCTGTGGAGGTAAAGCCCGTGGCCAAGCGCTGCTTCTGCTCCTTCGACAGGTGAACGGATGTGTTAGGCATATGGAGAGGGCCGGTGATATATCTGTGCAGCAGTTCATCATACGTGCTGCCGGCGGTGCGGCATAGGATGTGGCCCAGCAGGCCGAACCCGAGATTGGAGTACTCATAAGAGCCAATCTTATTCTCGCCATGGTAGCCTGTCAGATAGGCGAGCATAAGTTCTTCTGTATAGTCGGCAAAAGGGTTTAACCGGTTGCGAGGCTTCATGTTACCAGCCATTCTTGGCAACCCCGATGTATGTGTGGCTAAGTGCTGAAGCGTTATTTTGTTCCAATAAGGACTGTTGTGCAGCGGTTCGAGGTACTCGGATATAGGTTTGTCTAATGAGACATAGCCATCTTCGGCACAAGCCTGCAATAGGATGCTCGTAAACACTTTCGTGATCGAACCAATCTCATACAGCATATCGCTGCCGGAAATAGTGGAGCCGCGAGGTACTCTTCGGTGCTGGAAGTAGGAAGCTTCTCCTTGATGGATAATGCCGATCGTCAATTGAAGATGCTTCTTGCGGTGAATATAATCGTCCGTGATAGCGTGAAATTGATTTGGATGCAATAGAAGTCCTCCTAATGACTGTTATTCAAAATTTACCCATTCAACTTATTGCTGTTAAATACGAGCGTGTAGGGTTAAGGTTTCGGTGAATGCATCTCAGGCGTGAACGAGCGGATCTTACATTCTCCGAAACGTTAAAAAAAGCATCTTCCTCTCCATAACCTGACCGATCGTCAGATAAGGGATCGAAAGATGCCTTGTGTTTCATTACTTAATACTCATGAAATGGATTGGACTCCATATGAGCTTATTTCTTCACCGAGCTGTTGTACGTCGCCAGCTTCTCGTTGATCTGCTTCGCGGCAGCATCCAACGCGGCCTTCGGATCTTGCTGGCCATTCAGCGTGGCCTCGATTGCGCCTTCTACGATTTGACGGGCCTCTGGGAATACGCCCATCATCGCACCGTTCGTAGCCGAGGAATCGATGGAAGCATGCAGCTGGTCCACTGCCGTCTGGAATTGCGGATACTTCGCCATGTTGTCCTTCAGTACTTGTTGGTCATATGCGGCCTTCGTGATAGGGAAATAACCCGTGCTCACGTTCCAGACCGCTTGTACTTCCGGTGTCGCCAAATATTTGATGAATTCCCAAGCTGCCTTCTGCTCTTCCTCTGGTTTGCCGCTCAGAATATAGTTGCTCGCGCCGCCAATGACAACGCCGCCTTCCTTCGCATCGGCTGGACGAGGCAAGAAGCCTGTACCAACCTCGAACTTGCCGGCAACGCCGTTAACGATGTTACGCAGCGATGCCGTGGAATCGATCGTCATAGCGATCTGTCCCGCCGTGAAGGCAGCGGAGGTGTCAGACGTCTTGCGGCCGAGGTTGGAGATTGCCTTATCGTCGAGCATGCCCTTCCACCACGTCAGCGTCTTCACGCCTGCATCGGTGTTAACCAGCGACTCTGACGCTGCGGACGATCTGCCGTTGCCGTTGTTCAAGTATTCGGCGTTCTGATTCGCGAAGAATTGTTCCATGAACCAACCGTAGATGGCGATGGAACCACCCGTAACACCCGACTTCGTCAGTGCCTTCGCATCTGCTGCGAACTCCTCATACGTCTTCGGCGGGCTCTCTGGATCGAGGCCAGCCTTCTTGAAAGCATCTTTGTTGTAGTAGAGGATTGGGTTCGAGGTGTTGAAAGGCATGCCGTTCAACTTGCCGTCCATCGAGTAGTAATTTGTGATGTGCGGCTCGAGCTGACTCAAGTCAAACTTGTCGGCATCGATGAACTGTTGAATCGGCGTAATGTAGCCTGAGTCTATCATGAAGCGGCTGCCGATCTCATACACTTGTACGATATTCGGGCTGTCTTTGGAGCCCATGGAAGCCTTCAACTTACTTAGGCTCTCGTCGTAAGTGCCTTGGAATACGGCTTCAACCTGAATATTCGACTGGCTGGCGTTGAAGTCGGATACGATCTTCTTGATCGCTTCCTCGTTAGCACCTGTCATGGAGTGCCACCAGGTGATCTTGACTGGAGCAGCCGAGCTGGTCGTCTTATCGCTGTTGCTCGGCTGTGTTGTCGATTCATTCGCGGTCGTCGATGCGGGGGTTTGTTCCGAGGTTTTGTTCGTATCGTTGTTGTCGGAGCTGCCACATGCGGATGCTACCAGCAGAAATGCAATGGAGGATGCGGCTAACATTTCTTTCGAACGAAGCTTCTTCATGTTTCAGTACTCTCTCCCTTTTCATATCCATTATTTTATTTATCAATCAACTGCTTATTGCAGCGGATCGCGTGCCGAAGAAGGTTGTCCTAACCCTTCAAAGCGCCAACGGTCATGCCGCGGACCAATTGCTTAAGCCCAAGCGCCAGCATGAGCAGCGATGGCAGAATAACAAGTACGATGCCTGAGAACACAAGGTTCCACTGCGTCGTCTCCTGGTGCTGCAGCATGCCAATGCCAATCTGTACGGTTCGCATTTGGTCGCTATTCGTGATGAGAAGCGGCCATAAGTAGGAATTCCACATATGAAGGAAAGAATAGACGGCGAGTGTTCCTAGTGCTGGCCGCGACAGCGGAATAACATGCGATAGAAAGATTCGGACGTGTCCGCAGCCATCCATGCGCGCCGCTTCGAACAATTCCATCGGAAGCTGCAGGAAAAACTGACGTAACAGGAACGTCCCGAACGAGGCGGCTAAGAATGGGACGATCAAGCCTTGATACGAATCTAGCCAGTCCCATCCACGAATGGTCAGGTAGTTCGGGATGATCGTCACTTCCCACGGAATCATCATCGTCGCCATAAAAGCGGCGAATAGCAGGTTCTTGCCTTTGAAGTTCATACGTGCGAACGCATAAGCGGCCATGCTGGAGGTCACGAGTTGACCAAGCATAACGACGATGGAGACGAGGAACGTGTTCTTGATGAAAGCCGCGATAGGGACGAGATCGAATACATCTACGAAGTTGCGAAAGTTCAAATGGTGTGGAACGACGTGCGGCGGGTACGAGCTTGCTTCACCCATCGACATGAGCGAGGTGGCGAAGGCGTATAGCACCGGGTATATCACCGCAAGCGCAAGGATGGCGAGTACGATATAGTGAACGGACGCTGTAATCTGACGCCTCATTGATAATGCACCTTCTTCTCCGCCCATTTGAACTGCACCAGCGTAAGGATAATGATGATGATGAACAGCACCAGTGCTTGTGCGCTGCCTGTTCCGAAGCGGAAGTTCTCGAATGCTTCCTGATAGATCGAGAAGACGAGCACATTCGTGCTGTTCATCGGACCGCCATGAGTCAGAATGTTGATCTGCCCGAAGGCTTGGAACGAGCTGATGATAGAGACGATCACAAGGAAGAACAGCGTTGGCGATAACAGCGGCAGCAGAATGCGGACAAACAGCCGAAGCGGGCCGGCGCCGTCGATTGCTGCGCTCTCGCGGATTTCATCCGGGATGCCGCGAAGGCCGCTGGATAGAATGATGTAGTTAAAGCCGAGATTCATCCACACGGTCATGAGCGATACGGAGAGCAGCGCCCACTTAGGATCGACCAGCCAGTTAATCGGCGACATATGCAGCAAGCTAAGAAAATAGTTGAACATGCCGAGACTGGGATGAAATAAGAACATCCAGATAACGGACGATGAGCCGACAGAAAGTACGACAGGAAGCGAGTAAGCAAATTGGAAGAGGGTAAGGCCTTTGCGCTTACCATTCGATAAGGCAGCCAGAAGCAAGGCAACAAGGATGCTCGTGGGCACAGTCAGCAGAGCGAAATATAACGTGATCTTCAGTCCATGAAGGAAGAAGTCGTTCTTAACGAGGTAGATGAAGTTATCAAGTCCGACGAAGCCATTTACGCGACCGGTCAGGTCGGTGGAGTGAAGGCTTAGATAGACGGATTGGATCATGGGATAAAAGAAGAAGATCCCGAACAAGATTAGCGACGGGCCTAGGAAAACGTAGGCGAGCAGATTCTCGCGCCATTTTAACCCGCTTAAGGTACCCGTTCCACGCAATAGAGCGATGCGCTGGCTTACTTTTTCACGAGGAAGGTTCAACGTATCATCCAGGCCGTTCATCCGAATGCTCCTTTCAAGATGAGAGTCAGTGGGTCGTGATGTCGAGGGATGTCCCAACTCACTGTATCCTGCTAGTGTAATCTGGAAGTTTTTCCTGCATTAAGTATCTGTTAAGAGGAAGTGTGCGGGGAGAGGACGAATATGAAAAATAGGACGTTTCTGTTAGAGACGTTTAGAAAGATTGTTAACTTGATTTGCAAGATTCGCGACTTATTGCTTATTGGATGGATGATTCAATTTTCAGAAAATGTCTTATTATCGTCTTGTAGTATCGTTGTAGCGTTTGGTCTGCTTTGTTATGTTAGGGCAAGAGATCATGCATTTCTAAATAATCTGTAACTTATATCACAGCTGCAGTTGTTGCTTACAATTAGAATGATAGAAACAGAGAGATGAACAAGCACGATCTTTAGGAGGGGAAAGGCATGAATGCACAGGAACGCGAGCGTTTAGTTGTCATTGGTAATGGTATGGCAGGGATTAACACAGTAGAAAATATGTTGAAGCTCTCACCCCATACTTTTCAGATCACTGTTTTCGGCAGCGAGCCCTATCCGAACTATAATCGTATTCAACTATCTTATGTTCTTGAGAAGAGTAAAGCAGTGGAGGATATCATTCTTAACGATTGGGATTGGTATCGTAACAACGGGATCGAATTATTCACCGGCACTACGGTCACAGCTATTGATACAGTAGGCAAGAGGGTTATTGCAGATAACGGAATGGAAGTTCCATACGATAAACTGATTATCGCGACGGGTTCAAAGCCTTTCATGCTGCCGGTTCCAGGCGTGGACAAGGAAGGTATCGTTGGCTTCCGGGATATAGCCGACTGCGAGCTTATGCTTCGCACCGCGAATGAATATAAGAAAGCGGCCGTCATCGGTGGTGGCCTGCTCGGTCTTGAAGCAGCGAAAGGTCTGTTGAAGCTGGGCATGGACGTTACCGTGGTTCACCTCTTCGAGGATTTAATGGAACGGCAATTGGATCATACGGCTTCCCATATGCTGCAGGTTGAGCTTGAAAGCCAAGGCTTGAAATTCGCAACAGGTAGAAAGACGGTAGAGTTCCTCGGAAAGGACCGCGTATCGGGACTGAAGTTCAGCGACGGTACGGAGCTTGATGCAGAATTCGTCGTTATGGCGGCAGGCATTCAGCCGAATGTCCAGCTGGCTAAAGCGGCAGGGATTGAAGTGAAACGCGGAATCGTCGTAGACGATTACATGCGTACTTCGGTACCGGATGTATTCGCAGTTGGCGAATGTAACGAGCATCGCGGAATATGCTACGGCTTAGTCGCGCCGCTGTTCGAGCAGGGAGCAGTGCTGGCCAAATATCTATGCGGAGCGGAAACCAAGCCGTATGAAGGAACTGTCGTTTCCACGCAGCTGAAAATTTCGGGCGTTGATGTTTTCTCCGCTGGTGAGTTTCAGGATGCCGCAGACCTTGCTGTCGTACGGATGCACGACGAATGGCGTAGGGTCTATAAGAAGATTTTGCTTCGCGAAGGCCGAATCGTCGGGGGTGTGCTGGTCGGTGACGGCAAAGAGGCTACGCGTCTTCAGCAGTGGATCCGCACGGGTACCGTCATGACGGAGGATATCCACGGTAGGCTCATGGGCGCAACTGTAACGGAGACCGGCAACTCGGTAGCGGAGCTGCGAGACGAAGAAATCGTATGCGGCTGTAACGGGGTAACGAAGAAACACATCGTTGATGCGATCAATGAGCATGGTTTGACGACGGTAGAGGAAATCAAAGTCACAACAGGGGCGTCGCGTTCTTGCGGTGGCTGCCGCCCGGTCGTTGAACAAATCCTGCAATATGTGCTCGGCGACAAGTATGATTCGGCTGCAGCGAAGAAGGAAGGCATCTGCGGCTGCACGACGCTGAGCAGGGACGAGGTTGTAAGGAACATTAAAGAGAAGGGCCTTATTACTTCGAAAGAAGTGCGATATGCACTCGGTTGGAGCAATGAAGAGGGCTGCTCGAAATGCCGTCCTGCACTCAATTATTATCTAGGCATGATATGGCCGACCGAACATGCGGAGGAGCGGGATGCACGTTTCGTTAACGAACGGATGCACGCTAATATTCAGAAGGACGGTACGTTTGGCGTCGTTCCACGGATGTATGGCGGCGTAACGACACCGGAGGATCTTCGCCTTATTGCGGACGTCGCGGTTAAGTACAACGTTAAGCTCGTCAAGGTAACCGGCGGTCAACGGCTTGACCTGCTGGGGATCAAACGGGACGACCTGCCGAAAGTGTGGGAAGAGCTTGGTATGCCGTCCGGGTATGCTTACGCCAAAGCATTACGCACCGTGAAAACATGCGTCGGCTCGCAATTCTGCCGATTCGGGACGAAGGACTCGATGGGCATGGGCATTCTACTGGAGAAGAAGTTCGAACGGCTCGACATGCCAGCGAAATTCAAAATGGCCGTCAATGGCTGCCCGCGCAACTGCGCCGAGTCCTCAACCAAAGATATTGGCATCGTCGGCAACGAAGGCGCATGGGAGATCTACGTCGGAGGTAATGGCGGCATCAAGGCGCGCCTTGCAGAGCTGCTGTGCAAGGTAACGACGGACGAAGAGCTTCTCGAGATCGTATCTGCCTTTATGCAGTATTATCGCGAGACGGGCAAGTATCTGGAGCGGACGTCGGATTGGATCGAGCGAGTTGGGATGAAGACGGTCATCCAGAACGTGGTTGAGGACGTGGAGCAGCGCAAACAGCTCGCCGAACGGATGGAGCTTGCACTGGGTCAGGTGAAAGAGCCGTGGAAAGATATTCTCGACAATTCGAAGCTGCGGGAGCGTCTATTCGAGAACAGCCAAAGCGCGGCCGGTGCTGTCGACGAGAAAGACTTCCATTACTACTCGGTTGGAACGCTGGAGCAGTATACAGAGCGGTTAGGCCGAGTCGCCCGGCTGGAAGGGCAAGAGATTGCCGTATTCCGAACTTCGGAAGGCAACGTATATGCGCTTGAGAATAGAAGCCCTGGACCTCGTGGCGGTACAATCGTAGAAGGCATCGTATCGGGCGACATCCTGTTCGATCCAATCTGCGATTGGAGGATCGGTCTGACGGACGGCCAAGTGCAGGCCCCGGATAAGGGCCAGGTTCGGACATATCCTGTTCGAGTGAAAGACGGCGAGGTGTTCATCGGGATTCGTGCGGGTGTAGTGAATTAGTTCGTAGTTAGGGTTTGAGGAGAACCGCGAAGCTCTAAGCTCGCGGTTCTTTATTCTTGATCGACCGGATGTTGGATTCGATCCTCATAGGAATCGAAAAATAAATGCCCATTCGAGCTTATTACGGCGTAGTTGACCGAATCCAACGCCAGCCCTCTTACTTTTGCCTGCGATACGAGCCATTCTTTCGTAATGCCGTTTTGCTGGAAATTGTCCTCAATAGTTTTACCGTCCATAATTAGCTCGATTGGGAACGATGTTCTGGGACCGGCAGGTATATTCATGTCCTTACGCGTTACAGGCAGATATTCTGGCTTTCTCAGCACCGAGACTCGTCCGTTCAGTTCGAGCACCGCATAATGGACTTCCTCTATATTAAAAATGAATTTCTCCCTTAGCTCCTGATTAAGCGTATCCAGCGTAATTTTCAGCTTTCGCATGTTACTCTCCATTATCTTGCCATCCTGAATCAGAATCGTAGGCTGACCGGAGATCCATTTGCGAAGCGGTCGGCTGCGCAGCGCTACTATCATAAGCAAAAAGGCAATGCCGCCGAACATAAGGAATGCCGTTAGCAGCTGCCGCAGACTAATCGTTGTATTAAAAGCAATATTAGCCGTAAATGCGCCTAACGTAATTGCTGCTACGAAATCATGATAGGTCATTTGGGAGATTGTCGATTTGCCCAGTATGCGGGCAATCACCATCATGATAAGAAAGGCTAAGATTGTTCTTAGGCCTGTTAATATAATATGATCCATCATCAATCTCTCCCTGTAATGCGATTAATCGGTTCATCTAGGCTAACTCTATCAAGTATAGCCAGATGTGGATTAAGATAAACGAGAGCGATATAGACTTTGAATGAAAAACTGCGAAAAACGTGGAAAAACCGCGATAGCATGACTATTTTGCGCCTAAATCACGTTCTACAGAATATTCTGAATATTTACACAAATGATAGAATCGTATATTCTTAAGTCAGCAACACGAACCACACAACCTACAAGAAAGGCTTCGATCAACAAGATTGAGCAACAATAATAGGAACAGAAGTAACAGAAACAAAGAAGCAAGTGAAGCAAGTGAAGCAAGAGAGACAAGCGAAGCAATGGAAGTATCAAACCTCGAAACAGAAAGGGGATAGTCCATTGTACTAGGTGAGCGAAGCGTGTTACGCATAAAGTTAAGCAAAAGAAACCAAAGGAGAAAGGGAAGCAAGTGAGACAAGTGAGCAATGGAAGTATCAAACCTCGGACGGAAAGGGGATAGTCCATTGGACCAGGTGAGGCGAAGCATGTTACGCATAAAGCTAAGCGAACATGCGGGTATCAATGAAGCACAGCGATTTATCAAAGGTAGGGTATCACAGATTGCTTGAAGGGATGAGATTCCACCTAACTACGAATGCGTTAACCCATCTGCTACATGAATTTTAAGATTCAAATAGAAGGGCGAGGATAACGGCATTATGAAGAAATGGAGCGCGAACAATTGAATAGTTACGATACGCGACAATAAGGGTTCCGGTTATCATGGATAAGCGGGACTCTTATTTTTGTGCGTATACATACCCCGAAACAAAAAGAACCGCACCATAGTACGGTTCTTGAATCTTCATTATATGGCACGCCCGATACGATTCGAACGGGCACATCCCTATACGCGATAATCGATCGTTCTATCGGAGTTCGCCACGGGGCCGACGTTCAAGCGGCCGCCTAGGGAGCTTGTCCCTTTCTGTGCTTCATTCTTCTCGCTTTCGCTCGTTCTGCTGCCGGCTGCGTTATTCTTAGCGGCAACTGCCCGTTTTTGCGCAATTTGCTGCTCCAACAGCTGCATTTGTTGTTCCAACTGCTTAATTTTCTCGCTCTTCGTTTTCTCATCGTCCTTGCTTTGGCGTTCCTTGGATATTTCTTGTTGAAGCTCGGTTTTCTGCTTTTCTAGAGCCGCTGCTTCGGATGAAGAAGAGTTGGACGTACTTGCTGTACTCGTGCCGCTGCTTGATACACCGGAAATATTCATCGTGATGCTCCTCACTTTGTGGATGATAGGCAATACTTTACATACACAAGTAAGTATAGAATAGGTTAGACCATCAAGCCTGAATGCCTGCTGAATAGATGCTGAATAAAAAAGGGTCAAGTCTCGGTCCTGCTAAAGTCCGACTTGGCATTTGCCCAATAAAACAAAAAAACCTTGCCTAGGCAAGGTTAATAGTAAAAGTATGGCGCGCCCGATACGATTCGAACGTACGACCTGCAGTTTAGGAAACTGTCGCTCTATCCTGCTGAGCTACGGGCGCGCAGTACTTCATATTTTACCATGGACAGCCTGTACGGCGCAACTTCATAGCATTTGACTAGTTGGGATAGGCTGACAGCTATTTACTTATTCATGCCCAACTGTTATATTAGATATATAACACATACAATAAACAATACAGTAAGGAGATGTCCGCCTATGTTTGTTCGGATCGATCTGGAGTCGGACGTACCGATCTATACACAGCTTACGAATCAGATCATGGAAGGGATCGCCACGGGAGAGCTCCAGCCGGGAGAGGCGTTGCCTTCGGTGCGGTCTCTCGCAGCAGATCTTGGGATTAATCTGCACACGGTAAACAAAGCCTATACGATATTGAAGGACAGCGGGTTCATCCAGATTCATCGGCAAAAAGGGGCCGTCGTGCAATCCGGCGGCATGCCGCCTGCCGACGACGCGTATAAGGAGCGGTTAGCGGAGGCGCTGCGGCCGATGGCAGCAGAGTCGCTGGGCCGCGGGATGTCATTGGAGGATTGGCTGACGATCTGTCGCGCCTCCTTCGAGCAGTTGAAAGCTAAGCGTGAAGGGAGACCTATCTAATGAACAATATGACACAATGGATCATTAATCTTGTACCATTCCTGCTCGTTGCGGTGGCACTCATCTCGACGCCGTACGCATCGCTGCGGACGCCATTCGGCGTATCGGTTCCGGCGGATGAACGTCATCATCCGGCGATTCGTGCGCTGCGTAAGTCTTATGCGCTTATGATATCCGCCGCCGCCGTTGTTGCAGCTCTGATTGTTGCGCTGCTCGGCAGTACAGGCGTAGTTGAGGGCACAAATAAGCAGTCGCTGCTTGGCGTAGGTGCAACACTGCTTCTGATGCTTGTAGGCTTCGCGATCTTCGTCTGGTACCATCGTCGGATGCTGACACTGAAGGAGCAAGAGGGCTGGCAGAAACGCATGAACAACCGTTATGCTGCGGCGCAGCTTTCTTTTCACAATAGTCCAGTCACTTATGGTATCGTCTGGTTTATCCCTCATCTAGTCGTTATTGCGGCATGCGCTTTTATCGCTGTACTGTCGTATGATTCCTTGCCGGATGTCATTCCGACGCACTTCGATTGGGATGGAACGGTGACGGATTGGAGCGAGAAAACATGGGGTTCCGTCCTCTCTCTGAACATCATTCAGTTGATAATGACTGTTATTATGGTGTTCGTGAATTGGACGATTCGTTGGAGCCGTGCTTCGCTTGACCCGAATAAACCGGAGCAGTCCGCACAGGCCGAGCGCAAATATCGCCGCAGCACGTCGCTCTTCATTCTTGTATTCAGCTTCCTGCTTATTCTGATGATGGGCTGGGTTCAAGCGATCTCTTTGTATGAACGCAGGATGGAGGGCAGTATGGTGATCGTCAGCATGCTGCCGCTGATCGTGGCGGGCGTATGGATGGTGTGGTTGTTCCGAATGAACCGCGAACGGAGCCAATTCGATCGGATCAGCCGCGACCAGGACCGGCACTGGAAATTAGGAACTTTGTACTGGAATCCGGAAGACCCAGCTATATTCGTCGAGAAAAGGTCGGGGATCGGCTGGACGATCAATTTTGCCAGACCATCCGCTTGGTTGGTTCTGTTCGGACCGATTATTCTTATTGCACTTGTTCCACTCATTGACTCCAACATTATGGTGCGGAAATCGACTGGACTTGGCTGGAGATTTGACTACACACAGGTAGGAACCTGGGTGGTGCTTGCACTAATTGTCATACTAGTTGCGGGAGTCTTGTTGATGAGACGTTTTCGGGGGCGTTAATACCAGAAAGGGTGAAAAGAACTAATTCATTCATACATTTGTCGAAAAATATGAGGGTTTTTCCCAAAATATTCGACAGATTCCAACACACGATCTTCATATCGTTCGTTATAATGAGTTAGATACTAACACCAGAGTGGTCGGAACGATAGGAGCGAGCCTAGAGCGTGTGTCATGAATAAGAATGAACTGCTCACCCAACTTCAAGCGCTCCGTCTGAAGCTTAATGCAATGGCTGAAGAGCGGGGGAATTTGACGGACCCGGAAGTACTTGCTGTCAGTGAAGAAGCTGACCGTATCATTCTTGTTTTGCAGCAAATGCATATGAAGGGCAGATCATGCGCGGCCTCGCCGCGCAACTCTGTATGATAGCTGCGGCTGTCGCTATCCGCGTTTATTGCGAAGTCGTCTGAAGAATGCTGTTAATAAAGTAGCACACTCCTCTTGCATTATCCCGCTAGTGAGCTCCGTTTCGTGATTGAAACGGGGCTCTTGCAGCAGGTTCATCAATGTTCCTGCGCATCCTGCCTTCGGATCATGCGTTCCATATACAACCCGTTTCACCCGCGATTGCACAATCGCGCCTGCACACATCGGACAAGGCTCGAGCGTTACGTATAACGTACAGTCGAGCAGACGCCAAGCCTCGATACGCTGACTTGCCTCCCGTATAGCTATCATCTCTGCATGGGCGGTTGCATCATGCCCGGTTTCTCTCAAATTATAGCCGCGTCCAATAACCTCGTCATTTCGTACAATAACTGCACCAATGGGCACCTCGCCAATGGCTTCTGCTTTACGGGCCTCTTCTATAGCTTCGGCCATCCAACGCCGATCCTCTTCTCGTTCAAACCGCTGCTCACGATCCATTACTTCCACTATTGATTCACCTCGCCTATATTGTAACCCGAAAATAGTTCCCCTGACGAGCCAAACACATTTCGACGAGCTGTAAGTGTCGAACAAAATCGAATTATGCCACGAACAAACATTCGTTGTTAACACCGTGTGCATAGTTATGTGGATAACTGGGGATGAATCCATTGAGTTGTCCACTAATTCATCCACAACTTGTTCATATTTGTGGGTAACTTTGTGGATAATGTGCGTAAGATGTGAGTAATGGCCCTTTTTTACACAATCTATACACACAATAACTGAGGATAACCGGAATGGCTCGTGAACGAAAGGGGCTGTTAGGCAAGTCGCTTTCATTTGATGGAAAATATGGTATGATGCAAATATAGAGAATAATAGCGAAAATGAGCGAAAAACCGAAAATAAAGGATGTGTCGTGCTGTGTCGGTCAAGCAAAAACTGACGCTGATCATCGCCGGTATCATATTCGTCCTTCTTGCCGCACATTTGGTTCATCTTCGGGTGACGTCTACTAATAACTTGAAGGAAGAAGCCTCTCTCTATCTGGAGGATGTATCAGCAAGGTTGTCAGATGAAGCTAGTTTACAGAATTACATAACCTCGGTGGGAACGCCGCACAGTCTTGTTGTGGATGATGTAATGGAGATGAGCGCGTTCCGAATAGTGGATAAGCAGCCTGTGCTTATCTATGGAACATTCAAGCTGAGCCGGGGACATGATGAGTTAGATCGAGTCCAGCAGGCGGTGCAGTCGACAGAGATGTCGCAGGACATTCGGCTAAGTGATGGAACGCATGTCATGATTTTTTATAGAAAGCTCGACTTCGCGGAACCGACGGTTGTGCGCACGGTACTGGATCTGAAGAGTGTGGATACGCTAGTGCGTAAGCAGATGACCGAGCAGATCATTCTCTCGGCAATCATGCTCGTCTTCATGACACTAATAGCGTACCTGCTGATGGGACGCGTGTTCCGGCCGCTGGACAAGATCGTCTGGAAGATCGGGAAGCTGTCGAATGCGCAGTTCGATGATATAATTCCAGTCCAAGGACGAGACGAGTTCGGGCAGCTATCTCTTCAGATGAATAATATGTCCAAGAACATCAGCGTTTATATGAATAAACTCAAATTCGCTTTTGAAGAAAACCGTGCAATGAAAGATCACCTGGAATCGTTCATCAATCATACAACGGATGCGATTCATGTCGTTGATTTGAACGGCCGCGTCTTATCGGTCAATCATGCCTTCACCCAGATGTTCGGCTATAAGGAATCGGAGGCAGTCGGATATAACTTACGGCTAGTTCCTGCCGAGCTGGAGCAGGAGGAGCAGAAGGCGAGGGAAGCTGTACTGGCTGGCAAGGTGCTCCCGCCGATAGAGTCTGCGCGCGTGACGAAGAATGGCGATCGGCTCGCCGTCAGCGTGACAACCTCGCCGATTCGCGATGCTGCAGGCACCGTCCGTGCGATTGCGAGCATTACAAGAGATATGACGAGTCGTAACAAAATGGAAGAGCTGCTCAGACGGTCGGAGAAGCTGACGACGGTCGGCCAGCTTGCCGCAGGCGTTGCGCATGAGATTCGTAACCCGCTGACCACGCTGAAGGGCTTCCTGCAGCTGCAGCGGCAGACGAATAAGCTGAACATCAACCATGTCGAGATGATGATGGCGGAGCTGGATCGGATTAACCTCATAGTCGGGGAGTTCCTCATTCTCGCGAAACCGCAGGCGACGAAGTTCGAAATTAAGGATATTCGCTATATTATGGGCGATGTGCTGTCGCTGCTGGATAGTCAGGCGCATCTTCATGGTATCGTGTTCAAGCATGAGTGTCCGGAAGACCCATGCTATATCTCATGCGAGGAGAATCAGCTGAAACAGGTATTTATCAATTTGCTCAAAAATGCGATGGAATCCATGCCTCGGGGAGGAACGATTTCCATTATAGGTGGCAGGGGGGACAATCGCGAAGCGATATACACGATTACCGATGAGGGCTGCGGCATACCAGAAGAGATGATTCGGAAGCTGGGCGATCCTTTCGTTACGGGGAAGGAGTCTGGCACAGGCCTTGGCATCATGGTCAGTCAGCGAATTATTCAGAGCCATCGCGGCACGCTGGAGTTCAAGAGCCGGCTTGAAGTCGGTACTGTCGTAACGATCAAGCTCCCTTGCGGGGACTCCATCATTGAGATGCAAGCTGAGAACGAGGCGATGGAAGCGATGCAGCAAATCTCCTAGGAGTGTCCGTACATCCGACTCGAGTCTCGATTGACGAGCCGAAATCAGGTACAATAGACGTTACAGATCGTTATAATTGAATGCGGCATATGAAGGATGGGATCGGCACGTGGTGGAACGGAATCAATCGCGATCCGCTCCTGCAATGGAGTATCGGGCGCTGCTGGTCGGCGCTACGGGCCTGGTGGGCAGCGCGCTGCTTAGAAGATTGCTGGCGGAGCCGAGCTGCGTCAGCTTAACCGTATTGGCACGACGGCCGCTGGACGGTGCATCCGGACGAATCGTTGCGGCAGCAGGAACGAGCTCAGGCAAGCTGCGGGTTATTGTCGCCGATTTCGATCGGATGTACGAGGCGTTGTCCGATGTGGAAGCAGACGTCGTCTATTGTGCGCTTGGTACGACCATCCGGAAGGCGAAGACGAAGGAAGCGTTCCGCAAGGTCGATCTCGATTATCCGCTTGTGTTGGGCGAATGGGCGAAAGCCCAGCAGGCACGCAAGTATGTAGCTGTAACTGCGATGGGCGCTTCGACGACGTCGCCGTTTTTCTACAGCAGGGTGAAGGGAGAACTCGAGGAGGAGCTGGCAGAGTTGAAGCTGCCGGAGCTGCACTTGTTCCGTCCCTCGCTGCTGCTCGGCAAACGGCAGGAGGTGCGTCTTGGCGAGCGGGTTGGCGCTTGGGCGGCAATCGCCCTGCGTCCGCTCATGCTGGGTGCGCTGAGGCGTTATCGGCCAATTAGCGGCGATAGGGTCGCTGCGGCGATGCTGGTTGCTGGATCACGTGCCGCTGCAGAAGGCGTGTACGTGTACAACTCGGCAGATACGGCTGAGCTTGGCGCTCCATCGCACAGTAATGGCGGCAACATGAACGATAGTACGGATAGCGGCATGATGGGGTGAAGACAAGTGAGAATTAATAAGTTTATAAGCGAGACGGGATTCTGTTCGCGTCGGGAGGCCGACAAGCTCGTCGAAGAGGGCCGAGTCACGATTAACGGCGAGAAGGCTCTGCTTGGCAGCCAGGCAGAACCAGGCGACGATGTTCGCGTGAATGGCAAGCGGGTTGGGGCTTCGAAGCGTCATGTGTATATCGCGCTTAATAAGCCTGTAGGCATCACGAGCACCACGGAGCAGCAGGTGAAGGGCAATATTGTAGATTTCGTCGGACATAAGGAACGGATCTTCCCGATCGGGCGGCTGGACAAAGACTCGGAAGGTCTCATTCTGATGACCAACGATGGTGATATCGTCAATCGGATTCTTCGTTCAGAGGGACGCCACGAGAAGGAGTATATTGTCACAGTAGACAAGGCGGTAACGCCGATGTTCCTGAAGGGAATGAGCGAGGGCGTCCGCATCCTTGGCACAATGACGCTGCCGTGCAAGGTGACGCGCATAGCGGAGCGGATGTTCAAAATCATTCTGACGGAAGGCAAGAATCGTCAGATTCGCCGGATGTGCGAAGTGTTCGGTTACCGCGTGGTACGGCTGAGAAGGCAGCGGATCATGAACATTCATCTGGGCGATCTTGCGATCGGCAGATGGCGCGATTTGCAACGCGATGAGCTGGACGAGCTGTTCCAGACGCTCGATTACCATCCGGCTGACTAACAAGAACAAAGGCTGAACCGTGTATCGCCTACGGGCGATTCGTGGTTCAGCCTTTGTTTTGTTGTGACGGTTATTTCGTGGTCGACGCATCAGCAGTAGCTGCTGTGTTGTTCGTAACCGTGTCGATATCCGTATATTTGCGCATGAGCGATACTTCTACGCGGCGGTTCTTGGAGCGTCCGGTATCCGTCTTATTCGAATCAACCGGACGGTATTCACCGTAGCCGGTCGAGCTGATGAGCGTTGGATCAAGCGACGAGCTCGTAAGCAGAACCTCCATGAAGTTGAGCGCGCGCTGCGAGCTGAGCTCCCAGTTGTTGCGGAATTCGTTGTTCGAGATTGGCTGGTTGTCCGTGTGGCCAGCTACGATGATCTCATAGCCCGGATACTGCTTGAGCATCTTCGAGATTGCCTGGCCCAGTTTCTTGGACTCTGGCTTTAGATTTGCACTGCCAGAAGCGAATAGCGCGTTGTCGCTGATCGTAACGAGCAGCTGCGACTGATTCAGCTTCGTATCGAGCTGGGACGTAAGTCCAGCCGCCTTAATATATTGGTCGAGCTGCTTCTTCAGCTTCTCGAGATCCTCTTGTTCTTTCTTGCGCAGCTTCTCCAGATCATCGTTCTGCTTCTTCGTGGAAGCTTGTGTAATATCCTTTGATTGATCTTTCTGAAGGTCCTGATTATCCCGCCCCGGTGTCGTGGATTGGTCGAGCGTCTTGAAGCCGTCCAATACACCTACGCCGCCGTCAAGCGCCGTATTGAACGCTCGGCTCAGCTCATCGAATCGCTTCGCATCAATCGAGCTCATGGAGAACAGAACGATGAATAGCGCGAGCAGCAGCGTCATGAGGTCGGAATAAGGAAGCAGCCAGGATTCGTCTGCATGCTCCTCGTGATCACTTCCGTGTTTACGCTTTTTCACCGCTGCCTTCCTCCTTCTCCTGCATCTTCGCACGTTCCGTAGGCGTCAGGTAAACCGAAAGCTTCTGGTTAATTGCAATTGTGGACACGCCGCTCTGAATCGACAGCAAGCCTTCCACCATCATCATACGAAGTTCTGTCTCACGCTGAGACAGGCGCTTGAGCTTGTTCGCGATTGGATGCCACATTACGTAACCGGTGAAGATACCGAGCAACGTTGCGATGAACGCGGCGGAGATTGCATGCGACAGCTTCTCCATATCCGTCATGTCCGACAGGGCGGCGATGAGACCAACTACGGCACCGAGTACCCCGAGCGTTGGTGCGTACATGCCGGCTTGGGAGAACATTTGAGCCCCAGCTTTATGGCGCTGCTCCGTTGCGGAGATATCCTCAAGCAGAACGTCGCGGACAAATTCTTGTTCGTTGCCGTCAATGATCATTCGCATGCCGTTGCGCAGGAAGGCATCGTCGATTTCATCGACTTTCGCTTCCAATGCGAGCAGGCCTTCGCGGCGCGTAATCGTTGCCCATTCCATGAACAGACGGATGAGTTCCTCCATTCTAGGAAGGTTCTGAGTCTTGAATGTGATCTTCAGCAGCGTAGGGAACTTCTTCATCTCAGACATTGGGAAGCCGACGAATAGCGAGGCCGCAGTGCCGGCGAAAATGATAACATAAGCCGCCGGGTTATTGACCAGATTGATAATCGGCGCTCCCTTTAGGAACATACCGAATACGAGCGCAGTAAGCCCGAGTCCAAGACCAATACCAGTTGATTTCTCCATAATACACCCCGTCCAGTAATAGAAAGATTCGGCGATGCAAGATGCATCTCTTTTCTATCTATATCGACATGACAGGGGGGAGAAGTTATAGATGACCGTCCCTTTTTGTGGAATCCGCTCGAAACTAATCAGACGCTGTAGAATAGCGATATGATGAAGGGATTAAAAATTGTTTTGCGCTCATAGCTTGGTTGGGAATGAAAGGGCTGTTATTTTGTTGTAAAATGGAATGACCACCATCTAGATGATTGGATAAGGAAGGGATGAAGTCATGGGCGTCAGACATGCACGCGAGTATGCAGACATATTATCGGATTTGACAGCTGCGGTAAGTGCAATTCCGAACAGCTATACATTTTTTGAGATGACGAGGGAAGAATGGGAGGAGCTTGGCGATCCGGAACGAGCTGAGGTCATGGAAGCGTTGGCCGATGACGTGTTCTACGGGCTGGGGCAGCAGACCGACATTCGTGTTGGCGACGGTGCAGTCGTCTATGTGCCGAAGCGGCATGTAATCGAAGTTGTCCAAGGGGACAATGTCATTCAAGTCGTTCGTCTGATCTAAAATGGTAAACATACGCCGTCGCTGCTCAGTCAGCGGCGGCGAAGACCATGCAGTGGAATTCGGCTTCTCCTGTTGGCGTCGGCCGTACATAAGTGTCGGTGATGTGGAAGCCTGCCTTCTGGTAGGCGCGGATGGCTCGTTGGTTCCACGTGAGCACTTCTAGATCGATCTCGTCTTGAGGCGCTCGACGGATCGCTTCTTCTGCAGCGGCCAGGGCGAATGCTGCACCAAGCCCTTGACCGCATCGGTCTGGGCGCAGCCCAAGTCCGAGCCGAGTGACGCCAAGCAGCGGAAACAGCTGAACGAAGCCGATCATGTGGCTTTCTTCATTAAGTACAGCAGCATATTGCTGGCTGCGGATATCGGGATCGCCGAATTCAATGCCTTCGGCTTCCATCCGGCCGAAGTCGGACCAGCCATAGAGGTCGAATGGCGGCTCATAGCGCCAGCTGCACAGCTCTTGGGCATGCTCGCGGCTCATCGGAACGAAGCGAAATTGCGGGGATGGGGATGGAATAGTCATTGTTGGCATGATCTCCTGTCACGAAAGATTCGAATCCTTGTTGGTGTCATTATAACGAACCGAGCTCGATCATGATATGATGAGAGCATTGCATCGCAATCTTAGCTTTAAGTTTAAGGAGCTTGTATGCGTAAACTGATCGCTGTCGGCAGTCTGTCCTATTTTTTAATAGGGCTAGCTATGGTTCTTACTGGTGCACTTTTGGAGCCGATTATTGCATATTACGATTTGGATTATAAAGTAGGAAGCTTGTGGATCTCCGATCAATTCGTTGGTTATCTGATCGGCGTATTGGTCGCTCCCCTGCTGACCTCGCGGATCGGCAAGCGAAGCACGCTCGTCATTGCCTTCGGCAGTCTTACGGTTGCGCAGGCCGCGTACAGCATTCTGCCGCCGTGGGGACTGATGCTGGTCATCGCTCCGCTCGCGGGTCTTGGATTCGGTATGGCGGAAGCGATCGTCGGCGCGACGATTATCGAGCTGTCGGACGATAAGAACAAAGCATCCTCGATGTCGTTCCTGGAAGTATTCTTCGGAGTCGGCGCGCTGGTTATGCCGCTCGGAGCGGCTTATCTCATTCACCTTGGTTACTGGCAGCTGACATTCCCGCTGCTGACCGCGATTGCCGGTGTAACGATGCTGCTGTGGCTAACCGTATCGTTCGGCAAGGCCGATGATCAGATTGGCTGGCCTTCCCGTTCGGCTGAGGCACGTGCAGTCGCAGCAGGCAAGGCGCCGATTGCGAAGTCGAAGTACACCCGCAGCATGGTGCCTTTTCTGACATTCGGCATCCTGTTCTTCTTGATTTATGTCGGGCTGGAGATGAGTTTCTCCAACTACCTGGCCTCGTTCTTGATGCAGCGTACGGGTGCACAAGAGACAAACGCCGCGTCGGTGCTGAGTTTGTTCTGGCTGTTCATGGTTATCGGGAGGCTGTTCGCAGGCAGACTGGCGGATCGTATTACCTATCCTGTCTACCTGATGATTGCTTGTATCGGTTCGGTCATTGTGTTCGCCGCGTCGGCGGTAACGATGTCGTTCACCGGCCTCGTCGTATGGACGTGCATTGGCGGTCTCATTATGTCGGGTATGTTCGCGGTTGGCCTTGTCTATGCGAATAGCCGCATTGAAGGGCTGACGGAGCGGACGACGAGCTTAATGGTTGCTGCAGGCGGTATTGGCGGAGCGATCTTCCCGCGCATCGCCGGCTGGCTGATGGACAGCTATGGCACGACAACGACGATGTGGCTCATCGCCGGATTGGCCGTGCTCATGCTGGTCTCACTCGCCTTCATGGCCGTAGCCGGCAAGCGCCGGATGGATGGTGTGAAGGAGCCAGAGGCTGTAGCGACGCCGTAAGGCGGAGGGTTAGGGATATTGGCGAAGAAGCGCAGGTATTGTTCGTGAGAACAGTGCTTGCGCTTTATTTTGTGTCGGAACAGGGTTAGGGGTAGTACGGGCGATGCAGGTCGATGATACGCTATCTAGCGGCTGGCAAGAATGCTATGATGAATGCACATTTGCGATAGCTGCGAGACCTGACGGGGGTCACAATACATACATAGAGGGAGTGGGCCGCCATGAGTATGCTGCATGAAACGTTCGCTTGGGAGCTGGAGCCGGGTATCTGGCTGCGGGGCGACGTTCGTATGAAGGCTGAAGGGGAGTCGAGGAGGCCGGTTATCGTTCTGGTTCACGGGTTCAAAGGCTTCAAGGATTGGGGAATGTTCCCGTATGCGGCGCAGCGCCTCGCCGGTCAGGAGTATGTGGTTGTTACGTTCAATTTCTCACACAATGGAGTGGGGGCGGTTGGCGCTGACTTCGATGAACTGGACAAATTTGCGCGGAATACACATACGCTGGAGCTGCGGGATCTCGCTGTGGTGATGGCTGCCATTCGGAACGGTCGGATGCCGCTTAGCCATGCGATGGATGCGGACCACGTGCTGCTGGTGGGTCACAGCAGAGGCGGTGGCGACTGTGTGCTATATGCTGCAGAACATCCGGCTGAGGTCAGAGGCATTGTCTCATGGAACGGAATTGCGGACTGCAACCTGTTCACGAAGGAGTTCCGTCAGCAGGTGCTGGAGGATGGCGTCGGCTATGTGACGAATGCGCGGACGAAGCAGCAGATGCCGATAGCGGCGTCATTCTTCGAGGATCTGGCGCTCAACGAGGAGCGCTATCATATCGCGGCGCAGGCAGCGTCGCTGCAGATGCCGGCTTTATTCGTACAAGGGGATGCCGACACGCCGAGACTGGTGGCAGGTTATCACCGTTTGCAGGAGGCGGCGCCTCAGCATCGGTACGTGCTGCTGCTGGATGCGGACCATACTTTTGGAACGAAGCATCCTTGGGCCGGGACGACATTGGCGCTGGAGAAGGCCATTGTGCTGACGCGCGGGTTCGCCGCGGGGTTGTTCGAGCGGGAGCGAATCGGGTTAGAAATGGACTAGTAGACGGTGAGAGATCGTTCGCGAAGTCAGGGGAGAATAGCAGTTATTGGTGTGATGGCGTGACAGGCAGGGAATGAATAGCATCTATTGGTGCATGTTGGACAAACGAATGGTCAAGCTCAGGCTGTTGCCAAATCACTCGGGGTGCAGTAGGGTAGGTACTAGGAAGAACAAGCTTTGTTCGGTGTTCGGCAGGTAACTAGAGGGCGGCGAGAAATGAAGAGTGGATTCCTCCATACTTAAATATCCGATCGCGGCGTTTATGGACAAATAGGAGTGGTTGCGACGTACTTAATTTTTAGTTTCGCCCTTCGGTGACGTTAAGTACAGGGTAATTGCGAACTTACTGCTCACGGTTTAAACTGCGGCAGAGGCTAATATATAAAATGTAGACAAAGGTGGTTGATTAGACGTGAATGTTTTACCGCAAACAGAGCTGCTGGCTCATTTGGACGATACAAGCTTGGTTATTGTAGATTGCCGGTTCCAGCTTGGCAAGCCAGACGCTGGACGAGAAGCGTACGAGGCGTCGCATATTACAGGCGCGATCTATCTGGATCTGGAGAAGGATCTGTCGGCTCCGCTTGATCCGGATGGATATGGCGGACGTCATCCGCTGCCGGATGCTGCCCAGTTGACGGGTACGTTAAGCCGAGTGGGCATCAGCAACGATTCAGTTGTTGTTGCTTATGACGACCAAGGCGGCGCGATGGCTTCGCGTTTGTGGTGGCTGCTGAAGTACCTCGGACACGAGAAGGTGTATGTGCTCGACGAAGGCTTCGCAGCGTGGGTGAATGCGGGACGTCCTGTATCGGCAGAAATTCGTACGCCTGAGCCAGCACAGTTCCTAGCAACGGTGCAGCACAATCGGTTGATCGAGATGGACGAGGTTCTTGAGAAGCTCGAGGAAGACGGCGTGAAGCTGATCGATTCACGCGACGGCGCGCGCTACCGCGGCGAAGTGGAGCCGATCGACAAGAAGGCAGGCCATATTCCAGGCGCGATGAACCTGTTCTGGGGCGAAAGCCGCACAGCAGACGGTACGTGGAAGTCGCAGGACGAGCATGTGGCACGGTTCGAGCAGGCTGGACTGGCGAAGGACGACGAGATTATCGTCTACTGCGGTTCGGGCGTAACGGCAACGCCAAACGTGATGGCGCTGGAGGAAGCGGGCTACACGCGCGTTAGGCTGTACGCGGGTAGTTGGAGTGATTGGATTAGTTATGGGGAGAATCCAATCGCAACCGGGAATGAAGAGTAACGAAATGACGAATACACCGCCATGTTGCCCAAAGGCTCTGGCGGTGTATTTTTAATGTCCGAAGTCAACACGGAGTCAACATGATCTTCCGAAAGTACTTACACCATAGTGATGACCGAGTTTTTACTCGTATCCTCCGAGCAGAGTAGGTCAGACTCCTCCTCTGAGGACTATGCCATTGATATTTCGCTGAGATCAACACATTAAGCACTTGTATGAGCCGAATCAACGTGACCTATTGATCGAAGGATTTAGTGTCAATTAAGAGAATAGATCGTGTAACACAAATTCTGTTAAATAAAAAACAAACTATTCGAGGGGGATGCAGTGCCTGTATTAAATGATTTATATGAGATTGGTTAGAAAATAGAGACTTCTTATAGTGCGGAGTCATATCAAGAGAACACCGAGTCGCGGACTTTTCACTTGATTCGAAAAATCGAAAACGGGGTGAGCCGCTATTGACTTAGAGCGTGCTCAAACTTGTAAAGTGATTTCGTAGGGGGGCTGGAAATGAAAGAGCAGGGGCAAGGGCAAGAGTTGACCATTCAGCAGGTGGCCGAGATGACCGGTTTCAGCGTACATACGCTACGTTATTATGAGCGGATCGGACTGATGGATCCGATTCCACGGGCCAAGAACGGACATCGGTTTTATCAGAAGAATGATTTTGAATGGATTGTATTGCTCGCTAGGCTTCGGAATACGGGAATGCCGATCGTACAGATGCAGCGATTCGCCGCGATGATGCGATTAGGCGATGCAGGTATCTCCCAACGTAGGGCGCTACTGGAGGATCATGAACGGATGTTGCTGGAACAGGCTCAAGAGATTCGTCAGACACTGGACCTACTTCGGGATAAAATTGACTACTACCGCTCCTGGGAAGCCGAAGTCAAAGGTGAAATACATGAAAAAGGAGGATAAAGCATGCAACAATTTTCATTAGGAACAACAGGGCTCAGTGTAAGCGCCTATTCATTGGGCTGCCTTAACTTCGGATCCCGAACGGACAAGGAAACATCATTCCGGCTGCTGGATCGTTATGCGGAAGCTGGGGGAAACTTTTTGGATACAGCTAACAACTACGCCTTTTGGAATGAGGGCTGCTTCGGCGGTGAGAGCGAGTCTCTGCTCGGCGAGTGGATCAGGGTAAGGAAAAATAGGAGCGGGATAATCGTAGCCACAAAGGTTGGAGCAAAACCGACGGTTCCGGGCGGAGGCTTCGATCAAATCGAAGGCCTGAGTGGTAAAGCGATTGAAAAAGCTATTGATGAAAGCTTGCTGCGTCTTGGAACCGATTATGTAGATTTACTTTACGCGCATATCGACGATACCAATACTCCGCTCGAGGAAACCCTAGAAACCTTTGACCGATTAATTAAAGCGGGCAAAGTAAGGGCGTTAGGGTGCAGCAATTACCCATTTTCGCGTCTCCTTGAGGCCAAAGAGATTAGTACCACAAAGGGCTTGGCGTCTTATAGTTGTATACAGCAGCGGTATACGTATTTGCAGCCTAGAATCAATGCGGATTTTGGGATTCAGGTGAGTGCGGATGATAACTTGCTCGCGTATTGCAAGGAAAATGATGATTTTACGATGCTAGCGTTCTCACCGTTGCTTGGGGGTTTATATAGTCGGGAAGATGCCTCCATCCCCGATGGTTACCGAAGCGAGGAGCAATTGAGTCGATTGCAAGCCATCAGGAAAGTAGCCAGAGAATTAGGAGCAACACCGAACCAGGTCGTACTTGCCTGGATGCTTCAGAACGTGCCGAAGGTTCTTCCCCTTGTCGCGGTTAGCGATCTGGCACAGTTGGAGGAGAATCTCGGAGCCCTCCATATTCAGCTAGACGCGGAACTGCTCGAGCACTTGAATCGGTAGAAGCGTAAGATCCGAGAGACCGAGTGACAAATCAACGAAGAGTCAACATTTAAAGCTGAAGATTAATCACGCTGAACCATACCATAACTAACGGAAAGTTGTGCATTACATAACAATAAGCGTGATGGATACACACAACATCAGCAATGCATTGATCGACATATAGGGGTTATGTGTGGCCCTGAAAAGATGTGCATGGATGGCACCGAGCATAAGAACGGCAATTAATACAGCAGGGTATTTCGAAAAATTGGAGTATCCGACTCCGACGAGTATTCCTATTGCTCCAATCGTTTCAAGAGCAGCTAAGTAGCTTTGTTTCCGAAGGGCTGATCAATAAGTCAGGCTTACGAAGCCCGTTATCTGTACAACCAGAACGTATTTTGAGTGAGATTGAAAAGTGTAATTAACTCGCGGTTATAGACAGCTTGGGGTCTCGTATAATAAGCCCATTCTTAAGCTGGAGTGATTGGATATCGTATAGGGAGAATCCCGTGGCTACCGGGAATGAAGAAGAATCGAAGGCGTATAACAGTGCTTTTAAATAAATACATCGTCATAGGGGAAACGCACCCTGGCAATGTATTTTTGTGGCTCGAAGGAGTCAGCATTTGCGCCATGGGAATTTTCGCCTGCCGGGCTAGACTGAATGCTCAATCGTTATCTCTGTGATGCCTGTATAGATAACAAGGGGGCGGGACGCCCCAACACTGAGGTGATGCTTCCTGGTTGTCGCATGCGAGTCAACAATTCAAAAGAATAGATGTGTCATTCAACATGAAATCAATATCAAGTTTAGCTCATAAGCGGTTGTGGAAGATAGCGAATAAGTAAAAACGGATACCTCCGATGGGGTATCCGTTTTTGCATCGTTGTAGAAAATAAAATAAATTACATCAAAAATCTAGAACGGGGTCGTAAAGGATTGCACTTCACTCTCGGCATGGTTGCTATAAATATCATCGACTAGAACGAGATAGTAGTAAGTCGTACCGGGCTGAAGTTGATCTAGAGTAGCAAGGTGGGAAGTTTCCCCGTCCTGTTCAAGCACGGCATATTGATCCAGGAAGTTAGGATCTGTACCGTATAACACTACTGAAGAAGAGTTGTTGCTTGTGTTCCACTGCAATTTGGCAGAAGCTGTTTCAATTGAGTAGGTAGTGAGACCTGTAATGGTTAAGCTGGTGTCAACAGCCGCTTGAGTCGTAAAGGACTGAACGTCACTCTCGGCATGGTTGCTATAAATATCATCGACTAAAACGAGATAGTAGTAAGTGGTGCTAGGCTGAAGCTGATCTAGAGTAGCAAGGTGGGAAGTTTCCCCATCCTGTTCAGGTGTGGCGTATTGATCCAGAAAATTAGGGTCTGTACCGTATAACACTGCTGAAGAAGAGTTGTTGCTTGTGTTCCACTGTAATTTCGCAGATGTTGCAGTAACAGAGAAGGCCTCCACCTCAGTGAGTTCTACAGAGCTTTCTAGTGGCGTTGTGACGGAATAGAGAGCGCTCTCTGTATGATTGTGAAGTACATCATCGGCTACAATGCGGTAATAGTAAGTATTTCCTGGTGACATCTCACTAGGGTAAGCCACGTGAAAAGTTCCTCCATCCTGAACAGGTTTAGCCGATTTGTCCAGATTATTAGGATCTATACCGTAGAGCAGAGTCGATGTCGCATTGAAATTAGTATGCCATTGGATTTTGGCGAATGAAGTATTAGGGTAAGCCTCTACTTCCGTGATTGTAAGAGGGTTTGTTGCTACGAGGGTTGTAAAGGAATATACACCGCTCTTAATGCTTTTTTCATTTTTTTGTGTAGAGACAGCTTCGATTTGATAATAATAGGTGGTTTTTGGGTTGAGTCCACTCATTTCAATCTTATACTGCTCTCCGGTGTGAGTGATAATCGGGTTGTTTAAACTCGCACTGTGGGGGTTGGTTCCAACATATAGCCTAGGTGTATAATGTTTCTTCAACTTAGCGGAGAGAACAGATGTAGTAGCATTGACGGACGAGATTTGAACTTGTTCAATGATTTTGGAAATCTGTTTGTCTCCTCCGTTGGAGGCTAAGGAACTAATTGGAAACAGGCATGAAATAAATACAAGAACAGATAATAGGAGACTAAGCTTACTACGCATGTTTTTCGGCACCTTTCGTTACTAGTCTAATAGAATCAAACAACATTATAGGCTACATTAACCAAAAAATCAAAGTATAGTAAAATAGTTATAGTGGGAGTTAAGTTCGAAAGGGCCCAAAGAAACAGAGGGCTTAAAGCCCTGGACGCTGAACGACCATAAGAGCCATTACCGCTACCTGCAACTCTGGCTGATGGAGCAATACCCGACACTAAAACTAGACGAACTCACCGTCGACAACGTTCGCCAGTACGTTCAATTTTGTCTGTACAGAGCATTGTGAGGCGTATTAGCGAGCGTTCGGTGATCCGTGCTGTAAGTACTTTTTGAGACTCGGAGAAAGATGTTGAAGTAATAATTAAGGGGATGATGCAAGATGACCGCAGCGGAAGTTAAACGTTCGCGGGTTGCTGTCGAGTGTGTCATATGAATCACTCCTCTCAAAATAGGTGCAAAAGAGTCACCAAAAGATGGCAGAAATAATAGGGTTCATATATAATAATTATAAAATATGGGAATCCAAGCGAACAAGGTATAAGGCCACACTAACGGTGAGATACCCTCTTGGTACAGGAGAATATATATAATGTCACTAGAGAGCACTGACCCAAAAGTTACACAGTACATCGAAAACTCTGAGGATTTTGCCAAACCAATCCTCAATCATCTTAGAGAGCAGATCCACAAAAACTGCCCTAATGTAGTGGAATCAATTAAGTGGGCCATCCCGCATTTTGATTACAAAAACGATTTCATGTGCGTATTAGCCTCATCTAAAAACCACTGTTCGCTCACGTTTATAAAATCTGAGTTCATGAGCGATCCCCGATTTGCTGGTGGCAAGAAGGTAAAGCCAGGCCAGCGATTTATGGGCAGAATCACGAGTATGTCTGAGCTGCCATCAGATGAAGAACTCGCAGGCTTTATCAAAGAAGCGATGGATTTAAATGACCGAGGCGTGAAACTTGACAAGACAGCCAAAGCAGCGCCGGGCAGCAACCCAGTGGAAACTCCGGCATATTTCCTGGAAGCACTATCGAAAAATCCTACTGCTCAACAAGTTTTTGAGAACCAATCACCGTCATTCCGCAAGAACTACATCGTATGGCTTGAAAGTGCAAAGACCGATGCCACAAAACAACAGCGAATAGATGAAGCCCTTGAATGGATCGCCGAAGGCAAAGGTCGATTCTGGAAATATGATAAGTAAAAGAGCGCCTAACCTCGCGATCGGGGTTTCGAATCCATGGGGGAGCTCCGACGTTTCCTGCTGATTGTCCGATGAAACATAGTTGGGACAAATCAACGGAAAGTCAACATTTATAGTTAAAGATTAATCACGCTGAGCCGTATCACTTGATTGAAAGACGCGGACGGACTGTAAACGGGAGACTTTATTTTTTTCCTTGACTTAAAGTTAACTTTAAACGCTACAATGAGAAGCATCACTCAATCAGGGGAGAGATGCTTATGTTTCGTTCGCATTGGGTCGTCAACCAGTTCGGAGGTCCGCACGCGATGGAATGGGTCAGGGAGCCGCTTCGTCCCCCGTTCGCGCAAGAGCTGCGGATCAAGATTCAAGCTGCTGGCGTTGCACTCGGTGATGTGTTGAGACGGGCGGGGAAATACCCGGCCTCCTTATCGCTTCCGTATACACCGGGATACGATGCAGTAGGAATCGTCGAAGAGGCAGGAGCGGAAATGGAGCACTTCCATCCGGGGCAACGAGTGGGCATCTTCTTCAACGGCGCCGGCGGTTATTCCACGCATGCATATGCCAAAGCCGATGAGGTATTCCCGATTCCTGATGGTCTAGATCCCTTGCTTGCGGCAGCAGTCATTCTGAATTACGTATCCGCCTACCAAATGCTTCATCGTCTGGCACGCGCAACCAAGGGTGAGCGAATATTGATTCATGGGGCGAGTGGCGGTGTTGGCACGGCTCTGTTGGAGCTTGGCAAGCTTGCCGGACTTCGGATGTACGGTACTGCCTCCGAGGTCAAGCATGCGGTTGTCACGATATATGGGGCCTTCCCCATCGATTATCGCAGTCAGGACTTTGTTAACGTGCTCCGGGAACAAGCGCCAGAGGGTATGGACATCGTGCTCGATCCGATCGGCGGCGACAACTATCGCAGATCCATGCAAACCTTAAGCGCCAAAGGTCGGTTCATCGGTTACGGCTATACCTCCATCCTTCGGGCGGGAGAGGCGGAAGACTGGGCAACCGCATGGAAGCGGCTGGCCGAACAGCAGGCTACCGAGAACGGAAATCCCATTTCGCTTTATAGTATTACGGGGATGAAACAGGAACAGCCCGATTGGTTCCGGGAGGATGCGGCGGCAGTGCTGGATCTGTTGGCGCGAGGGGAAATTAAGCCACTCGTTTCCCGCACCCTTCCGCTAGAGGATGCGATCCAGGCGCATGAGATGTTGGAGACTTCCAGGGCCGCAGGTAAGATTGTATTGGTCAATGCATAAACGCATAGAGAGGGTGCATCTGGATGTACGCGATCGGCGAAGTATCCCGAATGACTGGCATCCCCGCCTCAACGTTGCGCTATTACGAATCGATCAGCCTGCTACCCGAACCGCAGCGCGCGGACGGAAGTCAGGCTAGGCGCTATACGGATTCGGATTTGAAAATTATCGCGTTTATCGACGGGCTGAAGAAAACCGGCATGAGGCTCGAGGACATCGCACTGTTCGCGGAGGATGGCTGTCTTTTGACGCGGCAGGAACTGCCCGATACGTGGACTGCTCAGATATTAAGCAAACGCGTGGATCTGCTGACGAAGCATATTAACCACTTGCAAGAGCAAATCGCGCATCTGCAATGCGTAGAGCGCATCGCAGCCGAACGGAGAGCCATTTATGCCGATAGGCTTTCTTCCCTTCCACCCAGCGGATTGAACGGGGAACGATAGTTTAAACAGCAGCAGTCAAGGGCTTCGTCGGTTGTCCGGCGTACAGAAGCGGCGCACATCGTTTCGTTGCAGGAGAGGGCAGACCATATATACCGTTACGCAGCGAAGGCACCCATTAGGGTGCCTTCGCTTTCGCTTTATAGATGATACGGAGAACCGTACCATAGGTAAATTCCACAATTGGAGTGATTGGATTTCTTATGGGGAGAATCCGATTGCGACCTGAGACGAAAAATAGTGAAAAGCAGTACTTTAATGACGAATACACCGCCAAGCTGCCCAAGGGCTCTGGGGGTGTATTTTTAATACCCTGAAGTCTAACACGGAGTTAACAAGTAAACGGAACATGAAGGACAATCAACAAAAGATCAACGATTCCCCAATACAGTCAGCAATCAATTTTATTACTGGCTAACGAAGGGGTTTACCTGATTTATAAAGAAACTACAGTAGTAGGAAATTATTTTCGAAAGAGAGGTAGTCGTAATGATAGGGAATCAACAACTAATTCATCCGAAAAAGTTCTCGATGCAAGGTTTTGATCTTCGCTCCATGCAAAGTCTACGTGACAAGCGATAGCGGTTGTTTGCATGGAGCAGTATTAACTAACCGCTAACTGCACTGGTTCGGTGAAGTTAGTAAGATTGTCATGTGGGCTTTGTTACCTTGCCATCTACTAGATGAAAGGGCGAAGCCAATGAAATATTTATCTGCAAACGAGATTTTACCTGATGCGTTAGTTCGACAAATCCAAAAATATGTGCAAGGAACAGTACTCTACATTCCTTCTCCGGAAGGCCGTCGAAAAGGGTGGGGGCAAATTTCAGGCCAGAGAGAGTATCTGATGAAGCGAAATTCTGAAATGAAGCAATTACACCGTGAAGGTTATAGTCTGGATCAGCTCTCGGACTTGTATTGCTTATCTGAGGATAGCATTAAGAAGATCGTGTATAAGAAAGAAAAATAGCGAAAGGCTCGTGTTGGCTCATATCCGACACGGGCCTTTTGATTGATAGGGCAAACACTTATAAGTGTTCTCTGCCTACTTAATAAAAGGCTGGATCTGTATACTTATCGTTAATTAATCACATAAACCCAACGAAGGGAGAGGGAAATTATGAATGTAGAGTTGCAGCTGTGCGGCATTGGAGACAAATTTATTATTAATAATATATACCCGCTTTATTTGTATGATCTATCCGAGATATGGGAGCGCGATACAAACCGTTATGGTGTGTTTGAAGACGATGATACGCGGACATTAGCCGAGCAAATTCAGGTATTTGATGTGTGGTGGGAGCACCCAGGCGTTCTATTCCCTTATCTCATTAAGGTGGATGATCTCCCCGCGGGACTTATCTTTGTGGCAACTCCGCCTTATACGCCATGTCCCTCTTACATTGATTATTATTTGAACGAGTTTTTTCTTATGCGCAAGTATCGAGGGAAGGGTATAGGCGAGATAGCTATGCGGCAGCTGCTGGACATGATGCCAGGTCGTTGGGAGCTGCAGACCAATCCCACTGCTCGTAATGAGCGTGCGATAAAGTTTTATCGTAAGACGCTGCATGCATGCACGAACGGTGAGTACACCGAGGAGTTAGGTCGTCATCCCGAACAGGGGGAAATGCTTGTATTTCGGTTTTAATAAACCACTTCCCAATGTGTATGAAATAACTGATTAGGTAAGTGTATGAGAGGACGGGCTCCGCATTAAAGTTTACGGATCATAGCGCATTGTTATTATTTATAGATAATAAGTAATTAATCCGTAATTATGTAGATAAGAAATGCCTCCCCCAGATGCGCCTGTTCACGCAGGCGTATATCCAAGGGAGGCATTTTATATTATCTCCACGCAATCATTCATAGAGCGGTTTACCCGTCTCTATGTCTTATCCTTTATTGCGCACGAGAATATTACGGTATTTGCCGAAGCTTCCGGTGGTGCCGTTATCGGCTTCCAGTCCGTTCACATCAAGCAATGGCAATTGCGGATTGCGAGGGCCGAAGCCGGTAAATACGCCGCCACGGATATTAGCGAAACCAACATCCGACTGAAGATCGAAATCGGCAGGGTATGCGCATTGCTCGCTTTGCAGAGGCAGCGCATCTCCCTTGTTATACGTAGCGGCTGGATGTTTCTCACGCAGCACCATGTTCACATCGGGCTCAAACCAGAAGCTGTCGAACAGATTGACTTGCACCTTAGCATCGCCGTCCTGCAGAACCACGCCATCCTGATTCTCGCTGCCTACCGATACAACAACACCGCATGCCGCCGTCGCATGCGAGACTCGGTCGATCAGAATAAGTGCGCCCATCGTTTTGTGCAGCAGGAATTCATCGACAACGAGCGGTTCAGAAACTACGATATCGCAGCTGACGAGCTCGTTCTTGACCGCAGTATTAGTTGGAAGCAAGCTGCCGTTATTGACGTCTACCTTATGATGGATATCTGTCACCACGGCCGGCAGCATCTTCGTGCCCAGCTTAATCCAGTATTCCTTGCTCGGAACGAGCTGCTGTTCATCCATCCACAAGAGCGTCGTCGTAATGGTGGTTGCCGTTTTCAAGCCTGCATCCTTAGTCAGCACGCAGCCGCGTGAAACGTCGACTTCGCGATCAAGCTGAATCGTAACAGGCTGCCCAGCGATAGCGCTGCCTGCGTTCTTATCTCCGACATGAATCGACTTAACGATTGCCGTCTCGCCGCTAGGCAGAATCGTCAGTGTCTCGCCGACTTCAACTTGGCCTGCCTCAATCTGTCCTTGGAAGCCGCGGAAAGTGTGATCCGGACGGCTTACGCGCTGAACCGGCATGTAGAAGCCGCTCTCGGTGTTATCCATCGAAATGTCGACCGTTTCCAGATGCTCAAGCAATGCTGGACCGTCATACCATTCCATATTGGGAGAACGTTTCGTCACATTGTCGCCTTCTGTTGCCGAGACAGGAATGATAACCGCATTCTCGAGACGAAGCTCATTGCGGAGCTGCTGAATATCCTCAGAGATGCTCAGGAAACGTTGCTGATCGTAGCCGACAAGGTCGATTTTGTTCACTGCGAATATAAAATGTTTAATGCCCATCAACGCGCAAATGCGAGCGTGTCGGCGAGTTTGCACCAGAACGCCTTGTTTGGCGTCGAGCAAAATAATAGCCAGATCGGCGAAAGCTGCGCCTACGGCCATATTGCGGGTGTATTCTTCATGTCCCGGCGTATCGGCAACGATAAAGCTGCGACGGTCGGTGTTGAAGTAGCGGTAGGCAACGTCGATCGTAATGCCTTGCTCGCGCTCGGCCATCAGGCCGTCAAGCAGCAGGGAATAGTCGATCGCTCCGTTGCGGCTGCCAACCTGACTGTCCAGCATAAGCGCTTGCTCCTGGTCGGCATAGAGCATTTTGGAATCGTAAAGAATATGACCGATAAGCGTTGACTTGCCGTCGTCCACGCTTCCGCAAGTTATGAATTTAAGAAGACTGCTCGCTGTCTGACTCATTAGAAATACCCCTCCCGTTTGCGCCGCTCCATGCTGCCTGCAGCTTCCTTGTCAATGACGCGGCTTGTTCGTTCGGAAGTCGTAGCTGACAGCGTCTCTGCGATAACCTCTTCCAACGTATCCGCCTCCGACTCAACCCCGCCTGTAAGAGGGTAGCAGCCTAATGTACGGAAACGTACCTTCTTCATCTCAGGCGTTTCTCCTGGCAGCAGACGCATGCGGCTATCGTCCACCATAATAAGATTGCCGTCACGCTCAACAACCGGACGCTCTGCTGCAAAATACAGCGGAACAATCTCGATGTTCTCGCGTTGGATATACTGCCAGATGTCCTTCTCCGTCCAGTTGGAGATTGGGAATACGCGCATGCTTTCACCCTTATTGATGCGGGTGTTGTACAGCTTCCACATCTCCGGACGTTGGTTCTTAGGATCCCATGCATGCTTCTCGTTGCGGAACGAGAAGATGCGTTCCTTCGCGCGCGACTTCTCTTCATCACGGCGTGCGCCTCCGAAAGCGGCGGTGAACTGATATTTCGTCAGCGCTTCTTTGAGCGTCTGCGTCTTCATGATATCCGTATATGCCGATCCGTGATCGAACGGATTGATGCCCTCCGCAATAGCGGCTTCATTGCGATGAACAAGCAAGTCAACGCCGAGCTCCTGAGCTCTGCGGTCACGGAACTCAATCATTTCGTGGAATTTCCAGCTCGTATCGACATGGAGCAGCGGGAATGGCAGTTTCTCAGGATAGAAGGCTTTCAATGCCAAGTGCAGCAATACCGACGAGTCTTTACCTACCGAATAGAGCATTACCGGGCGCTCACATTCAGCGGCAACCTCCCGGAAAATGTGGATCGCCTCTGCCTCAAGTTTATCTAAGTGTGTCAGCGACAAGTGTATCACTCCTATAGTGCCAATTTGAATCGCAGCTGGCCACGATATATCGATGTAGTTCGACAAATCCAACCCGAAAAATCAGCATAATGTTCATCTAAGTATATGTTTTTTCGATAGGGAAGACCAGTATTGATTACGCAAACGTTTCACTTATGATTCCCACGCAAATTTGCGTTCGATTTGCGCAAATCTACTTTTATTTTGCGTAAAAACAAGCTATCATATTCCAATAAACAAGCATGAACGTGGGGTATGTCGGATGACCTTAAAGCAGATCGCCAATATGGCGGGTGTATCCATCTCAACGGTTTCGCGCATACTAAATTCCCCTGACAATAGCTTTGCCACGAAAGAGGTTCGCGACAGGGTGTGGATGTGTGCGAGAGAAATCGGCTATGTGCCAGATCAGAATGCCAGAGAGCTCAAACTTGGCAAACGTACTTCCCGCAAGTCGGCTCCGCCTTCCATCTCGTGCATATTGGGGCGCACCAGACAATTGGAGGATGATCCTTTCTTTGCGCAAGTGTCGCGTGCCATCGAACAACAAGCGCTGGAGCTGGGTTATGCCGTTCGTCATTCTTATTCGCTCTTTGATATTGAGACCGATTCCCTGCTTGATCAGATCGAGTCATCGCATACGGACGGTGCCATTATATTGGGCCGCTTCAGTAACGACAGCATGAGCTTTCTCGAGAAGCATTACAAAAACTTGGTCTATGTAGGGCGTAACGTGATTTCGGCAAACTGTGATCAGGTTATTTGCGACGGGTATGAAGCTACACAAATTGCGATGATGCACTTGATTGCCAATGGACACAAACGGATCGGATATATTGGCGAGACGTTAAACGAGGTAAGGTTTGAAGCCTACTGCGATATCCTTCGCAAATACGGACTGGAATACTCGGACAAATGGGTGAGTAACTGCCCGCAGAATGGTCCTGGCGGCTACCAGGGAGCGGAGGAGCTGCTCACGAAAGCTTCACCGCTGCCGACTGCCGTATTTTGCGCAACCGACATTGCGGCAATAGCTGCGCTGCGACGATTCTCGGAGGCGAGAATCAAGGTGCCTGAGCAACTGTCGATTATTAGCATGGACAATATCGAGCTGTCTGGTTATGTATCCCCGATGCTGACGACGGTGGGAATGCCAATTGTCGAGATGGGGAACTGGGCGGTTCAGCTCTTAATTGATCGTCTGAACAAGCGTCATAATCTGCCGGCCAAAGTGCTGCTGCCCAACAAGCTGGTTATTCGAGAAAGTGTCGCGAAGAGAAGTGTTAGTAATAGGTAAGAGCCGAATACATCGCCATATGGGCTTGTGCCCTGGGCGATGTTTTTTTATGCTCAAAGTCAATATGGAGTCAACGCTCTCTTCGAGCTTCTCCATCGTGCTGAAACCGACATCTTCCTCGCTGAGTGAGAGTCTCAAGGGGCGGATCGTGCAGGGAATTAGGAAGATAAAGGAATCTGACTGAGTTTAATCGAATAGAGAGGTATCTCTCGTGGACCTTGGAGGCGACTAAACAATGAGCGAGCACAACAAAAGAATCATTGAACGTTATATTGAGGCTTACAATTTATTTGATATTGAAGGAATGCTTAGACTTATGCATGAACAGGTACTATTTCGGAATTACTCCAATGGCGTGATGGATACGGAGACCAGAGGAATGCAACAATTCGGTGAGTTAGCAGCAAAGTCCGCTAAAATGTTCTCTAGTCGGTGCCAGACGATAACTAACTATAGTGCAATTGCCGACCAAGCGGAGGTCCAAATTGATTATGAAGCCATACTGGCGACAGATTTGCCCAATGGATTAAAAAGTGGAGATAAGATTCAGCTTAAGGGGAAGTCTGTATTCGAAATTCAAGAAGGCAAAATACTGGTGATCGAAGATTACAGTTAAGTAGTACCGTTGTGGTTCCGTTGGACCTGTTCCCACCAGCATTTGATAGTAGAATACATCGCCTCAGGAGCTGTATACCCTGCCTGGCGATGTTTTTTTTCTGTAATGGAGGCAAGAAGGAGAGGACATGCCGTTCCCATTCGCAGTAACTGTATGCGTTAAATGCCCATATCATAAAGAACGAGTGTTAAAATCCAGGGCATTTATAAAAGGGAGCTAACGGGATGAGTTATCATTACTATCGTGGGCTAGTAACGAGTCAGTCGAGTGTCGTAGCGTTCGCACAGGGTGATGTGACGGGAGACGGGGTATCCGACAAGGTGTATCTTACAGGGGTTCGAACGCCGGACAGTCCGTTTATTCAACAAATCAGATTGGTCGTGCAAGACGGAAGCAGCGGCAGAGTAACCCAAGTGCGATTACAGGATGATGCGGGATATAATCCGACCCTTTTCTTAGGCGACTTCACCGGGAATAAGGTGAATCAGATTCTGATCAGCATCAATACCGGCGGGAGCGGAGGGATCATGTACCACTTTATATACTCGTACTTGAATAACGTTCCGACAATCATTTTCAACTACAAGGCTTATAATGACCTCTATCAATATACGGTGACTTACTTGGACAATTACAGAGTTGAGGTTGTCAGCAAATTGAACAACATGAGATACATCATCGACATCTCCGGTAGAGACAAGGAATATCTGGGGGAGATCTACCAGACCAACGGGAAGCTGAAGCAGCCTATATCAGGGTTTGTAAATCCGTTAAGCGGTTTGTACCCTGTAGATTTCGACAGTAATAAAGTTTATGAGCTGCTTGCGTACCAGAAGATAGCCGGAAGATATAACGCGGATTCCTTGGGTTATGTCCTGAACACCTTGGCGTGGAACGGGAATCAGTTTGCTTTGAGCAATCAGAATGTTGCGATCTTTGGTTCGACTATTCAATAGTGTGATGCTATAGCTTGAGTTATTAATAGAGGAGCAAGATTACCGAGTTTAAAAAGAGGCCGCATCGGACGCGGGCTGGGGGTTACTACAGGTAGCGAGAACGCGGCCTGTTGCAGCCCTCTTTGGCGTTCTTTTCGGCTACCTTCGATAACATTAAGTATGACCGTCAGCAAACTTATTTACTAGATTGACGGTATGTAGGTTCAACACGTATAATATTTATAAAACATAGCTGAATACTAGGAATTACGTGTGTTGGAATTACATACTTCATTATCTAGGGAGAGATGACAATGTCGGCTGTTCAAACCTTTAAAGCGACTGCGCATTTGCAAGACGGAGTAAAAGTGAGAACGACCTCCAGACATTTCGAGCTGACCATTGACGAGCCTCAAAGTTTGGGCGGAACGGATACAGGCATGAATCCTGTCGAAGCTTTGCTTGCCTCGTTAGGCGCATGCCAATCTATTGTGGCAAGAGTATATGCACCCAAGTTCGGTGTGAAGCTCGACGATTTCCATGTTGAGGTTGAAGGCGATATCGACCTCGACGGATTTTTCAACAGATCCGATGTTCGTCCAGGCTACTCCGACATCCGATATACATTCCGAATCAAGACGGACTCGCCGAGAGAAAAGGTTGAGGAGTTTATACAATTTCTGGAGAGCAAGTGCCCTGTAGGCGATACGATCGCCAACCCTGTGAATCTCAAGTTGGCAAGTGTCATTATTGATAATTGAGCTAGAAAGACCTTGTGCCGGTTAAGAGGCACAAGGTCTTTTGTTTCATACAGCTATGTAAATGAAGCCGAAAGGCTGCGTCGGATGCGGTTTGGAGGGTCGTGAGGGGTTGGGAGCAAATGACCTGTTGCGACTCTCTTGAATGCTGATGTGAATCGGATGAATATCATCTTTCAATGAACCTATTCTATGCAGATTGTGAATACATCGCCAAGCGGCTAATAACCCAGGCGATGTATTTTTTATGCCGCGAAGTCAACATGGGGCAAACAAGCGTTCTCTGAGAGTACTTACAGAGCATGCCGATTCGAACTCTCGCTCCATAGGCAATTGATGGCACCAAGCAGATGGCCAGAGATATACTTAACCTTGAAAAATTTGCGTTTAATTGATGGAATTCCTTCATATACATCAAGTTTTATACATTAATAGAAATTAAGACTAATTAACTATAGCCGCATAAATAGTAATTATGTACCATATAAGGTGAATAATATATTCCTATTTTAGGAAGGTGATGATGAGGTCATAGGTTTTGAACGTTCTTCTGTTTTACTAATAAACTAATGTGCATCACTAAAGTTCCGTTTGAAAGGATGGTATTGAGCACTCAATTAACAACTATTAAAGAAAAGGAAGTGTTCTTGTAATGAAAAAGAAGTTAACTATTGTGCTGGCTATGTTCACGCTCTTTGCGTTCTTAACAAGTACAAATGCTTTTGCACACGAAATGTATTTTACACAAAGCGGCTCGACCATCACCACAATTCCACTTAGGTGGACTCCAAAAAACACGAGTACTGGCCGTCTGAAAGTCATTATTAATAAACAAAGTCTTACCGGATCTTGGTCAACGTATTATGAGGATGCTCGTACAGCATGGCACTCTTCTGCAGTTCCTGCTGAATTTACGACTACCACCACAACACCAGTACCCAATACTTATATGGTCACTGCTTCTCAGCAATATTGGGATTCTATGTACCCGGACGGGCCATTCTCGGAAACCTTGGGAGTTACAGAATTATATGATACTAATAGTTTGGCTATTACTTCCATTGCTACAGCAAGTGCTTCTACCAAACAGCTCAAAGGGGCAAATATTTATTTAAATCCGAGCCCTAATTCCCCTTCGGCTTTTATTTATCGGTTTACTATGAGCCACGAGCTCGGACATGTTCTTGCTCTAGGCCATTCCCATTTACCTCAATACTCACCGGCTAATACAAGTACGGATCCTTCAATAATGAGTTACGATTATTTTAGCTTAGGACAAAGTTACCTGCCTCAGAATCATGAAGTAAATGATGTAAAAAAAATGTACGGATATTAATCGAAAGAGAAAGGAAGAGGCAGGATGAAAAAATATATTCTACTAGTATGTGCAGCATTGGCTGTCACTGTCTATAGCAGTATTGAGCTGTCGGATACTAAAAGTAAGGCGGCAGAAGCACCTTCTGTAAAATCTCGTATTGTTGAAACCGCCAGCGGTAGATTAATCCGAATAACAGATCCCAGAGATTTGAAAGATCTAGTTAGTCACTCTACGTTGATTGTCAAAGGAAAAATCATTAAAACCGAAAATGTTCAGGAAGAAATCCAACTTATAGAAGGAACTCCGGAGAGGGCGGCAGTCGATGCTCAGGGCGGGAAGTCAACTCGTATCCGTTCGGGTACAAACTATACGATTTCGGTGTCTGATGTAATAAAGGGGCAGCCTGATAATCAGGAAATTACAGTGTATATATCGGAAGATGAAATCAGTCTCCGTCCAGAATTGAAAATCGGCGATGAGCTAATCTTTAACTTGGCCTTCAACAAGACAATAGGCAGGTATACCGACGTGCATCCTAGTGCTGGTTATTTAAAAGTTAATGCGGATAATAAGGTCAAACCTATGTTTGACGGCACAAATGAAATTTCGAGTTTGGAAAATGAATCTTATGATGAAGTAAAGAGAAAAATCAGGGATATTAAATAACCTTAGAAAAGCCGCGAAATTGCGGCTTTTCTTTTGAATATAAGATACGAAACGTTGTCATATGCTTAATCGCTCTCTGGAATACATTCCTTTTCTTATTTATTCGGAAACGTAATTGATCCCTTTAGATCGTCTACTGGATACCCCTCACAATTTGAAACTGAAAAGATTGTTGTCTTGTTCTCCTTCGTTCTATTTAACTTTTTACATTTATAAACTTCTATCTCTCCATTCGTGTATACATCTCTGGACGCATCATTTATCCATACAATTTCCTTGCCGCTTGAATTGATGTTAGTTATTACTGGCCCACTGTCTATATTAGGCTCTATTATCATTAAGTAATCGTCTTTATGATCTAGAAACTTCTCATAGAGTGTATTCATTCTGCTCAAAGCATTTTGATCGACTTTTCTAAGAATAATTCCCTGAAGGTCATCATCCTTGTTCGTGACATTCAACCGAATGGAATAAATGAGTCCACTGCCAAGGAGAACAATGACAAGTGAAAGCAACCAAATTGTATTTTTCATGTAATCCCTCCTCGTATTATTATATTAGTAAGATACGTAAAGTAGTTGAACGATTACCCCCTTCGCTTTCTCACCTTTTCATACTCCAGCCGATAGTCAACACAAGTCAGCTACCTCCACGCTAATGTGCCCATATGCTTTAGTTAAGCACTGTCATATTAAGGTTTTTCCCCCAATTCTAACACTTTATTGATCGGCTTGACACCTTATTCTCATTAAATATTGAGATATACACTACAGAGAGAGACGACAAGGCATCGATTAATTGAACGAAGTGCTTACAATGAAAATGCCGGGTTTTGTGATAAAGTAAATATAATCCTGAAAAATTATGAATACATCGAATGGGGTCATGGAGTCCAGATGAATAATAGTAAAAACAAACTGAAAATCATATATTTCAGTATGCTTATCGTTCTTATAATCTGTTTGCTGACTTCATGTGTACAAACTAAAGATAGTATTTCACCTACTCCAGTGACTGCGCCTACTTCTACCGCCACGAATTTAATGGATGAAGATGAGCCGGAAATGAATGATAAACCGCAGCTTGGTATCAATCAGGCAATTGATTTGGCTTCCGAGAAATTAGATATTAGCAAGGATAAAATCAAGTATGTTGCTACTGACCCTGCAAGTGGAATCTATGAGGTATCCGTAAATGACTATTTGAACTATTATATAGACCCCGTAAATGGCGATTTCCTAAACGAGAATAGAGAGAAAATCATTAATCTTCTTGGTGTTAAAGATGAATACAAAGATGAAAGCTTCCCGGATCTTAGCATTGAGGACATCGTTATTGAAAATTTAAAAAATAATGCAGAGCCTCACAGTGACAACGTCAAATACTCGGCGGAAAGAAAAATCCCCTTTTTTGATTCGTCAGGACAACGAATAAACGGAGGACTCATCAATGATAATACCTATATAACGTTAAGTGAATTAGGAATTAGTGAGTCCATTGATAGTGAGTTTAGGCAATGCTATTCTGCTGATGTCGATAATGACGGAACAGATGAGATCGGCTGCCATGGTTTAGGCGGTACGGGTCTGTATCCTTTTACACAGCTTTATAAACTAGACAGGGCAACTTCTAAATATTCAGAATGGTATCCTGAAATACCTGACAATAGTGAGTACGAAGGGAATTATTCGGATATTCAATTCTTTAAGAGTAGTAATAAAGTATATATGGTAGTGTTTGATGATATAGAGCTGAGAATATTTTATTTGCACAGCAATAAGGCTGACAGTATAGCTAGCATTCATATTACATATCCAACCTACGAGATTAACACCAACAGCAATGAAGACGTGATCCTTCATCTTAAAGATAAGTATGCTAAGAAAATTACTTTCTTGGACGGGGATATTCCAGATGAGCATGTGCTGCAAACGACTGATCCTCAATATTCATTGATTGATCATGATGTCAGGGAACAGTTTGTAGGTAGAACGTACACCATAGCAGACATTGATAATGACGGGGAAAAAGAATTATTTTTTAAATGGGAAGCCTGGTCACAAACTAGATTGAATTCAACGTTATATTTGAATGGCTACGCAATATTAAAGAAGAAAAACAATATCTACATGCTATATGACACCAACGATAAGGGGCGTACTTCTAGATATCAAATATATGATCAAAATGAAGGGTCGACTTATCCTGAAAATATCTATTTCGAGAATTATAACGGTAAAGTTTATACGATAATCGTTGATAAAGATTATTATGAGAATGTTGACTTTGATATGCGTAAAACAGATACATTCAATGTTTATTGTATGAATAAAAGTGAGTTTAAGAATTTAGGTACAATAGATGTTGTATGGACACCAGAAATAGAAATCACAGACCTTAAAAAGTAGCTGCATTTATTGGCGACGTGGAGAAGAGTACGAGAGGCTGCGTCGGATGCGAGTTGGTGAGGCGAAGCAATTGTTCGAGGAAAAAAGGAACGAGATTCAAAGCGCGGTAAATCCATACGAGTATAAAGGTTTGCATTTCGCAAACGAGGTGATATTCACCTATATCTATTATATGGAGGTCTCGGCACTAGGTGCTATTCCAGATGGTATGATTGGGCTCACAGTCCCAAGCAGCCTGAATGCTGATGTGAATCGGATGAATATCATCTTTCAATGAACCTATTCTATGCAGATTGTGAATACATCGCCAAGTGGCTAATAACCCAGGCGATGTATTTTTTATGCCGCGAAGTCAACATGGGGCTAACAAGCTGTCACTGAATATACTTGCAGAACGGGTCAAACCGAACGTCGGCTAGTAACCTCTTATGCATTCGGTGTAAAATGATTCAGAATTGTTCTTTATTCCTAAGACGACCTCGATCATAAGGAGAGCCTGAGCATGATCAGACTTCTATACAGCAAAAAGTACATGCCGTTCACTTACAAGACGCTGATTCCTTATCTCGCTCTTATGTTGCTGACCGATATTCTGGTGGGCTATATTTCTTACACAATGCTGGTGCAATCTAGAACCGATATGGCGGAGACGAATATTCGTACTTCTTTGCAGCAGACGCGGAATAATATCGAGTACCAAATGGAAGAAATTACGCGTTTAGCGAACGCGCTGTTCCTCAATGTAACGTTCCAGAACGCGCTGCAGTTCCATGGTGATCTACGGGAGAACATGCTGAAGATGCGGGACGATGTCGTTCCATATATGAAAGCTCCCCTGCAGCTGTACGGGAACAAGCTGAGGCTGGTGCTTTATGCGGTCAACGACGCGATGCTCGATATTACGGGCGACGATATGAAGCTTCCCATCGGAAAAAGCGATTACTACGTACTGTCGGACGATAGCGTTGAGAATACGGAATGGTTCCGTTCCATCGTATCTTCGAACATGGACAATTTATGGCTGCAGATCGACACGGACCGCGAGCTCGGCAATATTTCGTATTTCCGCAAACTGTTCGCCTCCAATGGCGATCAATCCGTAATTGGCTACGTTCGCATAACTGCGAGGTTCGACGAGCTGCTCGGCAATTTCGACGCGTTCCCGATCGAACAAGGGATTGCGCTTCGCTTGATGGATCAGCAGTCGGGAACGAGTCTATATGAGCGGGGGACCGTGAACGAGCGGGCGCGGGAAGGCTCGTATCTGATCATCGGCGAGAAGATCCCCGGCTCCAACTATTCCATTGAGACGTGGGTGCCCCGCGCTTATTTGAACAAAGACGCAAGCCGCATGCAGCAAGTTATTAGCGCTGTTTGCTTTATCAGCTTCTTGGTAATGGCGCTCATCGGTTTTCTCGTGGCCCGCTTATCCGGCAAAAAAATGAAGCGGATCGTTGCTTTGATCCAATCGTTTCAAGAAGGTAATTTCTACAAGCGGATCGGCTTAAAAGGGAACGATGAGTTCGTCTACATTGCGACCGCCTTTAACCAAATGGCCCAAAGCATTCAGGAACTGATTCGGGATGTGTATGAACAGGGCATCCAGAAAAAACAAGCGGAGCTAGACGTGCTTCAAGCCCAGGTCAATCCTCATTTCCTATATAATACGCTGTCAACGATCGGCAGCTTGGCGAATATAGGGGAAACCGAGAAGGTGACCCAAATGGTGCAAGGACTTTCCAGATTTTATAGGCTAACGCTAAACGAAGGGCAAGTGTATATTCCGCTTGAAAAAGAAGTGGAGCAAGTGAAGACGTATTTGGAAATCCAGCGCGTCAAGTATGCGGATGCGTTCCAGGTGTATATCGATATCGATCCGGATATTATGGACGTTGTCGTCATTAAATTAATTTTGCAGCCATTCGTTGAAAACATCTTCAAGCACGCTTGGTTCGGGGAATCGATTGCCATCCGAATTACGGGCAGGCGCTTGGGCGATAGGATCGAATTGCGCATTATCGACAACGGCATCGGCATGCGGCCCGATACGCTTCGTCAAATGCGGTCAAGCTTGACGCCTAACGGCAGCTATGGCCTGAGGAATGTGGAAGAACGCATCAAACTGAGATATGGCGGCGACTTCGGCATTCATATCGGCAGCTATTACGGAGCAGGTACAACCGTCCAGCTTATTTTACCGGTCGATAACGCGGAAATCAGGGAAGACAAAGGGGTGCAATAGACGGATGGCTATCGAGATACATGCGCTGCTGGTGGATGACGAAGCGGTTGACCTGGAGTGGCTAAGGCGCCGGGTGGCAAGTAATGAACGTTTGACGAGCGTCCGAACGGCTTCGAGCGGATTTGCGGCTCTGAAAGTAATGGAGCAGCATCGAGTCGACATTATTTTATCCGATATTCGGATGCCGATCATGTCCGGCATGGAATTCGCGCGGAAAGCGAAAGAGATGAACCAGCATGTCCATATCGTCTTCATTAGCGGGCATCAGGATTTCAGCTATGCCAAGGAAGCCATTCAATTAAGCGCGTCCGCTTATTTGCTGAAGCCTGTGGAGGATCATGAGCTGGAAGCGGTGTTGACAGAGCTGTTCAGAAAGATCGAACAAGAGCGAATGCAGCATATTTCGCTTACAGAAACGATGTCTTTGGTGAACCAAGAGCTGCTGATGCGGTGGTTTAACGAAACCGCTCCGGGCGAAGTCGAGGCGCATATTCGCGGGATATTGGAGCCGATGCTGCAAGGCGGGACGGCGGCAGCTATTATCGAGATCGACGATCTCGCATGGAAGACACGGGAGTCGGCTGGGGAGGAGCGGCGGCAATGGCTGAACAACGCGGCCCAATTCATCCGCACGTTCACGCAGGAGCACCACATGGGCACGGTCATCGCAACCTACGACCATCACTTCGTTATGTTGTCCGCTGTTCAGGAGACGTATTTCTCTTCGCTTCTGGAGGAACTGATTCGCTCGTTCTACAAGCAGTTCGCCTTCTCGATTACGGTCGGCACGGGAATGTATACCTATGAATTCGACAAGCTGCATGATTCTTACCGGCAAGCGCAAGCCGCGCTCAGCATCAAGTGGATCGTCGGGAAAAACCGACTGATTCAGGACGCTTCGCAGTGGCGCCCCCAAGAGAAGATCGCAGCCAATCTCGAGGAAATCGTCGATAGGATGCTCCAAGCGATGCTGGAGTATAACCTGACGGTGATCGACGATTGCCTAGTGGAGCTATTCACCGGGGACATGGGAAAGAACGAGATTTACGACTTAATCATTCGGATTACGTCCAAGCTTCACGCCGATTTGCGGCAAATGAACGAGCATCTGTACGAGATTCTGAACTGGGATGCGAACCAGTCGTTCGTGCTGTTCCAGTTCGAGACGGTGCTGGATATTATGTCATGGTTAAGAAGGCGGTTCTTCGAATTGTCAGAGCGGCTCTATCTGAAGCGGCAAAGGCAGAAGCGCAAGCTGATCGGCGATATTACAGATTACGTCAAGGAACGGCTCGATCAGAAGATCACGCTGAATGAGGTCGCCGCGCGATTCGACTTTACGCCGAATTACTTGGGACAGTTGTTCAAGGCTGAGACGAATAGTCTGTTCAGCGATTTCCTGAATGAGCTGCGGATGAAGCGGGTTTGCGAGCTGCTCGAGGACCCGACGAAGAAAGTATACGAAATCGCCGAACGGGTCGGTTACAAGAACATCGTATACTTCAATAGGCAGTTCAAACAGTTCATGGGCATGTCGCCCGGCGAGTATCGGAAGAAACACAACATTTGAATCGGATGTTTGATGAACGAGACCAGGTTCCTAGACGGAATCGGGTCTCATTTTTTATTGAATCGTTGAATTAGTATTAAGTTTAGTTGTTTCGCTGAATATTTATGAGATAATTTCGCTTTTATAATAGATTTACGGAGGGGAGTATAGATGATAACATTCTGGAACGATCTTAAAAAGTATAAAGTTCTATTATTAATGCTGACACCTGCAGTGATATTCTATATCCTGTTCGCCTATCTCCCAATGGGGGGTATCGTACTGGCGTTTAAGCACTTCGATTACGCTGGCGGCATATTCGGGAGCCCGTGGAACGGGTTCGACAACTTCCGCTTTTTCTTTGATTCCGGGGATGCCTTCCGGGTTACGCGCAATACGGCGCTTTATAACATTGCGTTCATAATTATTAACAATCTCTTGCAAATTTTTGCCGCGATTTTACTGTTCGAAGTCGGCGGCAAATGGTTCCGCAAAATCATTCAGTCCTCGTTGTTCCTTCCCTATTTTATCTCGTGGGTCGTTGTCGGCGCGATTGCCTACAACTTGCTGAACTACGATATCGGCACCGTGAACATGGTTCTTCGCGGGCTGGGTATGGAAGCGATCGACATTTACAATACGCCGGCATATTGGCCGTATTTGCTAGTACTCGTATCCGCTTGGAAAGGCCTCGGTTACGGAACGGTCATGTACTTGGCAGCGATCACGGGTATTGATACCGAGATGTACGAAGCGGCCGAGATCGACGGCGCTAACATTTTCCAACGGATTCTCAAAGTGACGCTTCCTAACCTGTACCCGACAGTGATCATTCTAGTGCTGCTTGCGGTCGGCAATATTTTCCGCGGTGATTTCGGAATGTTCTACAACATGGTCGGCAACAATGGTCTGTTGTTCTCTTCCACGGACGTTATTGACACCTTCGTGTTCCGGTCGATGATGACTTCGAACGATATGGGTATGGCAGCTGCGGCGGGCGTGTTCCAATCGGTGCTCGGCTTCGTAACGATTATGGCTGTCAACTATGCGGTCCGCCGGTATGACAAAGATCGCGCATTATTCTGATTGGAGGTCACGACATGAGTACAACAGAACTAAGTGTAAATAAATCGTTCTCCGAGCGTTCGCGCATCAGGAAGACGGACCGAATGATTTTCTCGGCTATCGGGTACGTTTCACTGACGATCATGGCGCTGCTCTGCTTGCTGCCCTTCTTGCTCGTCGTTTCGTCTTCGCTCACGAACGAGGATACGATTCTTACTAAAGGGTATCAATTTCTTCCGATAGACTTTTCCATGGAATCGTTCAAAATATTGTTCAAGTATCCCGGTGAGATTGTTCATGCCTATATGGTAACGATCGGCGTGACGGTAGCGGGTACGCTGCTTGGCTTGTTCTTAACCTCGATGACGTCGTATGCGCTATCGCGCAAGGACTTCAAGTGGCGCAATAAGTTTTCGTTCTTCTTCTTCTTTACGACGCTGTTCAGCGGCGGTCTTGTTCCTTGGTACTTGATGATCGTGAACTACCTTCACATGAAGAACACCTTATTGGCACTCATTATTCCAATGGTGCTGAACGTCTTCTATATCATCGTTATGAAATCGTTCCTTAGCAGCATCCCGGAGGCAATCGTTGAATCGGCGAAGATCGACGGCGCTGGCGACTTCCGCATCTATTACCAGCTGATCCTGCCGCTCTCTAAGCCTGCGCTGGCTACGATCGGATTGTTCCTCGCCTTGGCTTATTGGAACGATTGGTACAACGCGCTGTTGTTCGTATCCGACGATAAACTGATGCCGCTTCAGTACTACTTGTACAAGATGCTAGGAAACATGGATGGCATGCGCAAAGCAATGATGGGTGCTGGGGCTGTCGTAACGACGCCGCTTCCGAGCGAGGGCCTCAAAATGGCAATGACGGTCGTTGCGACTGGACCGATTCTGCTCGCTTATCCATTCGTGCAACGCTACTTCGTTCAAGGCTTGACCATTGGCGCTGTCAAAGGATGAATATGGGGAAACCCAGTGCATCATATACATGATTACTTTCATAGGGGGAAAGAAAGACATGTTAAAGAAAAGCAAAATGAGTATGTTGGCTCTGGCATTGACTTCGGTTATGGCGCTGAGCGCGTGTGGCAGCAATGGCAATAACGATAGTAACTCGACTTCATCGGATAGCTCGACACCGGCGGCAAACGATGCTTCAACTGCAACTGGCGGTATCGATACTTCCAAAGAAGTGAAGTTGAAAATGATTTTCGTTGGTCCTAAACCCGTTGACTACGATAGTGTCTTCACGGAAATCAATAAAGTGCTGAAAGAAAAAATTAACGCAACGCTCGAAGGCGAGTTCCTTGACTGGTCTGACTGGGCACAGAAATACCCGCTGAAGCTGGCAGCGAACGAAAATTTCGACCTGATCTACTCGGCGAACTGGGCTGGCTACAACGACCAAGCGCTGAAGGGCGGATTCTTGGAGTTGACGGAAGACATGCTCCAGAAGTACATGCCGAAGACGTGGGCAGCTATGCCGTCGGTTAGCTGGGGTCAAGCGAAAGTCAACGGCAAGCTCTACATGGTCCCTCAGAACAACGGCGAATCCGTCGAGAAGCTGATCCTGTATCGCGAAGACCTGCGCAAGAAATACAACTTGCCAGAAATCAATAGCCCTGAATCCTATGCGACGTATTTGAAAACAATTGCTGCCAACGAGAAAGGTATCGTTCCTTTCGAGCCGGAAACGGGCGACTGGAAATACCACAACCTCGACCGCATCCTGTTGAAGCAACAGAACGAATGGAACATGTTCGACTTGGATATGCCGTTCGCATATAAACTGGATGACGCAACGGGCAAAGTATTCAACGTGTATGAGACGCAGGAGTTTAAAGACCTTCTCGTTTATTACAAAGACCTGGCCGACAATAATGCATGGTCGAAGAACGTTCTGAACAGCAAGAATGACCACCAAGCAGACTTCAAAGCTGGCAAAGTAGCATCGATCACCCATAACAATGGTACGCTCGGCTCGCTTATTACGACGATGCAACAAGAAAAATCGCCATACGAAGTGAAATTGGCGGACATTAACCCAGACAAGAAGAAATCCGTCGCAATCTCGACGCAGAACGGTACGTCGATCCATGCAACTTCCAAGAACGTCGAGCGTTCGCTCATGTTAGTTGATCTGATGCAGAACGACGAACAGTTGCATGACCTGATCATGTACGGAGTTAATGGCGTTCACTACACGCCAGCTGGCGATGGCAAATATGCAGCTACCGACAAGAGCGCGAACTTCACGGGCTTCTCGAACTGGAACTTCAACTCGCCGCTTAACCTGACTAACGAGGCGTTCCCGCAAGAAGCTTCCGATCTCGTTAAGAAGTGGGAAGGGCAAGTGTACCACTATTCGCTCGAAACGTTCGTATTCGACAACAGCAACGTGAAGACGGAACTCGCTAACCTCGGCAACGTCATGTTGCGCTACGCGATTCCGCTCGAATACGGCTTGATTAAAGATATCGACAAAGGCATTGAAGAACTGAACAAGCAACTGAAAGCGGCAGGCCTGGACAAAGTTCAAGCCGAGCTGCAATCGCAGATCGATGCTTTCTTGGCGAACCAAAAGTAATAGGGACGTAAGCAATTAAGAGAAAGCTATTGTAAACAGGCCCCCATAGACTGGCAATGTCATTAAGTTAGACTCAGAGACAAGATCATGAATAGAGAATGAATTCGAAACGGCATGGGAAAAACTCCTATGCCGTTTGTTTTTCTGCACAATGAAGAAAAATGGGTATAGCAAACAAACGGATGGAAAATCCGCTTAAAAAATTTTCATAATAACCGAATTATGCTACTCTGTAAACGAAGCTAACTGCAGATTTGTAACGGATTTTGCGCGTATTCTGCTGCCCTGGTCGAATGGGTCGAATCGGCAAAACGTTTCTTCGAATCAGCGCTTCAACATCGGGCGGGGGTTCCTCGTCTCTTGAGCGCAGGAAATGTCTACAAACGTGAACGGCAACCGTGAAGTTGACTTGGTATTGGTGCTGTTTATCCATTTGAGAAATGACGACGTGCGAGGTCATCATTTCCGTAAAATTGTACATGATCATTCTTGCGAAGACCTCTTGGATGACGGACTCTCGTTTCTTTGCATGAAAACTTGTCAGACCGACGGTATATTTTAATGCCCTAAAAGAGGTTTCAATTCCCCATCGCATGTTATAGATGGACCTAAGTTCATCTGGTGGGAAATCGTCGGCGGAAAGATTCGTAATGACAGTTTCATAACTGCCACTCGGCAGGACGAACCGAACAACACGCAAGGAAATTGGGTAAAACAACTGCTCTTTCAAATCCAAAAAATCAAAGGTAGACGTAGAAGGGACGAACTTGTAAATTTCAGGATGGGCTTTGACCTCATTGGTTTGTTTTTTTGGTGAGTACCAGATGACTTTCCTTATCAAACGAACCACTAGCGGGCAACCGCAAGCCCGAGAGAACGGTGGATGTGAAGGAAGCCAATGTTAATGGTAAAATCATCTCGCTTAATGCAGCCCCGACAATCAGCAAGAATACGCTTTGGGTTCCTGCATCGGCAGTTGGAGAACTGTTCGGAGCTGCAATCAAAGAGGATCCCCAAGCAGCCACTCTTGCCATTACGCCTAGACTGTATCCAATTACTAGCGGTAGCCAACAAGGTTTCGTGAACGTATTCGGTGAGTCGGTTATTGCTCCAAGATACGAACATGCAAACAGCTTCAGCGAAGGTCTGGCCATCGTGAAGCAGGATGGTAAGTATGGGTATATTAATGCGTTTGGCCAAAAGGTCATTAGCGCTCAATTCGATGAGGCCTATGATTTTTCCGATGGCGTAGCTCTTGTAAGTAAAGATGGGGTATCGCAATACATTAATACAAAGGGCGAGACGCTGCTCAGCCCGACGGGCTATGATGTGCTTTATGACTTCTCTGAAGGCTTGGCACTCGTGCAAAAAGGGGATTTATTCGGTTATATTGACCTTTCAGGAAAAGAAGTTATCCCGGTCACATATGAAGATGCGTTCTACTTCTCCAATGGGCTTGCGGCTGTGCAAGTCGAAGGAAGGTACGGCTATATTGACAAGGCTGGAACCATTATAATCGAGCCGATCTACCAAAGCGTTTCCGATTTCAGCGGCGGTCTAGGCCTCGTGCAGGCTGAGGGAGAGAACGGGGAAGGCTCATTCGGGTTCGTTAATGCGAAGGGCGAAGCAGTAATCGCCCCTCATTACGCACTGGCATTCTCTTTTAGCGAAGGCTTAGCAGCCGTTCAGAACGACGGCACGTTCTCCTTCATTAATGCGAAGGGCGAGAGCAAACTGCAAACCGCATACGAAGATGTTGGCAGCTTCCATGATGGTCTGGCTTACTTTGAGCAAAATGGCTTGTACGGCTACATCGATCAGCAAGGCAAAGTCGCCATCCCGGCTCAGTTCGATGCCGCCGGCGATTTCCAGAATGGCTTTGCAGCTGTAGCGAATGGAACTGGTAACTATATCATTAATGAAAAGGGCATCATACTAGGATCAGCTGCAGAGTAATGTAGTTCCGTATGGCTCCAAATAGAAGACCGGCGTTCCACCAGACTGAAGAGTCTGTGGAGCGCTGGTCTTTGTCGTTTGCAGCTAGTAAATACACAGTAGCTCTGTATTTCAATACTGCGCCCGTTAGCATATAGTTAAGGGGAGACTTACTGCGAGACCTTGAAGTTCATCATTCCATGCCCAAGGACGGCAGCGACGCGGGAAGCCAATAAAGCTAGCCCTTCTGTTGCTTGCGCAGCCGAGATATCGCCAATATCATATATCCGTTTCCAACCAAACGCCTCTTTAAGTAAAGTGGAGACTGCTTGCTTGGCATCGCCATCGTTTCCGCACATGAATAGATCATGATCCCCATCAGCGACCACATTGGGGTTTACCATCACGTTTGCCGCAATATGGTTCATTGCTTTGACCACTTTAGCTTCAGGAAATGCGGATTGAATTCGTTCGCCTAGCGATTCTCCGGTCGAAGTGAAAAGCGTCATCCGACCGTCTGTGAAATCAATGGGTAGAGAAACGTCCAAGAGGGCTTTTCCATTCAGATTTTCTTCCCCAGCCAGCTTGAGCGCCTCGATTGCCTCACGACCAGTTATTGCATGAATAAGCAATTCGCCAAAAGCAGCTGCCTCACTAAGAGTGCCAACGAGGATTGTATTGTTGTTCTCATTCTCTATTTCAACCCAGTCCGTAAGTTTCTCTGGTTGCCTGGATCCGAGCATTACGGAATAACCCTTCCTAGCCAATGCAGATCCTAACGTTTTGCCGGCATTGCCGGCCCCGATAATTCCTATTCTCATCTTGTATTGTCCTCCTCCAAAGGTCGTTCATGGGACCCTGATAAGAGCATAAATCAGATGTTGTTTTCTCGAAAGAACGCAAAAAATCTAGTCATACGCTACTTTTATAGTCCAACTAACGTTTTGTAAGGAGGGTATTGTCGTGAATCAACCTAGTGAGATACCTTGCTATCCAGCAATCGTTGCTGCAATCGAGGTTATTAGCGGTAAGTGGTCGTATTCGGTGATCTCCCAACTGTGCCAAGGGGCGCAGCGTTTCAATCAACTCCAACGCAGTCTTACCGGCATTAGCATCAAATCGCTTACGGACACGCTTCGTCATCTGGAGCAGCGCGGCATCGTCAGTCGTAAAGTGTTCCCGACTGTACCGGTAACAGTCGAGTATTCTCTAACCGAGAGCGGAGTGGCATATAGCGAAATCCTTGTACGGATGCGTGACTGGGGAGTTACGTGGGGTGGGCTATCGCTGGATTAACAAAAGACCGAGATACCTCAAACAATATGAGGCCTTCTCGGTCTTCTTCAGTTTCCTATAATGAGGTGGCAGAGGCGTTCTAGTGCTTGCGCTGTCTTAGCATCTGCCGAATCGCCTGCTCGATCGAATCCATCGGGTCGCTGCCCGGTTTCGGAATGTAGTAGAGAGGCTCGTTCGACTTTATCTTTGTATACAATCCGCTTGCAACGGCAACGTCGGCGCTAATTGTCTCTTTGTCTTCAACGAGCGAACCGATCAGCGTCTTAGCGCTTCCGGATAGATTCGTCTGTAAAGCTGCATAAACGACTTCAACCATATCCCCACGTAGGAAAGGCATTACACTCGCAAGCCGCGCTGCTGCATCTGCGGTGAGCAGTCCATTATTCCTCGAGAGCTCCTCTGCAGCGGAAGGTGTGGCATCCGGATAACCTAGTAACCGATTGATCAGTGTTAGAAACTCTTTGCCCGACATTGCTCGATCCGGTGCAAATGCGCCATTCCCGATGCCCTTCACATAACCCTTGCTGACGGCGTAAGCGATCGCATTCGCTGCCCAGTTCGTGCTCTTCACGTCAGTGAAGTTAGGCTTCAATTGTGCTGCAGCGGCGTCATCAGCTTCACCGGAGAGACGAAGCAGCATCGCAACGCCTTGTGCGCGAGTGAAAGAATCATCAAGCTGATATCCGGTATTCGTTCCAGTAAATAGACCGAGCTGCTTCAGCGTATCTGCCTTTATCGTATTGCTCTGATTCGTGGATGCTGCGGCAGACAGGATGGATACTTTACCTCTAGGTTTATACGACTGCGGTTGCCCCGGTTGTTCAGTCGTCCCATCCGGCTTTGTCACCTCTGGAATCGTCGCATCTGGCCCCTTTTCTTCTGCGACTGGGTTCTCATCTGTTGATGTCTCTGGCGTAGGTTCAATCTCCACACCGTTCAATTCCCCAGTATGGACCAAGGAAGCAGGATTGGAGGTATAGAGTGAATCGTAGTAGTTCTGTGACGATGGATCGTCAAATGTAAATGAATTGCGGAGCTGATAACCCGTCAACGTTCCATCCGGATCAAAGGATTGGACAAGGGTAATCCCCTTAACCGTCTGCGTTAAATCCTTCACGACCGCGTTGCCGTCCAGCTTCTTACCTGACCAGAATTCAATTGTAGTTTGCTTCTTAGTCGTATAGGACGCGTCATAATATTCGTTGCGCATCGAGTTGCTTAGGAAGCGCTCTGAGCCGCCTTCTCCGGTTACGCTGATGAATTGCTCTTCAATAAATTGATCTCCCGTGTACAAATGAACAATACCGTATAGCGTCTGAATCGGCTTGTCCGGACCACCACCAAGAGCAGTTAACCAATGGTCGGCAGGAGCGTTCTGTGGGTATGCGGTGAACTCCGCAGCATATACGACCTCAATCCGATCAAAATCATACTTCAGTTGCCCTTCCTCTGCCGACGCTCGATTAAAGGGAATAAGGAGTGTTACAGCTAGCAGCAATGCAAGCGTCAAATAACAAGATTTTTTCACCATTCCAACACCCGTCCTCGCCATAATATTCCAAAATAATCATACAGAGAGACAGGACTGTTGTCACTCTCTTTCAGCAGGTTTACATCAAAATTTAGGTTGTGGGATGAAGATGAACATCAAACAATTGCAATAAAGGATTTGTTGAATCAACGAAGAATCAACAAAGTTAGATTTTGGATAAATGGGTGACACCCTTCGCGAGAGAGGTTGGAATTTTTTATAGCGTAAATGTTTGGTTTTTATCCAATTCGTCGTTTATTGAGTGAAGCTAAATTCTATGACATTGGAGGCAACACAATGGGAGCACAATCGTTAGGGGCCGTATTTATTCGCGTAACGAATTTAGAGAATTCGATTCCATTCTATTCTGCGCTCGGCTTGCGTTTTCGGGGAATCGAGGAGTGGAATCCGGGCCGCGGGGCAACATTCTTCTTGGCTCCGGATCACGATGGGTTTCCGCTAATGACCCTGATAGAATCCGACCAAGTTCAAGTGTTGGAGTTCCCCAGCTATAACCTGAACGCGACTCATGTAAAGGATATGTATCGGGATTTGGAGCTAAGCGGATACAAATTAAAGCCAATCGAAGAGTGGACTTCTCCTTGGAACCATCATATTATGTTCGACGTGTGTGACCCCGACGGACATATGATTAATATTATTGAGGTCATCCCCATTAACACCAAAACGGCAGAGTTCAGCGAGTAATAACAGAGACCAAACTTGATAAGAAAAGATACATTTCACATGACATTCATATGATATGATTCCATTAAATGGGGTGATGGAGATCAAATCCTTTGCAAGAAACGTAGACGGGTACAAGCCATTTTGCGCACCGCAAGCATTAAAAGTTATTAACGGACAAATGAAAATCCAATCGGAGGAAATGAGTATGGCAGAAGAGAGTAGTAAAGTCGTTACTGAGCCCCCGCTTGTTAAAAACCGGCTTGTCGATATTTACATATCTTGCGAGAATGAAAAGCGCGCCCGTGATTGGTACACAAACGTGTTAGGGCTGGAGAGCTTAGTTATGGAGAATGGTATCAGATTTATACTGATAGAGTGGGGAGAGCAGCATAAACCCGTGAATGAATCCGCTGTTTTTAGCCTCCAAGCGCCGGATATACACAAAGCGTATACAGAATTAAAAGCAAGAGGGGCCGTAAAAGACGGAGAAGAAGTTATACCCTATGGTGCCGACTGTTTAGGGTTCCATGTCACTGATTCTGAAGGCAATGCTATCATGATTATCGATAAGGCTGATTAAGGTAGAAGTAACAACATGCGAGTTTGAATACAGAGCACGGCAAATGGATGCTGTTGCTCTGTACTTTTTTTTCTATGAGTGAACCAATTGGGAGGATGTGGCCAAATGGATAGTATCAGGCCTAAAGCAATCTTGCTGGATCTGGACGACACCATTATTTCTTTTGATCATGGTGTAGATGCAGATTCGTGCTGGAGGAAAGCAATATGCAAATATATGCCGGAGGAAAACACTACAAACCCAGAAGGAATTCTCTCGGATATTAAGGAAAGAGCCAAGTGGTATTGGGGTGATCCAGTGAGACATAGAATTGGAAGGTCCGATTTAACTAAGGCAAGACAGGAGATTATAACAGCAGTCTTGATGAAGAGAGACATTAATGATATTTATTTAGCTTTCAATATTGCTGCATCATATACAGAGGAACGGGATAAGGCGATTACGATATTTCCTGATTCTATAGAAACCATTAAACAAATTCGTACCAAAGGGATAAAACTTGCATTATTAACGAATGGAAATTCTGAAGCGCAATGGAAAAAAATACGGCGCTTTGACCTTGCAGCTTTCTTTGATTGTATTGTGGTTGAAGGTGAGTTTGGCGTTGGCAAGCCAGAAGAGCGTATTTACTTTCATGCATTAGAGCAGCTGGGGGTCGCCGCTGACGAAACATGGATGGTGGGAGATAACTTTGATTGGGAGGTTGCAGCACCACAACGTTTAGGGATTAAGGGTATATGGATTGATCATAAAGGAATGGGGCTAACCGGTGAACCAATTACTCAACCTTTTATGATTATTAAATCGTTGGGTGATTTGCTCGCACTCATTTAGAACCGAATTCAAACAAAAAAAAATCAAACAAGCGAGGGTGTCTAGGATGGCTCCAGCAATACGGAGCCTAATATCCTGGAGTCCGCTACGAAGGAGATGATGCGTCCACGAGCCTGAATTTAATATACGAAGCGATTCTCCACGGTATAAGGTATCCGAACGCTACCGTTATAAGCAGCGCCATTTGACCTTGGGAGTCCATATCGGACAGCTCTTGGCGAAGAATAATTCGAACGATCGCCAAACTTAAGAAAGCAATGAAAAACCACCCGCTTTTCTTAGCGTAAATCAGATTGTCTTCTCTTACCTCGAACTGAGTCGTCAGAATCAGCGGGATCGAGAACATGATACCGAGTCCGAAGGCTGCGCCGAAAATCCAAGCCGGCTCATTCGCGGTCGCGTCAACGACCAGCGATAGACCGGGAGCCACGAATAACAAAGGAATTAACATTCTGATTCCGTTGCCCCGTATGGGACGGAACATGCTTCTCGTTCTTCTCCACAATACCAAAGCCGCAATCGCGGCGATCAACACATACACACTGCTTCCGTTCATTTCCGACTCACCTCATCGATTTGATACTCTAATCATAATTCGAGGCACCGCTCCTTGATCAGTGCAAAACATCACTTTATTGTCATGACAAAAGTCATGCAGCTATATTTCAGGGGGAAGAAAAAATAAGGGCCGGGTCAGTTCACCATACGTGAACTCCCGGCCATTGATTTGTTATGTTCAGTTTCGCATGAGGTCTTGAATCAGCATTTCGTAAAATACATAGACCCTAATCAACACTTTAACAGACGGTAAAGAAACAGTCTATACTTTCGGATGCAAATTCTATACATTTATGTAGCCGGCCGGCAAATACAGTTGGAATGGAGCGTTATACGATGGAACTTGTTAGTCATCTCACTCATGATGAAGTACAGGAGTATATGCACAACGTATTTGGTACCGGTTATCTTGTGACTGATATCGCAAGAATTCATGGCGGCGCACAAAAAGTCGTTTACAAGATCGACTGCAGAAATGGTTTTGCTTGTGTGCTGTATGTCTGGGATCTTTCCCGCAACTATTTCCGGGAAGAAATTATGAATGATTCTGGTTCTGTATTCCAGGGCTCCTACGGCGGCGGTCTGTTTGCTATGAATAATCGATGCTTTAGGCAACATGGAATTCGAACGCCGGCTTTATATGATCTGAATGAAGGTAGAGACCGGCACCCTTTCGACTTCGCTCTTGTCGAATATATAAAGGGGCAGAAAGCCGAAGCCTATTTTCAACATGAAGACCCCAAGGTTCGGGATGAGTTATTCCATCGAGTCGGGAGCATGTTATCCAACATGCATGCGATCGAAAGGAATCATCATGGAAACGCGGATAGCAATGACGAAAGCAACGACCGACCATGCTTTGAAGTTCAGCGGAAGCATGCGGAGAAGGCCTTAGCGTATGCCTCGGAACATATGGCAGGCGTGAGGGAGAATTACAGCGTCCTTCTTGATAAGTTATACGAACTAGAAGCGGGTATTGAGCCCAGGGATCGGTATAGTTTCATACACGGGGAGCTCGGTCCTGACCATATACTAATCGATCATGAACATATGCAGCCGTACCTCATTGATATTGAAGGGGCAGGGTTCTTCGATCTCGAGCACGAGCATAGCTTCTTGGAGCTGCGGTTTGGAGACTTCTATCGTTACTTAAGAAATACCGAACTTGACGATAGGCGGATGATATTTTATCGATATGCTCATCACCTCTCGCTGATCTCAGGGGGTTTGAAGCTGCTTTATCGGCAATTCCCCGACCAGCAATTCGCGAAGAGTCTCGCAGAATATCATGCCCGCCGTGCGATTCAGATGGCTTCTGGAGGTAGCTCTTAGCGTTATCGTTCAAGAGCAATAGTCATCCAGGACAATACGACCTTCGGAAGTGCAACAGGCATCAATGCGGATACTCACATTGAAGCCCTGTTCACTTCCGGAGCAGTCATCCCGAGAACGCCGATGTGTCGTCGGATCCGGAAGCCGATTGTCCTTCTTTCGGTTCGGCATCGTCGGAAGGCGCATTCTCATCTGGCGAGAGGGCGGCAGCCATTACAGATAGAGCTTCAAGGCTAACGAGATCTTCGACTTCGTCAAAATGTTCGTTGTCGGTCATAGCGATTCTCCTCCAGGAAGGGTTTACCTACCAGGAGATTATTCGCCTGCGGTTTGCATTTTATTCAGCAATCTCGGAGTTCTCATCCCTGTTGGATTCAGGTGTTGACAAATATAGGATAATACCTCTATATTTAAATTTAGTTAAATGTTTAATTATAAACGGGAGGGATTCGCTTGAGCATTCAGAAATACGTCCTGCAGCAACCGCTTGAGGTTCAGGCTTTCTTCACGCTGGTAGATACGACGGCCGAACTCGTCGGCGCCTCGGAGAAATATTGGGCCTCCAAAGAAACTAACGGAGCTCGCATCCGCATACTCGTCGAAATCGCGAAGGCAGGTGGCGCGATCTTGCCTTCGTCATTGGCCGAGCGAATCGGTGTGACGAAAGCGAACATTAGCGTGCTGCTTGTACCTTTGGAGAAAGCCGCCTATATACGCAGTTTCGATCATCCCGGGGACGGGCGCAAGAGGATGATTGAGTTATCCCCCGAAGGAGAGAAGCTGCTGGAAGACCTGCTGCCCGGCAACCGAGCGACGATCACGGATCGTATGAAAGCGTTGAATGAGAACGAGATGCACATGTTACTATCGCTCCTAGGCAAATTACAGGGAAGAGGACCATTGTAGATTTTTTTACGCATTTAGTTAAATGTTTAACTACTATAAAGAAGGGATGGGGTATCAATGACGATCGTGATCACAGGTGCGACAGGCAATCTAGGTAGACTCGTTATGCAGCAGTTGCTTTATCGAGTTCCTGCGTCCAAAATTGCGGTAAGCGTAAGAAATCCAGGAGCGGCGAAAAGCTGGGGCGAGCAGCAAATGGAAGTCAGATATGGTGACTATGATGTGCCGGAATCACTGGAGTCGTCGTTTCGCGGGGCGTCGAAGCTGCTGCTGATCTCGTCCCCCCATGCCGACGATGACGTTCGGCTTCGCCAGCATATGGCGGCTGTAGACGCCGCGAAGCGGGCAGGAGTCAGCCATATCGTCTATACGAGCATCGTTCGTCCAGAGCTAGGGAAGCTGCCTTTGCACCGGCTTCATCTGGAAACCGAGCGGGCTATCGCGAGTGCTGGCATTCCCTATACGATTCTCCGGAATGCTTATTACTCGGATATCGTGAAGCTGCTTGGTGTCCGGGAAGCGGTGGACTGCGGCGAACTTAGGAGTCCGCCCGGTCAATGGACCTTTAACACGGCGGCCCGAGAGGACTTAGCTGCGGCCGCGGTGACGGTGCTAACGGAGAAAGGGCATGAGAATCGAACGTACGAACTGACAGCGGAGCGCGCGTGGGGGCTTAGCGAGTTGGCGAAGGTGTTGTCGGAGGTGACGGGACGAAGAGTTGTGTATCGAACCGACCCCGCCATGACGAGTATCGTCTACCGAACGCTGCCTCTGGCAGATATGAAATTCGTGTCGCCGGATCTCGTGTGGCTGGCGGGAAAGCCTTTGCGAAGCCTAACAGATGAGGTTCGGGAGTTGTTCAGCCCGATTAACAAGCGATAGCGATAACTGAAGGTGGAATTGTTTAACTGGTGGCAGGGAAGAATCGAGGCTTACCCGTAGTAGATGCCGGCGCGATTGAGCAGATTACCATAATTATCGAGTGACCCACATCCAATGATATTTGGATATGGTTTTTCGCAATTGGCCCGTTTGATGCCTCTTACATGACGAATCGTTCCTGAAATGCCTAATCAAATATGTATCTATCAAATTGATCTTGCAGCGGATGGCATCTCTGACTTGCTATGGGAAACGACCTTCGACTCTACGAATATATAAAGGGTTTGGCTCCGAACTGCATAGAACCGGAATAGATTATTCTCATCATCTTTCCAAATCCGCTTACCTATTCCTACCATAGGACTAAGATTAGGTTTTGCAGCCCTAGTATGGTTATACAGAAACCAAATGGCGTGAGTCGAAAGATATTCTACTTTTGATTTGCTCCTTTTTGATGTTAATTAGAATTTAGGTTAACATTTTGATATTCTCATAATGAAACATATTTTTACTATTATTCATCTCCTCGAAATAGAAATAACGAAAGAGGGATTTATTTGACTACAGATCTTCATGCAACAATAGATCAGTTCCTTAGAAAAAATGATGTGTTTGATTCGGAAGAAGATTATGTAAGGGATTTCAAACAAAAAGTAGAACATTTTTTAGGGCAAAATAAAATTCAACAAACAAAAGATGTCAGTGATATTTTGTTGAAGATGCTAAGCGATTATCACTATTATTCGAGGTCATACATAGAGAAGATCTTTACGAATTTCTATAAGTATCTGCTTCCCAGGATCAAATCAACGAATACAATATATTGTCCTATCTCAAGTGAAAAAGATGTTACTAGGATGAATAGTTCATACTTTTATTTGCAAAAATTCCTTGAGGTCAACGATTTATCCAATGATCAAGCTATAAACTTAAGCTCTTTACATTTAGATGTTTATAATAAATTTTATAAAAAAGAGATTTTGAATTATGCCAACGAGAAGAAAGCTGCGGAACATGTAAAAGAAAATAAAAGAATATACAGTAAATTAAAATATATAGATTCAGTTGTTTTTATAGATGATTTTTCAGGTACTGGGGATACAATCAAGAGTTTTCTAAAAGTGGCTGCAGAAATGGTTAAAGAAAAGCAAGTTATTGTATATGTAATTCATATAACATCAAGGGCAAAAGACATTATAAATAAATCATTTGATCAATATGGCTATAGGAATGCTAAATTATTTTTTGAGGAAGAGAGCAATGGTTTTTTTGAAAAAAATAGCGAGCTTAAGACGGAAAGAGACATTCTCTTGAAATTCGAACAAGAGGTATTGGAAAGCAAACATCCGCTAGGATATAAGGAATCTGAAGTACTAGTAACGTTCTATAGAAATTGTCCTAACAATACGATTAGTAGTTACTGGTGGAATGAGAATGAAGAATGGCATGCGCTGTTTCAAAGAAAAAACAAAATATTGGACTTTTTTGGGGATAGAAAAATTGAGGAGATAAAAGAAGCAATACGTTATAATCTGTCACTACTAATACCAGAGCAATTATCAAAGAAATATGATATAAAAGAAATTCTATATCTATTATATTTAAATGAGTTCCCAAGCGATAAAGAGGATTTTGAAATAAGAAGAATTTTAGGATATAATGAAGCACAATTATTGGAACACCGCAGTCAATTATTAAGTAAAGAGTGGATCGATTCCCTGGATAATTTGTCTTCAATCGGTGCAGATATTTTAAGAGAGTTAGGGCTAAGTGCATGCACTTTTTCGGATTTAACTACCCCTAAGTCTTTAGCAGCTGGGCAGGATAGCCTATCTTTTGAGGACGAATATATACCGGTTCGATGCAGTAAATTAGGGTCGAAGGAAGACGAGTCGTCTGCCGAGTAAGCAATGGTTGAAAATCCGAATTTATGTAAGAGTCAATGGCGTTCAGTAATTTATACTTTACTTAATAATTAGGGAAGGGATGGGGTAGTGTGGATTTAGATGTTTTAAGATCTAAATTGATTGAGCGGAACGTGCCAAATGAAGAAATCGAATCCACATTATCTTATGCCCATATTCTACAGGAAAACGGTGTTCCAATAATTTTTGATTCCCAGCACCTACGAAGACTATTGAAGTTAACGGATACTGACTTTAAGAGACTGTATTATTCAAAAGAAATGCAGTATAGAACTAGAGAAATTCCTAAAAATAATGGTTCGGGAACCAGAACGTTATGTATTCCATCGCTAGATTTAAAATACGTTCAACGATGGATACTTGATAATATATTGTATAAAGTTAAAATCAATGAGCATGCAATTGGGTTTGTAAAAGGAAAATCAACTGTTTCTAATGCTGGTTATCATATGAATCAAGAATATGTGTTAAAAATGGACATTAAAAATTTTTTCCCAACGATATCGAATAGCAGAGTCTTTGGATTATTCAAATCTTTAGGTTACTCATCAAGCGTTGCTATGACTTTAACTAACTTTTGTACATACAATAATGAATTGCCTCAGGGGTCGCCGACCAGTCCGTATATATCGAATTTAGTTTGCAGGAAGTTAGACCGACGGTTGGAATTATTATGCCGAACAAGAGGGCTGCAGTATTCACGATATGCGGATGATATTACGATTTCAGGAGGAAGGAAGATTAAGAAAACGATTTCGTTCGTTCAAAGAATTCTTGAAGAAGAGGGATTTAAGAATAATGAGAACAAAATGAATCTGATTTATAAGAGCAATAGGCAACAAGTAACGGGTGTAGTTGTAAATGAAAAATTATCAGTCCCTAAAGTTATTTATAAATCACTGAGACAGGAAATTTACTATATTAGAAAATACGGGTTGGAATCTCACTTAGATAAAAAAGGGCTCAACCGTAAATCGCATGTTAAAGAGCATTATTATGGACTGGCTAATTATATGATGATGATTGACAAAGATAAGGGGCAACAATTTATTAATGAGTTGAATGCTATAGATTGGAAGCGTAAATCTCTAGGGAGAGATTGATAGTAGATATCTCGTTATGTAGACAGCCTGTATTAAAAGTCGGTTAAGCGGCCTTGGTCTTCATGTGACGGGGCTGTTTTGTTTGTAATCGTTTGTATTAATAAATTGTTGAGATGGGAAAGAGTCGAAAAAAAACATCGCCGAGGTGATCGTATGCCCTGGCGATGTATTTTTATATGGTTAGGAGTCAAATTCCGACCACTTAAACACCGGTCTCAGAATTTTACGAAGATAATAAGCCGCCACCGTCATTGGGGTCCATGAGCTGCGGGTCCTCTCGATGTACTGATCGTTGATGATATAGGTTCGTGTGGAAGTTGGGCTCTTAAGCCCGAACTCTTCCCACTTCGCCGGGTCATTCGAGCCTTCGAGCTTGGCGAGCATGTTCTCCGATGCGCGGTCTATCTTCGCTGGAATTTGCTCGTATGCTTCCGTGATCTGATCATGAAATTCTGCGATCGGATTGCGGCTGGCGAGGCTCTCCAGGTGGATGCCTTCGCGAATGTATGAGATGTATGCCAGATGGTCAGCCCAGAACTCGTCGATATAAAAAAGCCGAACCCGCTGCTCCGAAGGACTCATTGGCGTCTCGCCTGTCAAAATTTTGAGCCGTTCTTCGTACAGGAGTCGCCTCTGATCCTCCACCATATCCGAATAATGGTTCAGTTCGGTACGGATATGGTGGTTCTGGCCTATCATGACGCGCTGAATATGCGCGATTTTGCCGGGGAGGACAGGTCCTTCGAGCGGTTCATCCTGCTTAGGAACACGGAAAGCTCTGCTGGTGCCGAACCGAAGAATCAACTCGTCCTCCAAGCTGATGTAGAATACGGAGGCTCCGGGGTCGCCTTGACGGCCTGAACGCCCGCGCAGCTGGTCGTCGATCCGCATGCTTTCATTCACCTGCGTACCAATCACATACAGCCCGCCCAGCTTGGCGACCATCTCTGCTTGCATGGGGTTGCCGCCGCCGAGCCGAATGTCGACGCCGCGTCCCGCCATATTCGTAGACACCGTCACGGCGCCGACTTCTCCTGCCTTGGCGATGATCCCGGCTTCTTCCGCATCGTTCTTCGCATTCAGCACATGGCAAGGAACGTTGGCAACCGCCAGCATCTTCGCCAGCTTGTCAGACTCCTCAACGCTTGATGTGCCTATGAGGATCGGACGCCCCGTAGCATGAACGGACGAGATTTCTTGCACAAGCGCCTTAAGCTTGGCTTCCTTATGGGTATAAATCCGGTACGGATGGTCCATTCGAATGTTGGGTCGGTTCGGCGGAATCTGCACGACCTGAAGATTATAAATACTTTCGAATTCCATAGCGGACACGTACGCGGTAGCCGTCATTCCGCACATTTTCGGATACAGGCTAAGGAAGTGCTGAAGGGTGATCGTTCCGAGAATTCTGCCGCCGGCTGTCGATTGCAGTCCTTCTTTGGCCACAAGCGCGCTTTGCAGCCCGTCGGGCAAATACCGATTCTCCGCCACTCGACCGGTATATTCTTCGATCAGCTCGATTTTGCCGTCTCGAACGATGTAATCAATGTCCCGGGTCAATAACACCTCCACATGGAGCGCGCAATTGATTAACGATAATAGCTGACTATTATCGCTATCGTACAAATTACCGCATTCCAGCAGCTCCTCCACCTTTGCAGCCCCTGCTTCATTCAAATATACGTTCCGCTGGGACTCGTCGTAGTCATAATGCTTGACTTGTCTGAGCTGCCGAGCGATTTCCGCGTAACGATTGCCGTCGTTGCTGGAGAGGCTGGACTCGCCAGAGATGACGAGCGGCACCCTCGCTTCATCGAGAAGCAGGGAATCGGCTTCGTCGACGATGACGTAGTGGAAGGGGCGATGTACGGTATCGGCTTCGTCCAACGCAATGGTGTCGCGCAAAAAATCGAACCCCGCCTCTTTGGCTGTAACGTAAGTGATATCCGCGGCGTATGCTTCCCTTTTGCCGGACAGACTCATGCCCGATTGAACCGAGTTGACCGTTAACCCGAGGAATCGATAGATCGGTCCCATCCATTCCGCGTCTCGATGTGCCAAGTAATCGTTAAAGGTCAACACATGAACGCCTTTGCCGGTCAGCGCGTTAAGATAAGCAGGCATAACAGCAGAGAGTGTTTTTCCTTCGCCGGTATGCTGCTCGATTAACATCCTCTCATGTAGGGCGATAGCAGCCATGATCTGAACATCGTAAGGCTGCAATCCGAGCGTTCTCTTCGCTGCCTCGCAGACCAGCGCATAGGCATCAACAAGCAGCTCATCCAAGGGCGTACCAATCCGTGCTTCCTGTCGCAACCGCAGGGATTCTGACTGCAGCTGCTGATCGTCCCATAATTCCAAGTTCCGTTGCTTGATAAGCGCCGCCTTGTCTCGATAGCCTTGCAGCATATGCTGCATATCCTGATTTTCGTACTCTTTGTATTTGTTCATCAACTTGACGGCTAAATTCATAGGCGTTCGGTCTCCCCTCGGCATAAATACGCGCTTGAATTATGAATAATAATGGCGTTGAACTGTCACCTACTAGGATCTAATCCAATTCATATAACCAAAACCATACACCGCACCTACTGCCATCACTGTACTCCACACTGCAAGACTTACTGCCATCCAGCCGAAGACGCGTTTCGGTGTGGAACCAAGGACTAGCGCTATAGCAGCAGCTATGTCAGTGCCCACGGCGACGGGGGCTAGAAGAGCCAACGCGGGGAGACCGTATCGTTCCCACAGTTTCTTGGCCCGTTCTTCTCTCTTGGATAATGAGCCCCGTTCTTTGCCTTTGGCCACTCTGCGTCTTTCCCGCCATGCTGCAAATTGCCGTGAGAAGATGCATAACAGGATAACCGTCAACAGATTACCGATGAATCCGATGATGCCTACTCCAATCGGAGCTAAGCCCCACGCAATGCCTAGAGGCACGACTAGAAATACATCAAGCCAAGGGAGCGCAGCAAGAACAAACAAAACGACATATTGCCAACCGGCGGCGTCAATTTGACTTCCCCATTCCACCATGGACCGTCACCTACCCGTTCTAATAGAATCAGACGCGGCTATACTTCCAATTGGTCAAACTATAAACGAGATATTGGCCCAATCCCAACAATCCGAAAATAATGACAGCAGAGAAATAACTGGATGGAATAAATAAGATGGCTGCCAGCGCGGCTAACGGTAAACTGTAGCTGTAGTAGATATAGACGTTACGGCAAGCTTTGAACGTAATCCATTGCTGCCCTTCATCCACTTCCCGAAGCTCAGACGGAACTATGCCCCAGGGACTAATGCGGTCCTTCGGATTCTTCCGATTATGAATGCTTACAAGCGTCGCCCATAGGACTAGAAGGGCAATCAAGCAGTAGTTATAAATTTGCTGCATCGTACTCAATCGATAAGGTTCACCTGCCTCAATAACTTTCATAAGCAGATAGATATCCCCCAGCGTCGCGAGGAACAGTGTAGTCGAAATGAATGGCGAACGCATAATCCGTGACAACATCCTATTCATCCTCCTCTTTCAAATAGAAAACTTCCTCGACGGGCAGCTTGAAAGCCGCGGCAATTCGGAGCGCAAGCGTAATCGAAGGGGAGTAATCTCCTTTCTCGATTAACCCTACTGTCTGGCGAGTGGCGTCAATGGCATCCGCTAGATCCTGCTGCGACCATCTGAAGCGCGCTCTTAGTTCACGAACATTGTTAACAAGCATAGGAGAGATCCTTTCTAGTTATCGGTTGGGAATGATTGTATCTTATGTGTTTCGAAATGTAAACAATGTATTGCATTTTGTAAGCAATCATTGTCATGGACAAACAGGCGCGTTACTGTCTCTATTCAGAGGTGAATGACCTTTGTGGCTCTTTATTGTTATATTTAAAGCTAAAATCCGGCGGAGTGCGTCTAATGGGTAAAAGGTGAACATGAAGCAGGTGATGAGCATTATCGATTTAGTGAGAAGAGCGCAAAAAGGCGATGGAACGGCTTATATGGAGCTATTTCAAATGTACGAGGAAGATTTGTACCGGATGGCGTACGTGTACTTGGGGAATTCAGAGGATGCGCTGGATGCGGTCCAAGAAACGGCCTATCGCTCATTCAGATCGATTGCCAAGGTAAAAGAGCCGCAATACTTCAAAACCTGGCTAGTCAAAATAGCCATTAGCTGTTCGATCGACCAACTCCGCAAACGTAAAAAAGAAGTTCAAATGAAACCCGAATACTACGATTCCATCCTCGCAGTCGACGACAACGATATTTCGCTCACAATATCGCTGAAGGATTTGATCGAATCGCTTGATCTGGATGAAAAGCATGTGATCCTGTTGAGGTTCTACCATGATTTCACGATCAGGGAAGCAACAGAGATCATGAATATTCCGCTCGGAACAGGCAAAACGTTGTTGTACCGTGCATTGAAGAAACTGCGCAAGCGGGTAGAGGGGGAAGAAGTCTATGGAGCACAATAATGTTAAACAGCAGATAGAGACCATCCCAATTCCTCCTGCTCTTCGTCACAGAAGCCAACTAGGAATAGAGTTAGCGATTATGAAGCAGCAAGAAAATCGTCGTCAGAAGAGCAAACGAGTGAAGAGAAGCATAGGCATGGTTGCTGCGGCGCTAGCATTATTCTTGCTATCCGCGACTCTCATCAACCACGATAAGGTGTGGGCTGCTCTACAAAAAGCGCTGCAATTCGTCCCTGGCATAGGAATTGTCAAAGAAGATTCGGCATCGGAACGGTACGTCTTGAAGAAGCCGATTACGCTGAGCGTAAATGAAGGGTCCATTATCATTACAGGGATCATGTCGGATGATGAGATGACTTATATTACGATGGCAGGCAATGATGTGCCAAGACCCGCGCAGGTTATTCTAGTCGATGAACAGGGAAACGAATACAGTATCAACGGTTCCATGGCCTCGTGGAGTTCGGGAGAGTGGACTTCAGGATTTTGGTATAAAGGGAAGTTGGACGCGGTCGGCAACATGAAGCTGATTCTACCCTTAGATCCTCTAGTTGAGGTTCCTATAACGCTCGAGAGGGCTGAAACCTTCTCCAGTTATCCGGAAATGGGCGAGACGGCTGCCATTAACGGCGTTTCCATAACTGCAATTCCTGACAGGGTCGGTGACAAGGCGAGAGTATCGTTGGTTGCTGCTCATGCTGAGGATTTTTACATTAGCGATTACGGGATTTTTGGCGTTTATCAACATGATGAGAGCCAGAAACTGAATGTAATGGACGCCGAGGGCCGGAAGATGGAGATTGAATATATTCGAGGGGTCAGCGCTCCTGCAAGCGAGTTTTATTTTAAACTGTCGGGGGATGCACAAGCCCGTTATACCTTAACCTTGCCTGAGATCAGCGTCACGTATAAGGATGAAGTCACAATCAAGATTCCCACCGAAGCCCAGGATAACGTGAACCAGACCTTCGAAGTTGCGGGGTTCCCAGTGACGATTACCAAGATTGAGAAAGTAAAGGAAGGCATTCTTAGAGTATACCTGGATTTCCATTATGATGATCAAGCCGCTGCTTCCCTATACAACCTCGATATTGCAGGATTAAGCAACAGCGCTAAATTAAATGAAAGAACCGGGGCAATTGAATACATTGAATTCGAAGTGAAGCCGGGCACCAAGCAGATGAGTCTAAAGCTAGATAGACCAAGTGTAATTATTAGAGGACCTTGGCAATTTGAATTTTCGGAGGAATCGTTCAAGGCGAACGATTGAGTTCTGCATATGTTCTCTGTTAGCTAGGGGGTACCTATCAAGGGTACCTTCTTTATTTTGACACGAATGAATCAAAAATCCACCTTAATATGTTAACCTATCCTCATATTTGTTCATCATGGAGGAATCTATGAAGCTGCTGATCGTAGAGGATGACCTAGCGATAGCGTATACGATTGCTAGGGTTATGCGGGATGAAGGGTACGAGGTTACGGAGTGTCACAACGGGGAAGAGGGTTTGCATCATGCGCTGTACGGTGAGTTTGATCTGATTATTCTGGATATCATGCTGCCCCATGTAGACGGATTTAAGATTATCCAAGAGGCCAGAAGGTGGAAGGTAGATACGCCGATCCTTTGTCTTACGGCGCGAGATGGATTGAACGATCGGGTGAAGGGGCTGACGATCGGAGCAGACGATTATGTGGTGAAGCCGTTCGAAATCGCTGAGCTGATCGTCAGAGTCAAAGTACTGCTGCGCCGCCATGGCAAGATGAATCAGGAAGAGCAGGTCAGCTATGGACCGATCGCCATTCAAGTCAGAAACCGTGCAGCGACGATCGCAGGGGAAGAGTTGATTCTAACCGAAAAGGAATTTGAGCTGCTTGAATACTTGCTTATGAACAAAGAGCAGATCGTAACGAAGGAACAAATCTATAATCGGATCTGGGGACTCGATTCGGAAGCGGGAATCGGCATCGTTGAGCTGTATATCCATTATCTCCGGAAGAAGCTGTCCCCATGGACTGCGGATCAATTGATCCAAACCGTAAGAGGTTTGGGCTACAAGCTGAAGCTGCAGTCGATGCTCTAAGGAAAATCAAAGGTTCACCTCTTATATTCCCTTTATATGTAGATAAGGGGGATGCCATTCATGAACTTAGTTAGACGGATGTTTCTGAATAGTAGGCTGAAATGGTTTGCGGGAGTTGTACTGACTTTATGTCTGCTGCTAACCGCCTGCGATGACGGCGGCGCACCGGCAGATATGCAGGGCACGGCAGCGGAGCCGAATAAGGCCGAGGCGGCCGAACCAGTCGCTGCGGGGAAAATGAACGGGCCTTCTGCAATTACTTATGAATTAACCCGAGAAGATGCACAGACAAAGGCCAAGCTCCTCACGAGATCATACGGCGCGAACAGTGTGCAATACGCCATTATCGATCATGGCAGCATCGTCGTGTCCGGCCAGTTCGGCAAGAATGATGAGAAGGGGCAGCGGCCGCTCACGAAAGACACGATGTATGGAATCGGTTCGATTAGTAAAATATTCACCACGGTTGCTGTCATGCAGTTGGTCGACCAAGGGAAAATCGATCTTGATACGCCAGTCATCCAATACATCCCCGAATTTACGATGAAGGATGAACGCTATAAGCAGATTACGCCGCGCATGCTGCTGAATCATTCTTCCGGATTGAAGGGAACGTCGGGGAGAAACGCCGATTTATTCGAAGATAACGATACTTACGCCCACGATTCGCTATTGAAGCAGTTGGCGGGACAGACCTTGAAAGCGGACCCTGGTGCTTATTCGGTGTACTGCAATGATGGATTCACGTTGGCTGAGATTCTGGTCGAGCGTGTCAGCGGGATGAACTTCACCACCTATATTCATCGATATATTACAAAACCTCTAGGTATGGCCCATACGGCGACGCCGCTTGATTCACCTAATCCAGACGAGATGGCGGGCCTCTATTATCCTACTTATACAGGACAACTTCCCAACGAGACGGTCAACATAATCGGGGCGGGAGGCATCTATTCCACGGCGGAAGATTTGGTGCGCTTCTCACAGACTTTCATGGGTGAGGCAGAAGAGGTCTTGTCCGGCAAATCGGTTGTGGCGATGGCGAAGGAAGAGTACAAGACGCCTCTGTGGCCCGATGATGCGGATAATACATTCGATTACGGCCTCGGCTGGGACAGTGTCCGTCTGTATCCCTTTGGTGAATATGGGATCAAGGCGCTGACCAAAGGAGGAGCCACGACTCTCTATCATGCGTCGCTCGTTGTACTTCCCGAGCAGGACATGGCAGCAGCTGTCATCATGTCCTCTGGGTACAGTGGCGATGACCAACTTATGGCGAACCAAATTCTGCTTCAGGCGCTGAAGGAGAAAGGCGTAACTGCCGAATTCAAGCCTGAGAAGTCGTATGGCGTGCCGGTAGCTGCTGATATGCCGAAGTCTGTGCAGCAGTATTCCGGAATCTACGGGTCCTATACCGGAACAATTAAAGTCGATATTACCGAAGGCGGCGATATGTCCGTCACTTCGGAGCTGCTGCCGGGTAGTCCGGCCCAGACCTACGAGTATTCGGCGGACGGCACGTTCCGGAGTCTGGACGGGAATATGGTGATCAGCTTCGTGACGAGGGAGAATGGCCGCACCTACATCTGGTCTCGTTCTTACACTTCGAGGCCGGGCCTTGGGCAGACAGCATCATCCATGTACTCCGCGGAGAAGCTCCAGCCCCAAGAACTCCCCAAGGAGATACGCGATGCATGGAGTAAGCGCGACGGTAAGAAGTATTACTTGCTAGATGCAAAGTATACGTCGACCCTTTATTTGATGCTGCCCCCCATTCCGCTGAATATGTCGAAACAATTGCCGGGGTACATGTTGGATAAACGAATAACAGGCCCCAATACGGCCGTCTCCGAATTGCAAATCTCAGAAATGAATGGGCGGGATCTTCAAGATTTAACGTTTTTTACGGAGGAAGGCGTTGAGTATCTGAATATGGGCGGAAGAATCTTCGTGAGCGAGGACGCCGTGAAGCCCATGAACATCACTAAGAAATCAGTTGTTACGATTCCGTCGAGCGGATACGCTCAGTGGTTTACGATAAGTGACCAAGACGGGGGCAAGACCATTAAGGTGAACATGCCCTCGAAAGCCTCATTCGCTGTTTATGATTCGCAGGGAACATGCACTTACTTTAGCGTTGTTGGGGGCAAGGATCAGATCGAGCTGCCCGCTGGAGGAACCATTGTTTTTGCCGGCGATGTCGGAGCGAAGTTCGAGATTAAATAAAAGGGGAACAGACCTCAGTATGTTCAAGCGCACGCTGGTACGAATGACGATATGGAACAGCACGATCGTATTTCTCTTGTTCGTCGTGCTGGGGGGAGCCTTATATGGACTGGCGCGCTATCAGATTTATTCTGACATTGACCGTCTGCTGGTGTACGATATTGACCACATGCAACAAGTTTCCCTTAGTACGGGAGAAAAGGTCATTAACATTGATTCGAAGCATCCAGAGCGGTTCGTTCTAGTGTATTATTGGGGTTCGAACAATACCATGATAGGACAAGTTTATTATAAAGAACCCTTTATCTCAGTGGGATCGATACTGCAGGACAAACAGGACCGCAAGGGCCCCGAGTCGATTCATTACGGCAAAAAGACTTACCGGTTCGTAAGCAGACCCTATCAGGGCAACTTGCCGGGTATAGAGAAGCAGTTGAATTCGCCCATTCAAACTTTGCAGATCATAACGGAAATTACGGCCGAGTCGTATTATTTGAACCGGTTGTTGTGGTGCATTGGCATTGGAATAGGCATTGGAGCCCTGTTATCGGTCATCGTGGGCTATGCATTGGCTAGGCGGGCGCTCATTCCGATCCGGAAAGCTTGGGACAAGCAGCAGCAGTTTATCGCGGATGCCTCCCACGAGCTCCGGAGTCCGCTGTCCGTTGTTCAAGGGCAAATGCAGCTATTGCTGCGCCACCCCGAGCATACGATCGAGGAAGAGAGCGTACCGATCGCATCCGTTCTGAAAGAAACCAAACGAATGAGCAGCATGGTAAGCGGACTGCTTCTTCTGGCAAGAGGCGATTCACATGAGGAAGTCATCTCATGCAAGCCCGTAAGCGTTGACGGCATCATTAAAAGCATTGCGACCAATATGGCGCCGATAATGGATTACAAGCAGCTGCGGTTAGGGCTCCATGTTGGAGAAGGGGAACTTCTCATTAACGGAGACGAGGATCGGCTCATGCAGTTGTTCATGATTGTGTTGGACAATGCCATTAAGTTTACGCAAGAACAGGGACAAATCGATCTGGGATGCGTCAGACAGGGGAAATCGGTTCTCGTATTCGTTCAGGATAACGGAGCGGGAATCCCGGAACGCGATTTGCCGCTCGTATTTAATCGTTTCTACAAAGGAGATTCCGCTAGAGACAGAGGGGAACAAGGAGCTGGCTTAGGGCTATCGATCGCGCACTGGATCGTCGATCAACATCAGGGTTCTATACGCATTAACAGCGAGGTAGGGCGTGGCACGACGGTTGCGATTCGTTTCCCGGCTGTTGCGTAGATGGAGCAAAATGAAGACACCGCCATTGCCCTTAGGGCGTTGACGGTGTCTTTGGTTTATTAAATATAATAATCGCATTATCCTTATCTCGAACAAGGTCTTGCTCTATATCGATTTTCCAATCGTTACGTAACGTGTACTCCATTCCGTATGCATGTTCCGGTTCCTCTGGGGGAGGGATCTTTACGGACTTGCCTGAAGTGATGTCGTAATTGACATAGTAAGAGTTAATGACATCCGGGTTGCTGTCCTTATGATGTTTGAGTTTATAATAATGTAGTACGATACGATCGGGTGAAAGCCAATGATGGATTTCGACGTATTGATTTGATTTGGGTGTGGTTTGGATTCTACGAATAAGCTTCCCCAGATACTTTCTCGATATCAATCGCTTGCGGCGCAATACTATATTCTCCATAGGCTGTGTCAGGATTAAGAATATGCTCCTCGGATCCGATTTCGGGGAACAAAATTCCGTTGTAATTGAATTGTCAATATGTTGAAGAAAGGCCAAGTAGGGCATAACAAACAAGCCGCCATGAAGCCCTAGGGCCATGGCGGACTGTTTAGATCCTCTTCTTAATCGACCTCTGATACCGCCGTAATGAATGCCTTCATAGATGCAAATGCTGGTTCGTCAATCCAGTCATCCGTGTGTCCTTGATCGCCGCTGAAACAACCCTGCAGTGCTTCTTGGAGCTTCGAGAAGTATGACTCCTTGTTCGGGCCTTGGCTTTCTACCGACATCCCATGAACCAGCTTGCTCCAGTCCGGATTGTCTTGGCCGTAATAGGAGCGTTCCGGATACAGATTGGCGAGCCCTACAGCTTTATCGAAGTTGCCGGACGTATAGATGACGCTCGCTATATAGTCCCCGATGAATCGATTCGAGGGATCGTTCTCTTGTGCTTGTCGAAGCATCTCCTCACCCTCTTGAACTTTCCCTTGCTTTAAGAGCAGCCTGCCATACTGGGCTTGCGTGTAGCTTGGCACCTTTCCTTGATGGGCTTCATTGAGCATGTCGTAATATCGGTCGACTTGGGACCAGTTCCCGATTCTTCCATAGTAATCAATTAAGGAAGATAAGGTGTTCCCATTGTCATCAACGCCTGCCAGCTTCTCTAGGTAGGGTATTGAATCCGCGCCAAGCGGCTGCTTATTCTCTGTGGCTTTAATCCCCAGGAGCTTAACAATCATCCGAAGACTATGCGGGTCTTGCTCATTCCGTTCATAGTCTGCTTGGTACTTGAGCAAGGCATCGTCCATATGACCCGCCAGCAGTAATTGGTCGGCGTCGGTAAGGGTGTGCTCCTTCAAATAGAAGAAAGGAAGATGCCCCATGGTCTTCTCGTTCAACCGATAGCCGTCGCTCCGCGTCAACAGCTTCCCATTGGCATCGTAAGCTTCTACGTTCCAGGAGAACCGGCTGGAAGGATTGGCGTACCCGAGCACAGTGGTAGGGTCTGGCACGTCCTTATCGCCGATCTTGGTATATGAATAGCCGCTTGCGGCGTTATAGAGTGTTTCGAGAGGCAGCTCGATGGAGTTGCTCTCGATATGGTCTTTAATAATGCTGCCTACAGAGCCATTCTCGATTGGCAAGGTCCCATTTAGGGTATAGTAAGCGGCCCCTTCGACGGCCTCCCATTCAAATTTAATTGTCTTGCCGGTGATGACTTGCTCGTCTACCGGGGAGTGTATTTGAATTAACCGCTGCAAGGTAATGTTCCGGGTCACATTTTCTTCTCCCCGAATGTCGATCCACTCCGTGTCTTGCTTGGTTGGCCGTGTCCAACCGTCGATTTGATCGAAACTCAGGCCGATGTAGATGACATAACTGCCTGGAACAACACCCTTGAATGAAAAATTGCCCTCCGAGTCGGTCATTGTTAGGTAAGGTTCATCTTCCCTTAGGCTATGATAGACCTCTCTGCTGTCTCGCAAGAACACCCCGATGCCCGCCATCGGTTTACCGTCACTTCTGTTGATGGTGCCGGAGACGCTTGAGGCCTTATTATTATGCTGCTCCACGATCTGTGATTTGAGCTTCGCAATGCTATCGCTAAGATACGATGCTTCTGGAATCGAACTGAGGCTCAATTCATCTAACAAGCGTTCCGCAGCATCAAATGCATCGGCATTTACGCAGATTCTCGCACGCGCCAGCTTTAGCTCTTTACTCTGATTATATAAATTTCTTGGAAGTCTTTGCTCCGTCTGCTCCAGTGCACCCAGCGCGTTTTTGGTCTGGCCTAGCGTAAGATATTCCAGGGCTAACTGTTTGGCTGCTCTAACCAGATAGCCGTTGGCGGGAGCTCCGTTCAGGTAGTCCTTCAGGTATTTGATCTTCTCTTCACTTGTCCAGTGCGGTTCATCCGGGTACGACGTTACCATGTTGGAATAGAACGTTTCGACTCCTACAATAACATCGTAGCTAGTCGTGCCTAGGTCTGAACCGTTCTCAATCATGTATTGTTGAATAAGTGCCCACCTATCGTCTCCGGATGAGGCATCGATGACTTGGAGGAGTTCGCTTTTACCATTAGCCGTTCCTTGCTCATAATGCTTCTTAGCGACTACGACCTCGACCTTGGGCATTACAAGTAGCTGAAGCAGGATAAACGAGGCACCTAGGGCGACGATGAGCGCGAAGAGATGCTTAACTTTGATTTTTAACTTCAACATCGTCCACCGCCTTCTCGTAATCGTCTTTCCAGTAGGTGTTACCTCCGGCCTCGACGAGTTGTCTCTCGGCGCGCGGTAAATTCCTTGTCGGCTCGGCTTTGTCGACCTTCTCTTCTAGCTGGGTAACGAACACAATCGCTACCAGCACGGCAAAGCTTGCCCCTATCGAAATAAGCGGCAATTCGAGTTCGTAATTCCACACAGCCCTCAGCTTAGCCCACAATGAACGGGGATGGGTGCGAGCCACAACCTCCGCGCTTTTAAGAAAATGCATCTCCCCAAGCTCTTCCTCCAGCTTTGTTCTAATGAGCTCTTGTTCCTGCTCTGGTCTCATCCCCATCCTCCTGTTTCTCCAGCATAAGTTTTAGCTTCGCCCTGCCCCTTGCAAGCCTGGCCTTCACCGTATTCTCGTTGCTGCTTGTTTGCTCCGCAATCTCGGCTACGTTTAATCCGTTGTAGTAAAATAACACGATCGTCTCGCGATATTTGTAATCAAGCCTCAGCAGCGCTTCGCTTAAGTTCTCATTACGCCACGCGTCGATCAGGAGCTCTTCCGGGCCGGGCTCTTCTTCCGTGATCATTTGCTCCACATGGGATAGAGGCAATATGCGACTCCAACTCCAAGTACGCATTTTCTTGCGGCATCTATTCACCACGATACGAAGGAGCCAGCTTTCCAGCCGATCGGAATCTTGGAGCTGGTTGATCTTGTGATAAGCCTGTATGAACGTATCCATAACGGCCTCTTCCGCAACCTGCTTATCTTTGACCAATAAGTAAGCCGTACGCATCAACCTGCTGCCATACAGCTCCATTAATGCCCGCAGCGCGGCTTCATCTTTGTTCTTCAAGCCTTGAACAATATCCAGAAAGCTTCCTCCCCCCTATGTGAGATGCCTCTTGAATGATTTCGGTTGCGTAATTCTACAAAATAAATAAGTTTATTGATTAAACGAACTCGAGTGAGTAAGCTTAAATACAGTAGCTTGGTTCGTTAATGAAACAATCGAAGAAGGTGTACATCTGTGAGTTACTTGCTGCTTCTGCTGGCGACGCTGGCATGGAGCTTCGTCGGTGTGTTAGTGAAGACGGCGTCGACGATGGTCGACAGTGCCGTCATCTCATTTGCACGGTTTTTCTTTGGTGTCGTATGTTTGGTCCTTTATTTGTTCATCCGCGATGGTAAAGTGCAAATCCGATTGGGGATGAAATGGATCTGGATCGGCGCGGCAGGCAAAGCGGTCAATTACGTCTTCGAGAATATTGCCCTCAAGATCGGATATTCTTATGGCAACATTCTGGTTCAGCCTGTCCAGACCGTTGTCTTGCTGCTTGCTGCGAGCTGGCTGTTCAAGGAACGCATAGCGCCACGAGGGTGGGTTGCAGCAGCGTTATGCGTATTAGGTGTTCTCGTTGTTGGCTGGAACGGCACGCCGCTGGACGAACTGGCACAGGGAAGCGGCTTGACGACCCTGTTGTTCACATTCGCTGGGATCGGCGCCGCCATACACGTATTAAGCCAGCGCATGCTTCTTAAGACGATGGACAATGGGAACATGAACCTGTCTGTTTTTCTCGTCAGCACGATTATTGTCGCGGCCCCCGTTCCGATCTACTCGCATGGTTTTATCGGTCCAGTGTCAGTGTGGGCGTGGGTATCGCTGATCCTGCTTGGCGTCATAACGGGACTAAGTTTCTTCTGGTTTGCGGAGGCAATCAAGAAAGTGCCGTTCATGATCGTCGCGCTTGTTGGCAACAGCATGGTATTCTTTGCGGTGCTGTGGGCGTATTTGTTCTTCCGCGATCCGATTACGATCTATATTATCGGCGGTACATTAATTTTCGTAGCGGGTTTCCTGCTGCTGAATTTCCCAATGCGCCGCAAAAGCGCTGACGTACAGGAAAAAGAACAAGCGCAAGCATAGCCATCCCTTTCGGATGGCTTTTTTAGTGCGGTAAAGCAATACGGCTTTCCTACTATTGCAGGAGAGAAGGATATTCTCACGAATTTTTTCGTATAGGAAGAAAAATGGGTCAGATTTTCCAAAAGGAATGCATCACATAGATAGTTCCGACAACGGGAGAGGATCATATGCGGGCCGAAATGGATCTTACGGATAGCGAGTTGGTGGCCCAAAGCATAGCGGGGAACGACGACGCGTTCGGACAATTGATGCTTCGTCACCGCAGCAGTGCTTATCGATGGGCAATTAGACTGTGCGGCAATAGCCATGTGGCGGAGGACATCGTGCAAGAGGCGATCTGCCGCGTCTACGCAAACCTGGGACAACTGCATGATGCGGAGCGGTTCGTGCCGTGGTTTCGCCGGATTGTCCGTAATGAAGCGCTTATGGGGCTGCGCTCCCGTGCCTCAAGAACGGAACAGTTGACGGATACCGCATTCGACGAAATGGATTCGAGCGTGGAATTGAACAACATCACCCTCAGAGATGACAACGGGGAAGAAATGGTTCATCAGTTAGGGGGGAATTTAACTTTACATGAGAAGAAGGTGGTCCATGCGTTCGTCCTTCGCCAACTGCTGCCTTCGGAGATTGCAGATGAATACGGGATGTCGACGGACAATGTTTATCAGACGATGTCACGTTCTAGGCTGAAGATGAAAGAGGAGAGGACCGAGCATGAGATCAGGGAGTACATCCGGGAGCATCGGGACCACCGCGTCAGCGAACGAATGATGGTGTCTATGTCAGGCAAGTCATCGCGGGCTGTGTGGAGATCATGCTACAACTCTTTCGTTTGCTCCTTGTATTCGGCAATGCCAGCGAGTAATCGAGTTCAATACTCAATGGTAGACCTGATGGGGCTGACGAGCCAAGCGTTCCGTATAACGATCGAAACGGGGAGCGTCGATGCCTCAGGGCCTTACATGTATTACTGGGAGCCTGTGTTTCGTGAGGCGCTCGCAAACGTGGGGTTGTCCTGCGAAATATTCGGGGACGGCGGGAAGGCTCCGTCACCTTACATGCTCAGCAAGGGCATCAATCAAATTCGGAATGCGATATCTGAGGGTCGATCGTCTGTCGTATGGGGATTATCGCCTGCCGAGTTTGGGATCGTTTATGGCTATGATGACCGAGAAGAGCTGCTGTATGCAGACGGAGGAAGCGGGAAACGTCCGATTCGTTACGAACGTCTCGGGCGTGGGGAAAGCGAAGGGCTATTCGTGCTAAGTGCTGGCCCAGGAATCGATGTAATCAATCGCCATGCAGCTGTCATTCGTTCATTGCGGATGGCCGTCCGGCATGCGCGGACAGAGAAAACGTTCTTAGGTTATGCAACCGGATTGCAAGCGTATGACCATTGGGCGGAAGCTTGGCGGAGCGATTCCATTAATCCGGAGGGTTCCATCTATTGTGCCAAGCTGCTTACGAATGCAAGAAACTATGCATCCCAATACTTGTTCAGCTTGTCCGAGAGGTATGCGGCATTCGCATCGATTCGTGAACAGGCCATTGAGGTGGCAAGCCTTTACGGCGAACTATCAACACGAATCGCAGATTTGCACGAGCCAGAATCGCAGGGCCAAGAAATTAAGCTGCTAGATGAGGCAAGGCGGTTGGATACGGAATGCGTACTGCTATTGGAATCGATGATCGGTAAATTAGAAACGGTGAAAGCAGGGGAGACGTTATGGAACAAGCGGCCAAATCAAACGAGGTAACTGCACTTCATATAGAAGAGGAATTGAGGAATAAGAAGCTCAAAACGCTGGACAACTATCATTTTACAGGCTCACATGCTTCTCATATTGGTGCGATTCAGTCCAGCTTAGCTTACTACGGCATTGAAATTTCCGCCTCATCCGTGTTCGGGCTGACGGGACATGCTTTCTTGATGGTCGTTGATAGCGGCATGGCGAACCCTAATGTTGGCCTCCCGGAAGAGGATTTCTTTCAACTGGCGGGCAACCTGGGTATCCATATCGACGGTATCAGCCGAATTGTAACGGGAGACGAGCTACAAGCCCTGCAAGCCGAAGCCTGGGATCGTATCCGGGGCGCTCTCGATAACGGGCAGCCGGCCTTTGCCAAAGAGCTCGGTATTGGCAATGAAACGTCAGTCATCAACGCATACGGAACAAAAGGTTACTTCGCACATTCGTGGCACGGCGGGGACGGACATGAGGGCTGGGAGGATGAAATCCCATGGACGACGCTCGGTAGAAACTATTGTCCTTGCCGAGAGTGCCGAGACCGACCGCTTAAACCAAGTACGGATTTATATTTGGGCATGCATACAGAGGGCGCCTTCCTGTCCTACCATTGGGTCACAAGAACCGATGTGCAGAAGGATTTAAGACAAGCCTTGAGAGAGGCACTCGCTTTCACTTTGCAGTTTAATAGCCAGAAGAAATATACGTGGGGCAAAGGGATCTTCTTCACAGGGGTGGATGCTTATGATGCCTGGATCGATTCGGTGAGGACGGCAAGCATTCATGGGTTCTATATGGGTTACTTCGTGGACGTGTGGCAGGAGAGTCGGCACCATGCTGCACAGTTCCTACGCGAGCTGCAGTCGGCGATTCCTGAACTTCAGACGGAACTGGAAGCGTCGGCGGTAACATATGCGGCAATTAGCAACGTCTATTGGCAGTTAAATGAGTTGTTCCCATGGATGCAGCCGCGTGAACCGATCGCCGATCCATTCAGAAGGAAAGATGCGATCAACCTTCTGACAGAGGCCAAGGAGCTGGAGAGGACCGTCCACAGTCAATTGGAGAAACTATTTGCTAGGCTATAAATTCATGCAGAAACGTTAACGTAGAAAACATCGCTATGCGGGCTATTTGCCGCAGCGATGTTTTCTATGACTCTGAAGGAATACATATTGTTCATGATAAGAAGACAGCCGAACCTATCGGTGGCCTTTTTCACTCAATCACCACATCAACGCTGCTGAGCATCATAATTGCTTGGTGTAAAAACAACGTCACAGTCAGCCAGGCGGAGGACGACCTTATGATTGTATTTGGTAAAGCTGTCGATCGTGGTGCCATACATGAAGGAGGAATTGCCGCTCTCCAGAATCGGAGATGGCAGCAATTCACGGGGGGTTACAAGTACGCCTACAATGGGTTTGAACCCTTTATCGTCTTTATCACCATAGATTGGTTCTGTATGTACAAGTAGGGCCTTGCCGTTCGTAAGCTCCAGATTCATTTCCCAAGTGTCCCCTACAATGCTGGTTGTATAGACGAGGTCCTGCTTGCTGACGGTGGAGCCAATCGCGAATAGATAAGTTAATAGAGCAACAATTAGAATAAACACTGCAAATGCCGCTGCTACTTTCTTCGTTATCTTTCTTCTTACTTTCTTCAGAAAATCAATTTCCTTCTTGGCTGCGTGCGGCTTAGCGGTGTCAATTGAAGCAGATAGCTTGGCATGGAGTGAACGACAACCTTCGCATTCCTCCAAGTGCTGTCGGACGTCCTGTTCGGTCTCCCTGCTAAGCAAGCCATCCATATAACTTGGCATAAGATCTTGGGCAATATGGCACTTCATTCGCTACAGCACCTCCATCATTTTTTGTTTGGCTCGGTAGAAAGTGACGCGTGCCCAGTTTTCACTTTTTCCAAGGATTTCGCCGATCTCTGCAAAAGAAAACTCGCCGGAAATACGCATATGGACAATCTCCCGCATAGGCTCATCCAACTTGTGAATGGCTCGATATAAGTCCATCTTGCTGCTCTTGAGCAGCATAGCTTCCTCCGGTGATCTGCCTGTTGAAGGAATATCTTCGTCCAGCTCCTGGGTTTGCTGCCGTTTCCTCTTCCCAAGTTCCTGGTACCACACATGCTTGGCTATCTGGCATAGCCATACACTTATTTTGCAGGAGCCATTGTAGGTATGTATCGAGTATACGGCGCGATAGAAGGTTTCCTCGGTCAACTCTTCGGCCAAATCTTCATCATGCGTTAGACTGAGTAAATATCGGAAGACGCTTTGTGCATGGTTCCTATAAATCTCCTCTAGATCCTCCGCCACTTTCTCACCTCCTTCGACCATATATCCGATAAATGAGTCGTTCGTTACATAGCAAACTTATTTTTTCTTTGATTCTTCAAAATGAGTGCAAAAAAAGCCGCCAGAGCCTGGCGGCAGTCATTAGTTCATTTATGTCTAGTATATCCTCCATGATATCGACTGATAGGGTAGAACGCAAGAAATTATGGTTCCGCTATGAATGACTTACGATTAGGGGATTGCTTCATATGAAGCAGTGAGTCGTGTACAATAACGAGTGCAATCTACTAGAAATGAATTTCCATTGCCTGATCATTAGTATTTCTCATGTGACAAAATGTCGAATATAGTCGATGCTCGTTGAGCTTTACAAAACATTTTGTCGAAATTTGAAATGGTTTTCCTTGTAAATAAGCTGGAAAAATAGTACATTGGTATGGTGACCGATAATAGCACACTTGACGAAAGTCAAGGCCGCAAAGCCGCGGGTCTTAGGTTCTACGGAACGATGACAGCCGGGTTGCCGAAGTGTATGGACAAGATGATGTCTGATTGTGACAACGGCTGCTCGCTAGAGCGGCCGTTTTTTGTTATTCACAAGCTTCGATGCGGTCTGCGTGTCTATACCATAGGAGGGAGGTCGTGGTGAAGCAGGAATTTTACGAGGAACGATTACGTTTAGATCTGGCATTTCCCGTACTTCACAAAATCGGAGGTAACGTAAGTGAAAAGCAGAATACGAATGTCCTTTTTCGCCAAAAATCTATTATTCTCTTCTATTAACATTATTCTGATCGGCACCATCCTTATTGTCTCTAGTTACTATATTGAGAAAAGCATATTGACCGACCAGCTCCATCAGCAGATTAAGACGATTACCGAGGAATGGTCCAAGGAGATTAAACCAGAGATGGCCCGCGCTTCCCTGCAAGAGCAGGACTTCCAGGGCGCTGAACAACTGAAACTGAGACCGATTCTCGACTCCGTTAACCAGTACAATCCGAACATTGCACAAGCCTACGTAAGTGGTACGGAATTGCAGGACGGGAATAAGACGTCACAGATCGCTGTCCCTACTGCACTCTTAGAGCCGCTCAAAGAAATGAATCTATCGGCTTCAGATATGATCGAACAACCGCCTGTTATCGTCGAAACGCTGCACAGCATGATGAAGACGGGAGAGCCGACGTTCTCCGATATTTACTCCGACGATTTCGGCATATGGACGACCATCGCTTATCCGATCAAGGATGAGAAGGGCAACATATTCGCATATTTCGCAGCGGATGCGGACGCCAGCGCCATTAACACCGGGCTGCACAAGCTGCTTACCTACAGTCTTTCCATTATGGCGGGCTTCCTGATTATTGTTCTTCTGGTCCAGTACTACGTCGTGAGAAGGACATTGTCTCCGATTAAGTGGCTTATTGCGGGCATCGAGAAGGTAAGCGCCGGCGACCTTGACGTAGAGGTTAAGGCAGGTACCGACGATCTAGGAGTCGTAAACGACAAATTTAATCAGATGGTTCGCAAAATGAACGGCACGATGATCCAGATACAGGAGCTCTCGTCTCAGGTGGCGGAATCCGCCCAAACCTTATACCTCTCGACAGAGGATAGCAACCGCCAGACGGAATCGATTCACTCCAACATCAAGATGATCGCCGACAATATTATGATTCAGCAGCAGTCCGCTCGAGACAGCTCGCGCGCAATTACAGAGATGACGACTGTTATCCAATCGGTAGCGCAGAACTCGTCCAGTTTGGCCGAAGAAGCCGCTGATATGGAGAGCAAGTCGGAGCAAGGCAACACTGCGGTTAGCAATATGGTGGATCAGATGTCGGAAATCTCCGGATTCGTTAGCAACGTCTCGCACACAGTGGAATTGTTGAACCAGAGATCGAATGAAATCGGCAGCATACTCGTGATGATCCGCGGGATTGCAACGCAAACGAATCTGTTGGCGCTGAATGCTTCTATCGAGGCTTCGCGCGTAGGCGAGCACGGCCGTGGATTTGCAGTCGTTGCAGGGGAAGTACGGAAATTGGCTGAGCAATCGAAAGAATCGGCAGAGCAAATTTCAACCCTTATCGATGAAATACAAGTTAGCATTCAGCATGCCGCGCAATCGATGGAATACGGAACAGGCGTCGTGGAGAAAGGGATGTCCTTGGCTCATGAAACGAGCAGTTTGTTCACTGAAATCTCGCGAGCGACCAAGAATGTTTCCGGTCAAACGCAGGAAGTATCCAGCGCAGCTCAAGAAATGTCGGCAGCAACCGAAGAATTGGCTGCATCTGCAGATGAGTTAAGCGCAACCGTCGACGTGACAACGTCGGGAACGGTGAAGATCACCGATTCGGTCGAGTCGCAGCAGCAGCGGATGTCCTCCATTGTGGAAGCTTCCAATATGCTGTCTTCAGTAGCGGAGAAATTGAAAGAACAGATCGAAACATTCCGAGTCAAAGCATAGCACAGGACAGGAGGGAAGATAATGGTCAAGAATTCGGAGTTGGAACTGAAAACGGATGACATGAAGGATCACGGACTGCCTATTCTGCAGCTTCCAATGGATGGCGCGCGCCAATCAAGAACTTATAAATTCTCAAGCATGAATGTGGAGTTTCATCAAGATCTGCTGGCGTCTTATTCCGACAATGCGTACGGTGAGCACAGACGCAGCGCGTTCTTCCTGGCTATCTACGCTTCCCTTCTCTACCGGTTCTCCGGCGGAGAGACCGATATCGCGATAGGAGTATCAACGCCGGATAAAGGCAGATTGTATATTCTGGTTTCCTTTGAGAAGGATAGAACGTTCCAAGCCATCCTGAAGCAAATTTTTGAGCAGCTTGATAAGCCGCAACAATTCGGCACTTCAGTCGTAGATGCCTCATTTATCATTGAAGGCGGTCCGGATCAAGAACAGCCTCTTAGTTGGATGTTATCGTACGAACAGCAGGAAGTGCAATTGCAGATGCGCTACGATACGTCCCTGTTCAAGGAGTCGACCATTCAGCGTTATAGGGACGCTTACCGCAAGATTGCGGAGGCAGCTTGGATGAATGAAGCAGTAAACATCGAGACGATCGATTTGTTGTCCGCGGATGAATATGCCCTGTATGACAAACTGAACGACACCTATTTGGATTATCCCCAACATTTAACGATTCATCAGTTTGTCGAGAATGTGGTTCGGCAATATCCAGATCGAATGGCTATTTCATCAGCGGAGAATGCTTATTCCTACCGATCATTGAATGAACAGGCTAACAGAGTCGCTCACATGCTGCTGCACCAAGGAATACGCAAGGGCGATCTGGTGACGATCTTTATGGAGAGAAGCACGGATACCGTTGTCAGCATTCTCGGCATATTGAAGGCGGGAGGGGCGTATGTCCCTGTAGACCCTGAGTATCCGGAGGAGCGTGTCAGCTACATCCTGGAGGACACGAGGGCGGGATACATACTAACCAAACATTCTCATCTCGAGCGGGCAAAGCAGCTGGGGGCGAAGCTGGGTACGGTTAAGCATGTCGTTGCCATCGATTCTGCCGACCTTGGCGCTTACAGCGATTCCAATCCGGAGCAGAATATTGCTCCCGATGATTTGGCTTATGTGATCTATACATCAGGCTCGACCGGTCAGCCGAAAGGTGCATTATTGGCCCATGTAGGGGTCGTAAACCTCGGTGTCTTCAGCAAGAAGGAGTTCGAAATAACCGAGGAAGATATCGTGACGCAGTTCGCATCGTTCAGCTTCGACGCTTCGGTCTCGGAGATGATCTGCGCGTTGTTCAGCGGTGCTCATCTCTATCTGCTGTCCGCAGAGGAGCGCGTCTCGGTTGAAGCGTTCGCATCTGTCGTGGAGCGAACGAATGCGACGTTTATACCGTTCGTCCCGACCGTATTCTTCAACCAACTCGCTTCCGTACTCCCCGAAGAGGGATTCCGTAAGCTGCGTCGCGTTAGAACGATTATGACGGCAGGCGAAGCCTTGTACGGGGAGCAAGTCCGGGTCTTCCAGAAGAAAACGGATGGCAGAATCACCGTGTACAATCTATACGGGCCAACCGAATGCACAGTCGGAACGACCTACTATCGCATTCCTTCGCAAGTGAAGGATGATCTGACGCACATCCCGATCGGGTATCCGAACAGTAATTACAAGGTTTATGTCGTCAACGAAGGCATGCAGCTATGCCCGGTGAATGTTCCTGGCGAGATGCTGATCGAGAGCGTTGGTCTCTCCAAAGGGTACCTAGGGAAACAGGCTAAGACAGCAGAAGTGTTCATCACAAGTCCGTTCGACCCTGGGACAATGGTGTACAAATCCGGTGACATCGTTAAGCTGCTAGAGGATGGGACACTGGAATATGTGACCCGCAGAGATACGCAAGTCAAGATTCGGGGACATCGCATTGAGATCGGCGCAGTCGAGGATGTCATGGCGAAATATCCGAATATGCAGGAAACGGCTGTCGTTGCGGTCCGGGAGCCGGGCGGCCAGCTGGCACTGGTCGGCTATTACACCTCCAAGAACGGTGAGCGATTGCCGTCTTCGGAGCTTCGTGTTTTCCTCCAGGAGAAGCTGCCTGCTTATTACGTGCCCAAATGGTTGAGCCGACTCGATGCAATGCCGCTCTCTCCAACGGGTAAAGTCGACCGCAAGAAGCTTGCCACCTATGATCTTGCATCCATTGAAGAAGAACAATCTCTGGCGGACCCATCCATGCGGCCGCATACGGAGGTTCAGAAGCTTATCTCTTATGCCTGGAAGGAGGCATTGGGTAAAGAAGCTGCCAGCATCGAAGATGATTTCTTCCAGATCGGGGGGGACTCACTCGTTGCTATTCAAGTGCTCGTTAGTCTCAAGCCGCATTGTCCGGCGCTCGAAACGCAGCACTTGTATCAATACCGCACCATCGGGCAATTAGCAGACTGGATGGAGCATCTCACCGAACAAGGGCACGCAGCATCTGAAGTGGCAGCAGCATGGGATGGAGGCATCAAGCCGCTGCGGGAATATCCTAGAATGATAGGTCCTGGCCATTCGCATGCGGACTATAGCGAGCCGTCTTGCATTTTATTGACCGGTGCGACAGGATATTTGGGCTCTCATATTCTTTATGAACTGTTGAGAAAAAGCCAGGCGAAGGTTGTCGCCCTCGTTCGCAGATCGCAGGGGCAGTCCGCTGGCGATAGACTATGGGACATCATGAGAACCTATTTCGGCGACAGCTTGCTATTTGTGATGAATGAACGCGTCCGCGTCGTGGAGGGCGATCTTGAGATTTCCGGTCTGGGGCTGTCGTCTCAGGATAAAGAGATGCTCTGCAGCCAGATTGACATGATCGTTCACGCTGCAGCGGATGTAAGACATCTAGGCGATGAAGAGCAGATTTTCAAAACAAACGTTGATGCTACCCGGCACTTAATCGAACTTGCGCAATCCAGACCAGGCATACGATTCCAACATATCTCCACGATTGGCGTTCCGGAACAGCTGGCACTAGACGGAAAGTGGGAAGCGGTCGAGCATTCAGGCGAGATCGATCCGGAACTTCAAGTGGACAACGTGTATACGAACAGCAAGCTAGAAGCGGAGAAGCTTGTCTTCGCCGCCGCCTCCCAAGGACTGGCCGTTAGCGTTTATCGCCCGGGAAATATCACCTGTCACTCCTTGTCAGGCAAGTTCCAGACCAACATCGAGAGTAATGCTTTCTACCGAATGATCAAGGGTATGCTGCTGTTAGGCAAAGCCCCGGAAATCGACTGCTGCATCGATGTTACGCCTGTTGATTATGCAAGCAGTACAATAACCGACCTCATTCTGAAGAAGGAAACAATCGGACGCGTCTATCATATCTGCAACCCGAGTCCGATCACATATATGGAACTAATCGAAATGATCAACAAGTGCGGATATAACGTAGAAACGATGGAGTACGGCAAGTATGTCCAATGGGTGCTCGATCCGACTGTCGTGAAGAGCCAAGAGGCGCTCGAGCTTGCCATGGCATTGTTGGAGGGCGAAGGGGCAAGAGATTCGGCGTTCATCTACGATTGCGAGACGACAAGCGCGTTTCTGGACCCTACCAGCCTTCGATGCGCCTATACGGACTTGTCGTTCATTGACAAGCTGCTCGCGTATGCGAACTATGTTGGTTACTTCCCATCACCGCAGCAGAGTTCCCCTACAGTATTGGCTGGAGCGGCAGCGACGACGAATTCTGTTCAACAAACTAGACTGCTTTAATGTGAAATGTGAAGGGCACCCTTGTCTGGGTGCCCTTTATTGATCGATACAGACACCGAGGAAACGGCTAATCGCCTATTTTGAATAGAAGAGGCTGCTGTCTAGCTCAGGAGGAGAAAAAGCGATAATTGACGAATAATTGCATTTAAGTGTAAGACTTATCCAGATCTCTTGAAGAATCTAATGACGAAGGTGGTGCAGTAATAGGAATGTCTGATAACTGGAATACATACTTTACTTTCATCGATAATAAACCAGCGTCCTTCCTGTTGGATATGGAGCCTTGGAGTCATGGTGAGAGTGAAACGTTTGTCCATTTGTACCAGCTTAGCGTCGCCTTGAAAGAGCCTAACGAAGATGGGCTTACAAGCCAGAAGGAAGCATCCGTTCTATATGAAATTGAGGATTCCATTCATGACTCGTTAGAAGGTAATTATAAGTTCGTCGGAAGAGTCACGATTGATGGCCGGAGAGAGTTCTATTACTATACGGACTCTGCGGATGGAGACGGACTGAAACATGCAGCCGATAATGCTTTAATCGATTATACCTATACCGTCAACCGCATTGAGGAGCAGAAGCCGGGCGAGTTCTATTATGAGTTTCTGTATCCCAATGAGTCTGAACGGCATCGGATGGCCAACCGTCCGTTGGTCGATAAGCTTATCGAGCTTGGAGATAAGTTAGAGAAATCACGAGTCGTGAATCATTGGATTTACTTCGGTTCCGTAGAAGCGTGTGATCGGTTCGTAGAGAACGTGCAGAAGGATGGATTCCATCTGGAAGAGCGGGTTAAGCAAGAGGACAACACGTACTCGGCGAGAGTTTCAAGAAATGACTTCGTCGAGCTTCACGCCATCAACGAGGTAACGGACTACTTAGTCGCGGCTGCACAACAATGGCAAGGTGAATATGACGGCTGGGAAACCAAAGTCATAAAGGAACAAGAAAGCTTCCTTAAGAGGATTTTTAAGTCGAAGAAATAAATGGGGTACAGAGCACGGCGAAGAGCCGTTGCTCTGTATTTTTTATACTTAAGACCAAGACGCCAACCTTATGGCATATCCAAAATCAGCTTAACGCCCTCGATCTTCAGCTTGTCCAGCTGAATGACCCATCCCTTAAACGCCTCGTATTTCTCGTCGGAGATATCAAACCGCTGCTTCATCTCCATGATGACGGCTTTCTCATCGTCGTTGAAGTCGCCATCTACATAGCAGAGCAGCAGGATCTCAACTAAGAATATATGCTGCACACGTTCATCCTGCACGCAGCCCAGAATATCCGCAATCGAGCGCGATGTCGCAGCCGCTGCTGGCAAGTCCAGTTCCGCCGCGATCATGCGCAGCCCGCCTTTCTCTTTCAAGTTAACGAAGCCATCGGCATTAGCTACGATATTCGCGAGCTCGAGGAAAGCTTCTTTATGCTCTTTCTGTTGCAAGAAGTGTAAAAACAAGCTGCCAGCTCCCTTATCTGTTATAGTCGTCGATGGTTCTTATTTTCGACATCCAATGTCGTTTTCCTATCGCTCACACGAGGATATATAGATCGACTTGGGAAGACCACCGAATTGTACATAAGTTTGTCACTCGAATGGTACGATTCGTTCATTCAAGCATGAATTGTTCACTTGTAAACGACAGGCGGCGAACTAGAATGGAGTTGGAAGCCCTTACCTATTTGATTAAATATGGAGGTGGATGATGAAATGAAGAAAGGTTTGATCGGCGTCCTGCTCGTCGCTTTCTTCGTATCGCTGCTCGGCGTATCACCGGAACGGACGAGCGCAGCAAGCATCAGCATTACGAACGGCACGGATTGGGTGGACACTGCGGGCAATCCGATTAACGCGAACAGCGGCAACATTCTGCAAGTCGGCAGTACTTATTATTTGTATGGCGAGCATGCCGTCAGCGGCACGTTCGACAGCGTAAACGTATATACCTCCACGGATTTGAAGAACTGGACGTTCAAGAATGCGATTCTAACGAAAAATTCTGCTACGGAGCTGAACAGCAGCAAAATCGAGCGTCCGAAGGTCATCTACAATGCCTCAACAGGCAAATATGTGCTGTGGGCGCATTACGAGAATGGCACGGACTACGGCCTTGCACGCGTCGCGGTAGCGACAAGCAGTACGCCGGACGGCAATTTCACATATCAGGGCAGTTTCCGTCCGCTTGATTATGAATCCCGCGATATGACGGTATTCGTCGACACCAATGGTACAGGCTATCTCATTACCGCTTCCAAGAAGAATGGCGGAGCAAACGACACGATGGCCGTGTTCCAAATGAACGCCAGCTACACGGGTGTCACCACGTTCGTCGGTTGGTTGTTCGAGAACGCCTACCGCGAAGCGCCTGCTGTCGTCAAGAAGGGCTCGCGCTATTACTTGTTCACCTCCCAGGCATCCGGCTGGTATCCGAACCAAGGCGCTTACGCTACAGCGACATCGATGACCGGTACATGGTCGGCGCTGACGAACTTTGGCAACCCGTCTGCATTCGCTACGCAAATCCATGACATTGCGACGATTACAGGCAGCAGCACGACATCGTACATCTACATGGCCGATCGCTGGAATCCGCTCAACCTGAGCGATCACAAGCATATCTGGCTGCCGCTGACGCTCAATGATACAAGCGGAACCGCAACGCTGGAATGGTACTCCGACTGGTCCATCGATGCCGCGACTGGGGTCGTTACGACGCCTTCGCTGGTGAACCATGCTCAAGGCAAGACGGCTACCGCCAGCTCTGTCGCATCGGGTTCGTCAGCCTCGAATGCGAACGATGGTAACTACACGAACTCTTGGGCTGCTTCGTCCAGCTCTTGGCCGGCATGGTGGCAGGTTGACCTTGGATCGGTGAAGACGATTACCGAGGTAGACATTTCATGGTTTATGTACAAAGGGTCGGAAGGCTACTATAAGTACAAAATCGAAATCAGCAACGATGGCTCGACGTATTCAACGCTGGATATGACGGGCAATACGCGATACGGCTTCACGACCGACGCGGTACACTTCACGGCTCGTTACGTCCGCATCAACATGGTTACTGCGGTGTTGTTTAACAACCCCAACAACTGGTATACGCCAACACTGCATGAGGTGAAGCTGCTCGGCCCTTCAACGGCGGAAGCTACGGGTTACAGCACCTTTGCATCGTATAACTTCCCGACCTATAATATTCGCCACAGCAATTTCATAGCGCGGATCGACCCTAATGTCTCGCCGGTAGGGGACTCACAGTTCCGCGTCGTAACCGGCCTGGCCAGCTCGTCCGGTATTTCCTTGGAATCGGTTAACTACCCTGGTTATTTCCTGAAGCGCAATTCAAGCAACAAAATCGTGCTGGAGGCGTTCTCGAACACAGCAGCCTATAAGGCCGACGCGACATTCCTCGTTAACGCAGGCTGGGCCGACAGCTCTAAAGTGTCATTGCAGTCCTACAGCCAGCCTGGTTATTACATCCGCCACTACAACTATGTACTGCAGCTGGATCAGATCACATCGTCGAGCGATGCAACGACGAAGAGCGACGCTACGTTTACTAGAACGAATTTTTAATCGAATGGATAGCTTCAAGGGACAGTCCTCCCGAGCAAATCTCGGGGGAATTGTCCCTTTTTGGTTGTCCAATAAGCCCCGTTATGGAACGCCTCCGGGTTCTTGAACTTCATCTCGTTTGTAAAGAATAGAGCGCCGGATACCGGACACTTGCACTGTAGTCTGGGGGGAAACACGTTTATAGGTAGACGAGATCAACAAGATCAAGTAAAATTTGGTAGTAATCCGTAGAATTTTGACATATTATCTGTGGTTATCGGTCTTATTCGGATATCTAGCGATGTTCCTGATACTTGAGCTCTACCTGACAATAGACCAAGGAAGAGGTGCTGTTCATGCAAGAAACGCCCGTTCACTCGTTTGATCAAGCAGATGTTCAAAGCAACAAAGGGATGGCCATCGTCGCCTATATTCTATTTTTCATTCCGCTGATCGCTGCGGCGAATTCGCCGTTCGCAAGATATCATGCAAACCAGGGTCTGACCTTATTCATTACCTGTGTTGCACTTAACATCGTACTCGGCATCATTCCGTTTATTGGTTGGATGCTGCTCCCATTCGCTAACCTGGGATGCCTAGCGCTCGCAGTAATCGGTATTGCAAGCGCAGCACAAGGAGGCGCCAAGCCGCTTCCTATCATTGGCAAGTATACATTGATTAAGTAAATTGTAAGACCGAGAGACCGCGTTGATACGGATGAGAGGGGCTATAACAGGCTGAAAGCGAAATGGCCTGTCGCAGCCCCTCTTCGGCGTCGGCTAGAGAGGGTTCTACCTTGTGACGAAGGAGTCAGGATCATCGTGGAGGAGGTTAGACGCGGAGATCGGTAAACCTTAGTTGCACGATATAACGATAAAGAAGGCAGTCGCTGCGGCGGCTGCCTTTATTGATTCCATTGTGACTGGCAGAATAAGCGCGGTTCCGCTGATGGGCTAGTCTTCGGAAAGGGAAGTGCCTGCATAAAAAATCAAATAATCGCTAAGCATGCCGCCCCAATAAGCCCCGTTATGGCCTCCCGGAGTACTAGACCAGGTGACATCGGCATCCTGCTCCTGCAGCAGCTCATAAAGTGCGTAATCCTGCACCGCGAGTTGATCGCTTGCACCTGCGTCCAGGTAGATCTTCATGTCTTGCAGTTTGCTCGGATCGGCAGCCAGCTTGAAAGGATCCCGAATGGAGCGCAGCTCGTCGTTCGGATAGAGCCAATCCCGCTGATCGGTAAACTGGTCGCTGGATGAATAGTTCCATATGGCGGCGCTGTGGGCGCCGATTCGGCTAAACAGATCACGATGATTCAATCCGAGGTACAACGAGGCGTAGCCTCCCATGGATATGCCGCCTATGTACCTGCCTGCTCTTGCGGTCTGTGTGCTGAAATGCGTATCCATGTAGGGGATGATTTCTTGAATCAGATAGTCCTCATAGGGGCCAATGCTGACGCTTCCGGGGTCTTGACCTTCATCCGGCTTGGAATTGACGCCGAAGCTGTTCCCGTATTCCGGTTCGACGATGATAAGGGGATCGATCTGACCGCTCTGAATAAGACGATCCGTAACCGATTGAAGACTGAGATAGGCAGCATAATCGCCATAATTCCCGCCGTATCCATGGAACAAATAGAGCACTGGGTATGGAGTCTTGGAGTTGTAGCCAGGAGGCAGATAGACGGACGCGTGCATTTCTCGACCGAGCAGCTTGCTGTCCACACGTACCTGCTCAATAGCCGAACTTGGATTAGCCTGCGCCTCCCCATCCCCCTGTTCCTGTTTCGAGGAAGAGGCCGTGTCATTGGTACTGCTTGCGGCAGCAGGGGTTTCAGCCTGAGGAGCTGACGCTCTCGGATAGAAGGCCGCTGCCAGCAAACAGACCGCTGCGAGCAAGGCAAGGCTAACAACATATTTCATGCGGGGAGCCCCCTTTCAGGTTCATGCAATGTTTTACTAAATTATTACATAATAGCTAAGGATATAACAGTTAACAGAGTCCCACATTCCTGCAGCCGACGTGGTCTTATGGTGACAATTTAACTGAGACGAGTAAGGTTGGGGGTTAAAAGGAGACCTGCATATGACTAAATCTATGCAAGAGACGAATAACGGTTCATTCCGTTTGTCGACGGTTCATTCGCAGGACGGAACAAGGATCGGATACCGAAGCGTCGGTCATGGGCCAGCACTTATTGTAGTCCCAGGCGTTCTGACGACCTCGGAACAATTCACAACATTCGCCCGTTCCTTATCGGACTCGTTGACTGTTCATATCTTGGATCGTCGGGGACGCGGGGAAAGCGGACCGCAGGGCCCGGAATACTCGATGATTAAGGAATGCGAGGATATAAGAGCGGTTCAGGATGCTACTGGAGCGACTTATATTTTCGGCCATAGTTATGGGGGACTTGCGACCCTGGAGGCGGCATTAACGAATCTTTCATTCGCTAGGATAGCGCTTTACGAGCCGGGCGTACTTATTCATTCGGTGCCGACCGATTGGAATTGGATAGCTGATTATGAACAAGATCTGTCCCGACAAGACCTTAGAGGGGCATTCGCGACTTATGTACAAGGAGCGGGACAATCCCTCCTTACGCGGGTGCCCAGATGGCTTGCTAGACTTATCTTGTGTTTGACCGTACGCGGAGAGCGTTGGAGTCTCATAGCTCGCCTTTTGCATGAGAACCTGAATGAACAAAGAGAGCTGCGGCGCTTAGCGTCTAAGTACCGCCAATACGAGGCGATCGACGCCGATGTACTTCTAATGGCAGGCGGCAAAAGTCCGGAATTCGTGCACCAGATGATCCACGAATTAAATCATACGATACAGAGATCACAGGCAATGACGCTTCCTAAGCTGAATCACTTGTCGCCCGAGAATGGCCATAAGCCTATTCAAGTTGCGGAGCTTGTTAGAGCGTTTTTCTTAGAAAACGGGCAACTGAACTGAATTTAAACGCAGACGACAAGAGAGCCAGGACGTCACAAGCGATGACGGACCCGGCTCTGTGCATTAACGATCGACGATTACTTCGACTTCTTCTTCGCTGCGGAACGGCCTTGCTTCTTCGGGTCGTTCGACGGCGGCGCGGCATGCTGCGAGCCGTTAGGCTTAATTGAATCGGTCATGTCGTAGCTAGCTCCTTTCCAGAGAATCATGAGTAGTTATTTGCATATGTCTTAGTTTTATCCAGAAGGTGGGATCGTAGCTGCTTGGGCATGAACATCTGAAGGTCGCTTGGACGAGAAAAACACCGCACGAAGCGCGCTTCGTGCGGTGTTCTTAAATTATCCCCATTCGTTAGCGGACGATTTCCCGTCCGCCGATCCATACGCGCTCGAGCTCCAATTGATCGCTCAGCAGCAGGACGTCGGCCCGTTTGCCGGCCTCCAGCGTGCCTGTCACGCTGTCGATGCCGAGCTGGCGGGCCGGATTGCCGCTCGCCATGCGGCTCGCTTCCGCAATCGGCACGCCGACCTCGCGAACCATATGGCGCAGCGCGCCGATCATCGTGAGCGTGCTGCCCGCGAGATTGCCCGAATTGGTCAGTCGCGCAACGCCGCATGTCATCGTAACCGGCAACCCGCCTAGATGGTAATTGCCGTCGGGCATGCCGGCTGCAGCCATTGCATCGGTGACGAGGATGACCCGATCAGGCCCCTTAGCGCGGCGCAGCAGCTCGATGCCTGCGGCATGGACGTGATGGCCGTCGGCGATCACCTCGGCGATGATACGGTCGTCGGTCAGGACGGCGCCGACCGTGCCCGGCTCGCGGTGGTGATAAGGCCGCATTGCATTAAACGTATGCACCGCGTGGCGCAGCCCGCGATCCGCAGCCGCAATGATCTGATCGTACGTCGCATCCGTATGACCGCACGCAGGGACGATGCCGTGGCTGTTCAATCGCTCGATATAATCGAGCGCGCCATCCGACTCCGGTGCGAGTGTCTGGAGTCGGATGACGCCGGGATAACGGCTCACCCACTCCTCGAGCCATTCGGGCTGCGGCGGCAGGATGTAATCGGGGTTTTGCGCGCCCTTCCACTTGTCGCTGACGAACGGGCCTTCGAAGTGCACGCCGAGCACTTGCGCATAGGGCATAGGAGCTGCCATGAACCGACTGACGCGGTCAAGGACGCCGGTCAGCTCATCACGGGATGCCGTCAGCGAAGTGGCGAGGATGCCGGTCGTTCCGTGGCTGGCGTGGAATCGGGTAATCGCGCGCAGCCCTTCCTCGTCGGCATCCATGAAGTCATGTCCGGCGCCGCCGTGGACGTGGACGTCGATGAAGCCGGGAAGAACCCAGCCGCCGCCGCCGTCCATGACGTCGGCTTCGCCGACGATAGCGGCTGCCGCCGTTCCGCTGCCCAACGCCTCGATACGGCCTTCCGTCAGCTTAATCCAGCCATCCTCCAGTACGCCTTCAGGCGTAATCAGCTTAACGTTCGTCAGTATTAGCGAGTTCGTTGATGTGCCGCTCATGCCAGCTTCTCCGCTGCAGTCCGATCGAGCAGCACGACCAGATGCGGATGCGTCTGCAGCAGCGATGCCGGGCAATCGGTCGTGATCGGCCCTTGCAGCGCACGCTGCACGATGTCGGCTTTGTCCGCGCCCTTAACGACCAGCAGGATCATCTTCGCCTTCAGAATCGTGCCGACGCCCATCGTAATCGCTTGGCTTGGCACTTGCTCGATGGAATCGAAGAACCGAGCGTTCGCTTGGCGGGTTTCCTCCGCGAGGTCAACGACATGCGTTCCCCGAATGAGCGCGTGAGCAGGCTCATTAAAGCCGATGTGGCCGTTATGTCCAAGACCTAACAGCTGAAGGTCGATTTGGCCGGCGTCTTCGATCATCTCATCAAAGCGAGCGCATTCTGCCTTCGGATCGGGAGCATTGCCATTCGGAATATGCGCCTGAGACAACGGGATATCGATATGATCGAACAGATGCTGCCGCATGTAGGAGCGATAGCTCTCGGGATGCTCGTCGGGAAGGCCAATATACTCGTCCAGGTTGAACGTCGTGACGTTCTTGAAGCTGAACATGCCGCGATTGAAATCGCTCACCACATGCTTGTATAGGCCGACCGGCGTTCCGCCTGTCGCCAGGCCAAGCACCGCACGCTTATTGGTCTGCACGACGCCCGTAATGATGCCTGCGCCGGCTTCGTTCAATTTGTCATCCGAATCGAAAGTGAGGATGTTCATAGGGTAGTTCGCTCCTTTTTACCTGTATATTGTGTAACGGTCTGGAAGGATCGTTCCAGCCGCGGGACGTAGTCGTCGAAATGCTCGCTGACAAGACCGGTGAACAGAATATCGATCACATGCAGCATGGCCATCCGCGATGCCATGTCTCCTCTGCGCATGCCGGCTTCGGAGGAAGAGGTGTACAGACGGATGTCCGCGTAGTCGGTCAGTCCTTCGGCGCCGAAGCGGGTGATCGAGATCGTCGTCGCGCCTTGCTCGGCGGCGCAGCGCAGCGCGTTGATCGTTTCCAGCGTCTCTCCCGAATAAGAGATGCCGATGGCAACGTCATGCTTCGATAACGATGAAGCGGAGGTGAGCTGCATATGCGAATCCGTGAACACGGCGGCTGCTTTGCCGACCCGAATAAGCTTATGGAAGAAGTCCTGCGCCACAAGGCCTGAGGTCGCCGCCCCGTACAGATCGATTCGCGACGCTGCGTGCAGCGCTTCGATCGCCCTGCGAAGCTCGGCGATATCCAGGATGTGCGTCGTGTCCGTAATCGATCGAAGGTGATTGATCGTAATGGCCGATACGATGTCGGGAAGCGGATTCCCTGCCACGATATCCTGGTATTTGGACGTATCGGGAGGCTGCGCCAACTCGCCGGCGAGCTGCATCTTGAACTCTGCGAAGCTCTGAAATCGAAGCGTTCGGCAGAACCGGGACACCGTCGCGGTGCTGCTGCCTGCTTCTCTGGCCAGCTCGGTAATCGTCAGCCGGGCCGCTTCTTGCGGTCTGGAGAGGAGGAAAGCCGCAAGCTCTCGTTCCTTCGGGTTGAAGCTATCCATTTTGTCGCGAATCGTGTTCAGCAAGCTCACTTCTGCGCCTCCTTCCTTCACGAGGAAAATTAATTTCACAATAAATTTATATTTTAAGAAAAATATTTTCATATCTCTTGCTTCTAAGATAACGGATCGCAATGAAAACTGCAACTGCGAAATATTATCCCTCAACCATACAAAAGTTTCCCATTGACGAAAGCGCTATCTTTTTTTATATTTGAAACGGTTACAACAACGGCGTGTTACTGCGATGCAGGCATGAGCCGGGAGGAGGAACCGACCCTTATTAGGGATCGGCGCCTTTTCCCGGCTTTTTTCGTTGCAGATAGGCGTAACCGTGATTGCGCAGGGAAATCTATCGGTACGGGAGGGATTGGATTGACGTCAAGCGACAGCATGAAGGTGGAGAAGATCGTCGGCAACAATGTTGTGCTGACGGTAGATCCGGTAAGTTCCAAGGAGTACGTTCTGTTCGGTAAAGGCTTGGGGTTCGCCTGTAAGAATGAAGCAGTGATCCGTAAAGACGACACTCGTATCGAGCGAAGATATAAGCTCGACGAGGGAGATTCAAGAGAGCGGTATGAATCGCTCGTCGACGATCTCGACCCGGACGTCATCGAAGTTTCGGAGCGGATCATCGAAATGATGAAGGAGCGGCTAGGTACGCCGGTTCATCCCAAAGTGTACTTCGCTCTCCCCAATCATATTCAGTTCGCGGCGTATAGGCTGCGCAACGGGATGGCGATCAACAATCCGTTCCTGCTCGAGACGAAGCTGGGCTTCCCGAAGGAATTCGAAATCGCAGGCATTGCGGCGGAGATGATCGGGCGCAAGCTGGGCATTGAGGTGCCGGAGGACGAGACGGGTTTTCTGGCGCTGCACGTTCGTTCCGCATCGGTGACGATGCCGGTAGGAAGACTGGCGCTGTTGGCGGCGGCTATCAATGACACGGTAGCGCGGATCGAGAGCGGGCTTGGCATTGCCATTCCGAGGGACAGCAGAAGCTATCTCAGGCTCGTCGCCCATTTGCGCGAGGCATTCGAGTCGCTGACGGAGGGTCGTCAAGCCAAGAATCCGCTCACGGCGCATATTCGAGAAAGCCATCCGCTTGAGTTCGGCATCGCGTCAGACGCGATTCGCCAAGCGGCGGAGGCGCTAGGATTCACGGGCGCAATCGAGGACGAGGCCGGGTATTTGGCTTTAGCGTTGAATCGTTTCGTTCAGACGTTCGAGACGAAGCAGCAGTAGCATTTCTACAACAAGATCAGGCAAGGGGTGCATGGATATGTTAGGCAAATTATTCGGCGGCGGCAAAACAAAAACAAAGACGGTGGAGATCGCAGCGCCGCTCGCGGGGAAGCTCGTTCCGCTTGCGGAAGTGCCGGACGAGGCGTTCTCGCAAGGCTTCATGGGACCGGGAGCCGCTATTGAACCGGCCTCAGGTACGGTAACAGCGCCATTCGACGGAACGATCGGGCATCTGATCGATACCGGCCACGCTGTCGTGGTGGAGCATGAGTCGGGGCTGGAGCTGCTCATTCATGTCGGCATCAACACGGTCGAGATGAAAGGCGAAGGGTTTAAGCCCTTGGTCCGAACAGGAGACAGCGTGAAGAAGGGTCAGCCGCTTATCGAGGTCGATCTGGAACGCATTCGCGAAGCGGGTTATTCCGTCGTGACGCCGATCGTCGTCGCAAACGAGGACCTCGCCGAGTCGGTGGATAGCGCAAGCGGCAATGTCGCTGCGCAAGCGCCGGCCATTCTAACAGTTCATCTTAAGTCAGGCAAATAAGAAAATAAATTAAACGAGAAGGGGAATCCATTTATGTTGGCATTCTTGCAAAAGATCGGTAAATCGTTGATGCTGCCCGTTGCCGCATTGCCGGCTGCAGCGCTGCTGCTCCGTTTCGGCAGCATCGATTATGTCAAAGATTTCGGTTGGGGATCGTTCGGCGATTGGCTCAACCATTATATTGCGCCGTTCCTCGCGGCGGGCGGTTCGGCAATCTTCGATAACCTGCCGCTCATCTTCGCCATCGGCGTCGCGATCGGAATGGCGGGCGATGCCGTAGCGACGCTTGCGGCCGTTATCGCATATCTCGTGCTGCAGAATGTGCTGGAGAAGGTGCCGGTTGCATTCACGGGCATCGTCGGCAAAGATATGAAGCTCGACATGGGCGTACTTGGCGGCATTCTGGCAGGTCTCATCGCATCGTACATGTATAACCGATTCCATAATATTAAACTGCCGGATTGGCTCGGATTCTTCTCGGGCAAACGGTTCGTTCCGATCGTCACCTCGTTCGCGATGGTCATCGTCGGTCTGCTGTTCGGCTTGATCTGGGGTCCGGTGCAGAATGCGCTGGATCAATTCGGCAACTGGGTTGTCGGTCTGGGAGGCGTTGGCGCCTTCATCTACATGACGGCTAACCGTCTGCTCATTCCGTTTGGCTTGCATCACGTGATCAATTCCATCGCTTGGTTCCAGATCGGCAGCTACACCGATGCGGCAGGCAACGTCGTTCACGGCGACCTTCACCGTTTCTTCGCGGGCGACAAGTCTGCAGGCCTCTTCATGACGGGCTTCTTCCCGATGATGATGTTCGCGCTTCCGGCAGCGGCATTCGCGATCATTCATACGGCGAAGCCGGAGAAACGCAAGCTTGTCTCGTCCATCTTCGTCGGGGCAGCGTTCGCCTCGTTCCTGACAGGTATTACAGAGCCGCTTGAGTTCGCTTTCATGTTTGTCGCGCCTGCCCTGTACGTTGTTCACGCTATTCTGGCTGGCGCATCCGGCTGGCTGATGACATACCTTGGCGTCAAGCATGGCTTCGGCTTCTCGGCAGGCTTCTTGGATTATGCGATCAACTATCCGCTGGCGACGAAGCCGCTGTTGATCATTCCGGTCGGTATCGGTTTTGCTATCGTTTATTATTTCCTATTCCGGATCATCATCGTGAAGTTCAATCTGAAAACGCCTGGACGGGAAGACGGCGAGCTCGTCACGGACGGACAGGTGTCGGAAGGCGCAAGCGCACAACCTGCTAACGACAAGCCGGGTCAAGTGCTCGCGGCGCTTGGCGGACCGGGCAACATCCAATCGATCGACGCCTGCATCACCCGCTTGCGGCTCGTCGTGAAGGACGAGAAGGCCGTCAACGATGCAGAGCTTAAGAAGCTGGGGGCATCCGGCGTCATTCGCCTTAGCAAAGGCGCGGTGCAGGCGATTTTCGGCACGCAATCGGAGCGGTTGAAGGACGACATTAAGAAAAGATTATAAGAGGGTAGAACTCGAACTGAACTATAAGCGATCACAGATATATAGGAGGCAGGAGAAACCATGCAGAAAACATTTACAGTAGAGAATCCGACGGGCATTCACGCACGTCCCGCGCGCAAAATCGTTGAAGCGGCGAAGTCGTTCGACGGTGACGTTCTTCTGGAGAAGGGCGGAAGCCGGTTCAGCGCGAAGAGCCTGGTGAAGGTATTGTCGGTCGGCGCCAAGCAGGGCGATTCGATAACGGTCGTGGCGGAGGGAGAAGGTGCCGAAGCAGTAATCGACGCAGTCGGTGCAGTCCTCGTTCTGCAGGAAAGTCACTAATATGAGTACGACATTACAAGGAACGCCGGCATCCTCAGGCATCGCAATTGGATACGCCAAGGTGCTGCGTACGAATATAGAACCTCATGTCGTAAGCAAGATCGAACCTGCAATGGCGGAAGCCGAAGCAGCAAAATTCGATGCAGCCGTATCGACGGCCGCCGAGGAGCTGGACGCGATCCGCACGAAGCTTCTGGAGGATGGCAAGGCGCATGAGGCTGAGATCTTCGAAGCGCATGCCTTTCTGCTAGAGGATGAGGAATTGGTCGGGGCTGCTCGGGAGAAAATAACAGCTGAATTGTACGATGGCGTATCGGCCATCCTCGAAACGGCGAAGGAAGTTGCGGAAGTGCTCGGCGCAGTGGACGATCCGTACCTGCGCGAACGGTCCGCAGACGTGCTCGATGTCGGCCGCCGAGTCGCGCGGCTGTTAAGCGGCGAAGAAGCTGCTGACGCTGGACAGGATGCGATGGCAGGAGCGGGTGGTGCGACAGGGAATCGAGCCATTCTGATTGCGGAGGATCTGACGCCGTCAGAGACGGCTGGCCTCAATGCATCGACCGTCGCCGGATTCGCGACTGCGGTGGGAGGCGCAACGTCCCACTCTGCGATCATTGCCCGGTCAGGTGGGTTTCCGGCTGTCGTTGGCATTGGCGAGAGCCTGCGGGACATACGGAATGGACAGCTCGTCATCGTGGACGGCGGGGCCGGTCTCGTTCTTATCGAGCCAGATGCAGCGGCACTGGCAGAGTATGAAGCGCGTCGTTCGGCAGAAGGCGGCAAGCAGGCGGAGTATGAGGCTTTCCTTGACCGTCCATCCATGAGCGCAGACGGCGTACAAGTCGAGCTTGTCGCCAATATCGGCTCCTCGGCGGATGCGAAGCAGGCAAAACTTAAGGGTGCAGAGGGCATCGGGTTATTCCGTACGGAGTTTCTGTTTATGGGACGCGATACGCTGCCTACCGAGGATGAGCAATACGAAGCGTATCGGACCGTGGCTGAAGCATTCGGCGCGGATGCGCCCATCGTAATCCGTACGATGGATATCGGCGGCGACAAGGAGCTTCCGCTGCTTGAGCTCGAGAAGGAAGACAATCCGTTCCTTGGCTATCGGGCGATTCGGATTAGCCTCGACCGGCCGGAACTGTTCAAGACGCAGCTTCGCGCCATCCTTCGCGCGAGCGCGCATGGCAATGTGAAAGCGATGTTCCCGATGATTGCAACGCTCCGGGAATGGCGCATGGCGAAGCAATTGTTAGAGGAAGCGAAGCAGGAGTTGTCGGAAGCGGGCATCCCGTTTAATCCGAGCATGGAGACTGGCATCATGATCGAGATTCCGGCGGCGGCGATGATGGCGGACCGTCTTGCACGCGAGGTCGACTTCTTCAGCATCGGTACGAACGACCTCGTGCAGTACACGATGGCGGCGGATCGGATGAATCCGAAGCTGTCGAGCCTATCGGATCCATTCCATCCCGCTGTGTTGCGGCTTATTGACCGGGTGATCGCTGCGGCGCATGCCGAGGGCAAATGGGTCGGGATGTGCGGCGAGATGGCCGGTAATCCGCTCGCGCTCCCCGTTCTGCTCGGCATGGGGCTCGATGAATTCAGCATGAGCGCCGGCTCGGTGACCCGTGCGCGCTGGCTGTTGGCTCGGCTTGATCGGGAACGGCTGCAGAACCTCGCGAGAGCGGTTCTGGACGTGGACGACGCGGCGGATGCGAAGGCGCTTGTGCTGAGAGAAGTGCCGGAAGTTAGCGAGATTGTTTGACGTGCTAAATTAATGTATTTCCAAGCAGAGTACAGCCTACGGCGAGGTTGTACTCTGTTTTTTGTTGTGTGTCAATTGGAGCCGTAACTGGCCATACAACTTTTGTAAAAAAAATAGTTGCAATAGCATCCTATTTGGCATACACTGCAATTAGTTGCAATAACATCCTATCTGAGGAGGGAATCGAAATGACCGACGAAATCTGGCGTCCGGCAGGCAATAGCGCAGTGGAATCGCATGGCCAATACATCTCGGCGATTTATCGCCACATGCAGGTCGTCATTTCAGCCGAGCTGGCGCCTTATCGAATCGGGAGCGGCCAATACATTTTCTTAATGGCGATTGCATCAGGCCAGCCGATTACGCAGAAGGCGCTGAGCGAGAAGCTGCTCATCGACAAGACGACAACCGCGAAGGCGATTGCGAAGTTGGAGTCGGAAGGTTATGTGCGGAGGGAGGTTGACCCTGCGGATAACCGGTATCAACTGCTTTATTTGACGGAGTCAGGACGCGCGGTGGTGCCGCAAGTGCAGGAAGCGCTGGGCCGTGTCAAGAGCAAGACAAGGAAGGGCATTAGCGATGGGGAGTATGACTTGCTGTTAGGACTGCTGAAGATTGTGCTTCGCAATTTAAGCGAGACCAATATAATCGAATGATTCAAGGAGAGTGGATGAGATGATGATTGCGTACCCGATTATTGCAGTAGAGAACTGCAAGGATGAAATTCAGTATTATCAGAGCGTGCTGGGCGGGGATATTACGATTCTGCGCAAGCAGGGAGACGATGTGCTTAATGCGGATCTGAATGTTGAGGGGGCTGTTCTTAAGTTCAGTGATGTTAAGGCAGCGAGGCCATCCGTAAAGGGTGACTACGTAAGAGTTTTTCTGCGAATCGATACAGAAGATGCTTATCGACGAATCTACGGTGAATTTGCTTCCAGCGGGACGATTCATACGGAGATGTATGAAGCGCCATTTAACGGACTTCTCGCCATTGTTGCCGATCGTAACGGCGTGAGCTGGGTATTGTCTTATTATCGAACGTAGTCAACGCCATAACGTAAGTCATTCAAGCAGAGCTCGGCAAACAAGATGCCGATGCTCTGTTTTTTTATAACGTATACGCAGCGAAAACTACTATACAGTATAGAGTACTTTATGATATACATATTAGGAGGGGAGGATTATATTGGAAATTAATAAAGAAATGCTAAAAGGCTACATTGAGAGCATCATATTGAGCCAAATCTCGCAAGAGGATCAGTATGGCTATGAAATCTGCAAACGAATCCGCGACATTAGTGAACATACATTCGAAATCAAAGAAGGAACGTTATACATCGTACTGAAGCGGTTGGAGAACAACCAATTGGTCGAGTCGTATTGGAATGAAGACATGGAGAGCGGGGGCGGGAGGCGAAGGTACTACCGAATTACGGAGGCAGGCGTCGCTTATTTGCGCGAGAGGAAGGAACAGTGGGATTTTTTCAAAAGCATGATGGACATGTTCTATAAGGGGGTCTGAAGTTGAACCGAATGGAGAGTTACATTGCTAAGCTTAGCAGACATGTATCGCTGGAGCCGAAGGAGCTAGAGGAGTTCAAGCATGAGATCAGAAGTCACTTGACCGATACGGTGAAGGCGCTGCAGCAGGAGGGCTATTCCGAAGAAGAGAGCATGTCAATTGCGCTCAAGCGGTTTGGCGAAGAGGAACAGCTGAATACGGAGCTGAGGAGATTGTATCGATTCCAGAAGGGCTTCAACAAATCCATGCTTATCGCTTCTTGCTTGATGCTTGTTTTATCAGTTGTTTGCATCCTATTTGCCATGTCTCACAACGCTCGTAATAGCGACGACTTCGACAACATGCTGCATGGCTATCACAACCTTCTGGCGGGGAAAGTCACGGACAGCAGTATCACGCAGGAGGAGATGGAGGCCTACTTCAACGATAACAAACGCATTGTGCAGGCGGTTTCGTTATTGCAGATGAAGGACAGTCAGCCGACAGATACGTATACTTATCCGGTTAGCATGGAGAATTACGATTCTAGCGCAGTCTCATACGTTCCATTCAAGGTGGAGAACGATAAGCACGAAGTGATACGCGAGTTTCGCGTCGTGCTGGATCGGTCCGCGTTGTTCTCGCCGCAGCCCCATACTCTCACAACATCGGCGATGGTTTGCTTCGCCCTGTACTGGATTCTGTTCGGTCTGTGGAGCGTCATGAATGCTTATCGATTGGGTCGATTGAATATCTTCTGGGTGATCCTATTCTTCACCCTCAATATCGTTGCTTTCCTCTTGTTCCGGATGGTAGGGCAGATCCAGATGGGCCGGCTTAAGACCGCTGTGTAGATGTTAGACATAATGAAGAGAACATGAATGCATCGCCAATGGGACGAAGCCCTGGGCGGTGTATTTTTTTGTTTTACGAAGCTGGCTTCACTATGAGCTCACGACTGTTTTCGACAGTTGCTATGCGAAAACTTAATAAATATCTGCATCGCCGTTTACCGTTCCGACTTACAATCAAGGGATTACGTTACCGAATCGGAAAGTGGTGAAGCGATGGCGGCATTGCAGAGATGGGCGCCAAAGGTGCTCAAGTCGATTCTCGTGGTGGTAACGGTGTATTTCGTTGCACGAAGCGTCCCATTAAGAGCATCGGACATTCCAGCATTGCTAATGCGGGCAGATTATCGGTTCTATGCATCCATGCTGCTGTTCGCCGTATCTCTGATGATGCAGGCTAGCATTTGGGTGCTGATCGTGAATGCCTCGGGGGCGGAGGGAGAGCGGAAGGGGAGCAAGCTGCGACTGGTGACGGGGCTGCGCATCTTCATTGATTCGCAATTCGCCAAGTATATCCCGGGCGGCTTCTGGAACTACGCAGGCCGCATCGTGCTGGCGACGCGGGAAGGCGTTCCGATGCAGGCGCAGCTCGCCGCTATCCTCTACGAGAATGTTCTCCTAGTATCTGCCGCGCTCGTATACGCGCTTACTCTCGCTTTAAGCTTAGGCGTGTATCCATTGCCACTCCTATCAGCCGCAATCGTAATCCTTGGCGCAGCTTATTTATATTACCACCGCATTGCCACTTGGATTCGTCATCTGCTTGCTCCAGCGTCCCGTTGGAAGCCGTTAAAGAAGCTATTTGCCAAAATGCTAAGGCCCCATGCATCTACAGATGCCGACGGTACAGCGGTGTTGTCCCGAAATTCTTTCTTCGGCTATTTGGCGTGTTTTCTCGGCAGCCATTTTGTAATGGGAATGGCCTTCTGGATGTTGACCGATAGCTTCGACGCGGGTCGTATCGGCTTATTGTACGCAGCGGGAACGTTCGCCGCCTCTTGGCTGCTTGGATTGTTCAGTCCGCTTCCAGGGGGGCTTGGCGTAAGGGAAGGCTTTCTCGTTTATTTTCTCTCATTTAAGCTGGGTACGGATATAGCCTTACATATTTCGGTTATTGCGCGATTGTGGAACATCATGGCGGAAGTGACGTTCTGGTTACTCATTAAAGCGGTAGGCCATTTACCGAAAAGGGTGAAAATGTATGAGTAGAAAAGTCGTTCTCGTGACTGGCGTGTTTCCTCCCGGAATAGGCGGCATGCAAAATTATTACTACAACCTGTCGAAGCATACGAAACATGCGATAACCGTTCTCGCTTCAGACTATGAGGGAAGTGCTCCATTCGATCGGAATCAGCCATTCCAGATCATACGGGGATCGTTTATGCGAGGGGAGCGGGTGGATGTTACGAGCTGGGGACGGCTGTTCCGCTATGTTCGAAGAACACTCCGCAATGAAGAGCCAGACATTACGGTGTATGGATATGTGTTGATTGGCTTTATCGGGCTGCTGTTCAAGATGTTCGGCGGTCGGCGATACGTTATTTCGACCCATGGCATGGATATGCTTATGTTTCGGAAGTACATCGGATTGAATCAGATCGTGAAGCTGATATTGCGCAAAGCTGACGGTGTACTGACGAACAGTGAATATACGCGAAGACTAGTCGAGGAGTACGGTGTGGATTCGAGTCGCATTGGACTCGTGAATCCCGGGGTCGAAGCGATCTTCGATCGAGAGGAGAAGAATTCGGAGCTGCTGAGACAGCATGGCTTGGATGGGAAATACGTCATTCTGACGGTTGGCCGGTTGGTCACGCGCAAAGGGCATGATCGGGTGATCGAGTCCATGCCTGCTATATTGCGGCAGCTGCCGAACGCTGTTTATGTTATTGTCGGGGACGGTCCGGAGCGTGGGCGCCTTGAACAGCTTGCGAAGAGAACAGGCGTCTCTGAGGCTGTTCGGTTTATCGGCAACGTATCCGGGAGCGAACGGCTGAACGATTATTATAACCTCGCCGATCAATTCATCATGGCCTGTCGAGAGCTGGAGGAAGGTGACGTTGAGGGATTCGGCATCGTCTATCTGGAGGCGGCGTCAGCAGGCGTACCCGTTATTGCGGGACAGTCCGGCGGCGCATCGGAAGCGGTCTTAGACGAGGTGACCGGACTTATTGTGGCCCCAGAGTCGCATGAAGAAATAACTTCGGCGGTCATCCGTCTTGCGAGCGACGTCGCGCTAAGAGAGCGTCTTGTACGGGAAGGATATAAGCGCGCCAAGACGCAGTTCCAGCATGGAAACCTTGCAGAAACATTCGATCTGTACATCGGGCGGCTGTGCGCACGTCCGCTTCCGGGCAAGAAACGTGCCAAGAAGCCGGCTATCGAGCGAATGCGGTCTTGAGCCAAGACTTGAATAAGGCGATAAGACGGCCATTCGAAGGGGCATCTTATCGTTCTTTTTATTACCCTTTCGATAGATAAATTGCTGCTGAACGCTTGGTGAGTAGTATAATAATGTCAACTGGTTAGGATAGAAGAGCACAGGGAGGGCTAGCGGTGATATTCGTAGCTTTGCTTAGAGGCATTAATGTAGGCGGCAAGAATAAGGTCGATATGAAGAAGCTTAAGCTTACATTCGAAGGGATCGGCGCAACCGATGTCGTGACCTACATCAATACGGGCAACATCATATTCAGGGACGATAATCGCTCCGCTGCTGAGCTGAGCGGCAAGCTGGAGGAAGCGATAGCTGCCGACTTCGGTTTGACGATCCGGGTCATGGTCCGTACGCTGGATGAAATCAAAGGCATCATGGACAAGCTGCCCGAGCATTGGACGAACGACACGGATATGAAGAGCGATGTCCTCTACTTATGGGATGAGATCAATGACGAATCGGTGCTCGAGAAGCTAACGATTAATCCTGAGGTCGATAGCGTTACCTATGTGCAAGGTGCCGTCTTCTGGTCATATGACCGTGCGGATGCGGACAAGAGCGGCATGAACAAGATGGCGACCAGCAAGAAGGTTTTCCAGCAAATGACGGTACGAAACGTGAACACAGCGCGCAAAATCTACGAGCTCATGCAAGCCGCTGATAAGAAGGAGCTCACCTAGTATGTCAGAAGAACGGCCTATTACGATCGTCATTACCGGAATCATGGCTAGCGGCAAATCGACTGTTGCGCAGCTGCTTGCTGAACGATTTGAGCAATCGGTGCATTTGCGCGGAGATATTTTCCGTAGAATGATTGTCAATAACCGCAAAGAGGTTAATCCGGATGCGGGCAATGACGAGCTGGATCAGCTGCGATTGCGATATCGGCTGGCTGCACAGTCCGCGAAGACTTATCATGACGCCGGGTTTACAGTTGTCATGCAAGATGTCGTCGTTGGACCGTTATTGAATGATTTTCTTTCTTACGTCAATAATCATCCCTTGTACGTAGTGGTGCTCTGTCCAAGCACGGAGGCAGTCGCATTAAGGGAGGCCGCTCGTTCCAAGAAAGGTTATGGCGCCTGGACCGTCGAGGCATTGGATCATGTGCTGCGTAACGAAACGCCTCGAGTCGGATTATGGCTGGATACAACGGAACTGACTGCCGAAGAAACGGTAAATGAAATTATCGAGAGACTCCAGGACCGGGCATTATTAAATCGGTAAGGATTGGAAATGCGTACGACCTACCCCAATTCAAGGGACTTGAGGGAAGCGATCCGCTTCATTCATGAGAATTGCCATAAGCCGCTGGACCTTGCTATGGGGAGGTGGATGAAGCAGAAGGCGGCTTATTGCGAGCCGCCTTTTTCTATTTAATTAATGCTATTTGTACGTCTAGCTTGTAATGATGTTGCCGTGGGAGTCCAGACCTTGTACGGTGTATTTTTCATCCCGATGGAATGGAAGGGGGGCAAACCAGTAGGTGTACCCCTCCTGATAAGGTATGATCGTCGCGCTATGTTGTATCCCTTGTCCGTCCGTTACTCGGACTTCGGAAATGTCTGAGTCAACGACAATTCCGTAGAATAAAGTAGTGGTTTCTAGTCCACCACCTGCCGTAATTAATTTATCCTCTGCTCGTTCATAAAAGATCCCGTCTTTATCTACTCTAAATCCAGTGGATACAGTACCTCCCCATTGCCACGGCTGCCACTGCTGCATGGTCGGCTCAAAATTATCGACACGCAGCGTTATAACCTGAACGCCGGGGGGGTCATTTCGTCTCGCGATGACGGGAATGCCTGTGACCTTGGTAATTCTTTTGGAGAAAACCAGTGTGGACTTATCACTATAGTCCCGCACATAAAGCACATCATAACCGGGGCTCTGCTGGTTCACTAATTGCTGCCATTCGCTGTTATCAGCGGGCGTAGAACTGGTTGTAACGGTTGGCTTGATAGTCTCTCTTTCATTAGTAAACAGAATGAGTCCCAGTACGCATGCCATCGCAAGGCCAATGAAGGATAACCTGCGTGGGATGGAGGCTGTCTTACGTGTTGATGAAATCGCATTGATTGTGATCTTTGACGCTAATTGATCGGTGAATGTCTGCTCCTTCAATGGGTTGTCCTGCAGCGCGCCGTACCAGTCGGGATTCGGTTGATTCATGACCATTCCTCCTTCAATAACGCGGACATCCGCTTGCGTGCTCCGAACAATCTGGACTTTACGGTTCCTTCAGGAACTTGCAGAATACTTGCGATCTCTTTAAGAGAAAGCTGGTATTTGGCATGCAGCACAAGCACTTCCCGGAATTTGAGCGGCAATGTGAAAACCTGCTTCCAGACGTTGTTCGCCGCCTCTTTCTCAATGAACGATTGTTCTGCCGAATGCGAATAATCATTGGATGTTATGCCGACTAACAGCACTCTTCGAAAGAAAGCCGTATTCCGATAGTTGTAGCTGATGTTTCGAGTTATTTTCATTAACCATGTTTTGACCGAGGCTTCTCCGCGAAAAGAAGTGACATGCCGATACACCTGGATAAAAACATCCTGTGCGATGTCGTCGGACATGCTCCGATTCTTAGTGATGGAGTAAGCGAAGTTCCAAACCTCTTGCCCATATTTCGCGATAAGGTCTTCTAATGTTTGGGGATCCATCTCGGTCAGGTGCTTTAATGAATCATGGCTCAATCTTGATCACCTCGATATATAGACAGATTATACCTTTATTTGGTTCATTTTAATTGAAATTGGAAGGCAAACTTTTATACCGAGAATAAGTTAACCCAAACTAGCAATACCCCACGCATGGGGCTTCGACTATGATGAGGGAATGAGAATTCTATTACTCGCAACGAGGATAAGGAGGATGGACGAATGGAGACACTGCCATTATTCATTGTGACGGGAGCCAGCGGCGTCGGGAAGACAACGGTCATGCAGCACCTGAGAGCGATGATGCCTGAATTCGTAGTATTCAGTACAGACAATGATAATTTCGGTTCGACAGCTGCTAAGCTTGAGTATCAGGATCGATACAATTTGCTGCTTCACATGGCTTATGCCATTGCGCAGTCCGGTCGGGGCACGATTATATGCGGAACCGTCATGCCTTGGGATGCTCAGAAGTGCGATACGTATTCTAACTTTAGTGAAGTCTGTTTTATAAACCTCCACTGTGACGATGCAACTCGCAATTCCCGTCTGCGGAACCGTGCGGACAGCGCGACGTGGACGGATGAAATGCTGCAGCAGCACGAGCAATTCGCGCAGTGGCTTCTTGATAATGCGGATACCGCCTACGATCCGCCGATGCCTATCGTTAATACGACGGATACACCACCTTCCCAGGTGGCGGAGCAAATCCAACAATACATACAGCTGAGGTGGAATGAACGGGCATCTAGTGGAGATAAGAGTCTTGGGGGAGCTCTAAGCTAAGTTAATGTACAATTGGTCATAAAAAAGCTCGCGAATCCTTCCGGCCGTTAGGGCCGGTCGGATTCGCGAGCTTTATTCATTATTTGCCTTGCGAAGCTTCCTCTCTATTAAGCAGCAATAGCGCCTTCTGCCCAGTTAAGATGCTAGAAGTGACGTTTCGTCATTTATTATAAAAACTAATTTGAAGCTGCCATTTGGGTGAGGGCCCGGACGGCTTCACGACGGTTTTTGGCTGGAATTTTGGAGAAAATATGTGTCAGATGATTCTTTATCGTTCCCTGTGACAGACCTAATGCATCGGCGATTTCTTGATTTGTCAATCGCTGCATGAGCAGTTGAATGATCTGTTTCTCCCGATCTGAGAATTGATGATCTAAATGCATAGGAAACTTGATTGGACTAGAGGAACCATTAAGCTGCCTTAGTAAATACTGCGCGAGCATCGTCGCCACATTGTTAGGGTAGACGTGCTGTCCTTTAAGAACGTCTCGAACCACCTGCACGACATTGGAGAAGTTCTGATCTCTCACCAAGTATCCATTAGCGCCATAAGCAAGATATTGAATGATCGAATCCTCCTCGCAATCGGAAGCCACAATGACAATCGGAAGTCTTGGCGCAATCATTCGAATGGCTTGAATGTACGCGACTCCTTCTGCGACAGGCATGAACGTATCCAGCAGCATCAGATCGATCGGGTGTCGCCAAATATGCTCGAGGGCGCTAAGACCATGATGCATAAGGGCTGCGACCTCCATGTCCGGCTCTGCTTGAATCTGCTGGGATGCTGAGGTGGAGCGGGGATTTCCATCAACGACAATGACGATTTGATTCACATAAACCAACCTCTTTAACTAATAGGTATATTCTCCCACCAATCTACCATGTTCAACTATACATTTTCTGAACGATACCCCTACTTTAGAACTAGATTTAGATAAAAAAGACATCTACCCCTTCAAGAAAGGGTAGACGTCTAGTTAATAATGATGCAGGCGTAAGCTTAGAACGTGAGCGGAACAGGAGGTTTCTCCTCTTTGTTCTTCAGCTCGTCGTAGAGGTGAGCCGTCGTGACGGCCATGTACGGTCCGAGCCAGAGATAACCGATGCCGAACGTCGGGATGCACAGCAGCATCCAGCCGATGAAGGTGAGCTGCAGGACGAACATGCGCCATTTGTTGCCGGCCATCATCTGTTTGCTGCGGCGGATGGCTTCGAGCGGACTCATTCCCGGATTATCTGCAAGAATGTAGTAAGCCATGGAGTAACGGAAGGTAGCGATAATGCCGGGAATGATGAGCAGCAGCGTCCACAGCACGGTGAAGATCAAGATCAGAATATAGAGCAGGAAAGCCTTGACCGGGAAATTAAAGCCTTGATAGATGGATGTTGCAGGCGGTCTCTGATGACGGGCGATGGCCAGGAAGAAGCCAGCAGAACCAAGCGCAATCATTCCTGCAAGCAGATAGCTCATAATGTTGCCGGCAACTTGCATCGAGTGAGAGAAGAGCCCCAAGAAGGCGAGAATGACAGACGGAATGGCAGCGAGCAGGATGGCGCCAACCGACTTGCCCCATTGGCCTCGCAAGCTTTCTCTAGCTCTGCGGCGGAATTCAGAATAAGTGACGTTCACAATAATATCCTCCTAATGGCTTGTAGACTTAACAGCAAAATGTAAATCGATCAACTTGATATTCGATCATTCCGTCGGAAAACCTTCTTATTTGTCGAAAGTCATCGGGACAATAGAGGGGAATTCAGTCCCACTTAAGAGTATATACGCAAATGGGGCCGGGCTGATTCGGAACTTTTTTATTTGAGACCTAACATAAATGAGGGAGTTGTCATTTAAATCCAACTTTAACCATTTTTATGAGACGGATGATTTCACCGTTCTTGAAGCTGTTTTATTTCCCGCTGCCATACATATTGGCAGGTGTGGTGCTCGTCTACGCGATCAACATCGCGTCGGGTCTGTTCCCGGTGTGGAGGCTGACAGGCCGTTCGCCATCGCAGATTCTGAAGCATCATGACGGGTAGGGCTGAATAGATGGACACGAAGGAATAGATTAAGCACGTAAAATACAGAGCGCGGAGGAATGGATGCCGCTGCTCTGTATTTTTTTGTACAGCGGGTTAGTTCAGGTTCGGGGGATGATCGATGGATATAGCTACGCCGCCTGTTTTGCGGCCATTCTCTACATACTCGTGAGCTTCGGCAATCTGCTCTAACGGATAAGTTCGATCAACGATAGGGTGAATGCTGCCTGCTTCGATTAATGCCGTCAGCCTGGTAAGACGATCTGATTTCAGCTCCAGCTTGCCGTCATCGATGGAGATATGTTTGCCGTTCGCTGTTAAGGCGTTTCGGCACATGTCTTTCACCGGTGAGCGTTTAGCCTTGCCTGCTGTGTCGAGCATTAGGTCATACCGGTCGATTAACTGCCGCGCGTCGTCGTTGGAATTGGTGTAATCGATGACCTTATGAGCGCCAAGCGATTGGACGAATGCGAGATTGCGGGTGCTGCATACGCCAGTTACTTCGGCTCCGTAATAGCGTGCTAGCTGGATCGCGATTGTCCCGGAAGTACCCGAAGCACCGTAAACGACAACTTTGTGTCCGGGTTGGATTTTTCCTTCCTCAATGCGCTGCAGGGCAAGCAGGCCGCCATAGGCTGCGGCTGTTGCTTCCTCATAGCTGATCGTTGAAGGCATATGGGCGATACATCCGCGCATGGAGTCGGTTTCCTTCATACATTTGTACTGCGCATAGGTGCCGAGCCCAAGGCCCGTAACGCCGTACACCCGGTCGCCGGGCTGGAACCGCTTGATGTCTCTGCCCACGGACTCCACTTCACCAGCCAGTACCATCCCGATAATAGGCTTTCTTGGTTTGGTTAGGCCCAGCGCAAGGCGCATTGGCAGCCAGAAATGAAGGGGCAGCTTGGAGCCTCTTATATAGGTGTCGCTCGCCGTAACGGCTGAAGCATAAATTTTGATACACACTTCGTCGGGTCTTGGGGTAGGCTTCGGTACTTCTTTCAGCTGGAGAACATGAGGCGAGCCATACTTGGTGCATACTGCGGCTTTCATGAGCATTGGATCAGCTCTCTTCCGGGGGAAATAAACGCAGTTTCCGTGCATTCTCTCGTTACTTGTTCAACATGGCATCATGCCATTTCGTGAAGAATTGATCAAGCGGCATCGATAGCAGCTGCTCCATATGCTCTTGCTCCGGTTGCCGAATAATATCGTTCAACGTATCGGGCCCGAATGTATCCGTGATGTATTTCACCATGAGTCCGCTATAGAAGTAGGCCGCTCCGTGGGCTTTGTCGAAATAGTCGGGGTCGGCAAACTGTTCGAAGGTGGGGATATCGAAGTAGCGGTTCTTGCTCTGCATCTCTTCCTCCAACTGACCTGTCGCATAGTAGGCAGTGCCTTCGTCCAGCCATTTGAGATGACCGACATCTGGATTGATTCGCTGAATGATGAGATGAACGAATTCATGAACGATTTGCTGGTCAAAATTGCGCTTGGTCGTCTCGTCGCTTAAGTTGGCGGGCGTATATACTTTAATTATGCCGTCCCGTGCGTCGTAAGTACCTTCCGTGTCGCGGCCTATCATAGTCTGGTAGGCCTTCCTATCCGTATAGACATGAATAACGGTCTTATCCTTAACCTTGTACTGGAATAGCCCGGTTAGCCGAGTATAGTTCGCTTCGAATGCCTCTGCGAGCGACGCGACTGCATCAACTGCGTTATCGTTCGGACTGTTGTCTATAATTCTAACAAAAGTTGTTTAAATAGGATATATAAGTACGGATAGACGCTGGTCAATGATTGATGGGCAGGTGGTTGAATACCTGAGGTTACATTAGACTCGTAACAATCGTGTATAACAAACCGAGGCCTACTGAATATCGACCAAACTTATTGAGGTGATTCTATTATGAAGAAAAAGATAGTTGTTCTATTACTGATTATCTTAGCTATTGTTATTGTCGGAGCTGTTTCTATAAATAATTTCGGTGAAAGCCTTGGAGATGTAAATCAACAAATGGGCTGAAAAATAAATTCGCCCTCTCTATAAAGAAAGGACGAATTGTATTGTCGTTTCTCTCTCTGGCTCTCTAAATGAAAGCTAAGCCTCGACCACCGTATCCACCGATGGATAATGCCCTCTCTTCAACTGCCGAATGCTGTACCCGAAGTCCATCTGCAGGTGGGGGTTATCCTTGAAGCCTTCCCAATCGCCTCCCCAAGTGAAGCCAAGCTTCTTGGCGATTGCTACGACTTCCATCCAATCGGCTTTGCCATTGCCGTTGCCGTCATATTTCATATCCCAGATCACATCATTGCTCGGTGTCCGCAATGCAAAATCAATGGCGAGTCCGTAGTTGTGGTACGAATCGCCGCCCTTCACCTGCGTAACGACTGCGCCGCTGTCCCCACGGCCTTGGCGGTAAAGCGCATCCTGCTCGGCGGAACTGCGGAAGCCGTCTGTAATGACGACTGTAATGCCAAGCTTCGCTGCGCCAGCAACCAGCTTGTCGCCTGCCTGTGCAACAGCAGGATGAAGTCCGACTGGAGCGGGCGATTGCTCGATTGGGGCTTGTCGGTAAATCCAGACGGAGGCGATGATAATCAGGGCCAGCACAATAAGGACAAGCAGATTGATTTTCGGCCAAGGAAATGTATGTGCAGTAGAGCGTGCTCTTGATCGAACAGGGGTTGTATAGTCTGAACTTTGATTGAGATGCTGCATCGTAATAAGGGCCTGCCTTTCTTCCACGCTGAGAATGGTGGTCGGCTCATTGAACAAGCTGATATCTCTATTGTAAAAGAAACTTTCTTAAATAATCTTCAAGCAAAACTTAAAGTTTATTTAAGAATTGGATGCAGCAGACAACCTTAGATGTGGGTTGTTCGATACGTTCGATTAGTAGACCGCTTCTTGCTCCTTATAATCTGTCCAACCACCACAGCAATAATCGCAGCCATCGTACATGTAATCGACAGCGTTCCCATCGCCAACCGGCTGCCGTCTTCCTCATTGAACCAAAGAAGCAGGCCTAGATTGATTAACGCGTGGTATGCAGCAGCTAGCAGCAGTGTTCCGCCCCGTATGTTCCGCATTAGCTCGCCAAGGATAACAGATAGAGAAACGGCGAAGAGGATAAATGATGATGCATACATAATTCCCTCTGAGAATACACCGACATGCCAGATCCCCCATAGAATACCGACAACAATGGAGGCGGGGAGAACACCCATCCGCTGCTGAAGCGTGGGCTGGAGGAAGCAACGCCAGCCGATCTCTTCGCCTGCAGCTCCGATGAATTGCGCGATCACGATAAGCCAGAACGGATGGGATAGGGACGATGGCGGAGTATATGTCACCGAATGGTCGGTGAGCGTGTACCAGAGCCAGGCGCCGACGAATGTGAAGGCGATAAGGGCGGCTGAGATGATGATCCTATTCACTGGCAGCGGCCAGAGCCGCATATCGAGTGTGAATAAAGACCGGTTCTTATGACGCCACAGGAATAGAACGACGGCTGCACCGATAGCAGGTCCGAACTGCGTAAGTTGAATAACAATTTCTGGAATTCCAATCGAAGGCTGAAGAAGGCCAAGCAGCAGTGCCCCGACGGAGGTAACGATATAGAAAATGACAACCAATAGAAACAGACTTGGCTTCTTGTTTGCATACGTATTGTGCATGATCGAACTCCCTTTCCCAATAACAATTGTTGGAAAAATAATAACAGAGTCGTTCGTAACCCGTAACGGTCTCAGGGTCAATTCATACGCACCGCCTCAGGTCGAGGAGCTGCCGCGACTTGAGGCGAAGGAGGTACTGCAGTATTTTTAACATAGACTATTGCATCGCATACCATTCCGAGTATAATACTAGGTAAATGGTGGTCAGGATGGAGATAAGCATGATGCGCGCAGCCGAATCATTCGAGAAACAATGGATGGACGACCACTTGGATCTGCTCCATTACGCGAAGCAGATTGGAGATACCGCATGGCAGCAAGAAATTGTACGGACACTGGAAGATGCTAAGCGTCGGATCGAGCAAGCGAAGCTCGAAATACGCACGGAAGCATTGTGGCGGCAGTTCGATGCGATTAACACGAAAGTAGTGGAGTTGTACCGGCAATTGCGGGAGACGGGGAACGCTTATATCGCGGCGAAGATAACCGAAGAGGTGTGGCAGTTGAAAGTACGGCGCGTCGAGATTGGACGACAATTAAATGCTGCATTGCAGAAAACCTGATCACAATAAAAAAGCCCACATGCAGTGATCTGCTCTGTCGGACATCGGGTATAACTATCCAGTTGTTACATATGTGCGTGCAGTTGACTGCTCCGCAGCTTGATGTAGACGACCTTACACTTACGAGTGAGACGGGTATCCATTCCAAGATGGATATGTAAGATATAAATAATAGCTAAATCGACAACCGCTTGTATATGATTACGCCTTGGCAGAGGGGGAATCTTATACGGCGGTTTGTTTCATTTGACGCATCATGCTCATCATCATCGTCATCATCTCGTCGCACTTCTGCATGTTCGCCATCATGTCGTCCATGTTCGTATCCATCATGTTCATCTCTTGCATTTGGTCCATCATCATCTTCATCGTCGTCATTTCCATTGTTCGCACATCCTAGCTAATGGGTTTTATATGCATTCATTTCTGAGTGCGGAGGTTAGCGAGTGGCGTTCACTGATTTTATTTGTAAAAAGAAAGGTCGAGATCTGCTTGGCGGCAGCTGTCTCGACCCTTTTTCATTCAAACCTACAAATCAATGCCGATCATCGACTGTGCGGTCTCAGGAGTATCGGTGATAACACCATCGATTTTGAATTTAAGCATTTCCTTCAAATTGTGGCGTCCATTCACGGTCCATACCCAGACTTCGCGTCCGGCAGCATGGGCTCGATCGACAAGCTGCTTCGTTACCATGACCTGCTCTACCGTATAGAAATCGACGTCCAGCGACGACAGGTTCCCGACGGCAAAATACATGATTTGGCCGATTCGGATCTCGGGAGCGAGCTGACGGATTTGCCGCAGCGTGCTGCTGTCGAACGACTGAATATAGACGTCCTGTTCCATCTCGTAGTCGTGAACTAACCTTACGACTTCTTGCACGAGCGGCCCGCTTGGCCCCGTCGGCTTCAAATCGATAAGAACCTTGACCTGCCCTTGGGCTACATCCAATACTTCATCAAGCGTGGTGATAGGGATAGGCAACCCGTCCGGGTCATGGCCGATCGTGAGCTTGCTGACTTGAGCATAAGTCAGGTCGGCGACCCGTCGTTTCTCGCCAGCCATCCGATAGAGTGTAGCATCGTGATTGAGGACAGCTACGCCATCTTTGGTGAGCTGTACATCGATCTCAATGGACTGAATGCCTTTGTCAATCGAGTTTAGAATGACTGGCATGGAGTTCTCAGGACCGTTCGCGATGTCGCCTCCGCGGTGCGCCGAGATCAGGACGCTCCATTTGGCATAAACCAGATGGCTGCTCGCTCTCAGACCTACGAATAACATAAGAGAAACATAGACAACGGCCGCTGCGGCGAATAGTGCCCGTCTGCGGGTAAGCCGCTTTATGATGCTTGCCAGTCTATGCTCCCAACGTCCGAGGAAGCTGCGGTACAGCTTGAGATGATCCTGCGGCGCTTGGCCTTTCTCCCATTTGAATACATAGAACAGACGTGTTAACACGATGATGTTAAGCGGCATGATGGCCAACGTCAGCATGTATGTAAGCACAGTGGTAAGCGTCAAGGAATAGTGATCCGTGAATGCCTTGAGCACGTTATGATTAAGCCAGTTAGGCAGGAACGACAGCGATGAGAGCGCTGCGAAGCCTGTACCGACGACGAGTACGTTAATGAGGAACAACGAGACGAGCACTCTCGACTGTTTCCCCCGCGTTAATTCTTGACTGCTCCGGATCGCATTGCCGATCGTTCGGCCTTCCAAGACGATGTAATGGAGCACGAAGATCCAGCGGAGAACCAAGTAGATTGCCGCGATAAGAATAACAACGTAGACGGCAGACATAATCACGGACAAATGCAACACATTGCGCTCCAAGAAGACGGGCACGTTGAATAGGGCATAGAACGATTCCGACATCGGTGAATCGACGAACGGAATCAGTACGAGCAGCAGGACAAGCAGCTGTACGGTACCGAACCCGAGCAGGCGCGGCGTCTGGCGGAGAGCGGTTAAGAGCGCATCTGCGATAGCGACCCGGTTACCCCATAAGCGCTGCTGTACGATAACAACGAGTACACACAACTCGATGAATACGGCGAAAGATGCAATGAGACCAATGGCGGTCAGTCCTAGCATCCCCTTCCAATTCAGTCCGAGCTGGGCGATATCTTCGTTCATGAGCGAACCGGAACCAATAACCGTGAGAACACGGTTGAAGATCAGTGTAATAATCGGAACGATGATGACGCTGGTAAGCAGCATATATAAATATTCAAAAAACAACAGCTTGGGGTAAGCGGCACGGAAGTCGCGGATGCTTCGACTAAGCAGCTTAAGCATGGCGTTCATCCTTTCTTCAATGCAGCCTTAGTGTCATTCTTGTACAAGGCATAATAATAAAAATACAGGATTACCCGTCATAATACCAGCTTATGACGAATAGGACCGAACAGCTTCTCCGTAGAGAGCTATCGGTCCATGCAGACAGCGATAATTCGTGTGGGCTAGTCCACAATGATTTTCTTATTCGGATCTCGGTTATATTCGAACATGAGCTGAAGCTGTGTAAGCGTATTTCGTTCTACAGACAGCTCAGGAAGATTGTTCTCCTCGAAGAAGTCAACCGCACTCGTTTCGATGCCAGTTTGCGCATCCCCGCCGACGATTTCGCATTGGATGAACATTTTGTAGATATGATAAGGCTCGGGCGGGTGGTTGTGAAATTTCTTATCCAGGACAGCCAGCAAGCGCAAAGGTTTCACCGTATAACCGGACTCCTCTCGAACCTCCTTCACCGCAACCTCAGAGGGAGAAAGTCCAATATCGGCCCAACCGCCGGGCAATGACCATGCGCCGTCGATTTTCTCGCGAACAAGCAGTATTCGGTCCTGATGGAAGACGACAGCCCTTATATCTACCTTAGGCGTGGCATACCCCGTGTCGCTGGCAAAAGTAAGCGTAATCTTCTCTTCGCCAACCATCGTGTATTCCGACAAAATCTCGATGCTCATTTCTCGAAGGGCCTCATAGCGCTCGATATCATACACATCCTTGGCATAGGTCAGCCCTGTCTGAGCGATGGCTTGTATTTGTTTTGTCCACTCCAGCCACTTCAATTCCATCTAAGTCATGCCTCCCTTGCGATTACCTCGTGAATAGATTAAAAATACAACATTGTCCTTGTTTGCGCCAGCCAGACCAAACGAGCGAAATGGCCGCCGACTCTACGGAGCGTTTATTGTGGATGGTCCAGATACTCGATATTCTTGCATTATAGGAGGTGGGCATGATCGACAGCTATAAGGTGGGAAGGTTGATTCTGAGTCTACGTCAGGAGAAACACATGACGCAGAAGGAGTTAGCCGACCGGATGAATATTAGCGATAAGACGATTTCCAAATGGGAGCGCGGACTTGGATGTCCGGATGTGTCCCTTCTCAGTGAACTTTCCCAGGTGCTAGGGGTGCATATCGAGAAAATATTGCGGGGGGAGTTAGATTCGAGCGAACAGAATAAAGGGAATATGAAAGCCATTCGTTTCTATGTATGCGCCGGCTGCGATAATGTCATGACGAGTACTGGAGCATCAAGCCTATCATGCTGCGGTCGGATAATAGAGCCGCTTATTCCCCAAGCAGAGAATGAGGAGCATCGAATAGCGGTGGAAGAGGATGAAGATGATATGTTCATTGCACTTCAGCATGAGATGCGCAGAGACCACTACATAACCTTCGCCGCTTACATTTCTTATGACAGGCTGCAGCTCGTCAAATTGTATCCGGAGCAAAACGCGGAAGCAAGGTTTTCCAAGACGCACGGGGGTACCTTGTATATATACTGCAACCGACATGGATTATGGAAGCGGGAAATCATGAGACGCAGAGCAAAGGGGGGGAGACCGAAATGAGTAAGGCGCTTCTCATTATTGATATGCAGACGATGCCTTTCGTGTGGAAGGATTATGGCGGGAAAGCGCTCTATAAAGAAGAGAAACTAATAACCAATACGAAACATTTGATTGAGAAAGCCCGTAAGAGCGGTGCCCCTGTATGCTATATCATGTTTACCGAGCCGGAAGGCTCTCCGCGAGCGGAGAACCAGCCTCTATGGAAGGTTCACGAACACATCTCACCTCTGCCGCAAGATTTAATCATTATTAAGCATTATGCGGACTCTTTTCTTAAATCCGGGCTCCATGATCGGCTTCAAGCACATGGAGTGGATACGCTGGTGATGTGCGGATTGCAGACGGAGTTTTGTGTAGATGCGACAGTCACAAGCGGTTATTCGCACGGTTATCAAGTCGAATTAGTGAAGGACTGTCATAGCACCTATGACGCCGATGGACTAACGGCAGAACAGATTATCGACCATCATAATCGTATTCTAATTCAATTTGCTGACGTTATTCCCTCGGATCAGGTTGAGTTTCAATAAGACAATCCATTACAGACCGCTGCGAGATGCTTCGGTCTATTTATCATTTACTGGCGTCCATGCAAGGGATAATATGGTGTAGAAAGCAAGTGGAAGGGGGCATTTCGGAGAATGGTTCAATACGACGACACACAACTATTGAAAGCGGTTTCCAATCGTATGATTCCCGGAGATGAATGGCCATCGGCGGCAGATGGAGGCGTACTGACCTACTTGGAGCGCCATGCGGCCGAAGATACCTTGACCTGGGCGAACGTTATTGAGCCAGGGCTTCGTTCGCTGCACGAAGAGGCGCTAATGCGTTATGATCAGCCATTCTCCGAACTGACAGCGGATGAGCAGGATCAACTGCTGCGTGATGCGGAGCATGATGTTTATAAGGGCTGGCCGATTTCATCCAAGCAGTTCTTCCACACGCTGCTCAATTTAGTGGCCGAGGGCTACTATGGAACACCTGAAGCAGGCGGCAATATCGGGGGCAAGTCATGGGAGATGATTGGCTTTCGTCCCGGTCCGATAACGAATGCAGATACACCTGTTCCAGAAGCTGATTTGCCGCAAAAATCGATCGATCAGCTGCGTGACCGCTATGATGCGATCGTCATTGGAGCAGGAGCGGGCGGTTCGGTCGCTGCAGCGGTGCTGGCCGAGGCGGGCCTTCAAGTGCTAGTCGTTGAACGCGGCAGCTGGCTCCGCTACGGTGAAGTCGGCCGAGACCACTTGCGTAATCATCGGCTCAGCCATTACGGGCATAACACGGGGCCGTCGATGGACGGTCACCCGCGCACCATTATGATGACAGATGGCGATGAGCGGACTACAGCTCCCCATACAGGAGACTATCACAACAATGCCATGACGGTCGGGGGAGGAACGAGGGTCTACGGCGCACAAGCGTGGCGCTTCCATCCCGATGACTTCCGAATGGCAAGCCGTTATGGCGTTCCAGAAGGAAGCTCGCTGAGCGACTGGCCGATCCGCTATGAAGACCTTGAACCCTATTACGATCGGGCGGAGTGGGAGATTGGCGTCTCGGGTGACGGAAGCGCGCACTCGGGACGAGGGAAGCGGGAGCGTCCGTTTCCGATGCCTGCTATGCCGCTAACGCTGGATGCGCAGCGGCTGGCCCAAGCTGCGGAGAAGCTGGGTTGGGAGACCGGCCCTGTGCCGCTGCTCATTAACTCCGTGGAGCGAGATGGACGACCGGCATGCGGCCGTTGCGGCGAGTGCGTAGGCTTCGCATGTCCGACCAACAGCAAGAACGGCGGGCACAATACGATGCTTGTCAGAGCGTTGGCGACAGGGAACTGTGATCTGATCTGCGATACGATCGTAGAGTGTATCGATACCGAAGGCGGCAAGAATGCGACAGGCGTTCGTCTTGTACAGGAGATTGAAGGCGCTGTGCATCGGCGGCAGATCAAGGCTGGACATGTGGTGGTAGCCGCAGGCGCTATTGAGAGCGCGCGGCTCCTGCTTAACTCCGCATCAGATGCGGAACCAGATGGCATAGGCAATCGAAGCGGACAGGTGGGAAGGCATCTGCAGGGTCACGTCTATGCGGGTGCATACGGATTGTTCGATGAGATCGTTCAAGACGGCCTTGGCCCTGGGGTCAGCATTGCGACCTTCCGATTCGATCATAGCGGTCAGAATGCGGTGATCGGCGGCGGGCTGCTGGCCAACGAATTCACACGTCTGCCGCTTATTCACTGGTATCGGGCACTGGCGCCGAATGCAGCTCGATGGGGCATCCGAGGGAAGCAAATGATGCGCGACAGCTATCTGCGCACGAGCCAGATCATGGGCCCTATCCAAGAGATTCCGAGCCCGGAGTCCCGCGTCCGTCTGTCGAAGTCGGTCAAGGACCGCTTCGGCATACCTGTAGCTAGTCTATCGGCAGCGTTCATCCGGAGTCGATTCGGGCCGGGAACATGCTGGGCGAGCAAGCGGAGAAGTGGCTGTGGGCAGCAGGAGCGCGCGAAGTATGGCGAACGGGTCCTTATGGCGGCTTAAGCGCCGGCCAGCATCAAGCGGGTACGCTCCGAATGGGCAGCGATCCGCTGACTTCGGTTACCGACCCGCTGGGCCGTGTCCACGGATATGACAATCTGTGGGTCAGTGACGGTTCCGTTCACGTGACCAACGGCGGCGTGAATCCCGTGCTGACGATTATGGCGCTGGCTTTCCGCACAGCAGACAACCTGGTGAAGCAGGGTTAACGAACGATACATGAACGACGAGCATTCCTCGAGAGGGGGATGCTCTCTTTTTGCCCATTCCAATAAATATTTAACCAATTTCGGTAAAGATTTATTGTAAAACGATAAATGATCGGTTAGAATCAGATCAGAAACAGCCCTTACTGTGACCAAGATTAGGGTTAGGGAGGCATGAAGATGAGTGTTATCAACCGGGTTGCGGAGCATATCCATAACCCCCGCGAGCTGGAACGGATGTTCAGGGAGGAGCCGGAGTCGTTCCGCCAGTCATTCGCCCACGCGTGGGAACGCAATCCCGACTCGCAGGTTCTTGCCGTATGGAATGAGCGGCTTCATTATCAGGAATCGACAGCGGAGAAGAAGACCTCGTGGTTCCAGCGAGATTTTATAACTATGGGCATTCTAGCGATACTTGCGGGGATTTGCACGAGGATCCTGTTCCATTACACCGAGCGGGAAGATATCGCTATCGTGAACCTCGCATTCGGGGTGCTGCCCTTTATTGCCGCGTATTTCGCAGCAAATAACCGTCCGAGCAGACATGTGGCGTACACCCTGGCATCCTTATTCGCGATTGCGATCATCTATCTGAATCTGCTGCCGATGAAGGAGACGGACAGCGTCATTCTAGCGTATTGGCATCTTCCGGTGTTCTTATGGGTAGTCGTCGGGTTTGCATTTACGGGCAATGAATACCGCAGCGGAAGAGCAAGGCTGGCTTACCTGAAATTTAACGGCGAGTTCGGTATCCTGTACGCTTGCATGGCGATCAGCGGCATGCTGCTGACGGGTATTACGATGAATTTGTTTAGGCTGGTCGACCTCGATATAACGGAATTTTACTTCACGAACATCGTCGTCTTTGGTGCTGCCGGTCTTGCTGTTGTGGCCGCTTACCTGGTGTCAAAGAATTTGAAGCTCGCGAAAAATATAGCGCCGTATATCGCACGAATCTTCAGCCCGCTCGTATTGGTGACGCTGACGGCCTACCTGATAACGGTGGCTTGGGTTGGCCGAAGTCCATTCTCGGACCGCGATTTCCTCTTGTCCTTCAATGGGATCTTGCTTGGCGTGCTGGTCGTCACTATTTTCTCGATTACAGAAAGAGGATTCGACGAGCGGAAGAACATGACGGATTATGTGAACGCCGCACTAATTGCCCTTGCGCTTATTATTGACAGTGTTGCTCTGGCGGCTATTGTGTTCCGACTGTCCTCTTACGGCATTACAGCTAATCGTCTTGCTGTTCTGGGCATCAATGTTCTGATCTGGGCGAATTTGATCTGGATTATTAGTGCGTATATCCGACTTCTGCGCAATCGGACGGGACCTTCTACCGTGCAGGATGCTGTTACGAAGTACTTGCCGATCTACGGACTGTGGGCGGCATTCGTTACCGTTGCTTTTCCGCTTATTTTCTAACCTGACGCATGTGCAAATAAGGCTTATGGCTGCTCCTAAGGGCGGGTCGTAGGCTTTATTTGTTTTATAAGTTCAAACGATAGGAGTCCCAGATATGCTTGAGTTAAATGGATTTATCAGGATTAAATGGAAGCGGATTAGCGACAAAATGCTTTTATACCCGTATTTTTGAACTTGAATAGTCGATCAAGAAGCCATAAAATTGTAGGACGTAGTCTTTTATCACATTGATGAACTGAACATGAGCACCATTCGACATAAGACCGAGACAGGGTTCGAACATAGTAAGAGGCTGCAGATCTATTTTTGTAAGCGCTATCTTGATTAGCGTTAATGTTAATTCATCGGCTGGGCGATTGGGCCGGTGAAGAGAGGAGAGGCAGAATGAAACGATTTCCCATCATGCTGCAGCTGACGCTCATCATGTTTTGTGTAATGGCTGTACCGATTTCGATCCTGACCTGGTACAGCGGCACACAGATTCTGAAGCATTCGGAGAGTGCGATTGCGGAGTCGACGCTCGCGGGACTTAATGCGAATCGCAGACTGAACGAGACGGCTCTGAACAGCTTGGCACAGGATGTCGTGCACCTCGCGGCGACGAAGGTGTTCGATCGGGTTCGCAACTTTGAGACATTGGAAGAATTAAATAGCCAATATGTGAATATTGCCAGTACGCAGGTCGTCTTGAACGAGCTGAACAATCTGAAGAACCGACAGGATGGCATATACTCTTCTTATTTCTACCTGGATGGGTCGGATTATGTGGTCTCGTCTGACAAAGGGATAACGTCGCTTAGTCGTTATGAATCGATGGAATGGTTAAGTACAGCGTTGGAAGGAAGAAGGGGGATCAGCGGCGTCTGGTTTCCGCGCAAGCTGGCCAATGGTAAGAACGTTGTCACATACGTCCTGCCATTGAACCGTTTGTCGACTACGACCAAAGGCACGATCGTCGTTAATTTGGAAGAAGATCGAATCAGCCAGTATTTGCGTACTTCTGAACCGGGAAAGCATAGCTATATGCTGATGGAGGCAGACGGCACGATTATTTCGAACGAAGATAAGAGCCTGTTGTTCACTTCCGGCAAGGATCAGCCTTATATTCAGGAGGTCTTGGATAGCGGCAAGAAGGAAGGGTACGCTTATCATGAGCTTGACGGAGAGCGTTTAATCTATACATGGTCGCGATCAGCGAGCCAATACAATTGGCTGAACGTGAATGTGTATTCGATGGACGAGCTTATGACCAAGACGCATTCGATTCAACGCAATATTATCTTACTTACGATCGTTATTGTGTTCGCGGGGGCGCTTCTGACCATTGTTCTCTCGACTTGGCTGTCCAAGCCGTTGCGCGAGCTGGTTAGAGCGGTTCGTGCTCGGAGCAATCTGGGCATTACGAAGAAGAATGAGCTTGTCTTCCTTGATGCGGCATTCCAACGGATGCAGGAGGAAGAGGAGGGGCTGACTCGTCTGCTTCGGGAACGGGAGCAAGATACACGTAATCTTGCTGTTCATCATTTGCTGAAGGGCGAAGTGACGAGGCAGGTCGAGGGGCTGTTCCCTGAGCACTATTACATGACGGCGATTATGTCGATTGACCGTTACAGACGGTATGTCAGTCACATGAATCCCGAAACGCGCCAATACCATCGGTATGTCCTTGTCCCGCAGTGCAATAGTCTGTTCCCGGAAGGCATTCATGTGCGTACGGTTTATCAGGGCGAAGGCTGCTTTGTCATGATTATTAACTATGACGCGGAAGAGGCAGAGAATGGCGCGAAGTCGGTCCATGAGGCGCTTGCTTCCATTCGCGATATGGCAGCGGAGGTGTTGGGCCATTCGGTGACCATCGGGGTAAGCAGCCAGGCCGATTCGATCGAGATGATCCCTGACCGCGTCGTGGAAGCGATGGAGGTTATTAAGCATCGGATGATCGGCGGCAGCGGGGGCATTACGTACTGGAAGCAGGATGCCGACCAGACCGGCAAATATATTTACCCGGCGAACAGCGAGCGTCGAATTCTGAATTTCTTGGATAACGGCGATCTCGATAGCATTATCAAAGAGCTGGGGCTTATTCGCGATGAAATTCAATCGGTCGAATATATCTCGTACGACAACATTATGTTCATTTACAACCAGATCCTTGGCGTTACGATCAAGCATCTTCGTGAGAATAACGTGAGTACGTCACGTATATTCGCGGGTCGGCGCAATATTTACTCCGCTATTGCAACCAGAGATACGCTGGATGAACTCGACGAGTATTTGCATGAGTTCTTTGGAGATATTATTCAATATCTGGAACGCAGCTCGGGTGAAGCGAATTACGGGGAGCGAATCACTCGTTACCTCGAGGAGCATTATTGCGAAGAGATCGTATTCGAGGATATGGCGAAGGAAATCGGCATCAGTTATTCCTACATGCGCAAAATCGTTATGGAGCTCACCGGCAAGAGCTTAATCGACTATACGAACTCCCTTCGAATTGAGAAGGCGAAGCAGCTGCTGCTGGAGTCGAATCTTAGCATGACGCAGATCGCTGCTGAGGTCGGCTATGCGAATGTACAAAGTTTCAATCGTTTCTTCCGCAAGTATGAGGGTATGCCTCCGAGCAGTTATAAGGCCTTGAAGTCGACTGGTGCATAATCGAACAGAACAACGAATCTAATTATGATCAAAAATGAAGCTGTTCCTCTGGTCCGTCGCGGCCGTGGGGGACAGCTTTATTGTTCTTATATGCTAGTCAAAAATGATAATCATCTCTTGTTCTGCCGGCGAAACATGATTGTCAGCAGGGCCACAAACCGCGTAGTGGCGCGGCAAAATCAAAAATGATAGCTCAAATCAATACTCATGATTTACGATTGCGAGCAATGGAGGGTATGATGCAGACATAGCCCACCATCGTCTGAACACATGCATTCAGTCATCGGGAGGTCTACTGTAAGAGGAGGGTGAGACTGTGAAAGTTGAAAGCGCTTCACTAAAACATGAAAACGTTTTACTACCAAAAAAACAAAAGAGCACTGGATGGATGCACGCTCTTCGCCAAGATTGGCAGCTGTACTTACTATTAGTCGTTCCGTTATCCTTCGTATTACTATTCAAGTACACGCCAATGTTTGGTCTTGTCCTGGCATTCAAGAAGTATAAGATCGCCAAGGGCTTCTGGGGCAGCGACTGGGTCGGATTCCAGATGTTTAGAGAAGTCTTCGACAAACCTGACTTCGCTCGCGCTGTACGTAATACATTGATGCTGAATAGTCTCGATCTGTTGTTCAGCTTTACGATGCCGATCGTACTCGCATTACTATTAAGTGAGATCAAGAGCGCTCGATTCAAGAAGATCAATCAAACATTCTTGTATCTGCCGCACTTCTTCTCCTGGGTTATTATCGGGGCGCTTGCTTATCAGCTCCTGAGCCAGGGAAGCGGCGCAGTCAATAATGTCCTTGAGTCAATGGGCCTCAATCGTGTTCCGTTCCTGCAAGAAGATACCCACTGGCTGTTCAGTTACTTGGCTATCGGGGTATGGCAGAGCATGGGATGGGGAACGATCATTTATCTCGCTTCCATAAGCAGCATTAACCCGGATCTCTACGAGGCCGCAACCGTTGATGGCGCAGGCCGCTGGAGAAAGATGTGGAACGTCACGCTGCCTTCGATCCGAATGACGATTGTAACGCTGCTTATCCTGAACTTGGGTAAAGTCATGGACGGCTCGTTCGAACGGATCTACGCGCTTACGAACAAGGCTACCACCGAATACACGACTACGATTCCGGTACTCGTCTATCGTTGGGGTATTGAGTCCGGCAACATTAGCCGCGCGACAGCAGTTGGTTTGTTCCAAGCTGTCATTGGATTTGCACTTGTACTGATTGCTAACCGAGTAGCCAAGAAGCTTGGCGACGATGGGATTTTCTAGAGAGGGGGCGCACCATGAAAGCATCCACTGGCACTGTTGCCATGCATAATAAACAGCGTTTTGACATCTGGGATGTTGTAATTCGCCTCGTTATCATCCTCGTGTCGCTAGCTTGCTTGCTGCCGTTCGTGCACGTTATTGCGAAGTCGTTCAGCGCGGACGCATTCGTTATTGCGAATAAAGTAACGCTGTGGCCAAGAGGATTCACCTTTGGGGCTTACGAGAAGATTTTCCAAGATAAAAGCATTCTGCGTTCCTTGTATATATCCGTTATCGTTACCGTATTATTCACGATTCTAGGCATGATCATTACGATCTTCGCGGCTTATCCACTATCTCGTGGTCAACTGAAGGGCCGCTCGGTACTGACACTTATCTTCTTGTTCCCGATGCTCTTCAGCGGGGGCATTATCCCGGAGTACATGCTGATTAACAATCTTGGCATGATGGATACGCTGTGGGCGCTCATTCTGCCGCTCGCATTCAGTTCCTTTAACTTGCTGATTATGAAGACCGCGCTCCAGACCGGTATACCAATCAGCCTTGAAGAGGCTGCGAGGATCGACGGCGCGAACCACTTCCGTATTCTATGGAGCGTCGTTCTCCCGCTGTCCAAGCCCATTATGGCAACGTTGTCGTTGTTCTATGCGGCTGGCCGCTGGAATGCTTATCAGGACTCCTTGTTCTACATCAAACAGAATGTAGACCTGCGTCCGCTCCAATTGAAGCTGTACTACCTGGTCATTCAATCGTCTGAAAGCTTCCAACTCGAAGCATCATCGGTATCGCTCAGTAACCCTGAGGTGCTGAAAGCGTCGTGCGTTGTATTCGCAACGCTGCCGATTTTGTGTATATATCCTTTCATCCAGAAGTACTTTGTTCAAGGCCAAATGTTAGGTGCAGTAAAAGAGTAACGAAGTATCACAAAATGACTGATGGGGGTAATAAGCAATGGCGAAAAAGAGATTTGGCACTATGTTGTTGTCTTCTCTGGTAGTAATGGGTCTTATCGCAGGCTGCTCGAACAGCGGCTCGGATGACAAGAAAACCGACGACAAGGCTCCGACGACAGACAACTCGACAACGACACCTACGGACACGACTAAAGAAGGCGCATTCCCAGACTATTCGAAAGGTTTCCCCGAGAAAGTAGAACTTAATATCCCAGTCTATGAGCGTGCGTTCGAAGGCTGGAACGTTACAGATAACTACTATACACGCTACATTCAGAAGGAATTCGGCGACAAGTACAACATCAACGTGAAATTCACGGCAATCGCACGCGGCAATGAAGTACAGGACTTCGAGCAATTGCTTGCTGCTCACAAAGCACCGGACCTCATCTTCCACTACGATATGCCGCAAGCGCTTGCATACTACAGCGAAGAAGTTATGCAAGACCTGGATTACAAAGAGATTGAGAACTATGCACCAACATACTGGAAGAACATGAGCGAGACGATCGAGAAATACGGTAAAGTAGACGGCAAGAATGCATTCGTATTCGCTGCTCGTCCGGCTATTGATAACGCAACTTCGCTGATCCGTAAGGACTGGGTTGAGAAAGTGGGCATGAAGGTCGAAGACCTGACTTCCCTCGAGAAATACAATGACATGCTGCAGAAGTGGAAAGACGCAGGTCTTGGCGTGGGCGCTGAAGCATTGAAAGCGAACAACTACACGTTCAACTATGCATTCCGTGACTTCCCAATGGATGACAAGGAGCATGCGCTTTACTCCGATCTGGGCGTAGCGGATCTGACGACGCCAGCTACTGAGAAATATCTGCGCAACCTGAACACGCTGTACAACAAAGGTTTGATCGACAAAGAGTTCTACCTGCGTTCCGACGACGCGAAGATCAAAGCTGAATTCGTTGCAGGCAAAACGGGTACGTATGGTCTCTATCTTGCAAGCAACACTGACGTTATCGCTGCAACGCTTGCTAACAACCCAGGCGCAGAATTCGCAATCGTGCCTCCTGGCGCAGGCGTGCCTGAAGGTTCGAAACCACAAGGCCGTGCTTACTGGCCATTCGGCTTCATCATGGGCGTAAACTATGAGTCGACGCCGCAAGAGCGTGCAGCACTGTGGATGTACCTGGAGTGGATGAGCCAGCCAGCTAACCTGTTCTTCTTGCAGAACGGTGTAGAAGGCCAGAACTATACGCTTGATGCAGATGGCATTGCAGTTAAGAACGCTGACTTCAAAGGCGAGTCCGCACTGTCGCAAAACAACAACAAAGACTACTGGGCACTTGTAACGGAAAGCGCGCAATATGCAGATCAAGCTACAACTCGTAAGGCTCTTGCTCGTCAATGGGCGCCTGCCGGCTATGAAAGCCTGGTAGATCAACTGTTCAAGTACTACGATGAGACTGCAGAATACCGCACGCCGGATCCAATGTTCAGCGTTGTACTGGAGAAAGTAAACGAGTACAAAGCCGATCTGAACGCGCTCTTCCAAGAGCTGTACGTGAAGGTTGCACTGTCCAAGCCGGAAGACTTCGACAAAACGTATGAAGCAGCGAAGAAAACGTACCTCGATGCAGGCTACCAAGAAATTCTCGACGAGAAACAAAAAGCAATCGATGCTGGTCAATACAGCTAATCTATAACTAAACAGACACCCGAGCCCCGGCGAATAGCTGGGGCTTCGGGACTTGGAGGAGAATGGAAGACATGAAGATAACGGCCTCTCAGACGGAATTGAAGCAGCTGATCGATCAAGTGGTAGAGTACACGTTCGGTATGGATCTCACATGGGACTGGCCAGGCGGCGTTGCATTCTATGGTGTCAGCCGCGCGTTCGAAGTAACGGGTGAGCAGGCTTATCTCAATCGGATGAAGGAATGGGTGGACGAATATATCGAGGTTGGTCTGCCTGTATGGACAGTGAATACATGTGCAATGGGCCATATGCTCATTACACTGTATCAACAGACAGGTGATCAGAAGTATCTGGATCTGATCATGAGCAAGGTTGATTATCTTCGCAACGACGCTCTTCGCTTCGGCGACCGCGTGCTCCAGCATACGGTATCGGCGAACAACGACTTCCCTGAGCAAGCATGGGCGGACACGCTGTTCATGGCCGCATACTTCTTGCTGCGCGTAGGCATTATGCTGAAGGAGAAGCCGCTTGTTGACGATGCGTTGCATCAATTCTTCTGGCATATCAACTACTTGCAGGACGAGAACACGGGCCTGTGGTATCACGGTTATAATAATATTAATAAGGATCATATGTCGGGTATGTATTGGGCACGTGCGAATGCATGGGCTGCTTATACGATGTCCCGTGCGGCAAGAATACTGCCGGAAGCTTACCTGTATCCGCCAATGATGCACATCTGGAGCGCATTGCGTGATCAGCTTGCGGCGATTAAGAAGCTGCAGAAGGAAGACGGGCTGTGGGGAACCGTGCTCGATTATCCGGATGCGTACGGCGAAGTGTCGGCGACTGCCGGTATCTGCGCAGCGATGGTTACGCAGCATAACCCGATGCATTCGAAGTATGTACAGAAGGCATTGGACGGCGTTATCGCAAACATTGCAAGCAATGGACGGGTTCAGAACGTATCGGGTGGAACCGCCGTCATGAAAGATATAGAGGGTTATCTGAACATCGATAGGAAATGGGCGCAAGGCTGGGGCCAAGGCTTGGCATTGGCACAGCTCACAGCTGTATTGGAAGTTATCTAGTTATTTAATAGGAGAGATCAGGTGGCGCTTACTTCCAAGAGGGGTAAGCGTCATTTTGTAATGAGATTAGGATCGAGAAGGGAGCATTCGGCGTGTATAACAGACGGTATAGCTTCGCGGAGCAGTATGTTCAAGAAGGAAGCATTCAAGTGGGCGCTGCAAGCATTTATAACGAGGAGGCCGGGTACGGGCTTCTAGAGTGGACGGACCCAGCAGATAATGCCGCCGATCGGTTCAAAGGTTATGGCGGATGGCTTCCCCGTCCGGCGGAAGGTCGGATTGAAGCCGATATTGCTGATACGGTATATGGGGTTGAGCTTCGTGAGCCGGGCCTGCCGCTTCGCTTCCGGGCAGCCGTCCCTGAAGAAGGCGTCTATGCCGTAACGGTTCGCATTCATGGTGGAGATGAGGGCATCACTTCTCTGAACCTCTACACAGGAAGACGCAACATGGTAAGACGGGACATTACGGTTGCGGCGGGAGAGGTGTTCGAATACCGGTATTACGTGCATGTGTGCGACTACATTCCAGTCGTCGGGAAGCCGGCGAGAAGCGATCTATCGATCTACATTACAACTGTAGGCGATATTGCCCGTCTTAGCGAGGTAACGATTGAGCGTTCGGAAGCACCAACCCTGTTCTTGGGCGGCGACTCTATTGTTGGGGATTACGATACACGTTATCCGTACAATCCGATTATTAGCGGGGGCTCTTGGGGTCAAAATGTGCTGCAATACTTTGATGGCGTTGCAGTCGATAATCAGGCGCATGGCGGCATGACGACCAACTGCTTCCGAGACGATGGGCACTGGGCGATCATTACGGAACGAATTCGTCCTGGCGACATCTTCATGTTCCAGTTCGGTCATAACGATCAGAAGCGGCGATACCTTGCACCATACGCAGGCTACTCAGCTAACTTGAGATGGTACATCCAGCAGGTGCGGCAGTTGGGAGCGACGCCGGTTATTGTCACCTCGCTTAGCCGCATCCCAAGTCGAGATGAGGATGGCAGCTATTATGATCTGCTGGAGGAGCATGCAGAAGCGTGCCGCAAGGTAGGCAGAGAGCTGCATGTGCCTGTTATCGATCTGCATGAGCACAGCTTCCAGTTGTTCTGCAAGATGGGGACCGATGCGCTCGGAGGGTATTTCAATGATGCAGCACATACGAATGACTATGGCGCTGTGCTGATGGCCCAATATATTGCCTCGGAAATAAAACGCCAGCAGATTGAGCCGTTGTGCAGCCTCATGAACGATTATGATCCAGCGCCATGGACCCCGGATGAATCGCTGCGCCCGCCGACACAGGTGTCGCCAACAGATAAGCCGGAGCGTCCGATTCTGCCGACCGACTTGCCCGAGCTGCCCTATGTCGACTGCACGGGGATTAAGCAATTAGCAGGAATAAAGCAAGCGATGGCTAGGGGATTGCTTGACCCATGCTTGAAATATTTTCACCCGGAAGCAGAACTGCCGCGTGGACAGTTCCTGTTCCAATTCTTCAAGGCGGCGCAATCTCCGCCGAAGCGGGTTTATCAGGGTAGATACTGCGATATTTATAAGTACGAGTTTGACGCGCAGAACGTACAGGCTGCACTGGATGCAGAGCTTATTGATGAAGCAACGACGCCGAATGACCGTTTCCGACCGGATGATGGCTTAACGGGCAGCGAACTGCTTAGCTTTATCGTGCGCGCGCTTCATGAGCCGGAGGAACGAGCGAAGCTGGGTTTGGCGGCATGCGAGATGCAGGCGCGAGCTTTGGGTTTGATCTGGGACGGGTATGAACGGGATGGCAAGGTGAATCGTGCGGACTGTACTGTCGCGTTGGTTGAGATGATGAAACTGGCAGATGCGGCGAAGAAGAGGGCGGCAGACGTCTAACCGAGCAGCTGACCCGACGAATCTTAACACATCGTTGATTTACAAATGAAGGGAAATGGTTTACCATCTGGGTGAAATCATTCCAATCTGAGGTGATGTGTGTGACGATTAAGGAAGAACTGCAGGGGAAACGCATTATCGTTCCAGAGAACCCAGTTTCTAATTTTCTGTTCAACAACACGAGATCCGGACTGCTATGGTTAATCATTCGGCTGTACTTAGGTTATGCGTGGATCAATGCGGGTTGGCATAAGCTTACGAACGAGAACTGGGTCGGAAGCAAGGCAGGCACAGGGCTTACTGGCTTCGTGAACGGCGCTCTCGGCAAGGCGGCCGATGGGAAGGACGTAACGGGCTGGTACGCATCATTCCTTGAGAATATGGTGCTGCCACATGCCAAAGTGTTTTCTTATATTGTAGCTTTTGGCGAGACGGCGGTCGGGCTGGGGCTTATTCTCGGCTTATTGACGGGCGTTGCGGCCTTCTTCGGAGCCTTCATGAATGCGAGCTTCCTGTTCGCCGGCACGCTGAGTACGAATCCGCTGCTGTTTATTCTGGCGACATGGCTTGTCCTAGGCTGGAAGGTAGCTGGCTGGTATGGGCTCGATCGGTGGGCGCTTCCGATACTAGGCACGCCGTGGAGCAGGCATAAGACGAATTCGAACGATCATTCCGCTTCGGTATGATAATCAGTGGGACTCCCGCGGGTAAGTGGCGGGGGTCTTATTTTATTTGCCTAGGAAGGACGTACTTAATTAATAAGCGAATAACTACACTAGGTTTTTTATTACGGTTAGGAGTGATGCGCTATGACCAAGACCAATATGACAGCCGCTATAAGAAAGGTTACAAAATAATCGCAGAGGATGGATTCCTCTGCAATACGGAGGAATGATCGCGTGACAGTTACCCTACAGCCAGTATCGATCGACAACTGGTATGCATGTACCCAGCTTAATGTTACACCCGAGCAGCGCAGTGTTTTTCCTGCACCTGTCGTCTACTGGATTGCAGAGTCTAAGTTTGTCCATGACTTTGAATTGCGTGCCATTTATGCGGAAGGCCGCGTAGTTGGATTCCTCGTTTATTGTACGAGCGCGGATCAGGATGATAACTGCTGGATTCCAGCCCTCATGATTGATGAACAACATCAAGGCAAAGGTTATGGCAGGGAAGCGATGGAGGTCCTGATTCAGCTGATGAGTGAGTTAAGCTGCAAGAGAATTATGATTGGGCATAGGCCAAGTAATGAAATTGCAGGGAAGTTATACGAATCGTTAGGATTTATGCGAGTTAGTGAAGAGGTAATAGACGGCGAGATCGTACGTCTGCTTCAGCTCGAATAGTCCTAAACATGGACTGCCGGCATCCGTCGGCAGTTTTTCATTATTGAAGGAAATTTATTGAGTGTGTCCAAAAGAAAATCGCCTTCCCGCAGGAAGGCGATCCATCTTTACTTAGGGCTTACCGTAATCCATTCGCCAACGAAGCGATGCTTGTTGGCCCGGATGATCTCATCCAGCGGAGTTGCTTCATCGAAGTCTCCGTCGAAAGCGATGAATCGAATGTACGGTCCCGTCGACTTCTCCTTGAAGCTTGTGCCATCAGGAAGCGTGATCGTACCCCCGCTGTCCGTATACATTCCGCTTAGCGAGAACTCGATATCCTTGGCATTAATGACCTTCGGAGAGTCTGTATGGTTGGCAACAAGCAGCTTGCCTCCAAAGTTGTAATTATAGTATTGGTCCTCGAATTTCTGAACGTTGCTTCCCGCCGTTACGTACACTGCGCTGTAGGCAGGCAGCGTGAACGAGCCGACGTTGTGGATGTTATACATATTGTATGCCGAACCGTCTGGCTGCGGGAAAGATTGGCTCACATACGTCTCGAACCAGCTTCCGTTAAGGCTGTCCGCCATTCCTGTCGATTCCGTCTGACTGTAGGACGTTCCTTGGCTGCCGACCTTCAGAAGTGTCAGCTTCAGCGTTTCATTCGGATTCTTCATCGTACCGGTCAGGTAGGAACCCCGTATGCCGTTGCCGTTGAAGAGGAATGGATCCTTCATGAGATCGAAGCCGAAACGAACGCCTTCGCCTGTCGTGTACAGCTCATATTTGAATGTGTAGTCGACTTGTCCCGAGGAGAGAGGGACGTCTACGGGAACGATCAGTTCGCCTTCTACCGTCTTCGTATTCCCTTTGAAGATCAGCTGCGTCTTTACATCATGGTAAGAGACATAGTCTCCGTCTTTCCATTGAAGGCTCAGAATCGCCCACACGATCGTGTCCCGCGTAACTGGAATTTCGGCGTTGAAGGACACTTTGATGCGGTAGTCGTTCGACGATGGAGCAACCGCATCACTGAAAGCAGTGGGATAACGATCGGTATCCCAGTGGATTTCATTCAAGCGTTGATTTTGCGAGAGATTGAAGTGGGCACGTTTATAGAAGTTGTTCTGCTCCTCTTGCAACCATGGATTACCATCATCCCAAGTCGCATCGACATGCGCGTAAGCGCCGTTGATTTTGACCAAATTCCAAGCATGTCCGACCCCGCCGAGCGAGGTGCCCGATACATACATGATGTCTAGTCCAGCCAAATGGCCGAGAACATTCATCGCTTTGGCATAACCTTCGCATACCGAGATGCCTTCAACCAGCGCGCCATAGATGCCGCCAGGGTCGGTGCCTGTCTTAATGTTATAGCTGTAATATTGCCAGTCGTAAGTGATTTTGCTGAGCAGATAGTCATGAATGGCTGTTTCCTTCTCGAGATCGGACATGCCTGGCTTAATGAGGCGTGCGATAACATCCTTCGCCTCTTGACCGGCAGTTGCAGCATTCTTCAGCGCCTTATCCTCATCATGACCTTCCTTGCGAAGGGCAGGAGCGGCATCCAGCAATGGGTTATCTGCGAATCGGACGCCCTGCAGCTTAGGCATCTGATCGATGATCGAAATATCGGAGATGACATTATTAGAAGCCTGCAATCCTTCCAATCGGGTCAGGCTTTTCAGTGCACTAATATCTCGGACGTTGTTGTAAGAGATCCAGAGAGACTTGAGTGTCGTAACACCAGCTATTGGCTTCACATCGGTTATAAAATTATAAATCGCATGCAGCTCTTCCAGCTTCAGATTCTTCAGCGGCGTGAGGTCCCGAACGCTGTTATAGCCGATATCGAGCTTCTTCAATTGCGTCAAATTCGCTAGTGGGCTAATATCGGTCACCAGGTTGTTGAACAGATCCAACGAAGTCAGATTGCGAACAGCCTCAAGGCCGCTCAGATCGCGGATGCGAGCGGTTGAATAACGATAGATTTGAGCGTTCGTTATTGCCTTAATGCCTAGTACGTCTTTGACCAAAATGTCGCCGCTCGGCTTCGCGATAATGCCCCGAATAACGGCTTCTAGATTGGGATCTTTGAAGACAACCTTCTTCAGATCAGCAGGGTTGGTCGTATTCGAAGTCGTGCTGGAGCCGCCGGTGCCCTTGGCCGCCGTTACCTCTACAGTGATGGATGCGTATCCCGTGTAGCCCTTCTGCGTCACTGTTGCTGTGATTTTTGCTTTGCCTACGCTTTTGCCTGTCACGACGCCCGCCTGGGTAACGGTCGCTACCTTCGAGCTGTTGCTGGAGTAGGCGAATGTCACTTTCGGCTGCGTTGTGGCACGCAGCGTAAGCGTGCTTCCTACTGCCACTTTGTATGTCTGGGTAGGGAATTGAACTTTGACGGCGCTCGTCTTGGCTGCCGCGACTGTCGTAATGGCGTTCATCGGTACGAGCATAACGACTAGAAGAAGGAGGATAACATATTTGAATCCAATACGATTGGTTACCACGAACATCACCTTTCTAGTAGAATATTCCGAATAATCGTACCATTATTCGACAATTTTTTCTATGAATTTCATGGAATTACCGATGATAGAAGGTGAATAATACGAGGTAACCATGCTGCAACAATGACGTAGAAAAGGCCGATATTCTCGCAATGAGAATACCGGCCATACATTATCGCTGCCGTTGTTTATTTCGTTAACGTGACGTCAAACTTAGCTCCTGCATCGCCCGCGAATACGATCGTACCGTTCTTCGGCAGCACGACTGGCCCGTCATTGATGATGCTGAAAGCAACAATCGCCCCGTTCTCGTCATATACCGCATAGGAGCCAGCTGAAGGGAGCGTCACGTGCATCGTCCGGCCTGCTGCAGCGTCAGGAATCGTATACCATTTGGCATCGCCGCTTGTCGGGATCGTAACCCAAGCGTGCTTGCCTTGATAGATCGGCCACACATTATCTTGGCTAATATACCGATAGCCGGAGGCTTGGAGATACTCCGCAGTGGTATCGCCCTGCTGCTGATTGAAGAATTGAACGGGACCATTGTCTCGTCCGCCTATTGCCGGAATCTGAAGGTCGGACGCTGCGGTGTCCGGACCCGTAATTTTATGGGACATGATATAACCAGGGACGTTCTTGAACAGCTGAACCTGTGCGGAGGAGGCTACCAAGTAGGCCATCGACGTATATTTCTCGCTGACGAGAAAATAACGTTTGCCATCCCGCCCCTGCCATGCAGCGCGCGTCTCGTCGGAGATGTCGTTCGCCGAGAGCTTCTCGTCGACATATTCGGATACAGCAATCTGGCCGAGTCCTGGCACAAGCGCGTATTGGCGAACCCATAAGTACGTACGGCCGTTCCTCTCCTTCACGAGATTGATCTTCGCGCTTCCATTCGCATTGATGAACGAGCCATCCGCTGAGTACGTATACGTCTCGGCAGGGGAACTAGGATCTTGAGGCGACGCAAGCGACAACAGGCCGTCCTTGGTGATGCCCACCATCAGAAGCTGAGTAGACGATCCATAGACGCCTGCTTCTCCAAGCAGTTCCTGAGGCATGTCAGCCTTAACAGGCAATCCGAACGATTTGCCAGGCTTGATATCATCGATGGCTCCTTTCTCCTTCAGCGCTTGGAGCAGAATTTGGGTAGCCAACAGTTGGTTTAACGCGCTGCTGCCTCCAGACGATAGAACTGCAGCGGCCATGTTCTGCTCAGGGAGCACAACGATCGACGAGTGATACAGAATCGTATCCCCGCCTTTGGTCAGCGCCTGAATACCGTAATCCCCGAACGGGAATAGATCGACGCTGTCCCAACCAAGCCCATACCCGATCGAGTTGTCCGCGTCTTCCGGCCATAGGCCGTTCTTGTACTCCGGCTGCGCCATTGCGTTCGCGGATTTGGAGGAGAGTCCTTCCGCTTGACCTGTGAAGATCTGGGAGAACCGAGCGAGATCTGCGGCCGTAGAATAGATTCCGCCAGCACCAATGAAGTTAGTCGTCTCATTCGGAAGCTGCTGCTCGTAAGGCGAAAGATAAAGTGCAGCCATTCGAGACTCGTCCAAGTCATCTTGCGGTGTCCCTGTATTCGTCATACCAAGGGGCTCCGAGAAATGCTCATGAATGTAGCTTGTGAAGTCAGTGCCGCTCACTTTCTCAACAAGAATCTCGGAAAGAGAGAAACAATCATTGCAATACACCGAGAAAGCGCCTGGATCGGCCTTCAATACTTGTGTCGACAACTGCTTGAGAAGGTTATCGTGCGCGAATGTGTCGTTGTCGGAGAAGAGGGAGGCGTTCCGGGACGCAGTTCCCGCGATGCCGGCGGAATGGTTAAGCAGCATACGAGGCGTAATTTGCTTATACCGCTCATCCTTCATCTTGAATTCCGGAATGTACTGCACAACCGGCTTGTCGAGGTCGACTTTCCCTGCATCGACGAGCTGCATGACAGCTGCCGCAGTGAACACTTTGCTGGTCGAGCCGATGCCGTACATGGTATTAGCGGTTAGGGGGATCTTCCCAGCGACATCGTTCTTGCCCGATTGTCCGGAGACGACGATCTTGCCCTGATCGATAAGCGCATATTGCACGCTTGTCGTGCCGTATTGCTTGGTCAACAGGGACGCCTTCTCAGCAGCGGCCTTCGTTGTTGTCGCATAGGAAGAGGACGCATCGCCTGGCGTGGCTGCGAATGCATTCAGCGGGGCAAGCACCGCTAGCATCATGGACATAATAGACGACAGCAGAAACAATCTCTTAGCTCTCATAATACCTCCTGAATTCATAGTCTACATTTATACGGGAAATGCCTCTGTTGGTTTCTTGTATTTGGTATAAATGTATATCCATATAATAGGCTATCATGGGGAACGAGAGTACGCAAGAATGCTATGTTAACTGCTTTTGTTGGAATTTGGTGGATGGTGTGATATATTCAGGACACTAGCAATGGGAAGGGTGACCTAAGCCGATGATTCACTAATTCTATCTCTATGAACAATCGTCCCAACGATTTTCTTGGATAGGGTTAGTGCGGGCTTTTTTCGATATAGGCAGAAGGAACATTGTCTCCGAATGAGGCAAGGGGTCCTTGTGTCTGCACGCATATGCCTCCTATCCGAGAGATCGGTAGGTGGTTTTTTTGTGTTTCACCAAGCTAACAATCCAACTAAAGAACGGAGTCTATCTATGTCCTTCTATCAAATAGAACAAGCTGAACGAGACTTATTCGCCGTGTATCAGGTGCTGTATGCCAATGCGGATATCGAAATGTGGTACGACTGGAAAGCCCGGCTCGAGGATACGAAGTTCACGGATCAATGCTACTGGGTCGTGCGTGACGGTGTTCGGATTGGCGGCGCAATTATTATGAACGATACGGTCATCTATCCGTTTCTGATCGCACCTTTTGCAGACAGAACGATTTTCTGGAAAACTTTATTTAGCTGCTGTAAGACTATCATTCATATTAGAGGCGTTCTCTCACAGGACGTAGAGATATTGCAATCGTTCGCATATCGGCTGGATGTCACACGGCAGGTCATGTGCTGTCCGACGGACCCTGACATAGTTGCAGCGTTGCCTGAGGGATACTCCTTGCATGTCCTGGATCAATCTGTAGATCGGACAGCGCTCGCCAGAGCAATAAGGGAAGGCTACGTCGGGGGAACAGACTACGAGATTTATGGTACGCCGACCGAAGAGGAAGTTAAGAAAGACGTCGAGCGTTTACTGCAGATCTACGCGCCAAACAATCTGTCACTATATCTGTGGAATGATCAGGATCAGCGGATTGCTGGTCTGTGCATCGCAGGTATTAGCGCTGCGATCCCGCTGAGATTCGCCGAGATCGGCGAGATCTGTGTGCTTCCGTCATACCGGAACAGACGTCTGGGCGAATATATGTTGAATTGGATCAGGGCGAAGGCGCACCCATATGCGCCTGTCGTTAAGCTATGTGTAACGGTGGGCAATTCTGCTGAAGGCTTGTATCGCAAGGCGGGCTTTATACCCGGTCCGCGATTCGCGAATATGAGCAGGAATAACCAAATGGAAATTTGAGCAATTTATGGTTGCGAAGAGGGTTTGAAGATCAAAGACCGATCGGGGGAGGTTATTGATGCCACACCAGCGATTCCAGTCATCCAGCATAAACCCCCGTTATCCCAAAGGGAAAATATCCGTTTTTGGAATCAACTCGGTGTACCCTCGTCCGCCCTGGATTGCGGCTTGGTGGGCGGCATCTTTTCCAGGGTTCGGGCACATGTTTATCGGCAAGTATTTTTACGGCTTCGTGCTGGTCATATGGGAGCTAGTTATAAACAGTAAGGCCAATATCAATATGGCGATCGCATTATCGTTTCTTGGGCGCTTCGACGAGGCGAGGGAAATCCTGAATGAGGATTGGGCTCTGATGTACGTAGGTGTATATGTGTATAGCATATGGGACAGTTATCGATGCGCGGTTGAGATAAACAAAAGCCATAAGTTGTCCGAGATTGAGGATGCGCCTATCACACCTTCTGAGGTTAGTTTCTTCGACGTCATCGTCCTTGATAAAAAGCATCCGTGGCTAGGCCTGGTCTGGTCCGTCATATCTCCTGGCTTGGGTCAGCTTTACGGTGGCAGTACGATCATTGGCACATTTATATTGGGCTGGTGGATATTCGTCTGTTATAAAGCTGTCGCTATCCGATCATGGCTGTATTCGTTCCTTGGCGATTTCAGCAGCGCAGCTGCTATTGTAGATTGGCATTGGTATCTCTTCTTGCCCTCCATCTACTCGTTTGCGATTTATCAGGCCTATTCATCGGTCAATGAGAACAATACGTTGTTCGACATTGAACAAGTACGTTACCTTAGAGCGAGGGCGGACCATTTGGCACAACAACATCCTGCCGATGATGTACAAAATACGGTGCAAATCATCGCAACATTCGAGCACTCGCCTTTCGTTGAGATGGCCATCCATGATTTAGAGAAGCTGGGTGTGCCTCCGCATCGGGTCGTCGCAATGCCGGTAGAAAACCTTGTAACAGATACACATATTATTGATTCGATTCATCAAGTTGACGGCAGGAGTATATTGGACGGAGCGATGATGAGTGCGGCAATCTTCTCCATACTGGGAACGATCTATGGATTCGTATGGTACTTGGGGCCGATCATATGGGGATTAATCGGTATGGTTGGAGGTTTCCTTATAGGGCTAACCATCGAGTTATTGTTCACTAAGGGCAAGTTCAGGTTCACTTCCCGCCGCAAAGCCGAAGTCATTATTAAAGTCACATGCCAAGTCTCGCTGCAGCACCAGCTTCTTCATATTCTGAAAGCAAGGAAGGCAAGCGGGTTCGTAATCATGCCTCAGATGTCTGAGAGCGTATAGAGCATGAAGAAGGCCATCCCCGGTGGATGGCCTTTCGACATCTGTTACTTGTTAGAATCCAAATCCATCACATGCGATACTCGGTTGCGACCGCTGGTCTTGGATCTGTATAGGGCCTGATCGGCCTTGCTGATCAGCTTGTCATCGGAGTCCTCGCTCGTCATCGTTGCAACGCCGATGCTTGCCGTAATATGCAAATTACCCATAGGCGTCATCTGAATGACAGTCCGTATTCGTTCAGCGATATGGACGGCATTGATCGCATCCGCTCCCGCCAGCAGCATGACGAATTCTTCTCCGCCGAAGCGCGCTGTAACGTCTGTCTCGCGAGACGAGGCATGGAGCAATTCGGCCAATTCGGTCAATACGAGGTCACCGACAGGATGGCCGTATGTATCGTTAATGGACTTGAACCGATCGATGTCGATGAGCGCAATCGAGAATGGATCGCCTGAACGATGGAATTTATTAATATGCGCAAGCAGGCTCTCGTTGAAATACCGTCTATTCTTCATGCCGGTCAGCGGGTCCGTTAAAGCTAATGCCTCTAACTGCAGATTAATGCTGAGAAGCTCGCGTTGTTTCGCTTCATACTCTTGATGCAGCAGCTCCAGCTTACGGTTCGTTTCGTTCGTTTCCTGTACGAGATGTTCAAGCCGTTGCTTGGTTGCGAGAATATCTTTCTCATGCTCGAGACGTCGCCGCATCTCGACAACGACACAATCCATGAATGTTTCGCCTTCACGCGTCTGGCGAACACCGTTCAGCAGCATCGGTATATCGTGGTGGCTGCTTGACTGCAGCGACAGGTAGATCTCGCTTACATGCCCGTACAGCTGCATATAAGGGTAGAAATAAGTGTGGAAGAAGAGCTTGTTCGTCATCGACATGAACAACTCAATGTGTTTGCCGAGCAGTTCGTCCCGTTCATAGCTGAGCATGGTGGCGAAGGTCTGGTTAGCGGATTGGATAATGCCCTTGTCCGAAATCGAGAAATAGCCGCAGGGTGCGTAGTCTAATTGCTGATCCATGAATCCGATCCTCTTTCTATTGTTGGTGAGCGGTCAAATACTGATGAATGAACGAGGCGGTTTCTTCAGGATGACTTAATTGTGGATAGTGGCCCTTAGCATTCATCAGGCGAAGCGTACTTTGCTGCAGATGGGCGTGCAAGTAGTTGCCGACCTCAATGGGTGCGATGCTGTCATCTGAGCATTGTAGAATAAGCGACGGGACGGAGCAGTACTGCAGATCCTTACGGCAATCGGACAAGAAGGTCGTCTCCGCGAACTGGCGCGCGATGTGGGGGTCGCGGGAACAGAACGTTTTCTCCAGATCATCGGACAATTCCTTACGATCAGGATTGTTCATGACGATCGGGGCAAGATAGCTTGCCCAGCCGAAGAAATTCATCTGCATCATGTTCAGCAGCTCATCGATATCCGATCGTTTGAAACCGCCGTAATAGTCAGGAAGGTCGTTAATATAGCGTGGTGATGGCCCGATCATAACAAAATCACCAAAGCGCCGTGACTCCTGATTGGCAGCCAGCAATCCGATCATACTGCTGACAGAATGCCCGACGAATACAGCGTTGCTTAGATCGAGTACATCCATAATCTCAAGCACGTCTTGGGCGTAGCCGTTCAAATGGCTGTATTTGATCGGGTCGTAGTGGTGGAGCTGAGAGGCTCCCGATCCGACGTAGTCGAATAAGACAATCCGATAATCGCGTTCAAATTGAGGCACGATATAACGCCACATATCCTGATCGCAGCCGAAGCCATGCGCAAATACGATCGGGCGAGAGCCTTGTCCGAATTGTTTGACGTTGTTGCGTTCGAGAACGTTAACGGTCATATCGATTCTCCTTCTGTTAAGGGATTATTATTGTCGAAAAAGCTCGTCAACTCATTATATTCGATAGAGTAGGGGATGAGTATTAAAAAATAGGTCAAATTGACTAAGGGCCAAGGATTTTGTTCACAAATGTGAACTCCTTGGCCCATGAAAGGCAAACATTCTTGTATATTTGAGCCATTAACGCTCGATATCCTTGTTTAAGTGTCTCTTGGAAGGCCGTGGCCACAGTGTATAGCTGAAACTGATCAGAAAATCTATGCCGACAATAATAGACCATAAGCGGATGATATCCCGCAGGCTTTCGGTTCGGCTGTCATCATTGACCCACAACAACATGATGACCAGCAGGGCGCAGCCAATCGCCCATGACGCGAGATGGCGGTACCAGCCGTGTCTTTCGTTGCGCGCGTGCGCGGGACCGTGCTTAGGCCGCCGTTCCGGCGGCGGGCCAGAGGCGAACCGATGTGCGAAGCGAACATCTGCCCAGCGTATAAGACGGTGCCCATACACGATGGAAGCGCCGATGTAGATGGCGGCGACGCCGTGTTCCCATCCTGCGACTGCCCCTCGCCTCAAGTCGGCGATGGCCGCAATGAGCAGCACCAGATCAATAATCGGTGTACAGAACAGCAGCAGTGCTCCCGCCTTGGGCAGTTTCAGCACATATCGGAATGTCAGTCCCAATAAGACGAACACCCAGAAGGCTGCCTCGCATCCAACAATTAACGCAGTAATCAAAGGACTCCACTCCCTTATATAGCACAACTGTATTATATAAAATCATTATAGCACATCTGTATTAAAAAGATACTTTGATCTATAATAAGGATATGCCTAAAATCGTCGATCACCAATTACGGAAAGAACTGCTGGCGGAGGCAGCTTGGCGGGTCATTCAACAAGACGGCCTTGATGGGCTGTCGGTCCGCCGGGTAGCCGATGAAGCGAACCTCTCTCTGGGAGCGCTCCGTCATTATTTTGATACGGTAGATGAGCTGCTTGCTTTCTCGATGCGGCTTGTTTCCCAGCGTGCGAATGCGCGAATTGAAAGCTTGCCGTTCACCGGCAACGTCCGTCTCGATACGGAAATGATCATTCTGGAGCTTATTCCGCTTGACGAGACCCGTCTTGCGGAGGCGCAGGTATGGCTTGCATTCGCAGGGAAGGCGGTCTCGTCTCCGGCAATACAAGCGCTCAGCCTTGAGGTTCACGAGGAGCTCTATACTGGATTTCGGCGCACGGTTGATGTATTGGTTCGGGAGCAGTGGGTCGATACGGTTCTGGATGCTGAGCTGGAGACCAAAGCGCTCCATGCGTTTGTAGACGGCTTAGTCGTTCATTGCGCGACCTTCCCGGAGCAAGTGCCGCCGGAGCAGGCTAGGCGTATGGTCTCGTATTATCTTGACGGGTTGTTCAGGTCATAGCTGCACATTGCGAATATGAATATCGTGCGAGGACAATGACAGGCTGCGAGTAAGCAGTCTGTTATTGTCCTTTTTGTCTTGCTCTACAAGCAGACGCTGTTCGTGAGCAGCGTGCATAATCATTCCATTGTATGGAAAATATACCTTGAAATAAGAATGGTAAGCGAGGGGGACGACAGTGGAAACGGGTTACTCCAAGCTGCAGCTATTGTTCCTGCTGCTGCTATCGCTCGGTATATCGAATCATGTGCTTATTATTCCATATCTTCTTCAGCAGGCCGGACGCGATGCTTGGGTGAGCGCGATAATCGCTTTTATTTTGTTGCTTATCTGGGGATTGATTCTTTATTCCATCTGTCGATCGATTCGACTGCAGACGTTTAATGATTGGCTTAAGCAGCGCACAGGAAGGTTTGTATCAGGCATTATAATTGGAGCCTTCTTTACTTACTTCTTGATTTCCGCTTTGATGATCGTGTTTGATGCGACCAAATCCATCAAAATATACTTTTTGCCGAGAACGCCCTATTTCGTCATCGTGATTACCTTTGCGGCTATCTGCTATTCCGCTGCGAAATCGGGGCTGCGCGCCATCATATACATGTCGGCCATTCTGCTTCCCATCGTATGGTTATTGGGGACGGGAGTTTCGGTCGCCACTTCGCCAAGCAAGGAGTACAGCATGCTTTTCCCTATTTTCTCGAACGGATTCGGTCCTGTCTTACATGGGGCAGGCATCGTCTTCGGGGGATGCATGGATCTCATGGTCATCCTGCTGTTGCAGTATAAAATGAAAAAGCCGTTGAACATTCCGTTTATTTTCGTCTCTGTCTTTCTCTTGGTAGGACTTATTCTTGGCCCCGTAACCGGCGAGATCGCCGCATTCGGGCCAAACGTGGCGAGCAACATGAGGTTTCCCGCCTTCGAACAATGGAGGCTTGTCATGATCGGACCGGAAATTTCGCATGTCGATTTTCTTGCGGTTTTTCAGATGATGGTGGGCGGTGTCATTCGCAATGCGCTCTGTCTCTACTTGTTGGCGGAGCTGATTCAGTGGCGCCCTGCTGCATTTCCACGAGCCGTGATGGCCGCTGTCAGCGTGCTTTTTTGTTTAATTCCGATTTTCAAGATAAGCGATATTTGGTTTCAGTCGTTCGTCCAGAGATACTTCTACATGTTTTCTATCGTGTTTGGCATCGCGATGACCTGTTTGCTGCTCATCATTAGCAATCTGTCTCCCAAGAAGGAGGGAGGAACGGCATGACATTGTCTCCTGAGGAACAAGGGCTGTACGCTTCATTGGATCAAGAGCTTCGCAGCGGGAAGCTGAATCGAGCGTTGCTGGTGCAGGCTTTCTCAGCGCAGGCTGATATTGTTTTTCCCTCAGTCGTTAATATGGGAGGATTCGATAAGCTGACGGCTTTCTATTGCGAGGGAATGATCGACAAGGCAAGGCTGAATCAATACTTCGCAAGCATCTGTCAGCATATTGCACAGGATTCCGTGGGCGCGCAGAACGAAGGCGAAGATGAGTCGCTGCCTATTATGGAGGTCCAGCAGTCAATTGAAGTAATGATCTCCAATGTATTCTCGGGCAACCTGATTATTCACGAGGAGGGCAGCGCCGAGTATTGGATTGCAGATATCTCGAACATCCCGAGGCGGATGCCCCAGGAATCGAACACCGAGATTTCGATTAAAGGACCGAAGGATGCGTTCACGGAGGAACTGTCCACGAATATCGGACTTATTCGCAAGAGGCTGCGAACCGGTTTGCTGTTTAATGAGTCGTTCAAAATCGGCAGTGTAAGCAAAACCCAGATATCTTTGTTATATATGAAGCATAAGGCAAACCCCGACACCATATCTGAAATACGCAAGCGGCTGCAAACGATCGATATCGAGAATTTGCTGAGCGCCGGCCAATTGGAGCAGTGGCTATCCGATCGGACTTTATCTCTGTTTCCGTTGTTCGATTACATCGGAAGGCCTGATTATGCAACAGAGGTGCTGTACCAAGGGAAGTTCGTCATTATTGTCGAGGGCTCGCCCATGGTGCTGATCGGGCCTGTCTACTTTTTTGAACTGCTCAAATCGCCGGAGGATGCTCATTTTCCCTATCATTACATCATTCTTCAAATGACCATACGTACTTTGGGCATGCTGATCAGCCTCTTTCTGCCGGGCTTCTGGATTGCGATCTCCAGCGTTAATGTGGAGCAAATCCCATTGAAGCTGCTGGCGACTGTCGTCATGTCTCGGGAAGGATTGCCGTTCCCTCAAATATTGGAGGCCATGATGCTCATTTTCTTGTTCGAATTGCTCCGCGAGGCAGGCGTCCGCCTGCCGAAGGCGGTCGGCCAGACGATCGGCATTGTCGGAGGCATCATTATCGGGGATGCGCTTATTCGAGCCGGTCTCGCATCGCCTACGCTTTTGGTTACTATTGCGATTTCGGTCGTAGCAACGTTTGCGCTGGTTAATCAGTCGCTGACGGGGACGGTCAGCCTGTTACGAATTTATATCATCCTGCTGTCGGCCGTTCTTGGCGTATATGGTTTTGTTCTCGGATTGCTATCCATTCTGATTTACTTGTGTCGACTTGAATCGTTTGGTCTGGCCTATCTAGGTCCGGTTGTTGCGGTCGGCGAGAAGGTTACCTTTTCCACTTTCATGACAGCGTTGATGCAAAGGTTTAAATTCTCTTCATCGATGCTCAAGAAGAGAAGGTGAGAAACATGGGACGAACGATCATGGCCATCGCGGTCCTTATTTTCCTGCTGTGCGAGACAGGCTGCTCAACGGATATCAAGCAAATCGAACGATTGAATTTCGCGAATGCGATCGGCATCGACTTCCAAGATGGCGAATATTACATTTATGTGCAGTTAGTCAGTTTCCAATCTGTAGCGAAGTCGGAAGGACCGAGACAACCTGCTAAGACATGGGTTGGCAAAGGCAACGGCAAATCGTTCGAAGATACGTTCTTCAGAATCTATCTGACGGCGCAGGAGAGAATTATATGGGCGCATGTGACAGCCATCGTTTTCAGTGAGAACGCATTGAAGGCAGGCCTTGCGCCGGTTATCGATTCCATTAACCGATACCAAGAGTTTCGGATGACGCCGTGGGTTTTTGCCACGAGAGGCGATGTGAGAGAGATGTTATCCGTGAATGGATTTTATGATAAATCTCCGCTTAGCACCATCCTTCATGCTCCTATTGGGACCTATTCGCAGAGCTCCAATATCGAACCGATGAAGCTTTTTACCATGGTGAAGGATATGACCGAGCCCGGCAATACTACCGTTATTCCCGTGTTGAAAGTCAATAAGGAAACATGGACAATGACCGACCATAAGACGGATCCTAAATATGAGATCGAAGGCGCCATTTTCATGAAGAATACCGCTTTTAGAGCTTATATTCCGCTTAAGAAGCTGAACGGCCTGCGGTGGATGCAGCGCGGTACGGTCCGAGCAGCGGTCTCGCTCCCCAGCCCCGAGCAGATGTTAGTGGAAGTCATTATGGAGTCACCTAAGGCAAAGGTGACCCTTGTGAACCGAGGAGGGCAGCCGCAATATAAGATCGACGTTAGAGCAACGGGATATGTGATGTATCGGGAGAACAACGCGTACCCTGAATTGTCGGAGTTAACGTCAGAGACGGAGAAAGTCATCAAGGAAGAGATCAGGCAGTTGTATGACCTCGGCGTGAGGAAGAAGACGGATGTGCTTAATCTGGAGCATGCCTTATATGTTAAGAACAATCGACTATGGAAGCGAGCGCATCCGATCGAGGATTATTTGTCATCGGAGGAGCTTTTGAAGACCATAGACGTCCATGTATCCATTACGCATTCCAATGCATCGAAGAATAAACGAGTCAACTTTCCAGAATGAATAAAGTTTATGGCTGCGATGAGTCCGTGCTTGTCGCAGCCTGATTGCGCTTGATTCCCTTTTCCTCGTAGTAGATCTCTTTCTCCATCTATCGTTCCCCTGCAGGCTATTGGTATAGTTGAAATATTACAATTTATATGCAAAAACAAATTTAATCATTTCATGGCTTACCCATTTCTTCGACCCGCTCGTATCCGTTATTCATACTGAACAACAAATTGGGAGGGATTAAGGTGGCGGCAGCAAGATTTCATCTGCAAGTGATTGAAGTGCCTGTACGCAATGTGAAGAAATCGGTGGACTGGTATACGGGCATGTTCGGACTCGAGTTCTGTTTCCCTCGTTGATCCGGATGGCAACCGTATGGGTATATGGGGTGGGTGGCCGGAGGAGTAGAAGTAAGGTTTCTTTAAATAGTAAATTTTGGGTTGCAATGATATAGTTATAGGGGTGAGTTGGGGAGATAAATCTATAGGTATCGGGGGGGGGGGGCAAACGATGAAGGTTAGACTTGAAGGTGTCACTTTAATCGCAAGCGATGTAGGGGTGCTGGCTGCCTTTTATCGGGATGTCATTGGGTTTCAGATTGTCGTAGAGGAAGAGCATTATGCAGAACTTAAGAACGAAGGGGTTCGGCTCGCAATATGCTCCAGATCGCTTATGGCTGAGAATACGTACGGCCACTCGTCCTACATTGAACCGCATAGAGGACAGGCTGTTGAGCTTAATTTCGAATGCGAATCCCCAGAGGCTGTACGCGAATTGTACGAACAGTACATTGCGCAAGGTGCCGTATCGGTTGCAGAGCCCGTCGTTAAGGATTGGGGACATACGACTGGATTTTTCGCCGATCCCGAAGGCAATATTCACTCGCTGTTTGCGGTGAATTCGGTGAGTGTGTGAGTGAACAAGAATGAACGCGGGGCGTAAATGCCTTCGCGTTTTTTTATTTTAACCAATCGTAACTTTCGGTGTGGAAGTCTCGTTTAATTAATTAGTAAAAATTGTATGAATTAGCAGCGGGGGGGGTGTTCGATTCCGATGATAAGAGTTCGAGGCGGAATGGCAGTCTTTACGATCATGATCATCCTCACGCTGGTGCTGCAAGCATGCAGCGAGGTGACGACAGTCGATGACAAGACACCTGATATAACCGATAAGCAGGAATCTGTCACTCACAATAACCTACCGACCAACATGCCTCTATCGGACAATACCGAGCTCGTCGAGCTGCAAGATGAATCTGGCGCGAAGGTGCTTGTGGAACACAAGGATCCTGAAGTCATCCAGCAATTGCTGCAGGGAATGAGGGACGCGCAGCCGTCGTATATAGGGGACCCTGAACCGAAGGGTACTCTGTACAGAATAACGCTGGTCAGCGGTGAAGAGAAACTTACTTACGCGATTAATGATTTAAGCAGAACGAATGCTCTAACGGAGAGCATTAAGCTCTATGATATGCCCCGCAACGGAGAAGGAACAAAGGCCTGGCTTGTACCAACGGCTTGGTTTCAGCTTCTGATGGATGCTCGGACGAATCATAACGAGCCAGAGATAGCTGCCATCCCTGATGAGGACAGTGATAGGGTGATACTCATCGCCAATCGGGATATCGATCAGCAATCGGTTGAAGCGTCGATCGCGTCCACGCTGATGGTCAATTCAGGGCAGGACAACCCGCAGGTGAAATTTACGATTCAAGCGACTGATCCACGCCGGATGGTCGTACAGTTTCCTGATCCTCCTCAAGGGGTGGTGGTTCGGTTCAAAGTGGAGGGGGCTAAGTCAGTGGACGGGCACCAGTTCCGTGCTCGTCTGCAGGAGGATGGCGAGTTATTGATAACGATCCATCTGGGCCTTGCGTGGAGCGGGCTGCGCTGGCTGGATACAACAGGAGCAGTCGTTCACGAGCATGGTTTCGACTCGGCACGGTTCATTGAGCCCTCTCGCAATGAAGATGGTAATGAGCGGGAGCTAATGATTTATAACCAAGACAACTCCGTGTATCGGCTTCCGCTTGAGGAAGAAGGCGAGATTGAGGACGTCACTATTCGAGACTGGCCAATCAGCCAAGACACCGGTAAGTACAATAGCGAGTATGGTATTAATACAATCTATTCCTACTCGGATGACCATGCCAACCTCTATGTGGCGCAGGGACTCCAGACGATATATAAAGTGAACCCGGAAGAAGGAACGAAACAGCCTATCTACATGTCAGATCGACCGATTTACGGGATTGCTTCTTCTCCAGACGGTAAGCATGTTGCTATCCTTGTCGATGTCGAGCATCTAGGAGCAGCAGCCGATCTCATCGTGATCGATGCCAAGGGCAAGGTCGTTTCGAAGTTCGCGAAGGCAGCGAGCACGGGGCATAGCGATGGTTTTCATTTTATATACCCTGTCAGATGGACGAATAACAGCACGATCGAAGTACCGTGGATTAACGCGAAGCGAGAAACCATCCAATATGATTACAAGAAGGGACTGCTATCCAAGGCGGACAATGTGAAGCTGCCTGAAGATGCGCGTCAGCTTCTCGAAGAGAAAATCGGGAAGCGGGAAGATACGTCGATCATCCGAGTATTGCAGAAGCCAGGAGACAGAGAAGGAAGGTACTATGCTGTGTTTGTGGCTGACGGCATAGGGAGCTGCCTAATTGATCTGCAAGAAAAGAAGGTCATCCTGCTTGGTTCCGGCGCGCTTATGGCATGGACGCCAGTGGGGCAAGTCGTAGTCTGGCATTCGACGGAAGGGAAAAACGCGGATTTTATAGGGTGAACGAAATTAGACGTGGCGTAACGCAACTCCTTGCTCAGCACACCTACCGATCTTGACATAATCGCATCGGTTAATGTCGGATCGGGCTGCGCATATGCGGGGTAGAATCGCATTCATCGTCCGCGCAGCAGCCAAGCCAACATGAAGAGGATTCTAACCCAGTGGGTTAGAGTCCTCTTCATGTTGCAGGAGATGCTTTACTTGATATACACGCTCCCGAACGGAAGCACCTCGCGCAGAATGCGTTTGATCAAGCCGCCGTCCTGCAGCTGAGCTTCAAGCTCGGCGTCGCGCGAACCGGTCTGGATAAGCACAGGGCCGCTGCCCCGCAGCTCCCACTGCACGTTCATATGCTGGCTGGCCAGCTTATTGCCGTACACCGACAGCCGGATCGAAGCCGTGCCTGGGTACGAGATCAAAGCGCCCGCCTCCACGAACAGCGGCTTGTCCGGTTGAAGCTGAATCGTCATCATGTCGCCCGATGTGATGATGCCGAGCCGCCCGGGTCCGGTGAACCGCATGCGGGTCAGCTCTTTCGTAATCCATGCGTTCTTGAGCTTCTGAACGATAGACTTCATCGTCATGCCCTCGGTGAAGAACATCACATGCCGCAGGTCGAACAGCAGATTGCTCTTCTCGTCGATCTCGACGACTTCGAGCGAACAGCCAGCGGGCAGCCCTATTACGAGCTCGGATGGTCCTTGGAATTGAGATTGAATCATTTTGCGCTTGTGATAGATGCGGGCAAGGTTCATCAGCCGGTCTTCGCGATGCTGCGGCGAGCCTTGGAAAGCAACGACCGACTTCGGATGCAGCAGATGCAGCTTGTCCGCCTCTTCAAGCGAGATGTGCACATGACCAAGTCGTGCGGGTGTTACGATGTTCATCCGCTGATCCCGCCTTCACGGAATGGCCGATGTCTGCGCCATGAGAGGTACCGCCAGATGCGGATCGCTAGGAAGTAGGCAATGAACAGTCCCGCAACGATACCGATGCCGGTGTACATTTTGCGTTGAAAAGCTTCCTTCTTCTTCTGCACCTGCTCGGCTTCCGCCTGCAAAGCGGCGTTCTGTTCCATTAGTTGTTGATTCTGCTTCTGAAGCTCTTCCTGTTGGCGTGCCAGTGCCTCAGCTGCTTTCCTGGACTCCTCCAGTTGCTGGGACAGCTGTTCATTCGCTTCTTTATATTGCTGCTCAATCTCGCTGATCTTGTCCGGTGCGTTATAAATATCTTGGACCCGGCTGATGAAGCTTGCGTGAACAGGCTCGGCTGGCCATGCGGATACTATAAGGCCAACTATGAATAGTATGCCAATCGTTTGAATAATTGCGCGCATAGGACAACCTCCTATCCCGATTGCAGTGATGCAATAATGTTATTACATCTATAATACCTCGAATCTATTAGAAAAGTTGCAGCATTCATAAAGCCCCTTCGTTTTCCTAATGGAAAGCGAAGGGGCTTCTCGTTACAATGCTTGTTTTATTCCTCTTCTTCCTTCACCTCGACCTCGACCCGGTTCGATTCCTCTCGGAATTCGGGGCCAGAGACAACGACTCGGAATAACGCCTCTGCTTGATTGGATACTTTCTCGGTTTCGTTAATCTGCTCAGGAATGGCTTGAAAGGTAACGATAATTTCACCGCCTGGCGCGATCGAACCCAGCTTAATCTCTTCGGGGTTGGCCCCTGGATGACGGCGGCCGTTAACCCTTACACTGTCTTCCACGAATTGCAGCGGCTTCTGCACGACATCGATTAGACGCAGATCGACCAATTCCACTCGTCCCGCGTTGGCGATGACAATCCGATATGTGATCGGATCGCCTACAGCAACCTCTTGAGGTGAAGCCGACTTGGTAACGTGAAGCGGCGGCGGGACAACGGTGACTTGATTCGAATCACTGGTCGGCGGCGCTTCGACGGAGACGACGGTTGCAACGTTGCCAATGATGGCGCCATTCGCAGCGTCGGACGGAACAACGAAGGTGCGCTGGATCGTTACGGTCTGTCCGGGAGCAAGAGTGGTAATCGTCTCAACAACGCCAAGAAGCGGGTCTGTAAGTACGATGCCCGTCAGAGGGATGTTGCCCGTGTTGGATGCTTTGATCGTATACGTAATCGTATCGCCGGGAGCAGCAGTCGTTCGATCGGCGGACTTGGTTGCTTCCAGCCTCGGAACTGGCGGCACGATGACGGTGGCCGAGGCCGACACTTGGCCAGTCTGGTCGGATGATGCGATAGCGGTATTCAACAGCGTCGTGTTGCCCGTTGTGCCCAGCGGTATCGTGAACGGTACGCGGAAGGTGACGGACTCGTCAGAGGGCAAGTGCGGAATATTGTGCTCAAAATGAAGCGTCGGGTCCGTGACATTCACATTGGTGAGCGGAGCATTAGATAAGTTCGTTATTGTAATCGTATAGAAGACAGTCTCTCCCGCTATCGCGGAAGCTCGATCCACAGTCTTCGTTATAGCGAGCTCATAGATCGGCGGCTCAATCGTTGTAATGACTTCGTTGGACGGAATATCGCCTGTGTTAATCTCCCCGCCGGCAATGCTCTGGTATTGGAACTCCACAAGCGCTTCATTCCGAATGACGCCGACTTCCGGGAACGAGACGATAACGGCTTGATACGTTACCGTAACCGACTCGCCTGGTGCAAGAGATCCCAAGCTAATGCCGGCAAGCGGGTCGCCAGCTGTCGGGACGCCATTGACTGCAAGGCTGCCAGGGACGAATGCCGTATCGTTCGGCAAACTGTCCAGCAGGAACATCGCATCAGCCGATACCGTGCCCGAATTGCCGATGACGACCGTATAAGTCAACGTCTGGCCAAGCTCGGCAGAACTAGCATCAACGGCTTTCTCAACTGTAATGCGAGGAGAGTTAATATCGATGTAGATGCCGACCGCAATGACAGAGTAGCCATCGTTCGTCGTCCGAAGCTGGAAGACGGCGGACGTCTGATTGTTCGTCAGCGTCTCGGAGATGTCTACGTTCGTAATGTCCCAGCTCTGCCTGCCGCCAACGATCTGCGTGCCTGGTTCTCCATTGATCTGATTCCGATCCCCGAACGTCCCCGATGTATCCAAGTTGCCGCTGTCATTATTAATCTGCGAGGCGAAGAAGTTGTTAAGGAAGTTGTTTGGCCCGCTAAGAGCCGTCAGGCTGGCCTCGTTAGGACCGAATGCAACCTGATCGCCTACCTTGTTAGCATCCCCATCCTGTGCGACGAGAGCCATCCGACCGCTAACGGGACCGGAGATAGGCGTGGCGAAGCCGGTTAAGGAGGTAGTGACGGAAGGATCGCTTCCGGTCGCGATCTCGACGATACCGACATTGAGGCTCAAATTGCGGAATGGCATGTCTGGGTCGCTGTAAACGACGCATAATACCCAGCCGCAGCTGTTGGCCGTGCTGTTGCCGAAGTCGATATTGCCGACGACGCCTCCAACCGTGTATGTACCGGCGCCACTCTGCTGGATGATGGAGGTCACGTTCGCGGAACGGAGGTAGTTATCCGTTGCGTTTCGATGCGAGATTTGTGCAGTCGCTGGATCCGGCGCAATAGCGAACGTCATCCCCTGCGGTGTCGTCAGTGAAACCGATTTGTCGATAAAAGCGAAATAGTTATTCGTTCCGCCTGTCACGTTGTACGTCCCTGCCCATACCAGTTCTGCATAGAGCACTTCGCTCTCGACAGGCAGACGGAGAATGGCGCTCGCGCTATTCATGTTGAAGTCGGATACCGTGCCCGCAGGGTAGCTGCCGAATTGCAGGTTCGTATCGATGGATGTGAAAGCGCCGATATAATCGCGGGTGCCGGGAACGCCTTCTTGGGACGAACGGCTAAGTCCAAGCGTATTGCCCGTGAACGTAATCGCCCCGGTGTCGTTGCCGCTGAAACGAAGGATGAATGGCATAAAGTCACCGCCTATTCTGCATAACTTCTTCGTATCAGGTATATGCTTAGCGGCTTGGCACTATGTTTCCAAGGCCAAACACAAAGAACGCTTCCCAGCAGTGTCCGGCAAGCGTTCTTTGTGTTTGGTACGACAGTACCGTCTATTTGCTCTTCACATAGTCGAGGAACATCCCTTTGAGGATGAGCAGCTGCGGTCGTGACTCGAGGTCCGACTCGAACAACAGAATGTTGTTCTGCAGCGATAGCTGTCGGGAGAACTGCCCGAAGGCATTCATGATCGTGGTCAGCGTCTCTTTGACTTGCAAGTCCTGGCGGATCGAGCCGTCTTCCATCCCCGACTGAACAATGGCGGCAAAATGCTGCGAAATACGTCGATGCAGCGCAACGAATGTCTCCATATCTTCAACAGGCTCAAGCGAATGAGCGGCATAGCTGTCGAAGTCGATCATATATTTGGCGCTGGCGCGGTCATGCTCCTGAATGAGGAAGTCGAACAGCCGCTCCAGCTTGTCCAGGCAAGAGCCTGGCAGCGCCGCAGTTGTCATGAAGGCATCATGAATCGGCTGCAGCAGCTTAGTCGCCACCGCAACGATCAGTTTCTCTTTCTTCGGAAAATACCGGAACAGCGTCGCGATGCCGATATTGGCCGCATCCGCGATATGCTGCATCGATGTTTTCTCGATTCCTCTGTTTATAAACTCGCGCTCCGCCGCTTCTACAATCGATAGCTGCCGCTGCTGTTTGCCGTCTTGCCGTTCTTTCTCATACCGTTCTTTAGCGTCCATACGTGGTTACCTTTCGTGGATCGATTAGCCATCAATTATAAGGGTATTATAACGATGTCAACTACTACTAGGCAAGGATGCGTTGCGTTCTATTTGCGATAGTGATATAGTCTGTATCATAGTGATATATACACTATCATTTTGCTTCTAAGGAGAGATGATCATGAGTCGTCTAGCAAATAAAGTAGCCATCATTACAGGTGCAGGAAGCGGTATGGGCCGGGAAGAAGCACTGTTATTTGCGCGCGAAGGCGCGAAGGTGGTTGCAACCGACATCAATGAAGCAGCGGTGCAAGCCGTCGTGAAGGAGATCGAGGCAGAAGGCGGAGTCGCGACAGCAATCGCCCACAACGTCGCTTCGGAAGAGCAATGGGTCAGCGTGGTTGCAGCAACGATCGAAGCGTATGGCAAAGTCGACATTCTCGTCAATAACGCTGGTATTTCTTTCGCAGTCGGCATGTTGGATACAACGGTCGAGCAGTGGGACAAAGTAATGAATATTAACCTATCCAGCGTGTTTCTCGGCATGAAGCACGTGGTTCCTTATATGCAACAGAACAATGGCGGTTCGATCGTGAACATCTCGTCGATCGCTGGCCTTACCGGAAGCCAAGGGGCTGGTGCTTATACGGCATCGAAGGGCGCTGTTCGCATGCTGAGCAAGGCAGCGGCTGTCGACTACGGCAAGGACAACATCCGCGTCAACTCGGTTCATCCGGGCTTTATTGAGACGCCGATGAGCAAGGAGTTCGTCACGAACGAGCAAATGCTCCAGTGGTTCCTGTCCCAGACCGCGCTGCCGCGCGTCGGACAAGCTGTTGAAGTGGCGAAGGCCGTCTTGTTCCTCGCGTCGGACGACGCTTCTTACCTGACAGGCATCGAGCTTCCGGTAGATGGCGGCGTGACGGCGAAGTAAGAAGCAATCGGACTAGAGCAATTATTAGATTGATTGTTATACCAAGAAGGAGCGGTCTCGAAAGCCCACAAGTTGGGCGAGACAGCTCCTTCTTTATGTTGATATATGTTTATTCATGTTGCTCGATTGCGACCTTGATCTAGACGCTGCTCTTCGTACCGAGCTTCAGCAGCTCGGAGCTCTCCAGAAACGTTGCCGTATTGAACAGGAACAGCACCTGTTGAATGCCGTTGTCTTTCATGTATTGACTGATATTGCCGTTGTAATAGCGCATATCGATGACATGCAGCTCTTGCACATGCGATGTTAGAAAAGGAAGCATGCTGTGCGCATACGAGTCTTTGATGACGAGAAGTTTATCCAACTGGACATCAGCGGCCGGAAGCTCGGTCTTGATCGTCATAAGCGCGTGAACGCCGCCAAGAAAGTAGGAATATTTGTCCTTCTTGGACAGGAAGCTGGTGTCATACAGCGACTCGCTCGTCGAGCGATCATCGGCAACCGACACGGTCGTATGCAGCGGCTTCTTCGGCGTATACACCTCGATCGAGTCGGGCTTCACACCGCTGAATTGGCTGCGGGTATGATAGCTTCCGAGGAACGAGCGAGTCACCGTCTCGATGTTGAACGCCGACTCCGGCAGCGGTTCCCAGCCCATCTGCTTCGAATAAGCCGAATAGGCGAGATAGGCGCCGTATGTCGTCCAGTGATGATCGGTCCGATAATAGATGGGGCGATTACCATCGGTGGCATCACTCAGAAAATCAAACCCATTCAGAAACGTCAGCTTCCCCTTGAGCTGCTCCTTCACGAACGCATTCACATCCCGCTGCGAGTCGGCGGACGCCAGCCAAGGCAGCCGCTCTGGATACATGCCGATTGAGGTTGGCGCCAGCATGAACGTCATGCCTGCTTCAGGATGCATAGCGGCCCAGCGCTGAACGACCTCCGCATATTCCTTCGCTTTCGCATCATCCGGCTGTTCGAATTTCTCGAACAAGTAGCCGCCTTTTCCTTTGTAGATGCCATTGTTCTCTTGTTGCAGCCGCAGCTGCTCCATCTCCGACTTCAACTGCACCCAGCTCGTCCGCATTGGAAAATGGTCCGTCACGAAGCCTTCAGCTTCCAGCGAGAATTGTTTGTTCCAAATATGGCTCCAGCTTAGCTCAGGCGGACGCTGCAAGACGCGGTTCTCCGTCTCTGAGAAGGTCTGCATCGGGAGCGCAAGGAACAGCACCGCCGCTGCAAGCAGGGCGGAGACGAAGCCGCCGACTAGAATGCGATCGGATCGTTGACCCTTATTCATAGATGACAACACCTCCCCCTTCTCTCTCATTCAGTTAGAACCTGAAGTATAAGAATGGATTAAACGTCGCATCCACGAGGTAAGCGACCGATAGCACGAACAGAACGAAGCAACAGATCAGCTGAACGGGGCCGCGCCGCGGCAGCTTTAGCAGCGGCGTCGAGGCGATAGCGAGTATGACAAGCAGAATCGCATTCGTGTAGAACAGATAGCCGGTGTTCGCATCCCACAGCGGGCTGCCGTTGCCTCCTACCATTGCGAGTAAGAAACCGCCGAGCTGTTCCATCTGTTCGAAGGCGAACAATACCCAGCCGACGAGAATGAGCAGCAGGGCGTAGATGTGCCGAACCCAGCGGGGGCTGCGCTCGAGCAGTCGGAGCAGCCACGTTTTTTCGAATACAAGAATAACCCCGAAGTAGAGCCCCCACAGCATGAAGTTCCAGCTCGCCCCATGCCAGAAGCCGGTGAGCACCCAGACGATGAGGATGTTACGCAGTTGCAGCCAAGTGCCTCGTCGATTGCCGCCCAGCGGAATGTACACATAGTCGCGGAACCAGCTGCCCAGCGAGATATGCCAGCGCCGCCAGAAGTCCGTAATGCTCTGCGCGGTATACGGCTTGTTGAAGTTCTCGTTGAACCGGAAGCCGAACATGTGGCCCAGTCCGATTGCCATATCCGAGTACCCGCTGAAGTCGAAGTAAATCTGGAACGAGAATGCGATAATGCCAAGCCATGCAGTTAAGGCAGGCATCTCGCTTGCACTCGAGTTGGACACCGTATGCCACAGCAGGCCGATGTTATTAGCCAGCAGCACTTTCTTGGCGAGACCGATGATAAATCGGCGTACACCTTCCGCGAACAGCTCTACCGTTACTACGCGATTCTTCAACTGCTCCGCAATGACGGAATATTGGACGATCGGTCCGGCCACCAGCTGCGGGAACAATGCGACGAATGTGCCGAAGTCGATCCAGTTGCGCTGCGCCTGCACTTTGCCGCGGTACACGTCGACGATGTAGGACATCGATTGGAACGTGTAGAACGAGATGCCGATCGGCAGCGCTAAGTCCGTCAGCGGGATATTCGTACCAAGCACAGAGTTAACGTTTGAGATGAGAAAATCCGCGTATTTGAAGTAGGAGAGCAAGGCCAGGTTGACGACGATAGACGAAGCGACAATCCCTTTGCGCTGCCTTGGAGACAGCTTCGGCCTGCTGAGCAGCAGGCCGAAGCTGAAATCCGTCACGGTGGACAGCAGCATAATGACAATGTAGACAGGCTCGCCCCAAGCGTAGAAGACGAGGCTGGTCAAGAACAGGATCAGATTCCGAATCCGCCGCGGAGATACGTAGTAGAGTATGAGTACGGCGGGCAGGAACAGGAATAAGAATAGCAGGCTGCTGAACACCATAGGCGGTTACTTCGCTGCGAAGTACGTATCGAATTGCTTCGTCAGCTTCTCAGTTGCGTCTGCGTCAGAGATGACGAACAGAATGTAATTGCCTTTGGTCACGAGCTTATAGTTCTTCGCGTTCTCGTATTGATCGGGCAGATACGTCTCGAATGTTTTCTGAACGTCCGCTGCACGCAGCTTGATCGCGTCTTCGACAGTCTGGACGTCTTTCGCGTCTTTGACCTTTATAACTGCGAGCTCATTCGTCTTCACGTTCATGAGCGGGATTTTGACAACATAGGATTCGAGCAGGGCAGGGTCAAGATGATAAAGCGTCTTGATGTCTGCTTCCGTCAGATCTACAAGCGGTGGCTGTTCCGCCTGCTTGAGCAGATCGTCGGACATTTCAGCGACCGTCATGGACGGCTCAGGTGCAGTAGCTGTACCTTTATCGTTGCTAGCGTTCGAGCCAGTCTCTGTAGTGCCTGGTTTAGAGGAAGTATCGGCGTTGTTATCGTTATTGGACGAGCATGCGGACAACATCAGACCGACGAGGGCGACGCTGATAAGAGTTGCGATACGTTTTTTCATGATGTAATTCTCCTTTGGAACAAAAGTTAGTATTGCACGGCTGCCGTTGCCATTAGAAACGACCGTTAGTTCGGGAATGTTGCATGCAATAAATGTAAGGGGGCTATTAAGCAGGAGATAGAGGCAGAGAAGAGGCTCGCAAATATCGCCACAGGAGGTATTTGAGACCTGTTCGAACGATATGCTATATTGATCTCGCAGCTGCATGAAATAGACATTTAGTGGCACAAATTCTCCTAGGAGGCCCCGATAGAATGGACCACAATGAAACGGACCGGCAGCGTGAAGATAGACCGCTCTACAGGAGAGGCAGACAAGTTATTCGCTTTCTCATTCCGATTGCTGTGCTGCTGTTCCTATATACGCAAACTCGGCTTTTTATTAGAGAGATCAGTCTGCCAGCTGCTCTTCATACGCTGAAACATATCCAGCCATTAGACCAACTGCTGATGGTTGCTGTGTGTCTGTTCGCAATTGCGTTGATGACGTTATATGACCTGCTTCTCTTGAAGTGGAACGGGCATAAGCTGACTCTGTTGTCCATATGGAAGGTTAGCTGGATCGCGAATACGTTCAATAATGCGATGGGCTTCGCTGGCTTCACGGGGGCGGGGCTCCGTCTGACGCTATATCGCAAGTGGGGCATCCAGGGACCGGGCTGGATGAAATCGATCCTCTATCTGTCATTGGCGGGGCCGATAGGTCTGTCGCTGCTCGCGCTGCTGCTCTTGTTCGGTGTCTGGCATGATCAAGGGCTGCGTATCGATCATCCTTGGCTGCTGATCGCTGAGATTGCAATAGCTTCGTATGCCATCTTGTTTTTGCTGCTTCATAAATTGCCCATCATTCGTGCAAAGCTTGGCTTGTCCGATGAGGGGAGCCATATGAGGCTAAGGTCTCCTCTCACACTCATCGGCGTATCCGTGCTGGAATGGGCAGCGGCCGCTTTTGCATTCTGGACGCTCGTATGGCTATTCCATCTTCCGCTAAGTTTTCGGGACACGACCGGCATCTATGTGACGGCTGCAGTAGCAGGCGTAGCGAGTTTCATCCCAGGCGGACTTGGTTCCTTCGATGCCGTTATGCTCCTTGGTCTTCAGAGCGCAGGCGTGTCCGCTAACCAAGCGTTTGCAATTATTTTGCTATATCGCGTCTTCTATTACTTCATTCCATGGTGCATCGGATTGGCATTCGCCTCGACGGAATGGATGCCTAGCAAGGATAAATGGACGCAGGCGCAGCATCAACTGCTTAAACCGGCAATTAAACGATGGCTGACCTTATGGAACTGGCCAAGTCAAACGGCGTTCATGCGTGATATTAGCAACTGGGCGCTGGGCGCATTGGTGTTCATCGGCGGCCTCGTTCTTCTAGTGTCGGCGGCAACGCCCGGGCAATGGCATCGCATGAGTGCGCTGGAGCATTACGTAACCCCGCTGACGATGAAGAGCTCCCACCAGCTCACCGTGCTGATCGGGTTATCCATGCTTATCGTCTCTGAAGGCATCTACCGACGTGTGAAGCGGGCCTATTACTTCACGCTAGTTCTGTTACTAAGCGGTTCCGTATTCTCGATCCTCAAAGGGTTTGACTACGAGGAAGCGTTGTTCCTCGCCGTTATATATGTCCTGCTCTGGCTGTCCAAGGATCGGTTCAATCGGAAGCAGCTGTCTTTTCATTGGCACAAAACAGTTCTATGGGCTGGTATTACACTGATCGTTGCACTGCTGTACGGGACGATTGGATCGTTGGCCAACAATCCAATCCCTTCTGCGGCATCGCATCTGGCGCACGAGCATATGAGATGGCTTGCGAAATTCGCCCTCAAGGATTATGAGCTCCGCAGGGAAGCTGTGCTTGCCCTTGCTGCCAGCTGGCTGCTGCTGTCGATGAGGTGGTTCCTCCGGCCGGGACTCCCTCCGGCTGCGCAGCCTGACCACCTGGAACTCGCGAGGCTCCAAGAGCTTCTGAAGCGAGAGGATGGGAACTACCTAACGCATCTTCTATTCCTTCGAGACAAGAGTCTGATGTGGTCCGAGGATGGCAAGGCCGTCATCGGTTATGGCCGCTCCGGCAAAACGCTGGTGGCGCTCGGCGACCCGATCGGGGACCGCGATTCTGCTCGGGCGCTAGTGGGACAATTCCGCGATTTTGCCGATCGTTATGCAGCCGTTCCAGTGTTCTATCAGGTTAGAGCCGAATCGCTGCCCCTGTACCATGAATATGGATTCCACTTCTTCAAGCTGGGTGAAGAAGCGGTCATTCCCTTAGCGGACTTTAAGTTATCCGGCCGCCGTAAAGCCGATCTGCGCGCGGCATTCAATCGGTTTGAGCGGAATGGTTACACCTTTCAGATGGTTGAGCCGCCTTTTTCACCCTTGCTGCTGATGGAGTTAAAGGAAGTATCTGACGAGTGGCTCGGCGATCGGACGGAGAAGGGGTTCTCGCTCGGCTGGTTTAAGGAAACCTATCTCGAGCTCGCGCCTGTCGCATTGCTTCGGGATGGCGATAATCGACTTGCCGCGTTCGCCAGTATGATGCCGGTGTATGATAAGGGCCGGACCGCCTCGATCGATTTGATGCGGCACCGCAAGGACCTTAGCGGCATCATGGATGCGTTAATGGTGCATTTGCTGCAGTGGGCGAAGGATCAGGGGTGCTCTTATTTCAATTTAGGCATGGCCCCGCTGGGGAAAGTCGGCGAATATACTTACTCCCACGGCGGCGAGCGGGTTGCAAGGCTCGTGTTTCTTAAGGGGAATCATTTCTACGGATTTCAAGGCATTCGGCGTTTCAAGGACAAATTCGACCCTGTGTGGGAACCGAGATATTTGGCTTATTCGAAGAAAACAGTGTTCGCGAAGACGCTGTTCCAAGTTACGAGATTGGTCTCTAGGAGTCCGGATGACGATACGCTCAAGCTGTAGTCAGTAGCAGGTGGGAGAAAATTCCCCCAATCATCTGGGCATCAGCCTGCATATCATATTTGACCGAACCATTGGGAGGTCAACATGAATGCACTGGTTAACGATTACAATGATCGGCATTGCCGCTAATCTAGATAACTTGGGAATCGGGATGACGTATGGCGTGCGTAAGGTGCGCGTTCCGCTAGTATCGAACGCAGTAATCGCGTTGATGTCGATGATCGCGACATGTCTGTCTATGCTGCTGGGCTATTACTTATCCGGTCTGCTGCCAGCTTATTGGGGCAATTTGATTGGCGGGCTGATGATAATCGTGCTTGGCGTCTGGGGGTTGGTCGGCAGCCTGCGCAAGCGCAGCGACACCATTGCTCAGATCGCTGATGACAAGGATAAGAACAAGGACCAGGTCATCTCATGGATCGAATCCATCTCATTGGGATTCGCCTTATCTGTTAACTGTATAGCAAGCAGTCTAGGGGCTGGCGCGAGCGGCGTGTCGCCATGGTTCACGGCATTGTCGGTCGGCGTATTCTCCCTTGCATCGATTGAGATCGGAGGCAGGCTGGGCGTTCGCATTGCTCATTCCTGGGTGGGCAAGTATGCGGAATTGCTGGGCTGCTTGCTGCTGATTGCAATCGGCTGTTATGAGGTTGTGGTATAAATCATACTTGAACGATCGTTCCAAATTGGATATACTGGAAATGAACAAAGGGGAGACGCGTATGGTACGTGCCAAGGCATTCGATCCGGCGGTCGCGCTGGATAAAGCCATGCACGTGTTCTGGAAGCATGGCTACGAGAAAACGTCGGTCAGCGATCTGCTGGAAGCGTTGGGCATCAATCGAGGAAGCATGTACGATACGTTCGGTGATAAGCATGCGCTGTTCCTTGCTTGCTTGAGACGGTATGCGCAAGTTTATATGTCCCGAGCGATCGATGCGCTGTCGCGGCCGACGCCTGTCATTCCAACGCTCAGGCAGCTGTTCCGCAACGTGAAGGACCTTGTGCATGAGGATCGGGCCAGCTGGGGCTGTCTAATGGTGAACACGGCCAATGAGCTGGGCATTCATGATGCCGCTGTAAGCGAGATGGTGACCAACAACTTCTTGCAGCTGGAACAGGCGTTTGCTGGTTTCCTAGAAGCGGGCAAGGCGCGTGGCGAGGTGCGGACGGAGACCGATACCGCGGCGACGGCGAGGTATCTGGTCAGCGCCTTCGCAGGCGTTGCTACGATGGCGAAGACGGATGTGACCGCGCCATTCATCTATGACGCGATTGAAATCATGCTTAAGGGGATTTAAGAGTTGGCCTGTCGCTTGGATGACAGGCCGCTCTTTTGACCATATTGGAATGATCGTTCAAATATGAGAGGAGATTGATGAACGATGAACGAAACGCGGAACACGCGTCGTCCATTAGCGGTTATTACGGCATCCTATTCGGGGCTCGGAACCGCACTCACCAAGCGACTGGCACAGGCGGAATATGATCTGGTTCTTATTAATCGAGATCAGGAACGAATGAACAAGCAGATGCAGGAGCTGCGGGCGGCGAACCCGTCGCTCTCCGTCCAAGGGGTAGCTGCGGATCTATCGGATCAGGGGGCAATACGCGGGGCAGCCCGACGGGTCGCCGAGCTGCATTCGCAAGTGGACCTTCTCGTTCATAATGCAGGAGCCTTGCTGGACCGTCCCGTTCTATCCCCTCTCGGCAACGATGTCCATTATGAGGTCAACACCGTTGCGCCTTTCCTGCTGACCGAGCTGCTGCGGGAGCAATTGGCTGCCTCGGGCGGCGCGACCGTCGTAGCGGTTGGCTCAAGTGCGATGAGGATGGCGCGAAGGCTGGATCTGGCGGGACTTCGCAGGCCGGAGAAGTTTAAGAAATTCACGCCGTATGTGCAGTCGAAGCTAGCAGCCGCCGCTGCATTCCAGGCGCTTGCCGCGGATTATGCGAAGGATGGCATATCGCTGCGAGTAGTGGATCCCGGCCCTGCGAAGACGTCGATGTCGAAGAGCGCAGCGCTTCCGAGTTGGTTCCGTCTGTTCCGCCGCTTCTTCGCTGCGCCTGAAGCAGGCGCGGCCCGCATCTATGAAGCGGCAACGGCAGCCCGATTCGCAGACGCGCCGAGTATCTATATCGAGCGGGGCAGATCGGTTCCGCTGCCCGCAGCAGCATTGAAAGCCGAGACGCAGCAAGGGCTGCTTGCGCTGCTGAGGGAGACGACAGAGCGGACGGGGGCGTAATTGGTCTCGGCCATAATAAAAAGCTGTTCCGAGGGTCAATGGTTCTGACCCTCGAGACAGCTTTTTCCCAATGCGAATTAATGTGATGCCGGTTTATAGTCTGCCGCATGCTCCATCTCGCTCAGCTTCTTGCGGCCCATGAAGAACGTGAAGAGCAGCGCCAGAACGGAAGGAATGACGGCCCATGCGAACGTATGCGTGATCGAGTAGGAGAGACCGGATGTGATCTTGTTCAGAATCGGTTCCGGAATGAACTTCCGCATCTCAGGAGCCAGAATGGCGCGCGGATCGCTGAGGTTGACGTCAGTCGGAAGCTGGGCCTTCTCGTCAGCCGTGAACAGCTTGCCGAATTGATTAAGCATCGTATGGCTCTGAATAATGCCGAATACCGTAATGCCGATCGTCATGCCAAGCGATCGGAGGAAGTTCAGCGTCGCAGAAGCCGTCCCCCGTTCCTGCGGCGAGAAGGAGAAGATGGCGGCGTTACTGAGCACGGAGAACGAAGCGCCGATGCCGAGCCCGACCAGAATCATGAAGATCACGACCGTATAACGATGCGAATCGACGCCAAGCGTCGTAAGCAGAATCGTGCCGACCGTCAGCAACGCAAGCGTCGGAACCATGAGGGCGCGGAACGACAGCTTCATCATAAGCGCGCCGCCGAAGGATGCCGTCACGACGGAGCCAAGCATCATCGGCAGCAGCACTAGACCGGAATCCGTCGACTTGCCGCCGAATACGCCTTGAATGTAGATCGGGATGTAGACCGAAGCCGTAATGAAGGCGGCGCCGCTGAACATCGCGATCGCGTTGCTCGACCAGTACAATCGGTTTTTGAACATGCTGAATTTGATAATCGGCTCTGCTGCAATTCGCTCGAAGAGGATGAAAGCAAGGATGAGCACGGCGAATCCGGCGAACAGACTAAGGATGATGCCCGAATCCCATGCATATTCTTTGCCGCCGAGCTCCAGTGCGAACATGAGGCAGATAACAGCGCCGACAAGCGCTGCTGCGCCAAGCCAGTCGATTCGCTGCTTGCTGTGCTCGACCGATTCTTTGTAGAAGAAAGCAACCAAGATGAAAGCAATGAGGCCAAGCGGAAGATTGATGTAGAAAATCCATTCCCACTGAATATAGTCAGTAATGTAGGCTCCAAGCAGAGGTCCGAAAATACTCGACATGCCGAATACGGCGCCGAACAATCCACCCAATTTACCGCGGCTTTCAGGCGCTACGGCGTCGAACATGATCGTGAAGGCAACCGGTACGAGCGCGCCGCCCCCGATCCCTTGAATCGCGCGATAAATACTTAACTGTACGATCGATGTTGCGGTTCCGCATAGAATCGATCCCAGCATGAAGACGAGAATGCCGAATACGAAAAATTTCTTCCGTCCGTACATATCGGACAGTTTGCCGAAAATCGGCATCCCAGCCATCTCAGCAACCATATAGGCCGATGTAACCCATACGAATTTGTCTAGTCCGCCCAGTTCACCAACAATGGTGCCCATAGCTGTCGCGACAATGGTATTGTCCATGGACGCCATGAGAATGCCGAGCAGCAGGCCGGCGATTACGAGGCCAGCGCTTTTACGTTGTACGGTCATGGTAACGTTGTTCCCTTCGATTGTAATTTGGAGTTTTGCAGCTGTGCGTCATCGGCAGGTGTGGTCATATGCCAGATGGTTTCACCCTCTGATTGCTCTGTCAGGCTGCCGTTCTTGATGTCTTCCTTGAATGCCGTCAGCCACCGCAATTCACTGTCTAACTGATGGATGATGTATTCGGACTCGATGACGAATATTCTTGAAAGACCGATCCCTCTTGCGAATTCAATGCCCGCCCGCCGTTCAGCGATCGACTTATTGATGAACCCGATACGGAGTTCCAGCAATTCGATCATTTCCGGCGGAGGAATATGTCCGATAAAAGCGAGCGCCGCGGGAAATTGAGGATATTCCTTTGCCGGCTCGTAAACCATCTCCCGGAGCCAGTCGTGAAACCCTACCCTTCCTGTCTCTGTAGGTGCGTAGATCGTTCGCTCGGGGTGCCTCCCTTCCCGCTGGGTTTCCAGCGGAATGATCCATCCTTGCTTCAGCAGCGCCTCCACGACGGAATACAGTGAACCGTTGTTCAGCTTAATGACGTCGGGTATGCCGCGCTCCTTCATCGTTGCCGATATCTCATACGGATGCATCGGCTTCTCATGAAGCAGCGACAGGACGGCAAGTGCCAGCATATTGGATATTTTGCGGGCGGCCATCGCCTTCACTCCTTCCTTTCTAACAGTCGCGAGCCATATAGTCGATCTCGAGTATACGAGATCAAATAATGGCTGTCATCGTTCTGGAGACCGATAACCAACGATTTGTCGCAAGAAGCGGACGTAATCATTTTCTTACTATATCTGGAAGGGTTGTTCGGATACAATAGAAGTAACTCAATCCCAGTAGGAGGTTCACGATGATAGCAGAGTCTCAGAGCGGTGGACGCATGATGCGGGCGTTGGTCTACGACCGATACGGCTTGCCGGATGTGCTTCGTATTGAAGAGGTAGAAAAGCCTATACCGAAAGAAAATGAAGTGTTGATCGCGGTCCATGCTGCATCGTTGAACTCCTGGGACCTGGATCTTCTGACCGGTAAGCCATTAGTCAATCGGTTAGGCGCGATGCGTAAACCCCGTTATCGGATTCTCGGCGCGGATGTGGCGGGGAGAGTGTTGGCTGTGGGTACGGAGGTAAACCGCTTGCGGCCAGGCGATGAGGTGTTCGGAGATCTCTCTGGCTGCGGGTGGGGCGGATTCGCCGAATATGTGTGCGCGAGCGAGGCGGCCCTGACGTTGAAGCCAGAAGGAGTAAGCTTCGAGCAGGCAGCGGCAATCCCGCAGGCGGCAGTTCTTGCCCTGCAAGGTTTGCGTACGCAAGGCGGGTTGGCGAAGGGACATCGTGTACTCATTAATGGAGCTGCAGGCGGCGTTGGTACGTTTGCGATTCAATACATAAAGCTGCAAGGGGCAGAGGTGACGGGGGTAGACGCAGCCGAGAAGCTGGATTTGCTGCGCTCCGTGGGAGCGGACCATGTGGCGGATTATCGGACAGAGGACTTCACGGCGGGCGGACCGCAGTATGATCTCATCCTCGATGTTGTCGGCACAAGGTCGGTATTCGAGATGAAGCGGGCGCTGAAGCCGGGCGGCACTTATGTGATGATCGGCGGCACTTCGAATCGTATTATACAAGCGGCCCTAACGGGGCCTTTACTGGCTTGGTTTTCTCGTAAAAAGGTTAAGGTGCTCCTCCATAAGGTAAGCCACGACGACCAGTTGATCTGGAAGTCGCTCGTCGAGAAAGGGAAGGTCGTGCCTGTCATCGACCGGCAGTTTGCATTCGACGATGCGGTCGAAGCGTTCCACTATTACCAAGAGGGCCGCGTGAAAGGGAAGATTATCGTTAGCATGACGGAAGCGCGATAAGGGCCGAAGCAGCGTCAAGAGACAAGATTCCAAACTCCGGTTTCCTTGCTTCAGAAAAATAAACGCAAACACAAGAAGCATGGAGAGCCGTCTCCATGCTTCTTGCGCTTAGTGAACATATTTGCCGCTAGCTGGTACCGCAATGCGATCGAATTCTTCTACCAGCTTGTGAAGACTTGCTGCGAGCTCATCGCCTGATAGTGGAATGCCGTGTCCAGTGACCGCTGCAGATGGTTGTAATTCCGCAAGCTTACAGACGGAATGAAAGGCCTCCTGCCAATCGGGCGTAAAATATTTCGGCGGACCGCTGATCTCCGCCTTCTGCGTGAATACTTTATAGATCGACTCCTGCTTCACCGTAACGAATGCGTCGCCTGCGATTAAAGCTCGGTCCGCTCTTCGGAACAGGGAGACATGTCCCGGTGTATGGCCGGGCGTATGAATCCACTCCCAGCCTGGCATATCAGGGACAGAGCCATTGGCAGGGAGGGCGGCGACTCGCGAACCTAAGTCAATCGGCTCGTTCGGAAACCAAGGTGACATCTTGGCGACCAGTCCGTTTGAAACCGCTGGGTCGGCTGGGGGATAAGCCTGCTTGCCCGTCAAGTACGGGAGCTCCTGCTCGTGGGCGTAAACCGGCACGTTCCATCGCTCGACCAGCTCTATAATGGCGCCGACATGGTCGAAATGACCATGCGTAAGCACAATGGCATCAGGGCGTGCATCCGTACCGAATCGTTCCTCGGCGGCAGCCACAATGTCATTAGCTGATTTGGGCATCCCGGCGTCGATCAGAACCCAGTTGTCCTTATCTGCGAATCCGACGAAGCATACATTAACGATCTGGATGGTCACAACGTATAGATCTGAGGCTGCTTCTATTCCTACGCCGCTGTTTACCGAGGTGACGGGCAAATAATGATAGTCCTCGCCGTATTTCATTTCCGTATCCACCGTGGTCCTCCCTTGACATGTGATGCCGCTTCAAATAACATCCCTCATTCTGAATTTTGTTAATCCGTGCGTACAGAGGAATATTTTGCAGGGTGGGATGACATCTTAATAGTCGTTGTTCAAATCAAAGGAGGTATTACCCTTGCAATTCAACAATCAATCGTATAATCAATCGCTTCAACAAGCCGAGCAGCTTGTTCAGCAGCTTGTGCAGCAAACCCAGCAAGCTAGCCAGAACTATCAACAGCTGCTGCAGCAGGAACAGCAGAATGCACAACGTCTCCAAGAGCTGGCTCAACGGGAGCATCATGCAGCGCAAGTCATCCAGTCAGCACTGCAAGGTCATCAATTGGCGATTCAGCAGCTCAATCAGATCTCCAACCTATGCCGGCAAGTGGAGCAGTCTATTCATACGCAGCAGCAGTCGCAGCACGCCTATAATCCTGGATTTATCCAACCGGCGTTTGCCGCTTCCCCCGGCATGAATAACAATTTCAATTCCGTGCAGTAGCTTCTGCCTGCAAAATAACAACAGGCTGCCGATCGGCAGCCTGTTTGTGTATGTTGATGGGACTCCCGGTAGGCTTGTCCTACTGTTCCAGCGTCACTGGCAGCACGCCCCACGGCTCCAGTTGGCCGAGCAGCACCTTGATGCCAGCCGCCGTATTCGGCTCCTGCTTGCCATACACAGCTAGGCTGGAACGGATGCCGCTAACGTACAGCGTCTCGTAAGGATTGCCAAGTGAGAGCAGCGAGTAGCGCTTATTGCGGCTGTTCAGGAAGTCGACAACGGCTTGCGTACCCGACCAGTTGAACTGGCTGGCCACATTGCGGAACTGATAGGAAGCCACAATGGCGTAGTCGGCCTTATCAAGCAGCGCATTCGTGCCCGCCTGCCCAATAACCGCAATGTCCGTCTTGAGCGACAGCGACGAACCCGCTGCTTGCGTTAGCTGCTTCTGCAGCTGCATAGCCTGCTCCTCACTCGCCGCCGCGATGACGACGCGATCGCCAGACTTAATCGCGTCAGGATGCACGCCATCGCGACTCGCCAGCAGCGTGACCGCTTTCTCCGCGATTTCCTTCTCTACCGCGCGATGCGCGTCCGATCCGATGAGCTTGCTGAGCGCAGCAAGCTGCGAGGACAAACTCTCCTGCGGCTCGAATAGGCCATACTTCGCCTTCAGCTCCAGAATCCGTTTCACCGAAGCGTGAATCGTATCATCCGCGATGGTACCGTTCTTCACGGCCTGTACAAGCGTCTGATGTGCAGCAGCCGAGTCCTGCGGCATTAAGATGATGTCTACGCCTGCTTGGACGGCGCGGATGACGGATTGATTTTCGCCAAAATGGTCTGCAATGGCCTCCATCGTGAATGCATCCGAAATAATGATGCCCTTATAGCCGAGCTCCCCGCGAAGCAGCCCCGTAAGCACCTTCTTCGACAGCGTCGTCGGAATCGGTACGCTGCTGCCGTCTTTCAACGATGTGACGTGGTCATTATCTACGGCAGGGAACGCAATATGCGCCGTCATGATCATCTCTACACCGTTGTCGATCGCTGCGCGGAAAGGCTTCAGTTCCACCGCATCGAGCCGTTCACGCGTATGATTCAGCACCGGCAGGCCGAGATGGGAATCGACTGTCGTATCGCCGTGTCCTGGAAAATGCTTTACTGCGGCGATAACCCCTGCCTGCTTCAGGCCGCGGATCGTCGATAGGCCAAGCTTCGTCACGAGATCCGGGTTCGAGCTGAAGGATCGCATCCCAATGATCGGATTGTCGGGATTGCTGTTAATGTCGAGCACCGGGGCAAAATTAAGCTGAAGCCCAAGCGCCTTCAGCTCCTCACCGGTCAGCCGTCCTGCAGCTTCTGCGAGGGTTGCGTCACCGGTCGCGCCAAGCGCCATCTGTCCGGGCAAGTTCGTGCCGCCTGGAATCCGTTTGACGACACCGCCTTCTTGGTCGATGCTCAAGAAGAGCGGAATGTCGCCAGTCTCGGCTTGCAGGTCATGTGTAAGCGTCGTTAGCTGCTTGGCGTCGATAATATTTTTGTCGAAAATAATAAGTCCGCCCAGGTTTTGATCATGCAGGCTGCTCTTAATCCCTGCGTTCACGGTCGTCGTTACTTTGCCGTTATACTGCCGAATATCGGGCATGAGCATCTGACCGACCTGCTCGCTCACGGTCATATAGGAGATCAGTTTATCCCAGTCATGGGCTTCAATCGCAGTGGCCCGCTCGAAGCGGATCACTCTTGTCATGAAGACAGCGAACTCCGCCCGCGAGACCGATTGATTCGGGCGGAAGGTGCCGTCGGAATAACCGCCAATCAGTCCATTGGAGCTCATCGTGCGAATTGGATCGACAGCCCAATGCGTGGATGTGTCAGTCAGACCAGTAGTTGACTGATTGCCATTGGTCAGCTCGTACGCCCGTGTAAGAAGCGCCGCCGTTTCTGCGCGTGTAATCGGCGCATCCGGATGGAAGGTGCCGTCAGGGAACCCGCCCGTCAGCCCATTGCGTGCTGCAATGGAGATTTCACGGTAGAACGGGTAGGCGGTGCCGACATCGGAATAGGTGGGGCTCTTGTCTGCCTGCTGATCAGGGTATAGCTCGCGGACCAGGAAAGCGGCAGCTTGCGCTCGGGTTACGCGGCCTTCTGGTTTGAACTGTCCATTCCCGTAACCGGCGACCGTACCGCGGTTCGCCATATAAGTGATGCTGTCTTCAGCCCACTGTGCATGTTTCAGATCGGTGAAACGCTGCTCGGCTGAGGCTGGTCCAGCCCATAGGAGGGCAGCGCCGGCAATGGCGCCGGCGATAGCGAAAGATTTATATTGGATTGGTTTCAACTGGTTCACCTCGTTGATTATGCGTATGCGTGTAAGTATAAGGGTATAGACGCCGATAAGAGGTGATTTGTTTCTTGGATAAGTTTGGGCAAATCGTGGTGATCGCTAAACATCCATCGTTATCGAACGCAAATAAATAGCCAGTGATCGATAGATATTCGATGACTGGCTGTTCAATATGAAAGATGATTTGATTGCCGTCAGTATTAGAAGCTTGCGAGCGCGATGACCTCGTACTCAAATTGTGGAATGCTTCGCGGCTATTGCGCAGCGGCTCGGAAGTAGCGATAAATCCGGTCGAGCTTCTTCGTCTGCTTGCCTTCTCGTTTCTCCATGCCGCCAAACTCGAAGAACTTCACCTTCTTGATGCCAACATAGCTGAAGAGCGCTCTCCGCATGAGAGTTTTGTGGGCATTGTTAAGCCAGAGCAACGGATAGAAGGTCGGACCCTTCATCGTCGAGATGCAGATGACTGACTTGCCTTTGAGCAATCCTTCCGGAAGTAAACCGCCCTTCTCGCGATAGGCGAAATTCGAAGCGAACATGCGGTCAATGTAGCCAAGCAGCATCGCAGGAGGGCGGCCCCACCAGATCGGATAAATCAGGATAATCCGTTCCGCCCACAGCAGCTGATTCCGGTACTTCTCCAGTGAAGGCTCGACGTGCATATCTCTTCTTCGTTTCTGTTCGTTGAACACGAGAATCGGGTCGAAGCCTTCGCCATACAGGTCGAGCACTTGAATATCTTGCTCTTGTATATGCGGGTTTTCATGCAGGCCTTGGAGCGTCCGCTGCAGAAAGGCATGGCTTAGGCTGTGGTGATTCGGATGCGTGTAGATAATGAGGGTTTTCATAACACACCTTCTTTGTTATCATTTGATAATAAGTTATCATGCCGAAATTTTATTGTCAAATGATAATTATATTTTGATAACAAAATGAGTAACGTGACTCTGTGCGAGGAGATGTTTCATGATGGTGTCGAAGGAAGCTTTGTTCGAGCAGTTGGCATCGCTGATTGCGTCCGCTCATCAATTGCATTATGAGATGACGAAGGATTTGCCGATGGACGATATTACCCCTCTTCAATATGAAATTCTTGAGTTTCTGTCGGTGAAGCAGCCGATTACGCTGAGCCAGCTGAGCGAATGCAAAGGCATCTCGATGCCGAATACAAGCCGAGAGATTAAGAAGCTGACCGACAAAGGGCTGTGCGAGAAAATAGACGATGCAGGGGACCGGAGAAAACAGTACGTTCGATTGTCTGCGAGCGGCGAGGCGCGTATGGCCGAGAGTTTTACCCATATGAAGCAGTTGTTCCTGCAGCGGGTAGAAGGGGTGCAGGATGCGGAGCTCACCCAGATGTCGGAGGCAATTGGCGTGCTGAGGGCGACGGTGCTTCGAGATTAGTCGGGAACCGTTATGACGGATATGCGGATGTGGGATGTGCAATTGTACAATGCAAAGGACAGCAGCTCCGATCTGAGCAGCTGTCCTTTTGCATAGTGGGCGCTCGATTGTTGTTGACGGTTATATAGCATGTGCGGAGGACGTGCCTGAGCATTATTTCATAAACTACTAGTAATCTCGGTAGATTGGTAGTTAACTACGATCCATCGAATCAATGGCGGGCATAGGATAGGTGATTGAGCTGACATTTCCACTGTATATTGTTGCAGGTACAAGCGGCTCTGGTAAATCAACGACTTCGTCTGAAGTAGGAGTTATGTTAGGCACTGGCTACAACGTGTACGACATGGATATCATCGTAATTGGTCAGGACTTCCAATCAGCGTGCAATAACTGGATTCGAATTGCTTATTATAATGCGTTAAACGGGAATACGACGATTTTGTTTGGCGCAGTGCCTTACCCGTATAACATCTTCGTATGCGATTTCATCCACCACTTCGATCAACCACGCTTCTTACTCCTTCATTGCGACAGAGATACGCGCAGACAACGCTTAGAGAATCGTAAAAGCTGGTCGCCCAATGGTATCAATCAGACGATAGCCTATGCGGAGAAGCAGCACGCTGAGTTTGATAAGGCGAGGCTCCCGATTATCAATACCTCCAATATCCCTGTGACTCAAGTGGCGCAACAAATTAAAGAATGGGTCTTGGGGCAGCTTTGACCAGGTGTTTGCTGCTAATTCTTATTGGCTGCTGCGACATTATTTTCTAACTGGGCTGAAACCCATATGGCCATTTATTTCTTTTTATCAATCCCCTGTATCTCTCGATTCATGCTATCCGTTATGATAGTGAATAAGAGATTTAAGGGGATTGTTTCATTTTATCATTCATAAAAGTGGTGACATTCTATGATCGACGTTATTTTATGGGATTTGGATGGGACGATTCAGGATAGTGAATCGCTTGCGAAGGCTAGCACACGCTATGGTTTCGAGAAGGTGTTGGGCAGAGAGCCGACGGAGGATGAATATGAGCAGCTGCTCGGACGACCGTTACCAGTTGTCTATCGTGAATGGTTCAGTGAAGAACTGGTTGAACGGATTTTAATGATGATGTCCGAATATTACCTTGATCGCAAAGACCAGCTTGTTTGCTACAAGGGTGTTCCGGAACTGCTCGCTGCGCTGAAACTTCGGGGGTACCGCATGGGGATTGTAACCTCCAAACGAAGGGTTAATGCAATAGATGAACTAAAGGCTAAAGGTCTAGACAGCTGGTTCGAGGTCATTATCGCTCAGGAGGACACGGATCTGCACAAGCCTAGTCCAGATCCTTTGCTGGCAGCGGCATTGCAGTTAAATGCGGCCCCGGAGCGTTGTGTTTATATCGGCGATCAGCCGACGGATATTCGAGCCGCTCACGCGGCGCAAATGCTAAGTATTGCCGCACTCTGGGGAGAAGGAAGCTTGGACCGGGTGGAGTCCGTTTATCCGACAAGGCTGGTTTACAAGCCTAACGATATTTTGAATGCACTGGCCGAAATTTCAAGCAACCGCGATTCGTTTGATCACTCTTATCCGTCTATGAAGTAGATACGATGACTTAATAAGAGGGAGCCGTCTTAAGATGCAGGAGCAGGGGAATGGCTTGGAGCAACTGGAGCCGCTGACACGAGAGCTGCAGCGCAGATATAACGAGGTGATTGAACCTTATCGTTAAGAGCTGTGGCGATATTGTATGGCACTAACGAAATCGCCATGGGATGCAGAGGATCTCATGCAGGAGGCGGTAATGAAGGCTTATGCGATTCTGCCGCAGCTGCATCAACCACTTCAGCCCAAGGCCTACTTATTCCGGATAGCAAGCAACACCTGGATCGATCAGTGCAGGCGCAGCAAGCATGACCTGTTAGCCTTCCGCGTGTATGGGCGTGCGCAGATGGAGCGGTCGTGCTTGGCAGATTGGGAGAAGGTGCGCGAGCCGCTGCACGCAGAGCTTCGTTCCTTATGGGGGCGGACGGCAGTCGTCGTAACCAGTCTGGATGCCGAAGGAGCACCGTCTCTGAGCAGCGTAATCGAATTACAGATTGAGGACGGGACCATAGTAAAGTGGCGCGACTACTACTTTTCGCAGGAGTTTCTGGCGCAGGCGTCCGTCGAGTTGGGTTTTAGCGTAGACGTCGCGAAGGAGATGTATGGGAACTAATCATTCATTAATTAAGGGAGTCCATTGCTGAACTAGCGATGGACTTTTTAAATTTCTCGGTGGATTGGGACTTGGGGTGGCTCCGACCGGATGATAGTCGTCTAGGACAAGCATGCACGAATGCAGGGAGCGGAACATAGAATGTAGAAGGTCCATCCCTGCGATTTCACTCGTAGGATGATGAGAGGTCAGCCGAAATGCTGGCATGGGTGGTTTCTTCCTCGTATTATAGGCTTTGGTTCAACTGCGAAACTACAGTCGTTTGTGAAACTTTGAACGTTTCCGATACGCTGCGGATACAAGATTCAGGATGATGGGAGGCTGCCGCCCGACCTGCTACTAAGAGAGGTGGGGAGGAGCATGCATTGGATTACAATTGTGGTCATTGGAATTGCTGCGAATATTGATAATCTTGGGGTTGGCATTACGTTTGGTGCTCGTTCAACACGAGTACCTTTAGTATCCAATCTGTTCATTGCCGTATTATCCGCAGGTGCAGCGTTTGTGACGATGACGGTAGGGGCGTTGTTGTCACAGCTTTTTCCGGTTGTATGGGGAAATATCATAGGCGGTTTAATTCTTGTTGCCCTGGGAGGATGGGGAATTCGGACACAACTGGTCAATCAGACAGTTGGACAAGCCGAGACGCGGGAGCATGGGGCGGGGGCAGCCCCTGACAACAGCACCGGCACGGAGGCCGAACAGTCAGATCAAGAGGAACACATCGTATCACGCGCAGAATCGTTGTCGATCGGTCTTGCTTTATCGATCAACTCGATGGCGAGCAGCTTTGGTGCAGGCGTTAGCGGCGTTTCTCCGCTGCTCTGCTCCATATCGATTGGACTGTTCTCCCTTCTTACAGTTGAAGCCGGCGTCCGTATCGGGTTTAAATTCGCCCATTCGCCGCTTGGCAAATATGCAGGCATCATAGGGTGTGTGCTGCTCATTCTCATTGGCTGTTATGAGATCATATTCTAAAAACGTGTCATAATTTGGCTGGACAAGTCGATTGGATTCCAATATGATAGGAACAAAGCAAGCTTCTCGTTGATCGCGGCAGCGGACGACACGTAAAGAAGCTTCACGATAATGGCAAACCTGTCGATAAGGCAGGGACGCAAAACTACAGGGCCTAAGGGTGAGCATTCACTTATGGCAGCCAGTTGCCGAACGAAGCGTGTCTATAGTGACGCAGCGATCACTACACCACTCTTTTATTGTGTGAATCCAGCACAGTTCGGTAACCATCGGACTGTGCTTTTTATTTTCCACGATAGGCGAGGGGGGTAGCAGAATGAGAAGGTTCATCACGATTCTAACGTTGGCATTCATCTGCTGCACCATCTTCCCGGTCGCCGCTCAAGCGAAGCAGAAGATTACCTATCCGGATCAAACGAATATTACGACTTGGCTCTGGGACGCTGCCAAGATTGCGACGCAGCCGGAGAAGGTTATTCGTAACTTGACGGATCGCAAAGTAGATACGCTGCTGCTTCAAGTAGATGCAGCTGTTAATAAGCAAGCCTACCGCAAGTTCATTGGCCTGGCGCATGCCAGCGGCATTCAAGTACATGCACTCGACGGCGCTCCGCAGTGGGTGGACGCAGGGGGCGAAGCGCTTCAGGATGCATTCCTGAACTGGCTGACGGCCTACCAGTCGACTGCAATGGTTACCGAGAAATTCGACGGCATTCACTTGGATGTTGAACCTTATGAGCTGGGTAATTACGAGAGTGAGCAGAATCAGATTCTGACCGCGTATCAATCGATGATGGTGCTATTCGAGAATCAAAGTGCACAATTAGGCCTGATTTTGGGTATTGATATTCCGTTCTGGTTCTATGGCGTGACCTATGACAATCAATACGGCAAAGGCAATATGGCAGAGTGGCTGTGCCAGCACGTGAAGAACATAGCAATCATGGCTTACCGCGATACGGCGGAGGGAACCGACGGCATCATCAACATCGCAGCCAAAGAGATGAAGCTGTTCCAAACCTACGGCGTAAGAGGGACCATTGCGGTGGAGACGGGACGTCTCTCGCAGGCGAACGATTTTGTAACCTTCTATGAGGAAGGCAAAGCATACATGGACAGCCAACTGCAGACGGTGCATCAACAGTATCAGAGCCATCCGGCCTATGCTGGCATTGCGATTCACTATTACGATAGTTGGATTCAAATGAAATAGATTAGGTTGATAGTCTCGCAATTCAAACTTTGCCCAATGGGCAAAGTTTATTTGCATTATTTGGTATATTTTTTGCACTTTTAAACTACTGCCTAAAATGCAATCGGTTTACAGCGGCAACTTTCATTGACAGTAGGCCGATGTGCCTATAATATGAGGTCTTATTAGGAGGTTATCTCGGAATATGTCGAAGAGTAAAACGATTCTGCTTGTAATCTTGTCGGTTGTCGTCGTTGGCGGAGCCTGTTTCTTCGGTTTCAACCAGTTATTCCCGAACAAAGAAACGAATGAACAAGCAGACGCTCCCAAGTTGAACGGAGTCCAATATATTAGCAAAACAGATGCTCAGTCGTTCTATGTTATGGAAGGGAATGAATGGAAGCGGATGTTCGTGAAAGGCGTGAACATCGGAGCCGGCAAGCCAGGCGCTTTTCCAGGAGAAGTTGCGATTACATACGAAGAGTATTACAGATGGTTCGGTTATATCTCCGAGATGAACGCCAACACGATTCGGGTTTATACGACGCAGCGGCCGCAGTTCTATAACGCGCTGTACGACTTCAATCAGGCAGCAGAGAAAGCGGGCAAGCCGCCTATTTATGTTATCCACGGTGTATGGGTGAACGAAGAAGACATTCTCACCATCGACGATGCTTACGGCAGCGATGACAAGATTCTGAATGATGTCGTTAAGAGCGGCGAAGAAATCGTCGATATTATCCATGGCAATGCCTACTTACCTGTACATAAAGGTTATGCGGACGGTACATATACAACCGATATTTCGAAATACGTAACGGGTTGGATACTCGGCATCGAATGGGATCCTTCCTTCGTGATCGGTACGAACGAGAATAACCCCAAGCGCAATCACTATGAGGGACAATACTTATATACCGAGGGCGCTTCTCCATTCGAAACGTTTCTAGCGGAGCTCGGAGATCGGATTATCGAGTACGAGACGAAGAACTACAACATGCAGCGACCTGTCGCCTTTTCCAACTGGGTCACCACCGACCCGCTCACTCATCCTAATGAACCCTACAAGAACGAAGACATGGTAGAAGTGAACGTCGAGCACGTCAAGTCGCATGACGCATTCAAGCCAGGCATGTTCGCATCCTATCACGTTTATCCTTACTATCCAGACTCCTTCAGCTATCAGACCGATTATATTACGTATAAAGATGAAGAGGGTAAACCTAACCCATATCGGGCCTACCTAGAAGACATCAAGAAAGTGCACACGATGCCGATTGTCATCTCGGAGTTCGGGATTCCTTCATCCCGCGGCAAGACGCATGAAAACAAGGTTACAGGCTTTAACCAAGGCTATATCGACGAGAAAACGCAGGGCGACATGATCGTGCACATGATGAACGATATTCACGACGCCAACCTTGCTGGCGGTTTAGTGTTCACGTGGCAGGACGAATGGTTCAAGCGAACATGGAACAACAGCGATTTGGATTTGTCAGATTCAAGGCCCCTTTGGTCTAACACGCAAACGAGCGAGCAGCACTTTGGTCTGTTGGCGTTCGATCCAGGAACGGATAAGACAATACGCACCGTAGATGGCAACGTAGATGACTGGAAAGGCGATAAACCGATTTACTCGCAAGACGGACTCGATTTGTATGTCGCAAGCGATGAAGCTTACGTTTATCTGCGTGTCGATGCCGCGAATTTCGACTTTAATCAAGATACCTTGCTGATTCCATTCGATACGATTGACGGGCAAGGCAATAATGCTTTGAAGCAATATGGCACAACGTTCAGCAGACCGGCCGATTTTGTTCTGAAAGTGCACGGACAGACGGATTCTCATCTGCTGGTCGATGCGTATTACGACAACTATTATTTCCGATACGGCATTCTGACGAAGTTGATCGAGAAGAACGAGGCGTTCCAGCAGAAGAACTCGGGCATTTTCAATCCGATCCGACTCGCGCTGAATAAAAGTGCGATTCAAATCCCGGGCACAGACGAGCACATGCTGTTCGATGACTATGAGACAGGCTTGCTCACGTACGGCAATGCGAATCCGGACAGCAAAGACTATTATTCGCTGAGCGACTTTTACTATGATCAGGGCCACCTGGAGATTCGTCTTCCTTGGCAATTGTTCAACGTGATGGATCCTGCCAAGCGACTCGTTATCGACGATATGTATGCACGCGGCAAAATATCGGCCACGAAGGTGGATGCCTTCCATATCGGCGCCGAACTAGTGAAGAACGGGGAAGTACAAGGACAGCACAATGTATCGATGGAACCTTACAGCTGGGACGAATGGGAGATGCCAACCTTCCATGAACGTTTGAAACCGTCCTATTACATCGTGAAGCAGGGATTCCTGGGCGTAGAAGCTAGAAAATGAGGACGATATCATGCGTATACGTAAACTGAAAATTCGTTATGTAGTGGCCGCTCTGGTGCTCGCAGCCATAGCCGCCCCCTTCGTTATATGGAAGCTGGGGGTGGGGCGGGAGATGGACATCGTTATACTGAACAAGACGTTTCCTGCCGAGACGGACGCATCGGGCAATATTAAGAAGCTCGATTATGGCAAGCAAAGCGGACTTTTCTGGGTGATGAAGAATCTCGGACTCACCAATCCTACTACGAACAAAACGTACAATGAGCACACCGATTATTACGGCAATTTCTTATCGAACGGGAAATTGGTCAACAAGCCGCTCGGCAAGCTGACGACGGTGCCAGACGTTATTTTCTTATCGGATATGTACGGAACGGGCAATTCGAGAGCGCACGGCGTAGAAGATCCGGGCATCTCGGGCATGACGAAGGAAGAGGTTGGCGTTGTAACGACGAGCTACGAGCGCGGAACAACCGTCATCGGAGAGTACAACATTGCCGGGGATCCGACCAAGGCGAGCGTGGCGAAGGAACTGGAAGCGATCTTCGGCGTAAGCTTCACCGGGATGGCGGGCAAGTTTTTCTCCGACCTGACATCGACAGCTGATGTGCCGAATTGGATTCGGGCCACCTATGAGAAGCAGTACGGCAAGAAGTGGGGTCTGACGGGGGCAGGCATCGTCATTGCAGGCAATGATCGCATCGTTGTCCTGCAGCGAAACGTCGGTTATACCGGGTCGACGCTGCGCATCGAGATGGATGACGCGAACGCGAAGAATTATCATACGAAGCCGGTTGATTACTACAACTGGTTCGAGCTAGTAACGCCGACAGACGAGAAATCCGTCATCGCGTGGTACGATCTGGACTTAACGGACGAGGGCGCGAATCAGCTGAAGCCATTCGGTCTGGAGCATCGTTTCCCTGCCATTATCGCTAGCAATCAAGACGGCAAGCATTCCTATTACTTTGCGGGAGATTTTACGGACTACCGGGCTCCGAGCAAAATCAGTCAATTTGTCGGTGCCTCTACGCTTTATCGCTACTTCAGCGTGAAGAGTGAAGGAGATCTGTCGTACTTCTACTGGCATTTCTATGTGCCGTTCATGTCGAAAGTATTGAAAGACGTGGATGTGCCGGACAAACCAATTGCTTTTGAGGCGGAGACTTCTGCAGCAAGCGACGGTACGAAGCTGGTATCGAAGATTTCGGACAACCAATTCGCTATTTTCTATAATGATGCGTGGAACAAAACATATCTAAAAGGCGTCAATATAGGTGCAACGATTCCTGGCAGCTCGACAGCCGATCTGCCGGACGATCCGAGCTTCTACCGCGACTGGCTGGAGAAGATTGCGGCCATGAACGCGAATACGATTCGCGTGTACACGTTGATGCCATCGGCGTTCTACCGTGCACTCGACGGTTATAACAACAGCCACCCGGATAAGAAGCTGTATCTGCTTCAAAATATCGGGCTGCAGCAGGCACCGCCGGATGGCGACTACACGAATGCGGAGTACACAGCTTCCTTGCAAAAGTCGCTCGAAACGACCATCAACGCGGTTCACGGCAACGCCGTTGTCGCGAAGGAAGGAGCATCCGATTCTGACGCCTACATGAATGATGTCTCAGGCTTCGTCATTAGCTATCTGTTTGATTCAGATCTTACGCCTGCATCCGTTATGGCAACGAATGCAAGCAAGGGATCAATCAGCAAGGAAGGCAAGTACGTTCAGGCTAGCAGCGGTGCATCGCGCACGGAGGAGTGGCTGGCGGCGAATGCGGATCAGATCATTCGTTATGAGCAGACGAGCTATAACATGATTCATCCCGTTGGTATTGTGAGCGGTCCGCAGGTAGACAGTCGTTATTATGCGATGTTCGGTCCTGCAGGCTCGAAGGATGCGAAGGGTGTTATCCAGTACGAGCATATTGCAGGAGAGTCGGAAGCGGGCGGCGTGTTCGGCGCATTGAATCTATTCCCGAACGAAGAAGGCTTTACCGATCATAATCAGTATGATAAGACTTATGCAGATTTCCAGACTTACTTGAACGCTTATGTGCAGGAGCATAACAACTATCCGGTATTGATTACGGAATTCGGCCTTCCGACAGGTGCAAGCAGCACGGAGGCTGCGCAAGGGGAAGGCATCGTATCCATGCTGAATACGATCAAGGAAAGCGGCGCAATGGGCGGTTTGATCTATGAGTGGGCTGACGAGTGGGGACGCAGCAGCGCGCGTGCATCGATGATGATTCCTTACAGCAGGGGCACCGTGTGGCACGATATAACGGAACCTGCCCAGAACTATGGCATTCTTGCAATGGAGTCGAAACAGTCGTCGGACTACGCGATGACGCTGCGTGGCGCGAAGCCATTGGATACGTTAGCGCTTAATGCCGATGAGACTTACTTGTACATCAAGGCAGATTTCAGCAGCCTGCCGGATTTGAATAAGAAGAGTCTTCATATCTTCCTGGATACGTTCGATCGGAAGAACGGCGGATATAGGTTGTCGTCTGACGGAAGCGAGAACTGGTCGGGAGCGGAGTTCGATCTGAACGTTCAAGGCGCGGACAAGGCAGAGCTGCTCGTAATTCCAAGCTACAATGCAAGCAGAGGCTCTTATTATACCTCGCTCTACCTGACAGGAATTTATGAGCGCATGACAACGGAGATTGCTCCGGCCTTTAAGACCGAATTGGGTACAGCGATCGCTGCGCGATATGAGGATGCATCGACCCTGCGGTCTGGGCCGTTCACGAGCAGCACGAACAACTTTAACATTACGGGCAATACGGTCAATATTCGCATCCCTTGGACTAGATTGAACTTCACCGATCCTTCCAGCATGCTCGTGCTTAATGACGACCAGCACAAGGCTGTTGCACCGGATCAGAAGGACGCACTCACCGTGCGGATGACGGATGGAATCATCGCATCGCTCATTATTAAAGATAAGCAAACGGACACGGTCGAGTATCACTTTCCAGAGAACGCAACGTCCATCGGATACAAAACCTTTGCATGGAATACGTGGGATGTTCCTCAATATGAGCAGCGCGCTAAGTCGAGCTATGACTTGATCCAGGCAGCTTTTGCGGAATAACCAGTATAGGAGGGTAATCACACATGACGAATACAGCGATGCTATTGCTATGGATTTCGTTGGGACTGTCGGTTGTTTTCTTCCTCGCGATTGTCGGTACATGGATCTACTCGTACTACTTTAAGCGAACGACGGAGAAAACAAACGAAGCGCTGGAAGAGATGCTCGGCGCAGTCTTTGCCCTTGAAGGGCATGAACAAAATATTGTTATTTCGCGCAAGCTGCTTGGCTATGTACGGAACAGTTGGCTGAGAAGGGAACTTCTCATGAAGGCGCTGGTCGAATTCGCGGGAAGGCTGCCTGCAGAGAAGCAGGAGCGCGTCAATCAGATCGTTGAAGAAACGGAGATTAGCGCTTATTTGGCCCGCCTGTTGTCTTCGAACAGCTCATCCAATCATTCGATCGCCTGCCGGTATATCGGGGACCTGAGGGTCTCCTCGCTCCGGGAGGAGATGTTGAAGCTTAAGGACAGCCGCAACAACGATGTTCTGTACAACATGCTGCTGGCACTCGCGAAGCTTGGTGACGTGGAGGGACTGTCCGCGATTCTGAGCGCTAACTCCAGTCACATTAACTTATCCTTCCGAGCTGTCGTTGAGGTTGTGACAGCGTTCAAGGGCTCCATGGAAGAGTTGATTGGGCAGACCATCGATCACTGCGACGACTATATGAAGGGCATTCTGATCAAAGCGGCAGCTGATGAAGGTCATTCGGGTCTAACCCCAATCTATGTGAAATACTTGAGCAGCGATAACAAGAACCTGCGAATCGCTTGCATCAGAGCCATTGCAGAAACGAAGGACACCGGGAATGAATCGCATCTAATCGGCATGCTTGAGGATTCGGAGTGGGAAGTTCGAGCAGCCGCGGCGAAGGGCTTGGAGCAGATCGGTACGGATAAGAGCATTCCTTCTCTAGGGGAAGCCGTTAAGGATAAGGAATGGTGGGTCAGACAGAATGCAGCCAGCTCGCTAGTTGCATTGCCAGGAGGAAGAAAGTACGCGGAATCGATTATTAAAGGCGAAGATCGATTCGCGAGCGAAGCAATCGTTGGTGTCCTGGAGATGTCGTCCTAGTCGGCTTCACCACAACCTGGAGGGTAGGTAGCGGATATGTTTATATTTTGGAAATTCATCTTGTATTTCAGCGGTTTTTGCATGATATACACCATTGCGATTAATCTGTTCTATAACGGCCAAATGCTCGTATCGGTCTTCGACTTGTTCTCATACTTAAGAAAAATGAAATCTTCGGACTACAAACGATACATCGGCTCGAAGAACATGATACCGATCTCGATCATCGTCCCTGCTTATAACGAAGAGAAAACGATTGTCGATAATATTAAGTCACTGCTGGCGCTGGACTATTACGAATACGAGATTATTGTGGTCAATGACGGCTCCAAGGACAGCACGCGGGATCGGATTATCGAAGAGTTCGGGCTGACGCTGGTGAATCAGCCGGTGAAGAAGAGCTTGCAGACGAAAGACATTCGAGGCATTTATCGCAGTCCGCAGTTCGAACGGATCATCCTCGTCGACAAAGAGAACGGCGGCAAGGCGGATGCATTAAATGCAGGGATCAACGTTTCTTCGTACCCGATTTTCGCGAGTATTGACGCGGACTCCATTCTTGAGAATGAAGCGCTTATTAAGCTCACAATGATTTTCGTAGAGCACCCAGAGACGGTTGCGGTCGGCGGTATCGTAAGGCTTGCGAACGGTTCGATCATCAAGGACGGCAAGCTAGTCGATATGCGCATTCCGAAGAGCCGGATTGCCTCGTTCCAGATCGTTGAATATTTGCGGGCGTTCCTGACCGGTCGGACGAGCCTCAGCCGCTTGAACTCGATCCTTATTATCTCGGGCGCATTCGGGGCATTCAACAAGAGTGCCGTCATCGAGGTTGGCGGTTACAAGGCGAATACGATCGGCGAAGACATGGATATCATCATTAAGCTGCATGAGAAAATGAAGCGCGAGAAGCGTAAGTATAAAATCAAGTTCCTCGCCGATCCGATCTGCTGGACGCAGGCGCCAGAGTCGCTTAATGACCTGCGCGTGCAGCGTAGACGTTGGCAGATCGGCCTCTTCGACAACCTGCTCGCTTACCGCGGCATGTTGTTCCGGAAGAAGTATGGCGCTGTCGGCATGCTGACGCTGCCTTATTATTGGCTGTTTGAATTGATTGGTCCCGTGGTCGAGTTTCTGGGCTACATTTTCATCCCGATGGCGTATTTGTTCGGATTGCTGGATTTCCACAACTTCCTCATCTACTTCATCGTCGCCTTCCTGCTCGGTACGTCCTTGTCGATGGGCAGTATTCTGCTGGAGCAGATTTCGTTCCGCAAGTACACGTCGTTCAAGGATATTATGCGACTGGTGCTGTTCGCGCTGCTGGAGAACCTCGGCTACCGCCAGTTGACGATTCTGTTCCGTATTGAAGGCATTCTGAAGTTCAGAAAGGGCCGTCATTCGTGGGGCAGCATCAAACGGAAGCAGTTTGTGCCTACAGAATCAAAATAACGGTATACGCTTTATTCATATAAGCAGCGATCACTTCCCTCTGGTTAGGAGGGAGGTGATCGCTTTTTCTTTTACAGCTGCCGGGCTATTCATCGATCGATGATTGGGGGCATGCCGAACGGGAAGGCGTAGGCTTCATCCTGCAGCAGGCAGCTAAGCCTGAGCATGTGCGACCGAATGCGAAGCCTTCGCCGAAGCATGATCCAGCAGATTGGCCTGGGTCGCCGACTAGCTGGGACACATACGCCTACTCCGATTTCAATGGCGTACAATCGATGTGCGAGGAGTTCAAGGACAAAGGGGCCATCATTGCGTATGACCCCATCGTCGAGGATATGGGCAGCATGCAGTGGCGAGAGTTTGCTGTGCGGGATTTGGACGACTACGTTATTGTGTTCGGCGGCGGCAGCTAGCCGTATTGAAAAGCTGTTGTCTACCGTTTGCGCTCTAGAACGGAACGCGTAATGCGAGTGACGAAGCGGCGCGGGAACAGTCTAGGTGCTTGCGTCAGCAGCCAATTCTGCATGCCGGGAACGACAACCGCCTGACCGCGCATAAGCGCCTTGTAGCCGATTTGTGCAACCTTGTCAGGCGACATGAGTGCTTTCGGATCGGCGACCTTTTGCTCATCCATATTAGCGGATTGGAAGAATGAGGTTCCCGTCCCGCCGGGGCATAGCGCTGTGATGCTGACGCCTGTGCCTTGCAGCTCGCTAGCAACCGCCTCTGTAAGCGAGAGTACGAATGCCTTGGAGGCGGAATAATTCGCGCTCAACGGACAAGGATAGAAGGAGGTCGTGGAGCCGACATTCAGAATGCGTCCGCTGCCCCTTCGCACCATATCCGGCAGGACCAACATGAGCAGGTGAGACAGGGACATAACGTTCAACTGCAGCATCTGCTGCTCTGACCGGGCATCCAGCTCATGCAGGAAGCCGAACGAGCCGCAGCCCGCGTTGTTGATGAAGATGTCGATCTGCTCTTCATGTAGACGTTCATACAACAACAGCGCACCATCGGCTTGAGCTAAATCAACGGCTACTGTTAGGGTAGTCACACTATAACGCTGCTGAAGATCCGTCGCGAGATGGTTTAGTTTTCCTTCGTCCCGCGAGGCTAGAATGATCCGATACCGCAGCTTGGCGAACAACTCCGTGAATGCTGCGCCAATTCCGCTTGAAGCGCCAGTAATAAGGACAGTTGGCATGAGGAGGCCTCCTTCATAGTCCATCTTATTTATAATAACTAAATAACCAAACATCTAGTTATATAGTTATTTACGAGGGGCAAAAGGGGATTATTCATCCCCGGTTGGTGTTTTTATAGTTAGAATTTGTTCGGTTGTTGCAAGGAATGCTTTCAGCAATGCGACGGGGTGTTCAATGTCGAGGCTGTAGTAGATTTCGGTTGCCTTCTTGGTGGAAGTAAGCAGACTCGCTTGCTTGAGTATCTTCAAGTGATGTGAAATGGCGGAGCGAGACATAGGAGAGCGTTCGACGATCTGAGCGACATTAAGTGATTCATGCTTCGTGAGCATCATGATGATGTCCTGTCGGACCGGGTCAGCAAGAGCAAGAAAAATCGGGCTGCACGCTCGCAGTTGCTGATGCACGGTTGTTTCCAGTTGTGTGGTGTCGAGGTATTCCATCGGACTATCTTCTCCATAATCAACCAAATAATTAGTTACTTGGTTATATGGTATCCCGCCTGGATGTTGCTGTCAATAGCGGCAAGCCGAGACTCGTTAAATCCGCGCACGAGAAGGATAACGGCAAGCGTCATTTCGTTCGCAGCGACAGGCAGTGACAACAGTCCGCCCCATGTGGATACTTGCTCGAATACGCCGAACATTTCGAACAACGCTGCAGCGAGAACGAGTGCGCCGCCGGTCATCCCGAGAATGGACAGGAAGCGAGGCACTAGGCCGCTGCGGTAGAAAATATAGCTGTACATCATCGTGTTAATGCCAAGCATGAAGTTAGGGCCGAGCAGGAAGGTCCAGTCGTGGATTGCGATTAATAGCGTACCTGCTGCGTGGTAAGAGGTGGGGTCTGTAGGTGCTATCGCCGTAAATTCACGACTTAATGTCAAGAGGGATAAGACGCTAATAATACCGACTGTAATAATGGCCGCTTCAAGAAAACGAAAGCATAGATGCCCGAGCGCAATTCTTTCGCTGACACGACGCAATACAGGAAACATCGTAACGGCCGTTCCAACCGCCGATACGACAAGCACAAGCTCCATAAGCGCGCCCAAGATGATCTGATTATCATGCTTGGCACCCTCGATCAAATAATCGGTACCGTTCAGGATTGGATCGTATAGAACGAGTCCGATAATGGATGAAATAGCGGCAAGAATAAACAAAATCCCCGTAAGTTTAGCTGCTCTACGCGTAGTATGCATGGTTCTCCTCCTTCTCATTTCCGCAAGAAAATCTGTCGAAGTCAAGGATGTGCGCGGGTCTACTTCTTGTGATCTTCCTCGTAGTAAAAGATGCTCTCAATCGGTAAGTTGAACGCCCGAGCGATGCGGAATGCCAGCTCTAGCGACGGCGAGTAATTGCCTTTCTCGAGCGCCACGATTGTTTGTCTGGTTACGCCTACCTTGTCAGCCAGCTGTTGCTGGGTCATTTCGTCGTGGTCGAATCGTAGTTTGCGGATATGGTTGCCGACAAGATTGTTACCCATATTAGAAGCCTCTCCTATAGTGATAAAGTTTCGTAACGGAGCTGCTGACATCGGCCAGGAAGCCGGCAGCAATCAGAAAGTCGAACATGACATACAGCGGCTTCTCCATGACGAGCGATCCCATCGCGCACAGGAAGCCAACGATGAACAACAAGAATGAGATCCGGTGGGCTCTCAGCTCAATGATGCGATCCAGCTCATCCGTGAAACCAGGTTCCTTCTCGCCTGTCGTCATTCGGTAGACGATGTTGAACACAATGCTGATAATAATATGCGCAATGATGGATACCAGCATCAGAATGAGGACGAAGGCACCCCAATATCTTAGTACCTCCGTTAGTTCAGCGCCTTGCTCGGGATAGCGCGGGTACATGTACAAGCAATAGATCGCAAATATAAGGATCGTACTGATAAGCGTGACGATGCTTTTCTTCTCTTGGTAAGTCAAATCAAACACCTCCTTTGGGTTTGAATGAATGTAAACCACTGTATACATAATGTATGGTAAAGTATTCACCATGTCAAGTCTACTTTACATTATGAATTGAAATTGGGCTGGGCATTGAAACGAGGTTTGTCTAAAAGATGGGCCTCAAATAAACCAGATCGAATCGAAGGTTGTCTTTAGAGGAGGAAATATATTGTCGAAAAAGAATTTATTGCATGATGAATGTATTTCAGAACAACAACCCGTCTTTATTAATAGAGGAGGTGAATGGCTTCGTTGAGTCATCAATCGGAAGCGGAGCTGGTTAGAAGATCTCTGTATGGGGATCAGGATGCATTCACGGAGCTAGTCCGTCAATACTCCAATGCGGTGTATGGGGCAGCCTACAGCGCGGTGAATGATTTTCACTTGGCGCAGGATATTGCGCAGGAGGCTTTCGTCAAAGCATGGCGTAACCTCGGGCAGCTGCAGGATGGGGAGCGATTCGGTGGCTGGGTGATCCGCATAGCGAGCAACCTGTGCAAGGATTATTTTCGCAAGAAACAGCTCATTGTACGGTCACTCGAGGAGGCTGCGAATACGGCGGATACGGTATCGTTGGACGAACAAGTTGAGCGAAATTCCGATGGACAGGCCGTATGGAAAGCGCTGCATGGGTTAGAAGAGATTTATCGTACCTCCACCTTGATGTATTACATAGGGGGATACAATTCCAGGGAAATAAGCGAGCTGCTGGACGTTCCGCTTAGAACGACAGAGAGCCGGTTGCGGAGAGCAAAGACGATGTTGAAGAAGGAGTTGATCGAGTTGGTAGAAGATACGGCGCAAGAGAAGAAGCTTACCGAATCGTTCGTGGAGAAAGTTAGAGCGCGAATTACGGGTGCATCCGTTACGTTCCTAGTTGAGAACGTCGATGCGTCGGTTGCATTTTACGAAGGAATCGGATTCAATACTGAGAATATTGGTGGACACATCCACGTGAGCCACGGCGGTGCAACCTTTATTCTGCATCCGGCGAAGCGAAAGGCGGACATTCACCCGAATTCGGCTGCTGACGGCGGCATTTATTTCGATGTATTCTGCTATACCGATTCAGAAGGGCTGAGGCATCTGTATGCGGTATCCCAAGAGAAAGGCGTAGAAGTCGTCAACGGTCCGCACTGGTCTGAGGGTTGGAGCGAGTTCACGATTCGTGACTTGGACGGGTATCAGGTTGCCTTTGGAGGGTAATAGGAACTTATATAGATTGATCCGCCAATAAACAGAACACCGCTGCGGCCGCATGGGCTGGGCGGTGTTTTCTCGTATAATCCCGAATTTCGTGTCGGTTTGTTGACTTATTGCGACAGGAAATATGACAATTACATAATTTAACGAATAAATTACTTCATGTCATGTCGAATTAGTAGGACATTTATACTATAATCAGAGTGCTATTACTATTTTTTGTACGAGATGGTGCTGGTTATGTCCATATCCTTGGATGCTCAAACGGTGTTTGCAACGTTATTAATCGGCTATTTGATCGCATTGGTGCTCACGTTGGCCTACTGGAACGACAGTATGAGGCTTGTTACGGTTAGAGTCTATATCGGGGCCAAAAGCATGCAGGCTGTCGCTTTATTCCTGGTGTCCATGCGCGGCTATATGCCGGAAACTGTGTCCATACTGCTCGGCAACAGTATACTCTTCGTCGTGTACGCATTAGAGATCTGTGCGCTGCTTCATTTGCAGCGCGTTCTGACGAAGAGAATGAAGTGGCTGTACGCATTTATTACAGCAGGCAGCATTGCGGGCTTCTCCCTGATCTACCTGCTCCATAATCGAGAAGAATTCCGAATTGCGTTCGCCTCTGTGCTGCTTGCCGTTATATTCCTGCCATCCTATCGGCTGCTGCTTGCTCGCGGAGCAAGTCCGCTTGCCCGTGTGATGGGTGCGCTCTATTTTGGTGTAGCGATCTGGATGCTCGTTCGAGCGGGAGCTGCGGTGCTGGGGTACAAATGGGCGAGCTTCTATACGCCTAGCGAGTATCAGCTGCCGACGCTGCTGGTTCTATTCCTGATCATTGTGGTTGGGCATACCGGCGTTGTGCTGCTTATGAAGGAGCAGTCGCATCGTGAACTCGTTATACTTGCGAACCAAGATGACCTGACAGGCGCGCTTAACCGGCGAACATTCGCCATTCAAGCGGAGCGACAGCTTGTTCGATACGCGAAGTTGCACAAGCCGATGTCTTATTTACTTTTTGATGTGGATCGCTTCAAGACCATTAACGATACCTATGGGCACTATGTAGGCGATCAGGTGCTGCAGCATCTGGCATCGCGAGTTCGACACCACTTGGATAAGGATGATATGCTCGTACGCTATGGAGGCGACGAGTTCGGCATTCTGCTGCCTGGCCGTGACGAGGAGGCTTCTGCCCGGTTCGCGGAGCAAATGATCAGTGAATTCACGGCAGGGGACGAACAGCAGCCAGCTCCCTATTCCATCAGTGTAGGAATATTAACGGTCATCCCGGATGCTCAGACAAGGTTGGAAAATCTGTACATTACGTGCGACAAAGCACTATATGCCGCAAAGCGCGACGGAAGAAACCGAATCATTCGTGTTCGACAGGAGCGTAAGACAGCTGTGCCGGTGGAATAAGAGAGAGAACAATAAAGGGTTACTTGCTGCGAGTTAGACGATTCGCAGGCAAGTAACCCTTATTTTTGTGGCCGGTCCCTGATCCTTCTAGAACGCTAACCCTACTCTTCGCCTTCTTCAACCGTAATGATTAGAATGCTATCGTAACTTTCCCGAAGGCCGATCCTTGCGCCATGTATCGAAGGGCGTCCAGCGAATGAGTGAATGGGAATGAACGGTCAATGATAGGATGAAGTTCATGCTGTTCAATGGCAAGATTCATGCGTTCGAACATTTCCCTGCTGCCAACGTTGATGGCTTGCAATCGAGCTTTGCGAAGAATAGCAGGCACAATCGCGAAGTCATTAACGACTGCGCCTGACAGAAGGCCGACTATGCTGATCTGACCGCCAACCTTCAGCGCTGCCAAGGAACGGTTTAAGGTGGAACCGCCGCCTAGATCGACAATATGATCCGCACCGCGGCCTTCCGTGAAAGCAAGGACGTCCTGCTCCCAATCCGGCGAAGTCCGATAGTTGATCCCATAGTCGGCTCCAAGCGCCTTGGCGCGTTCCAGCTTCTCATCGCTGCTGGAAGTTGCGATAACGCGAGCGCCGAGCAGCTTAGCGAATTGCAGGGCGAAAATGGATACGCCGCCAGTTCCCTGCACAACGACGGTATCGCCAGCCTTCACTTGTCCTTCCTCCACAATCGCGTGCCACGCGGTGACTGCTGCACAGGGCAGTGTAGCGGCCTCCTCATCGGTCAAATGGTCGGGTACGCGCACCAAGCCCTCTTCCGGAAGGACGACATACTCTGCAAGCAGTCCGTCAAACGGGCTGCCAAGTGTGGATACCCAATTCGCTTGCGTAGGCTCACCCGTCGTCCAGCTTTGCGTGAATATAGGGCTCACTCTTTCGCCAATTTTGAATTTGGAAGCCTGATCGCCTAATGCAGCTATTTCACCAACGCCATCGGACACAGGAATGAGCGGCTGAGTTCGATTAGGCTCATAGAACCCGTTAATCACCCCGATATCACGGGCGTTCAGCGATGCAGCCTTCATGCGAATAAGCACTTCGCCAGGTCCAGGGGATGGAATGGGGCGATCCTCCTGCTTCACATTATCCAACCCAAATCCATTTCGCAGTACATATGCCTTCATCCTTACCAGCTCCCTTACTTGAGATAGACACAGTATAGGTCCGGTGCTAAAATTTAGTAAGTCGGCACTTTAAGGTGGGTTACGAACATTTAGGTTCGTACGAAAGGAGATGCAGCTATGGGAACGAAGCCGGACATTTCGCTGGAGGCATGCACCTACAGCCATGTGCTCGAGATTATTTCGAACAAGTGGACCGCACTTGCGATTTATGCGATGGAGACGGGCCCTATCCGGTATGGCGAGATGATGCGGCGCATTGAAGGCATTTCGCAGAAAATGCTGACCCAGACGCTGAAACAGCTCGAACGCAACGGCATCGTCAACCGCAAGCTGACCCCATCCGTACCGCCTACTACCGAATATTCGCTCACGCCGCTTGGAGAATCGCTCCTGCCGTTAATGACCGCGCTAAAGCTGTGGGCGGAAGACCATTTGGACAGTGTCAAACAAGCCAGAATGCATTACGACAACCTCAAACCTTAGTTAGTACCGCACACCTCGCATATGATTATTCAGGATTTGTCACACAAATTACTCCTCAATGACAGCAGCATTGTTATCTGTACACCGCTTACCCATCTTCATTTATTATCGGAAATCAATCCCGACGCGCCGGTCATGACAGGCGCAAGCTCATAGCGCACCGTTACCCGCAATCCATCAACAGACAGCACAGCATTTTCATAATTTTTCATCAATTATGCCCTTAGTGGAGGATGAAGCGATGGTCGTTAAAGAGCAGTCGATTGTAGATGCCTCAGGAGGAGATATCCTGAGGACGAGCGACAGGCAGATTCGGATTGTCGACAAGCTGGAAGAGCCGCTTATCTTGGTGTTAGAGGATGTGCTAAGCGCAGAAGAATGCGATGTCCTAATCGCGTTGGCAAGCGATAGGATGCAGCGATCTCGAATTGGAGGCGCCCACACGGTCAGTGACATACGGACGAGCAGCAGCATGTTCTTGGAGGAAGGCGAGAATGCTTGGGTTCGTTCGGTTGAGGAAAGGCTGTCAGAGCTTATGCAGGTGCCGCTGGCGCATGCCGAACCGCTGCAGGTGCTGCACTATAGGCCTGGTGAGCAGTATAAACTTCACTACGACTACTTCACTTCGGATACGGTTGCTAACAATCGGATCAGCACGCTTGTTATGTATTTGAATGATGTGGAAGAGGGCGGGGAGACCTGTTTCCCCCTGCTTCAGCTATCGGTTGCACCGAAGAAGGGAAGCGCGGTCTATTTTGAATATTTTTATACCGATCATCACTTGAATGAATTGACGCTGCATGCCGGCAACCCCGTTGTGACGGGGGAGAAGTGGGTCGCAACGCAGTGGATGAGAAGGCAGCGGTTTCGCGATTAATAAGTTATGTCAGAAGACATCATAGATAGGGCATTCGTGATAGAGCGGTCCTTAGGTCATCTTAGTGGATGATCTAAAGATCGCTTTTTTGCGTTGGTCTGAGCTTGTTCGACGTCCCGATAGACCCGTCGGAAGAGGAGGGCTGAGATGAATTGCATCGCTGCGGCCAAATAAAACGGAGGCACGTAATCCCCCTCGTCGACGAATTGCACGAATATGCCCGGCCATAGAACGGCCGTCAGCCGTATGGCGATCATGTTAAGGCGGGAAAGGAGAGTGTGCTTGTGGCGGTCTCGCTCCTCCATCATAAGCGCTGTGCGATTGCCGCGGGTGCCCAGATTGCAAGCGGTGCATCCGATCTCGATAAGGGCGGCCAGCCAGAAGGCGGTCACCCAAGGGAGGATGAGCAGCAGGGAGATGGCGGCGAACTGCAGGCTGATGATCGTCTTTAAGGTCACATCTCGTCCAGCCTTGCCGCTTGTCAGCTGTGCAAGGAGCGCGGCGCCCAAGAAGGAGATGCCCATGATGAGCCCGATGATGCCGGCAGAGGCGCCGAATCGTTCCGCCAACCAATAGGCGGTGACCGTACTGGTCAGCGCAGCGGTCACGCCGCTCAAGCTGCTTGCGAGCATGCGGAGCTGGTTGTTCCGCGTCGTTGCCAGCTGGACTGTCTTCGGCTTGCGGAGCAGCCGGAGGTTGGCAGCTGCGATGAGCAGAACGAACAAGGCGGCTGGGGCGATCCGTTTAAGCTCAACTGAGTTTGAGCGATAGGCTATTCCGACAAGAACGCTGATAAAGATAATAAGGGCTAGTCCGACCAGTCCGAATAATGATGCACGCGTACGAATAGCCGATGATCGCTCATCTGGTTCAGGGGCAGCTGCGGCCGCAATAGTCGTGGCAGCTGAATGGACGCCTAGAGTCTCAGAGATTGCGGCTTTGTTGTTAGCGGCTGAAGACGGTTTCCGCGCACCGCCGCGTATGCGCCAGATACATATGATGCAGCCGACGGTTACAATTGCAATGAGCATATAGAGAAGTCGAAAGCTGGCAGCATTCTCTGCTGTTCCATATAGCAGACTGGGGATGCAGGCCAGCAGTGCACCGGCTCCAAGTCCGGTATAGCTATAACGTGCGTTGCGGCCGAAGAGTGCCTTCGATTTGGCAGGATCCTTCGCATACGCGCCTAGCCAGGCGCTTTCAATCGGTGCGGTTGGACCGCCAGTGCCGGAATGTCCGCTGCCGAGCCCGGCCGCTGTAATAGCTGTGGTCAGCAGCCATGGCATAGTGGTTACTGCCATGACGGAAGCAGCACATAGCGTGATGACCTCGAAGAGAAGCAGAGCGCGCTTGGCACCGAGCCGCGAATTGAAATACACACTCGACAGGGTCAGAATAATGCGAACGAGGCTTGCAGCCGCAATGACAGCGCCAATTGCAGTGCCGCTCCAGCCTAGCTCGCGCAGATAGAGGCTTGTAATCGTAAGCGCGGCGCCTTGACCGATACTGCGAAGTAGGGTGATGGTTTGCAGCAGGCGGACAGCGCCTCGAGGGTCTGCGACTTGCATTTTATCGGCAGAAGACTTCACATGTATTCCTCCTTTCCTCTTAAGGTGGTTTGCATACTTCGTCATCGGGTTTAGTTGTGAGCTATAATAGCATGGACTCCCTGACATCTACTGTCAGGGAGTGAGGGCCGCCATACATGGAAGAGAGGATGTGGTGAAGATGCGAGCGGATCGGCTTCTGTCCATCATGATGTATTTGCAGCAGGCGGGAAGAATGACGGCGAATGAGCTGGCGCAGCTGCTGGAGGTGTCTGAGCGGACGATCTATCGGGATATGGATGCACTAAGCGGCATGGGCGTACCGGTGCAGTCGGAGGGCGGTCTTGGCGGCGGCTTCATGCTGCCGGCCAATTATCGGACGAAGCTCGATGGTTTGAACACGTCGGAGGTCCATGCCATATTCCTGCAGATAAACGAGCAGCCCTTTAAGCAGCTGGGCATTGAACAGGCGATGCGTTCAGCGCTGCTCAAACTGATGGGAAGCTTATCGAATCAGCATCGGGAGGATGCCGATTGGATTCGCAATCGGGTGTTCATCGATATGGGAAGCTGGCATGCCCAGCCGGAGCAGCAGCAGGGGGATGACAGACTGCGGCTTATCCGGAAGGCGGTATGGGAGCAGCGGCGCTTGCAGCTAACGTACAAGAACCGTCTGCATTCAACTGCGGAACTATCGCTGGATAGCTATGGCATCGTGCTGAAGGCCGGCATATGGTTCGTCATTGGCCGTTCGGATGAGAGCATTCGAGCACTTCGTGTGTCGAGCATTCAGTCGATTGAACCGACCGACACCGTATTCGAGCGTCCGACGGCGTTCCGTCTGGAGACGTTCTGGGAGCAGTGGTTGGCGTCCTATCAACATCGACAGTTCCCCTATATCGTGGCGGTTGTGCTGCATCATGAGGATTCTGCGGAACGGGTTGCCCGGTTGGGCGGGGTACTGTTTCAGATGCGAGAGGAAGCAGGAGTACGAAGGGCGGAGGTCGGTTTCGAGAGTGAGGAGTCGGCTGTCCGAGCTATGCTCGCGCTTGCCCATCTCGTAGAGGCAGCAGGCCCATCGACATTGATGACACGGTTGCGAGAGGAAATTCAGCATCTTGGGGGCATGTACAAATAAAAAAGGGCTGAGCAGATCGAATGGATTTGCTGCAGCCCTTTGTTGGTGCAAGGCAGCGCAATGCTATGCGCTTGTTGAAGTGGACTTGACGATCGTTGGTTTCGCGATGGCTGCCGATGCCGCCGACTGCTGCTGTTGTTGGGCACGCTTCTTCATCATATAACGGTACAATGCGCTCAGCCCGACTAGAATGACGGCCCCGGCTAAGACGGGCGCGAAGAGGAACGACCATCCGGCTCCTGCTAGAATAACGACGATGGGATCGGCGCCGGCGGGAGGATGAATGGTACCCGTTACTTGCATGAGGTAGACCGACAAGGCGACTGCAAGGGCTATCGACCAGATGTGGTTGCCGAATGCATGATAGACGATAAGACCTGTTAACGCGCTGATCATATGGCCGCCGATGACGTTGCGCGGTCTGGCGAGCGGGCTGTCCGGCAGAGCGAACACAATGACGCATGATGCGCCGAATGGAGCCATCAGCATCGTGAGGTCGGTTGTATGCTCGAATGCGAGCAAGACGAGTACAGCTATTAGTGCCCCAACGGCGGGGAGGAGCGGACGTAGGAAGCGGGTTAACATAGGTGTAATCTCTCCTTTACGATGAACTGTTCCTAATGTTAGCATGTGATTATCAATTTGAAAAATGAATGAACGCGATATCTGGTATTTCAAAATCGAATGCCAAGGAGGACACACGCCGTGTTCAACGAATGGGATGGCCGATCCATCCGGACGTTTCAGGCTGTCATGGAGGAACGAAGCTTCAGCCGGGCGGCTGATAGATTGGGTTATGTACAGTCGACTGTCACGACCCATATCGCCCAGCTCGAGAAGGCCAGCGGCAAGAGGCTGTTCGACCGGCTCCCGCGCGGCGTCGAGCCGACCGAGGCGGGTCTTGCGCTGGCGCGATTCGCGGAGCAGTTCGCTGTGCTCAGTCAGGCGCTTGAGGATGAGCTGAAGCGTTCCGAGCAGCCGAACGGCGTGCTGCGCGTGCGCGCGCTCGAATCGTACTGCGTGGCCAGACTGCCAAGGCTGCTCGCCGAATACGCCGAGCGATTCGAAGCGGTGGAGATGCAGCTCTCCACAGGCTTCATGCAGGACATATGCGAGCGGGTGCTCGATGGGCGGGATGAGCTCGGAATCGTGCCGCGGGACCCGATGCATGACGGGTTGATTTTTACACCGTTGCTGCAGGAGGAGATGGTGTGGGTCTCAGCGCCGCATGAACGTGGAGAACGGCATCGGAAGAGTGCTTATATCAGCTACGGCAACCAATGTTACTATCACGGAGTAGGCGAGCAGCTGCTTCGCGAAGCGGGGCATCCTGCGCTCGCGCAAATGCAATTGCGTTACCCGAGCATTGAACTAATTAAGCGGATGGTGCAAGCCGGATATGGGGTTTCTCTGCTGCCGCTGGTGAACGTAATGGATGAGCTGCATACGGGGCAGCTTGTCCAGCTGACGCTGCCTGTGCCTGAGCCGATTGAACACGGCATGATTCAGCTGCGCGGCAGACAGCTTCGTCCCGCGGCGGCGGCATTCGCGGCTTTGCTGCGCAGAGGGCTTGTAGACTAGCGTGATTCCGTTATAATAACCAGTAATTGGCGGATGCCATGTCTGGGAGGGATAACGTTGAAAACAGTCAAACGAATGTTCGAGCATCAATTGTGGGCGGATCGGCAGCTGCTGGATGCAGTAAGGAATAGCGGGGGCGGAAGCCCGGAGGCGCTGCGTCTATTTCGCCATCTTGCCATTGCCGAGCAAGTCTGGATTATACGGCTGAATGGCGAGTCATCGACACATCTTCAACTGTGGGCGGATGATGCGGATGTGGATGATATCGAAGCGCTCATCGCAAGCAATGAGCAGCAATATACGGCTTATCTGGCTGCGCTGACCGAAGAGCAGCTGGATGAGGATTTGACGTATGCGAGCCAGAACGGCACTGTATTCCGTACGCCGATTCGAGATATTTTGACACACGTTGCCCTCCATGGTCAGTATCATCGCGGCCAGATTAATCGGATATTACGAGAAACGGCAGGAGAGCCGCAAGCGCTCGACTTTATTTTATTCGCGCGGAATAACTGATCGTCTGATGGAATGGATGCCCCTTTCGCTTGTAGGCGAGAGGGGCTTTTTAATTTCGGATTCGCCCATTGACAGTTGGAATTGATACCCTTATATTTGTTGTACATACAAAATAGAAATTCGGAAAAGAGGACACGACCATGAGCGGACCGGACGAAAGCTTCCTGACTAACTGTTTGTTCTTTACGGCTAATCGGCTAGGCCGCACGATTACGAAGATTGCAGAGGATGCATTCGCCCCCACGGGATTGACGCCGATGTACGGGTATTTGATTCGGCTTGCTGTCGGAACGCCGGGCATCTCCCAGAAGGAGCTGGCAGAGAAGCTGTCGGTAACGCCATCCACGCTGACTCGATTCGTTGATAAGCTGGAGCTTAAGGGGCTGGTCGAACGGAAGGTGCAGGGCAAGACGGTGCTCGTCTACGCAACGGCCAAGGGCGAAGGCATGATCGAGACGATCAAGGCGGCATCACGGGAATTGCGCAGCCGTTATGAGGCGCTGCTCGGCAAAGAATTCGCGGATGAGATCTCGAAGCAGCTCATATTCTCGAGTGAACAGTTGGAGAAGCAATAGGCTTCTTCTTGCATTAATTTGATTGTATGTACAAACAAAATAGGATAGAGAGAGTGAGTGGTTACTGTGAATCTTGTGCCGCAAACAGAAGCAGGTCGGAAGGCGCCTCGCATGCACTACGGATGGGTGGTCGTTGCCGTCACATTCGTTACGCTGCTCGTTTCTGCGGGTGTCCGCTCGATGCCAAGCATCTTCATGCTGAGTTTCGAGAAGGATTTCGGCTGGAGCCGCGGGGGGATTTCGAGTGTAGTGTCAGTCGGCATATTCCTCTACGGACTTGTCGGTCCATTCTCGGCTTCGTTCTTGGAGCGGTTCGGCGTACGCCGTGTTATGCTGTTCGCCATCAGCTTATTGGCTGCAGGGCTTGCAGTTACGCCGCTAATGACGGCGTTGTGGCAATTCGAAATTTTATGGGGCGTCATAACAGGAATCGCGACGGGCTTCATGGCGAATGTGCTTGGCGTGACGGTATCGAACAAATGGTTTGCGAAGCGCAGGGGTCTTGTGGTCGGCATTCTAACGGCGAGCGCGGCGACGGGACAGCTGTTGTTCCTTCCGCTGCTTGCTCGCATTACAGTGGAGGCTGGATGGAAGTCGGCTGTTTACACGGCGGTTGCAGTGCTGGTCGTCCTGCTGCTGATCGTCGCAATCTTCATGCGGAATCATCCTTCGGATGTGGGGGCTGCGCCATATGGCTCGAGTGAGGTCGTTCAGCCAACCCCGTTCCGGGGCAATCTGTTCTTGGCGCCCCTCCTTGCTCTTCGTTCGGCGCTTGGCAGCAAATCGTTCTGGCTGCTGGCCGGCACGTTCTTCTTCTGCGGCTATTCGACGAATGGGCTGATCGGTACGCATCTCATTCCGGCCTGCGGCGATTTCGGCATTACCGAGGTAACGGCAGCGAGTCTGCTCGCATTGATGGGGTTGTTTGACCTGTTCGGCACAACGCTATCAGGCTGGTTGTCCGACCGGTTCGACAGCCGCTGGCTGCTCGTCTGGTATTATGGGCTGCGCGGACTGTCTCTGCTGTTCCTGCCTTACGCATTGAGCGCTGGACCAACAGAGCTGTTGGTCTTCAGCGTCTTCTACGGTCTGGACTGGATTGCAACGGTGCCGCCGACCGTGAAGCTGGCGACGCAGGAGTTCGGCAAGGAACGTTCGGGGATGATCTTCGGCTGGGTCGTCGTTGCGCATCAGCTTGGCGCTTCCACAGCGGCGTACGGTGCGGGTGCGATCCGCGATTGGCTCGGCACGTACTCGACGGCGTTCGTATCGGCCGGATTCGTCTGCCTGTTCGCGGCTGTGATATCGACACGTATTGGCCGGAAGAAAGTCGCTGTATCGGCGGAGTGAATTTGGTGCAGCGAGCAAAGGGTCAGCCTCGACGGCTGACCCTTTGTATTATATTTAGAAATTCGGATCGCCCATTTTGCCATCTTGGAAGTCATTATAGGCTTGGATCAGCTCTTCGCGGCTGTTCATGACGAACGGCCCGTGCTGAACGATTGGCTCGTCGATAGGTTCGCCGCTCAGTATGATGACGAGCGTATCGTCCGTATGACCCTCTACCGTAATCTCGCCTGCCACATTATCGAAGAGGACGAAGTCGCCTGCGCTCGCTTGGCGCGAGTCATTGATTTTGACGGCGCCTTTCAGGACGAGCATCGCGGTATTATGTGATGCGGGAAGCTCGAACTGCGCCCGGCCGCCCGTCTGGAAGGCGATGTCGAACAGATTGATCGGCGTGAATGTCTCAGCCGGTCCTTTCACACCGTTATATTCACCTGCGATGATGCGAACTTTACCGCCGTTATCCGGGAGCGTGACGTAGCCCATTTGGCTTTTGAGCAGCTCTTGGTAACGAGGGGCGTGCATTTTGTGCTCGCGAGGCAGGTTGACCCACAGCTGAATCATATGGAATAGCCCGCCGCGTCTCCCGAACTCACGCTCATGATATTCTTTGTGCAGCAGTCCGGATGCAGCGGTCATCCATTGTACGTCGCCAGGGCCAACGATGCCGTGGTTGCCGAAGCTGTCATGATGCTCGACATAACCGTCATAGGCGATCGTCACCGTCTCGAAGCCGCGGTGCGGATGCGCGCCGACCCCTCTCACATGCGGGCTTGGCGGGAATTCGAACGGTGCATTATAGTCGAGCAGGATGAATGGGCTAATACGCCATGCAAAGTTATTGCCGCTCGGGAAATAGTTCGAAACGCGGAATCCGTCGCCCACCATATGAAAGGGAGCGCCATGGTAAATGCCTTCAACTGTACGATAAGTAGTCATCTTCAATCGTCTCCTTTATGAGTAATCTCATGTCCTTGACATTTGATATCTTAAATTTAAGATAATTATCTTGAATTAAAGATAATACAAATCATCGATTCTGTCAAGCGGTTGAATCCGCGCGAAACAGAAAGCGCCGGAGCCGCCACATGGGCGTTCCGGCGCTTGCTTGCTTTAATGATGATTCGCTACTTTTGCCTTTGCCTTCACGCTGGTGTGCTGCTCCTGTGCGTTCAGTTCGGCGATAAGTTTATCGCCTTCAACGTCGAGGTTCGGCAGCAGACGATCCAGCCAGCGAGGCAGGCCCCATGCCCGATCGCTGAACACGGCCATGATGGCTGGAACAAGCGTCATACGGACGATGAAGGCGTCGATCAGAATGCCGATTGCGAGCGCGAAGCCGATCTGTTTGATCATAATGTCATGCGTCAGGACGAAGCCGGCGAATACGGACACCATGATGACCGCTGCGGCCAATACAACGCGGCTCGCTTGTTCATAACCGGATACGACGCTTGCCGTACCTTTGTGACCGTGAACATACGATTCGCGCATGGAGCTGACCAGGAACACTTGATAGTCCATCGCCAGGCCGTACAAGATCCCCGTAACCATTATCGGCATGAAGCTGAGCAGCGGACCGCCAGTATCGAAGCCGAGCAAGTCGTGAACCCATCCCCATTGGAAGACGGCTGTCGTAATGCCGAATGTCGCGAGAATGCTGAGCAGGAAGCCAACCGTCGCCTTGATCGGCACGATGATCGAACGGAAGACGAGCAGCAGAATGATGAGCGACAGAATAACGATAATGCCGACATACAGCGGGAACACCTCAGCGAGCTTCGCCGACATATCGATATTGATAGCGGTGAAGCCGGTAACGCCGATGTTTACATCGCTTGCTTGCGCGATAGCCGATTGAGGATCACGCAGGTCTGCAACGAGGTCCTTCGTCGTCTTATCGGTCGGGCCGGATTTCGGGATCAGGCTAATAATCGCCAAATCGCCATTCTGATTAATGCCCATCGGATTCACAATCATGACATCATCGTGCTGCTGCAGTCCTTGTACCAGCTTGCCCAACACTTCTTGTGTAACCTTGCCATCCGCTGCATTCGGTCTTGCGACGAGCAGCAATGGACCATTGAACCCTTCGCCGAATCCTTCGGAAATCGCATCATAGCTCTGTCTAGTTGTCGTATCGTAGTTTGCCGTTGCGCCGGAAGGAATGCCCATCTCCATCTTCGCTACCGGAATGGCGGCTACGCCAAGAATAACAACGGAAGCGACGATGATCAGCCAGCGATATTTCACTGTGCCTTTCGCCCAACGATAAGCAAACCCGTGGCGATCTGCAATTTTGTTCTTCGCCGCGGCGTTCTTGCGTGCTTTCTCCGAGCAGATGCGCTCACCGACGAGGCCGAGCAGTGCCGGAAGCAGCGTAAGAGCGATCAGTACGTTGACGAATACGCTTGCCGCCGCAACAAGCGCCATTGTCGACAGGAAGGCGATGCCGATTACGAGCATGCCGCACAGGGCAATAATAACGGTTAATCCTGCGAAAAATACTGCGCTGCCCGCCGTGCCGATCGCCCGGCTCGCCGCTTCGCGAGCGCTGAGGCCATTGTCGAGCATCATGCGGCGCTGACGATTGACGATGAACAGACAGTAGTCGATGCCGACCGCAAGGCCGACCATCAACGCAAGCGCAGGCGTTACATCGTTCATGCCGATGAATTTAGAGAATGCGTACGCGCCGCCGACGCTAATGCCGACGCCGAGCAGGGCGGTAAGCAGCGGCAAGCCAGCTGCAACGATCGATCCAAGCGTAATGAACAGAACAATGGCAGCGACGACAATGCCGATGCCTTCGGTCGCGCCAACGGCAGGCTTCGAAGACAACGTGTCGCTTGGAAGTGCCTTAATGCCCAAGCCGCCTTGTTCAACCGACGTTACCGTATTAATAACACTGTCGAGAACTTCTTGCGGCAGGTCCATTTGCTGAACGGTGAATTGGAATTGAAACATTGCGATGCTGCCGTCTGCAGACAACGTCACGCCTGTAACGGGAGCGCCATTGTCCATCAGCGGACCGAACGGTGCAGCGTTTGCTTGCTGTTGACCGCTATCCGCAGCCGTTTGCTGCTGGCTGCTATCTGCAGTTGCCTGTTGCTGGCCGCTGTCTGCAGCAGCGGCTTGCGTCTGATCTGCATTCGCTGCGGCTGCAGCGGCAGCTTCCGCTGCTAATTTGGCCGGATTGATTACGTACTCCAGGTTATAAACGTCATTGACTGCTTTGCTGAGCAGGGCTGCCCGCTCAGGCGTGTCTAACCGTTCGCCCTTCGGCGCTTCGAATACGACACTTGCTTGACCTCCCGACGCTTCCGGCAGCTCTTGTGCCAGCTGGTCGAGCACTTTCTGAGACTCGGTGCCTTCAATCTTCATCTCGGAGCCAACATGGATGCCGTTAATGCCGATGAGTGCGAGTACAACGCCAAGAATGACAATCCAGCTCGTAATGAAATACCATGGCTTGTTGTAAGCAGACTTGCCGATTCGGTACAAGAATGTAGACATGCGGTGGTGTTCCTCTCCTTTATCTATATCTTTCTTGTGCTAATTAAGGTGGCTAGAAGCCGTTGCTCAAGTGCTTAAACATTTCGTCCAGATACTGCTCGAACGTCATTGCCCCCGGCATATCTACATCGGGTTCCCCCTGGAAGAGAATGGGGAGATCGCTGTTGAGCAGCGGAAGCGCAGCCCCGTACATGGCACCTGCGAGCAGGTGCGTGTACATCTCGGAGTGGCGTCCGCGCGAACAACGGCTCAGAATATGCTGCGCTTTGCGCTGGAATTGATGGAAGATCGTCAGAATGTAAGGCTCAAGGGTCGGGAACTGCACGGAGAGTTTCACCAGCTTGCGCATCGTCTTTATTTGTTCGACGGTGAACTGCATCCGCATCAGTTGGTGCAGGATATCGACCATGGAAGCCGTCTCAGCTAGTTCATTAACAAGCTCTTCTTCGTCAGGGGCGTCTTTGAAAATAACCGCTGCCGCAGCAACAGCCTCCTCCTTGCAGGAGAAATGGTTCGCGAACGTCCGCCGCGAATAGCCGGCGCGCTGCACAATATCTTCGACGACGAAGCCATCCAGCCCCTTATCGAGCGCGAGCTCGAATGCTGCCTCGGCAAGCGCGTTAGCGGTTGCCTCTTTCTTGATGTCACGAAGGCTTAATTTGTTCATCGTAGTGAGTGGTTCACCTCCAGCATCCAACTCGTAATTATTCTCTATTAATATTATTGCCCAATGGGCAATATTGCACAATGGGAAATAATTGTCGGTTTTGTGACATTGATCACATCTCGTATCGCATAGAGCGATGAAAGACAGGGAACCTCTATGCGATGGGAAGTCCTGCTTATAAGGTTTGCATAAACGTATAGGATTAGCCGCAATTCGACGGAGTGGAGGTAAGAAGAGAGAGAATGGATGAATTAATGGAGGTATTTCCTGAAGCGCCAAGCGCTGAGGAGTACAACGCGCTGCGTATTGCGGCGGGATTAAGCCCGAAGGACTTAGCTGGCGCGAGAATCGGACTTGCGCACTCGGTCCATATTGTTACGCTGCGCAGCGACGACGGGCAGTTGGTGGGAATGGGGCGGATTATCGGAGACGGAGGATGCTTTTATCACATAGTAGACATTGCGGTTCACCCGTCTCGTCAAGGCCGCGGTTACGGTAAGCTGATCATGAAGGCGTTGATGGACTATTTGGATGCGACCGCGCACCCGGGGTCCTATGTAAGTCTGATCGCGGATGTGCCAGCTGACCAGTTGTACCGCAAGTTTGGGTTTGATTATACGCAGCCGAAATCGGTAGGGATGTACCGAAGATATTAAACTCTGGCCCTATACCTGCCTCTCCTGGAGTAATTACTTAATTCGTTCTATCGACATGCTGAGCTTATAGTTGCCGAAAGTCAGTATTTCCTCCAGCAGCTTGTTCAGTTCGGTCATATCGCTGACACGAACACGCATCCAATAGCAGCCTTCTCCGCTGACGCGATGCATCTCATGGACGGACTCGTTCGACTGCACAAGGTCCCGAAGCGCTTGATGCGCTTGGTTCGAATGCATGAACAGAATAAGAAAAGCATGAATGTGCAGGCCGATCCGTTCAGGATTCCAGCGCAGCGTGTAGCCGTCGATGACGCCGAGGTCCTGCAGCTTGCGAACGCGTGCGCCAACGGCCTGTCCTGTCAGGTGAACGGCCTCTCCGATTTCTTTATGGGTGAGCAGGGCGTTATTCAACAGCTCTTGGAGAATGCGAATATCAGTATCATCAATGGTCTGATTAGCCATCTAGCGTCGACTCCTTTCACAGCGAAAGCAAACTCGCCCGAATACGTTCACCAAGTTATGGTTCGATTGCGGCGTCAGATGCTATCATCGATATCGTAACAGAACTATATTCCGTCCGAAAAGAGGGATTTCGATGCGCATTCAACTCATTCGCCATGCCACGCTATGGCTGGAATATGCGGGGGCTAGCTTTCTTATCGATCCGATGTTCAGCCCGCAAGGCGCTAATCCGCCCATTATGAATTCAGATAATGATCGCCGCAATCCGCTTGTCCCGCTGCCGGGCCCATTGGATGCATGGCTCGCTCCTGATGCCGTGATCGTGACGCATCTTCATCAGGACCATTGGGATGCCGCCGCTATGCAAGCTTTGCCGAAGGCATCGCCGATTCTATGCCAGCCAAGCAATCAGGAAGCGATCCTTACAGCTGGCTTTACGAATGTGACGGAGGTTGCGGATACAACGACCTTCCAAGGTGTGACGATTCATCGGACGAACGGGCAGCATGGGACAGGTGAAATCGGGCAGCGAATGGGCAAGGTGTCCGGTTTTGTTTTCCAAGCGGATGGCGAACCTACCCTGTATATTGCGGGCGATACGATCTGGTGTGAAGATGTGAAGGCGGCGCTGGATGCATATCATCCGGATCAGACCATTGTGAACGCAGGCGGGGCGCAATTCTTAGTCGGTGATCCTATTACGATGGATGCGGACGATGTTATCCAAGTCGTTCCATATGCACCTTATACAAAGGTGATTGCCGTGCACATGGATTCGATAAACCACTGCCATGTTACACGGGATGTGCTTCGCACGAAGCTCGCAGAGCGGGAGCTAATAGAGCAGGTGGCTATTCCAGAGGACGGCGAGTGGCTGTAATTAATCTATTAATACACGTTTAGGGCGCCGCATAGCGGTGCCTTTTATTTTGTCAAAATATAGTCCTATTATCCTATAGGGTCATGATATAATGTCGAATAACAAATATATCCAACATGCGAGGGTGCGCCGATGAGAGAAGTCGATGAGTTCAAGGATGAAATAGAGCTCCTATTCGAAGAGGCATCACGAGAAATGATAGAGCTTCCTGATGAGCTGCGGGAGATGGGACAAGCATTGCTCGCGCGCTGTCATCCGCTGCGCAGCGGGGGAAAAGCGAAGTCGATCAGCTTCCTGCTGCCTTATTGGTTGCAGGAGGAGACGGGCGCACCGATAGAGCTTTGCCGGGATCTTTCGATAGGAAGCGTGTATGTCATGCTTCAGTATTTTATATTGGATGACGTTATGGACGGGGGAGACGATCGGATACAATCATCCGGTGTTCGCAAGTCATTAGCGTTAGCTCAAATGCTGGGTGTGATGTCCCGTCGACGGTATGCTCGATATTTTGATCCCAACTCCTCAATATGGTCGTATGAACGCCAGTATGTTGAGCAGTGGTCATCCGCTGTCACTCGCGAGGTGCTTGAATCGGTAAACCCATGGGACGCTCGGCAGCTCGCAGGCAAGGCAGCTCCGATTAAGCTGGGTGCAGCAGGCGTGCTGCTCTGGGCGGGTCAGACCGAACAGCGGATCACAGAGGTAGAAGAGGCTATCGATCTAGCACTTGCCGTTCTGCAATTATCAGATGACTGGGCGGATCGAATAGAAGATTTGCATGAATCGAACCGCAATTCCTTCCTGACGATTGTGAAGGACAAACTGGCGGACGTGGTGGGCGATCAACTAGACGAGCGAAGTGTGAATCGTGCTATTTATCACCGTGGAGCCTTAGTTCAATTGGCGGAGATCGCTGAACATTATCGAGAGCGGATGCACCAGATTCCGCAGGCATCTACAAGACTGTTAACCTATCAAGGGACGATCGTGCAGGATCTTCGGGAGACTGCCGAGCGGATCCAGAGGGCGGTTGATGAGCTTGCTTCTCATGGCGGGTTGTCACAGCTCGTATTGACTATGAAATAATTAAAGGGACCGATATGATTCGGTCCCTTTTTCATATGAATATGTTCTATAAGCACTAATTAAAGATATAAAAAATTCAAAAATAGTGTCGTATCTAGTAAAATAATGGAGAAATAAAGTTATATTTTATGGTAATATAGGTCTGTGAGACTACTAACATTGAAGGGTTGTGCAGCGCATGTCGATTTCTGTGGACGCATTGAAAGTTCAGATCATTAAGAAAGCTTGGGAAGATGAGCAATTTAAACAGGAACTCCTGGCAGATCCTAAGGCTGCTATCCTGAAAGCTTTCCAAGTCGAGATACCAGCAGCAATCAATCTCAAAGTAGTCGAAGAGGAAGCAGCGAGCTACTACCTGGTTCTGCCTCCTAAACCAGAAGCTGTTTTGACTAAAGCTGCAGAAGTGGGCGCACAGCCGTTCATTTGGGTTTAAAGCTCAGAATTAACAATAGGGAACCGAATCAATGCTTCGGTTCCTTTTCCTTTCTCGCTTCGGAACTCGAGCATACCATTCATGACTTCAATGATCCGGAATGTAACCATCAGTCCAAGGCCTGTACCCTTCGTCTTCGTCGAATAGTAAGGCTCTCCCAACTTCTCGATTTGCTCTTTCTCCATGCCTTCTCCGTTATCCGAGATGCGAATGACGGCCTTGCCCCTCTCTTCGCGCATACTAATTCGAACGATCCCATTCTCGCGCGCTTCTATAGCTTCGATGCTGTTCTTGACCATGTTCAAGATAGCCTGTTTAAACTTGGAAGGGTTTCCTTGCACATAGAACTTATCCGGTAAATCGACTTGCAGTGAGGCTCCACTTAAAGCAGCCATCGGGCTAATAATGGTTACAATAGCCATTAGCTCCTGCTGCATGTCCATTATAGTTACGTTGTTATCCAGTTCAGGTTTGGCGAACGTAAGGAAGTCCGTAATGATAGTGGCTGCACGGTCCAGCTCGTCTATTGCCATCGAGAAGTGGGGCTTCGATGCGTCTTCTGATTTATTCGAAATGAGCTGTAGGAATCCCCTTGTCACTTGCAGTGGGTTGCGCACCTCATGTGCAATCGAAGCAGCGAGTTCACTAATAAATTTGAGTTTCTCTTCACGTTGAAGTCGTCCGTTGAACATTTCCAATTCCTTTGAATACAGAACAAGCTTCCTATGATCCGCCGAAATACGACGTGCTAACACGATGATAAGTGAGATGACGAGGAGCACTACACCGAACTTCCACATGTAGGGTAGACGCAAGTTGTTGCTAATAAAAACTCGGAGTAGATCCATAACGAACATCATAGCAAAGGCGAGGAATCCCAACGCCAGAATGATGCTGTTTTTATTTCCTCGTATAGATTGAATGATTGCCTGGCTGATGACCAGTACAAAATGGATTAGCAGCATTGGCGCTAACAAGTAGAAGGTAAACAGTTTGTATAAGAAGTAAAATTGATCTCCAATATATTGGTTCAAAATTGAAACAAGCACACAGAATACAGAATAGCCTGTGAACCATTGTCCAAACTTTCGGTAGAAAGTCAGCTTGCCTTCAAATACTGTAGCAGCGAATGAATGCAGTGCAGGGAAAACGATAACCATAGAGATATCGAACAACAGCTGCCATAGGCTACCATATTCTTTGAAGAAAACGTGTGGAAATGTTGAAAACGTTATAATCATTACACTCGTTGCTAGAGCAATAAAACTTAGGGATACCCACGCCTTGCGCTGTTGGGCTTTGAGATAGCCTGAGATAAGCAGCATTACAAGTCCAACAAAGGCGATTGAGGAACCAAGCATGAGGCTAGGAAGCTCTTCGATAAAATATGTTTTGGATAACTTATTGTAATCGTTTACCAGAACCCCACTCAGGATCCCTGCACGGTCTAGTGATGAAATACGGATATAAATATTAGAAAATTCTGAGTTGGGCATTAGAGTCGTAAGGACCATGTTTCGGTCAAAGGAAGAGTCGCGCTTAAACTCATAAACCAACTGGTTACCCTGGTAGATTTCAATCTGGTTCCCGTACATTAGGCTAATGAGGAGCCCTGGCGTTTGCCAATTAGACGTAGGTGGGATGACGAAGTGCACCCATACACCATTATAGTCTTTTGGGGTATCTTTCAGAGGCTGATAAATACTCGCTTTCAACCACGGCTCAGTAGTAGACGGAGAATCGGATGACTGTACATTATCATTAAACCACTGAATCTCCCACTCCTTAATCGAGATACCTGAAGAAGACTGGGCGCTATCTGCAAACCCAGTTTGAGGACGTATGAATAGAATAGCGAGCACAGCACAAATTAGTATAAATAATATCGGTTTTACGCGCTTCACAATACTCCACCTCAAAAGCTGTCTGATACTTTCTTCCTAACTTTCGACAATTTTCTTCATAATCCTGTGCCTAACAAAACAATTTTTTTCAATTTTGTCTTCTTCGTACGCCATTTTGTTCTTATTTTATACATAATCATTTTCCATAATAGACTTAATAGCGAGCGAAGGGCTACTAACTTGCTATATGGGGCCGCATATGACCTAATAATTCGACGATTTATAACCCTTGAAATTACTGTTTTGTATGATAACCTTTCAGTAGAAGAGCAAATTTTTAGGGAATGGCAGTTTATTGAGTTTGTACGAATGTCAGGGAGGCCACATATGCGGTTTACGATTCGCAGCAAGCTGCTCATCGGATTTCTATCGGTATCTTTGCTCGTAACGGCGGTTAATATAAATGCTTATTACTATAATGATAAGCTTAACAAGTCGTTTGACAGCCTGATCGACCGAAGGGTTGAGATGCTTAATAAAGCAAACGAAATTCAATACTTTGCTATGCAACAGACTAACAATTTAAGAGGTTATCTGCTTACGCAAGAGGAGGTCTTCCTCGAGGAACTGAAAGCGAACAATAAGCAACTGACGGATTTGGTGGCTGAAGTAGAAGCAATGGATATTCAGCCCGAAATGGATCAACCGTTTGAGGATTTGGTGAATGCAGATCAGGCTTTCGTCGATGGTACAGAGAATCTACTGACTAAGCTAGAGAACAATAGCGATCATGCGCGGGCACTTGCCTATTTCAAATCGGATGTAATGCCGCTCGGGCAACAACTTGGACCTCTCGCTACGAAATTCGCAGAAGAGCAGCGAAATACATTAGATCAGGATCGTAAAGACAATTCGAAAATGGTCAAATTCGTCAATCGGATGACAGCCATTCTTACCATTATTACGTTTCTGTTAACGCTTCTTATTGGTCTTCTTCTCTCGCATCGCATTACAAGCAATTTACAGAAAATTACGAGAGTTATTACCGGCTTTACTCATGACTCCACCCGCCGGACCAAGCTGCCTCATATTGAAGTGCGAACGCAGGATGAAATCGGCGACATTGCACGTTCCTTCAATGAGATGGGCAAGACGTTGGAGCAATACGCGGTGCTTGAGCAAGAACAGCGATGGCTGGAGAACAATGTCGGCGAGATGGCCGTCAAATTCCAAGGGGTGCACAACCTTGAGTCGCTCGCGCAGTTGTTCATCACAACGATTACACCGCTGGTAGATGCGGTATATGGTGTTTTCTATATGAAGCAGGGCAGCACTCACCGCCCGCAGCTTAGCAAAATCGCTTCTTATGCCGATCAGCAGGAAAGCATCGGTGCGGACAGCTTTTTGTTCGGAGAAGGTCTAGTCGGACAAGCTGCGTTGGAAGGCCGAACAATTCTGCTGAATGATTTGCCGGATAACTATGTTCAAATCGCATCGGGTTTAGGCAAGGCCTCGCCTTCCAGCCTGCTCATAATGCCGATCCAGTTCGAAGGTCAGGTCATCGCCGTATTCGAATTAGCTTCATTCAGCGCTTTAACCTTCATTCAGCAGACCCTGCTGCAGCAGGTTGCGAACCAGCTTGGCAGCGTATTGAACAGCATTGCGGGACGCATGCAGATCGAACGTCTGTTGGTCGAGTCGCAGACACTGACGGAAGAGCTGCAGACCCAGTCGGAAGAGCTCCAGATGCAGCAGGAAGAGCTGCGCGGCATTAATGAGAAGCTGGAGGAGCAGTACAAGAACTCGGAGCACAAGACGAAAGAGCTGGAGAAGACGAAAAGCCAGCTTGAGGAGAAGGCGAGACAGCTTGCTCTCAGCTCGCAGTATAAGTCGGAGTTTCTTGCGAATATGTCACATGAGCTGCGTACGCCGCTGAACAGTTTGCTTATTCTCTCGAATATACTAGCCGAGAATGCAGGCGGAAATTTAACAGAAAATCAGATCAAGTATGCAAGCACCATCCATCAATCAGGCAATGATCTGCTTCATCTGATCACGGATATTCTTGATCTATCTAAGATCGAGTCGGGCAAGATCGATCTCGTATCGAAGCCGGTAAGCCTGCAATACATTTGCGAATTCGCAGAGCAGCAGTTTTTCCCGATTGCTCGTCAGAAGGGCATCACGTTTACAACCTTGCTCGATCCGGATTTGCCGACAGATCTCCTTACAGATGAGCAGAGGGTTATGCAAATTATTAAAAACCTACTCTCCAATGCGTTCAAGTTTACAGAGCGGGGCGAGGTTAAGCTGCATATTCACCGTTCGCTGCATAACCTGCCGTCGGAGGGCGAGAACAGCTATACGACGCAGGACGGCATTGCATTCTCTGTACATGATACCGGAATCGGTATTCCAAGAGACAAGCAAGGCCTGATTTTCCAAGCGTTCCAACAGGCAGACGGCACGACGAATCGCAAGTATGGCGGTACGGGGCTCGGTCTGTCCATTAGTCTCAACATTGCGCATTTGCTCGGCGGCGATATTTTCGTAACTAGCGTTGTTGGTCAAGGCAGTGTGTTCTCGCTCGTTCTTCCTAGCAGCGAGAAGAAGGCGGTTGATAGTCCAACTGCTGTGGTACACCAAGAAGTAGCTGCTGCAGCGGTTGTGCAACCGACGGAAGAGCCGCAACCGCAAGAAGCAGATGCTGAACTTGAAGATGCGCTGTGGGCTGGAAGGAAAGTTCTTATTGTGGACGATGATATGCGCAACGTCTATGCGACGACCATTGCATTGGAAAGCCGGAAGATGAATGTGCTGTTCGCGGAGAATGGGATCTCTTGTCTCAAGTTATTGAAGGAGCATCCAGATGTCGACCTCGTTCTCATGGACATTATGCTGCCGGAGATGGATGGCTATGAGACGATGCGCACCCTGCGCCAGACGCCAGGCTTTGAGTCGCTGCCGATCATCGCGTTAACGGCGAAGGCGATGAAAGATGACCGCGAGAAGTGCATCCGTGCCGGCGCGTCCGACTATATCAGCAAGCCAGTCAAGCTGGAGCAGTTATTCGCCCGCATGAAGATTTGGCTCGCGAAGCAGGTGGCAGATTGATAGAGGAAAACTCGACCATCAACGAATTAGAAAAGCTCGAGATCGAGCTGCTGTTAGAGGCGCTGTATCGGCATTACGGTGTCGACTTTCGCAATTACGCTTTTCCGGTCATACGGCGCCGCATCTGGCACCGTATTCGATTAGAGCGACTGAAGACGGTATCCGGGCTACAAGACCACGTGCTGCATGACCCTGAAGTTTTTAAAAGGTTAACTAGCGATTTCTCAATTAACGTTACAGAGATGTTCCGTGATCCAAGCTTTTTCAGAACCTTCCGCAGTAAAGTCATTCCACTGCTCAAGGCGTATCCGAGCATTCGGATCTGGCACGCTGGCTGCTCGACTGGCGAAGAAGTCTATTCGATGGCGATTGTGCTGCATGAGGAAGGGCTGCTGGAAAGGTCGAGAATATATGCCACGGACATGAATGAGGATGTTATCGAGCAGGCGAAGCTCGAGTCGTTCAATGCGGAGCATATGCAAAGATACGAAATAAATTATAGGCTTGCGGGCGGAACCAGGGCAATGAGCGACTATCTTATGATTAAGCATAACCAGGTCAAATTCCACCCCTTTCTTGCCGCTCGCATTACGTTCGCTCAACATAACCTTGCAGTCGATGAGTCATTCAACGAGTTTCACGTCATTATTTGCCGCAACGTATTGATATACTTCAATGCTGAACTTCAGCATCGTGTTCATACCTTGTTCTATCAGAGCTTGTCTCCTTCTGGATTTCTCGGTCTAGGTCACAAAGAGAGCATTACCTTTACGAGGTTCACAGACTGTTATAAGGAGATTGAACATAATGAAAAGCTTTATCGAAAAGTTAAATAGCACATTATCGACGGTCAACATTCTAATAGTCGACGACCGTCCTGAAAACCTTATTGCATTGGAGGCGATTCTGGACTCTCCGAATTATCGTTTGTTCCGTGCACAATCTGGAGAGGAGGCATTGCGTTACGTTTTAACAACGGATTTTGCAGTTATTCTACTGGATGTACAGATGCCGGGCATGAACGGCTTCGAGACAGCTGAATTGATCAAAATGCGCGAGCGCTCTAAATATGTCCCTATTATATTCATTACGGCGATCAGTCAGGCTGCAGAGCATGTGAAGCATGGTTATGCCGTCGGTGCAATCGATTACATATTCAAACCGTACCACCCTGAGACATTGAAGATGAAGATCACTGCTTTCGTCCAAATGTATCTGTATCAGGAGCAGATCAAGCTCCAGCATGAGGTCATGCGCGTGATCGGCGAAACGTCCAACGATACAATCGTCATGGTCAATGAACAGGGCCTCATTCAAACGGTCAATTCGACTGCTATATCGATGTTCGGCTTTCCGCAGGACAAGCTGCTGGGGGCGTCGATCGATCAACTAGTACCCTCGTTATCTGCGAAGCTGCAGGAGGTAGCAAACCGTAAATCAAGCGTAATCGAGACTTCGGCGCTGCGTTACGGTACCATTCCGTTCCCGGTCGATATTCAGACAGGCAGAGCCGTCATTATGGGGCAGTCGATCTATGTGTGTTCCATTCGGGATGTAACGGAACGCGAGACAGAGCGTGATGAGCGGTTCCGGCAAATGTTCGATGCGACGCCGTGCATTATTTCCCTTCGATCCATGGAGGACCATCGTTATGTGAATGTGAATGAAGGCTTCTTGGCCGCTGTCGGGCGGCCGCTTGAGGGAGTCATTAACCAGAATGTCGATTTGTTGCATTATTTTGTGGACTCGAATGAAAGAGAGGAGATGACTGCGCAGTCTGACCACTGGAGTCCGGTAAGCAATATACGAATTCGATATATGACTCATTCTGGAGAGCTGCGTGAAGGCGTTATGTCCAGTGTGGAAACGCAGATTCAAGGGGAACCCTGTCTGCTAACCGTTGTGACGGATATCTCGGAGCGCATTCTGCTGGAGCGGGAGATGGTACGGCTTGATCGGCTCAACCTGACAGGCGAGATGGCGGCGGGTATCGTACATGAGCTTCGCAACCCAATGACGACCATTCGTGGGTTCCTGCAGCTATCCAAGAGCAGGCCATCCAATGAATACAACGATATTATGATTGAAGAGCTCGATCGGGTGCATGATATCGTGACGGAATTTCTTGCAGTCGGGGCCTCTACGCCGGCTAGCCACCAGCAGAAGCAGATCAATACGGTCATTGAGACGTTATATCCTCTGATCCAATCGAAGGCGATAACAGGCAATCACGAGATTGTGCTGGAGCTTGGCGAATGCCCAACGTTCGACATGAATGAAAAGGAGCTGCGGCAGCTCATTCTGAATCTTGTGCTGAATGGGCTTGATGCGATGCGCTGCGGCGGAACGCTGACCATTCAGACCTATACCGATGCACAGCAGGTCGTATTGGCAGTGAAGGATCAGGGAACCGGCATTCCGGCAGAACTTCTAGATAAGCTGGGCACACCATTTTTCAGTACAAAGTCGAATGGAACCGGTCTTGGCCTGTCTGTCTGCTACGGCATTGCTGCCCGCCATAATGCGATCATTAAGGTGCATACAAGCGAGCAGGGAACGACATTCTTCGTGCATTTCAATTTAGAGCAGCAATAAGATAGCAGCATAGCAAAGCGTAAAGCCAGCGAGGGAAAAGGTAACGTTGGCTTCTTTGCTGTTCCGTTAAGACGATTGCAGATCTGTATTGACATGCAGCTGAATCAGGTATTTATAATGGTATAAATTGGATTGATTTTTTATGGGGGGATTCGCATAGATGGGAAAAGTATTTATTACGGGCGGCACAGGCTATGTCGGAAGTCGACTAATCGATGAAGTGATCAAGGAGGGCAGGCAGGCAGTCGTACTGACAAGGTCGGCAGACAAGGCAGAGCAATTGCGACAACGAGGCGTAGATGCCGTTGTCGGCGATCTTCTTTCAGATGGTCCGTGGCAGCAAGCGATTCAAACGTGCGAATCGATTATTCATCTAGCGTCTCCGCCGACTTGGGGGAAGAAGGTGACGAAGAAGGTCGCGAATACGTTCGGTCAAGGGCATTATAAAATGACTGTACGCCTGCTCGATCATGTGAACCCTCGCATGACCAAGAAGATCGTCTATATTGCAGGAACGAGCTACTACGGGGATACTGGCGCGGACACGCTCAGGGACAGCGATTATAAGAACGAGCCGAAGGGTTGGGGTCCCTATATCGAAGCCTCGGTAAATGTATTAGATCGGTACATGGAGAAAGGGCTGCCGATTGTGACAGCATTCCCTGCCCAAATCTATGGCCCGGATTCGTGGATGCCGCAGCTGTTCATTGGTCCGATTTATCACAAGAAACCGGTATATTCACTTAAGGGCTATGAACCATACTTCTCGCCGATCCATGTAGAGGATACCGCAAGAGCCTGCTTGTTTTTAACTGAGCATGGAGCGGCGAGCGAGCGATATATTCTTTGCGATAATGAGCCGATGACCACAACAGCATTCATGAAATTGATTGAGAAGGAGCTGCAAGTAGAAGGAAAGGTTCGCTCAATCCCGCGTTGGTTGTGCCAGCTACTGCTTGGACCCGTATTAACGGAATATGCAACAGCGCATACGTATTTTACAAACAAACGGCTGAAGGATATCGGATTCGAGTATCGCTACCCGACAGCCAAGGATGGGATACCGTCTGTCGTGAGGCAGTGGGTATCGCGGCAATCATAATATCGGCTGTATAGACCGAGCAGATAAGGAGCGACAGGTATGGAAATTCGGGTAGACGATTTAACGGGACAGCAAGTTCAAGCCTTGATTGCGGTCCATCTGCAGGGAATGTCGGCGGACTCGCCGCCGGAAAGCGTACACGCTCTTGATCTAGATGGATTGAGAAGCCCGGATGTAACCTTCTGGAGTCTATGGGAAGATGGCGAGTTGCTTGGAATCGGGGCACTTAAGGAACTGGACAGCGAGCACGGCGAGATCAAATCGATGCGTACATCTGCCGCTCATCTGCGCAAGGGTGCCGCAAGACGAATACTGGAGCACATTCTTGCCGTGGCGAAGGAGCGGGGTTATAAGCGGCTCAGCCTGGAAACCGGAACGCCGGAGTCGTTCTGGCCTGCAAGGAAACTGTATGAGAAGCTCGGTTTCCAGTACACGGGACCGTTTGCGGATTATGTTGAAGATCCTTTCAGCGTGTTCATGACGAAGGAACTGTCTTAATAGCCATGTGCGGAAACTGCCCTTACACAATCGAGGATAGATAAGCAAAGGACCTGAATGCCCGCAGATTGGCGGCATACAGGTCCTTCTTACATTGTCGCATAAGCAGCGTCAGTTTTACTAATATGGGGTGAGACTAAAATATGGGTTTATTCTCCATACTAACGCCTATGCAGCAGCACCTTAAAGCGGAAGTGGAGCTTATGTCGAAACGACAATTCGAGTGTTAGGGGGATGCGCAGGCATTTTCTAATGATCGTCCGCATATAGCTTGTACATAGAATGGAAAAGTTAACGAATTGAAAACGAATCACGACATCGGCCTTTACAGTTCGGCATTATAATGGCTTCGAGAGGAGCGGCAATGATGAAGGAGCTTACGTTTAAAGCTTTTGCCATAGCGAATGAAATTGACCTGAACAAAATAGCGACGCACTGCGGGATACCGAAGAAATTTACTTGGGAAGAACCGCTTATTCTGAGAGGCGACACGCTGAAGTCGATTTTGCACAAGGAAGTTGACAAGTCACAGCAGGTGCTCGTCTTCTCGTTCGGCAGCGTAGTATTCATTAACCAAGGCCATGCGGATGAGATTTCTGCGTTTCTGCGTTTTGTTCACACCTTCGAGCCTGGCATTGACCTTATAAACGCCCACCAGTACACCGATGATTACAGCTTGCATACCGACAAGAAAGCAGAGTTTCAGTTGACCGATGAATATGTAGTCGTATCCGAATACGAATCGTTCTATCCGGAGCTGATCTCGACCGTATTAGCGAAGTCGGTAGCGCTTGAAAAGATTGAAGAGCAATCGGGCAAAATCCATGATCGGCTCGAGCTTCTGATCGACCGTCTCGAATCGGGGCGAATGCGGATCGGCAACAAAGAGCTAGCGCGTCAGACAGCCAGCATCATGCGTCATGAGTCTAATACGATCTCTTATATCATGATTCTTGATAAACCTGACATTACATGGACAATCAGTAGCGCGGGCGAATTCTATGATCGGATGTCGGAGTTCTTCGAATTGAGTGACCGGTTTACGATTCTGAAGAGCAAGACGGAAGTGCTGTACCGGATCATGGAGGGTTTCTCGACGATCAGCCATTCCATTCGCGGGCTATTCGTAGAATGGATTATCGTGATCCTTATCGTGATTGAAGTGCTGCTGGCGATACTTCAGATTACGGGGTGGCTGCCTTAATGAACTAGTCTGGCGGTTGCTGCTTCTATCGAACTCTACGACGCTTCAATATGGCGCTCTAGCGGTCTATCACCATGTGTGGATCATCATGAAGACGTATGCTATAGTAACAAATATTGGGTGATTATGTCGTGACAAGGAGAGGAAGCGCAGCATGTGCCGAAATATCCGAACATTATTTAATTTCAGTCCGCCAGCTACCGATTACGAGGTTACCGCTGCCGCTGTGCAGTTCGTGCGTAAGCTATCGGGCTTCAATACGCCGTCCAAAGCGAATGAAGAAGTGTTCCAGCAAGCTGTCGAGGAGGTTGCAGCAGCCGCACAGAAGCTGCTCGATAACCTCGTTACGAATGCGCAGCCGCGCAACCGGGAAGTAGAGCAGGAGCGAGCTCGCGCCAGATCGCTTAAGCGGTTCGGAAGTCCAAACTCGCTGTCCCTTATTGACGAAGATGAGGAATAACCTTTAGCCTAAGGCATAACAAAGCACCATGCGACGAATGCGCCGCATGGTGTTTTCTGGTTGTCGGGGTATTACCCGTTAATGACCCGCTCAACCGGATAACGGATCTTGGGTTCTCTCTTATTGCCGCCCATAATGAGCAGAACCGAGGTTAACCCGATGCGGCCGACGAACATGAGCACCATGAGGTCGCATTTGGCGAACGCATTCAGGTTGGGTGTAATGCCCGTTGACATGCCGACTGTACCGAAAGCAGAGCACACCTCGAATATAATCGACATGAGCGGAATAGACCGATCGGACACGCTGATCGCGATAACAGATGCGGTACACATTAGAATGGCGAATACGGTGATCGCCAATGACTTCATAATGTCGTCCTGATGCAATTGGCGTTTGAACACCTTAATCTCCCGAATCCCCTTGGCAAAATTGAAAATGAACAGCATGTTCAGCGCGAACGTCGTTGTCCGAATCCCCCCGCCAACCGAATTCGGCGATCCGCCGATGAACATATACACGCTCATCAGCAGCAGCGTCGGCAGCGTGAAGTCGTTAATATCCATCGTCGTTAGCCCGGCGCTTCTTGTTGTGGTCGATTGGAACAAAGCGTAGAAGAAGCTTTTATGCCACGACATGTCCTTCATAAAATGATTCCTCTCCATCAGCCAGATCAGAATCGTCCCGATAATAAGCAGGATGAAGTAGGTGGCGGAGGTGATCTTCGCGAAGAGCGAGAAGCGGAAGCTGCGCTCCAGTTGGAGCTGCCTTCTCGACAAGAAAGCTTTCACTTCAATCAGGACCGGAAATCCGATTGCACCAAAAACAATTAGGATAACCGTAATGAATTGCACGAAATAGTCATTGGCGTAAGGAGCTAATGAAGTACCGGTAATGTCCATTCCAGCATTGGTTGTCGCGCTGACTGAAGCGAACAATCCTTGAAGGAACGCCTCCTCCCACGTCGGGTAATAGCGCAGGAAGCGAAAGCCGAAGATGAGCGCTCCAATTAGTTCCGTCAGCAGTACGATCTTGATTGTTTCTCTCATCAGCTTCACAATGCCGGATAAGGCGAGTTGATTGTTATCGACCATAATGAGGCGGCGTTCGCGCAGTCCGATTCGCCGTCTGAACAGAATCCAGATGAAGGTGCTCATCGCCATTATTCCGATACCTGCGAACTGCAGCATGAGCATGATCATGAAGTAGCCGAATACGCTGTACGTTTCCGCCATATTGAATACGGCAAGACCTGTGTCGCTGACGACGCTGACAGCCATGAAGACCGTATCGAAGAACGACACCTCGTGCCCAGGACGATGCACCGCTGGAATACTGAATACGAGTATCCCTATCAACACAGCTAACAAGTAGTAGCCGGCAATCACCTGGGCGGGCGACCGCTGCTCAATCCATCCTTGAACGTTCCGCCACATGGAGATCCCCGCCCTTCCTTTAGTTCCGCCAGCCGCGGATCGGAATAAATCCATCACCATTTTTTGCCCATTTAATGGCTGGAATATGCGTGGATGACATCAGCACAAATAAACCCACCCTATTGAAAAGGGTGGGTTTAGGTTAGGTTTGTAGCGTTAACTATTCAGTCAGCGCTGCTGTCATCTTTTTTTCATCAGGAACAGGACCGAACTTGATCTGTATGCTCTCAGCTCCGCCTAGTACTTCTAGAACAATATGATACGTATTCGACTCTATATTCTTCTTCCCGGACTCAATATTGGATAACATTGGCTGAGTAATGGGATACCCGCGTTGTCGACATCTTTCAACTAGCTGCTGCTGGGACCAGCCTAGCTGAATCCGGCGAGTAAATATCTGTTTCCCTATTTGAATTTCAAAGCTCTCCAAGTATTCCCTAACGCCTGGAACAGTCTTGAAACGGTTCATGATATCGTCGAAACGACTCATTACGGCCACCTCCTTGTTTATTTCTCATTATGTAATTTAAGTTTTCTTAGATTCTTTATTGGGTCTCGAGCGAATACATTGGCTCTGAGTGCAGTCTCTTGAATAGCTTCTTGTTGGATTGGCGGGTTCTTCTGATCTTTAATAAACGCACGTGTCATAATCTTGTATTGTCGGTTTACAGATTCATTATAAATGTAGAAGAAGGCGCGAAAGAAAAGCGGTGGGGCATCGATGCGAAATTCATACACAGTTCGTTGAGATACGGTTTGAAGAATGAGCTTAAAATGGACTTGTTTATCAGGGTCGCGTATATCACTTGTAGCCCATTCAATCGCCTGTTCTAAGCGTGTAGGAATAATAAGATCACGTAAATATTCCATACCCAACGGTACGTAATGGGCAAGTGCAACATAAGCAGGGTCAGGATTCTCTTGAAGAGATAAATCGATAATCTGATTGAGAAGTACTTCGACCTCGTTCTGATCAGAAAAAGAGTGTTCAAATAAGATATCACTCATCGTAAGTATATCTTATACGGCATAAAATGTCACACTATTTATATGCGATAAGATATATCGATCCTCCTTGTAGTATATGATTTTCTAGAATAGATTATACAGGCAATTGTCATTATTTGTGTTAATATTGTGGCCGGCTTGGCATGTATAGACTGATCAAGTCGTCGGGGGATCATATGACTTATTTTCGCACGAAACCGGCGCTTCTCGCGCAGCGGCTATATGAGGCTTCTAGAGACTAGAAAATATGGACGGAAGCGCTAGACAAGAGCACGACCCCGTTATTGCGGTCGCTCATACGATTACAGTGAAGGAGTGGAATCGTTATGGGCTATCGGAGTACATCGATCAAGAGCAAATGGGTTAAGACCAAATGGCTTCTCGCCAGCAACACCACCCGACGCTACGTTCCCAAGACCCGACTGTTCAACAGAAGCAATCTAAGCTCTATGATTTCGCAATATTCGACGGTCTACTTCAAGCCGACTGGCGGTACGGGTGGTCAAAACATTATCCGCATCCGTAGACAAGGCAGCGGCTATCAGGCGCATTATAACTATTCAAAGAGCAAGTTGTCATCGCTTGACTCGTTATACAAGCATTTGCGCAGACACTCGCGGGGACGCTCCTATCTGCTTCAGCGGGGCATTAAGCTGGCCACTTGTGAGGGCCGCTCGTTCGATATTCGCGTAGTGGTGCAGAAATCGAAGCGCGGCCCGTGGAAGAGCACAGCGCTGCTTATGAAGATCGGCAAACGTGGTAAAGTGACCACGAACTACCATCAAGGCGGGAAACTAGGCGGCTTCCGATCAACGCTGGCGAGCGCTGGTTACGGTAAGACGGTTATAAATCGGAAGGAAGCACAGTTGAAGCGATTGGGCCGCTCAGTGGGTAAGGTGTTCAGTAGGCGTGTCGGTGGCTTCCATGAGCTTGGTCTCGATGTAGCGCTGGACAATAAGCGGAGAATATGGATTATCGAAGTGAATACAAGGCCGCATTTTACGGCGATTAAGCACTCGAATCGAAGCATGCACCGCCGTGTCATGTACTATGCGAAGAAGTATGGCAGGAAGAAGTGATATGGAGGAGCAGGGGAAGCCATCTTGGGAGAGGTGGCTTTTCGCATTGTACAAACAAAATGCGGGACTAATTCAAAAATGATGAATCGTTTCTCCGCGATAGTCCGTAGACGTTGGTAGGTGTGGAAGTGGGGCTGATCCTCCCTTCGCATGGTTTACGGATAAGAAGCAGGAGGGATGCAGATGTCATTATTTAATCGAATTATGGCCAGCGTTGGGGTTGGTTCCGCGAAGGTGGATACGTTGTTGGAGAAGGCTTCGTACTACCCGGGAGAAGAGATTCGCGGTGTCATTCGCATATATGGCGGGACGGTTGAGCAGCGGATCGAAGGCATTGACCTAGCGGTTATGACTTACTACACGAGAGAAGTTAACGATACGAAGGTGCAGGAGAAGGCGCAGTTGGGTGTCATTCGCGCAACGCCGCCGATTCAATTGCAGGCCAATGAACAGAAGGATGTGGAGTTTGCTTTCCAGCTGCCTGTAAGCACACCGCTTACGATCGGAAGAACGCCGGTCTTCATTCAGACGACAGCTGATATCCGCTCGGCTGTGGACCCAACCGATCAGGATCGGATTGACGTCGTACCGACGCAACCGATGCGTGTGATTATGCAAGCCGTAGAAGCGCTTGGTTTCCGATTGCGTGAAGTGGAGACACTCTATGCTCCGCGTCTTGGTGGTGCACACTCACCGTTCGTGCAGGAGCTGGAATGGGTGCCGCAGTCCGGCGTTTACAGAGGCCGACTGGATGAGCTTGAACTTATCTTCCTCCGTCAGCAAAACGGCAACGTAGAGCTTCTGCTCCAGATTGACCGTAAGGCAGTCGGGCTGTTCGGACGATTCGCGGAAGCGATGGAGATGGACGAAAGCTTCGTTCGCGTGACCGTGTCGCAGCAGGATATTCAAGGCGGACCGAAGCGTGTTGCATCGGTGCTGAACCAAGTCATTTCGAGATTCTCGCATTAATAAGATCAGCCATCCCGCGGCAGTCGCAGGATGGCTGATTTTATTGCTGCACTGTTCCGAGATGGCTGAGTGTTGTTCGAATACGCCCATCGGTATTGGCTTCAGCGTCCTCACCGTAGAACCATAATACAAGGGCATTGTTTATTTCATACGTCGAATGAGCCGCGAAGTCGACTGGGCGATTATAGAAGTCCTCGCGTCCCTGCTTCCGATCCGCCTCCGACTTGAAAATAAACAAATATAGCGTATCGTTGTTGTTCAAAGAATAGAAGCTTGGTTGTACGCCGTTAATCCCTTGCTGAACGATATTCATTGGATTGGCATCGGCAGCTTGAAGCTGAAGCTTCTCATTCTCGAATGCCGTTATCACTTGCTCCAGTGTGAGAGGTTCCTTACTGCTTGGACTGCTGCATGCGGTTAAAGCGAATAGCATGAAAAGGATAATAGCATTTCGCATGTTGAATCCCTCCTGATCTATTGCTAATATGGACGCAGAAAGCAGCAGGTTTGTTCCGTATGCTGGCGCAAACGTTTTATAATGGAATGAGCTAGGAGGTGTTCATGATGTATGGTCCAATGCCTTTCTTACGGCAAGTGGAATTGGAACGGCAGCGTATTCCGTCATTTGAGGTGTATCCGTTTAACCTAGAGGTTGTGAAGCAACTTCGCTCGTTGTCATTTCATCCGAAAGTAACGTACCTGGTCGGTGACAATGGAATGGGAAAGTCGACCCTGATGGAGGCGATCGCGGTCGCATGGGGTTTCAATCCCGAGGGCGGATCGATTAACTTTACGTTCTCGACGGCGGCCTCGCATTCGGAGCTGCATGACTATATACGGCTCGTGCGTGGGACGCGCAGGCCGAAGGACGGATTCTTCTTCCGAGCGGAGAGCTACTATAACCTAGCAACGACGGTAGATGCACTTGATCGGGAACCGTCGTCCGGACCGCCGCTAATTGATTCCTATGGCGGTAAGTCGCTGCACGAGCAATCGCATGGAGAGTCGTTCTTCGCTACGTTCCTATACCGATTCGGGGGACGCGGCCTATACATATTGGACGAGCCCGAGGCAGCACTTTCGCCGCTTCGTCAGCTATCGATGCTCGCACGTATTCACGAGCTGGTGGAGCAGGGCTCTCAGTTTATTATCGCGACTCATTCACCGATTCTCATGGCCTACCCGGATGCATTGATCTACAATCTCACAACGGACGGGATAGAAGAGAAGGCGCTCGAGGAAACAGAGCATTTCATCATCATGAAACAGTTCATGAACAATCGGGAACGAATGCTCGCCGAACTGATGGGCGGGGACGAGGAGTAGCAAGCGTCCAATGGCGTGGATAACTGGCCGAATGGTGCAGCTTATCGAAGTCCCATCAATGGGCAGTGACAGGTGGACACGTACGAACAAAGTTTTGATGTGCGCATCCAAATGGTGCAGCTAATCGTAGTCCCATTAAGGGGTGGTGACAGGTGGACACGAAAGAACAAGTTTTGATGCGTAATATGTTTGGGCATCCAAATGGTGCAGCTTATCGAAGTCCCATCAATGGGCAGTGACAGGTGGACACGTACGAACAAAGTATGCAGACACTGAAACGTTATTAGGCACACGAAACAAGAAGCTTTGCCGCTCAGCGGCAAAAGCGGGCACACGCTCCCAAGTCATCAAAGTCGCGTCCTTGTGAGGAGTCCAGAGGTCACACGACCTTTGGGGCCCTCCCTTGCAGGGAGGGTTTGGGTGGGTAGAAATGTTGAAATGTTGAAATGTTGAAATGTTGAAATGTTGAAATGTTGAAATGTTGGTTTAAGTGGTTAAGGGGTTCAAGGGGCAAAGCCCCTGGCGTATTAGATGTTCGCAAACAGCTGCTTCTTCAGATCGCGGTTACGCTCCTCGAACAGCTCGTTGTGCGAGGACACCATGCCCCACGCCTCGGCCGTTGGCGTTATGTACTGCTTCGCTTTATTGACGGCGTTAGCCGCATCTTGGAAGGCGCCAGCAATCAAGTGCAGCTTTCCTTCATGGGCGAGGATGTCGCCTGCGGCGAAGATGCCCGGCACAGACGTTTCGCTCATGGATGTGCCGTCGATGCACCATTCGTTCTTCATCTCGATCGATACTTGGCTGTGCGCAAGCAGATCCTTGTCGCGCTCGTATCCGTGGCTGACAATGACATCGTCGACGGCTAGTTCCACTAGTGCGTTGTCATCCAGATTGCGCAGCGCGACGCGTTCGATGGCCGAATGGTCTTCTGTCGCAACGAGCCGTTCTATGTCCGTATTCAGCAGGCAGGTTACCGAGCTCTTGAATAGGCGAGTCACTTCAGCCTCATGCCCCTTCAGCTGTTCCTTACGGTAGGTCAGATACACTTTCTTCGCAAAAGGTTCCAGTTCGTTCGCCCAATCGATCGCGGAGTTGCCGCCGCCGGAGATGAGCACTGTTCTACCCTTGAAGCGGGACAGCGACTTAACCGTGTAATGCAGATTGGACACCTCGTACTTCTCGGCGCCATCGAGCTTTAGCTTCTGCGGCTTCAGAATGCCGCCGCCAACAGCGAGAATAACAGTGCGGGAGTAATGCTCCGCGCCTAAGGACGTGTGCAGGGTAAATACGCCATCCTCGCCCTTCGAGATGGACGTTACTTTCTCACCCAGCACGACGGTTGGGTCGAAGGTGAGTCCTTGCGCAATGAGCTGCTGAATCAGCTTCTCGCCGGTGACGGGGGTTAGGCCGCCGACATCCCATATCATTTTCTCCGGATACACATTGACCTTGCCGCCAAGGTAAGACTGGAACTCGATCAGCTTCGTCTTCAATTCCCGAAGTCCGCTATAGAAGGAAGAGTACAGCCCTGCAGGACCTCCTCCAATAACCGTCACGTCGTAAATGTCTCGTTCGCTCATACGCTCATCTCCCTAATCTCGTAGTTTGTAATGGTGCCAAGCTAAAGGATGTATTGTTTCGTGCGTTTATTTCGAAATCTATACCTTTGCAATTTCATCAGCAGTGTTCTCATGATATAATGATAATGATTATCATTATCTGAAAGTATAGAGTTAACTGCCCCGTCCGTCAAGGGAGCCATTCACATAATGGTGAATATGTTTGGTGAAATTCTCGGACAAGAGGACATTGCGGCTGACTACATCGCGAAGTACCAAGCGGATCAACAAGCAGGCAAAGAGAAGCTATCCGGTCTGAATGGTTTAGTCGCATTCGTTCAAGTGCGTGACGATGGGAGCAGCAACGGACGCTTGGAAAGACAGCGAAGTATGGAAACAGCTCAAGGCAGTTAAGAATGGTCATGTGTACGGTATCAATGGCGAGCTCGCGCTTGGTTATGGTCCGAGCGGTAACGCATACGGCGTACAAGCTGTAATTGATGAGCTTAGCAAGTAAGAAATGAGTAAGGGAGCCGCTCAGGGCTCCCTGTTTATAGCGTTGCAATGGCAGTTAAATGCTTCTGTACATCAGTCCAGTTAGTGGCACGGAACAGCAAATCATGTGATGGAACCGAGCGGTTATAGGGCTGCTCCATCAGAATAACAGGCTTGCGTGCGTTGACGAACTGCACCGCGTAATGCGGTCCATCGTCGATCAACACTTCGACCATGGACTCGGCGCATTGCTGCAGCTTGTCCTCGATGAAAGCAATGTCGTGATAAGCAATGTCATGATGCGCAAGCCATTCGAGCGTCACATCACGGAACTGCAGCGGGCGGGCGGTTATGATGGACAGTCGATGCTCGCGATACAGCTGCTGCAGCACCGAGACGGCGTCCGGCAGCGGGGCCGATTGCCAGTGGATGTCGCGCCCGTACTGGTAATAGACGGCGTCGCGCTCCTGTTGATTCCACCCGTACATTTTGTAAAGAAAGAAATTATCGACGTCATCGGCTGTTAGGTCTAGACCAGAAGCCAGATTGTAATAGTGAAGATGTGGGGTCGTCGCATCGAGAACAGTGTTATCAAGGTCGATTCCAATGTGCATGATGAGGCCGCCTTTCTATTTCAACGCTTTGGCGAAAATAAAAATAACCTCGCGAGCCGCGTGCTTCGCGCGAAGCTGCTCCTGCAGCTGTTTGCCTGCCTCGTAGTCACGGATGGACACGCGCTCGAGCTCGCGGTAGTCGGCGCTCTTGGCTACCAGTTCAATGGGGTGGAAGCCGTTCTTGAGATAAAAGCGCTCGACTTTCAGGTCATCCGCCGCACCCACACTGACGGAATTCGCACCAACTAGACGAGCGGCGTTCTCGAACGTCTGCATCAGCCGGGACCCGATGCCCTGCCGCGCCAAACCTAGTCTCGTATCGAGATTGACCGCTACTCCTTGCAGCATATAATCCTGCTCGGATTTACGAGAGGGATTTCCGTAAATAATGCCAGCCAGCTGCTGCCCTTGGTAAGCGGCGAAATATAGCGAGGACGGTCCTTCTACCCGCTGAGTGAAAGCCTCATAAGGCTCCGAGTCCAGATACTCCTGCTGAAAGGCATAAACGTCTGCATAGTCGTTGGCTTGAACGGCTCTAATCGTAACGGATAGCGACATGAGGGGGAGAACCTCCAATCGTTCAAATGTGGAAATGAATTACATAAATTATAATGAGTTTCGAGCAATTGTACACGACAATTTCCCTTAGAGGTTTTACGAACTCTTAACATGCAGTTGATGTGGTGTGAATACTAAACCCCTAATCTTGTGTACAAGCACTTATCCATTAGGGGGCACATTATTCATGTACAAGAAACTATCGACCGCAATTCTGGCTGCATCCATCCTGCTCGGCGCTGTGGCGCCAATGACGAGCTTTGCTGCTCCAGCTGCTTCGGCTGTACAAGCGAAGAAGCAGGGCGAATTCACGACAGCAAGTGTAGAGCGTAAGAGCGACGGCACACTCGTTGTTCGTTGGAAAGCAAGTGCAGATCTAGGCGCGGCCAAAATATACTGGAGCACGTCCCCAGACAACATTGAAAAAAGCGGCAAGCTGCTGGCGAAGACGTACACGGCTTTCAATGGCCATGTAACGGCAGATCCGAATCCGAATGCACGTATTTATTTCCTGATCAAAGGCGGCAACGGCGACACGATCGTAACATCCGAACGCAAAGTAAACCTGCAAGGCGCGTTCAACTTCCGTGATCTCGGCGGCTACCAAACGACAGATGGCAAGACCGTGAAGTGGGGCAAGTTGTTCCGCGGCGAAGAGCTTGGCCACCTGACGGCTTCCGATCTGAAATATGTTCAGAACATGGGACTGAAATCGATCGTTGACTACCGCACGGACGCAGAAGTTAATGCACTCGCTGACCCTGTTATTCCAGGTGCGAAGTATATCCGTACGGACGAAGGCAATGCAGGAAGCGCAGCTGACCTGAACTCGATGATCGCTTCAGGCCTGATGAAAGACGAAGCTTCGGCTGTTGCGATGATGGCTGGTTTCAACAAGCAAATGGTCGATGCGCCGAAGTTCTACATCCAACTGATGGAGCTGCTGAACGATCCGAACAATATCGGTCTCGTACAACACTGCACAGCGGGCAAAGACCGCACGGGCCTTGGCTCGGCGATCATTCTTCTCGCGCTTGGCGTTGATGAGAAGACGGTAATGGAAGACTACCTTGCATCGAACGTTTATCGTGCAGAAGCGAATAAGAAAGCAGTAGAAGCAGTGAGGCAGCAAATCGGCGATGAGAACGTAGTGGCTGCTATTACGGCTCTGATGGGCGTGCAGAAGGAATTCCTGCAAGCAGCAATCGACGAGATGAAAGCGAAGTACGGCTCGATCGACAACTTCATTGAGCAAGGCCTCGGCGTTACGAAACAAGAACGTGCGAAGCTGAAAGCTATGTACACGGAATAGTCCATTCAATACCTGTGCCAAGAAGGCCTTGCCGTCAATGAGACGGCAGGGTCTTTTTTTTCATCCGAATAGATGCAGCTGGGGAGGTGAACACTACTGGTGGCTTTTGCCACCTACTACGAGATGCCCGAATTGGAGTGAAGCCCGAATGGCGGAACGAACGGTATTCGCTTATTTCAATACGCCGGAGCAGGCGAATCAAGCGCTGGAGCAGCTTCAGTCATTGAAGCTCGTCGAATATGCGATTGAACGAATTGACGGTTACGCAGGTACAGGCTATCAGAGCATTGATCAGATTGGCAATACGATTACAGGCAATTTCCCTGGACTTGGTTATTTGACGCTTAGCGGTGACTTCGACCTGCCTGACTCAGGGATATTGGCAGCAGCAAGCGTCAGCGCGAGCGGGTATAGCACAGGTGGACCGGACAACCGCGTTACTGGCAGAGATATTATGCTCGTCGCAATCGTAGATGAGGAAGATTATGAGCAGGCGAGTAAGATCGTGAAGGAAGCAGGCGCGTTGTAAGCTGCATAGATCGAACGATAGACCGTTGACGCTATTGCGTTAACGGTTTTCTTTTTGGCTGCAAATACGTGGCCGCCTCCGCCTAATTAACAATACATACATAATTTCACAATACTCTTCTAACATTCCGATAATCGCCCGTTAATAGAGTCGGCGTACGATAGTTTCGTGATACGAATGACGAAAAAAGTGGAGGGTTATCGAAAGTGAAAAACAAGCTTGTACTCTTTGTCGTATTTGCACTCCTTATTGGACTTATGGCCGGCTGCGGTTCGGACAAGAAAGATGACAAGACTGATACCGCTGCGAACAATACGTCGACGACGACTGACAATTCGCAATCAGCAACGAATACGGACACGAAGACTGACACAACGGATACCAAAGCTTCGACGACGGATGCTTCCAAACAAATCGGTGAACTGAAAGTAAGCTTCGTACCTTCGAAGGACCCAAGTGAAATCATTACGGCAACGGATCCGCTTAAGGATTTGCTCAAAAACCAACTGGCGACGGAAGGTTACACGGTAGATAAAGTTACGATCGATGTCGGCACAACGTACGAAGCAGTAGGCGAAGCATTGACGTCTGGTTCGACGGATATCGGGTTCATTCCGGGCGGCACTTACGCGTTGTACAGCGATGGCGCTGACGTTATTCTGACGGCTACGCGCGCAGGCCTGTCGAACGATTCGGACAATCCGAAGGATTGGAACGACAACAAGCCAACAAAGGCGACGGAAAACCAAGCAACGTACTACCGCGCCCTGTTCATTGCAGGCCCAACGAAGAAAGGCCAAGAGCTGGCTGCGAAAGTAAACGGCGGCGAACAACTGACGTGGGACGATCTGAACAGCGCGAACTGGATGGTCATGTCGACTTCTTCGTCGGCAGGCTACATCTACCCTACGCTCTGGCTGCAAGCAAACTATAACAAAAGCATTACCGACCTCGCGCATGTCGTAACGTCGGATTCGTATGCAAGCTCCTTCGCTCGTCTGGCTGGCGGACAAGCTGACGTCATCGTGGCTTATGCGGACGCTAGACGCGATTACGAGGAGAAATGGACGACGGATCTCGGCCGCAAAGCTTCGATCTGGGACGAGACGAACGTTATCGGCGTAACGCAAGGCATCTACAACGATACGGTCAGCGCGAGCAAGGAAGCAAAAGATTCGAAGATGACGCCAGAATTCAAAACGGCGCTGCAAAACGCATTCATCGCCATCGCTGCAACGGATGCAGGCAAGAACGTGATCAAGATCTACAGCCATGAAGGCTACAAAACGGCTCAAGCTTCTGACTATGACAACGAAAGAAAAGCGCAAGACCTGATCAAGAGCTTGAAGAAGTAATCAAAAGAAGTAATCAAAAGAAGTAATCAATAGCGCTAGAATTCTTATTTTCGAATAAGCAATCTCCATATGGTTGAAGAAAGATGAGCGCATCAGCCTTGATGTGCTCATCTTTTCCTAGTTCAAGACTATAAGATCAACCATGTTCAAAAAGTTCGGTTTTCAGCACCGAGAAGGTTGGATCAAGCGGGGAATGAGGATCGGAGCGTAGTGAAGTGCTACGTGAGAACCGGAAGTCTCAGCTTCATCCAGGATTCGATGCCGAATACTCTTCCTGTGGTGCTTCGTGATCAAAAGCGGACTTTTTGAACTACCTCTATAAGATCGGGGAATCCACATGATAGCGTTTATTAACGTGAACAAAACATATGCGAACGGCACGACCGCCTTGAACAACATCAACGTGAGCATAGAGCAAGGCGAATTCGTTGCGGTAATCGGCCTGTCGGGTGCCGGCAAATCGACCTTGATTCGTTGTATTAACCGGATGCACGACATTACGGACGGGCAGCTGCTTGTAGACGGCGTCGACGTGGCGAAGCTCAAGGGCAAGCAAATCCGACGATTCCGCCGGCGGATCGGCATGATTTTTCAATCGTTCAACCTGGTCACTCGCGCGACCGTCATCAACAACGTGCTTGTGTCTCTAGTGCCCGATCTGCCGATGTGGCGGAGGGTGACAGGGATCTTCTCAAGCAACCAGAAGCTTAAAGCGCTCGAGGCGCTGGAGAAGGTAGGTATTCTGGACAAAGCGTTCATCCGCGTTGACCAGTTGTCGGGCGGCCAGCAGCAGCGGGTAGCGCTGGCGCGCACTCTTGCTCAGAGTCCGGACATTATTCTGGCAGACGAGCCGATCGCCTCGCTGGATCCGGTCACGGCGAAGCTTGTAATGGATGATTTTAAGCGGATCAATCAAGAAATGAATATTTCCGTCATTATGAACATCCACCATGTGGAGATCGCGCTTGAATACGCGGATCGGATTATCGGCATTCGCCAAGGTGAGGTCGTCTTCGACGGGCGTGCCGCTGAGGTGACGAAGGATGTGCTGTCCTATATTTACGGCGGCAAAATGGAAGAAGCAGCAGCCTCGGCCGAGGAGCGTGCGTTCCATGTACGATAAAATGTTCCCGCCGAAGCAGATCGTGCTGCCAAGCGGCAAAGTCGTGTACCAGAAGCGAACGCGGCTGCCGCTTATTGCCGTTATCGTCATTGCGGCTGTCTATTATTCGGTCGAGCTCACCGACTTTAATCTGCACAAGCTTGTAACTCGGATCGGTGAATTTTTTGTTCTCATTGATGCGATGATTCCGCCGGACTGGAGCTCTTGGCACAAGATGTCGACAGCGCTGCTTGATACGCTGCAAATGTCGCTGCTCGGCTCTTTGCTCGGATCGCTGCTCGCTGTACCGTTCGCGATTGCGGCCTCCTCCAATATTGTCCGCAGCCGAATCGTCGTCGCGTTGTTCAAGACGATCCTCAGCCTGCTCAGGACGCTGCCGACGCTCGTCACGGCGCTTATTGCGACTTTCGTGTTCGGACTGGGGCCGATGGCTGGCGTAGTGGCTATCACGCTATTCACGATTTCCTATGTCGGAAAGCTGCTCTATGAACAGATTGAGAACGCAGATATGGGACCGTTCGAAGCGATGGAATCGCTGGGCATGACGCGTATTCAGGCGTTTCGCAATGCGGTTGTTCCTCAAGTGCTTCCTGGCTATTTGTCGACTTCGATATTTTGCTTCGAGGGCAATGTGAGGTACGCATCCATTCTCGGTTTAGTTGGCGCCGGCGGCATCGGCTTGCTCATCAAAGAAGATATCGGTTGGCGGGATTACCCGGGCGTGGGGATGATTATATTGGCGCTAGTCGTTACCGTCTATCTGATCGAAACGGTAAGCGAGCATATTCGGAAGAAGTTAATTTAATGCGTGTTCGAAAAGTGGACTTTTTGAACGACCTCTTTAAGGAGAATCGGTTGTTATGATGACGACAGTAGAAAGACAGCTTCTGACTTCGCCGCGCAAGATATGGTACAGACTGGCCATTACGTTCATCGCCATCATTCTGATCGGCTGGTCGGTGGGGGCTGTAAGCTTCAAAGACGTGAACCAGAGCGGTTTTCAAATCGCGTTTAATATTGTAAAAGGCATCGTTCATCCTGATCTTGACCTGCTGTTCAACGTATCCAAGCAAAGTGTACCCTATTTGCTCGTTCAGACGCTGGCGATCGCGTTTCTCGGTACAATCGTCGGCGGCATCCTCTCTGTCCCGCTTGCTTTCTTAGCAGCTTCCAATGTCGTCCCGAGGCCAGTCGCTTGGCTGACAAGGCTTCTGCTGATCGTTATACGAACGATCCCGGAGCTCGTCTACGGCCTTATGTTCATCAAAGTGGCCACGGGGCCGCTTGCAGGCGTGCTCACCATCGGCATTGTGTCCATCGGCATGCTGGCCAAGCTATATGTAGACGCGATCGAAGAGTTGGATGTGAAGGTGCTCGAATCGATGACGTCCATCGGCTGCACGACGTTCGAGAAGATCCGCTACGGCATCATGCCGCAGCTGTTATCGGTTTTCCTGTCCGTAACGATTTACCGGTTCGACATGAACATGCGCGAAGCTTCCATACTCGGGCTCGTCGGCGCCGGCGGCATCGGCGCGCCGCTTATTTTCGCAATGAACAGCTACAAATGGGATCAGGCCGGATCGATTCTGATCGGGTTGGTCATCCTTATTCTGCTGATCGAATTGGTCTCCAATAAGATGCGCGCCAGATTGGTCAAAGGGTAGCAAAGCCGCCCGAGCCCTTTAATAAACGATCCAGTTATGATTGCATTCGCTGCGAATCGTTCCGCGCTTCATAATGTAATCGGCTAGAATTTCCGTCATATCTGTCGGTATTTCACGCACGACCGTCCGGCCCTTGATCATATCGAAGTTGCCGCCGCCGCCCGCGCGGTAGCTGTTCATAGCGACCTCGAAGAACGTTTCGGGATCGATGGGCGCGTCGTTCCAGAGCAGCTTGACGACACGCTCTCCGACAGGCTGCGAAATATCGAGCGCATACTCGATGCCTTCCCACATGTCATAGTCAAAATGGCGTGGCTTCGGCAGGAGGTAAGCATCAGAAACCCGCAGCTCGCCCGTATGCTCATCCCGGTCGAAATAGCTGGCGCTCTGCTCAAGCGCTTCGAGGATTTCGCGGCCTGTTAGCCGAACGACCTTGAGCGTATTCGGGTAAATGTAGTTCGCCGTAACGTCGCGCATCGTAATCTGCCTGCCGAAGCCTCTCGCTTCATCGGTGAAAATAGCGGCGCACGAGATCGCAGCACCCGTCGTCTCCATCTGCACCCGATTGATGAATTCGGTGAACGGGTGATCAGCCTGCCGCGCCGCGAACGGCTCGGATATTGCTAGGTCGCCCTCCGCGTTGCCGATTGGCTGGTCGAGCCACTGCTGCGTCTGCCGCTCGCGCTCGGCGAACCGTGCTAGTAGTTCTTCGTCAGCCTGCTGCTCGGCATCCGCCGTAAGAAGCAGGCTGGCTCTCTTGCTGCGCAGCGACCATGCGCCTTCATCCGTCTGCTCGAATGTCAGTTGGACTTTGGCAATGGCTTGTCCGGCGAAGCCAGGCTGCGCGATGGCTACGCCATTGATTTCACCGGCAAGCAGGCGATGCTGATGCCCGGTGAATAGGACGTCCATGCCGTCGATCCGCATGCACATTTCGTAGCCTTGATTCTCGCTGGTAAGCGGCTCGGTCGGCTCGCCGGTAGCAGGATCACGTTCGAAGCCGCCGTGATAGCAGACCACAAGGGCATCGGGACGCTCATGCTCGTGAATATGCCGGGTCCAGTGTGCGGCCGATGCGAGTGCGTCCTCGAAGGCGAGACCGCGAATATGATCAGGGTTTTCCCAGTTCGGAATATAATGCGTCGTTACGCCGAGTACGGCAATGCGGATGCCCGCAGGCAAGGTGAAGATTCGGTAAGGGCGCCCGAACGCGGGTTGTCCGTCTGCTTCGTTCACGATGTTGGCGGACAGCCACGGGCAAGCAGACTGATAGACGGTATGCTTCAGCAGATCAGGTCCGTAGTTAAACTCATGATTGCCGATTACAGCGGCATCGTAACGCAGTGCATTGAGCGCCTCGGCGGCAGGGTGGATGCCGTCTCCGTCATATTTGGCATAGTGGTACATGAACGGCGTCCCTTGCAGCAGATCCCCGTTGTCAATGAGCAGCAGCGAAGGATCGATGCTCCGCTCCTTGCGGATGATGGTAGACAGCTTGGCAAGCCCAATGGGCTTGTCTTCGGCTCCCCGATAATCGGTGGGATACAGATGTCCGTGCAGATCGGATGTTTCCAATAATGTAACGATGGCTGTTTGCGGCGAATTCATAGGTATGCTGCTCCTGTTCGTCGAAGAGTAGATGATAGCTCCCTTCATTGAACCATATTTATGCAGGAAATGATGTTAAGCTTTTGCTAATTGTCCTATCTTGAAGCGAACGCGCACTCGGGCGTCATTGTGCCTGGTATTATCGTGATGGTGACGCTGATTGACACAATATCTGGTTTTTTGAGGAAGTCGATGGTTTAATCGACACAATTAGCGGTTAATATAAGGTGACTCGTATTTCGAAGCCTATGTAGGTGGTGAGGGAAATCTTATATTTAGCCGCTTTTGCGCTTTCATTTCTGATTGTTATCGCGCTCATACCGCCGTTCGGGAAGCTGGCTTTCCGGCTTGATTTTGTGGACAAGCCTCGCGCAGACGTGGAGCGTAAGCTGCACCGCAAGCCGATACCGCTTACGGCGAGTTATGCGATTTTTATTGGTTTCTTCGTCACGTACCTGCTCATTACGAAGGATTTCTCGTGGGAGACCGCGGCGCTTGTCGCTGGGGGCATTCTGCTGCTCGTCATCGGTACGGTTGACGACTGGTACAAGACGAAGGGCAAGGATTTTCCGGCGCTGCCGAAGCTGATCGTGCAAGTGTCAGCCGCAGTGCTCGTCTATATGGCAGGCGTTCAGTTCTCCGGCTTCTACAATCCCTTGTCGGGCGAATACGTGGTGCTTCCGGTTATTTTGCAATTCGTTCTGACGATTCTATGGATCTTCGGGGTGACGACCGTCATTAACTTCACGGACGGGCTGGATGGCTTGGCAGGTGGCTTGTCCGCGATCTCGGGACTCACCTTGTTCGTCGTGGCACTCGTGATGGGGCAATCGAACTCGGCGCTGCTTGCGATTGTGCTTGTCGGCGTGACGGCAGCTTATCTGCTGTTCAATCGGCCGCCTGCACGTATCTTCATGGGTGATGCAGGGGCGACATTCATCGGCTTCATGCTGGCCGTCATCGCACTGGATGGCGCGTTCAAGCAGGCGACGGTGCTGTCGATCTTCATTCCGATTCTGGCGCTGGGCGTACCGATCTTCGACAACCTGTTCGTTGTCGCTCGAAGGTTCATGCAGGGCAAGTCGATTTATCAGGCGGATGCGAGCCAGGCTCATTATCGGCTGCTGCGCGCCGGACTTAACACCAAGCAGGTGCTCATGTTCCTTTGCTTGATCAGCATGTGCTTCAGTTTAACGTCGATAATTTTGCTATTGGTTCAGATATAAAACATGTGAAGACGCAGCGGATAGGCCCTTCGGGCTTGTACGCTGCGTTTTTTAGTGTGTGATCCTAAGCAAGGAATTGCCTGATTTACTATCGAGAGGTAGAAGACAGCAGCCCCATATAGTAATCCGCAATTAACGATAAGGAAGCGTTGTTCCGGGTTGCGACGCCAATGAAACGCTCGGCAATCGGTGCTGTCGTCGTCAACTCGAACAGTGCTTCTTCACGAAGTTCATGCTGAACGAATGAACGCGTAACGTAGGCGGCACCATAGCCGTGGCGGGCAAGCTCAACGAGCATCTCGGAGCTGTTCAGCTCCATGTCGACTTCTGCCGTAATTCCCTGTTCAGCGAACCATCGCTCGATGAACTGCCGGGTATGGCTTCCTCGAGACAATAGAAGCAGCGGCAGCTTGTTTAGCTCCTCTGGTGTAATTGGCTGACTAGCCAGCTCCTTGTAGGCCGGACCAACGACGAAGCAGCCTTGGATCGCAGTGAGCGGCTTGATCTCAAGCTCGGGGTCGACGTACGGCAGATGCACGAAGCCAAGATCAATCTGACCTTCGACCAGCCGCGTACGAGTGTCAGCAGTGTTGCCTTGAAACAGACGAATGCGGACATTCGGATGCTGCGCGCGCAGCTCGTCCAGCGGCGGGAGCAGCAAATGTTTAATAATCGGTCCGCTTGCCCCGATGCGCAGCTCGCCCGATTCATAATTGCGCAGAGAAGCGATCTGCTTCTCGCCGTTATCGAGCAGCAAGAACGATTTCTCGACATAGTCGAGCAGCATACGCCCTTCGGAGGTTAGCGCAACGCCTTTCGACTGTCGGTCGAACAGCTTAACGCCAAGACTATCCTCTAGCTGCTTGATTGCATAACTGACGGACGGCTGCGTAATGTGGAGCTCTTGGGCTGCATGCGTCAAGTTGCCGGCCCGCGCGGTATGGAGAAATATGCGGTACCATTCCATATTCATTATCGATTTGATATAGATCACCTCTATGGCTGGTGTTCGAAATGATGATTTCATTAATTTCACTAATGCGATTATACTGAATATAGAGGAAAATACAACGTTCAGCATGATGGAGGGTATTGCATATGCCAGGTAGCACGTTTGGTGAAGCTTTCAAAATTACAACGTTCGGCGAATCGCACGGCGAAGCGGTAGGCGTTATTATCGATGGCATCACGCCAGGTCTTGAAATTAGCGAAGCAGAAATTCAAGTACAGATGGACCGCCGCAAGCCAGGTCAATCGTCGGTTACGACGCCGCGCAAGGAATCGGACAAGGTGCACATCGTATCCGGTATCTTCGAGGGCAAGGCAACGGGAACGCCGATGATGGTCGTCCTGTACAACCATGATATGAAATCCGAAGCGTACAGCGACATCCAGAATCTGTTCCGTCCGGGTCATGCAGACTATACGTACCTGAAGAAGTACGGCATCCGCGATCACCGCGGCAGCGGTCGTGCATCGGGTCGGGAGACAGCTGGCCGCGTAGCGGCAGGTGCGATTGCACGTAAATCGCTGGAGCAGCGCGGCGTCAGCATCGTGGCTTACACGAAGGAGATCGGCGGCATTCAATGCGAGACGTACTCGGAGGATGCTATCGAGAAAAACGCGGTACGCGCTTGCGATCCAGTTGCTGCTGAGAAGATGGTTAAGCTCATCGAAGGACTGGCGAAGGAAGGCAACAGCTGCGGCGGTGTCGTGGAATGCCGTATTCGCGGCGTGCAGCCAGGCCTTGGCGAACCGGTATTCGATAAGATCGACGCGGACTTGGCGAAGGCCATGCTGTCGATCGGCGCCGTGAAGGGCATCGAGTTCGGCGCAGGCTTCGCGGCAGCGCGTATGCTCGGCAGCGAGCACAATGATCATATGAACAAAGACGGCTTCGTTACGAACAATGCTGGCGGTATCTTGGGCGGTATTAGCACGGGCGAAGAAATCGTCTTCCGTGTTGCAGTGAAGCCAACTTCCTCGATCTCGGTTCCGCAGAAGACGATCGACGTTAACGGCGAAGAGAAACCAATCGTGACGGAAGGCCGTCATGACCCATCAATCTGCCCGCGCATCGTGCCTGTTATCGAAGCGATGGCTTGCCTCGTGCTCGAGGATCACTACAAGCGTCAAGCGTCATTGCACGCGTAATTTGTTGGACAAGGAGCAGCAGTTGTCGCGAAAGCGACGGCGGCTGCTTTTTTTTGCGTAGAGGGAAGTGGGCAAGGTGGAAGGAATGTCGGATGGAGCTAATAAAAAGAGAGATCCTGACGGATCCCTCTCGTGGTATTAAGAATTAGTCCATTAACCCAGCGTAAGCGTGAGCGAAACTTCTCTGACGTTGCCTGCCTCATCTGTCAATGTACCTGTAAGAGTGAGCGAATTCGCTGCGCCAGTCAGTACCTTCAGTTGGCTGACGGACAGACCGTCACCTTGTGCATCTGCACTGCCAAGGAAAGTTGCCAAGTTCAAGGTTTCTGCCGTTCCAGCTCTCAGATCCTTCGAGTAGGTAAGTGCTGGGTAAGCCGTCAGGTCGACAATTCCTTTAATGCCAGTCACCTTGAATGCAGCGTTCTCGTCAGCTGTGATCGTGCCAGTCTTCAGGTAAGCATCCGCTCCGAGCGTGAAACTGCCCGTGTTATTGTTGATCGTTACAGGGCTGCCGTTAATCGTTGCTGCAGTCAGGTTTGGCTTCGCATCGTCTGCTTTGATCGTTAATGTAACATTAGTGGAGTTACCTGCACTATCGCGCAGCGTGCCGCTGATGACGAAACCGTCTTGATTTTTATCCAAACTGTTCAACAGAGCCATCGATATACCATTTCCACCATGATCCAATGTACCCAGCTTTTCGATCAGATTGAATTTATTCTCTCCGGCAACCAGTGTCTGTGAAGTCGACAATGCCGCATAGTCAGTCAGTGTAATGCCTTCCACTGCAGTTACGGTCAACGTGGAGGCTTCACTTACGGTAATCGTTCCTTTGTTGAGAGATTCACTGCTCCTGAGGCCGACTGTTCCGTCCACACCGTTTAGCTTGACGTTTACGTCGTTAATGGTAGCGCCCGTAATCGTTGGTGCCGTCGTGTCCGACGGAGTAGACGAGTTGTTGTTATTGTTGTTATTATTTTGAGGTTCCTTCGAATCGTCGTCTTTGCCGTTATTCTGTTCTTCTTCTTGTTTCTTCTTCTCCTCGTAGGCCTGATTACCGCTGAACGCACCGCTTACAAGGTCAGCGCGAGTGGCTTTTTGTTTGCCTGTCGCGTCTGAAGGAATGAGCTTCTGCTCAATCGCTTGTTTAACGGCATCGGCGTACCATGGAGTACCGGAGATGTCTGGTTTTTCGCCTAGTCCTCTGAGTAAGCCTACAGCGAATTCGCCCATCGTTACAGTATTGCCTGGATCGAATGTGCCATCGGTTCTTCCGTTGAGAAGGCCAGCCTTCTTGGCTGCTTCAATGTAAGGGATTGCCCATCCGCTCGTGTTAGGGCCGGTGCCAACATCCGCAAAGCTGGAGGACTTAACGGAGGAGTCGATGTTAACGCCATAAATAAGCGTAAGGACCTTGGCGAATTGGGCCCGCGTCATATTCTGATCGATGCCGAAGTTATCGTTGCTGACGCCATCGAATACACCTTTGGACAGCAGCGCATCGATTTTGGCTTTGAGCGCGGCGTCGATTCCCGCTAGATCCTGAAAATTTGCTGTGGTCTTGGTTGCATCGGCGCTGGCGATAGCTCCTGGTAAGAGGAGGCTTACCCCGAGCGGGAGGAGTAACAATTTCGATAATTTCTTGTTCATTTACAAGCTCCTTTTCTAATTATTAGAAAAAACATACTAGGGCATTTATCGGCAACTTGGTTGTGATTCATTAGGATAATTTTGAGAGTCTTTATTCGGGTCGGCCAAGGCTGTGATATCGTATAAGGACAAGGGAATGTCGAGTAGGCGGAACGCAAGATGAGCGAATTTGGATGCGTTGCGCGTCGTTCGCCATCGTCGAAACGCGATAAGGGGAGTCATTTACATCGGGAGGGAGCTACATGGATGAACCATCACTAGGGGCATCGCCGATATTCCGGCAGGCTCTAGAGGCGATAGATAGGGGAGAGGCTGCGCGATTGGAGCGGTTGCTGGCCGAGCATCCTGCACTTGTGCAGGAACGCGCTGATACAGGCGAGGAAGGCTACTTCCATCGACCGTATTTGCTCTGGTTCACAGCGCATAATCCGATCCGTGGCTGCGGTTATGTGCCGTCGAACACGGACGAGATGATCCGACTCATTATCGCCGCAGCAGAACGGAAACAGTTGCACAGCCTGCAGGAGCAACTGGATTACACGCTCATGCTTGTAAGCTCCGGCTGCGCAGCGCGGCAGTGCGGGATGCAGCACAAGCTGATCGGCGCACTGTTGGATGCGCACGCCGACCCGCAGGCTGCGCTGCTGCCCGCGCTCGCCCATCGCGAGACGGCGGCGGTCCGCCAACTGCTCGCGCGCGGTGCCGCGCTGACGCTGCCCATAGCCGCTGCTATCGGGCCGCTCGACGAATGCGAGCGGCTCATTGCGAAAGCGGATGCGAATGAGCGCCAGCATGCGCTTGCAGCGGCTGCGCTGTATGGGAACGCTCCTGCGCTTGCGCTGTTGATTGCGGCCGGCGTTGATCTGAACGCGTACAGCCCTGCGTCATTTCACCCGCATGCGACAGCGCTTCATCATGCCGTCGATTCGGGCTCGCTCGAAGCCGTCCGGCTGCTCGTCGAAGCAGGATCGGATCCTTGCGCGCCGGATAAGTTGTTCGGCGGAACGCCTCTTGGCTGGGCTGACCATATCGGAAGGCAGGAAATAACGGCGTACTTGCGCAGTTTAAAGTGAGGGCTGTCGGCCGGCATGACATAAAGAACAACAGCCATCGCGTGCTTGGATGCACGGATGGCTGTTTATTTGATACCAATAAACCGTCTTAGTGCATCGTTTGACCACGCTTCTCGAGATCTTTGACCGTGGCGCTTGTCTGCACTGTTTTCTCATCCTTTAGCGTGCCGAACAGCACGTCGACGAACGGAGTGGAGACGCCGTACCAATAGTTCTCGTTCTTGTAATGATGGAGCAGGTGCATCCGTTTGTTCCAGCGCCCCAGCTTGGTCGTTGGCTGGATCGGTCGATGGGCGATGTAATGCTTCCATTCGTAGATAAGCAGCATGCACACAAGCCCGGCTCCGAAGGCCAACGTCGCGTTCAGCATGCCTGTCACGAGGAAGAAGAGGACGGCGAAGACGGCCAGATTCGGAAGGCTGTACCAGACCGGCAGAAACAGCAGCTTAAGGTCATTCGGATGGGTATGATGATCATAATGTAAGCGCTTTAGAAACTTTAAAGCAAGAGCGTTTTTCGGGGTTTTCAGATGGAATAGAAATCGATGAGTCATGTACTCGCTCACCATGAATGCAGCCATGCCAATAAGGAATATAGCCATGTTAAGCCACGTCAGCTCGCGATAGCTAACGACGACTGCCAGTACGAGCAGCACACCCGCCATCACAACAATATCGGAATGCAGAAAGAAATTGCGATAAAGCCCTTTCCTGCTCATCATAGCTGCCCATCTCCTTCGCCTATGCCTACAATCCCGAGTGTACAGGAAGAAGAGCACGGCCAGCAATAGGGGATAATCAGATATGGAAACGATTGTCGCACCTTATAATAGTTGGTATAATATAGAAAATAAACTTAAGGGCAATGCATCCCTAGTTATCACTAGAGACAACCCCGCTAATTACAGCGGGGTTGTCTTATTTTTGTGCCCACAAGGAGAGATTTGGATGAGGACGCTGGCAGCAGAGACAAGAGCAATATGGACATTGGAAGACTTGATTAACCGCTTCGCGGAGTGTGGGGTGAAAGAGGGCCAGACGTTGTTCGTCCATGCATCGCTGAGCAAGCTGGGTTTCGTTGTAGGCGGGCCGGAGACCGTTATTCGCGCGCTGTTGACGCTTGTGGGAGAGGAGGGAACGCTCGTGATGCCGGCGCAAACGTGGAAAAACCTTGACCCAGCGTCGGGCGTTCATTGGGAAGAGCCGCAGGAATGGTGGCCTATTATTCGAGCGCATTGGCCTGCCTATGACAAGGCTGTTACGCCTGCCATCGGCATGGGTGTCGTCGCCGAGATGCTTCGTACATGGCCGGGCGCCTGTCGCTCCGACCATCCAGCACGATCGGTAGCGGCGGTTGGCAAGCATGCAGCGTATATAACCGAGGAGCATGACCTGTGCAACATTGTCGGGGACGATTCACCGCTCGATAAGGTGTATCATCTGGACGGGAAGGTGCTGCTCATCGGCGTCGGTTATGACAAGAACACCTCGCTGCATCTTGCGGAAGCAAGGGCGAATTATGCGTCCAAAACCTTCAGCCAAGAAAGCAGCGCGATGCTAGTCGAGGGTGTTCGACAGTGGGTCACGTATGAGACACTGGCTGTGAATGATGACGATTTCGTACAGCTTGGCGAGGCGTATGACGAGGCGATGGGTACGGTTGTGCATCGAATCGGCAATGCCGATATTCGATTACTGAGTCAGCGGTCGCTCGTCGATTGGGCGGTCGGGTGGATGGAGCATAACCGCGTATAGAATGACGGTTGAGAAGGGCCATTTTCCATAAGGAGAATGGTCTTTTTGGCGTGGCAGTTTATCGGCCTTACAAATGTTTTATGAGAAATAAGTTGACAAACCGGTGTGCTTGGTTTAGCATTTTAATTGCAACTGATAATCATTATCATCAAGTGATTATCACATCACATATTCAGATCCGCCACTACTTACGTATTCCACTATCATTCATATAGACAAGGAGAAATCATCACATGTTTAAAAATCGCACCAAATTGCTGCTTCCGCTCATTCTCATTCTCGCACTGGCGCTTAGTGCATGCGGCAAATCCAATGAGGAGGCGAGCAGCGGCGAAACGATTACTTATCAATCGGAGTCGGGTCCTGTTGTAGTACCAGCTCACCCGCAGCGTGTTGTCGTATTGACTTCTTATGTCGGTTCTGTCATCCAGCTCGGCGTTAATATGGTTGGGGTGGACTCATGGTCCAAGTCGAATCCACGCTTCGAGGAGCAGCTGAAAGACGTTGCTGAAGTGTCTGATGACAATCTGGAGAAAATTATCGAGCTGAAGCCGGACCTCATTATCGGTTCCGACAGCACGAAGAACCTCGATAAGCTGAAAGAGATTGCACCAACGGTTGCATATACGTACAACAAGGTTGACTATTTGACGCAGTTCGTCGAGATCGGCAAGCTGCTGAATAAAGAGAAGGAAGCACAAGCTTGGGTTGACGACTTCAAGGCACGCGCAGCGAAGGCCGGCGAAGAGATCAAAGCGAAGATCGGTGCGGACAAGACGGTTTCGGTTATCGAGAACTATGACAAGAACCTGTACGTATTCGGTGACGCATGGGGCCGTGGTACAGAAATTCTGTATCAGGCAATGGGACTCGCAATGCCGCAGAAAGTCAAAGAAATGACGGAGAAGGCTGGCTGGTACGAACTGTCCGCGGAAGTGGTTCCGGATTACATGGGCGACTACGTGATCTTCAGCAAAGACGCAAACGGCGATTCCTCTTTCCAGCAAACGAATACGTACAAGAATACGCCAGCAGCAAGCAACAACCATGTGCTTGAAGTGGATGCGCAAGGATTCTACTTCAACGATGCGTCGACGCTTGATTATCAGCTGGACCTGTTCACGAAATTCTTTCTTGGCCAATAGTTAAGGACTGTTACGAAGAGGACTCGTCTATTGACGGGTTCCTCTTTACCACATAAGAATTTATAAGATATCGAGTCTCTCGAATAAACAAATTCTTATTGGCGATAAAACCTACCTCATGCTTACGAAGCTGCTTTGCTCCGCAAAGCTGTAGGTCGCTCATCTGTGAATAGCCTCGATAGGGGTTTTCTCATATTCTACTAGGGAATGAAGAGAGCCAATGACTATGAATCGTACGCGTACTAAATATATGGGTGTCAAAATCATTGCGGGACCCTTCGCGCTGGTCGTCATGTTCGCGATTTCTCTGCTCTTCGGAGCGGCGGATATTAGCGGCAGAGACGTCTGGCTGGCGCTGACCTCGCATGTAACCAATGACGATATCACGAAGCTCCGCGAACTTCGCATTCCACGCGAGGTTGCTGCAATGCTAGTTGGATCTGCTCTAGGCGTCTCGGGCGCCATTATGCAAGGATTGACGCGCAACCCGCTCGCCGATCCAGGCTTGCTCGGCCTGACGGCCGGCGCGAATGCTGCGCTTGCTTTCACGGTCGCGCTGCTGCCAGGGGTTAACTTCTATGGCATTATGGTCGCTTGCTTCATCGGCGCCGGCTTAGGCACGCTGATGGTGCTTGGCGTTAGCGCCCTGAAGAAAGGTGCGTTGTCGCCGCTGCGGTTGCTGCTTGCAGGCTCGGCTGTGTCTGCGTTTCTGTATGCTTTTGCCGATGGGATCGGTCTGCTGTTCAAAGTGTCCAAGAATGTGACGATGTGGACGGCGGGCGGTCTGATTGGTACGACTTGGGGCCAGATTCAAATCATCGCCCCGTGTATCATCGTGGGCATTATCGTCGCAATCTTCTTCTCGCGTCAGTTGACCATTCTGAGCCTGAATGAGGAAGCGGCTATCGGTCTTGGCTTGCGGATGAAGTATGTGAAGATTATTCTACACATTGTCATTACGCTGCTTGCAGGCGCTGCTGTTGCGCTGGTCGGTAACATGGCGTTCATCGGGCTGATGATTCCGCACATCGTGCGTGCGATGTTCGGGATTGATTACCGGGTTATCATTCCGATGTCGGCGATTTGGGGAGCGATCTTCATGCTGCTGGCGGATACGCTTGGGCGTACTATTCATGCACCATACGAGACGCCTGTCGTCGCCATTATTGCGGTGTTGGGATTGCCGTTCTTCCTGTTCATCGTGCGCAAAGGAGTCAAGTCCATATCATGATGGTACCAGCTGTTCGCAAACAACGAATTGTCGTCGCCTCGCTGCTGGCGCTTATTGCAGCCACGATCGTCGTCAGCATGGGCCTTGGTGCAGCATCGCTGTCGTTCGACCGACTCCTTCCAACATTGTTCGGTCAAGGCACGTTCAAGGAGGAGTTCGTTCTCTTCTCGCTCCGACTGCCTCGTATACTCATTACACTGTTGTCCGGTATGGCGTTGGCACTGTCCGGCACGATTCTGCAAAGCATTACGCGCAATGATCTGGCTGACCCGGGTATCATTGGGATTAACTCCGGCGCAGGCATTGCGATCTCTGTTTTCTTCTTGTACTTCCCGATCGAGCCTGGCTCGTTCGTCTATATGCTGCCGCTTGTTGCTTTCTTAGGTGCATTGGCGACGGCGGCGCTGATTTATGCTTTCTCGTATAGCAAGAACGAGGGGCTCAATCCGATTAAGCTCATACTTGTTGGCGTTGGTTTCTCGCTTGCCTTGTCCGGCGCAATGATTGTCATTATTCAGTCGGCGGAACCGGTTAAGGTCGATTTTATTGCAAAATGGCTCGCGGGCAACATCTGGGGTACGGACTGGCCATTTATCTGGGCAATTATCCCATGGCTTGTCGTACTCATCCCTTACACTATGTATCGGGCTAGTGCATTGAACCTGCTGGCACTCAATGAGGGGAGTGCGATTGGTTCCGGCGTAGCGGTCGGCCGTGAACGCGGCGTTATGCTCGTCGTTGCGGTTGCACTGGCGGCAGCTGCCGTATCGGTTACGGGCGGTGTCGCCTTCATCGGTCTGATGGCGCCGCATATCGCGAAGGCGGTCGTTGGGGCGCGGCACCAGCTGCATATCCCGGTTGCTATTCTGATGGGCGGCTGGCTGCTGCTGTTCGCCGATACGATCGGCCGCAATATCCTTGACCCGAGCGGCCTACCGGCCGGTATCATAGTCTCCTTCATCGGAGCACCGTATTTCTTGTATTTGTTGTTGAAGAAGTAACTCGGAATCACGTTCTTGCTTCACCGTGCCAGCGGTGAGGGGGGCGTGATTTTTTTGTTGGGGAAAAGGCTCTAAGCGCCTCGCCGATGCACAGTTTGTCCTTGTCGTCGTCCTGCCCGTTAATGTACAGTTAATAGGCAAAGACCTCTATCGATAAAGCTGCTAATTTAATAAACAGCTTCCTCTTATCCTCCATGAAAACCGACTCCCGTTTACAAATGAATCAAATGCTAATCGATGACTATCCAGCAAATTTCAGCCCTGTGCTTCATTAACTCGTTCAATTCCTATGACGAACATGTTCCGTCATCAAAAATTAATATTGGCATCCCAGCGGCGGACGTTCTATTCGGCTAGGTTTGAAATAGATAGAAGTTATCAAGTCGGATTCATTCCCAGTGCAAAGGAGTATGGCCGCTATGAGGAACTATCAATGGATTAAGTGGCGCAGATTGCTGATCAGTCTCGCAATAGTAGTCGTTCTACTCATCTTCATGTGGGCGGGTGCTCCAACGACCTGGATGGTCGGTTTAAGCATCCTCGGCATCGTCGTAAATCTTCTCTATGCAATGGCCTTCATGATCATTCAATTCGTTGCGCTGTTCTGGTTCCTCGCACGAGGGCGGACGTATTGGGTATTGCCCGGGGAGACGGGCGCCACATGGGACGACTATCGGGGAAACCCCGAGATTGTAGAAAATGCGAAGCGCATCGTTACCCTTCTACGGGGCGTGAAGAGCTTCAAGGAGATGGGCGGCGAAGCGATCCGCGGTCTGCTGTTGTGCGGACCTCCGGGTACAGGTAAGTCCTATCTCGCGCAAGTTATCGCGAATGAGGCACAAGTGCCTTTCGCGTATGCTTCGGCGCCAAGCTTCCAGAACATGTTTTTTGGCGTTGGCAACCTGAAGGTCATGCGCATTTACAAGAAAGCCCGCAAGCTGGCCCGAATCTACGGTGCCTGCATTATTTTCATCGACGAGGTCGATGCAATCGGCATGAAACGTCAAGGCAGCGGCGGCGGTGGCGGCGCAATGGGCATGTTCGGCATGGGCGGAGGTTCCGGCCTGCTCAACGAGCTGCTGCTCCAGATGGATCCGCCGAACCTCGACAGCTCGAAGATCGCGAAGCTGCTGCGTCAGCTCGGCTTGCGCCGTAAGAAGGCGGAACGCCCTCCGGTGCTCACCATTGCCGCAACGAACCTGCCAGATGTGCTCGACGAGGCGCTGCTGCGCCCGGGCCGATTCGACCGCAAGCTGTGGGTGGATTCACCTGACTATGATGGCCGGGTTGACGTCTTCAACTACTACCTGAAGAAGGTCAAAAAAGATCCGTCGTTCACGTCTGAGAAAGCTGCGCTCGATACGATCGGCTACAGCCCGGCTCAGATTAAGCATATCGTCAATGAGACGGTTGTTATCGCCCACCAACGGGGGGCGCAGCTGTCGAGCTACGAGGATTTCCGCGTCGCGATGGAGACGTACGAATGGGGCCTGAAACAGCCGCTTCGTTCCATGAGCGCAGACGAGAAGCGGAACGTGGCGTATCACGAGGCGGGTCACGCGGTGGCGCAGTATTTGCTGAAGCCGCATGATCGGGTATGGAAGGTTACGATTGTTCGCCGCGGCGGCGCGCTTGGCCTTGCGGCTACGAAGCCGATGACGGAGCGTTATAATCGAAGCGACAGCGAGATTCTTGCAGAGATTCAAGTCTGCTTAGCAGCACGTGCAGTCGAGGAAGAGTTCCTCGGCAAAAAGCTGAATGGCGTTACTTCCGATCTGCAGCAGGCAACGACGCTGGCAGGCGCGTATCTCGGCATTGTCGGTATGGGTGACGAACTGTTCAGTTGGCTGGCTGTTGGCGGTCGTGTCGATGGTTTCCGTGCGCTTCGTCCGAAGATTAACGAGCTGCTGAAGGATCAGATGAATCAGGTGAAGGAACTCGTGAACAAGCACGCGGACTTCGTGCATGTGATCGCATCGGAGCTGCTCCGCCAGGAGGATCTGACCGGTGAAGAGATCGAAGAGATCTACGTGCGGTTATACGGACAGCTGCGTCCGGAGCCGCCAACGGTTCGGCATCTTGTGAAGTTCGATAAGCTGTCGGGCCGTGAAAGTGCAGCAGAGCTGGAAGAGGCGGCTGAGCGCAAAGCGGGAGCGGAGGAAGAGCCATCAGACGACGGGGGCGAGGAGCCTGGCGACGGCGGGCCGGAATCATTTGAATCGTTTTATTTGAAGTGAAGAAAAAGGGCTGAGACGGACTGTCGGATGACAGCGGCTCAGCCCTTGTATTTTGGAACAAATAGCGAGTTTCTACACCTGTGCTGCTGGGAACATGCCTGTCGAGATTGCGATCCGGTTCCAGCTGTTGATCGTGTTGATCGCCATAATGATCGTCATGAACTCATTCTCGGAGAAATGTTCGCGTGCGTTCCGATAGACATCGTCCGGTACGCCGGCTTTGGAGATGAGGGTAACGGCTTCCGTCAGTTCAAGCGCTGCTTTCTCTTTAGCCGTGTAGAAAGGAACTTCGCGCCATACGCTTACCAGATCGACGCGTTGGCTCGACTCGCCCATGCTGCGCAGCTTCGTTATATGCATATCGAGGCAGAAGGCGCAGCCGTTGATTTGCGATGCACGGATTTTGATCAGCTCATACAGGGTGTGGTCGAGTCCGGAAGAAGCAATGAAACCTTCCAGTTTCAGCATAGTATTGTACACTTCAGGACTTACCTGTTGGTGATTGATTCGAGTATTCATATGGATTTCCCTCCACTTAATTGTTTATTGTCTGCGGCCGGCTGACAGTAATTTAGACAATTGAGCCGAGGGATTTGTGACATCATCTGAAAGAACTTTTCGATTTAATTTAGATAAAAGATGATCCTGCGTCCTAATGAACGGGTGAGCCCTGTATATGCTGCAATTTGTCCGGGTTTGCAATGGAGTAGATATATTCGATGGACTGATCGGATGAATGGCCGAAGCAGAACGCTTTCATATACCCGTCGGGACGCACGAATAAGACGCCAGGCTGACCGCTAATGCGCACGCTGTAGAAGTCACCCTTATAGGAGCCTTTGTTGTACAGGCCTTCGAAGAAAGCAAGAATGCGGTCCCGTCCGAGGATCGGATTGATGGCTGTGCGAACTTTGCCGCCGCCGTCGCTGATGAGCACGGCATTATGGGTCAGCAGCCGAATGAAGGGCTCGAACTGACCGGTCTTAGCCGCCTCTGAGAAGGCGCGAACATAGGGCTCAGCCTGATCGGCCTGGTTCGTCATGATCTCGTCTTCGGTGTGGCTGTGCGCGCCGATCTTGGCGCTGGCACGGCTGAACAGCTTGCGGCAGGCCGCTTCATTCTTCTGCAGCATCTGTGCGATCTCTTCGTAAGGATAACCCAGCGATTCCTTGAGAATATACACAGCTCGCTCCTGCGGCGACAGCTGCTGCAACAGGACAAGCAGGGCATAACCGAACCTTTCGCGAAGTACAAGTTGTTCGGACGGTTCATCCGCTGCAACCTCTGCGGTGAAGCGGATGTCCGGCTCCGGCAGCCACGTGCCGGGATAGACTTCTCGCTGGCGCCTTGCGGATCGGATCATATTGATCGATCGGTTCGTGACCATTTTCATCAAATAGGCCTTCGGATGCTCGATTGCTTGCCAGTCAAGGTCCCGGACCGCCATGAAGACATCTTGAACGATATCCTCGGCGTCCGTAAGAGAGCCGAGCATCCGGTAAGCATAAGCAAGCAAGACCGGCTTGTATGTCCGATACAGCGAATCCAAATTCATCGTATTAGCTCCTTTCGTTGTAAGGCAGCCCGATCCATAACCCCGCCATCAAGCCGCGCGATGCGATGACAACGAAGGAATACCGCGATCATCGCAGCAACACGGCGCTAAATCATTTCTATGAGAAGCTGTTTAAGCTGAAGGATCTCATTAATACATCGGCTGCCCGCCCAATTGCAGAGCAGCGCCATCAGTATATGGAGCAGTATGTTCAGCAGTTCCTGTTGGAGTGGGAAGGCACGGAATAGGGCTGAGCTTACCAGTTAGCGTTTAGGGCTGAAAAATCTCCATCCATTTCTCGGCATGCTGCAGCTGCTCGAAGCCGTATTGTGCATACAGGCCTTGCGCGTCAGCAGTGATGAGCATGAAGCGGCGCAGTCCTTGCAGATCGGGATGCTCCTTGATCGTCTGCATCATCCGTTTGGACAACCCTTGTCCGCGATAAGCCTCGTCGACGAATACATCGGTGAGATAGCCGAACGTCGCGCAGTCCGAGACGACGCGTGCAAATCCAACAAGCTTGCCGCCGTTCACTTGATCATAAGCGCCAACAACGACCGCCGTATTCTCGACGGCACGCTGCAGCTTTTCACAGGTATAGGCCGCGGCCCATGGCATTGGACGAAGTTGTTCATACAGATCTTGTACGTTTAACAAGGCCCGGTCAACTGAGATGAGAATCGAATCGGATTGGTTAAGTTGCGACATGTGAGTGGGCACGCTCCTTGGACATGAGATAGGGATACAGCAGAATAAGACCGGCTATATAGACGACAAGCACGAAATAAGCAGGAAGCAGATGAATGAAATCCGTATAACCGATTGCAAAATGTACGCTCAGCCCTGCGATAAATCCAGGCGAACCGCTCCACAGCAGCGTCCACCACTGCCATCTTGCGCCTTGCTGCAGTCCCCATAGGGATACGATTAGGATGCCGATGGCGTCGGACAGCAGCGCCCCGCCGAAGCCGGCACGGTCATGGGCAATGAGCGGAACCAGCCGGGAGTTGGCGAGGTCGAGCGCATTGCGTGACATGCATAGGTAGCCGATATCTTGAGGTACGAATACGTTGGTAATGCCTACATAAGCGATGACGAGGCCGCCAATGCATAGCGAAGCCCCAACGATGATGAAGCAGAGCTGCCCCCATAATCCTCGCCGCCACACGCTGCTGTTATGCAGATTGACCGGCAAGCGGTTAGGGCGATCCGGATTGTTCCGCATGGCAAGCAGGAACATCGGCAGCAGAATAAAGGCGGCTGCGGCATGGAGCGGGTCGAAGAACCCGTACCCCAAGTATAGGAAGAAGCTCGGAAATCCAACCCCGCAAGAGACCCACACGGCTGTTTTCGCCCAATGAAGACCATGTCTAAGGCCATGCCTTGCAAGCTGGTAATATAGAATCCCGATGGACAGCATCGTGCCAGCGAGGGTGATGCGGTCATGCGACATGAAGTTCAGCAGATTGTTGTTAATCGCCGCCACTTGGCTGCGCGCCATATCGAGGAACGACTCGTCGTAAGGGAGCAGCACGGAGCTTGCCGCGATAATCCAGGCAATAACGCCCCCAAGCATCATCCCGATCCCCAGTAGGCACATCCATCCCCAATTGGTCCAAAAAGACGGCGAAGGCGGGGCCTCTTCCCTCGCCAGTCTATCGTATAGAATGGCCTCATTGACCCGCTTAGGCAAGCCGGGTCCAGCATAAACGAAGCCGCTGTGCAGCAGCAAATAGTCGGCGCCAGCCTCTAATAGCGCCAGCGCATTGGCGGGCTCATGCACGCCCGCCGACGCGAACAGAATCGGACTTCCGATCGCATGCTCTCGGATCGTATGCAGTTTCGCGATGCATGCCTCACGGCCATTGCGTCCGGTTACGACAGTGCCATCAATAGCTCGAACCGAGTCTCCAATGACGAATCCGCTCCAAATGGATGGGTTGGCTCGTCGCACGATTTGCTGCAGTAAGGTGTCAGGCAAGTCGAGCGGAATGTAGAGCAGCATCGGTTTCTTTCTGATCGGGGTGACGGCGTTCTCGGCGAAGAATACAGATAGCTGCTCAAACAGTTGTATAGGACTCCCCGCAGTGTCTTCAAGACGTGAGCTCACTGCTTCAACAATAAGAGCAGATACGTTTGGCTCTCCTGCGAAGCGCTCGAACAATGCTTGCAGATCGGCGGCCGCTTCATTCGGACCGGCTCTAGGTGACGGTGCGATACGCACAAACTGCGGCAATCGATGATTAGGATTGCGAATGCGCTGCAGGATAACTTCCTCTCCAGCATTCTCGTATTCGCAAGGATAGATGATACTCTCGCTTGCCGGATCAATATGTATAGGTGAATCACTGGTGATAGGGCTGCGTGTAACGGGACCAACCTCAACGAAGCCGAAGCCGAATTGGGATATCGCCTTGATGGCAATCCCGTCGGCGTCGACTGCACCTGACAGGCCGGTTGGTGTCGGCAGCGCGATCCCTTCGAAATCGCTTCGAAGAAGCGGGGACGGCTCGACATGGCCCAGCGTCTTGATGATGAAGGTGCCGCCGGGAATCCGGCTCAGGCGCCCCATCGCTTGAAAGGTAAGCCCACGTGCGATACGTGCGGGAAGACGAAACAGGATCGGACGGAATAGTGTTTGATAAGACCAATCGGGCATAGGGCTTCACCGCCTTTTTGCTGCAGCAGGGTGTAGGTTAACTGATTACCAAAATCATACTATTATTCATGGCGCCATACTAGTATTCATTCTAAACAACAGACAGTATCATTCATCGAAATGGTGGTTTTTCAACGAAGTTCGAATCTGTATAATACTTGTTATGTATCCTATAAATGTGCATTAAAAGAAGGGTGGTCGAAATGAGAGTTGACCATCGGCCTTGGCCGGTTCCGTCTGGTCCATGGCTTATGAGACAGATTTGGTCGCAGCTGCTGTTCGCACACTGGCCGGTCAAGGCAGATCAGCTGCGTTCGATAATACCACGAGGCTTGGAGCTGGATCTGTATAAGGGACAAGCTTGGATGGGAATCGTACCTTTCTATATGAGCGGCATTCGTATGCACTATATGCCTTCGGTTCCCGGCACATCGGATTTCGGTGAAATCAATGTTCGTACATACGTCATCAGCGAGGGCAAAGCAGGTGTCTACTTCTTCAGCCTGGATGCAGCGAATTCTCTCGCAGTTCTATCTGCAAGAATGTTCTTCCATCTGCCTTACTATCGTGCAGGCATTACGCTGGGCAGCGACAACGGCTGGACGACCTTTCGCTCCGAGCGGCGTGGGACTGGTGCAGGTGCAAGTGCAAGTTCGGGGGAGGACAGGGAGGGGCAATCCTTTCTTTTCGATGCCCAATATCGCCCAACATCGGCTCCATTCATGGCGGAGCAGGAGAGCTTGGAATACTGGCTAACCGAGCGGTACTGCCTCTATGCCGAGCATGGCGATCATCTCTATCGTTGTAACATTAACCACGAACCGTGGCAGCTGCAGCATGCCGAAGCCAAGATTACGATAAACACGATGGTTGATCGGCGGAGACTGGAGCTTCCGTCCGCGGCTCCGCGGCTCCATTATGCCGAGCGGCTGGAGGCTGTAACTTGGGGATTGGAGCGGGTTAGATAGGGAGAAGACTGCACACCTAACCACAACAGAAAACTGTGGTAGAGTGACAGCTCATCCTTGCAGCTCAAGAAAGCCGCAGTTCCTCCATTGACAAACGATTGCCCTGGAACCCATAATTGATCCGGTCATACCATAAAATAGAATCTATTGCGGGGTCGTTGAATGAGTAAAGGTGCATCGTTCGCTGTATTTGCAGTGACAATTGTTTTATCACTGGTTGTTGCGGTGGCAATGCCGCTGCTGGTGTTCTTCGGAGGGTTTCCGCTCGTATTCCACACCTACTATGATGCTAGTTCGGATCATGGTTTTGGTCACGCGATCGTTTCCTTCGCCATGGTTGTTATCAACGCAGTGGCATTCCCGATCATAAGCTTCTTCTTGGTCCGCGGCTTAGCGAAACGGCAGAACAAATCCCGGTTTATCTTATCTATTGCCATTATGCTTATCGTTAGTATTGTGATCCAGGTAGCGTTAAGCATGCTCATCGAATTACCGGTTCTCGACGATTCGACGAGCTAGTCCAACACCTTCTTAACGTGCGTACGATCTATGCTCGAACAAGGAAGCCCCGCCGAGACCTTATGGGTCGAGGCGGGGCTTCCGTATATTTTACACCAAGAGAAGAGTTACTTAATGCCGAACCGGACGAACGAGTCGACGATCTGCCGGCGCAGAATAAGATAGATAAGCAGGATCGGGAGACACGATACTGTGGTTGCCGCCATCAATGAGCCCCACATGTTCGTGTCCGAATTGACGAATAACCGAAGACCGATCTGCAGCGGCGCATGGTTCATCGACTTGGAGATGAGCATTGGCCATAGATACTCGTTCCATGCATTAATGAACTGCAGGATGCCGAGCGATGCGATCGTAGAGCGGGTATTCGGAATAATGAGCCGAGTCAGAATGCTCCAGTCGCTCATGCCATCGATCTGTGCCGCTTCAATCAGTACGCTAGGGAACGATTGAAACGACTGGTACAGCGACAGAATGGCGAATGTCGAGACGCTGAAGGGAAGTACGATGCCAAGCAGCGTGTCATTCAGTCCAAGATCGTTCACGAGCACGTAGTTCGGAATCATGATCGATTGGAATGGAATAAGCCAAGTCAGGCTCAAGATTGAGAAAACCAATCCTTTTCCGCGGAAACGCCAACGCACGAGCGCATAGGCCGCCAGCAGACTGGTCGCGAGCTGGAGCAGCGTCATCATGATCGACACACCGAATGAGTTGAACGCCATCCGAACGATCGGCATCTCGGTGAACGCATACGTATAATTGCCGAATGTCGGCTTATGCGGGAAGAAGGACGAAGTGAAGATTTCCGACTCGTTCTTCAGCGAGGAGTTCACCATCCAATACAGCGGGAACACGGCAAGGATGCACAACAAGATCAACATCCCGTGGCGAGCAAACGATTGAATCGGGGAACGATGGTTCATTTGCGTTTCTTCTCCTTCACAGCCTTAATTGTCGTAAAATGCAAACTTGCGGGATAACATGTTGAGGCCGAGCGCGATGACGCCGAACACAACGAAGAACAGCAGTGCTGCCGCGGAGCTTAAGCCCACGTTCAAGCTTGAGAAAGCAAAACGATACATTTCGTAATAGATGTTCGTAGATGAGCCATACGGTCCACCCGTCGTGAGCATGTCGATGTAGGCAAACGTCCATTGGCTCGAGAACAGGATGCTCATCGTGAGCATGAAAATAATCATCGGCGACAGAAGCGGAATCGTAATATGCACGAACTGCCGGAAGCTGCCGGCGCCATCCTGTGACGCAGCCTCATAGTATTCACGGTTAATGCCCGTCAGCGCGGCGGAGAACATAATCGTGCTGAAGCCAATCATTTTCCAGCCGGTAATGAGCAGAATGATCCACTTGGCAAAGCTAGGGTCGGAGAAATAGGCAATCGGCTCTTTAATGAGATGCAGCTTAACGAGCAAATAGTTAACCAACCCGTTGGACGGATGGAACAACCACCGCCAGATCGCGCTGACCGATACCGGCGCCAGAATCATCGGGATGAAGAACATGGCGCGGTAGAAGTTTTTGGACTTGCTCTCCATTCGATCCGTAACGACCGCTAGGATCATCGGTATGAGAATAGAGAATGGCAGCAGGCCAACCGTATAGAAGATCGTATTGCCGATCGAATCGATGAAGCTTTTGTTGTGGAACAGATGCTCGAAGTTGTCGAACCCGACGAATACAGGTGACGTGCCAGGAACCATGCTCCATTTCTGAAAAGCAAGATAGAATGTGTACAACAGCGGCCGATACATCCAAATGCTAAGCAGTGCGACAGCCGGCAGCAAATACAGGTACGGCTTGAAGCGCCGCAGCTTCTTCGCGCTCAGGCGTCTACGCACGATTATGGACCCCCTCGATAAAGAGGGGGCGATTGTGTTGTCCAAAGATTGGCTCATAATCGTTCCTTTCTTGTTCTACCGCATCAGGTAGTTACGGCATCATGCCGTTGATTTCGTTCTGTGCTGCCGTCAGCGTCGACTTCACGTCGTCATCGGCCATTACCGATTTCACGATAGCGTCGGTAAACACTTTCGCCATTTCCGTTGCGTTGTCGCCTGGCCAGATGGCAACCGGTTGAATGCGTGTCAGCTGGTCAAGGTTAATGCGGTACAGCGGGTTCTGCTCGACAAAATCCTTCAAGCCGTTCGGATCGTCAGCCAGCTCCGTGCGAAGCGGCAGGTAACCGATCTGAGACGTAATGATCGTGTAGCCGCGATCGCCTGTTACGAATTTAACGAATTCCCATACCGCAGCTGTCTTCACGGGATCGCTCGGACGAACGGCGAGCACGCTTCCCGAGTTAACCGGTACCGATGGCGTGTCGCCGAATTGAGGCAGCGCTGCGCCATACAGCTTCCAGCCGCCTGCTTCAGATGCTTTCTTCATCCCGCTGTGCAGGGAAGTCGAAGAGACATACATGCCCAGGTTGCCTGCCATGAATTGCTCCATGAGCTCGGCGTCGGAGCCTGGAGCGGATCCGCCGTTATGGTACAGGTCTTTCCACATGGAGATAGCTGCGATGCTGGCATCGGAACCGAAATCAGCCGATTTGCGGTCCTTCGCGAGCACTTGACCGCCGTTGCTCAGAATGAGGCCTTCCGTAACCCAGCCGTTGTTCGGCGCGAGACCGAAGCCGTCTTTGCCTGTTTTGGATTTGATCTGAAGCGAATCCGCTTTGATCTCATCCCATGTTTTTGGCGGTTTCGAAGGGTCCAGACCTGCGTCTTCGAACAGCTTGCCGTTGATGAAGACGATTGGCGTACTGAACGTGAATGCCAGACCGTACATTTTGCCGTCGATCTTGCCTAGCTCGAGTGCGTTTGACGAGATGCCCTTCAGATGCTCGTCCAGCTCATCTTTCGGGAATATATCATCGTACGCCTTGAAGCCAAGGCTTAAGCGAGAGCTGTCGAGCGTACTGAACGTATGCTGGACGACGTCGACTTCTTTGCCAGCCGAGATATCTGCTTTGTACTGCTGCATCGTCGAATCGGCAACGCCTTCGACAACGACGCCTTTCTCCTTGCCAACCGTATCGTTGAACTCCTTGATCAGTTGCTCCATGCCCGCTTTCATGGTCGGGTAAGCAAGCGAGTAGGAATAAAACGTAACTTTGGTCGGATTAGCAGGATCTAGCGTTCCGAGCTCAGCGGCAGTACCCGTCGTAGTAGCTTTGGATTCCGAACCGCATGCGCTGAGCCATACCATCGAGCTCATGGTCATCAGTACAAGCGCGCCTTTTGCCAGACGTTTCATGATTAGTTGAACCCCCACAAGTTATTGGTTTGAAAGCTGCAGGAAGCCTTATTAGCCTGTCAATTGTGTATCGGCGAGTCGAGGCGGGCTATCCTGGCGGCGATAACGTTTGTTCTATTCGAGGCAGAAGTCTTGAATCCGCGTACGTACGGCTTCATCGATACCGAACTCCAGCTCGAGGTAACGCTCGAAGCTGCCATATTCACGCAGGATGCTGTCCATCGATGCATCGAGGTATTTCTCTTGCAGACGCATCGTTTCTTCGAAGGTGCGAAGCTCCTCCGGGCTGATGTACGGCGATACCATATCGTACAGCTCCTGATGGTAGCTCATCAGCGTAATGTTCGAGAGCAGGTAATCTTCCATGACGGTCTCGTACGGTACGCCCAGCGTCAGCAGAATGAGCATGCTGCCTACACCCGTGCGATCACGGCCGCCAGCACAGTGTTGAACGAGCGGCAGGTTCGTCTCCGGCGAGGAGAGCAGCTTCATCAGCTCCTGGTAGGAACGGTTGCCGATAGGCAGGTTCGCGTACATCTTGAGCAGCATGTCTTGTGAAAAATGGTGATGGAGCCCTTGCTGGAACAGCTCCACAAGGTCGATATGCGGTGCCTGTTCGGCAGCCTCGTTCGCTGGAACGCGCGTGTTGACCGCTTGGCCGATAGTCGGGTCGGGCTTCTGCTCCGCCTCGCCGCGGTTGCGGTAGTCGAATACATGCTTGAGGTTGATCGCATCAAGCTGGCGGTGGTCATCTGTCGTCAGGCCGGTCAGCTCTGCTGCACGGAACAGCAAGCCGAGCTTCACGATGCGTCCGTCCGTTGTACGGTAGCCGCCCATATCGCGGAAATTGTATGCTCCCTCGAGGGGGATCAAGCAGCTTGGCATTAGTTGATTAGGCATAGTCTTTCTACACTCCCGGGTGTGATATTAGTGGTTGCTTGTCTCGGCAGCGAGCATCGAGATTGGGAAGCGGAAGTATTCTTCCTGCGAGCTAGGCAGCACAACGGATTGAACTGAGATGCCTTCGCGGTTGACCGTTACAAGGTTGTAGCCGAGGAAGTCGATCATACGGAAGTTCTCGCCATCCGCCAGTTCGCCGGCGAAAGCGGTGCCCGTTGCCGCTACGCTGCAGATGCCGTGGTAGGAGCCAACGTTATTGGAGTGTACATGTCCTGCAAGAACGCCAACAACGTCTGTGCCAACGAGTACATCGCCGAGCTGTTTGCGGTTCTCGAGAACATGATCGTCCGGCATGCCATTAACGGAGAGCAGCGGATGGTGGAGAGCGACGATCGTGCCGTTCTCAGCAGGAACGCTCAGCGTCTCTTCCAGCCATGCAAGCTGCTGCTCATCGATGCGTCCGTGGTGCTGGCCTGGCACTTGCGAGTTCAAGCCGATCAGGCGCAGGCCGTTGATCGTAATGCTATAGAAATAGGCGTCTTCGGATCCTTCTTGTTGGAGGAAGCCCTCGCGGAACGGGGTACGGTGGTCGTGGTTGCCCAATACGACGTATACAGGAGCGCCAATCATCGTGGAGCCTTGCTCCAGCACTTCGCGGATGTAAGCATAGTCCTCGACAACGCCTTCGTGCGACAGGTCGCCCGTGACGATAACGAAAGCAGGTGCAACGTTCGTGTCGCGCAGGTGCTCGAACAGACGCGTTACTTTGCCTGCCAGGTTGAACTTCGAGAACATGTTGTCCGTTTGCGGTGCGTTCATGTGCGTATCCGTCAGGTGAACAAATTTGATCGTTTCCATCGTTTTTCTTACCTCCATAGGTTGGGTTGGTTATCGTTGCAGATGACGTCCTCGATCGGACAAGTTCATCTTGCATACAAGAAATGTACATCTTGTATGTAAAACCTGTGTCAACGTCATCTTTCGTTTTTATTAATGGTGGGTGTCGTGTTTACATGAGCTTAATAGAGTAGGAGGATGGAACGGCGGATGTTGAAAAAGTCCTCCCGACCGCATAAGCAATCAGGAGGCACGGAGGATGGCGTGAGTTTGAAACTTGTACGGGGATGGGCATGGGAGCGGAAGTAGGTGTGCCTATCTAACGGACTGTTGAGACGCTATTCGATCGTAATGAACTTGTACGAATGGTAACGGACCCTAGTGGCGCTATTGGCCGATTGGGCAGCTCGAAACGATGAATTGCGGCACAATAACGTCAATGAAGTCCGATAGAGGACGCGTTAGCATGATTCCAGACGAATAACGGCGATCCAGTCCGTTAGCCTGAAGGGTGTGCTTGGCAGGCAATTGCGAGGCTGGTGGTGGCGGCTTAACCCCCTAATTCCGGACACTAGCCATTTTCAAGATGGTGGCCATGTCCCTACGGCAAACAGCGCCCGGCCGGAGAGTCTAACGAACTGTGCTAGTCTTATTCGACCCGCAGCGGGGTGTCAGGGTTGTAACGAATCGAGCGGACGCTATTGGGCGTCCGCTCGATGGGAAATGGTCATTTATGTTGTAATAACGCCGCTGAAGTTCGTTAGAGCTGAGCATGGTGCATTTTCGGCCCAATAGCGTTTTTGTGGTTCGTTGTCACTCAAACAGTGGTGGGGAAAGAAATCATTAGCGATTAGCATAAGCTCAATATGTTTGGTTGATCGAATCTTTTGTTGAAGGAGCAGTCAGAGGAGCTGACTTCAGAGGCATCAATGCACGTCAGGGTCGACGCCTGAATCCGCTGCCTTAAGCTTTTGCAGCCAGGTGATATAACGCTCATCATGGGCAAACTCGGCAAATTTGTTTGTTAGTTCTCGGATCGCATCTCGGCAGGCGTGACCCGGAGTAACCTTGTTCATATAACCTTCCGTGCCAGCCATGAATTTGACCGCGGATTGCTCGTAGGAAGGGTTAGCGTCGAACCGCAGAGCATGATGGACGCCTCTGGCAAGACTGCCCCACATCCCCTCGATGTCACCTGCATCACGCTGATCCTTCGCTAAACCGAAGAAGCTCCATACACAAAGCAGATCGGCGTCGCTGGGCGTTTCGCCTGTGAAACGTTCCATAAATTCCGCATGAAGTTGTTGCAAGTCTATGACAAGCGCAGTATTGCCGTCCGCTTTAAAGCATTCATTAAGATTGTGAACGAGCGTACCGAAGGTGGAAGCGAATGTCCACAAGTATGACTGCAGTTTCGGCTGTGCTTCCGAATGTCTTCCCGCCCTTATCAGATAGCGAGCGATTTCAGCATCCATTACGCCTCGAACGTTGAGCTCTTCGAGAATGGCGATTGCTTGATCATACTTACCATTATCGCCATAGGTGTATGCTATTAATATTTTCAAAATTTCGGGCCGAACGGGTGAGTTCGATGGTCTGACCGTCAATGCGCGTTGGAAGCGGTCAACCGCCTGCTCGACATGGAGCTCCTTCTCGGCGTTATCGCAGTCGTCAGCGTTGGCCTTGAACATCTGAAGCTGGGCGGCATGCCGAAGGATATCAAAATCGTTCGGGTACTTTATCAGCGCCTCCTCTGCGAGAGAGAGGCCAGCATCTAGATCAAACGCTGCGGTATGCTGCTTCAATTGCTCGCTATATCGTTGGGCTTGGCCGGATTGTACCTGGTGCCCAAGAAGCGTATCGACAGATACGTCGAAGAACGAAGCAATCGCAGGAAGTATCGTTATATCTGGATAGGAGCTCTCGCATTCCCACTTGGATACAGCGGCAATAGATACGCCCACCGCAGCTGCAAGCTGTTCCTGCGTCATACGTCTCTCTTTTCGAAGCTCTGCAATCATCGTGCCTATGCGAATCGTCATTTCGCTACATCCTTTTTATTGAGATATTTGTGTCGGCGCCGACAAGTTCATCATAGCACGCACTTCGAAGAGGCGTAATGGAGTAGTAAGAGAATAAGGTTGATTCCAAATTCAACTGTTGGTTGAACGGGGGAAAAAGGGTAGTCTAATGAACCGTGCGGACCTTATTCGGCCCGCAGCGGTGCGCTGATTCTGTAACGAATCGAGCGGACGCTATTGGGCGTCCGCTCGGCTGGAAATGGTCATATGAGTTGTACTAGTGCTGCTGAAGTTCGTTAGAGCTGAGAAAGGTGCGATTTTGGCACATTAGCGTGTATAGGGTTCGTTAGTGGTTTCTTATGGCAGCATACTGTTGCGAAGCAGATCCTCGCGCATGTTGCGTTTGTGCTCCATGATCGCTTTCTTCGCTTCTTGGTAGTTGCCTTCGGCAAGCCGATGATAGATCTCCTCGTACAACTTGCGTCCTGTATACGGTCGGTTAGCGCCTTGCGTCAGACGGTAAGCAACGACGTAGAACAGCAGCTTGTCTCGATGTAAGTTGAACGTCTCGGTAATATAGCGGTTGCGAATGGAAGCCAGCAAGGTGTACATAAACATAAGCCCGTTCTCGTAGTACGCACGGTATTGCTTGTTGTCGCTCGCTTCGATGAGTTGATCGTAATGCTTGCGCAGCTGCGGCAAATCCAGCTCGTAGTACATGCCTTGGTCGATGCAATCGAGCGCATAAGAGTAGAGCGCGTTGAGGAGATCGAATATATGATAAAGATCTTTAGCTTCAATTCCTCTGACAATGATGCCGCGCTTGTACAGCGTTTGAACGAAGCCCTCCTTCTCAAGCAGGGAGATAGCAGAGCGAATCGGCGTGCGGCTCATGCCAAGCTCGGCGGCGAGCTCTGATTCTGTGAACTGATGGCCGGGCAGGTAAACACCGTTCAACAGTTGTGTGCGAATATGCTGATAGGCAATTTCAACGAGAGGTACTTCCGACATGTTGATTCTCCTCGATCATAGATAGTGGGATTAGAGATGAATTTCCTTGCGATAGGCATCCGGCGATTTGCCGATAAGTGATTTGAACGCTTTGATAAAATGCGCCTGGTCAAAAAATCCAAGCTGCTGCGTCAGCGCTGCCCAATCGGTCACGCCGCCGTTCTCCATTAGCTCAGCCGCTTCCTGTATCCGAAAACGCTGGATAACCCACTTCGGGCTCACCCCGACGTAGCGGCTGAACAAGCGCTGAAGGGCTCGGGTGCTCATATTGAATTGTACAGCCATTCGCTCAACCTGTGTCATCTCGCGATTGCTGATCGCGGCCTCGACTATATCGTTAACGAGCTGTGTATTGGGGTCAGGCTGAGAAGGCAGCCGCGTGAGAAGCCATTGCTCTGCCAGCTGTGCCATTCGTTCGCCGCTGTCCTGCTCCCAGATCTGTTCTTCAATCTGCGTGACAGGCTCGCGGAAGAGCTGATGGGCTGGGATGATCTGACCGGTAAGCTGAGAGACTGGCTGTCCCCATACGGGATAGAAGCCGCCGGGACGAAATTTGATGCCGAGCACCATGCCTGTATCCTGCAGATGGCGTGTATAGACCGCTCTTGGAACGCCATAGACGCCAGTGAATCGGCGGCCGCTCTCATTCTCGAACGATAGGTTGACGTTGGGATAGGACAGCACGTTCTGGCTGAACGGCGCTTGTCCGCGCAAATCCCATTGAACGGTCCAGTAATGTTCAATATAGGGAGCGAGAGCTGGGGCCGGACTATACCGCATTAGCGAGAAATTACGCATGCCCATCTCGGCCTTCAGAATCCCCCGGTCCGACGTTTGATCCTTCTGCCGCATTGTCCACCCCTCAATACTGTTGTCGCGTTTTTACAATACTAGTGAATTCTGCTTCTCTATAATGAGACTATCAGTTCATTGCTATTCGTGCAACGAATGGATGACGAAATGGAGGAATTTGAATGACAGAACTTCGATATGAGATGTATGTTGGCGCGCCGATCGAGCATATATGGAAGTTGTTTATTGAACCAGAGGGAACCAAGGCGATTCTGTTCGGCAGCGTACTGGAGTCAACTTTCGAGATTGGATCACCGTATCGTTATATCGGCCCAGGCAATGATGGGGATGAGACGGTTCATGTGTACGGCACAGTGCTGGCTTTCGAGCCGAATCGGTTCATGAGCTATACGGAACATCCAGGCCCATCTTATCGGGAGAACCATGCGGAGTTGGAGACACGCGTATCGCTGACGCTGGAGGCGGTTGGCTCCACTACGAAGATGACGTTGGTGAATGATCAATGGCCGGACAACCACCCATCATACGAGAGCACGAAGCAGAGCTGGCCAATGATTCTGAGCAATCTGAAGACGCTGGCGGAGACGGGCAAAACGTTGGACTTCGGCTGGTAGCAGCAGGGTGACGCACGACCGAGGGTATAAGCAAGAAGGGTGCACGCGGGATGCGTGCACCCTTCTTGACGTTTATTTAACTATGGCACGGAGGAGGAGATACGACATCCGAGTATGATGGGCTAGCGTTTGTACTTGTAGTCTCTGCCTCTACTCTCGCATGTTGGTGGCTTGCGCTGAGGATCATAAGCATGCTCATGCTCCATACGGCGACGGTAATCTCGAGCTGTTGACGATGTGGTTTTCTCATGAATCCTCACCTCTCGCCTACAGCTCAATCGGCCGCTGGCGTGACTGCCCGCGACCGCTAATGAGCATCTCGGCGAACAGCAGATTCGGGATCCAGCACAGCCAAGCAATGACGGTGAACGAATCGTTGTTGTCCGTAATGCCGAACAAGCCAGCGGCAATTGGGACGTAGACGCGGAGCGTAATGGCCGCACAAGTGAGCGCGTAGTTGCGAATGAACCACCAGCTGTGTTCGACTTGGTTCCGGTCGACAATAATGCTTTTGAGCCCACGGAACAGGGTGTACAGCCACACAAGCGCCAGCGCAGTGAAGCCGATTCGGCCGCTCAGCCCGCCATCGGCATACCATGCGACATACAACCCCGTAACGCCTCCAACCGCAATGCCGGCGCTATACAGATAGCCGACTATTCGATGTACATTCGGATTGCGGCGGCGGATTTTTCTTATGAACTGCAGCCAGCCAATTCCGAGTGCCGTGCCGGCAGAGATCGCATGAAGCCAGATGAAGGTATACCATAGATCCGGCAGATGATCCTCTGCCTTGCCCTCTGCGAAACCGCTGTTGCGTGCACTGTCGATCGTGCCGTAGAAGGTGAAAGCGTACAGGCCGATGCCTACCGCCAGAAAAGCAAGCAGTCCGAACAGCCACTTGCGGGCCGCTGCCTTGCGAATATACATGATTGAAACCTCCGTATCCGATCGTTGGATTGTTGTTCCCTTGTTTTTCCCTGTCTCCAATGTAGCATTGGAACGGATAGGTTTCCCAGCGGCCGCAGTCGGGTTGAGCGATCATACGTTGGGCCAGCGGAGACTCCGTCTTCAGTGCCGCCGCATATCCGACTTGAGACGGGTATGGTTTGGAATATTAAATTTTCTATAAAATGTTCCCGAATCGGCAACCTTGTCTAAGCTTCGCCGTCTATTGGTGTAGATTCTAAAGGGAATGCGGGGAGGTACATGATGTCCAAACGACGGGCTCATCGCTCGAAGCAGCTCGTTCTGACAACGGCCGCAGGAGCTTGCATGCTGCTGTTGCTGGCGTCGGTTACAGGCTGCAGTACGGCGTCAGAGGAAGGTTCTCGGTCGGACCGGGAGCAGATCGAAGTAATAGGCGATGCGGCAGAAGATACGAAGCAGGATGAGCCAGTCACGTCGGACGTAACGCAGGAAACGTCGCCAGCTGGATCGGAGTCTTCACCGATCAGCTCAGCATTGGAGGCAGAGCCGGAGCGTAATTTTGACGATGTCTATTTGTACAACCCTGTGGTGCCGGGCACGTCTGGAGAGCTGATGGTGGATCCACAAACGTTGGTATATGCCGTGAACGGAGATACGGAGTCGAAGCTGTACCGATATGATTTGGTGTCGAGGGCTTCGGAGCTCGTCGGGTCGTTCCCAAGCTCGAGTATTACGATCGGACTGTCCCGCGTGCAGAAGGATACAGTCGATATTACCTATTGGAGCGAAGAATATGCGACGGAGCATTATGCGGCATGGTCGGCAGCGACGGGCAAGCTAGAGCAGCAGAGGGTGATCGGACGGAACGAGCAGTGGACACTGTACTACGGCAATGTAGCTCCAGGAATATGGGCAGCACCTGTGAATGGGGCGGATGACAAAGGCGTACGGCTTACCTCTTATGACATTGATAACTCGCCGCTGTGGATTCCGGGCACGAATCGGTTTGTTTACATTCGACACACGGGCAATACCATAGCGGATGGCTCGGGTTATGAATTCGTCTTAGCGATGTATGATCTCGACGTGCCGATGAACCAAGAGCTCCCGCTCGGCATGGGTCCTTGGATGATGCGCGGTTGGCTGGAGCCGGGGAAGACGCTGCTTGTCGATCACGCGTTCAATGAAGGAGAGAGCGTAGATTATACCGTGCCGTATATCGTCGATCTCAGCACGATGAAGGAGAAGCCGCTGCTGCCGGAGGGAACAGGGGCGCATGATATTTCATTTGGCCCGCTGGACGCTGGGTTCGTCTTGGTCGTGAAAGACGATTTGCAGTTTTATGATAGCAATGCCAAGCTTACGGCCAAGGTACCGCTTCTTTCGGATTCAGGTGAAAGGCTGCGACAACGGTTTACTTATTCGCCGGATGGGAAGAAGGGCTTCTACACGATGGAGACAGCGGACAACACAGCAAGTGACGGGACAGTGGAACGAATCGTCGTTGCCAATGCTGATGGCAGCCATGCTGCTCGGTTGAACGAGAAAGCTGTTAATATCGGAGGGGTACAATGGCTTCCGGACGGAGAAACCTTATTCGTGCTGGCAGAAAAGGATGGACAGCTATATGCTGCGACGAAGCGGGTGAAGTAGTTGGGCTGGCATGCGAGGTCATAAATCCGATGGCATCGCGGTGCGATGCCCGTGAGCTAAGCGGCGAGTGGATCGGGCCAGCTATGCGGGATGAACTAAGGGGCTGCCAGTGGCAGCCCCTTAGTCGTAAGCTCGTAAGCTAGTTTGCGCTTAACTTGTAGTAATGATAATTCTGATGATCGATGACGACATCGTTTTGGAACACAAAGCCGCATTTCTGTATTACTTTATTCGAAGGAAGATTGCTTATCTCTGCGATGGCGATTAGCTCTGTGACATTGGTGTGATCGAATAGGAACTTTATTAATCCTTGTGCAGCTTGTGTCGTATAGCCCTTATTGCGATGGCCGCTTGAGATGCCATATAGAATCTCCCGATTCGGAGCAGGCAGTTCATCCTTAATTCCCGTCCCGCATACGCCAATGAATTGTCCGGTCGCTTTAAGTATAATTCCGAGCCGCAAACGTAGTTCTCCAATATCGCCGTCTTGCGCAACAGCATCCAAGAACCGTTTGTTATCGGGTATTTCATACTGGAGGAACCACTCTTCTCGCTGTTCCCGTGCTACGTTCCAATCGGTCAAATAGGCATGAAAGTGCGGCTCCCACGTAAGCGCGTGGAAAGCATCCAAATCATTCTCTTGAAACTCTCTTAGTACAATATCTTCGCATTCTATCGTAAAGACGTTTCGATTCTGCTCTTGTGAATGGCTCATTGTAATCCTCCTAAAGTGTAGAAGGAACAAAGCATCATAATGGATGGCATCTCACACTGTGCAGGGAATCACAAGGATTCGCTGCATGATGTGGTGAAAAGGCACATTATGCTTTGCATCCTTGTAATAGTTTAAATGATGTTGTTGATTAACCATTACAAAGTTGCTGGCATACCGTTCATCACCCTCCAATAATTTCCTAATAAATTGTAGCAAAATGCAGGCTCGCGCTCAACCCATCAGCTTTTCCGATAGCTCGAGCTTCACTGGACAATGATCGCTGCCAAGAATGTGGCAATCAATCTCTGCCTCTATGATCGCAGGCGCAAGCCTTGCCGATACGAGGAAATAGTCGATGCGCCAGCCGATATTGCGCTCGCGTACCTTGGGCATGAACGACCACCAGCTGAACGTGTCGCCGCGCTCTGGATACAGATGGCGGAAAGAATCGACGAAGCCGGCTTCGAGCAGCGTCGCGAACTTGCCGCGCTCTTCGTCCGTGAAGCCGGAGTTGCCGATGTTGGAGCGAGCATTCTTGATATCGATCTCTTGGTGGGCGACATTAAGGTCGCCGCATACGATAACGGGCTTGATCGCATCAAGCTGGATAAGGTGAGCGCGGAATCGCTCCTCCCATTCCATCCGATAGTCGAGCCGCGACAGATCGCGCTTCGCGTTCGGCGTATACACGTTCACGAGGTAGAACTTATCGAACTCAAGTGTCAGAATTCGGCCCTCGTCTTCGCTGTCTTCCTCTATACCGTAACGTACGGTAAGCGGCTTGACCCGCGTGAAGACAGCGGTGCCGGAGTAACCTTTTTTGACCGCATAGTTCCAGAATTGATGGTATTCCTCGCCAAGGTCAAGCTCGATCTGTCCTTCTTGCAGCTTCGTCTCCTGTACGCAGAAAATATCGGCGTTCTCCGAGCGGAAGTAGTCGCCGAAGCCTTTGGTTACACAGGCGCGGAGGCCGTTCACATTCCAAGATATAAGTTTCATTGTGAGATACTCTCCCTATTTATTAAGAATCAATGATCGCGTGTTCAGAATCCACTCGTTCAAGTGTAGCATAAGACAGATAGCCAAGCGATGCGGGAGCAGCTGGTTCATGGGGTGATAGATTGCGGCTGATGATTGGTGGAGTCTGCATTCTGTCCGAAGGTAGGCGGACGCTCAATTGAGTTCCAAGTTCTGGCGCCGTATACTGACTTGTAACAGCGATTGCTGCAGATTGAATAGAGCGTGAGGGTCGGGAAATACCATATTAGGGCAGAGGACGGTTGAGGGAAGATGAGGCTGAGCGTTATTGTAACGGGGGCTACTGGCATGGTAGGCGAAGGGGTGCTGCATGAATGTTTGCAGTCCCATGAGGTGGAGCGAGTGCTTGTTCTTAACCGCAAACCGTGTGGAGTCCAGCATCCGAAGCTGACCGAAATTGTGCATAGCAGCTTTCATGATCTGAAACCGATCGAGCAGCAGCTCTCGGGTTATAACGCATGCTTCTTCTGCCTGGGCGTATCCTCGGTTGGCATGACTGAGGCGGCCTACCGGCAGGTAACCTACGATCTAACGATGCACGTGGCGTCAACGCTTGTCCGCCTTAATCCGGATATGGTGTTCACGTATGTCACGGGTATGCATACAGACAGTACGGAGAAGGGCAAGTCGATGTGGGCGAGGGTGAAGGGGAAGACGGAGAACGATCTCATGAAACTGCCGTTCAATGCCGCATATATGTTCCGCCCGGGTTATATTCATCCGACTCCCGGGCTTCATAATGTACATAAGTATTACAAATATATGACCTGGTTGTACCCGGCGCTGCGCCGTCTATTCCCCAAATATGCGCTGACGCTGCGTGAGCTTGGACAGGCGATGATCCATGCTGCGATGGATGTGCCTGATCAGCGCATACTTGAGGTGCCGGATATTGTCCGGCTGGCGACGGGCAAACAGGGGTAACAGCCGCTAGTTGGCGCTAGCTCGTTGTGCGTGTTCTGAACCGACGAACGATATGAAATACGTATCCGAATATGGTGCCGAGTATGACGATAGCGCCGATGATCGTGAAGATGCCGATGCTTCCGGCGTGGCCCGTAGTTGCGCTGCGTATCACTAGGACGCCAAGGGAGCTGAATAAGAACACCATCTCGAACTTGAGCCAGTTGAGCATTTGGACAGTGAGCCGATACAGCTCAGGAGCGTTCTGTTCTGTTACTGCAACGGGAAAGTTGAACGTATGAGGAAAGCGGCTAATGATCGTGATCAGAACATATGGAGCAATGGCGATGAGCGGAAGCAGCAGCAGCGTTGATCGGCTTCCCCAACCATCAGCTTCGCCTGAACCAGCGTAATGAATTGGAATCGTCGACGGCAAATCGCGCCAGCGAATGAGTAAATAGACAAGCGTTCCTATAATTATTACGATGTTCAGCACCTCGAGACAGACTTCCAACGGTGAGCGCGTTAAGCGGATGACGGGTCGTTGTTCCATGATGATGCCTCCTTGTGTAATAAGTAAGCAAGCTGCCAAGAGTATACCATCCTAAGGAATAATTTGAATATACGTTCTTTACAATAGCAACCAATTGCACGTTACGGGCGTCTAGAGAACAAACTTATGCATGGAATCGAGGAGGTTGAACGTTTGACCGTTAAGCATAAGCAGATCGTTCTCCTATCCGTCATCGTTATGCTGATGCTCGCAATTGTTGCGGCGGCTGGTATTGCTCTTTTGTGGTGGTCGAAGGAGGCATCGGATAAGGGGACGTCAGTGACGGCAGTTGCACAGTCGAAATTTGAGTTAGGTACATTCGAGCCAGGGTATGATATGCCTGCCTTGCCGAATCGGATCTTGGAAAGCCAGATGTATGATGCTGCCACTTGGCCCGATCGTTCAAGTCATGACATGGTGAATGACAGCGTGACCCTTCGAGTCGTTGGCGTCAGTCGATATGGCAGGCTGGAAGTATTATCGCAGCCGGGTGAGGCTGTTCTGAAGGATGGCTAAGGGTACGTATACGGTGCGATATGTAGATACATCGGGACAGGAGCATAAGCTGCCAGCCCTGGTTGATCAAGTGCTGCGCCAGCTGCCAGAGCTTGCTTCGATGAAGGTGGTTCAGTTAGATGGAGTGGATGTGCTGTTGTTCCAGCCAAGGTATTATCGCTTTGCACAAGGCTATGGCTCTATGTTTACAACCTACGCCTATGCGATTAAGTCTAATGAAGAAGCATTTCCGCTTCATTTCGTGTATAACGAGCAAGGAAGCGGGTTAAAAGATATGAGCTCGTTCTTGTTCGATATGAACGGGCCGATCGAATCGACAGGAACCGGCTTGACTGCGCAGACCATCATTATGGGCACGAGGCTGGAGATTGCATGGGTGCTGGATGATGGGAAGCACCAGCTTCTTGCTAAAGGTGTGACGGATCGGACGAAGGAATATGCCGGGCTTGATGAAATTACGGGGAATGCATCGCTCCATATCGGTCAAGCCCTTGGGCTGAAAGAAGTGGAGTATCCGGGTGGACCGCTGCCAGAGGACAAGCTGCGTGCATTGTTCACGGACACAGCATGGAGCAATCCTGGATTTCAGTATCTGAGAGAAGCTATCGCGAAGCAGGAGCGGGAGACCGGCAATATGAACCGCGCCTTCGCTTGGCAGCCTATCGATGCAGCGTATACGTCGCCGGACACGATTCGCTTCACGTTCACGATCAACTTGCGGTACGCGATCGGGCTTGCCGGACATCTGGAGGTCGAGCTGAAGCAGCAGGACGGCGAGTGGATCATCGCGGACCTTGGTACATTGGAGACGGAGAAATTCGACGATCCCAACGCCCCATTCAGCGGCCTGATGATGGAGGATCCGTTGGAATAGAGCCCCAACACAATAACCCCGCTCGGCATAGGCTGAGCGGGGTTTCATTTTTAAGAAATCGATTCTTCGCGTTGTGCAACGTTGGTCTCGTAGTAGGAGAGAGCCGTTTGCATTTTGTCGATATAGGCGGGCTCGTTGCCTGTGCACATGAAGCGGACTTGCCCGCTGCCATGTCCGACGATGCCGAACCGGTTGAGCAGCGCCGACAGCCGGCGAACCGTACCCGCATTGCCGTCGACAATTTCAATATGACTTGGCAGCATTCTGCGAAGGATGTTCCGATAGAACGGATAGTGGGTGCAGCCAAGAACAATTATGCCGTAGTCATCGAGATTGTATGGTTCGAACTTGGATCGGAAGTATGCCTCCATCACCTGCGGATCAAACTGCAGACTCTCGCAATAGCGAACGAGCTCCGGCAGCGGCAGCGAATCCACGATACCCCCCTCATCTACACGGGAGACAAGCGCATAATAGCGCGGCAGCTGAAGCGTCAGTTGCGTTGCTAGTACGAGCACACGTTTACCCGTCGCGCGGTTCATCTCAACAGCTGGCTTAACGGCCGGCTCCATGCCGACAATCGGCAGATCATAGACAGAGCGCAGCTCCTCCACCGCAATGCTGGTTGCTGTATTACACGCCACGACAAGCGCGTCGATCCCCTGCTGCATCATTCTGTCGACAGCTTCGAATATATATCCTCTTACTTCATCCTTTGTCTTGGACCCGTAAGGAACATGCAATGTATCGGCCATATATAAATAATCCTGATCGGGCAACCGCCGAAGTGATTCTGCAAGCACTGACAGCCCGCCAATGCCCGAGTCGAAGAACCCAATAGTCATGTGCAATCGATTCCTATCCTATGTAGTCTAAGTCTCTACTCAGCATACCTCGTCAGTTCCCGTACGGCAAGGGACAAAAGCGGCAAAATCGCCTAAGTTCACCAGCTCCTAGCCTAAGCGAAGGAGTCCGGCACCCGTCTCAAGGCTGATGAAACCTAGCTTTGATTGCTCTATTGTCTAGATAGCGGAATTTGAACACAACGGACCTGAAAAATAGTGGAATCGAGGTTATAACGATGGCGATTCAAGGAAACAACAAAACGCTTGTACTTATCGGTCTGATGCTCGGCTTGATTTTCTCCGGGCTCGACGAGACGGTGGTCTCGACAGCTATGCCAACCATTATTCGAGAGCTGCATGGCCTCTCGTTGTATGGCTGGGTAGCGGGTGTGTATATGCTCGCTATTACGATGTTTATGCCGATTATCGGCAAACTTGCTGACTTGTACGGACGCAAAAAGGTTTATATGATCTGCATGGGCTTGTTCATCGCAGGATCGATCGTGAGCGGGTTGGCGAACTCGATGATTATGCTCTTGGTCGGACGCGGCATTCAAGGCATTGGCGCGGGCGGGTTAATGCCGCTGTCGCTCGTCATTATCGGGGAGACATATCCACTTGAACAGCGGGCCAAAATCCAAAGTCTTATCGGTCCTCTTATGATTATCCCGCAGCTGCTTGGACCAACGCTTGGCGGATACATTGTCGGGCACGTGAGCTGGCATTGGATTTTCCTCATCAACATTCCGGTCGGTCTCATTGCTTCACTCGTATTGGCTCGCGGCATGAAGGAGTCAATTGGTACGGAGAAACGCAGCGTCGACTGGGCAGGCGCGGTTACGCTCATCCTGTCGCTCATGTCACTTCTGTTGGCGCCGGTCCTCATCGATACGAAGGGTTACTCGTGGGGCTCGCCGATTATTATCGGCATGCTCGTATTGGCGGCAGTCTTCATGGCAGCCTTCATCCGAATCGAGCGCCGGGCAGCAGAACCGATCATCCCGCTGTCGTTGTTCCGCAATCGGACGGTCGTGGTTCTCTCCTTGCTCGTATTCACCATTATGTTCGGCGCGATGGGCGGTATGGCGACATTCCCTCTCTTCCTGCAAAATGTCATCGGCTTAACGCCAACCGCCTCCGGTTACATGCTGCTGTCGTTCATGGCGGGCGCGGTGCCGGCCAGCATTGTGAATGGCTTCGTCATTACGAAGGTGCCGTATAAGACGTTATTTATCGGATCGTTCATCCTGCCTGTCGTCGGCTTCTTCATGCTAACCTATCTGACAGCCGACACAACGGCGCTGTATATTATCGTTAGCTGCTTCATTCTAGGGCTTGGCATGGGCGTGTTGTTCGGCTCCGACAACCTTATTGTGCAGGAATCGGTGGACTCGTCCATTAGCGGTGTTGCGCTGTCCACGGTTCAGCTCGTTCAATCGCTTGGCGCAACGATGGGCTTTAGCATTTTCGGCAGCCTGTTGGCTGGGCATATCAAGAATGGCCTTACGGGAATGGGAGATCAGCTGCCTGCGAATACGGCAGAGACGATCGCAACTGACGGTATTCCGAAGGAACTCCCGGGCGATGTCCTGCAGCAAGTGAAGACGATATTTGCAGATTCGTTTAACGCCCTGTTCATGGTTGGCGCAGTCTTCGCCGTTGCTGCGTTCATTATCACGTGGTTTATGAAGAAGGAAGTGCTGACACCGAAGAAGGAAGACGGTCAGCAGCCGCCAACCTCGACAGCCGTATCGGCAGAAGGATAATGAACCAAGGGATCGGCAGGTATGTCGGTCTCTTTTTTTTTTGTAATAGAAGTCTGTCTGAATTCGCCGTTCGCATTGCGAAGGGCGGACTTTTTTGCATTCGAGTGAAACCTTCGAACAAGCATAATCGTCTACATATATGCTAAATAATGGGTGATATACGGAGGTGCGCAATACACGTGAGAACAATACGATGGCTGGCGAGCGTCAGTGCGACGGCAATCCTTGCCTTCAGTTTAGTATCGGCGGCAGCAGCAGATTCGGGTTCCGACAGCAGCAAGTTTGTGAACAATGTGAAACAGATCGATGGCGGCGGCTACAGCGGCTATGCGCTGAAGACGGATGGTACCGTATGGGCCTGGGGCGGAGCCTACACTTCGCTTGGCAACGGATTTACGCAGACCGTGTATTCCCCCGTACAAATGCATATCGATCATGTGAAGCAGGTGTCCGGCGGTTACCGTCATTCTCTCATGTTGAAGGAAGACGGCTCTGTCTGGGCAGTAGGCGGCAACGAGCATGGTCAGCTTGGCAATGGGAAGCAGTCGATCGATATTGCGGTAGAGCCGGTTCAAGTGGAGGGACTGAAGGACATCATCGCCGTTGCGGCGGGGGACGATCACAGCCTTGCCCTTCGCAAGGATGGAACGGTATGGGCTTGGGGCGGCAATCAGAACGGTCAGCTTGGCATCGACGGGACTGGTAATCAGCTGCGGCCGGTGCAGGTGAAGGGACTGTCGCATATCGTCACGATCTCAGCAGGCTTATATGAGTCGGCGGCGCTCGAGAGCAGCGGACTGATCTGGGCTTGGGGCCTTGACCATAATATAGATGGCATTAAGAAAGTGACCCGGAAGCCCGAGCGGCTGGATATGGCTCCGCAACCGACGCAGAGCAATGAATTCGGCGCCATCGTAGCTGGCGGAACGTATGGCACGGCGCTCGCGTTCAACGGAACGGTCTGGATGTGGAAGAATGCCGAATGGGCGCGCCCCGAGGTGGCGACTAATGAGCTGTTTCAAGTGAAGGGACTAAAGGACGTCGTGTCGATTGCCAATTTCGCCGCGGTGAAATCCGACGGTACGGTCTGGACGTGGGTCGTCAACGACAAGCCGGAAGAACTCAAGCAGGTAGCGGGCATTAAGAATGCCAAGGCGATTACCGAGAGCAACAATAATTATTACGTGCTGCTCAATGATGGACGGATCATGTCTTGGGGTTCGAACGGGCTTGGACAGACGGGACTTGGCTTACCGGATATGGCGATTAGGGAGCCTCAGGTCATACCAGCTTCGATCCGAGTATATCTGGATGGCAACGAGGTTATAAGCGATACAACGCCGCTCCTCGTGCAAGGCTCGACCTATGTGCCGCTGAGAGGTGTAATGGATCAAATGGATATCCAGCTGCAATGGGATCAACCGACTCGTTCGGTCATTGCGACACGAGGGGAGACGAAGGTCGTGCTTGACTCTGTGTCCGGCGCGACGACCGTGAATGGCAAAGCAATGGATACGAAACTGAAGCCGATCATCGTCAATGGGCGTACGTTCGTTCCGCTACGGCTCATCAGCGAAGCGTTCGGCAATAAGGTAGAGTGGGATGCGGCAGCGAATGCCGTCCGAATCTCATCCTAAATAATAAGGCTGTCTCGCTCGTCATCGATAACAATCGATCACAGATGAGACAGCCTTTTTTTTTGCGATACGCGTATCAGTTCTTATCCCCATGCCGAATGAACAGCCACACGCCGAACAGAATCAGCATGCCGGCTCCAAGCTGGTAAGCGGTGAGCGCCTCGCCGAGCAGAATCCATGCAAGCACCGATGCGATGACGGGCTCTCCAAGTACGGACATGGACACCGCAGCGGTGTTCATGAATTTCAGCAGCCAGTTGAACAGATAGTGGCCGAACAGCGTCGGCACAATCGCGAGCAGCAGGAACACGCCCCACTCCTTCGCCTCGTAGCCGAAGAACGGTACCCCCCGTACTAGGTTGTATACCGCGAGCGATGTAGCGGCCAGCGCGAACACGGAGAAGTTATAGACGAACGCACTCATATCCTTGCGCAGATGTTTGCCCAGCATCATATGAATGGCGACAGCGAGCGCACCGAACATCGACAGCAGATCCCCGACAAGCGCGTCGCCTGACAGGCTGAAATCGCCAGAGCCGATAACGATGGAACCGACCATTGCGATACCGATGCCGATCAGCATCATACGGTTTACGCGGGTACGGAACAGCACATAGGAAGCGAGCATGACAAATACAGGCTCCAGCGTTAGAATGACGGTAGAGCTGGCTACGGTCGTCAATCGAAGCGATGCCATCCATAACAGAAAATGCAGCGCAAGCATAACGCCTGATGCAGTTAGAAGACCCCATTGCCGGAGCCGAAGGCGCATCCACTCATGGCGATAGCGCCATACGAGCGGCAGCATAAGCAGGTTGGTAAGATAGAGCCGATACATGGCGATGACAGCAACGTCAGCGTTGGACCAGCGTACGAAAATCGATGAGAACGAAATTGCGATAATACCGATAACGAACAATAGCTCGTACGTACCGGCAGTCTTGCGGTCTGTAGGCATAATGAATGAAAGTCTCCCTGCGGTGTAAATAAAGTCACGCTTGTAATCGTACTACAATTGCCCTGCGAGAGGAAATGCAGACATTCATGTAATCGTTGGAAGAACGGAAGGAGGCGCTTTAGACGGATGAAGGCGAATGAGCAGACATTCTGGCAAACCTATTTGTCCGGTATGAAGCTCCATGTAGCGATCGCGCATTATACGAAGGTGCCGCCGTCGTGGAACGAGGATGACTACGTACCTGACGTGAATAAGCTGTATTGGATCGAAGAGGGCGAGGGGTACTTGAAGGTGGGCGACCGCAAAGTGCTGCCGAAGCCTGGCGAGCTGTGCCTGCTGCCTGCGGATGTGCGCCAGTCGTATGGGACCATGGGAGACAATACGTTCGGCAAGTATTGGTGCCACTTCACGGCGAAGGTTGGTTCATTCAATCTGTTCGAGCTGCTGAAGACGCCGATAACCGTGCAGGTCACAGACAGCGAGCGTGTGCGGGAGTCATTCAAGCGGCTTGTGCATTACCATAACAGCACGGAGTGGACGGCTGCGATTCACGTGCAGTCCGCGATGCTGGACCTCATTGCAGCGTTCGTTGAGAATGCAGACCCGATTACCGTTCAAGCGCCTGCGTCAGGAGCGATGGACAAGATGAATGTCGTACTCGCCTACATCGATGAGCATTTGTCCGAGAGTCTAACGGTCGATCAACTGGCGCAGCTTGTCCATTTTCACCCGAACTACTTTATTCGTTTATTCAAAAATACAACCGGCTTGTCGCCCATCCAATACGTAAACCACAAGCGAATGGACAAGGCGAAGCAGATGCTCGCCTTTACGAATATGAGCGTCTCGGCGATTGCCGAAACGCTCACGATGGATGCTCCTTATTTCAGCCGACTGTTCAAGGAATATACGGCATTATCGCCGACCGACTTCCGTGAACTGGCGCATGCTGGCACCACGCCGGCCATGCAGGGCTGATCAAGGATAGAAGGTATTCGCCGGCGTCGTTGTCACGCACCAACGTGCTTGGAACAAGGAATGAATAAGGACGTCCTTCGCTTCTTCCGTTCCGATATAACGCAAAGCCTCCAGCGCGTGTGCACGAACATAACGGTTGTCATCGTCCAGCGCAGCAGCGAGCGCAGGGACAGCTGCTGCTGCGTCGCGGCCAATGCGGCTCAGCGCGAGTCCGGTCATGAAACGAACCTGCACATCGGAATCTTGCAGTGCCCGAACGAGAGCGCTGACGGCTTCTTCTACAGGAGCCTTCGCTTGCGTTTCGCTGCTTGCTGCATTGCCGATCATGCCGAGCGACTCTACTACTGCGCTGCGAACGGCAGGCGAGCGGTGCGACAGCAGGGCGGACAGCTTCGGAACCGCCGATCCAGCAAGTGCACCGAGTTCTCCGAGCGCAAACACCGCATGCTGCACGGTTTCGTCACGCTCATCGTCCAGCGCGGCCGACAACCAGCTGACAGCACCTGCTCCCGATGCTGCAAGACCATACGCCGATACACGAGAGACGGCGATGGATTCGTCGTGCAATCCGTTCAGCAGTGCGGCAATTCCTTCTACGCCGCAGCGCGCTAGCTCATAGGTAGCATTAAGCGCGTTTGGTTCGAATGCATCTCGCAGCTCTGCTGTTAGACGTGTAATTTGCTCTTCATTCGGCTCTGCCGTATCGGCAAGGCTGCCAGTCCGTCCAGTCAGCCAATTCCATGTATCCTCCCACATCGCCTCGTGCCGAGCGATCGGCAGCGCTGCCTGCGCAGGCTCTCTCCATTGCAAATCCGAACAGTTCCAAGAAGGCTCCGTTGGCGCGGCCGTTCTCATGAACTCGAATTTCAGCATATACCGCGGCTTGCCGAGGATGTTCGCTGTTGCGCGATGCCAGATATCATAATGGATGAGCGCGAATGTACCGGCTTGGCCGCTGGCGTATCCTTCGCCTTCGATCTCATCGGATTCGAAGGTGCGTGTTTCATAATTTTGCGTACCAGGCAGAATCCCGGTTGGTCCGAGCTCGATCGGCGTATCCTGCGGAAAATACATAATCATCGCCCACCATGGATGGTGATGGCGCATTTTGTTATAACCCCAATAGCTGTCCTTATGCCATCCGCCAGCCGTTGGCTGCGCATTGTAGTGGCCGTGCCGGTGCGCATGAAGCATGTAATTCGGTCCTAGCACGCTCGTCAGTGCTCCGGTAATGATCGGATGGTCGAATACCTGTTGAATCTCCCGGATGCGGGGCAGCAGGTTGTTGCCGGGGTTGCCTTCCTCTGTATAGACGCGGTGCAGTTCTTGGGTCATGGCTTCGTGGAAGGAAGCAGGAAAGTCGGTCTGCAGAATCAAGAAACCTTCCGTTACGAACGTTCTCATCTGCTCATCGGTCAGTCGAATGGGCTCGCTGTTCATCAATCATGTACCTCCTATAAGGAAATGTTCGCTGTGCTTGATTTGATTATAGGAGTGGCGGCGTCCGAGCTAAATACACGAAACTAAGCATTGCTTGCACAATATTAAGGTGGCACTCATGTAATTTTGAGGTAATTATGCTATTGTATTGCAGGTAGCTTAAATTTCGTTATTGGATAGGAGAGGGTCCCTCTGAGGAACAAATCGGCGTTACTCGCTGCTTCGGTCGTCATCGCGATCGCAATGCTAAGCGGCTGCGGCAAATCGGACAAGTCCAGCGATTCGTCATCCACAGATACGGCGGCATCCACGACAACATCTACGACGGACAGCGCTGCAGACGTAGTTGAAGTAAAGGTAAGCGCGAAAGATTGGGAGTATGATCAGAAAGAGATTCATGTGAAGAAGGGTGATAAGGTCCGTATTACGCTCACCAGCGATGATGGCGGACATGGGTTTGCGCTCCCCGTCTACAACGTTGACATACAAGGAAATAACAGTGCGGAGTTTACCGCTGATCAAGCAGGCCAATTCGAGTTCCACTGCTCGGTCCGCTGCGGCTCGGGGCATATGGATATGAAAGGTACGCTGATTGTAGACGCCTAGCACTGTATATTGGGAGAATTAATGACTGCTTCTGTACGCAGGTCCGAGACGGATCTTTTTATGGTTATGTTATTGTAAAATGCAACCCCCGCCTATTTCAGTGGCGGGGGTTGTTCTGTTATGACGCAGTAGTGTCAGGCTGCTGCCGCTCAGCCGTTGGCTCATACCAGGCCGCCTGCGCGCGGAAGGAGTCGGCGTACAGGCCGTTCCGCTCCATAAGCTGCTCATGACTGCCGTCTTCGGCAATGGTGCTGTTATGCAGGACGAGAATTCGATCGGCATTCCGTGCCCAGCCTAGCCGATGCGAGACGAAGACAGCGAGCTTGCCTTGGAAGAGGGATTGGCACATGCGGTACAGCTCAAGCTCACCGCTCGGGTCGATGGCGGAGGTCGGTTCGTCCAGCGCAATGACACGACTGCTGCGCAGCGCGGCTCTGCTGATCGCAAGCCGCTGCCACTGCCCGCCTGACAGTTCGCGGCCATCAGGCCATACATTGGTCAGCTTAAGCGCAAGAGCATTGCTCCCCTCAGACAAGGAACGGAGTCCGCATGCTGCTAACATTTGCTCAATTTCGTTGTCATCGGAAGTGGCTGTTGTTGTTGAACTGGTTCCTGCAGTAACGTAATCTCGCACGGTAAGCGGGTAATGACCGCAATCTTGGAATACGGCGCTTAGCTGCTGGCGCAGACAATGTTGGTCAAGCGTACGTATATCGTGCCCATTGACCAGGATGCGGCCGGCTGTCGGTTCGAACAAGCCGAGCATAAGCTTTACGAAAGTCGATTTGCCGGCTCCATTGTCACCGACAAGCGCAGTCGTTTCTCCTGTTCGCAGCGTTACACGAAGGCCGTGCAGCACATCGGATTGTGCGCCAGGATAGCGGTAGCTGACATTGTCGAATTGAATCGTATGAATGGGCTCGTCCAACAGATCTTGCTGCTGCGAGAGATGCGGAGTAGGCTCATTGTTCTTGATGAAATCAACAAGATCAGCAGCCTGAGCACCTTGCACATAGAGTCGACCTAATGACCACGACATTTGGAGCGGGACGCCCTGAGCCTGAAGGATGGTCTGGAACACGATGGCGACTGTGCCGACGGTAACGGCATGTTGATTGAGTCGCCCAATCATAATGGCAAGCGATGCAAACAGCAGAATGAGGAAGGAGAGGCCGAACCAAGCGGCCATTCGGCCCTCGCGTCTTCGGTAATTGTTACGTGTGACCTCATAAGTCTGTGCACGTCCGAACCATTGCTCGGTCATATAGGAGATGGCGTGAAATACGCTTAACTCCTTGATGACTGCCGGCTCTGACAGCGATTGCTTCAAATAATCGGCCATGCGGCCATTTGTCGTTAACGCTCGGGCAGCCTGCTTCACCTTAATCTCAAGCCGTACTCGTTGAATGAGGACGATCACGCTAACGATGAATAGGAGCACCGCAATGGTCCAGTGTCCGGCTGCCGCGACGACGATCATTCCGGCAAGGGAGAAGGTCAACCGGACGGTTTCCGCGGCGCCGAACAGTATGCTGGTTAATGCCTGCTCTGCCGCAGTCTGGGCACGGCTGAGCCGATCGTAGTATTCAGGACTTTCAAGCTGCTCCAGCGGCACATAGATGGCACGGTTCTGAATCTCTGTCAGCAGCTGCCGTGCTGCACGATTCGCCATATAGGTATCGGTCAGCTTCTTCATCATGGCGAATAGAACAGCTGCAACGGATGCCGCAGCCAGCGTAAGGAGCGGCGGCCACGCAGCCTGTAAGATGCTTGACCTGTCGAGCCCTGCATACGCGATGGCCGTGTCGATCAACTGCCGCTCGGCCGCTGCCAGAGGAATGATGATAAAGCCCGATAGTAGAGGGACGATCAGCCATAAGCAGGTGAGAATGGGGTGCTTGCGGACAATAAGCTTTAACAGGCTCATGATACTGGCTGCCCGTTGGATATATAGCGTCAAGGGAAGGCCTCCTTCTTTCTGTGCTGCCAGTGTTAGGGTCAGGCATACCAAGCCGCTTGCAGGCGATATAACCGTTCATATTCGCCTTGTGCTTCTATCAGCTGCGCATGTGTGCCTTGCTCGATTAAGCGTCCATCCTTCAGGACAAGAATGGTGTCGGCAAGCTTCGCCGCGCCTAATCGGTGTGTAACAAGAACGGCGGTCTGTCCCTCGGCAGCCTGCAGGAAATTGGCGAAAGCCTCCCGTTCCGCTTGCGGATCGAGGGCAGAGGTTGGCTCATCGAAGACGAGGAAGCTGTTCTTGCTAATAAAAGCGCGCGAGGCCGCAATCTTCTGCCATTGTCCGCCGGACAAGTCGAATCGGCCGAATGCGGTGCCGATCATGTCGTTCAATGGTGTATGCGGCCGGCTCACTCCAGCCTTGGCGAGTGCTGCATGAATGGCATCATCGTCATTGACCTTGGTCACGTCCCCGATGGCAACATTATCGCGGAGCCTAAGCTGGAAGCGGTTGAAGTCTTGAAAGACGGCGGCTGTCCGGTACGCCGGATCACCAGCTTGGCAAGTGCCTTGACTCGTCTCCCATTGGATGACACCTTCGTCCGGACGATACAGGCCGAGCAGCAGTTTGACAAGCGTTGATTTGCCGGAACCATTGTCACCGACAATAGCGATCTTCGTGCCTGGTTCCACCTCGAAGCTAACGGAATCGATTGCCGCAGGGCGGTCATCGGCGTGATCGTAACGGAATGATACTTGCTCTACCCTTAGACCAATGGGTTCAACGCTATTAGTAACTGTGCCGTTGTGAGGATGAGTCGCCGAGTCCTCCGCAAGTTGAAGATAGGCGTTGTTGTTGTTGAAGTGGACGGCCATTTGAGATAAAGAACCAATCTGCTTCACAGCGCCGGGAATAGCCCCGGCCAGCAGCGTGACGCATTGAAACAGCACAACATAATCGCCGGCGGAGCTGGAAGCGGATGAACCTGCGAGCATGATGATCAGAATCGCCACTCCGCTTATGAGGGAGAAAGATAGTTCAGGGAGAAGCTTCTGTCGTTCGCTCCGGGCAATGGCCCGTTCATTCTGCCTGCTTGCATCTTGGTTATAGGTTAGCCAGCGCTGCTGAAGCAGGGTGTGGAGGCTGAAGACTCGAATTTCTTGGGCTGAGCTCTTCGCAATAAGCAGGCGATGAAGATGGTCGGCGAGACGAAGTGAGGCAGCCTGCTTGGTCTGGGAACGCTCAAGGCGTGAACCGATGGCAGCGTAGAGCCAGCTTTGCCCGCAGCCGAGCAGCAGCAGTCCAACGGCCAGCGGCCAGCAGCCCAGCAGGCAGATGATTCCGATCAGCAGAATCGCCTGCACACTTTGGATGAGGAAGCTTAATCCCTCAAGGCAGACAGCATCAGGAGCGTACAACAACGCGCGTCTTCGAGCGTCCTGTACGGTTGGCGATTCAAGGGCGCGAAGGGGAAGACGAGCGGTCGTGTCCACGATGATGCGTTCCTTGAGCAAGGTGCCAATTTCGAAAATGCGGGTGTGCATGAGCAGAGAAGAGGAGCCGATGAATGCGGCGGCTGTCATAAGTGCTGCGAGACCCGTGCAGGCGAACAGGAGCGTCTCATGAGTACTCGTTGGTAGATTCCATCGTTGGATCTGATCCATAACGAGCTTGATTAGGAACAGTCGAAGCGGCAGCATAAGCATGCTGACGGTATCGAGTGAGGCTGTGCGGATGACGGGTCGTCGATCCTCACGACTAAGCATAGTAATCGAATAGCGGAATACGCGATAGAGGTTAATCAGTGGGAAGTACCCTCCTTCAGATGACTTGGCTGCCTAAAGAAATGTATCCCAAAATAGATAAAAAGTGTAGACTGATAATTTTCCATGATTTATACTAATATTATGAAAGGCGAGGACGCCTAAGCTCTGCTTGAAGTCACCCAGTTTTCGATATCTGGACGCACAGACACCTTTGGGTGTCTTTTTTGTTGCAATAAGAAAGCCTCCGATAATCGCCTATGCAGCGAATGTCGGAGGCTTGTTTGCTGTGTGCTTTATCCATTCAGACGAGCGGGGAGAGCCGCTGCTGCTTAGTGAAACACTACTGCTGTTGTTCCATAAAAGCGGCGATGTTAATCTTCTGGCCTGTACGTGCGCTTTCGAGCGCGGCCAGTACCATCGCCATGCTGTAGCGGTTGTCGTGCCCGGAAGTGCCGGACGGACGTCCTTCGTTAAGCGACTCGAACATCTCGTCGATGCAGCCATCATGGAAGACACTCTCCATAGGCTGTTTCTCGGTCGTGACGCGGACATACTCTCTAATGAATTTGCCTGACTGATCACCAGGCGCAACGACGTCCGCATAAGGCGCATCGATGCCGTTCCAGATGGCCGTTCCCGTCTCGCCCGTAATGCGCCAGTCTGCCTCCCACGAGGTCGGCTGGCCTTCCGCGCACCAAGAGCCGCGGTAGCAGAACACCGAGCCGTCGGACATCTCGAAGATGCAGATGGCTGCTGCATTGCCTTCATACCAAGAGCCGGCAGGGTTGAATTCTTGGCAGTAGACGGATACAGGATCAGCGCCGATGATGAAGCGCGCTTGGTCGAACGTATGGATCGACATGTCTAGCAACAGCGGGCTGTCCATTGCATCGCGGAAGCCTCCGAAGTGAGCGCCGATAAAGAAGTCTGCGCCAACATAACCTGGTTTGCCGATGGTGCCGTCCGTAATCAATTGGCGCAGCGCACGAATGCCTGGCTCATAACGGCGATTCTGCATAATCGCATGCGAGCGATCCGTCTGTTCGGCAAGCGCTACGAGATCGTTGCATTGTTCCATCGTTTCGGCCATTGGTTTCTCGCCGAATACGTGGCAGCCATTCAGCATCGCGGTGCGGCGAATCTCGTAGTGAGCCGCTGGAATCGTAATGTCGAGCACGAGATTCGCATCCGTTGCTTCGATGGCTGTCTGCAGATCGGTGAACGTGGGGCAAGATAGCCCGTATTTCTCGGCCATCGCTTTAGCCGACTCCTCGCGAACGTCAATGAGGGCGACGACAGAAGCATCTTTGCGTTGAACCACATTTTTCATCCAGAGGTTCGCAATGCCTCCACAGCCGACGAGCGCAATACGATAAGGGGTTGTCATCATTCGTATCCTCCGCGTTTGAAATTAGACCGGGTTCGGAATGATGCTTCCGCCGCGGCAGTTTTTAAGATAGTTCAATGCGTGGACTTGTCCTGTCATCTCCAGTTCGCCCCGGTAAACCGGGTCGTGCCAGCCCTCGATGTCGATCGTGCCTTGATAGCCTGCCTGGCGCAGGATCGTGATGATGTCTGTCCAGTTCGTATCGCCGAAGCCCGGCGTCCGGTGCCAGACGAACTCTTTCGGTCCATGAATGCCGTATTCTCTCACGATGTCCCATGCGATCGTGGCGTCTTTGCCATGCACGTGGAATACCTTTGATACCCATTTGCGCAGCTGCGGAATCGGATCGATCAGGCTGACCATCTGGTGGCATGGCTCCCATTGGAGACCGATGTTGTCCGATGGAATCGCGTTGAACATCTTCTCCCAAGCTGTCGGGTTGAGTGCAATGTTCCAGTCGCCGCTGTTCCAAGTGCCGCCCATATCGCAATTCTCGAATGCGATCCTAACGCCCTTGTCCGCAGCGCGGCGGCCCAGTTCTCCGAATACTTCAGCATAAGCAGGGATGGAATCGTCAATAGAGCGGCCCGTCAGGCGACCAGTAAAGCCGGAGACGATGTCTGTGCCGAATAGATGCGCGTGATCGATCAGGCGCTCCCAGCTTGCGAGTGTATCCGCGTTGTCGCCTGCACCTGTCAACGGATTGCCGAAGATGCCAAGCGTCGATATAACAAAATTGTGCTCCTCCGCCAGTTCGCGAACGCGAGCCGCCGTTTCCTTCAAATCAACCGAACCTGTCGTCTGCCAGAAGGTGAGACTGAACGATTCGAACCCATGACCTACGATTTGGGGAATGACGCGAACCGCGTCCCCACCGCCAACCAGCGTGCCGATGCGCAGTAAGTTACTCATCTTGTGTATCACTCCAATATTGGCTTATAGTAGAACTAACAACTTCATAATAGCGCTATCATTTATTGAATTCTCTATATAATCTTGGGGAATAGTAGTCGGATCTTGTGGGGGTGGCATGTATGACGTATCCGCAGGCATTATGGGAGAACACAAGGCTCGCGCACAAAACTTATCCGTACATGCTGTTCGATAATCGCTGTCCGGACGCGCGATTGGATCAGAATATACTGTTTCTGCACTGGCATGAGCATTTCGAAATCATTATCATGAGGCAGGGAAGCGCGGTCTTTCATATCGACAGCCGCCCGTATGAGATCGAGCCTGGCGATGTTCTGTTCGTGCCAGCAGGCGGCCTGCATGTCGGCTACAGCCGATGCATCGGGGATATTCGATTCATCTCGATCGTGTTTAACGGGTCGTTGTTTAATGATTGGTCCCATGATGCTATTCATGCGGAACTCGTGGCACCCTATGCGGAGGGCAGGCTGCAGCTTCCTGTACAGCCCGATAAGTTGAACTCGGAATGTGCGACGCACTATGCGCTGCTCGAACAGATGATGCGAGAGTTCGAGGCGAAGCAGCCGGGCTATCCGCTCGTTATCAAGTCGCATCTGCATATGCTGTTTACACAGTTGGCGCGTACGCTGCTGCCGCATCAGTCGGATGGAAGAGCGGGCAGCGAATCGCAGCACAGTCTGAACCGCGAGCGGTTCAAGCCGCTGCTTCGACAGGTGGAGGAGCGTTATGGGGAACGTTGGACGATTGAACAGGCGGCGAAGGTTGTGAGCTTGAACCCGTACCATTTTTGCAAAATGTTCAAGAAGCTAACAGGCCGCACCTTTGTCGAATACGTCAATATGTGCCGAATGAACGAGGCAGAGCGTCTGCTGCGCGACACGACCGACACCGTTACGGAAATCGCAGGTCAGGTTGGATGCGACAATCCGAACTATTTTACGAAACTATATAAGCAGTATAAGGGTGTAACGCCTTCGCAAGTTAGGCGATAAATCGGCGATTAGCGGAGAAACGGAGTAGAGTAATGTAAGGGTTTGCAAAACTCTGTTCGGAGGAGCGAATATAGGCTGTAATGTTGCACACATATTAATGAAGAAACACGTCGAAAAGTGGCACAATTAGGGGAGCGGTTGACTAAATGGGGATACACGGGAGAATTCTTCGCAGTGGCAGAAAAATAAAAACGCCCTTAAGCCCCGGAGGCTCAAGAACGTTCTTCGCTGTTGCTAGTATATCACGGGGGTGCTGGACTAGCCAACCACATTCAGACATAAAAATACAGATTAAGGTCTGTTTGTGACAAAATATGTTCACAATTGGATCTTCGTTGGTCTATCCGACAATTCTGTCGCATACTCTCGTCCTCAAAGCAAAAAGACCGCGCCTAAGCGCGGTCTTTCGTCTATAAAGGTAGTAATCTTATACTACGCCGTGAGCGATCATGATGTCTGCTACTTTCGTGAAGCCAGCGATGTTAGCGCCGACAACGAGGTTGCCTGGGTGGCCATACTTCTCAGCAGCAGCTGTGCTGTTGTTGAAGATGTTTTTCATGATTTGGTGCAGTTTAGCGTCAACTTCTTCGAACGTCCACGACTGACGCATGCTGTTCTGGGACATTTCGAGAGCGGATACGGCTACGCCGCCAGCGTTTGCAGCTTTAGCTGGTCCGAACAGAACGCCAGCGTTCAGGAACACTTCGATAGCTTCCAGCGTCGAAGGCATGTTAGCACCTTCGCCGATCGCTTTTACGCCGTTAGCAACGAGGACCTTAGCGGACTCTTCGTTGATTTCGTTCTGAGTTGCGCAAGGAAGAGCGATGTCGCAAGGGATCGACCAGATGCCCGTGCAGCCTTCCGTGTACGTTGCTTGCGGACGCGATTTAACATATTCGCTGATACGTTTGCGGTCAACTTCTTTGAGTTGTTTAACAAGCGCAAGGTCGATACCGTCTGCATCGTAGATGTAGCCGTTCGAGTCGGAACATGCTACGACTTTTGCACCGAGCTGCGTTGCTTTCTCGATTGCATAGATCGATACGTTACCGGAACCGGAGACAACAACTGTGCTGCCTTCATAGCTCAGGCCTTTGGACTCGAGCATTTCGTTTACGAAGTATACGCAGCCGTAGCCCGTTGCTTCCGTACGTGTCAGGGAACCGCCATACAGCAGACCTTTACCCGTCAGAACGCCAGCTTCGTTGCCGCTGCGAATACGTTTGTATTGACCGAACATGTAGCCGATTTCACGACCGCCAACACCGATGTCGCCAGCTGGTACGTCAGTGTCTGGACCGATGTAACGGTACAATTCCGTCATGAAGCTTTGGCAGAAACGCATAACTTCGTTATCGGATTTACCTTTAGGATCGAAGTCGGAGCCGCCTTTGCCGCCGCCGATTGGTTGACCCGTAAGGGAGTTTTTGAAAATTTGTTCGAAGCCGAGGAACTTGATGATGCTAGCGTTAACGGATGGGTGGAAGCGAAGGCCGCCTTTGTAAGGTCCGATTGCGCTGTTGAATTGAACGCGGAAGCCGCGGTTCACTTGTACGTTGCCGTTGTCGTCCAGCCAAGGTACACGGAAGTAAACAACGCGCTCAGGCTCAACGATCCGCTCGAGGATGTTGTGCTTGATGTACTGAGGATTAGCCTCGATTGCTGGGATCAGAGAGTCGAAGATCTCTTTAACTGCTTGATGGAACTCGCTTTCGCCTTGGTTGCGGCTAATCACTTTGTCATACACAGCCTGTACGTATTCTTTCGCGGTTTGTTCTTTCGTAATCGTACTTACCACGTTTCTACACTCCCTTTACTCAGTAACTGCGAGGACGTGTCCTCCAGCTCTTTTATAGTTTTTCACACATCGTTTATACTATCATCCCGTGATAATTACAAAGTTTAAAACATTCGATTCCCCATTCGCCAATTAAAAAAACCTTTCACCCCTGATTAATTTGCTCTATTCGTTCGGGTTTTTCGTCTTTCTTCTATTATATAGTACAAAGAAAATGTATATGAGTACAAAAAAGTACCAGAAAAAACCCCCGATCGCATAGCGACGGGGGTTTTTGAGTTGTTAAAATTTTTTAATCGCCGTATGTTTCTGCGACAAATTACAGCAGTTCGCGGCGGAGCTCTTCGCCGGATTTTGGCGACAGGTAAGCGAATGGAATGTCGAATACCGTTTTCGCGCCTTTTTGACCATCGCGGCTGAGACGGATTGCAGCGCGTGCGTATGCAACAAGCACGCTTGCAGTAAATTCAGGGTTGCTCTCGAGCTTCAGGCCGAACTCGATGATTTGTTTCGTGCTTTCACCCGTGATGCCGCTGCGGATAACGAAGCCGCCGTGCGGCATGCCTTGGTGTTTCTCTTTGAGCTCATCTTCGGAGATGAACGTTACGGTCGTGTCGTAGTCGGAGAAGTAGTTCGGCATCGAAACGATCGTTTGACGGATCACTTCTTGGTCAGCGCCTTCTTCAGCGACAACGAAGCACTCGCGGAGGTGTTTCTCACGCGTCGTGAATTCAGGCGTTTCACCGGAACGGATGCGGTCGATTACGGATTCAACTGGAACCGTGTATTGCACGCCGCCTTTAACGCCTGGTACACGGCGGATTGCATCGGAGTGGCCTTGGCTTACGCCTTTGCCCCAGAACGTGTAATCTTTGCCTTCTGGAAGAATCGATTCAGCGAGCAGGCGGTTCAGCGAGAACAGGCCTGGATCCCAGCCCGTGGAAATAACGGAGAGGTTGCCGCCTTGCGTTGCCGCAGCGTTAACCGTGTTGAAGAACTCAGGAATCTTAGCGTGCGTATCGAAGCTGTCAACCGTGTTGAACATGCTCGCGATAACTGGCGTTTGCTCTGGCAGGTCCGTTGCGGAACCGCCGCACAGAATCATAACGTCGATCTTGCCTTTGTACTGCTCAGCTGCCGAGATATGCTCGAACTTTGCTGCATGTCCTGCGAAATCCTCTGGTTGTCGGCGCGTGAAGATTGCTACAAGCTCCATGTCTGGATTTTGTGCAATTGCTTTTTCGACACCTTTACCGAGGTTACCGTAACCAACGATGCCGATTTGAATCTTACTCATTTGGTTTTTCCTCCCTGAATTCGAATAAAACGCATAGGTTCTAGTATATAGAGATGTCAAGAAAAAAGTAAACTGACAATGTTGTCGAGGACACGTTTTGTAGAAAAAATTAATATTCTATCCGCTGTTATTAGTGTGTGTTCGTGATGGTGCTCATATGCAAAAAATAGAACTGCCGAAATCATTTCCGAAATGCACGAAAACCTTTTGTTTTAAGCGATTCAATTAATCTTTCATCTACATTAATAAGGTTGTAATTCTATCAATTTGAGAAGTGTGGTAACCCGCCGATTTTAAGCTTATTTAAATATTGGGGTGATACAATGAAAGGGCATACATAGAATTGAATTTTCCATTGCTAGTAGTAATTAAAACCCGTTAGGGGGTTGTTCGTTGTGGCGAAGCTGCTGGATCGGCTGCGACAAGGTTATGGTCGAAAGCTCGTGATGCTTCATGCATGGAACGGATGGATTGTCGTTGCCTTAGCGGTAACGGGGCTTATTCTGCTCGGAGGCTTCTGGCGCGGTTTGTTGGGGGAAGGCCGAGTGTGGATCAAATGGATCCATACCGTCGTCGGCTTAGGCTCTTTGGTGCCTGTCATCTACTATCTGCTGCTCGCCGGGAAACACTGGAAACAGCTGCGGGGCAAGCCTTGGCAGCGATTCAATGTGTTTGCCGTACTTGCATTATTGCTTGGTTGGCTAGCCTCGGGCGTGCTGCTGTGGCAATTCAAGGCGGTTGGACCGCAATGGTCGAATGCAGCTCTGACGGTGCATGATTTGCTTACATGGATCGGACTGCCGTACATCATTTACCACTCCATTACGAGGACGCAATGGCTCAAGGAGCCGAATCGCCGTACAGTATCATCAGGGCGCCAATCTGCTAGCAATGACTTGCATCCGGCGGCGATGCCCGAGCCGTTCTATACGCGCCGCACGTTCATTCGAGGCTCGATTGCCGCGGGACTTGCTGTATTGATCGGACCCTCTTTTCTTCGATGGCTTGGCCAATCGATCGGCAGTTCGATTGGCGGCAACTCGCTAGAAAAACTCATTGAGAACGACTCCAACCATATGGTGCCCGCGCCGCAGCCGCTAGCGGCATCCAGTCCGCCAATCGGCGGCGGTTCAACCGGTCAGTTCCGCGTCTATACGGTAACCCCGATTCCAAGCTTCGACAACAATAATTGGTCCTTCACAGTGGATGGGCTGGTCGAGAAGAAGCTGCGGTGGACCTGGGATCAATTCGTGAAATTGAAGCGAACGGTTCAGGTGAGTGATTTTCACTGCGTGACCGGCTGGTCTGTGTATCACAATACGTGGGAAGGGATTCCGCTGCGAACGATCCTGGCGGAGGCTGGCGTGAAAGCGGAGGCGAAATATATTAAATTTTACTCCGGCGACGGGGTGTATACCGATGCGTTATCGCTTGAGCAGGTACAGGAACAGATGTCTGATGTATTGATTGCGGTTATGCATGACGGCAAACCAATTCCAAGCGACTTGGGCGGCCCAGTACGGCTGATTGTACCTGCAATGTATGCATACAAATCAGTCAAATGGCTCGTTCGTATCGAGCTTATTGCTGATAACCACGTGGGTTATTGGGAACAACGGGGTTACAGCAACGACGCCTGGGTGTAGCATCCGGACGCGCAAAATTCTCCAAAAACAATGGTTGTATAATTATTCATACTGTTGTATAAATAATTATCATATTGTCATTTGGGGAGGTTTTTTTGGAATGCCGAATCCTGCTGTTGGATCACGCTCGCCGGAAACTTTGCAGCTAATTGAAGCTGCGGAGCAATCGGTATTATTCACGGCTGCACGTCCTGCTGTCATCATGGAGAAGGGCGAAGGGATGTACTTATGGGATACGGAGGGACGTTCGTACCTCGACTTCATCGGCGGCTGGGCGGTCAATGCACTTGGCCATTCTCCGCAGGTTATACAGGAGGCGCTGGCTGAACAGTCCGCGCAGCTGGTGAATGCGAGTCCCGGCTTCTACAACAAGCCGATGGTCGAATTCGCGAAGCAGCTAACGGAGTTATCCGTATTCAACCGCGTGTTCTTCGGCAGCAGCGGGTCGGAGGCGAATGAGAGCGCACTTAAATTGGCGCGCAAATACGGCGCTCTCCATCGAGGGGGCGCCTATGAGATTATTACAACGCTAGGCGGGTTCCACGGCCGGACGCTGGCGATGATGTCGGCGACGGGCAAGCCGTATTGGGAGCCGTTGTTCGCACCGAAGGTACCCGGCTTCCGGCATGTACCGTTCAATGATCTCGAGGCCATGCGCGATGCGATTAGCGAGCGGACATGTGCGGTTATGATCGAGCCGGTTCAGGGAGAGGGCGGCGTGCATCCAGCAGATCTTGCCTACGTACAAGGGCTGCGTGAGCTGTGTGACGAGCACGGGATTTTGCTTATTTTCGACGAGATTCAGACGGGGTTGGGGCGTACGGGCAAGCTTTTCGCGTATGAGCATTATGGCATTGAGCCGGATATTATGACGTTAGGCAAAGGTATCGGCGGCGGGTTCCCGCTGTCAGCCATGCTGACGAAGGAACGGTATAACCTGTTCGAGCCAGGCGAGCAAGGCGGGACGTACACAGGGCAGCCGCTTGCGATGGCTGTCGGGATGGCTGTCGTAGGCGCTATTGTCGAACAACAGCTATCGGATCACGCTAAGGAGCTGGGGGACTATATTCAGGCTGAATTATCGAGTATTGCAGCGCGTTATCAGCTGTCGGGCATTCGCGGGATGGGCCTGCTCCTTGCATTCGACCTTCCTCAGCCCAAAGGTCCCGAACTCGTAGCAGCCGCCATGGCGAATGGCTTAATCATTAATGCGCCAAGCCCTTCGGTCATTCGGTTAATGCCGCCTCTGATCGCTTCGCATTCCGATGTTGATGAAATGCTGAAGCGACTTCGCCTAGCACTGGACGCCGTATTGGATGCATAATGGCAATCCACCCTAAGACATGCTAAAGTACGGGTATAACGATCGAGTGTGAAGGGGCGTATAAGAATGAGTCAGCGGTTCTCACGAGAATCAAGATGCTTGAAGACATCGCGGGTATTCCCGACGGATGTGAATAACCACAACACGTTGTTCGGCGGGAAGCTAATGTCGTATATCGACGATATAGCTTCGATTGCAGCGACGAAGCACTGCCGCCAAACTGTCGTAACCGCTTCTACGGACTCGGTAGACTTCCTCTCTCCGATTCGACCGACTGACGCAGTGTCTCTGGAGGCGTTCGTCACTTGGACGGGGCGTTCATCGATGGAAGTGTTCGTTAAGGTTATCAAGGAGGAGCTGCTGACCGGTGCGCGGAGCATTGCAGCAACCTCGTTCCTCACATTCGTTGCGCTTGATGAGAATCGGAAGCCGATCGAGGTGCCGGATGTTGTGCCGGAGACCGAGGAAGAGCAGAAGCTGCACGAGACAGCGCCGCAGCGCGCTGAGATGCGCCGTCTTCGCCGTCAGGAGAGCAAGCAATTCGCAGATTATCTCACCGTGACGCACCCTTGGGACTAAGCGGTTAATCTATCGTCTTCACGCCTGTCCGCTGATGCGCTATGATGAGAAGGTATCGGTATAAGCGCATGCTTACGAAGCGAGCAATTTTGCTTGCGAGAAGCATATCGAAGAAGCAAGCAGCTTTCAGGAGGCGAAGACGATGGCAGAGCAATCTCGCATTATCCATTCGGTTATTTTTACGCTGAAGCATCCACGCGAATCAGCGGAGGCTCAGCAGTTTCTGACGGACGGACGTCGCATTCTGAGCAGCATCCCGTCGGTTGAGCAGTTCGTGGTGAACCTGCAGGTGAGCCCGAAGAATGATTATGACTACGGCTTCTCGATGGCATTCGCCGATCAAGAAGCGTACGATGCGTATAACAACCATCCCCTTCATGTGGCATTTGTCGCAGAGCGTTGGGAGACCGAAGTCGAACGTTTCTTGGAGATCGACTACGTACAGTGGGGTTAAACGTACATAAGTAAAGACAGCAAGGAGCTGCCCTGCAAGCCTATCCGAAGATGGCGTGAAGAGCAGCTCCTTTTTTGCACAAAACCAACTATTCAACTGGAACCTTAATCGTCAGGCCTTCGAGTGGAGTTTCCTTCCACTCTGGTTTACCGTCAACGGTTGTTATTGTCCGCGTCATCGGTATTACCGTTATTATGGTGCCGCTGCGGATAGGGGGCGTATGCGTTAGAACGTCCTCGATATATGCGGCATCAGCCGTTGTGGGATAGGTATTATCGGTGTTGTGCCCCTTCGTCGATTCACCTGAAGGCTCAAGCATATTGCCATCTTCGTCGATGATCTTATAGGAAAGATATTGTTTCTCGTCGCTCATGCTTTCACGCATTCTCAGTGGAATTTGAAGCCTCAGATGCCATTCCGCAGCCGTATCCGACATACGCAGCTTTACCACTTCGAATGAATTCTTCTCCTGTTCGGCACGCAGCGGCTTGTCCCACTGTACAGTATGGGAATGGTCTTCACCCTTAATCGGCAGCGCAAAGCTCCAATCGCCTTTTCTAATCGTGTAATTCCCAGGGTTGTCCATCGTATCGATGCCAAACTTCGGTACGTTGACCTCTAGAGTGAATGAGTCTGGCAGCTTCTTCTGCACGAAATATTTGACTACGCCTGCTTCATAACCATCATATAAACCGCCGTGATCGAACTTGTTGGTGGAGCCCAGCAGTTTCTTCGCGGATGGCGCAAGCTGAAAGTCCGGCATCACGTAAGTCCCCGATGGAATGTCGCCTTGTTCCTTGCGGAAGGTATAGGTGAACGAGACTTGCAAGCCATCATAGAACGCTTCATGTATTCGCAAAATGTATCCGTTGTTCTTCACTTCAGCGAGAATCGGCAGTTCGCCTGTTGTCTGCAACGGTAAGTTGTCTTTCACGCCTTTATCGCCAATCCAGCCGAAGATAGAAGACAGATAAGGCTTCATGGACTCGACCGTCTGGGGATTCGATGCAATCCATACGCTCGTGGACAGCAGGAGGAAGACGATCGCAAGCGCTAGTCTTTTCAGTCGGTGGGTAGAATGACTAGCCCTTCTTCGGAGAGGTTGCTCGGGCCCGTCTTGAACTATATCGTCCGCTGTGGACGCATCGCCAACCAGCTCGACAAGCGTCTCATCAATTCTTCTTCTCACCACATCTGGAATGGGGAGATCACGTTCTTCCGTCGTTCCCCTTAGTTCCTTGCGAATCAAGTTTTCGAAGCTCATAGCAATCCCTCCTCTTGCACAGGTCCCTTCAGCAGCATCGCAAGTTTTTCTCTTGCCCGATACAGACGTGATTTGATCGTTCCATCCGACAGCTGGAGCAGATCGCCGATTTCCTTCAGCGGCATATCCTCGAGATAATGCAGCATGATGACTTCCCGTTGTTCGGGTACAAGCAAACCGATCGCATGATATAGATCAAGCTTGTCCTCGCTCTGCCCATCGATCGTTGGTGCAGGGACAGCGTCATTCTCGTACAACGGAATAACCTGACTTTTGCGCTTCAGCATGCCGTTGCATTGATTGATAAGGATGCGGACCAGCCAGGTCTGGGCGTAACGAGGCTCCTGCAGCTGGTGAATTTGGCGAAAAGCTGCAATGATCGTCTCCTGAATCGCATCGGCTGCATCTTCATCCGACCGCAGCATGCCGAAGGCGACGCGATACAGCGTCTTCTCGTACATGCGGATCATGCGGACGAAATCGTCCTTCGATCCCTGTCTTGCGCGAACGACAATATCGATAAGTTCGTTCAATGTGGCGTCTCCTTTCAGCCAAGCTTATACCTATTAGAGATCGAATACGCTCGAAAGGTTCCCTATCTTGTTAAAAAATAGCGGATACGCAAAACAATCCGTCTCCATGAAGGAAGACGGATGCTTGCTAGTCCTTGTTATTTCTTCATTGCGGATACATCTTCGCATGAAGCTGCTGACGCAGTGCCTCGAGCTCGGCCTTCAGATCATCGTTAGATCCGTCGTAACGATCGGACGCCGATGCTGGTGCTGGCGCATTTGGATCAAAAGGTTCGAACGGCAGCGAGTCAAGGGAATAGTCTGCCGAGGCTGTCGTATTATCACTGTAAGCAGCTTGAGCAGTTGAAGTCGCTGCGGCTTGATAGAGCATGTCGGCTGGCACTTCCTGCGCAGCAACGACTGGGGCTTGAACTGCCGATTGACGTTGCTGATGCGGTTGCGGCTGCAGCAATATAGCGGTGCGATTGGCTTGAACATGCGTCAGCCTTGACAATACACCCCAGCCGACCAGAATGAACACGACCCCGACACCGGATCCGATGTACGAGCGCTCAAGCGGCGACAGCATTGGGAAGATCGTATCCATCACAACATCATCTTGATAAATTTCGATGTCATACTGCTTCAGCACAAGATAGACGACTGGCGAGAGCAGTGCGGCAATGCCGGACAGCGGCAGCACGGCCGCAGCGGCGAACTGAAGGACTGCTGCAGGCAGCTTGACGAGCCAGTAGCTGAGCGGCAGGTACGGTGCCGTCGAAGTGAACAGGTCCTTATACGTGAATGGACCGAATGCATGCTGGTACGGCAGCGCAGCCGCGTATTTCTCAGGGAGCAGCATGCGAACGCGGCGGGCATCCGCCATCATAAGCGCGTGCGAGAGATGAACGCTTAGCTTCAGAATCGGAAGACCAATTAGCAGCGGTGTTAGACCGAAGCCCAGCGCCGTCAGCGTGACCGACAGGACGAAGCCGATGATCGATAGCGGCAGCGTAATGAACAGCATATATATCGTCTGGCTCACATACCGTCCGAGTGGTCCTGCCGGCGGCAGCGGAATCGGCTGTTTTGTTTCAGTTTCAGGTGGTTTCATCATATTCAGACTCCTTCAATGGAATAATCCGTTGAATTCAGTATAGAAGAAAGACTGGTATCCGAATACGGTCCCTCGGCGGGAAGGTTCCCCCAACTATAGTCGAGGTTCATTTCATGCGATGGAATGAGGTGAGAAGAGAGGAATGTCATTTTGTGACAAGAATCATCGCAAACAACAGGGCACCATAATAGAATAAAGCTGGAAATGGAAAATGAGAAAAGGATTTGTAAGACAACCGTTATATGAAATTAATCTCATGAAACACTTCTCGGCGGTTCAGGTGATATAATTAAAATAATTGAACTTTCTGAGAACTCCATCAATACAAATTCCGACCCTAGGCAGGAGGTAATGTTGATGCGTGAACAAAACGGGCAGTCAAACGCAAGGTTGACCAAGGTTCCGATTCAAATTCCGAACGATGCGCGCTTCATTGATCCCGTCGTCGACTACATCCGCAATATGATTAGACCGGATCAGTTAGTGAAGTCGGATACGCATTGGGACTATTATTTGGGCGAGGTTGTCGAGTTTACGAAAGACGGCGTCGAGATGGCCTATGAGTGGAATGAGTCATGGGGCCATGAATTGACGACCAAGGCTGCGACGGAGCAAGCAGCGAAGGCTGTACGAGAAACGGCGGCCATTATTTCGGCTCATATCAAGAAGGTGAATTAGGCTAGACATGATTCCAATCGATTTTAACGTACATTGAGAAGGTCCCACTCTGATGAGCGGGACCTTTGTGTTTGGTTCAACAAGCTCAGTTGCCGGCACTCTCATACTTGCGCAGTCCGATCCGGAACAACATGTAAGCGACTGCACCGCAATAAATCGCGGCGACCGGCGGCGCCAGCCAGATCCAAGGACTGGTGCTTTTGTCGAACAAGTAATAAGCCGGGAAGAAGCTGACGAATGCGAACGGTACGAGGACCGCGACGAGAAGTTGAATGCCCATCGAGAAAATCGTAATCGGATACTTCGCGAATTCGCCTAGATTATGAATCATAATCGGGAAGGCGTTGCCTGCGTTCTTGATCCAGAACGCGCTTGTATTCGCCGCCAGATTGATCGAGACGCGGATCGCAACGGCTGTGAGGATGAGCAGGATAGCGATAAGGATTTTGCCGAAGGACCAGTGCAGATCGACTTTGGTCAGCGCTTGTCCAATCATGATAAAGCCGATAACGATGTTGCCGAGACCGTTCATGCCGATGCCGTTGGTCAGCACCTGCAGAATAGGCGATACCGGCCGAAGCAGCATGACGTCCAGCTCCCCGCGGTTGACGAGACCGCCAAGCCGCCAGGTTCCTTCGAAGAACAAGGAGCCGAATCCCTCCGTTAGATAGATCATCGCGTACATGAACACCACTTCCCAGAACGTCCACCCGTTAATGTCCGGAATCCGATTGTAGACGACCCACAGGAACACGATGCCAAGCAGCTGCGTCAGAACGGCGGAGACGATCATAATGAAGAAGTCGGTCTGATACTCGAGAATAGCTTTCAGCTGCGTGCCGAACAGTCTGCGATATAGGAACAAGGTACGCCTTGTTGAGCGTAAAATAGACATGCTTTTGATCATCCTCCATGTATCGTTATCTGCCGTACAGCCCACGACCACATCAGCTTGCCGCACAGCCATAGGACGCATGCCCACACGCATTGGAGGGCGAGCAGACCAAGTGCGCCCCATACGTTCACCTCTTCGAGATAGATGGAAGCAGGCGTATGTACGATGCCTTGGAAGGGCAGCACAAGCGAGAGCTTCTCCAGCCAGCCTGGGAAGAAGGAGAGCGGCACTAACGCGCCGGAGAATAAGCTCGTTACCGCCATGCGCGCCCATACGATGCCAAGCGATCCGGTCGACCAGAAGCAGAGCAGTCCGGCGATGTAGACGATGCCGAATTTGACCAGCAGCGAAGCGAGTATGCTAAGGATGAACAGCAGACTATGGATGAAGTCCGGTTTGAGAATGCCTGATGCAGAGAGGACGACGATGAATGTGATGATAACGGTAAGGCCGCCCTCGATGACAGTTGAGCCAAGCGTTTCGGCAAGTCGCGCCTTTTGAAAGTCGAGCGGTTTGAGCAGATCGGCGGAGACGCTGCCGTCGAGAATTTTGCCGGATATGCGTGTTTCCGAATAATAGGACAGCAGTGAGTTGCTGATGAACGAGATGATCAGATAGGTCTTCATCTGCGTCCACGACATGCCCGCAAGCTCGTCGCGTCCGGCGTAAATCGCGTTCCATAACGCGTACATGGCGATAAGCAGAACGAAGCTGGATGCAAAATTGACGACGTAGGACAGTCGGTAAGCCAATGTGTTCTGCATCGAACGTGTTGCAATGCCTGTATAGGCACGCCATGAACGAGGAAGCCGAAGCCATGCGTTCATCGGCGATTCGCCTCCGTTCCTGCAGCTGTTTGTTTGCCTGCATGCTGCTCGTCGAGCGAGATGCGGCCCTCGTACACTTGCTTGATGACATGCTCGATGCCTGGCTCGTCGATTCGGAAGTCGACAACCTCTCCGCAGCGCATGACGGCAGATGCGACATCACTCGCAGTAATGTGGAAACGGTCGAATCGCAGCGATACATGCTGCCGCTCTAGCCTGTCGGCGGTCACCTTCGGCATACGGTCGAGCGCTTCGCGAAGCGCAGGCAGGTCGGCGCTCTCCAGCTGGAAGTGAATGACCCGTTCGCGGGCGAAACGGTCCTTCACTGCAGCAAGCGTGCCGTCATAGATGAGACTGCCTTGGTCGATAATGACGAGGCGGTTGCATAGATCCTCAATGTCGCCGAGGTCGTGCGTTGTCAGCATGACGGTCGTCCCGTGTTCTTTGTTGGAGGCGCGGATAAATTCGCGAATGCGCTGCTTCACAGCAATGTCGAGACCGATGGTCGGCTCGTCAAGATAGACGGTTCGCGGATTGTGCAGCAGAGCCGCGGCCAGGTCAGCGCGCATTCGCTGGCCGAGCGACAGCTTGCGTGCCGTCAGGTGGAGGAAATCCTCCATGCCGAGCAGCTCGATGAACTGATCGAGATTGCGTTTGTACAGCGCCTCTGGAATCTCATAAATATCTTTCAACAGCGAGAACGTTTCCGAGATCGGGATATCCCACCACAGCTGCGTCCGCTGTCCGAATACAGCGCCGATCGTGCGCGCATTCTCCATCCGATTGCGATAGGGATCAATGCCGCCAACGCTGATCGTGCCGGAGCTTGGGATAAGAATGCCGGTCAGCATTTTGATCGTTGTCGACTTGCCGGCACCATTCGGACCAACATACGCAACGGTCTCGCCTTCCTCAATGTTAAGATTGATGCCCGCCACAGCCGTTTTATCGACATACTTCTGCGAGAAGAGATGCTTGACCGCTCCCGCTAAGCCAGGCTCTTTCACCGCTTGCCGGAACTGCTTCGTCAGCTGACGAATTTCAATGAAGCTCATCGGATGACTCCCCTTCTTGTCTCTATAAGATCGCTAATCTTCACCAATGGAATAATAGGAGTTCCATATTATATGAAATAGTAAATGAATTTCGGAGAAAAGAATAGTAGAAATAAACAACGTCTTTATTCGTTCATGCGGCGGGGTAGTGTTAAAGAACATAAATGCATGCCGCATAAAATAAACAAAACCCGCTCGATCCCGAGCGGGTTTTGTTGTGGGCATGGCGAACCATGCATATCATGCAGCTGTGCTTCTTAGTCTACGTCTGGACCGCCATCGGCTTGGTCGGACGGATCGTCGGCATACTTCTCATAAGATGAAGCGTTCATGACACGGCGAGCCGAGAGATAACGCTTTACATAATAGGAGTCGCTTAAGCTGCTGATTGTAACGCCTTTGGAGGAGGAAGCGTGAGCGAATTTGCCATCGCCAACATAAATGCCGACATGGGAAACGCCATTGCCGCTCGTATTGAAGAATACGAGATCTCCTGCACGCAGGTCGTCCTTGGCAACTTTCTGGCCAAGCTTGCTTTGATCATAGGACGAATGAGGCAAAGAAATACCGAACTGCTTAAATACATACATCGTGAAGCCGGAGCAGTCGAAGCCTTTGGACGTCGTACCAGCTGTCTTGTACGGCGTGCCGTAAACGCTATCAACTACCGTGTCGAGCTTCGAGTCCGCGAAAGCGCTTCCTGCTTGGAAAGCGAGAAGAAGTGCGAGACCCAGGAAAATTGCCGCTATCTTGTTGCGCACCTGTAAGTGCTCCTTCCATTGCCTACGAGGTTAGCTGTGGGGTTCGGTTGAAGGTCCCCTATGATTCCCTCAGGCCGGCTTGTCCAACGGACATGCGCGGTCGGGCTCAATTCACCCAGTGTGGTTCCCCCGTTTTCGTACACGGAAATTCGGCAGTGTTTGATTGTACAGGGGAATATAATTCGTACTTTTTGAAGAAATTCCTTCCTGCGTGTCGAATTTCTAATAATTCTCATGAATTGAGTAGGATTTAGCTTGGTTTATGAGAGAATCTCTCATTTTAGGGCCGGAAAACACGAAAAAAGACCGCGCTTTCACAGCGTCGGTCCTACATCATCATCCTATCGGAATAACTCGAATTCTGTAGAAAAAGGAATGGTCTTAGAGAATTGTCAGCTTATGTCTGCGAACGGGACTGGAGACAATCGTATTGGGCGGCAATCGTCCATACCTTGAGCATCGTCTTCACGAATCGGTAGCCCTGATGGATGACGATGGCCAGGAAGCCTGCCCAGAGCATCGAAGCAGAGGAGACGAGCAGCCCTGCTGCGCCAGCTCCGCACCATAGAAGCAGTGATAATCCGAAGTAGGGAATGAAATGCCGGAGCGCTCGCCATAGGCCGTTGAATGCCCCGCTGCCAGATGCGGAGCTGAGCTGCATCGCGAGGAAGAGCAGATGAAGCAGAATCCCCCATGCCAGCCAACCGCAAGCGAATGGCAGGAGCTCCATTATAATGCCCTTAATGGATGAGCCGGCGAGGATCGTCGACAGCGCTCGCGGCAGCAGCCAGTAACCCGGAGCAAGCGCGAGCAGCGATTCGATCCAATAAAGCATCGTAATCGGCAGCCAGGTGCGGCGTACGCCTTGCAGGAAGCGGGTTCCCTGCTCGGTTGATGCATGATGCAGAGAGTGGAACAAGCCTGCATTAAGTATCGGCGTCAGCAGCATGCGAAGCAGAATTAATCCGGCGAATGTCCATAGATAAGGCTGGATAAGGTCGGTCTTCATAAGGCGGAACTCAGCCTCATACAAGTACAGCCGAGCGGCGGAGGCGGGCATCCCGCTGCCGGGATAACGGCGCAGCAGCGGGATAATAATGCCGTCGACCAGCCGGTATAGGAAGAAGCCCCAGAGCAGCTGATAGACGAACAACACGATAATTACGTATAGATGACGGACCGTCAGCGACCAGCCGGCTTTCAAATGCTGCTTCATACGAATCGTTCCTCTCTACCAGCCGAGTGCGCTAATGAGGCTGTCGAGCAGCTTAGCGGCACCGAGGCTCCAGCGGGCTTCTGTTTGCTCCGGCAGCTCGGCTTTCAAATAGTTGTTGAAGTGTCGATTGTCGAGCACATTCGTATTCTGGGGATCGACAGCGGCCCAATCGAGCGGTGTTGCATGGACGAACTTGAACTGCATGGTGCTTTCTGTACCGTTCCAGCTGCGTGTAATCGTTGTGCCATCCGTGAATCGGAACTTGACCGGTATAGGGCCGTAGCTGCCCCCCAGACGACGCACTTGAACAACCGATTCGTATTGGACCGTATCATCCGGCTGACGGACGGTATGCACATCGATGCTCTCCACCTCGAAGTCAGCCATCTGATTGCCATATACATATTGGCGGAAGTAATCGCTCCACTTCGACTTGGTTACCTGCTCTACCACGCGTTCGAAATCAGCGGTGGACGGGTGGTTGAACTTATACTTCTGGAAGTAGGTGCGCATAATCTTCTGCATCGTCTTGTCGCCGACGAGCTTCTCGATGCCGACGAGTACAAGCTTGGCGCGCATGTACACATTTTCCGCATAGTGATCATGGCTCTGGTAGCTCCAAGACAGTTGCTTAAGCGGTGCAGGATCGGTCATATAGCTCGATTCAAGCGCCAGATTCGGCACGACGCCATACTCGGTTTCCATCACTTTGTCCTCGGCGTAGGAGGTGAAACCTTCATCAAGCCAAGCCTCCTCGAACTCGTTCGAAGCGACCATGCCGTACCAGTACTGATGTCCGATCTCATGGACGACGGTGCGCTCGAGCGAGTAGCCCGGATTATCATCTTCCGCGGCAAAAGCTGTGACAAGCGTCGGGTATTCCATACCTCCCGCGCCATTGCCGCCTTTAGGCGGTACGATGATCGAGAGCGTCGAATATGGATACTGCCCATACCATTGCGCGTATTTGACGAGCGCTGACTTGGCAGCGTGCAGGTAACGGTCTTTCAAGTTGGCATGCAGCGGGTCCAGATACAGCTTGATTCGAACGCCGGGTATGCCTGGGGCAGAGAGCGAGTCCTCTTCGTATACAAAATCCGGCGACGCCGCCCATGCGAAATCATGCACGTCATCGGCATAGAACTGATAGCTTTTATAGCTGCCGCTTGTCTGAATCGGCTTCGTCTGGAAACCGGTTGCGGCGACGATGTAGCGCTCAGGTACATGAATGTTGACGCTGTAGATCCCGAAATCGCTGTAGAACTCGGAGTTGCCATGGTATTGATGGGCATTCCAGCCTTCCGCAGCACGGCCGCGAGTGCCTGCCGTCTCATAAACGGCTAACTTCGGAAACCATTGGCCCGCCATAACGAAATTGTTCGAGTATCCCATTCGTGCGAATACTTCCGGGAGCTGCACCTCGAAGCTGATCTTTAACGTAATGCTCTTGTTGGGCTGGACTGGCGTTTGCAGCCGCAGCTTGGCCAGTGTCTGATCGTCTGGATTGCCATCGTCAGGCTGTACGTAATGGAGACGAGGGAGAAGGCTATCGCCCTGTTCGGTTATGAGCGATGTAATCGACATCGAGCCGAAGCTGTTGGCTGTCGCGTTATCCTCCCGCAGCTTGCCGCCTGATTCGCGCATGAAGGACGTCTTGGTCGATTGGAACGCATTCGGGTACAGATGCCAATACATCTCGGACACCGGCTTGCGCCCAGGGTTCGTCCATGAAACGATCATATCTCCGTTAAGCTTCCGGCCGGACTCGTCCAGCTTCACGTCGATATGGTACTCCGTTACGCGCTTGCTAAGCGTCTGTTCATCTGGCTGCATCACGGTGTTCGGCTCAGTCGTCTTGCTCCCCGCCGATGGCGATGGCGTCGGTGCGGAGGGAGCGGACACGCCGGCTTCAATGGGGTTCGTGCTGACAAGCGAGCCTGCTACACCCGAGGCTGCTGGCTCATAAGCGTACGTATACTCGGATGTCCAAGCATCACCAAACCATGGGGCTGACGTAAATACAAGCACAGCGGCGAGGAGTAGTAGCACCGCAGTTCCTTTGAAATGCCGTGGAGTCATTGAACGATTCCCTCCCGTTGACAAGCAATCTAAGGCATGTATATGTTTGCTTTTCGAGGATTATTAGCTAAAATGGAATTATTGTGCGGCAAAGCGGACAAACCCGCGCACGGCGCGGCCTTGCGGGCATTGAATGCGGCTGCCGAATGGGAGGGGCGCTCTCTTGCGAGGGCGCACGAAGAGTGGAAAGGTGTGAATCAAGATGGAACAGCAAGGACAAGGCGGGCAAGAGGCGAAGCCGAAGAAGTCATTGTCGCTGAACGTTGTCAGCAGCAAGGAGCATCGCGGCTTCGGCGCGGGCTCGATCGATTTGAGCCAAGTGTCTCCTGTCATTATTGATGGTGATACAGCAATTATCGATGTGGGTGCTATGCATGCGAAGAGCAAGATCGAGAAGGGCATCAAGTTCAGCGCGAACAAGGAAGATGTACCGAACGGTCGCAAATGCTGGATCGTATGGATCGCAGTAGACCGTAATGAGGAAGGCTCCCTCTATGGCGGGGCAACCGCTTGCGAGATGTTGATCGATACGGAAGCGCGTCGCGGCTGGAAGCTGCTTGCGGATCACGTCAACCGGCTCGATTATGCGATCAAGCGCCGTTTCATGCTTGACGGCTTGGATGCAGAAGAGAAGGCAGCGCTCAAGAAGCTGCTTGTTGAGCATAATCAAGAGTGGTGGGACCGTTCATCGGACACACTGAAACAAGCGCTTGAGGCGTAAGACAGCGGATTTGAATAGAAGAAGGCCAAGGCGACTGCTGTAGAGCAGCCATCCTTGGCCTTTTCTGCATAGTTGGAACTAATTGATTCCGACGTACTCCGTAAATTGCCAACCGCATATTCAGCCGCAATTCAGTTAGCTCTGTTAGGATAGCTGTAGACAACAAAAGACGCCCAGGCAGCGGGGGAGCGCTTGTCCGGACGTCTTGGGAATGAATGAAGCAAGCGTGCATGGTGCAAGATAAAACATTAAAGATTAAGAAAGACTAAGCTACGCGACGAGCTTGGTTGTAGTACTTGCTCCACCAGCCGGACGTGATCGACGAGACTTTAACGCCGCCCGCACCGTACGTGTGGATGATCTTGCCGTTGCCGATGTAGATGCCAACGTGGTGAGTCGGGGAGTAGAAGAAGACCAGATCGCCGACTTGCAGGTTGCTCTTGGATACATATTTGCCAACCTTTATTTGCTGCTTCGTGTCACGCGGCAGCGAAACGCCGATCTTCGAGAATACGCGCTTCGTGAATGACGAGCAGTCGAATACAGCTGTCGTCGACGTGGAAGCACCGAATTTATATGGTGTGCCCAGATATTTTTTCGCTGTCGATACAATTGTAGATTGCTGGGATGCTGTTGCTGCGTGCGCCTTTTCAGTCGGAAGGATGCCCCCAATCGATGCTGTTGAAACCGTCAGTGCCAGGAAAGCTGCAGCCAATGTTTTGCCCATTACCGATTTTTTGAAGTTCATGTTTATATCTCCTCCGCTTTATGTTTCGTCTAGTTGCTGTAGGGCTACTATAGCACGTCCGCAATTACCTAAATTGTGACAAAAAGGAATCAAACCGTTGGTATTGCTGCTTTGGCAACGCATTCTTAAAAATGAATGAGAGAACGTTCATTTAGGACGGATCTGGAAGTTTACTAGCAGAAAAGGGCGCAAAGCCGCGCCAAATCAGGCATTGCGGCGGATTGTGCAAACATATGAAAAGGGTGTCCCAAGCTGCGTGAACGCGGCTTGGGACACCCTTTTGTATATCAATTCGAACGAATCGGGATGATTCGATAGTCCTGTTAGGGACGAATCATTAAGCTTTCAGTGCGAGCGACGTAACCGAACGTGCAGGCAGGTCGAGGCGGAGCACACCGTCTTCGATCGTGAATGCCGTGAACGGCACTGGCTTCACAACGTCCGGATTGTCGAACGTGTTGCAGTCGCGCAGCTCGGCGCTCGTCAATACGCGGCCTTCGATCGAGGAGAACGTTTGACCGCGCAGCTCGATGCTGATGCTCACCGCGTCGGCGTGGTGAACGTTACAGATGCCGAGGTTAATCGTGCCGTCCGCTGCTTTGGAAGCCGTCATGCTCACTTGGTTGATCGAACGGCCATCCATTTCATACTCAGGGCTGTCGTAGTTCAGTTGAACCTGCTGCGCGTCTTGGTGCACCTTGTACATCTCGAATACATGGTACGTTGGCGTGAGCAGCATACGAGGACCGTCCGTCAGCGCTACCGCTTGCAGTACGTTAATCGTCTGCGCGATGTTCGCCATGTGGAGACGATCGTTATGGTTGTGGAAAATGTTAAAGTGCAGACCCGCGACAAGCGCGTCGCGCATCGTGCTTTGCTGATACAGGAAGCCTGGGTTCGTGCCCGGCTCTACGCCGAACCAAGTGCCCCATTCGTCAAGGATGATGCCGACGCGTTTCTTCGGATCGAATTTGTCCATCACTTTGGAGTGACGCGTGATGAGCTCGTCCATGAAGTACGCTTTGAACATCGTCTCGAACCAGATGCCCTCGTCGAACTGCAGCGCAGGTTTCTTCTCATCTTCCCACAGCCCAGGGTACGTATAATAGTGAAGGCTCAGGCCGTCCATGTGATTGCCGGCGCGCTCCATGAGCACTTCCGTCCAGCGGTAGTCGTCCACGTTGGCGCCGCATGCGATGCGGTAGATTTTGTTGTCGCCATAGTTGCGGACATACGTCTGGAATTGGCGGTACAAGTCGGCATAGTATTCAGGACGCATGTTGCCGCCGCAGCCCCAGCTTTCGTTGCCTACGCCGAAATATTTGAGCTTCCAAGGCTTCTCGCGACCGTTCTCGCGGCGCCAGTTCGCCATTGGCGATTCGCCTTCGAACGTTATGTATTCAACCCATTCGGACATCTCTTGAACGGTGCCGCTGCCCACGTTGCCGTTGATGTAAGGCTCGCAGCCGAGCAGTTCAACAAGGTGCATATATTCATGCGTACCGAAACTATTGTCTTCCACGACGCAGCCCCAGTGCGTATTGACCATGCGTTTGCGCGATTCAACAGGACCTACGCCGTCTTTCCAGTGGTACTCGTCGGCGAAGCAGCCGCCTGGCCAACGCAGAACAGGAATGTTCAGATTGCGAAGCGCTTCCAATACGTCGTTGCGGATACCGCCTGTATTCTGAATTTCGGGATTGTCGCCAACCCACAAGCCTTCATATATGCAGCGGCCGAGATGCTCGGCGAAATGGCCGTAGATATTACGGTTAATTGTACCGGTCGTCAGATCAGCGTTCAGTACAGCAGTAGGCTTCGTTGCCATCAATAATCGCTCCTTAACATGTTTGAATTCGATAGATTCTTTGGTTACATCAGAGTTGAATTAATAAATGCATTAATCGATTGATGTATTTGTTTATCCAATGACTACCCTCATCATAAAGAGCGGGGTAAGGCTTGTCAATATGTATAAGCAGAAGACGCCCGATTGGTCCGCTCTGGGACAATCGGGCGTCTTATTGTGTACTAATGGACGGCGAGCCATACGCACAGAGCGGCGATGACCGTATGCACAATGCAGAGCAATGGATGCTGGCGAACACGAAGCCACAACCTTGTAGTGGCACGGCACATCGCGATGGCAGTTACGATGGTAGCAGCGGCAAGCAGATCGCTGCCCCACTTCAGCAGGAGACCGTTCGCGCCTAACAGGCCGCTCGTCGTGCCGCTGCTGATCGTATGATTATCGTGACTAAACAATGGAGCGGTGCCGTCCGAACCAGTCTGCGTGCCGAGCAGCAGGGCAAGCATAGGCAAGGCGAGAAGGTGGATTGCATGTGCAATCAGTACGAGTATGGCGCTGCCAATCGGGGTGAGGCGGCGCGACACGAAGATGCGGCGCAGTGGTGAGAGGATTGCTCCGCTGGCGTTATGTAAGCCGTTGATATGCAAAGCTGCTTCAGAAGCAGCGGGTGCTCCGGGTGTGGGCTCATGATCATGATCGGCGCGGCAGGTTTCAGCCATGGATTGCTGCAGGGCGGTTGAGCGGTCGGACATCGGCTCCAGCCTCCTCACACTTCAAGCAAGATGGAACAGTATATGCCCACTAGCTGGTCCGATATGTAAGTAATGTGCGTTAGAAATAACAGTTTGCATAAAAGGGAATGAGTCGCGGCCTGCAGAATATACACGGGTGTTACATACATATATTGTGAGTTCAAAAAGTTGGGTTTTCAGCACCGAGAAGATTGCGAGAACCTGAAAAGCGTATGCTTACGAAGCTGTTATTTGCTCGCAGGTTGTTACGCTTGAAGTATCGCAAATAACTTCAGGAGGAACGGAGTGTAGGCAACACCTACATGAGTACAAGGTTTCCAGAGGAAACCTACTTCGGAAGCGTAACCTCCGGACTTCGAAGGTGAACGCAAGCTTCGAAGTCGATCAGGCTTCCTGACTTACATCGTGATCAAAAGACGACTTTTTGAACAACCGCATATAGGAAACATCTTACACTAAAGAGTCAGACCAACAAGGAGAGAATGGATACCCATGGCTGCTAGAGCAAGAGGAAGATTGCCAGAACTGGACAGTCTTCGCGGAATTGCGATTTTAGGTGTTCTTATGGTGCATGCAACCTCGGTTGCAGTAGGGGCGCTGCCGAACTCCACGGCCCGAACGGTGTATATCGCGCTTAACACGCTATCGCTGTTTTGTGTGCCGGCTTTTATTTTTTTATCTGGTTTTGTACTATTCTATCAGTATTACGATAAGTCGCTGACGCCGCGTGCATTAGGCGACTTCTATTTGAAGAGGTTCAAGCAGCTAGCAATTCCTTATGTATTCATTTCGCTCGGGTACGAGCTTTATATGAATGACCTGAATCATAGGGCATGGGAGCCGACAGCGCTTCTACAGCAGTTTGGCAAGCATTTGTTATACGGCAAGGCCTATACCCATCTATACTATGTCATTATTACGCTGCAGTTGTATGTGCTGTTTCCGCTGCTGCTGTTATTATTCCGTAAGCTGCGTGTTTCGGCTTGGCTCGCTCTGCCGATCGGCTGCGTCATCCAATGGTCGTTCTATTTAATGAATCGGGAGTACTGGCATCTTGCTTCAAAGGGCAGTTGGTCGTTCACTTACTTCTTCATCTTCATGCTAGGAGCCTATCTTGGGATGAAAAGCACCACTTATGTGCACGGATTCGGCAGCAAACGGGAAGGCGAATCAGATAAGCGAGATGGAACTTCGGCTTGGAGGAAGGCTGCAGCAGCGGTAGTAGGGCTAATGTGGGCGGCATCAACAATCGGATTCCTCTGGTTGTATATCGATCTCCGAACGGGCAAAGATCCAGTGCCTGAAGGATACTGGTTCGAAATCGGCTATCAGCTTTATACGCTATTGACGACGATGGTCCTGTTAAGCGTATGTATCGCCTTGAATCGTTATCGTGTCTCACGAGTCATCGCTAAGGGGTTTCAGCAGTTAGGCGCGCTTTCATTCGGGATCTATCTGATTCATCCGTTTGTCTTATTGTTGTACCGCCGCAACGTTCCGAGTCCAGACTTGCCGCTAGCTTATCATCTATGGATAGCTGGCGGTTATACCGCTGCGCTTAGCGTATCCATTGTTGTACTGCTCATCATGTATCGGTACGTCCGCTGGTCGTGGATATTGCTAGGTCCGACGCCAGCGGGCTATGGGCCTTCCCTGTCGAGAGCCTCTTATACACCGCAGGCTTCGACCTCGGCAGAGAAAGAGGTTCAGCGATGATGGCTTATCGTGATGCGTAGAAGGCGGAACAGCTCGCGCGTCGTGCGGCGCATGCCTTGCAGCGCCGTATCCGGCAGCATCGCTTGCTCGAGCGGCATCGGCCCTGGCCCGATCGACAGCGCTGCCGTAATGCCGTGGGAAGCGAGGTTGTCTGCTTCCGGCGCGACGCTGCCTGCGAGGGCGATGACGGGGATGCCGCGCGCGGCCGCTGCGGCCGCTACGGCGAGCGGCGCTTTGCCGCGCGCGGTCTGACCGTCGAGCCGGCCCTCGCCGGTGACGACGAAGTCGCAGCCCTCAAGCAGCCGATCGAAGCCGGCTGCTTCCAGCACGAGCGCCGCGCCGGGGCGCATCGCTGCGCCGAGCAGACCGGCGAAGGCAGCGCCAAGCCCGCCGGCTGCGCCAGCGCCGGGGATGCGCTGCACATCGCAGCCGAGCTGCTCGCGGGCGACGTCCGCGAAGCGGCGCAGCCCTGTGTCGAGCGCATCGACCGCGGCCGGGGAGGCGCCTTTCTGCGGCGCGAACACGTGCGCGGCCCCTTCGGGCCCGTGCAGCGGGTTATCGACGTCGCAGGCGACCTCGATGCATACGCTGTCGTCCGCTAAGCGCGGGTGCAGTCCGCTGCGGTCGATCGTCGCGAGCGACGCGAGTGCGCCGCCACGTGCGATGTCCGCGCCATCGGCGTCCCGCAGCGTGCAGCCGAGCGCTTGCAGCATGCCCGCGCCGGCGTCGTTCGTCGCGCTTCCGCCGAGCCCGACGATCAGCCTGCGGCAGCCTCGCTCCAGCGCATCAGCGATCAATTCGCCGACGCCGAACGTCGTCGTCATGAGCGGATCGCGCTTAGCCGGCGGCACGAGCGTCAGGCCGCAGGCGGCGGCTACCTCGATGACGGCAGTTGCGCCGCCGTCGAGCAGGCCATAGCCTGCTTGTACGGGCTCGCCGAGCGGACCAGTGACCGCCCGCACGATTCGCTCCCCGCCTGCGGCTTGGATGAGCGCATCGACGGTTCCCTCGCCGCCATCGGCGAGCGGGATCGTAATAACCTCTGCATCCTCGAATATATCCTTCACACCCGCAGCAGCAGCCGTTGCGGCTTCAATAGAAGAGATGCTTCCTTTGAACGAATCGATTGCAATGACGACCTTCATGCGGCTGCTCCTTCACAATAAGTTTTATAGGGAATCTGGTTTGATAATGGTTGATCCTATTTTACCGCAAATACCCGTGTTGCCGCTTCGTGTATTTACACTTGGAGGAGGTCCTAAGAATACCGTTTCGTTCACTGCCTTAATCGGTGCAAGTGCGGTGCCCATCTGGGAAGGATCGATATTGTAGGACAGACGGAATACTTCAAGCGGCGTTGTCCGCAGAAAGTCCGACACCTCGGCGTTCTCCACCTGACTGCTGTTGAAGAATAGATGCAGCCTGGTCTGCTCAGTGACCGGTGTAATCCAGTGCAGCCAGCCCATCGGGATGAAGACGACCTGTCCGGGCCCTGCCAGATTGTTAATGAGCTGCGATGTGTCAGGATTTAAAATCGAGACGACGACTTGGCCTTCAATGACAACATCCAGCTCCCAGGCGTTTGGGTGCCAGTGCGGTTCACGGATATGGCCTTTCGTCATGAGCAGCTCTGCGACTGATCCGCCGACCATGGCGGGAATTTGCGTTGCAGATACTTCATATGCAATATTCGACTCATTGACCTTGAACAGCACATTGTCCTTCATGTTATACGCTAAGTTCGGGTTGCCCGAGCTTTTCTTCAGATTCAAATTATCAGGCACAAAGCCTGCTCCTGACATCTCATCACTTCCTATTAGCCAAAGTTGTATGCTGCAGCCTATGACTAATCAGGGACAGTGGTGTTACCATCCTACAGCCAATCGAGTTGACTGTGTGTCCACAGCCAGTTCGCTCGGTAAGCTGCTTTCCTCGCTCGCCAATGGGAATTGTTCACGGAGAGTATATCAGCAATATGTACCTGGCAAAGAGCGAGCGTTAGCGCATATGCGCCAACGCCCGTACAAATGTCAGCTCTTTAACATACATTATTTTGTGCTTTGCTATACCCTTCTCAAACGGCTGTCCACCAGATAGCCGATTTTTTTGTCTCTCTTGGTTAGAAAACAAGATAAACCCAGTAGGTGAGAATGATGAGCGTAAGAATGACCGTCAGCGGGATCACCAGAATGGTTACTTTCAAATAATCGCTCCAGGAGATCTTCACCTTGCCTCTCCGAAGAATATGCATCCACATTAATGTCGCAAGCGTGCCGATCGGCAGCAGCAGCGAACCGATGTCGCTTCCGATAACGCTGGCTAGATAAGAAATTTTGAGCGTGATCGGGTCCAGCCCCATGTTCGTCAGCGTCAATGTGCCAACCATAAGCGCGGGGTGGTTATTGAACAAGTTAGACAGCAGGGAAACGACAACACCCATACCGATGCTGGCGTGGAGTAAGCCGCCATGGGCGAAAGGGCTCAAGTATTTGATCAGCAAATCCGTCAGGCCGATGTTATGAAGTCCATAGATAATAACATACATACTGAAAGCAAAGATCAGAATATGCCATGGAATCTTCCTAATGATGTCCGTCGGTGCAATGCGAAGCTTCCACCAGCGCCAACCGAGGAGGACTAGTGAGCCGATGACGGCTACCAGCGGCACTGGAAAACCGACGTAAGAGGCGACGAACAAGCCGATACGAACGGATAGAACGAACATAATGATGTTGCGCATGAATGTTCCTTGGGCCGGCGCGTTGTCTTTCGAATATTTCAGCGGATGTTCACCGGGCCACGGGGAGAATGGACGATGTCTGCCAGCCATTTTGATTTTTTTGGGGAGCGTAGGATAGAACACGAGAAACAGCAAAGAGGACATGATCAACAGACCGATTGTTGCAGGAACGAACATCATGGCAGCACTCATATACAGCGACATGTGGACGATTTTGAGCGCGATCAGGTTGACGATGTTGCTTACGCCGATTGGTGCGCTGGACGCTGTCGCAATCAGGGCGCCGGAGATCAGATACGGCAGCTTCTGATGATTTTTCAAACCTAAGTTGTGCAGGATCATAAGCAGGATCGGTGTAGTAATAAGGATACTGCCATCATTATTAACGAACAGGGTCATGAGGAAGCAGAGCAGATTCGTATACCAGAACAGCTTAATACCGGATCCGCCTGACTGCGCGGTCAGCTTCTCGGCTACCCAGTGGAAGAATCCGAAGCTCTCTAATACGATGGCCATGACAATGGTCGCCATGATGGTGACGGCCGCCCCGCCGATCGTCTCTGTAATCGTCCACAGATCGGATAGGGAGACAGTGCCTGCGAGTAATACGATGAGTGCACCGACCGAAGCCGGGATGGCTTCGTTGACTGTTGAACGCCAGAATATGAACGAGACGGTGAAAATAAACGATAGGATGGTAACCCATACCGCTAGTTCATGCATGTTGCATTACCTCTTCTCAAAAATAAAGTGTTCGCGGTTGTCCTCCTTGGTTATAGCTCGTCCGCAGCGTTGTAGTCTCTTTGGCGGATGCGAGCCCTTCCGATTGTGCCAGTCGCTCTGGGATCCCTCCTTCTCGCCCTGGCTAGTAAGCTATCAAATATTTAGCTGTGATGTATATATACGTAACGGGTAGATGCTATGTACTACGCAATAACCCTATTCTATCAACTTCCAACTTCTATCAATCCAAGACAAATGCCGATGATGAATGTCTATCCTATCAAGTAAGAAGCCCAGCGCCCAGTATAACAAAAACGCCCCATCCGCCATCGGGAGAGGGCGAACGGGACGGTCTTGGCTGTACCATTTATGCAAATGACAAATACACAACGTCTTTATCCTTGAAGCGGGAACGCCACTGTTCAATTGCGTCGGGCAGCTTGTTGTAAGACGATCGTTCCGTCGTATAGTAATTGACCTTATCGCCATCGATGACAGCGGCGTAGAACCTGCCATTCTGATCGTACATGATGACGGCTTCCATGATAGTGAACAATCCACGTACGCCGCCGGTCACAACCGTTGTATCCGTGAGCTTGTCAGATTGGGAGTCGAAGAGCTGAAAGGACTGAGTAAACAGGTCATAGTCGTCTCCGACCACGGCCCGAAACTGATCATCTACCTCCTTGGACGGTAGAACCCCCAACTGCTGGAGATCGAGCTCCTGCGTTTCGCTATGCCTAACGAATTCACCGCCGAAGCTTACGCCCGCCCCGGCATAATTCGTTGGATCGCCCTCCGAATTAATAACGAGTCGATCGCCTTGAAGGGTGAACGTAAGCGATAAGCCATCGCCCGTGAATACGGCTGATTTGCCGTCCTTCGAACGAACCGCTTTATCCATGATGCCGCCCGTGTGGCCACCATCAAAGCTGTCCAGATTGAATGAGATCGATTGAGGGGTAACCTCTTGGATTTCTAAGCCTTGATTGACGAACTGCGTGCTGTCCTTTAACTCCCACTCGCCGAGCCAATCGGCATCCGATACCACAGTGTTGGTTGCGCTGGAGGTAGACGAGCCAACTGGGGTAACCTCGAATGGAATCGTATTCGTCCCGTCTGCGTTCGACCAATCCCCGGAGAAAGAGAGAAGGGCAGGAGAGTGGCTCGCCGTGTTGTAAATGAGCGCCCCCACGAAATGGCCAGTAAGCTCCCCGTTCTGATCGAATTCGTCCATACTGACGCTGATTTTATCGCGGGTGCTTGCCGCCTGGTCCACTGTTCCTTGCAGCTTCAAATCCTGCTTGTATTTGGTGTACATATAAGTCCCGCCCACATTCGATCCGTCAAGCGTAAGCTTCATCTCGATCGGATATTTGCCGGCAATCGAACCTGTGAGGGAGTAGGTAGAAGGCTGTTCGCCTGGTATCTGCGAGCCATCTTCATTTGCTGTATGATCCGATGAAGGCTCCGAGCCGCTCTCCTGCGAATCTGTGTGCTCAGCCTGAGCCGTTGTATCCGTATCCATCATTGCAGGCTTGCTATCCGAGGAGCTTGCTGTTTCGCTGCTGGAGCATCCAACGATCAATAACGCAGAGCAAGTGAGGACGGCGATAAGCCCGTATACTTTGTTCATGGAGCCGCACCAGCCCTTTGGTTTTATTTCGAACACAAAAGACCTCTCGCTTCGTCGTCATTGGGGATGACTTATGCGAGAGGCGCTTTTGTTATTTTATCATAAGGGATGGAATCGTTGGCAGTTTTTTAGGCGATGCTGCTCTTAAACTTCCAGAACCCAACCGAATGGATCCGGCAACACGGCGCTTTGAATGCCTGTAATCGTATCGTATACGCGGCTTGACAGATCGCCGGTCTTGTTGTTGTTGATGACCAACTTCTCATTATTATAGTGAAGGGCGCCAACTGGCGAGATAACAGCAGCCGTACCGGTACCAAACGCTTCTTCAAGCGTACCATTGCGGTGAGCTTCAACGAGCTCGTCGATCGAGATCTGACGCTCTTCCACTGGAACGTCCCACGACCGAAGCAGCTGAAGGACTGATTTGCGAGTAATGCCGTCGAGAATGCTGCCGTTGAGGGCAGGCGTAATGACCGTGCCGTTCACTTTGAAGAATACGTTCATGCTGCCGACTTCTTCGATATATTTGCGATGTACGCCGTCGAGCCACAGCACTTGGGAGTAGCCTTGCTCGGATGCGCCTTCTTGCGCTTTCAAGCTTGCTGCATAATTGCCGCCCGTCTTCGCGTTGCCGACGCCGCCTTTGACTGCGCGAACATACTCGGATTCAACGTGAATCGGTACAGGGTTCAGGCCTTCTGCATAGTACGCGCCAACTGGGCAGAGCAGAATCATGAACATATATTTCGTCGAAGGAGCAACGCCAAGCTGCGGTTCCGTTGCGATAACGAATGGGCGAATGTAGAGCGATGTGCCCGGCTCGGAAGGTACCCACTCATGATCGACTTTAATAAGCGTGCGAAGCGCTTCCATAGCTACTTCTGGATCAACAGCTGGAATGCTCAGACGGTCGTTGGACTTGTTGAGGCGCTCCCAGTTCTGGTCTGGACGGAACAGGACGATGCGATTGTCCTTCGTGCGGTAAGCTTTCAGACCTTCGAAGATCGTCTGACCGTAGTGGAATACTTTCGCAGCCGGATCAAGCGAAATATTCTGATAGGGAACGACGCGTGCATCGTGCCAGCCTTGGCCTGCATCATAGTCCATAATGAACATGTGATCGGAGTAGTACTTACCGAAGACGAGTTTCTTCTCGTCCGGGCGTGGCTTAGGGTTCGTTGTCAGTGTGACTGAAATGGTCGGTTTCGACATGAGTATACAGCTCCTTAGTTTGGATATTTCGGACGTTCTCTCATCACTGTAGTGCATCGATAAAGGATTTCATAATTGAATCGTAACACTGTCTTGTATATATTGAAAATATCAATTTTATTGAAACGCCATACTTTTTAGGTATGGGACGAAAAGAGGGTGAAGCGAATGGATATCCGTCAGCTTCGATACTTCCTTGCCATTGCCGAAGCGGGACAAATTACGCGTGCCGCCAAGGCGCTCAATATGGAGCAGCCGCCGCTCAGCCGGCAGTTGAAGCAGATGGAGCGGGAGCTTGGCGTGACGTTATTCGACCGCAGCGGCAAACAATTGACGCTAACGCATGCAGGAGATCTGCTGCGCGAGCGGGCAGAAGGTCTTATCCGCCAACTGCATGAATCGCTGCAGGAGGTGAAGGAGGTCGAGGAAGGCGTATCCGGCTTTCTCGCCATAGGCGCCGTCGTCTCTTGCGTCTCGCTATTGCCCCGGGCGATTGAACGCTACCGGGAGAAGTATCCCCAAGTAACGTTCAAAATAAGCGAAGGCGACCATTATCAACTTGGCGATGCGCTCGCGAAGCGCAGCATTGAGCTTGTTGTCGCCCGCCTGCCTTTTGAATTCGCGGAAGAATCGCCTTATGAGTATGATGTGCTGCGACTTCCATCTGATCCGTTCGTAGCGGTCATTCCAAGCAAACTGCAGCCGGATCAGAAGCAGACGTCCATCACGCTGGCAGCGCTGGCTGACTATCCGTTCCTGACGCTTAAGACGGACCAGACGATCGGCATGCATAAGCAGGTGATGAGCGAGTTTCGACAGAGCGGATTAACGCCGAACATTATTTGCGAATGCTCCAGCGTCGCTATTATTTTGTCATTGGTGGCGGCGGGAATCGGCGCAACGGTACTTCCGAAGTCGGTTGTAGCCATGTCGCCGATCGACTCGCTTCGAATGCTTCGGATTGAGGATGCGGAGTTTCAGTCGGAGGTTGGCATCGTGTGGCTGAAGGATCGGTATTTGTCGAAGAGTGCGAGGCACTTTATAGATCAGTATATGGACGGGTATTAATAGTAGTGAGGAGGACGGGCAGGTATGGAATATCGGTATGAAGCGGAGCCGCGAAGCTATGAGGACTACGCAAGCGGACGTGTGCTGCTCAATGCGCATGGGACGACGGCTTTCCCTGTACGGTTGGCGAGCGAGATCTATCAGCATGGCAAAGCGTATTTGGCGAGTAAAGGACGCACTAACGATCTCACGCTCTATGATCCATGCTGCGGTGGGGCGCACTTGCTGACCAGCATCGGTATTCAACATGGCAGGGACTTGAACCGAATTATTGGCACAGATATCGATCATCGTGTGCTTGAAGTCGCACGACGTAATCTGTCGATGGTGAATGCGGACGGTATGCAGCATCGGCTGGGGCAGCTGCGAGAGATGGCGTTGGCTTATGGCAAAGCATCGCATGAGGAAGCGGTCGCGAGCGCGGAGCGGCTGCTGATGCTGATCGAGCAGCGAGGCCGAATGCTTGAAGTACAATGTGATGCACATGATGCCGTTGGTCAATCGTCATCGTCTGAAATGCTGGACAAGCTTAACGGTGAAGTGGACTTCGTCTTCACAGACGTTCCTTACGGCGAGATTGTCCAATGGTCAGATGCAGATGACGGTGACAATGTTGATCCGGTTGGTAAGATGCTTGGCAATCTTGTGCCTCGTCTTGCACCGATATCCGTAGTAGCAATCGTTGCAGACAAGAAACAGAAAGTCGAGCATCCAGCGTATCGGCGGTTGAAGAAGCTGAAGGTAGGCAAACGGCAGATTGTGTTTCTGGAGCTTGAATAAAAAAGTCTCCGCAGTACCCAAACTCTACTAAACAGAAATAAGCACGGATGAGCCAGGCTCATCCGTGCTTATTTCTATTTGAATTCAAACACATATTCATCTTATCGCGTTAATTACTCCAAAGTATCATCAATGGGCGGTGACAGGTGGAAATGTGCGAAATAAGTGTGCGGTCGACTGACCGTACCTAGATACAGCGAACAGGAGCTTTGCCGCAACCGGCAAGAGCGGGCGCACGAACCAAACCACCAAGAATGCGTCCTTGTGAGGAGTCCAGAGGTCACACGACCTTTGGGGCCCTCCCTTGCAGGGAGGGTTTGGGTGGGTAGAACTCCTGAGGGTTTGGGTGGGTAGAAAATTTTGATTTTATTAATTTAAAGAATTGAGGGGTCAAGTAGGGGCGATGCCCCTACTCTTTCCACCACCGCTTAAGATCGCTCCACCACGACTTACGCTGCTCCTCCTTGCGTGCATCCGTTCCGGAGCTTGCATCCTCTGCCTTGCCTGTGTTTCCATCGCAAGTTTCCGTTGGCTGCGTTCCGGCGACGAAAGTTTCCAGTCTTTTGTTATCCTCGCAGCCTTCGCCGGCCAGCTTGCCGGATTTCGGATCGATGTAGGCGCTGACGACCCCTTCGGGCATCGGGAACATCTTCGGCGGCACGGAGGCGAGAGCTCCCTCGGTGAACGCCGCGAAGATTGGCGCCGCACGGTGCGCTTCCGTCGTTGTCAGCCGCCGGCCTTTATCGTATCCAACCCAGACTGCCGTTGCCAACTCCGGTGTATAACCAACCAGCCATGCATCCGAGGCTGTCGTTCCGGTCTTGCCGGCTACCGGTCGATTCATCGATGCGGAGACACGGTGGCCTGTACCTCCTGTATCGAATACGCTCTCCATCAAGCTCGTCAGCACATAGGCATGCGCCGCATCAACGACTTGTTCCGACTCATGCGAAGCCTCGTATAGGATATGACCGCTGCTATCCTCGATGCGCAGCACTGCGATCGGTTTTACACGGACCCCTTCATTGGCGAACGTACCGAAAGCGGAAGCCATCTCGAACGGACTTACAGGAAATGTGCCAAGCGCAAGCGATGGAACAGGCTTCATAGGACTGTCGATACCGAGTTTTCTAGCCATGTTGATGACGTTGTCTGCTCCGACCTGCATGATGGAGCTGACGGCATAGATATTGTCTGAGCTGGCAATCGCCTGCCGCATGTCGATATAGTCGTTCACGTATTTATCGTTATAGTTGTGCGGTTCATAGGTGAGACGGCCCTCGTCATACGTGAATGTTGTCGGTGCGCTCATGAAGCGGCTCAGCGGTGTCATTCCAGCCTGCTGCAGGGCAGTCAGGTATAGGATCGGCTTGAAGGAAGACCCCGGCTGCCTTGTCGTAGCGAATACTCGGTTGTATTGATTGTTCGGATAGTCGCGTCCGCCAACCATAGCCTTCACGTAACCGTTGCGAGGGTCGATTGCGATAAGCGCAGCCTGCTGCTCGGTGTTCGCAGGTATGCCTTCGGTCACTGCTTTCTCTGCCGCGCGCTGCGCATTGGAGTCCAGCGTTGTGAAGATGCGAATGCCGCCTTCGTCGAGCAGCCGCTCATCGATGCCGAGCTGTCCAATGACGAAGGAGCGAACGTAGTCGCGGAAATAAGGTGCGAAGCTGTTGCCGCGCGATTCCGACAGCGGCTTGAAGGACAGCATTTCCCGATAGGCTTGATCCGCGTCAGTCTGCTTGATGACGCCGTCGTTCGCCATCACCTGCAGAATCGTGTGTTGGCGATCCTTTGCATTTTTCATACTCATATAGGGGGAGTAGTACTTCGGCCCCTTCGGAATGCCTGCGAGCATTGCGCTTTCCGCTAGATCAAGCTCTGAGGCATGCTTGCCGAAGTACTGCTCAGCCGCTGCTTCGATACCATACGCGCCATGCCCGTAGTAGATCTGGTTCAAGTACATATTGAGAATTTCATCTTTGGAGTAGTGCATCTCGAGCTGGATCGTGTACAGCGCTTCTTTTATTTTGCGTCCCCAGGTTCGTTCATGGGTTAGATACAAGTTGCGTGCGAGTTGCTGTGTCAGTGTGCTGGCGCCTTGCGTGGCAGACATGTTATGCACATTGACGAGCATGGCACGTCCCATGCCGATTGGGTCAAAGCCTTCATGCTCATAGAACCTGCGGTCCTCGATCGCAAGTGTTGCTTGTACGACATACGGCGAAATTCGATTGAGCGGTACGGACCGCCGATTTTGCGTCGTATGGAAGGTGTCGATAACATTGCCCTGCAGATCGAGCATCTGCGAAGTCTGGCTGATGGAGGCAACAGGCAGTGACTGCACGCGCAGGTAGATCAACAAGCCGGCGATCGCGAAGACGAACAGGGCGGCACAGACGCCTGTTAGCTTAATGAGCCGCATCCATCTCGCGCGTCCATGGAGTCTTGGCCACAGCCTTTCGGCGATAATGGGAACGAGGGGGCGCCTGCGTCGTCTGGCGGCAGCGGTTGTGCGGCCTGAGGCTGGGCGCCCCGTCAGACGGGTGAACCAACGCTTAATCATGAGCAACTTCCTCTCAGCTGGATGCGTATGCGGCAATCGCCGAACGCTTTCATTACCTTAGTATGGAAAAAGAGAGGGAGAGCTATTCCTGTCTAACGATGATATTGCGAAAGAGAACTCGAAACAGGAGCAGAATCATTTTCGCTCAAAAAATGGTGTTTACATCATCATTTAACAGTAGTATAGTAACTTACGTAGCAACGAAAACGCTTTCAATCTCGATAGGAGGGATGCATGCCCGAGACAGATTGCCAGCTTAGAATCGCCGGACGGCTATTTCATGAAGCGTGGACAGTCACAAGGAAGTTGTATTCCTGATTGGAGAGAGGATGTGCATTAATGACAATGAAGAAGCTTCGGTTCAAAGTAGGCCTCCTGCTGGTGATGCTTATGCTGGCATTCAGCGTGACAGCTAATGCCAATCCGACTTCACTCGTACAAATCGCTTCATATGGCAGTTCCTATAGCTATACGATGGAGTATGGCAATGGCCATACCTATTTACTGCCTAATGCAAGGACGTCGGGTACAAGCATTACGATTAATTCCTCAACAGCGGGCACGATTAAAGGGCATTATTATTGGTACTACAATGGCGTCAATCTTGATCTGGGCACATTCACGGCGACAAGCATGAATTACAATACAGGCAGCGCCTACTACACGACTGGAACATTGGTTCTGGTCCTGGAACGTGTGGAGTCGACAACGACGCAATATCCGTCCGTATCGTACACGATTACGTATAACAACTAATAGTTGAGGAGTTGTTGTGAATGAAGAAGTTAAGTGCGCGGATCGCGCTGCTCGTTTTCGTAATCGTTTTCGCTTTTAGCGTCACCGCATCCGCAAGTTCGACCTTTACTGTCGTATCGACGGGCAACACGTACTATAATACGATCGCTGCTGGCGAGGGACAGGTTTACTTTCTTCCGAATGCAAGCACAACCGGCACATCCGTGAAGATTATTTCGTCAGTAGCGGGTACGATTAAGGGTCACTTCGAATGGCAGCGACCTACCGGTTCCCCACTTCAATTAGGTTCATTCGTAGCGAATACGACGCTCTTCAATACAGGTGGGGGTTATCCTGCAAGCCCAGGTGCACTCGTGCTTGTGCTTGAGCGAGTAGCAGACACGACGGGGGCTTATCCGAACGTTTCGTATTCCGTTGTATTTAATTAAGAGGAACATATCCAATCCATTTAATTAGGAGGGACTTATTAATGAACAAACTAACTGCGCGCATCGCGCTGCTTGTTTTCGTAATCGTTTTCGCTTTTAGCGTGACTGCATTTGCAAGCTCTGGCGTCACGGTCGCTCAGAAGGGCGGTCTTTACTACAATACGCTTGCGGCGGGCGAGGGACAGGCCTACATTCTGCCGAATGCAAGCACGACGGGTACTTCGATAACGATTACGTCATCGGTAGCTGGTACGATTAAAGGGCATTACGAATGGCAGTTGCCAAGCGGAGGCTCACCGATCCAGCTTGGTTCGTTTACGGCTAATTCGACGGTTTACAACACTGGTTCGGGTTATTACAGCCCAGGTACGCTCATTCTCGTGCTGGAGCGGGTGCCGGGCACGACTGCGGCTTATCCGAACGTCACTTACACTGTCAAATACAACTAATACGAACAGCGCTGCTTATCATTAACGACTAGGGGGATTTATAATGAACAAATTGACTGCGCGCATCGCGCTGCTTGTATTCGTCATCGTATTTGCATTTAGTGTGACGGCATCGGCAAGCTCGACCGTTATTGGCGTTCAGAAGGGCGGTCTTTACTACAATACGATCTCGGCTGGCGATGGGCAGGCCTACATCCTGCCGAATGCAAGCACGACAGGCACTTCGATAACGATCACTTCGTCGGTAGCGAATACGATTAAAGGGCATTTCGAATGGCAGCTGCCAAACGGCGGCGCACCGATTCAATTAGGTTCGTTCATAGCGAATACGACCGTTTACAACACGGGCTCCGCTTACTACAGCCCAGGCACGCTCATCCTTGTGCTAGAGCGTGTGCCAGGCTCGACGACGCCTTATCCAACCGTTTCGTACTCGGTCAAATACAACTAATAGGAACAAGTGTAAGCCGCGAGCTCGCTCGCGGTTTTTTTGCATTTTATGAGCAGGAAGGGGGATGGGTTGACCTAAAGATTTACATTGGATTTACATTTACAGAACATTAACAAAACACTGCTGACTATAATTTTGAGAAGTGATCTCCGCAAGGTGAAAGGATAAATTGGTGCCTTAATTATAGTTTGTAATGAAGTTTTGGTTACTCTATAATACAAAAGGAAACATTGACCCTAAGGCGGAATTGTGCGTATAGAAGGGAAGATGAAGATGGAATTGTGGTACACGGAGAAGCAGACGGAAACGTATGGCATTACGGCGAGAATCAAAGAAACGTACGTGAGCGAACAGACGGATTTCCAGAAGCTCGACATGATCGAAACCGAAGAGTTTGGCACAATGCTCGTCCTCGACGGGATGGTCATGACGACAGATAAAGATGAATTCGTTTACCACGAGATGGTTGCACACCCTGCGCTGTTCACCCATCCGAACCCTGAGAACGTGCTTGTCGTCGGCGGCGGCGATGGCGGCGTTATCCGCGAAGTGTTGAAACACCAGCAGGTGAAGAAAGCGGTACTCGTCGAAATCGATGGCAAAGTGATCGAATACTCGAAGCAATATTTGCCGAACATCGCAGGCGAGCTCGACAACTCGCGAGTTGAAGTGATCGTTAATGATGGCTTCATGCACATTCATGATCATAAGAATACGTACGATGTCATCATAGTGGATTCGACTGAGCCGGTTGGGCCAGCGGTGAACTTGTTTACGCGCGGTTTCTACCAAGGCATCTACGAATCGCTGAAGGCGGAAGGCATCTTCGTTGCCCAGACGGACAATCCGTGGTTCAAGGCGGATCTTATCGCAAGCGTTAACCGCGATGTGAAGGAAGTGTTCCCGATCGTTCGCGTTTATTGCGCGAATGTACCAACTTATCCGTCGGGCCTGTGGACGTTCACAATGGGCAGCAAGAAGCACGATCCGCTTACGATTGACGAATCGGCGATTCCTGAATTGGATACCAAGTACTATTCTCCACGTCTTCACAAGGCAGCGTTCGCTCTGCCGAAATTCGTTGAGAATCTGGTGAACTAATAGCATTAAAGTGGTTGTTACTTTGTGAACACGCACTTGTAGTGAGGTTCCCGGAACTGCGCGCTTCTTGAAGGGGGCGATCGGCTCCGGGAATTTGAACGTAAGCGCAAGCTTTCGATATCATTAATTCTCAACATTTCAGGAGGTTCCCACATGAAAATCGATCAAAAGTATTCCGGCAACGTCTTTATCTTAAGTTCCGATGACTATGCAGCATCCAAAGCCGTTATTTACGGTATGCCAATGGACTTCACCGTATCGTTCCGTCCAGGTTCGCGTTTCGGTCCTGCCCGCATCCGTGAAGTATCGATCGGTCTGGAAGAGTACAGCCCGTACCTCGACCGCAGTCTTGAAGACATTACATACTTTGACGCAGGCGATCTGCTGCTGCCATTCGGCAACGCGGGACGCTCGCTCGAAATTATCGGCGAATACGTTGGCGGCCTTCTGAATGATGGCAAAATGCCGGTAGGCCTCGGCGGCGAGCACCTCGTATCGTGGCCTATTTTCCAAGAGGTGTACAAGAAGTACCCGGATCTGGCTATCATCCACTTCGATGCGCATGCTGACCTGCGCGAGAGCTACGAAGGCGAGCCGCTGTCCCACTCGACGCCGCTGCGCAAAGCTGCTGGCCTGATGGGCGGCAAGAACATTTACCAATTCGGTATCCGTTCAGGCTCCCGCGAAGAGTTCCAATATGCGCGCGAGAACATCAACTTCTATCCGTTCGAAGTGCTCGAGCCGCTGAAGAAAGTGCTGCCTGAGCTTGCAGGCCGTCCTGTTTATCTGACGATCGACATCGATGTGCTGGACCCTTCGTGCGCACCTGGCACAGGCACGGCAGAAGCTGGCGGCATTACGAGCAAGGAGCTGCTCGACGCGGTACATGCAATCGCTCGCGCAGGCATCAACATTGTAGGCTGCGACCTCGTGGAGGTAGCGCCGCATTATGATTCAACAGAACAAACGCAAATCGTTGCAGCCAAAGTCATTCGTGAGATGCTGCTTGGTTTCGTGAAATAAGGTAAGGCATTATGAAGAGGCTTCATCTTGGTCGGCACCTGCCGAATAAGATGGAGCTTTTTTTTTTTGATGCAGAACATCACTAGAAGCGTTAGTAACATCGCTGTGTATATGATAGTTTGTAAGAGTTCAAGCAACGGATATAATGAGATAGAATATTCACACCAGTAAGGGCTCGAAGCTGTTAGCTTCATCGCGCTGAATGAACTATCAATTCTGTCATCACACCTGCTATATTTCCATCCAATAGTGGGCATGCTGGATACCAAGAGGGGGTGTCCGTATGAAGTTGATGCCAATCTACGAGCGGATGGCAGAGCTGCGAATTATTCAGAAACGTCGTAAGCTGACGGATTCGGAACGGCTGGAGATGGAGCATTGCTTGGACGTGAATGCTGATCATTGTATGCGGCTTGCGCAGCTGTACAATTTGTCGCTAATGGCTTCGATGACCGAGGATAAGGAATGGCAGCATCAGCTGTGCCAAGAGATCGAACGGTTCGGCGGCACGCCAAGCAGCAATGGAAGCAGTGATGGAAGTAGCAATAGTAATGAAAGCAGCAATGGAAGCAGTGGGGGAAGCGGCAGTTAAGACGTCATCAGTCATTTTGGAAGCAGTTGCACTTATATACGCATAGAAGGAGGATCTAACCCTACTAACATGACGACCGTACATTCCTTCGAGCCCGTCGTAGACGAGCGATCTTCTGTGCTGGTACTCGGCAGCATGCCGGGCGTTCCATCATTAACAGCGAGTGAGTATTATGGCAATCCGCGAAACTATTTTTGGCGTGTTCTTTATGGTCTGCATGGGCTGCCGGTTGACGATGAGTATGAGGCCAGACTGGCTTTTGCGCTTGATCATCATGTTGCGATGTGGGATGTCCTCAAATCATGCACACGGGAAGGCAGCCTGGATGCGAATATTCGCGATGAGGTCGTTAATGATATCCCGGGCTTGCTACGTCGGTATCCGAACATTCGCGCCATCGCATTGAACGGAACCAAGTCGCATGATACGTTTAAGCGGCATTTTGGCGCAACAGAGGAAGCGGCGCGCGTTGTCTGCTTGAAGCTGCCGTCGACAAGTCCGGTGCCAACGAAGACGATGCGCAACCTGGATGACCGTCTCGCTGCATGGCGTGTGATCGAACCATATTTGCAAAATCCAGTGTATCGCATATAATAGATGCAATTAGTTAACCGACGATGAGCGGGACAGTACGAAGCGATGCGATGCGACAGCGAGCCGGGAATGGTGGAAGCCGGCAGTATCGATGCCTCGGAAACGCCCCCGGGAGTTGGCAGTTTGAAGGCAAGGAGGCTTATCGCTTCTGCTTGCTGCGTAGAATTGCCCGGTCACACCGTTATCGTGTTTGAGAGGCTGCTTAAGACGAAGTCAGCCAGAAGAGTGGTACCGCGGATCAACCTCCGTCTCTTTCCTACAAGAGATGGAGGTTTTTTAATGTCATCTCTGATGTGCATGCCCGAATACAGCTCTTGTACGATATTGGAATAAGAAGCAGGGCAGATAGGAGGGTGGTCAATCAAGTGACAGATAAGGCAAATGTTCGTTTGACGTTAACGAGCGAGATCGAAGGCGAGATGCAGGAGCATCAATTCACTGGCGAATGGTTCCGCAAAGGACGTACCGTTTATGTGCGATATACGGAGACGGACGAGAGTTCCGGCGAAGTGCGGACCGTGATCCGCTGGCGGGACGGTCAGCTTAACATTGCTCGGCGAGGCGTCGTGGAGTCGGAGCAGAATTTCGTTGCAGGAGCAAGGCAGGCTGGCGAATATAAGTCGCCTTTCGCACGATTCAAGATGGTGACGGACACATCGCTGTTATGGATGCAGTGCGGCGATCTCGTACAGCGCGGCGGTCAGCAGCAACCGGTCGAAGTCGAAGATGGAGAACTGGTTCCGATGCTTCCCATGCTGCTCGAATGGCATTATAACATGTATGTCGATGAGGAATTAACGGGGCAGTTCAAGATCAAGCTGAAGGCCGAGCCCGACACGGACTGTTAATGCGATAAGCTCGCTCTAATGATACAAATACTATTAGGAGGTTTCATCTCATGACCAACGTAATTGATCAATTATATGACAATGTGAAAAATGCGATTGCCGACGCAGTCGTCGCAGCAGGCATCGTCGCTCGTGAAGAACTGCCGGAATTCGTGCTCGAAGTGCCGCGCGACAAATCGCACGGGGACCTTGCAACCAATGCTGCGATGCAGCTGACGAAGATCGCCAAGCGCAACCCGCGCCAGATTGCCGAAGCAATTGTCGCGAACTTGAACGGCGCATCCGCTTCGATCGAGTCGGCTGAAATCGCCGGCCCAGGCTTTATCAACTTCCGCCTGAATAAGAACTATCTGTACCCAGTCGTTGGCGATGTACTGACATCGGGCGACAACTATGGCCGCGTACAAGATAACGCAGGCAAGTCCATTGAGGTTGAATTCGTCAGCGCTAACCCAACAGGCAGCCTGCACCTTGGCCATGCCCGCGGCGCAGCAGTTGGCGACGCATTGTGTAACGTACTTCATTTCGCAGGTTATGACGTAACGCGCGAATACTATATTAATGATGCAGGCAATCAGGTTGCGAACCTGGCTTATTCGATTGAAGCCCGCTACAAGCAAGCACTCGGTCAAGATGCTGCGATGCCAGAGGACGGTTACCATGGCGCAGATATCGTTGGCTTCGCTGAAGAGCTTGCCAAGCAAGAAGGCGACCGTTTGCTGTCGCTGTCGGATGACGAGCGCTTCGCCTTTTTCCGCCAATACGGTCTGGAACGCGAGCTCGACAAAATCAAACGCGACCTCGGCCGCTTCCGCGTCAGCTTTGATCTGTGGTACAGCGAGACATCGCTGTATGAGCAAGGTCTCGTAGAGCAAGGTCTGGACGCACTTCGTGCAACTGGACATGTCTATGAAGAAGAAGGCGCAACGTGGCTGAATACGACCCAGTTCGGCGACGACAAAAACCGCGTTCTTGTGAAAAATGACGGCTCCTATACTTATTTGACGCCAGACATCGCGTACCACCGTGTCAAATACGGCCGCGGCTACGATCAACTCATTAACATCTGGGGCGCTGACCACCACGGCTACATCCCGCGTATGAAAGCAGCTATGGAGGCGCTCGGCAACGATCCAGGCAAGCTGACGGTTCTGATCGCACAGATGGTGAGCTTGTTCCAGAACGGTGAGAAGGTGAAGATGTCCAAGCGTACCGGCAAAGCCGTAACGATGGAAGATCTGATGGATGAAGTCGGCGTCGACGCAATCCGCTATTTCTTCACGATGCGCAGCATGGACTCTCACCTCGACTTCGACATGGACCTGGCAGTTTCGACTTCGAATGAGAACCCTGTATTCTATGTACAGTATGCGCATGCACGGATTTGCAGCATTTTCCGTCAGGCGGAAGAGCAAGGCGTCGCAATGCGTTCGCTGTCGGACATCGACCTGTCCCGCCTGTCGACCGAGCAGGAGTACGACTTGCTGCGTAAGCTCGGCGAGCTGCCGCAAGAAATTTCGGATGCTGCTGCCCAGTATGCGCCGCACCGCGTCATTCGTTATGTGTACGAGCTGGCTTCGCAGTTCCACAGCTACTACAAAGCAGAGCGCGTCATGACGGAAGATGCAGAGCAGACGCAAGCGCGCCTGGCCCTGCTGGCTGCAACGCGTATCGTTATCGCGAACGTGCTGCGTCTGGTCGGCGTAACAGCTCCTGAGCGCATGTAAGAAACCTGTATCGATGCAACACAGGAGGAACAACCCTACAGCTTTGCGTAGCAAAGCAGCTTCGTAAGCATGAGGTAGGTTTTATCGCCAATAAATGATACAAGGCCTGATGAGCAAGCCGCAGCGGCTTCTCTTCAGGCCTTTGGTCCGTTCAAGTACAGGTTTCTCTTCCTGCTGCCTTGATTCATCATGGTCATGAGGGCTCCCCTATTGTTTCTCCATCATCTGCAGCATCTTCGCAATATCGAGCTCCCCGGTCATACGAGGCGCCTTCTTGCCGCGCAGTGGCTGCATGGAACGCCTGAGAGTAGCCTTGACTTCAGCAGGCGTCAGGTCTGGGTGCTTGGCAAGCAGTAGCGCAACAGCGCCGCTCACATGGGATGTAGCCATCGAGGTTCCGCTCATCTCATGATACTTGCCTTTAAGCCAGGAAGACGTAATTTTGTCACCGGGTGCATAGATATCGATATAGATGCCGCGATTGCTGAAGGGCGCGATGCGCCGCAGTCTCGTCGTTGCACCGACCGATATTGTCTGCGGGTAGCGGGCGGGATAGTCAATTGCACGGCGTTTGCCGTCGTTGCCAGAGGAAGCAACAATGATGACGCCTGCATTAGCCGCATTGGTTACGGCGCTCAGCAGCGCCTTGCTGCGCGATTTCATTCCGAAACTCATGTTAATAATATTCATCCGATTCCGCACACACCAGTCGATCGCGAGTATAATATCGGAGACATAGGCACTTCCATTATGATCGAACGCCTTGATGGGATGGATGAGCGAACGAGGTGCAACGCCGATCATGCCCTGCAGCTGATTAGCCGCAGCGATGGTGCCGGCGATATGGGTCCCATGTCCATTATCATCATGAGGCAGCAAGCTGCGATTGAGCAGATTAATGCCCCGCGCCAGCGAACCTCGCAGATCGGGATGGCTGAAGTCGACGCCCGTATCGACGACGCCAATTCGAATTTTATGACCGGTTGTCGTGCTCCAAGCTTGCGGCGCTTTAATATGTGCCACGCCCCAAGGGATTCCTTTCTCGGGAGCGGGCACCCGCGATGTCACGCCATGAATGCGGACACGCTGGTCCGTCTCTACCCAGACCCGCCCGTCGAATCGACGGTGCGGGCTGTCATCGGGGATCGGACAAGATATCGCTTGAATAATGCCCATCTGTCGGACCGATTGCAGTGTCGACACCGAGCCCTTCATTTCCGACCATTCGTGAAGAAATCGGCGAAAGTCCTGGGTGTGTTGAAAACGAATAATTCTTTTTCTATGGCTCGCGCCTTTTTCGGCCATCATACCCTGCAGCCAACGGAGAAAAGCGGTGGTGTCCAAATTACAGGTCCCCTCCCGACGACGATGCTGCAGTATTGTATGAACGAGCGGTAAGACCCGCATGAGCAAGTTGCCTTTTTTCATATAATTAGGCTTGAAACCGTGTCAAAAAGCGGAACAGGACATAGGATGGTGTAAGAGCCAATAAAGGTCTCTTACAATCCCGGAGGGCGGAACATAGACACCACGTCCGGAAGGATACAGTCAAAGCGAAGGGGATATGCCCTTCGCTTTTTGCGCGTGGACGAGCTTATAAGCTTGCATTTTGTATGGAAATAGGTTTTACTATAGGTTGATACGGAAACAATCGTAAATGAACGGGTTTTCGACGATATTGAGGTAGCGGGAGGATGGGTCAGGATGAGCAGCGATTTCGCCGCAAAATGGGACCGCGAGCAGATTCAAGAAATGCCGATGGTGGACCTGGCATTCGAAGTGTTGAAATCAACCAACACCCCGATGTATTATCGGGACTTGATGATGGAGATAGCAAAGATCCGTGAATTGGATCCAGAGCAGATTAATGATGTGATTGCACAAGTATATACAGAGATTAACGTTGACGGACGCTTCGCGTGCGTTGGCAGCAACAATTGGGGCTTGAAACGCTGGTATCCGATCGAGCGTAACGAAGATCCAATTACGAATGCCAAACGTCCTCGCATTATCAACGATGATGACGATGATGATGAAGACATCTTTGCGGATGAAGAGGAAGAAACATACACGGCGGAAGAGGACGATTACGATTCGTACGATGAGGATCGTGAGAACTTCGAAGAGAACGAAGAAGAAGCGGAAGTCGACGAAGACGTGGCAATCGACGATGAAGAGATCGAAGAGGATTCGGAGAGTGAAGAACTCGAAGGAGAAGAAGGCGACGATTTCGACAGCGATGCTGACGACGGCGATGAGGAAGACGACGACGATAACTAATCGCGGCGGCGGTTTTGTGCTCCCCAATTTAGGGCGTACAAAGCCGCTTTTTTAATTCCAAAAAGAGGGCTGCAGACGTTTCATCTTGCCGTCGATGATTACTTGACAGGCCTTCTCCCAGAAGGTAAACTATTGCATGGGCTTCTGATGAAGGATAAGGAATTGTTAACGTACACGCGTTGTGACGTTCTTATTACTGTCATAACTTGTATATCTACGAGAACGAAAGTGCCCCGTGGACACGGGTGTCACTTTTTTTATTTTGCCAACACACATAGGACGCCGTCCGATTCTCGGACGGCGAAACCTTTTTCTCATGCGGTCATTTGAGTATTGTTCCATAATTTGGACGACATTCCTTGCAGTGCGCAGCGCTGATTCGCGCGAGATTAGGCAAACCTAAACATTAACATAGGAGCTTGGAGGGTATTGGTACAGTGACTAAATACATTTTCGTAACAGGCGGTGTCGTGTCTTCTCTTGGTAAGGGCATTACAGCGGCATCTCTTGGCAGGCTGCTGAAGAACCGCGGTCTTAAAGTAACGATTCAGAAATTTGATCCTTATATTAACGTTGACCCGGGTACGATGAGCCCTTATCAGCACGGTGAAGTATTCGTAACGGATGACGGCGCGGAGACGGACCTTGACCTGGGCCACTACGAGCGTTTCATCGACATTAATCTGTCGAAGAACAACAACGTAACGACCGGCAAAATTTACTCGACCGTTATTACGAAAGAACGTCGCGGCGAGTATTTGGGCGGCACGGTTCAAGTTATCCCCCATATTACGAACGAGATTAAGGACCGGATCTTCCGTGCAGGCAAGGAAGCAGGCTCCGACGTTGTTATTACGGAAATCGGCGGTACGGTTGGCGATATCGAAAGCTTGCCATTCATGGAAGCGATTCGTCAGATCAAGAGCGATATCGGCCGCGATAACGTCATGTACATTCACGTTACCCTCATTCCTTATATTAAAGCAGCAGGCGAGATGAAGACGAAGCCGACGCAGCATAGTGTCAAAGAACTGCGCAGCATCGGCATTCAACCGAACGTGATCGTCTGCCGTACGGAACAGGAACTGCCAGAAGACATGAAGCGCAAAATTGCTCAATTCTGCGACGTTGACGCGAACGCTGTTGTAGAATGCCGCGATGCTTCGACACTGTATGAAGTTCCGCTGATGCTCCGTGAGCAAGGTCTCGACGATATCGTCGTGAACCACTTGAAACTGACGACGACACCTCCGGATATGACGGAGTGGGAAGCGCTCGTGAAGCGTGTGAAGTCGCTGCACAAGAAGACCGAGATCGCAATCGTCGGCAAATACGTTGCGCTGCATGATGCTTACCTGTCGATCGTTGAATCGCTTGGCCATGCTGGCATCGCGCTTGAATCCGATATCGACATTCGTTGGGTTAACGCAGAAGAAGTGACGGACCGCAATGCAGCTGATTTGCTGCAAGGCGTACACGGCATTCTCGTTCCAGGCGGCTTCGGCGACCGTGGTATCGAAGGCAAAGTTGCGGCGATACGCTATGCCCGCGAGAATAATGTACCGTTCTTCGGTATTTGCCTCGGCATGCAAGTAGCCGTAATCGAGTATGCTCGCAACGTTTGCGGTTTGGACGATGCGAACAGCTCGGAGATCAATCCTTCTACGCCATATCCGGTTATCGATCTTCTTCCCGACCAGAAGGATATCGAAGATATGGGCGGTACGATGCGTCTTGGCCTGTATCCGTGTAAGCTTCTGCCAGGTTCGGTCGGCATGAAGGAGTACGACGATGAGCTTGTGTACGAGCGTCACCGTCATCGGTATGAGTTCAACAACGAATACCGTGAGCGCATTGAGTCTGGCGGTCTCGTCTTCTCGGGCACGTCCCCAGACGGCCGTTTGATCGAGATGGTTGAACTTCCGAACCACCCGTGGTTCCTGGCTGTTCAATTCCATCCAGAGTTTACATCCCGTCCGAACCGTCCGCAGCCGTTGTTCCGTGGATTCGTTCGCGCAGCGTTGAACTACTCGAACCAATAAGCAATACGTTTACTCATATCCGTCTGTGCATTCTGACTGAATGCATAGGCGGTTTTTTTTGTTTTCTGTCTGATTTTGGTGGCAAATCAAACGGAGTTCAAATGCCGAATTAGCGGGTTTTGACTTTGCTTTGTTGTTCTTTATCAATATCTGACAAGACATGTAATTCCTTTTTTTTGAAAAAACGGAAGGAAAATAGGATACATGCTGCGAATAGATATTTATAGAATAAAAAATGGAATTTTCGGCGAGTCCGAGGTTTTGTAGGAGGCGAGGAAGTGGAGAGCAACAAAGTATTGATCGTGGATGACCAGAACGGAATTCGGGTACTGCTGATGGAAGTGTTCAGCAGCGAGGGTTACGAAACCTATCAAGCTTCCAACGGTAAGCTGGCACTGGAGATTGTTCGGGCACAGCGTCCGGATCTAGTGCTTCTCGATATGAAGATTCCTGGCATGGATGGTCTCGAGATATTGCGTCATATCAAGACGATCGATGTCGATATCAAAGTCATTATGATGACCGCATACGGCGAGCTTGATATTATCAATGAAGCTCGTGATTTAGGAGCGTTGATGCACTTCACGAAGCCGTTTGATATTGATGAGCTTCGTTTTGCAGTCAATCATCAGCTCCGCGGTGATTTGAATAGCCGTACACCGATTGGGACCTAGTTGATAGGTCCTTTTTTGCTGTGCTACAATCCATTTACCATATTCGAACGCATTGTGATATACTGAATCAGTGTGTCCTAACTTAAGAGATGTGATGATGAAATTAATGGTACGAAGTTCGCATAGAAGTAAGATCAATCAAGATTAATCGTTCAAGAGAAAATCCGTCTGTTCGGCAGCAGCAATCAAGCGTAACGTTCGAAACATGAAACCGAACGACCGTCCGAGATGGACGGATCGACCATAATGGAGCGGTGCTCCAGCGAGGGACGGGCTATTCGCCCTCCTTATGCTTGTCAGGCGGAAGTCTCTCCTGTAGCGGATCATTACTGATTCGCCGGGGGAGATTCGCCATATTCATAGGGATAATTTCCAATTAAAGTGCGTGTTCAAAAAGTGCGGTTTTTTTGAACAACCTCTTAAACGGTCGGTGTCGTTATTCGCTGTATTTGTTCGCTTCTGACGGGGGAGGGTTCGGGTTAAAGGCATGGAGAAATTGATGATTCGAGGCGGTCGTCCGCTTCATGGTGAAGTGCAGATCAGTGGTGCGAAGAATAGCGCAGTTGCGCTTATTCCTGCAGCCATTCTAGCAGAGTCGGAAGTTGTATTGGATAATTTGCCGGCGATAAGTGACGTTGCTGTATATAGCGAGATATTGAGGGACCTTGGTGCAGTCGTGCAGCGGAAGGATGATGTCATCCGTATCGATCCGTCCGACCTGAAGTCCGTTCCGATGCCGAATGGCAAAGTGAAGATGCTTCGGGCGTCTTATTATTTGATGGGTGCATTGCTTGGCCGTTTCGGCGAGGCTGTTATCGGTTTGCCAGGCGGCTGCAATTTTGAACCAAGACCGATCGACCAACATATCAAAGGTTTTGAAGCATTAGGTGCGACTGTCGTGAATGAGCACGGCGCAATGCGTATTACAGCCAAAGAACTGCGCGGCGCAAAGATTTATCTGGATATCGTCAGCGTTGGTGCAACGATTAACATTATGCTCGCGGCTTCTAGAGCTAAAGGCTCCACAATTATCGAAAATGCGGCTAAAGAGCCTGAAATCATAGATGTAGCAACATTGCTTAACTCCATGGGCGCGCGTATTAAAGGGGCTGGCACGGAGACCATTCGTATCGAAGGCGTCGATCAGCTGCATGGCTGCCGCCACTCCATTATTCCGGACCGTATTCAAGTGGGTACGTATATGATCATGGCTGCTGCAACACGGGGCGATGTTACGGTTGAGGGCGTTATTCCGAAACATATGGAGGCCATTACGGCTAAACTTCGCGAGATGGGCGCAACCGTCGAAGAAATGGATGATGCGGTTCGCATCATCAGCGGAGATCAACCTTATCATCCTGTCGATGTCAAAGCGCTGGTATATCCGGGCTTTGCAACCGATCTGCAGTCTCCGATGACTAGTCTGCTTACGCAGGCGAGCGGTGTAAGCATATTATCCGACTACATCTATGGCAACCGATTCAAGCATGTGCCTGAACTGGCGCTGATGGGCGCCAATATTCGTGTCGAGGGACGTTCTGCAATTATTGAGGGCGGACCATTGAGCTCGGCCAAGGTGCATGCAACTGATCTGCGAGCGGGTGCTGCGCTTGTTATTGCGGGCCTGACGGTTAAGGATGGCATAACAGAAGTAACAGGCGTGGAGTATATCGATCGCGGTTATGATAATTTGGTAGAAAACCTGCGCCGTTTAGGTGCAGATATTTGGCGGGAGACAGCTCCTGACGATAAATAGGAATAGGGATGCATGAGAGTGGCGCTATTTTGAATCCCAATGGAATAGCGTCTACTTTTTCAGGCAATGCTGGTAAGCAAAATCGAATAGAGTGGTGAGAATATGGCCGATCTTCAGATCGCTGATCTAGAAGAGATGAAATTAACGGAACTGTACAAGCTGGCGAAGCAGTATCAGATCCCTTATTACGGACAGTTTAAGAAAAAAGAACTTATTTTCGCGATATTGCGGGCGCAAGCGGAGAAAAGCGGATTTTTCTTCATGCAAGGTATTTTGGATATCCTGCCAGACGGCTTCGGATTCCTTCGACCGATCAATTATTCCAGCAGCAATGAAGATATTTATATTTCGCAGTCTCAGATTCGACGATTCGATCTGCGTTCAGGCGACCTCGTGTCGGGTAAGTGTCGACCGCCCAAAGAGAACGAACGTTATTATGGATTGCTTCAAGTTAATGCAGTCAATGGCGAGAACCCGGAAACTGCTGCAGAACGTCTTCATTTTCCCGCCCTTACCCCTCTTTTCCCAGAGAAGAAATTGGTACTGGAAACAGCCCCTAACAAGCTCTCGACCCGGATTATGGATTTGCTCGCCCCGGTTGGTCACGGGCAACGCGGTTTGATTGTTGCTCCGCCGAAGGCAGGTAAGACGCTGCTTCTGAAGGAGATTGCCAACAGTATTTCGAACAATCATCCCGACATTGAGCTTTTTGTGCTGCTTATTGATGAACGTCCGGAGGAAGTAACGGATATGCAGCGTTCAGTCAAAGGGGAAGTTGTCGCTTCAACCTTCGATGAATTGCCGGAGAATCATATTAAAGTTGCTGAACTCGTTCTTGAACGTGCGCTGCGGCTTGTTGAGAGTAAGAAGGACGTTGTTATTCTGCTCGATAGCATTACACGGCTTGCTCGTGCCTATAACCTTGTTATTCCGCCGTCTGGCCGTACGCTCAGCGGTGGTATTGACCCTGCGGCCTTCCACCGTCCTAAACGGTTTTTCGGTTCGGCGCGTAATGTGGAAGAGGGAGGCAGTCTTACGATTCTGGCTACGGCTCTTATCGAGACGGGCTCCCGTATGGATGACGTTATTTATGAAGAATTTAAAGGTACAGGCAACATGGAGCTCCATCTGGATCGCAGACTGGCAGAACGTCGCATTTTCCCGGCGCTCGATATCCGTCGTTCGGGTACGCGCCGCGAAGAGATGCTGCTAACGAAGGAAGAACTCGACAAGATCTGGGCAATCCGCAAGAGCATGAACGATTCGATGGAGTTCGTAGACAGCTTCCTCAAGAAGCTTGCCGACTCGAAGACGAACGAGGAGTTCCTCATGTCGCTTGATACATCATCGTTCACGAACGGATCATCCCATACAGGAACGAATTCGGCTGGAAGCAGCGGGGGCACCAGTGTTGGCCGTAGGCCGCAGGCTCGCTCGACTGCAGCATCGCCTCGTGAATAGAACATTTGCAATGGTTTGAGAAGTTGGGTTCGGCTCGCCGGACCCTTTTTTAGGAGGACAGCATGAATCTTGTTTATGCAGACGCCGATGGCAACGTATTCGACCATCCAACTTGGATTGGTCTTGGACGCAGCGGCGATATGGTTGTTGAACTAATGGAAGAGGAACTTATCCCCCTGCCTGAAGGTGCAACGCTGGTTGGTTTGCCGAATACGCGACCGATTGGTCTGGACCCGAAGAAAGGAACGATGGCGGTACTGCCTGGCGATGTGCAGGCGGTAGGCGCGCTAATGCCGCAAGGCTATACCCGTTTGAACATTCCTTCGTATGTAAAGACGAATAAGGACGAGAAGTTCCCGCTGTTCGGCTATACGGCTGTAGTTTGGAAGGACGGACAATTTTATGTGGCAGCTGAGGCTACGGACGATCCGGAACGATGGAATCCGCTCAACTGCGACCGCCGTGCTGTAGCTAGCGGGGTTGAACGGTTGACGGCGAAATATCCGGAGAACCGTCTGTACAAGCATTTATCGAACTGTGCGCTCGGCTATGAGTGCCTGACTTCATCTAATACATTCCTGCAGCGGTGGGAAGGCGGGGTTCCTGTTTCATATTCCTGCAACGCAGGCTGCTTTGGCTGTATTTCGGAACAACCTGACGACAGCGGTTTTGTTGCGCCGCAGACGCGGATGAACTTCCGTCCGACTGTCGAAGAAGTTGTGCAGGTTATGATGGAGCAGCTCGTTACGCCGGATGCGATTATCAGCTTCGGTCAAGGCTGTGAAGGCGAGCCTTCCACGCAAGCTAAGATTATTATTGAAGCAATCAAGGAAGTGCGAAGCCGTACTTCGATGGGTTATATCAACATCAACACTAATGCGGGTATAACCGATTTTATGCGCGGCATCGTTGATGCGGGTCTTGATCTGATGCGCGTCAGCACGATCAGCGCGTTGGACGATCATTACAATGCCTACTATAAGCCGCGTGCCTATACGCTGAAGAACGTAGAGAAATCCCTCAAATATGCGACGGACAAAGGTGTTTACACCTCGATCAACTATTTGATTTTCCCTGGTGTAACCGACCGTGAAGAAGAGATTGAAGCGATGATCGGTTTCGTGAAGCGGACAGGACTTAAGTTGATCCAGATGCGCAACCTGAACATCGACCCTGAAAGTTATCTGGAGTTGATTCCGAAGCCGCAGGGTGAAATTTATGGCATGAAGCAGATGTTGGAGATTTATCGCGAAGAACTGCCAGACGTTGTGATTGGCTCTTATACTCATCTTCCGCCTTCCAAGCTCGGAAGCCGGTAGCGGATAACAGCAATCACCAGGGTTAATGGGCAGATGATTAACGCAGGATATACATGTCATTGCGCAGGTTGAACGACACGTGCTATAATCACCGTTGTATGTGCTACTTACTCTGGACTCGCATGTAGTTCAGGGCGGAAAGAGGTGAACGAGATGAAACAAGGTATTCATCCGACGTACCACGTAACGACTGCTACGTGTGCTTGCGGCAATACTTTCGAGACTGGTTCGATCAAATCGAACCTGCGTGTCGAGATTTGCTCCGTATGCCACCCGTTCTTCACTGGTAAACAGAAGTTTATCGATGCAGGCGGTCGTGTGGACAGATTCAAAAAGAAATACGGTATCTAATATTCTGTTTGAAATTGGCAGAATACAACGACCTCCCTCAGCCATCCTATGGTCTAAAGGGAGGTTTTTTGTTTATGTTCTTCAATCGAATCGCTCATTCGCGTATATACGATCGCCGGATTTCCAGCAAGCTTGCACTCGGGTTGCTCGCTATCGCGCTTATCGCACTTGAGGCGGGCTGCGGTGGAGGAAGCGGCAAGTATGATAATAAAATGCGGGTACAGCACTACGGTCATGATGGCTATATGGGGCTGACGAATACGAATCCTTCGCTTCCGAACTCGCCGCACAGCTTGACGATTAAGAACGATACCGACTTCGTCGACCAGAAGCTTCGCGAACTGAAAGGAATTACTCGCTCACGCACCGTTATCGATGGTGCGCGGCTTACGGTTACGATTGACGCCGATCGAAATCTGAACGCCAAAGAACGGGAACAACTGAAGAAGAAGGCAATTGCAGTCGTTCGGCAGAATATGCCTCGATACGAAGTTGATGTTCGTGTAACACCGTAACGGATTATTCATTATGTAACTTTTGCCGAGAGGTTGCACTTTAGGTTTCAATCGTCTATACTTAGTTTTACCGTGCTAGACGGGGAGGTAGCGGTGCCCTGTAACTCGCAATCCGCTGTAGCGAGGTTGAATTCCTGCTTGAGGTTATGTGATGCGGGGTTTGGTCTTTGTGAACAATGTTGACAGTTGGGTCCCTCGCAATGGGCATCTGTGAACCCGGTCAGGTCCGGAAGGAAGCAGCCGTAAGCAGACACGTTCATGTGTTGGGGGAGTGCCTGACTCGAGTTGGGATCAAAGGTGCCACTCGGATCGCATGTATCGGGAGTAGGTGCACGGTACCTACTTATAATAACAGCCATCCGGCTGCGCATTGAATGGTTAATCCCATGATGCGCAGGCCGGATTTTTTGTATCTAACTTTATTGATGGTGAATCCAGCAGGCGCAATATGTTTGTTTTGTTGCTGCTTGGGTTCGTGTATAATGGAATAATCGGATCGAAATGTCATCGCAGAGAGGATGGGTCCGCATGTCTCATATTGCCTTATACCGAGCTTGGCGTCCCCAGACGTTCCATGACATGGTCGGACAACGGCACATTATCAAGACACTCCAGAATGCGATTCGCGAGAATAGAGTCTCGCATGCCTATTTATTTAATGGGCCTCGCGGAACAGGCAAGACGAGTGCTGCCAAGATTATGGCCAAAGCCGTCAACTGTGAACGAGGACCGGCACCGGAACCGTGTAATGAATGTGATGCTTGTCAGGGGATTACGGCTGGCACGGTCATGGACGTCATCGAGATTGATGCCGCTTCCAACCGCGGGATCGACGAGATTCGCGAAATTCGTGATAAAGTTCGTTACGCCCCGTCCGAAGTTCGATATAAAGTGTATATTATTGATGAAGTGCATATGCTTACGACCGAGGCATTTAATGCGCTCTTGAAGACGTTAGAGGAACCGCCCGGTCACGTTATCTTCATCTTGGCAACTACGGAACCGCACAAGCTGCCGGCGACGATTATTTCAAGGTGTCAGCGGTTTGATTTTAGACAAGTGTCGCTTGAGGAACAGACGGAACGCCTTCGTCTTATTTGCCAAGAGGAAGGGATACAGGCTGAGGAAGAGGCGTTATCCTATATCGCGCGTCTATCCGAAGGCGGTATGCGTGATGCGATCAGCCTTCTCGAGCAATCAGCAGCATTTGGCGGTGAGTCGATCACGCTTGAGGGTGCTGTGGATGTTACCGGAGGATTGGCCGCGAATCAATTCGCTCGATTGGCAGAAGCTGTTCGAGACCGGGATGCAGGAGCGATCCTTCCACTTGTAGAAGGATTAATGCAGGCGGGTAAGAGCGCAGAGAAGTGCATGGAGAACTTTATTTACTATTTCCGTGACCTTCTCGTCTTGAAGCTAGCTCCGCAGGCAGGCGCATCGACCGAACGTATCGTTGACGATGGACGTTTCAGCGAGATGGCGCAGGCCTTTACTGCTGAGCGATTGTTCCGAATGATCGACGTGTTGAACCGCTATCAGACCGAGATGAAGCATGCGCTTCAGTCTCAGACGTTGTTTGAGGTTGCGCTGATGAAGCTCTGTACGATGAATGAGCAGGGAGAGACGGTCGAGCGGGATGCTGCATCGGGCGGAGGAGCCTCTTCAGGTGGTTCGCAGACAGGCTCAGCAGCTGGCCAAGGTGAAATCACACGATTGCAGCGCCAAGTCGAGATGTTGGAGAACAAGCTCGAGCAGCTGCTTCGCAATGGCGTGACGGCAGCAGGTGCTGGCGAGGCGTCTGGCGCAGGCCAAGCGAATGCGGGCAACGCGAACCGTCGAGGCGGCGCGGCACGAGGAGCCTTTGGTTCGGCAGGCGGCGGAGGTACAATCAGCAAGCCGAAGCTTGAGCCATTTGTGGCTGCATTGAACGGCTCTGCAACATCGCAGATTCGGATGCGATGGGGAGAGCTGCTCCAACGGGTCAAAGATGCGAAGATTACGGTTCATGCATGGCTTGTTGATGGTGATCCAGTATCGGCTGCAGACGAGACGGTGCTTGTTGCGTTCAAGAGCATGATGCATCGGGAGACGACGGAGAAGCCGGTTAACCGTGAACTGATTGAACATGTGCTGCGTGAAGTATTCGGCAGACCGATTCGTCTTGCGACCGTCATGATGAAAGATTGGCAGGCAGCTGCGGAAGGCGGGGCGGCTCGTCAGGAAACAGCCGAAACACTCCAGCTTGAGCCCGAGGATGAGCCGGCGTCCAAACCGGAATGGGTCGAAGAAGCATACAAAATGTTTGGAGACCAGCTTGTCGAGCTTAAGTCCGATTAGGTAGAATAGCGTTATAGCGTTATCTTATAAATCTCACGAGGTGAATGATATGACAAATATGCAGCATATGATGAAGCAAGTGAAGAAGATGCAAGAGCAAATGCTCAAAGCGCAGGAACAACTCGGCTCGAAGACGATTGAAGGTTCCGCAGGCGGCGGCGTCGTTACTGTACAAGTAAACGGCCACAAACAAATTCTCTCCATCAACATCAAACCAGAAGCAGTGGATCCAGAAGATATCGAGATGCTGCAAGATCTCGTGATGACGGCTGTAAACGATGCACTCGCGAAGGCTGAAGAACTCGCGAACGAAGATATGAGCAAATATACAGGCGGACTGAAAATTCCTGGCCTGTTCTAAGACTTGAAGATACGCCTAATGTTAGCATGACAGGCGGCCTGTCGGACCCGCATACCGCGACCGGCAGGCCGTTTGCCGCTTAAAGAGGAGAGAACGCTCATGTATTATCCTGAGCCCATAGCCAAATTGATCGACGCGTTCACCCGACTGCCAGGCATTGGTCCTAAGACTGCTGCCAGACTAGCGTTTCATGTGCTTCGCATGCAGGAGGACGATGTAATCGATTTTGCCAAAGCGCTCGTCAGCGTCAAACGTAATCTGCATTACTGCTCGGTCTGCTGCAACATTACCGATACAGATCCTTGTCGGATCTGCCAGGATAATACGCGCGATCGATCCGTTATATGCGTTGTACAGGAATCCAGAGATTTGGTCGCTATGGAGCGGACCAAAGAGTTCGACGGGTATTATCATGTATTGCAAGGTGCAATATCGCCAATGGAGGGAGTTGGGCCGGACCAGATTCGGGTTGCCGAACTGCTTCAACGGTTAAGCGATGAGCGTGTACAAGAACTGATTCTGGCGACGAACCCGAACATCGAGGGGGAGGCGACGGCGATGTACTTGTCCCGATTGGTCAAGCCTTTTGGCATTCGAGTTACGCGAATCGCACATGGTCTGCCGGTAGGCGGCGATCTTGAGTATGCGGACGAGGTTACATTGTCCAAGGCGCTTGAGGGTCGTCGAGAGCTAAACTAGTTGTTTACAGATCCTGCTGTGATATATGCCGCATCGTCCAATGATGGATGGTGCGGCATTTGTTTTATTTTAGTAGGAATCGTGAATGGCATTGCCTTCTCCGTTCTAACCGTCAGCGAACGTTCATACATTGTGATGAGCAAGTATGGACGAGCGGAGGGGATTATATATGCGGTTAAAATGGTGGGGGCAGAAGCGCACTGAACTGACGGACAAGCAGAAGCGGCATGAAACGGCGCAAGAGGTATGGGATCTAAAGATCGACATTGAAGAAGCGCGCAAGAGCTGGCTCAGTGCAACTCGGTTCTTTCAATATGCGGTGGAGCAGGACGAGGTTGATTATGCGGTATATCACCTAATGGCGGCGGAGCAACGGTACTCCATGCTTGTAAAACGTGCAAAGGCGCTTAAAGATGTAGAGTGGCCGGCATGGACAAGGAGTGAAGAACGATGAAATGGTTCTGGACGGCTTTGCTCGTGATATCTTCGCTTTCCTTACTTGTTGTGTTATTCAGAAACCGCGGCTCGCTGGAGTTCCTTCGCAGATTCGCGCTTCATCTTATACTTGCTGCGCTTGCGTTATATGCGGTCAATTACTCTGGGCTTCTTAGTGGATGGGAAATCCCGCTCAATGCAACGACCGTAGGAACGGTCATGGTGCTAGGGCTTCCGGGTGTGGCGCTGATCGCTGGATTGAAGGCGGTATTGTTCTGATGTCGATTGAAGTCGAGGGTTGACTGGGGCGGGAGTGATATGATAAATTAAGGACCTCGTCTTACGGCGGGACAGCAGCAATAAGCGGTGCAAACGTAACTTCAAATTAATTTGAAAAAGTGCTTGCAATCAGCTGGGTGGCTGTGATATATTATAAAAGTCGCCGCTGAACAACAGCGAGACAAGAAACAAAAAGATATGCTTGCAAGATACGCGAACATCTGATAATATGATGAACGTTGTCGAAACAAGATAAAAGAAATGCTTGACACACTGATTAACATCTGGTAAGATGTAAAAGTTGTCGAAATTGTTCTTTGAAAACTGAACAACGAGCGAAACTGTCAGTTTAAATGTTTTAAATGAGCTAAACAAGCACTTCTTTTAT
>NZ_JACXZA010000006.1 GCF_014779765.1 Paenibacillus terricola | reverse complement strand
CCTCCAAGATGAGATTTCCCAGTATGTAAGATCCCTGGAAGACGACCAGGTTGATAGGCTCGAGGTGGAAGCGCAGCAATGCGTGCAGCTGACGAGTACTAATCGATCGAGGGCTTATCCTAAGCGTTTTGGCGAATGGCCAAAATCGCAACTTCGGAAGCATATATTACTTAAGCTAAAATGGTTTGCTACCATATTCATATCCAGTTTTCACGGTGTGATCTTCTACAAGACACCACAAAAGCCGGACATCCTATTGGGATGTCCGGCTTCTGTTATGAAACAATGGATTCTGCAGTCGATCTCGTATTCAGCAGCCGGATATATACCGGCTGCTTTGTTGTTGAAGAGAATACAATGTCTCCAAACCATGTTGGTACAACCTGTTTATGACTTGTAACTTAAGGCATTGATTGCCTTTATCCAATTTTCTTTGGTCCCGGTGTCCCATCGCTTTCCTTCATAGGCAACCCCGTATGCATTTCCCCGCGAGATCAAACGATTAATCGCTTCCGTCAGATAGATTTCTGCGCCTTCATCCGATCTCAACTGTTCAATCTCGTCGAATAGCTCGTGCGTCGCAATAAACCGCCCAGTGGACGTATAGTTGGAAGGATAATCATCTTGTGGTTTCTCAATGATTTGATGAAGTTCAAACAAGTCAGGCTTGATCGACTTCACCGATAAGCTGTTATAGATTTGCAGTTCCGCCCGACTTACTTCCTCTACACCTGTAACGAGCCTCGCTCCCAGGCTATGATGGTGATCGATTAATTGCTTCATCACGGGAATCGTATAGTCAAAGATATCATCGGCGTAACAGATCCCGAACGGTTCCTTACGAAGCAGCTCTTTCGCCAAATAGAGGGCAGGAGCTGTACCGTTAATTTGATCCTGAACAACAAAACGGACCTTAGGGTTATCTTGGTAATACTCCTGTATGAGTTCCCTCTTGTGCCCTACGACCATGATGATGTCTTCGATCTGAGACTGTTCCAATTCTTCTACTACAAAATCAAGGATAGGTTTCGTGCCAATGGGCAGCATCGGTTTCGGTATCACTTTCGTAATCGGATGAAGTCGTTTTCCCAAACCGGCTGCCAATATTACAGCTTGTTTAACCATAATGTTCTCCCATCATCCTTAGTATGTAACGTTCACGCTATCGATTGTTCATCCGAAACTCCGACGGTGTCATACCGGTCTCTTCCTTAAAGCTTCTATGAAAATAATGCGAGCTTCCATAGCCAAGCTTGCTCGCTATTCCATCAATCGATTCCCCTGCAAGCAATAGCCGCTTCGCATGGCGAATCCGCTGCTCCAGCATGTACGATTTCGGCGTTGCCCCCATCGCTTTCTTGAACAACTCCGTAAAATAAGCGGTTTGATAGCCGCAAGCCTGAGCTAATTCCGCAACCGACCATACACGATCCAGATGCTGCTCTAGCAGTTGCAGTGCAGGCATGATCTTCCGTTTACTCTCCGGCTCACGCTCTTCTCGTAGATAATAGAGAAGGGCCGCAAGCAGTAGACTCATCCTGCCGCGGAGGACAATTTCGTAACCAAACGACTGCTGTTGGTATTCGCTTACTACCTGGCTGATCATATCCTCCAGATGTGGCGCTCTTATCTTAAAAGGGAGCGTAATGCTATCTCCGTCTTGCATGTTAATGGATAATGCAACAGGGTCTTGATTCATCTCATCCTCGCCGCAATATAGCATACGCGGCGAGGGGTGAATCGGTATGGCAGACTCGCTGTCCCATTGAAAATGAATGCTGTAATAGATGTAAGGGGAGTCTTTCGACTTATTGCACAGCATCATGGGGATGCCGCCCCCATATAGAGCTAGATCTCCTGAACGGAGCTCGAACGACTGATTGCCGACCCGAAGTTCGGCCGTTCCCGAAAGGATATAAATAAAATGATAATCAGGGATTATGCGAGGTCCCCAAGTATAATCAGGTGCTGCGATGGTTGTGTCCGCAAAATTAACGGTTGGACGCAGCTTATCAAACTCGCCTACGATTAGCGCACACAAGTTCATTCGCCTCCTTCTTGCCTCCTCATTATAATGAAAATCCGAGAAAACTGCACAGATAACCGTGAAACCTGCAAATACAGACCATAACGGGATTGATATAGTAGCGATATAAAGAAGTAAGAAGAAGAGGTGAATGACAATGAGCGCATTCGAGACGTTGAAACAGCAATTTATCGCACCTGCAGCTGAATTCAGCCCGATTCCATTCTGGTTCTGGAATGATGAGTTGACTCGGGATGAGCTGCTCCGACAGCTTCATGATTTTCATTCCAAAGGAGTCGACGGCTTCGTTATTCATCCACGTATGGGACTCTCACCCAAGATTCCCTATTTGTCAGACGCCTATATGGATCTGGTCGAAGCTGTTGTAGCCGAGGCGGCCAGCTTGGGGATGAGCGTTATTCTCTATGACGAGGGCATGTACCCATCGGGTTCCGCCTGTGGATTGGTTGTGAAACATAATCCCGATTATGCCAGCCGCGGGTTGCTGCTTCAGGAAATCCCATGTGGGGACGGTCAAGGTATTGTTCGGCTTCCTATCAAGCTGGCGCTTGAAGAAACGCTTGTCTCGGTGCAAGCGGTAAAGAAGCGTTCAGAAAGCGAAATCGAAGAGATTCACCCGATCACACTAGATCCTGAGCAAAATGTCATCTCATTCACGCCGCCAGATGAAGGGGAATGGTCGATTCTTATATTCATCGATACGCCTTCCGAGGGGACGATTCGTGGCGTTCATGAGGGTCAGGACGATGGCGAGCCCGATGCTCCTCTTGCTGCGGACTTGTTGAACCCAGACGCAGTACAAACCTTTATATCATTAACGCATGAGCGGTATTACGCCAGACTGAACCGCTACTTCGGAACGACGATATTCGCGATGTTCACCGATGAACCGGATTTGCTTGGACGCAGTCATAAGAAAGGGCTTAAGCCGTGGACACGTGACTTCATGAATGATCTGCATGCTCAAGGCATTCAGGAGAAAGACCTGACGGCGCTCTGGTTCGAAACGGGAGATAGAACAGAACGGATTCGGAGTATATACGAGAACGTCGTTAGGGATCGAATGACCCGTACCTATTATAAGCCGCTCTCCGATTGGTGCGAAGCACATGGAATCGGGCTGACAGGGCATCCTGCCGCAAGCGATGATATCGGCTTGCTTGAGCACTTCCATATTCCAGGTCAGGACGTCGTGTGGCGGTACATCGCTCCCGAGAATGACAAGGGCATAACAGGCGTTCATAGCACGATGGGCAAATGCTCCTCTGATGCTGCCCGTCATCGCGGCAGAAGAAGGAATCTGAACGAGAGCTTCGGCGTCTGCGGATCGGAAGGCGGATGGACGCTTACCGCTGACAATATGAAGTGGTACTTAGACTGGTTGTTTGTCCGAGGCGTCAACCTCATTAGCCCGCATGCCTTCTATTACTCGATCCGAGGAGAACGACGGGATGAACGTCCGCCGGATGTTGGGCCTAATAATATATGGTGGTCGGAATACAACCGAATCTCAAGCTATATCAAGCGGATGAGCTGGCTCATGACGGATTCCAAGAACGGAGCAGAGGTAGCCGTCCTAGCTGGCGCATCCTATCTGCCGTGGCGAATCGTAAGACCGCTGTACGAGCGGCAGATCGAATTCAACTACTTGGAAGAATCGCTTCTGAACAACATGTGCCGCTTCACGGATGGAACGATCGAAATTGCCGACTATCGATACAAGGCTATCGTGATCGAGGATGGCAACAGACTGGAACCGTCCAGCTGGCAGCAGTTAGAGCGGTTTGCCAAGCAGGGAGGCTATATCGTCGAGCTCTGCGAGGACGGGCATGCATTCACTCCGAATATCGGTCAGATGCGCATTGGGATAGTAGAAGAAATCTCGGAGCTGTTAGTGAGTCAACTGGGGAGCGAGGTTGCAATAGAGCCTGCATTGAGCACAATCCGAATCAGCCGCGTTACGAAAAATGATATTCACTTCTATGTTGTTGTGAATGAGGGAGAGACACCCTATGAAGGTGTCATAAGGACACGATATGGAGGTCTGACCGAGGTCTGGAACCCATGGACAGGCGTGAACGAGAGGGTCAATGGAGAACGGGCAGCGGACGGGCAATTCGCTGCCGTACGGGTCGAACGCAGGGAATGTCTGATCATTACAGTTGACCCGCAAGGGAGCTTTAATGGAAGCCTCGGCTCTGGATGGACGTCGACGATGGAGGTTCAAGCAATAACGGATCTATCGACAAGCTGGCATGTCATCGACGGACCATGGACCGGCGAACGCAGTGAACTTACCTCATGGACAGGATGGCCTGGCATGGAGCATTTCTCGGGAACGGTCACTTACGTCAAAGAGTTTGAGCTCGATGAATATGATGCTCTAGCAACAAAATATACACTTGATCTGGGCGAAGCGCATGAACTCGTCCGACTCGAAGTGAATGATCAAGAGATCGGTACGCAGATGTGGAAGCCTTATGTCTTCGAGCTAGAGAAGGTACTAAAACCTGGCGTGAACCAACTTCGCGTATCGGTGACGAATAGTCTTGCGAACAGCTATGATGGCAAGTCGCTGCCTTCCGGTCTAATAGGTCCGGTGCGGTTAATTGCACTTGGAGAACATAATTAGCAATAAAGAATAGAAAATAAATCTATGTTATAAAATCTGGCGATGGCATCAGCAGCCGGCCATCCGATTCGGATGGTCGGCTTTTGGTTTTGTCGAAATATAAGAGATGTCTGGGTTCAGCTGCCGAGGAATAAGGACTTTCGCCTCTAATTCACGTTAGTACGTGGTAATAATCATCTTAAGTGATTATACTAGGGCTCAATCCAGTATGGTACGTTAGAGCATATGTTGACGATTGGGGGAGACCAGTAGTGAGTACAACCTGGAAACCGTTTGTTTCGATTTACGATTCAGGCTTCAAGAAAGTACTCATTGTCGCTTCGCTTCTAGCTACAATTCCAGTGTTAATCATGGGAACGGCCGCTTATTTGACTGCAAGCGGTAAGATCATCGAAGAAATCGGGGAGGCCAATCGGCAGACGCTGCAGCAAATTCAACAGCGAATCGATGAGAAGCTCATTACGCTTGAGAATATGACGCTTCAGAACGCAGTAAATCCAACGTTGTCACGTTTCTTATCGGCGTCTGACCCACAGCAGGACACCGAGAATTTTGGCATGACATTAACCATTCTTAACGCCATGCAAGTTATTATCGAGGACGTAGACGCTGTTTATCTATATCGTCCCGACAAGAAGCTGGTCGTATCGCCGAATAGCGGCATGGTAGATGAAACGGTACTGCCGGATTATGTACGGCAAGCGGTCAGCACCCATCCAACCAAAGTGTGGCTGGATCACAAGCTCGAGTCGGTGCTTATCCGAGATGATTTTCACCAGATTACATTGGTCCGGCGCATCAATACATCCAATGAGACACCGCCTGGTTATTTAATTGTGAACTTAAATGATACCGCTTTCTTTCGTGTGTTCAGCGATATGCAGCTGGGTGCGCGCGAGCTGCTGATCGTAACGCCAAGCGGAAATGTGTTCTCCGATCGGAGGAGCAGCCTGCTGTCAGATGAGGAAAGCGAAGCGTTCCTGCGCAAGGTGGCGGATTCAGATGCAGAGAAGCAGCTTAGGATCGAGAATGCTGGAGGAGATAGCCTAGCGGTTAATGCTTTAAAGTCTAACTATAACGGATGGAACTATGTAACCGTCATTTCCTATAGCGAGCTAACCCGTCATTTGCAGAAAATAAAGCAGACGACATTTATACTTTGCCTCGCTCTTATTCTAACCAGCATCATTGCCACAGGCGTTCTATCCAAGCGCTGGTATCGGGCGATCCACTCGCTTGTTGATTTGATTCGACATCGAGGCGGGGTGGCTGAAGGTCGGACGCATAAGAACGAGTTCGTGTACATCCGCAATTATTTTGAATCGCTGCACCAGAATAATCAGCAGTTGGAGAAGCAGATCGAAGATTCGATGCCATTATTGCGGGCCAATTTTATCCAAAAGCTGCTGACAGAGCCTTATCATCCGGATATGCGGGAACGTGCGGAGTATTACAACCTGCCTATTAATCGTCCTAAGTTTACGGTCATGTGCATTGATCTAGACAATATGAGAGGGCAGACCGAGCGGGATGTTAATCTGTTTCAATATGCCGTGATCAACATTACGAAGGAAATTATCGGGGGTCAGGCAAAGGGGCTCGTCATCCGAATGCATAACGGCCACATTGCTGCACTCATTAATCATGGCGAAGATGAGCGGTCGACTCTTGATCCGAAGTTATCGGCGAACTTATTCCAGATTGCAGAAGATATACGGAAGGTTGCCGAGAGCCTTCTCCATATTACCGTTACGATTGGCATCGGCCGCAGCTATGAAGGGCTTGACCGGATTCGAGTATCCTGCCTCGAGGCGCTTGAAGCGCTGGAGTATCAACTCATTGAAGGCAGCGGCTGCGTGCTGTTCATCGAGCAGCTTAAGCCTGACGCCGCATCGTTCTCGTATCCTTACGAGATCGAACAGCAGATCGTGACGAATCTGAAGCTGGCCAATATGGTGAATATTGAGGCCTTGCTTGACGATTTTGCACAAGCAATCCGAACAGAAACCCTGCATCATGAGCATGTACGGCAGTCGTTCGCGCAGCTTATTGCAGTTTCCCTGCGAACCTTGTTCGAGCTTCATCCAAGCGGCGCTCAGCTGCATGACTATAACCTCTACTATCGTTTGAACGAACTTAACACCTCTGCGAAAATCGTGAACTGGCTTAAGACCGAGGTATATCCTCCGATTGTTGGACATCTTAGTTCGCGGATGGTTCAGCGTACGCACAGCACGATACAGAAGGTGCTCCAACATATTCATCAACATTACGATACCGACTTATCTCAGCCGCAGCTTGCCGCGTTGGTCTCCATGCCAGTGTCCCAATTCAGTCATTTGTTCAAAGGGGAGACAGGCATGACGTTCTCGGATTATATGATTGCGTTCCGCATGGAGAAGGCGAGGCAGCTGCTCGAGACGACAGATGTGAAGATCGTCGATATTGCGGAGATGCTTCGCTATAACAACTCGCAAAATTTCATTCGCGTATTTAAGAAAATGCATGGCCTCACACCTGGCGAATACCGGCTTCGCTGCACGAAAGGCCAGCTTACCGTGGTACAGCAATAATGCCTAATAATCATCTGATGTGATTATTTTCCAAAGTGACCTACAGGTGATACGTTTAGCACCGTCAGCAGCGAGAGCTTGCTGGAACGACTAAAGTATCTAAATAGGGGAGGATTATGCAAGATGAAGAACAAAGTATTGCCGATTGTGATGACCACCTTCTTAGCCGCAGGGTTGATCGCTGGATGTTCGAACAAAGACAACGGCAGCGAAACATCAAACAACGTAAGCAAGACGGAAACAAGCGGTAAGACAGATGTGACAGGAAACGAAGAAGCAGCATTGACGTCGATTCCGCTGCCGATTACCAAAGAGTCGATCACGATTGATTATTGGCGGGCGAATGATGCGAAACTGACGGCTTCCCTGGAGAACTTCGGCCAGCTGGCAGCTTACAAGAAGAAGGAAGAGTTGACCGGTATTAAGGTCAATTGGACGCATCCGCCACTCGGCCAGCAGGCTGACCAATTCAATCTTCTCGTTTCGACGAACGATATGCCGGATGTCATTTATTATAACTGGGCAACCGCCGTTGGCGGACCCGAGAAGATGCTGGCGGACGGACGAATCATCCGTCTGAACGAATACATTGATAAGTACGCGCCCAATCTGAAGAAACTCATTGATTCCGACTCGGACATCAAGAAGCAGATCTCGCTGGATGACGGGACGATCTATATGTTCCCTTATATCCGTTCCGAAGCTAGGAAGCTGAATGGAACGGCAGGACTTGTCCTGCGCAAGGATTGGCTGGATAAGCTCAACCTACCGGTACCGAAGACGATTGACGAATGGCATACTGTGCTGAAGGCATTCCGAGAGAAGGATCCGAACGGCAACGGGAAGAAGGACGAGCTGCCACTGACGGGCAAAGATGGCGCGGGCACACTGAACCGATTGAATGATTTTGCCCCGGCATTCGGTGTTCTCGGAGGCTTCCAGTTTAAAGACGGCGCTATCGTATACGGTCCTCTCCAACCCGAGTACAAGCAGTTCATCGAAACGATGACTAAGTGGTATGCGGAAGGGCTGGTTGATCCGGAGATTATAACCAACGATGGCAAGGCATTTGATTATAAAATAACGAACAATCTTGCCGGTGCTTATAGCGGCGGCGTGTTCAGCGGCATGGGCAAATATTATAACCTGATGAAGGAAGCGAATCCGGCGTTCAACTTAGCGGGCGCCGCTTGGCCGATTGGACCTGCAGGGAAGTCGTATGCAACCTTCAACCTGGGCGGTAAGGTGCTTACTTATGGAGAAGCGATTACCTCGTCGGCGAACAAGGACAAGATCAAATATATCGTGCAGTGGATGGACTTCAACTATAGCCCGCAGGGACATGATTTGTTCAACTTCGGCATCGAGGGGGAGAGCTATACGAAGGAAGGCGATACGATCAAATTCACGGATCAGATTATGCATAATCCCAAATTGACGTATGACCAAGCGCTTGCGGCTTATGCGCTTTCGATTATGGATGGCCCAATGGATCAAGACAGCCGCTATCTGGATGCGCTGCTTGCTTATCCGGAACAGAAGGAAGCGAACACCATCTGGATGGGGGCGGACGACTCGCTGACGCTGCCGGGTCTGCGATTCACGGAAGACGAGTCCAGACTGAACGCTTCCGTGATGACGCCGATTAGCACTTACGTGTCCGAGATGATTACGAAATTCATTACAGGCAAAACACCGATCACCGAATACGAGAAATTCACGAAGACCATTCAATCGATGGGGATCGATCAGATCGCGAAAATTTACGAGGATTCCTACAAACGTTATCAATCTCGATAAACCTAGAGAAAGCTGCGCACTCGTGCGCAGCTTTCTTCGTTGAATGGGCGGGCATAATCATCTGATTTGATTATTTTCCCATCCATTTATGTGATGTTAATCTGGGTCCAGCAAGAGGTGGAGTCCATTAGAAGGTAGTAGGAGGCTTAGACGGTGGAATTAATAAGACAAGAACGGTCAGCGGATAGAGGTGTGGTATCCAGGGGGAGAATCGCCTTCCTGAAGCGGGAGTTGGTCCGGAACAAGTATTTGTATCTCATGCTGGTGCCGGTGCTCGCGTACTATCTGATCTTTCATTACGGACCGATGTACGGATTGATGATGGCGTTCCAGAAAAGCTATAGTCCGGTGAAAGGGATCTTCGCCGGAACATGGGTAGGGCTCGATAATTTCACGACCTTCTTCAACAGCTATTATTTCTGGAGGCTGCTGCGCAATACGCTGGTGCTGAGCTTCTATAGCATTGTTCTCGGCTTCCCGGCGCCGATCATTCTAGCTTTACTGCTGCATGAGGTGCGGGGCAAAGCGTTCAAGCGGACGGTGCAGACGGTCAGCTATCTGCCGCATTTTATATCGGTCGTCGTCATCGTCGGCATGCTCAGCACGTTCTCGGCACTCGATGGGGGCTTGTTCAACGTCATCCGCTCGCTATTCGGATATGAACCGATGATGTTCTTCACGGAACAGAATATGTTCCGACCGATGTACATTTTATCGAATATATGGCAGGGGGCGGGTTGGTCCTCGATTATATTCTTGGCGGCGCTGGCCAACATCGATTCCCAGCTATATGAGGCAGCGAAGATCGACGGTGCGGGCAGATGGAAGCAGCTTCTGCACGTTACGCTTCCAGGTATTATGCCTACGATGATCATCATGCTCATTCTGCGTCTCGGCGCGGTGATGAATGCGGATTTCCAGAAGATATTGCTGATGCAGACCGCCTCGACCTATGAGGTATCGGATGTCATCTCAACGTTCGTCTACCGCTCTGGCGTACTAGAGGCGAACTATACGTATTCGACGGCGATCGGCTTATTAAACGGAGTTGTAAACTTTACGCTGCTGGTCATTGCAAACGCAATCAGCCGCAAAGCCAACTCATCGAGTTTGTGGTAGGAGTGAGAATATGAAGCAGTCATTCGGCGAACGTCTATTTGACGGAGTTAACTATATATTTCTGTCGCTCGTTATTATCGTTTCCGCTTACCCGATGCTCTATATCTTCAATTCATCGATCAGCGACCCTAATGAACTGCTGCAGAGCAGATCGTTTATGATCTGGCCCGAAGGTTTCCAGCTGGATGCTTATAAGCAGGTATTCCACAATCCCAGGATTTACTCCGGATACATGAACACCTTGTTCTATGTCATCTTCGGGACTGCGTTTAATCTGCTTATGACCGCGCTTGCTGCTTATGCATTGTCGAGAGGTGATCTATACGGTCGCCGATTCATGATGAAGTTGATCACCTTCACCATGTTCTTCGGCGGAGGCATGATCCCTACGTTCCTGCTCGTTCAGAATCTCGGGCTGGTCAACAACCGACTAGCCTTAATTTTGCCGGCAGCGATAAGCACGTTTTACTTCATTATTATGAAGACGAATTTCGAGAGCATTCCCGGCGAGATGATCGAATCGGCCAAGTTGGACGGCGCGAATGATTTCACTATTCTGTTCCGCATTGTATTGCCGGTGTCGAAGGCGATCTTGGCCGTCATGACGTTGTACTATGCAGTCGATCACTGGAACGATTATATGGGTCCCCTGTTGTATTTGCGCCATCAAGAGTTATACCCTATTCAAATTATTCTAAGAGACATCTTGCTAAGCAACAGTATGGAGGCGATGGGGCCAGGTGCGGATACGGGATATGCGATCGGCGAGAACATCAAATACGCGACCATCATTATCTCAACGATTCCGATTATGCTGGTGTATCCTTTTATCCAGAAGTATTTTGTCCAAGGTGCATTGATTGGGGCCGTGAAGCAGTAGCATTAGTTGGTTAGTAAGTGGGAAGAAACACAACAACCAGTGTCGGGGGTGTTCGACGACTGGTTGTTTTTGTATGGGCAGGATGCTTTACACCTATCATTTATTTCAACACCTATCAGAAATGATCATATCGGACTTATCCATATAATCATCTCAGGTGATTATGTTGGAGCAGAAGCGGGGCGTGATAGTCTGGACTAGGATCAAGCGACAGAGAGCTCCGCTGCTATCATCAAGTCGAGGGTTCATGCCTTGGACGGATAACGTCTAGCGATGAACGGCGGAAGATGCGACTCTGGGGAAGGAGGGCATTGCGCAAAACTTCACAGACAGGACTACTCAGGTAAGTTTGAACGAAATAGCGATCATGAGATGAGGGAACTTAACATCAGGATTAGCGTAAAGAGGGTCAGGATTGGACGATTAACTTACATGTTCAGGAAGTAACGACCTCTTAAAGGGAGTGAGTGTATTGGGTACAAAAGCGGTATCCCGAAGCAAATCGATTGTGGCATTTGTGATGTCATTTATGCTGGTCGTTTCACTACTCGTCGTTCCAACGCCAGGGCGAGCGGAGGCATCTGACGATGCGCCTCTGCGTCAGGCAGAATATCTTAACCGCGGCTTAGTTGCGATTCTGGTTGATAAAGGCGTATTTCTAAGCTGGCGATACTTAAATACGGATCCAAATGAAATCGCTTTCAATGTATATAAGAACGGCTATAAAGTGAACGCGCAGCCAATCAGCGATGTGACCAACTATGTGGATACGTCAGGTGCCGATAGCTCAGAGTACCAGATTTCCACGATTATCGCTGGCAAAGAAGAGATGCAGCCGGAGGCTGTCTCGGTGTGGCATAACAATTATTTGCCTATCCCGCTGGATAAACCGGCAGACGGCAGAACGAAGGACGGCGGCAGCTATACTTACAACGCCAATGATGCTTCCGTAGCCGATCTGGATGGTGACGGCGAGTATGAAATTATTGTCAAATGGGATCCGAGCAATAGTAAGGATAACTCGTTTGCAGGCTATACCGGCAACGTCTATCTCGATGCCATGAAACTGGACGGCAGCAAGCTGTGGCGGATCGATCTAGGCAAGAACATCCGGGCTGGCGCGCATTACAATCCATTCATGGTGTACGACCTGGACGGCAACGGTAAGGCGGAACTCGTAGTGAAGACCGCCGATGGAACGGTGGATGGCAAAGGCACGGTCATCGGCGATGGCACCAAGGACTATCGCAACGATGGCGGCTATATTCTGTCTGGGCCGGAGTTTCTGACGTTGTTCGATGGTGTAACAGGGGCAGCCGTATCCACGGTTGATTACGATCCTCCAAGAGGCAATGTAGGCGATTGGGGCGATACGTACGGCAACCGCGTGGACCGCTTCTTGGCGGCCGTTGCTTATCTGGACGGCGTCAAACCAAGCGTTATTATGGCTCGCGGCTACTATACTCGAACGGTACTGGCTGCTTACGACTATGTTGGAGGTCAACTGGTGAAACGCTGGACGTTCGATTCCAATGTGGCTGGCAAACAATATGAGGGACAAGGGAATCACGGATTAAGCGTTCTGGATGTCGATGGGGATGGCAAGGACGAGATCATGTACGGCGCGCTTGCGATTGACGATGATGGAAGCGTATTGTACAGCACGAGGCTTGGCCATGGCGACGCGATGCATGCAGGCAAGCTGGATCCGTCCCGTGACGGATATCAGGTTGTTGGCGTGCATGAGCATACCAATGCTGAATACGGTCTGGAGATGCACAATGCTGCAACCGGCGAAATCCTGTGGGGAGAGTACACCGGCATCGATACGGGGCGCGGCATGTCGGCGGACATTGACCCGAATTATCCAGGCTACGAATCATGGGCAACGACGATCGTCGATGGCATGATGGTGCCCGTAACGAGTACGCATGCGGCCAATGGCGAAGTTATCTATGGCGTGGATGAGACGCCTAAGAGCGCCGACTTCTCGATTCAATGGGATGGCGATCTTCAGAGCGAGCTGTTCGACCATATCTGGGATAACAGCACAGGCAAAGGGATCCCGGTTATCTATGATTGGGATTACACGAATAAGAAGTTGAACGAGATCTTCCGTGCACCAGGCACATTGACCAACAACTCGACTAAGGGCACGCCTTCGCTCCAAGCGGACATTCTTGGCGACTGGCGGGAAGAGCTTCTGCTGCGCAGTGAAGACAGCACGGAATTCAGATTGTACAGCACAACGATGCCTACTTCGTATCGGATTACAACCTTGATGCAGGACCCTGTATACCGCTTAGGCGTAGCTTGGCAGAATGCAGGCTACAATCAGCCTCCGCATACGGGATTCTATATCGGGTCGGAAGCGACCGAATTCCCGAAAGCCGATGTAAGAATCGTCGGTGGACCGCAGGCGCTCGATTCGATCTATCATTTTGACTTCGGTACGGCGTCCGAGGCTAATACAACATCTGTGCAGGATACCCTGTACACAGCTGATCACGGCTATGGCTTCGAATCAACAAGCGGCATTACAGTAGGGACCAATCAAGTTACCCTGCCGGAAAATGCGAAGTTCGCGGTCGATCTGCCGAATGCGAACTATAAGGTAACGCTTAAGCTTGGTGACGATACACAGGATTCGAACGTTGGCGTGAAGTCCGAATACGTTCAGAAGTTGGCTGTGACCAATGTGAAGCAAGGCGAGCCGCTCACCTATTCTTATGACATTGCGCTGGTAGACGGTCAGTTGGAATTCAACTTCACAGGCAGTGCGATTCATGTGCAGGAAATCATCATTGAGAAGTATCCGGCACAAACAGCAGGCGCTGCAACGACGATCTATATGGCTGGCGATTCGACCATGCAGTCTTACAGTGCTCCACAAGCACCGCAAGAAGGCTGGGGACAAGAGTTCGGCCGTTATTTCTCGAATGGCGTAGTTGTGGATAATCACTCGATCGGCGGCAGAAGCAGTAAGTCGTTCCTCGTAGACGGTCGTCTCGATACGATTCTGCGTCAGATCAGGCCTGGGGATTTCTTCTTCATCTCCTTCGGTCATAACGATGCAAGCGTCGGAATTCCAGACCGTTATGCATCCCCGGCTGATTACAAAATGTATCTGACGCGGTATGTAAACGGTGCCCGTCAGCGCGGCGCAACGCCAGTGCTGCTCACGCCGGTAGGGCGCAGAGACTTCAATACGGTTACCCAAGAGTTTAACGTGAGCTTCCCGGAATACGTCCAAGCAGCCAAAGAGGTGGCGCAAGAGCTTGGCGTGCAGCTGATTGATCTAAGCCAGTTAAGCATTGCGAAGTACAATCAGGTGGGCTTGGCTGCTACAGAGAAAATATTCCTGTATGCGAATCCTGGCGAATATCCGAAATATCCAAGCGGGGTAGGCGATAATACGCATTTCAGCACTTATGGCGCGAAAGTCATCGCGGGATTGGTGGCTGGTGCTGTGAAGGGCATGGGTCTTAGCATCTCGCCGTTCGTTATAGACCCGGACATTGCCGAACCAGAACCAGAGCCGGAAACGCAAAGCTACTTCGAAGACTTCGAGGGCGATCCGAATGCCGTCCAATATGCGATGGTTAACTCTACGGGTATAGCAGGGACGTTAGGAGCCTCTGTGGTGGAGCAAAATGGCAGCAAGGTGCTGTCCGTTACCGGCGGCGGATCCGGTAACCGCGCCAAGACGTTCCGTTTGTTCGATGCGGTGAACGGAGACATCGTGCATGTGAACTTCGATTGGCATTCAGGAAATGTAACGGCGAGTCCTTCTGAGGGGCATCTGTCGCTGCAAGATGCTAACGAGAATTTGATTCTGACGTTATACACGAATACGAGCACCAACAAGTCCATTGGTTATTATGCAGGCCAATATGCGCCTGACTACGGTACTGGCACCACAACGATACCGGAAGGCGGCAAATTAACGACGATCGAGAGAAATCAGTGGGTCAATGTGGATGCCACCATTAACTTCGCCGATAAGCTGATCGATCTGACATTGACGAGCCTGGCGAACCCGAGCCTTAAGCAGACGATCAAGGATATTCCGATGAGTGCGGGAACGAAATATGCGGATAACGTAAGAGCGATTCGTTTCCTTGGCACGAGAAAAGGCGGCGGCGGTACGCTGAGCTGGACGACCATGATCGATAATGTACGAATCGAAGGCAAAGAGCTTCCGCCGGCGGCCGCTGATCAAGCCGCATTGATTGCGCTGCATGCAGAGATCAAAGCGATGGATCTGTCGGGCTACACAGAACAGTCTGTTGCCGTATTGAACAAAGCTGTGGCAGCTGCTGAAGCGATTATCGGAACGCCAGCAACGCAAGCTCAGGTGGATCATGCCCTGAATATGCTTACGGTCGCTAGGGATTCCTTAACCCGTGAGCCTACAGGCGATATTAGCAAATATCAATTCGACTTTGGCTCCGGCAGTGCAGCCCAAGGCTATCTGAAGGTCGATAGCAACCATGCGTACGTGGAGGGTAACGGATATGGCTTCGCGGATACGAATCTTGTCGTAGACGAGAACCGTAACACGGGCGATGCGCTTACGGAAGACTTCACCCGCGTCAACGGTACGTCCTTCCTGGTTGAGATGAAACCAGCGAATTACCGCGTTACGATGACGATCGGCGATTCGCAGGAATCGACGAATGGCGGCGTGACGATGGAGCAAATGCCGAAGCTGCCGGTTACAACGGTAGCCAAAGGCGAATTCAAGCAATTCACGTATGACGTCGCGCTGATCGACGGTGTATTCAACTTCGACTTCGCAGGCAACACGCCGAAGATCAATGCAATGACGATTGAACGTCTGCCGGATAACGGCAAAGGCGACAAACCGGTTATTTATTTGGCGAGCGATTCCACGGTTGCCAATTATGCAGAAAGCTATCGTCCGCAAGCGGGATGGGGCGAGACGCTGGGCAATTATTTTGACCTGAATCAGATCAGTATCGATAACCGTGCGGTAGGCGGATTGAGCAGCAAAACCTTCATGGTGGGCGGTTACCTCAATGATCTCCTGCTGGACATTCATGAAGGCGACTATCTGTTCATGCAATGGTCTCATAACGATTCCACGCCGGTTCGTCCAGAGCGTTATCTGACACCGGAGCAATTCAAGGTATATCTCAAGGATTACATCAATGGTGCGGTTCAGAGGGGTGCAACGCCAGTGCTCGTTACGCCGGTGAACAGACGTGACTTCACGGGTGAGACATTGAATAAGAGCTTCCCGGAATACGTGCAGGCGATGAAAGAAACCGCACAAGAAACAGGAACGTTGTTAGTGGACCTGAACCAGGCGAGTTGGGAGTACTTCCAAGAGCTTGGTACAGAAGGCACCAAGGATATTTTCTTGTGGGTCAACACAACGGAAGACAACACGCACTTACAGATGAACGGCGCGATCAAAGTATCCGAGATGGTAGCAAGGTTGGTTAAGGGATTAAACATTCCGTTATCTGCACTTGTTACAGTGGACGGAGTAGACGAACAATTCCATGCCTCTCTATCCGGCAGCCCAGATACGGTAGTAGGCGGTTCCGAGTTCTCGATGGATTACAAGATTCATAACGTCCCTGAGGATATCTACGCACAGGACATTATCGTGAGCTATGATGCGGACAAACTCGAGTTCCTCGGAGCGCAATCCCTGGTAGAAGGCTTCCAGCTGGTAGATGTGGGCACAGACACGCCAGGCAGCGTTCATATTATTGCAGCATCTGCAGGGGAAGGCAATGCCATCAATAAGGATACGACGCTCTTCAAGCTGAACTGGAAGGCCAAGGCACTGGGAGAGACGGCATCGACGGCGATCTCGATTACGAACACGGCAGCTACGGGCACAGGTGCGGAATTGTCAGTTGGTGCAGCTACCGCAGCGGTTCAGATCTGGGTTGAAGCGGACAAAACAGCGCTCGCGTCGCTGCTCGCCAGCGCGCAAGCGCAATACGATTCGGCGCAAGTCGGCGTTAAGCCTGGTCAGTACTCGCAGCAAGTGAAGGATGCATTCGGTACCGCGATTGCGACAGCTTCGGCGGTGGCAGCAAACCAATCGGCTACGCCGGCGCAAGTTGCACAGGCTGTTGAGCAATTGACAGCAGCGATGAATGCCTTTGCAGCTTCGGTCATTGTTGCACAACCTGGCGATGCGAATGGAGACGGCGCATTTACGATCGGCGACCTCGGCATCGTTGCCGCAGCATATGGCAAGTCGTCCGAAGATCCGCAGTGGAACGCTGTTTACAAGCATTATGACTTTAATGGCGACAACGTCATTGGACTGGAAGATCTGGTTGTTGTGGCGCAAGGCATTTTGTCGAAGAAATAGGGTTCGCGAAGGGAATGTAGCAGGTTGAGATTCTAGTAAGGCGGTAAGTGTAATCTGTAGTGTTTAGGAGGGGGCTATTAAGCCTCCTCCTTCTCAAATCGGACAAGAGGAAGGGGGGTCCAGCTGCATGTTCAGCATCCATAATAGATACGGCAAAGCAGGTTTGATCGGAATCGTACTTCTACTCCTATTGACGTTGATGAATCCATTATCCGCGTTGGCAGCACAAACTTCTTTCACGCTGGAAGCGAGCTCGCAGACATCTGCTGAAGGGCAGGAGGTGAGCGTGAAAGTTATTGGCACGAATCTAACGGATGTATACGGTTATGAATTACAACTGTCATTTGATAATAAGCTGCTGAGCTATGTGAAGACTGTAAGTGCAATATCCGGCTTCTCCATTCCACCGAAGGATACGACGGACGGCAAACTCATGTTTGCCCATACCAATATTGGCACAACGGCCGGTCTAAGCGGAACGGTAGAACTGGCAACCATTACGTTTATCGCTTCTGGCAAATCGACTGGCGATGCGAGCATCACGCTGGACAACGTCAAGCTCGTTACAAGCGATCTGAAGACGGAGACAGCAGCGCCTAAAGTGTCTGCCAGCATTGCGATTACCCCTATTAAAGAAGTAAAACCAATCAATTTCTCCGATCTGAATGGGCATTGGGCAAAAGCTGCAATCGAGCGCGCCGCAGCGCTCGGCATTACGAGTGGATATCCGGACGGAACGTTCCGTCCTAGCAATAAGGTAACGCGCGCCGAATTTACGACGATGATCACTCGTGCATTTACATTGAAGTCGGCAACAGGCATAACGCCTGAATTCGCTGACGCGGCGAAGCTGCCGCAATGGGCGAAGACGGCGATAGCTGAAGCAGCCGCAGCAGGTATTGTTACCGGCTATGCGGATGGAACCTTCCGCCCGAACCAACTCATTACGAGGACGGAGATGACGGCTATTCTCGTACGCGTGCTCGATCTGCAATTGAATGCGCAAGCGAAGCCAACCTTTGCAGATACGAACCAGATTGCGGTATGGGCGCAGCCTTCGATAGTGGCCGCTGTGAATGCGGGCATTATTAAAGGTACCGGCGGCAACAATTTCTCACCGAAGAGCAACGCGAGTCGGGCAGAGTCCGTAACGATTATTATGGCTGCGTTGGACTATCAGGCGGGCGAGAAAGGCTAGTCTGTTTTATTGTAGAAAAATCGAAAATGGGTAGAATCTGGGAGGTGCTTCTTGACCTCCCTTTTTCTTACTAATCAACCCGCATGGACAATTCTGATAAGGTTGAAAATCCTAAAGAACAGGTTGAATATGCTGATATTTATCCTTGGGTGTATCCTTTATAATTTCGATAAAGCGCTTTCAAAGTTAAACGTTTAGCTGGCTATCCTGAAGGGAGGTGAGGCGAACTAGAAAGAAATACTAGCGTTTAGACGGCAGAACTGTTGAGACGCTTGTAGATCGGATTAATTACGAAATTGTAAACAGGAGGCTAAGATGAAAACGACTACCACAAAGTTGACGTCACTGGCTACTGCATTTGTAATGGTTCTTCAAGTGCTGCCCTTCGGGATTAATGCGGTGCCTTCGGCAGCCGCAGAAGCGAATAGTATCTCCAACGCTAGTCTTTCTGCCAAGATCGGTGATTTAGGGCAGATTGAAGAACTATATATTCAGAATAACCCGACGAACAAAGGCGGCAAGCCGATCAATTTTGTTTTGCCTAACAATACATCGCCACAGAACGACGTTCAGCACCAATGGATGGGCGAAATGCTGTTCTCTTATCGCACCGGTGACAGCGCTCAATTCCCTAACGACAGAACTGGATTCGTAGAAGTGGATACGAACAAAACATTGGCCGCTGGTGGATCAACCAAGTACACGACCATTAATGCGACCAACCCCTACTTCTCGAAGACAGCTTCATCAGACGGCAAGAAAGTGGAAGTCAACTTCATTGGACAGAATTTGGACTCCACAACGGCTCGAGCAATGAAAGGCTTTGACGTGAAGTCTGTATTCAATACGGATACCGCAGACGGTTCGATGCTGTGGGAAATCACGGTCAAGAACAAAAGCAGCAAATATATGGAGTTCGGCGATATCGGCTTGCCGATGCCTTGGAATAACAAGTATGCCAATCAATCCGATACCTACGACAACCGGGTGACGGTGCATAATTTCGCCGGTGCCGACAGCGGTTATTCCTATGCGATCCGCACGAGCGGCGAAGGAAATTTCATGATGTTCGCCCCAGTGCCCGAAAGCGGCGCACGCATTGAATATGTGGATTACTGGTTGGGCGACACAGGCGAACTGCGCAACGGAAGTCTGTACTCCAACTGGGTTGGCGACAGCGGCGGCTGGTTCCCAGGGCTGAATGTGCTCTATATCCATTCCAAGGACATTCAGAAAACCGGACGTGGATATTTTACCGATGCGACCAGCTTGGTTCTGGCTCCTAATCAGGAGAAAACCTACAAGTTCAAGTTCTCGGCTGTACGTGCAGGCGACAACTCTCCGCAAGTCAACGCTCAAAGTCCCAATAATGCTTCTACATCGATGGAAGACCGTGAGGCTAACCTTCGCTCCACCCTGTACAAATCAGGCATGATCGATGCCGTTGCGCTGCCTGGCTTCCAAGCTGCGATCAATATGCCCGTCTTGCTGGATCTGCATTACGACGACAGCCTTATAGACGTTCAGTCGATAGATATTCAGTCTGTTAACGAAAATGATCCATTCGATGCCGCACATATTCCGACGATCAAGTCTGGCTCGACGAGGGCTCAGATGGTCAACAATTCCCGTGCCGGCCGCGGACTTCCCGACGGAAATCCGGGATATTCAGAATCCGTACAATTCGTGGAAACCAAGGTTGTTAACGGTGAACAGCATCATATCTATTCGCTCAAGTTCGGCAATATCGGCAATAACAGCGTTCGCGTGGACTATAAGCTGAAAGCCGATCCTGAACAAGCGAATAAGTTTACGCAGTTCGAATTCAATATTCTTGCCGAGCTCGATCAAACATCGCAAGCTCACTCTGAATTTATGGTAGACAAAACACAGGATAAGGACCCGAACAGCGCTACCTACGGCATCTACCGTGACTGGTATTTGACAACCGGAATGGACATGACGACGAGCCATTGGGGAGATGACTGGAGCCACGATAATATTAACTTCATGACGATGAAGAATTATCTTGATCCAGATCCGAATGAAATTCGATCCATTGAGAACTACCTGATCGACTTCATGTGGGAAACGTATATGAAAGATACGCAGAAGACCTTTACGGTCGCGAACTACCTCAAAGATTCAGGCGTTTACACGAATTCATCAGCCCCTTATGTACGGACATTCTCCGAACAGATGGAATCGACCGGCTATTTCAACATGTATCGGATCCAGAAGGCTTATCCTAATCTGTTGAAGTATCGCGAGACGCCGCAATACTATCTGGAGAAGGCCTACGGCATTTACTATAACCGCGTCTCCAGCGGAGCTGTCGGATTCTATGGCGAACAGCAGATACCCGATATGATCGAGGCGCTGAAAGAAGAGGGAATGCTGACGGAGTATGAGAATCTGAAGAAGAAGTTCGCCCAAACCAAAGGCCGGAACATAACCAACGCGTCTTATCCTTACGGGTCCGAATTCGAATATGACAATACGGGCGAAGAAGGGGCATATGCCGCAGCCAAAGCGCTGCGCACCTACTACCCTGAAGATGCGCGGGCGACCGCAGCTCTTACAAGCATGGGAATGGCTGACTTGAAGACTCGTGCTATGCGGGGCATTCAGCCTACCTGGTACTATTATTCCGTACCTGTATTCCGCGCCGGCGAAGGCTGGTGGAACTTTCAATATACCGCTTCCTTGGCAGGGTCTATCATGGATGACTGGCTCCGCTATGAGAATGACGGAAGAACGGCGGAACAGACGGCTACCGCACAACAACGCAACTATGCGGCCAAGATTTCGAACTTCAACGCGATCAATATGGGGCAAATCTCGTCACAGTCTGTAGGCGGCATCTCTTGGCGATATAATGCTCAGAAGGGCGGAACAGGTACCAAGAACGTCAACGACGGCGGCACTCGCGTTATGAACAATGGCTGGCAGGACTTCTCCGGCGAATCAGAGGAAGGACTTTATGGCTCGCTGTTGCGTATCAGTTCAGATATTGTTACCGACCCGGTGTTTGGACTGTTCGGATATGGCGCTCTGGTCACTGAAGAAGACGGCGCTTATCATATCACACCAAAGGACGGCTTCGGCAAGCGTATCAACTTACTCGATGAACAAATCTACCTCGTCTCGGAAAGCGACAAAATCGAGAATGCGGACATTCAAAAAGACGGCAATTCGTTTAAGCTGCAGCTCTCGAATCTTGCGAAGAGCGAACATTCTTCCAAGATTACATTCGATGGAGCAGGCTTGAAGAATGGCTATTATACGATTAAATTAGATGATCAAGATGCCGGACAGTTGTATGTTCAGAACAATAAAGGTACGGCGATGTTCCAGATGAACAGCGCGCCAACTGCTGAATTGACAATTGAGAAGGCAGTTACGGGTGCAAACGAAGCTCCTCAAGTTCGTGCAGAGATGGTGACGTCGAGCCCACAAGCGATGATTCCGTTTGAGATGAGCGGAAATGTGACCGATGACGGCGCACCGAATGGCACGTTGACCTACCAATGGGAGGTTGTAAGCACGCCGGCAGGCGGCCAGCTGAGCTTCACCAATCCGAAGTCAACCGTTACGCGGGCCAACGGTACTAAGGGAGGCTCTTATACGGTCAGACTTACCGCCAATGACGGGCAAGTGAGTGGTTCTAACGAGCTGACCTTCACATTGGTCGCTGCACCGGACAAACAGCCCCCGGTAATCGGCGAAGTGACAGCGGCCTTGGATGCTGCGAATAACAGTATTCTCAAATTAGCCGGTATGGCGACAGCGGATCCGGTGTACAGCGCGGTATATGAACCGGTATGGACGTACGGATGGACGGTGAAGCAGAAACCGGATGGCGCAGCGGATGTTACTTTTGTGAACGGGGACAAAACAAATGCATATGCCCGCATAAGCAAGGCAGGCATCTATGTGTTTACCTTTACAGCGACCGATGAAGGCAAGACGTCCAGCAAGGATGTAACGATTAATATCGCACGAGACACCGATGGCGCATACAAGGCATTCAGCGTTGTGACTCAACTGAACGCAGCTCCGGTACTACCGACACAGACGGATATCCTGACTAATGATGGATATAAACCAAGTCCAATTACGTGGAATGCTGTTGATCCAGCCAGCTATGCGAAGACAGGCGAATTCGTAGTCGAGGGCACAATCGTAGACAGCGAAGTGAAGGTACGCGTCACGGTATATGTCGTGAAATCGCAGCCTTCCAACAACGCGCTGACTGCACGGCCTTCTGCTAGTTACTCTGGTGGTGACGGATATCCTGAAGCGATGAATAACGGCTTCGATCCTAAGAGCTCATCGGATTTCTCACCGACCAAAGGTGCTTCCAACAGCGCATGGCACAACTGGGGCAGAGAAGGAGATCCATCATGGGTGATGTATCAATGGGATGAAGCATTCCTTGCCTCCTCGATGGATGTCTATGTGTTCCGAGACGGTTCGGGGAATTTCCAGCCTACGGATATGAAGCTTCAGCTTCGTGACGCGGATGGCAATTGGTACACGCCAAGAGCAGTAGCGGGACTTGGCAACGCGTTGAATAAATACAACACGACTACCTTTGAGCCCGCATACATTACAGGCGCTCGTATCGACATGAAGCCGATCACAGCGGGAACCGGCATTCTGGAATGGAAGGTCAATGGCTATACGGGAGCGACAGACAAGTCGCAGCTGGCACAGGTTCTTAACTTCGCCAACTCTCTTAAAGCTGCGAACTTCGTCGATCAAGGTCTTGCGCCGATTACTGATGCGAAGGCGGGCGCTTCCGCTGTGATGAGTAACAAGGAAGCGACAGAAGAGGATGTTGCCCAAGCCATTAACAAGCTGCTGACAGATCTGCGATTGCTGACTCCACGCGATAACAATATGGCATTCGCAGCGAGTCTCTCGGCCAGCTACACGTCATCGTGGGAGAGTCTTCCTGCGGTGAATGATGGATTGAAATCATTGACAAGCAACCCGCATTGGGGTTCGTGGGGCAATACAAGCTCGGAGGAATGGGTGCAATATGATTGGCCGCAGGGCGCAACCATCTCGAGCTCCAATCTGATGCAGTGGACGGATAATGGCGGTATATTAGCGCCTACTAAGTACACGTTCGCTTACATTCCGAAGAATAGCACGACGAATGCATGGGTAACGGCAGGGACGGTTACCACAGGCATCATAGCTCTTACGACTCCTGTCGGTTCATCCAATCTCTTCGCATTCGACCCGGCTCTGGAGGTCAAATCGCTGCGTGTTACGATGACGAAGAAAGCCCGGGATGGTAATGGCGTTGGCCTATGGGAGTGGGAAGTGTTTCAACCGGCAGCCAAGCAGAATCAGCCGGCACCAACAACGCCAGCAGGGGTTGCGCCGACCGTATTGGGCGGTAATGATGGTAAACTCGTTGGTGTTACAACGGCAATGGAGTATAGGAAAGCAGGCAAGGAAGCCTATACGGCCATTACAGGAACGGAGGTTACAGGCCTCAGCGCCGGTGCGTATGGGGTCCGGTATATGGCAACCAGTTCTCTGAATGCCAGCTCGGATAAGGAAGTCGTTATTCCGGAAGGGCAGATTCAGAATCCAATGGCCAGCATTAGCGGTCCTTCATCGTCCGTGTTCGTGGGTCAACCTATTAATCTTTCAGTTGGCGTAACGGGATTGGCGCATAATTTCAATATGCTGAGCGTGGAGTTGCAGTACGACCCAGCTATGCTTGCGTTCGCGACTTCACTAGATAATGGGGTTAACGTCTTAGATGCAGATTCAATTACGCCTTCGCGGGCTGGACTCCAAGTTCTTGAGACAGCGGTGAAACCGGAAACGGGTGAAATCCTTATTATTATGGGACTCACCGGAACATTCTTGACAGGTGACGGCGAATTATTCGTTCTTCACGGCAAAGCCAAGGCAGATGCAGCTGCTGGAACTACTAATGTCGCGATAACCAAACAGGAAATGGTTGGTGACGAAAGTCGGTATTCCTTACTCGACACCTCTCTGGCTGTGGCAGGCATACAAGTTGTACAGGTAGATAAGACGGCATTGATTGCTTCCATCGCAGCGGCTCAAGCCATTGCTGATGCGGCAGTTGAAGGAAATCAAGAAGGTCAATATCCGATTGGTTCCATCGCCATCTTACAAGCTGCAATTGATCGTGCATCGGCAGTGGCGCAAGACGGAGCAGCAACACAAGATGACGTTGTTCAAGCATCTGCTGCACTCGAAGAAGCAGTAACAGCCTTCAATAGTTCAGTTATCCATATCAATAAAGCAGAATTGAATACAGCAATAACGGATGCTGAGCAAGCATTGAGCGTTGCAGTGGAAGGATCAGCTCCGGGCCAATATCCAGCAGGCGCGAAGGCTGCACTTCAAGCTGCGATTGACGATGCAGCTATTGTTCGTGACAGCAGCACAGTAACGCAAGCTGATGTGGACGCAGCTGTGTCGGCATTAGCGACAGCCGTAAGCACATTCAAAGCGAGCGTAATTCCTACACCTACGGCTGATGTAAGAGCATTGAATCAAGCGATTGCAGCGGCTCAAGCTAAAGCTGCTAAGGCAACGGCGGGCAACAAAATCGGTCAATATCCAGAAGCTGCAATCACGAACCTGCAAGCGGCCATTACAGCAGCGATTAACGTGAAGAACAGCGGAGCTTCACAGTCGACGGTTGATGCAGCGGTCGTAACATTGAATAATGCTGTATCGGCATTCGCTTCAACGATTGTGACGCTTGTACCTGGAGCGACATCCATTACGATTCAAGATCTGTCGATCATCGCCAAGCACTACGGCGTTAAGAAAGATCAACCGGGTTGGGATATCGTAGAGAAAGCAGACCTGTTCGATAATCATGAGATTACGATTCTCGAATTGGCAGCCGTAGCACGTATGATTGTTGGAAATTGGTTAGAGCAATAAACAATCGTTGATAGTGGGATGAAGCGGGAAGGTGCTGCGGCGCCTTCCTCCTCCTTTTAATGAAGGGATGATTCGCATGTTGAAACGCAGATTAATAATGCTATTGTCGATCTTCATCCTTGTCATGGGAGTGCCTGTGGGGACTGTTATGGCTCAAGACACGAATGCCACATTCGAGTTAAAGCTTAAGTTTACGGACAAGGATGTTAAGCTGTCTATTATAGGTCATGGGCTTATGGATATGTACGCTTATGATTTGGAATTGTCCTATGACGAGAATATCCTAGCATTCAGCAAGGCGGAAACTTCGATTGCAGGCTTCTCGGTGCAGCCTATCCTTAGCGCCAATACGATCCGAATTGCGCATACGAAGATAGGTGAAACAAGCGGCGAGAAGGGTAACGTGGAATTGTCCGCGATAACCTTTAAACGTATAGGTGCCGGGGCAACAGCTATTAAGCTAAGCAATATTAAGCTCGTTGATTCTAAGCTGGACATGGTTACGTTAGAGCCTAAAGTAACGGCAGCGGTTAAAGATGATCCCAATGTGTTGATTTTCTCAGACATTAAGGGACATTGGGCTAAAGAGGCAATTGAACGTGCCGCAGCACTAGGCATAACGAGTGGTTACCCGGATGGAACGTTCCGTCCTGGCAATAAGGTGACCCGAGCTGAGTTTACGACGATGATTACACATGCCTTTACCTTACAATCGGCAACAGGAATAACGCCTGAATTCGCTGACGCGGCGATGCTGCCGCAATGGGCGAAGACGTCAATTGCTGAAGCAGCAGGAGCGGGTATTGTGACCGGCTATGCGGATGGAACCTTCCGTCCGAACCAACTTATTACGAGAACCGAGATGACGGCTATTCTCGTACGCGTTCTCGATCTGCAGATGAATGCGCAAGGGAAGCCAACCTTCGCTGATACGGACCAGATTCCTGCATGGGCGCAGCCTTCGATAGTGGCCGCTGTGAATGCGGGCATTATTAAAGGTACCGGCGGCAACAATTTCTCACCGAAGAGCAACGCGAGTCGGGCAGAGTCCGTAACGATTATTATGGCTGCGTTGGACTATCAGGCAGGGCAGAAGGGATAAAGGAATTTATTAAGCCGGGCATCCGAATAGGGTGTCCGGCTTGTTTTATGCAGAAACGTTATTGGCGTTCTTAGCTGGTCTCGAATGCTTCCGGTACTGGTGATCGGTGTAAGGCTTTGAATTCTCTAAAGTTTTATAAGGATTGCCTTTACTTTTGTTGATATCTAACTCTCTGTGGTTTCGATATAATGAATGCACATTTTGTGACCGAGTGGGAAAAAGGAGAGCAGCCTGACATGAGCGATTTGCTTAAGACAATGCGAGCTGTTGACGTGGTATCCCGAGCAGGCGTGCGTGATGCGGAAGCAGGGCATGCGCTGCAAGAGGAATTCGTCCGATCGGGCGTGAAGTTCACCGCCTCCCCGAAGGGATTAGAGGATGTCTATTACGCTGCCGTAGACAAGCTCGCAGATTGTGTGAAGACGGATGGGCAAGGGAATGCCATTCTGCAAGAGGGCGGCATTTACTTCGGCTGCTGGTTAGAGAGCACCGGAACGATTAACGCTGAGCTGTTGGCGCGATTTGCGCCGGAGACGGCGCAATCGACATTCGTACAGTTCGCCCGCTTACAACGTGAGGACGGGTTGCTGCCTTATAAGGTTACGGCTGATGGCGCTGTGTTCAAGCAAATTCAACTGGTGACGCCGCTGGCGCGCAGCGCGTGGAACCATTATCGGTTGAACGGTCGGGATCGTCTGTTTCTAGCGCAGATGTATGAGGCGCTCGCGAGGTACGATGATTGGCTCGCGCAGTACCGCGATACTCGTGGCACAGGCTGCGTAGAAGCGTTCTGCGCGTACGACACGGGACATGATCTGTCGCCGCGTTTCTGGCATGTACCGGATACACCTTATATGGACGATCCGAAGCGTTATGATCCGGCTGTTCCCAGCTTGCCGCTGCTTGCACCTGATCTGACAGCAAGCGTCTACTGCGGCCGGAAGTATCTGGCGAAGATGGCGGCGGAACTAGGGCAAGAAGAAGCGGCGATTTCTTGGGAACAGAAGGCACAGCAGACGCATGCGAGCTTGCTCGAGCATTGCTTCCATGAAGAGGACAGCTTCTTCTACGATGTGGATCGGCATGGCGCATTCGTTCGCATTCAGTCCGATGTGCTGCTGCGCGTACTCGCTTGCGAGGTGGGAGATGCCGCGTTATTCGATGCTGCGCTTAAGCGGTATTTGCTCAATACGCGCAAATTTTTCGCCAAGTATCCGCTGACCTCGATTGCGATCGATGATCCGCGGTTCGATCCATTCTCGAGCTATAACACGTGGGCAGGGGCGGTTAATTTCCTTAGCCTTATCCGCGCGCCGCAAGCTTTTGAACAGCATGGCCGGCACGTAGAGCTGACTTGGATCCTGCAGCCGATTGTTTCGGCTATCTCGCGTATGGAGCGTTTCGGTCAATGCCTAAGCCCATGGACTGGGGAAGAAGGCTTCACGGAAACGTACTCGCCGGCTATTCTGTGCGTACTCGATTACATCGAGCGGTTATGCGGTATCGTTCCAACGCCAGATGGGGAGCTATGGTTCACCGCTCTAATGCCGCAAGCGCGAGATCACGGCGTGAAGCTGGCGGATGAAACGGCATATTCGCGGAATGTGGATGGCGTACGATTCGAGCTGCATAATACGCACAAGACATGTGCGATCTATCGCGATGGCGAGCTATTGTGCGAGTTTCCGGCAGGCGTCCGCATCGTGACCGACCGCGCTGGTAGGGTACGCAAGGTAATCGGAATGACGGTTCAGCTGATCGAAGGGCGATTGTTCCAAGACGGCGTCGAACTGCCGCTTCGTATCGCCGGGAACGAAGTGCTGCGGCTGCAAGATGGACGATTCGAAGTCGAGTCAGCGCCCGGCGTCGTCATGCCAACCTATGAATGAGGGGGTTCGTCATCTTATGCCCCGCTGCAAGAAATAAATGGAAGATTAAGCGTGTAATAGATTTGTTATACGGTCATGACCCAAACTAGCCAATTGGACGGTTTGGATCATGGTCGTTTTTGTGTTCTCGATAATTCTTTAATTTCCTAAGTACGATCTCTATTTTTTACATTTTAACGCTTACATTGTCACGATAAGATCAAGAATGTGGAAAAGAAGTTCGCTTCCTTTTTCATTGTGTAAGCGCTTTAGTATGATGGCTCTTTATTGAGAGCGTTAGAACAAATACTTAAGAGGGGAAGTCACACGATGGACAAACGATTAAAGAAGATTTTGATGTTAGTGTTTGCGGCTGCATTGTTGTTGCCTCAGATCGGGATTGCGCAGAAGGCGAATGCGGCAGATGCAAGTACGGTTGTCTATGACATGCAGCAGGATGCGGGCATCAGCGGAGCTGCGGCAGATTCTGAGTTCAACTATACGAACTACATTCAAAACAGCGGCGGTTCTCCACAAATTCATGATAACGGCAACTCGATTTATGTAGGTCAAAGAACGGGCGATTACAACGGTGCGGACATCAAGTTGAAATCGCTCAACTTGACAGCAGGAACGGAGTATACGTTCACGGTAAGCGGACACGTAGACAGCAGTGCGACGATACCTGCCACTTCGCAAATCGTGCTCAGCAGCCCTAATAAATGGGGAACAGCAACCTACAAGGACAATTACAAATGGCTCGTCAATAAGACGCTGGCTGCGGGCGGCTTTACGCTCGAATACACGGCTACCTTTACGGCTGACGACATCGCAGCCATTGCGGACAATACCTATTTCCGACTTCAAACAAACGCAGACGCCCAAAACGTTCCTTTGTACGTAGACAATATTAAAATCGCTGCTGGTGTTTCTGTCGTATATGATATGCAGACGGATACGCAGATCAGCGGAGCAGCGGACGGTTCCTCCTTCAATGGGACAGGCACTCTTCAAGGCAGCGGCGGCGGGCCTGTCATCCATAAGAACGGCAAAGCTATTTATTTGTCCGCGAGATCCGGCGATTACAATGGCGTAGACATCAAAATGAAATCGCTCGGCTTGACCGCTGGGGCTGAGTATACGTTCACAGTAAACGGACACGTAGACAGCAATGCGACGGTACCTGCCACATCGCAAATCGTGCTCAGCAGCCCTAACAAATGGGGAACGGCAACCTACAAGGACAATTACAAATGGCTCGTTAATAAAGGCCTGACTACGGGCGGCTTTTCGCTCGAATATACCGCTGCCTTTACATCTGACGACATCGCAGCCATTGCGGATAATACCTATTTCCGACTTCAAACAAACGCAGACGCCCAAAACGTTCCTTTCTATGTGGACAACATTACAGTCATCAACAAGTCAACTGGCACTCCAGTGACACCAACAACTCCACCTCCGGCTTCGGATAAGCCTGTTGTAGCCTACGACTTGCAATTGGATGCTGGGCTTGCTGATTTAGTTTCTGGCGGTGGAAGTACCTATTTGCAACGTGCAGGCAACCTAACGATCAACGCTGTGTCGAATACGAATGGCACGGTGTCACTTGACCTTTCCAATAGAACGCTTAACTATGAAGGCATTGATGTTAAAGCTTCCGCAATTGGCTTGAAAGCGGACGTTGCTTACACTGTTGCAATGACAGGGCATATTCCTAATGGCGTTACTATTCCTGGCGGCGCAAAAATCGTTCTCGGCACATCTGGCAGTCCTTATGCTACATTAGCGCAAGCTGATGCAGCTGGCACATTCACATTAAATTATAACGGAACAGCGGCTGCAGACACAGGCGAAACATCTGGGCTTAGAATACAAGCCGACCCTGGTTTGTCCCGATTTGTAATCGATACACTTACTGTTACCGTTGCAGGCGGAACAGCAATGCCTCCTAAATCGTTGTCAAATGTTCCTGGTGTTCATGTTTCATTAACATCAAACAAGGACAGCTGGTCGGGCGCTAACATTATTTTGGGAACTGATAGTTCTGTATGGCCTTTCTCTACTGGCGACGCAGCAGCTTTCACACCCGTTAAAGACGCGAAATATCACCTTACATTCAACGCTACATCCACAGGCGCAAGCGGTTATCGTGTGCGTTGGATTACTGGCAATGACAATGGCGGTTATACTGCAGGAGATGTTGCAGTTGTCACAGCGGATACTAGCCGCACCTATCAAGTTGGTATAACGGCTAACGGACTTCCAGCTTCATTCACTGGTGCAGGGGTTGTAAAAGCTCAAGCGATTGACTATGATGTCGACTTCACCATGAGCGGAAGCGAACTTGCACAAGGGCTAATTGGTAACATTGCTATTCGCGGAACATCGGGCAGTAGTGACTTTTTGTTAAACAGCATTAAGATCACTGATGATAGCGGTAAAGTTCTGGTAAACTGGGTTACTGATAATTCTTCATTTGTGTCAGACCCTTATGAGTGGCCAACGGCGCAGTGGGATCTTACTCTACCATCGCTGAAAGACGCATACAGCAAATACTTCAAAATCGGCAACATCATGGAGCCTACGCAAACGACTGACGCAACACTGACTACGATGTACGACAAGCAATATAACGTAGTAACCGCTGAGAACTCGATGAAGCCTGAGAATCTATTGAGGAACATCTCGTCGGCAAGCGATTTGTCGGATCTAAGCAAGTATAACTTTGCTGGTTCTGACCAAATTGTTCAGTGGGCTGAGGATCATAACCAGTCCATTCACGGGCATACGCTTGTGTGGCATTCACAGACTCCAGCTTTCATTAATACAGGAACTTCTGGCACCCGTGCAGCCGCCAAGGCGAACATGGAAACTTTTATCAACAACGTAATCGCGCATTTCGACAGCCCTAACCTTATTTCTTGGGACGTTGTAAACGAAGCATTCGACGACAACACAGCCAAATTCGATGGCAGCGATTGGAGAACAGGCTTACGTACGGGTTCACCTTGGTATACAGCTTATGCCAATGGCGCGGACGCGAGTAAAGGCGAGAGCGGTGCGGATTATATCTATGATGCATTCGCATTTGCACACTTAGCGCAAACTCAAATCGACAGCACGGCTACGTTGTATTACAACGACTACAACGAGACTTATAAGTACGAGGAAATTGCGCAAATGGTTGAAGACCTTAACGCGCAATGGGAACAAGATTCTCGTTATGATGGTCGTAAGTTAGTTGAAGGCATTGGCATGCAGTCTCACTTCTGGATTAATAGCAAGCCAGACGTAAACGTTCAAGAAGTGGAAAGAGCTATCAAGCGATTCGTCGAGACTGGTGCTAGAATCAGCGTTTCCGAGCTCGACATTCCTTATTCGGCTAACAACAACTATCACCTTGACGAAGCGAAGTTGGCTGAACAAGCACAACAATACGGCACGCTGTTTACGATCTACAAACAATATGCAGAGAGCATCGACCGTGTTACCTTCTGGGGCAAAGCCGATATACAGAGCTGGCGCAGCTCCGGTATGCCTTTGCTGTTCGACAACAGCTTTAGACCTAAGGCAGCATTCTGGACGGTTATCGGTTTAGGTGATACCACTAGCAGTGGCGGCAATGGCAGTGGAAGCGGCTATGTTCCACCAGTGACAGGGGAAACTTCAATCGACTCGAAAGATGGCCAGGTAACCGTTAAACCTAAGGTTGAAATGAAGGATGGCGCAGCGACATCCGTCGTATCGAACGATGATCTGACGAAAGCGTTGAAGCAAGCTGCTGCGAATGCTGAAGGCAACAAGCAAGTTTCTGTAGAAATTCCTGCTCAAGCAGGCGCAACGTCTTACGGTGTGCAGTTGCCGGCAGCCAGCTTGAAAGCTTCGGGTACGAGCGTCATCTCGATTAAGACGGATAAAGCTGCGATCGACATCCCAAGCAATATGCTCGCCAACACGGACGCAGCTGCTGCGGATAAAGTAACGATCCGTGTATCCGATGTTTCGACGGCAGCGCTCAGCGACGCCGTTCGCCAACAAATCGGCGACAGACCGGTTATCAATCTTGAAGCATTGGTTGACGGCAATGTCATCTCTTGGAGCGATCCGAACGCGCCGATCAAGGTATCGATCCCGTATAAGCCAACTGCAGAGGAACTGACTAATCCGGATTCGATTATCATCTGGTACATCGATGGCAGCGGTCAAGCTATTCCTGTAGCTAACAGTCATTACGATGCGGCAATTGGATCGGTAGTATTCACGACAACGCACTTCAGCAACTACGCTGTAGCATTCGTTGTCAAAACATTCGGCGATATCCAATCCGTACAATGGGCGAAGTCAGCGATCGAAGCGATGGCTGCACGAGGCATCATCACCGGCACTTCGGATACGACATTTGCTCCGCAAGCTAAAATCAAGAGAGCCGACTTCCTCGTAATGCTCGTTCGCGCGCTTGAACTGAAGGGCACGAATGAGCAAGCGACGACATTCGGCGATGTGAACGAGTCGGATTACTACTACGATGCCGTGAACATCGCGCGTCAGCTCGGTATCGTGAAGGGAACGGGCGATAACCTGTTCCAACCGAACAGCAGCATTAGCCGCCAAGACATGATGGTTCTCGCCGCTCGCGCTGCTGCTGCCGCAGGCAAAACTTTGTCAAGCAGCGGCTCACTGGACGCATTCGGCGATGCTTCCAAAGTATCGGCCTACGCGCAAGACAGCGTGATTGCACTTGTCGATGCAGGCATCGTCATTGGCAGCAACGGTAACCTTGCTCCGCAATCTTCCTTGTCCCGTGCAGAAGCGGCTGTCATTCTGTACCGGTTGTGGAACAAGTAAACGTCAAGATGCCGATGAGGCTGGACCAACAGCTTCACGCAATGAAGGAATAGCACCAAAAAGAAGACAAAAAGCATAACGGGATGAAGCAGAGGCCTCTCTGCTTCATCCCATTTGCGTTTCTATAATTGGTTAAACAAACTTTAGTTTGGATCAATAAGATACATTACCTTTCGACATAGCCTATGCTAATATAGGGTTCACAGTAGTGGTGTAAGCGATTTCAGTTAATACCCGACGGTCATATGCCGTCAAGGACATAGGAGGAGCTCATGAGAAAAGTCATTCTGGTCGACGACGAGATGTTTGCCCGCAAAGGGCTAGTGGGCTTAATTCCTTGGGAGAATTATGGCTTCGAGGTCGTAGGGGAAGCGGAAGACGGAGAAGAAGCTCTTGCCCTGATCGAGCAAACGGAGCCGGATCTCGTCATTACGGATATCCGTATGCCCGTCCTGGACGGACTCGAACTGATTCAAGCGGTTCAGGCTCGCCAAGGCAAGGCGATTCGGTTCATCATCATTAGCGGATACGGCGATTTCAAATATGCGCAGCAAGCCGTCAGGTATGGCGTTCAAGATTACTTGCTGAAGCCGATTGACGAGAATGAGCTAGTCGATTCGCTCGTCCGAATCGGCGAACTGCTGAGAAAGGAGCAGCCCCGAATGGATGCGGGCAATGCCCTGCTGCATGCTTCCCTGTTCGAGAAGCTGCTCTCCGGCAGAGCGGAGGAGGCGTCGATTCATGAAGCGGCGAATACATTCGGATTGCCGGAGCGATTATCGCTCAGATATATCGTCGTAGAGCTGAATGACGTACGGGGGGAAGCAAACGACGCTGAACGAATCGAGCGGACGGAGCGCGCGATGAGAGCGATATCCCGAGTACTGACACGAACGGCTTCCCGCAACGAGCCTTATATTCATCTTCGAGGCGAGTTCGAGTTGAGCCTGCTTGTGCAAGCGAATGGCAACGCTCAAGAAGCAAGGAGGATCGGCGAAGAGCTCGCCCGAGCTTGCGGCGGCATCGGGAATGCCGTTCCGAAGATCTTCATTGGGGAAGCTGTGCCGGAGCTTGCTCAGGTTCGACAGTCGTACTTATCCGCATTGGAAGCAATGAAGCATAAATATGCCAAAGACGATGAGAATGTGATTCTTCACGACGATGTCAAGGATAGCGTTGTGCATTACAAAGAGGTTGATTCCGGATTGTTCACCGAGCTTATGGAGCGATTGGAGGAGAATGACGCAGAAGCGATGAAGGCGGTGACGGAGGCGATATTCGCGACTTTCCGCGAGCAAAGCTTCGCCTTCGAATCGATATCGACCGCAATGTCCCGATGCGTACACGGAGCGACACGGATCATACAGACGATGCAAGGTGATGAGAAGAAGCTGGCCTCGCTTAAACCAATGCTCGAGTGGACGACCGAGCCCCGCACGCTGCGGGGGCTTCGTGAGCTGCTTCTAGGGTTCCTGACCGAATCCGCAAAGTATATCTCAGAGCTTAGAGGCATGATAGGCAAGGGAGACATCGGCAAGATCAAAGCATATATCGAGAATCATTACAACGAGAATATCAGCTTAAAGAGCATCGCCGAGCGCTTCTACATGAACTCGGTATACTTGGGCCAGCTCTTCAAGAAGTCTTATGGCGTCTACTTCAATGAATTTCTGCTGCAGCTTCGAATTCACGAAGCGAAGCGCCAGCTGCGGCAAACCGACAAGAAGGTGTACGAGATTGCTTCGAGCGTAGGCTTCAGCAACGCCGACTACTTCGTAACCCAATTTGAGAAGGTCGAACGGAAAACGCCGACCGAATACAAGAATGCGTTGTTCCAGAAGAATTGAGCGGCGGTGGAGTCGATGCGAGTGAACTTACGAGAATCGTTTAACTTAAACAACGTCAGACTGCGAAATAAGATGCTTATCGTTTATTTTTTGTCTGTATTTATCCCGGTCATTCTGACCAATGTTATTTTCTACGACATTACGACCACTAACGTCAAGCGTCAGAAGATGAAAGACATCTCGCTCGCCATCGAGGAGATTCGCAACGATTTCATGGCGCAAGTTGACGCGGCTGTCGGGATCTCTGCAGTCATCTATAATGATCCGTACTTGAACCAGTATTTGGAGGAGAACTACGAGATTCCAGCTGCATACGTGCTTAATTATCAGTCCTATATTATTGGTATGCTCAGCAAATACAGTCCTGTCTACGAAACCATTCAACGAATTACGCTTTATACGAACAACAACACGATCATTTATGGCGGGCAAGTTGAACCGATAACGAATCAGACAAGACAGCAGCCTTGGTACAAACTGATCAGCGATTCAGAGCCTTCGACGCCATTCTTGACGAAGACAACAATCGATTATCTAGGCGCTTCCGGCGATGTGCTGAGCGTCATAAGCAAGATCAGCAATTCCAGAGGATCGGAACAATGGGAGAAGCTGATGAAGATCGACCTTCACCCGGAAGCGATCAAAGAGATTTTCAGCAACGTAATACTGGAAGGCGGCAATCTGTATTTGCTTCAAGGAAATGAAGTGCAATATTCGACGAATGCTGCAATTACCCCATCCAGAGTGGCCGATTTCTCCTCAACGCCTGTTCCGAAAGGAACGATTGTGATAGACGAAGATTTCGAGAACGTATCTTATCTGAGCGACTGGCGAATAGTCGGAGAATTCCAAGAGTCTGCGGTGCTGAAGGAGGTTCACAAATCTAGAAATTTCGTTCTGTATTTGGCTATTCCGAATCTTCTCCTCTCGACGCTTGTCATCATCTGGTTTACACGGTCACTAAACGTGCGGCTGATTCGAATATTAAAGCAAATGAAGAGAGTCAAGAATCATTCGTTCGAAACGATCGAACGACAGGACACCAAAGATGAAATCGGGCAGCTAACCACAGAATTCAACCGGATGACGCTGCAAATTAAGAGCCTCATTCATGATGTTTACATCGCTGATATTCAGAAGAAGGAGCTGCAGCTGGAGCGCAATCAATCGCAGCTTCACGCCTTGCAGAGCCAGATTAATCCGCATTTCCTGTTTAATTCGCTCGAAACGATCCGAATGCGGAGCTTGATGAAGAAGGAAGAGGAAACAGCTAAGATCATTCAGAATATGGCTAAGATTTTCCGCAGATCGCTCACTTGGGGCAAGGATTGGGTGACGATCAAGGACGAACTGGACCTTGTCGCATGCTTCCTTGAGATACAGAAATATCGGTTCGGAGACAAGCTGGACTTCCGCATTGAAGCGGATGAGTCGGTGTTGGGCTTAATGATTCCGAAGATGACGCTTCAGCCGCTTGTCGAGAATGCCAGCATTCACGGCATTGAGAAGTCGAAGAAGGCAGGCTTGATCCGAGTTGTGGTCGAGATGACCGCAGAGGGACTCGTCTGCACGGTACGAGACAATGGAGCGGGGATTCCGGCCGAGAAGCTGGATATGATCGTGAGCGATCTGGAGAATAACGAGGACATCGGGGAAAGCGTTGGCATTAAGAATGTCTATTATCGATTAAAACTTTATTACAAAGAGAAGGTCGATTTTGAAGTGGCAAGCGAAGAGGGAGAGGGAACCGTGTTCAGAATCGTGGTTAAGGAAGGGTTGATTGCATAGCAACCTATATAATTTTCAAAGCTTTATGTTTAGTTTATTCGGTAAACAAGCCCTTGAAATGCTTTTATACTGAAAGTGCTTACAAAAACATATCGCATTGAGAGGGGTTCGAAGGTATGGCAAAGAAATTGCTGGTCGCTGGGATGGCTGCTGTTATGGCAATGTCCGTAGCTGCATGCGGAAGTGACAAAAACGACGAAAACAATGCGCCTAAAGATTCGTCTACCACTCCTACTACCGGAAGCGCTTCAACTACAGAGACAAAAGATGCGCCGAAAGACAAAGTAACGTTCTCGATGTTCCTCGGTGTATCCGGTGAGAAGGACGTTAACACCAATGAAACGACGATCGGTAAAGTGCTCGAGGATCAAACCGGCGTCAACTTCAAGCTCGAACACTTGGTCGGCGACCTCAACACGAAGATCGGTACGATGATCGCAGGCGATAAATATCCTGACGTTATCGTTCCGGACGCTGCGATCGAAGAGGTAATGAAAGCGAAAGCTTTTATTCCGCTGGATGATTTGATCGAACAATATGGCCCGAATATTAAACGCGTATACGGACCGTATTTCGAGCGTATGAAAGCCGATTACGGCGGTCATATTTACTTCCTGCCATATTCCGCTCAAGTCGGAGAAGTTACGCCGGATCCTAACATCAACCAAGGCGCTTTCTGGGTACAACGCCGCGTGTTGAAAGAAGCAGGATATCCGGTAATCAAAACGATGGACCAATACACGAAGTTGATCGAAGACTTCGTTGCTAAGCACCCGGACGAAGGTCTGACGGGTACCCTTACGCTGACGAATGACTGGAGATTCTTCGCAACGTCCAACGTGCCGATGCACTTGGATGGCTTCCCGAATGACGGCAACGTTGAAGTTAATCTGGATACGCTGGATGCCAAAACTTATGCTGGTTCTGACTCCGAGAAGCGTTGGCTGCAAACTTTGAATACGCTCAATGGTAAGGGACTGTTCGACAAGTCGTCCTTCGTAGACAACTATGATCAATATATTGCAAAGCTGTCTTCCAAGAAAGTCGTAGGCTTCTTCGACTACGGCTGGCAAGTCGGCACTGCGGCAAATGCGCTTAAAGACGCTGCAAGAAAAGATCCGACGCAAGACGATTACGTGTACTACCCGCTCGCTGTAACGTGGGACGGAACGAAAGACCAATACCTGGATCCAGCAGGATGGACGAGCAACCGCGGTATCGGCATCACGAAGAGCGCGAAAGATCCGGCTCGCATCATTCAGTACTGGGATAACATGCTGAAAGAAGAGAACCAAGTTCTGATCAGCTGGGGCATCAAAGGCGAAACGTACGAAGTCAATGATCAAGGCCGCTTCTACCGTACGCAAGAACAAATCGACAAAATCGACCAAGCATTCAAAGAGAAATACGGTTTCGCTACTTACGACTGGGATTTCCCGCAATACAATTCGACGTCCACGTTTGCTGACGGCAACGCGCGTTCGGTTGGCTTCCAGCCGGAAGTGTTCGAAATGAGCTTGACGGAAGGCGACAAAGCGATTCTTGGCAAATACGGCATTAAGACGTATGCCGACATCTTCGATAAGCCGGAAGATCGTCCGTGGTTCCCAGCTTGGAGTATTCCGAAGGAGCAAGGCTCGGCACAACAACTGTGGGAAACGAAGAAAGACGATCTTGCGAAGAAATACTACGCGAAGCTCGTTCTTGCGAAGCCGGATGACTTCGAAGGCATCTGGGCTACTTACAAGAAGGAGTTCGACAAGCTTGATACTGCCGGCTACGAGTCGTGGTACAAGGAGCAGCTCCAGAAACTCGTAGCAATTGCTAAGGCAAAGTAATGGGCTATAACTAGGAAGAGGCGAAAGGCCGGCTTAACGTGCTGTTCCGCGCATAAGTCCGGCCTTTCCTTTATCTTGTGCCCGACGGAGGGAGAATGAACCATGGACAATAACGCCACGCTGACAACGTCTCCTTCGACGTTGGAAAAGAAACCGACTGGGCTGAAACTGTTCTTCACGAGACTATTGCAACAACGGATGTTAGTTCTCATGTCCATTCCTTTTGTGATCTGGCTGGTCATCTTCAAGTATGTACCGATTTGGGGTTGGACGATCGCTTTCCAAGACTATCAGCCGGGATTGAAATTCTCGGAGCAGCAATGGGTAGGATTTAAGCATTTCAAGATTTTGTTCACGGATGAGACATTCTCTGATCAATTTCTGAGAGCTGTAAGAAATACGCTGGCGATGAGCGGTATTAATCTGATACTTGGCTTCGTTTCGGCGATTACGTTGGCATTGCTTCTTAATGAGGTTAGAAAAGTCGCGTTCAAACGCGTCGTGCAAACGGTAAGTTACTTGCCGCACTTTATCTCTTGGGTTGTCGCTGCGGGCATTATTCAAACGACGCTGGCTCCGGACGGTGTCATTAATGAGTTGTTGAAATGGATAGGGGTCATCGATAAAGGACAGGAATACTTATTCCTCGGCAAGGCTGAGTGGTTCTGGGGAATCTTCGGAGCAAGCTCGGTATGGAAAGATATCGGATGGAATACGATCGTTTATCTCGCTGCTATCTCGTCCATCGATCCAGCGCAATATGAAGCGGCGGAAATGGATGGAGCAGGCCGGTTAAGACGGATGTGGTATATTACACTGCCAGGTATTAAGCCGGTTGTCATCGTATTGTTAATTATGAATATCGGATATTTGATGGAATCGGGATTCGAACCGCAATACCTGCTCGGTAACGGTATGAACGTCGATTATTCCGAGAACATTGACATATTTGTTCTGAAATACGGGCTTCAGCAATTTAACTTCCCGCTTGCTACTGCGGCAGGCATGTTCAAAACGGTGGTCAGCTTCATTCTCTTATTCTCAGCGAATCATATCGCCAAGCGAATGGGACAAGAAAGATTGTTCTAGAAGGAGGGTTTCAACATGGCGAATTTGGCGTCTGTATCCAAGACAAGAAAGTTCTCGAGTCGGAACTCTTCTCTGGGTGACAAAATATTCGATATCATCATTTACGTAGTTCTCACTTTACTCATGGTCGTTACGCTGTACCCTTTCATCAATACGTTGGCCGTTTCTTTAAACGCCGCAGCGGATTCGATGAAGGGCGGTATTCACCTGTTGCCGCGGCAATTCTCATTGGAGAACTATAAGTTTGTATTCAATGAAAACACGGTATACAATGCGACGTTGATCTCCGTTCTCCGCAGCGTTATCGGTACAATCGTTACGGTATTCGCTTCGGCAATGGTTGCTTACACGATTAGCCGGCCGGAATACGTGTTGCGGAAATTCGTTACGATCGCCTTCATTATTACGATGTACATTAACGGAGGACTCATCCCGAACTTCTTGCTCATCCGGGATTTGGGCTTGCTTGATACCTTTGCGGTTTATATTCTTCCAGGCATCATCGGCGTGTTTAACTTGATCATCATTCGTTCCTTCATTGAACAATTGCCGGACAGCATTCTCGAGTCGGCTCGAATCGATGGAGCGGGGGACTTCAGAACATTCGTTAACATTGTGCTGCCGCTTTGTCTTCCTGTACTTGCGACAGTGGCGTTGTTCTCGACCGTATCGCAATGGAACTCTTGGTTCGATGTATTCTTATACAACTCGTCCAATGAGCATCTGAGCACCTTGCAATACGAGCTGCAGAAGATTCTGCAGAACTCGAATACGACTTCGAGCGCGGAGTCCGGGTTTGCGAACTCGGGCGCGGGCGATTCGATGAAAGTGTCGCCGCTCTCCATTCGCGCGACGATGACGATCGTAGCATCCGTGCCGATGATCATCATTTATCCGTTCCTGCAGAAGTATTTCGTCAAAGGAATGACGGTTGGCGGCGTGAAAGGGTAATAGAAACGAGCATAAGGAAGAAAGAGCAGGGGCCGAACACTAATGTGTTCGGCTCCTTTTTCGTTTATATCGCCAAGGGGAAACTCAAATTTTTGCATAAGAAGTGGTAGTCCTTATTTTATACTGCATGTACCAAAAAGTCTTATTGCAGGCAAAATTGAATGCGAATAGAGTTAGAGGAGAAATGGAAGCAAATTTCATAGTGCAGAAGGGATGGTCCTCGCAATGGAGTTCGGCTACTCGTTTGTTCCGAATGAAAGCTGCCAATATGACAGGGAACAAGGATATGGTTTCTCCTTGCCGCCTAAGCGTTCGAAGACAGAAGATATGAGAGATTCGTGGCCTGGCGATTATTTCGATTCCGTCATACCGTCGCTATTGATGGACGTGCCGAATGGCACCTACAAGGTGGCCTTAACGTTCGGCTCATCCGATGCCCCCACCGTAACGACGGTGAAGGAAGGTCTGGGACGACTGCGGCTGCATGAAGTGAAGACGGAAGCGGGTCAATCGGTAACGCATTCGTTTGCTGTACATGTGATGGACGGGCAGTTGAAGCTCGCTTTCGGCGGGGCGGCTCCTCTGGTGCAGAAGGTTGAAGTGAAGCGGGTGGCGGACATTCCGACCATTCATCTTGCCGGCGATTCGACTGTAACGGATCAACCGTCAGGTCATTATCCATATACGGGTTGGGGTCAAATGATCGGTCTGTTCCTTGCGGGCGGCATCGCGACAGCGAATTATGCATGCTCCGGAAGAAGCAGCAAGAGCTTCATCACGGAGGGACGTCTGAACCGGTTGGAGAAAAAGCTGCGCCGAGGCGATTTCCTTCTCGTCCAGTTCGCGCATAACGATGAGAAAGATAACGATGGAGGAACGGATCCTTTTACGACGTATCAGGCGTATTTGAAACAGTATATCGATGTTGCTCGCAGGCACGGGGCATGTCCGGTGCTGATCGCGCCGATGCATCGGCGTTTCTATGAAGAGGACGGCACGATTCGCAATACGCACGGCGATTATATCGAGGCGATGCGGCAGCTGGCCTTGCAGGAGCAGGTACCGTTCATCGACTTGGCCTCGTTAAGCAAAGCGTACTTCGAAGAGCTGGGAGAAGAGCGCTCCAAGCAGGTATTCCTATGGACAGAGCCTGGACAATACGAATGTCTTCCGGAAGGCACGCAGGATAATACCCATTTCTCCGAATTCGGCGCGATTGAGATTGCTAGGTTGGTCGCGCAAGGAATCCGTGATGCTGGAGTAGAGCCGCTCGTACACCATTTGATCGCTCAAAAGGAAGGGGCAGCGCTATGAAACCATCTGTATGCATAGAATCGGTGTTCCGGGGATTGGAACTGACGGAGGCATTATCTTTAGTCAAATCGAGCGGATATGATGCGTTCGAGTTCTGGAATTGGAGCAACAAAGACATCGACAAGATGCGGGCAGAGATGGATCGATTGGAGCTGTCTATCGCGACGTTCTGTACGGAGGGCGGGACTTTGGTCGATCGGGAAAAGCATCAAGCCTTCTTGGTCGGTCTATCGGAAACGGTCAAAGTTGCGCAGGGCCTGGGCTGCCGTTCTTTGATCGTAACGGCAGGGAATGAGCTTCGCGAGGTGCCGCGTGAAGCGCAGCTCGAGAATATCGTGGTCGGACTTCGAGCGGCGGTCCCGATTCTTGAAGCTGCGGGTGTCACGCTGACGCTGGAGCCGCTTAATACGGCGGTTGATCATCCGGGATATATCTTGGCAAGGTCCGACGAAGCATTTGACATTATCGATCAAGTTGGCAGCGAGCAGGTGAAGGTGTTGTACGATATCTATCACCAGCAGATTACAGAAGGCAATCTAGTCGCTACAATGCTGCCAAGGCTCTCGAGCATTGGCCATATCCATGCTGCGGGTTGCCCAGGAAGACATGAGCTGTATAAGGGCGAGATCCATTACGCCAACGTATTCCAAGCCCTTCGATCCGCGGGGTATGCCGGTTATGTCGGACTCGAGTATTTCCCTTCCGAGGATGCGGCCAGCGGCTTGGCGAAGGCAAGAGAGTTGTTCTTGTAGGTGACTAAATTGTTCATGACTTAGAAAGCCGAAGCATTAACGATGCAGATGAAAGACACATGTGCGGAATCATCCGCGCATGTGTCTTTCTTGTTAGGACAGTTAAATTGCACATAAAGTAAAAAACAGAGACATATGAAAGCGATTTCTTCTCGAATAAAATGAATGTGATAAACCTGAAGGCAGGAATTAATGCGGCCTTTACGAGAACGGGTCACATGGCATTAAGCCGAGGTGCCCAACCCATAGTGTGGTTACAAGCTGCAGTTCATTTAGGTCGGTAGAAAAGAGACATCTCCATTTGTCATACATTGAGTTGCTTCTTTTCTATTTTTTTGTGTGTCCAGAAGAGAGAAGTCTTTTGAAAGGTGGTGGTAAATTTTGATTGACGAGAACGGTTGAACGCTGCTTCGAGAGATTATTTATTGAAACGCATTGCCGAAATGGAGGTGCTTATTAGGTTCATTGAATGGAAACTCAATCCGTAATAATTCCATAAAGGGAGGAAATTTTTTTGAAAAGAGTAACTGCCTTTATATTGATGTTCGTTCTGCTTCTGAGCTGGATGCCCGGTTTTTCGCAGCGGACTGCGTCTGCAGCCATACAAGATTATAAAGTTCTAGATCTCAAATTTGATGATAACCTTAATGACAGTTCCGCCAGCGGCATTGCCGCAACGTGGAATGGAGACGCAGCAACCTATATTACAGGTAAGGTAGGGAAGGCCATTAGCTTCAATGGCACTAACAATTCCATTGATTTGGGGACGTTATCCGCACTGCAGCCGCAGAACTTAACGGTTTCCTTCTGGGTGAAGCCGGATGCCGCTCTGACAGGGGAGCATATGGTTGCGTGGTTCAAGCCGAATGGAAACTTTGCGGGCAATGGCTTCTACTTATCCATTCTCAACGATAACGTACCGCTGAAGCTGTCGACGGGAACGGCTCCGCAAGAGTCATACGTAGAAGGAAGCCGAGCTGCCTTCTTCCCGGTAGGCGTGTGGACACACATCGCAGTGACCTATGATAACGCCACAGGGACAACCGCCATTTATCGTAACGGCATCGCACAGCAGGTGAAGTATAATACAACAACGAAAAGCGGAATTGTAGGCAATGGTACGGACCATAAGTATCTTGGCGACAACTCGCCAGGATATGCCGGGGGATTTGCCAAGCTCAATATGGACGAATTCAAAGTATATAGCACTGTGGCAACCCCGTCTGAAATTCAGAGCCTATATACTACTGAAGGCGGAACAACATCTTTGACGGTTTCCACTAGCGGGACGAATATCATTGTAAATACCGGGGCGGGGTTAAGTTACATCATCAACCAGTATGGAGATCTGATATCCGCCAACATGAACAGCACGGAGCTGCAAGGTAATTACAAGCCTTCGCATACCAATTCCGGATTCCCTTCGGGGACTGTCTCCTATCAGCTATTCAATTCAGGTTCTACCGTGCTTATTACGGTTGCAACCGAACCGTTCACACATTACTATGCGTCCCGTGCAGGCGAGAATATTATCTATATGGCTACTAATATTACACAGGCGGTATTCGGCGAATTTCGATATATTTTCAGAGGAAATGGAAGCGTTCTCACTAATAGAATTGCGGAGTCGATGAATGAAGGAGCGGCTGGAACGGCCGAGAGCGGAGATGTTTATCTTCATGCAGACGGTCATACTTCATCGAAATATTACGGCAATGAACGGGCAAAGGATTTGTCCATTAAGGGCGTTACAGGCAATAACGTCGGTGTATTCGTAGCTTATGGCAGCCGAGAAAAAAGCTCGGGAGGTCCATTCTACCGAGATATTCAATTCCAAGACGCGGAGGTCTACAACTATACGTTCTCCGGTCACGCGCAGACCGAACCGCTTCGCCTCGGCTTGCATGGCCCCTATGCATATATTTTTACGACGGGATCAACGCCTAGCCTTCCGAGTTACAGCTGGATGTCCAGCCTGAATCTGCAGGGTTGGGTAGCCGATTCTACACGAGGCCGAGTTATCCTTAACGGTCTGAATGGCAGAGTGAGCGGTTACGACTATACGATAGGTTTCTCCAACAGTGATGCCCAATACTGGTATACCCCTGCTCCAGCGGGAACGACCTCCATGTATGGAATCATTCCCGGTACGTATGTCATGACCGTGTATAAGGGAGAATTGGCTGTGTACACGGAGAATGTGACGGTTAATCCAGGAGCCCCTACTACGCTTAATACGCGTACGATTACGGGGGATCCAAGCACTGCATCTGCTATCTGGCGGATCGGGGACTGGGACGGTACGCCGCTCGAATTTAAGAATGCCAGCAGTCTGTCGAGGATGCATCCATCGGACATCCGCAACGCGAGCTGGGGACCTACCACCTTCGCCGTCGGTAGTCCAGCGGATCAATTCCCGGCTGTACAGTTCCGTGGAGCCAATACGCCAACTACGATCACCTTCAACTTGACTGCTGCACAAGCAGCTGTTGCTCACACCTTGAAGATTGGAATTACGGTTGCGTATAACAATGGGCGACCGAATGTAGCGGTGAATGGCATAAATTATGGGGCAAGTATTTCAGCTCAACCTGCAGGACGAAACATCACAATCGGTACGTATCGTGGCAATAACACCACATACACCTACAACATACCAGCCTCAAGCTTTGTTGTCGGTACGAACACGATGGAAATTGGACCGCTTAGCGGATCGAGTGACCTTGGCTCGTGGCTCAGTGCGAGCTTTGCCTATGATTGCCTCGAATTGCAGTGAATTTATGCGTTCGCGTAGCATTACAAGAGATCGAATAGAGAAAGATTGATCGACAAATTCATTAGAAGCCGGACATCCTAGCGGGATGTACCGGCTTTTTATTTATAGCAGGGTATTCATAAATCATTCCCAGTCAGAAAAATGAACATAAATTAAAAATCACAGACATATGAAAGCGCTTTATAGCTCTCTATAATATAAATGCTTGTTCAAGAAACAACTATGATGGAGGGTCCCTATGAGAAAGTTTCCGATGATCCTGCAATTGGCTTTGATTTTATTCTGCGTGATGGCGATTCCTCTGGTTATCGTTACTTGGTTCAGCGGTGCACAGATCGTTCGAAATTCGGAGGAAGCCATTGCCGAGTCCTCGCTTGCAGGGTTGAATGCCAGTCAAATGCTAAATGAGAATGCACTAAATAACATTGCTCAGAATACGGTGCGCTTTGCTTCCGCTGGCACTTTTGATCGCATTCGTTCCATAGAATCCTACGTCAAACTCAATGCAGAATATCAGAATGTGCGCAATGCCAATACCATTCTCAATGAATTAGTCACATTGAATCAAAGCATTGACGGCATTTATTCTTCCTTCTTCTACTTGAACGATGCTGATTATGTGGTTTCATCCGACAAAGGCATTATTAAGCTCGCGAATTATGAATCGATCGACTGGATGGGTCAGGCCTTGCAAGAGCGGATAGGCATTCAAGGCGTTTGGTATCCCCGCATGAATGGCGCAGGCATCCACATCATTTCATTCATCTTCCCGTTAAATAGCCTTTCAACAGCTACGCAAGGCACGATTGTAATCAATTTAAAGGAAAGCCAAGTCGAGAAGTATTTGAATACTTCAAACTTCGGGAATCAGAATTATTGGCTAATGAAGGCGAATGGGATCATTATTTCTCAGACGGATAAGCAATTGCTGCTTACCAATGGCAACGAAGACCCCGAGCTTCAAAGCATTCTGGAACAGCAGTCTACGGAAGGCTATGAGGTGCGGGAGGTAGATCATAATCGGTTGATGTACGTCTGGTCAAGGTCGAATGAACTGGGCTGGATTAACGTAAGTAAATACTCGGTTGACGAGCTAATGAGGAATACGCACATTCTTCAGAAGAAAATAATTGTGCTCAATCTAGTCATTCTCTTCTTAGGCTCTATCCTAACGGTCATTGTTGCAACTTGGCTATCTAACCCGGTACGGAAGCTGGTACGAACGGTGCGTGAGCGAGTTCATCTAGGAGATGGCTCTAGGACGAATGAACTAGCGTTTCTGGAAAAGGCCTTCAGGAGAATGCAGGAGGATGAAGAAGAGCTCCATAGGCTGCTGGATGAGAAGGAGCATGACGTTCAGAAGGCAGCTATTCAAAACCTTCTTCGGGGGGAAGTAACCAGGGAGATCGAAGACATATTCCAAGCGCCTTATTATCTTGTCGTAGTGGCTTCCATTGATCGTTATCGTGAATATATGAACCGAACCAATCCTGAAACCCGAAAGTATCATCGTTATGCTTTAATTTCCCAGTATGATGGATTATTCCCATATGACGTAATAACAAGATGCGTTTATCAAGGCGACGGTCAATTTGTCATGATTATTAATTTCAATCAAGAGCTTTACGCTGATAACGGTAAAGTAATCGCAGCTATTCTCGGTATTATTAAACAACAGGCTGTGAAGACGCTTGAACATTCCGTAACGATCGGCGTAAGCCGATGCTCGGATGACATCGGCACGGTTCCGAATCAATTAGCTGAAGCGATGGAAGCGATCAAACAAAGGATGGTTGCAGGAAGCGGCTGCATCTTGCATTGGAAGAATGAGATGGCTCAGAGCACGAAGTATATTTATCCGGCTAACCGTGAGATGAGAATACTTAACTTCATAGACAATCGATCGCTTCATCAGATTAAGGAGGAGCTTGACAGCATCCGTAATGAAATCCAAACAGCGGAACATGTGTCGTTCGACAATATTTTATTTATTTACAACCAATTAGCGGGGGCAACGATTAAGCATCTCCGCGAGAACAATGTCAATACGACACGGATATTCACCAAGCGAGGAAGCATTTATGCCGCACTTGCGTCTTGCGATACGCTGAGCGAGATTGAAGAACATCTATATAGCTTCTATAGCGAAATCATTAAATATTTTACAAGTGCAAGCGAGTCGAAAGAGTCGAATCACGGTGAACGCATCGTCCATTACTTGAACGAAAATTATTATAAGGATATCGTCTTTGAAGAGATGGCCAAGGAAATTGGAATCAGCTATTCGTATATGCGCAAGATCGCATACGAGATGACAGGATTGAGTCTGGTCGATTATCTGAATAAGCTGCGAATCGACAAAGCCAAAGATATGCTGATGGACTCTGGGCAGACGATCGCACAAATCGCCTCAGAGGTTGGGTACTATAACGTCCGAAGCCTTAATCATTATTTCCGCAAATTCGAAGGGATGCCGCCAAGCAGCTTCAAGGCTGCCAAGATGAATGGCATTAAGCCTATCGATTGACTCCACTGTATTGCAACAGGTGTTTTTTGATTATAGGTGCATCAAATGATCTATTTTACGCTGAATTCATTAATATAAAGCGATTAAAGATCAGAATGCGACTGTCAGAATCATTATCTGTCGTTTACCGATCGGAAGAAGTGACGCTAAGATGAGGCCATCCGAGACACAAGCAAGGTCATACGGAAAGTCGCACAACGAGGAGGTGAAATCTTGAAATCTGCTGTCACTGCAACTATCAAAAACGAAAACGGTTTATTGGAAAAGAGCAAAGCGAAGAAGGGATTTAAGTATTATTTTCGCCGAGACTGGCAGTTCTACTCACTGCTGCTCATTCCTATTGCTTTCGTCCTGGTCTTCAAGTACGCTTCCATGTTCGGTCTTATTATCGCGTTCAAAAATTACCGAATAGCGGATGGCTTCTGGGGAAGCGAATGGGTAGGTCTTGACGTATTTAAACAGCTCTTCTCGAAACCGGACTTTGTCCGTGCGATTCGCAATACGTTGCTGCTCAATATATTGGGTTTGACATGTGGATTCATAATGCCGATCGTGCTTGCCTTATTGCTGAACGAGCTTAAAGGTGTCGTATTCAAACGTGTTAATCAGACGCTGCTGTATATGCCCCACTTTGTTTCATGGGTTATTATCGGCGCGATTGCCTATCAGTTGCTCGGCAAGGGCAGCGGTATGATCAATAATCTGATTGACCAGTTAGGCGGCGAACGCATTCCATTCTTACAGGATGATTTGCATTGGTTGTTTTCTTATATCGCCATCGGGGTGTGGCAAAGCATGGGCTGGGGATCGATTATCTATCTCGCTGCCATCAGCGGCATTAACCCGGAGCTTTATGAGGCTGCAACGGTCGACGGTGCCGGTAGATTGCGGAAAATGTGGAATGTGACGTTGCCTTCAATCCGACCAACCATCGTGACATTGTTGATTCTTAGCCTGGGCGGCATTATGGGTGGCTCTTTCGAGCATGTGTTTGCACTTGCGAATAAAGCGACCACCGAGTTTACGACGACGATTCCTGTCCTTGCGTTCCGATGGGGGATCGAGAATGGAAGCTTCAGCCGTGCAACAGCTCTAGGACTGTTCCAGTCTGTCATTGGGCTTATCCTGGTGTTGATTGCCGACCGTATCGCCAAGAAATTAGGCGAAGACGGATTGCTTTAGAGAGGGAGAGTACCATGAAACCATCCGTAAGCAGCTATGTCGTACCCCGTCGTTGGCGGTTCGATATATGGGATGTGCTGATTCGAATCGTATTGCTTGTAACATCATTATTATGCTTGTTTCCTTTCGTCCATATCATTGCCAAGTCGCTTAGCGATAACGCCTATGTAGTTGCCAATAAGGTATTCCTTATTCCGAAAGGATTTAACTTCGAGGCTTACGGCAAAATCTTTGCCGACTCAAGCATCATCAGATCGCTTTACGTCTCCATCGTCATTACCGTGCTATTCACGTTGCTTGGCATGATCGTAACCATTTGCGCTGCGTATCCATTATCGCGCAAGGATTTGAAGGGACGCACGTTGATTACCTTCATCTTCATGGTCACGCTGTACTTCGGCGGAGGCATGATCCCGGATTATTTGCTCATTCACAACTTGCACATGCTTGATACGATTTGGTCGTTGATTCTGCCAGGCGCTTTCAGTGCCTTCAATCTTCTCATCTTCAAGAGCGCAATCGCGTCAAGCGTTCCGGAAAGCTTGGAGGAATCGGCTCGAATCGATGGGGCTGGAGCTTACCGCATTCTGTACAGCATCGTTCTTCCATTGACTAAACCAACGCTTGCAACGCTGGCTCTGTTCTACGCGGTAGGCCGATGGAACGCCTACGGGGATGCGCTGTTCTATATCAAACAGAATGTTGAACTGCGGCCGCTGCAATTAAAGCTGTACTATCTGGTCGTGCAAGCGAGTGAAAGCTTCCAATTGGAGATTACGACTGTGTCTTTGACCAATCCGGAAGTACTCAAAGCAGCCTGCGTCGTATTCGCAACGCTGCCGATTCTTGTCGTGTACCCCTTCATTCAAAAGTACTTCGTGCAGGGGGTGATGCTTGGCGCAGTAAAAGAGTAGCAGTTATGAATGGCAGCGTTATAAAAAAGGGAGGATCTACATTTATCATGAAGAAAACGGCTAAGGTAAGCATGGTACTCGTACTCTTGATCGGTCTGCTTGCTGCTTGTTCCAAAGACAGCAATGAAAAGAAAACAGATAATCCAGAGCCAGCACAAACGACCACGACTACTGACAATCAGGAGACAACACCGGATAGCAAATTCGCTGATTATTCGAAGGGCTTCGAGAAAGCGGTTACGATTAAAATTCCGGTCTATGAACGCGCATTCGAAGGCTGGAATGTCAGCGATAACTACTATACGCGCTGGATTCAGAAGGAATTCGGCGGGAAGTACAACGTGAAAGTAGACTTCGTTCCGATCTCGCGCGGCGGAGAAGTGACGGATTACCAGCAGCTTCTCGCTGCAGGCAATGCACCTGATATCATCTACCATTACGACATGCCGCAAGCAATGGCATACTATAGCCAGAATGTTATGCAACCGCTTAATTACGAAGAGGTGGCGAACTATGCGCCAACTTACTGGAATAATCTGAAGGCAATCAATGAGCAATACGGCGTTCTCGACGGTAAGAATACGTTCGTCTTTGCTTCCCGTCCGGACTACGGCAACTTCGCTGGCATCATTCGCAAGGACTGGGTTGAGAAGGTCGGCATGAAAGTGGAAGATCTGACTTCCCTCGAGAAATTCAACGAAATGCTCGTGAAATGGAAGGAAGCAGGACTTGGAACGGCCGGCGCAGGATTAACGGCAAACATATATAACTACGCTGGCGCATTCCGCGATTATCCGGTCGATCCTAAAGAAAATGTAATCTATTCGGATATCGCTGTCGGCGAATTTACGACGAAGGCTACGGAAAGATGGCTGAAGAACCTTAGCTATCAGTATCATAACGGTCTGATTGACCCAGAGTTCTATCTGCGCAAAGACGGCGTTTCTCAGAAGGCTGAATTCGTAGCGGGCAGAACGGGTACTTTTGGCGATTATATGGCAAGCAACATGGATCTATTCGAAGCTACGAAGAAGAATAATCCGGAAGCTGAATTCGCTTATCTCCCTGCAGTTGCGGGCATTCCAGGCGGTAAAGATCTTCCGATTAACTCGCCATATCCGTTCGGCATGATTATGGGCATTAACTCTGCAACATCGGACGAAGCGCGTATCGCGATCTGGATGTACCTCGAGTGGATGAGTCAGCCAGACGTTCTGTTCTTCCTGCAGAATGGGGTAGAAGGCGAGAACTACACGCTGGACGCAGACGGCATTCCTGTGAAGAATGATGCATTTACCGGCGAATCCGCTCTTTCGAAGAACAACAACAAAGACTACTGGTGCCTTGTAACCGAAGCGCCGTCGTACGGCTCGGAAGAACAAACGCTTAAGGCGCTGAAGAAGTTCTGGACGCCGCCGGGTTATGAGCAGATCGTTGATGATATGCTCGCCGCAGCTGCAGAAGCTAAGGCAAAGAGAGGCACGACACATGATCCTATGTTTATCACTCCGATCGCTGCAGTGAACGAGTACAAGGCGGATCTGAACAACCTGTTCCAGGAGCTCTATCTGAAGATCGTAATGGGACCGGAAGATCAATTCGACAAGCTGTATGCAGCTGCGAAGGAACAATATCTGAAAGCTGGATATCAAGAGATTCTCGACGAGAAGTCGAAGGCCTATGATGCAGGTCAATTCATCAGCTAGTTAAACATTCGTGAAAGAGAGCTCCTTGAAACAAAGGGGAGCTCTCTTCTTCATGCCATGAAAGAAAACACCAAAATCAAAAAAACGAGACATATGAAAACGCTTTTAATTTCATTATACTATTCAGACGAAGAGCAAAGAGGATGTGTAATAGCATGTCACTAAGAGGGATTTTGAACGCCGATATTGGTCTAGGCACGATTAACCGCAACATTTATGGCCATTTCTCCGAGCATCTCGGAAGATGCATCTATGAAGGAATCTGGGTGGGAGAGGATTCTCCGATTCCGAACACGAACGGAATTCGCAACGATGTCGTGAACGCGCTAAAGCAGATCAAGATTCCGGTTCTCCGCTGGCCCGGCGGCTGCTTCGCTGACGAGTACCATTGGATGGACGGCATCGGTCCGAAGGAATCGCGCAAACGAATGATCAATACGCATTGGGGCGGCGTGGTCGAGAACAACCATTTTGGCACGCACGAGTTCATGGAGCTCTGCCGCCAGCTCGAGTGCGAGCCGTATATTAATGGCAATGTAGGCAGCGGCACCGTCCGCGAGATGTCCGAGTGGGTAGAGTATCTGACATTCCAAGGGGAGTCGCCGATGGCGGCGCTTCGTGCGGAAAATGGTCGGAAGGATGCTTGGAAGGTTACTTATTTCGGCGTCGGCAACGAGAACTGGGGCTGCGGCGGCCAGATGCGTCCGGAATATTATGCCGATCTATATCGTCAGTACCAGACGTATGTCCGCAACTATGACGGGAATCGAATTCATCGAATCGCATGCGGTCCGAACGTAGACGATTACAACTGGATGGAAGTCGCCATGCGTGAAGCCCATCGTTTCATGGATTCCATTACGCTTCATTACTATACAATACCAGGCCAGTGGGGCGAGAAGGGTGCAGCAACAGGCTTCTCGGAGGCGGAATGGTTCGAGACGCTGCGCAAGACGCTGAGGATGGACGAGCTAATCACGCGTCATACCGCCATTATGGATAAATACGATCCAACAAAACGAATCGGCTTGATCGTCGACGAGTGGGGCACTTGGTACGACGTGGAGCCGGGCACGGTTCCAGGCTTCCTTTATCAGCAGAACTCGCTGCGGGATGCGCTTGTCGCGGGCGTTAACTTTAACATTTTCCACAAGCACCGCGACCGCGTACGAATGGCGAACATCGCGCAGACGATCAACGTATTGCAGGCTGTTATTCTAACCGATGGCGAGCAGATGGTCTTGACGCCGACGTATCATGTATTCGATATGTACAAGGTGCACCAAGATGCGGAGTTGCTTCAACTGTCGTTGGAAGGCGGAAGCTACAGCTTCGAAGGCAAAGAAGAGATCCCGGCGGTAACGTCGACGGCGTCGAAGGACAGCGAGGGCAAGATTCACATCAGCCTCTGCCACTTGAATCACTTGGCGTCAGCGGAAGTGTCGATTGATCTTCGTGGTTTGGCGGATACGTCGTTGAAGGCATCTGGCGTTACGATTACAGGCGATGCCATTGATGTGCACAATACGTTCGATCGGCCCGACCAGGTGAAGCCGCAGCCGTTCTCCGAATGCTCGATCAAGGACGGCGTGCTGACAGTTTCGCTGCCAGCGATGTCGGTTACTACGATCGAGCTTGCATAGCCCCTCGGATGAATCGACTGACAAATGTCTCGGAATGCAAGGGCTGTCGCGAGGAATACAAAGTATCCGATGAGCAGATTAAACGATTGTTGGCTAGTCCCATGTTCTCCTCACCGGAATTGGTCGTGACCGATGAGGTTTACATGCAGCGACTGGCAGCATGCAACGGCTGCTCCAAGCTGGCAGGCAGCGTGACCTGCCAAGCTTGCGGCTGTATTGTGCCTGTCGTTGCCAAGCTGAGGCAGCGGCGATGTCCGCTCCCGGGCGGAGGTTTGTGGGAATCATAAGATTATAGGCTGATAGTTGGATATCCGTACAGGTGTCCAGATGTTTGGGCCAATATGCCATTGAAAAAGCTGCCGAATTATCGGTGGCTTTTAGTCTTTTCGTTTCGAGACAGTATTCAGCAAGCAGGGCATCTGATATAACGGTAGAAGAAAGTCAGCGTGAAAGGAAGGCTGCCCTTTGTTCAGTAAAATTCGAAATCTCAGTCTGACTAGGCAAATTCTATTACTGATTCTTATGATGCTGATCATCCTTCTGATTGCGTTCACGATACAAGATCGCATTGCAAAGCGAATTATTGAGCAGAAGGTGAAGGATTCGGCAGAGAAAATCTCGCTGCAGGTCGTCGAGAAGATGAGCAGCTTCAACGAAGATATACAAGGCATCTCGAACTTCTTATTCTATAGTCCGACGGTTCAGTCGTATTTGAACACGAGAGATGAATCGACACGAATTCTCAATCACCAAGAAATTCTTCTAATGTTCGATAATACGAATTCCATGAAAACAAGCATCAGAGGTATTCAGTTGTATGATATACAGGGCAAACAGCTTGCTAGATATGGGGAGGGAGACGATCTGGCCGAAGCAGGTCAGGTCAATAAATTAACCTATACCGGAAGATTGAATCTGGAGGCACGCCCTTCGGAGAACTTCTATGCCATTACTATGCCGGTATTCGGCATCGATAGTTATGGAGTAGCGACTGAATTGAAAGGCATTGGGCGTCTGTATATGGATGTGAAGAACTTCTATCCCATTCTAGAAGGGGCCCAAATAACGGACAATACCCAGGTTAGTCTTCTGGATGCAGAGAACAGAACGATTGTAAGCGAAGGAAATTTAACGACCAACGAAGTTTTAAACATTGATCAGTGGCAGAATAACTCCAATTATATCGTACAGTCGTTCATACTCCCTTATTCCAATTGGAAACTGGTGACGATTATTCCGAAAGGGGAGTTGTTGGAGGATCTAGATACAATTAAACAATTCAATATTTCGACTTATGCCGTTATGTTCGTGTTATTGCAGCTGTTTTTATTGCTCTTCTCTAATCGTATTCTGAAGCCGATTAAAGCGCTGCTGGATTTTGTCAAAACCTATCCTAAGCAAGGGGGGGACAACCGATTTAACGTTGTTCTTCACAATGAGATCGGCGTACTCGGTACAAACTTGAACAAAATGCTGGACGATATCAATTTATTAAGCGATGAAGTTCAGTCTGCTCAGAAGCGGATGTATGAAATTGAGCTGACGAAGAAACAGATGGAGGTTTCCGCGTATCGAAACCAGATTAACCCCCATTTTCTATACAATACGCTTGAGAGCATTCGTGCCGTCGCTTATTACCATGACGTACAGGATATTGTGAGCATCTCTGAATCACTGTCCAATATGTTCCGGTATGCCGTTAAGACCAATAACTTCGTGACGGTCAAGGATGAAATCGCGCACGTGCAAGAATATGCCCGCATTATAGATTTCCGATTCCGAGGAAGATTCCAATTTCAGTTCGTTGTGGATGAACGGTTGAAGGACATGCAGATGTTGAAAATGCTGCTGCAGCCGCTTGTAGAGAATGCCGTATATCATGGGCTTGAGCGAAAGGTTGGAGCCGGAACCGTAAGAGTCGAGGTTCATCGGCTGGAAGGCCAGCAGATACGCGTTGCCATACAAGATAACGGCAAAGGGATGGACGGAGGAAGGCTGCATGAAATAACAACGCGATTGCTTCAGTACAATTCACAACAGATACAGGGAGATGACAACGACAAGGGCATCGGCATGCTTAATATTTATCGTCGAATTAAGCTGTTCTATGGCGCTGCGGCTGAATTGACCATAGCAAGTGAACGGAATGAGGGAACGACAATTACGGTTACGTTCCCGGATCATCTGAACGAAACGTTCTGAGAGGGTGAAGGTTATGTATCGGGTATTAATTGTCGATGACGAACCATGGGTAGCCTATGGCCTATCTAAGCTCATTAATTGGGAGGAACACGGCTTTGAGGTGGTCGGTGAGGCGCATGATGGTTTAACGGCGATCGAGTTGATTACGCAAGAGAACCCCGAGGTTGTCATTTCGGATATTCGTATGCCCGGACTTGATGGCATTGAGCTGCTCGAGGAGATAAGGAGGCGCAAGCTGAATGCGACTGTCGTTCTAGTGAGCGGTTATTCGGAATTTCACTATGCGCAGCAAGCGTTGAAATTAGGCGCGTTCGATTATTTGTTGAAACAAGTCGATAAACGTGCGCTTGTTGAAACGATGTCGCGGCTGAAAGAAAAGTTGGATGACGAACAGCAGATGAATCGAGAGCCAGATGGCTTTCTTAACGACTTGTTTGATCTGCTGGATTATGATAGCCCCGTGACAATTGACCATTTTCTAACGAGCAAAGGCTATCGGTTTCAGCGTCCCCAATATTGTATAGTGAGCTGTCAATTCCCGTATGCCACCGTATCGCATAGCGATCAGCCGATTACCAAGGAAGGGATTGAATATCTTTCCTTTCGAACAGGACATAATCAAACCACACTGTTATGCAATTACGATGATAGTCACTCACCCAATGCCATGAACAATTGGATAGTCAATCACTTTGCTGATGCCGTTCATGTCGGGGGCAGTACGGCGGTTTCTAAGTCTGCCTTGTTATCGAAGCTTTATAGGGAAGCAGATATCGCGCTCTTTAGCTCTATATGCAACCCCGCACTAACTATAATAACTTATAAAGACCGCATAACAACGCCTGAGCTATCCGCCGATCTTCTTCTGCTGGAGCTTGCGATCAAAGAACAAAGGACATCTCATGTCAAGGAACTGTTGGCATCTATCGGAAATCGTTGTATACAACAGAATCTGCTTGTAGATCAAGTTACTGGAATGTACAACCAGATTGTGTCTTTGCTCCATAAATACTATAGCTTGATAAGTACAATGCGAGATGTCGAATTTATGACCTACGATCAGGTCGCTCGACAATACGGCAGCTATCATCAGTTGTTCGGCTGGCTTGAAGAGGTGTTCGGGACGCAGCATGAAACGGAATGGATCGTAAATAACGAACGAGTGAAGGAAATCATGCGATTCATAGATGCCAGATATACAGAGGATATTGTTCTAGGTGACGTGGCCAAACATTTCTCTATGAGCATCGGATATTTAAGCTCGCTTATTAAGAAACAGACAGGGAAGGGATATTCCGAATATATTACGGCCAAAAGAATTCAACGTGCAAAAGAACTGCTTGTCAATCCGACGTTATCCGTACAAGAGGTCGTGCAGTCAGTTGGATATAAAGATTATTTTCATTTCAACAAGCTGTTCAAGAAGCATGTTGGATTGACCCCAAGCAAGTATCGGAGGCTATAGGGGTCTGGTAAAATAAATCACCAAAATATAAAATCTCAACCATATGAAATTTTTGTCGCTCTATCTATAATAAACACACACTCAAGTAAGATCAGTCTTGGGGGGACTTAATATGAGGAAAGTATTCGTCTCCTTATTGGCAGCTGTGGTGATGATTGTAACGATAACGGGCTGCTTCGATAAGAATGGGAATCAAGAACGAGCTCTTGTTGATAACGAGTCGGACAAGCCGGTTTCTAACAATGCGGATCAAGTCGTTTGGTTCTCGGATGTAAGTAGTTGGACGCCCCCTTCTCCTTGGAGTACGGATCCTCAAACGGTTGAAGGCGCGATTACAGAGAAAACGGGGCTTACATTCGATTTCAATATCCCTACGCAAGATGGCGCAACAAAGCTGAGCTTGATGCTCGTGTCTAATGAGGAAATGCCCGATGTGATGACCATTACGAATGAGGTATTGGCAAAGAAGTTGATCCAGGCAGGCAAGGTGTGGGGGATGGAACAATTTCTCCAGGCATACGACCCTGACTCTCATTTGCTGCAGGATTTCCCGGAGGATTTGAAGCAGGTCATATCGGAGAGAGACGGAGGCTGGTATGCGCTTCCGAGCCACATCTCCACGAATGATATGAGAAATTTGTATCCGCCATCCAGTCAGTATTATAGCGACAGTCTATTGTACCGCAGAAATTTCGGCATCATGATCAATCAGAGCATTCTCGACAAATTGGGGCTCAAGCTGGAGGAAATAAGCACGGAAGACGGGCTCTTGCAAGCCTATCAGCAAATAAAAGATCGAAATCTCACGGTTGATGGCGCACCTGTTATTCCGCTTCAGGTAGACGGGAAAACCTACCAGGAAACAACGCTGGTGACGCTGCAAGATATGTTCGGCGTCATGCCTGTTGACAAGAACGGTGTATACCGAGATCGATTGCTTGCGCCTGAAACCAGGCATGCGCTTCATTTCCTATACCGATCGGCGCATGAAGGTTATTTTGGAGTGGGTCAGTTCACGATGGAAACAACCGCTGTCAAGTCAGAATTAATGACTGGCCGTGTATTCAGCTTTATTGGCAATACAGCCAACACGGGGCTCAAAGATATGGATTTCTGGGTCTCGCCAGGGCCCATTCTTTCAAATGAGGGGGCATCGCCGGTTATGGGCATATCGAAGGAAGCTCCTCCCGGCTGGATGCAGACCTATATATCGAAGACAACTCAACATCCAGAGAAGCTTGCCAAGTGGTTGAGCTACATGAGCAGTCCAGAAGGGATGATGCTCCATAATTTCGGCTTTGAGGGCAAGCACTACACGAAGAATGAACATGATCTGGTTGTTCTAACGGAAGAAGGCAAACAGGCGCAAGCTGGGTTTGCTGCATCGGGGGTTAGCGCTTTCTGGCCTTTCGCTAATGTCTCCTGGCATGATTCCGTCTTTCAAGCTCCGATGGAGATGACAGGTGCGGATGGGCTGGTTGTGTTGGCCGTTCAGTCTGCTTTCGGCAAGTCAAAACACACCGTCACTTATGAGAATGCTCCGTTCCGGCTGCCTGCCGATTACATCCAATCGGGCAGCAAGTTGTCGGAGGATCAGGAGCAGATCAATCGATATAAGGAATCTCAAATTACCAAAATCGTAATGGCTAAGAGCGATCAAGCCTTCTCCTCACTTTACGATGAGATGATCGTTAAACTAAGAAACCTTGGAATTAAGGCGATTGATGCCAAGATCAATGAGAAGGTACAAGAGCAGATGGATAAACTCAGCATCGATGTAAGGGGAGTCAACTCGTAAGATTCCGTCATGCCGGCCAAGGTACGGTCAAGGATTGTGCTTTGGCTATGCTATTTAAGCGCGATAGTAAGAAGAATCCTATAATGAGAACAATTGTATCAGCTGATTTGGACGGATAGATGCTTCAACAGGAATAATATTGTGAAAATAATCACAAACTTCGTGCCAGGTGAAGGAGTGGGACATAAATGACGGTTAAAGGAACATTGACCATTCGGACAACAAAACGCGAAGACTCACCGGGAGATTTGTTAGGCATGTTCTTCGAAGACTTGAATCATGCGGCTGACTCAGAGTCTGAAGGCAATCGATCCTGCGCATTTGATCCGATCGATCCACTGCATGTTCATACGTTGACCGCTTGGGAGAAGGTCGAGTGTGAAGACGGTCATCAGGATTTCGACTTAGCTAAGAAACATGCTCGGAAGCTGTTTTTGCAACATCAAGGTGATTATGAGCTTCAGGTTATTGCTCAAGGCTTCGAGAAGCCGTTTAAACAGGAGATGAGATCGATCGAAGGGATGATCGCGATTGCAACGGATCAAGGAGCCGCGGAATTTTCTCGGATTCATCTAATCGATCACGCAACAGGCGAAATTCAAGCACTTGGCGCCGAGCACACCGTTCTGTTCGATACGGAGCAAACGCGTGCTAATGGTAAATCGCGCCGCATGCTGGAGCTTAAAGCAATCGCGAGTGAGCATTACACGCTATCCCTTATAGCAAGAAGGATAGAAGGCAGCAAAGGCGTATTCATTCACTTCGGTCGGCGCGATGACCAGAATCAGATTATATGGGAGATTGGCGGACGGAAGAATCAGGATTCATTGATCAGTGCCTTTGTGGAAGGAAGAAGCTCCGTCCTTATCCAGAGCCTGTTCACGGTTGAGACGAATGTTGATTATCATCTAGTTCTCGTTGTTCATGGCAGAACAATCCGAGCCTATATCAATGGCATCCTTGTTGCGGAGACAGAGTATCGCACTGCCGTCATAGAATCACTCTATTATTCCTCCAGCATAGAAGAAGTGACAGGCGATATCATTCTCAAGGTTGTGAATGTTCAGGGTAAAGAGGCTGCTGCTGCCGTTCGTTTGGAGGATCTCGAGCTTACTCTACTTCATATTGAGGCCGCCCAACTATCGTGGCATGGGCTCCGCGAGGAGAACATTTGCGAAGAACCGGAACGTATCGTACCGGCTTACACCGAATTTGATTCGCAGGGAAGTACATTTGAATACATGTTTCCGAGTCGCTCGGTGACGGTCTTGCGGATGAAGAGCCATTCGGCAGCGAAGTTTTGTTAATGAACGCCCTTATTTGATTCTAGACGCGACAATTGATCAATTTTGCACAGTACAAGCTCTTTATGAGGGATATTGTCAAAATCCGCTGCAAATAATCAATACACGTCGTTTACCGGCCAGGGATGGGCCGATATGATGGGCACATCCCCAGTTGCGATAAACGAGGAGTTGGCGATGCGAAAGTCCCAACTGCACTTAATAAAATGAAACCGCTTCATTTTGCTGCCGGCGACATGAATGACTGCAATATCAAACGCATGAGCCTTTGCCATTCGCAGAGGCTTACGATATGGAGGACGAACATACATGCATATTCAAGCTTCAGTTACCGAATTAAAGCAAGTCATCGATCAAGTAGTGGATTATACGTTCGGCATGGATTTAACTTGGGATTGGCCAGGCGGCGTTGCCTTCTATGGCGTAAGCCGCGCTTTCGAGGTAACAGGCGAACAAGCATATCTCGAGAGAATGATTGCTTGGGCAGATGATTATTTCGAGGCAGGACTTCCTTCTGTATGGACGGTGAATGCATGCGCGATGGGGCATATGCTGATTACACTGTATCAGCATACGAACGAACAGAAGTACTTGGATCTCATCCTAAGCAAGGTCGATTATTTGGAGCATCACGCACTCCGTTTTGGTGACCGCGTGCTTCAGCATACCGTATCGGCTAGCAACGATTTTCCTGAACAATGTTGGGCTGACACACTGTTCATGGCCGCTTACTTCTTGATGCGCGTAGGCGTGTTACTGGAGCGAAAGCCGCTCATCGAAGATGCGCTTCATCAATTCGAACGCCACATTCACTATCTGCAAGATGAGGATACCGGACTCTGGTACCACGGCTATAACCATATTCATGGTGACCATATGTCAGGGATTTACTGGGCACGCGCCAATGCTTGGGCCGCTTATACGATGTCGCGCGCAGCAAGAGTTGTGCCCGAGGGCTATCTGTATCCGCCAATGATGCATATATGGAGCTCGCTGCGCGACCAGCTTGCCGCAATCAAGAAGCTGCAGCAAGACGATGGCCTTTGGGGAACGGTGCTCGATTATTCCGAAGCATACGGCGAGGTATCCGCAACGGCAGGCATAGCAGCTGCCATGGTTATGCAAGGCAATCCGCTGCATGCCAAATATGTGCAGCAAGCACTGAGCGGCGTACTAGAGAACATAGCTGCCAACGGGCGTGTTAAGAATGTCTCAGGAGGGACGGCTGTCATGAAAGATATTGCAGGTTATCTCGGCATTGACCGCAAATGGGCGCAAGGCTGGGGACAGGGCTTGGCGCTCGCCTATCTAACAGCGGTTCTCGAGATGACACAATACATGCAGCAGCGGCAAGCCGTTCCCGCCAAGCCGTAATTTTAGAAGCGATATCAAGAAAGGAGGGGATGCGGTTTTTGGATTTGCAGCTAGAGTTTGCATCCAGTTGAACAACTATTAACTAGGAGGTCCATGTGGTGACAGAACGAAGAAGCAGAAATTATTGGAGCAAGAAAGTATTGTCCGTCTTATTATCCATTGCTGTGGTTGCAGGCAGTTTCTCAGCGGGTACAGGCAATATCGCGCGAGCAGCGGATGCCCCAACGATTCCAACGAGCGGTCTGATTGCGGATTATTCGTTCGCAGAAGCGCCGACGGATGGGAAGACGGTAGTTAACAATGTTACGGGGGAAGGCGCGGTTGGTGCAGCAGTCGTACAGAACGAGCTGACGGCCAAGTGGGAGGATCAATCGCTTGTATTCAATGGGGTAGGAACCTCGAATACAGGGACAGGCACATGGGTGTCATTGCCTAACAACATACTAAGCGGCAAAACCTCGGCTACGATCAGCATTGAAGTGAAGCCAAGCGCAGCCATCATTACGAAAAACCATTTTCTGTGGAGCATCGGCAATGCAGGAACGGCAACCTATTGGTTCGCGAATACGCTGGTTCCTCGTTCTTCGATTAAGTACTACAATACGGAGAAAACAGCTCAATCTCCTAACAAGCTTGTTGCCGATCGCTGGTACAGCCTCACGTCCGTCATTGACGCGGATGCGAAGACGATCTCCTTCTACGTGGACGGAGTGAAGGTTGGCGAAACAACGGAGACGAACCTGTCACTCGCGCAAGTCGCAGATCAAACGCGGAATACGATTGGCCGCGCGCCATTCAACGATCCGATGTTCGAAGGTTCGGTATCGACCTTCCGCGTTTATGATCGTGCATTGAACGGAGGGGAAGTCAAGGCGATTTCCGATGTGGATGCAGGTCAGCATGCGCCGTACTTCCAACAGTTGGCGCAAGCTGCTATTGCGAGCGTTGCAGACATTGAGGTTAACTCCTCAAAGTTAAATCTTCCAAGCTATAATGGCACAGTAACGTGGACGTCCAACACGCCTGCTGTAACCATTGCCGCGGATGGCATTAGCGCGACCGTCGTGCAGCCGGCTGCTGGCAGCGAGCCGTTAGTTGGAACGCTTATCGCTACGATGACCCTTCGCGGTCAAAGCGTGTCTAAGAATGTAACCGTCACCATTCAGTCATTAACGTCGAATCCGATTCCGACAAGCGGTCTAATTGCGGATTATTTGTTCACGAAAGCGCCAGCGGATGGGAAGACGGTCGTGAACAACGCTGTAGGGGAAGGCGCAGTCGGTGCGGCAGTCGTGCAGAACGAGCTGACGGCCAAGTGGGAGGATCAATCTCTTGTATTTAATGGAGCGGGAACCTCTAATACCGGAACAGGTACGTGGGTCTCACTGCCGAACAATATCCTAAGCGGCAAGAACTCGGCTACGATCAGTATTGAAGTGAAGCCAAGCGCAGCTATCCTGACGAAGAACCATTTCCTCTGGAACATTGGCAATGCAGGAACGGCAACCTATTGGTTCGCAAATACGCTGGCACCTCGTTCGTCGATTAAGTACTACAATACGGAGAAAACGGCTCAATCTTCTAACAAGCTTACTGCTGATCGCTGGTACAGCCTCACGTCCGTCATTGACGCGGATGCGAAGACGATCTCCTTCTACGTGGACGGAGTGAAGGTTGGCGAAACAACGGAGACGAACCTGTCACTCGCGCAAGTCGCAGATCAAACGCGGAGTACGATCGGCCGTGCGCCTTTTAATGATCCGATGTTTGAAGGTTCGGTATCGACCTTCCACGTCTACGACCGTGCATTGAACGCAGGGGAAGTCAAAGCGATTTCCGACATAGATGCAGCTCAGCATGCGGGTTACTTCCAGCAGTTGATGCAAAATACCGTTGCGAGCATTGCGGATATCGAGATCGGATACTCGAAGTTAAATCTTCCGAGCTATAATGGCACCGTCAAGTGGACGTCCAACACGCCTGCGGTAATCATTGCCGCAGATGGTATTAGCGCTTCTGTCGTTCAGCCGGCAGCAGGCAGCGAGCCGTTGATTGGAACGCTTACCGCTACGATGACTATTAGGGGCCAAAGCTTGTCCAAAAATGTAACCGTCACCATTCAGCCGCTATCATCTAATCCGATTCCGCAATACGGGCTGATTGCCGATTATTCGTTCACGCAAGCTCCAGCCGATGGCAAGACGGTAGCGAACAAGGCTGCAGGAACGGGGGCAGTCGGTGCGGCAGTCGTGCAGAACGAGACGACGGCCAAGTGGGAGGATCAGGCTCTCGTATTCTCCGGCACCGGGAACTCTAATGCCGGAACAGGCACGTGGGTTTCACTGCCTGACAATATACTGAGCGGCAAGACCTCGGCGACGATCAGCATTGAAGTAAAGCCGAGCGCAGCAATCGTCAATAAAAACCATTTCGTGTGGAATATCGGCAATACCGGCACCGACACGTATTGGTTCATGAACACGTTGGCTCCTCGAACGACGATCAAGTACGGCGGCAGCGAGAAGAATGCGCAGTCCGCGGCGAGGTTGACGGGCGGTCTGTGGTACAGCATTACGTCCGTCATTGATGCGGATACGAAGACGATCTCGTATTATGTTGACGGTGTGAAGGTCGCTTCCACGCAGGATAGCGGCATGTCGATCGCGCAGTTGACGAATCAAAGCCGGAATACGATCGGTCGTTCGCCATACGATGATCCGATGTTCGAAGGCTCGGTATCGAACCTGCGCGTCTATGATCGCGCTTTGGAGGCCGATGAGATTAAAGCCATATCCGCTGAGGACGTAAAGCTTCATGCGGGACCATTAGCGCCGACCGGCCTTGTCGTAAACAAGGTCATCGTGTCGCCTGCAGGAGACTCGGCATCGGTACTGCTGCAGTGGGAAGCAGTGAAAGGCGCAGCCAAGTATAACGTATATCGATCGGTTGCAGGCCAAGATGACTTCAGTTTCCTACAGCAAGTGACAGGAACGTCCTCCACGGACGGGACGGTTGAGATCTCCACGAATTATGAATACCGAGTGACAGTCGTAACGAGTAGGGAGATTGAATCCGATCCGAGTACGTCTGTGACAGTCGAAGTGCAGCTTCCGACCGAGCCGCCCGCGGCGCCAACGGGACTCGCTATTACAGGCATAACGAAGACGAACATCGGATTGAAATGGACACGCGTAGGCGATGGCGTTCTATACGCGATTTTCCGGGCGGATTCCGCGAACGGAACGTATAGCGAGGTTGGCCGTACAGCGGAGACGATGTATATGGATAGTACGGCTGACACGTCTAACGTGTACTACTATATCGTAAAAACATTAAATTACGCGGGATTCTCACAAAGCTCGAATGTCGCTGCAAGTGTTCCTTTCGCGCCGCCAACACGCCCTACAGGCGTTAATGTAGGCAAAGTGAGTAATAAGACGGTTGTCGTAAAATGGGATGCTGTGCAGAACGCAGAAACGTACAACATCTATTACAAGCTCGCTGCTGAGGAGCAGTATGCATATGTCGGAACGGCATCGGCAACCACGTATCCCCTTCAAGGGCTGACGGAAGATACCGCTTACGATGTCAACGTGACAGCTTTCAACTTCAAAGGGGAGTCCGATCCGTCGGAGACAGCAGCTTTCCGTACGAAGAAGGCGTTGAAATTCGACTTCGGCGATGTCGGTACTCCTGTACAAGCAGGCTATAATGCGGTGAACGTTAATACAATTTATGATCCGCAAGTCGGTTATGGACTTGCTGCAGGAACCAGTGCGTGGTCTCGCGATCGCGGGCCAGCGGCTAACCCATCGGCGGAGCCGCTGCGAGACATGACGCGCGATTGGATCAGTCTCGCTGGTCAATTCAATGTCGATCTGCCGAATGGTGTATATGCGGTGAAGCTTTATTCAGGCGACCTCGCAGGCACACAAGGCGTCGACATCATCATAGAAGGCAAAGGCTATGGCTTTATGGGCAGGGCAAAGAATGCTGTTGCCGACCGCTTGATTGAGAACGTCCTTGTTTCAGACGGGCAAATGACGTTCGACTTCGCTGGAGTGGTTAACGGCATCGAGATTACTCAAATCCTGTTATCGCCGACAGCTCTGCAGAAGGATGCGCAGAATAACGATCCAATCAATCCGTATGTATCGCTTTCATGGACACCTTCCATGGAGACAATCAAGCTCAAATACAATGTTTACCGCAAGACCGACAATGAGAGCAAGTTCGTGCTGGTAGGAAGCACGGTGACGAGCGCTTATGTCGACCATACGGTAGATGCCGGATTAGAGTATGACTATCGGGTGACGGCTGTTGATGCTGCAGGCGTGGAATCATCGCCAACTGCTCCCCTGAGCGTCAATCTGAAGGATGAGTCGGTTTCGATCCCTTCGGTTCCCGTTGATTTGCAAATCGGAGCCGTAAACAAGAATGACTTGACATTCACATGGGACGCAAGCGCTGAAGCTAATGTCTACTATATCTACCGTGCGAAGAATGCAACTGGAGCCTATGAACGGGTAGGCAGAAGTTTGGAAACTTCTTTCACGGACACGACGGTACTGACATCGGCTCCTTATTACTACAAAGTTGCAGCGCTGAACGCTGGCGGGATATCGGAGCTATCCGATGTGCTGGTGACGCCTGTTGTAACGACGTTGTACCGTCAAGCGGAGTTCCTTGATCGTGCGCTCGTTGCGGTTAAAACGGACGATGGCATATATGTTGGATGGAAGATGCTAGGTACAGATCCTTCCGATATTGCCTTCAATCTCTATCGTGATGGCGTGAAAGTCAATGCACAACCGGTAACGGGAGCGACTAATCTGCTGGACGAGGACGGCACGGAGACCTCTGTGTACGTATTGAAAACCGTTGCAGCTAATGGAAGCGAGAAAATAGCTTCGAAAGAAGCCAGCGTATGGAATAAGAATTACTTGTCCGTTCCTCTGCAGAAGCCAGCAGATGACGTTATCCCTACCGGCGAGTCTTATACTTACTATGCTAATGATACCAGCGTAGGCGATCTCGATGGAGACGGCACCTACGAATTGATTGTGAAATGGGATGGACGCGGTGCTGATAATTCGCAATTCGGCTATACGGGTATCGTATACCTCGATGCTTATAAGCTGGACGGCACACTGCTGTGGCGCATCAATCTTGGCAAGAACATCCGGAATGGCGCTCACTATACGCAGTTCCTGGTATATGACTTTGACGGAGACGGCAAATCAGAGGTAGCCTTCAAGACAGCAGATGGAACAGTGGATGGTACCGGCGCTGTAATTGGCGATCCGAATGCGGACTATCGGAACACAGCCGGCTTCATTCTGGATGGGCCGGAATATTTGACCATATTCGATGGTTTAACGGGTAAAGCGCTTACGACGACAGACTATATTCCTGAGCGCGGCAATGTACAGGATTGGGGAGATGGATACGGCAACCGGGTCGACCGCTTCCTGGCAGCCGTGGCTTATCTGGACGGCGAGCATCCGAGTCTGATTTTCAGCCGCGGCTATTATACGAGATCGGTTATTGCTGCATATGACTACAAAGACGGACAGCTCGTTAAACGTTGGGTGTTCGATACGAACGAAGCTGGTTCGGAATACGAAGGCCAAGGCAATCATAACATTTCCATCGGAGATGTAGACGGCGATGGCAAGGACGAGATCACGTTCGGCGCGATGGGGATCGACGACGATGGACAACCACTCTACAACACGCGTCTGGAGCATGGTGACGCCATGCATCTGGGCGATCTCGATCCGACACGTCCGGGGCTTGAATTGTTCGATATCCACGAACATCCAGTTGAATATCGTGCAGAGATGCGTGACCCGTTGACAGGAGAGATTCTGTGGGGCATTAAGACCGATTTTGATGTTGGACGAGGATTAACGGCTGACATTGATCCGAATTATCTCGGTGAAGAAGCATGGGGTGCAGCAATCGTGAATAATGGTGCTGAACCAATTCAGGGTCTGTATAGCGTCAAGGGCGAGCTTATTTCGACCAAGGCTCCGTCTTCCACGAACTTCGCGATCTGGTGGGACGGCGACCTGAGCCGCGAACTGCTCAACCATGTAACTAGTGATGGAACCGGCACGATTGATAAATGGGATCCTGCAACGCAAACAACGTTCAATCTGTTGACGGCAGCAGGAACCCAGTCCAATAACGGAACGAAGGGTAATCCGAGCCTGCAGGCAGACTTGTTCGGCGACTGGCGCGAGGAAGCGATCTGGCGCAGCATCGACAGCACCGAGCTGCGAATCTATACGACGACTGATCTGACCGATACGCGTCTTCGTACGTTGATGCACGACCCGATCTATCGACTGGGCATCGCTTGGCAGAATGTTGGATACAACCAACCGCCGCATACGAGTTTCTACCTCGGAACGGGTATGGAAGAGCCTCCGGCTCCGAAAATCATCATTGTGGGTGATCATGCGCAGCCATTGGCAGAGGGGAAACCAGGCAAACCTGTTCTTTCGGATAACAATGGTCACGATAGCGGGCTTAAAGATGGGGATTATTCCGTTACCATGAACCTGTGGTGGGGCAATAACGGTAACCAATTTAAGCTTTATGAGAATGGTGTACTCGTAAGTTCTGTGAAACTGGCAGACGCATCTCCTAATGCGCAGTCTGTGAAAACCGATCTGAGCGGCAAGAAGAACGGTACTTATGTGTACACTTGTGAATTAACGAATTCGTTCGGCACAACCCAATGCGATCCTTATACTGTAACGGTAACGGATGCATTACCGGCGAAGGCGTCACTATCCCACGATAACTGGGATAAAGACGGCAACTACAAGGTGACGATGAATTTATGGTGGGGCACGAATGCTGCCCGATACGAGCTTTACGAGAATGGCACTCTAGTCGACACGCAATCGCTGGTGGCCAGCACGCCAGGTGCTCAATCCGCGGTATCCATCATTAGCGGTAAAGCTCCGGGTACTTATACGTACCAAGCAAAACTAATCAATGACGCCGGAGAGACGGCTACCTCAACTATAACCGTCACCGTTAAGAATTAATGCGCGCACCGAACTAGGATCAAACAACAGAAGCAAAGCAGTCATGTCACTAGTGGCTGCTTTGTTTCATTTAGACCGAGTCTTGTATCCGATCGGCAAAGAGAAAGGGGGACATGTTACATATGGTCAAAGGCATAAGCGTCAAATTGACAGTAATCGTGATTGTGCTCCTGATGCAGTTCACCATGGTTCCCTTCATGGCGATGGCAGCGAAGGAACCGTCTTTTGCCTTGACGATAAGCCCACAGACAACGACTGAAGGGCAGCAGGTGAATGTGAGTGTAATCGGCTCCAACCTTACGGATGTGTATGGGTTCGAACTTCAGATGAGCTTCGACGATAAGCTCCTGAGATATGAAAAGTCAGCAAGTGCAATAGCTGGCTTCTCGGTTCCTCCCAAAGACGCGTCAGGCGACAAGCTCTTATACGCGCATACGAAGATTGGCAAATCCGCTGGCGAGAGCGGAACCGTTGAGCTCGCGATATTCACGTTTACAGCATTGGACAAGACTGCCGAGCTTGCGGTCGTTACACTGGACAACGTCAAACTGGTCAATAGCGACTTGAAATCAACGGAGGCGGCAGTGAATGTATCGACCATCATCCCAATTCAAGCAGTTGAAGAAGCAATGCCGATCAGGTTCACGGACCTCAATGGTCATTGGGCGAACAATGCGATTGTACGTGCAGCAACGATGGGTATCGTGAATGGCTATGCGGATGGAACCTTCCGTCCTGATAATAAGATAACTCGCGCTGAATTCACGGCGATGATCACTCGTGCATTCGAATTGAAAGCAATAACAGTCGGTGTAACGCCTGAATTCGCTGATGCGGCTCAACTGCCAGGCTGGGCGCGAACGGCAATTGCCGAAGCATCCGCAGCTGGTATTATAACGGGCTATTCGGATCATACGTTCCGGCCGAATCAGCTCATTACGCGGACCGAGATGGCGGTTATTATTGTACGCGTTCTCGAACTCCCGCAAGATGCCAGCGGAAAGCCAACCTTCGCGGATTCTGACAGCATTCCGGCATGGGCACGCCCTTCCATTGCGGTGGCAGTGGAAGCGGGGATCATCAAGGGCAGCAGCGGCAACCAATTCCTGCCGAAAGGCAATGCAAGCCGTGCCGAAGCCGTAACCGTCATCGCTGCGGGCTTGGATTATCTTGCAGCAGTACAGTAACGTCCGAATACGACAGCAGATGCATGAGCGACGACACCTGAATTAGGAGGGGATGTTATGAAAGGAGGTGATTTGTCTTCGCGTTCGGTATTCATCCAGAGCCAAGCATAAAGCATTAGCAAAGGGAGGAATAAGGTAGAGATATTGAGGGAACTCGTTTGTTGGCACATCGTACATGAATTTCATACTCCCAAATCCATTTTGATCAGGAGGTACAAGAAGTGACACAACGAACAAGCGGAATTTTCCGGGGCAAGAAACTAATGTCCGTCTTATTGTCGGTCTCCGTCGTTGCAGGCAGCATCTCGGCAGGTGCGGGAAGCATGGTCTATGCTTCAAACGAATCAGCGATTCCAACCAATGGCTTGATTGCGGATTACTCGTTCGCAGAGGCGCCGCAGGACGGCAAGACCATTGCGAACAACTCGGCAGACGCCGAGGCGGTCGGAGATGCAGTCGTGCAGAATGAATCGACAGCCATGTGGACAGACAATGCGCTTGTGTTCTCTGGAGCAGGTACTTCCGTAAGCAACCCGATGGGAACGTGGGTGTCTTTGCCTAACGATATTCTAAGCGGCAAAACCTCCGCGACAGTCAGCATTGAGGTCAAGCCAAGCGCGGCAATCATTACGAAGAACCATTTCATGTGGAGCATCGGCAATACCGAAACTGCGAACTACTGGTTCGCGAACACGCTGGCGCCTCGTACGTCTTTCAAGTACGGCGGCACGGAGAAGACGGCATCATCCGTTACGCCGCTTACGGCTAATCGGTGGTACAACATCACGTCCGTCATCGATGCGGATACGAATTCAATTAAATATTATGTCGACGGCGTAAAGGTTGGCGAAGCGACAGACAGCAGCATGTCGCTTGCGCAGTTAACGGATCAATCACGGAATACGATCGGACGCGCTCCATATAATGATCCGATGTTCGAAGGGGCGGTATCGACCTTCCGCGTATACGACCGCGCGCTGGACGCGAACGAGGTCAAAACGATATCCGATGCGGACTCTAATTTGCACGCGGACGTCTTCGAACAGAGGTTGCAAGAAGCCATCGCGAAGGTTTCAGACCTGGTAATCGGATACTCGCCCGCAGACCTTCCGAGCTATAACGATACCGTGACGTGGACTTCGAACACACCGTTAGTGACGATCGCAGCCAACGGCATAACCGCTACTGCCATTCAGCCGATGGAAGGCAGCGAGCCTGCGATCGGTACGTTGACCGCCACGATGTCGATACGCGGTATCACTCTATCGAAGGACATAACGGTCAAGGTGCTTCCTGTATTGCCGGAAGTTCCGACGGCAACGAATGTTCCTCAGGACGGCTTGATCGCAAACTATTCGTTCATCGACGCCCCTTTGGACGGAAGAACCATCGTCAATACAGCGCCCAGAGAGACGGGCGTCGATTACATCGGCAATGCAATCGTGCAGAATCCTTCAACAGCCAAGTGGGAGGACCAATCCCTTGTTTTCTCGGGCGAGGGGAGTTCCGTGAGCAGCCCGACGGGAACGTGGGTGTCCCTTCCGAACGATCTGCTTAGCGGCAAGACGTCGGCTACGGTCAGCATAGAAGTCAAGCCGAGCGCAGCGATGATCAGCAAGTACCACTTCCTATGGAGCATCGGCAATACGGGAACCAATACGTATTGGTTCGCGAATGCGCGTGACCCTCGCACGACCATCAAGTACAGCGGTACGGAGAAAACCGCAGCCTCTGCCATGTCTCTTTCGGGGAATCGTTGGTACAGCCTTACGTCCGTCATTGATGCGGATGCGAAGAAGATCTCCTTCTATGTAGATGGGGTCAAAACAGGAGAAAACCAGGACAGCGACCTGTCGCTCGCGCAATTAGCGGATCAGTCGCGGAACACGATCGGACGCGCGCCATTCAATGATCCGTTATTCGAAGGAGCGGTATCGACCTTCCGCGTTTACGACCGTGCCCTGAACGCTGACGAAATTAAAGTCATATCAGATGAAGATGCCAAGCTTCGCGCACCTCAGGATCTGAAGGCCGACGCGATCCATGCGGACCCGGATCATCCTTCTGTTTCGCTTTCATGGACAGGTGCCAAGAATGCGAGCAAGTATAACGTATACCGTCAGAGCGTGGGATCGAGTAAATTCGTTCTGCTTGGAAGCTCGACGACAACTGAATATGCGGATGAACAGGTGGAACTGGGCTTCTCCTATCGGTATCAGGTTTCTGCCGTCGATGCAGCGAGTGCTGAATCGAGAGCGGCAGGGCCGATAACAGTAACGGTGGCCGATTCGAACGCCGCAATTCCCGACGCGCCGCTTCATCTTCGGACTGGCAAGGTGAACAAGAACGATTTGTCCATTGCTTGGGACGTAAGCGCAAATGCGCTCATCTATTACGTTTACCGTGCAGATAAAGCAAACGGCACGTTCGAGATAATCGGCAAGACGAGCGATGCAAGCTATACCGATACGGCGGTACTGACCACGATTCCCTATTATTACAAAGTTGCGGCAGTCAATGAAGGCGGCATATCTGCGCAGACCGAGACGCTGGCTACTCCTGCGGTGACCGTATTGTACCGTCAAGCAGAGTTTCTGGATCGCGCCCTTGTGGCGGTCAAGACGGATGCGGGTATTTACGTAGGCTGGAAGATGCTCGGCAATGACCCTTCCGATATTGCCTTTAACCTCTATCGTGACGGCGAGAAAGTCAATGCGGAGCCGATAACAGGAGCGACCAACCTGTTGGACGCAGACGGCATTGAAACGTCGGTGTACGAATTGAAAACCGTAGCAGCCGACGGGACGGAAGCGATGGCTGGCAAGGAAGCGAGCGTATGGAATCGGAATTATTTGTCTGTACCGCTGCAGAAGCCCGCCGATGACCTTCTGCCTAACGGAGAGCAATTCTCTTACTATGCGACGGATACAAGCGTTGGTGATCTAGATGGTGACGGTACTTATGAGCTAATAGTCAAGTGGGATGGTCACCCTTATGACAACTCTCAATTCGGTTACACGGGCAAAGCTTATATCGATGCTTATAAGCTGGACGGGACGCGGATGTGGAGGATTGATCTTGGTGTAAACATTCGTGCAGGCGCCCACTACACCCAATTCCTGGTTTACGACTTTGATGGAGATGGTAAATCGGAGGTGGCCTTTAAAACGGCTGACGGTACAGTGGATGGCACCGGTGTTGTTATTGGAGATCCGAATGCCGATTATCGTAATGAAGCCGGATTTATACTGGAAGGCAATGAATACTTGACTGTTTTTGAAGGGGTTACGGGCAAGGCCGTTTCGACCGTTAATTATGACCCGCCCCGAGGCAATGTAGCCGCATGGGGGGATGCATATGGCAATCGGGTCGACCGATTCCTTGCGGCTGTCGCTTATTTGGACGGCGAGCATCCGAGCTTGGTTTTCAGCCGCGGTTACTATACAAGAACGGTAATCGCCTCCTATGACTTCAAGGAAGGCGGACTGGTGAAACGTTGGGTTTTCGATACGAATAACGAGGACATCGGCAAAGCGTACGAAGGCCAAGGCAACCACAACCTATCCGTCGGCGATGTCGACGGCGATGGCAAGGACGAGATCACGTTCGGCGCAATGGCGATCGACGACGATGGAACGCCGCTCTACAACACACGACTCGGCCATGGCGATGCGATGCATTTGGGCGATCTTGATCCAAGCCGTCCAGGCCTTGAGGTGTTAGATGTGCATGAGAATAATGCGGTACCGTATGGCTTGGAATTCCGTGATGCTGAAACTGGCGAAACCATCTTTGGCGTTAAGACAGGCATTGATACAGGTCGAGGATTGTCGGCTGACGTCGACCCGAACTATCTGGGCGAGGAGGTGTGGGCTTCCACCATCGTGGACGGAAGTAATAAGTCGGTTACGGGACTGTATAGCGCAAGAGGTGAACTTATTACGACGAATGCTCCTTCATCTACTAACTTCGCGATCTGGTGGGATGGAGACCTGAGCCGTGAGCTTCTCAACCATGTGGCCAGCAATGGAACGGGCACGATTGACAAATGGGATCCAATAACCGAAACGACGGTCAATCTAGTGACGGCGCAAGGTACCCAGTCCAATAACGGAACGAAGGGCAATCCGGGATTGCAGGCAGACTTGTTCGGTGACTGGCGCGAGGAAGCGATCTGGCGCAGCGTCGACAGCACCGAGCTACGAATCTATACGACGACCGATCTAACCGATACGCGTCTTCGAACGCTGATGCATGATCCGATCTATCGACTGGGCGTAGCTTGGCAGAACGTTGCTTATAACCAGCCGCCGCATACGAGTTTTTACTTGGGAACGGGCATGGAAGAACCTCCGGCTCCGCTCCTCAACATCGTAGGCGGACCTGTTGCTGAAGAAGACACAACAGCGCCGCTGCTAAGCGGACTAGCCGATCAGCAACTGAAGGAGAGCGATGTACTCGCAATCGAGGTGACGGCGACCGATTCGGAATCGGACATTGAATCGCTGGTTATCACTTTCGACGGCTGGCCTGTTAAGAATGGTCAGGAAATGCCTCTTACAGGCTTGAGAGGTGATTACACGCTGACAGCAACGGCAGTGAACAAGGCGGGATTGTCGACAACCCACAGCGTTACGATTCATGTATATGGCGACGACGAGTTGTATGCTTCGATTTCCGGTAATCCTGCGAGCGTTGTTGGAGGCTCCGAATTTACAACTAATTATAAAATTCATAATGTTAATGAAAGCATTCTCGCACAGGATATAATCGTAACCTATGATTCGGCGGCGATCGAATTCCTTGGAGCGGAATCACTAGTGGAGGGATTCCAACTGATAAGCACTGATGCTGCGCCTGGCCGTATCCATATTATTGCGATTTCCGAAGGTGAAACCAATGCCATTGACGCAGATACGACGCTCTTCAAGATGAATTGGAAGGCGAAAGTACTGGACGAGTCGGTTTCCACTGTGATCGCAATCACGAACCGAACAGCCACTGGTGAAGGAGTGGAAAAGTCGGTTGCTGCCGCGTCGACAGGCGTAGTCATTCAGTCTACAGCGGACAAAACAGCGCTTATCTCGCTGCTTGCAAGCGCGCAAGAGCAATTCGACTTGGGGATCGTAGGTACCAAGCCAGGTCAATATTCGCAGCAGTCGAAAGATCGGTTCGGCGCCGCAATAGCCCAAGCATCTGTCGTTGCAGAGGACGAGCTGGCTACAGCTGCGCAAGTCGAGAAAGCGGTAGAAGAACTGACAGCGGCTATACATGCATTCGCAGCAACTGTCATTGTCGCGCAGCCTGGCGACACGAACGAAGATGGCGAATACTCCATTGGTGACCTCGGCATTGTCGCGGCGGCATATGGTTTAACTTCCGCCGATCCGCAGTGGGGCGCGAAGTATAGCAAATATGATCTCGACCATGACAATGTCATTGATCTGGATGATCTTGTTATTGTGGCATTGGGCATTTTGAACACGCCATAGATGCTAGCAGAACAATACTAATCTAGCAGGTAGGATCACGAAAGGAGGTCGCTCAGCCTCCTTTCGTTAATTTATGCAAGGAGGATGGTAATGAAACGCATTATCCTGGATCTGCCGCCGACGCCGAATTTCATATCGGTCAAACGTACGCATTATAGAGAAGGTGAGCAGTATGCAGAGCAGAACTGCACCGGAGTCTACGGTTGGTTGTTTGTCATTCGAGGAGCATTGTCTATTGGAGAAGGGAAGAGTCTGTGGCAAGTGGAGAAGGGACAGTCTATTCTGCTGCTTCCCGACCGCCATTACATTTCAACTGCCTCCTGTCATAATGAGACAATCTTCTATGAAGTCCGATTCGATTATCTAGGGCCGTATAGGGAAGATGATAATTTAGCGTGTTCGCCTCCTGATCGGCTCGCGTCTACTACTGTGTACCCTCTAATCATTTCGCAATATGGGGCGCTACAGCATTGCGCCAGAATCGAACGGCTTCTCAAACGTAAGATGGGGCTTACAGCAGAAGAAGGACCTTCTGAATATTGGAGAGGGCAGCAGCGGTTCATGGAACTGCTTCATTTGCTTGATGAGGAGCAGAAGGATCAGCACTGCACTTTGACATCGGTAAGAAGGCTTGCGGAGCTGACCGAGAGCTATTTGCGTCGGTGCTATGAGCAGGAACTGACGAACGAAGTGCTGGCAGAGGCCTTGCATTTTCATTCGAATTATATCGTTCGATGCATGAAGGAAGTCTACGGTTGCACGCCTTTGGAATATTTGATTCAATATCGACTTGAGCAAGCGATGCACCTGCTGTCCAATACGGAATTATCGGTGGCTGAGGTTGCTGAGCGCGTGGGCTTCAAGTATGCGCCGTACTTCTCCAATTGCTTCAGTCGATATAAAGGTTCCTCTCCCATGCAATATCGTAAAAGACAAAGGGCAGCACGTATTCCAGGTACGAATGAGAACGAATGCAACCATTCTCTACACGATTCCACAGGGCACAACCTCTCTGCTCGCAAGTGAGGGAAACAATGGAAACAATCAAATAAAACACAAAAATAAAAAAATACAAACCTATGTTAAGGATTGTTGTCATCATAGACTTATATAGTTCTTACGGTCTATCGCAACTGAGCTGAAGGAATGAAGATGGCATTGTGCTTAATTATTAAATTTTATTATTAGGTGCAAGCAAGTTGAACCTTAGGAGGATATATCAAGATGGAATATTATGTAGCGAAGAAAGGCTCCGATCAAGGACGGGGAACGAAACAGGATCCATTCCTCACTATCAACAAAGCGGCATCTGTTGCTGTGGCTGGGGACACGGTTATCGTTCATGAGGGCGTTTATCGTGAATGGGTTAAGCCCAAATACAAAGGACTAAGTGACAAGAGAAGAATTACCTATCGAGCAGCAGAAGGCGAGAAGGTAGTCATCAAGGGCTCTGAGCGCATTCGGGATTGGCAGCCCGTTGAAGGTCACGTGTGGAAAGTAGTCGTGCCGAACACATTATTCGGCGATTACAATCCATATGCAGAAGAAGTATTCGGCGATTGGCTTGTTACGATTGACGAGAAGAAACATCTGGGCGACGTCTACCTGAACGATATGTCCTTCTATGAAGTAAGTCGGTTTGATCTCTTACATAATCCAGTAGCAAGAACGGAAGTTAAGGACTTATGGACACAAAGAACGATCCCACAACACAATCCTCGGCAGACGACTTATGTTTGGTATGCAGAGGTGAATGAGAATCATACGACGATCTACGCAAATTTCCAAGGTGTAGATCCGAATCAAGAGCTTGTCGAAATCAATGTTCGTCGTTCTTGCTTCTATCCGGTTGAGACAGGAATCGACTATATTACCGTTAGCGGGTTCGAGATGGCACATGCAGCAACACCGTGGGCGCCGCCGACTGCTGATCAGCCCGGTCTGATCGGTCCGAATTGGAGCAAAGGCTGGATTATTGAGAACAACATTATTCATGATGCCAAATGCAGCGCAATCAGCATCGGTAAAGAAGCCTCCACAGGTCATAACTATCGTTCGGTCCGTCGAGATAAGCCGGGATATCAATATCAGCTCGAATCGGTCTTTACCGCAGAGCGTCAAGGTTGGAGCAAGGATACAATCGGTTCTCATATCATCCGTAATAATACGATTTACGATTGCGGGCAGAATGCGATTGTCGGTCACTTGGGTTGCATTTTTAGCGAAGTTCACCATAATCACATATACAACATTGCGGTCAAGCGTGAATTCTGGGGTCATGAAATTGCCGGCATTAAGCTTCATGCGCCGATCGATACCCAAATCCACCATAACCGAATTCATGATTGTACGCTTGGCATCTGGCTGGATTGGCAGATTCAAGGGACGAGAATCAGCAAGAACATCCTATATCAGAACCATCGGGATTTGTTCTTGGAAGTAAGTCACGGTCCTTATATGGTGGACCATAATATCTTGAACTCTGAATATGCGCTGGAAAATGTGGCCCAGGGCGGTGCGTACATTAACAATTTGATCGGAGGCAAGATGAGCCGTCGCAGGGTAATGAATCGTTCCACACAATATCACCTGCCGCATAGCACGCAAGTTGCCGGTTTTGCGCTGACATATGGTGGAGATGATCGATTCTACAACAACATCTTTATTGGAGAAGAGGTGGGGACCTACCACTTCAACGACTACACCACATCGTTAGAGGAATATATGGAGCAAGTGCATGAGATACATGGCGACGTAGAGGAATTCGAACGGGTTAAACAACCGGTTTATATTCGCAACAACGCCTATTTCAACGGTGCGGATCCGTTCGAAAGAGAAACGGAAAATATGATTGAGAGAGGCTACGATCCTCGCTTCAGCATTATCGATCAAGGAGAAGTAGGGTTTCTTGCCATAGAATTGCCCGAAAGCTTCGAGCATATTGCCGGCGAGATCCATTCAACAACGACACTGCCGCGGGTGCGCATTGTGGATGCCGAGTTTGAGAACCCAGATGGCAGCGAAGTAATCTTGGACACCGACTTGCTAGGTGAACGAAGGACCGAGCGCAGTGTACTTGGACCGATCGCTCATTTGAAGAGGGGTAAAAACTACATTAGAATTTGGTAGTTTGGTAGAGAGCCGTTAGTTATAGGGTAACTACGGAATATAATGAAACACAAATAAGCTGATGCCGTAATTGGCTCAGCTTATTAGTTTTAAGAGTCTGCTTTAAACGACATTAACGGTTAGAACGATATTGCGATAAGCGGGAGATAGCTCTTCCTCGGCCGTCATATTCAGAATCAAGGTGCCATCATAGGCGACATGTGCCGGGCTGACCATCGTATGACGACATGGGTCATGCAACCCCCCGGCTCCAGGTCCTGTGTGGGGTTCTGGAACGGGCCTTGCGTGATAAATATTGATTGGATTGCCTGCCTCGTCAATGGAGAAGGAGTTATGACCAGGGCCGCAGTGCGGCGCAATGCCATCCGTATTCGCCACGTCCTCCGTACTCAGTGCCGCAAAGGACGGATGCGACCAACTGGCAGGGTCCATGACATCCGCTCCCGCATCAGCAATCATGATCGCCGTGCAATAGTATTTGTCCACGGTAGCTCCTGCATAGCTCAAGTAAATCTTGCCGTTATACTGCAGAACAGCGGCCCCCTCAACAATGCCTTGATCGGTTAAATGGACATTATGCTTGCCATATTCAAACGGCCATTCGATGCTCTTGATTTGCACCGCTTGTCCTATGAGCTTGGCTGGGTCGGTTGGGTCGACTTGTTGGATATGGATGCGTGCATGGTTCGGCCAGATGTAGTAACCGACGCCATTGATCTCGGCAAAGGTCATATCGAAGCTGCATGGCGATTGCTCGATCGCTCTCGGCTTCCAATTGTACTGCTTCAGCATGCCGCCTTGGAGCATCTCATCGTGCGATCCGATATACTCGACCAGCACCATCGTACTGCACCAACTTCTACCGCTTGTCGCTTGTCTTGCCCCGACAAGAATGTACCACTTGCCATTGATCTTATGAACCTCCGGCGCCCATAAGAATGGGACGAAGCCGTCCTCGCCCCGCGGCACCCAAACATCGCTTTCCTCGGCATTTCGCAGCTCCGCAAGCGTTCTTGCCCGCCGCAGCGTGACGCGGTCATAGTCGACTTTGCCCATCTCTTTCTCTGTCCAAGCAGCCGGATCCGACTCCGGGTAATAAGAGCCTGTGGCGTAATAATAGCCATCATCATGATTGTACATGATGAACGGATCTGCTCTCTCCGGAATGTAGGGATAGTCGAACATGGATTGGACGACACGTCCTTTGACCTCATAGGCCCCTCGTTTCGTCGTATCCATGCTTTGAATATCTTCTGCGTCCCATTCGATCCGCAATTGCTTGCTGGAACCATCGCTGTAGGTTAACCGAACACGGTCTTGCAGGGCAGGGAGCTTGTCTCCCGCTTGAAGCGTCAAAGCTTCGATCGGTTCGATGCCCTTATTCGTAATAGGCGCATACTTGCGGATTACGCGCTCCAGTTCCTGCTCGGTCACTTCGAATTCGGCACTCTCACTTGCGACGGCGTTATCCGGAAGAGAACCGCTCAAGGCCTTCGCAGGATAGACTTGCTTCACGGGAGCCTGGAAGGATTGGAGCCCGTCGCAGGAGGTCGAAACATAAGAGACGCTGCCGTCGCCGCTTGTCCAATAGAGCTTATAGGAAGCTTCGGTCTCGTCATAGACGATGGTCGGACGCTCGACCGCCGCCCCATCCGCGTTTACCTCCACCCTTCGTTGATTGCGATAAAATAGCAGATCTTCTGAGTCCCATAGATAGATGCCGTTCCCTGCGTTGTTCTCCGATGCGATCAGGCCATAAGTGCCGTCAGGCTTGCGGAATAGGGAGGGAGAGCCCATTTGCGCATGAGGAGCATCCTCGACCGAATCGGTCCATTTGATATACAGGATCGGTTTGCCTTTGTTCAGCATGGTGAAGTCTTGTTCATCGGCGCGCTTGGCCGCGATGTATAGCGCATCCGATCGTCTGGAGTCTGCAGGCGTCAGGTAGCCGCCGTCTCCCTTACTTACATACGTCAGTATGGTTCCGCCAATTGTTTTCATCATACGAACCTCGCTTTTCATTGCAGAATCCTTGAGCTCTATGCTTCCTAATTGGTTATACATGCAGTTCAACTGCTAGACTACTAGCGATTTATGCTAATTTCTATAAAATTTCACACAAATGAACTTGGCTGAATCGAGCGATTGCGCATAAGCGAACAAAACACCAAAATGCAAAACCTCAACCATATGAAAACGGTTTACTTTCTTATATGCTAAGTTATAAAACTCGTTTAAACGTTTCTAAATTAGGGGGACAGCAGATGAGCGCTTATTTATTCGTTCATTTCAGAGAGAAGACGACGCCGGAAGGTGAACAGGTTTATTTTGGCGTCAGCAAGGATGGATTTAACTGGGAGCAAGTGAACGGCGGACAGCCGGTGCTGTGGAGCAAGCAAGGCGATCAAGGCGTTCGCGATCATACGATTGTGCGGACGAGGGACGGCCGATTCTATATTCTGGCTACCGATCTTAGTCTGGCGAACGGTTTCCATACGAAATATGAGAGCAGCTGGGAGAACATCTCGCGCAAAGGCAGCAGATGCTTGTCCTTATGGGAGTCGGGTGATCTGGTGAATTGGTCGGAGCAGCGGATGGTCGAGCTCGGTGACGAAGACTTTGGCTGCCTGTGGGCGCCGGACGTGCTGTATGACCGGGACCGCGACGACTATGTCATTCACTGGTCGTCCGCCCATGCTTCGAACAATTACGGGCACAAGGCGATTTTCTATACGCGAACGAAGGATTTCGTTCGATTCGACAGGCCGCAGCTGCTGTGCAGGAAGGATGGCAGCGGCATTATTGATCCGGCTATCTATGAGGAGAACGGAACGTTCTACCGCTTCTTGAAGAGCGAGGGCGACCCTGCCGGCATTATTCTGCAGGCCGGCAATACGTTGACCGGTACACACGAGCGGATCGAAGCATTCGACGAAGAGATGGCGAAGCTCGGCAGCAGCGCTTATGAAGGGCCTACGGCCTTCAAACTTGCCAATGGGCAATGGTGCCTGATGCTGGACTTCTTCGGCGTCAAGGGAGATGGACAAGGCTATGTGCCATTCGTTGCGGACGATCTCAATAGCGGACGTTTTATCCGCAGCGAGGGGCAGTTCAGCTTCCCTTATCGGTTCAAGCACGGCACTGTTCTGGCGATTACGGATGAAGAGTATGACCGTATCGTTAAGCATTATGCGTAGTAGAGGAAGTATCTATTATTCTAGATAAATCTGTAGAATCGTCACCTTATCATGCAAATACGGAGGTTAATATGAATAACGACGCTTTATACGGGTACGTATTCGTTCATTTCATCGGCGAGCAGGAGAACGGCGAGCAAATTTATATGGCGCTCAGCCGTGACGGCATGCATTGGCAGGATCTTAACAACAAACAACCGATTCTGTTGTCCTCTGTGGGTGAACAAGGCATAAGAGATCCTTATTTACTTCGGAGCGCAGATGGCAGCCGGTTCTATATCGTGGCGACAGACCTCTGCATCCATCGCCGCGGCGGATGGGGCAATGCGGAAGCAACAACGACGGGCAGCCGGTCGCTCATCATCTGGGAATCCAGCGATCTGATCAATTGGTCTGAGCCGCGTATGGTTGAAATCGCACCTGCGGAAGCGGGCTGCGCTTGGGCGCCAGAGGCGATCTACGACGAGGAAGCAGGCGATTATCTCGTCTTCTGGGCATCCAGCCGCGATGCACAGGATGGCGATGGCCGCGGACTGCATATCTATTGCAGCAAAACGACTGACTTCCGTACGTTCACGCCAGCAGAACAATACATTACGCGGGGCGAACGCCGCACCATTATCGATACGACTATTATTAAGGCGGGCAGCAAATATTACCGTGCATCCGGCGACGGCGAGATTACGATCGAGGCAGCCGACCGCCTTCTCGGCGAATGGGAGATCATCGCGACGCTTGATTCTCTTGGTCTCGGGCTGACGGGAAAAGATGTAGAAGGACCGCAGTTCTTCAAATTTAACAGAGAAGAGAAGTGGGGTCTTCTGGTTGATCAATACGCAACCAGCGGAGGATACCTGCCGATCATCACGACCGATATCGGAGATACGACAGGGCAGAGCTGGCGCAAGCCGGATCGCGATGAATATTCGTTCGACAGCTTGAAGAAGCGGCATGGCTCCGTCCTGCCGATTACGAAGAGCGAATATGAGGCCATGCTGGAGAAGTGGGGTTAAGCATGCGTAAGGCGGACATAACGATGTTGGATTCGTATCAACGAACATTAAGTAACGATCCCTCTGACGGAGAAGAATGGCAGGTGCCATATTACCTAACGCCAGGCACAATACTCCCTTCCGTCATTCGAGGTGAAGCTGTCACTTGGCAAGTATCATTGTCAGGTATGCTGAACGACGATGCCATCCTTCTTGCACCAAGCTATGAAATGAGCGCGGAGTTTCTATTAACGGCATCGACTTCCAACGAACAGTATAACTTCGCCGTTCGTGTCATAGGCGCGGACCATGTATGGCTGGCGGGTTATACCCGCCAGCCGGACAGCAACCCCAATGTATACAGCCGGTTCGTCGCAAGCAGTCTTCATCTGGCATTAAACACAAGAGATAATGAATTCGAACCGTTGAACAGCGGCTATGGCGTGCTGTTCCCGAAGGCGGACTACAGCGCATCGACAGCAGGAGAAACGAGACTCCTGACAGAGCCAAGACTATTCCGGCGACATCCGCAAGGGTTCGGCGTTCTGGCGAAACCGTTGAATTACGCGGGGGAGGCACTCCACGCCGGTGAACTGCTGTACTTCGAGACGGAGGATCTTGTTCATTACGAAGAGAAGGGCATGATTAAACTAACGGACGCCGAGATCGAGGACTTCAGCTGTGAACGGGACGCAGCAGTTCAGGCTTATCGAATTGGTTGGAGCGAGCAAGGCGGGCGCACGTATTGGGTCACAACAGAGGACTTTATTCATTTCGCTCCTGCTAAGGAAGGGCACGAGTTCCCTATAACGCAAGCAGATGTATCCATAAGCGATGCCAATATGGCACAGCTGCTGGCATTAACGACTTCTGAAGCGGAATATTTGTATAAGAAGCTGGGGCGTGTTCGCAATGTATCGGTTCAGGCGCCGACGATCATGATCAGGCAGGGAACGACATCCCCTCCGATCGACTCGATCCGAGCGGCCGCTCATTACTCGGACGGTAGCATAAGCTATAAGCGAATGACGGTCAGCGAAGATGAGCTTGCTGCGCTGGATTTGTCCAAGCCAGGCGAATATAAACTTAATGCTCGAGTAGTACGAACGAATTTCCCTTACCCAATGATGAGAACGAGGCCGGATCCGTTCGTACTGCTGTACCAAGGTCGTTACTACTTCATTGCGACGGATGACGATGGCCAGCGGAGAATCTATATCCGGTCTGCGGAGACGCTTGAGGGACTAGAGGACGGTCGAGCAGCAGAAACGCTGTTATGGGATGGGAACTTACCAAGTGGCGAACGGCACGGGCAGCATTGGGCACCGGAGCTGCATGTCATCAACGGCAAGCTTTACTGTTTCTTGGCGATCAGCGTCAATAATGATTGGCGCGGCGTACAGGCACACGTAGTAGAGCTTACGGGCACTGATCCGATGAATCCAGCTCACTGGGATACGCCAAGGCGTGTGTTGAACCGTCACGGCAAATTTATTGCGGACCTGGCTGATCGTGAGCACAGCATTTCGCTGGACATGACTTATTTCGAGCATAAGGGCCAATCGTATGTATGCTGGTCGCAGCCCGTATGGTTCGGGGATGATCGGGAATTAGCGTCGCTATACATTGCAACGATTCATCCGGACGAGCCTTGGCGGCTGACCAGTGACCCGGTTCGCATCTGTCGCAACGAGTATGGCTGGGACCGTAACGGCGGAGCGGCTTCCGGCGTATCGGAAGGCGCTTATATATTGAAGCGGGATGACCGTCTATTCATGGTTTTCTCCGGATCGAATGTAGGTCCGAACTATACGGTGGGCATACTGGAATTAATTGCCGAAGGGGATCCGCTTGAGCCGAATGCTTGGCGCAAATCGAATTATCCGCTCATGCATTCCCTGAGCTTGCCAGGACAGTATGGACCGGGTCATAACATGTTCGTGCAAGATGAGCATGGGGATTGGTACAACGTTTATCACGCATGCGGCATTGATGGTGGACGCCGCAATGCCAGCATTCGGCCGCTGCATTGGCGTTTCGACGGCTCGCCCATTCTAGATATGCGGGATGAAGAAGATTTGCTGCCGGAGCTTGAGACGATAACCTTAACAATTAAAGTCCAGTAACAGGTGCACATTGGATCAATGTATTTGATTCCAATGTGCTTTTTTCAATAGCGTGCAGCTTCAAGTTCGTCGGCTATTATAAGGAAATACTGTCCTTATCGGAGGAAATTATGCGGAACTTACTCAACAACATCAGCTTGATCAAGAAGTTGCTGTACCTGATTGTGTTCACGTTGATTGTCGTGCTCGTATCGTTCACGGTGTCCAACGCAGTCGCGCAGCGTACGGTAGAGAAGAAGGTGTCGGGTTCGGCGAACAAAATCGTCCTGCAGGTCGAGGAAACGCTGAACAGTTTCTTCGCGGATATGGACGGCATCTCTTACTCCCTTCTCTACAGCCCGATCCTTCAAGATTATCTGAGCACGGAGGATCCACTGACGAAGATATTGATGAATCCGGAGATTGTTGCTGAATTCACAAGCACGCTGGCGCTCAAAGAAAATATGATGGGCATCCAGCTGTACGACAAGGAAGGTGCGCTTACAGCTAGTGTGGGCAAGCCATTCTCTCCTGTGGAGAAGCGGACCGTCGATGAGATCGAATATAAGCTCGGCACTCCCGGGCAGACAGGAGATACGTATTATACGATCGCGGTTCCCGTCTATAATCTGCAGAATAACCTGCAGTTGAAGGATTATCGCGGGATGTGCGTGTTCTTCATGGATGTCAATAATTTCTCGGCCATTCTAAGCAAGTCGAAGCTGACGGAGCATTCTCAGCTGTTCTTGACCGATTCCGAGAACAAAATTATTACCGGCTCCGATGGAGTGAATACCCAGACGTTGTCTGAAGCGGAGAAGCATGTGACCGACAAGAACCATATCGTGCTGCGAACGACGATTTCTACGAACGGATGGGTCATCGTTAGTGATATTATGCGTTCCGAATTGTTCAGCGACATGAACTGGATTAAGCAGATGAATATCATTTCTTATGCCGTGATCTTCCTGATCTTCCTGCTGTTCCTGCTGCTATTCTATTCGCAGCTGCTGCGGCCGGTCCGAGCGATGAACGAATTCGTCAACACGTATGCAAGAAGTGGCGGACAAACACGGTTTAGCAGTGTTTATCGTAACGAGATCGGCGTCCTTGGTACCAGCTTGAACCATATGCTTGATTCGATCGAGCAATTGAGCGATGAAGTGCAGAGCGCCCAGCGCCGTATGTATGAGGCAGAGCTTGATCGCAAACAGCTCGAGATTGCTGCGTATCGCAATCAGATCAATCCGCATTTTCTATATAACACGCTGGAGAGCATTCGAGCGTTGTCGCTGTATCATCGGGCGAACGACATCGCCGAGATTACTGCTTCCTTGTCGCGGCTGTTCCGCTACTCGGTGAAAGGCGATAATTTCGTTACGATCAGGGAAGAGCTCGCGCATCTGAATGAGTATGGACGCATTATCGATTTTCGATTCAGAGGCAAGATCGGCATCCGTTTGGATGCGGAAGAAGAGCTTCTGGAGGTCCAGACCGTCAAGCTGCTGCTGCAGCCGCTCGTTGAGAATGCGGTATTCCACGGGCTGGAACCGAAACTGGAACCTGGAGAAGCGAATGTCAGTTTGCGTAGGCTCGGCGATGATCGAATACGAGCGATCGTATCCGACAACGGGGTTGGGATGGAGGAACCGGTTCTTCGCAAACTGACGGATTCATTCCGAAGCGAGGACGAAGCAGGATATCGTTCCGCAATGTCGGGCCACGGCATCGGTCTTGCGAACAGTTACCGAAGATTGAAGCTGTTCTACGGGGAAGAAGCGACGATCACGATTGTGAGCAGTCCAGGCAGCGGAACAACCGTTACGTTAGATTTTCCTAAGCACATTCAAATAAGTGAAGAAGGCAGCATGACGCGATAAGAGGGGGATGACGAGATGTACAGCGTACTAATTGTAGATGATGAGCCTTGGATCGCCTTCGGCATTGCCAACTTAATTGACTGGAATGCATTCGGATTCCAGATTATCGGCGAGGCTTATAACGGAATACACGCTTGGGAGATGATCGAGGGGGAGCGTCCGGATTTAGTCGTCTCGGATATTCGCATGCCGGGTCTGGACGGCATCAAGCTGCTGGAGCGAATTCACGATAACGGGCTGCCGACCAAAGTGATTCTGATTAGCGGCTACGCCGATTTCGTATATGCGCAGCAGGCGATTCGCTACGGTGCATTCGAATATTTGCTGAAGCAAATCGAGAAAGACCAGCTGGAAGAGACTGTGCAGCGGTTGATTGATCATCTTCAATCCAGTGGACAAGCCTCGCGGGAGCTCGATATGTTCTTGGAAGATTTATTCGATCTGCTGGAGCCGGACAATCGAATGACGGTGGGTAAGTTCCTAGAGCACAGAGGGTTATCAACGCAATACCCTCATTATCGGTTTCTGAACTGCATGTTCCCTGAATTGCCGAATACGAGGCTGGGAATCGAAGAAGCCTCCTTCGACACGCTGCAAGAAATTCGGTTCCGCACCGGACAGAACAAGCTGTCCATCCTTCTCATGTATGACGAAGAGAAGCATCCGCTTGATTTTCTCACGTACATCTCCAGCAATCTGGCCGATGCACACAGCATTGGCATTAGCGGGCTGGGAGATCCGGATACGCTGCTATCCCGTCTATATCAGGAAGCGGACATGGCCATGTACAGCGCACAGTTCTATGAAGATGAACGGATTGCCAGATATAAGCCAATGGAGATGTCCTTCGACCTGCGCAAAGATATTCTCCATCTGGAGGTTGCCATTAAAGAGCGGGATCAGGAAGAGATGGCTTCCTATATCGCCAAATTTGGTGATGGCTGCAAAGAAAACAAAATAAGCGTCGATCAAGTGGCCGTCATCTATAACCAAATTGTAGCCCTGCAATACAAATACGGCGGCCGTTCAACAGAAGCGGTGCTTGAGCCGTTATCCTATGATAGCCTGGTACGTCTGTACCATAACTCCGATCAATTATTCACAAGTCTGCAGGATGCGCTGGTCAATGCGACCGACAGCGATTCCGGCATTCCGAGCGGCTTGACGAAGCGAATCTTGGATTACATCGACGAGAGCTTCACGCAGGATATTCTATTAAGCGATATCGCACGCCAATTCAAGATCAGTCTTGGCTATGTGAGCTCCTTGATCAAGCGGGAGACGGGAAGCACGTATACCGACTATATTGCGGAGAAGCGTTTGAATCTGGCGCGCAGTCTGCTTGCAGATTCGAGTTTATCCGTACAAGAAATCGTACAGCGGATCGGGTATAAGGATTATTTTCATTTCAACAAGCTGTTCAAGAAGCATTACGGGATCACGCCGAGCAAATATCGGAAATTGTAGGCCCGTCCGATATCCGTGAACAGAACACCAAAACAGTGAAACGAGGCCATATGGACGACTCGATAGAGCGTTTACAATTTGAAGTGTAACAAGGCACTCATTCGAGGAGGGTTAATACAGATGAAGAGAAAGAGAAGGTTTGCACTTGGCGTTACACTGGCGCTGACGATGGCATTGACTGCTTGCGGAGGTTCAGGTAACAGTAATGAAAGCGCTTCTGATTCGACAAAGCCTTCGGATTCAACGACTAGCGGACAAACGGACAAGGCAGTATGGTTCTCGTCCGTCGATTTCTGGAATCCACCAGCGAAATGGAATACGGATCCGAACTCGGTTCAGGGAGCTATTACAGCGAAGACGGGCCTTACATTCGAGTTCAACATTCCAGCGCAAGACGGGGATACGAAGCTCAACCTGATGCTGTTGTCCAACAAGGATTTCCCGGACGTACTGACGATTACGAACGACGTTATGGTCAAGAAACTGATTCAGTCGGGCAAGGTGTGGGAACTCGAAGAGTTTCTGAAGAAATACGATCCAGAATCTCATCTCCTCACAGATTTCCCTGCCGACGTCAAAGAGGTTATCGAGAAGCGTGATGGTGGGTTCTATGCTTTCCCGAGTCATATTAGTTCAGATGACGCTCGCAAAGTTTATCCGCCATCTGGCCAATTCTATATTGATACAGTGGACTATGCCTCCAATGGTGGAATTCTGGTCAACTCCAATATTCTTAAGGAAATAGGCATGACCTTGGACGATATCAAAACCGAGCAAGGGTTGCTGCAAGCATATGAGAAGGCTAAGGGCTTGAAGGTCAATGGAGCACCAGTCATCCCTCTGCTTGTTGACGGCAAAAGTTATCAGGACGCGACGCTGCCGTTCTTGCAATATACTTTCGGTGCAATGAGAGTGGATAAGGACGGCAACTATCGTGATTTGCTGCTCGCTCCAGAGACAAAAGATGCGCTGGGCTTCCTCTATAAGTCTATGAAGGGCGGTTATTTCGAACCAGGACAAATGACGGTCGATAACGCGGCAGTGAAGGCGGATATCGCTTCAGGACGTGTATTTACGTTCATCGGTAATACGGCGAATACGTCCTTTAACAATTATGACTACTGGACATCCTCGGGACCGATTTTATCCGATAGCGGGAAGAAGCCTACTATGGAAAAATCAACTCTCGCCGGTGGTGGCTGGATGAAGACGTTTATTTCTAAAGATACAAGGTATCCAGAAAAGCTGGCAAAATGGATTAGCTTTATGTCAAGTAAAGAAGGTATGCTGTTGAGTTCATACGGCTTCGAGGGTAGAGATTATACCTTTGACGACAAGGGGCTGCTCGTCAAAACAGAAGAGGGGTTGAAGAACGCGACAGATTATATGAACACTGGTGTCGGGGCATTCTGGCCATTTGCCCACACAACATTCTCTTATTCGATTCAACAACCTCCAACTATGGAAACTGATAAAGCTGCTGTAATTGCTGTTCAAGCGCAATCTGCCTATGGCAAGGACCCAGCCACTCAGAAGTATGTTAATAACTCACTGAACCTACCGGCCGACTATTTCGCTGCAGACAGCGAGAACTCAAACATTGAAACGCAGGTTAAAGCCTACAAAGAAGCGCAAATCGCTAAAATCATCATGTCGAAGAGCGATGAGGAATTCAATTCGCTGTATGAAGATATGGTCGCGCAGCTCAAGAAGCTCGGTCTCGAGAAAGTGGACGCGGAGAAGAACAAGTACGTGCAAGAGAAGAACAAGGAATACGGTATTGAAGTGAAAGGTATCAATTCCTAATTCACTTTGACAGACGAAGAGCAGGCAGCGGCAGGCCGGGTTACAGCTTGCTGCTGCTACTGCTTCCTGGAATGGAGGGAGCCGTAATGGCGATGACCGCAGACAAGGTGAGTGCAGAGAAACAGAAAGCTCCCAAGAAGCTGAAGTCTTTTAAGCTTGGGTTCGATTTCCGCACCCAATTGGAATTGAAATTAATGCTGCTGCCAGCAGTTTTGTTCATATTTCTATTTGATTTCACCCCGCTGTTCGGGCTGATTATGGCATTCAAGAACTTTGATCCTGTCATGGGGGTCAAGGGAATCTTCACGGCGGATTGGAACAACTTCACGCACTTCAAGCGGGTGTTCGATAACTTCCAATTCTGGCCAATGGTGCGCAACACGCTCGGCATTAACCTGATCGGCGCGGCCGTCAGCATTCCTTGTACGCTCATGTTTGCCTTGCTGCTCAATGAGATTCAGAATGCGAGATTCAAGTCTTTCGTTCAGACGATTACGTATCTCCCGCACTTCCTGTCGTGGGTTATATTCGGCGGACTGTTCATTACATTGCTCAACTCTGACGGTATCGTCAACTATGTGCTGCAGCAGCTCAATCTCATTGACTCTCCGATACAATTCCTTGCGGATCCTAGCTACTTCTGGGGCGTAGCCATCGGAACGGGACTGCTGAAGGATATCGGCTGGGGCGCGATTCTCTACTTGGCTGCGATGGCCGGTGTCGATCAGAGCCTGCATGAGGCAGCTTCGATCGATGGAGCGGGACGCTTCAAGCGAATGCTGCACATTACGATTCCAGGCATCCTGCCAACGCTGATGGTACTCGTTATATTCGCGGTGAGCGGCATGTTGAACAACAACTTTACCCAGATCTATGTCCTGCAAAATTCGCTGAACCTTCCGGCGAGTCAGGTTATCGATACGTATGTATACCAGACCGGTCTACTTAACTTCCAGTTCTCCTCGGCAACGGCGATTGGTCTGATGAAATCCGTATTCGCGTTGCTCTTGTTATTCGGTGCAAACTGGACGTCGAAGAAAATAACGAAATCGGGTTTATTCTAGGAGTGAGATTATATGGTTGGAGGCAAACACTTCGGAGAGCGCGTATTTAATGGTACGACGATGGCGCTCATGATTCTCTTGATGATCATGACCATGTATCCCTTCTGGTTCTCCGTCATTAGTTCATTAAACACGGGCGATGGCCTGCTTCGGTCACCTGTCTTCCTATGGCCGCGCGAATTTACGATTGCCAGCTGGAAGGCTGTGCTGAATGATCCTGGCATTCTGAAGGCTGCGGGCATTACAGCTTTAAGAACGGTCATCGTCACATTATTCTCTACATTGTACACTGCGATGTTCGCGTACGCGTTCTCTCGACCTTATTTGAAACGCAAAGGGTTCTATGCAACGATCGGCTTCATCAGCATGTATTTCAGCGGGGGCTTGATCCCGTCATACATGCTGATGACCTGGCTTGGTATCTACGATACGTTCTGGGTCTATATTCTGCCTTCGCTGTTCGGCGGCTTCTGGAACGTCATTATCTTCAATGCGAACTTCAAGAGCATTCCAGAAGCGTTGTTCGAATCGGCCAAAATGGATGGTGCGAGCGAGTTTCGCATTTTCTTCCAGATCATCACGCCGCTGTCCAAGCCGGTGCTTGCGGCATTGTCCGTCTTCACGGCGGTCGGCATCTGGAACGATTACGGCGCAACGCTGTACTTTACGCAGTCGCCTGATTTGCAGACGCTGCAATACGTCATTCTTCGGCTCATCCAATCGAACCGTGCGGTCGAGAACATGATGGGATCCGCCAACGGCGTCAACCTGGCGGTTCAGAGCCTCGTCAATCAAACAGGCGGCGTTGGTTCGGTAACCGCCCGCACGGTTGAATTGGCTGCAATGGTTATCGCTTCTCTGCCGATGATCATCATGTATCCTTTCGCACAGCGGTTCTTCGTGAAAGGGGTACTGCTGGGGTCGGTTAAGGGGTAGGGGTTTTAGAAACAGGCGTACTTCAATGATAGATTAGAAGAATGCATCCCGATCCGCATCATTTGAATCTGGGAATCCGCTATGCCTATATCTCAAGTCCTGAACTGTATAGCGGAAGCGAGTACTTTGATATTTTCTCCATCAACTGTTATGAGAAAGAATGCAATGCTGCGGTGGAAGAGGTGTACGCCAATGTGCGCATGCCGGTTATGGTTGGGGAGTTCCACTTCGGTTCCATAGATCGAGGGCTGCCAGCCACTGGTATTCGAGGGGCGAGAGACCAAGAGAACCGCGGCAAGGCTGTACGCCATTACATGGAACAAGCAGCGGCGCTGCCGTACTGCTTGGGCGTCCATCATTTTCAGCTGAATGACCAGCCTTACCTCGGTCGTTTCGACGGCGAGAATTACAACATCGGTCTTGTTGATGTCTGTAACCGTGAGTACGTGGAGGTCACGGGACCTCTGGCTGAAGCTAATAAACGGCTCTACTTGCTCCGACAGGGAGTCGAGAAGCCGATCTCGGAGAAGGTCGAGTATATTCCTGCGATTTTCTATTAAATTGGGGATAGGTCACGCCCACTTCTTCCGATACTGATGCGGCGTGATGCCCATGTGCGTTTTGAACAGCTTGCAGAAATAAGAGTTATTCGTTAAGCCAATCTCTTCGGCGATCCAGGAGATTGGCTTATTCGTCGTGGTGAGCAGCAGGACGGCTTGGTGAATCCGTCGAGTGATGAGATACTCCGTGATGCTGACGCCTGTCGCTTCTTTGAACAAATGTGACAGGTGATAAGAGGATAGATGCAGCGCTCCAGCCATATCATCGAGCCGGAACGGCTGCTTGTAATTCGCCTCGATCCAGCTAAGAATATGCTCCACCTGATAGTTGCGACGGCGGCCGTGATCGGCAGTCGGCTGTTCGCTCTGTTTACCCCACGCCTGCTTGATCGCACGGAAGAGACCGACGAGAAATAACGAGATTTCCTCGCGTTTGTCGGACTCTGACAGCGTCGGGATTAGCTCGTGCATGTTGCGGAACAGTTGATCCAGCATGCCCGTGTCATCGAGTTCATAGAGGCATGGATAGGGCAGTTTGCCCACATTGATATAGTTGTAGAACGCGTGAAGAGCTGGCCATGGTTCAAAATGCGCATCAAACATCGTTGGTTCGAATATCGCGAGCGAGCGTTCAAAACATTGATTGTCATCGTACTCCAACTGAAGGTGATGAAGCTGGTAGGGCTGAAAAATACACAGCATCCCCGGCTTAATGGCATAGCTGTTATTATTAACGATCATCGTCCCGCGGCCCTGATGAATGTACAGAATTTCGATGCCGAGGTGGGAATGGAACGTTTCCTTATGCTCGTAATTGACACTCTTGCGTTTATAGGCAAAATGCAATGGCGTATGTATCAGGCCATGTGCAAGCAGCGACATCCACTTGTCCTCCCTCTGTCAGCCAATCGTTCACTCTATCAGGATCTATTCTCACTATATCGAAACGCTTACATCGGTACAAGGAAAAACCGCAACAGAGCGTTATTTTCTCCGCTATGGAAGATCACTATCAACTGCCGGATCGGGCTATTATCAATGTATAACTAGCAGCGCAATGGAGGGGACATGAAACATGTTGAAGATAGCGATCATCGGCGCAGGAGCAATCTCGTCTGCTCATATTCAAAGTTACTTGCAGTTCCAGGATCGGTGTCAGATTGTTGCTCTATGCGATCTCTATACGGAGAAAGCAGAAGAGAAGAAACAGCAGTTCGGCCTTGATAGTGCGAAGGTTGTTAAGGACTATAAGGAGCTGCTTGAAGACGGTATCGATATCGTATCGGTGTGCATGCCGCCTTACTTCCACGCACCGGTCTCGATCGATTTCATGAACGCGGGCAGCCATGTTCTCGTGGAGAAGCCGATGGCAGCGTCGCTCGAAGAATGCGATGCGATGATTGAAGCAGCGGTGAAGAACGGGAAGATCCTCTCCGTTGTTGCGCAGAATCGGTTCACCAATCCGCTGATGAAGCTGAAGAGCGTACTGGACAGTGGGCTTGCGGGCAACATTTTGCATGCTCAAGTGGATTCCTTCTGGTGGCGCGGTCACTGCTACTATGACCTGTGGTGGCGCGGCACTTGGGAGAAGGAAGGCGGCGGCTGCACGCTCAATCATGCGGTTCACCATATCGATGCGCTGCTATGGATGATGGGACGGCCAACGCAAGTTCAAGCGTTCATGAGCAACGTTGCGCATGATAACGCGGAAGTCGAAGACTTGTCGATTGCGATGCTCAAATTCCCGAATGGCGCGCTGGGCCAAATTACGAGCTCGGTTGTTCATCACGGCGAAGAGCAGCAAATGATTTTCCAAGGTCAGAAGGCTCGGGTTTCGGCTCCTTGGAAGCTAACCGCATCCAGCTCCATGCAGAATGGATTCCCGAAGAAGGACGAAGAGCTGGAGCAGCAGATTACCCAGCTGTATAACGAACTGCCGGATCTCGCTTATAAGGGCCATGCGGCTCAAATCGACAACGTGCTGCGCGCAATCGAGACGGGCGGGCCTGTCCTGATTGACGGGGTGAGCGGGCGCAGTACACTGGAATTAATTACGAGCATCTACAAGTCTGCTTCGACTGGCGAGCTTGTACAGCTTCCGCTGGCGAAGGACGATCCTTTCTATACGGCGGAAGGCCTGAAGCAGCATGTTACGCATTTCTATGAGAAAAGCGGACACGTCGAGAATTTCGCCACTCAGCAGATTACGATCGGAACGAGCCTGGAAACCAAATAAAATATACGGATAACCGATAACAGGGAGGACGATTGCTATGTCATCGAACGACGGAATGAATTATGCCCCGAAGGGCAAGCCCAATCCGGTTGTGGAGCCGGGACAATTCGTAATCGCAGCGGTAGCGCTTGATCATGGTCACATCTATGGAATGGTGAATGGACTGCTGGAAGCGGGTGCGACGATCAAGTGGGTGTACGATCAAGATCGCGCGAGAGCGGAAGCGTTCGCTAAGCAATACCCGCAGGTGCGAATCGCAGACTCGGAGGAAGAAGTGCTGCAGGATGCGGAAGTGCAGCTCGTAGCAGGTGCGGCGATTACGTCCGAACGCTGCGCGCTTGGACTTCGTGTGATGGACTCGGGCAAGGACTATTTTACAGATAAAGCGCCGTTCACGACGTTGGAACAATTGGAATCCGCTCGTGCCAAGGTGCGTGAGACAGGTAAGAAATACGCGGTGTACTATAGTGAACGTCTGCACGTAGAGTCGGCAGTCTACGCAGGCCAACTTATTGAGCAGGGTGCGATCGGACGTGTTATCCAAGTCACGGGTTTCGGTCCTCACCGACTGAATGCGCCGGTACGGCCTGATTGGTTCTTCCAGAAGGAACGTTATGGCGGCATTATTTGCGATATTGGCAGTCACCAGATCGAGCAGTTTCTGTTCTATGCAGGTTGCAAGAAGGCAGAGGTGCTGCACAGCAAAATCGCCAACTACAACAACCCGCAGTACCCCGAGCTCGATGATTTCGGCGACGCAACGCTGCTTGGCGATAATGGCGCAACGGGTTACTTCCGCGTGGACTGGTTTACACCGGATGGGCTTAGCGTATGGGGAGACGGACGTACGCTCATTCTTGGAACGGAAGGCTATATTGAGCTGCGTAAGTACAACGATATCGGGAGAGAACGCACAGGCAATCACGTGTATCTAGCGAACCAAGAAGGCGAATTCCATTTCCATGTCAGCGGTCAAGTCGGCTATCCGTTCTTCGGGGAGCTTATTCTGGACTGCCTCAATCGGACGGAGAATGCGATGACCCAGGAGCATGCGTTCTTGGCGGCGGAGTTGTGCCTCCGGGCGCAGGTGGATGCGGTGAAGATTCAATAAGAGCAAAGCACTAAGCAGCACAACAGCCGGGCATCCGCTAGAGGATGGCCGGCTTATTTGTTACGGAAACTTGCGTATTGTATCTATCACTTAAAAAAAGCCCGGACTGCATTAGCAGCCGGGCGTTGTGCGATCAATTAGCAGACAACTGCACGGAGAATAATAACCAGCAGTATGAAAAGTACAAGAATTACACCAATGGAAGAAAATCCACCTGCACAGCTGCAGCTACAGCTACAGCTATAGCCACCTGCGCCACCTAAAAATCCCATTTGTCTTCCTCCTTTCTTGCTTCAGAAGCATTGTATGAGTTCATGCTGATCGTGGAGCGGGCACATGAACAAAATGGGCGAATGGAAGGGATCATTCGTTGTGACAAGCTATCTGTTTAACGACTAGTGTTGAGCAACACTTTACTCACGTAACTCGAATACCAGTCAATTCTTATGTGGTAAGACAAAGGTGGGACGTCATAGTTTTAACAATAGATTTATGGTGCGGAGATAGCGGCATGATCTTAAGAACTTCATAAGCTTGTCATGCCAGGGACGGAGGTAACAGAATGTCTTCTCATGGTGAAGGGGTACTTGCGGTTGGTTCCGGAGCAATCCTGATCGCGCTTGTTCAGGGATGGTATGAGTCAGGTTTATCCAATATCACCGTGCATGTAACGAACACGCAGCCTACAGACATAGGGGAGCTTAAGATCATATTGGAACAGGCGCTGCTCAGCGATTCGGAGGCAGCGCTGAATATCCTAGAAGCAGCAGAAGGCAATAAGGTGGATTGGGAGGCTGCGGTTCGACCGTACTCCTTTATCCTATATGCCGCTCAGCATGGTGACCTAGAGGAATTCCAGATGCTTCGGGCCGCTTGTTTGGCACAAAAGAAGCCGCTGCTCCCTGCTATGGGCTTGCAAGGAATAGGGTTGGCTGGACCGCTGTTAGACCCGGAAGAAGACGGTTGCTGGGAGTCCGCTTGGAGGTGCGTGCAAAGATCCATTGTTAAGGCGGACTGGCGGCCTTATTCGGCCGCGACTTCAACCTTATTATCGAATCTCATCGTGAATGAATGGCATAAATGGATGGCCGGTGAACCAAATTGCAGAAATCATTGCTATCTCCTGAATCCCCGCACGTTAGAAGGCAGCTGGCATCCGATTCATCTTCATCCGCTCCTATCCGGACATAAGCTTGGCTGCTCGATTATGGATCTCGAGCTTAATCTCGGAGCTGATCATGAACCTGATACAGAGGAATGGTTTACTTGGTTCGGCAGCATGACCTCAGAGGTGTCGGGCATTTTCCACGTTTGGGGGGAAGGGGCATTGAACCAGCTCCCGTTGGCGCAGTGTCTCGTCCATCCTGATGACCCGCTATCTGAAGAAGCTTCGAGACTTCCGGCTATCGTATGCAGTGGTTTTACACATGTAGAGGCTCGGCGTGAGTCAGCGCTTGCAGGGCTTGAAGCTTACACGGCTCGCATGGTGCCGCTGCTAGTTCCTGAGCCGCTCTCGCGTCAGCAGGAAAACATCCATATCGGAGCAGGGCTCACCTTCGCCGAAGCCGTTAGACGCGGGCTGAGTGCTTATTTATCTCAAGAGTTGGGCAAACGAACTATTCAACAAGAACTGATTCTCACGCCCATGGAATGTGCCCGAATTGAAGATATCCAATGCCGGTTTTATAAAGAGGCTTTAAGTATCCTAGAGGGCGAACCCGTAATCGCATCCGGCGAATCGTTGCTCGGTTTTCCGGTCGTATGGGTTAACTCGGGTGATTCTTGGTATGGCGGCGTTAACCTTAATCGAACGCTTGCGCTTCGCCAATCGCTGCACAAAGCTTTGATGAAAACGGAGGCTGCCCCCGTTTCTTCTGTGTTATGGAATGAACACCAGCAGAGACCCGAGAGCATTACGATCTCCGCTGCTAGTCTTATCGATAATGCACTATGGGTTCGATCTGCTGTTCAGACTTTGAATGAGCATCGTATAGACCTGGAGGTCTTCGATCTAAGGTGTGAGTCAATCTGGAGAGACGGGTCGATTAAGGTGGTTGGCATTATGCTATGTGAGGAGGTTTCCTCATGCATACAGTAGCGGTTATTGGAGAAGGGCCGCTCGCGGATACGGTGTGCAAACATTTAACTTGGACCGACACCGTGCGAAGACCGGATTTCAGTGATATTCCGCCCTCTGCTGGATTGGCATTGGTGTTGGGAGGGAGCGCCTCCATTCATCTTGAAGCAGGAGAGATACTGCAGCCGCTTAGCATTCCTTGGATATGCTGTTATGTGTCTAGAGGAGAAGGAGTGGTGGGACCGCTAACCCGTCCCGGGAAACCCGGTTGTTCCCAATGTGCGGAAATCAGGCGTTCCAGAGCGGGACGCGACGGCGGGGAGATAGAGGATGAGCTAATGAATCTGGTCTTTCCCGATCTTACTCCGCCGCCTCTCGAAGAGCTGTCCCCTTCGGGATTACGACATTTGGCCTGCATTCTCTCTGAAGAAGTGGCGAGGGCACTACGAGGTGAAGAAGCGCATTCCGAGGGCGGCATTTATATCGTTAACCTTGATACGATGAGCACCACAATCCATCGCGTCTTGCCAGAGTCCAATTGTCCGGTGTGCAGCCAATTGCCGGAAGATTCGATGGAGTCAGCCCAAATTATACTAAGATCGAGCATGAAGTTGAGTCGGAATCAATATCGCAGCCGTTCGATGAGTGATCTGCAGAAGGTACTGGCTAAGGATTATTGGGATAACCGAACCGGACTATTAAACGGCAAGCAGTTTGACCTTCTATCTGCTTTTGCTAGCAGCGCTGTAAACCTTCCTACAAGCATGTTTAACGAGGTGACAGGCGGTCATTCCCACTGTTATGCAGATAGCGAGTTAGCTGCCATCTTGGAAGGATTAGAACGATATTGCGGCTTCGCTCCCCGGGGCAAACGAACGGTTGTATACGACAGCTATTCCAACCTGAAAGACACAGCGATGGATCCGTCACAGGTGGGGTTTCATGTACAGGAGCAGTTCGAGCAGCCGGAATTTCCCTTCGCCCCTTATGATCCTTCCGCTGCAATGTCATGGGTCTGGGGATATTCGTTTCTACAGGAACGTCCGATTCTAGTCCCTGAGCGGCTGGGCTATTACAGTTTCGGCTTTGAAGGGGGCTTTGTTTATGAGACCTCCAACGGTTGCGCGATTGGGGGTAGTCTGGAGGAAGCGATCTTGTACGGCTTATTAGAGGTCGTTGAACGAGATTCGTTCTTGATGACTTGGTACGCTAGACTGCCTGTACCTCGGCTCGATTATCGTTCCTCGGGAGACAAGGAACTCATGCTGATGATCGAGCGTTTAAGAGCAGTATCTGGATACGACGTGCAGCTATATAACACGACGATGGAGAACGGGATTCCAAGCATCTGGGCAGCAGCGAAGGGAGGAGCGGATCAGCGATTGAACCTTGTCTGCGCTGCGGGGGCTCATCTGGATCCGATTCGTGCTGCTAAGGGTGCTATACATGAGTTGGCTGTCACGATTACAAGGATGGAGGGACGTTGGCACGAGCGGCAGGAAGAGGCAGAGGCTATGTTTCATGACGCTTCCCTCGTTCAGAGCATGGAGGATCATGCCCTGCTATACAGCTTGCCGCAATCGGAGGAGCGGCTTGGATTTCTACTGGATGAACAGCGGCCGACGCGGACGTTCCAGGAAGAGTTCAGTTCAGTCTGGATGAATGATGATTTAACAGATGATCTGCTTCAAGTTCTACAGACGTTTCGCAGCTTGAAACTGGATGTCATCGTCATCGATCAGTCATCGAGCGAGACGCTCCGCAACGGCCTTCACTGCGTCAAAGTGCTGATACCGGGAATGCTGCCGATGACGTTCGGACACCAGTTTACCCGATTAGTCGGCCTCGACAGAGTATTAGAGGTACCGATGAAACTGGGATATACGGATCATCGGCTGTCGCCTGAGGAGCTTAACCCTTATCCGCATCCGTTTCCATAGAATAAGGATAGTCATTCGAGGGAGGGTACTCCATCAGTTACAATAGGTGACTGGGGATACCCTCCTTGTTTGTTTATCGCTAGTTATCCTGCTTAGAAAGTCGGTTCTTATAGTCTGTTGGCGTCATTCCTGTGCACTGCTTAAATATGCGACTAAAATAGAACGGATCCGGATAGCCGACGACCTCGCCTACCTCTTTCACGGAAAACTCGTTGTGCAGGGAAAGCAAATGCTTGGCATCGTTGATTCGCAGCGACATGATATATTTGGAGGGCGGCTCGCCGGTATATTTCAGAAAAATTTTGCTTAAATGCGATGCATTGATGTTGAATTGCCGAGCGATATCCTCAAGAAGAAGCTCTTGCGTGTAATTGGCCTTAATGAAGGCGGCCACTGCTTTCACGATCTCCTCCGGCGAGTATTGACGACTGGTTAGCAGCTTTGGGGATTTTAAAGCCGAGCGCTCGTTTTCGATCGTTAATTTCAGCTTCGCCAGCATATCCTCGAGCTCTTGCTTTTTAACCGGCTTGAGCAAATAATCGCTGACATTCAATTTGAGCGCCTGCTGCGCGTATTCAAATTCGCTGTAGCCGCTTATAATGATCTTTTTGACAATCGGATAATCTCGGTCTACCGTCTTGATTAAGTCGATGCCGTCCATCATGGGCATATGGATATCCGTAATAATGACATCGGGCACTTGCGTGTCTTTCATAAATTGAAGAACGCGCTCGCCGTCGATTGCGGCCAGAATGACCTGAAAGGAAGCGTCGGTCCGCTGGATTTGATGGACTAGCGTTCGAAGCAGCAAGGGCTCGTCTTCGGCTACGATGATGGAGATCGGTTTCATCGTTTCTCCCCCTATCTTTATCTCTTCATATGCAATGGACCGCCGATCGAGACGACGGCGCCTCGTTCAGGCAAGTTCCGAATATCGAAATACATAAGGTTTCGATAGTGCAGCTTCAAGCGGATGAATACGTTAAGCAATCCCATCCCATGCAATTGGAGGGCTGGAAGCACATTGTTCTGTTCAATCTCGTTAATTTGCTCATAGATGCGGGATATTTCCTTCTCATCGAAGCCCGGCCCGTTATCCGTTACGTCGATAATCCACCGATTATCGACGATTCTGCCGCTGACCGTGATCGCCCAAGGAGGACTTGTTCTCGTGCCGTATTTCAATGCATTTTCAACCAACGGCTGAATCATGATTTTCGGGATTTGAATGCGATTGATCGACGATTCCAAGTCAATGGCGCATGACAGCATATCTCCATAACGGAGCTTCATGCAAGTGATGTACATGTCGGTATATTGGATTTCCGTCTGCATATCGACCAGAGCCGATTCATCGGCGCCGATATACCTCATCATGTCGGACAAGTTATCGCACATGACAATGATCTCTTCGTTCATTTGTTCATAAGCCATGGCGCTAATCGTCGCAAGCGAATTGTACAGGAAATGCGGATTCATCTGCGATTGGAGCGCGGTCATTCGAGCTTGAAGCTCCTGCGATTGAGCAAGGAGCAACTGATCGAAGGACTCTTTGAGCCTGGCATTCATCTTCACGAAAGAAGCATTCAGCCGATCCCATTCGTTTAGGCCGCTGTTAAGCTCTATAACGGAACCGGATACAAGCGATTCGAGGCTCATTGCCTTAATTGTTTGATTCAGCTTGCTTAATGGACTTGTCATTCTCTTGGATGCGAAGTACGACATAATGATGAGTAGAGCTAAGATGAGAAGCGTAACCAAGACCGCCAATCGCGTAAATTTATTAAGCGGAGAGAGCAGAGACTGGTTCGAGATCATGACCGCGATATTCCAGTTCGTCAGGTCCGAATGCTTGATTGTAAGCAATACTTTATCCTTCGTCTCCGGGTTGGTAATATAGGTGCGCTGATCGGACGAGAAGAGATTGGCCGGATTGCGCATGATGCTATTGACGATTTGACGGTCCGACAGGGATGAATCGTAAGGGTATATGATTTCGCCGGCATCGGAATAAATGATGACCTGCTCGAGGGACGGATCATTCTGCGCAAGCTGGATAAAGCTGCTGAAAACCTTGTTATAGCTCTGCTTCACTTCCACGATGCCTTTGGGTTCATCGTATTTGTCCGAGAAGTAGCGGTACAAGGATAGCGATACATTATTTTTTAAATTAACGGAGCTGTAGCCTGATTGGGACAAGGCAAGCACTTTCTTCTTCTTGTTCTTTTCTACCGCCGCATACCAGGGTTGGCTCTTGACATCGACCTTCTTCTGGCTGTTATCGAAGCCGACTCCGATCGAGGTGCCGGAAAATAAGTGCAAATAGACCTGTTGAACGGGGTAGGAGGGACCGACCAAGGCAACCAGAATATCATAAATGTCCGTAATCGGTTTATTCATTCGATCGCCTGAATTCAATGGCGGCGCATTCAACATCTCGCTGCCGCTCGACGTATCGAAGGCCGAGATGCGGTCTGAAATGAGATTGGAGTATAAAATGCTGACAGAAACGGAATCCAGCTTCTGCACCTCCAGATCAAGCTGCGTCTGCAGCGATGACGAGAGCTCCGAGATGGAGTCGAACGCTTTTGTTTTCAATAGATTGGAAGACCATAAGTGGAAAAGCGAGAACAGTAAGGAAATGCCGATCACAATAATCGACGAGTAGGTAAGGAATAAGGTCATATGAATGGAGCGAGGCTTCCTTATCATATCGCAGCGGTCTCCCATAATCTTGAGTAGTTGTGTTTTACATTGTGCATGCAAGATGAAATCGTTGTCAACCCTCGGAAATATTGTGCAAAGAAACGCACAAACCTCTGCATGGAGAAGATGTAAGCGCATTTATATAATGATAGTGCAGCATGATGAATGCGTTTTCAATAATAACGATAGAAAAGGGGAGTTTCTATGAAGAAAGCACTTAGCATGTTTCTGGTTCTTGGTCTTGTAGGCGGAATGCTCAGCGCATGCGGCAATTCCGACAGCGGCGGCTCTGCATCCCAAGACACGAACTCCGAGACGAAGGAGCCCGCTGCACCAAGCGCGGAGAAGAAGAAGAATGTAACCTTGTCCTACCTGGCAAGCCAGGATTGGATTAAAGACCCGGAGATGAAGCTTGCGGAGAAGTTCGAAGAACAGACGGGCATTCATATTGATTATCAGATCGTTCCGTCGGATCAATATTCCAACGTGCTGAAGGCGAAGATGGCTGCCGGCGAAGCGCCTGATATTTTCGGCGGACAAAGCGGCAAATTCGATCTGGGCTCGCTATATGACGTCGAGAACAACGCAGTCGACCTGACGAACGAAGAATGGGTGAAAAGAGAAGATCCGCTCTTCATAGAGCAATCGACTTGGAAATCCAAGGTCTATGCGATGACGATCTGGGATCCTAGCGCCAGCTGGATCATCGTCTACAACAAGCCGATATTCGAGAAGCTTGGCTTAAGCGTTCCGAAGAGCTATGACGAGTTCCTCAAGGACTGCGAAGCGATTAAGGCTTCCGGCGTCACGCCGATCTATGAGCCGGTCTCGGATGGATGGCATCATGTGTTATGGTTCCCTGAACTCGGCGTCAGGTACGAGGAACAGGATCCGGGGCTTGCGAACAAGCTGATCAACAACGAGGAGAAATTTGAAAATGCGGCCGTTCTAGAGCAATCGCTCACGCAATTCAATGAACTTGTGCAAAAGGGCTATCTCGGCGACAACGCCTTCTCCAATACGTATGCGGATACAGAGAAGAACATGGCAAGCGGCAAATATGCAATGACCGTCTATAACATCGGCCTGCCTGCTCAAATAGAGAAAGCCGTCTCGGGCAGCAAAGCCTCGGACTACGGATTTTTCCCGATTCCGCTTAACGATAACCAAGACCTTAACGTTAACCCTGCCGCTCCGAGCAAGTTTATTTCAAGCAGCTCGAAGCATATCGAGGAAGCCAAGCAGTATTTCGCATTCTTGGCGCAGCAGGACAATCTCCAGTACTTGCTCGATAACGAGCCGAAATTCACGACGCTGAACTTCTCGGGTGTGAATGCCAAGTTCACCGAAGAACAGAAGACGTTCTTCGATGCCTACGGCAAAAAGTCGGGTACGGTATATCAAACGGCCATCAATTATTTGAATCCGCAATGGATGGATATCGGCAAGGACATGGCGGCTATGATGGGCAAACAAATGTCGGCCAAGGATGTGCTGAAGAACATCGACAAGAGGCGGGCGCAGCAAGCCAAAACGGCAAACGATCCGAACTGGAAATAAGATACGCCGCATAGGAGATGATGCAGGGCTCGATGATGAACGTTGATATCGGGCCCTGTTCGATCGAATGCTTGATGGGACGGGGAGTGGATCATGACTAGACGCATATATCCGTTTTATTTTATCGCTATCGCGTTGTTCTTCTACATTGTATTTGCGGTTGTTCCCAGCTTGATGGGGATTTACCTGTCCTTCACGGACTGGAACAGCTATTCGAGAGCGATTCATTATGTCGGGCTGGACAACTATCGTACGATTTTCTCGTCGGATGAAAACTTCATGCATGGCATTCGCAATACAGTCGTTTTTACAATTGCAACGATCGTTCTCAAAACCATCGTTGGTCTGCTCATAGCGGTCCTCGTGAATAAAGGGATCAAGCTGAAAAACGTTCATCGCGTCGTCATCTTTTTGCCTTCCGTCGTCCCGATGCTGGTGGTGGGTATTATATTCAAGTCCATCTTCAATCCGGAGACCGGTTTAGTGAACGGCGTGCTGCGCGCAGTTGGATTAAATCAGTGGACGCAGCACTGGTTGACGGACATAAATTGGGCTTTCAAGTCCATTATTGCGGTCGATGTATGGAAAGGCGCAGGGTACATTATGGTCATTCTGTTGGCTGGCATTCAGTCGATCTCGCACTCCTACTACGAAGCTGCGGATATCGATGGAGCGGGTCCTTGGCTGAAGTTCAAATATATTACCTTGCCGCTGCTTATGCCGGCTCTTACGGTTACGACCGTGCTGAATCTACTGTATGGCCTGAAAATATTCGATACGGTGTACGTTCTGACCAATGGCGGCCCGGGGTATGCCACGGAGGTCGTATACACGCAGGTATTCAATCAGTTTACTCTCGGAAGCTACGGCATCGGCACAGCATTGATTACCGTGCTGTTTGTCATTATGACCATACTGGGCTACTTCGCCATTAAGCTGATGTCAAGAGAGGAACAGAACGGATGATAACCAAACAATGGATAAGAGGCCCCATTCAGAATATCGTGATCGGCTTGGTAAGTCTTATTGCGATCATCCCGATCTTGCTCATAGTCGTCAATGCGCTGAAGGCGGCGCCCGAAGCCAGTTCCATGAGCTTCAGCCTTCCTCGCGAACTGCATTTCTCGAATTTCGCGACGGTTATCGAGAAGGGCAAGCTGGGCCGTTCCTTTGCGAACAGCTTGCTGTATTCGACCGTATCGTCTCTGCTCTGCATACTCTTCTCGTCGATGGCGGCCTATGTGCTTGGACGAAACAAGACGAAGTTCTATCGCTTTCTGTACTTGTTTATGATCATGGGAATCGCCTTGCCGCTCAACTATTTTACATTGATCGATGTGATGAAGTGGACGCATCTGATGAACACCCAAGCGGGCATCATCGTTCTGTACATGGTCACGCAAATTCCATTCAGCGTGTTCATCCTGTACGGGTTTATCGGAGGCGTGCCGAAGGAGCTGGACGAAGCGGGCGTCATCGATGGATGCGGTTCGCTTAGGTTGTTTTTCTCTGTTATTTTTCCGATGCTTCAGCCGGCCGCGGTGACGGTCTTCATCTTATCTTTCCTCAATACGTGGAACGAGTTTCTAATGCCGTTGTATTATTTGAACAGTGCTCAGAAGTGGCCGATGACGCTGGCTGTTTATAACTTTTTCGGGCAGTTTCAGCAGTCGTGGAATTTGGTGAGCGCAGATATTATTTTGACGATTTTGCCCGTTATTATCATCTACCTGCTCGGTCAGCGCTTCATTATTGCCGGCATGACGAGCGGATCCGTGAAAGGGTAAGAGAAGGAGGAAGCTATGCCAATCTTAAAGCATGATGCGGTGCCGGACGGACTTGTGCTGGAGACGACGGAGGGCAGGCTGCAGCTAACGGTTTGCGCAAGCCGCATCGTACGTATTCGTTATACGGTGGAGACTTCGTTCAGCGAGCAGGAAAGCCTGATGATCGTGCCGCGGGAGGCGAACACCTCCCCTTATGTCATTCAAGACGAGAATGACTATGTGAAATTAAGTACAACCGAGCTTTCTATCCATATCGATAAAAGAACATGCGCTTTGGCCTATTACGATGCCGGAGGAAAACTGCTGACGAGAGAGCCGAACCGAGGCGGTAAAACGCTTGTGCCCGTCGACGTCGTCAAATCGGTCTTCGACGAAGACGCCCTGCTCGAAACAGGACAAGGAGCGGATGGGCTGAGGGTCCGGGCGGGCAATATCAAGAAGGTCGTCGACCGGCAAGCCTACCGTACGAAGCTGGCGTTCGAATGGCAGGATGACGAGGCGTTATACGGGCTCGGATCGCATGAAGAAGGCATGTTCAACCTGCGGGGGCAGCATCAATATCTCTATCAGCAAAATATGAAGGCGGTTGTCCCCGTCCTTGTCTCGACTCTCGGGTATGGGATTCTGGTCGACAGCTATTCTCTTATGACCTTTCATGACGACGCGTTCGGCTCTTATCTATCGACCGACGTGGACGATGAGATGGACTACTATTTCATTTACGGTCCGGAATTGGATGGGGTCGTGCAAGGCGTCAGGTTCTTGACCGGCAAGGCGCCGATGCTGCCGAAGTGGGCATTCGGTTATGTACAATCCAAAGAGCGTTACACCTCTTCGCAGGAGCTGATCGATACCGTTCGCGAATTTCGGTCGCGACAGCTGCCGATCGATTGCATCGTTCTGGACTGGAAATCTTGGACAGGCGAGCTATGGGGACAGAAGACGCTTGATCCGGAGCGGTTTCCCGATCCGAAGAAGATGATGGAGGAGCTTCACCAATTGGATGCGCGCTTGATGGTATCCATCTGGCCGATCATGAATCCGAACAGCGACAATCATAGAGAGATGGCTGAACACGGAGGATTGCTAGGCAATCGAGCCAATTACGATGCGTTCTCGGAGAAAGCGAGAAGCCTTTACTGGAAACAAGCATACGAGGGTTTGTTCGCTCATGGCATCGATGCATGGTGGTGCGATTGCACGGAGCCGTTCGAGGCCGATTGGAAGGGAGCCGTGAAGCCCGAGCCGGAGGAGAGGCTGCGGATCAATACGGAGGAAGCGAAGCTCTATCTGGATCCAGCTTACATCAATGCCTATTCGCTGCTTCACTCTCGCGGCATTTACGAAGGTCAGCGTGCTGCGAGCGACAGCAAACGGGTAGTCAATTTGACCCGATCCGCTTATGCGGGACAGCATCGTTACGGCACGATCACTTGGTCGGGGGATATTGCCGCCAATTGGGAGACGCTGCGCAAACAAATTCCGGACGGATTGAATTTCTGTGCAACGGGCTCTCCTTATTGGACGTTGGATATAGGCGCCTTCTTCGTTCAGAACAAGCCCGACCTGTGGTTCTGGAACGGAGATTACGATGCTGGCGTCGAGGATTTGGGCTATCGCGAATTATACGTGCGATGGTTCCAATATGGTGCATTTCTGCCGATGTTCCGGTCTCATGGCACGGACACTCCCCGCGAAATATGGCGGTTCGGCGAGCCGGGCGAGCCTTTTTACGAGACGCTTGTCTTTTTCCTCCGGCTTCGCTATCGGCTTCTTCCGTATATTTACTCCTTGGCGGCTCGCGTCTTCCGGGAGGACTATACGCTAATGCGTGCGCTGCCGTTCGATTTCCGTCATGACAGCGGAACCTTCGATATCGACGATCAGTTCATGTTCGGTTCGGCTCTGATGGTCTGCCCGATTACGAAGCCTATGTACTATGATATCGGGTCGACGCCGATCGAAGGGGCGGATAAGACGAGAAACGTATATTTGCCAGCAGGCTCCACGTGGTACGACTATTGGGAGCATAGCGTTCATCAGGGCGGCCAGACCATTGCAGCGAATGCTCCTCTTGAGCGAATTCCTCTCTATGTTCGTTCCGGATCCATCCTGCCGATGGGCGACGACTTACAGCATGTTGAGGATCATTCCCACGAGTACTTGTACATCCGAGTGTATGCGGGTCAGAACGGCTCGTTCGACTACTATGAGGATGAGAACGACAATTACAGCTATGAGACGGGCAGCTGCGCAATTATGTCCATGCACTGGGACGAGGAACGAAGAGTGTTGGCGATCGGCGATAGGCAAGGCTCCTATCCCGGCATGATCAATCAACGCAAGCTGATCATTATGCTGTTCGATTCCCAGGTCTCGCAGCCGCCTCAGTCTCCGACGATTAAAGATGTGCATTATACGGGAAGCTTCATCGAAGTGTCGTTCTAGTGCGATTGATCAGAATAACGAATAGAGGATAGAGCTGAGATTGTGATATAGTAGGGGAAAAGTCGCGATGCGAGGAAAAGGTGAAGCACTCTGAAAGCGAATCGGATGGAAGCCTTCAGCGATGGTGTGTTGGCGATCATCATTACGATCATGGTGTTAGAATTTAAAGTGCCGGAAGGCCATGACTGGAACGCATTGATCGAACTGGGCCCCAAAATACTTAGCTACATTTTCAGTTTTGTTTATGTTGGCATCTACTGGAACAATCATCATCATCTCCTGCATATGGTTCGAACGATGAACGGGGGGTTGATGTGGCTTAACCTGCTGCTTCTTTTCTGGTTGTCCCTTATACCGTTCACGACAGCTTGGATGGGAGACAGCCATTTTGCTGCCACTCCAACAGCGCTGTACGGTATTATTCTACTGCTAGCGGCATCTGCGTATTGGCTGCTTCAGCGCGGGATTTTTAAGCAGCATGCCCACGATCCTAATTTCGTTCGATTGATCGGGAAAGACTGGAAGGGGAAACTATCTCCATTGCTTTACTTGACCGCAGTCTTGACTGCATATGCGAGTACATGGATATCCGGCTTCTTCTTTGTACTTGTTGCCGTGGTCTGGTTCGTGCCAGACAAGCGAATCGAGCACGCTCTGCACAATAAAGCAAGCTGAATAACAAGTGGTTTTAAAGGATGAGGCGAAGCCTTCATCCTTTTTTTTTGTATGGATTATACATTTTTTAATAAGGACTATTGACTGGACACCATTTGGTGTCTTATAATCAATTAGACACCAAATGGTGTCCGATAAGAAAGCAATTATTTCACTAATATGACAATCCGAAACTTGGAGGAGGAACAAACGAATGCGTACGATTAACGTTACTGGAAACACCGTAAGATCAGGGGCACAGTCACGCATACAAACGATTACCTATTGGACCGTCACTTTACTGCTCGCAGTATCGATTACGATGAGCGGCATTGGTCAACTGATGCGATATGGGGGCAATGTCGAGTTAGTAACGGATATCGGTTTCCCGTTATACATCACGAACATTCTCGGGACTTGGAAATTGCTTGGCGTCCTAGCGATCATTGCACCTGGCTTTCCGCGGCTCAAGGAATGGGCTCACGCTGGTATCTTCTTTCTAATGACTGGCGCGGCTTTCTCCCATGCACTCGCTGACGATTATGGTGATTACGGGTTCAATATGATCCTGCCGTTGTTCTATGCCGTTCTGAATATTGCCTCGTGGGCGCTGCGCCCGAACAATCGTAAACTTTAAACTAAGAGGAGAGATAAACAATGTCCTATATCGTTGATTTCAAGAATGTGTCCACAGTCGGTTTGGAAACTTCGCCAGTAACAGAAGCGCTTGCCGGTCTGCGCGCTAATGAAGCCCGTTATTTTATGAACAAATACAAACATGAATTTACGGTTGTACCGGCGAGCGAGAGCCAAGAGACGCTGGAGTACGTGAACCGGGTGTTGAAAGAAGAACGTAATATTGAGTTTGCGGCCAAACCTTTGGAAACGTCACTTTTTCAAGTAGAGAATATTAGATGGGCCTTCATCTTCTATGAGGATGGGCTTGGAATCAACGTCTTGTACACGGTCGATGATTCGAAGAAGCGTGCGGTCGGCTTTAAGCTTTCCGAGGGAATGGAAGTTCCAGCGGAGTTGGGGAAATTCAAATTTGCTAGACAGAAGTCTAAGCTTGCCGGAACGATTCGGGGTTCGTTCTTCGTCATTAAAGGAGAATATGAGGTAGGTTAAAAATACGGCCTCTCTGGAAGTAGGGCTGCTAATTATATATGGAATAATCGACGGGGCACTTTACTTTAAGTGCCTCGTTTTGATTAGGGTGCTTAACGTTTTTAACTGTTACAATATATAATAATTGGAAAAAGGATTATTCTTTGGCCTGTGCGATAAAATTCAGTGCAACGGTATCCATTGACCAAGGAAGAAAGAGTACAAACCGAAGAAAGATTGTCGGAACTCACCAGTAATAATGTGACAATTGATGATGAATTTATAAGTTCCATTTCCGATGGGGTTCTATGTAAACCGATTGAGGTAGACCTTAGAGATAAGGATGATGATGGGGTAGAGGAGATATGGATTACAAGCCATATTGAATCAGTAGGGGCAAGAACTCCTATACAGATCTATACGAATGCGGTATTTGAATTTGAGTTAATAGACAATGGGATTCAATTGTAAGATGTTACGTTTCAGAATACAAATAACTAGGCAAATAAGAGAAACTATTGGAATCAACGTTCCAAACGATAGGGAGAAGCTCATGCGAAGCGATTGCAAATTAATCTTGGTTGAAGGGCTGTGCGGTACGGGGAAATCGACGTTGGCTGAACGATTGCAGCGCCACCTCGTAGAGCAAGGCATACTGTCTCAATTTTATGATGAAGGTGCCAAGGAGCATCCCGCGAGCTTGAATTGGCATGCTTTCTATCGTGAAGAGGAGTATGACGATCTGCTCCATCGATATCCGAATATAGCGGAAGTAATCCGTTCGCGAGCTATTCATGATGGCGGCCATTTTTTGATTCCTTACCGTGATTTGGAGGGGAACAGCGAGTTGAATGCGCTCTACGCAGAGTTAAGGTCTCGTGAGCTTTGTTGGACTCAATCGCCTAGCGCCTCCATGGAGGAGTTCACCTTTTCAATTCAACGGCAATGGGCACGTTTCGCTGAGCTTGCCAGCACCTCGGAGACGGTGTATGTGTTTGAAGCGGTGTTCTTGCAGCATCAGATTCATGATCTGCTCAGACATTATGAAGCGACGGATGGCGAGATCGAGCAGCATATTCAAGGAATTGTCGAACAGATTGCTGCAATGAATCCGATGTTAATCTATTTGACTCAGCCAAGCGTGCGAGAGCAGCAGGTTTGGATTTCCTCAATCCGTTCCAAGCCCAGTTTTGCAACGGAGGATAATATTCGTTTTATGGAAAACCGCAAGCGGATCGAATTGGACTTGCTTGATCGGTTGCCTTGTCCAACGTATGTAATTGACAATGCGAATCGAGACTGGGAACAGGTTTTTCGTGCAATGGTAGGGGTAATTGAAACGCTTGAGCAGAAGAAGACCGATCGGGTTGCAAAGGTGCGAGAGTTTCTGGAGAAAGTCCTTCATACAACTGGGGACTCGGTGACAAATCAAGATAGGATGGCTTATCTATCTAGCGTTTCAAACTATGCTTCTAAGCTTGCTATGACAAGGGGACAAAATCCAGAAATCGCTGCGATCGCAGCATTAATGCACAATTATTATTGGATTAAAACCGGAATGACTAGTTTCCCAGGTCCCAATAGCGCAGATGCTGCCCGTCCAGTATTAAGACAAACCCAACTATTCAGTAACGAAGAGTTGTCTGTCATTCTTCGAGCTATCTTTTATCAAGATGACAGGCATCTTGTTCATGGGCCTTATGAGGAAATTATCAAGGATGCTATCGTATTGCAGAGGCACAGTCAGAAACCGGGCAATGCGGAAACGGAGAGCTGCATCGTCCACAAGGGAACGGAACACCAGAATGATGAAGATCGACGTCTTAAACTGGCTGATTATGCAGAGAAGCTTGCAGGGCAGCATATTGTGGGTGTTCCTGAGGACGAGCGTTACCGAGCGATCTGCAAGTATTGGCCGGACTCGGATGATATCCATAAAGTATTAGAGGGCAAATGGTGTGCGGCATTCGTGTACTACTGCTGTATGCAGGTTGGCATTGAACTGCCCATTCGGTATCCGAACAGGGAATACCGATTAGCTGGCGTTGGCGCTTGGCTTGATTGGGCTCGATTACCCGAAACAGGCTTCTTCTACCTTGATGGGCAGGCTGGATTCACACCGGAACGTGGTGATCTTGTCATTTACGATAAGCTGCTATCTGATGATTCTCACGATCATATCGGTGTCGTATTAGCCTGTGTTGATGATAAGCTTCTGGTGGCAGAAGGTAACAAAGATAATTTCAATTACTCTAGTCTTCTATACAGGGATAGAGCTCATTGTATTCTCGGATATATCCGCATAGCAGACAGCTATCGTTATCAATTCAGCGGGGAGTATCAACCGATTCCGGGAATTGTGGTTTGAAATTGCACCTGCGGCGGGCGAAAGCGCCGCCGCCAGTACCGACAGGTGAAAGGAAAAGCCGCATCTCGGATTGAACGAGATGGGTAAAAGCCGGACTTCCACATAGGATGTTCGGCTTTTTACCCTTGCACCAATCACCGCTCATAAAATACTGCGTCGAACGGAAACTCCAGCTCTTTCATTCGATATTCCTTAGGCGTCATGTTCATGTACGTTCGGAATACTTTGCCGAAATAGCTGGGACTGTCGAAGCCGCACTGCTGCCCGATCTCGTGCACGGACAATTAGTTGTTCGAAGCAAGCTAAGGGCGGCTTCTACCCTTCGATTCCGCAGGTAGGCGAGGGGAGAGGTATGCTCTGACTTCTGGAACAATCGGCAAAAATAATGCTTGTTAACCCCACATTGGTCCGCGATCATATCTAATGTTAGCGGCTCAGCATAATGCTCAATCATGAATCGTTTAGCCTTCGCTGAGCAGATTGCCTTGGTATAGGAAACGCTAAGCTGGTAAATCCGAACAATTGTTCTTCATTATATTGGTATATTCTAGTATAATAGGAAGGACAATTGAATCTTGGGTGGGCATGGTTTCCCTTCGAAAGGAGGTGAGGCCATGAAAGTAGAAGCAGCGTTGACGATTATGTTCTTATTTGGATCGTTTATCCTTGCACTACTCACATACATCTCGAATAACTACAAGAAGAAATAAGAACCCACCCCAAGGTTGAGCGCCGAAGGTGGGTTCTTACTCGTCTAGTGACACTAGAAGGGAATAATCCCATCCAAGCCAATTGTTAAGCCGAGTGTTAGCCGCACTCGGCTTCTTTACATGTATGATAACATAATTGGAAATAGAAGTGAACTATCTAATAACCTAAGAGGATGCTTGTTCATATTTGCTCCATGGTTGTACAACAACAAAATAGATATCGTGATGATCGGTAATATGCCATTTGGAACGACCAATAAGCTCATAAATGAGGTTAGCGAGATGAAATTTTCATTCGAGGTTGGGGTTAATGAGAGACATATCGTTGATTTTAGTTTCAACCAATTTTGGGGCAATTTGAGTATTCGTGCTGATGGGGAGCAAGTGATTAGTGACTTTAGGATGTTTTCGTTAAGTTTGACCAAATCATATGAATTTACAGTAGGTAAAGATGAGATACATCATGTTAAGATTGATAAGATACGGAAACTCGTTTTTGCCGGTTTAAGAAAAACAAAATATAAAGTGTTTATTGATGGGGTTTTAACAAGTGAATTTGAAGGAAGATAGTAAAAATCCCACCCAAAGAAGTTGTTGATTTTCTGATAACCAATCAGGGAGTATGATCCCTTGCCGTACAGCATATTCATGCATCAAGTCTTCAGCCCGCGGTCCGTTACCAGAAACCACAATTTGATCTATAACATGCAAGTCCATAAATTAAAGTCAGGGGGGATCTTCAATGGAACTTCAAGAAATCAATCAACAATTAGAAGAAACCAGAGTCGAACTGCTCGGAATTCTTGATGGATTAAGTGGGGATCAAATAAACAAACGGAAAGACTTTGAAAGTTGGAGTATCAGTCAGGTATGTCAGCACCTCTCTATAACAGAAGAGTTATATGTCATAGCCATAAGGAGGGGATTAAAGGGCACAGAAGATTCATTTGCAGCTAATAAACCAGTGAAGGTTCTACTCGATAGAAGCAGGAAGTTAGAAGCTCCTGAAATTGCAAAACCAACTAATGAGTTAGTAGAATATCAAGCGCTTATAGATAAACTAAACGATTCGAGACAGAAGTTACATGAACTTCTAAATACAATAGTCGACCCTTCAGTGCTGAGTAGAAGACATTATACACACCCCGTCTTTAAAGAGATGTTATTAATTGAATGGCTTGAATCCCTCTACTTACATGAGCAAAGACATATTAAGCAAATCATAGAGATTATAGATGAACTTAAGCAGGACTGAAAAAAGCTGTTGGAGCTATAGGCACACCGTAGACAGTGGCTACTACGATGCAGCGCATAAGCCGTAACACGCATCAACAAAGGGAGCCCGAAGGCTCCCTTTCCCGTTTAATAAGCGCCGCGAATATGTTCGTGGATCTGCTCGTCATAAAACTTCCGCAGCCGATCTTGTTCTTCCGCGCTGAACGGCTTCGCGTCTAGCACGCCGAGGTTGTCCTCGACCTGGCGAACGTTCTTGAAGCCTGGGATTACGCAGGTGATTTCCTTGAAATCCAGCAGCCAGCGGAGAGCGGCGCGCGTCATATTGCCGCGGCCTTCCGCGATCCAGCCAAGCTGGGAAGCAAGCTCAACGCCTTTGGCGAATGGAAGTCCCGCGAATGTCTCGCCCACGTTAAATGCAGCACCATCGCGGTTGAAGTTCCGGTGATCTTCCGATTCGAATGTCGAATCTGTCGTAAACTTGCCCGTCAACAGGCCGCTTGCGAGCGGCAGTCGAACGAGCAGCCCGACATTGCGCTCCGCCGCACGTGGAAGGAGTTCCGCGATTGGCTTCTGCCGGAAGATGTTGAAAATGATCTGCAATGCGTCCACACCGGACTGCTCCAGACAGAACAATCCTTCCTCGACTGTTTCTACACTGACGCCGTAGGCGCGGATTTTGCCTTCCTGCTTCAGCTTGTCCAGCACCTCGAAGACAGCGCCCTGCTTCAAAATCTCAAAAGGCGCGCAGTGTACCTGATACATATCAATCGTATCGCGCTCCAGCCGTTTCAAGCTGTCTTCGCACCACTGACGGACGCGCTGCTCCGAATAGGTTTCCGGGGCGAAGATATCCCCTTGGCGGCAAAACTTCGTCGCGATGTGAATTTGGTCTTCCTTGCCTTTGGTGGCGCGGGCAAGCAGCCGCTCGCTTCGGCCATCGCCATAAACGTCGGCTGTATCGAAAAAGTTAACGCCTTCATCCATCGCTTTGTCCAACGCTCGAAGCGATTCGGCTTCATTCGTCTGTCCCCATGAGCCCCCGATCGCCCATGTGCCAAAGCTGACTTCACTGACCTGCAGGCCCGTTCTGCCGAGCGGACGTTTGTTCATATGCGTTTCCTCCTATTGAGCAATCATTCTCCAACCCTTACATTGTAGCAAACGTAGGTTAGGGAGCGCCATGCATGAATTGGTAACGCTTAATCTGGAACAAATCAAGCAGATTGAGCGTTGGTATATTTATGAAGGGGGAGTATGTGGATGAAGATTATTATTTCATTGTTAATCACTTTATTGCTGCTTACGGGATGTAATCAATCGACAGTCGTTAATTCTGAGAATTCAATAACGGAGTCTACCCATAATCCGACAGCACAGGAAATGATCGCTCAAGATCCGAATGCAGACATTTTTCAATACAAAGGTGTTATTTACAACAATGCAAGCAACATTGGATGGGTACAACAAGAAGAATTAACAGCTGGAGAGAAGGTTGGAATGATTACACAACAATATAAAGATGGTCCGAAATTTGAAGACGAAATGGCGACGAAACTTCCTGTAGGAGTAGAAATTTTTGAGCCGATTAAGAAAAGCGGGCCAGTATTAATCGTAAAACTAAATGGCAAAGAAGTTAGATACTTGGGTTTAATCGAGGGTTGAGTCTTTGCCGTGGAGTTCGTTAACGGAGAAGTACACAAAAGCCGGTAACCTTAAACAGGTGACCGGCGTATCTCTATTACCGTTTTGGCATTTTGCTCTCATCCATGTACAGCAGGTTCCAGCGGTAACCATCCAAGTCGGCAAAGCCTGCGCCGTACATCCAGCCGTCCGTTTCGCTCGGCTTGCCGAAGATGCTTCCTCCGGCTAACTCTACTTTGCGAATAAAGGCGTCTACTTCTTCTCTGCTGTCGGCGCCAATGGAGAAAATGACTTCTGTGCTGCGGGAAGTATCTGCGATCTTGGAACCTGTGAATTTCTCGAATGCCGCATCCGGGAACAGCAGAATCGTTGTTTGACCTATCGTAAGCTTGGCTCTTTCGCTGCCAACGTTCGCCGCTTGGAATCCAATCGCATTGAAGAAGGAAGTCGACTTCTCAACATCTGTGACTGGCAGGTTAATCCAGATATCCTGTGCCATGGCTTTAGCCTCCTGGAACATATTTTCAACTACTCCTACTATACGATACTTCTCACAGCAGAAGCGAATCTTATAGACATTCCTAAGGAATAAGCTTCTCGCCCTTCTCCAGCATCTCCACGAACTGCACGATCTTCTTCTTGCGCGTTTCTTCTTTCTTCACATTATGAATGCGGAATAGGATCGCAAATTTGTTCTGTTTATTCAGCGTCTCGTAAAATGCTTTCGCCTTCGCATTCTGCTCCAATGCGGCCGCTAGATCCTCAGGCATCGTGGCATTGCTTTGCGACGCATAAGCTTTATCCCACAGCCCGTTCTGCTTGGCCTTCTCGATTGCCTCGAGGCCAGGCGGCTTCATTCTGCCATCCGCGATAAGCAGCTCGACCTTGTCCACGTTTACCTTCGACCAGATGCTCTTCGGCCCGCGCGGCGTAAATCGCTGAAGATACGATCCTTCATCCAGTGATTCTTTCTGGCTATCAATCCAGCCGTAGCATAATGCAACATCAAGTGCTTCAGCATAGGACGCAGAGGAAATACCCGAATTTTTCTTCGCAATCTGCATCCGAACACCCGGCGACTTATCGTGGTTTTCCGCAAGCCACTCTTCAAACACCTGTTGGTTCTCGAACAATACGATTGGCAATTCGCTCGCCTTTGCTTTCATCTTATTATCCCTCCTTATTATTTAACGAACCCCACTTCGTTTCTCATTCCGATAAGCCATCGGTGTCGCACCATACTGCTCGGCGAAGATGCGGTAGAAGAAGCCGAGGCTGCTATAGCCGACCGACTCCGCAATATCCTCGATCGCACGATTGGTATTAGCGAGCAATCCCGCTGCTTGGATAAGACGCTGCGTCTTGACCAGCTCGATGAACGTTTTGCCGGTCCGTTTCTTCAGCAGATTCCCGAGATAGTTGGCGTTAAAATTGAACGCCCGAGACAACGAAGTCAGCGTGCAATCCCGATAGTTACGCTCAATATAGTCCAGCACTTGAATGAGATCTGCCCGAGCCTCCGCATGGTCTCCAGCACTATTAGTACGTACCGTATACACACGCATCAACTCGGTGAAGATCAACATGATGTAGTTGTAGATCATTTCCTTCGAATAAGCTCGATCCCCGAATGCTTCGCACATGAGGCTCCTCATGAACCAATGCAGTTCTCCATGGTCCCCGCATTCAAACACAATATAGCGGTTATGATTCGTATTCTCGGTAATCGCATTGGCGAGAAAATCCGAGACGATCCCCTGTGAGCTGAATCGGCTCAAGAACGAAGAGGTGAACGTCTCTTTCTTCATAATGATGTTGATTAAGATATCGTTATCGCCCATGGCCACTATGCCATGTACCACATCCGAATCGAGCAGGCACACTTGACCTTCCCGCAGCACGACCTCCTCGCCATTAATCGTCTGCCTGCATGTTCCCGAGTAGATATAATTCAGCTCGATAAAATCATGATAGTGGAGCGGCATCGGCGCGAAACGATTATGTTTGCGGATATGGATCGGCCCGTCTGTGAAGAAGGGCGAGTCCGGCATGCGGAAGGGACCTTCCTCATGTCGGCGCGGGGCGGATGCAATATCGTTGACATTGTGTTTCAGCATAAGCTGCTTCGCTTCGGTCTCATTCATCGCTCTCAGATAGCGATCGAGCTCGCTGTGATTCATCGTAATGCTCCTCTGCACATCATCTGTAAATCGGAGAATGATACCCGTAAATACAGAATTGTTACGTCTTGTAGAAAGCGTCACAATAAGGATATCGCAATTCCGGCAGCTCATGCAAATGAAGAATGGCCAATAGAGGAAACACAGAGAGGATGAGCAGATGATGAAGCTTTGGATGAATCGATTGCTTACGACAGAACAGCGGGTGAAGGAGCTGCTTGCAGCGATGACGCTCGATGACAAGCTCGCCTTAATGAATGGCGGGACGCCAGACGAGAAGCTGGGTATCCCAACATTAAAGCTGAACGATGGACCAGGCGGCGTTACAGGTCCGCACGAGCAGGTTGGCACGCAGCTTCCGGCGCCAATCGCACTGGGTGCTTCATTCAATAGAGAAGCTGCCCACCTATATGGGGAGGTCATTGGCAAGGACGCACAGGAGAGGGGAACCTCGCTGCTGCTCGGGCCAACCGTCAATATGGCCCGAACGCCGCTGAACGGTCGGACCTTCGAAGGTTATGGCGAAGATCCGCTGCTGTCGGCAGCGACGGGAACGGCGGTCATACAAGGGATCCAGGAGCAAGGCGTGATGGCATGTGTGAAGCATTACGCAGCGAATAATCAGGAGATCGACCGACTCTCTCAGAACAGCATCATCGATGAACGGACGCTGAGAGAAATTTACCTGCCAGCTTTCGAGGCCGCTGTAAGAGAGGGCGATGTCGCCTCCATCATGTCGTCCTACAATCGAATTAATGGGACATACGGCTCCGAGAATGCTTCTTTGCTGCGTCAGGTGCTGAAAGACAATTGGCAGTTCGACGGCTTCGTCGTCTCGGACTTTCTAGCGACACAAAGCACAGTTCCGTCTATCTGCGCCGGTCTCGACTATGAACTGACGATTCCGCACAAACGGTTCTACGGCGAGCCGCTGAAGCAAGCTGTCGAAGATGGCCAAGTGCCGATGGTGATGATTGATGACAGTGCCGGGCGGATTCTTCGCCAAATGCTCAGCTTCGGTCTCTTCGACCGGGAGCAGCATGAGGCATTAGCATCAGTATCTACTCCAGCATCAACTGGTCGAGACCAACTCGACACCGTCTACACCAAGCATGATGAAGAATCGCTGCATCTTGCAGAGGAAACCATCGTCTTGTTGCAAAATAACAACAATATTCTGCCTCTATCACCAGTAGGCGGTTCAATCGCCGTCATCGGACAAGCTGCCGAGAACCTCATTGCATCCGGCGGCGGCAGCGCCCATGTCCCGAACGCTAGCGGCGTCACGCCGCTGGCGGCTATTGAGCACCGCGTCAGCGGTCTGAACGCGCAAGTGAACTATGCGCCAGGAACGGCGCCAATCCCTGTCGGGCCTTCCTTCATCTATCCATCGCCGAATGCAGGGCTAACGATCCCGCCCGAAGCGTTCCCAACTGGGCTGCTCATGTCGTCCTATGCATCATCGGACTTGAGTGGGGATCCTGTCCATACGCAATCGATGCCAAACCTCCGCTTGAACTGGCAGTTCGACGGTGTACCGCATACCGCATCAGCGAAGTGGACGGGTACACTTACGCCTACAGAAAGCGAGGAATACACATTCTATCTTCCGGCCTCTGGCGGAACGCGTCTCTACCTGGACGGCGAGCTGATTATCGACAACTGGGCGTTTCAGTCCCTCTATTCAATCGGAAGGAAGAGGCTGGAATCCGGTATAAGCGTTCCCATCGAAGTGCATTATAAGGCTGTTAATGGGGAAGCCGCATCTCTGCCGTCTATCGAGTTGGAATGGTATGCAGGAACCGATGCTCAACTAATAGAAGAGGCGGTTCAGACCGCAAGTGCTGCCGACACCGCTATTGTATTCGTGAACGACTATATGACGGAGAACTTTGACAAGCCGGATATGTCCCTGCCAGGGGTACAAAATCAGCTCATTGCCGCTGTTGCAGCAGTGAATCCGAATACGATCGTCGTGCTCAACACCGGCGGACCTGTTACGATGCCTTGGCTGGATCAAGTCGCGGCAGTAGTCCAAGCTTGGTACCCCGGCCAGCGGGGCGGGGAAGCCATTGCTAAGGTATTGTTCGGCGATACGAATCCGTCTGGCCGTTTGCCAATGACTTTCCCGAAGTCGCTAGAGCAAGGACCACTTAGCAGCAAGGGGCAATACCCGGGCATCGGGCTCGATACGGTCTATTCCGAGAAGCTGCAAGTCGGCTATCGCTGGTTCACAGCTAATGAGGAACAGCCACTGTTCCCATTCGGACACGGTTTAAGCTATACCGCATTCCGTTATGATGCTGTCGAGACCGAACAAGTGACAAACGATGAACTCCCTTGCTTCAAGGTTTCATTCAACATAACCAATGTCGGCGAACGCGATGGCCAAGCGGTTCCACAGCTGTACATCAGTTACCCGAGTGCGGCCAGCGAGCCTCCGCTTCAATTGAAGAACTATGCAAAGCTTGAAATCCCAGCTGGCAGCACCATAAGAGCGGTTATGCTGCTCACGCCGCGGTCATTCAGCATATGGAATACGGTTCGCAGCAGATGGGAGGTGCCAGAAGGAGCGTTCACCGTTGCTATAGGCGAATCGTCAACTCGAATCGTCTTAGAAGCGTCAGTGGTACCATCCCGAGAACTTACTGCAGCGGTCGAGCAATGCGAGAGCATACTGCACGGCTTAGCGAACACGTCAGCACTTCGCGTATAGCATGCGTCTATCCAGATCAAAGATCATCTCCTGCAGATGGTCTTTGATTTTTCATATTCACCTTGATCCAAAAAAAACAGACATCCTACCCAAAAAAAGTGCGCCGTGATAAACCTCATGTATTCGTTTACAATGGATGAAACAACCCTATTACGGGCTTAAACGGCCATAGGAGCTTAAGTTGGATGCGTCCATTTTCCTTACTATCGCTTCTCAAGCAGGCTCGTCCCCGCAGGCTTCGTACAAGAATCCTGCTCGCTGTTGTGCTGTTGTCTGTCCCGCCGCTTCTTATTCTCGGCGCGATTTCGGTCAATATTTCGAAGGATACGATCGTTCACAACCATCTGGACAACAACGAGCATAACTTGAAGACGGCCAGCGAGGTTGCCGACCTGTTATTCCGCAATGTCATTAATATGCATCGGTTAATATTAGCGAACGATCAACTCCGCGAGGAACTCAAGGCAAGCGCACTGCCTGGCGGGCATGTACTGGATCTACGGACGGCGAATCGTCTGCAGAATTTGGTCGTGCGCAATCTGATCGATACGCGCCATATCGACTCGATTTGTTTGTTCGATCGCGGCTATCACTCGGTCTGCTACGGCAGCATAGATGCCAATGCCGGCATCTATGAGGATGAGCCCAGCCGATCGATGATCGGGCAGACGGACTGGTACAAGCGCGCCGCATCTGCGAACGGCCGAGAGGTCTTTTTCAGCTATAATGTGCTTCAATCTGGTTCATCTCGTAACCCGAGCGGCTCCTTCTCCAGCGTGAAGCTGCTTCGCGATCCGACGAATTTCCGTCCGATCGGGTTGTTGGTCATCAATCTCAAGAGCACGATATTCAAGCAGGCGATGAACGATGAAGAGGACAGCGGGTTTATTGTGCTGGATACGACAAGCAATGTGACGCGCAGCGTCTATGCGCAGAACACATCGATCTCAAGTCTGATCAATTGGGATGATAACGAAGCGGCAGTGCTTAACAATCTTCATGAGCACGGCTATCTCACGGTCGGTTATCGTAATTCCACGACGGATTGGACGTTCCTTCATATCGTCAAGGCGAAGGTGCTGCTGCAGGACTCCAACCGGATTACGACGGTTACGATGCTTATTGCCGCTTTTATCGCTTTGGTTGCAATCGTGTTGTCGCTGTTTGTATCAGGCAGTATTACAAGGCCGCTTCTTCAATTGAAGAAAATGATGGTCGACTGGTCCAAAGGCTCCGGCACCTCTACGCAGGGGACTTCGTTCGAGGAAGACGAGGTTGGCGCGATTGGCGAGACTTTCCGCAAAATCTCGTCCGAGAATAAGCTGCTGAACGAGCGGCTGATTCACTCGCAGCTGAAGGAGCGGGAGGCGGAGCTTCGAACGCTGCAGGCGCAGATTAAGCCGCATTTTCTATACAACACATTGGATTCGATCTATTGGATGGCTATTTTGCAAAATAACGCCGATATCGCGAAGATGACCGTCGCTTTATCCGAAAGCTTCAAAATCAGCCTGAACAAAGGCAAGGAAACGATTCCTGTGTTCCGAGAGCTGGAGCATATCGAGCATTATATGACGATCCAGAACCTGCGCTATAAGTCTCGGTTCCGCTATATCGTCGATGTCGATCAGGAGCTGATGAGCCTTGAAATCTTGAAGCTCATTCTTCAGCCGCTGGTAGAGAACGCGATCTACCACGGCTTGGAGCCGAAGCTTGGCGAAGGCACGATCCGACTAACGGGCAGAATGGAAGACGGCACCGCGATCTTCACCGTTGAAGATGACGGTGTCGGCATGGCGGATACAAGCGTAACGGAGAAGGGATACGGCCTAACGAATGTGAAGGACCGTATCATGCTTTATTACGGACATCGAAGCTCGCTTCTCGTAAGTAGTAGGCTGGGCAGAGGGACAACGGTCGAGATACGTTTCCGGCCGAATGAAATCAGAGAGGTTTGAGTGCCATGCTAAAGGCCGTTATATTCGACGATGAATATATAGTGACGCAAGGTCTTCAAATGATGGTGGATTGGTCCAAGTACGGCATCCAGCTTGTTGGCACCGCCGCGGATGGCCTGACGGCCAGACAGATGGTGCGCGAACTGCAGCCGGATATCGTCATGACGGACATTCGAATGCCTGGTTTGACCGGGCTGGAACTGATTGAACAGATCATGAAGGAGAAGCCGGATACCGCATGCATCGTATTCAGCGGCTTCAATGAATTCGAATATATCCGCACGGCGCTGAAGCTGGGCGTGATCGATTATTTGGACAAGCCGATTACGCTTGAGAAAATCGACGAAGCGCTCCAGCGGACGATCGCGCGGATCGGCCATCAGCAGGAGCATGTCCAGATGCGGACTCAGCTGGAAGCGAATAAGGATGCGCTGCTCGAGAAGGCGACGCTTGATTTGCTGCTGCTTGGGGCGGATGCCGTCCCCGCATGGCGGGCTGCTTTCGGGGAGGCCGATGCGGACCGATTGGCCGGTGTGACGGTACTTGCAGCGACGGGCCGCGGCGAACGGCTGGATGAGCATCCATCGTACCGGATCATCTCCTTTCCTTACGGCAAAGAATGGATCACGTTCGCTGTGCATTTCGAGCTGCCGGCCGATGAACTGTGGGAGTATCTGACGCTCTTCTCCTTGCAGACACATCTGACAATTGGTTCGGGGCAGACCTATACCAGTGCCGCGGAAGCGGGGCTTAGCTACAAGGAAGCGATTCGTGCGCTGCGTTATGCGGTTTTCCTCGAGGAGAAAGGCTGGACAAGGTTCGTGCCTGTCGAAGAGCATCTGCCTAGCGGGCTGACCGACAAGGAAGAAGAGATTGTTTTCTGTATGCGGACAGGGAACAAGGAGGGGCTGCTGCGGCAGCTGGATCAGTACAAGCATGAGATGGAGGTTCAGCGGCTTAGCCCCGAACAGGTCGAGCAGGAAGTGCTGAAGCTGGCTTACATCGGCTATCAGGTGGCGAAGGAATCCGGCTGGGACGCGAAGCAGCAGGCGAACGTCTCGTATCGCGAGCTTGGCGAGATGTCGTCGCGGGATCGGATGTTTGAATGGCTGCAGGAGCAGATGGAGATGCTGCACAATTTTATGCGGGAAGAGAAGCATGCCACGAGCCACAATGCGGTGGAGAAGGCGCTCGCCTTCATCGATCAGAACTATTCGCTGTCCTGCACGCTGCAGGAGGTGGCGGAGCATGTGGGCATGAACGCCACTTATCTAAGCCTTCTTTTCAAAGAAAGAGTCGGCATCTCCTATATCAAATACGTGACCAAGCTGCGCATGGAACAAGCGAAGATGCTGCTGCTTAAGGGCATGTTGGTCAATGATGTGAGCAAGAAGGTCGGGTATTTTAACTATCGGCATTTTACCGAGCAATTCAAGAAATATACGGGCGTCACACCAAGTCAATACCGTGAAGGTCATGGCATGACGAAGCTTCATGATACCCAAGATCCATCAAGCAGCGAACAATAGGAGGTGATCCGCCATGCTGAGACGCGCTGCGGCATTATGCCTGACGATGGCTTGCTGTCTGCTACTCGCATCCTGCGGCGGCGGCAGCTCTTATATGTCGGACGAGCAGAATATGATTTCGAATCCGGAGCGTACGATTCATTATGTGTCATCGGATCTAGAGGAGCAGCAGCCGAGAATTATCAGTGTGCAGGCGCGCGCCTACGAGAAGCAGCATCCAACGGTGAAGTATGAGTTCGAGAACGTGAATACATCGGATCTTGTGCAAAAGATACAGCTGCTAGCCGCCAGCAACGATCTCCCGGAAATCTTCTCCTACGAATCGGGCAGACCGCTCGAACAGCTGGCCGATAATGATCTCATTCTCGACATTGAGAAGCTGTTCAACGAGATCGGGCTTCAGAATGAACTGAATCCGGCTGCCGTTAAACTGCTCAAGTCGATGGTGCGGGGCAAAGGGCTGTACGCGCTGCCGCTCGAGATTAATATTGAAGGCTTCTGGTACAACAAGGACCTGTTCGCTCGGTACGGATTATCGGAGCCCGAGACATGGGACGATCTCATGCATGCCGCTGAAGTGTTCCAGAGCAATGGCATTCAGCCGTTCGCGCTGTCAGGCGCGCAGAAATGGCCGATTACCCGTCTCATTAACGGTTATGTCATCCGCAAATACGGCTACGATGTCATGCAGAAGGTCGATCGCAAGGAGATCAAAGTGACCGATCAAGGCTTTGTTGAAGCGGCTGCGATTGTACAGCGGATGGCGCTGCAAGGCTACTTCGGGAAGAACGTGAACCGGATCGAGATGGATGAAGCGTCGGCGTTGTTCCTGAAAGGGAAAGCAGCCATGTTCTACACGGGCAGCTGGAGTGTTCGGGATTTCAATAATCCGGACAAGAACCACATCGGCACCGATGCGATTGGATTGTTTAACATACCGCTTGTTCCTGAAGGGAAAGGAACTCGAGACGATTGGCTTATGAATGCGGGTTTGACGACTTCCCTATCGGCTGCTGCATACGACGATACGATGAAGGAATGGCTACAGGCGGTATTCACCGGCTATGGGGACAAAGCAATGGCGGAGAACGGTGTCATCACCGGCTTTAATGTGCAGCACATGCCATCCGATATTCCGATGCTGACGCAGATGGCGCAGCAGACGATCGACCATGTCCGCAACGGCGCGTTATGGTTTGAAGCGTTGTTCGATGCGGAGACGCAGACGGTCGCTTGGAACAATGCGCAGCTGCTCATCTCCAGCAGCGATTATACACCGCAGATGTATATGCAAGATTTGCAGGCTGCGCTGGATAAACAGCAGTAACAGATAGTGAGAACGCGCAGAAGTTTATGGAAGGACATCGTGTTAGCCGCGCAAATCCCGTCTTAATATATGAGGCGGGATTTTTTTACTAACTGAAGAGAGGTTGTAACATATACCAAATACCAAGGGGAAGATTCCTATGGAAAAACCGGAACTATGGTAACGCGGCTTGACATCGCAATCCCTGTTTCAGATCAGCAGCAAGCCGTCGACTGGTACGTAAAGTATCTCGATTGTGAGATTGTATGGTGGTTGGGACCGGTACTGCTAAGGCTTCCGAATAAACAAGAGATTCTAATTGTCTCAGATAACGACCCAGATAAGGACAGCATTTGGTATGCGGGCGAGCCTGGCTTTCGTAAAAATCCTTCTATGAAAATGACGCAGGGAAGACATTCATGTTCTTCGATCCACAGATCGATTTATTTCAGCCGCAAGCCGCCGTCCGCTTCGAGAACCGTTCCGGTTACAAAGGTATTGTCGACCAGATAGGCGATGGCCTTGGCAATATCATCGGGTGCCCTACCCGACCGACCACATTTCCTCCTATATATACCGTTTTATGTCCAATGCTGTAAATTGCCATGAGGGTGCTACTGTGACTGCGATTAGCCTGCTACTTTCTTCGCACGAAGCCACATTTCGCCGTAGAATGTACCGTATTCAGCTGCTTTGACGAAGGTGGAGTTACCAGGTCCAACGTATTTATAGTCTGAGATTTCTTGGAGCAGGCCACCGAACACTTTCCCTGTTATTTCGTCAGCAAGGCAGTCTTGGTCAGCGCTTGTACCAGGCACCACGATGTAGTCCCCAGCGAGGAAGTCGAGGACGAGCGCGCCTTCCGCGTCATAGGCACCCATCACGCCAAAGCCGCGCCACGCCTTGCCGTCGAGGACGTAATTGATTTGATATTCTTGCCCGTCAGCGAGCGCGAGAAGTTCGGCGAGCTTGCCGTTTTCAGTGATTTCAGCTTTTTTCGCTGCAGTTTTTGCAGCATTGCCTGCCCAGCTAAATGCGAATAGAGAGCCGCTAGATCAGCTTAAAATTACTGGCGCCCTTTTGTGAGAATCCGGAACGTAACGCCGAATTTGTCCGTTACATTGCCGTAAGCGGGGCTGAAGAAACTTGCTTGCAGCGGCTCGTTTACTTGACCGCCTTCTTTTAGTGCCTCGAAATATTGTACAGCTTTGTCTTTATCGGGGGTTTGAACAACTAGGGTTATTTGTGTTCCCTTATGGTAGTTGCTACCGGTAACAAGGTCGGAAATTTGAAGCTCTGCATCTCCGATTTTCAAGACAGCATAAGAAATCAAATCTTCTTTCTCTGGCGGCAACGGGGATTCCGGATTTTTCGGCACATCTCCAAGTCTCAGCTTATAAACAACCTTTGCATCCAGTGCTTTCTCATATAAAGCAATGGCCTCATTAGCGCTTCCGTTCATTTCAAGAAAAGGGATCAAATTCGTACTCATAATAATCGCTCCTTAGTTTAAAAGTTTTTTTGGGAACACTTGGTCTCCATACATATTGACCGTTTCCCCTTGTCACTAACTATGTCGTAAGTGCGCACGGAAACGTGACCAAATCGATGAAAATTTTTTAGGGATGAGAACTCAAGATAAAAATTGTTGAACATTCCCGTCACATTTACTTAGTTTCGTACGACATATAAGTAAAAAATAGAGGAAGGAATGTAGCGCATGAACAATCAAAACTGGCTTGCGGAACAATTTGAGACGCATCGGAATCACTTGCAAGCGGTGGCTTACCGGATGCTCGGATCTCTGGGTGAAGCGGATGATGCTGTACAAGAGTCGTGGATACGTCTTAGCCGCACAGATACAAGTGGAGTCGAAAATATGGATGGATGAATGACAACGATTATCTCGAGGGAGGGAATGAATGTTGCCCATTCATTTTTTCTATAAACTAAAACTGGCACTGGATGACAAACCGAAAAGACACGAAAAAAATGCTTGATCACGAAGTTTTGCAAAATGAGGGTTTAGCAGAAAGCGGAGGAGGAAAATCCATGTACATTCCTAAAGCTTTTGAGGTTGATGATAAAACAAAAATTGTGAATTTTATCAAGGATAATAGTTTTGGGATTCTATTTTCTCATCATAAGAACAATCCTTTTGCAACACATTTACCTTTTTTAATTGATGAGAAAAAATACGATAAAGGTGTTCTGATTAGCCATATGGCGAGAGCTAATCCTCATTGGAGGGATCTAGACAATAAAGAAGTCCTTGTTGTTTTTTCTGGTCCGCATGCTTATATTTCTCCATCATGGTATGAGGAACCCCGAATTGCACCTACGTGGAACTATGTAGCTGTTCATGCGTACGGGGAATTTAAGGTAATTGATGACAGAGATGAAGTCGAAAAAATAATAAGCAATACCGTTAACTTTTTTGAATCGCCGCTGCCAAATCCTTGGTTAGTCAGCTTTGATGATAAGTTTATTGATGGATTGATGAACGGATTGGTTGCTTTTGAGATTAAATTGAACAGGCTAGAAGGTAAATGGAAGTTGAGTCAGAATCATTCGATACAAAGACAGCAGAATCTTGTTAAAGGTTTAGCTTCTAGTGATAAATATCATTCTTTGGAAATAGCGAAATTAATAGAAGAGAATATATTAAAGGTTGAGGAAAAGCCGAATTAGATCATTGTGGGTTCGCATTATCTTAGAAACGACCCACGATACCAGGAGAGATTTTCGGCGTATTGCTCGAAGTTATAACTTAAGGACAGGCGCATCTTGAGAGAAAGACCTCGTGTCTCGCTAAGTTCTTTCTTTGTTAATAGGGCGTAGATCCAGTGTAGAAGCTTGTTTATACAGGCTGCAATGGCTACTCGGTACGGTTTTCCTTCTTCACGCTTTTTATTCCGGGAATTCCTCAACCTGCATTAAACCGCAAGATACAGGATATGCCTCAGTTGCTTAGAGCCACGCTTTGTGATCCGGTTAGTAGTCGCTGTAAACTTCCAGATGAAAATACACCTGGATCAACACCCGCAAAAGCGACTAACTTCTTGGCGTGATTAAACCGTCCGTGGTCTCCTTGTCGGTCTTAACGGAATTCCCAGCGTCCAAAACTGCACATAAAGCTGGATTAACGAAACTTACGGACACAGAATCGCATACCTCCGCCCTAAACGTTCCGAGAACTGAGCCAGCGAAAAGGCCAAAGCTATTGTAGCTGCAGCCGCGAATAGGAACAATATCTCCCGCGGGTACGATTGCTCTATCCCGGCTACCCGTACTAAACTCCTTAAAGAAAAAGAGTTCAACCAGTAAAAACTGGCTGAACTCATAATACGACGGATACGATAGTTCAAAACCCAAACACCAACAGAAAGGGGAATTTTTCCGCCATGGATCAACTTACCCTCCCAATGGTCCTTTCGGAAGACATTGCGAATAGAAAGCCACTAGATCAGCTTAAAATTACTGGCGCCCTTTTGTGAGAATCCGGAACGTAACGCCGAATTTGTCCGTTACATTGCCGTAAGCGGGGCTGAAGAAACTTGCTTGCAGCGGCTCGTTTACTTGACCGCCTTCTTTTAGTGCCTCGAAATATTGTACAGCTTTGTCTTTATCGGGGGTTTGAACAACTAGGGTTATTTGTGTTCCCTTATGGTAGTTGCTACCGGTAACAAGGTCGGAAATTTGAAGCTCTGCATCTCCGATTTTCAAGATAGCATAAGAAATCAAATCTTCTTTCTCTGGCGGCAACGGGGATTCCGGATTTTTCGGCACATCTCCAAGTCTCAGCTTATAAACAACCTTTGCATCCAGTGCTTTCTCATATAAAGCAATGGCCTCATTAGCGCTTCCGTTCATTTCAAGAAAAGGGATCAAATTCGTACTCATAATAATCGCTCCTTAGTTTAAAAGTTTTTTTGGGAACACTTGGTCTCCATACATATTGACCGTTTTCCCTTGTCACTAACTATGTCGTAAGTGCGCACGGAAACGTGACCAAATCGATGAAAATTTTTTAGGGATGAGAACTCAAGATAAAAATTGTTGAACATTCCCGTCACATTTACTTAGTTTCGTACGACATATAAGTAAAAAATAAAGGAAGGAATGTAGCGCATGAACAATCAAAACTGGCTTGCGGAACAATTTGAGACGCATCGGAATCACTTGCAAGCGGTGGCTTACCGGATGCTCGGATCTCTGGGTGAAGCGGATGATGCTGTACAAGAGTCATGGATACGTCTTAGCCGCACAGATACAAGTGGAGTCGAAAATATAGGCGGATGGATGACAACGATTACCTCGAGGGTTTGTCTTGATATGCTTCGATCCCGCAAAACGCGGCGCGAAGACCTGACGATCGAGAGTGTACCTGAGCCGGCGAATAGCAGCCAAGACAGGAGCGATCCTGAGCACGAAGCGCTGTTGGCTGATTCTGTCGGTATTGCAATGCTTGTAGTGCTTGGGAATTTAAATCCAGCTGAACGAATTGCATTTGTGCTGCATGATGTATTCGCTTTGTCTTTTTCGGAGATAGCACCAATTATAGAGCGTAACGAGGCCGCAACAAGACAGCTTGCGAGCCGCGCACGTCGCCGGGTTCAAGGTGCCGAGTCGACTTCGGAAAAAGCGGATCTCAAACCTAAACGAGAGCTTGTTGAGGCGTTCCTTGCTGCATCACGCAACGGGGATTTTGAACAACTTCTCAGGGTCTTAGATCCCAATGTCATACTACGAAACGACACTGCATTTGCACCGGTTGCCCATTCGCCGATTGTTCACGGTTCGCAAGCCGTGGCCAAGCAATTCGCTGGTCGTGCTCAAGGTGCGCGCCCGGTGCTCGTGAACGGATCTGTAGGCGTCGTCGTAGCTCCCCGCGGTCTACCTCTCTTCGTACTCGAAATTACAGCTGTAGATGGCAAAATTACTGAGATCGAAATGATCGCTGATCAGGCGCGCATTCGCGAGCTCAACTTGGCAGTCTTGAACAACGAATAGGCAGAAAACTATAACTGGAGGTAGCTGTACAATGAACTCATCCTATGCAATCGGAAAAAAATTATTTCAAGAAACGGATGAAGCAGGCATCCAGAGCGTCATTGATCATTTAAGTGATGTATCCCCTCACATCAGTAGATATATTATTGAAGTTTTCGGGCAACTTTTCAGTCGTCCCGTATTAACCTATCAACAGAGGGAAATGATCGTGATCGCTGCGTTAATTTCGTTAGGTGATACGCCAAATCAACTCAAATGGCATATGAACTTCGGCTTGAAAGTTGGGATTACGCCAAACGAAATGATAGAAATTTCCACCCATTGCATTCCGTTTTGTGGTTTTCCGCGTGCTTTAAATGCTATTAACGTCGCAAAACAACTTTTTGCTGAACAACATATCGAAGTAAACATCGAGGACGAGCTATTACAAAATGTTGGAGAAAGACAACAAAGGGGTTTGGCAAAACTTCAGGAAATTGACGGGAAACACGGCGAAGATGTTGCTGATTCACTTGCTGATATTGCCCCTCTATTAGCTGAACAAATCATCGAATTTACATTCGGTGAAATCTACAGCCGCTCAGGATTAAGTCCCAAACTACGTCAACTTGTAACATTAGGAGCCTTAACTGCTCAAGGTGGATGCGAGCCTCAGTTGCACGTACATCTCAATGCTGCAATTCATGTAGGTTTAACGAGACAAGAAGTCATTGAGGCCTTGTTACAATGCTCCCCGTACACGGGATTCCCAAAAGTATTGAATGCGATAAAAGTTGCAAAAGAGATCTTCTTATCGCATTAACCCACCGAGCCATGAATAGTCATGGAAACGAGTCCTGAACTCATGATCCGAGCAGACCGGAAAGTGGCCGGGTACAACACTATAAGATGGTATGAGCATGTTTTTACTCATGCATTATTCTAAATATAGTGTCTGATTGAAATTAATCGAACAATCAACACAAAATGCAAACATCGTATCGTGTCCATAACGTCAAAAGTTCGATAATACCGATCTACAAGAACCTTGATATATTGGATGATCGGGAGAAGGAGGTCGTCGTCGGCCGGTTCGGGCTGATCGACGGCGGGGAGGAACGGACGCAGTGGGAGATCGCGAAGGAATTGGGGAATAATAATATTGGGTAAATGTTGCGAATTTCATAAAGGCAGGGGGAATCAATCATGAGTGATAAGGTTGATAGAGCTGTATTAAATAATATCGTTTGGTGTGGAATCGTATGCGAGACGCACGGTATTACTGCAACCTCAAGAAAACATATTTGGAGGACAACTTCGAAAGCGCCGACGTATTACCCGGACATGATTACATCAAGCAGGCATGTAACTGTTGATGAGGTAATTGACATCATGGGCAATAAAGAAGTAGTATCCTCCATCAAAGATAGTTTTGCTAATCTCGATATGTCACCGTTTGATTTTGAAATGTTATTTACAGCCGAATGGATTTATCATGCACCTGTGGCTAACTTGGAGTCCGTTCAAACGGAATGGTGCCATGTCACAACAGAAAATGACTTAGCAGATTGGACTTCCGTCCATGGTTCCGAAAATGTGATTAGACCTGAACTTTTAGAGTGCCGTGATGTAAAAATCTATTCAAATAAGAAAAAGGGTGAAGTGGCAGGATTTATAGCTAACTTAGGTGCAAATGCCGTAGGGATATCCAACGTATTTTCAAGTGGTAACAGCGATAATCTGTGGTCTGACATTTATAAGATAGTCTCATTGGATTTTCCAGGATTACCTATGGTGGGATACGAACGAGGTACTGATCTTACCGCAGCACTTCAATCGGGATGGACAACTGTAGGTCCGCTTCGTGTATGGGTGAGATCGAATGATTGATTGAACTAGCGGGAGACTATAGATCAATCCAGAAAACGGCAGCCGGCCAACGATCGGCTGCCGTTTTCTCAACGGACCGTTTAGCGCAACTTCAACTAATTTATAACGTTTAATAGGTTAGGAAACATTTGACAATTTTATACACCATGAGAGTCTTGTACAGAGGAATAATTGGGAGGGATTTCATGGAGATCGTTATTATCATCGGCTTTGTAGTAATCGTTCTAGCTATACTCAATATCGATGGGAAGCTGAAGAGGAATTTGGAAAGCAATGAACGTATTATTGCAAGGCTTGATATTTTGATTAAAAATCAAAAAGATAAGGAATAGGAGCGTATATACGGGTGAATGATCGATTATTGTTTTATGAAGGGTTAAAGCAGATGGTCGAGCGAACCGAGGAAAGGAATCGCGAAGATCTGAACGAAGGATATCCAATCGACAACCACTTTGATTTCGGACTTTATGAGTTTCGAGGATTACTAGGTCCGTTATATGAGAATGGCGAACTCGGTAAACTGGCAGATTATTTTGAGCTGCTTGGGACGGCCAATCGTAATTTATATCGCGACCATAATTAATATTTTTGGTGGATTTATCCACCCCTAGTCTGGTTGCTGTGCAGTTCATTCTACAACTATCGTACGGACAGGGTTTCTTATGCTGCAAACTTAGCTCGTTTCAACTACTCCTATATGGAAGAGGTAAAGCCGGGCATAACACATGGTTTTACCAGAATAGAAATTGGTCTCACGGAGCGAGGAATGTTCGAAGAGTTAATGGGTTATTTTTCATTATTATTTGATCCGACTAGATTCGTTTCTCATATGAACGAAGCAAAGAAATTATTTGAACAACACATTCAGCTCCGTGATGAAGCATTTGCAAACTGGGAGATCAATGAAGACGAGGAACTTAGAGATCCGGGAGGAATCAACGAAGAAACAATCGTGAGCGAATTTTCATATCATGAGGCACATCAGCCATTAGATATTGCGCTCCTCCTCTGCTTTGAGATTAAAGAGCGTACTTATAGGTTCAAAGAGCGAGAACGAATCTTCGATCGACTTAAGACTTTCTTTACTGCTCCGCCAGATTGGGGCGCAATGGAGAAACCATCATTAAAAATATCACCACTTCACTTGAATCCTGATCAATAAAGTCGTTAGGTCAACTTACTAGAGGAATATGCTAACGAGGAGACGATTGATGAAGAATTATGCAGTCAATCATATTGGTGACTATGTTTACCTATTTTAAATGGTTAGACGACTAAAATAAGGTCCAAGCCAGTCTTTTTCATGCGTCACAACAAATGTCCAACTAAAATCCACTGATACGACATAAACATCTGATTGGTCATGTAAATCCTGAATGGTCAATTTGTCTGCGTTTTCAAGTCGTAGAGCATAGTTCGAATGTTGATAAAATAGAAAACAAGTACCTTTAGGTTGTTTAACGAATGCATGTATTGCAGCACTTTTTTCAAGATACTCTTTCCTGTTATAACTAAATAAATGCCACAGATAGCCACCCCAAATTGGAATCTCCAGCACACACATTTTTTTCTTAAGACGTTCAGATATCACCATTACGATTTCTCCCCCAGAAATTACTCTTAAATAGAAATATAACTTAAACGGTACTCACTGATGCCTAGGAGTTGTTCTTATCATGCCAACAGGCAGGATGGTTCCGATTACTTCTTGATCACTTCTCGAATACTTCAACTAAGGAGCGGGGGAATGCATATGAACGCGAGAGTGAACCTTGTTATCTTGGTAGCTGTTTCAACTATGATAGTGACGTTGTTTCTAACGGGTTGCTCCGAAACAATTAAAGATACAGCCACAGAAATGACAATAAAACCGATTCCGTCTCCGGATCCATCCCTAACTAAAGTAAAAGTTCAAACGGACGGAATGTTGGCAGACCTTGGTTATGACAATGGACGCCACCCCTTCAGCATCGGTCATGAAGTATTGGTTGATAAGAATTACTATAAGACCAACATGATTTCCCGAGGCGATATTGTATGGTTTAGAATCAAAGAAACGACGGAGCATCAAGATACGGATATCGCAAGAGTTGTAGGTCTCCCTGGTGAAACGGTTAATGTAAAGAAGGGTCAGGTCTACATCAATGGGAAAAGCTTAGATGCGTTTTATGGCAATGATACTTCAATGGATAAGAATGATTCGTTGGAGAAACCATTGACGTTACATGATAATGAATTTTTTATTTTGGCGGATATTCGTTGGAGGGGTTTCAACGACAGCCAGCAATATGGACCTTATTCTAGAGACGAAATCTTGGGTAAAGTAATCGGTTATTAGGAGCACGAGCCGTCATTAAACTGTATATTTGTATGCCAAGTATCCCGTCTCATTATGAGGCGGGATTTTTTGCTTGCCCGAAGGCTGCATCCCTTTGTACGCTGCGGCTCGTCTAGAGCCTTGAAGAGAATATTTTTATCAAAAAAATTTGCACTTGTGAAAAATAATCGGGCACTCAGTTGTATTGAAGGTGAAAGGAGGTGCTGAGGTGTACAATTCATTCGAGCTCAATGAATCTGTGCGACGGGCCTTGGATCTTTATTCGCAAAGCTTGATCAGGGTTGCCTTCACGTACTTGAAGAACACGGCGGACGCGGAAGAAGTCGCGCAGGATGTCTTTCTCGCCTATCTGCAGAGACACCCCGTATTCGATAATGACGAACATGAGAAAGCTTGGCTTATCCGAGCGACAATTAATAAAAGCAAAAATATGCTGAAGACCGGTTGGTTCCGCAGCCGCAACCCGGTTCCCGAAGACCTGAGCTACCTTCCTAAGGAAGAGAGCGACGTTCTGCAGGCCGTGCTGGCCTTAGACAAGAAATATCGGATTCCGATTCATCTGCACTATTATGAAGGGTATTCCATCCAGGAGATCGCGACGATCCTTGACGCCAAACCAGCTACGGTGGGGACATGGATGGCGAGAGGGCGCGCAATTCTGAAGGAGAAGATTGGAGGCATGGAGGATGAAGAAGTCTGTTTATAAGTCCGCAATGTCCCATTTGAAGACGAGCGAGGATTTTCAAGAAGCGACCTATAACAAATTGATCAATCATAAGGGGACGATGAATATGGAATTGGCGAAGAAGAGAAAAGTAATGGGTTGGACGGTTGGCGTTGCAGCGTGCGCGGTGTTAGCGGTGGGTCTTATCACACTCAATCAGGACTCCCCGGCGTCGACGCCTTCGTCTCCGCCTGGGGTTACCGAGACGACGAAGCCGCCGACCATGGGCAAGGTGGCGGTCAACATTGACGGCATCATCTCCGAAGTGAGTGCGGACGGCAAGAGCTTCAAGGTTGGCGATCTATGGGTCACCGTGACGCCAGAGACGAAGATGGGCATCGACGGCGCGACGGCAGCCGCTCCATCCGAAGAGCTGCTGCAGAAGGAATTCAAGGTCGGGAACATCGTATCCGGCTTCACGACCGACGACCTCAGCACGGGTAAGGTCAACGCGACGAACATTTACAACAACATGGCTCCGCAGCAATAAAAACAAGCATATCGGTTGGAGACATGATGGAGGATTCATTCCTTCAAGAGCGGAGTTCAGAGATGAACTCCGCTCTTTTTCAATTAATGGGCAATTATAACGAAATTTGAAACAAATTCACTATACGACACGTCGATGATGGAAACGACTGCAAGAAGATCAAGGGGGCTTGGAATGAGTCTTAAAAAGGGATTGTTTATAGCTTTCATGGCATTGATAGCTTTACTAGTGGGCATCGTTTATTTAACCCCTACTGTGGGAGATGTGCTATCCAATACAAGGTTTGAAGGCTATGCAAAGAAAGCTGGCATACCTATTAGCAAAAAAGCCCCGCCGCTTCCCAAGGTCACTTCGGAGCAAATACAAATCCCGGTTATACAAAGCAGTTATTGCTGGAGCAACTTGGGGTGTGCAGATTATGCAGGCGGAAAATCTCAGCTGCAAGGGGTTTCTCCCACCCCGGTTAACCCTGGAGCAGCCATCAAAGTTTCGTTTTCTTACAAGCCGAAACCTAATACGTTGAGCATTCAGCAATTTGGTGATGAATATAAGTCGACTCAAATTCCTTTTAACAATGGTTCATTTATTGCTCCGAAGGAACAAGGTATTTACTACTACGGTATTTCGGCATACTGGACAACTGCTGATGGTAAATATTCTAAAGGGGATACATCGTCCGTATTTGTTATAGAAGTTAAATGAGCTCGAACGAATGGAGACGATAATTTGCTGAATAGTCTATTAGCAATCCTATTTTTCGTAATCCCTTTATTAACATGGCGATATATAAAAATAGTCCAAGGGTTAATGGGCATCATATGGATTGTTGTGGTTGGCTTCATCCCTGCAGTTAATCCACCTAGCGACTTTGAGAATGATCTGAAGGTTATATGCTTTTATTCATTACCTGCGTGGATATTCGGGTCCTTATTAGCGTTCTCGATACACTTAAAGAGTGATCGCAATAAAGATATAAAGATGCACGAAAACGAATATCACCAGAACAAATAAGATAATGGAATTTACTTTGGAGGCCAGTAGCTGTGGAAATACCAATCTGGAAATATTTTGGTATCCTTTCATCACTAGGAACAGTAGCGTTATGGTTCATTTTAATTTTCCATAATCCATATCATTCTGCTGCGCCGAGCAATGATGTCCTGATAAGAACGGGAGCATTTCTTGCAGCACCGGCATTTGTTGCAGGAATAGGCACGATTATTAAGAAACGTTTCATCCTTTTCCTCGCATTTATTTGGTCGTTGCCTCTAAGCCTCTACATGGCTATGACGCCTAGTATATTCAAGCTGTTTATAGCTGCTTCATTATGTTATCTGTTGGCGGGAATTCTTATGGGGAAAGAGCAACGGGAGGTCGAATAATTTATTGGGAAGCAAAAGGGGAGAGGAAGGAGGCTGGACGCCTCCTCCTGCTTAATTACGTTTAAACCAACTAAATGATCTGATAATTGGCCGATTTGCCAACGTAGACCATACTGAAGCTAGCTGTAATTTCGATGACTGTCCATCCCGAAGGCAGTGTATTGGATGTATACACATATAGTCCTTGACTCGGATTAGAGGACGTTAATGTAAGATAGACCGTTTGATATACATAATAACCTGGCGTCCCGCTCATCAAAGTCGCTTTGACAACAGTCGGAGCCTCGGATGAAGGCTGGTGGGTTTCATCGTATGCATATAGGCTGAGTGTCAGCTTCTTGCCGTCGAATGAATCGTATAAATTAACATCGACCGTAGCAGCGAACACGGAGGCAGGAAGCACCAATATAAGAGTCAAACACATTGCAAATAGAAATCCCAATTTCTTCTTCATCATAAATCCTCCTCTTGTAAATTGTTTAAACAATAGAACATCGTACCTGCTGTTAGTGCTCCATTGCGTAGTTAATTTCTTTAAATAAACCTCCATTCCTTACGTTTTATGAATACGCTTTCATTTTAGTTCATATAGCCATTGTTCCAAAAGATGCATTTATTTACATAACAACCATTTGATTTCTAAATCTAAAATGGCAAAGACAGCTGGAATAAGATCGATTGTTTCTACTGTTCCTCTAAAGCTGCCAAATGGCAGCCTTAGTTGTGTAGAATTAGCTTAAAGCTTTCAATATTCAATAGCTTCAACAAAAAGATTAATAAACAAAGACGGTTTCTTCTACCTTCTTCCGTCTATGTAATGAGATTGATCGAAAGGAGGGCAAATGTGACTAGCTCGGATTCAGAATTGCTGGCTAGGGTGAGAAACGGCGACATCGAAGCGTTCAGCGAACTCATCGAGAAGTATGCCAATGCAGTGTACGGAGTGGCATACAGCAAGCTTGGCGATTATCACACGGCGCAGGATGTTGCGCAGGAGGTCTTCGTTAAGACCTTTAGGAAATTGAACCATTTGCAAGAAGCTGAGAAATTAGGAAGCTGGCTATATGCTGTGACCGCCAGGGAATGCATCGATTGGTTCCGATCGAACAAACGTTACGAACTCGCAGAAACAATCGATGCACCTCTATTAGAGACAGCCGAAGATGCGTTGTTGAGGAAAGAGTTCCGCAATGAGGTTTGGAGTGCGCTAAACACCTTATCCGAGAGAAACCGTATCGTCACAGTTCTTTATTACATCGATGATTACAAGGCAAGGGAAATTGGCGATTTCCTTGGCATTTCAGTCGATGCAGTGGAGAGCAGACTCCGCAGGTCAAGAACGCTATTAAAGAAGGAGATGCTGAGCATGGTGAATGAAAATCTCAACCAAAACAAATTAAATGAAGAATTTAAGAAGAAGGTCTTTCAAGACGAAAGAATGTCCGAATCTCAATTCCGTCGCGTCATAATGGGAGAAAGCGGTTTTGACGACATCGACATGTCCAAAGCAAACTTCAATAACATCAATCTGGAAAGCTCTAAATTTGATAATATCAACATGAGCAAAGCCGTCTTCCATGATATCAACATGCACCTAGCGAAATTCGACGAGGTTGGTTTATGGGAAATCGAGGTATCCAACTGTGAAATGGGAGGCGCTCATTTCCACGATATTACTTTGCAAGGCAAGGCTAATACGTTTGAACGTTGCGACCTAAGCGGTACAGTCTTCCTGAATTGCAACCTCTCCAATGTAGACATACGGGATTGCGAAATTGCTGGCTTGACAATCAATGGGGTCTCAATAGACGTGCTGCTGGAAAGCTATAATAAAGGCGGTAATCAACCGCAATAATAAATGCGATAAGGTGGCAGCTGTTTCCATCTTATCTTTTAGAAGCCCAGGCCGGCCATGACCGTTTGTTGAAAACGCGGAAGAGAAAGAGCCTGTCACCGCGAAAGGTGGCAGGCTCTTTCTGTGCTTGCATCAACCTTGGCCGAGATACGATAGCATGGCGGGAATGGGGGATATGAAGTTTTGATGCTGGATGAGCGAAGCTCAATGTTCAGGGATTATTATGAAGATTCTTTAATCGGCTTGTATCTACCCACTGAAAATTTCCGAGCTCCTCGAACTCTTATGTAAGTGTTTTCAACTACAACGATACAAGCAGAGGAGACCATTGATGAAACCAACTAGAAAGCTGAACAAGGTAATGTTGAACGGAGTATTGTCCTGCGTATTGGCGATGGGCATTGGAACAACGGCGGTTTACGCAGATGGGAATGACACTTCCGTCACAACGTCGGCAACCACGGATACCGTTGCAATACAGCCAGTTTCGGATAACGGACAAACACTCACATGGACGGGGTATGCGCCTGAGGGGCTGATCCGGGCAATTATTTCGCTAGCGGAAAAAATCCAAATTGTCTTTACGGTAGACGGCACGGAAAGAGGGAAACTGCTGGATTCGCTCACCCAAGATAAGATCAAGGATGCGAATGAACAACTGGAAGCAGGGCAGACCGATCTTGCAGCAAGTACGCTGAATAACGCCATTTCGAACCAGTCGCTGGCCATCCTGCTCACGGCGCTAATCAGCCCAACAACGGATGTTGAAGCAGATAAAGAAGATAAATCAGACAAAGCAGACAAAACAGATAAAGAAGATTCCAAGGACAAGAACGAAGCAAAGAAGAAAGCAGTCATCGCGAAGCAAATTCGTCATAACATCGAACAATTGACGCATGTTTTAAATAAAGTGCAGAATCCCACTGCAAAAGCTGAATTGGAACAAAAGATTAACAATAAATTGGACGAGTTGTCAAAGAAGTTAGAAGCATTGCAAGCATCGATCGATCAGCAGCCTCAAGCTCAAGCGACGGTAGTGACCCAGCCCGCCACAACTGTGAAAGCTGAGACCAAGCTAGCCCAAACCAAAATTAAAGCGAATAATGATAAAGACGATGAGGATGAAGACGACGACGCGGATGACAACGATGCAAAACAGGAGGCTCACGAGAAGTCGAAGGAATTGATAAAAGCAGAGCACGAGAAGGAGAAGGCTGCTAAGAAGGAAGCACATGCGAAATGGAAAGCGATTCATAAACAACTTAAGGAAGACAACCAAGGTGAAGATGACGACCATGATGACGATAACGATGACTAAAATTGACTAGCTGGTAAAATTATAGATAGGACTGAGCCTTGCCAATCACAGTGTGAAGGGCAAGGCTTTTTTGGTGCTTAATAACTTTATAATAAATTTGTTAAAATAAAGAAAAAACTAAAAAGGCGGGCGTACATATGATCATCGTTACGACAGAAAACATTCCGGGATATAAAGTCAAAGAAGTCAAAGGGATGTGCTTTGGACTGATTGTCAGGAGTCGCGGGATTGGAGCTGACATCAAAGCTGCTTTCAAAGGTTTGGTGGGGGGCGAAATCAAACAGTTTACTTCGTTGCTGGAAGATCTCCGCAAAGAATCCATGGATCGATTGGTACAAAATGCTCAGGCAATGGGCGCGAACGGCATCGTGATGGTTCGTTTTGATTCAGGGGAGATTGGAAAAACGATGGGTGAAATCGTAGCATACGGCACCGCCGTAGTGGTTGAGAAAGAATAAGAATGAAATGGATTGTTAGCTACTATGGTGTTCAGTTCGTTATTTTAGTGGTTATCATTATTTTATCGGTGCTTGTCTATGACAAACGATACAAGAAAAGGAAGTCTAGCGTTATTCCCAACGGGTTTATCCGCACAGAGGAAGTTAGCGTAGATCCCGTTACGAGTGAGAAGCAGAGAGTGTATTACAACCCGGATACGGGTGAGCGAATCTACATTCCTGAATAGAGCGAGCTATAGTCGAATGAACTTGAAACGGCACAGACAAGCCGTAGTTGGAGTATAAACTACAACGAAACAGCCAGCAACCGGGAAACCGTGGACTGGCTGTTTTTTCGTGAGAGGTGGAAGAAAGATTGAGGTGGATGTTATAATTTTCAAAATAAGAGATCGCGTCCCAACTTAGAGAAGCTATATATACAAGGGGAGAGAAGTTTACTATGAGGAAATTCAATTTATTTTTAACCATTTTGGTTACTTTGTTGTTGTCAGCTTGTCAGTCATCCGAACAAATAAAGCCTATAAAAGAAGAGACCATTGATTTCGACATGAATACCGCAACCGCTATGGTTAAGAAGAAAGAACAAATGATCATCGATGTAGCGTCGAAAGAAAAGGTGTCACAATTGGAGTACCAGCAATTAGAGAAATCTTTTACCGTAGAGTTTGGAGACCATGCTAGGGATATTCTATCCATATTATTTATTAACAATATGGATGCCGATCCCGAGTCAGACTTGTATGTAAACAAGAACATGTTTTATCCAACTGTCTTTCATAAAGGAATAACCATAACGAATGCTTCTGTTTATAAGAGTTACTACGAGAATGAGTTTTTTAATCAAACCAGCTTAACCATTAAGGAACAATATGACGGTGATGATGCGAAGCTGAAGGGCTGGGCAAGAGAGTATATCTTCACTCCAGGCACAGATGGAGAGTGGAAGTTAAACGGATTTTCCGGAACGATGAATTTCTTGGGCGAAGAATACAGTATGAATTATTTGGAGTTAAAGAGGTAAATAGATGAAGAAGGAATGGATAGATGCAGCAGAACTTTTAGCTGAAGACGTAGAGAGGAACTATAGATAAATAAAGGAGAGAGCATTATAAAGAACAAGTTTAAAGTTCTTCTCCAATGTAATATAGTTGACCACCATCCATATAAGCAGTTCAGTCATGAATGTTACTACGCCGAAACACTGGACGTAGATGAGAAAACACTCTCACTGATCATGACTGATTCCTATCCTTTAATTTGCAAAATATGTGGTAACAGTCCAATATCGGCACAACTACTAGATGAGGATATAGATTTGAATTCATTATTTGAAAAGTGGAATTCAGATCCCGATTGGTGGAATTAGTCTTGATTATTGCATATGAGGAGTGAACAATTTGCAATATAGAGCTTGTTCTCTTTGCATTATTAGAAGAAGAGATTCCATATTACTTGAACAATTCCCGGAAGAAGATGGCGTCATCACATTTCGCCCGGTTGGCGGCACGATTGAGTATGGAGAAGATAGCAGATCAGCCGTAATACGAGAAGTGAAAGAGGAAATTAATATTGATATTATTGAACCCCACTTGCTAGGAGTTATCGAGCACATCTTCTCTTGGTACGGAGAAATTGGGCATGAATATGATTTTATTTATGAAGCGAGCTTCAGCCGATCGGATGACTATAACAGGAATGAATTTGAAGGGATTGAAGGAGACAAAAGGTTTCTAGCTGTCTGGAAAAACCTAGATGATTTTAAAGATAACCCTCAGTACAAACTTGTTCCTGACGGTCTTTATGAGATGCTTACGAGCGGTCAAATTTCTGATATAAAACACATTAACACAAAAGAATTATCGACTTTTAAAGAGTCTTCATTAACTTAGCGGGGATGTGCTCTATGGGGTGGATAGTTCGTCCAGCCGTAAAAACTGACGAGCATGAAGTACTTGAGGCGATACGCTCGCTGTGTGCGGAATTAAGGGAGAAACCGGATGTAAAGTTGCCTGCCTCGGCATCAGACGTATTTCAAAGAATTATAAATAACACGATTACTGGAGCTGTTTTCATTGCCGAGACTACTGAAGGTAACCTCGTAGGTTGTGCAACTGTTTCTGTCCAAGAAGTTATATTCAGAGGAGGACCCTATGCACTCATTCAAGAACTATGGGTTCATCCATCGTATCGAAGTCTTTCGGTAGGCGCTGCTCTTGTTCGCTCTGTTGAAGGGTACTGTCGAAAGCATTCTCTTAAACGTTTGGAAGTATGTCTGCCAGACGAGAGTTTTGTTACCTTTGATAAGACACTCAAGTTTTATGGTCGTGTTGGCTTTGCAGAGAACGGACCTTATATGGCGAAAGTGGTATTCTAGCACTGACTAACCCAAATTTAACTTGATCACGATTATGTAGAGCATCCAGGAGCAGTTTGTCAACGCGGCAACTGATCCTTGTGTCATTAAGCTAATGGGCAGGATACTTCCAATATGTGGTTGAATATATTTAAAGACGTTTTTAAAAATTATGACGAAATTGATGAGGTGTATATCACATGCAAGCTTTTGTTAGGAATGGAAACATTCTTGGAGACCTGTTTTACCCGAACGCGATAGAGCCAATGGTGTAGGAATCGTTTGGTGTCCTGGCTTGCCGAATACACCAACCGCAGAGGATATGTCTATTCCACTTTCAAACGCGGGATTTACAGTATTACAGGCAAGGTATCCTGGAAGTTGGCAAAGCTACGGAAAGTTCGGACCTTCTTCTTCAATTGAAGGTGCCATACAATGCTTAGAACTTCTTACGAAGGGAAGTACTATAGATTTGTCGACAGAAGAAATAGTTGAATGGTCACTTAATCGTCTTGTATTAGTAGGGAATAGTTATCGCGGTGCAGTAGCTGCCTGTACTCTTGCTGTATCAGACTTAGCCGATTCTGCTGTTTTATTTTGTCCTTTGCTTGAACCAGCACAACAAAATGCAGAACTGACCGAACCTGAAAGTGACTTAACGACATTATTGTCCTATTTAAAGCGGTGCCAAGAAAATGTGTTTCGTGATATAGACGAAACTGAATGGAATGAGTTTTTAGTTGGCAATTCTCTTCTTAATCCACCATCACATATCTCGAAACTGGTTAACCGTAAAATGCTATTAATACACGGGAAAGAAGACGATACTATACGTTCTTTTCACACTGAGCGATTCTACAACTCATTAATTGCTGAAAGCAATGATGTTAAGGCACAGCTTTTGGTTGTTGATGGTGTTGGGCATGGGAAACAATTACGTGCTAAGACATGGGATTATTGGGTTAACTGGATACTGAGCTAACTGGAACTTTAGTTGAATATTCCCAAGTCGAGGCTGCCGGCATGAATGGCGGCTTCTCGTTCAGCCAACGGGAAAATGTCGAAATATTAAATGTCGAGATTGACACCAACTATTCCCATAATAACAGTCTGCCTCCTAACATAGCTATCGCCTTAATTCCAACAGGCAATTGATAAATTTTTTTGGGTAATAGTCAGTCTCTTTATAAAGTTCTAAAAGAGCTTGGATTACATCCGATTCGGTTCTAAATTTAAATTGGGATTTCAACAATTCTAGGGATTCCTTAACTTGTGCCTGTACTTTTACGTTTCTACGTGTATCCCCTTCACTTTCCCAATTTTCCAGCCCGTGTTTCTCTTTCCATGCATTTGTCCATTTCTTCATCAGTGAAGGTTCTGTTAAAACTTCTTGATCACTGTAATCCCATTTGATGCGGTATTGCACAAGATCTCTTTTTTCCAGCAATTCAAATTTGCTTTCGACTCCAGCCTTTATCCCATGATACTCTTTACCTACTGTTAAAGTATTCTCGTCATCATTTGCTGACCCATTTCTCAATCTCCATTGTTCTGTCCACTTTTCTACAATTGATGGTTCAGCGAGTGTTTCATCCTCATCGTCAGTCCATTTGACAACGTACATTACAGCTTTTCTTTTTTCAAGCACTGTAAATGAACTTTCTTGTTCGTACTCTATTGCATTGTACATTTTGCCTACTTGGAATTCGTTCACAGTCTATTCCTCCATCCAAAACTTTATTTGAACTCAATAACCATTTTATAGGTCTGTATATCCAAATTCAAGATATATGGATAGAGAAATGGTAAAATCGTATCCATGATCACGGCGATTCGTAAGCCGCCTAATTAATGATGAACATGTACGACGGAGAACGATAGCGCAAAAGAGACACGAGGGCTGCCGGTCGGTAAGTGATCGACTGCCTTTGTTCAACTCCCTCCAGTAAGACTTCTTACCCGTAAAGTTTAACAAAACAAGATGAAGCCCTCTTCTGTCCACGGTTCAGTAGAGGGCTACTCCTAAAGGTTGGGTAGTTACTGGACCTAGTCTATGACTCGATAGGGCTATAATCTTCACAAGTTCAGCTACTTCACAACATATGCTCCAACGCAAGCAGATCCCGCTCATAAGAGCGGGATCCTATCATTGTTTCTCAGCCTTTCACGGCTCCGGCTGTCATGCCGGCCACGATCCGTTTGTTGAAGAAGATGAACAGAATAAGCGGTGGAATCGAGATGAGCATGATGTCCGCGAACAGCAGGTTCCACGACGTGTTGTACATGCTTGTGAAGTTGTACAGCGTAAGCTGAATCGTTGCGTTCTTCGCGCCCGGGAAGAAGTAGAGCGGGTTGACGAAGTCGTTGTAGATACCGACGGACGACAGGACGACAACGGTGGACGTAACCGGCATGAGCAGCGGGAAGATGATCTGGAAGAACATCCGCAGGCTGCCGCAGCCGTCGACGACAGCAGCCTCATCAATTTCTCTAGGGATCGTCGCCATGAAGCTTCGGAACAGCATGACGGCGAAGGAGATGCCGAGTGCGACCTCGACGAGCACGATACCCGTCATTGTTTTGAACAGATGGATCGAATCCAGCACCCAGATCGTAGGCACGACAGCAGGCGGAATCATCAGTCCGGCCATGACTAGGAATTGAATGATGCCTGACCAGCGGTCGTTGCGACGCTGAAGCACGTAGCCGGTCATCGCGCTGACGATAATGAGTACGACGATGGACAGCAGCGTAATCAGCGTACTATTAATGAACGACCGGATCACCATATGATCCTGCGCCGTAAGCACTTCCTTGTAGTTCGACCATTGAATCGACGATGGCCAGCTTAGATCAAGCAGCGCTGCATCCGTCTTGCTCTTCAGCGAGTTAATGATGACGAAGAAGAAGGGGACCCAGAATATAACGACCGATAAGATGACCGCAACCGTCTCGAGGATAATCCGTTTGGTTCCTTTGAGTCTCATTACAGATCAACCTCTCTTTTCGATAGAAGCTTAAGCAGTGGGAATGCCAGCAGCGATACGCCGATGAACAGAATAACGTTGCCCGCTGTCGAGAGGCCGTAGAAGCCGCCTTGATATTGTTTGTAGATGATCGAAGCGATCAAGTCCGTGCTGAAGCCCGGTCCGCCTTTGGTCATCGCCCAGACGAGGTCGAACGAACGAAGGCCGCCGATGAAGGACAGGATAATAACGGAGTTCATCGCAGGCGCTACGAGCGGATTCGTAATATGCCAGAACCGGTCCCACGCGTTGCCGCCGTCGATCTGAAGCGCCTCGTAATAGTCTTCGGGAATGGACATAATGCCCGCGATAAAAATAACGGTAGCCATGCCGACGCCCTTCCACACATCAACGAATGCAACGGACAGCAGCGCGATGCTCGTATCGCCGAGCCAGTCAGGACCGACAATACCGGCCAGAGCCAAGCTTTTATTAATTAAGCCTTGCGATGGATGCATCATGCTGCTGAATGCAATGCCAACCGCAATCGTAGATAGCAAAGTTGGGAAGAACACGACGGAACGCAAGTATCCTTTGATTCGAAGGCCGGATGTGAGCGCGACCCCAAGCAGCAAGCCAAGAATAACTTTGAGACTACAGGTTACTACAGCGTAAATGAGAGTGTTGCGGAAGCCGATATTGAGCGATGATTCCGAGAAAAACGTCTTATAGTTGTCGAACCCGATGAAGTTCCATTCGACCAGATCCCATCTCGTCATACTGAAGAAGAAGGACATAATGGTCGGCAGCAGGAACAATACGAAATAGATGATGCCTGCGGGCAGCAGAAACTTATACGTATACAAACGTTTGGAAGCCTTGGTTAGGGAAGCCTTCTGCATGATGAATCTCTCCCATCTTACTTTCTTTAGCAAGCAAAAGCCCTGTCCCGCCTCGATGAAGCAGGGCAGGGCTTGCTTAGTTGTTGCTATCGGCTGTGCTTACCAGCCTTGAATGCCTAATTGCTTCGCTTGCTTCTCGACGTCCTTGTCATACGCCTTCGCGTTGTCCTCAGCCGATTTCATGCCTGCGCCAACTTCAACGGTCAACTGCGGCAGGTTTGGTCCCTTCAGCGGGGAGAGGAACTCGAGCGCTGGCGCATTGTTGCCGTTATCGAAGTAAGGCATCATTTCTTTAACGCCTGCGTATGCATCGTCCGGGAGCTGCGCGCCTTTGATGACATATGGACCTTCCGGCTTCGCCTTCGTTGCTTGGATGGCCATGCCTTCAGGCGATGCGAAGAAGTTGAGCCATTTTTTCGCTGCTTCTACGTTTTTACCGTCTTTGTAGATCGAGATTGCGGCTGGCATCCATACGGTTAGGGCTGTTTTGTCTGCATTGTCAGCAGGCTGAGCGAATACGCCGATGTTGTCGATTTGGTCTGGATACGTCGCGAAGATGTTGGACAGTGCGAACGTAAGCATCGGGTATTGCACGCCTGTGCCGTCCACGAGCATTTTGATCGCTTGGTCATAAGTCGTTGCTAGGTAGTCTTTGTTCATGTAAGGCTGCATCTCGCCAAGCTTCTGGAAGCTGCGAAGTGCGGCCGGCGTGTCAGCGAATTTCGCTTTATTGTTCGTAAAATCATCCGCAAACGTAGGCGCATCCGCCTGCACGTTCGCATAATCCGCGAGCACGATCAGCTGGGACGTCCAGCTGTCCTTGTAGGAGCCGATGACTGCCGTTTTGCCGGCTGCCTTAATCTTCTCGTTGTTCGCTTTCAGTTCGTCCCAAGTCTTCGGTACGGACAAGCCGAGGTCCGCGTACACCTTCTTGTTATAGAGCCAAGCGCCAGCTTGGGAAGCGCCGCTTGGTGCAGCGTATACCTTGCCGTCTACGCTAACGGTTGGCAGGAAGGAGTCCATCACATTTTGCATAAAAGGCTCATTCGTCACATCAAGGAAGTACTTCTCTGGCTTCAGCGCCTTGAACAGCGAGCCGGAGTTATAGAAGCTCAGGTCGTCCATCTCGCCAGTCGCGAGTCTCGTCTTCACGAGGTTGTCGCCTTCGTCGCCGCCTGGACGGAGATCGAATTCGGTCTTAATGTTGTAGCGCTTCTCGATCTCGTCGGCTACCGCTTTAATGCCCTCGGTCGAAGTCTGGTTGTCGATCATCAGCTTCAATGTAACGGGTTCTGCGTAACGCTCTGAAGTCGTACCATCCGTTGCAGTCGTCGACGGTTCTGTTGTTGTCGTCGTCTTCGTGTCGTCATCTTTGCTGCCGCATGCCGTCAGGGCGGATGTAACCAACAGTGCGCCTGTCAGTGCGAGAATCGTCTTCTTCGTTTTCTTTGTCTGTTGAGCCATTGATATAACCCTCCTTGTGATGTTCGAGCGTAATCAAAGCCAGCGTGTCGTTCGGTTGTCGGTAGGGGTCCGGAGCCCTGTGGTCCTCAGTGTAAGGGTTTTCATGGCGAGCTGATAAGCGCCGCTTTTTTCTGGCTGTGTCTGATTTTTTTGGACGGTCCAATAGTGGTGCGGGATTTCGGCATGCGATCCAAAATAATCGTACGCCGCGTCCAAAAATTGCTGACGCCCCTGATTCGGCATCCAAAAAAAGCGGATATCCACCTAAAAAACGAGACCTTGTATGTACAGTTGAAAACGCATACAGTCAATGCAGAGGCATAATTAGAAAGGGGATTTCAACATGTTAATCGATCCATTGATCGTCCAGAAGGCGGAGAACTTAATCCCTGAATTGCTGACGGTACCCGTGCAGCCGAAGGCGGTTGTTGAGATAGCAGCAGATGAAGAGGCGTTTCAAGGCTGGCGCGTAGACAGAGCGGAGCAGCAGGATTGGAAGGGGCGGGTGCTGGGCAAAGGCGACAGCTTCGTGCTCGATTTCGAGGATCACATGGTTGGCTATTTGAGCTTGGCAGTTAAGTCGGTCGGCAGCCCGCCGGATGCACCGCTTAAGCTGAAGTTGACTTTTGGCGAGATGCCATGCGAGATAGCTGAGCCATTCGAGAGCTATAAGGGATGGCTCAGCAGCTCATGGCTGCAAGAAGAGACGATGTTCGTTGATGTGCTGCCAGCGGAGATCAAGCTGCCGAGACGCTACACGTTCCGTTTTCTTAAGGTAGAGGTGCTGGACACGTCGGTGAAATATAAGGTTTCGTTCGAGGATATTGCATGTTCGACTGTTACATCGGGCGATGTGTGCATGGTGAAGCCGCTGCCGAGCGAAGTGTCCGAGGAATTGGCGCTTATGGATCGCATCGCGATCAAGACGCTGCAGGACTGCATGCAGACGGTATTCGAGGATGGACCGAAGCGCGACCGCCGGCTGTGGATTGGGGATCTAAGGCTGCAAGCACAGGCGAACTACTTAACGTTTAACAATCATGATCTGGTGGGGCGCTGCCTGTACCTGTTCGCGGGCATGCGCCTGCCGGACGGCGCAGTAGGAGCATGCGTCTTTGAGAAACCGCACGCTCATGTCGATGACACGCGATTGTACGATTATGCGCTCTTCTTCGTTGCTTGCCTCTACGACTATTACGAAGCATCCAAGGATCGGGAGACGCTGCAGGAGCTGTGGCCGATTGCGATGCAGCAGATCGAGATTGGCGTGCAGCGTTTGAACGAGAAGGGCATTGTGGCCGATGACGAGACGTGGTGGAGCTTTATTGACTGGCATTCGGGCCTGAATAAGCAAGCACCGACGCAGGGCGTTCTCATCTACTGTTTGAGACAGGGATTGGAGCTGGCTCGTATCGTTGGAGATGCGGCGCAAGTGCAATACATCGAAGGGCAGATCGAGTGGACGGTAAGCGGGGCGATCGCGCAGCTGTGGGATGAGCAGCAGGGCTTCTTCATAAGCGGCTCGGACGAGCAGATTTCGTGGGCTTCGCAAGTATGGATGGTACTCGCAGAGGTGCTGCCTGTGGATGAAAGTGCTGCGCTGCTGGACCGTTTATTCGAATCACCGCCTGCAATTGGTATGACGACGCCATACATGTATCATCACCTGATCGAGGCATTATTCTCTGTCGGCAAGCGGGATAAGGCCGTCGAGCAAATGAAGGCGTATTGGGGCGAGATGATCAAGGACGGGGCGGATACATTCTGGGAGCTGTACAATCCAGAGGACAAGAAACTGTCGCCGTACGGCAGCAATCTCATCAACAGCTACTGTCATGCATGGAGCTGCACGCCGACGTATTTCATACGGAAGTATTTGATTTAGGAGGAGCCACGCTTCGCCAGCTGCCCGAAGGTGCAATTCTGCACCTACGCAGACAAGAACAACTAAACTCGCTGTCCGAAGGTGCAATTCTGCACCTACGCAGACAAGAACGGCCAAACTTGCTGCCCGAAGGTGCAATTCTGCACCTACGCAGACAAGAACGGCCAAACTCGCTGCCCGAAGGTGAAATTCTGCACCAACGCAGACAAGAACGGCCAAACTTGCTGCCCGAAGGTGCAATTCTGCACCTACGCAGACAAAAACGGCCAAACACGCTGTCTGAAGGTGCAATTCTGCACCTACGCAGACAAAAACGGCCAAACACGCTGACTGAAGGTGCAATTCTGCACCTACGCAGACAAAAACGGCCAAACTTGCTGCCCGAAGGTGTAATTCTGCACCTACGCAGACAAAAACGGCCAAACACGCTGCCCGAAGGTGCAATTCTGCACCAACGCAGACAAAAACGACCAAACTCGCTGTCTGAAGGTGCAATTCTGCACCTACGCAGACAAAAACGGCCAAACACGCTGTCTGAAGGTGCAATTCTGCACCTACGCATTCTTGACAGGCTCATGCATTCGCAGTGGTAGCTGGCCTGCTTGCATTCTTCGAACAATAAGAGCCGACTTAGCGTCATGCATCATGACGCGGAGTCGGCTCTTTTTTATATACCAACTACTCACCTGACTTCCCATCTCTCGGCGACTTCCCCGTCAGCTTGCGATACGAGCGGTAGAAGTTCGAGTAGCTGTTGAAGCCGGCCAGGAAGCAGGCCTTCGTCATGGGGTGGCCTTGGCGCATGAGCTCATCAGCCTTATGAACGCGTTTATACGTGATGTACTGGTTGATCGAGAATCCCGTTGCCTCGCGGAATACGCGGCACAGATGGTATTTGGTCACGAAGAAGCGGTGCGACAGCTCATCGAGACCAAGCGGCTGGTCGAGGTTGGCGTTAATATATTCAATCATGTCATGGATCTTCGTCGTCTTCGGCGATGGATCGGTTAGTTCGATTTTACTCTCGGCGAGCGTGTTAATCGTGTGAAGCATCTGAACCATGACGCATTTGGCAACAAATTCATTCTCTGCACTCGGTTGCTTCAACAGTTCCATATATTTGTTCATCAGATCGAGCAGGCCGCTGACGCGCACTTGTTCTGCAGAAATTTGATTGTTCTGCCCGAGCTTACGGTATTTGAACGAACGGAACAGGTCGACACCGCTTAGCATTATGGGAGGCATGATGCTTTCGTTGAAAGATATAACGATGCGCTCGTAGGGCAGATTCTCATCGATGTTAAGCGCATGCAGCTCATTGGAATTGATCATAAGGATCGAGTAAGGCTCAAGCTCATAGAGATTGCCTTCGATCGAGAAGCTGCCTGCTCCGCTGATGAACATATAGAGCTCGTAGCATTGCTCGTAATGAAGGAAGAAATGCTGCTGATTCGGCCGTTCATCCCTCGCATGGTGCAGCCGAAACGATTGATCTTTGGCATGATAATGAAGACTCACAATGGATCAACTCCTCGCTCCTAACATACAGCAAGATATGCAAACTAACAAGCACAATCGGCAAGGAATATGGACAATATTAATGTTACATTGAGGATGATTCCAATCAAATATAGGCGGTGTTGGATTTGTCTCCATTTATCATTTCAGGCTTCGCAGACGAGATTGATGCAGACTTCAGAACGCAGTTAAACGGACTTAATGAGCTAGGGATTGGTTACATCGAAGTGCGGGGCGTCAATGGCAGCAACATCTCGACGCTTACTGCAGCACAGATTACCGAGGTGAAGCATCAGCTGGAGGCGCATGGCGTGAAGGTCTCCTCGATCGGATCACCTGTTGGCAAAATACAAATCACTGACGATTTCGCACCGCATCTCGATATGTTCAAGCGAATTTTAGATACGGCGCACACGCTCCACAGCCCATTCATCCGAGTGTTCAGCTTCTATATGCCTGAGGGAGAGGACCCGTCCCTCTATCGGGACGAAGTTATCGATCGGATGGGTGCCATCGTGGAGACGGCGAAGGGCAGCGGCATTACGCTTGTCCACGAGAATGAGAAGCATATTTATGGCGATACAGCAGAGCGCTGCTTCGACCTGATGACGACGTTGAAGGCGGATCATTGGGCGAGCGCTTTTGACCCTGCTAACTTCATTCAATGTGAAGAAGAAGTGTTTCCGAAGGCGTTCAACCTATTGAAGCCTTATATCAAATATGTACACATCAAGGACGCGCAGGCGGATGGTCAAGTCGTGCCGGCAGGCTACGGGATCGGACGAGTCGAGGACGTGCTTCGCGCCTTGAAGACGGATGGCTACGAAGGCTACTTGTCGCTGGAGCCGCATCTAGGCAGCTTCAAAGGACTTGCTCAGCTTGAACATACCGATTGGGTCGATTCGTTGGAAGAGGGCGGCCTGCATACATTCCGCGTTGCGCATCGTGCGTTGCAAGCGATTTTGAACCGAATCTAAGGGAGGAATAGCGAGATGGAACAAGTGAGAATCGGCATTGTTGGACTAGGTAACATGGGTTCGGCGCATGCAGGGAGCATCTTCGGCGGCAAAATACCCGGCATGGTGCTCGGTGCTGTGTGCGACGTAAGCGAGGCACGCCGGGAGTGGGCGCGTGAACAAGTTCCTGGTGTCGCTGTATTCGATAACGTCGATGCGATGTATAAGAGCGGTACGATTGACGCGGTGCTTATCGCCGGACTTCATTACGATCATCCCGAGCAGGCGATTGCAGCATTCGCGCATGGCCTGCATGTTCTCGTTGAGAAGCCGGCAGGCGTCTACACGAAGCAGGTGCTCGAGATGAACGAAGCGGCGGCGAAGTCTGGCAAGGTATTTGGTATTATGTACAATCAACGTACGAATCCGGTCTACCAGAAAGTTCGAGAGCTGTTCCAGAGCGGGGAACTGGGCAGCTTGAAGCGGGTCGTCTGGGTCGTCACCGACTGGTATCGTCCGCAGGCGTACCATGACTCGGGCTCATGGCGTTCGACTTGGAAAGGCGAGGGCGGCGGTACGCTTATTAATCAGAATCCGCATAACCTCGATCTGCTGCAGTGGATTCTCGGCATGCCGACGCGCATTCGCTCGTTCTGCAGCTTCGGCAAGTATTACAACATTGAGGTGGAGGATGACGTAACCGCTTACCTCGAATACGCTAACGGCGCGACCGGCGTCTATATCACGTCGACTGGCGAAGCGCCGGGAACGAACCGTCTGGAAATTTCGGGCGACATGGGCAAGTTGACCATCGAGAACAACAAGCTTACCTTCCTACGAAACCGCATCTCGGAGCGGGAGCACAACCGCGTGAACACGCAGCCTTTTGCCAAGCCGGAGAGCTGGCAGTGTGATGTTCCGGTTTCTTCGAGCGGCGGGGAGCAGCACAATGGGATTTTGAAAAATTTTGCGCAAGCCGTGTTGAACGGTGCGCCGCTGCTGGCTCCAGGCGAGGAGGGCATCAACGGCCTTCTGATCTCGAATGCGATTCACTATTCGACTTGGGTTGACGGCTGGGCCGAACTGGACCAATTCAATCACGACCATTTCTACGAGCTGCTCCAGGAGCGCATCAACGGCTCGACGGCGGATAAGAAACAGGTGGAGTCGAAGGTCGCGGATCTGACGGGAACGCACTAGCATTTAGTGGGCAAGGACATCTGGGGACTCCCTTGAGGACAATAACTATATTTCATTATTGGGCCGCATATGATGCGGCCTTTTTCGTTTTGAGATTAAAGTGCGCAACTATTTCACTTCAATTTCGTTACTTACAAATGAGGTGTAAATTGGTTTGTGGGGTTGAGCGTAATGAACAATAGTAAGAAATTGATGATGACGAGTTCGCAATTGAGGAGGTAAAAATGGTGAACTTCGGATTGGCAGGCTTGATCTTTCTTACTATAATCGTTGTTTTAATCTTTTTTGCATTTGAATTATTGGGCTTCATTAATCCAACCGTTCTTCAAATTCAACTTTTAGGCATACACGTTATCCTGTTTGGGGTAATTGTATTGTTGGCTTTTGAAGGCTCTTCGGGATATGGACTTACTTTAGGGATAATTGGACTCGTTACAGGCATTTACGGTTCATTCAGAGAACCTCAGAGGGACTACAAAGAGAAGATTGATTAAACGAACATTCTTTGAGTGACGGGGAGCAACACAACGGTATTTTGAAAAATTTAGCGAAGGCAGCGGATTTGACGGGAACATACTAGTAAACCGCTCCATTATAGTATTTGGGAGAGTCTGTCATGTACAGACTCTCCTTTATTTTATGCGATGGCAAGTGCGTTTTTCGCCATTAGAATACTATTGAATATGTTGCCCATATCCTCTAATATAAGATATTGATAATCATTATCGGGTTGATGTTTTGGAATCGAATATATATGGAGTGAACATTATGACCTTGCTGGAAACGTCATTCGGTTCCAATGTTAAAGTGATGAATTTGGATAACGTCCATGCGCTCGTTCGCCGCCGTCTTGGCGATCTTGGCGTTATGGAGGGCTCCGTCATATCGTTGCGCAAGGCGATGCCATTCGGTGGTCCTTGCACGATTGAGATTAAAGGGCAATGGATTGCCATTCGCCGCAAGGATGCAGGCAGCATCCTGGTAGAAGCCGTATGATGAAGCTTGCATTGACCGGCAATCCCAATACGGGCAAAACCTCACTCTTCAATATGCTGACAGATTCATACGAATACGTCGGCAACTGGGCTGGCGTTACGATCGAGAAGAAGGTCGGCATGCTTAACAATAAGCGCGGTCAGCTTATCGACCTGCCCGGCATTTACTCGCTCAGCCCTTTGTCGCGTGACGAAGGAGTTACTACGCTTTATTTGCTGGATGAAACGCCCTCCATGCTGCTGAATGTAGTGGATGCTTCACAGCTGGAGCGCAATTTGCATCTCACGATTCAGTTACTGGAATATGGCCGTCCGGTTGTCTTGGCGCTCAATATGATAGATGTAGCCAATAAGCGCGGCTTGAACATTGATGTGCAATTGCTTGCGCAGCAGATCGGTATCCCGATTGTGCCTGTCATTGCGCGGACCGGGTACGGCTGCGATGTGCTGCTGGAAACCTCGATGCAGGCAAGCGATGACAGCGGCAGCGCCACAAGTTCGCGCCGCTTCGATTATGGGCCAGTGCTGGAGGAAGCGATCGGCAAGCTGGAAGCGATGCTTCCGAAGGAATTGACATCTGCAAGATGGCTTGCGCTGCAGTTGTTGGAAGGCAACATACCGGTTCTGCAGAAGCTTCGTCAACATGTCGATCCGGTACGGCTGCAGACCTTGTACGATGAAACAGAGAAGCTTGTTCAGGAACAAGCGAATGGCAAGAAGCTGGCGGATTATATCCGTGACCGGCGAGCAGCCGTCATTCAAGGCTGGCTGCAGCATGCTGTTCTAGAGACGAAAGAGCAGCGTACGACGTTATCGGAGCGTATCGATGCGATTGTCATGAACAAGTTCCTAGGTATTCCCGTATTCTTGGCGTTCATGTACTTGACCTTCAAGCTTACCTTTGATTGGTTCGGCACGCCGTTGTCTGACGGGCTCGATTCGCTGCTGAATGGTTTTGTGCGGGACAGCTTGTCCTCGTTCCTTGATTCGGTCGGAGCGGCCGCATTCATTAAAGCGGTTCTGCTCGATGGCGTTATCTCCGGGGTGGGCGGCGTACTCGTCTTCGTGCCGCAAATCTTCATGTTATTCCTCATCATTTCCTTTATTGAGGATTCCGGCTATATGGCGCGTATAGCTACCGTTATGGACAAATTGCTGGAGGGGGTTGGGCTCAACGGCAAAGCGTTCATTCCGATGATTATCGGCTTCGGTTGTAACGTTCCAGGTATCATGGCTGCACGAACGATCGAGCAGCCGAAGGAGCGTCTGCTTACGATTCTGCTGACGCCATTAATGTCATGTTCTGCGCGTTTATCGGTTTACAGTTTATTCGTCGGAACGTTCTTCGAGAAGAACCAAGCTCTAATCGTTCTATCCTTGTATGTGCTTGGCGTCGTCGTTGCATTAGTGCTGGCCAAGCTCTTCTCTTTCACGCTCGCGAAGGAAGAGGAGTCGATGTTTATCGTCGAAATGCCGCCATATCGCGTTCCCCAATGGCGGACGCTCTCTCGCAGTACGTGGGAGAAGGGCAAAGGCTTTGTACGCAAAGCGGGCACTTTTATTTTCGGGGGCTCCGTCGTCATTTGGATGTTGGGCTATTCCGGATTCTCCGGCTGGAATGTGCCAATGAACGAAAGCTTCCTGCAGTCGGTTGGTTCTCTCATATCGCCGATCATGGAGCCGCTTGGTTTCGGCAACTGGCAGGCAGGCGCCGCGCTCATTACAGGCTTCCTCGCCAAAGAGGTCGTCGTATCGACGATGGGCATCATCTATGCGGCTCCGACCGAGGCTGGTTTGGAAGGGGCGATAACGCAATTTTTCACGCCGCTGCAGGCATATAGCTTTATGGTATTCATATTGTTATATGTTCCTTGCTTAGCGACGGTCGGCGTTATCCGCAGTGAGACGAAGTCCGCGAAGTGGACTTGGTTCTCGGTCATCTATGCACTTATCGTTGCTTACATTATCGCATTTATTATATATCGCGCGGGTTTGTTACTGGGCTTTCATTAACATTCGGAAGGAGCTGGGACCATGTTATTCAACATTATCGTAGGTGCCGCGATCTTCGGTTATGCGGGCTGGACGCTGGTTCGTTACGTACGCAAGACCCGGCAGGGCAAATGTGCGGCGTGCTCGCTTCAATCCTCATGCCAGACTGCCTGCTCCAGCGTTAGCAGTCCGCCTGCTCGCGCGGAGTGAATGCAAATATAGGGACTAAGAAGGCTCTCCGAACGTCATCGAATGGATGACTTCAGAGAGCTTTTTCTATCCTGGCCAAACGATTCGATCTATCCGTAAGTAGCAATAGCCGCGGACTGTTAGTGATGCTACTATTGATGGAATATAGTGTAATTGAGGCTCGAGCCTTACTTACTATGCAAACGGAGGAAAGATCATGATTAAGAATCTAGACCATCTTGTTCTGACAGTAAAAGATATTAAAAAAACCATTCAATTCTATACAAACGTGCTTGGAATGAAAGAAGAGACCTTTGGCAATGGTCGTAAAGCATTGTTGTTCGGGAATCAGAAAATGAATCTGCATGAGGCCGGAAATGAATTTGAACCAAAGGCTTTATCCCCTTTGCCCGGCTCTGCTGATTTATGCTTTATAACAGAATTAACTATGGATGACGTAATAAACCGACTACACAATGAAGGCATAAGCATTGAGGAAGGGCCAGTCAATAGAACAGGGGCAATTGGACCGATTGTATCTGTATATGTCCGTGATCCGGATGGCAATTTGATTGAACTGTCTCAGTACCTTGGTTAAAGTGAAACGGAGTATCGGAGAGCGCATGTGTAAAATAAAGAAGCAGTCTCCAGTGGTATCGTAACGATACCACTAGGGACAGCTTCTTCGTTCATCTACTCGATATAGCCATACGTTGCAAAAGCCGCAGCTTGACCGCGGTAAACGCCTTGCTCATCGATCAAGTTCCAGACGATGCCGCGTTCGATCGCAATGCGGCGGCCCGTGGACGAGACGCGAATGCCGTTGAAGTCGTCATCATAGCCTTGCTCCGCGACCTTCTTCAGGAACTGATCGCGCTCAGCGCGTTCCATCGGCTCCGCCGTCAATCGTGACGGTATCGATGTGAAGTCAGCCCAATCGCGTTCCCACAGCGACTGAGCGGCTGCATTGCCGTAGTTCAGCACAGGATCTTCTTCTGTGCCGTGCGACAGCACGACAACCGGCGCGTCATACAGTTTGTCCCGGACGGACTCCCCTTCGTTGACCTCGACTAGCGCTCGCCCAAGCAGCCGTCGGAAGCTTTCTGTAATCAAACGTGCGTGTGCTTCCGTCGTTCCGATTCCTTGAATCGTTCCCCAATTCGCCATCCTTATGATCCACTCCCTTATGAGCTTCTTCTAATCGCCATTGTAGCATATCCGAAATAGAAGATTCTCCCGTTCGACGCAAGCAAGCGGTACGATAGGACAAGCACTAGGAAATTCTCGATGTGTCCTCCTATTAATTGACAAACGGGCTCAGCATCCTTATAATCTAACTGTGCTTAATTTTCAACTGTTTCAAGTTGAAAAGCGGGGGAACCAAGTCATTTGGGGCGAATCATTCGAGCGATCGAAAGTAGGGTACCATCTTACCCGAGTCCGTCAGCTAACCTCGTCAGCAGTAGATGGGTCTTCGCTATATTTTTATCTACATTCTGAGACCCTTTATACACGAAGGGTCTTTTTGTGCGCTTTTTTGGACCCTGCTGGCGGTAAATGTGTAGCTTTCCAGACATTACGGCTCCCTTGCAACCCCATTCTGAGGCGGAGGAGAGAGGTATATGCAGAAAGTCAGGTACATCACGGATCTAAGTAAGGTCGATGGATTGTCGGAGCGCGAACGCCAAGTTTTGAAACCGATTACAGATAAGTTTGTTTTTCGCGTGAATGATTATTACTTGAATTTGATTGACTGGGATGATCCGCATGATCCGATTCGAAAACTAGTCATACCGAACGAAGGGGAGCTTGCGGAGTATGGGCGCTGGGATGCGTCGGATGAGGATACGAACTACGTCGTGCCGGGTTGTCAGCACAAATATGGAACGACGGCGCTGCTCATCGTTTCAGAGGTATGCGGATCGTACTGCCGGTACTGCTTCCGCAAACGGCTGTTCCGCAACGATGTGAAGGAAGCGATGTCGGATGTGTCGCCGGGTATCCAGTATATTGCGCAGACGCCGAGCATCAACAATGTTCTGCTTACAGGCGGGGATAGCTTGATACTCGCAACGGCGAAACTGAGGCTCATTATCGAGCAGTTGCGGGAGATCGAGCATGTGAAGATCATTCGATTGGGTTCGAAGATTCCGGTGTTCAACCCGATGCGCATTTACGAGGACCAGGCACTGCTTGATTTGATCCGAGAGTACTCGAACGAAGAACGAAGAATTTATGTGATGGCGCATATTAATCACCCTCGGGAGATTACGGCAGAGGCGAAGAAGGCATTCAAGGCGCTGCATGATGCGGGCGCGATTGTCGTCAACCAGACGCCGGTGCTGCGCGGCATTAACGATGATCCCGATGTGCTTGCCGAGCTGCTCGATAAGCTGTCATGGGCAGGCGTTACGCCGTACTACTTCTTCATCAACCGACCTGTTGCGGGCAACAGCGAGTTCGTACTGCCGCTCGAGCGCGTCTACCGTATCGTCGAAGAGGCGAAGGCAAGAACGTCCGGTTTGGGCAAAAGAGTGCGGTTGTCCATGAGCCACACGTCAGGCAAAATCGAAATACTCGCAATCGATAAAGGCAAAGCTTATTTGAAATATCATCAATCCCGTGATAATCAATATGGCAAGTTCATGATGCTGGACTGTCCTGCAGATGCAGCCTGGTTCGATGACCTGCCTGGCAATGAGCAGCATTGGAATCGGCCGAGCAAGAAGAACAACAACATCGTGTCCGTGAACGAGATGGTAGAGCAGGTGTATTGAATAACGAGATAGGCGTTCAACCGAACCGCCGAGGGGCTGTCTAAGTGACAGCAACCTCTATGGTTTCGGGGGCGCCTTTTTGTGTGTGGCTAATGTGCTGCCTTGATCTCTTCTCTTATTAACTGTTGCAGTAGCTGCTTCGCTGATGATGATGAACTCTGCTGTTTGCGTGTCTCAAGCAAGCCGACGGCAATCGGTGGAAGCTCCAACGTGACAGGGATACGCGCTACCTCGGGGATGAGCGGAGTGGACGACAGCACGACCCCAATAGCATGCGAGCCTTTCACCAAATGCGGGATAGACGAGATCTGGCTCACCGTATGCTGCAGCGTTGGCGTTTCTTTATACCTGGCCAGATACTTGCCGAACTGCAGCGCGTACAAGCAGGTGCTTCCCCCTGCAACGATCGGATATCGGAATATCTCCTCGAGAGTAACCTCGCTTCTTCCGCACAGCGGATGGGCGCGATCCGCTATTAGGACCGTCTTCTCCTCATACATGGGTTCAAAATAAATCGGCAGCGAGCCGCCCGGCTCTCCGCAGATCGCAAAATCCAACTTGCCTTCGAGCGCGGCTTCTGCCAACGTGTCGGTATTGCCTGTGGTGATCTGCCATGCGATTCGCGGCTTCACTTGCTGGAATCGTCGCAGGGCGTTCGGCAGCACCGACTCCAGTATAGCTTCAATAGCGCCGATGCGAAGCGTGCCAATCTCCTCCTGCTCCAACGATCGGGCAAGGTCGGCAACCTCGTGCCAGTGCTGGATGAGACGATCGACCTCATCGGCGAACAGCCGTCCTGCTGCCGTAAGCTGAGCATCCCAGCCGCGATCGAACAGCGGAATGCCAAGCTCTTTCTCGAGCCGCTGAATCTGGTTCGTAATCGTCGACTGCGCGTAGTTCAGCTTCTCGGCGGCACGCGAGAAGGTGCCTTCTTGCACGATTGTCTGGAATGTGGTGAGTTCTTTTAAGTCCATAATGAGCTCGCTCCTTGATCGATATAATCGATGGAGATATTGATCTTATTCTATTATATAGATTGGGGAGGAAGGCGTACAATGGGATCATCTTCAACGTTCCTGAGAGGAAGGATGATCCGATATGCCATTCATTCGAGTTAGTTACATGGAGCAGCAGTACGAAGCCGGGCAACTGGCTGTCATGAGGGATACGATCACGAGCGCGTTAATTCAACATTTTAATGTTCCAGAGGACGACTTGTTCCAAGTGTTCCACGCGCATAAGCGTGAAGAGTTCTTTTTCGATAAGCAGTACTTAGGCGTGAAGCGCAGCGACGGGCTTGTGTATATTCAGATCACTTGCAAATCGGGGAGAACGATCGAGCAGAAGAAAGGCCTTTATGGCATGCTGGCGAAGGAACTGGCTGTGGCTGCTCCAATGCGAGAGGAAGATGTGTTCGTCGTAGTTGTAGAGACGGAGTTCGAGGATTGGTCGTTCGGCCGCGGGGAGGCGCAGATGCTTCAGATGGCCGCGGGTGACAAGACGAGGCAGCCAGAACCTATAGCGGAACGTGCAGCAGGCCTGTCTGCAGGGGCCGAAGCGTTTCAGGCAGAGCCGCCTATGAACCAGGTGATCACTTCCTCCGCGAGGGAAGCATACGGGGCGATTGCTCCGACATTCGTGCGTTACTCGGAAGACGTACTGTTCGGCGATGTGTGGCGGAGAGGACAGCTGTCGCTGCGCGACCGCAGCTTAATTACTGTCGCGGCGCTCGCCGCAAGCGGGATGACGGAGCAGCTTCCGTATCATCTCCGGCTGGCGATCGACAACGGATTGAGCGTGGAGGAACTAACGGAGACGTTCACGCATCTCGCCTTCTACGCGGGTTGGCCTCGCGCAGCCTCAGCGCTCAATGTGGTTAAGGAAGTTCTAGCGTAAGCATGTCTTAAGTTAAGAAGCGGAGCCGCACGACAGCGGGCTCCGCTCTTTTGTATTCACATAGGTTAGTAGTATGGTGCCGGGGCTATAGAACTCTATTCCTCGTGTATTGGGTTGTAATTCCTAGTTTTCTAGTAAATAAAGCTTAAAAATTTTAATCAAAGTTTAACGATTTGGAAATCAAAGGTATTGAAATGATAGTTTAGTCCTGCGTATACTGGCATATGGATGAGAGATTTTGCCGAATTATGTATGAATTTGTATGAGAGGGGTTTGGATTGTGAAGAATTCTATGAGAAGAAGTATTTCGCTAATGGTAGCTCTACTAGTCATGATTATGACAGTCGCTGCTCCTGTATCGGCAATGAAGTTGCAAGATTCGCAGAGCCATTGGGCGCAAGCGGCGATTGATAAGTGGAGCGGGTACGGGGTTGTACAAGGTTCCGGCGGCAATTTCCGGCCGAATGATCAGATTACAAGAGCTGAATTCGCAACGATGGTCAACAACATTATGAAGTATACGGACAAAGGAGATAATCCTTTCTCCGACGTGAAGTCCGAAGCTTGGTATGCGGATGCATTAATTAAGCTGAGCACAGCAGACGTAATGAATGGCGTTAACGGTAAGGCGCTGCCGAACAATGAAATTACACGCCAAGAAGCGGCAGTGATGTTGTTCAACGCATTCCATATCAGCGCTGGCTCGAATTCTGCTTCATTCGCGGATAGCGGCGATATCGCAGCTTGGGCGAAGGATGCAGTAGCTTCGCTTGCTGGTCAGAAAGTCATCAACGGTATGCCGGACGGCAGCTTTAAACCGCAGGCGCATTTGACGAGAGCGGAAGCTGTTACGATTTTCAATAATCTCATTCAGGACCTGGTTAACGCTTCTGGCGAGCATACTGGCGATGTTCAAGGTAATGTTGTCGTTAATGCTGCTGGCGCAGAGTTGAAGGATATGAAGATTTCCGGCGACCTCTACATTACGGAAGGCGTTGGAGAAGGCGAAGTGACGCTGAGCAATGTACAGATTGAAGGCTCCGTATTCGTAGAAGGCGGCGGCGAGCATTCTGTCATTTTCAATAGCGTAGATGTGAATGGTGCGCTTGTTGTCAATAAGTACAATGGCAAGGTACGTATTCTTGCTACCGGCAGCACGTCGGTTTCAGTTACACGTCTGGAAAGCGGTGCCCTTCTCGTAACGAAAGAGCTGACAGGCGGCGGTTTTGAGACGGTTGAGATTCCTGCTGATGTGGCGGCAGGACAAGAAATCGTACTCGACGGTACGTTCAATAAAGTAGTCAATCAGTCTGCAACTGCAGAAATTACAGCCAACGGCTCGATTAAAGAGCTGGTTACGGAGACTGACACAAACCTTAAAGGTAATGTGAAAGTCGAGAAAGTAACGAACCAGAACGGATCAAGTGCTTCTGTCAACGATAAGCCAGTAACGAATCCGACAGATAGCAGCAATAACACAGGCGGAAGCACGCCATCCACAGGAACGCCTTCGACGGGTGGCTCCAATGGAGGCAGCACCGGTGGTAATGGTGGTAATGGTGATAATGGTGGCAACGGAGGCGGAACAGGGGGCAGCACTACTGTTGCAGTAGATGGCGTCTCGATTCAAGAAACGAATGTTAAGCTGTCTGTTGGGAATACGAAGCAATTGACGGCAACAGTTACGCCAAGCAACGCAACGAACAAGGATGTAACATGGTCCGTTCTGGATAACTCCGATGTTGTAACGGTCGATCAGAAAGGTCTTGTCACCGCTAAGAAAGCAGGCTCCGCAACAGTGAAAGTTGTAACTGTAGACGGCGCGAAGTCTGCTCAGACTACGATTACGGTCAGCGAGGAAGTATTCACTGACATTCTCGATGCGATTGACGCGGTATATCTGTCCAATAATACAGATGCGAGCAATATCGTATCAAACCTGAATCTGGTGACATCCTTGTCCGCTTTCCCAGATGCAGTAATTGCTTGGTCTTCGGATAATGAGTCTGTAGTTTCGAACAGTGGTGTCGTCACAAGAGATAACCAGAACGATCGGTTTGTTAATCTCACGGTAACGGTCACAGGCTCGGTCACGGCAACGAAGACTTATGAGCTTATCGTTCGTCGGAATGGCACGGATAACGTAAGCACGGGCAACTATGTCGATTCCTATTTTGCAGAGGGTTATCCGCAGGCATATATGAAGGACGGAGAGATCTGGGTACGCTACAAGCTCAATGCTCCTGCTGAACTGTATATGGTTGTGAATCAGATGAACGGTCACTGGGAATCCGATGTGAAAGCTGTGCTTGAAGGACATGCAGGCAAGGGCAATGATCTCATTTATGTTGACAAGTGGCCTTATTTCAATGTTGATAGCACGAAAGTGAATACCGTTCAGGAATTTAATACGGGTGTGCGACTGGAAAGCTATCAAGCAACAGCTCGCGTTGAGTTTGTTATCAAGGATGCGAGCCATGATTATGTATCGAGTCAGGTAACGTCGATCGTGTTTGATCAGGAAGTTGTAAGCTCGCTGGATACGTACCCGCCTTCTCTGTATCAAATTTATATTAATAAAGCACTAGACACTATGTATCTCTACTATGGTGAGCATCTTGATTCTTCGAGCGTGCCGGCAACGACGGAATTCACTCTCACGCATGGACAAATCAGCAAAGTGGAGCTCGTCAACTCTACACAGCAATACGGTGTGATTGGAGCCTACTTGAAGCTTGCCGTTAGCGGAATTAAATCTGACGATCTGCCTACTTTGGGATTAACATACTCCGGGACGTCCGTTCAAGATGAGTCCGATGCAAGGAATAAGGCAACAGCCTTCACGAATCGCCAAATCGATGTAGTGGATGAATCGATTCAGCTTGCGGTTATCAGTTCTGACCGTCAATGGATGCAAATTGAAATCAAGCCGGGCCTGAATCCTTACGATAATGATTCGAACGTATTGATGGATAATGCTCGTTACACAATTCGCGTGAATGGACAAGAGTATCATCCTACTAACGTGAACAGCGGTTATTCGATTAACCGATATTATTTCTACCTGAGTTTTGATAATCCTATACCTGCAGGCGAGTTATCAGTCAGTCTCAATATGCAGGGGGTTAAGGGCTGGACTATGGATATGTATCCAGACAGCCTTGAAACAAGTGTCGTGAAGCAGATAGAGGCGCCAGGCACCCCTACTGCTAGTTACAATCATGGATCGCTGCGACTCCAATTCGCTAAGGGATTCGAGCAAGGTTATCAGACGTCTGCTGCTGGTCTAGTCGTCCGAGTGGATGGTGTTGAGTACGCGCTGCGCGGATTTATTGTTCGCCCGGACTGGAATACGCCGGAAGAAAATGACTATACGATCAATCTGCTCGACCAATACGCTGAGCATATCATCAATGCCATCGAGTCAGGTAAGGTAGTCGAGATCAAATTTGTCAAAACGAACGGTAACAATAGAGCACAGCTGTCCGAATCTTCGGGCTTGCTCATTCCAGATTTCAACTATGTAACGGTTACTAAATAAACAGCAAGACTTGCAATTCAGAAGAAAGCGAAGCCGCATAAGGCTTCGCTTTCTTGCTGCTAGAAGGCGATATTTCGCGGGCACCGTATGGGCTATTCGGCATAGGACCACCAACGGGTCTTAAGGTCCAATGACCTTTACATTTCTGTTATGGTATTATATGGATGTTAACGATTGGAGGTGAGAATAGGCCAATATCGATGTTGATGGGAGCACAATGACGGTTTCTCTACAGCATGATAGGCTCGTTCAAGTAATTTTGTAAGCGATTTCAAACGATTAGAGAAGGATGTGTGAATGATGAATTGGACAGCTGGCAGTCATCCCGTTTTTGAACAACGTTGGTTATCTGGAAAACGGCTATTCATGCTTATGTTATCGATCACAATTGCGTTAGTCTGCTTCGTACCGAGCCCCTCTGCGTTCGCGGCAACTGTATATGTGACGGATAATGGATCGACCGTTGTCGTCGACACAGGCGCAGGTCTCGTGTACACGATTAACAAAAGCAACGGTGACATGACCTCGGCTAAGCTGAACGGAACAGAGCTCATCGGCTCGAAGCCATCGCATATCGGCTCGGGTCTTGGCAGCGCGACGGTTACTTGGGGCAAATCGCCATCCGGCTCGACCGTGAATATCACGGTTGCGACCAGCACGTTAACGCACTACTACGCTTCGCGTGGCGGTGAGAACATTATCTATATGGCGACCTATGTGACGGCTGAACCGTCTGTGGGCGAGCTGAGGTATATTTTTCGCGGCAAAAGCAGTGTGCTGACGAATGTACCGACGGCATCCAAGACGCTCAATAACACGGGTGCGGTCGAAAGCTCCGACGTTTTCGGCTTCTCGAACGGTTATACCGCGTCGAAATATTACGGCAACAGCCAAGCGAAAGACCTAAGCATCGCAGGCGTAACGGGCAATGGCGTCGGCGTCTTCATGGCGTATGGCAATCGCGAGTCGAGCTCGGGCGGTCCGTTCTTCCGCGATATCCAATTCCAGTCCGGCGGAGATACGGAAGTGTATAACTACATGAACTCCGGCCACGCGCAGACAGAAGCCTATCGCATGGGTCTGCATGGTCCTTATGCGCTTGTATTTACGACGGGCACTACGCCAAGCGTGCCTGATTTCAGCTGGATGTCGGGTCTCAATCTGCAAGGCTGGGTTTCCTCGCGCGGCAACGTTGTTCTGAATGGTCTCTCCGGTATGCAGTCGGGTTATACGTACACGATCGGCTTCGCGAACAGCACCGCCCAATATTGGAGCACAGCTTCCTCGACGGGCGCAGCAGGCACTTACGGCCTGAAGCCAGGTACGTATACGATGACGGTGTACAAGGGCGAACTAGGCGTCTATTCGGAAAATGTGACCGTAAACGCAGGCAGCACCACGACGCTCAACACGCGTACGATCAACAATGATCCAAGTACGACGTCGACGATCTGGCGTATCGGCAACTGGGACGGCACGCCGCTCGAGTTGTTGAACGGACAGACGATTGCCGTTCGCCATCCGTCTGACAGCCGCAACCCAAGCTGGGGACCCGTCACATACGCGGTTGGAAGCGCGACGAACAAGTTCCCAGCGGTACAATTCCGAGGGCAGAACACGCCAACGGTTGTGACGTTCTCGCTGAACGCAACGCAGGCAGCAGCTGCGCATACGCTGAAGATCGGCATCACAACGGCGTATAACAATGGCCGACCAAGCGTGACGATCAACGGTCATACTTTATCCAATCCGTCTGCCTCGTCGCAGCCAGACTCACGGAGCGTGACGATCGGGACCTACCGCGGCAACAACACGACGTTCTCGTGGAGTATCCCAGCGTCCTATTTCGTGAACGGTTCGAACACCTTAAGCATCTCGCCGATCAGCGGCTCCTCTGACCTAGGCACCTACCTGAGCGCAGGTTGGGCATACGATTGCGTGGAGTTGGGTAACTAAATACTATAGACAGCCGAGCAGATGAAGATCTGCTCGGTTGTTTTTATTATGAGGTCCCAACCCGAGTGTTTTGTTTTGTCCACACTTCATCCCCGGATGCTAACATTTATCCAGCCGACAATTGCCGCGATTGGATCAAAGCGCAGTCGAACCCCGCGTAAAATGTGAATAAGTCTCGCTTGGAGTCTGGTAAGAGCGGTCTATCCACACTTCATCCCCTGTTGTTAACCGCGCTTAAACGAGCGTATGCCATTATGTTACTTCAAGAGGTGACATTACGCACATTGTGACCATAGTCACGGAATAGTCAAATTTGACGATCCCGTTACTTTCCTACTAGCTGCGACCATCAAAGGGTATAATGTTGTAGATCAGCAAAGGATGGAAGGACGGATGGCGATGAAATCGACAAGATGGCTGACGATTGCAGTTGTTTTGATACTTGTGATGGGCTTGGTTGGCTGCGGGGCGGCGGCTAAGGAAGGTGAAGTTGATCCGAAGGACGTAACCGTGGATCTGGTAAGCGATCCTGTCGTAATGAAGGCCAATCTGCCAGGCAAATTGATCGTGCAGACGACAGGCCTGAGCAGCGACATAACGCCGGATATCCAGATCGATATTCGCAAACCGGACAACAAAGGGCTGCCTGAATATGTGAAGACAGCTTCCATAGGCAACGGTCAATATGCTGCGGAATATACTTTTGCTGCAGGGGGAAGTTACACCGTTTATCTTCACGTCATGCAAGGCGAGCTCCATATTACGAAGAAGAAAAAGTTGGACGTGCAGTGATAGTTGGTCGACTGAATTGTGTGACAATATGCGCAAGCGCGAGAAAATGGCAGCTCTAGCTTAAATAATCGATAAGACGCACGATAGCAAGCGTTTACATTCTTGCAGCTACAATCTTTCTAATCTTTTTTGCCCCAAAACGCGATTTTACAGTAATAGGTGATGGCGTTATGATTAGCGCATCACATATTCGCTGAATTTCTGAAAGGAAAACGGGGGAACCAACGGCGCTCTATGCAGCATAAGCGCCAGGGGTGAATCGGTGTGCACGCATCGTAGGGCGACTTCAACCGCCCGAATCCGACAGCTAACCTCGTAAGCGTTGTTGAGGGGGGACACGACTTCGGTTATTGATAACCGCAAGGAGAAGCCTTGCGGTTTTTTGCTGCGCAAAAATAGAGACATACGAGTGCATACCGAGTCTAGGGGGACTACATCGTGATTGCAAGTTTGAAACGCGTCATTATCGGACGCCCATTGAAATCGACCGAGCTTGGCGAACAGCGGTTGAACAAAACGAAAGCATTGGCCATATTATCATCAGACGCTTTGTCGTCGGTGGCCTATGGTCCGGAGCAAATATTAATCGCGCTTGTTGCGGTTAGTATGACCGCGTTCTGGTATTCGATTCCGATCGGCATTGGCGTGCTCGTGCTGCTGACGGCACTTATTTTATCTTATCGGCAAATCATATTCGCGTATCCGCATGGCGGTGGCGCTTATGTCGTCTCGAAGCAAAATCTCGGTAAATACCCTGGGCTGGTTGCGGGCGTATCGCTGCTGGTCGATTATATTCTGACGGTTGCAGTAAGCGTATCAGCAGGAACGGATGCCATCACATCGGCGTTCCCAAGTTTGCACGAACATACCGTTATCATAGCGGTTATATTCGTTTTGCTCATTACGCTGTTGAACCTTCGCGGCGTAACAGAGTCGGCATCCATTCTCGCTTATCCGGTTTACTTGTTCGTAATTGCATTGTTTATATTAATTGGTGCGGGGTTGTACCATATTGCAATGGGGGGCGTTGCGCCTGAGCTTCATACGCCGATGGGCACGCACGTGGCGGGTATCAGCTTGTTCCTGCTGTTGAAGGCATTCGCTTCCGGCAGCTCGGCGCTGACTGGTGTCGAGGCGATCTCGAACGCGATACCGAATTTCAAGTCGCCGGAACCTGACAATGCGGCGAAGACGTTGTCGGCCATGGGTTTACTGCTTGCTGGCTTGTTCGCGGGCATCGTCTTCTTGGCTTACTATTATGGCATTTCGCCGAAGGCGGAAGTTACGGTTGTATCTCAGATTGCGGAGGAAACGTTCGGGCGCAATTTCATGTACTTCTTCATCCAAGGTACAACGGCACTCATTCTGGTGCTCGCAGCGAATACGGGCTACTCCGCGTTCCCGCTGCTGGCGGTCAATTTGGCCAAAGATAAGTTCATTCCGCGCATGTTCACGGCACGGGGCGACCGTCTCGGTTACTCGAACGGCATCATCATCTTGGCGGTCCTGTCGATCCTGCTGATCATTTTGTTCAAAGGACAGACGGATCAATTGATTCCGCTCTACGCGGTTGGCGTATTCATTCCGTTCACGTTGTCTCAGACGGGGATGATGGTGAAATGGATTCGCGAGAAGCCGAAGGGCTGGGTGGCGAAGCTGACAATTAACGGCGTGGGTGCGTTGATCAGCTTTACGGTTTCGATTATTTTCTTCCTGACGAAGTTCTCGCATGTGTGGCCGGTGCTCATCTTCCTGCCAGTGCTGATCTTTGTTCTGCATCGCATTAACAAGCACTATGAAGCGATTGGCGAGCAGCTGGGCTGCGCGACGAGCGAGCCGGTCTTGCCGATTGAAGGCAATGTTATTATTTTGCCTGTCTCGGGCATTACGCATGTAGTGGAACAGTCGCTCGCTTATGCCAAGTCGCTAGGTGCGGCACAGATTATCGCAGTCTACATTCCGTTCGAACGGGATGAAGAAGCGGTCTTCGAGCGCAAATGGGAGAACTTCATGCCGGACGTGCGGCTTGTCACGCTGCACTCGCCGTATCGCAGTATCGTTCAGCCGCTGATTAAGTTCGTGGACACGGTAGAACGTAAAGCAAGAGAGTCTAATCACCAAGTCACCGTTATTATTCCGCAGTTCATTCCGAAGAAAGGCTGGCACAACATTCTGCATAACCAGACCAGCTTCTATCTTCGTACCCGGCTGCTGCACCATTCGAGCGTCGTGCTGACGACGGTGCCTTATCATTTGAAGAAGTAACCAGTGATTGTCCCGCCGTAGGCGAGTGTCGTGGCGGAGGATCAATTATGAACAAGGCCATCCTTTTCGAAGGATGGCCTTGTTGCGTTTAACGTTACTCCATTGCACGATTGTTGAATGGTCGAGGTGGTCGGCCTATTTTATACAATATAGTGTGTGGTACAGATTGACAGTGGAATTCCTCCATGCTACTATATCGATGAACGATATATCAACAGTAGATATAACGTTCGTCAATACATCGACGTGCGATCTAATTTATGATGATAAGACACATTAGAAAAGTTGAAGCAGGGGTGAGGGGCATGAAGAAGGATTCGGTGCAGGATTTGCTGCCGTTGACGGAGGCGTATTTTTATATTTTGGTTACTTTGTATCGAGCGGACGCACACGGGTATGCCATTATGCAGGATGTTGAGCAGATGAGCAACGGCCGGGTTAAGATCGGGGCGGGGACATTGTATACGGCGCTTAGTACGCTGCAGAAGAAAGGTCTTATTGATTTTGCACAAGAAGCAGATAGTGCCGATTCGAGACGGAAGATGTATGCCATAACCGACAAAGGCCGAGATGTGTTGAAGGGCGAGATGGTTCGGCTGGAAGAGCTGCTGCATAACGTTAGGCAGGCATTCGATCAGACAATGGGGAAGGAGCACTAACCATGACGCAAGCTTTATTGGACCAATTCGTTGTACGTACTCGTGTGTCTTTTGTATGGAACTATGAGAAGGATGAGAAATGGCTGACCGACTTGTCCGCGCAAGGACAGCATTTGGTGGAGCCGGGAACGTTCCGCTATGTGTTCAAGAAAGACACCTCTGCGCGATACGTCTATCGGATGGATTATCACCAGATCAAGGAGAAAGAACAGTTGAATGAGTACTACGCCTTGTTTAAGGATATGGGCTGGGAGCACATAGGGTCGAATATGGGCTGGCACTATTTCCGCAAACCGTACGCAGAAGGGGACACCTCGACTCATATCTATACCGACCGCAGTTCGCTTAAACAGCTGCTCAAGCGGATTCAATTCATGCTCATGATGCTCGCGTTCGCCAACGTGCCGATCATGATCGTGAATTCCATTAATACGTGGAAATGGAGCGATGACGCTAAGCCATTCAGTGGTTTGATCGGGGTTGTCGTTGTATTTCAATTGGTGGTTGTGCTGCTCTTGTTGTATGGAACAGCTCGCTTCCAGAGGAAAATTCGAAGGCTCGATGAGCATTAGAGTTAGTATTCCAGCGTAAGCGCTGCGTTGGGTGCAATATGATGCAGAAATGCATCATATCCGAGCACACGCTCGGCGCGGCACCCGAAAGTGCTGCCGCAGGCAACAGTAGGTGCAGAAATACACCTACGCCGAGCGAAGACGTCGCCGTGGGCGGACGTAGGTGCAGAAATGCACCTACGCCGAGCGAATGCATCGCCGTGGGCGGACGTAGGTGCATAGATGCACCTACGCCGAGCGAATGCGTCGCCGTGGGCGGCAATAGGTGCAGAAATGCACCTACACGGGCGAATGCGTGGCCGTGGGCGGCAATAGGTGCAGAAATGCACCTACACGGGGCGAATGCGTGGCCGTGGGCGGCAGTAGGTGCATAAATGCACCTACGCCGAGCGAATGCGTCGCCGCGACACCCGAATGCGTCGCAGACCCGCAACGCGGCGCCCCGTCCAGCCCACGGCTGGACACAAAAATCCCCCTGCCGAATTAGATGGCAGGGGGGGATTTTCAATTACACCGGCGTTACCGTAAACCGCAGGCTGTATGTACGGTTTGCAGGCAGCGTGTACTCCGCGTGCGTCGGAGCGCCCCAGCTGTCGTCGCCGCCAACGCCCATTTGTTTGTCGTTGACGCGAATGACCGTCTGTTGCGACACTGGCAGCTTGTAGCCGTGGTCAGCGTCTTCGAGCTCTTCCGGCGTCCATGGGAGTGCGCTCCACTCCATGAGACCGGCGCTTTCGAAGCGCAGACCGGAGCCGTTCGTACCTTCCGTAACGGAAGCGAAGCGGACGTCCGTCTTGTTGCCGCACTCCTGCGGCTTCAAGTATGGAACATACTGCGAACCTACCGTGCCAGCGAAGAGGCCTAGACGAGCGCTTGTTTTGCGATCCCAATGGTTCTCGTGCGGCCCGCGGCCGTACCATTCGATCGCATCCAGACTGCCGTCCAGCACGAACAACATGCCGAACTCCGGCAAGTCTGGCAATTTGTCGCTGCCTGGCAGCAGATCCTGCTGCACCGTGATCGCACCGTCAGGACGAATATCGTATTGCAGCGTTACCGTCGATGCTGGTACGGTTGCAGCCGCAAGCACGACCGTTACGATGCAGTGACTGCCGTCCATCCGCCATGCTAGATCAACGAGCTGCTGCGAAGTGGATGCTTCTTTCCATGTCGCGCAGCGTACTGGCATTTTGTTGCCGCGGTCGTTGTCCGTCGGCGCACGCCAGAAGTTCGGACGAACGGGCGCGAGCAAGCGCTCTTGGCCTGAAGCGGTGCGATACGAAACGAGTTGACCAGTCGTGCGGTTAAACGCAACCGTCACTTGATCGCCTGCTACCGTCAGGGAGCCGCCATCTTCCACCACGCGAAGCGCATCACTTGCACTTCCCGTGCTGCCAGCATAGCCCGCAGCCGCGCTCGCCGAACGCGGCGCCAGCATGAACTGCTCCCAAGCTACTTCATGACCAGCTTCCGCCCAAGCCGTCGCTGCACGAAGCACGAGCGATACGGTCAATACCGCTTCGCGGCCAGCGCGCTCCGCAGCGTCAATCGCCGCGTAAGGCACGACAACTTCAACCTCTTCGCCCGGCGCAGCCGACGCAACGAGCCGTCCCTCTTGCACAATGGAGCCATCCAGCTCAACCTGCCACGTCAAATCATACTCGCCGAGATCGATGAACAAGTTTTTGTTCTTCAACTGAATGCGACCCGCAGCCACATCAATCGCTGCAAAATCGACGTTCTGATAGCAGCGCTTCACTTCCAGCAGCTTCGGCGTTACGGTGCGATCGCCGAACAGGAGACCGTTGCCGCTGAAGTTGCCGTCATGCGGCGATTCGCCGAAGTCGCCGCCATATGCGAGATACTCCACGCCGTCTGCCGTCTTCGTCCGAATGGCTTGGTCGACCCAGTCCCAGATGAAGCCGCCTTGGATGATTGGATACTTGTCGAACAGCTCCGTGTATTTATGAAGTCCGCCGCAAGAGTTGCCCATTGCATGGGAATATTCGCACAGAATATATGGCTTCTGCGGATTGCTGAACGCGTACCTCTCAACATCACGCGCTCTTACGTACATCGTCGATTCGATATCGGTTGCCGCTTCCGATGGACGGTAGTGGAAGACGCCTTCATAATGCACGAGACGAGTCGGATCGACCTCACGCAAATAATCGTGCATCGCGACAAAATTGTCCCCGCCGAACGCCTCGTTGCCAAGCGACCAAATGACAACGGAAGGGTGGTTCTTATCCCTCTGGAACATCGAGTTGCAGCGGTCGATAACGTTCGCGCGCCATTCCGGATGGCTGGCCGGCACGTTGTGCGGCGTCAACTCCTTCTGACCGTACGTCCAGGAGCCGTGCGATTCCAGGTTCGTCTCGTCGATGACGTACAGGCCGTACTCATCGCACAGCTCGTACCAGATCGGCTGGTTCGGATAATGCGACGTGCGGACCGCGTTAATGTTATGGCTCTTCATCAGCACAATGTCGCGGATCATGTCTTCAACGCCGAGCGCACGGCCTGTCTCGCAGCTGAACTCGTGGCGGTTCGTACCTTTGAACAGGATGCGTTTGCCGTTAATATGCATAATGCCGTCTTTGAGCTCGAACGTGCGGAAACCGACGCGGCAGCTCACGGTTTCGACCAATTCGCCCGAAGCGTCCCGCAGCGAGATTACGAATGTATATAAGTTCGGCGTCTCCGCGCTCCATTTCAACGGATTCGCGACTGCGGCTGCAAGCCTCAGTTCAATCTCGCCGGAATCTCCAATGACGGCAGAAGCGCCGATTGGCGATGCCAGCACCGGCTGACCATCGACATCATAGAGCTGAGCTTCCAATTGGAAGTCGCCAGCCGTGTTGTCCCAATAACGTTCGACGCGAACATCCAGCTCCAGATTAGCGTCCTGATACGCGTCATCCAGCTCCGTACGAACGAAGAAGTCGGCAACATGCAGCTTCGGCGTCGAATACAGGTACACGTCACGGAAAATGCCGCTCAGACGCCAGAAGTCCTGATCCTCCAACCAGCTCGCGTCGCACCAGCGGTACACTTCAACGGCCAGCTTGTTCTCGCCCTCGATCAGGTACGGCGTAAGATCGAACGCTGCCGGCGTGAATGTATCTTCGCTGTATCCGACGAGTTCGCCGTTCAGCCACACGTAGAAAGCGGATTCAACACCTTGGAAATTGATGAACACAGGTTGTCCGGCCCAAGCGGTCGGCACCGTGAACGTCCGTATGTAGGAGCCGACTGGATTGTAGACCGTCGGGGCAAAAGGAGGCTTCAGATCCGGCTCGCGCTCTGCCCACGGATAAACGACGTTCGTATATTGCGGATAGTCGTAGCCTTGAAGCTGCCAATGCGATGGGACAGGCATATCCGCCCAACCGCTGAAATCGAAATCGGCTTCATAGAAATTCGTAATACGCTGCGCAGGCGTTTCGGCAAAAGCAAACTTCCACACACCGTTGAGCGACTGATAGTAAGGCGAGCTTGTATGTTTACCCTCCAGAGCTTGTTCAAGCGACGGGAACGGCATGAGTGATGCGTGCGCTTTCAGGCGGTTCAATTCGAAAATTTCCGGGTTGTTATTCCATTCCGGGTAGCCATTCGCTGGCGGCTGATATGTCCATTTTGAACGCAAGATTGGATCTCTCCTTGTTTCGTTATGTTTAATAATGTCATGCATAGCTTTATTATAAGATGTCGTAATTAACAAAAATATAGAATAATTGCGAGTTTCTCTATCAAAATATGAAAGAAAGCGGCGCCCAAGGCGCCGCTTCATCGATTATCGCTTCGTAGCAAGCCGCTTCGGACGGGGAGCGATGACCGAAACGTTATTATCCTGCTGGTTGACGGTGTACAGCTTGTTGCTCCGCATGTTCACAACGCCTGCGATGACACCTTGGCCCGGTGACAAGGTATTAATAACGCGATTCGTCCGACCGTTAATGGCCGTCACCGTAGTTGGCACGGCATCCGACCCTAGCGTTGAGGAGAAGATCCGATTCGTCCTGCGATTGATAAAGATCTGAATCGGAAAAATCCCATCCGTGATCCGAGTAATAACTCTGTCGGTCTTCGTATTGATGACATTCACAATGCGAGACGAATCATCAGGCGCGTACAGTCTGCTTGTGCGAGGATTAATGCCGAACACGCCAACCTCGCCAATGCCGGTAATCGTCGCTATAATGCGATTCGTCGCCCCGCTGATCACAACCAGGCCTCTGCTCGTGGCGACATAGATGCGATTCGTTCGGCTATTCAGCTTAACCACGTTCGGGAAGTCCCCAACGGTCAGGGTTGCGATTACACGATTCGTTGCACCATTGATGACCGAGACCGTCCGGCCCCCTGTACTGAGCACATAGATCCGATTCGTCCGTTCGTTAATCGCAATCGTGTTGTTGCCGCCGAAGTTTGGATTTTGTGCGCCAACTGGAATGGTAGCAATGACACGGGCCCCTGCGCCGCTGATGACCGATAGGGTATTGCTGTCATGATTGAGCACGTAGATGCGGTTCGTACGCCGATTGACGGCTACCCCAACCGGGTTCTTGCCGACCTTTACCAGTGCGACAATACGATTCAATGCTCCGTTAATAACGGAGACTTGGTTCGAGAAAGAGGTCACATAGATCATATTCGTGCGCGCGTTGACCGCTGCATGAGCAGAGCCATCCGGAATCCTGATTGTTCGGATGACGCGGTCCGTTACGCTGCTAATGACCGAAACGGAGCTGCGAATGGTTGGCGTTCCGTTATTCACGACATAGACGCGTCTCGTCCGAACATTGAAGGCCGCATCCGTCGGATTGCGGCCGACTTTTATTTTCTTGATGACGCGGTACACTTCGGATGTTCGTCTCGCTGCTAGGATTTTCATTGTATCGGTTTTCATCGTATCGAGTTTCGCACGCTCCTTCGCACAAGGTACACGACACTATATTCGATGGAGATTGGACAATGAGACGGCACGTCTGCCTAATTCACGGCGAGCGGTAACCTAATGGGCGCGATTTGCGTCTACAAAGGTACGAGGTGATGGAATAATGAGAAGAACGAAGCATGGGGTGGGCATTAGCTTGCTGCTCCTGGTCTGTTGTGTTCTACTGCTTAGTGCCTGCGGGGATAAAAAGAAACCAGACACCGCCCGCTCGCAAGCGACAGCTAGTCAAACGGGGGACATCGGATCCTCAGCCGAAGTGAAGGATGACGATTTCGTCTATCGGCTTGTCGCCGAGACGGCGGAGGATCAAGCTGCGGACAGCGTGAAGCTGTACGCGGAGCTTGAATATGTAGGAGATCAGGATGAAGTGACGATTACGCACGCGATGTCGCCGTTTTATTTTCCGATGAAAGAAACAACAAGGGGTTACGGCATCGGCTACATGATGGATCAGCCGCTGATCACGACTACCTTGAAGAAAGGTGAGCCGCTGCGTGAGGAATATCATGGTTCCGGCGGGTACTCTGAAGATCAAGATCCGAAGGACTATATTCAGTTCATTAAGGATTTCGGGGCTAATGGTTTTCTCCCCGGGCGTTACGAGGTGAACGGGTTTGCTGATTTCAACTACCTTGTCGGCGAGAAGAGAGAACCGCATAAGTTGTCCGCGACGGTCGTCTTCACGGTCAAATAGCAGTTGACGCAAGGCGTACAATTCGCTAATCTTACCACATAAGAAATTATAAATTTTCGAGTCACTCGAAATTATCGCAACAACAGCGCTGACCAAGGCCAGTCGTTCAAGCGATCGTAAGTCCAGAGAGGAAGCTCACCGGCTGCAAGGCTTCCCGTCCACGATCGAACGATTCTCCTACCTTGCGAGCTGCAGCACCAGCTTAATCAAGCTGAACCTGCTGCCGGCATTCATGCCGTTATGGAAGGAAGGACTGTTGAGTCGAGCAGCAATGCTCCGCGTACGGTTGAAATAAGGGTGGTACCACGACGCATTCGTCCCTGACGGATGCGTCTTTTTGGTGTTGTTCGACGATAGTCGGATTTCGTGCTGCGATCTGCGCGATGTGCTTAAGGATAGTCGCTTAATAATGATGTCAGGAGGATTTCAATATGCGCCAAAATCAGTTAATGCTCTCTACCCTGCGTGAATCGCCAGGGGATGCAGAGGCCATCAGCCACCAACTCATGCTGCGTGCAGGTTATATTCGTCAGGTAGCAGCGGGGATCTACACGTACATGCCGCTTGGCAGACGTGTGCTCCGCAAAGTCGAGGAAATCGTTCGCGAGGAAATGGATCGAGCAGGTGCGCAAGAGCTGCTGATGCCTGCGCTTCAGCCAGCGGAACTGTGGAAGGAGTCGGGCCGTTATGGCGTCTATGGCCCAGAGCTGATGCGGTTGCAGGACCGGCATGAGCGCGAGTTCGCGCTTGGACCTACGCATGAGGAGGTCATTACGACGCTCGTCCGTAACGAGATTAACAGCTATCGCCGCCTGCCGGTGACGCTGTATCAGATTCAGACGAAGTTCCGCGATGAGCGTCGTCCTCGCTTCGGTCTGCTGCGCGGACGCGAATTTCTCATGAAGGATGCTTACTCGTTCGACACGGACTGGGAAGGACTTGATGCTTCCTACCAGCGGATGTATAAGGCTTATCATCGCATCTTTGAACGGTGCGGGTTGAACTTCCGTGCGGTAGAGGCAGATGCTGGCGCCATCGGAGGCGAAGGCGGCACGCATGAGTTCATGGCGCTGGCCGACATTGGCGAGGACACGATTGCGGCGTGCACGCATTGTGGGTACTCAGCGAATCTGGAGAAGGCGACGTCACGAGCAACGACGAGCGCAGGCAGCCAAGCGCATGCTCACAATCAAGCAGCCTCTGTTCCAGCAATAGAGAAGTTCCACACGCCAAGCATCCGTACGATCGATCAACTGGTGCAGTCGGTTGGCGCTGCGGCTTCGGACATTCTGAAGACCGTCGTATTCGTTGCCGATGAGCAGGTTGTTGCGGTTGTCGTTCGCGGCGACCATGAGATCAACGAGCTGAAGGTGAAGCACTACCTCGGTGCAGAGAACATCGCAATTGCGGATGCGGAGACGGTGCTGCGGCTGACTGGCGTACCAACAGGTTTCATCGGACCAGTCGGACTGACGCTGTCCGTCCTTGTCGATCAAGCGGCCGCTGAACTGGCAAGCGGCATTGCCGGTGCGAATGAAGGGGACTATCACTACCGCAATGTGCAACCGGGCCGTGACTTCGAGTTGTCCCGTACAGGCGATTTCCGTAATGCGGCAGAAGGCGACTGCTGCCCAAGCTGCGCGGACGGAACGCTGCAATTTTATCGCGGGATCGAAGTCGGGCATGTGTTCAAACTCGGCACGAAGTACAGCGAGAAGCTGGGGGCGCAGTTCTTAGATGCAGCGGGCAAATCGCAGACGATGATTATGGGCTGCTATGGCATCGGCGTCTCCCGTGTGCTGTCGGCTGTCGTTGAGCAGCATTACGATGCGAACGGAACGGGATCATCTGGCCAATGGGGATTGCGCCTTATCAGGTGCATCTCATTCCAATCGCGGTGAAGGACGAGGCGCAGATGCAGGCGGCGCAGCAGCTGTATGATCAACTGCAAGCCAGCGGAGTAGAAGTGCTGCTGGATGACCGCGATGAGCGCGCAGGCGTGAAGTTTAAGGATGCTGATCTCATTGGCATTCCGCTTCGGGTCGTTGTTGGCCGTGACATTGCAACGGGTCAGGTTGAATATATGGAGGGCCGGGCAGGCGAGAAGCAAGTCATTGGGACGGAAGAGGCGCTCGAGCGCGTCCTGGCTGCTGTTAAAGGTCGGTAATGTTGCGTGAGGGCGATAGTCGGCGGCATATATGCATGCTGGGTTCCATTTTTGGGAAAAATGGTTCCGAAACTTCCCGTGATTATGCGGCAGATGTTTACAGCGGATCGCGACACAGGTATCATTTGGTACATCGGAGAGTGAAGTGACTCGAAGATTCTGATGTAAGGAGGTTCACCATGAGATCGCGATATTTGGCTATTATGTCGCTTGCCGTCATGGCATGCGGATTTATCATCACATTGCTGCTGAAGGATACGACCCTTGTGAAGATTCTGCAGGGTGGATTCGAGGCAGGTCTCGTCGGCGGACTTGCAGACTGGTTCGCGGTTACGGCGCTGTTCCGTCATCCGATGGGCATACCGATTCCGCATACGTCGCTGCTGCTGCGCAATCGGGACAAAATCATCCGTTCGCTCATCTCTGCTCTTGAGAACGAGCTGCTGAACAAAGAGAGCATCGAGAACCGTCTGCGCAAACTGAAGATGCTGCAGATGGGCGGCAGGATGCTGACTCGTCTGTTCGGAAGACGCAAGGTGCGGACGATGATTATCGAAGAAGTCATTCCTATCGTACAGCAGCTGCCATTGGAGAAAGCGGCGGAGCTGGCACAATCTGCGGTTGCGTCGGTCGTACGCAATATCGATATGAAGCTGACCGCGGATCGGCTGCTAACGAAGACGATGGAAGCGGGCTACGATGAGATGGCACTCGACTATGTGCTCAAAGAAGCGCATAATTGGGCGAAGCGTCCAACAACGAAGCTGATGCTGGGCAAGCTGGCTGCCGATAAACTGGCCGAGGTGAAGATGGGCGGGTTCATGGGCTTCGCAGTCCAAGCGTTCGCCGGCTTCATGGACGAGGACAAGATGGGCGGCATGCTGCAAGGGATGCTCGTCTCCGGCATCGCCGGCCTGCAGGATCGGGACAATACGTATCGTGACACGATTATGCGTGAAATTCGCGTCCGCCTGTTCCAGTGGGCGGAGGACGAAGAGAGCCTCGACCGCGTGAAGGGCCGCGTGCTCGGCATGATCGAGGGCGGGGAGGGCAAGCTGTTCATGCTGGCTCGCCTCGAGGAACTCCGTTCGTTGGCGCTCGAGAAGCTCGAAGAGCAGCGTCAGACCGGCGGTCGCGTACTGTTCTCGCTGTATGCGAGCATCGTCCGCAGCTTGAATCGTGATCCGGAGCGTGTGGCGAGCTGGGAGGATAAGCTGCTTGCATACGCCATTCATCTCGTCGAGACGAATCACTTCCGTATTGGTCAGTTGGTGAAGGAGAACCTCGACCAGATGGACGATGCCGCGCTTGTCCGCATGCTGGAGGAGAAGGTCGGCAGCGACCTGCAGTGGATTCGCGTCAACGGCGCGCTGTGCGGCTTCTTGGTCGGTATCGTGTTGTCGCTGTTCCAACTGTAAGAACCATGTTCTATGGGCTTTATAATTTGTCAGGAGGTAAGAAACGAATATGTCTAACGAACAAGTCGATTTCAATGAAGATGAGCTGATTGCCCATCTGGTGGAGAAAACAAAGGTAGCCGCGGGCACGATCAAGCTCGTCCTGAAGCACGAGCAGACGTTCATCGATAAAGCGAAACCAAACGCGCAAGGCGAATACGATATCGACAGCGACGAGCTGGTCGATTACATTTTGCGCCAGAAGGACGTCAAGCTGGACGAGCTCACGCTCGAGACGATTCTCGACACGGAGATGCAATATTTGCTCGAGAACGGCTACGCGGATTACGAGGACTAGGCTTTTCCCAGAGTCGCTGAGCAAGCGGGAGACGAGAGCACTCACCTTTTCGAGGTGGGTGCTTTTTTTTTCTTTTCTAGTAGTCGGATGCTCTGATGCTAAAGAAAAAACCAATACAGGAGAAAATACTGATTGGGAACCTACAAAATATGAAACTGTCAACGACCTTGATGGAGTAACGTTGATTGTTAAGAAAGGAACGGTTACCTCTACTGGATTGACGGTAGTATTTGATAATACCTCTGATAAGCATTGTATTTATGGTGAATTTTTTTTATTGGAAAAGAAAATTGAAGGTAGTTGGTATCAAGTCCCTATTGCCATAGATGGCGTTTACTCATTTGATAGATATACTCGATTTTAGAAAAGCAGGCGACCACGATAAACACTACTTGGCGGCGGAGTTTACAATAGATTAGCTGTTATAGTGAAGTTTAATCCAAAGGATTATAAGAGCACGTTTCACTTGATGACATTACGCTATCGGGATACGATAGCTCAATTCAGACATGGGGACTTAATTCAACTGCTACATATAACTCTGGATGATTATAAAGATTCAATGAGGAAGGATTGGTATCTAAAGAATTGGTTGGTGCCCTTTTTTATACCTGTAGCAGGTTTTATATACAAAGTAAATATTCTAGTAACGCCGAAGAACTGTTGAAGGAATTCGATAAATTAAGTTCTAAGTTACTTAAGGTGTATAAATTAACGAATTAAAAATAATCGTGAGTTGAACTCCCTCGAAATGATTCAGTTTCCTCACTCAGGCTTAACGAGGAACAATAGTTGAATAACTTCAACGCAACAAAGCTGCCGGCGTAAGATCGGCAGCTTTGTTGCTTATCGGTAGGATAGCTAAAAAAAAAGGATCCATTAAGAATCGTAGAATCAATTGGGTAATGTTTCTATCTGCTTCAAATGAAAACTAATAGAACCGACTTTAATGCATTCAAAATGTAACAGGAAACCGTTCTAAACCTCGCATCAAGATGCCCGATCGCCATTTAAGCTCTTCAGAAGTTGTATCAATACGCAGGTTAGGTAATCGCCGAAGCAATGTCGACAAAGCGATCTTTCCTTCCAACCGGGCAAGCGGTGCACCGAGGCAGAAATGAATGCCGTTTCCGAACGCCATGTGCTTGTTTTTCTTTCTCGTAATATCCAGTCGGTCGGGATTCTCGAACTGGTCGGGATCGCGATTGGCAGCTGCCAAGCCTACGAAAATCAAATCGCTTTTGCGTACATTTTTTCCGTGCCATGTAAAGTCGTGTCTGGCCCAACGGGATGTGGCAATCTCGACGGGACTGTAATACCTAAGTAATTCTTCGATGCCCGGTTGGGCTAAGGCCGGATCGCTGCGCCACAAGCGTAATTGATCCGGATTTTCCAATAAGGCGAGGAGTCCGTTGCCAATCAGATTGACTGTCGTTTCATGCCCGGCGACAATGAGCAGCCAAATCGTGGAGGACAACTCTTCAGCAGTCAGCCTATCTCTGTTATCGTGAGCTTGGATTAGCATGCTGATCAAATCGGAACCGGGATGCTTCCTTCTCTCGGTGATGAGCTCGTCTATATACCTGCCAAAAGCCTGGATGGAAGGGAATGCTTCTTTCAGCTTATCACGATTATTGGCAGACTCAATGAAGTCGCTGGACCATTTTTTAACCAGATAATGATCATTCTCTGGAATGCCTAACATCTGACTAATCACGATGATTGGAAGCGGAAATGCAAAGTCTGCGATAATCTCCATGCTTCCTTTTTCCTGAATTCGGTCAATTAGATCATCGGTTATTCGCTGAATTTCATTCTGCATGTCTTCAATCATCTGGGGGGAAAAAGCTTTAGATACGATGGAACGAAGACGGGCATGATCGGGCGGGTCGCTGGAGAGCATCTGTTTGCTGATCAGATCCATTTCTTTATGGGGCATGATCGCCGAATAATCTTCAGGCGATAGAGATTGTAAATTCTTCGTAAAACGTTCGTCATCTTTCAATATTTGTATGGCATCGTCATAGCGTGTGGAGAGCCATGCCCTCTGCCCATCCGGCATTGCAATTTCGAGAAGCGGTTCATTTTGCCTGAGCTGCTTGTAAATCTCATGGGCATTTTTTTTGAACTCAGGCGATGACAGATCAAGGTTTGCATACGAAAACATAAATATATCACTCCTGTCCCAATTCTATTTTTTCGAACCTCTAATTGTTATTTCATAGAAAATCGATGTAGAACAAAATCTTCATTTAGACGGCAAGTGTCTGGCGTTCGTCCCGACTAAATGTTGCAGCAGACGATAGTAAGTATTTTATTGAAAGGAGACACCTGCTATGGAGCAGACCGTTACCATACAGAGATCATTTCGGCCATGACAGCTTCGGCAATTTATGGCGCAGCGCTTCATTGGTTAACAGTTGGGAAATATGATCGGACCGATTTGCTACTAAACATGGTTCGTCCCTATGTTATGAACGGTCTTAAGCTGAATCGCAATTGAGAGAAATATTTATACGACTCATCGTAATAAATAATTGCGGCTTTTCAAAAAACATTAATTAGACTACTATTAAATTAGATAAGTGTCTAAGGAGTTGTTGCTAAGTGATAGCCGTTCTACCTGACAGATGGGGGTCTAATAATCTCGCATTTCTAAAAATATCGGAAAACGAAATAAGGGAAGTACGCTTCTATTTAAACAGTCAGTCTATTAATCTGTGGGACGGAAATGAATATAATGCCAATCAAATCGAACATTGGATTCGCAAGGGAGATTTGCCCCCTGAAGGAAATAAACAAAATTATCGGTTGTTTACGGTTCGACGTAACAGTCGCAATGAAATAATCGGGATTTTAAGCGTGTACCATGGTTATCCCCGAAGTGATTCAGCTTATCTCGTCTTTCTGTATATAAGCAGGGAACAACAGGGCCTCGGATTTGGTCAAGAAGCGGTAAGTCAATTGTGTATCGAGCTCAAGAAACGGGGATATAAGGAAATCAGGGCAAATGTAGCAGTTAGAAACTGGCCTGCAATCAGGTTCTGGACGAAGGCAGGTTTTAACGGAATAAGCGGAATCTACGGAGACAAGGTTCATTCGGATAGCACGTATGCGAACTTGGAATTATTCAAGTTATTATAATTTGTTGATCTATCGGGTACGTTCAATAACGCAGCCTGCCGGAAGGATCCGGCAGGCTGTTCGACTACTATCAAAAAGCATGTTCCTTAATTAGAGGCTTCTAGGCACATCCGGTACATCTGACAATACCGTGCATTCCCGGAACGCGAAATGCTTGCACCCCTTACACGCATGGACGTCGATTCGAGCGAGGGCATAATCAATGGCATCGCCCGTACGCTCGAAGAAGTGTTGCTCTCCGATAATGGCTTGCAAACCGGTCTTCTTGAATACGTCCAGAGACTGCGGTTGAGCGCCCGAGATTAGAACAGTTCCGCCTGTTCGCTTGATATCGTTAACCAATCGGGCCAGCTTAGATTCGCCTGTCATATCTACATAGGGTACTTTCGCCATGCGTATAATGACCACTTGAAGGTTGGGGAGAAGCGCGTCGGCCATCGATTTCTCGAAAATATTGGCGGTGCCAAAAAACAAGGGACCCTCCAGGCTGAAAATGCTGATCTGCGGACAATCATGAGCTTCGCTAACCATATAGGCTTTCACCTTGGCGCGTTTGTCCGCGATGTCGGGCAGTACTTTGGATACGTTCAGCGACTCGCTCATTCGCTTCATGAACAGAAGCACAGATAAGGCCAGGCCGACTTCGACGGCCGTCGGCAAGCTCGTGAGCACGGTCAGTGCAAAGGTAATCAGCAGGACGATCGAGTCGCTTGTTCTCGTCTTGAGGATATGGGCAAACTCCTTGCGTTCGCTCATATTCCACGCAACCAGCATCAGAATGGGAGCCATGCTGGCGAGCGGGATATTCGAAGCGTAAGGGGCAAATAGAATAAGGACAAGGAAAACGACAACGCCATGCACGATGCCGGAAATGGGAGACGCTGCCCCGTTTCTAATATTGGTCGCTGTTCGTGCGATGGCGCCGGTCGCCGGAATTCCGCCGAAGAGAGGGGCGACGATGTTCGCGATGCCTTGCCCGATCAGCTCGCGATTGCTGTTATGGCGGGTCCCGGTCATGCCGTCGGCCACAACGGCCGATAGCAAGGATTCGATGCCGCCGAGCATCGCGATGATGAACGCAGGCTGAAGCAGCGTCCGCAATCGATCCCATGTTAAATCCGGCATATAAAAATGGGGCAGCTCGCTCGGAATCGCTCCGAATGAGGAACCGATCGTTGCGACATGCCCTTGGAAGAACAAGGCTGCGACAACGCTGGATGCGACGAGTCCCGTCAAGGAGCCCGGTATTCTAGGCAGCAACCTCGACGTTAGGAGAGCAACCGCTAGACAGATGGCTGCCGTGATGACGCTGTAGCTATTAACGGTCGCCAAGTGCCTTGCAATTTCCTGCATGTTCGCAATAAAAGATTCATGATTCTTCATGCCTCTCAGACCTAATAAGTTCTTGATCTGACCGCTGAAGATGATGACAGCAATTCCGGCTGTGAATCCGATCGTTACAGGACGAGGAATAAATTTGATCAATGCTCCAAGCCTGAATATGCCCATCAGAACAAGGATAATTCCGGCCATCAGTCCAGCCAGCAATAAATTGTCGTAACCGTATTGCAAGACGATTGCGAACAGAATGGGAATAAAAGCGCCAGTCGGACCTCCAATTTGAAATCTCGAGCCTCCGAGCAAAGAGATCAATATCCCGGCAATGATCGTGGTATAAATGCCGTATTCGGGTTTGACTCCAGACGCAATAGCAAACGCCATCCCTAATGGAATGGCGATAATGCCGACGATGAACCCCGAGACGATATCCTTGCGAAAGGCAGCTGCATGATAGCCCTTGTATCTACCCATCCATTTCATCTGTTCGCCTTCTATTCTCATATATTTGATTATTTGAATATATAGAAAATGTACCTCTGACCACTGCCGTAGTCAAACGCTAGAATTCGAATGGTTTCCCCGAAAATGGGTGGTTAAAAGCAAAAAACAAGGCTCTCCTTGAAATTGCTCATGGATACCCTTGTTTTAAAGGTTATTGCATCGGTTATTGCTCATTTCGAATGACCTCAAGCAGCGAAATGGCGTCGACGAGATGATTGTCGAATATCTGCTTGGCGACGGCCAGCAGGTCCTTAATCAACGGATCTCGCAAGGAATATATGACCGAGGTTCCATCTTTTATGCCGCTCACTACATTTTTATTGCGCAGCACGGACAGCTGCTGTGAAACGGCGGAGCCTTCCGAACCCAGAATGCTTTGCAATTCATTGACGTTTCGATCGCCTTCGCTTAGAACTTCAAGTATTCGTATTCGCATGGGATGAGCTAATGCTTTAAAGAAGTCGGCTTTAAATTGATGAATAGTTTGATACTGATTCATAGCGCAATGCTCCTTAACACCAGAACTTTAGAATATATAGCTATAATAGCACATTTCAAATCACACTTCGTGATTACGAATTAGCCTGAGCATGAATTGTTATTTGTTCGAATCTATTTTATAATACATGTTATATTTATATTTTTGAATATTTGATTTTTTGAAGAGTGGAGGGGGAGCAATGCCGACCCTTATTCCTGACGAACAATCGAAGCCCGGTTCAGACCAACTCCTGAGCATGAGCAGAAAGGCCGTGATCGAGATTGGCGTCCACGCGTTGAACGAGATCGGTGCCGGATCGATTTGCAGCGTTTGCATCAAATACGGGGGCTCTTGCTGTATCGGTTGTCGACATCTTGTGAATGGAATTGGATGTACGACGCGCAATACGAGCTGTACGGCATGGTTGTGCGGCTATCTCAAATATTTGTTATATGCAACGAATCAACTGGAGGAATGGAATGGCTTTTGGAGGCAAGTTCCGGGTCAAAGCTATCGCGAAGATGATACGCCGGAATACGTAACGGTGGACAAGTCGCTGCACCTGCGCTCAATCGCTAAACTTAGCGAAGCATTGGCTGCTGATCTGCAGGAGTTGGCAACGAAGCATCCAGCGATAGGGTTCATCCATACGCTCCGGGATAAGATCGATAAGAACATCGACCAGTTGAATCATTGCAAGAATGATCCGAAGCGGCGGAAGAGAATAGAGAGAAACATAAAAGCATTGTCCAGTCCGTTTCGTCGTTTCCAGATCGAATTGGATGAATGCCATAAGAGGATAGGAGAGAATGAATGATGTCGGAAATTCCGAATTGTCCTGCATGCGGCTCCGCGTACACATACGAGGACGGATTGTTATTGATTTGCCCGGAATGCAGCCATGAGTGGCCCAAAGAATCGGAAGCGAAGAACAGGGAAGACAATGAACCAATCAAAGATTCCAACGGGAATGTATTAAACGATGGCGACACCGTGACCATCATCAAAGATCTAAAAGTAAAAGGGTCCTCATCTGTTCTGAAAATAGGCACGAAGGTGAAAAATATCCGCCTCGTTGACGGAGATCATAATATTGATTGCAAAATCGATGGTTTCGGTGCGATGAAATTAAAGTCCGAGTTCGTAAAGAAAGTATAACTAGCTAGCTATATAGGGGTATGATTACCCTAAATGACTAAGGGCACCCGCCGGGTGCCCTTAGTGTCTTTGTTATGGGCAAACCGAATGACCATGTCCAACAACAACCACGATTCGGCAGGCTGTACAACTACGGTTACACGGGTTGTTGGGAGCCTGTTGAAGGCGCTACACTTAGTCCTACTCACATGTTAGATGCTCTCTCAAGCCCTCGCTTTTCTCACAATGATATCTCCAACATAACAGACTCTCGCATAAGACCTATCACGATTCAAATCGCGCTTATTGAATTCCATATGAAGGGAGGTGGTCGGTGTCCGAATAAGGCGCCGTACAATTTGGCATGCGCCGTGCACGAGGATATAGGAGTTATATGTAAAGACAAAGCTTGACAACTTAATTGTTTCGGAAGGAGATATTGATGAGAATGAATCGAAAGTGGTTATCTCTGTTGTTGACGCTTGTGCTTCTAGTGAGCTTGATCCCGGTATCACCGATATTTGCGGAGAAAAATGTAAGCGCTTCGAATAATCCTGTTATTTGGGCGGATGTTCCGGACCCCGATGTGATCCGAGTAGGTAATGCCTATTACATGACGAGCACGACGATGCATATGAATCCCGGCGTGCCGATCATGAAGTCGTACGATCTGATCCATTGGGAGATCGTTAATTATGTCTACGATGTGCTCGGAGACGATGAGAAGCAGACGCTGAGCAGCGGACAGAACGAGTACGGCAAGGGCTCGTGGGCGAGCAGTTTGCGATATAACAATGGCAAGTATTATGTGACGTTCAGCTCGTCTACAACGGGCAAAACGTACATTTTCCAAACGACGGATATCGAGCATGGTCCTTGGACGAAGTCTGAGCTTGGCTTTCATCATGATATGTCGCTCTTGTTCGATGATGACGGGCGAGTCTATCTTGTAGACGGCGGCGGCGATATTCGAATTACCGAGCTGAACGCGGATGCGACGGCCGTTAAGCCGGGCGGTCTCGATCAAGTCATTATCCCGAATGCAAGCCTTGCTGCAGGAAACAATGTCGGATTGGCGGCAGAAGGCTCGCATATTCAGAAAATCAACGGCAAGTACTACGTCTTCCTGATTACGTGGCCGACGGGCGGCATGCGTACGGAGCTGGTGTTCCGTTCGGACTCGATTGCAGGACCTTACGAGGGCAGAGTCGCGCTGCAGGATCAAGGCATCGCGCAAGGCGGCATCATCGATACGGTGAACGGGGATTGGTATGCGCTGCTGTTCGGCGACCGCGGCGCGGTCGGACGGATTCCGTATCTAGTGCCGGTCACATGGACGGACGGCTGGCCTGTGTTCGGTGCGGGCGGCAAAGTGCCTGCAACGATCGACACGGGGCTGCCATCGAACGGGATAACGACTACGAAGATAGCTGCGTCGGACGAGTTCTATCAGAATGCCAGCCATGCAGCGGCCTATCACACGGTTGTGAAGCCGAAGGCAAGTGTTAGCACGCAACCTGCTCCGTCCAGCTCCACCGGCGGTACAGAAATTCTGGTGAACGGCGGCTTCGAGAATGAGCAAGACGCATCATGGGTTGGGAGCTATGGCGCGGCGGTTGCCGCGACGGATACCGAACATAGCAGTGGTTCGAAGGCGCTGCTCGTATCGGGCAGGACGTTAACGGGCGACGGTCCGAAACAGGTGACGACGGGCAAAATCCAAACAGGCGTCACCTACCGCTTCTCCGCTAAGGTGAAATATACGAGCGGTCCGGACACGAAGCCGTTCAACTTCGACATTCAGCATGGTCCGAGCTGGCAGGGCATCAAGATCCTTGGCTCGAAGACGATCGCGAAGGGCGAATGGGGCACGATCGAGGGGACGTATACGGTGCCTGCCGATGCCGATATTTCGCAAACGTTTATTTTCATCGAGACGCCTTGGGTGCAGACGCCGGATCCTACGAATGATCTGATGGATTTCTATGTCGATGACGTGTCCATGCTCGACACCTCGGTGTCGGAGTTGATCGATAACGGCAACGCGGAAGCAGGGCTAGCGCCTTGGATGGCGAATGGCGCTGCTGCGGCATCCTTGTCCGACGCAGAGCATTACAGCGGAGCTTACAGCATCCTGACGACCGGACGGAAGGCGACTGGCGACGGTGCGAAGCAGGTCATTACAGGCGAGGTGACGGCAGGGGCGACCTATCAATTCTCGGCTAAAGTGAAATATACGAGCGGACCGGATCAGAAGCAATTTAACTTCGATATTCAGAACGGTCCAAGCTGGCAGGGCATCAAGATCCTTGGCTCCAAGACAATCAAGAAGGGCGAATGGGGAACGGTAGAGGGAACCTACACGCTGCCGGCTGATGCGGACATTTCAGAGACGTTTATTTTCCTGGAGACGCCTTGGACGGGGACACCTGATCCCGTGAACGATCTTATGGATTTCTATGTCGACGACGTCTCGTTCGTTCAGAAAGCACTGCCTGCTGCAGTATCGGCGAAGAATGGCGAGAATGACGATAATGGTTCCAATCTGGCGCTCGTCTGGCAGTGGAATCATAATCCGGACAACAACAACTGGTCGCTGACGGATCGGCCGGGCTATCTCCGACTGACGACAGGCCGGAAGAGCACCACTCTTCTAGATGCCCGCAACACACTTACGCAGCGGTCTTTTGGGCCGGAGAGCTCAGGTGCGATTGCGGTTGATGTCAGCCGTATGAAGGATGGCGATTATGCGGGACTGGCTGCGCTCCAAGCGAAGTACGGGTTCGTCGGCGTTAATATGGCAGGCGGCACGCGGTCGATCGTGATGGTGGACGGCAGCGGAGCAGCGCCTGTTGAGGCGGCTTCCGTACCACTCGCGCAGGACCGTGTTTATTTCAAAATCGATATGGATTTCAAAAATCAAGCGGATAATGCAGCCTTCTACTACAGTCTGGACGGCATCACATGGGTGCGGATCGGCAATGCGCTTCACATGCAGTATACGCTGCCGCATTTCATGGGCTACCGGTTCGCGCTGTTCAACTATGCGACTAAGGCGACTGGCGGTTATGTCGATTTCGACTATTTCCGAATCAGCGATAAATTGACGGGCGCAAGTGCGCCTGCCGCGGTTCTTCAGGCCGATCTAGGCGATGTGAGCGATGTCGTCGGCGTGCCGAACATGACGCTTCAGGTGCCGATTACGCTTTCCGCGCTTCCGAAAGGTAAGTACAGCTCAATTAACGCATCCTTTAGCATTCCGAAGGAACTCTCCGTGTCGAATGTCGTGTTTAACCCTTCGAACATAGCCGGGTCTGCATCCTATACGTATGCGGACCATCGGCTGCAGATCAAGCTGGATGGAAATCAAATCCATGTGAAGGGCGGATTATTTGCGACCATCATGCTGAAGGTGGAGGCATTCGCGACGTCCGATCACACTGCATCAATCACAACCGATTATATCAATGTCGAAGGCGGAGACGTCGTGTACGACGTGCAGCAAGCAGTGGCCGAAATCGGACTAAAGCAGTTGAATACTGGCGCTATCGGCAAGCTGCCAGGTTATTCGAATCCGTTGATGAGCCACAAATTCGGAGCCGATCCTTACGCGCTTGTCTATAACGGACGCGTCTACGTCTACATGACGAACGATGCTTATGAGTATGATTCGAACGGCAACATCAAGGATAATACGTACGGTCAGATCAAGACGATTAATGTCATTTCGTCAGCCGACATGGTCAACTGGACCGATCATGGCGCGATCCCGGTCGCAGGAGCGAACGGCGCTGCGAAGTGGGCAGGATTGTCATGGGCGCCAGCCGCAGCGCATAAGGTGATCGATGGCAAGGATAAGTTCTTCCTTTACTTCGCCAATGGCGCAGGCGGAATCGGCGTATTAACGGCGGACAGCCCGACCGGGCCTTGGACCGACCCGATTGGCGGCCCTCTCGTTTCCTTCGCGACAGAAGGAGTTGGCGGAGTGGTATGGCTGTTCGATCCGGCTGTTCTGGTTGATGATAACGGATCCGCATACCTTTATTTCGGCGGAGGTATTCCGAATAACCCGACAGCGGAACAAGCCGCTCATCCGAATACGGCAAGGGTGATTCGATTGGCAGATGATATGGTCCATACAGTAGGCGCTGCATCGGCAATTGATGCGCCGTATATGTTCGAGGACTCGGGCATTCACAAATATAACGGCAAATATTACTACTCGTATTGCTCGAACTTCGCGGGCACGCATCCTGACGGCATGCCGCCGGCAGGCGAGATTGCTTACATGGTGAGCGACAGCCCGATGGGACCATTCACGTACGTGGGATCCATTCTGAAAAATCCAGGTGCATTCTTCGGAGTCGGAGGCAATAACCATCATGCGATCTTCGAGTTCAACAACGAATGGTATGTCGTCTACCATGCCCAGACGTTGAGCAAGGCTGCGCTTGGAGAGGGCAAGGGCTATCGTTCCACGCATATCAATAAGGTTCAAATGTACGAGGATGGTTCGATTAAGAGCATTCAAGCCGACATGGAAGGCGTCGCGCCTGTTGCGGCCCTTAATCCGTATCAGCGCACAGAGGCTGAGACGATTGCCTGGCAGGCTGGCATCGCAACCGAGCCGTCTACCGCACCAGCTGGTTCATCATCGAATATTAACCTGGATGTAACGAATATTAGCAATGGCGATTGGGTAGCGGTATCTAATGTAGACTTTGGGGACAAGGGCGCTGCATCCTTTACTGCGAATGTCGCCGGCAACGTTGGCGGAAAGATTGAGATTCGACTCGACAGCCCGATTGGTCAAGTGATAGGTACGCTGAATGTGAAGTCGACCGGCGGTGATCAGAGCTGGAAGCTGCTGCAAACAGAGGTTGCTGCGGTAGGCGGCGTTCACAACGTGTTCTTGATGTTCCAAGGTGGGGATGGCAGCAAGCTGTTAAATCTGGACTACTGGCAGTTTACGGCTGCTGGTTCGCGTAAGTGAGCAGCTTGACGAACAGTAAATACGAGGTAGTCTCGTATCAGGGAGAAGCAAGATGGCTGTGCCGCAGGCTGCGAAACGCAAGAGCAGTGACTGCGATTATCGTTCATCAGGTGTTGTGACCATAGCGTCTAGCGGTTCAACGCAGGAAGCCCGATCCCTGAGCAAATGACAGCTGCAGGGGTCGGGCATTTATATTTCTCCGGAACGAAACGCGCTGCTCTATTCACAGGGTATTGACCAGCCCTTCCGTTTCACCTTCGATTAATAATCGTACATTCGTGGTAATACTGGTGTAACTATTACGTATACTTTCTTTTAGGCGAGGTGAGTCCATGAATCTTGCGAACAAAATAACGGTTGTCCGAATCGCAATGATTCCGCTGTTCATGCTTGTATTCCAGCGCTACCCGGCGTGGCTGGAGGATCGGCTCGGCATCTTTCACTACATCAATCAGTATGGACTGTACTGGGCCGTCGGGCTGTTTGTTCTGGCGTCCGCCACAGACAAGCTGGACGGTTACATCGCACGCAAATATAACATGATCACCAATCTAGGCAAACTGTTGGACCCGCTCGCTGACAAATTGCTTGTATCGGTGGCACTTATCATGATGGTTCAACAGAAAATGATTCCTTCATGGATCGCGGTCGTCATTATCGGGCGGGAAGTGATGGTGTCCGGGCTGCGCATTCTGGCAGCGGAGAAGGGTGTAGCGCTTGCTGCGGACAGACATGGCAAGCTCAAGCTGGTGCTTCAAGTCGTCGCGATTACAGCGGTGCTGCTAAACAATTATCCGTTCGCGTTCCTGATCGACTTTCCGATTGATCTAACGATCATGTTCGCGGCGGTCGTGCTGACGATCTACTCAGGCTATCAGTGCGTGAAGAACAATTATCGCGAGCTGCAGCTGGAGTGGTGAGAGACATAGCAAGACCGAGCAGCAAGCTGCTCGGTCCTATTGTCATCGGCTAAGCGGTACGCCGTATGAAGTTACATGGCTGTTATCGACAGCCGCTTTCTTCTTCCGCTTAGGCAGTTGACCGAAGAACACCGATGCGAACGGCAGCCAGCGGGCGGATATGCCAACGATGAGCCATGCGCCGCCTAACGCAAGCACGAATCCGCCAGCGTACCATAGATGGACGAGCAGCGAATTGCCCGTGTGCAGCGGGAAATGGCGATACGCGAGCAGCAGCATCGGATGGAGCAGATAAATGCCGAATGACAACGTGCCAAGTCTAGTTAGCGCACGCACAAGCGGTTTCGAGCCATTGCGTGCGATAAGCACCGCAAGTCCGAGAAGTACGACCGCACTCGTGATCGTATAGGCATTCCACAAGCACTCGAATAGCAGTGAGTTGTATTGCGCATGGTTCAGGCGAGACTCATACCAGACCCATACATGCGCGAGTCCGGTTGCCAGCCAAGCGCCGACCAGCGCACCGCCAGCCATCAGCGCAATGGGACTAGCCTGACCGCTTCGGCTGGCCAGCCACTGCTTGATGCGTGGATATTGAATGCCAATGAACGCTCCTAACATATAATATGAGAAGTAGGAAGGAGCCCAGCTGCCTTTATTCGCGATCTGCATGCCGTATTTGTTCAAGATGACGAATCCCCATTGTACGGTTAGACCAATTGGAACGGCCCATTTGACGAGATTAGAACGCTTCTGGAACAGCCACAACGTCAGCGGGAACAGAATATAAAACTGCACGTTAATGAACACGAAGTACAAGTGCGTGTAGGCTTTGCCAGTCAGCACCTTAATGATGAAACTATGCATAGCGTCGCCAAGCGACTGATCCGGGTAATAAACAAAGTGCGTCGCGATCGAGTACAGGATCGAGAAGACCAAGTACGGAATAAGAATGCCGACCGCTCTTTTGCGATAAAAAGACTTCAGCATCCCTGCTCCGATCGGACGGTTCATATAGTTGTAGAACAGCACGAAGCTGCTAAGAAAAATAAACGTTGGCGTCCCGAATTTTGCCATAATATTAATGAAATTATACAGCCAGTAAATCCCCGAGTTTTTCATTTCGACGGTTGCATTCGAGGTGGAGTGTACGCAGAGTACGCCGACAATGGCAATCGCACGCACGAGCGGGATTTCGGGAAGCCTGTCCCTTCGATCGAGCTGTACGGCGGTATTCGCAGGTTGTGCGGACATAAGTAAGCTCCTTTTGTATGATCTTGTTGGGTGGCAGATTGACAGTCTGCTCGTTATTTCTCGGATGAGCTTAGTCTGAACCAGAAATCTGAATTGTCGCTGAGCGTTGTCTGAATAGATACGGAAATGTCGATTTTTTTCAAAATTGTTTGCACGATTGCACGGGCGGCACGTATAATTACGCTAATGACTTTAGGCGCGGGAAGGTGCGCTATAATCGGCATAGGATTGTGTGGTGTCGATATTAGTAGGAGGGAAATTAGCATGCAGTACTTGAGCACGAGAGGCAATGTTAATGGAATCGGCTTTATTGATGCTTTTCTGATGGGATTGGCGACTGACGGAGGTTTGCTGGTTCCGGAACAAATTCCGAATGTATCTGCCGAGACGCTGAAGGCGTGGTCGAAGCTGTCGTACCAAGAGCTGACGCTGGCGATTCTCGATCTGTATACGAATAACGAAATTCCAGCGGACGATTTGAAGAAGCTTGTAACCGATAGCTACGCAACGTTCCGTCATCCAGAGGTAACGCCAGTAACGAAGCTGAAGGACAAGCTGTACTTGCTGGAGCTGTTCCACGGACCAACTTTTGCGTTCAAAGATATCGCCCTTCAATTCATGGGCCAACTGTACACGTACGTTGCGCGTACACGTAATTTGAAGATCAATATTCTCGGCGCAACGTCGGGCGATACAGGCGCCTCGTCCATTGAGGGCGTTCGCGGCAAAGAAGGCATCAACATCTGCATCCTTCACCCGCATGGCAAAGTGAGCAAGGTGCAAGAGCTGCAAATGACGACGGTCGCTGAGGACAATGTGCTGAACCTGTCCGTTCATGGCAACTTCGATGATTGCCAACGCATTATTAAAGATCTGTTTGCAGATCTCGATTTCAAAGCTAAGAACAATCTGTGTGCCATCAACTCGATCAACATCGTGCGCATCATTGCACAGACGGTTTACTACTTCTACGCTTATTTCCGCGTGCAAGAGCAGGAAGCCGGCGGCGCAGAGAAAGTAAGCTTCAGCGTTCCATCGGGCAACTTCGGCGATATCTTCGCTGGCTACCTGGCGAAGCGTATGGGCTTGCCGGTTGACCGCCTTATCGTTGCAACGAATGCGAACAACATCTTGGAGCGTTTCGTGGATACGGGCGTTTACAAGCCAGACAACTTCCGCATGACGCATAGTCCATCGATGGATATTCAAGTTGCGAGCAACTTCGAGCGTTACCTGTATTATGTACTGGGCGAAGATACGGCAGCGATCGAAACGATCATGAACGAGTTCCGTAAAGAAGGCAGCCTGTCCGTAAACGAAGAAACGCTTGCGAAGGTTCGTTCCGAGTTCGGCGCTTATGGCGTAGACAACGACGAGTGCCTCGACACGATCAAGCGTTTTGAGTCGGCGAGCGGCTACATCCTTGATCCGCACTCCGCTTGCGGCGTTGCAGCAGCTGAGCAGCGCGGTGCAGATGGCGTTATCGTCTCGCTCGCAACGGCGCACCCGGCGAAGTTCGACGAGGCTGTACAGCTGACGGGCATAAAGCAAACGTTCCCGGCGCAGATCGAAGCGCTGTTCAACAAACCGCAAAGCATGAAGATCGTAGATGGCGAAACGTCGATTATTGCAAATGAGCTGGTCGAGTTTTTCGGCAGCCGCTAATAGATAGGATTGAGTAGAAGCCCGCGTCCAAGACGCGGGCTTTTTTCGTGTTTTTATATTTTGGGGTAACAGCATCTAATGATGGAGTTAGCATTGTTTATATATTTCCAGGTTATTTACAAATAGTAGTTTACATGGGAACAAGTGTACGGTAATATTTGGATATGGAAGGAAAGAGTATAGGTGATTGGATGAGCGTTCTGCTAGCTCAAACTCACAATATGAGAGGGGAGCCACAATGAGCGAGCAAGTTGTCGAGATGAAGCAGCCTTTACTTATGGATTTAATGACGTTATACCTTCCAGCGAAGGACCCCTATACGACTGCGAAGTGGTATGTCGACATCTTTGGATTCGATCCGAATGCATCGCAGCATTCGCCGCTCCAAGAAGGAGCGGGTTTAGTTGTGCTCCATACGGCATCTAGTCTGACATTGTTCTTCGTTCGATCCGAGGATAAGCTGCCGCTTAACTTCAATAACAACGAAGGTTATAATCACGCTGCTCTGCTGTTCAGAGTGAAAGACGCGGAGATCGAGGAGCTCTATGCGCGATTGATTGAGCATGGAGTGCCGCTAGCGAACGAAGCGATCCAAGACCGCGGCGGATGCGGCCGGGAGATTGCGTTCTATGATCCGGACGGTCGTAAGATTGAGGTAAACACTTACGGTACCTGGTCGTCTCCAACGACGAATGAACCAAGGGTTGAGGAACAAACACAGCCTTTTCTTATGGACGTCATGACATTGTATCTTCCCGCTAGCAACCCTTATGCTGCTGCCAAGTGGTACGTCGACATGTTAGGATTCGATCCGAATGCATCGCAGCATTCACCACTCAAGCAAGGGGCAGGTTCTGTTGTGCTTCATACGGCTTCCGGAATGGAATTGTTCTTCATTCAATCCGAGGACAAGATGCCTCTAAGCTTCAATAACGATGAGGGGTATAATCACGCCGTTCTTCTGTTCAGGGTGATGGACTCCGAGATCGAGAAGCTTTATGCGCGATTGATTGAGCATGGAGCTGGATTAGCCGCAGATGGGATCAATGACCGTGGTGGCTGCGGCCGGGAGATCGCATTCTATGACCCGGATGGACGTAAGGTTGAGATTAATTCGTTTGGTACGTTTTATTAAGTGACAACTCATATATTCTGAAATGGAGAGATCCGAATGAGCTGCTAACAAATAACCGCTCCGCCTTCCTTGAGACTTAATCAATAAGGAGCGGAGCAAATGACGAACAAACATGTAAGCTATAAGATTTTACCTATAGAACTGCTATCAGAACTCCAGAAGTATGTGCAAGGCGAGCTGATCTATATCCCTAAACCTTCCGGATCACGGACGAGATGGGGAGAGAACTCCGGATACAGAGCACGAATCCATGAGCGCAATAACGAAATTACATGCAAATATAAGCAAGGTATTCCACTAGATCATCTTGCAGAAGAGTATTGTCTCTCGTTGGAGAGCATTAAGAAAATTGTATACCGAAAGCAGTAGCCAATTACCCTGGGCATCATTTGATGCGTCGGGGTTTTTGTCGTGTATACAATTTTTTTAGACAATTCTCTCTATATTTAAGATCAGGTTTTATCTGTATATTGAAAGTGCAGTTCCCGCTATATAAAGAATTGGGGGTCGAAATCAATTGTCCGATTTTTTGCGTCGAATAAATGAACATATAGTGATCAGGCAGGCAACTATTCACGATCTTCCGTCTCTTGCATCTTTTTATAGCGAAGTGGATCATCCGGATCAAGCCGTATGGATCGAAATTATGATGGATGGACGGCATCCGTATACACGGCCGGAACATTTTATCATTGCATGGGATACGAAATCCAATGAGATAGCAGCTTCAGCAATCTTTATGCCTTGGGTGTATAGCTATGAGCAAATCGAAATTCAAGTTTCCCGGATCGAACAAGTGTTTACGAGACCTGCGTATCAAGGGCAAGGGATTATGCGCGGCATAATGGATGAGATCCATCGGTTAAGCAACGAACGAGGCGATGATATGCAAGTCGTCTTCGGCAAGCCTGTTTTCTACCGCCGATTCGGATATACGCTTTCTCTTCCGAATGAACAGGAAGGTCGTGCCGTTACGATTAAAGCTTCAGATAAGATGGCCGAAGACGAGGAACCAATTTATAGAATTATCGATATAAGCGATCAGGATTTGCCTTTTGTCGCACGCCTGTATACGAGGATCTACTCCAGGTACATGATTTGTTTGGCAGCGGATGAGGTGTGTTTCAATTACGCCAAGAACATTTATCCGAATGAAACGATTCGTCTGATCGTAGATGATAAGAACAACGCAGTCGGGTTTCTAATGTATGGAGGAGCTGCTTCTGTGTATGGTTTGGAGCTAGCGGAGGAAGTATCCTACTATCAAGTCCGGAAGTCTATTCTATCTGACTTTCTAAGCAAAGGAATCCGAGAAATCAATCTTAAGTTAGGGCCTGCACATCCTTTCTATCAGGTATTAGGAGATTATAACCAGAGCTGCCTCCCAACAGTCTCAGGATATGCACGGATTCCAGACATCAGCCGATTCCTTATGCGTATTCGCAGCGTTCTTGCAGCTAGGCTGGCCAGCTCCTCTTATGCGCATTACAGCGGGAGCATCCAATTAACCTTGCATAACCAATTTGAAGGCTATCATTTAGAGTTTGTAGACGGGGAATTGATGAAGGTAGATTCGGTGTCAGCTGAATATGGGAATGTACAAATTGCAAGAGACTTTCTTGTGCAGATCCTATTAGGCAGGAAAGCAGTGGATGAGCTGACGCAGGAGAATGCTGAGGTGTATTTTGACAATAACGATCTGCGAACTCTATTTATGATTTTATTCCCCAAGAAAGCATCCTATATTTTATCGCTGAATTAGAATCTATTAGAATCTGCATCGAAAAAAGGCTGATTATCAAGGGGGTATAGTCCCTCGGATGATCAGCCTTTCGTATAGCACTACCTATTGCTGCTCCGCCGCATGGCTTAGCGTCTCGATCGTCACATCGGTCATTCCCGTATCTGAGAAGGAAGGAAGCTTGTGGCCATCGGCTGCTTGCAGCAGACGCGCCACGATCAGGGAGCCCCATTCCTGTTCGTATTGCGAGACGGTTGCGGTTAGCTGCCCGTTGCGGATGGCGTCCTCGATCTCCGGCATCATGCCGAAGGTCAAGGCATGGCGGCTTAATCCCATCGCCTTCCACACCAGTACAGCTGCCGATACGGACAGCGGGTCCAGCGCGATAAACGCGTCAAAATGCGGATGGTCATCAATCATTTGCTCCAGATCGGTCTGAGCCGTTGCTTCGCTGCCATCGTTGTAGCGGACATCGAGCACTTGAATTTCGGTGTAGCTCTCCAAGTAATGGCGAAGCCCTTCGAGCCTTTTGTTCAGGCTGTCCATATGAGAGGTACCTGTCTCGACCAAAATCATGCCGCGCCCGCCGAGCAGCCCGTCGAGCAGGCCGCCCATCCGCTGTCCGGCGAGCCGATTGTCGGCGCCGATGAATGACAGACGCCGGCTGTCAGGCGCATCGGATTCGAAGCAGATGACGGGTATGCCAGCGGCAATCGCTTTGTCGATGACCGGCCGCATCGCTGCGGCATCGATTGGGTCGACGGCAATGCCGTCGACATGACGGTTGATCATATTCTCCATCATTCGAATTTGCTGCTCTGCGTTCGCTTCGTCCGGCGCCTGTACGAGCAGCGTCACATGCTGAGGTCCGGCAGCCTGCTGCGCCTGCTCCGTAATCGTCTCATAGAACGGATGGGCGAAAGGATATAGGATACCGAAGGTAAGCGCCTTGCCATTGCTGCTATCCACTGCTGCCGGCTTGTTCACACTTGTTGCGGATTTCAACGATGTACCTGTAATGGAGGCAACGCCATCCCCACCATTCTCGTTGGCTCCTCCCCAGCAGCCCGTTGTAAGCAGCATAACGATTGCAGCAACCAACAGGCTGTGCAAACCCCGCCGTACCACCAGCCGCCGTTCTCCACGACGCTGTCCATTCGTTTGCTGCCAAGAACGCTCAACCCATCTATCGATCAACATGCTGCTCACGCCCCGTCACGCTTCTCTTGCGAAAATCGCGCGGCGTCATGCCGGTTGCCTTGCGGAACACATTGGAGAAATAGTGGGCATCGTTATAACCGACCTTGAATGCAACCTCGTACGTCTTATCGTTCGTCGCCAGCAGCAGCTCCATCGCTTTGCGGATGCGCATCTGCATGACATACTCGATGAACGTTTCTCCCGTTTCCTGCGCGAACACTTTGCTGAGATGCGAAGGGCTCATTCGCACATGCGCCGCCGCATCCTGGAGCGACAGCTTATCGTCGCCAATGTGCGAATCAATGAATGCCTTAACGTCTCGCAGTTGGTCGCTGTAACGACCCGCCGCCTGCGCGCGCCATGTCCAGAACTGCTCCGCCACAAGCAGCAAATATTGCACGGCATCGTCCGTCGACCGCACCGTCGCCAATGCCTGCGTGAACCGTTGGTTCTCCTCGGCCGTCAGCTCTGGGCTTCGGAGCAGCTCGCGCGCAGCCTGCCAGCACTCGACCGTCAGATCGTTTAATGCATAACGCCCATAGCTTGCCGCCGACCAGTCGATGCCGCGAAGCGGGGAGAGGTAGCCGCGGATGTACAAGTCCGCCTCCGCCTGAACGCCGACCTTCAGGAAAGAGACGAATCGTTGGCGATCCAGATGCACGTGTGAGGGAGCTGCCCCCGTTGCATCGAACCCGACGCTCACGCCCATCCCATCAACCCCATGTCCAGTAATGGCCAGACGCTCGCCACCACCAGCCGGGCCAACGACATCGCGCTGCGATGCGAGCCGATTCGCAAGCTTCTCCAACCGCTCGCGATCTTGGCGCTGGCGGTCGATCTTGCAGCTAACCTCCTGCAGCAGCTTCACGATGTCAGCGGCGCTGACCGGCTTCAGGCAGTAATCCTCGACACCGAGACGAAGCGCCTCGCGCGCATATTCGAACTCGTCATGACCGCTCAAGATGATGATCTTCATCTCGGGATACTTATCCCGCACGATTCGGCTTAATTCCAGTCCATTCATGAATGGCATCTTAATATCGGTAATGAGGATGTCCGGTACATGCTGATCGATAAGAGGCAACGCCACTTCGCCGTCCGGTGCATCTCCGCAATAAGCGAACCCTTCCTGCGTCCACGGAATGCAGTCGCGGATATTCTCGCGAATCAATATTTCGTCGTCAACCAGCATCACTTTTTTCATAGATTGCCCCTCCCATGCGGTGCGGAATCTTTAAGATGACACGCGTGCCGGCCTGCGTCTCGCTGTACAGCTCAACGCCATAAGCTTCGCCATAGTACAGCCGGATGCGCTGATGCACATTGTGGAGGCCGAAGCCTCCCGACACTTCGTCGCCGGTTTTCTCCGGCAGACGACCCTTCGACAGCAGCTCGCGAAGTTCCAAGAGCCGCTGCTCGGTCATGCCGATGCCGTCGTCCTCGACGGCCAGCAGCAAGCTGCCGCTTGTATCCACGTTTGCGGCGATCGTGATCATGCCGCGTCCGCGCTTGTTTTTGATACCGTGATAGAGCGCGTTCTCGACGAGCGGTTGGAGCGTCATTTTGAGCAGATGAATATGCAATAGAGAGTCCGGCACCACAATTTCATAGTCGAGAATATCGCGGTACCGCATCTGTTGGATAACGAGATAGCTGCGTACGTGCTCTAGTTCCTCCTTCAGCGTCACCCATTCCATCCCTCTGTTCAAGCCTATTCGGAAGAAGCGGGCCAGCGCCTGCACCAGCCGGATAACCTGCTCGTTCTTGCCAGCCTCGGCCATCCAGATGATCGAATCGAGCGTGTTGTACAAGAAGTGCGGGTTGATCTGCGCCTGGAGCGCGCGGAGCTCCGCCTTCTGAATGTTCTCGCGCTCCTTGATGCTCTGATCGAGCAGCTCGCGGATTTTGCCAAGCATAATGTTGAAGCTGTTGCCGAGGTCTGCGATTTCGTCGGACCCGGTCGGCTTCACCTTCGCTTCGAGATAACCGCCTGCCGCTTGGCGCATTTTGTTCATGAGCACTTGGACAGGGCGGGTGAGACGTGTCGTCACGAAGAAGTACAACGAAATCGTAAAGGCTAGACTGAGCGTGACGCTAAGAATGATAAGCTGCCGAATTTCATCGGCGTCTCTCATAAGCTCTTGCAGCGGGACGAGGCCAACGATCTTCCAGCCGGTCAGCTGCGAGGTGGAATACATAACGAATAAGGGCTTGCCTACGGAACGCTCGACGAAGCCCTCACGATCGGCGGCGAGCCGCGGACCGAGATCAGCAGGCTGGAATGGAAGGGCATCCGGCTTGACCGCGGAAGGCATGAAGATGGGACTGCCTCCCGAACTCGCGACATAGAAGTAACCGGTCTTGCCGATCAGACTGTCATCGCAGAACTGGCGGACGATGCTGTCGTCCAGATCGATAACGATGAAGCCGATTACTTCCTTCGTAATGCGCTGTTTAATCGTCGCCATAATGGAGATCACGTTGCGTCCTTCATATTGGAAGCCGTCGACCCGATCGAGCGACAATGCTTCGGAAGGGGGGACGTTCAGCACCAGATCCGGCTCGCTCAGCAGCTTGACGAAATGCGGGTTGCGCAGCGGATTGCGCTCCAATTGGAACACGCCTCGGCGTTCGCTGATGCCCCGCCCATACAGATTGACCATGGATATGTTTAATACATCTTCATATTTGTATGTTTCACGGTACAGCTCGAACGTGCGCAATATCGCTTTGGCATCCTCGTATGTATCGCTCTGGGTGAAGAGGAAGCGCAGCACCTGCGGGTTTTCCTCCAGTTCGAGCAGCTTGCCTGTATCTCGGAACAGGCCGTCAATATCCCGCGCGAGCCGATCGGCTTCGAGCAGAGCGGACGCTTTGCCGTGGCCCGATATGGTCGCGAACGATTTCTGATAAGAGACGAGGCCGACCGCAATCATCGGAACCGACGAGATCAGAACGAACATGACGAGCAGCTTCGCGCGAAGACTGGACCATCGCCATCGGATCAGCTTCATAGATGGTGTCGTCCCTTCTGTTATGGATCAGCCTAATGATAACAAATTTGGGTATGCAATAGACTGTAAACGCAATCATTTTCGCCTAAAAACACAAAAAATCCCCCATTCGCCCCCGTTGACCCGAAGTTCGAACAAGAAAATCAGCTTATTGCACAAAATAATCAGTTTTTCAGCTCGGGGACGTCCGCACAACTCCATAAAAAAACGAACGAAACTCGCGTGAATCCCCATATAATCGCGTGATGTAAGCGTTCTATAATGAGCTCACACCAATTAGGTGACCGATTATTAAGGGGGATTTGAACGTGAAGAGAAGAACCAAAATGTGGGGACTGCTCACACTGACACTGCTCATGCTGGTTGCCACGGCTTGCGGCAAGAGCGATGACAAGAAAACGTCAGGGAGCGCAAGCGACATCTCGCTAGGCTTCGCACAGGTAGGCGCGGAGAGCGGCTGGCGTACGGCGAACACGAACTCGATTAAAGATTCGGCTGCAGAAGCGGGCTTCGATCTGAAATTCTCCGACGCGCAGCAGAAGCAAGAGAACCAAATCAAGGCCATTCGTACGTTCATTCAGCAAAAGGTTGACGTTATCGCATTCTCGCCAGTCGTTGAATCCGGTTGGGATACGGTATTGAAAGAAGCGAAGGACGCTGGCATTCCGGTCATCCTGACGGACCGTGCGGTTGACTCGAAGGACGAATCGCTGTACGTCACGTTCATCGGCTCCGACTTCGTCGAAGAAGGCAAGAAAGCAGGCCAATGGCTGGCTGACCAATATAAAGACGCATCGGCTGACGTAAACATCGTCGAGCTGCAAGGAACGACAGGCTCCGCTCCGGCAATCGACCGCAAAGCAGGCTTCGAAGATGCGATCAAAGGCAACTCCCATCTGAAAATCATCGCTTCCCAGACGGGCGACTTCACGCGTGCTAAAGGTAAAGAAGTTATGCAGGCGTTCTTGAAAGCAAATCCGAAGATCGACGTACTGTACGCTCACAATGACGACATGGCGCTTGGCGCGATCCAAGCGATCGAAGCAGCAGGTCTGAAGCCTGGCATTGATATCAAAATCATTTCCGTCGACGCTGTTCACGATGGCGTTCAAGCTGCAAGCGAAGGCAAAATCAACTTCATCGTCGAGTGCAATCCGCTCCTCGGACCACAGTTGATGGACGCTGTACGTGACGTTGTTGCCGGCAAAACGCTCGAGAAACGGATCGTAACGAAGGAAGGCACGTTCACATCCGAAGAAGCGAAGGCAGCGCTGCCTGACCGCAAATATTAATCGCTAACAGCCACTTGCGAAAGCCGCTTCGGTACGATTTATCGGACGAAGCGGTTTTTGCTTGCGGCAGAGAGGAGGAACAGGAATGGCACAACAATCGGTGACAGAGCCTGTCCTGAAGCTGACAGGCATCCATAAACGGTTCCCCGGTGTGCGAGCGTTGTCTGGCGTCGATTTTCGATTATTTCCCGGGGAAGTACACGCGCTCATGGGGGAGAATGGAGCAGGCAAGTCGACTCTTATTAAGGTATTGACGGGCGTCTATTCGATCGACGAAGGCATGGTTGAGATGGAAGGGAAACGGCTCGTCGTGCACAGTCCGCAAGAGGCCCAGGCTGCAGGCATTAGCACTGTGTATCAAGAGGTTAATCTATGTCCGAACTTGTCCGTCGCGGAAAATATTTATATCGGCCGCGAGCCGCGCCGCTTCGGCCGAATCCAGTGGAAGGAAATGAACCGCCGCGCCTCACAGCTGCTCGAAGAGCGGCTCCATCTTCGCGTCGATGTGACGCTGCCGCTCAGTGAGTATCCGGTCGCGATTCAACAGTTGGTCGCTATCGCGAGAGCGATTGATATCCAAGCGAGAGTGCTCATTCTTGACGAGCCTACTTCCAGCTTGGATCGCGGCGAGGTGGCCAGACTGTTCGAAGTTGTGCGCAAGCTTCGCGGAGAAGGAATGGCCATTCTTTTCGTTACCCACTTCATCGATCAAGTGTACGAGATATCGGATCGGATTACGATTTTGCGCGGCGGAGAGTTAATTGCAGAATATAAGGCGTCTGAGCTGCCTCGACTGGAGCTTGTGTCCCGCATGATCGGCAAGGAGCTGACGATGTTAGACGAGCTGCCGAAGACGGCAGGCGAAACGCGCGCATCGGATACCCAGAGCGCGATCGTAGCAGCAAGCGGTCTCGGCCGCAAAGGGGCGATCGAGCCGTTCAATCTATCGATCGGCCGCGGAGAAGTTGTCGGCCTTGCAGGGCTGCTCGGCTCAGGCCGGACGGAGCTTGCGAGATTGTTGTATGGCGCCGACCGCGCTGATCAAGGCAAGCTGCAGGTGGAAGGTGCGGGCAAGGGCGGCGTTCATTCGCCTCGCAGCGCGATCGATGCAGGCTTGGCCTTTTGTCCGGAGAACCGGAAGACAGAAGGCATTATCGAAGATTTGACCGTTCGCGAGAACATTGTCGTGGCGCTGCAGGCGACGCGCGGCTGGTTCAAGACGATTTCGCGTAAGCGGCAGAACGAGATTGCAGACGAATATATTAGGACGCTTAATATTCATCCGCCGAACCCGGAGCAGCTCGTGAAGAATTTGAGCGGCGGCAATCAGCAGAAGGTCATTCTCGGCAGATGGCTGCTGACCCAGCCGAAGCTGCTCATTCTCGACGAGCCAACGCGTGGCATTGACATTGGGGCCAAGGCAGAGATACAGCGGCTCGTGCTGACGCTGTCACGCGAGGAAGGAATGTCGGTGCTCTATGTATCGTCCGAGCTCGAGGAAGTACTGCGGGTAAGTGACCGCATTGCGGTGCTTCGCGATCGGGTGAAGGTCGAGGAGATCGACAAGGATGAGATGGATGAGCAGCGCATCATGAAAGCAATCGCAGGAGGTGAAGGAGCATGACCGCGGATTCGAAAGGGCGTTATTCGTCAGGCAGTCAGTCCAGCTTGCTGAGCCGTGCCTATAAGCATCATTTGTTCTGGCCGCTGGCGTTGTGGATCGCATTGTTGTTGTTTAATTTGTTCTATTCGCCGTCTTTCTTCAAAGTGGTTGTACGGGAAGGACATCTTTATGGCAGCTTAATCGATATTCTGAACTTCGGTGCGCCGCTCATGCTCGTCGCAATCGGCATGACGACGGTTATCGCCACGCGCGGCATCGACCTGTCGGTCGGCTCGGTGGTCGCTATTGCAGGTGCGCTTGCATGTCAGATGATCAGCAAAGGCTCGGATCAGAACGCGTTATCCCTTGTCCTCTACGCTATTGTGATGGCGCTTGTCCTGTCGGTTGCGCTTGGCCTTTGGAACGGTCTGCTCGTATCCATTACCGGCATTCAGCCGATTATCGCGACGCTTATTCTCATGGTGGCGGGACGCGGCATCGCGCAGCTTATTACAGACGGGCAAATCATTACGGTGTCGAGCACGCCGTATCAATATATCGGAGCGGGCTCGCTTGCGGGACTGCCTTTCTCGATCTTCCTCGTTGCGATCGTATTCGCGATCTCGGCGCTGCTGACCCGTCGTACCGCACTTGGCTTATACATCGAATCGGTTGGCTGTAATCCGGAAGCGAGCCGTCTGGCTGGCATTCGGGCGAAGACGGTTATGATCATCGTCTACATGTTCTGCGGTCTGTGTGCGGGTGTTGCAGGACTGATTCTGAGCGGCAACGTTGCGAGCGCGGACGGCAATAACGCAGGTCTATGGATCGAGCTTGATGCCATCCTCGCCGTCGTAATCGGCGGGACTTCGTTGACGGGTGGACGGTTCTATCTGACCGGCACCATTGTTGGCGCCTTGATGATTCAGACGCTGACGACAACCATCTATTCCGTTGGCGTAAGACCGGAGGTAACGCTGGTTGTGAAGGCAGTCGTCGTTCTTGCGGTATGTCTCATCCAGTCCGAGTCATTCCGTAAAGCGATCATTAGCCGGTGGAAAACGCGGCGTTATCCAGCAGAGCGGGAGGTAACGCGTCATGCTTAAGCGACAGCATCTGCCGGTGGCGGCTACTATTGCTTTATTCGTCCTCATGTTCATGATGGGCTCATTCCGTTATACCGGATTTTTCTCCATGCAAGTGTTGTTGAATCTGCTGATCGATAATGCGTTCTTGCTTATCGTGGCGATCGGCATGACGTTCGTTATCGTCTCTGGCGGCATTGACCTGTCAGTCGGCTCGATGGTTGCGCTGACGACGATGATGTCCGCAGGCTTGCTGCAGCAGGGTGGTTGGCCGGCATGGGCGGTCATTCCGTTCGTGCTTGCAGTTGGTTCGCTGTTCGGTGCTGCAATGGGGGCGCTCATTCATTATTTCAAAATACAGCCGTTCATTGTGACACTGGCGGGGATGTTTCTCGCGCGGGGCCTATGTTATGTGATCAGCATCAACACGATTACGATTAACAATGGCTTCTACACCGATATGGCGCAGACGAAGATTCGTTTCGGTGATAATTTCGTATCGCCAAGCGTTATTATCGCATTGGTCGTGCTTGCACTCGCCATTTATATTGCGCACTATACGCGGTTCGGACGGACGACCTATGCGATTGGCGGCAGCGAGCAGTCGGCTCTGCTTATGGGTTTGCCAGTCGCACGCACGAAGATCATGGTGTACATGTTCAGCGGCTTCTGCTCTGCGCTCGGCGGCGTCGTATTCACGTTCTACATGTTGTCTGGTTATGGCTTGCATGCGGTAGGGCTAGAGCTTGATGCAATCGCGGCTACTGTCATCGGCGGCACGCTGCTCACGGGTGGTGTCGGCTATGTATTCGGCACGTTCGCAGGCGTGATGATCTACGGTGTCATTCAGACGCTGATCGTGTTCCAAGGTACGCTCAGCTCATGGTGGACGCGTATCATTATCGGCGTGCTTCTGTTTGCTTTCATCGTGTTGCAGCGGTTGTTCACGATGCGCAGTGACCGCAAAACAGGCAGCGTCGAGAAGATGGCGTAAGGCAGGAATTAATAGAGAGAGAAGCGAACGATATAGGCAGTGGATTTGTCGGCGGACGGTGCCCAGCATCGTCCGCCGCTGGAGTGTAAAGGGGGATTCAACATGCGACACTTGGCGGTGCCAGCGCTGCAAGTGCGTTTTCCATTCGTGATGCTCATTGCGCTGTTTATACTGCTGCCTGTGTTGGCTGGTTGTCAGGCAGGCGACCCGAAGACGAGCACGGATTCTAGGGGGGTTATTTCGGATTCGGCTGTGCTGCAGCCGAATGGTCTGTCGGAGACGGGGGATGCAACACCGCCTGCTGTGCAGCGGCCGCTCGTGCTTGGTTTCTCGCAGCTTGGTACGGAGAGCGACTGGCGGAATGCGAATACGAGATCGATCAAGGAAGCCGCTTCAGAAGCTGGCATTGATCTGTTGTTCGACAATGCGGATCAATCGCAGCAGAAGCAGATCGAGGCAGTGCGCTCCTTCATCCAGCGCAAGGTGGATGTGATTGCGATAGCGCCGGTGATCGAGACAGGCTGGGAGCCGGTGCTGAAGGAAGCGAAGGATGCAGGCATCCCCGTCATTATCTCGGATCGTAATGCGAATGTAAGCGATCCGTCGCTGTACGTCTCCTTCATTGGCTCGGACTTCTATGAAGAAGGGCAGAAGGCGGGCAAGTATCTCGTGGACAAAATCCGCGGCATGACCGGTCCTGTTGGCCTTGTCGAGCTTAGAGGCACGGAAGGCTCGTCCCCATCGATCGAACGGGGCAAAGGGTTCCGCGACCAGATCGAGAAGAAGAATGCGAATGTCGTCTTCCTTCGCAGCGAAGCAGCCGATTTCACGTTCGAGAAGGGCAAGGAGACGATGCGCCGATTCCTCGAGGAGGAGGGCGCGAACATCAAGGTGCTGTATGCGCATAATGATGACATGGCGCTTGGTGCGGTTGAAGCGATCGAAGAGTATGGCCTTCGCCCTGGGAAGGACATCATTATTATATCGGTGGATGGCACCAAGGCAGGCTTCGAGATGATGGCCGCTGGCAAAATCAACTGCATCGTCGAGTGCAATCCGCTGCTCGGCCCGATTCTGATGCAGGCGGTCAAGGAGCTGGCAGAGGGTCGGCAGTTGCCGAAGCGGATCTCGACGCCGGAGAGTGTGTTCACCGAGACGATGGCCAAGGATGAAGTGGCCAACCGACAGTATTGATGGTCGGAACCAGGAGCGGAGAGGTGCTGGAAAGGCATATTCATCCTATTAGATGAGGAGCGCTCGGTCGTGCGGACTGAGGCGTTTTGTCTCAGGACTGAGATGGTTCCCGACTTAGGTCGGGTTTTGGTCCAGAGTCATTTACACGGCCAAGTGTCGGTGGTACGCTAACGTCAGTGAGGTAAAAGTTCTACATTTGAGGGTTTGCTAACGCAAGCAAATTACTTTAAGGGGGATAACCTAATGACAATGCGGCGCAATTACGGTGTGATTGCTGTTGCGGCGGGCATCATCTGGCTGCTCATTCAGGCGCAGACCGGAGATGGACGCTCGTATGCCAATGGCGGCAGCATTATCACATACTTCTGGCCGACGCTGTTCATTCTGCCGCTGGGCATCTTCTTCCACGTGGCGTATTTGTACAAGAGATCTAAGCCTGCATCAGGCCTCCTCATTCCGGGTGGCATTCTGCTCGTCACCGGCTTGACGTGCCAAGCGGGCATGTTGTTCGATGCATGGTCAACTGTCTGGCCTGGTTTCTTGCTCGCAGTCGCGTTCGGCTTGTTCGAGTTCTACCTGTTCGGCTATCGCGGCTTCTGGCTGCTGCTTCCGGTATTCGTGCTCGGCGGCGCAGCGGTGATCTTCTTCGCATTGCTGTCGATTACCGCAATTGCACCATTCAACGGGCTGCAAGGACTGACCGCTTCGCTTATCGTGCTAGGCGGACTGATGATCCTGCTGCAGAAATCGACGGGCGACGATGACGATTATCGTCGCAAATATTAAGCTTCACACATGTGAAACAATGAAATCCCTGATGCTGCGAGGACGCGGCTTCAGGGATTTTTGTTTTTTCTACAGTCGGTCAGTATCCGCTGAAGGGGAAACGACAACTGAAATGCCTGCAAGCGTGTAGTTGCTGCTACTTCACCATGCCCCGCCGCAGCGCCGTCACGATAAAATCGTATTAATAAGAACCAATGGCCGTCTTCAAGCCGGGATTTTGTATGAAAAATCATACAAAGTCCCAGAGGTCGCATGAAGTCAGCAGGGTTTTGTACGAAAAATCATACATAACAGGTGAGCAACGTCCCTCACTCTACGATTTGTATGAAAAATCGTATAAAGATGAGCTGACAGATGTCTTCTAGCTGAATTTTGTACGATAAATCATACAAAGTCCCAGAGGTCACATGAAGTCAACAGGGTTTTGTATGAAAAATCATACAAAACAGGTGAGCAACGTCCCTCATTTTCACTTTACGCATTTGTGTGAAAAATCGTATAAATATGAACCAACGAAAACAGCCCCGTCTCTCCTGTTAACGAGCAGGAGAAGCGGGGCCTTGTTTTAGTTATGGCGGTCGATCCTACGATGTGGCTATTCGTCGAATACGAGCGCAAGCACTGCGTATGGATCAAGCACGGCCGCGCCTTTAACGAACCGTTGGCCGGTCAGCAGGTCGGTTGCGCCACAGCTCAGCTTAATGGTTTCTGAGCTGCCGTTGTAGTTCAGCAAGAAGTGGACGCGCAGTCCATTTTCTTGGCCTTCGAAGATGGGTTTATCATGAACCCGAACAGTCAGTTCGATGGATTCAGGAAGCTCCAGTTGGTCTGCGGCAGGAGATGTTATTTCGAGTCGATCAATCAACTGATCCACTAGCGCGTCCGAGAACACGCCGCCGAAGTAAATCGTCCGTCCTTCGCCACTGCGATTCTCGACGAGTGCAGGCTCGCCGTTCATGTAGCTGCTGTTATCGTAACGGCCAAGCACGATTGCATCTGGCGAAGTGACGGCAAGCGTCTCGGCGAAGCCGTTCGTGGAGAAGGCCGCGAATGTATTGAACGCGTCCTCTGACAGTGTAAAGCCTGGGCTGCTGCCATCTGGCTCTTCACGCGTGAAGTCCTCGACCGTAACGCCGCACAGCGGAGCAAGCGGTCCTGGCATTGGCGTCATCCGGCAGCGTCCTGTTTCATCCTTATAGCCGCTGCGGCAGCCAATAATTAAATTGCCGCCGCCTTGTACGTAAGCTTCCAGCAGCTTGGCAGTCTCCTCACGCATAATCGTCGGATGCGGATAGATAAGCGTCTGATAACGGCTCAACTGCTCCAGCGTTGTTTGTTCGTTCACGAACAGCATGTCGCTTGGAATGTGACGCCGCTGCAGTCGCTTGTACCATGAGAGTGTGCTTGTCCATTCATAACCGCCATGCCACTTATCGAACTCGCCGTCCCATTCGTTATCATAGTCGCGCAGGATCGCAACATCAGCCTCATAACGGCTGCCAGCGATTGCTTGTCCAGCGCTGCGCAGCTCTTCGGCGATTTTCTTAACCTCGCGCGTGCGGCGGTTCGGACGGTTATCCCAGTTGTGCAGGCCGTGCCAATACATTTCGGTCCCGAACGTTGCCGTGCGCCAGCGGAAGTAGACCACCAGATCCGCGCCATGCGCGATCGATTGGTAGGTCCACAGCCGTAGTTGACCAGGCTTCGGCGACGGCTGTTCGATTCGGTTCACCCAGCCGCCTGGACCGGACTGCTGCTCCATAATGCAGAAGTTGGGCGAGATCGAGCGTACCGTCGACAGCGACATACTGAAACGCCGATCGAGCAGAGGCTGCTCGCCGCCATCTGGGAACATGCGGCCAAACATCGGGTAGCTGTCGTAAGAGATGAAGTCGAGCATGTCATTCGTCAGTTGATGCGAATCGAGATGGCCGAACAGACCGTTCGTCGTCACCCAATGGCGAGGCGCTGCTGCCCGAACGATATCGGCTTGCATTTGTGCATAAGAGATAACGCTGTCGGAGAAGAATCGTTTCTCATCTAGCTTCAGATGCGGGTTCGGACTCTCGCTCGGTACGTTCCGCGTCAAATGCACTTGCTCCCAAGCGGTGTACGTCTGGCTCCAGAATACGGTGCCCCACGCTTCGTTGAGTGCATCCAGCGTACCGTATTTGGCTTGGAGCCATTCGCGGAACGCTGCGTGATCGGCAGCAGAGTAGAACTCGAATACTTCGCAGTTGAATTCGTTATCGAGCTGCCAACCGACGATGCCGGGATGATCGGCGAAGTGCTCTGCCATCCGCTGCACGATTCGTGCGGACAGCTCGCGGTATTTGGGCGAATTATACGTATAATGGCGGCGTGATCCGTGCTCATAGGAAATGCCGTTCGCTTGCACATTGAGCGTCTCCGGGTAACGGTGTGTCAGCCATGCGGGCGGCGTAGCCGTTGGCGTGCCGACGATAATGTTCAGACCATGTCGATGCGCAAGCGCAAAAGCACGGTCAAACAGCGAGAAGTCGAATACGCCTTCCTCCGGCTCCATCAATGCCCAGCCGAATTCGGCCATGCGGACGTACTCGAGGCCCAGCTCCTTCATGCGGCGGAAGTCGTCCTCCCACATTGTCTCCGGCCAATGCTCCGGGTAGTAGCAGACGCCGAGCAGCACATTGCGCGAATGCAATGCTTTCTCCATGATATGTCATCCTCCTAAAAGTAATATGCTTTCATCTTCGATCCTACTGCCTGTGTTAACCTTCATTGAGGCTTATCGAAGAGGAGCGACTTACAGTCTTGCGAAGCGAAATAGCTTCGCAAGCATACGCCCAAGATGTTCCATATTATTATTTTGCTATTTAAATGCCTTTAATTTTATTATAGATATTGGGTAAAGACGATGAAATAATACGATTTTGATATTCATATAACGAAGTTGATCAGTTGGCAGTTGTAGATGTCGCTCAAATGACATCGAGAGAGAAAGGAGAAGCAGGTCATGATCTGGGAGCATCTGTTCATGCGCCGCCCGTTCCAGCCGAGCTATGTATGTTATCCGGAATCGGTTGGGCATTATGCGGAAGCGCCGCATCATTCATGTGAACGGCAGGGCGGACAGTTCGGATATTATAATTTGCATCTTATTTTTAGCGGCGAGGGCTGGCTTGACTATCGGGGCAAGCGGTATACGCTTCGTCAAGGGGACGGATTTCTGTATCGGCCAGGCGCCGCGCAGCAATATGGAGCATCTGCCGCTAATCCATGGGATATACACTGGGTACATTATGAAGCGATGCCTTGGGCGGATCTGATGCGGGATGGGGAGGACGTATGGCTGTTCTCGTTTACTGCGGAGGACAAGCTCAAGCGGCTGTTCGAGCAGTTGAAGGATGCGTGCAAGGAGTCGACCAAGGAGGATGAAGCGCATATTTCGGCGCTGCTGTATGAGCTGCTGCTCACGATTCGTGAGCATGGCGTTGGGCTCGACAATCCGCTTCTGAGAAGCGCACAAGAGCGGATTCGAACTGCAGCGGAGCTGATACGTATGCGTTGCGTCGAGCCGCTAACGATTGCGGAGCTAGCGGAATCGTCAGGATACAGCACGGCGCACTTCTGCCGACTGTTCCGTCAGACAACGGGCAAGACGCCAGTGGAGTTCCTGACGGAAAGCCGCTTGACGGAGGCCAAGCGGATGCTGCTGTCCACGAGCCGACCGGTCAAGCAGATCGCCATCGAAGCAGGCTTCGGACAAAGCAGCTACTTCATCCGCAAATTCCGCGAAGCAGAAGGCATGACGCCCGACCAATATCGCCGCCTCTTCGACAGCGGCCGATGAATGAGCAGCTGTTGCGACCGCTCCGATGGCAGATCATTCTTCCGATCGCTGTTGTCCCAGATTGTCTTGATTGTATAGATCCTCTATCGGATACAATCCGGTTGACAAAGGCGAGCTAAAAGCTTTCCAATGGAAAGCTGCATCGGAAGCATAAACTTAGACGCTTCTCCAGAATGATGCTGCCCTCTCCGCTGAAGTAGGCGCGACTCATTCCCTTTTTAGGGGGGAATGGTCGTTCGCGTCAGACATCCTCCGCTCACGCAACTTGAACCAGAAAAAGCGTTGCTCAGTTGCTGAGACAACGCCTTTTCTGTTTGGAACTACAACATATTAGTAAGCTCGAACAAAAGCTGTGTCGACAAGGCACGCGACCCCAAGCTCGGTCTATACCTCTTAAATGTTGCTGATAATCAAATGTATCTTCAATGGGCGGTGACTTGTGCTACGAAAGAACATGGGGCGTGGACGAAAGACTGTATCTAGATTCATCCGAACTATAGCTTTGCCGCTGGAAGCGGCAAATGCGGGCATACGATCTAACCAGACCAAAAGATCGTCCTTGTGAGGAGTCCAGAGGTCACACGACCTTTGGGGCCCTCCCTTGCAGGGAGGGTTTGGGTGGGTAGAAAAATCAAAGAGGCCCCAGGGGCGAAGCCCATGGAAACCTCCTACTGGTGTAAATAAACGGGGTCCAAGGGGTCTCCCTTGAAACCTCCCTGTAGGGAGGTATTAGGCGGGTGACCTCAGTACCCGCGTTCATACGCTTTCGGCGGCGCCGGCTTCTTGCCAGTAGCTTGCAGCGCATGAAGCGCCCAATATGGATCGCGGAGCATGCCGCGTCCGACTGCGACCAGATCGCAGTCACCGTTAATGAGTGCTGCGTGCGCAAGCTTTGGCTCATCGAGCAGACCGACAGCAATAATCGGCAGGTCCAGTGCTTGCTTCACCGCACGGGCAACCGGAAGCTGGTAGCCTGGGCCGATGTTTGGCGGCAGCGCATTGACGGATACACCGCCGCCCGTCGAGATATCGAGCAGGTCGACGCCTGCTTCGGCGTATTTGCGGCAGACCTCAATACCGTAGTTCACATCATATCCACCAACACCGTAATCAACTGCAGATACACGGATTTGCAGATTGATGCTCGATGGAATTGCGCTTCGCACCGCTTGAATCACTTCTACGCCGAAGCGGGTTGGATCCTCACCGTATTCATCCGTCCGGTTGTTGATGCTTGGCGAGTGAAATTGGTGAATAAGATAACCGTGCGCACCGTGCAGTTGGATGGAATCGACACCCGCTTTGACCGCACGAACAGCAGCATCACGGAATTTCTCCACCGTCCGTTTAACCTCATCGGTCGTCAAAGCGCGCGGCTGCTTGTATTGCTCGCTGAACGCTTGATTCGATGAACTGACCGGCACTTCCGCGCAAGTTGACTTGCGACCGGCATGCGCAATCTGGATCGAGACCTTCGAGCCATGCTGCTGCATGCCCTCGACCATGCGAGCGAAAGCAGGGGTGTGCTCGTCTGACCAGAGACCGAGGCATTGGTCCGAGATCCGTCCGTCCGGCTCGATGTTGGTCATTTCGATAATAATAAGGCCGGTGCCGCCGACCGCGCGGGATACGTAATGTACGTAATGCCAGTCGGTTGGCATGCCATCTTTGCCTACTGCGGAGTATTGGCACATGGGCGGCATGACGATACGATTGTTCAGCTTCAATGCGCCCAGTTCAAAAGGTGTTGCCAAGGAAAGAGTCATTGTATAGAATACCTCCACTTTGTCTATTTGTTGTTAATCAGTACGAGAGTTGAAGTTAACAAAAACAGCCTTGTAGGTGAGCTTACTGCCTCGAATCATCGCCGCATACGATACGAAGCGTTCACTACAGAAGCGGAGAAGCCTCCAATAAGGTATTCTCATTTCCATTATGACCGATAAACTTTTAGGTGTATAGCGCATTTACTTTCTTTTAGTACGTGACCGCTATTTTATATAGTTGTCATCATCGATTACCTGTGTTATCGTCCAAGAACAAAGGAACCGTACGAACGAACCCTGCAAATATCCATATCTGGAACTGGTCGAGAAGGAGATGCTCACATGTCACACACTGCCGATGCCGGACGAATACGGGCGATAGGCAATGCTACCGTTTATTCAATTCTTATCGCAATTAGCGCCTCTCATCTGTTGAACGATGCGATGCAAGCTGTCGTAACGGCATTATTCCCTGTTATTAAAGATTCTCTGACGCTCAATGATATCCAGCTTGGTTGGATCGTGTTTACGCTTAATATGACGTCATCGGTCATGCAGCCGCTTGTCGGACAATTCTCGGATCGCAGACCGATGCCGTTCATGCTTCCTGTAGGCATGGCGCTAAGTTTGATCGGGATGATCATCCTCGCCTATGCGCCGAGTTTCTGGACGCTGCTTGGCGGCGTCGTATTGATTGGTCTTGGCTCCGCAGTATTCCATCCGGAAGGTTCGCGGGTCGTGCATTTTGCCGCAGGCGGCCGTAAAGGATTAGCTCAGTCGATTTATCAAGTAGGCGGCAACTTCGGTCAGATGCTTGCGCCGCTCATGACGATCTTCATTTTCATCCCGCTCGGGCAGCATGGTGCGATTTGGGGCACAATTATTGCCGCTACAGCTATCGTGCTTCTTGCGCGCGTTGCGCCTTGGTATCGCACACAGCTGAATACGCATGGCAAACCTCAGCGTCGAGCGAACGGAGGAGCGCCGGCTTCTCCAATATCCTCGCTTGCTCCGACGAAACAAAAGGTTATCATTGCGCTGACGCTGCTCGTGTTGATCGTATTCGCTCGTTCCTGGTACTTCTCGGGCATCTCGACGTTTTATCAATTCTTCGCAGAGGATGAGTATGGCCTGTCGAAGAAAGCGGCGCAGATTCCTGTGTTCTTGTATATGGCGGCTGGCGTCATCGGCACCTTCTTCGGAGGCGTTCTGGCAGATAAGATCGGTTTGAAGAAAATGATCGTGTTGTCCGTCGCTGGCGCTGCACCATTCGCACTCATTCTTCCGCATCTACCGCAATTTTGGATTTATCCGGTCATCTTCATAACAGGTCTTATTCTGCAATCGGGCTTCTCCGTCACCGTTGTCTACGCGCAGCAGCTGCTGCCCGGTAATATCGGCATGGCTTCCGGCCTCATAACGGGGCTCGCCTTCGGTATGGGCGCAGTTGGCGCTGTAGCACTTGGCAAGCTGTCGATTGTGATGGGCCGCGCTGACATGATGACCTTTGCAAGCTTCCTGCCATTGCTTGGGCTGCTTGCATTCCTGCTGCCTGGTGATCGAAGCAAAGTTTGAAGATAGGGTAATGTGTTTTACAAAAAATAAAACGTCCGCATATGGCTCTCTAAGAGCCGCATGCGGACGTTTTTTTTTGTTGTTACCTCTCCATTGCACTCCGTACAATGGGACCTCTTGATAGGCTGTTATACGTCGTTTACTGCGCCGTCTTTGGCTTCGCAAACTTATGAATCGTGTTGAATTTCTTGCCGCCATCAACAGTCGTATACAGAACGGAAGCGGCAGAATAATCATTCGTAATCAGCCATGCATGCTTGGCGTCTGCTGCAGCAATCAACTGCTGACCGTAGCCGGCGAATTCAGTTTTGCGAACCGCCCAGCTTTTGCCGCCATCGGTCGTCTCCATGATCGAATTGGCATTGTCGCAAGCCATGCACCGTCCGCCCATAAAGGCCGTCTGAGAATTGACAACGTACAGTTCGCCCGGTCCGCCGCTATTGCCGCTGAAGTAGCTCGTATCCTCATTCGTGAAACCAGGAGCAGGACCTGCGCCAGCTGTGTTATGGACAATGGCAGGCAACCAGTTCGCGCCGCCGTCTGTCGTATGGAACAACGCATAAGAGGTTTGCGTCATGCCTGAGTCGCCGATTAGCTCAATCCAAGCGTCATTCTTGCCTGCGGAGCGAATCACGCTGCCCGTTGGCGTAACGTCGCTCTTGCGCGTCATGACTGTCTTCCATGTTGCACCGCCGTCTGAAGTGTGGAGGAAGTTGTATTTGCCTTTAGCCGACTGTACAGCCCAACCGTTAGCCGCATCATGATAATAAACCTCACCGATGAGCGAGTTTGGCACGGAAAGTTTCGACCAAGTCGCGCCGCCGTCCTTCGTCATATACCTGCCGGCAAAACCTACTTTATCGCTCGTGAAGTGGAGGAAAGATCCGCTTGGAACGGTGCCAGCATCTTTCCAGTGAGCGCCGCCATCAGTCGAGCGGATAATGCGCCATGACTTGCTCTCATCACTGCCAAGAACGGCCCATACTTTGGATGCGTTCAGCGCGAAAATCTGACGGACTTTAGCTGAGCCGCGATACTGCAGCTGCCAATGCGAACCGCCATCCTTTGTGTAAGCAATCTGTCCGCTGCCGCCAATCCAGCCGGCCTTCGCGTCGGCAAGCCGCAGGGCGGTCACCTCGGTAATCGGAACAGCTGTGGAGACAGGAGTAGCAGCCGTATTGGGCGAAGCACCATTCCCCGTGTCGGAAGAGCCCGACGGGGAGGATGGGGCTGCTGATTGGCCATCGTCAGCGGAATTGGACGAACCATCTCCATTGGATGCGCCATCCGACTGCCCATTGGACGGTGTCGTCTGCACCGTACCTGGCGAGTTGGAGTCGGATGTAGAGGAATTAGCGGCGCCTCCATTACTGGAGCAAGCCGATACGATAAGAGACAGGGCGATGGTCAACGACAACAGCGATGTGCGGAATGCTCGTTTCATTTTCATTATGCGTACCACCTTTTTCACAAGCCGAGATAAAAAGCTATTTACGCACATAGACGACAATACGCGGTGAAGGGTTGCGCCTGTGACAGCAAAATAGGTCAAAAGCACGTATCCAATTTACGGAAGTAACGACAAAAGGAGCAGCAGGGCTGCTCCTAGGGTAAACCATTCTTATCGTAACCATTAAATAAATAAGTTCGTGCCCGCCTTATTGGCTTGGCCAAGATAATAACCGACGCCGCCAACCGAGATGCCGTCGATCAATTCCTCGCGTTTGATGCCCATGACGTCCATCGACATCGAGCAAGCGACGATCTCAACGCCTTGGCGAATCGCCGACTCCATTAGCTGCTCGAGCGAGTCGATGTTCTTGCTCTTCATAACGGCGCGGATCATCTTCGGTCCAATGCCCATCATCTGCATGGTGGACAACGGCAGCTTCTTCGACCCGCGCGGCATCATCCAGCCGAACATTCGCTCCACGACTGTCTTATGCACCGATGGAGGGGAAGATTTACGGAGCATGTTCAAGCCCCAGAAGGTGAAGAACATCGTTACTTTCTTGCCTGCTGCAGCGGCGCCATTCGCGAGAATGAAGGAGGCGATGGCTTTATCGAGACTGCCGTCGAAGACGATGAATGTTGCTCCGTCCTTGTTACCCGATACACCCGCGGCGGTATTAGCCATAGCAAGATCAACAGCAGCCGATGCCAGCCCTTTGCGAATCGAAGCGCGGATCGTACCGGCTTCCTTCTGAATATTCAGCAGCTCATTGCCGGTCATTTCGCACCATGCGCGAATGTCCTCATAGAAGCCAGGATCGGTTGCGGTAACCTCGAGCGTACTGCTGTCAGCGAGCCGATCGATGCGCTCTTTTACTTGAATGAGCGGACCTGGGCAGCACAACCCGCATGCATCCAACTTCTCTGTTGATGTCGTGCCTGTCGGCTTCGCAGCCGAAGTTCCGTTGATCATGCTGAACACTGCACCTTTCTCTGCTGGGCTGCTGCTCTTGCTGTCAGGCTTGTTGATTCCACTGGTGCTGGTGCCGCCCCCGATGTTAGGTGTGCCAGATGCAACGGTTTGAACCGGCTTCTTAGGTTTAAAAAGCGTCGCTTTATACGTCCTGTAGCCACCGGACAGGTTGCGTACGCGGAAGCCGCGTTGCGCAAGAATTCGTGAAGCCGTATAACCACGCAGGCCAACTTGGCAAAATACCCATATCGTCTTGCTCTCGTCAAGCTCGCTTAGCCGATCGCGAAGCTCGTCCACCGGAATGTTGACCGCACCAGGAATCGATCCGTTACCGAATTCCAGCGGCGTCCGCACGTCGATCAGCATCGTCGATGCGGTATCGCGCTCCGCAAGGTGTTCGGTATGATAGACGTCGGTCATGCCGTTCAGTACATTTTCGGCCATATAGCCAGCCATGTTAACCGGATCCTTCGCCGACGAATACGGCGGCGCGTATGCCAGCTCCAGCTCGGTCAGATCCGATACGGAGCCACCGAGACGAATAATCGTTGCAATCACGTCGATCCGCTTATCAACTCCGCTGTAGCCGACAGCCTGCGCGCCAAGCACGCGGCCATCCTGACGGAACAACAGCTTCAGCGACATAGGCGAGCCGCCTGGATAATAGGATGCATGCGGCTGCGGATGCAGATGAACGGCATGGAACGGAATGCCAAGCCTATTGAGCTCGCGTGCATGAAGGCCAGTGGATGCGCCGGTCAGTTCGAATACTTTGACGATGGATGTTCCTTGCGTGCCTTTGTAAGTCGTCGGCAGTCCACTAATAACGTCTGCCACGATGCGGCCCTGTTTGTTCGCAGGACCTGCGAGCGGAATCGCAGTATGCTGGCCTGTAATCCGATGAGTCGTCATGACCGCATCGCCTACGGCATACACATTCGCAACGTTCGTGCGCATTTGATGATCGACCATGATATGCCCGTCCGCACCAAGACTAATGCCGCTTCCGGAGAGGAAGCTTGTATCTGGCTTAACGCCGGTCGCGAGAAGCACGATGCCTGCGCGAAGTTCTGTGCCGTCTGTAAGCGTCAGCACCATCTCGCCATTATCCTGTTCGCGCATACGTTTGACGGATACGTTCAAATCGAGCGTGACGCCGCGATGCTCCATTTCCTGTTCAAGCAGCACCGCCATCTCCGAGTCAAAAGGCGCAAGGATATGCGGCCCGGACTGCACAAGCGTAACGTTCATACCGCGATCGCGGAGATTTTCGGCAGTCTCCACGCCTATGAAGCCGCCGCCGATGACAACCGCGCGTTGTGTTGGATTCTCATCTAGATGGCTCATGATTCGGTCCATATCGCGTAGACTTCTGAGCGAGTAGACGCTTCGGCAGCTATCGAGCCCTTCGATTGCGGGGCGGCGAGGTTTCGCACCTGGCGACAACACGAGCGAATCATAGCTCAGCGTGTAGGTCGAGCCGTCTGCTTGACGGACGGTCACTTCATGCTTTGTTGTATTGATCGCCGTTGCTTCGCTTTCGGTACGAACGTCAATGCCGAACCGCTTACGCATCGCTTGAGGCGTCTGTACGAGCAGCTTGCCGCGATCTTGAATCGTTCCGCCGATATGATAAGGCAGACCGCAGTTGGCGAACGAAATATGCTCGCCTTTCTCCAACATAATAATTTCGGCGTGTTCATCCAGTCGTCGAAGCCGAGCGGCTGCCGAGGCGCCGCCTGCAACGCCGCCAACAATAACAACGCGTTGTGATTTGGACATGATGATCCTCCTGATGTAGGTATGTTTGCATATTCTTTCGATAAGCGGTTGTTCAATCGCTTGACCGTTAGGCTTCTGTCGATGGGACAGCCAGAGCCTGAATCAGCTTCTTGACCCTCTCGTTTTTAATCCGGTAGTGGACCTCAAGTCCGGAGCGTTCCGCTTCAATAATTCCTGCCGAACGCAGCTTGGCAAGATGCTGCGAAATCGTCGACTGGGGGAGGGATAGGCATTGCTGCATGTAAGATACATTGCAAAGCCCTTTGTCGAGCAGTCCGTTTACAATACATAATCTTACTGGGTGTGCGAGCGCTTTGAGCAGCTCAGCCGTCTCGTAATACTGCCGGAAATCCGGTTCCATAGCAGCTGTCACCTCCAAGTGGAGTGTAGAATGTTGCGTCTTACATTTCGGATATCGTTATATCGCAATATTACGATATAACGATATGGATAACAACCTTGTTTATGCGTGTGTACACCGAGACGCATGTCTTTTATTTAATGAAAATTAAATATGAAAATAGGGAACTTTTCCCTTATCCGGAACGTCATATCTTGGTATGATGGGGAAATGCCGTCTGTGCAGTCTCGTCGCAGGATTCTGTGTGTGCAGATGCATATTTTGGGAAAAGATAACAATGAAACGAAGTTTAGGAGGATGCCTCAAGTGTTTACGCTCAAAGATACGCCGATAGCCATGCGAAGGACGCTTCATGGCATCGCAATCGCTGTACTGCTTATCTCGGCTATTATCGTACTTGCGTACGGCAATTATTTTCTACTCGGGGATTTGCAGAAGCCAAACAATGACGATGTGAAATATGTTCGCAGCGCCCAAATCTTACTCGAACAGGGCACTCTCGCCTATAACAGCGGTACCAGCCCGACACTGTTCATCATGCCAGGCATCGTGTTGATTCTGTCTGGTTTCATGTGGCTGTTCGGCCATGACGGCGGCATGATCGCCTTCCGCCTATTTCAGTGCTTGCAGCAAGCTGCTTCGATCTATCTAGTCTTCTTCATCGTCCGGTACATGTTCAATCAGCGTGCGGCTATCATTGCATGCGTCATCAGTGCGCTGTACTGGCCCGATTACTTCTCATCTGGCGAGATTCTGACAGAGACGACGTTCAAGACGATTGTGCTGCTGCTCATCTGCGCCACGATTGCTGCCATTGAACGCAGACGTTGGGGGATGTATGCCGTAGTCGGCGTGCTTGTGGCAGCGGCCGCCTACTTCAAGCCGCATGCTTCCTTATATCCAGCCATCTTCTTACTGCTGTGGCTGAAGCGCAAATATACGTTCAAGCAAATGGTGCAATTCGGCGCGGTTATGGCAGGGGCATACATTGTACTGCTGCTCCCGTGGTGGATTCGCAATCTAATCACGTTCGACCGATTTGTTCTGTTCACGAACTCGGCTGGCAGTCCGTTCCTGCTCGGGACGCGTATTCTCGGTGCCATGCCGCCTGCCGGCTTCTTCGAGGCCCATCCAGAGTATTCACCTGAGACGGTATTCCAAGGCTCGGACAGCACTGCGATACATAAGGGACTCGATATTATCCGGTATGGCTTCACACATGAACCGCTTCGATATAGCTACTGGTTTACCCTTGGCAAAATGGCAGAGCTATACTTGAATCCTTATTACTGGCGCCCAGTCTGGCCGATTGGCCGCGATGCGATGAAATGGATTCAACAGGCGCTCGTTACCGTCAGCCTAGTTGGCCTGGTCTGGGCGATGATTCGCCGACCGATCGAACGTCAACTGCCCGTGCTGCTGACATTGCTTTATTTTACAGCCATCTATCTGCCGTTCGTCGCTTTCTCGCGATATGGTTATCCGAATATGGTATTGATTACGTTGTTCGCCGCTTTCCTGATCGAGCGGATCTATACATTCGTAAGCAGCCGTCTTCGCAATCGGCAAGCAGCTAATGGGAGGCAGCAATCGCTGCATAAAGGGGAGACTGTTTAATGAGAACGCTCATTATTATCCCAGCCTACAATGAAGAGGGAAGCATCGCGCAAGTGATTGGCGACATTCGCGAGCATGCGCCGGAAGTGGATATCGTCGTCGTAAACGATGGCTCGAAGGATCGGACGGAAGCCATTGCACGAGACGCCGGCGCCGAGGTGATCACGATGCCATTCAATGTCGGGATCGGCGGCGGCATGCAGACGGGTTACTTGTATGCGTACCAGAATGGTTATGATGCAGCTGTTCAAATGGATGCAGACGGTCAGCACCGTGCAGCCGATTTGCCGAAATTGCTGGCGGCAATCCCGTACAGCGACCTCGTCATTGGTTCGCGTTATGTGGAACAGACCGCGTATCGTTCGTCAGCAACAAGACGAGTAGGCATTCTATTCTTCTCGAAGCTTGTCAGCTTCGTGACGAGGCAGCGTTTTACTGATACGACCAGCGGCTTCCGCGCCGCTAACCGGAAGGTGATTGCCCTTTACGCCAACTACTATCCGTCTGATTATCCGGAAGTAGAATCAATCGTATACCTGAAGCGCAGAGGCTGCCGTCTTGCCGAGGTGCCCGTGGAGATGCGCAGCCGCGAGGCGGGACGCTCGTCTATTACGCCGCTGAAGTCGGTTTATTACATGCTGAAAGTGACATTGTCCGTCCTAATGAGCGCATCGCGCGTGAGGGTTCGCGGGGTGAAGACAAGCGGATGAGCATTTACGTTATATCGATTGTATTCTCGGTTTTGTTCCTTGTTGCAGTGCTTGAGCTTGTTCGCCGACAACGTCTTAAGGAGCAGTACTCGCTTCTGTGGATTTTGTTCGGCGTTCTGCTGCTCGGCGTATCGTTTAATGTGCATTTTCTAGAGAGGATCGCCGAGTGGCTTGATGTCAAATATGCGCCGGCGCTGTTGTTCCTCTTCGGTCTGTTATTCTGCTTTGCGTTCATCCTTCACCTGACGCTCGTTATCTCCAAGCTGACGGGTCAAGTGCTGCGGCTGACACAGGAGCTTGCGATCATGAAGGGCCGGCATCGGGAAGGCGAGGGTGGTATACGGTGAGCAAGACGATCAGTTATTTGCTTCTATTTGGGAATGTGTTATTGCTCGTGGCAGGTCAGATTTTGTTCAAAATGGGACTGCAGCGCACAGACGGCCTTCACTGGCTGCGAATTGCGCAGTCGCCCGCGATTTGGTCCGGACTTGTGCTATATGGCGTGGCGACACTGCTCTGGTTCGCCGTGCTGACGCGGCTTCCGCTCAGCGTCGCCTATCCGATGCAGAGCATGGCCTATGTGCTCGGACTGCTCGCTGCATGGTTTATATTTGATGAGACGCTGCCCTTCACGAAGATTGCCGGCTGCGTTGTTATTTTGTTCGGCGTATATTTGATAGCGAAGTAGAGAGGGGCTTCTAGACGATGAGTAGAATCATAGATTTGACGCATCTGATTCAGAATGGATTGCCGCCTTTCCCAGGCGATTCCGAGACCGTGCTGGCGCAGAGTCGTTTCTATGCGGTCGATGCGTTCAACAATCATCAGCTGACGATCAATATGCACGCGGGGACGCATATCGACGGACCGATGCACTTGCTTGATATTCATACGTATCTTCATGAAATTCCGATCGAGCGTTTCATCGGCGATGCTTGTCTCTTGGATGTGTCCGGTTTGGACGAGATTGACTACATGGAGCAATACGAGTCACAGATTCAAGAGGGTCAGATCGTCGTCCTCCATACGGGCTGGGGCAAGTGGTTTGGTCAGCCGGATTATTTTACACAGTATCCGGAGCTGACGGTGGCGTTCGGGGAACTGCTTGTTCGCAAGAAAGTGCCGATGGTATGCATGGACATGCCTTCGCCTGATAAAGCGCCGCATGCGGTTCATAAGCTGCTGTTCGGCCATCAAATTCTCATTGCAGAGAACTTGAACAATGTCGATCAGCTGCTTGATATCGATTCGTTCGAGATTATTGCGCTGCCGCTGCGCATTCAAGCTGATTCATCGATTGCTCGAATTATAGCGAGAGTGAGAGAGTAGCATTGGGTAGTTTGGTGCAAAAATATGTCGTTTCGACGAGACTGCTGCTTAAGGCTCAACTCCTATTGATCATGCTAATAATCGTCTGGCTGACGGGCTGCAGTAAAGCTGCGAATCCCGTAATTGCATTGGAAGGCGATAATGCAAGCCGAGTGTCGTATCTGTTCTATAATCAGGATGGACCGAGTCGGAGTTTAAGCTTACATTTTCATACGGCATATAATGATCAGGTGGATAAAGTTGTATTCATGCAAGATGAGACCGTCGTAACGACCTCGGCTATTCCTGTGAGCACGTCTAATAATAACGGACAGTTCAGCATCATGCTAACAATGCCCTATTATATTGAACAATTCAATGTTGTCCGATTGCTCAATGAGCGCGATGAGATAGTCGCTGAGCTCCACACGGGGCAATATTATTTTGATGCTATCAACATAAGTGCGCCCACAGGGGAGACGACCTGGCAGTTGAGAACCTATGAGGGAAAAGAATACGTCAATAAGGCCAGTCTGGATGCGACGTTCACGAAGTCGGGGCACGAATCGTTTGAGTATGAAATTGTGCTGCCTAGCCGGCTTGCTCAGCAGCAGATTGTCCAGCAAACCGATAAAACTTCGATTGAAGATAATACGTTCGATTATCATTATGAGAGCTTCATTGCGCCAGAAGACTTTCATCATTACAACGAGATCGCTTACGAAATGATTGTAGTTCAGAAGGACAAGCGCGGGTATGCAGCAAGCTTGGTTCATAACACTGTTCAATTATCTAGGCGCTGATCATTATCCCAATTTGCATAATAACAGCATGCGAACAGGAGGGTGCATTATGTTTCTTACGATTGTGGTAATCATCGGACTGGCTGGCATTATTGGCAATCAGTATTCCGGCCTGCGAAGAATGGAGCAGCTGCAGCACTCGCTGGATCAGATCAATGAGAGGCTGGAGGCACAGCAGACGATTGCTCCGGTTATGAAGTTGGATAAGTGATATACGCTTAGTGAAAGTCAGCCTTTATTTGGCCTCCAGGTCTTCGATTCCATCAGGAAGCGGAACTGGAGGTTTTTTCATGCAGCAGAGTCTTATGGCAGCGGTTTCAAACGCTTGACTGCTCGTGATAGAATAGGAACGCAGCATCGCAGTTAGGATAGAGGAGGACGACAATGATCGACGTGTTTCGTTTCTATCAGAATTGGAGCGTAAGGAAGAAGTTCATTACGATTTATATGTCGATTCTGCTCGCATCTCTGAGCGTTACCGGCTTGATTCTATATGTTCAAGCGTCGAAATCGGCGATCTCCCAGGCCCAGACGGTGATGGAACAGAACCTGCTGCAGACGAAGAACAGCGTATCCGAGAAAATGATCATGATCGAGAACATCTCGCAAATTATAGCGTTTGATTCGCGCATTCAGACGTTTCTCGGCAGCTCCTTTATTAAAGAGAGCTTTCAGTTGGAAGACTACCGATACAATATTGCACCTGTCGTCGATAACATCATGCGGCAGAATCCATACATTTATTCCGTCCATGTGTACATGGACAATGCGACCATCCCGGAGCTCTATGAGCCGCATAATGGCTTCTTCACCATGGATCGAATTCGAAACCTTAAGGAATATAACGGCTTTCTCGTTGATCGGCAGTCGAAGACCGAATGGCGAGATCTGCATGAAGAGAATTTGCAGACGAAGCGTCTGGAAGCGGATAAGCTGGAGGACGTATTCTCCTACAATCGCAAAATTTACTCCATTCGCAACAATGATGTTGCAGGCCTTGTAGAGATTGAAGTGACGCAAGATGAGCTGTTCCGCTCGATGAAGGATTCGATTTCCGGCAGTTTTGGAAGCGTATTCGTCGTTGATTCCAGCGGGACTGTCGTATCGAGCAACGAGCCTGCTCTTTATAAGAAGGAAGTAGAGGGCTTGGACATCTCGACGCTGCCGCTTAATGAACGAGTGAACAAGGTGGAGAAGGTGAAGGATGTATCCTCGATCGTTATCTCGATCCCGCTTGCAGGTCCGGGGCTGCGCATTGTTGGCATTTTTCCCGTCAGTCACTTTAATGGCGAGGTTAAACATTCGATCGGCTGGATGCTGATTGTTCTGTTAGCTGCGTTAATTCTATTGTGTCTGCTCGTTTACTACGTGACGACGAAGCTGTTGTCGCGCATGAAGTCGCTTCACCGAGCGATGAAGCAGGTAAGAGAAGGTTCGCTCGACGTCTCGCTCCCCGTTGTAGGTAATGACGAGTTCTCCCAGATGGCATTCAGCTTCAACATGATGACGGGGCGGCTGCATGAGCTTGTCGAGACGGTGTACAAGTCGGAGCTGCTGGAGCGGGAGGCGGAGCTGAAGGCGTTGGAATCGCAGATCAATCCGCACTTCCTGTACAATACGCTGGCGACGATCTCATGGGTAGCGCGCAAGGCGAAGGTGCCTGAGGTGACGCGCATCTCCGATTCGCTTGCGAAGTTTTATCGGCTTGTCCTTAATCAGGGCAGCTCGGAGACGCTCGTAGAGCGAGAGATTCATATGGTGAAGGCGTATTTGCAAATTCAGAAATTCCGGTTCGAGGACCGTTTCGACGTTATTTTTGATTTGGATGAAGCGATCTACGAATATGCGACGGTCAAAAATATTTTGCAGCCGATCGTTGAGAATGCATTGAACCACGGCATCGAGCCGAAGCGGTCGCACGGGACGATTATTATACGAGGCGAGCTCGTGGACAATCGCGTTCGCCTGAGCGTTATCGATGATGGCGTCGGCATGAAGATGAGTACGGCGCAAGATGTACTGGAGGGCCGCGTCGAACGGACAAGCAGCAGCGGCTACGCTGTTCGCAACATTAAGGAGCGGCTCAAGACGTACTATGGCGAGCAGCACAGCTTTGATATATACAGCCGACCGGGCATCGGAACGGTTGTGACGATTGTTTTTGCAGCAAGGTGAAACGGCTGTAGCCGTCATTGATGGCGAAGTGAGTTTCATTCCGGAGAAATCCAAGCTTATGTAAAGGGTGAAACTTTTAATTTCTTGGATTCTAGGAAAGGGGGAGTGTGACGATGTACAAAATGCTAATTGTAGAGGATGAACGATGGGAGCGCGAAGGGCTTGTCGATTTTCTCGATTGGAGCAGCATGGGCATTAGCGAGATCGAAACGGCGGTAGATGGAATCGACGGGTTCGATAAAGCGATGCAGTGGGAACCGGACATCGTAATCACGGACATTCAAATGCCTGGCATGAACGGAATAGAGATGGCAAACCGCATCAAGGAGCGGCAGCCGGCTGTACGGATCGTTGTGTTGACGGGCTATGACGATTTCAACTTTGCCCGCGATGCGCTTCGTTTCGGTGCAGTCGATTATGTGCTGAAACCTGTGGAAGAAGAGGAAATGCTCAGCACGATGACGAGAGTTGTGCAGAGCTGCGATGAGGAACGGTTGAAGCGGGCCGACGATGCCATGCTGCAGCAACGGCTCCAAGTAGGGGAACGGGCTGTCCTTAGAGAGATGATCGCTGAAGTGTTGAACGGGAACGATGCGCTTCAGGGTGAAGCGGAAGTTCGGCTGCTTCGCAGCGAAGGATTGGCTAGTGAGTCATATGCGCTATGTGCGATGCAGCTTCCAAGTGCGATGAATCGGGATGCCGGGGTGCTTGAGCAATGGATCGAGCAGGCGGTCGATCGATCCGTGCTTGTTCTGCCTCTTCAAGCGGAGACGGCAGGTGCGAATGCGGTTGCGGTGCTGCTGCCTTTGAAGCCTGGCGAGACGGAGCATCTTCGTGAGCTAGCGAGACAACTGCAAGCAGCGATACTTATCAGAATGAGCGAAGATCCTGCTGGCACGGGATTGCCACGGATTACAATCGGCATCGCAGATGACGCTGCGGATTGGAGTGGGCTGGGTGCTGCCTGTAAGCAGGCGGTGAGCGCGCTGCAGCTAGGCCTGTTCACAGGCGCAGGCAGCGAAGTAATTCGCTTCAATGAAGCAGAAGCCGCGCGGTCAGCATTCGCAGCGGAGCGGGAAGCTTTCAACCGCGCCGGTCAGGAGCATGTTCGTTCGATTCGTCTGCATGCTGCTGCATTGGAGGAGACGAAAGCAGAGGAATCTCTTCGTGAGCTCTTCGCGTTGTTCCAAGCCCATCCAGGTGCGGGTCACGTGTACGCGGGTTCGCTGCTCGACAGTGTGCTGAACGAGCTGTCGCTGCTCGATGAACAGCTTGCCGAACACAAAGCGCACAAGCTGCAGGAGCTGCTTGCCATCCGGCCGCTGAATGAGCTGTACCGTGACGTTGAAGAAACGATTCGAGGCGTGATAGAGCGGCTGCGCGGGAAACGGACGAACAAGGACGATTATATCGTTGGTAAGGTGATTGCGCTGATTGAGAGAAGCTATGGCTCGACGGAGCTGAATTTGACGATGGCTGCTCAGGAGGTATTCGTATCGCCGAACCATCTAGGCATGTTGTTCAAGAAGTCGACGGGCCGATCGCTTAACGATTATTTGCATGAGTACCGTTTGAATAAGGCCGAAGAGCTGCTGCGCACGACGAAACAGAAGGTTGCTGCGATTGCTGAACAGGTCGGCATCCCGAACACTTCATACTTTGGTACATTGTTCAAGAATGCTTACGGTATGACACCTAGCGAGTATCAGGAGCTGGCACAGCGGCGGTAAGCTGCGAGTGTTGTGCCGAGGATCGAGTTATCGATCACCCTGATGGGAACTTGCTGTACAAATCATCTCGTTTGGAGTTCCGCGACGCGACGTGCTGCTCAGGCACGTCTTTTTTGCCCTCCTAATTGTTACCGATAACCCTACCATGATGCGCGAGACAAGACAGCGCTTTCAAACATCGTTGGATTTTGAGAGCCGCGTTGTTTTTTTGCATTTCGAGTGATGAAGGCGGTTTATATAATTAGCTTACAAACATTTTAAGTGCGTGTTCACCAAGTTCGGTTTTCAGCACCGAGAACTCACCGCTTACGAAAGAAAGGAAGGTTGGTCATGAGCAGTGTGCCTGCCAAGCGCAGCAGTCTAGGACGCAAGTTTTGGACGCAGCGATATTTGATGCTTCTGACATTGCCTGCCGTGTTGTGGATTATCGTTTTCAACTATATTCCGATGTACGGCATTATTATTGCATTCCAGGACTATACGCCATTCCACGGCGTTATCCATAGCCCATGGATTGGGCTAGATAATTTCCGAGAGTTGTTCAACGATCCGACGTTCCGTGAATCGCTCTCCAATACGTTGGTCATTAGTATCGTCAAGCTTGTGTTCGGCTTCCCGGCTCCAATCTTTCTGGCGCTGATGCTTAATGAGCTTATGTTCAAACGGTTCAAGCGAATCGTGCAATCGCTGTCGTATTTGCCTTACTTCGTATCGTGGGTGCTCGTCGTTGGCCTCATGTACACGCTGCTTGATCCTGAAACAGGCGTTGTAAGCAAGATGCTCGTTCATTTGCACGTGATTGGAAGCGATACCATGTTGATGGGCAGCGAGAAATCGTTCCTGACGCTGGTCGTGTTCACGGAGATTTGGAAGAGCATCGGCTGGAACTCGATTATTTATCTGGCAGCGATCGCAGGTGTCGACCCACAGTTGTATGAAGCGGCTACCGTGGACGGTGCCAATCGGTTCCGACGTGTATGGCACATTACGCTGCCGGCACTGAAACCAACAATCATCATTCTGCTCATCCTATCCGTCGGCGGTTTGATTAACTCGAACTTCGACCAGCTGTATCTGATGCAGAACTCGATGACGCAGGATGCAGCGAATGTGCTATCGGTGTATTCGTACAAAACAGGACTAGTATCCGGTCGATTCTCTTATGCAACGGCCATCGGATTGTTCCAATCTGTAGTAGCCTTCGTTCTTATGTACGCTGCGAACTACTCGTCACGCAAAATTACGAAAGAAAGTCTGTTCTAAGGAGGCTGCTGTATGATTGCTTCAAAAAGCTGGGCGGGAAGAAGCTTCGACTGGATTAACGTCTTACTATTGCTATGCTTAGCGATCGTGACGCTGTATCCGTTCTACAATATCGTTATTACTTCGTTTAATGATCCAACAGACGCAGCTAGGGGCGGCATTACGTTCTGGCCTCGCCAGTTATCGATCGAGAACTACAAAATGGTGTTCCGCGACGACAACATCATTCACGCGTTTGGCGTTACGGTTGCCCGCACGCTGATCGGTACCGCTACGGCGGTGTTGTTCACCGGCGCATTCGCTTATGGCGTATCGAAGCCGGAGCTGCTCGGTCGCCGATTCTTCTTGATGCTTGCCATCGTCACGATGTACTTCAGCGGGGGAATTATCCCGTACTACCTCGTGGTTGCGAAATATTTGCACCTGAAGGGACATTTTCTCGTCTACATCATTCCCAACTTGTTCAGCGTCTTCAATGCAATTCTGATGCTGACGTTCTTCCGAGGATTGCCGAAGGAGATGGAGGAGTCGGCGAAGATCGACGGCGCTAACGATCTGCGTATCTTCTTCCAGCTCGTGCTGCCGGTTTCGAAGCCGGTGCTGGCGACGATCGCCTTGTACAACGCGGTCGCTCACTGGAATGCCTGGTACGACGCCATGCTGTTCGGTAACGAGAATCTTCAGACGCTGCAGCAAATTCTGATGCAGATTATTAGCTCCAACAGCAATGTCAGCATCATTGCGAGCAGCCTTGGCTTCGGTTCCGTAACGGCGCAATCTCTAAAGCTGGCAACGATGGTCATTACGACACTGCCGATCGTATTCGTTTATCCGTTCGTGCAGAAATATTTTGTCCAAGGCGTTATGATCGGTTCGGTCAAAGGTTAATCCGCTAGTCCGTTAATCAAGGCTTTATCGGCGTGCAGCCGTTTAAAGTATATACATGAAACAGATAATACCATTCATTAGGAGGTCTTTAGATGAAAGGAACTGGCTTGAAGGTACTGGCAACTGCAGCACTCTCGCTGACGCTCTTGGCGGGCTGCGGCTCGAACAGCGAATCGGACAAGACAGACAACAAACCGAGCGATACAGGCACATCGACTGATACTGCGCAGACGCAGACGGCTGATGGTCCATCGTGGAAAATCGATACGTCACCATTCACATTCTCGCAATATTTCTACGGCAACTGGGCTTCCAACTACCTCTGGAAAGATCAATACGCAATGAAGCTAGCAACGGAGAAGACAGGCGTTAAGATCGACCGTAAGCTTGCAACCGGCAATGATGAAGATTATCTCAATACGATGATTGCTTCCGGCGACCTGCCGGATACGATCATGCTCGACTGGAACAACCCAGCGGTAACGAAGCTCATCAACAACGGCATGGTGTATTCCATGGACGAGCTGATGGACAAATACGCACCTGAGCTGAAGAAAATGCTCGATCCGGACATGGTGAAATACCACTCGATCGACGGCAAGCTGTGGTACCTGCCGAACAACTATGAGACGGCTGACCGTCTGACGAGCGGCATTCCAATTACGCCAATCCGTCCATGGTTCATTCGTTCCGACATCTACAAGGCAATCGGTTCTCCGAAGATTGAATCGACGGATGATCTGATGACCGCTCTCAAAGCAGCGAAAGAGAAATTCCCGGATGTGAATCCAGTTGGCGTCGAATTCTTCGACGTTGCCAAGAACGGCTTCCAAGGCAGCTTGTCGATGGACTTCCTGATCGATTCGTTCTCGCCTAAGCTTCTGGAAGAGCAAGTGATCGACGATCAACAAATCCTGCAATACCCTATGCGCAACAAAGGCTTCATCGAGGCATTCCGTTACATGAGCGAGCTGAGCCGCAACGGGCTGTTCGATCCGCAGTTGCTGATCTACAAACAAGAGCAGTACCAAGAGAAGCTGTACGGTGCGCAATACGCAGTCGCTTCCAACTTCATGAACAACATCTATGCGGACTTCAATCCGAAGATCGAGAGCACGATTGGCGCAGACAAGAAATACGAAGTTATCGGCGGTCTCAAAGCTAACGGCCAAGATCCGCGTTATCCGGCATCCCGTCTGATGGGCTGGCAAGGTTTCTTCATCACGAAGGCTGCGAAGAACCCAGAACGCATTATCCGTTGGGCAGAGTACGCTTGGTCGGATGAAGGTCAAATGGACTTCCGTTATGGCAAAGAAGGCGAGACATACGATCTGGTGGACGGCATTCCGACGTTCAAGCCGGAAGTTCGTGACATGATGTTGAAGGACAACGGCGGCTGGTATGCGAAATATGGCTTCCAAGCTTCGACGTTGATGTGGCGTTCGGGCAAGCTGTGGGATTCCGCGGCAGCGCGTGACTTCCAAGCGGACCAACCAGAGCAATTCGCGGCCGCTAAGCTTCTCGAGAAATACAACTACGACAAGTACTCGCTTGGCATGGATAACCTTGAGCCAGACGGTTCGTCCCCAGAGGGCGTAATCAACGCGAAGGTCAAAGATCTGTGGAACAAAACGATTCCGAAGCTGATCCTGTCCAAGAACGATGCTGATTTCGACAGCATCTACAACGACTTCGTTACGCAAATGGATCAAGTTGGCGCTGAGAAGGTTGAGAAGGTTATGTACCAACGTCACCTTGCTGACCTCGAGAAGAAGGGCGTTAAGTAATTAGGTTTGTAACAAAGCCGTGAGCCAAGCGCTTGCGGCTTTGTTGCATTTGAGTCACGCGTTGCTGGTGCAGGAATTGGGCCAAGATGCGACGCATAGTGGAGGGGGCGTTGTGTTCGACTGGTGGCAGCGCGTTTGTTTCGTATCGGGCTCGGCTGTAACGGTTGCAGGAGACGCTAATAGTACGCCATTCATACGATTTGAAATGCAACGTTTGCTATTAGTTTTAAGTAGGGAGAAATGGACGCTGTCTGCTCCAAAATGAACGAATAAGTACAATAGTAACCGTTATTCCTGAAAATAGTGCATTTGAAGCCAAATAAACTCTGTCACAACCGTTCCAATCTCGATGGAACCCAAAAAACGCTGGACCCGAGTGGTCCAGCGTTTCAATATGAACAGCAGGTTTTTCATTGTGCGGTTACTGTGTCGTTATTGTGCCGTATATCCGCCATCGACGAGCAGATTGGCGCCCGTAATGAACGATGCATCATCGCTTGCGAGGAATAATACGGCCTTCGCCACTTCCTCTGGACGGCCGAGCCGGCCCATCGGATGAAGGCCGACGAGATGCTGCGTTATTGCCTCATTGCGGCCTGCGATAAGCGGCGTATCGATGTAGCCTGGGCAGATCGCATTGACGCGAATGCCTTCTTTCGCATAGTCTATGCCCAAGCTTTGCGTAAGCAGCTTCACGCCGCCTTTGGCTGCTGCATAAGCCGTTACGCCGCTTTTGCCGACATGGCTGTGAATGGAGCCGCAGTTGACGATCGCGCCGCCGGTTCCTTGCTTCAGCATTTGGTCGATTACGTACTTGTCGCATAGGAAGACGCCGGTCAAGTTAATATCGACTGTCCGCTGCCACTTGTCGATCGTCAGTTCATGACCGGGAGCATCGTTCGCGATACCAGCATTGGCGAACAGGATGTCTATCTTGCCAAACTTCTCGACGGTTGCCTGTACCAGAGCCTGTACGTCCGACTCCTTCGTAACGTCCGTACGAACGAACAATGCTTGATATCCGCTGTCGCGAAGCTCTTGCGCCACCGTCTCGCCGCGTTCGGAGAAGTCGGCAATGACGACCTTAGCGCCTTCCGCTGCGAACAGCCGCGTTGTTTCTTCGCCAATTCCGCTTGCCCCGCCAGTTACGATTGCTACTTTATTAGTAAATCGCATTTTCACGCACCTCTTGTTTTCTTTATCGAACTTTTATCGAGCTGTTGCGCCGCCGTCGATCACATGCTCGGCGCCTGTAATGTAGGAGGATTCATCCGAAGCAAGGAACAACACCAGATTCGAAACGTCCTCCGTCGAGCCTACATGACCCATTGGAGAGACTGCTTGTCCCAACTGCTCTTTGCTTTGTTTAGTTGTCTCCGACGCATATTCAACCATTGCTGTATTAATGTATCCCGGATGGATCGAATTGACGCGAACGCCTAGCGTTGCGAATTCCATTGCGGCGTCCTTCGTCATGATGCGAACAGCGCCTTTGCTAGCGCCATACATCGTATGGCCTGGCGCACCTGTGAGACCAGCTATCGACGATGCGTTAATGACAGAACCTTTCTTTTGCTTAGCCATAACGGGAATAACATGTTTCATGCCGAGGAACACGCCAGTCACATTGATCGACAGCATCCGGTTCCACTCATCGACGCTTGTCTCGAACAGCGGCTTGATCACATAGATGCCTGCATTATTAAACAAAATATCAATGGTGCCGTAAGCTTTCACAGCGTCTTCTACGATCTGCTTCCAGTTGTCTTCGTTGCTTACATCATGACGGAAGGCGATAGCTTCTCCGCCGTTAGCTTTAATTTGAGCTGCTGTTTCGTTTGCTCCAGCTTCATTAATATCCGTGACAATGACTTTGGCGCCTTCTTTCGCGAAGCGAATGGCAGTTGTTCTGCCGATGCCGGTTGCTCCCCCGGTAATAAGCGCTATTTGTCCATTCAAACGCATATATACGCACCTTCTTCTCAAAGATGTTGGCTTGCTCGTTACACTTTCATTATAGGACTGGCTTGTGTAATAATAAATTAACTAAATGTTAGGTTGAGTTAAGCCACGCTTAAGGAACAGGTGGAGCACCGTGAACATTGATCAGTTAACGTATATCGTCGAAATCGCCAAGACGAATTCATTATCAACGGCGGCGCGTAATTTATTCGTGTCCGTACCAGCGCTCAGCCAAGCCATTTCGAATTTGGAGTCTGAATTCGACGTAGAGCTGTTCGAGCGATCGCGCAACGGCACTTTTCCGACGGCAGAAGGTCTTGCACTCATTCAGAAGGCGGCCATTATTCTTGAGCAGATACATGCGTTCAAAGAAGAGGCTAGAAGCTATTCGAATACAATGAGCGGCGAGCTTCGCATCGCAACGATTCCAGGCCCTATGTATTTGCTCGTGAAGACACTCGCAGGCTTCAAGCGGGATTTTCCCAATGTGCGGATTGAGATCTCGGAGAAGAGCTCGCAAGAGATTATGAGCGATATTAGGCAGCATAAGGTTGACCTTGGCCTCATCGTTCTATACGAAGATTTGCGCTCCAGCATCGATGAGTTCGAGTTTACGAAGGTGATGGATACAAAGCTTGTCTGTTTCTTGAATCGGAATAATCGGTTGTCGCTGCAGAAGTCGGTAAGCATTGAAGATTTTCAGCGTTATCCGCTTGTGCTCTATAAGGAGGATTACTTGGGTTGGTTCATTGAGAAGTTCGGACGGCAATACGGTCATGTGGATCTGCTGTTCACGACGAACAACTCGGCTGCGATTAGAGGGGCACTAAGAGAGGAGATGGCAATCTCCGTTGGCGTAGATTATACCTTCCTTAAAGGCAGTGAATACTTATCGAACGATCCTGAGTTAATCATCATGGATATGGATGTGCCGATTAACCGTCCTGTGCCGTTAGGTTGGGCGATGCATCATAATGCCGCGAAGTCGAGAATCTTGAAGCTGTTCATTAATCGGCTGAAGCTTCAGTTGATGCAGGATGAGTCATAACGACTTGTATAAAATGAAGAAAGTGCCGTAAGTTTTACACTTACGGCTTTTTTGGCATGTTGAAATTTTTTAACTTTCGCTGATTAGATGGTTTGATTGCATGGTAATATTATCAAATCCAGCAAACGTTGAAAGGGTGGCTGCTTGTGTACGAACAAGAGATAAATAGAAGCCAATTGATTCGAACGGAAGAAGAGCTGCGCGCGTTGATCGGATTTCCGAGCGAGCTCGTTGAGCGCAAGATGATTGCGCAGTTGGATCATCATTGTCGGGATTTTATCGCAAGATCGCCATTCGTATTGCTTTCCACTTCCAATTCGCAAGGCCAATGCGACGTGTCTCCAAGAGGGGACGGTCCTGGTTTTGTGGATGTCTTGGATGATCGGCATCTGGTCATTCCGGAACGTCCGGGCAACAAGCGCATCGATTCGCTGCGCAACATTATTGCGAACCCGCATGTTGGCATGCTGTTCTTGATTCCAGGACTCGGAGAGACTTTGCGAATCAACGGGCGCGCCTATATTACGAAGGACGAGAAGCTTCTAAGCCGCATGGCGGTTAAGGACCGTGCACCTGTTGTTGGGATTGTGGTGGAAGTCGAAGAATGCTACATGCACTGTGCGAAGGCATTCCTTCGCTCCCAGCTGTGGAAGCCGGAAGCATGGCTCGACAAGGAGCAGCTCCCATCATCGGCTGCCATCATTGCTGACCATGCCCGAATGGATGGCGTAACAGCGGAAACAGTAGCTGACCGTCTGGCGGACGGATATAAGAATCGGCTTTATTGAGATAAGGGGGAGGGAAAGCGATGAACGATCGCAAATCTGGCTATCATTTTGAGAAGGTGAGTATCGGGGCGGAAGAAGAACTGCTAAGGCTGCGAGAACAAGCATTAATGGGATGGGACAAAGAATACCGAGTGTTAAGGTGGTGGGGGCTGGAGGATGGTATGAAGGTATTGGAGGTTGGCAGCGGACCAGGCTTCGTTACGGAACAGCTGCTGCTTCACCTGCCTCATAGCACGATTACGGCGCTGGACATTGACGATACGCTGCTGCAGATCGCGAGGCAGCGATTAAAAGATGTACCGACATCCAGAGTTACCTTTATACAAGCATCGGTGTACGAGAGTGGGTTACCCGATGATACCTATGATTTTGTGATCGCGCGTCTGTTATTCCTTCATCTTCATGACCCTATTGAAGCAGCGCTCGAAATACGACGTATGCTCAAACCTGGCGGTAAGCTCGTTATCATCGACATCGATGATGGCGTTTTTGGAGCAATTCAACCTGACTTAGATGTGCTGCCCTCTATATTGAAGAAGCTAGCGCAGGTGCAGGCATCTAGAGGTGGAAACCGTCATATTGGCCGAAGTTTGCCGCGGTTACTCGCGGAAGCGGGATACAGCGACGTCGATATGGATGCGGTGCTTCAACATAGCGACTTACATGGGCTTGAAGGGTTCAAGCGTCAACTGAATATAGAGCGATTCGCAGGTTTCTATAAGAATGGAATCATTGCGGAGCATGAGTATGAAGATCTAAAGAGATCGTACGAACGTTTTGTCAGTTCTCCTCAAGCTCATGCGATGATGATGTTCTTTATGGCATGCGGAACGAAGAGGGGTTGATGTAGGAAAATGCAAAGTGCCGTCCTTGCAGGGGCGGCACTTAGTTATATTTGCTCGTAGCAAACAGATTCCGCAAAGCGTGAATGATGGGTAATCAGCATTGATATGCGTGATTAGTAAGCCCAAGCATCCGCCAATTGCCTTTCTTCCTGCCCTTCATGCATAGCGTTCGTTGCTCCAAAGGAGTTACCGTCGAGATCATAAAATCCAAAGCCGCTGATCTCGCCGGGCTTGAGAGCGACCGTCTCTCGATTCGTCTGCACATCATGCGACTTGAGATGTTTGTGGAAAGCAGCTAAATCGGGTGTATAGAAATCGATGATGCTCTGCGTATACCCACGGTTTGTGTTATAAAATCGCAGCCGCTCGCTCGAGTCTGTCTGAACCAGATAGATTGTAGGCACACCAACGGGCTTTCCAGGAAACTGAAACATAGCTTCTGTCCAGCAATCCTCATATACGCCGACCGCTTCTAACCCGAGAATTTGATCGTACCAGCGAATAGCTGCCTTCAAATTCGATACGGGAATTTCAATTGTTGCTACGCGCGGCACAATGAACGATTGAGTCATCTTCATTAGACCTCCTTATCCGTTAGTTGCTCCTAATGAATTGCCGTCAGGATCGAAGAAGCCAAACCCGCTGATCTCACCAGGCTGAACATCAATCGTCTGCCGATTCGTTGGCACGCCAAGCGACAGCAAATACTGATGAAAGCCGGCTAGATCCTCGGTATAGAAATCAACGACGCTTTGTGTATACCCATGGTTCGTATTATGGAACTTCAGTCGATCTGCTGAATCCGTCTGAACCAGATAAATCCCTGCGGGATGACCAGGAAAGTCAAGCATCGCTTCCTTCCACGATTCATTGAATTCACCTACAGTCCTCACGCCAATCACTCCCTCGTACCATTCGATGGCCGCTTTCAGGTTTGAGACAGGGATTTCAACGCCAGCAAGTCTAGTAATATAGCTCACAGTATCACTCCTTTTATTATTGTCCGTACTAAGAAACGCTGAGAAACAATGAAAACAAACAACTTATCACGAAAAGTTCATAATTGAATCGAATAGCAATATTTTCGATAAAAATTCATCCAAATCCTTCCTGCAAATGAAGCTATTGAGTGATTTAATGCTGGGAAAGCGATGAATGTCGTAATTAATCGAGACGCGCGAATACGGCTAAATGTGGTTTTTATCACATGATTATATTGACAATCATTCTCACACCCTTTATAGTGACGTTGATAATCATTATCATCGGAAATCAACTTTATATAAGGGAAGGGTATGTCCAATGAATATTAAACGTAAGAACTCTTTAAGCACATTGATTATTCTCTCGCTCGTACTTATCATCGCGCTTGCTGGTTGTTCGTCCAACAAGTCTGATTCTTCAACTGATTCAACTGCGAAGACGGGTGATACGGCAAACACGGATACGACAACAACAGAGGGAACGGCTTCAGATACGCAATATCCGATTACGATCAAGCATGCTTTTGGCGAGACAGTCATTCCAAGCAAGCCTGAACGTGTTGTAACGATTCAATGGGCGAATCATGACGTTGCTCTTGCGCTTGGTGTAGTTCCAGTAGGCTTCTCGGCGGCGAACTATGGTGTACAAGATGACAGCGGATTGCTGCCTTGGACGGCTGATAAGCTGAAAGAACTCGGTGCAGATAAGCCAAACATTTTCCAAGATACGGACGGTCTTGATTTCGAAGCAATCTCGGATGCCAACCCGGATGTTATTCTTGCCGCTTACTCCGGTATCACGCAAGAAGACTACGATACGCTGAGCAAAATCGCTCCAGTTGTTGCATACCAATCGCAGCCTTGGGTAACGACATGGCGTGAGCAAGTTCTCTACAATGCTAAAGGCATGGGTATGGAAAGAGAAGGCGAACAGCTGATTAAAGATACGGAGAAACTCATTGCAGATAAGGCAAGCAAGTATCCGAATATGAAGGGCAAGAAAGTCGTATGGGCGAATTTCTCTGCCACAGACCTATCTAAGTTCCACATCTATACACCAGTAGATCCACGTGGCTCGTTCTTGGAAGAGCTTGGCATGGAGTATCCTGAAAGTGTAACGAAGCAAATGACGGATGCAACCAGCTATTCCTTAAACTTGAGCGCTGAGAATGCAGATCTCCTCAACGACGCGGATATCATTATTGGTTACGGCGATGACAGCTTGTATCAAGCAGTTAAAGCAGATCCACTGCTTGGCAAAATCCCGGCAATCCAACGCGGTTCCGTTGTATTCATTGGTAACGGTACGCCGCTCGCAGCATCCGGCAACCCGAACCCACTGTCGATTGCATACACGATTGACGAGTATTTGGGCCTGATTGACGGAGCTATCAGCAAGATTAATGGCTAGTACAGCGGAATCAACCAACAAACAGGTAAGCCTGCATGTCCCGAAGCATTTTACGAAAGTATTGGCAGGAGGCATGATCCTGCTTGCTCTATGTGTGCTTGCTTCACTTGTGTTCGGATCTCGCGTGGTGGGGTGGAATGATCTGATTGACGGGTTGTTCCACCCGAACGCCGATTCGTATGGAGCGATCGTCGTGCACAAGCGGATTTCGCGAACGGTCTTCGGATTGTTCTGCGGAGCAGCATTAGGCGTATCTGGATCGCTTATGCAGGCGGTTACTCGAAACCCGATCGCTGACCCAAGCATATTGGGCGTCAATACAGGGGCATCGTTGTTTGTTGTTTGTGGGATTGCGTTCTTGAACATAACGACCGCGCATCAATATATTTGGTTAGCATTAGCGGGAGCTATGATCACCGCAGTTTTCGTATTTGGAATCGGCTCAATGGGACGTGGCGGCGCCACGCCCCTTAAGCTTATTTTGGCAGGAGCCGCCACAAGCGCCGCCCTTTCTTCCTTGGTCAGCGCCATTATGATCCCACGCTCCTATGTCATGGATCAGTTCAGATTCTGGCAGGTAGGGAGCATTGGGTCCGGCAATTGGAGTGTTATCGGGACGTTCATCCCGTTCCTAGTCGTCGGATTATTGATCGGATTTATCGCTGCGCCAGCACTCAATGCTCTGGCATTGGGAGACGAAGTCGCTACTGGTTTAGGCGTTCGTACCGGAACATTGCGGTTAAGCGCCGCTCTTGCAGGCGTTCTGTTGTGCGGGGCAACGACGGCTTTGGCAGGACCGATCGGTTTTATTGGATTGTTAGCCACGCATGTCATGCGTCTTGTCCTTGGTTCTGATCTGCGATTTGTTATCCCCATGTCGGCGTTGTCTGGAGCGATCATCTTGACGTTATCGGATGTGATCGGCAGGCTCGTCGGCAGCCCTGGAGAGCTTGAAGTCGGCGTTGTCACCGCATTCGTCGGTGCTCCGATATTGATTCTATTAGCTATGAGAGCGAAAGTGCGTTCATTATGACAACCAATACAATTGCTTATATTATGGAAGGAAGACGTCAACGTCGCCGTCGATGGGTGGTCGTAACCAGCATACTTGCGGTATTAGCAGTCGTGCTGTGCTGCGCGATGCTTATGCTTGGGAATACGATCTATCCAGTCAAAGATGTCCTTCGTGCACTTACGGGGGAGAAGATTAAGGGCGTTTCTTTCGCCGTGAATACGATACGTTTGCCGAGAATGCTGGCAGGTCTTATGGCTGGATTCGCCTTTGGCATTGCGGGGCATACGTTTCAGACGATGCTGCGCAACCCGCTGGCGAACCCCAATGTCATCGGAATTACTTCAGGTTCCGGTGCGGCAGCTGTATTCTGTATCATTGTTCTTCATACTAGCGATACGGTTGTTTCTTTTGCTTCGGTCATTGCTGGCCTAGCAACGGTGATCCTTATCTATTTCTTATCCCGAGGCAGAACCTTCTCGATCGGGCGGATCATTCTGGTAGGGATCGGCATTCAGGCCATGCTCGATGCGTTTGTATCCTATCTGTTGCTCGTAGGGGCTCAACAAGATATACCGGCAGCGCTCCGATGGTTAAGCGGCAGTCTCAATGGCACGCAGATGGAGGAACTCCCATCGCTTGTTGCAGCGATTGTTATCTTCGCGCCTATCGTTATTATGCTGGGGAAACACTTGAGTATATTGGAGCTTGGCGAACAATCGGCTTCTTCTCTAGGCGTTAGCACGGATAAGACCAGGGTGGCACTAATCGTGAGCTCTGTCATCATGATTGCGCTTGCCACTGCTGTTACAGGTCCAATTGCTTTCGTTGCATTTCTCTCGGGTCCGATTGCCAAACGGTTAGTAGGAGCGGGCTTCTCAGGCGCTGTTCCTGCCGGTCTTGTCGGCGTTATTCTGGTATTGGCATCAGATCTTATCGGTCAATTTGCTTTTGAGACTAGATTCCCAGTAGGGATCATAACCGGTATACTCGGAGCACCGTATTTGATCTACTTGCTAATCCGAATGAATCGGAAGGGAGACTTATAATGAAGGCGACACATACGTTTCAAGCGGAACAGACGGTTTCGGGCTATGAGAATAAGACGATTGTCCAAGGCATAAGCCTGTCGATACCGAGTAACCGAATAAGCGTCATTATAGGGGCGAATGCCTGCGGCAAGTCGACGCTGCTGAAGACGCTGGCTAGACTCATTAAGCCAACTTCGGGCAGCATTACGCTCGACGGCAAGCAGATCGACAAGATCCCGCCGAAGCAGCTGGCACGTGTGCTCGGATTGCTCCCGCAATCGCCGATCGTTCCGGAGGGCATTTCGGTTGCGGACTTGGTTGGCCGCGGACGGTTTCCGCATCAAACGCTGTTCAGCGGTTGGTCGAAGAAGGATTACGAGGCTGTCGCTGAAGCGATGGAGATTATGAAGATTACCGAACTGGCAAATCAAAATATCGACGAGTTGTCGGGCGGTCAACGGCAGCGTGTCTGGATTGCGATGGCGCTGGCGCAGCAGACCGATATTTTGTTCCTCGACGAGCCAACTACCTTCTTGGATATTACGTATCAGGTCGAAATTCTTGATCTGCTCACGGACCTTAACCGCAAGCGCGGAACGACGATCGTCATGGTGCTTCATGACATCAATCTGTCCTCTCGTTATGCGGATCATATCTTTGCCCTGCGTCAGGGCAAGTTGGTGGCAGAGGGCGAGCCGTCGAAGGTAATTACAAGTGAGCTCGTGAAAGATATTTTCGGCATGGATAGCACGGTTATTCAAGATCCGGTATCCGGTACGCCGCTGATCGTGCCAATCGGACGGCATCATGTGAATGCTGTGAAACCGGTAGAGAATGTGAAACCAGCTGATGCTGAAGGTCCAGTCATTCCGGAGAGTCCTGTTCTTAGCTATTAATAAGAAGTCTTTATTGATGCTCCTCAAGTTCTGTCGTGCAATCTGCATGCGGCAGGCGCTTGGGGATCTTTTGTTGTTTTGTTCCAAGAATAAGAGACTATGATGGAAGTGCCGCATCTCTATCTATTTACGCTATTAAACTTTATAATGTTTTTTGACAAAATAGGGAACTATCCCCGCTATGAAACGTCTACTTGTCGAGGTGAATGTGTTGTCTTTCGAATATTTGGAGCATGTGCAAGATGGGCTGGATCGGTCAGCAGTGCTGGACGAGCTTATGAAAGCGTACGGGCGTGACGTCTGGAACTATGCTTTATTCCTGACGCGCAGTCGCGAGCTAGCCGATGATATTGCGCAGGATGTGTTCGTCAAAGTATATGAGAAGCTTTACTCCTACCGAGGCGAGTCGTCCGTACGCACTTGGCTGCTTGCGATTACGCGCAATACGGCATTAGACGCCATGCGCTCGTCGTGGCTGCGGCGTGTTATGCTGCTGCCGCAGCGTCTGCTGACAACCGATATTCATCCCTCTGCCGAACGTGAAGCACTTGATCGCGAGCTTGTCCACGAGAGTTGGTCCATTGTGCTCGACTTGCCGGCTAAGCTGCGCGAAGTGCTGCTGTTGTCTGCCCATCATGGCCTACAGATGAAAGAAATTGCGCAGATGCTCGGCGTATCCGAAGGCACAGTCAAGTCGAGACTGTTCCGTGCGCGGGAGCAGGCAAGCCGCAGATTCAAGCAGCTTGATGAGTCAGCCGCGTACGGCGAGGAGGAGTGGACATGAGCGGGCAGTACCAGGAACAGTGGGAGAAACAACTGTCAGGACAGCCGACGCGCAATCACGGATTCACCTCAGACATTCAGAATAAAGTGAGGGAACGAATCCGTATGGAGCAGCAAAATAATAAGCGGAACCGTTGGTTTCGGACAGCGGCAGCGCTAACGTCCGTAGTCATTGTGCTTGGTGGCGGCTGGCTGTTAAGAGACGATATTGGCTCATTGCTGAAGCAAAAGCCAAGCGGGATGGATGGTGTTCCGGCCGCGCTGCAGAACGATGTGCTGGCTGATGAGAACGCGACGTTGAAGGTTATGGTAGGCCAGTATGACAACTTTAACAATATGCAGTATGCGCGGCCATTCCTGCTGCATCATCCAACCGTAACCGTGGAGACGGCGCAGATGCCGGACAAGATCTACCAAGGCAAAGAGCTGCTGGAATGGGTAGATAAAGAGAACCCGGATGTGCTTCGGCTTAGCCTGCAGCAATACTATGAGTTGGCAAAAGCGGGAAAGCTCAAGCCTCTAGATACGCTTATCAAAAGTGATGCGGTAGACGTCGATGCGATGTACGAGCCGGTCATCGATATTTTACGCCAATACGGGGGCGGTCAATTGTACGGCTTGACGCCAGCCTTCCAGACGGACGCTGTGTTTATTAATAAGGAGCTGTTCGAGAAGAACGGCATTCCGCTGCCTCATGCAGGGATGACTTGGGATGAACTGCTGGATACGGCGGCGAGGTTCCAGGGAACGGGTACGGCGGGGCTCGTTTCCTCGTCATTTGGCGACAATCCAAGCGCCTTGGTTGACGATATTGCACAAGCAACTGGACTGCAGACCGATACGCAAGGCGGCAAACAGGTAACGATTGATACGCCCGCTTGGGCAGAGCTGTGGACGAAGATTACGAACGGCTATAAGGACGGCTGGATTTATAGAGATAAGACATCGGACAGCAAGTCAAAGGTGGAGTCGTTCACGCCATCGGATCCGTTCCTCAAGGGCGATGCGGCGATGGTTGTGACAAGCGGGTATTACGTTTCGCAAATACAGTCCGCATGGAAAGATGACCAGAAGTGGATCACGATACCGGTTCCTGGCGATCAAATATCTTCTTTCCATCTTCTTGAGATTTATGCGGTATCTTCGACTGCAAGCAGCGAGAAGGCGGCTTGGGAAATGGTCAAGTTCATGAATGGCTCTGAATTCGCCAAGCGGTTGATCGGCACGGGGATGAGTAAGACCCCAATTCGTCAGTCTGATGCACAGCAGAAGTTCGGCGAGGAACAGATTGCCGCGTTCTATCAGAACAAGCTGGAACTGCCGCAGGATTGGCAGAATGCAGCAGATGGTTCGCCGATGAGCAATACGCTTGCGGGCTACGCTTTTCAGGACAGCAAGCCGTTGTTGGAGGAAGTAATTGCCGGCACGCTATCAGTAGATCAGGCTCTCGTTCAATTGAAAGAAAAACTCGAGCAGCATGCACAGCAAGATGCACTGAATGCGCAGAAGGAGAAGTCGTGATGCGCCGATGGGGGATAGCGACAATCGTTGTTGTGCTATCCACTCTGCTGATGCTGTCAGGATGCTCGGACGGAGAAGAGCAGGCGAAGCAGCCGGACGTGCTAAAGGTAGCCGATGTGGATGAAATGAATTTCTACTCCATGTACGGAGACTACCTGAATGCCGTTTATCCGAATACACAAATTCAGTTTATTTCTGCCAATGACGCATCGGACTATCGGGTATCGTTCGAGGAGCGGGCCAAACGATGGAAGCAGCTCATCCAGAATGAGCAGCCAGATCTCATTGTCCTCCGAGATAGCGAGACTTATCATGTGCTGGCTGATGAAGGTTTATTGTCGGATTTGACCCCTTATATGAAGTCATCAGGCGTAGCAGAGCAGATCCATCCCGGCGTTCTCGAGTTGATGAATCAGAACCGCGACAGTTTGCCTTATGGGATGGCTACTGTATTCTCGGCATCGAAGCTGTATTACAATGAGGACTTATTCCGAGAGTATGGCATTGATCTGCCGCATGATGGCATGACTTGGGAAGAGCTGCTGCAGCTAGCCTACCGATTTACTGCAGCTTCTGCTTCGGCGGATGCTCCGATTGGTTACTATCAATCCTATTCGGGTCCGATGGAGCTCTCCATGCAGGTAGCCGGTACAGAGGGCTTGTCGATGTATAGGTTGAACACTGGGAAGGTGACGCTCGATACAACGGCATGGCAGCAAGTATTCCACACCGTGTTGTCGCATTACAAGGATGGAACATTCCGTTCGTTCACGCCGGAAGGCAAAGTAAGCACCGACGGAACTACTTATTACGATCAAGAGGCGACTATCTCGGCGGATTGGTTCAGCAAAGGCCGGGCAGCCATGACAATCGGATATTATGGATCATTCAGCAATGTGAAGTTCAAGCTGGGTTCGGTGAATCCTCCTGTCGACACCTCTACGAGATCTCGAAGCGGCGACTTCTACGCGAACCATGTGCTCGCAGTCCGTGCAGGCTCGTCGAAAGCGCAAGCTGTCTGGGGCTTTATTGATTTCATGGTCAGCGACTATGTGGCGAAGGTGTCGGCACAGCAAGCGAATGACTTTGGCGTACCGAGCCGTATTTCCTACGGACAATTTACGAAGAACGAAGCCGCGGCGGGACTCTATAAACAGATGCCGGCCATTACGCCACCTGATGATAGAACAGGCATAGATACATCTTTCTATGATGGGTTCTATAGCATGATTAAACAAGAGATCAGTGATACTTTGGCAGACAAGCAGTCCGAGGAAGCGATGCTGAAGCGGATGCAGGAGCAAGGTCAGCAGTTGCTGGACGCAGCAAAGGCTAAGGAGCAGAAGAAATGAGACGGAAGGGATTAGCGTTGTCGTCGGGAGGGCAATTACAGGGCCGTCACGGAGCGTATCGACTGTTGGTGTTAATGCTAATTGCTATGTTGGTGATGGTAGGATGCTCAGACGAACAAGAGCCAGTGAAACAGCCTGATGAGTTGAAGGTTGCCGATTGGGATGAGAATAATTTCAACATCCTATATGGCGATTACTTGAATTCATTCTATCCGAATACGAGCATTCAGTTTATTTCAACCGGGACGGCTTCCGATTATCAGGTATCTACGGAAGAGCAGACCAGACGGTGGAAGCAGCTCTTGGAGCAGGAACAGCCGGATCTAGTCGTCATTCGGGATAATAGTACCTATCGGTTTCTGGCGGATGCAGGCTTGCTGACTGATCTATCTCCTTATATGCAATCGTCAGGAATAACGGATGAACAGATTCATCCCGGCGTTCTTGAGCTCATGAAGCAGAATCGGGATGGCCTGCCTTACGGGATGGCAACTGGATTCTTGGCATCGATGCTATATTATAATGCGGATTTGTTTCAGGAGTACGGTATCGATCTGCCGCATGATGGCATGACATGGGAAGAGGTGCTTCATCTCGCTAACCGATTTACATCTGCATCCGAATCAAAGGATGGTCCAATTGGCTACTATGAACCCTACTCTGGACCGGTGGAACTCGCTAATCGGATTGGCGGGACGGAGGGCTTATCGATGTATCGGATAGGTACAAGGAGAATGACTATCGACACCTCTGCCTGGAAGCAGGTCTTGCATACAATCTTGTCCTACTATAAGGATGGAACGTTTCGCTCAATCGTACCGAAAGGCAAAGTAAATGCTGATGGAATGGAATATTACGATCAGGCAGCGACGGCTTCAGCAGATCTATTCGGCCAAGGCAAAGCGGCGATGACGACAAACAGCTATGGAGCATTCGATGCGAGCAAGGTTTCATTCAAGCTTGGCGCTGTTAATGCACCAGTCGATTCTGCGACGCGATTGCGCAGCAACGGTTTTAATGCAAATGTGAAGCTGGCGGTACGCGCTGGTTCGCCGAAGGCACAAGCTGCCTGGAACTTCATCCAGTTCATGACCAGTGATTATGTCGCTAAGATATCGATTCAGCAAATGACTAATTTTGGCTTGCCTGTCCGTCTATCCTACGCACAGGTGACGAAAGATGATAGCGCAGCGGATCTATATAAGCAGATGCCGGCAATTACACCACCCGACGACTACATGGCTGTCGATTTATCGTTCTATGATAACTTGAACAGCATGTTGAAGCGGGAGATCGGCGATGTGTTGGCTGACAACCAGACCGAGGAAACCATGCTGAAGCGGATGCAGAAGCAAGGTCAGCAGCTTCTGGATACAGCGAAGGCAAGGGGTAAGGAGCAGAAGAAATGAAACAGAAGCGAGTAGCGTTGTCGTTGGGAGGACAATTGCACGGCTATCACGGAACATATCGACTGTTGGTGTTAATGCTAAGTGCTATGTTGGTGCTGGCTGGTTTGACAGGCTGTACGGAAGATAAGGGAGAGACGGCGGAGAAGCAGGTTCTGAAAGTGATGGACAGCAGTGAGTGGAGCTTCAGTATGGAGTACGGCGATTATATTAACGCAGCGTTTCCGAATCTTGAGGTTCAAGTGAGCTCTACTTCCGATGCAATGGATTACGCATTGCCACGCGAAGAGCGCCTGAAGCGAATGAAGGAATTGATTGCTAGCGAGCAGCCGGATTTAATCCTGCTAGGTGACGATTCCATGTATAAAGCTCTCGCAGACGAAGGGCTGCTGAGCGATTTGTCGGTTTATTTGTCAGAGGATAACAATCTGGAGCAGCATATTCACCCTGGCATTATAGAACAGATGAAGCAGAACAGAGACGGGGCGCTCTACGCGTTGACGCCTAATCTTCGTGGGCAACTGTTGTTCTACAATGAAGATTTGTTCAATCGGCTTGGTATCGGGCTCCCGCAAGACGGGATGACCTGGGCTGAAATTTTACAGCTGGCACAGCGTGTGACACAGTCCAGCAGCTCGGAAGGGGAGAAGGCAATCGGTTTTCTACCGGCATTTCCGGGACCAAGCGGGCTCGCCAACTTGATCGGAATGACAGACCAGTTGGGCACTTACCCCTATCGTGTATCTACTGGGGTCATGACGGTGAATATGCCTGCCTGGCAGCATGTGTATCGAACGGCTATCGAGGCTTATAAGAGCGGGACATTCGAATTGGGTATGGAGGAAGGTAACGGTGAACAGCCGATTGCTTCGTACGGTGAGCCCGGACAAACAGATTTGTTCACTGAAGGACGCGCCGGAATGGTAGTTGGCAGTTATCGGGCCTATCAGGATGTGCCGTTTAAGTTAGGTGCTGTGGGAGCGCCTGTCGATGAGGCTACGAGGACAAGAAGTTTTAGTATATATCCCGGATTTACGATGAGTTTACGTGCAGGCACTCCAATGGCACAAGTAGGCTGGGATGTCATCGCTTTTATTATGGGGGACTATGTTGCGAAGGTAAGAGCTGGATTTACCCAGGATGGCTCTAGTGATAATGCCATTCCTAGCAACATCACTTATGCGGACTATGCGAAGGATCCGATCATTAAGTCCATCTATCGGCAAATGCCTTCTAACTTGCCTTCGGACTATGGGAAGTTATCTAATTCTGCATCTAGTGAGATGGCAGACATGATTAATAAGGAAGTCTCGAATACGATGATGGACAAGCAAACCTTCGAGCAAATGATCGAACAGATGCAGACGCAAGGACAGCAGCTTCTTGATCGCGAGCTTAAGAAAAAATGATGATCGATCCTCTATTTGTTGGGCTAAGCGTGAAAGTCCGTTGATTTTGTACCTAATATGCCAGCAGCATTGTGCTACAATGTAGCCATGAAAGTGCAACCTCTACATCGATCATAAAGGAGCGGTTGATCATGGCGATACATAAAGGGACAGCAGTAGTGACTGGAGCTGGACGAGGGCTTGGCTTCGGCTTGGCAAAAGGGCTGCTGGAACAAGGTTGGCGCGTGATTGCTGGCGTGCATGGACAAGTTCCAGAGGAACTGAAACAGTTGGAGAAGCAGGTAGAAGGACGCCTGCTCCTTATAGATGATTTGGATATTGGCAGCGATGATAGAGTAAGAGCGGCGGCAGCGAAGGCTTCCGGCTGGACGGATCATATCGATCTCATCGTTAACAACGCTGGCATTCTGGGTGATATTGATAAACAGCTGCCGGACGAGCTTGATTTTGCAGAAATGCAGCAGGTTCTCAATGTGAACACATTGGGGCCGTTGCGCGTAACCCAAATGTTCGGCAAGCTGCTGCTGAAGTCGGAGCGTCCGATTGTTGCGAACATATCATCGGAAGCGGGAAGCGTCGGCGCTTGCGGCCGAGATAGCTGGTACGCTTATTGCATGTCGAAGGCGGCAGTAAACATGCAGTCGGCTCTCATTCATAACCAATTGAAGCCGCTGGGCGGACGCGTGCTCGTGCTGCATCCGGGCTGGGTTCAGAGCTATATGCACGGCGAACTGAACACGACCGCTCGACTGACGATTGAGCAGTCCGCAGCAAACGTGCTTGGGGCTATCATGAACGAATCGGACTGGCCGGATGTAGATGGCAAGCCGCCTTATATCGAAACGGAATATGGAACGCGTCTGCCATGGTAAAAGGTATAGGGAGAGCCGTTCTGTTCGGTGACGTCGAAGCGCCTTATCATCCCGTACAAGCTGTTGAACAGGATGTAACGGCGATTCTGGCTCCAAGCTTCAGTGTGGAGACAGTCGTTGAATACGGTGATGCACTCGAAGGACAATCGTCGCTGCATGCGGATGTCATTATTTCGTACGCGGATCGTTGGACGGAGAAGCTTACAGAGAAGCAAGCGGATGGATTGCTTGCTTATGTGTGGGAGGGCGGGGGTCTGGTGTCGCTGCACTGCGGCATTTCTCTCGCTATTCACGAGCGGCTGCTGCCGTTGTTCGGCGCGAAGTTTACGGGGCATCCGCCTTTTCAACCATTGAAGTTCGTTCCAGTGTCGGAAGCGCGTAAAGCTAATACAGAAGGTGAGGCAACTGCATCGGAAGAAGCAGATCGTTCCGCAGCACTGCTTGCAGCGATTGAGTCTTTCGAGCTCGATGAGGAGCCGTACCGCTACGAATTCGCTGATGCGCCGAATGGGGATCGCGAAGTGCTGCTGCAGTATGGGCACGAAGGCGCTTTGCATCCGGCAGTCTGGACGCAGGCGTACGGGCTTGGCCGCATCATCAACGTAATGCCGGGACATACAGCTGACTCGCTGAGCCATCCTGCAGTGCGGCGGCTGCTCTTGGCTGCCACGAAGTGGGCGGCTAGAGGGTGATTTTTCGGAATCATTGTATGAATAGGATGATAAGAAAACGCCGTTTTCCTAGCCTAAGAGGGCTGGAAAGACGGCGTTTTTTGCGTGAACAATATGTGTTCAATCCCTTGGATAGTCTAGACTCATAATGTCCATGAACGGAACTTTAACAAGCTCATGCGGCGTCTGAACGTGCACCTTGCCGGTTCGGGAATCGAGATGAACGATTTTGCCGCGCAAAGGCTCTTCCCAAGCCCAGATGGTCAATAGAATCGTTGACTCCTCGTGGAAAGCTTCCGTAATTTGATTGCCGATCTCCTCTAACACAAACTCATCTCTTGTAGGTCGTTTGGGAACCTTTGATTTAGCCATAATTGCTGTCCTCCTAGAATATCTCCGTTTTGCCTTGTACAATAGCTATTTATTCGCAAAAATATCGATTTCACTAATGGGTTGCGATTGCACGAACACTCTGCTTCTATTATAACCTGCCGGTCTACCAATCGGGTACATTGCATGCAGGCATATATTGATCAATGTACAGGCCTTCAATACAATCAAGCCGATCCGTCCGAGCATAAAGAAAAAGGGGATACCAGCACCTATGTAAATCCAATGCAATTTCTCCGATACTAGATTAATAAAACGGCCAGTTGCCGGTATTCTACCGGCAACTGGCCGTTGTGATGCTAGTATAGTCCAAGACCCGAACCGCCGGACAGACACTGCATATAAGGCTGGTGACGAGCGTGTGCTTTGAATGGAAGTCAGGGAGTTTTGAACGATTTTACTTTTATTGTTTCAGGATCCCATACATCGTCTTTGTTTGTGTTGTTAAGAACAAAGGTGACTTGCTGGCCGATTTCTAATTCATCATACTTCTCGTATTTGATCGGCGCTTGTTTATCGACATAGACATACTGTTTATCTTTATCGATGGCAGTGACTTTACCCGAAATCGTGAACTCGTCGCCGCTTGTTCCGTTGCACCCTGACAAGAAGATGACGAGCACCAACGTCGCGAGAAATTTGTACATGATATCCCTCCCTGAATATGGAATATCTACTAGACGTCATATATAACCCTAATGTTTCAATCTACCTCAATTATCCAGCGTCTATTCCACGTTCCGCACTTTCCGCAGGAACGTGCTGATCGCGTAATACGCCGCGCCTCGTACGGCAGAACGGTCCTGCAGCTCCGCGAACAGAATGCGCATTCGCTCGCGATGGTACGACAGTGTTCGGCGGTCGACCGATTCTTGAACGGCGCATTCCAGCCAACGGCTGGCCCGGCTCATCCGATTGCCGATAATGACGACGTCCGGGTTGAAAACGTTGACGATGTTTGCGATGCCGACGCCCAGATATTCGCCGATGCTGCGGAACAGCTCGATCGCACGTGAATCGTTAGCTTCCGCTGCGGCGATTAGACTGTCAAGTTCGCCTTCAAGTCCTAATTCTTCTGCGTTTTCCACCAATGCATTCTCCGAGGCATACAGCTCCCAACAGCCGCGATTGCCGCAGCGGCAAGGCTTGCCGTCATATTGAATCGATAGATGGCCAAGCTCGCCGGAGAAGCCAGAGGCCCCCTTGTACAGATCCTTGTTCAGAATAATGCCTGTCCCGATCCCGATGCCGACACTGACATAGATTTGATGAGGAATGCCGCGGCCTGCACCGTACTTCTGTTCGCCCTGCGCGCCTGCATTCGCTTCGTTGTCGATCGTGACCGGCACGCCGAATCGCTCCTCGATTAGACGTTGAAGCTCCACGCGGTCCCATGCCAAATTGGGGGCGAACAGAATCGCGCCCTTATCATCGACGATGCCGGGAACGCCGATGCCGATGCCAACGATACCGTATTTGCTTGAAGGCTCCAACTCGACAAGCTTCTGAATGCAGTTTTCTAGCTGCTTCAAGCCGGAGGCCATGTCCGGCCGTTTCATTGTCCATTCTCGTTCCTCTACGACATTGCCGAGCAAGTCCGTTAATACACCGCGTATATAATTGACGCCAAGGTCAATCCCAATGGCATGTCCAGCCTGCGCATTGAACAGCAGCATGACCGGCTTGCGTCCGCCGTTGGATACGCCTTGGCCGATTTCATCAACAAGATGAGCATCCATCAGGTCAAGCACTAGGCTTGAGACGGTCGCTTTGTTTAGCCCTGTTCGCTCCGATATTTGCGCCCTGGAGAGAGGACCTTCTTTCATTACGGAATCGAGCACGATCGCCGTGTTTATTTTTTTGATCAGCGTTTGATCGCCTGTCGGTTTTGGTTTCGCCATTTCATGACATCCTCTGCAGCAATTAGTAGCTCTATTGTAGCATATTCCGTCAAGTTTGTTTAGTCGTTAAACGAAGTGAGGGGGACGAATTAAGTGGGTGTTTATTTTGCTGCATATGAGAAAAGTATATGGTGGTGGTTATTAAGTTGTCTGATTGCTCGATTGAGGAATTGATGTTGTAACTGCGATGTTTCGAAAGAAATTCTGCTGGCACAAAAAAATCTAAAAAACTTAGTTTGTTTAATAGACAAACCAAGTTCTGAAGTGGTATGCTGTCGTTAGACACAAGCAATAACGCTTTCAACAATCAAACGCATGGCAATCATGCATCTTACATTTTGAAGGAGGATTACGTTAACGATGTCCTATTTCGCTAACATTCCAACAATTAAATTCGAGGGCAAAGGCTCCGACAATGCACTTGCATTCAAACACTACAATCCATCCGAAGTCGTATTCGGCAAAACGATGGAAGAGCACCTGCGTTATGCAGTAGCATACTGGCACACTTTCACTGCAGACGGCACGGATCCATTCGGCGCTGGTACGGCTGTACGTGCTTGGGATAGCCTGAGCGCTCTTGATAAAGCTAAAGCACGCGTTGAAGCAAACTTCGAGTTCATGGAGAAGCTGAACCTTCCTTACTACTGCTTCCATGACCGCGATATCGCTCCTGAAGGCGCTACGCTGCAAGAAACGAACAAAAACCTCGACATCATCGTTGCTATGCTGAAAGACGGCCAAAAATCGTCCGGCAGAAAGCTGCTCTGGAACACGCAAAACATGTTCACGAACCCGCGCTTCGTTCATGGCGCTGGTACAGCAGTCAACGCTGACGTATACGCATACGCTGCAGCACAAGTGAAGAAAGGCCTTGAAGTAGGTAAAGAGCTCGGCGCTGAAAACTACGTATTCTGGGGCGGTCGCGAAGGTTACGAAACGCTTCTGAACACGGACATGAAGCTTGAGCTGGACAATCTCGCTCGCCTGTACCACATGTCGATCGCTTACGCGAAAGAAATCGGCTTCGACGCACAATTCCTGATCGAACCTAAGCCGAAAGAGCCTACTAAACACCAATACGACTTCGACGCTGCAACGACGATTTCGTTCCTGCAAAACTATGGCCTGAAAGAGCACTTCAAGCTGAACCTTGAAGCTAACCATGCTACACTGGCTGGCCACACGTTCGAGCACGAGATCCGCGTAGCTGCAATCAACGGCATGCTGGGCTCGCTCGACGCTAACCAAGGCGACATGCTCCTCGGCTGGGATACGGACGAGTTCCCTACGGATCTGTACTCCACGACGCTTACGATGTATGAAGTTCTCAAAGCTGGCGGCCTGGGCCGTGGCGGCGTAAACTTCGATGCGAAAGTTCGCCGTGGTTCGTTCGAACTGGAAGACCTCTTCCTTGCTCACATCGCAGGTATGGACAGCTTCGCTTGGGGCCTGAAAGCAGCTGCGAAACTGATCGAGAACAAGGTTCTCGACAGCGTAGTAGAAGACCGCTATGCTAGCTTCAAATCCGGCATCGGTGCTGACATCGTATCCGGTAAAGCAACGCTTGCTTCCCTGGAGCAATACGCACTGCAAAACAACCCAATCGTTAACAAGTCGGGCCGTCAAGAGCGTCTCCGCCTGCTGCTTAGCGAAGTAATCTACAGCGTTTAATAACAAGCGAGTCTATCGCTTCAACAATATGCAAGTTCAAAAAAGTCAGCATAAGTGCTGGCTTTTTTGAACGAAAATTGAAAGTTCAAGTAGTCGGGTTTTCAGTACCGAGAAGATTGCGAGAACCTGAAAAGCGTATGCTTACGTGGTTGTTATTTGTTCGCAGGTTGTAACACTGCAGTATCGCAAATAACTTCAGGAGGAACGGAGTGTAGGCAGAACCTACATGATACAAGGTTTCCAGCGGAAACCTGCATCGGAAGCATAACCTCCGGACTCCGAGGGTGAACGCAAGCTTCGACGTCGAATAGGCTTCCTGATTCACTTCGTGATCAAAAGATGACTTTTTGAACTACCTATAGAAAAGGGAGAATAACGGACGATGAGTTATGTAATCGGTATCGACCTCGGAACAAGCGCCGTTAAGGCGCTTCTGATCGACAAGGAAGGCGTCGTACGCGGCGAGGCTTCCCGCGCATACCCGCTGTTCCACGAGCATTCCGGCTGGAGCGAACAGAAGCCGGATGACTGGGTGGAAGGTACAATTGAAGCATTGAAGGAGCTGTCCAGCTCGACAGGCATCAATGCGGCTGACATCGAAGGGATGAGTTTCTCGGGCCAAATGCACGGTCTCGTGCTGCTGGACGGCGAAGGAAATCCCGTTCGCAACGCGATTCTGTGGAACGACACGCGCACGACGGCACAATGCCGCGAGATCGAGCGTACGCTTGGCGATAAGCTGCTTGGCATTACGCGCAACCCGGCACTGGAAGGTTTCACGCTGCCGAAGATTCTCTGGGTTCGCCAGAACGAGCCGCAAGCATTCGAGCAAGCGAAGCTGTTCGTGCTGCCGAAGGATTATGTACGTTACCGCCTGACAGGCGAGCTGCACATGGACTACTCCGACGCCGCAGGCACGCTGCTGCTTGACGTTGCAGGCAAACAGTGGAGCAATGATGTGCTTGCTGCATTCGATCTTCCGGCATCGTTCTGCCCTGCGCTGGTAGAGTCGCACGGTCTTGTTGGCACGCTGCTGCCGGCAGTAGCTGAGCGCGCAGGTCTGCAAGCTTCGGTCAAAGTATTCGCAGGCGGCGCGGACAACGCGTGCGGCGCGATTGGCGCTGGCATCCTGTCCGAAGGCTTGACGTTGTCGAGCATCGGTACGTCCGGCGTTATTCTGAACTACGAGAATGACAAGGACGCTGACTTCGCAGGCAAAGTGCACTTCTTCAACCACGGTAAAGAAAATGCGTTCTACGCAATGGGTGTTACACTGGCGGCAGGCTACAGCCTGAGCTGGTTCAAAAATACGTTCGCAGCAGGCGAGTCGTTCAACCAAATGCTCGAAGGCGTTGGCGAAGTGAAGCCAGGTGCAGGCGGACTGCTGTTCACGCCTTACCTCGTCGGCGAACGCACGCCGCATGCTGACGCGCAAATCCGCGCGAGCTTCATTGGCGTAGACGGCTCGCACACACGTATTGATTTTGCGCGTGCGGTTATGGAAGGCATCACGTTCTCGCTGAACGAGTCCGTCGACCTGTTCCGCAAGGCCGGCAAGAAGATCGAGACGGTGATCTCGATTGGCGGCGGCGCGCAAAACCCTGTCTGGCTGCAAATGCAAGCCGACATCTTCAACGCAACGGTCGTTGCGCTGGAGAACGAGCAAGGCCCTGGCCTTGGCGCAGCAATGCTCGCAGCTTATGGCTGCGGCTGGTTCCCAAGCCTCGACGCATGCGCAGACCAATTCGTGAAGCGCGGCGCATCGTATGAGCCAAACGCTGACGCGGTTGAGACGTATGCGGGTCTGTTCCGCATCTATCAGCAAGTGTATGAGCAAACGCGCGGCCTGAACGAAGCGCTTGCAGCATATCGCAACTAGTTAATATAACAAACAAACCCGCCTCATTCATCACTATGAAATGTGATGAATGAGGCGGGTTTTTATTTTTATCAACGGAATTAGAAGCCGCCGTACCCGACATGGTAAGCGCCCCAGATCGCTTCAGGCACAACGCCAAGCTGACTTGCGATTAATTCAGCTGTCATCCGTTTAGGTTTTTTGATCTTGCCGTTGCGGATCTTGGAGATCGTCGTCAGCGAGATGTGCGTAGAACGAGCAAGCTCGGTAACGGAAATGTTCTTCGCCGTCATCAGCAGTCTTAGTTTAGCAGACGAATCGACGTCCGTATGAAGCGGCTCCATCTGCAGCATGACAACGGCGTGGCTTCGCACCGAGCCGTTCCAGCGTTGGAATGACATGAAGACTGCACGCGCGAGATACACCTCATCGTCGTGGACGAGGCTGAAGGAGCATGGCTGCGGCGTACGGTTAGCAGATGCATAATCGATTGATCGCTTCACATGGCGGCGGTCATTGATGCTTACATAATGTTGAAAAGGTTGATTCAAAAAGGCCGACTGCTCATGCCGGACAGGCGTTACATAGCTGTTCACCCATTGGATGTTATGCTCTCTATTCAGAATAGCCGCCCCAACAGCTTTCTCCTCGCGGATGATGGAATCGATCCAGCGCTGCTCGGTTACATCGTGAAATACGACCGCATAACGTTTCAGCGGTGCATCGGTTTGACCAATCCGCATCACTTCAATTCGAACCTCGAAGAGGATGCCGTTGCGCGAACGGAATTTGCAGTAGAAAGGCGAGGAGGAAGAGGGCGCTTGAGACAGCGTTACTAGCTGCTCGAACGGGTTGCTGCCTTGCTCTTTCTCGATCAGCTGCGACGGAGTGGTGCCAAGCAGGTTGTCCTTGCGATAACCGCTCCATTCGCAGAATGCATCGTTCATATCCGTAATGCGGATCAAATCCATCGAAGCGTCAACAATGAGGATTGAATCAGGACTAAACGTAAACACATCGTACATGTATAGGCACCTCTCAAACGTCAGAATAATTAACTTCAAACCGGATCGAATTAATCTATTTATATTGTACCATGCTTGATGTCATGGAACATGACATATGTGTATAATTTTTTGTAACATTCTACGTAGGGGAATTGATCATTTGATTGAAATGGATGTCCAGTTGTACAATTTTCGGTTAAAAATGGGTGGGGATGGGAAGCGTAACGATATAAAAAGAGTCTTGAAGGAGAATTCGAATGGACAGAACGGAAGATTCGGCAATCTTGTTCCAGTTCGCCGATAACGGCAGTGCTGAGGATGCTAGCGCTACGCTGCGTGAGCTAGGATACGATCCAGTCGTACATGAGGGCGGCAAGCTGCACATTCATATGAATGGCAGCGATCTAACCTCTGCGCTAGAGATTGCGATGTCGCATGGCGGAGAGTTGATGGACCAGCAACCGCTTGATCCGCTTGCGGTTACAGGACTTGCTTATGGAATGGACAGTATCCAGATTCCTGCGCATACGGTCAACGAGGATTGGGCAGATTCCTACGCAATGGGAACAGGCGATGACATTGTTGATGAGGATGCAGGGCTGAACAATCGCGATGAAGATGGAGAAGAGCACGGCTTCCGCCCGGACGACGGCTCGTACAACTTCATGTCGGGGGATGTGCATACGTAGGAGTTATCCACCCAGAAACCGAAGGGTGGCGAACAAAAAAAGCCTTTCTCCCCGCGATAATGGGGAGGAAGGCTTCTTTGTTGCGATTTCTGAACTTACATCAATTTAAACAATCCGTAGATGATAACTGCCGCTTGAGCGCGCGTTGCGTTGCTGGCAGGGGCGAACCTTCCGTTCTCCATGCCTTTCACGATACCGGCTTGCTGCAATGCTTTAATGGCTTGTGCTGCATAGCTCGAGATGCTCGAATCATCGGCAAATTGGATTTCATTGACGGTATTCGGCAGCTCGATATTTGCCTTCGCGGCAGCACGATACAGCATAACGGCCATTTCCTGCCTGCTGATTGCATCGTTGATGCCATAAGATCCGTTCGCTTTCCCGTTGACGATGCCGAGCTGTTGAGCAGAAGCGATCGCTTGATAATACCAGGCGCCTTCCTTCACATCTGTAAAGGTGCTGGTCGCCTTGTCGCTGTTCAGGTCAAGCGCATTTATCAGCATTTGGATGAATTCGGCTCTGGTGACCTGATTGTTCGGCGCGAAAGCTCCAGTCTTAACTCCGGCAACGATACCCCGCGCTTCGAGAGCTTGGATGCTTTCTACCGCCCAAGGTACATTGTTCACGTCTTGGAATGCAGAAGCGTTGGCCTTGGCAAGTTCCAACGTACCAATCTTGAATAGATCCTGATAAGCCGTACCGCTTGCGTCGTTCCAAGCGAACGCGCCAATGCGTACACCGGCTTTCGCGTCGTTCACCTGAACGTCGAAGCCTACTTGAGTACCGCTCGCAGGCGTAATCTGGATAAACGGAATCTGCATCTCGACGATGTAGGAGTTCGTCTTCGCGTCGAACGTCGTCGCGGAGGTCATCTTTGTTGCAACGCCCTGATTATCCGTCATGCCTGCGTCTACCGTCGCAAAGCCGTCATACCGAACGCGGTAATGCCCGGAAGCGTTCGAATACATGGCGTTGGAGCCGTTCGTCAGGTCGAGAACCACTTCGACTGAATCCTGCTCCCAAGGGTTTGTATTCCCCTTGTCCAACGGTTCGGACGGATCTTTGGTCACCTGCGCGAGTACGTACAGGTTCCCGTTGTCCCACAACATGCGAGCGGTAGCGGCCGGCATGTGCGTATCCGCCTTCGTGTTGCCTGCTTGCGTTACATTGATATCGATAGCCGTTGTCGTATTCCAAATGTCGTCTATTTTGCCGTCGATGCTCGGCGTTCCCTTCGCGGCTGTCGATGTTTTGCCCCCAGGAGGCTTTGTCGGAGCGTTGTAATTCGCAAGGTACTTGGCCGGGTCAATCACGGCGTAGAACGCGTCTTTCGGGTATAGGTTGCCGTCGAACAGCAACGGGCTGCCTTCAGACAGCCAGCTGTTGGTATCTGTCAGCCCCCAGATGGAGATGCGCTGCACCGTGTCCTTGAAGCTCGGATCAGTATAAACCTGCATCAACCGCGCGTACTGTGCGGCTTGGGCTTTTACCTGCTCAGCCGTCTGCTGTTTGTTCGTGCCGGCGGAGATGTCCAGCTCGCTGATTGAAACTTTGACACCGATATTCTTGAACATCTGAATCGTCTTTCTCTGGTTGTTAGGGTTGGTGCCGAGGCCGTTATGCTCTTGCAAGCCGACGCCCTGTATGAGCTGCTTGCCAGGATGATCCACAGCCCAACGGTCATTAATGTCTTTCACCATGTCGCGAACGGCTGAGGCCTTATTCTGATCGTCCATGCTATAGTCGTTGTAGTACAACAGGACGTTGTAATCCGGCTCCGCCGCACGGGCGTACTTGAACGCTTGTTCGACGTAGTTCACGTCCGTCGCTTTCAGCCACGGGGTGGCTTTCAGGTAGCTGTGCCAGTCTTTCGGGTCCAACTTGCTGTCACGGACGCTGCCGCTGAACGCTTCATTGACGACGTCCCACGAGATGATGTTCCGCGTGGTTGCGTTGAACTTGCCATCGAAATGCTTGAGCGTCGCGTTAATGTACGCGTTCATGTTCGCATACGCCCCATCCGCGGTCAGACCAGGGTTGGACGGAGTCGAGTCGGAGCTGGAGGTCTTATCGTTGTTCAGCCACGGAATCGATTGCGATTCCCAGACGAGCGTATGACCATGTACTTTAAGGCCATTGTCGATCGCGCTCTGAAGCTCCTTGTCCGCTTCGGTAAAGTTCAGATCCTTGACGTCATGCGTGGAGGCGCTGGTGCCAATCAGCGAAGCAGGTTTCGTGGCGTTCTCAGGCGTCACAACGCCGAACTGGGCTTTCAGGACGGGCATGATTGAGTCTTGCATGTAATAGGGGCCAATGATGCTGCCCATCAAATAACCAGGGTACGTATTCTTAATGCTTGGCAATTTGAGTACATCCGGGTTAGTCGTTGGTACTGTTGCTGCACTAGTGTTATTAACAATAGACAGTGTAGCAGTCCCGCTTGATGCAAAACCATCAGCAGCTTTGTCCTCAAAGTCGGCTGTGTAAACAACATTGCCGCTTGCTGCGTCTTTAACGACGAAGTTATCGATGTAGTAAGTAATATTCTTTGCATCTGTAGCTCCGCTGTCGCCGGCTTTAACAAACTGAAGTTGTCCGCCGCTTGCCGCTAGATAAGTATATGTCGCCGTGTATGAAGTCCAAGCGGGATTAGCCGCACTTAAAGCATTAGTATTCTTAATCCAGTTGTAGTTTCCGTTGGTTTGCAAAAGAATGCCAGCTACGTCTTTGTCAGGTGTGTATAAGTCAAAAGAGAAGGTGTAGGCTTTGTCGGCAACGAGGTTCAAGCCATTTGCCCCTGTGTCTATCTGCACGCCGTCCCACTGTTTCCCACCTGTAGTTTGAACCTTTAAGAAATAATTGGTTGCTGCCTGCGGTGGTGCTGCAGCAGACAGTGTAGCAGCCCCACTCGAAACAAAACCATCAGCAGCTTTGTCTTCAAAGTTGGCTGTGTAAATAACATTGCCGCTTGCTGCGTCTTTAACAACAAAGTTGTCGATGTAGTAAGTTATATTCTTTGTATCCGTAGCTCCTTTATCGCCAATCTTCACAAACTGAATCTGTGGACCGCTTGCCGCTGTATAAGTATATGTATCCGTGTATGAAGTCCAAGCGGGGTTTGCCGCACTTAAAGCTGCTGTATGACTAATCCAGTTGTAGTTAGCGTTACTTTGGAGAACAATGCCTGCCACATCTTTATCAGGGGTGTATAAGTCATATGAGAAGGTGTAGGCTGTGCCGGCAACTAACTTCAAGCCGTTTGCTCCTGTGTCTATTTGCGCGCCATCCCATTGATTCCCGCCTGTAGTTTGAACTTTCAGTGCATAATTTCCATTCGCAACGGCCGCGCTTGCCTTCTGCGCGATCCCGAACTGCGGCAACAACAATGCAACCGCGAATACGATCATCAAAATCTGCTTCCACCGTTTGTTCATCGTGTTATTTCCCCTCTAGAAAAATGATAAAGCCTCAGTGCATTAGCCGAACCCGGAACGTCCGACTTGTCCGTGTGAGATGTTGTATCCCCTTTAAATAAGTGTTCTTTCTGTCAGTAAAGCGCTTACACTTTCTTGATGAAAAAGGAGACCTCCTTCCAATAAATATAAATTTAATGATAATGCTAATGAAAGCGGATCACAGTACACAGATTAAAGATGGAACCACCACAATTTATAGCTTAACTTTCGGTGCTATCAAATTTAGACTATGAAAAATGAGTAAAACCCCAAGGTAAAATTACCTTAGGGTTTGTGCATACTCCGCTGCGCTTCTGCCCGCCGCATAGCCGGTGGAGAAGGCTGCTGTAATGTTATAGCCGCCCGTGTAGCCGTGGATGTCGAGTACCTCGCCGCAGAAATACAGGCCGAGGGACAGCTTCGACTCCATCGTCTTAGGATCGATTTCTTTCAAATGGACGCCGCCGCCGGTGACGAACGCTTCTTCAATCGAGCGTGTACCATACGCGCGCAGCGGGAACGCTTTGATCAAGCGGGCAAACTCGAGCCAGCCCTGTTTCGGAATGTTGTCGTACGTTAGCTGCTCATCGAGCTCAACCTTCGCGAGAAGGAGCGGAATCATTTTATCCGGCAAATAGCCGTGAAGGACGTTCTTGATTGCTTTCTTCGATTCGGAAGCAGCTAGTTTAAGCGTTTCGTTGTAGATTTCGTCGGCCGTTCGATCAGGCAGCAGGTCGATCGTTAGAATGATGTTGCCGACGTCGAATTGCTTGAGCGCCTTCACGACGAATTGGCTGCAGCGCAGCGCAATCGGGCCCGATACCCCGAAGTGAGTAAAAATCATATCGCCGCGATGCTCAATGATTCGCTTGCCCTTCGGGTTCCATACGGACAAGCTGACATCGCGCAGCGAGACGCCTTGCAGCTCCTTCGAGACGATGAACGGCTCGTTCGAGACGATCGGGACTTCCGTCGGGAATAGTTCCGTAATCGTATGGCCGCCTTGTTCGGCCCATGCGTAGCCATCGCCGGTCGAACCTGTGTGCGGAACCGATTTGCCGCCGGAAGCGACAATAACCGCCTTCGATGCGATCCGTTCGCCAGAGCGCAGACGCACGCCGCACGCCGCGCCATCCGTATACAGCACTTCTGCGACAGGCGAATTGACGCGTATCGTTACACCTTGATTAACCACCTGATTAATTAGCGCATCGACAACGGTCTTGGCTTTATCCGTAACCGGGAACATACGCCCGTTGTCTTCTTCTTTCAGCCGAATGCCAAGCCGCTCGAAGAACGAGATGATGTCTTTGTTGCCAAAGTTCGTTAGCGCGCTGTATAGAAACCGCCCATTGCCGGGGATATGCTTGATCAGCTCGTCCATATCTTTGTTGTTCGTTACGTTGCAGCGGCCTCCGCCGGATATGCCCAGCTTGCGTCCTAGCTTATCGCCTTTGTCCAGCAGCAGAACTTTACCGCCGTGCTCGCTGGCAGCAATGGCAGCCATAAGTCCGGCAGACCCGCCCCCGATAATAATGATATCAAACTTCATTCGTACAAAGCCTCCGTGTCATCCGCAATCTATGACCTTCATTGTAATCGGAAAGCTGCGACTTCGCAAAACTTTACAATGCGGTTTCAGCACGCTGCATAACATCATATACATAAGAACCGATAAACCGCTTGCATTCGGGGGCCGATCGTGCTCAACTATTGTTAGAAAAAAGTTAACGTGGAGGCTGCTCGCTATGACTCACACCTCGAACGCGAATGAACGAAAAGGCAGCGGTCAGCCGATTGAACGGCCGCTTACAAGTCCAGTAGATGGATTGAAGCTGTATTCAGCGGAATGGCCGGCATCGGGGTCGCCGATCGGCGTTGTCTGCCTCGTGCATGGCATGGGGGAGCATCACGGCCGGCAAGCTGCGATCGTACAGCCATTGAACGAAGCCGGCTTCACGGTCTTCGTCTATGATCAGCGCGGGCACGGCCGCTCTGAAGGCAAGCGGGGACATTCGCCGTCCATCGCGCATCTGACGAGCGATGTAGACGCAGTGCTTGCAGAGGCGCGGCGTCGCTATGCATCGCTGCCGATATTCCTATACGGCCACAGCATGGGCGGCAATGTAGCCGTCAATTATGCGCTCCGTCATGAAGCCAAGCTCGCTGGGCTTGTTCTGACGAGTCCTTGGCTGCGCCTTTCATTCCAACCGCCGAAGTGGAAGGTGACGATGGGACGTGCGATCGGGCGATTCTGGCCTACTTTTACACAAAAGGCCGGTCTGGCATCCGGTGCTCTCTATCGGCCTGGTCATCCGAACCCGGCGCCTTCCAACGATGAATGGTCGCACGGTAATATTACTGCCGCGATGTTCGTGGCCATGACCGACAGCGGCGAATGGGCGATTCGCGAAGCGAACCGGCTCCACATCCCGTTACTGCTTGCGCACGGTACGGCGGATCGCATTACGTCTTATGATGCAAGCCGCGAGTTGTTCTCGCGTACTAATCAGGCAACTAGTACGTTCATGCCGGTTGAAGGCGGCTACCATGAGCTGTATCACGATACCGACGGGATCAAGACAATGACGCAGATTGCGGCTTGGCTGCAAGAACAAGCGAATCTTTATACAAACTTCAAATAACGAGCCTTTTCGTTCGGCGGAGTCGAATGGGAATTAAAACTTTATCGAATAAGCAGAAATCGGACCGGTTTCTGCTTTTTTTCGTATTTATTTTTCTACTATCCCGATCAGACTTAACAGTCTATGTATAGTAAAAATAAACAATTTGTGTTTTAATTTGTGATATTAGAACGTGTTCAAAAAGTCGGGTTTTCAGCACCGAGAAGCTTGCGAAAACCTGAACAACCTCTATTAGGACGATTGGCAGCAAGGTGGAGTATAGCTCCTTGTATTGGAGAGAGTAGGAGACCGAAACCGTGATGTGGAAAACGATGCTTCTGCAATTATTCATTTCCATTCTACCAGCTGTTGCCTATCAAATGTGGCGGGATCGACCGCATCATCACCCGAGAGCCAGAGAGATGTTGATCGGTATCGTTAGCGCAATTTCGATGGTTCTGTGCATGCTGCTGTCCCATCACTCGCAATTCGGCTATCAATTCGATGCGCGGTTGATTCCTTATGTAGTAGGGTCGCTGTATGGCGGCTACTGGAGTATGGGGGCATTAACCGTTATTTACATTGTCTCGCGTCTGCCGCTGCTGGATACGAGCAATCAATGGATTTCGTTTGGCCTGCTGCTGTTGATCTTTTGTCCGCTGCTCATGATGTCGATCAGACCCTTTCAGCTTGCCAAGCGAATGGATAAGCAGAAGATTGGCGCTGCGCTCGTTACGGTGCTGCAGCTGTTCTTCAGCACGACCATGATGATCAATGTGACGACAAGTGCGCCTGAATCCATGCATGCGGCTGAACTGCTGCTGATTGGTTTAGTGGCGATGTCGTATGTAATGGTCTGGTGTTCGATTCTAATTATTGAGAACATGCGTGAGAATGAGCTCCTGCATAGACAGTTCAGGCGGATGTCGGACAAATATCGCGCCGAGGTTCAGAAGCTGCAGCAATTTATCGACGAGATGACGCTTGGCGTCGTCCTTGTCGATCTTGAAGGGCATATTACACACCTCAATGAAGCGGCGTTTCAGCAGTACCCTAGCCCGAATAATAGGCGAAATATCTTTGAGATGAAGGGACGCATGTTTACCGAATTGTTCGATCCTGAGCGGGATTGGCAGTGCGTCTCGATGGTGGGGAAGGCGCTCGGCGGTGAGCGCAGCTCGCTTGAGCTGGTAGAGAAGGAAGGTCAGGTGCTCGTGAAAACCGCGTTTACGATTCGGGACAACGAGTTAGTTGGTCCGGCTTCGATTACAGGTGCGGCGATCATTATTCACGACATTACTGAGCTTCGGAAGCTGCGTGATGAGCTGGGGCGAATGGACAGGCTCAGTCTGGTCGGTCAGATGGCAGCGAGCATTACGCATGAAATTCGTAATCCAATGGCCGTTATTCGCGGTTTCGTCCAGTTGATGAAAGAACGATCCGGCGAAACACACAATGATTATTTCCGCATCATTATGGACGAGCTCGACCGTGCGAACATGATCATCAACGACTTTCTTTCCTTGGCACAAAATCGGCTTATCGATAAGGCGCTTACCTCGCTTAACGACATTGTAGCGGATACGATACCGCTAATTCAGGCGGATGCGAACTTGCGCGGCCTGCATCTGGAATGGAACCCAAGGCCCAGCTTGCCTGAACTATGGCTTAATGACAAAGAGATGAAGCAGCTCATTCTGAACCTTGCGCGCAACGGGCTTGAGGCGATGAAAGACGGTGGCAGCTTAAGGCTCTCTACACGAACCTATCCGGGCATCGTCGAGCTGCGCGTGCAGGATACAGGGGTCGGCATTACGCAGATACAGATGGATCAGATGTTTGAACCCTTCTTCACGACCAAATCACGGGGGACCGGACTTGGCTTACCTGTCTGCTTGAGTATTGTTGAGAAGCATCACGGCAGTATAGAGGTTGAGTCGAAGGAAGGCGAAGGAACAACCTTTATCGTCAAATTCCGGATTGAAGAAAGTTTGGCGGAGGCGGCTGCGGCTGCCGGTTACGAAGTAGGTTTCGCAGGATAAAAGGATTCCTCCACGCGCATAATACAGCACGGAAGGAGGATGATGACAAATGGGTAATAAATCGAATAAACAGAGTGCATCGGCGCCGGCTAATCGCAACTCGGCATCGAACAAATCAGCTGGAGAGCCGGGCTTCGACAAGAAGCTGGATGGACCTAACCGTCCTTCCACCTAAGCGCAGACTATTATGATGCGTGATATAGGAAGCAATTATAGGGAAGAGTACGAGGCGTCGGTGGATGCGCTGAGGGATGATCCGGAGCTTGATCCATACGAGATCAACTTCCTGCCAGCCTATCGCAGCGGGCGAGGGCCCAGAGGCGCCTTCGTCAATCGGCACGGGGTCGTCATTGGTGACCATATGTATGCTTCACCTAATTCGCCGTTAGAGCTGTGGTCGACGGAGACGGATCCGGCGATGATGTCTGGCGATGAATGGGTGCACCCGTATAAAGATATAGGATTCCTCACATCGGACAATCGTGCGATATTCGAGGAGGGCCGCGATCCGCAGACGGGCGCTGACAGGTTTCAACATCCGGATAAAGATGTAGGCTATGCAGCCGATGAGCCAAGCACTTGAGGCAGCCTTGCAGCAGCTGGATTGGACAGCAGCCAGCAGGCTGAGCTGCGTCGATCAGAGGTTTCAGATGGCTACATATCGGGGATGTTCGGAAGGGCTCGCAGCCGGGTGAAAACTCGGCTGCTTTTGCTTTACATTCATTTTCCATGAGGTTTATAATAATTATAATCATGTAACAATGAGGCTATTATGATAATTGAAAGGTGAGTGAAGAACATGTCAATGTCCTTCGAACGATATATGCTGGATATGATTCAACCGATGCGCGACGATTTGACGCGCGTCGGCATTACGGAGCTCCGCACGCCGGAAGAAGTGCAAGAAAGCTTCGACAATGCCAAGGGCACGACGCTTGTTGTCGTTAACTCCGTATGCGGCTGCGCAGCGGGCCAATGCCGTCCAGGCGTTGCGGAAGCGCTCCAGTTTGATGTAGTGCCGGATAACCTGTATACGGTATTTGCTGGTCAAGACAAAGAAGCGACGGCGAAGGCACGCGAATATTTCGCGCCATACCCGCCATCGTCCCCTTCGATCGCACTGATGAAAGACGGCGAGCTCGTACACTTCATCGAGCGTCACCAGATCGAGAACCGTTCCGCAGCTGATATCGCAGCAGATCTGACTAATGCATTCGACCGCTTCTGCCGGTAATTTTTCAAAGATCCAGATGTCAGGAAGGAAGTTAGAACGATGAGCTTGCAGCGCGAAATTATTGAACGGTTCGGCGTTCAGCCGACGATTGACGTCGATGCGGAAATTCGCAAACGGGTCGATTTTCTGAAGGAGTACGTCCGCAAGTCTGGCACGACTGGACTGCTCATCGCGATCAGCGGCGGCATCGATAGTGCTGTTGCTACGGGTCTGTGCAAGCAGGCTACCGATGAGCTGTCGGCTGAGACGGGCAAGGAATATATTACGCTCGGCGTTTTCCAGCCGTACAATGAGCAGGTGGACATCTCTGACAGCTACGCTACAGCAGACGCATTCAACCTGACGCATCGGGTGGAGACGGATATCGGCGAGACGGTCGATGAGATCGCGCTTGAAGTAGAGCACAGCCTGAAGGCAATCGGTATCAGCCGTCACCTGAGCCGCGGAGGCAAGGGCAATGTGAAGGCTCGTACGCGCATGGTGATGCAGTACGCTATCGCATTCGACATGAACCTGCTTGTTGTCGGTACGGATCACGCATCCGAAGCGCTCACAGGCTTCTATACGAAGTGGGGCGACGGCGCCGTAGATATTACGCCGCTTAGCTCGCTTAACAAACGTCAAGTTCGCCAAGTTGCAGCGCGCCTCGGCGTACCGCAAAGCGTTCTCGATAAGGCGCCTACCGCAGGCTTGTGGGAAGGTCAGACGGACGAGAATGAGCTTGGCATCACGTATGAAGATAACAGCAACTACCTCGAGGGCAAGGAGATTGCGCCTGAAGCCCGCGAGAAGCTCGAGAAGCAATATTTGCGTACAGAGCATAAACGCTCACCTATTCCAGGCATCTAGAACGGTGCATCGAAGAGGGAGGAAGCCGGGTGACGGCCGTGCAGCAGCGCGGCGGCCCGGTTTTGTTGTTTTCTGCCCACTCAAGTTTTCAGAGTGTTAGTCGAACGGAGGAAGCGTGCTTGATTATTGGAATTGGGCATGACATTGCCGATATCGATCGGATTGCGGCGATTCTGGGGAAGCCCACGGGTGCCAAATTTATCGACCGGGTGCTTGCAGGTGCAGAGCGGGAACGTGCTGCAGCATTGACGGGAAGAAGGCTGGCTGAATTTGTTGCAGGAAGGTTCGCGGCGAAGGAAGCGGTCGTAAAGGCGCTCGGCTGCGGCATCGGCACGATAGCAGGGCTGCACGATATCGTAATCGGGCGGGACGAGAGAGGCAAGCCGGAGGTGCTTCTGTCGGCGTCTACATTGCACAAGCTTGGCTGGGAGGACGCTCAAGATTCTGGCAGAGTGATTCGCCGCGTTCATGTAACGATTACGCATGATCGGGGGCTCGCTTCTGCCTTCGCTGTTGCAGAACAACTCAGTTGAGTTGAACTAGTAATCGTTCGCGCCGTGGTATATCGGCTGCACCATCTGCCCATAGTAGGAATAGATTGCAACGAATACTAGCGGATGCAAAGGGGCGGATGTCGATGAATCAGCGTTGGACGACGAGCAGAACGAGATTCAAAACAGGCGCAAGTGTCGTATACGACGGCTTATATACCGATAGCTGGGGCGGACAACTCGTATTGTTTCGCGGCGACCGGTTTCCAAGTCATCCGGAAGCGGGACCTACGACATGGACATATGCCAGATTTGGAAACCGCTTACGCCTTGGTTCGTATGAGGAGTATGCACAATAGCTGGATTGCCGCAGAAACCTAAGCCGGACAGCATGATGCTGTTCGGCTTTATTGCTGTTTCGAGAGCCAATCAGCCAGTTTGTCGATATCGTCTGCTGACAGCTTGCTTGCGAATGCAGGCATGATGTCGCCGCCGTTCGTAATTTGCTTCGCAATCGCTTCTTTCGTCATTCTGCTTCCGACGGTCCGAAGATCGCTATCGGGGCCGACCTTGCCGCTTAGGTCGGATGCGTGGCAGCTGATGCAGCGCGCGTTGTACAGGGCGATTGCTTCCTTAGAACCTTCGAGCGAAGCTGAAGATTTGGATTGGCTGCCACAGCCTGCTAGAGCAATTAATGCAAGGGCTGCCGCCAGAAGCTTCCAAGGCACTGTACGCGACATGGCGGTACTTCTTATTTTGGTCATGGTTAAGCCTCATTTCTCGCAATATTTACCTATGAGTATAACATAATGTTTTTTAACTTCTCATTGCTGCGGAGTCTCTTTATAATTGGGGAGAACAACTACGACGCACAATGACAGCTTTGAATCTAACATTAGGAGTTTACAAACTTGATATACGACGACTTATTGCTCAGAAGGTTGAACCAGATCGAGGTCGAGCATGCATTAAGCGGTATTTCGCGCAAAGACTCCGGTTGGACGTATGATGCGAAAAATTCGGATCTGACCCGCCTGTTCTATCCTGTCAACGGGAAGGGCTGGCTTCGCATTGAACATAAAGAGTTTGTTATGGAACCGGGGTTTCTCTACATGCTGCCTGGTTCTGTGGATCTGGCTTATGGCACTGCAGGCGATGAGGAGCTAGTATTCTACTGGACTCATTTCAAAATGAACCTAGGCGGGTTCCAACTGCTTACGGAGCTTGACATTCCGTTCGTTGTTGCCGCGCCGGACAAGCATGAGGCCACAGATTTGTACGAGAAGCTGATCGGGCTGCAGCAGGTGGATACGCTGCTGCAGAGCTGGCGTACGAGAGCTGTGCTGCTGGAGCTGCTGGCCTGCTTCTTGGAAGGGGCAGGGCTTGAGCAAGCGTTCATGAACAAACGTGACAAGTTGGATCCGTTCCGGGATTCGCTTGCCTATATCGAGGAGCATCTGTCGGAGAGCATATCGATCGAACAGCTGGCTTCGATCGAGTGCATGCATCCGAATTATTTTACGACGATATTCAAAAGCGTTGTTGGCTCGTCGCCGGTTAATTATATGAATGAGCGGCGACTGGAGCAGGCGCGGACGCTGCTGGAGCAGACGACGCTCAACGTATCCGACATCGCGGGCAGGATTGGGATGCAGAATCATTATTTGTCCCGCTTGTTCAAGCAGCAGTACGGCATTACTCCTCGCCGTTACCGGGAGCTGTCGCAATCGATTGATGGCGCCATGCAGCCGATTCCAGAATTGCAGCGTCAGGCTAGAATGGAAACGGTGAAGAATACGGTCGAGGGAGTTAGGCAAGGAGTGGAAGCAGATGAGCGGGACTGAACTAGAGCAGGAGCTGTCGCAAGCGGAGTTGGCAGCGTTCTTCGGAAGAGAGCTGCTGGGCTGGTATGACGTTGTGAAGCGGAAGCTGCCTTGGCGGATCAATCGGGACCCGTACCGCGTGTGGGTATCGGAGATTATGCTTCAACAGACGCGCGTGGATACGGTTATTCCGTACTATGAGCGTTTCATGCAGCGGTTTCCGACGGTGCAGGCGTTAGCTGAGGCGCCTGAAGAGGATGTGCTGAAGCATTGGGAAGGGCTCGGCTATTATTCACGCGCACGCAATCTGCAGGCTGGCGCTCGAGAGGTAGTGGAGCGTTATAACGGAATCGTGCCTGACGATGCCGCATCGGTCGCATCGCTCAAAGGCGTTGGCCCCTATACAGCAGGTGCGATTATGAGCATTGCATTCAACCGATCAGAGCCGGCAGTCGATGGCAACGTTATGCGGGTGCTGTCGCGCTTCTGGCTGCTGGAAGACGATATTGCAAAGCCGGCGACGCGGGTGAAGATCGAGAAGTTAGCACGTTCAATCATTCCGGAAGGACGGGCTGGCGATTTCAATCAGGCGCTGATGGAGCTGGGTGCGCTCGTCTGTACGCCGAAGTCACCGGGCTGTCTCACTTGCCCGGTGATGGAGCATTGCGCAGGCAGATTGGCAGGCCGTGAGGCCGAGCTGCCGATTAAGACGAAGGCGAAGCCGCCGCGTCCGGAATGGCGGCTGGGCGTTGTGGTTGAGGGCAGCGGAGAGAATGCAGGACGCGTACTCGTTAGACAGCGTCCGGATACAGGGCTGCTCGCCCGCATGTGGGAGCTGCCGCATGTGCTCGTGCCGAAGGATGCGGAGAAGCGTCTTCGCAGCGACAAGAGCGAAGCGGAGAGCGAGCGTGAGCAAGCATCGCTTGCGGATCTTCTTGCCCGGATGCTGCACGAAGAAGCGGGGCTGCTCATCCGCCCGCTTCGTCATTGGACCAAAGCGGAGCATGTATTCAGCCACATCCATTGGCATATGGATGTATTCGAAGCGGACCTGCCATCGATCGGCGCCGTAGCGAGTGGTGATGTTAACGCATCTGAGCAAAGCATACTTGCTGAAGGACTCGGCCTCGTTGCAGAGGCGACAAGTTCATACGAAGGGGATAAGAAGCTGCCTTCCGGGTATGCTTGGATTGGTCCCGAGGCGATGGACACGCTGGCTTTTCCGAATTTGTTCTTGAAGCTGCTGCAGCAGCACTGGGGGATTAAAGGAAGGGGATAGAAGGAATGAGCGAACTTCTAGATATGCTTCATCAGCACAAGATCGTCGCAATTCTTCGCGGCATTGAGGCTCAGAATGCTGATCGGGCTGCGCAAGCGATTATTGACGGCGGCGTTCGGCTGCTGGAAGTGACGATGAACACGGAAGGCGCAACGGCCATTATTAATCAATGGCGGACGAAATTCGGCGACGGCGAAGCGCGCATTGGTGCGGGCACGGTTCTCGATGTGGAGATGGCACGCGAGGCAGTAGCCGCAGGCGCGCAGTTTCTCATCTCGCCGAACCTTGACGAAGAGGTCATTGCGTATGGTGTGGAGCGCGGCATCTCGGTATGGCCGGGCTGCATGACGCCAACGGAAATCGTTCGCGCTTGGAAAGCTGGAGCAGAAGCGGTGAAAGTATTCCCGATGGCCTCCCTAGGGGTCAAATATCTCGCGGAAATTCGCGCGCCGCTGAACAACATTCCGATGCTTGCAACAGGCGGCGTCGATATCGACAACATCGGCGACTACTTCCGCGCTGGCGCTTGCGCAGTTGGCATGGGCAGCAAGCTCGTGAATCTGGATTGGATTCGCGGTGGCGAATACGATCGCGTAACTGAGCGAGTCCGTCAGTTCGTGGAAGCGGCAGCTTCGGTGTAATTAAACAGGCAGACTGCTTAGCGAAGTATGAACGAATGAATCTTATAGCAAGCGGGAAGGGCGAGCAGAGAGCGGAATACGCTGTCTGCTCGTTTTTTCATTACGGGGAAATAGTAGTATGTCGGGGAAGTGGCTTGGGGGTTAAACGTTAGATTCGAAGCGCGGCTTCATCCAGCTCGATCCGGAAACCTTTCACGAGCGACTCACCGTTGTATATGTCGGTTTCATAGGCCCGCTCGAAGCCGAGATGCTCATACAGCCGGACGGCGGCGCTCATCATATCGGAGGAGTGGAGATTCAGGCGCCTCGCCCCAAGCTCGCGCGAACGACGGATGGATTCTCTAATGAGCAGCGTTGCAATGCCTTGGCCTCTGGCATGAGGGGATACGGCTAGGTACCGGATGACCGGATTCGGGATATGTAAGTCCGAACGACCGTAAGCTTCCTCCGAAGACGCGAACAGCTGGACGCTGCCGATAATCGCATTGTCCTTCTCCGCAATGATTCGCGCGATTGGCTGTCCTTCGTGGAATGACGCCCGAATCGCCTCCTTGTATGGCTCCCAGCGTTCGCTGGGGAGTTCATCCGCATACTGACCGTACGCATCCAACAGCAGTTGAACGAACGGCTCGTGATCTTCCTCTCTCGCATCTCGAATGATGATGTCCCCCTGGTTGCTCATCGCGGTCGCTCCTTTAATTGTGGTATTTTACAATTACTATATTCCATAATTCCGATTAATCCTATATGATAAAGATAATTTCTAATGCGCAATAGAAAAGGTCTATCGTTGACCACCTGAGGGGGATGCGAATGAATATTGAGAACATGGAAGCCTTTGTGTATGTCAATCACTATGGCAGCTTCAATAAGGCAGCCGAAGTGCTGTACCTGTCCCAGCCATCCGTCACCGCCCGTATACAGACACTTGAACGCGAGTTGGACTGCCGGCTTTTCGACAGACTGGGCAAACAAATCATGCTGACGGAGAAGGGAAAGCAGTTTCTTCCTTACGCGCAGCAGATCCTTCAGATCATTCAGAAAGGGCGGCTGCATCTGCAGGAGAAGGGGGCGCGCCCGCAAGAGCTGCGCATCGGAAGCACCGTGTCGGTATCGAACTATTTGATTCCGGATCTGGTGCCTAGGCTGAAGCAGCTGTTCCCGCAGCTTCGGTTCAAGCTGACGACTGCGCCGACCGACGAGCTTGTGCGCAAGGTTTTGGACCGCGAGCTGGATATTGCTTTTGTCCGTAAGGTAGCCCATCCGTCGGTCCAATCGTACCCATTCTATGAGGATCCGATTAAGTTATATGTGTATGAGGGGCATCCTTTTGCCTCGTTAGGCAAGGTGTCTATTCAGGAGATCCGCTATCAGTCGCTGTTGTTCTTCGAATGCGGGTCGCTTGATTGGCAGCGGCTGCACCGCGTGTTCGAGCAGCTGGAGTATTCGCCGAACATTATGTTCCATGCCGACAATTCGGAAACGGCCAAGAAGCTTGTTCTGCAAAAGGTAGGCATCTGCTTCCTGCCGGGCTTGTGCGTCAAAGAGGAAGTGAGCCAAGGCCGTCTCATTCCGATCGAGATCGAGGAGACGAAGGGCATCTCGCTTCATACGAATCTAATCGCGCTCACCGGCGAGAACGAGGAGTTCATCGAAGCGCTGCTGCCGAAGAGCGTGAGTTTTTATAGTATTTAAGTTACTATTTCATTGCATCCATAAGAAAAAAATATTAGTCAGGATTAATAGGGGAACCAGAGAAAACAAAAAGGACTTCGTCTCCAGCTAAACGTGGAATACGAAGTCCTTTTTCGTTCCGTTCACTCAGAAGCTTATGGAAGTTGAATGCTCCTTTACCATAGCGCTAGGTGTGCACCTTACCGTTCCATATTTCGACGATTGGATGTCCATATCGTATACACATACTTGTTTAAGTACTTGATAACGATCATTGATTCGAACGACCGAATATTCTACTGAGGGTAAGGGGCCAAAATCATCATCATATTTTAATTCTACGGAGGCCGTTGCCCGATCAGGCGAAGAGATATCCAAGTTTTGAATGGTAAAACCAGCAAGCGGCACTCCATCGCGATTGCCTGTCTTCATGATTTCCGTAAAATAATCATTAAATATAAGCTGGGCAGTTTCATGTGGGTTCTGCTGGAATTCGTCCACGGATCGACTTGTCTTTTCCTCTAAGGAATTAGTATTGCCATAAGCATTGGGGAATGAATACCCCGAACATAGAACAACTGCCAATGCGATAAAGAGACCGAACAAGATGGATGTATACTTTTTATTTACTAACATTTTTAACCTCCGTTTCTATATGCATGTAAACTACATAATATACGGTCTTAGAATGGATTATGTTTCATACGATCCAACGACTTGCCCAACTCCTAGCTAAATGCATTTTCTCCAAACCTTCAAACCGCGCTCCACCAATCACCATCCGTACAACCTATCGAACAATCAATCGAACAATAGAGAAAGTCTATTAGCGGGAATGCACGGCGGATGATACATTAGTAACATCCTAATCCTTACTAAGCTTATAGGAATTATTTGATTCACGAATTTAGAGGGGTGGAAACATGAGTGAACGGTTTCGGCAGGCGGGAGTCGAAGATGCAGAACGACTCCATGAAGTGATCCACGAGGCGTATTCGCTTATTCGCAAGCTCGAGCTGAAATGGCCGGCGGCGAATGCGGATGTGTCGCAGATTCGGGACAACATCGTGAACAACGAGTGTTACGTGCTGGAGGCGGACGACCGCATCGTTGCGACGATTACATTGTCCAAGGGAGACGAGGTGAAAGCAGTTACCGAGTTTCCATTCATCAAATGGTTCGCCGTTCATCCGGGCGAGCAAGGCAAAGGATACGGAGATAAGCTGCTGAACTGGGTCGAGACAGCGATCATTCGAGACAAAGTCGGCGCCGCGGCTGTGACGCTCGGAACAGCTGAGAAACATCCTTGGCTGCTGCCCATGTACAAACGCAGAGGATACGAGACCATCCGAGCGTTCGATCCGGGCAACGGCGACGGCACGATGCATCTGCTTCGTAAGGTTGTAGATGCAGCGGCGTACGCGCTGTCCAGAGAAGCGGCGGGCGAAGTTAGCGCAAGCTGATCACATTTTGTACCAACCACAACTACGAACAATCGAACCAATAAACAATAAACCATTAAACCATTAAACCATTAAACCGTTGGGGGTTATCACGATGAAGAAGATGAACAAATTCAGGAAACCGCTGCTTTACTCCGCAAGCTTGATGCTCGTACTGGTGGCTGCAGGATGCGGCTCGTCAGATAAATCGGCAAGCACGTCAGGTGCGGCGACTTCAGATGCTGGATCGTCCACTGGCAAAGTAACGAAAATCGTTGTCGGAACAGGCACAGCCTTCCCGCAAGTGTGCTTCTTGGATGAGAACGGCAAGCTCACGGGCTTCGACGTAGAGCTCGTTAAGGAAATCGACAAACGCCTGCCGGACTATGAATTCGATCTGCAGACGATGGAATTCTCGAACCTGCTGCTCAGCCTGGAGACGAAGAAGATTGACTTCGTAGCGCACGAGATGGAGAAAAACCCTGAGCGCGAGCAAAAATACTTGTTCAACAGCGAGCCGTATGCGCACTGGCGGAACAAAATCATCGTAGCCAAGGACAACGATTCGATCAAGACGCTCGATGATCTCGCTGGCAAGAAGGTGCTGACCGGCGCAACGAGCGCAGAAGCGCAAATCCTTGAGAACTACAACAAGGATCATGACAAGAAGATCGATATCGTGTACGAGAGCGGTGCGGCTAACGATACGGTCAGCCAGATTACGAGCGGTCGCGTCGATGCGACGCTAGGCGCGGACTTCACGTTGTCGCTGACCGATCCGAATGGAAAGCTGAAGACGGTTGGCGATGACCTGTCCGAGGCAGACATCCTGTTCGTCTTCCGCAAGGATGACCCGGATTCGAAGAAGCTGTCGGATGCGGTTGACGTTGCGCTGAAGGAAATCAAAGCCGACGGCACGCTCGGCAAGCTGAGCAAGCAATGGCTGGGCGGGGACTTTACAGCAGATGCGTCCAAGTAATCTGACCACACGGTCTAGCGGTCACTTAATCTAGCAACATATTAAGAAAGGGGAGAGCGCAGGATGGAGTATGGCTTCGATATCGCCTACGTGTACAAATATGTACCTAAGCTGCTGAGCACCTTGGATCTAACGCTGCTTATCGTGGCGGGGGCCATTGGTACGGGGCTGATCATCGGCTTGCTCGTGGCGCTGCCTCGTCTATACCATGTGCCGGTGCTCCGGCAGCTGTCGCAGGTTTACGTTTCCTTCTTCAGAGGAACGCCGGTACTGATTCAACTATTCCTGTTCTATTATGGTTTGCCCGAAATCTTAAAGCTGATCTATATCGACGTTACGAAAGTGCCGGTACTCTACTTCGTCATTCTCACGCTTGGCCTGCACGCGGGCGCCTTCATATCCGAGACGATCCGCGGGGCGGTCATCGCCGTCAATCGCGGACAGGTGGAGGCGGCCTACGCGGTTGGCATGACGGGTTACCAGGCTTTTACCCGAATTATACTGCCGCAGGCGCTCGCCATAGCGGTCCCGGTGTTCTCCAATCTTGTTATCGCAATGCTGAAGGAGACTTCGCTTGCCTTCACGCTTGGCGTAATGGAGATGACGGGCAAGGCGCAGTCGCTGGGCGCGCTGTCGCAGCATTTTCTCGAGACGTATCTGTCTCTCGCTATCATCTATTTGATCATCAGCATCCTGTTGGAGCGCATTCTGCTGGTTGTCGAGCGCAGGCTTCAACGGCATATGCGCCGTGACACGCCGAACAGAAACTGGCTGGGCATCCGCCGCTGGCTCCCGCTTAGACGATTAACACAAGAGCTTAATCTGGACAAAAAGGAGGTTCCGCACTATGAAGCTTGATCCTTCTTTTATCTGGACCGCGTTCGTGAAGCTGCTGTCCGCGATACCGACGACACTGGAGATTACGTTCGTATCCGTGTTCTGCGGTCTCATTATCGGTACGATAACGGCGCTTGCGCGCATCTATCGGATTCCTGTGCTTGCGCAGCTGTCCTCGGGCTATGTGACATTCATTCGTGGAACGCCGATGCTTACGCATTTGCTGCTCATTTATTTTAGCCTGCCGATGTTGATCGATGGTTTGTCCTCGGAGTTTGGGCTGGGGTGGAACTCCGCCCGCATTCCGATGATCGCCTTCGCCTTCGTATCGTTCTCGATTACAGCGGGCGCCTATATGTCGGAGGTTGTACGCTCGGGACTGTACGCGGTTGACCGGGGGCAGATGGAGGCTGCGCTATCCGTTGGAATGACGACGCCTCAGGCGCTCCGCCGAGTCGTTTTTCCGCAAGCTTTTGCTGCAAGTCTGCCGAACCTGTCCAACTCGTTGATCGGGATGCTGCATGGTTCGACGCTCGCTTTTACCGTGTCGGTCGTCGATCTGAATGCGAAAGCGCAAATCGTTGCATCAACGAACTGGAAGTTCTTCGAAGCTTACTTGGCGGCTGCGCTTATTTTCTGGGGACTGACGCTGCTTATTGAACGTATTACGGCATTCGTTGAACGCCGAATCAATGTGTACAACCGGGGAGGGGTAGCATGATTAAGCTGCGCGGCATTCGCAAATCGTTCGGCCGACAGGAGGTGCTTCAAGGCATCGACCTGACCGTCGAGAAAGGCGAGGTCGTCGCGATCCTGGGTCCTAGCGGTTCAGGCAAAACGACGCTGCTTCGCTGCATCAATTATCTCGAGAAGCCAAGTGACGGCACGATTCATATTAGCGATTTCTCCCTCGACTGCAAGCATGCGGGCAAGAAAGAGATTCATGCCCTAAGGCAGCGGTCGGCAATGGTGTTCCAGCAGTATAACCTGTTCAACCATAAGACGGCGCTCGAGAACGTAATGGAAGGGCTCGTTATTGTCAAAAAGCTGAGCAAAGACGAAGCTCGCAAACGGGGTATTCAGCTTCTGGAGAAAGTTGGACTCGGGGCGAAGCTTGATTCCTATCCGAGCCAGCTGTCCGGCGGTCAGCAGCAGCGTGTCGGCATTGCTCGGGCGCTTGCGCTTGAGCCGGAAGTGATTCTGTTCGATGAACCTACCTCCGCGCTTGATCCAGAGCTGGTCGGCGAGGTGCTGGCGGTTATACGCCGCATTGCGAAGGAAGGCATCACGATGATCATCGTGACGCATGAGATGGGCTTCGCGCAGGATGTTGCCAATCATGTTGTATTTATGGATGGCGGCGTCATTGTGGAGGAAGGCCCTCCATCCGAACTGTTCGTCAATCCGAAAGAGGAGCGGACGAAGCAGTTCCTGAAGCGGTACACGCCGGAGTTCAGCTACTCGATCTAACTTGGGAGGGAATACGATGACGATTGCAATCAGTATATTGGATCAAAGCCCGGTGTATCCCGGCGAGACGAACGAGCAAACATTCGCTCATACGCTGACACTGGCTCAGAAGGCTGAGGAACTTGGCTTCCGCCGTTTCTGGGTTTCGGAGCACCATGACTCCGACTATGTAGCCGGTTCTTCGCCGGAGGTGCTTATTTCATACTTGTTAGCCAAAACGAATCAAATTCGCATCGGCTCAGGCGGCATTATGCTGCAGCATTACAGTCCGTATAAGGTGGCGGAAAACTTCCACGTTCTAGCAACGCTGGCGCCGGGCCGCGTGGACCTTGGCGTTGGCAGGGCGCCTGGCGGACTGCCGCGCAGTACGCAGGCACTCCAGAAGGGCGTGTCCGATCCGCAGACGCTGACGGACAAAATCACCGAGCTGCGCGATCATGTCGCCGGCGGGCTGAAGCTGCCGGAAGGCGACCCGCTTGCTGGCTTGCGGGCAACGCCGATTCCGTCGGTTGCGCCGGAGCTGTATTTGCTCGGAGCATCGGATAGCAGCGCAGAGCTCGCTGCAAGCCTTGGTTTGCCTTATGTGTTCTCGATCTTTATCGGAGGCGACGAGCAGGCGGGGGTCGATTCGATCGTGAAGTATCGCAATCAATTTAACTACGAGCATGGAACGCAGCCGCATGCCATCCTCGCCTTAACGGCAATTGTAGCGGATACGGATGAAGAGGCGATCAGTCTTATTCCTCCGAACAAGCTGGTTAAAGTGTATTTGGCTGACGGCCGTAAAGTAACGCTTGGCACGGTCGAACAGGCGGAAGCCTACGGCCAGCAATCCGGCCAACCGTATACGATTGATGAGAAGGATGCCCAAGTGACGGCAGGTTCCAAGGAGACGGTAAGAAGCAAGCTCCTTGCCTTGCAAGAGGCCGCGGGTGTGGATGAGTTCATTATTACGACGAATATTGCGCCTTTCGAGCAGCGGATTCGGTCCTATGAGCTGCTGAGCGAGGCTTTCACGGAAGTTAAAGCATAACAGAGTATTGGTTTGGAGAGGGAGGCGCACGGATGAGTAACGAACAAGAGCTTCTTAGCGCGGCGTCGCTGGCAAGTCGACTAAGCGACATTCGCAGAGAGCTGCATCGCTACCCGGAGCTGTCGAACGAGGAATTCGAGACGACGGCCCGCATACGGCGATGGCTTGAAGCAGCCGATATCCGAATCGCCGATTATCCGCTGCGCACCGGCATTGTTGCGGAGATCGGAGGACAGAACGGCGGCCCGATTATCGCGCTGCGTGCGGATATCGATGCACTTCCGATTCAGGAGGAGACCGAACTGCCCTTCGCTTCCGCTATCCCAGGCGTGATGCATGCCTGCGGCCACGATTTCCATACTGCGTCAATCTTAGGCGCAGCGTATTTGTTGAAGGCGCGGGAAGCGGAGCTGACTGGGACGGTGCGGCTGTTGTTCCAACCAGCTGAAGAGAAGGCGGCTGGCGCGCGGCGCGTCGTAGAGAGCGGTGCGCTGGAAGGCGTTCGGGCTGTCTTCGGTTTGCACAATAAACCGGATCTGCCCATCGGGACGATCGGCATCAAGGGCGGGCCGCTTATGGCTGCGGCTGATGGCTTCGTGGTCGAAGTGGAAGGCAAAGGTTCGCATGCTGCAGTACCATCAGCTGGCAATGATCCGATCGTTACGGCAGCGCATATCGTGACGGCGCTGCAGTCGATCGTCAGTCGCAATGTGAATGCGCTGGACAGCGCGGTCATCAGCGTGACGAAGCTTCACAGCGGAACGGCATGGAACATTATTCCGGAGAAAGCCGTGCTGGATGGCACGGTCCGCACGTTCGATGAAGAGGTGCGGCGCCTTGTACTGAGGCGATTCGATCAAGTTGTTCAAGGCGTAGCAGCGGCGTTCGATACGAAAGCTTCGGTCCGTTGGATCGAAGGGCCGCCGCCGGTAAGCAACGACGAGGCGCTTGCCGCACTGGCATGGAAGGAAGCTGAAGAGCTTGGTTTGCTCCCGATTGTGCCTGTGCCATCGCCTGCTGGTGAAGATTTCGCCGTTTACCAGCAGCATGTGCCTGGGCTGTTCGTGTTCCTCGGCACCGAAGGTCCGCATGAGTGGCATCACCCGGCCTTCGATCTAGATGAACGCGCGCTGCCGATCGCAGCTGATTTCTTCGCTGGCATTGCGGTTCGTGCACTGGCAGGGCTTGCTGCCCAGGACGCAGCTGTTGTGGGCTCTGGCGAAGGAGCGGTGCTCGGATGAGTGGATCGGAAGCCGCGACGTCTATCTATGATGTTGTGATTGTTGGCGCCGGCTCGATGGGAATGAGTGCTGGTTATCATCTGGCAGCCAGCGGTTTGCGGACACTGCTGATCGATGCATTTGATCCGCCGCATAACGAAGGCAGCCATCATGGCGAGCCGCGGCTCATTCGGCATGCTTACAGCGGAGGCGAGAGCTATATTAAGCTTGCGCTGCGAGCACAGCAGCTGTGGGAAGAAGCCGAAGCGCTGACAGGCGTGAAGCTGCTGGAGCGGTCCGGCGTGCTGAATATAGCGGACTCCGAGCTGTATTCGTTCCGCGGTCGGTCGGATGATGCTGAGAAGCTGGGCGTCGCGACCGAACTGCTGAATGCCGATGAAATTCGGCATCGATGGGCGGGGTTGACGCTGCCTGATCGATTCGAGGCAATGTATGAGCCGAATGCCGGCTATCTGTACAGCGAGCGATGTGTTGCTGCTTATCGTTCCCTTGCATTGGCGCATGGCGCCGAGCTGCTTGTGAATACAGCGGTGACGGGAATTACCGCTCGCGAAGGCAGCGTGACGGTTCATACGGCGCAAGGCGATTATGATGCGGGAAGCGCGATCTTAAGCGCAGGCGCTTGGTTCAGCACGCTTGCTCCGTTCGTACAGCTGCCGATTCGAGCGGTTCGGAAGGTTGTCGGATGGTTTGATACGCAGGGCAATGATTATGATGCCGGACGGTTTCCTGGTTTTACGTTTGGGTCATCGCTTGGCGGTTTCTATGGCTTCCCTAGCATTGGCGGAGCGGGAGTTAAGATCGGTCGCCACGATGGCGGGGCTGCTTGGCAGCCTGGTGAGGCGGCGGCTCCATTCGGCGCTTACGCGGAGGATGAAGATGATCTGCGTGCGGCGCTAAGGGCGTTTATGCCTGCTGCTGAAGGCAGATTGCTGCGAGGCGCCGTTTGCAAATACGAGCTGACGCCGGATGAAGGCTTTATCATCGATCATCATCCAGAGCATCGACATGTTTACATAGCCGGGGGCTTCTCCGGCCATGGATTTAAGTTTTCAAGCGCTGTGGGCGAGCTGTTGTCGGACCTTGTACAAGGGATTAAGCCAGCAGCGACAGATATTCGCACGTTCTCGCTGGCACGATTCTCGTCGCCGGTGTCATCGGCAAGCCATACTTAATTGGAGGGAAACGAAATGAGTGAAGTGAACATTCAAGCGTATCTGGATACGCATCTTCAGCTGACCCAGGCGATTGCCGGATTAAGCGAGGAAGAACTGAAATGGAAGCAGACGGAGGCCAAATGGAGCGTAACGGAAGTGCTCGCTCATCTCGCCGATCACAATATCGTCGTATCGTTCCGCATTCGTGATATTCTGGCGGGTACGCAGGCACGACTGCCGGCTTTTGATCAGGACCAATGGGTCGCTGGTCAGCACTCGAACGATGGCAATGCAGATGACATACTCGCGCTCTTCTGGTCGCTTGTTCAATATAACGGACTGCTGTTTGCGCGATTGAACGAGCAGGACTGGGATAAGACAGGCGTGAATTTCAAAGGCGAGACCGTTCGCGTTCGCGATATTGTGCGCGGGTTTACGAATCATGTCCATCACCATATCGGACAGATCGAACGCATCAAGAACGCCTATCGGAATCAAGACGTTGCGGCATCATCGGAGGCCTCGCTTACTGAGACGGCTGCTTCGGGATCATCCTGCTCGATTAGTTCAGTGCCCGCAACAGATTCCTCATCCTCTTGCTCGATATCGTCGGCATCTCCTGCCGCGTCTTCGTGCTCCGTCGCGCCGGCATCCGCGCAAGGAGGGAATGTCTAATGGCACAGCGCAAACAATTGAAGCTGGGCGCTATGCTGCACGGCGTCGGCAGCAGCACGTCCTTATGGCGGCATCCGGAGATTCAGTCTGATGCCAGCGTTAATTTTGAACTGTACAAATCGTGGGTGGAGAAAGCGGAGGGCAGCAAGTTTGACCTCGTGTTTATTGCCGACGGTTTATATATTAACGAGAAATCGATTCCTCACTTCTTGAACCGTTTCGAGCCTCTGACGATTCTTAGCGCACTTGCTGCGGTCAGCAAGAAGATAGGACTCGTCGGCACTTTGTCGACGTCTTATAGCGAACCTTTCACGGTTGCGCGCCAATTCGGATCGCTTGATACGATCAGCGGCGGACGCGCCGGCTGGAATATCGTGACTTCGCCTCTCGAGGGCTCCGCGCTGAACTTCGGCAAGAAAGAGCATCCCGATCATGCCAAGCGGTATCGGATTGCGACGGAGTATTTGGAAGTGACGCGCGGTCTATGGGATTCATGGGAGGACGATGCGTTCGTGCGCGATAAGGCGTCCGGCGTATTCTTCGATCCGGCGAAACTGCATGCGCTGAATCATGAAGGCGAGTTCTTCTCGGTCAAAGGGCCGTTGAACATCGCTCGTTCGAAGCAGGGCCATCCGGTTATTTTCCAAGCGGGCTCCTCAGAGGTTGGGAAGGATTATGCGGCGAAGCATGCGGATGCGATCTTCACGGGACATGAGACGGTCGAAGAAGCAATCGCGTTCTACCAGGATGTGAAGCGCCGTGCGGCAGGTTTCGGACGGAATGCGGACGAAGTTCTTGTATTCCCGGGCATCGGTCCGGTAATCGGCAGCACGGAGGAAGAAGCTGAACGCAAATACCAGGAGGTCGTCGAACTCGTATCGCCTGAGAATGCGCTTCTTTATCTTGGCCGTTACTTCGAGCATCATGATTTCTCGCAATATGAGCTGGATGCGCCATTCCCTGACCTTGGTGATCTTGGACGCAACAGCTTCCAGAGCACAACGGATCGCATCAAATCGGTTGCGAAGGAGAAGGGTTTAACGCTGCGCCAAGTGGCGCTAACTGTTGCGACGCCGCGTCCTGCTTTCATCGGCACGCCGGAGCAGGTGGCGGATAAAGTACAGGAATGGTTCGAAGCGGGTGCTGCAGACGGCTTCATGGTCGGGTCGTCGGTACCGCACGGTCTCGAAGATTTCATTGAGCAAGTAGTGCCGATTCTGCAGGCGCGCGGGCTGTTCCGTACCGAGTATGAAGGCGATACGCTGCGCGGCAATCTTGGATTGCCGATTCCAGAGAATCGCTATGCGAAGTCGGCCGAGCGGGTGTGAGCTTGAGTTTACGGGAGACAATCGAGGCTGCCGGGTGGGAGGAAGCGCAGGCGCTCCGCAGTATGCTGAATTTCGCAGATTCCCTTCACGAAGAGCTTGTTGCTATTCGGCGGGATCTGCATGGGCATCCTGAACTGCTGTACAGCACGGACCGCACAGCGAGTATCGTAGCGGGGTTGCTGGAGGAGTGGGGGCTGCATGTCGTGACAGGCGTTGGTCCGCATTTCGGCAAAGGCGTGGTCGGTACGCTGCGCGGGTCGCTGCCGGGCGGAAGGACGATTCTGCTGCGCGCAGACATGGATGCGCTGCCGATCCAAGAGCTGAATGAGATCGACTATCGATCCGAAGTCGATGGCGTGATGCATGCTTGCGGGCATGACGCGCATACGGCAATGCTGCTTGGCGCCGCGAAGACGCTTGCTGCTCATCGGGACCACTGGGCGGGTGAAATCCGCTTCGTCTTCCAGCCTGCGGAGGAAGGCGCGCTGCCAAGTCCGCTGGATGGACGGCTGCTCTCGGGCGGGCGAGACATGATTGAAGCAGGCATACTGGACGGTGTCGATCGATGTTATGCGCTGCATGTGTGGCCGGAGCTTGCCGCGGGAACGATCGGCATTCACGAGCGTTATGCGATGGCGGCTTCTTCGCATTTTCATGTAACGCTGCAAGGGAAGAACGGTCATCATAGCACGCCGCATCTCGCTGTCGACGCGATTCAGATGACAGCGGCATACATTCAGGCGATCAATGGCCTAATGGCGCATGGTGTCGATCCAACCGAATCGGCGGTGCTTGCGTTCGGGACGGTTCAGGCGGGAACGGTGATCAATGCGATCGCAGAACGAAGCGTCATCTCGGGTACGTTCCGCGCATTCAGCAAGGAGACAGTAGCTGCGATTACGGAGGGACTGCATCGCCATGCGCAGGCAGTATCGCTGTCGTATGGCGGCTCTTATGAGCTGTCGTTTCGCGAAGGCATTGCCGTCGTCAATGATGCAGAGGCAGTACGGGAAGTCATTCGTAGCGGGGCTGCAATAGTAGGACGAAGCCGTATGCTGCAGTTGGATGCGCCAAGTCTTGCGGGCGAGGATTTCGGTTGGTATCTCGAACGCGTGCCGGGCGCATTCATTCTGCTCGGCTGCGGCAACGCCGAGCAGGGCATTACCGACGGACTGCACCGCCCGCGGTTCAATCTGGACGAATCCGTGCTGACGCACGGGGTGAAGCTGCTTGTTCACCTCGTCGTGGACGGACAATAAAGATGAAACACGATGTTCGAATAGACCAGCCAGAGTGATCTGGCTGGTTTTTTGGGTTCTTTAATTCAATTCAAATGGCAGCGATAAGAGACGCCGAAGGCTTGTCGAGCTTATCCGATAGATTATCGCTAACGCTCCATAGAAGAGATTGATAACGCATTGTGCAGTCGAAACTCGAATGGTAAAGTATTGCAAGATAAATTCGCACTAAACAGCTAGGTTAATATAAGATTCGTTCCGCTCCGCTGAGCTTATAAAATTGAAACAATGAGGTGCATGATCATGTCAAACAAGGGGAATAAACGAATACTCAGACTAGGGGTTGCTATTCACGGTGTAGGCGGGGGCACATCGGGCTGGAGACATCCTGACATCCCTTCCGATGCAAGCGTCAATATCGGTTTCTACAAGCAGCAGGCGCAGAAAGCAGAGGAAGGCAAGTTCGATTTCGTATTCATCGCGGACGGCTTATACATTACGGAGAAATCGATTCCGCACTTCCTGAACCGGTTCGAGCCGATCACGATTTTGTCGGCGCTGGGCACCGTGACGAGTCGGATCGGGCTGGTCGGCACGCTGTCCACCTCGTACAGCGAACCGTTCACCGTAGCGCGCCAATTCGCCTCGATCGACCACATTAGCGGCGGGCGTGCCGGCTGGAACGTCGTAACGTCTCCGCTGGAAGGAAGCGCGCTTAATTTCGGCGGCAAGCCGCACCCTTCGCATCCTGACCGCTATCGGATCGCAGAAGAATATTTGGAGGTAGCGAAGGGGTTGTGGGATTCATGGGAGGATGACGCGTTCATCCGAGATAAGGAGAGCGGCGTCTTCTTCGATCCTGAGAAGCTGCACCGTCTTAATCATAAAGGCGAGTTCTTCGCCGTGCAGGGTCCGCTGAACATCGCGCGTTCGAAGCAAGGTCAGCCGGTGATCTTCCAGGCAGGCTCGTCGGACAGCGGCCGCAATCTGGCAGCGAAGACGGCAGACGCCGTATTCACAGGACACGAGACGCTGGAGGAAGCGCAGGCGTTCTACCGCGATGTGAAGGAGCGGGTGGCGAAGGAAGGACGCAATCCGAATCACACGCTGATTTTCCCAGGCATCGGTCCGATCATCGGTCGTACGCAGGAGGAAGCGGAAGCCAAGTATCAGCAAATCGCGAGCCTCGTGACGATCGAGAATGCACTCGACTATCTGGGCCGGTTCTTCGAACATCATGACTTCTCGCAATACGAGCTGGATGCGCCGTTCCCGGATCTGGGCGATTTCGGCTCGAACAGCTTCCGAAGCACGACGGATCGCATCAAACAACGCGCGAAGGAGCACAATTTGACGCTCCGAGAGGTTGCGCTGCAGTCGGTGACGCCGCGCAACGCATTCATCGGCACACCGGAGCATGTGGCAAATCTGGTGCAGCAGTGGTTCGAGGAGGAAGGCGCGGATGGCTTCATTATCATGTCGAGCTATCCGGGCGGTTTGGATGATTGGGTGAACTTGGTTGTGCCGATTTTGCAAGAGCGCGGCCTATTCCGTACGGAATACGAAGCGGACACACTGCGCGGTAACCTGGGCATTCCAGTGCCGGAGAATCGTTATGCGACAGTTCGGAAGCAGGCGGGCGCAGCAGCAGTGAACTAAGAGCTGTTGAATTCGGAATAATGAAGCCGAATGGTCATCCTGCAATCGGGTGGAATAACCTGGGACTTGATTTACCTACCCGGTAATCAAGTCCTTTTTAATATGGCGGGGGGCTTGCGGCAGCTTATCCGATAGATCATCGCGAACTGTCTATAGAAGAGATCGATAATGCATTGTGCGGACCAAATCGGGGTGATAGAGTATTGCCAAGGTTAATTCCTACTAAACAGATAGGGGAATATAATATTTACTCCGTTAACGGAGATTATTTCAAATAAACCATAAGAGGTGTTCATAAACATGGCGAACAAATCGAAGAAACGTGAACTCAAGTTAGGCGCAATTATCCATGGTGTAGGCGGGGGCACATCGGGCTGGAGACATCCCAATATTCCATCGGATGCGAGCGTTAATATCGGCTTCTATAAACAGCAGGCGCAGAAGGCGGAGGCTGGCAAGTTCGATCTAGTGTTTATCGCAGATGGATTGTATATCACGGAGAAATCGATTCCTCACTTCCTGAATCGCTTCGAGCCGATCACCATCTTGTCCGCGCTTGCGACAGTTACGGAGCATATCGGGCTGGTTGGTACATTGTCTACATCATATAGCGAACCGTTCACGGTATCGCGCCAGTTCTCATCCATCGATCATATTAGCGGCGGCCGTGCTGGCTGGAACGTTGTTACGTCGCCATTGGAAGGAAGCGCGCTTAATTTCGGCGGCAAACCGCACCCTGAGCATTCCAAGCGGTATCAGATCGCAGAGGAATACCTCCATGTAGCCAAGGGGCTGTGGGATTCATGGGAGGACGACGCCTTTATTCGCGACAAGGAAAGCGGTGTATTCTTCGATCCTGAGAAGCTGCACCGTCTCAACCATAAAGGCGAGTTCTTCGCTGTACAAGGTCCGCTGAACATCGCGCGTTCGAAGCAAGGTCAACCGGTGATCTTCCAGGCAGGCTCATCGGAAAGCGGCCGCAATCTGGCGGCGAAGACGGCGGATGCTGTATTCACGGGTCATGAGACGCTGGAGGAAGCGCAAGCGTTCTACCGCGATGTGAAGGAGCGGGTGGCGAAGGAAGGGCGTAACCCTGATCATACGCTGATTTTCCCAGGCATCGGTCCGATCATCGGCAGCACGCAGGAGGAAGCAGAAGCGAAATATCAGGAAATTGTAAGTCTCGTTACGATCGAGAATGCGCTTGATTATCTAGGCCGTTTCTTCGAGCATCATGACTTCTCGCAATATGAGCTGGATGCGCCATTCCCGGAACTCGGCGATCTAGGCTCGAACAGCTTCCGCAGCGGAACGGATCGTATCAAGCAGCGCGCGAAGGAACTGAATTTAACGCTCCGCGAAGTGGCGCTCCAAGCGGCAACGCCTCGCACCGCATTCATTGGCACGCCGGAGCGTATTGCCGATCTGGTGCAAGAATGGTTCGAGGAAGAAGCGGCGGATGGCTTTATCATCGGGTCTGGCCTGCCTGGAAGCTTGGATGATTTCGTTGACTTGGTCGTTCCAATCTTGCAAGAACGCGGCGTGTTCCGTACGGAGTACGAAGCGGATACGCTTCGCGGCAACCTTGGCCTTCCAATTCCAGAGAACCGCTATGCGGCAGCCCGCAAACAGACGGGTGCAGCTGTTAATTAACCGATAAGGAGCATTCCTATGAGCCGAAGAAAACCATTCATTCAATCCGCTGCCGTACTGCTTGTTCTCGCATTGGTGCTGGCGGCGTGCGGATCCAATAAGGACAAAGAGCCGAGCGCCGCTGATCCGGCGCAGTCTGCTAATACAACGAACACGGAGAGCGCATCGACGTCCACCGCGGTGCAAGGGGGAGAGCTGACCTACGCGCTGGCTACTTCGCCTGATTCGCTTGATCCTCATCGCAGCGGCTTGGCTGTTGCTGTGCGCGTTATCCGCACGATTTACGATTCGCTTGTTGTTCAACTGCCCGATAATACGATCAAGCCGTGGCTTGCTACATCATGGACCGTATCTGATGACGGCAAGAGCTACACGTTCAAGCTGCGCCAAGATGTGAAATTCCAAGACGGAACGCCATTCAATGCTGAAGCGGTCAAATACAGCTACGATCGGATTCTCGATCCTGCGACCAAAGCAGCCAATGCGGTTGCGCTTATCGCACCGTATGAATCATCCGAAATCATTGACGATTATACGATTAAGCTCAATCTATCGACGCCGTCTCGGGCGTTTCTAGGCAACTTAAGCCAAGCGCTGCTAGGGATTGTATCGCCTACGGCTGCGAAGAAGTATGGCGATCAGTTCGGACTGAACCCTGTTGGTTCAGGGCCATTCAAGTTCGTGAAGTGGAATCAGAACGCAGACATTGAGGTTGAGCGCAACCCTGATTACAATTGGGCGCCTGAAACTGTAGACAACAAGGGCACACCTTATCTGGACGGCATCACGTTCAAAATCATTCCGGAGGAAGCGACCCGCATCGGCAGCGTGCAGAGCGGTCAGGTGCTGGCGGCAGAGACGGTGCCGCCTCAGAATATCGTTGCGCTTAAGGATGATAAGAAGATTCAATTGCTTGGGGCGAACACGGTCGGTCTGCCGTATACGCTGTTCTTCAATGAAGAACGTCCGCCATGGAACGATGCGAAGGCAAGACAGGCGGTACAGCTGGCAGTCGACGTAGACAGCATAGTGAAGACGCTCTACCTAGGCACCTATGAACGTGCGTGGTCCCCGCTTTCGCCGGGAACGTTCGGTTACGATTCTTCGCTTGAGAATGGCGTGAAGCCGGATCTCGAGAAGGCGAATGCGCTGCTCGACGAGCTTGGCTGGGTGAAGGGCGCAGACGGCATTCGTGAGAAGGACGGCAAGAAGCTGACGATTCATTACGTGGATGGAACGCCGAACCGCGAGAAACGCAATGATATCGCCGTCATTATCCAGCAGCAGTTGAAGGCGGTCGGCATCTCTGTTGAAGTCGAGATTACGAAGGATGTCCGTACCGTCGTGAATACGAACGGCGCCTATGATATCTATGGCAACAGCCAAGTTAACTCGGATCCGAACGCACTGTATGCGTTCTACCATACGCCGGCTCCTAATGGCAAGAAGACGTTGTCGCGTCTGTCGGATCCAGCCATCGACAAGCTGCTCGAACAAGGGCTAGTCGAGAAGGACGATGCGAAGCGTGCGGATATTTACAAACAAATTCAGCATTACCTAATCGACCAGGCGGTCATTCTGCCGATCTATGTATTCCCGTATACGGTGGCAGCAGATCGTTCTGTACAGGGTATCGTGTTCGATACGCTTGGTTATCCGATCTTCAACTCAGCTTCAATTAAGAAGTAAAGGAAGGAGCCTAATAGGATGGCAGGTGTACTTGCAAGACGACTGTTCTCTTCCGTGCTCGTAATTGTCGGTTCACTCATTCTAGTGTTTGCCATCCTGTATGTTCTGCCAGGCGACCCGACGGACACGATTGTCGATCCGTCGATCGCTACGCCGGAGATGGTGGCGAACCTGCGGCATCAGCTTGGAGTCGACCAGCCCTTCTATATCCAATTTGCTCGATATTTCAGCCATATGCTGCGCGGTGACTTCGGTCAATCTCTTATGAATTCCGAATCCGTGTTGGGCAAAATACTCGACAGCTTCCCGGCTACGCTGGCGCTGACAGCTGCAAGCTCGTTCGTCGCCGTTACGGTTGGCCTTGTGCTTGGCGTCCTGTCGGCCATTCATCGCAACCGTCCAATCGATCTGATTGCCCGAGTCGTTGGTTTGTTCGGCATCTCGATGCCAACCTTCTGGTCGGGCATTCTGCTCATTGTGCTGCTCAGCTTGAAGCTGGGCTGGTTCCCCGCGATGGGCTCGGACGGCTGGCGAACGCTCGTGCTGCCAGCCATTGCGCTTGGCTTGGTCGGTGCGGGCTTCATCGTTCGGATGGTCAGGAGCAGCATGCTGGACATTATCGATGAGCATTTCATCCTCACATTACGATCCAAAGGATTAACCGAACGTGCTGTTATGTATAAACATGCGCTTCGCAATGCGCTGATCCCTGCCATTACGATGATCGGCATGTTAGTCGGCGAGATGCTGGCTGGAACGGTTGTCATTGAGACTGTATTCTCGCGCCAAGGAATCGGACGCATCATCGCTGACGCGTTGATGGCCAAGGATCTTCCTGTGGTGCAAGGCGTTATATTTTTCTCTGCGTTCGTTTATGTGATCGTGAATACGCTTGTCGATCTGTCGTATACGTTCATCGATCCGAGGGTACGGCGTTCGACATAAGAAAGGAGATGAGCCTACATGCGGGAAGCGGTAACGGCCAGCACAGTCTGGCGCAGAGGGGGAAGCCGCCGGCTCTTTACGTTCAGGCTGCGGCGACTGGCGGCGGCTGATTCATTCTTGATCGGAGCGGGCATCATCATTGCGTTTATTATTGCCTGTGCATTGGTGCCTTCATTGATCGCGCCCTACTCGCCGACAGCGATGCTGACGGACAGCATTATGCAGGCTCCGAGCAGCGCGCATCTGTTCGGCACGGATTACTTCGGCCGCGATATATTCAGCGTTGTCGTATATGGCAGCCGCGACTCGCTGTTCATCGGCTTCGCCTCTGTTATTGTCGGAGGCCTGGCAGGCGGAGCGATTGGAGCGATTGCGGGTTATGCGGGTGGCTGGGTCGATAGCCTATTAATGAGATGCAACGATATTCTGATGACGATACCTGGCATATTGCTGGCGCTTGCGATCGCGGGCGCGTTAGGCAAAGGGTTGTTCAACATCGTGCTCGCTGTCGCGGTTTCTTCTATACCTGGCTATGCGCGCATAATGCGGGCCCAGATTATTAGCATCAAGGGGCGGACGTTCATCGCTGCATCTCGTTCAGTGGGTGCGACCCCGTTTCATATTTTCTGGAAACATGTCCTGCCGAATGCATTATCGCCATTGCTGGTTATGGCTGCGATCGGTGTCGGTACTGCGATATTGACGGGCTCGGGCCTTAGTTTCCTAGGACTTGGCGTTCTTCGTGAAATTCCAGACTGGGGGACGCTGCTCTCGCAGGGGCGCGGATATTTGACGGTTGCATGGTGGATTTGTACGTTTCCTGGTTTAGCGATTACGTTGTTCGTGCTGGCCGTCAATATTATCGGAGATCGGATGCGGGACCGTCTGGATCCGAAGAAAAACGCAAAAGGATAAAGGGGAGAAGCGACCGTGGGAGCGCTGTTGGATATTCAAAAGCTGTCTGTCGATTTTCAGACGAAGCACGGTCTGCTGACGGCTATAACGGAAGTTACCTTCTCCATTCAGCCGGGAGAAACCGTCTGTCTGGTAGGAGAGTCGGGAAGCGGGAAGACGGTTACGTCTAAAGCCATAATGCGGCTGATCGAGCATGAGCAGGGCAGAATTACCGAAGGCAGCGTGCTGTTGTCCGGACAGGATGTGGCGAAGCTGCCGGAAGCGGAGCTGCGACGCATACGGGGCAAACGTGTCGCCATGGTATTTCAAGAACCGATGGCGGCTTTCGATCCGGTGTTCACGATTGGGCAGCAAATTGCCGAAACGATTGTGCGTCATGAGCGAGTTGGCAAACGTGAAGCATGGGAGAGAGGCGTACAGCTGCTGAAGCGGGTTGGCATTCCGGAGGCGGAGCTGCGAATGAAGCAGTATCCGGGCGAATTGTCTGGCGGGATGCTGCAGCGGGCTATGATTGCGGTGGCGCTCTCGTGCGGTCCTGAGCTGCTCATAGCCGACGAACCGACGACTGCGCTGGATGTGACGATTCAGGCTCAAATCTTGCAGCTGCTGCAGGAACTAAAGCGGGAATTCGGCATGTCCATACTGCTCATTACGCATGATCTGGGCATTGCGGCCGAGATTGCGGACCGCGTTATCGTGATGTATGCAGGGCAGATTGTCGAGCAGGGAGTGACGGAGGAGCTGTTCGCGCAGCCGCTTCACCCTTATACAAGGGGGCTTCTTCAATCCGCTGCTCCGCTCGATAGTGTCCGAGGCTCGCGGCTATATGCGATTAAAGGGTCGATCCCGTCTTTGGCTGCACTGCCAACCGGCTGCTTATTCCACCCTCGATGCGAGCATGCTACCGATCGCTGCCGGGCTGAAGCACCGCCGCTCGATCATCGAGGGGATAGAGAAGTAGCGTGCTGGCATGTTGACTCGGTGGTCGAGGCAGCTGTTGATGGGCATAGTGCTAGTGGCGCCGTTATTCATGAGGTTGCAGCGAAGCGGCAGACCTCGATTCGTTTAATTGAGGAAGATCCTGCAGATAGCGGGCAAAATGTTAAGCAGCCTGGAGTGTCATCACCTTCACCATCATCAGACGTATTGTTTGAAGCGGTTAACCTACATAAATACTACCCGCTCAAACGTAAGAGTCTCACGGCTCCGCGTTCTTATGTGCGGGCGGTTGATGATGTCTCCTTCACGATTCGTAAGAATGAGACATTTGGTTTAGTCGGCGAATCGGGGAGCGGAAAGTCGACGCTTGGCCGTGTGCTGCTTCAGTTGGAGGAGGCAACGTCGGGGAAGATTCATTTTCAAGGGACAGAGCTGACTTCTCTATCTGCCGCCGAGCTTAGACCGCTCCGCCGGGAGATGCAAGTTATTTTCCAAGACCCGTATGGTTCGCTAAGTCCGAGATGGACGGTTGGCGACAGCATTGCTGAACCGCTTAAGGTGCATGGTGCGTTGTCTGCTGCTGAGTGCAAGGAGCGCGCAGCGGAGCTGCTGCAGCTGGTAGGTCTTGATGCCGCAAGCGTGAACAAGTATCCTCACGAGTTTTCCGGCGGACAGCGTCAGCGAATCGGCATTGCCCGGGCAATAGCGCTTAACCCGAGCTTTATTCTTGCTGATGAAGCTGTATCTGCGCTTGATGTTTCGGTGCAGGCGCAGGTTGTTAATCTGCTTCAGGATCTGCAGCAGAAGCTGGGACTGACGTATTTGTTCATCGCGCATGGCTTGCAGATCGTTAGGCATATCAGTGATCGGATCGGTGTTATGTATTTAGGCAAATTGGTTGAGATTGCACCAAGCGAAGAGTTGTTTCTGCGCCCGGCGCATCCGTACACGCGTCTGCTCATTGATTCGATTCCGCACTCGGTTCCTGGACAGCGCCGTGATACGCCGCTTCTGCAAGGCGAAATTCCATCTCCCTCCAACCCGCCGAGTGGCTGCCGATTCCATACCCGATGCCCATTCGCTACAGCACGCTGCAGAGAAGAACAACCAGCGCTTCTTCCGCTGGATAAGGATCGATATGTGGCGTGTCATTATTCACTTGTATGAGACGTGTGCCAGTTGTACCCTCAGAGCCTTTAGCCTCTTATCCAGCGTTCTGGCCAGTGCTTGCAGCCATATTCCTTGGCTCCTTCGCTGGGATGTATCACGTGGTATCGCTTAATGTCTCAATTCCTGGCTTTATTCATATCTTCAATACCGAGCTTCGCACTGTGCAGTGGATGCTGACGGGGTTCACGCTCGCCAGCGGCATCATCGTGCCGGTCAGCGGCTTCGCCATGGACCGATTCGGCTGCAAACGGCTGTTTCTTATGGCGATTGGTGGCGTCACCGTCAGCTCCATACTGTGCGCATTGGCGTGGAATGTTCAGACGCTTATCGCGTTTCGAATTATACAAGGGTTGTTCTGCGGGCTGATCCAACCGATCTCGCTCGCATTAATTTATCGCACGATCCACCCGAAGCGGCAGGCTTTTGCCCTGAGCGTCTGGTCTTTCTCGACTGTGCTTGGCACAACGATTGGCCCGACGCTAAGCGGTTTCCTGCAGACGGTGGATTGGCATCTCATCTTCTTGGTGACCGTCCCCGTTGGCGTAGTCGCATGGGTTGTCGGTTATGTTATTCTGCCGCAAGATTGGGTAAGCACGGCGGCGCAGCTCGATTGGCGTGGCTTGCTGTTCGCTACGGCCGGAAGTCTGCTGCTGCTCCTGTTATTCGGCAATATGAGTCATTGGGGCTGGCATAGTGCGCTTACTTGGAGCATGCTGCTTGGGGGCAGCGGCTGTTTTGCTGCCTTTATTGTGCAGACGCTGCGAAGCGATCACCCGCTGCTGCAGCTGCGCTTATTGAGCAATGCGCAATTCGTGCTAAGTCTGGCGGCATCGCTAATTATGTCATTTGGTCTTTATTCGGTTGTTTATTTCCTCCCGCTGTTTCTTGCTGAGCTGCAGGGGCTTACGCCCCTCGCGACAGGGCTGGTCTTCCTGCCTGCGGCGGGTTGTCTAACGATAGCAACCTTCGCCTCAGGCCGATGGTACGACAAAGTCGGGCCGGCGAAGCTGATGATTGCTGGCGGGGCTATTTTGTTCATCACAACCTATTACTTCAGCGGCATTCATGCAGGAACGAGCATAGCGGCCATTATGTTCTGGCTGGCACTGCGCAATATCGGCACAGGGCTTGCAATGACGCCAGCAACGAATGCGAGCATGTCGTCGGTTCCGCAGCAATGGCTTGGTCACGCTTCCGCCATGTTGAACTGGCTGAGGCAGGTCTTTAATGCGATGGCGCTCGGTATCTGTACGTCTTTGTTTTATGCACGGATGAACTTCCATCAGTCGAAGGCAGGGGAATCCTATCAAACCGCTTATGTCGAGAGTGTTCATGATGTGTTCCTGTTATCGAGCATCATTGTGGCATGTGCTGTACCGATTGCCATGCTGCTGGGCAAGCGGCTGACCGCTGCTTCAATCCGTACCCCGAAGGGAAGCGAAAGCTAATGAAATTCATATGGTTCTCTCTCGTCATGAATCTAAGAAATCCGGTCACGGGGGAGCAGTTCACAACAAGCGCGAAGTTCGAGAACATCATCAAACAGGCACAGCTGACAGAAGAGTTGGGATTCGATGGTTATGGAATCGGCGAGCGGCATGGTGAACCGTTCCTGTCTGCTTCGCCTCCTGTGCTTCTAACGGCGATTGCTGCAAGAACGTCTCGCATCCGGCTGCTAACGGCTGTAACCGTGCTTAGCGTTCTTGATCCTGTGCGGGTGGCGGAGGATTATGCGACGTTGGATCATCTAAGCGGAGGACGGCTGGAGCTCATTATCGGCAAAGGCAATGATCCGCGGCATTATCCGCTGTTCGGTATAACGGAGGAGGAGCAGTGGGACTCAATGGCGGAGCGGTATGAGCTGCTAAGAAGGCTGTGGCGGGAGGACAATGTCACGTGGCAAGGCCAATATCGGCCGCCGCTTCAAGGCGTGACGACACAGCCGAGACCGCTGCAGCAGCCGATTCCGATCTGGCACGGCAGCGCCTCCAGCACGCGGTCGACCGAGCTTGCCGCCAAGTATGGCGAGCCGATTTTCTCATCGAACAGCTTTCATCCGCAGGCCAAATATAAGGATCTGATCGAGCATTATCGTGAGCAGCTTGCCTATTACGGTCACGATCCGAGCAAAGCAGTCGTCGGCGCAGGCGCTGGCAGCCTGTTTATTGCGAACACGACGGAGGAGGCGATTCGGCGGTACCGTCCTTACTACGATGCGCATCAAGCAACGGCTGCTGCCCAGCATAACAAGTCTCCTTTTACCTCCCTTGAGGATATGATCGAGCGTGGTCCAAGTCTGGTCGGAAGCCCGGAGCAGATCATTGAGAAAATATTGAACTACCAGCAGGCTTTCGGGCACCAAGTGCTGTCACTAAGCGTGGATGGACTGACCGAAGTCGAGCAGCGGGAGCAAATGCAGCGCTTCGCGGAGGACATTGCGCCTGTGCTCAGGCGAGAAGTGCCGAGCACGGTGTGGGAGGATGCGAGGAAGCCGGGTTCCGTGGAATTGGTGTAGCGATTTTAAAGTGCAGTGTAGTAAGGAAGGTGAAACGGCGAGGTGGCAGGTGGGTGAGACGTTTGGGCAAGCTAGCGGTTGCAGCAGTGCTTATTTGAGTCATAATGGTCCTTTCCCGATTGTAACGGTTGTGGTTGGACCTCATTGCCCCGTTTACACAAGAAATAGATTATTTAAGGTGAAATAGCCTTGTTGGGAACCGTTAGCGGTTGAGATCGTTGATTTTTCTGCGAATAGCAACTTTGGCAACCGTTGAAGCCCTATGGTCCTCCACTTACAGTTAGCGTCACACAAATGAGAGTAGATATATAAGTCTGCAGACATGGGAATTACCGAGGGAATGGTACGCAACTTGATAAAACGGGTGTTTGCAAAGACCAATATTGGCGACAAAGGTGAATTCATTCGACGTTTCAGTGTTTATTTGTAATAACTAAAGAGACGGAATAACAAACAAAAGCCTGCGGCATCTGCCGCAGGCTTTTGTTTGCAGAAGGCTTTACCTTTGTGGTCTTTTAAACATAAGAATCAGGTTAAAAACTAAAGAAACGATGGACAACCCCAGCGTGATATAGAAAATTTTGCTGCCGTCGCTTAGACGAATGATGGAGAAGACGAGCACAGCCAAGCTGATGATTAAGTTGAAAATATATCGAAACACGGTGATCTTCCTTTCGACGTGAAATACCATTAAGCAGTATACCACAATTTGTCCTGATCTCAGACACAAAAAAGGAGCCTGCAGCATTCGCTGCAGGCTTGTTGAAGTTTTATATAATAAGGGGGGTCTTGTCATTTATTATAGAAATGCTAGATGAAATAAACCTGAGTAGAACATTACAGAAACATTACAAATTCGGAACCGCTTCCAATTGCTGTTTCATCCAATCGAACGATTGCCTGCCGCTCACCTCGTGCCCGCCCTCGAACAGATCGTATGCAAGCCGATCCTCAGCATTTGCATCCCCATACAATCGTTGAAGCTCAGACACCGCCTGTCCAAACCCTTCAGCTGGAAAAATAGGATCACGCCTGCCCGATTCAAGGAACAGTGGGCGCGGTGCGATCAGCCCAAGCAATTCAGGAAGCTCTGCCTCAGCCAGAACACCAGGCGTGTAATTGCAAATGCAGTGCCGAATATCCCAGATGCTGTCCTTAAATGTATTCGGATAGCCGATTAACAGTGCAGCTCGAATGCGTTCATCGAGCGCCGCAGCCGTATAACCAATAACCGATCCGCCGGAGAAGCCGGCAATTCCGATGCGAGTCGAATCTACATCAGGCCGAGTTAAGAAGTAATCAAGTGCGCCGAATAGCTCGGTGACACGCAGCCCGGTTAATGTCCGACCGAGCATAAGCAATTTAGTCGCCATCATATAGCAGGAGTTGGGCGCATTCGGGTCGCTCTCCTGATCGCTTGCGAGCCGCCGCTCGCCAAATCCAATAACGTCAGGTGCAATAACAATCAAGCCGCGTTTCACGAGTTGTATGGCAAAATGCGAATGGCCGCCCGTGCCCGTCGTATCCAACTCTCCGTCTGCCGTCATCCCGCAAATCTGTTTGCTGCCATAACCGTGACCATGAACGGCAACAACTCCCGGCAACTGTCCGCTCGCTCCATCAGGAATTAGCACATACGCTCCGAACGTCAGCCCCTGTACGGCAGACAACTCAACCCGTTCTCGAATATATCCGTCACATACGGTCCGCTCCAGTAAGACTGGCTCATGCGCAATTGTCCGTTCGAAATCTCCAAGAGAACGTCTAAGTAATCCGAGCAGCTCCGATCTGCGTTCCTCTGACGATTGCTCTGCAGCTTTATGCTCTCTTACGACCTTCTGATCTTCATACCATTGTACGAGAACCGCATCTGCTTGACGCATGATTTGCCCTCCTTAAGGTCACATCTGCCTTAATCATAACGGGATTCACAAGGAAATGAGAAGTGTGATCAGCGCGAAAGTGCACATAAGCCGAAAATGTTCATACACCTGTTGCAATCCGTTCTCAAGAGAACGCCTTAATCCTCAGAAGGAGCAGCAAAGTGCCCCTTCGCGCCCAACCAGAATAATAAGCCGAGCGACAGTGCGATGAAGGCAAGCGGCGCGTAGAAAATCATCATCTCATCAAGAAATCGTTCCATTTCACTCCACACTCCTCGTTATTTTTTCAGTTTCCCCTGCACATACTTGGCGTCGAATAAAAACAACCGCATAAGCAAATATAGAGAAGGTACAAGCAATACGAACCCAAGCACGAAAGCGATGATGAGCGCTGAAGCCATCGCCGGGCTCGTGAAGTGATCCGTGATCTTCAAATAAGGATAAAGAAGATACGGCAGGTGGCTGGCGCCGTAACCGAAAAACGCGAAGCCGAACTGCAGTAGGACGAGCATAAACGACAAACCCAGCTTTTTGCGTTTCCACATGAGCCAGCCGGCCCCGATATAGCATAGCGTCGAGAGCGCGAACATCCACCACAGGCTGAGCATGCCCTCGTAGTGCTCGGAATTGTGGCCCCGAATGGCATAGAAGACGAGGAAGCTGCTCAGAATCGTCGGCAGCATCCAAGCGAGCGCATAGCGTCGAAGCTGTTCGAAGGCTGCCGTATCGCCCGCTTTGGAAGCATAATAGCTTAGAAACATGGCGGAAATGTATAGCACGCTAACGATGGATAACAATACGACGGACCAAGCATACGGACTAGTCAGCAGATCAGCGAACAAGAAGCGGACACGATTGCCGTCCTCCGATATGAACCCGCCCTCGGAGATGGTTAGAACCGTCGAGAGCGAGGCGGGAATCAGCAGTCCGCTTGCTCCGTACAGAAACATGTACAGCGATTTGCTGCCAAACCCGTAGGAGTTAAAGGCATAATAAGAGCCTCGCACAGCAAGCAGCACGATCGCCACGCTGCCCGGAACAAGCAGAGCCGTTCCATAGTAGTAGGCCGTATCCGGGAAGAAACCGACCAGTCCGACGAAGAAGAAAACAAGAAACACGTTCGTCACTTCCCAGACGGGGCTTAAATATCGCTCGATAATGGTGCGGACCTGCTGACGCTGTCCGGTCAGATGACTATAGAAGCTGTAAAATCCAGCGCCGAAATCGATCGAAGCGACGATCAGATAACCGAACAAGAACAGCCATAAGATGCCGATTCCGAGTTCCTCCAGGCTCATTGCGGTTCGCCTCCTTCCAGACCCATGGCGATCATTTCATCTTCCGCGCGATTAGAGCGGAACATTCGAGTCAGCACGATGACGGAGCTGATGCCGAGCACAATATAGAGCAGAACGAAGATGACCAGCATCGTATCGACATGGGCGGATGTCGTCGCTCCTTCCGATGTGCGCATCAGACCGCGAAGCAGCCACGGCTGCCGGCCGATCTCGGAGAACACCCAGCCGTGCTCGATTGTCAGCATGGCCAGAGGCGCTGCGGCGATGGAACCGCGGAGCAGCCATTTGTTCGCATACAGCTGCCGCTGCGATCGGCGCCGCAGCAAATAGAACAGAAACAGCGCAAGCACAATGCCAAGCATGCCGACCAGCATCATCTTGAGATCGAACAAATAATGGATGTACATCGGCGGGCGATCGGCTTCCGCGAATTCGTTCAGGCCGGTCACCGTCCCGCTTGGTTTATCTTTGGCTAAAATGCTGAGCAGATACGGGATTTTGAGGGCATATTTCACCTCGTTATCCTCCGTTAAGATGCCGCCGAATACGAAGGGGGCCTTGTCCGTCGTTTCGAAATGCCATTCCATCGCCGCGAGCTTCTCAGGCTGGTATTTGGCCAAATATTTGCCGGAGAAGTCGCCGATCACAGCCGTAGCGGCGAAGAATACGAGCGCGGCAACCATGGTCAACTTGAATGCTTTCTTATAATAGACGTGGCGTCTGCCCGCTAGCAGCGACCACGCTGCGATGGCTGCAAGGATGAATGCGCTGGTCAGGTATGCGGAAGCGAGTACGTGCGCCACCTTCGTAGGCGCGGCCGGACTCAGCATGGCTGCCCAAGGGTTGATATCGACGAGCTGTCCGTCAAGGAACTTCACGCCGGCGGGCGCATTCATGAAGGCGTTCACGACCGTAATGAACAGGGCGGACGCCGACGAGCCGATAACGACCGGAATCAACAGCATGAAATGAAGCCAACGATTCTTAAACCGGTCCCATGTATACAAATAGATGCCTAGGAAGATCGCCTCGAAGAAGAAGGCGAAGGTCTCCATGAACAGCGGAAGCGCGATCGTCTGTCCGGCAGCCTTCATAAATGTCGGCCACAGCAGGCTGAGCTGAAGACCGATTGCGGTCCCGGTGACGACGCCGACGGCAACCGTGATGACGAAGCCCCTCGACCATCGACGGGCGAGCAGCAGGTAGTGAGAATCGCGGCGCTTGATCCCGATGAATTCCGCAAGCGCGATCATCAACGGCACGCCAACGCCGATCGTGGCAAAAATAATATGGAAGAATAGCGTGATGCCGGTCAACATTCGACTGAGCTTAACCGGATCGTAACTATCGTACAGCCATTGCAGCATGGTAATCCCTCCAGGTCACAGTCTTCTGATCCAAGCCAGCAGCATAATAACGGCAACGAGAATGCACAGCCCAACTAAACGTCTCTCTTGTTTTCCGATTCTCAGCTGGTGGTTGTTGCGCATAAGGTTCATCCCTTTCCGTTTTTTAAAGTGGTTTGTTTGATGCCTTTATTATATGTGATTTTTTTCACTAATGATGTGGCGAACCGATGAAGGAAGCTTGTCTAATGTATGACGGAACGTAAAATTTCAATTCGTCTGCTTATGGAAGCCGGATTGTAGAGGGGTTGAGACGTGTGAACAGCGCATAAGTGCACAAAAGCCGAAAATGTTCATATGCGAAGAGGCGAATAAGTTCATATTTTCCGCGAACCTTCTCTTTCTGGCTTGCCGGCTGTCCGACTACACTGAGTGCAGCACCTGATCGATACATGATCGAGGAGAGGAGAGACCAGCATGCTTCGAAAGAGAGGATTTATGTACGAACTCGTTAAAAACCGGCTCATGTTCATAATGCTGATGCCAGCGCTGATCTTTTTTCTAATTAATTCGTACATCCCGATGGTCGGCATCTATTATGCGTTCACCCGGTTCGATTTCAACACCAGCTTGTTCAACAGCGAATTTATCGGTTTCGAGAACTTCAAGTTTCTATGGCGCTCCGGCATCCTGAAGCGGCTGACGCTCAATACGCTCGGGTACAACCTTGCATTCATTGTCCTGAGCAACGTATTCGCGATCGTCTTAGCCGTGCTGGTCAGCGAGCTGAAGCTCAAATGGTTCAAGAAGCTGACGCAATCCGTTCTGTTCTTGCCGTACTTCATCTCATTCGTTATCTTAAGCGTTATCGTCTATAACCTGTTCAACTACGAGAACGGCTTTCTTAACACTACATTGAAAGCGCTTCATATGGAGCCGGTCGACGTCTACAATACGCCGTGGGTATGGGTACCGCTCATCGTCATCTTCTATCTATGGAAGAATCTCGGCTACAGCATGATCATCTATCTCGCAGCCATTACAGGGATAAGCGAAGAGTACTACGAGGCGGCGAAAATAGACGGAGCGAATATATTCCAGAGGATATGGCACATCACGATCCAGATGCTCAAAACAACTTTCATCGTCCTGCTGCTATTCTCGCTTGGCAGTATTATGAAAGGCCAATTCGACCTGTTCTACCAGCTCGTCGGCAACAACGGCGTTCTCTACAATGCAACGGACATTCTTGACACCTATGTCTATCGTTCACTCAAAGTAACATTCGATATGGGCATGGCTACATCCGCAGGCCTCTACCAATCCGCCTTCGGCTTCATACTCGTCATGACCGTCAACTATATCATTCGCAAAATAAACGACGACTACGCCCTCTTCTAAAGTCGCGCAGCGACAACCAAAGAGGGTCGCGCAGCGGCCCGGGCTTCGCCGTTGCGCAGCAACGATCGCGCTGCTTGCAAGTCCCTTCGTCGCATGGCGACGGAATCCCGCGCTGCTAAGGGCAGCGCAGCGAGCCCATCGACGACGGTAGTCTGGGGAGATGGGCGAGCCAAGTTCCCCGCCCCGCGGCGCAGAGGGGCGGGCAGGGCGGCAAGCGAGCGGAGCGGCGGAATCGTTCTGGAGAAGCGTCAGCGGTCGCCTTTGTCCACGGATTGCTACAGATTAGCGATCTCACAAGTTCAGGGCAATCCGGGGACAACAGCGATCGGAAGAATGATCCGCCGCGCAGCGGCCTCAGCCGCCCAGCGGAACAGCTGTGAAGCAGCACCGCACTTTGTGTAGCTCCCGCACTTCAGCATTTTTCACCACTACAGAAGGAGGTCTCCCATGAGCACCACCCCAACCGATCGCTTATTCCGAACGTTAGCCTACGTCGTTCTCATCATCGGCAGCTTGTTATGCTTGTTCCCGTTCCTGCTCGTCATCTCGGCGTCGCTCACCCAGAATGAGTCGATCATCAAACACGGATTCCACCTTATCCCGGAGGCATTCTCCCTGGAGGGTTACCGATTAGTGTTCCGATTCCCTGATCAAGTGCTCCGCGCCTACTGGGTGACGACTGTAACGACTGTCGTTGGCACGCTGCTCGGCCTGTTCATCATCACGATGACGGGTTACGTCCTGCAGCGCCGAGACTTCAAATACCGTAACATGTTCAGCTTCTACATCTACTTCACGACGCTGTTTGGAGGCGGTCTCGTACCTTGGTACATTCTGCTCACCAAATATTTGAAGCTGACAGATACGTATACCGTGCTCATCTTCCCGGGACTAATGACGCCATTCCTCATCATTCTGATGAAGAATTTCATCCGCTCCGCCGTTCCCGACGAGTTGTTCGAATCATCGAAGATCGACGGCGCGAATGACTTTACAATCTATTACCGCATCGTGCTGCCGCTATCGCTGCCTGGCATCGCCACAGTTGGCCTGTTCCTGGCACTAGCGTATTGGAACGACTGGTTCCTGTCATCGCTCTTCATTAACGATCAGCATATGTACCAGCTGCAATTCTACCTCTATAACGTCATCAATACGATGTCGTTCGTGACGCAGATGGGAGCAGGCACCGGCGTATCGCTTGGTACGGACATTCCGACAGAGTCAACGAAGATGGCGATGGCGCTCGTAGTAACAGGACCGATTATTCTGCTGTATCCGTTCGTGCAGCGGTATTTTGTCAAAGGACTCACGATTGGCGCAGTTAAAGGGTAATGACCGTAACCACCGGTTACATCCATCGAGAAGAAATAAGGCGACAGCTTGGCTTCTCGGGGGTTAACATATTGTCTAATGAACCAATCCAAAGGGAGGATTCATTCATGCTTAGATCAAGAAAGCTCGGGATGTCCATCTTGTCCACCATGCTTGTTCTTACTGTCGTGCTATCCGGCTGCGGCAAATCCGAAGACAAGACAGACACATCTTCAAACACGACCGACAACACGGGGGATACGAAGACAGACACGAAGACGGATACGCCGAAGGAAGATGACAGCACGAAGACGGGCATCGATACATCGAAGCCGGTAGAACTGCAATTCTACATGCTTGGCGACGCACCGAAAGATCTGCAGAAGATCCAGGACCTCGTGAATCAGATGGCGAAGGAAGAATTGAATACGACGGTTAAGTTCAACTACACGACATGGACCGACTGGGATCAGAAGTATAAGCTGCTGCTCTCCTCGGGTCAGCCAATCGACCTTATCTTCACGGCGGACTGGACGCAGTTCCAATCGTATGCGAAGAAAGGTGCTTTCCAAGACATTACGGATATTTTGCCTAAAGCAGCGCCTGCACTGCAGCAGTACGTACCAGCTGACATGTGGGATGCGGTGAAGATCGATGACAAAATCTACACCGTTCCAGCAACGTACAAAGAATACGTAACGCTTGGCTTCGTGTATCGTGAAGACCTGCGTGCGAAATACAACCTGCCGAAGCCAGTTGACATGGCGACGTTCGAGGAATACCTCGATGGTATCAAGAAGAATGAGCCAGACATGATGCCACTGTCGATGAACTCCAACGTACGTGACAACCTGATTGCGCCTATCCGCGATCTGACGCATGATGCAATTGGCGCGACGCCATACGGACTCGGTATCAAATACAATAGTCCGTCCGATGTTTATTCGTATTGGGGCTCTGACGAGCAGGTGCAGGACCTTACAATCGTACAGCGTTGGCAGCAGAAGGGCTTCTTCGCGAAGAACGTCCTCAACGTTAAGGATACGATGCAGGATCCAGTTATCAGCGGCAAAGCAGCGGCGATTATCGGAGATAACCCAACTCGTTTCAATGATACGCGTCTGAAAATGAAATCGGCTCATCCAGATTGGGAGCTCGCTTACTATCCATTCCCTCTGGCAAAAGGCTATGCAACGCCGGTTCATCCGATCCATAACGGCTTCGCTGTTCCGAAGAGCAGCAAGAACGCAGAGCGTGCGCTCGCATTCTACGAGAAAATGGTTCTCGACAAACGTTACAACCAGTTGACGGAGTACGGCGTTGAAGGTACGAACTACAAAGTAACCGAGGGCTACTATGAAATGATTGGCGACAGCACGTCCAATGGCTTCCCGCGTGAAGGCATGAACGGCTGGGCATGGCGTAATCCGGAATTCATGTTGTTCGACAAGGACTTCGACGGCGTTAAAGAGATTTTTGCATCGCTGGACAAAATCCAATCGCCGGATAAGTTCACCGGCTTCGCGGAGGACTACACGCCTTACCAAGCGGAGAAAGCGGCGGTCGAGCAGGTGGAGAGCCAATATTTTGCACCGCTGTATGCGGGCTTAGTTGATAATGTGCAGGAAGGCTTGCAGACCGCAATGGCGAAGGCGAAGCAGGCAGGACTGGAGAAGATCCACGAAGAGTATAAGAAGCAGTGGGCGCAATATGTAACAGCTAACGGAATTAAGTAAGGCGCTCTTGAAAGGCGAAGGCGTCGGCGTCCCCCGGATCGTTCGGGCGGGCGTCGGCGCGTTCCTTGCTATAAGCGGGTGTAAACTTGCGAAATTAGGTCGTACGCATCATAAATCACATCGAAAATCGCATTGAAAATCGCATTGACTGAAACCCCTTTCACTCTTACAATCTCGATATACCGATAGGACGAGGAGGAGCCGTATGCGTCTGAAGCATAGCGAAGACAATGGCAAGCTGTTTATTCGATTGCTCCTGAGCATCACGCTCTGTATTGTAGTGACGCTGATCGTCTCTTCTGCTATTTTGTTCACATTGTTCAATCGGATCGCGCTGAAGCAAGTGTATCAATCCGACCTTGCTGCGCTTAATCAGACGAGCAAAGAGGTTGTCGGGATGACCGACAGCGCACAATCGCTTTCGTTCCAGCTATATCAGAACTTGAACATTTCGAAGCTGATGTTCTATGCTAACCCGAATATTTACGACTCTGTCGCTGCTATGCGAGAGCTTAGCAACTACTTGAGTTCAATGCCTTTTATCAAATCGATCTACGTTTACAACCCAAACTCGCGTTATGTGTATCTAGCTTCCAATGCGAAACAAAGCGGTCTTCTCGCGCCAAGCGAGCTTGCCGATCAAGATATATTGAAGATGCTTGACGACTACCAGGACTATAAGCCGTTCACCCCGATCCCACGGACGATACCGATTGATGTTGATTCGACGGAGAGGCAAGCTGTCTATACGTATTTGTGTTATGACGCGATTGGGCTGACTGACAAGGTCAACTCGGCGATTATCGTGAATATTGATGCGCAGTGGATTAACCGCGATATCGGCAGCCATGTCGGGCAAGCGACGAACGGCAAATCGTTTATTATCGATAACCGCGGCAGACTGTTGTCCGGCGACGATCTGCTTGTTGGTCAATCGGGTGACGAAGCGACGACGCTCATTCGGCGTATTGTTGCTGATGCGGATTCGGGTTATTTTATCGGCAAATCCGATGGGGACAAATCGCTCATCTCGTACACGAAGCCCGACTCGTTGGAATGGCGGTACGTACGCATTACGCCTTATCGGGATGTGACGCGCCAGGTAAACGGCATTCGCGTGTTGACGATTGCTGTAGCGGCAGCGATTCTCGCTGCTGGCTTGATCGCTTCGTTTATTTTGTCGCGGCGGCTGTATATGCCGATTGGCCGGATGGCTAGTCGGATGCGTACGCTCGAGACGGAGAAGCGGAACAGTCTTCTGACGCTGCGGCAGGATTTGCTGCGCAACCTTGTTTTGGGGCGCGAAGCGCTTAATCCTCGGCCGCTGCGCAGACGGATGGACGATTTGGGCATCGAGTTCGATTTTCAGAATGAGTATCGGATGGCGCTGCTCGCGATTGACCGGTTCCAATCGTTCTCGGATACGAGCGGCCCCGATGCGCGTGTCTACAAATATGCGATTATGAACATTTGTTATGAGCTGGCGTCCCAGTCTTACAAAGTTGAGACGATCGATATGGATGCTGATGGCGTGCTGCTGCTTCTTGGTAGTTCGGCTGCTGCTCCGTTCGATGATGTCGTACTGCTCGAATCGGTGCTGCGGCATATTCAGCAGGCGGTGCTTGAACATTTGCGCATTGGCGTCACTATTGCTTATACAGATGTGGACAATCACACGGTGCACGTGCATACGATGTATAAGAAGGTGAAAGAAGCCGCACAGCACCGACTGTTCGCTGGATACCGTTCGCTCATTCGAGCGAGCGATGTGATTATACCGATGCTGAAGGAGTACGTCTATCCGGTCGAGAAGGAGAGGCGGCTCATTGAAAGCGTGGCGGCAGGCAAGGTGGAGGAAGCGATGCAGCTTATCGGCTGCATGGTTGACGAGACGCGCAGTCATTCCGTTCAGGTGGCGCGTTGGCTGCTGTCTCATCTCACGATGGTGCTGACGAATGTGTTGCATTCGCTCCAGCGGAGCCATGCGATCGTATTCGAGCGGAGCCCGGAGCATATGCTCGCGGTTAGCGACCAGCCATTCGAGACGCTGCAAGAGGCGGAGACCGCCTTCCAATCGCTGCTTGAAGAAGTAAGAGAGAAGCTGGCCGAGAAACGGAGCATGCGCCACGAGGATCTTATCAAGCACATTCATCAAATGATTGAAGAGCACTACGGCGACTCCAATTTGTCGCTCAACTGGATTGCGGATAAACTCGATTTGTCGCCGAGTTACGTCGGACGTATCTATAAGCAGATTACGCTTAACGCGCTTATCGACGTGATCAATTCTGTACGTATGGAGCGCTCGATTGAGCTGCTCGAAGGCACGCATTATTCGGTAGCTGAGATTGCGGAGCGTATCGGGTATACGAACCCGTCGTATTTCTATCGCATGTTCAAGAAACACTACGGCGTCACGCCAACCGACTACCGTCGACGCATTGCCATAGATGAAGGCGGCGCGGCGGCGAAAGGGTAGGGGCGATTATCTGCTAGGTTGGTCACTTGGATAGGTGTGAATAGGATATATTCGTGTATCCTATTCGGCGCATCTCCTTATCACATCCTCAACGTCCCGATGGTTTCCGTTCCCATAGGTTCGGTTATAATGATGCTAATGAGCAACATTGTGGAAGGAGAGGATGGCCGTGCGGGTCACTCGAGTTGTGCTGCTGGCCGTCATTGCCGGTGTGTTGGGAGGGAGCCAGTTGTTTAATTATTGGAAGCAAAAGGTGCGTCCTATCGCAGTTGACGCAGCATCCGGCACCGAAGCGCTTGCAGCATCTGCAGAAGTGAAGAACGAGAAGTCGCTGACCGAGTTCATTAAGCAGCAGCTTCAGACACACACCGAGCGGGTATCCGTCGCAATGCTTGGTGCCGATCATTCGGAAGCGGCGCTTAAGCAAGCGTTAGCTGATGCGACGGCGACCGATGACTACATCGCATATATTATCGACTCCTACTATTACACGATACGCGAGACTTCACTCCGAACGGATGTGGATCTGCGCATTCGTTACCGAGAGTCGGCAGAACAGACGGCTGAGGTCAACCGGATTACCGATCGGGCGCTGCGTAACATTATGAAAGACGGAATGAACGACCATGAGAAGGTGAAGGCCATCCACGATTGGGTTGTCGACCGCGTAGAATATGATCATTCGCTTCAGAAATATACCGCTTATGAAGCGCTGACTACTGGAAAGGCAGTCTGCCAGGGCTATGCGCTGCTCATGTATAACATGTTGACAAAAGCGGGCATCGACAATGTCATTGCAGCAGGAACGGTGAACACCGGGGAGCATGCATGGAATATGGTGAAGCTGGATGGACAGTGGTACCATATCGATGCTACATGGGATGATGCTGCGATCACTTCAACCTCGGGCGTTGATGCGGCGCAAGGCGCGATTTTGCGCAGCCAATATCGTTACTACCTACTGACTGATGAGCAATTGCGGAAGGATCACCAGTGGACCAAATCGTATCCGAAGGCGGTCACCGTGTATGCGGATGCGCTTCGCAAACGAATGCAGACGGTACCAAGGGAAGCGGAACGTATGGCGAAGCTTGAGTCTGCAGTTGGTCTGGATTGGCTGAAGCCAGAGCGGACAGCGAGCTCCGTCACTTCGCTTGCGAATAAGCTTGCGGATATGTCGGAACGCGGGAAGCGGGAGCTGCAGGTGCGGTACACGAGGGGCGATTCGTGGAACGAGGACATTCGCGCCGCCGTTCGGCAGGCGGGCATCCGCGACGGTTATCAGGTACGGAGCACACCTTACGGTACCGACGGCTCAGTATTGCTGGAACTGAAGCTTACTGCATAAGAGGTATGATAATACGGCCTAGTCGCGCTCCGTGTGGAGATGATTAGGCCGTTTCTTGTAATGCCTATGTAAAAATTCTGATGTTACCACCCTTTGACAACTTTGCCGTGCTCGAATCTGTCGAATAGGAAGGTTATTATTCGGTCTGCCGCATAGCTTGTACTGGCTAACTTGATTGTACCTGCGCTTTTATCCGTGATCACCGATTGTTCGTACATGCGAGTATCGGTTGCGCCAGGTCGAACACCCATGATTCTGACGTCCCTTTGTTCGACTCCGATTGCCTTTACGAATGTTTCGAGCCCTGCTTTAGAAGTAGAGTAGCAGCTTAGCATAGGTTTCAAGTTAAAGGACAGACCGGATGAAATGTTCATGATCCGCTTATCGACCTTGAACGGCTCGGTATACTTGATGAAACTCGACGTTAAGAGCATGGGTGCAACTAAGTTAATGTTCATATGAGCGATGATGTCGTTAGGTTCGCTTCCGCTTGAAACTTCAACAGGTTGAACCACTGCTGCATTATTAACCAAATAGATGGATTGGATAGCGGATTCATCAATGGTCCCGATGATTCGTTTCATTAAAGCGTCGATTTCATGCACATTGATCAAATCAATAGGAAAGTAATCAATCGGTGCATTCTTGGATTCGGCTAAAGCGACTAATTCATGATTCACTTCTCTTGATATGCATAACAGATGGTGGTCTGATGACAGAAGCTTCTCGGATAAGGCTCTTCCAATACCACGCGATGAACCGGTAACGATGAAATATTTCAGCCTAATCAGCCTCCAGTGATCCTTCGAACTTTGCAACCATCTCTTATAATAGAACTAATGTTCGTAAATGTAAATATCAACCATATCATTAAACGTTGTCGAGTTTACTTACTTTTGCCGGGAAGTCCTGCGCTGCTTGGTTGATGAATGCTGTAATCTCAGATGGTTCGCCAAGCACCTTCATGCTCCATAACGAATTAAATTTGATGTTCAGCATCGATGGATCAAGTCTCGTAATCGACTGGAAGCCCAATATAACGCGTGACCCATTGAGATAGAGATATCCTTGCTTCCATTCCACGGTGTTCTTCTTGAAATACAGAAGTCGGAAGAGACTAAACAAATATAAGACAAAGATCAAATTACATATGGATAAGAAAAGCTTCAAGCCGCGGTTCTCAGAGGGGGCCAGCGAGAAATAAAGATCAAACTTCTCATAGGTCAGATAACCGAATAAGAAAATGAACAAGACGAGCAAGCCTAGCAGCTTGCTGGAATGTTTGCCGATAAGCATGGAGATACGCTCCTTTAGAGGTTGTGAAAACTCACTTTTAAGTTAATTCACTCTATTTGAAATTTTAACCAAGTCAGTAATGATTTCAATACCCGTTTGGTTATATACAAAAAAGTAGCCTGCGGCACCGATCGCCGCAGGCTTTTCAATATCTATTTCATAAAGGGGGGTCTTGTCACTTATTATGCTGGGCGAAGCTGAAAGGAAGCTGAAACGGTTATTACAAGTCTGTGACAATGTCGCATCAGCTTTGTTACATAGGCAGCATTCATGACGCTAAACCATATAGAAGGCAAAAAAGTAGCCTGCGGCAACCGAACGCCGCAGGCTCAATATCTATTTCATAAGGGGGTCTTGTTACTTATTATGCTGGGCGAAGCTGAAAGGAACCTGAAACGGTTATTACAAGTCTGTGACAATGTCGCATCAACTCTGTTACATAGGCAGCATCCATGACGCAATACCGATGTAAGGGCAAAAAAGTAGCCTGCGGCACCGATTGCCGCAGGCTGTTCAATATCTATTTCATAAAGGGGGGTCTTGTCTGTTAGTATGCGGGCAGAAGCTGAAATGAACCTGAGACGTTTATTACAAGTTGATTACAAGTTTCTTGCCGCATCGATTATCATCCGATTGCTTCGCAAATTGTATCGGTCCGTTATCTGAGTCCGTTACAGCACCTGAATATGCATCTGCAACTGCAATTTCCACTTTCGGTTACTCCGCGTCGCCTCCGCGATTGCGCTGCGTCATTTGCTGCCAGACGGAGCCGGCCGCTTCCTCGCCGCGCTCGATGCGCTCGACAGCCATTCTCGCCTGCAGCGAGATTTCGAATTCGGCGTCTTTCTCGGCTTCGCGCAGCACATCCAGAGCGCGCTCGTCGCCTGCTTCGTAGAGGAATCGAGCTGCGCGCCAGCGTACAAGCTTGTTCTTGTCGCGCAGCGACTCGATCATTGGCTCGATCGCCGCAGGATCGCCGATGTCGGACAATGTATCGCCAGCCGTGCGGCGGACGGATACAGACTTGTCCTTCAGCGCTGTGAACAACAGTGGCATAGCCTCTGCGCTGCGAAGGTCGCCCAGATAGACGACGGCAAGGCGGCGGATCGATGCGTTCTCGTCCGCAAGCGCACGCTGCAGCATCGGCAGCGCCTCCGGCGTCGACTCGGCCAGTCGATCCAGCGCGGCATAACGCTCCTGCCAATCGGCAGCGTCGAACTTCGCAAGAACCTCTTCGGCTGTCAGCGGGGTAGGACGAATCGGTGCTTCTACGACTGCATCCGGGCCTTGCGCCTGCGAAGCCGCTACCAGCGAAGCGACCCGCTCCTCCGTATACGCCGCTTCAAGCTCGCGTACAATATCGGCTGCGATTTCTTCCGGTTCGCCGTAACGAATGCCGAACTCCTCAAGCTTGCGCTCCCGTATGAACGTCGTGCCGGCTGCCGCCTGCACGGCATCGGTGAAGCGCTGTCCCATTGCAGCACGCACTTCGCGCTCACCGATTCGTACCCGTATCTGCATCGGAATGCCGCGGTAGAATTGCACGAGTACATGCGCTTCACCGAAGCCGTCAGCGGACGGAGCCGCCCCGATTGCAGTTGAAGCGTCTGCGTCGTCACCAGCTAGCAACCGCCGGGCTTCGGACAGTATGCTCTGCCAGTCCGCATTCGGCTTCCGATCTAGGGCGATGAAATCCGCGGTACGGAATAGGCTTTTGACCCCATTGATGGCGAGCAGTGCTCGAATGATCTCCGATGCGCCTTCGGATTTATCCGGCAGGTATGTATGTCGATGTCCGCGAGGCAGTGTCTCGTCGACGTTCAGCTTCATTGAATTCGGGCTTGGCGTTGGCTCTATCGATAACAATTTCATGGAATAGTCCTCCAATCATTAGATGTTCGTCATGAGTAGTTTACCCGATCTTGAGTTGGGATGCGAACGGATCATATCGACGAACTTTTGATAATAAAGTAAATAACGCAGCAAATTCGGACAAAACAACACCAATTAGGCGCAGTGCAACCGTTTGCTTCATAAGGTTATAATAAACGTATATTCCAAATCGGAGGCATACAACTATGACGATTAATTCTCCATCCCGTATTCGTTTCGGCATTATCGGTGCTGGTGCAATCGGCGCCGTTCATATGGAAACCTTGAATAAGTTGGGCGACGTGGCAGAGCTTAGCGCTGTAACCGACACGTATTTGCCGCTAGCGGAGAAACGTGCAGAAGAACATTCGATCAAGACCGTACACGTGTCTCCAGAAGCACTGATCGCTGATCCTGACATCGATGCGGTTGTCGTTGCAGTGCCGAACCAGTTCCACGCACCTCTGACGATTGCTGCCTTGGAAGCGGGTAAGCATGTGCTGCTCGAGAAGCCGATGGCGATCAGCTCGGCGAAGGCGAAAGAGATCGTCGATGCCCAGCGGCGTACGGGCAAGACGGTCATGATTGCGCAGCAAATGCGCTTCACGGGTCTGGCCCGCGCAGTGAAAGCCTTGATCGATGATGGCGCTCTCGGACGTATTTACAACATTAAGACGGGTTGGCTCCGCAAAAAAGGGATCCCGGGCTGGGGCTCCTGGTTCACCCAAATGGACATGGCTGGCGGCGGTCCGCTGATCGATATCGGCGTTCATATGCTCGACCTGTCGCTGCATTTCGTTGATAGCCCGAAGCCGGTATCCGTATTCGGCACGACTTATTCCGAGTTCGGTCCGCATAAGCGCGGCATTGGCACTTGGGGGACGCCGAACTGGGACGGCAAGTATGACGTTGAAGACTTGGCTACGGCGCTTATCAAGCTGGACAACGGAGCAACGCTGTCACTCGACGTTAGCTGGGCAGCGCATGCTGCGGATCTGACCGATGAGCCGTTTATTCATTTGATGGGTACGGAAGCGGGCGTATCGATCATTGGCAATGCGGCGACGCTTGTGAAGCACGAGAACGATGAAGTGGTGAAGCAGGCAATCGAGCCGTTGGACAGCGTTAATGAGCGTGAGCTGGTTGCGAGACATTTTATCACGTCTATCCAAGAAGGTACGATGCCGATTTCGTCCGTTATTACGGGCTATACGAACAATCGGATTCTGGATGCCATCTACGAATCGTCGGCCAACGGCGGCGAAGTGAAGCTTAGCTGGGACTAAGCGGCATCTATTATATGCATGTCATCCATAGCTTTCTGGCTGAGCAGTCGGCTGGAAAGCTTTTTTTGATTAGCATGATCCTGTTGCTGGCTGGAATTCCCTGGATGATAATGGACGCAGACAGAGACGGAGGGGGAGAGATGAACAAGTTTAATAACAAATTTGCAAAAGAACAGTTTATCCCAATCGCACTCGTTATGACGAACGAGCGTTTCTGTGCTATAATAACCTGATGAACACGTTTGAGAGGACGGGATTAAATCAATGATAAGCACGACTGGCGTATCGCTTCGTTATGGTAAGCGACCGCTCTTCGAGGATGTTAATATTAAGTTTACACCAGGTAACTGCTACGGTCTGATCGGCGCGAATGGCGCTGGTAAGTCGACGTTCCTTAAAATTCTATCCGGCGAGATCGAGCCTAATACAGGCGAAGTCCATATCGCTCCAGGCGAACGGATGGCGGTTCTGAAACAGAACCATTACGAATACGATGAGTTCCCAGTCATCGAGACGGTCATGATGGGCCATAAGCGCCTCTATGACGTTATGCAAGAGAAGAACGCGCTCTATGCGAAAGCTGAATTCACGGACGAGGATGGCATCCGCGCTGGTGAACTCGAAGCTGAATTCGCTGAGATGAACGGCTGGGAAGCAGAGTCCGAAGCGGCTGAGATGCTGAATGGCCTCGGTATCTTCACGGATCTCCACGACAAGCAAATGAAAGAACTCGGCGGCAACGAGAAAGTTCGCGTATTGCTCGCTCAGGCGCTATTCGGCAGCCCGAACATTCTGCTGCTCGATGAGCCTACCAACCACTTGGACATGGAATCGATCCACTGGCTCGAGAACTTCCTTTCGAGATTCGAAGGCACTGTAATCGTAGTCAGCCATGACCGTCACTTCTTGAACCAAGTATGTACGCACATCGCCGATATCGACTTTGGCAAAATCCAAATGTACGTCGGTAACTACGACTTCTGGTATGAGTCCAGCCAGCTGGCGCTCACGCTGCAACGCGACCAGAACAAGAAGAAGGAAGACAAGATCAAAGAACTGCAAGCGTTCATTCAGCGCTTCAGTGCGAATAAATCGAAGTCGAAGCAAGCGACGTCGCGTAAGAAGATGCTCGATAAGATCTCGCTCGACGACATCCGCCCTTCGAACCGCAAATATCCGTTCATCAACTTCAAGCCAGAGCGTGAAGCTGGTAAGCAACTGCTGCTAGTAGAAGGCTTGACGAAAACGATCGATGGCGAGAAAATTCTCGACAACCTGACGTTTACGGTGAACAAAGGCGACAAAATCGCACTCGTTGGTCCGAACGGTCTGGCGAAGACGGTACTGTACCAGATCATTATGGGTGAGCTTGAGCCGGATGAAGGCTCCTTCCAATGGGGCATTACGACGACGCAAGCATACTTCCCTAAAGATAACTCGGCTTACTTCGATGGCGTGGACCTGACGCTCGTTGACTGGCTCCGTCAATTCTCGAAGGATCAGGATGAGACGTTCATCCGCGGTTTCTTGGGCCGCATGCTCTTCGCGGGCGATGAAGGCATGAAGAAAGCAAGCGTATTGTCCGGTGGCGAGAAGGTTCGCTGCATGTTGTCCAAGATGATGCTGTCCGGTTCTAACGTACTCGTTATGGACGAACCAACGAACCACTTGGACCTCGAATCGATTACGGCGCTCAACAACGGTATGATCGACTTTGACGGTACGATGTTATTCACATCGCATGACCATCAGTTCGTTCAGACGGTAGCGAATCGTATCTTCGAGATTACACCGAACGGTCTGATCGACCGTACGATGTCTTACGACGAGTATCTGGAGAATGCGGATGTGCAGGCGATGCGCGCCCGTATGTACCCAGCTGAATAAGCTTAATCGTACGCGAAATGACCTCAAGTTCCACTGTGAAGTGGAGCGCGAGGTCTTTTTTCTGGAGGGGAGTCGGCTCCTTAACTCCTGAGAATGATGCAGGTTTGTGCAACCAGATTGAATGGCAGACGTAACGGTTATATGAAGAGAAAGGGAGGCGATACAGATGTCTATTTTCGACAAGATGAAGCAAGGTGCCTCGGATGCGGCCCGTAAAGCACAGCAAACGCTTGAGATCGCGAAGTTGAACGGTCAGAAGTCGTCGCGCGAGAAAGATATGAGCAAACTGTATTCGCAGATCGGAGAAGCCGTATTCGAAGCGCATCTGTCCGGGGAGCATGAAGCATCGGCAGAGGTCATTGAGGCTTGCTGCGAGAAGCTGCAGATTATGAAGCAAGAAATTGAAATGATTGATCTTAAGATTCAGGCGATCAAGCTGGAGAAAACCTGCGCTTGCGGCACGGTTGTCCCGCTGAACGCCAAGTTCTGTCCGGACTGCGGCACTCGTTTCGCAACGGAACAAGATCTGAAACCTGAGATGTCGAGCGGCGAAATTCGCGTCATCTGCCCGAACTGTGATACGGAGAACGAGCTGATGGCCCGCTACTGCACCGATTGCGGCCATGAGCTGGGCAAGATGAAGCCATCTTTGTCGAAGACGACCACGCAGGTTGTAGACCCTGAGCTGGAATCGTACGTAGATTCCGATCCGGTTGTGGAGACTTACGAAGAGAAGGACCGGGATTCGCAAGAGCAGGAGGATCAACTGAAGCGCCGCGAGGACAGCAACAATGGCGGCTGGGGCGGATTTACGTTCGATAAGTACGATAAATAGTAGTAACAGCTGTGAGAGACCTGCCCGGTAACGGGTGGGTCTATTTTTATTTTCTGTTAATTTATGTGTATGTTCGTTATAGTCTCAAGTGATTTTACAAATATTTGATACCTTTTAGAGTTACAGGGTAATACTAAAGTGTTTAAGATGGTCATACGAGGTGATGATGAAATACAGGGGTGTATAGCTCTGGAAATTAAAGAGGACCATATTTTTGTTCATCTGATCGAATCTGCTCCTCATAACTTCAAGGGTAAAATGTTTGACCTGATCGGTGAACATTTGTTGGGCTTTGCATGTAAGATTAGTGAGGAACTCGGATACGAAGGAGCTGTCGCTTTTCAGTCCAAAACAGGACCTAAATCTTTGCCCTTAATGAGATATTATGTTGGTCATAGGATTAGAGCAGATCATTTGGGTCATGGATATATGATTATTGATGGATCTTCAGCCAAACGTTTGATTATGATATACTCTACATAAGGGGTGACGAACATATGAACAAGAAAGATAATTTAATGAAATCTCTTGATGACGTTGCTCGTCTTGCTGGTGGATACGTAAAACAATCTCTCCCTGTCGATAATCCGGAACGAGACCGATTAATATCTGAGGCCCTCTCTAAACGTAAAACCGCACGTATTGAAAAAGTTTGAATATAGATAGTATTGATTAAGCCCATACCTCCTCGGTAATGGGCTGTTTCTCTTTACATAGAATACATTGGAGGGTACAACGGGTACTCCTATCCAATCAGTTATGATTGTTACCCATTTAGTTGAGCTTGGTCAAACTTGTTGCGCCTGGGTTAGGAAGGTTGAGGTTTGACAACAATGTTGCTCTAGACCCACACGATTGCCGTCAGGTATGATACCGTTATTGGAAATTTGGAGGTAATCGCTGTGACGAATGAAAGCCAATATGCGGAGATCAAGCAAGGGGAGAAAGGTGCCTGGATCAGCATCGGCGCCTATCTGGCATTGTCTGCTATTAAGCTTGTTGCGGGTTACTATTATGCCTCTCAGGCGCTTACAGCGGACGGCTTCAACAACTTGACGGATATTGTGGCGTCGACGGCAGTGCTAATTGGGCTGCGCATCTCGCAGAAGCCTCCGGATAAGGACCATCCGTATGGGCATTTTCGAGCGGAGACGATTGCGGCCCTTATTGCTTCGTTTATTATGGCGACGGTCGGCCTGCAGGTGCTGATTGATGCGGTCCGGGCATTGTTCCAAGGGACGGGCGAAGCGCCTAGTCTGACTTCAGCATGGGTTGCGGTCGCTGCGGCTGCAGCTATGATGTTCGTATATACGTATAACAAGAAGCTGGCCAGCCGAATCAACAACCAAGCGCTAATGGCCGCGGCCAAAGATAATCGATCTGACGCGCTTGTCAGTATTGGCGCAGCGGTCGGTATTTTTGGCGCGCAGCTGGGTTTTCCTTGGCTCGATACTGTTGCAGCATTCGCAGTTGGCATCATCATTTGCAAGACGGCGTGGGATATCTTCTACAGCTCGACTCATGCGCTAACGGATGGGTTCGACGAGAAGGAGTTAAACACACTACGGGGAACGATTGCGCGTACCCGAGGCGTTCGGGAAATCAAAGACATTAAAGCCCGCGTACACGGCAGCAATGTTCTGATTGACGTCATCATCACCGTTGACCCAACGCTGTCGATCGTAGAGAGTCATCGGATCAGCGACGAGATTGAGCAGCGGATGGAGCGCAAACACAACATTATGAGCGTTCATGTTCATATGGAGCCCTCTGAGCCAACGGTAGCATCTGTTGAACAGGAGGATCGAACGAATTCGATTGTCTAACATTAGTTCCATCATCAGCATGAGCCTGCCGCAAAACGCCACAGTAACGCATCGTTTGGAGTATGTAAATGTTTCCTGTGACGGCATCTTTTACGTCAGTTAGTTCGTATGGACTATATTGGGCAAACGCCCAATAAGACACCAATTATGAGACGATTTCAATGAATATTGCATGGTCAACGTCAAGCCAGTAGCAGAATATGAGAACGATGAGAAAAGCGCCCATTCGGCGCTTTTTATTTTGGCCCATAAGCGGTTAGATTCGACAAGGTTCGATATGCCTAGATTGGTAAAATCCACTTTGGGAAGAACGTCAGATGCTCGTCCTTTCGATCACCTCGTACAATGGGATTATATTTCCACACCACAACAAACAATCCTATGGAGGGAATCAAACCAATGCTTACTACTTCATGGAAGAAACCGCTCCTAACGGCTTCAATGGCAACAATGCTCGCATTTGGATCACTCCTCGTGCCGGCAGCAGACGTCTTCGCAGCGCAGGTCGGTACGGCAACTGTACAATCTGGCGTCAATATGCGCACCAGTCCATCCACTTCGGGCAGCATTATCCGAATGGTGAAGAAGGGTGAAAATCTGGTTGTACTTGAGAAGACGAATTCGTATTGGTACAAAGTTCAAGATAGCAGCGGTAAAATCGGCTATGTATCAACTTCAAGTGAATATTTGAACGTTACCTTGTCCAGCAGTGGCGGCAGCACGTCGACACCAGCAGGAACGACAACCGCGACGGTGCTGTATGGCGTTAATATGCGGACAAGCCCGTCAACATCGAGCAGCGTCATCCGGATGCTGAAGAAAGACGAGCCAGTCGTCGTGCTGGAGAAGACGAATGCCAGCTGGTATCGCGTTCAAGAAACGAACGGTCAAGTTGGTTACGTCTCTACCGACAGCAAATATTTGAAATTAAACGGCAGCGTGCCTTCGGGCAGCGGCACAGGTTCGACCGGTGGTTCATCCTCTAGCGGCGGCACATCCGGCGGTTCGTCCAGCGGTTCAACGAGTGAGGCGGACGCTTATCGTGCAGCACAGATCGAGAAAGTAATCGCAACGGGCATGAAGTACTTGGGTACGCCATATGAGTTTGGTTCGGATCGCAACACGACGACGACGTTCGACTGCTCCGATCTGTTCCGTCAGATGTACCTGGAAGGCATCGGCCTTAAGCTTCCTGCGGACTCCCGCGGCCAGGGCGAATACGTGAAGAGCAAAGGCAATGCCGTCTATGACTGGCATCAACTGAAGCGCGGCGACATTCTTGTATTCATGGATTACAAGGGCTCCAAGGCTTCCGACTACGCAGGTATCGATAAATCCAAGCAGCGTATCTCGCACGATGCGATTTACTTGGGTGACGGTCAGATTCTGCATACATATTCCAAAGAATCCGGCGGCGTGAAGATTAGCAGCATCGAAGGCACGCACTGGGAATACCGCTTCATCTATGGTGGCAGCGTCATCTAATTGTTGGACGAGCCATCGGAAGGCTAACGAACCACAGCGAGCTTATTCGGCGCAATAAGGGCACAATAAGGTGCTAACGAACTTGGGAACTCTTATTTGCTATAAAATAAGGCCTTCAGGCCGGATGCAGCATTAATAGAGCATACGAGGTTCGTTAGAAACTGCAGATCTCCGTATCAGCGTATTAATACTGTTGGAGTTCGTTAGAGGCTAGCAGGCGGTGCGCTAGAGTGCGCATCACTAGTCCTCAATCCATATCAGCAGCATCCAATTCACGAGACGACTCTTTCCGATATTCGGAAGGAGTCGTTTTGTGCTGTTTGCGAAACACTTTAATGAAATAACTGACATGCTCGAAGCCGACCTCGAGAGCGATGTCGGAGATTTTGCGGTCGGTGTCACGCAGCAGCTCAGCCGCACGGCGCACCCGGTAACTGTTCAAGTAGTCGATCGGCGTTTTGTGCGTCATCGATTTGAAGAAGCGGATGAACTGTCCCTCGCTCATCGGAACGAGATCGGCAAGCTCTCGAATGCGAAGCGGTCGGTCGTAGTGCTGCTGCATATGGACGATAATCGTCTTCAGCCGATCGATCTTGACGACTTCGGCAGCATTAATCGCAGAACGTTTGCGCCACTGACCGGCAGCGGCAATCTCGGAGAAAATAAGCAGCAGACGTCCCTTAAGCGCAGCCTCGAAACCGAGCGCTTGACGATCATAGGCTTCCATAATAGCGTGCAAATGATCGAGCACGGCCTGTCCCCATTCCGTGTCCGGTTTGATGTGCCTTGGAAGCGTGCGGCGTTTCTCTTGCAGCGGTGCAATGAAACCAGCCTGAACGGCGTCATAGCTTGCGCCAGCGAGCCACTGCGCATCGAATACGATTGCGCAGAAGATGCAGGGAGATCCATTATGCGAGTGTCCGGCGTGCATGTCGCCGCCGTCAATGTAGACGGCTTCGCCTGCGCGAACGATGAGGTAGTCGGTATCGATCTGGAACTGGACTTCGCCCTCCAGCACGCAGAAAAATTCAGCCTCCTGGTGCCAGTGTGTATCCAATATGGGCTCTCCAGCTTCCCGTTCAATCAAGTAGGTTGCCATGGGGAGCATCGCATCGCCGTGCAGGCGGTCCTCGCGTAACGTATTCTTGGCGTAGAGATCCATCGTTGGCATTCAGCCTTTCTGTCATGGATGAATAGGTAAGATCAGAATCGTGCTATAGTTACTCATAATTATGATAGTTAGACCGAATAGAAGTCAGTATAATACTACTATATACGTTAATACATGCAATTCCTATCCTATAATGCATCGAAAGGATGAAACCAAACCATGAAATTCCATGACGGTAACTGGCTTATTCGCGAAGGCTTTAACGTAAAAGCAGCTACTCAAGCGCATGAGGTAGAACGTAACGGCGACGATCTTACCGCTTATGTTTCTCCAATTCCGATTATGACCCGCGGCAACATGCTGGATACGCTGCAGTTCACGGTGAAATTCCATTCGCCGGCACCAGGCGTTATCGGCGTTAAGCTGATTCACTATGCAGGCGTTGTTGAGCGCGGACCGAAGTTCGAGCTGACGCCGCAATCGGCTGGCCACGTAACGATTACGGAAACAGAAGAAGAAACGATTCTGACGAGCGGCAACCTGAGCGCACACATTCGCAAAGGCGCGGAGTGGAGCGTTGCGTTCTACCGCGGCGGCGAACGTCTGACGGGCAGCGGCCCTCGTTCGATGGCCTATATTACAGAAGGCAAAGACCGCAGATGGCTGCGCGAAGAGCTGGATCTCGGCGTAGGCGAGTTCATCTACGGCCTTGGCGAGCGCTTCACGGCATTCGTTAAGAACGGACAAGTTGTCGACCTCTGGAACCAAGACGGCGGCACAAGCTCTGAACAGACTTACAAGAACATTCCGTTCTACGTTTCGAACAAAGGTTATGGCGTGTTCGTCAACCAGCCTGAACTCGTATCCTTCGAGGTTGGTTCGGAGAAAGTAAAGAAAGTGCAATTCAGCGTTGAAGGCGAATCGCTCGAATACTTCGTTATCGACGGTCCTTCGATCAAAGAAGTACTGGGCAGATATACGGATCTGACTGGCAAGCCAGCACTTCCTCCGGCATGGTCGTTCGGTCTGTGGCTGACGACTTCGTTCACGACGAACTACGACGAAGCTACGGTTAACTCTTTCGTAGAAGGCATGGCTGAGCGCGATCTGCCGCTGCACGTCTTCCACTTCGACTGCTTCTGGATGAAGGAATACCACTGGACGGACTTCAAATGGGATGAGCGTACGTTCCCGGACCCAGTCGGCATGCTGAAACGCCTGCACGAGAAAGGTCTGAAGATCTGCGTATGGATCAACCCTTATATCGCACAACGTTCGCGTCTGTTCGAAGAAGGCAAAGCAAACGGCTACCTCGTGAAACGTCCGAACGGCGACGTATGGCAGTGGGATCTGTGGCAGCCAGGTATGGCGCTCGTTGATTTCACGAACCCAGCAGCATGCGAATGGTATGCAGGCTACCTGCGTGACCTCGTGGACATGGGCGTAGACAGCTTCAAAACAGACTTCGGCGAGCGCATCCCGACGGATGTTGTATACCATGATGGCTCCGACCCTTACAAAATGCACAACTTCTACACGCAGCTGTACAACCAAGTTGTATTCAACGTGTTGGAAGAGAAGCTTGGCAAAGGCGAAGCAGCATTGTTCGCACGTTCGGCTACGGCTGGCGGTCAGAAGTTCCCTGTACACTGGGGCGGCGACTGCTACGCGGACTACGAGTCGATGGCAGAGAGCCTCCGCGGCGGCCTGTCGCTCGGTCTGTCCGGCTTCGGCTTCTGGAGCCATGATATCGGCGGCTTCGAGAACACGGCGCCTACGCACGTATTCAAACGCTGGCTGCAATTCGGCTTGCTCTCGAGCCACAGCCGTCTGCACGGTTCGAAGTCGTACCGGGTACCTTGGGCTTACGATCAAGAAGCAGTTGACGTTACGCGCTTCTACACGAAGCTTAAGAGCCGTCTGATGCCTTACCTGTTCGACACTGCAGGACAAGCGACTGAGCTTGGTGTGCCATCGCAACGCGCAATGGTCATCGAATTCCAGAACGATCCAACGACGGAATTCCTCGACCGCCAGTACATGCTCGGCGACAACCTGCTCGTGGCACCGATCTTCTCCGAGAGCGGCGACGTGCAATACTACCTGCCGCAAGGCGGTACGTGGACGCATGTGCTGAGCGGCGAGACGAAGCAACCAGGCTGGTACAAAGAAAACTACGGTTTCGACAGCCTGCCGCTGTTCGCGCGTCCGAACTCGATTATCGCATTTGGCGCGAACGAGCAGCGTCCGGACTATGACTATTCCAATGGTGTAGACTTCAATGTCTATGCATTGGAAGACGGTCGCACGGCTACAGCTACTGTTCGCGACATCAAAGGCGCTGTCGAGACGACAGTTTCCATCGCTCGCGAAGGCAAAACGATCACCGTAGCTCTGCAAGGCAGCGGCAAAGCATTCAGCGTAACGCTGAACAGCATTGGCGAGATTGCATCGGCAAGCGGCGCATCCGCAACGGTTGACGGAGACTCCGTGATCGTCCCTGCTGGCGAGAACAACGTGACGATCACGATTACGCTGGCTTAATGAAGGCGTAGTTTCAAGAATAGCAATAAGGAAGCCTCCAACTTCACGATAAGTGAGTTGGGGGCTTTTTTGCGGATAGCTGCAAGGCGGATTGTTTGGTCAAGTGCGCATTCGAGGGACGAGCAGGGAGTCCCGTTGTATTTTGTTAAGCGGAACCCCAGGTTTTCGTGTAAAATGGACCTCGGCCAACCGAGTTCTCGTAGACGCGCATCGAATTAGGGGCAGCAATAAGAGGTTCAAACACATCCCGTATAGCTGCAGGGTGCAGTTGGTAAATTACGTACATCATATACAACGATGCCGCTGAGTTCGCGAAAGGAGCATCACTATGCAAGCACTACTTAAGCGGCTGTGGGATCGGCCGGCGAAGCTGCGCAATCGGCTTATTTTCGTATTCTCGTGGATCGTATTGTTCATCGTACTCATTCCTACGCTTATTTCTTACCGCCAATCGACGCAGACGCTGAGGCAGCAATACATAGACAGCCACAGGCAGATCGTCAAGCTGATCCACGAGAACATCTCGAGCTATGCGGCGCAGATCGACGAGCTGTCCTTATCCCCGCGAAAGGACGAACAGTTCATGAACGCCCTTTACGGAGACAGCTATACCGAGCGAATGTACATACAGAATGAGCTGCGCAATCTGTTCTACTCGCGCAATGATATCGAGACGTTATCGATCTATACGCCGATCAACGGGTTGAACTACGTTGCCTCGCGATCCTTCGTTAACATTAAAGTAGAAGAGAATCCATCGATCTCGCATGAACCATGGTATCAGAAGGCAGCGTCCGGTCCGCGATTTCTAAGCATTGAACCGGGAGGAGTAACGGGGGAACTGACGAGCCATGGCGATCGACCTTTTCTCGTCTATCATCGCATGATCATTAACATCGCCGACCGCAAGCCGATCGCATCGGTATCTATTACGCTGAACCGTTCGGAGCTGGACAAAATCGCCTCGGAGCTCAGCGAAGACAGCGAGGCCATCGCAGGGCTGTTCAATGAAGAAGGCGCTTCGCTCGCGCTATGGGGAACCTGGTCGCAGCGACAGCTGGAAGCCGTTGCAGCAGCCTCCCTGCAGAGAGAGAAGCTGGATTTGGAGGCGAATCCGTCCGAACAATCCGTTCAGCAGAGCCTTCCTATTAGCGGCGTTCAGACGCTTCTGCTGTCCAATACATTGCCGAGAACGGGCTGGACGCTTGCTACGCTAACCCCGCAGAGCGTGCTGAAGAAAGATGCGGCCAAGGTTCGAACCTTCAACCTGATGCTCGGCATCGGCTTGTTCATCGTGTTCCTCATCATCGTGTCGATCGTCGCGAATGCAATCACCGGACGGTTGAAGCAGCTGTCCATTCGCATTGGGCGGCTCGGGGACGGCAATTTCAATGTCATTCCCGAGGTTGCCGGCAATGATGAGATTGCGGGTCTGTCGCGCAAATACAACCAAATGGTGCTCCGAATTGACGAGCTGATTCGCGAGAAATACGAGTCGCGTCTTAATGAGCGCAACGCCCAGCTGAAAGCGTTGGAGGCGCAGATCAACCCGCATTTTCTATATAATGCGCTGCAAGCCATATCGACGAAAGCGATTATGGGCAACAATATGGACATCTATGATATGGTGGAGGCGCTCGCTGCGGCACTTCGCTACGGGATCAAGGAGGCTGATATCGTCAAGCTGGAGGACGAGCTCGCTCACGTCGAGAACTACTTGATGATTCAGAAGGCGCGATTCGGAGAGCGGTTGAATGTAGAGTACGAGATCGCATCCGGCATCGGCCGCAGCGAGATTCCGAAGATGTCGCTTCAGATCTTGGTGGAAAATGCGATCAAACACGGCCTCGAGCAAATGTCTGAGCCCGCAACCATTCGGATCGAAGCTGCGGTTATCGGTCATTTCTTAACGTTCGCTGTGCACGACAATGGGCCCGGCATTACGCCGGAACGGCTAATGCAGGTGCGAGAACGTCTCGCGCGCGAGAACCTAGCGGAATACGGCGAAGGCATTGGCTTGAATAATGTTTATACGCGCATTCGGCTTATGTATGGGGAAGAAGCGCAGCTGCTGATCGACAGCCGACAAGGCGAGTGGACGAGCGTCGCGGTTCGGCTGCCGCTGACGGAGGAGGAGAACGAAACGAATGTATAAAGCGCTGCTAATTGACGATGAGCAACCCGCCATTCAGGCGCTGCGCGTACTGGGCCAATGGGAGTCGCACGGCATAGACACGATATTGGAAGCTTCCGATGGACGGCAAGGACTCGACATGTTGGTGATGCACAAGCCGGACATCGTCATGGTCGATATGAAAATGCCGCGTATGATGGGCACTGAATTTCTTGGAGAAGCGGTGCGTCTGCATCCCGATGCGAAGTATGTCGTCGTGAGCGGCTTCGATGATTTTCAGTATACGAAACAGGCGATTAAGGCTGGGGCGCTCGATTATTTGTTGAAGCCCATCAAGCGTCAGGAGCTTAATGGCGTTATCGAGCGGGCGGTTCAAGAGCTGCAGGCAGATGCCAATGCGAATCGCAAGAATATTGCGAGCGGCATTTTGTACAACATCTCCGCTCCGCTTCTTAAAGAGAAGCTGTTCGCCGATCTGATGGATAACAGCGGACGTTATCATCAGATGGAGGAGCTGGAGCATCTGCTGCACTTGGATGCGGAGAGGACGACGGCTATGCTCGGCGCGGTGCTCGTTCTTAATCTGGATGACGTATGTCAGAGGCGGTTCAAGGGAGACGCGGCGTCCTTCTATTATGCATTCACGAATGGGATGAATGAGTTGTGCGGCGAAGATGCATTCAGCTTCAAGCGAGCGAAGGGAGCACAGGAGATCGTCGTCGTGCTTCCGATGGCGGAAGGAGCGGGGAATGAGCAGCGGACGGCAGTTATTCGCCAGTTTCTTGCGGCATTGCACAAGCTTGGCGGAATGTTCGATACCGTCTGCGCAGCGGCAGTAAGCGAGGGCATCTATCGGCTGGATGCGTTGAATGCCGGTTATGAGGATGCGAGCCAGCAGCTTGAACAGGTGAATCTGCTGCAGCGCGCGGGCAAGGAGGAGCAGCTGGTTTATAACGAACAGCTGGGGCGCGACGCGGGAGAAGACGCGCGGAGGGAAACTTCCGTGCAGATTGCAGCCGCTATTTCACTGTTGACTCGCAAGGAACCGTTCCTCCAGGCGCTGGAGTCATCGGGCTTTCGTTACGCAGAGCAGCAGTTGGAGGAATATTGGCAGATGGTTCTCGCGGCGGCTGATTTTCCGATCGAGAGAGTGCGAATGTCCATCATTGAGCTGCGAATGCTTGCGGAAGGCGCGATCGACCGGTTCTCGGTATCAAGGGAGGAACGGCAGTCGATACTGATGAGCTTCGATAGCGTCCTAACGGGCAGGGTGTTTACCTGCGCTGCTCTCCATGAGATTACGATGAATTGGTTCCGCACATTATTTGATCGTTTGGCCGAGCGCGGGAAGCCTGATGACAAGCTGAGCCCGGACAAAATCAAAGCCTACATCGATGCGCATTACGCCGAGGATCTGTCCATTGCAACGTTCACGCGGCAGTATTTTGTAAGCAAGGAGCATTTGCTCCGCGTGTTCAAGGGGAAGTACGGCTTCGGCATACACGAATATACGACGAAGGTGCGAATGGAGCAGGCGAAGCGTCTGCTTGCGGACCCGGACGTTCGTATTCAATCGGTTGGCGAGCAGGTCGGCTTCGAGGATGTGAACTACTTCCGCAAGGCGTTCAAGAAGCATGTCGGACTATCGCCAAACGAGTATCGCGAGCAGAAGCTGAATTCATGAGAATGCTGGGGGACACCGTTAACGATTATAGTGCAATCATACCGAGCGGACAGTCTAAGCTTTCGGTATTTCCCAACATTTCCGCAATCACCCGTTAACCCCCGTTTGTGTGGTGCAAACGGGATTTTTGGCATGCCATTACTTGCGTACTGTCACTTTTTTACCCCTATTCGTGCACTTCTGTGCATTTCGGACATCCTCATCATTTGTTTTAATTAGTACATCGGCAGCGCACATTACAGATGCGATGCACATACAGAAGGGGGCTTCTTCTAATGAGCAGATTCAAACGTTTCGGTTCGTTGGCACTGGCTGCTACACTTACAGTTGGTCTGTTGTCGGCATGCGGATCGTCGAATAAAGATGAGGCAGCAGGCGATGGAAACAAAGACGTAACGATTAGCATTCTGCAATACGCTCCAGAGATGTCGGATGCGCTTCACGCGATGACAGATGCATACACCAAAGAACATCCGAATGTGAAATTCGATATTACGATTCACCAAGACGACTACTTCACGCTTCTGAAGACGCGCATTAACTCGGGCGATGTACCGGACATTTTCATGACGGGCGCTTATAACGATATCAGCACTTATCAAGACTACTCCTACGATATGACGAATGAGCCGTTTATGAAAAATATCGTCGATACAGCGAAGACAGGCGTAACGCTCGACGGTAAAGTGCTTGGCTTCCCGCTCGTGCTGCAAGCGCACTCGTTCATCTACAACAAAGACTTGTTCGCTCAAGCGGGCATCACGGAACTGCCGAAGACGCTCTCCGAGCTTGATGCCGCAGCGCAGAAGCTGAAGGACAAAGGCATTACCGCATTTGCTAACGGCTACAAGGAATGGTGGGTGCTTGAGCAGACGTTCACGCAGACGATGGCACCGGTTGGCGGCGACTATCAGCAGCTGTTCGCGGACATCAACGACAAGAAGAAGAAAGTCAGCGACATCCCAGATGCAATGAACATCTTCGACCTGCTCGATATTACGACCAAATACGGCAATGCGAAGCCGCTTGAAACGGACTTCAATACGCAAGTATCGCTGTTCGCGCAAGGCAAGGCAGCTATGATGCACCAAGGTACTTGGGCAGAGGACGCAGTACTCAAGCTGAACCCGAACATCAAGATGGGCTTCCTCGCAGGTCCAGTTGGTACAGATCCAGCTAAAGCCGGTCTGATGGTAGACTCCAACATCACGTACCGTGCGAATAAAGATTCGAAGAACCTTCAGGAAGTGCTTAAGTTCTTCGATTGGATGACGACGTCCGAAGCGGGCAAAAACTTCATCCCGGTCGGCACGAAGCAGATCTCGACGGTTGCAGGCGCTCCATTCCCGGAAGCGCAGCTGGCGAACGAGACGAACGAGTTCCTCAAGAACGGCGTTACGTACCCTTGGGTGAAAGGCTACTGGCCAGACGGCTACGAGCAGCAAGCGGGTCAAATTCTGCAGAAATACCTCGCAGGCGCACTCGACCGCGACGGTGCGAAGGCGGAGCTTGACAAGACTTGGAACAAGCTCGTAGACGCTAAGCAATAAGAGCAACTAAGCAGCATTTAAGCAACTGTTGATGCCGGAGCCGGAAGCGATAAGCGCAAGCTGAACCTTCCGGCTTTGTCGTTTGATTTTTCCCTTGAAGGAGTTGATTCACCATGGTAGGTTCCAAATCGCGCAAGCGACTGCTCGAGCTTCTCGTATTCGCAGGACCTGCGGTTCTGCTCATCTTCATCGCGGCGGAGCTTCCGTTCTTGATGAGCATTTATTATTCGATGACCAAATGGAATGGTATCTCGAAACATATTACGTTTACTGGACTACGAAATTTCCGCGAGCTGTTCACAGACGATAGCACGTTCTTCCCGTCGCTGTGGTTCACGTTCAAATATACGTTCTTCAATGTCATTGCTACGAACGTTGCTGCCATTCTTCTGGCACTTGGATTGTCCAAAGCACTTAAGACCGCGAACGTTCTTCGCGCCGTATTCTTCGTGCCGAACATCGTCAGCCTTGTCGTTATCGGCTTTGTTTGGAAGTTTATTTTCTCGCTCGGCACGACCTCGCTGTATGAAGCGACGGGCTGGGGCTTCCTAGAGTGGAGTTGGCTCGGCAGTATCAAGCTTGCGTTCAGCTCGGTATTGATGGTTAGCGTATGGCAGGCTGTCGGCTTCTACATGATGATCTATATCACGGGCCTATCGTCCATTCCGGACGACATTAATGAAGCAGCTGAGCTGGATGGCGCACGCGGCTTCCGCAAGTTCTTCGCGATTACGCTGCCGCTGCTCATGCCTTCGTTCACGGTAGCGATGTTCATGTCGCTCGCGAACTCGCTCAAAGTATTCGATATCATCTACACGCTTACGTTCGGCGGACCTGGCGATTCGACGCGCAGCTTGTCGCTCGACATCTACACGGAAGCATTCGTTAACAACCGTTATGGCTATGCTACGGCCAAGTCAATTGTATTTGTACTTATCGTTCTGATCATTACGGTCGTGCAAGTGAAGTTCTTCAAAAGCAAGGAAGTGGAAGCCTAATGACACGCAAACGGAGAAACCTTATAATCGTCGAAATTGTGCTGTTGGTCATCGCTTGTTTGTTCGTCTACCCGTTCTTGCTCGTTGTCATTAACAGCTTGAAGCCTTATGCGGAAGTTATGACGGACGTAATCGCATTACCGAAGGCATGGGAATTCGAGAACTATAAGCAAGTATGGCAGCTGATGGACTATCCGAAGCTGTTCGGCAACACGTTGTTCGTCACGGTGGTCAGTATTGCAGGTATCGTCCTGTTCGGTTCGATGGCGGCGTACAAGCTCGTTCGGACCAAAAGCTGGCTGAGCACGCTGCTGTTCTTCGTCTGCATCGCGCCGATGATGCTGCCGTTCCAGTCGTTCATGATTACGCTCATCAAGCTGTCGAAGAACCTGCATCTGATGAACTCGCTGCCGGGCCTGACCTTCATCTATTGGGGCCTTGGCTGCCCGCTCGCGGTCTTCCTGTTCCACGGCTTCATCAAGTCGATTCCGTTCGAGCTCGAAGAGTCCGCGACGATCGACGGCTGCTCGCCGTACCGGACGTTCTTCAGCATTATTTTCCCGATCATGAAGCCGGTAACAGCCACTGTCGTTATTTTGAACGTCATGTGGATCTGGAACGACTTCCTGCTGCCGCTCATTATGCTCAATGGCAATCAAGCGACGCTGCAGTTGGCGGCATACCAGTTCTTCGGTCAGTATAAAAGCGAATGGCAGTTTGCGCTCGCAGCCGTTGTTCTAACGACGTTGCCTCCGGTCATCTTCTTCCTCATCATGCAGAAGAATATCATGAAGGGCATGGTCGCAGGCGCGGTGAAGGGTTAATGGCATATGGTTGAAGGATTGAAGCAGCCCGCGTATAGCGGGTTGTTTTTCTTTAGCGAAACTTAACGGTAATCGGCTGTTTGCGCTATTGAACTCGCTGTTAATGGCGACTACCATGAGAAAGGAATGTTGTGGTATAAAATGTTAGCCTGAGGTGGGTCCAATGATGGTGGGTAAGCGTTTGAGTGCGGCGGCGGCAGGTTGGATTTTTCTCGTTTCTTATACGGCAGGTGTGATTTTCTCTGCGTCATTCTCTTCACGGAATGTGGACGGAGAATACTCGCTTGGCCTATTCCTTATTCAGGTGCTGATCGGTAATGTATTGTTCTTTTTACTGCCGGGCGTCATTTGGACCCGCTCGAGAGGGGTGTCGCTGAAGCAGACGCTGCGGCTGCATACCGTGCCGTGGTCCGTGGTTGGCTTAGGCTTGTTACTGTATGCGGTCAGTCAAGTACCGATGTTGTTCTTGCATCAGTTGACTGAAGCTGCGTTGACGTTGTTCGGAGATGCATATAAGCCATCAGATTATCCGATCGCGGATAATGTAGGCACATTGCTGCTGCTCTTGTTATGCATTGGTATTATTCCGCCACTATGTGAGGAGCTGCTGTTCCGCGGTGTGTTGCTGTCGGGCTTCGAGCAGCGGGGCGCACTGTTTGGTATTGTCATGAGTTCAGCAATGTTTGCGTTGTTCCACGACAATCCATACCGTCTGATCGAGCTATTCGCATCGGCGCTTGTATCGGCACTAATCGTCCAGCGATCTGGCTCGATACTGCCTGGTCTGGCTATCCATATGGCGACGAACTTAACTTACGTGTTAGGTTCTTACGCTCGAGGCGGAGATCTCGTACAAGGTGTTTCTTCGGGCGGAAGCGTGAATGTGCCGATGCTGCTGCTGGTTGGCGTCGCATCGCTGCCGGCAATCTATGTGTGCTGGCTCATCCTGAAGCGGATGGAAGGGATGATGGCAAGGTCGAGGGAACAGAGTGGCTCGGGAACCGCGAGAACGGATGAAGCTCGAGGACGCATAGAATGGCTGAATGGGAGCCGAGAGGATGCTGCAGCAGGGAAGAGTCGATTGGCTGCGAGATGGGGTTGGCTTGTGCCAATCACGCTTGCTGTCATCGTCTTCATTGTGAAAGCGGTAGTGGGGTAGCTCAGCGGTTATCGCATGAACGTAGGTTTAATACTGGCTATATTCGGTTACATAAATAAGAAACCTTTACCTTACAGCACTCGTCCACATAGGTGAAACTCATCGAAAGGGTGGAGTGAATGAATTACGCGATAATCGCCTGCACGTTCCTCCTGTCGGCATATGTATCGATTCGGGTTATGAAGAGTACTAGGGATCAGTGGTTAGGCATGGCGGCAGCGCTGGTGCTCAATTCGGTCATCCTTGGATCGTCGGCGTGGCTGCTGCTGAGGACAGATGAGCAGATGAGGGTGTTTGGGATTGACCATGCGAGTCGATATACGCTTATCATCGCTCTGCCGGTCATTACGTGGATACACTTCCTGATGCTTTCTTGGGTTAGAAACCGGATAGGGCAACGCCACGGCTAAGCTAATCGGGTTCGGTTCCAATTAAGGGCTTTGCCCGTTCACTTCTTATTCCAACTGTGCTATCGTACAAGTAAAGAAGCCGAGTGCGGCAAACACTCGGCTCAACAATTGGCTTGGACGGGCTAATCCTTTCTAAGTTGCATGGAGATTAAAACCCACCTTTGGCGGTCAACCTTGGGGTGGGTTTTTACTTTCTCTTGTTGTTGGTAGTTCAGCTCCTTTTGAAGGGAAACCATGCCCACCGAAGATTCGGTTGAAATCTAGAGTCGTTTAACAAATCCACGCTTATTACCCTGGTATCCGATAGATTCATAAAACCTATGGGCTTGTTCACGCGTTTCGCTTGAAGCCAAGATGACATAAGCGCACTGATTTTTCTTAGCAAATTCCTCAAGCGCATTCATAAGTTTCGTGCCAATTCCTTGTCCTTGATGCAACGGTGAAACAACAACATTCTCTACAAGCAAGTAAGGCAGGCATTCACCAACTATATCCGGACAAACAATGCCCATGGCAGTTCCAATTACCTTCTCGTCGATGCAAGCTACCGCGACCCAATAGTTTGACTGCTCATTGATAAGATCTAATTGTTCTTGAACCTTCTCAATATTGGATTCAGTTCCGATGAATGCGACAAACAATTCTGATAAGTCTCTAGCGTCTTCTTTTTGCGCTCTTCTAACGATGATGTCCATGGCTTCAGCTCCAGCTCCGTGGGATTAGGATGATTTGCTAAAGGCTCGCATGCGGCCAGGAGTGAAACGCCCAGTAGGGTGGATTGGCTCGAGCTGCTTGCCGGATTAACGGTGGTCGAGTCGAATTCATTTACGTAGATGGTGTTATACGATTTCCTTCGTTGCTTGTAATTCTCGCATCACTTATTTACAACTCCGAAGGGGACATGGACGGAAGGGGAAGTTCTTGCCACGCCTTCGATATGGCCAACTTGATCGTCAAAGAAAATATGCGGTCTAAAAACGCTTAGCACTCTGATTTTCTCAATTCCACCAAGAAAAAAAGCCTCATCGACTCTAATATCAAACTGTCTAAGAGTAGTTATCACTCTTTCATGAGCTGGCGCATTTCTAGCGGTTGCAATTGCCAATCTGATCCTTGATTTATAATCGGGATCAGATTGATTTTTTTGAATTTCTCTTTGTTGTAGCTTAGAAATTTCTGTAAAGAATCGCATTAATGGCCCTGCCGGGAGCGGCTGACTAGCTAATTCCTTCTCATGGTAATGAAACTTTTCTAGAGCTCCGTTCTGAAAAATGGACTCGGCTGAATCATCAGCTATGATCCCATCGAAGTCAAACGCTAAACGAATTTCATTATCCTCATTGTCATCAATATAATCAGAAGGATAAATACATCCTGCCGGATAACCATGCTCCACTGCTTCCTTAACATCCTTGGGGTTACCAGATAAAAACAAACAAGCATTAAAGGAATCCATGTATTTAAACGGGTTATTTCCAGTGACGAATGCGGCACGACTAATTCCTAGCTCGTAATGTTCGATTGACTTAAACACTCTTAATCCCGTATCGGGATCATTCCTTGATAATAGAATGACCTCAACAAGCTGGTCCTCGGGTGTATTAATCTTCAGCAATCTTTTAATAAGTGGAAATGCAACGCCTGGTGCCAGAATTTCGTTTTCTTGTGCCCTTTGATAGATGCGATAAGCTTCTTCTCCATTATCTCTAAACACACGGTCGGATTCTGTAAGATCAAATAGAGCGCTGGAGGCGACCGCTATTACAAATTTACTGTCAATATCAAAAGGCATTGTCATCATCCATTCAGTTGTTTATGTACTTGCAAGAGATTTCTTATTACTCGCTATCTATAGGCTGATGAAGATTATTCGACTTCATCGTCCATAATCCTCCAAATAATAGCGGAAGAGGTATGGTCGTATTGCGTTCGGTAGGAGCGAACGAGAGAGTGAGGGAGTAGGAGGTATAGATTAGAGAATGGCGATAGGAGCAGATGTAGGATATCGGTGCGCATTGCAGAATGTGCAACAGAAACAGTAGAAAAAGTCGAAAGCCGAGCAGTCCGTTGCATAATGTGCAATGGATTACTCGGCTTTAGGCTTATATGGGGCTAGAAAGGTTAGCGAGGGGCAAATTCTATTGTACGAAATTGGTGTGCAAAGGGCGCATAGTTATAGGCTATTCCGTTGCACAAAATGCAATGGCACATGATGCACGGTCCGTTATTATTACTCCCGCTGGCGGCGAGCAACGCCGGAGCGCCTCGCGGCGTCGATGACGCGGCGGCGGACTTCTTCGACGACGCGCGCGTTGAACACGCTCGGGATGATGTACATGCGGCTGAGCTCATCGTCGCTAATGACGGAAGCGATGGCTTCGGCTGCAGCCAGCTTCATTTCCTCATTAATAGTGGATGCACGGCATTCGAGCGCCCCGCGGAATATACCCGGGAAGCACAGGACGTTGTTAATCTGGTTCGGGTAATCCGAACGACCCGTTGCGAAGACGCTGACGATGTCCTCAACCTTCTCTGGACGTATCTCAGGCTCGGGGTTCGCCATCGCGAAGACGACAGGATCAGGCGCCATCGTTAGCACATGCTCGCGGGTGAGGATACCGCCGGCTGACACGCCGATGAACACATCCGCACCTGCTACAGCTTCTGCGAGACCGCCGGATACGCGCTGTGGGTTCGTATGCTCGGCATACCACTGCCAGGTCGGATTATCGTACGTATTGTTCGCATTCAGAATGCCGCTGCGGTCGACACCGATGATGTTTGTAGCACCGCCTGCCAACAACATCTTGGTGCAGGCTGTGCCTGCCGCGCCGATGCCGCATACAACGATACGGGACGAAGCGAGCGTACGTCCTGACAGCTTCAATGCATTAAGCAGTCCAGCGTACAGCACGACTGCTGTTCCATGTTGATCATCATGAAAGACCGGTATATCAAGCTCATCCCGCAGCCGCTGTTCGATCTCGAAGCAGCGTGGGGCAGAGATATCTTCAAGGTTAATACCGCCGAAGGCAGGGGCTATATTGCGGACAGCTGTAATGATGGCTTCTGTATCTTGCGTATCCAGACAAATCGGGAACGCGTCGACGTCCGCGAACTGTTTGAACAGCATCGCTTTGCCCTCCATAACAGGCATGGCTGCATAAGGGCCTATGTTACCTAGACCAAGCACTGCGCTTCCATCAGAGACGACAGCTACGGTGTTGCGTTTGATCGTCAACGTGAACGCCTTAGAGGGGTCTGCGTGAATCGCCTGACAGACACGCGCGACCTCGGGCGTATATACCCGCGACAGGTCGTCGCGGTTCTGGATCGGCGTCTTGGGTTGAATCGTGATTTTGCCGCCGAGGTGAAGCAGGAAGGTGCGGTCTGAGACGTTAACGAGCCGAATGCCGGGAACAGCAGACAGCGTCTTCGAAATGCGGTCGATGCTAGACGTCTCGGCTACCTTGACCGTTAAGTCACGGACAGTCTTGTCGCGTCCTGTCTGAATGACGTCGATCGCGATAATGTCGCCGCCAGCCGTTTCTAGCGCTGCAGCTGCGGCGCCAAACCCTACCGTACGCGTATCGATCTCAAGGCGAATAATGATCGTTTTGCCATCTAAACTTTTACCTTCCATCCGTACCCCTCCCGTTCCTATGGGCTAACTATACCCTGCAGCGAGTGGAAATATTCCTGCCCTAGGCGAACGGATCAATGACTTCCTAACTTCTAACGGACAATAAAAGAAAACAGCCGTCACTGCATAAATCGCAGGACGGCATCCGTACATTCTCGCGGATCATATTGTTCATTGCGTTTGCGCAGCAACGCTTGTCTAAACTCTGCGAAGGCCTCGCATTCTTGAATACGCTTAAACCATTTATCGATCGTATCGCGCGTATTGAGCATTTCGGCAAAACCATTTTGCACAAAATATTCGCTGTTCTCTTCTTCTTGTCCAGGGATCGGCTTGTAGAACAACATCGGGAGCCCTTTACTCAAGCCTTCCGTGCATGTCATGCCGCCAGGCTTCGTCACGAGCAAATCGGCTACATCCATCAGCTTGCTTACCTCGCGGGTAAAGCCGAGGATATGGACATTCGGATGATTGAAGCGCTCCTCTTGCAGCAGCTTCTCCTTCATCTTCTCATTGCTTCCTACGCAGACAATCAGCTGCACGCGATTGCGCCATTCCGTCATATAATCGAGCAGTTGGTCGTCTTCGTCCATCAATCCCCAGCCGCCGCCCATAACGAGCACTGTTGGCATGTCCCGCAGGCCAAATTGCTTCAGCACCTCGCTGCGATCATTCGTCTGCCAGAAGCTCGGATGAACCGGAATGCCGGTTACTTCGATCCGCTCTCCTTCAACGCCGCGCTCCATCAGCTTGCGCTTTACCTTTGGCGTGGAGACAAGGTAATGATTGACCTCCTGACTGATCCAAGTGCCATGCGCATCATAATCGGTAATGACGGTGCAGAGCTGCACATCTTCCTGTCCGAGTCGTTTCAATCGAGACACAACGGCATTCGGGACCGGATGCGTGCAAATAATCAAATCAGGCTTTAATTGATCAATAACTTGCGACGTATGGGTGTAAAATACACGGTGCAGAGCAAGCTGGGTAAACCGATTGAGCGATTTATGATAATTACTTCTATACATCATGCCGACCAACTTCGGCTGTTTGCTGACAGTCTTCCTGTATGCCGATACAATTAATGGACCAACGACTGGGTTAAGAAACTTCCCCAGTTCAATGACGCGCGTCTGAATAGCCGGCGACGAAAGACGGAGGCCGACTGCGAGCGCGTAGGCGGCTTGAGTATGTCCTGAACCGAACCCTTCGGAGAGCAGTAGCACCCTTTTCTTACGCATGGACTCCCCCACTTTTCTAAACCGCATCATTAATAAAGCCGCAAACGTGCACGCGGCGATAGTCATATTACCATATTACGATGCTTTTGCCCGTAAACACAAGATCACAATTGAAGCTTGCATTAGATGTAGGCATTAATTTAATCTAAATTTTAGGTTTCAGATCGTGTGCGCGCGATCGTTCATCATCGAATTGCTTCGATTGAGGTATTATCATATGGAAAGGTTGTGGAGTATAAGATGAAGTTTTCGCAGCAGAATCAGCCGGAAAAAGATCAGCTGGTGCGCATGACCTATAAGACGGGTGTGTACGCAGGTAAGGTTTGGGAGACAGGCGGACCACGCGCAGTCGTGCAGGTGCTCGCGGTGCTGAAGCATCCGCAGCAGGGGAATTTGCACTGCCCATACGATCCAGACGTACCGATGTTCCACGAACGCAAGGCGCTCAGCTATACGGAGAAGGCGCTGTGCGTGTATCAAGATCTAGAGCCATTCCACGGCGAGGTGCCGGATTACCAAGCGTCGCTGGTGCGCGCACTGGAAGAAGAAGCAGCTGATCTGGACAGGCTCAAACGTTGGGCTGAGCGCGGACTAGAGACGCTGTCCATCGTGAAGCGGGATTATGGGATGTAATAGCTAGCTAAAGGGCGCCGCTGCGGGAGTGGCGGAGGAGAGGCGTAGGTGCAGCAATGCACCTACGTTTGGTTTAGTAGGTGTAGAAGTGCACTTACGTTGGTAAAAGAACGGAATGATGGTGGATGTAGGGTGCAGAAGTGCACTTAAGGTGTGCGACAAACGACGGGCTCGCGGAAGTAGATGCAGAAGTACACTTACATAGGTGAGAGTGAGATCGAGCGGCATTGCCAAGCTGCCAATAAAAAAGTAGTGAAAGTGACTTGAATGCAGCGATGAATCGTGGTAACATTTTGTTTGACCAACTGACCGAAATTGAATTCTGGTCAGTCGGTATTGGAAGGTTGACCGAAGCAAAGCGGGATACCCATTAACGTGCCGTCACAGGAATGAAGGTAACCATATATTTGCGAGTTCACAAATTACGATTTGAAGAAAGGAGCGGTGATCAGATGGCGGAGAAGAAAACGGTAGACCGCAAGGTGCTGATTGTTGAAGCTGCGGCGAAGTCGTTTACGATGTTTGGTTATAAGGCAACGACGATGGAGCTGGTAGCTAAGCTTGCTGGTGTGGGCAAAGGAACAATCTATACGTTTTTTGCGACGAAGGAGGAGCTGTTCGGCGAAATCATTCGTCGGCTAACGTCGGAGATGAAGGCGGTTGTCGTCGGCCGGATTGAGGAGAACCGCTCTTTCTTCGACAATCTGACGGATGCGATGTATGGCGTTCTGCAGTTCCGCGAAACGCATGAGCTGGTTGTCAAACTGACGCAGGAAGAACGCGAGGTTGGGACCTCGATAGTAAGCGAAGGGCTTGGGACGCTCGAGGATGCGGTCATTGGTTTCATCGAACGCGAGATACGCGCTGCGCAGGAGAAAGGCGAGCTAAGAGATGTGAATCCGTCGATCACGGCTTTCATGATGATCAGGGTGTATCTGGCGCTTGCCGCTGAGTGGAGCCGCAGGCACGCACCGCTTACGAAGGAAGAGGTAGCCGAGCAATTGACGGGGCTGTTCAAGCATGGTATTTGCGCGAAGGGTTAACGGCCCGATGCGTTGATATAGATAGGTAGTTTATTGAGGAAAGAGCGGATAACCGCTCTATTTTTCACCAATAAAATGACCAAATGAGCAAAACGGTCAGAATGTTCTGACCGAAGCTAATAAAGGAGGACGCCTCTATGCAGGGCATGCGCTTATTCGGGCAGGAGTTGCTCGATATTGTAAGAAACAAGAAGGTACTTATATCTGTCATTGGTATTTTGTTCATTCCGATTATGTACAGCGGGATGCTCGTCGGGGCGTTCTGGGATCCGTATGGACGGACGAATGAGCTGCCGGTCGCGGTTGTAAATGAGGACGTAGGGGCGGAGCTTAATGGGAAACAGTTGGCTCTTGGCAGTGAACTCGTCGATAACCTGAAGGACAACGATAAGTTCAAGTGGGCTTTTGTCGATAAGGACGAGGCGGAGGCTGGCGTAAAAGACGGCCGTTATTACCTCGCGCTCGAAATTCCTAGCGACTTCTCGAAGGAAGCGACGACGCTTATGGATGCTGAGCCGACGCCTTCGAAGCTCACCTACGTGACGAATGAAAGTCTCAGCTTCACCGCATCGAAGATCGGCAACGCGGCGATTACAGAGCTGAAATCGTCATTGTCTAAGGAAGTGACGAAGTCGTACGCAGAGACGATGCTGGAGCAGTTCGGCAAGGTTGCCGACGGCTTCGCGGATGCAAGCGATGGCGCTGGCAAGCTATCGAGCGGCGCAACGGAAGCGAAGGATGGCGCGGCGACTTTGCAGCGCAATCTGGAGAAGCTTGCGGATGGCACGCTGGGGCTTCAGTCCGGCGTAAAAAAAGTAAGCGACGGCGCAGCGCAGGTCGCAAGCGGCGCGGCGTCGCTCAGCAAGAGCGCGGCCGAGCTGGGAAGCGGGCTCGGCAAGCTGCATGAGGCGTCCGGCCAATTAACGGCCGGCGCAGGGAAAGCGGCCGATGCCGGCGCGAAGCTGGCATCGGGAGCGAAAGCGGCGCATGAGGCGGAGACGAAGCTCGCCTCGGGCGCCGCGCAGCTGGCGGCGCAGCTGGATGCCTTCGCATCCGCAGCTGCCGCTGGCGGAGCCGCCGAAGGCGGCGATGCTGCAGCGGCGCAGCAGGAGGCGCTGCAGCAGTTGATCGCCGCGGCCAAAGCTGTGGCCGCCGGCGCAGACGGGCTCGCGACCAGCGGCGGCCAATTGGCCGCTGGCGCGAGCGAGCTGCAGCAGGGGAATTCGACCCTGCTGCAGGGGTTGACCGCCTTCGACGCGAAGCTCGAAGGCGCAGCGAACGGCGGCGCGAAGCTTGCCGGCGGAGCCGCGCAGCTCGCGTCGGGCGCCAAGCAGGCCGCCGCTGGCGCAGCCGCGGCAGGTGCTGGCGCCGCTGAGCTCGCGAGCGGCTCGGGGCAGCTCGCCGATGGCTCGGCTGCATTGACGGACGGCGTCGGCAAGCTCGCCGACGGATCGGCAGAGCTCGCGGATAAGCTCGGCGAGGCATCGAGCTCGACATCGGAGCAGCTGTCGACTGACGGCAGCAGCAACGAGAAGAAAGCCGATATGTTCGCAGGTCCGGTTGAAGTGAGCGAGAAGAAGCTGACATCGGTACCGAACTACGGAACTGGTTTTGCTCCATATAGCTTGGGTCTAGGCCTGTTCGTTGGCGCACTGCTGTCGACGATTGTACTGCCAATGCGCGACAGCGCAGGACGCCCGCGTAACGGCGGCAGCTGGTTTACGAGTAAGGCGCTGTTGTTCATTCTCGTCGGCATTGTTCAGACCTTGCTCGCCGATGTGATTCTGCTGTATGCGATCGGACTTGAGGTACAAAGCGTGGGTTGGTTCATTGGACTTAGCCTTGTAACGAGCTTGTCCTTCATGATGATTATCCAGTTCTTCGTTACACTGCTGGATCAGCCAGGCCGTTTCATCTCGATTATTATCTTGATTCTGCAGCTGACGAGCAGCTCGGGTACGTATCCTAAAGAGCTTGTACCTGCTTGGCTCCAGACGGTTGGCGAATGGATGCCAATGACGTATGCAGTAGCAGGCTTCAAGGCAGCGATCTCCAGCGGCGACTTCGCGCTCGTTCGCAGCAGCATGGGGACGCTCGCCATCTACGGCGCTGTCTTCGCGGCATTGACGCTTGGTTACTTCATGCTCAAACACAAGCAGCAATCGCGCAAGAACGGCGGAGAAGGCAAATCGCAGCCAACACCGGTTACAGCATAACTAATATATTGTACAAAACGCTAGGTGCACTTCACGTCGCACCTGGCGTTTTTGTCGTTTCGGCACACGTAAACATTTGATAATGAAATCCGCTGGATTGGATGCGTAGGTGCAAAACTGCACCTACGTAGAGCAGAGAGCGCCGAAATGATGAACGTAGGTGCAATACTGCACCTATGTAGAGCCGAGAGCGTCGAAATGATGAGCGTAGGTGCAAAACTGCACCTACGTAGAGCCGAGAGCGTCGAAATGATGAGCGTAGGTGCTAGACTGCACCTACGTAGAGCTGAGAGCGTCGAAATGGTGAACGTAGGTGCAAAACTGCACCTACGTGGAGCCGAGAGCGCCGAAATGATGAACGTAGGTGCAATACTGCACCTATGTAGAGCCGAGAGCGTCGAAATGATGAGCGTAGGTGCAAAACTGCACCTACGTAGAGCCGAGAGCGTCGAAATGATGAGCGTAGGTGCTAGACTGCACCTACGTAGAGCTGAGAGCGTCGAAATGGTGAACGTAGGTGCAAAACTGCACCTACGTGGAGCCGAGAGCGTCGAAATGATGAGCGTAGGTGCAAGACTGCACCTACGTAGAGCCGAGATCGTCGAAATGGTGAACGTAGGTGCAATACTGCACCTATGTAGAGCAGAGAGCGTCGAAATGATGAGCGTAGGTGCAAGACTACACCTACGTGGCACTGAGAGTACCGAAATGGCAAGTCATTATCGAGCGCAATAAGGTGCAGAAATACAGTTGGTCTACGCTCCGCAACGCAGAGCCAGCAGGCAATATGCATCCGATATAAATAAAGCTTGGCACGCACCGCCGCCAGTTCCGTATCGGAACCTGCGTAGGCACACGCCAAGCTTTTATGACATATTTTGAATAAGAATGAGCTACATGACTAATCACTTATTAATGAAGGCCGTCTTAAGGGTACCGCGATAAATGACTTGGAAACCGAGTCCATCAGACAACGCAGCAAGCGGGAGGTACGTCTTCGTCTCCTTGCCAACTTTCTGCAGGTAGGCTGGCGTGTCGAGCGCAACCGTTGTGCCGTTGATGACCATCGTCTTAGCGCCGATCGTGATGGCAACGACACGGTCACCAAACGTAACGGTTGCTGTCTGCGTCTTGCCGTCCCATTTGAGCAGGGCGCCCATCGCGTCGGTAATGTCGCGCATTGGAACGTACGTCTTGTTATTTTTCAACACAGGCTTGTTTGCCGTTTGCAGTTCTTTGCCAGCTACGACAACGGATATTGGCACATCGGCCGCACGCGGCGCAACTTCGCGATAGTCGCCCCAGATGGCTTGACTAAACGATTTGCCCATCGATGTGTAGCCTTTCGCGTTCGGATGGAAATCGCCTTTGGCTACCGTCGTATATTCGAGCTCATGGCCGAGGAATGGATCGCCAACATGAGCGACGCGTACGTTGAAGCCTTCATCCGTCAATTTCTTGGCGACATTCTCAATGCGGGAGCGTACGTCTTGACTTGCTTGAGCAAGCGCTTGATAAGCTTCCTCGCTAATGAGCAGTTTGTTGTGTGGTGCAGGGTTATACAGGTCAGACACGACGATTTCGGCTTTAGGATTAATACCGATGACTGCACGCAATGAAGCTTCAAGCTGCTGCTCGAAGATAGGAAGCATCTCGGCAACTGCCGCCGCGCCTGTGCCATCCTTCAGTTTATCGAATACGGTTAGAAAATCGTTCGAGCCGGTCGTAATCGTCACGAGATCAGCCGCTTCCAGATCAGCGAACAGCTGTGGCGTCGCTGCAGCAAGTTGATCAATGCGAGGATCCTTGGACGTTCCGAATGGCAAGTCAACCGCCTTAACAGCTTCGCCTTTCTCGGCTGCTTCAATATAATGCTGCAGTCCTTCCGTTGTCAGGCCAAGGATGCCATAGTGGGACACTGAAGCACGAAGGCCGTGGAACAATGCTTGTTCGTACACCCGTTCAACATAACCGTATGGGACAGGATTCGCTTCCTTCTCCATTCCGTTAATGTATCCAACGGTCAACGAATCGCCGACGGCGACGATATGATAGTCGTCAACGGCCTGCGCGGAAACGGCAGAACTGGTGGTAACTGTCTGAGCTTCAACTATATTACTAGAATGAGGCAAAGATGTGCCGCCGAAGATGAGAGCAGCGGCTAAAGCGGATGCTGTTGTGACGCGCGAAATTTCCATGAACTTTTTGACCAATTCTTTTCACTTCCCCGTCTAAAGTTAAAATATTTAAACACTAAAACCCGTACATAAAATCTATAAATCTATTAAATGTTCGGATTTAGCGCAAAGAAACGTTTATGAGGCCTAAAAAAATTTTAAATTGCGCGGAATTTGCTACAATGATAAGATTATTAAATAAAACGTCTGATAACGGGTGAGCACAGATTACGTGAATGTAAGACGAATTTTTCAAAATCCAAGGAATTTTAAGTTGCCAGCTTATTCCTAATATTGGGTTTTGGATTTCTCCGGTATGAAATGCACTGCTCTGTTGAGAGGATAGCAGCAGTCGTTTCACCTCGGCGCCTAATTTCCATTCTATGATAAATGATAACGGAAATGAAGTGACAATCGTCGCGTTCGTACTCGCCGACTGGTAGACCAAAAAATTTTCGATATAGAAAGGTTGATTGCAATGAGCGAGAATATTTTTGGCTTGCCTCCGAAGCAGGGTCTCTATAATCCGCAGTATGAGAAAGATGCTTGCGGTATGGGTTTCGTGGCGAACATCAAAGGACGGAAATCACATAAGATAATCCGCCAGGCACTGACGCTGCTTGAGAACATGGAGCACCGCGGCGGTCAAGGCAGTGAACCGAATACAGGTGACGGCGCAGGCATTATGCTGCAGATTCCGCACGAGTTCTTCAAGGCAGAGATGAAACAGCAGGAGATCGAGCTGCCGGCTGAAGAACAATACGCGGTAGGCATGCTGTTCCTCCCATTGGAAGATGAGCTGCGCAACGAACAGGAGCGCAAGCTGGAAGCGATTATCGCTGAAGAAGGTCAGCAGTTGATCGGTTGGCGTACGGTACCAACGAACGACAGCAAGCTGGGCGCATCGGCATTGAAGGTGAAACCTTTTGTCCGGCAAGTATTCATTGGTCGCAATGCGGCACTCAAGGACACGTTGGCATTCGAGCGCAAGCTGTATGTCATTCGCAAACGTGCTGAACTTGCGATCCGTTTCGGCGGCGGAGAGGGTGCAGACCGTTTCTACTTCTCCAGCTTGTCGACGAAGAAGATCGTTTATAAAGGGATGCTCACGACGGAACAGGTACGTTCCTTCTACCAGGAGCTGAACAACGAGGATGTTGTAACGGCAATCGCACTCGTGCACTCGCGCTTTAGTACGAACACATTCCCAAGCTGGGAGCGCGCGCATCCGTTCCATTATTTGATCCACAATGGCGAGATCAACACGCTGCGCGGCAACATCAACTGGATGCATGCACGCCAATCGCTGTTCGAGACGGAATTGTTCGGCGAGGATCTGGCGAAAGTGAAGCCAATCATCAGCCCTGACGGTTCGGATACAGCGATGTTCGATAACGTACTCGAGTTCATGTATCTGTCCGGCCGCTCGCTGCCGCACGCAATGATGATGATGGTGCCAGAGCCATGGGCGAACCATGAGACGATGAGCGACGAGAAGAAAGCATTCTATGAATACCATGCTTGCCTCATGGAGCCGTGGGACGGACCGGCGGCAATGGCGTTCACGGATGGCCGAATGATCGGCGCAACGCTCGACCGCAACGGTCTGCGTCCAGCGCGTTACTATGTAACGAAGGACGACCATATCATCCTTGGTTCGGAAGCAGGTACGGTTGAGATTCCGGCTGAAGATATTTTGTACAAAGACCGTCTCCGTCCAGGACGCATGCTTCTCGTTGATACAGAAGCTGGACAGATCCTGTCAGATGAAGAGGTTAAGCTGAAGATCGCGCAAGAGAATCCTTACCGGGAATGGCTCGACGAGCATCTGGTAACGCTTGAAGATCTGCCAGAAGCGCCAGAAGTGCCTGAACCGGATCATGATACCGTGCAGCAGCGCCAACAGGCGTTCGGCTTCACGTTCGAAGATATTCGCAAAGTTATCGAGCCGATGGCAGCATCGGGTCAAGAACCGCTTGCTTCTATGGGTTACGACGCTCCGCTGGCTGTTCTGTCTGAACGTCCGCAGCGTCTGTACAACTACTTCAAGCAGTTGTTCGCGCAAGTAACGAACCCGCCGATCGATGCGATCCGCGAGGAGCTCGTAACGTCGACGGTGACGACGATCGGTACGGAGCGCAACCTGCTCAACCCAGAGCCAGAAAGCGCACGTCACATTACGCTCGATACGCCTATCTTAAGCAACGAAGAGTTCGCGAAGCTGCGCCATGTACGCCGTCCAGGCTTCAAGGCGATTACGCTGCCGATCTTCTTCGAAGCAGCGAAGGGCGAGGAAGGTCTGCGCGAAGCGATTCAGCTCATGTGTGAAGCAGCAGACCGTGTCATTGCCAAAGGTCATAACATTCTCATTCTGTCCGACCGCGGCATCGACCGTGACAACGCAGCAATTCCAGCTCTGCTGGCTGTATCTGCGCTGCATCACCATCTGATCCGCCAAGGTACACGTACGCGAGCTAGCATCCTGCTGGAATCCGGCGAGCCGCGGGAAGTGCATCACTACGCACTGCTGCTCGGCTACGGCGTGAGCGCAGTTAACCCGTATCTCGTGTTCGAGACGCTCGACGACATGATCAATGAAGGTATGCTGCGTGGCATCAAGCATGAGAAGGCAGTTAAGAACTATATCAAAGCGGCAACGAAAGGCGTTGTTAAGGTCCTGTCGAAGATGGGGATCTCGACGATCCAATCGTACCGCGGCGCTCAAATCTTCGAAGCAGTCGGCTTGAAGAAAGAACTGATCGATCAATATTTCACTTGGACGGAATCCCGCATCGGCGGCATCGGTCTCGATACGGTTGCCGAGGAAACGCTCAAGCATCATAACCGCGCCTTTGCAGAGCAAGAGGGAGCGGAGCGTGAACTCGACTCCGGCGGTGACTACCAATGGCGTAAAGACGGCGAGGACCACCTGTTCAGCCCGCAGACGATTCACACGCTGCAGATGGCGTCGCGTTCGAACGACTACAAGCTGTACAAGAAGTTCTCTTCACTCGTGCAAGGCGAGAATCGCAAGCATATGACGCTGCGTTCGCTGCTTACGTTCAAGCAGGGTCGCACGCCAGTGGCATTGGAAGAAGTCGAGTCGGTTGAATCGATCGTGAAACGCTTCAAATCGGGTGCAATGTCTTACGGCTCCATCAGCCAAGAAGCGCACGAGAGCCTTGCAATCGCGATGAACCGTCTCGGCGGCAAATCGAATACGGGCGAGGGCGGCGAGAATCCGGATCGCTTCATTCCGGATGCGAACGGCGATTCCCGTCGCAGCGCGATCAAGCAGGTTGCATCGGGCCGTTTCGGCGTAACGAGCAACTACCTTGTGAATGCGGATGAGATCCAGATCAAGATGGCGCAAGGCGCTAAGCCAGGCGAAGGCGGTCAGCTGCCAGGCCTGAAGGTTTACCCATGGATCGCTAACGCGCGGGGTTCAACGCCGGGTGTAGGTCTGATCTCGCCTCCTCCTCACCACGATATCTATTCGATTGAGGACTTGGCAGAGCTGATTCACGATTTGAAAAATGCGAACCCACGCGCACGCATCAACGTTAAGCTCGTATCCGAGGTTGGCGTTGGCACGATCGCAGCTGGCGTTGCCAAAGGCCGTGCTGACGTCATTATGGTCAGCGGCTACGATGGCGGTACGGGCGCATCGCCGATCAACTCGCTCAAGCATGCGGGTCTCCCGTGGGAGCTTGGTCTTGCTGAGACGCACCAGACGCTCATGCTGAACAACCTGCGCGACCGTGTCGTTATCGAGACGGACGGCAAAATGATGAACGGCCGCGACGTCGCAATCGCAGCATTGCTCGGCGCTGAGGAATATGGCTTCGCAACGGCTCCGTTGATCGTGCTTGGCTGCGTCATGATGCGCGTCTGCCAGCTCGATACGTGTCCGGTTGGCGTGGCTACGCAGAACCCTGAGCTTCGCAAGAAATTCATGGGCGATCCAAGCCATGTCGTGAACTACCTGCGCTTCATCGCAGAAGAGCTTCGTGAGATCATGGCAGAGCTCGGCTTCCGTACGCTGAACGAAATGATCGGCCGCGTCGACCTGCTCGAGACGAAGGAGCTTGTAGAGAGCAGCAAAGCGTCCCAATTGGACCTGACGCCGCTTCTGCATCAATTCGAAGTGCCGGAAGGCGCAGCGCGCCACAACGTGCAGGAACAGAACCACGGGCTCGAGTTGTCGCTTGACGTGACGAAGCTCATCCCGGCTGCTGCTGCGGCGCTTGAGAGCGGTGAGAAAGTGCGCGGCACTTTCCCAATCCTGAATACGAACCGCGTAGTGGGTACGATTCTGGGCAGCGAAGTGACGACGCGTTACGGCGCGAAGGGCTTGCCGGAGGATACGATTAACTTCCACTTCGTTGGTACGGCGGGTCAAAGCTTCGGTGCATTCATTCCGAACGGTATCACGCTCTCGATCGAAGGCGATTCGAACGACTATGTCGGCAAAGGTCAATGCGGCGGCAAAATCATCGTTGCTCCTTCACCGAAAGCAACGTTCGAAGCAGAGAACAACGTCATCATCGGCAACACGGCATTCTACGGCGCAACGAGCGGCGAGGCTTATGTACGCGGTATCGCGGGCGAGCGCTTCGCTGTACGTAACTCGGGCGTTAACGTCGTCGTAGAGGGCGTAGGCGACCACGGCTGCGAATACATGACCGGCGGACGCGTCGTCGTCCTGGGCGGCACAGGCCGCAACTTCGCGGCTGGCATGTCCGGCGGTATCGCATACGTGCTGGATGAGGCTGGCGACTTCTACCGCAACTGCAACCTCGAGATGGTGCTCCTGGAGCGCGTAGAGGAAGCACGCGACGAGGCAGAGCTGCGCGGCATGATCGAACGCCACGTCGAACTAACGGGCAGCGCGCCAGGCAAGCGCGTCCTGGGCGACTGGGAAGCGAGCCTGAAGAAGTTCGTGAAGGTTATTCCGAAGGACTACAAGAAGATGCTGGATCAGATCCGCAAGGCCGAGGACAACGGCTACGAGGGCGACGCAGCGCTTCTGGAAGCGTTCGAGGCTAATAAGCGCGAATTGGCACGGGTGTAATATAGGAAGATAGTGAGAAGGGCCTGCTGAAGAGATTCAGCGGGCCCTTTGTCATGTCTTTGGAAGCATATATAATAGAAGGGGAAATTTACGTTCTTGTAGTTACAAATTGTATCAATCTGTGTATAATTGTTACATATAGTATCAAGTACTTATTATTTACTGGGAGGTCGCATGATTATGGTTCGAAGCATTTAATCGCTGTATGAATTTGTAACAATTACAGGTTGAAGCCAATGAAAGATCTAGTAGGAAGCAAGTGGATGAACATTAGGAATAAGATATGTTGATTGTCTTTAACGTGGATGTTATGGAATATTATATAAATATTTGTTAAAGTCTTACCATTCGACAAAATAAGTTATAGAAAGCGGTTACGTCGGACAAAGCTTCGACAGCTTTTGTAAATTGCGCCTTATATAATAGGACTATCGTATTTCAAAAAGTAGTTTGTTGTTAGCAAAGGAGCGAGGCGCTGTGCTGTTAATGCTTGAGAGAGTACATACTGATGAGAACAAGGATGATCGTAAACCGATCGATATCCGAGTCATTTTGGAGCAATTAGGAATTGATCCAGAGAAGTGGAAGAAGTCTCGTACATAGCAAGTACTACACTAAATATTTACTACATATATATATACCATACAACATAGAACATAAGATTTACAGAGAAAATAGAGAGTAGGAGTCGGAGAGATGAATCCAATCCATTCCCCAAGAGAAGAAAGCCCAGCGTCTGACCGTGTGCAGCTAGATGTTAGAGCCCTTCTGGATCAGCTTGGTATCGAACCGACACGCCTGCCAGAGGAATTGCGTGTAAGACTCGAGAGAGTCGCAGAGCAGCGTTAACAGCGCTCTATTAGGTGAAGGGTGTAGATGAGAGAAAGCCTCGGAGACGGGGCTTTTTCTTTGTCTGAGGATATGTTAGAGGTAGAAAAAAACCCATCGCAAGAGACGATAGGCTGTCTGGATGACACTATAATGTACTGAAGTTTTAGCGTAATGAGCGTTCCGCTCGGATAAAGGCAATGAAGCGCTTGGCTTCTTCTTGCGATAGCTTCATGCCATCAAGACTAAGTGCAAATTTCTCTAATATATCATCTTCAGAAAGTTCAACTTGGTCGGCGCTTTGAACGAATTCTCGAACCTCCGAATCAAGAACGACTTCCTGACGATTCGTACGACCGACAAGATAATCGATCGATACTTTGAACAGATCGGCGAACTTCGTAAGCGTCTCCGTATCAGGCTCACGGCGATTTTTCTCATAATGCGACAAAGCAGCACGTGAGATTCCTAATAAATGAGAGGTCTGTTCTTGCGTCCAGCCACGCTGCTCACGCAGTTGTGCGATGCGCGTTCCGATGTCCATCCTTTCCCTCCTATCACTCAATAATTTCATATTAATACGGATTAGAAATAAATACAGCGCTTGCAACAAAACGTCGCATTTTTTTTGAAAGTACATATGAAAAACGCTTGACATGTTACATTTCGTATCGTAAAGTTAGGGATATAACAGATACGGATTGTATCGACAAAGATGTTATTATCTTAGACAAAAAGTCGGCTGTTTAAACATTTTTGATCATGAAGTTACACACCAGCAACACAAAAAGATCACAGTCAGGTGACGCATATGATCGAAATGCATACTCACATTTTGCCTGGTCTGGATGATGGGGCAAAGAGTAAAGAAGAGGCGCTCGAGATGGCGCTCCAAGCGAGCGAACAGGGGATTCGGGACATCATTGCGACACCTCATCATGGGAATGAAGTCTTCGAGTCGCCACGAGAAGTAGTTCTCCAGCACGTAGAGGAATTGAACGATTTCATTGGTCAGCATGGGGTTCAGGTGACAATTCATTCGGGCCAAGAGATAAGGGTGAATGCGGGATTGGTTAATGAATTGGAACAAAATAAGTTGCTCACATTAGCCAATAGTAAATATATATTGCTTGAGCTGCCGCATAATCATGTTCCGAACTATTTTCTAGACCTACTTTTTGAGCTAACAATCCGAGGCCTGGTCCCCATTATCGCACATCCCGAGCGAAATAAGGAAGTTGTTGAAACGCCCGAACTTATTGAACAATGGATAGGGCAGGGAGCATTATGTCAATTAACTGCCCATTCGCTCACAGGACAATTCAGTCGGAGGATCCAGAAGCTTTCCGTGCATTTACTCAAGCGTAAGATGATACATTTTGTATCATCCGATGCTCACAATTGCCATACTAGGGCGTTTGCCCTTCGTGAAGCGTATCGTCTTACTGAGCGAGTAATTGGAAGAGGGGGGATGAATCGACTTAAAGAGAACAGCCGACGGTTGCTGGCTAATGAAGAGATCGTTATTGATGAGCCGATTAAGGCGAAGCGACATCTTTTATTCTGGTAATTATTAACTATCATCATTGCCTAATTAGGAGGTTTCGGTTGTGGAATTGAAACAAATTATGCAAATCATTCGAAAAAGATTGTTGCTTATTACTTCGATTGTTGTGATTGTCAGTGCATTGGTAGGAATAAAGAGCTTTATGTTTACGGAAGATGTCTATCAAGCTAACTCCAAGCTCATCGTCAGTCAATCCTTTAATGTTAACGGCACAGAGATGATGGATTATTCCAATATACAGTCGAATATAAAGCTTATTAATTCATATAAGGAAATTATATATTCATCCGCTATATTGAACAAGGTTGTAAGTGCACATCCAGAGTTGAACGAAACACCTGTTGGTATTGCTTCGAAGCTTGGGGTATCAAGTGCCAGTGATTCACAGGTGATGAATATAGTTGCGGTTGATACGAATTACAGGCACGCTGCCGAGATCGTTAATGCAGTAGCGATAGTCTTTAAACAAGAAATTCCAAAGATAATGAAAGTGGATAACGTAACGATTCTATCCGAAGCGGAAGTAAATGCATTCGCAGTTCCAACTAATAGCAGTCCGTTTAAAGCGGTTATTCTTGCTTTCATCGTATCGCTAATGCTGGCTGTTGGACTGGTGTTCCTTCTTGATTATCTGGACGACACGATTAAGTCAGAAGAGGATATTGTTTCGGCACTCGAGCTCCCGATGTTGTCCTATATTTCGAGAATAAGTAAGTCTGAATTGAAGGTTCGCAGGACACGCGGAGTTCAACAGAAAGTAGGTGAAGGTGTATATGCGACAGCCAAACAGTGAACATAACCTTGTGACTATAGTGAACCCAAAGTCTCCAATTTCAGAAGCATACCGTACACTGCGAACGAATATCCAATATTCTGCGGTAGATAAGCACATTAAAGTGTTGATGGTTGCATCAGCCAAGTCTGGAGAAGGTAAGACGACGACGATTACTAACCTTGCTGTCACTTATGCACAGGAAGGTAAGAAAGTACTGCTAATTGATGGTGATCTACGTAAGCCGTCGCTACACCATCTGTTTCAAATGTCTAACCGAGTTGGTCTCACGAGTATATTGTTCAACCAACAATTGCTGCCTGATGTGATACGCGATACTAACGTAGATAATTTGTCTGTCTTGACATCTGGTCCAATTCCACCGAATCCTTCTGAGATTCTAGGGTCACAGCGAATGCTATCCCTATTGGATGAGTTGCATGAGATGTTCGACCTTATACTGTTCGACACGCCACCGGTCCTAGCTGTGACAGATAGCCTTGTAATTTCATCATATTGTGATGGGGTCGTACTGGTTGTACTGGGAGGAAAAGTGAAGAAAGGGCTTGTGCAGAAGACTAAGGCAAGTCTCGAGCATGTGCAGGCAAAGATTCTCGGTGTTGTGTTAAACAATAACTCACGGAGCAAGTCTAGCGGGCATACCTATTATTACTACGGCAGTAATGAATAGAGCCAAATGAGTGAGTATGTGCTCTAGGTAATGTCTACTGAACCTTTATCACTGTAGGCACTCGGTCACGCTGTGGGTCAATGGACCTTAGACGTACATCGTCGGGGGTGTGATGTGAGGTTGGGTTAGATGCCCTAGTTAACAATTAAACAAACATAGAAACATGAGTTAGACCGCTTTCATGGAAAGCGATTTAACTCGTTTTTTTATTCAAAAAGAGAAATGATAGGGTGTGGGAATAATGAAAAAAGTACGTAAGGCAATCATTCCAGCAGCAGGTTTGGGAACGAGATTTCTCCCAGCGACTAAAGCCATGCCTAAAGAAATGCTTCCGATTGTAGACAAGCCGACAATCCAATATATCGTCGAGGAGGCGATTGCGTCTGGAATCGAAGACATTATTATCGTAACGGGCAAGGGCAAGCGGGCGATTGAGGATCATTTTGATTCTGCATTTGAATTGGAACACAATCTGCTCGAGAAGGGTAAGTTGGGGCTTTTGGAGGAAGTGAGGAAGAGTTCAAAGGTAGAGATTCACTACATAAGACAAAAAGAAGCCAAAGGGCTTGGTCATGCGGTCTGGTGTGCACGGAATTTTATTGGAGATGAACCATTTGCCGTGCTCCTTGGCGACGATATCGTACAGGCGGATATTCCTTGCACGAGGCAATTGATCAACCAATATGAACAGGTAGGAAAATCGGTAATCGGTGTCCAAGCTGTTGCAATTGATCAAACAGAAAGATATGGAATCGTGGACCCTATGGAGACGGAAGATGCTAAGCTCGTGCAGGTTCGAAATTTAGTCGAGAAACCACCTCTAGGTTCTGCACCATCCAATCTTGCGATTATGGGAAGATATGTGTTGACCCCAGCCGTATTTGGTTTTCTTGAGCTGCAAGAGACTGGAGCCGGCGGTGAGATACAACTGACGGATGCCATTCAGAAATTAAACGAGCTAGAAGGCGTGTATGCATATGATTTCGAAGGAGTTCGTTATGATGTTGGCGAGAAGCTGGGCTATATTATGACCACCCTTGATTTTGCGCTACAAAGGAAAGAACTTCGATTACCATTGCTGACGGCTCTGGAAGAGATATTGGAGGGTGTGAAGGTAGCAAAGTTGAATGACTGGTAAGGAGGAATGGATATGGCTATTCCGCAAAGGAATGAAACAGAGATCGCATTAGAAACGAATGCATTTCATTCATCGCTAGCGCCGGAACATACAAGAGATATGACCGGATATCTAATGCTCAAGCGAGCTATGGATATCATCGGAGCCACTGTTGGATTGCTTCTGTTGCTGCCATTATTTATCGTCGTGGCTATATTAATCAAGATCGAGGACCCTGGCGGTCCTGTTTTTTTTCATCAAGTTCGAGTTGGCAGGAACGAAGCAACTTTTCGAATGTATAAATTCCGTTCAATGGTTTCCAACGCGGAAGAATTGTTAAATAGTTTGCTTAGCCAGAATGAGATTAGCGGTGCGATGTTCAAGATGAAGGAAGATCCAAGGATTACAAAGGTAGGAAGGTTTATACGAAAAACCAGTATCGATGAGCTACCGCAGCTTTGGAATGTAATCCGAGGCGACATGACCCTAGTAGGACCAAGACCGCCGTTACCGCGTGAGGTGAATCAATATACGAGCTACGATAAGCTCAGACTCAAGGTAAAGCCAGGTTGCACCGGGTTATGGCAAGTAAGCGGCAGAAATGAATTGAACTTCGATCAAATGGTTGAATTGGATTTGGAATACATTAGAAGAAGAAGCACTATATTTGATTTAAAAATTGTGATCAAAACAATAAAAGTTTTGACAGGTTCGAAGGATGCGTACTAAAAAATGAATTTGAGGTGGTCCTATGGAGCACGATTCGAGGATTTATGTAGCAGGACATAGAGGCTTAGTCGGATCGGCCATTTTAAGAGCATTAGAGAACATGGGATATAAAAATTTGATCTATCGTACTAGTGCAGAATTGGATTTAAGAGAACGCGATCAAGTTCAACGCTTCTTCAATGCGCAGGCTATTGATTATGTATTCTTAGCTGCTGCTAAAGTCGGCGGCATAGTTGCAAATAACGATTACCCAGCTGATTTCATTCGGGACAATCTCCTCATTCAAACAAATGTTATCGATTCCGCGTATCGTGCGGGAGTAAAGAAATTAATGTTTCTGGGGTCTACATGTATTTACCCCAAATTCGCTCCACAGCCACTTAACGAGGAATCATTATTGACAGGTGATCTTGAACCAACGAATAAGCCATACGCAATTGCTAAGATCGCCGGAATTAATATGTGTCAGTCCTATAACCGCCAGTATGGAACCAGATTCATATCTGTTATGCCGACGAACATGTATGGGCCGAATGATAACTTTGATCTGAAGACGTCCCATGTGCTGCCTGCACTTATACGGAAGTTTCATGAGGCGAAAGAGAGTGGTGCAGAATTTGTTGAGGTATGGGGAACAGGTGAGCCAAGACGTGAATTTCTCCACTCAGATGACCTGGCGGAGGCTTGTCTATTCTTGATGGAACACTATGAGGATAGCGACATTATTAATGTCGGGGTAGGCGAAGATATCTCAATCAAGAATTTGGCTGAATTAATCAAACGTATTGTTGGCTACGAGGGCGAGCTTAGATTCAATCACGCGATTGCGGATGGAACGCCAAGGAAGCTGGTCGATGTATCGAGGATTAACAGACTTGGCTGGCAAGCAAAGATTCCACTAGAAGAAGGAATTAAAGAAGCCTATTTATCTTTCCAGAAGGAATTTCTAACTACCATATAAAACGGGGAGAATACATATGAAAAAACGAGCGTTAATAACGGGTGTTACAGGACAAGATGGATCGTACTTGGCAGAATTCTTGCTTGAGAAGAATTATGAAGTGTATGGGTTAAGAAGAAGAACAAGTACACCCAATTACGAGAATGTAGAGCATATCAAGGATCGAATCAAATGGATCTCCGGGGATTTAACAGATCTTGCTTCATTAATTGAAGCTGTACGAACATCCAATCCTGATGAAGTATATAACTTGGCGGCTCAATCCTTCGTTGCTGCTTCATGGCCGCAACCGCTTCTAACTGGTCATATCACCGCGCTTTCAGTTACGAATATGCTTGAAGCGGTAAGGATCGTCAAACCGACAGTGAGATTCTATCAGGCTTCCAGCAGTGAAATGTTCGGTAAAGTCGTAGAGACTCCGCAGAAAGAGACCACACCATTCTATCCGCGTAGCCCTTACGGTGTGGCTAAGGTCTATGGACATTGGATCACTGTAAACTACCGGGAAAGCTTCAATATGTTTGCTTGCTCAGGTATATTGTTCAACCATGAATCCCCTCGTCGTGGGTTGGAATTTGTTACTCGTAAAGTAACGGATGGCGTAGCAAGAATTAAATTAGGTCTGCAAAACGAGCTTCGAATGGGCAACTTAGACTCTCTGCGTGACTGGGGCTTTGCGGGCGATTATGTGAAGGCTATGTGGCTGATGCTGCAGCAAGATGAGGCCGACGATTATGTAATCTCGACTGGCGAGATGCATTCGGTTCGGGAGCTGCTTGAGGTGGCATTCAATCATGTAGGATTAAACTACGAGGATTATGTGGTTATCGATCCGGAGTTTACGCGCCCAGCCGAAGTGGATCTGTTACTTGGTGACTGCTCGAAAGCCAAAGAAAAACTCGGATGGAAACTAGATGTAGGGTTTAAACAATTGATTGAGATGATGGTAGATGAAGATATGAAGAAAGTGAATAAAATCATTCAATTGAGCAATATGGAAGTCAGGGTTTAATCATTCATGTAGAAATATGTTGGGTTCATTTGATTCATAAGAGAATGAATTCAATCCGGAGGTTCAGAGAATGGGGATCGAAAAACCCAAGAAGGTTCCTAAACTGTGTTTCGTATCTTCATCCGGTGGACATTGGGAGCAATTGCAAAAGCTGCAGCCGTTAGCGCATAAATATAAGTTTTTCTTTGTAACGGAGAGGACACAGTTTGATGCACCACTTGCCAAATATCTCATGCTCCAAACGGATTTGAAGGACAAACTGATGTTATTAAAAATGATGTGGAATGCGTTATACGCCATATTCATCTGGGTAAAAGAACGGCCCGATTTTGTAATAACTACTGGTACGATGGTTGCTTACCCATTCTATTTATTAGCAGTACTCTTTCGAAAAAAGTTCGTTTTTATTGAGACGTTCGGAAGAGCTGACATGCCAACTGTTGCAGGTAAAAGAATGGAAAAGCACTCAGACCTCTTTATTGTACAATGGGAAACACAAAAGAAGCATTATGAAAAAGCCGTATATGGTGGGTGTTTGTATTGATTTTTGTAACAGTTGGATCAAGAAATTACCCTTTTGATCGGTTATTTATCAAGCTTGACGAGTTATGTGAAAAGGGAGTTATTACGGAAGAAATTTTTGCACAGATAGGTACATCCACTTATCAGCCTAAACATTATACATACAAGAGCTTTATCTCTCAGGAGGAATTTTCTCAAAAGGTTATTGAATCTGATCTTGTAATTAGCCATGGCGCTTCTGGATCCATTATGAAAGCATTAAACGCGAGCAAGAAGGTTATCGCAGTTACAAGACTTCAGAAATACGGTGAGCATATAGATGACCATCAAATTCAGAACAATGAGGCATTCGGAGCTAATAAATACGTGGTTCCTGTGTATGAAATGGAAGAGCTAGATAACGCTATTAGGTCCATTTACGAGGGTACCGCTGATCTCATACCATGGGTCAACAAGGAACCGATGGTTATTATCAACATGATTGATAGGTTTATTCAGGAAAACGGGTTTAGTTGATAGGAGGTAACGTAATGGGTTTTGCCGCATTGGAGGACAGAGGAAAAAAACTGCTAGAACAGTTTCCAATGGTTAAGAGAAGCTGCAAAAGAGTATATCAACTTTGCATGTATTCCATTTCAACGAATAAGCTCAAATCTGATGGGGAAATAATCCGAGTTTCCCCAGATGATAAATATGAATATTTCTATGGATATTATGATAAATCCCCATGGGACGCAACAGACCGATATATGATATGCCTTCGGGTAAATAATGCTTACAATTCTGTAGCGCCTAAAGAACAAGGAGAATTAGTTGTATTAGACACTAAGAATCAAAATGCGGTAATCAAAATCGGAACAACACAGTCTTGGAACGTTCAGCAGGGATGTATGGCGCAATGGCTGGGTCCTGACTACGGAAGCAAGATTATATATAACGATTATCGTAATGGGAAGTACTGTTCCGTTATATATAATCTACAAGAAAGAAAAGAAGAAAAGGTTCTTCCTATGCCGGTTTATGATGTATCCAAAGACGGTGCTTTTGCGTTGAGTCTTGATTTCTCAAGACTTCACCAGATGCGTCCTGGTTATGGGTATTCCAATCTTCCAGAAATAACTGCCGGAGTGAAGTGTCCTGATAAGTGCTGTATTTGGAAGATGGAATTAGCTACAGGTAAAGTGACTGAGTTGCTGAAATATACGGATTTGGCTGCATTTGAATCAAGACCGGAAATGGAAGATGCCGATCACAAAGTAAACCATTTGATGATTAGTCCGAATGGAAAACGTTTTATGGTGTTACATCGTTGGTTTCAGAATGGGCGAAAGTTTACCAGACTGGTGACGGCAAACTGTAACGGTACCGATCTATTTAATTTAAGTGATGATGTATTTGCCTCCCATTGTTATTGGAAGAATGATAATGAAATTTTATCCTTCCTAAGAAAGGAAGCAACCGGTAATCACTATTATTTAATGAAAGACAGAACCCATGAATATAAGATGCTCTGGCCAGAACTAAATACGGATGGCCATTGCAGTTATTCGCCAGACGGGAATTTTATCATTACAGATACATACCCGAATAGAGAAAGAATAGCGTCTGTCTATCTTTGTACTGAAGCTGGAGTGCAGGGAGAAGCGAAACGGATCGCGAGAGTTTTTGCTCCATTCAGATATGATAATGATGTAAGGTGTGATCTGCATCCTCGTTGGAATCATGCCGGAGATAAGATTTGTATTGATTCAGTTCACGAAGGAAAGCGGGGGCTGTACGTTATTCCCTTGCCTTCATGGAATAATGCGCAGTGAGGTGCCAAACATGAGTAGATCTAGAATTGCATATATTGTAACGAATTGTAAAAAGACCGGTCCGATGAATCAGACACTGAATATTATTAGAAATTTAGATCGTAAGCTCTTCGATCCGGTATTAATTACACTATTTCCTGAAGTCAAATCTAATACCTTATTAGAAGAATTTAAAACGGAATGCAGCAGCATTCATTGCCTTAACATGAATAAGTATCAATCCATTCTGATCGGAAAGAAAAAATTGAACGGGCTTCTTGCAAAAATTAAACCCGATCTAATTCAAGGTGTAGGTATGCCTCCATATACAATGAGTCTCAGTTATAGAGATACCAAACACTTGGTGACGCTCAGGAATTATTGTTATGAAGATTATCCGGCGAAATATGGAAAAGTGCTGGGACCTATCATAGCAAATAAGGACATGCGGCTAATTAGACGGCAAAGCAATAATGGAGAGGTCTTTGTTACTTGCTCAAGCAGCCTCTCAAAAATCTACAAAGATAAGCATGGCTTGAATTTCGGATTTATAAGAAACGGCGTAGATATAACCCGTTATTCGAAAACCTCTGACTCAACGAGAATAGACATGAGGACTAAATTAAATCTCCCTTTAAACAAAACGATTGCGATTTATACAGGCCAGATTAATGAAAGAAAAGACCAAAAGTCTGCAATTGACGGGGTTTTGGCAGCAAAAGATAAAGACAATCTAGTCTTGCTTTTGCTTGGTGCAGGAAGCAATTACGAAGCATTGAAGGAGAGATATAAATCTTCTTCCAATATCGTGTTTGTTGGAAGTGTCTCTAACGTCAGTGACTACTTACAAGCTGCTGACTTCTACATTTCGACAAGCAAATCCGAAGGTATGCCGAATGGAGTTTTGGAAGCAATGTCCGTAGGCTTGCCTGTGTTGCTTTCCGATATTCCGCAGCATAAAGAATTATTCGACATTTCCAATGATATTGGACTTATGTACCGACTTGGAGATATGAGTAGTCTGGTAAATACGATTAACGGTATGATGCAAGCAGATTTGGCCAAGATGGCTGAAATCAGCTATCATGCGGTAACAGGAAACTTGACAGCACAAATCATGAGTAATAGTTACCAGAAGCTATATAATCAAATCCTGCAATTAGGTTAGGTCCTGGAAAGGATAAACCTGTGAAAGACTACAAATTATATGCTTTATTTGCACTTGGAAGATTAATACAGGGATCGGTTTCTGCCGATAGCCGGTATCTGAAGCTCCTATATCGTTACCGTATGGGAAAAAAACTGAATTTGAATGATCCCCAAACGTTTAACGAGAAGCTACAATGGCTGAAGCTTTATGATAGAAACCCCCTGTATACAAGGCTTGTTGATAAGTATGAGGTTAGAAAGTACATAGCTGAAACCATTGGGGAGCAATATTTAATTCCTTTGCTCGGAGTATGGAACAGCTTTGACGAAATAGATTTCGAGCGATTGCCAAATCAATTCGTGTTGAAGTGCACGCATGATTCAGGTGGATTAGTGATATGTAAGGATAAATCGAAGCTAGATCTAAAACAAGCGAGAAGAAAAATCAATCATTGCATAAAGAAAAACTATTTTTATAACACCCGTGAATGGCCGTATAAAAATGTTAAACCTCGAATCATTGCTGAACAATTCATAAAGGATGATATCGATGATGATTTAAAGGATTATAAATTGATTTGTTTTAATGGCGAAGTAAAGTGTACGTTTGTTTGTACGAATAGGCATACCGGTGCTGGATTACATATGACCTTCTATGATAACGATTGGAGAGTAATGCCCTTCGAAAGGCATTATCCAAAAGAAAGTGTACCGATTAGACGGCCAGCTCATTTCGAGAAGATGAAGGAGATAGCGGAGCAGCTTTCATCTCGAATGGCATTAGTTCGAATTGATTTCTATGAGGTAAAGGGAAAGTTATATTTTGGGGAAGTAACCTTTTATCCTGGCTCTGGGTTTGAAGAATTTACACCGGACAGTTACGACTATTTATTAGGGAGTTGGATAAACCTTAGCAAGGTTCATCAGACGACTTAGTGAATGCCTAGCTTGGGTACCTACACTTGGAAGGGATATTGTGATACATGACAAGAAAAGTTGTAATCTGTGGGAATTTTAATTTCCCTAGAGGTAGTGCTTCCGCCAACTATATCCAATACATGGCGCTTGCATTGATAGAAGGTGGCTTTGAGGTACATATTATATCATCTATAGAAAGATCCTTTCTTCAAAAGCAAGGTGATGCTAAGGAGCTCCATTATAAAGGAATTCACCTTCATCAGATCGTGTTCTCCGATAATAAATATTATAAAAATTATCAACTTCAATTTTTACAAGGCAGCATGATAACCAAGGAGTTAGATAAAATAGGGTTGAAGGATAATGATATTATCTTTGTTTCCTCCAGCGTGAGAACCCTTCAGAGGAAAGTCAGAGAATATGCTAATAAACATTCCTTGAAAACCATTACGTGCATTTTGGAATGGTACGAGAGTTCATTTTATAAATATGGAAAGCTGGATTTTCGTTACTGGAGATACCTGGATATGTTTAAAAACGTATATCCAATGCAGGATGCACTTATCCCTATTAGTACATATATCAATGATCATTTCGAGAAGCAAGGCTGCAGAACGCTGCTTCTTCCAATTATGGCCGATATAAGTGAATACCCTAAGACAGAAAGAAAAGAACATACGAAAAAGTTTGTCTTTCCGGCGAATGGGAAAATGAAGGACGATTTAAATGTTATGCTCGAAACGATCGCACTGGTACACGAAAACGGATATAAGAATGTTGAATTTCATTTCAGTGGAATTAAGGAGAGCACAGTTCGAGAGTACTTTAAGGACAAATTTGATCGTCTGAATAACAAGCTATTCTTTATTCACAAATGGATGGATTATGACGAGCTAATTCAACTCTATAGAGAAATGGACTTCTTGCTGCTTGCCAGAAAAACCTCCCAACAAACGCTTGCCAACTTCCCTAGTAAGGTTCCAGAAACCATGAGCTACGGTGTTATTCCAGTTGTATCACGAGTTGGGGATTATACAAACCTATATCTAAGAGACAGTATTGACAGCATTCAGTTTCCAGAGAATAGCCGAGAATCGTGTTATAACGCCATTGTAAGAGCGATCTCTCTGTCCGAAGAGGAACAAAAGGCGATGTCGAATAACGCATACCTTTGTGTTAAGGACAGATTTGATTATTCGAATTGGGTACCACAAATTAAACGTTTTTTTGATGCACTTTGATCTTAGTCGCGTACAGGTTTTGAAGAATACTGCCAAGCATTAGGATACTATGTAATAGGAAGCAGTGTGCAAATATGAGTATCAAAAAAAATTATTTATTCTTTCTGAGTTTCCAGTTATTAAACATATGCTTACCTATTATCACAACTCCATTTGTATCGAAAACATTAATGGTCGATGGTATAGGGAGATATTCTGTATCCACTGCAATTGCTAATTATTTTGTTCTATTTGGAATGCTGGGGATTTCAATTTACGGCAGCAGACAGATCGCATATGTCAGAGACAATCAAGAGAAGGTAAATCAAACTTTTTGGGAAATATTCATGCTGCAATTCATTACAATGGGAGCATCTATTACAGCCTATTGTGTGTATTGTGGTTTTTTTGTTTCTGACAAAAATATGATCGTTTCATTGGTTCAAATCATTACATTATGTGCATCTCTGATAGATATTTCTTGGCTGTTCGCTGGCTTAGAGAATTTCAAAAAGATAGCAGTCAGAAATATTATAGTAAAGCTTTCTGGCGCAATCCTTATTTTCTCCCTAATAAGAGAGAAGAACGATTTATGGTTATATGTAATGATTCTTTCTTTATCTACATTATTAGGTCAAGCGGTGATGTGGAAAGAAATTGTTGGGAAAGTTTCGTTCATAAAGCCTTCTCTGAAAAATGTAAGAGTGCATTTGTTAAGTACACTCCAATTGTGGCTGCCAACTGTAGCAATCAGTGTGTATACCTCGATGGACAAAGTCATGCTGGGCTATCTTACTTCTGATATCCAGGTGGGTCTTTATGAAAGTTCAGAGAAGGTAGTAAAGATAGTGACGACGATCACGACGACTTTAGCAATTGTTACAGTACCACGAATATCGAACATCTACATCAATAATGATGCGGACAAATTCAACAGCATTGTGAAGAAATCATTCTCGATGGTGTCTTTTATTGCTATCCCAATGGCTTTCGGAATCATGGCAGTAAGGAATACATTTGTGAAATGGTTTTTTGGACCTGGGTTTGAAGATGTATCTAAGCTATTGGTGATCAGTACCTTCCTTGTCATAACATTAAGCTGGTCAAGTATTTTCGGGAAACAAGTATTGGTTTCGTGTGGAAAAGAAAAATATCTAACATTAGCAGTCAGTTGCTCGGCTGTTCTAAATGTGCTATTAAATACGATTTTGATAGTACGAATTCAAGCAACAGGGGCAATACTTTCATCGGTAATCGCTGAATTCACAGGCATGTTCATTATGATGTATTTTGCTAATAAATATATTAAGGTTAAGAGTTTGTTCAAGAATATACCTAAATATTTTATATGCAGCGGTCTCATGTATTTTGTTTCATATTATGCCGGGAATGGTGTAAGCAATTCGGTTCTTGCAACGCTGGTTCAAGTGGCAGCCGGTGCAATCGTATATCTAGTTTTGATGTTGGTTACTAAAGATCCGAATTTATCATTTGTTATCGAGACTGTTCAGAATATGTTTAGGAAAAGAACTAGAGCTACGAATAGTCTATGATGAAGGTGTGAGGGTTAAATGGAGGGACATGCAATAAATAAAAAAGGGATCTCAGCTTCGACAATTACAATGATTTTCGTAGCTGTATTATTTATTGAGAGTCTTTTGGTATATTATCATGCTGCATGGAGGCCAACGGTCTACTTAAGATATGCAAAGAGCATGATCCGTACTGATTATTCGAACTTGTTATTTATTATGGGGTATTCAGGACTAATATTTATGACAATTATTACTGCGAATAAGATAAAGATCAGATTGTCTCAGCTCTTTATTGTATATATTTTGATCATTTGCAGCATGGTTTGGACAATGTTATCTATTGGCAAGTTTTCTATTGCTAACATTTTGGGCAGTCAAACTCCAGCGACTGTCTTTTTTTTAATGGTCTTTTATATACTTGCTTATGACAATGGTTTTTGGAGTAAATTCAACAAAGCACTTTATTGTGGTGGGGTTTTCTATTCGCTACTGTCATTTATTGATGCGTTAGGCTTCGTTATTCGTTATGGATTTACCAATAAGTTGACAAGTTCACCGGCATTAACTTATCTGTCGTATGCGATATTTATGCTGGCCATATATATCGCCATGAACTTCAAATTCAGGTTCCGTGATATTGTTATATTATATGTATCTGAATGTCTGCTGCTCACTGTAGGTATTATTGCATTAAGCAGGGGTTGGATAATCCAGGTAGGCATATTACTTCTTTTTTCCATACAGAAATTGGGCAGTTCGTCTGGAAACAAAATTAGGAACATAATATTGGTTTGTATGATTGCGGTCTTAGCTTGGTTTGCAATATCAAACAGTGTTTCTACTGCAATTTCTTCGCTCTTTGATCGCGGTACAGAGGATACGAGAACAAACCAACTAGATGATTTCTTCAACCAGGTATCCTGGAGGGAATTGGTAAAAGGTGGTGGAATGGGAGCCACTTATGATTTCGGCAGTAGATTGAATTATCAATTTATCGATAACCAAATACTGTTTATTGATTTTAGGTACGGAGTGCTAGCATGTGTATTTTATTTAATGTTCTTCTTGAGACCTTTTTTCAAGCACTTTTCTATTAAGTCTCAAAAGTACATGTTATGCGTTCCAATATTTATGTGGCTCCTTGCAATGATGGGAGTTTCAACTTATTTTAATGTATCAAATAATGTACTTCATCTATGCATGATTATATATGTCGGGCGACTAAGCTACTATATGGACTCAAAACTAGACTACAGGAGTTCTACTGACACTGAAACCAATAAAGTGATCATGAAAGTTAATCGAAATGTGTTGGTTCCTTCAGTAAAGATTGGCCGAGACTCTAGGATACGAAGCGCCCAAGAATTAAACGGATCCTAAGCTTGGTGATTAATCATTTCAACTAATATTTAGATTAAGGGGGGCCAAACCATGGTCAGAATCGCAGTAGCAGGAACAGGTTATGTAGGCTTAGTCGCAGGTGTGTGCTTTGCTGAGGTGGGGCATCAAGTAACCTGTGTAGATATTGATGAGAATAAGGTAAACGTAATGAGATCCGGTGTTTCGCCAATATTTGAAGCGGGCTTGGAAGAACTGATGCAGAAGAATTATTCTGCTGGTAGATTGAATTACACTACCGATTATCAGTCAGCTTACAGGGATGCGGATGCAATCTTTATAGGAGTCGGAACTCCAGAACAGCCGGATGGGTCAGCTAATCTTTCCTACATTGCTACAGTTGCAAGACAGATCGCAGAATCGGTTGAGAAGGATTGTTTGGTCGTAGTTAAATCAACAGTACCAGTCGGTACGAATGATAAAGTAGAGCAATTTATCCGTGATTTCCTGGTTAACGATGTGAGGGTGGAAGTTGCATCGAATCCAGAGTTCTTGGCGCAGGGTTCTGCGGTACATGATACGCTTCATGCAGATCGAATTATTATAGGGACAGAAAGCAAATGGGCTCAAGAGATGCTGATGCAGATCTATGAGCCTTTTCATTTGCCCATCGTTTCTGTAAATCGAAGATCGGCTGAAATGATCAAATATGCATCCAATGATTTTCTTGCCCTTAAGATTTCGTACATGAATGATATAGCGAATCTTTGCGAATTGGTAGGGGCCGACATTCAGGATGTTTCTCGAGGTATGAGCTTCGATGAGCGGATCGGAAGCAAATTTCTGAATGCCGGTATTGGTTATGGGGGTTCCTGCTTTCCGAAGGATACCAAGGCATTAGAGTATATTGCCAAACAGCATGGATACGAGTTAAAGACGGTTAAGGCTGCCATCGATGTCAACGAAGAGCAGAAGAAGATTTTGTATAAGAAGGCAAGTAAAAGGCTCATTACCTTGCATGGACTTAAGGTAGCGGTACTAGGCTTGACCTTCAAGCCTGGAACCGATGATTTGAGGGAAGCCGCATCGCTTGAGAATGTTCCATTGTTGTTGGAACAAGGTGCTGATATCTATGCATATGACCCTGTTGGGGCGGAGAACTTTGCCAGAATATACCCGGAAGGTAAGCATGGAAGAGGCAGTATCACGTATGTCGATCATATCGAACATGCGTTAGATGGGGCCAATGTCTGTTTCATTTTCACTGAATGGGGAGAAGTAAAGGCAATAACTCCGGAAATGTATAAGAAACTAATGAGAACTCCGCTTGTGTATGATGGACGTAATATTCACAGTGTCGCACAGATGCAAGAGGCGGGGGTAGAGTATCATTCGATTGGAAGAAAACATACGAGTAAAGAAGGTTCGAAGGAGTTGAAGGATAATGAATTACAATACTCTTGATACAAGTAAGACCTATTTAGTAACGGGAGCAGCAGGGTTCATTGGCTATTATTTAGCTAGAACACTGTTGGAACAAGGATGCCGTGTCATCGGCATCGACAATGTTAATGATTACTATGATGTAAACCTTAAGCATTCTCGGTTAGAGCTGCTGAAGCCCTATGAGAAATTTACCTTCATTAAAGGTGATATATCAGATAAGGATACGGTTATTACTGCGTTCGAAACTTATAGGCCTCATGTTGTCGTCAATCTAGCTGCTCAAGCCGGTGTTAGGTATTCCATTGAGAATCCGGATGCCTATATTCAAAGCAATATTATTGGCTTCCATAACATTCTTGAGGCATGCAGACACTTCCCAGTGGATCATCTTGTATATGCATCTTCAAGCTCTGTCTATGGTGCTAATCGTAAGGTGCCATTCGAGGAAACTGATATCGTTGACAATCCGGTTTCGCTATATGCCGCTACCAAGAAATCCAATGAATTAATGGCTCATACCTATAGTCATCTGTATAAAATCCCAGCAACCGGGCTGCGTTTCTTTACGGTATATGGACCGTTGGGCCGTCCAGATATGGCCTATTTCGGGTTCACGCAGAGCTACTTCTCAGGCAAGCCCATCAAGATCTTCAATAATGGTGATTTTGAGAATGACCTTTATCGTGATTTTACTTATATTGATGATATTGTCGAAGGAATCGAACGCTTGCTTAATAATCCGCCGACGGATGAGGAGAAGGCTCCTCATCGAGTGTTTAATATCGGAAATAGCAGCCCAGAGAAATTGATGACGTTTATTGAAACGCTGGAGAGATGCCTAAGCCTTTCATTAGGTACGAAGGTTGTATTCGATAAGTCATTCGAACCGATCAAACCTGGAGATGTACCCGCTACATATGCTTCAACGGATTTACTAGAGAAGGCTATTGGGTTCAAGCCAAAGACTTCCATTGAAGAAGGGCTGCAACGATTTGCAAATTGGTATTGTGAATACTATCAAATGAGCTTCTCCAAGTAGAGCGAATTGGATTGCTCTTTTCTAAATGAAACGAACCGAGTAGGTCACTTACGAAGTGAACCTTTTTTTTGTGCCAATTTTCATGATTTGCAATGTGGAAATTGCTGCAAAACGAATGGAGTGGTGAAAGTGAAACTCATTTTATTATCCGGTGGGTCAGGTTCAAGGCTATGGCCGTTATCCAACGATGCACGATCGAAACAGTTCCTGAAGGTGTTGGAAAATAAAGACAGCCAGTTTGTTTCAATGGTTCAGCAAGTATGGGGACAGCTTGAAAGCAACAACTTGACGAAGGACAGTTATATTGCGACTAGTCAAACGCAGGTAGAAATGATGCAAAGCCAAGTCGGCAGTCATGTTCCGTTAATTATTGAACCAGAGCGCAGGGATACCTTTCCTGCGATCGCGTTATCCGCCGTTTATCTCTATTCGATCAAAGGGGTTAGTTTGAACGAAACGATTGCCATACTCCCTGTAGATCCATATGTAGAGAATCATTTCTTTGAAACGGTCAAACAGCTGGAAGATACATTGAATGAATCTAAGGCTGATCTCGCGTTAATTGGCGTTATGCCTACCTATCCATCCTCTAAGTACGGGTACATTATTCCTGAGAGATGCGATGACCCAGTTGAAGAGGGATATAAACGAGTAAGCTATTTTCGTGAAAAGCCGTCGGAGGTTCAAGCTGCCGATCTTCTAACACAAGGGGCCTTGTGGAATTGCGGCGTATTCGCATTCAAGCTAGGCTACTTGATTTCCATTCTTGAACAGATGGATCTTCCGATTCATTACGACGAATTGAGCAGACAGTATCAATCAATGCCGAAAATCAGCTTCGACTATCAGGTTGTCGAGAAGACTGCCAATATCGTAGTAGTTCCATACGATGGGTACTGGAAGGACCTCGGGACTTGGAATACATTAACCGAAGAAATGAAAAACAACCAAATTGGCAAGGGAATCATAAGCGAAGATTGTGAGAATACACACTTAATCAATGAAACCGATATACCGGTATCCATTATAGGTCTGTCGAATATTGTGGTTGCAGCCAGCCCGGATGGAATACTGGTCTCTACGAAGAGCGCAAGTACGCGAGTAAAGGATTATATTAATTACAATCAAGGGCCTAAATATGAAGAAAGAAAATGGGGCTGGGTAAAAATACTTGACGACCAGCACTATGAGGATGGGCGTTGCGTCACTACCAAACGTGTAGGCATCCGAGCTGGGGAGAATCTCAGTTACCGAATGCATGTATACCGCGAGGAAGTATGGACGATTGTGAAGGGTGAAGGAGAGTTCATCCAGAACGGTAATTACATGAAGGTGAGTGCAGGCAATATTCTTCATATCCCGATGAAAACCTTGCACAGCCTGCGAGCTGTCGAGGATATTGAGATGATCGTTGTTCAGAGCGGACGGCAGCAAGAGGAGAACCAAATCGTTGAGCTTTTCAACACTTGGGAAGAAATTACATCCAGCTGCTATAAAGTATAGTTCAGAGGCTAGGGATTCATAATGAGGACGATATGCTATTACATCTCTGATTATGGATATGGTCATGCGACACGAGGCATTGCGATTATCCGTCGTTTACTGAAGGATGTCAACGAGCTTAGATTAATTGTTTGTTCTGCGAAGCCATTAGCTTTTATCCAGCAGTCCTTGCTTGATATAACAGTACCGATCGAATATCGAAAGTGCTCAAGTGACCTTGGCTACATCCTGCAGGAAGGCTCGATCGAACCCGATTCTGAGAGGTTTGGGAAAGTTTACCTATCTTATTTGGAGAACATGCCGAGCCAGATTGAAAGCGAAAGGCGCTTTCTATATCAAGTAAAAGCTGATCTCGTCATTTCAGACATTTCACCGGTTCCAATTGTAGCAGCAAAGCTTGCTGATATTGCTTCCATGGGAATATCGAACTTTACTTGGCATACGGCATACAAACAAATGACGGATGAGAAGATGCTTGAACCTCTGTACGATGCCTATGCGAATATGGATTACTTTGTAAGTCTGGCTGGCGGCACCGCAGAGCCTCGATGGGGGAGACTTGGATACATGGAGGCCGGCTTTTTTTGTCGTGCCTTGCAAGAGGAAGTGGTTGCTCGACTGCAATCACAATATAACCCTCAGAAAGAAAAATTAATGATTTTCTTTGCCATCGGCATGAGTATTCAAATCAACGATCTTCAGCAGATGGCGATGTGGAACGATCCGACATGTCTCTTCGTTATTTCCAGCAGTCTGGACATTGACGGAGACAATATCATTCGTATACCTGAGGATGTTACAGAATCACAAAATTATATGGCAATGTGCGATATTGTGATTACGAAGCCAGGGTGGGGAACAGTCGGAGAAGCAGTGACCTTAGGAAAGCCGCTGCTTCTCTTGGACCGGTCATCGATGCAAGAGGATCGCAATACGATAGAGGCATTGCATGATGACTATCCTTATCGACGAATTACTTGGCATCAATTACAGACTTTGCACGTGACAAGGGCCTATGTTGGCGCCATTCAAGATGTGGGTGCAGGACGAAGATCTAGAATAAACAAAGACAATGCGATCGAGGATATTATTTCTTTTATCGAATCAGTTCTAGAACGATAAAGTGATGATTAATTTGTAGAAGAGAAGGGGATGTTGATGGTTAATGGAATAGAACTTAGTATTAATTCCTTTCCGATTGAACTACAGTTACTGCTTACAATTATCAGAAAAGAATCGGCATCTGTAGAGCAAGAGATTAGAAGCTTACTGGACAAGTCCATCGACTGGGATAAGTTTGTTCAATTAGCCTTTCAACATCGAGTCTATCCGGTTGCAGCATCTAACATATTGAGCAGCTATAAGTCCTTGTTCCCGATTGAAGTTACCAAGCAGCTGAATCAGATGTACATGCATAATACTTATAGTATGTTAAGATTAACAGCCAGTATGGAACAACTCTGTAAAGACCTTGAGTCTAATGGTATTAAGGCACTTGTACTCAAAGGGCCAGTGCTTGCGGAGGCGTTGTATGGAGAGTTTTCACTGCGTACCTCCAAGGATATCGATCTACTTGTGCCTGAACAAGAATTTGAACGAGCTGAGTCTATCCTCTTGCAGCATGGGTATAAGCCTGATAAGGAAACGACGCAATTATTAAAAAGTGTTATTCGTAAGAGACATAACCTTCCGTATACGCATCCGGATACAGGCGTGCAGGTTGAATTGCATTGGCGTATGAGTTCCAATACGTATAAAGAGCCATCATTCTCTGAGCTATGGCAGCGCAAGAGGACCACGACTAAAACCAACTTTCCCGTCTATTATCTTGGTCAAGAGGATTTATTTGTTTATCTGGTGCTGCATGGCGCACTGCATGGATGGTTTCGATTACGGTGGCTAGCGGACATTGATCTCATGCTGCGGCGTACAGACCTGAACTGGGCTTTCATTACTGAGAGCTTTCGAATGAAAGATAGCATGCACGTATTAGTCCAATCACTCTTGCTATCGGATTCTATATTCCGTTCGCCTATAGAGAGCTCCGGTATAAAAAATAGAGAAATTCATGCGAGGTCACACAAGCTCGCTAAAGAAGCGATCAAGATGATCAACGAGCATGTCCATATAATAGAGCGTCAAACACCGGAAGAGCTTAAAGCTTATATTAAGGGGTATAAAACGCTATTGATGTCACCTGGGCAAAAGTGGAGGCAGATGTTGAGCAGGTTGTACCCTAGCTCCTACGACGCCGAACTTCTGCCTCTTCCCAAGTGGCTCCACTTCATGTATTTCCCGTTACGCCCATTCCTATGGGCTTGGCGCAAGAAGAAGCAGCGAGCTGCAGCATAGTATGATAGTAAAAATAAATTCGTAAAAAGTTTCAAAAAGATCAAACCACTCGAAGAGTTGAAGCGTATATAATATGAGAGCGTCAAATGCAGAACTAATGCAGTCAGTCATACTTAGATAAGCCCAACTGTCGATTGCTGTAAATCTTTAAAGGACCACAACATTTTTTTTGAATTCATAGTTACAATGTGTATCATTTGTTGTATAATTGATACATAAAGTAACGTTGATTGATTACATCGAATTATCGCATATAGGAGAAGTGGAGGAGCCTATGAGTGCCATCCTAGGTATTCACAATCATCATCAGGGACAAATATCTAGCGATGAGTACCATATGCTTACCGAGGTACTGCATTCGTACCAGGTAGATACGATCAGCAGCTGGATGAAGGATACGACGCTGCTCCTATGCGGAGAGAAGCGATTCCTGCCTGACGAGTATTATCAAACGATGCCCTACGTCGACGAGAGTAGTGGGCTTGTGATAACAGCGGATGTCATTCTGGATAATCGGGAGGAGCTGTGCGAACGGCTGGGAGTATCGGCTGCTCGTCGCATCTTCATATCCGATTGCGAGCTGATCCTACTCTCTTATCAGAAGTGGGGAGCGAATGCTCCGCGATATATGATTGGCGATTATGCGTTTGTCATATGGGATCAGCGTACGCAGACGATGTTTGGGGCCCGTGATCATTTTGGCAATCGTACATTGTACTATACGCGAACTTCGAATCAATTTGCCTTCTCGACTATGATTCGGCCGTTGCTTCGACTGCAGGGAGTTCGAGGGACAATTCGTGAATCTTGGCTGGCGCAATATCTGGCGATTCCCATTGTTTTGGATTCCGTGGATTGTGGCGAAACCGTCTATGAAGATATAGATCAGCTTCCGCCCGCTCACCGATTTACATTCGTCGCAGGTAATCTAACGGTTTCTCGTTACGCAAGTTTTGTGCTTCCGGAGCCTCTAAAGCTGCGTTCAGACGGGGAATATGAAGAAGCTTTTCTCGATGTATTCTCACAGGCGGTCAAATCGAAGCTTCGCACGAATCGGCAGATTGGAGCCCATTTGAGTGGAGGGCTTGATTCTGGATCCGTTGTTAGCTTAGCAGCTCGAGAGTTGAATGGTGTTAATCGAACGTTACATACCTTCAGCTATATTCCGCCGGATGATTTTGTCGACTGGACCTCAAGAGGCCGACTGGCGGATGAACGTCCTTACATACATGAGACCGTTCGTCATGTCGGAAGCAATATCTCTGATCATTATCTAAACTTTCCGGAGAAGAGTTCATACACCGAGATCGACGATTGGCTCAGTCTGATGGAGATGCCTTATAAATTCGGTGAAAACTCGTTCTGGGCAAAAGGTATATGTGAAGAAGCGGCTCGACAAGATGTTGGCATTCTTCTTACCGGCGGTAGAGGTAATCATACGATCTCCTGGGGATCCGCTGTTCATTATTATGCCTACCTATTGAAACAGTTCCGCTTCATGAGATTAAACCAAGAGCTTAAGCACTTCGGAAGAATTATGGGAATGGGTAGGAAACAGCTTGTTCCAATCGTTAGTAGGCTGGCTATGCCGATATTGGAGAAAATCCAATCAAGAGGAACGGCTTCAGAAGATCCGCAGCTGATTCATCCGGACTTCGCTAGATCGACTAAAGTATTCGAGCGGTTAAAGTCATCTGATGTTGGAATCAATGGTTTCTCACAGGACATCAGGGATGAACGGATGCGATACTTCAATGTGCCGTCGGTCAGTAGTATGCAGGGCACGGTTGCGACGAAGCTATCGCTTCGGCTCGGGGTCTTGGAGCGTGATCCAACGATCGATCCGCGAGTTGTTCAATTCTGCTTGTCTGTACCGCTCGAGCAATATGTGCAGCAAGGGATGGATCGTGCATTAATTCGAAGAGCGATGAAGGATCGGCTTCCCGATCAGATTCGATTGAATCAGCGTACCAGAGGCATTCAAGCCTCGGATTGGGTTCATCGAATTCTGCCGGACTGGGACCGATTCGTAGAAGAGCTTGAAGCGATAAGTCGTGATAGCCGAGTTGCGGGCTTATTGAACCAACAACAAATGCTCAAATCGCTGGATAAAGTAAGAGGAAAACTAGGGCCGGAACTGGCCTTCGATCCGGATATGAGACTGCTCCTTCGCTGTATTGTCATTCATCGATTCTTATCTAATCAAATAGCATAAACGTAAGGCTTTGAAAGGAGGTGAAAAACAATGACAAAACAAACTTGGGCAACTCCAGTTGTTGAAGTGCTTGATGTTAAGGAAACGATGGCAGGCAGCGGCGGTCCTAACATTGACCTGTACTTCACGGACCACCACTTCGAGAACACGAAGGATCCAGTCGGTCCTCAACCAGGCGGTACATGGGTAATCGGTCCAGACCCACGCTCGTAATCATTACTTACTGCATGATCCCGTACTTAATTTGTACCCTAATAAAGGTTTCTTTTATTAGGGTACAATCCCAGGGAGGCTGGAACAGTAGTGGATGCATACAAGGCATTCGGTTTAACGATTCGAAGCGAGATTATGCTTCCTGAATTGTTTGAATTATCAGATTTCGATAACGATAAGGAAGCAGATGTGCAAATCATTCTGCAGGACTTGACGTCGATCCCTGAAGTCGCGCAGCTCCCGAATAATGGCTGTCGCTATCAGGCGCCGAACTTCTATTTTAAGTTTGATGATGCCGCAATCTTCTGTGTCAGCGCGAGAACGATTACCGCTTCTCCGTTTCCTAATTGTAATGAAGCTGCGCTTCGGCTGTATATACTTGGAACTTGTATGGCGGTTATCCTGCTGCAGAGAAAGATATTACCTTTGCATGGCAGTGCTGTTGTCATTGATGGGCAAGCTTATGCAATCGTAGGTGAATCGGGAGCGGGCAAGTCGACATTGGCTGCAGCCTTCCTCCAACAAGGCTATAAGATGCTTACTGATGATGTCATCGCTGTAACGATGGATGATGTTTCAGGACGGCCTACTGTGATCCCATCCTATCCGCAGCAGAAACTGTGGGAGGAAAGCGTCAGTCAACTTCAGATGAAGGATCACGACTTCAATGAGCTCTATCAGGATAATGAACGAGTCAAATTCGCTGTGCCCGTTGCGGAGCAATTCGAGACTGTGCCAGTGCCGCTTGGCGGTATCTTTGAATTGTCAATTTCGGGTGAAGGCCTGGTCGTGTTGAAGACCGTTACTGGTTTGGATCGCTTTCCGCTCTTGCTAACGCATACCTATCGGAATTTTCTTGTGTCTATTCTGCAAATGAAACAATGGCATTTTGCATTAAGTGCTCAGCTGGCTGAGAAGGTGCCCGTGTATAAACTAAGAAGGCCGATGGTTGGAATGACTGCGCATGAGCTTGTCGAATGTATAACAAATGAAATTAGGGAGGGTGTAACTTTATGAAGTCTATCTCATTGACTGATATTGTATCCCAGGCGAAGGGGAATCTCGCTAGCCAGATGGGTGGCGAAACGGTCATGATGAGCATCGAATCCGGTAAGTACTACAATCTTGGTGAAATTGGTGGACGCATCTGGGAATCGATCGCTGCACCTGTTAGCGTAAGCGAGCTTGTCACAAAGTTAACGGAAGAGTACGACGTGTCGACAGAGGATTGCACAGCGCAGGTTATTTCTTTCCTCGATAATCTAGCCAGCGAGAACCTCGTCGTTATCCAAGCAGCGGCAGCGATTTAACGGACTCTTAAGCAAAGGAGACAACACATCGTGTGGAGAGTTGTTAAGAAAATAATAGCCATGCCGATGGAACGCAAATGGCTGTACGCCGAAGCTTTCTTGTACCTTGGATGGGCGCGCGTACTGAAACAGCTGCCATTCGCGAAGGTTGCTCCGACATTAGGCGTTCGTACGGAAGAGTCCTCGTTCGCTCATGATCCATCGCAGGATCGGATTCTGGCTGGTGTTTCCACAGCGATTCAGCGCATGAGCCGTCATACTTGGTGGGAGAGCATGTGTATGGTAAAGGCAATAGCAGCTATGAAAATGCTGGAACGCCGCGGTATATCTTGTACCCTATACATGGGTACGGCTAAGGATGCAACAGGACGAATGATTGCTCATGCGTGGCTGCGAAGCGGTCCGCATTATTTGACGGGTTATGAGGAAATGAGCAAATTCACCGTCGTCGGCAAGTTCGCCAACAACGGACATCGGAAGAAACAGTTGGAACACGTAAGGGGATGAACCGATCGGATGTCTGAGCTTATCTATTATTTGAAGAAGCTGCATACTGTGTCAGGTATAAAGCTATATATCAATATGATTGGGATGATGCTGATAAGCTCGATAGAAGGTGTCTCCATCTACCTGCTCATTCCATTGCTTGGATTGACGGGTATTTTTAATTTGGGCTCATTGACGATTCCATTCCTCGATCAAGTGAATAGCTTGGTGCTGCGAATTCCGGAGCACGCGCAGCTCATTACAATGCTAACCTTATATATTCTTCTTGTTATTACACAAGCCATTGTTCAGCGTAACCAGACTGTACTTAATACTCGAATATTGCATAAGTTTATTCGCTACCTGAGATTATCCACCTATAAAGGCTTGATTCAAGCGGAGTGGAAGTTTTATCTGCGAACTCGTAAGTCCGATATCAGCCATATTCTTACGAATGAGATCGTACGGATTATTGTTGGTATGGGTATTATTATGAAGCTGGCCACCACAATGATCTTCACCCTTATCCAAGTAGCATTCGCCTTATGGCTCTCCTACAAGCTAACCCTCCTTGTGCTGCTGTGCGGCGGCCTGATGGCCTTCTTCTCAAGACGATTCACCCAACGTGCGAAAACAATTGGCGATGAGACGACCGAGCTTACCAAGACATACATAGCCGGCATCACCGACCATTTCAATGGGATAAAAGATATCAAGACCAATATGCTCGAGCGAGAGCATTACAACTGGTTTCTAGCTCTGTGTAAGAGATTGGAGAGCAATTTCGTCAAGTTTGCGAGTTTGCAGACGGGTACGCAGTTGTTCTATAAAATAGCATCCGCCATTCTAATTGGCCTCTTCATCTATATCTCCTTCGAGGTGCTGCATGTTTCCGGCGGGCAGTTGATGCTCATCGTTGTGATTTTCTCGAGGTTATGGCCGAAATTCATTACGATACAGAATAGTTGGGAACAGCTGGTTAATTCGTTGCCGGCATTTCGAAGTGTGCGGGAATTGCAGAAGGAATGCGAGGAGACCAAAGAATTCGAGCTTAGAGACTTGGATGATGAACTACGGTTTAATCTGAAATCGGCGATTGAATGTCGCAACATATCATATCGATACGATAAGAATAAACCTGAATTCGCCTTAAAGGACGTGAATATACACGTACCAGCGAACAGCATGACTGCTATCGTAGGCAAATCGGGCGCTGGTAAAAGTACGCTGATTGACCTGCTTATCGGACTTGTGCGTTCCGAGAGCGGGGAGGTGCTGTACGATGGGGTTGCGCTTACCGAACGCAACACGCTCGCGCATCGTAAGATGGTCAGCTATGTCCCGCAGGATCCGTTCTTGTTCCATTCCAGCATTCGAGACAACCTGAAGCTGGTCGACCCGCATGCCATTGATGAACGGTTATGGGAGGCCCTTCGTTTCGCGGCGGCTGACGATTTCGTCAGGCAGCTGCCGGACGGACTTGATACGATAATCGGCGACAGGGGCATCCGATTGTCTGGCGGCGAGCGGCAGCGTCTTGTTCTTGCACGAGCGATTCTGCGAAAGCCATCAATTCTCGTGCTTGATGAGGCGACTAGTGCACTCGATAACGAGAATGAGGCGAAAGTACAGGCGGCGCTGGAACGTCTGAAAGGCACGATGACAATCATCGTTATCGCACATCGACTGTCGACGATCCGTAACGCTGATCAGGTTATCGTGATTGAGCAGGGCCGTGTTGTGCAGCAGGGAGCCTATCACCAGCTGTCGACCGAGACGAGAGGGACATTCAGTCGACTGCTTTCTTATCAGGAAGCAGGAGTAAATTCGTAAGCTTGTTAAATAAGACAGGAGGGCTCCCCAATTTCACGCAAATGGAAAAAGATCATTATATGGACGGCTTCATCCATAACACTTATTATCCTTGGCGTTGTCAGCTATGTCATCTATGTCGCTGTTCAGATTGAGCATACGGCAACCAAAATCTACGAAGAACCTACCCGTCCCGTCTACGTCAGCAAGGACCCTGAAGCAACTCCGCTGCCGACGAAGCCCGTCTCCATTAAAGACAAGGATGCATTCACCGTCCTTATGCTTGGGGTCGATCAGCGGACGAACGACCCGGGGCGTTCGGATACGATCGTCGTGATGTCGGTCAATCCGAGTAAAAACTCCGTTCTCATGTTCAACATCCCGCGGGATACACGAACGGAAATCATCGGGCACGGTACAACGGACAAAATCAATCACGCTTACGCATTCGGCGGCGTCGATATGTCGCTTCAAACGATCGAGAACTTCCTCGACTATCGAATCGACTACTATGTGAAAGTCAATATGGAGAACTTTAAGACGTTCATAGACTTGATCGGCGGCGTAGAGGTAAACAATCCTTTTGCCTTCGATTATGAGGGACATAGCTTTGCGCAAGGACCTCTGGAGCTGGATGGCACGCTAGCATTATCCTATTCCCGTATGCGTTACGATGATCCGCGAGGCGATTTCGGCCGCAATACGAGGCAGCGTGACATTCTTCAATCCGTCATGCATCACGCCGTCAACATTCAGAACGTGACGAAGATTCAATCCATTCTGGATGAGGTCGGCAATGGCGTGAAGACGAACATCACCTTTGACGAAATGAAGACGTTTGCCACCGATTATCGCTCGGTGATCGATCATGTCGATACCGTTGAAATCAAGGGGACCGGCAAAATCATCAACAAGATCTGGTACGATATCGTGACCCCAGAGGAGCAGACTCGAATTCACAATTTGTTGAAAGAGCATCAGCAAGCGAAATAAAGGCCTTTCTATGTCTATGTGGATACAAATTGTATCATAATAATGATTACTCTATTTAAAATACAATCCATTTTGTATCAAAAAAGGAGAATCCCGATGTCCCACGTTCCCGTACAAGCTAGCCGTAAGCTGAGCACCGTTCAGAAAGAATGGATGGCCAGCAACGATCTTGCTGTTCTTTTATCCATTGATAGCGTCCGTGGCAAGTCCGTTGAGTCTGGGGAAACGGCAGTGAAGCCGATCTGGATTAGTGATTCCAGCCTGCAGTTTCTGCTGCCGCTCAATCTGCCTATTAATGAGCAGTATATCGTTCGCCTTCAAGTTACAATTGACGGCCGTCGTACGATGCTGTTGGGACGGTTAACGTGGAGACGTAAAGAGAAGAAGGGTTTCCTATACAGCTGCCAATTCACGGGCGGCCAGCTGAAAAGGCTGCATTGGAATCTTCAGCTAGCATGGAAAGTAAGGCTGAATATGAGCACGGAAGAGCGTCGGCGGAGCTATGAGCGCAGCAATCTGCTGCTGGATTCGGGAGTTGGCCGAGGGCTGCTCGTTGATGTGATCGGATGAGTTCGACGAAGCGATCGATACGAATTCGCATGGAAAGCGGCACGGTCGCACATGTATCGATATGCAGCGTAGATGGCCGGCCGGTGCAGACGAGAGCGGCGAAAGTGTTCGTGAACTATTTGAGCGCGGACAGCATCGAGTTTATGACCTATTTGAAGCTGCAGGCTGATAAGCGGCTGGAGCTGCATTTTGACCTCCAATTCAATGAGTGGCACTTTAGCTTAGTAGGTGAATTAGCGGTGCACCAATGGAAGCGCGATGGCAATCAGTATGTTTATCAATGTGCGCTGCAGCCGGATCCGCAAATTCGTACAGCGATTATACGAGCGCTCGAGCAGATGCTGCAGCGGATGAACCCATCAGCGACCTTCGTGCATGCGATATACCGCAGACATGAGTCGGCGCTCTAGCTGTGAGTGCCAGCTTGTATGAATAAAACGTTCTGAAAAAAAACCTCTCTCATACAATTGTAGTACGTGTTCAAAAAGTCGGGTTTTCAGCACCGAGAAGCTTACGAGAACCTGAAGAAGGAGGAGCAGAGTGTAGGCAAAACCTACATGAGCACCGGACTTCGAAGGTGAACGTAAGATTCGATGTCGAATAAGCTCCTTGAGTTGCTTCGTGATCAAAAGACGACTTTTTGAACTTCCTCTAGTAGGGACAAACCTGCATTGGATGGGAGGGAGAGCATTTGGCCTGGCGATCCAGAAGACGCCGCTATGCGAAGCAATGGCTCCTTCTTATAGGCATCGTCGTCGTCTGCGGATGGCTGACCACGAAAGGGCTTCATCTGCTGTTTACAACAGGACGAGCAGAGGAAGCGGAGCATGTCGTGGATAAGTTCTACAAGCTGGAGCAGGAAGGCGACTACGGAAGCTCATGGGAGCTGCTTCATTCCTCGATGAAAGAGCATTTTCCGAAGGATGAGTACATCCAGAAGCGCGCACATATTTTTATGCAGGACTTCAAGTCCGATTCGTATCTATATGAGCTTGGCAAGTCAAAGGCATTATCCAGCCTTCAATTGAAGGAGAATGGCAAGGATCTCGAGCTGGATCATGTGTATGCCGTTAAGGTGACACAAGATTTCGACACATTGTACGGTCCCATTCAGTTGGTTCAGATGTGCTATGTGGCGGAGGAAAATGGTGAATGGTCATTACTTTGGAAGACGGAGTAAGGAATAACGACAAAACTCGGGCGTCTCTCTTGACATTCATCGATATTTGTCATAAATTTAACTTAAAAGATACGGATTGTATCGAATTTGTTAGAGTATGATACGTATGGTATACAAAAATGTCAAAAAAAGCGGAGATGAGCGGCTGTGCATGAATATAGCGAGCAGTTTTACTGCGTTTGCTGCAATCAGTTGTTAGGAAGAAAAGAAGCAGACATTTTGTTCCGTACCGGCTACTTCCGGGTTGTATACCCGCTGGGATGCTGTGTAGCGTGCGAGCGGCGAGAGCGTCATACGACCGAGCTGCCGGATCATCCGCGACTTGTTACAGGTGCGCAAGTATTCCGTATTGAACCGCTGACCGATATGGGGAGTGCAGGGATTGGCGTACACCGTATTGCATCGGGCTCTGATGTTCCACTCTATTGGAATGACCAGATGGACAATAAGAAAACAATGAATCTCTACCATTAAAGGTTCGCCGTCCACACCGTCCAAGTGTGCCGGCGGACCTTAAGTTTTATTAAATCAATTTATTGCGGCTACCAATTCGTGTATAATTAAAAAATTGGTAATTATATTTGAGGAGGCAGCGCAATGAGTGAACCGATTGTTCAATTGTCGAACGTTACGAAGCGAATCGGCAATCGAACTATTATCGATCATCTAACACTCGATTTGCACCCTGGTGAAGTTTACGGATTTCTAGGACCGAACGGTTCCGGTAAGACAACGACCATTCGGATGATGGTCGGTTTGATGAAGCTCACTGAAGGTCAAATTACGATCAAGGGACATAGCATCGCGGACAATTTCGAGAAAGCGATTCGTCAAGTTGGCGCAATCGTCGAGAATCCGGAGATGTACAAATATATGTCCGGCTACAAGAATCTGATCCACTACGCTCGGATGGTGCCTGGCATTACGCGTCAGCGTATCGATGAGGTCGTGAAGCTCGTCGGACTGCAGGGACGCATTCACGATAAAGTGAAGACGTACTCGCTTGGCATGCGTCAGCGTCTTGGCGTAGCGCAGGCGATCATGCATAAGCCATCGCTGCTCATTCTCGATGAGCCGACGAACGGTCTGGACCCTGTCGGCATTCGCGAGCTGCGCGATTACCTTCGCCATCTGGCGAAGAGCGAAGGCATTACCGTCTTCGTATCCAGTCACTTGCTCAGCGAGATGGAATTGATGTGCGACCGTGTTGCGATTATTCAGAACGGCAAGCTGATCGATGAGCGGGTCATATTGCAAGATGGTCCAGCGAAGGATGCTGTCGGCCGTTATCGGTTCGAAGTCGATCGTCCGGCCGAAGCGCTCGAGCTGCTTGCGCAGCACTCGGCTGTTGTGACGAAGGATGGAATCGAACTGGATACAGACCGCGAGACGGCAGCATGGATCAATGCGCAGCTCGTCTCGGCAGGTCTCAAAGTATATGGCTTCCGTACGCATGTCAAATCGCTTGAAGAGCAGTTCTTGGAAGTAACGGGAGGTGAGACGGTTGGGTAACTTCATGGAGTTGGTACGCAATGAGAATATGAAGATCTACTCCCGTCTGCGTACGTGGATTATGATGGGCATTATGCTTGTCATCATGCTGGCTGCTTCGATTGTGGTGCTGTCGATCGGCGAAGGCGTTAAGTCGATGTGGACGGTTCTGCTCAACGAGGTTATGGCCGGTACATCTCTCGTTACGATCTTCACGGTTATCGTCGCGGCAGACAGCGTGGCGGGCGAATTCTCCTCGGGTACGATTAAGCTGCTGCTTATTCGCCCTTGGTCGAGATCGAAGGTACTGCTATCCAAGTACATTTCGCTTCTCCAATTCGCTATATTCTTCCTTGCTGTGTTGTTCGTATGGACATATCTCTGGAACGGTATATTCTTCGGGTTCTCATCCGGCTCGATGCAGGAGCTGACGACTGAGCAGGCAACTGGATCGGTATGGGGCTACGTGCTGTCGGGCCTTGGTCTTCAGTACGTCAGCATGGTGCTGACGACGATCACGATCTCATTCCTGCTGTCGACGGTATTCCGCAGCGGCGGCTTGTCGATCGGTCTCTCGTTATTCCTGATGTTCATGAGCGACACGCTTGCTGGCCTTATGTCCTTGATCGACAAACCATGGAAAGATTACTTCTGGTTCATGCAGAGCAATCTGACACAGTACTTGAACAATGCGTCTGATGTAACGCATGATCACACGATTATGTTCTCATTGGCCGTTCTCATTGTGTATTATATCGTGTTCATGTTCATCACTTGGTGGCAGTTCACGAGACGAGACATTACGTCTTAATAAGAGAAGAAGCAGCTCGGTCACGATGACCGGGCTGCTTCTTTGTTGTGCATATATTACGCTGTAAGTATGGGTTAACCGGCTTGCTGCTGCCGTTTGTCTTTGCCGTTCTGTTGATTCTGATTCTGCGCATGGTTAGGCTGCTCGGATTTGTTCTCGCGCGCTCCTGCCTGCTGCTGCACCGGCTCGGCTTCGACGAGAGGGCGGGAGCGGCTGTTGTCCTGCGTCCGTTCCATCCGGCATGCGCCAGTAAATATTCCGCCGTCCTGCATGACGAATATATGGGCATTAATGTTGCCGTGCACCTGGCCAGTCGCTGTAATGGTCAAGCGGCCTTTGGTCGTTACGTCGCCGAATACTTTGCCGGCGATCGTCACGTCGCGCGCGTTAATGTTCGAGCGAGCAATGCCGCATTCTCCGATAATGACATCGCCATGGCAGTCGATATCGCCTCGAAATTCGCCTTCGATGCGAAGCCCGGCTTCGCATTCCATCTTCCCCTCGGCATGTGTGCCTTGCCCGATTAGCGTATCCGTTAAGCTGAGTCTCTTCGAATCCTTGAACATTGGCGAACCTCCTAAAAGTTAATGCGCAGCCTCATGGCATCACTTCCTGTAGCACAAACTCGCTTCGAAAGCATAGGGTACGTTGTTAGCTTAAATAACGAAGCGGGTTGACCGGTTCATTCTTTTGCATCACTTGAAAATGAACATGGGCCCCCGTACTCCGTCCGGTACTTCCCATCAACCCGATTTTCTCCCCGCGAACGACTTCTTCATCTTCCTTCGCTTCAATACGCGATAAGTGCATATATACCGTCTTCAAGCCGTTATGATGATCGATCATGACATAGTTGCCTTTGTCGTTGCTCGAGCCCGTCTCGACAACGGTTCCATCCCCAGCGCTGAATACCGGATCGCCAACCTTACCCCCGATATCGATGCCTGCATGAAACGTCGATTTGCCGGTGAACGGGTCGCTTCGATAACCGAAGCCCGACGTCATCTTGGATGAGCTCTTGGTTGGCCATCCGGTCGGAAGCGCATCAAGTATCGCTTGGCGAGCTTTCGCTTGCTTCACCGATTGCTCCATTGTGTCTTCCATTGAATCGACGAGAGAGCTGATCTGGCGAAAATCAAGCCCCGACTGCTCGGCAATGGCGATCAGATCTCTAGCCTCTTGAGCAGTAGGAGTGCCGCTCGATTGCTGCAGCCCAGACAGTGCGTCAAGCGTCGCTGGATCTGCATTTGCAGGCATACTCGAATCGGACGTCTCCGTCAGCCGCCCGTATTGTTCAATAAAAACTTTAAGCTTGCTCTCCAGCTCGCGAAGATCGCTGATCTTGCTCTTCAGCTCTTCGGTTTGCCGATTCAACCGATCGATTTCCTCTTGGAGAGTTCCAATCGAATCATCCTTACCGTGCACAGTTTGGGTGAACGAATTGGATTGCTGGGACATCTCGTCCTGCAGCGTATCGATCTTGAAGGCGGAGCGGATTTGGAGCGCCGCAATACACCCTGACAGCGCAAGGACGGCGACGGCCGGAGCGGCTACGATAGACCGCCTGGATACCTTAAACTGCCGGACTGACTTGTCAGCGCCGCGCATCAGTACGAAGGACCACTTCGGCTTAGTTGACCGTTTCACTTGAGGCTGTTCTCCTTTCTGCCGGCGTGCGTATTCGAACGTTCTAATCCTATTTATTCGGTCTGTCTACAATTCATGTCTGCTAAATATGAAGGTGCGCACGCCTATTGCACAGCCTAGAAGGTCAACCTTTTGGTGTATTTTTACTCACAAAATGGTAAATCGGCCGCAATTGCTGCGGTTTTATTTGAAAGAGCAGATCCCCGTATTGGCTTAGCCGGTCGCCAATTGTGAGAAGATTATAATCTGCGATCCGCGCGCCTGACCTTGCTTCCTCCCAAGTAAGCGGCGTCGACAACGTCGCCCCCTTGCGTGCGCGGGGTGAGTAGGGAGCTGCGATCGTTTTGCCAGGATAGTGCTGCAAGTAGTCGACATATATACAATCGCCTCGGTCAACCTTCATTCGCTCGATCGTAAACAGCTGCGGGTGTGCCTGCGTTAGGTAAGTGCCAATGAAGCGACCCATCACGCGCAGCTCGTCGAACGTGACGTCGCCTGTTGATGGAATAATAAGCTGGACGCCTGTTGCGCCAGATGTTTTGAGCATCGACTCCACGCCAATGCTCCGCAGCAAGTCCCCCACGATGACCGCCGCCTCCATGATGCGAGGCTCCTCTTCTAATGAAGGATCAAGATCAATGATCCACTCCGTAGGGTAGACAGCTTCCCCGATTCGGTCGAAGGACATATGAAACTCGAGGCAGGCAAGGTTGCCGAGCCACAGCAGCGTCGGGAGTGAATCAAGCAGCACATAGTTGATGTCACCTTGCTGAGCGGTATGGACGAAGGCGGGAGCTGGCTCAGGGCAATTTTTCTGATAAAAGGATTCTCCAGCGATCCCATCCGGCCATCGAATCGTTGTCATATAGCGCCCGCTGCAATGGTGAAGCAGATACGGGGCCAGCAGCGCCAGCTTCTCCAAGTACATGGCCTTCGTAATGCGAGGCTCTGGCCACAGCACTTTATTCGGATTCGAGATCGTAATCGTCTCGCCGTCGATGATGATGGTGCCTTTGGAGCTGGCTGACATGGTAATCCCTCCTTAACGAATGTGTTTGTTGCTTGCTGTACCACGGAACGGACTGTAGGGATCCTAATTAATGTCTAAGAGCTCGATTCGTGATGTAACGGACTACGGTGACGCTATCGGGGTGGAAAACAGCTTGTTAGAGTGAATTCCACCTAATTAGTTGCATCTGAGTCCGTTAGAAACATAGTAGCGAGGATAGACGATGAATAGCGTCCTTTCGGTCCGTTAGAATGGAGGCGGGGGGGTGAATACCATGTGAGAGCACAATTCTGCACTCATTAGTCAGTTAGTTAGTTGTGAAGAATGGCGGAGCTGGAGTTGTGCCTAGCAGTGCCTCGATCATCGGCTGTCTAAGCTGACGGCCTTCCTGCCAGCGCCATTCGGCATATTGGACGCGCATGGTGAGCAGCGGTTCGACCCAGGCAGCGCCAGCCATATCTCGATGATAGGTGACGAAGGGGCTAGTGCTGCGGCGGACCGGTGCGAACACATCCGCTAGCGCAGCCCACTCCGAACGTTTGAGACGACCCGTGCCAACCTTCCCGATAAAATGAAAACCTCCCTTATCATCAAAAACCCCTGCTAGCAAAGCATTGACGATACCCCCATTGGTCGTGTAACCACCGATTGTGGCGATGACATCGCCCCAGTGTTTGATTTTGAGCCAGCGGCCATCCTTGCCGCCGAATGAATAAGTGCTGTCTGCTTGTTTGGCGACAATACCTTCGAGGTTCTGCGCTTTCGTCACTTGGAACAGGGTGGATCCATCGGGATAGGAGGGCACAAGCTGCACGAGGCGACTGGTCTGCAGCAGCTCTTCAAGCTTGCGCATCCGCTCCGTCAGCGGCTTGTTATTCCACCATTCTCCGTCACAGTAGAGGAGATCAAAGACCATATAAGCGATGGGTACTTCACGTGCGGCCTGTTTCACACGATCGGTCCGCCTAATGCCATCCCGCCGCATCACCTCGTGAAAGGAAGGCTTCCCATCCGCGCCGAGTGCAATAATTTCGCCATCAAGCAGAACGGAGGAGGTGGCTGAACAGTACGACCGCCAATCCAATAGCTCGGGATATAACGCCGTCCTGTGATTGCCGTGTCGATTGAACAGCTCGCACCGGTCACCATCCGCATAGACAAGCATCCGAACGCCATCCCATTTGATCTGATATAACCAATTCCCCTCAGGCGGCTTCTCTGCCGCCACGGGCTCGAACGGCTCAATCGGCTGGTCGACCGACCACGGTAATGCCTTTGCCATCCCCGTACCCTCCTTCATTAATAATGCTAATCCGAATCCTTTTTATAGATAGTATCGACTGTATAGAGGTGTACCAAACGCACTCTAATCCTCTAAGCCTGCACATTAGATCGATAATGATGTCTGACGTCCGCACACAACAATAGCGACCCGAAGTGGATCGCTATTGTGTGTGAGACTATTACAATTGTATTGAAGAAGCTTACTTACGCTAAACTCGTGAGGAATTGCTGGGCTCCAATGTTACTGAGCCGCCTTCTTCGGCGCTCTTGGTTTACGCGGCTTCGGCGCTGGCGCTTCTGGTGCCGCGCTGCCGACGCCTGTATCGCTCGCGATCGGGCCTCCCGCAGCAGTGTCTGCGGCGCCAGCCGCCTTGCGACTGCGCTTGGCGGCAGGCTTCGCCGCTGCCGTGGCGGCATCGCCCGCGCCGCTGGCCGTCACGATTGGCCCAGCGGCAACAGCTGGCGGCGCTTCTGCTGCTGGCGTCGAGCGCGCAGCCTCGAGGCTCGCCTGCAGCGCGGCCATGAGATCGAGGACGTTCGTCTGCTCCGCTTGCGGTGCAACGCGGACGTCCTCGCCAGCGATTTTATGCTGGATGAGCTCCATGAGCTGGGCGCGGTAATCGTCGGTATATTTCTCCGGCTCGAAAGGCGTCGATAGCTGCTCGATAAGCATTTTGGCCATCATCAGCTCTTTCTCGTTAACGGGTTTCGTCTGAACATCGGCGAGTCCGGGCACCTGCTGTACAGAGCGAATTTCGTCCGGGTAGTAGATGGTCTCCATGGCCAGGCAATCGCCCATGACGCGGATTGCGGCGAGCGAGCTTTTCTGCCGAATCGATACTTTCGCTATGCCGATCTTACCGGTATCTCGCATGGACTCCATAAGCAGGTGGTAAGCATTCCCGCCAGCCTGATCCGGCGCCAGAAAGTATGTTTTCTGAAAATAAATCGGATCGATATCCGACAGCGCTACAAAGTCGAGAATGGCGATCGTCTTCGACCGCTCGCCTCCGATTGACTCAAGGTCGTCCTTATCGAGCAGAACAAAGCGGCCTTTCTCATATTCGTAGCCCTTCACGATTTCGTCCATCGCGACTTCCTTCTCGCATGCAGGACATGTCTTCACATAGGAAATCGGACTGCCGCACTCCTGATGGATCATACGAAGCGAAATATCTTTGTCCTCGGTTGCCGAGAACATTTTGACAGGAACATGTACAAGACCGAAGCTGATCGCACCTTTCCATACCGTATGCATGGCTCAAGCACCTCCATCGCGCTTATCGCGTTTTGAACAGATCATTACCAGCGTTCCCGCAATGAAGGCGATTCAACCGGTGCTGACCCTGCATTTTGATTAAAAAAGGTGAACTGCGAGCTCCCTAACCCTCTGCAATCTTTCTCACTGCGGAAGGAGGATAGCCCTTCATCTCTTTGAACAAGTTGCTGAAGTACGAAATGTCCTGAAAGCCGCAGCGTTCGGCCGTTTCCGTTACCGTGAAATCACCATCCGCCAGCATCATCTCAGCGTTATTGATGCGTATGCGGTTTAGGAACTCTCTGAAAGTCGAGCCGGTGCTTTCCTTGAAGAGCTTGCCTAAGTAAACGGGATTCAGTTTCACGCGCTCCGCTAAGTCGCCAATCTTAAGCGGTTCTGCATAGCTTTCTGTTATGTATGCGATAAGTTTCTTGATCCGCGGATCGACCTGCATGCTCGACTGACGGGCAAAGTTGCTCAGCAGGCGATGAAGGATAAGCTCGAAGATCGCACGCGCTTGAATGAGATAGAACGGCTGCTTGCTCATCCACACTTGGTTGAATTCTCGGATATAACCCAGGATTTCTTTGGTTATCATTCTTTTCGTTACGATCCCGAATGGAAGACGAATATCATTATGCGGCGAAGCCCAATAGAAGTTGAAGGGAAAGGCATGCATCGGACAAGACTTGAAGGTATGCGCTTCTCGAACACTGCCCCCTGGAACATAAATCAGATCCCCCGCCTCTACATTGTATTTCTCTCCGTTAATGTAATAGCTGGCTCGGCCTTCGATGACAAACGTAAGATCGTGAAAACTGATGGTTGACCTCTGAATGGTCCAATCCGGGAAACATTTGCGTTCAACGAATAGAAAGATATTTGGCACAAGGTGGGGATGGTAGTAGAGCTCCATTGCAATTCCTCCCAAGTGAAAATGGTTTAGACTATCGTATGAATCGTGGATGGAACGTTCAGGAAATCAAGGACAGCTATTGATTGTAGGTAGGGCAAAGGTCTGATTTGAGGCGTTGGGTGGGCAATTGGCAGTGGTTGTTTCCTCCTAGTCATTTACATTTGTATTGATTTATTACAAATCATATTTAGAAACTCTATGGTTTGACAACCTGTCAAAATATACACTTTCCATATGTTCGGAACGTTGCTAGCGAAAGATGTTCCTTGCAGGCTTATACATTTGAAAGCGCTGCCTTATCGCAGCCGAATCTGAAGGGGGATTCATACAAATGAAGTTCCGTAAGTCAATGGGGATGCTGTTGTGCAGTTTGATGCTCGTATTTATGGCGGCATGCGGTTCAAGCGGGGAGAAGAGCAGCACAGAGACAGACAATACAGGCGGCAAAGAGGCGACGGCTCCTGCTGGAGAGAAGGCGGAGGATACAGGAGAAACATCCACAGACGCCGAAGCGGACCCTGCGAGCACGACGCCAGAGATGGATTTCGACATGGGCGGCAGAACGATCAAATGGGTATCGTGGTACGATGAATCGATCAAGGAAGACAATCCGGATAATATTGAGAAAAAGAAAAATCTGGATGCGCTCATGAAGAAACACAATTTCAAAATCGAATACGTAGTCGTTGATTACGGCGAATATAAGGATAAAGTAACGGCATCGCTAATGTCCGGAACACCGGTCGGAGATATTATCAGGGTTGCTAGACCGTGGATGATTCCAACGTTGGTCAAGAAAGATATGTTCTGGCCGGTTGACGAATACACGAAGAACGACAAGGTGTTCATTCAGCAGTACACGAATGAATATTCGCAGTTCGAAGGCAGAGGCTACGGCTTCCGTTCAGGCATCAATGGCGCATCGTCCGGGATTCTGTACAACCGCACTCTCATGGCTAAGATGGGCATTAAGCCGCTGCAGGATTATGTCAACGAAGGCAACTGGAACTGGGATACGTTCATGGAAGTCGCCAAAGAAGCGAACAAAGATACGAATAACGACGGCAAGCTGGATACGTGGGGTCTTGCCAGCGATTCTCTGTTGGTTCCGGCAATGGCTGCGAACGAAGCGAACCTGGTGGCGGACGGCAAACAAACGCTTGACGATCCGAAGACGCTGGAAGTGCTCAACTTCTTGTCCAAGCTAGCAACGGAGAAGATCGGCAGGCCGACAGAAGGCGGAGATTGGACGGAGCCAGGACAGTTCTTCCGTCAAGGCAATACGCTCATGTATGCGGGCAGCGACTATGAAACGAACGATTTCCACAAGGATATGCCGGACATCGATATCGGTTTTGTTCCGTTCCCGAAAGGTCCAAGCGTGACCGAATACCATTCCTTGTTAACCATTCCGAACTACTTGACCGTTCCGAAGGCGGTTGAGCATCCGGAGCAGTTGGTATACATTTACGAGAAAATCAACGATATCACCTCTGTCTACGATTATCCGAAACAAGCTTCCCTGGAGTCGTATTTCAGCAACGAAGATGATGTGAACAACGCGAAGCTCGCAGGCGAGAGCATTAAAGTCGTCGAATCCGATAACGGTTATCCGGAAATGCCATTCTACGATTTCATCGGAGAGATTCGTGAGGGCGTATCCGTATCGACGGTTATCGAGAAGTATAAAACGCCATTCCAATCGGCTGTCGACAAGGTATGGAAACAGTAACAACCTAATTTAACATCATAAACAGGACAGCAGGCTCCCCCCGGGCTTGCTGTTTTGCTTGTATTAAGCACGGAATCTTATGCATGAAATCTGGCCGCATAGGGCATATTTTTCAAGAAGGCAAGTGCCTTGCAGAGCATGCAACGATCATTCGATCATTAATCTTCCAAGGAGGTTGTCAGAGCAACCATGGCAATGGACCGCATTCCGAACACGGGTGAACAAGAAGGACGGGACGTAGACACCGATGCATGGCACGATGGACGAAGCAGCTACGAGATGGATATCGACCGCATGGTGAATGAAGGGCTTGGCGGGGGTCAGGTGACGACGCATAACGGCCTGATTGACGCATCCACGACCGATTACATGGAGACGCTTGAGCGTCCGATTGTAGGGGAGGACAACTAAGTGGATATCAAACGAGCCAAGCAAATCTACGAATCATCCGGCACGATCGGCGTTCATCTGGAAGGCGAGCCGGTATGGATCGAGTCCGTCGATGAGGCGAATGGCATGGCAACGGTACAAGTTGGAGGAACGCCGCAGAATACCCATACGGTGTCGGTGGATCGATTAGTGGAAGATAAGGGTTAAACGCATATTGTTGTGCAAAAAGAAACAGCGCCATCGTCGATGCCTTTGCGGCACCACGTACGGCGCTGTTCTGCTTTCCGATTCGTAACGACTTGCGTCTGCGGTTTGCGGGTCCATTCATTGCGACCGGCCCCTGTAAGAATTGCTCGTGCTTTGTCCTTCGCGGAGCGATTCGCTCCGGCTTTATTGTTCTTGCTCATTATTTACCTACCTCCGATATGGATATGCCATGCATTGACGGAGCAGATTCAGCGCTCTTATGCATTACTATCAGCATATGCGACAGAAGAACGGGATGCAAGCAGTCATTTTCCCCTTTAGATGATGATTATACCGATTTGCACTTGGCGGGATTTGGGTAATAATATATGCTTCTTATTGAACGACATCTTCTATTGTCCATATCTTAAGGAGGCGAATATTTATGTACGATATTGTTATTGTCGGAGCAGGTCCAGCGGGCGCTAGCGCCGCATTGTTCGCAGCCAAAGCAGGCAAGTCCACGCTTGTCATCGACAGCGATCAGAGCATTACGAAGCGGGCATGGATCGAGAACCACTATGGTGTGGAAGCGATCAGCGGTCCTGATCTTATTGCTGTAGGCGTGAAGCAGGCGAAGAAATTCGGTGCCGAGTTCGTTCCAGGCAAAGCGGTTCAAGTTGTAGCTGGCGAAGGCACTGTATCCGTACGTACGGAAGATGGCACATCTTATGAGGCGAAGCACATCATTCTCGCAACGGGCACAGGTCTGACAGAAGCGTTGGCTGAAGCAAGCGGCATTGCCGTGAAGCCGGGCACGGAGCCGCGTGTGAAGACGATTCTCGATGCGGATGCAGCAGGCAAGACGAGCGTTGCAGGCGTATGGGCAGCAGGAGCAGCAGCAGGCGTTAGCGTACATACCATTGTAACGGCTGGCGATGGCGCTAAGGTTGCAATTAACGTGATCAGCGAGATTAATGGCGAGCGTTACGTCGATCATGACGTGCTCAAGAGCTAGACGAAGCATTTCGAAGAAATAGCCAGAATGAGTTGGAACTTAAGGGCTGCATCTGCGGTATATCAGCGTCATGCTGATACCCCGCAATGCAGCCTTTTTTATGCTTACATTAAGGATTCGTTTCACAAGCGACAGATAAACCGATATAACATCTGATAAACGAAGGTCTGATGTTAAAAAGTCGTGAATTCGATATTTTTTGAACGAAAATGATGGTTTTCGGTTCAATTTGACCGAATTTTCATGTATACTATAGTAAGAATAGTGAGACAACAAGAAAGGAAGGGGTTCAATGGCAAACATCCAACACAGCAGATTGACCAAGGTCGAGATTGCCCGGAGAATTATTTTCATAACCATCGGGGCAATGCTTATGGCCGTCGGGCTTGAAATATTTCTAGTTCCGAACAACATTATCGATGGCGGTATTACCGGTATCTCTATCATCTTCGGTCACTTATCAGGTGTACCGCTTGGTGTATTCCTGTTCTTCCTCAACCTCCCGTTCTTATTCATTGGTTACAAGCAGATTGGCAAGACGTTCGCAATGTCCACTTTATACGGTGTCGTCGTTATGTCGCTCGGCACATTCCTGCTTCACCCCGTGCAAGCTTTCACTGATGACACTTTCCTCGCAGCTATTTTCGGTGGTCTTATTCTAGGCGTAGGCGTTGGTATCGTAATCCGTTCGGGCGGTTCGCTCGACGGCACTGAAATTGTAGCTATTCTTGTTAACAAGAAAATTCCGTTCTCCGTAGGCGAGATCGTTATGTTCCTTAACTTCTTCATTCTCGGCAGCGCTGGCTTCGTCTTCGGATGGGATCGCGCGATGTACTCCCTTGTTGCATATTACTTGGCTTACAAAATGATCGATATTGTGATCGAAGGTTTCGACGAGTCGAAATCGATCTGGATCATTAGCGATAAGTCGGAGATGATTGGCGATGCGATTATGAGCCGCCTTGGCCGCGGCGTTACGTATTTGCACGGAGAAGGCGCCTTCTCCGGCGGCAGTAAGAAAGTAATCTTCTGTGTGATTACACGTCTGGAAGAAGCGAAGCTCAAGTCAATCGTACAAGAGGTCGATGAATCGGCCTTCATGGCCGTTGGCAACATCCACGATGTGAAGGGCGGAAGGTTCAAGAAGAAAGACATTCACTAGCCGTTTAGCCCTTAACAGCCGTATTCGTCAGGCTTATGCCTTTGCGAATGCGGCTTTTTTCGTACGAGCAGGTAATGCGGGTTATTGATACCTTCTGTTGCGGCACTCGTCGACGCCCGATATAATAAGGTCAACGCAGGAACCAAGGTGAAACGGCTGTCGCCGTCCTATGGACGGCACATTGTAAATAGAGAGCGGCATGGAGGCGGGTTAATTGGACGAGTTCGCAAGCATCGGTCATTGGACCGCTGAGCGTCAGTCCGCGCAGTGGCAGAAGGAACGGGGCGTCGTGCTGGGCATTGGGGACGATGCGGCTGTTGTTCAATTGCCGGACGTACCGCAGCAGCAATGGCAGTGGGTGCTCGCGGTGGATACGATGGTTGAGACGATCCACTTCAACGATAAGACGATGTCAGCATCAGATATTGGCTTCAAAGCATTAGCCGCCAATGTGAGCGACGTTGCAGCGATGGGCGGTTTGCCGATGCATGCGCTCGTGTCGGTGAGCGTCCCGCCTAACTGGGGTCCGGATCGGATGCGGTCATTGTATGATGGATTATACGAGTGTGCGGATCGATATGGGGTGGCCATTATCGGCGGTGATACGACGTCTTCTCCGCAGCATCTCGTAGTTGCAGTTACCGTCGTTGGCAGAGTGGAGACGGGGAGGGCGCTGCAGCGTTCCGGTGCCAAGCCAGGTGATGTGGTATTCGTAACGGGTCCGATTGGACAATCGGCTGCCGGGCTGCATGGATTATTGGATGGACAAGCAAGCGTTATGCCGGAACCGCTCGTTCGCGCGCATCGACGGCCATCGCCTTCGGTACTGGCGGGACGGCTGCTGCAGCAGCGTGGAACTTGTACGTCACTTAATGATGTCAGCGATGGCGCGGCAAGCGAGGCATGGGAAATTGCAGAGGCTTCTGGCGTTTGCTTGGTGCTTCACGATCGGCAGCTGCCTAGAAGCGGTGCGCTGATGAGCTACGCGGCTGACTCCGGGCAGGACGCGCTGGAATGGATGATGTACGGCGGTGAGGATTATGTGCTGCTCGGGACGATTGAAGCAGGAGATGCTGAGGGCGCCAAGGCTGCGCTAGAGGCAGAAGGCATTCCGATGTTTATCATCGGCGAGGTCGAGGAAGGCGGACCGGACGTTCAGCTTGTTACCGGCGGCGCAGGGAGTTCCATGGGTTCGGAGCGAAGAAGGCAGCTGCAGAAGCGCGGATATAACCATTTTGGCTGAGGATCTAGATAGATATTAAGGGAACGGTGAAGGAATGAATACGCGATTAGTAGAAGCGGCGACCTGGGAAGGCCACGCCGAGACGGAGACGATACAGCTGGCAGAGCGTCTGGCACATTGGGCAGAGCCGGGCACAGTGCTTGCGCTTGATGGCGATCTAGGCGCAGGCAAAACGCGTTTCTCGCAAGCGTTTGCCGCAGCATTAGGTGTACCGGGCATCGTGAATAGTCCGACGTTTACGATTATTAAGGAATACGAAGGGCAGTCGATGCCTTTTTACCATATGGATGTCTATCGTTTGTCGATTGAGGAAGCAGATGATCTGGGGCTGGACGATTATTTCTTCGGTCAGGGCGTTACGATTGTCGAATGGGCAAGCTTAATTGAAGAACTATTGCCGCCGGATCGGCTCCATGTTCAGCTCGTACATCTTGGTGGACAAAGCCGCCGTTATGAGCTGATGGGCATCGGCGGCCGCAACGCACAGTTCGTGAAGGAACTGGCCGAGGAGAAGCGCGGTCGGCGCGGGGAGGAACAGGTATGATCGGAATGAAGGGAACGCTTGGCGCGGCTAAGCCGATCGTAGCGGCACTTGATACATCAACAGCAGCCATGGCGATGGCGATCGTGCGCGGTGATGAAGTGCTGGGCGAAGTGCAGTCGATGGCCGAACGCAACCATTCGGTTGAGGTCGTATCGAAACTGAAGGCGCTTATGGCGGACTGCGGCGTGACGGCAGATACGCTCGACGGGATTGCCGTGGGTCGCGGTCCTGGATCGTATACAGGAATGCGGATTGGCGTTACGGTTGCCAAGACGCTAGCTTGGGCATGGAATAAACCGATTGTAGGCGTGTCGAGCCTAGAGGCGCTTGCCTATGGCAGTGTGTCTGCAGAGGCTGATGGCAGCGAGCATTGGTATGTGCCGCTGATGGATGCACGTCGTGGACAAGTGTATACAGCTGCTTGGGCTGCTGGCGGAGAGATTAATACCACATGGGTGCGCTTTGCACCGGATGCCATTCGACTGATGGCGGACTGGGTTGATGAACTGGCAGATCGCGCCAGCGCCTACTCGGAGTTCCATGAAGATGAGGGTTCGCTGACGATTGTGGTGTGCGGTGATTTGGAGAAGCATGAGGATGAGGCGGCACGCTTGCAGCAGCTCTGCGAAGCAAGCGGCGTTCGCGTTCTGCTGTCACCATCGCTTATGGAAGGCCGCAGCAGTGCACTGCTTGGCGCAGCACGCCTGGCTCGAGGCGAGCGGGAAGACGTGCACAGCTTTGTGCCGAACTATACACAGCTGACCGAAGCAGAGGTTAAGCTTCGTGAGAAACAAGCAGCGGAGCGTGATAGTCGATGAACAGCGGCACACAGCAGTCAGCTGTTACATTTCGCGCGATGCGCATCACGGATGTGCCGGACATTATCGCGATCGAACGGGAAGCTTTTACGACGCCTTGGACGGCGGAAGCATTTCTTAACGAGCTGACGCATAACCATTTTGCCCGCTATATTGTAATGGAGGATCAATCGGGTATTATCGGTTACGGAGGCATGTGGACGATTATCGATGAAGCGCATGTGACCAATATTGCGGTACGGCATGATCGCCGTGGCATGGGGCTTGGCGAGAAGATGTTGAAGCAGCAGATGGCGAATGCAGTCGAATACGGCATGCAGCGAATGACGCTGGAGGTACGCGTATCAAACGATCGAGCGCAGCGGCTGTATGAGCGGCTCGGGTTCGAGCCTGCCGGCATTCGACCGGGTTATTATTCAGACAACAATGAGGATGCGCTCATTATGTGGGTCGAGCTTCAGATGTCTGGGACGGGAGAGCAGCCAGAATGACGGAACGGAAAGAACATTTGGTCGGGGAGCAGGAGAGCCTGCTGCTCGCAATCGAGACAAGCTGTGATGAGACTTCTGTCGCAGTTGTGCGCAATGGGAAACAGATTCTGTCGAACGTGATTTCGAGCCAGATCGAGACACATCGGAAGTTCGGCGGCGTCGTGCCGGAGATCGCTTCGCGCAAACATGTGGAGACGATTACTGTAATGATGGAGGCGGCGTTAGAGCAGGCGGGTATTACGCCTAAAGAGCTGTCGGCTGTGGCGGTAACGCAGGGACCAGGGCTTGTAGGGGCGCTGCTTGTTGGCGGTGTAGCTGCCAAAACGTACGCTATGGCGCTTGATATTCCGCTGATCGGGACGCATCACATTGCCGGACATATCTATGCGAATGCACTCGTGCATGACATCGTTTATCCATGCGTGGCGCTGGTCGTTTCCGGCGGACATACGGAGCTTGTTGTGCTGGAGCGGGAAGGATCGTTCCGCATTGTGGGACGTACACGGGACGATGCGGTTGGAGAAGCGTATGACAAAGTTGCGCGCGCGCTCAACTTCCCGTATCCGGGAGGTCCTCATATCGATCGACTTGCGATCGAAGCCGAAGAGGTCATCGAGCTGCCTCGCGCGTGGTTGGAGCCAGATTCGTACGATTTCAGCCTGAGCGGCTTGAAATCGGCGGTTCTTGCCGCGATCAACCAGTCGCGGATGAAAGGCGAGACGCTTAATACCGCTGCGCTGGCGCGCGGCTTCCAAGAGTCTGTCATCGATGTACTTGTTGGCAAATCGATGCGTGCAATCCAGGAGTTTGGCGCTCGGCAGCTGCTGCTGTGCGGCGGCGTTGCAGCCAATCGCGGCTTGCGCGCTGCGCTTGCGACGAGCTGCGAAGCGGCCGGTGTACCACTGCTCGTGCCGCCGTTCGAGCTGTGCACGGACAACGGCGCCATGATCGGCGCAGCAGCGCACCTGAAATGGAAAAGCGGCGAGTTCACCTCGCTTGATATGAAAGCCGATCCGCTCCTCTCACTCGAGGAGTGGTCTGTAGAGCCGGTCTGATGTTTTTTCTACCCACCCAAACCCTCCCTGCAAGGGAGGGCCCCGGGGTTTCCAACCCCTGGACCCCGGAAAGTTGTCGGTAGAGGGACAGAGTTGCGTGAAAGTTGCTGAGTGCGTAGAGTCGCGTGCCCCTGTGGGGCACAACTCTTGTTCGAGCGTATTAGTTTGTTACTACACTTCAGTTTCCTTTGCATTTTCATGGTCTACGATTAACAGCAATATCCCCCATTTGCAGCGTATTTCTGTCCTACCATTGCGTCAATTATTTCAAACAAAAATCTCATCTCCCGTCAATAATAGTTATTACTTCGTACCAAGACCTTAGCCGTGAGAATCATAACTTTTGAGATCCTGTGTAGCTGCTTCGTTGTGGCGGATTATATCCTTGATTCAACGCTTCTTGGATCATGAGATCGCCACCATCTTCGGTTGTCCATATACCACTGAATTGTCTTGCGAAGGCCGACTTCAAAGTCATACTGGGCTTTCCAATGTAAGTGTGACATGATTTTCGACGGGTCGTTAGCATATCGATAATCCTGACATGGACGGTCCTCGACAAATTTGATAAGAGTCCTTGGCTTCCTAAGGTAATCCAATATAAGGTAAACCGTTTCAAGCGTTTGACATTCTTGACGTGCACCAATATTGTACACTTCACCAGGAATCCCGTTTTCCATAACCAGTCTTATCGCCTCAACATTATCAACGACGTACAACCAATCACGAATGCTTTTCCCTTCCCCATGAATATAGATCGGCATATCTTGCAGGGCGTTCGTTATAGTCATCGGTATTAGCTTTTCAGGATATTGTTTAGGGCCATACGTATTTGCGAACCTTACGATATTAATCGGCAGTCCGTATGTCCTGTGGTAAGCGAGAACATGTAGATCTGCACTTGCTTTACTCGCAGCATATGGGTTGTTAGGTGAAATCGGTGAGTCCTCCGTGAAAACCCCCGTGTCCCCAAGTTCCCCGTACACCTCGTCTGTAGAGATTTGTACAAATCGAAGACCGTGGTTTTTAGCGGCATCAAGCAGAGACTGCGTTCCTAATACATTGTTGGTTGTAAACAAAAATGGATTCTGAAAGCTTCGATCGACATGTGATTCTGCTGCAAAATTAATAATTACATCAATGTCGTACTTTATTATGACTTCATCAACCAGCTTTTGATCACATATTGAGCCCTTAATAAATTTATAATTACGTCTGGATTGTACTTCGGACAAATTCTCCAAATTGCCCGAGTACGTTAATTTGTCTAAGTTTATAATGTGATAGTCATCATGATTGTCTAGCATATGTTGAATAAAATTGCTGCCAATAAACCCTGCGCCTCCAGTGACCAGTATGTTCATTCTTTGTACAACTCCTTTATTCTGGATGATACAAATTGTATCCTCAATGCATAATGTATCATCTTGAGGCAAATAGGTCCAGTTTCTGTCTGTCTAACATGCCGAAACGGATATAAGATAGATTTGTGTTTCTACTAGCTTTACGCAACGTTAGTGGTGAGCAAATTCCTCCTTTTCCCACGTATTTCATTTGCACTTTTCAGACAACCTAGATTCACTCGCAGAGCATTCTGTAAATTTGATGTTTGACAGGCGATTGGGATTGTGCATATAATGGCTCCAACAGATCACACGAATATGTTCCAAACGCGAAGAACAGGAGCAGTAGAGATTACCGGGTACAGGCAGCGCTGTCGTAAGACGTGTTGCCGCTAGAGAGCTGCGGGGTGGTGCAACGCAGTCGAAGGGGATTTCGAAACTCGCCTGGGAGCGGAATGGCGGAACCGATTACGGATGACGACGGTCATCTGGCTCGGATGTACGTCATTACGGTTGACCTCCGTGAGAGGGTGCGCTGCCGTCATGATCCGGATATGACGAAGCGCTTAAGGTGGGCATTCACGCGAGAACAAGCGGAATGTCAACAAGAGTGGTACCGCGCGGGCACATAAGCCTGTCGTCTCTTGCATAATTGCAAGGGACGGCAGGCTTTTCTTGTTGTCATCCTCTATGTGAACGTGAACGTTCTAAGCGATGTTGGTGCATATTCGCCAAGTGTGAATCTGAGCAGAAACACGAAACAAACGACTGAAAATCAATGACCTGACCATACATGTGAACGCGATGAACAGGAGCAGTACAACCGATTCGGGGTACAGAGAGCTGCGGGGTGGTGCGACGCAGTCGAACGAATGTTGGAAACTCGCCTGTGAGCGGAGTGGTGGAACAGCGAGCGTTATGAATACGCGAGCTTATGTACACCATTACGGCCCATCCAGCCGTTACCCCGGATGCTGAATGTGCTCTGCCTGCTGTGGCAGAGAGCATTTGGCGCCAAAGAGGACTCGCACCTGAAGAGGAGCGAAGTCAACGAGAGTGGTACCGCGGCAGCGGCTTGAAAGCAAGCCTGTCGTCTCTTATTCGCAAAGGTGTAAACCGGAGCGGGAGACGATAGGCTTGCTTTTTTTTCGTACTTAACCTTTAGGAGGCTACCCCCATGACAACTTTTAACGCAAATACAAACGTGAATGCTAACGATACCATGAAACGGATCCAAATTTTTGACACGACGCTGCGTGACGGTGAGCAGTCACCAGGCGCTTCGATCGACTCCAGCCGCAAAATCGTCATCGCCCGCCAGCTGGCGAAGCTGGGTATCGACGTAATCGAGCCGGGTTTTGCTATTTCGAGCCCAGGAGACTTCGCTGCGATTCAGCAAATTTCCCGTGAGCTGCACAATGTCGAGATCGCGGGCTTCGCTCGCTGCGTCAAGGCAGACATCGAATCGGCTATCCAAGCGACGCAGGACGCGGCACGACGCAGACTGCATCTGTTCATCTCGTCGTCGGATATTCACTTGAACTTCCAGATCCGCAAATCCCGCGAGCAAGTCATTCAGATCGCCCGCGATATGATCAGCTTCGGCAAGCAGTTCGTGGACGAGATCGAATTCTCGGCAATGGACTCGACACGTTCGGGTATCGAGTTCGTAACGGAGCTGGTTGAAGCAGCGATTGGTGCTGGCGCTACAATCATCAACCTGCCAGACACGATGGGCTATGCGATTCCGAGCGAAGTCGAGGAGTTGTTCCGCACGGTGCGCCGTGAAGCGCGTGGAGCTGATCGAGTCCGCTTCAGCGCTCACTGCCACAACGATCTGGGCATGGCGGTTGCGAACAGCTTGGCTGCCATTCGCGGCGGAGCAACGCAGATCGAGGTAACGGTTAACGGTATTGGCGAACGCGCCGGCAACTGTTCGCTGGAAGAACTGGTGATGGCGATTGAAACGCGCAAAGACGCGATGCAAGCTGAGACGGGCATCGTACAGTCGGAGATCTTCGAGACGTCGCGTCTGGTCAGCCGGACGATGCGCTTCCCGATTGCATTCAACAAACCAATCGTCGGGCGTAATGCTTTCCAACATGAGTCTGGTATCCATCAGGACGGTCTGCTGAAGAACCGGAACACTTACGAAATTATGGATCCGGAAGCGATGGGCATTCCGCGCAATATGATTATCCTCGGCAAATCGTCCGGCCGTCACGCGATTAAGCATCGTCTGTCGGAGTACGGGATTATCGTTAACGAAGAGCAAATGCAGACGGTCTACGAGAAATTCATTGTTGCTGCCGATAAGCACAAAATCGTATCCGATGTCGAGCTGATCCGCATGGCTGGAGAAGCAACGGATACGCAGCCCGACCCTTATGTGCTGACCGACCTGCAGGTTGTATCCGGTACGCAGCGCTCTCGCGTCGCGTCGGTCACAGTGAAGGAAGCAAGCGGCAAGGAGCGCTCGTACTCCGCAGTAGGCGAAGGGCCAGTCGAAGCCGTTATCCGCTGCATCCAACAAGCGATCCCAGCCGCGGCGGAGTTCGAGGACCTGGAGCTGCACTCGCTGTCGTCGGGCGAGAATGCGTACGGTGAAGCGGTCGTTACGATCTTGTATGAGGGACGCCGGTTCCGAGGCACTTCGATCCACAAGGATATTATTCTTGCTTCGGCACAAGCATACGTGGCAGCGTGCAACCAAGCGATTTTGAGCAGCGGCAATAAGCAAGAAGGGGATGGACTAGAAGAGGAGTCGGCAGTATAATTCATCCAATATTTGTAATGTGGGAGGCCGGCAGCATGGGAGAAAGCAGCATAGTCGATTACTACAATCAGTTCGATGAATGGGGAGTCCGTCGCAAAGGTTTTGTACGATATATCGTACAAAGAGGCACCGAGCTAGCCCATCGCAAAGGACTTTGTATGGGTTGTACAGAATCGTACAGAATCCAATAATTGTGATCAAAGGGGGCGGCGGTATGGCAAATAGTATTGTCGATTACTACAATCAGTTCGATGAATGGGGAAGGCTCGACCGCGAGCCGATCGAATTTCTCGTGAATTGGCATTACATGCGCAAACATTTACCCGCCCAAGGCCATATTCTCGATATTGGCGCAGGTCCCGGCAAGTACTCCATGGCGCTGGCGCAGCATGGCTATGAAGTTACGCTGGCGGATCTGACGCCGCGGCTTGTTGACATCGCAAGAGACAAAGCAGAAGAGCTAGAGCTAACCAAGCAGTTCCGCGGATTCCATGCCGCTGATGCAACGGATCTAAGCCGTTACGACGATCAAGCTTTCGATGCCGCACTTATGCTTGGCCCTCTGTATCACCTCCAAGAGGAAGCCGATCGGAGTCGCGCAGCGAGCGAGTTGCATCGCATCACGAAACGGGGAGGACTCGTATTCGTCGCCTTTATGACACGGACACGGCATCTGATGACCTCGTTGTCTGACCCGCATCAATGGAAGCCGAATCATGAGCCAGAAGGAATTATGTCGTTCGCTCAGACGGGGAACTTCAATCACACAGACGAAGGACGTTTCACGGGTGCTTACTATTATGAGATAGAAAAGATTGAACCGTTCATGGAGGCACATGGGTTCAGAACCATTCAGTTGATCGGCTCCTCGAGTATTGCCGGCAGCATGAAGGGAGAACGATTCGACTACTGGCAGTCGTTCGGCGAGGAACGATATCGAGCGATCATGGGTCTGGTCTACCGTGAGGCGGCCAACCGCTTCAATCTAGGCGCATCCTCACATCTGTTGTATATCGGGCGTGCGGAGTAGCTCTAGCTAGCGATACGGATATACGTTTTACGAAACATCTTTCGATACACTTTCGAAAAAAGGTTCAACGACGGTCCAAGAGGCTCCAGCAGCCTAACGGACCGTCTTTTTTCATTTATCCACAACCATGTGTGAAATGTGTGTAAATTTTCCAATCCCGCATCTGAACGCCCTTCCTTGCAAATTGATACTGTTATGTAAAAGTGGACAACTTTTTCACAGGCTGAATGTGGATAATGTGGATAACGTGGATAATGGACAGGTCTATCGTCCTAGAGGAACATAGCATAAGCGAATGTCCCGCTAAACCAGGCGATAATTCGACGATGCTTTCGACAGAATTGTACAACAACTTGTTCAGGGGTGTGGATAAACCTGTGGATGAGGTGAATATCCGAATAAATGGCAGATGCATAACGGATTGTTCGCAGAGAAATACTGGATGGGGAGCGTAAATCAGGACCCAATGCATTTCGAAAGCGATGCGGTACATTTTCGACAAAACGAACCATTGTTCAACATGAAGCTCGAATGAAGGAGGCGACAACGATGACAAATAACGATTCCAACGGACTTGGAGCAGGTGGCTCGAATGATCAGCGATTCAGCGAGGGAGAGTCGGAACTAACGCTAACGAACCGGCAAGGTCATCCGATTACGGACAACCAGAATCTTCGGACCATCGGACGTCGGGGGCCATCTACACTTGAAAACTATGATTTCCTTGAGAAAATATCGCATTTTGACCGAGAGCGCATCCCAGAGCGAGTCGTACACGCACGCGGAGCGGGCGCCCATGGGTACTTCGAGGCCTATGGCAAGGCAGGCAATGAGCCAGTATCCAAATATACGCGGGCGAAGTTGTTTCAGAAAGCAGGCACGCGGACGCCGGTGTTCGTGCGATTCTCCTCTGTTATTCATGGCAATCATTCGCCAGAGACGTTGCGGGACCCGCGCGGATTCGCGGTCAAATTTTATACGGAGGACGGAAACTGGGATCTGGTCGGCAACAATCTGAAGATCTTCTTCATTCGAGATGCGATCAAATTCCCGGACATGGTGCATGCGTTCAAGCCTGATCCGGTAACGAACATTCAGAGCAACGAGCGTTTCTTCGACTTCGTGTCGAACTCGCCTGAAGCGACACATATGGTTACGTTCTTGTTCTCGCCATGGGGCATTCCGGCCAACTATCGTCAAATGCAGGGCTCGGGTGTGAATACATATAAATGGGTCAATGAAGAAGGGCAAGCCATGCTGGTTAAGTATCATTGGGAGCCGCTGCAAGGGGTTAAGAACTTGACGGCTGGCGAAGCGGAGAAGATTCAAGGGACGAACTTCAACCACGCGACGCAGGACTTATATGAAGCGATCGAGCGCGGCGACTATCCGGAGTGGGAGCTGAGCGTACAGCTGATGACCGACGAAGAGCATCCTGAGCTAGACTACGATCCGCTTGACCCGACGAAGCTGTGGGATCCTGAACAGTTCCCATTCCTGAAGGTTGGCAAAATGGTGTTGGATACGAATCCGATCAACTATTTTGCAGAAGTGGAGCAGGTGGCGTTTGGTACAGGCGTTCTCGTCGACGGTCTCGATTTCTCGGACGACAAGCTGCTGCAAGGACGGACCTTCTCCTACTCCGATACGCAGCGGCATCGGGTAGGAACCAACTACTTGCAACTGCCGATCAATGCACCGAAGAAGCATGTTGCGACCAATCAGCGTGATGGTCAGATGACTTATGAGGTAGATCTCGCGCCAGGTCAGAATCCGCACGTTAACTACGAGCCATCTTCGCTTGGCGGCCTGCAAGAGGCTCCGCAGCATGGCAAGGAGCATGAGCCGCTCTATAATGATCGGCTTGTACGGCAGCAGATTGACCGGACGAACGATTTTGCCCAAGCTGGAGCAACCTATCGCAGCCTCGATGAAGTAGAACGAGCGGATCTCATTGCGAACCTTGGCGGAGCGCTCGCGGAATGCAAAGACATCATTCGCAATCGGATGGTTGAACATTTCACGAAGGCGGACCCGGAGTATGGCGCCAATGTTGCGAAGGCGATCGAGGAGGCGCTTGCGAAGCGGGCGAGCATGAACAGCGGCATTACGTCGCAGAATGGCGACGCTATGGAGATGGCATCCGAGCTTGGTCATAAGAGCGACGGGTACTAAGGATGAATTTACATAGGTCGGGCAGAGGTATGATCTCTGCCCGACTTTTTATTTTCCGAGAACGGTGCATCTCGATTTACAACCGCCCTCCCCAGTTAATATTGTACGAACAATTCATCACTAGACTAATAGCAAATACGATTAGGCAGGTGAATGCGGTGAAATTTTATCCAATCATTGCTTCCGTCACCAAAGAGGAGCAGTTTGCGCATGTTCTTGAAAGCGATGTCGAGCGTGTGAATTTGATGACGGGCCATATCGGCAATCTGGAGTCTTATATTACGAAGCTGCACGATTGGGGCAAGCAGGTCTATGTCCATATTGAGATGATCGCTGGCCTTGGCAGAGATGCGCATACGGTCGCTTATTTGCGGGACAAGTTTCAGGCGGATGGCATTATTACGACGAAATCCAACATTATAACGGCTGCGAAGCAGTCCAATCTGCGTACGATCCAGCGCATCTTCGCGATCGACACAGCAGCGATTCATACCGCTGTTCGGATGATCAACAGCACGAACCCCGATGAAGTTGAGTTGATGCCAGGATTAATGCCCCGCGTTACGCAGGAAGTGAAGGGAATGATCAAGCAGCCGCTGATCGTCGGCGGATTGATCCGTCACGAAGAGGAGGTTGCTGCTGCATTGGCTAGTGGAGCGGACTACATCTCAAGCGGCGATCCGCTCATGTGGCGGCATGCGATAACGAGTAAGACGCCAGTCCAATAAATCGACAGCAAATTTACAATTTCACCAGGTTGAATTGATTTTCCGTTGATGAAAGTCTTTTATACTTCAATTGTAAGTTGTAATAACCTAAACCGGTTACTGCTCAATCGGGTTGAGACCAGGAGACAAACCCTTGTTCGGTAATGGGATACACAAGATACGACCGCAGCTAGCCGGTCTTCTTACGTATTCCATTTCTTCGACAAGGGTTATTTTGTTTGGAAGGAGAGAATCGCAGGTGAGGCCCATATTCGATTTCACAAGCTATCTATTCGATCTCGATGGGACGATCTATGTCGGGGGAAAGGCATTGCCCGGGGCAGTAGATACCATTCAAACATTGCGCGATCGAGACAAAAAAATTATGTTCGCAACGAACACGACCGTATATACGCGCGAGGAAGTACGGGACAAGCTGATCCAGCTAGGAATCGAATGCGAGCGAGATGAGATTGTGACGGCATTATCGGTTGCAGGAATGTACTTCCGCCATTACGCGCCAGGAGCGAAGGTACTGCTCATCGGCAGCGATGCGATGACAGAAGAGATGAAGTTTAGCGAGGTCGATACGACCGATGACCCGATGCTTGCCACCCATGTATTGGTCGGTCTTGACCGCCGCTTCGACTTCGAGAAGTTGACTGTAGGGATGAATGCCGTACGCAGCGGGGCGCTGCTCATCGCTGCCAATCCCGATCCGTTCTGTCCGCTCGAAACAGGCGTTATTCCCGATACGTGGGCGCTCGTTCGTGCCATTGAAACCGCGAGCATGCTGCAGACGCATGACATTATCGGCAAGCCATCCCGCTATTACGCTTCCTATGTACTGCATCAATTAGACTGCAGACCGGAGGAGTGCTTGATGGTTGGGGATCGGCTGGAAACCGATGTCGAGCTCGGCAATTCGACGGGGATGTACACGGCACTTGTATTATCCGGTGCAGATTCTAAGGAATCGATCGTCCGTACGGGCATTGAGCCTGACTACGTCTGGGCGTCAATCGGCGTGATCGCCGAAGAAGCTAGGCTTCAGCCTTCATCTAAGGTGAAGGAACAAATATAAGAGGTCCATTATTAGGAGGAGAGAATCCAATGAAGAAGCTAGGCATTCTGCTTGTTGCTCTTACTTTCGCTCTGACCGCTTGCGGCAGCAAGGACGACAGCAACACCAACGACAGCACGAAGACGACGGGAACGGAAGCGTCCACAACGAAAGACACAACAAGTGCTGATTCCGAGAAGACGACGGATACGGCAACCGCTTCGGACAAGCCTGTTAATCTTAACTTCTATTTCCCTGTAGCGGTCGGTGGACCGATTACGGGCTTAATTGACAAGCTTGCAGCTGATTTCAATAAAGAGAATCCGAACATTACGGTTACGCCTACTTATGCAGGCAACTATCAAGATACGATGACCAAAGTTGTCACAGCTGTACAAGGCGGCAACTCGCCAGACCTCGCCGTACTGCTGTCCACAGAGCTGTACAGCCTGCTCGATATGAATGCGCTCGAGGAGCTGACGCCGAAGTTCCCGCAAACGTATTTTGACGGATTCTATGAAGCGTTCATGGGCAACACGAAGTCGGGCGACCAAGTATGGAGCGTACCGTTCCAACGCAGTACGATCGTTCTCTACTACAACAAAGATATGTTCAAAGCAGCGGGCCTCGACCCGGAGAAAGCGCCGACGACTTGGGAAGAACTGCGTCAAGATGCAGCGAAGCTGACGCTGAAGGACAGCAAAGGCGCTATCTCCCAATGGGGGATCGAAATCCCGTCCACAGGCTATCAATATTGGATGCTTCAAGCGCTGTCGCTTCAATCGGGCGCGAACATCGTCTCGAACGATGGCACGGAAGTTTATTTCAACAAACCGGAAGTGAAAGAAGCTCTGCAGTTCTACTCCGATCTCGGCCGTACAGACAAAGTAATGCCTGAAGGCGTACTGGAATGGGCTACGGTACCATCGGACTTCATTAGCGGCAAGACAGCGATGATGTTCCATACAACGGGTAACCTGACGAAGGTGAAAACAGACGCGAAGTTCGACTTCGGCGTTGCCTATCTGCCAGCCAACAAAAGCTTTGGTTCACCGACTGGCGGCGGCAATTTGTACGTATTCAAAGACATTCCGGATGACCACAAAGCAGCTGCTCTCAAGTTCATTGAGTTCCTTACGCAGCCGGAGCGCGTAGCGCAATGGTCGATCGACACAGGTTATGTCGGCACGACGAAAGCAGCTTATGAAACGGATCTGTTGAAAAATTATGTCGCACAATTCCCGCAAGCAGCTATTGCTCGCGACCAAATGCAATATGCTTCAAGCGAACTGTCCACGCATCAGAACGGCCAAATTACGAAGCTGTTCAATGACAATATTCAAGCAGCGCTTCTTGGCACGATGACGGCCGAGGATGCACTGACGAAATCGCAGCAGCAAGCGGACGATATTCTGAAGCCATTCAAGAAGTAATAAGCGAAGAGAAGAGGGACGGCATTGATTAGGATGAGGCAGCTATTGCGGGGGTACAGTTGGAAGGAAAATATGCTGGCTTATATGCTGCTGCTTCCATCGCTTGTATTTCTCGCAGCATTTACGATCTACCCGATTATTAAAGTTGTCGATTGGAGCTTCTATGAATCTGCGATGGGCATCAAACATTACGTCGGCATAAAGCTCTATGAGCGGGTGTTCCATGATGATGTGTTCCTGAAGGTGCTTCGGAACAATTTGCTGCTGGCGATCGTGACTGTACCGATTAGCGTTCTGCTCGCCTTATACATGGCGATATGGGTGAACAACAAAGTACGGGGAACGAGTCTCATTCGAGCCGCCTTCTTCTATCCGACGCTTATCCCGATGATAGCGATCGCTAACATCTGGCTCTTCATCTACACGCCGGATTACGGGCTGCTGGACAAGTTTCTTCAGTTGCTCGGCATCGATGGGCCGAATTGGCTTGGCGATCCATCGTGGGTGCTGATCTCGATGATGGGGATGCTCATCTGGAAGGAAGCCGGCTACTTCATGATTTTCTATCTGGCGGGGCTGCAATCGCTGCCGAAGGAAGTATACGAGGCGGCGGAGATCGATGGAGTTAAGCCGCTGCGCAAGTTCGTGTCGATTACGTTCCCGCTCATCATGCCGACGACGTTGTTCGTACTCGTCATTGCGACGACGAACTCGTTCAAGCTGGTCGATCATATTTACATCATGACGAAGGGCGGACCGAACAATGCGAGCAACCTGCTGCTGTTCCACATCTACGAGACAGCGTTCAGCTTCTGGGATATGGGTACTGCATCTGTGCTGACGGTCATTCTGCTCGCCATTCTGCTGGTCATTTCCATTCTCTACTATGGAATATTGGACAAGCGGATTCATTACTAGAGAGGAGCCGCGCATATGGCTGTACACCGTATTGTGAATCGCATCGGAACTGTCGTCCTAGCTGTCCTGTTCATCGTGCCGCTGCTCTGGGCAGCGATAACGTCCATAACGCCATCGGATGAAATATTGACCCGGGTAAATCCGTTCGCAGTCGTGAAGCTGTCATTCGAGAACTATGTGGATGCATGGAAGACGATCCCGTTCCCAATCTATTATCGGAACACGATCATTATCGTAGCGGGCATATTAATTGCACAGCTTGTCACGATGACGCTGGCGGCGTACGCCTTCGCCAGGCTGCGTTTTATCGGGAAATCAGCGCTGTTCATTCTGTTTCTCGTCCAAATTATGATTCCGCCGGACATTCTTATTTTTCCTAACTATTCGATAATGAAAGAGCTCGATCTGATCAACACGAAGCTGGCGATCATGATTCCGTATTGGGCTTCCTCATTCGGCGTCTTCCTGCTTCGCCAGATGTTCTTGCAGATTCCGTACGAGCTGGATGAGGCGTCCAAGGTGGATGGATGCAGATGGTGGCAGACGTTATGGCATGTGTATCTGCCTTCGTCAAAGCCGACCTATGTGGCGTTCACGCTTATCTCGATCAGCACGCATTGGAGCAACTTCATGTGGCCGCTCATTGTAACGGATTCCGTGTCGAACCGTCCGCTGACCGTAGGCATTGCGATCTTCGCCCAATCGTCGGAGACAGGGGCGCAATGGGGGCCGGTGACAGCGGCAACGCTGCTCGTTATATCTCCGCTGCTGGTTGCATTCTTCTTCTTCCAGCGGCAGTTCGTACAGAGCTTTATGCATGCGGGCATTAAGTAGAGTTGTAGATTCACAGATTGGTAGATTCATAGATTGATAGCTCCGTAACACAATCTTTAATAGCAGATGATATTCGCATAATAGTTGATTGATAGATTGAGAGTAACAACAATCGAATATCAAATTTAGGGTATGAGACGATGAGAAACCCCTTTATGATGCGCAAGGACGCTTATTTGGCGTTGCCTTGACCGCATCGTGAAGGGGTTTTTGCGTTGTTCTTGGCCCGCCAAGAGAGAGGGAGAGTTAAGGTGAAGAAGAAGTGGTCAACGTGGATGAGCATGATCGCACTTGTCGTTATGTTCGGGAATGTCGCACAATCGGCAGAACTGCCGGCAAAGGCTGAAGCGGCTGGGGCAGTGACAGAAGAGTCGGCAGCAACCTTGCCGGAAGCGGGCAACGAGTCGCAGCCTGCAGCGGACGATGCAGCTGATGATGTAGAGCGAGCGGCAGAAACGGATGCAGAATCGGAACCAGCAACGACGTCTGAGACAGATACACAGTCGAATCCGGAACCAGCAACGACGCCTGAGACAGATGCACAGTCGAATCCGGAGCCAGCAACGGGTGATGGGCTGGAAGCTGAACCTACAGCGGCTGCAGCGTTAGCGGCAGATCTAGCTGAAGCAAGCAGGAAGACACTGGACGTTCGCAAGACGCTGACGGCTCCGATCATCGACGGCAAGTTCGATGAATCGTTCTGGTCGGTAACCCATTCCGTAGAAGTACCCTATGGTGGCGATGGACTAACGACGCCAGCTAAGCTTGGCTTGCTGTGGGACAATCAATATTTGTACATCGGTATGGATATGACGGATTCGACCTTGACTTCAAACGCGCCAGGCAATTGGTTCGATCAGGACAGCGTCAGCTTGTTCTTTGACCCAACGCTGCACAGCTCGGAGCCTTTTATCGGCAGCGACATGCAGGCAGGGTTTAACTATGCGGCAGGTGCTACGACGCCAACGTTTCATTTTGGCTCGGCGCTGAACAACCATGCCGGTAAAGATGAGAAGAACATTTTGCGCGCCATACAGACGACGGATCATGGCTGGTCGCTCGAGGTTGCAGTCCCTTGGACGATGCTCGATATGAATCCGATTCAACGGAAGCAGCTTGGTTTCGAAGCATCAGCGACGGACCGTTACAGCGATGATGCAGCTTCGGTTCACAATGGCGCATGGAGCGCCTATCAGTCCAACTCGTTCTGGAATAACACGAAGGGTTATGGTGTCCTTACGCTTGTCGATGACAGCCCGGTATCTGGAAGTGTGGATCCTGTACTGCTGCAAGAAAACTTCGATGCTTATGCGGACGGCTCCATTCCGCCGAATTGGATCTCTGATGTGAACAGCGGCAGCGCACCGTTCGGCATTGTGAAGGATGGCAGCGGCAATGGCCGTATGGCATTCTCGGGTACGGCAACGGGCAAACAGAGCCGGGTCACGGCGCCTGTTCAGTGGGACAACTATACGGTTGAAGCCGAACTGCGATTCGAGAGCGTGCTGAACTCGGCACGATGGGCATCCCTTATTTTCCGCGGAGCGGCAGACGGCAAGAAGCCGTACAACCAAATGGCGATTCGCCAGAATGGTACGTATGAAGTGGCTTACCGCAAACCGGATGATTCTTGGTCGGTTATCGCCACCGGGACTTCTCCTGCGTTGACGATTGGGCAGGACTATACGCTCAAGATGCGGGTATTCGATAACAACGTCAAAGAGTATATCAAAGCGAAGAGTGATACGGACTATAAGCTGCTAGTGGACCGAAGCTTCTCTGCCGATCTGCTGTCACGCGGCAAAGTAGGCTTCCAAGCGGATCAAAGCTCGGTTTCCTTCGATAACTTGAAAGTCACTCGCATTACAGCTAATTCGCTTGCGCTGACCGTGCCTGCAACGGTTGAGGCGTTGACGGCACCGGTGCCTCTGACGGGTACGGTTGTTTACTCGGATGGTATTACGGAAGCACTTGCAATGGACCGTGTTCAGCTATACTCGTCGGATGAGTCGGTCGCAAGAGTAAGCGGGGGGCAGCTGTATGGCATTAAGCCAGGTACGGTAACGGTGACGGCTGTATTCGCGAATGCAGAATGGTCGCAGACGATTACGGTTGCGCCTTCGACTGCACCAGTAACGGTTACGTCGCTGAAGCACGACACGGGTTATACGCTGGCGACAACGAACGTGCCGTTGGATCCGGCAACGTTGTCTTTTGATGCTGTGTTCAATGATTTCTCGACGGGTACGGTATCGGGCAAGGATCTGACATGGACTTCGGCGGATGCGGCGGTGGCTGTTGAGGATGGCAAGCTTGTAGTAAAGCAGAAAGGCGTTCATACGGTTACCGGACAGAAGGACGGTGTTTCGGTTAACCTGCTCATAGCTGCGAAAGATGCAGCGGACGCGGAATATGTGCTGTATGAGAATAATTTTGACAATATGGCAGACGGTGCACTCCCGACGGATTGGAAGCGAATTGAAGGGACGACAACTAGCAAAGCGGCTGTAAAGTCCGGCGTATTCGAGATCGATGCGCTCGCTTCTCCAGATAATCCATCCCGCGTGCTGCTTCCTACGTACTTGAGTATGTTCGGCAACTATAAAATTGAGGCGGATGTAACGAATACCGCGTCGAACGATGCGGCAAGATGGAATTCGATTATGTATCGGATTCAGAACAACAACTATCCTTATTACCAGATGGCGGTACGTAAAGATGCGACAGCCGCTAATGGGGTAGAATTCGCAGAACGTACACCAGAGAACGCTTGGAATGTTATGAACAGAGGTTCCTTCAGTGAGGCGATTAATGCGGACAAAATGTATCACTACACGGTTGTAACGTACGGTGATCGCGTTCGTGAGCTGATTAACGACGAAGTGATGATCGATACGGCGAGTGCGACGGCCTATACGAAGGGCGGAATCGGCTTGCAAGCCAATGGCAGCAAGATGAAGGTCGATAACCTTCGCGTTACGCTGCAGCTCGAGCAGCTGCCGCCTCTTCCAGGCGATCGTTATGTGGATGTAACAGAGGCGGATACGCGAATCTCGCTCGCGCCATCGGTTGTGACGGACATTGCAAGCAAACAGCAGCTTGCGAGCTATACAGGCAACGCGCTGCCAGCGACGGTCATTCTTCATGTGAATGATGATATGAAAGTCGTTGCGCCAGATGGTGGACAAGTCATTATGACGTTGGACGAAGCATTGCAAACGATAGACACGCGCATGATTCCAGCTTTCTATGTGGAGAGTGACAAGGCAGTTGATGCGTTGGTTGCTTATTTGAAGCACAATGAGCTTGAGGATGCTTTCGTCATTTCGGACAAGCCAGCGCTTGTGAAGCGAGCAAGAGCGGCGAATTTGATGCTGCGTGGTATTGTCGATTACACCAAGGCGGCAGTTGCATCGAATGATGACCTGATGAAAATTCGTGAAGAAGCGACAATCAACAAGGCTAAGATCGTTGTATTGCCACAAACGGCTGCATCGAAATCGAATGTGGCGTACCTCCAGGAGCGTACGATTGTAGTCTGGACGAGAGAAAATGCTGCTGCAAACACGCAGGATCAATATGTGAACCTGCACAGCATGATCACGGCGGGCGCCAACGGGATTATAACAGGAGCGGTCGGTGAACTGTTGCGTGCGTTGAATGTTTACTCCAATGAGACTACGCTTATCCGCAAGCCGTACATGATCGGGCACCGCGGTCTGCCTTCGGCAGCGCCGGAGAATACGATTATTAGTAATGAACTGGCGCTGGACGCGGGCGCTGATTTTATCGAGAATGACATTTATTTGTCCAAAGATGGCGTCCTCGTCATTATCCACGACTCCGTTGTTGAATCAACGACGAACGGCAAAGGCGCGGTAGAGAGCTTCACGCTGGAAGAGCTGCGCAAGCTGCAAGTGAAGCAAGTGGCAGGAACGAACTATCCGGAAGCGCGTATTGCGACGCTTGAAGAGCAGATTGATCTGGCAAGAGAACGCGGCGCGATGATCTATGCGGAGATTAAGACGGCTACGCAGGCAGCGGTCGATGCTTTCGTTAAGCTCGTACGAGAGAAGCATGCGGAAGATATTATCAACACGATGTCCTTTGATACGAATCAATTGGTAAGGCTTGCGGCGCAGATGCCGGATATGCCGCTTGGTCTCCTTACATCAGGCTATGCGAATGAAAATGCAGTAAACAGCTCGCTTCGTGAAGCATTGAAAGTTACGCAATACTATGACAGTACGTTTAATACAAGCTATAGCGAACTTGGCGAGAAGTTTATGCAGGCAGCGCATGAACGCGGTCTGATCGTTTCTCCTTGGACTTATAACAATTATAACGATTTCAAAACGATCTTCCTGCGCGGCGGCTTCGGCATTACGACGGACTATGCAAACTGGGCAAGCAAATGGGTGTATGAAGTTGAGCCAGAGAAAATGGAGTACACGCTTGAAACAGGAGCGAGCCAAGATTTGAAGGCGGCGGTTCGCAGCTATGATCGAACGTTAACGCAGGTTGAGCCAACAGTTGTTCTGTTGGACGACAGCGGTACGGTTACGGCGAAAGATAACCATATTACAGCGAACAAAGCGGGCGTTACGTATGCGCTGCTTCGTTACACAGCGACCATTGATTCGGATCACTATGATGTGTATACGCAGCCGATCGCGATTCGCGTGAATGCGCCAAGCTCGACTGGTAATGGCGGTAACAATTCGGGGAATGGCAATAACAACACGGGCAATAATGGCGGCAGCGAGAACAACAATCCAGGTAACAACGGAGGTACAGAAGAGAACAACAATGGTGGTCAGCAGGGCGGAGGTACGAATGAAGGCAATGGCTCGGGAGGCACGACAGTCGAGCAGCCTTCTTTCTCGGACATTAACGGCCACTGGGCATCTTCGATTATTATGCAGGTTGCTGAGCATGGTTTCATGAACGGTTACCAGGATGGTACGTTCAAGCCGAACAACAGCATTAGCCGTGCTGAGTTCATTACGGTCGTGTCCAGACTGCTGGCGCTGCCAGAAGCGCAGAACAGTTCTTCGTTCAGCGATGTAAAGGCGAATGCCTGGTATGCGAAGTATGTGAACAGTGCGGTAGAAGCGGGTTGGGTACAAGGCTTCGCGGATCATACCTTCCGTCCGAATCAGAACATTACGCGAGAAGAGGCAATTGTTATTCTGTATCGCGCACTGCAAGACAAGCTGCTTTCGGCAGACAATGAGCAATTGTCGTTCACGGACAGTGCGAAGATTGCTGCTTGGGCACAAGAGGCGGTACTGGTGATGACGACGAACGGATTGCTCGGCGGCTATCCAGACGGTACGATCAGACCCAAAGCAAATCTGACGCGTGCAGAAGTTGCAGCGATGATCGTGAAATTCATAGGCTAATTTGTTTTGACAAAAAGGCGGCGCAGGGCTGAACGATTCCGTTCATTCCTGCGCCGCCTTTTGGGCTTTCCTTCACCAGTCTTTAACCAACCAATGTTTCCCACTGCTCGTACACCGCCGCGAGTTCCGTGCGTTTCGCGTCGATGCTGGCTTGAATCTCTTGCACGCGAACGTAGTCGTTGAACACTTCAGGCTTCGTCAGTTCAGTCTCCAGTTCTTCGATAGCCGATTCCAGTTCAGCGATAGAGGCTTCGAGCTGCTCCAGCTTACGCTGACGAGTGCGCTCGTCGCGCTTGGCCTGTTTGTCTGCTTCATACGAAGAACTTGGAGTCGAAGAAGTATCTACTGCTGCTGCCTGGGATTTCGCAGCGCCTTTACCGCTCGCTGCTTCTGCAGCAGCGAGAGCGGCCAGCTCCTCGAGCTCCTGCTTTTTCTCGATCATATCGTCATAATTTCCCAGGAAATGTCGGCAGCTATCCGGTGTCAGCTCAACGATTCGCTCTGCCATCTTGTTCAGGAAATAGCGGTCATGCGAGATGAACAGCAGCGTGCCATCATAATCGATCAACGCCGACTCCAGCACTTCCTTGCTGAACAAGTCCAAGTGGTTGGTAGGCTCGTCGAGAATGAGTACATTGGCGCGGTCCAACATTAGCTTGGCTAGAGCAACGCGTGCTTTCTCGCCGCCGCTCAATGATGACACGACCTTCTGTACATCGTCTCCGCTGAACAAGAAGTTGCCGAGAACCGTGCGGATGCGTGCTTCCTCCAGATGAGGGAAGGCGCTCCATACTTCCTCCAGCACCGTATTGGAGCCTGTCAGTGTTGCCTGCTCCTGGTCATAGAAACCAAGCTTAACGTTCGAGCCCCAACGGAACGCACCATTGGCTAGCGGCTGTCGGTCAATTAGCGCCTTGAGCAGCGTCGATTTGCCGATACCATTCGGGCCTACCAACGCCACTGTCTCGCCGCGTTCAAGGCGGAAGCTGATATTGCGGAACAGAGGCTGATCGGCACCTTCGAACGCAACAGAAAGCGAATCGGCTGTAAGGACGTCCTTGCCAGTCTGCCGATCGATCTCGAACGAGAAGTGCGCTTTCTTCAACTCGCCGAGCGGCTTGTCGAGACGATCCATCTTATCAAGCGCTTTGCGCCGGCTCTGCGCGCGCTTGGTCGTAGAAGCGCGGACGATATTGCGTTGAATGAATTGTTCCAACTTCGCAATTTCATCCTGCTGCTTCTCATATTGTTTCAACTGTGATTCGTATTCTGCGGCTTTCAAATCAATGTAACGGCTGTAGTTGCCCGTATACCGCTTCGCGGCATGACGTTCGATCTCTACGATGCCTGTCGCCAGTGCATCAAGGAAGTAGCGGTCATGGGAGACGATCAGAATCGAACCGCTGTAACCGCGAAGATACGATTCGAGCCATGTCAACGTCTCGATATCCAAGTGGTTGGTAGGCTCGTCAAGCATAAGCAGATCAGGAGCTTGCAGCAGCATGCGGGCAAGTGCCAGCCGTGTCCGCTGTCCGCCGCTTAGCGTCGAGATGACCGTATTCGGATCGAATTGGCTGAAGCCCATGCCATGCAGGACGCTTTTGATCCGAGTATCCATCTCGAAGCCGCCATTGCTGCGAAACCATTCGGAACGCTCCGCATAGCGGGCAAGCGTTTCTTCATATCGCTTCTCGTCACGCTGCAGATCAGGGTCTGCGATGGCGACCTCAAGCTGGCGAAGCTCCTGCTCCGTATCAAGGAGTGCACGGAATACTTCGCGCATTTCTTCAATAATAGTGCGATCGGATTGAAGTCCGCTGTTCTGAGCCAGATAGCCGATGCGTGTTTCTTTGGCTTTGTAGATCGTTCCGGAATCATAGGACATTTCGCCTGCGATAATTTGGAGAAGCGTCGACTTGCCGGCGCCGTTCACGCCAACGAGGCCGATCCTTTCGCGCTCCTGGATTTGAAATGTAATACGGGATAGAATCGGCGTAACGCCGTAGCTTTTGGATAAGTCAGAAACTTGAAGCAGCATATGGAATGATAACCTCCAATTCACAACATGAGTCAACGTATAGTGACAGTTTACCACATAAGAATTTATATGTTTCCGGTGTAATTAGGAAAGAACAAATTCTTATTGGCGAGGTGAACCGACAGAGCCGACTTTTTAATCGGAACGGTTCGATTCAATTCGATAAAACCTACCTTTCGAAGATACTTAACTCCTCAAAGCTATAGGTCGAACATCTTCGCTTGGCCTAGATAGTGCTTTTCTCACATGATAATGACCGAATACGAAACTAGCCTTCGCATTGGCGAAAGCTGTTCAACAATGGTAAACTAATAACGATTATTGCTGCAAGATTTGGTAGAGAGGGCTAACCCATGATGCAACAGAATAACGGCGAGAAGCGCGAGCTGCGGGCTGTCATGAAGAGTAGGCGCGAAGCAATAGCGCCAGCACAACGTACAAGCTGGTCGCAAGCGGCTTGTCAACGTATAGCCGACCTATTGGCGGGTATCGGAGCCGAGAATGTGATGGTCTACATCGGGCTTCGTTCGGAGCTGGATACAGCGGAATTCATCGAGTGGTGCTGGCGGAATGAAATTGCTGTGTCGGCACCGCGCTGCGAAGCGGATGGCGTAACGATGACGCCATATTGGATTCGCGGTTGGGACGAGCTCATGCCTGGCGCGTTCGGCATTCGAGAACCGAATCCAGCGCAGGCTGTGAAGTGCGAAGATACGTACGTACCTGGCGCTGTCATTGTTCCTGGACTTGCCTTTGATCAGCTCGGAGGAAGGCTTGGATACGGAGCCGGCTTCTATGATCGTTATTGCGACCGTCTGCGCAGCCTTGTGCCAAGTGAGAAGGAAATGCCATTGTGGGCTGGCTGCTGCTTTGAGGCGCAGATCGTCTCGGCAGTGCCAATGGATAGTCATGATGCTCGAATGGATGCGATCGTGACAGAGCAGCACGTGTACTGGAGCGGACGAAGGAGTCGATTAGATTGGAATCGTTAACGCATTTCGATGAGCAGGGCAGAGCGCGTATGGTTGATATTTCGGAGAAGGACGTAACGAAACGGACAGCGATCGCGCGGACGGCGGTAACGATGCGGCCGGAGACGCTGCAGACGATTAAGGAAGGCCGGATTAGCAAGGGAGATGTGCTTGGGGTCGCGCAGGTTGCTGGCATTATGGCGGCGAAGCAGACATCGGCATGGATTCCAATGTGTCATCCGATTGCGTTGACAGGCGTCAGCATCGCCTTTGAAGATAATGGCCATGATGAGCTATACATCGAAGCTACAGTAAGAACGACCGGCAAGACAGGTGTAGAGATGGAGGCGCTGACCGCTGTTTCAGCTGCTGGATTGACCGTATATGATATGTGCAAGGTAATCGATAAAGATATGGTGATTGGACCGACACGGTTGATCGAGAAGACCGGCGGTAAGAGCGGGGATTATCGGCGGAATGACGAGAAGTCAATCTAGCTCCCTCGCGGAAACAAGCAATTTGCTTATAAGCTACAGTTTGAAAGAGGCAAGCAATTTGCTGAGCAGAGTGACTTTGAGCTCGGCTCAAAGATCCTGAGTCAGGAGGAATTGTTCATGAAATGGAAAGTGGCGATTCTGACAGCAAGTGATAAGGGCTCGAGGGGAGAACGCGAGGATACGAGTGCGCAGGTCATTCGAGAATTGGTGGAAGAAGAGATCGGAGGCGAGATTGTCGACTACCGAATCGTACCGGATGAGCAGGATGAGATTATGGCTGCTCTCATCGAGATGACGGACTATTATAAGGCGGATCTCGTGCTCACGACAGGCGGAACAGGCCTTGGCCCACGGGATGTTACGCCTGAAGCGACCTTGAAGGTTGCTGATCGTCTCGTGCCAGGTATTTCGGAAGTGATGCGAATGAACGGGATGAGCCGGACGCGCAGGGCGATGTTAAGCCGAGGCGTCAGTGTCATCCGGGATCGTTCGCTCATCATTAATCTTCCTGGAAGTCCCAAAGGCGTTCAGGAAAGCCTTATGAGCGTCATCGATCAGCTTCCACATGCGCTTGGCATTGTATCCGGCCAAGTTGGGGAACACGCCAATGAACGGTAATGAAACGAGCGACGGACAATTACAATCGACAGTAATGCGGGAAATTCCGGTCGAGGAAGCAGTTGGGATGCGGCTTGCGCACGATCTGACTCAGATTGTGCCCGGCCAGTTCAAGGGACGTAAATATAAGCGCGGCCATCTGATCACGGAGGCCGATATTCCTGGATTGCTTGATATCGGGAAGGCACATATTTATACGCTTGATATTGGGGATAATGATTTGCACGAGGATGAGGCAGCAGGCCGTCTTGCCGCATCGCTGCAGGGCGAAGGCATCGTGCTGTCAGAGCCGCATGAGGGCAAAGTTTCGCTTCGCGCTCAGCGGACTGGACTTGCGGTTATCCCGCCTGAATTGGTTGAATCCATCAATCGGATTGGCGACATTGCACTTGCGACCGTTCGGCATCATACGCTCGTTCGAGAGGGACAACCAGTCGCCGCTACGCGGGCAATCCCGCTTGTTCTGCCGAAGGAGAAGGTGGAAGCGGCAGAGAAACTTGCACAGGCTTACCGTCTGGAGAATGATGGAGCAGCTCCGATTACGGTGCGTCCACTGAAGAAATTCAGAGTTGGTTTGCTTACGACAGGCAGCGAGGTGTTTAGTGGACGGATCGAGGACAAATTTGGTCCAGTCGTGCGCGCCAAGCTGGAGGCACTTGGTTCCGAGGTCGTGGAGCAGCGCTTCACCCCTGATGATCGACATACAATTGTCAATCATATCCGTTCCTTGTTTGACAGCGGTTATGATATGATACTAGTGACTGGTGGTATGTCCGTTGATCCGGACGACCGGACGCCAGGCGCGATCCGGGAAGCCGGCGCACACATCGTAAGCTATGGCACACCAATGCTGCCGGGCTCGATGCTGTTAATCGGTTATTTGGCCGGGGTACCGATTATGGGACTGCCGGGCTGCGTCATGCATGACCCGCATACCTCTTTCGATGTGCTGCTTCCAAGAATATTGGCTGGCGACACGATAACACGCGAAGATATCGTTACGATGGGGTATGGCGGATTGCACGGCTGCTAGTACATAGAATTACGCTATCTCGTTAGCAGTTTCTAGTATACACAAACGAATATTAGAGAGGTGAATGGAATGTTTAATGGTATCGGACCTACGGGCTTTATACTGCTCGTCGTAATCGCACTGCTGCTGTTCGGACCGAACAAACTGCCTGAGCTTGGTCGCGCATTCGGACGTACGCTGCGTGAATTCAAGGCGGGTGCCCGCGAAGTAATGAGCGACACCGATGATCAGAAGTCGAAGGAACGTGTAGAGATCAATAAGGTGGACGACGTTCAAGTCAACGATAAACGGCTCCCGGAATAGTTGGAGCCGTTTGTCATGAGGCTGACATTACTATTTGCAATACAAACTACCTCTAAACGCGGCTGCATATCTCGTATGGGGCCGCGATAGAGGTTTTTTCACGCACGGCATACATATGAAGCGCGTGTCGCACCCATCGAGTGGACAAGATACGCGTGCTTGGTTAGGAGTGAGCCAACATGGCCGAACAACGGCAGTCTTCCGGCCAGTCGGCGGCGGGGATTAGAAGCCGCATGCGCGAAGAAGGAATGATGCCGCTGCTGGAACATTTGGGCGAGCTGAGGCGGCGCCTTTTCTGGACGATATTAGTACTCGTTGTCGGGCTCTGCATAGGGCTGTATTATGCGAAGCCGCTTTATCAATTCGTAATAACGGATGGACCGATGAACGGTGTTGATCTTCACACGTTCTCGTTATGGGATGGCATCGGGATGTATATGAAGTTCGCGTTCCTCATCTCGCTGGTGCTTGTGCTGCCATTCGGCTTCTACCAGCTATGGTCGTTCGTGAAACCGGCTTTATCGCCGAAGGAGCAGAAGGCGACGCTGAAATATATTCCGTTCGCGCTTTTCCTCTTCTTGGTCGGTCTTTCATTTGCTTATTTCGTTATCGCGCCGATGGCGTTTGATTTCACAACGTCAGTGTCTCGCAGCCTTGGTTTGATTGAGACGTACGGTGTCATGCAGTACATTCAGTTTCTGTTCAATATTCTCCTTCCGATCTCGCTGTTGTTCGAGCTTCCGCTCGTCATTATGTTTCTGACCAAGCTGCGGATTCTGAATCCGATTCGTCTGCGCAAGATGAGAAGGGTCGCCTACTTCGTCATGGTGTTGATCGGTACGATCATCACACCGCCTGACGTCATCTCTGACGTGCTTGTATCGATTCCGCTGCTCTTGCTGTATGAGATTAGCATCTTCTTATCGAATTCGGTCTATAAGAAGCAGCAGGCTGCAGATGCCGCATGGGAGCAAGAGTTCGAAGCAGGAAGCGCAGTGAACGAGTCATAATGGAAGCTGTAAATAGAGTAAGCCGATTCGCAATTTTCCTGATGAAGGGATGTTGCGGATCGGCTTTTTTTTGTGTTCCATTATTCGACAAACCATGTATGATCACAGGGCCCGAGGGGAAAATATTGGGGATGGAGGTGAGGTCAGGATGCAAGCGATGAAACGTTTTGGCTTATGGCCGATGATTATGATGATGACGCTGTCGGTCGGAATCGTAAATCATGTCGTCATCATTCCCTTATTGCTGAAATCGGCACATCGTGACGCGTGGCTGAGCGTGCTTGTTTCGCTTCCCGCGGCTGCGCTGTGGGCTGCTTTTCCGCTGATGGGCATCGTTCGTTCCATCAAGGAACGTTCGTTCAACGACTGGCTGGACGCCAGGGTGCCGTCTGTGACCAAATGGCTGGTGAATGCAATCATTTTCTCGATGCTAATATTCACGTGTTATCATTCGCTAGTTGACACAGTCGCCTTCTCCAATTCGACTTATGTGCCGCTTACGCCTTCGTATGTCGTAACGTTCCTCTTTATTGCGCTTTGCGCGTACGGCGCATTGGCAGGTCTTCGGACGATAGCATTCATATCGTGCATTCTGCTTCCGATCGTTATTTTCCTCGGCGATTTTGTCATGTCGGCTAATATTCGTCACAAGGATTACCATTTCATGCTGCCGATTGCAGAGCATGGCTTTAGTTCGATTCTGGACGGGGGATTGTATGCTTTCAGCGCTCTGCTCGAGCTGTATATGCTGATGCTGATTCAGCCTCACCTGAAAGGACAGATGAGCCGAGGAGGCATCGTAATACTGATTGCGTTTCTTGCGATGCTTGCGCTTGGTCCCGCTACAGGAGCGATCGCAGAGTTTGGCCCGTTCGAGAGCGAACGGTTGAAGTACCCGGCATTCTCCCAATGGAGGCTCGTAACCATCGGTCACTACATTGAGCATCTTGATTTTCTTGCGATCTATCAATGGATGGCCGGCTCGTTCGTGCGGATTTCATTAACGCTATACTTGGCATCGGAGCTGTTGTTCCGGACAAACAAGAGCCGAAACAACGGCATCATCGGACTGTCCCTTCTGGTTGGATATGCGGCTTATTATACCGTGGAGAGGCAACTGTATTACAGAGGCATGCTTCAGGACTATTTTCACTATTCCGGCATTGTAGTTCTATTCCTAACGTTAATGCTGTGGGCCATTGCTGCCGCAAGCGGTGCCGATGGGAAAGAAACGGAAGGAGGTGGAAAGCGTGATCGACACGGATAATAAAAAGCCGAGTTCAGCTCGCCGCAATCCGAGCCTGCAGGATTGGGATGAGATGGTGGAGCGCTGCGGCGACGTGACCATGCGCAACATCAATGTTAATGACGGCAAGGTGCAAGTCCACATGTACTATTGCATTGGCATGATAGATAGCCGCGAGCTTCATATCGGCATTATGAATGAGATGGAGTCGTGGGATTTCAGCTCGAACTCTTGTATGCCGCCGGTCTTCTCGCAAATCCGGGAGGATGTCGATACGGAGTCCATCTTTATGGAGCTTACATCGGGTGCGCTGATCGCCTATTGCGGCGATCGCTGGTACAAAGCGGAAATTAGCGATCCTCCTGGCCGCCAGCCGGAAGAGTCGACAATGGAAGTGTCGCTGAAGGGACCGCGAGACGGCTTCGTCGAGAAGCTGGAGACGAATCTGGCGCTGGTGCGCAAGCGGCTGAGAACGGCTGATTTGCGTTGCGAATTCTATTCGCTCGGGAAGATGACGAAGACTGAGGTAGCGTTGCTATATCTCGATGGCAAAGTCAAAAGCTCGATCGTGGACGAGATGCGCAGTCGATTGAAAGCGATCGACGTTGATGCGATGTACAGTTCAACGCAGCTGGAAGAGCTGGTCTCCGATCGTCCGCTGTCGTTATTTCCGCTGCTGGACTACAATGGACGACCGGATTATGTGGTTCAGGCGCTTGTAAGCAAGCGAGTTGCGGTATTGGTGGATGGCTCGCCGTCTGCTATTATCGCACCGGCATCGTTATCGCTGCTTATCAAGTCGCCGGAGGATGCGCATTTGCCGTACCATTATGTGACGATGGAGCGGCTGCTTCGTTTATTCGGTCTTGTGCTGGCGCTGTGCGTGCCAGGCTTTTGGATCGCTTTATCCGCCTTTAATACCGACCAGATCCCTTTCAATCTGTTGGCTACCGTAACGGTATCGCGTGCAGGGCTTCCGATCTCCGCCCCTATGGAGATGTTCATGATGCTCGCGATGTTCGAGCTGTTTCGAGAAGCAGGCGTCCGACTGCCGAGACCCGTCGGTCAGACCGTGTCCGTCGTCGGGGGCTTAATCGTCGGCGATGCCGCGATTCGGGCAGGCCTTACTTCCCCGACGATGTTAGTCGCGGCAGCGGTAACGGCCGTTGCTACTTTTACACTAGTCAATCAGTCCTTGAACGGGTCGGTTAGCGTCATCCGACTGTTTATTCTGATCTTGTCCTCCATCCTTGGTATATTCGGTTTCTTCATCAGCGTGTTCGTCGTTCTTGTGTACATGTGCTCGCTGGAATCGTTCGGGCATCCATTCATGGCGCCGATCGCGCCGATTGAATGGCGGAAGCTGCTGAGAGCGATCATTCATGTGCCTTGGGATTTGCTGAGACATAGAAGCAGAGGGAGCGAGAGCCGATGAGCTTCGGATGGCTGAGAAACGCAATAAAGGCATTGCTCGGCTTGTCCGTTGCGCTAGTGATCGGAGGGTGCTGGGACGAAGTCGATCTCCAGGATGTCGGTTATGTTACAGCGCTTGGCGTCGATTATAAGGACGGTAAGTACATTCTCTACGGAGAGATGATCGGATTCAGTGCAGTAGCAAAGACGGAAGGCGGGACTCCGGACAAATCTCCTGTCATATGGATCGGGCGCGGCGAAGGGGATACCGTGTTCGAGGCGATTCGCTCACTGATTAAGTCTTCTCAATATCAAGTCAGCATCGAACAGCTGAAATCGATCGTCATTCAAGAGCGGGCCATGCTGCAGATCAATGAGCTGCTAGATGCACTTAACCGGCAACGGGCTTCTAGGTATACGGTGTGGATGTTCGGTACACGCGATGAGATCGAGAAGTTGTTCACGACCCATAATCTTTTTAATCGTTCGCCGCTCATTAGCCTATTGTACGCCCCTCATCTGTTGCACGAGCAAATCAGCGCATATCGGTCTATGAATATGCAGATGTACGTACAGCAGCTGAATGAGCCCTCCATTACCGTCTTGCTGCCCAGCTTGACTGCCGAGACAGGGGATTGGAAACAGATGGACAAGCCGATGAAGCTCAACTTGCTTGACGGCGTGTTCTTATTCTCGAATCGAAGCTTTATTGGTTACATGAGCGACAACGACTATCGAGGAATCCGATGGTTGCAGCCTGATTTCAAGCATGAACTGTTAGCCATAAAGTCAGACGGAGATAAGGCGACTATCTCTGTAGACGATGTGAAGCAGCAATTGAAAGCAATCGCTCAAGGCGACCATGTTCGTTTCAAGCTGAAGATAACAATCAAGGCGCATTTGGTTGAAATGGGAGGCAAGCTTTCCAAGCAGGAGCTGGAGAGCGTGGCGAATAAAATTGTGACAAAGGAGCTTCAGCGAGCTTATAAGTCAGGGCTGAAGCAGCATGCCGATGTGTTTCAGACAAGGCTGAATTTGTATCGGTACCATTTGTCTTATTGGAAGAAGCACGTATCAGGGCACGACTGGCTCCCTGGCGGAGAAGACATGGACATTGAAGTGCGCACGATATTGCAGTCAAGCGGCAAATATGAGCTCCAATAGCGATATGTTAAAATCAGATAAATTGATGGCCGGGCACTTGAAATGTATCGCCAAAATGAGTATTATAAAAATGGTTGTTAGCACTTGAGTCGTTCGAGTGCTAATAGAAAGTACAAGGAACATTTTCTAAAGGAGGCTATTTTTCATGATCAAACCTTTGGGTGAGCGCGTATTGGTACTGCCGATCGCGAAAGAAGAGACTACGGCAAGCGGCATTCTGCTTCCAGATACGGCCAAAGAAAAGCCGCAAGAAGGACAAATCGTTGCTGTAGGCAGCGGCACGCTTAAGGACGGCGTACGCATTGCGCTTGAAGTTCAAGTAGGCGATCGCGTTCTGTTCTCCAAATATGCGGGCACGGAAGTCAAATACGAAGGCAAAGAGTATTTGATTATGAAGGAAAGCGACATTCACGCAATCCTGGGCTAATCGCTCGAGGAGTCACATACAAGGCAGACACACATAACGGAGCAGCGTGCTCCGTGATTCTAATACTTATTCTAGGAGGTCATTGACGATGGCTAAAGATATCAAATTCGGCGAAGACGCTCGCCGCGCTATGCTGCGCGGGGTTGACGCACTGGCTAACGCGGTTAAAGTAACGCTCGGTCCTAAAGGCCGTAACGTCGTATTGGAGAAGAAATTCGGCTCCCCGCTGATCACGAACGACGGCGTGTCGATCGCGAAAGAAATCGAGCTCGAAGATGCATTCGAGAACATGGGTGCTCAGCTCGTTAAAGAAGTAGCAACGAAAACGAACGACGTCGCTGGTGACGGTACGACGACGGCTACGGTTCTTGCGCAAGCGATGATCCGCGAAGGTCTGAAGAACGTAACGGCTGGCGCTAACCCTATGGTTATCCGCAAAGGCATCGAGAAAGCTGTTCGCGCTGCAGTTGAAGAACTGCAGAAGATCGCGAAGCCAATCGAAGGCAAGCAATCGATCGCACAAGTTGCTGCAATCTCGTCCGCTGACGACGAAGTTGGTCAACTGATCGCTGAAGCAATGGAGAAAGTCGGCAACGACGGCGTTATCACGGTAGAAGAATCCAAAGGCTTCGCAACGGAGCTGGAAGTGGTTGAAGGTATGCAATTCGACCGCGGCTACCTGTCGCCATACATGATCACGGATACGGACAAAATGGAAGCTGTCCTCGACAATCCATTCATCCTGATCACGGACAAGAAAATCACGAACATTCAAGAGATCCTGCCAGTTCTCGAGAAAGTCGTTCAATCCGGCAAAACGCTGCTGATCATCGCAGAAGACATCGAAGGCGAAGCGCTTGCTACGCTGCTCGTTAACCGTCTGCGCGGCACGTTCACTTGCGTTGGCGTTAAAGCGCCAGGCTTCGGCGACCGCCGTAAAGCAATGCTGGGCGACATCGCTGCTCTGACGGGCGGCCAAGTGATCACGGAAGAGCTCGGCCTTGAGCTGAAGCAAACGACGGTTGACCAACTCGGTACGGCTCGTCAAATCCGTGTTACGAAAGAAAACACGATCATCGTTGACGGCGCTGGCGAGAGAGCCGACATCGACGTTCGCGTTAACCAAATCCGCGCACAGCTGGAAGAAACAACTTCCGACTTCGACCGCGAGAAGCTGCAAGAGCGTCTGGCTAAACTGGCCGGCGGCGTAGCAGTTATCAAAGTCGGCGCAGCAACGGAAACAGAACTCAAAGAGCGCAAGCTCCGCATTGAAGACGCACTGAACTCGACGCGTGCAGCAGTCGAAGAAGGTATCGTTTCGGGCGGCGGCACGGCACTCGTGAACGTATACAATGCAGTTTCAGCTGTTCAAGCAGCTGGCGACGAGAAAACAGGCGTTAACATCGTGCTTCGCTCCCTCGAAGAGCCAGTTCGCACGATCGCAGCGAACGCAGGCCAAGAAGGCTCCGTTATCGTTGAGCGTCTGAAGAACGAGAAAATCGGCGTAGGCTACAACGCAGCAACGGGCGAGTGGGTAAACATGTTCGAAGCGGGCATCGTTGACCCAGCGAAAGTAACGCGTTCCGCACTGCAGAACGCTGCTTCCGTAGCGGCTATGTTCCTCACGACTGAAGCTGTCGTAGCAGATAAGCCAGAACCAGCTAAACCTGCAATGCCTGATATGGGCGGCATGGGCGGTATGGGCGGCATGATGTGATAACCACCGAAAACCCTTGATTTATAAGGGGTTTGAGGTGCCGGGGGTATCCTGAGGGTAACTAAAGGGTAACATCGGGGAGAAAACTAGAGGCTTCTCATGAGTTCAGCGAACTTGTGAGAAGCCTCTTTTTTCGTTCCTTTGGTGACGTGCAGATACACGTAGTAATGACCCGCTTGCAACGAATTAATTAACGAATTATTTGCGATACAAGCATCCCCGGACGTGTTTCGAGTCTGGATCAAATTCATCAACTTTTCTTGATTAATAATTGATGTTTCTGTTATCCCATGTTAACATCAAAAAAATGATTTATGGCACGCTGAATTCGATCTGTACAACTTAAAAATTATGGGAGAGGAGATAATATATGATAAAAGGGTTTCCTATATTTAGTGACAAGGATGCATCTGTAGATTTCACAACGTATGAAAAAAAGTTTAAAGCCTTTGCGGATCAAAAACGGCTTCAAATTATGTACGAACTTACTCAAAGGGGCAGCACTTGTGTATGCGAATTAGGCGAGTTGGTTGATATGCCGCAATCGAAACTCTCGTATCACCTTAAAATACTGTTGGATGCTGGTATCATTAACCGCGAAACGAAGGGGACATGGAGCTATTACGAATTGAATCAGCTTGAGGTAAACAGGCTGCTTTCATCCGATTTGTGCTGTATATTCCGCCGTCAAGATGAGACTTCATTGGATTGCTGCAAATGATTTTTTATGACCTATAAATCAAAATAAATTGATTTAAGAATCATAAGAAAGACCGGGCATGATAAGTTGTACGATTCATGAATGAGTATTTTCCTCCTCTGTAAGAGGTTTGATAACTGATTTAAGGAAGTGTGGATTTGAAGGGAACGCATGACTTGCGGGAGGGCCCAATTACATCAACCCTCATGAGATTGACTTTGCCTGTAATCGCCACGAATTTTATCTCGACCACTTATGGTCTTGTAAATATGTTCTGGATCGGGAAGTTGGGAAGTAATCCAGTTGCAGCGATCGGCACCGCGAACTTTTTCGTGAACTTAGCAATTGCCTTGTTTACGATAGTTTCTATTGGAACAGGCATTAAGGTTTCGCATAGCTTAGGAGCTGGGAAGGAAGACCAAGCAAGAGTTCATACACATAATGGGATACTCATGTCGTTAGTCATGGGTACTATATTCATATTAATCATATTGGCAACCCATCAATACCTGATCGAATATTTCGAGTTAGGCAGTATAGAAATTGAACAGATGGCAAGCCATTACCTTATCATTGCGATCATAGGAACGTTCTTTACACTGTTGAATTCATTGTTCAGCATGGTTCTTACTTCAATGGGAAACAGCAGAAAACCGTTTCAAGTACAAACCGTAGGATTCCTCGTTAACTTATTTCTGGATCCCTTATTCATTTTTGGAGTAGGGAATTTCAACGGCTTTGGAGTATCGGGGGCAGCGTTATCTACATTGATAGCAAATGTAATTGTTATGTGTTTATTTATAGTGAATACGAGGCAGTCGCCTTTATTCTCCAGGCCGTTTATATTCCATTTTGAACACATGAAAGAAGTTCTTCGAATAGGGATGCCAATAACGGTACAACGTGTGGCCTTTACCGTCATTTCCATCATCATTGCTAAAATAGTAGTCCAATGGGGACCAAACGCAATTGCGGTTCAACGAGTAGGCATTCAAATTGAATCCATTTCATACATGACTATCGGTGGACTTCAAGGGGCAGTTGCAGCTTTTATCGGACAAAATTTCGGTGCACACAAGCATGACAGAATTAAAAGCGGATATAGGATCGGCTTAGTTATCACTTCATTATTTGGCATGTTTGTTTCTATCCTTTTCATGTTGTTTCCCGAGCCTATTTTTGCGTTGTTCCTGGCGGATGAAGCAAGTCTAAGTCTTGGTGTAGACTATTTGCAAATTATCGGTGCTTCGCAGTTGTTTATGTGCGTGGAATTGATGACGGTTGGGGCTTTCAATGGGATTGGAAAAACCTACATACCGCCCATTTTCAGTATTATTCTAACTTCGCTGCGAATACCTATGGCGATTGTGCTTTCAAATTCTTATGGATTGAACGGCGTTTGGATATCCATTGCATTAAGCAGTGTGCTTAAAGGAATCATACTTGTCACTTGGTTTATTTGGACTTTCGAAAAAATGAATCAAAGGAAAGCTGGTACATGATGATGAGAATATTAAATCGCGAACGATTACAATATGTGGTCGATAATCATTTGCAAAAGGATATCTTTCGCGGCAACTTCGGTTTAGAAAAAGAAAATAACCGAGTTGACCTTAAGGGGAAGCTTGCTTTGACCCCACATCCCAAAGCGTTTGGAAGTAAAAAGGAGAACCCGTATATCAAGACAGATTTCTCGGAAAGCCAAATAGAACTAATTACACCTGTTTTTGAATCGATCGAGGAGACTTATCATTTTATGGAGACTCTCCACGATATCGTATCACTTGAGTTGAATGATGAGTATATGTGGCCAAGCAGCAATCCGCCTGTTTTGCCAGATGAAGATGAGATCCCAATCGCATCTATGGACGATCCATCTGAAAACCAATATCGAAGGAAACTAGCTGAGAAATATGGTCGAAAGAGACAACTCATTAGTGGTATCCATTTTAATTTCTCTTTTCAAGAGGAGTTTCTTCAAAAGCTGTATGGCACGCTTCAAGTGAAACAAAGCTTCAGGAACTTTAAAGATGACGTTTATTTAAAAGTGGCCCGCAATGTAATGAAATACCGCTGGCTTCTAATTTATCTAACCGGTGCAAGCCCAGTTTTTGACAAGTCTTATATCGAAAGATGTGTTCAACTTAGCGATCACTTCGATGAAGAGAGCCACTTCTTTCCGAACATGAATTCTCTTCGCAATAGCGTGTGTGGATATCGTAACGATAAACTTTTGCATGTTTCTATGGATTCTGTTGAAGATTATATTCGTGATTTACAAAAGCTTGTTTCATCCAATGAATTGCTAAGTGTGAGAGAATATTATAGTCCGGTCCGAATAAAACCCGCAATCGGGTGCGATGTTGTGCATGAATTAATACATCATGGGATCGCTTACCTAGAACTGCGAATGATTGATTTAAACCCTCTATATAAAATTGGAGTCAGTAAAGAATCACTGCATTTCGTTCATTTGTTCCTCGTCACTTTGTTGCTTATCGAAGATCAGCCGTTCGGGGAAGAAGAGCATAAAATAGCTGCTCTTAATCATGATAGCCTGATCATGAATGGCATAGAGGGTAGACTATACGGAGAAGAATCGCATTTTGAGAATTTGAGGGAAAAGGCACTTTACTTTATTGATGAAATGGAAGAAATGCTGAATTTCCTAATGTCAAATGAACAATCATTTATAGAGTTGCTTGAAAATAGCAGGAGGATTGTTAAAGACGCGCAGCTCAGTTATGCGGAGATCGTAAAATCCGAAATTCAACAGTCCACATATTTGTCTTATCATCTTGAGAAGGCAAGGCGATATAGGGAGGAAAGTAAAGCAACAGGTTATCAGTTTACAGGATATGAGGATTTGGAATTATCTACGCAGCTGTTACTAAAGGCGGCGGTAAAGAGGGGGGTTAAATTCGAAATTTTAGACCGGCAAGATAATTTTATTTTACTTCAACAAGGTGACCATAAGGAATACATCAAGCAAGCAACTAAAACATCTCTGGATTCATATAGCACAATTCTAATTATGGAGAATAAGATTGTCACAAAAAAAGTACTAGAGCGAAATGGTATTCGTGTTCCAAAGGGAAGGGTCTATCACGATTTGGATATTGCGCTCGCTGATTATCCGTTACATCGAGGTAAGCCGATCGTCATTAAACCGAAGTCGACAAATTTTGGACTTGGCATAACGATATTTGCCGGGGACTATACTCTGGAGGATTATCACAAGGCATTTGAAATGGCCTTCGAACATGACCAAACGATCTTGCTTGAACAATTTGTCACAGGAAAGGAATATCGGTTTCTCGTCATGGGGGACGAGGTTGTCGGTGTTCTACACCGTGTTCCGGCAAACGTTGTGGGGGATGGGATTCGTACGATCGAACAGCTCGTAATTGATAAAAACAAAGATCCGCTAAGAGGTATAGGTTATAAAACGCCGCTTGAACGTATTCAACTTGGAGATGTAGAAAAGATGTTCTTGAAAAATCAATCTAGAACCATCGCGGATGTTCCAATGGCTGGCGAGATTGTTTATTTGCGTGAGAACTCTAATATCAGCACAGGCGGAGATAGTATCGACTTTACAGATGAAATCCCAGAAAGCTATAAACAGATTGCCATCCAATCTGCTAAAGCTGCTGAAGCGACATTCTGTGGTGTCGATATGATGATCGATGACATATCTGAAGAAGCATCTAATAGGAATTACTGCATAATTGAAATTAACTTTAATCCAGCTATCCATATTCATTGTTATCCGTATCAAGGGATAAACCGAAAAGCGGATGATAAAATTCTTGATTTGTTGTTTCAAGAGAAATGAATGTAACAAGCACGGGCGTTACTTCCAAAGGAAGTAGGCGTTCGTTTTTTGTCGGTCAAACAGAGGGCTTGAAGCTTTTGTCTGATAAAACGCGATTATCGATCATGGCCCAGTTCGGAAGACGGTATATGACCACATGATCACATTTTGACCACCTTTCCGAGCGACTACAGAGAAATGAGGCTTTCCATGAGGTTTCAGAACCTTCTGGAAGCCTCTTTTTTTTCGCCCTTTTTGTATTTTTGCGCTTGACTTGGTGTTTACACCAAGTTGTAACATGAGCGATGCAAAGGTCAACAGCGTGATGATGCTTGTCATTATTGCTCAAAAAAAGAGAAGGATAGGTGAGGAGAAATGTCCATACCAACGAAGAAGGTAGCCTTGATTACGGGAGGCAACAGAGGGCTTGGATTCGAAACGACCCGCCAATTAGGGAGTCTGGGGTATACGGTTCTGCTAGGAGCGAGAAACAAGGAAAAAGGGGAAGAAGCGGCAGCAAAACTGCAGGCACAAAAATTGAATGCGCATTTTATCCAACTGGACGTGACCGATCAAGCCTCTATTGAAGCAGCAGCCCGGAAAATCGCAACGGAATACGGTAAACTGGATGTGTTGATTAACAATGCGGGAATCGGCATCATTCCCAAATTCACGGACCTAAGCGTTGCGGAATTAAAGAGATCATTCGATACGAACTTTTTTGGCGCATTCGCTGTCAGTCAAGCGATGCTTCCCCTCATTGAAAACTCGGATGCCCCGCGCATTGTCAATATTTCCAGCTCCATAGGATCCATAACGCTGCATAGCGACCCGGCAAGCGGCGTATATCCTTTAAAGGCATTAGCCTATAGCAGTTCCAAAACGGCACTGAATCAGCTTACCACTCATCTTGCTTTTACATTGAAACATACTTCTGCTAAAGTAAATTCCGTGTGCCCTGGTTTTGTCGCGACCGATTTCAATAACGGATACGGCGATCTGACGCCGGAACAAGGTTCCCGAATCATCGTCCAGTATGCTACACTTGCACAAGAAGGACCGACAGGCGGTTACTTCAATGAGCAAGGTGTCATTCCTTGGTGATAATATTTCACGAAGATAGGAAGGTCTTAGGATGAGCAGTGATGCCGCTTATTCAATTAAGGAAATGTCGAGGATGACCGGATTGACAGAGGATGCTCTCCGCTATTATGAGAAGATCGAGCTGCTTCCCCGGGCGCAAAGAAGAGAGAACGGCAGACGAATGTATCACAAGGAAGACATGCAGTTAATGGAGCTTATTATTTGTCTGAAGAAGATAGGTGTTCCTCTTAAAGATATTAAAGAGTTTGCATCGCTTTCCTACCAAGAAGATATCCTGTCTACACCCGAAGTGTATGATAAAGTGCAGGTGTACAGAAGAAAGATCCAAGATCAAATCAATCACTTGCAGAAAATATTGGGCGTATTGGATTACAAAATCGCGAATAAGAAAAGCCTGCTGAGGGATTCGTAACATTCAGTCCCGCAGATTGCCTTGATTGGCACTGTACACAAGCAGGAGCTTCGTATGTAATGACAGAACACGGCGTAAGCGACTGCCGGTGTTCTGTTTCTTTATGAAAATGCAAAATAATTATTGACCGTTCGGTCTGGAAATGCTAGGATGAAATCATCAACCGAAGGGAGCGAAGGATATCCGGAAAAATTGGGTTCTGAGATTGAAAGCATTAAAGACGTGATAAACATTTTTTTTGGTTATTTCGGACTGAATGGTCTAGATTGAATTGGAGGGATTATCGATGTAGAACATGGGCCTGCATAGAAGCGTAATGATGTAGTTCTATTTCTTGACTGAACGATCTGTTAAGGGTAGTATGGGACGAGTGAAGGAGGGATCCGGCGTGGCAAGAAGCAAAGAATTCGATAAGAACCTGGTACTGCATAAAGCAATGGAAGTGTTCGGCCATTACGGATACGAGGGAGCGTCTCTCCCTATTTTGCTCGAAGGTCTCGGAATAGCCCGACAGAGCTTATATGATACGTACGGCACGAAGAAGGATCTCTTCATCCAGGCTGTGAAGCATTACTTAGAGGAGAAATCATCTGCCGTTGTCGTTCGATTGGAGAAGTCGGAGTCCGTGAAGGAAGCGGTCCGTTCGATCTTTCGAGAAATCGTACTCGTCCTTCAAGATGAGGATCGGCGCAAAGAGTGTTTCATTCTACACAGCGCCATCGATCAAGTTCCCCACGAACCGAAGATTGCGGCCTTGTTCCAGGAGGACCAAAATCGACTCGAGCATGCTTTCTACGAAGCGTTGGTTCGGGCCAAACGGAGGCAGGAACTGAGCACCGGCCAGGATCTGCAGGCGTTGGCGCGGTATCTGTACCATTCGCGGTATGCCTTGACGCAAGTGGCTAAGTTAACGAGCAATCCCCAGGTGCTGGATGAGATCACGACTGTTACACTGTCGGCACTAGAAGACTGACGGAGGGACTTTTCTCTCCCTTCCGTTGCCATTATTAGACCGTTCAGTCCGAAAATGATTTTTAGATTCGTTAATCAATGGAGGGTGTATTTTAATGAATAATAGCAGCCGCTTCAAAGGGTTGGCACTTCTCGTACTTGCCTTCTCTCAATTAATTATGGCTCTTGATTATACGATTATTTTCGTGTCTATGCCGTCGCTTGGAGAGGAACTAGGCTTCAGCGCCAACCATCTGCAATGGGTTGTTAGCGCATATTCCCTAGCGTTTGGAGGGTTTCTGTTGATTGGAGGCAGACTCTCGGACCTAATGGGCAGACGAAAAATGTTCATATTGGCGATGTCCTTGTTTGGTCTGGGTTCACTGCTTGGCGGACTGGCTGATTCCCAGCTTATGCTGATCATAGCTAGAGGCCTGCAAGGTTTCGGAGGAGCCTTGCTATCGCCGGCAACGTTGTCGCTAATCATGTCTAACTTTGAAGAAGGTGCAGAACGGAATAAGGCTATGGGCATCTGGGCTGCCATGGGTGGAGTCGGCATGTCGCTCGGGTTATTACTCGGAGGGGTGCTCACCAGCTTTATCGGTTGGGAAGCGACGTTCTTCGTTAACGTACCGATCGCACTCTTCACTCTCCTGCTAGCTCCTGCCGTCCTCAAAGAGAGCGCGGTGCCGAGCGGACGTAAACACTTCGACATCGCTGGGACGATCTCGGTTACCGCTGGCATGCTTCTTGTTGTCTACTATTTAATTCAATCTCCCGTTTCGGGCTGGCTTAGCGCAAAAACCTTGCCGCTCGTTATGATCGGAGCCATACTTCTCGCATCGTTCGTCGTCATTGAGAAGCGAACTAAAGGACCGCTGATTAACTTCCGCATGTTCCGTAATCGCAACCTAACCGGAGCTGCGCTTATAGCCTTTCTTTTCTCCGCATCGTTTGGTACGCTCTACTACTTCTTAACGCTATATACGCAGAACGTTCTGCATTTCTCGGCCATCCAGTCCGGACTTACTTTCCTTCCGCTTACCCTTAGTGCGTTCCTGGGAGCGAAGCTCATTACACCTATGCTGGCCAAAGCAGGGGTTTCCGGGACAATCGCATCAGGAATGGCACTTGGAGGCATCGGCTTCCTGCTCTTGACCCAGTTATCAGCTTCGGGCAATGCTTGGGTAGTGCTTCCCGGGACGATTATCATCGGTCTTGGGCAGGCGTTCGTCTTCACGACGATGTTCATCGCTGGCAGTACAGGAGTCGATCCGAGAGAGCAAGGGGTATCCTCTGCGGTTATCAACACCGGTCAGCAAATTGGCGGGGCCATCGGACTCGCAGTCATCATGGCCATCATTACGGCAACGATTGGTTCCGACTCAACCATGGAGACGATGAGTCCTTCTGCACTTAACTCTTCCATCCATACCGCGTTTATTGTATCGGCAGTGGTTACATTGATTGGTATAATAGTTGCATTCATTGCTCTTAAACGGGCAGGAGGGGCCTCACCCGAAGAAGGAACTGTCGTAGTATCACATTAATGCAAAGTGTCCGATGCGGCACCACACCAAGGAGCTGACGATGTCATGTCAAGGCGAACTGTTTTTACCATAACCATCCTTTATGCAACGAGTATTCTTTATTTTTTATTTTTCGCTTTCGGCAGGAGTGGTGCTGCAGAGCAGACAATCGGCTACACCTTTATTATGGTACCGGACACTTTCTTTAAGCTGCCAGGTCTATCGGATCTACTGCATCCCACTCTGATGGATCTTGTAGGATTCGGAAACATCATAGCCTTCGTCCCTTTTGGCCTATTGATTCCTTTGTTATATCGAGTCACCTTTATTCGATTCATTGCCTTGTTTATCGCGTCTATTCTCGTTTGTGAAGCCATTCAGGCACTAACGATGCTCGGCAGCTTCGATATTAACGATGCCATTCAAAACGCATCAGGGGCAGCAGTCGGTTTTGGGGCTTACAAGCTTGGTGTTCGTTCCCAGAACAATTGGCGCAATAGTGTGAGGACCGCTATTTTCTGCATGGCACTATTAGCAGGGGTATGGGGATTATACGGAATTGCAGATAAAGCGTCCACCAAAGAAGAGGGTCCGTTCTTGGCGATAAACGAATTGAAAGACAGCTCTGGAAATTCATTAACGGGTAATGCCACGAATAGCTTTCAGATTAGCGGTCAAAACGTAAAGCCCCGCTATAATCTGTATGGCGTCGAGGTGAAAAAGTAGAAACGTTCACGTTTACGTATAGGGAGAAATGTATTTTCTCCATGTATTACGGAATACCCGATCAAACGGATAAAGAAATCGGCAATGATGTGGTAAGAGTGACGGCAAAGACAGGTGAACTGGCAGGCCAAGCAGCGAGCGGCGTATGGGATGTTGGCGCTGGTTTAATAACGGCGGATAAGCAGCAGGCTAAGTCCGGATTCGATGATCTTGGAGATGCGGTTACGACTACTGTTAAAGGCGCTGGCTAAGGAATCGAATACGTTGTCGACAGCGGTAAGGATGTTGTGACAGGCATTAAGGAAAACGATAAGCAGCTGATAAAAGACGGCGCCAAGAAACTGGGTAAAACAGCGGCGGTATCCATAATTGCTGTCGGTGTAATCGATATAGTCGATGGTCCGGACGGAATGGATACGCCAGAGACAACCTAATGAAGACTTCAATCCGGCAGCGACGGCTGCCGGATTTTTATTTTATCGAATGGATGTAGACGGTTTCAAATGTTAGGTATCAGCAATTTGCAAGAAAGTAGGGTTCTTTCCATGATGATCAAGCAATAAAGATATGAATTGAAGATGCGATGAGAAGGAGTGGATGAAACTTGACTGAAAACACGATTACAATACCGAGCGGGAGAACATTGGGATATGCCGAATACGGACGGCCGGAGGGCGCTCCCGTAGTCATGATGAATGGGACGCCGGGAGTACGCTTCGGGCCTATGATCGCGATACTGGATCAGATGGTGAAAGATGGGACTGCGCCGGCAATACGAATGTTCGTCCTGGAGAGATCAGGCTATGGCCTCTCCGATCCTCATCCTGGGCGAACGATAAACGACGTGGTGGAAGATACGATCTTTTTCGCTGATGCAATGGAATTAAAGCGCTTCGCCATATTTTCTGGATCGGGAGGCGCTCCTTTCGCATTGGCTTGCAGTCATCGATACCCTAACCGAGTACGCGAACAGCTATTTCGGCCGGGATAGGGCCGGTATACTTGGACGAGTTGCTGGAAGGGCGATCCTGTTTCTTTAATTGAACAAATATTTGCCATTTGCCCGAAGAGAAGCGGAGGCAACTACCTGCCGCGGCCAAAGAAGCCCTTGTCCCGATGATAAAGGAAGGTACAAAAAGTCCGCACGGAATGCTTGATGATTATCGATGCTTCGGACAACCTTGGAATATCCCGTTCGAGGATATTCGAGTTCCCATTCGATTCTGGCATAGCGAGGCGGATCGATCCATACCCATTACCCATGCCGAGTATCTCGTAAAAATCATTCCGAATGCAAGCTTGAGACGGTTCGGACTTGGATCACTTGGCGACGTCGCAAGCGGCCCTTCCTGAGATTCTTCAGTTCTTAACCGATCAGCTTTCATGACGTTATTCCGATATTCAATATTAAGTCTACCGCCTCTCCTGAATTTGGTTTATAGTTGGAAGAATTACTCATGAGGAGAGATGCGGATGTCGGACATACAGGCAATTGTATTAGACTTGGACGGAACATTGCTCGGCAGTGACAAATCCATATCGCCTAGAAATTATCAGGCTGTTAAAAGATGTTTTGATTCCGGAATTCATATTATCGTTGCCACGGCGCGGCCGCCTAGAGCGGCTAATCAATTTGTAGAGAATTTTCCTTTTGCAGACTACCTGGTTTATTACAATGGCGCTCTAACAATATGCAAGTCCAAGCACACTCAGCAGCACATCAGCATCCCTATGGAAATTAGCCAACAGATCAACAATTTCATCGAGTCGCATGCACCTCAATCGATGATTAATTACGAGGTCAATGACGCCTGCTATACATGTACACCAATACCTGACTCGCAGCTTAGTCATTTCGGTTTCCGTTTAAATGATCCTAAACCCTTGGTTGTCGATAAAGGTTTTATTCGTTCACTATCCCCAACCAAAATATTGGTTCATGGTTACAGCACATGGACGGATGTTATCGAGCAATTCGGTGATCATGTGAACGTAATCGCAACGGATGGCGGGGCATTGGTTCAAATCATGCAAAAATCAGCCTCGAAAGAAGAAGCCGTGCAAGGGGTGCTTGACGAGATCGGGGTAAAGTCGGAAAACGTGATGGCATTCGGGGATGACTTTAACGATTTGGGACTATTCCGAATGTGTGGATTTCCGATCGCAATGGAGAATGCGATAATCGAATTGAAGAATTGCGCTGCCCACGTAACCAGTTCAAATGATAACGATGGTGTCGCTGTTGGAATAGAGAGGTTTGTAGGCGTGATCAATTGCTGATCATGCACATCGGATCTGAAAATCTAATGAAGGGCTCGCGAGCAACGCGAGCCTTTTCGCTGTACAAAACTTGTTATAAGCATTTTCTCCCTACAACGCTCTGCGTTCCTGTATGTATAATCAGAACTATCAAATTCACTGCATGGATAAAGGAGAAGGTAGTTGAAGATTAGTTTTGCAACGGATAAAGATATAGCATTTATTAAGGAAAGGGATATTCATCTTAATCAAGCGTTGATTCAAGCGAAGATTCAAGGAAAGGAGATTTATCTGATCCGTGACGAACAATACCCCTTTTATGAATATGATTTGGATCGATGAGCCATACCGTAATGCGGGTTTAGGAAAACAAGTCGTCCATTTATGGGAGAATAATATGCGCGAGCAGGGTTATAAATTGGTTATGACTTCGACGCAAGCAGACGAAGAGGCCCAACACTTTTATAGGAAACTAGGCTATAAAGACTCAGGGTGCTTAATACTTGATGATCAGCCGCTGGAAGTCTTGCTAACCAAACGTTTAGGCTAACGACAAAAGTTGCGGAGAACCTGTTTAAACCTTGCATTCATATTGTGCTGATGTTAAAAGGCATGGTATGATTTAAATCAAAAGCATAGTGATGTTGATCGGATAACCGAAGACAAAATGCGGGTGAATCACCTGTGTTTTGTCTTTTTTTTTGTTCGAGAAGCGCATCTATACTTGAACTTTGAGGAGGGCGTCAAATGAAGAGCAAGCTGACTATACTATCTGATTCCAAGCAATTGGCTGTCGCGGGGACGCACAGCGTAGTGTTGGATCGCGGAAATGATCAAGGCGGGGAAGATGCCGGGTTCCGGGCTGGTGAGCTGTGGCTCATCGCACTGTCCGGGTGCGTCGGCGGTTCGCTTAATCACCGTGCGCGCGGCTATGGTTATTCCCAAGCGGTAACGCGTGTAACCGCCGAAGATACTGTCAATAGCGAAGGGAAGATCGTTGGTGTCGTGTTTACGTTAACCTTTGTCGCCGAAGTGGACAACGAGACGCGCTTGAGGCTGCTTCAAGAAACCCGGGAGCATTGTAAAATGCTGAATACGGTCGGCCCGCACATCGACGTGAAGCTTGTTCAACAGAGTGAGGACGCGATTCCGACTCATCAAGCTGCGGGCGGCTCTGAGCTTACAGAAATTGCGGCGGCAACGGCCGCCGACGAGGCCATAGAGCAGCGACAAGCGTGCCGGCTGGAGGACGGAAGTTGCTGCATCTAGTCGTGCAAACGTACAGCCGGAGAGGGGGGCTCATCCGACGATACGCCCATAGAAGAGACGATGGAAGCGCTGCATGATGTGGTGAAGGCTGGGAAGGCAAGATACATAGGCGCCTCTGCCATGTATGCGTGGCAATTTCAAAAAGCATTATACGTGGCGGAGAAAAGTGGATGGACTAGGACTAGGTTTGTATCCATGCAAAATCATTTAAACCTCATATACCGTGAGGAGGAGAGAGAAATGCTGCCGCTCTGCAAGGCCGAAAAAATCGGCGTGATTCCTTACAGTCCCCTTGCAGGAGGAAGATTGACAAGAGATCCCAAGGAAACGGCGCATCGTTCCGAAACCGATCAGATCGCGAAACAGAAGTACGATGCAACAGCAGCAGCCGATCAATTGATCGTGGACCAGGTTGCAGCTATCGCAGAACAGAGAGGGGTACTCCGATTCCAAGTCGCGCTTGCGTGGCTGCTGCAGAAAGAACCGGTAACGGCTCCTATAATCGGTGCCACGAGAATCTCTCATGTGGAAGACGCGGCATCAGCATTGTCGATTCTTTAACGCCGGAAGAAATGATGCAACTGGAAAAGCATTATGTTCCTCATTCCATTGTTGGCTACTAGTGATAGCAGCGTTATCGCACAAACAGAAAAACGGCCCTGACCAGCGCGGTACAGGGTCGTCTCTTGCGGATAGTGAATTCGTTGTGCAGGGCTGTTCTTCCGGGGTCCGTTGAGATATTTAAACCGTATAACGTCTAATGTCACACATCCAAGCTCACATCCATATACTGATCATCACAAAGATCCATTCCGACACAAGTACTTCGCATATTGAATGGGGCGACTATAAACGACGGACCGATTGGGTATACCTCGGTACAGAGCCTTCTGGGGTTGGCCGTTCAACTCGATAATCCATGGATGCGCCTCGCTATCTAATGCGATGTCGACGCTGAATTCACCCAAATGATAATCGGTTTCCGTGTCGATGATCTCTGCAATTCTAAGGCTGATATCGTATATGGAAGTCATGATGGCGTGGACCTTTTGAGGCGGATACAGCTTATTAAGTACTTCATCTGATAAGCATGTTTTGTCGAAGATGCTCGTATTAAAGCTGCCTTTATAGGCAATTCGACTTACAAGGTTCGTGACCGACCACAGCCCATGTTCGTTCTTCTGAACAAGGGAACGAATATCGAAGGCATGCCCGTCGATCTGAAGAATGGGGATTCCTTTTTGAACGATGTAGGGGGTGGAGGAGACCAATTTCTTCATATGCTCCTGGAAAAATAAATGGTCATTCGTTACTGTCTTAGGAGCAAAGTAATGTTGTCCTATGCGGACATCACCTGATGGATTCATCTCCGCTCGGTAAACCCCTCTGCCCATAGAGCCCAGCAGCGGTTTGAAATAAATCTCTTTATGACGTTCCAGCATGTTTAGCACGTCCGCTTCATCATAATGAAACGATTCTGGCAAATGAGGTGCGAGCCACCTCGCTAGCTTGTTGTAGATGTCCAGCTTGTTTAGCCGATTAATATGGTTAAAGCAGTGGTTTCCACCGATCGCAGCTCCAAGTCTTTCAATGAGCTTAGGATCCGTGCCATACCAACGGTTGTAGACAACTTGTGGTAAAGGAAAACGGCCGATTGACCACTTTCCCTTAACACGATGCAAAGCGATCACCGTCTGACGTTTCCAATTGATAGAAGATGGAGTGAATGCTAACAACTTAACTCCCGCTGCGTTATGCGTCAGATATTGACTAAGCACTTGTTTTCTTTGAGTCCGATTAGCGACAAGAATCCCTACGAATCCGTTCTTAATAGTCATCGTTGGCCTCCGTTAGAGAATGCAAGATTCATAAGATCAAAGTATGTAAGCCGTTCTCTACCTGCGTGGACAACAATACAGCTCAACGCAAAAAAAACGTATCCCTAGTTGGAACGCAACGATTTCGATTGGAATATGGTATGAGCGGGTAGCTTCATCGAATATTAAGCCCAGTTCGATCACATAAATAAGGAGTGTGTATGTAGCAAATGGGTAGATTACCAGGACCTCCCGGGCCTCCGGGACCACAAGGACCACAAGGACCACAAGGACCACAAGGGATTCAAGGACCTCAAGGATTAACCGGCGCTACAGGCGCCACGGGTGCTCAAGGCCCTGCTGGTGCTACTGGTCCTGCTGGCTCTACTGGACCGCAAGGCCCTACTGGCGCCACTGGTCCCGTTGCTCCTGCGTCTTTCGATTTCCTGTGCAGTTCCGTCGATCAGACTGTCGCAGCTGCGCCAACTCCCGGTGCTCAAGGCGGCGCTGTTACGTTCAACGACTCCGTTGTCAATTCCGCCGACGTTTCCTTTACCGCTCCTTCTACAGTTAACATCCTGACGACGGGCTTTTATCGCATTACATGGGAAGTGTTCCCGACTCCAGGCGACAGCGCCTTTGGCTTATTCTTCGACGCGGACGGAGCGGGTCCAGCCCTGCCGACACTTGTTCCTTGCAGTAACTATGGCACGAGCGCGGGCAACCAACCTTACACGGGCCAAGTTGTTGCATTGCTGACGGCAGGCGGAACGCTTACGCTCAACAGGATCGATAACATGGGCGCTCTAACATTGCAAGCAAGCATTGGTGGCGGTACGCCAGTCACAAGCGCATCGCTTATTATTGAGAAATTGGGCTAATTCATTTGTCTCAGGAGCTTCCCTTTGGATCGGTCAGGATCCTTGGGGGAGCTTATTTAATCACTATCATGATATGAAACGGAATTTGCAATTGATAGGGACAGGATCATTAGCGAGACTACCAATTCTAGTCCAAATACATAACGCTATCTACTAGAGTTCACCAATCCTGGGAGAGGCAAGGCCTTGTAAGCTTGCTGAAACGCGATCGTCTATGAAATAAAAAAAACTGGCACCGTCTCCGGAACCAGCTCTTCGGTGTTATGAGGGAACTTGCGAGAAGCCTATTTCTGTTAACGTTAAAAGGAATAATAAGATTGGGAGCGTTCAATGAGCGCGGACCACTCCAGAGAACGAACGGATGTCTCAGGCTGGTGAAGTGGATCTATTAAGCTCATCGACAGATCCGTCAATGCAGCTATGGCTGCTTCTTGACGAGTTGGGCCCCAAGCTTCTTCTTTGTCCTGAACGTAGCGGAGCGCTTCTGCAATCGATAAGCCTTTCAATTTCTTGAAAACAGATGCCCAGCGGACGAGGTCATGATTCAGTTTCGTATCGGGAATGACGTATTCCGCGAATCCAGCTGCTCCTTGGCCGGCAATTTTCAATAAACCGCAATTGTATGAATCTATATTTCTAATAGGATTGTTTTCAGCCAATTTGCAATCCATACGGAATACTTCCATATGGCTGATCTTGAAGGTAGTCCGTTCAGCGGGATCCTTATCGATGAGTAAGGGTAAAGGTTCAATTAATTCCAACATGTTTTCATTCTCCTTGCCGAATCAAATGTAGAGAACAACACAAAGAAGCCCAGAGGGAGCGATGGGTCTTGCTCCGGGGCTTGTTCCACAGCAAATAAACCAACTGTAAAAGACTTTAAGGTCGCGTTGAAAATATAGAGTTATTGAAATGAATCTTACACCGGAAGAAATATAAAGTAAAATCCAATTTGTGGGGTGACCTGTTATCGTCTCATAATAAAAAAAATGGCGCCATCTCGGCGCCGGCTTCTTGATGTTATTCCACACCATCCACGAAATTCTTATCGTAATATTTGTCCCCTTTGTGTTCCAGATCATCGAGTGTCTTCTCCAGGGTTAGTACGATCTGCTCCTTCGCTTGTGCAAGCGTGTCGTAGAACAGAACTTCTTCACTGCCAACAATCTTGTAACCATTGATTGCATGGGCGGCGCTCAGCAAACGGTGCTGCTCAGCCAGATCGTCAATCGCTTTGATCGTATGCTTCGTATGCAGAAATAAGTCCTTATGATGCTGGATCGTGAGGCGCTGCTCTAGATTCGTTAATCGTTCCATCATAGGAACTCATCCCCCTTAGCTGGCGTATCGCCATTATATAGGGGGGACAAGTTGACGTTCAACCGTTGCTTTTATGATCGATTACAGCCGCTTGTCCGCGACCCCGCGTCATTACGCCTTCTCGGGATAAGGGAACAATTCTGCGACACGTATCGTCTGTCCGCTCTCGCTAGTGAAGACGACGTGTTCGCGCCGCAGTTCGCGCGGGGTTGTGAGTCCGCATGCGGCAGAGAGGGCGAATAAGCCTTCGCGCAGCTGGATGATGTAGTTCATGACGCGCCACTGCTTCTCTTCTGGAGCTAGCGCCTCTTGATATTTCGAGTCTGTCGTCGTAATGCCTGTCGGACATTTGCCTGTATGACATTGCAGCGCCATGATACAGCCATTCGCCATCATAAAACCACGAGCCGAGTTGACGCAGTCCGCGCCAAGCGCCATCGCAATGGCTACCTTATCAGGCGTAATCAACTTGCCGGAGGCGAAGATACGGAAACGGTCGCGAACGCCGAAACGACGGGCAGTATCGTCGAGGATGATCAGCGCAGCATAGAGAGGAAGCCCCATGCTGTCCGCCATCGCTTTGAATGTAGCGCCAGAGCCGCCTTCCGAACCGTCTACCGTAATGAAGTCTGGGAAAATGTTCAGCTCCAGCATGGCGTGAAATAGCGGCTCGAGCCGCTGTGGATCGCCTACAACGATCTTGATGCCCACGGGCTTGCCGCCGGCTTCTTGCAGCTTGTTGATGAAGCGGAGCGCTTCCTCTGGATTAGTCAGAAACTCGAATCGGTTCGGCGAGTTGACGGTCCTGCCGACTGGTACTCTGCGGGCGGCAGCGATTTTCTCATTCACCTTCGACCCTTCGAGATGCCCGCCGCGGATCTTGGCGCCTTGATGGAATTTCAGCTCGAACGCTTTAATCGCACTTAGCGAAGCCTTCTGCTTGAACGCTTCAATGGAGAAGTTGCCCTCATCGTCGCGATAGCCGAACATGCCTGGACCGATCTGTGCGACGATGTCAGCTCCCGATTCCAGATGGACATCGGCTACGCCGCCTTCCCCTGTATTGATCCATGAGCCGCCAGCCATGCGGGCGCCGCTGCCTGTGGATTGAATGTAGTTCTCGCCGACAGCGCCGTAGGATGTAGCAGAGGCGCCGAACATCCCCTTAAGCTGCCATGGTATCGCACGGTTCTCGCCAACGACGATAGCATCCTCATCGGGCAACAGCCATTGACGGACATGGTCGTCGATTAATTTTTCCTTACGGGTGAAGACGCCTTCGCTCTTAATCACATATTTCTTCGCAGGAACCGTATTGCTGTTATCGACACGAAGCTCGCCAGTCAGCTTCGGGAACATGGCGTTCGACAGATAATAGCCTGGTTTCTCATAATCACGTTTGCCGCCGAAGGAGATCAGATCGGTCCGATATTTGGCGGCGAAGACGAGACCGACAAAGTCGCTTCGGGAGAACGGCCGGCCATCTGTATCATTATCGAACCAGTATTGCCGGAATTCAGGTCCGAGCTTCTCCAGCAAGTAGCGCAGCCAACCGAGGAATGGATGTGCGCGGATAATGGAGTGCTTAGGCTGCTTGGAAAGCATGTACATGTAAGTGAAGAAGACAAGCGGAGGCAGCAACAGCAGAATCATAATAATAAGGACGAAAGTTGCTAGTGCGGACATGATAAGAACCCTCCTGCGATCAGTTGATAGGAAAATTGTTACAAGCGTATTATTGCACAATTTGAAGGAGAAAGCATTGTTACTTTCGCATATAGATTCTTGTCGCGTACGCAATAAGTTTACGATCTAACAATAAGCAACACCCCTTATAGGGGCTTCGGAAACACGCAGGTGTTTGCTGATGCCCACTATAAGAGGTGTTTTTGTTTTTCATAGGTCATTTAGTCGTTCAAGCATTCACACCCATTGATCGATAGATGCCCATCGAGGCGATACGCGTAAGCTGCAGCGCCATATGGTGGGGCGAGTATATCTGATGGCCGTCGAGCCAACGTTCTAAGATGCCGCAAGAGGAAAGACTTATATAGTCCAGCAGAAGATCAAGCGGAACATGCAGCTTTTGCTCTAGACCAAGCCTCGTTAACCGTTGGAAGAAGCTGTCGCGAACCGCCTCCTGAAGTTTGGAACGGAATCCGCCTTCCTCCGTTCGCAGCAGCATTACTCGATAGAACAAACTGTACTCGAATGCGTGCTCGAACAGCGCGAGGAAGATAGGATCAGGCTCGCCAGCAACTGGCTCTGATGGTGCGTACGACTTCGAATTCTGCATCGATTGCGTCAGCAGCTCCACGTTGTGTGCGATCATCTGCTCAAGCAAATCTTCTTTATCCACGAAATGCGCATAAAAGGTGGAGCGGTTAATATTCGCCTTATCCGCGATATCGACAATGCTGATCTCTGCATAGGATTGCTTCTGCATGATGGCGATGACTGCATCAAAAATCATAATGCGTGTTCGGGCAATTCTCCGATCCAAGCCTCTTTTCTCACTCATATAACGTTCACCTCATATCCGACATGGTAAGGACAGTTGTTGGTTATCCGACACGAGTGGTGTAACCTGCAGTGCGTCACATCGATATTGGCATGTGGATTATCTAACCTGAATCCGACATATGAACGAATTCCGTCTGATATCCGTCGAAATCAAGGACGCTGCTGATTGATATATTTTGGCTATTAGCTATCATAATGGATAAAGCCGACATAATCAATCGGATTAATAAAATAAAAAAGGAGGCTGATCATCTTGCGAGGAGAGAAGCTCATAACAAGTCTAGACGATGGTAGAAGCGTCTGGTTGGAAGGCAAGCAGATTCATAACATCTCGGAGCATTCAGCATTTCGCGGCACGCTTGGTACGATCAAGTCGCTGTTCAATATGCTCGACGATCCGCTTCAGCGGGAGAAGGTCGGATTTCTCGTTCCGGAGACGGGACGTTACGCACATAGCTCGTTTCTCGTTCCCTATTCCGCGCAGGAGCTGGCAAGGCGCAATGAGTCGTTCTCGACTTGGTCCACCGCAACACACGGCATGATGAGCAGGCTATCCGATTATGCGAGGTCGCTCATCACCGGCTGGTATGCAGCACGAGATGAGTTGTCCTTGCTAGATCCAAGCTTCACAGACAAGATTACTGCCTACTACGAGCATGCTCGCGATAAGGATCTGTTCCTGACGACGGCGATAATCGATCCTCAGATCGATCGGTCCAATGGGCTCGATGACAAGCGGATCGCAGAGCGGTTCCTGCATGTGGTGAAGGAAACATCGGAGGGCATCATTGTTCGCGGTGCCAAAATGATTGCGACTGGCGCGCCATACACGCATGATTTCGTCATTTTCTCCTTCTTGCAGTTCCAGTCGCAGCAGCAGAAACATGCCCACGTGCTGATCGTGCCGGCCAACTCCAAGGGGCTGCATATCGTATGCCGGGAATCGTTCGCCGATCAGCATGAGCAGAATCATCCGCTGAGCAGTCATTACGATGAAATGGACGCCGTGCTGTTCTTCGATGATGTGCTGATCCCTTGGGAGCGGGTGCTCCTGTACGGGGATACGGAGAAGGTGCTTGCGCTGCGCGCGAATCAGACCGCTAATGGACTTGCGTTTCATCAGAACGTCGTCCGGTTCGTAGCGAAGCTGGAATTCATTACGGGCGTAGCTTTTGCAGTAGCAGAATCTATTGGCGTTACCGGGTTTCTTCACATTCAGGAGAAGCTGGGCGAGTTAATTGCACAGATAGACGTTATCAAGTCGCTTGTTATCGCATCCGAGACGACCGCTTCGCGCGATGCTGCCGGCGTGCTTGTTCCGAACTTGCAATATATCGAGACGGCGCGCAACCTTGGCACCAAATATTATCCGCGGGCGATTGAGATTTTGCAGCAGGTGGGTGCCGGCGGGTTCGTCCAGACGCCTTCGGGCATCGAGGATTTCTACGGACCGATCTCCGAGCTCATGCACCGGTACTTCGAAGGGGCGAATGTCAGTGCAGAGAAGAAGGTTGCGCTGTTCAAGCTCGCTTGGGATCTGATTGGCAGCCCGCTCGGGGCAAGGCATCAGCTGTATGAACGGTTCTATGCCGGCGACCCGATTCGAGGGTTGGCGAGCCATTATAACCGATACGATAAAGCTTCGCTTATCGATCCGATCTGGGAGCTGTTAAGAGCGAAGAGCAAGAGCAGCTTGAAGACGCATTAATGAATAATCGACCAGCCGACAGAAGGAGGAAGTGCAATGGAGTTATTTTGGTTTATACCGACACACGGAGATGGACGTCATCTTGGAACTACAGAAGGGGCAAGGGCGGTAACCTTTCAATATTGCAAGCAGATTGCGCAGGCAGTCGATGAGCTGGGTTTTGCCGGCGTATTGCTCCCAACGGGCAAATCTTGCGAAGATGCGTGGATTGCAGCTTCGACGCTCGTATCCGTAACAGAGAAGCTGAAGTTTCTTGTTGCGGTGCGGCCGGGCTTAATGCAGCCAACGACAGCTGCGCGAATGAGCGCGACGCTTGACCGATTCTCCAAAGGAAGGCTGCTTATTAACGTGGTAGCTGGCGGAGATCCTGTGGAGCTGGAAGGCGATGGGCTCTTCTTGTCGCACGATGATCGTTACGCGTTAACGGACGAGTTTCTTACGATCTGGCGGCGTGAGCTCGCTGGCGAATCGGTCGACTTCGAAGGCGACCATCTGAAGGTCAACGGTGGTGAGGTATTGTACCCGCCGATACAGAAACCTTATCCGCCGCTCTACTTCGGCGGTTCTTCCGAAGCGGCGATGCAAGTGGCAGCTGATCATGTGGATGTGTACCTGACATGGGGCGAGCCGCCAGCGCAGGTCGAGCGCAAAATCGAACAAATGCGCGAAGCAGCAGCGAAAGCGGGACGGACGCTTCGCTTCGGTATCCGGATGCACGTCATCGTTCGTCCGACAGAGACAGAGGCATGGCAAGCGGCAGAGGACCTCATCGCGCACTTGGACGAAGCGACGATCGCTTCCGCGCAGCAGATTATGGCGCGCATGGACTCGGTCGGACAACGCAGAATGTCCGAGCTTCATAATGGCGACCGCTCGAAGCTGGAGATCAGTCCTAACCTATGGGCTGGCGTAGGTCTCGTGAGGGGCGGCGCAGGAACGGCGCTTGTCGGCGATCCAGATCAAGTAGCTGCACGTATTCGGGAATATGAGCGGCTTGGCATCGAGACGTTTATTTTGTCCGGCTACCCGCATCTGGAAGAATCTTATCGCGTAGCGGAGCTGCTATTCCCTAAGCTTGGGTATGGCCCTCGGTACGGCGAGTCGGATCGCTCGTTCATTAGCCCATTCGGAGAAATGATCGCTAACAACAAACTTCCTGAACATGTCGTGAAAGAGACGCCAGCCGTTTCTGCACAGTAGCGTGCTTCTATATAAATAAGAATGGAGTGAATCCTGATGTCGTTGAAATTTGCGTATTGGGTTCCGAATGTAAGCGGAGGGCTTGTTATCTCCAAAATCCCACAGCGAACGGGCTGGTCGTACGACGATAATACAAGGTACGCCAAGTTCGCGGAAGAGGCTGGCTTCGAATACGCGCTGCTGCAAACACGTTTCATCGCAAGCTATGGCGCAGAGAATCAGCTGGAAGCGATCACGCTGGCTGCGGGGCTTGCCGCTGTAACGGAGAAGCTGAAGCTGATCGCTGCCGTGCTGCCAGGGCTATGGCATCCCGGTACGATTGCGAAGGCGCTCACGACACTCGACCAGATTAGCCATGGGCGTGCAGCCATCAACATTGTGAGCGGCTGGTTCAAGGGCGAATTCCATGGATTTGGCGAGCCTTGGCTGGACCATAACGAGCGCTATCGCCGATCCGAGGAGTTTATTCGCGTGCTGAAGGAGCTGTGGACGGAAGAGGAAAGCCACTTCCGCGGCGACTTCTATCGGACGAACGGAGCGCCGCACAAGCCCAAGCCAATTGTTGTGCCGCCGGTATTCCAAGGAGGCAATTCATCCGCTGCCCGGGAGATGGCTGCCAGAGTGTCGGACTGGTATTTCATGAACGGCAATACGATAGATGGCTTCCGCGAGCAGATTGAGGATGTGTCTAAGCAAGCTGCTGCTTATGGCCGTGAGCTGAAGTTCGGCGTCAATGCTTTCGTTATCGTGCGCGATACGGAGGAAGAGGCTCGTCAGGTGCTGCGCGACATTATTCATTACGCAGACCCGGATGCTGTCGAAGGGTTCCGCAGTCAAGTGCAGTTCGCAGGCAAAGCATCGCCGGAGCGGGAAGGCATGTGGGCGAATTCGAATTTCGAGGATCTTGTCCAATATAACGATGGATTTAAGACGGGACTGATTGGCACGGCTGAGCAGGTGGCAGACCGAATCATCGCGTTGAAAGCAATCGGGGTCGATCTCATTCTGACTGGATTCCTGCATTACGAGGAAGATATTCGAGCATTCGGCGAGAAAGTTATACCGCTCGTCCGTGAGAAGGAAGCGGCGCTGCTAAGCGCATCGACTGTTTTATAGGAGTAAGGCTGGGTTCCGCATTCGGGGAGCCCAGTTTTTTTGTGCGGCAAAGGCTGGGGACTGGCTCGAAACGCTCGATTTTGGTACGATTGTGCGGTATCGGTCGAACGGAATGAGGAGGTTGTTATGATGCAAAATGAAAACAGGACCATAGACGTTCATATTCTGACGGGTTTCCTTGGGAGCGGCAAAACGACGCTGCTGTCCCGACTGCTCGAAGCGTATGAGCTGCAAGGGCTAAAGGCGGCTGTCGTCATGAACGAGCTTGGCGACGTTAATCTGGATGGCCTCGCGGTAGAGTCCAATGTGCCGATGGCTGAACTGCTGGGCGGCTGCATTTGCTGCTCGATTCGCGGCGACCTAAGCCTGGAGCTGAAGCAGCTCGTCGATCAGCATGCGCCCGATGTTGTCATTATCGAAGCGACAGGCGCGGCGAATCCGTTCGAAATGATCGACGGCGTAACGGAGTCCGCCTTGTACGCGCCGATCGAGCTGAAGTCGATCATCGCTGTGGTCGATGGTCCGGAGTTGCTTGCGCGCAGCCGCAGCGGAGGACAGACGTTCAAGCTGATGAAGGAGCAGATTCGCTGCGCTTCGCAGCTGCTGCTGAATAAGGTCGATCGTCTTGAAGTCGATGAGCGATTGCAGGCTGAACAGCTGATGCGTGAGACGAATGGATATGCGCCTATCGCAGCAACGGTACGATGTGCAGTAGACGAGCAGTGGCTGGAAGCAATCGTGAACGGGAACGGTGGCGCATTGGGAACGACCGCTCACGAGAGTGGAGCTTCGGCGGGGGAGCAAGCGCACTCGCACGCTCACGCGCATGAGCATTCGCATGCATGCGGGCCAGATTGTAATCATGATCACGATCATCACCATGTGCATGAGTCCCATGCCCATGTGATGTCGCTGACTCATTTTCTAACGAATCCGGTTGATAGTCATGCGTTTGAGGCGTTTCTGCGGGCGCTCCCAGATAACGTTTATCGGGCGAAGGGCGTCGTTACGTTCCGGGACAGCGAGACGGCGAGCCGCTTCTTGTTCCAATATGCGTATAAGGAGACGGATTTTATCCGGATTAATCCGCAAGGCAAGGTGAATGATGTAGCGGTATTTATCGGCGAGCATTTCTCGCGGGAAGCGGTTCTTCATAAGCTGAATGAACTGGAGCGGATGGATTAGCCGAGGGTGCGGCTGCATTTGTTAAAGTTTTGATTTGTGCATATGGCGTGGAAATAATGACCATACTATTCCCGATTCTACAACGGGAGGTATGTTCAACATGACATTTCGATCCAAGAGCTTAGCGCTCGGCATCGCGGCGATGCTGCTGCTATCGACTTCACCTTCCTGGGCTAGCGCACAAGCGATACCGGAAGCGGACGCGGGACCAAATACAGAGCAGCGGCAAGAGAACAAAGGGCCGGAAGGACCGTTCGGTCACGGCCATGTTCGTCATCACGATGAGCAGCATCAGTTGAAAAGACTGCAGTATGTTGCACGGTATTTTGACATCAAGACCGAAGGCAAGGACAGCAAGCAGCTGTATGAAGAAATTCAAGCAGCGAAGAAGGCGAACCCGCAGAAGTGGGAAGCGTTCAAGGCGGAGCATAAAGCGAAGTTCGAGGAGCGCCTCAAAGAAGCAGCTAAGTATTTCGGCATTGCGACGGAAGGCAAGTCGGTCGAACAGCTTCATAAAGAACTCAAGGCTGCGCGCGAGAAGAATCCGGACAAATGGCGGGCTTTTATCATGGAGAAGCGTGCGCAATATGATACGGACAGAGGTGCCCAGCAGCGTCAGAACGATAGCGGTGACAAAGAGAAGCAGCAGTCGAAAAGCAAGGAAGGCAGCGCCACGTAAGGGATGCCTGCATAGCAAGGATGATGAATGCCTCTGCAGCGGTGTTTTAACCGACTGTAGAGGTTTTTCTCTTTTTTAGTTAGGTGGGCGGCCTAGGCTACAGTTGCATTTAAGAAGTAATGGTTGAAGAAGAAGCAGCGTTCGGGAAACCGATCGCTTCTTTTTTCGTATTACATATGCTAAGGTCAAAGATGAGACAAGACCTATTAGATTCATTCATCATGAAATCGTTCTATACTATACTAGATGATTTGGAGGATTTTCCATGAAGTATGAAGTGCTGTACCAAGGCGCTTTCGCGATGTTGAAGGTGAAGCTGGAGCGCGGCGAGAGCGTGAAGGGAGAGATGGGCGCGATGGTTTCGATGTCGCCAACCGTTGAAGTGACGGGCACCGTTGATGGCGGCATTATGCGCGGTATCGGCAGGATGCTGGCCGGGGAGAAATTTTTCTTCCAGGAGCTGGTTGCGTCACGTGGAGCGGGCGAAGTATTGTTGGCGCCGGGATCGCTGGGCGATGTTCAAGCAGTCGAGCTCGACGGCTCGTATAAACTGCTTGTTCAGAAGGACGGTTTTCTTGCTGGATCAAGCGGCATTGAAGTCAAGACGCAGATGCAGAACTTGAGCCGCGGCTTGCTGTCGGGCGAGGGCTTCTTCATCGTTGAAATTAGCGGCCGAGGAACGGTATTCCTCTCATCGTATGGTGCGATCCATGCCATTAATCTTGGACCAGGCGAAGAAGTGGTCGTCGACAACGGGCATCTCGTTGCATGGCCTGACTATATGCAATACACGATCGAGAAAGCGTCCAAAGGTTGGCTGGGCAGCCTCACGAGCGGCGAAGGACTCGTATGCCGTTTCCGCGGCGAGGGCGTCGTCCTCATCCAGAGCCGCAACCCGAAAGGCTTCGGCGACTGGGTCAAAAAGTTGATCCCGGGGAGATAGAGTTGGTTGGATGAGGCTCGTGTAGGTGTATTTTTGCACCTATGCGAGCCTTTTTTGATGTGCGTGGTGGGATATAGGTGCAGATAAGCGCCTACGTGCGTTGGTATGGACTGCTTGGCGGAATGGTAGGTGTAGATATGCACCTACGTGCGTTGGTTTGGATTGCTTGGCGGAACGTAGGTGCAGTTCTGCACCTATCTATTTAGTCTTGGAATGTGAAGTCCGTTACCAATTTCACGTATCAGAGAACGCATGAACATACTCATACCTTCTTACTCTAACTCCATTCGCAGACTGCAGCGCTCGAAATCTCCCTTTGGTGGTTAGTGACTTCAGTGCTTGAACGGCTGTGCGGCGGTTGATGGTTAGTTCCTGTACAAGATCGACTGGACGAAGTGGTTTGTTACTGCGAAGGGCGAGCATCAGTACATCACGCTCCGGTCGAGAGTATCCATTGTTCAGAGCATTTGATGACAGATAAGGAGAAAGTAGCATCTTGAGCAGTGAAATCGTAAGCTCGGGCTGTTCGGCCAAGTCATCATAGGGAATCGCAACGACTTTGAAACCCAACACCTGCAAGTACGTCTCCTGATTTAACTCCTGACGGTAGCGAATCCGATCTGTCTGCTGCACGTGCGGACCGAAGCCCTTAATTTCAAAAGCAAACTTGCATCTTCCATCACCTGGCATCCATACTAAATCTATAAAGTATGGTCTTCCTCTCCAGTCCGCAACCTCGTACTCAGGATGTAGATCGTCTAAGTTACCGAAAACCGGCCACCAAACTCTCTCCAGAAACATGATCTCTACATGCCCATGTCCGCGTTCGAGGCGTCCTTTACGCTCACCGTTTCTACTCTTAATGTGCCACTTCAACCACTTAGTGTGCTCTTCAACAAATCCCAATTTATTCTACCTCGCTTCCTCAGAAAATAAAAAAGTCCCGAATCCCCGCGTTCAGCGGAAATTCAGGACGTTCTTCGTCACTATCGATATAATCATAAATCACAGTATAGCGGAATGTTACTAATATGCAAGAGAATTCGCATTCCTACGAGCCGCCGAGCGATGTGATCTATCGTCAGTAGGTGCAGAAGTACACCTACGAGCCGCCGAGCGATGTGATCTATCGTCAGTAGGTGCAGAAGTACACCTAAGAGCCGCCGAGCGATGTGATCGTGCATCAGTAGGTGCAGAAGTGCACCTACGAGCCGCCGAGCGGCGTGATCGAGCACCAGTAGGTGCAGAAGTGCATCTACGAGCCGCCGAGCGACGTGATCGAGCACCAGTAGGTGCAGAAATGCACCTACGAGCCGCCGAGCGGCATGATCGAGCGTCAGTAGGTGCAGAAGTGCACTTACGGGCCATCTAAAGCCCAACGGGAACCAAGTCCCAGCAAGCGCCCAACCTCGCTATTCCTGCCTTTATCGAACCAGCTTGTCATGCTCGTCAAGCTAGTCTGCATATTTGGCCAAGTCCGCACATAGACATGTTATCAGTTGTTCACACAAAGTGCTGAAGGGGTTGATCGCATGCGTCGGATCGTTTTGATCACGGCCATTATGATGCTCATCACGGTGGTGGCATCCGCCTGCGGAGCTAAAAATGCAGACTCAGTCGTAAAAGAGCTGGACAAGGTACAGAACAAGCTGGAGAGCTACACAGCAAAAGGAACGATGACGCTCAATACGAGTCAGCAGCCGCTCGAGTACAAGGTAGAGGTATGGTATCAGAAGGATCATTACTATCGGATTGCCCTGACGAACGCGAAGAAGGATATTACGCAGATTGTGCTCCGTAACGATGACGGTGTGTTCGTACTGACGCCAAGGTTGAACAAAGTGTTCCGTTTCCAGAGCGACTGGCCGGACAACCAAGGACAGGTTTACCTGTACCAAACGCTGTTGTCCAGCATCGTGCTCGACCAATCGAGACAATTCGCAACCGAGAATGACTCGTACGTATTCGACGTCATGGCTAATTATCAGAACGGATCGCTCGCTCGGCAAAAGATTTGGCTGAACAAAGAAGACTTTGCGCCTCGTAAAGTCGAAGTATCCGATACGAACGCATCCGTCATGGTGAAAGTGACGTTCGACGAGTTCAACTTCGATCCGAAGTTCGATAAGAACGCCTTCGATACGCAGGCAAACCTGAATGCTAGCGGCACGCCATCGACGAGTGACCAAGCTGGCAAAACAGATAAAGCCAATAATTCGAATAATGCGAATGGTACCGATCAACAAGGCACGACGAGCAGCACGGAACCTTCCAAGGACAATGCAGCAGCGAGCGGATCAGAGGATCAAAAAGGCGATACGAGCTCGACGGGTGACAAAGGCGTAACGGATGAGCAGGCAGAGGATCAAGCAGATGATGCAATGACGAAGCCGCTCGATTTCCTCGAACTCGATCCAGCTTACCTGCCTTCCGGCGTAGCGTTTAAGGATTCGCAGGAAATTACGTTCGGCGGTTATCCAGGCATCATGCAGCGTTATCAAGGCACGTACAACTTCAGTATTATCCAGACACAGCCTAAAGATGTTGCAGCATCCTACACGCCTGGCTATATGCTCGACCTTGGCTTTACGATGGGCTCCATTAGCGATGGCGAGGAGCAGCAGACGTTGACTTGGACATATGAAGGAGTCGAGTACCGAATGACGAGTGCCGACCTGCCTGAGTCCGAAATGGTACTCATCGCCCAATCGATGGATGAGGGCGCAACGAAGTAAATAAGCAGTTTCATCAGGGGCAGCGCGATCCGTTGAGGATTGCCGCTGTCCCTTTCTATTTCTAACTTCTTCCGCTTGGAAAACGGTCCAGTTTCATTGACACTGTTAGCCGCAACCTTTAACATAGTTTCTATTGGGTTGTTACGGCATGAGAAGAAGGTGACGATAAGTGGAAGCTTTTTATCGCGCAACGCGGGCGGAAATTTCGTTAGACGCGCTGCGCAGCAATTTGACGGCATTTCGACAAGCGATTCCGAGTGACATGCTGCTGATGGCATCTGTGAAAGCGAATGCTTATGGACATGGTGCAGTACAGATTGCGCGGGAAGCAGAAGCGTTCGGCGTTGATTACATGGGCGTTGCATTCCTGGATGAGGCGCTTCAGCTGCGTCTGAACGGAATTCGCACACCGATATTAGTGTTAGGTTATGTATCTCCTTCAGGTTTAACTGTGGCACGGGATCATGATATTACGATTGCCTTGTTCCGGGATGATATTCTTGAAGCTGCTGCTGCACTGCCGGACAACGGGAAGAAGCTCAAAGTGCATATCAAGATTGATTCCGGAATGGGGCGTCTTGGCAAGCTGGCGGGCGGTGAAGCAGAAGCGTTCATCGAACGTGCACTCAAGGTGAAGCAGCTGGAAGTAGGTGGCTTGTTCACCCACTACTCCAAGGCTGATGAGCTGGACAAAACGTACACGGCACAGCAGCATGAGCGATTCACGAGTGTGGTTGATTATGTGAAAAAGAATGAGCTGCCGATTAAACTATTCCATGCTGCGAACAGCGCTGCTGGGATCGATACGCCGGAATGGGGATATGGCATGCTGCGTCTTGGCATCGGCATGTACGGAATTTATCCTTCTGACTATGTGAATACGCAGCGGATCAACCTTGAGCCAGTGATGTCGCTCAAGACGGCGATCGCGATGACGAAGACGGCGCCGCAGGGCTGGGGCATCAGCTACGGTGCGCGTTATATAACGGCTGGAGAAGAACGAATCGGTACATTGCCGATCGGATACGCGGATGGCTACAGTCGTATGCTGACTGGCAAGGCAGAGGCGCTCGTGCGCGGCGTTCGTGTACCGGTGCTTGGATCCATTTGTATGGATCAATGTATGATCGCGCTTGGACCTGCAGAAACAGATGGCCATGCAATCGCGCCAGACGAAGAGGTTGTGCTGATGGGCCGCCAAGGTGAAGAGTGGATTACAGCGGATCAAATCGCGGAGAAGCTTGGCACAATTCCTTATGAAGTGACTTGTATGCTCGCTGCACGCGTGCCTCGCGTTTACAGAAGAGGCGAAGAAGTGACAGCAGTTGTCAATCCGCTGCTTGGCTAGTAATAATTTCCTTTGCGGAATTTGTGTTTTGCAGCAGGAAAATTGGAATTTACCTCGAAATTTAATGCAATCGGATTATAAGTGACGATTCGGCGTCCATTTCGAATAGAAAGATGTGCAGCATACGGACCATTGCATAACGCTTCTATTCGTCTCATAAGTATGTGGAGTATAGCGCCATCGGTAATTTGACATAATGGTTATAAGGGTCTGGAAAAGTTTTGGAGGTGCGAGTTCGGTGGCCAATTTGCAGAACACCAAGAGGATCATGATCAGCTTGCCGGATCAACTGCTGGAGGAAGTCGACGGCATCGTCGCCAAAGAAAATTCCAACCGCAGCGAATTTATCCGTCAAGCTATGAAGCTGTATCTGATGGAGCGAAAGAAGCGGCAAATCCGCGAATCGATGCAGCGCGGATATATGGAGATGGCTAAGATCAACTTGAATATGGCCTCGGAAGCATTTCACGCGGAGGAAGATGCCGATCATACGCTCGGCCGTCTCGTAAGCGGGGTGTAAAGCTTGATCGTAAAACGCGGCGATGTATTTTTTGCGGACTTGTCACCCGTTGTGGGGTCTGAGCAAGGCGGCGTTCGTCCCGTACTCGTCATCCAGAATGATATCGGCAACCGATTCAGTCCGACGGTTATCGTGGCGGCTATTACGGCGCAGATCCAGAAGGCGAAGCTGCCTACGCACGTCGAGATTGAAGCGGAATCGCACGGCTTCGATCGGGATTCTGTTGTGCTGCTCGAACAGATTCGCACCATCGACAAGCAACGCCTAACGGACAAAATTACGCATTTGGACGATGAAATGATGCGTAAAGTCGATGAGGCGCTGCAAATCAGCGTCGGATTAATCGATTTCTAAATCAACATCCTCACACCCTCTGACGATATTCGTCAGAGGGTTTCTTGTATTTGCGACATGAGAAGCACAACGGAATCAGAGGGTCTTTTTGTTTTCTCATTTTGACACTATTTTATTCGGAGCTATCCTGCTATGTGGGAAAAGGGGACTGCGAATTCCGCGCCAACGGGGTACGATTACATCATAGAGATGAGTGAATCTGGCCCATGGATGACGTATGGAGGGAAGCGCATGAATATACTGGCACTGAAGCATTTTGACTTCGACGATACGATGGCGCTGGAGGATTGGGCGTCGCGCGGCGGACATCGTCTGCAAATCGCAGACCCTTCTAAAGGGCTGGCAGAGACGTGGTTGGAAGCGGCTGACCTGCTCGTCATTCTTGGCGGTCCGATGAGTGCATATGACGATGCGAAGTTGGATTGGCTAGCAGAGGAGAAGCGGTTTATTGCACGGGCGATTGAACAGGATATGAGAATATTGGGCATCTGCCTTGGGGCGCAGCTGTTGGCGGAGCTTCTAGGAGGCAGCGTGCGCCGTCATGAGGTTAAGGAGATCGGGTGGCATCGGATCAAGCGGACGGCGGAGCGCCATCCATGGTTTGATGTGCTGCCGGAGGAATTTCACTCGTTCCAGTGGCATGGCGATACTTACGTCCTGCCGGAGGGGGCGCGCCGATTGGCGGAATCAGAGGCGTGCGGTCAGCAAGCCTTCGCTTGGGGCGATCGTATTCTTGCGTTGCAGTTCCATCTCGAGACGACGCCTGCTTGCATCGATCAGATGCTTACACGGTGGGCGAATGAGTTGGTATCGGCGCTTTATGTGCAAGACTCAACTCATATTCGTTCAGAGATCGGTCGTAGTACGGAGTCGTTCCGTATGCTGCACGCGATCTTGGATCGCATTGCGGCGAGCTAGTCCTTTTCCTATATAAAAGACCATGCAGCATTTCTTGCTGCATGGCCTTCTTCCATATCTATTTCTGACCCAAAGCATCCTTGCCGTGCTCGCCGGTTCGGATCCGGATCACGTCAGCGATTTCGGTGACGAAGATCTTCCCGTCGCCGATGGAGCCTGTACGGGCTGCATCGATGATCGCTTCGAGCGCTGATTCATAAACGTCGTCGCTGACGACAGTCTCGATCTTATTTTTGAGCACAAAATCGGTCTGGTACTCGACGCCGCGATACTGGGTGCGCACGCCTTTCTGGATGCCTTGGCCGCGCACGTCGCTGATGGTCATACCGCTAATGCCGATCGTGTGAAGGGCAGCGGTTACGCTGCTTAGCTTCTCTGGACGAACGATGATCGTTAGCAATTTCATGCCTTGTTAGACTCCTTTCATCTCGGGGATGGCTGCAACCGTGGAGCCGCCTGGGCTTGGGCTGAAATCGCCCTGTCCCTGTGGTCTAGGCAACTCGCTGCGCACTGCTTCGAACGTGTTGTACGCATTCTCGCCGTGGAGGCTTAGATCGAGGCCTGTCAGTTCTTGCTCTTCGGTTACGCGAAGCGGGGTGAAGAGGGAGATGACCTTCAAGATGACGAATGTTCCAACCGTAGCGAGAGCGACCGCAACGAGCACGTCGACCGCTTGTATGCCGACTTGTGCCGGGTTGCCGTGGATTAGACCGTCTGCGCCAGCCGGGTTCACGTCCGTGCTGGCGAAGATGCCAGTAGCAATCGCGCCCCAGATGCCGCCGATGCCATGAATGCCGAACACATCAAGAGAGTCATCGTATTGCAGCTTCGCTTTCACAACATGCAGTCCCCAGTAGCAGATGACGCTCGCCAGCGCGCCAATCGGAATCGCGGACAACACCGATACGAAGCCTGCTGCCGGCGTAATTGCAACCAGTCCGGCGATAACGCCAGTTACACCGCCGACGAGTGTTGCTTTGCCGCGAAGCTTCCATTCCATCGCCAGCCAGACGACACCGCCTGCAGCAGCAGCAACTTGTGTTGTGACGACTGCTAGACTTGCCAGACCGCCCGACGCAAGGGCGCTGCCTGCATTAAAGCCGAACCAGCCGAACCAGAGACACATACCGCCAATCATGAAGAAGATCAGGTTGTGCGGAGGCAGCGTTTGATTCGGGAATGAGCGACGTTTGCCGACGACAAGAGCGGCGATCAGTGCGCTGACACCCGACAGAATGTGAACGACCGTACCGCCTGCGAAGTCCAAACCGCCTAGCTTCGACAGCCAGCCGCCGCCCCAAGCCCAGAACGCCATCGGCGCATAGACGAGAGATACCCACAGGACGCAGAAGGCAATCCATGCCGAGAAACGAATCCGCTCTGCGACACCGCCAGAGATGAGGGCAGTTGTAATAGCGGCGAACATGCCTTGGTAACACGCGAATATGAGGTGAGGGATCGTGAGTCCGTCTTTGGCGTCCATCCCCACACCATCGAAGCCGAGGAACTCGAATCCGCCGAACATGCCGCCTATCCCTGGGCCGAAGGCGAAGCTATACCCCCACAGCACCCATACTAAGGTAACGATGACGAACGCGCTTAAGCTGTGCATGACGGTAGATAGAATGTTACGTTGACCAACGAGTCCTCCATAGAATAAAGCAAGTCCAGGCATGAACATGAACATAACGAGCACAGTTGCTACAATAATCCAGGTTGTGTCTCCTGTGTCGACCACGGTTGCTGCTGCGCCCGTATCCTCTGCAAAAGCCGCCATCGGAAACACGGTTAGGCTAAGTGCAAGCAAAGCCAGAACGAATACGTACATCTTCCATCCATTGAAGCTTCTCGTTGAACGCATTGTTCAATCCCTCCTCATATATATGTAAAATTTCCTGACACGATTATCACCTGGGTTCGGACCCTGAGTACATCGGCTTATCCCACTATATGATAAATGGTCTGATTTTTCAGAATTTACTTTCTTTTATCTCATTATGCGGGAAATGTGTATTTGTGGTCGTTCTTTTACGGGATATGATTGTCACATAAGTTAACATCACAAACGAAAAGTGAGGGAGAAACATGACACAACTTTCTGTAACGTTAGCGAATCACCCGCTTGAGCCGCTCTCGCGTGAAGAGCTGAAGGCAGCCGTGCAAATCCTTAAAAGTCAGCGCCAGCTGACCGAAGCGGACCGCTTCGTATCCGTATCGCTGAAAGAGCCGAAGAAGGAAGTTGTGATGGGGTTTGATGGAACGCAGCCGTTCGATCGGGAAGTGTTCATTATTATTCTGAACAAACAGGACAATGCGACGTATGAGGCGATTGTATCCCTCGCTTCTCAACAAGTCGTATCTTGGGTTCATGTGCCTGGGGTGCAGCCGATGATTATGCTCGATGAACAAGTCGAATGCGAGGCGGCCGTTCGCAAGAGCTTGCTGTTTATCGAAGCGCTTGAACGGCTCGGCATCGATACGCCGGAGCTTGTTATGGTTGATCTGTGGTCGCCGGGCAACTGGGGGACGGAAGAAGACGCAACGGAACGACTGGCGCGTCCGCTATGCTTCCTCCGCAGCGATGAGAAGGACAATGGTTACGCCCGTCCGCTTCCGATTGTGCCGATCGTGGATCTGAACAAGATGGAAGTGCTTCGAGTAGAGGAATACGAATACACGTCGATTCCATCGAAAGCATTTAACTATACACCGGAACGAGTGGGTCCGCTGCGCAGTACGATCAAGCCTGTTGAAATTACGCAGCCGGAAGGCCCGAGCTTCTCGATCAACGGCCATGAGGTTGAATGGGAGAAATGGAAGTTCCGCATCGGCTTCAACGCCCGTGAAGGCTTGACGCTCCATACGCTGTCGTACAACGATCAAGGCCGCGAACGTCCGGTCATGTACCGTGGCTCGTTGTCGGAGATGGTCGTTCCTTATGGCGACCCGGGTCCAATCCAGAACCGCAAGAACGCATTCGACAGCGGCGAGTATGGCATCGGACAGCTGGCGAACAGTTTGGAGCTAGGCTGCGACTGTGTCGGGTACATCAAATATTTCGACGGCGTTATGTCCGACAGCAAAGGCGAGCTTTTTGTCATCAAAAATGCGATCTGCATGCATGAAGAAGACTTCGGCATTCTGTGGAAGCATACCGACTGGCGTACGAACGATGTGGAAGTAAGACGTTCCCGCAGACTAGTTATCTCCTCGATCTCGACCGTTGCGAACTATGAGTACGGCTTCTTCTGGTATCTGTATCAAGATGGCAACATTCAATTCGAGGTGAAGCTGACGGGTATTCTCTCAACGGCTGGCCTGCACCCTGGCGAGAAGCCCAAATACGGCAATATGGTCGGTCCTGAGCTGTATGCGCCGAACCACCAGCACTTCTTCAATGTACGGATGGATATGCAGCTGGACGGCAATGAGAACTCGGTGTATGAGGTTAACGTTGTCTCGGAGGAGCTTGGACCGGACAATCCGCGAGAGAATGCGTTCTATGCGAAGTCGACGCTGCTGGAAACCGAGCAGCAGGCGAAACGCGACATTAAACTGGAGACGGCTCGTTATTGGAAGTTCGTGAACGACAATGTGAAGAATGAGCTTGGCCAATCGGTCGGGTACAAAATCGTTACGGGAGAGAACTGCTTCCCGTTCGCATCGGACAATTCGAGCCTTCTTAAGCGCGCTGGCTTCATTAAGCACCACCTGTGGGTGACGCCTTATAACGAAGATGAGCTGTACGCTTCCGGCAAATACCCGAATCAGCATATTGGCGGGGATGGTCTGTCGAAGTGGGCGGAACAAGATCGTTCGATTAACAATACGGACATCGTCGTCTGGTACACAATGGGTCATACGCATGTGCCGCGTCCAGAGGACTGGCCGGTTATGCCTGCTGCTTATATCGGCTTCATGCTGAAGCCCGTCAGTTTCTTCAACCAGAGCCCAGCGCTCGATCTTCCTGCACAGCCGAAGAAGAGCTACTGCAGCAGCAAGATGAAAGCGGACGGCTGCCAAAGCTGATCTCCACGCTCCTAGAGCGAACAAACCATTGAGAGGGGTGGATCGATGTCTCAGCTCAGATTGCGTCTAATGGGATCGCGTAATGCCACGCTCTCTGTCTATTCCGCCGCGGGCGCAGCTGCGCTGCATCTTGTGCATTATCTGTCTGCCCCGATCTTAATGGGATCCGCAGCGGAGATGCATGCGGGACATCATGGGATGGGACATGAGGCAGCAAGTGACGGATCGTCGCTTATGATGAACATCTTGATGCTGCTGCTGTTCGTCGTTAATATCGTCAGCATGTATTTCGCTGGGCGTCAATTAACGGAAGCGTATCGCCAGAGGAGCCAATTATCGAGACATACGATGTTATGCAGCGGTATCTCGCTCCTTGTGCTTGCCGTCGGCATTTATACGATTATAACGTTGTGAGGATGAGGGCTGGTGCGAGAGCTGCATCAGCCTTTTTGCTCCTGGCGGCTTAGAGAAAAGGCAGAAAAATTTACACGATCATACCTAACCTCTTGAACAGACAGGTAGATCATAAAGTATAATTAAACTAATGTCAGGTTATTTGACATATTCATAATAGTCCGGATTGATTTGGGAGGTGCGGTCGTGTCCGTCATTGCAAAAGCGATTCAGATCTTAGACATGTTGGTCCCACAAGGCAGCGACAAAGAAATAAGCGTCACGACGATTAGTCGAGAGCTGGATATGCCGGTTCAGAGCGTGCACCGTATTCTGAACTCACTCTCGGAGCATGGCTTCGTCGCTCAGAATCAGAAGACGAAGAAGTATAAGCTAGGCCTATCCATTATGAAATACGGCTTCCTTATGTGGGACAGCCTCATGTTTCGTTCGGTTTCCCGCCCGTTCATGGAGGAGCTCAGCCGCCATACGAAGGAGACCATCTATCTCGCCTCAAGGGAAAATACCGAAGGCGTCTACATCGACTGCATCGACTCGCCGCAAATTCTCAAAATCTCCGAGCCGATCGGGCTTAAGCTGCCGCTCTTCATCGGCGCTTCGAATCGTGTCATTCTAGCTTACATGCCTCAACCGCTGCGCGATGCGATTCTGGCCGAAACGGACTGGATCGATCACCCTGCACTGAAGCCGCTGACGCGTGAATATATCGAGAAGGATATGGAGCTGATTCGCAACCGGGGATACGCCATTACGGACGGAGAGATGACGGAGGGGACCACGGGGATCGCAGCTCCGATTTTTTCTTACGAGAATACGGTCATTGGCTCACTCAACATTGCGGGACCATCCATACGGTTTACGCCGGACAACATCGAGAAGTACAGCTACTTCGTGAAGAAATATGCGGAACAGATTTCCAAGGAGCTTGGCTACCGGAACCTGTACCGAATTCGAGATTAACCTATCTCCACTGTATAAAATAAGGCTGGCTTAACGGCAGAGTAACCTCTGCTTCGTTAAGCCAGCCTTTGTTGTATCTATCGAGTACAGTCGGCGTCTACTCTAAATTCGCGTGATTGCCGAACATCGCATTGGCATGTTGTCCCGTACGTTCCATGAGCCGAAGGATGACCGCATCCAAGATAAGCAGCATGCTTTGTTCGAACAAACTTCCCATTGGCTGAATGGATGCTGCCGTCGTACCTGCTTCTTTGGTAGCGGCGGGAACATGAACGAGCGTCGAAGCCAGCTTGCCGATCGAGGACTCAGGCACGACAGTGATGGCCGCGACATTCGCCTGCATCGACTGTGCTTTCAATGCCATCGAGACGAGTCCCTTCGTCTCGCCGGAGCCAGAGCCGATGAGCAGCAGATCGCCAGCGGCAATACCAGGTGTAACCGTCTCGCCAACGACATACGAGCGAAGTCCTAAGTGCATCAGACGCATCGCGAATGCGCGCATCATCAATCCGGAACGGCCAGCGCCTGCAACGAAGATGGCGCCAGCTTCCGTGATATGATCAGCGAGCTTGTCGACCTGCTGTTCGTCGACGGACTGAAGCGTCCGCTGCAGCTCCAGCAGGATGGACGGGATCGGTGCGGCAGCAGTGGCGCTCATCGTTTAGGCCTGCTTGATCAGCTGCTGCATTTGGGCAGCGACTGCTTTCTTATCCGATTGGCTAGTAATGCCGCCGCCAACGATGACGAGGTCTGGCTGCGCGCTGATCACTTCAGGCAGCGTCTCGAGCTTGATGCCGCCGGCAATTGCCGTTTTGGCATTTTTCACAACCCGTTTGATTGTCGCGAGGTCTTGGAACGAGTTGATGCCAGCCGCTTGGTGATCGTAGCCGGAGTGGACGCAAATATAATCGACGCCAAGCGCATCAATCTCTTGCGCGCGTCCTGCCATGTCCTTCACGTTGATCATGTCGACCATGATTTCTTTATTCTGCTTGCGTGCTTCTACGACGGCGCCTTTGATTGTCGAATCGTCGGATACACCAAGAACGGTAATGATGTCGGCGCCAGCTTCAGATGCTTTCATTACTTCGTAACCGCCAGCATCCATAATTTTGAGATCGGCGAGCACTTGGAGCGAAGGGAATGCGTTCTTCAATTCTTGTACGGCACGCAGACCTTCGTTAATGACAACAGGTGTTCCAATTTCAACGATATCGATATATTCAGCAACCTCTTGGACGACTTCTACAGCTTCCGGAATGTTCACGAGATCAAGCGCTAATTGCAGTTTCATAAGAGTAATCGCTCCTTTGGGATAATGGATTTCATCGATGTGTCCATCTTAGTCCGTCAGGAGAGATTGCGGAAGAACGCACTTTCAAGTAATGGAGTTACCTCTACGTTACTGTGCCAGGCTGTTTAGGCTTATTTGATCCGGTCCCATCGAATGACGTTATCGAGCACAAGTACGAGCAGTACGCCCATAACCAAGCCGTTCGACAGCAATGGTGTCAGCAGCGGCGGCAGGTCCGAGAAGGCCGCTGTCGGCAGATTCATAATGCAGATGCCGGTCAGAATCGGCAGTGCAATACGGTAAATTGTCCTCGGCGTGTATGTCGTGGTGGACAACGTGCGGAAGGCTGTACCGAACATTTGAAGGTAGGCGGCGAACAGCGCCGCACCGCCAACCGACAGCGGAAGCTGTACGAGCCAGCCGCTCAAAGCCGGAACGGCGCCAACGATAATGAACAAGCCTGCACCAACGATGAGCGCGCTCCGCCGCAGTACACGTGTATTTTCGAGAAAACCGATTGATGATGCGAATGTTCCGAATGGAATAAGCCCGAAGCAGCCTGCGATAATGGAGAACAGGTTGGTGAATAGGACGGACTTGACCGCTTCTTTATCAGTTGATTCGCGTCCGTATAAAGTGCTGGCAGCTGTTAGGCTCGTCAACGTATTCATCATGTTCACAATACCGGCCAGCATGCTGACGACGAGAATGCCGGGATCAATATGCGGTGTACCCCAGGGAAGCCAATGCCAGATCGAGATCACATCGGTGCCGGCAGCATCGATTCGACTCGATTGTCCGAACAGCAGTACGTAAGCGATCCAGCCGAACACGATCCCGCCAAGCAGCGAGAATTGGCCGAATACGCCTTTGCCTTTAATGTGAATGAGGGCGACGACTGCAATAATGACGACTGACAAGCCGGCAATCGGCAGGTCGAACCGACCCGCTATATCAAAGCCGATCATCCCTTTGAAGAAAGTATTCTCGAGTTGGAAGGCGATCAAGAACAAGAAAACGCCCATTACGCTCGGTGAGAATAGTCGCTTCATCACGCGGAGGAATCCGCATAAGGCTAAAGCAATGACGAGTACGCCGGACAGAATAAATCCACTGGCAAGACTTGCGGCTACCGTGCCAAGGTCCATGCCCATCGCAGGCGCAGACGCGCATATGCTGAGCACAAGCCCCCACCAGACGCCCGCCGGGCCGTCCATTAATGCGAATCGGTGACCCCATGCAGCCTGAACAATACAGACGGCACCGGTTAGGATGAATGAGCGCTGCATCGATTCAGCGATTGCAGCAGGAGACAAGTCCAGCGCATGCCCGATAGACAGCGGCACCATGACTGTATTCGTGAAAATGAAGAACAGCCATTGCACGCCGGCAAGCAGCACGCTGGCTGTTGATTGAGAAGTATTGCGTTCCAGCATTGTCATTCCAGCTTTCGTGTAGAGGTTGTTCAAAAAGTCCGCTTTTGATCACTTTTTGAACACGCATTTTTAGGATTTGCATATGTGATTGCTGCACCTATGGTATCATGGGAGTAACTATATTAAAAATATTAATAAAATTCATAATGTATATGATATTCATATAGATAAATTCATTTACAGGTGAGCGTTCCAAAAGATCGATTGTCAGCAACGATTCTTTAAGAGCTACCTCTACAGGAGTTTGAGTCCGATGGATATGAAACAGCTGCGATACTTTATCGCGCTTGCAGAGGAGCTGCAAGTCACATCAGCCGCGAATCGGCTGCATATGTCCCAGCCTCCGCTTAGTCAGCAGCTTAAGCTAATGGAGACGGAGCTCGGCGTTATGTTGTTTAACCGTAATGGTCGACATCTCGAGTTGACTGCGCCTGGAATGACCTTGTATGAATACGCGCTAACGATTACGCGGCTTATGGATCAGGCGCAGGCTGAGGTGCGCGAATCGGGTCTTGGATTACGGGGCAAGCTGGCTGTAGGCGTCAATACGTTGTCTGACGAGCGCTTGCCTCGCGTGCTTAGCACCTTTCGAACCTTTTATCCGAATGTTACGTTCCGCATTCAGCAGAATGAGACAAGGATGTTGGCCAAGCTTGTCAAAGAGAAAGCGCTGGATTTAGCTATTGTACGGCTTCCTATCGCACTCGATGATTTCGATTATGTGGAGCTGGGGGCGGAGCCGCTTTATTTTGTTACGTTGAATCCGCTTGATCGCCATCCTACAGAAGCAGTTACTTATGCGCAGATTGCAGAGCATTCGCTCGTGCTGCCAAGCACAGAGGGACTCGGTCTGTATCACTTGATACTGGAGCAGTTTCATGTGAGAGGCTTGTCTCCAACTGTGGCGGCGGAATGCTCCGATATCGGGATGCTAATCGAGCTTGTTGCTTCCGGCTTCGGCGCATCTATCCTTCCCATCACGTCGCTGCGCCGATACGGCGGCGAGCATCTTCATGCCTACCCGATCGAAGGTCCGCAAGAGCTGTCGCGCTCGGCTTTAATTTGGCCCAAACAGCAATATTTGAGCAAAGCCGCTCAGCGGTTAATTGAACTGTTGCAAACCCATTCGAGCGATATTCGACAAAATTCACAAAAATAGGATAGACAAATGACGACACAGTTGTTAATATATAGTCAAATTTAGCTAGTCATCGATGACGATGCTGCTCCATACAGGAACGGATGCGAAGAACGCATGCCACAACGTACGAATACGTGCGATGGCTGCGTTCTTTTTGCGTTTCATGGTGATGGCGATCTGTTTCCTTGTAGCTTAGTGTCAAACAGTTGAGAGAGGAGTTCTGGCGATCCATGGGTAGAAAACGCAATACGGCTGTCAGCTTGGCTGCCGCTTTATTATCGGGTGTGCTCGTCTACAGCATCTATGTCGTACAGCAGCGCAATGTGCAGGATCAGGAGATGGTACGCGTTGTCGTGCCGAAACGATATATTGCCGCTGGGGAGCGGATTGCAGCAGCGGATTTGACTTATATACCGTTAGCCCGATCCTCAGTCAATGACGCCATGCTCTTGCAGCCGCAAGAAGCAGATGGATGGGAAGTTGTTGTTCCGCTTGGGGTAGATGAGCCTGTGCTGAAGTGGAAGCTGGACCGCTATCGTCTTATGCCGAATCGCTCAGAATCTACATTTCAGATTCCGCGAGCGTATGTGTTGTCTGTGTCCAATGGCATTCGCGCCGGCGACCGCGTCATGGTGTATGTAACGGGTGAGAATACCCCTTCTGTCCGGTTATTCGATGAACCGGTAACCGTCGCATCTGTCAAATCATCGAACAATATCGAAGTCGACAATGCGGATCAATCCAATCTGATGTCGCTCGCGGATAACGATAAAGAGCGGATGTATGCCTCGCGGCGCGATGCGAATGCGATGATCGAATACGTGAATTTGAATTTGACAGAGGCGCAGTGGCTTCGAATCGATGAACTGTGCAAAGGAGGCGGAAAGCTCGTTATCGCCTTCAGCCCGGCTTCGTTTGATGAGGTAGACATCATTCAGGATGGAAGGAGTGAGGGGCGTTGAGTGCGCCAAGTGCAGCTCCGCTGCTTGTATTCATCGGGACGACGCCGAATATTGGCACGACGATTGCTGCCTTTGCTGCCGCCTGCCGGATAGCTGAGAGCAGTGAAGCGAAGGTCGGATATCTATGCTTAAACTTGAAGAGTGCCAAGCTGCAGCGCTACATCGGCGTGGATCGGCCAGCGGTCGGAATGGATCATATCCGGCCAGAACTGCGCGGCCGCTCGCTGCTGCCGGAACAGCTTACCCGTTATACCTACCCGGTTAAGGGGATAGCGGGACTGCATGTGCTGTTCGGCAACATGGATCGGGACCAGGCGGAGTTCTATACATCGGATCAAATCGAATATTTGCTCGAAACGGCACGGAGAACGTTTGATATCGTAGTCGCAGACGTTGGCGCTTATTGGGATAATGCCGCAACCGTCTGCGCCGTTCGCGAAGCTACAACGCGAGTATTGGTAACAACGAATGCACTTTCGCATTTTCAGGAGGATTGCAGCCGCTGGATTGGTCAAATATCGCCGTTGTTCGGCGTTCCATCAGACGGTTATGAGCTGTTAGTTATTCATTCGCCATGGGGAATGGGGGGATTTCGTGTGAAAGATGTGAGCAAAGAGACAGGGCTTCCGCTCGCGGGCGAGCTCCAGTTAACGAAGCCGCTGCTTATGCAGCTGGACAGCGGTCAGTATGACAAGTGGCTGGCGGATGCAGAAGGACGAGCAGTCATGCAGCAGCCAGCCAAGCAGTGGATGCAGCAGTATGGCATTCAGCGCGCTCGGCAGGTTCATCGGCAGCCGTGGTACCGCAAGCTGCTTGCTCATCGCAATGGGGTGGGCTCATGAGCGTAAGTGCCCAGCGGGACCAGGAACGGTTCTCGCCGGCGGGGTATTCCTCCAGGCTGCGCTCGGAGGGGGCGCCGGGCGAACGTAACGTTGCAGGAAGCGTCCGAGAAGAGGACAGCGGCAGCTTCACGAGAATCGCCGACGAGGTGAGGACTTACTTGTCAGCGCCTCGGGGCATGACCGAAGAGGAGCGGCGCCAATACAGCGAACGGCTGAACCGTGCCGTGCTTGGGTTTGCGAAGGAGAGGGAGCATGTCCTTGCACTCATTAATGACTGGCTGATTCGACATCGTATCCACGATATGCCCGACTTCAGCCATCCTTATGATTCGCTGGCTGAAGCGTTGTTCGCGGAAGTGATTGGCATGAATGTGTTAGAGCTTGTGCTGGCGGAACGGGCAGAGCTGGAGGAAATCCAAGTCGTCGGCACGCGCATCTATGAGGTTCGCGGCGGCGTGCCGGTGTTATCCCGGTATTCTTTTGCCACGGTACGTGATGTGGAGCGCATTCAGCAGAACTTGGTTCTATACAATAACGACCGAATTAATCCGCGCAAACGATGGGCCGAGGTTATGCTGCGGGATGGCTCGCGCGTAACGATGACCGGCTTCGGTTTTACAGCTTCGCCTACGTTGACCATTCGTTTCTATACGGTGAAGGTATTCCGGCTGCAGGCGCTATGCGAGCCTGCTTATGGGACGATGAATGAAAGCATAAGACAGCTGCTAGTCCAAGCTCTGCAAGCGAGGTTCAATCTCGTTATTATCGGTCCGACGAACTCTGGGAAGACGCATCTGATGAAGTCGCTGATTGCTGAGCTGCCTGACGAAGAACGGATTATTACGCTGGAGAATCGGCTCGAGATGATGATCCATCGTGATTTTCCGAACAAGAATGCAGTGGAATACGAGTTCGACGAAGAGGATTCGGCGCATCGTTCAGCTCAAGCGTTCAAGCTGGCGCTTCGGCAGTCGCCGCAGCGCATCGTCCACGCTGAAATTCGGGACCAGGATGCGAACATCTACGTCCGTGCTTGCACGCGCGGACATGAAGGAAGTATGACGACCGTCCATGCGAACACGCTGGAGGATGTGCCGGAAGCGGTCAGCGACATGTGTATGCTCGATGGCCGCGGGATGAATCCTGAGCGGTTAACGAAGCGGATTGCACAATATGTAACGCAGCTTGGTATAGAGCTTCGGATTGTGAATGGCAAGAGGCGAATTTATCGGATTGGCGAGATCGGATGGAAGGCGGGTTCGGTCGTCGTGAACGATTGGGTGCGGTATGACGAAGGGAGCGGTCAGTGGATGTACCCTTCCATGCCTACTGCTGTATCCATGGAGCGGTTTCGCCGCTATGGCGTGTTAGCCTTGCCGGTTGAGATGATCTGCGACGGAGGGCATGCTGATGCGTGATTTACCGCCTATTGCGATGCTGCTGATTCTAGGGTTGTTTCTGATGCTCTTCGTCTTCATTCGGGTTGTCATCATGGGGCTGCTTTCGCACAATCATCGTACGAGCCGACTGCAATACCGACAGAAGCGCGGCGTGGTCAGTGCCATGGAGTCGCTGCTTATGCGGCAGGAGAGATTGTATCGGCATTTGTCCGATTTGCTGGAGTCGATGAGGGTCCCGCTGCAGCCAGTGTCCTTCGTCACGACATCGGCAGCGCTTGCGATTGTCGGGTGCGGCATAGGTCTCTTTTTGTTTCACAGCGTGAAGGGAGCGTTACTTCCTGCTGCGATGGGCGGACTAATGCCTTATACGATCGTACGTATGGCGCTGCTTCAGAATCAAATTCAGACGAGAATTGATTTCCTGCCCTCAGTGGAACTGTTCTACCAGAGCTATCTCGTAACAGGCGAACGCCACATCCGCCACGCGCTGCAGCGAACGATCGAGGAGCGGCGGCTGCCAGCCAAGATGCAGCCTGTGTTCGACCAGTTGTATCGCAACCTGTCGGTTCGGGGCGATGATGAAGCAAGCTTGCGCATATTTGCAGGAACGCTTGGGCATGTGTGGGGAGAGTATTTCGTTAATCTATTGCGAGTCTCGATATCGGAGGGCAGCTCCATTAGCGAGAGCTTGCGTGAACTGCTGACGGATATGCGGCGATCAAGGCGAGCGAACGAGCAGGAGCGGAACAAGCTGCTTGAAATCCGCATTGCGAATTTTACACCGGTGCTATTTCTGATCTTGTTCGTAGGTTTGAACGTCCATTACAGTCCGAAGAATGCTTACCACTACTATCTGGTTGACCCTAAGGGACGCGATTTAATGCTGAATGCGATCGTGCTTATCTTCGCTTCTTTCCTGATGGGGATTTGGTTGTCACGCCGCAAGATGTAATGACCTGCTGTTCGAAAGGAGGATTCTAATGGCTGTATCTCTTTGGATTGGTCGAATCGTGCTTGGCGCAGGTGTGGCAGCGCAGTTCATTCTGATGTTCGTTGCACTGTACATGCTGCTCCAGTTGCTGCCTAAGCGCAAACCGCGTTGGCAGCATTTGAGCAGCTTGAATTGGCGTGCGACGACCGTATCTGACCGGCTGCTGAAGCGGCTGAGGTTGTCGAGGAACGATGCTTCTTACGTGGAGCGGGAAGCGCTGCTTAGCGGATGTGGCGTTGAAGGCGACCCGGCGCTGTACATGGTGATTAGACGATCAGCTCTGACGATTGTAATTCCGATTGCTGCGGCTGTCGTCATCTACTGGCGAATGAAAGCTGGCAATGGGCCATTCTTTCTTGTACTAGGCGGAATGGCTATTGTGTACATGCTGCTGTACTTCGATTTGCCGTGGCTTCGCTCGGTCCATCGGATGCGTTCGCATCGGATTACGAAGGATGTTTTTCAGATTAGCAACCAGCTTCTATATTTCGCAGGCTCCAATCTTCATCTGCATACGAAGCTGTCGCGTTGCGTGCCGTTCGCAACAGTCGTACAAGGTGATTTGCAGCGGTTGCTCGCAGAATGGTATCACGATGCGGAAGAGGCGCTCCGCCGTTTCAAGCAGCGGCTTGGAACGGACGATGGCGCAAGCTTTGTAGAGACGCTGGATTCGCTTCGATTGCATGACAATGAAGAGTTCTACAAGCTGCTTCGCCAACGCATTCAAGACTATAAGGAGAAGCTGGAGCTGGCCAAGGAGAGCCGGAAGGAGACGACCTCTTACGTATTGTTCACGGTTGCGGGCTTGCCGATCCTGTACATGTTTCAAGTGTTCCTGTACCCGTGGGTACGCGAAGGACAGCAATTGTTCCAATCGCTGAACGGGTAATTCCAGCTTAATGCGAATGCCAGCAAAGGAGGTGAAGCGAATGCGTAATATTTTGATGACGGTCATGCTGCTCGTCGTTGTAATCGTATTGTTCAATACGATTATTGCCGGCGACACGACGGGAACGAAACAGCAGATCCTTACACAAGGGTCGACAGCGAATGGCAGAATTTCATCGCTCGCGCCATAATCGATCAACTAATAGACATAGGGGGCCAGCAGGATGAGAGCGATTCTAATGACCGTACTTCTGCTGCTGACCGTCATTCTTATTTATGAGCAGGTCGTAAAAGGGGAAGATGGGACGAACAATCAGCTGGAGCAAAGCGGCAGTCATATACGGGATTCGATTCAACGAATGAGCCCGTAGAGCGGAAGGGGGATCGGACGGGCAACGTTTAAGAGGTGGTTCAAAAAGTCGTCTTGTGATCACGAAGTAAGCGACTTTTTGAACACTTACTTTAAGGCAGATGCAATGATAAATCGGGGAAAGGAGGAGCAGGCATGCGGAGTATCTTAGTATTCGTGTTGTTCGCGGCAATGTTGTGCTGGATGATGTTCTCGCCCGTATACAAGCACATTCTTATTGTTCGGCAGGCAGCGCTGCAGCAGGAGGTTGATTATATGCTCGAGGTTGGCGCGAACGGCAGCCATGGTTATATTGATGCGGCGATGATCGAGCAGTCGAAGCAGCGGCTCGCGTCGCTTGGACTGAATCCTGGAGCTTTGAAATATACGGTGGGGTCGACGGATGGCAGCAGCGCGACGAATGCATCCGCTCCTCTTTTGCGCGGTACAGGACTATCCTTGGCGATTAGTTATCCTTACGAAGGCTTGTTCACGCTCGATCGGCTAATTGGCGTAGACCCGCCGCCGTCGACGGAATGGATGAGTGCGCGCGGCATGAAGATGAGTGAGTACGTACCATAGTTAGAAGCCGAGGTGACGAGTGAGTGGAGAAGCTGCTGTTGTTTGCGCTTATGGCTGTCATGTGGGTAACGGCGCATGCGCAGCAGATGGACGAGGAGATGGCGATGAAGGCGCTGTTTCAGGCGAAGCATGCCGTGAATCGGGCTGCGCATGCTGCCGTTCAGCAGTTGGATGCGGCGCAGTTGGCACATGGGAAGTTGTGGATTGATTCGGTGTCTGCTTCTAATGCAACGAAGACATATTTAATGGGGAATCTGCAGTTGGACAACAATTTGAAGCCGATTGCTGGCTCTTACTTGCGGCATCCTGTCGAGATCGTAGTCTTCAAGGTTATCAATGCGGACGAATTGTTTCCTTATACCTATCGCAACTCGGCGTATAACTACGAGGTAACGCTCCAACATCCCGGCGTCATTCTCATCATTCATCTGGACTACCCGCGTGTCTTTGATGTGATAGAACCAATTGATTGGTACGTGAAGGGGGTGGCAGAGCTAAGCGGTTGACTGCGTACACGAAAACTGATGTAATGTGGGGGGATCATTGATGAATCGGAGCTGATACATATGACGGGTACGAATGATTTTACTGCAGATCAGGCTGCTTATGATTATATTCCAGCTGAAGAGATTGCTAATCGGATAAACGCGTTGCAGCAGCGGCTTGTCGCCGAGAAGCTGAGTGCTGTTCTTGTCACACATAATGTTTCGGTCCTCTATTGGACGGGAACGATGCAGACTGGCTATTTGTTCGTGCCTGCGGCAGGAGAGCCAACGCTGTATGTTCGACGAAGTGTAGAACGAGCGAAGCGGGAAGCATCGATTCGAACGGTGCCGCTAGGTTCGTTCAGCCGATTCGGCCAGACGCTGCGGCAGGATTATGCTTCAATATTCGAGAGCGAAGGGCCGCCGCGTGTTGGTGCAGATCTTGATACGCTGCCTGCTTCGACTTACTTGAAGCTGGCATCATTCGTATCGGAAGCATACGACGGGGACAAAGGAGGAGCGGCGCTGCCGGATCGCGGGTTGAGCAGGCTGACGGACGCCTCCCCACTTCTTCGCCGTGCGCGGATGGTGAAGTCAGCCTGGGAGATTGAGCGAATTGAGCGTGCGGCTGTAGCTCTGGAGGAGTCGCTGGCAGAAGCGCTGCCGGAACTCAAGGAAGGTGTGTCCGAGCTCGAGTGGATTGCAAGAGTAGAATATGGGGTTCGCTGCCGCGGACATATCGGTGTGATGAGGCTTCGCGGCTACAACCAGGAAGTGCCAACGGGAATGGTTGGCTCAGGAACGGCCGCCGCAGAACCAACGTACTTCGACGGGCCGGCAGGCGGGCGGGGACTTGGACCTTCGGCGCCGCAAAGCGTAAGCATGAAGCGGTTTGCACGTAACGAGCCAATCCTGCTCGATCTGGGCTGTTGTATCGATGGTTATGTCATTGACCAGACGCGTACGGCTGTAATAGGCGAACTATCAGATGAATTGAAGGAAGCGTATGGAGCGGCTGAACATATTATTCGTGAAGTTGAGAAGCTCATGGTGGAAGGGGCACGCTGTTCGGATATATACGTCGCTTCATTGAAGCTAGCTGCCGATCGCGGACTCGCCGATCACTTCATGGGCTTTGGCGCGGATCAGGTCCGTTTCCTCGGACATGGCATTGGCCTCGAGATCGATGAGTGGCCGGTGCTGGCGAATGGTTTCGATATGCCGCTTGAGCCGGGCATGGTGCTGGCGGTTGAGCCGAAGTTCACTTTCCCAGGTGTAGGCGTCGTCGGTATTGAGAACAGCTACGTCATCACAGCGGGTGGATCGCCGCCAAGGGCGTTGACGCGAACGAAGGAGCAGTTGTTTGTGTTGTAGGAGCCGAACGTTGACGGGAAGACCGCGGTCTGAGCTGTATCTCAAGACGTCGATAGGAATTGCAAATGAAGCTGTCCCAGAAAGTTAATGGGATAGCTTTTTATTTTTCCCCCTGATCAAACGTATGTGGTGGCTGCGATGTCTAACTCCGAATCAAATTTATTGGGCTAGTGCCTTTGGTTGCTGCCACTATTGTTCATTCGACTGATTGTTCTTTCCAGCCCATCTTGAACGAGTCTGACCAAGCGGAGTTGTACAACGCGTAGTGGGAGTTTCATGCGTTGCGAAACGACCTATCGTCACCTTTTATTACTTCTTATTACGTTTTGTTACTTCGACCTATTTACAGTAACTGGTTTAATGCTGTATATTAATCCCATACAATAAATTGTTACCTTTTGTTCCCTTCTGGAACGTTTGCGGATTAGAAATCATTCACGGGAGGCATAAGCAATGGAAGATTGGTATGATGCAGAGCAGCTGGCGCAGGCTTGGGGCATGCATGTCCGTACCATTCGCCGGTACATACGTGAAGGGAAGCTGCAGGCGAGCAAGATCGGCGGTACTTGGAGAATTGCGAAAGAGGATGCTGAATTGTTCGTTGGCAGAATCTCGAAGGAAATCAAGAAGAAGACGGATGATAACATTCAATCTTTTATCGATGAGGGCAAGGACAAGGATGGCGTAACGTTCGAGGTGTGCGCAGTCGTCGAATACCCTATGGGCTCGAGAGAGGCACAGCTTTTATCGCAGCACCTAGTCTCCATCATGAATAGTGATGATCCAACGCGCGGACCGGCCAAGATGCAATTTCAGAATTTTCCTGACGAGCATAAGTGCCGGTTTGTCATCTGGGGCAAAACCGCCTTCGTCGGTAAACTCCTTACAACGGTCTCAGAGCACGTGGAGTAGCTCTACATTTGATGGGCGATGATTAGCGAATAGAGAACTTCAAATGACCTTATTTATCTGACACGAAATCATTCCTCGACATCTAGTTTCTAACACAATTAGTTAATGTGAGAGGAGAGCAGCAACCATGACATCAAATCAAAACCTGGGGTATCTAGATAAGCTTCAAGCAATTGTGGAGTTGCAAGCAATGATAAAGGGTGCTCACATGTTATTTGACGAGCATTACCCGATTGCCATTTATGAACCCGACAATCAAATTCTCATTTATGACTTCGATAAGGATGCAGATGGCTATCAATTAGTTGGCGTTGAGCCTGACACGATGGGTTTATTCTCAGGTGTTCGCGCTGCTTTCCCGTTGCCGTGTTATGACAATAGGGCTTGTGTTGTGGTCAGTGGAGAGGTTTTTGATTCAATATGGGAACAGGTCATCGTCTTTCATGAGATGGTTCATTGTTATCAATTCAATACAAGTGAATTGGAGCTTAGAGCGAACTTAGAAATCGAGCGCACATCCGTTAACACAAACAATTATTATTGGGAACTTCATTATCCATTTCCATATGATGACGAGAATGTCGTTGCTCTTATCAATCAATTGCTTAGTAAATTAGCGGTTAGCGAACTTGATAGCGTCTTTGAAATTCGGAATGAATTAAGACGATATTTGAATACAGAACAATATGAATACATGGTGTGGCAGGAATGGAAAGAGGGATTTGCCAGATTTGTTGAAAATAAGATAAAAAAACAATTAAATCTAGAGGAACAACATGCGGGATCGGTGATTCCTTATAGCAGATTAACCTTTTATGAAACAGGCGCAAGGCTAATTGAGTGCATTATCAATGACTATCCTGAATGCATAAGGGACAGCAAGAAACTGTTCCATATCATGATGGAGAACGGAATCTAGACGCCGCCTAATCGGAGTTATGCCGTGCATGCCTTCAACGCTTTCTCTCCTTTCTCTTTTTTCAATTAGTAAGATTTCATTCCGATTGGACTTCCCTCTTATTTTTTAGTAGGATAGAGTCACGAACATTTCGGAAGCTTGGACAGGGGGGCAGCGAATCATGCTGAAACTTGGAGAGAAAGTCATTATTGTAGATGATCGTTTTGAGCAAAATTTGCCGATCGGCGAGTATGGCTACGTGATTGCGTATGATCGGAATGCCGATAATATATTTGAATATGTTGTACGTGTCCCGAAGGCAGGACGCAATTTCCTCGTGCCTGGGGATGATATTGAACGTGAAGATGTGCTTGTTCGCCAAGAGGTTGACCGGATCGAACGTGAGGCGTTGATCGACTATGCGCTGATGACGCGCAACGAAGAGCTGTTCCGTTTCATTATGAACGGCGGAGAAGAGCAGGAGCAGCAGGCTGAAGAATCAGCGGAAGAAACGCAAAGCCCTGAAGATTTTGTTCGTCAAATTCGTCTTAAGGCTTGGATTTAAGCGGTTCGCATATCAAGCTGCATTTCTATGTATGTATTATCATGAATAAGCAACGGCGTTCTGCAACGGATTATCCGAGCAGAGCGCTTTTTTGTTGGCAATCACTCTCTATTGTCCCATATCGGAAAGGGCTGCGCACTGCGCTCAGCACCTTTCTTTTTTTGTCGACCATCGGCTATAATAAGGGGATGATTGCAAGAATGGAAGGAGAATGACAATGAGCATTACGACGAACGATGTGCAGCACGTAGCCAACCTGGCACGTCTCGCATTGACGGACGAAGAGAAAGAAACGTTCACAGGTCAGCTTAACGCGATCTTGAAGTATGCCGAGAAGCTGAACGAGCTCAATACGGATGGCGTCGAGCCTACCAGCCATGTGCTGCCGCTTGCTAACGTAATGCGCGCTGACGAAGTGCGGCAATCGCTGCCGATCGAAGCAGTATTGCGCAATGCGCCTGACGAAGAGGATGGACAAATTAAAGTGCCGGCGGTGCTTGAATAGCACACGGTCCGGTTGATAGATGAAGGGAGGAACGACTGTTGGCACAATTTGATTTGCGCTTGCAGGATTTACATAACGGATTGAAGGACAAGCAGTTCTCCGTATCCGAGTTGACAGAAGCTTCGTTCAAACGAATCTCCGAGACGGACTCGGCGGTTCAAGCATTCCTTACGCTTAATGAAGAGGGCGCACGCGCACAAGCGGCGGAGCTCGATAAACAGCTGCAGGCAGGCGGAGAACGCGGTCTGCTGTTCGGTCTGCCATCAGGGGTTAAGGATAATATTGTTACGGAAGGGCTGCGCACGACGTGTGCGAGCCAGTTCCTGCGTAACTATGACCCGATCTATGATGCGACGGTTGTTCGCAAGCTGAAGGCTGCACAATCGGTAACGATCGGCAAGCTGAACATGGACGAGTTCGCAATGGGAGGTTCCAACGAGAACTCCAGCTTCTTCGCAACTCGCAACCCATGGAACACGGAATATGTACCAGGCGGCTCCAGCGGCGGTTCAGCTGCATCGGTAGCGGCTGGACAAGTGTACTTCTCGCTTGGTTCCGACACGGGCGGTTCGATCCGCCAGCCGGCTTCCTACTGCGGCATCGTAGGTCTGAAGCCAACTTACGGCCTCGTATCGCGTTTCGGTCTCGTAGCATTCGCTTCGTCGCTTGACCAGATTGGTCCACTTACGAAAAATGTTGAAGATTCCGCTTACGTGCTTCAAGCGATCGCTGGCTACGACCAAATGGATTCCACATCCGCTAATGTTGAAATTCCAGACTACACTTCTGCCCTGACGGGCGACGTGAAAGGTCTGCGCATCGGCGTTCCGAAGGAATACATGGGACAAGGCGTTGATCCGCAAGTTAAAGAAGCAGTTCTTGCTGCACTCCAAGTATATGAGAGCCTCGGCGCAACATGGGAAGAAGTATCGATGCCGCATACGGAATATGCAGTAGCAACATACTACCTGCTCGCATCATCCGAAGCATCGTCCAACCTGGCTCGCTTCGACGGCGTACGTTATGGCGTCCGTGCTGAGAATCCGGATAACCTGATCGACCTGTACCGCAAATCGCGCAGCGAAGGCTTCGGCTCCGAAGTGAAACGTCGTATCATGCTTGGTACGTACGCGCTTAGCTCCGGTTATTACGATGCTTACTATAAGAAAGCTCAACAGGTTCGTACGCTGATCAAACGCGACTTCGACCAAGCTTTCGAGAAGTATGACATTCTGATCGGACCAACGGCTCCTACGACGGCATTCCGTATCGGCGAGCAAGTTGGCGACCCGCTGACGATGTACTTGAACGACATTCTGACGATTCCAGTCAGCCTCGCAGGCGTACCAGCAGTAAGCATTCCATGTGGACTTGCAGAAGGCATGCCTGTCGGCCTGCAAATCATCGGCAAACCGTTCGACGAGTCGACGGTGCTCCGTGCTGCTCACGCATTCGAGCAGAACACCGACCACCACAAAGCTCGCCCGCAGCTGTAAGCTAACTAATTAATTTACTTAAGAGGAGCGCCGATCCGTTTAAATCGGTGCGACTAAATTAAATAGAAAACTTCAAGCAAGATGAAAGTCGCTCGCGAAGAGGGCGGAATCATTCCGTAGAAACGTTAGTGGTCGCCTTTGTCCACGGATTGTTACATTGTAACGATCTCATAAATTCAGACAATCCGGGGACAACAGCGATCGGAGGAATGATCCGCACGCGCAGCGAGCCAGACGACATCGAGCTTGCGAGAAATAGCAGGAGGATCAAACCATGTCGACCCAATACGAGACGGTCATCGGCCTTGAAGTGCACGTCGAGTTGCACACGAACAGCAAAATCTTTTGCGGCTGTTCCACAGAATTCGGCGCTCCGCCGAATACGCACACGTGCCCGATCTGCCTTGGCCATCCAGGCGTACTGCCGGTTCTGAACCGTCAAGCGCTGGAATATGCGATGAAAGCGTCGATGGCGCTAAACTGCACCGTTGCAGACGTGAGCAAATTTGACCGCAAAAACTATTTTTATCCGGACAGCCCGAAAGCGTACCAAATCTCGCAGTATGATCAACCGGTCGGCGAGCATGGCTGGATCGACATCGAAGTGAACGGCGAGACGAAGCGCATCGGCATTACACGCCTTCACCTCGAGGAAGATGCCGGCAAGCTTACGCACGTGGATGGCGGATACGCATCGCTCGTAGACTTCAACCGTGTCGGTACGCCGCTGATCGAGATCGTATCCGAGCCGGACATCCGTACGCCAGAGGAAGCGAAAGCATACCTCGAGAAAATTCGCGCGATCATGCAGTACTGCGACGTATCCGACGTGAAGATGGAAGAGGGCAGCATGCGCTGCGACGCGAACATCTCTATTCGTCCATATGGACAAGAGAAGTTCGGTACGAGAGCCGAGCTTAAGAACATGAACTCGTTCCGCGGCGTGCAGCGCGGACTTGAATATGAGCAATGGCGTCAAGCTGAAGTGCTGAACAGCGGCGGCGAAGTCGTACAAGAGACGCGCCGTTGGGACGAAGCACAAGGCAAAACGTTGTCCATGCGCGGTAAAGAAGAAGCGCACGACTATCGTTATTTCCCGGACCCAGACCTCGTTCGAGTCGTCATCGATTCGGAGTGGAAGGAGCGCGTCCGCGCTTCGATTCCAGAGCTTCCGGATGCTCGCAAAGCGCGCTACATCGCAGAATACGAGCTCCCATCGTACGATGCGGAAGTGCTGACGTCCTCGATGAAGATGGCGAATTTCTTCGAAGAGAGCCTGAATTACACGAAGGATGCGAAAGCCGTATCCAACTGGATCATGGGCGATCTTCTTGGTTACATGAATGCGAACAACCTGGAATTCGGCGATATTAAGCTGACGGCGCAAGGCCTTGGCGAGATGATCGGCCTGCTGGAATCGAATACGATCAACAGCAAAATCGCGAAGACGGTATTTAAGTCCATGCTCGAGACGGGCAAGCTGCCGAAGCAAATCGTTGAAGAGCAAGGTCTTGTCCAGATAAGCGACGAAGGCGCGATCAAGTCGATCTGCGAAGAGATCGTTGCGGCGAACCCGCAATCGGTTGCCGACTACAAGGCGGGCAAAGAGAAAGCGATAGGCTTCCTCGTCGGCCAAGTGATGAAAGCATCGAAGGGCAAAGCAAACCCTGCGCTCGCGAACAAGCTGCTTGTTGAAGTGTTGTCTTCCCTGTAAGCGAGGCAAGCAAAGCAGGATAGCATTTTCTAAAGCAAGAGAGGTGGCTCCCGGCCGCCTCTTTTTTATTATTAAGAAAAGATGATAAATACATCGCGATGCATACGATATGATACAATCATTTTTAACCGAAAGGATGGATTGCTTTATGACTAATGAGGTCGCAAGTCCTTGGTTCATTGATAATACGCATATGCTGCTGCGTATGGGGCTGGCATTGCTGCTTGGCGGCCTGATTGGTTTCGAGCGGGAACAATCGAATCATGCGGCTGGCCTTCGAACCAACACGCTAGTCTGCCTTGGTTCCTGCTTGCTGATGATGCTGTCCATGTACGGCTTTGGCGATTTTGCCAATGAGACGAATGTTCGGCTTGACCCTGCGCGTCTGGCAGCGCAAGTGATTACTGGAATCGGATTTCTTGGAGCGGGCACGATACTTTTTACAGGGAAGTCCATTACGGGTCTGACGACGGCAGCCTCTCTATGGGTTGTTTCGGCGATTGGCCTTGCGGTAGGCGCTGGCTTTTATTTGGGAGCGGTAACAGCTACGGCATCGGTTTTCTTGATTCTGTGGGGGATGAACAAGGTAGAGAAACGTTTCCTAAAAGGTAAGCGTGAGCAGATGATACGCATCTATGCGGATGATCGGTCAACGCTGCTTCAAGCGATGAATGCAATCATTCATGAGCAGGATATCGTCGTTCGCAAGATGACCGTAAGTGACCAGACAGACGTTCACGAAGGCCGTGTTATGGTGCAAATGTACGTGACGCTGCCGAAACAGTTGTCGATCATGCTGCTCGTGAATGAGATTAACGATGTCGGAGGCGTAAGAGGTGTGAGTACAGAATGAGTGATAAGAGGCGCAGCTTGGGCTATGCTGCCAGGCGTTGGGCCGCTGTGCTCAGCTCTTGTCTTGTGCCTGGGGCTGGGCACTTGATTATGGGGCGTCATGCGCGCGGTTTGCTGCTGATGGCAGTTGCTGTGCTCGATGCTGCGATGATCGTTCGGCTGGCGGATGCGGCGGGCGGCAAGCATTTGCTGCTCATTGTTTATTTGGGCATAGCGCTGCCTGTGCTTTATTTTTATGGTGTATTCGATATTTTGCAGACAACAGCGTCTAATCATACAGACGATCGAGCAGAACATACAAGCGATTCGGGTCAAAATGATGACGATAGCAGCTACAAACAACGTGTTCGCAATGCAATCGCAATTGTGGCGGCAGGGCTGGTGCTAACTTCTTTGCTGGTGACGCCGGACAAGCTCCGTCCCGTATTGGATGCAATCGGAGGTTATGGCACCCCGATTCTACTGACGGCAGTTGCCGTAACCATTTTACTTCGCAAACGTTCTGGCGGTCCGCGCCTTGGTCGCTGGACGGCGGTTGTCGCAACGACGGCTACTGCCGGGCTGCTGTTGTACGATGAGTGGACAGGCCATGAAAGTATTGCGAGCCTAGGCACTTGGTGGCCGATTCTGTTCGTCCTTATTGGTATCGAATTATTAGTGCATACATTACGACGCAGGAAGCCGATGCCTCGTCTGACAGCTGACGCCTCTGGCTTGATCTGGGCTGCGGTCATCGCCATAACTGCCTATAGCATTACACAGTACGCTGAGCTGCCTTACCGATGGCTTGATCAATGGGCTGCGCAGCGGAATGGTTATAGCAATTTCAGCGAGGAGAAAGGCTTCAACTTCGCCAAGCCTGACATTACTGCAGATCGTGTGGAGGATATGAAGCGGATTACCGTCGATAATCCGAATGGCAGCGTCAGCTTCAAGCGCGGGACGGAAGAACAAATCATTGTGGAATCGACAGTGTGGATTGACTCAGGCGATAAGCTAACAGCTGAAGCAGCGGCAGACCAGACGCTAGTTGAGCTGACGGTAGGGGAAGAGACTACGATTGTGACCAAAAGCGTAGGCTTTGGCGATAAAGGCGATCGCAGACCAAGAGTGAATCTTACCGTTTATTTGCCGCCATCGCTGGCCGATGCCCCTCCGCCCCCTCCGCAACAGGATATGACACAGGCTCCATCTGGCGAGACGGGGACTGGTCAAGCCTTATCTACTGAAGCATCCGATACGAATCAAGCCGCTGCTGAGACGGTAGACAGCCTTACCGATCAATCAGAGAATACATCGTCTGACCAGCCAGCTATCTCGGTAGACTCTGAGTTAGCCGCCGAGAGTACGGAAGAAGCCGCAGTAGATCAAGCAAACCCTTCTGATTCGGACCAGCCGCCTCCATCAACAGATGGGGAAGCACCAACTACAGAGGAGGCGCCAGTCGTACCGACATTAGACGTACATGTAGCGGTACAGCTTGGAGACGTCGATATTAACGGCATTACTGCTCCGATCGGGTTGTCTATCGAGGTTGGCGATGGCCGAATCCAGGCTGTTGATATAACAGGCAATGTGTCTGCAAGAACCGTCAATGGCAGTATCGAATTGAGCCGTATCGCCGGCGACATTACCGCGTCTGTCAGCAACGGAGCGATTGATGTGAAGCAGGCTTCAGGCAATGTAACGGCATCTACCGCGAATGGCGGCATACATTTGAATGAAGTGGCGCACGATGTTGAAGTAGACACGAAGAATGGCGAGATCGCGATCCATGAAGCGGGCGGCCGAGTCAAAGCGGATACGCTTAATGGCTCCATCGAAGTGTTCAGCGGAACGGTCGGAGGCGATTGGGACATCGTTGGACTCGTAGGCGATATTCGACTGAAGCTGCCGATCGCAGCCGATTATGAGTTGAACGGAACGGTTACTTTTGGAACCATTGATATGAAGCCAGGTCTTCCTCTGACAACAACGAAAAAAACCGTGCGGGGCACGGCGGGAAGCGGCGAGCATCGTATCTACATCAATGCGAACAACAGTATTTCGATTGCGCCATATTGACAAGTTTGGTAACATATATTCCCTATATATACTCGTGCAGCGGAGCGCTTACATTGACAAAAAGTTAAATCTGCACGTACAATAATTTTAACGATGCAGAAGGGCGTGAAAGGTATGGGTGCGACCGTTGAGAAAGCACTAGAACAATTGAAAAATAACGGCGTCCGAATGACTCCTCAGCGTCATGCGATTTTAAGCTATTTGATGAACGCAATGTCTCATCCGACTGCCGACGAGATATATAAGTCGTTGTCGCCGAGCTTCCCAAGCATGAGCGTTGCGACGATTTATAACAACCTAAGGCTGTTTGTTGAAGCAGGGCTTGTACGCGAGCTGACATATGGAGATGCTTCCAGCCGTTTTGATGCGGACCTATCCGATCATTACCATGCGATATGCAAGTGCTGCGGAAGAATCGTCGATTTCGAATATCCTCCACTGTTGGAGGTTGAACGGGCGGCATCGCAGACGACGGGCTTTACCGTCGAGGGTCATCGGATGGAGATTTACGGCGTTTGCGAGCAATGTGTGAAATAGGAAACGCGCAATATGTTTCAAGATTGAATATTCTGCGTGAATAACGTGCAGATGGAGGCTTGCTTCCCGCTGCACGTTTTTATTTGGCGAAGCAAGCACAGGCTTTAGAAGCAAGCAATTTGCTTACAAGTAGTATATACGAGGAAGTAAGCAAATTACTAAGGATATGCTTTCGAAGCAAGCAATTTGCTTACAAGTAGTATATTCGGGGAAGCGAGCAAATTACTTTTAGGAGCGTGTATTGGTGGAAACGATACGACTGCGCGTCAACAGCCGTAGGCGGCGCCGGCGCGGTTTTGCTGCAATTGTTGTACTAGTGTTGATTGGACTAGCCCTCGGGCTTTGGATAGGTTGGATGCAATTTGCTCCGAACAAAACGCAGGTCAAGCCGGATTACGGCGACCCTTATGCGCTCTTCTATAAAGGGGTCCGTTTAGAGCAGAACGCGATTATGGATGGGAACGAGTTGAAGCTGCCGCTGTCTGCGCTTGAGAAAGTATTCAGTGAGAATGTGATTCGCTATGAAGCGGCAAGCGGCTCGATCATCATGACGACGACTGATCATGTGCTGCGCATGAAGACGGACGAGCTGACGGCGACGTTGAACAGCAAACCGTATGAACTGCACGTAGCGGCGGAGAAGCGGGGAGACGATGTGTACCTGCCGGCTGCACCGCTGATTCAGCTGTATGGTCTGCAAGCGGAGTACCAGCCGTCAAGCGGCACCGTTACACTGATGCAGGCAGGGGATCAGATTGCACGGGTCAAACCTGCTAACAGCACCAAGGGTGTAGCGATCCGTACGGAGGCTTCGATTAAAGCGCCTATTGTCGAGCAGGTCGCAGGCGGTGAAGTCATTAGGCAGTGGAAGCAGGAGAACGATCGTTGGACGGTTGTCCAAGGTCCTAATGGTGCAGTTGGTTATGCGAAGCTATCGCAGCTGGAGCAGTCAGATAGTCAGATGGTGCCGATGCCGGAACTGCCGAAGCCTTTCGAAGCGCCTGCTCTTGCAGGAGGGAAGATTAATCTGACCTGGGAAGCGGTATACGACAACCCGACGAACACAGACAAAATCGGCGATATGCCAGGCGTTAACGTCGTAAGTCCAACGTGGTTCGAGCTTCAGAATGGTCAAGGGGATATCCGCAGTAAAGCGGATGCGAAGTATGTGGCTTGGGCACACAATCGCGGCATGCAAGTCTGGGCGTTGTTCAGCAACGGATTCGAGACAGGACGGACGACAGAGGCACTGGCAACAGTTGAGACACGGTTTAAGATGATTCAGCAAATTCTTGCGTTTGCTCAGCTGTATGACTTACAGGGCATTAACGTCGATTTTGAGAATGTGAATGTATCCGACAAGGACAATCTGGTGCAGTTTATCCGCGAGCTTACGCCGCTGCTGCATGAACAGGGACTTGTCGTATCGATAGACGTAACACCGAAGTCGACAAGCACAACGTGGTCTATGTTCCTGGATCGGGTAGCGCTTGGCAAAACCGTCGATTACATGATGCTGATGGCGTACGATGAGCATTGGGCATCGAGTCCGACTGCTGGATCGGTTGCTTCGCTGCCGTGGACAGAGCAGTCTCTCACTCGAATTTTGAATGAAGATAAGGTTCCACCGCAGAAGATCGTTCTGGCGATGCCGCTCTACACGCGTCTATGGACGGAGAAGGATGGCAAAGTGAGCTCGAAGGCTATCGGCATGGAGAGGGTAGCGACGATCATTAAAGAACAGAAGCTTACGCCTAAGCTGGACGAGGCATCTGGACAGAACTATGTGGAATATAAAGATGGCGACGCGCGTCAGCGGATTTGGATCGAGGATGAACTTTCGCTTCAGGCTAGAATTGCAATCGCCCATGAATATGGATTGGCTGGCGTTGCGACATGGCAGCGGGCATTCCAAGGCGGCGACGTGTGGACGACCATTGATAATGCGTTGAAGCAGAATCAGTAAGCACTTATAAGTTTATTGGATAGACAAATCCCCAAGCCTTAGCGCTGTAAGCAGACGCTGGCTTGGGGATTTTTGCGTGCGTTAGATAGCCCGTTTAGGCTTGCGGTGGTACAGCGGCAGTCGAAGCAGCAGGAGCTGCAGGCTCGTCCTCATATGCGCTGAAGTCGTTCGCGAGCGATTCTTCCATCGTCATTTTCGTCTTGCAGTGCATGCAACGGTCGGTCTTGCCGATCATCTTTGTCTGTTTCAAGCATGACGGACATTCGATAGTCTTCACGCTTGTCGACATCATCCCAGCCCAGAAGTAGATGCCGCAGCTGACTAGCAACAGGATGGATCCAAGCACCATGAAAGTGCCAGCGAATATCTTACCAGCGAGGCCGCCCCAGAATACGATGCCAGCGGTTCCGAAGATCATAAGTCCCATGCCGGCAAGCATGAAGAACAGACCCCAGAGGCGAAATTCGTTGATTTTAGCCGTTTTGAAGAACAATATAGAATCTCCTTCCAGTAATTGTCGAAAAAACCCGTCTGTGAAATCCGCAAAATGAGCAGGAATCCATCCGATCTTTGTCGAACAACTACATACTGATGACTAATATTATAGCTGAAACCTCGCGGTGAAGCTATATGGAGGCCTCACGTTGGAACATATCAAACAACACTTTATTGATCGTTATTCTGCCGACACCGGATTGATCAGCCTTGCTGCGATCGAGAACCCCGTTCGTTATAATCCGATGATTGATGGGCATGACTTACTGCTGTTGATCGTTACGGAGGAACCATCCCGTATAGGTCAGACTGAGCATTTGCGCATTGATGGCGTGCGTGTGCTTGTTCGAACTGTTGATCACGAGATGCTTCGCCGATGGATCTATGGCGGAGAGAATCGGAGCATTATTCAATGGCTGGAGCGTGGGCAGCTGCTTATAGACCGCGACGACTATCTGCTGAACATTCGCAACAACCTGATGCAATTCCCTGATCTGTGGCGGGAGCAGCGGCTTTTTGTCGAATTCGCTGCGTATATCCGTACCTATCTGCAAGCTAAGCAGGATATACAAGATCACAATCTGCTGGATGCTTACACGAGCATTCTGGCGGGGCTGCACTATTGGGCGCATATTGCGCTTATTGAAGAGGGGCAGCATCCTGAACTCACCGTATGGCAGCAGATCCGGCGCGTGCATCCGGGCATCTACAAGCTGTACGAGGAGTTGACGACGAGTGCGGAGACGCTCGAGCAGCGTGTGCAGCTCGTATTGCTGGCTTGTGAATTTACGGTTATGAGCAAAATGAAATCATGCTGCTCGCTTATCCTTCGCACGCTCGCAAGCCGCGAAGAGCCATGGAGCATCATGGAGCTGCAGCAGCACCCGATCTTCCTTGACTTGCACGTCGATCTGTCGCTCGTGCTGCAGAAGCTCGTCAACCGTTCTTACATCCGTGAAGTCGCCTACCTCTCCGAGTCCGGCGACCAAGAAGCGCTCGAGCTTCGTTATACGATTGTCTCCTAGTAGACTTCGTAAGATAAGAATACCTCTTGTCGAATGAATGCCTGGCATTTATAATATTTGACATATCAATCAATCGGGCAGGAAGCACCTGCCCGCATATGACCTTTTATTTGGTCGTGTGCGGGCGGGTGCTTTTTTTCGTTGCTGTAGGGGCGTGTGCCGTATGGTCAGTCTTGTGAGGGGTGATCGTCGTCTAACGGATGCTATAGTGCCTATTGTACAATTACGGGCGGGTTTCGTTCTGTAGCGGATGTCACGATGATTTCTTGGGTGGGCCTTATGAGGCAAATAAGCGCTGTGGGTGAGATGGTGGGAATGAGGTGATTATGTCGAATGTTGGAATAAATCATGTTTTCGGAAAAACAATCTAATGTTACCATATGATGTATAAATATTTTATTAGAAAAGGGATGATTAATAATGAATAAAGTAATTGAAAATGGACAAATCGATGCGATTTATAAAAGAATCTCAACTATGAAGAAACGGTTGCTGCTCCTAGTGTCTGTTGTATCGGCGCTGTCCGTGTCGATGACATCGACCGTACATGCCGCGGACGGTCCTTATTCGATCTCGAAGTTGATTCACACGCCACTGCCAATCGAAGTATTGGTAAATGCTCGTAAAATCACTTTTGCGGATGCGCGGCCAGTGAATGAGAATGGTTCGGTACTCGTTCCTGTTCGTGTAGTATCAGACAACCTTGGTGGAAAACTGTCCCTCGTCGGGAAGGACATTACGATTGTCAAAGGTGATCGTACTATTAAGCTAACAATCGGAGCCAAGACAGCAACGGTTAACGGAAAGGTGCTCGCTCTAAACGCGCCGGCTAATGCAGTGAATGGCCGCACCTATGTGCCGCTTCGGTTCGTAAGTGAAGCGTTTGGCGAAAGCGTAGAGTGGGATAGTATGAACCAGTTCGTTTGGATTGGAAGCAAAGACATTCCGAAGTTTGAGGACGTGGCGAAGTTAGTGGACATTAAACCGTTCCTACCGTATTACAAGGGATCAGAAGGTATGCTTGATCCATATTGGACGGGTACTAAAGCAACGAAAGCATATGTGTTGGAATATAAGGATTTTCCTTTCCAGCTTAATAGCTCGTATTACTATCGCTGGGATCTTATTAAGAGTGAGGGCGGCAGCACGTACATTCGTTCTTCGACCACTCAAAAAGGTTCAATGGGTACCGGTCTCTTCTTTCTATCGAATGATAAGAAGTATCGTAATCGTGGTGAGTTGACTGGTGTTCGGGAATCAATTGGGGAATATCGCATTCATTACTACAAGGAAGCAAGCATCTCAGATCAAGACGACTTTGGGGATACGAATTACATGAATTTTAAATTAAACAATGCTGACTATATTGGAATTAGTGGGGCTGTCGATACTAAGGCATTTCCGATTCTAGTCAAAAATCCATTTAACTAAAGGTGATACGATGAAGAAGTTCATTAACCTTATATTCTTGTTTACCATATTGGCGGGGCTTGTCCCCGCCATTTTTGTATCCGATGTTGCGGAAGCTGCACTTGGGGACAATGCAAGTGTGAAACCTATCAATAAAATCTTGGACGGCCAATCCCGTTATACTGCCGTAGGGTTCATGTACTACGAAATTTGGAGTAAAAATGACGGTTCGTGGGATCTAGCCCAACCCCATCCTACAGTATCTGGACAATCTGCTTCAACCGTGACGGTTACAAATCCGTATACCTTTAACTTTCCAGACCGAAGAGTTAAGGATGTCAAAGTGAGAGCCTTTGATCCTCAAGCCCATGGGAGCATTTTTAACGATTCTCGTACGGGGGAAGAGTGGACGGAATTTAGCAAATTTGTCAGTTCGAGTATCACAAACTATCAAACCTTAAACGTTTACGGAAAAGAGACTTCAACCGTTACCTTTACCGCCAGTGTATCAGCGGTACTTGAATCAGAAAAAGTTTACAATGTTCGTCAACAATCTGCGACTCAAGGTGTTGACTATTGCCCGAAATGTACGGACAAAACACTAATTTATCGCTACTATATTCCGATCCTCTTTGAAATCCAACTGTACGGTAAAGAAAATGTTCATTATTACCTCACGGACGGAACGAACATCGATGCTGACTTTACCAATCAGACACGACATGTAGATCAGGGAGAGTCACTAGGGTTCACACCAGCAACGAATAGTAAGTATTCTTATGTAGGCTACAAAAAGTCCACTGTCGGCCCCCCAAGTGGGGGAACGATTCAAACCGGTAACCCTCCAAATGTAGCGTACGATGGGACTTACGATATTTATCACGTAAATCTATATTATGAAAAGAAATCAGAAGGAACAGCATATATTAGACACGTTGATCGTAACGGTAAGCCGATCCCAGCACTTTCCAGTCAGGATCGAGATGTTGCACTAAACAAGGACAAGCCGTTCACACCGCAATCTGCAACTGCCCCGACAGGATATAAGTACGTAGGCTATGCAAAAACCACAACAGGAAAGCCGCCTTCAGATTACAACATAGCGAATCCAACAAGCGGTGAATATGTAGGATTTTCATCCTATGATGGCACGTTCAATGTCTACCTGTACTATGTGTATGATCTTGTAGCAACGCCGGGTACAGTACACATTAGGCATATGGTAAGGAAAGACGCTTCCAGTCCTTATGTCATGAAGGATGAAACGGTTCAGAACGTGCCGCTGCCGCACTCCCAACCCTACAGCCCTGATGAATCAAAGTACGGGAAATTCAAGGGACAAAGTGTCGGGAATACAGCATACATCAATACGGTTAGCGCAATCCCTAGTAAGTCGGTAACGGTTAGTTTAAATGCAACGACGAAAGAGACTTACTTGTCGTGGTTCTACGAAGAAGTGCCGAAACAAGATTTTTCCGGTGATTTTGATATAGTCCCATCGACCATTAATTATAAAGATTCGTTTACCTTACATCCCAAAAATTTTGACATGAAAACATGCGTCTATACCGGTCATCAATGGAAGATCGAACGCGATGGCATGGTAGACATAACACCTGTTTATAAGAGCATGACATCAGATACGACTTTCCCATATAGCTCTTATCCTTGGGTAATCGGAATTGGAACACACCAGATTTCGATGCGAATTTACACATCGAATTGCGGGGAAAGCGATTGGGGACCACCGAAGACATTGACCGTAAAAGGGCCGTCCAATAACCATCCGCCAATATTCCAGATTGCATGGGTTCGCCCGAGTGAGCCGACGAAACCTGTATATGAAGCGCAAGAAGGGGAAGTACTGACCCTTACTGTTATTCAAGATCCAAGCGTTCCAACACCAACCGATCCAGATGGTGACGACCTTTACTTTATGGGCTTCGATTTTACAAACAGCACCAGTTGGGCGCAGCAGATCCCAAGCAAATATCAGGAAGGTTTCAGTTCCTATCCAAACATCAAGATGGACGGCCTTGGTACGCATCCGGTTAAAGCAATGATGCGGGATCAATTCGGCGCTACAGCAACCGCAAGTACGTACGTTAGAGTGCTGCCGCCTAACCCGATCCCAATCATTAAAGGACCGAAACAAGTTGTAGAAGGAAGACCGCTACCGAGTGCGTTTGACGCAAATTCAAGCTATAGTCCAATAGGCCGCGCAATTAATCATGCACGCGATGAATGGACGAATCTTAAAACCGTCTACATGACTCCTGGCGTCGAGACGATCACGCTTAGTGTATATGATTCCATCGGATTGAAGTCCGTAGAGCCTGCAGTCCATGAACTAACCGTAATGGAAGATTTGCCGCCGATCGTTGGATTGAAAGGGGCACTATCCGTTATTCGGAACAGTCCATTCCATTATGTCGTATCGGCTACGAGTCCGGATGGAGACAACATTGTTTCCCTTACGGTTACACGCAAATACGATTCAGATAACGATGGGGATTTCAACGATGAAACGGGCAGCAATGTCACGTACGATTCGTCCAAGGGGTTCGATTTCACGTATCCGAAGATTGGAACGTATGAGTATCGGGTTTGTGCGACAGAAGATTGGGGCAAAAAGACGTGTTCCAGTTATTATGTCGATGTGCTGAATGATTCACCTACGGTATCTTTCGATGTTTCCTCCGTATCGACGCCGCCGAGCTTGATCGTCCCGACGCCGATTAAAGCGAGTGATATTGTCGCTTCAAAAGGGTGGAAGAATACCGATTACGCAATGGCAACTAAACCGATGGCCTGGGCAGCGAGTGAAAGCGGCGTTTTAGGTACGGTCCCATATAACGAATATAAGTTCTCGGAATATCGGGCGCTGACAAACGCTACAACTAAGATTTCAACGTATACTCACGGTAGGGGCCAAATAATTAACAGTTGGACCGAGTGGCAATTGGATAATTTCGTATGGCTGGGCAACGAATATTATGCACAAACAGCTACGGCCTATGGTCTAGATAACATTATTGATATCTATCGTTACAATCCCGCTGAGTGGTCCGGTTACACCTATCAGTTCCGCCGAGAAGCGAATACCGCATTGGGAATAACATGGCATGCAGAAAGGCTAGAAGATATCGATCTATTCAATAATTTAGTGACAACAGTTGTGTACGATCATAGCAATTATCCGACTGTAACTCACTATGCCTACTATACAACTGAAAGCTTTGTGAACCCGTCCGGTAAGCCATTCCAGATCGATGGCACACCACCTGTCACTAACAGTATAAAGTCAAAAAACTACTATCAGATGACCGGTCTATTCAACAATATTAACTATGATCTGGATGCTAAAGGCGCATATGCGACGCTTATTCCGTGGGATTTCAAGAATAGGTCGAATACAACTAAAATGTATCTTCCGCTTAACTGCTCTTCAAACCAGTATTGCAGTGCGGCGAGAAGCAATGATTCCAAAGGATTGACGTACACGGGGAATTATATCACTTATAATCAGCAGGATGATTCAAACCATCCTATTGGCTTATACGAGATAAACGGTAAAACCTTTGCTCCTAAACTATTGAAACAGATAGGACTCTACTGGACCGGTACACCATATTTTGTATCGCCAGATGGAAAGTATGCGTTGTTCTCAGTAGGCAGTCACCAATGGGACTTGGTAGATTTAACGACCGGTGCAGTGACTTCCAATGTGTTCGGTGGATCTATTCGAGTAGCCGGCTTTGCACAGTACAAAGACATTATTGTGGTCAATCTATTGGATAATCCAGGAGGGTATAAAGCGTATCAACTCGGAAAAACGTTAACGCCACTTTGGAGTTCTTCCAACAGCTTTACTAAGCTTGGCCAGGATGTTACGAGTGATGGCAAGCTATATGTATGGGAAGGCAGCATGTACTCCCCTGTATTTAAAGTTCAAACGCTGGACTTGAAAACAGGCAACGTGAATACGTTATCGACTATCGACGCTAGAACGCTAAATTTATATGTTGGTACGGGTTCAAGTGATGGTTATATATCCCCAAACGGTCTCCAACAGATCAGTGATAATTCCCTTACCTTTAGTTTGAACTATTCCGCTAATAGTGGAGGAGACTACAGGTATTACACGATATTGTTAGAGGGATCCCCTTCGGAAGATATCGAGGTTGGGACGCAGAACCAGTTGTTGAACGATACGAAATATACGAATACGCAGCTGCAGTATTCGGTTCGGGCACATCAGCTCCGAACAGACAGCTTGTATGCAGGATATGGCTATCGGATGCAGGACAATGAAAACGGCTATCGCGTTGAACAGAACCGTAAAAAGATACGGCTGGTCAAAATCGTAAACCGCAAGAGAACGATCCTCAAAGAAGTAGAGTTCGCGGTTGACGAGGGCGATTGGTCAGCAATTAAGATTGTGACGCAGGATGACCGTCATAAGGTTTATCTGAATGGGGTTCCGCTGATCGATGTTAGAGATGCGACATTCACGAAAGGTTACTTCGGGCCTTACTCCGAAATCCCGAAAACTGAGTTTAAAGCCCTTTCGTATGCAGATCTGGACGCAGCTGCAGATGGAACACTGCTGCATAACATCGTTATTGTCGGCAAGACCGCAGACTATAACACGCAATATACCGACACGGAGAATGACCCTGCGATCGTACCGCTCACGAAATGGACGTATGTTAAAACATCGGACAAGTTCTTAGATAGCGGCGATGGCAAATCTGGCAAGTCGGCTTTGGACGGGAAGACGTTTACGGCACCGCGAGCGGTGTTCGATAAAGTCGGCGTGTACCAAGTGAGCTATTCAACTGTCGATGATCCAATGCCAGCTCACTTGTATCCGGATATGCTGTTCGCGGAAGCAAGAAAAGAATCGAATACGTACGTCCAAGATATATTCGTTCACAGAGCGCCAATCTCGTTGTTCACGCTGCTGACGCGAGCTGATGGCACGATTGCATGGACGGACAATAGTTATGATCCGGACCGCTATCTGAGCCCGACGAATTATTCGACCGAGGATACCGGCATTGATTATTTCAAAACCCACGGCGTAGTCGAAAAGAAGTTCTACTACATTACGCCTAGCGGCGTCATGGTAAAAGAGAAGCTGGTTACACCGCAAGAGGTTGGTAAGTATGAAGTAGGGATGGCGGTGAAGGATGAATACGGCGCCTGGTCCGACTACTATGTTCAGTACATTGATGCCGGCAAAGTGGCCGTACCAAATACGCCTCCGGATCCTGGCTTTACGTCTACGCATATCAATACGTTCAGGGGTGTAGAGATTACCTTTGATTCCTATGCGAAAGACAAGGAGGATGGCGACCGTACGAAGCTGCCGCACGAATATTACATTCGTAACCTATCAAGCGGTACAACGGAATCGCTGCAGAGCACATCTCGAACGATCTGGACCAAGACCTTCAGCTCGATTGGAACCTTCAATATTCGGCAGGTCGTAGAGGATTCGCTGGGCGTGTCGGCGCAATATGAGCTGCAGGTCAACATTCATAACCGGCTGCCGAGCGCGAACGTAACCAATCCCAGTAGTGCAGACCAGACGAAGCCTACAAAGTTTTCGACAACACAGCCGACCTTCTCATGGACTTATGGCGATGCAGACGGGGACAGTCAAAAACAATACCAGCTCCGGCTTTATCGTTACGGAGGAATCCTTCAATCGGATACGAACATTCGCACAGGTGCTAGTCTAACGTTTACACCGAATGAGGAGCTACCTGAGAAGGTTAATATGTATGTCGTTATTCGGGTATACGATGGCTACGACTGGAGCGATTGGAGTGCGCCGAAGTTCTTCTATATTGAGACGAATCGTCCGCCTATTGCTCAATTTGATTGGAAGCCGAAGCCTGTGTGGGAAGGAGACGTACTTCAGCTTATCAACCAGTCAAGTGACCCAGATGGAGATGTGATCACTTCATCATGGACTGTCGTGACTCCATCGGGGAACGTTCGCAGTTACACAGAGACCCCGTTACTCGCCAATGTGGAGCCCGGCAGTTATACAATTACACTTGAAGTTTCAGATGGACAGCTGAGCGCAAGTGCATCTTCTATTATTGAAGTGCTTCCTTTATCGATCGAAGCAGATGTTCGTCATACGGATGAATGGAAGAAGACGCATGACCGCGAAGGACATGAGACTAACAAGAACCCTAAGGACTTCTATGCTGGGGAAATTATCATAGCGAATGCTCGACCAACGGCAGGCGCACCTGTTAAGCAGGTCACGGTTAAACTTGTCGCAACCGGGTTGGATGGCAATGATCTTACTCGGGAATGGCAAATGATTATGGGCGGGAGTGCAGACGTGTACGCTGCAGAACTGTTCGATAAGAAATGGGCGTCACTGAAAGAAGGATTGCCACAGGGGTTATACAAGCTGAAGTTTACTGTCATCTATTCAAATGGTACAACCAAGACAACGTCGGTTCCGATTCAGATCATTGGTTCGGTGTATAAGGCGGTAGGCGTACATAGAAGGCAGTGAAATCATGTTGTGCAGCCCATAACAGAGGCGTTTTAATCTTTTGTGAGAAAAATGTCGAAACCGTATTGACTGTTGTGGGCTGTTCATGATAAATTAGATCTCGCCGCTTTTGAAGCGGGCTCACCACAAGAAAACAAGCTGAAAAAACTTTAAAAAAAGTGCTTGCAATCGAGTGAGTGAATGTGATAAATTATTAAAGTCGCCGCTGACGAGGGGTCGACAAAAAGAAACAAATTATTATCACTTTAATTGTTCTTTGAAAACTGAACAACGAGCGAAACTGTCAGTTTAAATGTTTTAAATGAGCTAAACAAGCACTTCTTTTATGGAGAGTTTGATCCTGGCTCAGGACGAACGCTGGCGGCGTGCC
>NZ_JACXZA010000005.1:371012-674469 GCF_014779765.1 Paenibacillus terricola | reverse complement strand
CGGCGGTATCGTCGGATTCGAACGTGGCGACGGTATCCGTAAGCGGAACGAATGTGAGCATTACGCCAGTGGCTGCGGGCACGACAACGGTGACGGTAACGGCGAACGATGGCAACGGCGGCACCGAAACGACGACCTTCACAGTGACAGTAGAGCAGAAGAAAACGGTGTTCTTCTCCGAGCTCATCTGGGGCGATGATAATGACATGTTCCTGCAAGGCATTGAGCTATACAATCCGACAGATATGGACATTGACATATCCAACATTCGAATCGAGCGCAGTGATGGCGGCGATTCAATTGCGCTTACCGGGGATATCATTGCCCAAGGAAGCACATTCACGATCGGAGAATCTTTTTACACCGGTGGCTTGTCCTTTGATTACTACAATTACATGGGATTCTTTAACGACACGAGTCAGTCTGTAACGCTTAGCCTGTACTATGATGACGTATTGGTTGACATCGCGGTGTTTACGCCTGGCAAGTCTATGGCACGTCAATCGGGAATGAAACGTGGAAACGTACAGGGTTATGACAGCTCGGAATGGATAGATGAAGGAACGAACTACACGGATAACCTCAACACATATTCAATACAACCATAACGAATGTTTAGAAAGGAGGCCATGCGAATGAAGCATTCTCGTCAATGGGCAACCGCGGCCCTTGCAGTGACCTTGGCTCTATCGCCTGTTGCCGCATCGCCTGCATACGCCGGGTCGACTGCAAATACCTCCGTGGATATATTCTCGGACTTGCAAGGCCTGTCGAAGGAGCAAGTGTCACAAATCGCCAACGCTGTGAAAGCGGGTCTTCTCCAAGGCGATTCCTCGCATAAATTTCGGCCGAATGACGTACTGACGCGCCAAGAGATGGCCGTGCTGTTGACTAGAGCGCTGCAGCTTCCGACGGGTGAAAAGTCTGTTGCATTCTCGGATGTTTCGCCATCCCATTGGGCAAGCGGCAGCATTCAGGCGGTACAGCAAGCAGGATTGATGCTTGGATATTCCGATGCTACGTTTCGTCCAACCGCTCCCGTGACGCGGGAGCAGCTGGCAGTATTGCTTATGCGTGCTGCCCAGCTTCCGATAGAGGCGGCCGGACAAGCCGCTAACCTTTTCGATTGGAGCCACGTCAGCCCGTGGGCACAGTCTTATGTGAATGCAGCAATAAATTATGGCGTGTTCCCAACATCGGGCGGAAACTTCCAGCCGAAGGCGTCAGTGCTGCGGAAGGAGATTGCGCAGAGCTTATTAAATACGTTCCTCCCCCAGTCTAAGCTTGCACTGCTGCAGCAACTGGAGAACGGGAAGGTTACGATTAACGGGGTTGCCTATCGCATTCCTGCTGCTATGCAAGGGTTGCTGCGGCAGGCGAACCGAGAGGCGTTGGAAGGGGCAGAAATCCAATTTGTCTCAAACGGACATGTGCTGCAATCGATAACGAAGCTTGTTATCCATGCGAGCGGCATAGAGCCGGCTGAGCAAGCTCCGGAGTTCAGCGGAAACCTGGTGCTTGACGGCAATGGCGCCGCAGTGGACGGGGACCTTGTGGTGGCGGGCAATTATATTACCGTGCGCAACCTGAAGGTGAAGAAGGACTTGCAGATTACGCCTGAGTTAGAGAATGATTTCTACGCACGCAACCTTGAGGTCGAAGGCAACACTTTGATTTATGGCGGAGATGACAACACCGTTGTATTCTCTGAATCTCAACTGAAGAACGTCGAGATCAACAAAGAGAACGTTCATGTGGAGTTGCTTGAGAGCACCTCGGTTCAAGCGGCGACCGTGCTGTCAAATGCTACTTTGAGCAATCATACCTCTTCAGCCTTACAGCAAGTAACGGTAGCGGGAGGCGCCGAACAGGTCACTCTGCAAGGATCCGTCCAGAATGTGGCGGTGAACACGCAGCAGGCTTCGACGCTTTCAGTGAATGGAACGGTCGGGAGCATGACTATTAATACGTCGGAGCCGTTGAATTTGAACGGGGGAGGCACGATCTCCACGATGCAGGTCACTAATCCAGCGGCCAACGTGCAGGTCGATTCGACCGTACAAGTGCAGGGTATTTCCTATGATGCGGGCGTACCCACATCTACAGTGAAGCTGGCCAGTGCCTCGACCCCTGCTGTAAATACGGCGCCTAGAGTTGTGGTTCCGTTCGCCAGCCAATTGACGACTGTGGGCGATAGCGACTTAACCATTGGCCTGACAGGTCATTTCATCGACGATGAACAAACGGTGTTGAAATATGCCGTTACCTCCTTAAACAATAAAATATGCAAAGCGGTGCTGGTTGGAGATTCGATCGTGCTGACGCCGGTTGCTCGAGGCACCGTGAATATAGCCGTAGTAGCCGATGATCAGGCGGGCAAGAAGGCCAACACGACCTTCACGGTAACGGTTAACGAGCCGCCGAAGAGCAGTGGGATTCCGAGTCAGACCAAGTCGATCGGAACGGGCAATGTAACCGTAGCGTTAAACGATTATTTTAAGGATGCTGATCAGGACATGATCGTGTACGAGGCTTCTGTTGCGGATACATTGGTCGCGAAATACGCGCTTAATGGTGACCAGCTTGTGTTGATGCCGGTAAAGGTTGGCGTAACGACGGTTACGATCAAAGCGTCCGATGGACGCGGAGGCAGCTTGACCGACATATTCCAGCTTACGGTATCGCCGCCGCCGAACCAGAATCCGGTTGTGCAGCAGACCCCAAGCGGCCAGACGTTAACGGTAGGCAAATCTGATTATATGCTGGATCTGTCGCCGCTGTTCAGCGATCCGGACGCGGATGCCCTGACGTACGAGGTGTCATCGTCGAATACGGGCATTGCGACGGTGACGCTGACGGGAACGCAAGCGAAAGTGCATGCCGTCGCTACCGGAGCGGCGACGATCCAGCTGAAAGCCAAGGATGGCAAGGGCGGCGAGGCGACGACGCAGTTCCAAGTGACGGTCAATGAACCGCCAACGATTGCAGCGCTACCTGCTCAGTCACTTCAGATGGGCAGCGCGCCATCCATTGTCAATCTCAGCTCCTATCTTAGCGATAAGGAGAACGATACGCTGACGGTATCGGCGACCTCGAACCAAACAGGTGTCGTAAAGGTATCTGTCACGGGTAAGCAACTGACACTGACGCCTGTTGCGACAGGCTCGACGACGATCGCGGTTACGGTATCGGATGGACGCGGCGGTCAGACGACGGCGCAGCTGGCGGTTACGGTATCGCCGCCGCCGAATCAGAAACCGGTTGTGCAGCAGACGCCAAGCGGCCAGACGTTAACGGTAGGCAAAGCGGATTATACGCTGGATCTATCGCCATTGTTCAGCGATCCGGACGCGGATGCCCTGACGTACGAGGTGTCGTCGTCGAATACGGGCATTGCGACGGTGACGCTGACGGGAACGCAAGCGAAAGTGCATGCCGTCGCTACCGGAGCGGCGACGATCCAGCTGAAAGCCAAGGATGGCAAGGGCGGCGAGGCGACGACGCAGTTCCAAGTGACGGTCAATGAGCCGCCAACGATTGCAGCGCTACCTGCTCAGTCGCTTCAGATGGGCAGCGCGCCATCCATTGTCAATCTCAGCTCCTATCTTAGCGATAAGGAGAACGATACGCTGACGGTATCGGCGACCTCGAACCAAACAGGCGTCGTAAAGGTATCTGTCACGGGTAAGCAACTGACACTGACGCCTGTTGCGACAGGCTCGACGACGATCGCGGTTACGGTATCGGATGGACGCGGCGGTCAGACGACGGCGCAGCTGGCGGTTACGGTATCGCCGCCGCCGAATCAGAAACCGGTTGTGCAGCAGACGCCAAGCGGCCAGACGTTAACGGTAGGCAAAGCGGATTATATGCTGGATCTATCGCCGTTGTTCAGCGATCCGGACGCGGATGCCCTGACGTACGAGGTGTCGTCGTCGAATACGGGCATTGCGACGGTGACGCTGACGGGAACGCAAGCGAAGGTGCATGCCGTCGCTACCGGAGCGGCAACGATCCAGCTGAAAGCCAAGGATGGCAAGGGCGGCGAGGCTACGACGCAGTTCCAAGTGACGGTCAATGAGCCGCCAACGATTGCGGCGCTACCTGCTCAGTCGCTTCAGATGGGCAGCGCCCCATCCATTGTCAATCTCAGCTCCTATCTCAGCGATAAGGAGAACGATACGCTGACGGTAACGGCGACCTCGAACCAAACAGGTGTCGTAAAGGTATCTGTCACGGGTAAGCAACTGACACTGACGCCTGTTGCGACAGGCTCGACGACGATCGCGGTTACGGTATCGGATGGACGCGGCGGTCAGGCGACGGCGCAGCTGACGGTTACGGTATCGCCGCCGCCGAACCAGAATCCGGTTGTGCAGCAGACGCCGAGCGATCAGACGTTAACGGTCGGCCAAGCGGATTATATCCTGGATCTGTCGCCGCTGTTCAGCGATCCGGGCGCGGATGCCCTGACGTACGAGGTGTCGTCGTCGAATACGGGCATTGCGACGGTGGCGCTGACGGGAACGCAAGCGAAGGTGCATGCCGTCGCTACCGGAGCGGCAGCGATCCAGCTGAAAGCCAAGGATGGCAAAGGCGGCGAGACTACGACTCAGTTCCAGGTGACGGTCAATGAACCGCCAACGATTGCAACGCTTCCTGCACAGGGGCTTCAGATGGGCGACGCGCCGACAAACATCAATCTCAGCTCCTACCTGAGCGATCCGGAGAATGATGCGCTGACGGTAACGGCGACTTCGAACGACACAAGCGTCGTAACAGTGTCTGTCACTGGCAAGCAGTTGACGTTGACGCCTGTTGCGACAGGCTCGACGACGATCGCGGTTACGGTATCGGATGGACGCGGCGGACAGGCGACGGCGCAGCTGACGGTTACGGTATCGCCGCCGCCGAACCAGAATCCGGTTGTGCAGCAGACGCCGAGCGATCAGACGTTAACGGTCGGCCAAGCGGATTATATCCTGGATCTGTCGCCGCTGTTCAGCGATCCAGACGCGGATGCCCTGACGTACGAGGTGTCGTCGTCGAATACGGGCATTGCGACGGTGGCGCTGACGGGAACGCAAGCGAAGGTGCATGCAGTCGCTACCGGAGCGGCAGCGATCCAGCTGAAAGCCCAGGATGGCAAGGGCGGCGAGGTAACGACGCAGCTCCAAGTGACGGTCAATGAACCGCCAGTAATTGCAACGCTTCCTGCACAGGGGCTTCAGATGGGCGACGCGCCGACAAACATCAATCTCAGCTCCAACCTGAGCGATCCGGAGAATGATGCGCTGACGGTAACGGCGACTTCGAACGACACAAGCGTCGTAACAGTGTCTGTCACCGGCAAGCAGTTGACATTGACGCCTGTTGCGACAGGCTCGACGACGATCGCGGTTACGGTATCGGATGGACGCGGCGGTCAAACGACGGCGCAGCTGACGGTTACGGTATCGCCGCCGCCGAACCAGAATCCGGTTGTGCAGCAGACGCCGAGCGATCAGACGTTAACGGTCGGCCAAGCGGATTATATGCTGGATCTGTCGCCGCTGTTCAGCGATCCGGACGCGGATGCCCTGACGTACGAGGTGTCGTCGTCGAATACGGGCATTGCGACGGTGACGTTGACGGGAACGCAAGCGAAGGTGCATGCAGTCGCTACCGGAGCGGCAACGATCCAGCTGAAAGCCCAGGATGGCAAGGGCGGCGAGGCGACGACGCAGTTCCAGGTGACGGTCAATGAACCGCCAGTAATTGCAACGCTTCCTGCACAGGGACTTCAGATGGGCGACGCGCCGACAAACATCAATCTCAGCTCCTACCTGAGCGATCCGGAGAATGATGCGCTGACGGTAACGGCGACTTCGAACGACACAAGTGTCGTAACAGTGTCTGTCACCGGCAAGCAGTTGACGTTGACGCCTGTTGCGACAGGCTCGACGACGATCGCGGTTACGGTATCGGATGGACGCGGCGGTCAGGCGACGGCGCAGTTGACGGTTACGGTATCGCCGCCGCCGAACCAGAATCCGGTTGTGCAGCAGACGCCAAGCGATCAGACGTTAACGGTCGGCCAAGCGGATTATATGCTGGATCTGTCGCCGCTGTTCAGCGATCCGGACGCGGATGCCCTGACGTACGAGGTGTCGTCGTCGAATACGGGCATTGCGACGGTGACGTTGACGGGAACGCAAGCGAAGGTGCATGCAGTCGCTACCGGAGCGGCAACGATCCAGCTGAAAGCCCAGGATGGCAAGGGCGGCGAGGCGACGACGCAGTTCCAGGTGACGGTCAATGAACCGCCAGTAATTGCAACGCTTCCTGCACAGGGACTTCAGATGGGCGACGCGCCGACAAACATCAATCTCAGCTCCTACCTGAGCGATCCGGAGAATGATGCGCTGACGGTAACGGCGACTTCGAACGACACAAGTGTCGTAACAGTGTCTGTCACCGGCAAGCAGTTGACGTTGACGCCTGTTGCGACAGGCTCGACGACGATCGCGGTTACGGTATCGGATGGACGCGGCGGTCAGGCGACGGCGCAGCTGACGGTTACGGTTCAGGCTGCAGCATCGCAGAACCAAGCGCCAAATGTTACAGCCTCCATTTATGAACAGGTGCTGACGGCAGGTGTGACGAACGCACGGAGTTACGATTTGACGCAATTGTTCGAGGACCCAGACGGAGATGCGCTAACCTTTACGGCTGTTCCAGCGGCAGCGGGCATTGTCCAGGCAGCGATCAACGGCGGCATGATTACATTGACGCCTAGCGCGACAGCAGGCAGCACGACGGTTCTAATTACAGCAGACGATGGCAAAGGCGGCACGGCCACGTATAGTTTGACAGTACGCAATGCGCCGCTTGCAGCTAATGGACTAGTGAATATACGGACCAAGCAAGGCGTCAAGGAGAGTATCTTGTATGATTTAGCAGCTGTTTTTCCAAACCAAACCCAATTCAAGGTCTATACGGGTACGCCGGATTCCACGTTTACCGGTCCAACCACTTTGAATGGAACGAAGTGGACTTGGGATGGCATGCCGCTTAATACTTGGATCATTGGAGCAGATGGCACTGCAGCAGTCCTAAGTGTGGCGGTCGATCCACAGGGAGCGGAGGAGCTGTATTTCTCGCAATATATGGACGCGGGCAATGGGCGTACGGCGCTCCAGCTCTACTTTAATCCAGTAGGAGACACTTCTCAGACGGTATCGGGGTACACGCTTGAGGTCTACCAGTATAATAAGAATACCGGACAGAAGTCTTCCTATTCAAAGGCGTTATTACCGTTGTGGAAAGGCATGCCGTACTTATTCATCGACCAGGTTTTTTATGACTTTTTCGATATCACGAACGCAACATATTACAATGAAGAATTAGCGCTATTTAATGGTGGAACGACGCTTACGACGGGCTTTGTCTTGAAAAAGAACGGCGTAATCATCGATGTGCTGGGCGATCCAAACGCGACCACTGCGTTTATGCCCAATGGCGGCACCATCATCCGCAAGTCCGGCATCCGTGCAGGGAATACGAGCTTCCAATTGTATGGCGAGTGGACGTCATACCCGGTCGGAACGCTCCAGTACATTGCTGGTCATACGTCGTAAGCCGACAATGGTTTAGCGCACTTCAAACGAAGGGCACCTCTTGCAATGCGAAGAGGTGCTTTTTTGTTGCTGCATTATGCTGTAAGTCGCTGATCATCGGAATGACTCGCTCGAGGTTTTCCCTGTTTTCGCGAATGCTGCTAATGCCAAGATGCGCGGAGACGACGTAACGGATGATGATATCACGTGGAATTCGCACCTGACTGTCGTTCGGCTGCGCATTCATCGACCGATGGTTCATTTTTTGCTTATCGTGCCAACTATAGTAAAATGGTGTCTATGCAGAACTATGGAATAAAGAGGTGCACGAATGGCAATTAGCTTCATCCGTTCTATCATCGCTCGACTAGAGAAAGAGATTGCTGACCTTCAGAAGTTCGTTCGTGAACATAAGAAGAAACGTGATCATTTGTCGTCCCAAATCAAACAGCTTCAGCGTGACCAGAAATTGAGTCAATCGATGAACGATTTGAGCAGCAAAATCTCACGGGAAGTTAAGCTTAAGAAAGCCATTGATGAGATCGATGGCACGCTCGCTCACTCGGCTAAGCAGTTAGCTGAGAAGCAGGCACGCTTGGCCGAGCAGAAGCAGAAGCAATCTGCGGAATAAGTCTAAGAAAGTCAAAATGGTTGAGCAGAAGGAAATCTGCTCAACCATTTTGTTGTTAGGGATGCTTCGTATGCCGTGCGGCATCTGAACTGAACAAGAGCTAGCGATGCTCGCGTGGTTCGATTAAAGCATCAACTTATTTCGCATTCGGATCCGGCTGATGAATACCGATTACATTGCCTTCCGTATCGATGCAATACCCCTGCCATGCCATCCCTGGCAGAGCGTATTTGGGCAAAGCGATTTGACCGCCGTATTCCAAAATCTTCGCTTCAGTGGAGTCATAGTCTTCCACGCCAATAGTGCAGGCGAAGCCATTCATCGGCTGACCGGGTTGCGGAGCAGGGCCGCGACGCTGCATCAATGCCCCGTTAATCCCCATCTGATCGGCATCTCCCGTTGTCGCTCCGAAATACGGCATCCCCGCATATGCGCTCCAATCCTCGAACGTCCATCCAAAAATCTCGCCGTAAAACTTCTTCGCACGCTCCATATCATCGACATGAATCTCGAAATGCACAACTCTGCCCATAAGTCCCTCCTAGGATATGACCTGCGTACTTATTCGTTAAAAGGATTGCCAATCCTGCCCAGAATGAGACGGGTTAAAACAAGTAAAGCGTTGTACAACATCCCCATTCCCCCTAATATGTTTATATGATTGCTAGAAAATATCCCCTATTCCATACAAACTCTTTATCCTAAGGAGAATCCCAATGAAATACGACTGTTTAATTGTAGATGACGAGGAAGTGCTGGCGGAGACGACAAGCGAGTATTTCAATATGTTCGACGTTCAGTCGGCTTATGTGACGAGCTCGGAGGCGTGCCTTGCGTTTCTGCAGCAACATGAGGTGTCGCTCATTCTATTAGATATTAATCTGGGAGCAACGTCGGGATTTGAGCTGTGTCGAAAGCTTAGACAAACGACGCAGATCCCGATTCTGTTTATTAGCGCGCGTACGAGTAATGACGACATTCTCATCGCGCTCAACATCGGCGGGGACGATTATATCCAGAAGCCGTACACGCTCAGCGTTCTGCATGCGAAGGTGAAGGCCGTGCTCAAGCGCTACAACAGCACAACCATCAACGCCAGCACTACAACCGTGACACCATCGCTCGATTACGGCCCTGTCACGATCGACGAACAGATGGAACGCGTCCGCGTCCAGGGCGTAGAGGTCAAGCTCAAGGCAATGGAATTCAAGCTGCTCACCTATCTGGCCAGCAACAAGAATCGGATCATTCCGAAGGAAGAGTTGTTCCGCCAAGTGTGGGGAGACTCCTTCGTCGGCGACGGCACGTTGAACGTACATATCCGCCATCTCAGAGAGAAGCTTGAAGTGAAACCTAATGAGCCGCAATACATTAAGACTGTGTGGGGCAAAGGGTACATCCTGGAGGACGGCAGCTTATGAAGTCCAAGGGACTGCTCGTCATCGCCGCAGCTATATGCGCAGCCGGCCTTCTATTCTTTATCCTCATTAACCGAATAGCGATCAACACCGATGTCGACGTCGTCGCTGTCAATGAAATCGTGAAAACAGTGGAGAGCCACTGGCCGGACCTGGCCCCCGAAGATTATCAAGCCGTCACGCTCCCGTTCGTCGTGCTCGACAATAACGGCGCGCCTATCTACGAGACGTCGACCGGTTTGTTCACGACCTTTAATAATGCCGTTAAACATAACGGTACGATCATGGACATCACGAAAGACGGGCAGCAGCTTGGCAAAATCATCGTGCTCAACGACTACAAGCAGACGTTTCACGACATTAAGCATCGACTTGCGTTGAGCGTCATCATCGCATTCGCTCTGCTCGCTTTATTGTGCGGCGGTTATGCGATCTGGTTGAATCGCACCGTATTTAAGCCGTTCATGCGACTGCAGAGCTTCGCCTCCCAGATTGCGACCGGCAATCTGGATGTTCCGCTGCCGATGAGCCGCCACAACCCTTTCGGCGCTTTCACGGAAAGCTTCGATCTCATGCGCGAGCAGCTTGCCGCTGCAAGGCAAAGCGAATATGAAGCGAACCGAAGCAAGAAGGAACTTGTCGCGAGTTTAAGCCATGATATTAAGACACCGGTAGCTTCTATCAAGGCGGTCGTGGAGTTAATGCTTGTCAGCGCGCAAGACGAGAAGACAACCCGACAGCTCGGCAACATTTACGCAAAGGCGGAGCAGATTCATTTGCTTATTACGGACATGTTCCATGCCACGCTTGAAGAGATGACGCAGCTTCACGTAACGGTTAGCGAGCAGTCGAGCAGCATTGTGCAGGAGATGTTCGCCAAGGCGGATTATGATGAACGCGTTCATTGCGAGCCGCTCCCGCCATGCCTTGTGCTTATGGATACGTCTCGTCTTCAGCAGGTGATCGATAATGTCATCAGCAACGCGTACAAATACGCGAAGACGGATGTGACGGTGCGCTCATGTATCAGGAATGACCACTTGGAACTCAGTATTCTGGATTATGGGAATGGAGTGGATCCAGATGAGCTGCCGCTGTTGTTTAACAAATTTTATCGGGGTGCTAATGCGGAGGGATTGAGCGGATCTGGCCTCGGATTATTCATCTCCAATTACCTCATGCAGAACATGCAAGGTGAAGCGGAATGCTTCAACCGCAGTGACGGCTTTACCGTCATCCTTCGATTGAAGCTGGCTTCCTGACCGATTTAAGAATCCGTTAAGAAATGCGCAAAGCTCTACTAAGAATTGGTTCGGTATAGTAAGGGTGTAGCATGAATGACGGCCTGTTGCGACGCAGAAGAGAAGCGATAATCTTAAATCGATGAGGGTGATTGTATGCAAAATGTATTACTTAGAACGGAGAAGCTGTGCAAAACGTTCTCCAGCGGCGGACTCCAGCAGCATGTATTGAAGAACTTAGACATTAGTCTGATGAAAGGTGATTTCACGGTCATCATGGGAAGCTCAGGCTCCGGCAAATCGACGCTGCTCTACGCACTGAGCGGCATGGATAAACCAACGCTTGGAACGATTCACTTCGGGGACAATGAAATTTCGAAGCTGAACAACGATAAGCTGGCGATCTTCCGCAGAAACAACTGTGGTTTCGTGTTCCAGCAAATCCATCTGCTCGACAACATGAGCGTGCTCGATAACGTGTTGGCAAGTGGGCTGCTCATTAGCCGCAACAAGAAGGAGACGGCAGCACGAGCGAAGCAGATGCTGCTTGAAGTTGGACTGGGCGAAGAAGCATGGAGGAAGTTCCCTTCCCAGCTGTCGGGCGGCGAGGCGCAGCGGGCAGGCATTGTGAGAGCGCTCATTAATAAGCCGGCAATTCTGTTCGCCGATGAGCCAACTGGCGCGCTTAATTCCGCGGCTAGCGACAGCGTGCTTGATGTGCTGACAGCGATGAATAAGAGCGGGCAGAGTATCGTCATGGTTACGCATGATATTAAGACGGCGATGCGCGGCAATCGGATTCTTTTTCTGCGAGATGGCGTCATTCGCGGGGATATGTCATTAGGTGCTTACGAGAAAGGCCACAGCGTTGAACGGCAGGAGCAGCTGCAAGATTTCCTGGCCGACATGAGGTGGTAAGATGAGCATCATGAATCTGATCAAAGCGAATTTGCGCAAAGGGAAGGGCACCGTCGTTTCCCTCATTCTGCTGATCGCGGCAGCATCTTTGCTGCTGAATGTGGGTCTTACGATTATTTCGAGCATGTCCTCCTTCTATGAACATAAGGTGGAGGAGCTTAGCGATCCGTATGTCGTTATGATGATGAAGAAGTCCGATTACAAGGATGAGAATGGCGATTTCTTCAGAAACTATAAGGGCGTGACCGCGACCGAGATTGAGCCTGTTATCGTTATGCCTTCAGCTACGATGCGTTTCGGCGACAGTGATATGAACACGGCACTCTCCCTGCTTAATGCGGATTCGAATCGGAGCTTAGGACCGTTGCAGTTGATCGACCGACTGGGCACAGTACCCGCAGCTGATGCGATCTACTTGCCATACAGCTACTATAAGAGCGGCGGCTACCGGCTCGGCGATACAATATCGATTGCGTTCCAGAATAAGTCGTACCGTTATCAAACGGCAGGATTCTTCGAATCGACGATGCTTGCTACGAACAATATGGGTCTTATCAAAATGTTCCTGTCGGACGCTGCCTACCAGAAGCTGGCCGCTGAGCTGGGCGAGGATGCGAGCGGCATTCTGATATCGGCAACCATGCAAGATATGTCGCAATCGACGAGAATTCTCGATGATTATCATAAGGTCTATCCGCTTGCCACGGAGGGCGTAAACGCGAAGTTTCACTACATGGCCGATATCGAAGTGATGAAGCAGGTTAGCGGCCTCACGGTCAACATGATTGCAGCCATTCTTGTCGCGTTCTCCATTGTTATTGTACTCGCGGCGCTGCTCGTTATTCGGTTCCGAGTATCTAATATCATTAAAGACAGTGTCGTGAATATCGGGGTGTTGAAGGCGCTTGGCTATACCAGTCGGCAAATTACATCCTCGCATGTAGGACAGTTCTCGCTCATTTCGTTCATAGCAGGTGCGATAGGTGTAGCCTTATCCTATGCGCTGTTCCCAGTGTTTGGAGGTATCTTGGCTACACTAACGGGGCTTATATGGGAGCAGCAGGCACAAGGAACTCTTATTCTGGTGAGTATGCTGCTCGTCGTTGGGTCCGTTACGCTCGTCGCTTTATTCACGTCGATGCGTATCCGCAAGCTGCATCCTGTTATGGCGCTTCGCGGCGGCGTGAAGACGCATAACTTCAAGCGCAATTATTTCTCCCTGGAGAAAGCGAGAGGCGGATTGCAGCTGCTGCATGCCTGCAAATCGATCATGATCAACAGCAGACAGAATCTGATGATCACTGCTATTATGATTGCCGTTACTTTCGCATCCGTATTCTCGATTGCGCTGTATGATAACATCGCAAGAGATAAGACTGCATTCATTCATCTCGTCGGCGCAGAAACGTCAAACGTTGCAATTCAATCAAGCTCCGAGGCGAACAGCGGGGAGCTTAAGGCCGCGATTGATCGGATGGCAGGTGTGAAGAAGTCGGTCATACTTGACAACATAACGACGACGGTGGACGGGCAAAGCATTCTGACCAGCGTATCGGATGACTATAGCAAGCTCAACAATCAGATGGTTTACGATGGCCGATTCCCGAAATTCGATAATGAAATTGCAATTTCTTGGGCAGTGTCGAAGCTCATCAACAAAAGCGTCGGGGATACCGTTACGGTAGAAACGGGCGGCGCAACTTACACCTATTTAGTGACGGGGCTAAGTCAATCGATCAGCAACATGGGGCAAGCGGCGTACCTGACGCTATCAGGCGCACAGCATCTAATTCCAAGTTATACGGGGCAGCTCATTCAGGTTTATTTGGACGGGGTAACGAATACGCAGTTTATGAATGAAGTGAAGGCGCAATATGGCGATATGATTACTGAGGTGACGGACATCGATGCGACGATCGACAGCCAGAGCTCCATCTATTCGTCTGCCGTAGCTGCAATCATGGCGATTGTGCTGGTCATTACGATTATTGTCGTCGTGCTGATTCTGTTCATGGTCGTACGTACGACGCTGCTCAAGCGCAGACGTGATTTCGGCATTATGAAGGCGACGGGTTATACGACGCCACAGTTGATGAATCAGCTGGCATTCAGCTACATTCCGATCATGCTTGCGGGTGTAATTATCGGCGGACTGCTTGGCGCGCTGTTGACGAATAGCATTCTGACGGTGCTGCTCACTGGCGCAGGCATTCATAATGTACAGTTTGTTATTAAGCCACCTGTTATTGCAGGATTGTGTGCTGGATTGGTACTGCTGGCATATGCCGTATCGATGACCGCAGCTTACCGAATGAAGCATATTACACCGCATGGATTGATTACGGAGTAGCGAATAGAATGCTGCTTAACAGGCTTGCGAACAGGCCCAGCAAATCCCTAGTTTGTTTTATGGCTAGGGATATTGCAATTATGAGAAAAGTGAGTTATAATGGGTTGATTGGAATGCTGACCTTTAATTCACACGTTGTAGAAGGTTATTGTTTTAATACAATAAGCTTGTACAATATGTGAATTTATTTTTCAAGAAATAAAAGCACATATTTAAACAAGAAGGAGGTGCTCCTACATGCAAACTGGTACAGTGAAATGGTTCAACGCAGAGAAAGGCTTCGGCTTTATCGAGGTTGAAGGTGGTAACGACGTATTCGTACATTTCAGCGCAATCGTTGGTGATGGCTACAAATCGCTCGACGAAGGTCAACGCGTAGAGTTCAATGTTGTTCAAGGCAACCGCGGACCGCAAGCTGAGAATGTTGTAAAACTGTAGTATCCTTGTAAGTCGTAAGTAACAATGCCTCGAACATCATGTTTGGGGCATTGTTCTTTTTTGAATAATTGGTTAAGCAATTGGGAGGAGGTCAGGAGGCAGTGTACTATTCAAAGAAAAAGGAAGCGGAAGTCCCCCTTGAGATGACGGCAGTCTGGTACTGCGCACAGGATGGGTGTAACGGATGGATGAGAGATAATTTTTCATTTGAAGAGGCGCCGACTTGTCATTTCTGTCACACGCCGATGGTTAGTGGGATGAGAGAGCTTCCTGTACTCGTTAACACAAGAGAGATTCAGAAGTCCAACTTTAAGGGTAAGCAGATCGTTAATAAAAGCTAGGCCATTGGACGGTATGTTTCTTTGCCTGCATCATGAAGAGCCACATCCGCATGAGGATGTGGCTTTGTCGATTTCCGAATCGTTCAATCAGCAAAGCCGTATCCGCAGAGGATACGGCTTTTTGTCTTGTTCTTGTACGGAGGCTCCCTATGGCAGTTAACTGAAGCCGGATCGATGAATAGGCGGTTAGTTGCAGGGCTTTATCAAATAACGAGCTCGCAACCATTTTTTGTACAGATAATAATAGGCTGGGCTCAATTGACAAGGGGGCAATCAGCACGTATTATAATACCCATGGGGGTATATGTATAACGCATCATACTCAAATGACAACAAAGAATGGGGAGTGTTATAAAATGGATTTAGATTTTGGCTGGCTGCTCACATTGTTCGCAATCGGGTTTATCGGTTCATTCATTTCCGGCATGGTAGGCATCGGCGGTTCGATCATCAAATATCCGATGCTGCTCTATATACCGCCGGCGTTGGGTTTTGTCGCATTCACCGCACAAGAAGTATCGGCGGTTAGTGCTGTACAAGTATTCTTCGCAACCATTGCAGGCGTATTCGCTTATCGCAAGAGCGGTTTGATCAACAAACAGCTGGTGCTCTACATGGGCATACCGATCGTAATCGGCAGCTTTGTCGGCGGGTATGGCTCCAAGTTTCTGCCCGACTCGGCCATCAACCTGACCTATGCGGTGCTGGCGCTTGTTGCGGCTATTATGATGTTCCTTCCGAAGAAAGGCCAAGAAGGCGATTCTGCCAAGCTTCAATTCAACAAAATGATTGCCGGTCTATCCGCTGCGGTCGTCGGCATTCTGTCAGGCGTCGTTGGCGCCGCCGGCGCATTCATTACCGTTCCCATTATGCTCGTCGTTCTCAAAATACCGACGCGCGTCGCGATCGCTTCTTCGCTCGCCATTACGTTCATCTCATCGATCGGCTCGACCGCCGGCAAAGTGATGGGCGGACATATGCTGCTCGTTCCGTCGATCATTATGGTAGTTGCAAGCATCATCGGCTCGCCGATTGGGGCGAAGATCGGTCAGAAGCTGAACGTGAAGGTGCTTCAAATGGTGCTCGCGGTGTTGATTGCAGCAACGGTTGTAAAGATTTGGTGGGGCATACTGTCTTAAAAATAATCGTGGTCTTTTTTTGGCCACTTCAATACCCCATGGTGTATATGTATAATGAACAAAGAGCGGACGCATGAAACAAGAGGCGCTCGCTCTTTGTTCTATCTGCACATGTGCGATGGATTTAGTTTGTTAGGTTTATCAGCAAAGGAGTAGATCCATGTATACCGTACAAGCAGGTCCATTCGTGTTGAATTTGGAAATCGCCATCTATCTGATTGCGGGCATGCTCGGTATGCTCGGCATGCGAATCAGTATGAGACAGCACGAGGACAAGTCAAAGATAGCGGGCTTTGCGATGAATGCCGTGTTGATCTGGCTGCTCGTTTGGAAAGGCAGTCTGCTGTTGTTCAGTCCATCTGAAGTTCTCTCCAATTTGTGGTCATTGATTTATTATAGCGGAGGCGAGAAGGGCGCTTGGCTTGCGTCGACGCTGTCAGCTTCTTATATGATGATACGCTTAACGCAGGCTGGGCTGGGAGCAAGAAGATCCGGAATGCTCCTCACCGTCATGATATTTGGCTGGACCTCCGTTTATTATGCCGTGCAGGCGATGCTGTTGGACGAGTCCATTATGCCGCATTCATTGCTTGCAAGCGGAACATTTCTTCTATTCGTCATTCTCATAGTCGCGAGAACGGCCGAGATTTCTCTCAAGACGATTTGGCTGTGGTACGGGCTCGGCAGGGCCGCTGTCTCCTTCATGGAACCGGACGAACGGTCAGTGCTCTACGGCTTCGGCGCCGAGCAATTAGTCTGGCTTCTCTTCTCGAGCGGGGTGCTGCTTCTCATTATTCAATCGGAGCGAGCCATTCGATTGCGCGGCAAAGCGCAAAGGGAGGACTAAATGGAACAGGTGACTTTGTTTGCTGCTTTCGCTGCAGGACTGCTATCGTTCCTATCGCCGTGCGTTTTTCCGCTTGTGCCCGTATACGTCTCCCATTTGACGGAGTCCGCCATTCAAGACAATCGGGTGGTTGCGGACCGAAGGCTTCTCTTCCGGCGCTCGATCAGCTTCATTCTCGGATTCAGCGCTGTATTTGTATTAATGGGGACATCAGTTGGTCTGATAGGGCGAATATGGGCGGAGCAGCGGCAGTGGATCGAGCAAATAAGCGGACTTCTGATTGTCGCGTTCGGGCTGCAGATGGCAGGTCTGCTTCATATTCGGCTGCCGGCTTTCCTGCGCCTAGGCGCGGGCTTCAGCAAAAGGTTCAACAAAGGCGTCAGCCGCGGGAAGTTCCGGTCGTTCATGATCGGCGTGGCGTTCGGAACGGGTTGGACGCCGTGCGTAGGCATGGCATTGTCCAGCATTCTTCTGCTGGCAGGCACAGCGGATACAGTGTGGCACGGAGCGTTCTTGCTTGCGGTTTATTCGCTTGGCATGGGAATGCCGTTTCTTCTTCTTTCGCTTATCGTTACTCGATCGCTTGGCGTTCTTCGGCGCATTCATCGGTTTCTGCCGATGTTGTCCGTTGCGAACGGCGTCTTATTCATTGCGATGGGCCTGCTGTTGTTTACCGGACAGTTCCAGCGCATCAGCGCTTGGCTTTCCGGATTTATCGTATGGAACGCATAATGGGACGAAGGAGTGGAACGATGAAGAAGAGCATAATAGGCGTATTCGTCTTGCTTGCACTGGTTGCTTACGGTTTGTACCAAAATAAAACGGCCGGCTCTGGCAACTCGTCTACCGATGCGCAGTTGCTTCAGCAGACGGATACCGGCACGCGGAAGGGCGAGCAGGCCCCGGATTTTGAGTTGAAGGATTTGGGCGGCAACGCGGTCCGGTTGTCCGATTATCGTGGACGAACGGTCTTCATTAATTTCTGGGCTACCTGGTGTCCGCCCTGCAAGGCAGAGATGCCGCATATGGAACGGGTTTACAAAGATTACGCTGCTCGAGATGTCGTGATTCTGTCGGTGAATTTAACGACGACCGAGGCGAAGGCTTCAGATGTCGATGACTTCGTCAGCGAATATGGACTGACCTTCCCTGTCGTCCTAGACGAAGCGGGGATTATAAAGAGGCAATACAAGGTTACTGCTTATCCGACCACATACGTAATCGATAAGAACGGTATTATAAGAAACAAGTATGCCGGTGCGATCAATGATGAGATTATGACAAAGGCGATTCGGCAGTTGGAATAGTGTTCGATCATTCGTCCTGATTTATCAAAAAATTAACTTTGAAATTGCTATTGCAAACATACCCCATGGGGTATATAATGAAAACAAGTTAGGCGACACACTAATTTTTTTTAAATCAATCTATACCCTGACGGGTATCAATACAAGGAGGTGAGTTCATGGATACGAATCTTATTATCAACATCGCGATTGGCGCCGGCATCGTGTGGTTCCTTGCTTCTCGTTTCAAAGGTGTAAAGGGACTTCGTAACGTCAATGCCGATCAATTGCAGAATGAGCTCAAATTGAACCGAAACCATATGCTGATCGACGTGCGCGAGCCAGGCGAAGTGAAGCAAGGTTATATTCCGGGCGCCATCAATATTCCTTTGTCCCGATTGCAGCAGCGCGTAAGCGAAATCCCTTCCGACCGCAGCGTTTACCTGTATTGCCGAAGCGGAATGAGAAGCAAGCAAGCAGCTAAGGTTCTCTCCAAGAGAGGATATCAGAATCTGGCGCATCTGCAAGGCGGCATCATGGCCTGGAAAGGTCAGTTGAAGAAATAAGAGGAAGTTGACAAGAGCGAGCCGAAGACTTATGATAATACCCATAGGGGTATACGTTAATTAGTCGTTATCAAGCATATAACAAACTATAATATTATTAAGGAGAGATTGAATTGGCTGGTAAGTTCTCTAAAGAAATCACGACCGACGAAGTGGCGGCTTTAATCAAACATGGAAAAAAGCTTCATATTGTGGATGTTCGCGAGTTGGACGAATGGCAATCCGGCCATATTCCAGGTGCGAAACATATTCCGCTGGGCACGCTAGGGCAGAGACGTTCAGAGATCGATTCGAAGCAAGAAACCATTGTCGTCTGCCGCAGCGGCAATCGCAGCGGTCTGGCATGCGAGATGTTGGAATCGCTCGGTTACGATGTCGTCAACATGACGGGCGGCATGATGAACTGGAACGGAAACGTCGAATTTTAAAGCTTGTGACGGAACGAAATAAACGACAATCAGAGTAAGCCATTGCCGAAACGGGCAAAAAATTTTAACCATTTATATACCCATAGGGGTACACCCATAAAAGGAGCGAATACAAATGACAACAACTGCAACGTACCAACCAATGACGGCTAAAGAAGTTACTCGATATGTTCTGGACAAACAACCGCTATTCATTCTCGATGTTCGCAACGAAGGCGACTATAACGACTGGCGAATCGAAGGCGAAACGATTGAATCGATCAACGTACCTTATTTCGAACTGCTCGAAGGTGTAGAGGGCATTATGGACCGCATTCCTGCCGAAGGCAAAGTGCTCGTAGTATGCGCGAAGGAAGGCTCGTCCATGTTCGTAGCAGAGCAGTTGGCTGAGACTGGCCGTGCAGAAGTGTTCTACCTCCAGGGCGGCATGAAAGCATGGAGCGAATATTTGGAGCCTGTGAAGGTGGCTGACCTGAAGGACGGCGGCGAACTGTACCAATTCGTACGCATCGGCAAAGGCTGCCTGTCGTATATGGTTATCTCCAACGGCGAAGCGGCTACGATCGATACGCTGCGCATGACGGACGTATTCGAGCAATTCGCTGCAGAGAAAGGCGCAACGATCAAGCATACCATCGATACGCACCTTCATGCGGACCACATTTCCGGTGGACGCCAGCTGGCTGAGAAGCTTGGCGCTACGTACTGGCTGCCTCCGAAGGATGCAGGCGAAGTGACGTTTGAATATGCAGCACTTAATGACGCCGAAGAAATTACGGTTGGCGACACGCAAATCAAAATCCAGGCGATATACTCGCCAGGCCACACAATCGGCAGTACGTCCTTTGTTGTAGACGACCGTTACCTGCTGTCAGGCGACATCCTGTTCGTAGAATCGATCGGACGTCCTGACCTTGCAGGCCTTGCAGAAGACTGGGTTGGAGATCTGCGCAACACGCTGTACAACCGTTACAAAGAGCTGTCTGAAGAACTGGTCGTGCTTCCTGCACACTTTGGCAAAATTACAGAGCTTGGCGAAGGCGGCAAAGTATCCGCTCGTCTGGGCGATCTGTACCAGAACAATCCAGGACTCAATATCCATGACGAGGCGGAATTCCGCCGTGCAGTAACGGAAAATCTGCCGCAGCATCCAAACTCTTACCAACAGATCCGTCAGACGAACATGGGTAAAATCGCACCTACGTCCGATGAGCAGCGCGAAATGGAAATCGGACCGAACCGCTGCGCTATTCACGACAAGTAAGCTGTTGATCGTAAAGAATCGAAAGGGGATCATACCATTGACTAACCAAGCACAAATTCAAGTAGACCTTACGCTTGATTGCAAAGGGCTTGCCTGCCCGATGCCGATCGTGAAGACGAAGAAAGCCATCGAGACGGTTCAAGCGGGTCAGGTCGTCGAACTTCAGGCAACAGATAGAGGCTCGCTCGCCGATATCCAAGGCTGGTGCAAAAATACAGGTCATCAATACCTGGGAACGATTGAAGAAGACGGCGTTCTGAAGCATTACATCCGCAAGTCGAATGCGGATGAAGTAAAGCCGGAAACGAAGTTTGCGGTAACGATGACGACGGAGGAGCTTCAAGCGAAGCTCTCCGGCGGCGACGCAATTACAGTGCTGGACGTTCGCGAGCCTGCGGAATATGCATTCCAACATGTAGCATCCGCTATTAACATCCCAATGGGTGAACTGGAAGGCCGCATCGGAGAATTGAAGAGCGATGCCGCTATCGCAGTTATTTGCCGCACCGGCACTCGCAGCGACCTGGCTTGCCAGCTGCTGCAGGACAAAGGCTTCACGAATATCTCGAACGTATTGCCGGGCATGACCGGCTGGAACGGCCCAACGTCTAAATTGAACTAATAACGATCGAATTAACAAACTAAGGATACGGTCACGGACCGATACATTTTGAGGAGGATAACACAAATGAATAAAGATCTGGTTGTTGATACGAAAGGCCTGGCATGCCCAATGCCGATCGTAAAGGCGAAGAAAGCGCTGGACGGCTTGCAGTCCGGTCAAGTCATGGAAGTGCTCTCGACGGATAAAGGCTCGGTCAATGACTTCCAAGCATGGGTGAAACAGACGAACCACGAGCTCGTGAAGCACGAAGAAGAGCAAGGCGTCTACAAGTTCTACGTCCGCAAGGCATAAATCTTAATCATCGAGAGGAGAACGGATAATCGTTATGGAGCAAAAGAAGAAAACGACAATCGTATTGTTCAGCGGCGACTATGACAAAGCGATGGCAGCCTTTATCATTGCCAATGGCGCAGCGGCTTACGATCATGACGTTACGATCTTTGCAACCTTCTGGGGATTGAATACGCTTCGCAAGGATGAGGCGGTTCAAACGAATAAAGGTATGCTGGAGAAAATGTTCGGCTGGATGATGCCGCGCGGCGCGAACAAGCTGGGCTTGTCCAGAATGCAAATGCTCGGCATGGGACCGAAAATGATCAAGCATGTTATCAAGAAGCACAATGCAATGACGCTGCCGCAGCTGATCGAGCTGGCGCAGGAGATGGGTGTCAAGATCGTGGGCTGCACGATGACGATGGATTTGCTCGGCATCCAGAAGGAAGAGATGATCGAGGGCGTCGAGCTCGGCGGCGTAGCGGCTTATCTCGGGGACGCTTCCGAAGGCAACGTAAACTTGTTTATCTAGAAAATTCGGATAAAGAGTATGAGCGCGTACCTTTATGCTTTATAATATACCCATACTTGTAAGTGTGCGTTCAGAAAGGATGAAGAAGATATGGATTATAACTACTCGGATGAGATCAAAGCGCGCCTCAAACGAATCGAAGGACAAGTTCGCGGCGTATTGCGCCTCATGGACGAAGGAAAACCGTGCAAGGATGTCGTAAGCCAGCTGTCGGCGGTTCGCAATGCTTCTGACCGGGCGATCGCGCAGATCGTTGCCGAGAATCTTCAGCAATGCATCCTGGAAGAGCAGACGACAGGCGGGGACACAAGCAAGCTCGTTAAGCAAGCGGTGGAGCTTCTGGTGAAGAGCAGATAAGGTATTCGTTAGGACGAATGAAGGCCTACGCGGCAGTATTTGCTGCGTAGGCTTTTCTTCGGCAAGCAGGTGCCGGCATTGGGCCAGGAGATTTAAGCCGATTATGGACTCAGCGATCCGCTGAGTTTTTTTGTCTCTTCTTAACCAACAACATCCCGCAGCCGATAACAATGATGTATGGTTTGTTTGGATGAGAACATTAGAGAGCAGCAATTGTACATACTTAAGGGGAGAGAAGGGTTAGCATGTCCGCGAGCTTGCTGGAACTGCACAAGAAGAACAAATTAATGGTATGGCTGCTGATCGGAACGCTTCTATTAGGGATCGCGATCTCGGATGAGGCAATCCAGAAGACACTGGCGATAGTCGGAATTCCGTTCTGCCTATTGTGTGTCGGATTGACATGGAGAAGGATTGCCGTTCCTCATATTCGCTATTTGGTATCCGTGGGGCTAGGTGTTATCAGCTTCTTCTTTATTCGAGAGGGCACTACGTTTGACAGCTTGTATCTCCTCTATTTTGCAATGGCGATTATTTCGATTTATCACGACTATCGTCCGATTGTGCTGAGCGGCGTACTGTCGATTGGGATGACGGTTTATTTTGGAGAGACGAAGGAAATCTTCGCATCGGTTCCGACGGTTGATCTGGTCGCTTACCAGGTTGTGACGCTGGCGGCGTTGATTGCGCAGAGCATACTTGGAGCGAAGGTCGTTAAGAAAGCAGAAGTTAGCGCAGAGGAGTCGGCCGAAGCGAGAACGCGTACGGAGGACGTACTTGGCGAGGTGAAGCGTTCGGTCAATGTGTTGGGCGATTCCATACATAGCTTGCAGCAAAATGCGGGTCACACCGGCGAGATCTCCTCGCAGGTCGTCATTGCATTCCAAGAAATCGCGAGCGGCATCGAGACGCAAGCGACTAGTGTTACGGATATCTCGAACGCTATCCTACAAGTGAGCGAAAGCATTAGCACGACGATGGAAGCCTCCGTCTCCATGAGCGAGAAGTCAAAGGAAACGGCAGAGCTGACGCTGCTTGGACATTCCAAGATGGAAGAGCTAACGCACAATATGAACGAGATTGACCAGTTGGTAGGCAGTACATCCGTCGTAATGAACGAGGTCAATGAACAGAATGAGAAAATCAGCAGTATCGTAACGACGATCCAAGAGATCGCTAACCAGACGAACTTGCTTTCATTGAACGCATCGATCGAAGCTGCAAGGGCCGGGGATCAGGGCAAAGGCTTCTCTGTCGTCGCTTCCGAGATTCGCAAGCTGGCGCAGCACGCGCAGGATGCGTCCACTGACATTGCAAGCATTCTCGCTTCGATCCAATCCAAGATCGGACAAGCTACAGGGCTGGTGCAGCATGGGCAGGTCATTGTAGGAGCGGGCAAGGATTCAGCGGCGAGCGCGGCGCAGTTGTTCAGCGGCATTCAGACGAATGCAGTTGAAGCGCAGGATCAGGCCGGCCATATTCGCGAGCTTAACGAAGGCTTGAACGCTGCATCCCACACGGTCGTTCAGGAGATTGCGACAGTGGCGTCCTTCACAGAGCAGTCGGCGGCGTCCGTTGAAGAGGTGTTGGCGAGCTCGATCGAGCAGCAGCGTTATGTGGAAGATATCGTGTCGTCGATTTCGCAGCTGCAGGAGCTGATGACGAAGCTGGATCAGACCGTTAAACGATAGGCAGGTTAAAGGTTTAGCAGGTTAAGAAACCACATCCGAGCGGATGTGGTTTTTTTTTTGCAGACAGCGGGAGGTTGGATTGTGATTCATATATTTGTTAATCGGATGTGGGGATTCGATCTTGTGAACCATTTCTTATAGCAGGGGGGGATTCCCTCTAAGTGGCCTAGGTAATGGAACGTTAGAAGCATTCTGAATGATCTGAAAATTTTAGAATAGCCAACTGAATTGAGTTTGGTTATAATGGTTTCGTTAACCAGTTAACAAAAACGTAACAATTCAACTGTGTCATCGTCTTTCAGACGATCGGCTGTAGTGGGGCTCTTCGTGTGCGGGACGTGAGAGGAGGGGGTCAACTCTTAAATCGTTTATTGTTTTGTAAGCGCTTAACCGGCATTCAATCATCCGGTGATGACAGGTGAGGCTCTCCAATCCATAAGCGTTTTCCTAAACTTTGCACATGAGAGGGGATTGTTTAACGAAATGCAGCGTACACAGCGAATTTGGACTAATAAGCTCCTGATTATGACCGTCATCTGCGTGTTGTTCATTGTCAGTGTGAGCAGCAGCGCGTTCGGTGCGGCTATATCGAATACCACGTCGTCGACTACGAGGGTATCGGTGCACGATCCGAATGTTTATTACGATTCGACGACAGGCAAATATTATATCTATGGCTCGCATGTTGCACAAGCATCGAGCACCGATCTAAGAAACTGGTCGTATATTGGCACGCAGGGCTATACGAATACGAGTCTATACGGCGCACAGACGTATGAAGGCTATTACTATATTAAGAACAAGAACAGCGGACTCTATCTGGATGTTGAGAACGGATCGGCCGCGGATGGCGCGAACATTCGCCAGTGGTCGTATAACGGGGCGGACGCTCAGAAGTTCCGCATTGTTTATTACGGTAGCGGTGACTATTATTTGCTGACGGGCGCTTCTGCGTATAAGAGCAGTGTTGATGTGTATAACGGCTCGTCTGCCAACGGTACGAACATTGATCAATGGACGTATTGGGGCGGCACGATGCAGCTGTTCAAAATTCAGCAGAATGACGACGGCACCGTCGCATTCCTGACGAAATCGTCTGGTTACGCTTCAGCACTTGATGTATTGAACGGCAGTACAACGGCAGGCGGTAATGTGGAGCAGTGGCCTTATTGGGGCGGCGACATGCAGAAGTGGAAGCTGATCAAAGCTGGCGGTACGGGCAACTCCTCGCGTGCTGCAAGCGCAGCGCTCACTTCAGCGTTGGCTCGTTCATTCGCATATGCAGGATATAACGATCAAGACAGCTCGGGCGGCACATCCGTATGGGCGCCGGCTATTATCTATAACTCCTCGTATGTATGGGCGGACGGTTCGACTGGCGCATACATGATGTACTACTGCACGTCGTCGACTTATATGCGTTCCGCAATCGGTTATGGCGTATCGAAGTCCGTAACGGGACCATTCGAATATGTCGATACGATCGTCTATTCCGGATTTACGAGCGCAAGCAGCCCGATCACGACGACGTCGTCGCTGGGTACGAAGACCGTTGATATTTGGTACAAAAATACGAACATCCAAGACCTGATCGATAAAGGTACGTTGTCGGGTACGCGAAGCGGTTGGTTCAATAGCAGCGGCGGGTTCAACAATACGTTGTTCCCGAATGCGATCGACCCTGCGCTGACGTATGACAGCAGCGGTAACCTGTGGATGAGTTATGGCTCATGGTCCGGCGGCATCTACATTCTCCAGATCAACAAGTCGACTGGCCAGCCGATCTACCCGGGCGCTGACAGCGGCGACACGGACCGTTACTTCGGCAAGCGTATCGCCGGGGGCTACGGCAAATCCGGCGAAGGCCCATTCATCGTATATGATGCAAGCGCTGGCTACTACTATTTGTACGTAACTTACGGCGGCTTGGCTAATGCAGGCGGCTATCACATTCGCGTGTACCGTTCGACGTCAATCAACGGAACATATACGGACGCGGCAGGCAACTCGGCTGTGTACTCTTCCGCATCCATTACGCAGGGCAACTACGGCATTAAGCTGTTCGGCAACTACAACTTGTCCGGTCTGACGCTTGGCTATAAGTCCGGCGGTCACAACTCGGCATTGATTGATACGGATGGCCTGCGCTATCTCGTGTACCACACACGGTTCAATAATGGAACGGAAGGGCATGAGGTTCGTGTGCACCAGCAGTTCCTAAACGTTGATAAGTGGCCGGTAACGGCAGTTTATGAGTTCTTGGGCAGCAGTATTTCATCCACTGGCTACAGTGCTAGCGACATGCAAGGCACGTATCAGTTCGTCAACATGGGTCTGGATGCGGCGACTTCCGGCGTTGGCATGCTGACGACTCAGAGCGTAACACTTAATTCGAACGGCACGATCTCGGGCAGCGTCACCGGTACGTGGTCGAGCACGTCGGGCTCCTACTACTGCACGATGGTAATCGGCGGCGTCACGTACAAAGGCATCTTCTTCAAGCAAAGAAACGAGTTGTCAGCCCATACCGAAGTGATGACGTTCTCGTTGATCGGTTCGAACAACACGGCGATTTGGGGATCGAAGTAAGTTTCTGTTCATCCTAATACATGAGAGCCAAGCAGTTGTCTAATTAGACAGCTGCTTGGCTTTTGCTTTCCCAGGATCTATAGACATTAAGTATTATTTGTATTAGTATATATAATACATAAAATAAAATTGATGAAGACTTTGAGGTAATGAAGCATGATCATTTCATTGGAATTAGACAGCGAGACGCCGCTGTATGAGCAGCTGCGCAATCAGATTGTGATAGGAATTGCCATGGGAACGTTGGCAGAGCAGGAGAGGCTGCCATCTGTGCGGCAGCTTGCCGAGGATCTGGGCATTAACACCATGACCGTGAATAAGACGTATGCCTTGCTGAAGCAGGAAGGGTATATCGTCATTGATCGGCGGCATGGTGCGAAGGTTGCTCCACGAGCAGCGGTCGGGCAGGAGCCTACCGAGCAGTTGACCCATCAGCTTCAGCTTATTATCGCGCAGGCGGCGATTCAAGGTGTGGACCAGTCGCGTTTCCAGACGTTATGCGGACAGATTTTCGCCAAGATGGCTTACCAGACCTAACGAGACGGCAACATTCTACTACTAGCTGCGATGAGGTGACGGTTATTTATACGGCGATCTTGTTAGGAACAATCATATTGTGCTACATCGTCATGCTTGCTGTCTATTGGCCGCAAGCACGATATGCGAAAGGAATGCTGTTCGCGATTACGCTTCCGGAACATGTGATGGATGACTCGAACATTCAAAGTATTCAGCTCCGGTTCAAAAAGCGTTTCGTACAGGTCAGCCTATGGATGACATTGCTGCTCATTCCATTTATCGTGTCGTACAACTGGATCGCGTACCAGACCCTTTATTACTTCGCTTGGCTTACCGCATTCTTCATTGTCATGGCAGTCCCGTTCCGCCGTGCTTTCCGCGAGACGCTGGCATTGAAGCGAGAGAAGGAATGGTTCGTCGGGAAGAAGAGAGTGATTACAACCGATTTGCGTGCAGCTTATTTGAAGAATAAGCATATGGCTCCCGCATGGCTGTTCGCGATTCCATTCGCCCTATCGATTGGACTAATGTTGTGGGGCATGCGTATGGATGCTTCGATGCTATCCGTTACATTGTCGGGGCTCTTCATAACGGCCCTGCTGTGGTTCATCTCCATTCAAGCACGACGAGTGAAGTCGAAGGTGTATAGTGCCAACAGCGAAGTGAATGTGAGCTTGAACCAGGCGAACCGCAGAAGCTTATCTTATCTATGGCTGACGGTAGCGGTGATCGAGAATGTTCACTTCCTAGTGCTAGCAATGTTAGTTCATGCCGATGACTCAGCTTCGTTCGGTGTGTGGCTCACGATGTCGATTCTATTGGCAGCCATTCCGATACTATGGATTTGGCAGGTGTATCGTACGATCAGCGAGCGAGAGCGTGAATTATTAGCGTTGGACGACAAACCGATCTACACGGACGATGATGAATACTGGGCGAACGGCTTCACTTATCATAATCCGATGGACCGCAGCGTGATGGTCGAGAAGCGAGTTGGGATAGGGATGACGATCAACACAGGTACGACGGCCGGAAAAATCATGATGTGGGGCATGTTTGGCCTTATCTTTGCAGTTATTGCAGGTGCATGCTTCATTGTTGTCCGAGCGGAGTTTACCGCTCCTAGTCTTGTGGTGACGGCGGAGCATCGAGTGAAGATCGATTATCCGATGTATTCCTATTCTTTCAATGCAGACGATATCAAGCAGATGACGCTTATTGAGCGAGTTCCTTCAGGCATGAAGACAGAAGGGGAAGCGACTAATAAGTATGCGCGCGGACATTTCAGCTTGAAGGAATTAGGGAAGACGAGACTGTACATATTCAAAAACAATCCGCCTTACATTCAGATTAAGCTGGCGGATGGCTATATCATCTACAACGATAAAGATCCAATGGTAACGGAACGGCTGTATGAAGAGATTCGTCAACAACTGCCTGCATCCGAATAGGGAGCGGTTTTTTTGTTGTCATTATATCATATCCTTTTATTTACAAGGATTTTTAATGAATGCAACGAATTAGTCACTTAGCATTAGTGGTTTGAGATTCTAGTAGTCTAAATACTTAATGAGGTGCAGCGAATGAGGAAGTTAATGGTGTGGGGCTTCATTGTTCTATGTGCGGGACTGCTTATGACGACCAGTTCCGCTCTGGCAGGGGGCAGCTTAACGCAAATTCCACCCAGTCAGTTTACTACTGTAAAGCTCGGAAACGAATCACATGGCCAGTTCAGAGGGGTTGGATCCTACCAATTCACGAGTCTATCGCAGGCGAATACACCAAAGGATATGTACTATTCACCCACGACCAAATGGACATATGCACTCGACAATTTCAATGTGTTCAAACATGTTAAAGAGCAAGTGCTGGCTGCCTTTGATACTAAGGGAAAACAGATGTGGAAAGTATCTGTTCCGGGAGACGGATACCGACAATTGATAATCGGCCCCGATAACATTTTATATGTATATGTACTGCCTTCTATTAACTTACAAGCCAAGGAGCCGAATTTGCTGTATGCGTTCGACTTGAAAGGACAATTGAAATGGAAATATGTATTCGAGGAACCACAGCAAATGTTTGTTCCTGTATGGGCGTTAGGGCCGCAGAGCTCCTTCTATACTGTTACGAACAACTCCATAGTGTGCATACAGAACGGGAAGTTAGTGTGGGAGATGCAGGTGCCGACGTATACGAATAGCCTCAATTTGTTGCAGACAAAGACATGGGATATTCTAGTGGACGGTAATGGAAGTTTGTTCATGCAGGATGAGGAAGGCTGGGTAGAGAAACGAGATGCGAAGCAGCAGCTGGTCTGGCGGGCACAGCTAGGGTCCGATATACTCGGACTGGTCGGGGATGACCGTTACCTTATAAGCTATCAGCATATGAAGCATCAGTATTATGATGCGGCAACAGGTAAACCAGTTGCTAGTCCGAATCTTGATTATGCTGCCTTGGATCGATCAATGCTTCCGAATGATAGGAAAGGAGGATTCTATGCCCCGGAGAAAATCGACAAGAATGGAGTGGCCTCGGGCAATGGAATCGTTAAGTTCAATGAGAAGGGCCAGGTCATCTGGCACTATAAAATTCGCTTCAGTGGATACTCATCTATTCGCGAGTTGATGAGTGATGCACAGGGCAATGCTTATTTTCTTGATAACGGCGGGCATCTCTACTCCGTTGATCCGAATGGTAACGAGCGTTTCATTGTACTGTCGAAGGATGAAAAGGAGACGAGGGGAACGTACCTCCCGCTTTATGTTAGTCCAGAAGGGGTTGCCGTATCTTCGAATGGAGATGTAGGAATGTATAGGATTGCAGCTATTATGAGAAAGTAATCGCAATAAGAGGGGGGGGCTGTCCTTTAAGGAACAGCCCCTCTCTTTATTATACCAAAATAGGAGCTTTGGGCTCTTCTGACTCGGATACCTTCGACGTGTTGAATAATCCTTGGCCTCATGCAGGTTGGGGATTGTTTATTTTTACAAGCTAAAAAAGGACAGACGGGTCTTCGTCCATGATGGTCTAACGCCTCTACTATGGAATACGCATTAATTGATGCCAGTTGGATGTCGTAACCATAAGGTGAGGAGGCTGTTATGCAAATTCATGTCATACAGTCCGGACAATCGCTCTATCAGCTATCGCAAACATATGGAATACCTGTTGCAACGATCGCGGAAGCGAATGAAATATCGCCGTCCGAGACACTGGTCGTCGGACAAACATTAGTCATTCCGATCGTCGGGTCCTATTATTGGGTGCGGCCTGGCGACACGCTGACTAGCATTGCGCGAACCCATGGTACAACGGCGGCGCGACTGGCGGAAGTGAATCAGATCTCGATCAACGGCAGCTTAACGCCAGGGACACGGCTGTACATTCCGCCAAGACCGCGGCGTGCGGCGGAGATTAATGCTTACGTTGAGCCGCGCGGCAATCATGTCGCGCCTGCACTGCTCAATGCGTCCCGCGAGGCGGCGCCGCATCTCACGTACCTGGCTCCGTTCAGCTTCCAGATCAATCGCGACGGGACGTTGAAGCCGCCACCGCTCGGCGGTTTAAGAGAGATTGCACGCCAGAACGGTGCGGTGTTAATGATGGTCGTTACGAATCTGGAGAATGGCCAATTCAGCGCGGACCTCGGTAATGTCATTCTTAACAACGAGCAGGTGCAGAACCGGCTGTTGGACAATGTCATTCAGACGGCGAAGGCGCAAGGATTCCGTGACATTCACTTCGACCTCGAGCATCTTCGGCCGCAAGACCGCGAGGCGTACAATCGTTTTCTTCGCAAGGCGGCGACGCGGATTCATAATGAAGGGCTGCTCATCTCGACTGCGCTAGCTCCGAAGACGAGTGCGACGCAGGCTGGGGAATGGTACACGGCGCATGATTATCATACGCACGGGCAAATCGTCGACTTCGTCGTCATTATGACGTACGAATGGGGCTACAGCGGCGGTCCGCCAATGCCGGTATCTCCGATTGGTCCTGTGCGGCGGGTGCTCGAGTATGCGCTGACCGAGATGCCGGCCTCGAAGATTATGATGGGGCAAAATTTGTACGGTTACGATTGGACGCTTCCTTTTGTACAGGGAGGGGCGTACGCCAAGGCAGTCAGTCCGCAGCAGGCAATTAATATCGCTCGTCAACATAACGCTGCGATTCAATATGATTATGAGGCGCAGGCGCCGCATTTCAACTATTGGGACAATAACGGCAAGGAGCACATTGTCTGGTTCGAGGATGCTCGTTCGATCCAGGCGAAGTTCGATTTGCTGAAGGAATTGGGGCTGCGCGGCATCAGCTATTGGAAGCTGGGTCTGAGCTTCCCGCAGAACTGGCTGTTAATCGAAGATAACTTCCAAGTGACGAAGAAGTAGAGGGGCCCTCCTTGAAGGGCAGCGACCGCTAGATGTCACTGTGATTCTATGAATCCACAACCGCGTCGAGTTGTGGATTTTTGCTGTCATCGGCCAGCGGATTGTGTGTTACAATCTTGTAGAATTATAGGTCGATTGGATAGTTCTACTAATAGAAGGGCTAGGAAGGGGAGCATCATGAGACGGCATATTTATTTGGACTATAATGCGATTGCATTGCGATTGGATGCGATGGCAGAACAGATTAAGCAAGCCAGGCACGAGGCGCTGGTCATCATTCTCCGCGGCGGTTCCTTCAGCGGCGTGCATCTGGCGTTTCTGACGGGGCTGCCGATTTATTTTCTCCGATATGATCGAACGCTTCAGCAAGTAAGTTGGGTAGGGTCAGCGCCTGAACAGACGAACGTTCTGTTGTGCGAAGACTTCGCGGGCAGCGGGAAAACGCTCATTAACTGCAAACAGTTTCTTGAAGATGCGGGCTATAAGACGGCGACCTGCGTGGTCTGTGTGGACAGGCTGTCGGCATCGGTGCCGGATTATTCGTGTTTCTGGCTGCAAGGGGAGGATGCACGAATTATTCTCCCTTGGGAGCGGTATCGAGTTAATCATGCGGTGGACCTTGGACTTGGGCACAAGGATTTGGAGTATGAGAAGGTTGGCTGGGACATGGACGGCGTGTTCTTAGATGATGTTGCCAGCGAGCATTATGTGGCTGATCTTGAGAATGCGCTGCAGATGCGGGACAAGCTGCTGCCGGCGCCTTACGCCCCAGAGATGATTCAAGAGGACATTATTATTACAGGCAGACCAACGCAGGATGAGGAGCGAACGCGTCGTTGGCTGCAGCAACATCACCGTTATGAGCTGGAGCTGCACCTTCGAGACGACCTGGTGGAGAAGCCAACATCGCAGACGACCGGGGAGTGGAAAGCGAAGAAGGCGCTTGAGCTCGGCTGTACGCATTACGTAGAGAGCGATGCGGAGCAGGCGGTGTTCATTGCGGCTCTATACCCGCAGCTGCGGGTGATCTGGTGGAACAGCGGCAGGCCGATGCTCATTCAAGCTTCGCGTACGACGCTTCGTGCACCACAACTTTAAACGATAATATCTCTGATCAGTCATAAAAGGACGTGAGCGGCTCATGTATTGCAAACATTGCGGTGGATTCATCCAGCTTCCAGCGGACCACTGCTCCAAATGCGGCATCTTGGTTAGTGCGCAGCCCGACCCGCGCTCGAAGTTCGTGGAGGAGGACACGGCTGCTTCGAATCGGAGCAGGCGCTGGAAGCATTGGCTGCGCCAAGCAGCCGTAGGCGCACTCATCGCTGGCTTCGGCGTATTAATCTGGCTGCTGACCTATTGGCTGATGGATACGAAGATGCTGAAGGGCAAGACGTTGGAACGCGGCGATGATATTCTATCCATCGTGTTTAATATAAGCTCTTCGACACTGACGCTTGTTGGTCTGGTGACGATCTTCGTCTCCATTAACGGGCAGCATCGCATTCAGCGGTGCCGGGAAATTCTGTGGGAGCTGATGGAGCTTCCGTATCAGTGTTGGAACGACCGCGGGAAGTTCGAGTACAAGTTTACGCTGGAGCAGGGAATTCGCCAGCGGTTTCTGGCGTACAAGGAAGTGCTGTACAGCGGACGGACGTTCAACTACGTCATCGTCATGTTCGCTTTCGTTATCATTATTATCGTATCCTCGATGATTACGGCAACGGTGACGGGGATGGGCTCGGCTTATTTTACCAATATGAATGAGGCAGCTTTCATTAAGCACACGGTTCGACTTGGCGTCGTTATGATGCTGGCATTCGGGCTGCTTATTCTATCGCTCTCTCGTATTTCGCTCATTGCCAGCCTGCCGAGTCTGCACAATCTGATCGATACGAATGCAACGAAGACCGGATTGTCCAGCATTCTGTTCGCAGCGATTACGATGCGGGTCATTCCGACGAATCCGCTCGTTATCCGGTTCGCTTTCCCGTTCCGCAACTTGCAGATCTGTCCGTGGATCGTCGGCACGCTGCGAGAGAACGGGGAAGAGGTGCAGTTGATTGGCGGGCCATTCGAGACCGATCCGAATAAGGAGTCGCTGAAGCTTGCGCATATCGATCATGATCGAGCGCATCGGCTGCAATACTTGGTCCTGCCGGAGTTCGATGTGACGTTATATTCGAAGGTGAAGTATCAGTTCGAGCTTCAATCGAAGCAGGGAACGGTGTATGTTCGTTTCGAGCACGCTGCGGGTAAGGTTACGGGCGAGGACGGAGTCGAAGCTGAGATTACGGTTCTGAATCAAGATTGGATCCACCCGATCGGCATCGGTCCGAAGCTGGCGGTTGAGAGTCAATTGTTCGAGAAAGTGGTACCGAGATAGGACCTATTATACCGAATATCGAGACAGCTCTTCCCTTGATTTTACAGGGCGGGAGCTGTTTTTTGTTAGGAATAGAGTCAACAAGCTTCTGATTGAAAAAAAATATATATTTATATGTCGAACTCTATTATAATCTGGTAGGAATTGTCGAGTTTAATAGGTATCTTTTACTAGGCTTTTGGTCTGAATGAACGGATCGAGGCACAACAATATAAAGGAGGAAGAAGATGAGGACGTGGGCAAGAATCAGAAGAGTGACCATCATGCTGACATTCGTTACGATGCTGATCGGTCAGGTTATATTCGGCGGTTTTATTAATGTTAACGTTGCCCAGGCAGCGGTTAATGTCGATTACAACGTGGCGAAGAAGATTGACCTTTCGACCAAAGGACTGGACTACGATATGACCAATTTAACTTATGGCCAGTTTATTGGCTTGCCGGGTGGAAAGGTCGGTATATTAGGGGGGACGGCTGTTGGTCACAGTTATTCTGTCCTTGATAGCAACGGGAATAAAGTGTTCTCGCTGCCGCTTAATACGAATGCCATTATGGGCGCGAGGGCGAATAATTATCAAGAAATATTCGCAAGCCCAATGGCGAATGGCAATACGGTTATCATGTGGTCGGGGCAACCGACCGGCTGCGATCAAAAAAAGGGTTATCCCGTTCAATTCATTATCGTGGACGGACAGGGTAATGTGGTACAATCGGCCACTGATATTAGTACCGCAACCGCAGATTACAATTGTTATATAAGTTCTCAGCAATTATCGAATGGCAACATTGCATTTGTATATCAGGTTACGGGTGCAGAGTATTATTACCGGATCTTTAATCCGACGACGAAAGCGTTCCTGTCGAATCCGGTATCGATTGAAGGAGCAGGCGCAACGGATTCAACTTATACACATGTTCTCGCAGCAAGCTCCAACGGCACGTTTATGATTGTGTACCATTCTTATCAAGCCACCCAATATCATGTCGCCGTTTATCAGAATGATGGCACGAGAATAAAGGCATTCGATTTTGCAATGGAAGATACGTATGGAAATGGAGAAAAATCGCTTGCCTCTTTATCCAATGGCAATTACGCGTTGCTGATCAACACATTGTCTGGTTATCAGCTCCAAGTCTTTGATAGCAACGGCAATACCGTCGGGGCATCCATTACGAGCGGACTGAAATACACGACGAACAATGGATCTATAGTAGAGGGTCCTGGAGTATTGGGACTGGGCGACGGCGGATTTCTTGTCGTTGACAATGTGTACCAAGACATTGCTCCCGATTATCCGGGACAGCTGTATGTGAAACAGTACAACAATGACGGTACTTTGTATAACAATAACAGCAACTGGATCCCGACGGGTGTCGAAGGAAGCGTTCATACTTACGGATGGGCTTTCAGCGGCTATGATAAAGGATTCGGCTTCCTGAACTGGGACGATTCCAAACTATATACTTTCGGGATGGATACTAATGTTCCGGTAACGGGAGTAACCCTTAATAACTCCACTCTGAATTTAACAACAGGTGGAACGACGAGTACTTTGACGGCTGCAGTTGCACCGTCTAACGCGACCAACAAGAATGTGACATGGAGCTCGGATAATACGAGCGTCGCCACGGTTGCGAACGGAGTTGTCACGCCAGTGAGCGCAGGAACGGCTCACATTACGGTTACGACGGTTGACGGCTCGAGGACGGCTACGGCTACTGTAACGGTTACGACCCCGGTAGCAAGCGTAACGTTGGATCGTACGTCATTGAACCTGGAAACAGGCGGAGCGACGGTTACCTTGATAGCTACGGTGAATCCTGCGAATGCCACGAACAAAAGCGTGACGTGGGCGTCCAGCAATGCGGGCGTTGCGACAGTTATGAACGGTATCGTAACTCCTGTAGGACCAGGAACGGCAACGATCACTGTAACAACAGCTGATGGCGGGAAGACTGCAGCATGTACCGTAACGGTTGTAACGCGAGTTACGGGCGTAACGGTTTCGCCTACGACATTGGATCTCAAGGTTGGAGGTCCTACGGGCACGATTACGCCTGCAGTCAGCCCGGCAAGCGCAACGAATAAAGGTATAACTTGGAGCTCGGATAATACCGGTGTCGCAACTGTCGCCAACGGTGTTGTTACCGCAATAAGTAACGGAACCGCACATATTACGGCCACGACAGTGGATGGCGGCTTTACGGCAATAAGCACTGTAAACGTAACGACGCCTGTAACGGGCGTGACGTTGGACAAGTCGACATTGAATCTGATTAAAGGCGGGGCTGCAAGTACGTTGACGGAAACAGTCAACCCTTCGACTGCCTCGAATAAGGGCGTAACATGGGTTTCGGCCAACCCAAGCGTCGCGACGGTCACGAATGGTGTTGTAACGCCGGTCGGAGCAGGCACAACGATCATTACTGTTACAACCAATGATGGCGGCTTTACTGCAATGAGCACGGTAACAGTGAAAACGGCGGTAACCGGCGTAATGCTGGATCAGTCGAAGCTGCAATTGTACAAGGGCGGAGCGACGGGCACGCTGACGGCAACGGTCAATCCGTTAGATGCCACAGATCAGAATTTAACGTGGAGTTCGGATGATACGAACGTAGCGACGGTAGTCAATGGCGTCGTTACGGCAGTGGGCGACGGTACTGCGCATATTACGGTCACGACAGTGGACGGTGGCTATGCGGCGACTAGTGAAGTAACGGTCACGACGCCGGTAACGGGCGTAACGCTGGATCATTCGACACTGCATTTGTTTACAGGCGGAGCAGATGAAACGCTGGTGGCGACCATCAATCCGTCAGATGCGAGCAATAAGGCTGTAACATGGAGCTCGGATGATACGAATGTAGCAACAGTAGTGAACGGCGTTGTTACGCCGATTGGCGTAGGCACAGCGAATATTACAGTCACGACAGCGGATGGCGGATTTGCTGCAACGAGCGTTGTTACTGTCACGACGCCGGTAACAAGCGTGACGCTGGACCAACCGACAATGCACCTGTATAAAGGCGGAGCGCCAGGCACATTGATCGAGACGGTGAATCCATCGGATGCGACGGATAAAAGCGTAACTTGGAGCTCGGACAATACGAACGTAGCGACGGTAGTCAATGGCGTCGTTACGGCAGTGGGCGACGGAACCGCACATATTACAGTCACGACAGTGGACGGCGGCTATACGGCGACTAGTACCGTAACCGTAACGACGCCTGTAACGGGTGTAACGTTGGACCAATCAACGTTGAACTTGTTTGTAGGCGGAGCGGATGAAACGCTGGTTGCAACTGTTAATCCATTGGATGCGACAGATTCGTCCGTTACATGGAGTTCGGATGATGCGAATGTAGCGACCGTAGTGAATGGCGTTGTCACGCCGGTTGGCGTAGGCACGGCGACGATTACAGTCACGACAGTGGATGGTGGATTTGCTGCAACGAGCGTTGTTACTGTCACGAAGCTGGCAACAGGCGTGGCGTTGGACCAACCGACAATGCATCTGTATAAAGGCGGAGCAACGGGCACGCTGACGGCAACGGTCAATCCGTTGGATGCGACGGATAAGAGTGTAACTTGGAGCTCGGACGATACGAATGTAGCGACGGTAGTCAATGGCGTCGTTACGGCAGTGGGCGACGGTACCGCACATATTACAGTCACGACAGTGGACGGCGGCTATACGGCAACAAGTACCGTAACCGTAACGACGCCTGTAACGGGCGTAACGCTGGACCAAACAACGCTGAACCTGTTCGTAGGCGGAGCGGATGAGACGTTGGTTGCAACGGTGAATCCATTGGATGCGACAGATCCTTCCGTTACATGGAGTTCTGACGATGCGAATGTAGCGACCGTAGTGAATGGCGTTGTCACGCCGGTAGGCGTAGGCACAGCGAATATTACAGTCACGACAGTGGATGGAGGATTGACTGCAACGAGCGTTGTTACTGTGACGAAGCCGGTAACAGGCGTGACGTTGGATCAACCGACAATGCACCTGTATAAAGGCGGAGCAACGGGCACGCTGGCAGCGACAGTTGTTCCTTTGGATGCGACGGATAAGAGTGTAAATTGGAGCTCGGACGATACCAGTGTAGCGACGGTAGTGAATGGCGTTGTTACGGCAGTGGGCGACGGTACTGCACATATTACGGCCACGACAGTGGACGGCGGTTATACGGCAACTAGTAGCGTAACCGTAACGACGCCTGTAATGGACGTAACGCTGGATCAATCAACGTTGAACTTGTTCGTAGGCGGAGCGGATGAAACGCTGGTTGCAACGGTTAATCCATTGGATGCGACAGATTCGTCCGTTACATGGAGTTCGGATGACGTGAATGTAGCGACGGTAGTGAATGGCGTTGTTACGCCGGTTGGCGTAGGCACAGCGAATATTACGGTCACGACAACGGATGGCGGATTTACTGCAACGAGCGTTGTTACTGTGACGAAGCTGGCAACAGGCGTGGCGTTGGACCAACCGACAATGCACCTGTATAAAGGCGGAGCAACGGGCACGCTGACGGCAACGGTCAATCCGTTGGATGCGACGGATAAAAGCGTAACTTGGAGCTCGGACGATACCAATGTAGCGACGGTAGTGAATGGCGTCGTCACGGCAGTGGGCGACGGCACTGCACATATTACGGTCGAGACAGTGGACGGCGGCTATACGGCAACAAGTACCGTAACGGTCACGACGCCGGTAACCGGCGTAACGTTAGACCAATCAACGCTAAACCTGTTCGTAGGCGGAGCGGATGAAACGCTGGTTGCAACGGTTAATCCATTGGATGCGACAGATTCGTCCGTTACATGGAGTTCGGATGATGCGAATGTAGCGACCGTAGCGAATGGCGTTGTTACGCCAGTTGGCGTAGGCACAGCGACGATCACGGTCACGACAGCGGACGGCGGCTATACCGCAACAAGCACAGTCACAGTTACCAAACAAGTAACTGGCGTTGCGTTGGATCAGCCGACGTTAAGTCTGATTAAAGGCGGAGCAGCGGGAACGCTGGCAGCGACAGTCGTTCCTTTGGATGCGACGAATACTTCTGTCATATGGAACTCGGATGATACGAATGTAGCAACGGTTGTGAATGGTGTCGTAACACCAGTAGGAAATGGTACAGCGACAATTACCGCAACAACGGTGGATGGCGGCTATACCGCAACTAGTATTGTTACTGTCACGACGCCAGTAACAGGCGTGACAGTGGATAAGTCCACGCTGGACCTGTATGTTGGCGGAGCGGATGGGGCGCTGATTGCAACGGTGAATCCGGCTGATGCAACGGATAAATCTGTGACATGGAACTCGGACAATACAAGTGTAGCAACAGTAGCCAATGGTATCGTCACGCCAGTAGGTATAGGCACGGCAACTATTACGGTTACGACGACAGATGGTGGATACACTGCAACAAGCACAGTAACGGTTACGAAGTCGGTAACGGGTGTGACGTTGGACAAATCGACATTGAATCTCATCAAAGGCGGAGCAACTGAAACATTAAAAGCGACAGTTGACCCATCGGATGCGACGGATATTTCTGTCACATGGAGCTCGGATGATACGAATGTAGCAACGGTAGTGAATGGAGTCGTAACGCCGATAGGAAATGGTACAGCGACAATTACCGTAACAACGGCGGATGGCGGTTATACCGCAACAAGCACAGTAACGGTAACGACGCCAGTACTGGGCGTAACGCTGGATCAGTCGACACTGAGCCTAACGACTGGTGGCACGGCAGCAACACTGAGCGCGGCGGTGAATCCGTCGGATGCATCGAACAAAGCGGTAACGTGGAACTCCAGCAACACGAGCGTAGCGACAGTCGTTAACGGCGTTGTTACGCCAGTAAGTGCGGGAACAGCGACGATCACGGTAACGACGGTCGACGGCAGCTTCACTGCAACGAGCACGGTAACCGTGACGGACCCAGTTGGACCAGTGACATCCGTAACAAACGTAACGCTGGATCAACCGACGCTTAGCCTGACGACAGGCGGCACGGCAGCAACGCTGACCGCGACGGTGAATCCGTCGAATGCAACGAACAAAACGGTAACGTGGAGCTCCAGCAACACGAGCGTAGCGACAGTCGTTAACGGCGTAGTTACGCCAGTAGGTGCAGGAACAGCTGCGATCACGGTAACGACGGTCGACGGCAGCTTCACTGCAACGAGCACGGTAACCGTGACGGACCCAGTTGGACCAGTGACATCTGTAACAAACGTAACGCTGGATCAACCGACGCTTAGCCTGACGACAGGCGGCACGGCAGCAACGCTGATCGCGACGGTGAATCCGTCGAATGCAACGAACAAAACGGTAACGTGGAGCTCCAGCAATACGAGCGTAGCGACAGTCGTTAACGGCGTAGTTACGCCAGTAGGTGCAGGAACGGCGACGATCACGGTAACGACGGTCGACGGCAGCTTCACTGCAACGAGCACGGTAACCGTGACGGACCCAGTTGGACCAGTGACATCTGTAACAAACGTAACGCTGGATCAACCGACGCTGAGCCTGACGACAGGCGGCACGGCAGCAACGCTGATCGCGACGGTGAATCCGTCGAATGCAACGAACAAAACGGTAACGTGGAGCTCCAGCAATACGAACGTAGCGACAGTCGTTAACGGCGTAGTTACGCCAGTAGGCGCGGGAACAGTGACGATCACGGCAACGACGGTCGATGGCAGCTTCACGGCAACAAGCATCGTGACGGTAACGGACCCTGTTGTACCGCCAACAAGCGTAACAAGCGTAACATTGGATCAGTCGACGCTGAGCCTGACGACAAGCGGCACGGCAGCAACGTTGACCGCGACGGTAAATCCATCGAATGCAACGAACAAAACGGTAACGTGGAGCTCCAGCAATACGAGCGTAGCGACAGTCGTTAACGGCGTTGTTACGCCAGTAGGCGCGGGAACAGCAACAATCACGGCAACGACGGTCGATGGCAGCTTCACGGCAACAAGCATCGTGACGGTAACGGACCCTGTTGTACCGCCAACAAGCGTAACAAGCGTAACATTGGATCAGTCGACGCTGAGCCTGACGACAAGCGGCACGGCAGCAACGTTGACCGCGACGGTAAATCCATCGAATGCAACGAACAAAACGGTAACGTGGAGCTCCAGCAATACGAGCGTAGCGACAGTCGTTAACGGCGTTGTTACGCCAGTAGGCGCGGGAACAGCAACAATCACGGTAACGACGGTCGATGGCAGCTTCACGGCAACAAGCATCGTGACGGTAACGGATCCAACGAATCCAGTAACGAGCGTAAAAGGCGTTTCGTTGAACCATAAAACGCTCAGCCTGACGGTGGGTGGAGCAGCCGCGACGCTGAATGCAACGGTGACACCAGGCAACGCGACAAACAAAAACGTTACGTGGAGCTCCAGCAACACGAGCGTAGCGACAGTCGTAAACGGCGTTGTTACGCCAGTAGGTACGGGAACAGCAACAATCACGGTAACGACGGTCGATGGCAGATTCACGGCAACGAGCATCGTGACGGTAAGTAATCCTGATCCTTCTCCCGGCACAGGCACGACTACAGCGCCAGATGATGGATTTGAGGTGCTTGTAAACGGCAAGCCGGAGAGCGCAGGCAAAGTAACGACGAAAGAAGAGAACGGCCGTAAGGAAACGACGGTTACCGTTGACACGGATAAGCTCGAAAACAGACTGGCATCCGAAGGCCAAGGGGCTGTAGTTACCATTCCTGTTCCAGTTATGACCGATTCGCTCGTCGTCGTGCTCAATGGTGAAATGGTTAGCAAATTGAATGACAAGAATGCGGTTGTAGTCATTCAGACAGATCGTGCAACCTACACGATTCCTGCGGACCAAATCAACATCGGAGCGATATCAGATCAACTCGGCAATGCAATCGATCTGAAGGACATCCAAATTCAAGTCAAAATCAGCGAGCCATTGGATGCGATGAAGAGCGTCGTGAAAAATGCAGCGGGCAGAGGAAAGTTTACGGTCGTTGCGCCACCGCTTGATTTCTCCATCCAAGGTATCTATGGAAACAGCACAGTTGAGATTTCGAAGTTCGATGTGTATGTTGAACGGCTCCTCTTGATTCCGGACGGTGTTGACCCGAGCAAAATTACAACAGGCATCGTCGTGGAACCAGATGGAACATTCCGTCATGTACCTACACAGGTGCTTGAAATTAACGGCAAACATTACGCAGCGATCAACAGCTTAACGAACAGTACGTATTCGCTCGTATGGCATCCTGTTACATTCAGCGATGTGAACAATCATTGGTCCAAGGATGCGGTCAATGATATGGGATCACGCCTCATTATTGAGGGCGTAGGGAATGACCTGTTCCAGCCGAACCGAGACATTACCCGTGCGGAATTCGCGGCTATTATCGTTCGTGCATTGGGACTAGAGCTGGAAAGCGGCAAAGCGCCGTTCAGCGATGTGACGAATACAGCATGGTATAACGATGTAATCAATACAGCTTACAAGTATGAACTGATTAACGGCTTTGAGGATGGAACATTCCGTCCTAGCGATCTCATTACGCGCGAGCAGGCGATGGTCATGATTGCGAAAGCAATGAAATTGACGGGGCTCAAGGCGAAGCTGCCTTCTCAGTCGGTAGACATATCGCTTGAGTCATTCGAGGATGCCTTGAAGGCGTCGGCTTGGGCACTAGATGGAATTGCCGACAGTGTTCAGGCGGGTATCGTAACAGGCCGAAACGGTTCAGAGCTAGCGCCGAAGGATAACATCACGAGAGCCGAAGTGGCTGCAATTATTCAGCGGCTGCTGCAGAAATCCGATCTTATCTAATTGTTTTCGATTATACAAAGAGCCGCTTCCCTTAAGGGAGGCGGCTTTTGCATTTTTTATCAATCATTCGCAGGGGCTGGCTTGCTGAAGAAATCGGTAACGAACTCGCGGAAATGCACGGCGGCTGCGGACAGGTAATGCTTCTTGTTCCAAGCGATGCCGAACGTTCGCTGGCAGACGGGATCGGATATTGCGACCTGAACAGTATCGGGATGCGAGGCTCGCTTACCCAATGACAACGGCAGGGTGAACGTAATGCCAAGGCCCATCTCAACGAGCGTCTGGATGGAACTGACCTCCTCCAGCTCGAAGGCAATATGAGGCTCGAACCCCGCTCTCCGGCAAAATCCATCGGTTATCTCTCTGAAATTCGATACCGAGGACAGCGTAATGAAAGGCTCGTCTGCCGCTTCGATCAGCGCAATGCTATCTCGCGAGGCGAATCGATGCCCCTTTGGCACCGTCAGACACAGCTCTTCCACCGCCAGCGTCATCCACTCGATATCCGGACCGGTAATCGGTGTCGTACAGATGCAGAAGTCGATGTCGGCACGCTCAAGCTCCGCCTTCATCTCAAGCACGGAACCAAGCTGCCGCTGAATAATGCGGACATGCGGATGCGCGGTTAGAAAATCTTTGAGCAGCGTTGGCAGCACATAAGGGAGCGTCACCGAGACAGAGACGACGCCTCGCTCAAGGCCCGCCATGTCAGTCAGCTCTCGTTCACCTTCCTCGAGTTCAAGAAAAGCCCGTTCCACGCGACGGAGATAAGTTCGGCCGTACGCATTCAACTTTACCTGTCGTCCTTGTCGTTCGAATAAAGGGACCCCCAGCTTCTTCTCGAGACGCTGAATCGAGTTGCTGAGCGAAGGCTGCGACACATTCAATTCTTTGGCCGCCTTCGTTATATGCTCCAGCCGTGCGACGGCCTGAAAATATTTTAACTGAAGAAATTCCACAGCGATTCACTCGCTCTCCATATCACTTTAATGTGATGAATCTATCACTGAATTAGTATTATACATGATGAGTCTCCACTTTTATAATGATCTAACATATAGAAAGCTTTATTTGGAGAATGGAGAGCGCATTGTCGTGATAAGGGAGAGAATCTGGACTAGAGATTTCATTGTTGTCTGTTTGAGCAGTTTTTTCATGTTCATGACGTTTTATATTCTGGCGACGGCATTTCCGCTTTATGTACGGGACAGTCTGCATGGCGATCAGCAGCAGATGGGACTGGCGATTACGGTTTATGTAGTTGGCGGTGTGCTGGGACGGCCGTTCTCGGGATTATGGGTGGATCGGTTCGGGAAGAAAAAGATGGCGGTCATCGGGATGGTCATCTTCCTACTCGCCTGTGTCAGCTACTTCGGGGCGAAGGGCATGGTGCTGTTCCTCATCGTTCGTCTCCTGCACGGAATTAGCTACGCTGTTGCATCGACTGCGACGAGCACGGCTGCTACTGTTATTATTCCAACTTCGCGGCAGGGCGAGGGCATCGGTTATTTCAGCATGTTCATGAGCATCGCGATGGCGATCGGACCCGCGCTCGGGTTGCTTCTATGGAAAGACCATAATATAAATGTGCTGCTGACCGGTGTAAGTGTGATCGCAGCTGCATCTCTTATATTCACGCTTGGCATTCGGCTGCCGAAGGAGCAGAACAATCAGCCGACTAAGCCAGAGCAGCTGGCGGATGTTTCGACAGTACAGCAGCAGGAGCAGGAGTCCCAGAATAACAAGAAGCGGGGCTGGGGAAAATTCCTCGAGCCGAAAGCTGTGCCGATCTCGCTCGTCGGATTTATTCTCAGCTTCGCATACAGCTCGCTGTCCGGTTTCTTCGCTTCGTTTGCCGAGGAGATTCACCAATCGAATATCACGGCGTTATTTTTCGTCGTATTCGCGGTTATGATTGTGGTGTCACGGCCTATTGTAGGCAAAGTGTTCGATAATTATAGGGAGCACTACTTGTACTATCCGGGCATTGCGTTATTCATTGTTGGGATGCTCGTATTAAGCGCGGCTCATTCCGCATTCATGGTGCTGCTGTCGGCTATGGTGCTCGGCGTCGGATACGGGGCGCTGCTGCCATGCTTCCAGACACTAGCGATCAAGTTGTCGCCCGCACATCGAAGAGGAAGCGCAACCGGCACATTCTTCTTGCTGTTCGACTTAGGCTATGGCTTCGGCTCATATTTCATGGGCATGATCGCATCGTTCACCGACTACCGCGTCATGTACGAAGGCGCAGGTGTAGTTGCACTGTTATCAGCCGTCGGCTACTATATCCTCCATCACCGCCGCCAAGCGAAGCGTTCCACGCTTCCCCGCCAGGCAGGTGTAGCATAAAGGAATCCCTCGAACGCTTATGCGTTTCTGGGGATTGTTTGTTTCCTCGTCTGTGACGTAGTGGCGAAATTTCCTCAACGTTGGAGAGAGCTGAGTTGTAACGGACTGAGATAACACTATTCGCACCAGGTAAGGTAGTCCGCCATCATTAGGGACTCAGGAGACCTTATTCTCTATGTTTGCCAACTAACCAACTCGTTTTCCACTCGATAGTGCTCCTCGAGTCCGTTAGATCCGAAACTAGCCAATTTCGAGCCGAGTAGCGCCGCTGCGGTCCGCAACCGCTGTTCGAGAAGGATGAGATCGGCTGGTATGATCTCACCATGCAGACGTTCTATAAGGGGCTCATTGATTTGAAACATAACAACGAGGCGCTGTGGAATGGCAATGCAGGGGGCGTGTATCATTCGCTTGAGGCGGGCGATAACCATGTGCTCGCGTTCGAGCGGACGAAGAACGACAACACGGTAGTCGTGATGATGAATTTGTCCGCGGAGCAAGTGGAGACGAGCGTTAAGCTCGATCAAGCGCTGGCGGGCGCGTATACGTCGCAGAGCGGCGAGGCCGCGGAGCTGAAGGCGGAGCAGATGGTCGATCTCGCGCCTTGGGCGTACGAGATTTATGTGAAGCAGTAGATAGTGCTAATCTTAAGGGGCTGTACCGAGGTCATTGTGTGAACAATGAACGGGGGACGGTCCCTTTTTGACATATGGAGAGTGGGTTGAAGGAATGGCACGGGCCGTTTCAGTCGGAGGCGGACTACTTCCTCAATCTTAGTATTGGGGAGCGTTAACGTTAAGGTTCATCTTAGCCCCATCCGTTGTATAAACATACACTTCCCAGTCACCGGAAAGTCCAATTGCTGAGTCCGCGAGTTCTGTAAATGATCTCAGCTTACCCGTACCCGCGGCAATATCGACTGTTTCGAGTTTTACGCCGTTGCGCTTTACATCAAATTTCACCATTCCAGTGCCATTATTCGAAACATAGATGTTAAGGTTACGGCCATTCTCGGGAGCGGTCGAGAACTCGTTATAGTAAGCACTAGCACCATTGTGTGTGACTTGTGAAATCATTGCTGTATGAAACGATTCGTTGATTGGACCCGTGAATGTTGTGATGTGTTGTTGAATATTGCTTGGGGCCGTATTTACGACCGCAGTATCTACTTGTTGAGTATTTCTACTATTGGTCGACGCTGCAAATCCAACGGATAGGAGTAGTAAACCGGCTGCGACAGTTGCGCCAATGACTATGGCTTTCTTGAACATTGGTCCTCCTCTAAGAACAGTAAACTGGTGTTGTGTATACTAATATACCACTATTTAGGTGGCTATACAGTAGGAAGGGATATAGGTAAGCAAGTTAGTCGGGGGCGGTATGTGCAACGGTTGTGAGAGTGCTTATTGTGCGTCGAGCGGGCTTTTTCACTAACTTACGGTTGTCACAGTGCTTATTACTCCAGAATGCGGCTGAAAGACCCCGAGATTACTCCATTAGCCTCGCATTCAACCGTTAGAGTTCCAAATGCCGTCATTTCGCCGCAATAGCCAATATAGCAACCGTTGCAATCCCGCCGCCTGATCACAACTGACGATTGATTCGCCGATCGCGCTGTGTTCAATAGCAACCGTTGCGTCCCCGCCACCTGCATCCGACTCGGCATACATATTCCCCTCCTCCGAGTTTTCTGAGGATAACACGTGTGGATAAGCGCTAAATCAATTAAACTAATAACAAATAAATACGGAATATGGGGGACTAAAGGTTATGAATTTGGCAAAAGAGCTTGAAAAGTTAAATATTCAACATGCGATTAAAGGCGAGGTAACAACGGAATTAAAGGACATTCTGCTTAAGCTGACCAAGGAGCGGCTGAGCGATCTCGCTTCAAGCTATAATGTACCGGGACGATCCAAAATGAATAAGTCGGCGCTGGCTGATGCATTAATGGAACGAATTGCAGATGGGAACGAGGTCAGTATTGCGTTTCAGGTTGCCAGACCGAGAGATTGGGAGCTTGCTCAGCGACTGCTCCAAGTACCCTATCTGCATGATGACGGAATCGTACCGGGACAATATGTGTCGCTTATGAATCGCGGCATGTTGTTCTCCTTCTATTCGGATGAGAAGCTTACCTACCTTATTCCGTCCGAGATCCAAGAGGCCTACCGTCAGCTTCCGTTCAGCGAATTCATGGAATCGCGTGATCGTTGTCAGTTAGTTAGTCAGTATGTCGATGCATGCGTTAATTTATATGGCGTTTGTTCCATCGGTACAGTATATGAAATTTATCTCGGGCAGCACACGAGTGCTGAAACGATGACGCCCGAGGAGTTTGCGCAGTCAGCCAAGCTGTTAATGAGCGATCGGCAGACATGGGTCTATGAAGACGGGAAATTTATTAGCGAAGGGATAGACGGCGAGGAGGAGCTGGAGCTGCTCCTGCAAGGCATTGAGAGTAAGCCCTATTACATTCCTGATAAGGAACGGTTCTTGAAATATGCGGACAACCTTTACTATGATTGGACGCTGCAGCTGGAGAGCTTGAAATCCTATTTGTTAAAAAGCTTTCCGAAGCATGCATCGATGGTCGAGGATCTGGTGGACGACATTCAACTCGTATGTTCAATGGACGAACCGTTGGACGAGGTCATCTATGAGCTCGAACGAAGAGAGCTGGAATTTAATACGGAAGCCCAGTTTGAACGCTTCATCAAGCTTGTAATTGACGTGAAGAACAATACGAGACTTTGGGTGAATCACGGCTATACGCCTAATGAGTTTAGTCAGCTCTTTAGCGAACAAAAGCCAACAGCTGCTCCAACCTCTAAAGCGGGTCGCAACGACCCTTGCCCGTGCGGCAGCGGCAAGAAGTACAAGAAATGCTGCATGTAAGGTAGTTCAAAAAGTCCACCTTCTTGGCTGGACTTTTTTGCACACGCCCTATAAGGGGCCAAATTAAGAGTAGAGAATTTTACCCCTCGATCGTGGAAATGTGAATCTTATGCATCGCAGAGGCGGGGACTATAATCGAATTGTAAAGAAGATTTCACATTATCGATCAGGGGGTCATCGAATGAAGAAGTCGATTTATCTAGGCATTACGCTTATCCTTGCAGCTTCCACGGTCCTGAGCGCCTGCGGCGACAAGAGCGACAAATCCTCCACAGAGACAGACAAAACGCAGACGGCAACGACAACCGATACAACAGAGAAAACGGATACGCCTGCGAAGACGGAAGACACGCCGAAGAAGGAAGAAGCAGAGCCATTCACCGTTTCGCTGCGTCACATTCAAGTATCGGATGCACAGAAATTCCGCAAAGCGATTCTGGACGATGTCGTGAAGAAAACAGAAGCGGATGTGCCGGGCTTAACGATCGAGCTTGACGGCGTAGAGGACCAAGTTAACCGGTTCACGAAGCTTCCGGCAGAGATGGCTGCAGGCAACCCGCCTAAGATCTTCGACTTGTTCGGCGGCGCGGGTGACGCGCTCAAATATGCGAAAGCGGGACGTTTGCTCGATCTGACTCCAATCATTGCGGAGCTCGGCATCGGTGACAAATTCCTGAACCTGAACCAGTTCACATTGGACGGTAAAGTGTACGGCTTGCCAATCGGCGGCAGCACGGAAGGTTTCTTCTATAGCAAGCCGCTGTTCGAGAAATATGGCATCAAAGAGCCGACCACTTGGGACGAACTCGAAGCAGCAGCGGATACGCTGAGCAAAAATAAAATTACGCCATTCGCAATGGGCTCCAAAGGTGCATGGGTACCAAACATGCTCGTCAATACGCTCATCGGACGTTATGCAGGACCAGAAGCGATCGACGGCTTCCCAGCCGGATCGCAGGCATGGAACTCGCCAGAGGTTGTAGCGGCATTCTCGAAGTATCAAGAGTGGGAGAAGAAGGGCTACTTCACGAAAGGCGAGCTTGGCCTGGAGTATGCTGACATGCTCAACCAGTTCGTTACTGGCAAAGCAGGCATGATGTTCGACGGCAGCTGGCGTTCGTCCGTATTCAAGGATCAAGCGCAAGCTGGCGATTTGACGAACCAAGTTGGTTTCTTCACAATGCCGGGCGTACCGAACGGCAAAGGCAACCAATTGGCGGTTAACGGTAACTACAGTAACGGTTATGGCTTCTCCGCTGATCTGAAACCGGAAGAGCTGACGGCTGTTAAGGCTTTCATTAAAAATATGTACAGCGAAGAAATGCAGCTGCGCGGTCTGCTCGAAGACGGCTTGCTGCCGTCGATGAAGCTGTCCGACGAATCGATCGCGAAGGTTGAAGATCCAATTGTTAAGCAAGTGATGCAAATTCTCGGCAACTCCGGCGGCGCATTCTCGCACTTCGACTCGACAGTAGCTTCTGATGTATACAAAGAATCGGAATCGCAAATTCAGAAGCTGATCGCTGGCAAGTCGTCGGCGCAAGAAGTAGCAGATGCAATGCAGAAGGTACAAGAGAAAGCACTCGCCGCTGCGAAATAATTGACACCATCGGCCAATGCTTGATAGAGGCGTCGCCCGCCCGACACGCGGGCGGCGCCTTTCTATCCTTATGAGGGGGCAAATCATGAAAAGCACGCTGAAAAATCCCTATGTATACGCGATGTTCGTTCTTCCAACCTTGCTGCTGTACTGCTTGTTCTTCATTTATCCGATGGCATCTTCTTCGTTCTACGCGTTCACCGATTGGAACGGACTCGAAGACTATAAGTTCATTGGATTCGACAACTTTACTACCGCATTCAACGATCCGGATTTCCGCAATGCGATCGTTAACAATATGTATTTCATTTTGTTCTCCGTCTTTATCCAAGTGCCGCTTATTATTTTCTTTGCAATTCTCGTTGGTCATGTCAAGCGATTCCAGGGTTTCTACAAAACAACCGTATTCATTCCTTCGATTCTGTCCACTTCCGTAATCGGCATTCTGTGGGGCTTCATCTATGAACCGGAGATCGGGCCGCTGAACAAGCTGCTGTCCGTATTCGGCATTGATCCGATCTACTGGCTGGCGGATACCAAATGGGCGATGTTCGCAGTCCTTGCAACTAATGCATGGCAGTGGATGGGCTTCTACATCGTACTTGTATTAGCTGCGATTCTGGCGATTCCGAGAGAAGTCAATGAAGCAGCCGAAATCGACGGCGCAAGCGGCAGACAACGCGCGCTTCTCATTACAGTACCGCTCATTCGTCCGATTATTTCCGTCGTTATTATGCTGTCGATCGCAGGCGCAATGCGCGTCGTTGATATCATTCTCGTCATGACGAAGGGCGGCCCGGTCGGCTCGACAGAAGTAATGGCTTCGTATCTCGTTAATGAGGCGATGGGCGTCGATCCGAACTATGGGTTCGGCACCGCGATTTCGCTTATTATTTTCGCCTTTGCACTCGTACTGACCGCACTGTACCAGTTGACGCTCGGAAGAAACCAGGGAGGGAATGATTGATCATGCAAACTTTGCTTAAGCGCACCCAGCCTGCCATTCGCAACCGAGTCGCCGTCCCGAAGCCAGTTAAGCGGGTTCTCCCGCATGTTGTGTTGATGGTTTACGTGGCGATCATTCTGTTTCCGTTCATATTCGTTGTTTTCTCTTCCTTGAAGCAGAGCAATCTGGAGATCGCTGCGCACCCGTTCGGTTTCCCGACGAAGCTATATTTTCACAACTATGTTGAAGCTTGGGTGAAGGCCAAAATAGGTGTATACTTCTGGAACAGTTTATACTTATCATTATCCTCATCGGCAGTTGGTGTGCTGCTAGCAGCTGCAACTGCCTTCGCGCTCACGCGGATGAAGCTTCTCCGCACGAGCAAGGTCATCTATCAGTTCGTACTGATCGGGATGCTTATTCCTGGTAACGTACTTTTCATCGCGCAATATATGCTCGTCATGAAGATGGGCATTCTGAATACGCACTGGGCGCTGTTTCTGCCGTATACCGCGGGCGCACTGCCATTGAGCGTCTTGTTGATCGCTGCATTCATGCGCAATATTCCAACGGATCTAGAGGAAGCGGCTGTCGTAGACGGCATGGGTGCGATCCGTATGTTCCTTGTGCTTATTCTGCCGCTCACGATGCCGGCGCTTGTAACGGTATTCATCGTGAACTTCCTCGGCGTCTGGAACGAATATTTGCTCGCGAATTTCTTTATTAGCAAGGATGCGCTCCGAACGCTGCCGACAGGTATGGTCGGCTTCCGCGATTCGTTCCAGACGAATTACGCGCTTATCTGTACCGGCATCGTGTTTAGCGTAACGCCAGTGCTGGTCCTCTATGCTTTCTTGCAGGAGAAAATCATTGAAGGCATTACGGCGGGCAGCGTGAAGGGATAACCACCCAAGAGAGCGAAACGATAGGAATGGCGTAACCAATCATCGAGAAGGAGCCGTGCAGCCATTATGTCACTTCCATATAAACTGTTTGGCGCCTTTATGACGTTCATTATCGTTCCGCTCATCGCGCTTGGCTTCGCGCTCTATATTCTTGTTACGAATATGATCGAAGAGAAATATTCCGGACAAGCCGAACTAACGCTTCGTGCACTTACGCAGAGTGTCGGTTTCGTATTCGGCGAGATGAACAAGGTGACGGACAGCACCATTGCCAGCGATGCGATTCAAGAGATGCTCAATAACGGCTATGAGACGGACTTGAAAGAAATCGATTACTTGGACCTGAACAAGGTCCAGCGTAATTTCCGCGATTTGCTCATCAACCATCCGTCTGTCAGCTACGCCTTTATGTACACGCTCAACAACGAGCGAATCAATCGTATCTTCACCAAAGAACACTTCCAGGCGATGCCGTTCGCTCAGTTCAAGAAGCAGGAGATCTACCAGCAGGTGCTCGATCGCAAGGGACAGCCAGTCTGGGTTGGGCCTTACGAGTATCCGGAGCTGACGGGCGTCGATCCGGTGTTCACACAGATTCGGGTCGTCAAAGATATTGCTACGCTCAATGATAAAGGGATTCTGCTCGTTCAGATTAAGAACTCCGGCATCGAGTCGGTCTTCCGTTATTTCCGCTACAAGCAGAAGCAGAGCACGACGGAGTTTCTCATTGTGAACGGCAAAGGACTCATTATGTACGACAGCAGCGAGAAACTGAACGGCAAGTTCATTAATCAATATGTGAAAAAGCCGCTTGTCCTGGACACCACTTATCGAAGTGGCAGGGGCAAGTTCGACGGGCAGGATAGCGTCATCTCCAGCATCGGAGCCGGCATTGAGAAGGAAGACTGGCATCTCGTCTCGATTACGTCTTGGAAGTCGCTATCGAGCGAAGTTGGCCTATACTCCCGCTGGGTTGTCGGCATCCTCCTGTTCTGCGTGTTGTCCGCGTGTTACTTCATTATGTTCTTCGCGAACCGTATCGCGAAGTCGATTCTTCAGACGGTGAAGTTCATGCGCCGCGTGGAGAGAGGCGATCTGAACGCTCGACTGCCGATCAAAGGGAACGATGAGACGGCGCTTCTGGCAAGAGGTTTCAACAGTCTCGTATCGCAGGTCTCGGAGCTGCTGACTGAGGTTAAGAGCGAGCAGGAGCGGAAGCGTCATGCCGAACTGCAGGCGCTTCAGGCGCAGATCAAGCCGCATTTTCTGTTCAATGCGCTGGAATCGATCAACGTGCTCGCTGTGCAGAACCAAGGCAAGAAGGTCAGCCAGATGGTAACGCGGCTAGGCAGCCTGCTTCGGATCAGCATTACGCAGCGGGAGCAGATCACTGTCGAGCAGGAGCTTGATCATCTGCTCAGCTACTTGGGCATCCAGAAATTCCGATTCGAGGAGCTGTTTGACTTCGAGATCGATATTCCGCCAGAGCTGATGCGTTATGAAATGCTGAAGTTGACGCTGCAGCCGCTCGTTGAGAACTGTATCCAGCACGGTTTTGAGGGTATCGATTACATGGGCCATATTCGAGTATCCGCTCGTGAGGAAGGCGATTCGCTTGCCTTCTATATAGAGGATAATGGGATTGGCATTCCTCCAGAGCGGCTTCAAACGTTCAACTACGACCGCCAGATGAAGGACAGCCGGCATGAGGATTCACCGCAGACGGGAGAGGCGCGTGGACTCGGCGTTTACAATGTTGCGGACCGCATCCGCATTCAATATGGCAGCAGATATGGCCTGTTTATATGCAGTGAGCAGGGCAGAGGGACAACGATGAAGTTCACCATTCCGAAGAAGGACATTGGGAGTGATGCACATGAGACTGAAGGCGCTGCTGATTGATGATGAAGTGCATATTCTGAAGAACCTGCAGATTGTCCTGCCATGGGATGAGCTAGAGGTGGAGGTCGTTGGTCTGGCTCGAAATGGGGTGCAGGCGCTCGAGCTTGTGGCGGAGCATCACCCAGACATTATTCTATGCGACATCCGCATGCCGGTCATGGATGGCATCGCCTTCCTTGGACGGCTGCGCGAGCTCGGTGAAGAAGCCGAGGTCGTCATGCTGACCGGTTATCAGGACTTCGAATATGCCCGTTCGGTCATGAAGTTCGGCGTGCGCGATTATGTGCTTAAGCCGATTGACTATGAGGAGCTGACGAATATTATCGGACGGCTCGCGGATACGATTCGCGAACGCAGACGGGAGCGGCATGCAGCGCAGGCGCAGCTTGGCCAAGCGGTTCATCTCGTGCACGAGAAGATGCTCTACGATATTCTGATGGACTATTCGTCTGTGCAGACACAGTTCATGTTCGATGATGTAGAGGTCGATGCAAGTCGGTTCCGATATATTCTAATGCTTGCTGATATTGACGACTATACGCACAAGTATCGTTTCACGTCCGAGCAAGATCGGAAGCTTCGCAATTTCGCTGTTCGCAACGTGCTGCAGGATGCGCTGCAAAGCGAAGGGCTGCGATATGCCGTGCTGCAAATGCGCGAGGGCGAATGGTGTATTCTGCACGAGAAGGACGAGGCAGAGGCCGCGGTCACTGAGGTGAATGTGCGGTGTTGGGCCGGATTGCTGCAATCGGCGGTTGAGAGCCATGTTGGCGTTAAGCTGTCGATAGGCGCGCATCCGCATGAAATTCCGCTCGAGGAGCTGTCTGCAACGTATCGTTCGCTGCAGAAGAAGGTGCATCTGGCATCCGTCAAGGATCGCTCGATTCTGCTATCGAGCGAAGGGGATGCAGCAACGGACGGGGAAGAGACGCTGTGGGTGACCCTGGAGGAGCTGGTGTCCGCACTTAAGCGCAACGACCGTGAGGGAGTAGAGACGGTGCTGCAGCAGTTGACGGCACGCGTTCAAGCGGTGCCGGGAAGATCGCTGGCGCATGCGGAGAAGCTGGTCCATTTTGCCGCGATGCATCTGATGCGGGAGATGCGCGATCTGAATGTGCTGTCCGCCGCGGAGGAGAAAGAAATCTGGACCGTTATGGAGCAGGCAACTCGTGTGAAGGATATGCTGGCCGTTGTGCGGCGCATCATGAATGCGAGTCTGGAGTCGTCGATGAGTCGTAAATCGGGCGATGTGCTTATGCATACAGCGAAGGATTACATCGGCGCTCATCTGTCGCGCGACCTCGGCATCGACGAGGTGGCAGGCAATCTCGGCATTAGCGCGAGCTACTTCAGTCAGCTGTTCAAGCAGCATGTTGGCTGTACGTTCGTCGAGTATGTGACGGCGGAACGCATTGCGCTTGCGAAGTCGCTGCTGCTAATGACAGACCGGAGCATTACCGATATCGGACGGTCGGTCGGCTATGCGGAGCGGCGTTATTTTACGAAAGTGTTCCATAAGATTACGGGAGAAATCCCTTCTGAATATCGGGAGAAGCGAGCCGGCAAGAACAAGGAAACTTGGGGGGAATAAGCATGGTGGACTTATCGACGTGGAGCTTGCGGGACAAAATCGGCCAGATCGTCATGTGTGGATTCGACGGTACAACGCCAACGGAAGGCATTAAGCAGCTGATTCAAGATTATAAGCTTGGCGGCATTATTTATTTCCGACGCAATGTTGGCCCAAGCAGCGAGGTTGCAAGGTTGTCGGCTGAGCTTCAAGCGTTGTCGAGCAAAGTGACGGACGTTCCGCTCTGGATCGCAATCGACCAAGAGGGCGGCATGGTGTCGCGAATTGATCAGGACGTTGCGCTGATGCCAGGCAATATGGCTATTGGGGCGACGGGCAGGTTGGAATATGCCTATCGTACGGCAAGAGTATCGGCCGACGAGCTGCTGCAGATGGGCATCAATATGAACTTCGCACCTTGTCTGGATGTGAACAACAATCCGGCGAACCCTGTTATCGGTGTCAGGTCCTTCGGAGAGAACCCAGAGAAGGTAGCTGAGCTGGGCGCGGCGGCGATTGAGGGCTATCAAGAGTCGGGCGTGTCGGCTTGCGCGAAGCATTTTCCGGGTCATGGCGATACATCGGCGGATTCTCATCACGAGCTTCCCGTCGTAAGGCATGACCATGACAGACTGCATGCAGTAGAGCTTGTCCCGTTCCGTAGAGCCATTGAAGCGGGTGTCGATGCGATCATGACGGCGCATGTGATGTTCCCGGCCTATGAGAATTCAGGCGTCCCATCTACGCTGTCGAACAATATTATTACCGGATTGCTTCGGGAAGAGCTTGGTTATAACGGCGTTATCGTTACAGACTGCTTAGAGATGAAGGCGATCTCGGAGACGGTCGGCATTGGCAAGGGCGCTGTCATGTCACTTCAAGCGGGTGTTGATCTTGTATTAGTCAGCCATCGGTTGGATCGGCAGCTTGAGGCATTCGAAGCGATTCATGCGGCCGTCGCTAGCGGCGAGCTTACCGAGGAACGGATCGATCAATCGGTGCGCCGAATTGTCGAGTTGAAGCTCCGCCGCGGGCAGGCCGGCAGCAGCGTGATCGGAGACGACGCCGCTATTGGATCCGAGACGCATCTCGCGGTGGCGCGTGAAGCGGCGGAGCACAGTGTAACGCTGGTGCGCAACGAGAACCAGGCCGTGCCGCTGCAGAAGGGTGTACCGACGTTCGTCATTTGGCCGGAAGTACGGACGAATACGGAGGTCGACGAGATCATTGCTCAGAATGTGACGATCGGCAGCGCGCTTCGTGCCTATAATGGCACAGTTGTGGAACATGTCATCGGAACGGAGCCGACACAAGAGGAAATTGAGCAGGCGCTGCAAGCAAGTGCCGGATATGCACAGGTGGTGGTCGGCACGTATAACGCGTCCTTCTCCACCGGTCAGACCGCGCTTGTGAACGGACTGCTTGCTAGAGACGGCGTGAAGGTCGTTGTCGCAGCACTGCGCAATCCGTACGATCTGAACCAGTTCCCGAAAGTACATGGCTATCTGGCCTGCTACGAGAACCGGCCGATTATGATGGAGGCGCTGGCGAAAGTTCTTGCTGGAGAAGCTAGGCCGTTAGGCAAGCTTCCCGTTACGATAACGGAGCAGTACGCGTATGGCCACGGATTAGCTTAATGTATTGAAGACTTGGCAGCCTCGCTGCTGCCGGCTCAGCTAAGAGGTGTAGAGCGTGTTTAACAATAAAGCCTTGAATGAAGCGCGGCGTGCGCGGTTTCATTCAAGGCTTTATTTTACGATTAGCTGCTATAGCTGCCGTGTTTCTTTTTATAGATGCCATGGCCGTAGTTCTTATTCTGAGGCGGGTAGTAATTGCCCTTCTTATAGTCGCTGCTGCTGTGACTATGATGAGGATAACCGTAGTGACCTTGCTGTCCGTAGTGACCGTGTTTGCCATGTTTGTGGCCCGTTAATGATCCGAGAAGCCGATTCACCAAATGTCTTAACATGTGAGAGACCTCCTAATCGATTCGAGAAAGCTGTGAATCTGAATGTACCCTTTCATACGTTCGACCCCTCATGAGGTTTCGGCTCTATGCGCCTAATGTGTGCATCAGCACGAGATGGAAGAGAAACCGACACACCCTGCGCATCGTATGTGAGACCAAGGAGGCGATCGGATGGTGGCACGACTCTGGGCGTGGTGGAAGCAGAGACAGCTTTATTGGATGGACTATCCGCTCCGCCAAGGAATGGTGTGGGCTGGCCGATATCGGATTGAACAATATATTGGCGAGGGCAGCTATGGTCAGGCTTATCGTTGTACGGATCAACAGACGGGAAGTACGGTACTGTTAAAGCGGAGCAAACCGAGCAAGCGAGAGGTCGGGCAGAGACTGCTGCGACGCGAGAGCGATGTGATGCAGGCGCTTCGTCATCCGCAAATACCAAGCTGGCTTGGCGAGGTTGTGCATCGCCGGGAGTCTGCGCTTGTTATGGCGTTCATCGAGGGAGAAGATCTAGAACGTTCGATGACCGAGCAGGGCAGGACTTATACGCAATGGCAGGCGCTTCGGATTGTGCGCGAGCTGCTGCAGCCGATTGGGCATCTGCATGCTGCCGGTTTCGTTCACCGGGATGTTCGTATACCGAACGTGGTGGTATGCGGCGAACGCATCTATCTGATCGATTACGGTCTAGCCTGTCGGATCGGAGAAGAGCCGCAGGCAGAAGGGGCGACTGGGATATCGAAGGAGCAGGAGCCGATCGGCTTCGCCGATGGTTGGGAAGCGGTGAAGCAGCGGATGCGTGCACCGGAGACGACTAGTGATCTGCATGGACTAGGGCATCTGTTCTTGTTCCTGATGTATGCCGGCTATGAGCCCGATGAAGGGCGGGAGGAGCTGAGCTGGGAACAAGAACTGACGCTGGATACGAATGTGAAGTCATTCATTCGCGGACTTCTGGATGGGCGATGGCAGACAGCGATGGCATGCGAGCAGGCGCTTAGTCATTTGTTGCAAGATGAAGAAGACGATGGGTAGACCAATTTGGATGCGTTAGTATACTAATGTTTTCCAGATGGGAAAATAAGTACATGGGAGCAAATTTGATTCGTGGAGGCTAACCCGTGACATACAGTATGTCCAAGCTCGCGTTAATGATCTCTGCCTTAAGCGGATTCGCTTATCTAATTGTTTATGTCCGAACGAGAAAGCGTGTAGGCAGCTTTATTGCCCAGGAATCGCAATACTACAATAATGGCAACAGCGAGTCTGAGGAGGATCTGCAAGCTTTTCAGAACGAATACCGCTCCATGTTCATCACTACCCAATACGTTATGATCCTGCTGGCGATGGCGGCCATTGTCTTCGGCGTAATCGGCGTGCTTGGATATACTTCGTAATAGAGATGTTATTCTATACCCCTGGACCGCATGAGGTCGAGGGGTTATTTGTGCTGCAGCTTTAGATTCGGAGTGGTTCTTCCGATATATGAGGAAAGGTATTCCAAATTAAAGGAGATTAGGTCTTGCGAATTATTAATACTCATTCACAACAACATAGCTCGAGAAGGATGAATCCGTTGAGTCGTAATGCCAATACAGGAGTCCCTTCGCGCTCCATTAGACGTAAGCTTGCTGGCGCTACAGCGGCCATGATGTGTGCGGCTGCGCTGCTTCAGGCGCCTGCTGTCGTATCGGCAGCATCTTATAGCCCAAGCGGGTGGGCGATGGATGATACCTACGAGGCGCAGCAAATCGGGCTTATCCCGAACATGCTATGGGGCAACTTCCAGAACAAGATTACCCGCGCGGAGTTGAGCGGTGTCATCGTTCGACTGTACGAGAGATTAACGAACAGCAAGGTGCCTGCGGCAGCATCGAATCCGTTCAAGGACACCAAAGATGCCGATGTGCTGAAAGCCTCAGCACTTGGCATTATCGGAGGAACAGGTGCGGGTAAGTTCTCGCCGGATGCAGCAGTGACAAGAGAGCAGTTAGCGGTCATGCTGTACAATACCCTCGTTAAGGCGGGGCTGCAAGACGGGATCAGCGGGGATAAGGCGGCTTCATTCGTCGACGCAGGCTCCATTGCAAGCTGGGCTGTCGAGGCTGTCAGTAAACTCGCAGGAGCGGGCATTATGCAAGGAGCGGATACGAAGAGCGGGCTGCAATTTCAGCCGAAAGCAAACGTGACGCGCGAGCAGATTTTCGTCCTGGCTAACCGTATTGTGAAGGAACAGGGGCCATCTTATATCAATAACGAGTATGAACTGCTGGATGCGGTGGAGCAGCGCAGCAAGCAACTCATCATCCAGGATAGCCGTACGAAGAAAATCTATGATGAAGCATTGCGCATCAATAAAGAGATTATTAAGCCGGAGATGTCCGAATTCGATAAGGAACTCGCCATTCACGATTACATCGTGCTGCATACCGCATATGACTACGATAATTATTTGAAGGATACGATCCCAGCCGATTCTTACAGTGCTTATGGCGTCTTCTTCAAAGGAACGGCGGTATGCCAAGGTTATGCTTACGCAGCACATCTCATGCTTGAGCTTGCGGGCATTGATTCGCAGATCGTAACAGGGACAGCGAACGGCGGCGGCCATGCGTGGAACAAAGTGGAAATTGACGGCGACTACTATAACTTAGATGTCACTTGGGATGATCCGGTGCCTAACGTTGAAGGCCGTACGGTGTACGCCTATTTCAACGTAACGGATGAGCAGCTGGCCAAGAATCACAAATGGGAGATGGGGGATTTCCCATCTGCTACAGCAACAGCGGCTAACTATTATGACTCGAAGGGGCTTGTTGTGAGAAGCGCAGATGAAATGAAAGCGCGTCTGAATGCCGCTATTGCCTCTCGTTCGGAATCCGTTACCTTCCGTGTCGATTATGAAGGCGACGTGCAGGAGGATATGCGGGAAGTCGTCTTCGGGGGAGGCAACATCTCTCGTTATAGTTATAGCTATAATGGCACAGTGTACACCGTGACGCTGCAGTATCGGGGTTAAGAAATGACGGTTCAGGGATGGTCTTCCTTGAATCGTCATTTCTATTTTTTATAACAAAGATTATGGGCCAGCGAAACCTACCCTACCTTGTGTGATGCTATTAATTCTGATAATCTCCCTATTTTTCCTTTTTATGTTGGTATATAATTCATCTGGGTACAGATTAAGAGATGAATTAGCAATAGATTCGAGCTCAATAAAGGAGAATGTGAGGAATGAAATGGCTTCTTATCAGCATCTGCTTATTTCTAACATTAGCAGTCCCGGTATCCGCCGCAAGCAGCAAGTCTAGCACGGATGTGAAGCTTTCTTTGTATATCGACGACACAAGAATAGAAACGGCTCCTCTAGTCATACAAGGTTCCGTCTATATCCCGCTTCGGGCAGCCATGGAGTCTGTCGGTGCCAAGGTTATGTTTACTGGCAAACAGATTGTGATCACCCGCGCCGATACTAAGATTGTCTTGGAGCCCAATAAGACGGACTTCACCATCAATGACATATCCATGTCCACTGCAACACCACCAGTCATTGTCAAACAGAGTTCGTATCTGCCTATCCGGTTGTTCGGCAACGCGCTGGGCTATGACGTCGTTTATGGGCCTTCGGAACACAGGGTCGATCTTCGATCGCCGGGCACCCAGGCTGTCATCTACGGATTTGTCGACGATATTGACGGGCAGGCAATCGCTCAAGGCGTCGTGATCCTCAAGGATGCGACGACTGACGGTACCTATGAAGCGCCGATTCGCAGCGGGTTTTATCGAATCAGCGTCAACCCGCAAACCTATCAATTCGTAGGCTATCGCGACATGCAATCGGAAGACATTCAGAAGGTCGATCCTCGCGAACCGTTCACGGTTACCGCAGGCCAGACATCTTTCTTCAAGTTGTCTCCATCTCAAGCAGGCTACAAAGTCACCTTGCTCGATTGGACCGGGGCGCCGATTGCTGCGGCCACCGTATCCTTTTACACCTCGCATGGTACTGTTTCTGTCAGTATTCGCAATGGCGTAGGCTACCTCGACTTTTACGAGCCGGGCGAGTATAACTTTAATTATTTGACCTTGAGCAACGGCGGCAAAGTAGATCTGGACATTCTCCATCATTTCTCGATTGATGAGAACGGCAATGTCACATCGCTTAATATCGTGGCATACCCTCCTAACTTCAAGGGACAAGTAGAGGGTGAAAGCGAGTTGACATACGGAAACCTGGGAATTTGTTTGTTGGACGAGAACGGACAGAGCAAAGAATGTTATGTAGAGGGAGCACCAGGCGGAAAATATGCGATCTATTTGCCTGATGGCCAATATCAATGGGAAGGCTATTACGATTCGTCGACCCGGCAAAATTTTAAAGTGAATAAGATTTTTACTGTAGCGAATGGAAAACCCGAGACGATCCTGCAAATCTCGAAGCCTGCTGTGAATATTCATGGCTCAGCAAGCACGAATGAGGGCGATCCTGTCTCTGGCGGTTATATTTACTTCAGGAATTCCACGTCGTCGTATTCCGCTTGGGTCGAGCAAGGCAAATACGATCTCTTTATTCCAGATGGCACTTATCGCGTAACTTACGAGCAAGTTCTGGGCGATTACTTCTCTGTCTCGCTGAATACAAGCGTTACAGTAACGAACGGTAAGCTGGACGTTTCACCGGATCTTGTTTTCTATCTTTCATAAGAGATAGTATTAATATCTGAATATAGCCGCATAGGAAGGGCCCTTGAACCACAATCGACCAGATTGTGGTTTTTTGTTGCTAGAACGCACAAAGAAAGGATAATGTCGCTTCAGCTAGAATTATAGAGGAGATGATAGGGGGTTATTGCAATTCATAGAGAGAATGCTGTTCGTTATCGTTATCGTTATCCTGCACCAATATTGCTATTGGTTCTAATTCTTACCGGCTGCTCGATGCAGGTAGGCCTATTAAAGCCGCAAATGCAAACCGCTGCGCCGCCTGTTGTCGTAACGGAACCGCTGAGTGGAGCGGGACAAGGCGCTTCAAAAATGGATGCTTCAGCAGCAGATGATACAGCAGTGAATGAAACAACGCCTGATGAGACCAATAAGCCTGATACCAGTACGTCTGATACTGGGCAGACGGCGGTCGACTCCGGCAAGGAGCCGACATCAGGAACCGACAATGACACGGAAGCGGTAACGCCGATTGAGCCGGATTCTGTCGTAACAAGCGTTACGATTGCCGCGATCGGTGATGTGCTTATTCATCGTCCGATATATCGGGAAGCCGAGCAGAAGGATGGGACCTATGACTTCAGCTCTGTTTTCAAGCTGGTGAAGAACACGATGCTGCAGCCCGACTTGCTCATCGCGAATCAAGAGTCGATGATTGGCGGGAAGAAGATTGGATTATCGACCTATCCGTCCTTCAACAGTCCTTTTGAAGTAGGCGATACATTGAAGGATGTAGGCGTGGACTTCGTCACTGTTGCGAATAACCATACATTGGACCGCGGGGAGAAAGCGATCCAGAATGCGCTGAAGCATTGGGATGAACTAGACATGCCTTATACAGGCGCCTACAAGAATGAAGAGGATCAATCCCATATTCGGACCATAACCCGGAATGACATCACATTCTCTGTGCTCGCCTACACGTATGGAACGAATGGTATTCCTATTCCTAAGGGAAAGGACTACCTGGTCAATCTGATCGACATGCAGAAGATTGAAGCTGACGTGAAGCAGGCGAAGCAAATATCGGATGTCGTTGTAGTGGCTATGCACTGGGGAACGGAGTATCAAGATTTCCCGAACAAGCAGCAGCAGCAATTGGCTCAGCAGCTCGCCGATCTTGGCGTCGATCTCGTAATTGGCAACCATCCGCATGTGCTGCAGCCGCCGCAATGGGTAGAGGGTCAAGACGGTCATAAGACGTTCGTATGGTTCTCGCTGGGCAACTATATTTCATCCCAAGAAGGAACGAAGAAGCAAATTGGTGGTATCGGGTACATCGATGTGGTTAAAACAACAGTAGGCGGACAGTCCACTATTGAATTAACGAATCCCGGTTTTATGCCAACGTACGTCTATTTCAGCAATTGGAAAGATTATCGGATTACGCCGCTGGAGCAGACGAAGAACAGCGAGCTTGCTCAGGCAAACAAGCAGTTCAAAGCAACGATGAAGCATATGAAGAGCAGCATGCCGGAATTATCGCTTATTCATCCAATCGCATCATAAGGAAGGGGATAGCAACCGATGGAGCCAGTTACGATACCCGATTTATCGGCTAGGCCATTTCAACTGACTGTTGAACGTCATATGGAGGCATCGCCAGAGCGAATCTATCTCGCGTGGACGAAGCGGTTTGACTGCTGGTTCGCTGAGAAAGGAACGCTCATTATGCAGGGAGAAGTAGATACGGCATTTTTCTTCGAAACGGTGCATGAGACGAATCGCCATCCGCATTATGGACGTTTTCTGCGACTCGAACCTGACCATCTCATTGAGCTGACATGGGTGACGGGAGCAGGCGGAACCAAGGGTGCCGAGACGATTGTGAGGATCGAGCTCGAACGTACCGATGCAGGCACGAATCTGCGTCTGACGCACGCGGGCTTCCCTGACGAGGAGTCCCGCAGCGGTCACGAACAGGCATGGCCGTTCGTACTCGAGCAGTTGGATCTGAAGCTGGCGAATTTGTAAGATGAGCTGAGTTTCTTATATGGGCTCTCCATGAGAAGGGAGCCCTGTACAGTATCTGTGTAAAAATGACCTAGTACCGCGCCGGTACTGGGTTTGTTGTCGTTTTCAAGTTGAACGCCCTGGCTATGACAGTTTCCGAGCCGGGGTTTTGATCCGTACATGGATTAATGTACCTGCAAACTTTTTGGACTTCTTGTTCGTCTTGCCCATGCAACATAAATTAAGGCGAGGACTGGGACAATGAAAGACATCTTGAAAGCATTTCATCACAACAACAATAGAAGTCAACGCTTGAATGAGCCACTATCCGGCAATAAGCGTTACATGCCAGGATTGGATGGACTCAGAGCGGTTTCTGTAATGGCGGTCATCGCGTATCATTTCAACTTCAAATGGGCTTCCGGAGGCCTGCTGGGCGTTGGTGTTTTTTTTGTTTTGTCCGGTTACCTGATCATGGATCAGCTAATCTCTCAGTGGAAACGAAGCAAACGGCTCGATCTTAAAGATTTTTGGATAAGACGAGCCCGACGCTTGCTGCCGGCTATGATCACAATGCTAGTATTTGTTGCACTGTGGTTAGCCTTTTTCGACATTAACCGATTAATCGCATTAAAAGGCGATTTTCTTTCATCAGCCCTTTATTTCAACAACTGGTGGCTAATATTTCATAACGTATCGTATTTCGAAAGCTTCGGCCCACCGTCTCCTATCGGACATCTCTGGTCTTTGGCAGTTGAAGAGCAGTTCTACCTTATATGGCCATTAGTGGTCATTCTTCTTTTGCGCTTGGTTCCCCACAGAAGCAAAGTATATTTCATCATACTCGCAGGTGCAGCTGTTTCGGCATTAACGATGGCGATGATCTACATGCCTGGAATGGATCCAAGTCGAGTCTACTACGGGACTGACACCAGAGCATTTGCGCTGCTAATCGGAGCCGCTCTCGCAGTAATTTGGCCAAGTCAGAGCTTGGCTGCAAATATATCGCGGAAATCTCGAACGGTTATGGATGTGTTCGGAGGGATCGGGTTATCAATCATCATTTTTATGATGTGGCGAACAAATGAATATGGCGACTATCTTTATCATGGCGGACTCGTATTGTTATCTATCATCTCTGCCGTTGTAATCGCCGTACTTGCCCATCCAGCGAGTCGCCTTGCAAGACTCATGGGCTGTGGTCCCTTGCGCTGGATCGGCGTGCGATCCTATAGTCTTTATATTTGGCATTATCCGGTTATCATTCTAACCAGTCCGACGATGGATACGAATTCGCCGAATGTTTATCTTTTTATTATCCAATTAGGGGCTAGTCTTCTTCTTGCGGCTTTATCATGGAGATATATCGAACATCCAATACGCAATGGTGCATTAGGAAAACTAAAGGGGATTTTCAACATGAATCTGAAGCTGAATTACCGTCGTCTCCTGATGATGATCACGATAGGCTCACTTGTACTGTTGTCTATAGCATGCGGGAGTATTGCGGATTCAACAGTTTCAGTTCAACCGAACTCCGAAACTGCTGCTCCAACTATGAAGGACCAGTCCGACATTTCAACACATAGTGAACCGCCAACAACACCTAGTCCTGACGATCTGATCAAGGATGCCTCTGTTAACAAGGAACAAACCGGTAAAGGGATTACGGCTATTGGTGATTCCGTTATCCTTGATGCCGCGCCATATTTAGAAGGGAATCTTCCTGGCATTCGAGTAAACGGGAAAGTAGGAAGACAAATGTCGCAAGCGCAAGAGGTTGTCGACCAGCTTAAGGCAAGCGGAAGGCTCGGCAGTCATGTCATCATTGAACTGGGTACGAACGGGGCATTTAACTCCAAAGAGCTGCGGAAATTGCTTTCCTCGCTAGGTGAAGCTCAACAAATCATACTGGTAAATACTCGTGTTCCAAGGAAGTGGCAAGATACCGTTAATTCGACGCTTAAGAAAGTCACTGCTGATTATTCGAATGCTGTTCTTGTAGACTGGTATTCATCAAGTCAAGGGAAAGATCATTACTTCAGAAAAGACGGCGTTCATCTTAATCAGGAGGGTGCCAAGTTCTACGCGGAACTTATCGCAGAAGCCATTCAGTAGTTAATGCATACATACAGAAGAGGCTGTCCCGTAGGACTGCCTCTTCTTGTTTGAACATGGACAATCATACCCTATTGAACTTCGGTGGAGGTTATCTCATAATTAAAAGATATTGGAAGCACGTGAAGGAGGCTTATCGATGGGACTGTTTTCATTTCTTAGAGGCCAGTTTGTTGAAGTAATCGAATGGGTGGAGGATACCGAATCGCTCGTGTATCGTTTTCCTGCTTATGATAATGCCATCAAGATGGGCGCGCAGCTGACAGTTCGCGAAGGACAGGCGGCGATTTTTCTCAACGAGGGTACGATCGCTGACGTATTCGCACCGGGCCGTTATGAGCTGAGCACGCAGAACATGCCGATTCTAACGGCGCTTCGCTCCTGGAAGCATGGATTCAACTCGCCGTTCAAGGCAGATATTTATTTCGTGAAGACGACAATGATTACGGACCAGAAGTGGGGCACGACGAATCCGGTTATTATGCGTGACCAAGAGTTCGGTATCGTCCGAGCGCGCGGCTTCGGTAACTACTCGTTCAAAGTATATGATCCTGCAGCATTCATGAAGGGCATGCTTGGTTCACATACAAGCTTCAACGCAGATCAGATCGGCGGTTTCTTCAAAACGATGATCGTGTCGGCAGTCAGCGACCTGATAGCGGAATCGGCTATTCCGGTCATTGACCTGGCCATGCATTATGATGAATTAAGCAAGCAGACGGCTCAAAAGCTGGCGCCTCAGTTCGATGCGATCGGACTGGCGCTGATGGGCTTCGTCATCGAGAATATCTCGCTGCCGGATGAAGTGGAGAAGATGATCGACAAGCGTTCTTCGATGAACATCGTCGGCAATCTCGACCAATATATGAAGTTCCAGACGGCGGAGTCGATCCGCGATGCGGCGAACAATCCGAGCGGCGGCCTTGCAGGTACTGGTGCAGGACTAGGCGCTGGCATGGCAATGGGGCAGATGATCAATCAGATGATGAATGGCGCTGCACAGCAGCAGCAACCGGCTAATGGCGCGGCGGGATCGCAGGCAGGGCAGCAGCAACAGTCGCAGCAATCGCAGCCCACGCAGAGTGGAAGCGGCGAAAAATGCGGCAGCTGCAGCCATACGCTCAGCGCGAACGATAAATTTTGCCCAGAGTGCGGTGCGGCTCGTCCGGTTCGCAAGTTCTGCTCCGAATGCGGCGGCGAGCTTCAACCGGGAGCGAAGTTCTGCTCCGGCTGCGGCACGAAAGTGTAGAGGTGGCTCGACATGGGAGAACATGAGCCGGCAACGGCGAAGGAGCCGATAGCGACTTTTCCGTGCCCGAGCTGCGGCGGCCAGATGCAGTTCGATACGGCGAGCCAAACGCTCAAATGCCGTTATTGCGGCAGCGAGAAACCGATCGAGGGCCGAACAGGGGGCGATGAGCCGACGGAGTACGAGCTTGATTTTACCGATGAAGACAATGATGCGCTGAAGGATTGGGGGACGGAGCAGCAGGTGATCAAGTGCGGCAACTGCGGCGGCGAGATGCTGCTTCCCGCAGGTCAGACGGCTGCGGTATGCGGCTTCTGCGGTTCGCCCAAGGTGCTGCCGCAGGGCAATCCGGGCAGTATCCGGCCCGAATCGGTCATTCCGTTCCATATTTCGAAGGAGCAGGCGACGGCATCGTTCAATGCTTGGCGGAAGAAACGCTGGTTCATTCCGAATGCGTTCAAGAAGCAGTCGGTCAGTTCCAATCTGAATGGCATCTACGTGCCGTTCTGGACGTTCGACAGCGAGACGACGTCCTCCTATTCAGCCGAGGTTGGCGTATACCATTACCGGACGGAGACGCGGACGCGTGTCGTTAACGGCAAGACAGAGACTTACACGGTGCAGGTCCGTTATACGGTATGGCATTGGACGAGCGGCACGCATGAGCATTTCTTCAACGATGTGCTGATTCCCGCCTCCGGGCAGTACGACGGCGCGCTGCTTCGCAAATTGAATGATTATCGACTGGAGCAGCTTGCGCCTTATAAGCCGGAGTACTTAAGCGGATTTATCGCGGAACGGTATTCCGTCTCGCTCAAGGATGGCTGGCGCGAAGCGAAATCACGAATCGATGGGGAATTGAACGGTGAGATTCGTCATCGAATCGGCGGCGACGAGATTCGTCATCTAAGCATCGACACGACCTACTATGATCAGACCTATAAGCACATCCTGCTGCCGGTGTGGAATGCGAACTATCGCTATAACAATAAGACATACCGCTACATGGTGAACGGCGAGACCGGCAGTGTATCGGGACGCGTACCGCGCAGTCCTTGGAAAATTACATTCTTTGTGCTAGCCTGCCTCGCTGTCGCAGGGGTTGTCGCTTATCTGTACGCACAGAGCCAAACGTAGCGCATATTCGACAAAATAGAGCCTTCATCCATGATGTGGATGAGGCTTTTTGCATATTTGCACACAACGAAGTTTAGAGGGCCATTTTTCATATTTGCAAGTTGGTTAAGTTCGGTCGACATGAGTGTAACAGATTCTAACTCATGGGTTAATTTTACAGATATGCGAGTCTCGTTTATAATCTTCCTACCGTTCGTTAGAATTTCACTGCAATTTATAGGGGGTAGAGGATGAATAACTACGGCATGTTCTTTTTCGGCTTTATTCTAATTGCTTCGAATCTCATCCAAGTCGTGAGCCGCTGGGGAGATAATGACGCGAAGTTCTATCTGTACCTAGGACTATTGCTGCTGTTAGTGATTGTAATGATTATTCGGATTATAAAAATAAGAAGAAGTCATACAGTCAAAAATAAAGCGCGGCTGAGTTAGTTCAGCCACGCTTATTTCCCCATTGAGGACGAGGTATCGCCATCGTCTCTCTCGGCTCCAATTCCATACCGCGCAAGCGCCTTGGATGAAGACTCTAGCATACGCCGCTTCAAGTAATCGTCTTCCGTGACACGAATGCGAAGACCTAGAAAACGGATCTTAGATAGCAAATACTCGCCTTCATCAGCGGGATACGTAACGTGAATATGATACCGATCAGCCTGCTCGTCATAACTGACCGTCTTGTCGAAGCATGAGAACGCATAGAGGATGCGGGACAGCTCCTCGTTGTACATGCGAATCACCTCGATGACGGCATGCTGCTTGCGTTTATCGAGCAATTCGGCGGCGCGGCTGTGGAGTGATGCTGTTCGTTCAGCGGTCAGTTCAACCGCATCAGCCGAGATCAAATTGACCAGTTTGGTCGCCATCAGCATGCGGCCGCGTGTGCTGTACCAGAGCAAGTACCATTCCCGTTTCACCATGCTGTATTCGAGCTTGAGCGGAAGGCCGAACTGATGCCGCTTGTCGCCGTTTTTGAGCCGGTACGAGATATGGCAGCCGTGACCTTGCGCAATGATACGCCTTAAGGGGCGCAGCAGCGGGTGGTACACATGTTTCTCCCGGCTTTTGGCTTTCTCGATAATGATGCCGCGAATATCGGTCGAGGCTTCTTCCGCGAGCAGTCCGTGCAGTTTACCGAGTGTATCCGAGGTGAAGGCATTGACCGCTGACGGATCAGCAAGCAGTGTCTTCAGCCAAGTGCGCTCTTGTGCGGTCAGCGCGAAGGCGTTCGACTCATCGAGCCGCGAGAGCATCTGGTAATTAAATATTTTCTCGAACGGGTTCATAATGGGCCTGAATCTCCTTCCACTCCGCAATAAACTCCTTACGCAGCCATGCCGGCTGAAGCACCTCGCAGCTGGAACCGAAACTTCTAAGCCACGGTTTAATCTCATAAATACCGTTGACCATAATCTCGTAGAGGAACGATTCGTCGGATTCCTCTGTAATCGTCCCCCATTGGCCCTGCGCTTCGACACGATCCCGAATGAAGTTAGGACCAGGCGGATTAAAAAATCTCGCCACAACCTTAATCGGCCGCAGCGTATCCACGACCCAGCTGTGCGCCATCTGCCGCTCGACTGTGCTCAAATGCCGCTCAAACTCTTCTTCGGAAGCGGCCTCGCCTTCCTCGATCTGCGTAATGCCTTCCATGCGATATTTCGCAATTGCATTCCGCTTCGTATGTCCGATCAGGTACCAACGCCCGTATTGGTGGTCATAGATAACGCGAATCGGTAGGAGGGGTTGTGGTTCGTTCTGCTCTTCACGCTCGAACAGCGGATTCGTGTTCTTAGCCGAGTAGTTTTTCCCTTTGCGAGGGGCATGGTATATAAAATGCACCCAGCGCCGCTCGCGGATCGCGCGGTGTATCGTGTGCAGATGCGCTTCATCGAGAATACGCGAGTGGTAGTGGTACTTATATAGATGCGTCTCAGCTACCGCTGAATCGAAGCCGCGCTTCCGTAATGCCTTCTTCAGCGTATCGCGAAGCAGATAACCCTGTACGGAAGGCACCTGCGTATTCGCCATCACGTCGACGAAATCATATAGATCAAGCAGTTCGTCATCCGACAGCTCGTTGATCAATCCGTTCGCCGCCGTGTAGCGGTAGGGACGACTCTCTGAAGCGCGGACGATGACGCCGACTTCCTCTAGGTATTTGAGATCGCCGCGGATCGTTTTCTCGTCAGGGCTTGCATAGTCGGTCGGCATCGTCTCGCTGCAGCAGTCGAGCAGTTCTTTCGCGGTTAGGGATTGCTCCTGCAAGGCGGTCAATATAACGGCGAGTCGCACGCTCTCCGATTCCTTCAGCGACTTGGCGCGGAAGAGGAACAGCAGCAGCGGGTCAGCCGATTCATAGTAATTGTAGCGAAGCCCTTCGGATAACTCCGTCTCCTGCTCGGGAGACAGTGGCTGCTTGAGCGAGCTTAACATTTCTTTCAGATAGCGCATCGTCTTGTCGTAAGTATGTACGGAGATACCGAGCCGCGCTGCGAATTGCTGGCGGTTATAGGCGCCGCCTGCGAGCGCCAGCAGTCGAAGCAGCTGCACCTCTTTGTCAAAGCTTTCTCTAGCCACTGTCCACTCCTCCTCGTTCTGTCCGGGCTTTAAGTGTAATGGCTCCATTGTAACAAGCCCGTCAACTGGGGGAAATGGAAAGTTTTTATTGAATCCAAGAAAGTATATGTTTCACCTAATACTAGGCTTGGATTTCTCCGGAATGAAATTTACTGCACCGTTTAAAGGTAGGCGGCAGAAATTTCACCTTGTCTCGCCATACTTACGCCCTGTTCGCGAAGGTGGAATTCGGAGACAATCAGGTTGTGAAGTCGAGGCCGCAAGGCGGAGACGACATGAATCGTTGAGGCGTTAGGAAGGGTTACTTCGACTTCTAATCGGCTTGTCGTTGGTTCGAGTCCAACCTTTGCCGCAAGGCAGAGTAGCTCAGTTGGTAGAGCAGCATGTTCCTTTCCGCCTTTTTCCTCAACGATTGTTACATATATGACATTAGAGCGAGGCGCTAGAGAGGGCTACTTCTATCCAACTGTTATTGCGGACGAATGCTCCGCATCGCTTTCTCGCATCTTTCCTCGCTCTTTCTTTTCCCAAAACAAAGAATGTTCCTTATATAAAGGGGGTAATACCGATGAGCATCGCTAAAAAATTGTTCGCCGCTATGAAACCGACAACGACCAACCGCGAGGGTTTCCCAGCCTACATACGTTCTGCAGAGGAACAGTATGTGCAGACGCTCGTGACGAATACAGTAGGCAATACGTTCTATGCAGACCAGCAGGAGCTGCTGCAGGAAGCAGAGGCGCTGCACTGCGAGATGGCGGAGAGCAATCCGCAGTTCATGGCCAAGGCGCTCGTATTCGCTCGCAATGAGGGCTATATGCGGTTGCAGCCGTTGTTTGGCTTGGCGGTGCTGTCGGTATATCGTCCAGACTTGTTCAGCAAGATTTTTCTCCAGGTGGTGCGTATCCCTTCGGATCTGTCAGACTTCCTGACGATCTTGAGCGGCATGGGACGCGGACAGGGCGGTCGTGCGGTTAAGCGTCAGGTCAATCGATTCCTCGCGAACGTAACCGAATATTGGGCGATCAAGTACAATGGACGCGGTAGAGGCTACAGCCTTGGCGATGCGATTGCGACGGCGCATCCGAAGCCGGCCGATCTGAAGCAGCAAGCACTGTTCCGTTACTTGCGCGGCCAAGAGGCGAATTTATCGCTTATCCCGCAAGTAGAGGGTTTGGAATATTTGAAGCGCGCCAAGACAGAAGTGGAACAGGTGTATTGGATCGAAGCAGGAAGACTGCCGCATGAGGTCGTTACGGGCGTCATCAAGCCGACGAAGCTGGTATGGGAGCAACTAATGGAGCAGATGCCGACTTTCGCGCTGCTTCGCAACCTGAATGCGTTGGACCGTGCGGGCGTATTGCAGGACCGTTACTGCCTCGATCGCGTTGTTAATCGACTGACAGACCCTCGTGCGCTTGCGAAGTCACGGATTCTGCCTTTCCGTTTCGCGACTGCCTATCGGCAGGTTAAGCAGGAAGCTATCCGCGACGCGCTTCGAGTTGCAGTCGAGTATACGTTCTCGAACCTGCCTGACTTGGAGGGCCGGACGGCGATTTTTCTTGATATCTCGGGCTCGATGGAAGGGCAATATTTGCAGACTGGTTCTGTATTCGCGCTTGCTTTATATAAGAAAACACAAGGCAGCTCGTTGTTCTGGCTGTTTGATACGACCGTTGAGGACGCGAAGCCATCGCGGGTAGATAGCATTTTGACGCAGGCGGATCGAATTCGCGCTCGCGGCGGCACCGACACAGGAGCACCTGTACGGAAGCTTCGCACAGAGCGGGAGCATGTGGATCAGATCATTATCATCACCGATGAGCAGCAGAACTATGGAAGTCCGTTCTATGTGGAGCTGGCGAAGTACCGATCGAAGGTGAATCGCGATGTGAAAGCGTTCATCATCGATATTTCACCCTATCGCAGCAGTATGGTGCCGCCGCTTGACGCGAATACGTTCTACATCTATGGCTGGAGCGAAACCGTGCTGGGCTATATTACGCAGGCGACCAAAGGTTACGGATCGATGGTGGAACGCATAGAGGCGATCGAGCTAGAGGCAGGGGGACAGCACAATGACAGCGGAAGCGATAAGGAATGAGATAACGGAACAACTGAGACGGATTGAGCAGGAAGAGCAGGTCCGGATTCTATATGCATGTGAATCAGGCAGTCGAGCGTGGGGGTTCCCGTCGCAAGATAGCGACTACGATGTGCGGTTCATATATGTTCGGCGGCCGGAGTGGTATCTGTCGATTCGAGAAGGAAGGGACGTCATCGAGCGTCCGATCAGCGACCAGCTCGACATCAGCGGCTGGGATTTGCGTAAGGCTCTTGGCTTGTATCGCAAGTCGAACCCGCCACTGCTCGAATGGCTGCAATCGCCTATTCGCTATGCGGAACCGTATCGTACCGCGGACCGGCTTCGTGCGCTGTCGGCGCAAGCCTTCTCGCCGAAGGCGTCCATGTTTCACTATTTGCATATGGCACGCGGCAACTTCCGGACGTATTTGCAAGGCGAGCAGGTGAAGATTAAGAAGTATTTCTATGTTCTGCGTCCTATTCTCGCATGCGAATGGATCTCGCAGTTCGGCGAGATGCCGCCGATGGGGTTCAACGAGTTGGTTGAGCGTCTACTGCCAAGAGATGGCGAGCTGTGGCACGAGGTTCGGCAGTTGCTTGAGAGGAAGAAGTCAGGCGAGGAGCTCGACTACGAGCTGCGCCAGGAAGCTATCCATGCTTACATCGACGAACAGCTGCCATCGCTGGAGGAACGTGCGCATTCATTAAAGGCAGCAGACACGCCGATCGATGAACAGCTGGATCGTGTGTTTATAGAGGCATTACAGGAAGTGTGGGGGCTTGTCCTGCCTTAATCGTTGGACACAAATAAATAGGCGTGATCACCAGCAATGGCAAGTGTTCACGCCTTCGGGCCTTATTATTTAACATCCCATAATCTTTCTACGCTTAATAATTGATGTCCCTTAAATTCCATGCGATAAACATCTGGCTTCGACGTATTCAGCATGAAATCCAAGTCATATCGAGGATCGTAGTAGCCCATCATTAAAGCCATGACCGCGCCGTGTGTTCCGATCGCGATTTTGCGCCCCTGGTGGGTCGTTAATAGCTCCTGCAGAACCGCGATAGCGCGGCGCTGACAATCCGCATTGGATTCACCGTCCGACCGAGCAAATAATCGATCGGCATAACATTGCCGCAGCAGCGGGAGCAGTTCGTTATTGGGCATTCGAATCTCTGCCGAGGAGAAATGCTGCTCCTTTAGATTTTCATAGACGATCATCTCTTGGTCCGCAGAATGAGCAAGCTCCTGTATCGTCAGAATGGCACGCTGATAGGGACTCGATACGAATACTTCAATACCTTCAGGCTGGAGCAACGCTGTGATACGGGAGGCATCCAGTATTCCTTTATCCGTAAGACCTCTAGTCCGCTCTGTTCCTTCCGTCAGCGGGGATTGGCCATGCCTTACCATGTAAATATACGTTTTCATCCTGTCCTCCTAGGTGGATACATACAGCATTCTTTCAAGGCCGATTGAACATGAAGGTGTAACAATCTTCTTCCTGGAAGCTGCACTGTTCATAAAACTGCCTCGCATATTTGGCAAAGCCGTGTTCTTGATCGCTAGAAAAGCCCTCCCAGACGATCGTCGGCTGGCGGCGGATAACCGAGCTGGCGGGCCATGGAGAGGATTTGCCCTTTGTGATGAAATTCATGCGTGATCGTATGGGTGAATAGAAGCAGAGGCGAGGCCGTATGCGGCTCGTCCTGCCAAGCGACGGGGTGCACGATAGGTTCAAGCCAATGATCGCTGCAGTTGTCCAAGAACCGCTGAACCGTATCGTCTACTTCAGCATACAGCTTACGGACTGTTTGAACATTCGCATGCTCAATCACTTCATTGGGCGTGTCGCGGTATTCAAGTGGAGGGCGCCTTAACGCAAAGGATCCAAGCCAGAGCCGATAGCTATCCGCTGCGTGGATATGCGTGCGCAGTATCGAGCCTCTTCCGAAAGTGGCAAGTTTCTGGTGCAGGAGGGGCGGCGGGATTTCCTCCAGAAAAGCGAATAGATTATGCCTTGCCGATCGGATCCATTCGTATTGCTGCTGCAGGGTCTCGATCATTGGAGAGTCCTCCTTATCGATTTGTAATATTATTACTTATTTGATTTCGATTCTTATTAACCTTCTAATCCAATCCATATAACGGTTTCAACCAGACTATTAAGAGAAAAAGGTGATGAATATGAAACTAGCAGAAGCGCTCGTATTTCGCGCAGACAGTTACAAGAAAATTGCACAGCTCAAACAGCGGCTGGAGCGTGTCGTCAAGGTTCAAGAAGGCGAGACGCCAGCGGAGGATCCACAGGTTCTTATCGCGGAGCTGGAGAACACCCTGCTCGAGCAGACGAACTGGATTCGGTTAATCAATAAAACGAATGCCGTTACACCGTTCACGACCGATATGTCGATCGCCGACGCACTGGCGGAGCGTGATCGTCTGATGCAGCAGCGCAAGCTGCTTAGCGATATTTTGGAAGAGGCGTCTATTCGTCAGGACAGATTCAGTCGTTCAGAAGTAAGGTATGAACGGACCATTGATGTAGCTGCTATTCAGAAGAAGATTGACGAGTTGTCCAAGTCGTATCGTGAGCTTGATTTTCGTATACAAGAGATGAACTGGAAAACGGATTTGATCGAAGACTAGTCGCGATGGTAGCCCATTTCAGTAGAAGCGAGCACAACCCTCCAACGGGTAAGTTGGACTCCGTAATAGATGCAGGGCCATGTCTATACCAATGACGAATTAGCCCAGTATTGTAACAAGAGTGCGCTTAGCACAGATGTATGGTGTATCGCTTAATGTGACGACCAAGTGCTGATCGACTGAGATGGGTGAGGGTGGGTAAGGGGCAACGACTAGGTCTATGGATGTAAATAGAAGATTTTACACCGAATTCGGGCCATACGCTATTAAACTTCATTTCCTTATTGGCGATAATTCATATAAAATATGGGTGATAGACATTGCCAAGCGATGAAGGTTATGGAGGAGTAGAGGAATGGCATTGAAGAACGTATCGAGAAAAATGGCAGCGGTTACATTGATGGTTAGCCTTCTTGTCAGTCTGTTTACGTTATCGATGTCGGTTAAGGCCGATGCAGCCCCAGCTGATAGCGGCGCCGGCAGCAAAATGCAGCAGTACGTTGCGGCCATGCAGCCTGGCTGGAACTTGGCAAACACATTCGATGCGCCGGGTTCAGAGACCGCCTGGGGCAATCCCTTCGTAACGAAGGAGCTAATTGATGCGCTTGTTGCGCAGGGCTATAAGAGCATTCGCATTCCGATCACGTGGGAAGGTCGGATCGGCAGCGAGCCGGACTATAAGCTGGACGAAGATTTCATGAAGCGAATTCAAGAGGTCATCGACTGGTCGCTCGATGCGGGTCTATATGTCATGATCAACCTCCACCACGACTCCAACTGGGTATTCAATATGACAACGGACCATGACGGGGTGTTGAACCGTTACAATGCGGTATGGAAGCAAATCTCTGCCTATTTCCGCGACTATCCCGACAAGCTGATGTTCGAGAGCATCAATGAACCGAGGTTCTCGGACGATTGGAACAAGGACACGCCGGAATATTTTGCGTTGTTGGATGAGCTTAATATGTCTTTCTTCAACATCGTGCGCAAGTCTGGCGGGAACAACAAGGAACGGCCGCTGGTCATCCCTTCGATTACGGCTAATCACTCGCAACCTAGGCTGGACGAACTGTATAAGACGATGACGAAGATGAATGATTCGAATCTGATCGCGACGATTCATTATTACGGCTTTTATCCGTTCAGTGTGAACATGGGCGGTTCAACGACCTTCGATGAGACAGCACGAACCGATGTGGAGCAGTCGTTCGACCGGGCGTACCATACGTTCGTTGAGAAGGGGATCCCGGTTGTCGTTGGCGAATTCGGATTGCTTGGCTTTGATAAATCGGTTGAAACGATTGAGCATGGCGAAATACTGAAGTACTTGGAGTACCTGACGTATTACGCGAGGCAGCGGCAGCTAACGCTGATGTTGTGGGATAACGGGCAGCATTTGGACCGTAACAACTTTACGTGGAAAAATCCCGACTTCTATCAAGTGATGCATGAAGGCCTCGTGAATCGTTCGTCCAATGCGGCTTCCGATCGTGTGTACTTAAAGCAGGGCGAGCCGGTGAAGGATGTCACCATTCCGATGAACTTAAACGGCAACACGCTTACCGCGATTCGAATTGGTGATCGTATGCTAACTGCAGGGACCGATTATACGCTTAACGGTGATCAATTGACGCTGACATCTGGGCTCCTGCAGTCGCTGCTGACTGCAGGACAGCTTGGCGTGAACGCCGTGCTGACATGTACGTTCTCGGCTGGGGCCGAGTGGAGCTTCCATGTGATTCAGTATGATACGCCGCAGGTGCGAAGCGTCGATGCCACTCGCGCGATGTTCATTATTCCAACGACCTTCAACGGCGACAGCTTGGCAACGATGGAGTCCGTTTATGCCGCAGGTGGAATAGCAGGACCTGATGATTGGACGCAGTACAAGGAATTCGGCAAATCGTTTGAACCCGACGAAGCGTACAATTACATTACGCTGAACAAGGTATTTTTCGATCAGGTGAAGGACGGCGAAGTGCTGCTCAAACTTCACTTCTGGAGCGGGGCGGTCATCGATTATAAGCTCATTGTTGATGGTCAGAAAGTATCGGGTGTAGCTCCGAACGGAGAGGTGGCGCCTACTGAAACAGCGCCTGCAGCACAAGCGGAGACCGCTGCTGCAGACAAGTCGGAAGCGGCATCCGTGTCGGAACAACCGATTGCAGCTTCATCTGACTCCGATGAGCGAGACTCGACGGGCCAGGCCGAAGCGCTGTGGTTCAGTGCGGGCGGAATTGTTCTTGTTGTTGCAGTTCTTGGTGTAGCGTTATTGCTCCATCGGAGAGGGATGTTCCGTTCCTAATCAATTTGCAGTGAGGATTATGAAGAGAGCTGTGGCCAATGTGCATGGATTCGTGCACGGGTTGCAGCTTTTTTTGGTGCGGCATCCGTTTTTATAACATAAGGAGAAACCCGTTTGGAAAATATTATAATGTTTATTTTTTGCATAAATCTAATCAAATTTGAGCAGGAAATGCCGATATTCATGTCGAAAAGACTTAAAAAATAGTAAAAAATGTCGATTGACATCAGTGAGATCAACTGCCAAAGGAGCGCATTCCCCATGTTTTTGTTTCGAAGCCGCTTGGTATTGAAGCTTTCCATTACGATTGTTGCGATATTAATCGCCTTGTCTTCCTTCTTCATCTACATTGAGGTCCAGAGCAGCAAGCACGCGAGCGAAGAGGCGATCGGCAGCTTCGGAATCCATACTGCGGAGGCGTATGCGGGGCAGTTTGATGTGAAGTCGTATGGCGCTTTTCTGCAGGATCAGCAGGAGAGCGAGCTGTATTGGACGATTCGGGAACAAATGAACCAATTCCGCGAGCGGATTGGCGCCATGTATGTGTACACGGTGCAAATTGATGATAAGAAGCAGCCGATTTTGTTGATCGACGGTCAGCCGAAGGGTTCCGACTCGGCTTCCCCAATCGGTGAAGTGACGGATATGCCGACCGAAGCCATTACGGCTGTCCTGCAAGGACATTCGGCGAAGTCCGATATCATCAAGAATCCGGAATACGGCGATTATATATCGGCCTATGCGCCGATTCATGATGCTGAAGGCAAAGTGATCGGGGTACTTGGTATCGATACGGACGTATCGGTATCCTCGGCGATTTATCATAAAGTTGTGAAGGACAGCATGCCGCTGCTTATTCTGGTTGGCGCGCTTACCTTGCTCGCAGCAGTTGTGATTGCGTTGCTGATGGCGCGATCGCTTCGTCCGCTCGCCATTGTAGTGAACAGTGCGGAGGCGCTGGCACGCGGTGATCTTGCCGAGGCGAAGGTGCAGCTGGAATCCAAACAAGTTCGTTCGAAGGATGAAATCGGACATGCATACGCCGCGATGAACCAGATGATCGAGCGGCTTGGCGTTACGTTGGGCGATGTCGTTCGAGATGTGAAAGTAACAACGCAGCAGCTCGTCGTATCAACGACCGAATTCCGTTCGGAGGCGGACCAGATGGTAGCCTTGAATGAGGAGCTGGAACAGTCGATGATTCAGCTTGCAGACGGCGCACGGCATCAACGCGTAGGGGCGGAGGACAGTGCGAAAGCGATGGAAGAGATAACGCTTGCCATCGGGCGTGTATCCGAAGCATCAACGAATGTATCGGTATCATCAGGCGAGGCGATTGAGACGGCGGAGCAAGGTCGTCAGTCGATTCAATGGCTTCGCGAGCAGGTTGTCACCATTGCAGATGTGGCGGAGCAGACGACGAAGTCCGTCGAACTGCTGAACGCGCATATGGAAGAGATCGCGCCTGTTCTTCAATCGATTACGAGCATTGCCGATCAGACGAAGCTGCTTGCGCTTAATGCTTCGATTGAGGCCGCAAGAGCAGGGGAGCATGGCGCGGGCTTTGCGATAGTAGCCGGCGAGGTGCGGAAGCTTGCCGAAGCTTCAACGGTATCAGCGATGCACATTACATCGCTGCTGCAGCAGATCGGTCAGGAGTCAGCGAATATCGGCGCCAGAATGCAGGCGAGCGGTGAAGAGATGACGAGAGGCACGACGCTGTCGGGTGAAGTAGAGATGTTGTTCAATCAGACCGTGGAGCGGTTCATTCACGTGAACGGCCAGATTCAAGAGATATCGGCAGCAGCTGAGCAGGTGCTGGCTGGCTCTGAAGAGGTTGCGGCATCTGTGGAGCAGATCTCGCAAATCTCCAGCACGGCGGCAGACAATACGGCTGCGATCCAGCGGATGTCAGCTCGACAGCTGGAAGCGGCGAAACGTATCGCCGATACGACGGAGCAGCTTCAGCAGAAGAGCGACGGGCTGGAAGCGGCGGTTGAGAAGTTTAAGCTATAAGAACAGGGAGTCAGCGACCATGAGACGGTTGCTGGCTCTTTTTTTTATTAGGTGCAGAAATGCACCTACGGGGAGGCAGCGCAGCCGAGTGAGCGGATGTAGGTGCAGAAATGCACCTACGGTGGGGCAGCGCCAGCCGAGTGAGCAGATGTAGGTGCAGAAATGCACCTACGGTGAGGCAGCGCAGCCGAGTGAGCAGATGTAGGTGCAGAAATGCACCTACGGTGAGGCAGCGCAGCCGAGTGAGTAGATGTAGGTGCAGAAATGCACCTACGGGGAGGCGGCGCGCCGAGTGGACGGATGTAGGTGCAGAAATGCACCTACGGTGAGGCAACGTAGCCGAGTGAGCAGATGTAGGTGTAGAAATGCACCTACGATGAGGCGACGCAGCTGTCGGAGTGGTTGTAGGTGCAGAAATGCACCTACGGTGAGGAGGCGCGGCCAAGGGTTTATTATCGTTCGAGAAACAGGGCTGCTCTGAACCTATTACCGCTGAAGTCTATTTCATTACTCATATAAACGTTGACCCGGCAATATATTGACAGTAATAAGCGGAGGGGGTCATGCGAATGGAGACGGTAATCTTCGTGCTGATGCTGTGCGCATGTGCCGCGGGCTTCGTTCTGTTCCGCCGCAATACGGTGCCAGTCTGTCGACTGGGACCGATTGAGCCCAGCAAGCTGTCTATCATCATTCCAGCAAGGAATGAGGAACGGAATCTTAAGCATCTGCTTCATTCATTGGAGCTGCAAACCTATACGCCTATTGAGATTATTGTTGTCGACGACTGTTCAGAAGATCGAACGCGGGAAATTGCCGAGAAATTTGGTGTACGGGTCATTACGAATACGGAGCCGCCGGAAGGATGGACAGGCAAGAACTGGGCGGTGTGGAACGGCTACCAGGAAGCCACGGGTGATCTGATTGCTTTTCTCGATGCGGATGTACGGCTCTATCCTCATGCGCTGAAATCGCTGCTGGCGGCAAGGGAACAGACGGGCGGCGTCATCTCAGTTGTACCTTATCATGAGGCAGTCCGTTTCTATGAACGTCTGGCTTTTATTCCGAATCTGTTGGGCTTGTACGCATTCACCTCTCCATTCGAGCGGTCGAATCCGAACAAAGGGTTGTACGGCTCTTGTATCGTGACGACAAGAGTGGACTACGAGCTGGCGCGCGGTCACGAGAGCATTAAAGGCGAGCTGCTTGATGATCTTAATCTAGGTGCGCAATTTATGCGGGCGGGCATTCCAGTGACCAACTATATCGGTTATGGCATGGTTTCGTTTCGGATGTACCCGGGCGGTATTCGAAGCGAGATCGAAGGTTTTAGCAAAGGTGCCGTGCTCAGTACGAGCAAGCTAAGCGGCTGGACGACGTCGCTCGTTGCAGTGTGGCTTGTGGGCTTGCTGGCCGCGGAAGCTGCCCCTTTTGTACTCGGTATGTCGTGGGCACTGCCGATTGCGGCCGGATACTTGGCGTATACGATTCAGCTGTACAGCTTCCTTCACTATACCGGGCGATTTGGTTATTGGCTGCCTTTTGTTCACGTCCTTAGCAGCGTCTTCTTCCTATACATTATGCTGTACTCCGTTTACCAGATTGTCTTTCATGGGCAGGTTGCTTGGAAGGGGAGGCAGGTCAAGGTTGGAGGGAGGGGCAGGCGATGATGCTTCTGCTCCTATGGGCGCTGCTGTCGTTTCTATCCGGTTCGCTTATGTTCTCCTATTGGCTCGGGCGAATTGCTCGATATGATCTGAAGCAGCAAGGTGACGGCAACCCTGGTGCGATGAATCTGTGGAAGTCGGCGGGATACTGGTATGGACTGTCTGGGATTATACTTGATTTTGCCAAAGGATACGTGCCAATCCTGCTGCTCTTGCAGACAGATGCAATCGCGTCAGATAGCGGTCGCCTCCTCCTGCCGTCAGCTGCAGCGATACTCGGCCATATGTTCACTCCTTTCCTGCGAGGGAAAGGGGGCAAAGGAATTGCCGTAACGTTCGGCGTCTGGAGTGCGTTGACCACGTTCACTGCTTCGCTTGCTTATGCGATCATTCTTGCGCTGCTGCTCGTGATCGTCCGTTTGATCGATCGAAGCAGGCCGGGCTTTCATTCCTCTGAGACGGATGGCGTACAAGTGGTGCTTGGTATGGTGCTGCTCGGCATCTATCTCGTTGTGGCGGATTATTCTGCCGCGATTCGATGGTTCTGGCTGATTAGTGTGCTGCTGCTCGGCTGCTCGCATCATCGAGAGTGGCGGCGCTTCTACGCACGGTTCGTGCATCATCGTACACCGCCGTTATGATAAGGTGGGAAGCGGCTCCTGTCAGGTGCCGCTTTTTCTTTTGTCCCAGTATGCACGCATCGGAACATGGAGTCATATCAGTATGCTCAGTAGTCAGCACATTGAATGGATTAGCAACTTATCGCCGCACCAACACTACACCCATGTTACACCAATGCCCACCAACGCCGCACTAACGCCGCACTAACGCCGCACTAACGCCAGACACGCTAACGAACCATACTGACGCTAAGTACCTAAATAACACGCATTATTAGTTGTAACGAACTCCACCTTCGTTATTATGACGACAATGGTGTTGAGCTCGAGGACAACCAGCAAATAGTCGTATCCGAGTTCCTAAAATGGCGAGGGGTGGTTTTGAGGTGCCGATAGCGTGTACTCAGTTCGTTAGAAAACCCCGCTCGAAACTTTTTCATTTTCTAAGCAAACAACCGCTTGACATGTATCTCAAATTGTATTATCTTTAAATCAAGATAAATGAACGACACACAAACACAGCGACAACAAAGTCGATCCTAACTAGTGTGGCGGGCATGAATCGCAAATGGCTTCATCAATTAGCTTTAATGAAATTCATCAACACTAATCGTACACAAACGCATCAAGCGAACCGAGAGCATCAACATACATCAGCGAAACAAAAGACTTGGGCGATGCATAGTAAAGGGGCTCAAGAACAATGCTAACAGCAGAGGGTGATCACAATGCCAGACCGCACGATGAGCGAGAAGGAAGATGCACTGAACTTGTACATCGCATTATCGAGAGCTAGCCAATGGGTGAACGCACATGCGGATCGCGACATTCGCCGGCATGGGCTCAACCGAACTGAATTCGGCGTTCTCGAGCTGCTGTATCACAAGGGCCCGCAGCCGATTCAACAGATTGGCAGCAAGGTGCTTATGAGCAGCGGCAACATCACTTACGTTGTCGATAAGCTGGAGAAGAAACAGTTCGTCACACGAAGAACATCGACGGAAGATCGCCGCCTCATCTACGCAGAGATTACGGAAGAGGGCAAGCAGTTCATCGAACGCGTTTTCCCGAAACATGCGGAGGTAATCAACCAGGCATTGGCCGGATTGACGCAAGAGGAACGAACAGCAGCAAGTGGGTTGCTGAAGAAACTTGGCAAACACGCGCAGCAGGGCTACTAGCAATAGCGGTTAGAACAGGCGACCACGTTCGAATCGCTTAGCTTAAGCAGCCGGATGCTGCAAACTTACACTTTATATCTTAAATTAAAGATTCTCAATTTACAGAAGACTAACGAACCAAATCTTAAACGAAATTAATCGTAAACCAATCTAAGGAGATGGATCTATATGACAACTTATCAAACGCAAGGTATTCACCACATTACAGCTTTCGTTCGCAGCGCACAGGACAACGTCGATTTCTACGCAGGAGTACTTGGTCTTCGCCTCGTGAAGAAAACAATCAACTTCGACACACCAGAAGTTTACCACCTGTATTTCGGTGACCAGCAGGGCAGCCCAGGCACAATCATCACGTTCTTCCCTTGGGCTAACTCGCGCAAAGGCCGTGTTGGCGGCGGGCAAGTCGGCGTCACTACGTATGTCGTACCGCCAAACAGCTTCTCGTTCTGGAAAGAGCGCTTGAACAAATTCAATGTCGCATTCGAACAAACGGTACGCTTCGGCGAAACGTTCCTGCAATTCGAAGACCGCGACGGCCTGAAATTAGAGCTTGTTGAACGTGCTGCGGGCAAACCGAGCGAATGGGAGTTCGGCGGTGTATCGGTCGACAAAGCAATCAAAGGTTTCGGCGGCGCGATCCTGTATAGCACAGCGCCAGACCGTACGCAGCATCTGCTCGAGCATGTCATGGGCTTGCGTAAAGTTGGCCAAGAGGGACTGTTTGCACGCTATGCATCGACTGCTGACATCGGTAACATCATTGATGTACCCGTGCAAGCAGTGGAGCCAGGCGTAGGCGGAGCAGGTACGGTTCACCACATCGCATGGCGCGCAATTGACGATGCTGAGCATGCACGCTGGAGAACGCATATCGAAGAAAGCGGCTACCACCCAACGCCGATCGTCGATCGTCAATATTTCAATGCGCTGTACTTCCGTGAAGCCGGCGGCATACTGTTCGAGATTGCGACGGACCCACCAGGATTCGCACGTGACGAAGAGCCGGATGCACTTGGCGAAGAGCTGAAACTGCCTGAATGGTTTGAGCCAAAACGTGCGGCTATTGAGTCGCTTCTGCCGCCAATTGAAGTTCGTGTACTGGAAGGTGACGAATAATGAAGCATATCTTCAAGCAAGGCTCGAATCCGCAAGCGTCCGTACTGGTTATGTTCCACGGTACGGGCGGTACCGAGCAGGATCTGCTCGGACTCGCTGAGCTGATTTCGCCAACATCATCTGTACTGAGCATAAGAGGCAATGTACTCGAGAATGGCATGCCGCGGTTTTTCCGCCGCATAGCGGAAGGCGTCTTCGACGAGGAGGATCTCGTATTCCGCACGACGGAGCTTAACGATTTCCTTGAGCAGGCGGCAGCTGACTACAAGCTGGATCGCAGCAACTTTGTTGCCGTTGGCTACTCGAACGGCGCCAACATTGCAGGAAGTCTGTTGTTCCATTACGGAGGTTCATTGCGTGGCGCGATTCTCCACCATCCAATGGTACCGCGCCGCGGCGTGAAGCTGCCGGACCTGTCCGGTGTGCCGATCTTCATCGGCGCAGGGGAGAACGATCCGATCTGCTCGCCGCAAGAGACGGAAGAGCTGCAACGACTGCTTGGTGATGCGGGTGCGGCAATCGATGTTCATTGGGAGCGTGCGGGGCACCGCCTGACGCAGACGGAGGCAGAAGCGGCAGCACAGTGGTTTAATAATAATTTTGCGAAATAGACAGAGGAGGAAGTCCGATGATAGCGATTGATCCGACTGCGATAACCGAACGGGATAATTACAAGCTGCTGATCGGCAGCATCATCCCGAGGCCGATTGCCTTCGTCACCACATTGTCCGAAGACGGCGTGCTGAACGCCGCGCCATTCAGCTACTTTACGATCTTAACGGCGAACCCGCCGATGATTGCAGTGTCCGTTCAGCGTAAAGCCGGAGAGCGCAAGGATACTTCCCGCAACGCAATTGCGAAAGGCGAGATGGTCGTCCACATCACGGACAGTTCCTATCTGGAGCAGGTCAATCGGACAGCGGCCAATCTGCCACCGGAAGAAAGCGAAGTAACGCTTACCGGGCTCACGCCTGTTCCAAGCGAGCGGATCGCCGTTCCGGGCATTGCTGAGGCGAATATCCGCATGGAATGCGTACTCGAGCAGGCGATCCCGGTCGGGGGTTCTGAAGGGGCGCCGGCAGCGGATCTGCTGATTGGCCGAATCGTGCAGTATCACGTCTCGGAATCGGTGTATGATGGCAAAGGTCACATCGACCCAGTCGCATTGCAGCCGATCAGCCGCTTAGCGGGCGACTTCTATGCCAAGCTTGGCGACGTATTCGTCATCGAGCGTCCGCGCTGATATCGAAGCATATTAAAGCACGTATATACGACAAGCATTGCCTCGATTCGTTGATCGGGGCGATGCTTTTTTACCACATAAGAATGAATAAGTTTTCGAGTCTCTCGATAATTACAACCTAAAGAAAACCTAAAAAATGTAAACCGTCAACACGTCTTTACATCGCCATCATATATAATAGGTGCGAAATACACTAATTGATAGGGAGAGTGTTAATTCGTGTTGAAGAAGTTGTTATCGGTTATGATGGTTACCATTCTGGCGGCGTCCATGTTCGCGACGAGTGCGTTTGCGAAGAGTGATAATGCTAGACGAAGTTTAGTTGCACTGGGGGATTCGATTACATACGGCTACAATCTGGGCAAGGACAATTCTGAACCGTCCCAATACGCTTTTCCATTCTTGATGGCGCAAGTGGCTAAGCTTAAAGTGACGAACTTAGCGGTTCCGAAGCTAACCTCGTCACAGCTGCTGGACCTGGTGAAGAACGATAAGGGCTACCGTCAAGATCTGAAGCATGCGGACTACGTTACGCTGAGCATCGGCAACAATGATCTGCTTGCGGCAGTGTCTGGTGCAACGGTGAACGGTACACTGGATGTCGCACAGCTGCAAGCTAGCCTTGTGACGACGGTATTGCCAGGCATCCTGGGCAATGTGAAGAATACGATTGCGGAGATTCGTTCGCTGACGGATGCGCCGATTGTCGTGTATAACATCTATAACCCGTACCAAGTATCGAATCAGCTGATGCACACCTTGACGAATCAACTGTTGACGCAGCTCGTAAACAACAACCTTGGCGCACTCGTTCAATCGCTGGCGGCAGCGGATAAGTGCAATACGCTTGTGTTGGCTGATGCATATACAGCGTTCGGCGAGAACCAGCTGCTCTATGTTCGTCAGAACGATATTCACCCAACGATCGAAGGACAGAAGCTGCTTGCAGAGATTGGTGAAGTGGCACTGGGAATGAAGAAGTAACGTTTGAACGACAACTAGCGTAATCGACAATAAGCTGCATCAAGAAAGCCGAGGCCCAATTGCGGGTCTCGGCTTTCTTGATGCAGCTTATTAACCTTGCTTACGTTTAATCGGGATATAAATATCAATCTGCGCTTCAGGCAAAGCTGGGTTGCAGCGCTCATCGTACAGCTCGAACTCGGCTTTGCCGGCATGCTCATAGCCGGATTGCGGGAACCATTCGGTGTAGATCCGCTGCCACGTGCTCTGAACGGAGTGCACGAATAGCGCGCGCTCTACAAGCGGCGTCGTGAAGACCGCGTACTCGGTCTCGTCGAACTCGCGTGCGACTTGACCCTCCAGCATCCCATCGAATGTGTCGACTTCCATGCCAATCAGGTAATTGAATTGACTCGTCTCATAATTGAAGTTATAGCAGATGCCAAGCTCCGCCATCTGAGTCGAAATGCGATTCGGGATTTGCTGCGACAGCCCCCGATTAATGTAATCCTGCCAGAAAGCAGGAACTTCTCTCAAGTTGTCCCCGTTGCACGACGTGGTCGTTGTTTCATACCCGATAACCTTGAATGCTGGTTTGTTAATGATCCGATGTTCCAATTGAATTCCTCCTACAAAAGGATTGTTGTACTGCTGCAGCACATTCAGCTTGGTATAGGGCGGAGGTTTGATGCCCAGCTTGCGATACTCGCCTGGCGTTCTGCCGTACATTCGCTTGAATGCGCGCGTGAACGTCTCATGATTCTGAAAGCCGCATTGGAGTGCGATGTCGAGCAACCGCTCATCCGAGTAAGCGACCCGATAGGCGGATACGGCCAGACGCCGCTGGCGCACATAATCCATTACCGTTTCTCCCGCCATGGTCTGGAAGACGCGGTGGAAGTGGAAGTCGGAGAACCCTGCGACCTGCGCAAGCCGCGATAAAGATAGTTCTTCATCCAGATGCTCCTCCGCATAATCAATTGTCATCTGAACCATTCTTGGGTAATCCACTCTAACGCGATTCATGCGATCTACCTAACCTCCTAGCTGCCGTGCCGCTGCTGAAACCTATTGTACACGGATCGTATGTTCGTTTCTTGACGATAATTGCTTTTCTAAGCCTGAACCTGAATCTTGTAATCCTTCTTCAAATATTGATGGATCCGCTTGAAATCAGCGGCGTCCAGCTCGCGCAGCGGTTTCTTCTCGCGTCCGATGATGATGCCGATCACCTGTGCGGCAAGACCGGTATTCGGTTGAATGCGCACGCTGCCGTAAGCAGCAGCTTCCGCACCAACATTTTTACCCGCGGTCAGCAGATTGTCGATCCCTTTGATCTCGAATGAACGAAGCGGCAGTCCATAACGATCCGGCTTGCCAAGGCCTTGTCCATAGGGAAACCTGCGCGTGCCCTGCACATCGATCGGGTAACCGCCAATGCTTACGTTATCCCAGAACATGCGGCTGTTCATCAGATCGTCCCGCTTAAGAACATACTCCGATACGTATCGGTCATGCTCCCGAATATACAAGTAGTCGGGCAAAGTGTCGAGCTGCGCTTTACTGTAGCCCGGAATGTTCTTCCGCAGGAACTCAAGAATACGAGGCGCTTCATCTTGGGCTTTCTTAATCGCAGCTTGCACGGATTTGTCGTCCGACGGATTCACGTCATAGATAAGCAGAGCGTTAATAATGACTCGTCCGTCCCGCTGATAGGTTGAATTGATGCCGCGCAGCTTAAGCTGGGTGTCCTTCGGTTTGAACTTAGCGGTCAGATTGCTGAAGCCAGTGCCGAAGTTCCAGTCGACATACGTGCCGGGACCGTATTTGGCCGCAAGCTTGGTCAATGGATAGTCACGCAGCGTCGCTTCATGCAGCTCGTTCCAATTCACATTTTTGAATCGAAGCATGTAGGTTGCCGCCATATATTCCGGGGCGGGGCCGCCACCCTTGAACAAGGATTCGGTACCCGGTATACGGGTGAGCCCGAGCCTGCCAGCAATAGCCGCGAAGTCTGTGTTCTCAACCCAGTATGAAGCGGCGACCGTATGCGTCTTGGCATCGCGGGACTTGTATGTGATGGATTGGATCGAACGCGAACTGCCTTTGGGAGTGGTCTGAACCGAATGAATCGATTGGATCGTAATGCCGCTCTCAAGCGGGATGGACTTAATCAGACCGTTATAATATTGATTGAATTCAGCGAAGGTCCGAATGGACTTGTTGTTATAGCCGTCAAAAAGTCGCTTCATCTCACCTTGTACGAGACTACGCGCTTTGGCATCATGCGGTTCGTCAAGAACTAACATTTGACCTTGAATGAGCTGACCGCCAGGCTTGGGACGCGGATCGAGAATGAGCACGCTTTTTCCTAGCTTGTGTGCGGCCTGAGCCAGAAGTATCCCCTCTAGCTCGCTTCCGATGACGACGACATCATAGTGTTGGCAGGGTGTTGTACAAGAAGTCGCGGCCGCGGCCGCCTCGGATCTCGGAGAAAATGTCACACTGCTGCTCAATAGCAAGGCAACAGCAAGCAGGGATAAGACGATCATACGAATCGGTCTATACCAGTCACCTGTGCTTTGTTGCTGCTGGCCATCCAAATGTACGTCTGTCGTTCGGGTGCGCGTAAGCATGGGTAGTGATCGCATAATGGTGCAAGCCCTCCTTTTGTAATAAATGGGATATACATGAAAAAAATTCGACGAAAAGTTCGAAATACCTACAGCATTCATCATTTTCTCGACTTGGTGCAGCTGATGCGTGAGTGATGATAGAAAACTTTCATTTCTGACGAAGTGATAGTTTTTTACTAAATCTCCAAATAACCATGACATTCGTTTTACAAACCGTCTCTATAGTCATAGGCAAGCGGTACAAAACTTAAGAGACGAGACGATGAACGTCCGTCGCTAGGAGGAACAGTTTCATGCAAACCCGGCTTCACAAGAACAAGTCACTGCTAGCTATGATCATGCTAATCTGCGCGATTATGCTCATGACGGCATGCGGCACGACGAGTAAAGACGAGCCAGCATCAACGGAGTCTAACGCATCCACTGACACGACAACAACACCAGCTGCAGACAATGCAAGCAACGGCAGCGATACGAGCGCTGCAACTCCAGCAGCCGAGACGGTAGAGGATCTGTACGCGAAGGCGAAGGAAGGCGGCAAGTTGATCGTCTACTCGACATCGGGACGCGCCAATGATGCAGCAGAGACATTCATGAAGCAGTATCCGGGCATCGAGGTTGAAGTCAGCAAAGTGAAATCGGACGAGATGATGGACAAGGTGACGAAGGAGCAGGACGCAGGACAGTTCAACCCGGACGTCATTCTGACCAAAGAAGTTAGCGGTGCGGTCTATGAAGAGATGGTCAAGCAAGGCCGCTATATCAAATATTTGCCGGAGGAGTTCGCCGAGGTGGTGGACGAGCCTTACCGTACGCAAGCTGAAGCTTATGCGAACTATGTAGAGTTCCGTACGATTTTCTATAACACATCGACTTATTCGCAAGCGCCAGTAACGAACTGGTGGGACCTGACGACACCGGCGTTCAAAGGCAAAGTATACACGGCTGATCCGCTCAGCTCGCCAGCGTTCATGGATCTGTTCACGACGATGGTCATTAACAGCGATGATATGGCGGCTGCTTACAAAGCGAAATTCGGCACAGATATCGAGCTGCATGGCACGGACAATGCTGGCTATGAGTTCATTAAGCAGCTGTTCGATAACGGTCTGATCGTGCTCAAAGGAAGCGACGACGTTCTTGATGCCATCGGCAAAGCGAGCAGCGAAGCAGTAGGTCTTGCAGTATCGGGCGACGTATCGAAGAACGAAGAGAACGGCTGGACGATTGCGCCGATTCTGGACATTCAGCCGAAGACGTCCGTACCGGACTCGGGTTACCTGTTCATCGCGAACAAAGCGCCGCATGAAGCAGCAGCGAAGCTGTTCATCCGCTGGATGATGGGCGAGAAGGATGGCACGGGTGCAGGTATGGAGCCATTCAACAAGCTCGGTTCTTGGGTGCCTCGTTCAGACGTGAAAACGAAAAATGACGTTGCGTTCGAATCGCTGAACCTGTGGCTGTTCGACGGCGAGAAGCTGTACAACACTGCGCCGCAAGTACGCGACTTCTGGATCAAGCACAATTCATGACGAACCGCATGTACAATTGGTTGCGCAATCCCGTTCATTTGATCGGGATTGCCGCGCTTTTCTTGCTGTCCTATACGATCATCTGGCCCGTGATGCGAATCGTATCGACGACGTTCTTCTGGCGGCAGCAGGATACGCGATTGACCGCAGAAGCTGACCCAGGTCACTTCACGCTGTACCACTGGGAGCGGGTTCTGGCGAGCGACATGAGCTACTCGCTATTTTATAAGCCGATTATGCATTCGCTCAGCGTAGGGTTCGCCGTCTCGGCATTGTCTATGGTGCTCGGCTGCGGGCTTGCATGGCTCGTCGTACGGACGAATATGCCGCTCAAGAAGACGATTACGTTCTTGGCTGTCATTCCGTATTTATTGCCGTCGTGGATTCTGTCCCAGGCATGGCTAACCTTTTTCAAAAATGGCAAAATCGGCGGAACGCCAGGCATTATGCAATCTTTGTTCCATATATCGCTGCCAGACTCGATCTCGTACGGCTTCGTCCCGATTGTTATCACGATGTCGATCCACGACAGCGTCTTCTTCTTCCTGCTTGTCGGCGCTGCGCTCAGCTCGATGAACAGCCAGCTGGAGGAGGCGGCGAGCGTGACGGGAGCGCCGCGGCTGACGATTTTGCGACGGATCGTGTTTCCGCTTGTGATGCCTTCGATTCTGTCTGGATTCATTCTGATCTTCACCAAAGCGATAAGCTCTTATGGTGTACCTGCATTACTCGGCGCGCCCGTCAACTTCCATATGATTTCGACGATGCTTTATTCGAGTATGCGATCGCGGCTGACGACGGAGGCGAATGTGCTCAGTCTGACGCTGATGCTCATCTCCATGCTGACGATCTATATGAATCAGCGGGTGATCGGACGCAGGCGCAGCTTCGTTACTGTAACCGGCAAAGATAGCGCGAAGACGTTGACGCCGCTTGGTCGATGGAAACATCCTGTGGCGATTGTGACGGTTGTCGCTATGACGCTGACGGCTCTAGTCCCGCTGCTTATCTTGCTGCTGCAATCTTTTATGCTCAAGGAAGGCAACTACAGTCTTAGCAATCTGACGATGCATTATTGGACCGGAGGTTCCGACCCCGGCATTAATACCGGAGAGAAGGGCGTGCTTCACAATCCGATCTTCAAGCTGGCGCTTCGCAACTCGCTTTACATTGCAGGTGTCGCGGCTGTGCTGGCTGCGGTTATCGGCTTGGTGCTCGGCTATGTCGTAACACGGAGCAAGCAGTCTTGGCTTGGACGGGCGGTCGATCAAGTATCGTTCCTGCCTTATTTGATGCCAGGCATCTCGCTTGCTGCCATTTACATCTCGATGTTCGCGAAACCGACGTTGTTCATCCCGGCGCTGTACGGCACGATCACGCTGCTCATCGTGATAACGATTGTGAAGGAGCTGCCATTCACGGTGAAAGCAGGCAGCGCCTCGATGATGCAGATCGGTCGAGAGCTGGAGGAAGCAGCGCAGATCGGCGGAGCGAGTTGGTTCACGCGCTTCAGACGCATCCTGCTGCCGCTCAATCGGAAGAGTCTCGTATCGGCTTTCCTGCTCGTCTTCATCAGTGCGATGAAGGAGATGGAGCTCATTATTCTGCTCGTTACGCCGCGTACGGAGACGCTGACAACCCTCACGTTCTACTATGCGGAGAAAGGTTATGAGCAGTTGACCAACGTCATCCTCATGATAATCATCGCGATTGTCATTGTTGTATATATCTTCGCGGTTCGTTTCGGCAAGGCGGATCTGACGCAAGGAATTGGAGGGCAATAGAATGGGACCGACTGCTATCGAGCTGCGGAACATCCAAGTCTCGCTGGATCGAAAGCCGATTCTGCAAGACATTAATCTCACGATCGAGCGGGGCGACTTCATGACGTTCCTCGGGCCGTCCGGCTGCGGCAAAACAACGCTGCTCCGCACGATCGCAGGGCTGCAGAAGGCGGAGCAAGGGACGATTGTGATCAGCGGAAGAGAGGTTGCCAATGGTGCGACCGACTTCCATATGGAACCGTCGAAACGAAGATTAAGCCTCGTCTTCCAGAGCTACGCGCTCTGGCCGCATATGACGGTTTATGACAATGTGGCGTTCGGCCTGCAGGTTCGCAAAATGCCGAAGCTGGATATTCAGAAGAACGTACATGCCGCTTTGGCCAAAATGCGAATTCCAGAGCTCGCCGACCGTTATCCGAGCGAGCTGTCGGGCGGTCAGCAGCAGCGCGTAGCGATTGCGCGAGCGATCGTGACGGAGCCGGACATCCTGCTGCTCGATGAGCCGCTGTCCAATCTGGATGCGAAGCTGCGCGTCGAGATGCGCGCCGAGCTGAAGCGAATTCATCAGGAGCTGAACACGACGATCATCTACGTGACGCATGATCAGCATGAGGCGATGACGCTGTCAACGAAGGTCGCCGTCTTCTTCGGCGGACGAATCGTGCAGCTGGATCGGCCCCGCGAGCTGTATAAGCATCCGCGCACGCTGCAGGTGGCGCAGTTCATCGGCAATACCGGCCTTCATATGAATGCGGTGGACGGCAGAATTATGGGCGACAGCAGCAGTGGTTACCGTCTGCAGACGCCGCTTGCAGTCGTGCCGCTCGAGCATGCGTCATCTGTTCACGTCGGACGGGAAGTTGTTATGACCGTAAGGCCAGAGGATATTAAGCTGCTCGTGAATCGGATACCGGGAAGCACGGCTGCGACGGTGGAAGCGATTTTCCCATCGGGTGCGGATACGCATATTCAATTGCAAGCCGGGGGCGCCTCGATGATGGCGCGCGTCATGGGTGAGCCGGATTGTGAATCCGGCAACCTGCTGTTCATGCATGTAGACACGGATCAAATCAACCTGTACGACAAACAGACGGGTGTGCGGATCGAACATCGGCATGCCCGCCAACAAGACGAACGAGCGAAGGAGAACGACCACAATGAAAATCGACTTTCATATTCACGTTAAGCTTTCGAAGAAAACCAATTTCGATATCGACCACTTCAACAGCATTCTTGATGAGGCAGTGGCGAACGGACTTGATGCGATAACGTTAACGGAGCATTTCAATACGCACCGCTTCGAGGATGTGTACGGTACGCTGGACCGCATGTTCACGTGCAACAACCATTACTATGATCGCGACGGCTTCAAGATCTTCACCGGTATGGAAGTCGATGTAGCCGAAGGCGGCCATATCCTCGTCAGCGGTCCGAAGGATAAGCTGCTGGAGATTCGCGCGATTCTGGAAGATCACACGTCGCTGGACCATTTCATCGGCTTGGAGCGTCTGTTCGAGCTGTGCGAGCCGCGGGGCATGATGGTCATTGGCGGACACCCGTTCCGCGAATCGAATCATCTCTACCATGTCGATCGCGAGCTGCTGAAGCGGTTCGATGCGTTCGACCTGAACGGCAAGGACCTGCATGAGATCGGCATTCAAGAAAACATCGCGAAGGTGCTGACGCTGGGCGAAGAGCTAGGCGTGCCGGTTGTTGCAGGCAGCGACGCGCATCAGATGTTCCAGGTGGGCTGTGTGCATAACACGTTCGTGGGTAACTTCGAGACGATTGCCGAATTGAAGGAAGCGGTTCGCGCTGGAGCCTATAAACGCGTGCTGTCGCCATCGCTCCATCTTCAAGTGCGGGCCGCGAATCTAGTGAAGAAGCTGCTGAAGAAGAAGACGGAAGTGGTCTAACCGATGACGGGAGGGGCTCGGGTGCTGTTCGGGAGCTACAAGCTGACGCGAGGCCATCGGCTCATCGCGGATTATATAAGCAAGAATCTCGATGATATTCCGTTTATGGTCGAAGAGGATCTGGCTGCTGCCTGCCAAGTGAGCGTATCGACGGTATCGCGCTTCTGGATCGAGGTCGGCTCGAAGAACATGAAGGAGTTCAAACAGAAGCTGAAGGACGAAGTTATCATGTCCCCGTCCCGTAAGCTGCAGTCGGCTTTTAGCAAAATGGAAGAGCAAAAGGGCGCGGCAGCAGCAAGCGTCATGGCGCCAACTGAGTACCTGCGTCAGTCAGCCGATCGGCTGGACCAAACCTCGTTCCAAGCGGCGGCAGATCTGCTCGCGGAAGCCGGTATGGTCCATATCTATGGCCCCGGTTCAGCGGAATGTTTGACGGCACTGCTCGACTTCCGCTTAACGCGGTTTGGAGTTTATGTGAAGCGGATTGCTCGTGGCGGGCATGAACTGTTCGAGGATATCGTGCATATGCATCCGGGGGATGTGATCGCGCTGTTCGGCTTCGTGGCGGAGTCGCCGGAGATGGTTGTGCTGCTTGATGCCGCGAAGCAGCGCGGCTGCAAGACGCTGCTTGTAACGGACCTTGCAGTCAGCCCGATGCTGGAGAAAGCGGACATTGTCCTTTATACGGCGCGCGGACAGCAATGGGAGTTCCACTCCATGGTGGCTCCGATCGCTGTAATGGAGGCGCTCATCGTCGCGGTCGGCAAACAGCGGGAGCAGCAGGCGCTCGCGAACAGCGAAGAGCTGCACCGGCTGCGCCGGCAGTATCAGAAGTGGCTGCCGAAGAAGGTGTAGCGGTAGCAATGACGGTGAGCAGCATAGCCATTGAATTGAAACGGCTGAGCAGATGATCAATCTGTCTCAGCCGTTTGTATTTAATGGCACTACTGCATGGGTCCCGCACACCGCATACCGTGCCTAGGGCTCGCCACAACGGTCGTCACGGTGCTTATTCGGCCCAGAGAGAGCTTTTTCAAATTCTAACGGTTGCATTAGGGGCTTATTTGCGAGTTAATCAACAAAAATCGTTATTTTGCCGTCTATAGCTTCAATAGCAACCGTTACAGCTTCAAATGGTGTCATATAACCGAAATAACCACTGTGGCAACCGCTAGACTTGACCTCGGAGGAGGAGTTGTTAGGCCTATTACCATAATGGCGGGACGGTTGTTCATTACCCCCAGGTGCTGTTCTTTTATGAAACATACATTTGTTTAAGACAATGTTTACGGTTGCTGGAGAACCTATGCGGCTCAAAAGGAGCAGGTTCATATTCTAACGGTTGCGGTGGAACTTATGGATGTACGAAGCAGCCCCAATATGTTGGTTTACCTCCAATAGCTTCGCTGGTAACCGTTAGCTTTATAAATGCCTCAGTATTGCCGTAATAGCAGCTAAGACAACCGTTAAACAAGTACGCTGTTGATTGGAGCGATTGGATTAGTTATGAGGAGAATTCGGTGGCTACGGGCGAGGAGTAAGGGCGATAAGGCACATATTAGTATATGAAGACCAATACAGAGCGCGGTGAAGGGGATGCCGTTGCTCTGTTTTTTTTTTTTTTTTTTACATGTCGAAGTCAACAGGTAGTCAACAAGAAAGCCTTGAAAGTACTTACAGGGTCAAACAGAATGCGTGTTTATACCCGCCTCCTGAACGCCTGCTTATATAGACAGAGGCTAGGTTAGTCCACCATAGTTGTAGTTGTTCTTGCCGAAGTCAACGATTTAATGGAATAAGAAACCGATTCAGCGCAAAGTCAACGATCACAGTGTAAGAATGTCAACATAATTTCGATAGCTTTTATACCATCGTAGTCATTTGATACGTCTACGCCGTTATGCATCAGTCAAGAGGGCAATCATATCAAATATGTTGAAGCTTGTGAAAAAGTAGTAATCAGCTTAAGGGATGAGAAATCAAAAAATAAGTGGAATAAGTTTATTACTGAGGATATAGAATCTTATTCTATCCCATAAATATTTGTTGAATATCCATTGGGAAAAAAATTCGATAAGTTAGTAGGTCGAGGGCAGGAATTAATGGATATTAAAAGGCTATTAAGAATGCCGATCCCTATATCGATTATTCGACATGGTGGTTTAGGGAAAACTGCAATTGTTCTTCAGATAATCGAAGATTTGTTGTATTCGCCTCAAAGGCCATTTGACAGAATATTTTTTATGAGCTTTAAAAATTCAGTTTTTGAAAACGGTGTTGTTCGGAAGCTTGATAAAGTAATTAGCAACCATACTGATCTAGTAACAAGATTAGCATTCTATATGGAAATACAGACAGGTGACAAGTCGATTAATGATATAGAAGAGGAAGTATGGAAGAATATCTTTACCCAGAAGACGTTATTAGTTCTGGATAATTTAGAGACTGAAATCGTGCAAAGTAATCTATCTGAATTTACAAAAATCGCTGATATGTTTATATCAAATTATACCAACCAATTAAGATTAATTATTACAAGCAGATTAGGTTTGGGTGATAGTGAGAAAAAATACCCGGTATTAGAATTTGATATAACAAGAACAAAGGAATTGGTCAGTATTAATTTGCCTGATAAACAAGAAGTATTAAAGAGAGCAGAAGAAACAGATTGGGAGTGGGTTCAAGAATATACTTCTGGTAACCCCGGATTAATTCTTTCTTTTTGTGACTCCTTAAGAAACAGTAACAAAACTATAATGGACCTTCGAGTTGAGTTTCAAACTAAGTATTCATTAGACGCTAGAAAATTGTATGACGATCAAGACGTGTTTCTAGAGCTTTGCTTTGCAAATACTACAGAGACACTTAATACAGAATCACAGACGTTCATGGCAGCTTTAAGCTATTCATTTATGGAGGCAAGTCTAAAAGAGGTTAGTGAGGAGCTTCTTGGTTTTCTAGTGGAAGAGATCGGATTTATTAAGCTTGGGATCCACAATATGAAGGCACAGATATTTGTGAATATCGGATTCTTGAGGCCAATAAATGGATCAAATAAATATAACGTAAACGAGCTTTTTGTTAATTATATTAATGGTAACTATTCAAATCGTAGCGATGTTTATACCGTATTTAAATTAAAGAGTTCAGAATGGTTTGCACCCCTAAAACATATGATTGCAAGTATAATTGATTTTCAATATGAAGAGGATCTTTTGGTTTCACAAACACTATCAAATTTATATAAAGGACGGTTTGACCAAACAAACAATAATAGCTTTCTAATGAGAGCATTCTTTTGTGAACCTACATTATCTAATTTGCTGTATTATTTTGAAAAAGCAAAACCCATTGAAGTAATTAGTAATTTTGTATTAATAGAAAAAGTAAAATCATTATTAATTCAAAATAAAGAGCAACAGGTTCAAGAAAGGATTGTGCTTAGGTTAATATACTGCATGTCTGAGATTAATCATTTAATTAAACGCGGTGAACGAGCAAATGTTGGGAATATACGTCAATCTGATTTGTATGAGTTCTTTCAACAAGTTCAAAATCGAGTATCGGTAGTAAAAACAGGTGCCAGGAGTATTCTATTAAGACGGAAAGTAGTTGACTTCCTTATTTCGATTAATCAATTAGATATAACAGAAAATTATGTCCAAACTTTTGAAGAGCAAATGTCAAGATCTTGTTTTGAACTGTACTCTAAGCAAGTAGGTATGTGGGCTGGTAGAGATAGAAGTAAGTGCGAGAGATATATATTAAAGTGTAATAGTTTAATTGGAAGTAAATTTATTCGTGATGAGTCAAAAGCAGCATATTTTATGTATTTAGCTAGATATTATCGAGAGGGGAACCCTCTGCGTGCATACCAAGTTTCATCGGAGCTGGATAAAATCCCAGCTATTAATAATACGATTTTTTCATTTTATTTAGAGTCTCTATTACTTAGGGCACAATGCCTTATTGATGTGAAAAAAAATCGAGAAGAGATACGTAAATTTATTAATACATTCAATCGAGAAAGTAAAACATCAAGATACAAAGATATACAATATAAAAAAGAAAAGGATACGAGGAAAGCATAAAAATTATAGATAAAACTTTAAAGCGCCAAGGGTATTAATACACAGGGTACATTAAAAATTTAGTTGGAGCGATTGGATTAGTTATGAGGAGAATCCGGTGGCGGTTGGAGACGAAGAGAGCTGAGAAGATGAATAGCAGTATTTAATAATTGAAAGCATCGCTAAGTGGCCTATGCGCCCTGGCGATGTTTTTTTATTGTTCGGAGTTAACATGGAGTCAACACACAGTTCCTGAAAGTACTTACAATGCGGGTCAAACTGAACGTTCACTCATAGCCTTCATAATACGTTTTGCTAACAGAGAAAGGGCTGGATACCCCACCATAGCTTTATTGCAAACTCGGCCTCAACTTGAAGTAACAAGTAGAAGTTGTGGGAGATTGATTCAACGAAAAATCAACTAGCGTGTCATTCTACTTCAGAGGCGTACCAAATTGCTCATCTTGAAATGGTTTTTGCTGCTGAAACCTTACTTTCTTATGCGTTATGGTTCGTAAACAAAGAAAAAACGAGTAATGAAAGCTGCCCCCACGGCGAAATGGTTAACGGCTTCTTTCACACTCGTTGCCAGGTTCGTTTCAGAAACCACAAGGGATCTAAGTGAATCTATATTGATTTTGACACAGAGGTTCGCCGTTTTGGCAACTCTTATTTCCGAATTCTGGTCACCTGAACTTGCTATGTCTTGGTGGCCATTTTATTCAAGCATAGATTCTCACAATTACCAGTTAATCTCGTGAACTGCATAAGGCATGTCCGGTTCAGATAAATGACATCATTTGCACTTAAACCGACATTATTGTATAATTTTGGTGTGTTGAAAATTGAAATTTCAATCATCATTGTGTGGACAAGACGATCATTTTGATATTTATCTCTTTAATACATCGAGGAGGGAACTTGTATATAAGATAATATTTGCGACATATCGCGAGAGCAAAAGTAAAGAGATGCTATATTTATTCATGAGAGGAGAGAAATGATGGATACAGAAGTTGAGGCTTCCGCCATAGCGTACGTTAAACTTTGTTTAAAAGGACGAGCAAGTAGATTGAAGAAAAGATGGTCTTTAATTTCTAATAGAGAGAATCTTACACATGATACCATTTCGTTTGAAACATTAGGCGTGACAACTAATCAGGAATCATTTGATGATCTTGTTGCAGATAAGGTAATCATTGAGCAAGGAATAATTGGATTAACCTCAAATGAAAAACGAGTAATAACAGAATTGTACTGGAACAGTAAGAAAGTCATTGATTTATGTAACGAACTAAACGTTTCTAAAAATACAATTTTGAAAACAAAACGAAATGCTCTTGAAAAGCTTCGTCGTCGTATATATCTATGACTGAAAAAGTAACTTGGAACGTCGATGGTATAGCTGAATTACTCTTACGTGTGGGGCAGGGAGCACACGAGGATTTCGAGAAATTATTAAATAGATTTGAGCCACTTATACTAAAATTGGTTAAGGAATTCGATTTTCAGTATCATGAGGATATTAAAGAAGAGTTGATGATCGAGTTATTTTTAGCCGCAAAGCATTTTAAGCCAATTACAACGAGGAATAGAGGAGACAGTGCGAGATAATTCAGATTGCTTTTCTCTAGCAATAAGTCCTTCATATCATTAGGTTATCCAGAAATTTCTGGTTAGCCTTTTTTTTTTTTTTTTTGTGAAGAGCCATTTTTGGGGTTACCTTTTGTTGCTTATTTGTCTTTTAAATATTTGTAAGCCAAAACGATATTAATAATGGAGGAATGAAAAAATGAAACTATTCAAAGCTGTAACAGGAGTCACGCTATCCTCTGTAATGTTGTTGACCTTTGCTTCAGGCGCGTTTGCTCAACCATTGAGCCAGGTGAGTACAGGAACGCAGGGGGCTTCTGTAACATTGAATGGACAGACCACCTACTTCTCTGGTTCACAAATTGAAAGACTAGCGCAAGTAAACAATGTCGATCCTAATTCTTTAAGGGAAGCGATTGAAGCAGGGCCGGATGCAGACGGAAAATTTTCACCATTTTCAAAGCTTCCTCGCCTGGATAATGGAATTTCAGAAGCACAGCTAGTTGAAAATAGTAAGCAAAAGCTCTCTTCCACGGGAGAATCTCTGATTCAGCCTGCTGAAACGTCTATTACAAGTTCTCAGTTTGCGTCTACCACGATAGGTGCTCTTGCGGCTACAACTACTACCAAGTCAAATCAGGACTCTACCGCATATAACGCGACAGGCAACAATACAGCAAATGGTAATCCGCCTAAGTTGGGGATCGTTGCAGTCCATCGAGTAAAGGATATCACCAGTGGCAGCACTAGCAACTCTCCAGTTATTCCCTTCGGTACTGTATTAAATATTACTAACGTAGACATTTACTTGCCTAACTCTGGCTACAGGGATATATTCACTGTAGATGATACAGGTTCAGGTCCGAACAGAACAAGTTATTGGATAGATGTCTATTTTGGTACGGATACTACTTCAGCAATTAATTATGGCGTAACCACAGTTTCTTATACTTATTAACTAAGGAGAAGCAGCCTTGCGCAAGAAGAAGTATGTTGGCATATCCTCAATTGCATTGATTGTGATTATGGTCGTTCTATTCTTCAGTATGAAAAATGCTCCTTTCGACGATTCTTCTAACCAATCAGAGGAACAGGCTGCCACAGTAACCACTGAGACGATTAATGAGACAGAGGAACAGACTGCCACAACAACCAATGAGAAAAACAATGATAAGAAGAGCGTAACCGCGATGGAGGCACTGCGCCTTGGGTACTCAGAGGCGAAGAAGCAGACGGAGGAAGAGCCATTACTTATTAGCATAACAAGCACGGACGACACTTCTATTCCACAGGAACGAAGCGATGGTGCGGATGGAACAAGAGATGCTTGGAATCTCGAATTTGGCAGCAAGAAAGGGAATGTTCTTATTTATATCAAGATCGATAATGGAGTGGCCATTACGACTGATGTGAAAAAGCACGATAAGAATTTACTTGAGAAAGGCCATTATGCGATATCTGATATTCAAATCGATTCTTCCGATGCAGTTAAACAAGCTGTTGAGATGGGTATGAAACCAGGAAATCCTGCTATATCAGATGACTGGATCAAGGGGTATCATTTTACTATCGGTGGGTATAATACTGATCCTAACTCCTCCAAAACACGTCTGCTGCTAAGAGTTATGGGGATCTCGCCGAATTCTCCTAATCGTGAGAATGAAAGTTTGAGAATGAGCATTTTCTTTGATGCCCAGACAGGCGAGGTTGTGAGCGCTACCGAGATGACAGGCTACGACAAAGATGGGAATACCATGTGGAAGAATATTGAGCTTAAACACTAATGACGGCATAATAAAATGAGAAAAAGGAAGCTATTTTCATGAAAATGGAACTTACCGTGCATTACTGCTCATGAGTAGACGCATGGTAAGTTTGTTTTGTGTAAAGGTAAAGGAGACACGGAAAAAACGGTTGAAACAGATGCCCTGCATCTGCTTCAACCGTTTTGTTGTTAACGCCTTACGGCAGCTTATTGCCCGCTGCACGGTAGATGGCGTACCATTCTTCGCGCGTCAGCGTAATTTCGCTTGCTTGGCAGCAGTCTTTCAGGCGGTCGATGTTCATCGAGCCAATAACTGGCTGCATCTTCGCTGGGTGGCGAAGCAGCCATGCGATCGCGATCGTCGTATTGGACACGCCGTACTTCGCTGCGACCGAATCAATGGCTTGGTTCAGTTCAGGGAACTTGTCGCTGCCAAGGAACACGCCTTCGAAGAAGCCGTATTGGAACGGGGACCAAGGCTGAATCGTCATATCGTGCAGGCGGCTGTAGTCGAGAATGCTGCCGTCGCGGTTGATCGCTGCGTTGTTCTCCATGTTGACGTTAATGCCATTGGAGATCATGTTAGCATTCGTGATGCTGAGCTGCAGCTGGTTCGCTACAAGCGGCTGCTTCACGTAACGTTTAAGCAGCTCAATCTGCATAGGGTTCTGGTTGGATACGCCGAAGTGACGCACCTTGCCCGAGCTTTCCAGTTGATCGAACGCTTCTGCTACTTCTTCCGGCTCTACCAGTGCATCCGGACGGTGCAGCAGCAGGACGTCCAGGTACTCGGTGTTGAGGCGCTTCAGAATCCCATCAACGGATGACAGTATATGTTCTTTAGAGAAATCAAACATGCCATTGCGGATACCGCATTTGGATTGAAGAATGATTTGTTCCCGGACTGCCGGGGTCATATGTATAGCGTCTGCGAAAATTTCCTCACATGCTCCGCCGCCATAAATATCGGCATGGTCGAAGAAGTTAGCGCCTTGCTCCAAAGCTGTTTGAACGAAACGTTCGGCTTCCGGTTTATTGAGTGAATTGATGCGCATGCATCCGACGGCAACGACAGGTACTTCCAGATTGCTGGTTCCCAGTTGTATCTTTCTCATTAGCGATATCCCTCCTGCTCGTGGATCTTGTCCTCTGATGATTGTGACATACGCGGGTCCTAAGAATCAAGCTGACAAATCAACGGAAAGCATGTCTGTAAGCGTATATCTGCTGCATAAAATAAACAAGGATTGAAAATAGTATAAGGGTCCGGCCGGCATCATGCTGTCATGCAGATGAATGTCGGTCCGAATCCGATAACGAAGAGGGGGGCTCTCGCATGTACTATTCTCGGAAGAAGCCTATTGAAGAAGTGCCTGACGAATTGACCTCGATCTGGTCCTGCTCATCAGAGGATTGCAAGGGATGGATGCGAGACAACTTCACGTTCCAAGCGGCTCCTGTATGCGTGTTGTGCCAATCCCCTATGGTGAAGGGCGAGCGGATGCTCGCGGCCGTTGTTAACACAAGCCCGATTGCGATGAGAACCTGATAACTGCGCTCATAGGATGCAACAACGGCCCCTCCGCACATGCGGCAGGGGCTGCTTGTTTGACAGCGAGCATCTATTCATCGTGCTCGTCTAGTTCTCGGCCAACACTTGCCCTGTAAGGGACAAGTCATAGCCGGCAATTGCACGCAGTTCTTGAAGGAATGGCTCTGAACGCAGGATAGACAGCAGAGCGTCAATCAACGGTTGGTTGGCCGCTGTATTTAGCACAACAAGGTCATAACGCTCCGTAATAAGCGGAATGAAATCAACGAATCCGACGATGCTTGCTGCTTTCTCTGTTCCAACGCCAATGTCCGCTTCGCCTGCTGCGACCTTCGCAGCAACCGACAGATGGCTGCTTTGGATTTGATCATAATAGCCGCTAATTTGCCCGGGCTTAATGCCGTGGAGGCGAAGCTGCTCGTCAAGCAGCACACGTGCGCCAGCGCCTTGTTCCCGATTCGCCAGGCGGAGGCCAGGGCGACTGAGATCGGACCATCCTTGGATACCGAGTGGATTCCCCTTAGCCACGTATAGACCGGCCGGGCGCGAGAGCAGGTTGATGACTTTGTAGGGTTGGCCGACGAGCAGCTTGCGGATGTACGGCACATTATACTCGCCGGTATCGCCATCAAGCAGATGCGTGCTGACGATATCCGATTCGCCTTTGTACATACTGATGAGGCTGTCCAAGCTACCGGCATAGGAACGAAGCGGGCGTACGCCGGTGGACTGGCTCTCCAGATGTTTGGCCAATATATCGAGACTCATGTCTTGTCCTGTAATGACGATCGGGCGAACGCCCTGACCGGGAGACAGAATGGCCGCTGGCGGCATTGTGCCCTTGCTAAGCGAAGGCTCGGCAACAGGCGCTGTATGCGTCTGCTCATGTGATTTATATGGCGCGGCTGCTGCTGCCGCGGTGCTATTTTTGCTGCGCTGCTTATAAGTTTCTAGATCCGTCGCATCAACGCGCATCTGTTTGCCTACGCGGTAGGAGGGCAATTCGCCTTTCTTGATCAGGTCATAGACGGTCAGCTTTGATATTTTGAGCAGCTTGGCGATTTCGTCTGCTGTATAGGACATGTCTTGTGACATCGAAGGTGAGCCTCCCGAGTGGAACCGTTATCAACAACTCGTATGTATTGTAGCATATTTTGTGAAAATGAGGCGTCACCGCGGGCTGAGTCAATTGAGACACTACCGATATACAAGAAAATCGGCCCCGCACAATGCGTGCAGGGCCGGGGAGTTAATTAATGAACATAGCCATTCGGTCTTGCCAGCTTGACGAGCATATGGGCAAGATGGTGCTGCTCCTCCTCGGAGCCGCATTTCCACAGCTCCTTCAGAAGCTTCTCCTCGCTGTTGCGGGCATCCTCATGATCGGCCAAATAGTCTGCTACCTCTTGTGCGATTACGGCAATCTGCTCCTCGCTCAGACCAATGCTCTGCGCCAGCTTGATGCGCCGGCCAAGATAGCCCTTGAACGTCTCGAAGCTATGCAAAATCCGCTGCCGCTCATCTTCGTCAATGCTCTCAATTGCACGTTCTACTTGCTCTGGATTGATGTCGCCGTCTTTATGAACGACATGATTGTGCTCGGACATAGGGACCTCCTTGGTCATAACAATGGAATAGCGATTCGTTACCATTGTTTCCAAGTTCAATTCAACTGTATTCAGAGGGGGAAATGAATGCTGGGGTTGTTCTGCGGTATTTGTGTTATTTCTAAGGTGGAGATTGTTTGATTAGTGTGATTATTTGTTATTTTTGTTAGGTGAATATCACAAAAATACAACTAAAAAGGTGCGGGATCAGCCTATCTATTGTAAGCGCTTTAAGTTATGATGAAGGTACCTTCGTATCAGTCATCATGACCAACTATTCGATGGGAGTGATGGAAGTTGCACGCGAGAAAAGCTGGATGGGTGGCGAAGATTTTATGTTTTTCGATGTTAGTTTATTTGTTATCTCCGTTAGGGTCGTCGGGGGTGGCGCAGGCGGCTGCAGTTGAGAACAAGGTGTATGATTTTGAAGATGGTACGACGATGGGATGGGCAGGCGGCTGGGGCGATGCGCTCGTATCGGTCGAAGCAAGTGCGGATCTGGATTCGGCTGACAATCATTATGCACTGAAGGTCAATACCAACTACAACAACGATGCCGTCTGGCAGAATGCAGCGGTCCTCGTGAGCCATGGCCTCGATATTGCCAACTATGAGAAGGTCGATTATGACGTCTACGTCCCGGCGTCGTTCCCTGGCGTGCTCGCCCTGAGTACAGCCATCAATAACGATTGGAATGAGCTTAACTATAGCAATCATGATATTCCTTCCTTGTCTGCTTCCGCTCAGACGATTAACGGCACTTCCTATATTCCGATTCATAAAAGCGTAAAGCTGCCTTCGAACGCAGCGCAGCCACAGCTGGTCATTCAGCTTCAGAAGAACATGGATTTGGTCTACAACGGACCTATCTACATCGATAATGTAGTGCTGAGGGCGCGCGACGGGGCGGGCAATCCCGGCACACCGGGGCAATCCGTGACGTATCTGGCCAAGGATGCGGTGCTTGCGGGCAGCGGTCCGGTATTCCAGACGGGGCCGGTATGGGGCGATGAAACATATGCTGGCGCAGGGTATGTCTCCTTCTTCTACGAGCAGGATGATGCGAACCTAGGTACAGCGACGTTTAATGTGAACGCGCCGGATGAAGGGCTATATACCCTTTATGTTGGCTACTATGGCCCTTACGGCTACAAAGAAACAACGCTGAACGTGAACGGACAGCCGAATGGCAACGGTGCGCTTCCTGCCCTGGCAGATGGAGCGGTTGTCGGCGAGCAATCGCTTGGCAAAGTGCTGCTGCATGCAGGCGCGAATACGATCGGCTTCGGACGCAACTGGGGTTATTACGGCATCGAGTACATTAAACTCGTATCCGATAAACCTGTTGGCGACCGCATTGAAGCAGAGGATGGCTTGTTGGAAGGCGGAGTAACCAAGGGTACTGACGGCACCGGTTATTCTGGAACAGGTTATGCCTTCATGATGGGCAGCGGTTCGATTACGCTGATGTACAATGCGGCGAGCGCCGGCTTGTACGATCTAGCGGTCGGCTACCGTGCGCCTTATGGCTACAAAGAAACGAACATGCTGCTTAACGGCCAGCCAAGCTCGGCAGTCAAGCTGCCGGAGACGGCCGATTTTACCGAGATATCGGCAGGTAAATTGTTGCTCCATGAAGGGGAGAACACGATTAGCTTCGAACCGTTCTGGGGGTGGTACCATATCGACTACATTACGCTGACGCCATCCGCACCTGCGAAGACGCACGAAGTGCCGAAGACGCTTACGAATCCGAACGCGTCGCCAGAGGCGAAGTCGTTGTTCAGCTATCTGGTTGATCAATATGGGCATTCGATTATTTCGGGCCAGCAGAGCTTGTCCAATGCGGAATTTATCCATGATCAGACGGGCAAGTATCCAGCGATTGTTTCGTTCGATATGATCGAATATTCACCGTCCCGCGTACTGTTCGGCTCCACCTCGCATGAAATCGAGGATATGCAGGAATGGGCTAGCCGCGGCGGCATTATCTCGTTGGCTTGGCATTGGAACTCGCCGAAAGGCTACTATAACGAGCCAGGCAAAGAGTGGTGGAGAGGCTTCTATACGGAGTTCACGACGTTTGATGTGCAGTATGCGCTGAGCCATCCGGAGTCGGAAGACTATCAGATGCTCGTCAGCGACATCGATGTCATCTCCGAGCATCTGAAGCCGCTGGCGGAGCAGGGCATTCCAATTCTGTGGCGTCCGCTTCATGAGGCAGAAGGCGGCTGGTTCTGGTGGGGAGCGAAAGGTCCTGAAGCTGCAAAACAGCTGTACCGTCTCATGTACGATCGGATGGTCAATTACCATGGCCTGAATAACCTGATCTGGGTATGGAACTCGCCTTCGGCAGATTGGTATCCAGGCGATGATGTAGTGGATGTTATCAGTCAGGATATCTATAATGCAGCGGGCGATTACAGCCCGAACAGCAACCAATATGAAGCGTTGAAGGCGCTTGTTGGCGATAAGAAGCTCGTAACGCTGCCGGAGAACGGACCGATTCCAGATCCGGATCTGCTCAAAATCTACAATGCCGACTGGAGTTGGTTCAGCACTTGGAATGATGATTTTATCCGTGACGGCATTATTAATACGCCAGAGCATCTGAACAAAGTGTTCAACAGTGACTATGTGACGACGCTCGATGAGCTGCCAAGCAATCTGTTCACGTACGGTCAGCCAACAACGACTGCGTCGCTGTCTGATACAACAAGCGTGAACGGCTGGTACAAAGGGGATGTGACGGTTACGCTGAGCGGCGCCGCGCAATCGGCAAGCGACTCGGTGACGACAACATACTCGATGAATGGCGGGGAGTCTGTTGTTTATACGGAGCCGTTCACGATAAGTGCGGAAGGCGTGACGACGGTTCGTTATGCGTCGGTCGACTCCAGCGGTAATCTAGAGAAGTCGCATACGCTGACGATCAAGATCGACCGTGTGGCGCCGACGGTGAAGATTGTGCAAGCAGGTCATGATGTTGCGGATGTGACGCCAGGCGATCCGCTCTCATTCACACTGGAGAGCAGTGATGCGAGCTCGGGCGTTGCATCGCAGAAGCTGCTGCTTGATGGGAGTGAAATAGCGTTGGGTGAAGCTGTGAACTCCGCTGTATTGAGTGCAGGGGCGCATACGGTCGCTTATGTCGTAACAGATGCCGCGGGCAATACGGCTCAGGGCAGCGCATCGTTTAATGTGGCGCCTATCTATGCCACGGGTAAGCCGGGTGTGGCAAAGCTGTCCCATAATAACGGCTATGACAATGGTCTGCAGGATGGCAGCTATACCGTAACGATGAATCTGTACTACGGCAACAATGGTACGACGTACAAGTTATATGAGAATGGTGCGCTGATCGGCGAGCGCCGTCTGACGGATGCTTCGCCATCCAGCCAGAAGGTTGCGATTGATGTATCGGGCCGAACGAACGGTACGTACACGTATACGTGCGAGCTCTCGAACGTATTCGGTACAACCGCATGTGCTCCGATTACAGTGACGGTAGATGCAGCTAACCCTGGAACTCCGGTGTTGTCGCATAACAACTGGGATGGCGACGGCAGTTATGAGGTGACGATGCATCTGTACTATGGTACGAATGCAACGAGCTATAAGCTGTACGAGAACGGTCAACTGATCGATACGCAATCGGTATCCGCATCCACGCCGAACGGCCAGACTACAGCAACCGCAATAAGTGGCAGGGCGCCAGGAAGCTATACCTATTATGCCGAGCTGTTGAACGAAGCCGGCGTTACGACGAGCCAGACGATTACGGTCGTTGTGTCGAAGTAACTAGTGACGAAGGGTGTAAGGTAGATTGTGGGTAGCGAGTAACTAGCCGCCGTCGATGGCTCTGCGTACGAGAGTGCAATACTGCACCTTGTACAGCATGCCGTCGGCGGTTTCGTTTTCAATAAACGTCACAACTTCGCATAATTGTTCTCCTCTTGGCAGACAATACAAACGGTCTGCGCAAGCATGATGCCGGCAGAGCCCGTCTATTCTACTATGAGGAGCATGCATATATGAAGATGCTACGAGTCTTGGCAGCGATCGTAATTCTGCTCTCCGCCATGCAGGCGTCCACCGTCTCTGCTGACGGAGGCGTTTACCATTTCGGCTTCAAAAAAAGTGTGAACGGCCAGCCGCCTTCGATCGATGAGGAAGGTTTCAAAGGGCTGCTTGCTCGTTATGGCGCTGTGTTTACGGGGGATATGTCTGCACCTGAGCTGTACTTAACCTTCGATAACGGTTATGAGAATGGTCTGACCGCCGGAATTCTGGATGTCCTGAAGGAGAAACAAGTTCCTGCAATTTTCTTCGTAACGGGCCACTACATCAAGACACAGCCAGAGCTGCTGAAGCGAATGGCCACTGAGGGCCATCTCATCGGCAATCATTCGTGGAGCCATCCCGATATGAGCACTTTGACAGCTGAACGGATCAAACAAGAGCTCGATCAGGTCAAATCAGAGGTGGCCGTGCTGACCGGACAGCAGGAAATGAAATATTTGCGCGCGCCGCGTGGGATATTCAATGAACGCTCTCTTGCCGTCAGCCAGCAGCTTGGGTATACGAATGTGTTCTGGTCCATTGCGTATAAGGATTGGGACACGAATGATCAGCGAGGCGCGCAGTATGCATTCGAGAAAGTGATGGCGCAGCTGCATCCAGGCGCCGTCATTCTGCTGCACAGCGTGTCGCGCGATAACGCCCAAGCGCTTGGCCGCATTATCGATGCTGCGAAGGCGAAGGGGTATCAATTCAAAAGCCTGGACCAAATGAGCAATCGCACACCTGCCCCGTCTGAACAAGGACAACAAGCAAGCTAACGGCGGTGTTGGTGTGGGTCAAAAGTCCTTAATGCGCATAAGAGGATTGCTGCCTGCAGATGATACTTAAGGCATGTAACTCGGAGCGGATGAGGAGGTGTCAACAATGGCTAAACAGAACGAGGCGAACAAAGCGGCTGTCCAATCTACTAAGCTGAATCAGCTGCCGATCAGCAATGAAGCCGATTCAGAGTTTGCATCTGCGGAACCTGCAGCTGAAGCAGCTAAAGCGTTCCAGAACAAGGTGACGGACAAAAATCTGCAGTAAAACGACATATCCGCGTATGGACAAAAGGGATGCGAAACGCCACTCCAAGGAGTGGCGTTTTTTATGTAGTTTATAAATATGTTAAATCCAAAACGATTTCAAATCTCTTTTTCTGCATATTTTCGACTTTTTAGGTGCTATAGTGCTAAAGTTCTTTACGGACAATACCGAAGTAATATATGTTATAGATAATAAATTAATCAATAGGTTAACTATTTACGACATTTGTCAACTGGGTCAAGATTGAGAAGGGGGCATAAACACATGAAAGTAAATGTAACCGATTACATCAAGAAGCCATTCAAGAGATCAGAACGTCCTGAGCAGACTGACGAGGGTGGTGCGGCACCGATTCAACGAAGCAAGAGCAGAGGATTCAACTTGCATTCGATTAGCACCAAGTTGTTTCTGTACTTCTTTATTAGCATCGTATTGTTCGTAGCGATTGTAGGCACATTGTCCTATAGTGTGTCCCGTGATACGTTAAAGAGTAAAGTGGCAGAGGCATCGGAGCAGACGGTTGAACAAACAACGGAGAAGCTCGATTTCCTATACAACTTCTATGAGAACATCGCAACTCAAATCGCAGTAGATCGTACGTTGATGGGTGATTTGGAATATCGGGTGAATCTGATCGACGAGGATTTTGCCTCGACGGACCGTTTCGAAGTTGACTTGAAGATTCGCAATGCGTTGGCGGATATCGCATCAACGAATGACATCGGACTTCAACTATTCGATAAAGAGCCATTCGTTAAGCCGGACTCCAAGGAAGTATCGGATGCAGCCTTCTATTCGACGGCGAACGGGTCCTCCTTGTATGCCGATTATACGAAGTACTTCGAGACGCTGGAGAAATCGGCGGGCCGCGTAATCTGGTTAGGAAATGTTGAGAAGCAAATTACGACGGATACGAAGACGAACTACATTATACTTGGCAAAATGCTCAAAGCCGGCTCGGGCACCTACTTCCTGTTCATCGAGTTTAAAGATGAAGTGCTCATGAGCGCGCTCGAGAACGTCAAGCTTGGCAATGAGCATCAACTGACGATTAGCGGTGAAGATGGCAATGTCATCTTCAGCTTTGATCCGAAGGCGATCCGTAAGCCGCTTGGGTTGACGCTGCCTGAATCGAAGAACAAAGAAGATGTATCCGGATCGTTCAACAATGGTGACGATCTGGTGCTGTATAGTGCTTCACAGGTTAACAAATGGCATGTAACGGGCTCGGTTCCAGTGTCGGAGTTGACCAAAGATATTAATCGGATCTTCGTCATTACGATCATTCTTATTGGGGTGGCAATCATCATCTCGCTGTTGATCGGATTCCTGATCGTTCGTACGGTTGGCAAGCCGATCAACCAGGTTCGCGATTTAATGGAGAAGGTTGAACAGGGCGATCTGACGGTACGCATGAACGTGAATCGCAAGGATGAGATCGGCAAGCTCGGTCATAGCTTCAACCAAATGGCAAGCAACGTCGGCAAGCTGATTCAGCGTACGAACGAGACGCTCGATTATGTCGTGAATACTTCGGTTCAACTGCAGGACGTTTCCCGCAAAATGGGTGATTCCGCGAAGGAAGTATCCCTTGCAACAGAAGAAATTGCACGCGGAGCATCCGATCTGTCGCAGCAATCGGAAGATGGGAGCACGCAGGCGTTCTCGATGCAGGAGGAAATGCGCACGTTTATCCGCAACAACCAAGAGATGCAGGAACAAGCGGAGGATGTGAAGGGCGAGAGCCAGAGCGGTATCGTACAGATGGACGTGCTGCTTGGCAAAACAAATGAGAGCGAGAAGCTGACGAGAGAGACGCTCGATCGCGCTCAGAAGCTGAAGGACAGCACAACGCAGATCGGTCAGATCTTGCAGCTGATGGATGAGGTAGCGAAACGTACGAACTTGTTGTCGTTGAATGCAGCAATTGAAGCAGCCCGCGCTGGCGAGCATGGCAAGGGATTTGCAGTGGTTGCTTCTGAAGTTCGTAAGCTGGCGGAGCAGTCCAGCGGTTCGATCGGCGTCGTTAACGAAATTATCGGTACGATCGTCGAAGAGGTCGAATTGACGGTTAAAGCGCTGAAGGAGAACTATCCGATTCACCAAGAGCAGGTTAATGTTGCGAAGAACGTCGATCAGATTTTCCGTCAGGTGGATAACCGGATGAACGGCTTCGTTGAGAAAATCGCACAAACGTCGGCGTCGATCAGCAACCTGCAAGCGTCCCAAAGCACGTTGTCCGAGATGATTCTGCAAGTGAGCGCGACGGCAGAGGAATCGACGGCGATCTCGGAAGAGGTTGCATCGTCGGCGAACGAGCAGCTGGGTGTCAGCGCGGAACTGGTGCAAACGTCCGAGAAGTTGAGCGAGTTGTCGAACGAGCTGCGTAACATTTTGTCTGAGTTTGTAACGGTTGAATCGGAACAGGAATAGGAAGCGCTAAGGGGGAGCCGGAGTCGGCTCCCTCTTTTTGATAGCCTAATTGACAGAAGTTGCTTGATTAAGCGACAATGATGAATGGATCTCCAAAATTAACCATACTTGTGAGGTGGATTTGTGACTGCAACTGAGCTGTACACGATCGTTTTAATTATCGCTGCACTTGTGCTTTATCGGTCAACACGTAATTTCTATCGGCCGATCCGAGGGAATGGCGCACGTTTGCTGGTGCCCCTTGTGTACATGCTTCCGGCAACGTATGTCATTATGAATCCGGAAGCGCATGCGACGTCGAATGAGTGGCTCGCTGCTGCTGCAATTGGAATCGTTCTGTCTATTCCGCTTATTTGGACAACGCAGTATGAGGTGCGTTCGGATAACCAAATTTATGCGAAGCGGAATTTGTGGTTTATTATTTCGTTCCTTGCGATTCTTGCGGTGCGTTTCGTGCTGCGTACGAGCATACAAGACATTGATTCGCAGACGCTCAGTGCGTTGTTCGTGACGGTAGCTTTCTGTTACGTTATTCCTTGGCGCGTTGTTTCGTTTATTAAGTTCCGTAAGGTGAAAACGGGGCGGGCTGGGAAGGGTTTTGCTGCTTAGACTTGTTTAGTGAATTGCAGATAAAATTAAGGCTGATGGTACCGCTTCGCAGATGAATGTTTCCTACGATCGCTGTTGTCCTCGGATTGTTCTGATTTTATTAATTCAGAAGAGGTAACAATCCGAGTGACAAAGGCGAACTAAAAGCTTTCCGGAGGAAAGCTGCATCGTAAGCATAAGCTCCGCTTCTCCGGAAATCATTCATCTGCTTCGTTCTTGCAGCCTGTGAAAGACCGCAACTCGCCCTCCTTTTTGGGTGGGGGCGATATTTCACTCCGCGTTATTCCTCGCTTCTTGCTTCGGTTTATTGACTTCAGTTGTGCTTCCTGGCGTACACCTTTCCTCATTAAACTATTTCAAACTGATTCTTTGATGATTCTCCTCGCAGATAGTACACATGAATCGTGTTTGCAACACTTGCACCCATCTTGTATTCGAACAAGTACCCTCAGTTGTAACGAACCTCATTAACGCTATCGCCCCGATTTTGCTCCTTCCTAGATGTAATGAACTCAGCAGGCGCTATTTGGGTTGATTAGTGGTAGTTGGCGCATCAAATGTGCAGTTAAGACCATCTGGGTTCGTTAGCGCGGCGTTTGGTCTGGGTGTGGCGAATAAGGTGTCCTCAGTTCGTTGGCACGCCTTGTATGAGATATGGATGCGCATGTCCTTGATTGCTCGACATCGACGTTAACCATCTCGTCCTCGAATTCGCTATAATAGACGAATACATATGGGCTTGATGAGCGTGGATGGGGGACGAGGCGGGATGAAGCGACGATGGTGGGTGGTGTTGGGGTATGCGCTGCTGGTGGGTGTGCTGCTAACTCAGCGGAGTGCCATAATGGATTGGTTGGAGCGGGGAGAAGCGCCGATTGGATGGTTGTTCGTCGTGGCGGTTGTTCTGGCATTCGTGCCTGTGGTGCCCTATAAGCTAGTCATCGGTACGTTGGGGATTCTGTATGGCCCATTGACAGGAGCGGCGATGAGCTGGGCAGCTACAACGATTGCTTCGGTCGTCATATTCGGGCTTGTCCGATCCTTCGGCCAACGGCAGGGGAGAGCGTATCTCGCACGCAATCGGCATACGGATCGATTATCTCGGTTAATGGAACGCAAGCCATTCCTATCAATCGCGCTGGTGCGACTTCTTGCTGTATTCCCGAGCCTGCTCGTCAATGTCTACGCGGCATTGCTCTCGATTCGTTTCTCTACGTTCATCTTAGCAACGGCCATCGGCAAAATCCCTGCCATGCTCACGTTCGCCTTCCTCGGACACGAACTGCTTCATGATTGGCGTACAGCGCTCGGAACGGCGCTCGTCTACGCGGCATTCATCATCCTGCTGCTTATCATCTATCGGAGATGGGAACGGCGGCAGACATAATATTGTGAATTTTGACGCCTATTTGACGAAGCGATTGAGCTGAAAATATCACACAATTTCCTTTTGTCACCAACCGGCAGATAACGTACAATAGCAATAAACAAAACGAGGATAGGTCTGCTTGGGGGTACAATTGTGCTGGAATTGGACATTAACGAACCGGACAAGCTGGTAACTGTTGCGCATGCGTTGTCGACGCGTGCGAGGGTCGATATATTGAAGCTGCTCAACCAGAAAAGTTTGAATATTGTTGAGATTGCGGATGCGCTTCGGCTGCCCGTATCTTCGGTGGCGAACCATGTGCGTGTGCTGGAGGGGGCTCATCTTATTCAGACGGAGCTGATGCCGGCCGTTCGCGGAGCGATGAAGGTATGTACGCGTACTTATCACGATGTGCATATGCAGCTGAACACGAGCTTCTTGGGGAACAAAGGGGACGAGCAGGTCTATGAGATCGACATGCCGGTCGGTCATTATACGGACTGCGAGGTGTCGCCAACCTGCGGGATGGCGGACGGGAACGGCTTGCTCATCCCAGAAGATGAGCCGGCGAGCTTCTATCATCCGAGGCATGTCAACGCTCAGTTAATCTGGTTCCGTCGAGGATATTTGGAGTACCGTTTCCCGCTGGAGATTCCGGCGAACAGCCGGATTACGGCGCTGGAGTTTACGATGGAGTTGTGTTCGGAAGCGCCGAACTACGATAACAACTGGCCTTCGGACATTACGGTGTGGGTCAATGGCATTGATATTGGCACATGGACGAGCCCCGGAGATTTTGGCGATCGGAGGGGGCGGCTGAATCCGGCTTGGTGGGGAGATCATGCGACGCAATACGGGCTGCGCAAAATATGGCGGGTCGACGCAGAGCGAAGCATGGTCGATATGCATGCTGTCTCGGATGTAACGCTGGCTCAGCTTGAGCTATCGAGCGCCACAGGGATTCGCCTCCGCATCGGCGTTCGAGAGGATGCGAATTATAAAGGCGGCGTTAATCTATTCGGCCGACAATTCGGCGATTATGACCAGGACATTCAGATGCGCGTTCACTTTATTGCTGAATAATTTTGGAAAGATGGAGGACCCTATTTCTATTGTAGAAAGGGGTCTTTCTTTATGCCGACAATTCCGTTCTCAGCACAATCTTATGTTCTCCTTGCAGCAGCCTGCGGCGCGCTGCTGTTCGTCAGTGGCTGCGGCGCAGCGGATGCAGAACGTTCACGTACATCGCCAGTTGCATTAGCGAAGCGCTCGGCACGTATTATGGCGGCAGACTCGGCCATTCCCTCGCGCCGCATACCGATTCTGGAGGAAAAGCTGAACGGCCGCGTCTGGATCCCGCTGGATGAAGCAGTTGCACCTATGGGACTGCGTCTGCATGAAACGAAGGACCGCGTCGCGGTGGGGGATTCCGATGCGGCATATTCGGTTCGTGCGAGCAGCAAGGAGGCGATGTCCGGCGATACGAAGATCACATTGCCTGATGCGCCCAGGAAGATCAATGGTGAACTGTATTTGACGCCGCGTGCGCTGGCCTCGCTGCTGCAGACTGAAGTGAAATGGGACAACCAGACGTCCGATCTGCATATTCGGATGCTGGACGACAGCTATCATACCAAACAAATGCTGATTCGAGAGTCGGAACTTGCAAGCGGGCCGGGAGGAGGCTTCAAGCCGTTTGTGCAGGTGGACATTGATCCGCAGGATGTGGTTCGATATGCGAAGACATTCTTAGGAACGCCATATGAGTTCGATGCTGATTTTTATAACAAGTCGCATCGGTTTGACTGTTCATCATTTACGAAATATGTGTACAGTCGATTCGGCGTCGATCTGCCGCGCTCGTCACGCGCGCAATCGGCAATGGGAACGAGGGTGGAGCTTGGCGATCTGCAGCCAGCGGATTTGATGTTCTTCTATACGCCTGGCCGATATGACAGCAACAAGGTTGTCGGACATGTCGGCATGTATTTGGGAATGGGCAAATTTATTCAAACCTATGGGGATCCGGGCGTTGTTATAACCGATCTGAACGGGTATTGGAAGGGGCGATTCCTGTTCGGCAAACGGATGGGGAGATAGCCGAATTGCAGGCAAGGTTGAGTTAGTGGGATTGAAACCACGAAAGATGAAAAAACCGTCCAGTCTATCCCGTGTTTGCACCTGGGGTAATTAGATTGGACGGTTTTGTTGTTTGCTGCGTGTTTTAGTTATCTTTCTCTCTCTTCCTGGCGCGCTGAATCATTCGGAAGACGAACGTGCCGACGGCGACGAACAGAATGACTTGAATGATCGCCATATAGACAACGAAATTCATGAAAGCTTGCCTCCTAGCGGGACATCTATGCGATTGAGTATACCACATCTGCCTGGCGTGTATGCTATGGCGGATGTGCAATGTCGTTCGGAAGCCAGTTGGCGAACGGTCGCCTAATGCGGTAATCTAGTAGCATTGGAGGGATGCAGCTAATGGCGGGCAGTAAGCATTATGTGGTATGGGTTGGCCGTAAGCCAGGAGTCTATTCGGTTTGGGCAGAATGCCAGAAGCAGACGAATGGATTCGAAGGGGCAAAGTTCAAATCGTTTGAGTCGAAAGCGGCGGCAGATAGTGCGTTCCGCGACGGTTGGGAGAAGCATTGGGGCAAATCGTCTGGCGGCAGCAAGGCGGCTGGATCGGGTGCAGGTGCAGGAGCCTCGGCATCGAATCGCTTCCGTTCGGCAGGGCGGACAAGCTCGGCTGCAACACAAGAGGTAGGAGAAATTGATTATGACAGCATCTCCGTCGACGTTGGCACGAGAGGGAATCCGGGTCCGGTTGAATACAAAGGTGTTGATACCCGTACGGGCGAGGTGTTGTTCTCGGTTGGTCCAATTCCGATGGGGACGAATAACCTTGGCGAGTTTCTAGCGATTGTGCATGCGCTTAGGTATACGCAGGAACGGGGAAGCACAAGTACCATCTACAGCGATTCCATGAATGCGATGAAATGGCTGCGTGAGAAGAAAGTCGCGACAACGCTGGTGCGCAACGCCTCGACTGCAGAGATTTGGCGACTTGTTGATGAAGCAGAGGCCTGGCTGCGGACGAACCGGTACGACAACAAGGTGCTCAAATGGCAGACGAAGCTGTGGGGCGAAATTAAAGCGGACTATGGACGCAAATAAGGTTTTACGATATCGGGATGGAGCGGCTATTCTAGCTGCTCTATCCTTTTTCATAGTTGATTCTGAGATCCATGAGAACTTTTTCATGAACATTCGCTGCATACCCATCGTCTATAGATTGGCTGGAATAACATTCGTGGGGATGAATCCATGCAATGGCATGCATCACTCGGCCCATTTCTCGACAAAGAAGGATTGATAACAATGAAAATGAAGAAGATGATCCCTGGTATCGCTCTTGGCTTGATGTTGGCTTTTGCATCAATGCCTGCATACGCTGCGGACAATCCTGTTATTAAAATTGACGGTGTCGCTATTGGGTCGGATGTACGACCGGAAGTGAAGAACAACCGAACGATGGTCCCGTTACGTGTCATCAGCGAGAATCTGGGTGCAAAGGTTAACTGGTCGAACTCGGAAGCGACGATTACGAAGGACGGATTGAAGGTAATATTGAAGCTGAACACCAAGACCGCAGTGGTAAACGGCAAGACGGTAACATTGGATGCCGCTCCTTATGTGAAGAACAGTCGTGTTGTCGTCCCTCTTCGCTTTATTGCTGAGACTTTCGACTGTGAAGTAAGCTACAGCAACTCCACGGTGACTGTCAGCACCGCGCCATTAGTTATTGATGGTGTACAGGTGAAAGCATTGCAGCAGGAATACCACATGACGATGGGCGGAGTCGTCCAGCAGATTAGCGGCAATACGACGAACAAAACGATCTATAATCTATTTGAGAACAACAAAGGAGAGAAGGTCGACGCTCCTGCCAGTTACTCGTGGAGGGCTAACATAGATGTGCCGGGGTCCTATGCCAAGGTCGGGCAATATGACTTCCTGGACGGTAAAGAGAAAAGCTTGCAGCGGTATGATATTTATACATTAGTAAATGCCTTTCCTTCAGATGTATTAGATGGGTATCCGGCTGTGCTTCTTCATGATGCGACTGAGGATCAGTGGTATTTGTTTAGCGATATCCCGATTCGTTCTATTAACGACCAAGTAGACAGGGCTTGGGTGAGTGGTCTAGTGAAAATCATCAGTGATACGGTTGCTTAAAACAAATGGACCTCATTCTCGGCTTAGCTGCAGAGGTGAGGTCCATTCGTCTCTATGAATGGATGAAAGAATAGAGGATAGGACGGATTACCGTCTTGCGAGTCTCCTATACAAGAAAGCAGCGAGCTCGGCGATCAAGCCGATGATCACGCCAAGCAGGATGGACAAGAAGAAGACCAGCAGACTCGAGAGATCTTCCCAGCCTGTATGGCCCGTTGATAAGTAAGCCATCCAGATAAGACCGATTAGAACGCTTAGCGTCATAATCAGCCACATGATTCGAGCGCCCAACCAACCTGCTGCTCCGGCGATGATGCACGGTACGATGGCGAGCAATGTGAAGCGCAGCGCAATGACGAGCGTGAACGGCTGATCGAACAACACGAAGCGGGTGAATAGGATGAGGATGATTGCAAGGATAGATGTTGCTGGAATGATAAACTTATACCAGCTATTGCTTCTTGCTGCAGGAATCGGAAGCATGAGTGGGGGAGTACCTCCTCGGATTCGAATGAGCAACTGCGCGATTTCGTAATTTCTACTTATACTGCAAATGGACCTCATTTCCTGCCAAGCAGCGGGATTGAAGTCCATTTTAAGATTCCTCATCCGTTCGATATTCGAGTACATCCCCGGGCTGGCAGTCCAATGCTTTGCAGATCGCCTCTAACGTCGAGATCCGGATCGCCTTTGCTTTGCCATTCTTTAGGATTGAAAGGTTAGCCATCGTGATGCCAACTCGCTCGGACAGCTCCGTTACGCTCATTTTCCGTTTCGCCAGCATGACGTCGATATTAATAATAATGGTCAAGTTCGGTCACCTCAGACTGTCAAATCGTTCTCAGATTTAATATCGATGGCGTTCTTTAACAGCCTCTGAAGAACGGCGGCGAACACGGCAACGACGAATGCGGCGAAGGCAAAGGCCAATCCGATTATAATTACGCCCGGGGCATCGTCGTTCTCAGCTATATAATAGAAGAGCGGCAAAGCGATTATATACAAGAAGCTGAATGTGAATGCGCAGTATTTGATGTTGTTCAAAGCTTTCACGGACAGCTCGGAGAAAGCGACGTTCTTGTCAATGTAGCTCAGAAGCTTGTAGGATTGATACAATGCAATGAAATACGGGATGGCCGTTGCGTACCTAAGTGCGATTAGGAGATACGCCCAATAAGCAGGGTAATTGTCGCTTGAGTCCGTTGCGATAACGGGCAGTCCATATACGCATAATGCAAGCGCCGGGAGGGCAATTACAATGAGCGTCAATTTGAGAAAAAGGGTCGTTCCACGTTCCATGTCATGCACCTCGTTTCGTTATGTTCCTTTAAGAACTTAACATAGGGTATATCGTTTTACAATAAATCTTTGTTGATTATAGCTATGGTCTCACTGTCTGGAATTAATCAGTGTTTGAGCTATTGAATCTTGTTGAGGAAATCGCTACATTGAAGGGACCAGCAGACGTGGAAGAGAGAGTGGACAATATGGCGATTGCCGAGTGGACGGAGAAGGAATTACTTGGACAGGTAGAGAAGAAAGAAGGCCGCGAGGCGGTGCTGTTCTACACGGCGATGTGCGGAACGTGCAAGGTGGCGGAGCGAATGCTGGAAATTGTCGAGGCGACGGGCGTCCCGATCGGCATTCATCGAATCAATATTAACTACGCGCCGATCCTGCGCGAGCGTTGGCGTGTGGCGAGCGTACCGTGCCTCGTGCTGCTGGAGGATGGTGAGCCGATCCGCATGGAATATGCGATGGGATCGGTGGATCATTTGTACCGTATGCTGCAATAACAAGAGCACCAGCCTTGTAATTTAATGAGGGGCCGTTCCTATGTCTGCCATCACGGTGGGTATAGGAGCGGCCCTTTGTGCTTTATCGCTTGCCTAGTACTTTCGGCTTATGGATCGACTTCTTATTTTTGTTAAAATTATACTATGTGGCTTTTGCTGCTAAAGGTAGGTAAATTGTTACAAACATCACAGCGGAACGTATAGGCCGGCTCTATAATGAAGGCTATCCTATACGGCGGCAGGAGGCGGTAATATGGAGCAAATTCCTTTGCAACGGGTCGTGAAGCTTGCACTTAAGAAGCATCATATTTATGAGGTAAGCAAGCTGACCTCTCTGCTCCGCGCAATGCTAGCCAGTATGTTCATCGGCTTCGGCGTTATTGTAGCGTTCAAGTCGGGCGGCGCTTTCTTTAACGAACACAGCCCGCTGGCGTATCCAATGGCGGCGTTGACGTTCGGGTCGGCCATCATTCTAATCTCGTATGGCGGCGGAGACCTGTTTACCGGCAACACGTTTTATTTCACGCTCGCGGCACTTCGTAAGAAGCTGGCATGGCGAACCGTTGCCCGCATGTGGTTGTTGTGCTATATCGGCAACGTGCTAGGGGCATTCGCATTTGCGTTTCTTATCTGGTCGACCGGTTTGTTCCGCGAGGCTTCAGTGAACGGGTTTCTGTTAAGTGTCGTTGATAAGAAGCTGCACGCTGATACATTCGAACTGTTCTTCCGCGCGATACTTTGTAACTGGCTTGTGTGTCTAGCTTTCTTTATCCCGATGTCACTGCGAGGTGACGGGCCGAAGCTGTTCACGATGATGTTGTTCGTCTTCTGTTTCTTCATATCCGGGTACGAGCATAGCGTCGCTAATATGTGTACGTTCGCAATCGGCTTGGTCGTTGGTGAGCCAGGGCAGGTTACGTTTGGCGGTATTATTCATAATCTCATTCCAGTGACGCTCGGTAATATGGTCGGCGGCGCGATCTTGATGGGCTTCATGTATCACACGGTTAACAAACCATTCGAAGAAGAGGGGAATCATCCATGAAGAAAACAAGAGTCGTTGTAATCGGGGTAGGCGCAGTTGGTTCGACTACTGCATATACATTGCTGCTGCGGGAACGCGCAGATGAATTAGTGCTTATTGACGCGAATCAAGCGAAGGCGGTCGGCGACGCACTGGATATGAATCATGGCATGCCATTCGTCGGCCAGACGAAGGTATGGGCAGGCACCTATGAGGATTGTGCAGGTGCGGACATTATTATCATTACAGCAGGCGCTGCGCAGAAACCAGGCGAACCGCGCGTTGATCTGTTGAAACGCAATATTGCGATCTATGACAGCATCGTATCGGAAGTATTGAAATATAACGAAGACGGCATTCTGTTAATCGCGACGAATCCGGTTGATGTGATGAGCTACTTCTGCTTACGCAAATCGGGATGGCCAACGAACCGTGTTATCGGTTCGGGTACGCTGCTTGACAGCGCTCGATTCCGCTATCTGATCGGCGAAGAGCTGGAGCTCGATCCGCGCAGCGTTCACGCGCACATTATCGGGGAGCATGGCGACTCGGAGCTGCCGGTATGGAGCCTTGCCAATGTAGCCGGCTCGCAGTTGAAGCTGGATGAAGAAGCGAAGACTCGCATCTACACGAATACACGCGATGCCGCTTATCAAATTATTGAAGCGAAAGGCGCGACTTATTATGCGATCGCGCTGGCGCTGGATCGGATTGTAACGGCGATCCTGCACAACGAAGCCGCTGTTCTGAACGTATCGACGCTGTTGACGGAATATCATGGCGTATCGGATGTGTACCTAGGCGTACCGTGCGTTGTTGATCGCCAAGGCGTCCGCGAAGTGCTCGACATCGTCCTGACGGACGAAGAAACAACGCTGCTTCACAAATCGGCGGATAAGCTGAAGTCGCTTATTCAGTCGATTGAGGCTACCGTGAACTAAGGATTGTTTGATTAGATAGCATGAAGAAGGCTGGCACGAATAGTGCTGGCCTTTTTGTTGTGCGCAGGTTTTATGGGCTGATGGGGACTGTGCTACCTTTCGGGGGTGGCATGAGGGTGTCAGCCTATTTTGGTTGTTCAGAAACTATTGCTATAAGTTGTTAATTTGTTATTGAAATTTGACCCTATCTTTACAAACCTTTTAGAAAATGAACATGTCCCGTTTACAAGCCCATGCTATTCTTGCTCGGAATAAGGAGAAACCATGGGAGGTTTTGAATTCATGTTCACGCGTTATACTCGGAAATTCGGTACGGCTATCGCGTTATCGGCAGTTATTCTCAGCACGACTTCGGCATTCAGCGCTCCGGCCGCATTCGCTGCCGAGGCCCCTGTGATTGGTATACCTTACAAGGCTGATGGCAGCTATGATCGCACGGTACCGCATATTATCATTAATCAGCTATATGGCGCAGGCTTGAAGTCTGTTACGGATGCCTATGCTACGCATGGCTTTATCGAGCTGTACAATCCGACCGGTGCGGATATTGATCTTTCAGGTTGGTCGCTGCAGTATGCGGACCGCGGAACGAGCGACACAACAGGGCCGACGAATGATTGGGAGAAGCTGGACCTGAGCGGTGTTGTAAAGGCGCATTCGAGCTTCCTTATCGTAGGCAAAGCAACGGGGACAGCGGTTGCGAACGCGAAGATTGATCTGACCAATAAGGGCGATCTTGTTTGGGATCGCTATATTAATAATAAGGGCATGAAGGTTGCGCTCGTCTACGGAACGGACAAGCTGGCAGCCGTGAATCCATTCGATATCGACGGCAAGGGCACCAAAGCAGCGGGTTATGTCGACATGGTCGGGACGGGCAGTAACGACGGGGGCAGCACAATTGACGGGTATGAGACCGATTATCCAACAGGATCGTCGGAAGGCACCTCGAAGAAAAAGTCGATTCGCCGCATCGACCTCGCGGATACGGATGTCAACAAGGCTGACTTCCAGCAAATTGATTACGAAGCAGCAACTCCAGCAGTTATTGCCGATAAGGGGCCCCGCAACAGCGCATATGGTCCATGGGGCGTAACGGTAACTCCGCCTAGCATTACGACGCAATCGCTGCCTGTCGCAACGGTTGGTATTCCATACGCTGCAACGGTAGCCGCTTCTGGCGGTGTTGCGCCTTATACGTTCTCGGCAGAAGGTCTGCCGCAAGGACTTAGCATCAATCCGACGACAGGGGTTATCTCTGGAACGGTAAGCAGCCCGGTCGATGCGGCATCTGTTACGATTACCGTAACAGATGCATCCACGCCAGCATTGACGGATTCGCATACGTACACGCTCAACGCAGCAGCAAGTGCGTATACGGATAAGTTCACGGTTAGCAAGATCGGCGGTTACTCCGTTGGTGTAACCAACCCTGCCGGCGGCGTAGCGGAGATCGTGAAATTTAACAAGGATAACGGCAGATTTTATCTCGTGAACGGCTCCTCTGACCCGGCAAGTCTGGATATCGTCAGCTTGACAGTAGGAGATGGCAGCGGTACGAACCAAATGCAGAAGGATGACACGAAGAACATCAAGGAGATGGCGGAGAGAACCGAAGGTTTCGATTACGGCGATCTGACGAGCATTGATATTAACTATACCAATAAACGGATCTACTTGTCCGTGCAAGAGAAGGATCCTACGAAGAATGGCCTCATCCTGGCACTTGATTATGACGGCAATTTGATTGCTTCTTATGCAGCAGGTGCACAGCCGGATATGATCAAATCGACGCCTGATGGCAAGTACGTGCTGACGGCTAATGAAGGAGAGCCACGCGCGGGTGTTGATCCGAAGGGCAGTGTTACGATCCTTGATACGGTTGCAGGCACGGCAACTAACGTAGAGTTTGACGACCCGTCCATTATTGACGACAAGGTGCATATCCGTGGCGCATCCGACCCTAAGACGGGGCTTATTACAGGCAGCGGTTCGAAGGCAGATGCACTGTATGATCTTGAACCAGAATACATCGCGCTATCGGGCGACGCTTTGATGGCGTATGTTTCGCTGCAAGAGAATAATGCGATCGCAACACTGGATCTGGCTAGCAAGAAATTCACTTCGGTGAAGGGGCTTGGTCTGAAGGATCTAAGCAACCCGCGCAACAGTCTGGACTTAGTGAATGATGGCGTAATCAAGCTTGAGAACGTACCGTTCTTCGGCGTTTATATGCCGGACGGCATTGCCTCCTACACGGTCGATGGTCAGAACTATGTCATCAGCGCGAACGAAGGTGATGCCACGGATTGGCCAGGTCGCACGAACGTGGGCAAAATCTCTAGCGTGAAGAGCAGTCTTGATCCTAATTCGGCTGCGGCCAAGCTGGTGAACAGTACAACGGCCTATGACGGCGTCGAAGTCATGACGGATATGGGAACGGACAGCATCTATATGTTCGGCGGTCGCTCGTTCTCGATCTGGGACGCGAACACGATGGAGCAGACGTATGACAGCGGCAACGATTTTGAGAAAATTACGGCAGAGCGGATTCCGGATTTCTTCAACTCCGGGCATGACAAGACGGCGAAGGATAACCGCAGCAGCAAGAAAGGGCCTGAACCAGAGGATGTGAAGATCGGACAGGTTGGCGAACGGTCTGTTGCATTCGTAGGCTTGGAGCGGATCGGCGGCGTTATGATGTATGATGTGACGGACCCTAAGCAAGCAACTTTCTTGAACTACACGAACTCCAGGGTCTTTACGCCGACCAATAACCTGAACACCGATACCGGCCCTGAAGGTCTCGAGTTTATTCCGGCAGCTATTAGCCCAACGGGGCTGCCATTGCTGCTCGTCGCTTATGAAGTGAGCGGTACGGTGGCTGTGTTCCAATTGAACGTATCGAAGCTGTCGTTGGATAAAACGACACTTACTTTGACAGCTGGCAGTACGGCAGGTCAATTGACGGCTTCGGTTGTACCGGCTGCGGGCAGCTCTTCGTCAGTTGCTTGGACGTCGTCCGACCCATCCGTGGCAACGGTTGACAACACAGGTAAAGTAACGCCAATCATAGCAGGAACTGCTGTTATCAAGGCAGTCAGCGCTGATCAATACGCATTGGCTTCTGCTGTCGTAACGGTCAATTCCTCAACGTCGACTACGCCTGTTAATCCTGACGCTGGCAACACAGGAACCAATAACGGCAACGGCAATAGCGGCGAAGCTACAGTAGGCGTAGGAACGGTTAAAACGAGTACAAGCGAAGGCACGACAACAGCGACTTTCGATTTGCCATCGGCGGATCATGAAGGAAGTCCGCAAGCTGTGTTGTCGGCTGGTCTTGTGAACCAAGCACTGAAGGCGCTGAATGAAGCGGGTACAGATAAGAAAGAGCTAGTCATTCATGCTGATATAACTGACGGCGGTACGCTCGTGTTGAATGCGGATGCTGTTGCGCTTCTTGCAGGTGTGACGGGCATCGAGACGGTCGTGCTGGAGACGAATCTGGGAATGATCGCGTTGGATGCAGACGCTTGGAAGAGCCTTCTCTCGTCGAGCGGCAAAGGCAGCATCTCGATTGGGCAGACAAGCGAAGAGGGTGCGGGTTCGCTTGCGGGTCAACAAGTCATTCGCTTCCATCTGCTCGCGGATGGCAAAGAGTTGAATACACCGCAAGGCAGTGTATATATTGGTCTGCCGTATAAGCTGGCGCAAGGCAATAATCCGCTTGCTGTTGTTCCGTACACGGTAGCAGCGAATGGATCGGCAACTCCAATCATTCTAGGCATCTATGATACGGAATCCGGTCAGGTTCTGTTCAGTGCCGATACACTTCGGAATGGTTATGCAGTTGGCTATAACGAGAAATCGTTCTCGGACACGAAGAACAACTTCGCATCCGAAGCGATCACGTATCTCGCGGCACGCGGCATTATAGGCGGTGTAGGCAACGACAGATTCGCACCGGCAGCAAATCTGACGCGCGCTGATCTCGTCCTGATGCTGTCGCGCATTGCGGGTGTACAGCCTGGTGCATATACGAGCACAAGCTTCAGCGACGTTGATGCCGATGCGTACTATGCACAGGCAGTAGAGTGGGCAGCGGATCTTGGTATCGTATCTGGTACAGGCGGCGGTGCATTCCAGCCGAACGCACCAGTAACGCGTCAACAACTTGTAACGATGCTTGTCCGTTTCTTGGGTACTTTGGGTTATGAGCTGCAGCCAGTTGTGGCGCCAATCCAATTCGTCGACGCAGAAGCGATTGCTGGCTACGCAGCTGACGCAGTTAATGCTGCTCAGCAAGCAGGCTTTATTACAGGCCGCCCAGTTGCTGGCGGCGAAGGCGTTGCCTTCGCTCCGAATGCTTCGGCAACACGTGCAGAGACAGCGAAGCTGCTTGCTCTGCTGATGCTCAGTCTGACGGATCAATAAGAGCGAGATCAATGGAATAGATAGGCAGAGAGTTAATGAAAGGCGTAGAACATGGGAGAGAAATCTCTTATGACCTGCGCCTTTCTATTTTGAACAAAGAGGCATTCGACGGTTGTCAGTGAAGCTAGTACGTTACAATGTACCGATTTATTAAGTAAACAGAGAGGATAAGCACTGTCACATCCGTTAGTCTGAAAGAGTCGCGCTTTGAAGGAAATAGGCATGGTGACAACCTGTAGGGATCCAAACCATAAGCGTATTACTCGGATAACTTTCGTCAGGGAGGCATTCATAGGTTTACCATTGGTCAATCTTATCGCGTGTACATCTCATTAAGACTAAAATATTGGGCATTATTTTTATAAAGTCGTATTGACAATATAGAATCCGTTGTCGTATACTGGAAACATCAAGGAGGTGCTCGAATGACACACCAACCCCAACAATACCGGTCACCGGACGGACTGCCGGTCGACATCGCTATATTCACGATAACATCGCACGCGAAGCTGGGCAATTACCGAATGCTCGCCGATCGCAGGCTCGACGTATTGCTCGTTCGGCGCAGCGCATCCTCCGAAGCGTTCCCAGGCTGCTGGGCGCTGCCGGGCGGGTTCTCGAAGGAAGGGGAGACGCTGCTCGAAGCCGCCTACCGCGAGCTGAAGGAAGAGACGAACGTCGACCGCGACGTTACGATCGAGCAGATCAAGACGGTGTACTATCCTGGCCGCGATCCACGCGGATGGATGCCTTCCGTCCTCTACTGCACGCTGGTGAAGGAAGCTTATCTGCTCAAGCTTGCCGCTGACACGGATGCTGACGAGGTGCGATTGTTCCCGCTCGATGAAGCGCTGAAGATGAAGCTTGCTTTCGATCATAACGAACTGCTGCAAGATGCGCTTAATTATGTGCAGACGAAGATGATGACGACGACGATTGCGAAGCAGTTTCTGCCGGAGGAATTCACGATCCGCGAGCTGTACCAAGTGATTCAGACCGTCGTTCCTTCCTTCGAGGAAGACATCGCGAACTTCAAGCGGAACCTGATGACGACGAAGGCAAGACAAGGACTGATCCGCGAAGCGGTAACCGCAGACGGTCAGCCGAAGACGACCGATCGGAATTCGAACCGCCCCGCACAGTTGTATGTTTACACCGACTACGAGCCGCGCATCTCGATCTATAACTCCGGGCTTTTCTAAGCTCGGATATATTTTAAGCCAACTATATAGTCTAATTGACTATAAATAATACAAATCCAAACACTCTGGAGGTCATCCAAATGTTAAATACACTTCGCAATAACCCGCTGCTTCTGACGGACAGCTATAACCTGTCGCATGCTCGACTGAAATGCAATATGGACTGGGAAGTCAGCCACCTGTACAACCGCAAGGAAGGCATGATCCTGTACGGTCTTCGCGAGATGGTTACGGAGCTGATATCGATTCAGATTACGGAGGCGCATGTGAAAGAAGCCGAGCGCTGCGCGGCGATGCAGGGCCTCATCTTCCCGACCGAGCTGTTCCTTCGGGTGGTGAATGAGTGCAACGGTTATGCGCCGATCGCGGTGGAGTCGGTACCGGAAGGTACATGGTGCCCGGCGGGTACGCCTTTTGCCCAAGTGTACAATACGGTTGAAGGATTCGGTGAACTGGTGACATGGTGGGAGGGCATGTTCATGCATGCGTATTTCCCAAGCGGATGCGCGACGGAGGCGTTCCATATGCGCCGCTACTTGGAGGAGAAACAGATGGAGCATGGCTGCGACGATGGCTTCCTCTGGCGCATTCACAGCTTCGGATTCCGTGGACACCGGAGCTTGGAGGATGCGTATTGGGCGGGAACGGCTTGGAATCTGTCGCTGCAAGGAACGGACGATTTTCACACAACGCATCACACGCCACACGCCATGATTGGCAGCATCGCGGCATTGGCGCATAAAGTAACGCAGCAGTATGACGACGAAATGGCATGCTTCATGCACGCGATTGATTCGACGGCGGATGCTGGCGAGAAGATCGTTGCTCTCGTTATCGATACGTATGATGCGAACCGTGTGATTGAACAGTATTTGCCGGAGCTTGGCCGTCATGCACGTCAGCGGGGCATAAGGATTGTCATGCGTCCTGACAGCGGCGATGTGCTGGAGCAGGCGATTGCGATTTACCGCGTTGCTCAAGCGAATGATCTGCTGGATGCAGTTGGCGTTATTATCGGCGAGGGCATGAACTTCGAGCAGGTGAAACGTTACGATGCAAGACTTGAGGCGGAAGGCGTGCCGCTGGCGTTCGTTGCGTACGGCGTCGGATCGGGCTTCTACAACCATATCGACCGCGATACGCATGGATGGGCGATGAAGACCGCATACAGCAACGGCAAAGATCGGATGAAGTTCGCGATGGTTGCGCTGAAACGGAGCATTCCGGGCCGCGTGAGGCTAGTGCGCCTGAATGGCGAATTGACTGCCGTAGCATACGAGGAAACGGAAACCGAAACGGTAGGCGACAATGTGTACGAAACGATCTACATGCACGAAGGAGTGGGCGTTCCGCATATGATGAATGCTGGGGCAGCTTTCTGGAATGAAGTACGCGATCGGATTCGGGTGCAAAATCCACAGCAGCAAGCGATCAAATTATCGGCTGCCATTGAGAGGAAAATCGCTGCGCTTGCGGAAAAGTATCTGTAAGCTAGAAGCTATAAAGCTCATATGTACACAAGGAGGCGCTGACGATGTCGACAATCAAGCCTTATCGATATGGTTTTATTCTAGGACGGTTTCAGCCGCTGCATATCGGCCATGAACGAATGATTGATACAGCACTGGATGTATGCGACAAAGTGCTGGTGCTCGTTGGCTCTGCGCAGCTGAGGAGGACGGTGCGCAATCCATTTGATATCGAGACGCGCGTTCGTCTGCTGCGCAAAGTGTATGGCAATCGGATCGAGGTGGCACCACTTACAGACTACTCGCATGAAGGCGACCACAGCCATGCGTGGGGGATGTATTTGCTCCATGCTGCGAAGCAATACGGGATAGACAGAGGTTTCCCTCCGCTAGACCTGATGATCGCGGGCGACGATGAGGAACGGGGACAGTGGTTCCCGGATGATGCCGTGGCGGGTATTCATCAGCTGGCGGTTCCGCGAGCGGATATTCCGATCAGCGCTACGCTGCTGCGAGAGGCCGTTATCGCCGGTGATGAAGGGTATTGGCAGGTGTACACGAATCCGGCCATACATGACGAGTTCGAGACGATACGCTTGGCGCTGCTGGAAATCGACTATTATCGGGAGCGGGCTGAGGCGGAGGCGGAAGCGGCTAGTCTGGAGCCATGATGAATGATACAGGTGTACGTGCCAAAAAAGCGGTCAACCCGATCCCATAAGGGAAGAGGCAGACCGCTTTTTATATATAGGAACAGTTAGTGCTTAACGCCAGATTTCCACATCGTCTCGATTTCCTCGAGCGATTTGCCTTTCGTTTCCGGAATCATGCGCCATGTGAAGACCACCGTGATGAGACCCATTACCGCATAGATCCAGAACGTCGAAGCGGCCCCTGCCGATTTCAGCATCGGCGGGAACGTCTGCGAGACGACATAGTCGGCCGCCCACAGCGCCATCGATGCAATGGCTGTTGCGCGTCCGCGAATATGGTTCGGGAAAATCTCTGCAAGCAGCACCCAGACGACGGGTCCAAGCGAAATTGCGAAAGCCGCAACATAGACGAGCAATAGGATGAGTACGAGAATGCCGGATGTATGGCCCGTATGGAACGCCAGACCGATGAACAGCAAGCACAGCGTCATGAGCGCGGAACCGATCAGCAGCAGTGCTTTACGACCGACACGGTCGATGAGCCGAATGGCAATAATCGTGAATACGACGTTGATCAGACCGACAAGAATCGTCTGGACGAGCGCGGCGTTTGTGCCTGCGCCTGTTTGTTTGAGAATCTCCGGCGCATAGTACAGCACCGCGTTAATACCCGTTACTTGCTGAAGCACAGCGATGACGACACCAACGATGAGCGCAGTGCGAAGGCCTGGCTTGAACAGCTGGCGCAGCGAGCCGCGGTGTTCCTGCTTGAACGATTCTTTGATGTCGAGCACTTCTTGACGAGCGCCGTTCTCGCCGTGGATTTTCACAAGAATATCAAGCGCTTGCTCCGCACGACCCTGCTTAATAAGCCAACGTGGGCTTTCCGGCACGAGAAATAGGAGCACCATGAACAATGCGCCAGGGACTGCGCCAACGCCGAGCATCCAGCGCCAAGCGGTTGAGATGTCCCACGCATCATCGCCCATCGAGGCGAATGCGTTGTTGACGAAGTAGGTCAGGAAGATGCCGGTTACCGTCGCAAGCTGGTTGAATGCAACGAGTCGACCGCGGTAACGCGTTGGCGCGATCTCTGCATTGTACAGCGGGCATAGCGTGGATGTAATCCCGATGCCAAGACCGCCGATCATGCGGAAAATAATATAACCCGTAAACGTACTCGGCAGCGCCGAGCCGATCGAGCCGATGATGAACAGCAGCGCGGCGGCGATCAGCACTTTTTTGCGGCCGTAACGGTCGCTTATAATGCCGGATGCGCCTGCGCCGACGATACAGCCGACAATCAGGCTGGACACGGCCCAACCGACCTGTACCTCGCTAAGGTCGAATCGGTCCTGCATAAAGCCGACAGCGCCGGAGACGACAGCCGTATCGAAGCCGAACAACAACCCGCCTAGGGCGGCGATAATGGATGCGAGCATGACGAACTTCATATTGATTCCGCTATCTTCAGCGATAGGGTTGTGCTGCGATTGCGTTGCAGTTATAGGGGCAGCCATAGATCTTTGCTCCTTTTTCTCGAAGATGAATGAACCGCCCGTGTATGAGACAAGGTGGCGGCGTCACTCATTATAGCATCGGGATGATGGAGCGCAGGGGACGATGAACAGCACTATATTGCGGGATTGCCGCACATTTCGTACCGCTCGATTGATTATTGGCCAGCGATTCCGAGCGCTATCACTATTTTGTTCATTCAGCACAAAAATGTCCTCTTCCCACGTGTCCGCCGACTAGGAATCGCTCCCCTTCAAGCTGCTCGTCCGATAGTCCGACGGGGTGACCCCGGTTACTTTCTTGAACACGCGGCTGAAGTAATTCGGATCTTTGTATCCGACCTCATAGCAAATTTCCTTCAGGCTGAGCGAATCCTCCTCGATGAGCTGCTTCGCCCGCTTGATGCGCAGAGAGGTGAGATAGTCGATGAACGTCTCGCCAACATATTGCTTGAATACCTTGCTTAGATAAAAAGAGTTCAAGTGCACGTGATCCGCCACCTCTTCGAGCGACAGCTCCTCGGTGAAGCGCGATTCAATATAGCGTCTGGCGCGATCCAGCGCCGATATCGTCTGATGCTCGCGCATTTCGCGGCTTCGCCTCAAGGCGGACAGCACATAGGCGTTCGTCGCCTCATCTGCGCTGGCGGCTGATTGATCCGCCGGTCCAGCAGCACTGCCAGCCGCTGCGGCGGTTGTGCTGGCGCTCGGGCCGCTGCGCTGAAGCTCGGCGAATAGGCACAGTCCGCCGCCGCTGCCGCAGCACGAGGAGGCGAATACCGCTTCGACGTAGGATCGGCGGAGCCCCTCAATGCCTGAGTGCTGCACTCCGACGCCGATAGATGCGGGCTGCTCGAGTCGTTCGGCTGTCCATTGGGCGAGCCGCTGACCAATTGTGTTCGCAGTTGGCGGTGACGCTGCTCCTTGCTTAGGCGTCGGGAAGAACAACGCCATATGCCGATCGATGATGGAACTGACTAAACATCCGCCGAGCGATTTGGCGAATGCCCGTACTTCCTCGAACAAGGTGCGCCGTTGTTTCGAATCGGACGGAAGCTCCGCCCATGCAGCGACAACAGCGAAGCCGCCATCAAGCGGAAAGCGGATCCACTCGGCAAGCTGCTCGGCTTCAGCGCCGATGATCTGATCGACCATGAACATGAGCGCGAGCTCGTTCTCCATAATGGGCTCCAGCTCCGAGAGGCGGTCGATCAGCTGCAGCCGCTCATTGCGCGTCTGCTTCTCGCGATCCAGCTCTTGAACAAGCCGCTGCAGCAGCGAAGTGATCTGTTCGCGGCTGGCTGGCTTCACGATGTATTCTTTGACGCCAATGGCGACGGCCTCTTGCGCATAGGCGAAATAATCGTAAGCGGTGACGAGCACAAGCTTCGCATCGGGCATCCGGTCCCGAATTCGCCGAAGCGCCTCAAGGCCTTGGATGCCAGGCATGTGGATGTCCATGAAGATGATATGGGGACGGTGTTCGTCGGCGAGTTCTAGTGCCCTGCGGCCATTCTCGGCGAATATCATCTGGAACGTATCCGGCATCGCGCGGCGGACGATCCACTCGAGCCCTTCCCGTTCAAGGGCTTCGTCATCGGCAATTAGCAGTCGGTACATAACGGTGATTCCTCCTTTCTTGCGTTAGCCGCATAAGTCATAAACCTCATTAAGCATCAAATGGATGCCCGGATGCAAGCGGCAGCTTCATGGTTTATGTCGATAATGAATCCCGTTTACTTGATTCCGGCAGCGTAATGGTGAGGCGTGTGCCTTGTCCGGGGGCGCTCTCGATTGTAATCAAATCCCGTTGCCCGAAGAAAAGCTCCAGCCTGCGGAATACGTTGCGCATGCCTAGCCCTGCGGACTGTGAAGGCTTGCGGTCCGATGCTAAGTAGTCGCCTGTCGTTGCAGTGGCTCGAGAAGCGTCAGAATCGGCATGAAGCAGACGCTGCCGCACCTGCTCGGTCATGCCTTTGCCATTGTCTGCAACCGTAATGACAACCGAATGGTCGTCTTCGTGAGACTCGATCGACAGTGAGATGATGGCTCCACGCTCCATTTCTTCTACGCCATGAACGAAGGCATTCTCGACGATCGGCTGCAGAGTGAGCGGAGGCAGCATGGCAGTGAGCGCCCGCTCATCAATGTGTCGTTCGAATGTGATCCGGTCGCGGAATCTTGCCTGTTGAATGGTCATATAGGCATCAACATGTGCCAGTTCTTCGCGCAGCGTGACAGGACGGTCGAGGCTTTGCAGATTGTAGCGAAGCAGGGAGGACATCGACACGATCAAGTCGCTTGTCCGTTCTGCGCCTTCGATTAGAGCAAGCTTGGCCAGCGCATTAAGCGAGTTGAACAGAAAATGCGGGCGAATCTGGCTCTGCAGCGAGCGAAGCTCCAGCTCGCCGAGCAGCCGCTGCTGCTCGCCGCGTTCGCGCTCGAGCCGCGCGGTCTCGCGCAGCCCGCTGAGCATGCCGCCGAACGCTTCGGCCATCATGCCAAGCTCATCGCGGCTGCCAAGCTGCGGCGGTTCGGCAGCGAGATCGCCGCGCGCGATGCGTCCGGCTGATTGTACGAGCATGCCGATCGGGCGCGTAATGCTGCGCGAGATCCAGAGGGCGAGCAGGGCCGCGAGCACCGTCTCCGCGACGAGTACAGCGGCGCCAAGCTTTAACAGCCGCACATTCTCGCGCTGAATGCGGCGGAAGACGGGCTGATCGGCGGCCAGCTCGGCATCGACCAGCTGGCTGCCCTCCTCGAAGATGAATGCGGCGGTGGCATCCGCCTTCTCATACAGATTAAGCGCTTCGGCAGGCGTGGCAGATGCCAGTGCCGCCTGTTCTTGATCGAGCAAGGTTTCGATCATCGAAGCATAACCGATGGAGGCGGATGCGGTTGAAACCGTTGAGCCTCCACCAAGCAGCTGCGCTTGCAGCGCGCGCAGGTCTTGTTCCAGCTGCTGCAGCAAGGCGCCAGTCGCATCGGTCGGGTTATCGCGATTGCTGTACAACGTCTGCATCAGCTGGCTGGATGTTTGGGACGCCTGTTTGTACAGCAGCATGCGTCCCATCATCTGATCGTAGCTGCGCTGTACGACGTTCGTGCTGCGGAACAACAGGAGGGAGATCGATCCGACGAGCAGCACAAGCAGCGGGATGAACAGCAGCAGCTTCATGCGGATCGTCATGGGCAGCTCCCCTGCAGTCCGAGCTTCTGTCTCGTCATCACGGTCGTCTCGGTGAAGATACTCGCAGGCTTTTGTCCCGCAGGCGCCAGTCCTTGAAGCAGCTTAACGGCTTCATAGCCAATCTCATAGGGCTTCTGCAAGATTGTTGCAGCGATATCGCATTGCGAGATGGCGTCACGCGTGCCCGGCAAAAGGTCGAAAGCGTATAGAGCAGGCCGATTCAAGGTGGACGCGGAATCGGCCGCTTTTTGAAGCGTCCTGCTGTTGTTTAAGCCCAGCGAGTCCGAATCAGATGCTGAGCGGCCTTCGAGTCGGCGTACCGCCTCTGCCATGCCAGGGCCATCGAGTGCGCTAAGACCAACGACTGCACGTACAGCGGGATGCTCCTGAAGCAGCTCGGCTGTCTGCTCGGCGGCTCGCAGCCGCGAGTTGCTAGTCGTGCGAATATCGACGATGCGCAGCAGCGGATAGGGCGCGATCGCATCCTTGAAGCCTTGCAGCCGCAGCTTCTGGTTAATCGCGCTGCTGCCCATGAGCACGCCGATCTGCCCGCTGCCGCCAGTGGCTGAGACGACCTGCTCGCCGAGCTGCTGTCCGGCCTTGCGGTTGTCGCTGCCTACATAAGCGAGGCGTTTGCTGTCTTGTTCGTCGGCGTCAATCGTAACGATGACGATGCCGAGGCTGTACGCTTCGTCGATTAGAGCACGATAGGTTGGATTATTAAGTCCTTGCACGACGATGGCGTAAGGCTTCGACGTAATGATTTTGGACAACAGACGTATCTGTTCTTCGGGGTTGATCCTGCTGGGCCCGATATACGAGAGCGATAGTGCGAATGTTTCCGCTGCGGCCCTGGCGCCTTGCTCGATTTCGCGCCAGAACGGATTGTCGGCCTCTTGTGCAATGAGCACGACGCGAGGCTGCTGCGATTGCTCGACGGATGGCATGCTGACAAGCGATTGCGCAAGCTGCCGGATATGGAAAGCAGAGATGAAGAATAAGGTCAGCAGAGCGGCGAATGCCGCAAGCAAAAGCAAGGAAACGAGCGTTGTCCATCGTTTATACATCAGGAACTCCTTCGGAAGAGGGCTTCATCTAGTTTGCATCAATGGACAGGAAACAATTACACAAATGCACATGCGTCATTATGTCGTTAGGAGGCTGCAAGTGTATCCACTTTTTGGTTTTTGTGCTACGATCAATCTATTGGACATATAGGAGAGAGGACATGGGACGTGGAGCATATACCAGAACGTTCAGAGAAGGAGTTTGCATTCACGCCTGTTGAATTCACGGAGCGGTGGAAAGCGGCAGGCGAGGATCCTGATGCGGAAAGCATCGTTTCGCGATACAGCGAGTCCGTTTATCTGAGAAGGCTTGGGGCCTATCTGATTGATTATTTGATTGTTGGCATGTTATTGGCCGGTGCGATGTTTCCGATGATTCTGCCGGAGGCTATGCAGGACGATTGGGCACCTAATCCTTTGCCGATCATGGGTGTTTCTTTTGCCATATTATTTGGTTACTTTGCCATATTGGAATCGATTGGCGGATTTACGATCGGCAAATGGGTGCTGCGTATTCGTGTCGTGAGGCAGGACCGCTCCGTTCCGGGTGTTGGCAAGACATTGCTCCGAAACCTAATCAAGCTGCTAGAGTTGAGCCTCTTCATGTTGTGCGGCATCGTGTCTACGATTCTCATACTCGTGACGAGGAAGAAACAACGGCTTGGCGATATGGCAGCAGGTACGTTCGTGCTTAAAGTAAAGGATGCAAGGCAGCCAAGCAGAGGTCGTCTTGTTATGACTTACATTTCATTTGTCGCCATTACAGCTGCTGCCGTTATCATGTTGGTCATTTGCATTGGTACGATCGTGAAGGAGCCCAGTCATTATAAGACGGCTGATGGGCAATACGAGCTGCAGGCGCCTATGACCTGGAGCGCTGCTGCGGATGATTATGAAGGCGAGTTGTTCATTAGCAATCTGTTGAGCGATGAGCTCGTGCTCATCGGATCCGATGATGAATATACGCTCGATGGCTGGGTGACGCTTGAGGAGTACAATGACATCATAGCGGATTGGCTTCCTAACGCACTAGAGGTTGAACTGGACGGGACAGCGTCCGAGAAGATTAGCTTAAACGGATTGCCTGCCTACCGATTCACGATGAATGGCTATGGAGATGGCGAGCGGCAAGCTTATAATGTGACGGTAACCGGTGATCAGAACAAATACTATTTCATTGTTTCGTGGATATCGAAGACAGACCAAACGAATGGGTCGATCGGTGATTTTCGGACGCGTTGGCAGGGCAAGCTGGATCACCTCGATGAGATCGTCGGAACCTTCAAGTCGGTGCGAGGCGTAGTAAGTTTATAGGTTGTTTATAGGTTGGTCAAGAGGAGTCCTCAATCGCAATGTATTGCGGTTGAGGGCTTTATTAGTTAACCGAATAGCGCGCATATTAAAAATGCCCTAACCCGTTGCGGGTTAGGGCATTCCAATCCATGTACAACTTACAGAAGTCCAGCGTGCTTAAGGCCTTGGCGAATGCCGCCTTCATTCACGTGTGCAGTCACGTAGTCGGCATGCGGAATGAGCTCGGGATGCGAGTTGCCCATTGCAACGCCGAGGCCAACCGCTTCGAGCATTTCTTTATCGTTCAAGCCGTCGCCGAAGGCAACCGCTTCTTCAACGGAGATGCCGAGATGCTGCAGCATCGCATCAATGCCAAGCGCCTTGGAGCCGTCCTCGGGAAGGACATCCATTGCGTTCTTGTGCCAGCGAACAAGGCGAAGGCCCGGCAGAGCGTCTGCGTACAATTCTTCCTCATGCGCTTCGCAGTGGAGGAATGCTTGATAGATGCTCTCTTTTTGCCAGAAGTCGGGATCATGTCCCGGTGGTGTGATGCGCAGCGAGTTAACCGATGTCATCATGTTCGTATTATCAGGCGTATTCGCATAATAAGATTCTCCGCCCTCGAACACGAGCGGATGATTGTTCTTGCCAGCATGCTCAACGAGTGCCTCGAGGCATTCGCGCGCTATCGGACGCTCGAACAGAACGCGGCCGTCGTGCACCACGTATGCGCCGTTCAGGCTCACATACGAATCAATGCCAAGCTGCTCGGCAATAGGCTTGAAGAAGTAAGGGGCGCGGCCCGTCGCGATAACGGGAATAACGTCCGTCTGCTTCAGCTCGCGGATCGCGTCAATCGTGTCCTGCGGGATTTGCTTCTCTTCGTTTACAAGCGTGCCGTCAATATCGAAAAAAACGATTTTATAGCTCATGTTGTCTCCGTCTCCTATTCTATTATCTCTATTTATCAAGACTCCGAACTTTTATACGGCCTATCATACTATGGAAATACGCCTTGCGTCGAGACATGAGGGCGATATTGGAAGCATAAGCGGCTTGGACTGCGGATAACCTAAGGGTTGGAAAAGGAGGCGAAAACCATGTGCAACATCCACAGCGGCGACACTAGCCAATTCGTTAACTCGATTAACGAGCAGCAGTACAGGCAGCGGAAGAACAAAGAGCGTTTCGGCAAAGGCGCGCCAAGCCAGAAGCTGCAAACGAAGCAGCACACGAACAATCCATAACGTGAAACATTCACGTCGCTAAATAAGAATCACTCCATAGCCATCCTGAGCGCGCAGCAGTTGCGAAGCCGGGAGGCTTTTTTGCGTGTGGGTCTTGATACCTGCATTCACGTGATAGGTTGGGTGTGCTATAACTATAATACGACAGGTGACATTGGCAGTTGGAAAGGTGCGAGCGTGATGATGATAAAGCTTGGCAGGCTTGGACAGCAGTTATCTCCGTTTCGGACAGGCAATCTCGGTACACATCAGCCGGACAAAAGGTCGCTGCGGCGGACCGTCGTCGTCTATGTGCTGCTTGGAAGCTTGCTGCCGCTGGCGCTGCTGAGCGTGATGACGTACAGCCTCATCTATAATGTCATGACGAACAAAGTCCAGACCGGTATAGAGGCCACGCTGAAGCAAGAGGCGGCAAGCCTGGAGAATACGATCAACAATCTTGACTTCGCTTCGAAGCAATTCGCGCTTGATGGCGGAGTGGTGGATGAAGTTTCTGCTTTCCTGCAGGAGCCTGAAGTGTACAAGAAGCTGCAAATCATGACCCGCATCAATGAGAAGATTAACCTCGTGAACTTCACGAATCCGTACCTTGGTGTAACCGCTTACATTATGCCGAAGGCGTCGGATCCGGTCTTATTCTCGAACTTGAATCTGTATAGCGACGTTAGCTTCGATAAACTGCCGCCATTCACGACGTACAACGGAGGCGCTTACTATGGACCCCATCGAACGCTTTACAGCGCCAGCGATAACACGGTGTTCTCGGTCGTCCGCAAGGTGCGCATGGATGATGACAGCGAAGTGTACGTCTACCTGGAGACGAACTACAATCAGTTTCGCAAAATATTAAATACCGAGTCGTACGGCATCAAAGTGTCGCACTTGCTCATCAATGGCGATGGAGAAGCGACCTATATCGATCTGAATGACAAGCCGGAGATCGGCCTTAACGCCAAGTGGAAAAGCGGTCAGCCGCTTGCGGATGCCTACAAGGGCTATCGCGATTTTCGTTATACAAGCCAACAAGGATGGCAGCTTGTGACGCTTGTGAAGAAGTCGGCGTTCAACAGCGAGATCAATGCATGGTTCGTCCAATTGGCGCTGCTCGGGTTCGCGACGCTTGGCTTTGCCGTGTTGCTGGCGCTGCTCATCTGGCGGTGGATTTATCGGCCGCTGAACAAGGTTAATCAGCAGATCGTTCGCATGTCGGACAATCGGACGACGCCGGTATCTTTTACGAATGTAGAAGAGTTCGACCTGCTGCTGACGAGCTTCAAGGAGATGAAGACGCGCATTAACGATCTGATCGATGAGGTGGAGCACAAGGAGAAGGAAAAGAGCCGAATCGAGATCGAGAAGCTGCTGAGCCAGATCAATCCTCATTTTCTGCACAATACGCTTAATACGGTGCAGTGGCTGGCGCGGATGAACGGTCAGAAGGAGATTGACCGACTCGTTACGCTGCTCGTGAAGGTGCTCCAGTACAACCTTGGCAAGCAAAGCCTGATCGTGACGATGCGCGAAGAAATCGAAGCGGTACAAAATTACATGGAACTGCAGCGTATCCGCTACGATTACGAATTCGAGTTTCGTCTGGAGCTGGACGAGGCGGCCATGGGGGCGGCAGTGCCTCGCTTCTTGCTGCAGCCGTTGGTCGAGAATGCCATTTACCACGGGGCAAGCGAATCGAATGGCTGCGTGACCGTTGCCGTTCGGGAGGAGACAGGCAATCGACTGATGCTCGTCGTTGAGGACAATGGCGAGGGCATCAGCGAAGAGAAGGCTAGGAAGCTGCTGGAGGAAGATCCGGAAGGTCGGAAACAAGGGCTCGGCATCGGCTTGTCATACGTGAATCGGATGCTGAAGCGATTCTATGGAGAGCTTGCGACAATGCATATCGGCAGCAAGCCGGGCCAAGGCACAGTGATTGCCATTACGATCCCGAGAAGGACGGAGGAGGAGTTCCATGCTTAGAGCACTGGTCGTAGACGACGAGAAGCTTGTACGCAAAGGGTTTATCTCGATCATCGATTGGGCTTCGCTTGGCATTGTGATCGTCGGCGAGGCTGGCGATGGCGCCGCTGCGCTCGAATGGATGAAGAGCAGTGAGATCGATCTGTTGTTCACAGACATTACGATGCCGCGAATGGACGGCTTCGAGCTGATCCGCCAAGTTCGCCAGCAGTTTCCGCAGGTGCAGTCGGTCGTGCTGACCTGTCATCATGAATTCGACTACGTGCAGGAAGCGATGCGCCTTGGCGCTATCGATTACATCGTGAAGACGCTGCTCGAGGTGGACAGCAGCGATACGGTTATTCGTCGGATCGTGGAACGCTGCCATTGGGAACGGGGCAAAATAACCAGCTCCGCCGAGACGGCTTCCCGGCAGGCATCGCCTTCAGCTGGACAGGCGATTGTCTTCGTCCCGCGCGAGCGAGGTGAAGACAGCGGGGAATTGTTCCGCCTTCCGCTGGCCAAGGGCAGCCGGCTTATTCGGCTTGCATCAACTGGCATATGGCTGACCCAGCCGACCACATCCAATACAGCGGCCGAGATCGACCGAGAACTAGGCGACCGTCTGCTTGCTATATGGCGGCCGATTATGGTGACCGGCCTTGAGGGGGCAGGATCGGTTGAGGAGATTGGCCGGCTCGTCGAAGGCTCAACGCTGCTGAACTGTCTGTTCTATGCCCCTGAACAGACGGGTACATTGACGTTCGCAGTTAGCGAGCTTAAGCAGCGGAGCCGCTTGGACCATGGCGGCATTGTGCCTGAGCATTGGTACACGCTCCGTTGGGCCCTGCATACAGACGAATGGAAGACGATGCTTGCAGAAGCAGAGCGGCTGACTGTAGAGCCTGAAGCCTGGCATGCATTCACTGGCCGATTAGGTATGGATTGGTCCGGCCTGCTGTTCGCAACGGCCGAGAGCCACCGTCTGCTTGAGGAACGCGAACGCTGCCGGACATGGCGGGACTGGCGGGATTGGCTGGGCCGTGCGGCATCGCTTATTCGCAGCCGAATGGATGAATTGGCGATGTCTCGCGAGGTAATGGGCTGCTTGATTGGCGCAGTCATCTACATGCGGCAGCACGCAGGGGACAAAATCAATCAGTCTGACGTTGCATCGCATGTCTCGATGAGCCGCAGCTACTTCAGCCAATGCTTCGCGAAGCTTGCAGGCGCATCGTTCGGCGATACGCTTCGAACGATGCGGATTGATCTTGCCAAGCGGCTGCTGCGAGAGACGGATGCACCCGTTTATGAGATTGCGGAACGGGCAGGTTTCGAGGATGACAAGTATTTCAGCCGCGTATTCCGCGAGTACGCAGGGCTGCTGCCATCGGAGTACCGTGCGGCTAACCGCTAAGGAGGAGATATTGTTGTAGACTGCGCCAATGAGGGTCTGCATGATGAGTTGGCATGGCAATATACGGTAACGTTTTCGATAAGCGAATGACCCGCCAATAAGATACCTAGTAAGAAAACGGTTAGGTGAGGTAGGAATTTGGTTCACAAACCTCAAACGGGCTTGCGCGATTGAAGGGCAGCTTTCAATCCCGCCCGTTCCTGCTTATTCGCTACAATGAAAGCGTGATCATTCACAACGAAACGCAAGGGGGATAAATGGTGATGGCAAACTACAGAACGTCCAAATGGATGGCGGCGTCAATTGCTCTGGCAGTATTGCTTAGTGCCTGCGGAAGCGGCGGGGGCAGTGATGCTGGAGACGGTGGCAAGAGCTCGACGTCATCGGATGCTGGAGACAAAGGCACGACGACAACTCCATCGGATGCCAAAGGCGATGCACTTGCCTATGAGAAGTACAGCGAGCCTGTATCGATCAGCGTCGGCTTCAAAATTCCGGACGACAAGCTGGGCGCAGGCGACACCAACGACAACAACCCTGTATCGCGCTACTTGGAAGGCCTGCTAAACATCAAGGTGACGCACGCTTGGGAAGCAAAAGGGGATGACGCCTTCAAACAGAAGGTTAACCTTGCAATCGCAAGTAACGACCTGCCTGATGCGATGGTGGTCGACCGTAACCAACTGCGTAAGCTGATCGACAACGATATGGTTGAAGATTTGACGGATGTCTATGCGAAGTATGGATCTGAACTTGTGAGAGCGATGTACGATTCGACCAAAGGTCTTGCGCTCGCGGATGCCACGGTCGATGGCAGAATATACGGCATGCCGAACGTTGCAATCGAGGCGGATGCACCTTCGCTGCTCTGGATTCGCCAAGACTGGCTCGACAAGCTGAATCTGCAAGCGCCGAAGACGGTTGATGAGCTTGCAGCGATAGCGAAGGCATTCATCGAGCAGGACCCGGACGGCAATGGCAAGAAGGACACGCTTGGACTCACGGGCGATAAGCAAGTTGTATATGGACAAAAGCCGAATCCGAACGGCTTCGACTCGATTTTCAGCTCATACCATGCTTTCCCTAAGAACTGGATTAAGGACAAGGACGGCAACGTCGTTTACGGTTCGATTACGCCGGAGAATAAGGACGCATTGGCGAAGCTGGCGGAGATGTACAAAGCCGGTCTGATCGACCCGCAGTTCGCGCTCTACAAGGAGACGCAGGAGCCGATCGTCGCGAACAAGACAGGCATGTTCTTCGGTCCTTGGTGGATGCCGTATTGGCCGCTTGCCGATGCGGTGGCGAACGATACGAAGGCGGAGTGGAAGGCGTATGCGACTCCGCTCGATAAGGACGGCAAGTTCGTGACGCATATGGCGCCGGTGACGGACCGCTACCTCGTTGTTCGTAAAGGCTACAAAAATCCAGAGGCAGCAGTGAAGCTGCTGAATGCTTTCACGCGCATCGAACGCCGCTCCGATCCGAACAAGGATGAGATGAAGAAGCTCGACGACTACGCGACGGCGAACACGGTGCAGAACCGTAACTACTATCCGTTTGACCTGCTGCTCGATTACTCCGACGCGGTTGTGAAGCGTTACAAAGACGTGCAGGCTGCGCTTAAGGGCGAGCTCGATCCAGCAACGTTCGATCCGGATACGAAGCAAGTATACGACTACTCGGTTATCGAGAAGGAGAATCCGAAGAAGAACATGGATGCGTGGAAACCAGCCAAGGCGTATGAGCTCGGCGGCGGCGTACTTGCCACGACGGACATGGAGAAAATCTACAGTTTGTTCTACGGCACAACGAAGACGATGGAGACGAAATGGACGTCGCTGCAGAAGCTGGAGAATGAGACGTTCTTGAAAATTATCGTAGGCGACTTGCCGGTCGATGCATTCGATACGTTCGTCAGCGACTGGAAGAAGCTTGGCGGCGACCAGATTACGAAGGAAGTTTCCGATCTTGTAGCCGGATAAGGAGTAAGCTGCGTTCAGGAGATTCGCCAGAAGGGGGCTTCGGCGTTCGCCGGGTCCCCGAAGGCGTCTCATTTGTGACAAGTATGGTTAGTGGATTCCATTACACAGAAAAGCGGTGAGAACCGATGTTGTGGAGAAAACGTTCGTTTCATTATCATCTGATGGTATGGCCGGGCATCGTGTTCCTGATTTTGTTCAGCCTCGTTCCGATGTTCTATGCGATGATGGCATTTCAGGATTTTCGGCCTCGACGCGGCATTACCGGCTCGGAGTGGGTCGGGTTCGACAATTTTCAATATTTGTTCCAGCTGCCTGACAGTCGGACGATTTTCTTCAATACGATATTTCTCGCGGTTATGAAAATCATTGCCAACCTGATCGTACCGCTCGTATTCGCGCTGCTGCTTAACGAGGTGAGGGTACGGTTCATGCGGAGATGGATCCAGACGATCGTCTATCTGCCGCACTTCCTGTCATGGGTGCTGCTGGCTACGGTCTTCTTCGATGTGTTCTCGCTGGACGGCATCATGAATAAATTGATCAGCTTATTCGGTGTTGATCCGATCTTGTTCTACCAGAGCAACAAATGGTTCCCGGCGATCATCATTGGTACGGATGTCTGGAAGGAGTTCGGGTTCGGCGCCATCGTTTATCTGGCAGCGCTGACCGGTATTAATCCGGTGCTGTACGAAGCGGCGGAAATCGATGGCGCTTCACGGTTCCGGCAGTTGATTCACGTTACGATTCCTGGCGTGAAGACGACGGTCATCCTGCTGGCGACGCTTGCGCTTGGCAATGTGATGAATGCGAACTTCGACCAGATCTTCAACATGTATAACCCGCTCGTCTACCAATCGACCGACATTATCGATACATATGTGTATCGCGTCGGCTTAAACGATCTGCAGTACAGCTTGGCTACCGCGGTTGGACTGCTCAAGTCCGTCGTCAGCTTCGTCCTCGTGACGGTGTCGTACGTATTGGCTTCGCGGTTCGCGAACTATCGGATTTTCTAAGGCGATGAGGTGACCTCCATGGTAGGAAGAAATAATGTTCAGAATCGGATCATCGACCAATCGATCCTCGTGGTGCTCGTCGTCATTACGCTGGCGTGTCTCATCCCGCTGCTGCATACGGTGGCGGTGTCGTTCAGTGATAAATCGGCGGCGGACGCGGGCAGGGTGCTGTTGACGCCGATCAAGCCGACGCTTGCAAGTTATTCGAAGGTGCTTGACGACTCGCAGTTCTTCACATCGTTCTACATCTCGATCAAGCGGGTTGTGCTCGGCGGATTGCTGAACTTCGTCATTACGATCATGATGGCCTACGCGCTATCGAAGGATTCGAAGCAGTTCCCGCTGCGTAACGTCTACATGTGGTTCCTCGTCTTCACGATGATGTTCAGCGGCGGTATCGTGCCATGGTTCATGACGGTCAAATCGTACGGTCTGCTCGACTCCATGTGGGCGCTCGTGCTGCCGCATGCGGTGCAGACGTTCAACGTCATCCTGCTCATGAACTTCTTCCGCAACCTGCCGAAGGAACTGTCCGAAGCGGCGGAGATCGACGGAGCTGGGCCGTGGTATACGATGATCCGCCTGTACGTGCCGCTGTCGCTGCCGGCAATCGCAACGGTAACGCTCTTCAGCATCGTGTTCCACTGGAACTCGTTCTTCGACGGGCTCATCCTGATGAACCATCAGGAGCATTACCCGCTGCAAACTTACATCCAGACGCTCGTCGCCCAACTGAGCGCGCAGGCGATGACCGCCATGACGCCTGAACAGCTTGCCGAAGCGATGGCTGTCTCCAACCGTACGTTCGGCGCAGCGAAGATCATCGTCTCGATGATTCCGATCCTCGTCATCTATCCGTTCCTCCAGCGCTTCTTCATCCACGGCATTACGCTCGGGTCGGTGAAGGAGTAGGGGAGTGTGTTGAAATCGAAAGCCCCGACTCACGTCGTTACGTGGGTCGGGGCTTTTTATTTGCCGCAACTTTTTCTTTAGCCAGCAGCGCCATGTCATTTGTTGCAACGAACTACAGAGATGGTATTGGCTTATAAATAGCTCGATTCGCATTGTTAAGAATTCCATTCCTGCACTTGAATGATCGCTTGCTGCGTTTCATTGGGCAGCTTGCTCCGAGTCCGGTATGCCTTGTGGCGGAAATAATGCAAGCGTCGTTCGAATGAACAGCTTGACCGCATGGGACGCTTCCTCCGCGGACGGGACGACAAGCCGGATGTCGCGATAGGCATTCGGCTCCAGTTCGCGCTTCACAAGGCCGGGCGGGAGCGTCTTGAGTGCCAGCTCGGACAGAATAGGGAATCCTAGACCCTCCTCTGCCATACGCAGAGCCATATTGACGCTTTGCACGATATATTTGGTTTGCAGATGAGCCTTCGCCCGTTCGAACAAGTCCATGATCGGCGGCTCGTAACCGGCTTTGCACGTAATGAACGGCTCTGCCGAAAGCTGCTTGACGGGAACGACGGACATGCTGCTGAGCGGATGATCCTCTCGCAGAACCGCGAACATTTTCTCCCGATAGATATGTATCGTATCCCATTCGCCATCTGGCGGCATAAGGAACGCGACGTCGATCATTCTCGTCTCCAGCAAGCTTCTCAGCTCGTCGATGCTGCCTTCATACAGCTCGAACGCAATACCCGGATGTTGCTTGGCAATAGCGCTAATGATAGAAGGCAGGAAGTGGGCTGCTGCGACAGGAAAGGCTCCGACGCGGATCGTACCGACTTGAAGTCCCTTCTCTTCGGCGACGACTTGATCGACCTTGGCGTACGTGCCAAGAATCTCTCGGAATAACACGACGATCTGCTTGCCTGCATCCGTCAATTGCACGCCGCTTCGACGGTCGCGAAGCAGCAGCAAAATATCCAGCTCCGACTCCAGCGAGGAGATGGCGCGGCTGACAGCGGGCTGAGTCATATTAAGCTCAAGGCCGGCTTTCGTAAAGCTGCCCGTTTCTGCGATCTTCACGAAGAGCTTGATCTGTGTATAGGTCATAACGTTTGGGTTATACCTCCTATAAATAACATTCATTTTCCTCATGCTGCAAATTAGTGTATCATTCGGATTAACCTTGGAACAAGGAGTGAATGTTATGTCAGACTCATCGTTATCGCGCAAACAAACGTTATTTTATTTGGCTTTCCTCATTCTGATGTGGGGGATTAACTGGCCTTTGTCCAAATATGCGCTCGAATTCACGCCGCCGCTTCTGTTCGCGGGGCTTCGCACATGGATTGGCGGTGCGCTGCTTATTATCATTGCGCTGCCGCGCTGGAAGCAGCTTCGGCTTCGCGAGACGTGGCTGTATTATGTGCTATCCGCCTTTCTAAGCATCGTATTCTATTACGGCTTCCAGACAGTCGGACTACAATACATGCCAGCGGGATTATTCTCTGCGATCGTGTTCCTGCAGCCGGTACTGCTTGGATTGTTCGCATGGATGTGGCTGGGGGAGAAGATGTATGCTCGCAAAATGGTCGGCTTGCTGGTCGGTTTCGGCGGAGTCGCAGCGATGAGCATCGGCGGATTGGAGGGAGGCATCTCGGTTATCGGCATTGTGCTTGCCTTGGCATCCGCTCTTAGCTGGGCGCTCGGAACGGTGTACATCAAACGGCAGGCTGCCAAGGTTGACTCGCTGTGGATGACCGCCATGCAGGTCACGATCGGCGGCATCGTCATGACGTCATACGGTTCGACCGTCGAGAACTGGTCGGAGGTACGTTGGACTGCGGCCTTTGTTTATGACACGTTGTTCATCTCCGTATTCGTCATTGCGCTCGGCTGGCTTGTTTATTTCAAGCTGATCGGTTCAGGCGAGGCATCGAAGGTCGGTTCGTTCACGTTCCTCATTCCGGTCGTCTCCATTATCTGCAGCATTTTGTTCTTGAACGAGCATTTGACTATCAACTTAGTTGCGGGCATGGCGCTTATCGTTGCCAGTATCCTGCTCGTTAACTTGAGGCCGAGACAAGTATAACTGTTCAATGACAAACAACGGCAGCTTCGGACTGAACCATAAAGTCCGAGGCTGCCGCTGTTTGATTCAGCTAACGTTCCGCGTGTGGCTCTGTTAATTGAACTCCAACAAGCATTTGCATTTCTGCACCCTGTGTATTACTATTTTTATATCGACAAATTTGCAGGTCAATATAAGGAGGCCCACAGGTTATGTGCCCCCGTTCCAAAGAACAAAATGAGCTCATACGCTTGCGGCGTAAAGAACAGATTCTGGATGTCGCCGCACGCTCTTACTTTCGCACGGGCGGCAGCTTTGATATTCGCGACGTCGCCCGCGAGGCAGGGCTTGGTTACGGGACCGTATACCATTACTATCCCAACCGCCATTTATTGATAGAAGATGTGTTAGAGAGCGGCTTCGAGCGATGCGAGCAGGTGATTGCGCAATGGGCGAGTAGCGGCGGCCCCCCGGATGGCTCGCAGTTGGCGACGTACTGTAAAGCGTTGCTTCGACTATGGCAGTCGGACGCCCGCGCCTATCTCGTCTACAAGATGGCGGCGGAACATTATGCAGGCCTGCCTGACAAGGATCGCCATCATGCCAAAAACGAATTTAGGGAACGGTTATACGTTCCGCTTCAATCGATCACCCTATGCGAAGACGACAACCTCGACCATATGCTTGCCGTGCTTGTCGGTTGCTGTGGGCTGCACTACTATGCTGGCAATTCCGACTTGGACGTCGATCGAATCGCCCGACTCGCCATGCAAGCTATTACGAAGGAGTCCTGACACGAACATGGTCATTCTGAAGAGCAAATATGAAATTGAGGCTATCCGCAAGGCCTGCCAAGTGGTGGCTGAATGCCATCGCACGATCGCGCCGCTTATCAAGCCGGGCATTACTACTAACGAGATTGAGCGCATATTCGAGGAAATTATGTTGAAGCATGGGGCCAAGCCATATCAGAAAGGCTATAAGGGCTATCAATACGCGACCTGTGCCTCCACCAACGATGTGATTGCCCATGGCTTCCCTAGCAATAAGCCGCTTGTGGAAGGCGATATCGTAACGATCGATACGGTCGCAGAGCTTGATGGCTGGCTCGGCGATTCGGCATGGAGTTATGCGGTCGGGCAGATCTCGCCGACGGCCGAGAAGTTGATGCGCGTCACGAAGGAATGTCTTGACCTTGGCATCGAGCAGGCTCAGCCTGGCAATCGACTCGGCGACGTGACGAGCACGATTCAGCGGCATGCGGAATCGCACGGGTTCGGCGTCGTTCGCGACCTTCTTGCCCATGGCATCGGCCGCGACCTGCACGAGCAGCCGACATATATGCATGTCGGCAAGCCAGGCAAGGGCCTCCGCATCAAGGAGGGGATGGTGTTCACGATTGAGCCGATGATCACAGAGGGAACCCACCTTATGACAATCGATGCGGATGGATGGACCGCGCGGACGATGGACAACAAGCTTGCCTGCCAATACGAGCATACGATTGCCATTACGGCTGAAGGTCCGCAAATTTTGACCGCGCATTAACGTCTGCTTCAACGACAAGAGGGACCATCCGATGGAGGGTCCCTTGCATTATGCCTTCGCGTTCGTTTCTAGATAAGTTCAGGGCGGTTCAATGTAAATAAATCCGACATTCTCGCATAATACTCCCCGGAGAGACGACCTACCGGTTTCAGACCGGCCAAATCTATTTTCCCATCTTTGTACAATGCATCTTCGATGTGTATTTGAACGACACGACCAATAATGAGGTTCGATGATCCGGCTCCTTCCCCGATGGTCAGTATGTTCTCCAATACGCATTCCATTTGTATGGGGCTTTCTTTGACTCGATAAGGCATTACGCTCGAGCTGGAAATGGGCGTCAAACCAGTCTCTCGAAACTCGTCTATATCAGAAGCGAATTCGATGGATGTCCTACTCACTTGTGAAACAATATCCTCTGTTACGATATTAATAACGAATTGTCCTGTTTCTTCAATGTTGCGTGTCGTATCTTTCTTGGTTCCGTCTTCGGGACGAATGAGAGGGGCGAACGCTACGGTAAAAGGTTGAGGACATACGCCGCAAAAATTACTGAAAGGCGCAAGATTAGGAACCCCTCCTTTAGAGATGGTGGATACCAAAGCAATCGGTCTAGGCAAAATGGAGCCTGTGTATAATTTGTAGCTGTCTTTCCACGTAAGGTTCTCGGTCATAATTTCCATTGCAGTTTCATCCTTTCTTATTGTTGCTCGTGGCAACTCCGATATGGCTGCAGTATACGAGTTAGAGCTAACTCGAAGTCAAGGGAGGATGTGAAGATTGATTGCATGCCTTATTTTGGACGCTTGACTTCGATCTAGCTCTAAGGAGTACGATCCTATCAAACATACAAGACAAAGGAGGGCATCCCGTGCTAACCATTAGCCAAGTAACGGAACGAACAGGGCTAACCCCTTATACATTGCGTTATTATGAGAAAATTGGTGTTCTGAAGGGACCGAGTCGCAGAGCGGGAGGGGCACGCTCTTATACCGAAAGCGATGTTTCATATATTCAATGCTTAGTTACTCTCAAAAAATTAGGTTTATCACTCGAGGAAATCACAGAGTTTACCCGTGACGGTTGTGTGATGGACAGAATACAGCAGGGGGAAGACCCTGACCACTTTACTCCAACATTAAATAAGCGAACCGAAATCCTTTCGAAATATTTGTTGGACCTGGAAGCTAAGCGTCAGGAGCTGGATCATATGATTTCACTTGCACAAGAGAAGCTCAACGGTTATTTGGAGCTTTCCAAGGAAAGATGCGAAGAATTGAAGTAAGTTTATGGTTATGGCAGTAGTTTATCTGCTTCAACGACAAGAGGGACCATCCGCCGGATGGTCCCTTTCATTATGCCTTCTTGTTTATGCTGAGAGCCTCTAGATTATGGCTCAATACCCCATTGCAGCGCGCCGGACAGGTAACCCGTTACTTTGTTCCAATCCACATAGTTCGTGCTGCTTGGGTTGAAGGAGTAGTCGCCTGTCTGCGTATAGTTCGACCAGTCGGAGCGGTTGATGCGGATCTGCAGGTCGATCGATTGGCCGGCAGCCAGTGTGCCTGCCGCGCTCGTGAAGCCAAGCTCCAGATACGTATCCGCGCCTGTCTTCGCCGTTGGCATCGTGACGAATGTGCCTGTCACATTCGCGCTGCCGACTTGCGACCAGTCGCACCAGTATACTTGCGTTTGGTTGCCGTCAGCCGTGTAGTAGTAACGGATCTTGACGTTTGCTAGATTAAGTGCCGTCGTGCCTGTATTCACGAGCTTAATGCGAGGGCTAAGCGTGTTGGTCGTACCTGTCGTCTGGCTGTTGAATAGCTGGAGCTTGAAGCTGCCCGTCGTCACAGCCGTTGTATCAACAACCGTCACCGTCAAGGTAGCAGCTGCGCCGGCGTTGAAGTTGAACGTCAGCGTCGTTGTGCCGACCGCTTGTGCGGCAAGGTACGATTTGTTGATCGTTACCGACGAGCCAGACACTGTATAATCCGTACCGGATACGAGGGTAGCGGAGCCATTCTTAATGTTGGACAGCGTGTTGCCGTTCAGCGTCATCGTGACACCGATATTCGCTTGGTTCGCTGTGTTCTTATCGAATGATGCGGACGTTGGCGTAATCGTCGAGTTTGTGACCGTAGACGTCGTATCGACAACCGTAACCGCAAGCGTTGCAGCAGCGCCCGCGTTGAAGTTGAACGTCAGCGTCGTTGTGCCGACTGCTTGTGCGGCAAGGTACGATTTGTTGATCGTGACCGACGAGCCTGACACCGTGTAGTCCGTACCCAATACAAGCGCAGCGGAACCGTTCTTAATGTTGGACAGCGTATTGCCGTTCAACGTCATGGTAACAGCGATGTTTGCTTGGTTCGCTGTGTTCTTATCGAACGATGCGGACGTTGGCGTAATCGTCGAGTTTGTGACCGTCGACGTCGTATCGACAACCGTAACCGCAAGCGTTGCAGCAGCGCCCGCGCTGAAGTTGAACGTCAGCGTCGTCGTGCCAACTGTTTGTGCAGCAAGGTACGATTTGTTGATCGTGACTGATGAGCCGGACACCGTGTAATCCGTACCGGACACGAGGGTAGCGGAGCCATTCTTAATGCTGGACAACGTATTGCCGTTCAACGTCATGGTAACAGCGATGTTTGCTTGGTTCGCTGTTTTCTTATCGAACGATGCCGTTGTAGGCGTAATCGTCGAGTTCGTAACCGTCGACGTCGTATCCATAACTGAGACCGCAAGTGTAACGGCCGAGCCTGCGCTGAAGTTAAACGTCAGGTTCGTCGTGCCAACCGCTTGTGCAGCGAGATAGCTTTTCTTAATCGTAACCGTCGTGCCCGATACCGTGTAGTCCGTACCGGATATGAGGGAAGCGGAGCCGTTCTTGATACTCGACAGCGTGTTGCCGTTCAGCGTCAATGCAACGGAAATATCAGCTTGATTAGCCGTTTTCTTATCAAATGTTGCGGACGTCGGCGTAATCGACGAGTTGTTGATTGGCGTTGAGCCGTTCGGGTCGCCATAGATGATACCGCGGCCGTTCGTACCGATGTAAACGCGGCCATAGACGCGAGGATCGCCTGTAATAACGCTGTTCGTAACGCCATATTGGTGAGCGTCATCGTTGATGCGTACCCACGATGCGCCAGCATCGTCGGAGCGGAAGAAGCCGCGTACGCCATCGATCTTGGCAGACGTGTAGATGGCCGGGTACGTCTGGCCGGTTGCTGCTTTACCGAAACCTACAACGTCAGCTTCTTGCACGTTGGACAGCTTCGTGAACGTTGCGCCGCTGTCGGACGAATGCCACAGGCCGTATACGGTCGTGTCGCTGCCGCCTGCGATCCATACTTCGCCTTCCTTGCCGAACACCGTCTTCAGGTCGCCGGTCGTTGGCAGTCCTGTTGCTGCGGATTGCGTGAAGGATGCGCCGCCGTTCGTGGAGACGTATACTTTGCCGTTGCCGAAAGCGTAGAACTTGTTCTTATTCGCACGATCAGCCGTTACTTTCGAGCCTTGCGGGAGGTTCGAAATCGCTGTCCAGGAGTTGCCGCCAGCGGAATAGTAGACGCCTTGGTCGGATGTACTCCAGACGAGCGTGCTGCCATCGGCGGATACAGCGATGTCGCCGCCGCCTTTGGTACCGGAGGGACGGTTCGGGTTATACCAGTTGCCGCCGCCGTCATACGAGAAGGCGATCGAAGCTGTGTTGGCATCATCAACTGCACCAACGCGAGCCATGAAGCCTGGGTTAAGCTCGGCGAAGTCGATGCTATTGGTTACATTTGGTCCAACGAACATTTTGGCAGGGGAAGTCGTCAGACTATCGTGGCGGAAGCCGGAGACGTCGCCGATAGCGCTTAGCAGCGGTGCGCCGCTAGGCGGGCTGATCAGGTCAAGGACGGCCATTTCCTCGAGATTTTTGGCCATGACCGTAATATTGACCTTCTTGCTGGTGCCCCAATCAAGCAAGTTGTTCGTGCCATAAATCGTTGCGCCTGTGCCGTACATCATCCGGTTCGGATTGAGCGGATCGATCTCAAGGTCGCCAATCATCCAACCGAGCTTCAATGCAGGCTCCGGCGGCTGCGGGTTGGAGCCGAAGTCCAGCCATGGCGCTGCCGAAATATCTTGCGTATACAACAGGTTGCGGCTCGGATAGCCATTCCACGACCAGATGCTCGTCCATGTTGCGCCTGCGTCCGTGGAGCGGTAGATGTTCGCGTCCGGCCACCAAGCGTTGAGCGTCGAGACCATGATCGTGTTCGGATTCGTACGGTCGACAGCCAAGCCGCCGTAGCCGAAGTAGTCGTCTCCGCTCGTGCTTGGGATCGGGCTAATGTTCGTCCATACGCCAGTTGCGATATTGTAGCGGTAGACGTCGCCTTTTACCCCGTCATAAGGGCCGCTGCTATCGTTGTAAGTAATGAACAGGTTGCCGTTCGAGATCTCGCCATGGTGAGGCAGGAAGCCGGTTGGCTGGCCTGGCACGGCTGTCCACGTAGCGCCGCCGTCCGTCGAACGGAATACGCTGTTGCCTTTGTCCGCTACGCCAACATAGATCGTTTGCGTTGCATTGCCGGATGTGCTGGTCGACTTGTCGAACGTGATCCATGCGATGCCTTGAATATCGGCAGTGTACGGGTAAGCAGGATCCTGCACATAAGTGCCGACGTTCGTGAAGCTTGTTACTTTGTTCCACGTTACGCCATAATCCGTACTCTTCCACAGACCGTTGCCGCTGCGTGCGCCAAAATAAAGAATGCTGTTCTTGTTCGGGTCAATCGCGAGACGTTCGCCCATCGAACGGCCAGGCATGTTGCCGCCGACATAGAATGGAAGCTGTGTGCTTTGCCACGTGTTGCCTTTGTCCGTGGATCGCATGATGTAGCCGTGGTTCGGGTCCCAGCCATTCGTATACATGCCGGCTGCGATGTAGACGCGGTTCGGATCGACAGCATCCGTCGCGAGCGCATCGACGCCCAGCTTGCCCCAATCCGTCCAGCCAACGTTATCGAGCAGAGGAATCCAGCTGCTGTCTGACGCATTCCAGCGGTACAAGCCGCCGATATCCGTTCTTGCGTAGATCAGGTCTTTCTCGGTTTGGTTAAAAATAATGCCAGGCACGAATCCGCCTCCCGCGCCCGTAACGACGTTCTTCCACGTGTATGGCACGCTTGCCGCCGCATTCGCGACAGGTGCAACGATGGAGAGGGAGGTGCCAATGAGCATGGTTGCCAGCAGCAGGCTGCACCATCGGGTAAGCCTTGTACGAATCACAATAAAACCTCCGATCAAATAATAGTAGGGATGGATTTTGAATATTCTGAAAACGTTTTCGAAAAAATGGCTGCCGGAAACTTTCGAAAGCTGGACAACCCCGTGTGGCATGTTCTCGGCCGAGCAGCGCCGAATGAACCACCTCCTGTGCGATCTGCGTTATCGGTCACCTTAACATGTATGCGGTTTCATTTTAGCATATTAGGTAAAAATTTCTATAAGTCGATTGGGAGATTTTTGAACGCGCGTGAGTAAATGAACATTTTGTCATCGTTCGAGTAAATAGAAGGGGATTCGACTGCGGCTAGTTATTCGAGAAGGGGTACTTGGATATAGCGGAGATGCATCGGGGTCTGAAGATATATAACAAACAAGCCGGCAGCGGGCCGGCTTGTTTGACTTTGGCAGCATATCGATGTGTAGTCCGAATGTCCTGTAATGTTGCGAAGCGCAAACCACAGGACATCGGAATAGGAACAAATAGTCAGATGAATGAGGCGATTAGGTTACTTCTTCTCGAGCGCAACGTGGCTGCCCCAGATGGTAACGCCTTTATCAGACAAAGCAGAGAACGTCATAACTTGCGTTTCCATACTCTCGTCGTATTCACGAAGGAATACGCCTTTGTAGTCGACGCCATCAATCGATATTACAGCGTTATGGTCGCCATCCAGCTTCCATGTGCCTGTTGCTGCGCCGCTTACTTTGCCATCCTCAGACAGGGTAATAACGGACGAACGAACAATATCAGCCGTAATGTCGTGACCATGGTTCACGTACTTATAGTCGCCAACGATATCGGACGTTGCATATTTACCGATTGTCTCGCCACCGTAACGGTGGGGTGCAACGACTGGCCAGCCATCTGCATTCATGAACATCTGATGGACACGTACCTCATGCGCTTCGCCGCGGCTTGGGAAACGAGTATGGAAGATGAGATAATATTGGCCGGTCTTCTCATCATAATAAGCCGAGTTATGGCCTGGCGAAACATAACCGTAGTCGATCGCATATGGGTTGCCTGTAGGTTCGCCATCTACCGAATCGAATGTGAAGTTGCCCATCAACTTTACGCCGTACGGTGCGTATGAAGGATCATCGAACAGTGTGCCCGGCGTACCCATTGCATCAATCATATCTTGGCCTTCAGAATCAACGAATGGACCGTCCGGATTCTTCGAACGTGCTGCACGGATGTTATATCCGCCGTTGGCGTCAAGTCCGCCGTAAGACAGGAACAGATAATAGTAGTCCGTTTGCGGGCTGTACAGCATGTACGGGCCTTCGATGCGGCTGTGATTGCCGCCGAGCAGCTTCTTGCCGTAACCTTGGTCAGGGAGCGGCATACCGGTTTTCGGATCCATCTGCATGATGAAGATACCGCCGGAATAGGAGCCGTATACCATCCAGAGCTTGCCGTCTTTGTCGAAGAATACGTCAGGGTCTACAACGTTCGGATGAACGGTTGCATCATATACGGTGCCGTCTGGGCTAATCTCGCCCCATTGGCCGGATTTTAGAATAATGCCGAGATCTTTGTACGGGCCTTCTGGCTTGTCTGCAACGGCAACGCCAAGCGCGGAGCGAGGGGAGTCGCCTTTGCATGCGTTGTAGTACATATAGAATTTGCCGTCAGCGAGCTGGATGACATCTGGCGCCCACAGCGTATCGGACTCTGCCCAGTCGAGTGTTTCTTTCAGCTCTTCCGTAACGTTCGGAATGAGCACATTGCCATCGGCTACGCCGGAATCGATGAGCGTCCATTTCATCAGGTCGGTCGACTTCGCAGCAGCAAGGTGGGAGCCGAAAATATAGAACGTGTCGTCCACCTTGATGACCGAAGGATCATGTACGGATACGTTTTCAAAAACAGGTGCTTCTGCAGCCGGGACGTCGCTTGTCTGGCTTGTTGTTTCGTTCGTATTATCAGCTTGGTTCTCGGTTTGTGTATTCGTGTTGTTGGTGGTGTCCTTGTTGGTGCTGCTGTCACTGCAAGCGCTTAACATTGCAACCGTAAGAACAGCCGCAGCAGCAAGTTTAATCGATTTCTTCATATGGCGAGCAACCTCCCTTATGTGTCTAAAGCCTAGTGTACACTGTCGAGCACAAATTAACAATATTATAAACCTATTTATAAATATACAAATACCATATTGCGGTCGTGAGAAAATTAGAGGTGGGAAATTATCTCTAACGGGTGGGATGGCCGTTCAAACATGAAAACGCCTATGGCTGAGAAGCCATAGGCGTTAACCGACTTAATAGTTAAGGCTGCGTTTGCGTCGTGTCCGTCTCGGTCGACTGCTGTTTAACAGGCGCCTGACTGGAGCTTGCGCTTCCGCTGGAATTGAGCACCGATGAGAAGTCGATGAATGGTGTGGCGCCGCCGGTAACGCTTGGCAATCGGCCGTCCCATTTCTCCAGCGCTTTCTCCTGTACCTCGATCTGCTTCAGCTGTACGAGTTCTGGCGTTACTTCCTGTTTCTTCAGCTTGAGCGATTGAGCTTCGGCCTCAGCTTGCGCGACGAGCTGCTTTGCTTCGATCTGCACGCGTTTCAGGTCATTCTCCGCTTTCAACGCCTGCTGCTGTGCAACCTGCTTCGCTTCGATCGATTGGTTGAATGCATCGCTGAATTTGAAGTTTACGATGTTAATTTCTCTCACGAGGAGATCATACTTCGCCAGCCGCTTGGTCAGCAGATCGCTGATTTCGCCTGCCACAATGTCACGTTTCGCAATCAAATCTTCGGCGGGATAGCGGGCCGTCACTTCTTTCACGATCTCTTGCACAGCAGGGTTAATAATGACGTTGTCGTAGGTGGAGCCGACGTTATTCATCAGATTAAATGCTGCCGCTTTGTTAACCGAGTAGTTAACGGCAACATGCGTCGACACTGGCTGCAAATCCTTCGAGGAAGCAGTCGAGTCGGTCTCCGCCTTCGTAACTTGCGTGTTCACCTCAATGACGGACTGGAAGAAAGGAATTTTCAAATGAATGCCTGGCTCCAGCACGCTGTCGTTCAGCTTGCCGAACGTTTTGTACAAGCCGACATGACCATATTCGACGGTCGTATAGCTGTTGAAAGCAACTAGAATGACAAGCAGAGCACCGATGCTCCAGCCGATAATTCGGCCTGGATGCGAACCGCGTCGAGGTGCGTTCGGGTTGAAATCTGTTACTGTACTCATAGTTAAGCTTACCTCCTGTGTATGTAAAATGTTGGTTGTATTAGGAAATACGCCTACACCATCCGATGGTTGCAGAAGAAATGGTACTTTAACGAAATTTTAGTTTCTTCTCAATCCCGGGCCCGAAGTTCGGCATCGCTGCTTCGTGTAATCGTATGTGGCGAATCCAGAACTATGCGGGATATTTGAAGCCGCTAGCAGGCGAATAACCTGCAGCTGAGGGGCTGCTCGCCTGCAACCTTCTTCAAGCATGTTGAGTCTATCTATATAAAATGATAACGGAATGAGGAACGCACGGTGAGGAAGGATGTTTGGCTTGGATGGGCAGGGGGAGCTATTACGCTGGCACTGATCGTGGTTGTCGCGGTTACAATTGTACAACAGCGGCAGGAACAGCCAGCTATTGCGGATGGGCATGCGAATAATAAAGTCTATTATCCGGAGTTAGAGTCGAATAATGAACAGGTGGCGGCCCCTGATCAATCAACGATCCCTGAACAGCCAGAGGAAGAGATGACCTTCCCTCAGGAGTTGCAGCTAACCTTCCGACCACTGGAGGAAGCAGTAACCTCTATTCAGAAAGTGCCTAGTTCCAGTATTCCAGAGCGTGAGCGTACTCGAACCATTGATTTCGAAGATCAAACCTATTGGGTTTATACGAAGCCAGACCGTGATCCGACAGAACGCTTCATTGGATTATTAGCGGGTGATAGCATTTATGAGTTGGGTACCATCGGCGGTGATGTATACGAGAAGGATATTGTGATCGATCAGGCTGATCTGTTCGGCACAACCTATAGTCGACTAATGGGTATTTGTGGCGCAGATTGTGCAATCGATCGATACGTACGGTTGGAGAATGGGATTCCGGTGCAAAATCTGTACTTCAACTATCACACGTGGATCGGCGATTGGAATCACGATGGCATCAAAGAACTCGTTTATTCCGACACCAGCATACCGGTTAACGCCATTCTGGTTCGTCCGAAGGATGATCAGCTAGAGGCTGTCAATTTGGGCGAGCTGCTGCAAGCGAAGGGTGGTATTCTTTACAATAATGAAACGAATACGTTCAAAGCGTACATTCCTTTTAACGACAAGCCTGCTGAGTTTGTCTACGCGTCCGGGGATAAACTGGTTCAAAAATAAGATAAAGCTCGCCAATCAGCAGTCTTTGCCGTGAACCGACGGCGGGGGCTGCTTTTTGCGTTATTTTGTCTATTTCCGAGGAAATAATCGGATTGGCTCGATGAATTGACGGATACCGAAACGTTTGTAAAGCGAAATTGAATTTTGTGTTACGTATACTGACACAACGGACGTTGTTCAGCACCAAGATCGCGGCTGTACGATGCTAAATCGCTATTGATTATTCCCTCACAGTGGGGTACATTGAGATTAATGTTATATATTCTAACATACATATCAAATAAAATGACAAGTCATTGTGGAATGAAGCGGAATGTAAACTATCTTTACATAATATATAGAGATCAAATGGGATAGGGTCCGGAGAAGAAACCTGGAGGGGAAGCGATGACGAGGCAGAAGCTAGTTCTCATCGGAAACGGGATGGCAGGCGTCCGCTGCATCGAGGAGATATTGAAGCTGCGTCCCGATGCGTTCGACATTACGATTGTTGGCGCGGAGCCACATCCGAACTATAACCGAATCATGCTATCCAAGGTGCTGCAAGGCGATACGCCCATGTCGGCCATTACGATCAATGAGTACGCCTGGTACGAAGAGCGAGGCATTACCCTCTATACGGGCGAGACGGTTACCTATATAGATACGGCGAACCAGGTCGTACACACGGATCGCAGAAGAACGACCGCTTATGACAAGCTTATTATCGCGACGGGATCGCTTCCTTTCATGCTGCCGCTGCCTGGCATCGATAAGCCGGGCGTTACCGCTTTTCGTAACATGAAGGATTGTGAGTTGATGGTGGAGACCGCGGCTAATTACAAACGTGCTGCTGTCATCGGCGGAGGTCTGCTTGGTCTGGAGGCTGCGCGAGGACTGCTTAATCTCGGGATGGAGGACGTTCATGTCATCCATAACAGCCGCTACTTGATGAATCGGCAGTTGGACCCTCAAGCGGCAAATATGCTAAGGCAAGAGCTGGAGCAGCAAGGCATGAAGATTTGGCTGGAGAAAAATACAGATCGCATCATCGGCCGCAAAAGGGTCGAGGCGCTCCAGTTCACAGACGGCACAAGGCTTAACGTCGATCTTGTTGTAATCGCAGTTGGTATTAAGCCGAATGTACGGCTTGCCGCGGAGAGCGGCATTGAGGTAAACCGCGCGATTGTCGTCAACGACCGCATGGAGACAAGTGCTCCGAATGTCTATGCCGTGGGAGAGTGCGCGGAGCATCGGGGCATGGTATATGGACTAGTCGCTCCGTTATATGAACAAGGCAAGGTGCTGGCGCAAGCAATCTGCGAGCAAGATACCGAAGGTTATCATGGCTCAGTGCTCTATTCACAGCTGAAGGTGTCCGGCGTGGATGTATTCTCGGTCGGCGACATTGAAGATTCGCAATTGTCGACGATGCAGATGGCCTATGACGGCATTCGCCGTACTTATCGCAAAATCGGCATTCGTGACAACCGGATTGTCGGCGCGGTCTTGTTCGGAGACAGCGGAGACAGCAATAAACTGCTGGGTTATGTGAAGCAGGGAGCGGATATTTCCGTTCTGCAGCAGGAGGCGCCCACTTCCAGCGGTGGAACGGGAGGCGGCACGACCGAGTATGTGAGCGGGCTGTCGGATAGTGAAACGATCTGCTCCTGCAACGGCGTCAGCAAAGGGACGATAACGGCTGTTATCCGGGAGCAGGGGCTCGAAACGTTCGAGCAGGTGCGTGAATGCACCCGGGCGGCAAGCTCCTGCGGTGGCTGCAAGCCGCTAGTATCGGCGCTGCTTCAGTGCGTGCTCGAAAGCGGTGACGAGGACGCAGTGCAGGTGACGCCGTTATGTGGTTGCACAACGCTCAGTCGCGAGCAGTTGAAAGATGCGATTGCCGCAAGTCGCACTTCGAGTTTCCGTGAGGCGGTGACGGCGCTCGGATGGAAGACGGCGGATGGCTGCATGTTCTGCCGTCCGGCGATTCGGTATTATATCGGCGTGCTGGGACGATTAAGCGCGAATGGCCGGGATCAAGTCTCGACTGCCGCACTGACAGCGGCAGCCGACACGGAAGCGGCGGACACGTTGGCTGAAGGCGGCGCCTATGCTGCGCTTGCAAACGGCACTTATGCGGTTCAACCGCGATTGTATGGCGGCGTGGCAACGGCAGACCAGCTGCGGCGTATTGCGGATGCGATCGAGCGATATCAGGTGCCGCTTGCGAAGTTGAACGGGGACGGGCGGTTGGAGCTGCTTGGTCTGTCGGCGGCTGAAGCGGCGGGTGTATCGCAGACCATTGGCGGGCCGGTTGCCGCTCATATGTACGGCCGACCCGTCGCTTCAGTTGTGACTTGCGGCGGTATTGCCTACGAGCGAGGCGCTGTGCGCGACTCTATAGCTGTGGGGGCCGCGCTGGAACGACGGCTGGAGCAGTTGCAACTGCCGACGACGGTAAGCGCGGCGGTCTCGGCAAGCCCGCTGCATCGCGCTGGTTCGCTCGTGCGTGATATAGGCATCGTTGGCGTGCCAAGCGGCTGGGAGTTGTACATCGGCGGCTCTGCTGGCATTGAGGTGAAGGAAGCGAAGCTGCTGCTGACAGAGCCGGAAGAACGAGCTGTCGTGGATATAGCAACCGCCGTTCTCCAGCTCTATGCGGAGGAAGCGTTGTATGGTGAGCCGGTCTGGCAGTGGCTGGAGCGGATTGGCGTTGTTGCATTGCGAGAGCGGGCGCTTGATCCGCGCAGCCGCAGAGCACTGCTGTTGCGAGCCCAGAACGAAGCTGGACAGTCAATGGCTATACGAGGTGAATGCTCATGAAGAGGACGCTATATCCACGTGAACACATCGCTGCGGATGGCGGCGGAGCGGTAGTTACGGAGCTCGTCATGGAGACGCAATGCCCGTTCTGCAGCGTACAATGCAAGATGAGGCTTACCGAATCGGGTAGCGGCGCTGGAGGAGAAGCGCAGTACGCCGTTGAAGCGAAGCCGAATCGCGCTTCGGAAGGCCGCTTATGCGTAAAGGGGATGAACGCCTATCAGCATGCGGTCAGCGAGGATCGGATCCTATATCCGCTGGTGAAGCGGGAGGGTGGATTCGAACGCATCTCCTGGGAGGGTGCAATCGCGTTAATCGTTAACCGCTTTAAGCAGATTGAACAGGAGTCCGGCGCTGATGCGATCGGTGTATATGGCGGCGGGTCGTTGACGAATGAGACGGCATATCTGCTTGGGAAGTTCACGCGAGTCGCGCTTCGTTCGAAGCATATCGACTATAACGGAAGGTTCTGCATGTCCGCTGCGGCGTCGGCCGGCAGCAAGGCATTAGGTCTCGACCGCGGTCTGACGAATCCATTGTCGGATATTCCGCTGGCAAAGTGCATTGTGCTTGCCGGCACGAACATCGCGGAGTGCCAGCCGACGCTAATGCCGTATTTTACGAGAGCGAAGGAGAATGGAACGTTCATTATTGTGATCGACCCGCGAGAGACGGGGACGTCGAAGCTGGCTGACCTGCATCTGAAGGTACGGCCAGGGATGGACGCTTCGCTTGCCAATGGAATGCTGCGATCGCTGCTGGACGAAGGGCTCGTCGATGAAGCGTTCGTAAGGGCTCGTACGCGTGGATATGATGAACTGAAGGCGCATCTGCTGGAGCAGTCGGTCGAGGAGATCGCGGTGATGACCGGCGTGCCCGTGGACTCGATTCGCAGAGCGGCATCGGCATTCGGCAAGGCGGATACGGGCATGGTGTTTACCGCGCGTGGCGTAGAGCAGCAGACAGACGGTTATATGGCGGTACGCAACCTGATTAACCTAGTACTGTTGACTGGCAAAATCGGCAAGCCTGGCTGCGGTTACGGCGCGATTACCGGCCAAGGCAATGGGCAAGGCGGACGCGAGCACGGGCAGAAGGCTGATCAACTGCCGGGGTATCGTTCAATCGAGAATCCGGAGCATCGCGCTTATGTTGCAGACGTATGGGGCGTTGACCCGAATGATCTGCCCGGCAAAGGCGTATCAGCCTACGAGATGATGGAGAAGGTGTACGAGGGCGACATACGGGCTTTGCTCGTCATGGGTTCCAATCCGGTTGTGTCGAATCCGAACGCGAGCTTGGTTCAAGCGGCGATGGAGCGTCTTGATCTGCTCGTCGTAGCGGACATGTTCATGTCGGAGACCGCGCGCTCTGCCGATTTGATTTTGCCAGTGACGGCTTATTTGGAGAATGAAGGTACGCTGACGAATCTGGAGGGGCGCGTGCTGCTGCGGGAGGCGCATCGTCCTGCTCCGGGAGAAGCGAAGAATGACTGGCGCATTCTGTGCGAGCTGGCTCATGGGCTCGGGCGCGGCACTTATTTCCGATATGAGCATGCGGAGCAAATCTTCGAAGAGCTTCGGGTCGCCAGCCGAGGCGGCATTGCAGACTACTACGGCATTACGTATGACCGACTTCGGCGCGAGGAGGGTGTTTACTGGCCATGTCCGGATCCGACAGAGGAAGGAATCGGTCGCATGTTCGAAGCCTCTTTCGCCCATGCGGATGGACGCGCGGAGCTGATTGCGGTCGATAACCATTGGCCTGCGGAACTGGCGGACGAAGAGTATCCGATCTATCTGACAACAGGGCGTGTGCTAAGTCATTATTTAACGGGTGTTCAAACCCGGCGGAGCCATACGCTTGCGTCGCGGGATTTTGAATCGTTCGTGGAGCTGCATCCGAAGACGGCGAAGCAGCATGGCTTAACGGACGGGAAGTTGGCTGTAGTCGCATCGCGGCGTGGTGAGATCGTCGTTCGCTGCCGGATCACGCGTACCATTCGAGACGATACCATATTCGTGCCGATGCATTGGGGCGACAGTCAGAACGTGAATGTATTGACGAACCAGGCGCTTGATCCGACGTGCCGGATGCCTGGATTCAAAGTATGTGCGGTACGCATCAGGCCTTTTATATCGAATCATCCCTATGAAATATAATAAGAACAGCGGTTCAGGAGCATTCCTGGATCGCTGTTTTTATTTGTTAGGCCGTCCATAACGAAAGGGAATTGTTAACGAAACGAAAATCTTTCCTGTACTTCCTAATTTCCCACTGAAATATAGAATGTTAACAGCCGATGTTAATAGTGAGTAGGACTTAAAGATTATTCAACCGAATTACCTTTATGCATCGAAAGGAGTGCAAAAAGCGCTCATTTACCACAATAATCGGACAATATACCTTACAAACGTCGAGTTAGAAGGAGCACAGCATGACTAATCGGATTAGCGGATTTCTATTTCGAAAAATTGTTTTCGTCTATTTATTGATGGGACTATTAGCCTACATATCTTACTCCATTCCGATATCTCCGCTCTTCGGCATTAGCGGATCGTTTACAGCAGGCTTCTTGTTTCTCGCAGTCGCTTGGTTCGGCTGGCGGGCAGGCTTGCTGCTTCTTGTGCTTGTTTATGGGGCGCTGATCGGTACGCAGAATGTCGACTTTTTGCTATGGAGTCATCTGGTGGAAGCAGCCCTTATTATTGCATTAAACATACGCTGGCCGAAGCTTGGATATATTGGGGCGGGCGCGATCTACTGGGCCTTGATTGGCGTTCCCATGTATGTGCTGCTTAGCGGCAATTCAGGTGCGATCAATCAAGAGATGTTATTCTACACGTACATCGTAACTGCATGCGGGTTATGTAACGTGCTGCTCTCCGAGCTTTTCGTATATTATACGCCAGCTCGTTTCTACAGAATGAGCGGGGTTGCGGTCAATCCACCGCTTCGTATTTCTCGTGCGCTTATCCATTTGATGACGGCAGCGATGATCGGTTCATCGATTCTGTTCCTCATAAGTGGAAGCAACAGCTACAAGCACACCATCATTAAAGAAATTAATAATTCGGCAGATCAAGCCTCGCTTGCGCTTGAAGATGGCATGAAGACGATGTCGCCCGAGGAGCAAAGAGGCATTCGCTTGAATGGTTATATGGAGATGGCAACGGTGAGACGGATGATTAACAACGTCTTAGCTTCTGATCCTTATGAGGCTGTATTAATAGGGCAGGATGGACGGAAGCTGATCCACACCATTGGCGGTACAAACTATGATTACGATTGGCTGAAGCTGGACGACTGGCAGAACTATTTCTCCGAGCGGAGAATGTGGAGTCCTGACGCGGCAGAGCTGATAACGACAGGATCCAGTTGGAAGAAGATGTCCTTCATCTACCCTGTCCAAATGGGGAAGTTCGAGCTGTATGTTCGGGTTCCGCTAGACACGTATCGTGAGCAGGTGTATTCGGTCTACAATGCTCAGATGATGAGTTGTCTATATGTAGCGGCGATTATCGGGCTGTTCGCGCTCATTATTCATCGCTTCTTCATAACGGGCGTCCGTAAGCTTGCGGTCGTATCGCATGGCATTCCGGATAAGGTCAAAGCAGGCGTTGCACCGAGTTGGCCGCAGTCGCGGCTGGAGGAGATAAACTCGCTGGTTGGCAACTTCAGGACTGTGACAGAGAAGCTCGGCCTTATGTTCATGGAGTCCCGTGAACAGGCGTATCTCGATATGCTGACAGGGCTGCCTAACCGACGGAATTTCAATGAGCATTTGACGAAAGTGATGGACGAACTAGGTCCGGAAGACGAAATCCACGTCGTGTTCATCGACTTGGACCGGTTCAAGCATATTAACGATACGCTTGGTCACGCAGTAGGCGATTTGCTGCTTCAACAAGTGTCGTTCCAGCTTCTGCGGACTGTAAATGATCGCGCTTTCATCGCCCGCCTAGGCGGGGATGAGTTCGTACTTGTTTCTACTAAGCAGCGCAGCGAAGTGCGCACGATTGCCGAGGATTTAATCAGTAAGTTAAAGCGTCCATTCCTCATTAATGGGGAAGAGCTGTTCGTAACAGCTAGCATGGGGATCAGTTCTTCGGCAATCAGCGGTGATGATAGAGAGACGATTGTGAAAAATGCTGACTTTGCCATGTACGAAGCGAAGGCGGCGGGCGGCAATGGTTATCGATTCTACGAGAAGCCAGATAATGATCTCACGCAGCAGATGCGGCTGGAGTTCGAGCTGCATAAGGCGCTTGATCGCAATCAGATTCAACTGCATTACATGCCGATCTATAACAAGGAACTGGGGAGATTAGTGTCGATCGAGGCGTTGCTGCGGTGGCTGCATCCGGAATTCGGGTTTGTCTCACCTGCGCAGTTTATTCCGATCGCCGAGAGTTGTGGACTGTTGAAGCCGATTGGGGAATGGGTTGCGCAAGAAGCTTGCCGCCAGATGAAAGAATGGCTGGATCAAGGGCTAACGCCAGCACCGGTGGCGATCAACTTGTCGCCGACGCAGATCCAGATGCATGGCATTGTCGGATATCTAGAGCAGTTGCTTGAGGAAACCGGCATGCCGCCGGATCTGTTCGAGGTAGAGATTACGGAGGAAGTGTTCGCCAAGTATCCAGAACGCGTTATTGCAGAGCTTCATCGCTTGAAGCGACGGGGCGTGAAGGTATGGATCGATGATTTTGGCACCGGATATTCCTCGTTGGGTATGCTTAATCGAATGCCGATAGACGGCTTCAAAATCGACCGAACTTTCGTGAAGGACCTTCACGAAGATTCGGATAAGCGTTCCATTATCGAGACAATGATGCTGCTGTCGCGGTCGCGCAACTGGCTGGTTGTCGCAGAAGGCGTGGAGACCATCGAAGAGTCGGATGCGCTAGGTGAAGCAGGCTGCTGGCTGCATCAGGGCTATTATTATGGGCGGGCGGTTCCTGCCGCTCAGATTATGAGCTGGTTCGCATGGGATCACGAGAGTAAGGGGAGGGAAGTGTGATGAATCGGATATTACGGCGAGCGGGCCTCCGTGTATGGCCGACTGTTGCTGCCTTCGCGCTTCTTCTCGCTGGCTGCAGCAATGCGTCGACTGTGGTTGAGGAACCTACTGTTATCAGTGACAATATCGAGACGAAGCAGGACAGCAAGCCGGTTCTGCGTATCTTGTCAGGCAATGCAATCGATCAAGGCAATGTCGATAGATTTGAGCAGAATTATGGAGTTGACATTGAATGGACTTCAGCGAACAACAGCACTGTGCAAGATATTTTAGCGGCGCTTGATAGCCCGAGTCCTCCAGATCTCATTGAGTTCGATTATTCACATATTCGTGAACTGATTGACTATGATATCTTCGAGCCTTTGGATCTGGCGCCATACGATGGAAAGTCCGTAATCAACAGCTATTTTCCAGGCCTGGAGTTGTCCTATTTCCGATCATTGGATCGTCAACACATCGTTTTTATGCCGGAGATATTGCACGCAGGGATCACGTACTATCGGGCCGACGTCATGAAAGAGTATGGCTATCCGGATGATCCGGAAGAGTTGGGGGAATATATGGAAAGTCCCGAGCGCTGGCTGTCGATGGCGAAGAGGTTGGCATTAAAGGGTAAACGGATCATGCAGAAGCCGACCGATTTGCTGCAGGTGTTGGACTTGTCGAACGGGTTCTTCAACAACGATGGTTCGTTTACGCGCAATACGACGGAGTTTGTCTCTGCGATTGCAATTGCGAAGGAATCGAATAAGCTCAATCTGCCGCTTGGGGCAACGATCTGGGAGGCATCCGGGCAGGAGGCCATTCGCAATGGCGAGCTCGTGATGTTTACGAATGGAGAATGGGGCGATACACACTTGCAGGGCTGGGCGCCGGATACCTACAATCTATGGAGGACGACTCGGCTTCCGCTCAATCAATATGCGATTATTACCGGCTGGGTGACCGCGATTCCGAAGCAGAGCAATAACAAGGATCTTGCGTGGAAGTTCTCGACATTCCAGCTCCATCAGAGAGAGGGTTATCTGAAATCGCTGAAAATCTCGAAGTGGTATGACAAATTGAATGAGGTTCGTCGTACGCCGCTCGATGCTGCGGCTAGTGCCATTTGGGATCGGGAGATCGGCTGGCGCATTTCAACTGAAGTATCGTCGGATCAGATTGTATCAACGATTGAGTCCAATATGATGTCACAGCTTGCGGATCGATTAGATCTGTTATCACCGCTTAATGCTCGTCGATAAGGGATGGAAATGTGGGGCTTGCTGCTATACAAGTTCGTTCATCTCCTACTTGCACCGATAGAGGGGCTCTCACATTCCTCCATTTACATTCCTATGCAATCCGTCTACACTAGTAGCTATTGTATGAATAGACTATAGACTAGATTGGATAGGAGCATCGAGATGACTAACACGACAACAGCAACGTTGGAACGTTCCGAGCTTGTGGAGAAGCTTGGACTTCAGCCGCACGTTGAGGGCGGTTGGTACAAAGAGATTTGGAAAGCATCCTTCACGATTCCGCACGAAACGTTAGGCGGCGATTATTCCGGACCGCGTTTCTCAGCATCGTCGATTTACTTCGTCCTGCATCCGGACGAGCAATCGGCTTGGCATACTGTTCTATCGGATGAACTATGGCTGTGGCACTCGGGCAGCCCACTGCTGCTGACGCTTGGCGGCGACGGAGACACGCCAGGCGAAGAGACGGAAATTATCGTCGGCGGCGATGTAGCAGCAGGTCAGCACCCGCAGGCGCTTGTCCCTTCGCGCGTATGGCAGAAAGCCCGCCCGCTCGGCAACGAGCCTGTACTCGTCTCGTGCGTAGTCGCACCAGGCTTCCACTACGACGACTTCAAACTCGTCGACAAGAAGTAAGTCCCTATGTATCAAAAACAACGCCTTCGCAGCATAACGAAGGCGTCGCTTATCAGGCAGTCGCCTTAATTGGCTGGCTGCCTTTTTGTTATTCCCCGAGATCTGATCGTTCATTCATCCGATTGCTATAACACCCAAGTCTGAATGCCTTTCTGACGCGTCATTCGCCATCACGCCTATTGGCTTCCGCCCGCGTTGTGTCTCCGCTCCACCTGACTATCGCCTCGCTATCGCCGTGAATGTCGCTCGCGGTCTGCAAGCGCACAGCAGCCGATTCACTGGCCATCTCTCCTTATCGTGGCTGCCGTGCCACCCATCATTGACATGCCCGTAACTGTAACGGTTGCCAAAAGTGCTATTGCGCCAAAAACACGCCTTTTCAAACTCTAACGGTTGCACGAGTACTTATTGATGCGAAAACTGCCCTCTATAGGCGCAAAATCACCACATAAGCCTGTCGGCAACCGTTAGCGCAGAAAACAGCTCTTCCAAAGCCGAATAAGCACCACCACAACTGTTAGCATATCTCGGACTCGTAGTTGGAGTAATGAGTAATATTGGTTACTCGCACACTCTAAAGTACAGTTTGCCATTGCACTAGGTAGGCTAAATAAACCAGTCTGACGCGCACGAACGAACCAACTAAATAAACTAAGCGACGCGGGATCCAGATACCGATCCCGCGAGCCAAGTTACACCAAAAAGCCTGCAGCGGACGACCGCTGCAGGCTTCATCATTAAGGCTAAGTGAACGCAGGGAACGAATGATTTCTGGAGAAGCGCAGCTTATGCTTACGATGTAGCTTTCCTCCGGAAAGCTTTTAGATCGCCTTTGTCACTCGGATTGTTACCACTTCTGAATTTATACAATCAGAACAATCCGAGGACAACAGCGATCGTAAGAAACATTCGCTCACGGAGTGAACCAGGCCTTTTGTAACAGTAGTTTAAGCTCAGGCTTTCACCCTTAAGCATCAAGACCACGCTGCCGTGCTCTCGCTCCGACAGTGCGCGGCAGAACCACCACCACAAGCAGGTACATTACTTCAACCAGCGTCACAGCACCGATAACGTCCCACAGCACGTGCTGCTTCACGAACAGCGTCGATGCAATGATCGTCGTCGACATGCCGTAGATCAGAATCCGGTTTACTTTGTTCCGAGCCGGACTAACGCTCAGCAGGCGGATCATCAGATAGCTGGAGAAGCAGTGAATGCTCGGGAAGCAGTTGAACGGTTGATCCCGCTTATAGATATATCGCATGAGTTGCGAGAAAACATCGTCTCCGACCACAACTGGACGCGGCACGGTCGTTTGAAACACCGAATAAATCATATAGCAGGACAGCGCGCACAGCGTATAGAGAACGATACCGCGATAATACGATGTCCGATCTTTGAAGAAGAAATAAATAAGGCAGATGTAAATATAAACGATCCAGACCGAGTACGGCAGGGCGAATCCTTTAAGGAAAGGCGTCGACTGATCGAACGGCGTGACCAAGTTGTACACCTGATCGGTCGGCTGGTTGAAAGCCTTATACAAGTAACCGAGAACAGGGAATACAAGCATCAGCAGCAACGGAGCCAGGAACGTCAGACGATCGCGGTCGAACCACTTTCGAATTGCGTGCATATAAGAAATCTCCTTTATTTCTGTGATGTCGTACGCGTTGCGCCTGGTTCTGTATGTCCATCCACAGGCGGGAGGGACTTGATATAGCTGTTAGACATCTTCAGCAGGCGAAGCGCACGATTGAACTCATCGGCAGTCGGATATTCAGGTGCATCCGGGTCAGCCGGCAGCGGATAAACGACACCGTCTTTGTACTGTTCGCCAGGAACGAAAATACTCTTATCGCCAATAAGCGAGCCAGAAGGCAGGTAATAACGTTCAGGCAGCAGGTTACTCGTATGATTCAACAAGTCTTGGCCAAAATAAATATCATCCTTGAGCGACAATCCCGCCAAGTTGGCAATCGTCGGCATAATGTCGATCTGACCAGCTGTCTGCGTACGAACCTCAGACTCGAGCAGGCCAGGCGCAACGACGAGCAGTGGAATATTCAGCATGTTTGAATAGCTATATGGCTTGCCGAGCACCGAATCAAGCAGCTCGCGGTCGGTATCATCAAGCGAGTAAACCGGCAATCCCATGTGGTCGCCATAGATGACGAGTACGCTGTTGTCCCAAATGCCGGACTCTTTCATCTTGTTAATCAGAACGCCCAGCGCTTCATCCGCATAATGCTCGGATTGAATGTAGTTGCCAGCGAAAGAGCCTTCGTACTTCTCAGGCAGCTTCAGCTTCGGCATCGATTCCGGCAGGAAGTTGAACGGATGATGCGAAGACATCGAGATAATGTTCGCATACACAGACTTGCCGGACTTATTAATGTCAGCAATTTCGCCAATCGCCTTGTCATACAGAATCTTATCGGACGAGCCGAACGCAATCGTATCGTCCTCGCCGTACCACGACTTATCGTAGTAATAGTCGAAGCCAAGCGCCGGATACATTTCATCCCGATGCCAGAACTTCACATCGTTCGTATGGAACGTTGCAGTCAAATAACCCGCATCCTTGAACCGTTTCGGCAGGGAAGGAAGCGAATAATTGATATATTCATCCGTCGCAGCGCCGACAGGCGGCACGTAGAACGAAGTGTTCGTAATAAACTCGGCGTCGGATGTATTGCCTTGTCCAGCCATCTGGAACATATGATTGAAGTATACGCCTTCCGCCTTCAATTGGTTCAACACGGGCGTTACCTCTTGGCCTTCCACATTCAAACCAATCAAGAAGTTCTGGAATGCTTCAAGCTGAATGACGATAACGTTACGGCCTTTCGCCTCCGCCCAGTGGGCAGGGGTGGCTGTCGTTGGTGTCCAGCCTTTCAGCTCATCAATAGCCGAACGAGTAACTTCTGCAACCGGAAGGGTGCGTTCCGCGTCGCTCGTTCGAACAATTTTGTACAACTCATAATTGATAATGCCCATCTCTTCCGTCTGACGCACTTCATTCAGCACGCTGTCGTGTTTCCAGATCGTAAGGACGGAACAGGCGATAGCGATAACCAACAGTACAGCCGGTGCGATGATTGGCACTCGTACAGCAGACAGCTTGGCCCAACCGCGGAAGCGGCGATAGAAGGTCAGCGCAAGTCCGATGAGTACGATGTCGATAAAGATAAGCAGGAACGATGCATGCATGAGCTGGAATACGCTGCCCTTCACTTCGCCTACCTGCCCGACTTGTGCAAGCGCATGATACGTAACGATGATGCCAAAATATTTGTAGTACATAATGACGGCAAAATAAACTGCTGTCAGCAATAAGTTCACGAATAAATAAATGCCAAGCTTGCGTTTGGACGCCAGCAGTTCAATGACAGCGAAGATGGCCCAAATGATCGGCAGCTCGGTGAGCAGTGGCTTCCAGCTGAATCCGATGTCATAGATGACATTCCAGGACATATAGAACTTCAAGGTCATAATTACGGTAAAAACTACGAACGGACTCCACAGCCACGTCTTCCAAGTGCGATTCACTTTCTGACACTCTCCGATCTTACGTCAACGTTAACAATCAAGTAACAACCAAGTACTAAGTTTAGCGATTTGGACGGTCATTTACAACTCGAATTATTTGTCGCGGCTGACAGTGCAACGCTGATCGAAGAATGTAATAGCTAAACCACCTGTAATTTCCAATTAGATAGGTTGATTATACGTCTGTTTGGACGTCGGTTCAATGCGATCAAGGTCTAGGATTTGAACTGGCCTTCTTATTCGACCAAGCGGTCCGATTCGACAAGATCGCCGGTTAATCGCAGTCGCAGTGCAGGATCGGCCGACGTGCGGCGAGAGCCTCATCCAGCCGGCTCACGACCGTCGTGCTCGGCGCTTGCAGAATCGTCTCGGGGGAATGCTCCGCTTCCCATGCGACCTGCAGCATTGCATCGACGAACGCATCGAGCGTTTCCTTGCTCTCGGTTTCCGTTGGCTCAATCATCATGGTTTCTTCTACGATAAGCGGAAAATAAATCGTCGGCGGATGAATGCCGAAGTCGAGCAGCCGCTTCGCCATGTCGAGCGTGCGTATGCCAAGCGCCTTCTGTCTTGCGCCCGATAGGACGAACTCGTGCTTGCACAAACCCGGATACGGCACATCATATGCAGTGCTCAGCCGGCTCAATAGATAGTTCGCGTTCAGTACCGCGCATTCCGACACGCGTCGAAGCCCGATCGGGCCATAAGAACGAATATATGCGTACGCCCGCACCAGAATGCCGAAATTGCCGTGGAACGGCTTGATCCGGCCAATCGAGTGCGGGCGATTATCGTCATAGCCATAAGTCCCAACTGGATGACAGACAATAAGAGGCTTCGGCAGAAAAGGTTCCAGCAACTGTTTCACGCCAACGGGTCCAGCGCCGGGACCGCCGCCGCCGTGCGGGGTGCTCATGGTTTTGTGCAAATTCAGATGGACGACGTCGAACCCCATGTCGCCGGGACGAGCGATCCCCATGATCGCATTCGCATTCGCGCCATCGTAATAGAGCAAGCCGCCGGCTCGATGGACGATCGCTGCGATCTCTTCAATATGGGACTCGAACAAGCCAAGCGTGTTCGGATTCGTCAGCATCAGCGCTGCTGTATCCGGACCCGCCGCGGCGCGAAGAGCATCGAGATCAACCAGACCGCGCGCGTCCGATTTGATCGTTACGGTTGTATAGCCAGCAGCAGCTGCGCTGGCGGGGTTCGTGCCGTGCGACGAATCGGGAACGAGCACCTTCGTCCGCTGCTCGCCGCGGCTCTCATGGTAAGCGCGAATAATCATGAGGCCGGTCCATTCGCCATGTGCGCCTGCTGCGGGTTGTAACGTTACGCTGTCCATGCCGGTAATGGCGGCGAGATCATTTTGAAGCGTAAATAGCAGTTCGAGTGCGCCTTGCACAGTGGTTGCTGGCTGATAGGGATGAATGCTTGCGAAGCCTGGCAGCTTGGCTGCATCTTCGTTCAGCTTCGGGTTATATTTCATCGTGCAGGAGCCAAGCGGATAGAAGCCGTTATCGACGCCGAAGTTACGCCGAGACAACGCCGTATAATGACGGACCACATCGACCTCGTACACCTCGGGCAGCGAAGCCGGGACTGTCCGTAGCAGTTCGGCGGGGATAAGCTGTTCGGCAGGCAGCTCGCGCACATCGCAGTCGGGCAGGGAGTAGGCGATGCGGCCTGGTTTGCTCCGGTCGAAAATAAACGGCTGTCCGCCGCTACCCGATACAGGCTGGTTACCGTTCATGCGTATTCCTCCAATCGCGCCAGCAGACGATCGATGTCTGCGCGCGTTCGTTTCTCCGTCACTGCAAGGAGCATATGGCCTGCCAGTTCGGGATAGGACTGTTCCAGGTCATAGCCGGCCAGAATGCCGTCGCTCCATAAACGTTCGCTTAGTGCTGCATAAGAGAGTTTGTCTGGGAGACGGAGGACGAATTCATTGAAGAAAGGGGCGGCCATCGGCATGGAATAGCCTGGAACCGAAGCGGCAGCAGAAGCCGCAAAATGCGCCTTGCGCGCATTGAGCAGAGCAGCCTCTTGGATGCCTTGCTTGCCCATAACGGACAAGTACACGGCGGCGCACAAGGCGAGCAGCGCCTGATTCGAGCAGATATTGGACGTCGCTTTCTCGCGACGGATATGCTGCTCGCGTGCCTGAAGCGTAAGCACGAAGCCGCGTTTGCCGCTGCGGTCGACCGTCTGGCCGACAATTCGGCCGGGCATGCGGCGCATGAGCGGCTCGGCGACGGCGAAGAAGCCGCAGGTCGGCCCGCCGAACGACTGCGGGATGCCAAGCGGCTGTGCGTCGCCGACAACAATGTCGGCGCCGAGGCGGCCAGGCGGCTCTAACAGCCCCAGTGACAGCGGATTGACGCTGACAGCTAGCAGTGCGCCTTGCGCTTGGGCAAGCGTTGCGATATCAGCGATACGCTCAATGCAGCCGAAGAAGTTCGGCGACTGTATGATGACCGCTGCGGTCTGATCGTTCAGTGTCTGCTCCAGCAGCTCTAGATTGGTTGATCCATTGGCAGCGATGTAATCGACCTCTATGATCTCGAGGCCAATTCCTCGGGCTGTAGTCGCCAGCAACTGCCGAGCTTCGGGGTGAACGCCTCTTGATACGACAAGGCGCTTGCGGCGTACGGCTCCAGCAGCCAGAAGGCCCGCTTCCGCGAGCGCGGTCGCACCGTCGTACATACTCGCGTTGGCGACCGGCATTGCGGTGAGCTCGCATATATAGGATTGGAATTCGAATATCGCTTGCAGCTCGCCTTGGCTGATCTCCGGCTGGTAGGGCGTATAAGCGGTATAAAATTCCGAGCGGGATATGAGATGGCCGATGACGGCGGGAATATGGTGGTCGTACAACCCCGCTCCGAGAAAGCTGATGCAGCGGGAAACATCCGTATTGCGCTCCGCCAGCTCGCGCAGATGTGCCCACAACGCGGGTTCATCGAGCTGCGCTGAGACCGGAAGCGTCCCGCGATAGCGAACGGCGTCTGGAATATCGCGGAATAATTCGTCTATGGATGCTGCTCCGACCGTCTGCAGCATGTCAGCTTCATCTTGGTCGGTCATCGGCAAGTAACGGTGACGATAAGAAGACATAACCGTCACCTCCCTGGCAAGAACGGGGTGCGGCGATAGAACGGTGTTGGCACTACGGCCGCTTTATGTTGGGTTCCGCGTATATCAACAAGAAGCGGCGTACCGGTCTCGGCATACTCCGCGCTGAGCAGGGCAAGGCCGATATTGCGTTTCAACGTAGGGGAATGGGTACCGGATGTAACATGTCCGGCCCGAACGCCGCTGCTCGTATAGACATCGCAGCCGCTGCGCGGAATGCCGCGCTCAAGCACTTCAATGCCGACAACTCTCCGGAATGGTCCGCCATCTGCAAGCTGCGTCAGCAGCGCACGGCGACCGATGAAGCTGCCCTTATCAAACTTCACGAATGCGCGAAGTCCGGCCTCCAGCGGCGTGATCGAAGCGGATAGCTCATGGCCGTGCAGCGGCAGCTTTGCCTCCAATCGCAAAGTATCCCGCGCGCCGAGTCCTGCCGGCTGCAAACCTGCGCTTGCACCCGCCTGCAGCAGAGCGCGCCACAATTCAGTGGCATCCTCCGCGCGCGCATAGAGCTCGAAGCCGTCTTCGCCTGTATAGCCAGTGCGAGAGACAAGCACCGAAGCTCCGGCGATCGTCACGTCGGCTTTGAATTGGAATGGAGCGAGCGATGTAATCGGTAAATGGTCATTGGCATAGGGCCCCGAAGCTTCGATTAGAATTTCTTCAGCACTAGGACCTTGAAGGGCAAGAAGAGCGGTCGACTCGGTGCGATCTTGTATCGACACATCGCCGATCAGATGCTCGCGAAGCCACTCGAGATCGGCGGCGGTATTCGCGGCATTCACGACGAGCATATACTGATCGGCTGACAGCCGATAGACGAGCAAATCATCGAGTATGCCGCCGGAGGGGCTGCATAGAAGCGAATATTGCGCGAAGCCATCCTTCAGCTGCGCGACGTCATTCGTCGTTAGTCGCTGGAGGTAAGCTTCCGCGAATAATCCTGTTACAACAAATCTGCCCATGTGCGACACATCAAACAGACCCGCGGCCTGACGCACAGCTTCATGTTCCTTCACAATGCCGGCGAACTGCACGGGCAGTTCCCAGCCCGCGAAATCGATGCAGCGCACGCTTGGCTGCCCTTGATAGAGCGGATAGAGAGACGTTCGTCTGCGCATCGTCATCGAATCACCTCATCATGTAAGGGTTAGGGTGAACCTACAGTGTTTGGGCGAGCTTATGAAGGGCTATCCGACTCGTTCTCAACATAGACATAGGGGTAAAAGCGGCTGCAGAGGGATAGCTGTTCTATATGCATACGCGGGGAGGTTGTTGAACATGAGCGACATTCGGCAAGGGCTTCGATATACCGAAGAGCACGAATGGGCAGCGTTGTCGAAGGATGGTGCGATTCGGGTCGGCATTACTGATCATGCACAGTGTTTGCTTGGCGACATCGTTTATGTGGATGTGCCGCCCGTCGGCACGCCCGTGGCTGCTTTGCAGCCGATGGGGACGATTGAATCGGTGAAGACGGTATCGGACTTGTTCAGTCCGCTGGATGGCGTCATTGTACGAGTTAATGGGCAGCTCCACGCGTCGCCGGAGCTCGTCAATGAACAGCCTTACGAGGAAGGCTGGCTGGTTGAAGTCGCACCGTCGGGAGACGCATTGGATGCGCTGCGGAGGTTGCTTACAGCCGAACAATATGAGCAACTGCTGTCATCGGCTCCATAGTGCGTGCACACGACCTCTAATTCGAAGGTGAACGTAAGATTCGATGTCGAATGAGCGCCTGGAGTTGCTTCGCGATCAAAAGACGACTTTTTTTGACAACCTCTAATAGGGGGAATATGTGACCATTATAGGATAAAAGTAGATGTCCACCGACGATAGTCCGTGTATAATCAAGACATAAGACTTATGTTTGTAACGGATACGGCATCGGAGGACATTCTATGGTCATGCTTCATGGAACTTACAACATTGGAATTGTACTATTATCGTTCCTCATCGCCACATTGTCTTCTTTCTCGGCACTTAATATGATCGGACGGGTCTGGCGGTCGCGCGGGCGGTCAAGATGGGGCTGGATTGCATCGGGAGCTATCGTAATGGGCAGCGGCATATGGTCGATGCATTTTGTCGGTATGCTGGCCTTCCATTTGAATTTGCCTATAACGTTCGATGCGGAGCCAACGGCCCTGTCGATGTTAGCCAGCATATTCGCCTCGTTCATTGCGTTCTATATTACGCAGCGTGAGCAGATCCGATTGGGACGAATTGCAATCGGCGGCTTAGTTATGGGCGCAGGCATATCCGCTATGCATTATATAGGAATGGCGGCTGTCAGCATTCCTGGCGTAACGATGAACTATGACCCATTCTATTGGACGTTATCTGTTCTTGTTGCGATCGCGGTATCCTATGCGGCGCTCTTCATCATGAACCGGTTCCGCAGCGGGCTTCAAGGCTTGTTCCTATCCAAAATGGTCGCGGCGGTGCTCATGGGACTTGCCGTGTGCGGGATGCACTATACGGGGATGGCATCTGTTACGTTCTGGTGCAGCGTGCCTTCAATAGCCGATGCAGCCGAAGACAATAACATTTATCTGCTGGGAATCGTCACGCTATCGATAGCAACCCTCCTACTCGTCTCGTGGGGGGCCATGTTTATCGACCGTGCTTTCTTGGAACGGATGGCATATAAGGATCAGTTGACAGGTCTGCCGAATCGGTATGAGCTGAGCCGTCGATTCGAGTCATTCCTATCGCAGTCAAGCCGCGGCGCGATTCTGTTCATTGACATTGACCAATTCAAATCGATTAACGATACGCTTGGACATGATATCGGCGACTTGCTCGTATTGGATGCAAGCCGTCGGTTCGAGGCGCTGGCGAACAAGCAGCTAATGGTGTTCCGCATTGGCGGCGACGAGTTTCTGCTCATCGCGGAAGGGGCCGACCAGACACAGGCACAGCGGCTCGCGCAGCGTCTTCTGTCCCGCATTAATCAACCCTTCTATATTGAAGGTAATGAATTGTTCGTCTCGTGCAGTATCGGGATCGCGCTATATCCCGAGCATGGAAGCGATCGTTCATCGCTGATGCGTTCAGCGGATGCAGCGATGTATGAGGCGAAGGCAGCGGGCAAGAATCGCAGCGAGTTATTCAATCCGGATATCCAAGAGCGGTTGCTGCGCCGGATGCAGCTTGAGAACGATCTTCGCAAAGCGATGGAATACGGTGGTCAATTCATTGTCCATTATCAGCCCAAGTGGGATACAAGACTAGGCAGGCCGATTGGCTTCGAGGCGCTGGTGCGTTGGAATCATCCGGAGCTTGGCATCGTAGCGCCGTCCGAATTTATCCCGATTGCGGAGGAGACCGGCATGATCGTTGGCTTGTCCCGCTTCGTTCTTCGGCAGGCCTGCCGCGACTGTATAGGCTGGGAACGGAGTGGACTAGGCATGTACACCGTATCGGTGAACACGTCGGTGCGGCTGTTCGACAGTCAGATTTTGTTCGAGATGGTGAAGGAATGTTTGCAGGAGTCTAGGCTACCTTCGGATCGGCTCGAGCTCGAGATTACAGAGTCGATCGTCATTCATGACATGAACGAAGTGATCCGGCAGTTGAATCAGCTGCGTGAGATTGGGGTGAAGGCGTCGATGGACGATTTCGGAGCAGGCTATTCGTCGCTCGGATCGCTGGACCTTATCCCGATTGATACCGTTAAGATCGATAGACTGTTCATTAGTCAGAGTCATATCCCGGCAAGACGCGCCATTATTCGAACGATCATTACGCTTGCGCAGCAGCTCAATCTAGAGATTGTGGCTGAAGGCGTCGAAGAGGAAGAGCAGGTTGAACTGCTCACTGAAGCGGGCTGCTTTATTATACAAGGCTATTATTTCGGCAGGCCGATGAGCGCTCCGCAAATTGTGGCGTATTTGAAGGAACTCGGCTGCGCAGAGCTGGAAGTAGCGGCTGGCGCGGATTACGACATCGATATAGGCGGCAAATGGAGCATTTAAGAGAGAAGCGTTTCATTGTACGGCATAATCGGCTCATACGCCGATAGAGCGTACGAGGGAACGCTTTTTCAGCTTGGAGTGGAGTGGGATTTTCTGGGCGACGTCCTTATAATGGAGGTTGTGTGAGTTAACGATATATCGGAATGGATGATTATCACCATCCAATATCATCATGGATGCAACAGAACGGAGGAACGCATGTGAGAGGAACTGCACTTCTGGCTGCTTATTTCAAACGGAACAAATGGATGTACATGGTGGCGGTTGCGGTAATGGCGGCAGGCAATATGATCTATGCGTTCTATCCGAGAGTGCTGGGCGACTTCACGGACACGATGAAGCAGGGCGGCCTGACGAAGAGTATTGTCATCAGCTGCAGCGTCCAACTGCTAGTGATCGGTGTAGCGTATGGCGTTATGTTTGGCGTCGGCCAGCTGCTTAACCATCGTCTCGGACGCCGATTCGAGGCCGAAATCCGGGAAAGGTTGTTCACGCAGTTTACGAGACTAAGTGAAGCGTATTTCGCCAAACATGGTGTTGGCAAATGGCTCAGCTATGTCCTCAGCGATGTGACGAGCATACGCGAGACGATCTGCGGCGGCATTAATCAGTTGACGAACGCGACATTCCTATTCATTACGTCGGTCATTATGATGGCCTCGACCGATATCCCGTTCCAGCTGCTGCTGGCGTGCATTGCGCCGCTGTTGACGATTCCGTTTCTCGTCATTTATTTCGGTCCTGTCATTAGGCGGCGCTCGCATGAGGTACAGGAATCGATCGCTGGCATGACGGCGTCGGCTGAAGAGCAGTTCGGCGGCGTGCGGGTAACGAAGACGTTCGCTGTAGAAGAGATTGCGCGGCGCCGATTCGGCGAGTCGGTCAGTCGGGTTCAGGAGCGCCAGCTTCGGCTTGTGCGCACTTCGTCGCTGTTCCAATCGGCCATACCGCTTGCAGGTGCGCTATCGCTCGTTGTTGCCATTACTTATGGCGGTTATTTTGCAGGGCAGGGTAAGTTCTCGCTGGGCGGCTTCGTTGCTTTGACGCTCTACTTGCGAGTTATCATGACACCGCTTCAACAATTCGGCAACGTCATTAACCGTCTGCAGCAGGCGCGCGCCTCGCTCGATCGGCTTAACTCTTTGTTGACGGAAACGCCCGAGGTACGGGATGCGGAAGGGGCTGTTGATATTGCAACAGCAGATGCCGGCCTAACGGTTGAAGGACTGACGTTCGCATATCCAGAAGCACGACGGCCAGCGCTTCAGGAGCTGTCGTTCACCTTGCAGGCGGGACAAACGCTTGGCATTGTAGGGCGGACAGGAAGTGGGAAAACAACGTTGGCAAAGCTGCTGCTTCGCGTATACGAGCCGCCGCAGAATACGATCCGCATCGGCGGCATCGATATTCGGGAAGCAACGCTCGGAAGCTTGCGGGGCGGCATCGCTTATGTGCCGCAGGATGGCTTCCTATTCAGCGAGACGATAAGAGATAATATCGCATTCGCTGATCGCAGCGGGGCGAGGGAGCGCGTTCATGAAGCGGCCCAATCAGCAGCTATCAGCGGCAACATCGAGACGTTTCCGGATGGCTACGATACGAAGCTAGGCGAGCGCGGCCTAACGCTGTCCGGTGGGCAGCGTCAACGAACAAGTCTGGCGCGCGGTTTATATAAGGCTGCACCTGTTCTTATTCTGGATGACAGCGTAAGTGCAGTTGATGCGGTGACGGAGTCGCGAATTATCGAGCAGCTGCAGCGTGAGCGAAGCAAGCGGACGACGATAATTATTGCGCATCGGATTAGTGCGGTGAAACATGCGGACTTGATCCTCGTTCTGGAGGAAGGTCGAATTATAGAACGTGGGACGCATGAGGAGTTAGTAGCGCTTGGCGGTCATTATGCCTCGCTTCGCGCCATACAGGAAGAAGGAACGGACAGTATGGATCAGCCACTGCCAGACGGCCTGGAAGGAGGTGCGGCGTATGAGCGAACAGAAGAAGCAGTTGCCGATGAACGCCAAACCGTCCAGCGGCGATAACAAAAGTTCTGACAGCAGTGCGACAGCCGGCAACCGTCCGGTAAACCGGATGGCAGCGTTCCGTGCGCTGCTCAGCTATGCGAAGCCGCACCGCTGGATGTTCGCTGCTGTATTCGGCTCGGCGCTGCTCGCCATCTCAGCCGACCTGCTTCAGCCATACCTCGTCAAAATAGCCATCGACGACGAGCTGCTCACTGGCGAGCATGAGATGCGCAAGCTGCTCATATTGGGCGCAGTTTACCTGCTGATGGCAGTTGTCAGCTTCGCATTCGGCTATCTGCAATCCGTGTTCGTGCAGCGAATCGGGCAGAGCATTGTCGCTAGGCTTCGCGAGGATCTATTCCGGCATATTACTAGCCAATCGATGTCGTTCTTCGACCGTCACCCGATCGGCAGTCTCGTGACGAACGAATCAAGCGATACGGAGACGATCAGCCAGTTCTTCACGCAAGTGTTAGTCAGTCTCGTGCGCGATGGGCTTATGCTTATCCTTGTCGTTGCCTTCATGTTCTCGCTTGACGCGCGGCTGGCAGCGCTCTGTCTGCTGCTGTTTCCGGTCATTATCGTTATTGCGATTGCGTTCCGGCGGGCACTTCGGCAGTCGTATCAACAGGCGCGTTCGCAGCTGTCCCGAGTCATTGCATTCGTTGCGGAGAATTTGTCCGGCATGAGTCTCACGCAGGCATTCCGACAGGAGAAGGAACAGCGCCGGCGATTCTCCGAGAAGAACAATAATTATCTTCGCGCGAACTTAAGAGAAATACGGACTTCGGTTATGTTTAACCGGACCTACGATACGCTTGGCAATGTCGCGGTTGCTCTTGTTGTCTGGCTTGGCGGACTTGCGGTACTCGATCATGCGATTGCTTTTGGCGTGCTGTACGCATTCATCAACTATATCCGCCAATTCTTCCAGCCGATCAACCAGATGACGCAGCAGTGGAATACGCTTCAATCGACCTTCGTATCCGTTGAGCGGCTGTGGCGTATCTTCAGTCAAGAGCCAGAGGTGAAGGAGCCGGCCGCCGATCAAGCGATACGTCCTGTACCAACGGCTGTGCGCGGCGCAATTGAATTCAATGGCGTATCGTTTGCTTATATTGAAGGACGCGATGTGCTGCGCGAGCTCGATCTGCATATTAAGCCGGGTGAATTCGTTGGCATCGTTGGTACAACGGGGGCAGGCAAGAGTTCGCTCGTTAACCTGCTTGCCCGCTTCTATGATGTGCGCAAGGGGAATATCATGATTGACGGCACGGATGTGAAGCAGATGCCGCAGGACGATCTGCACCGGCTCGTGGGGCTGGTTCAACAGGAGCCATTCCTGTACTCGGGCTCGATCATCGACAATGTACGGCTATTCCGCGAGGAGATTACGCGCGAGCAGGCGATTGAAGCGTGCCGACTCGTCGGAGCGCATCCGATGATCATGCGGCTGAAGGACGGCTATGATACACGGCTGTCAGAGCGGGGGAGCGGGTTGTCCGCCGGCGAGCGGCAGCTGCTTTCTTTTGCCCGGATTGTTGTGCATCGGCCCCGCATCCTTATTCTCGATGAAGCGACAGCGAATCTCGATTCGCACACGGAGCGTCTCATTCAACAGGCGCTGCAAGTCGTGTCGGAAGGGCGGACGACGCTCGTTATCGCTCACCGGCTGTCGACGATTCAGCATGCGGACCGCATCATCGTTATGCGCAGCGGTGTCATTGAAGAGCAGGGCACGCACGAGGCGCTGCTGGCAGAGCAGGGTTATTATTCAGAGCTTCACGCACATTCACGCCGCGGCGGCACCATGTCGATCGCAGAGGGCCGGTTGAGCGTGCAGATGGATTTTTAAGGCAGTAACGATCCATACTAACGCTACGTTCGCGATCGGTATGCCGATTGCGGGAATGCCTTCAGAATGGGGTGCTGGTGACGTGATCAACCGATTGCAGCGAGGAATTTCGCGAATGACGGCAGGACTGTTGGCGACGCAGAGTTTACTCTTCGGACTGGGAGCCCCGTCTGCGGCAGCGGCTGGGGCTTCGGGGGCTTCGACTGCTGTTGCAGGGCTGGATACGTTGGGAACAGCGGCGGATATGGCCGCGCATCCCGGGGTGCAGAAGGACCGGTATACGACAGTGAAGCGGGATGACGGCTACAATCTTATTTTTCCAGTGATCAGCGATATTCATATTGGTTCCGGCGAGAAGGCGGAAGCGAAGTTCGCCAGTGCGCTTACGCAGTTGAATCAACTGGCGCCGCATTATGATGCGATTGCAAGCGTGGGGGATCTGACGGATAACGGAAAGCCTGAGCAATACGATGCGTTCATGGCGATCTATGATCGGCTCAAACAGCCGGCTGCGCAAAGTTTGCTGACGATTGGCAACCATGACTACTATGGTTCATCGGGCGCAACGAAAGGGCAGAGGTTGTTTCTGGAGAAGACGGGCATGCCGGGCATTTATTACGATCGTTGGATTAACGGCTATCATTTTATCGTAATGGGGAGCGAGAATAAGTCGACTGGAGGCAAGTTGTCGGACGATCAACTGGCGTGGTTGAACGGGAAGCTGGCTGATCACGCGAGTGCGGATAAGCCGATCTTCGTGTTGTTCCATCAGCATATCAGCGGTACGGTGTATGGCAGTGATCGTTGGGGGCATACGCAAAATCATAAAAAACTTTACGCGATTCTGTCGAAGTATCCGCAAGTGATTACGTTCTCCGGCCATTCGCATTACATGCTGGAGAATCCGCGGACGATACATCAGCGGGATTTTACGTCGCTTGGCACGTCCTCCATCCGCTACCCGGAGCTTGAACCGGGCATGGTGCAGGGCAGCCATCCGCCGGATGACATCTCGCAGGGGTATCTGGTGATGGTGAAGGATGATCGGGTCATCGTGAAGCGGCGCGACTTTCATCGCAATGATTGGACGGGGGAGGACTGGGTCATTACCTATCCGGCTTCGCGAGCGGGTTTCCGCTACACGGACGATCGCGACCGTGTGAAACCGTACTTTGAACCTTCGGCACAAGCCGCTGTCATATCGAGCTCCGTCCATGCTGCACAGATGGAGCTTCGATTCAGCCAAGCGGCAGACAATTTGTTCGTTCATGCCTATGATATCGAAGTGAAGCGGGAGGGCAGCCGCCGCAATGCGCTGATGCTGCACGCATTCTCTGAGTTTTATAAACATCCGATGCCGGAGGAGCTGTCCATTGAGCTTAAAGGACTGACTCCGAATACGGCATACATTGCGCGCGTATACGCAGTGGATGCGTTCGGCAACCGGAGCGACAAACCGCTGACTGCCGCCTTCCGTACAGGAGAGCTTGCACCACTGCAAGCCTCCAATATCTCGAAGCTGTTCAGCCTGTCCATCCGCAGCTGGTTCAAGGGCGGCATGTAGCCGCCTTTGTTTGCGTTTATAGATGCTGTCCAATCGTTGTCTTTGCTTTGAACCGTAGTGTAGGGCTGCGCGTTTTTTGCGTTGAAATCGCCCGACTGAGAGTCTTCAGAAGGCAGTCCTACCTCGCTTCGCTAGTCTGCAGTTGTCAGTTGTCTGGCTCCTTAGTGCAACGGTTGTCATAGTGGCTATTCTTCGAGAAATGGGACTGTCGAAGCTCTAACGGTTACAGGAGAGCTTATCGGCGTGCAAACCGCTTATTTCAAGCTGCTACCAGGCCAATAAGCACAATGGCAACCTTTAACGAGCGAACTGGTGTCTTTCGAGCCAAATAAGCTCTATCGCAACCGCTAGCTCACCTATGGCCGCGGCGCTAAGTCAGGTGGTAGGGCGGTAGGCGGTGGGCGGTAGGCAAGGATGCCAATCAGAGATGCCGACCAAGAACGCGATCCAGCGATCAAGGATCAGGATTACCGCTGCCGTTGTCGCGTACCACGCGAAGTACCGGCACCGGCGGATGCCGTCTGTCGGACACCGCCCGCTTCCGCGAGAAACCGAGACAGCTCCGCCTTCTGGCCATGATAGAAGGCAGGCGAGCTTACATACAGCCGTTCACGCGCGCGCGTAACGGCAACATACATTAGTCGGCGCTCCTCTTCGAGCGCCTCTTCTTTTTCCCGCTCGCTCTCATCCTGGGAAGACGTCTGCTTCGGCTGCTGCGGCTGAATCGCGCTGCGATGCGGCATGATACCTTCAGACGCGCCGATGACGAATACCGCAGGGAACTCGAGACCCTTCGAACGGTGAATGGTCATCACTTGAACGCGGCCCGCGTCATCCGAACCTTCATTGCTTGCCGGCTTGATATCCCCTTTAGCCTCGGCTTGGCGCTTCGCCATATCCTCTGCAAAAGCAACGAAAGACTCGACGGTCTCAAACCGTCCCGCCGACGACTCCAGCTCGTCCAGCAGCTCTTTCATCAATTCCTTATGCGGCGTCCCGCCGCGATTCGTCTCCGCAAACTTGTCGAAGAACGCATCGCGGATGCGCCGGATTGCAACAGCAGGCTTCTGTGTGGCTGCTGCCTTAATAAGCCGCAGGCGCTCCAGAACGGCGTCCTTCTGGAACTGTTGAAGACTCGGGAATGAGGTGAGGTGGATAAGCGGCCATTTCTTCGCCTGCTGGGCGTCCTTCTCACGAATCCACCTCATGGCCGACTCCCGATTCACATACAGCGTTGGCAGCATCGTCTCGATGGCCTGCTTGTCCCGATGATGAAGCGCCAGCTTCAGATGAGCCATGACAGGCCGGATAAGCGGCGATTCGTAGAAGGAAAGCAGATCGCCATGCTCCTCGATCGGAATGCCCGCCTGCAGCAAATGCTCGATCGTCGCACGACCGCTGCCTGCCGAACGGTACAACACGGCGATGTCGCCGTACGAGTAGCCGCCTGGCTCGATCAGCTTGCGGATGGACGCGGTAATGAGCGCCGCTTCCTCCTCTGCAGTAGCAGGACGCGCGAACATCGGCTTGCCTTCTGCGCCAATGACAGCTTCGATGGTGGTGTCTTCGCTGTTTTCTGTCGCTTGGTCCTGACGATCTGAGGACGTTGACGATGGCACGGTCAGCGTCTTCTCCCGGCGATGCTTGTTGCCGCGAATGATCGCGTTGCCGAGACCAACGATCTCGGCACTGGACCGGTAATTAACACGCAGCGCCACCACCTGTGCATCGGGATACACTTGATCAAATGACAGAATCGCCTCGCTGCTCGCCCCATTAAAGGAATAGATCGTCTGATCATCATCGCCCACGACCATCAGATTGCGGCTAGCGCCCGCGATCTGGCGAACAATTTCGTACTGGACCGTATTCGTATCTTGAAATTCGTCGACCATAATATAACGGAATCGTTCCTGCAGCGCAGGCAGTAGATCCGACTCCGTGTTCAGCATACGGTACGTTAACAGCAGCAGATCATCGAAGTCGATCATGCCGCCATTCTGCTTCCACTGCTCATAGCGGAGAAGAACGCGCTTGATTTCGCGCTCCGCAGGCGATGCTTCCGGCAGATCGTTGGCCGTCAGCATGCGGCACTTGTATGAGGAGAGAAGCGCAAGCAGCGATTCCGGTTCAAAATCGAATGACGTGCCCGACTCTCGAAGCAGCCGCTTGATCGTCATGCGCTGCTGTCCGTCATCGCCGAGTACGGCTGACCGCACGCCGTTGCGCCGCAGCAGCTGCAGGCAGAACGAGTGGAACGTCCGCGCCTCGACCGATTGTGCGGACCGCATCGGTACGCCAGGTATCTCTGCCAGGCGCTGCTTCATCTCATCGGCTGCCTTGCGGGAGAAGGTGACCAGCAGCAGCTGGCGCGGCGAGACGCGGCGCACCTGCATGAGGTAAGCGGCGCGGCAGGCGAGCGTCGTTGTTTTGCCGGAGCCTGCACCGGCGATGGTAAGCAGTGGACCGTCGCCATGCCGGACAGCCTGCACTTGATCGTCGTTTAGCTGGATTTGTTGTTGTGCAAGCCCTTGGAAGAACTGTTCATCGCGTTCAGCCAGGCTGGCAGTTGCGCGCGTGCGCTCCGTATTGGCCTCTGCTGGGAGAGCGGTATATTGCCCGATCGCGTCGCGAATCGAAGCGGGCTCGACAGGGCGGGGCGCCCCGGGAATCGTAAGACGGTATTGCTGCATCTGGTGACAACCCTTTCGTTTCAATATAAGAACACGGACTATTAGGCTATATATTGTCGCAAGGATGAACATGTAAGAAGGTATGCTGCTCCGCTCAGTGGCAGGAGGCAGTGGGTTCATCTCGGCGTTTCAAAAATTTTCGCTAACTAATAGTATAACATGTGGACCTTAGAACGCTGATCTGGTAAGGATCGGAACTGTTTCGGAGCGAATGATTTTCACTAGTGATGAGCATGAATATAAACGATGTTAGATATAACCAAACACAATCCAGTTTCCGTCAGAGAGTCCCGTGCCTTTCTGCTGTTGGGAGTAAGCGCATCCAACTGTGGCGCGAAATATTGCACTTCTAATTGTAATTAGGGTGTTAATATAGTAATATAAATGTTAATAGCTATTATATAAATATAAAAGGGTGATCCGCTTGTTCATTCCAGAATATCAAAATCCGGTATTGCTTCAACGAGCCGATCCATGGGTGTATAAACATACGGACGGCTATTACTATTTTACAGCATCTGTGCCAGAATACGATCGCATCGAAGTTCGTCGCTCGCAGACGATTCAAGGTCTTGCGCAAGGCGAGGTGTCTGTAGCTTGGCGCAAGTATGAAACAGGCCCGATGAGCGCTAACATTTGGGCGCCTGAAATCCATTTCATCGATGGCAAATGGTACATCTACTTCGCTGCAGCACGCACGACGGAGACGCAAGACGGTCTGTTCGACCACCGTATGTTCGTACTGGAGAACGCTTCCGCTAATCCGCTGGAAGGCGAATGGGTAGAGAAGGGCCAAGTGATTACAGAATGGGAATCGTTCGCGCTGGACGCAACGTCGTTCAACCACAAAGGTACGCAGTACCTCGTATGGGCGCAGAAGGATCCTTCTATTAAAGGTAACTCGAATCTGTACATTGCACCACTGGCTAATCCGTGGACGCTTGGCGCTAAGCAAGTGATGATCACGACGCCGGAATACGAGTGGGAGAAAATCGGCTTCCTCGTTAACGAAGGTGCAGCTGTACTGAAGCGCAATGGCAAGATCTTCATCAGCTTCTCCGGCAGCGCAACGGATTACAACTATTGCATGGGTCTGCTGTGGGCAGACGAGAATGCGGATCTGATGGATCCGGCTTCTTGGAATAAGCTCCCTGAGCCAGTGTTCCAGACGAATGAAGCGAACAGCCAATACGGCCCTGGACATAACAGCTTCACGGTTTCCGAAGACGGCAAGCATGATGTCCTCGTATACCATGCTCGCAACTACAAAGAAATCGTTGGCGATCCGCTTTACGATCCGAACCGCCACGCGCGTGCGCAAGTGCTGACTTGGAACGAAGACGGCATGCCGGTATTCGGAGTACCAGTGCCGGACGCGAAGCAAGAAGCGAAGGCGTAACAACCAAGAGCCGCGCAGTCATTGATGACTGTGCGGCTCTTTTTTATGTTTTGAGGCGATGTCGGTCAGGCGATTTTATTTTCTGACTCGTATAGGCAAGCTTCCCTCCATCAGCTGGTTGGTCAACATACGGCGTGAAATCCTCGGTATTAATAAGCTGCGACGACGGATCAGCTAGCAGCTTCTTCTCCTGAACCTTCCACGTATGCGTAAGACGATCAGATCTGCGAATCGCGGCAAAATGATACGGCGACGCGCTTCGCACCGCCAGCCCATGCTGCAGACAATCACGAATGAATTGCACGTCGGAGCCTTGTCGCTTTTTGCCGAACGGGACCTGCTCGAGCACACTCGCCCGGAATACGATCGTTGCGCCAGCGACGCGCCGGACATCGCCTTGCGAAGGAATCGTCCGCTTGCGAAGCAGCAGCAGCTGCCGATGAGGGAAGTAGAAGAAGAAGGAGAGTTTCCCAACGACATCTGCACCCGTCTGTGCGAAAGTATGCATAGCGTCGGCTAGATATCCTGGGCCATAGTAATCATCGTCATCGAATTTGGCGATATACGGATATTGTGCAACCGATGCAGCCAGATTCATGCAATCGCCGAGAGGATGTTTAGCAGGCAGACGAAGCACCCGCACATTGTCATAGTTTCGCGCAGCTTCTTCGTAATGAGCCAAGTTCATTGCTTGGCGATTCAATACAATAATAAGCTCCTTGCGGTCCCATTGCTGGCGAGCATAGTTGTTCAGCAACTGCTCCATATATTGCGGTCGAATCGTTGGCGTAACGATTGTGACGCCTTTGCCGCCACTGCCACTGCCTGTGCTTTTGCTGCTGGTGCAGCTCTTCACTCTTCCGCCCATAGATGCTGATCGGCGCATACGGCACCTCCTTCCGTTATGTAAATGGTCGATTTTCCCCCGTCATCGGTCGTGCGCATCCGTTGTTCTTGTCCGTACCTTATACAAGAGAAGCAACAAGCAGGAGGGAGGGCGGAGCTGTGCATGATAAGCATGTGGTAACGTCATTCGGCGGGTATGTGTATGAAGCGGGTATTGTCGGCGTAATCGGGCTTGGCTATGTCGGACTGCCGCTGGCCATGGCATGTATTCGCAGCGGTCTGCAAGTGATTGGCATCGAGATCGACGAGCGCAAGCTTCAGCTGTTGAAGGATGGGAAGAGCTATATTCAAGACATAAGCGACGATGAACTGGCGGCGGCTGTCCGTTCAGGGCAGTTATTAGCAACATCGGATTACGACCAACTGATGGGAGCGGGCAGTATCGTCATTTGCGTGCCAACACCGTTGACAGAGGAGCATACACCGGACGTCAGTTTCATTACGAATACATGTGTGCAGCTGCGAAATGTTCTTCAGCCCGGTCAGCTCGTCGTTGTGGAGAGTACGACCTATCCAGGCACGACCCGCGAGCTTGTGCAGCCGATGCTGGAGCAGGGCGGATTGCGGGCAGGCGTACATTTTCATCTTGCCTATTCGCCAGAACGGATTGACCCAGGCAATCACATCCACCAGTTGCAAGATGTGCCCAAGATCGTTAGCGGTACATCTTCGGACTGTTTGATGAGAGTCCAAGAGCTGTATGGACGTATATTCCAGCATGTTGTGCCAGTATCCTCAACGGATATAGCAGAGGCGGCGAAACTACTGGAGAATAGCTTCCGGCTCATTAACATTTCATTTATCAATGAGTTCGCTAAGTTGTGCGACGAGCTGCAGTTGAATATATGGGAAGTGATCGAGGCAGCAAGTACGAAGCCTTACGGTTTTATGCCGTTCCAGCCTGGCCCTGGTATCGGCGGTCATTGTATCCCTGTTGACCCGCTTTATTTGCAATGGTCAGCACGTCGCTCCGGTACGGAGAGTCGGTTCATCGAGCTGTCGCATCATACGAATGAGACGATGCCTCGCTATATAGTGAACCGGATCGCGCGTCTGCTCGGTCCTGATCGGACATTGAGCGGAGCGTCCGTTCTATTGATCGGGATTGCCTATAAGAAAAATATTGCGGACATGCGCGAATCAAGTGCGCTGACGCTTATCCGTCTGCTGCAGCAAGCCGGGGCGGATGTAAGCTACTACGATCCTTATGTGCCTTCGGTGCGGATTGGCACCTCTGTCATTCATTCTCTGGATCTTACGGATGAAGTGCTGTCTGCCGCTGATTGTACTGTCATTCATACGGATCATGCTGACTTGCCGATCGAGCGCATCGTTGAGAAAGCTGCCGTCCTTTACGATGCGCGCAACGCGACGCGAGGACTGACGAGCAGAGGCAAGCTGGAGAGACTCGGCGGAGGATCCCGCGCAAGCATAGAATCAAGGCAGCAGGTCAGCGAATAGGACGTTTCGAAAGTAAGCGAGCTCTAGCCTTCAAAGCTGCCGCAATCCGGTCAGGGCCTTTGCCGAAATCAAGGGCGACTTTGCCCGTCAACTCGGCAATTCGCGGGGCTAGAATGACAGCGTTGACGCCACAGGAGATAAGCGCAATATCGAACTTGTGACGAATAGTCTTAACGATGTCCATCGTTTCTTCGATTTGATCGTAATGCGAGAACGGGATTGTATAGGCGACATGAAGCCCTAGCGGCTTCTGCTCCAGTATTTCCTTAAGCGGTTCGGGATTACGGGTAATGATAAGGATCCTTCTCCGGCGAAGAATACGCCAGAATTGATCGCTGCTCGGCATCTCGCGATTGACGCATGCATGGCACTGCACGTCTGGGTTCAGCTTGAAGTGGCGAAAGATCCGATTCGTAAGCGGCCGTTTAAGATAACTCGGCGCCTTGATCTGTTCATCGTCCAGGGGAAGCAGACCGACGATGGAGGCAGCTTTGATCGATTTGACGAGCTCGTTGCGCAGTTTAATGTTGGGCAGCGTAACGCCTTTTTCGCCATTATTGGCTTTGATCGCCCAGCGTTCGCGCAGCACTCGGCGCACCGTCCACACGGACCGCTGTGCGAGCACGATATTCTCGCCGTCTCCGACTCGAACGAGTGACAGCGGCTTGCGGTCCACCAATGCTTGATCGATCTTACGGAGGACATCGTTCAGTTCCAGGTAGACAGACAACCGCCATCCCCGCTTTCCCCGCAGAATAAGTAACTGCTGCATTATATGTAGCTTGGCGCGTTGAGGGGTTATGCATTTGTACCGTCACAATAAATGCCTATCCGCGCTTGTAAAACCGAATTCTACTGCCGGTAGAATCCGGCTTCCGCTAGGTCAAGAACCCGCCTGTTATAAGGGCTGAGCCGATTCAACTGATAGTAGATAGCCGATTGGAAGAGTCGTATGCTATGCTCGATTCAGACAGTGCGCACTGTTCCATTGGATATGGAGGGGATTCGGAATGATCGACGCGAGAAAATTCGGGGCACGTATTTCAGAATTGCGCAAGGAACGGGATATGACGCAATCCAATTTAGCGGAGAAGCTCAACATCAGCCATCAAGCGGTGTCCAAATGGGAGAGAGGCGAATCGCTGCCGGACGTTGCAATCCTGCCTCGGTTGTCAGAGTTGTTCGAAATCTCACTAGATGAACTGCTGCTTAGCGGCAGCAGGGACCGTACACAGAATGGCAGCGTCTATGCCAGCAAGCTGCTTGAGAAGCTTTCGGAAGGACAGACGGACGAAGCGGCATCCTTCATTAATAAGAATGCTGCGGCAGCAGACGATTTAATCGAGATTGCGCCGATGTTGAAGGCGAGCACGCTGAATGAGCTGACGCAGCAGCTAGAGCCGGAAGTATTCAATCAACAGTTCGCGTTCCAACTGGCTCCCTTTGTTTCCAAGCAGTCATTGCATAAGGTCGTTACTTCCGTATCGCAGACATGGGGCTGGGAATTCATCGAAGGCCTTGCACCGTTTCTTTCCGAAGAATCGCTGAACAGGCTTGTTGAGGCGGCTGAACAACATTCCGTTTCTGCGCAGCGTATCGTTAGCCTCGCTCCATTCTTGAACAAGGAACAGTTGACCCGACTTGTAAAGGCGTCGGAGGAAGGGGCGTTCGACCTTCATATGGTCGTATCGCTCGCACCGTTCCTTGACCGTCAGACACTTGGAGACTTAGCGGAGCGGGCGATTAATGGCGAGATTGAAGGCTCGCTGCTCGTTGGTCTTGCGCCCTTCCTGGAGCGCGGCGCTGTCGACCGATTCGCCGAGATGGCGGCAGAAGGCTCTATACGTACGGAGGTTGTACTCGGCTTAGCGCCATTCATGAGTCAGGATGCGCTTGGCAGCCTTGCAGAACGCGGGCTGCAAGGCGAGATTAGCGAGCATGCGATCATCGGTCTTGCGCCTTTCATCGGCAGAGAACGGCTTAATGCGATCGTCCAGGGAGCATCGGAACGTGGACGACTGTCGTTGAATACGCTTGTTAGCCTTGCGCCATTCCTAGGTAGAGAACAACTAGCCGGGCTTGTACAACGTGCGGCAGAAGCGGGAGAGCTGTCGCCGAATTCTATCGCCAGTCTCGCGCCATTCCTTGATCAGCAGTTGCTTGGCGCTATGATCAGTGCGATGTTAAGCGGTATACATCAGCAATCGTAACTTGAATAGGAGCGGCGATTAACTTTATAAGAACGTAAGCGTACAGTGCAGGCAATGGAATGCCTGCACTGTAATAATTTTGAAATTATACTTAATGTAAGCGTTATCGAAATCGTTTTAGCAATTGTTTTATATGCTTTCGCTTAGTATAATGAGGGCATCGTTCATTCGTTTAAAGGTTAAACTAATTCATTATTTATCCAATAAAGGAGCGACAACAATGACGAAGTACGAATATCCGTTCCGCAATCCGGAACTGCCGCTCGAAGAACGTGTAGCGGACTTGGTCTCGCGTCTAACGCTTGACGAGAAAGTGGATTCGATGCCGCAGTATATGACTGCGATCGAACGCCTGGGCATCGCGCCTTACAAGCACGGTACGGAGGGTGCACACGGTATCGCTTGGCTGGGAGAGGCAACGAGCTTCCCGCAGCCGATTGGCCTTGGCCTGACATGGGACCAAGATCTGTTGAAACAGATCGGTGACGTTATCGGTACGGAGGCTCGCGTATTCTATAAGCGCAAGCCGGAGATTAACGGCCTGACGCTGTGGGCGCCAACGGTTGATATGGAGCGCGACCCGCGTTGGGGACGTACGGAGGAAGCATACGGCGAAGACCCGCATTTGACTGGCGAATTGACGGCTGCGCTGACGCAAGGCATTCAAGGCGACCATCCGAAATACTTGAAGGCAGTCGCATCGCTGAAGCACTTCCTAGGCAATAACAACGAAATCAACCGCGGCAGCTGCTCCGCGAGCATTGACCCGCGCAACATGCGCGAATATTATTTCAAAGCATTCGAGCCTGCGTTCGTCAAAGGCGGCGCGCAATCGATGATGACGGCTTACAACTCCATTAACGGCACGCCAGCGCTTCTGCATGAGACGGTTAACAGCGTTGTTAAGGGCCAATGGATGGACGGCTTCATTGTAAGTGATGCGGCAGATATGATAGGTATCGTTAACGATCACAAATATTATGATTCGATGGCGCTTGCTGTCGCTGACTCGATCAAAGCAGGTATCGACAGCGTTACGGACGATTTCAAGGTCGTCACGCAAGCGATCCGTGAAGCGCTTGAACAGGGACTCCTTGCGGAATCCGATCTGGACAAAGCGGTGGCGAACACGTTCCGCGTTCGGATGCGTCTTGGCGAGTTCGATCCACAGGAGCTTGTACCATATGCAGCGATTGATGACGCATCGCTAATGACAGCTGAGCATCAAGCCTTGTCGCTCAAGGCTGCGCAGAAGAACGTCGTTCTGCTCAAGAACAATGGCGCACTGCCGCTGGATGCAAGCAAGTTGAACAAATTAGCCGTTATCGGTCCGCTCGGCGATATCGTTTATCGCGACTGGTATTCCGGTACGCTTCCTTATAAAGTAACGCCGCTTGAAGCCATCCAAGGCAAGCTGGCTGGCAAATCGGTTTCCTTCGTTGATGGCAATGACCGCATCAAGCTTCGTTCAAAGGCAAACGGCCAATACCTGACGATCAGTGAAGCCGAGAGCAAACAGCTGGCGGCAACGGCAGATGCTGCAGGCGCTGAAACATTTAATGTAGGCGACTGGGGCTGGGGCAGCCTGACGCTGCAAGCGGAGAGCAACGGCAAGTATGTAACGACGGACGAGGAGAAAGTAACGGCATCGGCGGAAGAAGTATATGGCTGGTTCGTGAAAGAAGTGTTCCATCTTGTGCCGCAAGGCGATGGCGCTCACGCGATCACGACTTGGAGCAATCGTACGGTTACCGCGGCTGAAGCTGGACTTGGCGTGAACGATTCGAAGACGTTCGAAGCATCCGAATTGTTCGAGAAGGAAGTCGTACGTGACGGTCAGAAGGAAGCAATCGAGGCAGCAAAGCAAGCAGAAACGGCTGTTGTCTTCGTCGGCAACAACCCACTCGTGAACGGCAAGGAAGAAATCGACCGTCCAGGTCTTGAGTTGGCTGAAGCGCAGCTTCGTCTGGTACAAGCTGTTTATGAAGCGAACCCGAATACGGTCGTTGTTGTAACGGGCGGCTATCCATTCGAAATCAACTGGATCAACGAGAACATTCCGGCAGTCATCTACTCGTCGCATTCCGGCCAAGAGCACGGCACTGCGCTGGCTGACGTATTGTTCGGCGATTTCAACCCAGCTGGCCGTCTGAACATGACGTGGTACCGTTCGGCTGACCAACTGACAGACATTATGGACTACGACATTATTAAAGGTAAACGTACGTACCTGTACTTCGAGGACAAGCCGCTCTATCCATTCGGCCACGGTCTGTCGTACTCGACGTTCGCATATGGCACGGCGCAAGTCGCTGCAGCTGAAATTAACGGCGATGGCGAAGTAACGGTATCGGTTCGGGTGGAGAACACGAGCAGCGTTGCGGGTGAAGAGGTTGTTCAATTGTACGTCCGCGCTGAGCAATCCCGCGTGAAGCGTCCGGTGAAGAAGCTGTATGGCTTCCGTCGTATCGCGCTTCAGCCGGGTGAATCACAGACGGTTACGTTCACGGTTCCGGCGATTGAACTGGCAATCTGGGATGTTACCCGCGAGAAGTATGCGGTTGAATCGGGTGAGTACACGCTGCTGATCGGCAGCACGTCCGATGATATCCGGACTTCGGAAGTTGTGAGAATCAACGGCGAGACGATTCCTGCGCGCAACCTTGGCGTTCAGACGAAGGCAGAGAACTTCGACGACTATGAGGGCACTTTCCTTGGCGAGAGCAAAGAAGGTTTCGCAGCTGTCGAGCTTAGCGGCGAGGCAGGCTGGATCGCGTTCAAGGACGTTGAGCTTGGCGGAGGCGCAGCTGCGATTGAGGTTCGTGCTGCGGCTGCAGCGAAGGGCGGCCGTCTGGAGGTTCGCCTCGGTTCCGCGCAAGGAACGCTGGTTGGGTCGATTGACATCGCAGCAACAGGCGGCGAGCAAGCATGGCGTACGTTCGACTCTGCGCTGCAAGGCGCAGCGGGTCGTCAAGACGTGTTCGTAACATTGACAGGCGACGTTCGTGTCAGCTGGCTGAAACTGGCTTAATTGGAGAGCGTGAAAGCCTTACCGATCTTGATAGAGACGATCGGTAAGGCTTTTTGTGCAAGAAAATGATGTTAAATGTATTTTTTTTGAATCCTTTCTGGGCGACCGTACGTATGGAAGGTTATAAGCTGTTATTAAGTACAATTTATCATGCATGAAACGTATGAAATCAGCTTATTTAGCCGAGCCTAAATGTTTGTATAAGCAAGTAGATTTTTGATGATTACTAGAGTATAGTTGGGGTTAGAGTCTGGAAATTCAAGGCTTTAACCTTCTGGTTCAACGGCATTCATCCTGCAGTTACAATTGGAAAGGGAGGTGGACAAACGATGTCGATTAGTTTGGTGAAAGGTCAGAAGATTGATCTGACGAAAGGCAATGCAGGCTTGACGAAAGTTACGATTGGTCTGGGCTGGGATCCTGTGCAGACGAAAGGCGGACTCTTCGGTTTGAAGAAGCAAGCTGCCAATATCGACTGCGACGCTTCGGTCCTGATGCTTAACGAGCAGTCGAAATTGACGAACGACCATCACGTTGTTTGTTTCTACAATAAGCAAAGCCCATGTCAATCTGTTATTCACTCCGGTGATAACATTACCGGCGAAGGCGATGGCGACGACGAGCAGATCTTCATTGATCTGGCGAAGGTTCCTGCTGGCGTGGACAAGCTTCTTGCTGTTGTTAATATCTACGATTGCGTTAACCGCAAACAGGATTTCGGCATGATTCAGTCCGCATACATACGAGTGATGGACGGAACGAAGGGCAATGAGCTCGTTCGCTTCAATCTGTCGGAGAGCTATGCAGGCAAGACGGCGCTTATCTGTGGCGAGCTGTACCGTCATAACGGCGAGTGGAAATTTTCGGCGATCGGTGAAGGCACGCACGCCGTTCATATCAATCAGTTAGCTGCTGAGCATAAATAAGCGGTGGCCGGCTGCTAAGCCGGCTCTGCAGAAGAGAGGTGTATACCATGGCAATTAGCTTGACGAAAGGCCAGAAGGTCGATTTGACGAAAACAAACCCGGGGCTGACGAAAGTAACGGTAGGCCTTGGTTGGGACACGAACAAATACGACGGCGGCAAAGACTTCGATCTCGACGTGTCGGTCTTCTTGACTAACGCAGCGGGCAAGGTTGAGGGCGAGCGCAACTTCATCTACTTCAACAACCCTCAGAACGAGAACGGCTCGGTCGTTCATACGGGCGACAACCGGACTGGCGCAGGTGAAGGTGACGATGAACAGATCAACATCGACCTTGCGAACGTTCCGGCGAACGTAGAGAAGATCGCGTTCACGATCACGATCTATGAGGCCCAAGAGCGCAACCAGAACTTCGGTCAAGTATCCCGCGCTTATGTCCGCATTCTGAACGATGCGAACAGCGAGGAACTGATCCGCTTCGATCTCGGCGAGGACTTCTCGATCGAGACGGGCGTTGTCGTTGGCGAGCTGTATCGCCACAGCGGTGAATGGAAATTCAGCGCGATCGGCAGCGGCTACAAGGACGGCTTGGCTGGCCTTGTACGCGATTACGGCTTGCAATAAGCAGGTGAAAGCCCGTGCGGCAGACCTTCGCTCTAGCGGCTGGTCTGCCGCACGCCATTTTGGTCAGGAGAGGAAGAGAATTCGATGAGCATCTCACTATCTAAAGGTCAACGCGTTGATCTTACGAAGACAAATCCGGGTCTTACGCAAGTTGTCGTTGGTCTAGGCTGGGACACGAACAAATATGTCGGCGGTGCTGACTTCGACTTGGACGCATCGGCTTTTCTGCTGTACGAGGATGGCAAGGCGAAGGGCGCCGATGATTTCGTATTCTACAACAATGTATCGGGCGGTAACGGTTCGGTCGTTCACACGGGCGACAATCGGACAGGCGAAGGCGATGGCGATGATGAGCAGATCAACATTGATTTAAGCAAAGTGCCAGCTTCGATCCATCGGATCGGCATTACAGTGACGATTTATGATTACGAATCGCGCAAGCAAAATTTTGGACAAGTCTCGAACGCATTCGTCCGCGTTGTTGACGCTTCTTCGGACCGCGAAGTTCTTCGCTTCGATCTCGGGGAAGAGTTCTCGACAGAGACGGCTGTCGTATTCTGCGAGTTCTACCGTCACGGCGGCGAGTGGAAATTCCAAGCGATCGGCAGCGGCTTCGCAGGCGGACTGATGGCGCTATGCCGTAATTACGGCTTAGACGCGAACTAGATTGCAGCCCGGCTTGTCTGTGGAGCAAGCTGGGCAGTACGAGCTGGGCGTGCGATCGATAACGATCGAAAACAACTTCTCCGCTTGTCTTGCAGCTGCAGCTGTGCGTATAGCGTAATGGAGAGTTTCGAATACGATTATCCCATTTTCTATTGGAGGCAGCATTCATGGATTGGTTGAACAAAATAGGAGAGAGCTATGGTCATTTCTTCTCCTGGGCAGACATTTCAGCAACATTCACGGACCCGGCAAGCTGGGGCATCATTCTCAGCCTCGTCTTGCTAGAGGGCCTGCTATCTGCGGATAACGCGCTCGTGCTGGCCGTTATGGTTCGTCACCTGCCGAAAGATCAGCAGAAAAAGGCATTGTTCTACGGCTTGCTTGGCGCTTACGTATTCCGATTCTTAGCGATTGGCTTCGGTACATACCTCGTTAAGTTTACGCTGGTGAAGGTACTTGGTGCGGCCTACCTGATGTTCATCGCATACAAGGGATTGTTCAAGCACGGCGGAGATGAACAGACCGAAGGTAAAGCCTATGGCTTCTGGAAGACTGTATTAATGGTCGAACTGATGGATATCGCATTCAGTATCGACAGCGTTATCGCGGCATTCGGTGTGAGCAACGAAGTATGGGTTCTGTTCTTGGGCGGTATTCTGGGCGTTCTCATGATGCGCGGCGTTGCGCAAGTATTCCTCAAGCTCATCGAGCGTTTCCCAGAGCTGGAGAAAGCAGCATTCGTTCTGATCGCTGTTATCGCCATCAAAATGCTGTTGGGAGCATTCGGCGTTCATATTTCGCACTACCTGTTCTTCGCAGCGATGTTCCTCGTATTCGGCGGTGCGATCGTGCTGAGTATCCTTCGCCGCAAGAAGGTCAAAGAGAATGCTTAAAGAGATCTGCATCAGCGCTCTTTCATAGTAATAATACGAATCCCTCCACTATGGAGGGATTCGTTCGTATAAGGGATAGAAGGGAGGAGCGAGCGTCATGCGTTATTATGATGATTTGTCCGAAGAGGAAAGAGGGGCGATGTTCTTCTGCCCGCCGATGTCGTTCTCGAACCGTACGCCAAGAGAACAACTTGCTTATGCCGTTGGAGCGGCTTTGTACATGCCTGCGACGCGTCCGACGATTGCAGCCGATTTGATCACGGGGAAGCTGAGTGAACTAGTGACGGCGGTTATCGATCTTGAAGATGCTGTAGCAGACCTTATGGTCGATGCAGCCGAATATTCGCTCATACAACAGTTGTCGCGTGTTGCCGCGGCTGTGGATAGCGGCGTGCTGCCGCAGGAACGACTGCCGCTCCTCTTCATTCGGGTTCGTTCAACGGATCAGATGGCGAGGTTGTTAGTCCGATTAGAGGATTCGGTTCGTATTGTAACCGGGTTCGTATTTCCAAAGTTCACGCCGTCTACAGGGGAACGGTACTTCCGGCTGCTGGATGACTACAACCGATGCAGAGAGCAGGACGAGCCTCCGCTATATGGTATGCCAGTATTAGAGAGTGCTTCGATTATTTATAGAGAGAGCCGATTGGAAACGCTGCTCGATACGAAGCGGCTGCTGGACGCTTATCGGGACTATGTGTTGAATGTGCGGATTGGCGCGACGGATTTCTCCAGTCTATTCGGGTTGAGACGAAGTCCAGAGCTGACGGTATATGACCTTGCAGCGATACGAGATTGCATTGCGGACATTATGAATATTTTCGGCAGAGCAGAAGATGGGTATGTCGTATCAGGCCCGGTGTGGGAATATTTCGGAACGGGCAACGATCGGCCTCATCAGTTGGCAGCGCTGCGGGAAACGCGTCTGCGTGATGCACTGATGCCGGAACTGCCGAACCAACGCCACTCCGCGCTTGGTACGTTAACAGAAGATGTGAGTGCGACGTTCATTCGCGAGATTATGTTGGATAAAGAGAACGGATTGATCGGCAAGACGGTAATCCACCCGGTTCAGCTGCGTACGGTACAGGCCATGTACACCGTTACGCGCGAAGAGTATATGGATGCGCTCGCGATTCTGGAGAATCGGGATGGCAGCCTTGGCGTCATGAAGAGTGAGTATGGTAATAAGATGAACGAATTTAAGCCGCATTATTACTGGGCGAGAAAAATGATTGCGAGAGCGAATATATACGGGGTGCTGCATGATGAGCAACGCTACACAGCCTTATTCCGAGAGCAAGGCTACGCACGTTTATAACATTGCCGGCAGCTTGCAGGTGACGGTGTCAGAGAAAGATAATCCATTTGGACTTCCGATCTCATCCTTATTTCATATGGCGGCACGCAACAATCCGAAACGTTCGTTTCTATTCGTAAGCAAGCTGCTCGGCAAGCATATTCCAATCGATCCGCATATCTCGCTGCTTGCGGGTTATGCGCTGGCTGTACTGCTGTGTCGGCATCTGCAGCCTGAACGGTCATCGGAATGGGAGCCGCTGCTGCAGCAGACGATGAAAGGCTTAACGGACCCGACTGAAGCGCCTAGTGTGTATCGGAAGGTAATTGCTGAACGGCTGCGGCCGCCGATGCCGCTCAAGCTTCTCGGCTTCGCGGAGACGGCAACGGCGCTGGGACATGCCATGTTCGATGCATTCGAGAGCAATGCGACCTATCTGCATACGACGCGAGAACTGTTGGCGGACCGAGATTCGGTGCTGCAGTTCGACGAGGAGCATTCGCATGCGGTGGCACACCGCTGTTACGCGGAGCGAAGCGATTATTGGGATAACGGCGAGATTGTCGTATTCGTCGATGACGAGATGACGACAGGGAAGACGACGCTGAACCTCATTCGGGACATGCATGCGAAATTTCCGCGGAAGCGGTATGTCGTTGCATCGCTGCTCGATTGGCGCAGTGAAACGGCAGAAGAGGCATTCGCTTCGCTTGCGAACGAGTTCGACATTTCGATTGAGACGATTACGCTCTATCGGGGAACGATCGAAGTGAACGGCGTGGCGTTCCCGAACGGGGCGCCGCAAGGGCTGTTGAACAGTGGCGAGGATACCGACGAGGCGCTGCCTATTGCCTGCCCGGAATGCCGCGTACATATGCTGCAATCGGTGTTCGAGCCGGTGGGGGCGGTGTCGCTTGACCAGGCTGGACGCTCGAATCATGCTCCGTATATGAGACAGACGGGGCGCTTCGGTATTGCAACAGAGGAGCGGAAGCGGGCGGATGATGCGATACAGAACGCAGCTTCCCAATTGGAGGCGCTTCGTACTGGCAGCGGTGGCAATACGCTCGTCATCGGCACAGGGGAGTTCATGTACGTGCCGATGCAAATTGCTGCGGCGATGCAAGGCAGCGTCTATTATCAGTCCTCGACGCGAAGTCCGATTCATCCGCTGGATCGTGCGGATTATGCGGTCAAGGACGGAGTGACATTCCCTTCGCCTGACGATGAAGGTGTCCGGCATTATCTTTATAATCTCGGCGCTCACGCTTATGAGGATGTCTTCGTTATTGTGGAGCGGGCAACGCCAATGGAGCGGCTCGCGCCGATGCTGGAAGCACTGAAGCATATCAACTGCAAGGTGATTCATGCGGTGTGCTGCACGAGCGCTTCAGAACCTGTGAATCCTCTGGACGACCAGCATGCGGCGCGTGATCCACGAGTGGCGAAGGTGTTCGAACGGACGATGAAGCCGCCTGTGCCGCTTGGCAGTTATGCACCTTCGGATGTAACGTTCCTGCTGAAGGACCTGCGTGGAGCGCAGCTCGAGATGCCAACCGAAGACCGGGAAGAAGCGATTCAGTCCGGCGTTCATTACTCGGAGATGCTGCCGAAGGAATACGAGCCCTCGGAGCAATACCTGCAGCTGTATCGTAAGACGCTGGACGATTCGGCGCCTCTGGTCGCCGAAGGGATTGCAGCCGTCGCGGAGCTTATTGTTCGCAAACGCGGATTATCGTGCGTACTCGTGTCGCTGGCGAGGGCCGGGACGCCGGTAGGCGTTCTTATTAAGCGGTATATCGAGCAGCGTTACGGCGTCTCGCTGCCGCATTACAGCATTTCGATTATTCGGGGCAAAGGGATCGACGAGAACGCACTCATTTATATTTTGCAAAAACATGGGTTAGAGGCATCGATTCAGTTCGTTGATGGTTGGACGGGCAAAGGGGCGATACGCCGCACGTTGATCGAAGCATGCCGCCAATTCGAAGACAAGTATGGCGTACGGTTGAGCGATGATCTCGCCGTGCTGGCCGATCCTGGACGTTGTTCGGAGACGTTCGGGACGCGGGAGGACTATCTCATTCCAAGTGCGTGCCTGAATGCCACGGTGTCTGGCCTTATGAGCCGTACAGTGCTGAAGCCCGGGCTGATCGGGCCGGATGATTATCATGGCTCCAAGTTCTATGAGCATTGGCGTTCGATCGATGAATCGAATCGGTTCGTTGAACGTATTGCGGCGCATTTTGAGGTCATCGCGCAGACAGCGGCTGGTTGTGCGGATAAGAACAAGCAGGAATCACCGGAAGCGACCTGGCAGGGACTTGCGGACATTCAAGCGGTGCAGCAAGCGTTCGGTATTGAGGATATTAACCTAATCAAGCCGGGGGTTGGCGAGACATGCCGTGTGCTGCTGCGGCGCGTGCCGTGGAAGATTCTTGTTGACCGAGTGGACAATCCGCATCTTGCGCCTATTCTGCTGCTTGCAGAGGAGCGGGGCGTGCCGGTTGAGCCGTTTCCGGGACTTGCCTTTTCGTGCTGCGGCATCATTAAGCCATTGAAGGGAGAGTCCGCATGATCTATGCAAGCGACTTGGATCAGACGCTTATCTTCTCCAGACGGTCGATGATTGTGCCGGAAGACGAACCAGGCATTCGCATCGTGGAATGGATCAACGGCAAGTCGCAGTCCTTCATGTCCGAGGCATCCATCGCGGTGTTGAAAGAATTGAATGAGAGGCTTGTGTTCGTTCCCGTAACGACGCGGACGATGGCGCAGTACCGCCGCATCGAGGTGTTCCAGCGGGATATCGTGCCTGCTTATGCGATAACGAGCAATGGCGGCCGTATTCTGATCCGAGGCGAAGAAGATGCCTACTGGCAGAAGCTTGTACAGGATCGGCTGAAGCGCGCCGCGTGTTCATCCGAAGAGGCGCGGCAATGGTTTGCTCCAATCGTTCAGCCGGAATGGGTGAAGGAAGAACGTCTGTGCGATGAGTTGTTTTATGTGTATATGGTGGACCGAGACAAGCTGCCGTTGGAAGCCGTACAGGAGCGTGCGGAGCTGCTCGCTGAGCGGGGATGGGAAGTATCGGTGCAGGGACGGAAGGTGTACCTCGTGCCTGCTGTTGTGAACAAGAGGGATGCTGTCTCTTATATTAGGCAGCGTCATCCGGAAGCAGCGCTTATCGCCTCAGGCGATTCACTGCTGGATCGAAGCCTGCTGGAGGCAGCAGATGATGCGATCGCTCCTGCTCATGGAGAGCTGTACCGCGTTTATCAGACGACTGGGCAGCATGGCAGTTGGGTATTTACGGAGCGTTCGGGCTTGTATGCAGGGGAAGAGATTGCGTCTTTCGTGCAGACGAAGGCTGAATCATTGGGACAAAGAACATGGGGGGAACGTTCGTCATGAAGAGCAAGAAGGAGTATCGCGTCTACTTTAACCGTTGGTTTTCCGTTGCCTATCATTATATGAACAGCATCCGCAACAATGAGGACGGCCTTCCGTTCAAGCTGTATGGCACGCATCCGGATCCCCGTCATATGGCGCTGCAAGCGGCAGACTATGCTGCGACAGAACCTGTCCTTCAAGGTGTGGAATATGTGCAGTGGCTCGCTGACTTCTGCAAGGAGCATGAGATCGATGTGTTCATTCCGCGGCTGCGGATGCTCGATATCGCCCGCAATATCGAACTGTTCGACGCGATTGGCACGAAGGTAACCGTGTGTCGCGACGTTGATTTGTTAGAGAAGATTTCGATCAAGGACAAATTTTATGAAGAGGTACGTGAGAGCGGCATTATGGAAGTGCCGGCGTACGAGGTCGTAACGGACGCGGCAGGGTTCAAGCAGGCGTACGAGCGGCTTCTCGCCGAAGGCCATCGCGTCTGCTTCAAGCCGACGGATTCGGAGGGCGGATTAGGCTTTCGCATCGTGAATGATCAACGGAATGCGCTGAGTGACCTGTTTGGTTATGTAACGAATGAGCTGACGTTCGAGGAAGCTTATTCGATTTTGTCACAGGCGGACAGTTTCCCATCGATGATGGTCATGGAGCTGCTGGAAGGTCCTGAATACAGCATTGACTGTATTGCGGACGGCCAAGGCAATCTGCATGCTGCGATTCCACGGCGCAAAGCGGATGGACGTCTACGTGTCCTCGAGCATAACGAAGAGCTGCTGGCGATTGCGCAACGCGTGGCTGAGGCTTATCGAATTCCCTACAATTTCAACATTCAAATGCGATATTCGAACGGTGTTCCGAAACTTCTGGAAATTAATCCGCGCATGTCCGGCGGTCTTCATGCCACTTGCCTGACGGGCATTAACTTCCCGTATTTGGGCGTGAAAGCAGCGCTGGGACAGCCGATTGGCGAGCTGAAACTGGAGTACAATATGATGACGAGCCATATTGAACTTGCTATGCGGATGGCAACATTCGAGGCGGGTCAAGAGCGTGAGGCTTCATTAGCCGGTGACCGGTCACATTGACAGCGCTTGTGGCGGTTCCTACAATAAGGGAAGAGACTACGTGTCCAGTCCAGTAGTGGAGGGAATCGTCCGTGAACAAAAATACACTAATCGGCGCTGCAGTCGGCTACGTCGCTGCTGTTATAACGGGTTTCGCGCTGCCTGAGGTGCTGTCGCTTATGCTGCCTGCGGGTGGCGCAATTGTTGGCAGTTTGATCCCGACGCGTCCGAATGGCAATAACCCGCCGGGCTTGAATCGAGATCAGTCCAATGGCGCGCAGCCGTTGCCATCTCAGCAGCCACAGCAGCCGAGTCCATCGCCATTCATGCCACCTAGTGCCCTGCCGCCGCAAGCTTCGATCTCCGCAGCTTCAGGCCAGGCGGCGGCACGTCCACAGCCACAACAGGAATCTTCCATTCCGGAGGGCTTCGAGTCGGTTGTGGAGTACTTGCAGGTGCTAGAGGATATGATTATTTCCGAAGGCCAGAAGAACAACCTCGACAGCGAGATCGTCGATAAGTCGCTTGCATTATTCGCACGGGTTCAACGTGTTATTCCGCTGCTGAGTGAGCTTAGCGACAGTAACATCAATCATACGGTTCGCCGACTTGTGCTCAAAGACTTGAACGGTGTCATCAACCCATTCCTACGTCTGAGCGGCGAGATGAAGAGTCAGAACCGACGCATGCTGCTTAATGGCCTGCGGGACGTCAACTCGAAGATTAACGATATCGTCTCGACGGTTGAGCATAAGGATTTGCTGGAGCTTCAGACGAAGGCTGAGCTTATCCACCAACGCTATAAGCAATCGGAGCTCTAATCGAGCCATCCATTTTCCCCTTATCGTAAAGGAGGCAATCGATATGTCAACACAGCTCGTGCAGTTGAAGAAAGAAGACGAACAACAGGTCGTACAGGAAGCATCGCGCCTGATCGGTCAGGTCGCGCAGACGGATTCCGTACAGCTGGATTCCTTGATGGACGAGATTGGCAAGCTGGGCATGAAGACGCAAGAGAAAGCGGGTCAAACGCTTAAGCTGCTTGATCGTCCGGTTAATGACCTGATGGGCGGCAGTCGTGCGGAAGTATCCAACATGATACTGAAACTCCGCAACGAATGCGAGACGCTCCAGCAGAGCAAAAATGTCGGATTTATTGGCAAGCTCGTTCGTAAGAGTCCGCTGAAGAACTATATTTACAAGTATCAGTCGGTCAAAACGAACGTCGACGTAATCATTAACGGCTTGCGCGACGGCAAAGATACGCTTGAAGAAAGCATCGTGAATATGCGCCAGCTGAAGCGCTCTTCACTCGAGGAAATCTATTCGCTCCAGACGAAGATCGCGTTCGGCGACAAGCTGAAGGAGCTGTTCGAGGCTGAAATTGCAAAGCCGGAGAACGAGGGCCGCAAGGCACAACTGGAGCGCGGCTTGCGCAAAGTCGTGACGCGCATTCAGTCGATGACAGAGATGATCATGTTGTACAACCAAGCGATTGCAGCAACGGATATCATCAATGATAACAACGATAAGCTTATCGATTCAGTGAACAACGCGATCGATAAGACGTCCAATCTCATTACGGTGTCGGCGATGATCGCACTTGCGCTGAATGACCAAGAGAAGGTTATTAGTGCCGTTGATGCTACAAACAAAACGATTGAGAACCAGTTCCAAGAGAATGCCCGCCTGCTTCGGCAGACAACGGAGCGGACGAATGACTTGTTGGCGAAACCATCGATGTCGATGGAAGCCGTTAACCGGGCCATCACGGACCTGATGGCAGCGATTGATCTGTCCGAGCAATCGAACCGTCGCATCATCGACAGCTGCAACGATTATACGAACAAAATGACGACGATCAACACGCAGCTGGCGAACCGTCTTGGACATGGCGGCGAACAGCCGAAGGCGTTGAACGCGGCGCAGCAGCCTGATAGTAATAGCGTCAGCTCGTTTTTGAGCTAGAATGGATATAGAGCGATAGAAGAATGGCGGTGCAGGGAGCGATCCCTGCGCCGCCATTTTTGTGTTAACGCATGATGTTGGATCGTGTCGAGAAATTATTCGGTCGCGGCAAGGTATAGGCGGAAGGAATAAAACGAAGAGGATGGAATAAATTGTCTTGTATTAAAATTTATACGCTTATTACAAATTTGTTTCAAAAAGAAGGAGGAATTATTAATGTCTATTACCTCTTCGGTCAACACCGCGTGCAAGATCACGAACAACGCAGGAAAGCCGGTCGTCGTGTTGGATGCCTTCGATTCGTCTACGAATGTCGCCAACAACTCGCCCAAGAAAGGATACCAGCAGTCGCTGAAAATGCTTAGCCTTGCCGAAGGCGGACAAGTTATTTCCAATGGCGGCACAGGAACGGTGACGCTGAACGACACGCGCACCGATTCCAGCGGGAAGACGCAGCCGAATTACCTGTATCAGCTGTTAATCAGCGAGCCTGATTCGTTGTTCCCCGTCATGAATGTCGGCGTGGCGCTCGATTTTGATTCGATGGGCTATCCTCCCGTTACGGTCACTGCGGCCGCAGCCAAAAATATGAGCCTCGCCTTTACATTCTGTCAACACCTCATGGCCTACCCAACCACGGACCTCGCGAAAAATTTCCAGCAAGCATTAACGGATGCGCAAAAAGAGAAGACGGTCGACGATATGATGAAGAAGATCGCCGACTATTTTAACAGTACGAAAGGCTTCAAAGGGCTTGATTTTCCTAGCTATCTCGCAGTCAGCACCTACTTGAAAGCATTTGCATGGAAATGGGGTCTGGATGATGACGGCAACCCGGGACGAACGTTCTGGCTGTATGGCGTGCCAAGCTCCAATTCCTCGTCCAGCGGGGGATCCGCTGTCGTCAATTACGGCTCGATTAAGCTGTCCCGTCCGTCCAGCGCGCCTAACCCAGCCGATCCGAACGATCCGAACAGCGGCTATACGATTACTTACACGCCTGATTCGGACACTAGCCAGAAGCTTGCATTCAGCAGCATGCAGCTGGTCGACGATGCGACGGCCGACACGCCGTCCATCTGTTTGCAATGGACGTTCGCGCTGAAGAGCCAGTTTACCCAAGATGCGAAGGATTCGGTGCTGTGGCCGGCGTTGGTCGGCACGCTCAACGGCATCAAGGTCATTGGCGTGAGCCAAAAGCCGGAGGATGCGTTCGTCAAATGGCTTAAAAACCTCGTTCCGAAAAGCTTTGACGATCTCGTGAATTCGTTCTTGAAAATTATGGGCATCTGGATGGCATACGATTTCTTGAAGACGAAGTTCGCAGGGAAGAAGGACAAGCTCCAGGACGATAAGACGAACGAGAACAAAGGCAAGGACCCGACCGACGATCAACAGAGGCAGGCTGACCAATCGGCGGACGATGTCGGGCGTGCCGCTCTTGACGATGAGCGCAGCAATGCAAGCCGCTTAGACTCGGACGAAATCGACGTGCCGGATATCGACAGCCTGGATGCGACGGTGAGCAGCGTGAACGATTATATCGTCGATACGCTAAAGGAAATAACGGCGGATAATTACGATGCGATGATTGAGGAGTATGAATTCCAGCTCAAGGAGCTTGCGCAGATCGAGGTGAATCCTTCGCTCGAGGATGCCATGAACAAGCTCGTAGAGGCCAAAGGAAACTTAGAGGAAGCCAGAGAGTCGGGCGACTTCAGTTCGGTGAAGGACAGTCTTGGCGATGTGAAAACATCCGTCAATACGGCCATCGACCAAATGGACATTCCGGACGATCTACGCGAACAGCTGCAAGACTCGCAGCGGGCGATCGACGATTTCCAGGAAACCGCCGACGAGATGGACAGCTCCGCCAACGATATCGAGAACGGCGAGGACCCTATTGAGCCTGAGGTAATCGAATGACCGGTTCCGCGAGCTACCCTTTCTCGCTTCGCAATAGCGGAAGCGGAACGGTTGTCGTCTTCTCGACGATGAGCCAACCGATATCGGATCCGCCGTCGCTGGATCACGATGCTTACTATCCGGTCTATACGCAGTTGGGCACCGTCGATTCCAATCAATCGGGAAGCTTCTCGACGGGCAATCCGCTGGCTCGTATCGTGATTGCGCGCGCGACCGACGATTTTCCGCTTAAGCTCGCCATCGTCGACACGCTCGACCCTGACAGCCAATCCGTTACCGTAACCGACGATGACGGGAAGTCGACGGCGCTGGCATGGACGTTCTACCAATCGTATTCAAGCCAGCCCTACCAGCCGATTGCGCTGCAGTTCAACGAATTGGTGCTGAACAATACGGATCCGACGCAGTTGAACGGGCAGGCGGCAAGCTTCTTCTCCGCGAACGGGTATGCGGGCGTCGACTTCGGCATTTTCTCGATGGTCAGCTTCTGGGCGACCAACTCGCTTTATGCGTTCCCGGGCACCTATTATTGCTATGAGCCGCAAAGCGATACGCACGGATTCATCGTTCCGCCCGACGAGGTCGGAACGATTACGGTGGCGAACGGCACCGCTGCCTATACATCGGCTGCGGACGGCAGCACGCAGACGCTTCTGTTCGCCAGATCGAAGCTGACCTCGGCCGGGGCTGATAACAAGAACGGCATTGCGCTGACGAGCATTCCGCGCGATTTCGCATGGGAGGGCAAGCCGGACCAGATCGGCATGTGTTTCGTGGGCACGTATAACGGCGCGGCAATGATCGCGCAGCCGTATCAGAATCCGAGCGTGCCGTGGTACGCGGTCGCTTACGACATGGTGTACGGGGCATTCACTCTGGTGCAGATCGCGATGGCGCTCGATATGGCCGTTCATATGCTGGAGAGCATCCGCAACGGCCTGCAATTTTTGAAGGATAACCTGAGCAAGCTGTACGATAATATCCGCCAGTGGGCGAACGAAACGGGGGACTCTGCCGGACCTGGCTCGGGCATTGGCGACGACGTCGATCCTGTCAACGTTGACGTGGACATCGACGTGGACATTGACGTGGATATTGACGTTGATATCGACATTGACATTGATATCGATGTGGATGTTGATATTGACATCGATGTCGACGTTGACTTCCTCGCGGTCGTCGACGTTGACGTTGACGTGGACATTGACATTGATATCGACGTTGTGACGGATACGGAAACCGACGTGGACATCGACGTGGACATCGACATCGATACGGATGTTGACGTACAGCCGGGCATGATCCGGGGACTGCTCAACAAAGTCGGCGGCTGGATCATGGAGAAGGCTCTGCCGGCGCTGACTGAGATGCTGGCCATCAACTTGGCTTTCATGTCGGCCGCCCAACTGCTGCAAGCCTGGAGGCACGCCGACGAGCAAGGCATTCAAAACTTGCAGCCGCGCGAGTCGACCGGACTCGGCCTCCTCGTCAACTATATGCTCAACGAACAAGTTTCTCTTCAGACCCGCTGGAATACGTTCGCGGATTACGTGCAGCAGTCGCAAGCGGACAATGCCACGATCGAGATGACCGTAAGCACGATCATTATGGCCGGCAACTCTGCGGCCGACCAGGCGGCTACGAATTGGCGCTGGTCGACCGATGCGGAGAACGCCGCCGTGGCCGCCCTCGCGCAGTATACCGGAAACAACAAGTATCAGGCTTTTCAGGCACTGGGCGGATACCAGTATCAGGGACGCGATTTGCCCGTCAAAGTCGGCGCGCAGGTAGCCATGGACTATTTGAAGAAGGGAGGCTGAGGCGATGTCAACGGATCAAATGATTCCCTCCTCGGTCCGAAGCTACCCGACGCGCCAAGCGCATGGCGAAAGGTGGGTCGAGCTAGCTGGGGCGATCGCTGCCGAGCGCGAGCGAATGACCGACGATCCAGAGCTCGTCATTCCCGCCGTTGCCCGAGGGGAATTGACGATAATAGGCTCGGGCATCGAAGCGGTCGGATTCACGTCCTCGGACGAAATTCTTATTCACGAGGCGGAGTACGTGTTCTATTGCGTCGCCGATCCGGCGACGTCGGTCTGGATCAAATCGCTTCGTCCGGATGCTTACGATCTTTACGTCCTCTACGACGACTCGAAGCTTCGGTATCTTACCTATATGCAGATGACCGAAGCGATTCTGCACTACGTCCGAAAGGGCAAGAAAGTCGTCGCGATCTACTACGGCCATCCCGGCATCTTCGTCCTCTCCACGCATCGAGCGATCCAGATTGCGCGGCGCGAGGGCCATCAAGCGGTCATGCGGGCCGGCGTGAGCGCGCTCGATACGCTCTGCGCGGACCTTGGCGTCGATCCGAGCCAGCCGGGCATGCAGATGTATGAAGCCACCGACATGCTAATTCGCGGCCGCAAGCCGGATACGGGCCTGCATCTCGTGCTCTGGCAGGTCGGGTTGATCGGAGAACTCGGTTATCGGCGATCCGGTTATTTGAACAGCGGATTCGCAGTCCTGCTCGATTACTTGGAAGACATCTATGGCGCCGATCATACCGTCATCCATTACATCGGCTCCCGATACCCGGGCATCGATCCGCTGATCGGCGAGCATACGATCGGTTCGCTGCGCGATCCAGAGACGCAGACGACGGTCACGGGCATATCGACCTTTTATTTGCCGCCGAAGGATGCCGCCGCCGCAGACCAAAACATGCTCCTGAAGCTTGGCTTGCTGCAGCCTGGCCAGACGGCCAAGTCGCCGACGGGCCCGCTTAGGGAAATCGACCGTTACGGAGCCCGAGAGATGAAGGCGTTCGACGATTTCGAACGCTTCCGCGTACCGTCCTCCTATTATTGGCAGGAAGATACGGCCGCCGCCCGATTCATCCTCGCGCTAAGGGAAGATGGCGGGCTGCGGGACCTCTATGTTCGCGATCCGGCCGCCGCGGTCGCGAAGTGGTCGATGAAGGGGCTGACGCCTCGCGACCAGTCGCTGCTCTCGCGTCGCGACGCGGGCTCGATGCAAATCGCGGCCAAAGGGATCCGAGCGAAGTCTTCGCCCGATTCGGCGCGGATGCTGACGGCATTATTGACCAACAAAGCCGTGCTTCGCGGTCTCCATAGCGCGGTGCAGCGAGCGGAGCCGAACCAACGCAGGAAGGCGCTGGACGATTGGAGCGCCGGCAACGGCTATACGGTCGATTGGTCTGTCGCAACGGAAGACCTTACGATTCTGATGCGCACCGCGCTGTTCCCTTGGACTGGATTCTATCTGGCGAAGGATCGCCAGTTGAGCTTTTTCCTTCATGGCCGAATCCAAACGGGCGGCACGGGCACGGTGTTCAACCAAGCGGTGTATATGAATGGGCAGGCGCTGAAGCACGTGCGCTACAGCAAGGGCTCCATCCGATGGTATGCCGAGGACGGCAATCCGAATAACGGGTTCTTCCATACGGATCTCACGCCGAAGGGTGCAAGGCGCCTTGTCGGCGCCATATGGCCGGAAGGGGAGACCATGGGTTCCCAGCATCGCTTGGCGGCTCTCGAACACTTCATGCCGCATGCCACGCAGCTCAGCGCTATCGCCGGCGAGTACCGGGTCAAAGACGGCAGTGGCCGGACGGTCTCGGTCGTCGTTCGGCCGGATTATCCCGGCCAGAGCGCACCGGTCATGGCGATCGAGATCGACGGGCAGCCGTTTCAGGGCCAAGTGGCGTTCCAAGCGAACGGATTCGCTTTGGACGGGTTGGCCGTCCCGTACGCAGGCAAAATCATCGGCGACGTGCATCCCCACCTGCAGGGCGAATACCGAATAAGGGCGGTCAATGGCAAAGGCTCGCAGCAGCATCGGCTGGCATACGACGGAGCGGTGCTCATGCTGAACGACCAAGCGATGGACAACGTCAGAGGGAAAGCTTCGACGCTGAATTGGAAGTCCGATGCCGGCCTGTTGGCGCGCGGAGATGCGACCATGCTGCTGGACCCGATCACGCTGCGCCCGATGCTGTTCGGAACGGGACGGTCGGATACGATGGAATCGTTCTCGCTCGTCGGCATGGCGCCGATTGGCCACCATGACGTGATGCTCATTCGGTCTTTGCCGAAATTCAATCTTCCGCCATGGGCGTGGGATCATTTGGTTACCATCGCGGCGGAAGCGAACGGTCAAGGCGGGCACTTCCTGTGGCATAGCTGGGACAAAGCAGTCAAAAATTTGGCCGGTCTTCGTTCCATTCTTCAAGAGGTGCACTTATGAGCATGGGCGGTCCTCAGCGAGCCGAGGCCAGGGCGATATTGGCGGCGGAAGGCCCGAAGCCGCTCAAGCCTTGGACCATTCTGGCGTATGATACGCAGCGTTTTCCGTTCGCCGAGCTGCTTATTCGGGACGTATACAAGGTTCGGAACTTGTCGGCGCTCCATGAATATTTGCAGGCGAAACGGCGTTCCTTGGGACTTAGCGAGCGTCTGTCGGCTAACGATAACCTGACCGTCCGCAAGATGATGCAGGATCAGCCGGACGACTCGCCCTTCTATAAGCTGTACCGCCACTTTATGCTGAAGGTGCTGTCTCCGTTGGTCGGCAGAGGGCTTTCTTACTCCAGCCATCCGAAGATGCGCGTCCATTTTCCAGGTACGGAGAGCGTCAGCAGCTTCCATCACGATATTATCGTGACGAAGCGAATCGACCAGATTAATTTCTGGATGCCCTTCACCGACGTGGACGGTACGGCGACGTTGTGGCTGGAAAGCGACTACGGAGCTGGAGATTATGCGCCAATACCTGTTCGTTACGGGGAAGTGCTCATCTTCGACGGCGGGTACATCGGCCACGGCTCGGTGCCGAATGAGAGCGGCGTGACTCGAATCAGTCTGGATATGCGTTTCTCATACAAAGGAGCCGCAACTCGCGCGGAGGGCGTCGATCTTATGAATCGCATCATCGCTCGCATCGAAGACGGGAAGGCTCCCTAATCGAAATTGTAAGCCCGCCTCTTGCTGGCGGGCTTTTTGGTGTCATATTAGCAAGGAATGAGGATCGGAGCGTAACGATCTGACGCGAGATCTCTCTGCTTCATTCAAGATGCTTCGTGATCCAAAGCAGACTTGATGAACACCTCTATAAAAAGGTTTTCCTAACGTTTTACATCGCGTCATCTTCTCGTCTCGACTTGCATAGTCTGGCAGTACCAACCACAGCCCTATGCGAAATGAGGGAGGCGAATGATTATGTCCATCACTCTTGGTTGCATTATCGCCGTACTGATCGTAGTGGCGAGCAGCGAGCGAGCGGAATCGATCGCGGAACTGAACGAGGATGACCCGGTTGATGCAAGACAAAGGGATGATAAACGGCATGCGGACAAATAGGGCTGATCGGCCCCGACACGAGTGCGTGCGGGACGGATCAGCCCCTTTTTGTGCCGATTAACGTCACCCGTTCACGATTTCCCCGCCGTTAATATGCATGATTTGTCCTGTCATGTAGGACGAGTCGTCGCAGGCCAAGTATACATAAGCGGCGGCCATCTCGTAAGGCTGGCCTGGCCGTTTCAATGGAGTGTCGGAGCCGAATTCGGACACCTGCTGCGCATCGAATGAAGCCGGAATAAGCGGCGTCCAGACGGGCCCTGGCGCAACTCCGTTAACGCGAATGCCGCGATCGGCGAGATGAACGGCTAAGGCACGTGTGAACGACACGATCGCACCTTTACTTGACGAATAGTCAATAAGCAGCGGGTTTCCTTTGTAGGCGGTAACGGATGCGGTATTGATAATTGCAGTTCCAGCTTTCAGCAGAGGAAGTGCCGCTCGGGTCAGATAGAACATGCCGAACACGTTTGTCTTGAACGTGCGTTCGATCTGCTGCGCCGTTAATTCCTCGAATTTCTGCTGTGGATGCTGTTCGCCCGCGTTATTGACGAGCACATCGATACCCCCATGAGCGGCAGTCGTTTGTTGAACCGCTTGCTGGCAGAAAGCTTCGTCGCCAATATCGCCGGCAATGAGCAGACAGCGGCGGCCTAGGCCGTCGATGATCGATTTTGTTGCCTGCGCATCTTCGTGCTCGTCCAAGTAGATGATGGCAACGTCGGCGCCTTCCTTGGCGAACGCAACGGCTGCCGCGCGGCCGATGCCGCTGTCGCCGCCGGTAATGAGGACGGACTTGCCTTGAAGCTTGCCAGCGGGTTTATAGGACGGCGATTCAAAAGCGGGCAGCGGATTCATCTCGGATTCAATGCCGGGCTGCCGGTTCTGATGCTGCGGAGGAAGCACTTGATGCTTCTGCGGTTGGGAAGGACTCAATGCCTAAACCCCCTTTGAAGGAATCGTTGTAAATTTCGCCCTTATTATGAGGATTTCAGATGAAACTATACGCTTAAATCGTGATCCATGTTACATTTAACTAATTATTGCATGGATATGAGCCGATATTGAGAGGTACAGGAACAAGGGGCTTCGGCTGGAGGAGAATAGTGATGAATACGATATGGCGGCACGCAAAGAACGGCATCAAATTGACAGGCCAACGTCTTCAGCAGGTAACGTATACTGGCATTCGCGAAGAGGATTTGTCACTGCTGCAGGAGCAGCGCGAGCTGTTCAAGCGCATTACGAATAAGGTTGTCGATGAACTATATGATCGGTTGATGAAAGAGAAAGAGCTTGCGGCTCTTATTGAACGGCATAGTACATTAGAGCGATTGAAGGAAACGCAGCGCTGGTATTTCGAGTCGCTGACGGACGGGACGATCGACGAAGCTTTTTTTGAGCGGAGACTGCATATTGGGCGCATTCACTCTCGGATTGGATTGACGACGAACTGGTATTTGGGCACGTATATGCTTTACCTTGATATTGCAACAGGCTGGTTGAAGAAGGAATCTTCGGAGCAGTGGCCGGTTATTGTGCTTGCGCTCAGCAAGCTGTTCAATCTGGATTCGCAGATCGTGCTTGAGGCGTATGAGGAAGGCGAAAAGGACAAAATTCAGCAGATGGTCGACCAGAAGGAGCATTTGCTGCTACGCGTCAACGCGGCGGTCCAGGAGCTGTCGACGATGATCATGGAGCTGACGGCGAGCAGCAAGACGATGGCACATTCCGCGCTTCATACAGCCGAGCTTCAGCGAAGCTCGAACGAACAGGTGCTGGCGCTCAATGAGCATGTGAAAGCGATTGGCGAGCTGGGCTCCGCGATGAAGGATGTATCGGACCAGACGCATCTGATTGGACTCAATGCTTCGATCGAGGCGGCGCGTGCAGGCGATGAGGGGCGCGGATTCGCTGTTGTCGCGAATGAAATCCGCAAGCTGGCTGCGAACTCGAAGAGCTCGCTTGATGTGATCCAGACGAAACTGAGAGACATCGACAACGCGCTGAAGCATGTCCGTACCGGCAGCGATGCAACGTTGAAGCTTGCCGAAGGACAAGCAGCAAGCTCGCAGGAGCTCGCAGCGTTCATTCAAATGATAGAGTCCGTTGCATCGGAGCTTGGGAAGCTGCAGCAGGCTTAAACAAATAGGCCCATAACGAAAATCCGCGATACCGATAGCGTAATGCAGCTAACGGGACCGCGGATTTTCGTCATATAAAGGGCAGAAGTTCATAACAACAATGCTGTTGTTACAATGTCGGAACATCATCTTCTTCGTCTTCTTCATCTTCATCGTCGTCGTCTACGAGTCGTGCGAGCAGCAAGCCATCGGTACCTTCATTCGTACCTGTTACAAACTCGCGCAAATAGTAGGTAACATAGTCGCCATAGCGGCTGTCTTCCGCCTCCGTGAGATCATGAACCCAATGGACGCCAGGCGCGACCCCATCAAGCAGAATAACAGCAGCAGCAGCGTATACACCGCTAGCGACTTGGACGTAAGTCGCATTCGTTTTGAACTCTGCATAAGCATCCGCATTCTTAACGACATTGTACATGTAACGCTCATGATCATCATAGACAAGCAGTACGCCGACGAGGTCGGAACCTTCGAGCTCGCCATCATCCGGGTGAAGCAGCTTCTGGTCATATTCCCACAGATCATCGACGTTGTCGAGATTATCCTGGATTTGTTCCGTTGTATAGTCGTTGACACGGTAGATGAACGCCGTCTCCAGCTCATAGTCTTCGGCGAGCGCAATCGTCTCTTCATGTGCCATAATGCAGCCAGAGAACTCTAAATCTCCGAGACGAACCGTATACTCACGGTTATAGACATCATCGTACAGCATATAAGTCGTGTCGCTGATGGAGTAAACCGGGTAGTTCGAGATCGCTTCCTCCAGGAAGCATTCCGGCGACCATGTCACATAGACCGTCTTCGGTTTCGCAAGCGAACGGTCTGCGTAGAACGTATCGTCCTTCTCGACAACGTAGATCGCGCGCGGCATCTGCTCCTTGTTCTCCTTCATCATCTTCACAGCCATCCATTGCACAACGCCGGGATTCATGCCCGAGCATACAATTGCTCTCACCTGCTTGAACGTGTGCTCGACCTTCTCGAAACGGTCGATCCTCTCCAGTAGGCTGGTAGCTTCCACTTCTGGCATTTCGTCCACTTCAGTATCTTCGAGCGCCGTGTTCACGTAGGCGATGCCAAGCTCATCGCAGCAATCGATCATGCTGCGCGTATCGGCCCATGACAGGTCGATGACGAGCTGAGTCTTGGTGCGCATGCAGTGCTGTTTGAGCGATTCGGCATGCGTGAGGTCAAGCTGATGCAGTTTGAGACGGGAAGAGAGTTCGGGCGCAAACTCGCGGTAATAGCTGCGCGGTTTTTGCTCACGGTCGATACCGTGAATTTTGGCATTGCTAAGATAATGATGAAGCGGGGCGTGCTCGTCCAATAAGGAATGCTCGAACAGCGTAAGCAGAGCCCGAGCGACGCCTCCCGAGCTTCCGAGTACTGTTATGACGAAAGGGTTGTCCATCCTTTCGCCTCCTTCCAATTCGAATTTGTACATCCTATTCCGCAAACTATTAAAACGACTGTTGCAAGAGCGGACAGGCAGGACAGATTCGCACCTCTATTGGAAACTTTTACTTTACGACAGCAATATTGTCAGGTATAAATCAAGGTAGAGAGCATATGTTTCACGTTGATGGTATCCGCTTAAAGTCCGCTTTTGATCACGAAGCAACACGAGAAGTGAATTCGGCAGCGAATCTTGAATGGAGCAGAGACTTCCGGTTCTCACGTAGCACATCACTACGCTCCGATCCTCATTCCCTGCTGCATCCAACCTTCTTGGTGCTGAAAACCGAACTGGACTTAGATGGCTGATTTCAGAAACGGGGGAGTGCTGCGATGATCGTTGCGCCAGATTTGCCGATTCTGCCTTGCCGAATTGACGGGGGCGTGAAGCTGTTTGAGCTGAGGGCCGAGCCGGTCACTCAAGAACTGCTGCCGGGCATTTGGATGGAAGGTTGGGGCTATAACGGCTCCATTCCGGGTCCGTTGATCGTTGTCCGCACGGGCGATGACGTTATGATACGCGTTGACAATCGTCTCCCTGTGCCAACTTCTGTACATTGGCATGGACTCGATGTGCCGAACACGATGGACGGCGTTCCAGGCATTGAGCCAACGCCGCTCATTCAACCAGGCCAGCATTACGAATATCGCTTTCAGATTACGAATCGGCCCGGCACGCATATGTATCATTCGCATGTCGATGTCGTTCGTCAGATGTCTAATGGACTTGGCGGCATGCTGGTCATTATGGACCCGAATGAGAAAGGAATCGCGCACGATTATGTGTATATGCTCCAGCAATTTCGTCTGCTTGGACTGTCCAAGGGGGAGCTGGTGAAGGGACGTTATCGGATTGATCCGTACAGCGATAACTTTAATTTCTTCACCATGAACGGCCGTTGTTTTCCGCATGTTCGGCCCATGATAGCGAAGCAGGGCGATCGAGTACGCATTCGGCTCGGCAGTATAGGGATGGATGCTCATCCGATGCATTTGCACGGCCATCAGTTTCAATTGACAGCGCTCGACGGCAACAAGCTCCTTCCAGGGAGCCGTCCGTTAATGAACACGATCAGCGTTGCTTCCGGAGAGACCAGAGATATTGAATTTGTTGCGGATAATCCGGGTCGTTGGCCATTTCACTGCCACATTCCGCACCATAACGCGAACAATTTCACCTCGCAAGTTGGAGGGATGTTCACGTTCATCCACTACTAACCATCCCACTTGAATGGAGGTACGAGCTTTTGCGGAGCAAAGCAGTAATTCGCAACACACTTCTAATCGTTATGCTGTTGCCGCTGATCGGCTATGGACTGCTATACCGCTTTAGTTCAATGGATCATACCTTCAAGGCGCCGACAGGACATTTCTATATCGTTAGCACGGTCGCGGCTATAGCTTTTATTTTGGCCTTGGCAGTTGGGATTGCCGGCATTCGGATGCGTAACGTGAAGGTAACGTTCGTCTCGCTTGCCTATATTTCGCTTGCTGAAGTGTTTACCTTACATGGGCTCTCCACGCCTGGTTTTCTAGTGCATGCATCGAGTCTGCCGACTGCTGCCGCACAGCTCAGCTTAAGCCTTGCAGTGTTCTGGTTGTGGTTGTCTTCGATGTCGAGTGACCGTCTGGTCATTCGGCTGCTGGCGCGTCACAATGTGATGCTGCTGCCGATGTGGACGCTCCTTCTGTTCATTGTTTGTTCGTTGCTGTTCACGCACACGGAATGGATTCATAGCGGGTTGGTTACGAATGAATGGTTCAAAAGCGCGCAGTCTATTGTTGAAATCGGACTGATAGGTTGGACGATGAGGCGGTACTGGCAGTCGTATCTAGCTTGGGGGTCGCCGCTCCACTTCATGCTCGTGCACAGCTGCGGGCTGCTCATAGTCTCGCAATTCATTATGGTGACTGGAAAGATGTGGCACATTAGCTGGTGGGAATATCACGTGACATTGCTCATATCCGTGGTGTTCATGATCATCGGCGTTATGCGTCAGTACTGGGCACAGGATGCGGCGGGTTCGTCGCTGCTTGGGCTGTTCCGTGCGAATCCGCGTGAATGGATTGAAACCTGTTTATCCCCGAACGTTCGCGCGCTGATCGTGACAACCGAGAGACGGGATGCCTACACGGCCGGACACAATTATCGAGTTGCGCTGTATGCGCTTCGCTTAGGCGAGCGAATGGGATTGAATGCGGAGCAGCTTCGCGCCATCGCGCTTGGCGGCATCGTGCATGACGTAGGGAAACTGAAGGTGCCGGATTCGATTCTGAACAAGCCTGGCAAATTAACGCCTTTTGAACGAGATATTATTGAGCGCCATCCGTTGGCCGGTTATGACGTGTGCAAACGGCTTGGTTTTATGAAGGAAGAGCTGACGATTATTCGCAATCATCATGAAAAATGGGACGGTACAGGCTATCCGGACCGTCTGAAGCACGACCATATCCCGCTGCTGGCACGTGTTACGGCTGTTGCTGACGTATACGACGCATTGACTTCGTCACGCTCATATCGGCAGGCGATGTCTCACGAGGCGGCGATTGCAATTATCGCGTCGGAACGCGGTGTTCACTTCGATCCGATGTGCGTGGATGCCTGGATGAAACTAGTGGAAGAGGATCAAGACTTTTTCGAACAAATGTCAGGTACAGACCGCGGTGTACAGCAAGCGCAGCAGCTTGTTGGTTCCAGTACCTGAAGGAATCGGTGAATCAACCACAATATGCATACTTCCAAAGCGCAACTTAACTCGAACTATGTCGTCTATATGAATAGAAAAGTATATTCATAGACTTCATAGAAAACGAGGTAGCGCATGATGAGCAAAAGGATATGGGCCGCCCTCATCGGGGTGGCTCTTGTTATTGGCGGTTCGTATGTGGTTCTGACAAGCAAGGATTCGTCAGCGGATGATAGCTTGCAGCCAAGTGATTCGGTGGCAATACCGGATAACGGTACGGCATCAGGTTCCGATAATACGGATAATTCGTCGCAAGAAACGGACAAGCCTTCACAATCTGACAATGGATCGACTGGCAAGGATACAGGAAATGGACAAGCGTCGGGCGGCCAAACGTCAGGCAGCAAGGGGGACAGCGGGTCCAAGGATACGATCACCGTATCGGATCCGAAGTCTGTTGCAGTGCTCGTAAACAAGACGCATCGTCTCCCGGAAGGTTATGAGCCGGATGATCTTGTGTATCCGGACGTAGCGTTTATATTCAGCGAACTAAATGATAAACGTAAAATGCGCCGTGAAGCAGCGGATGCGTTAAAGGAATTGTTCGATGCGGCGAAGAAGGATGGCGTAGAACTGGCTGGCGTATCGGGCTATCGTTCGGAATCCCGTCAGCGTACGCTCTTCGATAACTATGTGAAGCGCGACGGGCTTGAGGCTGCATCGCGTTATAGCGCAAAGCCAGGCTTCAGCGAGCATCAGACGGGTCTAGCGATGGATGTATCCGGCAAGGACGGCAAATGCGCAGCAGAGGATTGCTTCGCTGGCACGGATGAGGCGAATTGGCTGGCAGACCATGCGCAGGAATACGGCTTTATTATCCGTTATCCGCAAGACAAGGAAGATGTAACGGGCTACAAATATGAGGCGTGGCACTTACGCTACGTCGGCGTTGATCTCGCAGAGTTGATCCATGCTGGCGGATTGACGCTTGAAGAATATTCGGAACAACACGCTGCATAGTAGATACGATAGGGCATGATACATTTTGATCCGATTCTAGTCATAACCTTATGCAATGTTTAACCGACTAATCATGCTGCGAAAGTTAAGCGATATGCTTAATTTTCGCAGCTTTTTGTTTTGTTTAATGATCCCCTCATTGTTTCTCTCTCCCAATCCGTATGCTACAATGGTCAGTGTGAAGTAAACCGCTTAACCTCCCTTAAAACGTAAAATGACAGCGTTTCCATTATTTCGTAGTAACCTGCTTAGGAGGGTTTCATATATGCTGCGTAATTGGTACTTTCGGTTGCTGTTTTCCTATTTCCCCATTCTAGTTCTAACGTTCACGATTATCTTGTTCCTATCATTTATTGCCATCAATGAAATATCACGTTCCGAGACAGAGAAGGCGGACCGGATTTCGACCGGCTATACGGTTGACAGCGTCGAACGAACGGTACATGAGATGGAGATGACGGTATTAAGTGAAGCTGTTAAAAATGTGAATTATTCTGCTTTTATGAATCGTGAATCGAATCGCGATGCGAAGTATGAGATCGTCAGCAGCTTGCGCGCGATGATCGATAACAACGAACTTATTCAGTCGATCTATGTATATCGCGAATCTGACGGAGCCATTCTGACGCAGAACGGTCAGACAGAGCTGTCGGCGTTCGGAGATCAGGCGTTCATCAAGAAGGCGATGGCTAATCTCGATAATCGCGGATGGTCACCAAGCCGGACGTACGCGGAATATTCAGGCGCAAAGCCGGTCGAAGTTATATCCATGTACAAACGTGCACCTTTGCCGTTTGGCGATGCAGGGCTTATTGTCATTAATGCGAACTTGTACGAGCTCGAGAAAATGATCGGAAGCATGACCAACCACAGCGTGTCATTCATGCACATTACGGATGGAGCAGGGAACGTGGTTTATCCGAGCAGTACCGATTCGGCTGGCGATGGCAAGGTGCTGACGACTGTACGGTCCGATATGCTGGGCTGGACGTTCAAGAGCGGCATTCAAGCAGGCCAACTCTTCGGCTGGGTGTCTGTCGTGTCTTATGTTTGGGTGATCCTGGCGATTGTGACATTCGCGGGCGCTATCGTTTATATCATTTGGATTACGCGCCGAAATTATAAACCGATTCAGTTGATGATGACTCGGATTCAGACACTGCAGCTGCGCAGTGATGGCGCACCTATGCAGATGGACGACCTGTCACGGATTGACCGTACACTCGAGAAACTGATTCACCAGACGATGGACTATGAGAAAGAGCAGCGCGAAAGCACGCTCATCCAACGCCGCCAGCTGTTCTTTGATTTGATCGGAGGCGTCCGTTCAGAAGGGCTGGAACAACGGGTTGCCAGACTGGATCAGATATCAGACGATGCCGGTCAGTATGGTGTTCTGCTGGCACGGCTAGATGGGCATGAACAATTCCAGCAGCTCTATTCGCCAGCCGAGCAGAACATGCTGAAGTATGCGCTGGGCAATGTGATCCAAGAGTTGGCTCATAACGAAGGAATGGATGGCTGGGGAGAGTGGATTGCGCCGGATACGATCGCATTCATTCTAAGTTCCCCTGACGAGGCGGGCTCTTCCTCCATGAAGGAACAGATGAGAAGCGCTGCTGCAAATGCGCGTAATTGGGTTGCGGAGCATCTGCATCTATCGCTTTCGTTCGGGATCGGCGCCATCGAATCGCATTGGAGCGGGCTGGACCAAGCCTTCAAGACGGCGTCATCCGCAATGGAGCACCAACTGGCGATCGGTCATAATGCCGTTATGGTTATGGATAGTCTCCCTCGCGAAGGACAGACCACAATGTTCGATTACATGGGGATGTGCGCCGATATTGCAGGGGCATTCCGTCTGGCTAATGAGAGCTGGCGGGAGCGAGTGGACTTTATGTTTATCCAACTGGAGAATAGTGCACCTAAAGACGAGGACATTCGTTCATTAATTGAGCTGTTGTTTGGCATGCTAGGACGCGAGCTGAAGGAGCTGTCCGATAGTTTGCGCGACTGCTTTGAAGGAGAACAAGCCGAGGCGTGGCATAAACGTCTGCTCGCAGCGGGTTCGTTAGCCGAGATGGAGACGCGGCTGCTCGAATGGATGACAGAAATTTATCGCACGTATGTCGCGGTTAGCGAGACGAAAAGCTACAAAGCAATGGTCACCGAGATACGTGGCTATATTCAAGAGAATTTCGCAGATCCAGACTTGTCGCTCAAGCATCTTAGCGATCGGTTCCAAATATCAGGCAAATACGCAAGCCATCTGTTCAAGCTGGAGTACGATATGAAGTTCGTCGATTATCTCGTGCAGCTTCGGATGCAGCATGCCGAGCGTCTGCTTGCGGATACGGAAGAAACGGTGCAAAATATTGCACTTCAAGTTGGGTATGCTAACTCGATTACGTTTGGACGCGTATTCAAACGGACGGTCGGCGTGACGCCGGGCGATTTCCGTAAGCTCAAAATGCGCCCTTCCGTTCCACAGGCGTAAATGGCTTGAATACGGTTTAGGAGATTAGTTTATTCGGGCGGACAAGTGCCGCCCGAGTTTTAGTTTATATCGGGAAAACAGTGTATCCGTAGGCAGAAAACCGCGTCAAATCAACGTTCTGCTCATCGGTTTGCTCCGAGGAAACTAGTTTATTGCCCCGGTCAATCACAGCATGACATACTGAGTGCATTCCGGTACGAGGCGGCTAACGATGCTTTGGATGCGTTTACAAAGTTGCACCGAACCGGGAGCACTAACAACACATAAAGGGGTTGTAACCATGGTTCAGAAGTTGAAGCAGGCAAGCTCCAAGAAAAAAGCAAGCGCAGCGCTTGCACTGACTGTAGCAGCATCAATGGTATTGGCTGCTTGCGGCGGCGGCAGCAGCAACACCGATTCGGGCACGAACGCTAGTACGGATGGCGGGTCCTCGAAGGCGTCTACATTAAAAGTAGAGGTGTTCGATCGCGGCAACTCGCCTAAAGGCAGTACGATTACGAACAACTATTTAACGAATTTCGTACAAGACAACTTCGGCAAACCAAACAACATTAATGTACAGTTCGTTCCGGTTCCTCGTTCGGAAGAAGTAAACAAACTGAACGTTCTTATGGCAAGCGGAAGCGATGTTCCTGATATCGTGTTCACATACGATTCCGGCACGTTCTATCGATACGCACAGCAAGGCGGCTTAACGGATCTGACGGAGCTGCTCGATCAGTATGGATCGAACCTCAAGAAATTCCTGACGGAAGATACGCTGGCTTACGGCCAATTGGAAGGCAAACAATTCGGACTTCCGGCGAAGCGTTCGCACTTGGGCAAATACTCGTCGTTCATCCGCCAAGACTGGTTGGATAAACTGGGTCTGCCAGTGCCGCAAACGACGGATGAGCTTTACAACACGTTGAAAGCATTCAAAGAGAAAGACCCAGGCCAAACAGGCGGCAAAGTAATCCCGCTAGGCATGTCGATCGCTCCGGCGCAATATGAGCCGTTGATCTGGTCGTTCATTAAGCCGATGACGGAAGAGCAGAGCTATACGCTGACGCAGCAACTCGGCTCCCGCGATTATCCGATTCTGCTCCCTGGCTTCAAAGACGCTATGTCGTTCATGAACAAACTTTATAACGAAGGACTTATGAGCCCAGACTTCAGCTTGGATAAGGACAAAACGAAGCTGAGCGAAAATGTGACCAAAGGGCTGGTCGGCTTCTTCAGCGAAGACGACATGAACCCATACTACGCAGACGGCATGTACGCAACGCTTCAGAAGAACAATGCAAACGCAGTTCTTAATGCTGTAGACGTCTACACGAATGAGGAAGGCAAACATCCGAAGCCGGAATATGCGCCAATCGGCATGTACATCATGATTCCGAAAGCGAGCAAGCATGCAGCTGAAGCGGTCAAATATCTCGACTGGATGGCATCGGGCGACAATCTGTTCAAGATGCAGAACGGCGTTGAAGGCGAGAACCACACGCTCGTGAACGGCGTTCCGGTCATGAAGCTGGATGCGCCTGACGATGTGAAGAACCGCCTCTACAACTCGGGTGACATGACGATTATCTCCAACGGCAAGCAGCTCGGCGATGCGGACAAGAACGTGGAAGCTTACGTTGTCGGCATGCCTGAGAAGTACCAAGAAGATACGCGTAAAGCCCTTTCGATCTCCCGTTCGGATACGATCAAGCCAATTCTGTTCGACAAGCCAATCGAGGCGCAAGCGAAGTATGGCACGGCGCTGCTCGACAAGTTTAACGAGATTATCGTAAAACTGGCGATGTCGAAACCGGATCAATTCGATAGCACATACGATCAAATGATCAAAGAATATCTTGCAAACGGCGGCCAAGCGATCATTGACGAGCGTACGGCGGCTTACGCAGCGATGAAGAAATAATATAAGCGGCAATACCTGATGTTTCTGGGCAGGGACGTGAGGCCATGAATGCGCGGGTGCGATAAGCATCTCAGCCATGGCGGGCGCCCCTCGCCCGGGAACCATTGCAAGCAAGAGGGAGGATGATTGCGTTGAACGCGATCTTGTACTTCAAGAGATATTGGCAGCTATATGCGCTGCTCTTCCTGCCGGTGCTCTATTTTGCCATATTCAAATACGGGCCTATGTACGGCATCATTATCGCTTTCAAAGACTTCAACTTCTTCCAAGGCATTAACGGCAGCAAATGGATCGGGCTCGACGCCTTCCGCGAAGTGTTCGCGATGCCGGATTTCATTAAGACGCTGCGCAATACATTGATGTTGAATTTTCTGGACCTGCTGGTGTCCTTCCCGGCGCCGCTCATTCTCGCAGTTATGCTGTATGAGTTAAAGATCACTTGGTTCAAGAAGCTCTCGCAAACGATTCTGTACATTCCGCACTTTATTTCCTGGGTTATTATCGGCGGCATTGTTTATCAGGTGTTCGGCACGCAGTCCGGCATGATCAACAATATCGTAACGGCAATGGGCTTTGATGCCATTCCATTCCTTACAGACAAGAGCGATTGGCTGATCACTTATCTGGTTGTTGGGGTTTGGCAAAGCGCAGGTTGGGGAACGATCATCTACTTGGCAGCGCTTACAGGCATTAACCGGGAACTGTTCGAAGCGGCAGATGTGGATGGCGCCGGACGTTTCCGCAAAATTTGGAGCATTACATTGCCGAGCTTGAAGCCTACGATCGTTACGCTTCTTATTATCAACCTCGGCCATATGATTGCAATTGGCTTTGAACGTCCTTATATTATCGGCAACACTTCTGTACGGGACTATTCCGACGTATTAAGTACGTTCGTTTACCGAGTTGGTATTGAATCCGGCCAATATACGATTGCGACGGTTGTTGGTTTGTTCCAAGCTGTTGTTGGTCTCGTATTCGTCCTTGGCGCCAACTATGCGTCCAAGAAGCTGGCAGACCAGAGCATTCTGTAAGGCATCCTTCGTCCTCAGAATGTAAGAGTCGCCTTGGCTCTCGAACATTAAGAAAGGAGCGAACGACATGAACGATCGCCACGCAGGCCGCATGTTTGATGCGGTCAACCTCATTCTTTTATTAGTTTTCGTGCTGCTGTGTTTAGCTCCGTTTCTTCATATAATCGCAATTTCGCTTAGCTCAGCTCGTTCCATTATGTCCGGCGAGGTCAGCATAATACCAATCGAGATCAATTGGAGCGCATATTCGCAGGTCATCTCGGATTCCTCCATGATCCGCTCGCTTGGTTTTACGGTGATGCTCACGGCACTGTTCACTGTGCTATGTATCTCGATGACGATCGCGGCGGCTTACCCGCTCTCGAAGACGTCGCTTCGCGGACGCAAGTCGGTCATGTTCTTCATCATCATTACAATGTTCTTCAGCGGCGGCATTATTCCGGAATATATTCTTGTACGGAACTTGCACTTGCTCGATTCGATATGGGCACTTGTGCTGCCGGGGCTCATTAGCCCGTTCTATCTGATTATTCTGATTACGTTCTTCCAGAACATTCCCGATAGTCTGGAGGAGTCCGCTCAGATCGACGGAAGCTCCTACTTCCGTACGCTCATCAGCATTATCGTACCGCTGTCGCTGCCTGTATTGGCAACGTTGAGCCTCTTCTACGCAGTCGGCCGCTGGAATGCGTTCACAGACACGCTGATGTACATCACGAGTCCAGAGTTGTATCCGCTGCAGTTGAAGTTGTATCAGCTTGTGCAGAACAACATGGTGAGTCAGCTTATGTCGCTCGAGGGCGCTTCGGGCCAGCACATGCTGCAGCCGGAAAGCTTGAAGGCAGCCAGCGTCATTTTTGCGACGGTACCTATTCTGATCGTATATCCATGGCTGCAGCGTTATTTTGTCAGCGGCGTCATGCTGGGTGCAGTGAAAGGATAGCGGCTGAAAGCCATACAGGGCGGCTTGGAAGTACCTAAAGAATAGGAAGAGCCAGCCCCCTAACAGGCCGCCGCCATATACAGGAGGCACTTATGGGAAAAGACAAAGGGATTTATTCGTTCTCGACCTGCTGGAATATTAAACGACATACCGTCGGCAGCAGTATGATTCAAGAAATTAAGGAGCTTGGCTTCCGTTATGTCGAGCTTAATTATAACGTGAACGACGAATTGCTCTCGACGATCGAACCTATGATCGAACGTGGCGAGATCGGCGTATCAAGTGTTCACAATACATTTCCTCACGTACCCGATCCCGATTACGGCACGGATTCCGTACTGCTTGGCTTCGATGATGAGGAGAAGCGCCGGCGGTCGATCGAATTGCTGCTCCGCTCGGCTGAATACGCACATCGTTACGGCGCGAAGGCTGTTGTCGTCCATCCCGGCGAGGTGCCGTTCGATTACAACATCGACCAGGCGCTTAAAGGGATTTATCACGAACAGGGCAAGGATTCCGACGCCTATCGTCAGCTATGGTCCGAGATGATCGAACGCCGCGAGTCATTGAACGGGCATTACCTGGAGCGAATCGGCAACAGCCTTGAAGAAGTATGCGACCGTATTGCTGCGAAGGGTTGGGACGTATCCATCGGCATCGAGACGCGTTCGCGCTGTTACCAGATGCCGACGCTGCGCGAGGCACGTACGATTTTCGATAGACTGCCAGATGCGCCGGTCGGGCTGTGGTACGATTTTGGCCACGGCATGATGATGGAACGAATGGGCTTGTACGACAATGCAGCGGACATACCGCTCATTAAGGATCGTGTTGTTGGCATTCACATTCACGAAACGGTTGGCCTGTCGGACCATTGGTGCCCTTATGTGCACAGCGGAGACAATGAGTATTTCGATCGTTTCCTTCCGATTATCGCCGCAGCGCCGGTCAAGGTATATGAACTGAAGGCTGCCTGCACGGCAGAGGAAATCGAAGAGAGCCACGACAAGCTGCTCTCTAAGCTTGCTGCGCTAGAGGTATAAGGATATGAACGAGAATTGGCTGAAGTATGCGCCTAAGCTGTTGTTCGACCGCAAGGAACCGTTCTATCCCGTTCGAATTGGCGTGACGGAGTTGAAGGACGGCGATCAGTCGCCTTCGTTCCGCAGGAAGTTCACCTTCGACAGCGCCGATATCGACTACGTATTAGAGTACGCCATTTACTGGGACTATGACATCCAACATCTCTATGAACTGGAGCATGTGTGGATTTATATCAATAAGGACGGAACAGTGGGCGACGCGGAAGCGAGCTTCCACGGCCGATATTTGAAGTCGCTGCTGCCGGACCGATCCAATCTGGATGGCACGCAGGTGCGGCTTTATTCGCAGCCGGGCAAGCATGCATTCTCGCCGATGCCAGAGTTGTTCAAGCTAGTGCCTGGCTATCTTACCTGCACGGACCGGGATGCCGGGCTGGATGGCCTAACGCTTCCCGAATGGTTCGATAATCGGCCGGAGACGAGTGCGGACACCAATGCAAGAGTGCGTCTCTATTTGTACAATCGATTCCGGTTCGTTCCGGATGACACTTTCGAGGAATATGACTACGAGTGGCCGCAAGAGCTGTTCGTGCCGTGGCAATCGTTATTTGAGGAAATTCCAATTCGGATCGAGCGAGAGCTCGCGAAGATTCGGCTGTTTCCTGGCGAATAACAATATAGTAGATCAATAAATGATAGATCAATAGATGATAGGGAAATAGAGCTACTCGGTGCGTGTAGCATGGATGCAGAGAGGAATGATCGAAATGTTCGACAAGCTGATCGCCGTCAATGATCATTGGGCAGCAGAAGGAATGGCCCGGCAAGTACTGGCCGAGGAGAATCGTTTCTACGGGGGCGTTGCAGATGCCGATACGGGTATCGCATGGCCTACCCATACGGGGACGCAGATGGTAATGGCGTTCTGGGCATGCGCTTTGTCCAGTCCGGCTTCTCGCTTCTATCGGGATGAGGCGATGTTGGAACGGCTGGAGCTTGCTTCTTCATTCATGCTGCGCTTCCAGCATGACGACGGTACCATATCGCCGGGCTGGACGAATTTGCATTCGCCTCCGGACACGGGTTTCGTCGTCGTCGGGCTTGCGCAAGTGCTTGAGCTGCTGAATCGACAAGAATGGGAGCTGCTGGCTCAAACGCGAACGAACCTGAGGCGGTTTCTGGAGCGAGCGGTTCCGGCAATGACGACCGGAGGCTGCCATACGCCGAACCATCGCTGGGTATTGTCGGCGGCACTCGGCTTCCTCTACCAGCTTACGGGTGAGCCGGAATTGAAGGAAAGAGCTGAGCAGTGGCTAGCAGAGGGCATCGATCTGACGCCGGACGGCGAATGGACGGAGCGGAGCAACGGCATCTATAACGGCGTTAGCGATGTCATGCTTTATCATGCGGCGGAGCTGTTCGATCGTCCTGAGCTGCTGGAGCCGGTACGCCGCAACCTCCGAATGATGGCTTATCTCATTCATCCAGACGGCGAGGTCGTGACCGACTATTCCGGACGTCAAGACTTCGGCAGCAAGTTCGATATGTCGAGCTATCACTTTGTCAGCCTGCTGATGGCAAGCCAGGATCGCGATCCGTTCTTTGCTGCGCTCGCGAAGCTGGCGGGCGAGGCGTTGGATCATCCTGGCGCCGGACCGAACAACAGCCTGCTGGGCTGCTTGCTTCGGCCGGAACTGCTTGATGGGTCTGTTGAGCCGGGGCCGCTGCCTGAGGAGTACCGAGTGATCATTAACGGCGACTTCTCGCGCGAGCATTATCTTGCCGAGATGGCCAGAGCGGGGCATGGCGGGCGCATCTACCACAGCCGACTTCATCCCGAATTCGGCGCACCGGTCGCAAGGGAACGTTCTGGCATCACGAGCACGACGGTCATGGCTGAGACGAATGCCTTCTTCGCATTGCGGCATGGGCAGGCGAAACTGCTGGCAGTTGGGGTTGGTTCATCGTTCGAGCCAGGCTACGTCAAGATGAATGGCATGGAGGAGCTGGAAGATGGCTATCGGATGTTCGGGGTGGAGTCTAAGGGCTACTATGCGCCGATTCCCTCGAATCAGCTCCCGCAGTCGGCGAGCGAGTCGGTCAGTCCTTGGTACCTGCTGCCGCATCAGCTTCGTGAGGTCACGCATCTGCAAGGGCATCGCGTCGGTGTAGAACTGAGGCGGACGGCAGATGGCTATACGCTTCGCGTCGTGTGTCAGAAGCCAGATCCGCTGCTTACGCAAATTTCATTCGTATTCGGTCGCGACGGCGAGTTCCAAGGCGGCGAATTGGAGAAGGCGGATATCGGCACGCAGTGGTGGAAGGACGGAACGGTTCGCTACGCGTCAGGCGGGGATTGGATCGAGCTGGATGGCGGCGCGCATGAGCATATGGCCAAGTCGATACGCAATGTACCGCTGCCTTCCGATTGTAAGACGTTGATCGTTAATTTACTTACTCCGTACGATCGAACGTTCCATATCCGACTGTCAAGTGATGAAGGGCAAGGAGGAGCAACGGAATGACCGTATATTTCAATAAGCGTCAAAGCTCGCAATATGCGTTCGGAGATGACGCTCGCGGCATTGTAGAGCTTGTCTCGTCTCGTTATACCGGCGCGAATCCGCCAGTCCCCTTCGCGCTTCGCGCCTTCTCGACCGCTGGGATTATGCAGACGGCCGAAGGATTATACGACATGGAGATGGCAAGCAGGCTGCCGGAAGCCAAACACGGCGAATACGTCTATATGCTCGGGCGCGTGTGGAGCGACGATGAGCGGTCGATCGACGGCGTGTTGGAACCGCTTGGTCCGACTTCGTTGTATTTGAACGGAGAGCATCTGTATCGATCCGGTGCAGTTGACGAGATGAAGCCGGACGCACGAGTAATCGTGCCCCTTTTGTTTCGCCAAGGCTGGAACGACATTCTGATCGAGGTTCGCCGATCGCCAGCCGGCTTCGGCTGCCGCTTCGGCGCAGAAGAAGCCAAGGTTCGAATCCTTAACGTACTGGCTCCGTTCCAAGCGCGGGATGGAATGGCTGGCTGGGTTTATTCCGAGCCCGTCTCGGCATCGCGATTCGGAGTGAGTGGAGCGTTCCCTGATTCGGAGGGGGTAGAGGAGGCCAGCGGCCTTGCTTGGCTTCCAGCGACGAAGTGGGACACAGAACGTTCAGGAAGGCCCAATGTGGAGCGGTTGTTCGGATTGCCTAGCCGACAGACGGCAGCATACGGCTGGACGCGGCTTGATGCAGTTGGCTACGGACTTACAGTCTCTCTCGAAGGGTATGCTCACGGCCCGACATTCGTCTGGTTAGATAATGAGCAGGTTCTTAGCCTGGCGGAAGCGGGATCGTTCCGTACGACCGTGACGTTGGGATCTTCGCATCCGGAACTGCTCATTCGCACCATGAACGGCCCGAAAGGCTGGGGCTTCGACATCCATGCCCACGCAGAAGGCCGCCAGCTCGCATTCGAACTGCCTCGGCCTGTGCACGGATACGACGGGGCATGGCTGTATGCCGGTCCGTTGGATCCGAAGGTAAGCACGGACCCGTCATCTGTCCGCTCAATGACCTCATTGCTGCCAGCGATTGATGCCAAAGGACGTCCATCCGGCCATACGTATTGGTCGGTAGATGCGCCGGATACGAGAGTGCGGCCGTATTACGAGAATGCGATGTTGAGCAACAAATGGACGACAGGCTCTGCGACCAACTACGGCCGCTGGGATTATCCGCTTGGCGTTACGATGTACGGCCTGCTTCGGGCTTCCCGGACGTTGAACCGGCCGGAGCTTGCCGACTATGCGCTTCGCCATATCCGCAGCTGCACCGAGATGTATGATTACTCGTTATGGGATCGCGATCAATACGGATTCCCGTCGGTCAACCAGCAGTTGGTTCTCATCAAAATGCTGGATAACTGCGGCTCGTTCGGCTCCGCTATGCTCGAAGCGCATTCGATGGCAGGAGATCCGGTATTCCTGCGAATCGCTGATGCGATCGCCGATTTCATGCTGAACAAGCTGGAGCGTCGGGAGGATGGCGCCTTCTACCGCCTATGCCCGGGCGAATATGCAGCCAATACGATGTGGGCGGATGACCTGTATATGAGCACCCCATTCCTAGTGCGTTACGCAGGTGCAACAGGGCGTCGAGAAGCGCTGGATGAAGCTGCGAAGCAGTTTCTACTGTTCCGCCGCTATCTGTTTATCGAAGACGAACGCATCATGTCGCATGTCTATGATTTCAAATACGGTCAAGCGACGAGAATGCCATGGGGTCGCGGGAATGGCTGGGTACTGTTCTCCATGACCGAGCTGCTGGAGCGGCTGCCACTGGATCATCCAGATCGGGAAGAACTGCTGTCGTTCTTCCGCGAGATGTGCGGCGGAATCGCTGCCCTGCAGGGTGAATCCGGCCTATGGAGGCAGGTGCTGAACCAGCCTGAAGCTTATGAAGAAGCTTCTTGCACGGCGATGTTCACCTATGCTTTCGCTCGTGGGGTTCGGTTCGGTTGGTTCGCGGACGGCTCGTCGTATACGACCGCAGCGAAGAAGGCTTGGCGCGGACTAACGGAGAAGGCGATTGACCGAACGGGCAGCGTACACGGCGTTTGCAGCGGATCGCGCTACTCGTTCTCGCCGGAATATTACATGTTCGATCTGCGTACGGTCATTAACGATAATCACGGCATTGGCATTATGATGCTTGCCGGCGTGGAGATCATGCAGCTTGAAGAGGCGCTCGGAGCAGACGTAGGTGCTGCTGCAACTGCGGAAGCTGCTAAGATCTAAGCCTGCGGTGCATCTGATCGGACGGGGAGGTGGCTAGCCGTGGCGTTGGAATATACGGTTAAACTGGCGGCCGCTCTCGCATTGGGGTTGCTCATCGGTGTGGATCGCCAGCTTCGCCATAAACCGCTCGGCATGAAGACGAGTATGGTTATTGCCGTTGCCAGCTGTCTCATTACGATCGTATCCATTGAGGCTTCGGGCAAGCTGACGCACCCCGGCATGACGAATATGGACCCAATGCGGCTGGCTGCCCAGATCATTAGCGGCGTCGGCTTCATCGGAGCCGGCGTCATCCTTCGGCGCAGCAACGACGTTATCTCCGGACTAACGACGGCGGCGATGGTCTGGTCGGCATCGGCGCTCGGGATCGCGGCTGGCGCGGGATTTTATAAAGAGGCTTTCACGGCCGTTTGTTTCATTATCGTTGCTGTTAACTTGGTGCCGTTCGCCGTTCGTGCATTCGGGCCCTCGAAGCTGCGGGAGAAAGACATATCGGTCTGTCTGATCGTCGATATGGCGGAAGACCTGAATGACGTCATGGCAAGCATTCGCGGCGAGCATCAGGTCAAGCATACGAAGATTCGGGATACGGGCGACGGGCATAAGGAAATCCGTCTCGTTCTATCTTCCGCCGATCGTTATCCGACGGTGTCGGTTTACGAGCAGATGAAGCGGCTGAAGCCGGTCATCTCGGTCGAGGTGGAGAGCATCAGCTCCTGACGGATGAACGCAGCTATATGCTAATTGAATGTGGCAGTGGCAATACACGATAGCGATAGTTATCATACATGGTTTGAAAATGATAGATCTGCCGACAACGCAATGATGCGGAGCGGACAGTGCTTTTTTAAATAAGGTTAAGCGCTTAATCCCAAATGTGAAAAGAGAGGTAGATAGCCATGACTACGATTCGACTGACTATGGCGCAGGCGCTTCTCCGGTTTCTCGATAACCAATACATCTCCGTGGATGGGCAGGAGACGAAATTCGTCCGCGGCGTGATGGGCATCTTCGGACACGGGAACGTGACGGGAATCGGTGAAGCACTGGAGCGCAGCGCCGGAACGCTGCAATTCATTCAAGGCAAGAACGAGCAAGGAATGGCGCATGCGGCAACTGCCTATGCGAAACAGAACGGACGCCGACAAATCTGGGCTTGTACTTCCTCGATCGGACCTGGCGCGCTCAATATGGTGACAGCGGCGGGTACGGCGACTGTTAACCGCATTCCGCTGCTGCTCCTTCCGGGCGACAACTTCGCATGCCGGCAGCCAGATCCTGTGCTTCAGCAGTTGGAAGTGCAGAGCGATTACACCGTATCGGCTGTTGACGCCTTCCGGCCAGTAAGCCGTTATTGGGACCGAATCGTTCGGCCGGAGCAGTTGATGACGGCTGCGCTTCAGGCGATTCGCGTGCTGACCGACCCTGCAGAGACGGGAGCGGTAACGTTGGCGCTGCCGCAGGACGTACAGGCGGAAGCGTACGACTATCCGGAAGCATTCTTTGCTAAGAGGGTACATCACATCGATCGTCGACCGCCATCTGCTGACGCAGTGCGCAGGGCGGCAGAGTTGATCGCCGGGAAGCGCAAGCCGCTTATCATCGCAGGCGGAGGCGTTCACTATGCGGATGCCACCGAGAGCTTGCATGCTTTCGCCAAGGCATTCCGCATCCCGGTCGCAGAGACGCAGGCGGGCAAGAGCGTGCTTCCATGGAACGATGAGTTGAACATGGGCGGTGTCGGTACGACCGGTACGCTTGCAGCGAATAGGTTGGCTCACGAAGCGGACGTCATCATCGGCGTTGGTACGCGTTATTCCGATTTTACAACGGCATCGAAGTGGATGTTTGCGAATCCGAACGTGCAGTTCGTGAATCTGAACATTAGCCCATTCGACTCGGTGAAGTTGGATGGCTGCGCCGTTATTGGCGATGCGAGAGTATCGCTTGACGAGCTGCGCGAAGCGTTGTCCGAAACCGGTTATACAAGCGGTTATGGCGAAGGCGAGCTTGAGGAGCTGAAGTCGGAATGGACGCGCGAGGTTGATCGGCTGTATGCGCTGGAGAGCGATCTTGGCTTGACGCAAACACGCGCGCTTGGCGTGTTGAACGAGACGCTGCAGCCATCCGACGTGATCGTCTGTGCGGCAGGCAGCCTTCCGGGCGACCTGCATCGTGTATGGCGACCGTCGGAGCCGCGCACCTATCACATGGAATACGGCTTCTCTTGCATGGGATACGAGGTAAGCGGCGCGTTTGGCGCCGCGCTGGCAGAGCCGAATCGCGATGTATACGCATTCGTGGGTGACGGCAGCTACCTGATGCTTCATTCCGAGCTGGTCACGAGCCTGCAAGAGGGTGTCAAGATGACGGTTGTGCTGTTCGACAACAATGGCTACCAGTGCATTCACAATTTGCAGCGCGGGCATGGCAGCGACGGCTTCGGCAATGAATTCCGCTTCCGCGATCACGATACAGGGCAACTGAGCGGCTCTTATATGCCGATTGATTTTGCAGGGCATGCTCGCAGCCTTGGCGTTCCGGCTTGCACGGTGACGACAGCTGAAGGGCTTCGCAAAGCGCTGCTGGAGGCTCGGCAATGCAGCACGACGACGCTGATCGAGGTGAAGGTTCTGCCAGGCACGAATACGGATGGTTATGATTCGTGGTGGCGCGTTGATGTACCGGAAGTATCGGCCAGCGTCAAGGTGAATGAGGCGCATGCGGAGTCAGTAAGCAAGACGGCGGAAGCAGCGTCGCGGACGTATCGATAAGCAGACAGGAGGAGTAAGCATGCTGAGCAACTTGACGTTCAAGTTAGGCGCCCATCCCATCAACTGGGTCGGCGAAGACGTGCGCGAGCACGGGGCTGATACGACATACGAAACGATCCTTAACGATATTATGAAGCTTGGCTTGACCGGCACGGAGATGGGCCGCAAATATCCGACGGACGAGGATGTGTTGAAGCGGGCACTTGACTCCCGAGGCATTCAGTTGGTGTCGCAGTGGAAATCGGTGCTGTTCTCCGCACCGGAATATCGCGAATCAGAGCTGGCTGCTTATCGGGCGCATGTCGAGTTTCTAAGCCGCATGGGCAGCAAGGTCATCAGCACGGCGGAGGTCGGCGGCTCGCTGCACTTTGATCCGCGTCGCACGCCTAACGAGAAAGAAGTGCTGCGACTGGATGAAGCTGGCTGGCAGTCGCTGGCGGAAGGGCTCAACGCTGCGGGGAGCATCGCTGCCGAGTATGGGATGAAGCTTGCGTATCATCATCACGGCGGGACGGTCGTGGAATCGGACGAGGAGATCGATCGACTGATGGCCATGACCGATCCGTCGCTCGTCTGGCTGCTGTATGATACCGGCCATGCCCATTATGGCGGATCGGACCCGCTTGCGCTGCTGCGCAAGCATTATGATCGAATCGCTTACGTGCACCTGAAGGACGTACGCCAGCAGGTGCTGGACGAAGCAAGAGCAGAGAATGCCGATTTCGTAACTTGCATTCGCAAAGGCGTGTTCACAGTGCCCGGCGACGGCTGTCTAGACTTCCAGCCGATCATCACCGAACTGCTGAGCCGAGGCTACGATGGCTGGGCGATGCTGGAGGGCGAGCAGGATCCAGCGCTTCATCCGCCATTCGATTATGCGCTGCGAGCACTCATTCATATCGGGAAGCTGGCCGCAGAGGTCGGGAAAGGAGCGCAAGCATGAATCCGATTACGTGGAACGGGAGCAAGCCGAATCATTTTGTCGCCATCGGGCGGTTGTGCATTGATTTGAATGCAAACGAGATCAACCGACCGATGGAAGAGACGGTGACATTCACCAAATATGTCGGCGGATCGCCGGCTAACATCTGCATCGGGATGTCCCGACTGGGGCTGCGCACCGGCTTTATCGGCAAGGTTGCGAACGATCAGATGGGCCGATTCATTACGGGATACTTGGATCGTGAAGGCATCGACCGCACGGGTGTCTCGGTAGATCGGACGGGTGCGGTGACGGGGCTTGCTTTTACCGAGATCAAAAGCCCGACGGACTGCAGCATTCTTATGTATCGCGACAATGCCGCTGACTTGCTGCTGGAGTCGACCGAAGTGCCGGAAGATGTGATCGCACAGTCCCAGATGCTGCTTATCTCCGGCACTGCGCTTGCGAAGAGCCCTTCTCGCGAGGCGGTGTTCCAAGCGCTCGAATACGCGAAGCGGCACGGCGTCGTCATCGCGTTCGACCTTGATTATCGGCCTTACACGTGGACGTCGGACGAGGAGACGGCCGCTTACTATAACCTAGCCGCCGAGAAATGCGACATTCTGCTCGGAACGCGCGAAGAGTTCGACATGATGGAGCGGTTCGTGCACAACCCGGACCGTGACGATCGCGTAACGGCTGCTCGTTGGTTCGATCATTCCGCGCAGATCGTCATTATCAAGCATGGCAAGGAGGGCTCTATCGCCTACACGAAGGACGGCGACTCTCACCGTGCAAGAAGTTACCCGGCGCAGGTCGTTAAGACGTTCGGCGCAGGCGACTCTTATGCAGCAGGCTTCCTGTATGGCCTGATGCAAGGCTGGACGATCAGCGACAGCATGGCATTCGGCAGCGCCGCCGCTTCCATTGTCATCTCCAGCCACAGCTGCTCTGACGCAATGCCGACCGTAGAGCAGGTGCATGATTACATCGAGCGCTGCAACAGAGGCGAAATTGTAGCGAATTAATAGCGACGAATTAATAGGTACTTCTAAGCTCATTCCTTTTCCATCCTATATTGACCATTCGAGAGGAGATTCCCACCATGACTAATACAAATGCCGCAGTAACGTTGAACAATTTGATCGGCGGACAGTGGGTGCCTTCCGCATCCGGCGTTACCGAGCCTGTCTATAATCCTGCTACCGAAGAAGTGCTTGCCTACGTTCCGATCTCTACGAAGGAAGAGGTTGACCAGGCTGTCCGCGCTGCGCAAGAAGCGTTCAAGAGCTGGAGCCGCACAGCGGTGCCTCGCCGTGCGCGCGTTCTGTTCAAATATCAACAGCTGCTCGTCGATCATTGGGAGGAGCTCGCCCGTCTGATCACGCAGGAGAATGGCAAGAGCTACGCCGAGGCTTATGGCGAAGTGCAGCGCGGCATCGAATGCGTCGAGTTCGCGGCAGGCGCTCCTACGCTGATGATGGGCAAACAGCTGCCGGATATCGCGACGAACCTGGAGTCCGGCATGTATCGCTACCCAATCGGCGTCGTTGGCGGCATTACGCCATTCAACTTCCCGATGATGGTGCCTTGTTGGATGTACCCGCTCGCAATCGCATGCGGCAACACCTTCGTGCTGAAGCCGTCCGAACGTACGCCGCTGCTGGCACAACGTCTGGCGGAGCTGTTCATCGAAGCTGGTCTGCCAAGCGGCGTGCTGAGCATCGTGCATGGCGCGCACGACGTGGTCAATGGCATCCTCGAGCATCCGGGCATCGCTGCGGTGTCGTTTGTAGGCTCCCAACCGGTAGCAGAGTACGTGTACCGCACGGCATCGGCGCATGGCAAACGCGTTCAGGCGCTGGCTGGTGCGAAGAATCATTCGATCGTGCTGCCGGACGCTGATCTGGATGCTGCGGTTACGCAGATCATCAGCGCAGCCTTCGGTTCGGCTGGCGAACGCTGCATGGCCTGCTCCGTCGTTGTTGCTGTCGGCAATATCGGCGACGTACTCGTCGAGAAGCTGCAGGCAGCAGCGGATGCGATCACGATCGGCAACGGCATGGAAGAAGGCATCTTCCTGGGACCGGTTATCCGCGGACCACACAAAGAACGGACGCTTGGCTACATCGAGTCGGGCGAGAAGGAAGGCGCAACGCTGCTTCGCGACGGCAGAAAAGATGCAGCGACAAGCGGCGACGGCTACTTCGTTGGCCCTACACTGTTCGATAACGTTCAGTGCGAGATGAAAATTTGGAAAGATGAAATTTTTGCTCCGGTACTATCCATTATGCGCGCGGAAACGCTCGACGAGGCGATCGACATCGCGAATCAATCAGAATTCGCGAATGGCGCTTGCTTGTTCACGAAGGATGGCGGCAGCGTTCGTCACTTCCGCGAGAATATCGATGCAGGCATGCTGGGCGTTAACCTCGGCGTACCGGCGCCGATGGCATTCTTCCCGTTCTCGGGCTGGAAGAAATCGTTCTACGGCGACCTTCATGCGAACGGTACCGATGGCGTGGAGTTCTATACGCGCAAGAAAATGATCACGACCCGCTGGTAGTAGTAAGCGGAGGCTTATAACAGCAGCATCAAGCTAAGCACAGCATGCATGCTAGCATCAACAGCCCCGGCAAGGCAGCCTTGCCTTCTATGCCGGGGCACTTCAGGAGGAGAAGCAGCAATGGGTAAAGTGAGAGTCGGCATCATCGGCGCAGGCCGTATCGGTAAAATTCACGCAGATAATCTCCTTCGCATGCCAGGGGCGGAAGTTATCGCAATCAGCGACCCGTTCGCGGGCGAAGAACTGCGCGCTTGGGCGAGCGAGCGAGGCATTACGCATGTCGCGAAGGATAGCGGAGCGATCATCGGCAACCCGGATATTGACGCTGTGTTCATCTGCTCGCCGACGGATACGCATGTACCGCTCATCATCGAGGCGGCAGCAGCGGGCAAGCATATTTTCTGCGAAAAGCCAGTGAGCATGGATATCGAACGAACGAAGGAAGCGCTGAACAGCGTGCGCGCAGCGGGCGTCAAACTGCAGATCGGCTTCAACCGCCGGTTCGACCATAACTTCAAGCGCGTTCAGGAGCTAGTGCAGCAGGGCCGTGTCGGTGAACCGCATATCATCAAAATCACTTCCCGCGATCCGAATCCACCGCATCCCGATTACATCAAAGTATCTGGCGGCCTGTTCATGGACATGGCCATTCACGACTTTGATATGGCACGTTTCTTGTCCGGCAGCGAAGTTGCAGAGGTGTCGGCTCATGGCACCGTGCTGGTCGATCCTGTCTTCGCGGAGCACGGCGATGTCGACACGGCCATTACAACGCTGCGCTTCGAGAATGGTGCGCTGGGCGTTATTGACAACAGCCGCCGCGCAGCTTATGGCTATGACCAGCGTGTCGAGGTGTTCGGTTCCAAAGGGAGCGTAACCGCTGACAACGACTACCCGAACACGACCATCGTCAGCGACGACGAAGGCATCGTTCGGGATAAGCCGCTGCACTTCTTCCTTGAGCGCTATAACGAGGCTTATGTCAATGAGGTTCGCATGTTCGTCGAAAGCATCCAATCGGGAGCGCCGCTGCCAGTTGAGGGCTTTGACGGACTGCAGGCGGAGCGCATCGCGCTAGCCGCGAAGCTGTCGGTGGAACTGGGCCGTCCCATCAAGCTGAGCGAAGTATAAGAGGCAGTTCAACAAGTGCGGTGCTTAAGACCGTACTTGTTGAACTCGACTATAAGGGAGGAATTACGCGATGGTGAATTTGATCGTACCGGCTAGCGCCGCACCGGATCAAGATGGACGCGTGCTGGCAGTAACGCCTGAATCGGCCGGCTGGGAATATGTTGGGTTTGAAGTATTTCGCCTTGCAGCAGGAGAAACGCTGCAGCGCGATACGGGCGAGCAGGAAGCTTGCCTTGTGCTGCTTAGCGGCAAAGCCGACGTCTCGACGAACGAGGAACGGTGGAACGAGATCGGCTCGCGCATGAGCGTGTTCGAGAAAATTCCGCCCTATTCGGTCTATGTACCGAGCGGAGATGCGTACAACGTTACGGCGTTGACGGATCTGGAGCTGGCCATCTGCTTGGCTCCAGGGCAAGCGGAGCATCCAGCGCGCCTTATCGCCCCGCATAATGTTGGTGTGGAAAATCGCGGCAACGGCAATATGGCGCGACTGGTGCATAACATTTTGCCCGAAAGCCAGCCTGCTGACAGTCTTCTAGTCGTGGAAGTGTTCACGCCTGGCGGACACTGGTCGAGCTACCCGCCGCATAAGCATGATCGTGACGCGCTGCCGACGGAGTCGCTGCTCGAGGAAACGTACTACTACCACATTCAGCCGGAGAAGGGCTTTGCGATTCAACGCGTCTATACGGACGACAGAAGCTTGGACGAGACGCTCGCCGTACGTGATGGGCAAGCCGTACTTGTGCCGGAGGGCTATCATCCGGTATCGGCACCGCCGGGCTACGAGGTCTATTACTTGAATGTCATGGCCGGACCAAAGCGCACATGGAAGTTTCATAACGATCCTGACCATGACTGGCTGATGCCTAGATAATCATTGAAAGAAGAACATTTTCCTAGCATAATGAAAATATTAAAAACATTAAATTTACCGATAATCTGCGAACGGAGCAAAGAGGCCCATGAAAGCCACCATCTACGACGTTGCCAAGGCAGCCGGCGTGTCGATCGCAACCGTGTCCCATGTGTTGAATGGGAAAGGGAAGATCAGCAAGGATCGTCGGGAAGAAATATTGCGCATCATGGAAGACATGAACTATAAGCCCAGCCTCATCGCGTCCGCGTTGACAGGCAAGCGGACCTTTACGCTAGGGCTGCTGGTACCGGATATTTCGAACCCTTTCTTCTCGGAGATGGCAAGAGCTGTGGAGGACGAGGGACAGCGTCTTGGCTATAGCGTCTTCATCTGCAGCACGGACAACAAGGACGAGAAGACTGCGCGTTATGCGGCGCTTCTTGAGCAGAAGAGCGTTGATGGGGTCATCGTCGGTACGGGCTTAAGTGAGCTGGAAGCGCTTAACCCTCTGCTGGGCAAGGGGATTCCGGTTGCTTTTATTGCTCGGGACTTTCCTTCGGAAACCATTCCTTCGGTTGTCATTGACGACTATGCCGGTGGGACTGCGGCGGCCGAACATCTTATTAGTCTTGGTCATCGCCGCTTGGCCGTACTGGCCGAAGAGGATACGGTCGTCAGCAGCCGTGAGCGGGTGCGCGGCTTCCGTGAGACGGCTGCTGCAGCAGGCGTAATGCTCGATGAGAAGCATGTGCTTGCCTGCGAGCTTCGAGATGGCAAACGACACGCAGCCGCGCTTCTTCGCGAGTCTGCGGAGGAGCGTCCGACCGGCTTGTTCTGCTGCAACGATCTGCTGGCGATAGGCGCGCTGCAGGCTGCAAGGGAACTGAAGCTGCGCGTACCCACAGATTGCTCTGTAGTGGGGTTCGACGACACGATACTAGCATCCGTAACGAATCCGCCTCTTACGACAGTCGCGCAGCCGATCGAAGGAATGGGGCAGGCTGTCGTCAGGCTGCTCGTCCGCTCCAAGGAGCATCCGGATGATCGCATGAGTCGTATCGTGCTTCCTCCCCGACTTACGGTTCGGCACTCTACATCGCCGCCTGCTCCACTTGCGTAAACAAGCCGTCCTCTTGCGAGGACGGCTTGTTGTCGTAGCAAAAACCCAGTTGCAAATGGCGGAATGGAGTGTAAAATGTCGAATTTTGGATGGGGGATGAATCGAGATTTGGCCAATGATTATAGCAATAACAGTCCGATACACATAAACAAGAGGAAATAATAATAAATTTTTTAGGAAGAAAGTAGGAATTAGTCGATTAATGTCGAATAGATGGTGTAGTCCCTTTTGGAGATTGGGTCATAGACGAGAAAGGAACGTACACACTCATGTCTAGAGTATTAAAGTCGTTCGATTATGATGAACTGTTTCATCATTTCCAACCGATTGTTGAGGGACAATCCGCCGAGGTTTATGGCTACGAAGCGCTTATTCGAAGTGAATCGGGTATCGGCCCGGATCGGTTGTTCCAGACGGCAAGGCAGCGAGGAGAGTTGTTCAAGCTGGACACGGTCTCATTCGAGACGGCGATCGAATCCTTCTTCGGTAAGGAGCGGGCCGCTGACGACGAATCGCTGCTATTCCTCAATCTTCTACCATCGACTATTGGTAATCCGTTGTTTTCATCCTTTATCGCAGGTCTGGAGGTGAATTACGTACGGTATTTCCGTCGAATTGTCGTTGAATTGAACGAATCGACGGAGGAAGCTCATCTGTGGAACACATCGAATTTTGAGCAAGGCACCAATCTGCTGCGGAAGCGCGGTTTCCGCATTGCATTGGATGACACCGGTGAAGGTGCCTCGTCACTGCGTAAGTTTGTTGAGCTTAAGCCGGATGTCGTTAAACTGGACCGCTACTTCGCGAGCGGCTTGTCCGACTCGAATCAGAAGCAGCGCATCGTCAACATGATGGCGGAGTTGTGCCGGCATGACGCATTGCTCATCCTCGAGGGTGTCGAGACCGAGCAGGACTGGCAAATCGCCAAACGCCTCGGCGTAACGCTCGGCCAAGGCTACTGGCTCGGTCGCCCCGCGCTGCTCCCATGCGGGCGCTAAGCTTGATCCGGGCAAGGAAAACAACTGGTTGAGTTAACGCTCAACCAGTTGTTTTTTTATTTCTCTGCAGCCCTGATTGTCGCTCCTCACTACACGCCCCTCACTACACGCCCCCGCTGTCGTCACGCGCTACGCCTAATGGATGCCACAATATCTATTTCGATCAAATCAGGCTTCGCAAACTCGTAACGGTTATGACAGGTGTTATTGCTGCAATTCAGGCCGGTTTGCCCTCGAAACAGGACCAATAGGCACGCCCACAACCCTTATTCCACAAAAGCATGCCCTACCACCTAATTAAGCTCTGCGCAAAACCGTTATCCAGTGAACCTTGCCTGATCGACAACATGACTCGCAGCATGCTCTACCACCCAATTATGCGCCATCGAAAACGTAAGCGCTCAGCCAGAAACTAATGTTGCCGCCTTTCATTCCGTGAGCGGATCTAAGATCGCGAACGACCAAGTTTCCCATCCCGCTGACTGGACGCTGCAAACCTTCAGCGGAGAGGGCTGCATCGTTCTGGAGAAGCGGAGCGTTCGCCTTTGTGTCCGGATTGTCTCCATTTCTGAACTTATATAATCAGAACAATCTGGACACAACAGCGATCGGAAGAATGATGCCGCCCTCGGAGCGGTCGAATACGCTTCTCCCACGAGGGCTCTAGCATGCCTTTTTTTCGGCTAATCTACATCAAAGCAATAACCAACAGCTCAAACAGCACCAACGGCAGAATCGCATTATAAGGTACGAAGCCGCGCGGATCGAACCATGCACATTGCAAGTACAGGCAGCGATCATCCACATGGACGATAATGCCCGAATACTTGTGCCCATCGACCGTCTCTACCGTCACATGGCGGTTCAAATAGTTGCTGCAAACCGGATTGATTTTGCTGCGGATATCGAGTACATGTTTCACATGGGCAGGGTCGGCTTTGTAAATTAGCTTCTGCTCATGAATTGCTACTTGTTTGTGCTGCTTCTCATATTTATCATGCTTCTCGTACTTGTCATACGCTTCGTATTGACCATATTGACCACCGTACTGATTACCATATTGATTACCATATTGATTGCCATGACCACCGCCGTATTGACTGCCGTACTGACCATATTGCCCGTCATACGGTTGATGGTACTGGTGATGATGGTGATCGTGCTTCTCATGCTTTTCATATTTGTCGTGCTGTTTCTCGTGCTTCTCGTGCATTTTCTCGTGTTTGTCGTGATGCTTCTCGATCTTTTCCATCTTCTCAAGCTTCTCCATCTTCGGTTGCTTCTCTGACTTTTCCAAGGCAAATCCCTCCGGTGCATTAGGCTGGTGCTATATGGTATGCGGGCGATAGCCTGGCGGTGATTCGAATACGCCAATCGTGTACAATGGTAAAGGTAGACCATTGCAGGAACGAGGCGATAGGATGGAGGTTTCCTTTTCCAGCGTATTCTTTATCAACTTGAGCGTACTCATCACGATTGCTTACTTATTCAACATCGGTTACAAATATTTGTTCCCAAGCATCTCAGGCCGAATGAAGAAGAGCATCTCCGTATTTGTTTTCATTCTGGCAGGCTGGCTGACGATGCTATTCGGACTGCGGGTCGGGGAGACCCAACTGTTCGACCTGCGATTCGTTCCGCTCATAATGGCGATTCTCGTCTTTACGCGGCCGAGCACATTCGTATTGATTGGCACCGGCATCGGTGTCGGACGACTGATGTACGGATTGAACGAAACCTCGTGGGCGGGATGTATGAACATGGCGCTGCTCGGCGTGTTCGCGGCGGCGATTAATGCTTTTCTGCAGGCGGTGGATTGGCGCTTCGTCTGGAAGACGACCGTTGCCGTCATTCTCATCAACCTATTAAACGCGCTTGATGTTGCGATGATGGGCTCCATTCCGTTCAGTGAATATTGGCATGAGGTGGCGCCGATCACGCTGCCGTTATCCACGCTGCTCAGCGGGTTCTTCGTATTCATGATTCGCGATTTCCACAAAGAACAGCAGCGGATCGATGAGCTGCGAGGGATGAACATCATTCTCCGTCGGCAGACGAAGGAATTGCGCGAAGCGAAGCGGGATCTGGAGGAGAAGGCAAGGCAGCTGATGCTCGCCTCCAAATACAAGTCGGAGTTTCTTGCCAATATGTCGCATGAGCTTAAAACGCCGCTGAACAGCATTTTGCTCATGTCGCAGCTCATTCGAGACAATGACGATGAACGATATGGGATGGACGAGGTGCGCTACGGCGAGATCATTAACGCTGCGGGCAACGAGCTGCTGCAGCTTATTAACGACATCCTAGATCTGTCGAAGGTCGAAGCGGGCAAAATGGACATCGTCATCGAGCCGATCTCACCACTCGATCTGGTACAGATGCTTCAAGCGATGTTCCAGCCGATGGCGGACCAGCAGTCGCTGCCATTTATTGTGGAAATCGCAGAGGACGTGCCGTACACGATGTATACGGACGCCCTTCGGGTTAACCAGATTATGCGCAACCTGCTCGTTAACGCCTTCAAATTTACCGATCAGGGCTCCATAACGCTTCGCGTAGCGATGGAGACGTTGACCGATACGGCTGTCACGAAGCGCCGTATTCGCGATTGGACGTCCGCGCTGTACCGCGGACGTCCCGCGTCGTCGCAAGGGATTATTGTTCGTTCCGGCCAGACGACAACAGGTCGCCTTCGCAAGTCGGTCTATGAAGCGGCAGTCGCTCCTGCGCTATCCGTGCTGAAGCGGGGCGAAGGTGCAGCGAAGCAGGAGGCAGCTGCGGTGCAAGAGTCTGCAGCAGCTCGAGCGTCCAGTACCTCCAATCAGGAGTGGCAGGAAGATTCCTTCCAGCCGGACATGTACGATACGGCCAGAAGGCAGCGGAAGCAAGAAAACTCACAGCAGCACCAAGAACACTGGCTGACGATGTCGGTCGTCGACACTGGCATTGGCATCGATGACGAGAAACAGCAGCTTATATTCGAAGCGTTCCAGCAAGAGGACGGCGCCGTCAACCGCAAATATGGCGGTACAGGTCTTGGCCTATCGATCAGCTTGCAGCTTGCTCGTCTGCTCGGCGGCTCGCTATCGCTAACGAGTGTCAAGGGAGAAGGCAGTACCTTTACCTTGCGATTACCGCTGCAGACCGTGTCTGAGCCCGAACCGCAAACGGAGTGAAAGTTTTTCGCGAAATAGGTTGACTTCTGTTCGCCCGCGAGGTATATTATAAAAGTCGCTAATGCGACTAGGCCTCTTAAAAAGGCGGACATGCTGATGTAGCTCAGCTGGTAGAGCAACGCATTCGTAATGCGTAGGTCGGGGGTTCGAATCCCTTCATCAGCACCATTCATTCACATTCGAGCGCGATTCCTTATGGAATCGCGTTTTTTGATTTTTAATTAAACTACGCGCGCTCCGTCTACAGACGGATGCATGTTCATGCTTCGGGCGCTGTAATAAGCAAAATGGTTCTTGTATGATAAGAACAGATCAATGGTTTTCGAATCGGACCGAGGCTGCAAAGCTGATGCTTTGTTGCATCTAAGTAACGTAACAGTGTTATGTTACACTATTATGTTTCGCGATATTTTAGTTAATATGCTGAGCACTGGCCGATCGGAAAGGAGTGGCAGGATGGAACAGGAACTTATTTCGAAGAAGGATCTGCTTGAGGAGATGGGGATATCCTACGGCCAATTGTATCGTTGGAAGCGAAAACGACTCATTCCAGAGGAATGGTTCATCCGCAAGTCGACGTTTACGGGTCAGGAGACCTTTTTTCCTAAGGGACTTATTGTTGGACGGATCGGTCATATTCTCTCGATGAAGGACGATCTCTCGCTCGATGAGCTTGTCGGCAAACTGTCTACCCTGCAATCCGATATTCGAATTCGGGCAGAAGAGATTCAAGGACGAATCGTATCAACGGCTATTATGGAGCGTTATGCCCTTCAGATGCTCGATGATGGCAAGCTGGCCTTCGATCAGGCGTTCTATCTCTTCGTTGCAGATTGGCTGCATCGCGTGCTGCCAGGGGGGATGACGGAGGACGAAGGTTCTCGCCTCATGCAGCTGCTGAACGGACGAATCCCGCAGTTGGAAGAGCGGCCTTGCCAACTTGTCGTGCTCCAGACATCCGGGCAAGAGCGAGTCATGGTGCTGCTGGAGGGCGGTCCGCTGTACCCGGAGGAAGCTGTTGTAATTGCAGCGAGTTTATCAATTGATGAAGCGGCTGAGGCGTTCAGGTCGAAGCTATACACATATGAATGACAGCGATGAGGAGGAGCCGGTAATGGACAGCAAGCAAGAAACGAATCGCGGCGATCTGACGATTAACGGAACAGGACGGGCCGCAGGCGGATGGTACCGCAATGTGAATGTAGACGGGCTTGCGACAATCAATGGCGGCGTGAAGTGCGAGACAATGAGAGTGAACGGGATTAGCAAAATGAAAGGCGGCATCGAGGCGGACCGGCTCGATGTGAACGGCATTATGAACGGCGAAGGCGATATTGCTGCCAATACAGTTGCAATTGAAGGCAAAGTACGGATGCGCGGTTCAGTGGCGGGAGACGATATTCGCTTGAATGGATGGCTTAAGCTCTCAGGCGATTGCGAAGCGGAGAATGTCATTGTAAACGGCGGATTTGAAGTAAGCGGCCTCCTCAATGCGGGCCATATTGAGATTGGTCTGCAAGCGCGATGCCGCGTGAATGAAATTGGCGGTACGTCTATTCGGGTCAAACAAACGAACAAAAGGTGGATCGGACCGCTTCGTTATTTTGTACCCATGATTGTGCCTCAGCTGGAGAGCAAGCTGATTGAAGGAGACGACGTCACGCTGGAAGCGACCTTAGCGGGAGTTGTGCGCGGCCGCAGCGTCATTATTGGACCTGGCTGCACGATCGGGCGCGTGGAATACAAGACGGAGCTGCAGGTTGATCCTTCGTCTACTGTGAGAGAACGCGTACAAATCTAGCCTATTAGGATAATGGGGAGGAACTGGCATGAATGCAGCATATCGAGGAAGCGCCAAGGTGGTCGGCAACGGATCGATCGCGGGCGGCTCTTATGACTCCGTTCGGATAATGGGCGACAGCGAAGTGCTTGGTCCGATTGATTGCCATACGTTCAGTTGTATGGGCAACTGCAGAATCAAAGGTCATGTTCATGCAGACCGAAAGTTTAAGGCCACCGGCGATGTAACGGTCGAAGGCGAGTGGAGCGGCGAAGAACTGAAGCTGCTTGGGCAGATCGTCATTCGCGGCAATGTTCGGGGGAGAGTAGTAGCGGCGACCGGCAGCTTGGAGGCTCGGGGGTATGTCGAGGCCGAGCATCTTACCATCAAAGGCGCTATTACGGTTGATGGGTTGATCAATGCTGAACAGATTGACATTGGACTGTATGGTCCGTGCAGCGTCAAAGAAATTGGGGGCAGAGAGATCCGAATACGTCGAAGCTCATGGATGTCGGTCAAGAATTGGATCAAGTCGCAGACGAAGACGGAGCTGACGGCCTCTGTGATCGAGGGCGATGATATTTATTTGGAGTATACCAAGGCGGACGTCGTTCGGGGCAACCAGGTTCATATCGGCAAAGGCTGTGAAATCGGTCGCGTCGAATATCGGAAATCCCTTCACGTTTCACGTTCAGCTAAGACGGGTGTTGAAGTACAAATGTAGATTGATGAGCTTGAGCAAACAGGAGAAGGATGGGCACAATGCTGCTCATCCTTTTTTGGCGCGCAGTCATTCCCCCTCACTCGTCCGATAAGTTGCCTTGTCCGCGTACGCATTCGTCTATGCCGCAAATGACGGGATGCCGTAAGTTGTTTAGTTGCATTACGAGTTTAACAATGCGCGCTTATCGGCTAGTTCTTGTCCATACCTTCTTATCGCCTTGGCATAGGATATGGTGAGCATTTAAAAAGGAGGAGAAAGAATGACATTGAAATCGGCTACGATGAGTTTCAAACGCATCCGTTACTCCGCTGCACAGAAACGCGGCGCCCGGACAAGCTGGTCGTCCAACAACTCGTGCGGCTGTGGACGCAGCAGCGGCGGGTGTCGCTCCGGCGGTGATGATCCAGCGGTTGAAGGCATTCAAGATGCTGGCAAAGAGCTGAGCTGCATTTTCAACTTTATGCAAAACAGAGCGGTTGCAGAAGAACTAGCGAAAGCGATTCGTTGGCGTGAGAGCCGTGTTGTTCAAGAAATTCTGAGGCATTGCGGTTGCGATTGCAAGGTTGTCGGCTTCTTTTGTACAAGCGAGTCCGATTGCGTACGCATCTGCTGCGAATTCGGCAAATGGAATGAAGTCAAGGTAACGTTCGACATCTGCATTAAACGTAGAAAATCGTCTTGCGGTCGATACTAGCATCATATACGGCGGCTTCCCACAAGGAGGCCGCTGTTTCTTTTAGGCAACGGATTAGGGATGTCACGGGACAATAGGGGGGTGCATATGCTACAGCACGTGAGAGTATGGGCTATTGTTGAAGGGGGGCATTGAAGCATGCCGACGATTCCGAATTTTCCTCCGCAGCTGCTGGAGGAGCACCGGCTGTGGCACCATGCCAATCATGTGGACGGGACATTCGTGCCAGTGGGCTGGGGAGATCGTTTCCTCCGGTTTCACCGCCAGTTCATTCGCCGGGCATTAAGCTGGTATGAACAACAAGGACTTGACCCGCGTTGGGTTGCGCCTTGGCCGCAGGTGCCGGATGCGATCCGGCGTGCGCCTTGCTACAACTGGGCGGCAGAGAATCGTATCGTGAATCAGCCGGAGTCATTCGCTACGCTTGATGAGCTGGGGCGGTTCATGGAGTCGAGCCAGGTACACGCATGCATTCATATGACAGCGGCTAGAATTTATGGCGAACCGGACATTAATGATTTTGATGTAGCGCCGCGCAATACGGTGTTTTACAGCATTCATGGCCTGATCGACAACTGGTATCGAAACTGGGAGCAAGCGACAGGTCAGCAGAGCGGGCGCAGGCCGATTCGTACGGACAAGGAATAGACGCGGTTTATGGTGCAAAATAAGCCGGAGCACTTCATCGTGTGCTCCGGCTTCTTCGTATGAGTCCGATATTAAGTAAGCTTCTCCAGTGCGCGAAGCACCTGGATGTAATAGGATAGATCGCGCGGCACGAATTGCGATGCGCGAACGACTGCCTGACTGGCAACGTTCACATTGCCGCTGCCGCTCTGCTGAAGCGCGATACCGGAGGCAACAACCGTCTCGATCTGCCCTTCGAACAGCGCGATCATATCGGTCAGCTCCGCTTCATAGAGACCAGCCACTTCGTCGGCTTGAAGCCGCATTGTCGCCAGCGGCTCGTCCCATACGAGTCCAAATACATGGCTGAACTCCCGGTCGATGTAAGAGACGCCGTTCGCTACGCCTTCATCTTCCTCTTGCCAGCGCAGAAGCGGGACAAGCTGCTCGAATGGCACAGCGACGCCTAGCTCCTCTTCAAGTTCACGAACCGCTTGAGCGACCGTCTCGCCCGCAGCGAGATGGCCGGCTGCCGTAATGTCATAGCAGCTTGGATTCGTATCTTTATTCGCGGTGCGAAGCTGGAACAACACGAGACGCCGATCGCCCTCGCGCCTAGTCAGCCAGCAGTGAAACGTCTGATGCCAGTAGCCCTTCGCATGCGCTTCCGATCGTGCAGCCTGTCCGATCAGATTCATTGCTTCATCGAAAATATCGAATAGCTCTGCTTTCATCTCTCGCGTTTCACTCCTTCTAGATGGTCACTCCAGCTTCCGCAGCAGGCTCAAGGTGCGAAGTGCAGTGTTTGCAACGAGTCGCTTTGATTGGAACAGAAGACAAGCAGTACGGGCATTCCTTCTCTGTCGGCGCCGCAGGCTTCTCTTCCTCGGTACGCTTCAGCTTGCTGAGCAGCTTGACCATCAGGAACACAGATGCCGCTACGATAAGGAAATCAAGCACGACGTTAATGAACTGCCCGTATGCAATGACCGGAATGCCATGCTGTTGAGCTTGTGCAAGGGACAGTTTCGCGACCGACGTGCCGTCGGCTAGCGTGCCGCTTTTGTCAATATCGTTCAGATTAATGTACAGATCGACGAAGCTCATGCCGCCAAGCAGCAATCCGATCGGCGGCATAATGAGATCGTTGACGATCGAGGAGACGATTTTGCCGAAGGCACCTCCAATGATGACACCGACTGCAAGATCGATTACGTTGCCTTTAACGGCGAACGATTTGAATTCTTTCAATAAGGTTTTCATTCTATCTTATCCTTCCTGCCTATTATCGTTCTATTATACCCGCTAATCAGGTATATCGAACAGGAGCGACGACTAGATAATGCAGCTAGGAGGAGCTCGAGGAATAAATTAGGTCTATTGAACTATGTAAAATAATTGGTAAATTAAAAGGATTATCTGGAAAATTGTCGAACTATAACGAAGCGACTAGACTTAAGAAGAAGGTTTGTGCTGATCTATGAATGATTACCTAGGGATGAGTGTCAGAACGGAGCTTCTTGTATTTCTTATACTGGCGTTCGTCATTATCGTATTTTCTTCCTTCACCATGTTTACGCTAATCGGCCATCTTAAGCGAGAGCAGAACAGGCGCCGTCATGTGTGGCTCTTGTGCGGCTCAGCCGTAATCGGAATCGGCCTGTGGGCGATGCACTTCTTGTCTTTATTATCCACCGAGCAATATGCCTTTATTAATGTCCAAATGCTGCTGACGTTAGTTGTTGCTGCCGGACTCGCTTATTTCTCATTCCTCGCAATAGGAACGGAGCGGATTAAGCATTTCTCCATTCGTGTAATAACTGCATCCATGCTGCTCAGTTCGGGCGCGCTTCTGCTTCATTATTTGAGCAGGCTATCTTCACCTTTCCTCTCGATTGACTTTGATCCGGTAATGTTTGCTTTGTCGATTGCTATTATGCTAATTGGTACGTTAATTGCATTGCTGCTGCACGAGACGAATATGGAAACCTCGGTCTGGCCGGCAAGCATTGTACTGGGGAGCTCATGTATGATGATGCACATGCTTGGTATGAAGGGGATAGTGATACACTACAGCGAAGTGATGACGAGCGAGCGGTTGAACGAATTTTATCTCGTGTTGGCGATTGTGCTAGGCGCTGCGACCTTAACGATTCTTGCGATCAGCTTGATGACGCGAGTAGCGGATCGTCGATTTCGGCTTGCTGATCAGCGCTACAAACTGCTTGTAGAGAATTCCATCGATATGATCGCTGTATTGGACGGCAACCATTGGGAGTATGTGAATCGTTCGGGTCTTGTCATGTTCAATGCTTCCACGCCGGAAGAGATGGTCGGGAAGTCCATTTATTTGTTCCTTGATCCGAAGCATCATGGAGAGATGGCGGGCTTTCTCGGCACCTTGGAGCCTGGACTGACGCACGGTCCCGTGGAGCTTGAATGGTTCACCGTTACGGGCAAGCGGCTGTACACAGAGATTGTATTGGCGCCGACATCGATGCCGAACAGTCCGGCCTTCCAGATCATTATCCGGGATATCTCGGAGCGGAAGAAGAATGAGGAATTGCTGATCAACTCCGAGAAGCTGTATGTGGCAGGACAGCTGGCAGCAGGCATAGCGCACGAGATTCGCAACCCGCTTACGTCGCTGAAAGGCTTTCTGCAGCTTATCTCGTCGGGACGAGGCAGCGGCAAGAACTACTTCGACATTATGAAGTCGGAGCTGAATCGGATCGAGTCGATCGTTAGCGAGATGTTGATGTTGTCCAAGCCGCAGGTGTATGAGCTGACGCATCAGGATACAAGACGCGTCTTATATGATGTGGTAACACTGCTTGAAGCGCAAGCCGCACTGCATGACACGCAGATCGTAGTCGATGCTGGCAAGGAGCCTTTGTGGATTTTTGGGGTAGAGAATCAGATCAAGCAAGTCTTTATTAATATTCTCAAGAATGCGATTGAAGCGATGGTCGACGGCGGGAAAATATCGGTTCACTGCAGGCTGGAAGGCGAGTCGGTTATTGTACAAATTGCCGATCAGGGACCTGGCATTTCGCAGGAGCAGCTATCTAAGATGGGGCAGCCCTTCTATACGACGAAGGACAAAGGGACAGGTCTCGGTCTTATGGTAACGTACAAAATAATCGATAATCACAACGGTACCGTTACCGCGCACAGCGAGATGGGCGAAGGGGCAATCTTCACTATATTGCTCCCGTATTCAGCGCCGCCAAGCGGAAGAACATCCCAACCTACAGCTCCTGTTGAGCCGTCCACGCTGCACCGTGCTTCATCGGATACGGCGCTCCGTGTACTGCCTTGGCCGCCTCAAATCGGCGTTGCTACTCGCGAGCGCAGTACATAGCGGATTTCATGAATTGAACAGCCCCGTCTGCTCCACTCTATTGAAGAGGGGAATGAACGGGGCTGTTTTGTGCCTATAGCGTCTTTATTTCTCGGAGCGTGTATCTTCGGGATGGCGCCGCGGATGCTGCATATGCGCTTCCGGGTTGTCATCATCGTCGTGCGGGACAAGCCGCGGGTCAGTGTGGCCTTTATGATGATTGTCGAAATCCAGCTCAACGAGCTCCCATTCCGTATTGCCAAGCATCGGATCCGAAGGAAACATCTGACCGCGTTCCATCTTCTCCTCGCGGCCCCACTCATTGCGGTACACGCCTTCGACTTCAACCTGCTCGCCGGAGATGGGCTCCATTTTATTATGCTGATTGTCAGTACTCAAACGGATTTCCTCCTTCGTGCTACTCGCCCGAATACAGCACTATCGATGCCAGTTTCGTTAGCACTTTCCATATAAGGCTCACAACCCGTGTTTAGGAACGGCTGCGCTGTCCGCATCGGATTGAAGCTCACTCGCGGCTGATTTGCTCACTTGGCCCCGATCTGCAAGCGACTGCTGCTTGCGTGCTGCTTTTTGTTTGTCAGATGGTAATTTGCCGGACATGCTAACCTTCTCCTTCCATGATGGCATTGCCGATCGTAATCGACGCTGCGGAAGCTGCTGCTTCAACAGTTTGCCGCAAAAGGCGGTCAAATATAAGCCGAAAACAAAAGTTATAATCCTTCAGTTCATACTGTAATTCGGACTTCCTCTTGTTCGCGATTCAGCTCCTGTGAAGGTTTTTTAAGGTTAAATTTATTTGACAGTTTAATGGTCCTGGTGGTAAAAATATCATAAAAAAAGAAATATGGGGAACGTTATCGCCGAAAAATTTATCGTAAGAGAGTAGAGGTAGCGTGCAATTTGAAACGGAAGATTAGTCGAATGTGCATGATGTTGATTGCTGTTATGTTAGCAGCAACTGCTTGTTCAAGCGGCTCCGGCTCTAGTACGAATGAAGAGGAAGATTGGGAGGATGGCTTTATAGAGAAAGAACCTGCAACTGTACAGCCGAAGACGGAGACAGATGACAATGCTAAGGTTGATAACGAGGAGCGGGTAACGCTTACCGTGAATTATTTTTACGAGAATGAGAATATGCTCGCCACTATGAAGAAAGCGGCGGAGGGATATATCGCAAAACATCCTGGCTTCAGAATTGATTGGAAGCTGATTGATGCATCCAGTTCGACGAATGTAGCTGATTTGATTCAATCCAGTGATCCGCATGATGTTTTCTGGATTCCTTCATGGTTGACCTATCAAGACTTCGTAACGAGCGGCAAGCTTCTAGATTTGAGTCCCTATCAGGGCGAGATGGGTGGGGATGCCTATTATGAATCGCTGGCAAGCCGATTCACCTATGATGGTCGTTCTTATGCGCTGCCGGTTGCGAGCAGTTCGTATGTAATCTACTACAATAAGAAGTTAATGTCAGGGGATATGGCACCATCGTTAAGCTGGACGTACGAGGATATGATTCGCTCGGCGAAGACGATCATGAAGGAGCAGAACAGTGCAGGCATCGTGCTTGCAGGCATTCTGCTGCAGACAGCCGGACAGGCTTACGGAGGAGAAGCGCTTAACACAGATCGTACGCAGTTCGAACTGAATGAGAGGTATCGCGAAGGGTTGTCGGTTATGCTCCGCGCGCTCACGGAGGATCGGATTGATGGCAGGGCAGAAGCCGATTGGAAGAACGGTACCGGGTTTGATAGTTCAATCAACAGCGACTTCTTCGAAGGAAAAGTTCCAATGATGGCCGGTTACAGCTGGCAGCTGCACGATGTGCTGCAGCGCATGCCGGACGTTGATATTGCGCCGTTCCCTGCAGGACCAGCCAAGCAGCAAGGCGTAGGTTACACGGATGGACTTGCCGTTTCTACTGCAAGTACGCATCAACAAGAAGCGATTGAACTCGTCCAATACTTATCAGGCAGCGAGGAAGCGAACATCGTCTATGTGAACGATCATTATTCGCTGCCGCTTGTACTGACCGATCAGGTCCGTGCAGCATGGAGGAGCAGCTTCACAGATCCGTCGCTAGCCGAGAAGCTTGAATATATCGTGCAGACGGATAGCGGGAATATGTATACAGCGACAGCGGCCCCAGGCTTCCAGAATGCGCTGGTCCAGTTCTCCAATCTATTAATCAGTCCGGATAAGGGACTTATTAGCGGAACTCGAAAGCTTGATGATGAGTTTGATCGAGCAATAGAGAAGATTAATGCGGATTGGAAGCTGGAGCAGGATAAAGCGGCCAAGCCATAAACATATGTCGGTTAGCAGATTCGATGAATCGATGCAGCCGATGGATGCGGCTGCTTTATTTTGATAGGGAAGACGAGGTTGTATAAGTATGCTGAAGAAGATAGCAAGTCGGTTAGGTCTTATTATGTTTGTCGCAGTAATACTCTCTGTCAGTGCTTGTTCAAGTGATACAAATGGCGGGAAAGACACAGAGGCGATAGAAGATTGGGAAGACGGCTTCGTCGAGGACAGCAGCGCGAAGCCGGTTGATACGGATACGGTCGATAAGGCTTCGGAACAGCTCGACCCGATTACGCTGACAGTCCATTACTTCGCGCAGGATGACTTTACATTGCCTGTATTGCAGAAAGCGGCCGAAGGTTACACGAAGAACCATCCCGAAGTCAATGTTGTATGGAAGCTGCATCCTAGAACCCAGCCCGTGAAGCTGGATCAATTGATGGAGCCGGGCGAGGCTCAGGATCTGTATTGGATCGAGAATCGTGCAGATCTTCAGGACTTTATCGCTGACGGCCTCGTGCAAGATTTGAGCTCTTACCAGAGCGACATGGGCGGAGATGCTTATTATGACTCGCTTGTGAGTTCATTGATGGTAGACGGAGGCATCTATGGGTTTCCGATTGTGAATTCATCCATGATGATTTTCTATAACAAGAAGCTGATGACCGGCGATTCGATGCCGACCTTGAATTGGACGTACGAGAATATGATTCGTTCAGTACGAACAATCATGCAGCAGCAGCAACTCAAGACAGGGTTGGAGCAGGGAGGGCTGCTGCTTCTGCCCGCTGGGCAGTCCTACGGGGGAGACCCACTGAATGAGGCGATGACCAAGCTGGAGCTCAATGCAGAGTTTAGACAGGGTCTGTCAGTTATGCTGGATGCGTTGAACGTGGATAAGATCAGCGGAGATGTTGAAGCTGGGGCGAGCAGTTACACGAATCAATTCTCTCAGGGTGAGGTTCCGATGATGGTAGGCTTCAGCCAACAGCTACGGGATGTGTTGACGCTCATGCCGGATGTGGACATTGCCCCATTCCCTGCAGGTGCCATGAAACAGCAAGGGGCGGGGACGATAGAGGCGCTTGCGGTATCGAAGAAGAGCGAGCATAGCAACCAGGCGATCGAGTTCGCGCAGTATATGTCGGGGAGCGAAGATGCGAACATCGTGTACGCGAATGAGCATGTTACAATGCCGCTTGTGCTGTCGGACAAAGTGCGCGAGGCATGGCGAAGCAGTTTCAAGGATCCGACAATGGCAGACCGGCTCGAATATATCGTGAAGACGAATGAAGGTAATTTGTTTAGTTTGAATGGAGCGCCTGGCTATGGAGATGCGGCTATGAGGCTGCAAATTCTAGCCCTGGATGTAGTTGACGGGCAGGCCGGCAAGTCGTTTACGGCCAATGCCAAGTTCGATGAAGAGTTGGATCGCATTAACGCCGATTGGGCTATGGCGCAGGAGAAGGCAGCTAAGCGCTAAGCCGTAGGCAGCAATCATTGCAGCCGCAGGCCGCATGAAGGACATTCTTGGTGCGCTTCGGTAACGGTATCCCCGCAGGCAGGACATGTTTCTACGAAAGGCTCCAAAGCGGCCGCCGATTGTGCGGCCGCTTCTTTGTTGTCGGCGTCGTTCTTAGGAGGCGAACCGGAACGGAGATGGGCAGGCGTCTCGAACAACGTCTCGACCATGTCCTTGAGCACCTTGTATTTGCCTGTATCATCGGATGATAGCTTAATAATAAGGAACATGGCCCCGAGCAGGCCGAAGGTCAACAGGAGCACAAGGGCGGTCGCGCCAGCCGAAAACCAGTTGATGCTCATCGTCATTCGTATGTTCGACTCCCTTAAGAGGTTTTATTTAAGCGCGTATTTGCGTTCCAACTGTTTCCCGAAGAACCACATGACAGCCAGCACTGTAATTAGTACAAAGATACGCCAAGGTTGCCGTCCTAGATTAGATATATCGGCGCTTACGATCGAAATGCTGAAGATCATGACGGATTTGCCAAGCAGCGTAGCCAAGAAGAACGTTTGGAACGGAAGCTTGCTTAAGCCTGCAACAATATTAATAAGTGCAGATGGCGTGAATGGGAAGCAGGCCAATAGAAACAACGGGGTGAAGCCCTTGTGCTCGATCCAGTCGAAGAAACGCTCAGACTTCGGGAACCGTCTACGAAAACGTCCGCCCAGCTTTCCGCCAAGCTTACGGGCAATCCAGAAGACGATGCTTGCGCCAATCGTAGCGCCAATCCAAGATAATAGGAAGCCGTACCATAGTCCATAGATATTTGCATTAGCCGCAACAATAACAATGAGCGGAAGCGCCGGGATAAGCGCCTCCGCAATCGGCATGAGCAATCCAGGCAGCGGTCCGTACGCCGAGTAGCTTTGCAGCGTACGCTCCATATGCTCGAGATCGAGTGCTTTGAGATGATGCAGCCAGTCCTGCCATTGACTCATGCTGATAAATTCACCTTAACCTTTCTTGCGCGAATCGCTTTGCTTCTCTTTGAAATGATGAAACGGGAACCACAAGTAGAATAGACCGATAAGCCCGAACAACGCGGCGCTGTACCAGACGACCGCCGGAACGCCGATCCGCGATGCAATGACGCCGCCTACGATTGGCCCGATCATAACACCTATTCCTTCAACCGTCGAGAACAACCCCCAACCAAGACCCTGCTGCTTCACTGGAACATAGGAAGCGAGCAATGCGTTCCAGGCAGGGAGTACCGCGGCATAGGAAAGGCCTAGAATGGCTGCAAGCAGCAGACACTGCCAGAAGGAAGGCAGCCAAGCGAGCGAGTAGAGCATAAGCCCGAAGCAGAAGAAGCCGATCACAAGGAACCACTTCTTCCCGCCAAGCTTGTCTGCTAGCCGACCGAGGGGCATTAAGCCCGCGACAGTGAAACCGCCGCCGACAACGAGGAGCAGCGAATACTGCGCTCCTGTCAATCCGAGCTGATCCGTTGCGAAGCTGGGGAGAATGGGCACCAACATGCTCGCTCCCGTCGTCTGCAGGATCATGCCCGGCAGCAGCAGTTTCATCTGGCTAAGCTTGTGCTGAAGAATGCGCATCTGTTCCTTGAACGGAATCGTTGCAATACCGGTTGCGCGTCCGGGCTTCATAAGCAGCGACAGCACCAGGGCTGCTGCCGAAGCAATTAACAGCATCATATATGTGCCAGATCGTGTGTAGTCAAGCAGCACATTCGCAACGATCGGTCCTGTACCAAGACCGATGAACCATATCGTGTAGAGAAAGCCCATTTGAGTTGCGCGCTTCTGATTGGAGACGCGGGTCAAACAGACGATCCAGATGGGCGAGATACCGATGCCGAACAAGGCGGACGCCGCGATGAAGAGCCAAGGGCTCTGACTGTAAGGAAGGATGGCGATACCGGCTGTCGTGAGCACCAATCCGACCTGAACGACGATATGGGCAGATATGCGATCAAGCAAGTAACCGATGAACAATTTCAATACCGTATCGGTTACATAGTGGGCGGTAACTGCAATTCCGATGACATCCAGCGATAGACCAAGCGTCTTCTCGCCATAGATCGGCAGAAAGCTGATGACGCCTGCACCACGTATGAACTCGACTAGAAACAGAATAGCGGAGAATAGTACATTCTCCGCGTTGAACCATCGGATAGCTATAGATGCCACGGCAATAACTCCTTCAATAATGAGTCGGAGAGGACGCCTCTTCCATTATAAGACATTGTCGCAAAATATCCAAAGCAACCGTGTCGGCAGCTCCACTCCGGCCAAGCGCGCGTGCAGCCTGCTGATGAACAGCGAGCCTAATCGGATCATACAGCAACGACCGAACCGCATTGCTGAGCTCCTGTGGGTTACGGGTAATATGAGCAGCGCCCTTGCTGTGCAAGTAGAGCGCATTGTTCTTCTCTTGGCCAGGAACCGGACGATAAATAAACAGCGGCAGACCGGTGGCGAGACCTTCGGATAGTGTGATGCCGCCTGGCTTCGTAACGAGGCAGTCTGCAATTGCCATCAGCTCATGGATCGTCTCGACATAGCCGAACAGATGCAACCGCCCGCCATTAGAAGTGGACAGCTGACCATGGAAACGGGCTCGAAGCGAGGATGCCAGCGCTTCATTGCGTCCGCATACAAGCGCTACAGTTACAGCATTGTCCTGCAGCAAGGCTTCGCATACCTCCGGCACATCCGGCATGACGCCAGCAGCGCCTGCCATTATAAGCACGATAGGCCGATCTTCAGGAAGGCCGTATCGGGCAAACCATTGCGGATTAGGGCGAAGAGCGGTGAAGCTTTGCTTGATTGGAATACCGCTCACGGTAATACGACGCTCGGCAATGCCAAGTCGCATTAATTCGAGTTTCAATTCATCCGTAGCGACGAAATAGCGGTCCACATGCGGGTGAACCCAGCGGCAGTGAAGGTCAAAGTCGGTGACAACAGCGGAAGTCGGTACATGCGGAAGTAAGCTTTTGCGTGAGGAGGGAGCAGCGAATACGGGGAATGTATAGACGATTGCATCGGGACGTTCGGACAGCAGCAATCGGCGCAGCTTTTCTTTGCCGAAGGAATGGAGCCAGCCTCCGAACAAAGAGTCGTGCTTCATCGGGCGCGTACGGTCATAGACCCAGCCATAGAGCGTGGGCATCTTCGAGTAGCTGTGCATGTAGAAACGGCGGGATACTTCATTCAGCAGCGGATTAGCCTCAGCCATCAGATCGACGAGCTTAATGCGTTTCGGCTCGACTCCTTGACGCTCAAGAGCATCGCGTATAGCACGGGCAGCCTGCAGATGGCCGTCTCCGTATGAGGCGTAGATGATCAGAATGCGACCGGCTGAATTCGGTGCAGTCAGAGTAGGTATTGGCATACGACACACCTCCTGGACGGAGTATACCTTGCAATTGTCATCGGAGCATTATCGGTGCTTGAATTTGGGTTTGAGTTTGGGCTATGTTACTATAGCAGAGGTAATACATACCTTATAGAGGTTGTTCAAAAAGTCGTCTTTTGATCACGAAGAGTGTCTGGAAGCCTATTCGACGTCGAAGCTTGCGTTCACCTTCGGAGTCCGGAGGTTATGCTTCCGATGTAGGTTTCCGCTGGAAACCTTGTACATGTAGGTACTGCCTACACTCCGTTCCTCCTGAGGTTATTTGCGATACTTCAAGTATTACAACCTGCGAGCAAATAACAGCTTCGTAAGCATACGCTTTTCAGGTTCTCGCAATCTTCTCGGTGCTGAAAACCCGACTTTTTGAACACGAAACTTATACAAGTTTAGGAGAGTGAAATGATTATGGAATTTACGAAGCTTGGTAAGTCAGGTCTGCGTGTAAGTCGTCTTTGTCTTGGTACGATGAATTTCGGTGTTGACACGGATGAGCAGGAATCATTTCGCATTATGGATGCTGCGCTGGATGCGGGCATCAACTTTTTCGATACAGCTAATATTTACGGATGGGGCGAGAATTCGGGACGGACGGAAGAAATTATCGGCCGTTGGTTCGCGCAAGGCGGCGGACGCCGTGAACGGACCGTTCTCGCAACAAAGATGTATGGTGATATGCATGACCCATTGGATGGACCGAACCGAGAAGCGGGACTTTCCGCTTACAAAATTCGCCGCCATCTCGAAGGTTCGCTCAGAAGGCTGCAAACGGATCACATCGAGCTCTACCAAATGCACCATATCGACCGCAGCGTAAGCTGGGAAGAGCTGTGGGGCGCGTTCGAGATTGCTGCGGCACAAGGCAAAATCGGCTACGTGGGCTCAAGCAACTTCGCGGGCTGGGATATCGCTGTCGCACAAGGCGAAGCGAAGGCGCGTGGCCATCTAGGCCTCGTCTGCGAGCAGCACAAGTACAATCTGCTCTGCCGTCTGCCTGAGCTTGAAGTGCTGCCAGCCGCGAAAGCGCTTGGCCTCGGCATTATTCCTTGGAGCCCGCTCGACGGCGGCCTGCTCGCAGGTAACGCTCGCCATGGCGGCGGCAGCAAGCGGAGCGGCGATGCGAAGCGTCTGGAGAAGCACGCTTCGCAGCTTGAGCAGTTCGGCGCGCTATGCGACGAGCTTGGCGAGCGCGAGGATACGGTAGCGCTGGCATGGCTGCTGGCGCAGCCTGCTGTAACGGCGCCGATCATCGGCGTGCGTACGATGGAGCAGTTCGAGCGCACGCTGCGTGTGGTCGACGTGAAGCTGGACGAGTCGGCGCTGAAGCGCATCGACGAGATTTTCCCAGGCCCTGGCGGCGAAGCGCCGCGGGCGTATGCTTGGTAAGGTAGGTATAGAAGAGCTCTGGCGCGCGAAGCGTCCAGAGCTCTTTTTTGTGCAGAAGAAGAGGTATCCGGAGAATATAGCTTAGAACCAGCCTGCCGCATCAGACACGAGCAGCAGCACGAGCACAACCCCGAGCAGAGAGGATGCAGCAACACGAGCGAACCGACTACGTTCACCGCTCTGTTGGAATGCCGCCCTGGCGTACATCCAAGTACCGGCGGCGATGAGCAGAGCCTCGAGAGTAATTGAGATCCAAGGATACTGCCACAGTCCGAAGCCAAGCAGCGGCAGATCCCCCCAATTGCCTGGCAGCAGCGGCATGTCAGCCCGATGGACGATGAGGTCGAGCAGCCAATGACTGAATACGACCGCCCCTATAATAACGCCCGCTCGTTTGCCCCATATCCATCTTCCTGCGAATGCCGCTGCGAGTGTAAGAATAATCGCGCCCAGCAAGGAATGCGTGTAATCCGCGTGAATGATCGCTCCTCCATAGCCGCCGCCATACTTGGTTTCATCCATCGACTCCGCACCTGTCATCACCATAGGAATAAACGCAACATCCAGCACTTGCGAGCTGACCAGCAGCGCCCATAGCGGCACTCGGTTAGTACGAGACTTAACGATCGCTGCAAGGCCAAAATGTCCTGCGAACATTGACAGCACTTCCTTTCGCATAGATATAGCAACGTCAGACAATAAGTTAGCTTTAAGCAATGCAGGCCTTCAAGAGACTATTCTCCTAAGAAAGACGAGGGGAGCGCGCTTTTACAATATAAATAAGTTTTTTGGAATGTACTTGGCACAAGAGGGGACCAAACCAATCTGAACATAGGCGCAAGTCGTAACTTAGACTTATGCTATGCTACGTTTAGTAACAAAAGGTTAAGATTTTTATAAAAAAATAGTTACAAACTGTATCATTGTATGTTATGATCATCTCACGCTAGTAACAAAGTACTAATGCGAATGCAGGAATGGAGGGTCCTATGAGTGCAATAATCGGCATTCTTAATTCCGATCCGGCTGCAGACTCATACGAATCGGTCCAATGCATGATGCGCTCTCTGCGCAAATATCCTGCTGATGCTGCCCGAACATGGCATGGCGACTCGATCAGTATGGGGTGCCATGCACAATGGATCACTCCGGAGTCGGTGTACGATACATTGCCTTATTATGATGAACAGTACCGGCTGGCCATAACGGCAGATGTCATACTTGATAATCGACAGCAACTGTTCGAGCAATTGCAGGTTAATTCCACGAGGCGGCAGCAGATCACTGACAGTGAGCTTATTCTGATGGCCTACCGAAGATGGGGCGACCAAGCACCGCGATATTTAATCGGGGATTATGCCTTCGTCATATGGGATTCGGACAAGCGCCGACTGTTTGGTGCCCGAGATTTGCTAGGAAACCGAACGCTGTATTATCATCAAACTCCCCGCCATTTTGCATTCTGTACGGTAATTGAACCCCTCTATCAATTGCCTGGAATGAAGAAGCAGTTGAACGAATCGTGGCTTGCCGAGTTTCTGGCAATCCCGATTATTATGGACAGCATCGATGTGCACGGGACGGTGTACAAAGAGATTAAGATGCTGCCGCCTGCTCATACATTTTCATTGGAAGATGGTCGGCTGCACCTCTCGCAGTTCGATCGTCTGGATCCGCTGGATGGACCGCTGAAACTGAAATCAAATGAAGAATATGAGGAAGCGTTTCGTGAAGTGTTTCAAGAAGCGGTCCATGCAAAGTTGCGTACGTATCGCCAGGTTGGTATCAGCTTAAGCGGCGGATTAGATTCCGGTACGGTAGTTAGCTTCGCAGCATCGCCGCTTCGTGAAATCGGAAAGCCGCTCCAAGCATACAGCTATGTGCCGCCCCGCGACTTTACCGATTGGACGGGAAGAAACTGGATGCCGGATGAAACGCCATTCATTCAGACAATCGCTCGGCATGTCGGGAATATACAAGAGAACTATATGGATTTTCCCGGCAGAAACTCATTCGAAGACGTCGATGACATTCTTGATATGATGGAAGCCCCTTATAAATTCATCGAAAACTCGTTTTGGCTAAAAGGAATACTCGAACAAGCCCGACAGGATAAAGTCGGCATTGTATTAAACGGCTCTCGCGGCAATTATTCCATCTCATGGGGACCGGCATATGATTACTATGCCAGGCTTTTGAGAAGATTTCAATGGATGCGCTTACATAGAGAGCTGAAGCAGTTCGGCCATAATCAATACACTAGACGATCTCGTATCTTGCCAGAAGTAGCACGGATGGCATTCCCGTTCATCACACGTGCCTTCACGCGTAACAGCACGTCCGATCGACCGCAGCTTATTCACCCCGACCTTGCGGCACGAACGAATATTTATAACAGGTTGAGGCGACATGATGTAGGCTTGTATGAATATGAAATGGATGAATTCGAGGCAAGAGACTATCAATTCAACCAACTCGCCGTTTCTAACCATTACGGCGTATCCTCCACCAAGCTTTCCCTTCGCTACGGCGTTGTGGAGCGTGATCCTACCAGTGATCCTAGAGTAGTCCGCTTCTGTCTCTCTCTTCCTACCGAGCAATATGTTCAGGACGGGGTAAGTCGTTCATTGATCAGGCGGGCAACCGTTGGCTATTTGCCGGATCAGATCCGACTCAATCAACGAGTCTATGGCATTCAAGGCGCAGACTGGATCCATCGCGTTCGTCCCCATTGGGGGGCTATCACACAAGAAGTCATGAGTTTCATCCGGAATAGGCAGAGTGCTGCCCAGGGATTGCTTCATATCGATCAGATCCGTGCATCGCTTGATCGAATTGGTCCAGATCCGAAACCGGAGCAAGCCTATGACCCTCATGTCAAACTAGTGATGCAGAGCCTGATTGTGGCCCGTTTTATTACCAAGATTGTGTGATGCAGCGCGCATGAAAGGAGGTGAAATGGATGAGCAATCAAACGTTGAAACAATGGCAGGCGCCTGTACTGGAAACGCTTGATGTTAAAATGACGGCTGGCGGACCAAATGGCGTTGTGCCGGATAAAAACGGCAAAGGCGCAAACAACCGCCACGATGAAGGCCCTGGTCCGACTATTTCCTAATTCATCATCTCAGTATTGATGTTTGAACCGGTGGGCCCTTGGCGGCAGTCAGCATCTAAGGGCCTTTCCAAGAAAGGAGGATTTATCAAGTGAGCATGCAGAATTATGGAGCATTCGGCTTGCAGATCGCGAGTGAACTGGCATTGCCGGAGGCGCTGGCTTCATTCTGGCAAGAAGTGCAGGAAGAGCAAGAGCCGGATGTCACGATTGTTTATGGCGATTTAGAGCAGGCTTGGAATGAGAGTGAGATTTATAACAGCTACTACGCGTTCTCAAACGAACAATTTATGATGCATATCCCTGATCTTGCATTGTTCAGCGTGCGAGAAGGGAAGCAGATTATTGTGTCGCCTTATGGGGATGCAGATGAGCACAAAATTCGGCTTTATTTGCTTGGGACTTGCATGGGCGCCATATTACTGCAGCGACGCATAGTGCCGCTTCATGGCAGTGCGATTGTGATCGGCGGTAAAGCCTATGCGATAGTCGGCGAATCGGGGGCAGGCAAGTCGACGCTTGCAGCGGCACTGCTGCAAGAGGGATATAAGCTGCTTACGGATGATGTCATTGCCTTATCTTGGTGCGGTTCAGATCAACAGGTTCCTGCCGTTATTCCGGCCTATCCTCAGCAAAAGCTATGGGAACAAAGTTTGGACCAGCTAGGAATGAATTCTGGCTCCTATGCCACGTTATACGAGAACAAGTTTGCTGTCCCTGTGACACGGATGTTTTCCAAGGAAGTAACTCCGCTAGGCGGCATTATTGAACTAGTAAAGAACGAAGAACTTGAGGAAACCACGTTCACCGTCTGTGAAGGGATCAAAGGGCTCCACGTACTTCATACCCACACCTTCCGGAATTTCTTAATTCCTTCCTTTGGCTTATCCCAATGGCATTTCACAGAAACCGCCAAGCTGTGCGGCATGGTCCCAATCTATCAATTGCAGCGTCCATCCGCGCGAATGACAATCAATGATTTGGCAGAACGGATTGTTCAATTAGCAGGGGCCAGCAACCGTTTGAGTCCGATAGCAGAGTAAGGGGGGCTTCGATTGCAGGATTTGCTCGCTTATCTTAGGAAGTTTCAACGGTTCGCGGGGCTCCAGCTGTACCTGAATATGGCTGGAATGACGGTCAGCAGCTTGCTTGATGGGCTTGGCATCCTGATGCTGCTTCCGATGCTCAGTCTGATTGGACTTACAAGCATGTTTAGCAACTCCTATCTGGAGGCTCTTGTGCAGCCGCTTCGATCACTTGATGCAGCCGTCCAGCTGCCAGCTGTGCTGCTCATTTACCTCGTTCTGTTAATCAGCCAGTCATCGCTGTCGCGGTTTCTCGGCAATCGGAACATTCAGCTGGAGCAGCGATTCATCCGTTACATTCGTAACGATGTGTATCGCTCACTGCTCGAAGCCAATTGGCCCTTCTTCTTAGGGACGAGAAAATCAGATCTTACACACGTTATGACGACGGAACTGCCGCGAGTCAGTTACGGGATATTTACGTTTCTGCAAATGATAATGAGTGTGTTGTTTACGCTTGTGCAGATCGGCATTGCATTGTGGCTTTCTTACAAATTAACCCTGCTAGTCCTAGTGTGCGGTCTAATTCTTGCATTCGTTAACCGGAAGTCCTTTACGGCTTCGCGGTCGATTGGCGATGAGATGACGACTCTTATGCAGAGCTATATGGCTGGCATGACCGAGCATTTCAATGGAATTAAAGATATTAAGAGCAATATGACCGAAAGTCAGCATGTAGATTGGTTCCGTGCACTAACGATTCGGATGGAGCACAATGTAGTTCGATTCTCACGCCTGCAATCGGGCTCGCAATTTTATTACAAGCTTGCATCAGGCGTATTCATTGCGTTATTCGTTTATATCGCTACGGCGTTCTTTCATGCAGAAGGCTCTATGCTCCTTCTCATTGTTATCATTTTCTCGCGGTTGTGGCCCAAGTTCTCGCAGCTGCAATCCAGCTGGGAAGGGCTTGCGCAAATTATGCCCGCATGCAGAACCTTACGCGAACTGCAATTCAACTCGGAACAAGCCAGGGAATTCGACTTGAAGAATCTCTCTGTGGATATACAAAGTGATTGGCGCATGAAGCATGGCATCGAATGTCGTGGTGTGTGCTACCAATACGACGTGCATCGCTCGTCTTACGCGCTGCGGCACATTGACTTGAATATTCCAGCTAACAGCATGACTGCGATTGTAGGGAAATCCGGCGCAGGAAAAAGCACGCTCATCGATCTCTTAATAGGCCTGATTGAGCCTCAACAGGGGGACATTATGGTGGATGGGATGCCAATGCGGACATGCTCCTTTCAATTCAGGCAAACGGTCAGCTATGTATCGCAGGACCCGTTTCTCTTTCATTTGAGCCTGCGGGAAAACTTATGTATGGGAGCGCCGGATGCAACAGAGGAACAGCTATGGGAAGCGCTTCGTTTCTCTGCAGCGGATGAATTCGTGAGACGTCTTCCTGATGGATTGGATACGTTGCTGGGCGATCGTGGGGTTCGCTTGTCCGGCGGCGAGCGCCAACGGATTGTATTGGCTCGTGCGATATTGCGCAAACCTTCTGTCCTTATCCTGGACGAGGCGACGAGTGCGCTGGACAGCGAGAATGAGGCGAAGATCCAGCTGGCACTCGAACGAATCAGAGGGAGCATGACGATTATCTTTATTGCGCACCGGTTGTCGACGATTCGTCACGCGGATCAGGTCATCGTGTTGGAAAATGGGGGCATTATTCAGCGTGGAAGCTACAGTCAGCTTGCTAATGCATCCAACGGCATGTTTAGTCAACTGCTGCACCAGCAAGAGATAGCAGCGGTTAGTAGATAAAAAGAAGGCGGCGATCCGTTGATCGCCGCCTTCGTTATTATCCAATCGTGCGTGCAGCCGCCGAACGCTGCAATCGGCTCGCTAAGTCAACGAACGTGTCAAGGGCACGATGGATCCGATCGAATACAGCGGCATGGGTCTCGTAGTCTCCGCCTTGCTCGAAGGCTGTGCGCTGCGTGCCGCCGATCGATATCCATTCCGGGCAGTTAATGCCGTGCAGGTTGCGTACGATGGTCTGAAGCTGCTGCAGCGAGCTGACGCCAATCGGGCCGCCAGCGGTGCTGATGGAGAGAACGGTTTTGCCGCTGAAGTGTGACTGACCGAGGAAGTCGAGTGCGTTCTTCAGAACGCCAGAGAAGCTGCCATGATATTCAGGTGTCGATAGAATGACGGCATCCGCTGCCAGCATTGCCTGTTGAAGCGCGGCCGCCGGTTCGACCGCTGTACTATTCGCGTCAGGGGAATAGAGCGGCAGCGGTTGCTGGTGCAGGTCGAACAGCCGAACCTGATGGCCTTGCTGAGCAAGCCGTTGACCAGCATAGGCGGCTGCCTTCGTACTTGTTGCTCCTTGACGATTACTGCCAGCAATAATAACGATTTGCATGGCTTTCTCCTCCTCCGATAAGCCGAATGGCTATCTCTCTTGTGTAGCCTTATCGTAACGGAACGGGAGTCAAGAAGCGTCAGGACGCAGGATGATTATGGAATACAAATTGATTCGGCTTCGGTCGTATGCGGCATGCGACTTTCGTCGTAGAGGTTAATCCAATCCGTGTTTAACGGCGAAGATGGCCGCTTGCGTGCGATCCGAGAAGCCAAGCTTGTCGAGCACATGGCTTACATGCGTCTTGACCGTCTTCTCCGTTATCGATAGCAGATCGCCAATTTCTTTGTTGCTCTTACCGGCGGCAATGAGCTGAAGCACCTCCATCTCGCGCCTTGTCAGTTCGGCAAGGCGGGCGGCGGAGGTGTCTTCGTCTTGGACGACATCTTCCTGAGTAGAGAGCAGATTCATCAGCCTGACCGCAGCATCCGGATGAAGCTCGACTTGGCCCTGCCAGACGCGGCGAATAGCGCGGACGAGCTCGTCGGGCTCGATGTCTTTCAGCAGATAGCCTTTGGCGCCGGCCCGGATGGCAGGGAGGACGTGATCGTCATCCGAGAAGGAGGTCAGCACGATGACCTTTACATTCGGATGTGTCTGCTTCAACCTCTTCGTAACTTCAATGCCATCCATAATGGGCATATGCAAATCCATTAGAATCATATCCGGCGACAGCTCATTCGTTCGGTCAATTGCCTCCTGGCCGTTCGACGCCTCTCCGACAATGCGCAGATCCGATTGGGTGGACAGGAACATTTGCAGCCCTTTGCGAACCATGGCATGATCGTCCGCGAGCAGCAGCTTGATTGTCATCGTTCATTCCCCCTATTTCCGTTCGACTGATTGATGGCTCTCATCGGAATAATGACCTCCACTGCCGTACCGCCGCTTCTTCTTGGCATGATGGAGATGGTCCCGCCGAGTCCCTCAGCTCGTTCGCGCATGGTAGAGAGACCAATGGAGGTGGCGGAGCCGTACAGTCTTGAGATACTCCCCGGCAGCCCTTTTCCTTTATCGGTGATGCGCAGCGTCACTTCAAGACTTGTAATCGTGAGTGTAACTTCAGCAGCCGGCGTGCCCGCATGCTTGCTGACGTTGTTAAGCGCTTCTTGTCCGATGCGCCACAATGCATCCTCGATTGGACGCGGGAGCGCGCCGACACCATCGACACGTGCAGCAATCTGGAGTCCGAGCCGCTCAGCGTATTCACGCAGCGCAGTAACAAGTCCGGCCTGCAGTTCAGCGGGGCGCAGCTGCAGAATAAGGGAGCGCATTTCCTTCAGCGCGCTCTGTGATAAGCTCTGCAGATCGCGGACGGCAGACAGTGCAGCCTTCGTATCCGGCGAAGGACCTGTCAGCAGGCTTTCCACACCGCGGGAGGTCATCGACAACGAGAATAACAGCTGGCTGACCGAGTCGTGAAGGTCGCGCGCCAGCCTGTTCCGTTCCTCGATTCGGGTCAGTTCCTTGCGATGATCAGCCAGCAGCGTACTCTCCAGCGCACCGGCGATATGTTCGGCGAGCGCCTCTAGAATAGGACGATCCTCAGCTTTCAATTCATCGCGTTTCGTGCTGCCGACTATAAGCACACTGTAGCCGGTATCGCCGAATGGCAGCGGAACAACTGCTGCCGTGGCGAGCTTCGCAGCAGGGCGGCGCCTGCCTTCGCGGCCTTCGGCATGGAATAGGAGAGCGGCCTCTTCAGCGGAGGCTGTTCGCAGGCGGCGGTTGGTAACGGCTTCGCCGATCCATCCGGACTCCTCCATCGCCATACGTTCCGGAAGTTCGAACGACTCATCGCTAGTATAAACGGACCGCAGCGATAGCTTGCTGTCAGATTGTTCGTAGAGCGCCGCGATTGGCCAGTTGAAGTGTTCGCCAATTAGAGAGAGTGAAGCCTTGGCGACAGGCACCAGATCGGAGCACCCGCCAGTTCGGCTGGTGAGCGCGCGGCTGAACTCATCCAGTCGGGCAAACATTTCCGCACGGCGCTGTTCGGCTGCGTACAAATAAATGCGTTCGATCGCGCTGCCCATCTGGAAGGCGACGGATTGGAGCAAGGCGAGCTCCTCATCGGTGAAGTGCACCTTACCGGGCGCGGCGACATTAAGAAGTCCGACGAGCTCTTTGCCCGTTCGAAGCGGCACAGTCGCATGATGCGTAATGCCTTCCGTATCCCCCCAGCGGAAGGCAACCGCATCCTCCAGCCGTTTGCAGTTCAATATGTTGATGGCATTGACAAGTCTGCCGTCCCAATACCGTTCGAGACACCAGCAGGAGCCGTTGTTCATCCGCTTGCCATTATTACCTGTCAGGGCAGGGGGGAGGTTCTGCTCCGCTACACAGCGGAAGTCCATAAACCGTTCGGATAAGAAAATCCAGCCTGTCGTCAGGCCTGTCAGTTCCAATAGCTTCTCAAGCACCGAGTGCAGCATGGAGGATAGCTCGTGGGACTGATTAAGCGTCTCTGCAATGGTCTTGAGCAGCACCATCTCATGTACGCGGTGCTTGGGCATAATCAGCGACGAGGGGCCAGGAGCAAGCGCGGCCTCTGCACATTTCTTATCGTCATGAATTGCGGCGCTTCTTGCTTCTTCACATTCGTCATCACATTCGATTCGGATGTCATCAGCGCTGCTATTGCTATGGCTGGCGCTTGTGCCTTCGCTCCGCAAAGCCCTCTTATCGCTTCGTGGCATTGCCTATTCCTCCTTAGATCAGCAAATTAAACAGCAGCGGATCTTTGTTCAGCTCATAGAATGTTAAGCCTTTCGCATACATCCGTTCCATAAGCGGCGCATAGTCTTCCCGATGCTTCAGCTCAATGCCGACAAGCGCTGGGCCGTTATCTTTGTTATGCTGCTTCGTATATTCGAATCGGGTAATGTCGTCATTGGGTCCCAGCACATCGTCGAGAAACTCGCGTAGAGCGCCTGCGCGCTGCGGGAAGTTGACCATGAAATAATGCTTGAGTCCTTCATAAATAAGCGAACGCTCTTTAATTTCCTGCATGCGATCCACATCGTTATTGCCGCCGCTGATGACGCAGACGACCGACTTGCCTTTGATCTGCTCCCGATACAGGTCCAGCGCTGCAATCGGAAGCGCGCCAGCCGGTTCGGCGACGATCGCATTCTCGTTGTATAGATCGAGCAGTGTCGTACATACTTTGCCTTCCGGTACGATCAGCACATCGTCGACCAGCTCTTGGCATATCTCGAAGGTCAGTTCGCCGATTCGTTTGACTGCGGCGCCGTCTACGAATTTATCGATCTCATCAAGCGGGACGACCTTGCCTGCGTTGAGCGAACGCTGCAGGGAAGGGGCGCCTTTGGGCTCGATGCCGATGACGCGGGTCGTAGGGGAGACGGCTTTTACATATGAGGCAACGCCTGCCGCGAGACCACCACCGCCTACTGTAATGAAGATATAGTCAGGCGAGCGTTCTGCCGCCTCCATAATTTCCATGCCGATTGTGCCATTGCCTGCGATAATCTTCGAATCATCGAACGGATGGATGAAGGTCATGCCTGTTCGACCGCTCTCGGCAATTGCCTCTGCATAAGCATCGTCGAACGTATCCCCGACAAGTACAATCTCAACCTCTGAACCGCCGAAGAATGATACCTGCTTCACCTTCTGCCGAGGCGTTGTGCTTGGCATATAGATTTTGCCGCGAATGCCGAGCGTTTGGCATGAATAAGCGACGCCTTGCGCATGGTTGCCTGCGCTCGCACAGATCACGCCATGCGAGATCTGCTCCGAAGACAGCGAACGGATCATATGATAAGCGCCGCGAATTTTGAACGAACGAACGATTTGCAAATCTTCGCGTTTGAGATAGACGTCGCAATCGTAGCGCTCGGACAGCACACGGCTGTGCTGCAGCGGCGTACGCGTCACGACCTCCTTAAGGTGCAGGTGAGCTTGCATGATTTCTTCGAGTGAAATTTTGCGTGATTCGTGACTGCTCGTTGCGTTCATCTGGCGTCATCCTTTCAATGGCTATAAATGCGTGTTCAAAAAGTTCGGTTTTCAGCACCTGATGGCGAATCCACTTCTTGTGCTACTTCGTGATCAAAAGCGGACTTTTTGAACTACCTCTTAAGCCCATAATAGCATTGCATTGTACACAAAAAAATCCCGTCCCTCATAGGGACGAGATTGACTCGCGATACCACCCTTGTTCTGCCGCTCCCATTATAACCTGGAGAAGGCAGCGCTTAGTCGCGTACGTGTTCATACGCGTTCCCGGTAACGGGGGACGGCCGTCCGCGCTTACAGCTCGCTTGGAGCTTTGGTTCAGCACGGCTTCTCGGGGAGGATGCTCGATCCGGGCGCACACATCGGCTTTCAGCGGCTGCCGACTCTCTGGGGAGTGCGTGAACGGTGAACGTGTTCCCTTCGTTGAATGTGAGATGTCATCCTCTTGCAATTATACTTCGTTCGGATTGGTAATGTTATACTCCCGAACGGTCATCTTTGTCAAGAAGTTATTACTTCCACTTGAATCGACCGGCAACTCTGGCCTGCGAGCTCAGCATTGAAGTGGTGATCGTTCGCACAGAGGTTATGAAAATATACGAAGCGAATGGAATGGCGATCGCAGCCGTGATGCCAAGCCCGATCCACCAATGCGGCGCGACCCCGTTCTCGCCGAATGAGTCCGGCAATACATACATGTTAATCATCGTAGGAACAAGGTACGACGCCATTGCAAAAGGAAGACCGATAGCGGCGAGCAACGGATTCTTCATATTGCCGTATTGGGCATGGATGATAAGCGTCCCGAACAAGAAATAAGTCAGGAAGGCGATCAGGAGAAAACTTGCTCCCTCTATGTCGTTCGTTGTTGCGATTATATCCGGACGCTGAACGATATAGCGGACGACTGCGCCTACACCTGCTGCGGTCAGGGCGCCACCCACCCATAGAATGGCTGTTGTCCACATAGCGAATAGTCTGGACAGCGCAATCTTGAATGGGCTGTAAGGAAAGCTGAAGATCCATTCCATTCGGCGCTTAGTAATATCATTCGCGTAGGAGAGCGTAATGAGTGTGACTGCGAAAACACTTGGAAAAATAAGAATAACCCGTACCATGCTGACGCCTTCGTTCTCTCTGAGGGCGAAATACCCGCCGATAGCAAGCCCGATGGTTAGAATTCCTCTTGTAAGCTTCATCCATTTGTTAGATGCGATGCTCCTGTGCTTGGAACGCTCAAGCTGGATGAGACAGCGGAAGCCGGTTGCTGCCGATCGACTGCGGACGGCGCGCTGAATCAGGCTAGGTTGACGACGCGGACTGACGCCAGCCTTCCCAGTCTCGCGAGGCGTAAGTCCCCTCGTGCCGTACCTCGCAACGCCTCGAATCGCAGCATGATAGACGCCCCAGCCGAGCAATGCGAGTCCCAATGCATAGAGTACAACCATATCCGATTGATGCCAGCGAGCTGGCATCAGATAGTCGTTGTTTATTAACTTTCCTAAGTTCCCCATTGGCAGAGACCATATGAGGATATAAGGCAGGAGGATAAATCGGAACCATCCGTTCAACATTAGGGGAACAAGAGCGGTGATGCTTGTGACGAACAATACGATCGCTGCATACAACAACCCGTATGCTCCTGCGTCTGCCCATAAACGTCCGTTGCTTGCATGAAAGGGCGATTCCGTCAACATCGCTGCACCAAAGTTATGAATGGTGGCTATGAGCCAGAATGCAGCAGCAATATAGCCGTTCAACCGAAGGGTGGCTAGCAGCTTTGCCCGTATAAGCGTGCGGCGGTCGAGCGGGAATGTCAGCCACCATTCTTGAAACGGCTGATGCGTTGACTGCATGGCGCGAATGCTATTCGGCATGATGAATGCAATCCATGATAGGCATGCACCAAGCAGGTAGATGGCTTCCGGTTCGTTGCGATCGCCGAATACAATACGGCAAGCAAGGACAGTGATGGCGATACCGAATAGCCAGTAAGCGGCGCGTCTCTTCGTTGTTGGAAGATAGGGGGTAAAAGCGCTGTGCTCGAACGCAACAATCGGACTAAAGGAACGATGATGTCGGCTCATGCGAACACTTCCCTATAGCAGGATTCGACGGAGTGCCCCTCATCGCGAAGCTCCTCTGTATCATAAACACCTTTAATCGTGCCATCCCCGATTAGAATGATACGGTCGAACATCGATTCCATCTCGCGAATGTCATGCGTTGCGATAAGGAAGGTGCGATCGCCGCCGGCCGTTTCTTCTGCAATCGCCGAGGAGATGCGTTCTCGCGACAGCAAATCGACACCAGTGAAAGGCTCGTCGAGTATGACGATCTTCGTGCGACGGGATAAGCATGTTAACAGCTGCAACCGAGCCTCTTGACCGCGGGACATTGTCCCGATCCCCATGGTGCGATCAACCTCCAGCTTGCGTACCCATTCGCGTTCCAGCGCAATGTCCCAGTCGGGATAGATGCCGGAAGCATAGCCAAGCCATTGGTCAGCCGTCAGCCAATTGGGAAGTTGTCCACGGTCCGGCAGGAAGGATAGCTGCGCGAGCGTTTCGACGCCAGGCTTGCGTCCAAGCACTTCGACGAAACCGCCAGTAGGTTCAAGAATGCCAGTCAGAATACGCATGAGCGTCGATTTGCCGGCGCCGTTTGGTCCAAGCAGACCAACAATAGAGCCGCTGTTCGTGGAGAACGTGACATTGCGGAGTGCCTGCTTCTTCTTGAAAATCATTTCGACGCCGGTGCATTGAATGGTTACCGTTTGTTCCATCATGATTATTCCTCCTCTTGGGCTAAGGCGATGAATTGCTCAAGCGTCAGGCCGATTGATTGCGCAAGCTCTTCCAGTCGCGCAACCGCTGAGCGTGCCAGCTCGCGGCGTGAACGCGTTATGGCGGATTCTTCATTCGTAACGAACGTGCCTTGTCCGCGATAGGTAACGAGCAGCGACAGTCGCTCCAGCTCTTGGTAGGTTTTCATGATGGTTGTTGGATTGACGCGCAGCGACGATGCGGTTTCTCGGACAGAGGGAAGTCTCGTTCCAGGTGCCAGCTGGCCTTTGGCGATCATTGCCCGAATCTGTTCGACGAATTGCTCGTACAGCGGGCGGGACGGATCAATCTGAAACTCGTCAATCCGCCAAATCATATCTGGGGGCATTGGATCGTTCACCAGCCCTTTCTTTGTTTGAGGTGTATGATTACAGACCATACACTAGATATTGGAAACAGTGTATCACGCGTCACCATACACTGCAAGAGGGGTATGCCAAGATATGACAAAAAAACAGGTATAGGTTGATATCGCTAGACTTAAAGCCTATAATTTTGATAAAAAAGACAAGGTTGATTGTATCGTGGACAATAAAATCGTAGATGTCGCCAAGAGAGCCGGCGTATCGGCTGCAACCGTATCGCGTGTGTTGAACGACAGCGGCCTTGTATCGGACAAAACAAAGCAGAAGGTGCGCCAAGCAATCGAGGAGCTGGATTATCATCCGCATGCGGCTGCGAAGCAGCTGCGTTCTCAGCGTACGATGACGATCGGCGTCATCGTACCCGACATTATCGTCTCCTACTTCTCGGAGATCATCAAAGGAATCGAAAATGCAGCGTATGCCCGCAAATATAAAGTAATTATTTGTGACTCGGACAATGAGCTGGAGAAAGAGATGGAATATCTCGGCTTGCTCTCCAATCGGACGGTCGATGGCATGATTCTCGTTACACCGTTCGTTAGTGATGAAGTAATCAAGGATTACTCTCAGAAGGGTTATGTGCTTGGCGTCATCGGCAGAGAGATTGATAGCGATGTCATTCTGAGCTGCAAAACGAACAATGTGCAGTTCTCGGAATCGGCTGTTTGCCATCTTATCGAGCAAGGTCATAAGCAGATTGCTTATATCGGCGGCTTCTCGGATTCATTGGAAAATTATGAGCGGATGGAAGGATACTTGAAGGCGCTGAAGGATAATCGAATCCCTTTCAAGCCGAGTCTTATTGATTCGGGTCATTTTCAGGAAAGCGGCGGATATGAGGCAGCGATAAGGCTGTTCGATCGGCAAGAGCCGTTCACTGCGGTGTATACGGCCAATGACGAGATGGCGCTGGGCGTATATAGAGCCTGTCGGGAGAAGGGGCTGCGCATACCGGAAGACCTGGCTGTTGTTGGCGTCGATAACAACCGGATCACAGGTTACATCGTGCCAACGCTCAGCACGGTGGAGCAGCCGAAGTACGAGATGGGCGTATGTCTGGCCGAGAAGCTCATCGATCAGTTGAACGACGTGAACGAGAGCGGCCAATCGGGCGGAAGTAAGCGGACCGTTATTAATGCGAGGCTCATCATAAGAGAATCTTCCAACTATCAGCGAGGCTAGCAATCCGCTTGCCAGAATCGGTGTTACAAGAAAGCTGTCTTAGAAGTCTAATACCATCGCCTATGACCACAACTACGATGACATCAGCTATCCGACCACTGTACTTAACAATGCCTCATCTTATGTTAGCGGCAGCGCATTCCACTACTACTCCTCACTCAGCCATTCGAATTTGACGACGCTTCATAACAATTATCCAAGCAAGGACATCTGGTTCACGGAAGGCGGCAGCGGCACGTGGATCGGCGGCGGCACAGACAAGGGCATGTTCCAGGATCTGATGATGCATACGATTCGTTTCCCTCGAAACTGGGCGAAGTCGTATATCATGTGGAATGTCGCATTGGATCAAAATGGAGGCCCAGCGCTTGCCGGTGTCGGCAACACCAACCGGGGTCTGCTTACGATCCGCTCGGACGTGAACGACAGTGTGACTTACAATTCGCAATACTACGGCCTCGGCCATAGCAGCAAATTCGTTGATCCAGGTGCGCTTCGCATCGACTCGAACACCTATCAGGACAATATAGAGGACGTCGCGTACAAGAATCCGGACGGCTCGATCGCTGTTATTTTGTCCAACCGTCTCACTAGCTCCAAGTCTGTGAAGATTCAATGGGGCTCGCAATCGTTCACCTATCAGGTGCCGACCGAGAGCGCCATTACATTCAAATGGACGGCGGGCTCGTCCACGACCACACCGCCGATTACGCCAGTGGTGAATACGAACTACAAGATCGTCGCGAAGCATAGCGGCAAAGCGTTGGACGTCACTAGCGCATCGACAGCCGATGGCGCTAAGGTGCAGCAATGGGATTATGCAGGCGGGAACAATCAGAAGTGGTATTTGAAGGATGCGGGCAACGGCTATTACAACATCATTAACGTGAACAGCGGCAAAGCGTTGGATGTCACCGGTGCTTCGACAGCCAATGGAGGCGTTATTCAACAGTGGGCTTTGTCCGGAGCAGGCGGCAACAATCAAGCAATGGCAGGTCGTCGCGGTGAGCGGCGGTTATTACAAGATTATTAATCGCAACAGCAGCAAAGCGTTGGATATCGCAAATGTATCGACAGCTAACGGCGCTGTCGTTCAGCAGTGGACTTATACAGGCGCTGACAACCAGCTATTCTCGTTCCAGACGCCGTAATCAGTTGTACGAATCGGAGGCAGCCGAAGTTGGGCTGTCTCTTTTGTGTTTGGATGGTTTGTCAGGCCGAATGCCGCCGGTTCTTGAGGAATAATGTAGGAGGAGAAGTAGTTTCCAAATGAGGGTTGACAATGCGATTGATAATCGTTATCATTTAAAACATCCAATTGATAATCGTTATCACACATATGAATAGGAGGCTGGCATGATGGAGGGCGGAGAGACGCTTAGCAAGCAGACGCCATGGGATTGGATGACGTATCCGTTCTCGTCGGTAAAGACAGATGGCAGCCAACTATACGCAGCTTCGCCTGGCAATGGCATTTATTGCGGCGATGAGTCTGGTAACTGGCAGCATATTAGCAAGACGTTGTCTGATGAGCTCGTGGTCAATCGACTGCAGTTGATTCAAGGCAAGTTATATGCGTGCACGAATGAAGGGTTATATACATTTGAAGACGGGCAGTGGGAGCAGCCGGAGCATTCGGTCCCATGCTATCAATATAAAACATCAGGACAATGCAGCTTCATGGGTACAGACTATGGATTATGGCATCGGTGTGGAGATGGTGCCTGGCATAAGGTCGCTTGCCCGGAGCGCAAAGTGTACGATTTCCTGAATATGCCGCAGTTTCTTATTGTTGGGCACGAGGAAGGCGTCTCTATCTATGATCGATTCACCGACGAGTGGGTGGACTTCCAATTAGGCGTTGGCGTTACATCGTTGACGGTCTATCACGGTCATTTGCTTGGCACAGGTGAGGGAGGCGAACTGATCGTAGGCAACAAGCAGGGCGGCTTCGACGTTGTCCGCTTTGGCAACCGGCTCGTATTCACACTTATTCGGTATGGACGTGATGTCTATGCTTGTACGGATAAAGGTTTGTATCGGATTGGTTATTTGTGCGGTCAAATTACGATGTTCGCGGTTAAGCTGGGGTTCCCGGTGACGGATGTCGATACGCATGATGGCCAGCTGTATATGGCAACGCTGTTCGAGGGCATTCTGCAGATGGATCTTCCTTAAGTAGTAAGGCCCGACGCCGCAGGCGTGTGTGCGTCGGGCAATGATGGCGAATGCTTCACTCATTCGCGTTTCACGTTTCGTACTACCCCCTTTAATTGAATAAGGCAGCTGCGCTAATGTGCCGCGCCGCTGCCTTGCCCTGCCGGAGATGCCGGCAGGTCTTTTTTTATTCAACTAGTTGCTAGTTGCGGTAACGAACCCAGACCGACATCTCGCCTGGCGTACGGTTGCCCCACAGCGCGTAAGGTACCGCACGAACTGCAGCCGCTTCCGGTTGAGGGATAGATGCCGCACTGTACAACTGATCCGCTTCAACAACCACCGCATCACGATAGCCTTCGCCTACGAGCACAACAGCGCCTGGCAGCAGGTTGTCGTTCTGTTCGGTCGTAAACTCACCATCGGCTTTAATCGAGAGCGATGCCAGCTTGCTGCCATTGTCCATTTCTTCGAGGCAGTAAACAAGCGGACCACGCTGCAGGGCAATACGACCTGCATTGTAGCGAACCTCGGCATTCGCCGTAAGGCGAAGGACAGGCATGTCGAGCGTCAGCTCGATCGTATCTTCGCTGCTCCATTCGCGCGTAATCACCAAGTAGCCATCGCGAACTTCAGCAGCGCTGTCGGCCAGCGGTTGTCCATTCAGTACTACCGATGGGCGTTTGCCATTCGTCCAGCCTGGCAGACGGAACGCAAGCGAGAACGAAGCGGAACCGTTAAGCTCGTTCAGTTTGAACGATGCGCTGCCGCTCCAAGGCATTGCCGTCGTCTGCGTCAGCTTGAACGAGGAATCACCCAGCTGTACGTTCGCTTCGCTGCCGATGTACAGGTGCGTATATGCCGTACGGCTTACAGCATCCGTCGTGTAGATGTATTCGCCGAGCGACGTCAAGAGACGCGCGATGTTCGGCGGGCAGCAAGCGCAGCCGAACCAATGTTGGCGAACCGGCTTTACGTGATGCTTGCCTGGGTTGCATGAACAAGCATGCGGCCACACTTCGAGCGGATTGACGTAGAAGTAGCTTTTGCCATCAAGCGCGATACCGGAAATAACCGTGTTATACAACGCACGCTCCAGCACGTCTGCATACTCAGCCTTCGGCTCCAGACGGAGCATGCGGCTTGCGAAGAAGACGAGACCGATCGAAGCGCAAGTTTCGGCATAGACCGTATCGTTCGGCAGGTCGTAGCTAGCTGTGAACGCCTCGCCATGATGCGTCGAGCCAATGCCGCCCGTTACATACATTTGCGTGCGCGTCATTTCCTTCCACAGCGTGCGGCAAGCTTCCAGCAGGGTTGGATCATTGTTCAAGCCCGCGAGATCCGCCATTGCCGTGTACATATAGACGGCGCGAACGGAGTGGCCGACTGCGTGCTTTTGCTCGCGTACGGGTACATCCGCTTGAAAATATTTCAGATCCGGCTTGCGCGTATTGTCCGGCATATGCGGGTTCGGCGACCAGATCGACGTGCGGCCGCGTTTCTCGAATTCATCGAGGAAGAAGGCTGGCGAATTGCCGCGCTCATCAATGAAATAAGCAGCAAGCTTTATATAACGTTCTTCGCCCGTTGTTTGGTACAGCTTCACGAGTGCAAGCTCGATCTCTTGGTGGCCGTCATAGCCTCGGATCTTGCCAGGCTCGGTGCCGAAGGTGCGGTCGATGCAGTCGGCGAAGCGACAAGCGATATCTAGGATTTTGCGTTTGCCGGTTGCGTGATAGTACGAGACCGCCGCTTCAATGAGGTGGCCTGCGCAGTACAGCTCATGCGCTTCCGTCAAGTTAGACCAACGCTTATCCAGCCCGTTAATTTGATAGAAGGAGTTAATATAGCCGTCTGGGAGCTGAACTTTCTCCAGCAGGTCGATCGCCTCGTCTGCAATCGTCTCCCAATGCGGATCAGGATGGGTCGAGAGACGGTAGCCGACGGCTTCCAGCCATTTGTACAGGTCGCTGTCTTGGAATACAAAGCCGTTGAAGCTTCCTTGCTCGATGCCTGCTGCGATGCGCAGGTTCTGGATCGCATAGCTTGGCGCGGCGCCTTCGACGCGGTCGTTAAGCGCTTCCCATTGATAGGGAATGACCGCTTCACGCGCCAGATTGGCATAAGAAGTCCAGAATGGATCGTGGATGGAGACACTCTTCAGCGGGACAGCGGATGCAGGATTAAGCTTGTCGTTCAAACGATCGATTGGCATATTGTCAGTCTCCTTAATTTTGCAAGATTCGTTCAAATATATGACGATATAAGTTTGCTTTACAACCCTATTTTATTTGATAAAATGAAAGGGAAACAGCAACTTATACAATGTTAATTTTGCATAATTACACAGTCTTCTAACTCGAGAAAGGGTTGCTCCCGATGACGAACCAGCAGCTGCTCACTTATTTATCGCCGCCGCTTCCTTATTTTATTGAATCCAATCGCACGACTTATGCGGTAGGAGAAGAACATCCGACGAGGGCGAACCTCGGGGTGTTCGATATGTTATTCGTTCATAAAGGCATGCTGCATATCGGAGAAGAGGACAAGCAGTGGACGCTGGGAGAAGGGCAGATGCTTATTCTTCGGCCGGACCGCTGGCATTACTCGACTAAGCCGTGCGAGCAGGAGACGGTATTTGACTGGGTCCACTTCCAAGCGCCAGGCAATTGGGAGGAGACGGACGGACCGCAGTCCGGTACGCTCCGCGGAGACTATTACACCTATGCGATTCGGCTTCCTAAGCATATGACGCTCACTTATCCGGATGAGGCCAAGGAAATGTTTGCAGGTCTGCATGAGGCAGCGATGGGTTCAACCCATGCAGCATTCTGGGAGCGGCAGCAGCGGTTTCTTCATCTGCTTCAGATGCTGGACGAGGGCTGGCGGACGGACGAAGCGAAGGCTGCCGTGTCCGTTGCTGAACGGGCTGCCGCTTATATGAAGCTGAACTACCGTTCATCCGTTAGCAATCGGATGCTGAGCGAGGCGCTGCATCTGCATTCCAATTACATAGCTCGCTGCATGACCGAGGTGTTCGGCTGCACCCCGCAGCAGTTTCTGCTCTACTATCGGCTGGATCAGGCTAAGCTGCTGCTTATTAAGACAGACTGGCCGATCGCGCGGGTAGCGGAGGAGACAGGATTCAGACAGACGCCGCATTTTTCAAGATTATTCTCCGAGCATACAGGGCTGTCGCCGCTCCGGTTCCGCAAACGGTTCACCATTTAGAAATTGCAGCCCGCATGCATAATCTTCCTGCATTCTGCCAGATACTACCGTATCCTAGAGTGAAGGCAGGCGTGGCTTGTGGAGCGATTTGCACTGCGGTCGGATGTTACAGATATCGTAGATCAGTTTAATGTATGGAAGGTAAAGAATTGCATGGCCAATCGGTTCAATATCGCGCCGAGGCAAGCGGTTTCGATTATTATGACGGATCGGCTGCGTCAGCGGTCGATCGATGCGGCGCGGTGGGGCTTGTATCCGTTCTGGGCGAAGGAATCGGTGAACGCCGACGGCGAGCGGGTAGAATCGAAGCGGTATTTTTACCGTATGCTGAAGAGTCAGCGGTGCATTGTGCCCTGCACGGGCTTCTTCGGTTGGAAGCAGGACGGAATCGAGCGGGATCCGCGGGCCATGCATATCGTTGTGGACCGTCAACCGCTGTTCGGGATGGCAGGCATCTATGATATCTGGGTCAACCCGCAAGGCGTGGAGGAACGGGCGTTTACGATTCTGACGGTTCCTGCCTCGGGACCGATGGCAGCTTGGCAGCCGAGATTGCCCGTCGTACTGGATGCCGAGGCCGTGGAAGTTTGGCTGAATCCTGACATTACCGATTTTGCTCAGGTGCGCACGTATGTTCAACCGCTGGAGCCATTCCAGCTGCGCTCGTATCCGGTTACGAATGCCGTGAACGATGAAGGCTATGAAGCGCCGGATTGCACGTTGGAATTGAATCTGGGAACGATATAGCGTGTTGATTTTGTAGGAAAGCAGGTTTGTGTCACATTGCGAAACGTAGGAATTGTATTATGGTGCTTTGTTATTCTGGTTTGCGTCTGTACGGTTAACTTCCAGCAACTGCTTGATCATGGGACGGTGTCGTTCCAGTTGAACAGGCATCCTGTCTTAAGCGATTATTTGATGGTTAGCGATATTTCGCTGCACAGCCGAATCTATGTCACGCAGAAAATCGGGCATTTCTCCTGCTTCTTCATTCTGACGCTGATCGCTACGTTCGGAGCGAGGAGCCGCGCGGCATTCAGACGCGGTTTTCTGTTCGCGCTTGGCTTCGCGGTATTCACGGAGCTGCTGCAGCCGTTCTTCGGCCGTGACGGAAGAATCGTCGATATGTTCATTGATAGTGCGGGCATTGTGCTGGCTGCACTGATCGTGCGATTGTCAGGAAGCGTGAAGCGGGATTCGCGGCGGAACAGCCGTATGTATTATTAGAATGCAGAAGGGACAGAGCGGATGGCTCTGTCCCTTTGTTTTGTGTACCGAACGCTGCTGCTTAATGAATCGGTGTGATCGATTTCCCTATAGCGCTCATCATTTTATCGCCGATGAGGCCGATTCGCCAGATCGCGACGCCTTTGAGTCCGTAGCGTTTGGCTAGTCCGATTTTGCTGCCGATCGATTGATCCGTTTCGCTGCCTAGCGAAATGCCCAACACGAGCTTCGATTTGGGCACTTCCTTAAGCGCCAGCTGAATCGCTTCGTTCACAAGTGAGAGTGGCTCGGGAGCCTTAGCGTAAGGTTTATAGTCATAAGCCATAAGGATGATTTCATCTGCATAGCGGGATAATGTCGCGTAATCATAGCCGTGATACGAGCTGTTCTGAGGATGAAGCGCCAACGTCAGTGTTAGATCTGCTGCTTCTGCCTGCTGATCAAGCTTTTGAACGAAGCTGTTGAATGTTTGTTGTACCGCCTTACGATCTCCCGTCAGTCCAAGCCCTTCAAAGTCGAGCGTTATACCGGTAAAATGATGCTCCACAGCGAGCTCAACCATTTGATCGATTACACGTTTCTGCTGATCGGCATCGCCTAACAGCTTGGTCAATTCGCCATTGCCGTCCATGGCCGCCACCATCAGATTCGCGCCGCTGCCCTGCGTTGTCGTATCGCCAACGATCGTATCCGGCGTAATGCTGCCTGCGGCTTCAGGCCAATAGAAATCTTTCCCCTCCAGCGTAAGGTCTCCAGTCGCAGGATCAATCCGCGTCCAGCCATAGGAGACAGCATCGAAATTCTTCACATACTCAAGCTCGAAGAAGGAACGAATGGCGTAGAACGCCTCGGTATACATGGGTTCAACAGATGAAGTAATCGTAACGGTCTGCGAGGGGCCATTCCAACCGACTTGCGCACCGAATTGGGTGCTGAAGAAGCTGAGCGGGACGAAGAAGGTGCCATTCTTGATGATTGGCGCTTTGGTAAGCTGTTTCTTCTGTCCGTTAACCGTAGCTGTCAGTTGAGATTGACGGAGGATGACCTCCGTTGTAGAGCTGCCTTGTTTCTTCTTCGCCGTTAACGTGTGGGTCTGGTTCGACCAAGCGACCTGAATGTTCATCGCTTCGGCGATCGCGCGGAACGGCACCATAATTGTGCCTGCCGAGTTAAACGGAGCAGAAGGAAAAGGAAGCGGGAAGCCGTCGAGCATAACGGTGACTGGCTTAGCCTGTGTAGTCACAGCAGCAGCAGTCGATGTGCCTGGCACAGCTGTTAGCAGCATCGCTGCCGCGCAGCATGAGAGGAACAAGTTTCGTAATTTCATGCGCATCGTGCATCTCCTTTAACGTTATCGGAATGATCGTCAAGCCATTGGCCGAACGTAATAGCGCTTCTTCGATCATAACGCGAAACGTAAGGGGATAGTTGCACAATTATAATTAAATATATGGAAAACGTGTATGAAAAAAACAAACCGATGGGGTTGTTCGAACGTTGCAGTGAGTAGCGACGTTGAGCTTTACTGCATGGATTGGAGCGAGAAATCGCGCCTGATTGGGCACAATGATAGGATAAGCGTGGAGATAGATATAGTTTAGGGGGCGGCAGCATGATGATCAGACCCATTCAACCAGGAGATAATCAGGATATTGAAGCTATTATTCGGAATTGTTTAATTGAGTTTGGCGGGAACCGTGCGGGGCTGGCGTGGGAGGATGAAAGCTTGAGTCATTTGTCCGATTATTATCATCGTGAAGGCAGGGCTTATTGGGTTGCGTTGGATGACAGCGGGAAGATGCTTGGCGGCTGCGGGATCGCGGAATTCGGTTCGTTGGAGGGCGGGGTCTGTGAGCTGCAGAAGATGTATTTGCTGCCGGAGGCGCGAGGGACAGGTCTTGCCCCTAGCCTGCTTGAGCATGCACTGCGGTTTGCAGGTCAGCATTATCGCACCTGCTATTTGGAGACGCTTCAAAGCATGCAAGCAGCGAACCGCTTTTATGTGAAACATGGCTTTCAAGCGTTGGAGGCCCCGCTTGCCGGGTCTGAGCATTACTCATGTGATGCATGGTATATTCGCGATGTAAGGCGAGCATCGGAGAGATAGAGTAGTTGAAAGCAACTTAAGTATCCAACACAGCCAGGGCAGTCGGATAGGATACATCGAAATATCCTATCCAACCATCCCGCCTTCCATGTTATTGTTCCGTCTCGCGTCCGTACTTGCTTGGCGGAACGCCAACGACTTTCTTGAACATGCGCGAGAAGAGCAGCGCGTCCTTGTAGCCGACAGAGCGCGAGATTTCAGCGACCGTCAGACCCGTGCTGCGCAGCAGCTCGCACGCTTTGTCCATCCGGTAGCGGAGCAAATATTGCTGCGGCGGGAGGCCAAGCGACTCGCGGAACAACGTCGCGACATATTTGCGGTCCAGCCCCAAATAATCGGACAGCTGCTTCATCGACACCTCCTCGTCATAGTGGCGATGGATGAAGTCGGCGGCGCGGCGCACATATTCCTCGCGAGGCTTGACCGTATCGGGATTGCTCGCCGGGGCGGGAGCCTGTTTAATGAGCGCGGCAAGCAGCTCGAACAATACGCCTTGCAGCAGCAAGTCGCCGCCTGGTCGATTCGCCATTTCGGATAACCGGTCAAACCAGCTTTCATTCACGACAATCGGGTTATCAAACACAGGTTGATCCGGCAGCGCTGTTCTTGCAATAATCGCACTAGCCTGGCTGCCGCTGAAGCCGAGCCAGCTGTAGACCCACGGTTCGTCCGTATCAGCGGTATAATGAACGACTTCGTTCGGCGGCGCATAGAAGCCCTGTCCGCCGCTAAGTTCATACGTAACGCCTCGGAAGCGTAATTGACCCTTACCGCTATGGATAAAATGAAGCTTATGATGATCGCGGACACCTGGCCCCCAGTTATGTCCTGGCGGGCAAGGCTGTGTGCCCCAATACGAGACATTCAGATCGTTGCTCCCGCTGGAGGGGGCTGTTTGTTTGCGGATACCGTCTTTGGTTGGCTGTATGGTCAAGTTAAACACCTGCTAACTTTCATGTTGGAATTCTGACATTATACCATATAAACGCGTCATTCTGGCATTGGGCAATGTTGTCATGAAATGCTACAATATTGGCATAACGGACAAGGAGATGAATACGAAATGGTATATGTAGCAGACGAGCAACGTTACGACACCATGACATATAATCGCAGCGGCAGAAGCGGCCTGCGCCTTCCGGCGCTGTCGCTCGGACTGTGGCACAATTTTGGCGGCAACGATAAATACGAGAATGGACGTGCGATGGTACGCAGAGCGTTCGATCTGGGCATTACCCATTTCGACCTCGCGAACAACTATGGTCCGCCTCCGGGATCGGCAGAGACGAGTTTCGGCGAGATCATGCGTCAAGACATGGCGCCATACCGCGATGAGATGATCATCTCGACGAAGGCCGGCTACCATATGTGGAAAGGGCCTTATGGCGAGTGGGGCTCGCGCAAATATATGCTATCGAGTCTTGATCAGAGCTTGAAGCGGATGGGACTCGAGTATGTTGATATTTTCTACTCGCACCGTCCTGACCCGAACACGCCGCTCGAAGAAACGATGGGTGCACTGGATAGCGCTGTTCGTTCCGGCAAAGCGCTGTATGTCGGCATCTCGAACTATTCGCCTGAGCAGACGGCAGAAGCTTCGGCTATTCTGAAACGTCTTGGCACGCCATGTCTCATCCACCAGCCATCGTATTCGATGCTGAACCGCTGGATCGAGAACGGCCTGCAGGATGTGCTTGACCAAGAAGGCATCGGATCGATCGTCTTCTCGCCGCTTGCTGGCGGCGTCCTGACGGACCGTTACCTGCAAGGTGTACCTTCGGATTCCCGTGCAGGGGGCTCGAGCGTGTTCCTCAATGAACGCGACCTGACCGAGGGCAAAATGGCAAAAGTCCACAAGCTGAACGACGTTGCACGAGAGCGTGGACAGTCGTTGGCACAGCTTGCACTCGCTTGGGTGCTTCGCGGCGGACGCGTGACGTCTGCGCTGATCGGCGCTAGCCGCGTGGAGCAAATCGACGACAACGTAGCGGCGCTGAACAACCTGTCGTTCACCGAAGAAGAGCTTCGTCGTATCGAAGATATTCTTGCGCTGCCGAACTGATCTCCGCAAGGCGTTGCAATAGAAATGAACTACCTATACCAGAAGAGAAGCCTTCAGTTCCGCTTGATGCGGCTGAAGGCTTCTTGGTGCATACATGTGTGATTCGATTTATCGACAAGCAGGGAACGGAATAATGTCTGCAACCTGATTGAACGGATAGTGGAATGTTGCGAATTGCGATTGGTACATATATTGCAGTACGTAGATTTCGCCGCCTTGTACGCTGCACAGAATGCCGGAGACACCCGTGCCGTTGCGCATCGAAATGCCGACAGGACGCCCGATGAGGCTGGTCGCCTTCTGCTGCAGAGGCATGGCTCCAGGCAGCATCGCTCCTGGCTGCATAGGACCAGGTGTTGGCATGAACATACGAATATCTCATCCTTTGCACATGGAGTCTGATGACGAGATAGTGTATGCACATGCCTCGACTGTTGATCACGATGTATCACAGGGAGATGCAGCGGGTGAGCGTTATTTGAGGAACCGAATCGTAAGCGGGTATTGGTAATGTCGTCCCTCATAGGCACGCAGAGTGCCGATGATGGTCAGGACGATCCAGGCAATCCCGATAAGAATGGAAGTCAAGATTCCGATGAAGATGACGATCAGAATGCTGGAGATAATGCCGTAGATTAAGATGCTGATTTGAAAATTGAGCGCTTCTTTGCCCTGTGCATCGACGTAAGCATACTGCTCCCGTTTGATGAGCCAGATGACAAGCGGCCCAATAATGGATCCTAACGGGATGACTAGTCCGGCGAAAGCGAGCAAGTGGCACAGCATCCCATACAGGCGTTCATCGTTCGACAGTTGACCTGGTAACATCACTTACCTCCTCGAATCCGACGTGCCTGCAGGCCGCGCGGATTGGATTGTTGGCCTATCGATCCACGATATGCGGCAGCAACGGTAGCTATTCGGTTTTTTCATTTTTAGAATACAAATCTAGAATGCGAATATATAGTTAATTTTTTACTATTCATCCTATATAATTGCTTAGTAGCGCGAGTTCAAAAAGTACGGTTCTTATGTTTGAACTACCTTTTGTAGATTAATAGGGATCACGAATAATGGAGAGTGAAGCATTGAGACGCTCGAGGTGGCTTGTACTAGGAATGATAGGGATTGTTGCACTGAGCTTGATTACGCCGTCAGATGTACGGGCTGCAGCCACTGCGAAGCAGCCAGCCAAGCCGGCATGCGATTCGAGTTGGTATGAACCGACGATGACGAAGGTTCCTCAAGGTAGAATTACGGTCAAGGGGCAGGCCCAGCCTGTCAATCTTTATATTGAGAATGATTCAGAACCTTATAAGTCTGATATGACATTAAGCACCGACTCTGTGACGCGAGTATATCGTGTAGATGTAAGGAATGGTCAGAAATATTACTTCATCGATAATGACAAGTATGTGCTGGGCAATTCAAGCATCAAGTATGAGGCTGTGCCACAGAAAGTTCGCAGCTGTATGGTGGATGCCGTAAGCAGCTATAACGTAACGACATGGACTGCTGAGGCGAAGAAGTTGAAGTCGCCGCTCGTCAAGCTTATCTATTTGTTTCAGAGGCTGGATGAGTTTGTAGACTATGATTATGATCTGTATTTCGGAACCGGCGGAGATCCACTCTCTCATACGGCTAATGGTGCACTTGCCAATGGGCTGGCCGTCTGCGACGGTTATGCGACAGCGCTTCAGCTACTGCTGACTAAGGTTGGTATTGAGGCTAAGGTGATTGAAGGCACCGCGAATAACGGCAGCGGCAAGGGCTATGAAGCGCATGCGTGGAATCTGGTGAAGCTGGACGGGCTTTATTACCACGTCGATCCAACGTGGGGGGATGGTTATATCGGTCAATTGCATTATTTCTTACAGCCGGACCAGAATATGAAGCGGGATCATCGTTGGAACGAGAAGACGAATGCGACAAGCGTGAAATATACATATTTGGATCGAATCCGGTATGGTTTCAATTTCGATTATGTCAATGAAACCTACTATGATATCGGCAACAATTACGACTATCTCATATACAGCAAGAAGTTCGGAGACAAGTCCGGCAAGACAGCCATATCACACTCGCCAGACGGTGTATTCGGCGCACCGCAAATCTATAACGGAGAGTTATACTATATGGAGATCGATGGGCTGAAGAAAACGTCGCTGGATGGCTCAGGCGAACGAATCATGAATGAAGGCGATCGTAATGCGGTTCATTTCATTGTATTCAACAATCATATTTATTACAGTACATTCGGGCCTACAGAAGACGGCTCATACAGAAGCGACATATGCAAGAGAGATATAGACGGCAGTAACCGGGTATTGCTGAACAGCAGCGCCAGGGAGAGCTCTTTGGCAGGTTTTTATGTTTATAATGCCGGAGCGCACAGCACGCTCTACTACTATACGGATGACCACCAGCTCGTTCGACTTGATGCGATCTAACGATAACAGAAGGCTCCACCTGTAACAGGCGATTGATTGTGCCTTGCAGGAGGAGCCTTCGTCTCTAATAGAGCGTATGAATCACATCTTCGAAATGCGGCTCCTCCATATGTACATCCTCTATGTCCCCGTATTGCTCCAAGAGACGGAGCGCCTCCATCGCGCTAATTGCTTCACGATTGCACTCGGCTGTAAGCGTACGTCCATCGACTTCCGCCAAGCGGAGCGATGTGGCATTCTCATTAATCTCGGCAGAAGGCAGCACCGGCGCCTGCCGATATGTAACCCGAATAAGCGTCGGCAGCCCGATACGTCGGCGAAGCTCATCGATCGTACCATCGAATCCAAGCGTTCCTCGATTGATGACGATCACGCGGCTGCACAACTGCTCGATATCGTCCATGTCGTGGGTGGTAAGCAGCACTGTTTTGCCAAGCTCGATGTTAATGCTGTGCAAATATTCGCGAATGCTACGCTTCGCCACTACATCAAGGCCGATCGTTGGTTCGTCCAGGAACAACACATCCGGGTCATGCAGCAAGGCGGCTGCGAGATCGGCGCGCATCCGTTGTCCAAGCGAGAGCTTACGGACCGGCGTGTCCATAAACTCCCCAAGCTGCAGCAGATCGGCAAGCTCATTAATGCGCGCGTCTTTACGTTCGGCGTCGATGCCGTACATCGCCGCTAGAATGTCATATGAATCGCGTACGGGCAAATCCCACCACAACTGAGTACGCTGGCCGAATAGAACGCCAAGCCGTCTGGCGACTTGGCGCCGGTCGCGGTGCGGATTGAGGCCGTCGATCCGAACTTCGCCGGAGGTCGGGTGGAGGATGCCGGCAAGCATCTTAATGGTCGTCGATTTACCTGCGCCGTTCGGCCCGATGTAGCCGACGAATTCGCCAGGCGCGATGGAGAAGTTGACGCCGCGCACGGCTTCTTTCTCGGTATATTGTCGGGACATCAGCGTGCGAAGCCCGCGAAAAGGTCCTTCCGGCGCCGGAAGCGGCGATCGGAAGCTTTTGGACAGTTGATGGACGGTAATCATTGGTTTCATGCTCTAGATTCTCCTCTTCTTCAGCTACCTGTGCTCTGGTAACGGCTAATGCCGAACCGCCATACGAATAGGGCAAGCGTGAACAAAGCTGCGGCAATGCCAGCCGTCAGCGGCAGCATCCACCAGCCTGTATCGCCGCGCAGCACGAATAGTCCCGGCATATAATTGGCGAAGCCAACGGGAATAATGCCCACCAGTATACCTTGAAGCCAGCGCGGATAGATCGATACGGGATATTGGACAGCAGTGCGGGCAGCGTCTTCGGTAATGTTCTGAAGCTCGGTGATCCGGGTCAGCCAGAAACCAGCCGATGCCGTAAGCAAACCGACGGAGAACAGCAGCAGTGCGCCGGATATAATGACGAATACCGTAAGCGGGATGGATAGCCAGCCGATCTGCCCTTCCCGTATAAGCGCCGACATGCTGACGACGAGCACTGCGATGCCCTGGAACACTTCGCCGAACCGGATCGATACGTTGCGTGACATGAGTGCGGTCAGCACAGGGATTGGGCGGAGCAGCAAGCCGTCGAGATCGCCGCTGACGAGGTAGCTCTCGATGTTATGAACGTCATTGGCGACTGTTCGATAGATGGCTCGCGACAGCGACAGTACGCTGTACAGCCAACCGGCTTCGGCGAGGCTCCAGCCTTTGATATGGCCGAACTTGAGCAGAATAACGGCAAGCATTAGAAATTCAACGATGCTGATAACGGCCGACATGACCGAGGAGAACCAGAAGTTGAAGCGGTACTGCATTCGGCTTCGAATACTCGCTCGAAACAGCAGTCCATACATGCGTAATCCACTCATCATCCGCCCTGCACCTCCACTTTGCGCCTCATCAAGCTTGTCAGTCCAAGGCAAATGGCAGTCAGGATCACAGCCCATGCCAATGACCCCAATAGCGATAATGGGGAGGACATGCCTAAATAGATTCGAGTCGGTACATAATGCAGGAATGGATAGAAGGACCAGCGAGCGATGAAGGCAAGCGGTTCTGGCAGCCATTCCAGCGGAATGAGAAAGCCGGACAAAAGCATGCTGAAGGCGTGGTTCACCCAATACAACCAACGCGATTCCGTCGTCCATAATGCAACGGCACCAATGATGTAATTAATACAGATGGAAAGGTAACCGGCGAGAATGAGAGCGACGGCTGTTGTCAGCCAAGTCATGAGCGATTTAGGGATGTACATGGGGAGAACGACAGCATACAGGGCGTAGATCGGGATAAATTTGTAGACGAACTGATAGGCGACCTGTCCCCATTCCTTGCACATGAGCTGATAGAACAGATGAACCGGCCGCATAAGCTCCAGTGCGATGCTGCCTGTCCGGACGGATTGCTCAATGCCGAGACCGTTGGTCATGAAAGCTGCTACCCATAAGCTGCACTGGTTAAAAGCGACATAGCTTACGATGCCGGCACTGCCATATTCGCCAAGCGGTTGATCCGCGGCAATCGCTGTCCAGATGGACGTGTAGATGAAGCCGAATAATGCGCTTGCGATGTTGTGGACCATGTGTGCGCCGCGATATTGCAAGTTGCGGGCATACGTTTTGCGGGACAATACGTAGAAAAGCATGACAAGAAACACCTCCATCCTGTTAAGTGCGAGTTCAAAAGCGGACTTTTTGAACAACCTCGTTTAGGTGAAAGTGCGTAGAGAGCGGAAGGAGAATATATCATAAGGCAGTAGGATTTGACAACAGATTTATCTGTTTCCACAATTTAACTTTTAATAGATGGAATAATTGTATAGGATGAGTAAAAACAGATAAGTGGGGCTTCCATATGATTGGTAAAGTGAATATTGCATTATTATTTCTTATCGTTGTGCTCGTCGCTTTTTTTGCCGGCGTTCAAATGTCCGATAACGTGAAGTCGGCCTTGAACCTTGGAGATAGCGTCGTGAAGATTGGAGAACAGAAGAGTCCGATTGCAGAGGAGCCATCTGCACCAAGCGCAGCTCCAATTGTCGAGACGCCAGAGGATGACCCAGGCATTAAAGAAGCAGGGCTGGATGCGGGAGAGAAGGTGGCGTCTGAGAGCGCGGCGCCGGAAGAATCGGATTTTCCATCGGATAATGATACAGGCAACATAATAGATCACGAAACGGCTAAGGCAAGCGAGCGTTTCTCGGAGCCGACTGATTTTAAATTCGGAAGAAATTCAGCGGACGGCATTACGTTGTCCTGGTTCGCCAACAATTTGTCCGGAAAGAAAATCAATTATTATACGCTCAATGTAAGTACTTATAATGCGGTAGGCGATCCATCGTATGATCGGCACTCGGCTAAAAGTACGTTCCAGGTTAAGTATGTCGGGCCTGTCGAGCCAGGTGAAGAGATCGTTGTTTTCAATCGGTTTACATATCAGAGCGCATTGAACTCTATTACGATTGACTCTATTGATTTGGAGTATGCGGATGGGACGAAAGAGACGGTGGCGTACGATCGTTCTACATCGGATGATAGCGGATTGAATGAGGGATAGTTAGGCAGGAGGTGCAGTTGAACAGGGAAGACCTGATCGACGGGCACCTCTTTGTGTGGTCTAAAATATTACTGGGCAAGCAGCCGCTGAAGGTCGGCTTCTATCTCCGCTGGTTCAATCGTTGGTTCGTATCGGCGAAACACCTGGCCGCTGCGATCGATGAGAAACTTCGTGAAGTTCCATTTGATGCCGCAGCCTTCGAGGATGTCGGGATACTTCTCCTGCAGAAAATGGTTCATCCACTCGCCGCCTTGCGTGCCGAGATCGAATCCTTGAAAAGGGGCTGTTTCCGTTAAGTATTGAAACAGCGGATGCGCGGATGAACCTCTTACCTCGATTTTCTCGGACAGAGGGAATGTCACGCCGAAGTTCTGCTCGCAATAGGCGTTGATCTCGTTATGGTCGCCTGGTTCTTTGCTGTTGAACTGGTTGCATGGAAAACCGAGTACGGTAAATCCTTGCTCCCGATAGTCCACGTAGAGCTGTTGAAGTCCGGCAAACTGCCGCGAGTAGCCGCACTTACTGGCTGTATTCACAATGAGCAATACTTGGTTCTTGAAGCGGGACCAGTCGAGTGATGTTCCATCGATCGTGTTAATCGGATAATCGTAAACGGACAATGCACATACCTCCTAACAGGTGGGATAGTTTCTTCATCATTGGGAGACTTGATGGATTTATTGTAGAGGAGGTTTTGGTTATTGGTCTAATATATAGAACCTATTTTGTTTATAATTAATTACAATAAATAGAGTGGGCGATGGAAGAAGGTAGGATGAGAAAATTTTACGAAATGTATAACTTTTCCATGATGGTTACGTCTATCATTGTTGAACGTGTATGTGACCTTGTAATCAGGAAAGGTGAGCGGAACTCATGGAGTGGAGAATGAGGATGAAATGGCCGGCTGCTATCATGCTTATGGGAATGCTGCTGCTGATAGCGGGTCAGTCGGCAAACGCTTCGGCGGGGGTGGTCAAGGAAACGTCAGCTGGGGCATCAGTTTCGGCTCGTATTGTTGAGGGGGAGATCCCTGCTGCAGCTCTTACATCTGAGGTGTGGAGCTGCAATTTGCAGACTAAGGATTCGTCGATAATCGTACGTCAAGGCGTCACCTATATATCCCAGTCTCAGCTGGCTGCGATGCTGCGCGATTTGGTCTGGAGGGTGGGTACACCTTCCGGTTCCATACAAGTATCAGGGCCTAATCACACGTTAAGCTTGTCGATGGGCTCACGTTATGCGGTTATGAACGGAGTAAAGCGGAAGATGTCAGGAGCCTCTTTTGTTCAAAATGGCGTCCAATACCTGCCTCTTCGTGATGTGGTCAGCTGGGCAGGAGGAACGGTCAACGTTGATGCGCAAGGGAAATTAACGATCGCTTATACCGTGAGAAGCATGGTAATAGCGGGAGATTCGGGCACCTACTGGGTACGGCGAGATAATGGCATCGTCTATACGGCGGCCGGAAGCGAAATGCCGCATCAGATCGGACGATCGAAGGTTCGGGCAGGCGACCAGTATTCCATTCGGATAACTGAGCTGGCAGAGAATTCAACCTTGCTGTCTATCAACCACAACTATGGGTCGCCGACGCTTAAACTGAATAATGACGAGTACCGGCTCATCGTGTACCGTGGCATGCTGGTTCGCGAATCGTTCGTTCATTATCTCGGTGTACAACCGATACAGTACGCGGAGGCTGGAGGGGGAATCGCTGCTATGATGAATGGCACTGAGCTTCAGCTCGTTCAGCCGAATGGCCGACTGACTGCGCGTATCGATCTTCTGAAGTTAGTGAATGAGCAGTTGACAGTAGATAAGCCGGGTTATTCCTTTGATAAAGCGTTCACGCTGGAATATGTATCGGTGGAGGAGCGTATCGCTTTGGTCAAGCCTTACAGCACCTACGATATGCTTCTGGTCGATATGAACGCCGGGACTGTGACAGAGCTGTACAAGGAGCTGCTGCCGCAAGATGAAGTCGAGATGATGAATAGGTGGAAGACCGAACCGACAGATTTTAAATACCAGGGTGATCGGATTGCATTCGAGCGAAGAGATGGTAATGTGCTGATCTTCTCTCATGAGACCTTGCATGACAGCATTCCGTACACGGAAGATCGTATTACCGAGCTTCGATATACCTTGCAGTTGTCATGAAACAGCGAGTATATGGCTGAGCTGTGTATCAGAGGGAGGCAATTCGGATGACACCATACAGGCTGGCGCTTCTTGTACTGCTGGTGTGTGTATCGTTGACGGGATGCGGTTCATCGAGAGAGCAAGAACAAGCGGATGCGATGCCAAATCAGGAGCTGAATGGGGAGGGCTGCAGTGTGCCGCCTCGCTTCATCGATTGGTCGAACAAGAAGTATGAGCTGAAGGCGACGAAGGATGAAGCTGCTGAACCGGGGATGAAATTAGGGTATTTGACATGTAAAGATGGTGTATACACGCAGCTAGGGGAAGGCGAGAACGCGGTGTTTAATATGTATATCAACGGCAATCCGTCGTTGACCCATGAGCTCATCTATCTGGGAGAATGGGGATACGCGGTTTATACGCAAGCTTCTTAAGGGATACCTCTTCAGCAATCGGCAGACAAAGCTGTTTAAAATAGCCGCAAGCGGCTCAAGATGAGCCGCTTGTGGCATTTTTTTGTTGATATAGCTAAGTAATTTGGGGCAGAGTGCTAGACAGTCAGCTCGCGCCGAGTATGCGGCGGAACTCGCCGGTGAGCAGCGGCACGATATCGAACAGGTCGCCAACGACGCCGTAGTCCGCGACGCCGAAGATCGGCGCATCCGGGTCTTTGTTGACGGCGACGATAACGCGGGAGCCGCTCATGCCGGCGAGATGCTGGATCGCGCCGCTGATGCCGCAGGCGATATACAGCTGCGGCGTGACAACCTTGCCGGTCTGGCCGATCTGCAGCGCGTAGTCGCAGTAGCCTGCATCGCAGGCGCCGCGGGAGGCTCCGACCGCGCCGCCGAGCAGCGAGGCGAGCTCTTGCAGCGGTGCGAATCCATCGGAGCTGCGCACGCCGCGGCCGCCGGAGACGATGATGTCGGCTTCAGCCAAGTCGACGGCGCCGGTCGTCTTGCGGACGACGGAACGTACCGTCGTCCAGAGCGTCGGCGCGCTGTAAGCCAGCGCCGACACCGCGCCAGGCGCGGCTCCTGCCGGCAGCGTTTCCGCTGGCGGCAGGTTGTTCGGGCGCACCGAGATGACCATCGGTGCGCCAGGGGCAATGCGCAGCCGCTCGACGGCTTTGCCGGCGTAGAGCGGCCGCGCGAATACAACGTCACCGCCATCGCCAGTCGTTACGATGGCGGTGACGTCGGCGGCGTGGCCCGCGCCGATGGCAGCGGCCACGCGGGGCGCGACTTCGCGCCCGAGCGCGGTGTGGCCGAGCAGCACCGCGTCTGGCCGCGCCGCGGCAATAGCGGCGGCGATGGCTGCCTGCACCGCCTCGGGCGCGCCGTCTCGCAGCGCCGCGTCGTCGGCGATGTGCACGACGGCCGCGCCGCGCGAGGCAAGCTCCGCCGCAGCCTCGGCGAGCGCGGTGCTGTCCGCGCCGGCGAGCAGCGCGTGCACAGCACCGCTGTCTGCGGCAAGCTGCCGCGCAGCGCCAAGCGCTTCGAGCGCGACGCGGCGGAGCTTGCCATCTTTGCATTCTGCGTAGACTAGGCAGTTTATGCTCATATATGGTGACCTCCTTGCGGATGGATGATGAGATTCGTTGTTTTCGAGCAAAAGTATGACGCAGCACAGCATCAGCAGCTGTTATCGGTCGGTTTGCCTCGGCCATGGAGTGGCTGTAAGATGCAAATGTACAGATTCCGAACATCATTGGCCGCTTAAGCCTCAAGAGGCTGCACATTCGTAGGAATCGCTTCACCTAATTCCTGCTTGTGTGGCACCGCCTCTACAGCACTTTAGCCTCTTCATGCAGCAGCTTCGCAAGCTGTGCTGCCAGTTCGGCTGGCGTACCGCCGCCGAGCCGTTTGCCGGCTGCCCGCGGAGGCACCGTCTCGACCGATAGCCGCTGCGTGGCTGGTGCAGCCGCATCTGGTCCCAGCTCGATGCGGCTGACAACGCGCAGCGGCTTGCGCTTCGCCTTCATGATGCCGGGCAGAGATGGATAGCGCGGCTCATTGAGCCCCTGCTGGGCTGTGACGAGTGCAGGCAGCGGCACCTCCACGGTAGCCGTGTCGCCCTCAACGTCTCGGTCGGCAATAAGTGTGCTGCCGTTAACCTCCAGCTTCACAACAGCTGAAGCATGAGGGAGCCCCAGCCGTTCCGCGACTTGCAGCGCGACGCTGCCCGAGCCTGTATCGACCGCGAACAAACCCGCAAGCAGCAGATCCGGCTTTAGCGGCTGCACGACGGCAGCGATTGCTGCGGCGAGCGAAGCGCTGTCATCGCCAGGCTCTATCTCCAGCCGTATCGCCTCATCGGCTCCCATCGCAAGCGCGGTGCGGAGCGCCTCCGTGCTTTGCTCGTTGCCGCACGTAATGGCGGTAACCGTACCCCCATGCTTCTCCCGCAGTCGCAGCGCCTCTTCCAGCGCATATTCATCATACGGATTGACGATCAGCTTCACACCATCCTGCGACACCGTGCCGCCTTGGACGATGATTTTCTCCTCGGTATCGAACGTTTGCTTCACGAGCACGACGATATTCATAGTCGTACAGCCTCCTCCTGATCGGTTTCGGTCGATCGATAGCCATCAGTGCTACGATATGACTTCGTACCATCGAATAGACTAGCGGGCACCTTTGTCCGCTATAGACAAGTTTCTCGATGCAGGCGTTTGAAGGCGACGCAAATGCATGTTCAATGGGCGGTACTCATATACTGGAACAACGCGCAGACATGAAAGCGCTTCAACGACTTGTCCTAGCAATCGAGCGCTTGAAGGGGGCGGTGCTGCGTTGACGGACCATTTTGTAATCGAGCTGGTTAGGTGGTTGTTGTTTGGGTTCGTGATAGGGTTGGCGGTTGGGTGGTTCGGGCTGGCTGTGATGAATCGGGTCTCTTACATGCGTCTGGGTCAGGACAAATTCCGTTCGCCTCCACGTGAAGGCGGCAGCGGCAAGTCAGCGGTTGCGCAGACGGCGGATGTTGCTGGGCAGGTGTTCGGGCATCGGAAGCTGCTAAGGGATGTTCGGAGCGGCGTTATGCATTTACTTCTTTTTTACGGGTTTATCGTGCTGCAATTTGGCGCATTGGCGATTATTTGGGAAGGACTGACAGACCATTTGCTGCCGTATGCGCGTTGGAATGCATTCGCCATATCGCAGGAAATAACGGTTGCGGTCGTGCTGGTCGCTGTGCTGTACGGCGTTTTCCGCAGGTACGGGGAACGGCTTGAGCGGTTACGAAGAGGTCTAAAACCTGCCGTCGTATCCTTGTTCATCGGCGGCATATGTATAACGGTGCTGCTGACGCTTGGCTTTGGGCGGATCGCCTCACCGGATACGGCGCACAGCGCGGAGTATTCGCCGATCTCATCAGCGATTGCTGACTTATTGAAGACGATCGGTTTCACCGAGCATTCTGCGTCATACGGATATGAAACCGCTTGGTGGCTCCATTTGCTCGTCCTGCTCGCATTCTTGGTGTATGTGCCGCAGTCGAAACATTTTCACCTTTTGACCGCACCTATCAATCTCTGGCTCGGAAGGGGAGTGACAAGAAGGTCGCTCCAGCCTATCAATCTGGAGGATGACAATGCCGAGTCCTTCGGCGTCGGCCAGATCGATCAATTTCGCCGAAAGCAGCTGCTTGATCTGTATGCGTGCGTCGAGTGTGGACGCTGCACGAATGTGTGTCCGGCCTCTAACACCGGCAAGCTGCTGTCGCCTATGCATCTGATTGTGAAGCTGCGTGATCATTTGACGGAGAAGGGAGCTTCGGTTACTAAGCGTCAGCCGTACGTTCCTGCATGGGCTTGGGCGGCAGGACATTCGAAGGATGAGCAGCAGGTGCACGTGATGGGCGCGTCGATGCCGATCTGGAATGGCAGCCGTGATGCGGCGGATACGTCGATCGCCCCAACAATGGAGGCACAAGCCGAGTCTTGGCAAAAGGCCGCCGGCACCGCAATCGAAGATGTAGCGATGATAGGCGACGTCATGACCGAGTCGGAGCTCTGGTCGTGCACGACTTGCCGCAATTGCGAGGATCAATGTCCGGTTGGCAATGAGCACGTGGACAAAATCATCGACATGCGTCGTCACCTCGTCCTGATGGAAGGCCGCCTGCCGGTCGAAGGCCAACGCGCGATGCAAAACATCGAGCGTCAGGGTAACCCGTGGGGGCTGCCGCGCGCTGATCGCTCAGCCTGGATGGATGCGTGCAAGGAGCAAACTGGCATCACGATCGAGACGGTGCGCGATTACGAGCGGAGGGGCGAGCGGCCGGATTGGGTCATTTGGGCAGGCTCGATGGGTGCTTACGATGTGCGCAGCCGCAAGGTGCTGTTTGCGCTCGTTCAACTTCTCGACGCGGCGGGCGTTCGATTCGCGACGCTCGGCGCGGAGGAACGCAACTCTGGCGATACGCCGCGAAGGCTTGGCAACGAGCTGCTGTTTCAGGAGCTGTGTGCGGAGAACATTGCAACGATCGAGCGCTATAACATCCGCCAGATCGTGACGGCGTGTCCGCACACGTTTCATGCCATGCGCAACGAATACATTGATTTTGGCCTGCCATCCGACGTCGAGGTGATCCATCATACGGAGCTGTTAACGAGGCTGTTGGATGAAGGAAAGCTGCGACCTGTCAAACATGTTGATGCCCGCGTCGTCTACCACGACTCCTGCTACATGGGCCGCTACAACGGTTCGTATGCAGCGCCTCGGCGTATTCTGCGCGCTGTACCCGGTGTGTCCATCGTCGAGATGGAACGTTCCGGCCGTAACGCCATGTGCTGCGGTGCCGGAGGCGGCATGATGTGGATGGAGGAAAAAGCCGGCGTCCGCGTCAACGTCGCACGCGTCACTCAAGCGCTCGCTACCGAGCCCGAAGTCATCGGCTCCGGCTGCCCGTATTGCCTGACCATGATGGAGGACGGCCTTCGCCAACTCGAACGCGACACCGTCACAGCCCGCGACGTCGCCGAACTCCTCGCCGAATCCGTCTGCGGCAAGTAACAATGGGTCGAAGTCTCACAGATAACTTAGCAATGTGTTCGAAAGAAAGCTGTCCCACAGGATGCGTCTTCAACTAGCACTCGTTCTAACGAACCGAGGAGGCGCTATTCGCAACAAATCAGTCTCGGCAAATTGTAACGAACTCAAACGCGCTTATATGATGGATTTTCTGTTATGAAGCTCCAACTCCGACCCAATAGCGCCAACCGAGTTCCTAACAGCACAAATTGAGCTCTTCAAGCGCAAATAGCAACGCTGAGATTCGATACGGCTCCAAGGGGCAAAGCCCCAAGAGGACTGCAGTCGAGTACCATCAATGGGCGGAGACAGGTGGACACGAAAGAACAAAGTATGCGAACGCTGAAACATTACTAGGCACAGTAAACAAATAGCTTTGCCGCGCAGGCGCGGCAAGAGCGGGCATACGTTCCCAAGTAGTCAAAGGTGCGTCCTTGTGAGGAGTCCAGAGGTCACACGACCTTTGGGGCCCTCCCTTGCAGGGAGGGTTTGGGTGGGTAGAGGAAGTGGAAGTGGAATGGGGTCCACAGGGGCAAAGCCCCAAGAGGACTGCAGTCGAGTACCATCAATGGGAGGAGACAGGTGGACACGAAAGAACAAAGTATGCGAACGCTGAAACATTACTAGGCACATTGATCACAGAGCTTTGCCGCGCAGGCGCGGCAAGAGCGGGCATACGTTCCCAAGTCGTCAAAGGTGCGTCCTTGTGAGGAGTCCAGAGGTCACACGACCTTTGGGGCCCTCCCTTGCAGGGAGGGTTTGGGTGGGTAGAGGAAGTGGAAGTGGAAGTGGAATGGGGTCCACAGGGGCAAAGCCCCAAGAGGACTGCAGTCGAGTACCATCAATGGGTGGAGACAGGTGGACACGAAAGAACAAAGTATGCGAACGCTGAAACATTACTAGGCACATTGATCACAGAGCTTTGCCGCGCAGGCGCGGCAAGAGCGGGCATACGTTCCCAAGTCGTCAAAGGTG
>NZ_JACXZA010000005.1:0-370915 GCF_014779765.1 Paenibacillus terricola | reverse complement strand
GTGCGTCCTTGTGAGGAGTCCAGAGGTCACACGACCTTTGGGGCCCTCCCTTGCAGGGAGGGTTTGGGTGGGTAGAAAAAAATGAAAGAGGTCCAAGGGTAAGCCCTTGGAATCCTCTGTTGGTAGAAATCAATGGGTTTCAAGGGGTGCAGCCCCTATCATCAAGGGGTCGCGAGGGGCAGAGCCCCTACCACTAGCGGGGTTCCAAGGGGCGCAGCCCCTAAGTCAATTCAGGGGTCGCAGGGGCAACGCCCCTGCAATCCTCCCTAGCAGGGAGGACACAGGAGGGTAGAAAAAGGAGGGGCCTACGTGAGACATTCCGATCGACCGATTCGCCGTGCGGCGGTAATCGGCTCCGGCGTGATGGGAGCGGCGATTGCCGGCCATCTCGCGAATGCGGGGATGCGTGTCACGCTGCTTGATATCGCACCGCGCGCATTGACGCCAGAGGAGGAGAAGGCGGGACTGACGCTCGAGCGTCCCGAGGTGAGGCGGCGGCTTGCAACGGCGGCTATCGCGAAGCTGAAAACATCCAAGCCGGCAGCGCTTTATGATTCAGCATTCGTGAATCGCATCAGTCCGGCCTGCTTAGAGGACGATGCTGGCGTTCTCGCCGACGCCGAGTGGATTGTCGAGGCCGTCACCGAGCGGAAAGACATTAAACGCAATGTACTCGACATCATCGAACGGAACCGAGGCACTGGCTCGTTGGTCAGCACGAATACGTCGGGACTGTCGGTAACTGCACTGGCGGAGGGGAGAAGCAGCGACTTCCGGCAGCATTTTATGGCGACGCATTTCTTCAACCCGCCGCGGTACATGAAGCTGGTCGAGATCGTTCCGACGCCGGATACGGACGTCTCCGCGCTGCTCCGTCTGACCGAGGTGTGCGAGCGCCAGCTCGGCAAGGGAGTCGTTGTGGCAAAGGATACGCCAAATTTCATTGCGAACCGGATCGGCACGTACGGCATGATGGTCACGCTGGAAGAACAAGAGCGGTTCGGCCTGACGGTGGAGGAAGTAGACGCATTGACGGGACCCGCGATCGGCCGGCCGAAGACAGCAACGTTCCGCATGCTCGATCTCGTCGGACTCGATACGCTGCTTCATGTGGTCGACAACGTGCGGGAGCGGAGCAGCGACCCTGAGGATGCGAGCGTATTCGTAAGGCCGGCTGTATTAGAGCGACTGGTGGCAGAGGGACGTCTCGGCGAAAAAAGCGGCGGCGGCTTCTACCGCAAGCAGCGCTCGGCTTCCGGCCGCAGCGAGATTGAAGCTCTATCGCTGCAAACGCATGAATACGCGCCTTCAGCGAAAGTATCATCGCCGATTATCGACGCATCCAAGGCAGCCAAAGGAGCAGGCGCCAAGGCGCAAGCGCTGTTGGCCGGCGTGTGGAAGGCGCCTATACTGCCAGCCCAGCACACATCTAGCCAATCAGCACCCCCGTCCGTTGACCCGCAGGCGTCAACTGCACCGAATACTGGCGCCCAGCAACATCAGCAGCAGCCGAACAACGAGACCGTATCCTTAACGGGAATCGCAGAGCCGGCAGCAGCCCCAACACCATCACAAGCGGATGTTGTCCCTGCGGCTGCAACGCCTAATCCGGCACCTTCGCCTACGGCACTGCCGAAGGATGTTCGCTACGCGTTGTTCGCATGGTACTCGCTGAAAAGGACGCTGCTATATGCAGCTCGCCAGGTTGGTATTATCGCCGACAACATCGTTGATATCGACCGCGCGATGGAGTGGGGATTCAATTGGGAGCTTGGCCCGTTTGCCTTGTGGGATGCGCTCGGGGTTGAACGGACGGTCAATCGTATGAAAGCCGAAGGCGACGAAATTCCGACGTGGGTAGAAGATTGGCTTACTTTGGGCAAGCGGACCTTCTATCAGCAAGAGGGACTCAATCGTTTCTACGTGTCGGACGGACGTTATCGCGAGCTGCAGGAGCCGCCGGACACGATCTCGCTCGCAGCGCTCAAATCTTCCGGCCGCACGATATTCAGCAACTCAGGCGCCAGCCTTATCGACCTGGGCGAAGACGTCGCATGCTTGGAATTCCATTCGCAGAACAATGCGATCGGAGCGGACATTCTGAGCGCTGTACGCCGCTCGGCGGAGGAGGTCGGTCGCAACTGGCGCGGGCTTGTGCTGGCGAACGAGGGACGGAATTTCTGCGTAGGCGCCAACCTGATGCTGCTGCTCATGGAGGCGCAGAGCGGGGAATGGGATGAAGTCGAGGAGATCATCCGTACGTTCCAAGACAGCATGCTCCGTCTGAAGAGGCTCGATCGGCCCGTCGTCGCAGCGCCGCATCGGATGACGCTTGGCGGCGGAGTTGAAGCTTGTCTGCCTGCGGATCAGATTATTTTCTCGCCGGAGACGTATTTCGGACTTGTCGAGACAGGCGTTGGTCTTATCCCAGCGGGCGGGGGCTGTAAGGAAGCAGCCATTCTAGCTGCATCTCGTGCTACGACAGGGCATGCGGGCTCCTTGCATGAGCAGCTGGTGCCGCTGTTCGAGACGATTGCGATGGCTAAGACGACGACGAGCGGTTACGAAGCTGCCTCACTTGGGTTTAAACGACCGCAGGATACGGTCATCGCCAGGCAGGACGCCCGTATCGCTGAGGCCAAGCGAGCGGTGCTCGCGCTCGATCAAGCGGGCTACTCAGCGCCAGATCCGAACGTCCGCATACCGATCGCAGGCCGAGAAGGCAAGGCCATTCTGCTGCTCGCGGTCGATTCAATGAAGCGAGGCGGGTACATCAGCGCGCACGATGCGCGAATCGCCACGAAGCTTGCCCATGTAATCGCGGGAGGTGACGCAGCGCCTGGCGCAGAGGTGAGCGAGCAGTATTTGCTCGACCTTGAATGTGAGGCTTTTCTAGCACTGCTCGGCGAACCGCTGACACAGCAGCGGATGCGTTACATGCTCGAAACCGGCAAACCGCTTCGCAATTGACCAGTTGACTATCCCAATGAGTGCGTGTTCAAAAAGTTAAGCGGACTTTTTGAACTACCTCTATGACTTATAAATCATCGCGTAAGGAGATGAGCGCATGCCAATCGATCGGGAACGCGAACCCGTCATTGTGTCGGCCGTCCGCACCGCGGTCGGCAAAGCGAAGAGAGGCGCCCTCGCGCAGACGCGTGCCGAGGACCTGGGCCGAGCGGTGCTGCGGGCAGCCATTGAGCGAGTGCCCGGATTGACGGCGGCCGATGTAGAGGATGTCATCATCGGCTGCGCGATGCCGGAGGGAGAGCAGGGGCTCAACTTTGCCCGGATCATGTCCCTATACGCGGGATTTCCGAACACGGTGCCCGCGCTTACCGTCAATCGTTTCTGTGCCTCCGGGTTGCAGGCGATCGCATTCGCAGCCGAGCGGATTCAATTGGGCGATGCCGATGTAATCATCGCCGGCGGCGTTGAGAGCATGAGCCATGTGCCGATGACCGGCTTCCGGCTTTCGCCGCATCCCTCCATTGTCGACTCGATGCCTGAAGCCTACATGGGCATGGGGCACACCGCGGAGGAGGTTGCGCGGCGGTACGATGTGAGCCGACAAGCGCAGGATCAATTCGCGGCGGCAAGCCACGCCAAGGCGGCTGCAGCAATTGCAGCCGGCCGCTTCCGGGATGAGATCGTGCCGATTGAAGCGGTCATCGGCAGTGTAGACGTCTCCGGAAGGCCGCGCGAGAAGCGGCTTATTTTTGACACCGATGAAGGGGTCAGACCCGATACGACAGCGGAACGTCTCAGCAAGCTCAAGCCATCCTTCGCCCGCGACGGTACGGTAACGGCAGGCAACGCTTCGCAGATGAGCGACGGTGCAGCAGCGGTAGTCGTCATGAGCAGAGGTCGGGCCGAGGAGCTGGGCATACAGCCGATAGCGTCTTACCGCTCTTATGCAGTTGCCGGCGTGGCGCCGGAGATCATGGGCATCGGGCCGATCGAAGCGATTCCGAAGGCGCTTAGGCGCGCGGGCATAACGCAGCAGCAGGTTGATCTATACGAGCTGAACGAGGCGTTCGCCGCTCAGTGCGTCCCGATTATTCGAGATCTCGGAATCCCTGAACATACAGTCAACGTGAACGGCGGCGCCATCGCGCTTGGTCATCCGCTTGGCTGCACCGGTGCGAAGCTGACGGTATCGCTGCTGCATGAGCTGAAGCGACGCGGCGCCCGATATGGCGTTGTTTCCATGTGCGTTGGCGGCGGCATGGGTGCGGCAGGTGTGTTCGAAGCGGAGTACCCGTCCGTATCGAGCAACCAATAACGAGAGGAGTGGAGCGGCTTATGGCAGCAGACAAAGCGCCAAGCGGCGGCCGTTTTGTCATAGACGATACGGATCCGGCGGAAGTGGTAACCCCAGAAGATTTGACGGATGAGCAGCGGATGATGGCAGATGCGGCACGGGCATTCGTGCAGGGTGAAGTGAAGCCAAGAGATGAACAGCTTGAGAAGCTGGACTATAAGCTGACCGTAGAACTTATGCGCAAAGCGGGCGAGCTCGGATTGCTTGGTGCGGATGTGCCAGAGGCGTACGGGGGACTTGGTCTCGACAAAGTAAGCACGACGCTGCTTTCGGAGACGATGGCGGAAGCCTCTTCGTTCGCGCTGTCCGTCGGTGCGCATGTCGGCATCGGGACGCTGCCGATCGTGTTCTTCGGCACGCCGGAGCAGAAGGCGGCCTACTTGCCAGACTTGGCGGCCGGCGCGCGAATCGCGTCCTACTGTCTGACCGAGCCGGGCTCGGGCTCTGATGCGCTTGGCGCGCGGACGATTGCGAGGCTGACGCCGGACGGCACGCATTATTTGCTTAACGGCTCCAAGCTGTACATTACGAATGCCGCGTTCGCGGACGTCTTCATCGTATATGCGAAGGTGGATGGCGATCACTTCACAGCCTTTATTGTCGAACGGGGAACGCCTGGATTTACGGTTGGTCCAGAGGAGAAGAAGATGGGCATCAAAGGTTCTTCGACCTGCCCGCTGTTCTTCGAGGATGCACCGGTTCCCGTCAGTAACGTACTGGGCGAGGTCGGCAAAGGCCATCTGATCGCCTTCAACATTCTTAACATCGGCCGATTCAAATTAGGCGCAGGATGCGTCGGCACAGCTAAGGAGGCCATTGCGCTCGCGGCGAACTATGCGGCTGGACGCAAGCAGTTCGGTCGTCCGATCGCTTCGTTCCCGCTCATTGGCGAGAAGCTGGCGGATATGAACATCGCTGCTTTCGTCACGGAGAGCATCGTCTACCGGACTGCCGGTCTGATTGATGAACGGCTTGCTACGGCTGATCCGAATGCGCCGGACGCAGGCGCGCAGGCGGCGAAGGCGATTGCCGAGTACGCGCTGGAATGCTCGATCGTTAAGGTATTCGCGACGGAAGCGCTGGATCTTATTGCAGACGAAGGCGTGCAGATTCATGGCGGGTACGGCTACATCCAAGAGTACAAAATCGAACGGATATACCGCGATTCGCGCATCAACCGCATTTTTGAAGGAACGAATGAAATCAATCGGATGCTCATTCCCGGCACCTTGATGAAGAAAGCGCTGAAGGGCGATCTGCCGCTTCTGCGCAAAGCCCGCGCGCTTCAGGAGGAGTTGCTGCAGCCGATGCCGCTTCCTTCGTTCGAAGACACGCTCAGCCTGGAGTCGTACCGCCTTGCGCAGGCGAAGAAGACATTCCTCGCCGTTGGCGGGGCTGCCGTCCAGAAGCTTGGCCTTCGGCTTGAACAGGAGCAGGAGGTGCTTGTCGCGCTGGCGGATATCATGATCGGCATCTATGCGATGGAGAGTGCGCTGCTTCGTGTCCGCAAGCTTATCGCGAGCAGCGGCGAGGCGCGTGCGGAGAACGCCATCCAGATGACGACAGTTTTCGTCCAGAACACGATGGAGAAGATCGAAACGCTGGCGAAGAAGACGCTCGCCGCTCTGGAACAAGGGGATTCGCTGCAAGTGCAGCTGTCGGTGCTGAAGAAGCTGATGCGCGCCCCGGTCGTCGATACGATCGCCATCAAGCGTTCCATTGCCGCGAAGGTGAAGGAATCGGGTCGCTACGTCGTCGTGTGAGTGTGTTAAGGACTGCAGAGCCCATTCGGATCGGAAAGGGTGAGGACGATGGAACTAAGCAACCCGCGTCCATGGCTGCGTCATTATCCGAAGGAGGTAGCCGAATCTTACGACTACCCGAACAAGTCGATACCCGATCTGCTGTTGGATAGCGCGAGCAAGTACGGCGATCGGCCGGCGATTCATTTTCTAGGCAAAACGTTGACTTATTCAAAGCTGCTGGAGGACGTTCGCCGCATGGCGGACGCGCTCCGGCGACTCGGCGTTGCGAAGGGCGACCGCGTTGCGATTATGCTGCCTAACTGCCCGCAGGCGGTCATTGCGTATTATGGCGCGCTGCTGACCGGCGCTATTGTTGTGCAGACGAATCCGATTTATGTGGAGCGGGAGCTTCAGCATCAGCTGGCGGACAGCGGCGCATCGGTTCTGATAACCGTCGATCTGCTGTATCCGCGCGTTTCGCGCGTTCGCGGCGAGAAGCCTGAAGAAGGTCCCGTGCCGGCTTTGCAAAATGTTATCGTAACATCTATTAAAGATGGGCTTCCTTTTCCGAAAAATATACTATACCCAATCAAACAGCGCAGAGACGGCTTTCGCCCTGACATTCCGTACGGCAAGCTTGGCATACATTCCTACTCGCGCCTGATGGCGGAGGCGAAGCCAGACCCGACGATCCATTCTGTCATTGATCCAGCGAGCGATTTGGCGCAGCTGCAATATACAGGCGGCACAACGGGGGTTGCGAAAGGCGTCATGTTGACGCATCGCAATCTAGTCGCCAACATGGTGCAGGCGTCAGCCTGGTGCTACCGCGTTAGAGAGGGCAAGGAACGTTTTCTTGCTGCACTGCCGCTTTTTCATGTTTTTGGCCTGACGGTGCTGATGAATTTGTCGGTATATAAAGCCGGAGAGCTCATCCTGCTCCCGCGATTCGATATTGTGCAGGTGCTGGAGACGATACGCAGCAAGAAGGCAACGATATTCCCCGGCGCTCCTACGATGTATGTAGCGCTGATCAATCATCCGCAAGCCGCGAAGATGGATCTGTCTTCGATTGAGATTGCCATTAGCGGTTCCGCGCCGCTGCCGCTTGAAGTCCAGCAACGGTTCGAGGCCATTACAGGAGGACGGCTGATCGAAGGCTACGGCCTTACGGAGGCATCACCGGTGACGCATGTGAATCCGATCTGGGAACGCCGCAAGAACGGCACGATCGGACTTCCGCTGCCGGACACCGATTGCAGAATCGTTAATCCCGAGACGGGGGAGCCGGTAGCGATCGGAGAGGTTGGAGAGATCGTGGTTCACGGCCCCCAAGTGATGAAGGGGTATTGGAATCGGCCGGAGGAGACCGCCAAGGTGTTGAAGGACGGCTGGCTGCATACAGGCGACCTTGCAACGATGGATGACGAAGGCTATTTTGCAATTGTAGATCGCATTAAGGATGTCATTATTGCAGGCGGCTTTAATATATATCCTCGTGAGGTAGAAGAAGTTCTTTATGAGCATCCAGGCGTTCGCGAAGCTGCGATTATCGGCATCAAAGACGATTATCGCGGTGAGTCGGTGAAAGCGTACATTGTACCCAAGGACGGCGTCCAGCTAACCGCTGAGGAGCTGAACCGATGGTGCAGGGAGAGGCTCGCATCGTTCAAGGTGCCGCATGTGTACGAGTTTCGCGATGATCTGCCGAAGTCGATCATTGGCAAAGTGTTGAAGCGGAAGCTGCACGAGGAGCTTGAAGGTCAGTCGTAAACGATAGGAAGTTCAAAAAGCAAAGGGGAGGGTGCTGCTATGCCGCCGGAACCAGAGGATTGGGCACAGCTGGAGGCGAAGGCTCGATCGACTTTCTGGGGGACGCTCGGCTGTGAGGTCGAGTATGTAGAGGTAGAGAAAGCGGCGGTCCGTCTCGTATGCGCAGAGCGGCATCTGAACATGGGCGGGATCGTACATGGCGGCGTTCTCGCCTCGTTGCTCGATAATACGATGGGGCTGGCATTGATGCATACGTTTCCAGGCGAACTGCTTGTAACTGCGCAATTGAATATTCATTACTTAGCGCCATCCACTGGCGGTGAGCTGCGATGTACAGCGTCCATGGTTCATCGATCTAGGCGCACGGCGACGATGGAGGGACGTATTCATGGGCCGGAAGGCGAATTGCTCGCATGGGCAAGCGGCGCCTTCCGTGCGGTCAGCGCACCTGTTTAGTGCAGGGGGGGCTTGGTTGAAAGGAGCCTCTATTTTCGTTATACTTAACTTTATATGGAAAATCGGACGTGAGGGGGCATCTTGATGGTTGAAGGATGGGTGACGGCCCTTGTAGTCGTATTTGGCGTAGCAGTAGCTGTCGCAGGCGTTGTTGCCTATCTGCGGATGTTTAGGAAAAACGCGGATTCAACCGTTCATCCATCGGTGACGAGCGACAGCAATTCACGAATCACAGTGCCCTCTCAACAACTGGACTCGCAATTATTGTCGGAAGATGGAGATCAGAAATTGTAGTTAGGCACGAATTTTGTAAAAATTTATTAAAGGTTCTGAATAAATCAGACAATTCCCTTTTATAGCAATTGGCTAAGTGGTATAATAGTAAGAAAAGTTCAAATAATTTGCTTATTGTCCAACCTCTTGTCCATGGGAGCCGCTCCATTCCTTAGCAAAGTCTGGTGCGGATGCCGTGCCGCCTTCCGTAATCGTACCGTGAAGTTAAAGGATCGCCATCCAACGCTTAGGGGGGAGATTTCATGGCCAAACATAGCCAGAATGAAGTCAAGGAAAGCCTGAAAGAGCTCACGCGCATTTTCCAGCCGAAGGATCCTCGGAAATTTGTGAAGGACTACATTCGCAAATATCGGATCACGGGTGGCTACGAAGAAGAATTAACGATGCTAGTGGAAGACGAACTCGGCAAACTAAACTCCTCCGTCGGATAATCGGCAGATTGCAGCATACACATATAAGCCTTGCCCATATGGGCAAGGCTTTCTTATTGTTCAGACGTTGATTACTTCCAATATATCCCTCGTTGACAGTTGTCAAATCGCCACCCTATAATTAAATCCTACTAACTGAGTCGGGATTGTAATCTTTTTCCTTGGAAAAAGATTGAAGTTGTAAAGGCGACCGTTTCATTGTAATCGGCAAGGTTGGTTAGACTGTTAATAAACGTCACTTTACGGAGGTTTTCATTCTGATCGAACTTAAGTCAGTCAGCAAGACTTATCGCGTCGGTTCGATAACGACAGAAGCGATTCGCGGAATCGATCTTCATGTTCGGAAGGGCGAAATATTCGGCGTTATTGGTCATTCCGGCGCGGGTAAAAGCACGCTGCTCCGCTGCGTCAATCTGTTGGAGCGGCCAACGACGGGCAGCGTTATTGTAGGCGATACGGATTTGACCCGTCTGAGCGGGAGGCAGCTGCAGCAGCATCGGCGGCGCATCGGCATTATTTTTCAACATTTTAACCTGTTATCGACAGCTACTGTACGGGACAATATAGCCTTTCCATTGAAGCTGGCTAAGACGCCGCGGGCCGAAATGAAAGCTCGTGTGGACGAGCTTATCGGATTGGTCGGGCTCGAAGGCCATGGCGACAAATATCCATCGCAGCTGTCGGGCGGACAGAAGCAGCGTGTCGGCATTGCGCGGGCGCTTGCGAATCGTCCGGAAGTATTGCTGTGCGACGAGGCGACTTCGGCGCTCGATCCTCAGACGACCGATTCCATTCTGTCGCTGCTGCTCGGCATCAATGAGAAGCTTGGACTTACCATCATGCTTATTACGCATGAGATGCACGTCATTCGTACGATCTGTGACCGGGTAGCCGTTATCGATGGCGGCGAGATCGTTGAGATGGGCGATGTGATCGACGTGTTCCTGCATCCCCGCAGCAATGTGGCCAAGGAATTCGTGGCCCAATCATCCGAAGCGTCCGGCGAGTCGCTGAGCAGTTTGGACAGCATGCGCAAAGGCAAGCTGTTGCGCATTCGATTCAAAGGCGAGTCGACGTTTGAGCCGGTATTGTTCGAAGCCGTTAAGGAGACGGGAGCGTCATTCTCGATTTTGCAGGGGACGGTCTCGCGTATGAAACACATTCCTTACGGCCAGTTGATCGTCGATGTTCGGGGAAGCGGCGAGGATGTCGAACGCATCGTGCGGCGTCTGCATGAAGAGGGCTTGGAAGCGGAGGTGCTCGCATGACGTTCGAGAATGTGCGTTGGGATGAGATATGGACGGAGACAGGCCATACGCTTCATATGCTGGGGCTGTCGCTTGTTTTCACCATTATTCTCGGTCTTATTCTTGGCATCATCCTGTTCCTTACCGGACGTGGTCAACTGCTGAGCCAGCCTGTTATATATTCGGTGCTGTCGATCATCGTCAACATCTTCCGATCGGTCCCGTTCATCATCCTGATGATTTCGATTATGCCGTTCACCAAATGGCTGACAGGGACATCGATCGGCGTTGAAGGCTCGATTCCGCCGCTTGTTGTTGCGGCTGCGCCGTTCTTCGCGAGGCTTGTTGAGACGTCGCTTCGCGAAGTCGATCGCGGCGTAATTGAAGCAGCGCAAGCGATGGGTGCTTCAAGCTGGGATATCGTGCGCAAAGTGCTGATCCCCGAAGCGCGGACAGGCTTGATCGCAGCGGTAACGATTACGGCGGTTACGCTTGTCTCGTTCACCGCGATGTCAGGCGTTATTGGCGGCGGCGGTCTTGGCGACTTGGCGCTGCGTTATGGCTATCAACGGTTCCAGCCCGATGTCATGTTCGTGACCGTCGTCCTGCTGGTCGTGCTTGTGCAGGTGCTGCAGTCGGTTGGCGATGCGTTAGTCCGCAAGTTCAGCAGAAAATAATGAACACCTAGAGAAAGTGGAGGGCTTACACCATGAAACAACAGAAGACTTGGAAGCAATGGGCCGTACTGGCGGTTGCGATGATGATGGTATTCACGCTTGCGGCGTGCGGTTCGAAGAAAGAGGAGACGAACAACGGCACGACGGGCGAAGGGACGGAGGCGCAAGAGGTTACGCTTAAGGTCGGCGCTACGCCGGTTCCCCACGCTGAGATTTTGAAAGAAATTCAACCGCTTCTGAAGGAGCAGGGCGTTAACCTGGAAATCGTTGAATTCAACGATTACATCCAGCCGAACGTTCAAGTGTATGAAAAGCAGCTGGATGCGAACTTCTTCCAACACACGCCATACTTGGAGCAGTTCAACAAAGATAAAGGCTACGACCTTGTTACCGTAACGGGCGTCCATCTGGAGCCGCTTGGCGCTTACTCCAAGAAGATCGCGAAGGTTGATGAGTTGAAGGATGGCGCGAAGATTGCGATTCCGAACGATGCAACCAACGGCGGACGCGCGCTGCTGCTGCTCGAGAAGAATGGTTTCCTGAAGCTGAAGGAAGGCGTTGGCGTCAACGCTACAGTCAGCGACATCGTCGACAATCCGAAGAAGCTCAGCATCAAAGAGCTGGAGGCAGCAATGCTTCCGCGCGTGTTGGATGAGGTCGATATGGCGATCATCAACACGAACTATGCGCTGGAGGCAAATCTTGTACCGACGAAGGATGCGCTGTTCCTTGAGAGCAAAGATTCCCCATATGTGAACATTCTCGTGTCCCGTCCAGACAACAAGGACAGCGAAGCGATGCAGAAGCTGGCGAAAGCGCTGAACAGCGATACGGTTAAGAAGTTCATCGAAGATAAATACAATGGTGCAGTTGTACCAGCATTCTAAAAACTAAAATCAGCGCGAAAGCCCTATCGACGATAACGACTCGATGGGGCTTTCGTTTTAGTTAACGAATTCATTTATGACTTTAGCATCCATAGTGAAGTTAATTGAAAAATGTAGTTGACTAGCAACATTCCATCGAGTAGATTATTTATAGTAAATATATTAATTACATAATAACATCATTAATTTATCCCTTTTAATACAGCTTATTGACGGATGCATGCCAGATAATAGTTAATGCAAATGTTTATAAGCTGTGTTTTTCAGGATAAATGAAAGCGTATTCATTAATAAGGGAGGTGAATGATGGGGTTTCTCTGATCAAGAAGCCAGTTGTAGCGCGCTGCTCAAACTATTTTAACAAGGAGAGTGTGAAGAATGATTATGTCAAAGGCTAAGATTAAGGGTAAATATTTCGTTACGCTCGTACTATCGGCGGTTCTCGCTTTTTCAACGATTTTTTCTGCATACGCTTCCACTTGGACGCTGACAGGCGATACGAATGTGCATGACCCGTCCTATATCGCCGAGAATGGTACAGGAACACGGTGGGTGTTCAGCACGGGCCAAGGCATTCAAGTGCTCTGGTCGGCGGATGGGCAGGCTTGGAATCGCGGTACCCAGATCTTCTCCAGCGAACCATCCTGGTGGGCTCAGGAGGTTCCGAACCATACGAAATTGGATGTATGGGCGCCAGACATTTATTACTATAACGGCAAGTACTATCTGTACTATTCGATTTCTTCGTTCGGTTCGCAGACTTCGGCGATCGGCCTCGTCACTTGTACGTCCATTACGAAGGGCGACTGGGTTGACCAGGGTTTGGTGCTGAAATCGACATCCTCGAATACGTATAACGCAATCGATCCTAACCTGTTTGCAGATAAGAACGGCAACCTGTACATGAGCTTCGGCTCGTGGTTTGCGGGAATCTATGTTACGGCAATCGATAAGAACACGATGAAACCGACAGGCAACTCGTACCGCGTCGCGACGAAGGACGGCGGCATTGAAGGCTCCAGCATCGTGTACAACAGCAGCACGGGCTATTATTATCTGTTCGTATCGATCGGCGCTTGCTGCCAAGGCGTTAATTCGACTTACCAGGTAGCGGTCGGACGTTCGACGAGCGTGTTCGGGCCGTACTACGATAAGAACGGCGTCGACATGAAGAATGGCGGCGCAACCGTCCTTGACAGCGGCAACAGCGCATGGAAGGGACCGGGCGGCCAAGACATTTACGGTACGAACGTCATAGCGCGCCATGCTTACAGCGTAGCAGAGAATGGGGCGCCTAAGCTGCTCATCAGCGACCTGCAGTGGGATTCAAGCGGTTGGCCGTATTATAACTAAAATAAGTACATGTCGATTAATAACGAGAAAAAAAGAGATTTCACTGGCGCTCTGCGCCAGTGAAATCTCTTTTTTCTACGCGCTGTTCCTCGAGAGGAAGGTCTCGCTGTAGGCTGAAGAATACGAAAGTCCTATAGGAAACAAAAGCGTTATAGGGCTTTCGCTCTTTGTTTTCGTATCCAATTATGACTTTGTATTCCATGGAATATTTTATTCAAAAATGTGGTTGACTAGCAACAGTCATTGGAGTAGATTATTTATAGTGAATACATTAATTATTTAATAACGTTGTTAATTCATGCCTTTAGATACAGCTTATTGACGGATGCATGCCATGGATAGTTAATGCATATGTTTATAGGCTGTGTTTTTTAGGATAAATGTAAGCGTATTCATTTTAACCGATGGAAGGGAGTGAATGACGGGGTTTCTCTGATCAAGAAGCCGAATGTAGCGCGCTGCTCAACTATTTGAAGAATAAGGAGAGTGTGAAGAAGTGTTAAAGTCAAAAGCTAAGTATTTCGTTACGCTCGTATTATCGGCAGTACTCGCTTTCTCAACGATTTTCTCTGCATACGCTTCCACGTGGGCAATGACCGGAGATACGTATGCGCATGACCCGTCGTATATTCAAGAAGGCAGCGGCACACGCTGGGTATTCAGCACGGGCCAAGGCATTCAGGTACACTGGTCCGCAGACGGCAAGGCGTGGAACCTTGGCATTCAAGTGTTCGCGAGCGAACCGGCTTGGTGGGCGCAGCAAGTTCCTAACCATGCGAAGTTGGATGTATGGGCGCCGGACATTTTCTACTACAACGGTAAGTATTATCTGTACTATTCGATTTCTTCGTTTGGTTCGCAGAACTCGGCGATCGGTCTCGTTACGGCTACGTCCATCACGAAGGGCGACTGGGTTGACCAAGGCATGGTGCTGAAGTCGACGACGTCTTCGTCGTACAACGCAATCGACCCGAATCTGTTCGCTGATAAGAACGGTAACTTGTACATGAGCTTTGGCTCGTGGTGGAACGGTATCTATGTCACAGCTATTGATAAGAGCACGATGAAGCCAACGGGCAACTCGTACCGTATTGCAACCAAGAGCGGCGGCATTGAGGGCTCCAGCGTTGTGTACAACAGCAGCACAGGCTACTACTACCTGTTCGTCTCGATCGGCACTTGCTGTCAAGGCGTTAACTCCACGTACAAAATCGCTGTTGGCCGCTCCACTAGCGTCACGGGCCCTTATCTTGATAAGAGCGGCGTGGATATGAAAAATGGCGGCGGTACAGTTATGGACAGCGGCAACGGCGCTTGGAAGGGGCCGGGAGGTCAGGACATCGCTGGTACGAATATCATTATCCGTCATGCATACAGCGTAGCGGAGAACGGGGCAGCCCACATGCTCATAAGCGACTTGCAGTGGGATTCGAGTGGTTGGCCGTATTATAGCTAGAACGAGTAAGTTATATAGGAATTAATGAATGGCTAAGAAGAGACTTCTCCGGAGCTTAACGCGCTGGAGAAGTCTCTTTGTGATAGGTAACCCAAGTTATTCGCCTTTAGACGAGCTCTTGAGAACGCAAGTTCTGAGTTTATTTCGATCCGAATAAACGTATTAAGGAACAATGACAGGAGTGGTGGTATATGTGATGGAAAGAAAAACAGAAGACGAGATTCGCCGTATCGCCAAGGCAGGGCGAATCGTAGCGGAATGCCATCGGGCCATCGCCACTCGCATTGCTCCCGGCGTGACAACACTCGAGATTGATCGATTCGTCGAGCGATTCATGCGTGAACGGGGAGCGACGCCAGCACAGAAAGGGTATCTCGGTTATCCGTTCGCGACCTGCGCCTCGGTCAATGATGTGGTCTGCCATGGGTTTCCGGACATGGATCCGCTGGAGGACGGCGATATCGTCACCATTGACATGGTTGCAGATGTGGACGGATGGAAGGCGGATTCGGCTTGGACCTATCCGATCGGCCGAACGACTCCTCGCGTTAAGAAGCTGCTGCGCGCAACGCGCAGCGCCCTCGATCGAGCCATCAAGCAGGCGGTTCCAGGCAAGAGGTTAGGGGACATCGGACATGCCGTGAAAGCAACGGCCGAAGATGCGGGCTTCTCTGTTGTGACCAGCTTCGTAGGGCATGGAATCGGGCGTAACATTCATGAATCGCCGCAGGTTGAGAATCAGGGGAAAGCCGGCAAAGGACTGCTGCTGAAGCAAGGAATGGTTATTACGATCGAGCCGATTCTGACGACCGGAACATCGGATGTATGGGTTGGACCAGATGGCTGGACAGCACGAACCCGGGATGGAGCGTTATCGGCTCAATTCGAGCACACGATCGCTATTACGGGGCGAGGGCCGATTGTATTAACGGAGTGGAAAGAAACTTAGGGGGCAACATCATAATGCGAATACAAGCGAGCTGTCCGGCAAGAGGCGGCTCGTTTTTTGCTATATCAGGGTGTTGACGATCGGGCACGGCAACTTTACTATAATGATATAGAAATAATAGCGTTTTCTATCCCGCAGCGAATAGCAGGTGTGGCGGCTGTCAGCATGCGTCCGCAAGGGAAATATGGAATGGTCAGGTGTATATACGATGAAAAAAATAACAACGTTGAGATTACTGGCTGAAGCGGGCGTTGTCGCTGTATTGCGTGCCGATTCCGCTGAAGAAGTCGTAGAGATGGCACGCCAAGCGATTCGCGGCGGCATTAAAGCGATTGAGATTACGATGACTGTACCTTTCGCTTTGCGCGCAATCGAGCAGCTGGCATCGGAATATTCCAGCACGGCAGATCCGCAATCGGATAATTTTGCGATTATTGGCGTTGGCACGGTGCTTGATCCAGAGACGGCTCGCGCGGCGATTCTGGCAGGCGCGGAGTACGTTGTAGCTCCTGCTTTCAATCCAGATACGATCAAGCTGTGCAACCGCTATAGCATTCCAGTGCTCCCAGGCGCAATGACGATTCATGAAATCCAGAGCGCTCTTGAGCTCGGTGTCGATATTGTAAAGCTGTTCCCAGGCAACCTGTTCTCGCCAAGCATTATCGGCGCTGTTAAGGGTCCGCTGCCGCAGGCGAATCTGATGCCGACAGGCGGCGTGTCGCTGGATAATCTGAAGGATTGGATCAAAGCTGGTGCAGTGGCAGTAGGGATTGGCTCCGATCTGACGAAGGAAGCATCCAAGACAGGCGATTTGACGTCGATCGCTCGCAAAGCGGCAGCGTATATGGAAGCTTACCGCAGCGCGAAAGCGCAGGCTTAAAATTAGTCGAAGGCCTCTATTGGCCGCGTGAAATTAGAACAGACCTTCCGTCGTTGGCTTAGCCGATCTGGCTGCCGAAACGATAGAAGGTCTGTTTTATGTTCTTCCTCATTAGGGTAGTATTGGGAGTGATGGACGAAATTGAGCGAGGAGGCGCTGCAATGGAATATCGGATTGAGAAGGATACGATGGGCGAAATTCGTGTGCCCGCGGATAAGCTGTGGGGGGCGCAAACTCAGCGCAGCCTTGAGAATTTTCGAATAGGCGGCGACCGCATGCCGATCGAAGTCGTTCGTGCGATGGCAATCGTGAAGAAAGCGGCGGCGGAAACGAACCAACAGCTCGGCGTATTAGATGCAGAGAAAGCATCTGCTATCGGCAGCGCGGTCGATGATATATTGAGCGGTCAATTGGATGATCAATTCCCGCTCGTCGTCTGGCAGACCGGCAGCGGGACCCAGACGAATATGAATGTAAACGAAGTGGTGGCGCATCGGGCGAACGATCGGCTGAAGCAGCAGGGGAGCGAGACGCGCATCCATCCGAACGATGATGTGAACCGGTCGCAGAGCTCGAACGACACGTTCCCGGCGGCGATGCATATCGCTGGGGTGACTGCCGTCGAGGAGCAACTGCTGCCTGCATTGGCGGAGCTGAGCGAGACGCTGGCTTCGAAGGCGGAGAAGTTCAGCAGCATTGTCAAAATCGGTCGTACACATCTGCAGGACGCAACGCCGCTAACGCTCGGTCAAGAGATGAGCGGCTGGCATGCGATGCTGCAGGAGACGGAGGCGATGCTGAAGTCGAGCTTGAACGCGATGCGCAGCCTTGCGCTTGGCGGTACGGCTGTCGGTACCGGCATCAATGCCCATCCGGGCTTTGCCGTACTTGTAGCGGAGAAGGCGAGTGCGCTGACGGGTCGATCGTTCATAACCGCGCCGAACAAGTTCCATTCGTTGACGAGCCATGATGCGATCGTTTTCTCGCATGGTGCGATCAAAGCGCTGGCGGCGAACTTGATGAAAATCGCCAACGACGTGAGATGGCTCGCAAGCGGACCCCGCAGCGGTATCGGCGAGCTGATTATTCCCGAGAACGAGCCGGGAAGCTCGATTATGCCGGGTAAGGTCAATCCGACGCAGTGCGAGGCGCTGACGATGGTCGCCTGCCAAGTCATGGGCAACGATGCTGCAATCGGCTTCGCGGCGAGCCAAGGCAACTTCGAGCTGAACGTGTTCAAGCCGGTCATTATTTACAACTACCTGCACTCGGTACGGCTGCTGTCCGATGCGATGCATTCCTTCAATGAGCATTGTGCGGTAGGTATTGAACCGAATGAAGCTACGATCACGCGCAACCTCGAGCAGTCACTTATGCTGGTGACCGCGCTTAACCCGCATATTGGTTATGAGAATGCAGCGAAGATCGCGAAGAAGGCACACAAGGAAGGCACAACGCTGCGCGAAGCGGCTATTGCGAGCGGTTTGCTGACAGGCGAGCAGTTCGATACGTATGTGCGGCCGGAGAAGATGGTTTGAATAAATGGAGTAAGTAGAAAAGGGCAGCCGCGTCCAATTAGGACGTCAGGCTGCCCTTGCTGTTCATAGTGACGGAACATCGAGACTGTTCGATGCCTAGCTCGATCAACTCGCGTGCACGAGCGACCTCCCGATCGCTTGGCGGTTGAACGCCCTCAAGCGGATAAGGGATGCCGAGGCTGTTCCATTTGTACACGCCCATGCGATGGTAGGGGAGAAGCTCGAGCTTCGCGACATTGGTTAAGCCCCCGATGAAGCGGCCAAGCTCGGTAAGATGCTCAGATTGATCCGTAACGCCGGGCACCAATACATGCCGCAGCCAGACCGGCTTGCCGATTCGGCTCAACTGCTCCGCCATCGCCAGCACGCGGACGTTCGACTGTGTTGTCAGCGCACGGTGCTGCTCGTTATTGATGTGCTTAATATCGAGTAGGACGAGATCCGTGACGCTCAGCAGAGGTTCCACATGCTTGAATTCGCAGAAGCCCGACGTATCAAGCGCGGTAGGGATGCCGAAGCGGCGCCTCACTTCTTCGAACAGAGCCGCGACGAAAGGAGCTTGCAGCGTCGGCTCGCCGCCAGTTACCGTTACACCGCCGCCGGAACGCCGATAGTAATCGACGTAAGGCTCAATCTCAGCCAATACTTCGTCGACCGTCATGGGACGCCCGCCGCCGCAATTCCACGTATCAGGGTTGTGACAGTAGGCGCAGCGGAGCGGGCAGCCCTGCATGAACAGGACGAAGCGGATGCCCGGACCATCAACGGTGCCGAAGGTGTCGAGCGAGTGGATACGTCCAATCGGACGGCTGTCAGACGAGTTGTTGGAATCTGTACGGCGCATGACGGCAGCCTCCTCATGAGGTCAAGATTGTCGCCAGATGCAAGCGGCCTGCTCGCACCCAGCGACATGCTTCAGAAGTGAAAGGTTTCACGTAGTATTACATGGCACCGTGGAACGTACGATTAAGCACTTCTAACTGCTGCTCTCGCGTCAGCTTGATGAAGTTGACGGCGTAGCCCGATACGCGGATCGTAAGCTGCGGATAGTTCTCCGGATGTTCCATTGCGTCAAGCAGATGCTCGCGGTCGAAGACGTTGACGTTCAAGTGGTGAGCCCCCTGCGTCATATAGCCGTCCAGCAGGGCGGTCAGGTTCGCGCCGCGCTGGTCAGCTTCGCGGCCAAGCGCCTTGCCGACGATCGAGAATGTGTTCGAGATGCCGTCGAGCGCATCGTCGTACGGCAGCTTCGCGACGCTGGCCAGGGAAGCAAGCGCGCCCTTGCGGTCGCGGCCGTGCATCGGATTCGCGCCTGGCGCGAAAGGCTCGCCGGCTTGGCGACCGTCCGGCGTCGAGCCGGTTTTTTTGCCATAAACGACGTTCGAAGTGATCGTAAGCACCGACAGGGTAGGGATGGCGTTCCGATAAGCTTGGTGCTTGCGCAGTTTGTTCATGAACGTATGCACCAGCTGTACCGCAATGCTGTCGACACGGTCGTCATTGTTGCCGTATTGCGGATATTCGCCTTCGATCTCGAAGTCGACGGCAATCCCTTGCTCATTACGAATCGGTTTCACTTTCGCATAACGAATCGCGCTTAGACTGTCGGCTGCGACTGACAGCCCGGCAATCCCGCATGCCATCGTGCGCACAATCTCTGCATCATGCAGGGCAAACTCCAGCCGCTCATAGCAGTATTTGTCGTGCATGTAGTGGATGACGTTCAGCGTGTTCATGTACAGGCCAGCCAGCCATTCCATCGTTGCATCGAACTTCTGGAGCACCTCGTCATAGTCGAGGACATCGCCCTTGATCGGATCAGCAGCAGGTGCGACTTGAATGCCAAGCTTCTCATCAATACCGCCGTTGATTGCGTACAGCAGCGTCTTCGCCAGGTTAGCCCGAGCTCCGAAGAATTGCATTTGTTTGCCGATTCGCATAGCAGATACGCAGCAGGCGATACCATAATCGTCCCCGTAATGAGGGCGCATCAGGTCGTCGTTCTCGTATTGAATCGAGCTCGTCTCGATCGATACTTTGGCGCAATAGCGCTTGAAGCCATCCGGCAGTCGATCCGACCAGAGCACCGTCAAGTTCGGCTCAGGCGCAGTGCCAAGCGTGTAGAGCGTGTGCAGGATGCGGAAGCTGTTCTTCGTCACAAGCGCGCGTCCGTCCTCGGTCATGCCGCCAATCGATTCCGTCACCCAAGTCGGGTCGCCGCTGAACAGCTCGTTGTAATCCGGCGTTCGCAGAAACTTCACGATGCGCAGCTTCATGACCAGATGGTCCATCAGCTCCTGCGCCTGCTTCTCCGTCAGACGTCCTTCCCGCAAGTCCCGCTCGAAATACACATCAAGGAAAGTCGAGATACGTCCGATGCTCATCGCTGCGCCGTTCTGTTCCTTAATGGCCCCGAGGTAGGCAAAATACAGCCACTGCACCGCCTCGCGCGCCGTTCGTGCAGGTTCCGAAATATCATAACCGTACGCCGCCGCCATTACCTTCAGCTCGCCAAGTGCGCGGATTTGCTCGGACAGCTCCTCGCGGCTTCGAATCATATCCTCGGTTAACGCGGATGACTCTCGTTCCTTCAGTTCACGTTTCTTCTGCGCGATCAATTGATCGACGCCGTAGAGCGCAACGCGGCGATAGTCGCCGATAATGCGGCCGCGGCCGTAAGCGTCCGGCAGGCCTGTGATGATGCCTGCTTTGCGCGCGGTCCGCATCTCCGTCGTATAGGCATCGAAAACCCCTTGATTATGCGTCTTCCGAATGGAAGTGAACAGCCGTACGATTTCCTCTGGAATCGTGAAGCCATAAGCCTCGCACGCATCCTGTACCATTTTGATGCCGCCGAACGGTTGGACGGAGCGCCGGAATGGCGCGTCCGTCTGCAAGCCAACGATTTGCTCCAAACATTTGTCCAGATAGCCAGGCGCATGAGAGGTAATCGTGGAAGGGGTGTGCGTATCGACATCAAGCACGCCGCCGCGAATCCGCTCCTTGCGGGTTAGATCCTGTACGATTGACCATAGCTGCGTCGTCGCTTCCGTCGGCGATTCGAGGAAGCTGTCATCGCCGGTATAAGTGGCTGCGTTGCGCAGGATGAAGTCTCGCACATTGATTTCGGTCATCCATGATCCGGGAGCGAATCCCCGCCATGCATCATCCGGTGTCTTGCCGCCTGGTAAGTGCTTCTCTACAACTGCCATAGTTACTTCCTCCTTCTCGGGTGTCAGCGTTTATTCGAAGTGACCGTAGAACGATTTGCGGTAAAGCTCTGCAAGTTCCGTAACGAGCGGCATGCGCGGATTCGCCGTTGTGCATTGATCCTCGAAGGCGCGGTCCGCAAGATAGTCCGCCTTCATCTCGAAGTCGGCGGCGTTAACGCCCATCGCTTCGAACGTTTCCGGAATGCCGAGCGCACGGTTCAACTCGCGGATCGCGTTGATCAGGCTAGAGACGCCTTGCTCCGTCGAACGCGCGGGCAGTCCGAGCATGCGGGCGATCTCGGCGTAACGTTCGTCGGCGCGGAAGTGATCGTACTTAGGGAACGATGCAAACTTCGTTGGCCGTTTCGAGTTATAACGAATAACGTGCGGCATCAGAATCGCATTCGTCCGGCCGTGCGACGTGTGGAACTCGGCGCCGAACTTATGGGCGAGCGAGTGGTTGATGCCAAGGAACGCATTGGCGAACGCCATGCCTGCAATCGTTGATGCGTTGTGCATTTTCTCACGGGCGATCGGGTCTGCTTCGCGGAACGATTTCTCCAGATTGCCGAACACCAGCTGGATTGCCTTCATCGCCAGACCGTCCGTATAGTCGCTCGCCATGACCGAGACATAGGCTTCAATGGCGTGGGTGAGGACGTCCATGCCGGTATCCGCTACAACGTTCTTCGGCAGGCTGTACACATACTCAGGGTCAATGATTGCGATGTCTGGCGTAAGCTCGTAGTCGGCTAGCGGATATTTCGTATTGCCGTGTTTCTTATCCGTAATGACGGCGAACGAGGTAACCTCTGAGCCAGTACCCGACGTCGTTGGGATCGCCACGAACTTCGCTTTGCTGCCGAGCCGCGGATATTTGTACACCCGTTTGCGAATATCGAGAAACTTCTGTTTCAGCCCTTGGAAGTCGGTATCCGGGTATTCGTAGAACAGCCACATCGCCTTCGCAGCGTCCATCGGGGAGCCGCCGCCAAGCGCGATAATGCAGTCAGGCTTGAACGAGTTCATCACTTCCGTGCCGCGCTCGACCGTATCGACCGAAGGGTCAGGCTCAACCTCGGAGAATATCTCAATCGCAACCGGCGTCGCCCGTTTGCGAAGCTGGTATTCCACCTTCGCCGCATAGCCAAGCTTCACCATCATCGGGTCGGTAATGATAAGGACGCGCGAGATGTCAGGCATTTTGGCAAGATACGAGGTCGCGCCTTTCTCAAAATAGAGCTTCGGCGGCAGCTTGAACCACTGCATGTTCACCGTCCGATAAGCGACGCGCTTCAGGTTGAGCAGGTTAACGGCCGTCACGTTCGACGTCGTCGAGTTATGACCGTAAGATCCGCAGCCGAGCGTGAGCGAAGGGAGGTTCGTGTTATAAATATCGCCGATTGCGCCATGCGTGGACGGCGAGTTGACGATGACGCGTCCGGTCTGCAGCCGCGCGGCGAATGCATCGATGATCTTCTGGTCGTTCGAGTGGATGACCGACGAGTGACCCATGCCGCCGAAGGCGACGACCTGTGCGGCCAGCTCGATGCCGTGCGCAGGGTTGGCGGCTTTGTAGCAGGCGAGTACAGGACTCAGCTTCTCAGCGGAGAGCGGGTAAGCTTCGCCGACGCCGTCCAGCTCGGCGACGAGCACCTTCGTGTCCGCAGGAACCGTAATGCCTGCCATCTCCGCGATTCGAGCGGCTGGCTGTCCGACGATGACGGCGTTGACTGCACATTTTTCTGAGTTGATGACCAGCTTGCTGACGGCTTCCGTTTCCTCCTTGTTGAGGAAGTAGCAGCCAAGGTAGTTCATCATCATTTTGACTTGCTCATAGACAGGGGCTTCAATAACAACGGCTTGCTCGGATGCGCAAATCATGCCGTTGTCGAACGTTTTGGACAGGATCAGATCGGTGACAGCCTGCTTCAGGTTGGCGGTTTTGTCGATGAAACAAGGGACGTTGCCTGGGCCAACGCCAAGCGCTGGCTTGCCGGTGCTGTATGCGGATTTCACCATTGCGGATCCTCCTGTTGCGAGTACGAGCGCGACATCGGGATGGTTCATGAGCAGCTGTGTGGCCTCGATGGACGGTTGTTCAATCCAGCCGATACAGCCCTCTGGCGCGCCTGCTTTTATTGCAGCTTCGTACAAGGTGCGGGCGGCTTCGACGCTGGACTGCTGAGCGGATGGGTGGAAGGCGAATATAATCGGGTTGCGCGTCTTAATCGCAATAAGTGTTTTGAACATCGTGGTTGACGTCGGGTTCGTTACGGGCGTGACGCCGGCGATGATGCCGACTGGCTCGGCAATGACGCGATAGCTTTCATGCGTGTTGTCTTCGATGACGCCGACGGTCTTGTTGTGCTTAATGCTGTGGTAGATATATTCCGTTGCAAAAATGTTCTTCGTAATTTTATCCTCATACACACCGCGTCCCGTTTCCGTAACGGCGAGCTTGGCGAGGCGCATGTGCTGGTCGAGGCCAGCTAGTGCCATTGCTTTGACGATCTCGTCGATTTCGTCCTGCGTGTAATTCATGAACTGGCCTAACGCGTGTTTCGCTCTCGCGACGATGTTGTCGATCCGTTCTTGTACTGAGAGCTGCTCGGTAAGTTTCGTTTCCTTAACAGCCATACCGGATTCCCCCTACATCATTGGTTGGTCCAGCGGCCTTCGTTGCCAGAAATGCCTGCAATGCGGCTGAACCATCTCTTACAAGATCATCATACGACGAAGGTGATCAGGCACGAATCGGGGGATCTCCTGAAAAAGGACGCGTAGATTACCTGATTATGGGGAGGGGCATTGTGAGGGTTTGCTCTTGATTGCCACTTTGTACTGTTTAGGTGGGTTATCTTTTGCACCATCTGATAAAGGTTTAGTGTCCCGAAGGGACCAATCGTGCTGGTGCGCCAATAGTAAAGCGTGTCCCGCAGGGACTAAAGCGAGCATAAGCACACAGTCACTCAGGCGCATCGAAATGTAGGCACACGTTCGAATGGATCTAGTCACATGCTACGTAGAGCGTGTCCCAAAGGGACATCAGCGGGCATATGCACTAACGTATCAAAGTGAGTCCTCGGGTGTCCAGAGGGCAGAGCCCTTGGCTCCTTCTCTTAGAGGGATAGGGTGGCCCCCTCAAAATCAGGAGATTCCCTGACATACATATCTGTATTAAACGGCTACAATGATAGTAAGCAATCATTAGACGAATGAATGGGAACGCTTTCAAGAATGGATATGAACAGCGAATGGCGCTCCGGACTAGGGAGGAACACACAGTGAATGGGGGCTATACGTTCGCGGCTTCGGATATGCAGGCGGACCGCTGGCGAGAGGAGACGGGCAGCGATTTTGCCGGCATAGCGAAGCTGGACGAGGAAGGGAAGCTGCGTTGGGCAGGTTTGTCTGGAATCACAAGCACTCGAACGGCGCAGCTGACGTTCAAGGGTGCAAGAGGAGACGGGTTTATTGCGACGGCGATTCGGTCGGGCAGACCGGCGGCATACAATGGACGGGCCGCAGCAGGGTCGGCGATCCGTGCGAGAAGCGAGCCGCTGCTTTTAGCGGAGTCATTATTAGCGGCGATAGCGCTGCCATACCTTGACCGGACAGGGCAGTTGACCGGCTTGTTGATCGTTGGACGTCGAAGCGCTGTGCCATATAGCGAATCGGATATTGCGAACGCACTCGCCTCATTTTGCCAGAATGGCCTATAATAGAGAAATAAATTCATAGCGGGAGGTAAGGGAGTGACTACGTTATTAATCGTGGACGACCATGCGGTCGTTCGTTCTGGGCTTCGCATGCTGCTGGATGGGCGTCAAGGGATGACGGTCGTTGGCGAAGCGTCCGAGGGGGACGAGGCGATACGGCTGGCGCATAAGCTGAATCCTACCGTGGTGCTGATGGACCTCAGCATGCCGCATGGCAAGGATGGCCTGACGGCGATTGCGGAGCTGAAGAGCAGCCTGCCGGATTTATACGTGCTTGTGCTGACGATGCATGACGACGATGAATATTTGTTCCGGGCGATTCATGCCGGCGCCTCCGGCTACATTCTCAAAAACTCGCCGCACGAGGAGCTGCTCACCGCCATCCAGACCGTTGCCGAAGGCAATGCCTACTTGCTGCCTACAGCGACCAAACGGTTGATGAGCGACTATGTGCAGCGGCTTCGGGCAGGCGAGCAGCCGGATGCGTATGAGCTGCTGTCGGAGCGGGAGAAAGAGATTTTGGAGTGGATGGCGAAGGGTTATGCCAACAAAGACATCGCAGAACAGCTCATCATTAGCGTCAAAACGGTAGAGACGCATCGGAGCCACGTCATGGAGAAGTTGGGGCTGAAGACGCGTCCGGAGTTGATCAAATATGCGGTAAAGAAGGGGCTGCTGCATTTTGACTGAGCATGATCCGAAATCGACATTGCCAGAGGAACGATCCCAGTCGGGAATCGGCGATAATGTGGCTAGATTGCTTGAAGAGTTGGATAGCAATCTCGATGACGAGACGTTCCGCGCAGGGCTGAAGCAGTCGCTCGCGCAGCTGTCGCGTATGCGGTTCGCGCTGGATGAGTCGTCGATCATTGCGGTTACGGATGCCAATGGGGTTATTCGTTATGTGAACGACATGTTCTGCCGGGTATCCGGCTATTCCCGCGAAGAGCTGCTAGGCAAGACGCATCGCCTTATCAATTCCGGTTATCATGACAAAGCGTACATGCGCGGGCTGTGGGAGACGATCTCAGCAGGCCGTGTGTGGCAGGGCGAGCTGCGCAATCGAGCGAAGAGCGGTGCATTCTACTGGGTCAAAACAACGATCGTCCCTTTCCTGGACGAAGAGGGACGGCCGGTTCAATATCTCGCGATACGCAATGACGTGACGCAACTGAAGGAGACCGAAGAGCAGCTTCTGCGCATGATGAACAAAGTGATGAACATTCAAGAGGAGGAGCGCAGACGCTTCTCTCGCGAGCTGCATGACGGCATCGGCCAAAGTCTGTTCACGCTGCTCATTCGAGTCGATCGGATGATCGCCGACCGGCAGGCGGAGTCCGATAAGGAGCTTGGCGCGCTGCGGCGCGAAATCTCCAGCATGATGGAGGATGTCCGCTCGCTTGCTTGGGAGCTTCGCCCTTCTGTGCTGGATGATCTGGGCGTTGTGCCGGCAATTCGGACTTATATTGATAACTACTCCGAGCATTATGGCATCAAAGTGCATTTCACTTGCAATCTATTAGGCAGACTAGATTCCGCTTGCGAGACGGTCATGTATCGCGTCATTCAGGAAGCGCTGACGAACGCTGCCCGTTATGCGGGGGTTGATGAGCTGTCGGTGAGCATTCACGAGCTGTCGGAGACCGTGGAGGCCATCATCATCGACAGCGGTCGCGGGTTTGCGGCAGATACGCCATCGCAAGGCGTCGGCCTGTTCAGCATGGAGGAGCGTGCGCGCGGCATCGGCGCTTCGCTGCTCGTTCATTCGGAGCTCGGACGAGGAACGCGGGTAGAGCTAGTGCTGCCGAAGCGTCGTCCTGGCGGAAGTGTGTTGTAGTCGATGTTTTGAACAGCAAAGAGAGCTGTCACCAGCATACGCTTGGGGACAGCTCTCTTTGCTGTGTGACTAGACCGATCACATTATAGGTGCACTTCTACACCTACAGCAGGCGAAATCCACGCCGCAGGTGACTGTAGGTGCAGAAGTGCACCTTCAGTTGGTAAAATTTCCATCGCGGATGCCAGTAGGTGCAGCTATGCACCTACAGAAGGAACTCCCCATCGACGGGCCCAGCAGGTGTATGAGCCATCTCACCTACCGGCCCCGTACTATTTCAATCGATTCCGTCTGCGTTTCTTCCGTACCAGTACAATCACGGCGGCTGCGAGCACAACGAGGACAGCGCCCGCGGCGATCGCAATATGACGGATATTCGGAACATGCACCTCGACTTGCACGTTGTTCTCCTTCGTGGCGGACAAGTGCCAGGTTAACGATTTGCCGCCATTCGATACGATATCGGCGTTGTTAGTGGCAGCGCGTATCGGCATGGTCAACTTAAAGTCGAGCCCAATCTGGCGGAGCGCCAAATTCCGAACGAGCGGGGACAATGAGGCGAGCTTATCATCGAGCTTGCTGCTTAACTGCTCAGGGATGAGCTTCGTCAAATCGACAGAGGCGGATACGGCTTCCGTCGTGTACCACCAGCTGTTTCGCTCTGTTGTACGGGTAACCTCCACGCCAGGAATTTGCACGGTTGCACCTTTGCGAAGATCGATTTCACGGGAGGCACGCAGTGTCTTGCCGCTGTTTGCGGACTCCACCGGATTGACCTTGAAGCCATGTTGGGACAACTCGCTGCTGATCGAATCCCACAGCCAGTCGCCGCTGATCGCTTGCATTAAAGTGCTGTCGAGCGTGATGGCTAGATTAAGCTGAGCGGTTCCGTTTGCTTTGACATGCAGCTCCGCCTCGCCTTTGGCACAACCTGTTAGCGTGATAAGAAGCGTGAGGGCGAGCAGCATAAGCAGCATTTTCATATATGTAATCGGTCTAATAGAGTGGATCATAGCGTTCTCCTGTCCGAAGTTGCTTCTTGTTAGTTGCTTCTAGTTGGTACTTTAAGCGATCGTACGGCTGCATTGCAAGCTGGGCAGACAGGCTGACCGAAGGGGATTATGTTATAATAAGGGGATGTTGGCTGTGAATAACGGAAAAGAGCGTGAATAACGATGCATATATTGTCTGTTGAACATTTGACGAAAACGTATGGTGAAAAAACACTGTTCGAAGATATTTCATTTGGCGTTGCGGAAGGCGATAAAGTCGGCATTATCGGCGTGAACGGAACAGGTAAGTCGACGCTGCTGAAAGTAATTGCAGGACTTGAGCCTGCGGATTCAGGCACCGTATCGATGTCAGGCCGTGTAATCGTGCGCATGCTGGCGCAAAATCCGTCTTACAATCCGGAAGAGACGATTCTCGAGCATGCGCTCGGCGGCGATTCGCCGCAGCTCGCTGCGGTCAGAGCTTATCATGCGGCACTCGAGGCGCTTGAGCTGAATCCGGCAGACGAAGCACAGCAGCAGAAGCTGGTGGCGGCGAACGGGAAGATGGACGAGCTGAATGCATGGCAGCTGGAAAGCGATGCGAAGATGGCGTTGTCCAAGCTTGGTCTTCACGATTTCAGCCTGCGGATGGGCGTCCTGTCAGGCGGTCAGCGGAAGCGGGCGGCGATGGCGGCAGCACTTGTACAGCCATCCGATCTGCTCATTCTCGACGAGCCTACCAACCATATTGATAACGAGTCGGTTGCATGGCTGGAAGCGATGCTGCAGAAGCGCCGCGGCGCATTGCTTATGATTACGCATGATCGTTATTTCTTAGATCGTGTGGCGAATCGGGTGCTCGAGCTGGACCGCGGCCGCGCCTTCTTCTATGAAGCGAACTACAGCCGTTTCCTCGAATTGAAGCTGGAGCGCGAGGAGCGGGAAGCAGCGTCGGAATCGAAGCGGCAAAATCTGCTGCGCAACGAGCTTGCTTGGATTCGCCGGGGCGCGAAGGCGCGGACGACGAAGCAGAAAGCGCGCATCGACCGGTTCGAAGAGTTGAAAGCTCAGGCACCTGCTCAGGCTGGCGGCAAAATGGACGTATCGGTCGCATCGTCCCGACTCGGACGCAAAATCGTCGAGCTCGAGCAAGTCAGCCACAGCTTCGGCGGCCGGACGTTGTTCCGGGATTTCACCTATAAGACGGTGCCCGAGGATCGGGTCGGCATAGTTGGCCGCAACGGCAGCGGCAAGTCGACGCTGCTCAAGATTATCGGCGGCCGCCTGCAGCCGGAAGAAGGCGTAGCAGATATCGGACCTACGGTGAAGATTGGATGGTTCTCGCAGGAGCACGAAGAGATGGACGAATCGCTTCGCGTCATCGAATATATCCGTGAAGGCGCGGAGCAGGTGAAGACAGCGGATGGCAGCAGCGTGTCGGCAACGCAGATGCTCGAGCGCTTCTTGTTCCCGCCAACGATGCAGTGGACGTATATCAGCCGCTTGTCGGGCGGCGAGAAGCGCAGGCTGCAGCTGCTTCGCGTACTGATGGAAGCGCCGAACGTGCTGCTGCTCGACGAGCCTACCAACGATCTGGACATTGCTACATTGTCGGTATTGGAAGACTATCTGGAAGATTTCCCTGGCGTTGTCTACATCGTATCCCATGACCGGTATTTCCTCGATCGCACGGTGGATCGACTGTTCGCTTTCGAAGGCGGTACGGAAATCGCGATTCACGCAGGCAACTATACGGAGTATGAGGAACGGACGGGCGGCGGTGCACGGGACGGAGCGGACAATGATGCAGTTGGTAAAGCGTCTGGCGCTTCCGCGGCATCCGGCGGCAAACAAGCTGGGGGCAGCGCAGCCGCTGCTTCTAGCGCATCGGCGGATGCGGGTTCGGATGGACGTACGAAGTCGCTGAAGATGTCGTACAAAGATCAGAAGGACTTCGAGTCCATCGACGGTTGGATCGAGGAGACGGAGACCGCCCTCGCGAATGTCGCGCAGCGGATGGACGAGTCGGGCAGCGACTCCGTCTTGCTTCAGCAGTTGATCGCGGAGCAGCAGCAGTTGGAAGCGAAGCTCGAAGAGCTGATGGAGCGCTGGACGTATCTCAACGAGCTGGCCGAACAGATCGAAGCGCAGAAGCGGAAGTAGAGTATGCTAAAGAACAGAGCCCCCACCATGTCACATGCGTGACAATGGTGAGGGCTCCGTATTTTTCCGCGTACGCAATCTATCGCTTGCGCAGCTCGAATATCTCGCACTCTGCGCGCGAGTAGTAGGAGACGTCGCTGACGCTCGCTTGGATGACGACCGTGTTGTCGTCGAACCGGACGAGCACGCCACCGTTCTCGATCATATGATCGTCACGGAAAACGCGCAGCTTCAACTGCTTATCAAGCGCTTCTTGAAAATCGTAGTCCGTCATTAAACGGCGATTAATCGACATCGGATCAAGCACTCCTAACAATAATAAGTATGTTTCAAATCCCGCAGGGATCGTCCCAATTGCGCCCTCAGATCCCGCAGGGATCATTTCCTGCAGCAGTCCCAGATCCCACAGGGATCATCCCTAATTGCGGTCTTAGATCCCGCAGGGATCGCCCCTAATTGCGGTCTTAGATCCCGCAGGGATCGACTAGCGGGAGCGCCTACAGTAGAGCGTGTCCCAAAGGGACGAAAGCGAGGATCAGCACACAGAATCTCAGGACCATCGAATCGTATGCGAACGTTCGAACGTACCCAGTTACAGCTGCACAAGCTGAATCCTCCCAACGTACCTAGACCAGTCCTGCGGGTGTCCAGAGGGCAGCCGCCCTCGGGGCCCTCCCTCTCGGGAGAGGGAGGGTTTGGGAGGGTGTGCGTCCCTGAGGGTTTGGGTGGGTGTGCGAAAAAACTTAGTATCTAAGCGTATAATCAACAATATTCCGATCCGGACGACCGGTCCCGATATAGCTCTTGAAATTATGAATGAACAGGTCAGCTACACGCGCGCTATATTGGTCGGACTGACCGCCGATATGAGGCGTAATGATGACGTTGTCGAGCGACCACAGCGGATGACCCTCTGGAAGCGGCTCCGGTTCCGTAACGTCGATTCCGGCGCCGGCAATGACGCCATCGCGAAGCGCTTGTACCAGATCATCGGTCACAACGGAAGGTCCGCGGCCGACGTTCACGAAGAAGGCCGAACGTTTCATCTGCGCGAATACTTCCGCATTGAACAGACCATTCGTCTCCTCCGTTAGAGGAAGAAGATTAACGACATAATCGCTCTCGGCAAGTACTTCACTTAAGCCGGACATATCGTACATGCGATCATACGGATCTGCGGGCTTGCCGCTGCGGCGCACGCCAAGTACAGTCATATTGAATGCACGGCAAATTGTCGCAAGCTCATTACCGATTTCGCCGGCGCCAATAATGCCAATCGTCTTGCCGTGAATCTCGCCATAGCTGCGCGAGAGCTCCCATCGTCCTTCGACTTGATTGCGGATTGCGCTATGTACATTGCGTGTGAAAGCAAGCATTAATGCTAGTGTTGTCTCCGACATTTGATTCGGGTGAACGCCGCTCGCATCGGTAAGCACGACGCCTCTTGCAGCCAGCTTATCAAGCGGCAGCTTATCGACGCCTGCCGACCAGCCTTGAATCCAGCGGAGCTTCGACTCTGGCAGCAGGCCGTCCGTCTCTACAGCAGGACTGTAGCCGAGTACAATTTCGGCATCGCGGAACAAGCGGCTATCGAGATCTTTGACTTTGCCAAAAATAACGTCCCAGCCCGTTGCTGCCTCTCGAATACGTGCTTGCTGCTCGGGCGTATACCCGCCCATAGCTATGATAGTACGACTCATGATGATATCCCTCCATGCTTTAAGAAGTTGTTCAAGAACCCGTTGCAAATAGGACTCTTGAACACGCACTGTAAGATCGTCTAACTAGTATAACAGAAAACAGATTTCAGAATCTTAGGAGCGTGACATATGACGACAGTAACAGCAGAAGAGGTTGCACAATGGATGTTGAATGAATTGAAGAATAAAGGGATTTTGCACCAAGAGGAAGCGACCAATTACATCGCCAACCATTATGGCGAGTCTTTCCTCTATGTGAACGACAATGGCAACTTGTCTATCGGCAAAGATGTGAAGAAGGCATTCCGCAAGCTGCATAAGGGGCGGGCGGCTTGGGAGCGGGACGGTTTCTTCTGGGGCTGGGTTTAGGATAAAAAAAAAGGGGCTGCGCCATCGGTAGATTCATATCCTCCCGAAGGTGCAGCCCCTTATACGTTGCATTTACTAAATATTATCGTCCGGAGGTCCGGTCCGAAATGATATTTCGTGACGATTAAGCTTTCACAGCGCTGTGAGCTTCCTCAAGGAAACGCTCGGCTTCAAGCGCAGCCATGCAGCCGCTGCCTGCAGCCGTGATCGCTTGGCGGTATTTCGTATCTTGTACGTCTCCGCAAGCGAAGACGCCTGGAATGTTCGTCTCTGTCGTACCTGGCTTTACAACAATGTAGCCATTATCGTCTGTTTCGATCTGTCCGCCGAGGAAGCCAGTGTTCGGCGTGTGGCCGATCGCAACGAATACGCCGTCCGCCGGAATAACTTCTTCTTGTCCCGTTGCATTGTTGAGTACTTTCAGACCCGTTACACCCATGCCGCTTGCGACAACTTCAAGCGGCGTGTTGTTGAGCGCCCAGCTGATTTTGTCGTTCGAACGAGCGCGATCCTGCATGATCTTCGATGCTCGCAGCTCTTCGCGACGGTGTACGAGCGTAACATCCGTTGCGAAGCGAGTCAGGAAGTGAGCTTCTTCCATTGCGGAGTCGCCGCCGCCGATGACGACAATCTTTTTGCCGCGGAAGAAGAAGCCGTCGCATGTTGCGCAAGTGCTGACACCGCGCCCAACGTTCGTCTCCTCGCCTGGGATGCCGAGATATTTGGCCGAAGCGCCAGTCGAGATGATGATCGATTCCGCTTGGTATACCTTGCCGCCCTCGACGTTAATCGTGAATGGACGCTGGCTGAAGTCGACGTTGTTAACCCAACCCGTCGTGAACGTAGCGCCGAAGCGCTGCGCTTGTTTGCGCATATTGGACATCAGCTCGGAGCCGAGAATGCCTTCTGGGAAGCCTGGGAAATTCTCAACTTCGGTCGTTGTCGTCAACTGTCCGCCTGGTTGCGGGCCTTCAATTACGAGAGGCGCCATATTGGCGCGCGCCAGATAGATTGCGGCTGTCAGACCAGCAGGGCCGGTACCGATAATGATTGTTTTGTGCATATGAATGTCCTCCTGAAGTGAAACTGTATTTAAATCGAGTACAGTTGAAGTTGTTCTTAAGTTTAGATTTATTACAAAGAGTTGTCAATGGATTTTAAGCCTTCTCTAAGGAAGCGGCTGACAGCGCTATGCTATGATAGAGTCAGTGATCCATAGCGTGAACGGACAGCGACATGACGCTGCGGTTATAGAGGTTGTTCAAAAAAGTCCACTTTTGACCACATAAGAATCAATAAGTTTTCGAGTCTCTCTAAAGAACAGATTCTTATTGGCGATAAAACCTACCTCTAAACGCGGTCGCTCATCTTCGAAAGGCCTCGATAGAGGTTTTCTCATCACGAAGCATCACAAGGAATGAGGGAGAGAGCTTTGTGGCCAAAATATTAGTAGTAGACGACGACGCGAACATTCGCACCTTAGCGAGCGTATTCCTGAAGCGGGAAAGCTTCGATGTGCTTCAGGCGACAGATGGCGAGGATGCGCTGAAGCAGCTGGAATCGGTCCGCCCCGACATGGTGATTATGGACATTATGATGCCGCGGATGGACGGTTGGGCGCTGTGCGAGGCGCTGCGCGATACATACGGCCAGGATATTCCGCTGCTGATGCTGACGGCCAAAGGCGAGACGTCTCACAAAGTGCGAGCATTCGAGCTTGGCGCTGACGATTATTTGGTCAAGCCGTTCGATCCGATTGAGCTGGTGGTGCGCGTGAAGGCGCTGCTGAAGCGGTACCGGATCGTCGCATCGCATCTAGTGGAGGTGGGGCGGATTGCGCTTAGCCGCGTCGAATATGACGTGATGGCGCCCGAAGGACGCGTGAAGCTGCCGCCGAAGGAATTCGAGCTGTTGTTCAAAATGGCCAGCTACCCGAACAAAACGTTCTCTCGCGAACAGCTTATCGAGCAGCTGTGGGGTGTCGATTATGAAGGTGACGAGCGGACGGTCGACGTCCATGTGAAACGGCTGCGCGAACGGTTCCCAGAGGAGACATCGGGCTTCCGGATCGTGACGATCCGGGGCCTTGGTTACCGGCTGGAGGTGGCGGGGTGATCATTCGCAGTCTGTATGTTCGCTTGGTCGGGATGTTTCTTATTGTCGTCCTTGTGAGCATCGTCGCATCATTCCTGCTGACGTCGCAGTCGTTCAAGCGGGATATTCGCACCGAGGTGTCGGTGCAGCTAGTCAATACGATTGCCGACATTGAGCGGTTATATGACGTGGCGTCGCCACGCGCGCTGCTGCCATTCTTGTCTGAGACGGCTAGGCTGCAAAATGTGTCCATCGTCGGCGTCAGCCCCGATGGACGCTGGTTTGGTTTTGGCCAACATTTTCGTGAGATTGGCAGCCAAATGACTGCTGAGCAGGTGCAAACGATTTTTAAAGGTCATACGGTTGTCTTTAACCTGCAGCAGAATGATACGACCGGACCGCTGCAGAAAATTGTAGTCGGGCAGATCGCCCGATTCGGCCAGCTTGAATTAGCCATTCTGACTACTCCTGACCGAGTTCCGCAGGAGCGCAGCTTTATGCGCACCTCTAACATGCTGTTACTGTCGATGCTGATTGTCGGCACCCTTCTATTCTTCATTGCTGCGCATTATGTGGTCAGTCCGCTTAAACAGCTCATGCAAGCTACAACTCGGCTGGCGAAGGGGGATTTCTCCGTTCGCGTGAAGATGAAAAGGAAAGACGAGCTGGGCAAGCTGGCGGATAGCTTTAACCAAATGGCAGACAGCCTAAGCCGCATCGAGACGATGCGGGCAGACTTCGTATCCAGCGTCTCGCATGAATTGCAGTCGCCGCTGACATCGATCGGAGGCTTCGCTGAAGCGCTCCGCAGCGCGGATGTGACAGAGGAAGAACGCAATCATTACGTTGATATTATTAAGCAGGAGAGCGGCAGAATGTCGCGGCTTAGCGATGGCCTGCTGCGTCTTGCCTCGCTTGACTCGCAGCATCATCCGTTCCACCCGCAGCCGATTCGGCTGGACCGCCAACTGCGGGATGTCGTGTTGTCATGCGAGCCGCAGTGGGCAGACAAGTCGATCGAGCTGGAGCTGCATTTGCTCGAGACAACCGTCGATGCGGATGCGGATGGACTTAATCAGGTGTGGCTTAACATTTTGCACAATGCAATTAAGTTTACACCGGAGGGCGGACGTATTACGATATGGATGAAGGAAAATGATGGAAAAAATTCGGTGACGGTACGCGTAAGCGACTCGGGTCCCGGCATCTCGGAGGAGGCGCGTGCGCGTGTATTCGAGCGCTTCTATAAGGCGGACCCTTCGCGCGATCGGAGCATTGGCGGCAACGGGCTTGGGCTATCGATCGTCAAGCAAGTCATTACGCTGCATGGCGGTACGGTCGAGGCTGAACCAAACGGCGCGGATGGCGGCGCTGTCATTGCCATAACGCTTCCGACAGGATAGAGGGTTATCATGAATAGACGCGATTCGGCATACGATTCCCAATATGGCATCAAATGAACGATTCGAAGAAAGGCGGATGCAGCGCTTATGATGGAGAGAAAACGTGTACGTAAAGCCATTATTCCAGCAGGCGGATTAGGCACGAGGTTTCTGCCGGCCACTAAAGCACAGCCGAAGGAAATGCTCCCGCTGATCGATAAACCTGCGATTCAGTACATCGTTGAAGAAGCCGTCGCATCCGGCATCGAGAGCATCATGATCGTAAGCGGCCGCAACAAACGGGCGATCGAGGACCATTTTGACAAATCTGCAGAGTTAGAGATGGAGCTGGAGGAACGGGGCAAAGAAGAGATGCTCGAGATGGTTCGAAGCATCTCGCAGCTTGCTAACATCTGTTATGTTCGACAACGGGAACCGCTTGGGCTTGGTCATGCGGTGCTCAGTGCGAAAGCTTTTGCCGAGAATGAACCGTTCGCTGTATTGCTTGGAGACGACATTCTGCTATCGGACCCGCCATGCTTGAAGCAGATGATCGATATGTATGAGCAGACAGGATCGTCAGTCGTTGCGGTTATGGAAGTGCCGATGGACCAGACGCATAAGTATGGCATCGTAGATTTAGAGAGTCCTGGCTATTCGGGCCGTATACGCGGCATGGTGGAGAAGCCGGCGCCTAACGAGGCTCCGTCTAATCTGGCGGTTGTTGGCCGCTACGTGCTTGATCCTGCTATATTTGGTCTGCTAGACGATGCCAGGCCGGGCAAAGGCGGAGAAATTCAGCTGACAGACTCGCTCGTGCGGCTCAATCGATTCTCCCCGATCGAAGCATTCCCGTTTGTTGGTATTCGCCACGACATTGGCGATAAGCTGGGTTTCGTGCAGGCAACGATCGATATGGCGCTGAAACGGCCGGATCTATCGGATGCGGTGCGGGCTTATATGCTGGAGCGTCTGTCCCCTTCACATACCTAGCAGGGGTATGTTAGAATGATCGCAAATACGTGCGAGGGGGCGGAAGCGGTATGAGTGAGGAAATGCGAACAGCGACAGATGAGCAGAAGGAAGAAGCTTGCGCTGGCACCAGTGCAGGATCGCATCATCATGAAGCATGTCATACGGCGGCTAATGATGCGGTACGGAAAAGCCATCATTCTGATAAGATGAAGAGCAGCCTCGTGAGCCGACTTAATCGCATTGAGGGCCAGATTCGCGGATTAAAGGGCTTGATCGAGAAAGATACGTACTGTGATGATGTTCTAATTCAGATCGCATCGGTACAGTCTGCGCTTAATGGCGTCGGCAAGCTGCTGCTCGAGGAGCATATGCGCAGCTGTGTCGTGGAGCGTCTGCAAGACGGCGACACCGATGTTATAAGCGAACTGTTGACGACAATGAATAAATTGATGAAGTAAACAATAATACAGCCTCAGCTTGGTAATAATCGAGCTGAGGCTGTTTTTGTGTCATCTGAAGATGAGGCAAGGAATAGAACCTACCACTCAACTGCGAAGAGGCGATTCCCGCTCGGATCGAAGAACCTGAGGCTCTTGCCTGCGCCTTCATTTTGATGGATTTCATCTACAACGACGCCGCTCTCAAGGAGCCTGTTTCTAAACTCTTCCAGTTTATCTCCGACAACGACTTGCAACGAATAGTATGGGTTTGTGCGGAAGCCGGGTTCACCTGCATACCAGATGCTGTCCTTGTCCGGATCGTGATCGGAGACAATTAGAATCTCTTGTTTGTTCGGCAGCCTCAATAAAACCGGTCCCAACCACCATACGATCTCACAATCGAGATACTTTACGTAAAAGTCGACGGCTTGCTTCTGATCTGAGACCGGGATTGTGATGTCGAGCCGCATTACCATCGGTTCTTTTGTTTCCATATCCATCACCCTTTCACACGTATTTTCCATTTCTTGTTTAATAAATTCAATAAAGAGGGAGTATTTCCTCTATTTATATGGGTTGTTATCGTATGACTAAGACACGGAGTAGTGATGTGTACTACTGCGGAACAGTCAGGTACAGATGAGAACCAAAACGATGCAACATCCGAGGTTCTGAATTTTCCCATAAATTTGCGAATTTTGCTTGACACAATATAGGGGGTGGGGGTATACAATAGAAGTGTAAGGTAAATGAGCGAGGTGATCGAAGATGCAAGCGAACAATGAACAGATCGACCAGGCTTCGGCAGCGATTGCTGATACAGCTTCGGCTGATTTTAACTTAGAAGGAATGACCTGCGCTGCTTGTGCGAACCGGATTGAGAAAGGGCTCGGCAAGCTGCCGGGTGTTGAGAAGGCAACCGTCAACTTCGCAATGGAGACGGCACATGTGGAATACAATCCTTCAGCGGTGTCGCCAATGGATATGGAACGCAGGGTGACGCAGCTCGGCTATACGGCGGTGCAGAAGCAGAAAGAGGCGCAGCTGGCTAGCAAGAAGGATCGCACAACGGCGCAGCGCAATCGGTTGTTCCTTTCGATTATTTTGTCGCTTCCGCTGCTGTGGACGATGGTATCGCACTTTGCATGGCTCGACTGGATTTACTTGCCGGAATGGCTGGCGAATCCATGGACGCAGTTAGCGCTGGCGACGCCGGTGCAGTTCTATATTGGCGGACCGTTCTATATTGGTGCCTTTAAGGCGCTGCGCAACCGAAGCGCCAATATGGATGTGCTCGTTGCGCTCGGTACATCTGCGGCTTACTTCTACAGTCTGTACGAGACGATCAAGTGGCAAAATGCAGGCGGAACGATGAGCGGACACGGAATGATGGCGGAAGGGCCGCAGTTGTACTTCGAGACGAGTGCGATTCTGATTACGCTCGTCATAATGGGTAAGTTGTTCGAAGCGCGGGCGAAAGGACGGTCTTCCCAAGCGATTCAATCGCTTATGAAGCTGCAGGCGAAGACAGCGACCGTACTGCGTGATCGTGAAGAGCATGTAGTGCCAGTTGAGCAGGTTGTTGTTGGCGATGTGCTGCTCGTGAAACCAGGCGATGCAATCCCAGTCGATGGCGTTGTGCTTGACGGACAATCGTCGGTGGATGAATCGATGCTGACAGGCGAGAGCATGCCAGTGGATGTAAGTGCTGGCGACCGCGTTATCGGCGCTTCTCTTAACCGCAACGGCGTGCTGAAGATTCGGGCAGAGAAGGTTGGCGCCGACACCGCCCTCGCGCAGATCATTAAAGTCGTTGAGGATGCACAGAGCTCGAAGGCACCGATTCAACGGCTGGCCGATGTTATCTCGGGCGTATTCGTCCCGATTGTCGTAGCGATTGCGGTAATTACTTCCGCCATCTGGTTCATCTGGATCGAGCCGGGCAACACAGCGCAAGCGCTTGAGATTGCAATTGCTGTTCTTGTCATCGCCTGCCCTTGCGCACTTGGGCTGGCAACGCCGACATCCGTCATGGCGGGATCGGGCCGGGCAGCAGAGCTGGGCGTGTTGTTCAAAGGCGGCGAACATCTGGAGCAGACGCATCGGATCGACACGGTCGTGCTTGATAAAACGGGTACTGTTACGCACGGGAAACCGCAGCTGACGGACGTTGTTGCCGATTATCCGAATGAGCTGCTGCGGCTGGTCGCTGCAGCGGAACGCTTGTCCGAGCATCCAGTTGCGGAGGCAATTGCAGCAGGCGCCAAAGCTCGTGGACTGTCACTTCCCGATGCAGAACAGTTTGAGGCGCTTCCGGGTTACGGTATTCAGGCAGTCGTTGAAGGTCATGAACTGCTTGTTGGAGCACGTCGTCTGCTGGAACGGTACGGTGTTGATCTGACAACTGCGGATTCAGCAGTAGAATCCTCGCTTGAAGCACAAGGGAAGACGGTCATGCTGGCTGCGGTCGATGGCTCGTTCGCTGGACTCATCGCAGTGGCCGATACGGTCAAGGAATCGTCACGTGAAGCGGTTTTACGGCTTCGTTCATTGGGCATACAGGTAAGGATGGCTACGGGTGATAATGAACGGACAGCTGCCGCGATTGCGCAGCAGGTTGGCATTGAGCATGTGATCGCCGGAGTGCTCCCTGAGCAGAAAGCTGCCGAGATTCAACGGCTTCAGCAGCAAGGACATAAGGTGGCAATGGTTGGCGACGGCATTAATGATGCACCGGCGCTTGCCGCGGCCGATGTAGGGATCGCAATCGGCACAGGCACCGATGTAGCGGTTGAGACGTCGGATGTGACGCTCATGCGCGGCGATCTGGGCGGGATCGCGGATGCAATTGAGCTAAGCCGGGCAACGATGCGCAACATTCGGCAGAACCTGTTCTGGGCGCTTGCCTATAATGCAATCGGCATTCCGATTGCAGCCGCTGGCCTGCTGGCGCCTTGGGTTGCCGGAGCTGCGATGGCGGCAAGCTCTGTATCAGTCGTTCTGAACGCGCTGCGGCTGCAGCGGCTTCGTCTTCGTCAGCCATCGTGACGATATCAACATGGAGCTGATGAACGAATGAAACAAACGATAAAGCTGCTGCTGGTCGTTATGTTGGCTAGTACCTTGACGGCGTGTGACCGTGGTGATGAACGGGCTGCAAGTACGGCTGCTTCAACGGCAGATCACACACACGCAGTAGAAGATATGGATAGTACGGATTCTCAGGCTGGTGTTGAAATTGGTCCGCCGCCCTTATCAGCGTCGAGCGATGAGTTGGGAACGGGCAGCGCTGTTCATCATCAGCATGATGGATTGAGTGATGACTCACATGCCTCGCATGATGGAATGAATATGTCGGCATCAGAAGAGAACCTGAGCGAGAATGTGCAGGCGGTACTCGCACCTACAGCAGGGGAACTGCAGGCTGGGCAGGAAACAGAACTGACGATTCGGATTCTTGGCGAGAACGGCAAACCGATAGAGAAGTTTGCGCTGAGCCATGAGAAGCTGCTTCATCTTATTATCGTCAGCGAGGATATGCAGCAGTTCCGGCATATTCACCCGGGTTATGACGGCGACGGCGTATTCCGCGTTATGACCCAGTTCGCTGCTGGCGGGCGGTATAAGTGGTTCGCCGATTTCGTTCCTGCTGGCGGCTCGACCATCACGCGCGCCGGTTGGCTGACAGTCAACGGCAAACCTATTTATGATTCTCCTGCTCCGCAGCCTGACGCCAGCCTTGTGCAGAAGGTGGACGGTATTGAATTCTCGCTCGCTATCAGCCAGGCGAAAGTGGGCGAGAATGCGACGCTCACCTATACGTTCCGCGATGAGAAGACAGGTAAAGAGCTGACGGATATGGAGAACTATTTGGGAGCGGCGGGGCATGTCGTTATTTTGTCCAAGGATATGGAGACGTATCTGCACGTTCATCCGAAGGATTCGAATAGCGGCAGCTCATCCGCATCGTTCTCGACCGTATTTCCGGCCAATGGCATCTATAAGATATGGGGACAGTTCCAGCGGGAAGGCCGCGTTGTTACCGTACCGTTCGTCATTCAGGTCGGATGAGTCATGGACGAGAGGGCATGGCACGTATCATATTAAAGTAGCAGGATATCATGGAAGGGGAGATTCGAATGTCCGTTCAACAAACAGTATTGAAAGTATCCGGTATGTCTTGCGGTCATTGTGTCAAAGCAGTGGAAGGTGCACTCAGTTCGCTTGGCGCCAAAGGTGAGGTAAGCTTGGCGGAGGGCACGGTCAACGTGACTTTCGATCCGGGCAGCGTAACGCTCGATCAGATCCGCGATGCAATCGAAGATCAGGGCTACGACGTGGCGAAAGCTTAATAGCTGTACTGAACGAACAGCCTTAGTGACGGGGTCCCCTTGCCGCTAAGGCTTTATTATTGGGAGAGTGTACAGTGAGAACCTATACGTTAGAGAATAAGCCGGATGCTATGTTCACTCGAGCACAGCTGCGAAGGATGGGGTTAAAGCCGGTAGCTGGCCATACCGGATACGTAATCTACACACCGCACCGCAGGCGGTACAAATTGTACACGCTGGAGCATGCACGGCCGATGGATCCCTCAATGGGTTATTCGATCTTAGTGGCTGATGACTCGGAGGATGCGAGACGAAAGTTCGATGAGATTAGAGCAAGGTTCGCGGACAAGGGGATTCATTCCCGTTAGTTAGATCAAGGCTGTTAGGGGCCTCCTTTCACTTCCTTTTTATACCAAACGATATTGTGCATTTATGCACCTAGCTGGCTGCCTGAGCGAACAGATACCTCCGTAGTTGCAGAATTCCACCTAACTAGCGTTCTAGATGCGCATTATCACTCCGTAGTCGCAGAATAGCACCTATCTGCTGCCCTAAGTGCACATGACCATGAGCGATCCACACGCCACCATCCTTATTTCGGAAAAAAGCAGGCAATCATGTACGTACAAGTGAACGGTATGATATACTATAGGGCATACAACTTAACGTAATGGGGTGTGTCGTGAAGGATCAACAGACGCCTAAATATATACAATTGAAGCAGGAGATATTGTCTTGGATTGTAACGGCGCAATTCAAGCCGCATGACCGGCTTCCTTCAGAGAATGAGATCGCGAGGCGCTTCGAGATGAGCCGGCAGACGGTTCGCCAGGCGCTCGGCGATCTGGAACAGGACGGCTGGCTTTATCGTACGCAGGGCAAAGGGACGTTCGTCGCGGAATCCCAGACGGCAGCGGACCGCAAGCCATCGCCGGTTGGCATGACGATCGGCATGATTACGACGCATATTTCGGACTATATATTCCCGACGATCGTCCGCGGCGTCGAGTCTTCGCTGCGTGAACGCGGAGCACGGCTGCTGCTTGCCAGCACAGACAACGAGAAGCCGAAGGAGCGCGACAGTCTAGAGTCGATGCTGCACGAGCCGCTGGCCGGTCTCATCATCGAGCCGACGAAGAGCGCGGAAGGCAATCCGAACTTCGATTACTTCCTCGCGCTCGACGCTCGGCAAATCCCATATGTCATGCTGAACGAACGGTATACGGATGTCGATGCGCCATGCTTGAAGGTGGACGACGAGATGGGCGGCTATCGGGCGGCCGAATATTTGCTGCGAATGGGCCATGAGCGAATAGCCGGCTTCTTCAAGACGGATGACTATCAAGGGGTGCATCGGATGCGCGGCTTCCTGCGGGCGTTCCGTGAACGCAAGCAGCCGGTCGCTGCCGATTGGGTCGTCCGGTATTCGTCAGAAGAGAAGACAAGCCGTCCGCTTGAAGCGCTGGAACGTATGCTGGAGCGGGAAGCAGAGGAACGGCCGACGGCGATTTTTTGCTACAATGATGAACTGGCTGTACGGATGCTCGACATCATCAGGCGTCGCGGGCTGACTGTACCGGATGATCTGTCCATGATCGGCTTCGACGATTCGAATCTGGCTGTCGCGACAGAGGTGAAGCTGACAACGATCGCTCACCCGAAGACGAGCATGGGAACGGATGCTGTCGAGCTGCTAATGAAGCTTATTACGCAGCGTACGCCGCGCGGTTCTTGGAAGGATGTCGTCTATGAGCCAACGCTTGTAGAACGGGAATCGGTGAAGGCTTTGACGTAAAAAAACGCGTGACATACTTGTACGTACAACCTATAATTAATGCATGCAAATACAGCAGGATGTCCGTATAAGTTAACCCCTTATAAGTTGGCATCCGGAGCAAGCAATTGATAGGCATGAGAGGAGTGCTTCATTCATGTTGGAATCGTTGAAGAAAGCCGTATGGGAAGCGAACATGGAGCTGCCGAAATACGGTTTGGTTACATTCACATGGGGTAACGTTAGCGGCATCGACCGCGAGAGCGGTCTGGTCGTTATTAAGCCAAGCGGCGTACCTTATGAAGAAATGCGTCCTGAGCATATGGTCGTTGTCGATCTCGACGGCAATGTAGTAGAAGGCAACCTTCGTCCATCGTCCGATACGCCAACGCACGTTGTGCTGTACAAAGCATTCCCGACAATTGGCGGCGTAGTGCACACGCACTCGCCATGGGCAACGAGTTGGTCGCAAGCGGGCCGTTCCCTGCCTGCGCTCGGAACGACGCACGGCGACTACTTCTATGGTGAAGTACCTTGCACGCGTCCAATGACGGAAGCGGAAATCCAAGGTGCTTACGAGCATGAAACAGGCAATGTAATCGTGGAAACGTTCGAGAAAGGCGGCATCGATCCTGCACAAGTGCCGTCCGTATTCGTATTCAGCCACGCGCCATTCTGCTGGGGCAAGGACCCGCACAATGCGGTGCACAATGCCGTCGTACTCGAAGAGTGCGCGAAGATGGCCGTTCATACGTATGCGCTCAACCCGAACACGCAGCCAATGGATCAGAATCTGCTGGACCGCCACTACCTGCGCAAGCATGGCGCTAACGCTTACTACGGTCAGAAGTAATTCGTCTGCCGTGCAAGTCATGTAGTGCGTCTTAGTAAGTTAGGTAAGGTTAGCGGGGGCGGCGCGCCCCGGCGGGCTTCGATGCCCGTGAAGCGCAATGGCTTATTGGGCGCGGTCCTTGGGATCGTGCCTCTTTTTTTGTCCTATAAAAAAGAAGCTGTTTGTCTATAGAGCAGGGGGGAGCCAATGAGCACAGTCAGTCGCGGAGTCAATTTAGGGCCACCTCGTTTTAAAGTTGCAGTCCACGCCTTAGTATGGCTTGCAAGCAGCGGCGGTTTACTGTCGAGTGCGGCGATCGCCAGCCGCGTCGATGCACATGCAACCTTCATGCGCCGGGTGATGCAATCGCTGGTTACTGCGGGTATCGTCGCATCCAGGGGTGGGCGTGAAGGCGGTTATGTGTTAATCAAGCAGGCCGAGAGCATTACATTAGGTGAAATCTATGAAGCCGTTGACCTTCAGACAGCGGCAGCTCTCCAGGTGGCTGATCAGGCCGAATTATCTGCTCGGTTTGAGCAAGAGCTGGTCGGTATATTAAAGGAAGCCGAGAAGCAGGCGATCGCCTATTTGCAGCATTATTCGATAGTAGATGTGATGAATCGGATCGAGTTTTTCAAATGTTAAGTTTTTTGACAGAATATAGGGCTGTTCAGCCTTCTTTACTCGGATTATAATGTGTTTATTCAAGTTGCAATTAAGATAAGCGGTGTACGTTAGTCCATTCATTAGCTGTCGAGAGCGCTCGACGGCTATTTTTATGAAATATAAGACTTTATAGATTTGACTTGTACGAACAAGGTATGTTTTTCTTGCGTGAGACGTGCTGTACCTCTCAAAGGATGGCAACAACCGTGTCACCTTGGGACTATCCTCACGTTGGATATGCCTATTAATTGTTTTACAATGAAGATTGCTGGTTTTAATAGGACAAGTAGATTCGTTCGAATCTTCAAATATTGAGGTGAAACATCATGTATTGTGCTTACTGCGGAAGACAGAACCATCAGCCGGACGGCCGGTACTGCGGCTACTGCGGTAAATTGCTCGACTCTGACTTGCTGAAGGAGGAAGAAGGGGAGCAGGAAGCTGCTGCGGCTGGCGCAGAGAGCGGGGAAGCTCTTCCTCATTTTGCCGAGCAATTGGCAGCTTCGTTGTCGCAAGGCGTTCGCAGCGAGTCGGAATATAAGGCGCTCGAGGGGATAGAGTCTGATCTGTTGAATGCAGGTGAGACGGATGATGGAGAAGAAGCTTTAATCCCGAGAAAAAACGGAATTCGCATCTATACTTGGCTCGTACCGGTGCTGCTTGCTCTGCTCGTCAGCGCGGGCGTGTACGGCTATTATTCCTATGAGATGCTGCAAAATGAGCGTGTGACCAGCTGGCAGAATGAAGCGAAGCGCCAGGCGATACATGGCAGCTATGAGTTGTCCGTACAACTGTTGGATAGGGCGATCGCAGTACGTCCAAAGCTTACGGCGCTGAAGGCTGACCGGGCCATTGTGCAAGAGGCCGCGGATGCGGCACGTAAGTTGAATAGTGCAACCGATTTGTTAAAGGACAACAAGCTCGAAGAATCGAGTCGACTGCTGAATGAGGTAAGCCAATCGCTTAATAAGCGCGAAGAGGAGCTGTTCGAGCCGCTGCGTGCCAGCTTGAAGCAGCAGCAAGCGGAGCTGACAGTCCAGCAGATTCAATCGGAGCTGGCTGGGATCGAATCTGTGCAGGAGCTGATCTCTAAGCTGCGGGTTGCAGATGGTCTTAACAATGCCGAGGCAGGAACTGTACATGATCAGATCGTATCGCGAATCGGCGAGCTATCGATTCAGGAAGGCGAGCGGCTGTTAGAGCGAAAGAGCTTCAGCGATGCGGCTTCTGCGGTGGGGATCGGACTTGAATACGACAGCAGCAACAAGAAGTTGAAGTCGCTCAAGGAGAAGATCGCTTCCGAGAAGAAGGCGTATGAGGATGCGGAGCAGAAGCGAATCAAGCTGGCTCAGCAGAAGGCGGCAGAGGAAGATCTGAGGAACCGTACGGCGGCAGTAGAGGTCGAGAACCTCGCTTCGACGCTGGATGAGAACGGGGATATCCATATTCATGCGGAGCTGCGCAATACAGCGACGAAGACGATCTATTCGGTTTATGTTGAATATACGCTGCTCGATGCGTCAGGCAATGTGATCAACACCGGTACGATTTATGCAACTCCGGATCAAGTAGAGCCGGGAGAGACGGCTGTCGTTGATAACATTTACTATAACGCTTATCAGAAAGCACAGGTTCGAATCGACCGTGCTGGCTGGTTCTTGGAATAAGTGAGGTCTGCACATGAATCGGAACGGATGGATCTGTATTATCGCAAGCTTGCTTGTGCTGCTCGGCGGGACGGTTGGTGTCGTCAAGATTCATAACGACGTGCCTAATCGGTTGACGAACGGCCCGCTGCTGGCGCAGCCGACTGCGGATTCGAATGCAGCGGCAACCGATAAGACGCTGAAGGACATTATTTTTGCAACGCAGAAGTTGGTTGTCATGATCGAGACGGACAATGGCTTGATGGGCTCGGGCTTCCTCTATAACGATCAAGGCGATTTGATTACGAATGGGCATGTCGTTATCGGCGCCCATACGGTAAAGGTAAGGACGGCGGATGCAAGAGAGCTGGAGGGTACCGTTATCGGGATCGGGACAGACTTGGACGTTGCGGTCGTCCGGGTGCCGGAACTGTCGGGAATGAAGCCGCTTGCCATGGAAACCGAGCATGTCGGTGAAATCGGGGACGAGGTCATCGCTATCGGCAGTCCGCTCGGTTATCAGAACACTGTAACGACAGGCATTATAAGCGGGGTAGGGCGAGTGCTTGATATCGACCCTTATTCGTATAAAGATATGTATCAAATATCTGCGCCAATTGCGCACGGCAACAGCGGCGGTCCATTAGTCGATCGCGAGACGGGAGAGGTTATCGGCATTAACTCGGCAGGCGCTGAACAGGGTGCAATCGGCTTCAGCCTCCCAATCGGACAGGTCATGTCGCTGGTCGAAGGCTGGTCGGCTTCTCCAATGACGGAGCTGCCGCACAATATCGCGATGGACTCGGACGTTTTCCAAGAAGGCAGCGTGGGCGACGTAACGTTCGAGGATATGGCTTCATATCTCGTGACACACTTCTATGACAGTCTCAACAGCGGCGATTACGTCTATGCGTATTCCTTGATCGGAAGCACTTGGATTGCCTCGACCTCATACGAAACGTTCCGTGAAGGGTACCTCGGCACGCGGAACATTACGATTGAAGATCTGAATGTAGAAGTGCAGGAAGATGAGCGGGCGGTAGTCACTGCTTACATTACGGCTCAAGAACGGGTAGATGGTGCATTCGTCGACACGCCTTACAAAGTCGTTTATACCGTTGGTTACGAGAATGATCAGTTGAAGCTGCTTAGCGGCAAAGGGCAGCGTATTGCTCAAAAATAACAAATAGGGCTGTCCATGCGATGAATCACGCATGAGACAGCCCTATTTGGTTGATGCTGTAATCTAGGAAGAGCGGCGCGCGAGGTCGATGCGCAGTTCTTCGATTGTACGATCAAGACGTGCCGTCAATTCCTCATTCAATTCGAAGGCGATATCGTTACCTTGACCCGTGCGTGTAACCTGTGAGTCAGTTGCATAAATACTGCTGACATATTGACGAGCGCCAAGCGATGCAAGGACAGGCTTGAGGGAGTAATCGATAGACAGCAGATGCGCAATGGTACCCCCGATGAAGATAGGAGCGACGATCTTCCCATCAAGACCTTTCTGCGGGAGCAAATCCAGGTAGGTCTTGAGAATGCCGCTGTAGGAAGCCTTGTAGACAGGACTTGCAATAATGACCGCGTCGGCTGCTTCAACGAGTGCATTCGCTTCAGCAATCGCTGGGCTGTCGAAGCGGGCGAAGATAAGATCTTCTGCAGGAATCGACGTTACTTGCAGCGTCGTCAGTTCATACTTTGGTTCACGAAGCTGCTGTTCGACATAGTTTGTAACGCCAAGCAGTCTGGAAGACTGGTTCGGAGTAGCGATAATAGATACAATACGGGTCAAGCGGGTTCAACTCCTTCAGATCATTTATTTTCTGTATAAGATTCTAAAATAGAGTAATTCGATAGGCTTAATTTAGATTATAACATATTGAAAGGTTTCTTTCGAGGCTTTTCAGGAAAAGCGACCACATTTTGGAGGGGATTTTCTAGATAATCGATTCGGGTTCTTATAAGGTCTTATTGGTAACAAAAGACTCTGCTCGCCGTTCGCGGAACGTTGAGCAGAGTCTTTATCGTTTTACTCCATAAATTGAAACAAAACTTATTAGTCGACGCCGTTCAGATCATCTTCATCAATGTAGTTGCGTTCTTCCTCGTATTGAATGTTATTGTGATTCAAGTATTCGCTCTCATCCCGTAAAGGCGGGCGAAAGAACAGCTGAAGCTCGACGGAATCACCTGGCTGCAGCGGTACATTCAACAGCGTGGACGGAATTGGACGGCCGTTTAGCGTCAGCACAAAGCTGATGCCATCCGTAATCGGTATGCCGCCAACCGAGATGATTTGACCGCCTGCACCGATTAAAACGACTCCCGTGCTCAGCAGCGCCTGTGCAATCGTAATGCCCGGGAAGAATGCGATTGGGTAGACCTGTGTAATATTCGGGAATACAGCTCCGCCATTTATGAGCACTGTGATCTGAGTTGGTATCGGCAAAGGCACTGGCACAGGTTCAGGTCCAATCGGTATTGGTATTGGAATTGGCACTGGGAACGGTGGCGGGAATATTGGCGGGAAGAATGGCGGGAATGGTGGCCTAGGTGGTGGGAATGGCCCTGGCGGGAATGGCCCAGGCGGGAACGGCGGTCTAGGCGGCGGGAACGGTCCAGGTCCTGGCGGGAACGGCCCAGGTGGGAATGGCCCTGGTCCTGGCGGGAACGGTGGTCTAGGTGGCGGAAACGGTCCAGGCCCTGGCGGGAACGGTCCAGGCGGGAATGGCCCTGGCGGTCCAGGAGGTCTAGGTGGTGGTCCAGGAGGTCTAGGTGGCGGCCCAGGAGGCCCGGGTGGTCCTGGTGGTCCAGGCGGCCGTGGCGGAGGCCCAGGAGGCCCAGGAGGTCTAGGCGGCGGTCCAGGCATAAATCCACGCGGATCGTAGTAATACGCGGCGTCGCTATCGGTCTGCGGCACTTGATATTCCACAACTTGCGCATATGGATCGTATCCCTGCCCATAGTAGCTATCGTACCCGTATGGGTAGCCATATGGGTATCCGTAGCCGTAATAGTTCGGATACATCGGTTTTACGCCTCCTTTGTGCTAAGCGCCTATTTACTTGTTAAATGTATGCTTGGATAGCGTGTACTCTTGCCTATGGAATTGGAGCCATCCATATTGATTTTGTATAGATGTAGTTCAAAAAGTCCGCCTTTGATCACGAAGTGTCACTAGAAGTGTATTCGACATCGAATCTTGAATGGAGCAGAGACTTCCGGTTCTCACGTAGCACATCACTACGCTCCGATCCTCATTCCCTCCTCTCATTCAACCTTCTCGGTGCTGAAAACCGAACTTTTTGAACAGCAATAATAGTGCGCATACGAAAAACGCCGCATCCATGAAGGATGCGGCGCGTGAAGCCCATCAGAGCTTGTCCGAGCTTATTTCGATGCTGCTTCGTAACGATCAGCAACAGCTGCCCAGTTTACAACGTTCCAGAACGCTGCGATGTAGTCAGGGCGTTTGTTCTGGTAGTTCAGGTAGTAAGCATGCTCCCAAACGTCCAGACCAAGGAGTGGCGTGTCGCCTTCCATGATTGGGCTGTCTTGGTTAGGCAGGCTGTATACTTTCAGTTTGCCGTCTTGTCCAACAGCAAGCCAAGCCCAGCCGGAGCCGAAGCGCGTTGCAGCTGCTTTAGCGAAGTCTTCTTTGAATTTATCAAAGCCGCCCAGTTCATTAGCGATTGCGTCAGCCAATTTACCGGATGGAGCGCCGCCAGCGTTAGGGCCGATCGTTTCCCAGAAGAGGGAGTGGTTAGCGTGACCGCCGCCGTTGTTGCGAACAGCAGTGCGGATTGCTTCCGGAACGCTGTTCAGGTCAGCGATCAGATCTTCGATCGATTTGCCTTGCAGCTCAGGAGCGGACTCCAGTGCAGCATTAAGGTTCGTTACGTAAGCGTTATGGTGACGGTCATGGTGAATCATCATCGTCGTTTCATCGATATGCGGTTCGAGCGCATTGTTAGCATAAGGCAAAGCAGGCAATTGATAAGCCATTGATATACCTCCCAAAATTAGGTGTTGATTCAGGTACAATTATCCCTTATTCGCTTGAATAAATCAACATTGTTGTTGCGAAAGTCGAATCATGCAGAACGAAAATAGGATGGGCACAAAGGGTGCCATTTATGTACGAAAAGACCCGTAAAGTGCAGAAAATATGACGAAACCTGATGAAAACGCTTAAATTTAAGCGCTTTCATCGATAAATGGTCGATTTCTTTAAGTTTTTAAAGAATTTTTAAAGTTTTAGAAGGAATTTAAATAGATTTGTCGTATTTTATTCATAAAGGCTTGAATAATTTATGACATCGACTGAGGAGTTGTAACCATCACATGTACGTTCGTTCCTTTCAACTGTCTGACTATGTTCCGGTAACCGAATTACTCGGGACGGTACTTTCGGACGATTGCTACGAACAGACAATGTTAGCTTTTGGGCGACAGTTGTCATGGGATAGCGATCTTGTGCTTGTTGCTGTTGAGGAAGGTGAAATTGTCGGCATGATTATCGGTACGATCGACAATAATAAGGGTTATTATTATCGCGTAGCCGTACTGCCGGAATACCAGCGCCAAGGGATTGGCAAAACGCTTATTAATGGATTGAAGCAGCGTTTTGAGCATCGTCATGTCACTAAGATTATGGTTACGGCCGACGAGCATAATGAGAAAGTGCTGCCGTTGTATGAGAAGCTTGGTTATGCGGCAACCGATTTTTTCCGCTCGTTCCAAAAGCTTAGCATCGTTGCAGGCTAAGGCTGGTCACGCCTTTAAGGGTACGAATTATTCGAGACGGATGGTCTCGATCATTGAAAGCATATCCGACATGCCATTGCAATTGGCGGCCGGATATGCTTTTCTTATACTAATAGAAGTACAAAGAATGCAAGTCAGGTGACGCCATGAACAACTACATGCCATGCATGATCAAGAGCTTCAAGCATAACGGTCGGTTGCATCGGTTCTGGCACCGCAATTGGCTTGTTCCGCAAGAGCGGCTTGCCAAGGAGCATGCCGAGCAGTCCATGCACGTGCTTATCAATCGGCAGACGCCGATTCAGGAGGCTGACGGCAAGCTGTGGACGAGCCGGGTTCCGGCGGTATCGTTCTTTATGCCGGGACAATGGTATAACGTCGTAGCGCTGCTGGAGGACGGCGGTATTCGCTATTATTGCAACGTCGCTTCTCCCATGATGCAGAACGAGGACGTATTCACGTATATCGATTATGATCTGGATGTCATTCGTACAGCGGACGGCGGTATTCATGTCGTCGACCGGGATGAGTACGAGCGGCATAAGCAAATGTATCATTATCCGGATATCGTCCTCGATAAAGTCGAGCAGGGGCTGCAAAGTTTGCTTCGCCGCGCTAAGTCGGCCGATGCGCCGTTCGATGACGAACTCGTGTACCAATATTATGAGGATTGGCAGCGTGAAGCGTCGGAGATCGATTTTACAGAGTTTTAAGTTAAGTGAGTGTTTACGAAGGTGTTTGGGAGAACATCACTCCCAAATGCCTGAGTTTATGCTTACGAAGTAACTTTTGAAGGAAAACCACCTTCAAAAGTAAAGCCTATGCTTACGATGCAAGGTATTTTGGAGAAGAACACTCCAAAATACCTAAGCTTATGCTTACGATGCAGGTTTTTAGGGGGACTGCACCCCTAAAAACCTTTTAGGAGCTGAAATCATGGCCGATCTGGAGTCTGAAACGACCGCGGAACTGGATGATGTGCAGCGGTTTTCGATTCAATGGATGGGATGGATCAAAACCATCTCGATAGCCCTCACGATCGTGCTGCTGCTCCATGCGTTTGTGTTCCATCTGTCGAAGGTGGAAGGTCACTCAATGGAGCCTACGCTGCATGACCACGACTGGCTGTATGTGAACAAATTCGTTTATTTATTCGGGAATCCCAAAATCGGCGATGTCGTCATTTTGGAGGATCCATCGGATAATCCTGATAAGAAGCTGCTGGTGAAACGTGTCATCGGCGTCCCAGGCGACCGAATTGAGATTCGCAATCGGGTGCTGTACCGCAATGGCGAACGAGTGGATGAGACAACGTACACAGACACGGAGATTGACGACCTGGATTTTGGACCATATGAGGTGCCTGATGAGTTCTACTTCGTGATGGGCGATAATCGGCATGCCAGAGCAAGCCGTGACAGCCGTTCCTTCGGACCTGTTATTCGAGATCGCATCAGCGGACGCGTCGATTGGATCGTCTGGCCGACTGGTGACCTTGGATCGTTGTAGAAGCGGAAGAGAGTTATGAGATGAGCGAATGCAGATGGTGCCTGTTCGGGTAGCCCGGGAGTCGGGTGGCTGGGGCGCCGTTTTGTTTTGTATAGACTGTTACAACGTTATGAGGTGAGGACAAGAATGGAGCATCCGCTGCAGGATGAAGGCCAACAGCAAATGGATACGGACCCGACATGGACAGGCTTTGATTGGCAAGCGCTGAAAGCAGAGTTGAAAGCGGCTGCTCCATCACTTGGCATCGATGATATCGGCATAGCGTCGGCTGACCCGTTCACGGAGCTTAAGGAAAGGCTGCTTCGGCATCGGGAGCTTGGGCGGGAGTCCGGGTTTGAAGAACCGGATATTGAATTGCGAACGAATCCTGCGCTGCTGTTCGATCGTCCTGCATCCATCATTGCAATCGCTGTCGCCTATCCATCGAAGCTTCCTGATCCGCCGAAGTCGGAACCGGGGGCGCGAAGAGGTATTTTTGCGCGTGCATCATGGGGAATCGATTATCACAGCGCATTAAGGGACCGGCTTGCCCGGTTGGAGAAATGGTTGGAAGAGCGTGTGCCAGGAATGCGCGCTATGAGTATGGTAGATACAGGCGCATTGTCGGATCGAGCTGTAGCAGAGCGCGCTGGCCTCGGATGGAGCGCGAAGAACTGCTCCATTATTTCACCGAAGCTAGGCTCGTGGATATACCTTGGCGAGACGATTACGAATTTGCCGCTGCCGCCGGATACGCCGCTAGAAGATCAGTGCGGTACATGCAACAAATGTATCGATGCTTGTCCAACTGGCGCGCTTGTAGGACCCGGTCAGCTTGATTCGAATAAATGCGTTTCGTTTCTGACACAGACGAAGACGATGCTGTCGGATACGTATATGCGCAAAATCGGCAATCGGCTTTATGGCTGCGATACATGCCAGATCGTTTGTCCGGCGAACAAGGGTAAGAACTGGACCCATCATCCGGAGCTGCAGCCCGATCCGGAGCTTGCGAAGCCGCTCTTGCTGCCGCTGCTGACGATTGGCAATCGGGAGTTTAAGGAGAAGTTCGGCTCGGCATCGGGCGCTTGGCGCGGCAAGAAGCCGATTCAGCGCAATGCCATTATCGCGCTCGGCAATTTTCGAGAACAATCGGCAGTTCCGGCCCTCATCGACGTTCTTCGGACAGACCCGCGTCCCGAGCTGCGGGGAACGGCGGCATGGTCGCTTGGCATGATCGGTGGGGAAGAGGCGGCAGAGGCACTTCGTATTGCATATACGACAGAGACGAACGAGGAAACATCAGCGGCGATTGCCCGGGCAATGACTGCGCTTTCAGTTGAGTCAGAGCGATCGGGAGAATTGCAGTAAATCAACGCATTTGCAGGAAAAATCATCGTTTGCGCTCTATTTGCGATCATGCTATCATTAGATGCAATATGCCTATATACGCACCATTCTGCGAGAATCGCGTATAAGAGGTCGTTCAAAAAGTCCGTTTTTGATCACGAAGCAACACTAGAAGTGAATTCGGCATCGAATCTTGGATGAAGCTGAGACTTCCGGTTCTCACGTAGCAAACCACTACGCTCCGATCCTCATTCCCCGCTTGATCCAACCTTCTTGGTGCTGAAAACCGAACTTTTTGAACACTGTTATTAAGAGTCGAATGGGATAAGGACAGGTGACATTGACCATGTGGATTACAATTACAGCCATCGTGGCTTTGATTGTCGGCGCAGCCGGCGGTTTCTTCGCAGGAGTCTTCTACCTGCGTAAGCAGCTCGAGAAAATGCAGAGCGATCCAGAAATGCTGACCAAAATGGCGAAGCAAATGGGTTACAACTTGAATGGCCAGCAAATGAAAAAAGCACAACAAATGATGCGCAATCAGAAGTTTAAACGATAAGAAACGGTAGTTTCTGCGCGTCCGGAAGGAGGAAGTCGGATGGCGGGCAAGAAGGATTACGTCAATTCTATGGTTACGAGCAATCGCGACCAGATCGAATATCATGTACGTGAGATACTGAAGCTTATTGGAGAAGATGTCGAACGCGAAGGATTGCAGGAGACACCGGCTCGAGTAGCTCGCATGTACGAAGAAATTTTTGCAGGATACGAGGTTGATCCTCGCGAGGTGCTGGGTGTAACTTTCGATGAGCAGCATGAAGAGCTGGTCATCGTGAAGGATATTGTCTACTACAGCCAATGCGAGCACCATATGGCGCCGTTCTTCGGTAAGGTGCATATCGGTTACATCCCAAGCGGCAAAATCGTCGGACTCAGCAAGCTTGCTCGCCTCGTAGAGGCAGTCAGCCGCAAGCTGCAGGTACAAGAACGGATTACGTCGCAAATCGCTGACATTCTAATGGAAGAACTGAAGCCGCATGGCGTCATGGTTGTCGTCGATGGCGAGCATCTGTGCATGTGCGCGCGCGGTGTGAAGAAGACGGGCAGCAAGACGGTAACGTCTGCTGTACGCGGCCAATTCCATGGCAATGCTGCAGCACGTGCGGAATTTATGGCATTGATTAAAGATTAATATCGAATATGCAATGAAGGAGCCTCCGACTTACCGTTTACATAGCGGCGAGTCGGAGGCTTTTTTCATTACATAAGAGTTTTAAGCTTTGTAAACACACTAGCAAGCTCGAACGAAAGTTGTGCCCCATAGGAGCACACGACTCCCATCGCGCAGTATCTTACACTCATCTCAGTCTCGCCATCGCCCGATTCCGGGGTCCAGGGGTAAAGGTTTCCGTAAGGAAACCACATCGGGAGCATTAGCTTAAACCCACGGGGCCCTCCCTTGCAGGGAGGGTTTGGGTGGGTAGAATCCTATCAGAAAGGCTCCCAGATAAGCTTGCTAGCCTGTTCGAAGCGTTGATTGACGAAAGGCCAATTGACGACATTCCACCAGCTCGTAATATAGTTAGCTCGATTATTCTGATGCTTCAAGTAGTAGGCATGCTCCCACACGTCGAGCGGCAGAATCGGGACAACGTCCCATTGGGACAAGTTCTGATGCTTCTCTGCGGTTAGAATCTCAAGCCGCCTAGCGCGAGGGCTCCAGACAAGAATTGCCCAGCCGCCGCCTTCGACTTTGTTCGCAGCTTCGGTGAACTGCTTCTTAAACGCCTCATAGCTGCCGAAATCCTGCCTGATCTGAGCAGCGAGCGGGCCTGATGGCTGACCGCCTGCATTAGGTCCCATGACCGTCCAGAACAGCGTGTGCAGATAGTGGCCGGCGCCGTTGAACGCAAGCTCACGCTCCCAATGCTTGACAAGATCGAACTGGCCGTTCTGTCTTGCTTGCTGCAGCTCACGCTCCGCTTTGTTCAGGCCATCGACGTAGCTCTGATGATGCTTGTCGTGATGGATGCGCATCGTTGTTTCGTCGATATAAGGTTCTAATGCATTGTAGGCATATGGAAGCGGAGGGAGACGATGACCGCCGATTGGGACTTGCGTCACAGGGGCGCGTTCCTCGTTATCGGCATTAGCGGCCCCAAGTGCGGTTTCGGTTAAAGAAGATGATTCTGAATGAGCGACAGCGTTCGGTATAGGCTCAGAGGCCCCTGGAGCAGGCGCTGGCGGCTCCGGCCGTTCGTCTACGGTATCAACGAGCTGAACGACTGGCGGCGTATGGACGGCAACCTGCGGGCTGGTCGACTCGCTTGTCTTCAGGCTGGCAGCGGGCGAGGGAGAAGTGTTGGTATATGCGGGTGCAGGTTTGGCAGGGCGAGGCCTTACAGCGCCATTCCTTCCTGCCTTGCGCGTGTCTGCGAGACGGTCAGCTTCGGTCAAATCGTCTGACTGGCTTCTGCTCTCGAACACTGCTTGCTGTGTATACCGATACGAATCCTGCACGCCTAAGAAGCCATTCGATTCGCGCACGGCATGCAGAACGAATGATTTGGCTGCCGGATTAGCGGAGAGAGAGGGGCTTTTCTCGAGCAGCTGCAGCAGATGCTCGACGAACCGCTGCGACTGGTACGCAGAAGCCTGCAGCAGCAGTTCTGCGCGGGTGATGGTCTTCTCTTCGCTGGGTTCTTCGTTCGCCCCGCGCGAGAGCGCTTCGTTCAAGCAGCGGTCTGCAACTCGTTCAGCCGCACGAAGCGGCTGCTCCCATTCCGAGAGCAGCCATGCATATTCCTGCTCCAATCCTGGCGCAAATCGGCGAATGACGGCGGCATGCTCGATTTCTTGCCTTTTCCAATCGCGGATCTCTTCCAGCAGTCGAAGCGGTGTCTGTGGTCCATATACAAAAAGCACGACATCAGCCTCCTTGTTCATGACACTTGAGCGTCCGATTGTCTGTACTCCGATTGACGGGAGAACAAACGTATACGCTTAAGATGTATTCATGACGATGCGGAGCTATGTCGTGCTTTTGGACCATGAATAGGCTTTTATCATTAGAGCATGATGGAATCGACAGGAGCAGCGTCCTCAGCACCATTGGCGTCAGCATGCTGCTGATGCACTTGGCCAAGGAACAGCGCGGCGCGTTGAATATATTCTTTGGCATGAACTTGGAACAACAATTCATGCTTGCCGCCCTGGACGATCCACTCCTGCGACAGCGGGTTCGACTGATGATGTGCGATCTGATCCGCAATCTCGTATGGGGCTTTCGTATCCTCGGTTCCATGCATGATGAACAGCGGGATCGGGTAATCCTTCACCATCACTTCCTTCGCTGGGATGCCGCTGAACGAAGTGCCTGTGAATGCTGGGAGCATCATCTCAATAAGCGGCAGTGATGGATATTTGGGAAGCGGCAGCACTTGGGTAACGTTATGGAACAACGTGTCCGGGCTCGGCAGGAAGAGACTGTCGAGCAGCATTGCATCGATATCGTCAGTCTGAAGTCCTGCTTGCAGCGCCGTTCCAGCGCCCATCGAGAAGCCCCAGACGATAATCTCGGATGCGCCGCGCTCTTTGACATATTGAACAGCTGCCAGCAGTTGCTGCGATTCCTCGTAACCGCCTGTTGCCGGCGCTTTATAGTCGGTGGATGCATAGCCGTAGTCAAACATGAACACATTGTAATTCAGCCGATGCAGCAACGCTGCAAGGTCATACATCGGGACCCATGTTTCTTCGCGATTGGCACCATAGCCATGGCTGAAAATAACGGTGCGCTGTGACTCATTAGCTTGCGTCACGCTGGCAGCTGCAGCTGTCTGAGCGGCGAGCTGCGGACCATCGTTATCGCAGGCAGGGATGAACCAACCGCCAACGGTTGTACGGCCGCTCTTGCTTGGGAAAGCCGTGTCTTCGTACGGGAGACCCGCGGCTTCCATCGGATTCGAGTAGAGAGGGGCTACATACGGGTGCGCGAGCATCCATGCAATGTAACCATGGAATGCGACTACAGCAAGCACACATAGCGCAGCGGCGGCGGATACAGCAGCGAACAGGGCATGCTTGCCGCTCTTGCGACGGCTGACGGCACGCGGTGAAGGCAGCGGCTGTATGATGGGTGCCGGTAGACTGTTGACTGGCAATGGTGTTGGTAGAATGGTACTGCTCATCCGGAACATCCCCTCTCGATGGAAGCGCTTTAGTCTGTTAGTACTACCATCGTATGACCATCGTACAAGTGTGTCAATCGATGTCGATGAGATGTTAGCCGTTTGTAATATAGTTGAAATATAATGAGTTTATCTTTACGTTAATCGCGGTTTCAGTTATACTAAATGCAACGATGTTTCATTGTGTGAAACAATATTTAACCAAATCTATTGGTATTTAATAGAATGAATAAGCGGCAGGGGAGGGCGAGTGACGATGGCAGAGGAAGGCAAATCGACCGTAAGAGCAGTCGAACGGGCGCTTGATATATTGCAATGCTTTACATTGGGCACGGACTTTGCAATGACTGAGATAGCAGAGCGTGTCGGTCTGCACAAGAGCACGGTTCACCGCATGCTGTCGACGCTGGAGGATCGGGGCTTCGTAGAACGGGATAGCGGAACGGAGCGCTATCGGCTCGGCTTCCGCGTATGGGAGTTGTCCGCGCACTTGACGTCTTCTGATGACCCTGCAGTCATCTGGCAGCCGGAGATGGAACGGCTTCGCAACACAGTGGGCGAGACGGTTAGTCTCTACGTACGAAGCGGTGGAGAACGTATCCGTATTCAAGCGGTGCAGAGCAATCAAGCGGTGCGGAGGGTTGCAACTGTCGGGGCGCGACTGCCGCTCTACGTTGGCGCTTCGAGCAAGGTACTGATTGCATTCGCAGACGAGCCGACGCAGGCAGAGATATGGACGGAGCTTGAGTCGTTGCAGCCTGATGCGGTCAACCGCCATATGTTCGAGTGCCAGATGACCGAGATTCGCCGCAATGGCTATGCGACCAGCATCGAGGAGCGCGAGCCTGGTGCTGCTGCTGTCTCGGCGCCGATCTACGACCGCCATCAGCGGTTAATCGCCGCGTTATCCGTATCGGGCCCCTCGAGCCGTTTGACGCCGGAACGAATGCGAGAAATCGCGCCAACTGTAATCGAGGCTGCCAGTCGTATGGGTACGATGGCACGTTAATGTGAAACAAGCCTTTATCCTGGCTGGATAGCCGGGATAAAGGCTTTTTATAATACGCGTTTATTTCCCAACATACGGTCCTTCCGCCAACAGCTGACCCAAATCAGCCTGCAGACCAGCTGTAATCGGCGTCATCGGCAGACGCAAGGTATCGCTGGCCAGCAGTCCTTGCTGCTTGAGCAGCCATTTGATTGGTGCTGGATTGGATTCGCGGAACAGCAGCTCGATGAGCGGCAGTAAACGATTGAATGTGTTAAGCGATTCGCTGTACCGTCCTTCAGTAGCCAATCGGTAAACTTCCAGGAATGAATCTGTCTCTACGTGAGCGGAAGCTAGCATTCCGCCGCTGGCGCCTTGGCATAACATGGCGTGAAACAGCCGGTCTTCCCCGCACAACACAGGTTTGCTGTTTCCGCTGGCAGTTAGCGCCGAGACGAAGTCCGTGCTGCCCGTGCTATCTTTGAGTCCAATTACGCCATCAATGTCCAGTATGCGCCGCATCGTGCTCACATCTACACGTACACCGGTCCGGGAAGGAATCTCATATGCGAGAACGGGTACGCCGACCTTTGCAATCTGTTCGTAATGTGCGACAATACCTTCTTGCGATGGTCGGCTGTAGTAAGGAGTGACGACAAGAACGGCATCCGCCCCCATGCTGCCAGCCATCTCGGCGCGCCTTGCAGAAGCCCTAGTGTCATTCGTGCCAACGCCAACAATGATTGGCATCGAGTTCTGATCAGATCCTCTTACAGGCTCCTGTCCCGGTCTATTCTTCGTAATCGCAGTCATAGATTGCATGAGTGTACTTACTTCTTCCCAAGCAACCGTAGGCGACTCTCCCGTAGTACCATTGAGTACAATGCCTTGAATATCATGCGTCTGCAGTTGGGTGACCATTCGCTCGAACGATGCAAGATCTAGCTCTCCGCTAGGCAGGAACGGAGTCACGATAGGAACGAATATACCTTGTATTTGGTGTTCGCTTAACATTGCCGCAGCCTCCTCGTAATCGATTGGTTTAACTTTAACATGACAAGGACCATCACTGTTATCTATAATAATTGATATCTGGCATCAATAATTTCGATAATACAATCCATTCAACAGTCGCAAGAAAGGGTGGTGAAGCATGGAACTGACTTATCTGCACACCTTTCGCGAGGTGGCTGTTCGGCAAAGCATCACGAAAGCGGCTGATGCGCTCGGCTATGCCCAGTCCAGCGTTACGACTCAAATTCAGAAGCTGGAAAAAGCGTACGACGTTCAGTTGTTCGAGCGTTTCGGCAAAGGACTTCGGCTGACGACGGCAGGTGAGGAGCTGTTATCAATCGCTAATCAAATGCTCGAGTTGTACCAACAGTCGAAGGAGAAGCTTGCGCAGCAAGGCGGAGGGACGATGACGATTGGCACGATTGACTCTCTCGCTGCGTACTATTTGCCCCCTTTTATCCAAAATATCCGTAACCTTCATCCTCAGCTGTCGATTCGTCTTCAATCGGAGAATGAGCCAGCCATCGTAAGCAAAGTGAGAGAAGGCGAACTCGACTTTGGACTATTGCTCGATCAGCATCATCAGCCGACCGCGAACGATCCGTCGCTTTCATGGATAACGCTTCGATCAGAGCCGCTCGTTATTGTCGCTCGTCCCGATCACCCGCTTGCGAATTCGAATATGGATCCTCAGCGCCAACAGCCGCTAACGCTCGTCGATCTTGCCGATCAGGAGTGGATGATGACGGAGGGCAGCTGCAACTATCGGATTTTGCTCGAAAAGTTGCTGCGGTCGAAAGTCATCCCTTACCGTATTGGCATAGAGCTCGGCAATCCTGAGGCGATCAAGCGATGCGTCCGTGCAGGGTCGGGCATTGCCATTCTGCCGCGCATGGCGGCAGAGGAAGAGCTGCGGCGCGGCGAGCTGGCTGTGCTGCCGGTGGAACACCCTGAGCTCAGTCTGTCGCTGCTGCTCGTGCATCATCCGAAGAAGTGGATGTCCCGTGCAATGCAGGAGTTTATCGAGCTGCTGCGCTGCAATAAAGCAGCAGTTGAATAAGTCGGATGTTTATTATGTGAAATAGTAGTAATATAGGTACTATATGAAAATCTATCAAATGAGACAAAAGGAGGAACGCATTCATATGAATTCATATCTGCATGTATTACCTAGCAGCTCTATGCAAAGTTTGTCCTATGGACAACAGCGGTAATTTGTATAGAGCTTACTATTATCATTAACCGCGTTTAATACCCAGTCTAGCCGGGTTGTTCGTAGGCTTACTTTGCTCCCTTAAAGATTCCACTATTTTAAGGAGCGGAAGCCGCGATGAAATATGTTAATGCAAATCTAGTATTACCCGAAGAACTGCTGAAGGAAATACAGAAGTATGTGCATGGCGAGTTATTGTACGTGCCGAAACTTAAAGAACTGCGCAAGAAATGGGGCGAAGAGTCTGGAAGCCGGCAGCAGATTCGTCATCGCAACAACGAGATTCGCCACCGTTTTCAATCGGGTGAGTCGATCGAGCAGCTAGCGAATTGCTTCTATTTATCCTCCTGCAGCATTAAGAAGATCGTATATGTCTCCAAATAAACGATATTTGAGCCGCATCGGTGTCTAACCGATGCGGCTCTTTGTGTTGAATAAACAGTTTAAATCTATTTTTTCTCTATATGAGGGCAGAAGCCTCGAATACGATATCAAGTAGCAACTACTTCAACCACCGATCGTCTATTAACGATAAAAGGAGATCAGATTTGGAAACATCGACTACAATGCATTCGACCTTCCGTTCTTTCCTGTGGCTGCTTAGGCAGTCTAATTCAGAGAGAGGGGCTTATGGTCTTCTTATTGCAACGTCACTACTCTCAACTGTGCTTGGTCTTGGAATTGTCGAAGCCACGCGAAGAATCATTACAGGCGCTGCGGAGCAGTCGCTCGCGCCTATCTATAGTGGGCTGATCATAGGATTAGCTGCAGTTGCAGCTCAATTCATAAATCAGCTCGTCATTACTTGGCTGAAGGCGACTGTCGATAACCGAGCAACTACAAGGCTTCAGCTTAAGCTTCTAAGGAAAGTCGCGACCCAACATGGAATGAAAATAGAACAATATCACAGTTCGGAACTGTACGGGAGAATTACCGATTCGGTAGCTGAAGCTCAAAGTGGGCTGAACGATAAACTAATCCGTCTTGTCACCAATCTAGTGCAGCTGCTTGTATCGTTCACCTACTTCAGTTGGCTGAATCTTCCCCTCGCGCTGGGCATGGTTGGGTTCGCCGTGGCATTCCCTCTCTTGGTATATCCTCTTACCGGTCGCCTTAATCGGCATCATGCTCGAAGGCATGAGGAAATGGCAAATAGCGATATATTGCTGCAGGATGCTATCCAAGGCGGGCTAAACGTGCGTGCGCTCTCAATCAGAGGTCTACTGCTTAATAAATTTACAAATAAAATCGAGACGGTACGAAAGCGAAATACAGCCATTGCGGCATACGATGGGATGTTCGATTTTGCTAATCGCGGACTGATGTACGGCGGGATGTTGTTCATACTGGGCTTTGGGGGTTACCAAGTGCTGCGGGGCAGCTTGACGGTTGGAGGACTGACAGCCTTCGTGGCAGCGAGCGGCAAGTTAACTGGCCCTCTCCGATCTATTGCGGGAATGTGGAACGAGTTGATTGCTTCCCTCTCGCATACAAGTCGATTTGCGAAATTGCTTGATTGGCCTGAAGAAGTAACGGACGGATATTCGTCACCTGCGACTCTTGATCCAGCCGGAGTGACGATTCAAGTATCTCAGCTTTCTTACGGCTACGAAGGCAAACCGTCCGTGTTGAACGAGATCGATATGAAGATTAATCAAGGAGAGTTGACCGTTATTCTTGGTAAAAGCGGCTGCGGTAAATCGACGCTTCTTAGGCTTCTAGCGAAATTGGACGAGCCGGCTTCTGGGAGGATCGAGACTAACCAATCTTCGCTCGAGGAACAGTCTGCGCAAGCGTGGCATGCGAAGATCGGTTACGTACCGCAGGCAAGCCTGCTTTTTACGGGGACCATACGAGATAATATTTGCTTCGGGAAGCTTGATGCCACGCAAGCTGATATTGAACAAGCCGCAATAATCGCTCAGATTCATGATCGCATTATGCAACTGCCCAATACGTACGAGACGACAATCAGAGAGAAAGAGGACAATATGCTGTCCGGGGGAGAGCTGCAGCGGATGGCGCTTGCCAGAGCGATTGTACGCAACCCTGCACTCTTGCTGCTAGACGAGCCGACCGCGTCGCTCGATCCAATAACAGAATCGCAGTTGATGTCGGCCTTACACCAATTCCGCTCCAAGAAGACGGTTGTACTCGTCACGCACAAACTGTCGATTGCACAGCAGGCAGATCAGATTATTGTACTGGAGGACGGGATGGTAGCAGAATCAGGCTCGCATGCACAATTAATAAGCTTAGGAGGTCGTTATTGTGCCTGGACTAGCGAGAATGAAGTAGGAGAGGTGAACAGTTTCGCATGCGTTCATATTGGCAATCCGTTCGTACATTAGGGACACAGCTTTTATTTATTACGAGATATGTAAGGAGATATCCGCTGCTTCTACTATGGTTTCCAGTCCTCATTGCAGTTGATATTACGTTCGATATCGGAATTGCCAGAATGCAAGGCTTATTCATCGATACGGCACATGCAGGGAAAGCGGCCGAATTGACCTCTGCTATCCTGTGGTCGGTGTTTCTACTCGTTGCAGCGATAAGTCTTATCGTCATGCAACGGTATACGCTTCGCCTATTGCAAGGCCTTGTACGGCGCGATTTGTCCGTGGACTTATTTCGCACCGTCCATAATCGAACCTATGAATCTATGCAGCGTTATTCCAGCAGCGATATCATTACACGCATTCGAACGGATACAGTGTCCGGTTCCGATATCGTGGAGGCCTCCATTGAATTCGTGACGGTGGTCAGTATTATTGGTATCTCGTTCCTCTATCTGCTGACTATTGACATATCGTTAGCCGTATTCGCCTTAATTGGGGCACCGCTGCTGCTGCTGATTGGTCGTATGTTTGACCGCCGGATTGAAAGACTGTCCGCTTCAATACAAGCGATGGAAGGCGATATCCGAGGTATGACCCAAGAGATTCTGCAGGGGATGGACATCGTTCGGATCTACGGGGTGAGTGACCTGCTTCTGCAACGCATAACCGCTCAGAGAGAGCGGATGAATCAGGTCCGACGGAAGCTGGATATGACTCGTAGTCTTAGCGCCAATCTGACGGAAGCTGTGTTCTATCAACTTCATATTGGCGCGCTGATTCTTATCAGTCTTGCTGCTGTTCGGGGCGCACTCTCACCAGGGATGATTGCAACGTTCAGCCTGCTGTTTGAATTGGTTATTTGGCCGATCATTGGATTATCAGAGCAGTGGAACCGACTCTATGAGGGCGGAGGGGCATTCGGACGTATTCAAGAGCTGTTCTCACTTACGGAAGCGGCTACGAAGAATGGTGAAACTGCTGATAAGCGAACGCTTGTGGAGATGAAGGAAGTGACGTACCACCCTTCAACCGTACAGAGTCCAATTATTAATAAGGTGGATTTTGTTCTTCGACAAGGTGAAATTGTTGCAGTCGTCGGTGCAAGCGGGGCAGGAAAATCGACTTTTGCGGAGCTATGCAGCGGGTTGCGTCGTCCAACTGCCGGCACGGTCAAGTTAAGCCGTTCACTGGAGCTGCATGATCGATCGGATACGCTGCATTTGGCACAGAAACCTTATCTATTCACGGGTTCAGTCAGTGAGAATATCAGTCTGTCCGCAGAATCAGCGGGGGAGCAAGAGGTGGCAGCGGCTGCAGTTCAAGCCTGCATAGACGAGGATATTGAGCGGCTCGTATCCAAGTACGAATCAAGTGTAGGAGAGCAGGGAGAAGAATTATCGGGCGGTCAGAGGCAGCGGCTCGGTTTATCGCGATTGTATATGAATAAGCCTGATCTAATTGTGATGGATGAACCGACGTCAGCCTTGGATGTAAGTACAGAAAAGCGAGTTCTGAAGCAGATGAAGCCTTGGCTTGCAGGCAGAACAGCGTTGATTATTACCCATCGCATGGACCTCGTTACCTCACTGGCCACTCGCGTTGTTGTCATGGACAGAGGCCAGATCATTGAAGACGGTACACATGAACAGCTGATGCTTCAGAATGGCAGATATGCAAGGCTGGTCCATCTTTCCGACATAGAGTTTCCGAATGGAGCTGCAGTTGGAGAATGATAAAATAATGGCCTGTAAGCCGAAGCGGTATTCGCCGCTTGGCTTACAGGCCATTGTAATGTCGGACAGCCTGCACCGCAGTTGCGATGCAGGCCGCCCTAACAGATTACTTCATGTTTGCGATCATTTGACGCAGAACCGTTTGCAGGATACCGCTGTTACGGTAGTAGTCAACGTCCACGAGGGAGTCGAGGCGCACGATAGCTTGGAAGTCGAACTTCGAGCCGTCTTCGCGCGTAGCCGTTACCGTAACCAGTTGACCTGGTTGAACGTCGTTGCTCAGACCTTGGATATCGAACGTTTCGCGGCCCGTAATTCCGAGCGACGACCAGCTTTGGCCTGCTTGGAATTGGAGCGGAAGAACGCCCATGCCCACGAGGTTGGAACGGTGAATACGCTCGAAGCTCTCTGCGATAACTGCTTTAACACCGAGGAGGAACGTACCTTTGGCTGCCCAGTCGCGGGAACTGCCCGTACCGTACTCTTTGCCTGCGATAACAACGAGGTTTTTGCCTTCTGCTTGATATTTCATCGAAGCATCGTAGATCGACATTACTTCGTCCGTAGGCAGGTATTTCGTTACGCCGCCTTCCGTACCTGGTGCAACTTGGTTGCGGATACGGATGTTAGCGAACGTACCGCGCATCATCACTTCGTGGTGACCGCGACGCGAGCCGTACGAGTTGAAGTCTTCGCGCTTAACGCCATGCTCGATCAAGTATTTGCCGGCAGGGCTGTCAGCTTTGATGTTACCAGCTGGCGAGATGTGGTCCGTCGTAACGGAGTCGCCGAGCAGGGCAAGAACGTTCGAGCCGTTGATGTCAGCGATGTCGCCAACGTCAGCGCCCAGGTTCGCGAAGAATGGTGGGTTCGCGATGTACGTCGAGCTTTCATCCCACTCGTAGCTTTCGCCTTCTGGTACGTCGATTGCGTTCCAACGCTCGTTTTGCGTGAAGACGTTGGCATACTTGTCGCGGAAGATTTGCGGGCTCATCGCCGTGCTGATTGCTTCTTGGATCTCCGCTTTCGTTGGCCAGATGTCTTTCAGGTAAACCGGTTGGTTGTCTTGGTCGTAACCGATTGGATCGTTCGCCAGGTCGATGTTAACCGTACCAGCCAATGCGTACGCAACAACGAGTGGAGGCGATGCCAGGTAGTTAGCCTTGACTTGCGCGTGGACGCGACCTTCGAAGTTACGGTTACCGGACAGTACAGCCGCTACCGTCATGTCGTTGTCAGCAATTGCTTGACCAACTTCATCTGGCAGTGGACCGGAGTTACCGATACAAGTTGCGCAGCCATAACCAGCAACGTGGAAGCCGATAGCTTCGAGCGGCTCGATCAGGCCAGCATTCTTCAGATATTCCGTAACAACCAGGGAACCTGGCGTCAGGGACGATTTCACGTAACCTGGTTTCGTCAGACCGCGAGCGACTGCTTTCTTCGCTACGAGACCAGCGCCAACCATTACGCTTGGGTTCGATGTGTTCGTGCAGGACGTGATTGCTGCGATAACGACAGCGCCCGTACCCATCTTGCTAGCATCGCCGTTCGGATGCTTCACATCAACCTGCTGCTCAATCTTCTCTTCGGACAGGCCGTAGCCGCCTTTGTCGATTGGCGTGCGGATGATGCTGTTGAACGCTTCTTTCATCGCTGTCAGTTCTACGCGGTCTTGCGGACGCTTAGGACCTGCGAGCGATGGAACAACCGTCGACATGTCGAGTTCGATAACGTCTGTGAAGATTGGATCAGCCAGATCGTCCGTACGGAACATGCCTTGCTCTTTGTAATAAGCTTCAACGAGCTTCACTTGATCTTCATCGCGACCCGTCGAACGAAGGAACGCAAGCGCCTCGTCGTCGACTGGGAAGAAGCCGATCGTAGCACCGTATTCAGGTGCCATGTTAGCAACCGTAGCACGGTCAGCAAGGCTGATGTTCGACAGGCCGGAGCCGTAGAACTCAACGAATTTACCTACAACGCCCTTCTTACGGAGCATCTGAGTAACCGTCAGTGCAAGGTCAGTTGCCGTGGAGCCGTCTGGCAGGCTGCCAGTCAGCTTGAAGCCGATAACTTCCGGCATTACGAAGTAGAGTGGTTGACCGAGCATGCCAGCTTCTGCCTCGATGCCGCCAACGCCCCAGCCTACTACGCCAAGACCGTTGATCATCGTTGTATGGGAGTCCGTACCAACGAGCGAGTCTGGATATACGACAGTTTCGCCGTCAACCGTCTTCGTAGCTGCTACAGATGCGAGATATTCAAGGTTAACTTGGTGAACGATACCCGTTGCCGGTGGAACCGCACGGAAGTTATCGAACGCCGTTTGCGCCCAACGGAGGAACTTGTAACGCTCTGCGTTCCGTTGGAATTCATATTTCATGTTCGTCTCAAGCGCATCTGGGGAACCAAATGCGTCGACCATGACGGAGTGGTCGATTACGAGGTCAACCGGTACGAGCGGGTTGATGCGTTTAGGGTCGCCGCCAGCTTTCTTAACCGTGTCGCGCATTGCTGCAAGGTCAACGACTACTGGTACGCCAGTGAAGTCCTGCAGAACGATACGAGCTGGGATGAACGGAATTTCTTTGTCCGAACGAGCTTCAGCCCAAGTAGCGAGTTGTTTAACATGCTCTTCCGTGATGCCGCGGCCGTCGAATTGACGGATCGCTGCTTCGAGCAGCACTTTAATGGAGAATGGGAGCTTGGAAATGCTGCCGAGTCCTTGCTTCTCGAGCGCTGGCAGGTTGTAGTACGCATACGACTTGCCGCCGGATTCCAGCGTCGAGCGTACGCCGTATTGGTCTTGCTTAGCCATGTACAATAACGCCTCCTTAAAGATAAATGCTATTGTCGTCGCGTTTCACTAGATGAAACACGATTTCACAAAATGCTTCTGACTACAGTATATCGTGATTGATGGGGCTACGTAAAGCCTGTTTGCAAGGTTTTCGACTGCCAATTCTCATGAATGGGCTGCTGCCCACATATGATAGAAGAAGCGTCTTTTGTGGTAGTAAATAAGCAGATGCTTCTGAAGCAAGCAATTTGCTAAGCAGAGTGACTTTGAGCTAAGTCTCAAAGTTCCTGATGTCAGGAGGGATGAACATGCCGCGTTCAGCAAGTCGTACAGCCGGCAAACGCGGCGGTATAGCGCCGCGGATACCTCAGCATCGCCAAGTGCTGCCGTCTCCGCCACAGCCGCCGCCTGCAGCCGAAACCTGGAAGACAGGCGTACATGCGTACGTTAAGCTGTTCAACCAAGCGGAGGTCGATCAGCACCCGTCTGTCTTTGACGAATTGATCGCTGATCAAGATCACCTGCTTCGGCTCGGCAGCCGTCTTGAGCGGCTGCGGGAACGCGATCTGCTGCGCGGCGTGTTGTCCTCCCGCAGCGAGACAAAGGCGGAGATCGTCCGTGTGAATGAGTCTGCCGCCGAAACCTCGGTCTTGCTAAAGCTCCGTATAAAGCGAATTATGGAACAGAAAAGCCGAACCTATACAGAGGAGAGACTCGAGCACGAACGATTGTGGCTGGCGCTAGACGGTAAGAAGTGGGTCATTACGCGCGTTGAGCCAGTCGTGTCCGAGCGCCGTCCCCGATTTGGCGCTAACGAGCAGTTACTGCTGCCGGAAGAAGGAGACATTCTGTTCGGCGGTGAACAGCGGCGATCTCGTCCGCCTTCGGCACCGTTCTTAAATTATGATATTTTGCCCGAATTCAAACAGCGTGCCAAGCAAATTTATCGAAGGGACCTTGCTGCCGCCTACGCCGATAGATGGTGGAACGAAGGGAATCCTTCCTATGAGCTGTTCGAGGTCAATTGCACGAACTATGTGTCCCAGTGCATCTTTGCAGGCCATGCGCCGATGCACTATACTGGTAAAAGAGATAGCGGATGGTGGTATCAAGGGCGCAGCGGCGGCCGTGAGAATTGGAGCTACAGCTGGGCCGTTGCCAATGCGCTCCAATCGTTTCTTGCCTCCGGCAAGAACGGCGGCATGCGGGGGACGATGGTGGAATCCGCAGATCAGCTGCAGCTCGGCGATGTGATTCTCTATGACTGGAACGGCGATTACCGTTATCAGCACAGCACGATTGTAACGGCGTTCGATGTCGACGGCATGCCGCTCGTCAACGCCAATACGGTTGCCAGCCGACATCGTTATTGGGACTACAAAGATTCATATGCATGGACGGAGAAGACAAGATACCGATTATTTCATCTGGCCGATCAATTCTGAATGAAGGCAATAATTCATTAGAAGGCCGTAATTACGAGCAAGCGGAGGAAAAGTGAAATGGGCGAGAAGGTTCGCGTAGGTTTGATCTACGGGGGAAAATCAGGAGAGCATGAAGTATCGCTTCGCACTGCGCTTGCAGTGATGGGCGAATTTGACTATAACCGTTACGAGGTAAAACCATTCTACATTACGCAGGATGGTCAGTGGCGTTCAGGCGACGTGCTGTTGGCGCCGCCGAAGGACACTGCTGTCCTTCGTCTGGAAGGGAATAACGGAGAAGGCGCTGCGCTGGCACCTGTATTCCAAGGTCTGCAGACGGGCGCAGCAGGCGGCGAGAGCCGCGCGCTGGACGTTATTTTCCCGCTGCTGCATGGCACGTTTGGTGAAGATGGCACGATTCAAGGCCTGCTGGAGATGGCGAATATCCCATACGTAGGCGCTGGCGTCCTGGCATCGGCAGTTGGCATGGACAAAATTGTAATGAAGAAAGTGTTCGCGCACGAAGGGCTCGCGCAGTGCATGTTCCGTTACTTCAACCGTACGCAATGGGAGAAGGATTCGAGCTACCACATCAACGAGATCGAGATCTCGCTTGGCTACCCTTGCTTCATTAAACCAGCTAACTTGGGTTCCAGCGTTGGCATCTCCAAGGCAAGAAACCGCGAAGAGCTGGTTGCAGCGATCGATTTCGCATTCCGCTACGACCGCAAGGTCATCGTAGAGGAATTCGTTGATGCGCGCGAGATCGAAGTGAGCGTGCTTGGCAACGATGAGCCGCGTGCGTCCGTACCGGGCGAGATTCGCGCTTCGAATGATTTTTACGATTATAAAGCAAAGTATATTGATGGAACCTCTGTAATGGAAATTCCGGCGAACATCCCGCAAGAGACGTCGGATGCGGTTCGTGAGCTGGCGCTTCGCGCTTATCAGGCGATCGACGGATCGGGGCTGTCCCGCGTCGACTTCTTCCTGCGTAAGTCCGATGGCGAGCTTCTCATCAATGAAGTGAATACGATGCCTGGTTTTACGCCATTCAGCATGTATCCGCTCATGTGGAAAGAGACGGGCGTTCCTTATAGCGAGCTGCTCGACACACTGATTGAACTGGCGCTGCAGCGTCATGCCGACAAGCAGCGAATCGAATACGGCGGCGGTTCCCCTCTCTAAGGGACCGCTTTGCACATCGGACAAGCTATTATCAGCATTTCATATTCGTAAAGAGCAGGGAGGCGGCACAATCATGGGTTTTCAGACTGAGTTCAATTCCGTATGCAAATTCAAGTCGGAGCAGGAGCTGTACGAGCTGCTGGAGTATGGTCGCGGCAAAATGGTCAAAAAAGACTTCCGCGTATTCCCGACAGGCCAGAAGGTAATTGCTTATTCACCGAGCAACCAAGCGATTGCGATCGTTCGCATCGTCGCTTCGATCGCGGAGATTAACTTCCAAGGCGAAGAAGTGACGCAAGTTGAGATGGAATTGGTTCGGAAGCTGACGGAGGAAGAAGCGCGCGTGCAGACGGCGCTTGCGTACGAAATGTTCTTCGGAGAGCAAGGCGCATGATTGTACGGTTCGGATTCGTAGCGATGAGCATGCTGCTGGAGAAGGCGTCTCCTTCAAGGACGATGACCTACGCGAATTTCTCGAAGCTCGATGACCGGGAGGCTGCGCTGCGCAAGTTGGAGCGGCTGGCTGAGGAGAACTTGAACAATACGCTTCGGTTGCTGCGTCATTGCCGAGGCAGCGGCGTTCAAGTGTACCGTTTCTCGTCCAAGCTTATTCCGCTTGCTACGCATGATGCGGTGAAGGATTGGAATCCATACCCGGCGTTGGCGGACAAGTTCGCGGAGATCGGCGCCTTCGTGCGTGATAACGGCATGCGCGTATCGTTTCATCCGGACCATTTTTGTGTATTTAGTACCCCTAGGCCTGAAGTGCTGGCCAGCTCCCGTAATGACATGGAATACCATGTGCGGATGCTGGAGGCGATGGGGCTTAACGAGTCGGCCAAAAATAATATCCACGTCGGCGGCGCCTACGGCGACAAACTGGTGTCGGGCGATCGATTCATCGAACAGTTCAGCGGACTGGACGAGCGGCTGCGCCGCCGCGTAACGCTGGAGAACGACGACAAAACGTTTAATGTCCGCGAAACGCTTGGCATTGCTGAGGCAGTGGAAGTGCCGATGGTGTTGGACATTCATCACCATGCAGTCAATGATGGCGGCGAGACCGAGGAGTCGCTCATCGGCGAGCTATGGCCGCGTATCATCGGTACTTGGCAGCGAGAGAATGAGCGGTTGGCGAAGGACTCAGATGTTATCGAGTCGATTGGTGCAGCGACGCCTGATTGGCCCGGTGGTCCGATGATGCTGCCGCCGAAGATTCACGCTTCCAGTCCGAAGAGTGTCACTGACCCTCGCGGTCATGCTGACTATGTGGATCCTGAGCCGCTGCTGCGGTTTCTGCAGTCGGTCGCCGATTCTGTGCCGATGATCGACTGCATGCTGGAAGCGAAGCAGAAGGACGATGCGGTGTTCCGCTTAATGGATGATTTTCGCACTATGCAGGCGCAAGGGGAACGGGTTCGAGTCGTCGGCCCATCGGCGATTGAGTTGTAACTGTAAGAGGAGGCTGCCACCACGTTAGGGTGGCGGCCTCCAGCCATGATCGATGGGACAGTCTATCCAGACATATACATAAGGAAGAAGGAACGAGTTTGCTGGAGATCATCATGCTTGCTTTGCTGGGCCTTATCTCCGCTGTGTTCGGCAGCATCGTCGGGCTTGGCGGCGGCATCATTATCGTGCCGGCTTTGACATTGCTAGGCGCAGAGCTTACGGGCAGCACAGTTGAGCATCCAACGGCGGTTGGCACTTCGCTTGCCGTGCTTATTGTCACAGCGTTGGCATCAACGATGTCATATGCTAAGAAGCGTCGCGTCGATTGGCGCAGCGGATGGATGCTGTTTATTACCAGCGGACCCGCCGCAATGGTGGGTTCTGCCTTGACCGGGCATATTAAGGGCGGCGCATTCCAGCTGTCATTCGGTATTTTCATGCTGCTGATGGCAGGTTTACTGGTTGCGCGCGACTATATGAAGCCAATTGCGAAGCAATGGCCAGTCGTACGTACATACACGGATGACAAAGGGGTTACGCATGAGTACGGTTATGCCGTACTGCCTGCGCTTCTGGTCGGGCTGCTAGTGGGCCTAATCTCAGGATTGTTCGGCATTGGCGGCGGTTCGCTGTTCGTGCCGGTTATGGTGCTGCTGTTCCGGTTCCCGCCGCATGTGGCGACGGCAACCTCGATGTTCGTCATTTTCTTATCTTCGATACTAGGAACAGGCGTGCACGCCTATCTGGGCGAGACGAATTGGTGGATTGTACTGATGCTTGTGCCTGGCGCATGGATCGGCGGCAAGTTGGGTGCATATATCGCTTCGAAAATGACGGGAAAAGCGCTGCTGTGGCTGCTTCGAGTCACATTTGTTGTGATGGCGGCGCAGCTCATTATTGAAGGGTTGTCAGAAATGTAGGCGGTCTGAATGCCGAAACAGGCGAAACTTTGAAGGCCTTAGGACGTATTGTAATTTAAATCATGCAGTGTGTTGTTGGAAGGGGTGCGTAATGGTGAGCGAACAGGACACGCCCGTAATCGGGGGCAAAAGCTTCACAGCCGTTGCAATCAACTGCGCGGCCAAAGCAGGTGAATGGATTAAGACGAAGCTCGGTAAGCATACGAGTCTTTCATTGAAATATTCGGCGCAAGACCTTGTTACGGAAGTGGACAAGGGCGCAGAGAAAATGATTCGTAATCTGATTATGATTCAATTTCCCCATCATTCTTTTCTAGGCGAAGAAGGCGTTGAGCCTGGGCCGGAAGCGTCGGCGCAGGCGCTGCAAGAAATGCAGGATGAGGAATACTTGTGGATCGTTGATCCCGTCGATGGCACGACGAACTTCGTTCATGGCTTCCCGTTCTTCTCGGTATCCATCGCATTGGCGCATAAGGGCGAGGTAATCGTCGGCGTTGTGTACGATCCGATGCGCGATGAGTTGTTCGTAGCCGAGAAGGGCAAAGGCGCTTATGTGCATGGCCAGGTAATGAGCGTCTCTGAAGAAGGAACGCTCCGCGAAGGTTTGATTGCGACAGGTTTCCCGGCAAGCCCTGAGAACGCTCGATTGAATATGCAAAGCTTGCAGGCTATCGCGCCGCAGGTACGCAACATCCGTTCCGGCGGATCGGCTGCTCTACATATGGCGTATGTAGCAGCGGGACGTTTAAGCGGCTTCTGGGAATACGGCCTCAATGCTTGGGATATTGCAGCAGGCTCGCTGCTTATCAAGGAGTCGGGCGGTATCGTTACCGACATCGTAGGCGAACCCTACCATCTTGGTGTACGCCATGTTGCGGCATCGAACGGCAAAGTGCACGACAGCTTCATTAGCGAGCTGAAGAAGTCGGCGATACACGGTTAATGGTCGAATGAAATTCCAGAATACGTCCTCGTAGACTGATGTGCAGACAGGCACGATGACTAGAAGAATCCTCTAACCTTCGCTTTGAGCGGGGGAAGAGGATTTTTCTTTAGAACGTACAGGCTTTATCATTTCTATGCAGACTGTAGGTGCACAAATGAGAGAGCTAGTGCTGAGATGGAAACATATGATTGGTATACTCACGATCCCCGTTCAGGGGATGTTATATGTTTGGATTAGCGAACGATTTGGTGCGAATAGTAGGTTGGATTACACTTGGATAGATACGAAAATTCCGTTTGTGGAATGGTTCATCTTTCCCTATATGAGCTGGATGCCGGTGCTTTATGCAAGTTTTATATATCTGGCCATAAGAATGCGGGAGATCTACTGGAGAACGCTTATCATTTATAACATTGCAGTAATGGCCGGAAACATTTGTTTCTGGTTATTTCCTACCTATGTGCCGCGTCCTGATATTCCTAATAATGATAGGATACATGATCTCGTCAATTTTATGTATCAAGCGGATGCCCCATACAATTGTTTTCCGAGCATCCACTGTTTGACTAGTTATTTGTTATTTATAACTCTTCAGCGGCAGATGAACGTTAAGGCTCCGCTGCGAACGATGTGGTCGGTTTTATTATGGCTTATTATTGCATCCACTGTTTTTGTCAAACAGCACTCGCTCTTAGATGTATTAGGCGGAATTGCATTCGCTGAGATTGTTTATCGGCTTGTCTATTACGCTTACAGCCGGAATTATAACCAAGACAAAGAATTCAACCTTAAGTACTAGTCTGTAAAACCGTACAATAAAGCAGTCGATTATAGTCCCAAACACATCTTAATCTGTAAGGCCTTATTCATTCAAAAGCCCCTAATCCTCGCTTCAGCGAGAATTAGGGGCTTTTGCGTCTTATCGTCAGGAGGCAGCTTGCGCAACTTCCAGCGGAAGGATGACAGAGGCTTTAAATAGGTCGCCATCGGTTTCTAATATCAGATGGCCATCGTGAAGATCAACAATGGACTTAGCAATTGCAAGTCCAAGGCCCGACCCTTCGGTATGGCGTGACGTATCCCCGCGCTTGAACCTTTCGAACAGTTCATCGGGATTATCGCCGATCTCGTACTTAGATATATTTTTGAATGAAATCATGACGTCTTGTCGTTCCGATACTTGTATCGCAATATAAGCGCGTGTATTGTTCATCGAATATTTCACCATGTTCCCGATGAGATTATCGAATGCGCGCCACAGCTTCTGGCCATCTGCAAGCGTGTAGATCGGTTCTTCCGGCAAAGAGATGCGGAATTGTACGTCAGAACTGTCCATCACGTCCTTGTATTCTGCCAGTGCCTGATGCATGAGTTGAACGAGGTCTGTCTTCGCATGGATCAGCTTCGCGTTGCCGCTTGCCATGGTTGACACTTCGAATAAGTCGTCGATCATCGTCTTTAATCGCTTTGATTTCTGATCGATAATCTCGACGTAGGCAGCTCGCTCGTCATCGGTTGCATCCTCGGATTTCAATAGCTCTGCGTAGGTGATAATCGAAGTTAGCGGCGTACGCAGATCGTGACTGACGTTAGTAATGAGCTCTGTCTTTAACCGTTCACTCTTTGCTTGCTCATTCTGCAGCGTCTTAACGCCTCGTCTTAATGCATTGATATTGATCGCAAGCGATGTGACTACACTATTTCCTGACTGAGGCAGCTCGCTAGGTGTTCGGCCTGCGACTAATTCATCCGCTGCTTGGGCGACTCGGTTCAGATAGGCAAACTGCCGAATATATAGCAGCAGCATGGCGATTACAGCAATGGCGAGAATCGGTGACAACAAGAAGAATGAGGCGTCACCCCTCCGAACGAACGAATATGCCGCGCATCCTTCAATAAAGCCTATTCCAATTACGATTGAAGTGAAAGCAAGCAGTCGTATTCCCGTGTTTTGATAAATAAAAGAGTCCTTCACCTGATTCTTTACTGAAGCGAAATTGGCTTTCGCACGGATGACGCCGCGCATCAACAAGGAACGAGTCCATTCCTGTCTGATATCACTCCGGTTGCTTAGCGGATTGGTAAACAGCTGCCCTTGAAGAAGGATCAGCATCATACCTATCGTTGCGATTATGATGATGAATAGAAGCTTTCCGCCGTCAACCATAGGTGTATGGATGAAGGAGATAAACTGATCCGCTAAGCGAGCGATCAAATTGATCGTCAGCAGGGATGATGCGGCCAGAAGCAGTATTCGCATATCCACAGGAATCTGAAGATAGTTCGTTTTTAACCGCTCTCTTTCTGTTCGAACGACCAACCATTGTCTCATTCGGAGAAGGCATAAGACGAGTAAAGCTGTGCCTAACAGGCAGTAGCCGAACAAGAGGATTTGTTCTTGTCTGTATTTGTGGGCAGCATCCAGCAGCGGACTGGTTTTGGGAACGGCAATATAGCCACGATAAGGGACGATGGAGTCGTTCAGAAGCTCGTGTCCTTGTATCCAGTTATGCAAGGAGTTGTTGACATCCGTCCTGTAATCCGTGATATAGCTGTAGCTGTCGCCGAATAATTGATTCACAGCGGCGTACTCATTCTGAGCGCTTAGACTCGTATGTACAGTACCTGTGGGAACACTGCGGAAATAATAGTCGAACTGATCCCGAAGATTATTAAATTCAGTGCGGGAATATTCTCGCTCCTCGTAATAGCTGTCGATTTGTTGTTCCTTCTCCTTGCGAATAAGTGCTGTGACATAATCATCATCTTTGTACAGCTTCATCAGATTCTCTTGCTCCTGATCCCGTTTAGCCGTATAGAAGTCAGCAACTTTATCGTTCTTGTTGGCGGTAGCATCTTGAATGAGAGGTTCGTATTCGTCCCGGAGATTATTGAGTTGATCCGAAAGAGAGCCTTGGTGGTTGCGATATTCGATGATTTCGTTATCCACGATTGTGATGGATGATTTGGCTTCCTGCCTGGAGATCGCGTTTAGCTCGAACAAGTTCAGGTAGGAGGCAAATTGATCAAGCTGCTGAGTAAAATCCGGTGTCCGATAGTAATCGCGATGCAGGTAACGGCTCCCTTGATCGAAGAACGCAATGGGGCCGCTCAAACCAATGACCAACAGGAAAGCGCAGAGCGCGAATAAGGTGCTATTTTTCCATTTTGTATCCAATGCCCCATACCACCTTCAAATATCTCGGATTTTTAGGATCGAACTCGATCTTCTCGCGTATTTTGCGGATGTGAACAGCAACCGTATTCTCCGCATTATAACCAGGCTCTCTCCAGACGCGTTCATAGATTTCCTGAATGGAGAGGACTCGTCCTGCGTTGGTCATCAGCAGCTCCACGATCTTATACTCGATAGGCGTCAGCTTTACCGCTTCGCCATTCACGCTTACTTCTTTGGCGTCTTGATTCAACGTAAGTCCGCGTATATCGATCATTCGCTTGATGCCTTCGTAAGAGCCGAATGTTACATATCTTCTTAGCAGTGATTTCACCCTTGCAATAAGCTCCATCGGATTAAACGGCTTGGTGACATAGTCATCCGCTCCGACATGGAGCCCTAGAATTTTATCGCTGTCCTCGCTCTTCGCACTCAGGATGAGGATAGGGAGGTTACGATTTTCCCGAATTCTGAAGGTAGCCGTTATACCGTCAACTCTGGGCATCATGATGTCCAAAATGATGAGATGTACTTCACTTGCCTCCAACATTTCCAGTGCTTCTAATCCATCCTTTGCTTTCAGCACGGATATGCCCTCATGCTTCAAGTAAATCTCAATGGCGTCGCGTATTTCTTTATCGTCGTCGACGACCAGCACCGTGCGCTGCTCCATCGGTTTCTATCCCTCCTGTGACTCATCTGTTTCCTAACACAATTGTAAATAAAAAGTCTTAACATTCGTTAATCAAATTTATGAAGAACTTCTTAATATTCACGTCTCCATTATGAGGGGAGTAGACAATATAGTCTTGAAAATGAAATAAGCGCTGTTCAGCAAAGCTGAGCAGCGCTTATTTCATTCCCAAACACACTATCAAAGCACCAACAGAAAGCCGTGCACCACAGGGGCACGCAACTCCCAACACGCAGTAGCCCTCATGCGTCTCTGTCCAGCTCTAACGGACTGAGATGCAGCTATTCGCACCAAAATAAACAACTCAGATTCTAAAGGACTCACATGTACTTATAAGACGAATTATCTTATATGAAGCTCACATTTCGATCAAATAGCGCTTGTGAAGTCCGTTAGCGCTCAAAATAGGCTCTTCAACTGTAATTAGCGTCTCTGTGGTCCGTTACAATAGCCTCCCGCTGAAATACCATCAATGGGCGGTGACAGGTGGACATGTGCGAATGAAGTATGCGGACGGAGGATCGTATCTAGATACAGCGAACAGGAGCTTTGCCGCAAGGCGGCAAGAGCGGTGCACATTCCCAGCACGTAGTTTCTTGCACCCGTTGCAGTCCCACACCACTCCATTTCGGTTCCAGGGTTCAGGTGGCCTCCCACCGTAGTACCATCAATGGGCGGTGACAGGTGGACACGTTCGAAGTAAGTATGCGGTCGACTGACCGTACTTAGATACAGCAAGCCATTAGCTTTGCCGCGGATGCGGCAAGAGCGGGCATACGTCCCCGACACGCAGTTTCTTCCACCCGTCGCAATCCCAACACCGCACCATTCCGGTTCCAGGGTTCAGGTGGTCTCCCACCGTAGTATCATCATTGGGCGGTGACAGGTGGACATGTGCGAATGAAGTATGCGGACGGAGGATCGTATCTAGATACAGTGAATAGGAGCTTTGCCGCAAGGCGGCAAGAGCGGTGCACGTACCCTCATAATCAAGAAACCGTCCTTGTGAGGAGTCCAGAGGTCACACGACCTTTGGGGCCCTCCCTTGCAGGGAGGGTTTGGGTGGGTAGAAAAATTGGTTTTAATGGTTTAGAAGATTTATGTTTTAATGAATGAAAATTAGGGGTTCTCAAGGGGATCAAATCCCCTTGAGCGCCCGATCTGCCGCCGCAATCGTCGCATCAACGTCAGCATCGGTGTGCGCCGTCGTCAAGAACCATGCCTCATACTTCGACGGTGCGATGCAGATGCCTTCCTCGAGCAAGCCGCGGAAGAAACGAGCGAATTGCTCGCTGTCGGTCTGCTGCGCTTCCTCGTAGTTCGTGATCGGATGGTCGCAGAAGTGAGTCGAGAACGCGCCGCGGATGCGGTTGATCGTCATCGGTACGCCATGGCGAGCGGCGGCTTCGTTGAAGCCGTCGGCGAGGCGGATCGCAAGGCGCTCCATCTCTTCATAAACGCCTGGTGCGCTTAGCACCTCCAGGCATGCGATACCGGCAGAGATTGAAGCCGGGTTACCGGCCATCGTGCCGGCCTGGTAAGCAGGGCCGAGCGGCGCGACCTGCTCCATAATGATTTTGCGTCCGCCATAGGCGCCGATCGGAAGGCCGCCGCCTATAATTTTGCCCAGTGCCGTCAGGTCGGGTTCAACAGCTGCTTGATCCGGGAACGCATGATACGTCTGCGTGCTGCCATAGTGGAAGCGGAATGCGCTGATAACTTCGTCGTAGATAACGAGTGCGCCAAACTCGCGCGTCACCTTGCAGAGGGCTTCTAGGAAGCCTGGTTTCGGCATAACCATCCCGAAGTTGCCGACAATCGGCTCGACCATGACAGCCGCTGTGTCATCGCCCCAACGCTCAAGTGCAGCGCGAAGCGCATCAATATCGTTGAACGGCACCGTAATAACCTCATGCGCAATGCTCGTCGGAATGCCTGCGCTGTCGGGAATGCCGAGCGTCGAAGGACCGGATCCTGCCGCGACAAGTACAAGGTCCGAGTGGCCGTGGTAACAGCCGGCGAACTTGATGATTTTGCTCCGTTTGGTGTAGGCACGAGCAACACGGATCGTGGACATGACCGCCTCTGTACCAGAGTTGACGAAGCGGACCTTGTCCATCGAAGGGATCGCTTCCTTGAGCATACGGGCTAGCTTAATCTCCAGCTCCGTCGGCGTACCGTATAGGGTACCGTTCGTTGCAGCGCGTATAATCGCTTCCGTAATATGCGGATGAGCATGACCTGTAATAATAGGGCCGTATGCGGCCAAATAATCGATGTATCGGTTGCCGTCAACATCCCAGAAGTAAGCGCCGTTCGCGCGTTCCATGAATACAGGGGCGCCGCCGCCAACCGCTTTGAACGAGCGGGACGGGCTGTTCACGCCGCCGACAATATGCTGCAGTGCTTCTTCATACAATTGCGCGGATCGCGCACGATTCATAGCCATGATTGAATAACCTCCGTTAGTGCAGTACAAACCTAAACGCTATTATACCACTAGCCGCCAGCATTCGCTCCTGCCGCCTGGTTATAAATAAAACCCCTTTCCAACGAAGAGAGCTTACTTGGCTCCATCCGCTCTGAAAGGGGTTAACATGTGTTATTTGCTAGTCGAGCTTGAGCTTGAGCCGCTCGTACTGCCGCTCGTTGAACCATCCGTGGACGTGCCGTCGGTCGACGTACCGTCCGTTGCAGCTGGCGCATTCTTATCCTTCGCCAACTCCTCTTGAACGAACTCGCGGAGCTTGTCCTCGTCCTTGATGCCGATAACCGCTGCGCCGCCGACTTTATCTTCGCCGATCAGGTCCATCGGAGGCACTTGCTCGGTACCTGCAACGCTGACGCCTAGACCAAGCTGGCCCAGCTTCAGCATGTCTTCAACCGTCAGATTCGTCTCGATGTAAGGGGAGACGCTCTTGATGATATCCGTGATGTGAACGATGTTCCAGCCGGACATGATTTTGCTCGCAACGGCTTGCATGAACTCCCGCTGGCGCTCCGTCCGCGTGAAGTCGCTCATCGCGTCATGACGGAACCGCACATATTGCAAGGCATGATCGCCATCGAGATGCTGCTGGCCTTGCTTGAGATGGATATCGTAACGATTGCCGTCGGCATTGTCGACATAGTTCATATCCTTCTCTACATAGAAATCGATGCCGCCGATTGCATCAATGAGTGATTTGAAGCCTTCGAATTCGGTATAAATGTAATATTGAATATCTAGTCCTAGAAGATTCCCGATCGTTGTGCGCGCCAGGCGTTCGCCGCCAAGCGTTACGGCTGTATTGATCCGTCCTTTGCCATGGCCTTCGATATCGACGAAGGAGTCTCGAAGAACGGAGAACACATGCGCTTTCTTCGTAGCTGGATCGATGGATACGACCATCATCGTATCGGAGCGTGCGACTTGGCTTTTCTCCAAGCCGCGGCCATCGCCGCCCATGAGCAGGATGTTGACGCGCTCAGTGCCTTCCCACTTCGGCGGTTCGGCCGTTGTCGTATTTTGATCGTTGAATTGCGTAAACTTGGACTCTTCGTCGCTTTTATTTAAACCGTCCAAAGCGTTGTAGACGCCTACTCCGTAGACAGCTGCCCAGACGAAAAGACCTGCAACAACAATCAGCAAACCGAACAATGACCACATCCACCACGGTCTGCGTTTCCCTTTCTTACGCGCTTCCATTGAATGTCGCTCCTTTTTGGAGTATGCTTTCTTGTGCATCTCGAACAATTACAGATATACACATCATAAAATTATAAAGCTCAGGGGTAGATGGAATCAAGTTATATTGAATTAGCAATTATGAGAAAACCTTTATTTTAGTCTTTTCTGAGAATGAGTCCATTCGTTGAGGGTCGATTTTAGCGAAATAAAAGACTGTAAAAATGCTTATTTTATATGTAAGCTTATATTTCTGCGGGATGAAATGCGCTTACGACCAACGGTTAGAGAAGGCAGGATTGCTTTTCCAGTCAGCGTATAATCATCCATATAAACTGGTAAAGTTTATAAATTCAGATGATGTAAGGTTGATAATAAACTGGTAAATTTGGAAAGACAGAAAGGGGTTCACACATTGTCACGGCTTGCAATCGACGTTCAAGATCTACGCAAACAGTTTAAAGTACAGAACAATCGTGCCGGTCTCGGAGGCGCGCTGAAGGATTTGTTCAAACGCGAGTATCGGGAAATAACGGCAGTGAAAGATATTACGTTCCAAATCCCGCAAGGCGAGATTTGCGGCTACATCGGCGAGAATGGGGCAGGCAAGTCAACAACGATCAAAATGTTGACGGGCATTCTCGTCCCAACCTCCGGCAAGCTGAAGGTGAACGGCTATGTTCCCCATAAGGAACGGGAGAAATTCGTGAAAGAAATCGGCGTCGTCTTCGGTCAGCGCTCGCAGCTCTGGTGGGATATCGGCGTTATCGAGTCGTTCCAGCTCCTTCGCAAAGTGTATCGCGTGCCGGAAGCCGATTTCCGTCGCAGGCTTGATGAACTGGTGGAACGGCTGCAGCTTGGCGAACTTCTGAACCGTCCGGTTCGGAAGCTGAGCCTTGGTCAGCGGATGCGCTGCGAGCTCGTAGCTTCGCTGCTGCACAATCCGTCGATCCTGTTCCTCGATGAACCAACGATTGGTCTCGATATCATCGTAAAGACCGAAATCCGCGAGTTTCTGAAAGGGATGAACAAAGAGCACGGAACGACTATTTTGCTCACAACACATGACCTGCAGGATATCGAAGCATTATGTTCTCGTGTTATTATGCTGGACGACGGACGAATTATTTATGACGGCGGTCTGGAGGAATTGAAGTCGCGCTGGAGCAAAGGACGCGAGATTAAATTCCAATTCGGTTCCGCAGTAAGTATGGAACGTCTGCGTGCGCTAACGGAAGGTCTAGACGGTGTAACGTGGACGCTGGAGAATGGGGTAGAAGCAGCCATGTGGCTGCCGAATGCCATTAATGTATCGGATGCGCTGGCGCGCGTCGTCGGCTCCTCGGCTGATATTCGCGATATCAAAATTATGGAGACGAATACCGACGAGATCGTCCGTGAAATTTACCAGTCGGGCAGCGCCGAGACAAAGGCGGCAGCAGCGGCAGCGCTCGAGATTGCAACGGATTCGGAGAGCAATGGAGCGAATCGGTCATGATGAGCGCGTACATTGATTTTATCCGCATCCGCTTTCTCATGATGCTTGCCTACCGGGTGAATTACTACAGCGGCATCATTATTTACGCAATCAATATCGGTGCTTATTATTTCTTGTGGCAGGCTATTTATGGGGACAAGCAAGTATTGGCGGGCTTCACCGTCGCGCAGATGACGACCTATGTGGCTGTATCTTGGATGGCGCGCGCGTTCTATTTCAACAATCTAGACCGAGAAATCGCCAATGAAATTCGGGATGGCAGCGTCGCAGTCCAATTGATCCGTCCATATTCATATCTAGCGGTGAAAATGATGCAGGGCTTCGGCGAAGGTCTGTTCCGCCTGCTCCTGTTTATGGTTCCTGGCATGATCATCGTATGCTTGTTGTTCCCGGTATCGCTGCCTACCGACCCAAAGGTATGGGCAATCTACTTGGTGATGCTGTTCTTTGCTTTTCTTATTAATACGCAGATCAATATGTTGACCGGCCTGTTCGCTTTCTTCGTGGAGAATAACGAAGGCATGATGCGCATGAAGAGAGTCATTGTCGACCTGTTCTCTGGGGTTATCGTGCCAATCGCGTTCTTCCCGGCCTGGCTGTCGGTTGCGATGAAGTGGCTGCCGTTCCAGGCTATCACCTATTTGCCTAGTGCCGTATTCACGGGCAGAACGCCGCTGTCAGACGCTTGGGGCGTGTTCGGCGTACAGGTTATCTGGTTCGTTGTGCTTCTTATACCGATTCTGTTGATGTGGCGGGCTGCGCGTACGCGGCTGTTCGTGCAAGGGGGTTAACGTTAGCTATGTTCTATTTATCGCTATTCTGGGAATATATGAAGAACTATGCGAAGACGCGCCTTACGTACCGGGCGGACTTCTGGATCGAGGTGCTGTCGGATCTGTTGTTCCAGGGCGTTAACCTCGTCTTCATCCTGATCGTCTTCCAGCAAACCGAGTCGCTTGGCGGCTGGTCGGAGGCGGAAGTTGTATTCGTATACGGATTTTTCATGGTGCCATTCGGCATCTTCGGGACGTTCTTCAACCTGTGGAATTTCTCCGATCGCTATATTGCCAAAGGGGAAATGGACCGCGTACTGACGCGTCCGGCGCATAACCTGTTCCAAGTCATGCTTGAGAATATCGATCCTCCGTCATTATTTGGTTCGCTGGTCGGCATCATCATTATGATCATCAGCTGGACGCAGCTTGATCTGACGTTCTATTGGTGGTTCATTCCGGTAATGGCGCTGTTCACGCTAGGAGCAGTGCTTATCTATATGGGCTTGTACACGGCATTGACGGCGATTTCGTTCTACTCGGACGCGCCAACGGGCATTCTGCCGCTGATGTACAACATTCAGAACTACGGCCGCTATCCCGTTAACATCTACAACAAGATTATCCGGTTCGTACTGACGTGGTTGCTGCCATTTGCTTTCGTGGGCATCATTCCAGCCTCGTATTTCCTAGGCGAGAAACATGACGATATGGCTTCGCTTGCTTTATATACACCGCTGGTAGGTTTGATTGTGTTCGCGATCGGGCTGACCGTGTGGAATACCGGCGTGAAGCGGTATCGCGGAGCGGGCTCTTAAGTTTATAAGAGGAAGTTCAAACACGTGCTTTTATGTAGAAAAAGGAGCTGTTCACAGCTGATTATCGTCGACGATAACCGCTGGGACAGCTCCTTTTTTTGTACAACTTTCCACACATCAACGCTCCGGCGTGACGCCGTTCCAGAACAGATCGATGATCGCCTTCGCCAGCTCCGGCACCGATTCGAACAGATCGGCAGGCTCCTGCCGATTGCCGAGCATCAACATCGCGCTCAGCGTATGCGACAGAAGCAGCGGGTTCGCCTGTCGCATATGGCCCTTATCCATTGCAGCCTGAAAATGAATCGCAAGCACGTCGTGCAGGTTGTGTTCCGTCGCTCTTATCCGGATCAGCTGATCCTCGGTCAGGTTGCTTGACGATTCGCGCATGATGGATTCGAAGTCCATATGCTGAGTGGACATCTTAATGATGGCCAACGTCTCGAGCCCGCTCTTCAAGTCTCTTGCCTCGTGCAGCAGCTTCTCCGTATTCATGCGAGCGCGAGACAGCATCCAGATCAGCGACTCGGTGAAAAGCTCCGCTTTGTTGGCAAAGTGATAATAGAGAGAAGCCTTCGTCATGCCGCATTTCTCTGCGATTAGATTCAAGGAAATCGGCTCATAGCCATTCTCCAAGAACAGGCGGGAGGCGATCTGAATAATCGTATCGCGCGTCGGAGCATCCTGCTCATTGCGTTTCGGACGACCGAGCGATTTTGTTGGACGTTCATTCTTCATATGTTGGACACCTTCATTTAACAAAAAATTCGAATACAGACATTGATTAATTAACCGTACGGTATATATAATTAAAACTAGCTCGACACGCTTATTATAGCATGAACTTTGAACGGAGGATGCAAGATGGCTATGTATGAACGACTTTACTCTACGGTTACGGGAAAGAGGGGACGATGGATCACGCTTCTGATCTGGCTGGTGCTGGCGGTAGTACTGACGGTTGCATTGCCGGCTGTCGGAGACGAGGAGGTGAATAATGCGGCTAACTTGAGCGATGCGAAGCCATCCGTGCAAGCAGCAGCAGTAGACGCAAGAGAATTCCCGAGCGACAGCGGGACGCCTGCGCTGCTTGTGCTTCACCGCGAAGGCGGATTAAGCGCGGAAGACCTGGCTGCGCTGCAGAAGCTGACCGCTCAGTGGGAGGCTGCGCCGCTGCCGGAGCAGGTTGGCGTGCCGCCCCTTCACAAGCTGCCGATGCCTGCCTTGCAGGCAGAGCTGTCCGAAGACGGAAGCACAATCGTAACGCCTGTTCTGTTCGCATCCAGCGCAGACACTGAGAAGCTGAAAGAAAGTTTGGATCAGCTTCGCGAAGAGGCGAAGGCGACGCTGGGCGGCGATCCGTTCAACGCGTCGACGGACGCGGCGGACGCGCTTAGTGCTCGCATCACAGGTCCTGTCGGCATTCAAGTCGACGCGACCGGCTTGTTCAAGAACGCAGACGTTTCGCTGCTCTTGGGAACGGTACTGCTTGTCTTAATTATTTTGCTGCTGATCTATCGTTCGCCTGTACTGGCATTCATTCCGCTTATTGCGGTCGGATTCGCCTATATGGTCGTCAGTCCGATTCTTGGCGCGATGGCGCACGAAGGCTGGATCACGATCGACTCCCAAGGCATATCCATTATGACGGTGCTGTTGTTCGGTGCAGGAACAGACTACTGCTTGTTCCTCATCTCGCAATTCCGTCATCATTTGGGCGAGGTGAAGAGCAAGCGGGAGGCGCTGATGAAGGCGTTGACCGGTTCCGCAGGCGCTATTGCAATGAGCGGCCTGACGGTCGTATTGTCGCTGTCGGCGCTGCTGTTCGCGCAATATGGCGCTTATCACCGATTCGCTGTGCCATTCAGCTTGTCGATTCTCATTATGGCCATCGCCAGCCTGACGCTTGTGCCTGCGCTGCTCGCGATTATTGGCCGCGCATCGTTCTATCCGTTCGTGCCGCGCACGCCGGAGATGATTGCGGAGCGCGCACGCAAGAAAGGCAAGCCAGTGCCGGCGAAGAAAACCGCTCGCGCCGGTCGAATCGGCCGCATCGTCGTTCGCCGCCCGTGGGCTGTCGTGCTCTCGACGGTCATATTGCTCGGCGTATTGGCAGGCTTCTCTTCTCAAGTGAAAGTAACATTCGATATTCTGTCCTCGTTCCCGTCCGATATGGAGTCCCGCGAAGGCTTCAAGGTCATCGGCGAGCAGTTCTCGGAGGGCAGTCTCGCGCCGGTACGCGTCATTGTCGACACGGAGGGCGGCGATGTTAAGGCTGTGTCGGAGCGTCTGTCGAAGCTTCCGTACGTAGCAAGCGTATCTGAACCGGAGCAGGGCAAGGCGAATGCCAATATCGCCGCGATGAACGTTAATCTGACGATGAATCCTTATTCGCTCGAAGCGATGAAGCTTATTCCGCAGCTGCATGATGAAGCGGCTGCCGCGTTGTCGTCATCGGGCAGCGGCACGGCTGCAGACGATCGCGTATGGATCGGCGGTCAAACCGCGGAGCAGTATGACACGAAGGAAACGGGCGATCGCGATACGCGCGTCATCATCCCGATCGTCATCGGCCTCATCACGCTGCTGCTGCTGCTCTATCTCCGCTCCGTCGTGGCGACGGCTTATTTGATCGGCACCGTTATTCTGTCTTATTTTGCCGCGCTGGGACTTGGTTGGATTATTATTCACTATGTGCTTGGTGCCGATGCGATGTCGGGATCGATCCCGCTGTATGCATTCGTGTTCCTGGTTGCGCTCGGCGAGGATTATAACATCTTCATGATCTCGAGCATTTGGGACAAAAGAAAACGGATGCCGCTTAAGCAGGCAATCAGCGAAGGCGTAAGCGAGACCGGCTCCGTCATTACATCGGCGGGCATTATTCTGGCAGGTACGTTCGCGGTGCTGGCGTCGCTGCCGATTCAAGTGCTCGTACACTTCGGTATCGTGACAGCAGTTGGCGTCCTGCTCGATACGTTTATCGTCCGACCGTTCCTCGTGCCTGCGATTACGACGCTGCTGGGACGTGCTGCTTTCTGGCCTGGCAAGCATGAAGAGGTGCAGGAACAGCCTGCCGTAGTCGAACGGCATTAAGACGGAAGCGGCTTGCTTGGTTGAGACGATTCGTATCTGCGTCTTCCATCCTGTATAATGAAGGAATCAACAGTAGGATGGACACAAGGTGGAATGACAATGGGGAAGAAGCTTAAACCAGTCGAGTTAGGGCGCAAAGTCGCTAGTTTCACGTTAGAGGGATCTGGCGGCGGGTCGATCTCGCTGAGCGACTATATAGGGAAGAAGGTCATCATCTTCTTCTATCCGAAGGATATGACGACCGCATGCACGCAGGAGGCTTGCGATTTCCGTGATGCAAGTGAGAAGCTGAGTGCGCACAACACCGTAATCATTGGTATCAGCACAGATGACGTGGCGCGGCATGAACGTTTTATCGCCAAATACGAGCTGCCATACGTGCTGCTGGCCGATCCCGAGCATCAGGTGTGCGAGCAGTTCGGCGTCTGGCAGATGAAGAAGCTGTACGGCCGCGACTATATGGGCATCGTACGATCGACTTTCCTCATTAATGAGAAGGGCGTTCTCGTAGAAGAATGGCGCAACATTCGGGTCAAAGGGCACGTCGATACCGTCCTTGCGGCTATCGAAGCTGCATCCAAGCCCAAATCGAAATCAAAAACGAAATAGCAATTGTCAGCTAAATGAAAGCTGCCTCCAACCTCTGTACGCGACAGTGGGGTGGAGGCAGTTTTTTGTTTTGTTTCATTAAAGTGTTTTCTTATTTGTTTCGTTGAACGTTTCGTTTAAGTCTTTCGATATGATTTATTGATATCCTCAATCTCTGGAACGCTCGAACAAAAGTTGTGACCCAAAGGGTCACACGACTCCCAGCACGTATTAACACACCTACGCGTTGTATCGCTACCATCCCCTTCCGGGGTCCCGGGGTTGGAAACCCTGGGGGCCCTCCCTTGCAGGGAGGGTTTGGGTGGGTAGAACGCTTGAATTAATGGTTTGACTTATTAAATAGTTGATTCATTAATAGTATTGAATCTTTAAGGGGGTCTATAGGGGAGAAGTCCCCCTATACCCTCAGCGGCTCATGCATCCCATCAAACTTCTCGATCTGCAAGGTTGCATGCGTCAGGCCGAATTGGGACTCCAGCTTAGCCAGCGCATCGCGGAGAATGTTCTGGCAATCGATATTCTCTTGCACGAGCAGGTGACCGCTGATTGCGGGAAGTCCGGAAGTGATCGTCCAGATATGCAGATCGTGGACATCACGAACGCCTGCTATGCTGAGCAGCGCCTCGCGGACCTCATCCGAGTCGATGCCTTCCGGTGTACCTTCCATCAGAATATGGAGCACTGATTTCAGAATACCCCATGCGCTGCGCAGAATGAGCAGGGCAACAAGAACGCTGACGACGGGGTCAGCCCAGTTCCATCCGAATAGCGTGACGAGAAGTGCTGCGACAATCGCGCCGACGGAGCCAAGCGCATCGCCGAGAATGTGCAGGTAAGCTGAGCGGACGTTCAGGTTGTTCTCGATATCACCCTTGCGCATAAGTGCCCAGGCGCTCAGGAGGTTAGCCAGCAGGCCGACGGCGGCAATAGCCATCATCGGCAAGCCTGCGACATCTGGCGGCGCATTCAGTCGGTGATAGGCTTCTACGGCTATCATGCCAGCGATGACGAACAACGTCAGCGCGTTGAACAAGGCCGCTAATATTTCGAAGCGGTGATAGCCGTACGTATTCGAAGCGGTCGCTGGCTTCGCCGCGAACCAGAAAGCGACGAGGCTGAGCGCAATCGCTGCGGTATCGCTCAGCATATGCCCGGAGTCGCTGAGCAGCGCGAGCGAGTTGGTCATGAGACCGCCGAAGAATTCAAGCACCATAATGCCGCCAGTAATGCATAGCGCAACGGCAAGCCCTTGACGGTTGCCAGCGCCGCCATGAACATGGCCATGATGGGAGTGTCCGTGATGGCTGTGTCCGTGATGTTGATGGGAATGCCCATGATGAGCATGTGAATGGGTAGGTTTAGGGTTCTGCCCCTCTGAGTGATTGCAAGTCTCGCCATGAATATGGCCGTCAGCATGTGTATGCTCAACATGTGCATGATCGCTGCAGCCCTCATGCGTATGATCTTCATGGGAATGGTCATGCTTAGATTGTCCGAGTTTATCTTTAGTAGGCTCGTTATACTTATGTTGGTCTTCGCTGTTGCGGCTGGTCATTTGCATCTCCCTCCAAATCAGAACATATGAATGATTGCTCATATATTAATTAAATCCATCATACCAGTGGAAGAAGTTGTTCGCAAGCCTTAATGTAATGAACAACCTGCATGACAACGCATACGTATTTCCATGTATAATAGGGGCAGGTGGTGACATTACGATGGACACGATGGACAAATGCGAGCCTATATGCGAAGGCACAGGGCCTGAGACGGCAGAGCGGGTCAGAAACGAACTGCTGGGCGATGAAGCGGCGTCAGCGATGGCCGAGTTGTTCAAGGCGCTGGGCGATCCAACACGAATTCGAATGATTCATGCGCTATCCTTACAGGAGCTATGCGTACACGATCTGACCGAAGCGCTCGGCATGGGGCAGTCGGCTGTCTCGCACCAACTGCGTTATTTGCGCAATCTTCGTATCGTTAAACGCCGTAAGGAAGGCAAGATGGTTTATTACTCCTTAGATGATACGCATATCGAGCAGCTGTTTTTGCTGACGAGACAGCATCTTGCGCACGACTGATCTATAGCGTCGCCTGCAGCGGATCATTGCATTCGCTGTAGGAGCATTCGTATGCGGTGTTTGCGTAAGGCGTGCATATGACGTACATATGAGATGAGAGAGAATCGGTATAGTGGATTGTTATCGGTAATCGCCGATCCCGGCGGGCTGCTCAAGGGACAATTCCCCAATAGGTGCTGCAAGAAGAGCTTGCTGACTCATTCAGCATGATGAGTCGATTTCTCGAATATTCCGCGAATACCACAACATATTGATGGTGAGACGTTCTGGGCTGAAGACGATTATATGCGGCTTAGGAATTTGTCGGTCCTTGGTCGCAGGACTTGGCTGTTCTGTTCGATGAGCATCATCAGGTCCAATCATCCTTCTGTAGGACAACTTCTGTTGCACAATGAACTCATACAGCATCAAACAGCAAGCATCTGTAATAATGAAAGCGTACTATATAGAAGAAATAGATTCGAGGATAGAAGCGGTCTCCTGCTGCCGGGAGGCCGCTTTGCTGTTTTAATGCTTCACTTTGCACAGGGATTTGCAGAAAATCAGACTGTTTTTCACATTGATTTTCTTTTCCACATTTATGAAAAACACCCTCGATTTTCACTTATATTGCCTTCCCCATCAATCGACAATCTCCGTCATCGATCCGACTTTGGATACAGAAAAGTCAGACAAAACCGCAATCCCTTGTCCCTATTGGCCTCTCCGATTGTCAAGCACTTTTTGTTGCCAAATGCGGGCTTCGAACCATTGACACGCACAATATATAGATATATTATTGTCTCAGTCAACCTACATATTGATTTTAATAGAGTTGGTAGCCGGGAGAGGCTGCTACATATGGAGGGTATAATAACATGCTGGTTGTGTATGATTCGAGGACGGGGAACGTTCGCCGCTTTGTCGAAAAACTGAATATGAAGTCGGTCTCGCTGGACGACGGAAATACAGAAGAGATGACGGTGGACGAGCCATTCGTACTTGTAACGTTCACGACCGGATTCGGACAAGTGCCGGAACGTGTCGAGAAGTTTCTGCGCCGTAACAGCTCCCAACTGAAGGGTGTGTCGGCAAGCGGCAACCGTAACTGGGGACAGTCGTTCGCGAAGAGCGCAGATGATATTTCCAATCGATACAATGTTCCAGTCATTCATAAATTCGAGCTGTCGGGTACAGGACGCGACGTCGATCAATTTCGGCAGGGAGTGAATAAACTTGCGGCATATTGAGCTTAATAACGAGCTGATGCAGCGTAACGAAGAAGGATTCTTCCGTCTAGAGAAGGATCAGGAGGCGGTTGCAGCCTTCATGGAAGAAGTGGATGCCAAGAGCATGCGCTTCAATAGTTTCACGGAGCAAGTCCAATATATGATTGATAACGACTTCTATGAAGATGTATATAAGCAGTACACGAAGGAACAGGTTGAGGCAGTATTCAGCAAGACGCACGGCGTTAAATTCCAATTCGCTTCGTATATGGCGGCGTCGAAGTTCTACACGGACTATGCAATGAAGAGCGATGACCGTTCGAAGTACATGGAGCAGTATCCGGACCGTGTAGCGGCAGTAGCGCTTCATTTGGGGGAAGGCGACTTCGACAAAGCGATGCGTTTGGCTGGAGCAATGATGGAGCAGCGTTTCCAACCGGCTACGCCGACGTTCCTCAACGCGGGCAAGAGCCGCCGCGGCGAGATGGTATCTTGCTTCCTTCTTGAGATGGATGACTCGCTTAACTCGATCAATTACGTGCTTGGCACGTGCATGCAGCTGTCGAAAATCGGCGGCGGCGTAGCAGTTAACCTGTCCAAGCTTCGTGGTCGCGGTGAAGCGATCAAAGGCGTAGAGGGCGCTGCGAAGGGCATTATGCCGGTACTGAAGTTGATGGAGGATGCATTCTCCTATGCGGACCAGATGGGTCAGCGCAAAGGTTCGGGAGCTGGCTATTACAACATTTTCGGCTGGGACGTAATGGAGTTCCTGGACAGCAAGAAGATTAACGCAGACGAGAAGATCCGCCTGAAGACGTTGTCGATCGGTCTGATCGTACCGAACAAATTCTACGAGCTGGCTGCACAGAACAAGCCGCTTGTCGTATTTGGACCACACTCGGTGCATAAGGCTTATGGCGTTCATATGGACGACATGGACCTTGATGTGATGTATGATACGCTGCTCGCAGACGACCGCGTGAAGAAGAAGAATGTAATCAGCGCGCGCGACATGCTTGTGAAGATTGCGATGATTCAGCTCGAATCGGGCTATCCATATATTATGAACCGCACCAATGCCAACAAAGACCATGCTCTTAAAGGAATTGGCGCAATCAAGATGTCGAACCTGTGCACGGAGATCTTCCAGCTGCAGGAGACGTCCGAAATTAACGATTACGGTCAAGAAGACATTATCCGCCGCGACATTAGCTGCAACCTTGCATCGCTTAATATCGTGAACGTAATGGATCTTGGCAAAATCAAAGAGTCCGTCCATGAAGGCATCGAAGGACTGACGTCGGTCAGCGACATGGCGAAGATCGCGAATGCTCCAGGTGTTCGCAAGGCGAACGAAGAGCTGCACTCGGTTGGTCTTGGCGCTATGAACCTGAACGGCTACCTCGCGAAGAACAAAATCGCTTACGAGAGCGAAGAAGCGCGCGATTTCGCACGCACGTTCTTCATGATGATGAACTACTACTCGCTTGAGAAGAGCATGATGATTGCCCGCGACCGCGGCGTAACCTTCAACGGCTTCGAGCAATCCGAATACGCGAACGGCAATTATTTCGACCGCTACTTGTCGACTGACTTCCGTCCGCTGACTGAGCGCGCGCGTCAACTGTTCGGCGAGATGCATATTCCATCTCCTGAGGATTGGGCTGAGCTGAAAGCACTCGTTATGAAGCATGGCGTTTACCACGCTTACCGTCTGGCGATTGCACCAACGCAAAGCATCTCCTATGTGCAAAATGCGACGTCGAGCGTAATGCCGGTCGTTGAACATATCGAGACGCGTACGTATGCGAACTCGACGACGTATTATCCGATGCCGTACCTGGCGCAGGATAACTACTTCTTCTACAAGTCGGCGTATCAGATGGACCAATTCAAGGTCATCGATATGATCGCAGAGATTTCCCAGCATATCGACCAAGGTATTTCGACAGTGCTGCACGTCAACAGTGACGTAACGACGCGGGAGCTGTCCCGCTACTATATCTACGCGGCGAAGAAGGGCCTTAAGTCGCTCTACTACACGCGTACGAATAGATTGAGCGTAGAGGAGTGCATTAGCTGCGCCGTCTAATGACGGTGTGGCATGGCGACTCCTTCCATATAGAGAGGAACGGTTGAGCGATGGCATTGGAAGCTGTTAACTGGAACCGCCCGGACGACGACTTTACGTTGACGTTCTGGAACCAGAACATTATGCAATTTTGGACGGATGAAGAGATCCCGTTGTCGGATGATAAGATGTCGTGGATCGAGCTGAACGAGAAGCAGCGCGAGTTGTATATGAAGGTGCTGGGCGGCCTGACGCTTCTCGACACGATTCAAGGCGGCGTCGGCATTCCGAAGATCGTTGAGCATGTCGACGGGCTGCAGCGCAAGGCTGTGTTGTCGTTCATGGGCATGATGGAGCAGATCCATGCCAAATCGTACAGCAGTATCTTCACGACACTGGCAACGAATGAAGAGATCGACGGCGTTTTCGCATGGGTGAAGAGCCATCCGAAGCTTCAGAATAAAGCAGAGTGGATCTCGGTCTATTACAACAATATCAAGACGCCTAAGAGCCTATATCTGGCACTGTCCGCATCGGTATTGCTTGAGAGCTACTTGTTCTACAGCGGCTTCTTCTATCCGCTCTTCCTTGCCGGCCAAGGCAAGATGACGAGCAGCGGCGAGATTATCGACCTTATTCTGCGCGACGAGAGTATCCACGGCCTGTACGTTGGCGTACTGGCGCAAGAGGTATACCGCGGTCTGACGCCAGAAGAGCGTCAAGAAGCGCTCGATGAGCTGAACGCGCTTATCGATAAGCTGCATGCGAATGAAGAAGCGTACACGAGCGAGCTGTACACGGAACTAGGCCTTGCGGACGAAGTACAGGCTTATGTGCGCTACAACTGTAATAAAGCACTTATGAATCTCGGACTCGATCCACGTTTCCCAGAGGAAGACATCAACCCGATCGTCTTCAATGGCATCAGCACGCGGACGAAGCAGCACGACTTCTTCTCAAAGAAGGGCAACGGCTATGTCCGTACGCTTAATGTCGAGACGCTGCGCGACGAAGACTTCGATTTTTAATAGCTAGATAGACTGGCAGCTTAACAGCCGCCGTCTGCGGGATTCCCGTGGATGGCGGTTTTTGTTGTCTTTAGGGAAGGGATTAGGGTAGTCATTCGAGCTGAAGCTTGTCGTAGAGCTCCAAGCGATTGCAGATGAGCGGAAGACGGTAGAGGAGACAGTGGCCAGCTGCAAGTGGAAGGTCAGGCGCTGCTGGACGGGATGGCTGTTACGAAGTAGAGCGGGGGGCAGTATATCATGAATGCTGGCGCTGATAGATGATTGGTCCATGTCAGGCAAGGGTAATTGATAGGAATGAGTTGTAGGAGGCTGGCAGCTTTCTTGCTTAGAGATTGCGGGAATATGAGCATCAATAGAGGTATTTATATTTTCTCTTACGAGTCATTTGATAGACTTCTGTCTCATATAATCTATCAACCAGGCCGGGAAGGCCGGAAATGTTGAGCGAGGTGGACGGATATGATTCGTCGTCGAATCGTAAGGGCCGTAATTGCAGCGGCATTCGCAATCAGTGCAGCGGCGTGGAGCGGATGGTTTGTTGACAGAGGGGAAGCAGCGGAGGAAGCAAGCGTGAACGAGCAGGTATGGCTTGCGCCATCACCAGATCCAGTGGTTGCTGTTGTTGCGGGACAAGCAGTCGCTCCTGCGGGGCAGGCTATTGATATACAAGAACAAGCGGGTACGGTGCAGACGGATGCAGCTATCGGCAAGCAAGGAACGATTACGACGGGCAATCAGCCGATCATCATTAAAGCGGGTTCGATAGGTGAACAGCCTCCCATCAGTAATGATACAGTGACCGCGCCGGACAAGCCTAATGGCCGTACCGTCTATCTGACTTTCGATGACGGACCTAGCAAGCTGACGCCTGAGGTGCTCGATATTCTGAAGAAGGAAGGCATCAAAGCGACATTTTTTGTACTCGGCGAGCATGTGAATGAGCATCCAGAAATGCTGAAACGCATTGTGGAAGAAGGCCATACGGTTGGCAATCATACGTATGATCATGTATATAAAACGCTGTATAACAGCTTTGGCGAGTTCGCTGCACAGATCGTGAAGACGGAAGATGCAATGCAGGCAGCAGCTGGCATTCGAACGAAGCTGGTACGTGCGCCAGGCGGGACTTTCGGCAATTTTGACCAATCGTATTTTGACGCAATGAAGCAGGCAGGCTATACGATGTTCGATTGGAATGTCGATAGCGGAGACTCTGTGCGAGTAGGAGTGCCAGCGGCTGAAATTATTAAGAACATTCACAATTCGAAGTTGTCGGATAAGACCGTCGTGCTGCTGCATGACAGCTCGATCCATGGCGAGTCCGTGAAGGCGTTGCCGGATATTATCCGTTACTATAAAGAGCAAGGCTACACCTTTGCACCTCTAACAGAAGCTGTTGAGCCTGTAACGTTCCGCCTCGCGGATAAGCTGAAGTGGAGCCGTCCGAAAGCAACGTCGGCAGAGGAGAAAGCAGTGCGTCAAGGGCTAATGGCGAATGGCGCAAGTACATTCGTATTCTCAGGAGATATAAGTAAGCATGTAGACGGTGGATCGACGGAGGGGACGACTGCTGGCGCAGCACAAGGGGGCAAAGAGCTCGTCGTTTACGTAGCCGATCGGACGCTTCTCTTCGAACCAGGTGCGTACTGGGCAACGGGCGAAGGGGACTGGCTTATACCGCTTCGAGATATGATAGTCGGACTGGGCGGCAAGCTAAGCTGGAATGCATCCGATCGGAATGTGCATGTCGTATTGTCTGACGGCACGGCCTTTGATCTCGCAACCGGTGACGGACAGCCAGGAATCGTACAGCAGAGCAAGGTGTATGCATCCCTGCGCGAAGTTCTGCTCCATATCGAAGGTAAAACGGTTGTTGAGTCCCAACTGGGAGATCAAATCGTACTCGGTGATAAAAGTGCTGTTTCGCCAGCATCGGCCGCGGCGTAAAATAATTTCCAATTCATCAAATGTGTTGTTGCACAAACTGACGGTTAAGGGATATACTGGTGATACTAATTTCAAGGAGGCTGATGTGCTATGAGAACAATGATGACGACGCAGCAACTACATGGCCATCGGTCTCTACGGACGCTTACGAATATTGATCACTGTTAATGGACAGTGATCGGTATGAACGCATACGCCATGCATTACGCATGGTGTATGGAAGCTGAACCGGGAGAGACCGATTGGGTCTCCCCGGTTTTTTGTTTTGCTGTTTGACGTGTAGACGCGCTCTAGTTTCGTGCGTCTATACGTCAGCGCAAGCATGGAAACCTGCCGGGAGACCGCGCAGGTTTTTTGGTTTTGGGCGAATTGTGGCTGCAGCCTGCGCACAGCTGAACATCCGCCAGCAATGCTAATCACGGCCCTAACAACTATGGGGCGATTCATGCCTTGAGAGCATGCTTACAGTATAACGAAGCTGAAATTGCAGTATAACGAGTGACACCAAAGAGATTATATTTTCAAGAAAGACTATGAATTTCATTAGAGGAGCTAAACATTTGAACCATAATACACCTATTAAGGGTTATAAAACCTCCGTATTGCAAGCGTATGGCTGGAATGAGCAATGGGAGAAGAAAGCAGCAGAGGCTGCAGCAGAACACCATCAAGCGAGAGCGCTCGTGCCGGCGCGTGTTACCGCACAGTTCTCTCACGTCTATCGGGTGATGACGAACGAAGGAGAACGTCTCGGCACTGTGGCTGGACGTTATCAATATGAGGCATCGGGCAAGGGGGATTACCCAGCTGTCGGCGATTGGGTAATGGCGGAACTTGCGCCTGGCGACGAGCGAGTCGTCATACACGCGCTGCTGCCGCGCCAATCCGCGGTTTCCCGCAAAGTAGCGGGCAGTCAATGGCAGGAGCAGGTTATCGGTGCGAATATCGACTTCCTCTTTCTCGTCATTGCGCTGAATCAGGATTTTAATCTGCGGCGAATTGAGCGGTATTTGACAGCTGCAATGGGAAGCTGCGCTCAGCCGGTTATTGTGCTGACGAAGGCGGATCTATGTCCCAATCCGGAAGAAATGGCGGAGCAGACTCGTGCATTCATTCCCGCCAGTGTGCCAGCCGTCGTCGTTAGTGCAATGAATGGAGAAGGACGGGAGCATCTGGCGCCTTACTTGGGTCAAGGCGTGACGGTTGCTGTTGCTGGCTCATCCGGAGCAGGCAAATCAACGCTGCTGAATTGGCTGTCCGAAGCGGATCGGATGCGCGTACAGGACATCCGTGAGGATGATGCCAAGGGAAGACATACGACAACGCATCGTGAGCTGTTCCCGATTGCGGGCGGAGCGCTGCTTATGGATACGCCGGGGATGCGCGAGCTGCAGCTATGGCATGCCGACGAAGGGCACGAGGAAGCGTTCAGCGATATTGCAGCGCTGGCTGCGAATTGTCGATACCGCGATTGCCGCCATGAGCGTGAAGAAGGCTGCGCCGTGCTTGCGGCTCTAGCGACTGGCGATCTAGACCGTCGGCGCTATAACAACTACTTGAAGACAGGCAAGGAGATTGCGCATCAAGCGCGTAAGGAACGCATCGATCAGCGCAGCAAGGAACGCCGGAGCGGAGCAAGCGCAGGGAAGCCACGGCAGAAGGTGAATCATTCACGGAATTGGGACGAGGAATAAACACGTTAACTAAGGGCTGCTGCATAATTCAATGAGCGATAAAACCCTGCTAAGTTAACGAAAAGGTTAACGTTAGTTAACGACTAGTTAACGCCATTTTCGGACTATCGGGATGTTGCCGGTAACTCGAAAATGGCGTTTTATGTCACGAAAAACGGTAGTGAATACGCTTTACAAAACAAAATCACGATGATATAGTGTGAAAAGTGAAACGTTTAACTTACGGCGTGACGCCATAAGATGCAAGGGAGGTAAGACGGGTTTGATCACGCTCAAGGATATTGCGAAGCTGGCGAACGTGTCGACCGCCACAGTCTCCTACGTGTTGAATGGCAGGGGTAATATTAGCGATAAGACACGAGCCAAGGTATTAGAAATTGTTGAGGCGCATAACTACAAGCCAAACAACATTGCGAAGAGTTTGAAGCTGAACAAGACGAGTACGATCGGCGTCATCGTTGAGGATATTACCGTCTTCAGCGCACCGGAAATTATCAACGGGATTAATGAGTATGCCGAGGAGAACGGTTTTACAATCGTCCTTACGAATCTGCGGATTCATAAGCGAATCGGCAACCATTTCAAAGATATTGACCGCTACAAGCACATCATTACCGCAGCGGTGGACGACCTGCTCAGCAAGCAGGTAGACGGCATTATCTACATCGGCGTTCATACGCGTGATGTGAAAGGGCTAATAGATATTGCGAAGCCCGTCGTCTATGTATACTGCTACTCTACGCTGGAGTCGGCTTACTCCGTTAATTATGATGATGAACTCGCAGCGCTCGAAGCGACGAATTACTTGATCGAGCGCGGACATAAGCGAATTGCACTTATTAGCGGTTTGATCGATTCCATGCCTTCACATGGCAGATTTAACGGGTATTACAAAGCTATTATGGCCAATCAACTTCCTTTTGACCCTAGCCTTATCAAGACGGGTGACTGGGAATACTCATCGGGCTATTCGATGGCGAAGGAGCTTATGGCATTGCCGACTCCGCCAACAGCGATACTGGCAATGAACGATCTCATGGCAGGCGGCGCCATCGATGCTTGCAGGGAAATAAACGTAAACATTCCGGAGCAGCTATCCGTCATTGGCTTCGATAATCGCGAGTTCAGCGGCTATTATTCACCTAAGATTACGACGGTTGATATTCCGCTGCAAGCAATGGGAAGCCGAGCAATCGCGATGCTGATTGAAATCTTGGATGGCAGCCCGCCAGAGGAATCCAATCCGAAGCTGGAGTGCCGAATGATCGAACGAGAAACGGTTGCGGCAGCAGCGGATAAGCAGTAAACATTTTTTTAGAATACAAAGTTAAACGTTTAAACGAATATCGATAAATATTTGTTCCTTTTATGATGAATTAGGTTTAAACGTTTAATTTTGCCAACGCAATGGAAGCGCTTTAAAGGAGGTGGTGCAGGGCCGGCTGGACGGGCTGCACTTAGAACAAAGTAGGTAGGCATGGTAAAGACAAGACAAAGGGAACAACTATAATCGGAGGGTTGATCACCATGAAAAAGGTTGTAGCACTCTTAACACTTTCGACGATGCTCGTTGTTGCTGGTTGTGGCAGCAGCGGTAAAGAGGAAGCGAACGGCACAAGCGGAAGCGGCGGAAAAGTTGAAATCAGCATGTCGATTTGGGGAGAGAAAGAGATCTGGGAGAAGGCGCTTGCTGAATTCGAGTCTACCCACCCTAACATCAAGACGAAGCTAGTTTACATTCCAGACGCTTATGAAGATAAGTTGATGACGATGATTGCTGGCGGTACAGCACCAGACATGATGACGTTGTACGAAACGACGACGCCGGATTTGGCGAAGCAAGGCGTTATCCAGGATCTGACGCCTTTCATTGAGAAGGATACGTCCTTTGATCTGAACGACTTCTACGATAATACCCTTGAACTGGCTAAACTCGACAACAAGCTGTACGGCTTGAACTATACGTTGGCGCCGGAAGTTATGTTCTATAACAAAACGCTGTTCGATAAAGCTGGCGTAAAGTATCCGGACGGCACTTGGACATGGGACGATTATGTAGCGGCTGCTGAGAAGCTGACAGTTAAGGACGGCAACAAAGTAACGCAATACGGCACGGATGGCATGACAAGCTGGTGGCTGCCGACAGAAGCAGCGATTCGTCAGAACGGCGGCGACATCTTCAAGGATGGCAAAGCAAACTTCGATTCCCCAGAAGTTATTAACGCGATTCAGTTCTGGGCAGATGTGACGCTGAAGAAGGGCATTGCACCAACCATTGCCGAAATGTCCGGCGGCGGCGACCTGTTCCCAAGCGGTATGGTTGCAATGACGCGCAACGGCATCTGGCTGAAGGATACGTACAAAGATATTAAAAACTTCGAGTGGGACATTGCACCGCTTCCGAAGAACAAAGATGCGAATACGATCCTTCACTCGTCGTACTTCACGATCGCGAAGAAGTCGAAGCATCCGCAAGAAACGTGGGAGCTTATCAAATGGCTGAGCGGTCCTGAAATTCAGAAGGGCGTATCCGAGCGTCTTGGTTATGTGCCAACGCGTAAATCGGTACTCGAGCAGAAGCCTTACGATTCCGGCCAACCGGCAGGAACGGCATTTGTAGGTGATGTTGTTAACTACGGACGTATCGGTCCATACGCACCAGGCGTGAAACAAATTACAGATGAATTCGAGAAACAACTGGAACAGATCTACACAGGCAAATTGACAGCTGAAGAATCAATGAAGGCATTCCAGACTAAAGCGCAATCGATCATCGATCTAAACAACAAATAAGAATTGCATGTGCAGGGAGCGGCATTATGGTCGGCCGCTCCTTGTCTAATGTGAGGGAGAATGGGAATATGAAACGAAACAATCTGGCTGGTTTTATTTTCATATCGCCATGGATTATCGGATTTCTGCTGTTCACGGGCGCTCCAGTCCTATATTCGTTTGCGATAAGTGCATTCCGCTGGAATTTGATCAGTTCACCTGAATTTATTGGATTCGACAACTACGTAACGATGTTCCACGATTCGTTATTTTATAAATCGCTTTCCATAACCTCGATCTATACGTTATTCAGCGTACCGCTTCAATTAATAGTCGCGCTAACCGCCGCTTTGCTAGTGAACCAGAAGATTCGTGGAGCGAAAGTATTCCGCACCATGCTCTACCTGCCATCCATTATTTCGGGTGTCGCTGTCGCGATGATCTGGAGCTGGATGTTCAACCCGAAATTCGGCGTTATCAACCAAGTGCTTGGCTGGTTCCACATTAATGGTCCGGAGTGGATCTATAACGAGCATTGGTCGCTTCCATCGATGATCCTGATGAGCTTGTGGAGCTTCGGCGGCGCAATGATCGTCTTCTTGGCCGGCCTGCAAGATATCCCAGGATATTTGTATGAAGCAGCCGAGCTCGACGGAGCATCACGTTTCGGTAAGTTCCTCCACGTAACGCTGCCGATGCTGTCGCCATCGATCCTGTTCAATCTGATCATGGGCATCATCACCAGCTTCCAAGTGTTCACGCAGGCTTATGTCATGACGGATGGCGGACCAAACAACTCGACTCTGTTCTTCGTTATGTACATCTACCAGAATGGCTTCCAGTACTTCAATATGGGCTACGCTTCTGCGCTGTCGGTCGTGTTGTTCGTAATCGTCTTTATCGTAACGATGCTGCAGCTCAAGTTGTCCAAGCGCTTCGTCACGTATGACAAATAGAAGGAGGGTAATCGCAGATGGCAAGCAAAACCGCTTCGATCCGCAACCAACGAATCATTAACAATACGCTCATTTACGCCATTCTCATTATCGCTTCTATCGTGGCGATCGTTCCAATTCTATGGATGCTGTCGTCCAGCCTTAAGACTGGAATCGACATCTATATGCTTCCGCCGGAATGGATTCCAAGCAAGCCGCAGTGGGGTAACTTCCATGAAGTGCTTACGCGTGTCCCGTTCTTTACTTATATGAAGAATACGGTGCTTGTCACCGGTCTTGGCATTATCGGTACGGTTCTATCAAGTACGCTTGTTGCTTATGGTCTGGCACGCATTAATTTCAGAGGCAGCAACATCGTCTTCATGCTGATTCTTGCAACGATGATGATCCCGCCGCAAGTTACGATCGTTCCACAGTTCTTGCTGTTCCGTGAACTGGGCTGGAACAACACGCTTGCACCGCTGATCGTGCCGGAATGGTTCGGATCGCCTTATAATATTTTCTTGCTGCGTCAATTCTTCGTCGCTCTGCCTCGCAGTCTGGATGAAGCAGCGATGCTGGACGGTCTGAGTGTGTACAAAATCTTCTGGAAGGTTACGCTGCCGCTGTCGAAGCCGGTCATTACAACGGTATCCATCACAGCGTTCATGTTCTTCTGGAACGACTTCTTCAAGCCGCTCATCTTCATTAGCGACGATAGCATTAAGACGCTTACGCTTGGTATTCTTGAATTCAAAAACTCCTTCAACGTTATTGAATGGAACTATTTGATGGCAGCCGCCATGCTGATGCTCATCCCATGTGTTGTTCTGTTCTTTGTAGCGCAACGTTACTTCGTAGAGGGCATCTCGGTTTCGGGTATGAAATAAAAAACAGTAATTTCAGGAGGCAGCGAATATGAGCAACGCGATTAAGTCCACAATGACGATCGATCGTGCGTTCCGCATCGCGGACGTCGATAACCGGCTGTACGGCTCGTTCATCGAGCATCTCGGCCGAGCCGTTTACGGTGGCATCTATGAGCCGGGTCACGCAACGGCGGACAGCCAAGGCTTCCGCCAAGACGTCATCGAATTGGTGCGTGCCTTGAAAGTACCTGTAGTCCGTTATCCTGGCGGCAACTTCGTCTCCGGCTACAACTGGGAGGATGGCGTTGGCCCGCTCGCAGAGCGTCCGAAGAAGCTGGAGCTTGCCTGGTGCTCGCTTGAACCGAACTACGTCGGCACGAATGAATTCGTCGACTGGGCGAAGAAAGTCGGCACGGACGTCATGATGGCCGTTAACCTCGGAACTCGCGGCCCGGATGCGGCGCGCAATCTGGTCGAGTACTGCAACCATCCTGGCGGCAGCTACTACAGCGACCTGCGTCGATCGCATGGCTATGCGGATCCGCACAACATTAAAGTATGGTGCATCGGCAACGAAATGGACGGCCCTTGGCAGATCGGCATGAAGACGGCTGAGGAATACGGTCGCGCGGCTGTTGAAACAGCGAAGGTAATGAAGTGGGTCGACCCAACGATTGAACTCGTCGCATGCGGCAGCTCGTTCCGCGCGATGCCAACGTTCCCTTCATGGGAGAAAACGGTGCTTGAGCACACGTATGACCATGTCGACTATATTTCGCTGCATACGTACTATGGCAACTCTGATAACGATACGGCCAATTATTTGGCTCGTACGCTCGATATGGAAGAATTCATCCGTACGGTTGTCGCTACGGCTGATTATGTGAAAGCCAGCAAACGCAGCAAGAAAGAGATGAAGCTGTCGTTCGACGAGTGGAACGTGTGGTTCCATACGCTCGAGTCGGACAAAGCGGTTGATCCTTGGCAAATCGCGCCGGCGTTGCTCGAGGACGTGTACACGTTCGAGGATGCAATTGTCGTTGGCCTGATGCTCATTACGCTGCTCAAAAACTCGGACCGTGTCCGCATGGCTTGCTTGGCGCAGCTCGTCAATGTCATTGCACCAATCATGACGACGACTGGCGGCGCGGCATGGAGCCAGACGATCTACTATCCGTTCATGCACGCTTCTTTGTACGGCCGCGGCACAGCGCTGAAGCCAGTCATCGAGACGGAACGCTATGACAGCAAAGACTTCACGGACGTACCTTACTTGGAATCGGTTACGCTGTTCAATGAAGAGCAGGAGGAAGTCACGATCTTCGCCGTGAACCGTCATCTGGAGCAGCCAATGGCGCTCGAGTGCGATATGCGCAGCTTCGCAGGTTATGAGCTCGTTGAGCACCTTACGATGACCAATGATGATATGAAGGCGAAGAATACGGAACTGACGCCTAATGCCGTAACGCCAAGCAAGATCGATACGTCCAGCTTCTCGGACGGACGGCTTGAAGCTCTGCTGCCGAGCGTATCATGGAACGTGATTCGTTTCCGCAAACAGAGATAACAAAGACAACGTTTGGAGAGACTGGGGGAGTTACTGTGTTACTGCGCAACAAAACGTTCTCGATTGCCATTGATGCGGCAGGCTACGTGGATAAGCTTCTCATAAACGATGACCCGGAGCAGATGAACTGGGTTGTAGATCGTACCTATATCGATTCGGTTGGCTACCAAGATAAAGACAAGCTATTCGGCATGTTCGAGTTGAAGACGGCGGGAAATGTATACTCGAGTGCGGGTGTTACGCCATCTATTCAGCAGGAAACGGATCGATTGATTGTCACCTATCCATTCGAAGGTTTTGCGGTCGAGCAGACCTTCTCGACGAAGCGCGAGGATGCCCTTACTTGGGGCATCCGGCTGGTGAATGGCGGGGATGCACCTCTGATCGTCGATTCGTTCTACGTATGGATGTCGCTTGCCTACGTCATGTTCAAGGATACGAATGTACATCGGAACATCAGCCAATCATGTGCGTTGTTCCCTTCGATATCCGATGATTATACGAAATTCGCAGGCATGCGTCGCAGCAATATGGGGCCGCATCTTGGCGTCTACGGCACGCAAGGACGCACCTATTCACTAGGCGCTTACTGCCGCTATGAGAATCTGTTCCTTGAGCAAGTATCGCCGTCTCTGGACGGCATTCTGTATCATTCGTTGATCCTTGCCGGACAAGGCATGTATCCGGAAGAACAGAAGCCTGCTCAGAGCTGGATTTATCCCGACATCTATACGTCGGTTGTGGAGGTCGAGCCGCGGGGCGCTAGCGAATGGTCGTATACGATGTTGCCGTTCGACAGTGCCGAGCAGTTCCAGACCAATGGCGGGAAGCTCTCGCATCCGATTGTAAGCTATGAGCCGATGGTAATCGCCGGCGGCACATTCGAAGCGAAGGTGCAACTGCCAGTGGGACGCAGAATCCGTGCAGTTGAGCTGGAGCGGGCCGCATCTCGCTCGAATGTGATGGAGCATGTGGAATCGCTAGGCGATTCCTGTTATCGGATTGGAATGACGATTACAGAGCCAGGCGAGGCTAAGCTTCGCATCCTGCTCGATGATGGTACGTCGGACTTCGTCGTGTTCAACGTATCGGAGCCGATCGCAGACATTCTCGAGGCGCGGGCAGACTATTTGTGCACGCATTCGTATGACGAGCAAGGGGCATCGGGACGTCCGCATGTATTCCTGCCGGAATCGAACCAAGGCGAGTCGCTCGGCAAGCTTTCTTTTGTCCTGCTGAAGAACTTGATCGCTGATCGTAATCTGTCACAGGTGCATAAGGTGGAGCGGAGCGCTGCGCTGTATGTTCGGAACAAATGGTTCGAGGACGGCGATTTCCGTCGCCCGGTCAAGCTGTACGGCGGGTTCTATCGCATCTTCGACTTCGACTATATCGGCCACGTATTCTACCTGCTCTCTCGCTATCAAGATAACGAACTGCAGTTGAATACGGCAGATACGTATCTGCGATGGGCGGCTGAGCTTATGATCGTTCGTTTCGACGATCGGCTGCATGAAGATTCGCGTGAGAAGAAGGAAACGAAGCTTACCGGTACGTTCACGCACTTCATGAAGGATCTGATGGACGTGCTTCGCGGTCGTTCGGATTTCAAGGCGCTGTATGATGAGCTGGCGGTATTATGGGACGCGTTCTTCCTTCAGCTGAGAGAACAAAGCGCATCATATCGCGGGGCGATCACGGAGCACTTCTATGACAATGCCGGCTTCGGACCAACGTGTGAGGCGCTTTGTCTAGCGGAAGCATCGGAAGAAGCATCGCGTTATGGCGAGCTTATTCTTGCGAATATCGGGCACAGCAACGATTACCGCGCACAGAACCCAGACCGCTGGTGGGAAGCGCTCGCGTATATGGCACACTCGTTGTGGGGAGGCATGGTCTCGTACTCGTCGCTGGTTGCTTATGAGCATTTGAAGAACCCGGCTTACCTGGAAGCGGCGTATCGTTCGGTTGTGCCGATCTTCCTCTGCTATGATTGGAATGTTGAGTCGACAGCGAAGCGGATTGCACGCGGCGAGGCGGCATCGACCTATTGCGTGCCGAATCCGAACATGAACAAGCCGCGAATCTCGCACAACCGTTTCGGCCAGTCCGTCTTCATGGAGGACAACCCGGATCTGTTCGCTGGCGCAACCGGCGACGACTGGGATATGGGTGAGGAGCTCGCGGTTTATCTGATGGGCTTCGGTACGAAGACGTTCCTATACATGGATGGCGAAGAGCTGAAGTGTGTGAACGGACATGTAACGGTTCAGGACGGCCGAATAGTCGTCACGAGTTACGCTGCTTATCCGAAGGCCTACTACTTCTTCGAGAAAGGTCAATCGCTGCTTGCAGCGGAGGGCGAATGCCTCACCAGCATCATCGTTGAGAATGGTCGTCTAATCCGTGTGGAAGATGCGGTTGCTGTGAAGTAGATCGGAGTAAATTGGATTATTGGAATAATAGATTCATAGACTGATGGAATAATAGAGTAATAGACTTAATAGAAGGAACGGCCGCCTGAGAGGGCGGCCGTTTTGTTGTTGTTAAAGACCCAGAATATGATAGCCGGCGTCGACGTGCAGCACATCGCCGGTAACGCCGCGCGACAGGCTGCTGAGCAGGAACAGCGTTGCGTCCCCGACTTCGTCCTGATCGATGTTGCGGCGCAGCGGCGCGCGTTCCTCAATCGTCGTCATGATGTCGTTGAAGCCCGATACGCCTTTGGCTGCCAGCGTACGAATCGGACCCGCTGAAACCGCGTTGACGCGAATGCCGTATTTGCCGAGGTCTTCGGCCAAATATCTAACGCTTGCTTCGAGCGATGCCTTCGCTACACCCATGACGTTATAGTTACGAACGACGCGGGTTGCTCCAATATACGATTGCGTGACGATGCTTCCACCCTCTGTCATCAGCTTCTTCGCCTCCCTAGCGACAGCGACCAGCGAGTAAGCACTCGTGTCTTGCGCGAGCAGGAAGCCTTCACGCGAAGTATCGACGTATTCACCCTTCAATTCATCCTTCTCTGCAAAAGCGACCGAATGAACGAGCCCGTGAATGACGCCCGTCTGCTGCTTGATTTCCTCGAATGCGGCTTCGATGCTCGCATCATCGTTTACATCGCAGGATACGCACATTAGAGGCTCAATTGCCGAGTCTTGCAGCAATCCCGTCAGCTTAGCGAGCGAGCGTTCCTTCCGATAAGTGAAAATAAGTTTAGCCCCTGCGCCGTGCAGTGACTTGGCAATGCCCCATGCCAAGCTTCTTTCGTTTGCAACTCCCATTACAACAACGGTCTTCCCGTTCAATAATCCGTTCATCTATAGTCCCTCCACGTTGCTTCTCATTAGTACCAACTATTAGTACCAGATGCTAATTGTATAGATTCATTATAGCTTTAACTGTTGTTTAGAATCAAATCCATATTATTGCGTCTAACGATTGCTATTTTCGGAGAGACTGCTAGATAAGAGATTTCCATTAGGGCAGGAGGCAGGAGAATCGCAATGACGACCGTGACGAATTATGAGCGTTGGCCGGAAGACGAGGGCGTGCGGAGCAGCACGGGGGAGTGGCATGAGCCGCCGGAGCTGCTGCTGGAGCGGATGAAGAGCAAGATCGGGTCTGTGCTGTATGGCAAAGAGGAAGTCATTATGAAGGTGCTAGCTGCGTTTCTAGCAGGCGGGCATGTGCTGCTAGAGGATGTGCCGGGCGTTGGCAAAACCATGCTCGCCCGCGCCTTCGCCGCCGTCATAGGCGGTCAGTTCAAGCGGATTCAGCTGACGGCTGATATGCAGCCTGCCGATGTAATAGGCGGCTCTGTATGGGATGGACGAAGCGGCTCTTTCCTATTCGTGCCGGGGCCGATTATGGCGAATGTCGTGTTGGCCGACGAGCTAAACCGTACGCCTCCGCGCACGCAGTCGGCGCTGCTGGAAGCGATGGAGGAGCGGTGCGTCACGACGGACGGGGAGAGCCGCCGTCTGCCAGAGCCGTTCATGCTTATTGCGACGCAGAACCCGTGGGATTACGAGGGGACTTTCGCGCTGCCGGAGGCGCAGACAGATCGGTTCATGATGCGGCTGTCGATCGGCTATCCGTCGGTTGAGCATGAAGTGCGTCTGCTCGCTGCGCTGGCCGACAATCGGTCGGTCGATCCGGCGTCTCTGAAGCCGGTCATCGCAGTAGAAGAATGGCGCAGAATGCAGCGCGAGTGCAGAACGGTGCACGTGCATCCTGATCTGCTGCCATATGCGGTTGCGATCGTGAGCGAGACGCGTGCGGCGATGGAGCTTGAAGCTGGCGCGAGTCCGCGTGCATCGCGGGATTGGCTGCGGGCAGCGCAGGCGACAGCTTATATGGAAGGCCGGCGGTTTCTGCTGCCGGACGACCTGCTTGCGACGGCGGAGCCGGTGCTGGCGCATCGGTTGACGGTGCAGCCCGCTTACGCCGCATCCGGACAGACGGCTGCGACGGTACTGGAGCGCATCATACGCAGTACGCCGATGCCAGCTTCTGTTGCTGGGAGGCGCCGGCGATGAATAGCGGCAGTATTCCTCGGGCGGCAAGCACGACGAAGGTAAAGGGCGCTTTGAATGGAACAGCGAACAAGCCGAAGCAAGGACGGTTGCAACAACAGCCTATCTATCGGACGCGGCGTTGGATGTGGACGGTGCTCACGGCAGGCTGGATGTTTGCCGTGTCGGCTGCTGCATGGCGTGGACAAATGCCAGAGCTATTCGCAGCCGTACTGCTCAGCGGCATCGTCGTCGTCGGGATGCTTCCTGTGTTTGTCGCACGTGTCATTGGCATCGAGGCGTTCCGTATGTTATCGGCGCCGGAGGCGGCGGCGGGCGGCGAGCTGCAGGTCACGCTGACGCTTCGAATGCGAATGCCGCTTCCGCTCTTATGGGTGTACGTTCGTGAGGAATGCAGGAATGAGAGTGGAGGACAGCAGAGGACGGTTCATTATGGTCATGTCGGATTGCCATGGCAGGCCCGAGAGTGGAAGATCACATATGCGATTCGTGAGTTGGCGCGGGGCGCCTATCGATATCGTCCAATAGAGATAACCATCGGTGATGCTTTTGGCTTAACCGCTATAAAGCGCGTTGTTCCTGTACGGATGGCAAATCAAGACGACAAAGGCAAACATGAGAACCAGGAGAAGCAAGAGGGGAAGGATAGGATGGAGCGGGCGTCCTTCCTTGTGCTTCCGGATTGGTCAGGCCATTTAGAGTATCCGACTGGAGGCAGCAAGTCGAAGACATCGGCGGAGAGCAGAATACTCGAGACTTCGGCCGGTGGTTATGTGCATGGAACGGAACGTGCGCGTCCACGCCAGCGGACGACGGTAGCTGACCGATCAGGGATGCAGCGTCAGCCGTATCGCCCGGGAGACGATGCTCGCCATATCGATTGGCGGGCTGCTTCACGGGGAGGAAGCTGGGTAACGAAGCGGGAATCTGCTTCGCAGCCGCCTGCGCTGCTTCTGTTGCTTGATACGGCAGCAGAAGCGTATGACAGCAACGATTATTGGTTTGATGCTGCCGCCGGTTATGCTGCTGCGCAAGTTCGATATGCGGTAAGCAGCGGACTCTCTTTTCGACTGCTGGATAGCAGCGAGCAAACCGTCAGTAACGGGAGCGGACAGCAGTCTTCTCGCCTGTCGGCTCAGCGGGAGGCGCTAGAACGGTTGGCGCGTATGAAGCCGACATCTACTGCCGCATCAGTTGCGGGCAAGAAAGGAATAACAAGCGTAGAATCCGTGCTGAAACGCGAAGGAATAAGCAGCGGCGCGACGTTCATGTTGATTACGGCGGAGTGGAGAAGCGGTGAGATCGGCGAGCAGCTGGCTGCCTATGCAGCGTCGAATGGCTGCCGCATCGAGGTGCATGTGCTGACGGCGAATCGACTGCCTTCGGCTGCGATGCGAGCGCGTCAGCGCGATTGGGAGAGCGCGGGCATTCGCGTCGTATGGGTTCTGATGCCGGACAGCAGCGATATCGGGCAGCAGACTGCAATAGCGGAAGGCGGTGAAGGCCATGAGCGGGCAAGCCAGTAATAAGGTGAAAGATGATCGCCGTAAGGAGCGCAGCTTGTATGAGGCGGTTCCTTTTGTCCATCGGCTGTGGACGAGTCTTCTGTTGTACGGCTTGCTGCTGGAATGGATTCTGCCGTGGACTCGCCCGACTGGCAGTCTGAAGGTGGATGCAGCGCCGCTGCTTATTGCGGTGTTGTGTTTTGCAGCGGGAGAGCTGTTTCGCTGGCGTGCTGCTGCCGCATTCTTCTGGAATGTTCTCGTAATCGGATGGACGCTGTGGCGGCTATATGGGGAAGGGCAGTCTCCGCTGTCTTGGCTGATGGGTTTTCCATCACGTATGACGGATGAAGCGATGCATCTGGCCGATGGGGGCTTGTGGCTGATGTCAGGAGAGGTGCGGGCGCTTGTGCTGCTGCTCGGCTGGGCGCTGCTTGTTCCTGCATTGCAGCTTATTATATGGGCAAGACAGCTATCGCATGGAATTGGTCTGGCGACGCTTCTCTACCTGCTGCTGCTGCATGAATGGCTTGGCATGGATACCCAGTGGGGTGTTGCGAGAGCATCGCTTGAATGGTTGTTGTTAGCTGGATCTGTTACGCTGGCACGCGTGCATCGAGTATATGGGCTGGATGCAGATAATGGGTCAAGAGCGGGTCGGATGGCGGGGTGGCAGAGCCGCTGGACGGGTGGAGCGCTTGTTGTGGGCGGGCTGATCGCAGCCGCCGCGCTGCTAGGCGCTTATCAGAAGCCTTGGTCTACGGAGCCTGCCGCTTGGACAGCGGCAATGTCTGACCGATGGGAAGGAGCGATCGATCGGTTGTCGGATCGCTATTCGGCGCAGACGGCGAACGCGCGAGGCAGCGGCCAGTCGACGACGGGTTACGGATTCGATGATAGCAGGCTAGGCGAATCACTTGCTTCGAATAATCAGGTGATGTTCACTGTGGAATCGGATCAACCGATGTATTGGCGCGGCACGTCCAAATCTATCTATACCGGACGGGGATGGGCGAACAGCGAGACGGAATGGTCGAGCAGGCTTGTCGCTGAGCCAGGCACTTCGATTGGCGCGGTGAAAGAAACGTTCCATTTGGCGGCGCCGGAAGCGGGATTGCCGCTTTTTGCAGGGGGGACGAATGCGATTGTCACTCGGTTGGTGTCGGATTCGCCATCGCGTCAGCAGCTTCGCTATTGGGAGGATGAGGACGCTGGAACGCTGTCTGCGCCAGGCACCAGCGTGAAGGTGGCTTCATATACGGTTGAGGCACAGGCTCCGCTGACTGAGGAACAGCTGCTGCAGCGATTGAACTCCCTGCAAGGGCCGACCGAAGATGATCCGGAAGCCATTGTGAAGCAGTACACGCAGCTGCCTTCGAGCTTGCCGTCACGCATCTCGGAGATGGCGGCGCAAGTCATTGCCGATGGGCAGGACAGCTGGGGCGGCATGACTCGCTATGCGAAGGTGAAGGCGTTGGAATCGTTCCTGAAGACGCATTACACGTACTCGCTTGATGAAACGGATCAGCCGCCGGTCGGATCGGATTTTGTAGATGATTTTCTGTTCGAGCAGCAGCAAGGATACTGCGTTCATTTCTCGACGGCGATGGTCGTTATGCTGCGTACGCAGGGGATACCGGCTCGTTGGGTGAAAGGTTTTGCACCAGGGGAGCTTGCTTCAGAAACAGATGGAGCTGTGCCTGCAGAGACGGTGCGTTCTACCGGAGGAGCAGGGAGTGTAACGTTCGCTAGCGCCAAGCTCGGAGCAGGCAACGGAGCTTGGCCCGGCGCAGCCAATAAGCTGATGAGCTTCACCGAGGATGATAAGTTGGCAGGGGCGATCATTGCTGGAATGGCTGGGGAAGCAGCTGGTACGGCGGGAGTCTCTGGCGGGGCTTCCGATGTGCAGGGTTTGTCACTGGCTAATGCGACAACGGGCGCAGGCGCGAAGAGTAAGGCGTCGTATGTCGTGCGCGATTCAGATGCGCATGCATGGGTTGAGGTGTATTTCCCCGGCGTTGGTTGGGTACCATTCGACCCAACGCCGGGCTTCAGCGGCGCATCGGCTGCTCAGCCTTCCGCAGCCGCAGCGCACAGCAGCGCATCGGGCGGCCACAGCCAGCCCGATGCTGCTGCCCCAGGCACCAGCGCCGCGCAAGACGGCGGCGCCGGTGCCTGGCTGTCGGCGGCCGCTTCGCGGACCGCCGACGCGCTCGCGCGAGCGGGCGAAGCCCTCGCGCACGCGGTGCGGCACGCCGCCGGCCGTGTCGCTGCCGGCGGCGAAGCCGCTTGGACGGCGGCATGGCCGCCGTCAGCGCCGCTGGCCGCGGCGCTTGGCGCAGCCGCGCTCGCGGCCGGCGCGCTGGCGGCGCATGGCGCCGCCCGGCTGCGCCGGCGCGGCGTAGCCGCAGCGCTGCGCGGCTATGCGCGCGCAGCAGGCGCTGACGCGCCGAGCGCGCTCGCGATGCGGGCGAGTTATCTCGCCGCATCGGATGCGCTGTGGCGGCGCGTCGAGCGCCGGTTCGGCGCCCGCACGCCGGCGCAGAGCGCGCGCGTATACAGCGCGCAGCTGCCGCTCACGAGCGGCGATGCGGCGGCGATGGACCGCTTCCTGCGCTGGGACGAAGCCGCGCGCTTCGGCGAAGCCGCCGCATTCCGCGGGCCAAGCGTCCAAGAGCTGGCGGACGTTGTCCGCCAGCTGCAGCGCGGCGCTTCTCACGCACGCCGCAGCAAGGCGGCAGTAACGCCATAGCTCATCTGAATAGGCAAACGAAAGTGAAAGAAGCTGAGCCATAGACACCTCCGGTGCGCTGGCAACAGCTTCTTTCATGTCCACCTGTATCATCTCACCGTCTTAAACCTACAGAAAAGCAACAGACAGCCTCATCGGCAAGCGCAGCTCGATTCCGCCGTTAGCCCACCCGTCCCTTATATTTGCCGGTGTTCCGTAGGGACACCTTCACCGTTATTTTTCGAAGGGAATCCTCCGATAATTGGTAGGGCGCTTTGCGGTGCTGACTGTGCCATATTTTCGGGTATTTGCGGTAGAGCGCTTCCTCCAGATTGAATACGTCGCAATGGGCCGCCAGCCCTTTGCGATACGTTTCCTGAATTTCTTGCATAACCTCATCTTGGGCGAGCTTCTCTAATTTCCGTGTCGGCGTATCTTTGATCAGCTCAAACAGCTTTCCTTGGATGCGAACATCGATATCGTATCGGACCTTGTTGCCGCTGTCGATGATCGGTCGAATGCGATATTTTGGCTTTAACAAAGCTAGAGTGGCGGCAACCTCGTCTTTGTTCGGGACTTGAATAATGGCCTGCTTCAGATCTTTCTGAATCCACCTCGAACCTTTCAAATCCTCGGAAGACAGCCAGCCGGATAGAACCCTGTCGTTGAAGAAGTAGGCGCCTGATATACTGAGCAGCGGCATGCCCTTCGTGTCCTCCGTCCATATTTCTCTCGTAACCGTCAAGGAAGGCAGCATCGTGGGTTGTCCCGGCTCGTTTATCCGAGCGACCACTTGATGGCCATATACAGGCTGAATAAATGAACGCTGCGAATAGGTTTGTTCCGGCGTATACATGATCGTATCAAGCGGGGAAAGATTCAGCAGCGATTTCTTGGTGAACACATTCTCCAGCTTTTCCTTCGTTCCGTAGACGAGCAGCCTGTAGCGGATTTCCCGATAACGGTTCAGCGCATTGAACGTATCGACTATTCCCATGCGCATTAGGTTTTCCGTGAAGACGATCGCCTTGACATGTCCCCAGAACATGCGAAGCTGGGATGTCGCCATCATGGCGTCAAGCGAATCCACGACCGTATTTCCTTCCCCTTTGCCGATCCAGATCGGCACAGGCTTGCCGATTGTGTTTGTTTCGGTTCGGGCTATATTGGAGAAGTTCAGCACTTGAACATAGGTGATATAATGGTTGTCCTTGTAATCGATCCCGATAGCCGTGACATAGGCGAGATTCTGAATATCCCTCGAATTCCAGCAGCCCGTAAGCAGTAGGGTGCACAACAGCGATAACGCGGCTGCGGACATTCGGCGCAGCGACTTGCTCCGAAGCGCCATCAGGAGGAAGTCTCCGGCTGATGATCGGGGTCGGTCGGTTCCAGCGAGCTGGGACGCTTCGCAATATATTTCCAAGGCACCCTTAGGAATGCGGCAAGCAATTCCTTGATGCGAAGCGGCGAGTACGGCGTCATGAACGGCACGCCGAACGAATGCAATCGTGACGTATAGGCAGCGAACAGAATGATGCCTAGGATGACGCCATACATGCCGAGAATGCCGCCCAGCACGAAAATGAACAGCCGAATGATGCTGACGGTGGTGCTGAGCGTTTGATTGACCAGCGTGGCGCCTGACACAGCCGTTATAGCGCCGACGACGACTACGGAAGGAGACACGAGGCCGGCGCGAATGGCAGCGTCGCCGATGACGAGTCCCCCTACGACGGTAAGCGTCTGTCCGATCGGGTTCGGCAGCCGTACGCCAGCCTCTCGGAAAATTTCGAGCAGCAGAAGAAGAATGAAAAACTCCATCTGCGGCGAGAGCGGCAATCCGAGCCGCGATACCGAGATCGTGGCCATCATCCGGAACGGGATTTGATCCTGATGGAACGCCATGAGCGCAACCCAAATGCCCGGCAAGAGCAGCGTGATCAACAGGCTGATCAGTCGAATCGATCGTGTGAACGAGACATAGAAGAAATTGAAATGGATGTCCTCCGGCGATTTCAACAGAAGCGATAGCGTACTTGGCCCGATGAGGACCATCGGATTGCCATCGATGAGCAAGACGAAACGACCGGCTAACAGGCTGCTTAACGCATAATCCGGCCTCCCGGTGTAGTCCATGAGAGGCAATACAGAAAATTTGTAATCCGAAATCATTTCCTCAAGCTGCCCCACGCTGTACAGTCCATCGATATTGATCTGCTGCAGCCTCTTGCGGACCTCTTTCAATATCGCCGGATTCAGAAGGTCGTCAAAATAGAGCAAGCCCACCCGCGTCTTTGTCCGCGTGCCTAGAATGAACGTTTCGTAGCAAAGCGAATCGCTTTTTACCCTTTTCCGAATGAGCGCGACATTCGTTGTAATTTCCTCGACGAAGCCGTCGCGAGGGCCTTTAATGGATATTTCGGTATTCGATTCCGACGGGACGCGCTTCGGCGGGTCGGCTAGATCGAGCGCGAACAGCAGTTGAATCGCCGGGATCAGAATGAGAAGGCCGCCGCGAAATACTGTTTCTACAACCTCTTCCGGCGTAGCGGATCGTTGAATCGGCGTCATTGGCAGATCGCCGGTCCACTGGGTTTTCTTGTTCGATTCGCTTAATATGCCTTCATGGTACATATCGACAAGCCCCGGCAGGACGAACTTGCCGATCATCGAGCTGTCGCTCAATCCCTCAGCCATCAACAGCAATACTCGCGAATTCCCTTGCTCGTCCAGCTGATAGGATTGGAAGTTTACGTCGCTGTATCGCTTGAATATGCCTTGCAGCCTCTCCTCTGTCCAAGGCTCGTTGCTTGCATGGTTCGATTTGCGGGAGCTGCCGACATTGCGGGCGTTATTGGCATTGTTGGGATTAGCGTTGTTTGGGTCGTTGCCGGCATTGCTGCTATCGTTGCCAGTGTTACTGCCTTTATTGCTCGAGCTCATGTTGGCCGTATTGCCTCCGCTCGAAGAGCTGACATTGCCGCTGCTGCCGCTTGAGTTTGCCATTATTGCACCTCCTTTGAAGGCTTCGAGACTATTGAGATCAGCATCCATATCGCCGATGAGATGAGCAGAACGACGAACGATATCGGGAAGTAGTAACGATACAGGAACAAATAGTAGATGTATTCGTTAACGGGAATGACCGCAATGATGATGTAACTTAACGAGATCAGCCCGATCGCAATCATTTTGGTTATTCGCCTTGTGATCGGCAGCATGTCGACGATAAGGAAGATAGCGAGACTCATCCTGGTGACAGCGCCGGCCTGCCACTGGTAGATCGAGAAGAAATCGACGTGCTCGATGTAGTCGCCGAGCTTGACGAGACGCCACTGCTCATAGGGCGAGGTCATTTGCTTCGCCGCTTCATTCGGACCGAATTCGGTAATGGACCCGATAATCGGTCCAAGCGAGATGTAGACCATGATCATGGCAAGGGTGACGATATGCCAAGGTTTTATTTTGGTACGGATGTGGTGCTGCAAATTCATTAGAAAGGCGAACTCGATATATCCTCCGCCGGCGTAAATCATCCCTTTCCATACCTTGCCCCAGCCGTGCTCAAGATAAGGTTTCAACAGAGCGAAATCCTTCTCCGGCATGTTGGAGATGCTGACGAAATAACCCAGCACCACGACGATCGGCAGCAGAATGCCTGACGTTATCGCAATGACGCGAATGCCCCATAAGGCGCATACCGCGCTGGTGACGGTGAGCAGGATGCTGAGGGCAAGCGGCGGCGTACCTGGCAAATAGTTGGAGATCGTCCAAGTAGTCGTGTATGAGACCGTCATTCCGCCGATCATGTATAGGCAGACTAGAGCCGGCAGAACGAAAAGCCATGCAATGACCGGATGCGTGCGGGCTGAAAGCCATGGGATGAGCTTCTGCTGTCCGGAACGACGCATGGCGACGGCCAATACGATGCACCATGGTATGAAGAATGCGCCGGACACAAGGACGGTAATCCACGCATCGCGTCCCGACGCATCGAGCAGCAGCGGGTTGACGATGACATGACTGACGAGTCCGTTCGCTAGCATGAAGATCATGGCTGCTTGAAGAAATGTTATTTTGCGTTGAACAATAGCCATTTCGCATCACCTGCGATCTCTTATTAGGATGTGGTATACCATGTTTATTATGGATATAATCGCCATTCCTATGCGTGCGGGGTTATAGAAGAGTTGTTGTAGAACAAAAAAGCCCTGCCCGGCGTAAGCCAGACAAGGCTGTAGATGATTCATTAAGGATTGCAATTAAGATTTCTTCGCTGTGAGTTCTTTGATCATTTGCTGCTTGCGCTCCTCGCGGTCCTTCGGCTTGAGACGCGGGCAAGTGTAGCAGTACTCCCCGTCCTCCGTACGATAATACATGCAGCAGGTCGGCTTCATGCGGTAAGGGACGTCCGGATTAAGCGGATTGTCCACGTAGCGGTACGTATGATTGTAAGGATTGCGCTTCATCCCGAATGCATCGGGCGGCATCTCCTCGGTCGTGTAATGGAAGTCAGCTTCTAGCCGCTGTTTGCGGGCGGGGTCCTTCTCTTGAGCGATGAGCGACTCGTATGTATAGGTAATCCGAGGGAACGAACCCCACATTTGCAGCTTTGGCGTGCCGGTCAGACGGTGGAGCAGTTCGATAAGCGGACGGATGGTATGCTCATACAAACGTGCAAACAATTCATTGCGCTGCTGCTCGCGATTGTTTGGATCGATTGGAATGGCTACTGCTTCGTTTACGCAGAAACGAACGGTATAGTACGAGTAGGTTCCTTCAATATAGATAAGCTCAGCTGTAAAATGCTCAGGGGCAAAATCGATAGCGTGATCGCAGCATGCGACCATATAATGAAGCGCAGAGCTGAACAGAATCAGGTTGCTCGTCAGATACATAGCGCCGACTGCAGGCTCCAAGCCTTTAATGACAGGATTATATTCGTCTAGAAAACGCTGCATCGCTTCTTCTTCGTACAAATCGCGCAGCTTGAATGCTGCAATCGGGGACGGATGCGGCTGGAACGTCAGGCCAAAATGGGATTCCATCAGCTGACGCTGTTCAGTTGAGAACACGACGCCTCAGCACCTTTCTATTCAAATGATGTCTATAGGTGTATGAGAATACTTATCATTACTACCTTTAAAATGATAAGTGTTCTCATTCTCAATGTCAATGAGAGGCGCTGGTGCTGCAGGATGCTGAATTGGGTATCATAGCTGACGGGGACTGTCCTTGACTGCCGTGAACGTGGTTATATATAATGACTACAATCATGATGGAGGGCTTGTACCCATCGAAGGGTAAAGCATTCTCTAATATCGATCTCAACGGCTTAGGCGTTGATATATATTTTTGCTGCTGCACACTATTAGGAGGGTCTCATGAACAAACCGAACGAAATCATCGTCGTCCTCGACTTCGGGGGACAGTACAACCAGCTGATCGCACGTCGTATCCGCGACTTGGGCGTATACAGCGAGCTGCTGCCTTACAACACTTCGGCTGAGAAGCTGCGCGCGATTAATCCGAAGGGCATCGTTTTCTCTGGCGGTCCTGCGAGCGTATATGAAGAGAATTCACCGCTAGTTGATCCAGAAGTGTACAACCTGGGGGTTCCAATCTTCGGCATTTGTTACGGCATGCAGATGATGTCGCACCAATTGGAAGGTAAAGTGGAGCGTGCCGGTAAGCGCGAGTACGGTAAAGCAGAGGTTGATTTCGTATCTGAATTCGCACTGACGAGCGGCCTCGACGCGAAGCAAACGGTATGGATGAGCCACAGCGACCTCGTTATTGAACCGCCGACCGGTTTCACGGTAACGGGCAGCACGGAGCATGCGCCAATCGCAGCAATGAGCGATGCATCGCGCAACTTCCATGCGGTGCAATTCCACCCAGAGGTTCGTCACTCTGTATACGGCAACGAAATGATCCGCAACTTCCTGTTCAATGTATGCGGCTGCGAAGGCACATGGAGCATGGAAACATTCATCGAAGACACGGTTCGGGACATCCGCGAGCAAGTCGGCGACAAGAAAGTGCTGTGCGGTCTGTCCGGCGGCGTAGATTCTTCGGTTGTTGCAATGCTGATTCATAAGGCAATCGGCAACCAACTGACGTGTATGTTCATCGACCACGGCATGCTTCGTAAGAACGAGGCTGAGGAAGTAATGGAGACTTTCGTCGGCAAGTTCGATATGAAAGTGGTTAAGATCGATGCAAGCGAGCGTTTCCTTGGCAAGCTGAAGGGTGTAACGGATCCAGAGCAGAAACGTAAAATTATCGGCAACGAATTCATCTATGTATTCGACGAAGAGTCCGCTAAGCTGGGCGATTTCGATTTCCTCGCACAAGGCACGCTCTATACGGATATCGTAGAGAGCGGTACGGCTACGGCGCAGACGATCAAGTCGCACCACAACGTAGGCGGTTTGCCTGAAGATATGAAATTCCAGCTCGTTGAGCCGCTGAAGGCGCTGTTCAAAGACGAGGTTCGTAAAGTTGGCGCAGAATGCGGCCTGCCGGACGTAATCGTACAACGTCAGCCATTCCCAGGTCCGGGTCTTGCAATCCGCGTACTTGGCGAAGTGACAGAGGACAAGCTGCACATCGTACGCGAATCCGATGCGATTCTGCGCGACGAGATCGCGAAGGCTGGCCTTGATCGTGAGATCTGGCAGTACTTCACGGCGCTGCCGGGCATGAAGAGCGTAGGCGTTATGGGCGATGCTCGGACGTACTCGTACACGGTAGGCATCCGCGCAGTAACGTCGATCGACGGCATGACGGCAGACTGGGCACGCATCCCTTGGGACGTTCTCGAGAAAATCTCCGTTCGTATCGTTAACGAAGTGGACAACGTTAACCGTATCGTCTACGACGTAACGTCGAAGCCACCGGCAACAATCGAGTGGGAATAGGAACAACTGAATATATGTGAAGAAGAACGTGTGGAGTCTTGGCGACCCTGCACGTTCTTCATTTATGTTAATGATATTCCGGTCTCTTCACAATCAACTCGGACTGAATAAGCTGGACTGCACTCGATAAGGTTGCGCCTACTGGGCAATGATTCTCAACGAATTCGATGAATGCTTTCACTTTCTCCTCGGGGGAATTGGATTCCACCCGAATACTGAATTTGATCGTAGGGAACAGCGACTTGCCGTTGTGTTCGTCATTCACGCTTTCTGCTTCTAATTCCACCGCCAAGTTCTGAATATCAATATCAAATCGCTTAGCATTCAGTTGAGCGACTAGCAACTGGCAGGAGCCCAGCGAACCGATAAGCAGTTCACCTGGAGCCAAGCCCCTGTCCGTCCCTCCGAGCTCTGCTCGCACATCAGAAATCACTTTATGTCCTCTCGACTCAATTTCTACGTAACCGTCCTCATTCCATGATGTCGTTACCTTCACGGATTTAGCCATTAGCGATACATCCCTTCTAAATACAATAGTGTTTGTATTGATTTAAGCATTGTTTTCTTATAGGAATTATTTAATTTATAGTTGTGTTCATTTTATCTCGGACCACCATGCTTTGACCAATAGAAGATCTTGATGCAAGCTCGCAATCTTCTATTCATCTTTCATCCTAGGATAGATTGTTTTTATGGAAGCCCAGAAAGTTTCTATCCCTGATGGTCTTCTTCATTGAAATCATGTAATGATAAGCTTCAAAGACAGCTGATTACAGATTATTCCTATACACAATTGGGTTGTCTCACTTCATCTATCAAGGGAGGAAATAGGCATGACTCCAATTACGACAAACAACATTAATAAGTCAATCACGCAAATAATCGGGAAGACCCCCTTGCTAGAGCTCGTGAATTATAACAAGAAGCATGATCTGGAGGCAGAAATCGTAGCAAAGCTTGAATACTTTAATCCAGCTAACAGTGTCAAGGATCGTATCGCTGCTGCAATGATTGAGGATGCAGAGAAGAAAGGGATTCTAAAGCCTGGCAGCACAATTGTAGAAACGACGAGCGGCAATACGGGAATCGGGCTTGCAGCGATAGCAGCTGCCAAAGGATATAAACTTAAGCTCGTTATTCAAGATAATGTAAGCGAAGAACGTACAAAGGCCGCTCGAGCATATGGGGCGGAGATTTCAAACATGTCAGAAATCCCCGGCGTGGAGGAAGCAATCGAAAGAACAGAGGGGGATTTCGTCGCCGTCATCAAAGAAATCATTGCTCCCTACTTTGCAGAGCATGTAGAAAATGCAGTTTTCCTGAATCAATTGGACAATGACGCTAATCCTTCTATCCATACAGCAACAACGGGACCCGAAATATGGGAGGATACGAATGGCGAAGTGGACATTGTTGTCGCGGCAGTAGGTACAGGCGGAACGATCAGCGGGGTAGGCGCGTATTTGAAGTCCAGAAACCCTAATATCCAGGTAGTAGGAGTAGAACCGGGACATGCGTCCATCGCTACTGCCGAGAATCCGGAAATAGCCGAAATAACAGGCGTTCACCGATTCTCGGATCAGGAGGAGGCTCGTGTGCCGGCCAACGTGCATGCCGATATCATCGATGAGGTGCTCGAAGTTGAAACAGAGCAAGCTTATGAGGCTGCGCGCGAAGTCGCAAGAACCGATGGTATTCTGGTAGGAACTTCGTCCGGCAGCGCCATATGGGCAGCGACGAAGCTGGCGCAACGTCACGAGAATAAAGGGAAGCGGATTGTTGTGATTTTGCCGGATACGGGCTTGAGCTATTTATCGACGGATCTATTCGAGGATAGGCAAGAAGCCGAATCGTCTGACGCTAACGAAGGGGAGCTTCCTGTCTAACTAGTCGTTGTCCATTCAAGTTTGTTTCCTCTACGACCTAACCGACAATGTATACTAGTTATCATTACGTTAGTGAAGAGGAGTCCAACGAAAATGGCGGCTAGCAGAACGAACCCTAAGGTTGATGCGTTCATAGAGCGAGGGAGCAAGTGGAAAGAGGAGTATAAGATGCTGCGGGCGATCGCGCTGAACTGCCAGTTGACCGAAGAATTGAAGTGGGGCGTTCCGTGTTATACATCGCAGGGGAAGAACATCGTCCTCATCCACGGATTCAAACAATATTGCGCAGTGTTGTTTCATAAAGGCGCTCTGCTGAGCGATCCCGACAAGGTGCTCATTCAGCAGACGGAGAATGTGCAAGCAGCACGCCAGATCCGCTTTACGAATGTGCAAGAGGTCGAGAAGCTGGAGTCGACCGTGCAGGCCTATATCTATGAAGCGATTGAAGCGGAAAGATCCGGCATGACCGTAGAGTTTAAGAAGCCGACAGAGTTCGTAATGGCTGAAGAATTCCGAACGAAACTGGATGAGGTCGAGGGCTTGAAGGATGCTTTCGAAGCGTTAACGGCAGGGCGGCAGAGAGCTTATCTCCTGCATTTCTCGGACCCTAAGACGTCCAAGACACGGGCCGCTCGAGTTGAGAAATACATTCCTAAGATACTAGCTGGCAAAGGAATATACGACTGATCAGCACAAAACCCTGCAAGCCAGTTAAGGCGTGCAGGGCTTCTTTAAGGTTTACAAATATACACCATAATCACCCAAATGAGCTACGAAATGTATCCGATATGGGGCTTCAGAACGAACTTTTTCCATCAATTACCGAAGGTTGAAAACCCTTTCAAGAATTAATGTTCGTAAAATATCGTTGACATAATGGGTGCTCGTCCTTAAAATGAAGACTGATTATTACAACAAACAAAATATTTTTCGTATAATCTCAAGAATTGGCTTGAGAGTCTCTACGAGATCACCGTAAATGATCTGGCTACGAAAAAAATGGGGAGAGCAGCGCGTGCGCCGGTCCAGCGTACGTGTATGTTTTTCCTGTTTTTGAGGAACCTAGGAGAAGTGCGATGATTCATCTGCATTTTCCTAGGTTCTTTTGTTTGTTCCAACACATTTTTTAAGGAGGATTTTTCGAAAAATGGAACGTTTCTTTCGACTAAAGGAACACGGAACAAATGTGCGGACAGAAATTATGGCGGGCTTGACGACTTTCATGACCATGGCGTATATTCTAGCGCTCAACCCGAACATCTTGTCTGCAACGGGGCTGGACTGGACGAGCGTGTTCCTCGCGACAGCGCTTGCGGGCGGTATCTTCACAGTCGCTATGGGCTTGTTCGTTAACTTCCCAGTCGCTCTTGCACCGGGCATGGGTCTGAACGCATATTTTGCAACAACGGTATTGACTTCCAATGGTAAAATTTCGCCGGAAATCGCTTTGACGGCTGTCTTTATTTCCGGTTTGATCTTCATCGTGCTGACGGTAACGAAGGTTCGTCAAATGCTTATTACCGCAGTGCCGGAAAGTTTGAAACATGCAATTACTGCCGGTATCGGTCTGTTCATTACAATTATCGGTTTGAAGAACAGCGGTGTGCTGACAGTTGCTGTTGAGAACACCGTAACGGATATTCCGAAAGGCATTTTCACGGATGTACTTGGTTTTGAATCGGTTATTCACCTGGGCAGTCTGGAGAACAACGGCGTTGTTCTGACGATCGTCGGTATTTTCCTCATTGCGATTCTGATGGTTATGCGCGTTCCAGGCGCTATTCTGTGGGGTATCATCGGTACGACGATTGTTGCAATTCTGATGGGCGAAGTCAATGTAAGCGACACGCTGTCGGGTCAAACGTGGGCTCCTGACTTCGGCCAACTGAACTTCTGGAACTTTGACTTCAACGGCGTGATGGAAGCCGGTCTGATCTCGGTCGTTCTGACGTTCACGTTCGTTGAGTTGTTCGATACGTTCGGTACGCTCGTTGGTACGGCTAGCCGTGCCGGCTTGATGAAGAACGAAGAAGAAGGCAAGAAGCGCGTTGGCAAAGCAATGCTCGTTGATGCGGTAGCAGTAGGCGGCGGTGCAGTGCTCGGTACGAGTACGGTAACGGCATTCGTTGAAAGCTCTGCAGGCGTAGCGCAAGGCGGCCGCACTGGTCTGACGTCGGTTACGACGGGTATCTGCTTCCTGCTTGCTCTGTTCCTGTCGCCGCTCGTGGCACTCGTTCCGGGTTCGGCAACGGCAGCAGCTCTTGTAATCGTCGGCGTACTGATGATGTCGTCGGTGAAACACATCGACTTCTCCGATATGGTATATGCAATTCCTTCGTTCTTGACGTTGGCGCTTATGCCTTTCACGTACAACATCGCTAACGGTATCTCGTTCGGTATCGTATCGTATGTACTGCTTGCAGCAATCGCTAACGTAACGAAGAAGGGCGACCAGAATGGCGGCTACAAAATTCATGCACTGATGTGGATTCTGGCTATTCTCGTTGTTCTCCGTTACATCTATATTGGCAGCCAAGGTTAATCTTGAAGCTGCACGGATCGAAACACCCCTGCGCGGACCGGCGCAGGGGTGTTGTGCGTTATATAGGCAGTTTAGGCGGATCAGATACCCCAGCGGAGCGTCATGGACAGATTGCAGCAGCTTTCATTCGCGTTCGTTGGTTCAACGGTGATGACGATGCCGCTTGGCGTATATTTGGCATGTGCGCGAGAAGCGCCTGCTGCTGTTTTGATCATCCGATCGACTTCCTGTTGGTGGCCGGCTTGAGCCGCTGTCATGAGTGGAATAACAAACGAGCGCTCCGTTAGTCTGCTTATGATCCGTGTTGCATCCTGCAGCATGGGCTGGAACGATTGAGCGGAATGTTCAATTCTAGCCGGATCTACTGGGGGAAGCTCGCGCATATTAGCGTCATGCATCGGTCTGCGGGGGACATATCGGGCGGACATGGAAAAGGAACGACCTCCTGCACAGATGGACCTTAGTCTATTCTTCATACATATGCACATGTTGTGGGCGAGGTGACATGAGCCTGCGACAATGGCAGGAATAGTTAGATATAGAATGAAATATAGTTAAAGATCTAACTAAATCGACGTTTGATCTTATTGATATTCGAGTTAAATTAGGACTTTTGATGGGTTCAATATCCATTTTTAGTTAGATATGATAATATCGATTTCAATAAATGGAGGGGATTCCCATGAATGGATCTTTGTATAAACGTTCGAATCTAGCACGAATCTCAGAGCTGCAGAAGCTCGTGCCTGAAGGGGCCAAGTCGTATTTCAAGCTGGAGCATACAGCATTCGAGTCGAAGCTGCTCAGCATGCGGGAGAAGGAATTGATCGCGGCCGCAGTGGCTCATGTGACAGGTTGTCCGTATTGCATAGATGTTCATGCCGGCAAGCTCAAGAAGCAGGACGGTTCCATGAATGAGCTTGCAGAAGCGATCCTTGTTGCAAGTGCCGTGAATGCAGAGAGCGTGCTGAACCATGGGGCCAATGCGATTCTGACAATGAAAGGTGATCCCGCCGACTCGCTATACAGCATGACGAATTTGGAACATTTCAATGAGCTGCGAGCACAGGCGCCAGCAGCATTCACAGCATACGATCGGTTTGCTGATGTTGTATTCGCGCAAGGGGTAGTGGAACCCAAAGTTAAGGGATTGATTGCCGTTGCTGCTGCTCATGTATTGGGGTGTGCATACAGCATTGCCCGCTATGTGAAGCACTACCACGAGCTTGGCGGAACCCGGGAAGAGATGGCGGAAGCGCTGCTCGTAGCAGGCGTCGTCAATGCAGGTCTTGTGCTATCGCACGGCGTGAATGCGCTAGAGGCATTCGATGCAGCGGAGTCGGAAACGTCCGAGATCCTATAATCATCACTCTTCCAGCGGTTCCCTTTCTATTGTACGATGAGGGTAATTACTTTGTGGAAATGAGTTGAGGTCTAGTGGATCAGCTGTTAGTATCGAAGCTCGGCTATTGGTTGAAGCGAAACTATCGGAATATGTGCAACTACTTGGACCAGCGACTGGAGCCGCTTGGCATTACGAATTCGCAGCTTGGCGTTCTCATGATGCTGTGGGAACAGGAAGGCGTTACGCAGAAGCAAGTCGTGCAAGTGCTTGGCATTCAGCCGGCGTCGACGACGTTTCTGCTCAAGGGGCTAGAGGAGAAGGGACTCATTCGGAGAGAACAAGATAAGAAGGACACGCGGGCGAACCGGATTTATTTGACACCGGAAGGGCAGGCGCTGCGTGCGCCTGCTCTAGCTATCGTTGAAGAAGGCGAGCGTAAAGTCAGAGAGCCGCTGTCCGATGAGGAAGCGGCGCTGATGGTTGTATGGATGAAGCGGATTGCAGAACGGTTCGAGTATTAGGCTGGCGCATAAGAGGAGGGAGGCGACGGCTATCGTCCCCTCCCTTTATATGAAGTCTGATATAATGTAGGAATGATGTAGCTAAGGAGGCATAAACAATGGACGTATTAGATGCAATTCGTTCAAGACGAAGTATTGGCAAAGTAAAATCGGATCCCGTTGATCGGGATTTAATTGAGCAAATCATTGAAGCGGCGACATGGGCGCCGAATCATCATTTGACGGAGCCATGGAAATTCATTGTTATGACTGGCGAAGGCCGGAAGGTGCTGGGCGATGCCTATGCCGCCATTACCCAAGAGGGATTGAGCGGTCTGGAAGAAGCGGCGCTGGAGGAACGGCTGGACAAGGAGCGTGCGAAGGCGTATCGGTCGCCTGTCGTCATTGCGGCTGTGTGCTCGCCTTCGGATAATCCGCGTGCCGTGCAAGCGGAAGAACTGGCTGCCGCGCATGCGGCGGTACAGAATTTGCTTCTCGCCGCACATGCGCTTGGCCTTGGCGCCGTCTGGCGCAGCGGAGATCCGATGTATCATCCGGCGATGCATCAAGCGTTTCGCCTTGGCGAGCGCGAGTCTCTTGTTGGCTTGATCTATATCGGTTACTCCGATATGAAAGAGCTGCAAGGACGCAGACAGCCTGCAGCAGAGAAGACGGTATGGCTGGAAGGGTAGCGGCATACAATAGTTGAACGATTAACGCGACATTCGCTGTGTTTGTCGAATGGCTAGGTGCCTGACGCCTGAGCCATTCGAGGGGCACAGCGTTTTTGTTGTCATTGGATGCTAACCCCGTCGTATTACACGAGCTTCTTGACCGTGAAATTAGCCCGCAGCAGCTCCCAGTTTTGCCGGAATGGCGTACCAAGTACCCAATAACTGACGCCGCGAAGCTTCTGCGCTTTGACCAGGTTGAACTTGGCCTGCACGCTGCGCGCATCCTCGAACCATACTTCGTGCTGAACCCCATTATTATCGTAATAGCGGAAAAATGGTGACTGGCTTGGTCCGTCGAAACGAATTTCGGCTCCGTACTGGGCGGCTCGCCGAACCACTTCTGGATTGTTTAGCGTCGGCGCCCATTCATTGCCTTGCGCATAGGGCAGTGTCCAATCATAGCCGTACAGCGGCATCCCGATCATAATCTTGCTTGCAGGCATGACCGATAATGCATAGCGCACGACTTTCTCCACCTCATCAATCGGAGCGACCGCTCGTGGTGGGCCACCTGACCAGCCCCACTCATACGTCATTAGTATGACGAAATCAGTAATGCTTCCGTGTGCGGGATAATCATGTGCCTCGTATAGACGCCCCTTCTGTTCGGCGCTCGTCTTCGGTGCAAGGCAGGTGGACAGCAAGTAGCCGCTTGGTGCAAGACGTTCCTTCAACCGTCTTAAGAAGGTGTTGTAGGCTTCGCGGTCGGCTGGCGGTACATACTCGAAGTCGATATTGATCGCTTTGTAGCCTTTCTGCCGCATCGTATCCATCGTTGTGTTCAGAACCTTGGTCTGAATGGCCGTGTTGGTCAATACCGCATGTGCGATGTCCGAATCGAACGTGCCGTCTTTGAAGTTAGAGAGCACCATCATTGGCAGGATGTGCTGGTCAACGCTCGCTTCGATTAAGGCATCATCATCGGGACCGGACAGCGAGCCATCGATAGCGACACGATAGCTGAACGGGCTGAGATAGGTAAGCAGACTGCCGATGTCCGTCACCTCGCGTACCCCGGCTTCATTGAACTGCTCGGTATAGGCGTTAACCTCAATCGTTGGTTTAGCGGGAACGGGGATTCGCAGAAGCTGCCCCGGATAAATGTAGAACGGATATGTAATGCCGTTGAGCTCCGCTAATACTTCCGGCGTAGTACCATATCGATTAGCGATCGACCATAGACTTTCTCCTTGCCTAACGGTATGCTGATCGGCTGAGATCGGAATGAGCAGCGATTGGCCGGGAACCAGAATGCCACTCTCCTGAATGCCGTTTGCAGAAGCGATGGCGCTGGTGCTTGTGTTGTACCGCTGCGCCAGCTTCCATAATGTATCGCCTCGCTGGACCACATGTATGAACATCGACTATCCCCCCTATGCAGCGTTATTCGCTGCTACTACTGTATTCCAAGCCGGCTATAATCTGTACTCCGTACAACAAATAAGCCCTGTACGAGGTTTGCTCGTTCAGGGCGTCGATGAAGAAGGTGGCAGAACCGGGGAGCCTTCTTCAGTCGCTTTCACGCGAATATTGTCGAAATTTCAGATCGTTTTGGCATGGATTTGCTTTCGGTGGCCGTCTGTCCCCTCTGACTGATCCGTAAGTATGTTCGGAATTTTGACCGCATTGGCAATTCATTCAACTTCATTAGCTAGTCCATTAACGACAAGTTCCCTCTCGTAAGTGGAAGAGCTGTTATCCGTGTCGAAGAGGACGCCTCTTGTAAAGTTTATGGAACTGCTTTTTTGTCTAAGGTCTGCATTTCATTACATTCGGAAGTAAACATTATGGCCGTCATACGCATAATAAGCAGAAGGAAACTAGGCGACACCAACAATGTCAGACTTACCAGAAGACACGTTACGGGCAGGGGCTGCAACGATAATGCTGCCTATCCTGAGTGGCATGTACTGCTTATTGCTTGAGAATGGAATGAGAAGCTCCGTTTATCGGAAGGTTGGCATGTGTTGTTCCATAGATAATCGCTCCTTCAGACGATTATTCTTTGATAGGCAGCAGCTTCCTACCGGTGGCGTGTTTGTCAAAAAAGGTGAAAAACCGGAAAAAGTTGCGCTTCAAAAGCGGACAGGTTCAAATATGTGCTAAAGGCGAACTATCGAATAATAAAAACGGTCGAATGTTCGTCTTTTGTCGTTGACAACCTTGGGCAGGCTTGTTACACTAGAGAAGGCGCGCGGAATGTCGATTTCGCGCTAATGAATCGGTTCGTATATACTCGGGAATAGGGCTCGAGCGTATCTACCCGGAAACCTTAAATTACCGGACTACGAGCGGATAGCGGGACTATAAGAGCTGCTTCTAGATGGAAGCAGCTTCGATTGTCGTTATGGCTGGGTTGTAATGGCTTAAGCCTGATGTTCAGTCGATCGCTCCTGCGGCCGCTCTTTAGTCCTGAAGCCTTTCCTAATACTGGATTAGCGCTTTTAGGATTTTTTTGTTTGCGTATATGCGTATAAGAATTTAGTTTAGACTACATTTTCATATAAAAAGGTGGTTATGATTCATGTCCGCAGTAGTTGGCGTCATTATGGGCAGCAAGTCGGATTGGGATACGATGAAGTTGGCTTGCGACGTGCTCGAAGAGCTCGGCATCGAATACGAGAAGAAGGTCGTGTCCGCACACCGTACGCCTGATCTAATGTTCGAATATGCCGAGAGCGCCGTAGAGCGCGGCTTGAAGGTCATTATTGCGGGTGCAGGCGGCGCTGCTCATTTGCCGGGCATGGTTGCTGCCAAGACTTCGCTGCCTGTTATCGGGGTGCCCGTCAAGTCATCGAACTTGAGCGGGCTGGACTCGCTTCTGTCGATTGTTCAGATGCCGGGCGGCATTCCAGTCGCGACGGTCGCGATCGGCAATGCCGGCGGAACGAATGCAGGCCTGCTTGCCGCTCAGATGCTTGGCGCATTTGATCCAGCGCTTCAGGCGCGCGTGGAAGCACGCCGCGAGCGTATCAAGCAAGAGGTATTGGCAAGCAGCGAAACGCTGTAGCAGCACAGTTATAAAGATGAAACGAGGGGGCGCGAACAGGGTGTCTGAACGTACAACACCGCTGCTGCCAGGCAGCACGATCGGTATTCTAGGCGGCGGCCAGCTCGGCCGCATGATGGCGATTGCCGGTAGCAACATGGGCTATCGGTTCATCGCCCTTGACCCAACGGAAGACGCGCCTTGCGGTCAAGTAGCAGATCAGATTGTTGCGGCTTACAATGACCGCGAAGCAGCACGCGAACTAGCGCGCCGCTCGGACGTTATCACCTATGAGTTCGAGAACGTCGATGCAGGCGTCGCAGCGATGCTGATGGACGAGTCTTATGTACCGCAAGGCAGCGAGTTGCTGTATACGACACAGCATCGTCTTCGCGAGAAGCGTGCCATTGAGGCTTCCGGCGTGCGAGTAGCGCCTTATCGCGAGATTCGCAGCGCAGATGAGCTTCGCGAAGCGGTAGCGGCTTTCGGAACGCCAAGCGTACTGAAGACGGCTACAGGGGGCTACGACGGCAAAGGCCAGTGGGTCATTAAGAGCGAGAGCGAGATCGACGAGGCATACGAGACGTTGGCGAAGGCGGGTACCGAGCTTGTGCTCGAACAGTTCATTAAGTTCGATAAGGAACTGTCCGTCATTGCTGCACGGAGCACGACAGGCGAGATTAAGACGTTCCCGGCGGCGGAGAATATTCACGTCGAGAACATTTTGCACCTATCGATCGTTCCGGCACGTATACCTGAAGACATCCAGCGCGAAGCTGAGCAGCTAGCCGCTCGCATTGCGGAAGGACTTGGCGTCGCGGGCTTGATTGCAGTCGAGTTGTTCTGGTCGGAGCAAGACGGCTTGTATGTGAACGAGCTGGCTCCACGACCGCATAACAGCGGACACTATACGATGGAGGCTTGCCGGACATCGCAGTTCGAACAGCATGTGCGAGCGATCTGCGGATTGCCGCTGGGCGATACATCGCTGCTTACGCCGGTCGTCATGGTCAACGTGCTCGGACAGCATGTTGAACCGCTGCTCGAGCGGATGGCGAAGCCGGATGAGGCGGCTGCACGACATGGCGTAGCGCCGAAGGTTCATTTGTATGGCAAGAAAGACGCGGTACACAAACGCAAGATGGGGCATGTCAACGTCCTGGCCGAGAATACGGACAAGGCGCTGCAATATATAGAAGAAACATCAATTTGGAAGGTGTGAAGGTAAGATGTTGGAGCGTTACAGCAGACCAGAGATGAGAGCGATTTGGACCGAGGAGAATAAATTCAAGGCTTGGCTCGAAGTTGAGCTTTGCGCATGCGAAGCTTGGGTAGAGCTCGGTGTTATTCCACGCGAGGACGTAGAAGCACTTCGCGCGAACGCTTCGTTCGACATTGACCGCATTAACGAAATCGAACTTGAAACGCGCCACGACGTTATCGCATTCACGCGTGCCGTATCCGAAACAGTAGGTCCGGAGCGCAAATGGGTTCACTACGGCCTGACGTCGACGGACGTTGTAGATACAGCTAACGGTTACCTGCTTCGCCAAGCGAACGAAATTCTTCGCGCCGACATCGAGCGCTTCGTTGAGATCCTTCGCGGACAAGCAGTGAAATACAAAGACACGCCAATGATGGGCCGTACGCACGGCGTACACGCAGAGCCAACGACGTTTGGTCTGAAGCTTGCCCTCTGGTATGAAGAGATGAAACGTAACCTGGAGCGCTTCAACCGTGCAGCAGACGGCGTTCAATTCGGCAAAATCTCCGGTGCTGTAGGTACGTACGCGAACATCGATCCGTTCGTTGAAGAGTTTGTTTGTAAGAAGCTCGGCACGAAGCCGGCTCCGATCTCGACGCAAACGCTCCAACGCGACCGCCACGCAGAATACATGGCGACGCTCGCACTCGTAGCTACGTCGCTCGACAAGTTCGCAACGGAAATCCGCGCGCTGCAGAAGAGTGAATTCCGTGAAGTGGAAGAGCCATTCGCGAAGGGTCAGAAAGGTTCGTCGGCAATGCCGCACAAACGCAACCCGATCGGCTGCGAGAACATCTCCGGTCTGGCACGCGTTATCCGCGGCCACATGGTATCGGCATACGAGAACGTTCCGCTCTGGCACGAGCGCGATATCAGCCACTCGTCGGTTGAGCGAATCATCCTGCCGGACGCAACGATGCTGCTGAACTACATGCTGAACCGCCTGGGCAACATCATCGCTAACCTGACGGTGTTCCCGGAGAACATGAAGCGCAACATGATGTCGACGTACGGCGTACCATTCTCCGGCCGCATCATGACGAAGCTGATCGACAAAGGCTTCAGCCGCGAGCAAGCATACGACACGGTTCAACCGCGCGCGATGCAAGCATGGGAAACGCAGCGTCAATTCCGCGATCTCATCGCAGAAACGCCAGAGATCACGAACGTGCTGTCGGCAGAAGAGATCGAAGATGCATTCAACCCGGCATGGCACCTGAAGCACGTGCACACGATCTTCACGCGTTTGGGCCTGAACTAAGCAATTTAAATCATGCAAAGCGCAGCGCATCCCGCAGGGATGTCTCGCTAGCGCGAAGCCCACAAGGTACGCACTAGCCAAGAGCGTGTCCCGCAAGGGACGACAAGCGGCTTACAGCACGGAGTAACTAGGGCGCGTCGAATAATGAAGCACACGTGTTACCAAATCTAGATACGCAAATATGAGAGCGGGTCCCGCCAGGGACGGAAAGCGTGGACACGCTCCACCGTAGCAAGACAGCCCATTCCGGAGTCCAGAGGATGGATCCTCTGGGGCCCTCCCTTGCAGGGAGGGTTTGGGTGGGTAGAGCATCGCAAGAAAGCGTGGACACGCTCCACCGTAGCAAGACAAGCCCATTCCGGAGTCCAGAGGATGGAATTCTTTGGGGCCCTCCCTTGCAGGGAGGGTTTGGGTGGGTAGAAAAAGAAGCCCCGTGGGGTTTGGGGTAAATTAGGGAGATGAGTCTCAAGTGGCTTCCCAAGCAATCTCAACGGCAGTTGATTATGTTAAAGCTCCGCTCGTATACAAAGGGAAAGTACGCGAGCTGTACGACCTCGGCGAGCATTTCCTGATCGTCGTAACGGACCGCATCAGTGCATTCGACTACGTGCTGGACCCAGCCGTACCGGACAAAGGCAATGTGCTGAACAGCCTGTCGGCATTCTGGTTCGAGCAGACGGCAGCGATGCAGCCGAACCATGTTGTCCACACGGACGTCAACAAGCTTGGCGACGTGATCACCGAGCCTGAGCTGCTTCGCAACCGCATCATGGTAACGAAGAAAGCAGAACGCATCGACATCGAGTGTGTCGTACGCGGCTATATCACTGGCGGCGGTTGGAGACAATACCAGCAGACGCAAGCGATTAACGGTATCGAACTGCCAGCAGGCATGCGTAAGAACGAACGTTTCCAGCAACCGATTTTCACGCCTGCAGCGAAGAACGACGTGGGCCACGACGAGGACATCCCGTTCGAGCGCATGGAAGAGCTTGTTGGCAAGGACATCGCAGCAGAGCTTCGCGACCGCAGCATCAAGCTGTATGAGTTCGCTCACAGCTACTGCGCAGAGCGCGGCATCGTGCTCGCCGACTGCAAATTCGAATTCGGCATTATCGATGGCAAAGTCATTCTGATCGACGAGATCTTCACACCGGACTCTTCGCGCTTCTGGGCGACGGACAAGTATGAGCTCGACACGGAAATCGACAGCATGGATAAAGAGCCGGTACGGACTTATCTCCTGAGCTCGGATTGGGACAAGAACAGCAAGCCAGCTCCGCTGCCTGCATCGGTCGTTGAAGAGACGACGAATCGTTACCGCGATATTTATCGTCGTTTGACGGGCAAGGAATTGAGTTAATACATGAGCATGAACGGCAGCAGCAGCTTGTCTGCCGATACGATAGATCAACAATCATTCAAGCGAATGCACATTGCATCGCACCTTAAGCGATAGCTTCCGATGCAGCGTTTGCCGCAAGGTCAATCCCGCTAACGCGGAATGCCAGCATTCACAAACCCTTTAGGAGGAATTTCCCAATGAAAGCAAAGGTTTACGTTACGATCAAAGAAAACGTATTGGACCCGCAAGGAACGGCAGTCCAAGGCGCACTCCATACGATGGGCTTCGCAGAAGTAGGCGGCGTACGTATCGGCAAATACCTCGAGCTTGAACTGGACACGAACGATAAAACGGAAGCGGAAGCACGCGTAAAGGCAATGTGCGAGAAGCTGCTGGCTAACGTTGTTGTTGAAGACTATCGTGTTGAACTGGAGGGCTAAGACGTGAAATTTGCGGTACTCGTATTTCCAGGCTCCAACTGCGACATCGACTGCTACAAAGCAGTAGAAGATACAATCGGCCAGAAGGTCGACTTCGTATGGCATACAGCGACGGACCTGTCCGGCTATGACGCAATTCTCGTACCAGGCGGCTTCTCCTACGGCGACTACCTGCGCTGCGGCGCTATCGCTCGCTTCGCTCCTGTAATGAACGAAGTAATCAAAGCTGCTGAGCAAGGCAAATTCGTTCTCGGCATTTGCAACGGATTCCAGATCTTGACGGAAGCCGGCCTGCTGCCAGGCGTACTGCGCCGCAACGAGAACCTCAAGTTCCGCTGCCACAGCGCGCTGCTCGAAGTTGTGAACAACAACACGGCATTCACGAATCAATACAACGAAGGCGAGATCATCGACATTCCGATCGCGCACGGCGAAGGCAACTACTACTGCGATGACGAGACGCTGGCGAAGCTTCAATCGAACAACCAGATCGTCTTCCGTTACAAAGCGGGCGCTAACCCGAACGGCTCGATTGATGACATCGCAGGCATTAGCAACGAGCGCGGCAATGTGGTCGGCATGATGCCTCACCCAGAGCGTGCGATCGCTGATATTCTTGGTTCGGCAGACGGCAAACGGATGTTTACGTCGATTTTGAATGCATGGAGGGAACAACATGGCGCAGCAGTTAACGGCTAAGGAGCCAACAGCACAACAGATCGTTGATCAGAAGATTTATCAGCAATTCGGTGTGAGCGACTATGAATTCGAGCTTATCTGCGGATTCTTGGGCCGCCTGCCTAACTATACAGAGATCGGCGTATTCAGCGTTATGTGGTCGGAACACTGCGCGTACAAGAACTCCAAGCCGATTCTGAAGAAGTTCCCAATCACGGGACCGAAAGTTCTGATGGGTCCGGGCGAAGGCGCCGGCATCGTGGACATCGGCGACAACCAAGCGGTTGTATTCAAAATCGAATCGCATAACCACCCGTCGGCAGTTGAGCCTTACCAAGGCGCAGCAACGGGCGTAGGCGGCATTATCCGCGACATTTTCTCCATGGGTGCTCGTCCGATCGCGTCGCTTAACAGCCTCCGTTTCGGTCGTCTTGAGAATGATCGCGTTAAATATTTGTTCGAGAACGTTGTCAGCGGCATCGCTGGCTACGGCAACTGTATCGGTATTCCTACAGTTGGCGGAGAAGTCATGTTCGACGAAAGCTACGAAGGCAATCCGCTCGTTAACGCGATGTGCGTTGGCCTCATCGATCACGATAAAATCCAACGCGGTGTAGCGAAGGGTGTAGGCAATCCGGTATTCTACGTTGGTCCAGCAACGGGCCGCGACGGTATCCACGGTGCAACATTCGCATCCGTTGAGCTGTCGGAAGAATCCGAAGAGAAGAAAACGGCTGTACAAGTCGGCGACCCGTTCATGGAGAAGCTCGTTATGGAAGCTACGCTCGAGCTGATCAACTCCGGTATCGTTCTCGGTATCCAGGACATGGGCGCTGCAGGTCTGACATGCTCCAGCTCCGAGATGGCATCGAAGGCAGGCAACGGCCTCGAGCTGTACCTCGACCAAGTGCCGCAACGCGAGAAGGACATGACGCCTTACGAAATGATGCTCTCCGAGTCGCAAGAACGTATGTTGTTCGTTGTAACGCCTGAGAATGAAGCACAAGCACAAGAAATCTTCGATCGTTGGGGCGTTATCTGCGCGAAGGTCGGTAAAGTAACGGACGACGGTCGTCTCCGCCTGTTCCACAAAGGCGAGCAAGTAGCCGACATGCCGGTTAAAGCACTCGTTGACGAGTGCCCGGTTTACAACAAACCGTCCCAAGAGCCTGCATACTATGCAGCGAACGCGAAGATCGATACGACTGCTTACCCAGAAGTAACGGATCTGACGGGCGCGCTGAAGCAAGTGCTCGGATCGCCGACGGTAGCAAGCAAAGAGTGGGTTTACAACCAATACGACTACATGGTTCGCACGAGCACGGCTGTTCAGCCAGGTTCGGACGCAGCGGTTGTAACGATTCGCGGCACGCGCAAAGCGCTCGCGATGACGACGGACTGCAACGGTCGTTACGTATACCTCGATCCAGAAGTGGGCGGACGTATCGCAGTAGCGGAAGCATCCCGCAACATCGTTTGCTCCGGCGCTGAGCCGCTCGCGGTTACGGACAACCTGAACTTCGGCTCCCCTGAGAAGCCTGAAGTGTTCTGGCAGATCGAGAAAGCGGCAGACGGCATGAGCGAAGCTTGCGTAACGCTCGAAACGCCGGTTATCGGCGGCAACGTCTCCCTGTACAACGAGAATGCAAAAGGCGCGATCTACCCAACGCCGGTTATCGGCATGGTTGGTCTCGTGCACGACATTGATCATATTACGACGCAATCGTTCAAATCCGAAGGCGACGTTATCGTCCTCCTCGGCGAGACGAAAGCAGAGATGGGCGGCAGCGAGCTGCAATACGTCCTGCAAGGCAAGACAGAAGGCCGTCCGCCGCAAATCGACCTCGCAGTCGAGAAGCGCACCCAGAACGCAGTGCTCGAAGCAATCCGCGCTGGCCTCGTCGCTTCGGCGCATGACCTGAGCGAAGGCGGTCTGGCTGTAGCAGTAGCAGAATCGTGCTTCGGTACGGGACTCGGCGCTAGCGTTAATGTAGCAACGGAGCTTCGCGCTGACCATGCACTGTTCAGCGAATCGCAATCGCGTATTCTTCTTACGGCTAAGGCTGACAAAGCAGCTGAGCTTCAGGCGCTTCTGAAAGAGCGTGGCGTAGTGAACGCAGCAATCGGTACGGTAACGGCAGCAGCAACGCTGAACATTCAAGTGAACGGCAACCAAGGCGTCAACGCGCCGGTTGAACAACTGGAGAAGGTCTGGAAGGAAGCGATCCCATGTCTCATGAAGTGAAGCAGCTAACGCTGTGGACCGGAGACCATTATAACGAAGGCATTGGACGAGACGATATTTTTGACAAATTGCGTGAGGAGTGCGGCGTGTTCGGGGTATTCAATTGCCCGAACGCTGCCTCCCTTTCCTACTATGGGCTGCATGCACTGCAGCACCGTGGCGAGGAAAGCTCGGGCATTTGTACGGTTGAGGGTGACAACCCGCGTAACTTCAATTATCACCGCGGCATGGGCCTGGTGAAAGAAGTGTTCACGCAGGATGTACTGAGCACACTGACGGGCGACCGCTCGATCGGTCACGTTCGTTACTCGACAGCTGGTGAGAGCAAGCTGGCGAACGCTCAGCCGCTCATCTTCAAATACCGTGATGGCGACCTTGCAATCGCAACGAATGGTAACCTTGTGAACGCGCCTGAGATTCGTCAGGAGCTCGAGCGCAAAGGCTCGATCTTCCAGACGTCGAGCGACACGGAAGTTATCGCTCACTTGATCGCACGTTCGGATAAGGACTTTGTCGAGGCAGCTCGTGACGCGCTTCAGCGTGTTATCGGCGGTTTCGCATTCCTGATCATGACGAACGACAAACTGATTGTCGCATCAGATACGAACGGCTTGCGTCCTCTTGCGATGGCGAAGCTAGGCGACGGTTATGTGTTCTCTTCGGAAACATGCGCATTCGAGGTTGTTGGCGCTGAGTTCGTTCGCGACATTATGCCAGGCGAAATGCTGGTATTGGATCGCGACGGCATGCGTGAAGAGCGTTTCGCGAAAGCAGAGCGCAAAGCGGTATGCGCGATGGAGTACATCTATTTTGCTCGCCCGGACAGCGATATTCATGGTGCCAACCTGCATATGACGCGTAAGAAGATGGGTCAACGTCTGGCGCTTGAGTCTTTTGTTGATGCAGACATCGTAACTGGCGTTCCGGATTCTTCGATTTCGGCAGCTATCGGTTATGCGGAGCAGACGGGCATTCCTTACGAGCTTGGACTTATCAAAAATAAATATACAGGTCGGACGTTCATCCAGCCTTCTCAAGAGCTTCGCGAGAAGGGCGTCAAGATGAAGTTGTCCGCCGTTCGCAAGATCGTTGAAGGCAAACGCGTCGTTATGATCGATGACTCGATCGTACGCGGCACGACATCGCTTCGCATCGTTAACCTGCTTCGCGAAGCAGGCGCGACGGAAGTGCATGTACGCATTACTTCGCCTCCATTTGCAAACCCTTGCTACTATGGTATCGATACGCCAGACCGCAAGGAGCTCATCGCATCGTCGAAGACGGTCGAAGAGATTCGCAAGGCGATCAACGCGGATTCGCTTTATTTCTTAAGCGGCGATGGCTTGGTAGATACGGTTGGCATCGGCAACGATATCGAAGACAGCGGCCTGTGCATGGCTTGCTTCAACAACCACTACCCGACACCGGTTGACGAGTCGTCGGACAAGAGCTGCAGCTGTTAATACAACCCGATTAGCGGGTATACGATCGAACGATAAGGAGTGACTGTTGGTGTCATCTGAAGCTTATAAAGAAGCCGGCGTCGATATCGCGGCAGGCAATGAAGCAGTCGAACGGATGAAGAAGCATGTGAAACGGACGTTCCGCCCGGAAGTGCTGACCGATCTCGGCGGTTTCGGCGGCCTGTTCGGACTGAACAAGGATAAATACGAGGAGCCAGTTCTCGTATCCGGTACTGACGGCGTCGGTACGAAGCTGAAAATCGCTTTTGCGATGGACAAGCATGACACGATCGGTATCGATGCGGTCGCTATGTGCGTGAACGATATTATCGTGCAAGGCGCTGAGCCGCTCTTCTTCCTCGACTACCTCGCATGCGGCAAGGTAGAGCCAGAGAAGATCGAAGCTATCGTCAAAGGCATCGCAGACGGCTGCCAACAAGCAGGCTGCGCGTTGATCGGCGGCGAGACGGCAGAGATGCCAGGCATGTACCAAGGCGAAGAATATGATATCGCAGGCTTCACGGTTGGTATCGTAGACAAGAAGAAAATTATCGACGGCACGACGATCGCTCCTGGCGATGCGATTATCGGCGTAGCATCGAGCGGCATTCACAGCAACGGCTACTCGCTCGTTCGCCGTCTGCTGCTTGAGCAAAGCGGCTACAGCCTGCAGGACGCGCTTCCTGAGCTGGATGGCGCGAAGCTGGGCGACGTACTGATCGAACCAACAAAGATATATGTAAAATCCGCACTGGCGCTTGCAGAGCAAGTAACGGTTAAGGGTATGGCGCACATTACGGGCGGCGGTTTCATCGAGAACATCCCGCGCGTACTGCCAGACGGCGTGAACGTGAACGTTGAATACGGCTCGTGGCCAATTCAACCGATCTTCAACCTGATGCAGGCTAAAGGCTCCATCACGAACCGCGACATGTTCACGACGTTCAACATGGGCATCGGCCTCGTAGTCGTTGTTCCTGCTGATCAAGCGGACAAAGCGCTTAGCGTTCTGGCTGATCTAGGCGAGAAAGCTTACCGGATCGGCGACGTTACAGCGGGCAACCGCATCGTGACGTTCACGGGGGCAGAAGTCTAATGAGCAAATTGCGTGTTGCTGTATTTGCATCCGGCCAGGGCACGAACTTTCAAGCGCTGGCTGATGCGGTACGGGATCAAAAGCTCGATGTGACCATCGAGCTTTTGGTTTGCGATAAACCTTCGGCGCCTGTCGTTGAGCGGGCGCGTCTTGCTGGCGTAGACACATTCGTGTTCAAGCCGAAGGACTATCCATCCCGTGAAGCCTACGAGGCGGAGATCGTTGCGGAGCTGGAGCGCCGCGGCGTCGAGCTCATCGTATTGGCAGGTTACATGCGGATTGTGACATCAACGCTTGTTGAGCCATATTATGGCCGCATGATCAACATCCATCCTTCATTGCTGCCGGCATTCCCGGGCGTGAACGGCATTGGACAAGCTTACGAATATGGCGTGAAGCTGACAGGCGTTACCGTTCACTATGTGGATGGCGGGCTGGACAGCGGACCAATCATCGCGCAGCGGACTGTCGAGGTAGAGCAGGACGATACGGAAGCGTCACTCGCGCAGCGGATTCACGCGACAGAGCAGACACTGTTCCCTTGGGTCGTGGCGCAAATCGCCGCAGGCCGGGTCGCGCTCGACGGACGCCGCGTGACGATTGGGTAAACTCGCGGACTTAGGTGCAGAAGTGCACCTAATGTGCGCGAAGGCGCCGCGTGTGGCTGAATTAGGTGCAGAAATGCACCTAATGAGCGTGTAGGCAGCACTGCAGCGTGGCGTTACCCAGTGAGCAAGCAGAATTAAGACGATAACGGTGCGTATGGCATCGTTGCGATATATTAAGATTTTTGAAGGAGGGCCATGAAATTGGCTATTCGCAGAGCGTTAATTAGTGTATCGGACAAAACAGGTATCGTAGACTTCTCCCGTGAGCTTGCAGCATTGGGCGTTCAACTCATCTCGACAGGCGGTACGAAGACGCTGCTCGAGAAAGAAGGCGTACCGGTAATCGGTATCTCCGAAGTAACAGGCTTTCCCGAAATTCTCGACGGCCGCGTGAAGACGCTGCACCCTGCTGTACACAGCGGCTTGCTCGCTGTCCGTGACAGCGAAGAGCACCAACAAGCAATGAAGGACCTCGGCCTTGACTACATCGACATCGTTATCGTTAACCTGTACCCATTCGCAGAGACGATCGCGAAGCCAGACGTAACGTATGAGGATGCAATCGAGAACATCGATATCGGCGGTCCGACGATGCTTCGTTCGGCAGCGAAGAACCATGCCTTCGTATCGGTAGTTGTTGACGCAGCTGACTACGCGACAGTACTGGAAGAAGTCAAAGCTGGCGGCGACACGACGCTCGAGACGCGCAAACGTCTCGCAGCCAAAGTATTCCGTCACACAGCGGCATACGACTCCCTCATCGGCGACTACCTGTCCAAGCTTCTTGGCGATCCGATGCCTGAGAAGTACACGGTAACGTACGAGAAAGTACAAGACCTTCGTTATGGCGAGAACCCGCACCAGAAGGCTGCTTTCTACCGCAAACCGCTTGCACAAGATGGCAACATCACGACGGCAGAGCAGCTGCACGGCAAAGAGCTGTCGTACAACAACATCAATGACGCGAACGCTGCACTGGCTATCGTGAAGGAATTCAACGAGCCTGCAGTTGTAGCTGTTAAACATATGAACCCTTGCGGCGTTGGCATCGGTGCTGACATCCATGAGGCTTACCAAAAAGCATACGCAGCAGACCCAACGTCGATCTTCGGCGGTATCGTTGCGGCGAACCGTACGATCGGCGCTGACACGGCTCAACTGCTGAGCGAGATTTTCCTCGAGATCATCATCGCGCCGGACTTCACGCCAGAAGCGCTCGAAGTGTTGACGAAGAAGAAGAACATCCGCCTGCTCAAGCTGGGCGAGCTGCAAGCGGCTGGCGAGCGCAAGCCAGAGCTGCTCGTAACGTCGGTTGACGGCGGCATGCTCGTTCAAGAAAGCGACGTTCACTCCCTGACGGAAGCGGACCTGCAAGTCGTAACGAACCGCAAGCCAACCGAAGAAGAGCTGAAACAGCTGCTGTTCGGATGGAAAGTTGTGAAGCACGTGAAATCGAACGCGATTCTGCTCGCGAAGGACAACATGACGATCGGCGTTGGCGCAGGCCAAATGAACCGTGTCGGCGCAGCGAAGATCGCAATCGAGCAAGCTGGCGAGAACGCACAAGGCGCTGCATTGGCGTCCGATGCATTCTTCCCAATGGGCGATACGGTTGAAGCGGCTGCTAAAGCCGGCATCACGGCAATCATCCAACCAGGCGGCTCGGTCAAAGACCAAGAGTCGATCGATGCAGCGAACAAGCACAACATCGCAATGGTGTTCACGAGCGTTCGTCACTTCAAGCACTAAGATTACATCTAAGCTCACAGAACATGACATACGGAGGGACGCTATGCGCGGCATGGCGTCCATTCGTTCATTTAAACGAGAGAAATAATCGAGCATATTGCGCAAAAACTTATAGGAGGGCTTTTCATGCGGATTCTAGTTATTGGCGGCGGCGGACGCGAGCACGCGATCGTCTGGGCGCTTCAGAAGAGCGAGAGAGTGAAGGAAGTTTTCTGTGCACCGGGCAACGCCGGTATCGCACAGCTGGCGGAATGTGCGCCAATCAAAGTGAATCAGTTCGATGAGCTGATCGCGTATGCACAGAACAAGCAAGTTGATCTTGTCTTCGTTGGTCCAGATGACCCGCTTGCAGCGGGCATCGTCGATGCTTTCGAGGCGGCTGGCATTCCGACATACGGTCCGCGTAAGAATGCAGCAGAAATAGAAGGCAGCAAGATTTTCATGAAAAATTTGCTCAGAAAGTATAACATTCCTACGGCGAAGTACGAGACGTTCACGGACTTCGAAACAGCGCTCGCATACCTGCGTCAACAGGAAGCGCCAATCGTTGTTAAGTCGGACGGCCTTGCTGCCGGCAAAGGCGTTACGGTTGCAGCTACACTCGAAGAAGCGGAAGAAGCACTCCGCTCGATGATGTTGGACAAGGTGTTCGGCAACTCCGGCAACAGTGTCGTTATTGAGGAGTTCCTGGCAGGCGAAGAAATGTCGATCCTCGCGTTTGTTGACGGCGAAACGGTACGCGCAATGTCGCCAGCACAAGACCACAAGCAAGTATTCGATAACGATAAAGGCCCGAACACGGGCGGCATGGGTACATACTCGCCATTGCCGCATATCGAGCAGTCGATTATCGATGATGCGATCGAGAACATCATTAAGCCAACAGCAAAAGCAATGGTTAGCGAAGGTCGTCCGTTCCGCGGCGTTCTGTTCGCAGGTCTGATGATGACGAAGAACGGCGTGAAGACGATCGAGTTCAACGCACGAATGGGCGATCCTGAGACGCAGGTTGTATTGCCACGTCTGAAGACGCCACTGTTCGATATCGTTGAAGCATCGATGAACGGCACGCTTGCTGACCTCCCGATCGAGTGGAGCGACGAGGCTCACGTATGCGTCGTTATGGCATCGGAAGGCTATCCGGCGTCGTATCCAACAGGCCGCGCCATCGAAGGTATCGCAGCAGCAGAAGCGCAAGGCGCTCTTGTCTTCCACGCTGGTACAGCAACGAAGGACGGCCAGCTCGTAACGAGCGGCGGACGCGTACTCGGCGTTGTCGGTCGCGGCCGCGACATCGCAGAAGCTCGCACGCGCGCGTACGAAGCCGTCAGCGTCATCAACTTTGAAGGCGCCCACTCGCGTACAGATATCGCAATGAAAGCTCTCCGCTAGGAGACAGGGGCCCCGCCCCTTTAGACCCCGTACGTGACTGAAAAATGAAGATTCTCTACCCACCCAAACCCTCGGGATCTCTACCCACTCAAACTCTCCCTGCAAGGGAGGGCCCCATGGGTTTCCAACCCCTGGACCCCGGAAGGGGATGGAGGGCGAACAGAGGCGCGTGCAATTTACTACGTGCTAAGAGTCGCGTGACCCTTCGGGTCACAACTTCTGGTTGGTGCGGTGATATAAGAAGCGTTGCGGAGCAACGCCTGTTCCAACACAAAAGCCAGCAGTTCTCGTACCAGCTCTAATGAGCTGATACGGACTGCTGGCTTTTTTGTTGTCATCGAGACGTGTGCCCCAAAGGGGCATACGTCTCCAAGCACGTCGTACCACCCGTCAGCCTCAGTTATGCCACCGACCCCTTCCGGGGTCCAGGGGGCGGCAGCCCTATGGAGTCCTCCCTTGCAGTGATGGAGGACTTTAGAGCTCGAAAGAAAGCTGTGCCCCGCAAGGGGCACGCGTCCCCAAGCACGCAGTCAACTCACTCGCGCCTCAGTTCCGCTAACATCCCCTTCCGGGGTCCAGGGGGTGGTAGCCCCATGAAGTCCTCCCTTGCAGTGATGGAGGACTTTAGAGCTCGAAAGAAAGCTGTGCCCCGCAAGGGGCATGCGTCCCCAAGCACGCAGTCAACTCACTCGCGCCTCAGTTCTGCTACCATCCCCTTCCGGGGTCCAGGGGGCGGGAGCCCCATGGGGCCCTCCCTTGCAGGGAGGGTTTGGGTGGGTAGAACAATTGGTTTTAAGATGTAGAAAATTGATGTTGATATTGAAAGGGGGGGTTCCAGGGGCGCAGCCCTTGGGATTACTGATTACTCTTTATAAAAGAGTGAATTCCGATTCGACAACACGAAGACGATAGCAATGATTAGGCCGATGACCAGCCCAGTCGATATCCAATGATCCATAAGCCAATGAATCCATACGGGCATAGCAGTACCTCCCTTAGTTGAGCACATCTGTACCGTTAGTATGAGCGCCTATTGAAAACCTATCCATTATCCGTTGACAACGATGCGAAGGGATGGTATTCTGAAATCAGTTAATTCATACTATACGGGTAGGAATAATAGTTAAATGAAAATGAATTGAAATGATGATCGGAAATTTGGCTCAAGCTAGAGTGGAGAACGATATGAACAAGCGGATTGGCGGAGGTGCGACATGGAGAAGCAATTATTGCTGAAACATGAGGATTTGAATTTGACGGCAACCTTGCATTATCCGACGGGGGAAGGCGCGTCGGAGGGCAAGAGTCAGGCGATTATTATATGCCACGGTTTCGTGGGCAATCGGATCGGGGTAGATCGGCTGTTCGTGAAAGCGGCAAGAGCGTTGGCGGCAGCGGGCTCGTATGTACTGCGTTTCGACTATGGCGGCAGCGGCGAAAGCGATGGCAACTACGGAGAGCTCGGATTGGATTCGATGATCGCTCAGACGCGTACAGCGATTGATTATGTCACTTCGATGGATGCGGTCGACTTGCAGCGAGTCGTTCTAATCGGGCATTCATTAGGCGGTGCAACAGCGCTGCTGACGGCTGTTCGCGATCGCCGAGTGAAACGGCTTGTGCTCTGGTCGCCGGTTGCCTATCCGTTTAATGATATCGTTCGTATCGTTGGTCGCAGCGGGTATGACGAGTCGATCGAGAAGGGCAGCACGGATTATACGGGTTACTCGCTCAAGCCGGCATTTTTCAACTCCTTACAAGAGCATCAACCTTTCATAGAAGCGAAGAAATTCGGAGGCGACGTCCTGCTCGTCCATGGCACGAGCGACGATGTTATTCCGGCGGACTACAGCTTCCTGTATCAGAAAGTGTTCTGGACGCGGAGCGACGGGATTTGCGACAAAGAAATTATTTTTCAAGCGAATCATACGTACTCGACGCGCAAACACCAGGAAGAAGCAATTAATGTGACGCGCAACTGGCTCATCGGTCTGGACCGCCGTCATGAAGAGTGGCATCATTGGAGCATATAGAGAGATAGCTAACGCTTCATAAACTAATATAGGGTTGCAAAGAGCCGTTCTCGGATTCGGGGGCGGCTTTTTGGCGTCCTCCCGTAAACCGAACCTGTCGCCCCACAAGACAAGCTGTCTACTTTTGTGGTTAAATGGAAACAAAGAGTGTTATTTCCTACAAGAAGCGAAGGGTGGATCATGAGGATGATGACGAAACGAGCGCATCAAATAGCAGCATTATTGCTCGTAGCTGCACTTGGATTGACCGCTTGCGGATCGAGTAGCAAAGGGGGCACGAAATCGACGGTGACGGACCCAGCTCCTTCCGATACGCAGCAGCAGACGAATACGACGTCGGAGCCGCCTGCTCCGGTATCTTCGCTCATTGCTCCACTGACCGGCCTGCCGGCTGATCAAGAGCTGAAGCAGCGGCCTATTGCCGTAAGCGTGAACAATTTCAAAGCCGCAAGACCGCAATCCGGCCTGACGCAGGCGGATATCGTGTGGGAAGTGCTCGCAGAAGGCGGCATTACTCGGCTTATTGCGGTGTTCCAGAGCTCAACGTTCACGGACCCGATTGGTCCGATTCGCAGCATCCGTCCTTATTTGATCGACATTGCGGAATCCTACAAGTCCGTTATCGTACACGCTGGCGCAAGCACAGATGCCTACGACTTGCTGCAGCATCATAACAAGGACTATCTTGATGAAATTACGAACGCAGGCCCATACTATTGGCGTGATAAGACACGTAAGGCGCCGCACAACCTCTATTCTGATCTGACCAAAATGCGCGCAGGCGCCGACAAGAAGAAGTACCAGGCCGAAGTGACGATTCCGACGGTGCCTTTTGCTGCTGAAGGCGCAGGCGCCTATGACGGTCCGGCAACGAACATCGACATTAAGTTCCTGCTCGAAGACTACAAAGTCAGCTACGCTTACGATGCTGCTAAGAATCTCTACATGCGCTCCATTAATGGAGAGCCCCATATCGATAAGAACAATGATGAACAGCTGTCTGCAGCGAATGTCGTTGTGCTTGGCGCCGACCATAAGACGCTGGACGATTACGGCCGGCTTGGCGTGAATTTGACCAGCGGCGGCAAAGCCGTCTTGTTCCAGAACGGACAAGCCGTTGCATGCGAATGGACGCGTCAAGGCACGGATATCATCCGTATTATGAAGGATGGCAAGGAGCTGCCAATGCTGCCGGGTCATACTTATTATCACATCGTTCCGAACAATCCGACGTTCGAGAAACATTTGGTATATGGGTGAAATTTGTCGATTCGGGGAAGACTGTAAAAAGTAACGGCAAAACGTTAAAAAGTTTTGTTAACGGAATGTTAAATCATTTACGAAAACTTAACATATGCCATTCTGGCGTGTTAAAATATACAACGGTCAAGTAATTCGGCGCGTTACGTAATACACTTTCCGAATCGACGAAGGAGATCGAGCATGTTCAAGAAGAAAGATATCTTTTTTAGAACGTTAGAGGAGATGGCAGATACACTCGTTGTTGCTGTGGAATATTTCAGCGATAACGTCTCGAAGCTGCAGGATGTGAGTGCATTCGCTAAGCAGATGAAGCAATACGAGACACAATGCGACAAATATACGCATACGATTCTGACAGAACTCAACAAAACGTTCATTACGCCAATCGAGCGCGAGGACATTATGGCTCTCACCAAATCGCTCGACGATGTGCTCGACGGCATCGAGGCATGCGCTTCGCGTTTCGAGATGTACCAGATCAAGGAGCATGACGAATATATCTCCTTGTTCGCGGACAACATCGTTCGCTGTACGCATCAGATCAAGAAAGCGATCTATCTGCTGACGCAGAAGAAGCTGCTTGCGATGCGCGAACCGAACATTGCCATTAATGAGCTGGAGAACCAAGCGGATGATCTGCTGCGGGTGAGCATTACGAGCCTGTTCAGCAACGTGAAAGATCCGATTGAGCTTATTAAGCGGAAAGAAATTTACGAACGGCTCGAACAAACGACCGACTACTGCGAGGACGTCGCCAACACCCTCGAATCGATCATTATGCGTAACAGCTAACGAGGGGCAGGGCGATAACGGATGGATACAACCTATGTAATTCTCGCAATCGTAGTTATTTTAGCGCTTGGTTTCGACTTTATTAACGGATTTCATGATACAGTAAATGCAATTGCGACGACCGTGTCGACTCGTGCACTTAAGCCGCGTATAGCCATTATGCTTGCAGCAACGATGAACCTTGTCGGCGCGTTGACCTTCACAGGGGTAGCGAAGACGATTGGCGGCAAGGTGGCAGACCCGATGACCTTACAGCACGGGGAGCAGATCGTCATCGCAGCGCTTATTTCGGCGATATTGTGGAACCTGCTGACGTGGGCGCTGGGCATTCCTTCGTCCTCTTCCCATACGTTGATCGGCTCCCTCGCTGGCGCCGTAATCTCGGCGGAAGGCTTCGACGGCATCAATGCCGGCGGCTTCACGAGTATCGTACAAGGTCTTATTCTATCGCCGATCATTGCATTCTCCATAGGCTTCGTTGTGATGTGGCTGTTCAAAGTCATATTCGCGAATCAAAGCCCGCACCAGCTGAACAAAGGATTCCGGACAGGTCAGATTCTGACTGCGGCACTCCAATCGTTCGCACACGGTACGAATGATGCACAGAAGGCGATGGGTATTATCGTATTCGCGCTCATGTCGGCGAATATTCAGGAGACCGATAACGTTCCGCTGTGGGTCAAGCTGTCGGCAGCGGTTGCGATGGCTCTCGGTACGTCGATCGGCGGCTGGAAGATTATTAAGACGATGGGAACGAAGATTTTCAAAATCGAACCGATCAACGGTTTCGCGGCGGACATTACGTCCTTCGGCGTTATTATGACGGCTACGATCACGAAGTTCCCTGTCAGCTCGACGCATGTTATTACGTCAGCTATTCTCGGCGTAGGCAGCGCGAAGCGCTTCTCCAGCGTGAAGTGGGGCGTAGCAGGCAAGATCGTCGTATCGTGGATCATTACGATTCCGATCTCGATGGTGGTTGCGGCTGGCGTGTTCCAGGTTATTAAATTCTTGTTCCTCTAAAATAAAAACCGTGCATCGTCACATTGTGACGGGCACGGTTTTTTGCTGTAACGATAGATGTTATCTCACAGGATCGGTGACACAAGCTTCGAGATCGACTCGTTGAACTTGCTCCAAGCCGAACGATTGTTGTAATCCTCTAGCGTGAACGGTTCGCTCTCCTCGACATCGTGCCAGTAAATCTCCTCCAGACGCTGCGCGGTCGGCTGATCGTAAATAATCGCGTTCACCTCGAAGTTGAGCTTCAAGCTCCGAATGTCGAAGTTCGCTGTTCCTATGGAGGAGATCTTGCCGTCGACGACCATCATTTTGGCATGAAGGAAGCCGTTCGTATAGAGGTAGCACTTGATGCCGTTGCTCAGCAGCTCGCCGACATAATAACGGGACGCCCAATGGACGAACATGTGGTCCGCGAGCTTCGGCAGCATGATATGAATTTGCACACCGGACAAAGCAGCGACGCGGAGTGCGCTGAGCAAGCTTTCGTCCGGGATAAAATACGGCGTCTGCAGCAGAATCGTCCGCTTGGCCGAATGGATCATATTGAGCAGCGCGTTCTCGATATGGAACGACTGACTGCTCGGTCCGCCGGCGACGAACTGGATCGGCAGCCGATGCTTCGTATTCGGCAACCGCAGCGGTCCAGGCAGGCCTTGAATCTTCTGGTTCGTCGCCAGGTTCCAGTCCATCAGGAACAGCCTTTGCAGCGATGGTACACCCTCGCCGATCAGCCGAATATGCGTATCGCGCCAATTGCCGAAGCGGCGATCGAGACCAACGTATTCGTTGCCGACATTAAAGCCGCCGGTGTAGGCGATGAGCCCATCGATAATAACGATTTTGCGATGGTTCCGGTAATTGATCCGATAGTTCAAGTATGGGATGCGAGAAGGGAAGAAGGCTGCTCGTTCACCGCCCGCCGCATCAAAGGATCTGAAGAACTTGGTGTTCAGCTTGCGCGAACCAATATCATCGTACAGCAGACGTACCTGAACGCCTTCCTTCGCTTTGACGATCAGCGCGTCACGGATTTTGCGGCCCCAATCATCATTGTTGAAAATATAATATTGCATAAAGATGCTGTGCTTCGCTTCAGCGATATCGTTCAACAGCCGTTCGAACTTGGAGAGCCCGTCGGTGAAGAAATCAATCTCATTATGAAGCGTCAGCATGGCGCGGGCGCTTGTCAGATTCAGCTCGATCAGCTTGCGATGCTCCGCGATCGTACCGTCATCGTCGCCAGGCCAGCCCTCCGCCAGCATTTGCTCCTGCTCCGCGACGAGCGACAGCAGCGCTGTCTGATCCCGCTTGTCGAAGCGGTAGAGCTTGCGTCTGCGCAAATTTTGCCCCAGGATCATATACAGCACGAAGCCGAGCACAGGTACGAACAGCAGTACCATGAGCCACGACCAAGTAGCCGCAACATTGCGCCGTTCCATGAAGACGACAACGATAGCGAGCAGTATATTGATAGGCAATAAAAGTAAAGTAAGATCGGTGTTCCATGTCATGGATTGATGCTCCCTGTGAATTATGCATGATATGGTAGGAATAGCGTTGCACATTGCATCTTACCTATTTTCGGTAAAGGCGTCAAGAATGATACGTCATTAAGGGAGTAAGCGGGATGTAATTGCAAAACGAATGTTGACAACGCTTACAAGACGGTGATATGATCGATTCACCGAATTGTGCAAACGTTACCACTTTCTTTCGGTTCCTCAGCAGCTTAGCAAGAAGCTCTTCCTCTTACTCATTATTATGCTTATCGTTTGAAATCCATTGCTGTATCAAGAATGCTGTCACTCACTGTCGATTGTCTGCTCGTTCCTGTTTGAAAACAGGGCTGAGCGTCAATCGTTTATTCATGCTATTTGTGCAAACGTTTGCACAAAAGTTGCACACGATCATGCGTTGATTTAAGCATCATACAGCGCTGTCCGTTGGCAATGCAGCGGAATAAAATACAGCATAAGGGTTTAAGCGATCCGGGGAAGCGAAAGAGACGCGGTAACGAACTGTGCGATCCAATATGAATACGATTCCAGGGAGGTACAACAGTTGATGCGACATCGAACGAAGAAAGCCTATCTATTCGTCATTTGTCTTGTAGTGCTCGTGCAGTGCTTCGCAGGCGCCGCGTTATCCAGCGGCAGGGCGTATGCAGATGATAGCGGGGGCGGTGCGGGTGGCGGAACCATAATGCCGCTTGATCCGAATTACGGGGATAGCCAGCCAGGCGGCACAACGCGCTGGTATGCGACAGGCAGCTTCAATGGTTGGAAGCAAGACGATACAGCTAACCAGTTCAAGCATCTGGTGGGCGGGTTCTATATGTTCGCGCTTACGCTTGATCCGGGCAATTACGAGTTCAAGCTGACGAAGAACGAGACATGGGACGGCTTCAGCAATGCAGGCGGAAATTTCAGCATGACGGTGCCTGGCACAGCGAAGACGGAGGTTCGATTCTATATCAATGAAGAGCTTGGGCAAGCTCGCATCAGTTTGCCGGGCGTGGACAATTTGCAGCAATATGTGCCATCGGTCGCTCTCGAGAACTGGCCTCGCCTTGTGGGCAGCATCCAGAAGGTGTTCGGCGAGAATGAATGGAGCCCGGAGACGGCGCAGCAGATGTTCGTAGATTACAACTTCGACGGTTCCGTCTATAAGCTGCAGCGCACGCTGCCGGCAGGCAGCTACGAAGCGAAAGTAACGATGGGGAACAGCTGGGCGGTCGACTATGGATCCAATGGCAAGGGCGGTTCCAATCTACTCGTGAACGTGCTGGATCCATCGGACGTTACCTTTACGCTCGATGTGCCGGCTGGGAAGCTGTCGCATAACTACAAGCCGAAGGATCAAGATTTCGACGGACAGATCAACAAGGATGCGATCGTGTTCGATAGCCGATCGGTTACATACAAGAAGCCGTTCGGCGCAATCGAGGAAGGTACGCAGGATCTGACGCTTCGCATCGCAGCGGAAGCAGGAGACGTTGAGCTTGCGCGCGTTGAACTGACGGATGGAACGGGCTTCGCTCGCACATTCGATATGGCGAAGACGACGACGACAGGCGGCAAAGATTACTTCGAAGCCGTTATTCCGAAGCAAGAGCTGGCTCCGTATGGCATCTGGGGCTATAAGTTCATTCTGATCGATGGCAGCACGAAGGTGGAATACGGCGACAACGGCGTTCGCGGCGGTACAGGCGCAGCGGCGGACGAAGGCGCGCTTCCTTACGATCTGACCATCTACAAAGCAGGCTATAAGACGCCGGATTGGATCAAAAATGCGGTTGTTTATCAGCTGTTCGTCGACCGTTTCTTCGACGGCGACCAGACGAACAACCGTGCGAAAGTCGTAGACGGGGTACGAGGCGTCCGCAATGATGCGGACGGCAGCAATACGACGATTACGACGACGAAGAGCCAATACTTCGACGGCGGCGTGCCGAACGATCCAACGCCGGATCAAGTGTGGGGCAATTGGTCGAATACGCCGGAGAATCCGGATCGGACGACGCCGGAGAATGCTCCGTATTATCCGAATGCGAAATCGGACGGCGTATGGTCGAACGAATTCTACGGCGGCGACATTGCAGGGGTCAGCCAGAAGCTGGATTACTTGCAGTCGATCGGCATTACGGCAATTTATTTGAACCCGGTTGCATGGGCGGCTTCGAACCACAAGTACGATGCGACGGACTATAAGCATCTGGACCCTATGTTCGGCAAGCCTGTCTATAACACGCCTGGCGATCCGAAGTCCGGCCTCGATTATGAGGCGACGAGGGTTGCGTCGGACCGCGTGTTCAGCGAATTCGCGAAGCAGGCGACGGCAAGAGGCATTCACCTCATTATGGACGGCGTGTTCAACCATGTGGGCGATGACTCGATTTATTTTGACCGTTATGAGAAATATCCAGAGATCGGCGCTTACGAGTATTGGGCGAAAGTGTGGAATCTGGTGAACAGCGGCAAGACGCAGAAGGATGCGGAGCAGCAGGTGATCGATTCGTTCACGGCGCAGATCAACCCGCTGACGGGCAAGCATTATTCGTATCCGGAAGATTTTACGTATACGACTTGGTTTACGGTAGCGAACGAGAAGGTTCAAGATGCAAACGGCAATTATCGTTACAAATATGATGCATGGTGGGGTTACGATTCGCTGCCGGTCATGGATGCGGTCGAGCCGCAGCCAGGCGACACGGTAGCATTGGAAGGACAACACGAATGGAACAATGTCCATTACCGCGACGAGGTCATCGGTCATGACCTGACCGGCAAGAGCGACGCAGAAGCAGCGGCATCGATGCAGAGCACCGTATCGCAGCGTTGGGAGTGGCTTGGCGCAAGCGGCTGGCGCCTCGACGTAGCGCCTGACGTGTCGAGCGGCACGTGGGCGAAATTCCGCGAAGCGGTGAAGTCGGTAGAAGGTCGTAAGAATACGAATGGCGATGTGATCGAAGATCCGATCATTCTCGGCGAGGAGTGGGGCGTGGCAACGAAGTTCCTGCTCGGCGACCAGTTCGACTCGGTCATGAACTATCGTTTCCGTTCCGCCTTGCAAGGGTTCATGATTAACGGCGATGCAGCGGCGATGAATGATTCGCTTGAGTCGATTCGCGAGGACTATCCGGAGCAGGCTTGGCAGTCGATGCTTAACCTGGTCGATTCCCACGATACGACGCGCAGCATTACGAAGCTGGACCATCCGGATTGGGAAGAGCAGCATCTCGTCATTGCTGATGAAGCGAGTGATCTAGCGATCAAGCGTCAGGCGCTGACGGCGTTGTTCCAGCTGGGCTACCCAGGCGCGCCAACGATTTATTACGGCGACGAAGTTGGCCTCACAGGCACGAAGGACCCGGATTCGAGAAGAGCGTTCCCTTGGGAACGGGTACAGGACACGAACGGTGCATACAGCGGTCAAGGCCGATATGCTTCATTGTTCAATATGTATCAGACGGCTGCGAAAGTGCGGCATGAGCATGATGTATTCAGCACGGGTGATCTGAAGACGGCTTACGCGCAGGGTGATGTCATTGCTTATGCTCGGAAGAATGCTTCAGAAGCAGGCCTTGTCGTTGTGAACCGCAGCGAGACGGAACAGACGATCCAAGCGAATGTCGCAGGTTACTTGCCGGCGGGCTTGGCGCTTACAGATGCGCTTGGCACGAATGCGAAGGCGGTTGTATCCGCAGGCGGCATTATTACGCTGACGATTCCGGCACTGACCGGCTACATGATGGTTTCTGACCAAGCGTTGTCTTCGGCAGCGGACGTACAAGGTCTTGCGGCAGCAGGCGGCAATGGTACGGTGACACTGTCTTGGAATGAGACGGCAGGCGCGGATAGCTACAATGTATATCGAGCTGCAATCGAAGGCGGCAGCGTAACGCTCATAGGTACCGTTCCGGCCGATTCGGCAGGCTCGGCGGCTTCCTATTTGGATAAGACCGTTAAGAACGGCACGAAATACTATTACGCGGTGACGGCTGTTCATGGTGCGGCTGAAAGCGCGATGAGCGCGATGGTATCGGCACTGCCGGCATTCGTGATCGACAGCGTGTCGATTACGCAGGCGGCGCCGGATTTGACGATCGGAACAGGCAATAAGACGGGTCAAATTCAAGTTACGATCGCAGCGAATGGTTTGACCAACGATCCAGCGCTGGCGGGTAAGGAAGCGGCCGGATTGATTGCGAAGCTGGTCTATTACAACGCAGCGAGCGGAGCAACAACTGCGTCAGAGACGAAGCTGCGGTACTTGAAGGATACGGCAAGCGGCGAGAAAGTGTATTGGGCTGCTTTTGAACCAACAGAGACAGGGACATTCGCTTATTATGCCAAAGTGTCGGCGAATAACGGGGAGTCGTTCTCGCAATCGAGCGAACAGTCGCTGAACGCGCTGGCGAATACGAGCGACACGACAGCACCTAAGGCGCCTGTACTGCTGCCGATTACGGTGGAATCGAACCGCGTGCAGTTGAACTGGACGCAGCCTGTGGCGGGTGAAGGAGAAGCGGCGTTTGAGGTTCCTGTAGGTCATGAGGTATTCCGTCAATCGCCGGGAGACACGGCATTCAAACGTGTGGCGAGCTTGGGTGCGGATGCGGTGTCATACACCGATCTTGCTGTAAGCAATGATAAGAATTACGTGTACTACGTCACTTCGTACGATGCTGCATATAATCGTGCGGCGTCGGTTACGCAGGCGGTGACGCCGAAGCTGGTTATGGTCGATGTAACGATTCGTTTGCATCTGCCATCTTATACACCTGCTACGGATGACATCTTCATGGCATCGGAACAGCTGAATAACTGGAATGCAAGCGGCACGAAGCTGAGCGTTCCAAGCGGCGCAACGAATCGCGATGTGGTCGAGTACAAGTTCAAAATGATGGCGGGCAAGAGACTCGATTACAAATATACGCGCGGCACTTGGGCGACGGAAGCTTTCACGAGCCATACCCGCATCGCGAATGATACGACGGACTACGGCAACTGGGCGTATAGCTCGGAAAATACGAATATGCTGTTGAAGATTCAGAATCAGGGCGGCAATCAGATGGTCGTCGACGACTACGTGCTGCGTTGGGTGGATATGCCGATGATCGTCACGATGCCGCGCCAATCATTCGGCGAGGACATCACGTTCTCCACAACGGAAGCAAGCGTGAAGCTGAAGGCTGTCGTACCGTACGGCGTTGCATTCACGATTAACGGTGAACCGATTGCGAGCACTGCAATGGATGCCTATGGCAATGTACAGCTGGATTCGCTTCCGCTTGCAGTGGGCGAGAACAAATTCGTTCTGCACATTGAGCCGACAGCGGAGACGCTTGCACAAGGGTGGTATGAAGATAAAAACCGTAGAGGTCAGGCAACCAAGACGATTACGATGTCCATTACGCGTACGGCGGTTGACGGCGGCAATGGAAACGGCAATGGATCCGGCAACGGTGATGGCAGCGGTTCGGGAACTGGCAATGGAACAGGTGCCGGTACAGGTGGTAACGGTACAGGGAATGGTACTGGAACCGAAGGCAATGGATCAGGCACAGGCAGTAACAATGGAGGCAACGGATCGGGCTCAAGTACAACGGGCGTAACGTTCCCTGATGTTCAAGGCCATTGGGCAGAGAAGGATATTGAAGCACTGAGCAAGCTGGGTATTATCAATGGACGTCCGAACGGAAGCTTTGATCCGCGAGGCGAGATTACGCGTGCGGAATTCACTGCATTGCTGATCCGCGCGATCTCTTCGCAGCAAGCAGGCAAAGACGCTTTGGCCGCTGCTGCCGGCGGCACTGCACCATCGTTCGCAGACGTGGCATCAGGCGCATGGTACGCTAAAGATGTCGCCAATGCGTTCGCATTGAAACTGGTGACTGGTCTATCGGCTGATCAATTCGCGCCGAATGCGCCAATCACGCGTCAGCAGATGGCCGTTATGCTCGCGCGCGCAGCAGTATTGCTAGGACTGCCTGCTGCTGGCGATGGCAGCGGCGATGCACTTGCTGGATTGACGGACAGCGGCAGCATTGCAGCTTGGGCAGAGGAAGCGGTAGCTTACATCGTAGGCGAGGGCTTCATGCAAGGCGATACAGCACATCGTTTCAACGCTAACAACCACGCAACCCGCGCAGAAGTCGCGACCGTGTTCGCACGGATGCTGCGTGCGGCTGGACTGTTGTAAGGAATGAATGGGAAGGGCCCTTTCGAGGCGCAGTGATGCGCTTCGGGAGGGTTTTTTGTGCGCTTGGAAGCGCAATTGACTAACGCGTGAAAGTCTCCAGTACACCGAAAAGTGGCGGAAGTACATAGCTGACGCATAGTGCTTAGTCCGTGAGGATAGGTGCGGAGGATGCGAAGGCAAAACCCGGAACAGGCGGCAAACCAAGTTGGCTGACGAAGCTGGACAACCCTGCAAGAGAAGGGAAAGTCCCATACCACAATAGCTTTGCAAAGAAATATACTGGTTATGAAGAACAGAAAACCTTCAAGAATATTAATGGAGAAATACAAGAGGTTAGTTACGGAATGTCTGGAAGTGTACGTCCTGACTTTTATAAAAAAAGGCCATAGCATAGACATTAAGAACTATACTGTTACTAACTCGACAGGTAGAACAAACTTGGCTAATAATATTGAGAAACAATATAAACTCAGGCTGACACATCTCCCCAAAAACAATAAACAATCAGTAATAATTGATGTAAGAGGACAAAAATATACTGATGATATGCTTGATGTTTTGGTTCGTAAATACGATAGTAAGACTGGTGGAAATGTTGACATTACATTTATGACCTATTAAGGAGAGGAATTGAATTGACAGTTGGTTTGAAAGCCCATTATTTTTGGTTTCCTATCGGTACCGGAGATTTCCTTCATTCGTTTTTCTCTACAATCAGCTACAATTTGGAACCTAACGGCTGGGGGACAAAGTATCCGGTATTATTGAAGAGCCTCTACCATGAACAACTGGATAAAGCTCAGATTCCTGCTCTTCAGGAGGAATTAAACAATGCGAGAGAATTGTTAATGGACATTCCTCCAAACAAGGTCATCTGGGATATCGAGGATTTATCGAAGCGGCCGCCTTGGGGAGATGATATCAGTCCTGAGATTACAAGCTTAGGCAATTACTTTGTCAGCAGCGATAGCAAGCAAGTATTCGATATTTTCTTAAAAGCTATTGAGACAGCTTTACAGTACGACTTGGATTTAAGAATACATAGCATGTAGACATAAAGCATGGAGTTATTACAAGTGTGAGGTAATTGAACCTTTGGGTTCGATTGCCTCTTTTCTGTAACGGACGTTTAGGGGCTTGCTGTCGTCATGCGGAGGTATTTTTCTTTTGCACGCGTGAGGGGTTGCGGTATACTAACCGAAAGAAAGGGGAGGACGATATGTCTATCCGAATCCGGCTGCTGCTGTCGTTCTCGGCCGTGGTGGCGGTTGCGATCGTGCTGTTCGTCTTGACGGCGTTCCTAAGTTCGGTGGCGGTTACAGGCGACATGCGCAGCATAAGCAGCTTTTATAATATTCATTATTCGATACATCCGCTGACAGACGAGGAGGAGTCGATCTTCCTTGATCTCAAATATCTCGCCAAGCAGGACCCGGCGCAGTTGAACGACCAAGAGCTTCTTGCTTCCTATGACCTTAAGCTCAAAATGGTCCAAGCCGGCCTATTCGTCCGGCAGGACGATACGATTACTTACGCTTCGCCTTCGCTCGCAGAGCCGAAGATGGGCGAGGCGCTTCCGCAATACGATGCCGCGAACTATACGATTCGCAGCACGCTGAACGTTGGCAACCGGTTTTTCTCCTATGCCAAATTCGACTTCCCGTTCCCGAACGGCGAGCAGGGCAGTCTGTACGTTATGCGAGAGAGAAGTCCTTGGACCGAAATCGTCCGGACGCTGCTGCCGATACTCATTGTCGTACTGCTGGCGGTCATCCTACTAACGGGACTGCTGCTGTACCGATATGTGACGCGTTCGATCGTGCGGCCGCTTGATGTGCTTCGGCGTTCGGCCGAACAGATCAAGGAAGGCGATCTGCAGTTCGAGTTGAAGCCGCAGTCGCGCGACGAGATCGGGCAACTTAGCATGACGTTCGAGGAAATGCGGCGTCGACTCAACGAATCGATCCAGCTCCAATTGCAGTACGAGGATAATCGGAAGCAGTTAATCTCGAATATTTCGCATGACCTGAAGACGCCGATTGCGACGATCAAGGGCTACGTCGAGGGAATCCGAGACGGGTTGGCGAACACGCCGGAGAGGCTGGACAAGTATGTCGGCACGATCCATGACAAGGTGACGGATATGGGACGGCTTGTCGACGAGCTGCTGTTGTACTCGAAGCTGGATTTGAAGAGGGAGCCTTATTCGTTCGAGACGATTGATCTTGCAACGTTCGCGCAGGATGCCGCGGAAGAGATCGGCTTCGAGCTTGGGGGGCAGGGCATTCAGGTGGAATATGAGATGACGGCGAATACGGCGCCGTTTGATAAAGCGGTCATCATGGCGGATCGAGCTAAGCTGAAGCGAGTGGTCGATAACTTGGTGCAGAATAGCGCTAAGTTTATGGACAAGGAAATGAAGCGGATCACGCTGCGGGTTGGGATCGATGCTGGCGCGAGTGCTGCTGTGCTGGAAGTTGAAGATAACGGGGCAGGGATGCGCGGCGAGGTGCTGCCGCATGTTTTTGAACGATTTTATCGGGGCGATGATGCACGCAGTACCCATACAGGCGGCAGCGGTCTCGGGCTGGCCATTGCCAAGCAGATTGTTGAAGGCCATGGAGGCACGATTGAAGCGGAGAGCAGCGTTGGCGCAGGGACGACGATTCGGATTCGGGTGCCGCTGGCAGAAGGAAATGCAGACATGAGGGCAGGTGGCGGCGAATGAAACGGGTTTTGATTATCGAGGACGAGAAGCCGATCGCGGAGCTGGAGCGGGATTATTTCGAACTGCATGGGTTTGCGGCTGATCTGGTGCATGACGGAGCGGAAGGGCTCGCGATGGCGTTGTCCGGCAGCTATGACTTGATTCTGCTCGACCTGAATCTACCGGGAACCAGCGGGCTGGACGTATGCCGCGCTATTCGGGACAAGCTGGATGTGCCGATTCTGATCGTGTCCGCTCGCGACGAGGAGATCGATAAAATACGAAGCTTCGGCCTTGGCGCCGACGATTATATCACGAAGCCGTTCAGCCCAAGCGAGCTGATCGCAAGAGCGAAGGCGCATCTCGCACGGTATGAGCGATTCGCGAGCCGCGCTGCTGCCGCTGAGCCGGAGCAGGATCAGATCAAGGTGCGCGAGCTTGTCATCGACAAAGCGTCGAGGCGCGTCTATGTCCGAGGGGAAGAAGTGATTCTGCCAGCACGCGAGTTCGATGTGCTCGCCTTCATGGCGGCGAATCCGAATCGGGTGTTCAGCAAGGAAGAGCTGTTCGAGCGTCTATGGGGGTTCGATTCGGCTGGCGATATTGCGACTGTCGCGGTCCATATCCGCAGAGTGCGGGAGAAGATCGAGGCCGTACCATCCAACCCGCAGTTTATCGAGACGGTATGGGGAGCGGGTTATCGGTTTACGGTGTAGGCTGGTAGTTCGCGAGAGATAGAAGCGATTGATCGCCTCTACCTCGTTCGCAAAAAGTTATCGGCTTGTTTATAAAAAGTTAATCGGCTGTTTCAGAAACGTTCAACCCTCGGCGGTATGATGGATGCAAGCAAGTGGAATGCAAGCGCTCAGCGCTCATCATAATCACGCACGGGAGGAAACGACAATGACGAAGAAAGTACAAGGAATGAAGGAACCACGCCGACTGGCGGTATGGACGCTCGCGGCAGCGATCTCGGCGGCGGCGATTGTGCCTGGATACGCATCGGCAGCACCGGTTGCGGTTGCAACTAAGGCGTCGACGGAAACGATGGATGCGGCAGTTCGTGAAGCGATACAGCAATTGGCTGCACAGGGCGTCATCCAAGGTTATGAGAATGGTTCGCTTCGTCCGAACCAACCGGTTACACGGGCCGAAGCGGCTAAGCTGCTCGTGCTGGCACTTGATCTGAAGCCAGTTAACGGTGCTGCTTTATCGCTCGGTTCCGAGCATAGCGGCAAATGGTACGTCTCGTTCGTGAACACGGCGATCGCGAACGGCTTGATCGATGTGAAGGACGGCAAGTTCAATCCGAACCAACCGGTATCTGAGAGCGAACTGGCAGTCATGGCGGCGAAGGCGCTGCAACGAGATACGCTGTCGCTTACAAGCTGGTTGTCCAGCGTAGCTGACGGCAAAGCAAATGCAACACGCGGCGAGACGGCGCGCCTGCTCGTGAAAGCTGAGCAGTCCGTACGTGCTGCGGATGCTCGCATCGTATCAGTACGCGCACTGGACGGCATCGCGCTTGAAGTAACGATGAACCAGCCGATGACGCTGGACGACGAGACGATCGAGAAATCGGCAGAGACATTTAAGTTCGACGGCGGTCTGACGATCGTCAACCAACCGCGGTTGAAGACAGGCTCCGTCAACCAATACATCGTGCCCGTTACGATGATGGAAGAGGGCCGCACGTACACGCTGACGTACAAAGGCAGCCAGACGCTTTCCTTCACCGGCAGCGGAGAACTCATCCGCCTTAACGATACGCGCCAAGTGACGAACGATACGTTCGAGGTTGAAGCGCTGTTGAGCGATGGCGTTGTCGACTACGGTTATGTCATCGCTGCTTATGCAGGCGGACGCGGCGCTGACGCAATTGTGCTGGAGGAAGGCAACAAGCATAACGGCCAGACGCTGCAAATTATTTCGTCGCTGCGCAACCGGACGGCTGTGCTGACGCCAGAAGGCGGCGAGCCAATCAAGGTTAACTACGTCGGTTACACGCAATCGACGGACGGCAAGCAAGAGCCGAAGTTCCGTCTGCCAGCAGGCAAGACGCTGCAGCCAGGCGTTCGCTACACCGTCTCCGCAGACTGGTTCACGGTGAAGCAGCCGTCGTTCGTAGCGCAGCCGATTGCTCCGCTGACGATCGCTTCGGCACAGAAGACGGATTCGAAGACGCTGACGGTAACGTTGGCGCAGGATCCAGGGGACGAGCTGTTCGCGTTCCGCTCGGTGACGCTTGAAGGCTCCGACGGCTCGAAGCTTACAGCGCAGTACCGTGTGCAGACGCGCAAAGGCGCAACGGGCATCTTCGACGTACAGAACGGCGGCGAGTTGAAAGACGGCGTTACTTACACCGTGAAGCCGGTTGGCACATGGGCAGTAACGACGAGCAACGTAACGCTGGCTGCGAAGTAAGCGCGGGTTAAGCACACGGGGATAGTGGAGAATTCATATACCAAGAGGCTCGGCAGATGCTGAGCCTCTTGTTTGTGTGTGCCGGAACAGCCAAGAAGACCCGATGTCAACGGGTCTTCTTGGCGTTGGGCCGCGGACGTGGTCCGCTGCCTTTCATGGCTGCGCCTGCAGCGCCTGGCTTGCGGCCTTTGCCGCCGCCGGGTTTGCGCCGCTTGCGGCGTTTGGGTCTTACGATGATGTCATCATCGTCGTCGTAAGACTTCTGCGAAGATTTGGACTCCTTCTTGAACGATCCCGCAAGCACCTTGATGAGCGGTGCCATCTGCTGTAAGTTGGTAACCACTTTCTGCATCTTGCCTACGCTGTTGAGGATACCGTCAATCCCGCCCAGACGGTCGACAACCCCTTTGAGCTCACCGATCTTATCGAGCGAGAAATTGGCCAAGAGGCCGCCTTTCTCTTTCTTACCTGCCTTACCCTCGACCGGTTCTACAATCTCAGCAAGTTCGGCCGCATTGGCGACAACGGGCAAGGAGGATTTGGCGGCGCCTTCGAGCAGGTTCTCAGCTGCAGCTGCACCAGATGTCTTATGAGAGGGTGCCGGACCACCGGGCACGCCCCCGCTTTGTAAGCCGCCCCCGAATCCGAACGGTCCAGGTCCAGGTTCATTGATGCCGGGGAAGGGCGAATTTTGCCTAGCGTAGGGGTCGTAGTAGGGGTGCGGCGGATAGCCTTGAGGCGGGCCATTGCGCACGTTCACGTCGATCACAACCTTTGTCGATAGACTAATGCTTAGTACATTGTATGGCATAGGCGAACATACGGACTGGACGAATGCCCTTTTTTTGAAGCATTTTTCACATAGCTAGGCCCTTCCATCCGTTAATGCGTGAATGCGTTAGCGCTTGATTATACGTAACGTACGCTTTACAATTGAGTAGATTAGTTCTCATACCTTATAGGGGTGACGCGCATGCAGCTGAAGAAGCTGAACGATAAAGCGATTGACCAGCTGTTCGAGGCGGTTCTTACGCTGAAGACAGTAGAGGAATGCTATATATTCTTTGATGATTTGTGCACGGTGAACGAGATTCAATCGCTGTCGCAGCGGCTTGAGGTGGCACGTATGCTGGGCAAAGGCCAGACATATAGCCAGATCGAAGCGGAGACGGGTGCGAGCACGGCGACGATCTCTCGGGTGAAGCGCTGCTTGAACTACGGCAACGACGGGTACAAAATGACGCTGGAGCGTCTGGGTCGCTAACGTATGAAGCCAGGCATTCTTATTATCAGTCACGGATCGCGGTTGGCGGAATGGGTACGGCTTGTTGACGAATCGGCTGCTGAAGCGGCCGACGCTGTAGCTAAGCAACTTGCTGCAGATGGCAGCAGCTTGCAGTCGGAGGTCTCGAGTGAAGTGTTGTTCGAAGCTTCATATCTCGAGCTTGTCGAAGGCAGACTCATTCAAGATGGTGTGGATCGGTTGGCCGCCGCTGGCGTTACCGACCTTTTCGTGCTTCCTTTATTTATATCTTCGGGCAGTACGCATGTGGAAGATATTGCGCAGTCGTTCGGATTCCCGCGTGGTATACCTGACTATGAAGGCGATATGGAACCTTTCCATGTGCCGGACGGCATTCGGGTGACGATGGGCGTACCGATCGATGCCGACGAGGAGATCGCACAGCGGTTGTGGAGCAATCTGCAGGAGCTGTCGGACAACCCGTCGCAGGAATCGTTGCTGCTCATTGCGCATGGCAATGATCTAGCGGGGTTCTATGAACGGTATGAGCGCGGCATGCGTATGCTGGCAGAACAGGTACGTGCGCTTGGCGGGCTTGCCCGTGCGCGGACTGCAATGCTGCTGCCTAATGAAGCATCAGGTGTTCTTGGCGAGATGCTCGAAGAACAACCGCAGGAGACGGTGCTGGTGGCGCCGTTGTTCCTGAGCAGTGGTTATTTTACGACAACGGTAATTCCGTCAAGGCTGACGGGGCACAACTATCGGTATAACGGCAAAGCGCTGCTGCCTGATTCGGCAGTGGCGCGTTGGATGGTCCGGCAGTCGCTCCAATGGCTGCGCGGGTTGGAGGTGTAAGGCATGTCTTACGGTAACATTAGAAGGGCAAGATTAATCTATAACCCGACTTCGGGTCGGGAAGAAATCAAACGGCGTCTGCCGGAACTACTGCAGCGTCTGGAGCGCGGCGGCATCGAGACGAGCACGCATGCGACGTCGGGAGCCGGCGATGCTTCACTGGCGGCGGCGGAAGCTTGCGAGCGCGGCTATGATCTGATCATTGCGGCGGGCGGCGACGGCACGCTGTATGAAGTGATCAACGGGCTGGCGGATAAGCCGAACCGGCCTCCGCTGGGCATTTTGCCACTCGGAACAACGAACGACTTCGCTCGCGCACTTGGTATCCCGAAAAACTGGGAGTATGCGTGCGACCTTATTATTGAAGGTTATTCGCGCCCGATCGACGTCGGCGTGGCGAATAATCGTTACTTCATTAATATTGCGGGCGGTGGCTCTCTGACGGAGCTGACCTATGAGGTGCCGAGCAAGCTGAAGACGATGATCGGCCAGCTCGCCTATTATATGAAGGGTCTGGAGAAAATGACCCGGCTTCGCCCGACCGAGCTGCGCATTCAAGCGCGCGGTCACGATGAAATTCACGAGGAGATCATGTTGTTCCTTATCTGCAACAGCAACTCCGTCGCAGGCTTCGAGAAGCTGGCGCCGGACGCGAGCTTCGATGACGGGATGTTCGACGTTGTTATTTTGCGCAAATGCAACCTGCCAGAATTTATCCGTATCGCGACGATGGCGCTGCGCGGCGAGCATCTGAACGATCCGCATGTGGTTCACCTGCGGACGGATCATCTGCAGGTGACGACGGCGGACTATGTACAGCTTAACCTTGATGGTGAATACGGCGGCACGCTGCCGTGCACGTTCTCGCTGCTGCCGAGCCATTTGAATATTTTTGTCGATGAGTCGGGGACTTCGACTTATCGGTAGTGCATCCGAGAACAATTGGGAATGCCTAATCGGCGCGTGATGAGGTACAATGGAATATGGCGTGCTAGTGTAATATCGCTATCCTGCCGCGCGGTGGCCGCTGATGCGGTTGCGCGGAGGATGGCGGTTTTTGTATATATTCACCCTATCCGGGTGAGATGATGCTAGTAGAGCGGAGTGTTGAAACGGATGACGAAGAAGGGCAGGCCGTCTGCGGCGGCAGGGAATAAGAAGTTTGGAGGCTCGACTGGCGGAGCAGGCGGACGAGGCCGGAGCGCGGAAGCAGGTAGCAGCTTCGAGAGAAGTGAAGGTCGGCGTGATGGTCGTAACGGTGGACGCAATGGCGGGCGTAATGGAGGTCGGATGTCAGCGGCGACGGTTGTCGATGCTCCAGTATCCAAGAATGAAGAGTACGTCGTCGACATTATTGGTCTGACGCATGATGGTGAAGGCGTTGGTCGTGCGAATGGGTTCACGCTGTTCGTGCATGGCGCACTTCCAGGTGAGAAAGCGCGTGTGCTCGTGATGAAAGTGAAGAAGCAATATGGCTACGCCAAGCTGCTCGAGCTCATCGAGACAAGCCCCGACCGCGTCGGCGCGCCTTGCGAGATCTACAAGCAATGCGGCGGCTGCCAGCTGCAGCATATGAGCTACGAGGCACAGCTTCGCTGGAAGCGGCAGCATGTCGTGGACAACCTCGTGCGCATCGGTAAGCTGTATGTGGAAGGCGAAGCTGCGAAGCCGCGTGTGAAGGAATTTGATGGGCAGGATGTTGGGGAAGAGCTTAGTGGAGTAAGTGCGAGAGCTGAGGCTCAAGATGATGGTCCGGCTCACTCCGTTGTCGTTCACCCGACTGTAGGCATGGACGAGCCTTGGCGCTATCGGAACAAAGCTCAGGTGCCTATCGGAATGGCGATTGCCGATCTCGAAGACGGCGCCGCTGGAGGTCTGATCGGCGGCTTCTATGCGCAGGGCAGCCACCGCATCATTGATATGGATGCGTGCCTGATCCAACATGAGCGCAACGACGAAGTCGTGCGTCATATTAAGCGCATCGGTACGGAGCTTGGCATTACGGCCTACGAAGAAGAGAGTGGCCGCGGCCTGCTTCGCCACGTTGTCGTTCGGACAGGCTTCGTCACAGGTGAGCTGATGGTTGTCCTCGTCACGAATGGGACGCATATCCCGAACAAGGACCAATGGATCGCGGGCATCCGCACTGCGCTCCCGGAAGTGAATAGTATCGTGCAAAACGTGAACACGCGCGATACGAATGTGATCTTCGGTGACGAGACCCGCACGCTGTGGGGCAGCGACGTTATTTATGATGAGCTCGACGGCATTCGCTTCGCCATCTCCGCGCGCTCGTTCTATCAGGTCAATCCGGCTCAGACGGTGGCGCTTTATCGGAAAGCGGTGGAGTACGCAGGACTGACGGGCAAAGAGACGGTAATTGACGCGTACTGCGGGATCGGCACGATCTCGTTGTTCCTCGCTCGACAAGCTGGTCGCGTGTATGGCGTTGAGATTGTGCCAGAGGCGATCGAAGATGCGAAGCGGAATGCGGAGTTGAATGGTATTAAGAATTCAGACTTCGAGGCAGGGCCTTCCGAGGTTGTTATTCCTCGCTGGCGTGAAGAAGGAATTGCGGCTGACGTCATCGTCGTCGATCCGCCACGCAAGGGCTGTGATCCAGCACTGCTGGATACGATTATCCGCATGCAACCGGAACGGGTTGTGTATGTGTCGTGTAATCCGTCGACACTGGCAAGGGATTTGAGAGTGCTCGAAGATGGTGGGTACAAGACAGTGGAAGTAACGCCGGTGGATATGTTCCCGCATACGGTGCATGTGGAGAGTGTGGCTTTGCTTACATTATATAAGTGAGTAAAAGAGTTGGTTGGCGTAGTTGAATCAGAGATGACAACTACGCCATTTTTAGTGCTATGAATCTATAATTCTAATTTACCCCAACCAAGTCATCGACTAATGATGTTGTTGCTGTATTAATAAGATCGTTGTTCCAGAGTGCAGTCACAACATCCATTTGAAAGTTATGAGATATTGGGTTTTCTTTGATGTGCTCATTCCATATTTCTTTCCAAAGCTCAAGTGGACGTTCGGCGAAAGAAGGATCTGATTTTAGAATTGAAATAGCGATAAGTGCATATTGTTTATTCGTATCTTTTCGCAGATTATTCTTAATATTTTCACTGGATATACCCTTAATTAATCCTGCTTCACATAATCCAAGAAATGTACTTTTTGGACAGGCCTTTTTATGTCGGGTAGTTTGAGCTGTAAATATTTCTATTGCTGCTTGTGTCCAGGCGTCTATTGTGTAGATATTTTTATCCTGATGTATCTTTTGAACGGCTAAAACTGCAACTTTCCCGTATTTTTTCATGGAAATCCTCCTTGTTAAGGATATGTAGGGAATAATTTGTTTTGCTTATAATAACATGAAATTGATAGATTAATATATAGTATGTTTAATTAGTACCCTTGAACGAAGTGGATGATGTTGAGGGGTAGCTGGATTATGGTAACTGGTGTATAATAAGTGTCGAAAACGGTCGAGGGGATAGAATAATATGAGGATGTACGCAGTAGTATTTTTATACTTGGTGGCAATTGTATCGGCAAATGTTGTTACAGCAAGTACAGTTCCGTTTCAGTTCGGTGAATTTATAATACCTGCTGGCACATTTATTATTGGAGCAACGTTTATTTTGAGGGATTTAGTTCAGAATTATCTTGGAAGGAAGAAAACGTATTTATTAATTGGTGTAGCTATTGTTATGTCAGCAATCACTTCCTCATTACTGGGTGATACATTGTGGATAGTCTTTGCGTCGGTACTGACCTTCTTATTCTCTGAAACTACGGATACTGAAATCTATACCAGATTGAAATTGCCACTTGCATGGAGAGTAGCTTATTCCGGTATTGTTGGAGGATTTTTAGATAGTGTTATTTTCGTAATCGTTGGCTTGTCTCCTCTGGGAGCAAACTTCTTGCCGTGGGATGCTGTAGTATATGCGATTTTAGGACAAATCATCGTAAAAACAATTATTCAATTGTTTGGCGCTGCTGTTTTTGGTTTAGTTGGGAAAAGATTTATTAATCATTCACTGCAATAGTATAATTACACGAATTCGTGCTCTATAATACTTAAAAAGAACTTGTTAGTATTAGGTGGCGATATTTCGTTTCGTGTTGGAGGGGCATATGAAGACACGCATAATGGTGGTAACCTCCTGTACAGGGGAGAAGAAGTATAAACCGGAAAATCAACTTGTTTTTGAAGATTTCCAGGATAAGAATAGACTCAAACAACGGGAAGCAGAGTTAATAGATTATCGGATGCCTGCGGGTGAGATGTATACTGGAAGTCAACATTTAGCCCTGATGTCTGGTATTAACGAGTATCGACAAAATGGTGGAGAGATTGATCTATTTATAGTGTCTGCAGGATACGGACTACTATCCGAGAACGATCAAATAGTTCCATATGAAGTGACGTTCAATACCATGGATCCATCATCGATCAAAAAATGGGCGAGACAACAATTGATTACTCAACACTTGCAGGAAAAAGTTAAAGAATATGATTTGATTTTCTTTTTACTAGGTGATAGGTATCTCCAATCTATTGAATTGCCGCTTGAGATTGAACCGCATCAACGGGCCATCTTCTTTGCAGGTGGATCAAGTAAAGCTAGAATATTAAATTGGGATCAGTATCATGTTCTTGCCATAGGTGAACAGGAAGCTAAGAGGTTTAGGTTTGGGCTAATCGGGATCAAAGGGTTTCTGTTTTCGCAGATGCTGAGATACATTGAGTTGCATGATCGAGAGGCATCTTTGAATGAATTGCTCAATGCGCCAGAGAATGTGCGGGAGTATATACTCAATTCACTGAATAAGAAAACAAAGCAACTGGAGTTGTTTGATGAATCTAAGCCAACTACCGAGGAGGGTAATCAACTACTCCAGTTCTACAGTGAGTTGTACCCAGTGCCCCCTGAACTAATTGCAAAAAACTGCATTGCAGCACCGATGTTCTTTATGCCTGAGAATGATGACCGTGTTGATCCGCATTATGATTTCATGAGTGATATGTCTGATAAAAATAGAAATCCACTCATTAATGATGTTTACTCACACGAATTACATGGGTCGCCTCAGTATGATGGTTTGCTGGTATCTAAAGTAAATATTGATGGTGCAACGCAGCAAAAGCGCGTTTTGCTGAAGGAATTGGGAATGCATGACTTTTATCGATTACCGAAAGACTATCCGATAATGGGTGACTGTGGGGCTTTTAGTTACATCAGTCAAGAGATGCCTCCTTATACAACGGAAGAAATTCTTGAATACTATCATGAACTGGGATTCGATTATGGAGTGTCTATCGACCATCTCGTTGTCGGGGCATTCCAAAGAGACGAGTCGATCAGAAATCAACGTTATGAATTAACATTGTCCATGGCTGAAGAGTTCCTAAAGTTATATAACGAGAACAAAGAAACAAAGGGATATAAATTTCATCCAATTGGTATTGTACAAGGATGGGATCCTGGGTCATTTCGAAATGCAGTGCAGCATCTGATTAACTTGGGTTATGACTATATAGCCCTTGGTGGATTAGCGAGAGAGCAATCTGATCGGATCTATGAGATTCTAAAAGAGATATCCCCAATAATTCCCAATACAAACTTCCGGATGCATCTATTCGGAGTTGCACGAGACATGCGGACTATGCGTTCATTTCATAAACTTGGAGTTACATCTTTTGACTCTTCGTCACCTCTAAGAAGAGCTTGGCTTGGAACAGGGCATAACTATCATGCAATTACAGGGAAACACTATACTGCGATTCGGATTCCGGAGGCTAAAGAAACTGCTGGTCGTGTTAAAAAATTAATTGCAGAAGGAACTGGATCGTTAGAGTTTGCAGAGTATAAGCGATTAGAGCAAGAGGCATTGCAAGCGCTTCGTAAGTTTAGTCGGGGTGAACTTCAGTTATCCGAAGCCATATCTGCAATTTTGGAATACGATATGATTCTTGGTGAGAACCGTGAGGTTCATGAGGATCTGTATAGAGAATTGTTGGAAGAACGACCGTGGGAACAATGCCAATGCCCAATTTGTAAAGAAATTGGAATCGATGTGGTCGTGTTCCGAGGAAATAATAGAAATCGACGTAGAGGATTCCACAATACGCATGTATATTACTCTCAGATCAAAGAACTGAAAAAAGAGTGGAAGCAATAAAGCAATGTATGCCCTAGTGTGATACACTAGGGCATATATTATTTTGGGGGCAACATAATGTTTCTCACTTTTGATGGTGTTAAAAAACTGAATAGAAGAACGGGGAACATCTTTTTAGGTGTGATGCCCATAGCTAAACTTAAGTTATTGAAAATGGATACTATAGAAGTACAGACTTCGAATAATGACCTTGTTATTATTATCTATGATGTACTTGTTAACTACTCAATTGATGAATTGATGGTTACAAATCCAATCCTTCAATTTATATTACCGGCAGCTGATGATACAGATGAGTATCCTGTTTTGTTTGTCCCACGGAATAATTACTTGCCGAATTACTGTGAGACTGGTCTAATGGAGTGCGAGATATTCAGTCTTCTAATAGAGAAGAGTGATAAGTTAAGCGCGAATTCAACAAAGTTACTGACAATAAATTCACTTCAAGATATCTTGAAGCGTTTTAATACACTTCAAATCATAGACGAGGAATGGCCACTCTTAAAAGAGAGGTTAGTAGATTATATCAAAACGTTAGTGTCAACATATCCTCACCTTGGGTATCTTCCAGTATCCGAGCGAAGAAATTTTAAAAGTATATCAGTTGCAGATGCAAGTTTTGCATGGGATTTTTATTTCCGATTCTTTATTGATAGCTGGTCGAACACTACAACTATAGTAATACCGGAATTATCGAAAGAATTTCACTACGAAAATTGGGTAGGTGACTTCTTTAGCCGAAATAACCCTTTTTGGAGTAAGTATGTGGGTAAGCGAGGGAAGTTTTTAATAAACGCAGCAGATCGTGAATTTATATATCAGATTTGGAGAGAATGGATGAAAGGAGCCTAAAAAGGCTCCTTTTTATTTTGGATAAATAGTAGTCTTTTTTACAAAAATATGGTAGCATTCAAAATATAACGTAAGATCACGTAAGTAAACGAATGATCACGTTTAATATCAATTGAGGAGGGGGAATGAAAGTGGAGTTCTATGTTGGTTGGTCTCATAGCGATGCAATATTTTCTAATTACTTTTCTGATTGTCCAATGTTAGTAAGTGCTGTTCCAGACAATAGAGGAACGATAAAGAGATTCTTAAATAAACCGAAACGGATCATGATTGACTGCGGTTCAGTTTATTATGTCAAGCAAAGAGAGCGCCCCAAATTAAAGGACATCTTTAACCTGCAATTGTCTATCGTCGAAGAGTGTGATGTTGATATTGAATCAATTCAAATGGTTCACTTTGACGAACCTATGATGAACAAAGTATTACTTTCAGAAAAATATATGGCGATGGAACGAACACTCTTTAATGCATATGAGTACATAAATCTATTTAAGAAAACTGGACTCCCTAATAAATTTGAACCTGTCGGAGTTATACAGGGTTATGATCTTGCAAGCATTACATATTCGGCATATGAGCTTGTTAAAATGGGGTTTAAAAATTTTGCGATCGGCTCTTTACTGGCCAAACATTACAAAACTCAGATTGATTTCATCAAATGTGCTGCGGATATAGTGGGCGCTAACAATCTTCACGTATTTGGCGTAACGGGTATACCACAGATGCATGCGATGGTTGATATTGGTGTACGATCTTTTGATTCAACTAGACCGACAATGGCAGCCGTTTTCTTTCAAGTGTTCTATAGTAGACCGTTTAGAACGTATATCATCGAAAAATCCCATGCAAAACCAAGTAGTGCACGATTAAACGAGCCCTTGCCATGTGACTGTCCTATTTGTCTTAGCAATCCGGCAGATTTATTTATTCCTTCGCCTAGGGATTACAGCAAACTAAGATCTATTCATAACTACTATCATCTACGAATTGAACTAAACGACATCAGGTTAAAAAAAGGAGGAGAAGGTTATGCTCTTTCAAATGTGCTACGGACCTGAACTCGAGGTGATCTATAAAAGTATAAAAAAAGCACCTGGTATAGATGTCATAAGGTTATGTGAGAACTATCAGTACTCTGATGAGGGGGACATATCATCACTTATCGAAAGTGCATTGGTTATCCTTGAAGACCTGAAGTTTATTCGTAAGGATGGAAAGGGATTTGTTCCAATTGAGAATGTTGAATGGAACTTGAAAATGGTTTTTGTTCGGTTGCAACAGATTGCAAGAGAGAAAACAGGCACAGAAGAGAGTATGAATTATATATTTGCTTCCCTATATGAACAAATATTCGTAAAACCTGATAAGATGTTTTCTGCCAATATTCACTATCAAGTTAACAGTAAATTTTCTAAAACTCTCGTAGGTCATGAGAAGGTTAACGCATGGAAAAGGATAATGGAGTGTTGGGGATTAGGACAGCGTGCGTACTCAGGTTTTTATGCGTTACCGCAGATTACTTTAATACAAGAGATTATAGAGGACAGTGGTGAATGGGAGGGTGGACTTCATCCGTTTTGTGAAAAATACATAGATCCGGTATTGCCTTGTATTACGTTAGACGGGAACATATTCAAAGGGATCATATTTAGTCTGATAGCCTTACATGAAAAAGGTTGTCTTCGCCTAAGTTACAAACAGGATTTGCCTTATAAATCGTATGGATCAAATAACGAGTGGAACTGGATAAAACTAGTAAAGAAGGTGGGCTAAGATGATTCCGTGCCTTAATAAGGAAGCGCTGAGACTGTTTGTTGGGACTGCTGATGAACGATATGAATATTCATCAGAATATTTTCGAGCAACTCATTTTCCTCAAATCATGCATCGTTATCAAGGAGATCAATTGACAGCTGAGATAACGGAAAAGGAGTTGTACCAAGAGCTATTAGAAGTCGATTCCATTGGTAATAGACTCTTCTTTATCTTTGGTTCCACAGGTTCAGGGAAATCAGAATTACTCTGCTGGTTGAAAGACAAGTGGTTACTTAATGAAATAGATCGACCTGTTATTCGGATATCTCGTACTGAATTAAACCCACAGGTACTGATCAAGAAATGTTATGAGGCGTTAAACATACCGTTGTCCATTCCTATCGATGAACACCGCTGGGATCTATTAATGAAAAAGCCTATTACTCTAATCAACCAGATGGTGTGGACTACGTTGGCTGAAACGCTTCCTTCGGATGAGGAGATAGTGCCAGTTGCCCTAATGATAAGACCAATAATTGAGAAAAACGTTACAGAATTCACTATGCAAGTTCAACGTGGACATATAACTAGACCGCTTGAAGTCCTGCATCACCGACAGTTCAAAGAATTATTATCAAATACAACCATTTCGATTTCATTAGAATACTTACCTTTTCGACAAATGTTATCACGAAAGTTGGATCAGTTTTTATTTGAGGGTTGGGATATTAACTCATTATTTAAACAATTAACTGAGCAATTGAGAGCACGTAATATCCGACCATTATTGTTAATAGATGATTTAGTGCAATCCGTAAATATCTATGCGTCAGAGCTTCTGGATCAATTGATTACGTTGGAAGAAGGCGGTTGGGATGTTGTCATTGGTCTCACGCCTGGAGCCCTCCAAGACTCAGAAAGAGGATTTGACCTTACACAACGTGTTCAGAATCTTGATACCATTAATGATCGCGTTAAGAAGTTATGGCTCTCTGATGAGTCAGGTAAGGAGTTTTATAACTTAGATCGTGGGCAGGTTGTTCCGTATATGACGAATTATCTATTGCAACTTAAAGGGTCGCAGGGATTTACATGCTCCTCTGCATGCCGGCACTATCAAGAATGCGCTACTCTTGCCAAGTCATCTAATGATGACAATGAAGAGCAATTACATCTTAATGTTAATCTCCTTCCATTCAATAGTTCAATGATACGCAGAATGTATGATGCAATACCGCTAGGAAAAGGTAAACTACGGTATATGATTTTAAACAGTAAGGAATTGATCCGTTTTTTTCAAAAGGGGAATCCGGAAAGGGTAACACGAGTTATATCCTTGGTTCATCGAGAGAAATTTGCAGATACTTCAGATCTGTTCATAAAGGCTTATGCAGAATGGTTTGCTCAAGAAGGACAGAATACATTCGCTATATCGGGAAAAGTATTAAATCATTTTGGATATGATCTTGGTGACCAGATCATTCCCTTAGTTCAACTCGATGATCATCAACTTGAGGATAATAGAACCTTTGAAGTATCTGAGGTAGTAAAACCAAGTTATGATAAGTCATTGATAAGAGACTGGGTTGAAGGCAAACAAGTGAACATAGAGTTGCTAGAGTCCGTTAGACTTGGTGTTTCAGGCTTAGTCCACGACGTTGTTAAGAGTATAAACATATCAAGACCCCATACACCGAAATCGACGGCCATTATTCAGAGGAAGGAGGTGATAAACCGTTCAAGATATCCAATTTCATTAGAGAAAAGTGAAAAACATGAGGCAATCAAGATTAATCGCAGCTATGCCGCTCTTCAAATTGCCGAATTCCACAATCTGAAGTATTCCGAAAAAGGAATTGTTTTTCAAAAAATTTCGAATGAACTCGAAACAGCAATGTGGATTTATCAATCCGAAGATTTACGTTTATCGTGGAAAGACAAGTTGGAAAATGAATTAGGGATGACAATGTGTGAGTTTGCATTACACCTCAGAGATTGGGCAAACGTTTGTTACTCTTTTAGTAAAATATCTTGGATAAGTCACGTCCATTCGCCTTTTAGTAAAGAGACAATGACTCAAATTGAACAAGTGTACCATGACTGGTTTATGCTACGTGACAATATGTTTCTTCCTGTGGATCTCGTGGAAATCCGTCAATTAAATTTTGGTGAGTGGTTAATAGATTTTATGCCGGGAAAAGCGCTGGAGAGCTATCAAATCGGCGACACCTCCCTGTACATTTTCCTTACTCGCCTAAAAACAGAATTTCAAAAGTACTTAAAACTACTAGACACTACATGTAAGGAATTAATGTTTAAACGACTTGCAATGGTACCCTATTTGAAAAGCTGTTCCGAACAGAAGTACCATGAGTTGGCAGATATGGTGATGTATTTTAACAAGAAAGAGATATATAGTCTGAAAGATTATCAAGAGTACACGGTAGTAGAAGAAGCAATTACTTCTGATGAAGTGATGACAATGTATGAGAAATTTAAGAACTTAGAAAATGAAGTTCATGAACTTCGTCTTCGATTCAAGGAACTTTGTTTCGAGGTGCACGCTTTCGTCCATGATTCTGGATCAGTATTGAGATTGAATGTTACCCATGATGAAACATCATTAGCAATTCTTGAAAAGGAAAAAGATACGTTGTTAGTTTCGATTGATGGATTATCCAGACTACTAAATTGTCTGGTCCTTACACCGAAAAACGAATTGTTAGAGTTGTTAAGCACTCAGTATCAAACAGTTGAAGTATTGAATGTTAAAACAATTTGGAATCGATTAATACGATTGGCTGACTGCCTATTTGAACGAGAACATGTAGGGAACGAGTTGCATACTTGTATTACTCAATGGCAGGTAATCAATTTTTATGAAATCAGAAATCAATTAATCAAAACGATTAATCAAGAAGTGAAGAGGATACACATCATAGGTCATTTGCAAAATGATCTTGGATGCAATAGCAGTACTGATTTGCACGAGATGCTCAATATTATTGGGAAGAGTGACTCGTTGAGACCGGCAATCAAACGTCAATTAATATCCCTTCTTGAGAAGGGGCATAGTACACTTCCACCAGTTCAGTGGAGGAAGTTATTGGATGAACTGAAAGAAAAGTTCCCATTGTTATTTGAGATAGTGGAGATTCGACTTGTTGTTAATGAAATATAGTGTGGATAGGAGCCAGACTTAATCTTTGGTCTGGTCCTATTTTATTGGATGTAATACCAGTTTGAAGTACTGTCTTGAAACTTAATAATTTGCTATGGTAGTTGAGGATAGTTTAGGAAAGACACCTTCAAGAGAAAGATTCCATGTCGTAAGATGTGGAGGACAACTTTGGAGGTGTTTTTGCGTTGGTAACAAGAGTGAGTTATCCGTTAGAAGTGAAGATGAGGGCTATTGAATTGAGACTAGCTGATGTTACGTAACGCGAGATCATGGAGCAGATTAACATTATTCACTTGAAGGTGTTCTGATTTGTCTAGTGTTATGGGTCGTCCCCCCACTAAGGTGGACAGGAGTGTTTTTGTCGATTTCATAAAATTTATTTAAGTCCAACTGCTCCAAACGTTACTAAGGGGAAGTAAGCGGGGAGTTAAAATCAAACAATCAGCCAAGAATTTGTTTTGGTTGTTTTTTTTTGTGCACCTAAAGTACTAGAGCTAATGTATAATAATATGCATCTAGAGTAGTCTTTTTGCTATTTTATAATGATAGGGATCTAACTACTCGCTTTTCATTATATTTTTGGTGGAAATATTTATAATTGTATGTTTTTTATGGGGGAACCAGAACAATGGAGAATGGGTCATTTGTATATATAGATAATAATCAGCAGAGAATTGCAAAACTCATCTCAGTAGAAGGACTACTTGCGGAAATTGAACACTTTTACTCAATAGATCGCATTGAAAATGAGACTGTTCTTGCAACCACTTTAGTCAAGGCTAAGTTGGAGCGTCAGACACGCTGCTACTATTATGATGAAAATGTTAATCGCTGGTTAATGGGAAGAATTATGAGGAAAATGGGTCGATTGTATGAAGTGGATTTCCCCGATTCCGATTCTCGTTATTTAGATCAAAAAGAAATCTACGTTCGTAAAGTTGGAACACGTGTTGATCCCGTTGAAGTAATTAGTGCTAAAGGAATTGAAACGGCTTTCTTTTACCGCTACCGGCATTCGTTCATTAAAGAGATTATTACACAGCGAAGTGCGTACAGTGGGATGACAGCACTGGCTTCTTCAAGCGTTTGGCTACTTCCTCACCAGTTTGAAGTCGTTAGACGTGTTCTGGAGGATCCGGTACCCCGTTACATACTGGCAGATGAAGTCGGACTAGGAAAGACGATTGAGGCAGGGATTATAATTCGTCAGTTTTTGTTAGATCAACCGGATGAGAATGTGCTGATCGTAGTACCTTCATTCTTACTAGTTCAATGGCAGAAGGAATTGGAGGAACGCTGCTACATTAATCAATTTGGAAATCGGATTGCATGGAAAACTTTTGAAGAAATCAGTACGGTTGATTTGAAATCCTATGGGTTTATTATACTAGATGAAGCGCATGAACTAGCGAAGTTAGCATTCTCAAAAGCCGAAGAGGATAAACTCATTTATCAATATTTCCGAAACCTGGCGCATGCTTCATATGGACTATTACTATTATCTGCAACTCCCGTCTTGAACAATGAAAATGAATATTTAGCAATGCTCCATTTAATTGATCCAGATAATTATTCAATAAATGACCTGGAAAAGTTTAGGAATCTAATCAAAAGGCGCCAAGAAGTTGGTCATTTGCTCGTATCATTTCGCCAGGATGCTCGAATAAGTATGCTCAAACGAGGAGTCATCGAATTGCGCTCAGAATTCAACAATGATCTACGCTTAATGAATCATGTTGAGAATCTTGAGCATCGTCTTCACCAAAGATCAGGAGAAGATTCAGAAAGAAAAGAGTTAATACGTAATATTCGGGTCCATCTTTCCGAGTCATATCGACTTCACAGGAGACTAATTAGAAATCGAAGAGAATCGATGAGTTCTTTTATGAACTATGGAAGAGATCAAGGTTCAAAAATAAAAATAAAGTTTGAATATGATTTAGACGAACGAACTCCCTACGTGAACCAAATCCTTGATAACTGGCGATTTGAAGCTCAAGTCCATGACTCTTCCAATTCGTCAAATTGGCCAAAACAAGCGCTGTTCGAGTTACTGTGGCAAGGGGGGAGCACATCCACGACCTTACTACAGGGGATGATACAAAGTCGCTTACAAGGGGAGTTAATGGAAAATCTGCAAAGTGATCTAACTGCTAATGAAAAGGAGGCCTTGTTATGTGCTCCTTTGTTCGATGGCGAAATAATGTTGCTTGAGCAGTTGTTAGAAGTAATCGATGTCCCAAGCGAGGAAGGAGACCGCATTGATCTTTTATGTTTTATTTTAATGCAGTTGTTACGTCAGCAAAAAGATATAAAGGTTGTAATTTTTACAAGTTATACTTCTGTTTGTCGTGAAATAGGAATCCGTCTCGAGCAAGTAATGCCTGCTCAGTTCGCTCTTCATGACAAATATATGACACCTCAACAAATCGAGAAAGAGATCTCCCGATTCCGGGAAGATCAGGATTGTAATTTCCTGATTTGTGATACATCTGGTGAAGTTGGTCGTAATTTACAATTTGCAGATCATATTGTCCACTTTGATTTGCCGCTATCGCCAAATCGTATTGAACAGCGTATTGGGCGTGTTGACCGCATTGGACGTTCTAAACCATTTGCAATGACTGTTCTTGCTGGGCCGGAAATTGAACTTTCTTATCAAGAAGCATGGCTACAATTATTAGATAAGTCGCTTAACGTTTTTCAGCAATCCATCTCGTCTTTACAGTTTTTAATTGATGAAAAAATACCTCTCATACTTCGGTCTACTTATGAAATGGGAATGCAAGGGTTTGAGGAGCAGGTTGAAAGTTTGACCGAATCATTAGAAGAAGAAAAACTTAAAATATATGAGCAGCACATGTTGGATGATATTGATGCTATAGAGCAACAAAGCACCGATATTTTCGATGAATTATTACGATATGATCATGAAGTGAGTTCTACAGAGTTCAGAGATGCGCTTGAGGGGTGGGTGCTGGAGGCATTAAAATTTAAACCTGTAAACATGGAGAATAGGAATGTTTGCTCGTATCAAGCAGATCTCTATACATTAGTACCCTATAATTATTTAAAGCAATTTCTAGGAAACACGGAACAGGAATCCACTTATGATCGTGAGGTTGCTGTTACTCGACGTAATACTTCTCTATATCGGATAGGTCACCAATTTGTAGATTTGATGAACGAATATATTAAATGGGATGATCGCGGATCTGTGTTTTCGTTCTGGCGAAGAGTCCCAGATTGGCAACGGAAAAATGATTGGGCGGGATTTATCTTTCATTACGTAGTTGAGGGAGATACTGATGCTTTATTAGATCTTCAAAAACAACATGCCAGTCGGTCTTCACAACAACTAAAACGAATTATGGACCGCTTCTATCCCCCACGTATAGAAACCGTAGTTGTTCGTCTTAACGGCCAGTGTGAAACAGAGCAGTATATTCTGGACGCTTTGACGGAACCGTTCAATCGATATGAAGATGGAGGAAACGATACGAATCTTACGAAAAGCCGTTTACACTATCTAGATCAAATCATAACAGCGCACCGGTGGAAACCAATTTGTCATAATATGCGAGTTGTTTCTGAGGACTATCTTCGAGATCGAGAGGATATCGTCCAGTTAAGTGAGGAGAAGTATCGGACAGCTAAAATCGCCTTGGACTATGCTTATAATATGTTAGAATTACGCAGTCAGAGTAAGAATAATATGGCCGATGTGGATCTAGCATTAGAAGAAACATGGAATAATGCAATCTTATCTGGCATTAAAAAACCTAAAGTGACATTAGATTCGGTTGGATTTATAATCCTTACTAACAAAATACTAAGAAAATAGGTAGGACTATGAGTGAGTTTAGTAATTTGAGAGAATGGATCATTGGAGAGCGTAAGAACATTTCCTTTACTCAACCGGAATATAGTAGGTTCATGAATGCGATTAATAAAGATACCTGCAAACCAAAAGATATCGCGATATTATTACGGCAAATCATACGAACGGAATCCGAAAAACAAAACGGAGCCCCCGTATCGCTAACAGTGCCTACGGTTTCTCCATGGCCATCCATGCAATTGTGGCAGGAGTTCGGAGTCGAAATTAGTCTTTCTCGGCCAGGATGGTTGTCTGCACGAGCGAATTCGTGGTTTCCGTCATGGTTAGAGAACTTATCGTTGTCTCCAGAAACTCCCTTGTACCGGAAGGAAGTAAGACAAACTAGAGAGCAGGTTGAAGCGGATCCTTTCGTGCGAATTTTATCTCGTTCGAAGTACCGAAGTAAGAGCCAACAAGACGCGATTCGCAGTATTATCACTTCACCTGCAGATTCATCTCTTGTAATTAATCTACCTACTGGGACAGGCAAAAGTATGTGCGCTCAGCTCCCTGCTTTAATGTTTGGACAACAAAAAGGAGTTACCGTCGTAATTGTGCCCACAATCGCATTAGCAATTGATCAAGAAAGCGCGATGTCAACCTATGTCCCGTATCCAACGGCATACTATTCTTCACCTGAACGCAGAACTATAAACCAAGAAATCCTTACACGTATACAATCAGGAACCCAAAAGATTGTATTTACATCACCAGAGGCGGTCATACAATCACTACATTATTCGCTTCAACGAGCAGTGGAGCAGAGTTATTTAAAGCTTCTAGTTATTGATGAAGCACACATGGTAGAGGAGTGGGGGAGCGATTTTCGTTCCGCTTTCCAAGAGTTGGCGGGATGGCGGACCTATATGTTAGCGAAGAGCCCAGTTCCTTTTCGGACGTTATTATTAACGGCAACATTAACTAATAGTTCGCTGGATACCTTGGAGTCTCTTTTTGGTAGGACTGGTCACTTTGATGTCTATTCGGCAGTGCAGTTGAGGCCAGAACCTGAATACTGGTTTAAGAAGTGTCAAGCTGATGCATTGAAAGAAAAATATATTCTGGAAGCCATCGCGCATTTGCCCCGACCACTAATCTTATATACATCCAAGGTTGATGATGCCATTCGATGGCAAAAAAAACTCATACAAAATGGGTATTCCCGGATTGGGTGTATCACTGGAAAAACACGTTCGAAGGCACGTGAGGATTACATAATAAAGTGGAAGAATCAAGACATTGATATTATGGTCGCAACTTCCGCTTTTGGATTAGGTGTTGACCAGGCGGATGTGCGAGTCGTAATTCATGCCTGCGTACCTGAAACATTAGATCGTTATTATCAGGAAGTAGGCAGAGGTGGTCGTGATGGTATCGCAAGTTTATCACTCATTGTGTACACGGAAGAGGATATCGATGTCGCCACATCTCTAAGTAAGGAAGCGTTAATATCAATTGAACGTGGGCAGCAACGATGGACGCAAATGTTTTTGCATAAAAAAAATGATCCGCAACGCCCGGATGTTATAAAAGTGCCTATCGACATCCAACCAAGTTTCGAAGAAAAAGATATCGACATGGACAATAATAAGAATCGTACTTGGAACTTACGTACCCTTACGCTAATGAACCGAACGGGTTTGATAAGTTTCGAATGGTCGGATGCTAGAGAAAAGGAGCAAGATAAGTGGCGCACAGTTAAACTACGCGATGATGGCCATTTGAAAGATGAGCGATGGGAGGCTATCATTCACCCATATCGTATTAAAAGTGGCCTTAATCATTACGAGCAGCTGGATCAGGTAAAGCGTCTGCTTTCGGGGCAAACTTGTGTAGCCTTACTGTTCTCGTCCATCTACCAAATTTCATACAAATCCCACCGGAAAGGCGCATTGGTGGCGGAATCATGCGCAGGATGTCCATACTGCCGTCAAGCGGGTCTCCATCCGTTTACATTTCAAGAAAAGTCTCACCCAATTCAGTGGAAGTCTGATACAGAGTTAACTTCCTGGGTAGAACGCTCCTTTATCGGTTCTAGTGGAATGACAGCAATTTTTTATAACAACGAGAATTTTAGCGCGGTATTACGCGGCAATCAAATCGTACAAGATCGATGGTTGCGTGTATTTCATTGGTGGGCTGATCAAGGAATACGGCAATTTGTAGTCCCACATTCGTATGGGCCTCTTTTTAGAGAGGATCAAAAGATGCAACAAAGACATATCATCGTTCATACTCTCGAAAGAGAAACATTTAATGAACGTGTACAATATTTGCCGACACTAATGCTGACACTTGATAGTGATAGTCATCAGTTATTAATCGAAAGAGCGTTGAATGCAAGCTCAAATGAGCTAGTATATATTATACCAGAGCATTCGAAACAACCAATAACAGGGAGAAGTTGGAGCAGTATTTGGAAGGGTAGACAATACAAATGGGATGAATTTGTGAAAGAGGTTGGTTTATGAGTCTGCTTAGTAATCTATATACATCACCTTCAAGGGTGCGTGCCGTTTACAGGAGTCTATTACACGCCCCGGAACAGTTACGAACGCTCACGCACCTTCAACTAAGCCTAATGCCTGAAAAACTGCGTGATACAGGGGACACAAAAATGTTGATTGATATACTAAATGAATGTGTAGGGTTACAGTTGATTAAAAAAGATGGTGACCTGTATACGCTAGATCCGCATTTACCTCTGACTGCGCGAGACCCTGAGTGTGGTGAGGCAAATTTACCTTGGACAATTTTAGAATTACTCTTCCGACTAGAAAATAGTCGGCACCGAGAACTTCTCTATAATTTTTCTTGGTTTCTCATGCAATCGGTAATAAACCCACCTAAGACGTGGTCAGAGATGGAGTCCCTGCTGAGTAAAGAAAACGTACTTGACCCATTTAAAATAAATGGATCGCAATATACTCAATTTCAAGATTGGGGCGTATTTTTATCATTATTTATTACCTTGCCCACAAAGAATAAGAATGCAGTTCATTGCTATCCAAATCCCACGTCATTAATCGAACGACTTCTTCCGGAGTTGTTTAAGGAAAAGCGCACCGTTCTAATGACTGACTTGGTTGATCATGTGTCACGACGTATCCCAATTTTGGAGCAAGGTGAAATATGGAATGAAGTCATGCAAATGCGAGATAAACCAATAGATAGATATAAGTTGTCTACTGCTACATCAATGGCTTGGCTACATTTGCAGGACCAGGATATCGTATCATTCGAATATGAATCCGATGCACCAACCTATTTTCTCTATGAAGGAACAACCGAACATAGAGTGACCGCGATTACCTTACACTAGGAGGGATACCATGCAAACAATGAATAATGTAACTTGCTGGAATCCCGAGCAATTAACTCGGATTCTTGATCCTGACGCTTGGTATGTCGATTCGCATTTACTACTTGCGACTCATCATCCTATGCAAATGTATGTTCATACGTCGGGGTATCAACCTGATATAAAAGGTGCTGTGTACAACGAACAACAATTTTTATCTGACTTTCTTAAACCAACTGAACATATCTTTACAGCTATTTTAGGGGATGCTGGAACGGGAAAGTCCCATCTCGTCAGATGGTTAAAAGCGAAGATTCCTACAAATGATAAACGGCATATAGTAGTGATACCAAGGCAAACCAATCTAAAGTCCATTTTGTTAACAATGTTAGAAGGGCTGGAAGGTAAGAAATTTGAGGAATATCGCCAGCGTATTAATCGCTCATCCGGATCTAATTCGTTTGAGCAGGCAAAACTGGAACTTCTAACAAATTTATTTGTATGCGCAAAACCAGAGACATCTTCATTAAAACCAGTCGATGAGGATTTGACAGAAGATTTGGAAGATTTCATGGAACTACTTATGGATGCCTTGTTCCGTCCCACTTTCTTAAAAGAGGATGGAATTATTCATCAATTAACACATCATATTATTGGAGAGCAATCACAACCAGGGAGACTTACAAATAGGAGGCTCTTTACAGTAAATGATTTACCAATAGGATTAATCGATGCCCGCGGAGCTAGTCACAGAGCATTTACGATTCATCAACTGTTGCGTAAAGATGAGGAGTTTCAGAAACATGCCGTTGATTGGTTAAATAAACATCTGGATATGGCCATTGCGAAGATGTTTAATTTCTCATCTGATGACCTAATTCAGTTGTTAAATGACATTCGATCAGAGTTCCACAACCAAAACATGGAAATGGTACTCCTGATTGAAGACTTTGCCATGATGCAAGGCATTGATATTCAGTTTTTACAGGCGCTATTGCTTCGTCCTGGTGAAGAAAAACGTCCTCTTTGTCGCCTTCGAGTTGCCATGGCTTGTACTACAGGTTACTTTCGTAATTTAGGGGACACGGCGACTAGTCGTATCAAATTTGTGGTCTCTCTCGATATTAACAAACATCAAATGACCGGAGAGGGAATGTCAGATTTTGCTTCCCGCTATTTGAATGCAGTTCGTCTTCCAGAGAAAGATACGTTAGAGTGGTATCAAGCAGAAACGGACCAGGAAATCACCTCTTATTGTACGCGGTGTGAGTATAATAAAGCATGCCACGAAGGATTTGGTCAAATTGATGGTCGAGGGCTTTATCCATTTAACAGGATAGCCCTTGAAACGATGTATGATCGCGCAAGTGGTGAAGATAACTTTAATCCTCGTACAATGCTGAATATGGTACTTCATCATACACTCGATGTGTACGGCCCCGCTCTGAAAAATGGGGAGTTTCCATCGCCATCGATGTTTCACCACTTTAATAAACGTGATAATCGCATCAAAACTATTACGCAGGATCAGATTATGTCTAAGGATCGCGTTAATGGTGCTCGGCGGCATGTATTGCTTGAATTATGGGCCAATACAGATCAATTAATCGATATTCATCCTGTAATTCACAGCGCATTTAATATCGCGCCATTGCAAATTACGAGTAAAACGAATCAAACTGAGATTCAAGAAAAGGATCTTGAGAAACCAGCGGAGAAAAAAGATCCCGTTACTATTACTCCGGTACCAATAGAAGAACAATCCGACATGCTCCCGCAGACCGTAGTACACCTTATGGATGCTGTGGAAGGGTGGAAAAAAGATCGGAAAAATAGCCTTGGATCTACTGATGCGCAGAATCTACGTAAACTCATCTTTGAAGCTTTAAATGCGTTCATAGATTGGCCAACGGAACTGTTGTCATTACAAAACTTAGAGGAAAAACTGTGGCCAGTACGAAGTATTTCTTTTATTAATCAAGGGACAAATATATCTACTAATACGGTAACACTTTTGCTCCCTCTTAAGTCGGATGATCGTTCTTGGCTCAACACCAAGTTTGCTTTGCAGGGCCTCATTATGTATAGACACTACTCTAATTGGGATTTTCCAAATGGTCCTCGATTCTTTAGAGCAGTCACTCAACAATTGCGAGAGTGGGGAGAGGTTGTAGTAAATCAACTGAAACAACTCCCTGTAGATGCAGCACAATCGTGGAGTCCCGTCAAAGCGGCAGTGGAAATATTGGCAATCGGGGCAGGAATGAATGGTCATCCCGTATTTACGGATGAAGCATCAGTAGTTGATTCGATACTTACCCAACAAGAAGAAGGTGCATATGGACGTAGTTCAACGTGGAAACAACTACAGACGGAAATCGCAACGAATTACAGCGACCTAAAAAAAATCGTTCTGGAACGAATCACATGTCTCAAAGGAGAAGGTCGAAACTATAGTATGATTGATGGTTACACCATCGAACGCACACTGCATGAAATGGTACCCTCGCTTCAGATGACATCACTGCCACTACAACAAAGTTCAGATTACATGAAGTTAGTGCGGCTTCATCATAAGATCAATAAGTCGCTCCTTAGTATTGTAAAAGAAGAACAAGAAGAACGCAAAAAGTGGATAAAACAAATGGATGATCTAATTGGCGACGTAACGGACATAGACCAGTTCCTTACGGAAATAAAAACAGCTATAGCTGCTGCTACTGAGACTGGATATTTTAGTGGGGATTGGGAAGAAGTTCAAGCCGCAGTCAAATGGATCGAAATAAACGAATGGTTTAATGAATACGTAACCGTGAAAAGAGCGATCGATGTGGGAGGATCAGAGTATAAGGTATTTGAAACCTTGGGTAAACTCAATACCCCACTACAATCAAAGGTTGAAGAACAATTTAAAATTATCGTTAAAGCGTTAACTCGGTCAAGTATTCAGGTTCAGCAAGAGTTGCAGAAATCATCTAAAGAGACTGACGTCCACCAGTTACAAGAAAGTAAAGGGAACATTGAGATGACCTTCGATTTGATAATTAGTATGTTGACTGATGCAAAGGAGGCGGATGAGACTGTATGAGTGTGCTACAGATGGCTAGACAGTTACATTCCTCATCTGTTACCTTGCTCCAGTTACAGCGCGATAAGCAGCAACTTCAGGCATATCAGACGCGGCAACAGGAACTGAATAAAATACGTGATGATGTTGCGTCCATATTTGCTATTTTTACGGTATTCTCGAATGCAAAGCTATATGTTCCATCTATAAATATATTTGAAGATTTACTAAATAGTCTTGTTTATCAATTAAACCAATATAAAGAAGTAAGTGATTGGGTCAAAACACCAAGGGTCTTTATTTCAATTGAAAGCAAACTAAAGAGTCTCCAGAAAGATACGCTTCAAACGATGACAATTGTTTGGCACAAATATCTTGATGAAAATAAGCCGAATATTTCTAATGAGATACTAAATGTCGTTAAAGAATTTCCTGAATATGAAAACCATGTTGAACAAATTAGGAGAAAACTGGTCGAGTATCAGCAGTTATATGTATCGTTGCCAAGTAACACAGAGTCCGTCCAGAGTGTACTGTTTTTAAAAAGTACCATTGAAAAGGCTTGGCGTACGATTGGTATTGAATCATTGCCTGAGCGGGTATTTTCTTTCTTACAACAAGCGTCTGGTCCGTCAGGAGCCGATCTCTCTTTACTAAACGATGAAGTTTTGACATGGTTACATCAAAAAAATGTACTGAATTCATTTAAGATTAAACTACAAAAATAGAAAGGAGGGACTAGTTTGAATCTCAAGCGGTCGATACAAGTCCTTCTTAACTATATTGAAACGAAGGAAACTGAGTTACTCTCTTGGGGGTTTGTAGAGGGCGGACTGTCAGAGACAAATTTGGAGTTATTCATAGAAGAATGGATCGGTTTAACCGGTAGCAATTTTACAGTGGACGAACTCTTAAGTGACCTTTATAAAGAAGGGTTAATGTATGAGATCCATGGACGCAAAGGGTTAATTTGGCGTTCTCGAATGGCGGAAACAATTCGCTTAATGGCCCGTTTACGGCAATGGCGACATTATCATAAAGAAAAGTGGCATCTTGCCCCGACACTGGTCTCTGATTTCAGGTTATCTGTGAAAGAGCGAAAGTACCCTAAGCGTAAATTTACATCCGAGCAAACAGTAAGTCAGTTAAAAGAATACCTGACAACGCAGGAACAAGAGGCTATTCAATGCATGCTTGATCGTGGAACCGATTTTAAGCTTTCACAGTTTCAAGTACTATCCAGTAGACAATTGTTTACCGATAGCAAGGAAGATCGCTCCAAAGGCATGATCGTATGCGCTGGTACAGGAACAGGCAAGACACTGTCCTTTTATTTGCCGGCCTTTACGAAAATCGGAGCACTAATATCAAAAAGTGAACCTACGTATATTAGTGCTATTGCGCTCTATCCGCGAAATGAACTACTAAAGGATCAATTCTCTGACGCTTATAAAGAGGCTCGCCGATTGGACGCATGGTTGCAATCTAAAGGTAAAAGGAAATTACGGATTGCTGCGATTTTTGGAGCAACGCCTAAAACGATCAGTGATGTACCTCAAAAGTGGGAGTCATATCAAAAAAGCGGTTATATCTGTCCCTTTATGCCTTGTCCAACTTGCGGAGAGGCTTTATATTGGCGAACTCAGGATATCCAGAATGAAATCGCAAAACTTCTTTGTACGTCTTGTCAATCAGTCCTAAGTGAAGACGAAGTTATTTTAACAAGAGAGCAGGCTGTAAAGACCCCTCCTGATATTTTGTTTACGACTACAGAAATGTTGAATCGCTTCTTGAGCAATGTAAAGTTTGGTCGGTTAATAGGTGCTTTTAATGGGAAACCACCAAAATGGGTGTTATTAGATGAGGTTCATACGTATACCGGAACGCATGGTGCACACGTGGCCTTACTATTACGCCGCTGGCAACATGCAATACAAACCAACCTTCATTTTACCGGATTGTCTGCGACTTTAGAGGAAGCAGGTCAATTTTTCGGGCAACTCACTGGTCTCAAAAAAAGTAACATCGAGTGGATTCAAGCCAACCAAGGGGAAATGGAAACCACGGGGCATGAATATCAATTGGTTCTACGTGGAGATCCAAGTTCAATAACATCTACGTTGTCCACGAGTATTCAAACAACGATGCTGATGCGTCGAATGTTAGAAGGCGTCATTAAAACCCCTCATTATGGCAGAAAAGTATTTGTATTTACTGATGATCTTGATGTGACCAACAGGTTATATCACAATTTACTAGATGCTGAAGGACGTTTTCCAAACGGTAGAGAAATGAATGATCCTCCACTTGCAGCCTATAGAGCAAGTGCCAATTCTGACTTGTCGAATCGGGTGAGGGAAGGGCAAGCATGGACCTTCGCGGAGCGGTTGGGGCACGATTTAGAACGGAAATTAATAATTGGTCGTACGAGTTCTCAAGACATAGGAGTTTCTAGTGAGGCAGAAGTCGTTGTGGCAACAGCTTCTTTAGAAGTGGGGTATAACGACAAGGCAGTCGGAGCCGTTATTCAGCATAAGGCCCCTTTAGATATGGCTGCGTACTTGCAACGTAAGGGCCGTGCGGGTCGCGATCCGAATATGAGGCCGTGGATGATTACAGTGTTATCCGATTATGGCCGAGACAGATTCACTTATCAAAACTACGAATCTTTGTTCGACCCAATTTTAACAAAAAAAGAATTGCCAGTCCAAAACCGTTATATTTTACGAATGCAAGTTGTATTTAGTACGCTTGATTGGTTTACTAGTATGATTCAACCAACGAGCTCGTACCGCATTAGCATTTGGGATACCTGTACGCGCCCTACGACGAGTGAACCGTTTATGACAACTCGATTCCAACTCGTAACATTAATTGAAAAGGTACTTACTCATGACCCGACTCGTAAGCGTCTGGAGAATCATTTGTTAAGTGCCTTACATCTAGATAAAGAACAGTTAATGGCGATACTATGGGACCCGCCACGCTCGCTAATGATGAATGTTCTACCAACTTTGCTACGCCGATTGGACAGTAATTGGGGAAGAGTTGATGGAAAACAAGAAGTAATAACTGCAAATTCCCCTTTGCCCGAATTCGTACCTCAAAATTTGTTTAGTGAATTAACCCTACCAGAAGTACAAATACATGCACCAAAAAGAAGAGAGGAAAGGGAGGTAAACCAACCTCCGAGTCTATCTATCACACAGGCGATGAATACGTTTGTACCGGGAAGAGTGACTCGACGTTTTGGTGTCAATCGTTCGGATGAAAGTCATTGGGTTGCTCCTACCACACTTGAGCCAACCAATAGTATTGAACCAATTGAGATCAAGACGTTCTGTACTGTGTATGATGAAATTGGCGAAGTGTCTTTCCGTGAATACGGGGAGGAGATTACTATTCCGCTAATAAGACCATGGAGATATGATACACAATTAATTCCTGGAAACATAAGTCCAACTTCCAATGGGTTCTTAAAGTGGCGTACAAATATTGCTCCTCAGACCTTTAATGTAAACTTAAATGGGGTAACAATGGAACTGCCTTCTGGCTCCAGTTGGAGTACTCTTATCGAAGAGATTTCTTTCTATACTCATTTGAATCAACAACCTGTTATAGTAAAACGCTTTGCATCAGATGGTGAGCACACATTAAAATTTGTTACTAATGAAAGTTATGAAAAGAAAACGCAGTATTATATTGCGGAACAACGTGTTGCTCTTGGATTCGAACATGAAGTTGATGGTATCGCATTTCGTTTTCATATCCCCACATCTATAATTGAAGAAAACGATTCGAATCAAGATAAACTTCGCTCATACCGTGTAGCTTATTATACTTATCGAGTGATGCATGACGAAGAGTTGAGGGGTATTGCCAATGTTTTTCAATTGGAGCGACTCGCGGAACTTTATATTTCCTCACTCGTTACAACATCTCTCATCAATCAATGTAATCTACAAACGGCACGCGAGCTAATCGCCAAACATCCGTTACCAAAAATCATGAACCGAGTCCTATCCGTTGTCTTTGAGGTTCAATCTACAAGTGATATTGAAGAAGACAACCAAGGTGATTATCAGCGATTACATCAACAACTTTTAGAACTAAGTGAACATGAAATTATTAATAAACGACTGTATGAGTTGTCTGAAGTTCTGTGGGGGACACCTGATGAAGGATGGAAGATATGGGCAGTGGAACGCTGGAATATGACACTCGGGGCAGCGATATTACAAGCATGTAAAGAACTGAGTGGATCGGCTCAGAACGATGATATTGTATTTGATTTGGATCCTTCATGTGATACTGGGAGTGGAAATTCTGTAATTTGGATCACTGAACTTACGGGCGGAGGGGCCGGTATTATTGAAGAAGTGATGCGGAGGTATCAGGAGGATCCCCGCCGGTTCTTCCGTTTAGTTGAGAGCGCATTAGGACCATCAGATTTAGAGATAGCAAATACAGAGATGTCACGCAGCGTTACACTTGCCGTGCGAGATGAGCAAGTCGAGCTCGCTTTTGAACAAGTTCGATCCGCAGTGGATCACGCGGAGGCTAAATTAGCACTAAAAACCATGCAACAATGTTTGCGTGAAAAAGGAGTCCTAGTCACAAAACCTGTACTTAATTCGCTACTAAACCGAGTCCTTAAACCTGGGAGTTCTCCATTAACCGATGGTTTGCTTCATCAAGTCATCTCTATTTGGGATTATGAAGAGGAACGTTTAGGGATTGAACTCGATGCACGTGTTGTTGCATACGCTCTCAGTCAAGACTCCGTATACAGAGACAAGTTGTTGCACGCGTTGAGTCAAATTGATTCCGAAACGGTTCAGAATTCACACTTTTGTTTTCAAGTTCTTTACAGTTTAATGTGGCCAAGAGGTAATGCCATACGTACACGTGCTTTGTTGGCCTATAATCCATTTGCCCCAAGAGTACCCATGGACAGGGAACTTGTACGCGATACATTGCCTATCCAAGAAAGCTTAATACTGTCAGGTGAGCAGTGGAAAGAAACGATTCAAGAAACGCTAGTTCGGCAAGGGCACGTACGACTAGCGATAAACATTGAACATTTACACCGCCTTCGTCAAGTGATCTTATCTCTTGCAAGTGAACCTATTGATATTGGTTTTCTTAATGTTTATCCGCGTATTGAAGGCATTCGTAGGGAAGGGAATTACTATGTTGTTTCGATTGATATACGGGAGGCGATCGCATGAGTGACACTCCGTCTCGCTATATTTATACAATGCAGCATTCTAGAGAAATTTCTGATCTCTTGCAGTCGCTCTTTGTCGCGGAGTTAATTGCACCGAGTCGTTGTATATGGCTTGTCTCACCTTGGATATCGGATATACCCGTCATTGATAACCAATCGAACCAATTTACATCATTAGAACCGAGTTGGGCTCGAAAGCAAGTCTACATAAGTGATGTTATTGCCCGATTGGTTGAGATGGGGACGACGGTTCGAATTGGTACCCGTGACAATGATCATAATGAATTATTTATTGAGCGTGTAACTAGTAAAATTAGTGAACACAACAAATTTAGCATCAAAACAAGTCCACTGCTCCATAACAAAGGGTTACTTGCAGACGATTTTTACTTGAATGGATCCATGAATTTTACTTACAATGGGATTTCTATTTCAGAAGAGTATGTCCAACTTGTGACGAATGCCAAGGAAATAGCAGAAAATCGAGTTACATTTGCAGCACGTTGGGGGGATGAAGCACCTTGATTACAACACAAATTGAGTCCTTCATCCATCGTTTTTTTGAGGATCCTAACAAAATTACGCTTTCGCATATTCAACAACCGGGTCATACGTATGGAAAGGTTGCACCGTGGATTGAGCAATTAAGAGGAAGTAAATCGGCAATACTGCCATATTGGAATAAGAAAAGTTCTTCAATTACATGGTTTGCTATTGCATTTAATAAACAGGATCTCCAAGTCTTGCAGGAAGATTGGCGATCTTTTCTCGGTTCAACTTATGCAAAAGTTGAAAATATCTCAAGCCCCTCAGATCAACCTGAATACCTCTTGGTGGAAAAGTTATCAAGTGGTAATTATTTTGCTTTTAGTGGGGACGACCGAAATATTATTCGACAGTTGCAATTTATGTATATCTTGAAGAATAAACGCCCTGCGCGTACAACTGAAGTTTTACCTACACTTGATCGTGTACTACGTGATTTTGACTTAGCATTACAAGCAAAAGAGCGGAATGATGCAGATAAACTATTAATAAAGTTAGAGCGCCAATACCAGTTGGATTCTAGGAATATTCTTTTCTTACGGCTTAAAGTACTAGCCACTTTTGATTGTTGGCATGAAATACTGAATATGCCTCGGATGAAAGATCTTCTTCAGATGCGAAGACCATGGTCGGTAACTGAGACTCTTCTTCAAGCAGTGTATAAACAAAAACTCGCATCTTATGAAATCAATCCAACGTTATTGATTGAACGGTTTCAGGAAAAAATTTATCCGGAATTCGCTTCCTTATTTCGTTATCAAGCGCAACGTAATACAAAACCAGAAGTGCTAAAAATATTTATGCTTTACGCTTTAACTGAGAGTCAGGGGCGACCATGGATAAAAGATCTTGAACAGCAAATAAAGGGAACGGATCTTGAACCTATTTATCAATACTGGAATAGTCAGTTGACGCAGAGGGCACCGGTTACAGTCGAAACGTCTATTGATCAAACAATTCAACAACTTATCGCTCAAAGTGAATATTCTAGTGCATTTGAACTGCTCAAAGGTTTGCCTGCTTCAAAAGAGACGGTAGCCAGTATGGTAAAATGTGCATTTGAACTCCAAACACTAGATACAAGTTACAGAGCCTTGCAGGCAGTTGATTCCCTGGGTACGGAGGATCAACAATCGCTTCAGACGAATCGTTGGTTCAAATTCGCAATGGAACATTTAAAGGGAGATGGAAAATATTACCGAGTGCCAACGAACTGGTTGGAATGGATTGATAACCTAGCCTTAAATAGTGCTCATTCGAACGTTGAATTTGTGCGAAGGGGAGCAACTGAGTGGAATATACGCGAATGGATACGCTATCCAGATACACTCAAAAATTGGATTGAGAAGTGGGAATCTTTAGCTAACGATGTGGATTACGAAGAAATTCTAAATAATAGTATCCCATATCTACTTGAGAACTTAAAGCAAGATGAATGTTGGAATCACATCGAGTGGCAACCTTTGCATCGACTGCTATTTTATCATCTCGCTGATCACACTAAAGGCGACCACTCCGATCTTATTATTATTTCTGAACTGGGCATTGTGTTAGCAAGACAAGAATTATCCAAAGATGAATCAATGGTGATTCAAACACTCAGGGATCTCTGGAATAACTTTGGCAATCCTCAATTTGTTGACTGGATTGTTGCATGGTTTGAACAGTCTGAATCGCGCTCCTCATTAGATCGATATAGTCGTGTGAAGTTGTTTATAGAGGTTGACCGCAGGATTCCGGCTCATCGTGCACAGGATAGATGGAAAACCATCAAGCTTAACCAATTTTGCCATGGCTGGGAGCAATGGTTTGACTGGTTAATGGGATTTGGCTCAGATCGTCAATTGGTGAAAGAAGTAAAACCTATGACAGATAATATGTATTGGGCGGAGATTTCTGTTGAAACGATTCGTCAATTAACCGAGACGATCACAACAGTAGCATTAGACTCGACTCATCCGGACGAAGCAATAATTGCAATCGGTCACATTGGATTACTCATTGATCAGATGAATTCAGCATTGGTCATGCAAAATAGCAAATTTGTTTCGTTATATCAAGCCCTAATTGATCTCATCATTGCCTCTAGTGAATGTAATGGTCCAACTCTGCACAATTTGGTCTTGCTGAGTAACAGTGTTCTTTACTTCCGCCCGCTGGATCGTGATAAGTTATGGCAAGATATCCGGGATTGGCTGGAAGTTTCGCCAAACTCTATGATGGCAGCAGATGTATTTGAATTAATTGAACTATTCTTAGACTATGGCATTGCTGGGGACGAAATAAAGCAAATCTGGGATGAATGGTCCTATCAGATTTCTAGTAGTGGAACCAGTACTGCTCAACTAGATTATATTATTCGTCTAGGTAAGCGTTGTGCCGGAAGCCATGATACGATTCAAAACTTACTCACACGTTTTCAGTCGAAAGATCCCGTGGATCCGATCGCTACGGTTCCCGTCGAAACTGTTTCAATCTTCACTTTACGGCCAGGACCAGCGGAACGGGTGGTCAAAGAGATTACTAACCGTAATCCAAACCTAAAGATTCGGATTTGTGCAGAAACAAAAATGAGTAAACAGGTTGAGGTATGTGCAAAATCTGATCTTGTAGTTATTGTAACCTCTTGTTTGACTCATGCAATTTTTTACGGAATTTCACCATTAATTCAAGGAACTACGTTGTATCCACGTTCTCCTGGAGAATCAGCAATTCTAGATTGTCTAGAACATTATGCATCCTCACTTAACTAGTGGTGCTTTTGAAAAACGGATAAAGCCGAGTAAACTTATGTTTACTCGGCTTTATTTAACCGTAAGTGCATCACATATAAGATTGAAGGGGAATCATCCAATCTATTGAGACAATTACTAGAGCCTGCTAAAGCCAGTGGACCAATGGGATTGCACTTTGTTCGTTACATCATAAACTGTTTGACAGAGGTGTTATTTCGATCTCAGAAAAAAGAGAGATGCTCGGGCGACTTTCACCGATCTTACGAGGTTAGGCAAATCAGAAGTAGTCTTAGGCCTGTAAGTGCCGTGTTCCTGTCTGTTATGTTATGGAGGGAATATGGTTATCAGTAGTCTATAGTGTTAATGTAATTATTCCTGGCAATGGAGCATTATTATTAGAGGTATGCTTAAGTGGAATTACGAACCACTTCATAGATATATATTTTTCAACAACTTCCTCGGGGACAATCAATAGTTGACAATTACCGTTCAAACTTAATGCATAGAACAGTCTGTTATATCCTTTAGTGTTCTTGACTGCTTTATGAGTTTCGAATGAAGCCCTGTCAACACAATTAACATGTGGTTGGTATGATTTTCTATCGACTGTACGTATAAGGGCAGTTCCATGTTCCTCCGAAAGAGCAATGTATTGATTTCTGCCATCGCTTTTTGGAGGGTTATATTGGTGATCTAATAGCCATTTGGTTAAAACATCAATTGAACGCGGTGACATAACTATCTCCTTTTGAATATACGCCGACAATTAACCACCCGATGCTGCTTAATAGTTCAATCCAGGATTATCCTATAAATTAGGATTACCGAACACTGGAAATAAAAAAGAGGCTTTTGTGGCAACCCTTTGTCAAGGTTGGTGGAACCTGCCCAATGTTCACGTGTGGTATAGAGTTAATGCAATGCTGCTGGCCTTATATCTACAATCTGGTCTTCTGGAATTAAGTATATTTCGTTCCCATCTGACACCTTAACATAACCAAAAATCTCGGGATCGATCACATCTTCAAGGATTCCTTGATGTGACTTTCCAGTGTCCAGCGTAACAACAACATTATTACCAAAATATCGGTTAACGAGGTTCATTAAAACACTCTCCTTTTTCGGAAAGATTCGACGTAATCCATGAAATTCCTGCTTGTTCGCCATCGTCTACGTCCTCCGAAACAGTCACCGCAACCATAGATCGCACGCCATAACAGAGAGGGCGTTTATGCATGAGAAATTACAAATTTTATTTTATATTCCAAACAGAAATACCCAGTCCGCATGAGTACTGGGTATTTCTGTATTTGAAATTGTAGACAGTTTGTAGACATCAATGATTAGATGTCTATTATTAAACTGTAGACGAGATGTCTACAGACACATACATAGAGGCAAAGAGAGTGAGAAGAGAATGTCACAGGCGGTTTTTTCTTCTCAAATATATCAAAGGACTTTATCCACATGCTACAATTGGACAAAAATGTATTCGGCAGTGATAGCTTTGGCTGGTTTATCTAACCTCGAAGTTCAAATCACAAATGATCATATTAATAAACTGCTTAGATTTAAGCCGCTACTCCAGCTGCTGCTTCGAGAATATGTTGGAACGCTCAAGCTGGACGATCTCTTGAAACGAAAACAGGATGCTGCTTCGTTCGTGCTCTCTCGTCTGCGTGAACAAGAAGAAGCGTTCGGCATGCAATTCCTGAGTACGGGAGTTAAAGATGTCGTATTCCCAGGAGGCATGAAAGATATCCTGAATACCGTCCTACTCGCGGAGAAGAAGGTGCAGGCGAATCTAATCACTCGTCGGGAGGAAACGGCTTCAACCCGAAGCCTGCTTAATACCGCCAAGCTGATGGACGAGAATGAGACGTTGTTCCGACTGAAGGAGTTGGAATTCCTCGAGAAAATTTGCGAAATCGGTTCTATCTCGTTGACGGGCGGCGGCGATCTGTTGGAGCGGTTGAACGCATTGGTAGGTGACAAAAGGGGAGCAAGCAATTAATTAAAAGTCTCCCAACAGGGTGCTGACAAGATCAGCACCTTTCTTCATGTCGCAGGATATCTCCCGTAGATAGCTTACTTAAAATGTTATAGAAATTCAAAAGGAGGATGTAAAGAGGCAAGTCTTTCATATGATTTGATTAAGCGGAACATGTGTAGAAACCCGATGGTTACAGGAATTACATGTACCTCTCAACAGAAGTCCATCCTCTACTCCGTGTATGATACATTCCATAATGCGTACAACTTCTGAACAGTTCTCACAAACATAATGATTGATAAGACTCTCGCGGTCTTCATTAGGTATGGAATCCCATTGGGGCAATACATTCAATTCACAACATAAATCATTATTGATAACTGCCACGGTTGTGCTTTCTTCGAGATGGAACTTCGGCTTCAATAAGTATTCAAGGGGATAGATGTCTTCTCTTGAGGAGAACAATGCTTTAATCTTAGCAGTTGGCGGCTTCTTCTTCGTAGTATAGTAGTATTGTGGATAGTAATTTTCATATTCCTCAAGTTGAACGATAACAAAAGTGTCTTCTTGTTCATTCAACTTATAGATGATGTTCTCCGAATGAAAAACCTGCTCCGGGTGATCGAAAGTTACTAGATTATAGGGCTTGTTATGCCATTCAATATGAAATGTTTTATATGCTTGATTCCGAATGAATTCAACGAATTTGTCTTTTGAAAGATTCAGTTCGAACCCCGTCAAATATCCATGACTGTCAAAATCAAGCCCGTACTCGGATTCGAAGGCTTTTTGATAACCTGCGAAAAACTTATCTTCAGCGATAGTCATTTTACTGATAAACAAGGAAATCTGGCTATCCCCCGTTATGTATGGAATTTGAATCTCCTCCGGCTTAAACAACTTTGTAATTTCATTTCGACTTGCTATATCCTTATCAAGTTTTTCATTAGGTGGTGCTATGTAAACGTAACCCATATCCGCATACCCACCGTAGTAACTAGTAACCTTCATATAGTTCGCCCCCATCAACTGGATAATTTATTAGACGCTACCCTACTAAGAAAGTTTCAAGTGTAAGCGAGAAATTAGTAGTGATTTTTGGTGAGATAGTTCATTGAGCAGGTATTATTGGTATCGGGCCTCTTTGAAGTGCAACCCATATAGTGGACATTGGCAGAACAAAGTGATAATGAAGCAGGTATAGGCCAAAGCGTTATGCTACTGTCGTGTGTTAGCAGCATCAGACCGGAGATTTACTTTGTACAATAGAAGGAGACCCTTCCGACTGGATATTGTCCAGCCGGAAGGGTCTCCATTTTTCTGTCTACGCTTTACTTACCCAAATATTCAACGAACCTTACGAAGACAGCGGCTACTTCGGCGCGGGTGGCCGTGGCTGTGGGGTCGAAGAGGTTGCCCGGCTTGCCTGATACAATGCCGATGCCCTGCAGCGCCTTAACGGCCTCCAACGCCCATGAGCTGATCTTGCTCTCGTCCGCGAAGGACTTAGATTGGCTTTCAGGTATCTCATAGCCCTTGTACTTCATGTAGTTGTACAGGATCACCAGCATCTGCTCGCGCGAAATCGTTGAATTGGGGTCAAACCGATCTGCGTTTATACCGTTGACTATTCCGCTCTCGGCCGCCCACTCGACTGCCGCCGTGTACCACTGCCCGTCCGTCACGTCGCTGAAGCGGGAACTCGTGTAGTCGGAGCTGTTAACGTTCTCAAGATTGGCCAGTACCTGCACGAACATCGCGCGCGTCATCGAGGCGCCTGGTGAGAACGTCGTGGACGTCGTGCCGTTGAAAAGACCGAATGTGTTGGCGGAGTTTACGTAGCTGTAGAACCAGTTGTCGATGTTGACATCCTTGTAAGGATTGCCCGACTTCACGAGGAAGCCAAGCGGGGTGTCGGCATCGAACACAAGCTCCGTACCCTCATGGATGTTCAGCGACATGCCGTTGTTTAAGCCGACACTCGCACCGCCCGATCCTACTACAACCGTACCGTCGCTCTGTATCTTCGAGCCGCTGTGGATATCCACCTGGCTGCCGTTCGGCAGTTTCACATGCGCGTCTCCGCCCACGGTGACCGTACCATCGCCCGCTATCGTCGAGCCGCCCGGAATGGTCACTGTGCTGTTGCCGCCGGATAGTGTCACTTCGGCGCTCTTGTCCGCCGGAATGGTCACCTTATCGCTTGCGTCTATCGTTGTGCCTTCGGGTACCTTAATCTTCGTCCCGCCTTTGGTCACAATCTCGCCGCCGCCGGGCAGGGTGATGTTGCCGTTGTTGTCCGTGACCGCAGGTTTATCCTTAGGCGTATTCACGGTGTAGTTCGACTTCGACAATACCGTGTTTGTCCCTGTGCCCGTATTGCCGCTGGTGCTGCCAGAAGGACCGGTCACAACAGGAGTCGTCGTTGGCTTCGTCGGCGTAGCCGTTGCACTGCTCTCCGCGCCTTCACCCTTCGCATTGACCGCAACGATCTTGAAGGTGTAGGCTTGGTCGTTGGTCAGGCCAGTGAAGGTATGTTTGGTCTCCGCCGCACCCAGTGTGACTAGCGTCGTGCTGCCGTACCAGACCTTGTAACCCGATATCGCGCTGCCACCATCGTCAGTCGGAGCAGTCCAGCTCAATGCGACCTGACCGTCGCCCGCCGTTGCCTTGAAGTCGCCCGGAGCGCCTGGCCCGTCCGTTTTTCTCTGCGCGAACATCCAATCGAAGACGTCTGTGTAGTCATTGTTCCAAGCCGGCAAGTTAGAGGACTGCGCAGTAGGAGCTATGCTCCAAGTCCCCATCGTGATCTGGTTGTAAAGAACCGCAGCTTCAACCTCATGCGCTACATAATCAGGCAGGGGAGGTGTGATGGCCGGATTCGGTCTCTGACCCGGCTGATCGAATTGATTGTAGGGCCATGTAAGAGCCTCATTGCTCTCAAAACGCGAAGCTCTCGCGTTGGTCATTTTCGGCATATTGGTGCTTATATAGTTAGCGAGGTTAGTCTGGTATACGCCAGTGTTATTAGCGTTGATAAACATCCAATAGGCCAGTTTGGCGTGCGCGTCGTTGGTGCTCGCGTCCGGTGATCCGCCTACCGGAGACATAGGTGCGGCGGCCGCGAAGAAGCCGGGGTAGGCGTTAACTAAGCTGTTCGTATACAGGCCGCCCCAGGAGAAGCCTGCCACGTAAATACGGTTAGGGTCTACTGCGCCGCTTTCAACCAGGTTGTCTATAACCTTCTTAACATTGGCTGTAGAGGGAGTAGATGTGCCATTATAGGAAATATTCAGGATATGACTGGCGTATTTCTCGGGCTTTTCCTCCATTTTCTTCATTAGAGCGACCGAGCCGTTGGCGGATTTCATGGCCGCTTTGGGGTCTGTTTCAGAGTTAGTACCGCCGCGTGACATGCCGTGAGTATAGACATACAGCGGCAATCGTTGCACCACATTACCGTTGTCATCCTTGTGAAGGTAGAGCGCGCGATTGACCGAATTGCCCGTAGGTGTTGTAAACTTGTCAAGGATCGGATTCACGACTTTGTCCTGGTTAAAAACGACGTTGCGAAGCGAACTCCCATCTGTTAGTTGGATCTGGTCGTTCTGGACGATGTTGTAAACCTGCTTGGTCGAGTTACTGCTGCCATCCAGCGTTGTATTGCCGCCGCTCTCTGAATAAAACTCCAATTCAACAACGATGTAACGGCCGCTTGACAGTCCTTCCTGATAATCCGGGGAATTGCTTACTGTGCCCTTATAGCCCCGTACCTTTGGTTGGTCATTGGCGTACACCCTTGTGATCTTGCGCGTTCCTTCAAAGGTCACCGCGTCGCCGCTGAGGGTCGTGTTCTTAGCCGAGACGGTGAACAAGCCCGGGTTAAGCGCGGAGCCTAACGCCGCCTTCCCATCGCCTAAGTCGATGATGACAGCCGTCGTGTACTCGCCGCGGGCGAAGTTGTCATTCCATACGATAAAGGGAAGCTGCTTCGCGTCCGGATCGTTCTTGAATGTCACGACAATGGTATGGTCAGCCTCAACATTCGTAAAGGTATAAGTACCAGCAGCAGATAGAGTCACGGCATTGCCGTCTACCGTTACGGTATCCACGATTTTGCCGTAATTAGGGGTAAACGTAAATTGTTTGCTTGAGCCCTTAGCTAGTCTCAGAACACCGCCGGGTGGGTTCGGCGTTATTGTACCGCCCGATTCCGCCGTGGCGGTGATTGAGAATCTGTTGTCCGCTACATTGGCTGAAGAGAGCTGCAGGCTGTCTTTAAATGAAGCATCGCTGGAATAACCCGTGTCCGGAGCTCCGAAAGAGGAAACGACTTCATAGCGGTCGCCGCCCTTGTCCGTGGAGTTATTGATATAGACCTCGAAGGTAAGCTTGCCTTCCTCTAAGGTCAAGGTTCTCTTGGGTATTCTCATCTCCACGATATATCCTGTATCCGTGATCTGGGTCCACGCAGCTCTGCCCTGAGCGGACTGTCCTGAGAACACGCCCGTCGCGCTGATACGCCATTGGTTTGAGCCGCTGGATCCGTTGCCGACATAAAACTCCAGGCTGTCGTACGTGTGATCTCCGCCGGCTCCCTTATATAGATTGCTGTCCTTCACAACTACGCGGGCATACAGGTAGTCGTGGTCCCACAGGATTCGGGCTGTGCCCGTGGCATGGGGTCTAGGGTCGTCGGGTACCGTGCTTTTGTTGATGGGGTGTTCCATTGTCAAGGCCCACAGTGGGTCGTTTGACCCGAGTTCTGGAGTTCCGAAAATGGCGGTCGGCGTAACATCCGCCTGCAAGGTTGTAGGAGTTGTAGAACTGAGGTCGCCATCACGTGCTTCTGCGTACTTCATGTTGTCACTGGCGGCGGCAAGGCTGGTAGGCATTATTAGCGAAGCCACCATTACCAAGCAACAGAGGAACGCAAACACTCTGCCAAAACGTTTTAGCATCAATGAAAATCCTCCTTTTTTTCGATCCGGTGGGCCCACGGCTTACCCGCATCGTATTCGGACACGTTGTCATTTTGACTAACGCCCAACTCTATGATGTGGGATATTTACCAGGTTTTCAACCTGTCAAAAAGTAGAATCTATGGAAACGCTTACTCTGAGAAAATCTTTAGCAATCATCATGATTCCATTCAAATAAATGCTGATGTTAAAGTGGCTTATGCTTCAGAAAGCGATTCTCTGCTTTCACTTGCTCAAGGTCTGAAGCAAACTCCGGCCCTTACCAAAGCTGTATTGCTTGCCGACAGGCTACTTAAGTCGGTGAAGATCCCCGTTGCGATACCATTTAAACCAAACTTTCAGTTGAGTCACATGCTTGATCCCAAGCTCATCCGCAACCTTAATACCTACATCTTCACTTCTACTGGGTAACTAACTCTTGTTGTCAATGCAAAAACACCTCCAAGTTGTCCTCCACATCTTATGACATGGAAGCATTCACTTGAAGGTGTTTTGATTTGTCTCACGTTAAGGGGTCAGTCCCCTTCCCGTCACCTGTACAAAGTATTGGCGTTCTTTCTAACCGACGGATTCGATAGAAAATTGACAAACACCAAATTAGTGATTGGAACGCTAAAATTATGAATATAAGTATCAATAGACCCATATATAGGATTATTTACAAAAAGATTTTTGAATAACATAGTTTTATGGATGAATTCCTTGTCGAAGGAAGACAACAAGTGACCTATTTTATCAATTCATTTAATTGGGTAAAATTTGAAATGCCCTAATATACGTGAAACTGTTTATTAGGCGAGAAAAATCATTTTCTGGAAAGAGGTGAATTGTATCTAGAAGTACATTATCATCAACAAAATGGAATTATAATTTATCCAGTGCAGATGTAATTTTAGTGTCGAACCTTGGATTTTCTTTCGAATGGCTCCAATACACAATTAGTACATTCTTTTGTTCATAATTTACTGGTAATTCTGTCGCATGCTCAGTTTTCAATTGTTCCTTGAATATCTTAGTACCTTGTTGTTGGTCTTTAGCAGAATGAAAGATATATATACTTACTGATTCCCAATCATTACCGTCTTCCTCATTGATTCCAATCAAATATTCATGGGGCAATACACCTTTAAGTTCTATTTGGTGTTGATTGTTACTCGGAGTTTTTAGGTCGACGCCTGTTACTTCAATCTGATCGACAACCTCTTTCAATGAGAGAGTGTCCTGCTGGTTCATGCAAGAACTGAGAACTACAATGCACAAAAGGAAAAGTGACCCCAATTTAAGTTTTAACAACAATCTCTATACCTCCTTTCAATTTACTAATTAGACAGGGATTATGATGTATATGTTTCAGGCCAGCTTGTACTTTTTTGTGGTGTCTTTTACATGATTTTCTTTCCGTCTCTTGTTTCATCTTTTTATAAAACAACTCTTAGTTAAGGGAGTATATTGTCAATGAAGAAATCGAATAAATTTGTTATTAACTAACTTAATTGGTTACCCTGCTGTTACGCAAGCAAAAACAAACTGGTGCTGGGCAGCCTCAGGATCAAGTATCCTACGTTATTATGGATATGAAATTAGCCAATGCGCATTTGATGAGTATGTTAAAGGCACCACTGGATGTCCAACAAACGATGGCGAAGCATATACGGAAGTGCAGTCTGGGCTGTATCATTTTGGCGTATCTAGCTGGAGTTATGTAGGATCTCTTACATATTCTGAAGTGAAGAGTCAAATTGATGACGAAGGCAGCCCAAATCTACAATGATCATCAATCGAACCGTTGAAGGAAAACTAGTAGTTTCCGAATTTGGAGGCGATCCGCAGCAATTAGCTGCAGCCATCTCAAAACTAACTTCAAAAGATTCGGTGACTCAACTAATCAGATTGAAAGGGCAGTTTGTTGTAGCATCAAAAACAGATAGCAATGAAATTTTGTATATTCCAGAATTAGTGAACTTAGATAGCAATAGTGCGATGGAACAATCACTAGAACCTTCGTCCAAAGTTGGTGTTGAAATAAAAGAGCAAAATGTAAGTACGTTTATAAAATCCTTGAAAGAAGTTCAAATCAATCCTAACGATGAAGATAGTTCTGCTAGTCTAGTTGAACAAGAAGCAAATCCCATAAGAAACTGGACATTTATTATGGGGTTAAGTGTTCTTATTGCTGCTTTAGCTGCTGTAATTGTTTATTTTGTGATTAAACGTAACACGACAAAGTCGGCTAAATTATAGAACTTCAAGTTGTGTTCGGCGTAGTGTTACGTTATGAGTTTCCCATTAAGAAGGAGATAATAAAAAAGAGGATTAAAGCGAAGCACTTCTTGCATCGATTGGGGGAACATTGCCAATTAATTTTTTCAACTACCCCTTAAGGAAGCTTCGCTGGTTCTGGCCCACGATATACGGCATTGTACGCCCGTTTTTGCCGAACTCGTTGTGCCATCATGCACCCTGGCAATCGGCCACTCCCAGACGGCGCAGCTATTCGGAGCTGGTTCCGTAGTAGCGGCCAACAATCACACTGTCATTATCGAGTTCCGAGTCGACGATGTCGAAGCCGAATACACGCGCTTGAAGCCGTTTGTCGATAATTGGGTACAGGAACCGACCAAGATGCCGTGGGGGAATCGTTCTGTGCTTTTCCGCGATCCCGATGGCAACCTCGTTAACCTCTTCGAGCCGGTGACCGAGGAAGCGATCGAACGGTTCAGTGGTAGGCGTTGACGGACAGTTGTCGCTGGGGGCTTAGCATGAGCCGACATGAAGGTCTCGAATGGTCGAATGTACAGGCGGAGCTCGAGGCTCCAATAAAGTAAACTTGTGATAAGAGGTGATGTCTCGACGGGCATCATCTCTTTTCTATTCTCAAATAGTGACAGAGAGGGGCATGTGCCTCTCTTTTTTCTTATTGTGAACTTATTTCAGCTACCCACTGAGAAAAAAATGGCATTATGTGCTCAGTCGTAATACTTCCGCCATGTTCGTTCCGGTTGAAATGAGTGATTATAGAACCTGTAAGACAGAACGTCTTGCATTGGTTCTTATTCAGACGGTCGTAACGAGGCGAGGATATCGAATTGTCCCGCAGTGCCGTGCATGCTATGCAGCGGTATCCTGTACGATCGGTTGGTAGGTATCACCACTATTTGGGGTTCGATTCCCCAATCGCCTGAAGAGCGATTCTGGTAGAACACTCGACTTTCAATCGAGCACAAACTTATAGTCAAGACCTTAGGATAGAATCCCTGGCGGCTAGTTAAGCGCACTGCGGCAAGGCTTAGCAATCCGTGGATACCGATAGCGCGGATAGTCCGGTATTTCGCTTGGACGGAAGAGTAAGAAGGAAGCCTGAAGGCAGGTCACCCTCTTATTTGGATGTCCATGCATACGACTGGTCCATCGCCTATCTCAAACGTGATTCCGTCAGAACTGCAGCGGGATTCTAATCCATTGGTCGAACAACTAAGGGGGTTAATGAAGATGTTCAAGAAAATAACGATTCAAGCTGACGAGCGCGGTTTGCTCTTCGATAAAGGTAGTTATGTGAGGAAGCTGATGCCGGGCACTTATCGCTTGTCGTCATGGTCTCAATCCAACGTTGCGGTGTTGAATATTGCTAAACCGTTCGTTGTCGAGGGCAAAGATTTGCAGCTATTCCTGCATGATGATGACCTTGTGCGAGAGCTCCATATTGTACGCGTGCAAGACCACGAATACGTCCTGCATTACGAGGATGGACAATTCCGGCAGCTGCTGAAGTCTGGTACATATGCTTTCTGGAACATGTTCAAGAAACATACCTTCTTGCATGCGGACACTAGGCAGCCGGAATTGCCTGCTGAGGTAGATCGTTCCGTTGTAGCTAAGTTGTCCGTCTATGTACAGCCATTTGAAATTGCGAGCTATGAATCCGGATTTTTGTTCTACGATCATGTCTTGCAGCGCGAGCTGTCTCCCGGCAAGTATTATTTCTGGAAAAGTCCGGTGTCGGTTATGGTGAGGACCATTGATCTCAGACAACAACAGATGGATCTGATCGGACAAGAAATGATGACAGAGGACAAAGTAACGCTGCGAATAAACTTCGTATGCCAATATAAGATCGTAAACCCATTGCGTGCATTGGAACTGAAGTCCTTCGACGAGCAGATCCACATCCAGCTCCAGCTGCTTCTTCGGGAATACGTCGGAACGCTCAAGCTGGACGATCTCTTGAAACGGAAACAGGATGCTGCTTCGTTCGTACTATCTCGGTTGCGTGAACAAGAAGAAGCGTTCGGCGTTCAATTCCTGAGTGCGGGGGTTAAGGATGTCGTATTGCCGGGAGACATGAAAGATATCCTGAACACCGTCCTCCTCGCGGAGAAGAAGGCGCAGGCCAATCTAATCACTCGTCGGGAGGAAACGGCTTCGACCCGAAGCCTGCTTAATACAGCCAAGCTGATGGACGAGAATGAGACGTTGTTCCGACTGAAGGAGCTGGAATTCCTCGAGAAAATATGCGAGAAAATCGGTTCCATCTCTTTGACGGGCGGTGGCGATCTGTTGGAACGGTTGAACTCGTTGGTGGGTGAGAAAAGGGGATCGGTCAATTGATATAGGGTTCCCGAGTGATCGATACCTGGATAGACAATTGTATTGATCAAACTATATCTAACATAGAGAGGGGCGAGCCTAAGCGGGCTGCGCCCCCTTTTATTGTGTATCGTCAGGTTATTCCAAATTGCAAAAGAGGTTTGTGATTAGGTGCTCAAACATGCTATAAGTGTAGAAGAAACATGAACAGGATTGCTTTTATCATTACGGGATAATGAGTTGTACGGATATCCATAGAGAGGTTTTAGATATGACGAATAATTTTTGGCGTGATTTGCCGCGGCCTTTTTTTGTACTGGCGCCTATGGAAGATGTGACGGATGTTGTTTTCCGCCATGTCGTGAGCGAAGCGGCAAGACCGGATGTTTTCTTTACGGAGTTTGCGAACACAGAGAGCTACTGCCACCCGGAGGGGAACAAAAGCGTGCGCGGCCGTTTGACTTTTACAGAGGATGAGCAGCCTATCGTCGCACACATATGGGGAGATAAGCCGGAATACTTCCGTCAGATGAGCATCGGCATGGCGGAACAAGGATTTAAAGGGATAGATATCAATATGGGTTGTCCTGTATCGAATGTAGCGGAGAACGGGAAAGGAAGCGGTCTGATCTGTCGTCCCGAAGTTGCAGCTGATATCATTCAAGCAGCCAAAGCCGGAGGACTGCCCGTAAGTGTAAAAACAAGGCTTGGTTTCAGTGCCGTTGACGAATGGCGCGATTGGCTGACGCACATCTTGAAACAAGATATTGTTAATCTATCCATTCATCTGCGGACAAGAGAGGAAATGAGTAAAGTAGACGCTCATTGGGAGCTGATCCCGGAGATCAAGAAGCTTCGTGACGAGGTGGCGCCGGATACGCTATTGACCATCAACGGAGATATTCCTGACCGTCAGATCGGCTTGAAACTAGCAGAGCAATACGGCGTGGATGGCATTATGATCGGGCGTGGCATTTTTCATAACCCCTATGCCTTCGAGAAGGAGCCGAGGGATCATAGCAGCGAGGAGCTGCTTAACCTTCTGCGGTTGCATCTGGATCTCCACGATCAATATTCGGCATTGGAGCCACGTCCGTACAAGCCCATTCCTCGTTTCTTCAAAGTATATGTACGTGGATTTAAAGGGGCAAGCGAATTAAGAAATAACTTAATGAATACCAAGTCGACTAGCGAAGCGCGTGAATTGCTCGACGAATTTGAAAGCAAGCAGCATGATGGGGTAGAGGAACAGTAAAGTGAATTAGAGGAGGCATCCTCTGGAAACGAGAAGGCGCGTCTCGAATGAGATGCGCCTTCTTTATGTACTCTATAATTTGCAGGGACTCAATTATTGACGACATCGTCGGCCTTTAGATTATCAGTGATCGGGTCAATAAGTGCCCAATACCGGGAGGAATCTTAATTAGACCCTAGCAACATTCAACTACTAGAATTTATCTTCATATTGCACAAGAAGCTTAAGATTTGTAGTCCAACAGGGACTGGCTTTGCTTCAGCTCTTCTTTATAGATTTTGAACCAATCCGGATGATTAGGAATTTGTTTGGCGAACCTCAGCAAGATGGACATGCCATCCTCCGCATTCACTTTCATGGCTTCATGAAAGTGATTGTAGGTTTCAGGCTCAAACCGCTTCATGATATCTTCCATCTTGATAATCGTCCGGCGCTCCGTTTGGCTTGCTCGGCAGACTGTCATACTTGTAAGCCTCATGATCGGTAACCGCATCAGCGGCCAGACTCCTTGCTTCGGAACTGATCTGCAATAGGTCGATCACAGGCCGATTTACTTCCAATTGTCCCTGTTGTAGTTGTGGCTGGCCATCTCGGCTGGCTCTATGGTTGTCAATCTGCTGATAAAGATTCGGATTGGATTCAGAAACTTTCATATTAGCACCCCATTTGTTCTCTTTTTTATCTTTATCGGAAATTTGTTCCAAATTGTTACATTCTTCTTGTGAAAAAAAACGGGAGGGTTCTTGCACATTTTGTCGAATATACCATTCGTCAAAATCATTGACCAGCCAGTTCCGGTTATCCCCGAACGGCTGACCACAACACGATAAGAGTTGATTGCATTGTTGAAGAGAACGCTAATCGTCTGCTTGCTTGGCTTAATCGCATTCTCGCTAATTCCATTGTCGATGATGATGAATCGCGATAAGCAAGCTAGTGACCTGCGAGTACAGAATGGGGTCATGGATCTATCCTCGTGGAATTATGAGCGGGATTCGATCATCAAGCTCGACGGCGACTGGGAGTTTTATTGGAATAAGCTGCTGACACCTGAGGATCTACGCGATAACGCGCCTGGGAACACCGCCTATATGAAGGTGCCCTCTCAATGGGACAGCAAGATGGTTGACGGCCAATCCTTGCCATCCTACGGTTATGCGACGTACCGGATGGTGCTCCGGAATGTGCCTCTCAGCGGTGTATTTGCTTTAAAGAAAAGCAATATACGGTTCTCGAGCGCGATCTTCGTAAACGGACAGAAGCTGCTCGAAGACGGGAAACCGTCCGAGGATGCGGCGAAGTATCGACCGGGCAACACGCCGCAGTTCGGACTTGTGTCGCTGGATCGAGGGGATGCGGAGATCCTTGTCCAGGTTGCGAACTATGATTACATAAGCGCGGGTATTCCGATCTCACTCCGATTCGGCGAGCAGGCCGCGATGATCAAGTACGAGGAGCAGAACAAGACGCGCGAATTCGGCGTTATTGCGATTCTTGGCGCTTTGGCGCTGATCTATTTGATTTGTTTCACGGCGGCGGCGATTTACCGCAACGTCGACTATTCGCTGCTTATCTTCGCGTTCATCTGTGCGCTCTATGCCGTCTATCATGGCTTGATCGACGAACGGACCCTCATGATGTTTATGCCGGACGCTACCTTTGAAACGATGTACAGGGCGAAGGATATCGTGTCGATGATCACGATGATTCTGCTTGCTACGTTCTTCTATAAGTTTCAAAAAAACATGATTTCTCTAAAGCTGCTGCGAGTCATATCGATTGTGTTAGGCGTCTTCGCGGTGGTGATCGTATTGGCTCCCCTCCGTATGTATACGGACCTGCAAGCCTATGTCATTGCGATGTATGAAGTGATGCTGCTGTGGATGCTGTGGAAATCGGCCATCTTCTTCATCCGGAGCGAGCCTCACAGCCGACTCCGAGCGCTGCTGCTGTTCATGGCGATTATCTCCTTCAATCTGTATTCGCTCGATATCATCATGTTTGCTCTATCCTTGAAGGAGAATCTCTGGATCGCGCAGTTCTATATCGTCGTATTCAACGTCGTCGTCATCTTCCTGATCGTTCTTCGTTTCTTCGAGAACTATCATACGATCGATGCGATGAAGAACCAGCTGCTGCAAGCCGATAAAATCAAAGACGATTTTCTATCCAATACGTCTCACGAATTGAAGACGCCGCTCAATGCCATTGTTGGCATTACCGATACGCTGCTGAGAGGAATCGAGGGACCGGTCACGGAGAGACAAGCGCAGAACCTGGCTATTATTCTGGGGAGCGGAAGAAGACTTGCCAATCTGGTCAACGAATTACTCGATTATTCCAAAATGAAGCATGGCGATATCGTGCTGCTCAAAAGTAATGTCGATCTAAAAGCGACTGTCGATTCGGTCATGCGCATTCATTCGTTCCTGCTTGGTGGCAAGCCGATTGCGCTGGTGAACGGCATTACGCAAGACTTTCCCGCCGTGCAAGCGGATGGCAACCGATTGATTCAAATTTTTCACAATCTGATTGGGAACGCGATTAAGTTTACCGACCGAGGCGAGGTGGCTGTGAACGCTAGGCTGGTCGGCGATTCGGTGGAGATCTTGGTTAGCGATACGGGGATTGGGATCGAGGCGTCCATGCGGGAGCGCATATTCAATGCTTTCGAGCAGGTGGACCCTTCGGAGACGAGAAACTATGAAGGAACGGGGCTTGGCCTAAGCATTACGAAGAAGCTGGTGGAGCTGCATGGAGGAACGATCGGGCTGGAGTCCAGTCTCGGTCAGGGCACTGTATTCACGCTTACGCTTCCGCACTCGTCTTCCTTCTTAGAAGTCGCCGCGGGGCGGCAGGAAGAGGAAGTGGCAAAAGAAGCTTACCCGAATGCAGCGGTTCCGAAATCCGACTATCCTGTCTATATTCAGGGCAGGACCAACGAACGGATTCTCGTTGTGGACGACGATTCCGCCAACCTGCAAGCGATGATTAACCTGCTTCGTCTAGAGGGGTATTCCATCGTGACGGTCAATCGAGGAGCAATGGCGCTGAATGAGCTTACACGGACGCCGGACTTTTCCCTTGTAATTCTAGACATTATGATGCCTGACATGTCGGGGTATGAGGTGCTTCAGACGATCAGAGAACGTTTCACTTCATTCGAGCTTCCCGTATTAATGCTGACGGCGCGTAACATGGCATACGACATAAGGTTTGCGCTCGAGATCGGGGCTAACGACTTTGTCGGCAAACCGTTCGAAGCGGAGGAATTGACGGCACGTGTCCGAAGCTTGACCCGATTGAAGACTTCCGTGCGCAACGCCGCGAATGCGGAGATCGCTTTTCTTCGTTCGCAGATCAATCCTCATTTCTTATACAATGCGTTGAATGTGATCGCTGAATTGTGCATTGTCGAGCCGCTGAAAGCGGAAGAATTGACGCTGAATCTCTCGGGCTATCTAAGAAACAGCTTCGATTTCAAACAATTAAGCTCGTTATCGACGCTTCGCAGCGAGATCGAGCTCGTGGAAGCATACGTATATATCGAACGGGCGCGCTTCGGAAATCGACTTGAGGTCGAATATGAGGTGGAGGCGGATCTGGATATCCAGATTCCTCCGCTTATCTTGCAGCCATTGGTGGAGAATGCAATCAGGCATGGCCTGCTGTCTACTTTTGACCGGGGGAATGTACTAATATCGGTGAAGAAGGAAGCGGCGGGCGGGACGCGATTCATTGTGGCGGATAATGGAAGCGGGATGAGCGAGCGTAGAAGGTTAGAAGTGCTTAATCTGGACGCCGATTCGCATGCGGACCACAGAGGAGTTGGATTGTGGAATATCGGTAGAAGGCTGAAGCATCTATACAATACGGGCATTCAGGTAGAAAGCACAGAAGGGGCAGGGACGACGGTGTCTTTCGTCATTCCGGCACATCCGGCCGAGCGGCCAGGAGGTTAGAACGATGTTAACGGCATCGATTGCGATTATTATGTGCTGGAGAGATTGCTGAAACAAATGCGATCGGTTCCGGAGCAAGCCGACAAGCTGCTCACTGGTCAGCAAACAGACCTGCTAGCTCCAAAAGCCAACATGACGAGAGCCGAGATCGCATTGGTGATCCGCAGGCTGCTGCTGCAATCGGGCTTTATCGATTAGGCTGTTTATAACAAGATATACAGAAACCGTTCCTTGGTAAATGGAAGCGAGACTTGCCATTTTCCAAATGAACGGTTTTTTTGTTTATTGTACATCCAATATTTCATAGAGGGCTTTGGATGAGGGAAGTCATAGCCGATAGAAAGAGTAGAGAGACTTTTGTACTGGTTATCGGGTATTGGCAGCTTCAATTTTGTGGAGGCGTACATCTTTAGTAGGACTACAAATCCTGCGGATTCGAACTATGATGTCTTGAAGAGTCGTGGCCTGGCGTCTAGCACAGTTCAAGTCTTTATTATTGGCATGCAAGTATTTAATAGAGGATATGAGGTGAACAGCTTGACCAGAAGGTTATCCATTGTATTGGTATTTGCAATTATTTTTTCTTGTCTGCAGTTGTCCTGGAGCGTCCCGCGCGTCCAGGCCAGCGGCGATGTGATCAAGCCTGCCAACAAAGATGTCTTTGTTGACACTTTCGGAACGTATTCATCAGGCTTGCCAGCCAACAGTTTATTTCCAGGAGCGGCAAATGTCAACGTCAACATTGTTGGACCTGACTTTGACGCTCTCGACCAGAAAACGGCGATTAATTTTGACCAGCTTAATACGGGCTTGCCGCCTTCCATCTCCAAGGTGGTATTAAGGGTATACATTCCTTATGTTTATGCCAACAGCAGTCCGTATGATATTCGCGCTTCGCTTACGGCGTCCGACAACACGGGGTGGCTTGAGAATCTGGGGGGTAATTTCAACAATTTTCCTGACTCTAACGGTGACAGCCGGCTCAGCAGCCTGCAAAACATTCTGGTGGCCAGCAACACAGGGGTGCCCAATACGACGAATATCGATACGACGTCGCCAGGTTGCACGCCAATCCCGAATACGCTGCTCGGATGTTTAAACTTTGACGTCACCTCTTACGTGACCAACAAAGTTTCCCTTGGGGCAACAGACCTTACCTTTATGCTGACCGGGCGTTTAGGCACAAGTAATACGGCCTATTTTACCGTGTATCCCAACGAAAATTCCACTTATAAACCGGTACTGATTTTTAGTGGAGTGGACACGACGCCTCCCGTGGTTACTGGGGTAACGGAGGGCGGGTTGTATAATACCAACCGCACCATTACCTTTGACGAGGGGACAGCGACGCTGAATGGTTCTGCGTTTGCTAACGGTGGGACCGTCAGCGTGGAAGGTGGCTACACGTTGATTGTTACGGATGCGGCTAATAATGTGACGACGGTGCATTTTACGATCGACACGACGCCGCCGACCATCTCGGGTGTAATGAATGGCATCAGCTACAACACCAACCGTACGATAACGATAAGTGACGGCATCGCGATGCTGGACGGCTCAGCCTTCATCAGCGGCAGCACAGTCAGCGTAGAGGGCATGCATACGGTGATTGCGATAGACGCGGCGGGCAATACGAGAACGATCAGCTTTATTATCGATAAAACAGCTCCGATCGTCAGCGGCATAACGAACGGCGGTGTGTATAGCGTTAATAGAACTATTGTTTTCAATGAGGGCACGGCGACGCTGAACGGCTCAGCTATTATCAGTGGCAGCACAGTCAGCGCGGAAGGCACGCACACCCTGATCGTAACTGATTCGGCTGGCAATACAACAAGCGTCATCTTCACGGTTGACAAAACGCCGCCAACCGTTACGGGTGTGACGAACGGCGCAAGCTATAACACGAACCGAACGATTACGCTAAGCGATGGCACCGCGACAATGAACGGCGCTGTATTCGCCAGCGGCAGCACGGTTAGCGCTGAGGGCTCGTACGTAATGGTCGCGACGGATGCAGCGGGCAATACGAGAACGATCGCTTTTATAATCGACAAAACGGCTCCGATCGTCATTGGCGTAACGAATGGCGGTCTATATAATACCAACCTCGCAATCATTTTTAATGAAGGTTCTGCGACACTCGACGGTGCTGCCTTCACAAGCGGCAGCATCGTAAGCGCAGAAGGGGCGCATACGATGGTCGTGACAGACGCGGCTGGCAATACGACCACCGTCAGCTTTACGATCGACAAAACAGCCCCGACGGTTACAGGTGTGACGGACGGCGCTAGTTATAACACCGATCGCACGATTACGCTGAGCGATGGCACGGCGACACTGGACGGCGCTGTATTCACCAGCGGCAGCAAGGTTAGTGCAGAGGGTTTGCACACGCTAGTCGCGACGGATGCAGTCGGCAATACGAGAACGATCGATTTCACCATTGATAAAACGGCCCCAGTCGTCATTGGCGTAACGAACGGCGGTTTGTATAAAGTCGACCAAACGATTACGTTCAATGAGGGTACGGCGACGCTGGACGGCTCAGCCTTTACAAGCGGCAGTATCGTAAGCGCTGAAGGCATGCACACGTTGGTCGTAACGGACGCGGCTGGCAACTCGACGACCGTCAGCTTCACGATCGACAAAACGCCGACAACCTATGTCGTCACGTACGGGGCCGGATCGCATGGCACGCTGAACGGCGGCACAAGCGAGACGGTCGCTGAAGGCAGCAGTCCAGTAGCGGTGCCGATGGCGACAGCGAACAGCGGCTACACGTTCGCAGGCTGGAGCAGCGACGGAGGAACGACGCTGCTGACGAATGCGCAGGTTGAAGCGACGACAGTGAATGCACCGATTACGTACACGGCGTACTATACGCAGATTACGCACGTCGTCACGTATGTGGCTGGCGCGCATGGCACGCTGAGCGGCGGGGCGAATGAGACGGTTGCTGAAGGTGATAGCCCGACATCGGTACCAACTGTGACGCCGAACAGTGGTTACACGTTCGCGGGCTGGAGCAGCGACGGAGGTACGACGCTGCTGACGAATGCGCAGGTTGAAGCGACGACAGTGAATGCACCGATTACGTACACGGCGTACTATACGCAGATTAAGCATGTTGTTACGTACGCAGCTGGATCGCATGGTACGCTGAGCGGCGGGGCGAGCGAGACGGTAGCTGAAGGTAGCAGTCCAGTTGCGGTACCAACGGTGACGGTAAACAGCGGCTACACGTTCGCGGGCTGGAGCAGCGACGGAGGCACGACGCTGCTGACGAATGCGCAGGTTGAAGCGACGACAGTGAATGCACCGATTACGTACACGGCGTACTATACGCAGATTACGCACGTCGTCACGTATGTGGCTGGCGCGCATGGCACGCTGAGCGGTGGGACGAGCGAGACAGTTGCCGAAGGCGATAGCCCGGCATCGGTGCCGATGGTGACGCCGAACAGTGGTTACACGTTCGCGGGCTGGAGCAGCGATGGAGGCACGACGCTGCTGATGAATGCGCAAGTTGAAGCAACGACGGCGAACGCACCGATTACGTACACGGCGTACTACACGCAGATTACGCATGTGGTGACATACGCAGCTGGATCGCATGGCACGCTGAGCGGCGGCACGAGTGAGACAGTAGCTGAAGGCGATAGCCCGGCATCGGTGCCGACGGTGACAGCGAACAGCGGCTATACATTCGCAGGATGGAGCAGCGACGGAGGCACGACGCTGCTTTCGAATGCCCAAGTTGAAGCGACAACGGTAAATGCAGCAATAACGTACACGGCGTACTATACGCAGATCACGCATGTTGTCACGTACGCAGCTGGATCGCAAGGCACGCTTAGCGGCGGCACAAGCGAGACGGTTGCTGAAGGCAGTAAACCAGCATCGGTGCCGACAGTAACGGCGAATAGCGGTTACACGTTCGCAGGCTGGAGCAGCGACGGAGGCACGACGCTGCTGACGAATGCGCAAGTTGAAGCAACAACGGTGAATACGGCAATTACGTACACGGCGTACTATACGCAGATCACGCACGTCGTCACTTACGTGGCTGGCGCGTACGGCACGTTGAGCGGTGGGGCGAGCGAGACGGTTGCCGAAGGCAGTAAACCAGCATCGGTGCCGACAGTAACGGCGAATAGCGGTTACACGTTCGCAGGCTGGAGCAGCGACGGAGGCACGACGCTGCTGACGAATGCGCAAGTTGAAGCAACAACGGTGAATACGGCAATTACGTACACGGCGTACTATACGCAGATCACGCATGTCGTTACGTATGCGGCTGGTACACACGGTACATTGAGTGGCGGCACGAGCGAGACGGTTGCCGAAGGCGATAGCCCGGCATCGGTGCCGACGGTGACGCCGAACAGTGGTTACACGTTCGCGGGCTGGAGCAGCGACGGAGGCACGACGCTGCTGACGAATGCGCAAGTTGAAGTGACGACGGTGAATGCGGCAATAACGTACACGGCGTACTATACGCAGATTACGCATGTCGTTACGTATGCGGCTGGTACACACGGCACATTGAGTGGCGGCACGAGCGAGACGGTTGCTGAGGGCAGCAGTCCACTAGCGGTGCCGACGGTGGCGCCGAACAGTGGTTACACGTTCGCGGGCTGGAGCAGCGACGGAGGCACGACGCTGCTGACGAAGGCGCAGGTAGAAGCGACGACGGTGAATGCAGCAATAACCTATACAGCGTACTACACGCAGATTACGCATGTCGTTACGTATGCGGCGGGATCACACGGTACGCTGAGCGGTGGCACAAGCGAGACGGTGGCGGAAGGCGATAGCCCGGCATCGGTGCCAACGGTGACAGCGAACAGCGGTTACACGTTCGCAGGCTGGAGCAGCGACGGAGGCACGACGCTGCTTTCGAATGCGCAAGTTGAAGCAACGATGGTGAACGCAGCAACAACGTATACGGCGTACTATATACAGATTACACATGTCGTCACATATGCGGTCGGATCGCACGGCACGCTTAGCGGGGGCGCAAGCAACGAGATAGTTGCCGAGGGCGATAGCCCGGCATCGGTACCAATGGTGACAGCAAACAGCGGCTACTCGTTCGCAGGCTGGAGCAGCGACGGAGGCACAACGCTGTTGACACAGGCGCAAGTTGAAGCGACGACGGTGAATGCGGCAATTACTTACACAGCGTACTATACGCAGATTACGCATGTCGTTACGTATGCGGCTGGATCGCATGGCACGTTAAGCGGCGGTACAAGCGAGACGGTAGCTGAAGGCAGCAGTCCAGTTTCGGTGCCAACGGTGACAGCGAACAGCGGCTATACGTTCGCGGGTTGGAGCAGCGACGGAGGCGCGACGCTGCTGACGAATGCGCAAGTTGAAGCGACGACGGTGAATGCGGCAATAACGTACACGGTGTACTACACGCAAATCACGCATGTCGTCACGTATGCGGCGGGATCGCATGGCACGCTTAGCGGCGGCACTAGTGAGACGGTAGCTGAAGACGATAGCCCGGCATCGGTACCAACGGTGACAGCAAACGGCGGCTACACGTTCGCAGGCTGGAGCAGCGACGGAGGTACGACGCTGCTGACGAATGCGCAAGTTGAAGCAACAACGGTAAATGCACCGATTACGTATACGGCGTACTATACGCAGATTACGCACGTCGTCACATACGATGCCGGATCGCATGGCACGTTAAGCGGCGGTACAAGCGAGACGGTAGCTGAAGGCAGCAGTCCAGTTTCGGTGCCAACGGTGACAGCGAACAGCGGCTATACGTTCGCGGGTTGGAGCAGCGACGGAGGCGCGACGCTGCTGACGAATGCGCAAGTTGAAGCGACGACGGTGAATGCGGCAATAACGTACACGGTGTACTACACGCAAATCACGCATGTCGTCACGTATGCGGCTGGATCGCATGGCACGCTTAGCGGCGGCACTAGTGAGACGGTAGCTGAAGGCGATAGCCCGGCATCGGTACCAACGGTGACAGCAAACGGCGGCTACACGTTCGCAGGCTGGAGCAGCGACGGAGGTACGACGCTGCTGACGAATGCGCAAGTTGAAGCAACAACGGTAAATGCACCGATTACGTATACGGCGTACTATACGCAGATTACGCACGTCGTCACATACGATGCCGGATCTCATGGCGCGTTGAGTGGCGGGACGAGCGAGACGGTAGCAGAAGGTAGCAGTGCAGTAGCGGTGCCTACGGTAACAGCGAATAGCGGTTACACGTTCGCAGGTTGGAGCAGCGACGGAGGTGCGACGCTACTTTCGAATGCGCAAGTTGAGGCAACGACGGTGAACGCAGCAATAACGTACACGGCGTACTACTCACAAATCAAACATGTCGTCACATACGCAGCAGGATCGCACGGTACGCTGAACGGCGGCACAAGCGAGACAGTGGCCGAAGGCAATAGCCCGGCATCGGTGCCAACGGTGACGGCAAACAGCGGCTATACGTTCGCAGGCTGGAGCAGCGACGGAGGCACGACGCTGTTGACGAAGGCGCAAGTTGAAGCGACGACGGTGAGCGCAGTGATTACGTACACGGCGTACTATACAGCCATTGCGCCAAGCGGCGGAGACTCTTCCACATCCACAGGGCCAACCACGACTGAAGTAAATGTGCTCGTTAACGGTAAGCCGGAAAACATCGCTACGCTGACGACCAAACAGGTGAACGGGCAATCCGTTACGACATTTGTCATCGATCCGAAGAAGCTGGAGAATCGGCTATCTACTGCAGGGCAAGGAGTTGTCATTACGATTCCGGCTACGCTTCAGTCTGACGTTGTAATCGGTGAGTTAACTGGCGATATCATCCGAGGTCTTGAACAGAAGCAAGCAGTCATCGAAGTCGTAACGGCGAAGGGAACTTATACGCTGCCGGCGGGGCAGATCAACATGAACGCTATATCGGAACAGATCGGTAAGGGCGTTGCTCTATCTGATATCAAAATCCTGATTTCGATCGGTTCGCCAACAGCGAGTATGGCGGAAGTGGTCGAGAATGCCGCGGCAAGAGATACGTTTAGTCTTGTTGCGCCACCAATCGATTTCAAGGTCCAAGCAGTATATAACAATACTACGATCGAAGTAACCAACTTCTCGGCTTATGTAGAGCGTACGATTGCTATTCCGGAAAGCACGAACCCGAATGAGATAACGACCGGCGTTGTAATCGAGCCCGATGGAACAGTACGTCACGTACCGACGAAGATCGTCTTAGTAGATGGTCGGTATTATGCGAAGATAAACAGCTTGACGAACAGCACGTACGCGTTAGTCTCGCATCCAGTTGAATTCAAGGACATTGCTGGTCATTGGGCTCAAAAGGCTGTAAACGATATGGGTTCGCGGATGATCATCAGCGGCATTGGCGGCGATCTGTTCAATCCGAACCAGAATATCACGCGCGCCGAGTTTGCGGCGATTCTGGTACGGGCGCTCGGACTGAAGCCGACCAATGGAGTCTCGCCATTCTCCGATGTCAAAGGCACGGAATGGTATGCCGACGCTGTTCAAACCGCGTTTTCGTACAAGCTGATTGACGGCTTCAACGATGGAAGCTTCCGTCCATCGGACAGCATTACGAGGGAGCAGGCCATTGCTATCCTTGCGAAGGCGATGGAGATCACAGGCTTGAAAGCGAAGCTTCCTGCTGTGCAAGCAAACGAGGTGTTACGTCCATTCACAGATGCGGGCAGCGTATCGAAGTGGGCGCAAGCCGGAATGGCCGCATGCTTGCAAGCAGGAATTATTAGCGGCAGAACGGCAACGCAGCTTGCTCCGAAAGCATCTATATCGAGAGCGGAAGTAGCTGTGATCGTGCAGAAGCTGCTGCAACAATCCGAGTTGATATAAATACTGCCAGTAAGATGGGCCGTCCCAATTCGGGATGGCCCTCTTGCATTTTCAAGAGCAGCATCTTGATGGTACTGCTGAGTGTCGATGGACCTCATATAGATGCTCCCTTATAGATATAGCTCAACCAGAAGGGTTTTTCGTCTTTCAGTGGAATTTCATGTACAATGAAATTTCAGATGTCATTTCACGGTTGATGTCATTTTATTTGTGATGTCAGTCTGCATTTGAAGTCATTCCACGCCAGAATTCATTTTACGATACAGGGAGTTGTCCAACCGACCATGAATAAGAAGGAACTCGCACATATTCGCAAACAGCTGAAGCTGGACCATGAGATGTTAAAGCTTTTCGAGATATTGAACGTATACATCATGAAGGACAGCAGCGAGATTTACCATTACGAGCGGCAGCCGTTCGCCCTGTTGGATCGGGAGAAGCAGGAGCTGTATATGGGCAATTTCAAGAAGCTGCTGACCGGCGAATTGGATCAGAAGATGTTCGAGTTGAAGTTCCAGGACAATGCGGAGGAGCCTTCCAGAGAGCTGCTTCACCAAGCGCTCATTACAGGCGATCCGGATGAATGGCATGATCTGATGATCCTGCTGGTGGAGAAAATGCTGAAGGATACGAAGTATGAGAAAGATACGGTCGTGACGTTCGTGCGCGGACAATACGCCCGTCCGACGAGGGTGCGGAGCGAAGAGTCCGAAGAGAGCTCCAAGGACGAGATGTTCTCGCATCCGTTCATTCTGTGCAGCGTGAATTCGACGGAACACCAACGGAAGCTTCTTATGTTCGACTATGTGGAGCGAGTATACAATTATAGTGTGTTCGTCGATCCGATTATCAAATTGAACACGCCGGAGCAGGGCTTCTTCTATCCGAGCGTGACGGACAACTATTCGGACGTGAATCGTGTGCTGTATTGCTCAGGCAAAGCGCATGAACCGAATCTGCATTTCGTTGAGCAGGTGCTGACGGCAGAGAAGTCCATAACAGCGATTGAAGAGCGTGCGATCTTCGAAGATATCGTGAAAGAAGTAGCGGGCGAGCAGTTGGATGCTTCAGCGATCGCTGCGGTGTACGAGGAGATTAATCGGGTTATCGAGGAGAACGAGGGAGAAGAACCCGCGAAGCTTGATTTTGTCGATGTGGAACGCATGTTGACCGGAAGCGGGATCGAGAACGTAACGCGTGAGAAGGTGGAGCGCGCATTCGAGACGGTCGTTGATGATCGGAACTTTGAACTCAAGGCGAGCAGCGTGATTCCGAAATTCACTACGAAATCGATCAAGATCGATACGAAGGTTGCTACGATTACGATCAGCCCGCAGGATTTGAAATACATCAGACAGGTCAACTATCAGGGCAAACGCTGCATCATGATCGAGGTTGACGAGGACGCGGTAATCGAAGGCTTCACGCTGAATACCGAGACGTTGTAACTAACGTTGCATCAGCAACGCCTTAATCAACGGAAGATGGACAATTCCACTAGACCACGGTCACTATGACTGTGGTTTTATTTTTTTTAAATAATTTTCAAATATATAGAAACCCAGACCTATCGTTTGTTGATAAAATAATAAGAGATAAGCCACAACCAACCCATCTCGAGGATAAGAAATGTACGCGTTGACCCACTCATCCTTGGTCACGTTGACTATAGTAAGGGAGCAGGCCCATGAGAGTAGTCCTCATCGATGACGAACAGCTTGCGTTGAATTTGCTGGAATACCAGCTCGCGAAGATCGACAATGTTCAAGTCGCAGCCAAATTTATCGATCCGCAGGCCGGCAAAGCATACATCCTTCGCGAAGCTGTCGATGTCGTCTTCCTGGATATCGAAATGCCCGAAATCAATGGAATCGAGCTGGCTGAACAGTTATTGGAGAGCAAACCTCAATTATTGATCGTTTTCGCAACGGCTTATAACGAGTATGCTATTCAAGCCTTTGAACTCAATGCGCTTGATTATATATTGAAACCGGTTGGACCGGAGCGGTTATCGAAGACGGTGCAGCGGGTTCAAGAACGTCTGAAAGAACCATCAGCGGAATCGACTGCTGCCGTGCAGCAGCTGCATATTACGATGTTCAAGCAAGTATCGATGTGGTTCGATGACGATGCGTCTATATCGATCCGATGGCGAACGGCCAAGGCCCAAGAATTGTTCCTCTATTTGCTTCAGAATCGGGGACAGTACGTACGCAAGACCGCGCTGGCCGAATTGTTATGGCCCGAATACGAGACGGATCGAGCCTATTCGCAGTTATATACGTCGATCTATCATATTAGGAAAACGTTAATTCCGTTGGGCGGCTATGTCGAGCTGTCCAATATAGCGGACAGTTATGTTCTGCAATTGGACCGTGCGGTGCTGGATGTGGAGGAATGGGAAGGCAAGATCCGTTCTTTACAGCCGATAACAGATGACACGATCGAAGAATATGAGCGAATAATGGTCTTGTATGCAGGCGATTATTTGCAAGATGCCGAGTATTGGTGGGTGGAAGGCGAACGTCAACGGTTACATCAGCTATGGCTCCGTATTGCTACTCAAATGGCGGAGTGGTATCAGACCAGCGGGAGACCCGAGAAGGCGATTGAGAAATATACCGAGATATGCGACCGTTATCCGCAATCGGAAGGGGCGCACTTTGCATTGATGCAGCTGTATGCAGACAGCAACAATCGCCTATCGGTGCACCGCCAATATCGTTGGTTAGAGGACGCGATGATGACAGCACTAGATGAACGACCAAGTCCGTTTATTACGGAATGGTACGACAATTGGAATGATAAACAAAAGGAATGAACCCGCGCGGGCTCATTCCTTTTGTTTATTCGGGATTTGAAAACGAACCGTAGTGCCCTCTCCCGGCGCGCTCTGGATCTGCAGGCCGCTGCCATAGAACTGCTTCAGGCGTCGATTCGTATTGGTCAAGCCGATTCCTCGGTCTCCCCCGGTCGGGCTTAGAACTTGCCGCAGCTTGTCTTCGCTCATTCCGACGCCATCATCGCTGATAAATATATTTACGTTATCCGAATCGTCTTCAATTCGAATTACGATGGTTCCGCCGCGGGCGCGCTGTAAGATTCCGTGCTTCACGGCATTCTCGACAAGCGTCTGAATGGAGAGAGGCGGCAATAGAAACTGGAGATCCGCCTCGGTGTTCCATTGAACTTGGAGCCGATCTCCGAACCGTTCCTTCTCGATGAATAAATAAGAACGGACGAGAGCCAGTTCCCGGTCGATTGGAATCTCGCGTGCAGAGTTGTGAAAATCAAAGCTCATCCGCAAGTAATTGCTGAAAGCATCAAGAAGAGCCAGCATCCTGTCGTTATCCATCGTGCCGAGAGCAGCGATCGAATTTAATGTATTGTAGATGAAATGAGGCTGCATCTGGGATTGAAGCCATGCGGCTTCGAGCCGTATACGTTCCTCGGTTGACAGCTTAAGCTCCGTCAAAGCGTGCACCCGGGATCTTAGCTCCCACGCATCGACCGGCTTCATTACATAATCGTTAGCTCCCGCTTGAAACCCGGCGAAGAGATCCTCGGAACGGTTTCTTGCCGTTAATAGAAGTATCGGAAGCTCGGATACGGAGAATCGTTCCCGAACGATGCGAGTGAGCTCATATCCTGACATATGAGGCATCATAACGTCCGATATGATGAGATCGAACGACTCGCTGTCCAGCATAGTGATAGCGTCCTTGGCGCTATTGACGGTTGTTATGCGATATTGTGCAGCACCTAATATGTCACTTAATATGAGCAAATTAATGTTGTCATCGTCGACAGCCAATATCTTCGATTTGTTCTCCTCAGCGTTGGCGGCGATTGAGAGGGGAGTTTCGGCTCGTTCGGCAGCAACCGCGACCTCATCCTCGGCCTCAGCCTCAATGTGCCCGATAGGGGCGAAGGTCTCCGCTTCTCTCGAATGCTCGATAGCCTCCGATAGCGGCAAGGTAAAGGTGAATGTCGTACCTTGTCCGGAGATCGAAGCGACCTTAATTGTTCCGCCATGAAGCTCTACCAGCTGCTTGCAAATGCTTAATCCAAGCCCGAAGCCTCCGCCTGCTCTCGTTAGATTCGAACTGCCTTGCTCGTAGGGCAAGAATATTCGGTTCCGCGTCTCTTCATCCATCCCAATCCCGGTGTCGCGAATATGAATATGCGCCATCCCGTTCTCAATTGAGGCATCGATGGTGATGGTCCCTTTATCCGTAAACTTAATCGCATTATGGAGCAGGTTGAACATAATTTGAATAAGCTTGTTCTCATCGGCCTTAACAGAAGGTAAGGCGTCAGTGATCCCAACCTGCAGCGTGACTGGCTTACCGCCCAACATGAATCGGAGCATCTCCAGCACGCCGGCGACCACGGACTGTATGCGCACGCTTCCGATCTGCAGACGAATGGCGTTCTCATTCAGGCGAACGACATCGAACAGTTCATCCAGCAGCAGCGACATGCGTCTTGCGACGGTAAGCTGGAGCTCCAGCCTTCGCCGATGATCATCGGTTGCCGGATTGACGACATCGTCTAATACGCTCTGCGTAATGTTCATAATTCCGTGCAGTGGATTTCTTAGCTCATGCGACGTATTAACAAGGAAATCGTCCTTCTGCCGATTGGCTTGCTGCAGCTTGTCCGCAAGCTGTTTGGTCTGCTCGTTCTTCCGAACGAATTGCTTGAACCAGAAGGCGGCAAGACAGAACACGGCAATGATCAGATCGAACGGGTAATGCATCATCTGGATCGAAGTTCTGCCTTCGATGATCGCCCATACGATGTTGGTCGCAACAGCGGTACAGCCGAGCAGCATGTAGATGGCGTCTTGTGTTCGCTTGTTTGCGGATTTCAATATCCGTCCTGCAATAGCCAGAGAGGACAGCAACGTAGCGCCGAGCAGCAGCTTGATCGTCGGAACCGCGTAAGTAGACGGCGCCATTAGGACGAACGCTGCATAGGCGAGACAGTAGACTGCAAACCACCGCAATATTCTGTCTTTGCCTTCGTTCGGAAACATATTGTTCACAAGCGGCGGTAAGAAAGCCGAGATTCCGATATAAGACAATATCGCAATCTTGCTGAACAATTCGTATGACAAAGAGAACCAGACCATCAACAGTTTCTCGTCTGAGCACAATACGCTGAGAATGGCGCTGAAGATTAACAAAGAGAAGTAGAGTATTCCCCTGTTGGCGACACCCATCAGATATAGGATGACGGCATATATGCCATGTACCAATAATACGATGCATAACATGAATTGCAGGTTGATAGAGAGATGGCTGAAACGCTGAATCGATTCGACTGTTCCGAGCCGAATGGCATGCGTAATGCCGCCTTCACCGGCATGATTCGAGACCTGAATCACAAGATCGATGCTTGTACCGCCAGTAGGAAGATCAACGGTATAAGGAGTGTGTCTGGCTTGCTGCAACGCAGGTTTCTCTGACGGATACCCTGCTCTTGCAGCCAATTGACCGTTAATATAGACGGCGGAAGCAGTGCGAATCTCATCAATTCGCAACTGCAGGCTTTGATTGCTGTTTTCATCGACTAGTATTCGGAGTCGATAAGTTCCATAGCGATATAAGCCGTCATGGTGAGGGAAATAAGGCTCCCATGCGTCGGGTACCTGAATATACGTTTGTTCCGATTCCATAGAAGCGTTGTTCTCTGGGATCAACAGCTTGTAAGGGATGAATGCCCATTCCCCGTCCAGGGCAAGATTGCCGTTATGCGGGAACATCTGCCCTCGCAGGTCGAGAACACCCTTGACCGCTTGCGGACTTTCGATTGGCCGCTGGAATTCGAGAAACGTTAACCGCAGTCCGGTGATAATCAGAAGAAAGAGAATGACAATGATCGTTATCTTTTTGTTAGTCAGCATAATTTCTTTTATTCGCCCTGAAATTGTTATTTCCTTTTTGATGAAATTTGTCGAGAAGTTGTAGTGTTAGATATGTAATAATAAGGGGTGAATTACTGCGCTACTAGAATGAGAGATAGCCTTTCATATAGCTGCTAGCTGCTGAACAAAGGATGGATTGTAATGGACATGGAAGGAAGCTACAACTACTATATCGTCGCGCTCTCGGTATTGATTGCGATATTTGCATCTTTTTCCGCTTTGAATATCGCCGCGAAGATTTCGCATTCGAAAGGAAAAACTCGTTTCTTCTGGCTGCTATCCGGCGCTTTCGTAATGGGGACCGGCGTTTGGTCGATGCATTTTGTCGGCATGCTGGCGTTTCATCTGCATGCTGGAGTGAAGTATGACGCATTGCTAACGATTGTTTCAATGTCAGCCAGCATCATCTCTTCTTTTATTGCGTTCTATATCACGATGCCGAAGAGCATTAATTGGTTAAAGATCGCAATAGGCGGTTTTATTATGGGCAGCGGGATCGTGGCGATGCATTACATAGGCATGGAAGCTATGATTATGAACGCCCGATTGACGTATGACCCAACGCTGTGGGGCTTGTCGGCCATCATCGCACTGGTTGCTTCTTATGCTGCCTTATTGCTATTCCTACGTTTCCGGAATCAGTCGTCGTCTAGTATGTTGAAATGGCTCTCTTCCATTATTATGGGATTCGCGATTTGCGGGATGCATTATACGGGAATGAAAGCGGCCAGGTTCTATTTCGAGGACGGCATGACGATGAATCATACCTCATCCGGATCCGTAGACTTCTTCCTGCTGTATGGCGTGACGATCACCATATTCATCATCTTAATGGTATCTTGGGGAGCTATGCTGTTCGATCGACATGTATTGGCCAAGATGGCCTATGAGGACTCGATTACAGGCTTGCCTAACCGAAATGCAATGAATCGCTTCTTCGATACGCATATGGGCAGCGACAGCCCGATCGGCGTCTTGTTTCTGGATCTGGATCGGTTCAAAGCGATCAATGATACGCTGGGTCACAACATCGGCGATTTGCTTGTGCATGAAGTAGGCGCGCGGCTGCGTCAATTTATCCACGGCGATCAGCAGGCGTACCGGATAGGCGGCGATGAATTTCTATTCATTGTGGAACGTTGCGACCTGGAGCGGGCGGAACAGCTCGCGAATCAAATCCTCCAGAGCATTAAGAAGGTTTATCGAATCGAAGGGAATGAGTTATATATTACGGGGAGCATCGGAATCAGCATCGGTTCGATCGACGAATCCGACCATCTGTTCCTGCTGAAGACGGCAGATACGGCCATGTATAAAGCGAAAGGGCTCGGCAAGAACCAGTATTGCGTGTACACCGATGAAATGGGCGTTCAAGAAATCCGCAAGATGGAACTGGAGAAGGATTTGCAGAGAGCGCTTGAGCATAACGAGTTCTTTATTGTATATCAACCGAAGTGGAATGTGAAGACGAACCAATTGTTCGGGTTCGAAGCATTGCTTCGCTGGCAGCATCCAAGGTTAGGCGTCGTTTCGCCTAGCGAATTTATTCCGATTGCAGAAGAGACGGGACTCATTATACCGATGACCCGATGGACGTTGGAACAAGCATGCCATCAATGCAGAGTGTGGAATGCCCGGGGAATTGATCAGCCGGTATCGGTCAATTTGTCGGTTCGGTTGTTTCAACCCGACATCTTATTGGAATGGATTCAGAACGTTCTGGAAGAAGCGGGCTTGGACCCGCACTATCTGGAGCTTGAAATTACGGAGTCCATGGTTTTCTACGACGTCAACGATATTATTCATCAACTCGAGAACATTCGCAAACTGGGCGTTCGGGTTTCGATGGACGATTTTGGAACAGGTTACTCTTCTATCGGGCTCTTGGACCGGATGCCGATCGATGCGCTTAAGCTGGATCGCTTATTTACGAATGATCTGGATACGCCGGGCAAACGCGCCATAATTCATGCAATTATATTGATGGCGGAACGACTTCATCTGGATGTCATTGCCGAGGGCGTAGAGAATGAAGAGCATATTGAATTCCTGACGCAATTGGGCTGTTATGTCATGCAAGGATACTTCTACGGCAAACCGATGAACGGCGAGGAAATGATCACATGGATCGAGGGCCACAATGAAACGGGTTCCCATCAAGCGGCAGCCACGTCGATAGATGAATAAAACGTTAACTAAGTCCATGACATTTCAAAAGCCTGCTCGGTACATCCTAAGGATCGGTTGAGAGCAGAAAAGCCTAGTCCTCCTTATGTGAGGGCTAGGCTTTTCTTGTTGATTTCGTTACGACTAAGCAATGATCAACAGCGGCAGTATAGAAGCTTACGGAATAATGTGGTTCTAGAAAGGAATAGGCCTATTATGTAGACTTGATATATCCAATAATTTCAAAGTAGGTTTTAGAAGAGTGAACAAAGTTCGGAACTTGATAAATATCGTCGATCGGCTAGGCCAGGAGGAGAATATGAAGTGCAATGAATGCGGATATGAGCATAACCGCGATAAGTGCAATTGGACGTATAACGGTAATGAATCTTATGAGATAAAGTCCAATATTTTGGATTCTCTAATACTTACGGAAATAGCAGAGTATGCATTATCTTCAAATACTCCAGGGGATCAAATATACATTGATACATGGCTAATCGATTGTCTATCCTGCGAAACATGCTCACTGCAAAATATCAGGAACAAAATGGAACTATCGGAAGTCGAAGATAAATATCGAGACAAAGGGCTTGTTATTCAGTATTTCTTTTAAATATTCTTTGTTCAATTCGAGGAGTCGACCCCAAGGTTACAATCATAACTAAAGGGGCACTCCTTTTTGCTGTGTTACTCCTAACGTGTATTCCCTAGCCTTACTTAACCTCACCTCCTCCTCTCATCCCCTCATGTACGTTTTACGCTATCAAGTTAAAAACGAATTATATACTCGCTTTTACCAGTTCAATACAATTAAACATGTACCACAACCATATAGAAAAGGGGAAGGTTATGAGTCGATATGCGAAGTTTGCTAAAGTGTTGACGCTCTCCGTTGCGATCGGTCTGCTGCCGACACTCGCTGCTTGCTCGAAAGACAGCAATGAAGGGTCGCCAAGCAAATCCACTAGTCAGTCCGATACGGGAACAGGTACGACGCAATCTACAGACACCGGTAATTCAGGAGAGCTGTGGAATCAGAAATACGATCCGCCAGTTACTATTACGACGGCTTTTATGGACGACGGTACGTCCAGGGGCAATGCGTTCAAGCCGGGCGAGTCGATGGAAGACAACGCGAATATCCGGTGGATGAAAGACAACATGGGCATTAACGTCAAATTCGATTTCATCGTCACGAAGCCGGAAGATTACGATACAAAGCTTCGCTTGCTGCTGTCGAGCGGCGGCAAGCTGCCTGATGCTTTCGCTGCATCGAACGACCCATTGCAGAGCTTGCTATCGGCGAACAAGCTGATGCCACTGGATGAGGCGATTGAGAAATACGCGCACCCGGAGTATAAGAAGCTGCTGGAGAAGTACAGCTATGCGCTTGGAGAAGTGAAGAAGGACGGCAAGATCTACGGTCTGCCAGCATTCTTCATGGGTGACGAAGGTACGGTCATGTGGATTCGCAAAGACTGGCTCGACAACCTTGGCCTGCAGCCGCCGAAGACGCTGGACGATTTCGAGAACGTTCTCAAGGCGTTCACGGAGAACGACCCCGATAAGAACGGCAAGAACGACACGATCGGCTTGGCTGTTCCACTGAAAGAAGGTCCTTGGACGTGGATGGGACAGACGGACGCAATCGTCAGCGCCCTCACGGACCAAATGATTAATACGTACGACGTGCGTTTGTTCTGGAACAAAGGCGCGGACGGCAAGCTGAGCTACGGTGCGATTCATCCGGATGCGAAGCTGTACTTAGAGAAGATGCGCGACTGGATGAGCAAAGGTTACCTGGACAAAGAAGCGGGCATCAAGGATCCGTCCAAATCGTCGGAGCTGGCCGCAAGCGGCAAAGCCGGCATCATGTTCGGTCCATTCTGGATGGGCGAATGGCCGCTGGGCGACGCAACGAAGAACGATCCGAAAGCCGACTTCGAGCCGTTCCCACTTCCGACAGGTCCAACTGGTCTCGTAGGCCGCGCAGAGAAACCGCTGACGCAGGGCTTCACGGTGTTCAACAAAGACTTCCAGCATATCGACGCTTGGTTCGCATACTTCAACAAAATCTTCGCGAAGAAGCTGGAGCAAGCAGGCGATCCATACTTCGACCCACGCTGGAAGGACGGCTACCTCGAAGGCTACGATTACGTGAAGTTCAACGGTAAAGTCGTCAAAGGCAACTACGAGGCAGCTGGCGTTCCAGCTGAACAATGGCCGCTGAAGGACGGCGGTACGCTCGATATCCGTTACATGATGACGAACATCCTGGGCAACTTCACGAGCATTCCGGGCTCGAACGTGGCAGCGGTCAAGAAGTTCCTAGCAGACCCGAACGCTGAAGCTACCTCCTCGCTGGAGTTTGATGTAAGTCAAATGAAGAAGAGACAGCTGGGCGCAGCCGGCGTTCGCATTAACCAAGAGGTTAGCGAGGGCAAGAACTACTTCACCGGTCCAATGACAGCAACGATGAAGTCCAAAGGCGAACTGCTCAAGAAGCTCGCGACTGAGAGCTATCTGAAGATCATCTACGGCGAGAAGCCGATCGAGTACTTCGACGAATTCGTCAAGCAATGGCTCGACAACGGCGGCCAGAAGATTACGGACGAAGTGAACGAATGGTACGCGAAGAACCAGTAAGCCAGTAAGCTAAACAAGGAGGAGAGGGGGCTTCGGCTCGCTCCTCCTTCATTTTTGCAATAAAGGAAGGTGCATCATGGCAGCGTATTGGCGCAAAACGTGGCCGTTTCATTTGCTCTTATTGCCGGCTCTAGCATTGGTTATTATCTTTCAATATATCCCGTTGTTCGGGGTTGTCATTGCCTTCCAAGATTATGAGCCATGGCTTGGTATCAAGGGCTCGCCTTGGGTAGGCTTTGAGCATTTTCAATACTTGTTCACGTATCCGGACGGCAAGCAGGTCATCTGGAATACGCTTATTATCTCGGCGTTCAAGCTGGTCATTAACTTAATCATTCCAATCGTGTTCGCGTTGCTGCTCAATGAGGTGAGCAAGACATTCTTCAAGCGGTCCGTGCAGACCTTTGTTTATTTGCCGCACTTCCTGTCGTGGGTTATTCTCGGGGGCATCATGCTGGATATTCTGTCGCCGGAAGGCGGAATCGTCAATCGCGTGCTGAACGCGTTCGGCGTGGACAGCATCTTCTTCTTGGGGAATGGCTCGTGGTTCCGGTTTACGGTTGTGCTTAGCGACGTGTGGAAGGAATTCGGCTTCTCCGCAATTATTTTCCTAGCTACGCTGGTTGGCATTAATCCGGCACTGTATGAAGCAGCTGAAATCGACGGGGCATCCCGTTGGCAGCAGGTCATCTCGATCTCTGTTCCGCTAATCATGCCGATCGTGATCGTTGTCGCAACGTTGTCGCTTGGTCGGATTCTCGATGCGGGCTTCGACCAGATTCTGAACTTATACAATCCGCTCGTCTATTCGCATGGCGATATTATCGATACGTTCGTCTATCGCGAAGGTCTGAATAACGGACAGTTCAGCTTCGGTACAGCGGTGGGACTGTTCAAATCGTTTATCGGTTTCATCCTAATCGTGATCAGCTACCGAATGGCTTTCAAGCTTGCTAACTATCGCATTTTCTAAAAAGGGGGCCTCCTCGTCATCATGAAATATCGCTCTCGAGGTTATTCCGTATTTACGTTCTCGAACACGATTTTTCTTGCGCTGCTGTCGCTGATCTGCGTTCTTCCTCTCATTCACGTATTGGCGTTGTCCTTCAGTTCGCGTGCTGCGGCAACAGCGAATATCGTGAACTTCTGGCCGGTCGGCTTTACGACCGATGCTTATGTGAAGACGCTTGGCAATGCGATGTTTCTGAAGTCGTTATGGATTGGCGTCGAGCGGACGGTGCTTGGCGCCGTGCTGTCAATGGTCGTTGTAACGATGGCGGCATACAGCTTGTCCAAGACGAATTATAAGTTCAAGGGGCGCCAGATCTACATCTGGATCTTCGTCTTCACGATGTTGTTCTCGGGCGGACTTATTCCTTCTTATATTCTGATCAGCAAGCTGCACCTAATCGATTCCATCTGGGCGCTCGTGCTTCCGCCTGCCGTCAGCGTATGGAATATGATTCTGATGCTCAATTTCTTCCGTACGATCCCTGAGGACTTAGAGGAGGCTGCCTTCATTGACGGAGCGGGTCATCTGAGGGTGTTGTGGAGCGTGTACCTGCCTGTATCGATGCCGTCGATTGCGACGTTGTCGTTGTTCACGATGGTGTCCCATTGGAACTCATGGTTTGACGGGATGATCTATATGTCCAATCCAGATGGGTATCCGCTAGCCACCTATTTGCACTCTATGATTGTAAGTGACAACCTGTCGCGCATCGGTGTAACATTGGATAGTGTAGAAAACTTCTCCAACCGAACGATCAAAGCGGCACAAATTTTCATCGGCGCCCTTCCTATTCTGATCGTCTATCCTTTCTTGCAGAAATATTTCGTTAAAGGGATCGTACTCGGATCGGTCAAATCCTAATCGGATGGTTCCCGGCCCTATCATACAACTGAATCGGGGGAGCTCATGTTCAGAATCAGACGCAGACCTGCCGGCAAAATGAATATTTTCACGAAGGTCATGATTGTCATCGTTCTGATGCTCATCCCGATTATCGCCATGTATAATTCTTCGAACAAGACCAGTACCCGTGTTGTCGAACAAGAGCTGCTGCAGATTAACTTGAACCGCATTCGTTTCTTCGTCGAACAGATGGATGTCGAGGTGAACCGACTGTGGCGAGCGGCCTTCGTCATCGCGGCGGATCCGGATACGCTGCAGCTGCAGCTTCGGACTTCCTCCGAACCTAATTACTCCACGCTGGAGACGAAGCGGGTGCTGCTCCAGAAGCTGGATATGCAGTCGACCTCCTTCGAATGGGAGAACGACTTCACTGTTTATTCGCCGCTGTCCGATGTTGTTGCTTCTACGAATATGAAACAGGTTTACGATTCTGCCTATTTCAAGGACTCTGTCTATGACCGGTGGGATTATCGCGTCGCCTTGACGGATCGAGGACCGGAGAAGGTGTTCGTACGCGTGCTTAATACGCCGTTCGAGACCCTTACGAAGCTGGGCGATCCGAATTTGTATGTCGAAGTGATGTTCACAGCCGATAATTTGGTGAAGATGCTCGACCGATTCATGCAGGGCAGCGCCTCGCAACCGTTTCTCTACCACCCCGATTATGATCCGATCATGTCTCGCGAGCTAGACCCCGAACTGATCAAGGCAATGGCTGAGCAGTTCAATATTATTAAAGCGGAGAACCCTGCTGAGGGTTCTGTCACGATAACGTTTCGCGATGAACCGTATCTCGTCAACTATGTCGCTTCATCCTCGCTTGGCTGGTATTTGGTCGACTTCCAGCCCATGAAGAAGGTGCTGCAGCCGATCAATCACAGCAAGCTGACGTTCTATGGCGCGGGTTTGCTGCTGTTGTTGATGGGAATCGCAAGTGCATCGCTGTTGTACCGCAATGTGCAGAAGCCGATCAATGATCTGATTCGAGGCGTGAAGTCGCTTCGGCGAGGAGCGTACGATCATCGAATTAATAGCGGGCCGAATAACGAGTTCCATTATTTGATCGAGCAGTTCAACCTCATGTCCGAAGACATCCAGACGTTGATCGATAAGGTGTACGCGGAGCAGCTTAGCGCCAAGGAGTCTTCGCTTAAGCATTTGCAGGCGCAGATCAATCCTCATTTTCTATACAACAACTTCGCATATATTCAGAGTATGGCGCAGTTGGATCGGACGAAGGTCATCATCGCCTTCACCCAGCACTTAAGCCAGTACTATCGGTACACGACGCGGACAGAGCAGCAGTTGACGATATTGGCCGAAGAGATGGATCTTATCCGCAACTATCTGGAGATACATCGGATGCAGTCGGAGCGCTTGCATTACCAGGAGCATATTGAAGAAGAATTGATGTCGAATCTAATGCCTCGTCTGCTGTTCCAGCCGCTTGTCGAGAATGCGATCGTGCATGGCATGGAGGGCAAGAGAGGACAGTTCGAGATTGTTATTACCGGCAGCAGGACGGAAGATGGCTGGGAGCTTGTCGTAGAGGACAATGGCGTCGGCATGAAGCAGGGCGATCTGCTTGCATTAAGACATTCCTTGACCTTATTAACGAGCGCGGATCACAGCCTTGGGCTGCGAAACGTTCATCAGCGTCTTAAGCATTATTATGGACCGTCGTCAGGCTTAATGATCGATCATTCGCCGCTCGGAGGACTTCGCGTTGGGCTGAAGATTAAAGACGGAGGCGATTAACGATGCTAGAGGTTCTAATCGTAGACGATATCCCATCTCAAGTTGATAGTATCGCCGCTACCATTCCGAAAGACGAGCTTGGCATAGGCGCCATTCATAAGGCTTATTCCGGGGAAGAAGCGCTGCAGCTCTATCGGGACCATAATATCCATATCGTCATTACCGATATCCGGATGCCCGAGATGAGCGGAGTCGAGCTGATCCGGGAAATCCGCGAGATGGGACGCAAGGCGAAGATTATCGTCATTTCGGGATACGCGGATTTCGAATATGCGCAAAGCGTAGTTCCTTATAATACATCCGGTTATATGATGAAGCCGGTGAACCCGGATCAGCTGCGAGTTACGCTGAACCAATTGTCCGAAGAGATTGCCTCTGAGCGTAAGCTGCAGGAGCAGCAACAGCGCGATACTTACGCGCTTCGCGAGAGCCTTCCGGCTCTCCGTAATGAGCTGCTCAACCGGCTGTTGTATGACAACGGCATTCCATGCGCAGAACTGGAACGGAAGCTGTTTCTGCTGAATGTTCCTTTTCCACTTCATCAGAAGGCAGGCTTATTCATCGTCAGGCTGGAGGGTAAGCTTCAGCAATACGAGCGGATGGACAAAGGGCTGATCGAATATGCGGTTACGAACATGGCGGAAGAGCTGTTCCGGGAAGACTTCCATCTCTGGTTCTGTCGGGATCATAACGAATATCTCGTGTTTCTCGTTACGCCGAAGGATGCGAGCGGGACAAGGGCGCAGATGCTCCAGCATGTGATGGATGTTCAGGCGGCGGCGCTTAAGAAGAAAGCGGAGTCGCTCCTGAGCGGCACGATCTCGATCATCGTCGCTCAGAATTGGGCGAGCTTCCCCGAGGGGGTGCCGCAGCTGTATCGATCGGTTATCGATGGCATGCGGATGATCGAAGAGCAAAGGCAGAGCGTGTTTCTCCGGTTTGCGGGCAAGAATGGTCAGCCTCGGATCGGAACATTGACGTCACTGTATCGGCCGCCACTCTTGATGCATTTGTTGGATACAGGGAACTGGGTGCAAGCGGAGGAGAAGCTGACGGAGGTTTTCGCTGAGCTGAGGAGCGTCAACTATCCGCCGGAGCATGCGAATGAAGCGTATTTCGCGATAGCGAACGCGTATCAATATATGGCGCATAAGAAAGGCAAGCTGCTGAGCGAGTTCGGCGCTCCTTCTTTTGGCCTCATGCCGGCGGCGCCTTCGCTTGGTCAGTTGGAGAAATGGGCGTTCATGATCCTGCGCAATCTTCGAGAGCAATCAGCCGATTCGTCCGACAGGCAGAAGGGTTTGGTGGATCGGGTTCATGCGTTCATCGAGAAGAATATCAATGACAACCTATCGCTTCAGACGATTGCGGCGCACATCGATCTGCATCCAGCGTACTTATCAAGAGCTTATCGGGCAGAGACAGGGAACAATCTAAGCGATTTTATTCTGCGGTATCGGATGGAATTAGCCTCGTATCTATTGCGCAGCAGCGACAAGAAGATCTACGAGGTTGCCCAGACGGTTGGTTACCAGGCCGTGCCGCATTTTATCAAACTGTTCAAGGCGTTCTCGAATATGACTCCACAGGAGTTCCGCGATCGGGCGGGGGTGAAATGAGGTAGGTGGGAGTACCAGCTCTTGACGTTGGGATTATAGAAGTATCTTTACGTATGTTATAATGAGGCTAACCGACTTAAGGCAAAGGAGGATTATCCATGATCTCCAAACCCGATAAGCAGCCGGTGGAAACCCAAGAGGATGATTATGCGATTGATGATCTTGTGGAAGCTGCCGGTACCTTGACACCTGAACGAGGAAAAGAACTCCTTGAAGAAGTAAAGAGAGCACGCGAGGACTGGAATTCATGAATCGGATATTCCACTTATCAAAATAGAGTCAACATAAACAGAGCAGCCTTGTCGTATAGGCTGCTCTTTGCCTTATGTCATTCTCTAACTTCTATATAACAGCTAAAGGAGCATAAACCAATGAATCTAGAATCCGTCATGCAGGAGCTCGAAGCGCTGGGCAAGGAACGGCTGAAGAAAATGTACCTATCCAATGGAGCGCATGAACCGCTCTTCGGAGTGGCGACTGGCGAGATGAAGCCTCTCTTCAAGAAAATCAAAATCAATCAAGCGTTGGCGGACGAGCTTTACGCGACTGGAAACTATGACGCGATGTATTTCGCCGGCATCATTGCCGATCCGAACGGGATGACCGAGGCGGATTACGACCGCTGGATGGACGGGGCTTACTTCTATATGTTGTCTGACTTTGTTGTGTCTGTCACCTTGTCGGAAGCGGATATTGCGCAGCAGGTCGCGGATAAGTGGATTGCAAGCGGCGATGAGCTGCGGATGTCGGCGGGCTATAGCTGTTACTGTTGGCTGCTCGGCAATCGGAAGGACAGCGAGTTCTCTGAAGGCAAAATCGCCGCAATGCTCGAAACGGTACGCAATACGATTCATGACGCACCACTGCGCGCGAAGTATTCGATGGGTAATTTCTTATATACAGTGGCCGTATCGTATGTGGCTCTCCATGATAAAGCCGTTGAGACGGTCGAGGCGATTGGTCCTGTTGAGGTTGTCAAAGGCGGCAAGAGCGCTGTTCTAAGCACCGCAGCGAATATTCAGAAGGCCGTTGATAAAAACCAGCTTGGTTTTAAACGTAAGCATGTAAGATGTTAGGGATCGATATTCAAAAAGCCGTGTTGATAGGGAAGGTCGATCCCTATTGGCACGGTCTTTTGTATGGAATTCCCCCATGGATAATGGACAAGTTATTAGAGAGTAAGTAGCCATATTTTTCATTTTGCCGAGGCGCCATTATTTATTAGCTATGGAATATGTTCGAATTGTGCTAAGATTTCATGAGGGATACGAATCAGAAATGGACGGATTATTCAAGATTGCAGTGCGAGGAGATAAGAAGTCGATGGAAGACAACAATAAACCGAATGTCGATGAACCGACTGGGCCGAAGAAGATCAGCCTGGCGGAAGCAATGAAACGTAAGTTGGAAGAGAAGAAACAAGCACAGTCCCAGAGCAAGAAGCAGCAATCGCATCTGAACGCAGGCGTTCAGAAGATGACGAGCCAGATTAAGAAGAAGCCGAATAATCAGAAGAAGCGTACTGGCGTTTAAGGATTCGAACAAATTGCAATGAATAAGAGTAGTTTATTAATGGAGTGATCTTTTGAGCAAGGGCAAGGGCACAGGCAGAGGTACCGACAAGAAGGGCTGGAACCGTTGGCAGGCAAGCGCGAATAGAAAGAAGAATGCGCCTAAGCCTTACACAAGCAAAGGCACGAAAGGCAAAAGCGATGCAACAGCCGCTGCTGCGAATTCCAAGCCGGATAAGGCACAGAAGTAACGTCATACACTATAATACACAATATTGAGGAGTGATCGTCTGGGTAAGCATAAGCCGATGTCATTTGATGATTTGTTGCTGGAGTTGAAGGGTCAGAAGACGGTTCAAGAGGATCCGAAGCATGTATCGTTCGAGAAGTTGTTCCACGAATCGTTCATGGTGAAGTATACGAATATGAACAGTTTCGAAGCGTTTATGGAGAAGGGCAATTTCCAAGCGAATACGCGCGAGGAGATTAAGAACATTCAAGATGAGTTATTCGATCGTCATGTGGCAAGAGAAACGAAATTCTCAAGTTGGCAAGCGATGCTGGATACAGCGACGAAGGAATATGAAGCGAAGTAACAGCATGAGCTGATGAATAAAAAGCGTTCGAACATCCGCGTACTAGGCTGCGGGAGGTTTGGGACGCTTTTTTCTCGTAATACTTCCACCATGTTCATCTATTCCATAACATGCGAAGATAACTCCCAGAGGAGTTGAATGAAATTATGGCTTATCAATTGATTAACGGCGTACGCGTCTGGGGAAAACCAGATGATGGGGCGCTGGCGCAAGCGATAACATGTGCGGAACACGGCAATGTCGTGCAAACGCTGCTCATGGCGGATCATCATAAAGGCTACAGCCAGCCAATCGGGGGCGTTGTTGTCTACGATGGGCAAATCTCCCCTTCCGGTGTTGGCTATGACATCGCATGCGGGAATAAGGCTGTGCGGACGAATCTGTTAGCGGCAGACATTAAGCCGAAGTTAGTGCGCCTAATGGACGAGATTGCTCGGCGTATCTCCTTCGGAGTGGGTCGAGTCAATAACGACAAGGTCGATCATGACTTGTTCGACGATCCTGATTGGGATGTGTACAAGTCGGTTGGCAAGCAGGAGCATGACAAGCTGAAGGCATTGGCGCAGAGCCAGCTTGGCACGGTCGGAAGCGGCAATCATTTTGTTGATTTGTTCGAAGAGACGACGACGGGGCGTCTGTGGATCGCGAATCATTTTGGCAGCAGAGGATTCGGACATAAGACAGCCAGCGGATTCCTCAATCTTGCAGCAGGCAGAGAATTTCTAGGCAAAGCTCCTGGAGAGACGATGGATCAACCTCCCGTTCTGTTAGACTTGAGCAGCGAGCTTGGTGATATGTACTATCGCGCAATGAAGCTGGCTGGACGTTATGCGTACGCGGGAAGAGACTATGTGATCCGTCAGGTGCTGTCTATACTAGGTGCGGAGGCCGATTACGAGGTACATAACCATCATAATTATGCTTGGAAGGAGATGCATAACGGTCGAGAGGTTGTTGTCGTTCGTAAAGGGGCGACACCGTCGGCGCCTGGCCAGGTAGGATTCATCGGCGGCAGCATGGGAGATATCTCGGTTATTGTGAAGGGCAAAGACAGTGTGGAGAATCGGGATGCTTATTACAGTACCGTTCATGGAGCGGGTCGGTTGATGAGCCGTACGCAGGCGGCGGGTCGGATGAATTGGAAAACCCGTGCTCGCAGCGGCGGCCAAATCTCGCAGAAGCAGATGATGGATGCGGTTCGGGATTACGGAGTGGAGCTGCGCGGTGCGGGAACGGATGAGAGTCCTTTTGTATACCGGAAGCTGCAAGAGGTGCTCGACGCTCATGCCGAAACGATCGAAGTTATGCATGTGCTGAAACCGATTGGCGTGTGCATGGCCGGAGCAGACGAGTTTGATCCGTATAAAGACTAAACAATAGAGACGCTAGTGGAGTGGGTGATCCTCCCTAGGCCGTATATGGCGATAAAAAGGCATCTTCGTAATCCGCTCAGTGGAAATTCGCAAATCCAATAGTAAAGCAGGTGTACTTATGACAAGGTTTCTAAGCATCCTCCTATCTCTGCTGCTCGCAGTGGCTGTCGTTCCTGCCGCAGATCGAGTTGCCGAGGTCGCATCGTCAATTTTGCTGCAGCACTTCCAACGAGTAGCCTTCTGGCGCAGCCCACGCATAGGCAATGGCAGCAAACTTAGGAGCGTGCTGAGCGGCGGCAGATACGCTGCTCCTGTGTGAGGGGCGTTGTCCGTTAACCGCATCATACCTCGGGCTGAAACCGAAATGAACAATAAGAAGAAGACGCCCTGGACTGACCTGGGCGTCTTCTTCTTATTCCTCTTAAAAATATCTATAGAAAACAAAGCTTACTCTTAAATTTGTAAAGTGTTTTGTATGCGCTTACTTGGTAATATCTAGATGCACCAAGAGAGAACGGCTAACTTACAAGGCGTAACATGATTCAGGCCTTTATTACTCATTCCGAAAGGGGGACAAGCTGATAACATTGCGTTATGTCACGTTACGAAGAAGGCTCTGCAGCTAGAATCGATCCTCGAGTTAAGGTAACGGCTATGCAGGATGCTCGCAGCAAGTGACATTTAATACAATATTAGGAGGTTATAGTGATGATGAAATGGACGAAGAAAGCGGTTTTGACTGTTCTGGCAGCAACAATGAGCATGGGCATGTTTGCGGCAACTTCAAGTGCGGCAACTGATTATTGGCAGAATTGGACGGACGGCGGCGGCACGGTTAACGCGGTGAACGGTTCTGGCGGCAATTACAGCGTCAATTGGTCTAACACCGGCAATTTTGTCGTCGGCAAGGGTTGGACCGTAGGCTCACCTACACGGACGATCAACTACAATGCGGGCGTATGGGCGCCATCTGGCAATGGCTATCTGACGCTCTATGGCTGGACTCGCAATTCGCTCATTGAGTATTATGTTGTAGATAGCTGGGGCACCTATCGTCCTACGGGAACGTACAAAGGGTCGGTATCGAGCGACGGCGGCACGTACGATATCTACACGGCTACTCGTTATAATGCGCCTTCCATCGATGGCACGGCAACGTTTACGCAGTACTGGAGCGTTCGTCAGTCGAAGCGTGCAACGGGCAGCAACGTTGCGATCACATTCGCTAATCACGTTAACGCATGGAAGAGCAAAGGCATGAATCTGGGCAGCAGCTGGACTTATCAGGTTCTGGCGACGGAAGGCTACCAAAGCAGCGGCAGCTCGAACGTAACGGTCTGGTAATCGGCAATAATCGGATGGCGAAGGACTGCCGGCTCACCGCCGGCGGTCTTAAGCACTTCCGAATGCTTTTGTAGACAAGCCAATGGGAGATATCGAGATGAGAAGGTTATCCGTTAGCGTGGCAATGATCCTACTAGCTGCCGCCATCAGCGCTTGTTCGCAAGCCTCGCCTGCGAATACGCCGCCGAAGTCCGATGCGGATCAAGCCAAGGCCGGTCAGCTCATTCTTGTTAAAGGCGGAACATTCAAGGATACTAAGTCCAACTTCTATGGGCAATCCATTACATTGCCTGACTTTTATATCGGTCAGTACGAAGTAACCCAGCGCGAATGGATTGAGGTCATGGGGACCAATCCATCGCAGTTTAAGGGCGGCGATCGACCGGTTGAGATGGTGAGCTGGTATGACGCTATCGAGTACTGCAACAAGAAAAGCGTCAGGGAAGGGTTAACGCCGTATTATACGATCGACAAGAGCAAGCAGGATCCGAACAATAAGAGCGAATACGATACGATCAAATGGATCGTAACAACGAATGCCGACGCCAACGGCTATCGACTGCCGTCGGAAGCGGAATGGGAGTACGCTGCAAGCGGAGGCCAGTTGAGTCAGAGCTATACGTATAGCGGAAGCAACGCTCCGGACGAGGTGTCGTGGAACTGGAGAAACGCGGGTACGAAGTATCTGTCGGGCGACTGGAACTGGCCGATCATCGAATCCAATCTCAATACGACGAAATACATTGGCAGCAAGAAGCCCAATGAGCTCGGGCTCTACGATATGTCAGGCAATATTAGAGAGTGGAGCTGGAACTGGTACGGAGACGGCTTGGACAATAGCAGCGGCGCTATGCGCGTGGTGAAGGGCGGCGGCTGGCTGGGCGACGTGGTGAGCAACGAGGTTTCTTACCGGGGCAAGTTCGAGGCGAGCGGATTTGGCCCTGATCAAGGGTTTCGAGTATGTCGGAATGCATAGAAGCATGTTAAGGACGGCGAATAAGGATTGATCTTCCTGCAGGCACAGGAACGTAGGAATGCTTATTCGTTGCGCAAGACCCCCGATCTCCATCGAGATCGGGGGTCTTTTTCATTTTGCCACCGAATGTTCATATCAATTTTTTCTAAGCTGCACCAAACATTTCATGCATCTCGTTTGTGTTACTAGAGAAGGGGGTCATTCATCATGGAGGAGCCCTTGCGGCGTACGAGCAAGGACATCACTCAAATCTACCAGCGTCATGTCCACACCGTCTACAAAGTCAGCTTCATGCTGCTGAAGAACGTGGTCGACGCGGAAGAAGTGACGCAGACCGTCTTCCTGAAGCTGATGCAGTCGGACGTAGCTTTTCGCGATCATGAACATGAGAAAGCTTGGTTGATCGTTACTGCCCGCAACCACAGCCGCAATGTGCTGAAGCACTGGTGGAGGCGCATGCGGACATCGCTTGAGGAGACCGATCAGAAGCTGCTGACAGAACAGCTTAAGCATGACGATACGCTTGGCGAGGTACTGGCCCTGCCTGCCAAATACCGGCTTCCGATATATTTGTTTTATTACGAGGGTTACAAGACGAAGGAGATCGCGGAGCTGCTTGCCGTGAATGAGGCGACGGTCCGCACGCAGCTGCATACGGGCAGAAAGCTCTTGAAGCTGAGGATAGGCGGTGATAGCGATGACTGAGAAGGAACTGCTCGAACGCCTGGCCCGTATAGGTCCTACGAACACGCAGACGGAGAGAATGCTGCAGCGAATTATGAATCCGTCCGAAGCGAAGTCGAAGCAGAAGCGGCAATGGCGCTGGAGTTATCGCATTGCGTTGCCGGCTATGCTGGGTGCGCTGCTTATCGGATTCGGTCTGCCATTGCTCATGAACGGGGAAGAGGAGCCTGCCATTGTCGTGCTTAAGCCTATCGTCACTCCTGTGCCAATGTCGATAGATATCAGTCCACGTGGACTCCATTTACCTCAGTTAGGCGAAGTCCGTAAGTTTCTGAATTACAACGGCAGTCGGTACGAGTTCCTGAACAACGGCCAGCCGTATGACCTATCGGAGTTGAAGCTGGAAGAGAGCGAGCCGCTCGGGAAGCTGGAGTATGACATTACGGTGGATATGCAGAACGGCGGAACGAATGGATACGCGAGCCGGGATTTCGGCACGACGTATATGACGGAAGGCATTCTTTACAAGCTGCCCGGCTATGATCCTGCTTTCCGATTAGCTGTCGCACGAGATGATCGCTATTATATTGTCCAGCTAGTAGGTCATACAGACGATAGCGCCATCGCGGCTAAAGATTATGTAGCGGCTGCTCGCTTGAACAAGCTGGTGGAGCGAGTGGAACTGTTGGAATATACCGGCAGCCAGCTGCTGCATGCGTGGAGCATCGAGAAGGAAGTTCGCGAGTGGGTCAAACATATTGCCGCATTCGAGTCGGCAGGCAAACTGACGAATGAGCAGTACGAACAACTGGCGAAGGCAAGAGTTCCAGGCGAGACGTATAAGCTTCGCGTAGTGTTGAAAGACGGCACGGCAATCGATATGCTGCTGACGCCTCGGCTGCGCCTAATCTCTATTGGGGATAGCCAATACAAGTTGTCCGATGATTGGGTTACAACATATTCCTATTTATTTCAATCAAATAATCAATAATCGAAAGGATGAACGACAATGAACAAGAAGATGAAGAAAGCTTTTGTAGTCCTAACAACGGTATCCTGCCTGACGGGTGGAGCCTCGATTGCAGCTGCGCAACAAGTTGAGATCATGCCGATTAGCGCGCCTATCACAGCTGTACCAATCAGTGCCCCGATTGAAGCAGTGCCAATCAGCGCTCCGCTGTATGAGATTGGGCAGACGCATCGACTGCCTTCCGTCCAAGTATATGGCGAGGCGACTAAGATTGAAGAGAAGAGAATCCTGCTCGGCCATGATAAAGAGAACGGCGATATCCCATCGATCATTGTGAACGTTAGCGAAGATACGCGAATTCTGAATGCCATAACGGGCATGCCGATGAAGCTATCGGACATTCGCGAGAATGAAATTTTGTATGCTTACGTAGGTCCTGCCATGACGATGAGCTTGCCGCCAATGTCCCATGCGGAGCTGATCCTTGCAGGCATTCCGGCTGACTTCGCGGTACCGACATTTGCTGAGATCGAACGCGTAACGAAGGGTGAGGACGGCTCGGTTGTAGTCGGAACGAATCGCGACACGGAATTCACGGTAACGGCAGACACGACGCTAAACCCCTATCTGACGAAAAATATCATTACAGCCGACATGCTGATTCCTGGCCAGAAGGTGCTGGTCTGGGAGACGGCAGCAATCGACGGCGTGAAGGCTTCGAACGCTGCAGCTAAGGTGATGGTATTCCCATACAGCTACAAAGGTTATGTATCGGCGAATCTCGATGGGGTGTCCGTGAATGGCGAGAAAGTAGCGCTCTCCGAAGGCGAAGCGCCATTCGTGAAGGACGGCCAGCTCATGCTGCCGCTGCGCAAGCTGGCAGAGTCGCTTGGCTACGAGATCAAGTGGAATGCGACAGCGAAGAACATTGAGGTTCGAAGCGGAGAAGATGTCCTGTACAGCCTGAAGTTGCGCGGCACGGAGGCAACGACGGCAGATGGCGAGACGCGCGAGCTTCGTGCGGCTGCAGCCCTTGAAGGCGGCAACACCTTCCTTGCGGCGGATGACTTCATTGAGCTGAGCCAGATTAAGTATGCGGAGTAATAAGATGCTTGAGTAAAGATACAATCGATTGCTACATCGGCTCTGCGGCGTTTGCTGCGGAGCCGATGTTTTGTATTCCAAGAGGAACGGCTAATACGATTTACAACTTAGAGTAGTGGCTTGTATCATTAATGTCGAGGCAGACAGATCACAATATGGTGTTACTTGTTTCTGAATCACAGTCGGGAGTAACGGGAGTGGATTAGATGAAGAGACAACAGGATGTAATAAAAGTTTTGAATGAATTGTCCAAAGAAGAACTGATTCGCATCATTGTCAAGCTTGCAGAGCAGGATGATCTATTCAAGAACAGTTTGTTGGTGAAATATGTTCAAGGCAAAGATGGTGCTCAGCAGCTTGCGTTACTTAAAAAGCTGATGGACGCCATTGTGGATAAATACACGGGAGAAGAAGGATTCATTCCATATCGTGATACGCATCTTTTTGCACAGGATATGCTGAACCTGTTGGATGAAGCGGATAGCGAAATGGACAGCGGATCGGCACTAGAAGTTGTCTTGATGGTGCTGAGAGAAGGCGTGGCGTCGTTCCAATATGCGGATGATTCGAACGGCGATATCGGCATGCTGGTGGAAGAATGCTTGGAACGTATTCGAGCAATCGTGAGCGGCCTACAGGATGAAGATCTCTCTTCCCAGGCAAATATATTCGAGCGTCTGCTAAACGTATGTAACAGCGATATTTTTGAAGGCTGGGACAATTTTGAGACGGATATGCTCCAAATTTGTACCGAGTTTGCGTGTGAACAGAGCTTCAGACAACAGTTAAAGGAAGCTATCGAGCAGAAGATCGCTGTTGCTGCTCAGATGAAGTATGGGGATTACACAGTTGAGGCTCTGCTTCAGCTATTATTTCAGCTCCTCAAGGACTATGGCTCCCTAGAGGAAGTGAACAAGTTTATGGAGGAGCATCTTCAATACTCATCTTTCCGAGAGCTTGCAATTGAACAAGCGTTGAGAGGTAAAGATTATCGTCGTGTGATTCAATTAGCTGAAGAGGGAGAACAACAGGATCAGAGGCTTGCGGGATTAATGTCTAAGTGGCAAAATTACCGTTATGCCGCTTACAAGAAGCTTTCCCTTCGCAACGAACAGATGCAGTTGGCACAGGAGCTTTTATTAAATGGAGATTATACGTACTATCAAGAGCTGGAGTCTCTAGCGGAAGGAGATAAAGAGGACTTCTATCGAGCCATCTTGATCGAACTGAAGAAGAGCGGAAATTGGCGAACACGTGATGTCTATCTGAAGTTGATCTCTGATAAGGATGATCGGGACGAAATGTTAGCCTATGTGAGATCGAATCCTTCCGCAATAGAGAATTATGCTGCAAGGTTGTCTGCTGACTACAATGAGGAAGTGGAACGAATTTATAGCAACTATATCTATAAAGCAGCGGGTTCATCCACCAATCGTAAAGAATATAAGCAAGTGTGCGCTATGATTAAACGTTATCGTAAGGTTTTCGACTCGTCAGGTCAGTCTCAGATCGTCGGAAAGCTAAGAAACGAACATAGCAAGAGACCAGCCTTCCTGGACGAGCTATCTAAGGTTTAAGAGTTAGTGGTGAGCTGTGTGAAATATGTCCTCGTCACAAACAACGCGGTATGCCCAAACGTTCAATTGAGCATGCCGCGTTCGCTTGCTAGTTAAAGGAATGATGATCTACGCCTTAAAATGCACCACCGCGCTGTAATGCATCTTCTTATGATTCTGATCAAACACAACGTTGTGCGTGACAGCGTGCACCTGCAGCATAAGCGATTTGTTCTTCTCGATCTGCTCTTCGATCTTCTTCTCCAGCGTCTTCATATCATAGGCCTCAAAGCATTCGACCTTATCGGTAATCCGTTCAAGCATGAAGCTCATCTATAATCACCTCTGTACGATGTTATAAAAGCCCCCAATCTCAGCCGAGATCGGGGGCCACTTGTGTACATTCTAACTCATTCGAGCTTAAGCTTCCATCTTCTGCGCCGTGTACAGCTTGTAGTAGCGGCCGCGCATCGCGATCAGCTCATCGTGCGAGCCGGACTCGGCAATGCCCTTATCCGCGACGTACATGATACGGTCGCAGTTCTTAACCGTCGAGAGACGGTGGGCGATGATGAACGAAGTACGGCCTTTCAGAAGCTCATTGAGACCTTTCTGCAGCAGGCGTTCCGTCCGTGCATCGATCGACGATGTCGCTTCGTCGAGAATGAGGATGCGCGGGTTAGCGAGCAGCGTACGAGCGAACGAGATCAACTGGCGTTGGCCTTGTGACAGCTTCGAACCGCGTTCGTTAACCTCTGTCATATAGCCTTTCTCGAACTCTCGAATGAACTCGTCGGCGCAGACCGTCTTAGCCGCTGCGATAACCTCTTCTTCGGTAGCGTCCAGACGACCGTAACGGATGTTGTCCATAATCGTACCGGAGAAAATAAAGCTGTCCTGCAGCATGATGCCCATCTGGCTGCGGAGCGATTCCAGCTTCACTTCCGCAATGTCGTGACCGTCGATGAGGATGCGGCCATCGGACACGTTGTAGAAGCGGGAGATCAGGTTGACGACCGTCGTCTTGCCGGCGCCTGTCGGGCCGACGAGGGCGATGCTCTCGCCTGCTCGGACATCAAAGGTCAGGTTCTCCAAGATGTTATGACCCGGATCGTAAGCGAAGGTCATGTTGTCGAACGTGATGCGGCCTTGGATCGGCGGCAGTGCACGTGCATTCGGGATGTCGCTGACCGTCACTGGCTCATCCAACGTTTCGAAGATACGCTCGAGATAAGAGACGGCGTTGATGAAGCTGTTGTACAAGTTGGACAAGTTGAGAATCGGCTGCCAGAAGCGCGCTGCGTAGCTGCTCATCGCGAGAATGACACCGAAGGTGATTTCTTCTGGACCAAGCGTAACCAGACCGACGAAGTAGATCGCCGTCGTAACGATCGTTGCCAAGTTATCAACCGAGAACGGGATCAAGAAGTTGAAGTACATCGCTCTCATCCACACGTTGCGATAGTTCGTGGACAGACGTGTGAATGTGCCTTCGTTGCGCTTCTCCCGCGTGAAAATTTGCGTAACGCGAATGCCGCTGATGCTCTCTTGCATATATGCGTTCATGTTCGAGCTTTTGTTGGATACCGATTGCCAGGCGCGGCGCTGCTTATTCTTGATAAGCAGGATGACGACCGCGAAGATTGGCAGACCGCCGAGAATGACGAAGCTCAGCTTCACATCGACAGCGAACATGAAGATTGCGATAAAGATCAAGTTCAAGATCTCGAGAATGAAGTTGATAATACCGTTCGATAGGACGTCGGATACCGAGTTGACGTAGTTGACGACGCGGATCAGGATTTTGCCCTGCGGGCGGTCGTCATAGTATTGGAATGGCAGCTTCTGCAAGTGCTTAAACAAGTCGGTACGTATGTCGAAAATAATATCTTGTCCGACTCGCGTCATGATCCGCGAACGGATCGTCGCTAGAATGACGCTGACGATGATCGTAAGGAGCGTCATCATCGCCCAGAAGACCAGCGCCGATTTGTCCTTGGATGGAATCGTTACGTCAACGACGTGCTGGATAATGAGCGGCGCCGAGAGTGCGATCCCTGCCGAGAGCGCGCTCAGCAGGAAGGCGATGATCATTGGTTTCTGCTGTTTCCGGATATAGACGAGTGCACGTCTGAAGTGCTTTATATTGAAGGGGGACTCCAGATTCTCGTCGATGTCGAACTTATTCCTAGCCATGCGTAGTCGCCTGCCTTCCGATGCCTTCGTTCTGCAGCTTGAATACTTCGTAATAGTAGCCGCGTTTCGCCACCAGCTCGCTGTGCGTACCTTCTTCGATTACGCGGCCGTTCTCCAGAATGAGGATACGGTCCGCTTCCGCCGTAGTGGACACACGCTGAGCGATAATGATCTTCGTGCAATCGAAGTCCAGCTCGCGCAAGCTCTTCTGAATATGCTCTTCGGTCTCGTTGTCGACGGCCGAAGTCGTATCGTCGAGAATGAGGATCGGAGGCTGCACAGCCATTGCGCGGGCAAGGGCGATACGTTGTTTCTGACCGCCGGACAGGCCGACGCCACGCTCACCGACGATCGTATTGTAGCTCTCGGGCATTTTGCGAATAAAATCATCCGCTGCCGCCAGCTTGGCGAACTCCACAACATCATCCTCCGGCATATCTGGATCGCCATAAGCGATATTGCCGTCGATCGTGTCGGAGAACAGCAGGACGTCCTGCGTTGCGACACCGATATTGCCGCGCAGCTCATCGAGCTCCAGCTCACGCACGTCCTTGCCGTCCACGAGGACGCGTCCCTTAGTAACGTCATAGAAACGCGGAATCAGGTTGATGAGCGTTGTTTTGCCAGAGCCAGTTGCGCCCATAATTGCAATCGTCTCGCCTGGTTTGACTGTGAAGCTGATGTCATCCAGAACGGTTGCGTTATCGTATTTGAAGCTTACTTTATCGAATTGGATGGAGCCTTTGTAACGACGTTTCGCTTCCATCTTGTGCTCGTTCACGATACGCGGTTCCGCGTAGTAAACGTCGACGATCTTCGTAAGGCTGGCGAAGAAACGTTGAATATCGTTAATGATGATACCGATGTTGCGCATTGGGTTCGATAGACCCCAGATGAGTGCAGAGAAAGCCGAGAATTCACCGAATGTAATGCGGCCGTCCATGACGAGCATACCGCCGACAATCATAAGAATAACGTTGAAAGCTTGCGCGAACGTCTCCAGGTACGGGAAGTAATCGAGCCATACCATTGCCGCAGCCTTATTGGCTTTGGAGTAATTGACGTTCTTCTCCGTGAACTTCTGTACTTCATACTCTTCACGCGCGAACGCTTTGACCACGCGGTTGCCCGCGATATTCTCCTGCGTAATCGTGTTGAGTTGGGACAACTTCTCCCGCAGATCGCCATACATCGGACGAACGCGTCTTGCAAAGATGAATGCCACAATGAAGATCGGAGGCGACAGAATGAGCAGCCACCAAGTGAGTTCCGCATCTATATAGAAGAAATAGACGACGGCAGCGAGGAACACCGTAAGCGATTCAATGATGGTCTTAATAATCCACGCCATCGTGTGACGGACCATATCAAGGTCACCGGTCATCTTCGTCATCAGGTCGCCCGTGCGGTTATGATCGTAATAGTGCATGTCTTGTCCTTGAATCTTGTTGTACAGGAAGATCCGAACGCGATACAGCATGTTCTGCGAAGAACGTTCGTATAACAGCGTTGTAAAGTAAGCCAAGCCTGTACGCAGCAGCGAGAAACCGACCATGCCTAAGCATAACGCGATAAGCAGCGACCGCTTGTCAGTCAGATTCTGTACCGCATCATCACCCGCGATGAACGTATCCACAATCCGCTGGCCGATGTACGGGTTAATAATCGTAAGCGAACAGCCTACTACAGAGAGGATAAGTGCGATTATGTAACGTGCTCGATCCCCTCGCAAATTGTGCCAAAGCCACTTCAGTTGAAACATTTGTTTGATCACCAGCTTCTGTAAGTTGTGGTTTCTCTACCCCCGGGAAAATTGCTCCCGAATTGCAAACTATGGAGATTATATCACGCTTACAAAGAAAGCCACCCGACACAATTCCGACACAGAACGGATTGCGGGGCAAAATATCGGAAGAGGGTAATTGGGGGCAGTGAAACCTTACTTTTTCGCCGTATGTTTCGGATATGCTTCCGTTTCCTCACTAGTTCTGTATTATTACGAAGGGGTTAAGGATTATTATATTTTCCAGTGTAAAAATGACTATTTTATGGGAACTAAGGGATGGGAAGTGGGAGTTGGTAATTCAATGGCTAGGTCCATTGGGATATACTGACACTATGAGGCGAGACGATGTATACCATTAACGTGGAGTTGGTAACCAAGTTAATAAGAATGTAATTTCTGCAGTGGGCGGACCTGCAGATAACACCTGTATCTCTAACCAATTAAGGAGAACTTGTTTTTAACGGCTTGAAGCAGAAGACAAAATGTATCATTATACTAGTGCATATAATTTCTATTGGTAAATAATCCATACCCCAAATATTACCGCAACTCCCGGTCTTCTTGACTGTATCGAAAGGATGGATTCTTCACATGAGCGTCATCAAACTCGAGGGCGTAGAGCTCACCCAGGCCTTTCTGTCCAAATGCAAGCATTGTAAGGGCCTCCTAGAAGTCCGTAAACTGGAGTTGCAGTACCAGTCGAATCAGCGGAAGGGGCAGACGGCATTCCTGATGGCGGATGTGTGGTATTGTGCGCGATGCGATCATGGTTATCTGCTGGATGCGTTCAAGACCGTCTTGGATGCGTCGAATCGCAGTTGGAGGGTTATGGAGGTGGGGCGATCGAAGTCAGCAGGCTCAACTGTGCGATCACCAGTTAAAGGGGCACCGATCACACATAGTAACCCAGTGGTTCACGTTACACTGACGCGCATTGAGACGATCGACTTCATTATCGGGGATCAGGTAAAGGCCTGTGTGAACTGCGGAAACTCCTTGATGAAACAAATGATCGAGCTTTGTCTCACACGAGAAGACAATGCAAAGATCTACACCCCTTGCGAAGCATATCAGTGCGGCTCCTGTCATCAGTGGATGCTCCGCAGACAGCAATCTACGACTCTTCAAACGAGCAACAGTCCTTATAAGATTCATGTTATACATAATGATCGTATCTATGAGTCGCTGTCCCATATTAAGCATCGATCGCAGCTCGTGCAGACTACGGACGCAAGCCGCCTGAAGATTTCTGGACAACCAACCGATAAGCTAAACAATCAATTCAACAAATATGGCGTGTTCATCCCTGCCCCAACGAATAAGAAAGGTTATTTCGACGAGTAGATTTGGAAATCGCTATTTCAGGCAGTCTCCAATTGCCCCTTTCTTCAATCACACCTTGACCCTCACACCAATGTCACGGTTTATAATCAACTCGAATCGACCATGCAGGAGGCGTTGTGTTTATGAAAATCGGTGAGCTTGCGGCTCGGACGGGCGTCAGCATCCGTTCGCTTCGCTATTATGAGGAGCAGGGATTGCTGTCTCCACTGCGGAGCGATAACGGATATCGGGAATTCTCGCCGCTGGCGGAGGAGCAGGTCCGGACGATACAGCTATATCTTCAACTTGGCCTGTCGACGGATCAGATCGCCGGATTTCTGCACTGCGTCTTGAAGAACAGGGAAGCATTCTGCAACGAGGTGCTGCCGATCTACCGCGAGAAGCTCGCGGAGATTGACTCGCAGATCCAGCTACTGCAGAACATTAAGCTGAACCTGGAGGATCGCATTCGGTCAATTCTAGATGAACGGCCTGAGGGTCAAGTGGAGGAATGAGAGATGAGCCTACCAGTCGTTGACGTAAACAGCTTCGACCAAGCGATTCAGTCGAATAAGCTGACGTTTGTTGATTTCAGTGCGGAGTGGTGCCCACCATGCAAAGTGCTGCATCCGATCTTGGAGGAGTTGCAGCAAGAGGAAGGGGATCGCGTATCCATCGCCTATGTCGATTGCGACGAATCGCCTGAACTATCCTCGCGTTTTGGCGTGATGTCGATGCCGACGGTTATTTTATTCAACGACGGTGTACCAGTGGAGAAGTTGATCGGCCTGAGGCCGAAGGAAGTATACCGGACGTTGCTGGGTCGGTACAGTAATTGAGATAGAATAAATTAGAAATGAGTGAAGAGAGCCTTAGCAATGCTAGGGCTCTTTTGTTTTACTAAAATTCGACGAAGTGCCAGGAACAAGGTGGTTTAAGGCGAATTAAGTTGAAAGCAATGAACAGCAGCGATGGAGGTATCCCATGAAGCAAGGTCTGTATGAGCAAATTCTAAATAACGGTACTTTAACTCAGCTTGCTGCATTGGACCCATCTGCCTACGATATTGGCAAGGAGCCATTGGACGCGGAGGAAGCAAGGAAGCTTTTAAGCAGCTATATTGCCACAGTTATTCGGCGTGCCTTGAAAGCAGTCCGCGAGAGCTCTGAGAACGATGAAGAGGCGGTTCTAGCGCAGGTCCGAGCTTGTAATGAAATAATCGCAACGCTCAAGAATAGTCTTGATCAACAAGATTATGATGAACTGCAATTAAGTGAACAAGGAGAAGTGTTAACTTATGTTTATGCCAAGCTAAACTCAATACGGGCGATTAAGGCTGATAAAGTGCTTCGTCCAACGACACCTTTGTCACAGAGTTCGTTATTTACAGGTTCCCATTCCGAGCCCAATATGCTCAATGAACTTCAGCATGAGATCGTAACGGCTGACCGCATAGAATTTCTTGTATCATTCATCAAGTGGAGCGGCCTAAGATGCATGATCGAGCAATTAGAGCAATTTACAGCTAGAGGCGGACAACTCCGGATTATTACTACGACCTACATGGAAGCGACAGACTACAAGGCTGTAATGGAGCTGAGCAAACTTCCTAATACAGAGATCAAGATTTCTTACGATAGCACTCGTACCCGACTTCATGCGAAAGCCTATGTATTCAAAAGGGATACAGGATTTACAACAGCCTACGTTGGATCCTCTAATTTATCCAATCCAGCTCTCACTAGTGGACTGGAATGGAATTTGAAAGTCACAGAGAAGGACTCGTATGACGTATTGAAGAAAATCGAAGCGACTTTCGAAAGCTACTGGAATGATCGAGAGTTTACAACTTATGTTGGGGATGAACCAACTCACGAAGAGCGATTACAGCAAGCACTCGGTAGGAATAAGAAGCAACTTAACGATCATGAAGCGATGACTTTCACCTTCAATATCATGCCATACGATTATCAGAAGGAAATCCTTGAGAAGCTTGAGGCGGAGAGAACGCTGTATGGCAGGCACAATAACTTGCTAGTAGCTGCGACCGGTGTCGGTAAAACGGTCATTTCCGCCTTTGATTATAGAAGGTTTGCTCAACGTCAACCTGAAGCGAGACTACTGTTCGTTGCTCATAGAGAAGAAATATTAAAGCAAAGCATGGACTCATTTCGTTTCATCATGAGGGATTTGAATTTCGGCGAGCTTCACGTGGGTAATCACCAGGCCCAAGCGCTGGATCATCTATTTATTAGTATCCAGAGTTTGAACTCGATCAAGTTAACTGAGAATACGACAGCTGATTATTATGATTTCATTATTGTCGATGAATTTCACCATGCCGCCGCACCATCGTATCAAAAACTGTTAACTCACTATAAGCCCCAGATATTGTTAGGCCTTACTGCTACGCCGGAACGTATGGACAGTAAAGATGTGCTGCGCTACTTCGACGATACGATTGCAGCCGAAATTCGTCTGACTGATGCGATTGATCGCAAGCTGCTTTGTCCTTTTCAATACTTTGGCGTAAGCGACCATATCGATTTATCTCAGGTGAAGTGGTCGAGACGTGGCTATGATCTACATGAGCTCGAGAATTTATATACGAACAATAAGATTCGAGCTACTCAAATCATGAATAGCCTGCAGAAGTATGTGACGGATATGGATGAAGTGAAGGGACTTGGCTTCTGTGCGGGTGTTGAGCATGCCCTTTATATGGCTAAGGTGTTCAATGAAGCAGGATTACCGGCAATGGCATTGCATGGAGGCTCAAGTGATGATGATCGTTTAAATGCGAAGCATCGATTAGTTAGTGGCGAGATTCGATTCATATTCGTAGTTGATCTTTATAATGAAGGTGTCGATATTCCAGAGGTGAATACGGTGCTATTCCTTCGTCCGACCGAAAGTTTAACGGTGTTCTTACAGCAATTAGGACGTGGACTCCGTCTGGCAGAGGGCAAGGAATGCCTGACTGTACTTGATTTCATTGGACAAGCGCATAAGGATTACAACTTCCATGATAAGCTTAGAGCAATACTCGGTCGAACGAAGCATTCTGTTCAGCACTATGTGGAGAATGGATTTTCCAGTCTCCCAAGAGGAAGCTTTATCCAACTTGAGAAGATGGCGAAGGATCACATCTTGAGGAATTTGAAGCAAGCTACTACGAATCGAAGAAGCTTGGTACATAAGCTCAAATACTTCGAAGGGGATTCAGGCCTTGAACTGACACTGGATCATTTTGTTCGATATCACGGTATGACGCTATATGAGTTTTATGGCGGCAGATCAGGAAATCGTTCGTTCAGGCGTCTGCTTGTGGAGGCAGAATTACTTCCGCCTTTTGAGTTCGAGAACGAGGAGTTTTTGACAAAGCGGTTGCCTGCGTTAATTAGTCTCAATTCCCGCAGATGGTTGCAATTTATGATTGCTTATCTTTCGGGTGAGATTCAGGCTGTAACCGAGGAACAGCAACTTATGTTGAATATGTTCTACTATACATTCTACCGCTCGGAACCGTGGAAGAATGGTTTCAATTGCATTGAGGATGGTATCCGGTCCATCATTGCCTGTCCGGAGTTCCGAGAAGAGATCCTGGATATTCTACGGTATAATGCGAAGCATATCGAGTTTGTAGATGCGGCAAATGAGTTTCCGTTCCCTTGTCCGCTTGATGTGCATTGCAGGTATTCAACGGATCAGGTTTTGGCCGCCTTTGGGTTCTGGAACGGGGAGAAAGCGCCAGCTTTCCGTGAAGGAGTCAAATACTTCGAAGATAAGGGAACTGACATTTTCTTCATTACACTTAATAAATCCGACAAGGATTTCTCACCATCTACCTTGTATGAAGATTATGCGATTAACGAGCGGTTGTTTCACTGGCAGTCACAGAGTAGAATTTCAGAGGAGACGAAGACTGCTCAGCGATACATTAATCACCAGAAACTCGGAAGTCGAGTTGCACTATTCGTCCGTGAGTATAAAGAAGACAACAACTATACGATGCCATTCACATTCCTTGGTGAGGCAGAGTATGTGAGTCATGAGGGTAATCGCCCTATTAGTTTCATTTGGCGTCTGAAACAAGAAATGCCGCCAGCACTAATTCCAGCGGCGAATAAAGCAATTGTGTAGGAAGTGAGATAATGATCCAAGTAGCAGCTGCCATCATTGAAGACGAGCAAGGCCGGATTCTAATCGCAAGGCGCAAGCCGGGCAAGTCGCAGGCGGGGATGTGGGAGTTTCCGGGCGGCAAGATTGAGCAAGGTGAGCTGGCAGATGACTGCCTCCGCCGTGAGCTTATGGAAGAGATGGAGATTGAGATCGATCCGTACGCCTTCTTCGGTGTGAATGACCATCACTATGGTGCGACGCATATTCGGCTTATCGCATATCGCGCGCGGTACGTAAGCGGTACGATTACGCTAACCGATCATGATGAGTACCGATGGATCACCGCGCGAGAGCTCACAGCATTTACTTTCGCCCCTGCGGACGTGAAGTTCGTAGAGATGCTCCATTCCAGCAAGCCACGCCTTAACGAGTAATGCCAAGAAGGACCATGGATGCCACCTATCCATGGTCCTTCATCATTTAGTCCGCAATCCGCACATATACCCGCTCGCCATGCGTATCCACCACAACTGGCGAATCATAGAACCCGCTGAGCACATCTGACGTCAGTACATCCTCGTTCCGACCGCTGCGCACGATCTCTCCCTGCCGAATGAGCAGCGTATGCGTGAACACCGGCAGAATTTCCTCGGTATGGTGTGTGACGAAGATGATCGTTGGTGCGTCTGGACTTTCCGCGAGCTCCTTGATGCTTTCCAACAATCTCTCTCTCGAAAATAAATCCAATCCGTTACAAGGCTCGTCTAGTATAAGGATACGAGGTTTAGCCATAAGCGCACGTGCGATGAGCAGCTTCTGCTTCTCGCCTTGCGAGCAAGTGCGGAACTCGCGATCCCACAGATGCGAGCAGCCAAGCTTGGCGAACAAGGTACGAGCGAGCGCTACATCATCCTCTTCAACTTGGTCGTAGAGGCCGATCGTTGCGTGCTTGCCGCTGATCACGATATTTTGGACACGGTCGGAGGCGTACAGTTTCTCCTGCAGAGAGGTACTGACCCATCCGATTTCTTTGCGCAGCGCTCGAAGGTCGACTTCTCCGAATCGATGCCCCAGTACACGGACCGTCCCTTCCGTTGGCCAGAAATAGCCGTTGATCAGATTAAGCAGCGTCGTCTTGCCGGAGCCATTAAGCCCGAGCAGCGCCCAGTGCTCGCCTGGGGCCACCTGCCAACTGACATCCTTCAGCAGCGTCAATCCTTCCTTCCGATAAGTCGCATGTTCGATCTCGATAATCATTGAAGTTATACTCCTTCCGTACGATGATTCGATCTATTATTCGTTCTAGTGGACAATAGGCATAAGTAATTAGATTATTGTATCATAAGCTGTTAGGATTCGACGATAGCCGTCGGTAATTGTAGGAAATAATACCCAATTAATGTATAGTGAAACATATAGGTTTCCTCATATATTCATACACGGAAAGGTAGAGGTCGAATGGAGCATGACAACACGCAACGGTTAAGCTTTGAATGGATTCGGTATGACGTTATCAACTATGCGATGCAGCAGAATTTTGTCCCTATTATTCGTAAGCTGACCCTTCACAACCATTCGGAAGCCGACCTGTCCGGTGTACAGATCCGATTGAAGACAGAGCCTGAATTCACGATCAATTGGTCTCAAAATATAGATCACATGCCAACGGGGCAGCCGCTTGAACTGGGACCGATCCATCTAGAGCTGAATGGACCTTTGCTAGCAGGTTTAACCGAACGACTGACAGGTGTTCTTATACTAGAGGTAACCCATGAGGGGCAGACGCTCATCCATGAGCGAGTCTCTCTTACGCTGCTCGCCTATGATCAATGGAGCGGGCTGGCTGTTATGCCTGAGATGGTGGCTGCCTTCATTATGCCGAATCATCCGATAACGGCACAGCTTCTTCATGAGGCATCGACTTGGTTGGGTAAGTGGACAGGCAATCCATCGTTCGATGCGTATCAGAGCCATAACCCGAATCGCGTGCTTCAGCAAGCGGCTGCCATCTATAACGCGATACAAGTGCATCAGCCAACGTATTGCGTTGCGCCTGCGAGCTTCGAAGAGCTTGGTCAGCGGGTTAGGCTGCCGGACGCGATCATTCGTTCACCTAAGATGGGCAACTGCCTTGACCTATCGCTGCTGTACACCGCATGTCTGGAAGCGGCGGGTCTGCATCCGCTTCTTATTTTTACAGATGGGCATGCGTTCCCAGGCGTCTGGCTCGTGGATGAGACGTTCGCAGAGAGCATTCAGGATGATATTTCGCTTCTTAGCAAAAAGCTCGCTTCAGGCGTGCACGACATCAGCATCGTGGAAGCAACCGCCATGTGCGCAGGCAGCCAATCGACTTATCAGGACGCAGCCGGATTGGCTGTTAAGCATCTCAATCAGCCCGACAAGTTCTTCGGCTTCATTGATGTGAAACGCGCCCGTTCCAGCGGGATACGGCCGATTCCGATTCGAATAGCTTCAGAATCAGGCGGTTTTGAGTTTCTGGATGAACCGTCCAATAGGCACAAGACCAAGTCTGCCTCGGGAGAAGCGCCTGACGAGATCACGGTTCAGTCGCGTCCTGTGGAAGTAGATTCGATCTCAGTGACTAAGCTGAAGCAGTGGGAGCGGAAGTTGCTTGATCTAACGCTTCGCAATACACTGCTCAACTTCCGTATGACGAAGTCGGCGCTGCCGCTGCTTCATACACGTCTTGGCGAACTGGAGGATGCGCTTGCGGATGGGCAAGAGTTTCAACTGCTGCCCAAGCCCGCCGATTGGGATCGTTCGGAGAGGAGCGCAGAGCTGTTCAAGCAGGTGAGCAGCGAGCATCCGCTGAACCTTCTCGTCTATGAGGAGTTTAAGAGCAAGCGGCTGCGTGCCGATGCGGATGAACGGCTGCTGCTGGAGAAGGCGATCCATCTCTACCGGTCAGCGAGAGTATCACTGGAGGAGAATGGCGCGAATACATTGTACCTCGCCCTAGGTCTGTTGAAATGGTACGAGTCCTCAGCGAGCGAGCAGCCAAGATACGCACCAATTGTACTTATTCCGATTGAGCTGGTGCGCAAAACATCGCGTGCCGGCTTCGTCCTTCGTATACGAGACGAAGAGCCGCAAGTGAATATTACGCTGCTGGAGATGCTCCGGCAGGACTTCGGCATTCAGGTCAGCGGGCTTGACCCGCTGCCGCGCGATGAACATGGCATTGATCTGGCGGCTGTGTTCACGATGATCCGTCATGTCATTATGAATCTATCGCGATGGGATGTTGTAGAGACGGCCATTATTGGTTTGTTCTCGTTCAATCGATTCGTGATGTGGAACGATATTCGCAGCCGAGCGGACGATCTGGCCCGTAACCGAATAGTTGCCAGCCTTATCGGAGGGCGGCTCAATTGGACGCCAGAGGAGGCGTTCCCGCAAGCAACGGAGTTGGATCAGCGATATGCACCTGATCAGCTGATGCTGCCGATTAGCGCTGATTCCTCTCAGATCGCGGCGATCAGCGCTGCGAACGCGGGGCAGAGCTTCGTCTTGCACGGCCCTCCGGGAACAGGGAAGTCGCAGACGATTACGAATATGATCGCCTCCGCTCTTGCGGGAGGGAAGACGGTCTTGTTCGTTGCGGAGAAAATGGCCGCGCTCAGCGTCGTACAAAGCCGCCTTGCAGCGATTGGCCTTGGCCCATTCTGTTTGGAGCTGCATTCGAACAAAAGCACGAAGAAAGCCGTACTGGAGCAGCTGCGCTTGTCGCTGGAAGCTGCTCACCAGGCTTCGCCAGAGGAGTGGAGGCAGGAGGCCGCTCGGCTGGCTTCGGCTCGGAGCGAGCTTAACGCTTATGTAGATGCGCTGCATCGTAAGTATGATTGCGGCGCAACGCTGTATGAAGCCATTGGCCATTATGGCCGAGTGAAGTCTGCCGCACCGATTAAGGCGATTGACCCAGCCGTCGCAAGTTCGATGACACGCGAACAATGGCTGAACTGGGACAGCTGCGTGAAGGAGCTTCGCATTGCAGGCGAGGCTGCTGGACATCCGTTCGGCAACGCTTGGACGGATGCTGCTTGCAGCATGTACACACCAACGATGCGGTCGCAAGCTGTGGAATGGCTTACGGCGTATGCCAATACGCTAGTAGATCTTCGCGGGGCATATGCGGATGTTTCCGCGTGGCTTGGATATGCTCACTCCGATCCGACGGATCACGAATTCACATTGTTGGCAGATGTCGTGGAATGCTTGCGTTCGATGCCGACTGCCGTACCGCACAGCCTGCTCCGAGCACAGGATTGGAGCAGCGCCAGCGAGCAGTTAACGAAGGCGATTGAGCAAGGTCGTGCCCGTCAATCATTACGTGCTGGTCTGCTCTCACAGTTTTCATCCGACGTATTAACGCTGGAAGCGTCCTCTCTACTAGCAGAGTGGAGAAGCTCGGAGCTGAAGTGGTTCTTGCCTAAGCTGCTTAAGCAGAACCGGATCTATAAGCTGCTGCGCAAGCTGGCGCTGCCTAGCGGAGGGTTCTCGAAGACCGAAGTCGCGCAAGTATTAACGCAGGTCGTTCAGTACCAAGAGGCATCGGCTGCGATCAAGCAGCTGGAGTCGGTAACAGCACCCCTGCTCGGTTCCCTGTGGAATAACGGGGAGGCGGATTGGGATGGCGTTCAGCAGCTTAATGAGTGGGGCGGCAGGCTGCAGCAGGCGCTCTTGCGTTTATATCAGGATACGACGCAGGCTAATCTGGGCGCTGTCCGATTCGCAGATCAGCTGGCCGGTGGGGCGGAAGCGTTCCTGAAGCAGCGCGGCACCTCCTGCGACAAGCTCGTAACTGTGAATCGTGAACGAGCGAAGCTTGAACAACAGCTTTCTGAGCTGCTCAAGCTGGATTGGACGAAGATTGATGCGAAGCGCAGCGGTCAGCTCTGGCTGGACTATCGCGCGAGTATGACGGCGCAATGGGGCGGAGTTGTCGATGAATTGCGCGAATGGTGCAGCTGGCGCCTTGTTCGGGATCGAGCGGAGCAGGCGGGACTATCGATGGTCGTTCAGGCTTATGAGGCCGGCGAGTTGCAGCATGAAGATGTTGTGCCTTCGTTCCAGCGTGCATGGTGGCAGGCGATCATTCATTATATTGTGGGAACGGATCAACAGTTGGCTTCATTCTCGGGACGATTGTTCGAAGAGAAAATCAGAGCTTTCCGCGAAATCGACAGCCGCTTCGAACAGCTGACGAGACAAGAGATTGCTGCGCGCTTGGCTGCGAATGTGCCGCCTCTGAGCAGCGCGGCGGCTTCAAGCTCCGAAGCAGGCATTCTGCTTCGGGCAATCCGAAGCGGAGGCAGAGGGTTGTCGCTGCGTAAGCTGTTCGAGCAAATTCCGAATCTATTGAATCGGCTGTGCCCTTGCGTGCTGATGAGTCCGATGTCCGTCGCGCAGTTCCTCGATCCGAAATATGCACCGTTCGATCTTGTTGTATTCGATGAAGCTTCGCAGATGCCAACAAGCGAGGCGGTTGGTGCAATGGCGAGAGGTCGCAACGTCATCGTAGTGGGCGATCCGAAGCAGCTGCCGCCAACAAGCTTCTTCTCGGCGCAGACAAGTGAAGAGGACGCGAGCGATATGGTCGTGCCGGACGATCTGGAGAGCATATTGGACGACTGTCTTGCGCTCGGGATGCCGCAAGAGCATCTGCTCTGGCACTATCGGAGTCGACATGAGAGCCTGATTGCATTCAGCAATCGGCATTTCTACGAAGGCAAGCTGCTAACGTTCCCATCCCCTCATGAGAGGAGATCGAATGTGCAGTGGCATCCGGTTGAAGGCTACTATGATCGCGGCAGAACGAAACAGAACCGGGCGGAAGCTGAGCAGGTTGTTGCAGACATAGTTCGCAGACTACGCAGCACGGAGTCGCCGAAGTACAGCATCGGCGTCGTAACGTTCAACTCCATTCAGCAAGGGCTGATCGAGGATCTGCTGGACGATGCATTCCGGCAGGATCATGAATTGGAGCAGTTGGCGTCGCAGTTGAAGGAACCGATTTTCGTCAAAAATCTTGAGAACGTACAGGGCGACGAACGAGACGTCATTCTCTTCTCGATTGGTTACGGGCCAGATGCGAGCGGCAAGGTGGTACTGAACTTCGGGCCGCTCAACCGCGAAGGCGGCTGGCGTCGATTGAATGTCGCGGTATCGCGAGCTAGACATGAGATGCATGTCTACTCCACGCTGCGAGCGGATCAACTGGATGTATCCAGAACGCAGTCGCAAGGCGTCGCGATGCTGCGTTCCTTCTTGGAGTATGCGGAGAAAGGCCATGCTGCGCTTGGCATTCAAGCCGATCAGCTGACTTCTCGCCAGCATGGCTTCGAAGCGCAGATCGCAGAACAGCTAAGAGAGCAAGGGTACAAGGTGGATCTGCATGTCGGCACTTCAGGCTACCGGATGGACTTGGCGATTGTTGATCCAACGGACCCGGGGCATTATGTGCTTGCCGTCCTGACTGACGGAATGAGCTATCGAGAAGGCGCGACAGCACGGGACCGTGAAGTGCTGCGTGAGCAAGTTCTTCGACAGCTTGGCTGGCGAATCCACCGCGTGTGGTCGCTCGATTGGCTGGACAATCCGGCCAAAGTGATTGGGCAGATCGTGCATGCGATTCAAGCCGCGCAGATGGAGGAACGTTCGTCGGAGATCCGGTTGAAGAAGGACTCTGCCTATGCGGAGATTCTGAGTAAGCTTCCACGGCAACCCGTTGCCAGCGAGGCAGAGGCAGCACCATCGCCGCCAACATCTTCGACAACAGTTAATGTTGCTTCAACCACTAGTCAGATCAGTGCTGCGGCAGGTCATGTCGGCAGCCAGCAGACTTGGCGAATGCCGTATAAGTCCGTAACCCTTGGCCGAGTAACGCTGCCCGCGGAGGAGATCTACAACCCGATCAATGCCAGAACGGTTCGCAAGCAGATCCAACAAGTTGTTCAAGGCGAAGGACCGATCAGTCGATCGCTGCTTGTGAAGCGGGTGCTGCAGTCATGGGGAGTGACACGGACGAGTTCGCGAGTGGAGCGGCTTGTAGACGAATTGATGCGTGACCTGGAGCTGCAGACGACGACCTTCGAGGAGACGTTGTTCTATTGGCCGCCGGAACTTGATCCGAAGCGATATGAACATTTCCGCGTCGCAGAGGATGAGCAGGAGCGTCGAAGCGCAGAGGACTTGCCGCCGGACGAGGTCGCCAATGCGCTGAAGGAGCTGCTGTTTAATCAAGGCAGTCTGCCAGTCGAAGACATTACGCGGGAGACCGTTAAGCTGCTAGGCTATTCTCGCTCAGGCAGCGCATTGGAACGTGCTGTTCAGGCTGGACTTCAGGTAGCGATTAGCAGGGGCAACGCGGAGATCGAGAACGGGCGGATCAGCTATCGGCGCGGGTAAGATGTAACTGACATTCCTAGACTGGTGGTGGTGATTAGAGTGGGACTGCAAGAAAAAGATCAAAGTTCCATCGCATTAGAGGTGCTTACCAATCCATCACTTAAACGGTTAATCAATGAAAGTGTTGAGGCTTATCATAAAGGTGAATATGCTTCTACAGCAGACCTTTTAAAATCTTTAAAACGGTTGTACCCCGATGAGAAGTAAATAAAAGTGCAAGATCCATCCTGATAATTCAGGGTGGATCTTTTTGCTTCAGCCAAGCCCCGTCGGCTCCTGTTTCCATCCTTAATCGTGTACAATGAACACATGATGTTTCGTACCATTTCCAATGTGGTTTCGATCCAGATAAGGAGGAGCAGCATGATTGATGTGGATGCTGCCATTATTGAGAATGCGTAGGGTAAACTGTTGATTACGAGGCTTAGAGCTGGCCAAGTCCCAATTGGGATTATGGGAATTTCCCGGCAGTAACAAGTCGATGAACCATCCAAACGCTAGTCAGTATTCATAACCCTTTACATAGACAACAATTTTACAGCCGTCAGCGCTGTACACGAAGGCAGGAGACAACGCACGTGATCCCATTATTACTTATTATCGTTGCCGTTATCGTCATAGCCACCCTTATTATGCGTTTCTACCCGCCGCTCGGTGCCCGCGCCTCGAAGGAGACGCGGCAGCGCTTCAAGCAGTCGGCGCATTACGACAAGCAGACGCGGAAGTTCGTCAATCTAATCCCGACGAGCATGGGGATGAATGCGAAGGAAGGGACGGATCTGCTGAAGCAGTATATCAAGGGTAATCCGCGCAAAAGGCCGCGGCAGCCGCTTCGCCTGGCTCCGCTCAGCCTGCATGCCACCGAGACCAAGAGCGGCGAGCCGAAGGTGACATGGTTCGGCCATTCGGCTGCGCTGCTAGAGCTGGACGGGGTCACGCTATTGCTTGACCCGATGCTGGGACGTGCGCCGTCTCCCGTCCCGCTCATCGGCGGCAAGCGATACAGCGAATCGATGTCAGGCGTCATCGACTCGCTCCCGGCGATTGATGCGATCATCATGTCGCATGACCATTATGATCATCTGGATTATGGCTCGATCCAGCGGCTGAAAGGGAAAGTCGGCCATTTCATCGTACCGCTGGGCGTTGGCAGCCACTTCGAGCGTTGGGGCATCGAGCGAGAGCGCATCCATGAGTTTGACTGGTGGAGCGAGTATACGTTCCGTGGGCTGTCGCTGGCTTGCACGCCAGCTCGGCATTTCTCGGGGCGGAGCTTGAACGACCGCAACGCCACGCTCTGGTGCTCGTGGGTGATCAAGGGCCAAGGCGCAAGCGTGTTCTTCAGCGGCGATAGCGGATATGGGCCCCATTTTGCGGAGATTGGGAAGAAGTATGGGCCATTCGATCTGACGATGATGGAATGTGGGCAATACAACGAGCGTTGGGCTGCGATCCATATGATGCCGGAGCAGACGGTTCAAGCGCATCTCGATGTGAGGGGCCAAGTGCTGCTTCCGATTCACTGGGCAGGCTTTACGCTGGCGCTGCATGATTGGACCGATCCGGTTGAACGTGCGATCCGCAGCGCGAATGAGCGGGGCGTGCAGATGTGCACGCCGAGAATTGGACAAACTGTTCGAATTAATGCGGATTTCTATCCTATTTCCCCATGGTGGAAGGAATAACGCCAATTTGCTCGTTCTTACGCCGCGAAATTTAAAAGAATATATTTAGTGCGCTCCGTCAGATCTCGACAAGTCCCGTAGGCTCTATGAGATATACTTTCTCTTATGCAATGGTAGAAAGGAGTTAGAGAATGGGTTACAGTTCCTTAGACTCAGCGCAAATCCCGCCAGAGGGGGATGTGCACTATCTGTTGATCGGCGAAGGTACAATTCTAATGCTTGTTATGCGAAGCGGGAACTACGAGGATGAACGGCAAATAACGTTGGAGGACCATGAAGAGGAATATTACTATATCCTCGAGACTTATAAGTTAATAAATAAATGATCCGAACTTAATAGAATTCCTCGTCCCGGAAACCCGGGGCGAGGAAGGAATTTTCATATATATATCCGAAGTACCTATTTAACAGGAACGTAGACAAGATATGATGGAATAAGGTTTAGGCATTTATTTGATAAGCATCAAAGATCTGGGTCGGCATAAATCTTCATAATCGAATAAATCGCTTATACAATCTTCGCAAACATGAGTTTCTCGATCATTCTTAATTGAGCGGACACAAATTTTGTCTTGTTTGCAGCGATCACAATTACTGTTTAGAACGGTTAGCATAGTCGTCTACCAACTCCTAGTATCTAAGAATAAAATGAACACTTTAGTAGAATAATGGATTAGATTCTAAGAGTCAACAGGTGTAAATTGTCTAATTTTAGCAATAAAAAGGAGGCGCGTTCGTGAAAATTGCGGAGCGACTAAAATATGCAAGAACAAAGAAAGAGGTTACGCAAGTAGAAGTCCAACAATCAACTAGTATTCATGCGAAGACATTAAGCGGATATGAGAACGGCGTCAGTGAGCCGGATCTGGAAACAATAAAGAAATTAGCAAAGTTTTATAATGTGACAGTGGATTGGCTGTTAGATGACAATGATTCGAATTATCCAGGAAAAGAGCCCTTTTATATTGACTTAAATGAATATGAACCAGTGAACTCGGAAGCTATAATACTGATAAATGGCGAACCTTTAACTAAAAAAGAATTAGATTATATACTCGTAGGCGTATCTACCATTCGAAGTATGGGATAAGTGTACAAGTCTTGATATTAAAAAATCAGTTTCTATTCATTTGAATCTCAAGTTTGGTTTGAATCTCAAGTTTCTATTGAAAATCTAACTTTCTTTTAAGATCTCAATTTGTAAGTTTCTGTTTGTAGTATTTTTTCTTTTGCTCTTTTCTCTTTTTCTCTAAAAAGACTTCATTTAAATTTTCTATATTGGATTTAAACTTTTCTTTGAAGTTTAGGTCCATCTCTAAAAGTTCTGATTCCACTTAAGCACTCCTATAATTTTCATTGTTAGAGCACTCGTTCTAACTTTGAAAATATAGCGAGTGCTTTTTGCTATGCATCGACGTGCTTCGGAAGCCAGGTGCACTATTTTTAGCTTCTTTTACTTATTTAAGGTCGACACTTTTTGGGCTCGTTTTTATACAATGATTGTCTCTCTAATCTAATGATTGTTCCCATTCAGTTAGAGCTGAACCTACAACTGAATGCGAAACGGTAATAAGCAATAGCGATTGTAGAGCGTCTTCCCTCGGGACGGCGCTTCTGCGTCTCGTCATGTTATACTGGTGGCAATAGCTAATAGCTGGACCAGTATTGCCAGTAATGATTTCGAGGAGGCACCTATGACAGCGACGTTCACTACGACGGATGAATATATTGCAAGCTTCGCACCAGACATTCAACAGAAGCTGCAATCGATTCGTAGCTTGATTAAGGAGATTGTGCCGGAAGCAACAGAGAAAATCAGCTATGCAATGCCGGCGTTCGCACTGCATGGCAACCTCGTCTTCTATGCCGCATTCAAGAATCACATCGGCTTCTATCCGAGCGGCAGCGGCATTAAGGAATTCGAACACGAGCTCACCGGATTGAAATGGTCGAAAGGCGCCATTCAATTCCCGCTGGACAAGCCGATTCCTTATGATCTGATTAGCCGTATCGTTCAATTCCGGGTCGCGGAGAATCTTGAGAAGGCTGCAGCGAAGAAGAAGACTGCAAAGAAGAAAGAGTCTTAGCTTATATATGAGAGAAGAGGGGCCGATGATCGCCCCTCTTGCTATCCATGCATAGCTCCTACTGACTATAACTCGATGCAATACCGAATCTCTTGGCTCACTGTCCGGAAACCGATCGATTCGTACAGCGTCAGCGCGGAGCTGTTGTCGGCAAGAACCATAAGTCCGGCCTTCGGCAAGCCGATCGATTGAATGTAGGAAAGCCCTTGCGCAAGCAGGTAGCGGGCTAGTCCGCGTTTGCGCCAAGGCTCACGGACGAACACCTCTTCAATCTCGCCTGCGCCTTCCTCCTCGCACACCATCACGCTTGCAACAAGCGTGCCATTCTGCCGAATGGTGAATGTTCGCCAATTCGGACGGCCCTTGAATTCATGCAAGCGGGTTAAGCCAAGCGGCTTGTCCGGCCAAATCTCTGCATCAACTGCAAGATATTCCTCTTCCTCCTCGGCGGTTGCCATATCCCAAGGCGCGAAATCGAACCCTTCCTCTAGCGTGATCGATGGGATAGGCTCAGTCAATTCGTGCTGCATGCGGAATAGCGTTACTAGATGTTGATACCCCGACTGCAAGAAGAACGCGTTATTCGCCGTCTCCGAATGATCGTTGCCGACACAGAGCAGCGTGCCATACTCTGGCGGCAGCGTGTCCTTCAACTGCAGCGCCCTAGCATAGAGCCGATCATGCAGCTGTCTGAGCAACTCGTAATCGTCCGCACGATCCGGCACTGTTTTCACATTGATATAGATATTGTGCTTGCTCTCGGACGAGCGTCCAGCCGGTATGACATTGATGATGCTGATCTGCCCTTTGGCAATCATCTGCCCGTTCTGATAAGCACAGTAGACGTTTGACCAATTGCTTTCGTCCCCGACCCACCAGAATACAGCGCTTGGATTGTGCTTCGTGACGGCTTGATGCAGCTCGCCGAGCAGCGGCAGGTCCTCTTGCTGATAAGGACGAATAATGAGTTCTGTCGTTATATCGTTCATAGACCATTCCCCCTTGGAAGCCCCTCTAAGTTGGAACTTACATGGTGTATATACTTAATATGGTAGACGTAGTTGCGGTGCTATGTTGCAATTTGATATCAATGACGGATAATAACCGTAGAAGCCCAGGCACATTCCTACCCAAATAACGTCACTTCAGTTCGTTAGCCTGGATATATCCACATCAGATCCCTGCCCCAGCAACACTAATCCAGGCAGTCTTGGCATCCTGCGGCCTGACCGTCGTCCCAGGCATTAATTCATTCTTGTGCGGCCAGGTTCTCTCCAGTAGACTAAAGTAATGAACGAATGCAGTTAATGAGGGCCCTCCCAGCATAAGGGAGCAGGTATCAATCCGACATGAGAGGGTGTATAGGGTGTTCAAAAAGCTAGCATCGGAAGCGTTTGGCCTCAGTGATATCGGGCAGATCATCCCGGCGGCGGATTATGACAAAGTCGACTCGGATGACTACGTCTTCCACGAGGATAACGAGAAAATTTATTTCGTCATCAAGTCTAAGAAGGACGAATATTGCTTTACGAATCTTGCGCTTATCCATCTTGACGGCGATAGTGCGCTCAGCTCCAAACGGGTGTTGAAGCGCTATTCCTATTCGTCGTATTCAATCTCGCAGGTGCTGCTGGAGACGGCAGGCACGGTCGATATGGACGTCGAAATCAAGTTTGTTATTGGCGACACACCATTCTCCATCGATGTGCGCAAGAGCCAGCTCGAGCAGTTGAAGGATTTGTACAAAGCGCTGTACAAAATCTCCGAGATCAAGAAGCACAACTACGAATACTTGAAGCTGTCCGACGAGAGCATCGATGTAGCGAAGGAAACGCTCAGCCACGCGATGCCGCAGAGTGCCGCTCTCTCGACGCAGTTCGATCAGATCAACCTGTCGGTGTTCAGCTGGAAGAAGAGTAAGCTTGACGAGTACAAGGTCAAGGATTTCGGTTATGTTTTCGAGAAATATATCAACAATTAATAGTCATCATCTATTCATCGAGAGCCCGAATAACGGGCTCTTTTTCATTTTATACGAAGCGTGTTTAATCGATCTGATAGAGGGAATACTAGATTTATAGAAATATCCGAGCACAGAAGTGAGTCATGGAATGACCGCCTGCTGTATATATTCTCCGAGTGGAGCTATGCAGAGGTGTCGTTGTTGTCCTATCCGATTAATGGCGGAGATGCGCTGTGTTTATAGGCATTTTTGAACAAAAAGGAGACCACGCGATGCGCAAGCTGGAACGCGATTTATACGAGCTGCTTATGATCACGGCCCCGAGCGGGCAGGAGCGGCCGGTAGCGGATTATTTGATCAGACGTCTGCGGAAGCAGACGGAACGAGTGGAGTGCGATCATTACGGCAATGTCATTGCCGAGCGAATATATGGCACGGGTAACGGGCCAACGATCTTGTTGTGCGCCCATATGGATACGGTATGGGTGGATCCGGCGCGGACGATTCTGCAGGACGGCGATATTTGGCACAGCAGCACGGGGCCGCTTGGCGCAGATGATCGGGCGGGCATCGCCATCATACTGGCGGTATTACGCAGTCTGGCGAGAAGCGGGACGTTCCATGGGCGAGTCAAGCTTGCTTTTACCCGGGAAGAGGAGATTGGAAGGCTTGGCTCCGAGCAGCTAAGCCTTGCATGGCTGAGCGGAGTGGATATGAGCGTCGTCGTCGATCGGAGAGGGAGCAGGGACATCGTCGTGCGCAACAGCCGAATGGCGTTCTGCGACTGGGGGCTTGCTTCGTATTGGGAGACGGTCGGATCGATGAGCGGGATGAGGGGCTGGCGCGCGGTTGAGGGCGGCCTTAGCGATGCTGTCACTTTTGCCAACTACGGTATCCCGTCTGTTAATCTGTCTGCCGGCTATGCGTATGAGCATACGGATCAAGAGTATGTGAATGTCCGCTATTGCAAAGACACGGTGCGCCTCATCGTGCAGTCGTTGGCGAACTATGCGACGGCACAGCAGACGGCGGGAACAAATGACCTATTTAATAGGGTCTCGGTTATGGAATATAATTCCCCCTAGCAACAGCAAATGTTAGGTATTGGGTAGAGGTTGCGAAGAAAAATGAGGGGGCTTATTACTGGTCGCTAGGTCAATTGCTAGAGAGTGTCCATTTCTACGGAGTATTTGATCACAATCAGTTAAAGTACCTGTTAAAAACAGCTACCCAGAATAACGGCAAAGGTAAGTGGGAACTACAAGAACTAATTAATAATGTTACTCAAGTAACAGTCGATGATTTATATTATTTATATTACTACGGTGATAACACCGTTAGACTAATGATAGTGATATAGGAGATGAAATACGATATAGGCTATTTTCTTCGACCTTTAAGGATGGGCCAAAACTTTTTGCTCTAGGAGTTCTCACCGGGATTCTAGCAGTTCGAACGGCTTATCTTTTGCCGAAAGTCCTTATTAAGTTAAAGAAAGTAGTAGGATGTGGTGAAGCTATGGATGGTTTTGATAAGAGAACTTTTATTACGAGGAACAACCCACTGTCTGTAAAAAGTTTGATTTCATTTTTAGAAGTTGAAGTGAAAGTGGAATATATTGAAGAAATAAAAGATTTTCTTCATCTTTCAAAAGTTAGTGATGAGAAAGAATTAACGGATCATTTTATTGTAAAGTTAAGTGGTCAAGAGGTTCTAATATATAATGAGACGGTGGAGAGGTTTGCTCAGAATCCCGAAGTGTATAGGTTTACTATTGATATTGAGCAATTAATAAATTTAATGGACCAGACCATTTCGTTGGGAGTAGCGATAATAAAGAGCAACTTAAGTAATTATTAGATGTTTATTGATCTCGTGAACAATGAAAGTTCAATATTACACTTATAATTATTTGAAGGCACATGCAAAGCACAGTTATTGACTCTTGTAGTCAATAATTGTGTTTTTGTATAAGTATTACGATTAATTTAGTTACAGACGCTGCGGTAATCCATTATTTATGAATTGCCATAGTCTTGAGCAGTTATGAGATGGCTTCTGAATTCATCAGGAGTCATCTTTTTTTAATGAACACTGACAGCGTTCTGAAAGGGCAATTTGCAAGAAACGACCGTCTATCACTACAAGGGCGATTCGTGGGTCATCATGGACGAAGAGGACCGAACAGGTACAACGATTCTGTCATATACCTTCAACGAAGAAGGCCGTCCATTGTCGGTAACTCAAAGGTCAAACGTTCTGGTACGTCTACAATGGACACGACGATGTTACCGCACTAACAGACAAGAACGGTGACCTTGCGGTACGATATGATGATTGGGGCCGCCTAGTAAGCCGGATGTACAACCGCTATGGCGAGCGCATACGCGAGGGCATCGGCTGGATCGGCGATCTGGAGAGCGGCAACGGCAGCATGGGTTCGCTGCAAGGACCGGAGGACAGCAGTGGCAACACGGAGCCAGACTATCATCCGGGCATTGGCAATGCGCCGGCTGACGGAAAGGTAGCGTCGATGTCGAATGACTCTTCGACAGATACGGCAACAGCTGATGCATTCGCATGGTTGGAAGACGAGCTGTTGGCAGGCATTCAGGAATTACAATTTCATTAACCCGTATAAAATTAGATTTAGTCAGAGTTCAGTGAATGGTGCTAAGGAGATAACAGAAAGTATGACGAAAAAAAGCTGGAAAGGTGAGCCGATAGATGTTGTTAGGATGGCGTACGGTAAGTTAACCACAATCGACAATACTCGTGTACTTGCTGCGAGACAAGCAAGGATTAATGTTCATGCTATTATTCATGAATCAAACAAATCGATTCCGGTTGAAATGGCAAAACGGTTTCTTTACAGAACTACGTATCCAAATGGATCAAATATTATAGGATGGGACGGTAGCTAAATATGCTATATGAATTACTTGATGAATCACAACTTCCGCAAGGATTTAAATATCCCGATGGAATACAAAAAGTGATTGATCTTAAATTGGTTAATCTGGACCCGTGGGTTTTTATGAATAGAGAAAGATTGTTAGACAGATATGAGGGGTTAAAGAATCGATATCCCAAGAGAAAATTGGTTCCATTTGCTGAGAGAATTGATAATGATGATGTGGCATGTTTTGAGTTAGGGAAAGATGATCAAATTCAAATAATTCATGACTATGCTTCTCCGGGATTCGAGCAAAGGAAAGTGTTTGTTGATTTTTGGACTTGGTTTAAGGACGCTATTAATGAGATGATCGATTTTGATTAGAAGTAGGTTTAAAGTGTAGAAAATTAGGCCGCATGTGAGTGTTATTCCCACATGAGGCCTTCGTTTATCTATGCGTAATTTAATTAATAATATAAGTGGTATTTATGATGTGCTCATAAAAATATAGGAGAATCCTATTGGATCTATGAGTTGAACGAGATAAGATCAGATTAGGCAAGAGAAATGATTTTATTTTGAATTTGTTGAACTTGAATATTACTTTTTAGACACCAAGGAAAACTATTTAAAGGAGAATGATATGGATTATTCAAAACTTAGCAAAGCGGTTTCTTATGCACTACGTCATGCACCTTGGGAATATGAATTAGAGCTAGATAATGAAGGGTGGGTCTATATAAACCAGTTATTAATGGCACTTCACATTGAAAATCAATGGGAGTCAGTAACGGAAAATGATTTAAGACAAATGATTGATTTATCGGATAAAAAACGACATGAGATTTTTAAGGACAGAATAAGAGCACTATACGGTCATTCTATTCCTCAGAAAATACATAAAACGGTCGATGTCCCTCCTTCGATACTTTATCATGGTACAGCGAGGCCTTTAGTTGAGCAGATCTTATCAGAAGGACTTCAACCGATGGCGAGACAGTATGTCCATTTATCAGTTGATATTAATACAGCGAATTTAGTGGGGAAACGTAAAGATTCAGACCCTGTATTACTAAAGCTTGATGCTGAAAAGGCCTTCAATGACGGGGTAAAGTTTTACCAGGGTAACAATGTAGTATGGTTAGCGGATTGTGTTCCGCCTGAGTACATCTTATTACAATAATATTTTAATTCAGTTTTCAACCTTGATTGGCTCAACGCCTATCAAGGTTTTCATTTAGGTGAAGACTTTCCAGTTTAAAATCTGTATCCAAAATTATTGGGGGCTTAATAGTATGCACTTAAGTGAATATAGTATCTAATGAGCTGGAGGTTAGCTAGTGGATAAGTATAACTCATAAGGTTGACTGGTGCTATAGCATTCAAAAAATGGGAAGTATATAGACATAGCACCAGATAATTCTATAGTATCTTTTGGAACAAGGTAGGGTGAATCCTTTGGACGATTGGAAAGCTATAAGCATATCAGGCATTGCATCGATACGAAAGTGTATTGCTGAATTCGAAGTGATTGAGATGAATAAAACGCCATATCACAAATTTAAAGTTAAAATTTTTGAGGGGATTAAAGGGGAAATAACAGGATACACAAATTTGTTGATAAAGGATTCAGACGGAGTCCCTTATCCAGGTGTAGGAAGAGGCTATTGCATTGAAGAAACTTTAAGAAATACGATTAATAACTTCTTAGAAATGCTTGCTGAGAAAGAAATTTGGCATGAAAGTGATTTTGAAGTTGCTGACCCGTACGACTTTTAGTCGATAGTAGTGCTATTGTAACCCCAGAGACCTTGAATGGCTTATACCATTCAAGGTCTTTTTTTTGGTGCGGTACATTGCACTTAATTGTGAGTTAACCACAATGGTAGAAGACCTTAACAAACAAATAGTCAATCGTTCTGTTTCCATAAACTTGCATCAACATGAGAAGGCAATTCATTCAAGTGAGGAAATAGGTATCAAAGCACTTATTGTCGCTCGTTACGAGGATGACGATTGGTCCTTGTAAGCCGTCATCTCGAAAAACCGACCATCAGCGATGGTCGGTTTTTCGTGTTCCCCAGGCAGGCAGGCTCGAACCAGCCTGCCTGCCGTACGGGATGCCGCGGCTTGGCTCACAGCTGCTTGAGCTCCTTCTCCTGGCGCTGACGCTTTAACGCATCCAGCTCCAGGAGCACGCTGTCTTGAAGCTTGTCCTGCAGCGCGTTGCCAGAAGCCTGGCTCGTTATTGCCTGCACTTCCTTGCGCGCGGTCGCTTCCGCTTCCAATTGCCATACCTTCTCTTCCATCCGCGCGAATCCGCGCACGGCTTGCCGAGGATCGAAGCTGTGCAGCGTGCCGTTCACGCCCTTCAGCGCCTCGGCGGTTTGCACTCTCGCAATCAGATAGTGCTTCTTGGCTTGCAGCGCATCGTACGTATGCTTCAACTGTACGATCTGCTCCTTCAGCTGTACCGTCTGCTGCTGCAAGGCTTCGAATTGGCTGCGATACTGCGTAAGCCGTTCTTGAAGAATCAGCTTCTCTCGAATCGCAATCTGTGCGATCGCGTCCTCGCCTCTGTCAACCGCAAGTTCAGCTTGGTGACTGCGTTTGGCAAGCAGCGCTTCCGTCTGCTCGATAAGCGCGGCATGCTTTCGCTCGACAAGCAGTTGCTGGGTTAAAGCCTCCGCTGCGCGGTCCAGCTGCTCTTCAAGATCGCGGATATATTGCTTCACCATATTGACCGGATCCTCGATTCGATCCAGATAACCATGCACGTCGGACTGTACGATTGTTTTGACACGTTTGAAAATACCCATTATTGTTTCGCCTCCTTATTGAGTTGCCTTTCCCATTGATCCAAGATGTGAACATCATTGTGTGGTACGGATGCCGTAAGCCATTCCGCCGAAGGTGTCATCTCGATGTCGGATCCGCCTTTGCTTCTCCTGCGAATATAGATGTAAGCGCCGATTACGACAGCTGCAATGACAATCGTCCAGAAGGATAGAAGCGACCACAGCGCGACGATTGCCATGAGTCCGCCAATCCATTTCAGCAGCGATTTTCCCTTTGCAAACAGCGCAGCCCCGATCAACAATACGCCGAGCTTCGCCAGCAAGCCGATCAGTCCGAACCCGTCTCTGTCATGCTCGGTGACGCGAATGCGCTGCACCAACATCCCATCGCCACTTCTGAATGAACCGCCGCCATGTCCGAAGCCTGTCTCCTGCCCGAAGCCCGGGTGGCCGCCGTGCGTCCAACCAGAGCAGATGATTAGCACGAAAACTCCAATTGCAGCGAGAAACGGCCATTTTAACATTTTCCATCTCGTTGATTTCATTCATGTTCACCTCCTCGTTTTCTTTACAACCCAAGAATATCGCCCTTTGGTGAAAAAACGGTGAAAGGAAGTTCCATAAGTCCGCTTTCGATCACGTTGCCAACTTTCAATTTACTATCAGCTTGTCTTCATCTTTCTTTCATCTTTGCTTGCTATCTTATAGGCAGTCATTTAGTAGAAACGATAGCAAAGATCAGAGAGGTTGATAGGGATGAACCTTCTATTAGCGGAAGATGATACTCGCCTTGGCGAATTGATTGTTCATATGATGGAAGCCAAGACCGGCGGGCGAGTGGATTGGGTAATGACAGGCAGCGATGCATACGACTATGCGCTTGCCTCAACCTATGACGTGGTGCTGCTGGATTGGATGATGCCGGAGGGCGATGGAGCTTCGACATGCCGCAAGCTGCGCCAAGCCCATTATGCGGGGGCGATACTGATGTTGACCGCCCGCGATTCGTTGCAAGATCGCGTTACGGGGCTCGATGCAGGTGCAGACGACTACCTGGTGAAGCCTTTTGAGGTGGACGAGCTGTTGGCCAGAGTCCGCGCGTTAACCCGGCGCAACTTCGCGCCTCTTATGGAGGAGATGGTGCAATTGGGAGAGATTCGGTTGAATCGAGCCAGCCATGAAGTCCAGCTGGGGGACCAGCGAATCTCGCTGACGACAAGAGAGTTCCAGATTATCGATCTTCTAGCGGTTAACCGCGGGAGGGTGCTCACTCGCGAGCTGATTCTGGATCGCATCTGGGGATACGATTCGGATGTTACCCCTAAGGCTGTCGATGCGACTGTTAAGCTGGCGCGCAAGAAGCTGGAGATTGCCGGGCACAAAGGGTTGATCGAAAGCGTACGCGGCGTCGGGTACCGAATCCATGCTTAGGGGAAAAGACAGACGTAAAGGCAGCCTGCATAACGATGTGATCAAACGGACGCGTTGGCGTTTGACCGCACAATACAGTGCCTTGCTGTTGTTGTTCCTCGGATTGTTCGCTGCTGCCGCTTACTCGTTGTTTCAGCAATCCGCCCGCAGCGAGCGGGAGAACAAGCTGAATGCGCTGCTTGATGATGAGCTCCGATTCGTGCAAGAAAACTACGGAAATATGCGAGCCAACCAGTTTAACGATAAGAAGGACAATTCGTTCGAGATAGGCGCCGATCAAGCATTCTATTATTGGGTGGATCAGCAGGGAAGTCTCGTCTTGGGCAACGAGAGCCAGAGCGGGATTCGTTCGCAAGCGCTGCGAGCATTAGAAGGATGGGGCGCAAGAGACGATAAGCCTCGCAAGGTAAAGCTTGAAACGCAAAGCCGCTTGTTCTTCCGAGATCATGACGGCCAACAGGAGGAGCGAACGTCATTCCTTGTGGCAAGCCGGGAACTGACCGCTGCCGGCCGCAATATCGGAACACTGTATGTCGGCGTCGACATTAGCGCGCAGGAAGAGATGCTGCGAACCGCTGCGCTGGTGCTTGGCGGTCTGACGCTGCTGTTTGCCGTCGCGTGCGTCTTCGTCAGCCACCTCATGTCCAAGCGAGCCATGATTCCGATCGCGCAGTCGCTTGCGCGGCAACGAGAATTCGTCGCCGACGCCTCGCATGAGCTGCGTACGCCGCTTAGCGTACTGATGTCTTCGATCGAGACGCTAGGGATGCGCAGACAAGCTGCGCCGAACGAGAACGAAGACGAAGACCGATTCGAAACGCGGACGCTCGGCTATATGAAGGATGAAGTCAAAGGGATGACGCGTTTGGTCGGCGACCTGCTATATTTGGCCCGTTCGGATTCAGGGGCAGAGCAGCTGCAGCTCACGCAATTCGATCTTCGGGCAAGCGCGGAGCGGACATTGCACGGTCTTGCGCCATTGTTCGAAGCGAAGCAGATTCTGCATGACTTGGATGCGCCGGACAAGCTGCTGGTGTACGGCGATGAGCAGCGGCTTCTCCAACTGCTCGTCATACTGGTCGACAATGCGGTGAAATATTCACCGTCCGGCACGCTTGTACGCGTGAAGCTGGCCGAGGAGAAGCAGCGAGGCCATCGCGTTCTCGCCATCGCCGTAATCGATCAAGGCATCGGCATTCCTGCAGAGGAGCAGGAGAAAATATTCGAACGATTCTACCGAGAGGACAAGACGCGTTCCCGACATCTCGGCGGACACGGGCTTGGTCTTGCCATTGCGAAGCGTATCGCAGCGGCTTGCGGCGGCACGATCCAGGTAGCAAGCAGGTTGGGACAAGGCAGCGCATTTATCGTCAGGATACCGATTTCTGCATAGATCAGACATCATTCGTATACTCCTTCGTCGAATTATCCTCACAATATCGGCACTCGAAGCGAATGACCGTGTTCTATAATGAGGATAATGGGAAGTGGCAAGGTGAAACGTCTGTCGTCGTCCTTATACGACACAGTACGGTTCATTCAAGTATGATCGAAGGAGAATGAACATGGCTAGATTAAGCATCATCTTTATATTAATAGCGCTCTTAACGGCTTGCAGCAGCGATAAAACTGAGAATTCTACGGGGACTACCGAGCCGGCTCAGCAGACGACTAGCGAAGGTCAGTCCGCAACCCCATCCTTGGAACGTGCGGCTCTTACCGAGCATGAGATGAAGATCCAGTATCCGCAGGTTACGAATCTTGGGGATGCGAAGCGGGAGAAGACGATTAATTCGCTGATCAAGAATGAAGCGCGCAAAGCGATCAGCTACTACGCTGCGAACGAGACGACGATGGACATCGACTATACAGTGAAACAGATGAATGATAAGGTGCTCAGCATCCAATATACCGGATACGCGAACAGTAAAGGAGCTGCACATCCGAACAATATTTATTTTACGACCAATGTGGATCTGACAACGGGAATGAAGATGCTGCTCAAGGACAACGTCAAGCTGGATGACTCCTTCGTGAAGCTGCTGCACCAAGCGAAGTACGTTCCGTTCGATCCGAGTCTGGATCTGAGTAAGGAAGCAGCTAACGAGTTAACCAACTGGTCTGATGCAGAGCTTCTTACCTATATGAAACAAGCCGACGATATTGGAATCGGCAACGTGTTGAATGTATTCTCTTATTGGACGGACGACGCGCTGGGCATCAGCATTTCCGTACCGCGCGCGCTTGGCGATCATGTGGAGTTCGAGATTAGCAAAGCAGACCTGGCAGGCAAGTTCATTGGAGCTGCGGCGCAATAATGCACACATAGAAGGGCTTCCTACCGTCATGCAAGATGACAGGCAGGGAGCCCTTTTGCATATCGCATACGTGTTTTATAATTTAGCGATTATTCCATTTCTCTTCGAAATTGTACAGCTGTTCCTCAACAAGGTTGGATGAATTGTAGAATCCGTCCATGAGACCATTCATCATATACTCGGCTTTGGGTTCCTTCGCATTCTTCTTGGCAGGCTTAGCAGGTTGGTTATGGAAGAAGGCGCGGACGTTCTTACCTGAATAGAATAAATTATCGACGGCGAATTGGGCATTGATGGCCGGATCTGCCAGCGGTGAACCGTTGCCTAGACGGGCATTCCAAGTCTGAAACTCGTCCGATACGAGATAAGATAACACCTCGAACGCTTCCTCCCGGTGCTCGCTGTTCGGATTGACGGAGAGCACCTCTCCGACGAAATCAGGCCCGATGCCAGGCTTATCCTCGAAGGTCGGGAAGGAAACCATGTCCCAGTCGCTTTGTTGAAAGTATTGCTCCCCGTATATAGAGTTGATGAATTTATAGGTTAATTCATAGCCGTCTGTTGAGTATTCCAGCGTGTTATGGTATGGCTGACTTGGTCCGTTATACACTTCGAAGGGGGTATGAATCCAGCCGTAGTGGATCTGCATAATTCGAGCAATTGCGGTCCAATCGGCATTCGTTACATTGGCCTTCCCTGTATCAGCATCAAGTATAGATGCGGAACGCTGCAAGGCGAGCAGTGGGTAACCGAATGCATGGCTAACGGCGTATATCAAGGTAGATCCAACGTTCATCTCCTCATATTTCTTCTTGATGTTCGCTGCCCACGGCATCCACTCTTCCCAGGTCATCCCGTCTGTTGGATAAGGAATGTGAGCCTTATCGAACCACACTTTGTTATAACTCATTGCATGCAAGGTGCGCATATACGGAACGGCGAGCAGTTGACCATCAGGCGAATAGCTGCGCACTTGTTCGATGAAAGCCGGTTCGAATCGCGATAGGTCGAGTTTGTTGGCCGATACGTATTCCTCCATATCGGATAGAAGTCCTAGCTCGGATAGCTTCGGAATTAGCTCGGTATAGGCGACGATAATGTCCGGCTCTTGGTGAGCGGAGAGCATGTCGGTCAGAGTATCCATCGGCCATGGGGCTTCTGACCCCGTAGGCTGCAGCCGTTTATCGTCCATGAACTCCTCGTAGCGTTCGATCTCGATGTTCGGGAACTTCTGGCGGATTTTATCAAAATAAACTTCGTCACCGTACCGCAGCTCGCGCGCATTATTGCCGTACCACCGAAGCGTTAGTTTCAAATCGGGATTCGGATCAAGGTTTAGATTTGAATCGTCTTCTAATAACTTGTCATCCACATCCAATTCATCTGTTGTTGAAGTGCAGGCTTGAAGATTCGGCAGCAGCAGGGTTGATAAGAGTAATGCAATCGTTAATCGGCGTCTTCTCATCGAATCGAACCTCTTCGTATTAGTTTGATCGTGCATGGCAATGTCTTGTTTGAAATGGTTTATTTGTCCAAGTTAAATAATATATAACAATATTAATCAATTAACATATTTGTTGTAAACAGTTTCCAGATAAAAATTTGCAAGACTACCGCCCAATTAGCGAAGTCGCTTGTCCTTCGATTGGCGGTCTTTGTGCATGTATGGGTATGGAATTCGCGCAAATGCCAGACACTACAACACAGTGTCTGGAAAGGAGCGGTGATCTATATGCGTTTAGATGTAACGCTAGCTGAGGCTTATAATAATGCGCCGTATCCGTTGAACGGCCACGGGCAACGAAATGTACATGTTTTGAAGGAAGCGTTCGAAACGATTGACGGCGATGTCGACAGTGACGTATATGGGAGCGGCCCTGTCATTGAACAGTTCCAGAATCGGTTCGCCCAACTGCTGGGTAAACCGGCTTCGGTGTTCTTCCCGAGTGGCACGATGGCGCAGCAGATCGCTCTTCGAATCTGGTCAGATGCTGCCGGCAGCAAGAAAGTTGCGTATCATCCGCTGTGCCATCTGGAGATCCACGAGCAGGACGGATTGAAGGAGCTGCATCATCTCGAGCCCATCCTGCTTGCGGATACGACACGGCCAGTGCTGCTATCCGATGTCCTTGGCATGCCGGACGATGTTGCTTGCCTGCTGCTGGAACTGCCGCAGCGGGAAATTGGCGGCCAACTGCCTGACTATGCCGAGCTCGAAGCGATCTCCGCGCATTGCCGCGCGAAAGGGATTAAGCTGCATCTCGATGGCGCAAGGCTATTCGAGGTTACGCCCTACTATGGTCGATCGGCTGAGGAAATTTGCAGCTTGTTCGATAGTGTTTACGTGTCGGTGTACAAGGGGCTTGGCGGCATTGCCGGGGCTGTGCTGGCGGGGGAGTACGATTTTGCGGAAGAGTCGAAGGTTTGGAAAAGGCGTCACGGCGGCGATCTGATCAGCCTGTACCCGTATTTCTTAAGCGCTGAGTACTATTTGGATCTCCGATTGCCGCGCATGGCCGACTATTATGAGGGAGCTGTCGAGTTGGCGGCGCTGTACAATGGCTGTCACCCGGCGATAAGGACGGTGCCGCAGGTGCCGGTCTCGAATATGTTTCATGTGCATGCCGAGAGGCCGAAGGAGGAGCTGGAGCCGATCCTGATCGAAATCACACAGCAGACGGGCATCGGATTCACGCATGTGCTGCGTCCTAAGACGGGTACGGTCTGCTACTATGAGGTGAGCATTGGCGATCGATACGCGGAGCTGCCGCAGGAGAAGGTCCGGGAAGCTTTTCGTCAGTTGGGAGAACGATTGAGCAGCTCGAACAGACAGTAGTTGTAGAGTAAGCTGGTGAATAACAATGAAACCTCTCCTAACTGTTCTACCTATCTGAGCTCATTCATAGAATGGGATGAATAATGGTAGGGGAGTGATATGGTGTGGAGGAAACATTTCGTCAGTATTATGAGCTGAAGCAGCAGCAGAAACAGATCGAGCAGCAGCTGGAGACGCTGCGAAACGTCATCATTGCATATTGTAATGGCAATCCGGCTGGCGAGTTGCAAGCGGGCGACTACCAAGCGAAGATTATCGTTCAAGAGCGCAGAGAATATGATGATGCGAGATTGTTCGATGTGCTGCCTGAAGCGGATATGTGGCGGCTGCTGTCCAAGTCGGACGCAAGCAAGGTGGCAAGCGTGGTGAAGTTAAACCTTTTGTCAGAGGAGACGCTGCGGGGAACCTACACGAACAAATCGGTTCAGACGCTTCAGGTGAAACGCGTGTAGCATGGTATAATGGAGTATTCGATTTCGACCGAGCGGGCCCCTATCGAAGGGGCTGTTCGTGTTGTACCCCAGGTGCAGGAGAGGATGATTATCCATGTCTACCGCAGAAGAGTACGTCTATTCTATGGTCGGGGTAAAATTAGCGAACCGTGTAGCAACGGTTACGTTGAACCGTCCGCCCGTTAATGCGTTAAGCACGGAAGTTATTGACGAGTTGTCGGCATGTCTCGATAAGCTTGCAGCCGATTCGGAAGTGAAAGCGATCGTCCTGACCGGCGAAGGCAAATGCTTTGCAGCAGGTGCTGACATTAAGCAGTTCACTAGTGCATTCGGAGATGCGCAAGCAGCAACGCAGCTCGCACGGTCAGTGCAAGAGAAGTTCCGGCGCATCGAGACGATGAAGAAACCGGTCATAGCCGCGATTAATGGAGCGGCGCTTGGCGGAGGATTGGAGCTGGCGCTTAGCTGCCATCTGCGCATTGCGGCAGATGAGGCACAGCTGGGACTGCCTGAGCTCAATCTCGGACTCATTCCAGGCTACGGCGGTACGCAGCGTCTGACTCGGCTTATCGGCAAGGCGAAGGCAACCGAGATGATCTTGCTCAGCCAACCGGTTACGGGTCAACAGGCCGAACAGATCGGCCTCGTCAACAAGTCTGTACCGCGTGAACAACTGCTCCAGGCAGCACTCGAATGGGCAGAACGTATTGCCCACGACCGAAGCGCAGCATCCGTCGCTGCAGCGCTAACCGCAATCAACGATGGCCTGGACGGTACACTCGAAGAGGGACTAGAACGGGAAACCGAACTGTTCGGCGAATTGTTCGAGACAGAGTCCATGCGCGAAGGCGTTACGGCCTTCATTGAGAAGCGTCCTGCTAAGTTTCAAGATTAAACGAACTACATAGTCGAACATTAGACGGCCTAGGCTACACGCTATGTACAAAATGTTCACTACTCCAATAAGCGCTGCTCAGCAGCGCTTATTTTGTTTATATAAGCTTTCTCGCATGATAAGCACGGCACAAACACACTTTATGCGGCGAACAATAGGCATATTCAGGACATGAACAGGATTTAAGCGTTACTCATTCCGGATTCCAGTAGTTTCGTTGTCCCAACAAATGGTGCAGCTTATCAGAAGTCCCAACAATGGGCGGTGACAGGTGGGCACAAACGAACAACGTTTGCGGACGATAACCCCGTATCTAGGTACAGTGAACAAAAGCTTTGCCGCAAGGCGGCAAGAGCGGGCGCACGATCCATCCCAACCAAGACATCGTCCTTGTGAGGAGTCCAGAGGTCACACGACCTTTGGGGCCCTCCCTTGCAGGGAGGGTTTGGGTGGGTAGAACTAGGTTGATAATCTATATGTTAATTGATTAGTAATTATGTTATTATATTCGCGTATGCAATAAATGATCAGTACGGTGAATTACATTTTCTTCTTCTGCCAAATGATAACGCTATATCCTATGGCTAACTAAAACTCTATTAAAAGGGGAAAATTCATGAGCAGCAGTAACCTTGACAATGTACGCAGCACAAGCCTAATCGCGCATTACGCTTTTGATGATGCAGCGAATGTCGGCTATGACCGCTCCGGCAGCGGCAAAGACGCAATCGCGTCGGGTACAACGAAGCCTACCATTGAGAACATTGGCGGCCGTATGGCGGTTTCCCTCGCTGGTGGTACAGGCGGAACATCGTATCTCCAGCTGCCAGCTGATCTGCTGGCGAATGTAAGTGATCAGACGGGCATTACGATCTCCGCTTGGGTATACCTGCGCAAGGGCCACAACGTATGGGAGCGAATCTTCGATTTCGGCCGCGGTTCGAGGGGACCCTACCTGTTCTTGACGCGCGGATTCCGCGGAACGTGCTTCGCAGGCGGCGACATTGTCGTTGATCCAGGCAGAGGTTTTGCAGCAGGCGAATGGATTCATGTGGCGTTATCGGTAACAGGTACACAAGGCGGTACGCTCAGCAGCGCCGGTCCCGTTGTATATGTGAACGGTGAAGCCGTTGCGGACGGCATGATCAGTCAGACGTCGAGCGGCCGTTATGCGCAGCTGCGCGAATGGTTCGCGACGTTCACGGACTCGGCGAATTACAGCAACAACACGATCGGCAAGTCGCAATACGATGTGGATCCTGACTTTAACGGTGCAGTATCAGATTTCCGTGTTTACCAAGCTGGCCTGACGCAGGACGAAGTGATTGAAGTGATGTGCGAATCGCTGACGGATGAAGCAATCGTCGCGCTCGCGAAGGACAAGTATTTGTCGTTCCCGACGTCGATTGTCACGAAGGACATTACGCTGCCGACGCTTCTTATGGGCGGTAAAGTGGAAGCAAGCTGGCAGTCGAGCAACCCAAGTGCAATGAATGAGCAGGGCAAGATCAATGCCGATCTATCGGAAGCGCAGGCTGTAACCCTTACGGCAACCCTTCGTAAAGGCGGCCGCCAAGCCGAGAAGAGCTTCTCGGTATCCGTTATTCCGCAAGGGCTTCCGCCATATACGCTGACGATCGAGGGCGGCAAGGAAGTGTTGGACGTCAGTGACGTATTGTATGGACTCTTCTATGAAGATATCAATAACGCAGCGGACGGCGGCATCTATGCGGAGCTCGTACAGAACCGTTCATTCGAAGCGTTCGAGTTCGACAGCTTCTCGCATGTTTGCGGCGAGTGCGGCGCTTCAACGGGACGTAACTATGAGGCAATGCATGCATGGTTCGGCGATGTGGAACGTGTGACGGTTCGCAGCGAAGGCGGCCTGAATGCTCACTTCGGCATCGAAGACCCCGATGTGAACGCGCACTATATTACGGTGCCGGACGGCACGAAGCTGTACAACCGCGGCTATACAGATTCGAATGGCGCTTGCGCGATGTCGATCAAGGCTGGCGATGGTTATGACTTTACGATATGGGCCAAATCCGATGTAGGCGGCGTCATTACAGCGCAGCTGCTGAACCCGGATGGCGAAGCGATCAGCGAGCCGGCAGTCGTCGTTGTAACAGGCGGCGGCCAATGGTCCAAATATGGTATCGATCCGAAAGTCGTACTGACAGGAACGGCTACAGTGCTCGGTCAGCTTGTACTGACATTCAGCGGCGAAGTGTCGATCGATATGGTATCGCTCGTTCCGCAGGATGTATGGGGTGCGAGTGAAGAAGTACGTTCGGCTTCGGCTCATGCGAACTATAAGGGCAACTCGAACTACCGTCTGCGGAAAGACCTCGTGAATGCACTCGTGGATCTGCATCCGAAGTTCCTTCGTTTTCCAGGCGGCTGTATTTCCGAAGGATCGCACGTGTGGGATAACGTGTATGATTGGAAGCACTCGGTCGGCGATATTGAGCTGCGCAAAGAGAACTACAACGTCTGGGGCTACATGATGACGATGGGCCTCGGCTATATGGAATATTTCCAGCTGGCAGAAGATTTGAATGCGACGCCATTGCCAGTTATGGCTTGCGGCGTGCTCTGCCAAGCGCGCTCGGACTATGCGAATCCGGCAGGCGGCGAACTGCGTGACTACTATATCCGCAGCTTCACGGATTTGATCGATTTTGCGATCAGCATGGATTTTGAGGGTAATGAATGGGCTGCGCTTCGGAAGCGGATGGGACATGTTGGACCGTTCGATCTGCGCTACCTCGGCGTAGGCAACGAGAACTGGGGCACGGAGTTCTTCGCGAACTTCGAAGTGTTCAAGACTGCCATCGACGAATTCATGCAAGCGAACTATCCTAACCATGAGCTGCACATTATCTCGACGGTTGGCGCGCAAGCGGACGACGACGCTTATCAGCGCGGTTGGAACTTCCTGCGCGGCGGTCAGAAGGGTGCAGAAAAAATCCGATTCACGGACGGCAAGACGAGCTGGGAAGAGGATGTTACATGGTACGGCAAGCAGTCGAATTACATGGATACGATTGCGGACGAACACTACTACCGTTCGAACGAATATCTGCTGAACAATGGCGACCGTTATAACTACTACGAGCGCGTATACAACGCGGACGGTACGCTGAACGAATCGCAGACGTCGAAAGTATTCGTGGGCGAATATGCATCGACGGACAAGAACACGCTGGCAGGCGCAGTAGCGGAAGCGGCGATCATGACGCATTTCGAGAACAATTCGGATGTCATTCGTCTTGCTGCAACGGCTCCGCTGTTCAACAAAGTGCTGACGGACGGCACGTACCGCTGGACGCCGGACTGCATCTGGTTCGACGACGAGACCGTATGGTTCACGCCGAACTACTACGTGCAGCAGCTATATGCGAAGTATATCGGGACGAAGGTGCTTGGCACATCGTTCAAGACGTATCGCAATGGCGCTGAAGCCGTTCTCACGCCGCGCGGCGGCATCGAGATCGCAACGGGCAATGCGGAAATCGCAGTCCGTCGCGTGACGGTTACGTCGAATGTAGACGGCAGCGTCTTGCTGGAGCAGGACTTCACGCAGTCGCTTCAAGCGCAGTGGCAGGTCATTCCTAGCTCGACGGCTGGTTATACGGTTGATGCGAAGCGCGGTCTCGTGCTGCATGCACAGAACGGCGGTCTGAACGGCCTGTATATCCTGAACGACGCTTGGACGAACTACAAAGTTGAAGTCGTAGCGGAGAAGCTGTCCGGCGTAGAAGGCTTCTACATCGGCGCGGGTCTGACGGATATTACGTCGGAGCGCAAAGATGTGATCGAATATGCGATCAACTACAACGGTAACGCAACGGGTGTCAAAGTGTTCAAACAGGGCGTAGAAGGCTACACGCTTGGCGACTACTCGTCCAGCACGGCGGCAGGCAACCTCCGTCAATACGGCCATGAGCCGCTTGCGGAAGGCGTGGCGTACACGATTACGGTCAACTACGGCGGCGAGAAGGGCGATGCGCTCATCTGCTCGTACACGGATGGCCAGACGACGAGCCATGTGCACGCGTACAAGCTTGAAGCGTACAACCGCGAGGTGTTCAGCTCGGTCACGAAGGACGACAAGCATGTGTACGTGAAGCTGGTTAACGCGGACAATGTGGACAAAATGACGCGTCTTGAGCTCCGTGATCTGAACGTCGCTGCGTCCGCGCAGCTGATTACGCTTACTGGCGACGAGTCGATCGTGCATACGCCAAACGTGAACAAGAAGAACGCTGAGCTGGTGCAGCCAAGCGAATCGCAGCTGCACATCGGAAGCGACAGCGTCGTTCTGACGCTGCCAGCGAACTCCGTCAGCGTAATCGTGCTTGATCTTGTGTAATAGTGATCGTTAGGCAGCTAGTTGCTGACTGCCAATATTGAAGCACCCCTTGAGGGTTGCAATGCGACAATTGCGTTGTCACTTGCGGCTATCAAGGGGTGTTTTGTTGTCATTCCTGCTTGTCCGACGCCTTGTGCCATTGTAAAATGTGCATTGGAAAATAATTGATGCGGACTTGTTGAAGATACTATTAGAGGAGGCAACCCAATGAGCTCATTGCTGCAAGTGCGCGTAACGGGTGTAATCGTAGAAGAAGGACGTATTCTACTTGTGAAGCAGCGGGTGTCTGCGGATCGGGCGTGGTCACTGCCGGGTGGACGAGTGGAGCAAGGCGAAACGTTGGAAGCGGCGATTGTGCGGGAACTTGAGGAAGAGACGGGGCTGTCGACGGAAGTGGTGAAGCTGCTGTACTTGTGCGATAAACCGGATGCATCCCCGTCGCTGCTGCATATTACGTTTCTGCTGCGCCGCACCGGCGGCGAGTTCAGGCTGCCGTCTAACGAATTTGATGCCAACCCGATAGCCGATGTGGTTATGATCCCGATCCAAGAGCTTGAAGCGTATGGCTTCTCAGCGCAATTCGCAGCCTTAGTCCGAGATGGCTTCCCGAATGCGGGGAGCTACCAAGGGCTCAAGCGCAATATTGGATTGTAAGCAAAAAAAACAGCCCTCCGCAAGCCATGATGAATGGTTTATGGAGGGCTGCTTTATTTTTACTTCAGCGTGTATGGAAGCTTGAACTGCCACAGCTCCGTACCGTTCGCTTCGGACGTGCTGTCGATGCCGAAGTCGTTATCGTTCACGATCGTCAGCGTGTCGCCATTCGTGAGCGTTACGCCTTCGATTTTCTCATAAGGGAATTTGAAGTCGACGGAATCAAGTACCGTACGTTTGGATACCGGTTTAATGTCGTTTGCCTTCAGATCTGCAACGGTCATTTGCTCCAGCGTTTTGCCTGCTGCCTTGTCGTCGTCGTATTTGCCAAGAACGTTCGTTGCGTTCGACAGATCAACGGCATAGATGCGCTTCAGCTGTGCTTTGTCGCCAGCAAACTTGTCGCGCTCATCGATAAGCAGCGTGTGGTCATTGACAACGACGAGGTCGGATACGACAATATCGCCTTGTACGAGGCCATTGAATTGCGAAGCGTCCTCCAATTGATAGACGTATTCAGCAACTGGCTTCAGCGTCGACAGGTCGAACTTGATAATGCGAACTTGGCGCGAGTTATCCATTGCTTTGTCCGGATTGCGGAGCGCATTTTGCATAGCCATGAACATATATTTGCCGTCTTGCGTAACGCCTACAGCTTCAGCGCCACGGTTCTGACGCAGCTTGTTGTACACGGCTGGCAGCGTCTCGCGTGCAGGCACGAGCGGCGTTGCCGCTTGCGAAGCCCAACCTTGCGGCACGATGCGCTCGATGAGCGTACCGTCACGTTTCACGTGAACGATCGAAGGACCGTACTCGTCGGAAATCCAGAACGTGTCGTCTTGTGCGTTGTATGCAAGACCTTCGATATCGAGACCGTATGGATCGTATTCGAGCTCTTTTTCGCCTTTTGCATCATAAGGTGCTTCGTCGCGGCCTTTGATGTTGGGCAGGCCCGTGATATTAGCTTTTTTCGTTACAGGATCAATGCCATTAACCTTCAGCGGGAACTGGTCAATGATGTTGATCGTGCCGTCTGCGATTTGGATCTTATAGATCGTTGGCGTGTAGTCGGCCAGCGGGAACGTACGCACCGTTTTGCCATTCACGTCTACTTGTCCGTTAGGTCCGCGGTCTGCCGTCGTATAGAACACGTTGTCAGGATCGCCTGGAATATGCGTCAGCGAGGAGCCGACACCCATTTTGATACCTTTAGCGATGTCCGGATCTTTCAGTGCATATTTGCCGATCAACGTTGGTTTGTCCGTCAGCGCAACGCCTTGGTTAAACGCATCATAATCAACGTATTTGCCGGATGCTTCGCTCAGCGCACGTACCGGCACGTACAGGCGGCCGTCAATGTTGACCGGCGTCTCGGACATCGAAACAGCTTGTCCGTTGTTCGAGAATTTGAAGCCTAATGCTGGCGTACCGTTAATAACGGCTGCCGATGCGAATCCAATGCCTGCTGTCAGGAACAGACCTGTTGCCGTTGTAATGACCCATTTCTTGTTCATTGTATAGAGCTCCTTTGTCGGACGGTAGAATATGCTGCTAGATTTGCTTCACTAGTTATACCGATAATCGATTATCTGTACATTATCTGGATGTGTAGTTTATGTAAAAGCGCTGTTGCCGTAATGGTATAAAAGGAAAGACCGCCACATTGGGCGGTCTATTCTTATCATGTATTAATACCTCTTTTTAGACCTTAACCCTAGACCGCTAATAGAACCAAACGTCCAGATGAAAGCAATCGTAAATATGATTTTTACTTGCACATCCTCGTGGAATACCATAATGCTGCCGAATAAAAACACACCTGCTATTACTTGAAGAACCTCTATATATCTCCGGAGTAATATAGGGACTATAAAACAAACGATACAAGCAAGAAAAATAAATGGTTCAATTGCCATTATGTCATCTCCTATTGATATGCTTCATCCATGATCTTCCAAAATTGAGTATAACGCTAGGAAATATTTTATGTAAGGGAATAATAGGTTTTCCAGAAACGAATCATCATCAGCTATTGCACTGAATGCTAAAACGGAATGTGGTTTGGTCACGATACAGACTGAGTAATAGAATAATAGTATAATCTCTTGTTATAAAATAGAGCGCCCGGTGTACACCGCCAGGCGCCTTCTGCTTTAAGTTACCAGACTTTAAACATCCCTTTGCGATGATGAGGGTGCGTATGCTTGCTCTTCTTAAACACGGTAATGTTCTTCTTCACTGCTTCTTGCCCGCCTTGCTCGTCATTCCTCTTGCCCGCGATGCCGCTGCGTCCGTTGCCGTTAGCGAAGTTGGCCTTCTTATTGGATGTGCGTCCAAGAATTGCGTTTTGTCCGCCTTGGTTTGCATTTTGACCGACATTCTTCAGAATTTGTCCGCCGCCCTCTGCACGCTGATTGATGATGGGTCCGTTGAAAATAAAGATGTTGATCGTCGACCTGCGTTTGCGTCCAGCCAGACCCCGCAGCGCCTCAAAGCCCCCAGGGCCAAATCCATATGCCATCTTGGTCGCATCAATCCTTTCATTCTCTTATACTCGTAACATATGAATCTATGATAGTTGGAGCGCATAGGTTTGCCCCGTACGATTCATCCATTTTGCTTCGACAAGGCTCGTCATCTTGCCCTATTGACATGAAAAATTAGGTTATGGTATATAAAAGGAAGTGCTTTGGCACTCTCGATGTGGGAGTGCTAACAATACGCATGAGCCATTGCTCGGAAGGAGATTGAATCATGTCCAAAATCGCATTCAAAGCAGAATCCAAGCGTTTGCTCGAAATGATGATCAACTCGATCTATACCCAGCGTGAAATTTTTCTGCGGGAGCTGATCTCGAACGCCAGCGATGCTATCGATAAAATTTACTACAAGGCGCTGACAGATGACAGTCTCGTCTTCAACAAGGATAATTATTTCATCAAAATAACGGCGGATAAGTCCAGCCGTACGCTGACCATTACCGACACCGGCATCGGCATGACGCGGGAAGAACTCGAGAACAACCTCGGCGTCATCGCGAAGAGCGGATCGCTTGCGTTCAAGCAGGAGAATGAAGCGAAGGAAGGCCATAACATTATCGGCCAGTTCGGCGTTGGCTTCTATTCCGCATTCATGGTGGCTGACAAGGTCGTTGTGACGAGCCGCGCGCTTGGCAGCAGCGAAGCATACCGCTGGGAATCCGAAGGCGCGGAAGGTTACACGATTGAGCCGGCTGCGAAGGAAGAGATCGGTACCGAGATCGTCATGACGATCAAGCCGAACACTGAGGATGACCAATATGATGAGTTCCTCGAGCCATACCGCCTGAAGGCGATCGTGAAGAAGTACTCCGACTTCATCCGCTACCCGATCAAGATGGACTTCGAGACGCAGAAGCCGAAGGAAGGCGCGGACAACGAATTCGATCAAGTGATCGAGGAGCAGACGGTCAACAGCATGGTGCCGATCTGGCGCAAGAACAAAAGCGAGCTGACCGACGCGGACTACGAGAACTTCTACTTCGAGAAGCGCTACGGTTTCGACAAGCCAATCAAACATATTCATATCAGCGCGGACGGCGCTGTTGTCTATAATGCGATTCTGTTCATTCCAGAGCGTACGCCTTTCGATTATTACACAAAGGAATACGAGAAGGGGCTGGAGCTGTACTCGAACGGCGTCCTCATTATGGACAAATGCGCGGACCTGCTGCCAGACTACTTCAGCTTCGTCAAAGGGATGGTCGACTCCGAGGATCTGTCGCTTAACATCTCCCGCGAGCTGCTGCAGCATGACCGCCAGCTGAAGCTGATCGCGAAGAACATTAAGAACAAAATCAAATCTTCGCTAATCAGCCTGCTGAAGGACGAGCGCGAGCAGTACGAGCAGTTCTACGAATCGTTCGGCCGCCAGCTGAAGTTCGGCGTATATGGCGACTACGGCATGCACAAGGATGATCTGCAGGATCTGCTGCTGTTCTACTCCTCCACGGAGAAGAAGCTTGTATCATTGGATGAGTATGTGTCGAGAATGCCGGAAGACCAGAAGTTCATCTACTATGCAACCGGCGGCTCGATCGATCGAATCGAGAAGCTGCCGCAGACGGAAATTGTCGCGGATAAGGGCTACGAGATGCTCTACTTCACCGACGACATCGACGAGTTTGCGATCAAAGCGCTGAACACGTACAAGGACAAATCGTTCAAGTCCGTGTCGAGCGGCGATCTGGGCATTGAAGCGGATGAGAAGGATAAGGCAGATGATGCTGAAGAGAACGGCACGAAAGAGCTGTTCGAAGGCATGAAAGCCATTCTTGAGGGCAAAGTGAAGAGCGTTAAAGCATCGAAGCGCTTGAAGTCTCACCCGGTCTGCTTGTCCGCTGAGGGCGAAGTATCGATCGAGATGGAGAAAATCTTGAAGGCGATGCCGAACGGTCAAGACGTACAGGCCGACAAGGTGCTCGAGATCAACGTGAACCATGAGGTGTTCAATACGTTGAAATCGGCGCAAGCGGCCGATCCTGAGAAGCTGAAGCTGTACACGAACCTGTTGTACAACCAAGCGCTGCTCATCGAAGGCCTCCCGATCCAAGATCCAGTGGCGTTCACGAACGATATTTGCAAGGTTATGGTGTAACATCGATGTTTCGAAGTCTCTAATAGAAGCGCATCCCATCATCTGATTGATGATGAGATGCGCTTTATTTGTTATTCCATTCACAGCACACTATCCATAGCAAAATGCTGCATTTACTCAAACCATTCATCAATGGGCGGTGACTGGTGAACATATACGAACAATGTTGCGGACGCTAGACCGTATCTAGACACATTGAACAATAGCTTTGCCGCGAAGGGGCAAGAGCGGGCGCACGGTCCATATTATCAAAGCTGCGTCCTTATGAGGAGTCCAGAGGTCACACGACCTTTGGGGCCCTCCCTTGCAGGGAGGGTTTGGGTGGGTAGAAATCCTGAGGGTTTGGGTGGGTAGAAAAAAGCTCTTATAAGGGTTTCGGATTTAGAATAGTGTCGGAATCGGAGGACAAGAGCTCGCATTAATAAGACGCGGATCAAATCCGTAGAACGTCCAGAACGCCCCGTTCCAACGGTAGCCGGTTACTGCTCCGGATTGAACGCTTATAGGGTAGTACCAGAAGCTATCCCCATTCCACAGCCAGACATAAGTAATGTTCTGAAGACAGTCAACAATGTAGGATACATTCGGCTTTGGTGGAATAATGGCTGGAGGAGGAGGCAAAGGGACGGTTGATCCCGGAACGCCTGATGGCATGAAACTCATGGTATGCACTCCTTTAGGTTGTTCTAGCTTTCAATACGGGATGTCTTGCTTGTGAATCATACGTAGGTGAATGCCATGTTGATTGTATGCTTGCCCAGTAAAGATAAATTCCCAATACAACAAGCCCGACCGTCTCCGAGTGGAGACATGGTCGGGCTTTTGCCATTGCTGTTCCATAAGCAGTGGACTGCTGCCGAATAATTACAGCGCTCAAGTGGGAAACTATCGACTGCCTCGCCGCATTTTTCCAGTACCATTACGACGACTTTACCGGTTTATCGGACTTGTGCTTCTTCATTTTGAACCGTTCCTTAATGACGCTCCAGTTCATGAGGAGCCACACGATGACGGGGGCTAGGAAATTCAGGCCAAGGACGATATAGACAACGGTCCACAAAAACCACTGCGTGTTGAGCAGCTTCTGATAGAACCACGAGTGATACAGATCCATAACAAGCAGCTCCTTTCCAATTGCACGTTATTGTGAACCAGCGGCAAGCTGCCTATACCACCAAACAACGTGGAAGTGAGGGATGGAGGATGCCAGAGAACGATCAAGCAAAGGATGGCAAGCCGCAAGACGATATGCAAAGGCTGTTGGAACAGCCGATTCAGCCCCAATTGTCGGATAACGTCACTGCGGTAGATGAGGTAATGGGGGAAAGCGTAGATCTATTGAAGCGTGACTTCCTGTTATGCGGCAACCCTGACTATCCAGGCATCCTCTATTTCCTTGACGGGATGGCTGATGCCTCGATTGTGGACACCGTGCTTAAAGCGCTCATTACATACGGCAGCGAGCGAAATCTGGACCCTGCGAAACTGTCGACAGCGGACATGTTGCGCACCAGCTTGATGATTAATGCTTCCGTGAAAACCTTCGATACGGTAGCGGAAGGCATCTCCGCGCTAGTTGCGGGCGACACGCTGATGTTCGTCAATGGTCTTAAGCAAGGCGTGTTGATCTGTTCAAGAGGTTGGAAGGATCGTGGCGTAGAAGAGCCTTCGTCAGAAAATAACGTTCGCGGTCCGCGCGACGGCTTCACGGAGACCATCCGTACGAATACAGCGAATGTACGGCGAAGAATTCGCGATCCGCATCTTCGAATTGATCCGATGGTGATCGGCAAGCGAACACAGACGGACATTAACATCGCTTATATCAATAATTTAGTTAAGCCAGGACTGGTTGACGAAGTGAAGAAAAGGCTTGGCGGCATAAAGATCGACGCGATCTTGGAGAGCGGCTACATCGAGGAATTAATTGAAGACGCTCCCTTGTCGCCGTTCAACACGGTTCAAAGCACGGAACGGCCGGACAAAGCGGCGTCCGCGCTGCTTGAGGGACGCGTCGTTATTTTTATCGATAATACGCCCGTGGTACTGATCGTTCCGACCTTCTTCTGGCAGTTCATTCAAGCGCCTGATGATTACTACAACCGCTACTGGGTCGGCTCGTTCTTCCGCATCGTGCGGTACTGCGCCTTCCTGATCAGCTTGCTGCTGCCATCGATCTACGTCATGCTGGTATCTTTCCATCACGAGATGATCCCGACGCAGCTCGCACTCACCATCGCGTCAGGACGCGAAGTCGTTCCGTTCCCGGTGTTACTGGAAGCACTCATCATGGAGCTGGCCTTCGAGCTAATGCGCGAAGCGGGCCTTCGCATGCCGAAGCCGATCGGTCAAGCAGTCAGTATCGTAGGCTCTCTCATTATCGGGCAGGCAGCCGTTCAGGCAGGACTCGTCTCGCCGTTCATGGTTATCGTTGTGGCGATCACAGGCATATCCTCTTTCGCCATCCCGAGCTATTCGTCGTCGCTTGCGCTGCGCATGTTCCGTTTTCCGATTCTGATTGCTTCGGGAACGATGGGGTTGCTCGGCTTTGCATCAACCTTCTTCGCATTGCTGCTGCACGCGCTGTCGATTCGCTCTTTCGGCGAGCCTTATTTGACGCCGCTCAGTCCATTCCGCCCATCGGATCAACGGGACACGATGCTGCGGGCGCCGATGTGGATGCTGAATTCAAGGCCGGGGTTTGCTCAGGATCATGATCGAATGGGGCATGACCAGATGCCGGCACCACCGAAAAAGGATGGATCCCAATGAAACGTATATTGTGCTGCATGCTGCTGATCGTTCTCACTGTCCCGCTGCTTACGTCTTGTATGGGACTTCGGCAAATTAATGAATTGGCAATGGTCGCAGCCGTAGGTCTTGACCTAGGAGAGAAACCAGGAACGGTCCGGCTGTCTGCACAGATTATCCGGCCAGCGGATGCGCGCGGACAGACGGGCGCCCCTTCAGGCGGTACAGGGGAGCCGATCTACTCGATTAGTACGGAAGGATCCAGCATTTTTGATGCGATCCGCAATATGGGGCAGATCTCTTCTCGCCGCGTCTATTGGGCGCATAATTTCCTTATTGTCATGAGCGAGCAGTATGCACGCAAAGGGATCGATGATATGGTCGATTTCTTCACGCGCAACCATGAGCTGCGAATGAATACATGGGTAGCTGTCACTTCGGACAAGCCTGATGAAGTCATCTCGACGGTAACGGGACTAGAGGTCGTGCCCGGCGAGGCGGTAGACCGTCTGTTCCGCGATCATCGAATTGCAGGCCGCGCGCCAGGCACGAATATGATGTCGCTGGAAGAGAGTTACTTGAGCGACTCGACAGAGCCGGTTATTGCGAGGGTATCACTGCAGCCAAGGGGGGTCTCTAATAAAAAACCTGGCGAACATGGCTCGATTAAACAAGTAGAGCTGAAAGGGGCTGCCGCTTTCAAACATGGCCAGATGGTCGGGTGGCTGACGGCGGACGATGCACGCGGCGTACTCTTCTTCCTCGAACGGCTGGACAAGGGAATTGAGGTCATTTCTTGTCCTGATTCCGATACGAACATGATTACACTGGAGTTCAATGGGGCTAAGCTGAAGGTGATGCCGGCGTATGCCCAGGGTCGACCGAAGTTCGATGTTCATCTGACAGCCAAGGCGGATATTGTCGAGAACGGCTGCAGCCAGTCTACCAGCCAACTGCGTAAGGATGCAGATGAAGGACTCGATCAAGAACTGACGCAAACCCTGGAAGGTGTTATCGATAAGGCGCAGCATAAGTACCGTACTGATTTTCTGAAGATGGGTGATGTATTCCGCAATAAGTATCCCGCAGAGTGGAAGAAGTTGAAGAAAGATTGGGATGAGGCCTTCGCGGAGGCCGAAATAACGGTACAAGTGGAGACGACCGTCAAATCCGGGGTGGTCAAAGCGACAAGAGAGGGGATTAAGTAATGAAGATTCAGATTTCAAACGGGATGTTCATTGCGATGATCCTTAACATAATGTATGCCAAGGCGATTGGGGTTACGCAAGGTGTGCTGGCGCGTACGGTTGGCCAAGATATGTGGCTGGCTACGCTGCTCGGTACAATAGAAGGAATCGTCATGATGTACTTGACCTATCTTGTAATCCGGCGGACACCGGATAAGGACTATATCCAGCTAGGCCAATTGCTGTTAGGCCGTTGGTTCAGCAGTTTGGTGGCGCTCGTTATATTCGCTTTCTTCATTGTGGCATTCGGACCCGTTATGATTACGTTTGTTTATCATTTGCGTGATTATTTCTTGCCGGACGCGCCGCTGTGGATCTTCGTTGTCACATCGCTAATCGTGGGTACAATCGGCTGTTACTATGGGCTTGAGGTCATGGGGCGCATTGCAGTAATCGGGTTATTGTTTATGTTCGCGCTGAATGTGCTGATTACGATTGGCTCTATGCAGGAATTCGATATTCGGAACCTGCTGCCGATTATGGAATCCGGTGCGCCGAAGACAGCTAAGGCCAGCATTCACTATTTGTCAGACTGTGCAATGGCGACGATGATGGCGACATTGGTTCTTCCAGTGGTGAAGAAGGTGGATCAAGGTCACGGCAGATTCGGTGTGTTCGGCATTATGGGGAGCGGCATGATGATCATTATATGGGCCATTCTGGAGGGGGCTGTGCTGTCCTCAGAGGTGACGAGCCAATATACGTTGTCTTGCATGAAGCTGGCGCGCAACGCTCATATGGGCAACTTCCTTCAACGGTACGAAATGATCATGATCGCATTGTATTCGCTGCCGGCTTTATTCGAGGTCATGTTCTGCATCTACGGCACGTCGGTGTGCATGTCCCGCATCTTCGGCATCAAGAGCAATAGGCCAATGATTATCCCTTGCTGCATTATGCTTGGCGTATTCGGATATTGGATCATTAAGGATCACTTCCGGGCGCTTGATTTTCTCGAAAATTATTGGCCGTTCATTGCGCTGCCAGTCGCCATTGGACTGCCGCTTGTCATGATACTTTTGCGTAAAATGCTTGGTTACAAGCTGCAGAAGAAGTCTGCGTAAAGGAGCGCTCCCCCTCGTAATTGTGCTATGATCGAAGTAATAGACGTCGTAACAGGCATAAGAGAGAGGGAGATACGATGGCATTGCTGCTGTTCGTTGCAGGAGGTGCCGGCGCTGGCAAAACAACGCTGGCCCGGGCGCTTGCGCGCCGCTGCCGTATGGCATTGCTTGATATGGATACGCTGCTTCGGCCTGCGGCTGAAGCGATTATGACCGGAGCGGGGCTCGATCCAAGCGACCGCGATTCGGCTGAATATAAGCGGTTGTGCCGCGATCTTGGCTACCGGATTACGATGGACGCTGCGCTTGATCTCTTAAGCAATGGCCAGGACGCGATTGTTATCGGGCCATTCACACGCGAGCTGGAGGATCCGGCCTGGCTGGAAGGAGAGCTTGCGAAGCTGGAGGGTGGAGGCGCATTCCCGCAAGCGCTTGAACCTGTCGAAGTGAAGGTGCTGCTCGTCCAGCTTCCAAGTTCGGAGCAGTATTATGAACGCATTCGAACGCGCGGCTCGGAGCTGGATCAATGGAAGCTGGACCATTGGGAGACGTTCAGTCGATCGCTCGTTCGACGCGAGGTGCGCTGGCCGCTGCCGGAAGGCGCTGTGCTCGATTGGGACAATTCGGCGCCGCTGACGGAGGATCGGCTCATGCTGCTTGAGCAGTTCGTGTACGGAGATGACAAGAAGGCCGGTGCATTGCGATGAGCATGCAGCTGACGCAGCGTTCCATTCAACAATTGTGCGGAACGCTTGCCTATAAGAAGGGTGAAGCCTTCCGCCGAGCGGGCAAAGTCACCTTCACGACAGCCGAGCCGCTGCAGTCGCGCTATGAAGCGGTTGTGCAGGGAACGGAACCGTTTATCGTGACCGTGATGATGGATGCGGGTGGCGAACTCCAGACGACTTGCACTTGTCCATCGCTGTCTTCTTATAAGGGCGGCTGCAGCCATGTGGCTGCGGTGCTGATGGATATCCAGCTGCACGAGGCGGCGGAAGGGAAACGCCCGCCAGGTTATGGTGCGGAAGCGGTGGCGAGTGCAAGTGTTGGCAAGCAGCTCGCGGTTGATTCGGTGGATACCGATGCATATGGGGGAGCCGCTGGCCCGCTGAAGGTACTCGGCCGTGCACGTGATACCCAGCAAACAGGCGACGATTCGCGCCTGATGGGCGAGCTCCTTGAGCTGTTCGGCGGAAAGCCTCAACGGCCAAGCGGCACGCGATCGCAGTTCGATACGAGGGAGCCGCTCACAGTCGAGATGACGGTTAGTCCATTCCAAGACCGGATCGGAAGGCTGCTGCTTGGCATCGAGCTGAGGAGTGGTCCGGAGCCGAAGCGGCTGTATGTGGTGCAGAAGCTCCATGCGTTCCTTGAGGCGGTCGAGCGGCGAGAGTCGTATGCGTTCCAGAAATATTTTACCTATGATCCAGAGGTTCATCGGTTTCCGCAGCAGGAGGATGCGGTTGTACAAGCGCTCATTCGCATTGTTCGGGATGAACGACTGTATCGGACCTCAGTAGATGGGTTCGCCCAAGCGGCGCAGGCTGCGGGAGACCGTATGTTGTTCATTCCGCCGGCGGCGTGGGGAGCGCTGCTGCCGCTGCTGTCGGATGTGCCGAATGCTCTTCTGTCCTATGGCGGTCAAGCCTATGAAGGGATCGCGCTGACGGATGAGCCGCTGCCGCTTCGGTTTGAGTTTAAGATGGAGGAACAGACAGAGGCTGCTGCACAAGCTTCTGCTTCTTCTGCCTACATGCTGCAGGTTGAAGGGCTGGAACGTATCGCAGTTCTGCCTTCGTACGGTTTAGCTATTGCCGATGGGAAGCTGCTTGGACTATCCGAAGCGCAAAGCGTCAGGCTGACGGAAGTGCAGCGGCTGTTAAGTCAGACGAGCGGTCACCGGTTCAGAATTGCGCAGGAGCAGATGGAGCCATTCATGGAACGGGTGGTGCCAGGCTTGATGGAGCTCGGCCACGTCCATATGGCGAAGAACGTATCGGAGCGCGTTGTACACACGCCGCTGAAGGCGAAGCTGTATCTGGACCGTGTGCGTGAACGGCTGCTGGCTGCGCTTGAGTTCCATTATGGCGATCTAGTCGTCAATCCGCTTGAACCTGCCAGCCAGCGTAAGGCGGATGATCGGATCCTGATGCGAGACGGCGAGCGAGAGGAGCGGATCTTAGCGCTCATGGCGAGAGCGGACTTCATCGAGACCGAAGGCGGGTATTTGATGAGCGGCGACGATGCGGAATATGAGTTCCTCTATCATATTGTGCCAGAGCTTGAGAAGCTGCTGGACGTCTATGCGACGTCCGCGGTGAAGGTGCGAATTCATGTTGGCGCAGAGACGCCGACGGTGAGAGCGGAGATCGACGAACGTACCGATTGGCTGGAGTTCAAGTTCGATCTGGGCGGCATTCCGGAGCGGGACATTCGGAAAGTGATAAAGGCGGTAGAAGAGAAACGGCGATTCTACCGGCTGCCTAACGGCGCGCTGCTGCCGCTTGAGAGCGAGGAGATGGAAGAGATATCCCGCCTTATGAATCTGCTTGGCGTGCGGCATGCGGATCTGATCGGCAGCGGATTCAAGCTGCCGGCGGTGCGCGGCCTTCGGTTGATCGATGCCGATCAAGAGAGCCGCACGGTGAGGCTTGGCCGCTCGCTTCGCCAGCTGCTGCACAATCTGCGCCAGCCGGACAGCTTGAACTTCCCGGTGCCCGAAGCGCTTGATGCTGTGCTGCGCGACTATCAGCAGGTCGGATACCAATGGCTGAAGACGCTGGCGCACTATCGATTCGGCGGCATTCTGGCGGATGACATGGGACTGGGCAAGACCGTCCAGAGCATTGCTTTCCTGCTATCGGTGCTGCCCGAAATCCGCGAACAAGGTCAACCTGCGCTAATTGTGTGCCCGGCATCGCTGCTGTATAACTGGCAGCAGGAGCTGACGCGGTTCGCGCCCTCGATCCGCTCCGTCATTATTAGCGGTGGACCAGCAGAGCGTGATCGTCTGCTGCAAGGTGAAACGGACGTCATCATTACGTCCTACCCGCTGCTGCGCCGCGATATTAAGACGTATGCGAAGCGGTCGTTCCATACGCTCATCTTGGATGAGGCGCAGTACTTCAAGAACTATGCGACCCAGACTGCGCAGTCGGTTAAAGCGCTGCAGTCCAAATATCGCTTCGCGCTGACGGGTACGCCGATCGAGAATCGATTAGAGGAGCTGTGGTCGATCTTCGATGCGGTATTCCCGGACTTGTTCCCAAGCCGTCAGCGATTCCATGAGCTGACGCGCGAGACCGTCGCGAAGCGGTCGAAGCCATTCCTGCTGCGCCGGCTGAAGCGCGATGTACTGAAGGAGCTGCCGGATGCGATCGAGACGCTGCAGTCATCGGATCTGCTGCCAGACCAGAAGAAGCTGTATACGGCTTATCTGGCGAAGCTGCAGGCGGAGACGCTGAAGCATCTTGACGATCCGAATGATTGGGATCAGCATCGGATTCGGATTCTGGCAGGCCTCACGAGACTTCGTCAGATCTGCTGCCATCCGGCGTTGTTCGTCGAGGACTACCGAGGCGGCTCCTCCAAGCTGGAGCAGTTGCTCGACATTATCGAGGACTGCCGAAGCGCAGGCAAGCGAATGCTCGTCTTCTCGCAATTCACGAGCATGCTGGAGATTATTCGCCGAGAGCTTGGCGTTCGAGGCGTGCCGATGTTCTCGCTCGACGGCAGCACGCCGCCGAAGGAGCGGGCGGAGCTGTGCAACCGCTTCAACAGCGGCGAGCGGGACGTTTTCCTCATTTCACTCAAAGCAGGCGGTACGGGGCTCAACCTGACGGGGGCAGACACTGTTATTTTGTACGATCTGTGGTGGAATCCGGCTGTAGAGCAGCAGGCTGCCGACCGAGCGCATCGGATCGGCCAGCGGAATGTGGTGCAGGTCATACGTCTCGTCGCCAAGGGCACCGTCGAGGACAAAATGTTCGAGCTGCAGCAGCGCAAGAAGCGGCTGATCGACGAGGTCATCCAGCCGGGGCACGAGTCGATTGCCTCACTGACGGCAGAAGAGATCAAGGAAATTTTGATGCTTAAATAATGGATGGCCTTGAAGCGAAAGTCCGGTTGTACCGCTGAAAGCGAGCGGTGCATTCGGGCTTTTTTATGCGCTCTTATGCAAGCGGCGTGTTCACTCGGCGGACACAATTTGTTACTTTATTTTATTTTTATATAAAAATACCAAAAAGGTCATTGCAAATTTCCACGTGAAAAAGTAGACTCGTAGGGAGAAAATTTCCTTTACCTAACAGAAAATGAATTTGTTAGGTTGTGATTGCTGGCGTCGCTTTGGAGGATCTTTTCTTTTGATATAAGCAAGACCATAGAGAGAAAGAGAGATTGGAATAGGAGAAGAAGAGAGGGATTTGAAGATGAAATTATCCAAATGGCTGAGCTTTAGCTTAGCAATCGTACTGTTGGCGACTTTTATGCCGATTGCAGCCGCAGCAGCTGCTGCAGGTGTGCCTGGAACGCCGGTCGTGTCCCACAATAACTGGGACGGAGACGGGAACTACACGATTACAACGAATCTGTGGTATGGAGACAACGGAACGACGTTGGAATTGTATGAAAACGGCACACTGATCGATACGCAGACGCTAGTCGACCAAACGCCTGGCGCGCAGTCGGCATCAAAGGCAATTAGCGGCAAAATTAACGGCACTTACACTTATGTGGCAAAGCTGATCAACGCATACGGTTCGACTTCGAGCCAACCGGTAACGGTTTCGGTCACGGACGGCGCTCAACCGGGCGTTGCAGTGACGAATTTCGCCGCGAATGAAACGATCTCGTATTCGTTCCCGCTTATCCGCGGCAATTTGGTCGATACCAGCGCGACGACCGTCACGTTGACCAATACATCCTCGAGCCGTTCGACTAATGTCATTCAAGGCATGGCCTATCAAGGCGAATTCAAAGTATTCGCAGATCTCGTGCCAGGCGTGAACAATCTCGTTATTCAGAACGGCACGGAGCAGACGACGATTACGTTGAACTATGTGCCTCCGATTTCGAAGCCGTTAACGCGCATTTTCTGGTATGTGCCAAGCGGCGGCAACACCGATTATCAAACGATGCTGCCGAACGATCCGCAGAACTACGCTGCGAAGCTCAGCACGTACATGAAGGTTCTGCAGTCGCTGACGGCCGATTCCATGAAGGCCAACGGCTACGGCCGCGAAACGTTCAACCTGGAAATCAACAACACGACGGGCAAAGTCGACGTGCATGTGCTGGAGAGCGAGCACCCGACCTCATATTACTATAACCAAACGTATGATAAGAGCGAGCTCTACTCTGAAGTCGCTAACCTCGTTCCGCAACAGTACCCGCAGCCGGGTACGAAAAACTTGGCGTTCGTCGGCTTCTCCAAGTATGACGCAGCTTCCAACTATATGTACGCGCATACCGCGCTCGGCGGCGGCGATTACGGAGTGTTCGGCGGCGCGACGGTATGGTTGTTCCCGAATGACGAGACGGAAGTGCAGAGTCAATTCGCCAACCTGAGTCCGGTCGATTCCGATTTCGTCGGCGAGCCTGCATCGACGGTGCAGAAGGCGCTGTCGATCGGCTATGGCGCTGCGGCGCATGAGCTTGGCCATGCATTCGGCCTGCCGCACGAAGGCGACGGCAATTCGATCATGTGGCGCGGGTTCGATTATTTGCACCGGTTGTTCGTTCTACAGGATCCGGACGGCTACGTTTTCGGCGAGAGCGAGCTGCCGGGCTGGGCTTCCGTCAGCGCCGTTACACTGCATGCAAGTCCGTTCTTTACGGAATACAACATTCCAAGAGGACTGACGACGAGCGGCACGGTGTCGGTCAGCAATAGCAACAGCCCTGCCGCCGAGCAGAAGGACAATGCGTTCGACGGCAATGTCGCATCCAAATGGCTGGTGTTCGATAATGCGCCATCGATTCAATATGAGTTCCCTGGCACATCGACTTATGCGGTGAATAAGTACGCGATTACGTCCGCGAACGATTATGAGGATCGCGATCCGCTCTCGTGGACGGTGTCCGGTTCTAACGACGGCGTGAATTGGAGCATACTCGATACGCGATCCAATGAGGATTTTGCAGACCGCTATCAAACGAACACGTATACGTTCAGCAATGCGACGGCTTATAAGTATTATAAATTCGAGCTGATCGGAAACGGCGGCGGCGTTGTGCAACTGGCGGAAATTCATTTGTACGACTAACGAATAGCGTTCTGGTTTGCAGGGCATTAGCCAGCGATGCTTATTAAGCTTTGATTGTAGCTCGTCCCTGGCGGACGGGCTTTTTTTTATCCAAAATGCGGTTAACGATGCGATTGGTCCATCCATGCTCCTATTGTTCGGCAAGTCTGTTATAATGGGTAGATGAATAGCACGCATACGGAATGGGGCTCTCTCATTGAAAACATTCAAGAAAGTGTATATCGAAATTACGAGCGTATGCAATCTGTCCTGCACGTTCTGCCCGCCGACGGCCCGCGCGAAGGGGTTCATCAAGCAGGAGACGTTCGAACACGTGCTCGATCAGATCAAGCCGCATACGAACCATATTTATTTGCATGTGAAGGGCGAGCCGCTGCTGCATCCGAAGATTGACCTGCTGCTCGACGCCGCGCATGAGAAGGGCTTTAAGGTCAACATTACGACGAATGGCACGCTGATTACGAAAAATAAAGCGAAGCTGCTCGGCAAACCAGCGCTTCGCCAAATGAATTTCTCGCTGCACAGCTTCGACGGTCATATCGGCTCGGAGAACCGCGACGGCTATCTCCGAGAGATTCTCGACTTCGTTCGAGAGGCATCCGAGCACAACGTGCTGTTCTCTTTCCGTCTGTGGAATTTGACGCAGGACAACATGACGAATGCAGAGCGAAGCCGCAACCGTGAGACGTTGTCGATACTTGAGCAAGAGTTCAATCTCGACTATCAGATCGAGGAACGTGTTGAACCTGGCAAAGGAATCCGCATCGCGAAGAACGTTTATATTAATCAAGATTACGAGTTCCAGTGGCCGAGTCTTGATGCGCCTGAGGACGATGGCCGAGGGTTCTGCCACGCCCTTCGTACTCAGGCGGCAGTGCTCGTGGATGGCACGGTTGTCCCATGCTGCCTCGATGGAGAAGGCGTCATCAACCTTGGCAATGTGCATGAAACGTCGTTCTCCGAGATTGTCGACGGCGAGCGCGCGAACAATCTTTATTATGGATTCTCGCGCCGTGAAGCGGTGGAGGAGTTGTGCCGCAAGTGCGGCTACCGTCAGCGGTTCGGTACGGGAGCTTAATTAGCGGTTAGTTGTAAACATGCAAAAAACCATCCTGCCTCGCAGAAGCGAGTTCAAGATGGTTTTTTGCTATTTTGCATTATTTTGCCGAAAGATAGTATGCCTACTTCTTCCGCGGAATGGTAAACGTCAGCTGCGTTTCTTCGTATGGCTCCATCAACTGACCATGCAGGAAGGTGAACGTGTCGCCTCTGCGGCCTAGTACAGTCAATTTGTCTCCAGGATAACCGTTATTGTAGGCAATGGCGTCGTTCATAATCTTCTGCTCATTGGCATCAAGCATAAGTTTGTACAGCTCGTACGTTTTCTTCTCCTTCAGGTCGATCAGCAGCAGCGTGCGTTTCGAATAAGAACGGACGAAGAGGACGTCATTGAAGTAATCTTCTACAACAAACTCGTCTTTCACACCGTAATCCGCAAGATTGTATTTGGCGCTTACTTGACCGGCAGTTGTGACGAATTCAACCGTTGAGCCGTTGATCATAACGAGTTGATCGTTGTACCGTTCAAGTCCCTCCAACCACAACCAGTTCGAATAGTGAACTGCTGCTTGATGCACAAGCTTGTCGCCGTTGATGATTAACTTCGTAATGTAAGTCGGTTCGGCATAACGGTCGAGCGCTTTGATCAGCAATTTATTGCTGTCACCCAGCGGTTCTAGTTCAAGGTACTGCGCGTGGCTGACGTCGGCGGTTGTCCGATCGATTCGTACGGCGCGCTGCCCGGCAGCGGCTTTATAGATGTCGCCATTCTCTTTGTCGACCCAGTAATAATCGATCCAGCTCGTGGCGAGTGCACGAGTCTTATATTGTACAGACAGCGTAGATGTTCTAGCGGTCCATGTCACTTGCGCTTTCATGAGTTGGGAGAGCAGTTGGGCGGGCAGATAGACGGTGCCATCCCGCTTGGCAGGCGCGGCTGCAAGTGCGACCTTGGTGCCGTTAACTGTCGCTGTTTTGCTCCCGAGCTTCATCTCAATATAACGCCATGGATTCGTGAAGGTAATCGTACCTTTCTTCGCATTATATTCTCGACGATACTCGATCAATAGGCTGGCGGCGTCATCCATGCCGATCCAGACTCTGCCGGGTTCGACAATAAGCGGATAGCTAAGTCCTCGTTCATTGCCGTTGAATTTGACCTGTTGAATCCACAGCTGTTGTTGCTGTTGCGTTGAGGTTGCGGCATGCACTTGTTGGGCTGCCGGAAGCGAAGCGGACAATAAGGCGATTACTGCCGTTATGGCGAGGATGGGTTTGCGAATCATTGCAGGTTTCAATTGAACACAACCTTTGCGATAGGATCTTTACGAGTACAACGACCGTTATTGGCAAAAGGTTGCAAGACGAAGAGGCGGCGCGAATGATCGCGCCGCCTCTTGGGACTAACCTGAGTGTCAAATTGCCTGAAGCGCAAACATGATCTCGGCTTCGCATGCAAGCTCGCCGTCTACAGTTGCCGTGCCTTTGCCTTTAATGATCTGACCTTTTGCTCGCGTAACCTCGAAGGTCAACGTAAGCTGGTCGCCGGGCTTGACCTGACGTTTGAAACGGCAGTTATCGATACCGGCCAGCAGTCCGATCATAGGAACGCCGGAGTCTGCATGGAAAGCTGCAATGCCGCCAACCTGAGCGAGTGCCTCAACAATCAGGACGCCTGGCATGACCGGATATTCGGGAAAATGCCCCGCGAAGTAAGGCTCGTTGATCGTTACATTCTTAATTCCGACAGCCTTCACGCCTGGTTCGAATGTATCGATACGATCGACAAGCAGAAACGGATAACGGTGCGGAATCATACGTTTGATTTCAACAATATCTAGCATGGACTGCCTCCTAATTTGTGGACGATTGTTACATTCGCTTATCAGGAAAATATTACCCCGCTACTTCTTCGTTAAATCGGTTCTGTGCTCCAACCTTCTCCGTTTGGTGTGACTTCAACAGTAGCTTCTTGGAGATCGGCACTGTAATTCACGATAATCGATATAAACCCGCTGCTGGATCCTGTATGATCTGCAGAATCGACTGATGCGGATACGCCTGCCCGAATAACACCATTCGAAGATACGTAGTAGAAAACAGAGTGACCCAATATGATGTGATCGGCAAGCTTTAGGCGGACTCCGTCTGCCATCATATTGAATGATTCTTCACGCATATAACGAACACCATTAAATTCGAATGACAATTCCTCATGAAGGTTGTTGTTGACTGTAACTCGCGAGTTGACGATCGCACGGGAAGCCGATTCAATCGGATCTGGTATAACGGTTTCGCTCCAGTCGTCTAGATTAATAATATGAATGTCTTCACGTTGAAGATAGGGTTCTCCGTACTGCCACATCTTAGAGGTAGTAATGACGATCAGTTCTTCTTCTCCGTCTTGATCAACGTCCGCTCGCTGAATTTTAGCGGGGATTGTTGGACTCGTATCCGATATGGTATGCCAAGGGTAAGTATGGGCGATACCGTCTACAGATATCGTCATCTCATCGTAACTATAAATAATCGCATATCTATCATTTACCTTCGCTTGAACCGTTCCATACACTTCAACGCCGTCTCGCGACACAAAAAGCTGACGGGAACCGTCATATTTGGCCACTTTTTCTTGAACAGATAGGTAGGGAGAGTCTGTTGCATATGAAATATTCGTCGCAGCAGCACTAGATGCTTTGCCATTGTCGATCATTTCCTTCGAATTAGCTGCAGTTGTATTAGACTTGTCCACATTCGCCCCTGTTAGTGAGCACCCTGCAATCAGCACAAGAGCTGCTAGGCCGAGTATGGTACGGCGGAGACCGGTTGGCCGATTGGATTGAATCATAACAATTCTCCTTCTTACTAGTGTTCGGCTGCCGGACATGCCTGCAGCATTGACGAATTGGCGCTGCTTCGACCAACTCTCGAGCAACTGGATAATGGTCAGCGCATAGTCGCGGCTGTCGGTCGGTTGCAGCTTGGACAAAGCGTGAGCGTCACACGCGAACTCTTGATCTTCCCGCATACGCGAATAGGCGTACCAGAGCATCGGATTGAACCAATGGATGGCGAGCAAGATGTGCATGAGCGCATTGACTAGCAAGTCGCGGCGTTTCCAATGCGCGAGCTCGTGAAGCATAATATGCTGCATCTGTTGTTCGCCGAGAGACGTCAGCAGGCCAGCAGGCAGCAGCAGCTTCGGTCGGAAGAGACCCGTTAGGGCAGGCGAAGATACATAATCAGTGATGATAATTCTAATGTTCCTGCGAATCCGCAGTTGCTGCTTACATGCATCAAGCTGCTCACGCAGATGTGAATTGGCCGTAAGGCTTGTCCCTCGACGCAGTCCGCGGGTGAATCTGACATTCATACGTATCATAATAGCCGCCGTGATGGCAGTTCCAACAAGCCAGATCCAAGATAGCGTCGATAGCAGGATGGAAGAGTGCGGACGGTTGACGGCAGTATTCTGCTGAGCAGAAGCGGAGTCGGGTTTTTCGGTTGTGTGTTCTATTACTGAAGTATTCATGCTGCTGGTTTCGGATGAAGTGTCTAGGGCAGTGCCCGTGCTGTTGTTGAGGTAGACTGTTGCCAAGCTATCATTAGCGACATCACTCATCGTATATGGCTGGTCGTTCGAAGGGCCAGATGCAGTTGCGTTTACAATCGGGTCGGTAGTCGTAGAAGTGTTCGTGGTGGATTCGAAGACGGCTGGCAAGTTGATGAAGTTATATAAGCTGATGCTGCTGTCAGGCGTCCATGGCAGAAGCAGTCGGATCGGAAGCAGCAACCATACTAGATACATCCACCGTGCTGGCATGTGGTCCTGTAGGATTTGCCGGTTGATAAGAATGAGTACGACGACTGGCAATACAATGAGCGACGTTGTAACAATCGTGCGGAAGAGAACGGTAGGAACAACGCTGAGCAGGTATACGATATCCATGCGCCGCTAGTCCTTCCGCTGGTCGAGAATTTGCTTCAATTCTTCGATATCGGCCTTCGTCAGCTGTTCGTCGGATAAGAAATTCACGAGCATCGGCTTCAAGGCTCCGCCATAGACTCTTCGCAATAACGACGAGGTTTCGGAACGAACGCATTCTTCTTCCTTCACGAGCGGGAAATAAGTATAGCTCTTGCCTTCAACCGTGCAGCCAAGCGCGCCCTTCTCCACAAGCCGGCTCATTAAGCTTCGTACGGTCTTCGGGTTCCAGGTCTTGCTGTCACCAATCGCGGCGACGACATCGCTTGCGGTCATTGGCGCATTCGCCCACACGACCTTCATCACTTCCCATTCCGCCTCGGAGATGCGGGGCATCGGATTGGTCGATTCCATTGACTAACCTCCTAAAGCACTCTCTTTTGATATTCATGGATTACAACTGTAGTCGATCGATACACATAGACTACAACTGTAATCCTCTTTTGTCAATACATGGTGAATCAACCAGCTGCAAACTGGCTATATTACGGAAGGACAGGAGGGGTACGAGGATGGCTTTCTCAGAAGAACAACGGATTACGCTGCACGGCTTCAACAATTTGACCAAGTCGCTCAGCTTCAATATGTACGATATTTGCTTCACGAAGACGAAGGAGGAGCGGGAGGCATACATCGAATATATCGACGAGCAGTACAACTCGGAACGGCTGACGTATATTCTGAATACGGTGGCTGATATTATCGGTGCGCATGTCCTCAATACGGCGAAGCAGGATTATGTGCCGCAAGGCGCCAGCGTAACGCTGCTCGTCTCGGAAGGTCCGATCGTCGAGGTGCCGACCGAATCGTTCGAAGAATCGCCAGGCCCGCTGCCGGACAACGTCGTTATGCAATTGGACAAAAGCCATATTACCGTCCATACGTATCCGGAATATCACCCGAGCGAAGGGATCAGTACCTTTCGCGCTGACATTGACGTCTCCACCTGCGGCGAAATATCGCCGCTGAAGGCGCTCAACTACCTCATCCATTCCTTCGATACCGATATTATGACGATCGATTATCGGGTGCGCGGATTTACGAGGGATATCCATGGCAACAAGCTATTCATCGATCATGAGATCAACTCGATCCAGAACTATATCCCGGACGAAATTATTGCGCAGTTCGATATGATCGACGTGAACGTATATCAGGAGAACATTTTCCATACCAAATGCAAGCTGCGGCAGTTCGATCTCAACAACTATCTATTCGGCTATACGAAGGATGCGCTTAGCGAAGAGGAGCAGAAGGAGATCACGCAGCGGCTGAAGATGGAGCAGGACGAGATCTTCTACGGGAAGAGCATCAATAATACGCTTCACTAAAAATAGACTTTCCGCAAGCCCTCATTCGGAGGGCTTATTTGCATTTATTGACTAATTTTATTCATTTGCCTCGCATGTAATCTTCACATCATTCCAACTGATAGAGCGGCATTTGGCACCGCACGTTGCGGATCTGGTCATGCCATTGTTGGTTTACACGAGACAATGAATCTATCATATGCAGGATGTGTGATCGTTGAAAATAGTAGTACTTTTGAACCAATTACTGGGTATAGTTAATATTTTGTAAAGGAAAAAGGTAAATTGTGTCGAAAATTGTGGAATAAACAGCCAAATTGCTGCATTTCTAGCGACCTATATGGAAGGACTTATTTGATCTACAAGTATCAGAACAAAGGCAAACTCGGCCGAAAGGCGGGGACGCAAAGCCACGGGTCTAACACCGTTCCGGATGGAGCGGCACGATAGCCGGGTTGCTCGGATTAGCTTGTATTTGTGCTGTTCACAACTATCGATAGGAGTCGATGCAATGATGTTTGGCAGTAAAACAATGCAAAGGTCGATCACGGTGACAGCGCTGTTGGCGCTAGTCTCGCTGCTCGCTGCAGCATCGGTTATGGCGGCTGTCACCTATGTAGCGAAGGACCGGGTGACGGCTTATACCGTACCGGCTTCCGCTGCGAAAGCCACGGACCGAATGACAGGCGGCACTTCGCAGATTGTCTGGGTGGAGAAGGACAAGAGCGGGGCGCAGCAGGTGATGTGGCTTAATGTGAAGACGGGCAAGAAGATGGCGGTCAGCGTCGGCAGCGCCGCGAAGAGCTCGCCGAAGGCAAGCGACAGCTACATTGCTTGGCTGGACAAGGGATCTTATGCCGCGGATTCCGTCCTATGGGACGTGAAGGCCTATGACATTAAAGCGAATAAGGTAATTTTGCTCAACAGCGCGGTTGGGCCTTTCACGAACATTAGCATAAGCGGCCGCCATATCGTATGGTCGCGTACGGATACAAACGAGATGTACCTGTACAACTTCGACGATCCATGGGACTACATGTTTGGATTAGGTCGTTTCCCGGTCGTTGGCAGCGGCAAGATCGTGTATAAGGATGAGTTCGGGGAATCCCTCTCCATCTATGACGTGGCCTCCGACAAGTCGAGCACGCTGTATACGCCGTCCAAGGGTAAGTACGTGAACTGGTTCGTGTTCAATGGCACGACCGTGCTGTGGAAGCAGCGCGAGAGCGGCAATAACAATTCGGGTTATGTCATGCTGCCTGTGAAGAGCGGGGCGAAGGCGCGTGCGCTGACGGATCCGTCGGTTAAGAAAACCGAATCGTCGATTATGTTCATCGGTGCGACGCGAGGAGCATGGGCGGAGAACATGAACGGCAAGCTCGTCATGCGCGGCGTCAATCTATCAACTGGCGAAGTGTATACGATCGGCAATATAGGGGCTGGCAAGACTTATCTAGGCTTTAACGGCGATGATATCGTCTTGCAGGATAGCGCGAAAGGAACGATCTCTCTTCGGACGATGGCTCGGAAGGGATAGACGGCACTATTGCTATGTCTATGAATCTATTAATTCGAATCTAGCAAGCAACCAAACAATGAGGTGAAGATGTGTTCAGGAAGACGAAACGATGGTACATCCGATCGCTGAGCCTGGCAATGGCAGCTATCATTATGATTACAGGCGTGCCTCTGTATCCAGGGGCAAGCAGCGATAGTACGAGTATTCTAGGCACGAAGAAAGCGTATGCCGATACGATCATGCGCGTGGAGCCGAATCAGTTCAATGCGCTGAGCGGCGAGCCGGCAACGATTTATTTTACATTCGATAATCCGGGTTCCGAGACGTCGCATATGACGAAGATCACGTTATGTACAACGAATCCAGAGGGCGGCAAGCCGATTGAAGTGAGCAATGGATTAATTGTGCGCAAATCATTCCCGACCGGCAGCGGAGTAGAAAACAGCTACGTCTGGGATGGCACGGTTGGGGGCAAGACGCTCGACCCGGGCCAATACGGCATCTGCGTCATTCCGGATGGAGCTAGCGCGAACAACTACAGCGACATTGCCAAGGTCGAGATCGTTGCTTCACCACAGCCGGCAGCACCGTCACAGTTGACGCTCCAGCCTGCGGCAACGGGCGATCAGTACAGCGTGAGTGGACAAGCAGATGCAGGATCGACTGTAACGGTCGAGGTATTCGATGCGAATGGTGTGGATCAGCAGACGGTAAAGAACGTCATGGCGTCCGGTTCTGGCAAGTGGAGTACGAAGGTGACGCTCCCGGCTAACCGAATCGTGAACATTACGGCGACGGCCGAGAAGGACGGCTTGAGCACTGGCGTATCGGATGTATTGACGGTGATGCGCTATGTGAAGCCGGCGTACGATGTGACATGGGAGCAGCTTGCAGGCTTCTATTATAAGACGGATACCATTGCGGATACGGTAGCGAAGGTTAAGGATATCGCGCTGACCAATAACATCACGGGAGCAGCCAGCCTGTGCGCGGGCGGCAATCAGTGTGTAGAGAAAGTCCCATCGGGAACCAATATGCTGCTCGTCGATCCGCTGATGGACGGCAGTGTGGCGCAAGCGGCGCTGCCGCAGTTCACGGCTGCGCGAATCGCAGTTCGTCTCGTCTATGACAACTCGACGCAAGGTGGACCCGTCGATCTGGCGACGGGCGATTACGTCTACGGTTACAGCGGATTATCCATCGACGCGTTGATGCCGATTGATTTCACAATCAGCAAGCGCAGCCGGGATAACGACGCAGGTGCACTTGGCGTAGGCTGGCATCACGGCTATGAGTGGCGTGTAGAAGAACAGACGGGCGGTACGGTCATTGTGACCGATCCGAACGGCAGCAAGTCGGAATATGTACCGCTGACGGACCGCAGTTATATGAGCCCCCGCGGGGAGACAGCCTCGCTGACAAAGCGCAGTGACGGCACGTTCGCACTGACCTCGGCGGGTCAAGTGACGTATGCGTTCCGTGGGGACGGACAGCTGGCCTCCATTACAGACTCGAACGGCAACGCAATTACGCTCTCCTACTCGGGTACGCAGCTATCGCGGGTTGCGACTTTGGGCGCGTCTCTGTCGCTGACTTATACGGGCGGCCGTCTTGCTTCCGTTACCGATCCGAGCGGACGCTCCATCGGGTTCGAGTATGACGCGAAAGGCGACATGATTAGTCTGAAACAAGCAGACGATACGAAGATTACGTATACGTACGACAGCAGTCATCATATCGCTAGCGTGACGAGCCCTTCAGGTAAAGAGGTTACGACGATTGGTTATGATGACAAGGGCCGTGTCACTGCTTATTCAGACGGCTATGGGACGGACTATGGCTATCAATACGAAGTGCTCGAAGAGGGGACGGAGCCAGGCGCACCAAGCGATACAGGTGGTGGTGACAATAGCGGCAGCACAACGCGTATCGATCCATCCTCGCCGAAGGATATTGGCAACGGCAGCTCGGTACTGTTGTCTGGACGAATGAACAATGAACGGAATGCTCCGCCATATGTTCAAGTGGTGGGGTTGAAGGAAGAGATCGGGCGCTATCTTGATCAGCAGCTCTCGGCGATCGATACACGGATTGCAGGCTATGAAGGCACAGCGGTCCGCTGTGACAACTGCGATGCAGACGGCATGCGTAAGGCAGTTGCGGCAGCAAGCGGCAGTCTGCCTGTCGTGAAGGGGAACTATCTCAACCTTGAGAACAGCATCACACTCGGTTCGGCGTCGAAGCCGGCTGTTGTCATCGTCGACGGCATCAACTCTAACAAAGCATTGACGATCGACGTATACGGCACGCTCATTGTCAAAGGTAGTCTGAACGGTAACCAAGCGTTAACGATCAAAGCACACAATGGCGGCAATGTGGAGCAAGGCAACGTGTGGGTAAAGGACAGCCTGCACCTGAATAATGATTCTATTATTCAGATCGACGGTACGCTTCGCGCGGGCAACCTCGTGTACAACAACGGCCTGCTGACGGTTGATGCGAAGCAGATCGTTATTAAGGACAACCTGAACATCAATACAAAGGTTGATATGAACGTAAGTGACAACATGACGGTCGGCGAGATCGTATCTAATAACCAGTTGGCACAGCTCGATCTGACAGGTGACTTGTTCGTACGGAACAACGTGGCAGTCAACAACAACCTATCGGTGAAGACGGGCGGATACTTCGCAGTAGGCGGAGATTTCACGCCGAATCAGAAGCCAGCTGTACAGACAGGCGTAGGCAGCGGACATACGATTCTAACGTATGCGACTACAAGCGGAAGTTCGTCAGGCGGAACGACGGCGAAGACGGCTATAGTACAGACGACAGTGGCAGCTGCATCTACGACGAAATATGTGAAGCGCAAGCAGACGACGGTAACCGATCCGCTTGGACGAAAGACGACGTTCGAGTATGACTCACGTCATCGCAACACGGTATACACGCAGGCGAATGGGACGAAAGAGACTTTTGCCTACGATGCGAATGACAATCTTGTTAAAGTGGTGGATTTCAAGGGCAAGGCATCGCTAAACCGTTATGATCTGCACGGGAATCTGCTCGTGTCGCGGGATGAGATGGGCTTTGCGACAGCGGGCCGCTATGACGTCAAGAATCAACAGGTCGCTTCCTTCGATGCACTCGGTCATGAGACTGCGTATCAGTACGATACGAAGGGAAATTTGAAGGGGATTACGGACCCGTCTGGAGCACAGACGACCTACGAGGTCAACAGCCAGGGTAATGTGACGGCTGTTATCGATCCGATGAAAGGCAAGACAGTCTACACTTACGATGCAGCGGGTTTGCAGAAGACGGTAACAGACGCGACGGGTAAGCTGCAGCGGAATGATCGGGATAGTCTGAACCGGCTTATCAGTCAATCGGACGGCATCGGTACGATTGTGACAAACGTGTATGATGCGATGGATCGTATTATTGAGAGCCGTGATGCGAAGGGCAATGCTTCGACTACGCAATATGACGTAGATGGCAACGTCGTCTCGTCGACGGATGTCTCTGGTGCGACAACTGTTTATGCGGAGGATCGTTCGGCTCATACGAGTACGGTGACGGACGCACAAGGAAATACGTTTGTCACATTAGCGGATGAAGTAGGTAATGTCATAGAGTCAACCGATCCGAAAGGCGGCAAATCGAAGTCGGCGTACAATGCTCTGAATCAACTAGTGTCTACAACAGACGCATCTGGACGAGCAACTACTTTTACGTATGATGCCAATGGCAATCAAGCGACCATTACGACGCCGAAAGGCGGCAAGACGACCTATGAATACAATGCCAGCAATAAGCTAGTGAAGACGACCGACGCAGAAGGCGGCATTGTTCAGAATGAATACGATGCGAATGGTCAATTAGTCAAGTCAGTCAATGAGCTTGGTTATATAACGAACTATCGATATGATGAGCGCGGCTTGCAGACACAGGTCGATACGCTCAACCAAGCAACGAGATATACCTATGATGATGCTGGCCGTCTCACGGAGACGACCAGACCAGACGGCGGTGTATGGAAGACGGAGTATGATGCAGCAGGTCGGGTGAAGGCGTCCGTAGATGCAATGGGCAATAGGACAGTACAGACTTACGACGACCGTGGACGTATCAGTGAAACCAAGGATGAACTTGGATATGTAACAAAATATGAATATGATGCGTTGGATCAGGTCAAGACAATTACGAATGCCAACCATGCTGTAACGGTATACGAATATGACGATATCGGTCAATTGCTGCAGGTGACCGATGCGAATGGCGGCGTGACGAAGTACGGCTATGACACGCTTGGTCGTCTCACCTCTGTCACGAATGCATTAAATGATACGACAAGATACACGTATGATGCGGCAGGCAACGTCGAGAAGCGAGTCGATGCCGAAGAGCGTGAAACAAAGTACAGCTATGATGCGACAGGGCTTTTATTGGAGCAGACCAACCCGCTCGGTCAGACCACGAAGCGCACCTATGACCCGAACGGCAATGTGGAGAAACAGACGGCTCCAGATGGTCAAGCAACGGCATACACGTATGACAAGATGAACCGGGTCACGCAGATCAAATACGCGGATAATGCTGCTGTCTCATACGGCTACGACAAGCATGGACGCCGTACGTCGATGAAGGATGCCAACGGAACGACCGATTATCGATACGATGCGCTGGATCGACTTATTCGTGTAACGAGTCCGGACGGCACTGCTGTTCGATATGAGTGGACGGCAGGCAACCAACGCAGCCGGATTGTGTATCCGAATCAGAAGGGCGTTGGCTATACGTATGATTTGAATGGCCGGATGATCACGGTCAGTGATATGAGTAACACGAATACGGTTTACACCTACGACAAGCGAGGCGCGATATTGACGAAGACGCTGCCGAATCAAGCAACGCAATCGTATACGTACGATGCAGTCGGCCAAGTGACCGGTATGAAGCAAGCGGATGCCGGCGGTAAAGTCTTGGAGCAGCTAATCTATGAATACGATCCTGTAGGCAACCGTGAACAAGTGAAGCGTACCGAAAGCGGCAAGGACGAGGAGAACCCAAGCGGCACCGCAAAGACGATCATTACGGATTTCGCATATGATGCGCTTAATCAGTTGCTGCAAGCGAATGAGCAAGGCGGCAATCATGCGAGCTATACCTATGATAAGGTCGGCAATCGCCTGACGAAAGTCTCGACGGCTCGTCCCGGCGCGGCGACTGTAACGGAGAAATATACCTACGACGCGGCGGATCATTTGACACACTTGGAGCGAGGTACAGACTACCAAGATTACACTTACGATGGTCGCGGCAATATGACGAAGGTAGCTGGTGTCGACAGCAGCAGTGGTTCAACGAGGCAGGGCACGTTGCAGCAGTACAAGTGGAACGCAGCCAACCGTTTGGTCGAGCAGACGAATGAGTACGGCAACAAGTCAACGTACCGCTACGATGGTGATGGCAATCGTCTGCAAATGGCAGTGAAGCTAACGAATCCACAGGAGGAAGACCAATACCCGACTTCTAATCCGTCAGGATTAACAGTTGGCGGCTGGGAACCGAAATATAAGCAGAAGAACCACACCTACAACTACGTGATCGATCCAGCAGCGGCGCTGCCTCAAGTACTGCAGGTGTCCGATTCGGACGTACCGAATTGGGGAGAAACGTACCTCTACGGCGCGGGCGATGAGAAGCTTGGCATGTCGTATGTGCCAACGGAGGATCCGAATTCAGGTTGGGCACCGACACTGGGGATAGGAAACTTCAAGAACATCAGCCAGATGCTTTACTACGTGAATGATGCTCTGGGCAGCCCGATCTCGATGTTGACAGAGGGCGGACAGGTCGCAGCTCGTTACGAATATGATGAGTTTGGTAATCCAAAGGCAACGGAGAAATTCGATCCGAATTGGACGGGACCAGATAACTTAGTTGGTTATACGGGACTGGACTATGACTATACTAGCGGACTGAGCTATGCGCGTGCGCGGTATTTTGACTCGAGCATCGGGCGGTTTATTAGTGAGGATACGTATCTGGGGGATATGAGGGATTCGCTGACACTTAATTTGTATGCTTATGTAAAGAATAACCCACTTCTATTAATTGATCCTAGTGGACATGATTCTGTATGTAATTCTCAAGAATCGTGTCAACGGGTGTATGAACTATATCAACAAAACTTTATACCGACCGAAATGAAGTTAGATGGTAAAACAGTTCAAGAAAAATATTTAGCTAAAGCACTTGGTAAATTTAAAAAGTTAAAATGGAGTCAAGATAAAATTCATACACTTTGGAAAGGTGCACAAGACATTAAGGATAAATACGGCATTCAAATTGACCCTAGGATATTCCTTGCAATAGTTATTCAAGAAGGAACAGGAAGTTTTAACACTAGTAGCTCTAACAAAGCGGCAGACGGTCAAAATGGAGTAGAAACTGATTTTGCTAAAGATGTTAAGAAGGCGCTTAATTTATTGGTTGGAAAGGTACTTGGATATATTTATTACGGATCGGATTTTAGGCAAGCGGTATCAAAGAATCAGTCTAAGGGAGGTATCAAAGGTCTGACTGGAAATGTGTATCAATATATAAACTGGAGAACCCCGAATATAAAGTTAACAGAAAAGAAAGTTGAAACCGGAGTATACGCAGGTATGGGAACCTGGCATGTTGCGGTTAAAAGTCTCTATAATAGTTTGGGTTCTGCAGGCATGTCAGACACGTATGAAAGTTATATTTCAAGTATTAGTAGCAGTGTAGTAACAGATATTACCAAAGGGGTAATCTCAAGTCTACCCGCATACAAATTTAATCCTTACAAAGATTCACAAAACAATCTCGGAAAAGCAGATGGGAATTATACAATTCACGGAGATAATTAGAAAGGAGGTATACCTTTGTATACTAATAGATTAAAAGAGTCTAGCGTTATCTTTTTTGTTTTAATAATAGTGTTCTTTACCTTAACAGCATGTGGAAATCACGGAACGAAGCCGAATTTTACAGATTCTGTGACAAAAGGTGCTGATGAAAATTCTCGACAGGATATCGTGGAGGACAAAGATCAACTGCTAATAAACCCGGATGATGTACGGATACTTGCTACAATTGACAAATTTAAAACTGCTATTAAAACGCCGGATTTGCAGTTATTGAAGGAAATTATACATCCGAATGGGTTGTATTCAATGACTTACTTTACAGATGGTAGGGATCCAAATGTGGGGATACATGTGGATAAAGAGAAACTGAGAGAAGATTTAGTCTTAGAATCAACGGATGGATACCTTGGGATTACCCTTCCTAGTATGGGTTTTAGGAACAATGATGATTTACAGACGGACATTCCGATACAACGATCAGAGTTTCTTCAACAGTTTTCGTTGAATATTGATTGGCAATCGTTAAATGAGGTTGATTTTAAAAATAGTTTAGATGCACTCTACCAAAAGCTTTTACAGATTATTGTTAATAATAATAAGGACATTGCTCAAGTATTTGCGTTAAAAGATGACTATTATGCATTTACAAAAAGCAGTGCAATTTTTGACCCTTACACAGAATTGACGGGAAACTGGGCAGTCTTTCATAAGGAGGGTCAGGAATTTAAGTTAGTCTCTGTAATTGAATTAACATAAATCTCATGCCACATGTACTATGATAAATCGAATAGGTGAAACGAGTGTTAGAGGAGCTGGAATTGGAAGAGAGTCGATTCGCAGAGTTGACTCACATAGAAGAACAATATAACAGTTTGCAACTGGTTAACCAGTTAGACGATAAAGTTGACATTGAGGCACTTACAGAGCATTTACGTCAATTGGAAGGCATTGACCGAGTGAAGAGTCTAACAATTAACTGGAACTCCTCATTAAGTAATCTTCGTGTATTGCGTGCTTTTACGAATTTAGAGTATTTGTCTATTTATGGACACCAAATTAAATCTTTAGACGGCGTGGAGTTGTTCAGTAAAGGGGAATTTATTAGAATCCACACTCACAAAAATCGGCGAAGAGATCTGTCCCAGCTTTCTCAAGCAGAAGTCAAACGTATGCTTCTTCATGTGGAACGAACCGAAGACTTCTCGGCGGTGGCTGGCTGCAAGGAGCTACAGACAATCGATATTTACCATTCCAGTATTGAACCGAATTTATTGGAGTGGAAAGATGTGCCGTTGGAGAGTATCTACTTTAAAAGTTGTAAATTTAAAGAGTTAGGAAACACTGCGGCCACAGAAAGGTTAATTGAAATTAATGTACTAGGTTGCCGAAATCTTGAACGGTTTACGGGAGATAATAGCATCATTAAAAGAATGATAGTGGATAGTTGCAAAAAGCTAGATTTAAGTACGTTAAGAATGTTCGAGAACTTGGAGTGGTTAACTGTTAATAGCTGTACCCAGGCAATGAATCTGACCGAGATTGGAGGGCTGCAACACGCCAAGCATATAAGTTTCATATTAAGCAATGTAGAGGTAGACTTAATCAACTTGAAGGAGTACTTCCCGACAATAGAATCATTGCATGTCTCGGGGATGAACAAAGAATATGGTGTACAATTAAAACAATTGAACCTTGATGTGACAATTACGAGTGATTCATTTGAACTTTAGTGGATCCGATCACGAATTCACAGAAAGCCGCAACCACATTCAATAATAGAATCTCGTATTTACAAAAGACTACGACCCTGGGATCATCTCAGGGTCTTTCTTAATTTGGAAAATAATATTCAAGTAAATAGACATTAATACGATACAAGATATATAGCGTGTGATGTAAATAAGAATCTACTGTTGATAGCAGGGGGCGTGAGATTCTGTGATTAATCGGAACGGGGATCACTTTGTCTTTGTCCTATGATTCTATTCAGATTGATAGTGAAATGATAAAGCCCATATATTTTGAAATAGAAGATAGTACTAATGTAAATGCTTTCGGAACGGCTTATTGGTTGCGTGTTTATAGTGACTTGGATGTTGATAAGCTTAAGGTGATAATAATTTATAAAGATAGTTCGTTTAAGGATCTGTATTTTGGTAAGGGAAATTTATATTATTACTCAGATGAGGGGTGGCTCTTCACAGAGATTGATGGTGAACTGTTCCACCTATTGAGAGTATGAGCTATCCAAGGTACGGGTGTTCATTGTTTTAGGGATATCAAGGATCAGAAATCGCAGCAGCCTTGGTTTTTAAGAAATGAGTAGTTCGATGAATCTATCTCAAATGTAAGTGCGCTTCATTGGTGCCCGATGTTTAAATATGAGGTATGAGCATACAATTTTCTCACTGCAGCAAGAGAACGCTTTTCCTTGCTTTTCATGTGTAGAGGTAGCTGGCTTCTGATATCAATCAGGAGCCATTTTTTTAAAGTCATAAAAATGACTACTATTGTAAATAATTGTAACTACCTTCTAATGATGACCTTCCGTACCAAATTGGGGAGAAACGTACCTGTACGGCGCGGGCGATGAGAAGCTTGGCATGTCGTATGTGCCAACGGAGGATCCGAATTCAGGTTGGGCACCGACACTGGGTATAGGAAACTTCAAGAACACCAGCCAGATGCTTTACTACGTGAATGATGCTCTGGGCAGCCCGATCTCGATGGCGGACAGGTCGCAGCTCGTTACGAATATGATGAGTTTGGTAATCCAAAGGCAACGGAGAAATTCGATCCGAATTGGATGGGAACAGATAACTTAGTTGGTTTTACGGGACTGGAATATGACTTTACTAGCGGACTGAGCTATGCGCGTGCGCGGTATTTTGACTCGAGCATCGGGCGGTTTATTAGTGAGGATACGTATCTGGGGGATATGAAGCAGCCGCTAAGTTTGAATCTTTATACTTATGTGAAGAATAATCCGCTTCTTCTTATTGATCCTAGTGGACATGATTCTGTATGTAATTCACAAGAATCGTGTCAAAAATATTATGAAGGGCTGACCATCAAAAGCACATATCATGTTGCGAGTGAAAAAATTGCAGATTTTATAAAGTCTTATGAGAAGTTCTCAGCCAAACCATATTATGCGACACCAGATGAAAAAAAACGAGGTATACAAACAATCGGTTATGGTCACAAAATTTTGAAGGGAGAAAAGTTCCCTTCAAATGGAATAACGAAGGAAAAAGCGCTTGGGTTATTAAAGTCTGATATGAAAACAAAGGCTGAGAATTATGTTAATGCATTTACTGAGAAAAATAGTGTTTCATTATTACAACAAGAATATGATGCGCTTGTAAGTTGGAAGTTTAATGGTGGGAATTTTCTGGAGAGTGATCCAGGAAAGATGTTAAAAGAAGGTAACTATACTTCCGAAGAGTTTAAAAATGAAATGTTGCAGTGGGTAAAAGGAAGTGGTAAGAAACTACCTGGTCTATATCGTCGAAGATATGATGAATGGGAGATATTTGCGCTTGGAGAATATCAACCCTATCCAGACCGAGAGATACCAAAAGATTTCTAGAAATAGTTGGAAGGGTGAGAGGATTGTTCAAGATGGCTTTTAGTGTAATTCTAATTATGCTTACTATTATTGAAGCTGGATGTAGTGGTAAAACAGATAAAATCACGCAAAGTTCTTCGGTATTGGCTTCGGAATCCCATGCTTCCGAAGTAGGCGAGCTAAAGGAACCACTAGGCAAGATTATTGGTAAATGGAAGATCGATAATGTCTATGCGTATGGTGAGGGCGGTAGTAGAAATGACGAAGAAGATATAAAGAACATAATAGGAATGGAGATCACTCTTTCCCTTGATTCTATTCAAATCGGTAGTGAAATGATACAGCCTATTTATTATCAAATAGAAGATAGTAGTAGTGAAGATTTTTATAATACCACTGATTGGCTGCGAAGCATTAGCGATCTAGATGTTGATAAACTTAAATTAATAAGTATTTACAAGGATAAATTATTAAAGGATTTATTTTATGGGGATGAAAAAGTAGATTACTACACTAACGTGTACTATTACTCTAGCTCTAATGAAGGAGAGCTATACACAGATATTGGGGGGGACCTATTTCACTTAATTAGAACATAAGGTTAAAAGAGGAATAAAAAAACAGAATATTAGTGTTCATTGAGTATGGACCTTGGAGATGGTAGTAAAATCCCCAATATCATCGGTTGTAAATTCCCCCAGCTGCTGCCGACATACACCGTATCTGGAGTTTCTGGACAAGCTGTTGGCTGAAGAATTGCTGGCCAAGCACGACCGATTTATCCAGCCACGGACGCGTCTTGCACATCTACCTTTCCGAAAGACGCTGGACCAATTCGACTTCGACTTCCAGCCATCGGTCGACGAGCGTCGGATCCGCGACCTATCCACGCTTCGTGGCGCATCGAGAAAATCTCATCTTCCTTGGTCCGCCTGGTGTGGGCAAGACGCACCTCGCCGTAGCGCTTGGCCTCGAGCCATTAAGAAGCGACATACCGTCTACTTCATACGGCGCATGACCTGGTGCAGACGCTGCAGTCTGCTCACTTGACCAACACGATCAAACAGAAGATCAAGATGTTCATCAAGCCCGACCTGCTCATCATCGATGAAATCGGCTACCGGAAGATGGACGAGACTGCCGCACATTTCTTCTTCCAGATCGTCTCTGAGCGGTATGAACGAGGCTCTATCATGCTCACATCTAATAAGACATTTGGTACTTGGGGTGATATCTTAGGTGATACGGTGCTGGCCACGGCGAATCCTTGATCGCCTCCTCCATCACTCCAGCACCGTTAATATCAAGGGCGAGAGCTTCCGTATCAAAGAGAAGAAAAAGGCCGGCTTCTTCCGCCCTGAATCTACAGAGGACGCTGAAGTCGACCGATGAATCTGGGGAATTTTAAACCGATACTTTTGGGGAATATTCATCCGATGTTGACAGAAGAGGATGGACCATATAAGTTGTTCTTTTATTTGACTGATGACGAGGGTCATGTTCTTTATCAATTGCTTGATTTTTATGGTAATGAGATGGGGAGCTCATCAGAGGTTAGAGCCGTTTCATTTCAGGATGTGAATAACGACAATTTGAAGGATATCATCATAATAGCTGAGTACATAACGGGTGCAGGGGCAGAAGGGGCAATCCCCTCCCCCAGTCGCCAGAATATATTTGCAACAAAATAAGACCTTTAAGAACGACCCGAGCTTGGACGAAGAAATTAATGGTGATTTAAAGAACAAGTCCATAGATATGGTGAAAAAATACATTTAGGATTAGCGAGCAAAAATAAAACTTTCACGGATGAAAGCATGGGAAAGACTAAATTGACTACATGCGAGTATAACTCCATGTGGTTGATACAAGGGGATAATATGTTGAAGAAATATAAGTTGACTTGTATATTGATTCTATCCTTATTTATTTTAACGTCGTGTAGTAGTACCTCGTCTGCAACTGACCAGCAGAAACAGAACGATTCATTAGTACCGGGGTACAATGAACAATTATTTAGGGATTTTTTGCAGGGTAAAGTAATTGCGAAAGATAAGAATAATGATGAAATAAGAATAGAAGATTACTTCGGGTCAAAAACATTGGACAGTACTGACGAATATGCTTTATATGATATGAATCATGACGGGTTACCCGAGCTGCATGTCAGGGGAGGCATCTCTTACCTTGTGTTTACTGTAATAGACAAGCAGTTGGTACTATGGCATGATTTCACTGGATATGATATTCCATTAAATAATGGAGCAGTTTTATATTCACGTGATGGAGCAGCCCCGAAGCATGTAGACTATCAGTATAGTGTCTTTGATTTTTACGGTAATGAAACATTAAGAATAGGGTTCTCTAAATATTCTTCGAATGATGATGAGAATTACGACACCTATTTCTTTAATGATGGTGATGAAGACGTGCAAATCGCTTCTAAAACAGACTGGGATAAATTAACTCGAAAGTTATTGTCAATTAAATCTGATAAAGTTGAATGGCACCCCATCGCATTTTAAGTAGGACCTTGAGAGCTACTCTCAGGGTCTTTCACATTTTTGGAAAATAATATTCAAGTTAATAGTCATTAGTACGATACATGATATGTAGCGTGGGACGAAGTAACACTGATCCCCTAAACTGAAGATATCTCGAAGGAATGAGATCATCAACATAGAGTTTGGTCCAATTATAAAAGGGTGTGATAAATATAATAAAAAAAAGATCGTTTTTGATATCCTTGATTATCCTTACTTTCCTAATGTGTTCATGTTCGTCTGTAAATAATTCGTCGAGTGTAACAGTTGAATCAAATTATGGTCGATCATATAGTTCTTATCGAGAATTTCCATATGATAATATAAGCTTTGCGAATGAAAAGACATTAACAATCATAAATAATGCTTTAATAAAGTAGATTTTTATGGAGAATTTACAAAAGAGAGCTTAAGCAATAATGAACTTTATAAGAAGAAATTTAATCAATTGCTTAAAAATGAAGTTGCTTTTATAGACAATAATACTGGGGAAAAAGATTATCTAAAGGATTTTGATCCCTTAAAAGTTTATAATGGTGATGATTATTTGTATGATGTAAACAGCTATGATTTTTATTTTTTTGATTTTGATAAAGATAACACTCCAGAACTCTGCATTTCGAACAATGGTAGCACTTATATCTTTAAATATGATGATAAACTAAATGAATTGTTCTTGATTTATAAGATGGAAGGTGGATATCTTTCATTAATTGGAAGCAATAAAATTGCGTGGGATAGTGAAACCGGAGCTTTTCCAGCTAATGCATTTTATGAGCTTAATAACAATGGGGATTTGATTTGTTCTGTAACTTTTTATTCTAAGCAAGATAATATTCCCGTATATATGGTATCTTTACCGCAGTATACTAATCAAGACAGTCAAATAAACATAACAGAAGAATTGAAAAATCAAGCATATTTTGATGAAGGACAGAAGTTATACTATTTTAGAGTGACTGAAGAACAATTTGATGAATTAACAAAAGATTATTTTAATGCAGTAGAATTAGCGCACAAAAATATTAATGATGTATCTTTTTCTTACAATGAGTTGTTTGGCGATTCAAATTGAATTTTCGGCCTCGAAAACTTGCGTAAGAGTGGTAAGACCTTGAGAGCCCCTCTCAGGGTCTTTCTCAATTTGGAAAATAATATTCAAGTAAATAGTTATTAATACGATACATCATATATAGCGTGCGACGTGGTTTCACAAGGGTCTACAGGAGTGCCCCATATTCGTAAAGATGCGTATTCCACTGTTAAAAAAGTATAGTTTATCGTGAAAAATGTGAAAAGGAATGTATACATGATGAAAAAGAAATTAATTGTCATCATTTTTCTAGTAGTTTTTTGTTTAGGGCTAACAAGTTGTTCAAGTAAACAGGCCAAGTCTGATGCTGCTATAGACTTTACTTCAATTAGCAAGAATGCTGCGGATGTGATAACCGATCAGTCCCCAATTAATAATGAAGAATTAAAGTGGAAATGGGTTGTGGAGGCGGGTAAATATGACGAGCTGTCTTTTGTAGATGCAAATTGGATTGCAGTCAAGGGCGGCAACGGGAAATACAAAGTGATAAACACCCAAGGGGAATCGGTATTGCCGAATGAATACGACCAAATAGATGGTTTTTATGATGGTGTCGCTATGGTAGGCCTTGATGGGAAATCATCATACATTGATAAAAAGGGAAGAAGCATCACGGATAAGTGGTATCAGAGTGCAGACCCGTTTAGTGAAGCCAGGGGAGCGGTTCAACAAAATAATAAGTGGGGGTACATCAATCAATCTGGCGAGCTAATAATTCAGCCTCGATTTGAAGAGGTAAAATCCTTCATTGGAAACCGTGCAGCTGTAAAGTTGGCTGGTAGTTGGGGATTTATAGATAACTCTGGTCACATGGTCGTTAAACCTCAGTATGATCAGGTTGAAGAATATAGCGAAGGAATGGCTGCAGTTCAGCTTGATGATAAATGGGGATTTGTGAATAGTGATGGGAACCTAATAACAACGTTAGAATATGACCAGGTTAAAGACTTTCATGAAGGATACGCGGCAGTCATGAACAACAATAAATGGGGTTTTATCGATACCCATGGACAGGTAAGTGTTGATTTAAAGTATGATGACGTCGGGAACTTCAGTGAAGGCAAGGCAGCAGTCAAAGTGGCAGGATACACGGAAGACGGAGATGCTTGGGCGTATATTGACTATGATGGAAACATAGTTATTGATTTTTATCCTTATAATGCTTCGGAAGGACTTATGATTGAAGTTGGAGAGTTTAAAAATGGACTCGCCTTCGTCTCGAAAGACTTATACTGTATTATCGATAGCAAAGGAAGTAATATTTTTTCGGGCGACTCTAAATTTTATATCAGTGCATTTTATTATGATAATCCATTCAATGTGATTCCTGGCTATATTTTTACAGATGAAAACATGACAGTTCGCAAATATGGTTTAATGGGGTTGCACGCAGAGCAACGCCTCGCTCCTATTTTTGACTTTATAGGAGAGATGAACGGCCCCTATGCTACCGTGATCAATGTGGAGAATGGCATAGAAAAAAAAGGAATTATAGAAATTTATAATTAGGCTAACGTGTACGAGAGAAGGAAGAAAGGTCTTTGAAAGGTCTTTGCACTTATAACCGTAACTTGCGTTAAGAGATGACTATTATGCGTTTACCAAAAGCAGTTGCAATTTTTGACCCTTACACAGAATTGACGGGGAACTGGGCAGTCTTTCATAAGGAGGGCCAGGAATTTAAACTTGTCGCTGTAATTGAATTAACTTAGTAGGTGAACCAAGGCTAATAGAGTATTAAATTCTAATGGTTCAAAGTCGAAAATACTATTATATGGATATTGCAGTGGCTGGCGTTGATAATCTATCGATGCAAGCTTTTTTCTATTCATCATGCTGATAAATAGAAAGTGAGTGTAGTCCGATGAAACGTTCGAAAGTGATAGTCATGGGAATTCTGCTGCTTCTCTTCCAATGCTCATGTGGTAACACAGACGTTAATTCTAACAATGGTCTGAATGATGCATCTGAGCTAATCAATCAATATACACACATCAAGAGAGACGATGCTCTTAGTCGGTCAGAAGGTGATGCGAGTGAGGATACCACGGCCATTATGGAGTCGCATATGACTTTCCCATCTGTGTTTGTTCTTGATCTTGGTATTACACTTGTATATCCTGATTACTCGGATGACTCGCTGCCGGCGTATATTGCGATAAATTCAGAAACTAATCTGAACAATATCAGCATTAATGGCGCACTGCCGGGTATGAAGTTCGAGGAAATTAAGAATCGACTAGGGGATGAAGAAGTCAAGAAGAGCTGGATTTCTTCAGAGGATGTTACAGCCTATAAACTAGAGTATGTATTAAACGGGATCACGTACAGTTTTCAATCCTATGCAGAAGATGGCGAAGCTTCAGAACTATATATTCATAATGTTGTTGATTAAAAGGCTTCCAGCCCGCCATTCGTGCGGTGCAGGGAGCCTTTTTACATCCGACTCAGGCGCTCATCTACGTCTCAAACCATGTCTAATGAAGTACGATCGCCGCACACTTATGCCACCCTTACCGACTTTAGAACCCCCTTATTCATGCAGTTACGACATGCTATCTGCCGCCCGCCTATACAGTTATTACATCATAAGTGCATGTTACGACATGCACGTATAGATGCAGGACGCCGATGCTACACTGGGTTTACGAAAGAGTTCAATACCATTTACGGGAGGTACGCATGAATGCGGACAGTATTTGCAGGGGAAGCCATTCAGTTTAGCTATAACAAAAAGAAACCGGTGTTAAAGGGGCTCTCACTCTCAATCGGAGATAAGCAAATCTATGGTTTGCTCGGTCCTAACGGTGCCGGCAAATCGACATTGACGAAGGTTATGCTCGGCTTGGATAAGCCGCAGGGCGGCAAGCTGCAATGGTTCAATGAGCATATGAACGCAAGCACGAACCGCCGCGTCGGCTATGTACCGCAGGACTTGGCGCTGCTGTACGATCTGTCGGCTTATGAGAACGTTATGTTTTTCGGCAAATTGTACGATCTGAAGGGCGAGCGATTGAAGAAGCAGGTTCGCTTCGCACTCGAGTTCGTCGGTCTGTGGGATGAGCGCAACCAGAAGCCGAAGAAGTTCTCCGGCGGCATGAAGCGCAGGCTGAACATCGCATGCGGCATTGTCCACAATCCGGATGTCATCATCCTCGACGAGCCGACGGTCGGTGTTGACCCGCAGTCCCGCAACCGGATTCTCGATGCAATCCTCGAGCTGAACCAGATCGGCACGACCGTTGTGTATATCTCGCACTACATGGAAGAAGTAGAGAAAATCTGTTCCCATGTCGGCATCATCGACAACGGCCAGCTGCTGTGCCAAGGCACGCTGAACGACATTATCCAGCAGCATACGGACCAAGCGATTCTGAAGCTTGAGCTGCAGCGCAAGAGCACGGCATATGCGAAGCAGCTAGAGCAGTACAATGTGCTGTCGACGGACGGCAACATGGTAGAGATCGGCATTCCGAAGAATGACGTTGGTGCCATCACGGTCATCAAGGATGCGTTCGGAGAGGAAGTTAAGAGCTTTCAGTACATCTCGCCGAACCTGGAGCAAGTGTTTTTCAAATTAACGAAGAAGAATTTGAGGGATTAGCCCATGTGGACCATATTCGCAACCTCAATGAAACGCAAGTTGAAAAATCCGACGATCATCGTGAATTACATTTTGCTGCCGCTGCTGCTCATCGTGATCTTGGGCAATGCGCTCTCCTCGGTATTCGATAAGGATGACGAGGGCGGAGCAGCCGTTCCGGCAAGTTTGTCACAGATGAAGACCGTCGTCGTTAATGACGACAAAGGCAAGCTCGGCGCAGATATCGTGGCGTTCCTGACGAGCGAGGACAACAAGGCGTTGTTCGATGTAACGGTCGAGACCGATGCGAAGAAGGCAGAGCAAATGATCGAGGATGGCGACGCAGAGCAGTACATCTACATCCCGTCCGATCTGACGAGCGGTTTCGAGAGCAAGAAGGAGAGCAATGTCACGGTATATGGCGAGGATAGCAATATCGACAAGGTGAATATAACCGGTCTGATGTTATCCACATTCGGAGACGGCTATCTAGCAATGGACGTCTCTAGCGCAGGCAATCAGAAAGAGCTGTACACACATGTCTACAGCAACCTGTTAACAACGAATGGGAGCAAGGATGGCAGTACGGACGGCAAGGACGACTCTAGCAACATTACGGCACTCAGCTACTATGGCGTAACGATGCTCGTGCTCATTCTCGTATACGGTCTGGCGAATACGATGAATTTTGTCCAAGAGGAATACAGCGAAGCGCTTGGTGACCGTTATCTCGTATCGCCGTTGTCGCGCACATCGCTCATCCTTGGCCAACTGCTGACGGGCTGCGCAATCTCGATTGTGCAGGGCATCATTATCGTGCTATGTGCCCAGTGGTTCTTCGATGTCAGCTATGGCGACAACATGCTGGTCGTATTCTTCATCATCGTGGCAGGCTCGATCTTCTTCAATGCACTGGGGCTTATTCTCGGTGTTATCGCTAGACGCGTGAAGGCAATCGACAGTGTCGTCACGCTGCTCATTCCAGTGATGACTTTCATCGGCGGCGGCTTCATCAAGATCGACCTGGGCGGTCTGAAGAATATGAGCATCAACGAGTTGTATCAACAACCGCTGTTCGATTACATCCAACAAGGTGTGATCAATCTGGCGCCGGTGTACTCGTCACTCGTCGCTGCACTCGGGTTCATCTTGATTTCGGTCTATTCGCTCACGAGGAAGGGGGTCCGCTAAGATGCACGTATTCGAGCTGTATGCTAGGCGGATTTTGAAACGCAAGCTGACGCTTATTCTCATCATCGTACTGCCAGTGCTCTTCACTTACTCGGTAGTCGCCCAATATGAATCGGCAACGAAATTAACGGTATCCACTTATGTAGAGGATCCAACGCTGGACAATTATTTGACGGCGATGCTGGAGAAGCAGGATGTGACGGTAACGCACGCGGAGATGGAGGAAGATGCGATCCATCATGACGCGGACGTCGGCATCGTCTTGACGACGAGCGCCAAGGACGTATTCGCGAAACCGGATGCGTTGTCGGCGGCCTTCTATTCCGAAGGCGGCAGCTACAATGCCAGCTCGCTGGAGATCAAGCTGAACAGCATCTTCTCCGTTATGAAGACGCTGGCGCATAACTCCGCAGACGAGGCAGCGTTCGAGGCGAATCTGCTCAAGGCGGAACAATCTGCTGCTCCGATTCAAGTGAAGCAGAGCATTATCGGCAATCCGAATGCTGTCGTTCTGACAAGCGCGTTCAACATGATCGTCTTCATCATGTTGTTCCTGACGATGACGAACACGATGCTCTTCCTCGGGGACAAAATCCACATGACAACGCAGCGTGTGCTGCTGTCGACGTACAGCCGGTTGAATTATTACCTGCAGACGGTTGGCGTGTTCGCGGCGATCGGCATTGCACAGTTCCTGCTTATGATTCTTCTCATGAGTACCGTGTTCCAGATTGATCTGTCGCTGTCCATCGGTCAGCTGCTGCTGCTCGTTGCAGCCTACGGTTTACTGAACGTCATTGCCGCCGGTATCGGCTTGCTGCTTGTCAGCCGGACGACGCGGTTGTCGACAGGCCGCTTGCTGATCAGCGTCGTCTCGCTGCCGCTGGCGATGCTCGGCGGTACGCTCTGGGATACGTCGATCATGCCGGAGGGGATGCAGAAGCTGGCGAAGCTGCTGCCGACAGGCTGGATTACACAGTTGAACAAGGAAGTGTTCAGCGGCTTCTCGGGCAATGCAGCTTCCATCACGACGCATATGATCAGCTTGCTGGTCTGCGCGGCTGTGCTGTTCGCCCTGTTGTCCCGTGTGAGGACCGAGAACATTTAATGCCCCGCGTGCGTGCGATAGCTTGAACTAGATGAAAGGAGGAACATTTAATCATGGCAGGAAGTGCGGTCTGTGAACAGACCTTGTATGCCATAGCGCCGCTGCACGAGAAGATTGTCTATGCGGAATTGCATCGCAAGAATTATGACATCTTCTTCACGCTTCGCTATGATGAGCGCTTGTCGACATCTGAAGCGGCAGACGCTGCGCAAGCGGCTATGCAAGCTGCAGGGATGCTTGGCTGCCGGCTAGTACGGCATGACGGCCGATACATGCTCGCCAAGGAGAGCGGTCCGATCAACTATCGGAGCGAAGGGCCGCTGCAAGGACGAAAGCTTGGCTTGTTCGAAGGCGAGAGGCTTGCTCGGTTCTATATCGATGAACAGGAACGGATTATTCAATTTCTTATTCATCATCTGGTGTTCGACGGCGATTCGCTGGCGCCGTTCCTGGCGCTGCTGGAGAGCAGCGCAGCAGATCCGGCATCACGTTCGGTGGACGAAACGGAGGCTTCATGGCCATCAGCTTGGAACGCGCCAGAACGTGCCGCGAAGTCTGCGCTGGAACCCTTTCCCGCTGTTCGGCGGGAATCGGCTAAGCTCGCAGAGCCGGTCTACGGTGGCAAGCGGTTGAGCGAGCAAGCGTATCAATCGCTGGGTTCGCTTGCCCGCAAGCTTCGCATGACGAAGTTCGGCGTCATTCTTCTTGCGGCAGGGCTGTTGTCGGAGCGAGAGACGAACGCGATCGGCGTTGTCGTCTCTCGCCGCGACCAGCGGCATCAAGGCGATGTGATCGGCAATTTCACCGATATCGTGCCTTATCTGTTGAAGCTGGAAGGACAGAAGAGTTATGCCGAGCACGGGAAGACGCTGTTCCGACAGCTGTTCACGGCGGTAGAGCAATCGGCCGGTCTGACGTATGACGGTTATATGGCGGCTGTGGGCACAGCCGGTTTTGATTGGGTCATCTCGTACACTCGGATGAGCGGCGGGCCATCGCATGAAGGCTTGTTCACGGAGTTAACCCTAGGCGAATATTTGTACAAGTACGACAATCATATTCAACTGAACGAATATGACGATTACGTCAGTTTGGAATACCGGTATGATCGGAAGCTGGCGGAAGCGATCTGTACTCGCTTGGAAGAGGCGCTGCTGTCACTCGATCAATTCGATCTGACAGCGCTTGTCCCAGTGATGGGTAACGGCGAGGCTGCTTCTACACCAGCAGAGCAATGGCAGATGGAGCAGCCAACCAAGCAGCATCCCGCTGCCAGCTCGCTGGATGCGTTGTTCGAACGATTCAGCGATGAAGATCATGTGCTCGACTCGTCGATGACCTCCTTCGAAATTGCTGGCCTGATCACAGATGTCTATGAGCGTTTCGGCGTACAGCTCTCTTACCATGAAATTTATTCCTCTCATACGATAGGCGAATTGAAGGCTTCGATTCGGGACCAAGCGGCTTCGCTCCAAGCGGAGAAGGCTGCCGCACAGCAGGCAGTAGAAGCTGCGGCTCAAGAAGCCGCAGCGGCGGTAATTGCAGAAGGGCGGATAGACGCTGAGACAGCGTTCCCTTCGGATTCAGATCACGGGGAGCTCGCGGCGACAGCAGTAACGGTACCAACAAGCCCGCGCATAACCGTACCAACAGAAGCTCAGACCGCGCTGTCCGCGAGCTACATTCTTCCGACCTTCCAGAAAGCGATCTTCATCGATAGCTTCCGTCATCTTGACTCGAGCATGTATGACGTCAAGTATGCATATCGGCTGTCGAGGGAGGCAGGACGCCGTTTGAATCGTGTGAAGCAGTCGGTCGAAGAAGCGTTGTCGCACAATGAGGCGTTCCGAACGACAGTTGTCTTCTCGGGCGGCGAAGCCGTTGCAACGGTGGTCCCTCTCGAACGATTGAAGATTGAAACGCTTGTGCTCGGCAGTTCGCAGCAAATGCAGCAGTTGAAAGGCGGATTATCGGTTCGCAGCGGCGAGCAGCGACTGTGGGACATTAAACTCGTCTCGGTTCCGGGTGAAGAAGCAGCTTTCTTGTATGTGAACATTCACCACTTGCTGATCGATCATATGGGCATCGAATTGCTGCTCAGCCAGATCACGGCATGTTACCACAATGAAGAGCCGCGTTATGCGCAGTACCGTCGGCTGGAGCAAGTTTATACGGCTGCGGTGAAAAACGCGACATTAGGGTGGCGATCATTCCTTGATCGAATCGGCCACCAAGCGGAGTATGTAACGCTAGGCAAGCCGGATCTCGGCAGGGGTCGATACGAAGTGCGGGAATGGCTGCTGCATGCTCTTGGCGAGACGGCAGAAGTGCATGACGGTATACTGCTCCATGCAATAACGGATGCACTCGGCCGTTACTACGGCGTGGCCCGCGGCAGCATCGGTGCTGTGTACCATGGGCGCGTCGTACCGAATGCGAATCGGGTCGTTGGCTCCTTCGCTCGTGTGCTGCCGGTGTTGTTCGATCGGAACGACAACCGTACGCTGATTGAAAGCCTGCGTACCGCAAGACAGCATCAAGCCTCCTCCATCTATGACCTCGCAGAAGGAGACGGACGCCTGACTTTCCCGCGCATCGTCTACCAGCGGCTTACGCACAACACTGCGAATGCTAGCCTGCCTACCAACACGAAGCCTTCCATCTTTGAGCAAGTGACCGAATTCGAAGCTTATTCCAAGTTTCAGTTGTTCTTCAACCTAGTGCCAGGAACGGATGACCGATTCTATCGGCTGAACCTCTACATCGATCAGGATATCTACGGAACGGATGAAATTGAGGATCTGTTGTTTGAGCTGACCGAGTCGCTCTCGCATTCGGGCCGCCTTGTCGGAGGCGAATTCGGATGATAAGAAGCGAGCTGACGGCGATACAGCGCAATATGTACATATGCAATCGCCTCCCCGTCTACCGGCTGCCATTGCTGTATGCGATGGAGACCGTCCATACCTATGACGTTGTTGAAGAAGCATTGTATACGACGATTCGTGAATGCGAAGCCCTTCAGGTCCACTACGAATATGAACCGGAAGGGAGGGTGTTCTACCAGCGGCATGAGCCGCTTCGATGCGAGCAGTTTCTCGTTCCGACGCGGCACGTCAGCATGGACCTGGAGGTATATATCGCAGACGAGCTGAAGCCGATTGATCTGACGGCAGGATATCCATGGCGGTTTCTGTTCCTCGAGCATCAGGGACAGCGCTATCTGTACGCAGAGTTCCATCACATCTGCATCGATGGCCTAGGGATTCGCAGCTTCGAGAACGCCTTGTTTAATCGGTTGATGGGTCAGGAGCTTGTTCCTTCGATAGAAAACCCGTCCGTTAATGTTACCGCAGAGCTTGGTTCCCTGAGCATCTATGATCAGATCCACGCACTGCAGCGAGCAGGCGATCAAGAGCGGGAGGCTGTTTCCAGCGTAGACATTCCTCTGCAGCTCCCGATACAGAAGCGGGACGGTCATTCCGGCGTAGGGCGGCTTCGCAGACAGTTGACCGCAGAGCAGCTGGAACGTATTGGGCGATTGGCAACTGAGTACAAAGTAACGAAGAATGCTGTATATCAGGCAGCAGTCGAGCAAGCGCTGAGCGCTGTTTGCGAAGGACAAGCCTATGGCACGATCGGCAACTGGCGCATACGGTTGCGGAATCTCGGCTCGATCGGCTGCTTCGTCCGGATGAAGCCGGCGCTGATCGCGACGGAGGAAACGTTGGAACAGAAGGCAAGAAGGGTGTTCCAGGACAACCTGCTTGATTGGTCGGGCAAGGGCGTCATCGCACCGGCGGGCACGCCTTTCTCGATCGTGTATTCGTACGAGGAAGATATGTTTGCCAGATTCCGTTATTTGCCCGTCGACCGTCTCAGCAAGTTCGATCTGTATATCCGTGTATTCACGTATGGCACAGAGGCGAATATCGAGGTGGAATATAACCGGAGCAAGCATACGGAAGAGCAGGCGGCTATCATCTATGAGCGGCTCGAGGACATTCTCGGCAGCTTCGCGAAGGAGGAATCGATTAGTGGACTTATTGGCTAGATTATCAAACGTATTTCATACCCATACAGACCAGGCAGCTATTGTGAGTACCGAAGTCTCGTTGACTTATGCACAACTGGACAGCATCACGCAGCAGGTTGCGGCAGGTCTGAACCGCCAAGGGATCGGCACGGAGAACGTCGTGACGATTGAGACGAGCAGCAAACTGGAGGCGATTCTCCTCTTACTCGGCGTCGTTCGAGCAGGCGGCGCGTATTGCGTCATTCCCGAAGATTACCCCGATCATCGCAAACAGCTGATGCGTGCCAAGGTTGGGGCCGTTGCAACGCTGCGCGGACTGAAGGAGACAGGTGTGGCATGGCCATTGCACCAAGAGGTCGCAGCTGCAATTGCTGAAGCGGAAGCCGCAGAAGCTTCGCCGAAGGCGCAACCAGACGCAACCGGTCTGCCTGTTGAACGCCGTGAGGACAGCCTGCTCTATATCATCTTCACATCGGGTTCGACGGGCGAGCCGAAGGCTGTTGCAATCGAGGACCGCGCAATCTGGAAAATCGTCGACCACAAGCCGTTCTACGCGGGCCAAGTCATCGGACAGCTCGCGCCACTGGAGTTCGATGCATCGATCTATGAGATATTCGGCGGTCTGCTGAACGGGATGACGCTGCGCATGATCAGCAAGGACGAGAGCCTGGATTTCGATGAGATGCCGTCGTTGTTCGAGCAGTTGGACAGTGTGTTCTTGACGACGCGCCTGTTCAATCTGTTCGTCGATGAGATGCCGGAGCAATTCGGCAAGGTGAAGCTGGTGCTGACCGGCGGCGAGCGCTGCTCCATCCAGCATCTCCATACGGCGGCACGCTATTGCCAGGTATGGAATGTGTATGGCCCGACCGAGACGACGGTATACGCAACGAAATATGAGGTCAAAGGTGACGAGACGGAGGTTCCAATCGGACGACTATTCGATCAAGGACGGTATCTTATCGTCGATGAGCAGGGGAATGCGGCTCCGCGCGGTGAACAAGGCGAGCTGTGCATCTCCGACTCCGGCCTGATGCGAGGCTATATAGGCGACGAAGCGGCGAATGTGCGTGTCTTCCTGATCCAAGAAGGCAGAAGGTATTACCGCACCGGCGATCTTGTGCTCGAGAACGAGCAAGGTGACATCGTCTACATCGAGCGCAAGGACCGTCAGGTCAAAATCTCGGGTTACCGCATCGAGCTCGGCGAAGTGGAACGATGCGCCCGCGCTTTTGGACTAACGAAGGATTGCCTTGCTCATTATGACGGGAAACGTCTCTATCTGTTCGTAACGGACCAGATCGATCTCGAAGAGCTTCGTCTTCACCTGAGAAGCAGATTGCCTGAGTTTATGATTCCAACGGTTAAGGTGGTGGACCAAATTCCGATGAACAGCAATGGTAAGACCGATACGAAAGCGATTCAAGCAGCGCAAACATCAGGCGGAGAAGTGCTTGCAACGATCAACCGCGTGCTGAATGGCGAAGCCGTGCTGGACAAGACGTTTCTTGATCTAGGCGGGGATTCCATCAAGGCGATGGAAATTATTTGGCAGCTGGGCGGCAAAGGCTATCAACTCGATCTCGACATGCTGTTCAGCCGAACAATAGGAGAGATCGTGGAGTATGCTGACAACCGCTAATGTCACTGTTCATGAGCAGCGTGTAATCAACGGCAGTCTGCTCAGCCAGACCGCTTACAACATACCGCTCTTTGTCCGATTCGGACAAGGGCTCAATATTCGCAAGATGTATAACCTGTTGACGGAGCGATTCGAGAGGTTGGCGATTTTTCGAACATCGTTCCAGATGGAAGGTGTCATGACCAAGCGGGTATCGAAGGAAGCCCCGCTCATCGAGATCCAAACGTTCCCACGCATGGACAAGCTCGAGAAGGAGGAGCTGCTTGCAAGCCATCTAATCGGGATTGAAGATGAGGAGCTGGTAAGAACAGTCCTGTGCAAAATATCCGGGGAGACCGCAGACTATCTATTCTTGAACGTGCACCATGCGCTGATGGACGGCTTCAGTATGAACTTGTTCCTTCAAGATCTGCTAGCTTCGTATTTGCGGGACGAGCCTTGCTCGCTCGAATCGACTCTTCCTACTAATAAGGAAGCCTCAATTACGCAGATGGATGTCATGGACCCGCAGCGGTTCGAGAGTTACGACAGCTTCAAGACGAAGCTGCTCGGCAAGCAGACAGACGCCGTTCACTACCTCTGTGAATCGTTCGTCCTGCCGGACTGGCCGCGCCGCCATTCGGATTTCGCCCTAACGCTGTCTGCATTCGCGCTCAGCATGGCGCAGTGGCTTGGCACTTACGAGGTGTATACGGCTTATCCATCGCTTGGGAGAGACATGAACACCTATCGGCAGCTGGGCAACTTCGTGCAGATGATTCCATTCGATCTTCAGCTGGATCCGGAGCAATCGGTCGAGTCATTGATCGGCGCGGTTCAGAAACGCACAATCGCTAATCTCGGCTCGCGGGATTATTACGGCGAGGTGATGAGGCTGGAGCGTATGCAGCTGCTTAACCTGTTCCGTGACATTGTTTTCGACTACAAGTCCGGCACGCTGATCGACAAGCTGCTCGACGGCGAGCATGACATCACGCTGGAGGATGCGGAAGCGTATCGCGACGAGAAGTACGGCATGCATTTCTCTGTGTACAAAAACGGCCAGCTTCTGCAGCTAACCGTCATCGCAAGCGAATATGCCGAGGACGAGCTGCGCCAGTTAATCGCCTTATTCCGGGCGAATGTAGATGCACTATACCGGCATACGCAAGCTTCTGTCGGTTCAATGGTCGGCATTGCGAAGCTCGCATCGGCAACAGAACCATCGCGGGCCGATGGACAAGCTATTCCGGCAGCGCAGTTTGCAGCAACTGCTGCCGAGCTGCAGACTGCTGCTGCAGTCGAAGAAGCTCCGGCACAGGACAAGTCGACTGCTCCACCAGATGCCGCCGAGCAACCGATGCTCGCACCATCCCCGCCGTGTGTCGTTACACGTGAACAGCGCGAAGCTGCCATTAGCAGAGACATTATGAGCATCGTCTCCGCGATGTTAGATGGAGAGACGGTGAAGCCGAATGAGAGTTTCTTCGATATCGGGATGGACTCGACGCTGCTCGTGAAGTTCAAGAAACGGGTGCGGGACCAGTTCGGCGTCAATTTGAAAATATCGGATTTCTTCAACCAATATACGTCGGAGCTGTTATCAGCTCACATTATGAAACAATTGAAGGAGGACTATTGATCATGAACATTGCTTTGCTGCTGGCAGGACAAGGAACCAAAATTACGGAACAGAACAAGGCGTTATGGCTCGGCAATGAAGCCGCTCGGGCGAAGATCGAAACGGCGGAGAAGGTGCTTGGCGAGCCGATTCGCGACTGGTTTACAGAGGATCTGAGCAGGGACACGCGCAAGGCGCAGCTGGCTACTTATGTCGCTTCGATCTGCATGTACGAGCTGTACAAGCAGTATGTCGGCCTCTATCCGAGTCATGTGCTTGGCCACAGCTTGGGTGAGTTGACGGCACTGACGATTGCTGGCGCTGTCGATTATGAGACAGGACTTAAGCTGGTCAACATTCGCGGTACGGCGATGAAGGAAGCGATCGAAGGGCAAGAGAGCACGGGCATGATGGCGCTGTTCGCTTCGCCGGAGAAGGTTGAAGCACTGCTGCCAGGCGAAGAAGGCGTGTTCGCGGCCAACTATAACTCCCGCAAGCAGACGGTTATTGCCGGCAACAAAGATGCGATCCAAGCGTTCGCGAAGAAGCACGGCCTTGAAGGCGTTGTGCTCGGCGTTAGCGGCGCATTCCACACGTCTTACATGCAAGACGCATCGGATCAGGTGTTCGAGCAGTTAGCAGGATTCTCGTTCAACCCGCATCTCCATACGCAGGTCATCAGCAATAAGCACGCAGGTCCTTACCGCAGCGAGAGCATCCGCGAAGAAATCGCAAGCCAGATCATCAGCCCGGTTCAGTGGAAGCAGTCGGTTGAATACGCGGTATCGCAAGGCGTTCAGCTGTTCGTCGATCTGTCGCCAAGCGGCATGTTCGTTAATATGCTAGGCGATCTGAAGACGGTGTATGCGTTCAACAATGAAGAGCGCATTGCTGCACTGACCAAAGAGCTGAAAGACGATATCGAAGTAAGCCGCCATTACAGCCTCTTTGCGCGTGCGCTTGGCGTTATCGTATCGACGCGCAACAACAGCCAGGATGCGGAAGCCTATGAGAACATCGTCGTCAGCGGCTACAACCAAATCAAATCGCAGATCGGCAAGGAAGAAACGCCGGAGGCAGTCGCGGATACGCTCAAGCTGCTGGAACTGATCCTGCGCACGAAGGAAGTTCCAGAGGAGGAGATCCAGTTCTATCGCAGCAAGCTGGCGTGGAAGGTCGGCTGATGGGCCGCTCTTCGTGTAGACAGGAAGGAGAGGAGAACGATTGCGTACACGTACAGCAGCTACAGGCGATATCGCTATCGTCGGGCTTGATATAACATTGCCCGGATGCGCAGATCAGCACGAAGTGTGGCAGTTTCTGAGGGGCAAACGGATTTCGAGGGGATCCTTTCCGGCGGAACGGCTCGCGCAGATCGGGTTAACGGCTTCGCCGGAGCAGTTCATGGAAGGCTCGTATTTACATGCGATCGACGCCTTCGACCATCGCTACTTCAACGTTTCGCTCAAGAGTGCCGAGCTGATGGATCCGAACCAGCGGCTTACGCTATTGTCGGCGGCGAAGGCGCTGCATGATGCGGGGCTGACAGATTCGATCCGCGATACGAACACAGGCGTCTATGGGAGCGTCAATACGACGCAGCAATATCAATATTTGCTGCTGCTGCAGGAGCAGCGGTTGAAGCCGGATTTGCTCGGCATGCTCAATTCGACGATTTCGAGCCGCATCAACTTTTTCTACGATCTCAAAGGTCCGTCCGTCATGACGGATACGGCCTGCTCTTCGTCGCTCGTCTCGGTTATTCAGGCGTCGAATGATTTGCGCAATGGATCAATAGACAGCGCTGTTGTCGTCAGCTCGAATCTGTATGTAAAGCCGGGCTTCAAAGCGGACAAGCTCGTCGACATCCTCGCATCGGATGCGAAGACGAAGACGTTCGACGATCGGAGCACGGGGACGTCGATCGGAGAAGGCGTATGCGCGGTCATTCTGAAGCGAAGAGAAGACGCGGAGCGTGACGGCGACCATATCTATGGCCTCATCAAGAGCTATGCGGTCAACAACGACGGGCAGACGATGAACATGTCCTCGCCTAATCCGGATGCACAGGAAAATCTGATCGAATCCGCATGGTCGCCGCTTGAGGATAAGCTTGGCCGACTGGCCTTTATCGAGGCACATGGGACTGGCACGGCTATTGGCGACACGATTGAGTTCGAGAGCCTGAACTATTTCTTATCGACCGAGCGGCTGCTTCCTCAATCGGTGGCACTCACAGCATGCAAGTCCAACTTCGGGCATCTCGACGTCGCATCCGGACTGTTCTCGCTGATCAAATCAACGCTCAGCCTTTATCATGGCGAGTTGCTGCCTCACCCGGACTTCGTTATTCCGAACGACGAGATCGAGTTCGAGAGCTCTGCGTTCTACGTGCCAGATCGGTCGCGTCCGATTGGCGAGAAGGCGCTGGCGGGCATTAGCTCCTTCGGCATGACGGGAACGAACGCGCATGTCGTGCTGGAACGGTACGAAGGTGAAGGCTCCGCAGCTCAACGTACAGCAACGTATGATCCGTCAACGCAGCTACCACTGCAGCTTCGCTCCTACTGGTATCCTCGCGAGTCGAGTTCCTTTGCTGTGAAGCACTCCTTGCAGCGACTGGAAACGGCGCAGCGCTTGAGCATTCAGTTCCCGCTCCAGCTGTCGGATTGCTGGGAGATTCGGGAGCATAAGCTCGGCGGCAGCCATCTGCTGGTCGGCACGAGCATGTTCGAGCTGCTGGCGCAGGGGCTTGATGGCACGGATTACAGCTTGGCGCGTTACGATATCGGGAGCCTGCATATTTTGAGCCAATTGACGGTTCAGGAAGGCGCCTTCACGATCATCGTGGAGCTGGACAAGCATTCGCTTCGCGGCGAGGTAGCCTACTCGACGAGTCAGGATGCGACGATTCGCAGCTGGCTGCAGTTCGAGCTGATGGACAAACACGTTGTTGCATCGCTTGAGGCAGACTGGCCGGATACGGCCGGCATGCAGGAGATCGAGGTGACGAGTCAGATCGGCGAGGGCGACGGCGCGGACATTGCGGTGTCGGGACGCTGGAACGTCGTGGACAGACTGTGGATTGACGAGTCGAAGGAACGCGCGGTCGTGAAGCTGAAGGCGCCGCCAGGCTACGAGAAGGAATTCCGCCAATACGCATTTTACCCGGCGATTCTCGACCCAACCTTCAACGCGCTGAATCGGCTGGCAGTGCCTGATCAGATTGTGTTCCCATGGCATTGGGGCGGCATTCAGATCGCTCAGACGGCGATGCAGGGCACGGAGTTCTGCGCGGACATTACCTTGAAGGATCGCACGAGGGATGATCGCGGCAACGTGATTCTATCGCTTGCCATTCGTCTCTATGATAGCGAGCGAAGACTCGTACTGGCGGCCGATCATTATAAGGTGAAAAATGCAGTAGCATCAGCAGCCGCCGAATCAAACGCACCTAGCCCTTACTTCAAGCAGGAGCAGTTCGTACCGCTGCCAGCGGGCGTTCGGTCCTCCGGCACAGCCGTACATTTCATTCATGCATCCAGGAAGTCTGCGGAATGGGAGCTGCCTAACGGCGATGTAACGCTCTTTTACAATCAATTATCGGAATTATCCGAATCATCATACTATTTAACGCAAGCAGTTGACGCCACTCATGCATTTGTGTGGGATCGCAGCTACGGAAACGACGAGCCTATTGCGGAGGAAGCTTACGAGCTGGGACGATTCATGCTCCGCTTGAACCAAGAGCTGAAGCTGGAACAGTTCCACTACGTTACGACGGGATTGTTCCGTGAAGCGGCAGAGGCCATTCATCCTGGCAACCGGGCTATCGCCAGCAGCGCGTACTCGCTGCGGCTGGAGACGAGCTATGGCGTAACGATCATCGACACGGACGGGAACACACCAACCGAGTCGCTGTCAGGCCTTGATCTCGCCGGAGAGGCGTTCGTCATTCAGCGCGGCAGCAAGCTCAGCACGCTTCGCTTCAAGAACGCGAAGCTCGACTTACCAACAGTGGACAAGCTGCAGGATGGCGATCAGATGCTCATCATCGGCGGGAGTTCCGGCATCGGCAAAGCTTATGCGACCTACTTATCCCAGCAGTATCCACAATTGTTGGTAATCGCAGCCGGTCGACGACCATGGGATGGGCAGCAGCTTCCATCGAACATGAGATATGTACAGCTCGATGTGACGGATGAAGCGCAGCTATCCACATTCGCCGCGGCAGAGCGCATCGACTATGTGTTCAACTTCGCCGGCGAGCCGGCATCCGGCCTGTTCGTCAACAAGACGAAGGAGGCGTTTGTGGACAAGACCCGCAGCAAAATCGAAGGCTCGCGCTACCTTGCGCGCCACTTCGCAGCTGCGAAGGAGATTATCCACTTCGCTTCGCTCGCTGGATTGATCGGTGCAATGGGACAAGCCGAATACTGTGCAGCGAATGCGTATCAGGCGGGACAAGCGCTGGCGGAACCCCATGTTCGCACGTTGAACCTGACAGGCTGGGAAGATGTCGGCATGTCTGCGGGCAAGTCGGACTATTACTTCGAGAAGCTGTGGAGCGAGGAAGGCATTCCGATGCTTCATCAGTTCGTGCAATCGAGCCTCCAGTGCGCGGCGATGTTCAAGCTGGCTCAACCAGCAGACGCATACAGCCCGCTCTTCGCCAAAGGCGTGAAGCAGAAGGCAGCGCAGGCGCATTCGATAGAAGCACAGCCGAACTCGCCACTGATGAATTCATCGCAGGGGCAGCAATCATCACCAATTACCACCTCGGCATCCATTGAAGCGGGTGTCATAGACGCATGGAAGAAGACGCTAGGCGACGAGGTGTACGACGATAGGATCAGCTTCTTCGAACAGGGCGGAGATTCGATTACGATCGTCCACCTGTGCGACGAATTGAATCGAACGTTCCCAGGACGGTTCGACGTCACGACATTGTTCTCTATTGCGACAATCCGCGGGCAGATCGAGCTGCTCGAAGGAGCGCTCGCTGCAGAGCAGGAGCAGCAGGCGTCGAAGGACGGAGCTGCGAAGCAGCCTCAGGCTGGCGAGAAGAAGTACGACGCGGCAGATATGATGGCATTTTTATACCAATAAATGATGAGAGAGGCGATAGCGCAATGAAGGCAAGCGAGTATATTTTCGACCAGATCCAACTAGGCAACCTGGATGCGGCGGCGGGCAAGTCGCTGCTGGAGGAAGTGCTGCCGGACGACATCGCGATCGTGGGCATGTCCTGCGAATATACGGACGTGAAGGATACCTTCGAATTTTATAACACGGTGAAGTATGGCAAGCGCGGCTTCAAGCCGTTCCCGCACAACCGCGTGCAGTACATTCCGAAGGATCACAGCTATCTGTTCAACGGTGCTAAACATATCAACACGACGCCAGAGGAATTCCTCGAGCGGCTGTGCGCGGAGAAAGGTTCTTATCTCGAGGACATCGATTCGTTCGACTACTCGTTCTTCGGCATCGCGAAGGATGAAGCGCGTTACGTCGACCCTACGCACCGCTTGGTTATGAAGCACTCCTATCTTGCATTGGAAGATGCGGGCATTACGCTCGACAAGATCAAGGACAGCCGCACGGCCATCTATATCGGCAAGGACAAATCGATCACAGCTAGCTACCGCTCGGAAATCGAAGAAGATTCGACGCATGTGAACGCTGGCACTTGGGAAGGCATCCTAGCCAGCCGCCTCAACTACATTTACAACCTGACGGGCGGTTCCTTCGTCCTCGATACGGCCTGCTCCTCCTCGCTCGTCGCTGCGCACTTGGCAGTGAAGACGCTGCGCGACAAGGAGATCGACGCTGCAGTCGTCGGCGGCATCGCGCTTGGCCTGTTCCCGCGCCAAGGCAGCGTCATCGATCAATACAGCAACGTGGAGACGCCGCGCTCGTTCCTGAAGGTGTTCGATGCGGAGTCGCAAGGCACGATCTTCGGCGAAGGCGTCGGCATCGTCATTCTGAAGCGGCTGAAAGACGCGATCGCGGACAATGACAATATCTATACGATTATTCGCGGCAGCATGATCAACAGCGACGGTCGCTCGAACGGTCTGACGGCACCGAACCCGCATGCACAGAAGGATCTGCTGCTGGACGCATATCAAGGTGGAGGCATCTCGCCAGAGACAATCGAATACATCGACGCGCACGGCACGGGCACGAAGCTGGGCGACCCGATCGAGGCTCGCGGCTTGACGGATGCGTATCGCAAATATGTAAGCGATCGTGCGTTCTGCGCGCTGACGAGCTTAAAAGAAAACCTCGGTCATACGGTAGGCGCTGCCGGCGTCGGCGGCATGATCAAGATGTCGCTAGCGCTGCGCAACAAGGAGATTTTCCCGAACAAATCGTTCGAAGCACCGAATGAGTATATCCGCTTCATTGACAGCCCGTTCTACATTCCGACGAAGGCGACGGAGTGGGTGAAACGCGGCAAATATCCGCGCCGCGGCGGCGTCAGCTCCTTCGGCTTCAGCGGCACGAACGCGCACGTCATCTTGGAGGAGTATGACCAGCAGCAGAACAAGGGCGGCGACGACAATGGACAAGCTTATCCGTTCGTTTTCTCCTCGCAATCTGCTGAGCAGCTGGCGGATGTGCTTCGCAAGTTCGTCGTGAATGGCGAGTATTTGTCCCGTTACAGCCTGCGCAACGTGTCCTACACGCTCGTTCGCAGACGCAATCGGTTCCCGGTAGCGGTCGGTTTCAGCGCCGCATCGAAGTCGGAATTCCGCGAGAAGCTGCAGCAGGCGCTTGCGAATATCGAAAGCGGCATCGGAAGCGAGAGCATCCATTATGCCGCTGCGCCGCAATCGATCTCGGCCGATATGAAGAAGCTGATGCAGCATCAGCTGCGTACAGCATCCGAGCAATTCACGCTGGACGAGCTCATCAAGCTGAGTCTCGAAGGGCACGACACTGCACTCGAGGGCATTGCATATGGCGATGCAACGACGGTCTCGCTGCCAACCTACGAGTTCAAGCGCGAGCCGCTATGGGCGAACGTGAAGAAGTATAACCGCCACATGGAAGCCTCTTCCGGTCCGAGCCTGCCAGTGAAAGCCACGCTGATCAAGAGGCAGACGTTAAAATCGGATAAGGCGGACGTATATGAAGTGACGCTGAAGTCGGATGACTGGTATGTGGACGATCATCGGATCGGCGGCAAGCGGACGTTCTCCGGTACGACGTACATGTCGCTGTCGGCGGAGATCGCCGTGCTGTACTTCCAGACGCCAGCCTTCACGCTGGAGAAAATCTACTTCAAGAACCTCATCCAGCTGGACGATGCTTCAACGAAGACATTCCATATCCACGTCAACAAGGCGAATGCGAAGCAGCTTGACGTTGAAGTGTTCTCCTACGAGGACGGCGATATGGAACGCAGCGTATCGCATGCAGTATTCACGCTCAAGGCAGCAGAGGTGCCGGCAGCTACAGCAGAGCTTGAGGTTAGCCAATTCGAGTCCGTGCTCGTACCGACGGTTCTTGGAACAGAGAAGAACGAGTTCTTCAAGGAGCGTTGGGATTTCGTCAACAACGACTTCCGCATGCAGGTCTCGTCGCAGGAAATTATCTTGTCGCTCGACCTGCGCAATGATTATGCGCATGATCTTAACGATTTCCACCTCCACCCCTCGATGCTCGACGGCATTCTAGGCGGTATGGTTTATGAGCGTGCTCAAGCGACGAATCGCACCTATCTGCCGCTCTCCTATGGCAAGTTCACGTACACGGGCGAGAAGTTTACGCAGAAAATTTATTCCGTCGCCGAGCTGCTGTATGACGTGAACGGCAATCATGATGTCATCAGCGCGAACGTGTCCGTTTACAACGCAGAGGGCAAACTGATCGTTCACCTCGACAAATATACGATGAAGGCTTTCGCGAACATGTTCTTCAAGCCGTATCTGCACGCTGTGCAGTGGGAGCGTTCGACGATCCGCCCTGCGGCGGAGGCGAAGCAGGAACTGACGGACGCAAGAGTTCTCGTAGTCGGTAATGCTGCGGCATTGTCAGCCGAATCGACAGCGTCAATCACACTGGACCGCGCCGACTACCGTGCGATTGGGCAGTTCAAGCCAGAAGATCGCTACGATTACGTCATCTACGCGCCATGGTTCGGCGAGCAGGCACCGGGCAGCGAGACGATTGCACAAGAGCTCGTGCACTACTTCAACTTTGCGAAGTTGGCAAGCAAGCTCGTGAAGCGCGGCGGCAGGCTGATCATCGCAGCGGACAATGGCTTCGCACTGGAGACGTCGGATAACGGCCACAGCCGGAAGTCGATCAATCCGCTTAACTACTCGCTGCTCAGCTCGGGCCGCATTCTCGGTCTGGAGAACACTGGCTTCAGCACGTTGATGGTGAACACACCTGCCCTTGAGCTGGATCAGCTGCTGACGCTTGCACGGACGGAAGAACTGAGCGGCAAGAAGATCATCGCCGAGAACGGTGTGATTTATGAAGAGTCTCTAGTCGAGGTCAAGAATGTTGATCATCGTCAGCTTCCGCTGGCAGATGACGAGACGGTTATCGTGACGGGCGGCTATGGCGGCATCGGTCTCGTCTATGTCGACCACCTGCTGGATATTAATCCGAACGCTCACATCGCGATACTCGGCCGAACGGATACGCTCGCTGTGCTTGATGCCAAGCAAGAGCTGAACGAGCAGGAGCGCAATAAGCTCGAACAGATTCAGGGGATCTACAGCAAGGGCGCTAATGTGAAGTTCTACGCATGCGATCTTGCTTCGGAATCGAATGTGAAGGAGGTCGTCGGCGGACTGGCAGCAGCGGGCAATGTGGTCGGCGTGATTCACTTGGCCGGCGTGCCTGAGGAAGGCATGTTGTTCGCGAAGTCGGAGGAGGAGTTCCTGCGTATTGCGGCACCGAAGGTGCAAGGAACGATGCTGCTCCGTAAGTATGCGGACAGCGACAAGCTTCGCTTCTTCACGGCAAGCTCGACGATGACGACGATCGTTGGTTCGGCAGGCCAGTTCTCCTACACGGTAGCCAACGCCTTCTTGGAAGGAACGGCGCTGTCGGATGAACGCTTCACGACTGTTCAATGGCCAGGCTGGAACGATACGGGCATGGCGCTCGGTTTCGGCGACCTTGCGGCTGCCGATGAATATCTGCTGCTCAAGTCCGTTTCCTCGCTGGTCGGACGCGAATATATTAGGCTGCTGCTGCGTGCAGGCAATGCACGCGTGATCGCTGGTGAATTTAACACAGCGAAGGTCGCAGATCTGTTAGGCAGCTACATTAAGCTTCCGCAAGCTTATATCCGCAACGCGGCAGGCAGCGGCTCGGCTGACGCTGAAGCAGCCGTTAGCATGGAGGCGCCAGCGCCGTACCAGATCAAAGATTACGCCTCGCTGACGATTACGGGTACAGACAGCCAAGACGAAGTAGAGAAATTCGTGACGGTCGTGTTTGCCTCCGTACTGGAGCGCGACGAGATCGACGTGAATAAGAGCTTTACCGATCTTGGCGGCGACTCGCTGAAGGCGTTCGGCATCTACGGACCGATCGCGGAGCACTACAAAGTCGACATTGAAGTAGCTGATGTCTTCATCTACTCCACGATTACGCAGCTCAGCAATTATGTGAAGGAACTGCTGGAGGATGCAGCTTAATGAATAGAAGAGTCGTCATCATCGATTATTGCTACGATTACCCGCACAAGTCTGAAGGACGGTCGGGCTGGAGCGTTGAGGAGCAGGAGCAGATCTGGCAGACGCGAACCGAAGAGTTGAAACGTACCTACGGCGCTGATTTCACTGATGCCGGTTCATTCCCAGGTATTTTCTACCCGTCGGTTGAGCAGCGCTTCAAGCTCGAGCATATTCCACAGGAGAAGAGCAGATATCTGCTCTCCTCCGAACGAATTACGCTGTCGCTGTTCAAGTCGCTCATTGACCGCAATACGATCCGAGAGAAGAGTGATCTGCTCCTCTCTCTCGGATCGTCCCAGACCGACATTCTCGCTAAGTCGCTTTATTTCGGGCTCGGACCTGAACAGTTGGTTGATGCGATGGATCTGCTGGATCCGCTTGCCTTCCTTAAGCTGCTTCAGTTGCCGCGGCCGGCAGCGATCGAACTCATCAGCGAAGCCTCCACCTCAGGAGCGGGAGCCCTATACAGCGCTTATCACAAAATCAACGAGGGTCACGTCGACGTTGTTCTCGCAGGCGGTGCCAGCGCAATGACAACGCCGATTCCCGTCGAGCTGTCGCACTTCGGCATCGGCCCCAATCGGCAGACGCTGCCGTTCGAGGAGAATACGTCCGGCCACTACTTCTCAGAGGGCGGCGCAGCCTTCCTGCTGAAGGAGAGGGACCTGGCGATCGCCGATGGCGATACGATCATCGCCGAGATTCGCGATCTGACGGCAGGCACGATGGGCAGCACGGTCTACAATCGGAATGCGATGAAGAAGCTGGTCGTGCAATCGCTCCGCAACGCGGCAATACAGGAAGACGAGGCGGTGCTGCTTGACTTATATGGCCGCGGCAACGAGATCGACGACACGGCGGAGTTCTCCTGCCTGCGCAACGTGCAGAAGCAGTACCCTGCGCTGAAAGGCGCTTATTTGAAGGAAGATTCGCATTATGTTGTCGGCTATTACGGCATGATCGGTTTGTGCCGGCTGCTGGAGGCAAGACAGGAAGGTCGTCCATTGCAAGGTAGTACGATCAGCCGTCCGAACAAGTTTATTGGCTGCGTTAGCGAGCAGCACTGGACAGCGGATACGGCAGGCTACAATATCGTCTCGATCCCGACCTTCTCGATGCATGGCAACAGCTACAATCTTGTGCTTGATCTTCAGCCCAGCATAGTCGGCACTGAACTTGCGATGAACGGAGGAGGGAAATAACTTATGAAGCTGCTGTGCTTTCCTTATGCGGGGGCGCATGTGAATGTCTTCTCGGATTTGAGCAAAATGATCGAAGCGATCAACCCGACGATTCGCGTTATCGCCTACGATTATGCCGGCCATGGACGGCGATTCTCCGAGCAGCCGCATGACACGATCCAAGATAATGCGGCCGATCTATATCGCTCGCTGCAGGGGACATTGGACAAGCAGGAGCCGCTCATCCTGCTCGGCTACAGCATGGGTTCGATCGTCGCCTATGAGATTGCCAAGCGGCTCGTCCACGACGGCTACGCCGTATCCAAGCTCATCTTCATGGCTGCGACGCCGCCGCATCGACTGGAGGTCGGACGAGAGCAGTACGAGACGGATGACGAGCTTATCAATCACTGCCTCGTCTACGGACTCATCAAAGCGGAGCAGTTCTCTTCGGAACAAATGCGCAAGCTGTTTCTTCCGGCGCTGCGCAGCGACATTCTAGCAGTCAACAATTTCAACCGGATCAACCGCTTCGAGTGCCATTCTTTCGATCCAGCTATCGACATCGCGGTGTTCCAGGGTCAACATGACCTGTCCGTATCGGATGTCGATCGATGGAAGGATGTATCATCCAGTGAAGTGAGCTACTACAGCTACCCGGCGGGTCATTTCTTCTTATATGAATATCAGCAGGCAGTTATCGACGATATTATCAGCTTCATCAACGATTCTGAGGAAACGGAAAACAAGATTCGAGGAGGATGCGGTCAATGAGTCAATTGCTTTCGTTATTGAAACAAAACTTCGGGGAGTACAAGGAGAAGACGGCTATATCGGAGACACACCGCTCGATTACGTACGGCAATCTGAACGCCTTGTCCAATCAATATTACGATCGTCTTCGCGAGAATGGCGTTGAAGCATATGATGTCGTTGCGATCGAGCTGGAGCGCAGCATCGAAGCGATCGCTGCGATGATCGCCATCCTGAAGATCGGCGCTGCCTATACGGTCATCAACAAGGACTATCCGGAAAGCCGCAAGACGTATATGCGCGAAGTGCTGAACGTACGCGTAACGATCGACAGCGCGCTGGAACTTGATCCAAGCCGTGCAGACGAGTGGAATGGTTCCGATCGGACGAGCGACCAGCTGTGTTACGTCATCTTCACCTCGGGCACGACTTCGATGCCGAAGGCTGTAGGCATTCCAGACCGCGGCGTTCTGCGCCTGCTCGGCGAAGAGCGCTTGGGCCTGTCGCCGGAGCTGACGATTTCGCATATAAGCCCGCTTGAGTTTGACGCTTCGATCATCGAGATTTGGGGCGGCCTGCTGACGGGGATGACGGTTGCGCTGTTGTCGAAGACGGAGATTCTGAACATCTACCTCGTGGAGCGCCGCATTCAGCAGGAGATCGATATGATGTGGATTACGAGCTCGCTGTTCAACTTCTGGGTCGATAAGAAACCGGAGATGTTCGCGAAGCTGAGCCACGTCATCGTTGGAGGCGAACAGTTGAGCATGTCTCATGTCCGCCAAGTGCTGCCGCTCACGACGGTCATTAACGGCTACGGCCCGACGGAGAACACGGTGTTCACGACGCTCGACGTGATGAAGGGTTCGGTCGACGAGATTGCGATCGGCACGGCGATCCATGGCACAGAGCTGTACATCGTGGATGAGAATGGGCAGCTGAGCAATGAAGGCGAGCTGTATGCGAGCGGCGAAGGCGTTGCGCTTGGTTACCTCGGCAATCCAGAGAAAACGCAAGAGTCGTTCGTGACTTGGAATGGCATTCCGGTGTATAAGACCGGCGACCTCGTTCGCCTCAACGAAGCGGGCAAGATCGTCTACATTGGACGTAAGGATACGCAGGTCAAAATCAACGGTTACCGCATCGACCTCCAAGAGATCGAATACGCAGCCAAAGCGCTTGGCGCGCGCAACGCCCATGCTTTTGTACAGGACAAGAAGGTGTACCTCGCGGTTACGACTCGTCTCGACAACGTCAGCACGAAGCTGAAGACGACGCTGCCGATGTATATGATTCCGTCGAAGATCGCCTATGTAAGCGAGCTGCCGTTGACGGCGAACGGCAAGACGGATACGCGTGCGCTGTATGAGCACTATTTTATGCCGAAGAACAAGAAACTGGCGCAAATCATCGGCAAGTATGTGAACGCGGACAAGCTGACCGATCAGACGAATCTGTTCGAATTCGCTATCGATTCGATCATCGTCTGGGAGATTGCCCGCGAGATCAACCATTACTTCCGCGCCGACCTCAGCTTCTTCGATATTATCGAACATCCAACAATCGGCGAGATCGCCGCATTGATAGGGGAAGAGCAATATGCAGCGAACCATCTATGATTTCTTGTACCGGAAGTATGAGCTGGCAGGCGTCGAGGGTGGGAAGAATACGGCCCTTCGGAGCCGTTTCGCGGAAGGGATGAAGCTGTACTGGGGCGTGAAGCTGGCGGCGGTAGCGGTCTACATCGGACTGTTCATCTACTTCGTCGGCAGCGATCGGTATCTTCCTTCGGAGACCTACTGGTTCATCGGAGGCGTCGCTGCTTCGCTCATCCTTATCACGTTGGCGTACATGAATGTGTTCACCGCCTGGTTCGCGATTATGCTCGGCAAGCACCGAATGTGGTTCGATCGGCTCTTGATCATAACGGGGCTCGTTCTGTGCATCAAGCTGCCGGTCTATACGTTCGGGCAAAGCGCAGCGGATCTCCATGGCTTACGGCAATCGCTTGTGCTCCCGGGCATCTTGATGATCGCGATGGGCGTATACCGCAAGGTTCATTACAAGCAAACGAAGGTAGTCCATCTATGCGCGGCGGTTAGTGTAGTGATCTCCGCCGGCATATTGGCTTCATACCCGCTGGATATGATCGGACGAAGCGTTTATCTCGGCTTTATCCTATTGCTCAATGCCGGATTCATCGTCGATCTGATCGTATACTACGGTTTGCATTACAAATCTAAGCGGATCAGTCGATGAGGTGTGATGATGTAGATGATTAGTCCGAATCTGATTGCGATTCATGAGCAGCCGGATCTCGACGTGAGCGCTACGTTAAGCCCCTATGAGCTGGATATCTACAATAATATATCGAACGAAGGCAGACGGAAGGAGTTCCTCATTGGGCGCTACGCGATCAAGAAGAACCTTACCGACAACCTGCCGGTGTTCGAAGGGGCTTACAACAGCATCACCGTCGAGTACGGTACGCTGCGGTTTCCGATTATCAAAGACAATTTGATCGAGGTCGGGCTCAGTCATTCCAAGCAGTACGTATTCTCGATCATCTATACGAAGGATAACGTCGTAGGGGTGGATATCGAGACGATCCGATCAGACATTCCGATTGAGGAGATGTTGAGCGACAACGAGAGAAGCATGATTGCAAGCTTGCCGAATCGGGCGCGGTTCGCGTATATGTTCTTCAGCTGTAAAGAAGCGCTGGGCAAAGCGCTCCGCATGGGACTGCTCGCCGACTATTCCATCTATGAGATTCGCAGCGTGGAGTCAGAGACGATGCACGGCCATGAGGTGTATCGCATGCAGTTCAAGCGGTTCCCGTTTCTAATCGGTTACTGCTTCATGAAGAACGAGCAGGAAATATGCAGCCTTGTCGTCCCGCAGAAGGTCGACGTGAAGGAAGCGTTGCGACTGCTCATTCAATCCTAGCTTAGGCCGCAGCCGATGCGGCCGCATCTTCTATCATAACCGTCAATCTATTGAACGCTGGTGCGTGCTGCGACTAGCGATTAGTAGATTGGCGGTTTTGCGTTTTCAAGCACGGTTACATGATTTTTTCGCACGCCTATGAAGCATAACTGCGCTTATAACAATCAATTATGATGGAAATGATAGATGATAGGGTCTTTCACGTCATCGCACTCTATCATCGAGTAAGATAAAGACATGAGAGGCGAGGTGAAATAACGAGATGCAAGAACAGCAAGTTGTTAGAATGGGTTTGACGGAAACGATAGCAACTCGGTGTGCAGCATGGCTTAGTACACAGAATAACGGAGACCGTATCGCGTATTTGAAAATGAAGCTCGGCATCGAGATGCTCCTGATCAACTTGACCAAGACTCTCATCATTTACGGAATCTCGCTAGTCTGTCATCTGTTTCTTCAGACGCTTATTGTTCACGGTGCCTTCTACGCAATTCGCCGATATGCATTCGGGCTCCATGCAAGAAACAGTGTGAACTGCACCTTGGTCAGTATCCTCATGTTTGTTGGTACCCCACTCATTGGCTCCTACATCAACCTCTCGAAGCTTACAGTCATCGGATTAGGTCTCTTATTCGCCGCTTTGCTTTACCGCTATGCGCCAGCGGATACGGACAAGTTCCCGTTGATCGGCGCAGATCGCAGAAGAAAGCTAAGAAGGTCGTCCGCTGCCACATCAATGATCCTTACCCTTATCGCAATCTTAATACCAAGTTCAACGGTGACAACCCTGCTCATGCTGGGAGTTGCGCTGCAAATCATAACGATCCTGCCTATTACATATAAACTATTAAAGAGGAGTGTTCGAAACTATGAAAAATATGAGTGAGAAAATGGTAGAGGGTATCAAAGGTCAACTGTCGAAGACAATGGGGAAATTCGCGCTCCGGACAGGTGAAGTAACGATGGAAACGTCATGCATGCTGTTCGGCTATGAACCGAGCGTTCCACAAGAACTGTTGAAATCGTCCAGCAAGTAACCGTTTTACATAAGATTTAGATTAGGTTCCTATTCCAGTATCCGCCGTCATCAGCTAATGATGAGGGCGGATATTTGCGTTATTTACTTTCTTAACTTAATTGACAATAATTTACGATCGAGGTTAAGTTAGTATAAATGCGATACGGTAGTTTAATCGACCCTGGAGAGGTGAGTGGAATAATCCAACCAATGACAGCGGTATTCCAATAAAATAGTCGAAGGTGGATCGTTATGATTACGTTTATAGCTTCGCTCATACAGATGGCGACATTCTGCTTCTCTATCCCGATATTAATGAAACGAAGGATCGGACTCGGACTTTCGTTGATTATGTTGGCGGGATCTTTAACGATAGGTTTAGCTCTATTGCCGCTGATGGGCGCCATGAGCAGTCTCGTCATATTAGTGTTTCTGATAGGCTGCGTATACTATATGAGCAGACGGTGGCTGTTAAGCATCATAGTGGCTGTGATTCCGATGATTTTGGTGGTCGTCAGCGATTATGTCATCGCTTTGTTTGCGCAGCAGGTTTTTGATCTCTCCAACGCCGATATGCAGGATAAGTATCTCGTTTCTGGAGTAACCGGCATTATGCTGCTCACCTTCGCTTTAAGCTACCTCGGAAGATATCTATTTGGTACAATGCGAGATCACGAGCCATTCTTTCGGCGTTATGGTGCGCTCCTTACCGCGATGGTCATCATTACTTTGCTTATTTTTTATTTGAATATATGGATCGGCCAGCAGCAAGGATTTTCGAATGAGAATATTCGCGCGAATAGCATCTTGTTTTTGTTTTATTTCATTCTTTTAGTCGTAGTCTGTGTTGTTCTAATACGGATCATGATGAAAGAAACGAATTTGCAGAACAAGCAGGTGCAGTATGAACGACTGACGGAATATACGGAGAATCTTGAGCAGCTGTATATGGATATGCAGAAGTTCCGCCATGACTATATCAACATCCTGTTAACGATGTCCGAATATATCCGTTCCGGTGATATGGAGCGGTTAGAGCGTTACTTTAATGATCGAATCATGCCGATCAGCCAAGGCATGCAGTCGAATAACTATAAGCTCGGCACGCTGCACAATGTGAAGCTGCAGGAGCTTAAGGGCATCCTTTCATCCAAGTTGATCAAAGCGCAGGAGTTGAAGATCGATGCGGTTATTGAGGTAGTGGAGCCGATCGAGCAGGTAAGTATGGATTCCGTACAGCTGTGCCGCTGCGTCGGCATTTTACTCGATAATGCCATTGAGGAAGCTGTACATTGCGAGACGCCAAGCGTACGGGTAGCCGTCATTAAACGGGATCAATCGGTGCTCATTGCGGTTACGAACAGCTGTCGCAGCGATACGCCGGAGCTTTACCGAATCTTTGAACGAGGCTTCTCGACCAAAGGGACGAATCGGGGGCTTGGTCTTAGCAATCTGAAGGAGATCGTGGCCAAATCCGAGAGTACTACGCTCGATACGCAGATCTTGAACGGAGAATTCATTCAACTGCTCGAGGTGTATGGTTCGCCGGTTACGACGAAATCTAGAATGACGGGCTGATAAGTTCGCGAGAAGCAGCGATTTGCAGGAGATTGTGTAAATGAGAACTAGGCTAGGCTGCTCAGCACACTGATCGAGCGATTTGTCAGGCGCGGTGTTGAACGGCCTATTCGCTGTCCGATTCTTGACTGGAAAAGTAGCTATATCTTACAATTGAAGAAATCTTACACTATCCATTACTGGGCTGTATTGCTAGATAGTAGAGGTGGAGAGAGCTCCATTGTGTAAGTGTGAGCCTACTTTGATTTCGGAGCAGCAGACATGATTATATTTATTTCCATACTAATCCAGGTTACGATGATGGTTGTGTCTGCTCGTCTATTACTTGGGCAGCGATTGGGCTGGGACACTTTGCTTCTCATGCTGCTTGGCGGACAGGCAATCGGTTATTTCAGCTATAATTGGCTAGGTCCAATTGGCGTATTTGCTGTGCTAGGTTGGCTCGCTGCCCTCATAATTAAACGTCTGCGTAAGCCTGTAATCGGCGCGATTGTTCCTATCCTAGCACAGATCATAAATGTTATCAGTGATTATATCGTGAACACCTTTTATATCGTAGTTTTGCATAAGGACCCTGTAACGAATGGGGATACTTGGGAGACACCGTTCTATAACGGATTATCACTCGTGGTCTCTTTACTGCTGGCTCTTTCCTTCAGCTACCTATTCCGTATATTTATCACCCACGAAATGCCCATCAAACGGTACGGCTTGCTGTTCACTGTGCTCAGTGCGCTCACCCTTATTATCTTCTATGTGAATATATTAATCGGCAAGCAGCAGGGCTTTACCGATGATAATATCCGGGCCAACAGCATTCTATTCTTCTTCTATTTCATCCTGCTGATTGTCGTTTGTATCGTGCTTGTCCGAATCATGATGAAGGAAGCCGACATTCAGAATAAGCAGGTGCAATATGACAGGCTGACCGAATATACGGACAATCTGGAACAGCTTTATATCGATATGCAGAAGTTCCGCCACGACTATATCAACATCTTGCTGACGATGTCGGACTACATTCGTTCTGGTGACGCAGAGCGGTTGGAACGCTACTTTAATGAACGAATTATGCCGATCAGCCAAGGCATGCAGTCGAATAACTACAAGCTGGGTGCGCTGCACAATGTGAGGCTGCAGGAGCTCAAGGGCATTCTGTCCTCCAAGCTGATCAAAGCGCAGGAGCTGAAGATCGACGCGGTCATTGAAGTAGTAGAGACGATCGAGCAGGTGAATATGGATTCCGTCCAGCTGTGCCGCTGCCTCGGCATTCTACTCGATAATGCAATAGAAGAAGCTGTGCATTGCGAGACGCCAACCGTGCGAGCAGCCGTCATCAAACGGGACCAATCGGTGCTTATTGCGGTCACGAACAGCTGCCGCAGCAATACGCCGGAGCTTCACCGAATCTTTGAGCGAGGTTTCTCGACCAAAGGAACGAATAGGGGGCTTGGTCTTAGCAACCTGAAAGAAATCGTGTCCAGAACGGAGAGCGCGACACTTGATACACAGATTGTGAACGGTGAGTTCATTCAACTGCTCGAAGTGTTCAACGGACCGATAACGAAGTCGAGAATGACTGGTTGACCAGTCCACGCAAGGAGGCGAATTAACGATGCTCGAAGTGTTTATTTGTGAAGATGATCCGCAGCAGCGCAGCCAGATTACGAAGTATGTGTCTGACTACATCATGATTGAGAACCTGGATATGAAGATCGTCGTGTCCACAGGGAATTCTGAAGATGTTATCGACTATTTGCGCAATAATCAGGTGACGGGTCTTTATTTTCTCGATGTGGATCTGAAGGAGGATAAAAGCGGCATTGCGCTTGGAGCGGAAATTCGCCAATATGACAACCAAGGCGCAATCGTGTTCATCACGACGCACTCGGAGCTTACCTACCTGACGTTCACCTATAAGGTAGAAGCGATGGACTATATAACGAAAGACAAATTCACCGATATCCAGAAACGGATCATCGATTGCATCGATACAGCTAATCAACGTTATCTCATGAATAAGCACAGCAACCGAAAGGTTTTCCAGACCAAGTCTGGCGACAAAATGATAGGTGTCGATTACAGCGACATCCTGTTCTTCGAGACTTCCTCTCAACTGCACAAAATCATCCTGCATGCTACCAATCGACAAGTTGAATTTTACGGCAAGCTCAAAGACATTCTCGAGATGGACAGCCGCTTCTATCGGTGCCATAACTCGTATGTCGTGAATAAGGACAATATCGCCGAGGTCGATATGTCGAAGCGGGAGATTCGGATGACGAACGGACAGATCTGCTATGCATCCAGCCGTTTTCTCAAAGGGTTGAAGGATATCGTGCAGCACTAATCGAATGTAAGAACAGACTTGGCCGTCCGAATCAAGGACGGTTTTCTCTTTGAACAACGATATAGGAGGCTGGCTGCCATATGATTTCGATCGATTTATCCAACAAGACAGCACTCGTAACAGGGGCGACAGGCGAACTGGGACGCGTCATCGCACGTACGCTTGCACAGAGCGGAGCCAATATTATTATTCACTATCACAGCAGTGAATCGAAGGCGAAGCAGCTGCAGCAGGAGATTGAGCAGCTTGGTCGCCAGGCGTTTATCGTACAAGCAGATATGGGACAGCTGGAATCGGTTCAGCGGATGCAGGCGCAGGTGGCAGAGCAGTTCCAACTGCCGGACATCGTTGTTGCTAACGCTGTATCACAATATAAATGGATGTCTGTACTTGAGCAGGATGTAGCGGACTACGTGGATCAATTTAATACAACCGTGCTGCAGCTTGTTCATACGACCAAGGCGTTCGTGCCTCATATGGTTGAACAACGCGGCGGACGCGTCATTGCCATTAACACGGAGTGCGCGATGCAGAACTTCCCGACGCAGTCCGCCTACGTTGCAGGCAAACGGGGGATGGACGGGGTATGCCGTGTGCTGGCGCGGGAGATTGGCGAGCATCAGATCACGGTAAACCAAGTAGCGCCCGGCTGGACGATCAGCGAGCGGGATCGGTTGAATGGCACCGAACGCAGCGAAGGTTATGACAGCCAAGTGCCTCTGCGCCGACGGGGAACAGACCAGGAAATTGCGAATGTTGTCGCCTTCCTGGCTTCGGATCTGGCGAGCTTTATAACGGGCGCATACGTACCAGTCTCAGGCGGTAACGTAATGCCGACCATCTAAATTGTAACGAGTATTTTAGACAAATTATTACCGGGGAAATAGAAGACCGCTTCCTAGCTATTAGGGAGCGGTCTTTTCTGTTGATATAGTCATCCTTCGTGGTTCTTTGTCAGGAAATATAGGGAAGTCGATCTAGGATCGACTCTTCTAGTTTTAGTGCCAGAGACTCTTGTTCAAAAATTGTATAGTTTCAGTTGCTACAATTAGTGTCAGACCTCCATAGCCGACAAAGGCATGGAAATTTGGGAACAAGGAGAGACCGAAGTGTTAAATGATAGGACAAGGAACACGAACAGGACGGGCAGGAAGACGCTGCGCAATCAGCTTCTTGCTCTAACACTGACGGGGGCGATGTTGTCTGGCTCGCTGCTCGTTCCGCCAGGACAAGCGCAAGCTGCTGTTGACCCTGGACTGTTGGGTGCCGCCTATATGACGGATACCGACAATTGGGGTGGCGGTGCAGCGACGAGCGCAGCCGACGGCGATCTGGATATTAGTTTGAAGAACCAGAATAAGCAGACGGCCGATAATTACACGAAGTACCCGATTGATTTCAAGATTACGGGTGTAGCCAAGAAGCCGGTCAAGAGCGCACAGCTGCTTATCCGTGCGTATGACGTCGACGAATATAAGGAAGCGCTCGCCGCAAGCGGTGAATGGGACCGCGTCTACTTCTCATCGACGGCTTCCGATATTGCGCCAGGGACTTCATACACGACCTGGCCGGTCAGCACCCAATGGAATAATGCAGTGAAAGCTTCAGGGATCACTTCAAGTCTCGGTTCGGACAGTGCATTGGTTGGTGGCGTCTACGGTATCAACTATAAGAGGGAAATGCCTCAGCGAGCTTATCTTGGTACATTATCAGGTCAGGATTCGAGATGGAATACCACCGTATTGTCGTTCTCGCCAAGTGAATTCGATCGTATTGGAATGGGCGACAACTATGTTGGTGTGACGATTCACCATTACTATCAAGACGTTCGCACCACCTCGAGTACGCCAAACACGAACTGGTCGATGACGATCGACTGGGGCCAGCTTGTTATCGACGGGGGCGACCGGACGACCGGTGAAATCACGAACACGGGGCTTAAAGTCGAGAATGGCAAAGTAACCATTGATGCAAGTTTCTTGCCCAAAGTATCCGGCAACAATTTCGCTGGAGAAGTAAACGTCATCGAGAAGGCGGTTGTGAACGGCCAAGTGATCGAGCGCAACCTGGGCCTCCAGCAAAAGCTCTTTCCTGCCCCTCAAGCCGGTACGGAAGTGAATTGGAATAACATCGTCATTACGGACAGCGGCATTGATCCGAGCAAAGAGTATGTCGTTAACGTTGTACTCTTCGATGACCGCGGTAATAATGGCGGTGCGAAGGATACGACCAGCGGAACGAACCCGGGCAAAGCGGAGCATGTTGTGACATTCTCAACGCTTGATCCGGTGGTGCAAGACTTTGCGAAGTCCGGTCTTCGTTCTGACCCAACGGCATTCGCGAAATCCGACTTCCAGGACCATTACTTCAAGCTGAACGGCGGAGCGCCTAATGGCACGAATCTGCAGTCGGTTCGCATTACGGAACTGCCGGACGCTGCCAAAGGCAAACTGGAACTGAACGCGGTACCTGTAACTGCTGGTCAATTGATCGCAGTGGGCGACCTGCCAAGTTTGTCGTTTGTTCCTGTGCCAACAGGCTTCGACGGCACTGCAACGTTCAAGTGGAACGGCTACAACGGCACGAGATTTGCAACCGATGACGCTACGGTCACGATTAACAGTTCGCCAGAGGTACAGGATTTTGTGAAAGTCGCGAAATTCGGCGATCTGACGCTGCCGATTACACTCGGTGATTTCACAGCCCACTACATCGATCCAGGTAATGAATCGATCGAGGGCGTCAAGATTGTTACGCTGCCGGATTCAACGACCGGCAAGCTCGCTCTGGATAACGGATCCGGTTCGTTTACTGATATTACGGCAGGACAGGAGCTCTCGTTAGCCCAATCCTCGCATGTCGTATTTATTCCGGAGGCTGGTGCGACTGGTTCGACATCCTTCCAATGGAATGGCTCGGACGGTCTCCAATATGCATTTGTGCCGAAGACGGTCACGATCATTATTAACCGTCCTCCTGTCGTGTACGATATCGTCAAGAACGGTCAGAAAGGAACTCCTACCGTATTTACGACGAACGATTTCGCCATTGCTGCCTCTTATGAGGATGCTGATGGCGACGCACTCCAACAGGCTAGCATTTCCGTTCCGACTGGATTCGCCAGCATGGGAACGATCACGTATACGAAGTCAGGAGCAAGTGCTGCAGCGATTGCACCAGGGCAATCGGTAGTGCTGACGGCATCTGAACTTGCAACGCTTACGTTCACGCCTGCTGCTAATCTTGCAGATGGAACCGTTCCGACGTTTACTTGGATCGGCAATGACGGCATGCATGATTCAGCGCAGCCGGCACAAGTGAAGATCAACTACAACGGCATTCCAACTGCAGAGCCGGTTACATTTACGGTGGATGAAGGGACGCACAGCGTTGATGTTGTGCTGCAAGGCAGCGATCCAGAATCTTCGTCGGACAAGTTGTCTTATGCGATCGAGACATCCCCGGCACATGGTACGCTTACGGCAGATTCGGTGAATCCGACTGGTGCTTCTTGGACCTATACGCCGGCAAGCGGCTTTACAGGCACGGACAGCTTCACTTATACCGTTACCGATGAAGATAACCAGAAGAGTACGCCAGCAACTGGTGTCATCCATGTCCAGAAGCCGCTGGATGGCTGGGTTGGCAACAAGCAGCAAGGTGACACGACTATCGTTAAGGCACAACCTGACCAAGGGTTGAAGCTGTCGGCGATCAGTTCGCATCTTGCGGCATCTGTGACAGCGAAGGTGGACGGTAACTCGGTTCCGCTTCAGCTTGTTAATGCAACAACCTGGACGACGGACGGCTACAAGCTGTGGGAGAATACGACGTTCGTGCTCCCGACGGGCACAACGAGCGGTAACCATACGGTTACATTCACAGCGGCTGATGCAACGAATCCTGCTCTTCAGACAGAGTCGAATGATAAGCTGGCGGATAATAAGTTTTATATCGCAGCGGCAGGACTTCCGACTGCAGTGCCGCTGGTCTATACCGATGACGAAGGAACAGTATCGATCAACGTTACGCTGCAAGGCAGCGATCCGGAAACAGCGCAGAACGACCTGACGTACACGATCGAGAGCGATCCATCCAGAGGTACGTTAACGAAGAACGCAACAGATTTGACGGGAACATCGTGGATTTATACACCGGCAGCTGATTTTAAGTCCGGTACAGACAGCTTTACTTACACCGTTACCGATGAAGATGCTCATAAGAGTACACCTGCTCAGGTTACTATCCATGTCCAGAAGTCGCTGGACGGCTGGGTCGGCAACAAGCAGCAAGGTGACCCTGCAGTAGTCAAGGCGCAGCCTGATCATGGCCTTCAACTGTCGGCGATCAGTTCCCATCTTGCATCGTCCGTAACGGCGACAGTAGATGGCAGCGCGGTTCCGCTTCAGCTTTCTAATGCGTCCACATGGCAGACGGATGGCTACAAGCTATGGGCGAACACGACATTCGTGCTCCCATCGGACACGACAAGCGGCGTTCATACCGTAACGTTCACGGCAGCGAATGCGGCTGGACAAACGGTTCAGACGGAATCGCCTGTGCGGCTTGTAGATAACAAGTTCTACATTGCGGCAGCAGGACTGCCAACGGCTACTGCTCTTGTCTACACGGACAATGAAGGGGTAGCGTCGATCAACGTTACGCTTCAGGGCAGCGACCCTGAAACAGCGCAGAACGATCTGATTTATACGATTGAGAGCGGCCCATCCAAAGGTACGCTAACGAAAGATCCATCGGATTCGACAGGGACGTTGTGGATCTATACGCCGGCAAATGATTTTACCGGGACAGATACATTTACTTACACCGTCACCGATGAAGATGGTCATAAGAGCACACCTGCTCAGGTCACTATTCATATTCAAAAGCCGTTAGACGGCTGGGTTGGCGACAAGCAGCAAGGCGACACGACAATCATTAAGGCACAACCTGACCAAGGGTTGAAACTGTCGGCGATCAGTTCGCATCTTGCGGCATCCGTGACAGCGAAGGTGGACGGTAATTCGGTTCCGCTTCAGCTTGTTAATGCAACAACCTGGACGACGGACGGCTACAAGCTGTGGGTGAATACGACGTTCGTGCTCCCGACGGGCACAACGAACGGTAACCATACGGTTACATTCACTGCGGCTGATGCAGCGAATCCTACTCTTCAGACGGAGTCGAATGATAAGCTGGCGGATAATAAGTTCTATATCGCAGCAGCAGGACTTCCGACTGCAGTAGCGCTGGTCTATACGGATAATGAAGGAACAGTATCGATCAACGTTAAGCTGCAAGGCAGCGATCCGGAAACTTCGCAGAACGACCTGACGTACACGATCGAGAGCGATCCATCCAGAGGTACGTTAACGAAGAACGCAACAGATTTGACAGGCACATCGTGGATTTATACACCGGCAGCTGATTATAAATCCGGTACAGACAGCTTTACGTACACGGTTACCGATGAAGATAATCATAAGAGTGCACCTGCTCAGGTCGTTATCCATCTTCAGAAGCCTCTGGACGGCTGGGTTGGCGACAAACAGCAAGGTGATCCAACAGTAGTCAAAGCACAACCGGATCAGGAGCTGAAGCTGTCGGCAATCAGCTCGCATCTTGCAGCGTCTGTGACGGCGAATGTAGATGGCACTCCTGTTTCGCTCCAACTGGCTAATGCATCGACTGCGGAGACAGATGGCTACAAGCTGTGGGTGAACACAACGTTCGTGCTCCCAACAGATACAGCAAGCAGCAACCATACGGTTACGTTCACCGCTGCTGATGCGACTAGCACTGTTCTTCAGACAGAATCGTCTCTGAAGCTGGCGGATAACAAGTTCTACGTTGCAGCGGCAGGACTGCCGACTGCGGTACCGCTTGGTTATACGGAGGACGAAGGAACAACATCGATTAACGTTGCATTGCAAGGCAATGATCCCGAAACGACGCAGGATAAGCTGATCTATACGATCGAGAGCGAACCGGCGAAAGGTACGCTTACGAAAGATACATCGGATCCGACTGGTGCATCGTGGATTTATACACCGGCTGAAGGGTTTACAGCTGGCGTAGATAGCTTCACGTATACGGTTACGGATGAAGATGATCATAAGAGCGCATCTGTTGAAGTTGTTATCAATCTCCAGAAGCCGCTTGAAGGCTGGGTAGGCGATAAGGAGCAAGGAGACCCAACCGTCGTGAAGACGCTGCCTGAACAGCAGTTGAAGCTGTCGGCAATCAGTTCGCATCTGGCGGAATCCGTTATAGCGAATGTGGATGGGACGCAAGTTCAGCTTCAATTGGCTAATGCGTCGACGTGGATGACGGACGGCTACAAGTTATGGGTGAATACAACGTTCACACTGCCAGCAGCGACACAGAGCGGTGCTTACACCGTGACGTTCACAGCGGTTGACGCGGCTAACACCGTGCTGCAGACTGAATCGCAGGCGAAGCTGGCGGATAACCAATTCAGAATTGCGGCAGCAGGTCTCGTATTGACTGCTGATCCGAAGGAACTGTTAGGCGACGGCAAGTCAACGACTGTGCTTCGCGCTGTGTTGACGGACGAGGATGGCGCACCTGTTGAAGGCGTTGCCGTTAACTTCACAGCCCCTGCAGGCCAAGGAACGTTCATTGGCGGCAGCAGTACTGTAACGGATGCGAAGGGTCAAGCGGAGGTTACATATCAGGTACCGCTCATTACAGGTGTAGTTGAACAACAGATGGCGATTCAAGCTGTCGTATACGATCCTGTAAAAGGATTGTCCGCCAAGGACGAGATTAAAGTAACGTTCATGCCGGCATCCGTCAAAGGGGTTGTAACGAAGTTCGATCCTGATAGTAAGAAGAATGTGCCAGTTCAAGGCGCAAGCGTTCGCGTAACGCTCGATTTGAATGGCGATGGCGTCATTGAAGCAGGCGTTGATTTCGATGAAACGGTATTGACGGATGAGAAGGGCGCGTATAAAGTCATCGTTCCGAAAGGAAATGTCGTTTATAACGTCGATATCATACAGCCGGTTCAGATTGGCGATAGTACCAAACAGGTCACATACCACCAAACTGCTGCGGTTGGTACCGTAAGCGGAGCCGGCGAAGAGACGTTCGCTGCCAGCAAGACGATTACAGGCATTGCGTTCATGCAGCAGCCAGATGGCTCGAAGGCGCTGCTCAAATCCGATATGACGACAGGAATGTTCGTCTATTTGAAGAATGAAGACGGTGACTACGTCTCTGACAATGGTAATCCGATAGCATTCCCAGTTGACAGCAACGGTGTCTTCCACGCAGACGGATTAGAAGTCGGCAACTATGAACTCGAGTTCCGTTACCGTTTCAATTCGAAAGAAGAGATTGTAATCGGTAAAGGCTCGGCGCAAGTTTCGGCTACGGGCGAGATGAATATCGCGGAAGAGCTGATCGATCCGTACGGAACGATCACCGATGCGGATACGAATGCTGTAATCGAGAATGCGAAGGTCGTACTTTCGTATGCGGATACTGAACGCAACAAGAAGAAAGGGCTGACGGCTGGCGCATTGGTAACGCTGCCGCCTATCGATGGGTTTGCTCCTAACGATAACGACAGTCCGATGCAATTCAGCGATGCAAGCGGCTTATATGCTTACATGGTATATCCGCACACCGATTATGTGATAACCGTTTCGAAGGATGGTTATGCAACCTATACGAGCGGAACACTGTCCGTCGAGACGGATATTGTTAGACATGATGTTCAACTGCGCAGACCATCGATATACGTACCACCGGTTGTTGAAGCGCCTAAGGCTTCGTTGAGCCTGAGCGTTGATGCGAATACGGTTGAAGAGGGCGGTCAAACGCAAGTAACGGTTACCTATAAGAATGATTCCTCGACGCCATTGTCGACTGGTCAAGTGAAAGTAACACTGCCTGAAGGTGCTGTTGTCGTTGATGCAGCAGGAGGCAAGGTTGAAGGCAATACGATCGTGTGGGATATCGCTAATGTTGCAGGCGGACAAACGGGCAGCATTAAGCTGACGGTTCAATGGCCGCTTCTGGAGCAAGCTGAATCCGACGTTACGCTCCAAGCGCAGCTTAGCAGTTCCGGTATTGAAGTGAAGGCTTCGACGCCAATCCATCTTTACTCCGATCGTTTCGGCGAGTTGTCGCATTATCGTTATATCCTTGGTTACCCGGACAAAGAGTTCAAGCCGAACGGCTCGCTTACTCGTGCAGAACTTGCGGCAATCGTCGCGCGTCTGACCGATAACGGCGACATCGCGTATACGCTCCCGTATACGGATATCCGTGAAGGACACTGGGCAACCCGTTATATCAAGATTGCGTCCAAATACGGTCTCTTCAGCGGTTACCAGGATGGCACTTTCCGTCCTGATGCACCTGTTACACGTGCAGAGCTGGCAGCCGTTATGGCGCGATTCCTGAAGATCAACGTAAGCAGCAGCGCATCGAACCATTTCAAAGATACGGCTGGGCATTGGGCAGGCTCGATCATCGAGACGCTATATAACGGCAAATTCTTGACGGGTTATCCGGATGGCAGCTTCAAGCCGAACGATAAGATCAAGCGTGCCGAAGCGGTTACGATGATTAACCGTATGCTGTATCGTGGTCCATTGACGGGTCTAGCTCCAATATTCCCTGATATGCCGTCTACGCACTGGGCATTCGGTGATGTTCAAGAAGCGACTGTATCGCACATCTCCGTACACAACGAAGCTGGCGGAGAAGGTTGGAAAGGCGCCCTGGAGGATGATGTGAAGTAATAGGCCGACTCCACGGCTGTAATAACGAACCGTTCCTATGAAGCGCAAGCGGATAGGAACGGTTTTTTTCTGTTGCATGAACGAGTAAAGCCGAAAAGGAATCTGGTCGATTCATGTCGAATCTACGGTTTATGATGCGAATACTAAACTCTTATCGGTTCAAACATAGTCTATTTATTTTCCTATTAGCGATCGTGCTTATCGTGCTGCGTTGGGGATGGTCGGAGCTGTTTCCTACCTCGTCGTCGCATCACGCGGTTAATGGCGTGGTCGATTTACGCGGCATCGATCTGGAGGGATCGCCGCCTTTATACTTGAATGGCGAGTGGGATCTGTATCCTGGGCAGCTGCTGACGCATCAGTCATTCGACTCACAGGAACAGAAGGACTATCGGGAGGTCAAGGTGCCGGGTAATTGGGGCTCTGTTTCCGACAACCATGCTTATGGATTTGGGACGTACCGATTGCGCATTCTGGTTGATCCTCTGAAGGAGCCGGTAGCTTTCTGGCTGCAGGGCATACAAGCTTCTTCCGAAGTTGAAATCAACGGTGTCGTCACGAGTGCGATTGGCAAGTATGCCACATCCGCTGACGGCTATACTCCTACTAATGTGTCTTATACGGCATCTTATGGGAATGAGGGGACGACGGAGATTGAACTGCTGATACGTGTGGCCAACTACGATGAGCCGTATAATGGTGGGCTTACTCGTCCTATTCGTTTCGGCGCACAATCGTCGCTTGATTATTCGCGTTGGTATTCCATAGGATTTCAGCTAGTCGTTTTCATTATTTTGGTGCTTCATGGGCTGTATGCGCTCATCCTCTATTCATTCAATTCGAGGGAGCGGGCTTTACTGGTCGCGGCGCTGTTCATGTTGACTCTTAGCGTTGCAATCTTGAGCGGGCACGACAATGTCCTCATGCTCTGGCTGCCTATCAATTATACATGGGCGATAAAGATTAGGTTGATTGCGCTCCTATGGCAAAACTATTGCTTCTTGAATGTCTTCGGGCGATTCGCTTCAAATAGGCCTCGTGTTAGGTGGCTGAATGCCTACATGCTGCTGCTATCGGCATTTACCGTACTTTTGGTATTTTCGCCTGCATGGCTTGTTTACACCTTGATCCACTTCCATATTTTTGATGCCATGTACTTGATCCCGTTTGCATGGTATCTCTATTTGGTGGGCAGTATGATGGTCAATAAAGACGATCCAGATATTATTTTCATGTTATTGCTGGCCACGACCACTGCGTCGAATTTCATCTGGAGTCTTGTGGAGACCGCGCATAATGTGACGACTGTATTTTATCCGATTGATATTATTGCTGGACTTATTGGTTTCTCAACCTATTGGTTCAAAAAGTATATACGCAACTCTCGGGACAATGAAGAGCTTAACTTGCAGCTGCGGAAGGCGGATAAAGCGAAAGACCAGTTCCTGGCGAATACGTCGCATGAACTTCGCACGCCTTTGCATGGCATTATGAATATTGCAGAAACCATTGCAGTCAACGAGCAGCACCGTCTTCATGCGGATAGCTTGCGGAGTATGGAACTGCTGATTACGATTAGCAGACGCATGTCCCATATGCTTGGTGACTTGCTCGACGTTGCACGTTTGAAAGAGCAGCGCATTGCACTAGAGCATCAGGCGTTTGCGGTTCAATCGGTCGTACCTGCTATATTCGATATTTTCTCCTTCATGGTGAAGGGCAAGCCTGTTCGATTAGTGATGGACATAGATGCCGCTACGCCGCCTGTATGGGCAGATGAGAAGAGGATCGTACAAATTATGTACAACCTGATCCATAATGCAATCAAATTCACCGAAGCGGGTACGATACGCGTGTCGGCTGAACAGAAGGGCAACCGACTAGTTCTGCTAGTATCGGATACGGGCATCGGGATGGACGCAACAACGCAAGCTAAAGCGTTCACGCCTTATGAACAAGGGGATGTCGGGATCGGAGATGGAAGTGGTCTTGGTCTCGGACTAAGCATATGCAAGCAGCTCGTAGAGCTGCATGGCGGTGCTTTGACGGTAAGCTCTGACCTTGGAGCTGGATCGGTGTTCAAGTTTGATCTTGCGCTTGCAGATGCTACCCATGTGTCAACAAGTCCAAGCGTGATGTTGGAAGAAACGATTCTCCCATTGGAATCGATAACTTCGCCTGTCTATGATGCGGCAATTCGACTGGCACCAACTCTTGAAGACGATACAACACTGCTCAATCATGGCAAGTCTAATATTCTCGTTGTAGATGATGATCCCGTAAACCTGAGCGTTCTGGTTGGCATCCTGTCGATGGAGCCCTACATTGTAACGACCACATCATCGGCGCTTGAGGCGCTGGAATTGATCGGGAAGCGGCAATGGGATCTGCTTATTGCCGACGTCATGATGCCGCATATGTCAGGCTATGAATTGGCTCAGAGGGTAAGGGAGCGTTATTCGTTATCGGAGCTTCCGATTGTTCTGCTCACTGCCCGCGCTCAGCCGGAAGATATATATGCTGGATTTGTTGCGGGTGCTAACGATTATGTGACGAAGCCGGCCGATGCCGTAGAATTGAAATACCGGGTAAGATCGTGGACCGGGCTGAAGCAGTCGATCAATGACAAGCTTCGGATGGAGGCAGCTTATTTGCATGCGCAGATCCAGCCGCATTTTATATTCAATACGCTGCATTCCATCATGGCGCTCAGCACGATCGATACGGACAGAATGCGCAAAATGGGCGAAGCGTTCGCATCCTTCCTGCGCATCAGCATCGATTTCGTGAATACGGATGAATTGGTTGAGTTGTCTCACGAGCTGGAGTTGGTTGAAGCCTATCTGCTTATTGAGAAGGAACGGTTCGAAGAACGGCTGCAAATCCAGTGGGAGATTCATGTAGATAAACGCTGGCTGCTGCCTCCGCTGACGATTCAGCCTCTGGTGGAGAACGCTGTTAAGCATGGGCTTATGAAGCAGTTCCGAGGCGGTACCGTGACAATCCGGATTATTCAACAGGAAGACAGCATGGTCATTCAGGTAGAGGATGACGGCAAAGGGATGGATGAAGCGGAAATCCTCAAAGCGTTTGATACGGTGCGCAAAGGAAAAAGAGGAGTCGGGCTGGCCAACACGAACCGCCGACTGCTTGCAAGATACGGGCGGGGGTTGTCGATCCACAGCCGTTCCGGTGAAGGATTGATCGCTTCATTCGTCATTCCGCGTGCATTTAATAAAGAAGAGATCATTTCGAAGTAACGATAAAGCGCGGCTGTGCATGTCGATAAGACACGTTCAGCTGCGCTTTTGTTTGCAGGGATAGTATTAGGATTGCTGCATGTAATGATCGAACCATTCTCTTATGTAACCGCTTGGACTCACATCGAGCTCCTCAGTCATAATGCTGCACAATTGCTCGTAATGTTGATTGACCGCGGCATGTTTCCCCATGGAGGCATATATTCTCATCACATTATAATGAGCGTCTTCTGCAGTCGGATACCTATGACAAATCTCTGAATAGACGGTTAACGCCTTCTCCGGATTGCCATTATCCACATGCCATTGCCCGATTCGATGAGCTAAGAGAAGCCACTTCATTATTAGCCGTTCGCGTTCGCCCTCCGCCCACAGGTAGTCATAGCTCCGAAGATAGTCCCCGGTATACTCCGACATGACGGATTCGTGTGCTGCGATTGAATGCTCGTCAAGCTCAGGAAGCTCATCAAGCTGCTTCAGCCAATCATCAGCATCGAGCCATACGTTATGGAGCGTCAGCATGTAGCCTTCGGATTGATTGACGATTTGAAAATGTTCACTAAAGTCGGCAAGTGTCTTGCGGATTTGATAGACAGCGGAATAAAGCAGCGAATAGGCTTTGTCGGTATCATGGGTCGGCCACAGCTGATCGATAATCGTCGATTTGCGGACAAGCAGGCCACGATTTTGCAACAAATAAAGAAACAACTCTGCTGCCTTCACTGTTCGCCAGTTTAGAGGTTTGGTCAAGCCGCTGACGGTTGCGAGTGTAAGTTGACGCATTACCCGTACCTTTAATAATGTTTCATCGGGTGTATCCTCGATCTGAAGGTTTCGTCTTTCGCTAATCCGCTGGATCGTCTTCTGCAATCTCCCGGCTTCGTAGGGCTTCATAATATAATCGATAGCACTGATCTCGAAAGCATGGACGGCGAATTGGTTGTAGGCGGTTACGAAGACGACTTGAATGGAAGGATCGACTTCAAGGATACGTTCGGCGAGTTCAATGCCATTCATTTCGGGCAAGTCGATATCTAGAAACACAGCATCAGGACGATTGGATCTAACGGCGTCTATCGCGAGCAGTGGGTTCATATAGGCACCAACGATCGATACACTGGGGAAGGTGCTTAATTGGCGTTCTAAGTAATTTAGTGCAATTCGTTCGTCATCTATAATCATTACGTTCATTACGAATGCTCCTTTTACCGCGTTACTATCCCTATTCTAACAAATGTATGGTTATAAAAGTACGTTAGAATCAGCATTACGGCTGGAATTAGGGTAAGGTTTCACATGTTTCTACAACACTAGACAAAAAGTTTCGAAAAACTTGTCGAAAGTAGTTGCAATGTGTTGCCGGGCTATGGTATATTCTAATTCCGGCCGAGAAACGTAGGCGCCGGCGAGCTTGAAAGTAATCAAATGTTGAAGTGAATAACTTCGATAAATGAATGAAAAAAGAGCTTGCGCGACACACGATCATGTGATAAGATAATGAACGTTGTCGAAACAAAACGAAAAGAAATTGTTGACACACTGATTAACATCTGGTAAGATGTAAAAGTTGTCGAAATTGTTCTTTGAAAACTGAACAACGAGCGAAACTGTCAGTTTAAATGTTTTAAATGAGCTAAACAAGCACTTCTTTTATGGAGAGTTTGATC
>NZ_JACXZA010000004.1:628542-677496 GCF_014779765.1 Paenibacillus terricola | reverse complement strand
AGGTCGGCTACGCATCGTCGCCTTGGTGAGCCGTTACCCCACCAACTAGCTAATGCGCCGCAGGTCCATCTGTAAGTGACAGATTGCTCCGTCTTTCCCGATCTCCCCATGCGAGGAAATCGCATATCCGGTATTAGCATTCGTTTCCGAATGTTATCCCGGTCTTACAGGCAGGTTACCTACGTGTTACTCACCCGTCCGCCGCTAAGCAGTTTGAAAGCAAGCTTTCAAACTTCTCCGCTCGACTTGCATGTATTAGGCACGCCGCCAGCGTTCGTCCTGAGCCAGGATCAAACTCTCCATAAAAGGTGTAATTCGTCTTCCCGCAGGGAATCGGATTATCACCGAGAAGTGCTTGTTTAGCTCATTAAAAGCTGACTTGCTTATTTGTTTGGATCGACGTGATCCATATGTTCAGTTTTCAAAGAACTTGTCTTTCTTGTCGATCGCCGTTTGTCTCGGCGACAGTTATATACTTTATCAGCTTTCGTTCTCGGTGTCAACAACTTATTTCATTTAATTGTGATGAAGTTCGTTGTTTTTCGACGCCGTCCGAAGCGACAAGAAATAATATACCACGACTAAAACTGATTTACAACTTGTAAAATAATACATTTGAAAACACTTCTATAACAAAAGAACCGCAGGATACAGGCCAGCTTTATTCGCTAACCCGTTTCTGCGGTTCGTATCAATTGCTTATAGAGAGGTATCTACTCGCTAAGCATCTGCTTGAACAATTCTTCATCCTCAATAACCGTTACGCCTAGATCCTTCGCCTTCGTCAGCTTGCTGCCTGCGCTTTCGCCTGCAATAACGAAGTCGGTCTTCTTCGACACGCTGCCCGAGACTTTAGCCCCAAGCGCCTCTAGCTTCTTCGCAGCTTCGTCGCGCGTCATAGAAGTAAGCGTACCTGTCAGGACTACGGTCTTACCGTTAAATACACTTTCCGCTGCGCCTGCAGCCACGGCACGCTGCTCGGCTTCCGCCTTCACGCCATGCTCTCGCATCCGCGTAATGCTGTTCTTCACGAGAGGATCGGCGAAGAAACTGACAATGCTGTCCGCAACAATTCCGCCGATATCTGGCAGCTGAACAAGATCCTCTTCGCCTGCGCTCATTAATGCATCGAGACTTCCGAAGTGGTCCGCCAGCACCTTCGTCGTCGCTTTGCCCGTATTCGGAATGCCCAGCGCGAACAGGAAGGCCGCCAGGTCACGATCTTTCGACTTCTCGAATGCTTCAAGCAGCTTCTGTGCTTTGCGCTCGCCGAAACGCTCCAGCTTGATCAGGTCGTCAAATGTTAGAGCGTAGAGATCGGCAGGGTCCCTCACTTCGCAATCTTCATATAATTGTTCAGCGGTCATTACGCTGAATGTCTCAATATCCATCGCATCACGAGATGCGAAATGCGTAATTCGGCCTATCAGCTGCGGCTTGCAGCCCAGCTTGTTGTTGCAGAATAGATGAGCGCCGCGCTGCTCTAGTTCTGTGCCGCAAGAAGGACATACGGTCGGGAATGCGATCTCTTGTCCCTCTACATCATCCGCCTTGCCGAGAATTTCAGGGATGACGTCATTGGAACGACGAATAAAGACGCGTGTGCCAAGCGCATGCTTCAAGTTCTTCCGCTCGATATCGCCAATGTTGTTGAGCGTACAGTTCTGTACCGTAACGCCAGCCAATTCGACGGCTTCTACACGCGCAACTGGCGTTATTTTACCCGTACGGCCCACTTCCCAGGATACCGACTCGAGAACGGTCGTCGTCTCCTCCGCTTCGAACTTGAACGCAACCGCCCAGCGCGGGAATTTGTCCGTATAGCCAAGCGCTTCGCGCGTACGCATATCAACAAGCTTTACAACAGCACCGTCAATGAGATAGTCGAGTGTCGGGCGCATCTCCGTAATGCGGGACATCTCCTGCTCAACCTCTTCAATGGTGTTGCAGTAAGTAACATATGGGTTCACTTTGAACCGATTGTCGATCAGAAACTGCTGCACCTGACGATGCGTCTCGAAAGACAAGCCTTGTGCGTGGCCGATATTATAGAAGAAAGCATCCAGCTTGCGCTCAGCCGTAATGCGCGGATTCTGGTTGCGGAGCGCGCCTGCTGCTGCATTACGAGCATTCTTAAGAGGCTCCTCTGCCGTGCGGTTGTATGCCTCGAGCACAGACAGATTCATAATGCCTTCGCCCTGCACTTCGATTAGCCCTTCTGTGAAAGGAATCGTTAGCGGCACGGAACGAATCGTCTTCACCTGTGCGAGAATCCCCTCGCCCACGACACCGTTACCGCGCGTCGATGCCTGCACGAGTCGGCCTCCGTCATACGTCAAATTAAGTGTCAAGCCATCATACTTCAGCTCAATGACATAGGAAGGCGCCGGAAGCGGCGTTTGATTCGGATTCTTCGTATTCCAGTCGTTAACTGCTTTCGTCACACGCTGGTTCCAAGCACGCAGATCCTCAACGTTCTGCGCCTTGTCGAGACTCCACAAACGGGATAAATGGCGATGCGGGTCAAACCCTTTGAGCAGCTCGCCGCCAACCCGCTGGGTCGGAGAATGATCCAATACGACTCCCGTCGCTTGCTCAAGCGAAGCCAACTCGTCATACAGCTTGTCGAACTCAGCGTCACTGATGGTCGGATTATCAAGCGTATAGTAGTTGTAGCTGTGGCGTGCGATCTCGTCTGCCAGCTGCTTCATGCGTTCCAGCTGCTCTGGTGCCGCAGCTCCTGCATATTGATCCATCGATAATATCCCTCTTCCTATCGGATAATGGATGATTCCGTTCCGTTCTTCTGATTTATTTGTTTAAACCTTGGTGATTGGTGCAAAAGCAGCCAACAGCCGCTTCAACCCAACTGGCGCCGGGAAAGCGATCTGCAGCTCAGTATCCTTGTCAGTGCCCTTCACCGCAACGACAACGCCTTCGCCGAACTTGGCATGGGTGACCTTGTCCCCCGCCGCGAACTGCCGCGCCGCGCCATCGGAAGCGGCGCCTGCGCCACCCGCCGCCGCGGCGGCGGAACCAAGCGGCGTCGACACGCGCACGCCGCTTGTGATTGGCGCCGGCGCGTCGCCTGAGATGACGCGTCCTGTGCCAGGGGCGCCGCCGCGGTAGCCGATGCCGCCGCCCTGCGGGCTGCCGGCATTAGGCGCTGCGGCGCCCCCGCGGCGCACGGCGGACCATCCGCCCGCCGTGCCTCCGCTGAAGCCAAGCCCGCCGCTACCGCCAATGGTGCGGCCGGGCGAGGCCAACGTCTTCACGTCCTCCGGAATTTCTTGGAGGAAACGTGAAGGCAAGTTCGAGTTCGTGCGTCCGAACAGCGTCCGCATACGCGCGCAGAGCAGGTAAAGCTTCTTCTCCGCACGTGTAATGCCAACGTATGCAAGCCGTCTCTCTTCTTCGAGTTCCTCGTTGTCCATAAACGCACGGCTGTGCGGGAAGACGCTCTCCTCCATACCAATGATGAATACAACCGGGAATTCCAAGCCCTTCGCGCTGTGCATCGTCATCAGAATGACGGAGTCCTGCGGCTCGTTGTCCTCTTCATCCTTGTTCATCGAATCAATATCTGCAATAAGTGCAAGATCGGTAAGGAAAGCAACGAGCGACTTATCTTCATTATTCTTCTCGAACTCAAGCGTTACGGACAGGAATTCCTCGATATTCTCGACGCGCGCCTTCGACTCGAGCGTGTTCTCACGCTGCAGTTCCAGACGGTATTCGGACATCTCGAGAATCTTCTCGGTCAATTCCGTTACGGACAAGTATTCAACCATCCGCGTCAAATTCGCGATCATATCCCGGAACTGGATAAGCGCCGCACGCGCCTTGCCTGTTACCTCGATGCCGCCGAACTCATCTAGTGTGCCGAGTGACGCGTACATGGAGATACCACGGCGCGCCGCTTCTTCTGCAATCTTGCCAACGGTTGTGTCACCGATACCCCGCTTCGGTACATTCACGATCCGGATCAAGCTGATATCATCATCCGGATTGGAGATAAGCCGCAGGTAAGCGAGAAGGTCCTTGATCTCTTTGCGATCATAGAACTTAATGCCGCCTACGATTTGATACGGAATATCCGATTTGATCAAAATTTCCTCGATTACCCGTGACTGAGCATTCGTACGGTACAAAATCGCATGATCGGCATACTTGCGGCCTTCCTTTACATGCTTGCCGATCTCGCCCGTTACGAAGTAACCTTCATCATGCTCTGAATCTGCTTGGTAAAGAGTAATCGGTTCACCCGGTCCTTGATCCGTCCACAACCGCTTCGGCTTGCGTCCTGCGTTATTGCCGATAACGGCGTTCGCCGCATTCAGGATGTTCGATGTCGACCGATAGTTCTGCTCGAGCATAATGGTCTTCGACTCTGGATAGTCCTCTTCGAAGTTAAGAATGTTGGTGATGTCCGCACCGCGCCAACGATAGATCGACTGGTCGCTATCGCCGACTACGCAAATGTTATGATGCTTGTCAGCCAGCATCCGGCACAGCATGTACTGCGCACGGTTCGTATCTTGATACTCGTCAACGTGAAGATAGCGGAACTTGTTCTGATAGAACGTTAGGACATCCGGCTCTTCCTGGAACAGCTTGATCGTCGTCATAATCAAATCATCGAAGTCGAGCGAGTTATTCGCGCGAAGCCGCTTCTGATATTGTTCATATACATTCGCCGCAATCTGCTCGAAGTAATCGCCCACTTTGGCTGAGAATCGCTCAGGCGTAAGCAGTTCGTTCTTCGCACTGGAGATTGCAGCTTGAACGGCTTTCGGCTCGATTTTCTTCGTATCAATATTCTTTTCCTTCATAATGTTGCGAATGACGGAAAGTTGATCCGCCGAGTCAAGAATCGAGAAGCTCGTCGTAAATCCAATCCGGCTAATGTCGCGGCGCAGAATCCGCACGCACATCGAGTGGAAGGTTGAAACCCAGATGTCGCTGCCGGACGGGCCAACCAACTTCCCTACTCGATCCTGCATTTCACGAGCCGCTTTATTCGTAAAGGTAATGGCGAGAATGCTCCATGGCGCAACCCGCTTCTTCTCAATTAAATATGCAATACGATGCGTCAGAACGCGCGTCTTGCCGCTGCCCGCTCCTGCCATAATGAGCAGCGGTCCATCTGTCGCCTGCACGGCTTCCCGCTGCTGCGGATTGAGTTTCTGAACCGCTGCATCGATATTAACGGAATTAAACATATAATCGTTCTCCTTCGCCTATAGCTAGCATTCCAGAACGATCAATGAAACGGTGAAAAAAGGATCGTCTAGAACTTCTTGTTCGTATCGTTGTTCGCCTGTGTAAGTCTAGTCTAGACAACGGCGAGGGAAGTGTCAATTTCAGATTTTCCAATGTTCTGTAAGAAATTGCATACCGTGCCGAATCCCGATTTGCGCAAAACAAAAGACGGCTCTTCCGGAATGGAAGAAGCGGTGCAGATTAACGACTGTATACGTCCTAACTGCATGCGCTTCTTATGAGTTATCCTTCCGAAAAACCGTCTGTTGTCTATCTCTGTTACATAAATAAGTCTTATTAAGATACGCCGATCTGCACGGCTTTCACAGCCTGAACAGTCGCCAGCGCTGCGTCCAAGTTATCGTATACAATGTTGCCAACAACGACGGTATGGGCAGCACGTGCCGCCTCTTCTGCTTTGTCTGGCCCGTCGATGCCGCCACCGTATATGACATGCGCTTGAGATACAATCTTCGAAGCCCGGCGAACCAGCGACATATCGCCGAATGCACCGCTGTATTCGATATAGATGATCGGAAGCCGCAATAGTCGATCTGCTGCCTGAACGTAAGCAATCGCTTCATCTTGGTTTAAGTTCGCATTAGCGCCGCTGACCACTGCCGCTGTCGCGTCCCCGTTCATGATCAAGTATCCTTCACCTGCCGTAATGTCCCACGGTATCAGATGTCCAAATTCTTGAAGCGCAGCCGTCTGCCTTCCGATCAGCCATTCTGCGCGCTCAGCATTGAGCACAAGCGGTACCAGATAGTTGTCAAACCCAGGCACTGCCGCATCGAGACTCGTAACCTCCAGTACGCAATCGACCGCATATCTGCGAATCCGAGACATCAGATCAACCGTATTATCGTACGTGATGCCGCTTGAACCTCCGACCATAATGGCATCCGTGCCGGACATACATACGGCTTCAAGCGCCTCGTCCGTTATTTCGCGATCCGGGTCCAGCTTGAACACATGCCGCCAACCCGTATACCACGCCCCGTCCATCCATGTCACTCTCCGCTTCTATAAGAGGTGGTTCAAAAAGGTTCTCGCAATCTTCTCGGTGCTAAAACCGAACTTTGAACACGCACTATAACATAATGACATCAGTCTAGGACAAGGGCTGACTAAATGTCAAACAGTTGAGACGCTTTGGTATGGCTGCAGCTGAATCCTATTTATTCAAACTCCATATTCATAATCGGGCGCAGCGCCTGCGAGATCGGCTTCACACATTGGTCGAAGAAAGCCACACTCGTTATTTTCGATGCGATCGCCCATTTCTGTTCGTAGGCCAACATAATAACAAAAGCCCACGTCAGCATACAGGTGTACCAGATAAAGTCTCGAATATATCGCTTGCGAAGCAGCATCTTGCCGCCGATATACAGCATCACAACAAAACCGGCTGCAATAAGAATGGTCGTATTAATCATGCTCCTCAGCCTTTCTTATCTTTCTCCGTCAAGTATTGGAACGATTTGTTGCTAAGACCCATACGTGTAATTCGGAACTGTGCTTGCACTTCAAGCGGAGTCTCCGCAAACACGCTGTTCCAGTCTTTGCTCCACTGTTTCCATGCTTTCGGATACTTCCGATGCGCTTTCTCTGCAGCACCAAATACGTCCGCACCCATCTGTTGGCCCTGCTTCCAAGCGCCTTTAAGAATCTGTTGGATTTGCTGCGCTACCTTGCTCTCCATCTTCTTAGTAATATCCGGCTTGTACAGATTCTGTGCACAGTCCGACTCCGTTAGCACCCCCGAGGCATCGACCTTCGCGGTATAGCTAAGTTTCCCTCCGGTCAATTTCGGCTTAAGCCTCGTAGAGGAATGTTGAATAACAAACGTGTCAAACCCTCTATGTCCCTGTTCATCCGTGCATGGCGTGACAATGGTTGTCTGTTTCACTTCACCACGCAAGAAAGAAACGCCAAGCGATTGCCTTCTGTTCATCCATCCAATCATGCGGTCGTTATGCATAATGGCCAGACGTCCCAGCTTAAGCTTGGAAGGAATAGTCGTATGCGTGAAGGAGTCTAGTGTGGACGTGTCTTCTTTACCCGAGATATAGATTTCGGGCAGTACGCCGCTCTTCGCATCGCCCGTTAAGTTCATTCCCATCTGGTAGACCGGAATATTCGGCAGAATGGATGAATTTCGAGCTTCAGACAAAATAATATCCTTCATCCCTTCACCCGGAATAATCTGCAGCTGCATGAACTGCTCTAGTACTCGCCGGGCCGTGCCTGGCGTTACGAGCATACTCACCGTCTCACGGGGACCCGAATTACGAAAATAAACGTCGAGCAGTTCGTTAAAGCCGCGGCGTGCCACCTCTTCACTTATAATCACGACCCTATTATGAGCGTAAAATAGTTTACGCGGACTCTCCGAGAAGCTGTGCATCATCGCCTCGCGGATCGATTTCCCTTTGGTCGAGTATACGATTACCGGGGATTGCGGCGTCCCACTGCCTGATGTTCCGATTCCTGCGGAAATCGCGGAAGGGATAAGCACCTGATAGGACATGACCCAGTTGTGCCCATCCCAGTCCACTCCGGTAGCCGACGTAATCGCAAGTTCGTTAAGCTCAATGCGGTTCCAACAGCCTGTTGTCATGATGCATAGCGATAACAGTACAACCGCCATCATGGCACTCCGTATTGTGCTTTTCATGGCGTCTGCGCCTCCTTCTCAGCCCCCTTGCCTCTGGTTACAAGCAGACCAATCGCTATACACGCAGGAATAATGAGATTAAACAACGTTAAGAATGGAACGCTGTCAACAATCACAAATTGACCAAGCTCGGTATTACGCGGCCAGGTTACGATCGTTGTAACGATGGCCAGCATACTAATGCCGAATAGGACATGCGTGCTGCTCTTCAATCGAAGAGCATGTGTAAAGCAATGCACAGATCCGAATAAGAAAACAGCCATTTTCACATACATGGTCATCCCCCATACCGAAACCGTGAATATTTCAATTCGTTCCAGAAATTCTCCAACTTCGACAATGCCAACCGTATTAAATAACGGATAGGACATCATACGAACGACCTCCGCACCAAAAATGCTTACTGACATCACCGTCACTACCAACAGCTGTACGGAACTGCCAACAGATCCGATGACACTAGCCCGCATCACCGATTTCGGATATTTCATGTAAGGCTGAACGATAAACAGAATCGAGACCTCCGACATCCATAGGATTGGCGAGATCGTGGCTAATCCGATTCGGGCAGCTCCGGCATCAAAGAAAGGAAGCAGCCTCTTTAAATTAATGTCGTCAAAGTTTAACCCGATTGATATCGGAATAACGATAATGACCATTAGCAAGACAAGAGCCGCAGAACGGGCAATCGCTTCAATCCCGTGCGCAATCGAGAACGCCGATACCGCAACCATCACAATAATAAGCATGACAATCGGCGTCTCGTCCAGCACCATATCTGCAATGAAGTTAGCGAATTGTCGAACGATCATACAGAATGCATTAAAGTAATACACCCCGAAAAGAAAACCAATTAGAATACCTGCGGTTTTGCCCAATCGGCTCTCGATCCATTCAACAAACAACAATCCCGGATTTCCTCTGCATATCGCTGCCATTGCTATAGCGATGATCACTCCGGCAGCAGCTGCAATGAGAACCGAAATCCATCCATCATTCGATGCAAATCCAATCGTAGCGCTCGGTACTGAGAGTACCGCTGTCGGCGTTATCGCATTAATCACAATCGCAACGGTTTGCAGGGTCGATATCTCTGGCTTCATCATCAAGCCCCTTCCTGGTCTGGATCAGGCCTCTTGCCACCGCCGATTCGATGCTGATTCGGAACCCGATTACTGGACATGCCAATCGGACGTTTGCGCATCGCCCACCAAGGGACACGAATAAAGGTGTCCTTCAGGTTCGAAACGATTAATGGCGAGAACGGGAGCAGGTATGGCTTGCCGAATGAACGAAGTCCGCTCATATGCGCCAACAGCACCATTAATCCTGACATAATGCCAAACAAGCCAAACGATCCCCCGAGAATCATTAGGGCGAATCGGATAAGCCTTGCCGCACTCCCCATATTAACCGCCGGTATGACAAAGCTAGCGATAGCGGTGAACGAAACGACAATAACCATCGCTGCGGAGACAAGTCCTGCTTGCACGGCCGCTTGTCCGAGCACGAGTGCGCCTACAATCGAAATCGCAGGTCCGATGATACGCGGCATCCGAACGCCAGCTTCGCGCAATATCTCGAATGTAATCTCCATTAGGAAGGCCTCGACCAGTGCAGGAAAAGGAACCCCTTCACGCTGTGCAGCGAGACTGATCAGCAGCGGAGTCGGCAGCATCTCCTGATGGAAGGTTGTAATGGCGATATACAGCGATGGCAGCAGCATGGAGATAAAGAATGATGCAACCCGGATGAATCGCAGGAATGTAGAGATATCGTATCGCTGGTAATAATCCTCGCTGGATTGAAAAAATTTGACGAATGTAACCGGCGCGATCAAAACAAACGGAGTACCCGAAACCATGATGACGACTTGCCCCTCAAGGATGCCAGCGCAAGCTGCATCAGGGCGCTCCGTATTCTGAATAAGCGGAAACGGTGTAAACGCTTTGTCTTGAATAAACTCCTCGATATATCCGCTTTCCAGAATAGCATCGATCTCAATCTGGTCGATGCGACGATGGACTTCTTGGACGACATCGTCCTGTGCAATTCCTTGCAAGTAAACAACCGCGATGTTCGTTCGCGTCTCTCTTCCGATTACTTTATAATCAAATCGCAGCTTAGGAGATTTTATAATCCGCCGCACTAACGCCGTATTCGTACGCAGATTCTCTGTGAATCCTTCCTTCGGACCGCGAACAACCGTCTGGGAGGTCGGCTCCTCGACTGAACGACTCTCTCCGCCCGTCGTATCGATAAGGATCGCTTTGAGACTACCCTCTACGAGGATGACAGAACTCCCCTCAAGCATGGCGTAGCCCACTTCTTCGATCGCTGTCGCCGATCGGATTTTGCCCACTGCAATGGATCGATCTATTAAATGCGTATATAAGCCTTCCGTATCCTCAGTTACTTTATTGGCATCTTCCAGCAAGCCAAGAAGCATGGTTCCGATCGAGGCTCCATCCACGATGCCATCCATATAGAACAGCGTATATCGCTGATTCGGGAATGAACGATGGGTTAGCATACGGCATACGATATCCGCCCCGTCTCCAAGGAATCGTTGGAGCCGCTCCATATTTTGTTCCAAGTCAGGAACCAGCAGTTGTTCGACTTGCCCGTTGCGATCAGTGCCAGTCTGTTTGTCATCGCCTGCTGTTTGCTTGTTCTTGTTGTTATTAAACATGAGCGAACTCCTCTCCTCGGCTAGTCAATCGTCGCCTGCATGATTGCCTCTGGACCGAACTTTCTTCCTCATTAACATGACAAGCAGGAGCACGATTGGAATAACGATTTGAAAAATCGGAAAGTGAAACTTAAGGTTACTTTCGAAGCCGACATTCACCTGATGCATATAACTCCTGAACCAGAAGGAGCCAACATAGATCCCGATGCCGACCGGAATAGCAGCGATACGCAGCTTCACACGGAACAAATACGCGAATGCAATGGAAGCCCCCAGGTAATAAGCAGTGAGTTTGACATAAACAGCCGAGAACAACAACAACGACACGAGCGGATCAATCCGTTCAAGAATGTTGCCCAGCTGAACGAACGTCGTCGCTTGCAGCAGCGGAACAACGCTCCAGCCTGCAAACTGTCCAAGAGAGCCAATCGTAATAATGTTCATAATCGTAATAAAGGCTCCCGCGAATATGTAGCCTTTAATCGTCATTCTCATAACTGTCCCATCGCCGTCCTCAGCTGTGTATCGCCAGAACATGAGGAACAATACCATTTCCCCGAACGGGAAAGAGATGATCTCCGGCATGGCTGCGTCCCATACTGGTTTGAAGCCTTTCTCAAGAATGGGCAGCAGACGACCCAAATCAATCAAACCAGCGCTAAGCAGTAGAATGAACAGAACAACATAGATCATCACAAGGATAGGCAGCAGCACTTCCACCATACGGAAGAAGACACCTGGCCCTCCGATGACCGCATAACCCCCAATGAGGCAGATCATCAGAATGATCATCGAGAGCGGCGTATCCGGCAGCAAATACATAATGGATAGATCAGCGAGTTCACGGACATTGCGAATGCATTTGTAGCAGTAGTAGATGATGTATATAAATCCGAACATAAATCCGATGATCCGTCCAAAATACAGCTTGAATATCTCAATCAAATTACGATCCGGTTCAAGCTTCTGAATTTGCAACGTTACACAGCTTAGCAGCAGCAGTCCTGCCAGCATGCCAATGATTACGGATATCCATGCGTCCCGATCCGCGTTGCCCCCAAGCAGAAACAAGGAGGAGCTGCCGATTAGGAACAGAATGACGGTCGAAGCCAACTGTCTAGGCGTTATCATAGCTCTTCTTGTCTCCTCCCCGTCATAACACCACAATTAGGGGTGACTTGCGTTTCTTACCATCCCCCAACGGATGGAAAATGATGCATAGAAAAAGACAGGCAGCTGTCCGATGGACATCTGCCTGTCTTCTTGTACCGTCTATTTGACCAATTGGCCGCGCGTTACGCCAAGCTGATTGATTGCTTTCAAGCTGCGCCATACCGACGTGCCGCTGATGCGACCAGCCAAGGCATCCTCATAGAGATTCATAACTTCGTTCACTTTGTCCGCCGATTCTTCTAGGAACTCAATACGGAACGATCGAACGCCCAATTCGATAAAGTGGTTCAAATATTCCGCACCCGATTGCTCGATCGCGTTATAAACCGTGTTGCGGCAGCCTTCATCGACGCGAACCGGATGGGACATGCCGATTCGGTCCTGCAGCGATGCCCGCGATTCCTCGCAAGGACGGCCGCAGTTCGTGAAGTCGGTTCCTTCACTCATGAACGTACAATAGACGCAATGCTCCGTATGGAACATTGGCAAATGCTGATGCAGCACGACTTCCAGCTTGGACGTGTCCGCATTACCCAGCAAATCGACCATCTGCTGGATGTTCAAATCATACGAAGGTGTTACCATATCGCAGCCTACTTCAGTGAACAGGTTCGCCGCTTTATGGTTTGCAATGTTAAGCGAGAAATCGCCAATCAGCTGCGGGAACGGTTCACCCGGCGCCGAGCTGGCCCGCGCACGCAGGTAATAGTAGAGTGCGCCTGTGTTGCGAACAAGCACTGCATCCGGCTTCAACTTCAAAATGTTCGCGTGGTAACCGTTCTCGCCCGGCATATGAATACGAGGTGTTGCCAGTGCGATAGGCTTGCCCGCATTGCGCGCTACTTCAATAGCTGCAGGGAATTGCTTGATGAACTCGAAATCGGCGTAGATCATCGTTGCATTCGTCTTCACCGCCGCCTCTACCTGCTCTAATGTACGGCACAGAACAGTCAGGTGCGGCTCCACATCGTTATCGGCAGTTGGCTTCTTCGGCGAAGCGTCTGCAAGAGCATCCACTTCATATTTGATGTAAACTGGCGGTTTCGGACGCTCTTCTGTCAGCTGTTCAACTGCTGCGCGGCGAATCCGATTCAGCTCGCGAACAGGAAGAATGAGTTCACCCTCAAGGTTCACTTCAAGTGAATCCAACTGATACAGCGTGCCGCCTAGTCGACCAAGCTGATCTTCCAGCAGCGCCTTGTCCATTGGACGTTTCAATGCCTTCTCAAGCGGAATCTCGGAGACGACCTCAACTGTCGTTCCCTTCTGCACATCGGTCCATGTTGTAACCATTGGCTCGCCCGCAGTACCCGACACGGTGACACGCATGGGGAATACACGATATGGCTTGTCTGTCTCAAACGTAGCACGAAGACGTTTATCGAGCGCTGGGTCGCTCGTCTTCCACACTTTGTCGCCAACCTTCACGCGGCGAAGGTCAACGTCGTTGCGGCCAGGTACAATCTCCAGCACAACGCCTTCTTGTGCTTCGCCTTCAATCTTCACGCCTTGACGACGAAGGTCATAGACGCGGCCGCCCTCTTCCTTCTTCGTCGGATCGCCTGCGTCGAATACGATGCCGTCGCCGCGTTTGAGCGGCGCATCAATGCGGCATATGACCGCATCGCGAAGTACGCGCTCGACACGTCCAAGATAGACGCCGCGGCTTTTAGGGAACGTGCCATCCACGAGCTGTTTGTTGTTCGTCCCTTTCAGGAAGCCGTGCGTGAAGCCACGCGAAAAGCTTTGCTGCAGTTCGCGAACTTCTTCCTTCGATGGTTCTGTAGGCAGCCCGTCGAAGTAGTTGTCGATCACTTTGCGATATTTGCTGACGACGTTCGCTACATATTCAGGGCTCTTCAGTCGGCCCTCAATCTTAAAGGAAGTTACCCCTGCTTCGATCAACTCTGGGATAATATCAATGGCAGCCAAGTCTTTCGGGGATAGCAGATAAGCAACGTCGCCCATCGGCTTCTGCTCGCCATCGACCATCAGATCATAGGGCAGTCGGCATGCCTGTGCGCATTCGCCGCGGTTGGCCGAACGTCCGCCCCACATCTCGCTCGTTAAGCACTGACCGGAGTATGAGACACATAATGCGCCATGCACGAATACTTCCATTGGCAGCTTCGCCTGCTCGCCTATCTTCTGAATTTGCTTCAGGTTGTTCTCCCGTCCAAGCACGACACGCTCCATATCGAATGGCTTCGTGAATTCAACGGCTTCCGGCGATGTAATCGTCATCTGCGTCGAACCGTGAATAGGGAAGTCCGGCGACATCTCGCGAATCAGCTTTACAAGGCCCAAGTCTTGTACGATAACCGCATCCACACCTGCATCGATACAGGATTCAATCAGCTTCTTCGCGTCATTCAACTCATCCTCGAATACGAGAATATTAAACGTGAGGAAACCCTTCACGCCATAGCTATGCAAGAACGCCATAATCTCGGGCAGTTCATCCGTCTGAAAATTGTTTGCGCGCGCGCGCGCATTAAACTTCTCTACACCAAAAAATATAGCATCGGCTCCATTGGCCACTGCTGCCCGCATACAATCCCAATCGCCTGCTGGCGCAAGAAGCTCAATGTCCCCCCGCTGAATTTGTTTCGTCATTACAAGATCCGCCATCCTTTGTGTTACATTCTATCCTCTAAGTGTACCAGAGCAGACATATGGATTCCACCGGCAAAAAATAAGCGCCGCACCAGATCATTGTCTGGGCGGCGCTGTGGAAACCGATTAATTGAACGTCAACGATTGCAGTACCTGTGTATTCAGCGCTTGATAAGCAACCGTATCATAGGCTTGAGGTGCTGTGAACTGGACAATGTACAGCCGGTTATTCTTCTCAAACAGATACATGGAATCCGAGTACGGTTTTGCTGCTTCGTTTAGAACAGTGTCAACACGTGTAATCAAGTTGCCATTGATCATCGTCGTCGTCGACTGTGTGACTTTGGCATCCAAGGCCTTCATATCCTTGTCGGCACTAACATAATCCTTGTACCAATTAACATAGCTGGAGGCCGTAACATTATCAGCAACGGTTAACTGGAAGTAACCATAGTCGGTATAATAGAAAACCGAATCTTGTTCAAAATCCTTATCCTCAGCCGTCCATGTAGCAGGCAGTTCAATCGAGTATCCATACTTCTTGCTCGATTTTTTGATGACTTGCCCTGCAAGATCTTCGTCATCCATCTCGCTGAAGTTGCCGTCCACGTATTTCGTATCGATCACCAACGAATTAACAATGGTATCGAACAGACCCTTGCCTTTAGAGCCATCCTCTTTCAAGGAATAGAAGCTTATATGGTACTTATGGTCGCCTGCAATAAGGAAGACATCATATTCCGTAATCCATTTTGTTTTGTTCCATGAGAATTCGTACTTAAGAACTTGCGCTTGACCGTTCTTCAACGTAATCGTCGATTCTTCGAAATTACGGATGTAATCGCTCGCGAATTCTTTCTCCAGCTTTGCACGCTCCGCTGCGCGCCATTGCCCTGCCGTTTCATTGTTTTGAACCGACTTGATCGCAAAATCGATTAAGCCTTCATCTGCATTGAAGAACAACGGTGTAGGCGATTCCGTATCACGGAGCCATTGAACAGGAAGCTTCACTTCGAGGCCGTAATCTTCGTCATGAATGGTGATGAGTCCGTCCACAACTTTTGTTACGTCTTTCAGGGTACGGTCCGACTTATTGAATGACAACGCGAAGCTGTCGAGCAGATCCTGATATTTGTTAAGCGCATCTCTTGTAGCTGCCTTAGCGCCGGACATTACCGTGTAGATCCGACTATCCTTCTGCGTGCCGCGATATTCAAAGAACCAACCATCACGGCTCTTTGTAACCATTTTCTCGTAGGATACGCCGCCAACCGAAATCGTTTTTTTCTCCATAACGAGTTCGTTATCGTCAAAATAGGTTTGGATGTGATCCCTAAGCTCTTGCTTGGTCAGCGTCTCTTCTACATCAGATACTGAAACGATAACGCTAGGATCGCCGGAGCCATCCGACCATACTGACCAATTTCCATTATCGCTCTGGTAAGACAGCGAAAGATCCGTTGGGTAATTCATGCTCCAGCCATAGTAGCTATCGCCTACCTTCGTCTTGCCTGCATCCGTATCGATGCCGGATAAGCCGCCCGAATTCGTCGCTGCTGCTTCGCCGGCAACTTTGCCTGTAATCGTAATGAGGTTGCCGCTTGGGACAACTGTCGCACCAAATGCTTGAGCAATGACTCGCACAGGCACCAGCGTTACGCTGTTCACGATCTTCGGTGCAGTTGAAAGCTTCGTTACTGTACCATTAACTTTTACATCGTTACTGCCGATCGTCAGAACAACAATCGTACTGTTATAGGTAAGCGTAATGATTTTGTTCTTTTCAAGTTTCAGTTTTGCGCCAAATGCCTTCGTAATAATACTAAGCGGAACGAGCGTCGTCCCATTTTCTTTCACTGGCGGTTGAATCTTCGATGCAGTGCCATTGATCGTCACTGTCGGGCTTCCGATCGTCAGCTTTATTTCGACTGAATCACCAGCGGCAGCACTAGCTGCCAATGGGAAACATGATAATAACAAGCAAAGCGCAGTCATAATGACCAGCAGACGTTTAGTCATGAAATGAATCTCCTCTATGATTTAGAATTAGTTCTGGCTCGATTTGCTGAGCTTAAATTTCTTCGTCACGATATCTCCATCGGACAGAAGCGTTACTTCAATGGACTGATCAGGCAAATAGGATTTCAACAATTCATTCACTTCAACTATCGATGATACTTGTTTGCCGGCTACCGCATACAGTTGGTCTCCAATCTGTAAGCCAGCGCTCTTAGCGGTATCGTTCGTAACTTTCGTAATCGTAAGCGGTTCGTCCGTTGGGAGCCCGACGATTGCAGACCAACTCTCCTCCAACTCGACGCCGAGCGATGCACGGTTCACTTTGCCGTATTTAACAAAATGGCTCAGTACATATTGCACGGTGTCCGCTGGAATGGAGAAACCGAGATTATCTACATCATCACTGACGAATTTCATCGAGTTGATGCCGATTACTTGGCCTTTCATATTGACGAGCGGCCCCCCGCTGTTGCCTGGGTTAATCGCAGCATCTGTCTGGAGAAGCCTGTAATAGGATGATACCGAGCGATTCATGCCGCTAAGAATGCCGCTTGTCGCCGTATTGCGGAGCGAAAAAGATACTGGCGTACCGATCGCCACAACCTGTTCTCCCGCTTGAACGCTGAGCGGCATTGGCGCAAACGTAACAGGCTGGAGCCCTGTCGCATTAATTTTGACCACCGCAATATCACTTGTTTCGTCAATATACAACGTCTTGCCGTTGAACTGCTTACCGTCAGCCGTTACGACGACGATACTTGTCAATTCCTTCACCACATGCGCATTCGTCACAATCTGTCCGTCTGCTTTCCAGACAAAACCTGTACCGTGAGCAAGAGCGTAGCGATTGTCATACCCCTTGACCTTGCCGATAATCCCTACGACGGATGGTGAGACTTTCTTCACCACATCCGGAACTTGGTTGGCTGGCGTGTAGGCATATTTGCCGCTCTTAGCGTCATATGTCCCCGTGCCGCCGAGTGCATTCGTCATCGCACTTGCTTTGACGTATACCTCGCCATTAATTACTTTCGCATCCAGCGAGATTGCATTGCTGGAGGAACCGCTGCCTGCTGCCCACGCGCTGCCGACTAAGCAGAGCAACACTGCGAAGCTTGCAAATGCAATTCGCAGTACCGCCTTCTTCATTCGATTTGCCCCTCTCAAACGACTTGTAACTATCTATTTTTTCCTACTAACACTACTATATTTTGGATTTCTATACAATTAAATATATTCTAAAGAAAAAGTGGCTCTAAGAGGGTCTTAAGTGCAGCTTCTATCTTTCATAAAATGTAAAATTAGCGTTCAACCAAACATAAGCAAAAAACCGTTATCATGATGGCTAAAACGGACATAAATGCAGCATTTCATAGGGTTATTCCATCCATTTGGGCATGATATAATAGGAATTAGCAGTTCAGCTTATGACATGTTGGATCTACATAAATCTAATATTCGGGAGGCTATGCACACATGAAACTTGGTGTATTCACTGTATTGTTCGGAGGCAAACCGCTGGAGGAGGCGCTAGATTATATCGCTTCTAAAGGTCTTGATGCAGTAGAGCTCGGAACAGGCGGCTATCCTGGCAACGCGCATTGCGACCCAGATACACTGCTCGCCGATGCAGGTAAACTTCGTGAATTCAAACAAGCTATCGAATCTCGCGGACTGATGATCAGCGCGCTCAGCTGTCATGCAAACCCTCTTCATCCTCAGAAGGCGCTCGCTGAGCCGGATGATGCGGTCATCCGCAAAACAATTGAGCTAGCTAACCGACTGGAAGTACCAGTCGTGAATACGTTCTCCGGCTGCCCGGGTGACCATGAGGGTGCCAAATACCCGAACTGGCCGGTTGCGCCTTGGCCGAACGACTATCAAGATATTCTGAAATGGCAGTGGGAAGAGAAAGTGATTCCTTACTGGAGCGAGATCGGCGGCATTGCAGAAGCTGCGAATGTCAAAATCGGTCTGGAGCTGCATGGCGGCTTCTCCGTCCACAGCCCTTCGACAATGCTGCGTCTGCGTGAAGCAGCCGGCAAAGCGATCGGCGCTAACTTGGATCCGAGCCACATGTGGTGGCAAGGCATTGACCCTGTACAAGCTGTCCGTATTCTCGGACGTGCAGGCGCAATCCATCACTTCCATGCGAAGGATACGTCGATCGATCCGATCAACGTTAATGCGCACGGCATTACGGACATGCAGCCATATACGCAAATGCTGGACCGCGCATGGCAGTTCCGCACGGTTGGCTTCGGTCATGACCTGAAAACGTGGGCAGACATCATTAGCGAGCTCCGCCTTGTTGGTTATGACTACGTCGTCAGCATCGAACATGAAGATGGTCTGATGTCGATTGACGAAGGTTTCACCAAAGCCGTTCAGAATCTGCAGCAAGTGCTGATTCGCGAGCCGCTGGGCGAAATGTGGTGGGTATAGGGGCCCGGCCCCTATAGACCCGTTTAATTATCTTCATACTTCCTGTTAGAAAGGGTTATAGGGGCTATCCCCTATAACCCTTTTTTATTTTTAGCCATTTAAATTCAAGATTACTAAACATCTAAATCCAAGATTTCTACCCACCCAAACCCTCCCTGCAAGGGAGGGCCCCAAAGGTCGTGTGACCTCTGGACTCCTCACAAGGACGCAGCTTTGTTTACGCTGGAACGTGTGCACGCTCTTGCCGCATCCGCGGCAAAGCTTCTTGTTCGCTGTACCTAAGTACGATCAGTCGACCGCACACTTATTTCTCACATGTTCACCTGTCACCGCCCATTGATGCTACTGCGATTGGAGTCCACAAAGCCGAGAAGTAGATAAGCAGGACTGAGACACTGGTGTGCTTGGAAAGCGATATGAGGAACGTGGATTGACGGAGTGAAGTTGAATACATTCGTTCAGAAAATCGTGTACTTTTCTATGGCCAACTTTTGGATGTGCGTAATAATGTGTTTTAGAAATAACAAAAAGACCTCAAATTCACTTTGCAGTGAAATTCGAGGTCTTCATGTTGCTGCTTATGTAGACCGGGCTGGTCTTATTTCATCCAGCTCTCCGTAATCATGACGTAGTCAGAAAACAGAAAAACAGCCAGCGAAACGAATGCGAATCCGATTGCGAATACGTTTTTCTTTGGTCTAGCCATCAACAACCTTACGAACCCGATTGCAATCAGAATCGTGAAAGCAAGCATGAACCAGTCGAACGTATTAATGTTGCTCGTCGACGTCGCAGCTTTTGCCGCCTCTTCTGCAAGATACATGGGATGACCTCCTTTTCGTCACACGTCACCTATCATATTCCTATGTTAGCCGCTGTCGACTATCGATGCAAGTCCCGACCGTAATCCGTAACAACTTTGTCAATATTTTACCTCAACTCGATTTTAATTAACCAAAATTATGGTCTTATTAAGATGATTGTCGTTTGTTGACCTAAATATGTATGCCGGGACCTTTCTATGGACGAATGGCCCCTGCTCAACCCTAGAAAATCAAATCGATCGTAACGTAATCGAGATTGCGATATAACAACAGCTCCGTCCTTCCTGTCGCTTCGTCCTGAATGACAACATGATCCTTCCCAGCGGAAACAATCACACCTGTGAATGAGCGTGCATTCCATTGCGAGTTGTTCGGATATGTCATATAGAAGGTCGCCAGATTGCCACGTACCGTTCGAAGCCACCGCTGATAGCCCATCATTTGAGCATGATTACGGCAGCGTCGTTGTTGGCTTTTGACCCTTCTCTTCGTTTTTCCCATCCTCCACCTCTCCTGTTCATCCGAATGCTCCTATTCCAGCATATGAGCGTGGGATATCATCGGTATGGACAATCCGAACATGGCTTATGTACAGGAGGTACGTGCGGAGCTTATTCATTGGGCACTAGACCTTCAACTCGATCCGATTGTTCATGTTTCTTACAGCTTTACTTGTTGATTGTGAAGGTAGACTTTGATTTCATTGAGTTAACGGGTAGCGGGTAGTAAGTAAAGCGTGGTGACAATTTTTTGATACGAATAGGCGGGAAGAAATGAATAATAGAAGTATGAAGGATACACAAGAGAGAATTGAAACAGTCTTGTTATATGGGATTTTCATTTGTTACATCCTTTTTTTATTTAAGTTATTGCTCTTATCAAGAGTGGAATTGTTAAATAGTCATAGGGTTGTAAATAGGTCAATCAATCTCATTCCTTTTCATAGTATAAAGGAAAAGGATTCAGGGGCTATTAGGCATTGGAGCATCGGACATTGATGACGTCATTTTGAATGGTATAGGTGGATTAGTTGGTATATTAGGGTATAAGTTATTATTGTTTATATTACGAGGCAAGAAAAACGCACGTACTGCATTCACCATACTATCAGCCTTAAGTTCTATTTATTGCTTATACAAGATGATTCTGCATTGTTCTGGGTTGCCAGTTTTCAACCTGCACTAACGGGACACGATAGCTAGACCCCCATTTAATTTTAGTTCGAAGCAAATCAACAATTGAGAATAACAGAGCCAATAAAAAAGAGCGATCAGATAGCTGCCGTAGCAACTGTCTGATCGCTCTCTTTCGTACACCTTACTTATCTATCTTAGTCCGCTGCACCCGCAGCGACGGATTGCTCGGCTTCACGGCGCTTGACCGTCCGTTCGCGGTCGCGCTCCAGAACCGGCTTGAGATACTTGCCGGTATAGGAACCTTCCACCTTCACGAGTGCCTCAGGTGCGCCAGCCGCGACGATCGTGCCGCCGCCGTTGCCGCCCTCTGGACCAAGGTCGATCAAGTAGTCCGCCGTCTTGATGACATCGAGGTTGTGCTCAATTACAAGCACCGACTCCCCGCTGTCGACCAAACGATGAAGCACTTGGAGCAAACGATCAATATCGTCAACGTGCAGACCTGTCGTCGGCTCGTCGAGAATATAAATCGTCTTGCCTGTACTGCGGCGATATAGCTCAGCTGCCAACTTCACGCGCTGCGCTTCGCCGCCCGACAGCGTCGTCGCTGCTTGGCCGAGGCGCATATAACCAAGACCTACGTCGAACAACGTCTGCATCTTACGGTGAATGCGCGGAATGTTACGGAAGAACTCGACTGCGTCCTCAATCGTCAGCTCCAGAACCTCCGCAATGTTCAAGCCCTTGTACTTCACTTCCAGCGTCTCGCGGTTATAACGTTTGCCCTTACATATCTCGCATGGTACGTAGACGTCTGGCAGGAAGTGCATCTCAATCTTGATGATGCCATCGCCACGGCACGCCTCACAGCGGCCGCCCTTCACGTTGAAGCTGAATCGGCCCTTCTTGTAGCCGCGCACCTTCGCTTCGTTCGTATTGGCGAATACGTCACGAATATCATCGAATACGCCGGTATACGTCGCCGGATTCGAGCGCGGCGTACGTCCGATCGGCGATTGGTCGATATCGATTACTTTCTCGATATTCTCAAGGCCGCGGATCTCCTTATGTTCGCCAGGACGAACCTTCGCACGGTTCAAATCGCGTGCAAGCGTCTTATACAAAATCTCATTAACAAGCGTCGACTTGCCGGAACCAGATACGCCCGTTACAGCTGTGAATACGCCAAGCGGAACTTTCACATTCAGGTTGCGCAGGTTATTCTCCTTCGCTCCGCGAATTTCCAGCCACTTGTCGGTCGTCGGACGACGCTCCAGCGGTACCTCGATAAACTTGCGGCCGCTCAAGTAAGCGCCCGTAAGGGAGTTCTCATCCGCCATAACCTCAGCCGGAGTGCCTTGCGACATGACCTGACCACCGTGGATACCTGCACCTGGACCAATATCGATAATGTAGTCCGCTGCCATCATCGTATCTTCGTCATGCTCGACAACGATAAGCGTATTGCCAAGGTCGCGCATATGCTCCAGCGTCTGAATGAGTCGGTCGTTATCCCGTTGGTGTAGACCGATACTCGGCTCGTCCAAGATATACAGGACGCCCATCAGGCTTGATCCAATCTGCGTCGCCAGACGAATGCGCTGCGCTTCACCGCCGGACAACGTACCTGCTGCGCGGTTAAGCGACAGGTATTGCAGGCCAACGTTCACGAGGAAACCGAGTCGACCATTGATTTCTTTCAGAATCAAGTTCGCGATCGTCAGATCCTTCTCGCTTAGATGTACGCCTTCGAAGAAGCGCTGCGCTTCGCCAATCGAGAGCGATGTTACATAAGCGATATTCTTATGGTCAACCGTGACTGCCAAGCTTTCCTTGCGCAGGCGATTGCCCTTGCAGCTGCTGCATGGCTTCGCGGCCATGTAGCCTTCAATGATCTCGCGCATCGCTTCAGAAGCGGTATCGCGATAACGGCGCTCCAGGTTGTGAACGATGCCTTCGAATGCCACGAGCGCTTCCTTCCGATGGCCGAAATCATTCTCATATTTGAACTTCACGAGCTCGCCGCCCGTTCCGTATAACAACTTCTTCATCTGCTCCGATGTCAGCTCACTGACGGGAACGGAACGCGAAATGCCATAATGTGCGCACACCGCCGCAAGAAACTGCGGATAATAGTTCGACGTACTGCCAGCCCACGCCTCAAATGCGCCATCCTCGATTGACTTGGACGGATCCGTAATGAGCAGGTCCGGATCAACGATCATCTTCGCGCCGAGACCATCACAATCCGGGCACGCGCCAAACGGGCTGTTGAACGAGAACATACGCGGCGCAAGCTCGTCGATGCTGAAGCCGCATTCCGGGCAAGCCAGATTCGAGCTGAACATCAGCTCTTCCTTCTCCATCACATCGACAATCACTTTGCCTTCCGCCAACTTGAGCGCTGTCTCGAGCGAGTCCGCCAGACGCGTATGCACATCGGACTTCACGACGATTCGGTCGACAACAACCTCAATCGAGTGCTTCTTGTTCTTCTCGAGTACGATCTCTTCGCCGCCAAGCTCGCGAATCTCGCCGTCAATACGAACGCGGACGAAGCCCTGCTTCTGCACATCCTGCAGCAGCTTCGTGTGCTCGCCCTTGCGTCCCGATACGATCGGCGCAAGAATCTGCAGACGTGTCCGTTCTGGATATTCCATAATGCGATCAACCATCTGCTCAACCGTCTGTGACGTAATCTCAATGCCATGCTCCGGACAGTGAGGCTTGCCGACCCGTGCGAACAAGAGCCGCAAATAGTCGTAAATCTCTGTTACCGTGCCAACCGTCGAGCGCGGGTTGCGGCTCGTCGTCTTCTGATCGATCGAGATCGCTGGCGACAATCCGTCGATGGAATCGACGTCCGGTTTCTCCATCTGTCCGAGAAACTGCCGTGCGTAAGCAGACAGCGACTCGACGTACCGCCGCTGTCCTTCCGCGTAGATCGTATCGAACGCGAGCGATGATTTGCCCGAGCCGCTAAGGCCCGTAAGCACGACGAATTTGTCGCGCGGAATCGTCACGTCGATATTTTTCAAATTGTGGGCTCTCGCCCCCTTAATTACTATGCGATCGCTTGCCACTGCTGTTCCACCCTTCTATTCCCCTCTAGATAACCGTCCATCAATCGCCTTCCGCACGCAGCTCCAGCAGCGCATCGCGCAGCTCAGCCGCACGCTCGAACTGGAGATTCTTCGCCGCATCTTTCATCTCGGCTTCTAGGCGCTGAATAACCGATTGGCGTTCCTTCTTCGACAGCTTGCCGCCGGCGCCTGTGCCAGCGAGGTAATCCGACTTCTGCTCCGCGACCTTCGTCGCTTCAATAACATCGTGGATCTTCTTGCGTATCGTCTGCGGCGTAATGCCGTGTTCCTCGTTGTAAGCAACTTGTATCGTACGACGGCGCTCCGTCTCCTTGATGGCTTTATCCATGGAGTCGGTTATCTTATCCGCATACATAATGACGCGGCCGTCCGCATTACGTGCTGCCCGGCCGATCGTCTGAATGAGCGAACGCTCTGATCGCAGGAAGCCTTCCTTATCCGCGTCAAGGATCGAAACCAACGTAACTTCCGGAAGGTCCAATCCTTCCCGCAACAGGTTGATGCCGACAAGTACATGGAATGCCCCTAAGCGCAAATCACGCAAAATCTGCATCCGTTCCAACGTCTTAATATCCGAGTGCATATAACGTACTTTAATGCCGACTTCCTTGAAATAATCGGTCAGATCTTCCGCCATCTTCTTCGTCAGCGTCGTGACGAGCACACGTTCATCCTTCGCGATCCGATCCCGAATCTCGCCGAGCAGATCGTCAATCTGTCCCTTCGTCGGACGCACTTCGATAACGGGGTCAATAAGGCCTGTCGGACGGATAATCTGCTGCACCATCACCGGACAATGCTCAAGCTCATAAGGGCCAGGCGTTGCCGAGACATAAATCATCTGACCAGCCTTCTCCTCGAATTCCTCGAACCGAAGCGGTCGATTGTCCAACGCCGATGGCAGTCGGAAGCCGTGATCAACGAGCACTTCCTTGCGCGCGCGGTCACCGTTGTACATGGCGCGAATCTGTGGAAGCGTCACATGAGACTCATCAATAACGATTAACATATCATCGGGAAAATAATCCATCAGCGTATACGGCGTTGCGCCGCGTTCGCGGAAGGTGAGCGGTCCCGAGTAGTTCTCGATGCCGGAACAGAAGCCCATCTCCTGCATCATCTCGATGTCGTAGCGAGTCCGCTGCTCCAGCCGCTGCGCTTCAAGCAGCTTGTTCTGCGAACGCAGCTCCTCCAGCCGTTCCTCAAGCTCCCTCTCGATGTTGACAAGCGCCCGCTTCATTGTCTCTTCTTGCGTTACGAAGTGAGAGGCTGGGAAGATCGCGATATGATCGCGTGTTCCTACGATCTCACCCGTCAGTACGTCGATCTCCGTAATCCGCTCGATCTCGTCGCCGAACAACTCAACCCGAATGGCCCTCTCATTATTGGCCACTGGGAAAATCTCAACGACATCGCCGCGGACGCGGAACGTGCCGCGGATGAAGTTAATGTCGTTGCGTTGATACTGGATATCGACCAGCTTATGAAGTATGGCATCACGCGACTTCTCCATGCCGACGCGCAGCGACAGCACTAGGCTGCCGTACTCGGAAGGCGAACCGAGGCCGTAGATGCAGGACACGCTGGCTACGATAATAACGTCGCGCCGTTCGAACAGCGAGCTTGTCGCAGAGTGGCGCAGCTTGTCGATCTCATCGTTAATGCTCGAATCCTTCTCGATATACGTATCCGTCGACGGAATGTACGCTTCCGGTTGGAAGTAATCGTAGTAGCTGACGAAATACGATACGGCATTCTCCGGGAAAAACTCTTGAAACTCGCTGCACAGCTGTGCAGCCAGCGTCTTGTTGTGCGCAATGACGAGCGTCGGCCGATTCAGCTTCGCTATCGCGTTGGCAATCGTAAATGTCTTACCTGTACCGGTCGCACCAAGCAATGTCTGATATCGCTCGCCGTCCGCTACGCCCTCCACCAGTTGACGAATGGCCTCCGGCTGATCGCCCTGTGGTGTATAGCCCGACATCAGCTTGAAGGGTTTATTCAATCGTTCTGCAAACTCCATGCGTATCGGTCACCTCCCTGCTATTTCACTTTGCTATGTTGTATGGAATCGCACGATGTGCGAATGGACTCGAATGTGTGTTCCCATTCATTATATCGTTTTCCATATGCGGTTGCAATTTGAATATGCGCATGGAAGCGATTCCTATGCAGAAGAAAAAGCGCGCGCCTCACATCGGCACGCGCTCTAACCTATATGAATCTGTTCCTGCTTCTATACCGTTGAATCTTGTGCCCGGCCGGTGCCATGTCCGCCCTGACGAGCGCCATGGCGACCATCAACCGGCGTTCCTGGGCGATCCGACTTGCCTGCATCCGCACCCGAACGGCGCATGAACGGCCAGTAGTTCGCCTCGCCGAACATCCGGACCATGATCGGAATGAACAGCGGCAGCATAATGAGTGCGTACATGAACAGGCCGCACAATACGATTGTGGCAATCTGCAGCAGCGACATGACGCCCGAAGGCAGCATAGCCGCGAATGTACCGCCCAGAATGACGGCAGCCGACATGATGACCGTACCCATCCGTTTCATCGCTTCAAGAATCGCCTCATTCGGCGACAGATGACGATACTCTTTGAAGCGATCCATCAAGAAGATGCTGTAGTCGATGCCAAGCGCCACGAGCATTACGAAGCCGAAGAACGGCACCGCCCAGCTAACGCCTGTATGACCAAGCCAGCGAACGAATATGATCTCTGTCACAGCCATTGCTGTATAGAACGTAACCATAAGCGATGCGATCAAATAGAGCGGCATGACGATGGAGCGGAACAGAATAATGAGTACAATGCCGATCCCGATGAGCATGAACATCATCGTTTTGGAATAATCCTCGTCGGAGATGCCGTTCAAATCGTGGTTGTTGCTCGTTACCCCGCCCACTTCATAATGAGCAGACTCGAACGGCGTTCCTTGCAGACCACGAGCGACAGCCGATTTAAGCTCCTCAATCTGATTCATCGTCTCCAACTCATACGGATTGCCGTTAAAAATAACATCGAACTTCACCGTACGGCGATCTGGCGACATGTAGACATCGACTGCCTGCTCGAACTGCTTATCCTGCGCCGCCTGCTCCGGAATGAACCAGCCCGTCAGCCCTTTGTTCGGAGAAGATGACAGCTCATTCAAGTAGCCCTTAGCCGAACCAAGTCCGTCGGTTACTTGCTTCAATCCGCTAACGCTCTGATCAAGTCCGTCGGTCAGCTGCGTCAGCTGGCCATTCAGATCGGAGAAGCCGCTTTGCAGCTGCTTCTGGCCGTCTGCCAGTTGGTCGAGACCTGTCTGCATCTCAGGCAGCTTAGAAATAACAGTGCCCTGCCCGTGTGCTGCTTGATCCAGCCCAGTCTGCAGCTTCGCAATCCCTGCGATCAGGGACTGCAGCCCTTGCGCCAGCGCTTGCTGACCGTCCGCGGCCTGCTTCAGTCCGGCATTTGCCGAAACCAGACCTTGCGATACACCAGCCAACTGACCATTCAACTGCTTCGTCTGGCTGCTTAACTGATCCGCGTCGGTCTGCAGCTTGCGAACGGCGCTGAGCGCTTTTTGATACGCCGCATCGTCCGCAAGTTCTGGATATTGACCTGTAAGACCGCTAAGCTCGGTATCCACATCTGTCAATCCAGACGCCAATTTCGCCTGCTCGGAAGCGATATTGCTGTACCCCGTATGCAGCTGCTTCACGCCATCGCCAAGCTTGCTGTAGCTGCTCTCAAGCTGCTTCGCTGCATCAGCCAATTTCTCAGCATTCAGACGTACTTGTTCAAGGCCTGCCTTGATTTCCTTGGCTCCGGCCGACCCGTCCTTCATTCCTTGTTGAATGCGCGTAAGCCCTGCGGACAGTTCGCTTACGCCCGACTTAAGCGCCAACGTCCCATCCGTCAATTTGCCAGCGCCGTCTGCAGCTTCTTTCAATTTCGGTGCATTATCACTGAGCGCCTTGCTCGCATCCGTCAGCCCATCGCCAATCGTCGTTAGGCCGTCTCCGCTTTTACCTAGGCCGTCCTGCAGTGTCCCGACCTGGTCGGAGACAAGGAAACCTTCCGGCGCTTCGCCTGTCGGCCGCGTTGCGCTCCGAACGGTCTTGACTCCCGTCACCTGTGCAAGCTCACGGCTAACCTGCTCGACAACCGCTAAGCCATTCGTATCGCCCATCGGCGCATCCGACTTCATGACAACGGTTGTCGGCAGCGTTTCACCTGGACCGAAGCCATCTGCTACGAGATTAAACGCTTTGACCGAGTCGTATTTCTCACCGATCTCGTCAAGCGAGTTGAACGAGATCGAGCCTTTGTACGCCGTAAGCGCAGGTACGATCAATACAAGAAGAATAACAAGCGCCCATAAAGGACGTTTCAATGAGAACGAGCCCACCGCACCCCATAGCTTGCTCTCCTTATGCTCCAAAGAACCTCGGGCCGGCCAGAACAAAGCATTCCCGAATACCGAGAGGAAGAACGGTACAAGCGTGAACAAAGCAATCAGCATAACCGCTACACCAACTGCCACCGCGACAGCCGAACGGTACAACACGAACGTAGAGAAACCGATCGATGCGAAGCCGACGAATACCGCAATACCCGAGAAGAATACCGTGCGGCCTGCAGTCCGGTACGTCTCAATGATCGCCTCATTGCGATCGCCAAGGCGGATCAACTCTTCTTTATACCGGCTGATCAACAGAATGCAGTAGTCCGTCCCTATGCCGAACAATACCGCAACCATGAAGATCTGCGTGAAGTTCGACAGCGGAAAATCCATATATTTGACTAAGAACGCAACGACCGACTGCGACGTCAAATAACTGAATCCGACTGCGAGCAGCGGCACAAGCGGCGCGATCGCCGAGCGGAACACGAGGAACAGAATAATAAGAATGAAGCCCACTGTAATAAGCTCGGTTTTCTTCAATCCTTCCTGCGAGCTCTGCACGACGTCCTCACCAATGACCCAGCCGCCAGTCAAATAGTGGTCAACCTTGACATCCGAGAGCGCTTCGTTAAGCGAATCGCTCATTTCCTTCGGAAGCCGGCCTTCCTCCTTCACTTTCACAAGCGCGATAACCGTAGCTTTATCTTTCGAGACGAGCTGACTTTCTAACTCCTTTGTCTGAAAATGGGTCGTAACCTCCGTTACCCCATACTTCTCTCCGTTATCGGTCATCTTCTGAAGTGCTAGCTGGGCCTGCGACAAATCTTCATCCGTCAAACCGCCCTCGCGGTGGAACACAACGAGCGTCGAGACTGTCTTCCCTTCGCCATCCTGCCCTTCCATACTGCTGAGCAGCTTGGAAGCCTCTGAGGAAGAGTAACCGTCGGGCACATTGATCTGGCCTTTATCCCGTACAAGCTCTTCCATGTTCGGCGCAGTCAACATAAGTCCAGCTGCAACGGCGATCCACAGCGCAAGCACCAACCATTTGAACCGTAATACTGTTCTCATTCCCTATCCTCGCTTTCTCTTTATCTGTTTTCCTCTGATTCCGACTCCGCCCGCGCTTGCACCAAAGCGGCAGCAAGCTTCTCGTAAAGCTCAATGAAACCAAACGCCTCTTGGTCGGTAAAATGGGACAGATACTCGCACAACATCTCCTCCAGCTTGCTATCGAACTGGCGCGTCAGCCGCTCGCCTTCCGGCGTTGCCTTCAGGTAAGTGACGCGTCGGTCCTTCTCGTCAGGAACTCGTTCGATCAGGCTCTTATCGGACAGCCGGGTGATGATGGCTGTGATCGAGCTTTTGCCCACACAAAAAATTTCCGCAAGCTCCGACGAAGTGGTGCATCCGTTATCTCTCAAATAACGCAGAGCCGCACTCTGATCCAATGTGAGCTCATCTGGCAGCAGATCGCGCGTGATCGCGCTCAGTCTGCGGTTCACCGTGAATGAACTTGCAAGATATCGATCGATAAGCTTGGATAGTTGTTCTTTGTCCATCTTTTCACTCTCCTTTCGTTATGCTAGGCCCTTCAACAGTTTGTTCGATTGTCGAATGGTTTTATTATCGAATAGTTTCACTATTGAACTATATCGCATTAAACAAGTTGATGTCAATAATATACAATGTGACAAATTCGGGGACAAAATGCGGAAGCAGCAAAAACCGCCCATGCATCGCCAGCGAGCGATACAAGAGCGGTTGATTGTGGTTCTGAGTGCATACTTGAACGTTCTTTACTCTGCTACAAAGCGAAGCAATGCGCTGCCAAAATCGTGGTGGAAACGCGGCGTCGCAATGCCTGCGTACATGAGCTCGTCGCCGCCATAGACGCGGTCTGTGCCAAGCAGTCTGTAATTGAGTGCAGGATCGAGCCCTCTCAGTTTCATGCGGCCAAGCGGCGAATGCGGCTCATTCAGCACTTGCACGTACACGGCCATTACTTCGCGCTTATCCTTCGAGACGAACATCCACGAGGTTTCGTTCCCCTCGAACGGGCTGAGCAGACGATGGAAATCACCTTGCTGCACTAGCGTGCGAAGCTCTTTATACAAAGCGATCTGATCCGTAACGACAGCCTTCTCCTCGTCTGTGAACTTCGTCAAATCGAGCTCGTAGCCAAAGTTGCCGGACATCGCGACATTGCCGCGCGTCTCCAGCGACGTGATACGGCCAACCTGGTGGTTCGGCACCTCGGAGATATGTGCGCCCATCGCGCTGACTGGATAGACGATGCTTGTCCCGTATTGAATGCGCAGACGGGAGATGGCATCGGTATTGTCGCTTGTCCATGTCTGCGGCATGTAATAGAGCATGCCCGGATCGAAGCGGCCGCCGCCGCCGGAGCAGCTCTCGAACAACACATGCGGGAACTTCGACGTAATCTGCTCCAGCACATTGTACAGGCCAAGCATGTAACGGTGAGCTGTCTCGCGTTGGCGTTCAGCTGGCAGGAGAGCAGATCCAATCTCCGACATATTGCGGTTCATGTCCCACTTCACATATTCAATCGGCGCGCTGCTGAGCACACCTGAAATCGTATCGATCAAATACTGCTGTACGTCCGGACGGCTCATATCAAGAATGAGCTGCGAACGCCCCGTCGTCCGATGACGGCCTGGCATATGCAGGCACCAGTCTGGATGAGCCCGGTACAGATCGCTGTCCGGCGAGATCATCTCAGGCTCGAACCACAAGCCGAACTGCATGCCCAGCTTATTAATGCGTTCCGCAATATCCTCCAAGCCGCCTGGCAGCTTGCGCTTGTCCACGAACCAGTCGCCCAGCGACGAGTTGTCGCTGTCACGTTTGCCGAACCAACCGTCATCGAGCACGAACAGCTCCATGCCAAGCTCGCCGCCAACCTTCGCGATCGCTTCAAGCTTGTCCGCATTGAAGTTGAAGTAGGTCCCTTCCCAGTTGTTCACGAGAACAGGGCGAACTTCGTCGCGGTAATTCCCGCGGCACAGACGCGTGCGGTACAGTTCATGATAAATGCGGGACATGCCGCCTAGACCTTCCGGCGAATAAGCCATTACTACTTCAGGCGCCTGGAATGTCTCGCCCGCTTCAAGCCGCCAGCCGAAGTCAAACGGATTGATGCCCATAAACAGACGCGATGTACGGAACTGATCGACTTCGACGCCTGCAAGAAAGTTGCCGCTGTAGACGAAGCTTACGCCGTACACATCGCCATGGTCTTCCGTCGCACCGTGTTCGAGCAGCGCGATGAACGGATTCTGGTTGTGGCTGCTTGAGCCCCGACGGCTCTCAATGGACTGCATACCTGGGCGGAGCGGACGGCGGAATACATCACGTTCGCGCGACCAGGAGCCAGACAGTTGAAGCATGTCAAAACCGTCGTGCTGGAAGTCCACGCTCATTGATAGCGCGCGACGCAGTTGTACCGTCTCTCCGCCTTCATTGGCGAACGAGACCGAGCGAGTAATCGCATCAAGCGACTCGTAGACAGAGTAAGCCAACGTCACGACAAGCCCAGTCAAGCTGTCGCGCAGCTTCAGGTGAAGCGTCACTGCTTCATCATCGGATCCCGTATAGGTAGCCGGCAGACCCGGAAGCGCCGGCTTGCCTTGGACAATCTCATGCGATTCGTAACGCAGATCGGATACGGTCGTGCCATTCGCATATTGCGCTTCGAACGCTGGCGTACGGAAGTCAGAGCTGCCATAGCTCGGATATTCATGCGGCATCGTATCGAACGAAATTTCATTGCGGCCCGGTACCGGGTTTGGACTGAACGATGCGCGTTCTTGGCGTTCGACCAGCGTGTGCAACTGGCTGCCGCGTACGCGGCGTCCCCAATAGACATGCGATGGATAGCGGCCCTCAATCAGCTCAAAGGCATAGCTTGTCTTATTCGTCTGCAGATGAAACAACTGCTTGGATGCATCAAATTGAATCCCCATATTATAATTCTCCCTCTGGATTAATAAAGGGGCTTCGCCCCTTTAACCCCGTTATTTGAATTCTAAAAATCTAAGTTTCCTAAACATTTAAAATCAAATTTTCTACCCGCCTAAATCCAAGAGTTCTACCCACCCAAATCCTCCCTGCTAGGGAGGACCCCCGGGGTTTCCAACCCCTGGACCCCGGAAGGGGATGTCGGCGCGAGTGTGTTACGGGTAAGATACTACGTGCTTAGAGTCGCGTGCCCTTGCGGTCACAACTTTTGTTCGTCCTGTATCTAGATCCTCCCTAAGGGAGGATCCCACGGAAATACCACTCCCTTGAACATAAAAGGGGATCTCGGTGGGACTGCGATGCGCTTTGACTACAACTTGCTTGGAATCGCGTGCCCCTGTGGGGCACAACTTTTGTTCGTATGACACTACCCCGTTGGGTCGTGTTCCTCGCGGATGAATGCTATTGTCCGAGATTACTATTACCTAAAAACTTCATTTGTACAAAAAAAAGAATGCTCATAATGTGTTCATTATGGCATTCTCGCGTTTATTTTAGTATGGACGTTTCTCGGGTTTATATGGAGAAATGTAGCGTGATGCACTGTACATGTTATCGCTTGGAGCGGCGCAGCGGTGTTGGCGGGTCCACTTCGACCGTTGTCGTGGACACTACATCTGAAGAGGAAGGCTCGTTGGGGCTGCCCTCCGGCAGGTTATCTACAACGACTTCTGATGCAGCTGGCAGCGCGAGACCTGCAGCTTGTTCGCGTGCCGCGAGGCCGCTGCTAGCATAGCTCAGCTCTCTCCGCTTCGCAGCGCGGCTCCGCCAGAACATGCCGATCAGCGAGCCAGGCGACGGCTCTACGTAGTAATCCGCGCTGTCGTCCGGCGCAATGATAACGCCAAGCTGATGATGCTCGCCCGCATAACGCGATCGCTGCACGAAACGCTGCTCGCCTTCACGGTTCAACACCTCTAACTTACAGAAAGCCGAGTTGCGATGCAGCGCATCATACAGCTCTTCTTTGGTCCGAACGCGGACCCCGTTCACCTTGTGCAAAATCTCTCCGCTCTGCAGCCCCATCTGCGCTGCTGGCGTCCCTGGCACTACACCAAGAACCATCAAGCCGCGTTGGTCATGAACTAACAGCGGCGTCCCTTCCGACTCCTGCTTCGCGCTCGTCCAGATGAGCAGCTCATGGAGCAGCAGCGCAGCAATAGCCGCGACCGGCAGCAGCGAAGGCAGCCACGCTGCCGCTAATGCGGCAACTGCTACCGCAAGGCTGTACCAGAGCAGCGACTTCGCTGCGAGGCGCGCCTTGGTCTCCGGCAGTTGCGAGCGCGTCCACTCGGTGAAGCCGATGACCATCGGCAGCGCGGTGAACGACCAGCCGCTAGGCGATGCATGCTCGCCGCTCAGCAGCGGCAGCAGCGGTGTCCAGTCAAGCGAAGCGCCGTCTGCGCCGGCCGGCACGAGCAACAATAGCGGCACTGCCCAGTAGCCCTGCAGCTGGTAGGCGCCGATCAGCTTGCCGCGCTTGCCTTCCATGAACATCGGCGTCGCAAACTTCGTGCCCTGCCGCCGAACGAGCAGCGCCTCCGCTCCATGCAGCAGCGCGACCAGCAGCAGAACAGCGGGCATATCGATCGCAGCCAACGAGGCCGCCCGATCACTAATCCAGCCTGAACCATCCTCCAAATGAACGAAGCTATTCGCCCACTGCAGTAGGCCAAGCACACCTGCCGCATAAGCGAAGCACAAGTAACGCAGCCGCAGCAGTGCGAGCACCCCCGCTGTTGCCCACAACCAGATCGCAGCTTCGGCAGTCAACGACGCGCCAATCAACACGGATATGCCGGACAATGCGACCCCCACTGCAAGTCCCGCTACAATAGTGCGAACAAGCAAGATCGGCCAGACATGCAGCCGTACACTAAACAATCGACGTTCTACCCAAGTACCGCGCATATATAAAAAACCAATGACAATAATGGCTAGATAATAATAAGGCTGTGCTAACGCATGCAGCACTCCATCTCCAATCAACCGCAGCCATTGCAACGCTGCATCCACACGATCATCCCCCTAGTCGCCAAATGATGTGAAAAAGACCAAAAGCCGATCTTTCTTATTTTCGACATCTGCGACGATATTCCTTCCTTCCAATATGGGAACGGCATTCCACGCCTAATGCCGACATCAAAAAAGACCTCAACTCCACAGCTAAGTGGTAGTTGAGGCCCTTATAAGCGATTAGCTGGCCTTCTTCAGCTTCTCGCGAACTGCGCTAAGCGCAGAATTCAACTGAACATCGTTGGACGAATTGCGAATCCACGCCACGACGCCTTTCTCCAGTACATCCGCTGTCGCATTATCGACAACGCCCGTCACCGGAAGACCGGATGACTGCTGGAACTGCCGTACGGCAGCGTCCGTCGATTCACTGAAATACCCGTCGCTGCGGTCCGTCTTATAGCCAAGCGCATTCAGCATCTGCTGCAAGCTGCGCACGTCATCACCGATTTGATCCTTCTTCAGCTTCTCTGTACGGGACAGCTTCGCCGATTTGTACACCTCAGGCGCAGCAACGGCAACATCGGGCTCAATACCCTTCTCGTGTACCCATGTACCATTTGGCGTCAGCCATTTGGCGATCGTAATCTTGACCAAGCTGCCGTCGCCGAGCGACTTGTCATAGTTCACTTGCACCGTGCCTTTGCCAAATGTTTTCGAGCCGACGAGCACCGCTCCTGCCGATTGCTGCAGCGCTCCCGCCAATATTTCGGACGCGCTCGCACTGCCTTCATTAATTAGAACGGCTAGCGGGTAATTGCGTCCAGTACCTTTCGAATCCGTCGTTTCCTTATCGCCTTCGCGATCCTCTACCTGCACAATCGCCTTGCCCTTCGCAATGAAAGGTTCAGCAATCGATATAACGACCGGCAGCACGCCGCCTGGGTCATTGCGCACGTCGATAACGAGACCCTTCATGCCCTGGTCCTCAAGCTTCTTCAGCTCTTCTGCGAAGCGCTCCGCCGTATTCTTGGAGAATTGGCGAATCTCGATGATGCCGACCTTGTCTTCCTTCATAGAAGCGTAAACCGTCTCCACATCAATATCGTCGCGCACGAGCTCCAGCCGAATCGGCTTGTTGACGCCAGTACGCTGAATCTCGATCTTCGCTTTCGTTCCTCTCGGCCCGCGAATCTTCGCCACAGCATCATTCAGCTGCAAGCCTTCGAGCTTCACCCCATTAACAGAGAGGAGCACGTCCTTGGGCAGTACACCCGCACGCGCAGCCGGAGAATCCTTGATCGCCGCAATGACAACAACCTTGCCATTCTCAAGCGTGACCTCCGCGCCAATTCCCGTGAAAGAGCCGCCTATCGATTCAGAAAAATGTTTCGCTGTATCCTTCTCCATATAGACCGAGTAAGGATCACCAAGCGACTCCATCATTCCTGCAATCGCGCCATTAATGACATCCTCGCGTTCGACGTCTTTGTAATATTTGTCCTCGATCAAATCCATGACCGCTCCAAGCTTAGCTGATTCCTTCTCGCTTAGGCCTTCGCCGTCAGAAGCCGTTTCACTGGCAGCAGGAATGCCACTCAGCTTCTTCATGACCCATTTGTCAGTTGCCATAAGCGTTCCTAAAACCGAAATCATCATTGTTAAAACGACGAATACGGCTAGCGTACGCATTCTGAAACGCATATCTCCACCACCTTGTTTGTCCATCTCCAGCCCTCTCGACCGCTGCTTATAGCCAACAGCCGCACTCAGCACAACTAGTAGTATATGACAAGCTTTTCCGTTTTATTTACAGCTGAACATGTGGAAACGGAGCCACTTAGCGTGACTCCGTCTCATATGTCGCTTTTGCTTCTTCTATTTCAAGTAATTAGTTGGATCCTTCGGCGTTCCGTTCACACGTACCTCAAAGTGGAGATGGTTGCCGGTCGAGTTGCCCGTTGAACCGACTTCTGCGATTTTCTCGCCGCGCTTAACGGTTTCGCCCACTTTGACTTTAATGCCGCCGTTACGGATATGGCCATAAAGCGTCCACAAGCCATTGCCATGGTCAAGAATAACCGTGTTGCCATAACCGCTGGTCCAACCAGCCGTAATGACAACGCCGCCCTCAGCCGCATAGATGCTCGTGCCCTCAGGAGCAGCCAAATCAATGCCCGCATGAAGCTTCTTCGTATGAAAAATCGGATGAGTACGATAGCCGAAGCCAGAGCTGACACGATAGGACGTTTTCAGTGGAACAGCAAGCGCACCGCCGGTGTAGAATACCGTCTGCTTCTTCTGCTCTTCGCGCTTCTTGCGCTCCAGATCAGCGATCTTCTTAGCGTTATCCACCATGAGTTGTTCTTGCTCTTCGCTGATGTCTTCAAGCTCTTCCATCTTCTGATTGTACTGGGCGATAAGCTTCTCTTTCGCTTTCTCCTTCTGAGCCAGTACACCTTGATATTCATTCAGCTTCGCGTACATGTCCTTCACGTCGCTCAGCTTATTCTGGATTTCCACTTTCTTCTGCGCAACGAGCGCTTTATCCTTCTTGTGCTGCTCCAGCACATCTTTATCTTGGTTGACGATCGCCTGAAGCGCGTCGAAGCGGTCGACGAAGTCTGTGAAGCTCGTCGAGCTCATTAACACATCAAGATAAGAGACGACGCCATTCTGATACATAAGCCGCAGTCTGGATTGAAGCATTTTGTCCCGCTTCTCCACGCGATCCTCTGCTTCTTCAAGCGCTTGTCCAGCCTGCAACAGGTCATCTTCGGTCTGATTGATTTGCTTCTGCACGCCGTTTATTTGCTGCCCAACCTGATCAAGCTGCTTGAGAATCTCATTCACCGAGCTTGCGGCCTGATTTTTGAGCGCAAGCACGTCTTTGCTTTCCTTCTCCGCTGCTTTGCGGGTAGAAGCCGCCGCATCTGACTGTTTCTTAAGAGCGTCCAACTGTTTGTTGATCTCGCTGATTTTGGAGGCCGCTTCAATCTCGGGAGCTGCTGTCCCCGTCTGCCACACGGTTGCCGCTATTAGGAGCGCTGTCGTGACAGCCGTCGCCTTCTTCCACGTTCCTGACCTTTTCACGCTTGATCACCTACACCTTCAAATACTTGCGTACCGAAATGGTACTGCCCCAAACGCCAATCAACGTACCGATACCTACAAGTGAAACCGTCAATAGGAATGCAATATCGTGATACTCCACAAGCGTAATCATCGCGAGGCCAAGATCGAACTTGGTCATCGCTATCAACTTCACATAACCGTACAACAAAGCGCCTGCGGTAATCAGCGATGAGATGAAACCGATAAGAGCGCCTTCGATGAAGAATGGCCAACGGATAAAGGCATTCGTCGCACCAACGAGCTTCATAATACCAATCTCGCGGCGACGGTTTAGAATCGTAACTTTAATCGTGTTAGAAATAAGGAACATAGCCGTAACCGCCAAACCAACAACAATGATGAGGCCGACATTACGTACGGCATCGGTCGCCTTGAACAGCTTCTCGACCGTACCTTGTCCGTATTTGACGTTCATGATCGGCTTCGTTGCGTCTGCGTTGTTGAGTGCCTTAATCTTATTCGCAACGTCTGCAATCGTCTTCGGCTCGAACACTTCGACTGTGAAGGAGTCCGGCAGTGGATTGTTGGCCTTATCGAACCCTTCAAGCAAATAATCAGCGTCCTCGCCTAGACTGGTGCGAAGCACCTCCAGCCCTTCATCCTTGGAGATGAATTCAACGCTCTTCACATCAACCATATTGCCGATATCGTTGTTCAGCTTGTCAATCGTCTTCTGGTCAACATTTAACTGCAGGAACACACGTATCTGAACCTGGCTCTCGATCTGTTCGGCAAAATGGTTCACGTTCAAGGAGAGCAGCAGGAAAACACCTAGTATAAACAGTGAGATAAAAATCGAGGAGGCCGATGCGAACGACATCCAGCCGTTGCGTACGACATTCCTAACCCCTTCTCGCAAATGACGAACGATGGTTCTAAATTTCATAACCGTACTCCCCTCTTGCTTCGTCGCGCACGATCTCGCCATTCTCGATTGCGATAACGCGCTTACGAAGCGAGTTCACGATTTCACGGTTATGCGTTGCCATAATGATCGTCGCGCCGCGGAAATTGATCTCTTCCAGTAAGTTCATAATGCCCCATGAGGTCTCCGGATCAAGGTTGCCTGTCGGTTCATCCGCTACGATAACAGACGGATTGTTAATGATTGCGCGAGCGATTGCAACGCGCTGCTGTTCGCCGCCCGACAGCTGCGTTGGCAAGCTGTTGTGTTTGCCCTTCAGGCCTACAAGCTCGATGACTTCCATCGTACGCTTGCGGATAAGCTTCTTCGGCGCTTCGATAACCTCCATGGCGAAGGCGATATTTTCATAAACAGTCATCTTCTGCATCAGTCTGAAGTCTTGGAAAATAACGCCGATATTCCGGCGTACATAAGGAATTTTGCGCGGCTTGAGCTTGCCTATATTGAAGCCATTGACGGAGATTTGCCCCTTCGACGGCACTTCCTCACGATAGATCAGCTTCATGAACGTCGATTTGCCCGCACCGGACGGACCGACAAGGTAAACGAAATCGTTGCGATCTATTCGAACAGAGACGCCGCGGAGCGCATGAGTGCCATCCGCATACGTCTTCCATATATCCTGCATTTCAATCACGGTATCACATCCTGTAAGTTGTCGACGCTAGTATTTCGACAGGAATATGCGAAATCCTCTAAAATCCCGTCAGATTCCGCGTTTTTAACAATTCTAATCCAAATCCCTGTCGACACGATAACGACGCGGAAAACGTCGATTCCATGACGCCGTAAGCGTTGAAATGTTTTCATGCACAAGGGACGAACTTCATATCTTTACCTTATTTTTAGGCGGCAGCCTGCCTAATGTACCGTAACTTCTGAACTTGTCCTTGCGTCTTAAATTTATCCAATGTTTGGGAGGCTGTGTGATGGGCTAGGTCGCTTAGTTGAAGAGGTGCAGAGGCGTCAATCAAAGGTTGTCATGTGAATAACGAGAACCCGGCTGTGCTGCCGCACTTGTCCGGGGACTGTGGGAGGAGCAAACAAGGAATGAAACGTATCCACGTGGTGTTCATCGTTGTGTTGGGCTTACTGCTGGTTGCTTCTGCCGGCTGGGGAGCGTTGTCGTTGTATGCGAACGATTCGAAAGTGCCTGAGGACGTTACTGCGGGCGGCATTCAGCTTGGCGGGATGGAGATCGATGAGGCAGCCGACTTGCTAACACATTATGCGGACAGCTGGGAGAAGCAGCAGATCGTCGTGCTTGCGAACGAGGCTCTAGATTCAACCGATTCTCGGGAATGGACGTTGAAGGAGCTGGGCTACCATGTTGATGCAAATTCTGCGATCGCTGCGTTGAAGAAGCTGGAGAAAGGCAGCCTCATCGACCGTACACGCTACCGCCATTCCTTCGAGAAGACGCTATCTATCAACTACTCATCCGATACCGAAGTATTCGACGATGCCGTTAAGAAGGAGTGGGGCTGGATAGACACCAGCGCTCCTACCAATGCCACTCGAGTTATTACAGCCAACGACCGGGTCGTCTACACCCCTTCCACCAACGCATATCGTATTGACCTTACCTCACTGCATAACCAAGTAGATCCGTGGATCAAGGAGGCCCAATCATCCGCAAGTGTTCTTGCTGCCGATCTCGCTGCATTATCGACACGTGGGTTTCATCTTCCGCTTCCTATCTCAATCGTTGAGCCAGAAGTAACGCTCGAGAAACTCAAAGCCGAAGGCATTGACCGAATGATCATGTCATTCACTACTGACTTCGCGTCGAGTGCGGAAGGCCGTGCCTACAATGTCACGTCAACAGCCAAGGCGCTGAACGATGTTGAGCTAGCGCCTGACGAGGTGTTCAGTTATGGTAAGATCGTGGCTGCTACGGAGAAAAAATACGGCTACCGCGAAGCGCCAGTTATCCAGAACGGCAAGCTCGTTCCAGGCATTGGCGGCGGCATCTGCCAAGTTTCCAGTACACTGTACAACGCGATTATCCGTGCTGGCCTCGATATCGTCGAGCGGCGCAACCACTCGCTGCCGGTATCGTATCTGCCGATCGGCCAGGATGCAACGTTCGCAAGCGGTGCGATTGACTTCCGCTTCCGCAATACAACCGGCAAGCATCTCATCATCCGCACCGTCGTTGAGGATCGCAAACTGACCGTGAAGCTGTTCGGCACGATGCCGGACAATGTCCGCTACGACATCGAATCGGTAACGACCAGCACGATTGAACCTACAATCCGCGAGACAGTGAGCGATACGCTTCCGCCAGGCGGACGTCTTATCACGCAGCAAGGCAAGCAAGGTTATGTCGTAGAGACGTACCGCACGCTCGTGAGAGACGGCAAAGTGGTATCCCGTGAACGACTGTCGAAGGATAAATATAATGCGCAGCCAACACTCGTCAGCGTAGGCAAAGGGACGGAGACGAAAGGCAAGCTTGGACCTGGCGCATCGAATGATGCTGAGCAAGCGCCGATCATTGAGGATGGCGTAGGAGCTCAGGCGCCAAGCGCATAAAGGTCTGTAGATACGAAGCAGCCGCCCAAGCACATTTGTGTGGGCGGCTGCTTTTTGATGAATAGCGAAAGGATTATAAGCTGATTACTTCTGCAGGAGCGTGCGCTTGCGCGCGGCCAACTCGCGGAACTCGGCGTCGAGCTCTACGTAGCGCCCGTCGCCTTGCACATGCTTCGCCAGTTCGCCGAGCACATAGGCAATCTGGTTGTCGAGCAGCATCAACTGCTCTTTGCGTTCCTCTGCACTCATTCCGGACTGCGATGCGGAAGAGGACTCGACGGTCTTCATATCTCCAGGTGGATTTTGCGAGATTTTGTCCGTGTACTCCTTAAGACCGCTCTCCTGCTTGCTGATGGTTCCGTTATTGAACACAAGCAGCTTATCGCAGATCCGTTCGACGAAGTAGCGGTCGTGGGAGACGACCAGCAGCGTGCCCGCATAATCACTGAGCGCCTGCTCCAACTGCTCGCGGCTCGGCAGGTCGAGATGGTTCGTTGGCTCATCAAGGACAAGCACGTCATGTTCTTGCATAATGAGCCTTGCCAGCTTCACGCGCGTCCGTTCTCCGAGACTGAGGTCTCCGATTGAACGCCGCAGGATGGACTCATCCAATCCCATGTTAGCAAGCATGGTGCGAACTTCACTCTGCTGCTCGCGATTAGGAAACGCATCCTCAATCATCGCCAATACCGTCTGATTCGGTTTCAAATCCGATACGTCCTGCGTAAGGTATGCAATACTTGCCGCAGGGCTTACCCACATGCGGCCTGCATCCGCTGTCTCTTCTCCGGTAAGGATGCGAAGCAGCGTTGTTTTGCCGCAACCGTTCGGGCCAAACAGACCGATCCGCTCGCCGCGCTGAACGAAGAAGGAGCTGTTGTCGAACAACGTCCGCTCTCCGAAAGATTTGCTTAGCTGCAGCGCTTCGATGATTCGCCGTCCCCGCTTCGCCGGCTGGTCCCACCCGAATCGGACCTCTGCCTCTTCCTTCGGCTTCTTCACCCCTTCAAGATCGATCTTCTCGAGACGATGAATGCGGGATTTGATCTGTTGGTCCATCTTCTTCGCCTTCGAACGGTAGAACTCTTTGACGCCGGCGCGCATCTCAGCCATTTTGCCAACCTTGCCTGCCTCTCGATGTGCCTTGTCGGACCACTGCTTCAGACGCGCGATTTCCTCTTGAATCTTCCGCTCGTACTTCGTCTGCTCGATATATTGATGCAGTTGGCTCGCATATCGACGCGCTTTCTCCTCACGGTAGAACGTGTAGTTGCCCGGATAGTTCGTTAATTTGCCATCGTCGATCTCAATCGTCCGTTTCGTCGCGCGGTCAAGGAAATGCCGATCATGGGAAATGACGATGACCGTCCCTTCGAAGCCCTTTAGCTCGTCGATTAACCATTCCACGCCTTGCAGGTCGAGATGGTTCGTTGGTTCATCAAGCAGCAGTACATCCGGCTTGGATGCCCAAATGTCCGCGATTGCAAGCTTCGTTTTCTCGCCGCCGCTTAAGCCCTCGAAACGATTCTCATCCCAGTGTCGAACCTTCGCAAGCCCAAGCTGGCTCGTCAGCTCGAGGAACCGCTCCGTGTCGCTTAATCCTCCCTGATCACCGCTCATTGCTCCCATTCCGGCGAAAGTGTGGACTGTATAAGAGGTTGACTGAAGAAGGTATCCGATGTTCAGGTTCGGTCGATGCGCCCTAATCATGCCATCGTCCGGCTGAAGACCGCCAAACAACAGATTCGCTAACGTCGTCTTCCCTGCACCGTTCATGCCGACAAGACCGATTCTTTCTCCTTCAGCTATGTCAATGTTAATGCCGCTTAGCACCGTATGGTCGCCGAAGCTTTTTTTCAAATTACGTACGCTAATAAGTGTTGTCATATGCATCCCCGCTTTGTTGTTCTCTATTTCTACTACTGACAAGGGCAATGACATTCGAATGATGACAACTAACCAAGATGAAACCTAATGCTTAGGCTCGATATGAGCCTCGATGAATATCAAAAAGCCGCAAGCATATTGCTTGCGGCTCGGATAGACGGAAATGTGGTGTTGTTTGCTGCCGACCCTTCTGCCTTATATTACGTACGGCAAAAAAAGCTGCGTCATGAATACAGCTGTCTAGAAATACAAAGGCATATGCCTAGCATCAAATAGACCGTATTCGTATCGCAATATCAGCAAGGAGTATTCTCCAACAGACACACGTATCCCTAATCCGCTCCGCCCTAAGCAAAGCTCGTTGTCGTAGTTTATTCGAATTTCATAAACGACAATGAATTAGTTCCACATGATATCGGGTTGGATACCTCCTAAAGATGAGGCCCTGGTATACAGGCCTAAGCATAATGAACTTCAAAGCTCTAAGCACTGGCTTAAAGTGGTTCCATCATAGCACTTCCTCGGGGGCGATGGCAATACGACAGTTGATAAAATCCAAAAATTAGGCGGAACAAAGATAAAGGGAGCGGCGGAACGAAGCCGCTCTTCAGGCTTGTACAACAGCATAGGCAGACGCCGTGCCAGCATGGTAAGCGACCTACTTCTTCTTATGAAACGCAAGCACCGTCACCACGAGCATCGCGAACGAGATCATGAGCGTCAACGCCTGATACACTTCCATCCTCCCACCCCCTTCTAGCGCGTGTTCAAAAAGTACGGTTTTCAGCTTTTTGAACGTTCTCTTCTAGGAGGCCTCAGCCTACGATGGGCCTTCTGTACTGTTCTGCTGGTTGTTCTGCCATTATATCAACTCTCGCCTATTATAGGAACATACGTTCGTACTATTCTTGCAAAAAAAAGCACCCTGCCGTTTTAGGCAAGGTGCTTTGGATGATACTGGATTTGTTTGTTTAATTAGCGGCTTTTCTCCGCAAACTCCGTTACCCAAGCAGCCGTTGCATCGAGCTCACGCTCTGCGCGCGCAATTGCATCAGTAACTTGCGGCGTAGCTGTACCGCCGTATACGTTGCGGGCATTCACAACGTTCGCTGGCTGCAGAACTTCGTAGATTCGATCGTCGAACAGCGGCGAGAACTGCTTGAACTCTTCGAGCGTCAGATCAAGCAGATATTTGTCCTGCTGGATGCAGTACAGTACTGTCTTGCCGATCACTTCATGCGCTTGACGGAAAGGCAGACCTTTGTTCACGAGGAAGTCTGCGATGTCCGTTGCGTTCGAGAAGTCCTGGTTGACTGCTTGACGCATAACGTCCTTGTTCACTTTCATCGTCGTGATCATTGGCGCGAACAGCTGAAGTGCGCCTTGCAGCGTACGTACCGTATCGAACATGCCTTCTTTGTCTTCCTGCATGTCCTTGTTGTACGCGAGCGGCAGCGACTTGAGCACCGTCAGCAGACCGATCAGGTTGCCGTATACACGGCCCGTCTTACCGCGAACGAGCTCTGGCACGTCCGGGTTCTTCTTCTGCGGCATGATGCTGCTGCCTGTGCAGAATGCATCGTCCAGCTCAACGAAGCGGAATTCCGTGCTCGACCAGAGGATGAGTTCTTCGGAGAGACGCGACAGGTGCATCATGATTATCGATGCGTGCGACAGGAACTCCAGAATGAAGTCGCGGTCGCTTACAGCATCAAGGCTGTTCTCGTATACACGATCGAAGCCCAGCTGCTTCGCAACGAAGTGGCGATCGATCGGGAACGTCGTTCCTGCGAGCGCGCCTGCGCCAAGCGGCAGCGTGTTAATACGCTTGTAGCTGTCTTGCAGACGCTCAGCATCGCGGCCGAACATCGATACGTATGCCATCAGATGATGAGCGAACAGGATTGGCTGCGCACGCTGAAGGTGCGTGTAGCCTGGCACGATTGTGTCGATGTTCGCTTTGGCTTGCTCCAGAAGCGCTGATTGCAGCTTTTGCAGAAGATCAACGAACTCGACTACGCGCTTACGCAGGTATAGGTGCATATCCGTCGCGACTTGGTCATTACGGCTGCGGCCCGTGTGCAGCTTGCCGCCGACTGGCCCTACATCGTCGATAAGCGCCTTCTCGATGTTCATATGGATATCTTCGTCAGCGATCGCATATTCCCAATCGCCGCGCTTGATGCGCTGCAGCACGCGGTGCAGGCCGTCCTTGATCGTATCCACGTCGTCAGCAGGCAGAATGCCTTGCTTGCCGAGCATCGTTACATGTGCGAGACTGCCTTGTACGTCTTCTTCTGCCAGCTCTTTGTCGAACGTAATCGAAGCTGTATATTCCTCAACCAGTTGGTCGGTTTTCTTGGTAAACCGGCCTCCCCATAGTTTACTCACTAGTCAAACACTCCTCTATGTCCTAATACACAGAAATAAGAGTCTGCTGATGAGACCCTTATTCCTGATTTTTGAAGTAAAAATTATTTGCGGTTTTGCTCTACGCCGGACGATACTTTCAGACGAAGCGCGTTCAGACGGATGAAGCCTGTAGCGTCGCCTTGGTCGTACGCTTGCGTAGGGTCCGCTTCCATCGTTGCGATGTCAGGGTTGTACAGGCTGACTGGGCTTTGAACGCCAGCGCCGATTACATTACCTTTGTACAGCTTCAGGCGAACAACGCCTGTTACGTTCTTCTGGCTTTCCGCTACGAGCGCTTGCAGAGCAAGGCGCTCAGGCGCGAACCAGAAGCCGTTGTATACGAGCGTAGCGTATTTCGCGATCAGACCGTCGCGAAGGTGCATAACGTCGCGGTCCATCGTGAGCGATTCCATTTTGCGGTGAGCCGTGAACAGGATCGTACCGCCTGGCGTCTCGTACACGCCGCGGCTCTTCATGCCGACAAAGCGGTTCTCCACCATGTCGACACGGCCGATGCCGTGCTTGCCGCCGAGCTCGTTGAGCTTCTCCATAACGCCAAGCGGGCTCAGTTGCTCGCCGTTAATCGCTACGCAGTTGCCTTGCTCGAACGTCAGTTCAACATATTCGGATTGGTCCGGCGCATCTTCAGGCGATACGCTCAGAACATACATATCTTTAACGGAGTCAGCGCTTGGATCGAACCATGGATCCTCGAGCATGCCGCTCTCGAAGCTGATGTGCAGCAGGTTACGGTCTGTCGAGTAAGGCTTCGCAGCGGATGCCGTTACTGGAATGCCGTGCTTCTCTGCATAAGCGATCATCTCAGCGCGGCCTGGGAATTCCGCACGGAATTCTTCGTTGCGCCAAGGTGCGATTACGCTGATTTCCGGTGCAAGCGCTGCAGCCGTCAGCTCGAAGCGAACTTGGTCGTTGCCTTTGCCCGTAGCGCCGTGTGCGATAGCCGTTGCGCCTTCTGCACGTGCGATGTCAACCATGCGCTTCGCGATGAGCGGACGCGCGATCGACGTGCCAAGCAAGTATTGACCTTCATACAATGCGCCAGCTTGGAACATTGGGTAGATGAAGTCTTGTGCGAACTCGTCGCGAAGGTCATCGATGTAAACTTTGGATGCGCCCGTTGCGAGTGCTTTTGCCTCGAGACCGTCGAGTTCGTCCTTTTGACCAATATCAGCTGTGAACGCGATGATTTCTGCATCATACGTTTCTTTCAGCCATTTCAGAATAACGGAAGTGTCCAGACCGCCGGAGTAGGCGAGTACGATTTTTTGCTTTGCCATGATTTCTTACGCTCCTCTATATTCGATCTTATTGATAATGTCATGCCGCGAGGCGCGGGGTGGCGCCTGCAGCGAATGATTAGCAGGTAATGCTTTATTACATGATGGCAGCCATGATCGCTTTCTGCGCATGCAGACGATTCTCGGCTTGATCATAAATAATCGAGTTCTTGCCGTCGATAACGCCTTCGCTGACTTCCTCGCCGCGATGCGCTGGCAGACAGTGCATGAACAGATAGTCTTTCTTCGCGTATTTCGCAAGCTCTTCGTTCACTTGGAAGTTCGCGAATGCAATCTCGCGTTCCTTCTGCTCTGCTTCGAAGCCCATGCTCGCCCATACGTCCGTATAGACAACGTCGGCATTCTCGATCGCTTCACGCGGATCGCGGCACATTTGGATAACCGAGCCCGTAGATGCGGCAACAGCTTTCGTCTGTGCAACGATGTCCGGATCTGCCTCGTAACCTTCTGGTGAAGCCACGGACATATTCATGCCAAGCTTCGCAGCGCCCATGAGCAGCGAGTGCGTCATGTTGTTGCCATCGCCGATGTAAGCAATCTTCAGACCTTCGAGACGGCCTTTGTGCTCAAGCACCGTCTGGTAGTCGCATAGCGCTTGGCATGGATGTGCTGCGTCCGTCAGGCCGTTAATAACAGGCACAGTGGAGCTTCGCGCCAAGTCGATAACGATTTTGTGAGCGAACGTACGGATCATGATGCCATCCAGATAACGGGACAGTACTTGGCCCGTATCCCAGATTGGCTCGCCGCGGCCGATCTGCAGGTCGTTACGGCTGAGGAACAAGCCTTGGCCGCCGAGTTGGTAGATGCCAACTTCGAACGAAACGCGCGTACGCGTCGACGATTTCTCGAATACCATGCCGAGCGTTTTGCCTTTGAGCGGCTGGTAGATCTCGCCTGCTTTTTGCTTTTGCTTAATATCAATGGCCAGGTCAATCAAATAGCGAATCTCTTCCGACGAGTAATCCGCCAGCGCCAGAAAATCGCGTCCTTTGAGTGACGATGCCAGTTCTTCCTTCAACTGTTGCATGCTTGTACCTCCTAAAAGCTTAGAATAACTTCATCTATATCGGAAACTTAGCCTTGAGCATTCAGCAGCTGTGCTAGTATCGTAACCGCTTGGTCAATCTCTTCCTTCGACACGAGCAGGTTCGGCAGCAGACGAAGCACGTTTGGTCCTGCCGACAATACGAGCAGACCTTTCGCTTGCGCTTCCGTAATGATTGGAGCAACAGGCTCCGCGCATTCAATGCCGATAAGCAGGCCGAGGCCGCGTACATCCTTCACGAACGAGCTGTGCGTTGTCTTAGCGCGAAGCTGGCTCATCAAATATTCGCCTTGCTTAGCTGCACGCTCTGCGAGATGCTCTTCGAGGATCGTCTCGAGCGTTGCTTTAACCGCTGCCGTCGCAATTGGCGTACCGCCAAACGTCGAGCCATGGCTGCCAGGACCAAATGCTGCACGAAGCTCTTCCTTCGCACCCATCGCGCCTACTGGGAAGCCGCTGCCAAGACCTTTTGCCATCGTGAAAATGTCCGGTTCAATGCCGTAGTGCTCATGCGCAAACAGTTTGCCCGTACGACCCATGCCCGTCTGAACCTCATCGATGATGAGCAATGCGCCGCGCTCGCGGCACAGCTTCACCAGACGGTGCAGGTAAGCCGGATCAACTGGGAAAACGCCGCCCTCTGCTTGAACGAGCTCGAGCATAACAGCAGCCGTCTTATCTGTAACTGCTGCTTCCAGAGCTGCGAGATCATGCAGCGGAATGTACTTGAAGCCTTCCGGCAGAGGAGCAAAACCTTCTTTGACCTTCTCTTGGCCAGTTGCTGTCAACGTCGCCAGCGTCCGTCCGTGGAACGACTGCTCGAACGTTACGATCTCGTATTTACCGTTGCCAAGCACCTTCTGCTGGTAACGACGAGCGAGCTTGATCGCCGCTTCGTTTGCTTCCGCACCCGAGTTGCAGAAGAATACAGCATCAGCTGCGCTATTCGCCGTAATGAGCGCCGCTGCAGCCTCTTGGTTCGGAATGTGGTACAGGTTGGAAACATGCCACAGTTCGTCGAGCTGTTTCTGAACCGCTTCCTTCACGCGCTTCGGCGCATGACCCAAGTTCGTCACGGCAATGCCGCTGACGAAGTCAAGGTATTTGTTGCCTTTGTCATCCCACAGCCAGCTGCCTTCGCCCTTCACAAGCGAGATTGGGTATCTCGCATACGTCGGGAACAGCGCATCGCCTGCGCCAGGCTGTCCGTTCTGCGCTGCTGCTGCAGTTGGTTTCACTGCTTCGCTCATTTTAATTACCCCTTTCCTATCGTCCCATATAAATGCGTGTTCAAAAGTTCGGTTTTCAGCACCGAGAAGGTTGGAGCAAGCAGGGAATGA
>NZ_JACXZA010000004.1:0-628445 GCF_014779765.1 Paenibacillus terricola | reverse complement strand
TGAGGATCGGAGCGTAGTGATTTGCTACGTGAGAACCGGAAGTCTCTGCTTCATCCAAGATTCGACGCCGAATACGCTACTTGTGATGCTTCGTGATCAAAAGCGGACTTTTTGAACTTCCTCTACAAAATGCGCGTTCAAAAAGTTCGCTTTTCAGCACCGAGAAGGTTGGAGCAAGCAGGGAATGAGGATCGGAGCGTAGTGATTTGCTACGTGAGAACCGGAAGTCTCTGCTTCATCCAAGATTCGACGCCGAATACGCTACTTGTGATGCTTCGTGATCAAAAGCGGACTTTTTGAACTTCCTCTATCTAACGCACGATTCGTGTGCCTACGCCGCCTTCAAGCACCGCACGCGTCAGAACGCCCGGCTCATCACCTTTGACGATGACAACCTCGCTGACACGGCCTTGAATGCATTGAATCGCTGCGCGCACTTTCGGAATCATGCCGCCATAAATTTCGCCTGAAGCAATCATTGCTTCAATCTCTGCAACGGTTACGGTTGGCAGAACTTGCTTCTCTCCATCCACCGTTTTCAAAATGCCCGGCACGTCGGTTACAACGATCATTCGCTCTACACCAAGATGGGAAGCAACGGCTCCCGCCGCCGTGTCAGCGTTGATGTTGTAACGTTGAGCAGCATCATCGATGCCGATTGGCGCGATGACCGGTATGTAGCCCATGCCCATAACGCCTTCAATAACAGCGGCGTTCACGTCCGTAACGTCGCCGACAAAGCCGATCTCGTCCGCATTCGCAACAGGCTTCGCTTGAATCAGCTTGCCGTCAACGCCAGACAGACCAAGCGCCTTTGCGCCGTTCAGTTGGATTTTGCGAACGATCTCTTTGTTGATCTTGCCTGCAAGCACCATCTCCACGACATCAAGAACGTCGTCGTTCGTCTTGCGCAAGCCGTTCACAAACTCGGTCTCGATGCCGAGCTTGCCAAGCGTATCGCTAATCGCAGGGCCGCCGCCGTGTACGATAACAGGACGAACGCCCGACTGTTGAAGCTCTTTGAGCTCTGCAAAAAATGCATTCGGCAGTGCAGCGAGCGTGCTGCCGCCGCATTTCATAACAAAACGTTGTTCCATCTCGATCCGTTCTCCTTCGCCTTACGTCCGGTATGCTGCGTTGATGCGGACGTAATCATACGTCAGATCGCAGCCCCATGCTGTTGCCGAACCTTCGCCCATATGCAGGTCGACGTGAATGACGACCGTGTCGCCTTTCAAATACTCGAGCGCCGCCTCTTCATCAAAGCCGATTGGACGCGATTGTTCCAACGTTACAATATCGCCAAGCCGGATATCGACCGTCTCAGGGTTAACGGGCTGACCCGCACGGCCTACAGCCGCAATAATACGTCCCCAGTTCGCATCCGCGCCGAATACAGCGGATTTCACGAGCGAGGAACCGATAACCGTCTTCGCGATTGCTTGTGCAGCATCGTCGCTCACTGCGCCGCGTACTTGCACTTCAACGAGCTTCGTTGCGCCTTCGCCGTCGCGAGCGATTGCCTTCGCAAGCACCTCGCATACATAGCGCAGAGCTTCTGCGAATGCATTCCAGCCCGGATGCGCTGGCGTCAGCGTCGTGTTGCCTGCAAGACCGCTTGCCATTGCAACAAGCATGTCGTTCGTACTGGTGTCACCGTCAACCGTAATCATATTGAACGACAGATCCGTCGCTTGACGAAGCAGCGTCGTCAACTCAGCGCTGCCGATTGCAGCGTCCGTCGTTACGAAGCCGAGCATCGTCGCCATGTTCGGATGAATCATGCCGGAGCCCTTCGCGGCGCCTGCAATATGAACAACTTGTCCATCCAACTCAAGGCGTACGCAAGCTGTTTTCTCAACAAGATCCGTCGTTAGAATCGCTTGATTGAAGTCCGCTGCACCTTGTACATCTGCAGCCAACTTGGCCGGGAGTTTCGCTATACCGTCACGAACGCGGTCCATCTTCAGGTTCTCGCCAATTACGCCAGTTGATGCAACTGCAATGTGTGCTGCCGGTACGCCGATTGCTTCCGCAAACTTCGCACGCATCTCGAATGCGTCAGCGTCACCCTGCTTGCCCGTGCAGGCATTAGCGTTACCGCTGTTAACGATTACGCCGCGCAGCAGGCCCTCTTCGCCAATGCTCTCCTTCGTTACACGGATAGGAGCGGCTTGGAATACGTTCGTCGTATATACGCCTGCTGCCGATGCCGGCACTTCACAAATAATCGCGCCCAGGTCATGGCGCGTTGTTTTCTTTAAACCGCAATGCAGGCCGCCAGCCTGGAAGCCGCGGGGTGTCGTGACGCTGCCGTCAGCCACGATGTCGAAAAGGTTGTTGCTTGCCATCGTTGTGTCTCCTTTAGGATGTAATAAGTGCCTGGGTTCGTTTCGTTTTGATTAGATTGTGTGCGATGTAAGTTCAAAAGAGAAAAGTGCTATATGCAGACACCGCTCCGCGTGCGATACATTCTTCCGATCGCTGTTGTCCTCGGATTGTTCTGATTGTATAGATTCAGAAATGGTAACAATCCGAGTGACAAAGGCGAACGTTGACACTTCTCCAGAATGTATTCGCCCGCTTCGCTCCGTGCTGGTGCGCGGCACTTCTAACATCCTAAGGGTACTTATGGATAGACCGGTACAAAGTTGAGGCCTAGCGTTTCGTCCCAGCCCATGGAGAGGTTGAGGTTTTGGATCGCTTGACCTGCTGCGCCTTTGACGAGGTTGTCGATGACGGAAACGATGGTGACACGGCCAGTGCGAGGATCGTTGATAAAGCCGATATCGCAGTAGTTGGAGCCCCATACTTCCTTCGTTTTCGGCCATTTGCCCGTGTCGCGGACGCGGACGAATTTGCGGCCCTCATAGTATTGACGGTACAGCTGAACGAAGTCGTCGTCACCGTGATCACCAATAACAGTTGCATACATGGTGGACATGATGCCCCGTGTCATCGGAACCAAGTGTGTCGTAAAAGTTGTTGTAACAGGCTTGCCAGCGATATCCGTCAGCACTTGCTCGATCTCTGGGATATGCTGATGCTTGTTTACTTTGTACGCGCTGAAGTTCTCGTTAAGCTCGGAGTAGTGCGTGCCCAGGCTCGCACCGCGGCCTGCGCCGGATACGCCCGACTTGGCATCGATAATGATCGTAGCCGGATCAATCCAGCCCGCAGCTACTGCCGGAACAAGACCGAGCAGCGTTGCCGTCGGGAAGCATCCTGGGTTCGAAATCAGGTCTACGCCCTGTACGCGGTCCCCGTAAACTTCTGCAAGTCCGTATACAGCTTGAGCGAGATACGCTTCGTCAGCCGGAGTCTTCTTATACCACTGCTCATACAGAGCAGGCGATTTCAAACGGTGGTCGCCGGAAATGTCGATAACCTTCAGTCCCGCTTCCAGCAGTTCAGGCGTCAGCTTCGCTGCAATGCCTGCTGGCGTTGCAAGGAATACGACATCTGCCTTCGCGCGGATTGCCTTCGCATCAACGCCATCCAGCAGGTCGGTCCGAATCTCAACTAGATGCGGAAAACCGTCTGCGATCGGTGTTCCTTCGCTCGAAGATGATACAACCGACGTCACTTGGACGTACGGGTGACTGGCCAGCAGACGGATCAATTCTACGCCGCCGTAGCCAGTAGAGCCAATAATGGCTGCGTTCAATGTATGGTTGCTCATTAACGTCTCTCCCATCGTTATTGAAGCTTTATTTATGCTTGGACTTATTTCCCTAATAACCCATTGTACATGATTCCGAGCCAAAGTGAAATGAACGATTCCGTTTCTAACTTCGTATTATTATACATCCACACTAATATAAATACAACGACAAAAAAGCGGCTTTTTCCGCGCCGCTATGCGCTTTGTCGTAGTTTGTCGAGCAAACCTGCATGCAAGGCGTATTCACTCGATTTTGAACCCCTGACCAATGACTTCTGCAGTCTGGCTGATGATGACGAATGCGCCTGGGTCGACGGAACGAATGATCGCTTTGAGTTTCGGCACTTCGTTCTGACTGACGACGACCATCAATACGGTGCGCTGCTGTCCCGTATAGCCGCCATGCGCATCAAGCTCGGTCAATCCGCGGTCAAGCTGCGTCAGCACAACGTCGGCAAGTTCCTCCGTGCGATCGCTTATAATGAAGGCAACTTTGGAGAGCGCAAGGCCCGTTTGAAGCAGATCGATCGTTTTGCTCGTAACGAACAACGCGATCAAGGCGTACAGTGCATTTTCCGGTGAGATAAAAATACCTGCCAGGAGGATCACAAGTCCATCAAAACAAACAACGGTTATGCCAAGCGACATTCCCGTGTATTTGTGAAGGATTTGAGCCGCAAGGTCTGTGCCGCCTGTCGAACCGCGCCCGCGGAAAACAAGTCCAAGACCAAGTCCAACACCGACGCCCCCATAAACAGCCGCAAGAAGCGGATTATCTGTCGGCGGCGGCCAATGAGCAGTCAACAATACGAATAAAGGCAGCATAAAAGACCCGAGCAATGTCTTAAGCGCGAACCGTTTGCCCAGCAGCCATAGTCCGGCAAAGAACAGCGGTATATTAATCGTCCACTGGGTGAACGCAGGTTGAATCCCGAGTGCTTGCTTGACGATAATGGATAAGCCAGAGACCCCGCCAGAGGCGATGCCATTCGGGACCAGGAACAGATTGAAGCTTGCTGCGATAATAAAAGCGCCAACAAGCAGCTGGGCGATCGCCCATATCGCTTGCGTAAGCGGATTCGACGGCCCGGTGGCGCGGCGCCGGCGCGCTCGAGAGGATTTGGGCATTGCGGGTTGATTCATGATGTCGGGCCTCCTAGGACGAGTAACATTCTATAGATAAGATTGCGTTAACATTATATACATCCTTATCGCACAGGGATAGCATTTTTGTAGAAGCCTAGAGTAGTAATGTAGACAGCGGTATGGTTAGTATCGTTCAGAAAAGGGGGATATATGAAACGGCCCTTCGATCGGTAAGCAAATAAAAAAGCCTGCCCTATTCAGCAGACTTAGAATTTGAGTGTAAGAAAAAAGCAACCCGTACAGGCTAATTGCCTGACGGGTTGCTTTCACTCCTAATCAATCCTTTGGAGGTCTAGCTACCAAAGAATTGCTGTGTATGAAATTCTCACTCCCCTGAAGGCTCCTGCCGAATCTGGCTGCGCAGATAGCCATCGATGAAAGCATTCAGGTCGCCGTCCATAACTGCGCCTACATTACCAGTCTCCACGCCAGTGCGGTGATCCTTAACCATGCTGTACGGGTGGAACACATAGGAACGAATCTGGCTGCCCCAAGCGATATCCGACTGTTCGCCGCGAATCTCGGCTAGATGCTTCTGCTGTTCTTCGATCTTCTGCTCATACAGCTTGGAACGCAGCATCTTCATCGCTTGTTCGCGGTTCTGAATCTGGGAGCGCTGGGTCTGGCAGGAAACGACGATGCCTGTAGGCATATGTGTGATACGAATAGCCGATTCCGTCTTATTAATATGCTGTCCGCCTGCACCGCTGGCCCGATACGTATCAACTTTAAGATCCTCGGTACGAATCTCGATCTCAATATCATCGTCGATCTCCGGCATAATGTCACAAGATACGAATGACGTATGACGTCGGCCTGACGCATCGAATGGCGAGATACGAACGAGCCGATGCACGCCTTTCTCCGCTTTCAAGTAGCCATATGCATTGTATCCCTTAACCAAGATCGTTACGCTCTTGATTCCCGCTTCGTCACCATCCAGATAATCGAGCAGTTCAACCTTGAAGCCACTCTTCTCTGCCCAGCGTGTATACATGCGGTACAGCATTTGCGCCCAATCCTGCGACTCGGTGCCGCCAGCACCTGGATGAAGCTCAAGAATGGCATTCAGCTTATCATACGGTTGGTTGAGCAGCAGCGTCAGCTCGAATTCGCTAATGCGCTCGACAAGAGACTGTACGCCTTGTGTCAGTTCAGCCTCAAGCGAATCGTCGCTTTCCTCTTCAGCCAGCTCCAACATCATCGTGAGTTCCTCATGATCTGACGCCAGCTTCTCATACTTCTCTACCGTTGACTTGACTGCGTTCAGTTCTGCAATGACCGCTTGCGCTTTGTCATTATCGTCCCAAAAATCCGGTGCCGTCATCTTCTCCTCGAAGTTGGCGATCATCTCCTGCTTCAGATCGAAGTCAAAGAGACCCCCTGAGCTCTTGGAGTCGCTTCGCCATCTCACGCAGGTCTTGCTTGACCTTAATATCTATCATGGTTCGCTTCACCTCAAAATCGTTGTTTCAACGTTATTAGTACAGCTGTGCTGCTACAAGCTATGCCCTATAGCAAACGGATGTGAACAGAGGCGGAGCGCGCGATTGAAGCTGTGCGCGTCCGCCATCTGATCCTTACGGCTATATGACGTTAATGATTCATCGCTTAAAACTTTGTCGGCATTAAGATTTGGGATCATTAACTTTACTGAGCATTAACTTTATTGCGCATTAAACGTTATGATCGTTAATGCTTGTTAAGCTTTGCCGTGGCACAGCTTATATTTCTTGCCGCTGCCGCAAGGACATGGATCGTTACGACCGATTCGGTCAGCTTCTGAAGCTTTAGCCGGACGCTTCGCCGCTGGTTCGCCGCTGCCGCCTGATTCCGTCTGACCCTTCGCAACTTCTTGACGCTCGAGGTTATTCTCGACATGCGCCTTCATAATGTATTTGGTAATCTCTTCTTGAATGTTCTCGATCATCTCTTGGAACATCTCGAAGCCTTCGAACTGGTACTCACGCAGCGGATCGGTACCGCCGTATGCACGAAGGTGGATACCTTGACGGAGTTGATCCATTGCATCGATATGGTCCATCCACTTCGAGTCTACCGCGCGAAGCGCAACAACCTTCTCGAACTCACGCATCGTCTCCGTGCCGATCTGTTCTTCACGCTCGTCGTACAGCTTCTCGACTTTGCTAAAGAGCAGGTCGGTGATTTCTTCCGTTTCCTTGCCCCACAACTCTTCCTTCGTCAGCGTGCCCTCTTGCAGCAGGTTGCCATGCGCGTAATCCACAATTGCCTGCAGATCCCATTCCTCTGGAATGTCGCCTTCGCAGTGTGCAGCAACGATACGTTCAATAACCGGCTTGATCATCTCAATGACGATGAGGCGGATATTCTCCGACTCCAGCACTTCACGGCGCTGTTTGTAGATGATTTCACGCTGTTGGTTCATGACATCGTCGTATTGCAGGACAACTTTACGCATATCGAAGTTGTTGCCCTCAACGCGCTTCTGAGCCGATTCAACGGCACGAGAGATCATACGGCTCTCGATTGGTTGATCTTCGTCGAAGCCGAGGCGCTCCATCATGCCCATGATGTTCTCCGCACCGAAGCGGCGCATCAGTTCATCTTCAAGCGACAGATAGAACTGCGAAGAACCCGGGTCGCCTTGACGGCCTGCACGACCGCGAAGCTGATTATCGATTCGGCGGCTCTCATGGCGCTCCGTACCGATAATGTGAAGACCACCGAGTTCACTTACGCCCTCGCCAAGCAAAATATCTGTACCGCGGCCAGCCATGTTCGTTGCGATCGTAACCGCTCCCCATTGGCCAGCGTGCGAGATAATCTCTGCTTCTTCGGCATGGTACTTCGCGTTGAGTACTTTATGCTGGATGCCGCGTTTCTTCAGCATCTCGGATACACGCTCAGAGTTCTCGATCGATACGGTACCGACGAGCACTGGCTGATTGTTCGCATGGCGTTTGACGATTTCTTCGACAACCGCTTTGAACTTGCCATTCTCCGATTTGTATACGACGTCCGGTGTATCCTTACGGATGTTCGTCCGGTTCGTCGGGATTTGAATGACCTCGAGGCCGTAAATTTTCTTGAACTCTTCTTCCTCTGTCTTCGCCGTACCCGTCATGCCGGCCAGCTTGCGGTACATACGGAAGTAGTTCTGGAACGTGATCGTTGCGAGCGTCATGCTCTCGTTCTGCACCTTGATCTGTTCCTTCGCTTCAATCGCTTGGTGCAGACCATCGCTGTAACGACGGCCAGCCATCAGACGGCCAGTAAATTCGTCGACGATAACTACTTCTTCATCCTGAACAACATAGTCAACATCGCGTTTCATAATGTTATGTGCTTTGAGTGCTTGTTGGATATGATGATTGAGCAGAACGTTCGCGTGGTCGAACAGGTTCTCGATCGCGAATGCTTTCTCCGCTTTCTCAACGCCTGCTTCAGTCATTGTAACGTTACGCAGCTTGATGTCGATCGTGAAGTCTTCTTCCACTTTCAAACGCGAAACGAAACGGTCTGCTGCAAAATACATTTCCGTTGACTTCGCTGCTTGACCGGAAATGATAAGCGGCGTTCTTGCTTCATCGACGAGAATGGAGTCCACTTCGTCAATGATCGCGAAGTAGAGCGGACGCTGAACCATTTGTTCCTTATAAAGAACCATGTTATCGCGCAGGTAGTCGAATCCGAATTCGTTATTCGTACCATACGTAATATCGCATGCATAGGCTTCTTGTTTCTGAGCATGCGTCAGGCCATGAAGGTTACAGCCTACTGTCAAGCCAAGGAACTCATATACTTGACCCATGAGCGCGCTATCGCGCTGTGCCAAGTAATCATTGACCGTAACGACGTGCACGCCCTTGCCGAGCAGCGCGTTCAAATAAACCGGCAGCGTACCGACAAGCGTTTTACCTTCACCGGTTTTCATCTCGGAGATCTTGCCTTCGTGCAGCACCATACCACCGATCAACTGTACGTCAAAATGACGCATGCCGAGCGTACGCTTAGCCGCTTCGCGAACGGTAGCGAACGCTTCTGGCAGCAGATCATTCAGATCCTCGCCCTTCTCCAGGCGCGCTCTATACTCTGCCGTCTTGCCGCGCAGCTCTTCGTCCGACAGTCCCGTGAACTTTGACTCTATTCCGTTAATCTCCTCGACGGTGCGCATCAACCGTTTAATCTCGCGCTCATTCGCATCGCCGAATATTTTCTTCACCAATCCGAGCATCAGCAACCGCCCTTCCTTTCATCGTTCCCCGTCTTCTATAAACGTCAAACTTATGTCTGTCTTCTGCCTCAGCGGTCGCCGAGTAATCAGATGACGACCTTTGCGCTATCTCTTAATGCATAAATTGTAACAGTTTGTGAACCTTGTCGCAATGAGCCGAATAGCGTTTCCAGTATTGCCATAAGACTCAATTGCTGCTTAATAGTTGAAAACCCCTCTTCCTGTAAGGAAAAGGGGCTTGATTTACCCGAATATGTCCTGCATATATTTTCGTTTCATTAATATACTAGCTCTGTTCAATAAGCCCGTATCTGCCATCATGGCGTCTGTAAACGACGTTTACCTCTTTCGTATCCGCATTCGCGAAGACGAAGAAATTATGCCCGACCATGTTCATCTGAAGGATTGCCTCTTCCACATCCATCGGCTTTAACGTGACTTGCTTCGTGCGAACGACCTCGAAGTCTTCCTCATCTTCCAGTACGCGCGCGGCAGAACCCGAATCCCTGAAGAAGGTGCGAATGCCGCTCTCGTTGCGGATTTTACGATTAACCTTCGTCTTGTGCTTCCGGATTTGACGTTCCAGTTTGTCCACTACTTCGTCAATGGAAGCATACATGTCCTCGCTCTTCACTTCTGCCCGAAGCATGACACCTGTAAGCGGTATCGTAACTTCGACTGCGTGGTATCCTTTGGTTACCGATAGGGTAACGTTTGTTTCGGAGGTGATTGGTGCTTCAAAATACTTTTCCAGGCGGCTGATCTTCTTCTCGACGTACTCGCGCAGCGCTTCCGTCACTGGTAGGTTTTGACCTCGAATGTTGTATTTCATGGGGCACTCCTCCTTTACTTGTTCTTATTATAACATATGATATCGGCCTCGAACATAAGTATTTTCAGTTATTTGTGAATTTTCTGAAAAATCATTACGGAAACGCTCTATTGTTTCGAGTCCGACCCTCAAAATACTGCATTCTTTTCGCTATGAAATTGATGGAATTAGTCGAGTTTTGAGCTTTCCTGATCCTGGCGATTGAAAGACATAAGAAAACCCCGGGGAACCCGGGGTTTCGTCGCTCATGTCTGGTGTGGACACCATCTATGAAGTGGGCTTATAATAAGCCGATAATTACAGTTTAACTACGTTTGCAGCTTGTGGACCACGTGCGCCTTCGACGATGTCGAATTCTACAGCTTGGCCTTCTTCCAGCGTTTTGAAGCCTTCAGCTTGGATTGCGGAGAAGTGTACGAAAACGTCGCCACCTTGTTCCGTCTCGATGAATCCGTAGCCTTTTTCTGCGTTAAACCATTTTACTTTACCTTGCATGCATAACATTCCCTTCATCTTCAAATGCTGTGTCCGGCCTTGATGTTAGGCCCACAACACGAATATACCTTGACTTCATATAATTGTCAAACATTTTTTTGAAAACGGATACAAGAGCATGAAACAAGGACTTTCGACCCTTATAAACCAAGACTTTAGTAATAAAAAATTAGTAGAAACTCTCATTTCCCTCCTTCTTAAAGCCGATATTTAAAGCATTACCATACAGGAGGGTCTATCATGGCTTTAAAATCTCGCAAGTGGAAAATTGCGCTCGCTGCTTTAGTTACAGCGCAAAGTCTCGCCTTCGCTTCCCCTGTTGCATTCGGGGAGCAATCCAGTAATCAGTCAGGCGAGGTGTACAATGCAAACCTTCCTTATATAGAAGGAGAGCTAATCGTGAAATTCAAGCCTGGCGTGAATCCCGACACAGTAGCCGAAGTCGTGAATGGCGACGTTGCCGCTGGTGCAGCCAGTGGTCCACTCGATGTTTCGACGATTGAACTCGCTCCAGGTGCCACTGTAGCTACAGAATTGCCTAAACTGCAGGCAGATGCACGAGTCGAGTATGCAGAACCTAACTATATCGGCACCGTATTCGACAACCCATCCGACACACGTTATGCCGAGCAGTGGTACGTACCTAGAGTCAAAGCCGATCAAGCATGGAACACCACCACCGGGAGCCAAAGTACAGTCGTTGCCGTTATCGACACAGGCGTTGACTCCGACCATCCCGATCTCGTAACCAACCTAGTAGCAGGCTATAATACGATAGACAATACGACTAACACGGAAGATATTCATAGTCATGGCACCCATGTAGCAGGCATTATTGCTGCAACGATGAATAACGGCCAAGGAATAGCAGGCATTGCTGCTTCAAGCAAAATCATGCCCCTTAAAGCAATGAACGACGGCGGAACAGGATCATCACTGGATGTTATTGAGGCTATTCAATGGGCTACTGACCATGGCGCTTCTATTATAAATATGAGCCTAGGTTTCAGCAGCTACTCGCAAGCTATGCAGGATGCCGTGAATTATGCAAATAGCCATGGCGTATTGGTCGTAGCTGCCGCGGGGAACAACAATTCTTCGGCTGCGAACTATCCGGCTGCATTAGACAATGTTATTAGTGTCGTTGCAACGGATCAGAACAATAAGAAGGCAAGCTTCTCCAACTATGGATCAACAGTCGACATTTCCGCGCCAGGCACCGAAATATTGAGTACCGTTCCAGGCGGCGGTTACGAGTACAAGCAGGGTACATCTATGGCGTCTCCTGTAGTAGCAGGCGCTGCCGCTCTTGTCTGGTCTCATCACCCTGAACTCGGAACAGCAGACCTTACCCGCTTGCTCATGACGACTACAGTTGATCTCGGCACTGTCGGACGAGATAACACATTTGGCTACGGGCTGGTCGACGTTAACGCCGCATTAAACGCTAATCCTAATGCTAATACGCTTGGCCTGAGATTTAATCAAATATCGGCCAATCCATTCGGACCAACCGGCTCTAATACAACTTCTGTATCCTATTCACTGGATAAATCAGCATCTGTTTCTATCAAAATCTACGACTCGGCCATGAATCTGGTTAAAACTGTTCAAACCAATGTCACGAAAAGCGCCGGCACATATACCTTTACCTGGAATGGCAAAAACAATTCGAACGCGCTCGTGCCATCCGGCGACTACCAGATCGAGCTTGACGCTTCAGCAAGCGGGATCGGATTCCAGACCCAGTACGCCACCATTACGGTCGATAGCGAAGCACCTGCTTTGGAAGGTTTCAAACACTTTTATTATGAAGGTGGGGTATTCGGATATGAATATGAGTTGTCAGAAGATAGCTTAGTTACAGTAACGGCATACAATAATCTGAATAAACTCGTGTATACCTTCTTATCGAACGAGCCGCAGAGTGCTGGATACAACTCGGTCATTATTCATGATACTGCCAACAATATCGGCATCACAGCTGAAGGTAAATATACATACCGTGTAGAGGCAAAAGACTCCGCGGGTCACGTAACGAAAATTGAAAAGTTTGGTTATATCAATTATAAAGGGCCGTACTTAACGTCGGTCAGCGCAACAGTAAATCCCTTTAAGCCGACTGGAACGAATACTTCAGCGATCAAATATACATTGTCCGATGACGCCGCTATTACAGTAACGCTTCAAAATGCCGATGGAGTCATCGTACGTACACTTATTGACCATGTGTCGCAAACATTAGGTTCAAAATCAGTTGCTTGGAATGGCAAAAACGATTCCGGATTAATTGTGCCAGACGGAATCTATACCTATCTCATTACTGCGGAGATCGATGAATTTGGATTCCGCAATGTAGCAACAGGAACCATTACAGTCGATACCACAGCTCCTGCGATTACTGAGCTAGCCGCATCAACTGAGCTATTCGAGCCTAACGGCAGCAATTCGATTACCTTTAACTACACGCTCTCTGAACCTGGAAAAACAACCGTTACATTAATTAACAGCAGTAACGCTACTGTTAAAACGTTCGCCAGCAATGCAGCTACAACGACCGGCACTCAGACGCTGACTTGGGACGGTAAAACCTCCTCAACTGCATTTGCACCAGACGGAACGTATACGTTAAAAGTAACGACGACCGATACTGTCGGTTTGACCGCAACGCAATCGGTTTCCTTCTCAATTGAATCGGGCGCCCCGAAAATCACTTCGGTCAGCGCAACACCGAATCCTTTCAAGGTAACAGGGACAGCCAATGCTACAATAAAATACACGCTGTCCGAACCAGTAGCCGCAACCGTTCTTATTGTTAATTCACAAGGCAATGTCGTTCGCACGCTCGCGAATGCAACAGCCCAAACGACTGGCACCAAGTCTATCACTTGGAATGGCAAAAACGATGCGGGCGCACTTGTCGAGGATGGAACATACACGTATAAGATTTCGGTTGAGGATGGAACCGGACTAACGGCTGAGTCGCAGGGAACGATCACAACCGACAAAACAACACCTGTGATTAGCAATCTATCCGCATCACCTTCCGTCTTCGCTCCTACCGGTAGCAATAGCCTGACGATCGGCTTTAACGTATCCGAGAGCGGCAAGACGACCGTAGCAATTGTCAACAGCAAGAACGCAACGGTGAAGACGCTCTGGAGCAGCAAAGCTACAGAAGCTGGGGCCCAAACGGTTGAATGGGACGGTAAAGTTACGACAACGACATTCGCTACCGACGGCGCTTATTCCATCAAAGTAACGACAACAGATGCTGTCGGCTTCACTAGTACACAGTCGGTTCCGTTCGATATTGAGACTGGCGCTCCAAAGATTACGTCCGTAAGTGCAACGCCTGCTTTGTTGAAAGTGACCGGAACATCAACCGCTACCATTAAGTACACGTTGTCCGAGGAAGCCAATGTAACGATTAACATTTATAATGCTGAAGGCATTCTTGTACGGACACTGTATCAAGCCGCTACAACTGCCGGCGCCAAATCAATTGCTTGGAATGGCAAGAACGATGCAGGAGCACTTGTCGAGGATGGCACGTATACTTACAAGATTAATGCCATTGATCTTGAGGGCCACTCGGCTGAGGAAGCGTCCGGCACGATCGATACTGATAAAACCGCTCCTAGCGTAACTAATTTATCGGCATCCCCGATGACGATTGCAGTTGGCGGAACGACAACAATCGGATATACAATCTCCGAGGCAAGCAAAGTAACGATCGCTGTGTATACTTCTACGAACACGTTAGTTCGAACTATTCAATCTAGTACTCAACAAGATGCCGGCTCTTATACAGCAGCTTGGAACGGCACAAAATCAACCAACGTCGCAGCAGCTGCAGGAATCTATACGGTTAAAATAACCGTTATCGACGCTGCAGGATTTCAAACGGTGGCAACAATCAACGTAACTGTTCAATAACCACTTAACAAAAGCGATTGCATCCCTCGATCAATCGCTTTTGTTATTTTTAAGGAAGCATCCGGCCTATCTGTAGAACGCAAATGCCGTTGCGTTCTTTGATTAATTGACACATGGCTGCAATCCGATATATTAAATAGAATCAACGACACATCTTCTGGAGGACCTATGTGCAATTTAATATCGTTATGTATGATCGTCAAGAATGAAGAGAATGTCCTGGCCCGATGTCTGGATAGCGTGAAAACGCTTGTAGATGAAATCATTATTGTTGATACGGGTTCTAACGACCAAACAAAACAAATTGCGCTTCAATACACCGATCGCGTATACGATTTCTGCTGGAATAATGATTTTGCGGCTGCACGCAACGAATCTATCCGCCACGCCACAGGTAAATGGATCCTAGTTCTGGATGCCGATGAGTATATGAGCACAGATGGACATCAGCAACTTCGTGACCTATTACAGAACAACGCTAATATAAACCACCCAATCGGATTCACCTTGAATATTTTGAATTTTACCGGAAGTGGTTATGACGAACAAAATGTAATGGCCTCGACGGGAGCCCGTTTATTTTTCAATGACGGTTCCATCCGTTATAACGGTATCATTCACGAGCAACTCGTTTCAAATCTAGGACATATTTCTTTCTCGCCATTGCCGATCACAACTACTATTTATCATACTGGCTATACTGATTCTATCGTACGTAACAAGAATAAGTCGGAGCGTAACCTAGCCTTATTCGAGAAAATAAATACAATTGAAAAACAGCATGATCCGTACTTCTGTTTTACGCTCGGAAATGAATATAGTAATGCTGAACGTAATAGCGAGGCATTGACCATATATCGACGTTCTTATGCAAAATCCAAACCAGCTGATGCATGGTACTATCATCTTCTAGACCGGTACATTTCATTACTTCTAAAAGAGGGCAAACATAGTGAAGCTTCATCCCTCTTGAAAAAGGAAATTAAACTAGCCCCACTCAATACGGATCTCCACTGTATGGAGGGCCTGCTTTATGAAACGTTAGGTCTATGGACTGCAGCTGAGGAGAAGTTTCTGCATTGTATTGACATCTCAAATCGATTTGTATCGAATGGTAGATCACTTCAACACAAACCCGTTCAACCAACCTATGCACAAATCGTTCCACATCAGATGTTAGCCGAAATCGCACGTAAAAGAGGAGACTTCTCGAGAGCCATAAATCATTGGGTGAAGACACTACAGTTGCAGCCCAAAAACTATAACGTTCTGCAGCGCCTTATTGAGCATCTACTACTATTTGAACCTGTTGATGCGGTGATTCCTTTCATTGAGCGAATATACCCGCCACAAGATCAGCTTAATTCCATCGTTTTATTTAAAATTTCATTGAAAATCGGAAACCGCAAGCTCATTGAACATTATGGATATCAAATAGATGAATTACATATAAATCTAGATATATCCGATTTACTAATCAGAAGAATGTCTCAAAAAGAATCGCTTCACGAGTACATTCAACATGACCTTCAATCTGTACCTGATTCGTTAGCAGTTACCTCAGCCATTCTTAGCAAGAATCTTAATTTCATACCGGCGAGCTGGTATAACTTCGAAGTATGCAAGCAACTCTCTGTTCAAGCAATGTTAGTCCTTGAACAAAAAGATTGGAACCAAGAAACTATTATCGAAAACGAAGAATTATTGGCAAATGTAATATTAAACATGTGGAAATATGAATATATCGCCGAATATACAGCTCTTATACAAAATATGGCGAATACGGAAACAATAAATTTTATAGCTAATTGGTTTTATGATCATGGACTGATAGAATTAGCAATCGATCTCTACAGCATATTACTGGATAATGAAGCTTTACAAGCACAAGGGCATGCTAATGTTGGTCAATGGTACTACAATAACGGCAATACATCTGATGGAACAATGTTTTACAAGGCTGCGTTTGCTACAGCTCCAAGTTTGGATGTAATAGGTAGAATTAAAGAAAACGCGGACAAAACCGATTACCGCTCGTTTTCCCCTAATTACTTTAATATGTTTCCTGACAAATCCACTTGTGTATTTCTCTAGTGGTCTACGGAACGTCGTTAGGGCACAGCAAAAAGGCAGAGCTGATGTAACCATCAGCTCTGCCTTTTGCTATTAGTTATACGTAAATGTTAGCGTATTGCTCTCTTGTGTATCTGGATTTACGACTTTCACCTCAACTGTGCCGGTGTTTCCAGCAGGTACAACTACCCGTACGGTCGTCGTATTTACATATGTGACACTCGTAGCTTCTACAGAACCGAAGAACACTTTCGGTTTATTCTTGAAGTCTTTACCGTAAATATAAATCGTAGCTCCTACCTTCGCGCTTGTCGGAGTCAGACTCGTCAATGTAGGGGGAGGCGTAGTAGGCAGATCATCGTATACAAAAGTAGTCGATGCCGTCTGTCCATTTGATAATGTAACAACAAGCGGAACCGTTCCAACAGTCGAGCTTGCTGGCACCGTTACCCGCAATTGTTGAGTGCTAACATAAGCCGTAGTAGCATTTACACCGTTGATGCTTACGATTGCGGACGTGTTAAAATTCGTACCATTAACATAGATCAATGCTCCGCCGGCACGGCTCGCATTCCCTGGACTCACACCCGTAATTTGCGGAAGCACCGGTGTATATTCAAACCCACCCGTCAATGTTGCAGTACCACCGTCTTTGTTAGTTACCGTCAAGTCGACTAAACCTGGTGCAGTCGCTGCAGGTACGGTGATTCGAAGTTGTGTTGCATTCACGTATGCCGTACTGGCATTGGTGCCGCCTAACGTAACGGTAGCCCCTGACATAAAGTTCTCTCCGTTAATATAAGCGATAATTCCACCGGAAACAGTACTCGTATTGGGACTGATGTCTGTGATTTTAACCTGTGAAATAACTGGTGCGATATACTCATAGGCCTGCGGCAGCACAGCTTCTTGGTCTGTATTTGCCACTTTTACATCGACTTTACCAGCGGCATCACCTGCCGGCATAGTGAAACGCAGTGTTGTTGAGTTCACATATACCGCCGTTACTTCTTTTGATCCGATAAAAACTTTCGAAACGCCATTAACAAAGTTTGTACCATAAATGTAAACCGTATTTCCACCAGCCAGCGGACCACTAACAGGTGCAATGGATGTCACTGTTGGAGTCGGATATACAATGGGATTGTACGTATAGCTTTGTTCTTTAACGAATAACTTTCCATCCAGATCACGAACTGCAACGTCGACCGTTCCTGGTTGATCAGCGGCAGGAACCGTTAATCTCAATTGCGCATTAGTAACATATACAGTTGCTGCATCTTTACCGCCTACAACTGCTTTCATGCCTGATTTAAAGTTTTTACCATTAATGTAGATTGTATTTCCGCCAGTTACAAGCCCGGAGTTAGGAGATACAGACGTTATTTCTGGATCTGTAGACGGCGCTGCATCGTACGTATAACCTCCAGACACAGTAACACTGGTTCCATCAGGATTTGTAATCTTCACATCTACTGGACCAGCTTGCGCCCCTACCGGTACAACCACTTTCAACTGAGCGACAGAGAAGACTGAAACTGAACCGGCCTTATCTCCAAACAAAACCGTTACGCCTTTCATGAAATAATTCCCATCAATTGTAACGATATTGCTACCAGCAAGCGGTCCGTTCGGCGGAGTTATTGCAGTAACAATAGGATCAATAATATATTGATAAGAGCCCTTTGCATTTTGGCCATCTGGATTTCGAACAGCTACGTCTACTGTTCCTTGTGCTCCAGCCGGTGCCGTCACCGTAATTTCCGAGTCACTTACGACAACTACGTTTTTCGCAAGGGTAGAACCAAATGTTACAGTCGCGCCTTGAACGAAATTTTTACCTTTGATTGTAACCGTTTGTCCTCCTGCCGGAGGTCCGGAAGGCTCCGTTACGGACGTTACGATTGGAGCCGGCAGTTTGACGTCCACACTTACAACGGGAATAGCCTTAGTACGAGTCGCACCCGCATAGTCTTTGTAAGAAATATTCGAAGTCGTCAATGATATAGGCAATTTGCCTGTTTTCGTTTTACTTACCGGACGAATCTTATAAGTAAAGTTCAACGTGCTGTTCTTCAATTCGTTAAAGGTCCAAGTCAATGTATTCCCATTCACAACAGGTTTCGGAATATTATTATCATAGGAACCAGGCACAATCTCGAAATCATTACTTACTATGTCTGTCACCTTAACATCATACGCACTGGCCAAGCCGATTTCTTTGACAATGGCCGCATAGATTTCACTTAGACCCGTTGACCCCAATACAAAGTGGTGATGGTTCGCTGTCGTAGCCATATCCTTTAGCAAGATGTTGGGACCGCTTGTATCTGGGTTATCAGTTGATTTAAGCAATGCAATCGTATAGAAGATAATTCCTTCCGCTTTGGCTTGCATCGCCTTATCTTTTGCATACTGGTAAGGATCTGTAGATGGTTGCGTTGCATCTCCGTCTGTCATAATTACGATCACCGGCTGAGCCTCAGGACGGTGGTTGGCAAGCAAACCTCTCGCAACATCAATTGCATCGCCTGTAGCGGTAGATCCATTTGCCGAGATTGTATCGATATAATTTTTAGCCTGCTGTTTATCCGTTGTAAAATCAAGGCTTCCAATCATGTTCGTCGAGGAAAAATCGACGACCGCTACTCGATGTACCGATAAATCCATCAAATCGACGAAGCCTTTAGCCGCTTCTTTCGCGTTCTTCATTTTGTCTTCGCCATTGTTATAAGATGGAGCCATACTGCCCGACTTGTCAATTACTAAAACGACATCGTTTGGCACTGTCACATTAACAGGTGGTGTGCCCGTAATACTAAGTTGAACATCAACCTCATCCAATGTCGTGATTGCAGACGGATTAGCTGACTTTGTTACTGTAACGTAGTCAGTAGTCGCTGCATTTGTTTGCTGTGGCTGCAGGAATAGTCCGCTGATTGCAATCCACATCGCAAACAAGAGCATAATACCTTGCCTTGCTTTAACCATACCATTTCCCCCTAATATGTAATAAAAAAAAACAATAGCAGGTTGCTATTGTTTTGGAATACAAAAACAATGGGCAACCTGGCAATCTTAATCCTAGTGATTTCCCCCCAGGAATGAAGACCCATAGCTTTGCGTCGCTGTATTTCTACAGTTTTGCCAATATGTTCGATTAATACAGAAACAACTATTTACAATAGTAATTTTAGTATATTTTAACCATAAATACAATTAATTTATTGATGATTATCAATAAAATACCCGATATGTTGAATCATTTCACCTTGATAGGCATTTCGACCTATCTTACTCTTGGATAAATTAGCGATCTTCTCGCCTATCTCCGCTTTCATCAATTCCACCCGATTTATATTTTCTTGTTCCATCTCTATGCAATCCCTCAGTATATCTAGTTGCTCGGGCGTATATCCACTAAATGAATCCGAGGTGACTTCATCGATTTTCTTCCTAATATCGGCTTGTTGATCTTGCAATAAAAGAAGCAAACCATGGTTTGCTTCTTCCTTCAGATTAATTTGTAGAACTGAATGGGCGACATCCTTCAGCTCTTTCAGCAATTCATCTACTGTTTTCATAGTGATGATACCATTCCGCCTTGACCCAACTCTTTCAAAGCCTCAACCCATGTGTCGCGAAGCTCTGATATTAAATGAATGCAGTCTTCCGCAGCTTTAATATCTTGCTTCACATTCGCCTCTATGAGCTTCTGATTGATAAAAGTATACAGCTGACTTAACTGCACCGACAATTCATATTCCATCTTCAGGGTTGACTGAAGCTCTTCAATTATATTTTGTGCCTTTACAAAGTTTACATGCTTTCCTTCATAGTCCCGCTTCTCGATGCTGATTACAGCTAGCTTGATAAACTTTAGGCATCCATTGTAAAGCATAAGCGTCAATTGTCCCGGAGAAGAAGTTTGAACTTTCGTATGCAAATAACTATTTTGTGCCTGCTGCATATTTTATCTCACCTTTTTTCGTCAATGATAGCTCCCACAGTTAGCTCTTTCAGCTTTTCGATCAAGTCTATAAATTTCTCGGAAGGGATCTCATGTACGACTTCATTCGTTTTCTTGTCTAGAATTTGCACAATGACATCGTGTGTCGCCTCATGAATTTTGTAATGGAACGTATGCTCTGTTCCCTGCACGGCTCGGTTCGCTTTCTCAATCGCTTTAACCAGCGCCTGTTCACTGACGGACAGAATATTAGTTTTACCTTTAACCTTCAGAACCTGATACTCCCCGGCTACTCGTTGAAATGAAGCAGACTCTTTGAACGTTTGTGACTGAACCGGCTGTACTTGAGTTGAAATTTCCATTCTACTCACAGCCCTTTCATTATCCGAATTGTTGCGATAGCCAAGCCATTTGAGCGTTTCCTTTATTCACAGCCGCTTCCATATTAGAGAACATTTTATAGTAGAACTCTTCGCGTTTGTCCAACATAGTATTCTTACTGATTATGTTTTTATCAATATCGGACATTTGCTTTACTAGGCTAGCTGCCGTTCCTATACCGCCATTAATTTTGCGAGATACTTGCGTCATAGCTGTGTTCATTGTTTCGTAGACTCGCTGAAGGAGTCCTCGATCCGAACCTGTTCCTTGTTTGGTTAATAGAGAAACGACAGCGTCAGGATCTGCTTCGATTGCCGCCCGAAGCTTCGTCTCGTCGATTTGCAGTTTGCCATTCTCAGAGGAACCGATAACGAACATATTCGTTTTAATACCAATTTCACTCAATGTGTCATAATTCGTGTTTACACCAGTGCCTGTTAGAACGGCAGATGGAATTCCACGCATATCACTGAGTACAGTCCGTAGGATAGAATCATTACGAAGCAATCCTTCCTTCGCTTTGTTCTCCCAGTTTGTAATATCAGTCTCGTTCATGGCAGCTTTCTCGTCTGAAGTAAGCGGTCTATAATTGTTGTCAACTTTTTCTGTTAAATCACCGTTCACAGAAGTGACCATTTCATTATATTTGCTTACAAAGTCCTTGATCTTAGTTACCATTTCATCCGTGCTAAGTCGAACAGTATTACCATTGGAATCCGTCTTCTTCCAGCCGCTTGAAAACCTCAAAGTCGATATTGATTCGCGCATTGCCGAAAACTTGAGGTTAAAGCCAGTGTAGGCATCTACTTTCCATTGAATGGTCTGCTTCTTCTGCTGCAGCTTATTCACAGGAATACGTTCGGCTTTCATAAGCTCTTTAACCATTGACTCTACGTCAAGTCCCGAACTCATACCGGTCAACCGAATAGGCACGTTGTCCCCTTCTTTCCGTAATCTTCTTCTTTAATATATATATCGAATTCATAGTGACATTAATTTATAGACCGTTAGTTAAAATTTATGAGAACAAATACTTATGTCCTATGTGCTATCTTCATAACTTATCTATTAAAAAGGGGTCCACAAATATCGTGGACCCCTCCTTGCTGCAATAAATGAATTAACGGAGCAATTGCAGTACGCCTTGTGGCGCTTGGTTAGCTTGCGCAAGCATTGCTGTCGAAGCTTGTTGCAGGATGTTGAGCTTCGTGTAGTTCATCATCTCTGCAGCCATGTCCGTATCGCGGATACGGGATTCTGCTGCTTGCAGGTTTTCTGCGTTCACGCCAACGTTATTGTATGCATGTTCCAGACGGTTCTGGTAAGCACCCAGCGTCGAACGCGCCGTATTGATCGTAGAGATGGCAGTATCAACAACACCGTTTTCTGTACGAGCATCAGTTTGGCTCGTAATTGTTCCGAAAGTGAGGCTCTTAACATCGATTCCGCTCATATCAAGTACGATTTGGTCAGCATCTTTACCTGCCGTTTGAATCGTGACATTGCCACCTGTGCCGTCGAGCAACGTAATGCCGTTGAATGTGAAGTTCGTGCCAATGCGGTTGATTTCACCAGCAAGGTTGCTGTATTCGTTTTGAATCGCAGCGATATCATCAGCCGCAGTCAACGTTCCGTTCGATGCTTGAGTAGTAAGTTCCTTCATGCGTGTCAGCATATCGGAAACTTCGTTCATCGCACCCTCGGCTGCTTGTACCATCGAGATACCGTCTTGCGTGTTGCGCATACCTTGGTTCATTGCACGGATGTCAGCACGCATTTTTTGGGAGATCGACAGGCCTGCTGCATCGTCAGCAGCACGGTTGATGCGGTAGCCCGAAGAAAGTTTTTCGCTGGACTTGCCTTGTTGGATGTTGTTGAACACCAGGTTACGATGCGAGTTCATTGCGTTAAGATTGTGGTTGATAATCATGATTTATTTCCTCCCTGAATTTGTATTATCCACTTCCTTGTGGAGCAGTCGTTTCCGCCTGCATAATTATCATCGGCAGTTTTCGAAGAAGAGTTTATAGTTTTCTAATTATATTTTTATTTTTATCCGTTTTTTTGCGACTTTGTACCCATTCCTTCAAATCCTTCATACTCGTAGAAGTCGATATAGCTTTTCGATTGGATGCTTTGACATCCTCCATGACTTCTTTTCGCACTATACTATATTCTCTTGGCGCTTGGATTCCGATCTTTACTTGGTCTCCTTCGATCGCTGTAATAACAATTTCGATATTCTGATTAATAACGATCGTTTGTCCCCTCTTCCGGCTCAATATGAGCATGGTCAGATCCCGCCTTCCGTAGTGGGGAATAGAGCCGAATGAATCAAATACGATGTATCATTCAAAATGACCTGTCTTCCGTGACCAGTCTTGATGTTTATTACGATCGGTGCTACCAAATTAATTGTAGAACGACTAAATGGCTGATTAATAGTAACAATGGTGAATACAGCAACATCATCCGGCTTTTCGATTTGCAACCCTGCTATCACTTCATCGTTTAATTTAAATTCGTAATCCTGATAAAAGTGAAAAGGTGACACAACTATAAAGCCAACGCTTTCGTTCTCTTCGCTCTGCAGCAGTAGGAACCCCGCCTCATCATCCATTTCTTCTACCCGAAAGTAGCGGAATTCCGTAAATCCAAAAATACTATCCCCCAAATCCAGTTTTTTATTTATTAACACATTCATCGCTTAACCTCCAAACCCGATTTCGATCTTATTCACATCCAGCTCTAAAACAGAAACATAAAAATTCAAGGAATCAATTTTTCACTACTCAATCACAATTAATGGTCGTTAAAAAACAATGCTATAGCTTTCGCTATAGCACGCCTACTTATACCAATCGTATGGTGTAACCTGTATATTGATTTCATTCTTCTGGCGCATATATATTTCAAAATTCCCACGTTGCGCCTTTATTTCCGGTCGATGCGGTGTGTAGTCAATTTGGACAGCTGATGCCTCAATCTCCGTATGAACAGTGCCAGGTTCATACTCTACCTTTACATTATTGTAGCCGGGAGCCTTGATCTGATAATTGACCGGATTGGACCGGAATAACGCATCCTTCGCTAGATCCGCAAATGCACTGCGCGGATTCGTAATATCCGCCATTCGCCGTCCCTCTTCAACCTTCCTTGCCAGTTGCTGCAAAAAAATGGACGGCATTTGGCTATAAATCCCGCTGTTCCATTCCAGATTCGGTCCGTGTCCGAGTGCGTGCCACGCCTCGGTCGAATCAATCGTCAGTTTCGAGGACGTAGATTCAAACTCCATCTTTGCAGCAGGCTGCTCAATTGCTTGCTCTCCAGGGGATGAGTTGATTTCCAAACGAGATGGCTCCGAGTGGATTCCAATTGCAGCATAGGTCTGCCGAATCGACAATCTTAAATCATTCATGGCCTCCATCTGCCCCCTTGTTCCTCAACATCAATTCAAATAATCAACTAGCGTTCTTTGAATCACTTTTGCACCAACTGACAAGGAAGCTTGATAAACCGCTTCTTCTTGATTAAACTTCAGAATCGTTTCCGCCATATCGGCATCCTCTGTTTTGCTTTGCAGCTCTGTCAAGTTATAGTTCAAGTCCTGCATACGCTGATCGATAAGGTCAACCCTATTAGTTCGTGCCCCAACTTCCGAACGCGTATTGATTATCTTTTCGTAACGGGAATTCAACTGATTAGCAGCAGTCTGCAATGCAGCTTTGTTGGCTGTCGGAGTCAAGGAGTTGTAGATATCCTTTAAGGTTTTAAAGAGATTATCATTGTCACCCGTCTTGCCGAAGACTTCCCCTCCGGTTATATCAACAGCAACCGTTACCCCCGCAGAAAACCTTACCTTAACGGTTTGATCGTCTGTATCTGGAGCAGCAGCAGTAGCTGCAGTAGCCGAATCATACGGCTCGATATCCGTCATCTGTCCATTAAAAATATATTTGCCATTCAACTGGTCATTGCCAATCATAATAGCCTGCTCATAAATTTGATTTATCTCGACAGCGATTGCATCCAATGCAGTCTGCGGATTCGTGTCGTTCTGAGCTTGAACCGCCAACTCTTGCGCTCTTTGGACTAGTTCGCTCAACTGTCCCAACACTGTATCCGTGTGTTCTAACTGGGATTTGGCCTGTGCGATGTTTTTGTCATACTGCTCGTTCATCGAAAGCTCGCTGCGATAGCGCAGCGAATAAGTGATGCCGACCGGGTCGTCCGATGGCTTATTCAGCTTACGGCCTGTCGACTGCTCATTCTGAAGCCCCTGCATGCGGGTCAGGTTATGGTTGATGTTGCGCATGAGCTGGCTCTGCATCATGCCTGGCGTTACGCGAAGTGCCATGTTCGGTTCCTCCTCGGAATATAGGCTGGCTGATTCATTTAGGGTAAAGGCGGGCTACCGATGCCCGCCCCTTAACCGCTAAATAGGTGATTAACGTCCCACTACGCCCATGCCGTTAATGACTTTGTCCAACGTCTCGTCAATTGCCGTCATGAAGCGTGCCGCAGCGGAATAGGCATGCTGGTACTTAATGAGATCCGACATCTCTTCGTCGAGCGAGACGCCGCTGACCGATTGGCGGCGGGAATCGACTTGTGTTACGATATCCTGTTGGTTCGTTGACTGACGATCCGCCTCTTGAGACTGAAGACCTAGTTGACCAATCATCGATGCATAGAATTCGTCGATCGTGCCGTCCGTAATGCCGTTCTGACTTGCAATCGGCGTGAATTTGAATTTCGTCTCCTTCAGCCCTGCCATGAGGTTCGCCAATGTGTTGTTACCTTTGACCGTCTCTTCGTTGCCGTTCAATATGACGGTTCGCATGGAGGTCGCGATATTCATCGGATCGTCGACGATCGCTTGACTGAGACGGATATTGGCAGCCGTGAACGTGCCCGATCCGTCGCTCGTCACGAATATATCACCTGCCTGCTGCGGAGCGGCAGAAGGCGCATTGAACAGGAAGCCCAGCTGATGAAGCCCGTTAATGCCTTTGACCGTAACCGTCTGATCTGCCGCCAAAGTTGTTCCTTGGTAAGTCGAACCCGCAGGTAACGTGAGTGTAATCTCACCGTTCGCAAGCGTGTCCACCATGGCATCGAGCTGACTCTGATAGTCGGTTACGATCTGGTCGCGCGAGACGATCATCCCTTCAATTTGTCCGCCGACGACGCCTCCGCCATTGAACTGCGCTTCTAGCGCGTCGACACTAGTGCCGACAGCATTCACCCCGTCTACCAGCGTGATGCCGCCAACGGAAACATCGTAACCGTCCGATGTGTTGACTACCGATACATTGATCATTTTGGACAGTTGATCAACCAGGTAATCGCGCTGATCCATCAGGTCGTTCGGATTATCGCCATAGGCTTCCAGACGTTTAATCTCGAGGTTCAAATCCGCGATAGAACTGGACATTGAATTGATCTGGTCCGTCATTGTCGAAATACTCGTCGTCAAATCAGCCTGCAGGTCCGTCAGATGCTTGCTTGTCTCGTTGAATGCATCGACGAGGGCAAGCGCGTTCTCCCGGACGATTTTACGACCGGTAATGCTCTCGGGATCTTTGCTGAGGTCGGTCCATGATTTCCAGAAGTTATCCATAACGGTACGCACACCGGAATCGGATGGCTCGTTGAATACAGACTCCAACTTGCTTAGTGAATCAGCCTTAACTGACCACTCTCCCAGGCTGCGGTTCGCATTGCGGAATTGGTCATCCAGAAACTTCTCGCGCACACGCGTAATGGACGTGAACTCGACGCCGGTGCCGAGCTGGCCCGGGATGTTGCTTCGCATATAGCCAGGCGCCTCGATCGGACGCGAAGCTACGAGGTTAACACGCTGGCGGGAAAAGCCTGGGGTGTTTGCATTCGAGATATTATGGCCCGTTGTGCTGATGTTCGCCTGTTCTGTGAATAGGGCACGCTTGGCCGTTTCTATGCTATGGAATGTCGATCTCATCCGTTACACTCCTTACTGTCTCATAGGGTAGCAACCATTGCCTGGCGCTCCGTGTTCTTGTAATCTCGCTTACCGTTTGATATCTAGGCCGTAACCCTGCGACTTCCCGTACGCGAGCGACTGCGGATGCTTATAGGTGTACTCATCGTTAGGATCGTCTGTCAGCAGCTGAATGGAGAAATCGAGAAACGACAGCGATTGCTCGATAAGTTGTTGATTCTGATCATTCTTCCTCTTCAGCTCATCAAGCAGATCTACCAGTATTCGGTGATAGCGGGATAAAGCGACTTTGTCGTCCGCATTGGTAACCGCCTTAATCAAATCGCTGAGTTTGCCGAGACGATAGTGCGATCTCATATTGGCAAAAAAAATGTTCGTATGCTGCATGCGAGAAAACTCGAGTTCCTCCGACCGCTTAACCAGCTTGCGCTCCTGCTGCAATATCGCATTAAGCTGCTGAACATCATTGCTCACGAGTACGGGCGTCTTCTGATTGGCAAGTTCGAGCAATTGCTCATACACCTCGGATTGCTTGTGCAAAATGTCTAAAATAACTTGTACTGACATCTGGTGTCACACCCGCTTCTAGTTCTTATTCCGATACAAGTAAGGAAGCAGCTTCTCCGCAAGCTTGCCGGACTCTACATGGTAGGTCCCGGTCGACACTTGATTCTTCAGCTCGTCGAGCTGGCGTTGACGCTCAGGCGACTTTGCGCCTTCGACATTCTGCGACTGCAGCATTTCCATCGCTTCGGATGAAATTTGCAAGTTGTCGCGCTTCTGCTTGTTATTCGTTTGAGCAGCGCGCAAGTCGCTTTTGTTCCGGTATGGATTGACGGCTCCAAGCCGCTGGGTTTCATTGATTTTCATTATTAATCGCTCCGTTCACTCAGGCCTAAAAATAAAACTGGCCGATAATCAACTACTTGTATTATCGGCCAGTGTATTGGATTTTTTTATAGAATGCAAAAAGTGTATAAATGTTAGGTCGTCCTACTCACGTTCATAGGTCTGGTAGGTCCCGCTACCGTTCTTGCTCGCAAAAGACGACTTGTTTTTATCGATATTAAGCTTGTTAATATCTTTGATCAGTCGCGAACGGCAGGACTCGCATAGGTTGCCCTCGCGGATTAGGTTGGTACATGTCTCGCATGGATAACCCATGTTGGGTACATCCATAAGAGAAATACGGCCTTCACGTATAAAACGCGTAATCTGCGCGATGCTGACTTCGGTAGCTTCTGAAAGCTCGTAGATAGTAGCACCGCGGTTCTCGCGCAAATAGTTGGCGCACATCTCATACTTCTGATCTTGTTCTTTGATGCAAGCCGGGCACATATCACGGACATTCTTCGTGTATAGTCTTCCGCAGCGAGGACAGTTGTCAATATTCATTACGTCATCCCCCTTGGCCCATACGGCCGCTTCGTTTGATTAGCCCTATTTTAACGCAGATGAATGGTATTTTCATAGAGGTTTTGTGTCGATTATACAATTAGCTTGTCGAAAGTTCATGATCGCGCCAAAGTTATCGCATAAATATCCAGCTGCAGACGTGGTGCTTGGCTGCCGAATGCCTGATGAAGCGCCGCTGCGCATGCCTCAATTGTACTGCCAGTTGTATAGATATCGTCAACGATAAGTAGACGAATAGGATGCCGCGGGACGGATCGGTGGTTTGGAGATGGAATCAATCCCCGGCTTAGACAATTGGAGATGAATAAAGCGACTACCTCGGGATCCGCGGTAAAAAGGCCATCGACGCTCTTCAGTCGCGCGAGGCGGGACTGAAGGCTCTTTTTCTCCGAGTGCCTCGTCCTTACTAGAAGCTCAGCCATCGGGATTCCTCTTCTAGCACTTAACTGAGAAGCGATTCGCTCCGCCTGATTGAAGCCGCGCTCCATCAGCCGATCCGAGCTGACCGGGACAGGGATGACGGCATCCCAACGAAGAGTCGGCCTTCGACTGCGAAGCTCCCGATCAAGCCGTATGTAGGCGACGTCAAGCATGTCCGCGAGCGGGTGAACCAGCCGCTCGTCTCCGCGGTATTTGAACAGAGCAAGCCACTCCCGAACGGAATCATCATAGCGAACAGCGCTTCGACTGATTATGAAATGAGCATCGCTCCTTCTCCTGCAATCGGGACAAGGATCTGGCCGCCCGCAAACAGCACAAGCAATATGCGTTATCCATGGAACAGCAGCCGAACAATTGCGGCAGAGCTGGAGCAGCCTTGCATCACGCGGGAGTGACGTACGTAGGAATGGATCGGGATCAGACCTTCGAGCCGGCATTTGACATAACGGACATGGTGCATGCGATTCGCTTAAGAGGTCGCCTAATACGCCCGCAAAGCGACGAATGGATTGGATGATGGGATTGCGAGACATCTGCATAGGGTTATCCCTCCTGCCTATGCGTTGTAGGATTCGGCTGAAGCAAGTAGCCATTGCGTTTGGCCTCGCGGTTCATGCTTCGGATCTGGGCAATAGCTCGACGCTGGGATTGGCTGCTTGTAGAGGCGAAGAAATAAACTCTCCCGTTCGGATCGTCGGCAGACCGGCCTGCCCGTCCCGCCATCTGGACAAGCGACGATTCATCAAATAACTTGCCGTCCGCATCAAGGATGAAAACATCGCTGAACGGTACCGTAACACCACGTTCAAGAATAGTCGTCGTAACAAGGACGCGGATCTCCCGATTGCGAAAAGCTTGCACGCGCTGCGCTCGTTCTGCATCCTTCGAGGAGGTTGCACCGATCGAAATGTCAGGAAGCGCAGCTCGAAGCAGCTGAGCCAACGGCTCTGCATGCCGGATTTGCTGGACGAATACAAAACACTGAGCGCCCCGGGTTAGAGATGCAGCAAGACGGGCAAGCAATGGACGCGGCAGCTTGCGCTTAGTCAGCAGCTCCGATACACGCGGCATTCGGGTTTGGAGAGGAACAGGCAGCGGATGGCGATGAAACCTTACCGGCACCCGTGCGCAGCCGACCTTCCCTCGTCGGACATCCCGCTGCATCGCGCGGGGAGGTGTAGCTGACAGTAGAATGATAGCCCCGCCAGGAACACCAACCTTTGCCGCCGCATAATGAAGCCGTTCGTCGCCATGGTAGGGAAAGGCATCAAGTTCGTCTATAATGACCAGATCAAACCGCTCTTGGAATCGGAAAAGCTGATGGGTCGTTGCGATGGTAATATCACCATCCTCCCAGCGCTGTTCACTGCCACCGTATAAGGTGACAACATCGGCAGCAGGAAAGGCGCGCCTAATACGAGGATCCAGCTCCAGTACAACGTCCCGGCGCGGCGTTGCGATCAAGGCTCGCCCGCCAGCCGCAAGCGCCGCCTCAATGAGCGGGAACACCATCTCGGTCTTCCCGGCACCTGTTACAGCCCAGATGAGGAACTGCAACTGTGAGGCGACGTTTGTGAGGGGCTGCCGGGATGCAGTAGTTAGCCTCGGCCGCGCGTAGCGCAGCGCCGCTTCGGCAGCAGCCTGCTGCGCGGGGCTTAGGCCCCACCGCGCAGCTACCGCCGTCGGCGCGTGCACGCTGTGCGCACTCGCCGCGGCAACGGCAGGCGCCGCCCCAGGCATGGCGGCGCCTTGCGCGTCTGCGAGGCCTGCCATGCCTCCACCCAGGATCAGCAGCCCGCATTCGCGGCTGCGTCCCATGGTGAGGCAGGCCTCGCAGTACGCGCAAGCGGATGAACCGCACGCTGCGCATGCGGTGCGGTTCATCCGCGCTTCGCCGCTGCCGCATCGCATGCAGCGGCGAAGCCAACGCCCGCGCCGCATCGGCGCGGGCAGCAGCAGCCGGCCAAGCGGCGAAGCCGCCGGCTGCTGCGGTGCGACTGCGCATCGCAGTCGCACGAGGCCGCGAAGCGCGGCCCATTGGAGCGCGGGAGCCAGCGCGCTCCAGCCGCCGGCGGCGACCGCCCGGCATGCTGGCGGTCCCGCGGCGAGCAGCTCCTGCGCTTCGCTTAGCAGCGCAGCCCGTCCTTGCAGCCGATCGGCAATCGCCTGTACCAGACCATCATCGATCACCCTATAATTCTCTCCCTCGAAATACCCCCATTCACTTTGTCCTTGCACTTGCACTTGTCCTTGTCCTTGTCCTTGCACTTGTCCCTGCACTAGCCCTTGCACTTGCCCTTGCACTCGCCCTTGCACTTGCCGTTGCCCTTGCCCTTGTCCTTGCACTTGTCCCTGCACTAGCCCTTGCACTTGTCCTTGCACTTGCCCTTGCCCTTGCACTTGTCCTTGTCCCTGCGCTTCCCCTTGTCCTTGCACTTGCACTTGTCCCTGCACTAGCCCTTGCACTTGCACTTGTTCTCGTTCATTCCCTCGAATATGCCCTTGACCTAATCTTCCCGCTCCCCTAAGTCCTCGCCTCAGACCCCCTCCCCCAACCACAACCCGCTCCGTCCAATTCTCCTCGCCCTTCCCTCTAATCTCGAACCCTACCGCCGCCTGAACGACTTTCCTAAACGCTCGCACCGCCGCCAGCTCTTCAGCAATACGGCCACCGTTCTCTGTCTTCCATCTTGCAGCCGCCTCCTCGGCCAAGCCAAGCGGCAGCAGCGTACGCCACACATGCAGTACAATTTCCGCTCGCTCTTCTTCTCCCGTCCTTGTGTCTATCCTGCTTCCCTTTTGCCTTCGGTCCCCCTCACTCGTCCCTACCTCACTCCTTTCCCCCTTTTCTCCTCCTGCCCCCTCCCTCACCATTAGGTCACTCCTGCCTTCCTTATCCCTCCCATCTCCCTGTCTATCGCTGCCTAGCAGCCCTCCATCATTCCTTTCACCAGACACTTCACACCATTCCTTCCCCGCCAGCACTCTCTCCCAATAAGCCAAATCAACCTCCATCGCAAGCGTCCATCTTACCGACCAACTGCCTCTCGCTCGTACCAAATAAAGCTGAACCTTCATTTTCATTCCCCTCTCCCTACTCCGCTGATTTTCTCCTGAAAACGCAAAAAAGCACGCTCCTTCGCCGTTTCCGGCGTAAGGAGTGTGCTTCACGTCCTAATCATCAATTGCTGCCTATTCATTTAACTTTCAATCCACTGTCTTACTATCAATTGTTTCAACTAACTTTCTATCCATGTCTTAACATCAATTGATTCCCACTCAGCTAACTTTCTTCTCATTGTAAATCAATTCCACATCGACACGCAAGCGTATACAATGCTAGCGGCATTGTGACATTGCCTTTGGCTATTGGAATTCTGCGTTCGCCCTTAACAAGCGCTGCTCGTTCAGAACAAAGGCAGCTTCGCCAAATCATCCGGACAGTTCAAATCGACGAATACCGCATGATTAGCACGCGAGGACGGTTCCCCTGCATGGGCAAAATGCGTTCCTCCCGTTCCGCGCTCGATGCCGCTTGCGCGAATGAGCCGATGCGTTTCCGGCGTTACCGACTCTATCGTACAACCGTCCTTGGCGGCAAAATGCCCAACAATCGCAAACGTTTCATCCGATGAACCGCAATCAACGACGGTCACTCGTACATCTGTACCCGAGCGATGAGCGAACCAATGGATCGAGCGGAGAAACCACTCCATTCGCGTCTCTTCATTGCGTGCATATATTACATAATGCCGACTTCTGTTCGTATGACTGCTTCTGCCGTAATATCGGAGTAGGTGCACCGACAACGCCGCAAGCACGTAGCTGCCGAGTACAAGCGCAATTAATGAAATCATCTCGGCCACCTCCTTTATGAGGTCGTTCAAAAAGTGCTGAAAACCGAACTTTTTGAACTCACACTTTATGCGACAATATATGCGCCGCACCGCCCATCGGTTACGGGCGAAAAGGACAACAATATTCGAAAACGACCATAATCAGCTATAAAGGTTCATTTGACCGCGGCTATATATTTAGCATCAATCTTGCATGTTCGCTCTTCCTCATGCTTCATGCCGCGCCTTCTACGATCCCGCTCCTCCGCGACAGCACAATAAAAGCCGTCCTCGGAATGTCCGAGAACGGCTCTGCATTTTATAATTCCAATTATAACGTGACCCAACCGAATTTGATCGAATGAATAACGGCTTGCGTACGATCGTCCACTTCCATCTTTTGCAAAATGCTGCTGACGTGGTTTTTGACCGTCTTCTCGCTAATGAACAAGAACTCGCCGATCGTCTTGTTGCTCTTGCCTTCCGCCATCAGACGAAGCACTTCGGCTTCGCGGCGCGTCAGCGGATTGTCTTCGCTTGCGATGAACTTCACGCCCGGCTCTTTGCTTGCTGCAGCAGCCGACACCGCGCCCATCTCATCGAGATACGTCATGCGGCGCAGCTGATTGATCAGCTTGCCCGTCACCTTCGGATGAATGTACGAGTAACCGTTCATAACGGAACGAATAGCATTAATGAGTGCTTCTGCCTCCATATCCTTCAGCAGATAACCCGTAGCTCCTTTGCGGAGCGTCTCGAACACATAGCTTTCGTCGTCATGAATCGATAGGATAATGACTTTAATTTCTGGGAACATATCGCGCAGCCGTTCGGTTGCAACAACACCGTTCTCGATTGGCATATTGATGTCCATGAGTACGATCTCGGGCTGCGTATGATTACAAAACTCAAGCACTTGAATACCGTTATAGCATTCTCCGATAACTTCGATGTCATCTTCCATATTCAATATGCGCTTCAGACCTTCGCGAAACAATTGATGATCGTCTGCGATTAGCAGCTTGATTCTTTTCTTATCGCCTGGGGTTTTCTGTTCCATCGTCATGTTACTCCTTTCTATCCTGTGCGTTTATAGGAACTTGGATTATAATCTTCGTTCCCTGATTTTTAATTGATTCGATGTCCATCCTCCCCTCCAGCAGCTCGACGCGTTCTCTCATTCCGATTAAGCCGAAATGCGCCCCATTAGTAGATATCGGCTCCTGATGCTCGGCCTGAAAGCCGATACCGTTATCCGATACAATAAATTTAACCAATTGGGCTTGATACGTCATCTCGAGGGACACATACGTCGCATTAGCATGCTTCATGACATTCGTGAACGCTTCCTGGACGAGACGATAGATGCCGGCCTCCATTGCCGAAGGCAAACGAATCTCTCGGCCGACGGTTTCGAATGTGGTTCGAATCCTCGTTTTTTCCTCAAAGTCCTGCACATATTTACGCAACGTAGGGACTAATCCTAGATCGTCCAATGCCATCGGTCTCAGATTGAAAATGATTTTTCGAATCTCTTCTAAGCCGGAGCGTACTTGTGCTTTCAAATCTATTAATTCGTGTTGCACCATTTGAAATTCCTGCTTTACAATCATTCTTTCGGCAATTTCCATCCTTAGAACTAGATTGGCAAGAGACTGCGCAGGCCCGTCGTGAATATCGCGCGCCATCCGCTTTCGTTCCTCTTCTTGCGCAAGAATAATCTTCAGTCCAATCAACTGGCGGTTCTTAGCGGACTCGAGAATTCGGGTTACATGATTGAGGTCGCCTGACAAATACTCCAGTACGACGTTAATCTGCGAATGAATCGTCTGCGCCCGTTCAATGGACAGATCAACGTTCTTCACTCGCTTCTGAAGCTCGTCCCGGCGCGCCTTCAAATGCTGTTCCTTCTCGGCCACCATTATTTTCTCAATCTGAATTTGTGTAGCTTTCTCGTAAGCGGCTTTAATATCATGCTCGTTATATTTGACAAAATCACGACTTACTTCAGTCAAGCGAATGCGCGCCAACCGATACTGACGTTCAAGCTCATCCGCCTTCTTGATGATTTCGGATGTTTCTTGAATAACCGTATTCAGCTCAAGCTCCAGCATCTGCAGCTCCTGGCGCGCCGATTCGCATATTTCGAAAATTTGCACCTTGCTGTCTTCCATGACATTGATCGCATTGCTAATAATCCGATTGATATCATTAATCCGGTTGTCCATGGTTGCGTCGGTTTCCTTTCTACAACGAAAGCTGCTTCACTTTTTGAAAGTGAACTTATAGAGGTTGTTCAATAGTCCAGCTTTTCTATTATAGCAAACTTGCCGCTTTCCAAGGAAACCATTTTCAATAAACAGATTGGTAAACAGCGGATCTTTTTACTTCACTGTAACGGTCTTCGCTGACCCGTCCCAGTTCACTAGCAATCCCAGTTGCTCGGAGATCAATCGGAGCGGTACAAGCGTACGACCATCACGTACCAATGGCGCCGCAGGCGCTGGTTGTCTAATGCCGCCTGCAATAAGATCAGCGTTGCCGATCTGGAGCTCCAGCAGCTTGTCTCCCCGAATAACGGTTACTTTCTTGCTTGTTTGATCCCATGCAACTTCTGCTCCCATAGCATCTGCAATGAAACGAAGCGGAAGGTACGTAACGCCGCTCAACACGATTGGTGCAGTATCCAGCTTAACATCTGCTCCGTTGACCGTTGCGGTCTTCTTATTGATCGTCAGCTTGATCGCAGGGCGCGTTAAATCAGACACGACCGGCGGATAGAGCATCTTCATATCGTCAAAGGCGATCGCCCCAGCGGCAGCACGCTCATCCTGGTCCTGCGCAATGTTAGCCACATACATCCGTTTGATCGTTATTGGCCCTGTTAAGCCGTATGAAGAGAGGTCAACCGTCAGCGTCTTCCAGCCTGTCCAGTCAATCGACTTTGCCAGATCGACATACTGGAGCTTACCCGCTCCATCCTTCACTTCCATCCGCAGCCAGTTGAAGCTTTGGTCGCCATAAACATCGAGTTGCATGCCGGTAGGCGAACCGCTTACCTCTTTGCCATTGCCGTTCAGCACGGCGTATGCTGCAAGCGTCTTCCCGTTGCCAATGCCGCTCGTAAAGTCATACGTTAGCTGAAGCGCATTCGATGCTTCTTTTCCTTGAAGTCCCGATACAATCGCAACCTTGCCAGCCGCACCTTCCGTTCCTTGGAATGTGATACCGTAACCGACTTTCTCGAACGACTCCCACATAACAGGAGCGGAGCCCTTCGTCAGCGTGAGCATGACTGGATAGCCGTCATAGCGTGCGATTGCATATCCTGCTTCCGCGCTATCATTCACGCTGGTAATCGTAATGGCATTACCATTCGTCGTTGCCTTGAATCCTTTGAATTCCCACTTAATCGATTCGGGAGGAACTGTCAAATTAAGTCCGTCTTTTGTCGTAATTTTTACGTTTGCTGTTATATTGGTCCCAGCAGCGAGTCCTGCAGCCGATGCGTCAATAGACATGGATGCAATCTGATCCGCGCCAATTACTGAAACCGGGTATTCGCCCGTAATGCCCGCGGACGCAACTTGGATCGATCCCGATCCGCTCTTCAGCGCTGTGAACGTGTTTCCTGCGAACATTCCGATAGACCCATTCGTTTTCCACTGCTGCTGCAGCGTACTCGCATCAACCGGGTTGTAGTAGCTGTCATATGCTTTAAGTCCGAAAGTCGCCGTCTGTCCGATAAACATCGTGCTTGGTCCGCTGGCTACCAGCCCTTTCAGCGAGCCCTGCGGCGCCGTGCTGTATACGCCGATTCCGTTAGCCACTGGACGCAGATATGTACCGCCGGTCGTTGGATGCGTTACTTTCAGCGCAAACTCGCCGAGCGGACGTTCCACCATCGTCGTCGAACCGCCGCCATCGAGATTGACGCCTTTCCATACGCCAAGTCCGACCATCGCTTCTTGCAGTTCCTTCAGCGACATGCCATTGCGTGTGGACGTCCCTTCCGCTGTGAACAGCAGTACCTTATTCGCGTCCTTCGTATAGCCGACTGCCGTACGATATACGTTACTAGCACCGCTCACACCTGTAATATCACGTGAGAACGTTGCGGCCTTGCCTTGATCGACGAGAATCGTATGTCCGCCGACCATCATTTGCATCGAAGAAGCGTCCACTTTAGCGCCCGTCGTCTTCGAGACAAGATTATAATCGGATGTCACATTCGAACCGACCGTCAGATGCTCTCGCACAAACTTCGCTGCCGTGCCATGCGCACGCAAAATATAACCGTCTGCAGGCGGCGTTACAGTGAGCGTCGTCCCATCCGAGATTTGCTGTACGATGCCGCCAGATACCAGCACCTCGGTTGGCGTTGTGCTGCTGTCCTTCGGATGGCTCGATGCAGCCCACGAATCCGTATATAAATAAATAGAGTTCTTATGGCTTGACTGTTTGTCCGGCTCTGTCGTATAGGCCGATTCATTCATCCCCGCGATAGGGAATGTTGTACCGTCTGCAGCCGTTACGATGCCGTCGAATCCGTAGAGATCAATCGATGGCACCTTGTCCTTCGATACGCTGAACGCATACATGCCCTGAAGCGCCATCGGCCCCGACATGAGCTTGCCGCTCGTGATCTGCGGTCCCATTGGCGAGCCTTCCGAGGAGCTGCTTGTCTGGAACACGTCGGCGTTAATCGCTGCGACTGCGCCCGTTTCCTTCGCCATGTTCAATACGTTATTCAAACTAGCAACCGTGTTGTTCTTGCCGCTGATTGCATTTAATTGCACATAAGGGTTCGTCAAATCAATTTCGACTACATGAATGTTGACTGTCCCAGTACCTGTGAGGGGTGACCATACATAATCAACCCGCTTCACGCCTGAAGCGATCATTTCCTGCTTCTGCTGCGTCAGCTTTGCATTTGCCGTCTTTATCTCAACTGCTGCCGAAGTAGCTGTCGTCTGCGTCTGAACCGTTTCTGCATAAATGACGGCGCCCGACTGGAGCGGCTGCAGCAGCAGTACGCCCCCTAGCGCCAATATGACAAGCTTCGATACGCTTCGCGATGATATCATCTGAAGGTTCTTGTTGTTCACAACCATGTTTTTACGCAACTCTCCCATCCGTAAAGTCTATTAAGTATAGACTACGATACGGTAGAAAAGTTACAGCCGATAGAATAACTCTATTAACGGTGCAGTCATATGAAAAATCCTCTATCAACTTGTCTCCAAAATAAAACGTCCTCCCAAGGATCATCTATCGATCCTGTGGAGGACGTTCTTCACGATTAATTAAGACTGAAGAAACCCGACGTACGTTAACAGCCGTTGAATCATAATGGTTGCTTCCGCACGCGTTGTGTTCGATAGCGGGGCGAATGTTGTCGAGGTCGTTCCAGTAATAAAGCCTGTATAGACCGACTTAGCAACATCCTGCTGCGCCCATTGCCCAATCTGCTTCTTATCCTTGAACCGCTGCAGGTAAGCTGTCGCTGTCTGAGGCAGCGTAACATTGCTGCCTGCTACCGATGCCGCACGGTTCAACATCGCAGCCGCTTCCTGTCTTGTAATAAAGTTGTTCGGCTTGAAGGTTCCATCCGAGTTGCCTTGGACAATGCCCGCCTTCGATGCAGCGCCGACATAAGCGGCAAGCGCTGTATTCGTCTTCAAGTCGGAGAATGCTGCAGCAGCATTCTTATCGCCGGAGAGTCCAAGCCCGCGAGCGATGAACATCGCGAATTCGCCACGCGTAATCGGCTTGCTTGGCTCAAATTTCGACGTACTGCGTCCTTCAACGATATACTTGTTCGCCATCAGCATAATATTCGTATTCGCCCAATGCGAGCTTGTATCGCTGTAAGTCACATTCCCCTTCACGACTGCGTAGCTGTTGTTTCCTTTGCTCATGAAGGATACTTTATAGCTGTTCCCCTCTGTCGTTACCTTCGTCGGCAAGTAGGAGAGAACGTTTGTTGCCGGGTCTACCCACACAACTGCCGCCTGGCGTCCCGTTACCGCCGCCGTCGTTGTGAAGCTTCTTGTCACATACTGCGTGAGATCCGTCCACTCTTTCACCACGCCGCCTGCTGTGACGTCAAGTTCAAAGCGTACCGGGCTAACATAAGTAATCGCACCGGCACGGTTAATTGCACTTGTAAGCGTGTAGGACAAGCTTGGTGCATTCTTGTCGATCTTAACTTGCAAGTAACCCGTTGTGCCCCCGACATTCAGCGTTTTCGCAATTTGTGCATAGTCCAGCGCGTTGCATGGGATTTCATACGTGATATCACCATACTTTACGATGAAGGTTGGCGTGCCGCCTGAGTTCTTGGCGTTCTCCAGCGCCTGCAGCGGAATGGAAGCAAGCCCTGCTTTCTCGGAATCACCAATATTCAGCTGTACCCGCGGGTTCGACGTGCTAATCGAGCGTGCTGCCTTGTAGGCATTGTTCAAGCTCTCCTCAAGGACCGTGTACTGGTTCGCCAGTTGACTGCCTGGTGACATCGACGAGCCAGTCGTATAATGACCTGGCTGCAGGACGATCGCTCCGTCTGGCGTTGCATCGAACGTTCCTCCGCCGCCACCGCCGCTGCCGCCGCCCGTTGATCCCGACGATGTCTGGTTAAATACATTGATGTCGCTAAAGGAAGATACTAATACGCCGGATGTGTTCCGCAATCCGCCTGAATCCGATGAATAGCTGACGGTTACCGTATTGTTCGCTACGATCGCCGTATACAGCGTAAGCGTCACGCTGCTTCCGGATACTTGTACATTGGCGACAGGCGTTGTTAAACCTGCTGTTCTAACGGTGAATTGATTCGTCTTCGGTACATAGGATGAATGCAACGTCTGATTGAACTGCAATGTCAGTGTCGTGCCATTCACAATGGCGGAAGCCACACTTGAATTGCCGGTAGAAACAGCTTGAATGCCGCTGAAACCGCTGGCAAGGTTACCGTTCAAATCTCGCAGCGCCGATGTGCTTGGCACATACGTAACAAGAATATTCCCTATACCTGCCAGTGAGCTTGTCAGCGTCAGAATGACTTGATTATTCGAGATTTCAACCGCATTGATCGTCCTCGATATTCCATTGCCGAGAACCGAGTACGATGATTTTCCTGGCAAATACGAAGTATTCAATCCTTCGTTGTAAGTGAGGATCAAAGTCGAACCGCTTGCCGATATCGATTGCAGAACAGGAGCGGTAGTATCAAGGCTATTCGTCACATAGAAATCGCCAAACGTCTGCAGCGCGTTGCCGTTGTTGTCATACACCGGATATGAACCTTGCGTATAACTGACCGATACCGCGGAATCCGATGATATTGTAGATCCTAAACGAATCAACAATACTGCCCCCGCCTTCTCGATGCCTGCAATGGAAACCGAGTATCCATTAAATTTGACATTAAACTGCGTGTAAGCATAACTATTGAGTGTTGCCAATTCCTGATTGAACGTCAGCATAATTACATTTCCGCTAACGGATCCGCTTATAGGCTTAGGCAGTGTCGTATTAATCGTATTCGTGACGTTCACGTTGGACATACTTGATGCTGTGTTAGCCGACAAGTCCTGAATAGGACGAGTGCCTTTGGAATACGTCAGTCTCACGGTCTGTCCGTAAATAACGCCGCTTGCCAACGTCAATGTGACGGTGTTACCCGAAACCTGTACCTGAATGACGCCTCGCGGCTCATCATTGACCGTCACATAATAGTTGCCCGTTGATGGCACCGATGTCGTATCAAGGTTTTCGTTATAGGTCAGTACTATGGTCGAAGAGCCAGACATAACAGCGTTGCTGAATATTGGCGCAGTGCGGTCCGAACCAACCGTGCCGAACTTCCACTGCACTTCGTTCTGAATGCCTGCGAATCGATTGCCCGCCAGATCGGCTATTGCGCCTTCTGCCAGTTCAACATAATAGGTTGCCGAAGCTGTCATACTCGATTGCGGTGTAAGAATCAGTTTCTTCGAATCCGTTGAATCGAGCGACAATGTCGCATTTATCGCACCTGTGGTCGAACCGCTCCGACGAATGACAGCACTTCCTGTGCTTTTCAGCAGCTGGATAGACTCATTAAACGTAATGGACAGCTTGGAATCAATCGGCACATTGTCTGCTCCGTTAACGGGTGCCAGCGATGCAATGACTGGCGGAACAGAATCCGTCGTCACGCGGAATGACCAATCCGTACTCGCTGTCATGCCGACATAATAATTGCCCGCAAGATCACGGAACGCCTGCGAACCGATTTCCACATAATACGAGGTATTCGTAATGAATGGATTATGGTCGATCGTTATCGTATTCGTTCCCCCGCCCTTTACGTTCGAGGAAGTCAGCATAATTGTCTGGAAGACAGCATTCGTGCTGCTATTCTTGATCACGATGCTGCCGCCGCTCGGATAGACCGGCTCATCGAATGTCATCACAAGACTTGCGGATGCTACCGATACGGCCCCGTTCGTGACAGGGGTTAACGCTGTCACTTTAGGTGCTGTTGTATCAACTCCTGAAGTGGTGGAGAATGTCCATTCTGATGCGTTATTGATGCCTTGATACACCGTACTGCCGGACAGGAATGCTCCTGCATCGACCAGCACATAATAGCTTTTGTTCGATTCAAAAGAAGAATGACGAATCGTAATGACATTTTGATTAATCGAGACTGCACTTGAATTTACGTCAATTTGTTGAAATTGCGAATTGTCCCCAATTCGTTTAATGGTGATGTTGCCGGATCCTTTAGTCAGTGAGGAGAAATTCGTTACGGTCATTACTAAATCATCCGTTGTGTTTATCCCCATTGCATAATTCGAAGGCGTATATTTCACAGTCATAGGCGGCTTTGCCGTACTGAAATTCCAGTTTGAAATACCAGCGTAATTGTTGCCCGCGCTATCTTTGAACGCGCCAGCCGGTACGCTCACTGAATAATCGCTGGAGGATTGCAGACGCAGATCAGGTATAACCGTGATTATGCTAGTCCCGCTACCAGTAACCGATGCTGAGCCGACATCAATGCTCTGCGTATCTCCGCCCGTTCTTGTAATTGTAATATAGCCGGTGGAGGCATAGACGGGCTCATTGAACGTAATGGTCAAAGGCGTTGTAGGTACAACGTTCGTTGCGCTCAGAGCCGGTGAATAGACAGTCGCGTAGGGCGCTGTCGTGTCCGCTGCTCCTACTTCGAAACGCCATGCCGTAGCGTCGCTCAATCCATCGAAGTTCGCTCCATTCGATACATTAACGAAAGCGCCTTGATCAATCCGTACATAATAAGCTAAGCCGGCAGTCAGATTAGTAGGTAGTCCAATCGTCGCCACATACCCAGTCGCGTTAAGCGAGACGTAAGACGAGGACGCTGCAATCGTATTGATTTCCTCGTTCGTATCTACTCTACGGACATGAATATAGGCAGATGAAGATCCCTTAATTACTGGTTCATCGAAAGTAATCTTTAAATTAGCATTGCCTGGAACGTTAGTAGCGCCGTTGGCAGGATATGTGCCTACAATGACTGGCGTTGTCGTCGCAGCCTCTACTTGACCAGACAAACCTGTCCAGTCAGGCATTCCTAGCTGCAGCATAAGAACTGCGGCAATAATGAAGCTTATGCTTCTCCGATAATGTTTCAAAATATCCTCTCCCCAGCAAGACAGTCGTACCTATTTTGTCGGTTCAAGTCGTGGGAAAGTTTAGGTTGCACACGAAAAAACCGAATCGCAATTTGCGATTCGGTTCATATTGGATCACTAGAGCAGCTTAAGCGAGTGCGCCAGCTTTGAGCAGTTCGGCTTTGTCGACACGTTCCCATGGAAGGTCGATATCCGTACGGCCGAAGTGGCCGTATGCCGCTGTCTTGCCATAGATCGGACGGCGAAGATCCAGCATTTTGATAATGCCTGCAGGACGAAGGTCGAAGTTTGCTTTGATGACTTCAACCAGCTTCTCTTCGCTCACTTTGCCCGTACCATAAGTATCGACGTTAATCGATACTGGCTGCGCTACGCCGATTGCGTATGCCAGTTGGATTTCACATTTGTCAGCGAGACCAGCAGCTACGATGTTCTTCGCAACATAGCGTGCTGCGTATGCTGCCGAACGGTCAACCTTCGTTGGGTCTTTGCCCGAGAAAGCGCCGCCGCCATGGCGAGCATATCCGCCGTAAGTATCGACAATAATTTTGCGTCCCGTCAGACCCGCATCACCTTGTGGTCCGCCAATGACGAAACGACCCGTAGGGTTGATGAAGTATTTCGTTTGCTCATCCAGCCATTCCGTTGGAACAACCGGTGCAATGACATGCTCACGGATATCTTTCTGAATTTGCTCCAGCGTAATTTCTTCTGCATGCTGCGTGGATACGACGATCGTGTCGACGCGAACAGGCTTGCCGTCTTGGTACTCGATCGTAACCTGCGTTTTACCGTCCGGACGCAGATAGTCGAGTTGACCGTTCTTGCGAACTTCGGACAGACGACGTGCGATACGGTGCGACAACGCGATAGGAAGCGGCATCAGTTCAGGCGTTTCATTCGTAGCAAAGCCGAACATAAGGCCTTGGTCGCCTGCTCCGATATCTTCATTCTCTTGCTGAACGTCTTTACCGTCACGAGATTCGAGAGCAGCGTTAACGCCTTGCGCGATATCAGCCGACTGCTCATTCAACGAAGTAAGAACAGCGCAAGTGCTCGAATCAAAGCCGTATTTGGCACGGGTATAGCCAATTTCTTTGATCGTGCGACGCACAATGGCTGGAATATCAATGTAGTCTGCTCGGCTGCTAATTTCGCCAATGACAAGCACGAGCCCCGTCGCTACCGACACTTCGCACGCTACACGCGCGTTCGGATCCGCTTCAAGGAATGCGTCTAGTACTGCATCAGAGATCTGGTCGCAGATCTTATCCGGATGACCTTCTGTTACAGATTCCGAAGTAAACAGATGTTTACCTTTCAACGACATCTCATCAACCTCCTAAAACCTTTACTTTATTATGCGCAATAATTGCGTTATGCCCATACACAAAAAATGAACCTTTTCCGGTAGGAAAAGGTTGTTAGTTACAACACTTCTAACATATTATGATACGCGATCGAATATGGTGTGTCAATGGAATGACCCGTTTCCATTCAGGACAGCCTCTGCCTGCTGTACAAGCCTGCGCGTAATTGCACCACCTACGGCACCTGCTTGGCGAGTTTCCAGCTGTGACCATGGGACGCTGCCGCTTGTAGCAGCTCCCATCATTCCGAACTCGCCGGCGAATTCGGTATCAGCATCGCCTGCAAATCCTGATGGCTGAACAAGTCCGAGCTCAGCGGCAATCTCATATTTCATTTGATTGAGGGCCTCACGACATTCCGGAACAACCTTACGATTAGAGCGAGAACGACCCATAATTAGAGCACCTCCGAAGTCATAATGGATAGTTAGGAACGTGCTATTATCGTGCTCGCTTCGAGCCCTTTTGAAGCGTATAACCTTTTGTCAGCAAGGGAAGAATTAGGTGGCATTGCATAGTGTGAACAAATACACAAAGACGGCCTCCGAGGGGAGACCGCCTTATGTACATCTTTTTCCTACTATGGTGACAAAATATTATTGCAGTTGATATTGACCGCGAACGAGTACAGTCAGACCATTCTTCTGCTTCGGATCAGGCTGAACGCCTCTTCCGCCGCGAGGGAACAGAATGAGATGATTATTAGGAACGGATTTACCGCTCGTAATATCTTTGCCATCTGTTAGATCCGAAATGCCGTTGGCATCGTTGCTGTAAGCAACAGCCTTGCCTGCACGTACAACGAATTCAGCTCCGTCCTTTGCAATAAGTGTCTTGCCTGATGGCACACTGACAACGACGACTTCATTACTGTTAGCACTTAGCTGCTCTGTGATTTGTTGGGTCAGCTGCTTCGTCAATTCCTGCTTATTCTGATCCAGCAATTGTTGAACCTCATCAGCTGTCATACCGCCGCTCTGGCTTCCCAACTTCTGATCCACATAACTCTTCGTAACGACCGGATCGTCTATGGAACCAGGCGTGACGGTTACTCCATCACCACTGGCCTTGTCCGTGAATTGTGCCCCGATTAGCGCTCCGCCTCCGAGAAGGACAGCCGCCAATATCAGCTTTCTTCCTGTTTGTTTCATATCCAGTTCATTCCTCCTTCTCGTGTCTCTAGGATACTAGATTACGAGGGTGGAGGCTACTCCTATTGTGATGATTTAGTTGGGAACCAATCGAAATTGCTGCTCGCAATCAGCAATTGGTTGCCTTGGAACTCGTCATATACGTTAATTGTATATTTTTTATAGTCTGTGATTTTCGCTTGAATCGAATTCTCGTCGAAGGAAGTTAACAATGCGAGATCCTTGCCTTCTTTCAGAATCTCGTTTTGCGATCCTTCTGTTGCTGTAAAACTGTACGATTTCTTGAAAGTCAGCTTTTGGTTATCGTTGTTCACAAATTCAATAACCAGCTTGTGGTCGCCTGCAACGTAGTCGTACTCTGTCTCTCTAGCAAGCGAATAATCCAAGTTCAAGTTCATGCCGTCAACTGCAAAGCCTCCACTTGATCTGAGACTTGCACGGATGTTGTTAAACGAAATATCAAATCCGGCAATCTTAATATGCTGGAAATCGGTTTTGATTGCTGCCGGTTTCTCGCCATTCAGACGATAGGATACAATTTTGGCAATTGCGTTTTGTGCAGCCGTCTCACCGGTTCCAGCTGCTTTCGATATGGCTTGACCCAAATAGAGATCATAGTGCCCTTCGTCAAATCCGTTCGGAAGTGTCGCATACGCGGACAACAGCACTTTGCCGTTCGGAAGCACTTTATTCTTCATCGTTGCGAACGTTATTGGTACGACTTGTCCATTCAGATCAAGTAGATATCCGCCAAGATTGCTCACTGCGGCTAGACGACTTTCTTTGTTCTGAATAACGAATTCCGCGTAGAACTGGTTATTCGCCGTACCTTTGAAGATCGCATTGCGCGTAAGCTGAATGGAAGCTTTTTTGCCTGTACTATTAATCTCATAAGCTTTATCCTTGCTGATGACCGGAATCGTGCTCAGGTTCTGGCTTGTGAATTGATAAAGCACCTTCGATGTCTTATCCGTCACAGGCTCGGTTGCCACGAAAGCAATGTTGCTGACGACCGCCGTATAAGGAATTTGTGTATAAACGATCATATTGTAGGACTGGCCTGGCGCGATCGTAATCGAATCGTCTAGACCTACTACGTTATATGCATTCTCAATCTTAACGCCGTTAACGAGGAAATAACCGCTAAGGACTGGGATCTTCTTCGATACAGAAGTCGTATTGGTAATGCTTATATCAGCTACGAGCATATCCACATCTTCAAGCGGCGATCTCTGTATAGCGTTCAGGGACACACGATAATCTCCCATGGCGAATGTGCTTCCAAGACTGCCTTGTTGAATTGTTGAAGTCGTCTTGTAAGAGCCGATTACATAGCCTAGATCTTTATCTGTTCCAACCGTTCTGACGACGATTTCTGCGTCTTCTACTTTAACAGTTGTTGGAATGCTGCCCGTCAGCGTCAATGTTTTCTCAATGCCTGGCAGCAGCTTGGTGTCATCCTTCGTGAACGTAAGCGGATAATTTACGTTTTGCTTCGTCTTCAGATACACTTCAAGGTCTGGCAGCTTAATCGAGTCGGTCCCTTGGTTCAACAACGTGTAGTCAATCGAAATGCCCTTCTCGGTAGCGCCCGAATCATCCAACGATGCTTTCCCTAATGTCGTTTTGACCGACTGGCCGGAGAGGAATACGTTTCTGCTCTGACCAACAGCCGTTATTGGCGCAGCTGCCAACGCTGGAAGCAGAAACTCGCCTGCTGGAAGGTCGACCTTGTTCGCATCGTCCGTCGTCGCTACTACGAGGGAAAGCTTCTTGCCTGCTACTGTTAATGGGAGCTTAACCGTCATTGTCGAAATTTTTCTCTCATTAGGCTGCAATGTTAGCTGCGAGAGCTCCGATGCGCTTACTTTATAAACAGAATAACTAGGCGTTTGAATGTAAAAGCTATATTTGGACAAATCAATCGTTTGAAGCCCTGTATTTTCGAACAAATAATTAATCGTTAGATAAGCGCTTGTCTGATCTTTCGTAATAAACGCACCTTTGATTGCTGAGCGAAGACTCGCATTATTCACATTCATTGTCTTCGCCGCGAATGGTGCAACCTGATTGCTCTCATTGCTTGCCGCTTTAATGGTTCCAAGCTTTCTCTCATAATTCGGAGCATCGAAGTCCCATTTCACGACTTCAAATTGAAGGTCGGAAAGCTTGGTACCATTATCAACAGTTGCGTAATAGGTTATGTACTGACTTGTATTCGCTGTAATTGACGTTGTATCTTTATTGGCGCTCGCTACATTCACCTTGAACGATTTACCGTCTTTTGTTTTCACGCGCAGCGTGTAGTCACCAAGATCAATTGTTTTATTCTCATTATTCGTAATATTGACGGTAAACGCTAACACTTTTCCTTTATCCTGCATAAGGAATTGTGCGCTGCGAACTGAAATCGTAGACTTGGCACTTAAATTAACCACCTGTGAGCTTAGAGTTTTCTCAGATACTGCTGCATTTACTACTGCCTGTTCTGTCCATACTGGAGCAGCGCCTAACATCAATGCAGCCACAGCGATACTAGTTGTGCTTCTCTTAATCCATTTCTTCTTCAATGATATTCCTCCTAATCGGTTTATCAAATAGACGTAAAAAGCTTACAGATAGTTTCTCTAAATTCGAAATATCTCCCTTCTCATTATAACTTCCATTTATGAACTTTACATGAATAATTTTTCACTTTTACTACACATGAGATTTGATGTTAACTAATGCAAGGTTAAGATTTAAGAAATACTCGAAACTTTAAACACAAAAAAAACAGGTAGAAGCTTAAGCTTCTACCTGTTTTGGATAGACTACTCTACGAGTACCGTAGCCGTTGCCGAAGCACCGTTCGACGTTACATAAGTGATTGTAGCCGTACCTTTTTTAACAGCTGTTACAGTAAGACCACTGATCGAAACCGTGTCGTCTTTAGAAGTAAGGAAGCCATTTGGCGTAATAACCACACCATATTGGTCTTTAACTTCTACAGAAACAGTTGCCGTTTGGCTACCGTTTGCAGCAAGTACGAATACGGAGTATTCCGATTTGTCGAGCTTAACTGTCGTTGCAACTGGAGTAGCATCAGAAACCGTTACTTCAGTTTCTGCTACTTTGTTACCGTTCAGGTAAGCTGCGATCGTGGACTTGCCAGCTTTCAGACCCGATACGTTTGCAGCAGCCGAATTTACAGCCAGTACAGACTCATCGGAACTCGTTACGAATGCAGGTGCAGGGGATACCAGAGCAACAACTGTGCCGCCTTCCGTTTTACCGTTCAGCTCAATTGTTTTCGAGTATTTGTCACCCAATTTGTTGTCTTTGTTACCATAAACCGTACCAACCGATTTGATTTCGTACGATTTGATGTCGCTCGTTTTAACCGAAGTTACAACGATTTCGGACGATTTCAGTGCGTTTGCTGCACCTACATGGTCAGCATCGTTGTACGTAATTTGGATTTTACCTGTACCGTTTTTACCAGCCGTTGCAGTCAGTTTGCCATTAGCGTAAGTGAAGTCACCGCTAACAACGCCCACGCTGAACGTAGGGTTCAGTGCGCTGATTTCGTCGATCGTTTTAACGCGACCATAGTTGTCAACAACTTTGATTTGTTTAGCTGCAAGATCTACACTCGCGCCGCTTTCCAGCGTCGTAGCTACGTCTTTCAGACCTTGAACCGATTCAATCTTTGCTTTAGCCAGAACGTCGAAGGAGATCGTCGACGTGATAACACCGCCGATTACCGCTTGGATCGTTGCAGTGCCGTTCGTCGTGAAGTTCAGAACGAGTTCGCCTTTAGCATTGATTTTTGGATATTTAGCAGCAACCGTTTGCGTCGTGAGCAGTTGCACTTTCGACAGATCAACGTCTTTACCTGCGATCGTACCACCGAACGAATCAAGTGCTGTGAAAGGAATTACAACATCTTCACCAACTACAGCCATTCCAACAGGGTTTTGCAGTTTCAGTTCTTTCAAAGCTGATGCAGCTTCTACTTTGAACGTAGTCGTGCTGTAAGCGCCCGTTGCTGGGTTGCTTGCGGAAAGAATAACGTTACCAGCTTTTGTTGCATCAACCGTTACTACATTGTTGCTGTCTACAGTGAAGTTATCAACTGCGCCGTCGCCGCCCACGAGGAACGTGATACCGCTCAGTTTAACTTGACCGTTAGCTACAGTTGCAGTACCAGCAGCCAGTTTCAGTTCTTTACCGAATTGGTCAGTCAGTTTAACTGGAAGAACCAGACCTGTTTCACCAACCGTGATACGCGTTTTGTCTTTCTTAGGTTGAACAGCGGACAGTTCAATCTTCGTTGCCGAGCTTGCAGCCGTTACTTTGAACGATTTAGTATCGCTCAGGCCATCGTTCGTGTATGCAGAAACGATGATCGTGTCGTCTACTTTAGCAGCAGCATCAGTCGAAAGGTTTACTTTGCTCGATGCTACGCTAGTCGTAAAGCCACCCGTTACCAGGTCTTTACCTTGCGTGGAGTTGTAAACGTTTTTGTTTACTGTTTGACCAACGGAAGTTTCTTCGCCGAATTGGTTAAACTTCTTGATGCCCAGATCTTGGCCATCAGCTTTTTGCAGGGATTCAGTCGTGATGCTTACTTTCGTTGCTTTTTCTGCTTCAGCTTTAACCGTTACAGCTTCAGCATCGCCAGCTTTGATTGTGAGGTCGCCTGCAGGCAGGTAACCAGCTTCGAGAACAACCGATTTCAGGTTTTCTGCGAAAGTTTTCGTTACTGCAACTGTCGTCGACAGGTATTTAACTTCGATCGCCAGATCTTTCGTTACTGCTTTGTTGAATTCGAGCGTGATTTTCTTAGCGCCTGTTTGCGTAGCTTTTGCTACTTTCAGACCTTCGAGCGTCACTTCAACTTCATACGTTTTGCCGTTGTACTCAACGGATACTTTAGTCGCTTTACCGATCTCAAGAGCCGTGTCAAGCGTTTTCGTTACTTTTTTGTCATCGGAGAACGTTACTTCTACCGTTTTAGCATCAGTTGCTACTGCGGATTTAACTGTTACTACTTCGCCGCCTACAACTTCGTAGATAGCGTCAACAAGTTGACCGCGCGTTGCAGCTGCTTTGTAGTTCGTGAAAGTAGGAATGATTTTTGCATCAAGTGCTGCTTGCACATAACCTGCTGCCCAAGCGCTTGCGCCTGTAACAGTTGCGCCTTCAACCTCTTCAAGGCCGAGACCCAGAACAAGCGTTTTAGCGAGTTCTTCGATCGTTACGTTGCCGTTAGGATCGAATTTGTTGTTGCCTTTACCTTGCATCAGTTCAGCAGCCGTTACAGCACCGATGAATGGCTTAGCCCAGTGCGAAGCGGATACGTCGCTGTACTTAGAAGCTGCTGCGTTCTCATCCAGGTTAAGGCCCAATGCGAGAACTTTAGCAAATTGTGCGCGAGTCATGTTTTGGTCAAGACCTGCGTCACCATTTGGGAAACCAGTGAAAATACCGAGATCTTTCAGTGCGTTGAATTTATCATTTTGTGTTGGTGCCGCTTTATCAGCCGCGAATGCTACCGATGCGAACATCGAGAACACCATGGTGATAGCTACGAGCAGAGACAAACTTTTCTTCATAACCTTTTTTTCTCCTCCTCTAAATTGCTTCGGTTGTTGAGAGTGTTGAGTGGATAGTGAATTGCTCGTTTCCCTCATCGCCGATTCACCCCCTTTCCAGAGTTGAGCAGTAATTGGATATAAATGATGTCTGCAATCATGTTAAACCCATTATGTAAAAACATGTCGCAGAAACTTGTAAACACATGAAGAAAATTCTGGTAGAGAAGCTAGGCCACTATAACATTATACAGTAGACTACCTGTAGCGTAAAGAGGTCGATAAGAATAAGTATCGCTTCTATCAGAGAATTAAGTAGCTTGTGTTTCTTCGTTCTTATCGTTAGACGCAGCAGGAAATGAAAAGTTGCGGTATAGCTAAAACTTTTTCTTCCTTTGGTTAATTCTTTTTGTTCTAGACATTCGTTCCCTCTCAGGAACTTCTTAAGTATAGCTTGTAAGGACGAATAACGTCGATGCTAAAGTTTTACCAAGAATCTATGAATCGGTTCGTGTCGAAATCTATCAGCTGGTCGACAATATAAGAGCGGCGCTTGCATCATAGCAAGCACCGCCTCGTCTCGCCTATTTAGTTCAACTTCGGAAGTTTCTTCAAATCAATGAGCATTTTGCCTACGATAATCGCTGCGTCGGAGCGAAGCAGATTCGAACGCGGCTCGAAAACATTGCCTTTCTTCGGATCCTTCGGATCGACAGGAGCGCCTACAATGTAGCCCTTCTTAGCAATGGCAGATACCGACGCTTTCGCATAGTAGTTGATATCGCCGTGATCCTTGAATTGTTTCTCCAACGCCTTGCTGATCTTCGTTGGATCTGTATCCAGCTTCAATTCAAGCGCCCTTGCCAGAATAACAGCCGCTTCTTCGCGAGTCAGGTTGCCGCTTGGATCGAAAGTACGAGGCTGCGTACCGCGGATAATACCCGCGCGAGCTGCCGTCTCAATGTAACGGTAATCCCAGATCGCATCTGCATTGACGATGACCGGCACATCGTCGAACGACGGGTTGCCCATCTCGTAATTAAGCGGAAGATCAAGTGCCTTGACGATCATGCGGGCGAACTCGCCGCGCGTCGTATACATATCAGCACCGAAATCATCATAGCCTACCGGATTAGAAATACCTTTGGAGAAGATCGCCTCCATGTAGTTACGTGCGTATGGATGACCCGTAATATCGCTGAACGAGTAAACCATCTTACCAACTACATAATAGCCAAACTTCGTGAATGGAACGGTGATCGTATTCTTCTTGTTATCTACGACACCGCCGACATTCTCCCAGTACTTATTCTGATTGTCATAACGGTACACCGTTATGAGCGTTCCGATCGCATCCTTCATATTCTTGTCGAACGACAACGTCAGTTGGCCTGACTTCGAAGCAATCAATTCACGATCGCTCGCGCGATCGTTATACGAAGGAACTCCGCTGTTCGGGAATTGATAAGGCTCAACGCCATTAGTAAGCGGATCATAAGTTGCCTTGGTCGTCGTATCATCGGCCAGACCAGCATCGATCCAGTAAACTGGCGAAGCTTTCGAGAAGCGCGATGGGAACGAGAACTTGAACTGTTCACCGTTGGACGTGATCACTTTGTCAAAGTCGGCCGGCCATCCATCGAATTCATGGCGGTCAACAACGCCGTCCTCAGAGTTTGCGATCGAATACAACACCTTGTGGTTCGTAAAGACTTGGTTCTTGAACTCTGCCGGCACGTTATAGTCGCGACGGATGAGCGTTGTGCCTTTCGGGAACGTCAGCGACAGCGCCCCGTCGAATACCTTCTGAGATGCAGCCATTGTTTTCATGAATTGAGCGCCTGGGATATTCGTAGGTGCGTACGTAATATCGATCGAACCAGTCGTTTTATCATTAGCGCTCGTAATCGTGAACTTGATCGTATTCTTACCGACCTTCAGGTCAGTAATCGTTGCGCGATAAGCATCGTAATAATCAATCGTGCCGTCGTAGTCAGCATCAAACTGCGTCTTCACGGCATTCTCTTTGTTGATGACAACCGTTTGAGCACCTTTTGCGTTGATGATAACTTCAACGAAGTTTTGATTCACAATGCTCTTGGCTGGCAGAATCGGACGTACAATATCATATGGCAGCGCAGTCGGGTCAACTTCCATCCGGTAGCTGGCCTTAGGACCGTATATGCCGCTGTTATAAACGAAGAAGTTATACACGCTGGAGCTGCCATCGCTGTTCAGATCCTGATCCTTCAGAATGAAGGAGAACGTCTGTTTCGCAATGTCATAGCGTACAACGAGCAAGCCTGAGATTCCTACTTTTTTGGGATCGTAAATCGATTTAACCGTCGGATCTTCACTGCTATAAACAGAGAATGGCATGGTTAGATCCCATGTATATTCTTTATCCGAGGATGAGCTCTTAATTTTGAGAATGTAGTCTTCTGGATTCGCCGGCATACTGCCCGAGATGCTGCCATCGTTAGCTAGTTTACCCAAATCGATAAAGTCGAACGTACCGAAAATATTCATCTTCGACTTAGACGTCGTATAAATCGACCCGGACATCGGGAAGTTCGGATCGTTAGGCGTCGGGATGATATCAGCATCGTTAATCGTCGGCGCGTACGTGAATGGGAACACCCCTGCCGAACCCTCTACTGGAATGACCGGCAGGTTAGTCGGAACGATATTCAGCTTGACCGAGCGCTCGTAGAAGGTCTGCGTACCTTGGAATACGAATCGAATCGTGTTCTCGCCGTTGAACATGACCGCAAACACATCATCAAGCTTTACGGTGCTATCAAGCACAAAGTCTGTGTCATGAACGTCTGCCGAATCCTGCGGCATAAGTGGGAACGCAACGTTATTCACATAGAAGTAAATCGATTGTGCGCCCGTTATTTTGCCATTGGTCTTCTGCGGAACATAACGAATTTCTTCCGTATTGTTCACGTTCTGAATTGTACCTGCGAACAGGCCAAGCTCTGTCTTTATTATATCTGTGGCAGCGGTCGGTGATGTTGTGTCGTTCTTAACAATCATCGAATCGAACAGCTTCGTATAACTTACATACGGTCCGAACAGCATCGTAACCGTAACATCGTAGGAATTATAGGTCGCCGGCTTGGTCGGGTCGCTCGTTGAGCTTAGCGCTTGGAATCTGATCGTCTGCTTGCCTTCGAACGGCAGCTTGGTCACTTCCATAATAATACGGCGATAAGTGCCCGTCTTGCCGTTGATCGATAGCAGTTCATCCGACTGGCTCAACACCTTAATCTTATAGGCGTTAGAAGATTTGCCGGCTGCATTCGTAATGTTCTCGATTCCAAGCCCGGTATTCAGGAAGTCGCCTGTACTCTTCGAAGAATCAAGATTTCCTGGGTTGCCGACTAGAACCTCGATACCGATTGGCATGCCATACAGGCTCTTGCCATCCAACGGGTCACCTGTTAGGCCCAGGTAATTGTTCGGCTGATATCCCGGCAAATAGTTCACTTGCTCAATGAATGGCGTATTCGCGTCAAGCAGCGTGAAGTACAGTGCACTGTTGCCTTCAACCGTTGGGGTCGTGCCATTCGCAATGTTTTGTTCATTATTCGCTTGAATGCGCACATTGTATCGTTTGTTGTACGCTAAGTTGTTACCGCCGTTTGCGCCGTCGACAGCGAAGGAGAACTCATAGACGAAGAAAGCATCTGTATCGCTATAAGGTTGAACAGCCGCAGAAGTAATCTTTGCATTATCGAAAGTTTCTTTCGCTGCCGTTACACCAACTTCGTATAATTCCGCTTTCAGCGAATCCAATTCAAGCTTTGGATCCGGATGAGGTACATTCGCCGGATCCGAAGTTTTCTTGCCATAATAGTTCGGCACGATAACTTTACCGGTAATCTCCAAGCCAGACTTAGAAGTAATTAAATTCGGATTATATTCAAGCGAAGCACTATTGCCTTTATCATCCGAAAGCGTCATATCGTAGAACGTTACCGCACCATTGTAGAAGGCAACCTCACGCGTCGTCTCGATGGTTTGAGTACCGTTGCTTACTTTGATTTTGACAAGGTTCTTGCCTTTGAGGACGTTGACCGGCGATGCAACGAATGTATAGCCGTTCGTGCTGTTCACGCTGAACGTACGGCTGCTGCCATTCACTTCGACCGTTACGCTCTGTGCGTTAGGCGCTTTACCGGTAATCGAAATGTCCGTTTGGGATTTGCCCTTGGTAGCGGTCGAGTGAACGACCGTTGTGCTATTCTCGTTCATCGGGAAGTTATTGCCGTATAAGGATGCTTGCAGATCGTACAGCGTAGGACCATCATGATAGTCGATATAGATCGAGTTCTCGACAAGTCCGCCGCCCTTCGTACCTTGGAACGTGATCTTGTTAAGACCGGAGAACAACTGAACGTTGAACACTTGAATCGAACTGCCATTCAAATAAACGCCGCTCGTCAAGCCTTCACGTTGGGAGCCGGTTTTCTCTTTCGAAGGATCTTTTACGTCATAGTCGACGATCTGATACACGCTGTAGGAGATGGTCGACGGGTTTACGCCATTGATCGTACCATTGATCGTCACCATTCCGCTCGACGTGATTCTTGCTTTATCAGGCTGATCGAACTCACTAGGAAAAGCAAAGTTGCCCGAAGTCGCGGCGATGACGCGCTCGCTTCCGGTCAGCTGCAGCATGCCGATCAAGAGCGACAGTACAACGAACCAAATACTACATTTCTTAACCACAATAAGCCTCCTCCATTACCTCAAGTCTCGCTAGATACATGTACTTAAATGTATCGGAGGGGCGCGCTGAAAAGTTTAGGCTGAACGACCAATTCGTTCATTTCTAATCTGAGCGTTCTGTACCAAACAATAAAAAAGCCCCGATCTCTTGAGGAGGTCGGAGCATGAATGATTGCTAATAATGGTTACTTCGAACGCGATTCTGCATGTGTCTTCAGACGATTACGTAACAACAGGTCCAATATTGGACGTTTCGATTTGTCGACAATCCCGATCAGTTCGGCTCCAATCTGCAAGCAGAAGGTCAGAACGCAGATGACGACGAAAGTAATCCAGTTCGCGGCGTGCGATTGCGTGAGCGTCGACTGCAGGATTGCACAGCCGCCGAAGAATGCCGCAATCCCCCAAATGATCAATACCGTGTTGCGATGGCCGAAGCCAAGCTCTTGAAGGCAATGGTGAAGATGTCCTTTGTCCGGAGCAAAGATCGGCTTCTTGCTGCGCCAGCGGCGAATGATCGCGAAGAACGTGTCCGACAGCGGTACGCCGATAATGAGCAACGGCGTTACGAACGAGACGATCGTTACCTGCTTGAAGCCAAGCATGGACAGCGTTGCTAGGCAGAAGCCTAGGAACAAGGCGCCAGAGTCCCCCATGAAGATCTTCGCCGGGTGGAAGTTATAAACCAGGAAGCCTATAACGCCGCCGAGCAAAATCGTGCAGAGCAGAATGACTGGCACGAAGCCCATAATCGCAGCCATCGTCAGAATCGTTGCAATGGCGATGCCGGACACGCCAGCTGCCAGACCATCCAATCCGTCGATAAGGTTAATCGCATTCGTAACCCCTACGATCCAGAAGATCGTCAGCGGAATGCTTACCCAAGAAGCAATCGGCTGCATCGCATCGCCGAACGGAATGTTCAGCAGATCGATCTTAACGCCGAAGCCGAAGACAACGACGCAGGCTGCAGCGATTTGCCCGAGAAGCTTCACTTTAGCCGATAACTCGAAGCGATCGTCAAGGCCGCCAACGATGACGATAATCGATCCACCGACTAGGATAGCCCGGATCATATTAAGGTCATAGTGACGAAGCGTGCCTTCCGGAACGAAAGGCAATGCGATCAGAACAGCGCCGACAAACGCAATATAAATAGCTAGCCCGCCTAGACGCGGCATTATTCGTGTATGCACTTTGCGGTAATTCGGTTTGTCAATGGCACCAACAGCAAACGCAAACCGCTTGACTAATGGTGTCATTATGAGCGCAAGGATCAAAGCGATTGCAAATGAGATGCCGTAGAGAATACCCACAGGTGTACCCAACTCCTCTTATTTTCTACCGCATTGATTATACTCCGCGTGAAAAACTTTCGCCATCCTCGTTTTTTGCCGAAATAACCGATTTTCACGAGTTTTGGACGACTAAGGACGTGCTTTTGTCACCTTTTCTTTCTCTCGAACAACTTTGATCACAAATTTAGGCAAAACGAGCATTCTCTTATACCGATAAGGCTCTTGCAGAAGGCGGTAGAACCATTCTAACCGCAGTTTCTGGAACAGCTTCGGCGCCCGTTTCAGCTTGCCTGCAATGATGTCAAAGCTGCCTCCAACACCCATAATGACAGGGACGCCAAGCTCCGCCTTATAACGTGCAATCCAGGGCTCTTGCGTCGTTGCCGAACGTGCCACGAACAAAATGTCCGGTTTGGCTTTTTGAATTTCGGCCACAACCTCCGCATCCTGCTCGGGTCCGAAATAGCCATTTCGAACGCCAACAATGCGTGTGCCCGGATATTGCTGCTTCAAATTCGCCGCCGCTTGATCAATCGTCTGCTGATCGGTGCCAAGCAGGTATACGCCCCATCCTCTGGACTCGCCCAGCGCCATCAGGCGGTGCAAAATATCAAAGCCCGGCACACGTTCCGCCACAGGCTGACCTACATAGCCTGCGGCCCATACAACGCCAGTTCCATCCGGTACGATGAGCTCGGCCGTACGCATCATGCTGTAATAAGACGAATCTTCCAGCGCTGACATGATCATTATCGGATTTGCCGTAATGACATGCATCGTCTTGCGGTTGTCAATTGCACTAGTCAGCGTCGCGATCGTCTCGTCCATGCCCATTTTGCTGAATGGCAGACCATAAATCGATACGGTCGGAATCTGTTTCAGTGAATGTGCTGTCTCTATATTGTTCGTTACAGTCGTCGTCATTGCGTCGTTCACCTTTTCGTAATTTAACTCAGCAGCGCTGCAATTTGCTGTGCCGGACGCTGCGCCTCGCGCTTCAACCGATCAATTGCTTCTCCGTGCCGTGTGCGCCACCCGTCCAGATCGTTAAGCAGCGCATCTGCGCCGGAAGCGAACTGCTCCGGATCGAGCTGTTCGGTCGTTCCGACTGCGGTTAGCCCCAATCGATTAAGGAACTGATCGATCTTCGGATCGTAAGACAAACCGATCAGCGGAATCCGCTGATTGGCAGCGTAGATCAGCGCATGCAGACGCATGCCGAACATCATGTCGCAGCGGCTGACTTCCAGCAGCATCTGCTGCGGATCATCGCTTGGCGCTGCAAGCTCTGCAACACTGCTGCCAATGCCAATCGCCTTCAGCCGATCCATGACGACCTGCGATGTAACAGCATCGTCAGGCGTATGGAACGGCAGGAAGCGGAAACGAACGGCGCGGCGGGATGCCAATGCCGCAAGCGCAGCAGCCGCACGCTCCAGATCCGCGCCATCCTTGCGCCAATGGCGTAAGGATACACCGATGATCGGCATATCATTAGCTGCAGCCGCTAATGACAGGTCAGCGCCTTCCGGAAGCGGCAATCCCATTACCGGGTCAGGAACGACCTCGATCCGCTCTTGAGCGACGCCAATTCGACCGAGCAGCGCTGCTGATTCCGCGTCACGAACAGATACATATTTGCTCTTGTTCATGACGCGGCGAATAGGTGCGAACAACCATCCGCGATTGACTGGACCAACGCCTTGCGAATAAATAAAAGTCGGTTTGCCGAGCATCTGCGCCAGCGTAAGAACGCCCGTATAATACGGAATCGTCTTCCATCCTGTCGCATCCTGCAGAAGGCTGCCGCCGCCGCTGATAAGTCCATCGCAGCGACGGATCTCGCGAAGCAGTACGGATGGGCTCATCCGTGGAACTGCCTCACAACCGTACATCTTCGTAGTCCATGCTGGATCGGCAGAGAGCACAACAGGCTCGAATGTAACGCCCTGCGCTTCGCCTTCCGCATGCAGCGCATTCAGAATCGACTTCAGAACCGCCTCATCGCCGCTGTTATTGAAACCATAGTATCCAGAAACGATTACCCGACGGACTTGACGATTGCTGGTCTTACCCATCTGCGCCATACCCCTTCCCCAAGCTGCCACACTGCGATGAGTACGCAGCCAATAGCTGCTCCGATGCAGAGGCCGAGCAGATCGCGAATCAACGAAATTTGCAACGGCGTATGAATATGAGCAAATGTATCCACCATCGACAATTGGCCAATGGAGCCTACAACTACCAATACCCATGCTGCGCGATAACGAAGCGATAAGAACAATCCGAGCAGCAGAAGTGGGTGCGCAAGTGCAAACTCTTTAAACCGCGGGCGAACGCCAAATGTCGTTTCCAGCGTATTGCGCATCATCATCTCTAGCGAAGAAGCTTGTCCTTCATTGCCCGTTCTCGACAAATAATACAAACCAACTATGCCCAATATCGCAGCTGCGATAATCCAAAATACAGTGATCTGGATCGACAACAGCTTGCGAAGATTCTCAAGCACCGAAGAGCCCATATACAGGAACAGATACAGCGCTACGAGGAAAATCGGCGCGAGGTGCAGCAGGCTGACCCCGCGGAATTGCTCCAGCAGCAAACTGTACGTAATGTTGTTCAACAAGCCGAATACGAAGGGAATGCCTAGCATCGAGATCAAGCTAGCGAAGACAAAGAGTGTAATCGCATTGCCGAAGCGCTGCCCCGCTGGCAAACCAGTGAAAATCCATTTGATGCGACCTACTGCAAACACATCGCCAAGCAGCGAAGTCCACTTGCCATTCTCTCCACGATTGCCCGTTGGAGCATTCGATTGCGGACGGTTATTGGAGCCCCAGTCGCCGCCTACATTGCGACGGGTCCCTTCCGTCCGTCTGCGGATGACGTTTAGCACCCAGATCAGCGATAGCGTCGGAGCGCTGATCGCAGCGCCCAACGCCAACCCCTGTTCAAGCGTCTGCTTGGACAGGACATACAGCCCTCCGCTGCCAACAAGGCCAAGAAGGAATGCCGGAATCGTAAGCCAGTTAGCGAATGCGCCAATCAGCAGCGCGATCAGGCTGACAGCGCCAAGACATACAATGGCTTTGGCCGCTTTCGCCCAGCTAGCTGTCTTCACATCGAATGGTTCTGCTGGACCAGGAGGGAATCCGAAGTCTTTAAGCTTCTGGATGGCGCCATCCGGACCTTGAAGCGCAGAAGCAAGCTTGTCCAGCGGATCTACGACGCCGCCCTTATCCAGGCTTCGGCTTGCACCGGCATTGAGATAGAACATGCGAATGTTACGATCTTTAGCAGCGAGCAAGAACCGGTCTTTCAGCGTCTCTGGCGAAATCGTAGTCGATAGTGTGCTCGCAATCGAATGCAGCCTTACGACATTATAGTCCGTCAAATAAGCAAGCGTATTAAATCCGCTCTGCGGCGCTTTCAGCCCCTCTATCGCCGCAATACCAATGCCCTCTTCTTTAAGAAGATTCGCGAACGAGTTCAAGCTGTGCAGTTCTGCATTGTCGGTGAACCCTTTCACCGCGGAGCCATCGAACAGGATACGGTCTACGCCGTAGCTCTTGAACTGCTGCAGCTGCGCTCGCGCCTCATCCTCGTTGTAAGGAAGTATCCGATCCGAGATGCGAGGAAGAATACGGAAACCAGCTGCATGGATACGATCCATGGCAAGCGGGTCTGGGTTCATCGAGATGAGCGATGCTGTTTCGATCGGTGCACTGATTTGAAGTCCCGTACGGCCATCCATTGCCCACGGCGCAACACTGATGCCTGCGCGTTCAAAGGAAGCAGTGATAAGCGGCTTCAATACCTGTGCTTCTTCATTTCCTGCGAATAGGACGTACGTTTCATTCAATCCCAGGTTAGCCGCTTTGCCTTGAAGCAAAGCGAGCTGAGACTGATTATAGACGGTCAGTCGCTTCGCAGTAACCAGATCGTCCAGCGTCGTCTCGAAGACGGCCATCGTCGTCACGCCAGCTTCTTTCATTTGCTGCAATTGTTTATCAATGAATGCTGACGGATTATATTGATACGAAGCGACCAGCTCGATATCTCTATAATTCATTACATATTCGATCTGCTTAGACGTTCCCTCCATCTGCCACCGCTGCATGCCAAGCGGCAATGCAGCGATTACGCCGATAAGGGTAAGCGTCCAGAGCACGGCTCTAAACTTACGATTCCAAAGCTGCCATTGAAGCACTGATGTTCTCTCCTTATGCTAGTTGATCGACTCGCTCCATGACAGCGGTCGTTAGACGCTCAAGATTCGCTGATGCCTCATCAGGAGACTGACCGCGAACGGCAAAATAGATTTTGATCTTCGGTTCCGTTCCTGAAGGACGCAAGCAGAACCAGGAGCCATCAGAGAGCAGGAACTTCAACACGTTCTCAGCCGGAAGTCCATCCAATCCTTTACTGTAGTCGAGGACGCTGTCGACGTTTGTGCCAGCGATCTCAGATGGCGGGCTCGTACGCCAGTTGTCCATAATAGCGCCGATCTTCTGAACGCCATCCAAGCCTTTGAGCGTACGTGATTGCAAGCCTTCGAGATAAGTACCATACTGAGCGTACAGCTCGAGCAGCACATCGTACAGCGTCTTGCCTTGGCTCTTATAGTATGCCGCAGCTTCACAGATCAACAAGGAAGCTACTACCGCATCTTTATCACGCGCATATGTGCCTGTCAGATAGCCGTAGCTCTCCTCATAGCCGAACAGGAATGTCCGCTCGCCCGTTTCTTGGTACTGCGTCATTTTCTCGCCGATATACTTGAAGCCTGTCAATGTGTTCGTTACATCCGCGCCGAATGAACGCGCAATATCCGCACCCATCTCACTCGTTACAATCGTCTTCACGACAATACCGTTGGATGGCAATGTGCCTTTCTCGCGCAGTTGACTGAGCAGGTAGTAGACCATGATCGCACCAGATTGGTTACCGGTCAGCACAACGTATTCGCCATTCGTGTTACGGACAACAGCACCCATACGGTCCGCATCAGGGTCCGTACCGATAATAATGTCTGCATCAACATCCTTCGCAAGCGCAATCGCCTTCGTGAATGCTTCGCGCTCCTCCGGGTTCGGCGATTTCACCGTGCTGAAATAGCCGTCTGGCTGCTCCTGCTCTGGTACGACATGCACGTTGCTGAAACCAGCCTTCGCAAGTACGCCGCGCACTGGCAAATTACCCGAACCATGAAGCGGAGTGAACACGACCGATACACGCTCGCCAAGACCGTTCTTCAGCAGGTCTGGATTGACACTGCGTGCTGCAACCGTCTCAATAAACTGCTCATCCGCGTCTTCGCCAAGCCAGCGCAGCAGCCCTTGCGCTTCCGCTTCTTCACGCGTAATTGTCCGGACTTGATCAAAGCTCGTTACCTGCTTAATGCGTCCAATCGCCTGCTCTGCTTCATGCGGTACAAGCTGGCAACCATCTTTGTTATACGCTTTGTAGCCGTTATATTCAGGCGGGTTATGGCTTGCTGTAATCACAATGCCAGCTGTAGCTTTCAGCGCGCGGACCGCGAACGACAATTGAGGTGTAGGACGAAGGGACGGGAACAAATACGTCGTAATGCCATTCGCTGCAAGTACAAGTGCTGCATCAAGCGTAAACTCAGGCGAATTGTTGCGAGAATCGTGGGCTATCACGACAGACGGAGCTTCTGGGTTCGATGACAGAATCCAATCCGCAAGCCCCTGCGTCGCTTTGCCTACTGTATAAGCATTCATCCGATTCGTACCTGCACCCATAACACCGCGGAGTCCGCCTGTGCCAAACTCCAGATCGCGATAGAATCGGTCGACAATTTCCGTTTCATTGCCTGCAATGGCGCGAAGCTCATTCTTCGTCTCCTCGCCAATCGATGGGTCGTTAAGCCATTCCTCATACTTTGCTACTGCTGCTGCATTAACCGACATTTACAAACCATTCCTCTCTCCCAATGTTCGCCTATGGCGCCGACTTTGCGTCGTTCTCTATATAGTTACTCTTGCTAGAACAATTATTAACTGCTGCCGGATAATCAATCTTCCTCCATTAGGATGGATCGGATAGAGCGAACATAATACCGCCCTCGGCAACAACTTTGTCATCAACCTTCGCAACCGCATGTCCTTTACCGATCTTACCCTTAAGACGGGTAATCTCAACCTCAAGACGCAGCGTATCGCCCGGCGTCACTTGTCCGCGGAAACGGAATTCGTCGATGCCTGCGAAAAAGGCGAGTCTGCCGCGGTTTTCTTCCATTTTGAGAATGGCAACCGCACCGACTTGCGCCAATGCTTCCACGATCAACACACCCGGCATAACCGGATAGCCTGGGAAGTGACCTGCGAAGAACGGCTCGTTCATCGTTACATTCTTGATGCCGACTGCACGAACGCCTTCCTCCAATTCAAGAACGCGGTCTACGAGCAGAAAAGGCTGACGATGAGGAATAATCTGTTGAATTTCATTAATATCTAGCATGTATGTACCTCCAATTTTTAAAATAAACCCTAGAACAGAGCATAATTCAGCCAATCTGTGGCAACCTAATCTTATCCTGCGCGGAAACTGCAGTTCGCGAAGGTTAAGATAAGGGGGCTCGTCTGTTGTTGGCCAGAAGCGCCAGAGCAGACGAGCTTCTTTGTATGCATATGCGTATTCGCATGATGTTTCGGTCTACAACTCGCGTGTGCTGCCCGTAGGACCCGCCGGTTTATCCGGACTGTCGAACGGCAGCGCGCCATTCCCTTCCTGATCGCGATTAATCGCAAAAATCTTGATCATATACATGATCGAAGTGACGAAGGAGAATACGACGACGCACCACAGATACGTCCTGGCAAATGATGCTTCGAAGAAAATAAACAGAATAGCAAAGTACAGTAACACGGTTGTCAGCTTACCCATCCAATTCGCGGGCACTGTCTTGCGACCGCTGAAATGAAACACAGCCGAACCGGCAATCATCCCAAGGTCGCGCACAAACATAAGAATGGCAGCCGCCAATGGAATATGATCAGTCAGCAGCAGCGATAAAATGACCGTACCAAGCATCAGCTTATCCGCAAGCGGATCGAGCATCGCCCCTATTGTTGTAATCTGACCCCTCTTACGAGCTATATACCCATCCAGCACATCTGTCACGCCAGCGGCAACGACAACGACAAACGCCGGAATCATTCGCTCTCCTCCCGCAAAAACAACGATATAAACCGGTATGAGAACAAACCGCAATATGGTGAGCATATTCGGAAGATTCAAGCGTTCACGTCCTTTATCACCACGAAATGGATAGTGCTTCAAAGTTACCCAACCATTATACCTCTAGCTATTGAAAAATAAAACCGTTCCCCCCGTCCTGCTCGACATCCGCACGCATATCGCCATCATCTAGATGCAGAAACGCACCCCTCGCACTTGACGGCTGGCAGTTTGCGCTACTCTAAGTGCAACAATATGAATCCAGAGGCGCGCCATCCCTTCCTACTGACAACCCTCAATAAGTGCAAAATGTCGTTTTTCTCTTCATTATTACGTCGCAAAAGCCGTTATTAAAGAAAAGCCATAATGAGCAAAAAGACGAAAGCGAGGTTTTGAATACTCCATGCAGCGCGCTACAACATCCATGCATCATCGCAAATGGTCCGCACGTTCCCTAACGGCTCTGACGCTTGCCATCCTTATGGTATTCGCGATATTGCCAAGCCGTTCCTATGCCGCCGACACCGTCACTGATCTAAACTTTGATACTACAGCTTCTACCATCACGGTCTTTGCAGCTGACGATCCCTATTATTTGAACTTATATGCGACGTTGTCAGGATCTTCTTCACAGATTGACGTCACGGACAGCGCTACTTGGAAATCCTCGAATACAGCCGTAGCGAAAGTTACGCAAGGTACGATTACCGGCGTTGCCAAAGGCACAGCCAAAATCAGCGCCACTTATGGCGGTTATACCAAGTCGGTTACGGTTACCGTTGATGATTTGTATGACTCCATTCAAATCCTATCGAACAATAGCGAAGCACCCGATGAAGCTTCAGTACAATTAGGACAAGACATTAGCTATACGCTGTCCGGCTTAAAGACTGGTCTACAGCCTAGTAATCTAACCACTACGGCAAGCTGGTCGAGCTCCAACACAGCGGTCGCTACCGTCGAGGACGGCGATGTGACACTTCTCGGCGCTGGTACAGCAACCATTACTGCAAGTTACAAGGGCAAGACGGATAAAATCAAGCTAACCGTCATCTCTCCTTATAAATCGATTACGCTCTCTGGTCCGGATCTGCTTGAGTTCACGGTCGGCGATGCAAGTGTCGACCTAACGGCGACGGCTGTGTCCCAGAATGGGTCATCAGCTAATATTACGAAAGACGCGGACTGGACAAGCTCGAATACGGCTGTCGCAACAGTCGAGAATGGTACGATCACGCCGCTAAGCACAGGCACGGCGACAATTACAGTCTCGCACCTGGGTGCCTCGGATAAAGTAACGATTGCCGTTAGACAAGGTACGCAAGAACTGAAGCTGACGCCAAGCACCGACCTGTCGCTGCAGCTGCAAGATGCGCCAGTTGTCATTACCGCATCTGCTCTAGAGCTCAACGGCAGTACGCCTAATGTGTCCGATTCGGCCGAATGGACGTCCTCGGACATTATGGTTGCCACTGTCGCGAACGGTGTTGTAACGCCAAAAGGCATCGGCACAACGACGATTAAAGCTTCCTACAAGGGTGCAACTCGTTCGATTAAAGTAACGATATACCCAACGGTCAACGGACTAACGATTAAAGAAGCCGACCAGAAGGTCGAGACGTTCCTTGATCAGACCGGTACCCTTCCGCAATTGACAGCAACGACATACGGCGGAGACTCTGTAACCGTTACGCCGCTTGTCACATGGACATCAAGCAACAACAACATTGTATCGATCGACAGCGGCAAATGGAAAGCAGTCGCAACGGGTACGGCTGTCTTGACCGCTTCGGTCAATGGTTACGCTGCATCGGTAACCATTACCGTAAACGACAAGCCGCTCACGCTGATTGCTGCTCAGACTGAACTGAGCCTCATCATTGGCAAGGATTATTCGTTCCCTCAAGTTAGAGTTGTTTATGAGAATGGCAATGAGGAAGACATAACGGAGAAAATCAATTGGAAATCATCGTCCACCAACCTGCTCGTTCAACCATCTGGCATTAAGGGTCTTACTTCTGCCAATGCAACGCTGACAGGCACATTCTTAAACAAAACTGTTAAAATTAGCGTAACGATTGAAGAAGAGGTCGTCAAGCTTGTCGCTGATCCGACGAGTCTGACGCTCAATCCGAAGAAGTCGAAATCGCTGAAGATCAAAGCGTTCTACAAGAGCGGCAAGAGCGTTATCGTAAGCACGAAAGTAAACTGGAGCATCTCGGATGATGAAGTCGCTGAGTTCTCTAGTAAAAACACCGTCAGAGCGCTCAGCAAAGGAACTGCCGTTATTACCGGTACTTATCAAAACAAATCCGTAACGATTTCACTCTCCGTGGTCCCTAAGCTGAAAACGCTCGTCCTATCGGAGAAAACTTTGAAGCTCTCAATTGGCGATGCAAAGACGCTGAAGCTGAAAGCATTCTACGATGATGGAACGTACATCGACCAGACGGAGAACGCCGAATGGACAAGCTCGAATACAAGCGTTGTCACAATCGTTAACGGAATTATCGTAGCCAAGGCCAAAGGCTCCGCTTCGATCAAAGCCAAAGTCGAAGGCAAAACCGTTACCCTGCGCGTAACCGTAAAGTAAGTGAAACAGCAAGGCCGCAGTGAATGCATTCAAGTATTCACTGCGGCTTTTTATTTACTAACAACGAGAGGTATATAAAAAAGAGGTTGTCCAATTGGACAGCCTCTTATCATGTCTATTGTATCCTCTTAATGAAGGACTCAGATCCCGCAGGGATCAACCTGCAGGCGCACTAACGTAGAGCGTGTCCCGCAGGGACGATAGCGAGCATTCCCACGTACAAGCTCAGGTGCGCCGAATCGTATGCAAACGTTCGAACGTCCCCAAACCCCTCCGTATCAACCCCAATCACTCACAGTACCTAGACCAGTCCTACGGGTGTCCAGAGGTAAAGGGTTCCGTAAGGAACCCACATCGGAAGCATAAGCTCAGCCCTTTGGAGCCCTCCCTCGAGAGGGAGGGTTTGGGTGGGTGCCATACCTGAGTGGTTTGGGTGGGTGGTTACTCATTCGAGAACATAAGGTCATACACATGCTTCCACGTCTGCATGTCGAATACTTCGCCCTTCGGCTGATGACCGAGGACGCTGTAACCCACATATAAGCCCGCAACAACTGCCCAGAACAACAAGACTGGTACGACCAGCAAACGCAGCATTCGAAGCCACGGATTCCGTTTCTTCTTACGCTTCTTGGAAGGCTTGCCAGAGGACTTGGAAGCTTGTGGGCGCTCAGACTGTTGTACTTCAGACGCAGCGCGTTCCTGTACCGGAATACGCCGAGCCCCATCGGTCTGAGCAGATGCCCTTACATTGCTACTTCTGCTGCCTTGGACTGTCGTTGGTTGCCAATCATTACTCATATCGATTTATTCAACTCCGTTTATGCGCGCAAGCCGTTGGCCATTCCCATTAACGTGTCACTGGAGCTAAGTGCTCGAGAAGTCAGCTGATAGGCGCGCTGCACGTTTATGAGTTCCGTCATCTCGGTTGTTAGATCCACATTCGATTGCTCGAGAAAGCCTTGACGAAGCGAGATATCATTGCCTTCGCCGGCTGTTACGGTTCTCAACACATCTTCTACATTAACACCATCTGCCACAGCATACAAGTTATCCGCCACACTTGACAGCAGCGAAGGGCGAGTAACCTGTACCAGCTTGAGCTTGCCGAACGTTGCAGCTGTGCCATCCTGCGCGATTGCATCAAGCGTTCCGTCCGCATTGACACGAATCGAACGGTTCGGAGGAATGACGATTGGCTGATCGTTATCACCCAATACCGGATGCCCGTCACTCGTCGTCAGACGCGCCGTCCCATCGCTCTGCAGCGACAATTGGAACGCGCCATTACGTGTATAAGCAGTGCCCTCTGGCGTCTGTACTTGGTACAACGCATCGCCTGCAATTGCGATATCGAATTGGTTGCCCGTCTCCTGCAGCGGCCCTTGCGTCAGATCAGGACGGATGCCCAGCAATCTGGTTCCCCAGCCCTGCGTATAGTTCATTGGAGACAAGCGGCCTGGCTCCTTGAAAGCAGACGGCTGCTCCTTCGCATTCGTCAGCAGATCCTCGAACGACGCTTCCTTGCGCTTGTATCCAACCGTATTCATATTCGCAATGTTATCGGACATAATGTCCAGCTTCTGCTGCAAGCCGTTCATCGATACCATTGCACTGATCATCGATCCGTTCATTCAGACAGCCTCCCTGACTCTACGCTATTCTATACCCGTCCGACCTCATTGACTGCTTTGTCCAAGCTTTTGTCGTAAAACTGCACGACCTTCTGGTTAGCCTCATAAGCGCGCATAGCAGCCATCAGATCGACCGTCGACTGTGCCGCATCGACGTTGGAACGCTCGTAGTAGCCTTGACGCACTTGAACGCCGTCAGTTGCCGTTACAGGCACGGCAATGCTGGCATCGCCTTCTAGACGGAACTTGCCGTCGCCTTCGCGAACGAGCAGGTTCGGGTTGTTAATACGCGTCAATTGAAGTGCATTGCCGGTGTCATCGCCTGTCAGCCCGTTAACGAAGCGGAAGTCCGATGTCAGGACAAGGTCATCCATGCTTACGCCCTGCTGGAACTGTATCGGTTGCCCATTCGTACCCAGCACACGCGTACCTTCCGCTGTAATGAGATACCCTTGCGCATTCAGATCGAAACGACCATCACGCGTATAACGCGGTTGCCCGTCCGTTCCTTCTACGGTGAAGAAAGCTTGCGGCTGGAAGACGGGATCTCCGTTGGCTGTAAACGCTTTGCCAGATGCGTCGAATTGGACGCCCGGCACTTCGATGTTGGACGACAGTCCAAAGTCCGAAGAGCGGCCTGATTCCGTCAGATCGCCTTGCAGCTGCAGCGACAGGCTTTCCTCTGCGAATACGCCCGTCGAGACGCGGCCAATTCTCTTATCCGAGTTGTCGCTTGTCCCCGTCAGAGAAAGCAGCATTTCAGGAAATGAGCGTGTAACTTCGTTCGACTGTTTGTAACCCGGCGTGTTCAGATTGGCAATATTGTTCGTCACCGTATCATGACGGCGCTGCTGCGTCGTCAGTCCGGCAGCCGCTGTATAGAGTCCTCTTAGCATCTGGTAATCCTCCCGGCTTGTCCGGTCCGAACCGGATATGTAATAGAAAGTGCTAGTTCGATAGTCTTCTATTTCTCTATATCGGCATTTAAGGGCACAGCATTAATAAGCCTAAGGGCTCACCTTATATGCAAATAAAACGGAAGCCGGCCTCGGCGCGTCCCCCCAGAACGCCCTACCCGCCGGACTTCCATTTTCTTTATTTAAACGATTTGTTTTTGCGAATGAGTCGATCCAGGTTGTCCAGCATAATGCCTGTCCCTTTCACGACGCAATGCATGGGATCCTCTGCAACGAGCACAGGGACCATCAGTTCTTCCGACAGGAGCGTGTCCAATCCGTCCAGCAGCGCGCCGCCGCCCGTCAAGATGACGCCGCGGTCGATGATGTCCGCCGAAAGCTCAGGCGGAGTCCGTTCCAACACCGACTTCGCTGCGGATACGATCGACATGACCGAATCCCAAAGCGCTTCGCGCACTTCTGTCGAGTGAATCGTAACCGTCTGCGGCAATCCAGATACCATGTCACGGCCGCGAATGTCGATCTCGCCATTGCGACCTTCGCCGTTGACCGTGCCGATCTTGATCTTAATATCTTCGCTTGTCCGCTCTCCGATGAGCAGCTTGTACTTGCTCTTGATATACTTCATGATTGCATCGTCAAACTTATTGCCTGCAACCTTAATGGACGACGAGGTAACGATGTCGCCCATCGAGAGAACCGCAATATCCGTCGTGCCGCCGCCAATGTCGACAACCATGTTGCCGCTTGGCTGGTAAATGTCCATGCCCGCGCCGATCGCTGCTGCCTTCGGCTCTTCTTCCATGAATACTTCGCGTGCTCCGCTGCGTTCAGCCGCCTCACGAATTGCCTTCTGCTCTACGGACGTAATGTTCGTAGGTGCACAGATCAGAATGCGCGGTCTGCCATACCAGCTGCGTCCGCCTATCCGATCGATGAACGCTTTCAACATTGCTTCCGTAATCTCGAAGTCCGCAATGACGCCGTCCCGCAGCGGACGGATCGCGATAATGTTGCCGGGCGTACGCCCGACCATCCGGTGCGCCTCTTCACCAACTGCTAGAACCCGTTTGGAGTCGCTCTCAATGGCAACGACTGACGGCTCATCTAGCACGACACCTTTCCCTTTTACATGAATCGATACATTTGCCGTCCCCAGGTCAATTCCGATATCCTTGCTGAACATTAGGCGTGAGTCCTCCAACGAATATAAATATAGTGCACGTTCGCGTAAGCCCCACAAATTGCAGGAACTTCCTACGAATATTATTCGCTGAATTTCTCGAAAACCCTCTATTTTTGTAGAAAAATTTATTACGATCAGCTCTTTGAAGCGGCGAACACTTCACGCTTCTTGCTGCTCTTCTTGTACTTAATCTTCGTCGCCTCTCCTCCCCTCAGGTGCCGGATCGACTTGTGGTATTCCAGGATGTGTTTCACCTGATCCGCCAGGTCGGGATTGATCTCGGGCAGCCGCTCGGTCAAATCCTTGTGTACCGTGCTTTTGGAAACCCCGAACTCTTTGGCGATTGTCCGAACCGTATGCTTCGTTTCCACGATGCATCGGCCTATTTTAATGGTTCGCTCTTTGATGTAATCGTGCACGTTCCCGCCTCCCTACTCGAGATAGTTTGGTACATTATATGAGGGGTCCGGGTATATATTCTTTAAGGCCAAGCCTGACAAGCCGCAATAGCCAATTATTTTCAATCTTTTGTTCGAGAAGTAGGACTTACGGTCCATAAAGCCCATCTGTGCGCACACAAAAACGCCTTCCCTCTATAGAGAGGGAAGGCGTCCAGCATCTTGCGCTCGCGTATTAGCGCTTAATGTACTCGTTCGGATTAAGTACTTTGCCATCCTGACGGATTTCGAAGTGAAGGTGAATACCTTCTTCGCTCTCCAGATCGTTGCGGCCCGCTTTAGCGATTTCAGCGCCTTGCTTCACTTCGTCGCCTTGTTTGACCGAAACATCGTTCAAGCTTTGGTACACCGTTACGAGCCCGTTGCCGTGCGTAATCTCAACCGTCTGACCATTCGTCGGATGATTCGTTACGAGCGATACTTTACCGCTCAGCGCAGCTACTACATCAAACGTCGAGTTGTCCGGCTTCGTCAAGTCCACGCCTGTGTGGGCGAGGAACTTATTATCACTCGTTGATACGAGCGCCGCCTGCTTCTCTTCGTTGGTGCCCTTCTCATCATAGTAGTGAAGCGCAACTTCCAGATCATCGTAGTTCAGCACTGGCCACTGCAAGTCTTCATTGCCTGTCACGACCGCAATTGTGTCATCTGCAGGCTTCGTTTGCGTTTCGTCACCTTGACTGACTTCTGTATCAGGCGTTGTTGTTGTTTGATCTGGCTGCTCTCCCCGATAGAGCCACATTAAGGTTACGATAATTGCCGCTGCCGCCATGAAAGCCGCCGGTGTCACCCATTTTTTAGCTAACACTCTACGCAGGCCTTTCGGTCTAGCAGCTGCACCTCCCGGAATCGATTTGGGAGATTCTTTTGGCTTGTTGTTTTGATCATTCATGTCGATCACCTCATCAGCCATTGTTGCCAGAACTACTAGGTTTATACGTGAGGTGACGCTATTTTTCTAAATTTTGAGATTCGCGTAGTGACGCGGTCTGAAGCGCATCTATCTCTGCCGATCATTCAGGTAGCTTATAAGCTTGTTCGAGCTTGACGCCTGTGTAATAGTGAAGCAAGATTTCAGCCGCTGATGCCCCTTCCTTCGCCATTCCGTTCGCGCCCCACTGACTGAGACCAATGCCATGACCTAGGCCATAGGTTGTAATAGTAGCCTTCCCATCGCTGATCGTCCATTCGAATTGAGAGGAAGGCAGATCCAGCTTTTCCCGCACCTCGCGCCCTGTAAACGTTTTGCCGCCGATGACGGCTGTTTTCACGCGATGCCCTTCCGTCGTTTCTAGTATGCGTGGAGGCTTACCATCGTCCTTGGCGCCCAACCGCCGATAAAGCTCTTTCTCTTTCATCTCTACCGTCTGTTTATAGCGTGGTGAGATTTTTTCGTCCCATGGACTAGCAACGCTCTTCAGATAAGGAAGCGAGAGCTGCCAGTAGTCTTCCACATTCTCCGTATACCCATTGCTCGTTGAGAAAAAGGCGGCTTCAATCGGTTCCCCCTGATAGGTAAGCACCTCTCCGCTAGTCTCCTCTACAGCCTTCGTAAGCTTCTGCATGGACGACTTCTGTTCTTCGCCAGCTGGCCACTTCTCTGCAAGCTCCTTAAGCGGCACATACACTTGGTGGTCGACCGTATCGGTAACATCCGCCTTCTCGCCAGGCACGCCGCTGCGGTCCTGCATGGCAAGCCGACGTACAATATAAGTACGCGTTGCAATGGCCTGTGCCTTGAGTGCCTCAAGTTCGAAATCAATCGGCATCTCCCCAGCCAGAACTCCTCTGACGTATAACTCCAGCGGCACGGTCTCGATTCGCTTCTGCTTCGTTAAGTAAACATGCACCATCAGCTTGTCCAAATTGCTGTTCTGTATCTTCTCAGTTTGTTTCCCATTAGAATGTTGCTGAAGCCTAGAAGACTGTTCCTTCGTCGATGAGCTCGTCGGTTTAGCTTTGGTGTCCGTCTTGCTGCCAGATGGGGGATTCGCACTGCGATTCGAATTCGCCCGTTCCGGCTGCTTCGTATCTGTCGCTTGAACCGTTGATTCTTCCGTTCGTTCGCTGACCACTTGGACCCTACCAGCCGTCTTATTTTGATCAGCGAGAACGCCGCCGTGTAATAGAATAAACAATATAACGCCTAGTCCAATCCCTGCCGCAAACTGCATCCCCAACGCTCGAATGCTGTTGATCAAAGCAGCACCGCCCTCTCCTAATCGTCTTAGAGACACGAAAGTCCGCGCATGGGCGCGGACTTTGTCTTGTGAGCCTCTTGCTCTACTATATGAGCGAGAACGATAGGATAGAATCGATGAGAGTACTTTAATACTGGTCAGTCGTGGCGCAGCGCGTCAACCGGCCGCAATCTAGCAGCCTTGTTCGCTGGGAAAATGCCGAAGATCACGCCGACGCCAGCGGAGAAGGCGAACGCTTCGACGACCATTGCAAACGAGACGGCGGTTTCGGTATCCATCACGACGCCTATTATATGCGATGCCACATAGCCGATTGCGATGCCAATCGCACCACCGAGACCACTGATTGCAACGGCCTCGATCAGAAACTGGGTCAGAATATCACGCCTCTTCGCGCCAAGCGATTTGCGAATACCGATCTCGCGCGTACGCTCCGTGACAGAAACGAGCATGATGTTCATAATGCCAATGCCGCCAACTACGAGCGAGATTGCTGCTATACCAGCCATCATAGACGTCATCGTCTGCGTAATCGAACCAAGCGTTTCCATTGATTCCTGCTGGTCGATGACACGGTATGCATTCGTCGAGTTCGGGAATTTAGCGGCCAGCTTCGCGGTAATGAGCGCCTGCGTTGCCTCGGATTTGTCCGTATCCGTAATTTTCAGATAGATGGACTTAACGCCCTTCGAACTCAGCAGCCGTTCAGCCGTTGTGAGCGGTATTAATATTTTGTCATCAGCAGAGCCGTTAAGAGAATCCCCTTTCGTCTCTAGCAGCCCGACAACCTTGTACCGATTGCCGTTAAGCAGAAGCGTCTTGCCAACCGGGTCCTCTGTGTCGAACAAATCGCTCGCGACGTTAGCGCCGATCACCGCAACCTTATTATAATTAGTAAGGTCCATGTCAACGATGTAACGGCCCTCCACAAAGCTTACGTTGCGAACATCCGCGTACTCAGGCGTAATCCCTTCAACCGTGTAAGATTCGCTTGTCGTGCCATACTTCGCATAAGCGTTGCCATTAACAATCGGCGATACGCCTTCTACGTTGTCAATGTCGCCGTATTCCATCGCCTCGTCTTTGGAGAGCGAGGTCGTCAGACCGCGTCCTGTAATCGTCACCTGCAGCATATTCGCTGCGCCAAGGCTCTCGACCTGCGCCTGTACTTGGCGGGAAGAGCCCTCGCTCATCGAGACAAGCGCGATAACAGTCGCAACACCAATCAGCATGCCAAGCATGGATAGCGCAGTTCGAAGCTTATTTGCCAAGACGCTCTTAAATGCCATCCTGAATGCCTGCGAAAGCTTCACGTCTCTCCCTCCTTTCGGCATGGTCTTCTGTCAGCACGCCATCCTTCATCCGTACTACACGCTCTGCCCTGGCGGCAACTTCCATATCATGCGTAATGAGGACGATCGTATGTCCCTGTTGATGAAGCTGCTCCATGAGGGCAAGCACTTCTTGGCCCGTTCGCGTATCGAGGGCGCCGGTCGGTTCGTCCGCCAGCAGCATCGGCGGCTCGCCAGCTAATGCGCGAGCGATCGCTACGCGCTGCTGCTGACCGCCAGATAGTTCACTGGGTTTGTGAAACATCCTTTCCTCCAGACCGACCTTGCGAAGCGCTTCGGCCGCCCTCTTACGACGCTCCTTATTAGACAGCCCTCGATAGACGAGCGGCAGCTCGACGTTCTCGATGGCCGTCAGTTTCGGAAGCAGTTGAAACCCTTGGAATATGAACCCGATTTTATCATTGCGGATCGCGGCTAATTTGTTGTCGCTTAGTCCCTTCACTTCAACGCCGTCGAGCTTGTAGCTGCCTGACGTCGGGATATCTAGGCAGCCTATAATGTTCATCATCGTCGATTTACCTGAACCAGAGGGGCCTACAATGGCAAGAAAATCACCCTTGTTAACGGTCAAATCAACGTCGTGCAGCACTTGCACGGTCTCTTGTCCCATCCGATACGTCTTGACCAGCTTCTCGATTTCGATCAATACTTCGTTATCGTTATGGCTCATCGGCCTCCGCCTCCGCCGAAGTTGCCACCGCCGCCGCCACCGAAGTTGCCACCGCCGCCAAAATTACCGGAAGGCATAGCACCGCCGCCGAAGCCGCCGCCGAATTGGAACATTTGCGTTTGCTGCTGCGAGGAGGAAGCGGTTGCCTTATTGACGGTTGGAACCGGTAAATAAACCGTGTCGCCCTCGTTCACGCCGGACTTGATCTCCACGTACGTATCATTGCTAATACCGATTGTTACTTCTACCATACGGCCTTCAAGAGCCGCTTGGTTCTGGCCACTTCTAGTTCCTGTTGTTCCTGTTGTACCATTGCGTGCGCCGCTGCCGTTCGCATTGGTTCCGCTGCTGTTACGACCGTAACCGCCGTTTGCACCATAGCTGCCACGGTTACCAGTGCCCGTGCCCGCATTCTGGCGAGTACCTGCGCTCTCACCGTTACCTGCATTTTGACCATTGCCAGCGCTCTGGCCGCTGTTTGCTTGTCCGCCTGCCGCACTGTCTGCAGCGCCTGCTGGTGGTTGGAAGCTGCCATCCGCTGGCGGTTGGAATTCGCCACCTTCACCTTGACCTTGACCCTGACCCTGCGTGCCTTGTGTGCCTTGAGTTCCCTTACTTTGCGTTCCTTGCGATGCCGTCGAGCTTGTTTCAGGAACACGAACAAAGCTTCTGCCGCCGAGCGTACGTACGGCTTCAATAGGCACAAGAAGCGCATTTTCCGTAGATGCCGTTATAATCGCACCTTCACCCGACATGCCGGAGATGACGTTATCGAGTTGATCCAGTGACACTTTCACCGCATAAGATGCAGATCCGTTAGAGGAAGAGCCTTCTTGCGCAATCTCTAACACCTTACCTGTCAGAGGCTGAGTCGGCAGTGCATTCAGCGTAATGTTCGTCGTCTGTCCGACTTTCACTTTCGGAATATCGAGTTCGTCGACGTTCATCGTGAATTGCAGCTTCGTGTAGTCGATCAATTGCGCAATAACTTTCGATCCCGATACTTTATCGCCGATTACAACGCTTACGGACGTTACCGTGCCGTCAGCCGGCGCTACGATGCTTGGCGTATCCGCCGCACTGTCGAGCAGATCATCCAGTTCCAGCTGCGTCGACTCCATGTCGAGACGCAAGCTGTCCATTTGCACCTTAATATCGTTTTGTTTGCTCTCGTCATCCGCCGCTGCGATATACTGCTTCTTATAATTCTCCATCTGCAGCTCTTGCTTCTTCACGTTGATCTGAGCTTTCTCGATCTGGGACGTGTAATCCACCTTCTCGAACTCTACCAGGACTTGTCCCTTCTTAACCTTATCGCCTTGTTTAAAATGCACCGCGCTGACCGTACCTTCTTCGCCAGCATATACGGAAATGGTTTCCGTCGTATTAACGGAGCCAGAGCCCGTTATTTGGACATTAATACTGCCTCTGGTCACCTTCGCTGTCGGCGTTTGCACCGCTTCCGCCTGCGTTTGATCGTCTTGATTGTACCAATAATAAGCGCCGGCAGAGGCGACAACTACAACCGCCAGTAATGCCAGTAACCATTTCTTCATTGCCTTTACGCCACCTTCCTGTCTCTGTACCCATTTTTTCTTTAAAACGTAGCATAGGATCATGAACGGAAGATGAACATCCTTATTCATATTTCGTTCATCTTCTTGTGCTAGAATGTCCGAACATAAGGTTTCAGGATGGAATGGAGGATTACAAGAATGAAGCAATCGAAATGGGCGTACAGCATAAAGGCAGCAGCGGCACTGCTTCTAGCAGCGTCAATCCTGTCTGCATGCGGCTCTAAGAATGACAATTCGAATGGGGCAAGTAACGGAGGACAAGCTGCTTCCCAGCAGCAAGGGCAGAATGGACAAGGCGGCGGATTCCGCCAAATGGCTTCGGCTCCTAATCAACCGGAACGCCAAGCGGATCTGTTCGCCAAGATCGTATCGATCGACGGCACGTCCTTCGTCGTGAAACAGGCTGATATGAGCTCGATGCAGCAAAGAGGACAAGGCGGCGGACGCAACGGGCATAGCAATGGGCAAGATATCGGGCAGATGCAGCCGCCAGCCGATGGACAAATGCCTCAAGGCAGCCCGCCAGCGGATAGTCAAGCACCGCAGGGCGATGGTCAGATGCAGCCGCCAGCGGACGGCCAGGCGCCTCAGGGCGGCGGCAATGGCAGCGGTCAAGCTCGCAGCATGCCGGACTTCTTCACCGGCGAAGAGTCGACGATTTCCATCTCGGAGGGTACAGCTATCTATAAGCTCGTACGCGGAGATGACGGCACCATGAATTACGAGCAAGTGAAGCTGGCAGACCTTGCGGCCGACGATATTATTAACGTATGGCTGAAGAGCGGCACGAAGGAGGCCGAATACGTATCGCTTAGCGGCGGTTTCGGGGGCGGTTTCGGCTTCGGAGGCGGCGGTATGCGAGGAAACGGCAATGGCCAGAACGGCGGCCAGACTAACAACAACGCTAACGCACAAACAACCAGTTAAGCGCATTACAGCACAAAAGCTGCCCTCTGGAGGGCAGCTTTTGTGCTTCAAATCTATTCAGTTCCATTAAGCCCAAGTCGGCTGTGCGCTTCGAACGGCAACCTCTTTCTCACGCTTGAACGTTACAGTCTCGATCACCGCAACAGGCGCTGGCTCCGGCGCAGCCGCCGCTGCAGCTTCACGCACCGCTTCAACGCGCTGAATATCGGCGCCGAGCGCAGCCATTTTGCCCGCAATATTCACATATCCGCGGTCAATATGGTGCGTACCCGAAATTTCCGATTCACCGTCAGCAACTAGTGCCGCGCAGATGAGCGCCGCCCCTGCACGAAGGTCAGTAGCTGTTACTTTCGCGCCCGTTAGCGGCATACCGCCGTTCACGATCGCCGAGCGGCCGTCAACGCGGATCTGCGCATTCATCTTCGCGAATTGTTCCACATGCATGAACCGATTCTCGAAGATCGTCTCCGTCACGATGCTCGTACCGTCAGATACAAGCAGCAGCGACATCATCTGCGACTGCATATCCGTTGGGAAGCCTGGGTAAGGGAGCGTCTTAACATCTACCGCCTTGAGCGGTTTATCTGCAATGACATGCAGTCCATTATCCGCCTCGTTAACGGTTACACCCATCTCCTGCAGCTTCGAGATTACCGGTGCCAGATGATCAGCGATTGCGCCCTCAATGAAGACGTCACCGCCAGTAATGGCAGCCGCTATCATATAAGTGCCTGCTTCCACACGGTCTGGAATGACCGTATGTCGAACGCCATGAAGCGACTCCACGCCTTCGATGCGAATCGTATCCGTACCGGCTCCGCGAACATGCGCGCCCATTGCGTTCAAATAGTTGGCAAGGTCAACGATTTCCGGTTCCTTCGCCGCATTCTCGATGATCGTCGTGCCCTCAGCAAGGGACGCTGCCATCATAATATTCTCAGTTGCGCCTACGCTGGCAACATCCAAATATACTTTGGATCCTTTCAGGCGGCCATCCACCTTCGCCTCGATAAAGCCTTGACCAAGCGTAATCTCTACGCCCATCGCTTCAAAGCCTTTCAAGTGTTGATCGATCGCCCGCATCCCGATAGCACAGCCGCCAGGCAGCGCAATCTTCACTCGTCCCGTACGCGCAAGCAATGGCCCCATGACTAGGATCGAGGCCCTCATCTTGCGAACCATCTCATGAGGCGGTTCATACGTAGTCAACCGCTGTGCGCGAATTGTCATCGTTTCTTCCCCATGTAACACGTCCGCTCCTAGCGACGCAATAACTTCCCGAATCGTCAGTACATCATCAAGGAGAGGAACGTCTGCAATTTCGCTTTCCCCTTCACTCGCGAGTACGGACGCCGCAAGAATAGGAAGCACTGCGTTCTTGGCACCATGAACCCGAACTGTACCTGATAACCGCTGGCCTCCGCGGACGATTATTTTGCTCATCTTATGAATTCCCTCCGCACGCTGCAATTTTATTCTCTGCCGCTATGACTATTCACTGTATGTGGCTGCGTATTGGACTTCGATTAGGACGTTCATGACGGCAAGTCCGCTTCCCTATGCACGCCTTGGGACAAGCGTTCAAAACATGCCGATCAAATTTGTATAATATTCCAACTCTGTCTACCGATAGTCATTTGCTCCAAACTTCATCTTACCATTGTGCTGCACGAATCGACAAGCGTAATTTTCATAAAACGCCTTCATTCGAGCGCCTTTAACAAGATGTAAAAATTGCCTTTGTTGCGCGGCTTTTTTCGTTCGAAACAGCAGCGCCGAAGCGGCTGATTACGGCTCGTTTTGACAACCGTTTTCATACCATTCGAGACGCTTTGCGTTTTTCGTTCCGTCATATACTACCCATTGTTGACAGGAATCGATTTTGTTATTCGACAAAAGCGGTGAGCATCCTCGTCCAACTGTAGTAATCAAGGATGAACGAAGCCAGCGAATGGCCGAGAACGACGGCTAGAACAACAAGCAGCAGACGTGCTTTCGGCCCTTTCGGGTAACGCATGAGGGACTCTAGTTTTAGTTCCTGAAGCACGACCCAGCACAAAATAATGCAAAGCAGCACGACCACAATGGAGAAGAGCCCATTCATGCCATAGGTAATTTGTACGTCTTCCATATTCATCGGTAAATGTCCCTTCAGTCGTTAGATGCTGTTACGGATTCGGAATAACATAGATGTAAAATCAGCTCGGCTGGCAAACTGTCCGGGCAGGAAACGATTATCTGAATACCCTGCAATCCAACCCTTGGCACTTAAAGCAGCAAGCATCGACGCCGCCCAGTTGCCGATTGGTACGTCTGAGAATGGCGCAGTCTTAACGAAAGTCGGCTGTACGCCTGCCGCGTGCCCGAGCATAACCGCCATTTCGGCACGCGTTAACGGACGATCCGGTCCGAACGTTCGATCCGGATATCCGGTCATGTAGCCAGCAGAAACCGCGGTAGCAATAACGCCGTATGCCCAGTGTCGTGTGGTCAGGTCCTTGTAATTCAGCTTTGCGGCTGTCGATTTGGGCTCGAAGGCGCGAACGAGCAGCGCCGCACCTTCAGCACGCGTGATTGCACGGTCGGGCTCAAACTTGTAATCGGCGTAACCAGATACGATCCCTTCTTTGGACAGAGCCGTGATGGCAGCCTCCGCCCAGTGCCCGTCAATATCCCGGTAACCGGATTTCAGCGATTCCGTTCGAATGGTAAACCGGTAGTACTGTTGATTGAAAGCGGCATTCGCCGTTATTTTGAAATAATATAGGCCTGCTTCCAAAGGCATTCCGGCATATACACGCTGTCTACCTGAGACAGAGCGAATCGTCTGGACAACCTTCTGACGCTTATCATACACGGTGATGGTCATCTTCCGGTCAGCCGGAATACCGCTCAGATCGAGCGATGCATAACTTTCGTCCGTCAGCCTCAGTTGGAACCAATCCTCATCGGATGCACTGTCGACAACGCCTAGATACTCCGTCCCCTGCCTCATTGCTGTGGCGGTATACGACTTATCATTCGGCTCATTCGGGTCATCATATTTGGTTGCAATATCGAGCTCCAACGTATAGATCCCTGTAACTGGGCTCGCGTCCGCGGCCGCAGCATTATAGACCCGTATATAATACTTGCCAGGCGTCACTGTAATGAGCGGCGACTGTTCTTGCTCGCCATCCCCATTATCATCGTATGAGACGAGTTTCTGCCCCTCTCGCTGCACGGCCAGACTTGGATCGATGCGTACCGTATCCGTCTGCACCAGCAGCTTGAGCGTTCCGCTCCGCTTGAAGTTCACTACATACCAGTCTCGATCGCCCTGCTTATCGAACGACCCTGTAATGATCTGCGAACGCGGCTGCAGCGTCGAAGCTGCATACGACTTGTCATTGCTCTCGTACTCATCCGGATTCATATGAAAATCAGAGGTCAGCAGATAAGGCAGCTTATCCTTACGCGAATGATCATACAGCTGCAGCTTAATCCAGTTCGTCCCCTTTTTAACCGGCCATTCGACGGATGTGTTGCCAAGCTTCGCATCCTGTGAATTAGCCGCTTGGTTGCCCGAGTATAACATCATCCGCACGGGCGGCATCGCCGTTCCCGGCGTATTCAATCCTTGCAGCTGAATCGTCAGCACTCCATCATAAGGGGCCTCGATCCGATACCAGTCTTGGTCAAGCCCTCCCGTCAGCCGAGCCGTGATGCGGGTTTGCAGCGGCCACTGCGCTGCACGGTCCCTCGTATCGTTCGGCTCATAAGCATCCGGCTTCAGCTCTGCGGTAACCGCCTTATCGATCTGCAGCAGACCGTAACCCGTTGCCTCGTCGATTCCGGGATTGCCGATGTCCTTCGCTGTCTGGCGCAGCATTTCTCTTACCTCGTATGGCTTAAAATGCGGATGCACCATCAGGACGAGTGCAGCGGCGGCGGCAGCCTGCGGAGCTGCCATCGACGTGCCTTCCTCCTCCTTGTATCCACCGCCCAATGCGGTCGTAAACACGTTCCAAGGCGCCGCAATGTCAACCTCCGGGCCTGAATTAGAGCGCGGCTCCGGCTGCCCATTCGGCTTCACGCCTCCGACCGCGAGCACCGTCGGATAAGCGGCTGGATATTCCACCGCAACCCGGCTGCCCAGCTGCATCCCGTCATTGCCAGTAGCTGCAACGAGCAGAACGCCTTTGCTCTCTGCATACTGCACGATGTCCCGCATATAGGTCGAGTACCGGTAAAGTCCTACAGACAGGACGACGATCGTCGCCCCTTTGCGAACCGCATACATAATCCCTTCGCCAAGTTTGCTCTCGTCGCCTGCTCCATCCTCATCCAACGCCTTGATCGGCATAATGCGGGAACGCCATAGAATGCCTGCGATACCAGCTCCATTATTGCCTGAAGCGGCAAGTACGCCGGCGACGTTCGTCCCATGTCCATTATCATCCTGCGGCGGCTGAGTAGGATCAAGCAGATTGACGCCTCCGAGCAAACTATTCTTTAGATCTGGATGGTTAAAGTCAACCCCCGTATCGACCAGCGCGATCGTAATATCCGTCTGGTCATGTACCGTGTTCCACGCCTTCTTCGCGCCAATCAAATCGAGATAAGCTTGCCGCGATAGATAAGGGTCATTCGCCTCGACACGCGCCTGCGGCGATGATAAAACGTGCACCCGCTCGTTCGGCTGCACATACGCCACTTTGTCATTCGCACGAAGCTCTGCCAGCCATTGCGCGACGTTCTCACGGCCTCCCTCTGGGGCGACGATATCCGTCGCCAACTCCGACTGCCGACTAATGATCCGCGTTCCAGCTGGAACGACGTCCGGCGGTGTATCTCGCCACTTCAGCAGCCAACTCTCGACTTCCGTCTCGTCTGCTGATCCCGCTTCGCGTGCATCTAGCGCCTCCATGCCATCGACTGCCTGTTCCATTGACGCGGATACGCTAGACTGTCCGTCCAACGCGAACGAATCCGCAGCTGTACCCCACAACAGCAGTCCTGCCAACATAAACAAGGCAGCGCAGCGAAGCGTATAGTGACGCTCTATTTCTCTATTTTGTTGTGATCGACAATTGAGATTTCGTATATAGTTGTTCATTTGACCTCGTCCTTGTGCAAAGTCCCCGGTCGTAGCCCGATCCTTGCTGCTTCTCTGCTTATTGAAACGCAGAATCCATCCCAATAGTTTCGATCCATTACGGTCGTTTTCCTTGCTGACGGCGAAATATTTTCGCCCGCTGCCGCATTCGACTGCATTTAGTCCGTGTTCAAAAAGTTCGGATGTCAGCACCTGATGCTGCGAATACTCCTCGTGTTACTTCGTGATCAAAGCGGACTTTTTGAACTACTCCAAGTTAGTCGGTTTACGGTCTTTCCGACTTCCGGGCGCCTCGTTGTCAGCGATTCTATCTGTCGCACCCGGACGACTATTCCCCCTCTATCCTTCTGCATGGCTTTATCAGCCTTACTAATCCATATGGCGATTGCTGTGCTTATATGAGAAACTTCTAATCCAAACAGCCCGCCTAGCGCTCGTTCAGTCTTAAAATATCGCAAAGAACGCCCAGCCTTGCAGCAGATGATCTGCTCGAAGGCCGGGCGTTCCTGAGATAACGATAATAGCAGCGCTTAGCGGCGCAGAACAAGCAGGTCATTGACGACCGAGAAAACGTGCTCGAACCAATGCAACAGCCCGTTCGGATAGACACCGAGGACAAGCGTCGCCGCGGCGCATAGCCAGACGACCGTACCGGATGCAGCAGGCACATGAACCGATACATCGCCTGACGATCGCATGAACATTTGGCGCACGATACCAAAGTACACATAGTATGAGATCACGCTCGAACCCGCCATGATCGCAACAAGCCAGTAAGCATGCGTGCTCGCAGCCCCCATCATAATGAACAGCTTACCGAAGAATCCGCCGGATATCGGCAGTCCTGCTAAGGACAGAACGAATATAATCATTGCGCTCGCCGTCCATGGCGCACGATGGTACAACCCTTCGAATGTGCGGAGCTGAACGCTGTCATCCGACTCCGAATCTCGCGCCCCGGCTACAATTGATAACACAGCGAACGCTCCGATGTTCATGAACAGATAGGCGGCAGCATAGAAGAACAGCTCTGCCGCATTGTTCGAGTGAGCGCCGTAGAAGGATAAGCCGATCGGTACGATCAAATAACCGGCATTGGCAACGCCCGACAGCGCAAGCAGCCGCTTCATGTTATGCTGACGCAGCGCGCTCAGCGTACCGACGAGCATCGCGCAAGCAGCCACTGCCAGCACAGCCCGGAACAAGTCATGTCCGATTGTGTTTCCGTTCGACAGACTCTCCGGGAAGACAAGGTTATAGAACAACCGGAACAAGGCTGCTGCTGCGGCTGCTTTCGAGATGACGGCAAGGAAAGCACTCACCGGCGTAGGCGCGCCTTCATACACATCCGGTGCCCAAGCATGGAACGGCGCTGCCGCGATTTTGATCCCGAAACCCGCAATCATGAAGAAGAATGCCATATAAATAAGTCCACGGAACGAATCGACGGTCTGCGTAAGCATACTCCCGATTTCCCCTACATGAGTGGATCCGGTCAGACCATAAAGATACGACATTCCGAATAGGATGAACGCCGAAGAGATCCCGCCCGTTACGACATACTTGAATGCCGCCTCCGCCGGCTTCGCTGACACTTTCTCTTCTGAAGAGGCGGCCTGCAGTGCGACGTCCCTCTTCGTTCGGAGCCCGACAAGCACATAGGTCGAGATGCTGAGCAGTTCTAATCCGGTGTAGAGCGTAATGAGGTCGCCTGTCGACGTCATTAACATCGCCCCGGCCGTTGCCGGAAGCAGCAGGTAATAATATTCGCCTTGATGATCCAACTGACCTCGGGTTCCCCGCTTCATCGACCCTAAACTCCACAACGCGATCAGTGCGGCAGCCGTCAGAAGCAGCAGCTTGAACATCGCACCGAAATCGTCGATCCGGTAGTTATCATTCAGCAAACCAAGCGCAATGCTTTCCTGCGACTGATCCGCCTGGTCCTGAATATGCCAGACGACGCTTACGAAGGAGCCAATTAACGATGCAAGCGACAGCCAGCCTATGATTGACCGGTCGATCCGCCGCGGGAGCACCAGGTCCACGATAATGAGCAGCGCCATCATGGCGATTAGTATGAGCTCAGGGGCCATATGTCCCGCATCGGCCCATGTCATCGACTGCAATGTTCGTTCATAAGCCATGCGTTACCCCCCTACCCTCAGGTTCAATTGCTGCAGCATGGAATCGAAGCTGTGATGAAGCTGCTCCGTCACGAATGCCGGATAGATGCCGAGCAGCACGACAAGCGCAAGCAGCACGACAATCGGCAGCGCTTCAATGAACCGCGCATCCTTCACGCTTTCGAACCGCGGATGCATCGTACCGAAGCTAACCCCCATCACAGCGCGAAGCACATAGACGGCTGTCAGAATAATGCCGACTACCGCAATAGACGCGATCACTCTATGCGAATCGAATACTCCGAGAAGAGACAGCAGCTCGCCAACGAATCCAGACAGGCCTGGCAAGCCTAGCGAGGCTAACCCCGCGGCCAGCAGCGCGCCAGCCATGAACGGCATTGTTCGAGCCAGACCGCCCAGCTCGTCAAGCTTCGTCGTGCTAGTTCTTTCATAGAACGCACCGAGAAGCAGGAACAACAGCGCTGAGATGAGACCATGCGAGATTAGCTGGAATACCGCGCCCTGCATGCCGATCTCGTTAAGCGCAGACAGACCGAGCAGAACGATGCCCATATGACTGAGCGACGAGTACGCGAGCACAAGCCGCAGCTCCGTCTGCCTGAAAGCGATAACCGCACCGTACAGCAGGTTGATCAAGCCAAGTATCGCAAGCAGCGTCGAACACTTATCCGCTTGTTCCGGGAATAGGAAGAAGCCGAATCGGATGAGGCCGTAAGCGCCCATTTTGAGCAAAATGCCCGAATGAATCATGACGACAGGCGCCGGCGCCTCCTTGTGCACATCAAGCATCCACGTGTGGAAAGGAACGATCGGCAGCTTGATGCCGAAGGCGATCAGCAGCAGGATGAACAATACCGTCTGCATCGTATCGGACAGGTAGAACGGATTCTCGCCTGCCTGCGAGAACTGGTTCGCATAAGCCTGCGGATCGGACAGATTCGCCGCAATGACATCGTAGCTGCCGCTGTACCCGAAATGCGCCATACCAGCCGCAGTCTGCTCATACGAGAACCCTGCCGTTACAACCAGGATGACGAAGACGACGAGCATAATGGCCGAGCCCAATCCGTTGTACAGCAGAAACCGGATCGCAGCCCGTTCCCGATCGAATAATCCCCATATGCCAACTAAGAAAAGCATCGGAATGAGCGTAATTTCGAAGAAAATAAAGAACATCAATAAGTCCCTTGCAAGGAAAACGCCAAGCATGCCGCATTCCAGCACCAACAGCCAGAAGTAATAGGACTTCCATCGTTTACGAATCGAGATCGAAGCAAGCGCCGCCATGGACGCTACAATCGTCGTTAACAGCACAAGCGGAAGCGACAGACCATCGAGGCTCAGCGAGTAATCAAAATGCAGATCATACGTGGCTTCTCCCCCGATTGCGGTCTTATCCAGCGGAATGCTGATCCACGTTGCCTGCTCATCATACGCCGTGCCCGGCTTGCTCGGATCGTAATCGATATAGAGCACGATAGCGAGCGCGAGCGGCAGCAGCGTTGCAATAATAGCGGTCCACCGCAGCAACCGCATTCGCTGCGAAGGCATGGCGAGCAGTACAGCAGCGCCAACTAGCGGCGAGAACACGAGAAAGGAAAGAATCGGCCAATCGATCGTCATGACCAGAACCTCCTTCCGGCGAATACGACAACTACGATGATAAGACCGATAACCGCGGCAAGTCCGTACGTTTGCACCTGCCCGTTCTGCAGCGATGCAGTTGTACGGCCAAGCCCTGCAGCGGCTGCGGCAGTTAATCTTACAACCCCATCTACTACATAGCGGTCAAATAATCGGATCCCTTGACTGATCATCCGGTATGGACGGACAATCGCTGCCGCATACAGATCATCGATACGATATCCCTGCTCCACCCAGCGTGCCACACGCGGCATCGCCTCGGCTGCAGCGCCCGGACGAATCGTCCGTTTGACGTAAGCGAGCCAACCGATATAGATCCCGAGCAGCGAGACGGCCGCGCTGATGATCATCACGACAGGACTTGCGCTCTCTGCCGCGGCATCATCGCCGGTAAGCCAGCCGCTGAACCATTCATTCCAAGGCGTATCGATGAAACCCGCTCCAACCGCCAATACGGCGAGCACCGCCATCGGGAGCACCATTACAAGCGGAGATTCATGTGCATGATCAACAGCTGATGCGGGCTTGCCGGCGAATACGCGGAAGAAGAGCCGCGACATATACAGAGCCGTTAGCAGCGCACCAACAATGCCGACGCCAAACAGGAACGGGTTATGATCAAGCGCTGCCGATAGAATCGCGTCCTTCGACCAGAAGCCGGAGAACGGCGGAACGCCCGACAGGGCCAATGCTCCAACACCGAACAGAATAGCGGTAATTCGCATCGGTTTGCCAAGTCCGCCAAGCTCGCGAATGTCCTGCTTCGCTGTCGCGTGAATGATGCTGCCAGCAGCGAGGAACAGCAGCGCCTTGAAGAACGCATGCGTCATGAGGTGGAACATCGCGCCCGACATCGAGCCAACGCCAAGCGCCAGCATCATGTAGCCCAGCTGGCTAATGGTCGAATAAGCGAGTATCCGCTTCACATCATGCTGGGCAAGCGCAATTGTCGCGGCGAACAAAGCGGTGAAGGCACCGACATAAGCGACCGTATCCATAGCCATCGATGAAGCCTCGAACAGGACGAACGTTCGGCAGATGAGGAATACACCTGCGGCGACCATCGTCGCTGCGTGGATGAGCGCACTGATCGGCGTCGGACCTTCCATCGCATCCGGAAGCCATACATGCAGCGGGAATTGACCCGATTTGCCGACCGCGCCTATAAAGATCAGAAGTGCGATCAAGGTGACAATGCCATCGTCGACTACACCCGATTGACCGAGGAATACGTTCTGAATGCCTGCGAAGTCAAGCGCATGGTTCGGCATGTACCAGAACAGCAGAATGACGGCGAGCAGCAGCCCGGCATCGCCTATCCGAGTGACGATGAATGCTTTCTTGGCGGCCGCCTTCGCCTCCGGCTTCTGATACCAGAAACCGACTAACAAGAAGGAGCAGACGCCGACAAGCTCCCAACAGATGTAGAGCAGCAAGATGTTATCTGCGATAACGAGGCCCAGCATGGAGAAAACGAACAGCGATATGTAGCTGTAGAAGACGGTAATTCGCTCATCCTTTTTCATATAGCCAGCCGAATAAACGCACACAAGGAAGCTAACGAGCGATACGATAACGAGCATCAGCGAAGTCAAATGCGTAATTTCATAGCCGAGCGAGAGCGTTAGGCCGCCCATTTTGATCCAATCGATCCGATCCTGATATTCAATCCCTTCGAGCAGCACGAGAATTGACAAGACAAGTGAGCAGAGCGTGCCGATAGCCCCGATGATCGGTGCCCAGCTTCTCATTCCGCGTCCGAAGGACAAGAGCACGAGAAACGCCGCCATCGGAAAGAGAGGGACTAGCCACGCCGCCTCTGAGTATGCCATTGTACGCTCACCTCCTTAACTCATCGAATTCATCGGCCTTGACGGTGCCTCTGGCCCGGAACAACGCGATCAGCACTGCAACGCCAACCGCCGCTTCTGCAGCAGCCACTGCAATAGTGAATAGCGCGAATACTTGACCCGTAAGCGACGGAATCATTCCGTATTTGGAGAAAGCGACCAGGTTCAAGTTGACCGCATTCAGCATTAGCTCGATCGACAACAGGACGACGACGGCGTTCCGCTTCACGAATGCACCGTACAAGCCGATGCAGAACAGAATAGCCGCCATCGTCAGATAGGATGCCAGCACGTTACTCCGCCTCCTTCTTGGCCAGAACGATAGCCCCGATAAAAGCGACAGTCAGCAGCACGGAAACGATCTCGAACGGCAGCACTTGATTGTGGAACAGCATCATGCCGATCGCTGCCGTATTATCTTCCTCGGGCACCAATGTGCCTCCGCCCATGTCTGCGAAATCCGCATCGCGAATCGCATAGAACAACAGTCCGAACAAGGCAAGCGCACCAACTGCGGCAAGCGTCTCCTTCAAGGGCTTCACGGCCTCGGCGGCCGCATCTCTGTGGTTCGTCATCATAATGCCGAAGATCATGAGAATCGAGATCGCACCCGCATAGATGAGCACTTGTACGAACGCGAGAAACTCTGCATCGAGCAAAATGTACATGCCGCCCACGCCTAGAAATACAGCCGCCATCGACATGACCATATGAACGACCTTAGAAGTACTGATCATCAGCACAGCTCCTGCAATGATAAGGACGGCGAAAGCGAAGAACGCAGCATAGCCGCCGTCGAAGTTAAAGGTTAAGCCGCTCATTCATTTGGCGCCTCCCTTCTGCGGCGCTCCAATGTTGTTGTTGTCCTCGCGGACGCGCGTATTGTTGTCTGTCAGCCACTCCCGATCCTTATACAGCTCATCGCGGCTGTACGCGGCCAGCTCGAAGTTGCCGGTCATGACAATCGCCTCGGTTGGACAAACCTCTGTACATAGGTCGCACAAGATACAAATTTCGAAATTGAGATCGAACGTGTCGATCACTTTGCCCTTCTTCTCCGGATCAGGGTTCGGCTTGCCGGTCAGCGTAATGCATTCCGTCGGACAGATTCGCGCGCACTGATTGCAAACGATGCACAGCTCCGGTATAAAATGCTGAATGCCTCTATACCGCTCCGGCATCATGTAAGGTGTGTCGGGGTAAGAAGTCGTCACTTTCGGAGCCGTCAGCGCCTTCAGCGTGACGCCCATTCCTTTCAACATCCCTTTCATACCGTAAGCCTCCTAATGGTTAGATCTAGCGCTGGAACAGCTCATAGAAGAGCGCTGTTAAGAAAATGTTCGCGAGCGACAGCGGAAGCAGCAGCTTCCAGCCGAGGCCCATCAGCTGATCGATGCGAATGCGCGGCAGCGTTGCACGCAGCCAGAACAGGAAGAAAACGATGAAGGCGAACTTCAGCGCGAACCAGATGATACCCGGTATAAAATCAAGGAACGGCGCCGGCGCGTGCCAGCCGCCGAGGAACAGCGTTGTTGCAAGGCCCGCAATGGCATAGACATACACATACTCCGTCAGCATGAAGAAGGCGAAGCGGAAGCCGCTGTATTCGACATGGTAGCCTGCGACTAATTCGGATTCAGCCTCCGGCAGGTCGAATGGCGTACGGTTCAGCTCAGAAATCGCTGCGATGACGAAGACGGCGAAGCCGATAATCTGGGGCAGGAAGTTCCAGTCCCAGAACCAACCGCCCGACTGCGCATCTACGATGCCTCGCAGATTGAGCGTTCCGCTCATAAGGACGACGCCGGTTACGGAGATGACCAGCGGCACTTCGTAGCTGATCATCTGCGCAGCGGAGCGCATGCCGCCGAGCAGCGCGTATTTGTTATTGGACGCCCACCCGCCGAGCACGATGGCCAGCGTCGATATGCCCGATAGTGCCACATAATAGAGCAAGCCGACGTTCAGATCGGCAAAATAAAGCTTTTGCGTATAAGGGATAACGGCCAGCACAGCAAAGCTTGGAATGAATGCCAGCACAGGGGCGAGCACGAACAGCAGTCGATCTGCCTTACGCGGGATCGTATCTTCCTTGATGAGCAGCTTCAGAATATCGGCAACCGTCTGCAGCAATCCGAACGGACCGACCCGGTTCGGGCCTCGACGAAACTGCATCCAGCCGATGACTTTGCGTTCGAAGTAGATGGCATAGGTGACGAAGCCAAGAACGACGAGCATTAATACGACACCCCAGAGGAAAACGAACAGCGCATCGTACCAGGTTACGGGTGAAGCGGACAACCAATCCATCAGGCATCAACCTCCCCGACGACAATATCAATGCCGCCCAGAATCGTAATGAGGTTGGTCATCGTCTCGCCGACGAGCAGTTTCGGAAGAATTTGCAGGTTTACAAAAGAGGGCCGTCTGAACTTCAGCCGATACGGCTCTGCTTTGCCTTTGGATACGATGTGGCAGCCAATCTCGCCGCGCGGCGATTCGATCGCTACATAAGATTCGCCCGCTGGCGGACGGATGGCACGCGGCACCTTGCCCATCGTCTCTCCGCCTTCGGGCATTTGTTCAAGCGCCTGTCTAAGGATGCGGAGGCTTTGGCGAATTTCTTCAAGGCGAAGCAGATAACGATCGAAGCAATCGCCGTTCTTGCCGACCGGCACGTCGAACTCGAAACGGTCGTACAGGCTATATGGCTCGCTGCGGCGCAGATCCCATTGCACCCCCGTGCAGCGCAAGTTCGCACCCGATAGGCCGTAGCGTATTGCAGTTTCCGCATCGTAACGCCCGATGCCTTGGATGCGAGAGAGGAAAATTTCGTTGCCGGACACGAGCCGGTCGTATTCCTCTATCTTCTTTTCCATATAGGGAATGAACTCTCTCACCTTATCAAGCCATCCGGGAGGAGCGTCCCACTTCACCCCGCCGACTCGCATGTAGTTGTAAGTTAGGCGGGCGCCGCTCAGCTCATTGAACAGCTGTACGATCGTTTCCCGATCGCGGAAGGCGAACAGGAACGGGCTCATCGCGCCGATATCGAGAAGGTAAGTCCCCCACCAGACGAGATGGCTCGCCACGCGCTGCATCTCCATCACGATCAGCCGAAGGAACTCGGCCCGTTCGGGCACCTCGAGGCCCATCATTTTCTCCACTGCATGGCACAGCACATAGTTGTTGGTCATGGCGGACACGTAGTCCATCCGATCGGTATACGGAATAATTTGCGTGAAGTTCAGGTTCTCCGCAAGCTTCTCCGTTCCTCGGTGCAAGTAGCCCATAACAGGCGTCGCTTCGGTGATGATTTCGCCATCAAGCTTCACGATAATGCGAAACACGCCATGCGTGCTCGGATGCTGCGGACCGACGTTCAGCAGCAGCTCTTCTGTTCGTATCGCGCCCACGTTACACCTCCGGATCAAGCGGCTCGTAGTCTTTGCGCAGCGGATGGCCGATCCAGTCGTCCGGCATCATAATGCGCCGCAGATCAGGATGACCGTGGAAATGAATGCCTAGCAGATCGTATATTTCACGCTCGTTCCAGTTGGCCGTCTCCCACACAGGGGTTACGGAATCAAGCGCTGGATTGCTGCGGTCAGCACGCGCCTTCAGCGCATAACGTTGGCCGCTCGTCATATTCACCATGTAATAGACAACTTCCATATGCGTCTCGTAGTCGACGCCAGATACGTTGCGCAGATATGTGCACCCCAGCGACTCATGCGCATGGAACAGCTCAGCTATCCGCCGAAGATATGGCGGACGGATAACGAGCGTCGGCATGTGCGAGCCAAGCTCGTTCACATAGGCCTCCTCAATGGCGTCCGCGTCCACAAGCTCGAGGACAAGCGCCGCTGCCGCATCCAGCTGCGGCTGCAGCGGCGACGGCTCCTTCGGCGCAGACGGCGCGGCATCGGCCGCGGCCCCAGCAGCGGCGCGCGGCGCCCGTGCAGGCCGCTCGGCTGGCACTGCCGGCGCAGACGCCCCCTCGGCGCTGCCCGCTTCCGTTGCAGCCTTCGCTGCTGCGCGCGCTGCTCTCGCCTCGGCCGCCGCTTGGCGCTTCGCCGACAGCTCCGCATCCGCCGCTGCGGTCGCCTGCGCCGTCGCTCCGCCTTCTGTGCCCGCTTCCGCGACTGCTCCAGCTGTGGCTTCGCCTACAACTGCGCTGCCCGCCTCCATCACCGCATCGCTCTTGGCATTCTCCTCCGTTGTGTCTTCCGCTCCAGCAGTACCTCTCACAGCCTTCTCCTCCGTCGTGCCATCAGCTCCATCGGCATCTCTCGCGGCCTTCTCCTCCGTCATGCCCTCCGCTCCAGCTGCATCACTCACAGCCTGTACCTCCGCCGTTCCTTCCGCTTCGCTTGGCTCCCCCGGCTTCAGTTCCTTCGCATCATCCTGACGCTCGCTCATGCGTTAAGTCACCTGCTTCCCGGTCTTCGCCTCATACCGGATCTTGTGCTGCAGCTTGTTAATGCCATAGATAAGCGCAGCCGGACTCGGCGGGCAGCCTGGAATATAGACATCGACAGGAACGATCTGATCGACACCCTTAATAACCGCATAGGACTTCACATAAGGTCCGCCTGCCGTTGCGCAGGAGCCCATTGCGATGACCCACTTCGGCTCCGGCATTTGGTCGTACAGTCGACGCAGCAGCGGTCCCATTTTCTTCGTTACCGTTCCCGAAACAATCATAACGTCCGCCTGACGCGGCGATGTGCGGAACATGACGCCGAATCGGTCAAGGTCATAGTGCGACGCTCCCGTTCCCATCATCTCGATCGCACAACACGCCAGCCCGAAGGTAAGCGGCCACAAGGAGTTGCTGCGTGCCCACGCCTTGACCTGCTCCAGCGTGCCCAAGAACACATTGCGTTCCAGCTCCTGCCGTTCTTCCTGCGTAATCCAATCTAAATCGAATTCCATGTCAGCACCTTCTTCTTCCAGGCGTAAGCAAGACCAAGTACCAGCATTGCGGCGAACAACAGCATCTCCACCATCGCAAAAAGGCCGAGCTTCTTATAAGCAACGGCCCATGGATATAGGAAAACGGTTTCCACATCGAAGATAACAAACATAAGCGCATAGTGATAATAGCGCACATTAAACCGAACTTGTCCTTCCCCTACAGGCTCGTTGCCGCTCTCGTACGTCGCTTGCTTCGGATCGGTAGGCTTATGAGGCCGAAGCAGTCGCCCGACAGTAAGAGCAGCTACAGGAAGCAGAATTCCTAACAAGATGAAAATCGCAACGATGATGTACTGATTCATGTACGTATTCACCCGTTCACCTCCATTAGTCATAGCTGGCTACAACATCTGAACTCGACAAGCAGGGTATAAAATTACCTCACAATTATAGCAAAACCTGTTACTAGCGTCTATGAAATCCATCTCTCTATAAACGCCCCCTTGCCTGTAAAGCCCCTTCAGGACATCTTCTTGCTCACTCCCGCCTGGGTCACTTGAACGACTACTCGTCTGATATCCCTATTCGCCAACAGGACGGCTTATGCCTGCCTGACGATGAAGGTTTCCTATCTCCTTCCAGCACAGAAAGCGCTCCTGCTAAGGAACGCTCCTGTGCTGCTTCTGTATTCGACTTAATTCGACCGCAATGTTCATCCGAGAAAAGCGCGCATCATCCACAGATGCTTCTGCACCTCTTCCCTCCTTGCGATCAGCAGGTCCGCCGTCGGCGAATCCCCCGCTTCGTCCGCGATTGCCGCACCTTCTCCGAGTCTGTCCGCAATGCCGGCAAAGTCATCGGCAAGCGAACGCACCATCGCCGCAGCGTCTTCGCTGCCGGTCGCCTCGGTTACCTTGGACTGTTCAAGAAAAGCCTTCATCGTGGACACCGGCTTGCCGCCGAGCGCCAGAATGCGTTCCGCCACAGCATCGACAAATAACGACGCCTCGTTATACAGCTCCTCAAATTTGACATGCAGCGTGTAAAAGTTCGATCCTTTCACATTCCAATGATAATCATGCAGCTTGACGTACAGCACGCTCCAGTCGGCCAACTGCCCGTTAAGCATATCCGTCACTTTGGTCATCTTGTATTCTCCCTTCAAACGTTCACTTTGTCCTCGCCGCGTGCGTTTTCGACACAGTTAATCGTTGTCACTTGAACAAAATTAGCATTTATAACAAATCCATGTATTATTCAGCTGGAAAAATGATCAAAATAACGACAAATCAGGAACGGGGAGATGCCGATGACTCATCCAAAGGACGAACGAAGCACTCAGCCAGATGTCGGCGCCGCTCCGTCTTCTGACGCAATGCCCGATAACGGGACCCAATCAACGAACGGATCGAACACCGATAATCAGAATCAGGCACAGCAGTCGGCACAACAGCAGCCTTCGCAAGAACAGAAGGCCAGCTCGAATTCGACTAACGCCGCTTATAACTCTGGCATCCAGATGGCGCCGACGCCATCTGTTGAAGAAGTACTGGCCTATCAGCGCCAACTGCTCAGCCTGCCTGTCACCGGCAAGCTGCAGGACAATATAAACACGGTGCGCGAGTTATTTAAGGACTGTTCAGACATCATCGTTCACGAGTTTGACATTCTGAACGGTCCGGCTGCTTCTCTGGTTTACTTAGACGGTTTAAGTGATATGCGCTTGATCGACCTGCAAATTTTAACCCCTCTACAGCACACTGGGACCGACGGCGCACATAACAAAGAAGCTGTTGTGAAATGCGTGACGATCTCCGCCATGCTCGAGGCAATGGACTTTGAGAATGTCGCTGACAAAATCGGTTATGGACACGCCGTCCTATTCATGGACGGGGTAACATCCGCACTTGTGTACGATGTGATCAATCCGATTATCCGTTCGATTGAGGAGCCGGAGGCCGAGACGGTCGTTCGGGGCCCACGCGAAGGTTTCGTGGAATCGATACGGACGAATACGACGATGCTGCGTCGACGTCTGCATACACCGGCGCTCAAGATGAAGCCCATCTTTATTGGCCGCTATACGAAGACGGCTACTGTTATCGCATTTATCGAAGGAATTGCAGACCCTAATCTGGTCAAGGAAATGGAAGGACGGCTGTCGGCTATCGATGTGGACGGCATGACGGATACGTCTCTCATCGAGGAGTGGGTTGAAGATAACCCTTTATCTCCGTTCCCGCAGCTGATGTCCACCGAACGGCCGGATGTTGTCACTGCCCATCTGCTTGAAGGCAAAATTGCGCTTATATCTGACGGATCGCCCGTTGCACTCATTGCTCCCGCTTCCTTCATGAGCATGATGCAATCGCCCGAGGACTTCTATCAGCGGTCGATCGTTGCAACAGCGATTCGTTGGCTGCGTATGCTGTTTTCATTGATTACAATATTCGGTCCTTCCTTTTATGTCGCCGTATTATCGTACCATCAGGAGATGCTCCCTACCTCCCTTCTGCTTACCATCGCGGTATCGCGGGAGCAGATACCATTCCCGGCACTTGTAGAAGCGCTGCTCATGGAAATCACCTTTGAGGCACTTCGCGAAGCAGGTATTCGGCTGCCTAGACAGGTAGGTTCTGCAGTAAGTATCGTGGGAGCGCTCGTTATCGGACAAGCTGCGATCGCTGCTGGCATCGTCTCTTCTCCGATGGTTATGGTCGTAGCCATTACGGCTGTATCATCGTTCTTGATTCCGAACTATTCGCTCGGCATCGCCATTCGGTTTATTCGATTCCCGATAATGCTATGCGCAGGAATACTGGGGCTATATGGAATTGTTCTAGCGGCGCTCGTCATTCTGATCCATTTAATGACGCTGCGGTCGTTTGGCGTACCTTACCTATCGCCGCTCGCGCCGGTTCAGACGAGTCAGCTCAAGGATACGTTAATCCGTACATCCAGCCCGCACGCATTGACAAGGCCGCATTTAACGGGTTCCTTCTTCAACCGCATTCGCATACGGACCGAGCTATACAAGTCAAGGAGGAATTCGTAGCATGCAGCCTACCTGTCGCACGCTGTTGACACTGCTGCTAAGCGCAATTCTGTTATCAGGCTGTTGGGATCGGATTGAAATCAATGATCTCGCAATCATTACAGCTGCAGGTGTCGATTTGACCGACAATGACCGCATCAAGCTTTCTGTACAGCTGTTCGTTCCGAGTCCACCATCCTCTGAGCAGTCAGCATCCGGCCCTTCCAGCGGCTCAACCAATAAGACGGTTGTTAGAGATGCGATAGGAATAGACATGGCTGATGCAACTGCACGACTGCAGGAGCGGCTCTCGAGAAAAGTGTTCTGGGGACAGGCTGATGTATTCGTCTTCGGGGAGAAGCTTGCAAGAAAGAGCATTAAGGAACCGCTTGAGTTTCTTACTCGCCATCCGCACCCGAGGGAACGTGCCAATCTGTTCGTTAGTGACGGACCTGCGGAGAACGTACTCAAGTGGAATACGCCGATCGAGCGCAATAGCGCGGAGACGCTGCGTGAAATGGCAATTCTACAGACCGGCTTGAACGTATCCATTCTGCAAGCGATTGAAGAGTTGTCCGAGGAGGCGCATACGGCGGTCCTGCCCGTCGTTCACATTTTGCAAAAGGATGGCGAGTCTTCCCCTTTCATCAGCGGCTCAGCAACGTTCAAAGATTTACGGATGGCCGACAGGCTGGATACATCCGTTACGCGCGGACTGCTCTGGCTCCGCAATGAAATCAAATCGGCAACGATTACCTCGCCAGTACCTCAAGGAGGTGGCGGAATTGCATCGGTTTACTTATTTCACGCAAGTTCGAAGCTTGTACCTTCCATCAAGAACGGGGAATGGCGCATGCGTGTCGTAATCGATGCAACCGGCAATTTGAACGAGAACACAAGTACCTTGGATACGACCAAAGAGCCCAATATCGTCAAGCTTCAGCAGAATTTCAAACGAACGCTGCAGAAGCGAATCGAGGAAACGGTCAAAATCGCTCAAAAAAGCGGCGTTGATTATCTTGGTTTCGCGGAACAATTTTATCGGCATTACCCCAAACAGTGGAATAAGTCGAAGAAAAATTGGGACGAAATTTTCCCTAAAGTCGTCGTTAGCTACGACATTCGTCTAGTCGTCGCTCGCAACGGTCTGACTGGGGATAACAAAACGCTGCAGCAGAGCGAAACGCCATGATGCATGTGATGTTTCTAGGCTTTGTCGGGCTTGTCATCGGCAGCATTCTCTGGTTGGAATGGCCCTCGCTGGACCATGCACTGACGAAAGCCGTCTATCTGACGATCGTTTTCTCGGTGTTTATCATATCGGTCGTCATTACATTGTGGCCGGACACGCCCGGTCCATTGCAAGGGGTGCGCACGCTATTCAGGCCTCTTATCTTGCCTTGGATGCGGAAGTAAGACGAGATAAACCGTTTGGAGGGGGAATCCGTATGGAACGAGGGCGCATATCCGCAGCGCAGGTTGCGGTACTATCTTTCATGGCTGTGACGGCAACTTCTTTATTAACGGCGCCTACAGTCGCATCCTCTGTCGCTAAGCAGGATATGTGGCTCTCGCCAATACTGGCCTCTACCGTTGGTTTTCTGATTGTATGGCTGTTAGTCAAGCTGAACCAGGCTTATCCGAACCAAACTTTAATCGAATATATGAAGAAACTACTCGGTCGCCCCCTGGGGGTTACGATTGGACTGTTGTATCTGCTGTTTATCATTCAGACGACAGCGAACGTATTACGTCAATTCACCGATTTCATAAAAATGACGTTTCTGCTCACGACGCCCGCACTCGTAATTGCAGGCAGCATGATTCTAGTGTGCGCACTCATCGTGCGCGGCGGTGTTGAAACGGTGGCACGATTCGCTACGCTGCTTCTCCCGGTTGTAGTTGTGCTTATTCTCATGTTGTATATGCCGACAATCAAGGATATTAACGCGCATAACTTCGAACCTGTCTTAAGCGAAGGAATGACGCCTCCTCTGAAGGGGGCTTTTCGGTTAATGTCCTGGGTGCCCGTGTTCACCTTTATGAATTTCTACCTTCCTTTCGTATCCAACAAGCGGCATATGCTCGGGTGGGCATTTGGTTCTGTCGCTATTTTTACGGTCATCTTGTTCGTCACCTTCATTTTTGTCTATGCGATTCTGGGGGATGCAACCCCGATCTATGTATATCCATTCATGGTGCTGGCGCGATTCATTAGTTTAACCGAGTTTTTCGAGCATTTGGAGTCGCTCGTGATGATGGTGTGGGTCGTCGAGATCGTTATCCGTATTACGTTCGGCTTATTCAGCGCCTCGATCGGGCTCGCGCAGTGCCTCGGACTCCCGCAATATCGTCCGCTGGTATTGCCGATATCCATGATTATGGTGCTGTTCAGCTATTGGGGCATTACGAATGTCGAATTCGTATTCTCGCCTGAAATCGTGATGTATTACTTGACCTTCGGCCTGCTTCTGCCTCTCCTTCTTTACCTGGCGTCATTGATGAAGCGGCGATTCGGAAAGCAGCAGAAGGACACAGAAGAGAAGGGAGAATATGCCGTATGAATCACCCCAAGACCTATATTGTTGTAATCTTGCTTATCGCAATACTGATGCTGCTATTTGATTGGCGAGGATTAAAAGATGCGAAGACGAAGGCTGCCTATCTGATCCTCTATGTCCCGGGGGTTGCTCTTGCCATACTTCTCGTTATCAATCCTAATATTCCTGGCCCGGTTCAATGGATGCAGCCGCTGTTCCAGCCGCTGGCCAAGATGTTATTCAAATCGTAGCGAGCAGACCTATTTCATTATAAAGGAGCGATACGATATCGAAGCCGGAAAAATATCTTCAGCGCAGCTTGCCTGCATGCTGTTTCTGTCGCTGCTCGCAACGGCTACGCTGTCTTCTCCTTCGCTTGCCTATAACGTCTCGCACACCGACATGTGGATGACGCCGATCATCGGCTGTGTTACGGGTTTCGCTTCCATCTATATCGCATTATCGCTTCATCGACGCTACCCTGGCCGCACAATTGTCCAATATTGCGAGCTTATCCTTGGACCAGTAGTGGGCAAATTCATCAGCCTCACCTTCTTGATCGTCTGCCTGATGATGAATGCCAATCAGCTTCGTCAGTTCTCCGAGCTTATGAGTATGGCTTTCATGCCGAATACGCCCCTCGTCGTGTTTGCATGCACGATGGTATTGGTGAGTTCGATCGCCGTCCGTTTAGGTGTCGAAATTATAGGCCGATTAGCGCTCTCGTTGACGCCGCTCATTGTTGTTATCGTAGTCGTGCTCATCCTCCCTCTTATCAAAGAGATGGAACCAGACCGAATCCTGCCTATCTTCAGTCAAGGGGCGGCGCCTGTGCTGCGTGGAGCCATTACGCTGCAGCTCTGGTATCCGATGTATATGTACGCATCGATGTTTTTGCCCTATCTTTCCAAGCATGATCAGAACAAAGGTCGGTTGTACTGGGCCGTCGGATGGTCGGTCGTCACCTTCACCTTAACGTTCCTATATGTACTAATGGCTCTAGGCACGGCTACCAACTTCTTCTCCTATCCGTTCCTGCAGCTAAGCCGTTATGTATCCATCGCAAGCTTCATGACCCATCTCGATTCTCTGATTATGATCGTATGGGTAATGGACGTATTCATCCGCACAATCGTCATGTATTACGCTGCTACCAGCGGGTTGGCGCAATGGTTCAAGCTCAGCTCTTACAAGCCGCTGACGTTACCCGTCGGGTTGGCCATTATATTGCTGGCTTTCTGGTCCATTCCCGACGCTACGACCTATAACTACAGTCTCGGTCACATTATTCTGTTCTACTATATCTATGCCCACCTCTGTATCCCAATCGTGTTGTTTGCTACTGCACTACTGAGAGGCAGCAGTCCGAAGATCCCAACCTGACGAGGAGGTGCTGTATGAAAATAACGAAGATCTCGCCCATTCAGATTGCCTGTCTGCTGCTAATGGCAGTGTTGTCCACTTCTATGCTGTCTGCTCCGGCTGCTATTTTCTCGGAAGCAGGCAGGGACATGTGGATCTCCGCGATTATCGCACCGGTCAGCGGCTTTATCTTAATATCTACAGTCGTTGCGCTGCATCGTTTATTTCCTGGGCGCAACCTCATTCAGTACAGCGTCACTGTTCTGGGGGCGCCAGCGGGAAAAACGATAGGATTGCTTTTCCTCCTCAATGCACTGATCCTTAACGGCAATCAGACTAGGCAGTTCATCGACTTCGTGTCGATGAACTATTTCACGAGAACGCCAAGCATCGTTTTTACGGCTAGTCTTACGCTCCTTACTGCTCTTGCCATTCGGAGCGGCGTCGAGGTCATCGCCAGAATTGCAAGGTTGCTTACGCCGATCATCATCCTCATCATTCTGATCATCATATTGCCGTTGACTTATACGATAAATCTAGAGCGTCTGCTGCCTGTAATGGAGCACGGCTTTATCCCCATCGCTCAAGGAACTCTGGCGCTCAATATTTGGTACTCCATGTTCGTCTATTTGACTTTCTTTCTGCCGCATGTCGAATCGAATAAGAGAATGCAGCGCTGGGGCTGGATTTCCGTTACTACAGTCGCTTTATGCCTCTTCTTCACTTTCGTTTACACAATCGGCATTATGGGAAGCGCTCTTGGCGCGTTCACCTACCCATTCATGGTCATAACCCGCTATACGCAGGCTTTCGAGTTTCTTGCCCATCTGGACTCGCTCGTTATGCTGTTCTGGGTGCTGGACGTATTTCTTCGAGCTTGTTTGACCTACTATTGCGTAGTGATTGGTTTCGCTCATTTTTTGGGCCTGAAAGACCATAATCCTCTGATCTTTCCCGTTGGCCTTCTGATCATGTGCTTCACCTATTGGTCCTTTCCGAACACGATCGTGTTCGCCAGCTCGGCGCCATTGATCGCGGTCAGTTACAATATATTTAACTTTATCTACCCGCTGATCCTGCTGGCAGCAGCTAAGCTGAGGGGCTTTAAGGCGCAATCATCGGATTAAAAAAGACTGCAGCAGACACTATCGCGCCTTCTGCAGTCTCTTCACTTATTCACTATTTTTTGCTTCGTCCGAACAATTGTTTGACCTTGCCCCACGCTCCGTCTGAAGATGCCGTCGCTTCAAACACTTGCTGCTCTATGGTGCCATTATTAAGAAGCAATTGTGCATTTCTTTTATAATAATTAACCGCTTGATCGCCCATTTTGTCACGAACAGCATCATAGGCCTCACGAAGACAGAAGTATCGCCTCGTCGCATGATGCGCATCTGATGCTACGAAATGAATAAGTCCCTGCCGGCACATCGCCCAAGCAGCCTTCTCTACCCCTCGGCCAAAAATGCCGACCAGCGAGTGTGCAGTCACTTGCGCTAATGCACCGCTATCAACAAGACGCTGCAGCTGGCCGATATCCGCCGCCAATTCTCGATTACGCTCTGGATGAGCAATAATAGGGGTTATCCCTTTCAGAGTAAGCTCATATATCAGTTCCTCCGTCCCCTCCGGCACACGTCCAGACGGAAGCTCGATCAGCATATATTTCGTACCACTCAGCGTCAGAAGTTCGCCAGATGCTCCCTGCTCCCAACGGTCCAGCAGCTCATGGTGAACACGAATTTCTTGCCCGGTCAGAACCTGCAGCGGAATAGCTTCTTGATTCAGCCGTTCGTTCATTTGTTCCGTTAGTGCAATTACACCTTCGGCCGGGTTATGAAACTGCTCGTGCGCATGATGCGGTGTGGCAATAACCGTTGTTATCCCATTCGCAACAGCGTTACGGGCCAGCTCCAATGCCTCATCCCAATTTCTTGGACCATCATCGATTCCGGGTAAAATATGATTATGAATGTCAATCATCGCTGCTCGCTCCGATCTGCATCTATGTATATAAAATCATTTTAACACAAAAACACCGCCAAGCTTAAGCCTGGCGGTGTTTCTATAGAAGAGCAAATTATTATTTGCCGTTTACATTGATACGGTTGATCGCACGCTGCAGAGCTAGTTCTGCACGTTTGAAGTCAACATGGTCCGATTTCGCGTTCAAACGATCTTGAGCGCGATGCTTCGCAGCCTCTGCACGATCGACATCGATCTCGGAAGCGAGCTCAGCGCTCTCTGCCAGAATAACGACTTTATCCTTGCGGATCTCGATGAAACCGCCGGAAACAGCGAATTTCTCCGTAGCGCCGTCTTTCTTCACGATGACTGGTGCAATGCGAAGCGGTGTAACGAGCGGAATGTGGTTCGGCAGAATACCGAGCTCACCGTCTGCGCCCTTTACGCTCACCATGTTAACTTCCTGCGCGTAAACTTTACGCTCAGGCGTAACGATTTCTAGTAAAAGGGTACTCATTCTCGCATCCTCCCGCCTAACGCCTTACAGCGTTTTAGCTTTCGCCACTGCGTCTTCGATCGTACCAACGTTATGGAACGCGGATTCTGGAAGGCTGTCATGCTTGCCATCGAGAATTTCTTTGAAGCTGCGAACCGTATCTTTGATTGGCACATACACGCCTGGGATACCGTTGAACGGTTCTGCAACGTGCAGTGGTTGGGACAGGAAGTTCTGGATACGACGCGCACGGAGTACGATCAGCTTGTCTTCTTCAGACAGCTCATCCATACCGAGGATCGCGATGATATCAAGAAGCTCTTTGTAACGCTGCAGAATTTTCTTAACGCCTTGCGCTACTTGGTAGTGCTCTTCGCCGAGAATTTCTGGCGTCAGGATACGCGAAGACGATGCAAGCGGGTCAACGGCCGGGAAGATACCCATTGCCGCGATGCTGCGCTCAAGGTTAGTCGTTGCGTCCAAGTGAGCAAACGCCGTTGCAGGAGCCGGGTCCGTATAGTCATCGGCAGGAACGTAGATTGCTTGGATGGAAGTAACGGAACCTTTCTTCGTCGACGTGATACGCTCTTGAAGCTGACCCATCTCCGTAGCGAGCGTTGGTTGGTAACCTACTGCCGACGGCATACGGCCGAGCAGTGCGGATACTTCGGAACCTGCTTGCGTGAAACGGAAGATGTTGTCGATAAGCAGAAGTACGTCACGACCTTCTTGGTCACGGAAATATTCAGCCATCGTCAGACCCGTCAGCGCTACGCGAAGACGTGCACCTGGAGGTTCGTTCATCTGACCGAATACCATCGCCGTTTTGTTGATAACGCCGGAATCGCTCATCTCGTGGTACAGGTCATTACCTTCACGAGTACGTTCGCCGACGCCGGCGAATACGGAGATACCGCCGAGCTCTTGTGCGATGTTGTGGATCAGTTCTTGCAGCGTTACCGTTTTACCTACGCCTGCACCGCCGAAGAGGCCGATTTTACCGCCCTTCGCGTATGGAGCCATGAGGTCGATAACTTTGATACCCGTAACGAGCATCTCTTGCTGCGTCGAGAGCTCTTCGAACGTTGGCGCTTCGCGGTGGATTGGGCTTGCAATCGAACGGTCTACTGCACCGCTGTTATCGATTGGATCACCAAGTACGTTGAATACGCGGCCCAGCGTTGCAGGACCTACTGGCACCGTAATAGCAGCACCCGTATCAACAGCTTCCGTACCGCGAACCAGACCGTCCGTGGACGACATTGCTACGGCACGAACCATATTGTCACCAAGGTGAGTAGCGACTTCAACCGTCAGGTTGATATCAACTTCGCCTGGGTTTTGAGCTTTCTTCTCAATCTTGATTGCATTCAGGATATCAGGCAGTTGGCCATTGTCGAATGCAATGTCAACAACCGGACCCATTACCTGAACTACGCGTCCCTTGCTCATTCCTGTACCTCCTTATGGTTGTCATTCGCAGGCCTCTTTACCGCACCACGGTCAAGCAGTGCGGCCTGTCAGAGGTCGCATTGAACGAAACATTATTGCTGCTGCGCATTCGCTCCGCCGACGATTTCCGCGATTTCCTGCGTGATCGCTGCCTGACGTGCACGGTTGTACGTCAACGTCAAGCTTGCAATCATCTTCGTCGCGTTCTTCGTTGCGTTGCCCATTGCAGTCATACGTGCGCCGAACTCGGACGCCTTGCCTTCCAGAACTGAGCTGTAGATTACCGTCTCAGCGTATTTAGGAAGAAGAACGTCGAGCACCTTCTCAGGTGAAGGCTCATATTCATAGCTCGCTTTAGCTGCAGCGTCAGAGCTGCCAGCGAATTTCGATGCATCAAGCGGCAGAAGCTGCTTGATTACCGGAACTTGCGAGATTGCGTTAATGAATTGGTTGTACACCAAGTTCAGTTGATCGAATTTGCCTTCTTCGAAGCCTTTGACTGCGGATGCAGCCAATGCCTTGATGTCAGCAAACGTCGGTGAATCGGACAGTCCTACAACTTCTTCCGTCAGCGTTACGCCGCGGCGTTTGAAGTAGTCGCGTCCTTTGCGTCCGATAACGAACACTTCGTATTCTGCAGGAGACTTGTGCTTCTCTTGAATCTCCGTCCAAACTTTACGGAGCACGTTGGAGTTGTAGCCACCAGCCAGACCGCGGTCAGAAGTAACGACTAAGTAAGCCGTACGTTTGATTTCGCGGGACTGCAGCATCGGATGCTTGATCGTACCGCCGCCCGACGCGATGCTTGCAACTACGTCGCGGATTTTGTCGGTATATGGACGGGATGCTACTGCTGCGTCTTGAGCTCTTCTGAGCTTGGCGGACGCAACCATCTCCATTGCCTTCGTAATCTGCTTCGTATTCTGCGTACTCTTGATCGAGCGCTTAATTTCGCGCATACCTTTAGCCATTCGTTGTCACCACCTTATTACTGGAAGGAGAAACCTGCGGTTTCCCCTTTAGCCAGTTCTATTCCGCATTTGTTTGAAGAAATGGTTTATACCGACGGTGCGAAGCCCTTTTTGAACGCGTTGATCGCTTCAACAAGAACTTTCTCGTTGTCGGAAGTCAAATCTTTCGTATCGCGGATGGAAGCGAAAATTTCTGGTTTGTTTGCATCCACGTATGCAAGGAAATCGCCTTCGAAACGACGTACGTCTTGAACTGGGATTTCATCCACATGGCCCTTCGTGACACAGTAGAGTGCAACAACTTGGCGTTCTACCGGCATAGGAGCGTTGATGCCTTGCTTCAGAATTTCGAGCGTACGCTCACCACGGTCCAGACGGGACTGCGTAACACGGTCGAGGTCGGAACCGAACGCTGCGAATGCCGCGAGTTCGCGGTATTGCGCGAGGTCGGTTTTCAGCGTGCCTGCAACCTTTTTGATTGCTTTAATTTGAGCCGCGCTACCTACACGGGATACAGAGTTACCAACGTTAACCGCTGGACGCTGACCGGAGTAGAACAGGTCGGACTCAAGGAAGATCTGACCGTCCGTAATCGAGATTACGTTCGTTGGGATATATGCAGAGATATCGCCTGCTTGCGTTTCGATGAACGGCAGTGCCGTCAGGGAACCGCCGCCAAGCTCGTCGTTCAGCTTAGCTGCGCGCTCGAGGAGACGGGAGTGCAGGTAGAATACGTCACCTGGGTATGCTTCGCGGCCCGGCGGGCGGCGGAGCAAGAGCGAGAGCTCGCGGTATGCAGCTGCTTGCTTCGACAGGTCATCGTATACGATAAGAACGTGCTTGCCTTGGTACATGAAGTACTCGCCCATTGCGCAGCCCGTGTAGGGTGCGATGTACAGCATTGGGGACGGTTCGGATGCACTCGCCGTTACGACGATCGTGTAATCCAGCGCGCCTTGCTTACGGAGCGATTCAACAACGGTACGAACCGTCGATTGCTTCTGACCGATTGCAACGTAGATACAAATAACGCCGTTGCCTTTTTGGTTCACGATCGTGTCGATCGCGATTTGCGTTTTACCCGTTTGACGGTCGCCGATGATCAATTCCCGTTGGCCGCGGCCGATTGGAATCATCGCGTCGATTGCTTTGATACCCGTCTGCATAGGCTCGAATACCGACTTACGAGCCATTACGCCCGGAGCTGGAGATTCGACTGGACGCGTAGCAGTCGTGTTGATTGGGCCATTGCCGTCAACTGGCTCGCCCAGTGCGTTAACAACGCGGCCGAGAAGCGCTTCGCCTACTGGTACTTCCATGATGCGGCCGGTACGTTTAACTTGGTCGCCTTCGCGAATGCCTTTGTAAGGACCCATGATAACGACACCGACGTTGCTTTCTTCGAGGTTGAGTGCCATGCCGATTACGCCGTTGGAGAACTCCAGGAGCTCACCTTGCATCGCGTTCTCGAGGCCATGAACGCGGGCGATACCGTCACCGACGGAAATTACCGTACCAACGTCAACCACTTGAATTTCGGATTTATATTGTTCGATCTGCTGTTTCAGCAATGTGCTGATTTCATCAGGTCTGATACTCAATTCGCTCACCCCTATCTACAGTGCTCGTTTGTTCAACGATTTTTGCAAACGATTCAACTTACCCGCCAGGCTGCCATCGTACAGACGGTCGCCGATGCGAACTTGAATACCGCCGAGCAGCGCTGGTTCAACGACTTGCTCTGCCGTAATTTTCTTGCCTGTGATCTGGCTGAATTGTGCAGCTACCTTCTCGAGCTCGTCAGCTTCCAGCAATTGCGCCGTATAAACGGTCGCACGCGCTTGGCCAAGAGCTTCGCCTGCGATCTTCACGTAAGCGCCGTAGACGTCAACAATAACGTCTTGACGGCCGTTCGTCAGGAGCAGCTCCAACGTATTCAGCACAATGTATGAAACGCGATCCGCGAACACGCCGCGGAGAAGTTCGATCTTACGACTAGCATCAACCGATGGAAGCGCCAGAAACTTCTGTACGTCAACTTCGCTTTCGATTGCTTCTACGATCAGCTTCAACTGATCTTCGACTTCAGCAACGATCTGCTGCTGCTGAGCAATGTCAAACAAGGCTTTGGCGTAGCGCTTCGCTACTACGACATCGCGGCTCATTTGCTTCCAACCTCTTTCAGGTATTGGTCAACAAGCTGCTCTTGCGACTTCTCGTCGATTTGTTTCTCGATAATCTTCGATGCGATAGCAACGGACATGCCGCCGACTTCGCTGCGAAGTGCTGCGATTGCTTTGTTCTTCTCGCTGTCGATATCGCGAACTGCGTCGTCTTTGAGACGCGTAGCTTCGGACTTGGCAGCGACGATAATGTCATCAGCTTGCTTCGAGCTAGTCGCTCTAGCTTGCTCGATAATGTCATGAGCTTCTTTACGCGCTTGTTGAAGCGCTTGTTTCTGCTCTTCGAGTTGCTGGGAAGCCTGTTTACGGCTGTTCTCTGCGTTGTCGAGCTGGCTCTGGATATGCGCTTTGCGCTGCTCCATAATGCCGAACAGAGGACCGAATGCGTAACGACTCAGCAGCCAAAAGAGAATCAGAAACGCCACTAATTGAATACCAAATGTCGACCAGACGATATGCACTGGGCGTCACTCCCTTCTTAATGCAGTCGGTATTACACGTGCGTACACGAGGATTTCGATGCATGAAAAGTCCGCCATTGGCGCTCTAAGGCTAGGCGAACTTATTGCTCGAACATAAGGAAGGCGCGGAGGCTAAGGCACTCCCCGCCGTTCTTGTTCGATTTAAATTAAGCCTTGGCGAAGAACATGAACGCCAATACGAGCGAGATAACTGGAAGTGCTTCGACGAGTGCTACACCGATGAACATCGTCGTTTGAAGTGTACCGCGCAGCTCTGGTTGACGGGAGATACCCTCAACCGTGCGACCTACGATCAGACCGTTACCAATACCAGCGCCAAGCGCGCCCAAACCGAATACGATTGCTGCTGCAACCAATGCCAATGCTCCCATTAGAAAAATCCTCCCTTAATTATGTTTGAATGTATTGAGGCCCGTAAGACAGGCCATTGTTCCTGTGCTTCGGGAATGAAACCTATAGCTGGATTCATTCGAGCGAATTAATGCTCTTCGTGAACGATCGCCTGCGACATGTAAACCATCGTCAACATAACGAAGACGAAAGCTTGGATTGCGCCGACAAAGATACTGAATGCTTGCCATACGATGAGCGGAATAACGCCGATCCAGCTCAGACCACCGATGATAACGCCAATCATAACCTCGCCGGCAAAGATGTTGCCGTAGAGACGAAGCGCAAGCGACAGCGGCTTGGACACTTCCTTGATCAGGTTCAGCGGGAAGAAAGGAATGTAAGGCTCGAAGTAGTGTTTGAAGTAATGCTTTGTATTGCGGCGCATACCTTCAATGTGTGTCAGCAGAATGACGATAATCGTCAATGCAGCCGTAACCGCTACGTCAGCCGTAGGCGATTTCCACCATGCGATGTGCGCTTCTTCTTCGCCGCCAAGGTCGAGCTCCATACCGAAAATTGACGCGCCATGATGCGCTTCCGTCACGAAGCCGAACGGAAGACCAAGCATGTTGCCGACAAAGATATACATAATCAGCGCCAGACCGAGCGTCAAGTACGGCTTACCCTTCTTCAGGTCCATCGTTGTACCGATAATGCCGGTAACAAATTCGATAACCCATTCCAGGAAGTTCTGCATCTTGGTCGGTTTATCAACCGAAGCGCCACGCACGGCCAGGAGAGCCAGTACGAGTACGATGATACTGGTGACAATGATCATGAAGATGGCCGCAAGGTCAAATTCAATTCCCCATTTATGGACGGTAGGAAAAATATGATCCATTAGTTGTTTTCACCCCTTTCATCGAGGGATTGCATACGTCCCCGTCTGCATATGGTCCAAAATCCCAGTATGAGTGTTGCCAATTGGGCGACAAATAATCCCATGGCTACGCCTTCAACTCTGAAATCGAACGTTCTCGTTGCTATTACGACTGCAAGCAAGCCAATGCACGCCCGAGTGAAAAATCCAAGCGACGGGCGCCCCACGCCGCCACCAGCGGCACGCGCGCCAATCGAATCGACTTTCCACGCCAGGTGAAGCGCATTCACCAAGCTAGCTACCGTTCCCACAACAAGACCGCCCCACCAAGCCTGCTGCGCCGGAAAGACAGCCCAACAGATAAAGCAAACGGACAAAAAAAAGAACGTCAATCGTGTAACGGTTCGTAGGTGGGCCGACAGGTTGTCAATCAAGTTCCTTTGCCCCCCGTAAACGCTCGGATTAGAAAATAGATCGTTACGACGCCGACCGCAAGGCCTGCAAGCAGTCCGACAAGATACCAATATTGCGTGCCGCCAGAGGCGTCCGCCTTGGAACCAAGCCAATAACCTACCCCTAAACATACGGCAAGGTCAGCCCCTACGGTGCCGACCAACCCCATTGCGCGCCAGGGATTGTCCCCAAGGCCACTGTCCCGCGCGTTCCGATTATTTTCCGATGATGGTTTTTCATTGGACGGATTCATGGAATCACTCCAAAACTCTCATTTATTTTATCCAAGCGGCATCCATTCTGTCAATTCATATAAATTCAAACATTTAGTGAACAGGAGTCCAAAAACCCTTGTGCAGCAAGGATTTTCGGATTCCGAAACCGTACAGTACAACTGTATGCTGTACCCTCGTTGGGATTACCAAATATCTCTTGTAAACTATGAACGTTGTGTGAACGGAGCCGGACGGTTGTCCGCTTTTCCAAAATGGTGCAGAAGCGCCTGAACGATCCGAACGGATGCCTGTCCATCACCGTATGGGTTCGCCGCCCGACTCATCGTATTATACAGATCTTGGTCGGTAAGCAGCGCGCGCGTACGCTCATATACGTCCGCTTCGTCCGTGCCAACCAGCTCCAATGTGCCTGCCTCGATTCCTTCTGGACGCTCTGTCGTGTCGCGGAGAACGAGAACCGGCACACCGTACGATGGCGCTTCCTCCTGCAAACCGCCCGAGTCCGTCAGAATCAGATGCGTATGCGGGTAGAAATTGTGCAAGTCGACAACGTCGAGCGGATCGATCAGCTTGATGCGAGGGTGACCGCCGAGCATTTCTTCCGCTGGTCCCTTAACCGCCGGGCTCAAGTGAACCGGATACACGATCGCAATATCATCGAACTCGTCAGCAATGCGGCGTACCGCGCGGAAAATGTTGCGATGCGGCTCGCCTTGCGACTCGCGGCGGTGTGCTGTCATCAGAACAAGACGCTTGCCTTCTGCCCATTCGAGCACCGGATGCGCAAAGTCCTTCTTAACGGTGTACTGGAACACGTCCGTAACCGTGTTGCCCGTTACATAGATGCGTTCCTCCGGCTTGTTCTCCTTGCGCAGGTTGCCAGCCGACCAATCCGTCGGTGCAAAATGCACATCCGCGAGAACCCCCGTCAGCTGACGGTTCATCTCTTCCGGATATGGAGACAGCTTGTTCCATGTGCGAAGACCAGCTTCAACGTGACCGACTTGGATCTGCTGCAGGAATGCCGCGTAGCTCGCAAGGAAGGTCGTCAGCGTATCGCCGTGCACAAGCACGATATCCGGCTTCGCTTCACGAAGAATCGGCTCCAGGCCTTCCAGCACACGAATCGTCGTTTCCGTCAACGTCTGATTCGCTTTCATGACGTTGAGGTCGTAATCCGGTTGAATCCCAAAAAATTGCATAACCTGATCCAGCATCTCGCGATGCTGTCCGGTTACACATACGATCGGTTCGATCTGCTCATTGAATTTCTGCAGCTCTAGAAATAACGGAGCCATCTTAATCGCTTCAGGTCGAGTTCCGAAGATCGTCATGACTTTCAATTTGGACACAAAGGTCAGCTCCTAACTTCACAATGAAATAACATGATGGCATGGCATAACGCGCTGTATCCACCCTACAACGGTCTGGACCAGCGTCGTCATGCAGAGATCAATAAATGAGTCTAGTGCGTACCGAACATCCGGTCTCCGGCATCGCCCAGACCCGGCACGATGTAGCCATGGTCATTGAGCTTCTCGTCGAGCGCAGCCGTGTAGATCTCTACATCGGGATGCGCTTTCTGCAATGCCTCTACCCCTTCAGGCGCTGCGATCAGACACATCATCTTGATCTGCTCGCAGCCGCGGCTCTTAAGCGAATTGATCGCTGCAATAGCCGAACCTCCAGTCGCAAGCATCGGGTCGATGACGATAAGCAGTCGATTCGTCGCGTCCGTCGGCAGGTTGATATAGTATTCTACGGGTTGAAGCGTCTGCGGGTCGCGGAATAAACCGATATGGCCGATCTTCGCAGCTGGAATCATCTTCAGCATACCGTCTACCATGCCAAGGCCCGCTCTCAGAATCGGAATAAGTCCAAGCATACGTCCGGACACGACTTTCGCTTCCGTCTTCTGCACAGGCGTCTCCACTTCAATGGACTGCAGCGGAACGTCTCGTGTAATTTCGTATGCCATCAGCATAGCGACTTCATCAACAAGCTCACGAAAGTCTTTCGTATTCGTGTCCTTATTACGAATAAAGGTCAGCTTATGCTGAATTAATGGATGATCGCACACTATCAATTTGCTCATGGGGAACTGCCTCCTGATTTGCTAGCTGTTGTAACACAACTATAAGTAATCGTCGATGATCCCGTTTATTATAGCATTGTAAATCAGTCGTTGCATCTGGGGCAGAGAGAACATTAGCAGCGCTTTGATCCGAGATGAGTCAGTCCCCTCCTCCGCCGCAGCCTCCTCCGCCTCCGCACGAGGAATCGCCTCCTCCTCCACAGGAGGAAGAACCGCCGTCATGGTGACTGTCGTGCCCGTGATGAGAATGACTATGATGGGAGGAACCACCGTGGCGGTTAGAATCGTCTCCGCTATACGAGGTGCATGCGGAGGAGTTTCCATGTCGATCCTCGTCTCGGTGTATGTGTTCATTCATTCGCTGTTCCAGATTATTCGGCTCTATAGCAGAATAATAGAGCAGCAGCCAACCGCCCGACATGATTGCCATACTGTCGTATGACGATTCGTTGTTCATACGGTTCGGCATCTTGTAATCCGGCACTCCTTGTCCTCGTGCGCCTTGCCGCGCGGCATCGATCTGCCGCCTCGCCGAAGCTGCTAGATGGACAGCTGTACGGTTTAGATCCTCATATCGGGACACTGTATCGCTGCGGGACCATTCGTTTCGAATTTGGTCTTCGTTCATGGCTTCCATCTGAGACAACTTGTTAGGCGATAACGGTTCCCGGAAGAACGAGCCCCACACTTTCCCGCTTACAGGCGACAGCTCGAACAATTCGGCATACAGCCAATCAAACCATGCCCGACTCCCGGCTTCCGGCTTATTGTCATCTTGCCCATGCGGAGCATGGTGAATGTAAGCTCCGCAAAATTGCTGACAGAAGGTTTCGTACTCTCGCGTAAACATCAGCATCTCATGCCATACTTCATCAGCCTTCGTGCTATACATCGGAACATTCCGAAGCAGAGCGCACATGAGGAAGTAACGCTTCAGCTCGAACCAGGTCCAGGCCCATTCGCTTTGGGTCATGCCTGGCTTGGCCGTTTGGACACGATATTGGACGCGAGACTCGAACTCCGTTGGAAGCGCAGCATCCAGCCTCTCGGCTGCACTGCGGGCAGGATGATCGAACGCAACCCCGAGCGCAGCCGGCGGCTGCTCGTGCGGCCAAGGCGTTGAATAAGGTCTCCTTGCAGAGGGGCGACCAGCTAGTCCTCCGTTATTCATGCGCGGTTTCTGATTCCCGATTACCTTGAGCACGATAATGAATGTGATAACGCAAATCCCGACTACAATGAGTTCCATCCCCGAACACCTCTTTATTTCCATTTATGTAATGAGTATAGCATGGGAGGGGTTTCGGTTCATTGCAGAGCGTCATAATGTAGTCAAAAAAAACGCCCCACCCGCTGTCGGAGTGAGGCGTCTTGGATCGTTGCGATAATTAGTAAGCCATACCTGGGTACAGCGGGTATTGTGCCGTCAGCGCTTGAACTTTCGCACGCGCTTCAGCAAGGACAGCTTCGTCCTTCGGATTCTTCAGCGTCATCGCGATAACGTCAGCGATAACTTTCATTGCTTCCGCATCCATGCCGCGCGTTGTAGCCGCTGGCGTACCGATGCGGATACCGCTCGTCACGAATGGGCTCGTAGGGTCGAACGGAATCGCGTTCTTGTTACATGTAATTTGAACAGAGTCGAGTACGTGCTCTGCTTCTTTACCCGAAATGCCGAGGTTGCGCAGGTCAACCAGCATGAGGTGGTTGTCCGTGCCGCCGGATACGATGTTCAGGCCGTGGCCAACAAGCGCATCAGCAAGTACGCGTGCGTTCTCGACTACGCGTTTGCCGTATTCTTTGAACGAAGGTTGAAGCGCTTCGCCGAATGCAACGGCTTTCGCTGCGATGATGTGCATGAGCGGGCCGCCTTGGGAGCCTGGGAATACCGCTTTATCAATCGCTGCAGCCCATGGCTTACGGCAGAGGATCATGCCGCCGCGAGGACCGCGAAGCGTTTTGTGCGTCGTCGTCGTTACGAAGTGTGCATGCGGCACTGGGCTTGGGTGCAGGCCCGCTGCAACAAGGCCAGCGATGTGTGCCATGTCAACCATGAACAGCGCGCCTACGTCTTGAGCGATCTGGCCAAGCTTCTCGAAATCGATGATGCGCGGGTATGCACTTGCGCCGGCAACGATCAGGCGAGGGCGGTGTTTGAACGCAAGCTTGCGAACTTCTTCATAGTCGATCGTGAAGGAGTCTTCTTGCACGCCGTAAGGAACGAAGTTGTACAGAAGGCCGGATGCGTTAACTGGGCTGCCGTGCGTAAGGTGGCCGCCGTGCGCCAGGTTCATGCCGAGAACCGTATCGCCAGGGTTGAGACATGCCAGGTATACAGCCATGTTCGCTTGCGCGCCGGAGTGCGGTTGAACGTTCGCATGCTCAGCACCAAACAGTTCTTTCGCACGGTCGCGTGCAATATTTTCTGCAATGTCAACATACTCACAGCCGCCGTAGTAACGTTTGCTTGGGTAACCTTCGGCATATTTGTTCGTAAGAACCGTGCCCATTGCTTCGAGTACCGCTTCGCTGACGATGTTCTCCGATGCGATAAGTTCGATGTTGTCACGTTGACGTTGAAGCTCGAGACCAAGTGCTTTTACGATTTCCGGATCTTGTTTACGCAAGTTTTCCATAGGATAAAATCCTCCTTAAATAAAATGGTGGTGCTATATTCACAAGCGGTTGCCCGCATGGTTGAACGCAATGATAAGTATGAGATGCTACTCGCAGGTGCCGCCTGGACGTTCCGGCTCAGCCTTATCGTCCAATGTATAAACCGCTCTCGCCCCGCCTATCAGCTTCGGACGACTGTAAGCCATCGTCACATGCGCTTGACCGATAGAACGAATCGTCGGTCTAACCGGTACAGCTACTGGCCGCAAATGCATGCCGATGAACGTGTCCCCGATATCGATTCCTGCGTGGGCGCGAACCGATTCGACCAGCACCGCATCGTTCAAATGACGATACGCGTACGCCGCCATCGATCCGCCCGCCTTCGGCACGGGTACAGCCGCTACCTCATCGAGCCCGTAACGTTCTGCAGCCTCGCGTTCCACGACGAGCGCCCGGTTCAGATGCTCACAGCATTGATACACGGGATAAAATCCAGCCTGCTGACGGACCGCCTCCACACCGGCGAAGATCGCCGCAGCCGCGTCCGTCGTGCCGGACGTGCCGATGCGTTTGCCAAGCACTTCGCTCGTGCTGCAGCCAATGACGACAAGCTGGCCGCGCTTGATGCTGCCCGCTGTCACAAGCTCGCTGACAATGGTCTGCACGGCTTGCTTCACGACAGATGCCTGTTCGCTGTAAAAAACACCTTGGACGTCGCTCATCGCAATGCCTCCCGCGTGTACGTCATTAAGATTTATACTTGCGCCGCGTATTTCGCTTCGATTTCTTTTACTTTGCTAATGCGACCGACATGGCGCTCGCCATTGGAGAATGGCGTTTCGAGCCAGATGCGAATAATTTCTTGCGCTACGCCAGGACCAACAACTCGCTCGCCCATTGCCAACACGTTCGTGTCGTTGTGATCGCGCGTTGCTTGCGCCGAGAACATATCATGTACGAGCGCGCAGCGGATGCCGCGAACTTTGTTCGCTGCGATCGACATGCCAATGCCTGTACCGCAGATCAGAATGCCGCGGTCAGCTTGACCGTTCGCTACTGCTTCGCAAACCGGAAGCGCATAGTCTGGGTAGTCAACGGATTGGTCGCAGCTGCAGCCAACGTCCGTCACTTCATGGCCAAGCGATTCGATGAACGGAACCAAAATTTCTTTCAAGCGGTAGCCGCCGTGGTCGGCCCCAATCGAGATTTTCATGGTGAAAACCCTCCTTAAGATTTTGCGGTAGCTTCACACCAACCTGTGGTGTGACATGCAGCAAAAGCCGCATCGGAAGCATACGCTTTAAGATTTTGCGTCAGCCTCACACCCATCCTCTGGTGTGACATGCAGCAAAAGCCGCATCGGAAGCATACACTTTTTTGCGATAACTATAAATTTCAGAAACCAGTCCGCACTTATTATACCTAATTTGCCCGCAATACACGACACCTATCGACACCAGCAAACACCTGATTATTACCTGATTAAAAGCAAAAAAGAGCATAACGCGCTCAACGCGCGATGCTCTTTGCCCAGGCGACCGGCCGTATATTCCGATGCTCCACCGTGGTATCCCACTTCGTCGCCAGTTACATCGGAAACCGTTAAATTTGTCTTCATCATACCTGATCCGGCAGCCAAAATCAATCCTTAACAGCCCATAATCAGCGCAACAGCGCACTTTCCAGATCGACTGGACTACGAATGGCCGTCTTTCGCAAGTCTATCCAGCAGCTTCTCCACCGCTTCCTCGATCTGTGCCGCGCAGCTCTCATATACGTGCAGCGGACCGCCAAACGGATCATCGATATCGAAGCCGGGAATTTGACGCTCCAGTTCGATCATGCGTGTCCGATCCGCATCCGTAACCTCTTGTCCAAGCGCCTGCTTCATCTGCCATTCCGTATATAAACGTTCCAGTTCGGCCAACTTAGCAGCCGTCTGTTCGTCCAGTGACGCATATTCGAGCAGCGTATGCGTCTTCTCCATCGCGCTCGGGAATCGCCCAAGCAAGCTTCGCTTATGCGAGGCCGTCATCGTTAGAATCAGATCCGCCCACTGCACCGCAGATTCTGCAAGCACACGGCTTGTGCCGTTATGAGCAATCTGCTTGCGTCTAAGCGTCTCAGCCGCATTCGCTGATACCGCCATCCCATCTACGGTCGAGACGCCTGCCGAACGGACCTCAATGTCCAGCGAGCGCCGCGCCGCTCTATCGCGCATAATAGCTTCCGCCATTGGCGACCGGCACGTATTGCCGGTGCATACGAACAATATCCGTTTCAAGGCAAGTCGTACTCCCTTCCAGTTAGAACACGAACAATAGACCAAATGTGAGCAGGATGACGCCGCCGCATGCTTCTCCGTAGCCGCCAAGACTCCGACCAGCGCTTCGCCCAATCATCAGGCCGAGCACCGACATGACGCCGCCCGCGAGGCCGAACATCAGCACCGTAAGCATCACATCCAGCGCGAACATCCCAAGCGAGACGCCAACAGAGAACGAGTCAATGCTGACGCTGAAAGCAAACAACAGCATTCCCCAGAGGGAGCTGTGGTTAACGGCCTTCGCGTCGTCGCCGCCGCCTCTGAATGAGTTGTACACCATATGCCCGCCCAGCAGCAGCAATAGCACACCCGCTGCATGAGTCGCAACATCACCCAGCAAGCCGCTTACATACTGACCAGCGAACATACCCAGCAATGGCATCAGCATATGAAACAACGCAATAATGGTGCTTAGAAGCGCGATACGCCGAAGCCGTATCCCTCTCATCCCAATGCCTACGCCAAGCGAGAAAGCATCCATCCCAAGCGCAATCGCCATAATAAGCAGTGTTAACAGCTGGCCAGCTCCCATACTCGCTTCCCAATGCACATTCATCTCTCCCGTCCTGCCGCATTCTTGTACACTTTATGCGGACGAGCGGGCGTTCATGTTCATTACGTAATCATTATCATTATTCGGTTTCTGCATCATACATAAACGATCTGATTCGCAGCCGCTTTTGCAAGCCGGTTCATAAGCGCAAGTCCGATGCCATCGCTCGGACAAGCCTCGGCCCAGATGCTTTGCACCCCTCTAACATCAAATTCCCGCAGCGCGGCATACAGCCCTTGAGCAGCAGTCTCGAGCTTCTCCAGACTGCCGCAGACAACCACTTCATCCGCCGTAAAATAATTCTGATGCTCCTCATATGTGAGCACCCCCGTCACTTCACCGCGCGCCATTGCCGCAGCCACCTCGCGTTGGATGTAGTCGCGCACGGCTTCCGCCTTTCCGCTGACGAGCAGCATCGTGCCTCGCGGCGCGTAGTGCGCGTATTTCATGCCAGGCGAACGCGGTGCTGCGCCCGCTTGCTCGGACGCTGCCGCTTCCTTATGAGCCTCCGCAACTTGGTCGCTGCTGGCCATGTCCAGCCCAGCCAGCGTCTCGTCCAGCAGCACAGTCGGCACAACTTCCCGCAACTGCTCCGCTGTAATCCCGCCCGGGCGCAAAATGCGTACGACGCCCGGGCCTTCCGTCATGACGACGGTCGACTCCAGACCGACGCCCGTCGGGCCGCCGTCGACAAGCCCGTCGATTCGGCCGTCCAGATCCTCGCGGACATGCTCCGCGAGCGTCGGGCTTGGCCGGCCCGAGCGGTTAGCGCTTGGCGCAGCGACCGGGCAGTTCGCTGCCGCGATCAGCCGCAGCGCTACTTCATGCTGCGGCATGCGCACCGCGACGGTGTCGAGGCCAGCTGTGACGCGCGGGGATACCGCGCCTGGAACAGCTGGCATGACGATCGTAAGCGGCCCCGGCCAGAAACGTCGCATCAGCGCGCGCTCCGTATCGCCTACCGGCATCACTAGCCCTTCCAGCTGCGATTCGTCCGCAATATGGACGATAAGCGGATTGTCGGAGGGGCGCCCTTTTGCCGCAAAAACCTGTTCCACCGCACTCGTCTGACGAGCATCTGCCCCAAGGCCATATACCGTCTCCGTCGGAAAAGCAACTACGCCGCCGCCGCTCAGCAGCCGCGCAGCCTCGGCAATTGCCTCCTGCGATGCACGGTCGTCAGCACCCGGGAGCACCTGCCATGTGGATGTTTGAATGGTCATCATTATTCCTCGTATCTCGATTAATCGACTAATGTTGTAGTTGTATTATAGCACAATGAAAGCCGGCTGCTTAGGCAGACCGGCTGGGGTTCGTTAATGGAAATGGCGAATGCTGAGTGTATGCTTACGATGCAAGCAATTTGCTGGCAGGTAAGCAGTTTCGAGGATAATGCAAATTGCTTTTAAGAAAACAAGTTATGGAAAAAACGAATGATTGCTTCAAACAATTCCACCAGGAAAAACTTCGCTTCTGGCGCTTGGCCGGATTGTGCTTGTTGATCGTCTGCTTTCTTCACTTGGCCATCTGCTTTGGCATTCTTGACTGGCGCTTCTTTCGTGTCCGCTTTGGCTGTCTTCGCTTCTGCCTTGCCTTCGGCTTTCGACGATTTGCTATCTGCTTGGTCGACAGCGGCCTCTGCTTGTGCCGGCTCTGCTTCACCGGTAGCTGCATCTACGAAACACAGCGGCGGGAACAATACGCACCACCAGTTCTGACCTGCGCCTTTGCCGAGCGTAATGCGGAGCGCTTCGTAGTCACCGGCTGGGTAGACGCGGCTGCCGTACATTTTGGTCGGGAACGGGACGATTGCAAGCTCTGCCTTGAACCCGTAATCGAAACCTCGAATCTCCAACTCGTGAGCGATGACCGCCTCGATCTCGCCCATATGGCTGCTGATCGTTGCGCGAGCTTGGTCGATTGTCGCAGGACCGCTCACCCAGTTGTTCATGGCTTCGACGACCGCATCGCGTACATGGCGTTTCACTGCTTGGTCAGCAGGTGCATCGGAATTCGCCAGGATGCGAAGTCGGATCGATTGATCCGGAATAGCTCCCTCAATCGCGGATGCGTCGGTGCGCACCTGCTCCCAGCTCATGAGGATAACGAAAACAGCGAGAATCAAGTAACCATACATCGGACGATATGCGAAGCGGCGGCGCCGCGGTTGTGCGAGTTTAGAAGAAGAAGAAACAGAAGCGTCGTTACTATCAACCGAATAATAGGAATGATGGCGGATCATATACACAAGCCCCTCTCAGGCACCCGTCGGCGCTTCAGCTTGCGTTCCGGAACGTATCTATAAGGCAGTATGTCCGAGGGTGGGACTCTATAAACCTAGTAGAGAAAATGAAAATAGAGAGAGGATGTTTTCATTTTTGAAGAATTAGTTGCGGGTGGTTAGAAGGACGAATTGTGAGGACGGATAAGTTACTTGTATAAGTGTTGATGCAGGATAGAGAGGCGATTTACCGCCCCTATCCTGCACAGATAAACATAAATAAAAGGATAGAGGTGATTATCACCCCTATCCCCCACAAACCAGCTTACTCCGCATGACGAATCGCCAGCACGTGGCGGTCGATTCCGCCGTAGTCGGCGATGATGCGGATCTCATCCCAATGGCCGATTGCGCGAAGCAGATCGGCCACGTCCTGCGCTTGGCCGATGCCAAGCTCGAAGCCAACGATACGCGGCAGCTGCGCAAGCTGCGGCAGCTGGACAGACATGCGCCGATACGGCTCCAAGCCGTCATCGTCGCCGCCGACGAGCGCAAGGCGCGGCTCATAGTCGCGCACCTCCGGCTGAAGGCTGGGAATATCCGCCGCCGGAATGTACGGCGGGTTGGAGACGAGCACGTCGATGCGCAGCCCAGATGCCGCATCGGTCTGGTGCTCAACACCTCCGCCATCCGGTACGAACGGCAGCAGCAAATCGCCTTGCACGAACGTGATGCGTTCCGCCGCCTCATGACGAGCCGCATTGCCACTCGCGACCGCTAGAGCCTCCGGCGATAGATCGGACGCGAATAGACGCCAGCTCGTGCGCTCCGCAGACAACGTCACCGCAATCGCCCCGCTCCCTGTACCAACGTCAACAACCGATGGTACAGTCCCCTTATCCGCGGCAGGCCATAGCTTGTCCGCCGCCTCAATGACAGCCTCGACAAGCAGCTCCGTCTCCGGACGCGGAATGAGCACAGCCGGCGTTACAGTGAAAGGCCGCCCGTAGAACCATCCTTCGCCAATCAAATACTGTACTGGTTCGCCAGCCGCCTTACGCGCGATTAACGCCGCCCATTGCTCGAACAGCGGCTCCGGCATCGGTTCATGCCAATCGCGCAGAAGTTCTGCCTTCGTGAAGCCGAGAATATGGCAGAGCAGCAGGTTGGCGTTCGAACGCGGCTCACCGATACCGACCCCTGCAAGCAAAGAAGAAGCCTGCAAGCAGGCTTCTCCGATTGTCATGCCGGGTCGATAAGTAACCTCCGATTGTGTCATCGGTCTTGTTCGCCCCTCTTAACCGCAGGCATCGCTGCCTGCAGCTGCATTATTGGTTGTTCTCTTGTTCCAGCAGCTCCGCTTGTTCCGTCAGCGTAAGCGTCTGTACGATCTCTTCGATGTCACCGTTCATGATCGAGTCGAGGCGGTGCAGCGTGAGGCCAATCCGGTGATCCGTTACACGGCTCTGCGGATAGTTGTACGTCCGAATCCGTTCACTGCGGTCGCCCGTACCCACTTTGCTCTTACGTTCGCCTGCATACTTCGCTTCTTCTTCTTGACGATGAATCTCAAAAATACGGGAGCGAAGCACTTGCAGCGCCTTCGCTTTGTTCTCGTTCTGCGATTTGCCGTCTTGGCAAGTTGCGACGATACCCGTCGGAACGTGCGTTACGCGAACAGCCGATTTCGTCGTGTTGACGGATTGGCCGCCAGCGCCGCTCGAGCAGAACGTATCGACACGAATATCTTTGTCATGAATCTCAATCTCGACTTCTTCCACCTCAGGCATAACGGCAACGGTCGACGTCGACGTATGGATACGTCCGCCCGACTCCGTAGCAGGAATACGCTGAACGCGATGCGCGCCGCTCTCGAACTTCAGCTTGCTGTAAGCGCCTTTGCCGATAATCATGAACACAACTTCCTTGAAGCCGCCGAGATCGCTCTCGTTCATATCCATGATTTCCGTTCTCCAGCCCTGCGAATCCGCATAGCGGGTATACATCCGATACAAGTCGGATGCGAACAGAGCAGCTTCGTCGCCGCCTGCCGCGCCGCGAATCTCAACGATAACGTTCTTCTCATCGTTAGGATCTTTCGGCAGCAGGACGATGCGAATACGCTCATCCAGTTCAGCTTTGCGTTCAGACAGCTCATCAACCTCGAGCTTCACCATCTCGCGCATTTCGTCATCAAGCTTCTCGCCGAGCATCGCTTTCGCATCGTCGAGCTGTTCACTGACGTTCTTGTATTCAGTAAAGGCCTCATACGCTTCCTGAAGGCTCGATTGCTCCTTGGAATATTCGCGCAGACGCTTAGGATCTCCCGCAACATCCGGGTCACAGAGCAGCTCGCTCAATTTCTCATAACGGTCGGCTAGTACAGATAACCGGTCTATCACCGTACATTCACCCCTATAAAGCCCGGGCACAGCCGGAACTTTGTATTCATCCGACAATTATAGCACAACACCGCATCTTCATAAACTGTTTTGCTCGTGGAAAGAGACGGAACTGTGACCAAATGGCCGCCTGACTACACTTTAAAGGACTGCACCGCTGCCGTAAGCTCGCCTGCAGCGGATTTCATCGACTCTGATGCCCCTTCGACCTCTCCCATCAGTTCAAGCTGACGTTCAGCTGCATTGGACGCTGATGAGGCTTGATTAGCCGCATGTTCTGCGATCCGTTCCAGTTCATCCAGTGATGCAGCGATCTGTTCGCTGCCCGCTGACATCTCCTCGGTGGATGCGGAAACTTCCTGCATCTGGCTGACCAGCGTACGAATGCCTTCTTCGATTCCGCGGAACGCTTCGCCTGCCTCTGCCGCGATAACCATTCCTTCCTGCGCTTCCTGCAGGGAGTTCGTAACCGAATGCGCCATTGCGTTCGTACGAAGCACAATGCTGCCCAGCATATCGCTTACCTGTTGGGAAGACTCGCCTGCCCGCTCCGCAAGCTTGCGAATCTCTTGCGCAACTACAGCAAAACCTTTGCCCTGCTCGCCTGCGCGCGCCGCTTCAATCGACGCGTTCAAGGCAAGCAAATGAGTCTGCGTCGCGATATCGCCAATGAGATCCATGGCCTCACGAATACTGCGATTCCCCGCTTGCAGCTCTTGTACTTCCGCCGCCGCCTGAACAAGCCGGCCCTCGATCGTATTCATCTGCGCAACGGTGCTATCGATCCGTTCGCCGCCTGTCGTCGATTTCTCCGATGTATCCTGCGCGAGGTCCGCAACCGCCGATGCCGATTCCGCAATCCGCTGAATGCCGATCGTAATCTCCATCATCGCGCGTTGGCTTTCCTTCGAGCTCTGCAGCTGTTGCTCCGAGCCTGCCGCCACCTCGCGTACCGCATCTGCAACGATGCGCGTCTGCGACGAAGAATCGCCTGCATTGTGATGGACCGATTCCGCATTGTTATTCACCGTCTGCGACAACGTTTGGACGCTATGAATGAGTCCGTTCAAATTCGAGATCATGCCGTTGAACGCCGTGGACAAACGACCAATCTCGTCATTGGAACGCACATCCACGGATACGGTCAGATCGCCGCCCGCCGCCTGTTCCGCCAAACGCGCCAGACGTTTGAGCGGAGCAAGCATTCTGCGAAGGAACAGCACAATAAGCAGAATACCAATGACCTCTATGCTGACCGCAATGACTGCTTCGCTCTTCATCATTGTATTCAACTGCTCTTGCATATGAGATGGATCAAAATCGAGCTGGAACAACGCAATCGTATCCCCGTTGTTATTCAGGATCGGCTGCAAATAGGTGATCCACTCTTCGCCGTTGTCCAGTTTAGCCTCGTACACGGCCGATCCGTCCTTCTGGGCGGTCTCCCAATTGCGAAGGAATTCCTTCGATGCAGTAAATGTATCGCCTGCCTTCGGACCCTTCTCGCTATCGGTCTCGCTAGACAACATGTAGGTCATCGCCCCGTCTTGCCCGCCTGGCACCAGCACGAAGGCATGACTAACGTTAAGCTCCTTCGTCAACAGCTCCGTAATTTCATTCAGCTTCTGATACGACTTGGCTAATGTAAACGGCTGATTCTTCTTGATTTTCTCAAGTGCAGCAGTGATCCCCGCCTCTTCCGGCATGTACTGCTTCTCCATCAAGCGTCCCGAATCGCTCAAATGCTCGAAATATGTACTTTTATCCCTCATGCTATTCTCTGCCACCATGATACTGACTACCACGATAATGAAAACCGACATCACTAACGAACTTTTCAGCACAAGCCCCATATTCCGAAACCACTTCATGCTGTTAACGCCCCCTGTTGTACGAAAATTACTATCTCCTCTTGATAACGGCATTGCAACCGTTTTCAATTAGTGATTTCTGAAATAATTCAAATCAGTTTACATGGAATACAAAATGAATGAATTAGAATACAAAAAAAGAATGCCACCTCAGCAAACCGCGCTGTTATGGCATTCTTGTTCCTTCGTTCTATGCAAAAAGCATCGATTATACGTTGAAACGGAAGTGCATAACGTCGCCGTCCTGCACAACATATTCTTTGCCCTCAAGGCGAAGCTGGCCCTTCTCCTTCGCTGCGTTCATGGAGCCTGCGGCTACCAGATCGTTGTAGGAAACAACCTCTGCACGGATGAAGCCGCGCTCGAAGTCCGTATGAATAACGCCAGCTGCTTGCGGCGCCTTCATTCCTTTGCGAATCGTCCAAGCACGAACCTCTTGCACACCAGCCGTAAAGTATGTGTACAGGCCAAGCAGCTTGTAAGCCGCGTTGATCAGACGATCCAAGCCAGATTGCTCAAGGCCAAGCTCTTCGAGGAACATCGCTTTATCTTCGCCTTCAAGCTCTGCGATCTCCGACTCAACCTTCGCGCTGATAGGAACAACTACTGCGCCTTCCTCTGCTGCGAATTCACGTACGATCTTGACGTACGGATTGTCATCCGAGTTCGCTGCTTCCGTCTCGTTCACGTTCGCCGCATACAACACCGGCTTCATCGTCAGCAGATGCAGGTCACGAATAAGCAGACGCTCTTCATCGCTCAGCTCGACGCTGCGCGCTGGCTGGTCGTTGTAGAGTGCTTCCTTCAGTCGCTCCAGCACTTCAACTTCCTGCGCGTATTGCTTATTGCCGCCCTTCATGTTCTTGCGGGAGCGATCGATACGGCGATCAACCGAATCAATGTCTGCGAGAATCAGCTCCAGGTTAATCGTCTGAATGTCGCCCAGCGGATCGACTTTGCCGGCAACGTGCGTAATGTTCTCGTCTACGAAGCAGCGAACGACGTGTACGATCGCATCTACTTCGCGGATATTCGCAAGAAACTTATTGCCCAGACCTTCGCCTTTGCTCGCGCCTGCCACGAGGCCTGCGATATCGACGAATTCAAAAGCTGTAGGAACCGTACGGTTCGGTACGACGAGCTCCGTCAGCTTGACGAGACGCTCATCCGGCACCTCAACGACACCAACGTTCGGGTCGATCGTACAGAATGGATAGTTGGCCGATTCCGCTCCGGCCTGCGTTATTGCGTTAAACAATGTCGACTTGCCGACATTCGGCAGTCCGACTATTCCACATGAAAGCGCCATGACGCACAACAACTCCTAATCTCTTATCAATATTGGACATTATACCGCAGCACGCCGCACATGGAAAGCTTCTACCGCCGACTGCCCGTATACCAGCCTTACGAAGCAGGAGTCTGCTGCCCCATTTCATCCTGCAGACGCTGCAGTTCATCGATAAGATCCTGCGTCGGCGGCGTAATCTCTTCCGCCTTCTTGGCTGCCTCCGGCACCGTAACCGTCTGGCCGCCATCCCAGCCGCTGTACGTAATATCAAGCGTCTGGTTAAGCGTCGTTGGATGTCCCTTCTCAAACTCGATCGACAGCACCATCGCCATCTTCACATCCATCGGAAGCTTCGTCGTCGCATCCGTCGTCAGCTGATAAGTGAAGCTGTTCACCTTAATCGTATCCGCAACCTCTTTCGTCATCGTTCCGCCGCCGAACGTACCGCGCAGCACATCGTCTATAATGGCCTTGGCCCCTGCATCCGTTCCGTCCCCCGTGTAGTCATATTGAAGCTGACCTGCCGTATTCGTACTGCCTTTCAATTGTGCAGAGGACACTTCCAGCCGTTTCAACGGCTCTGACGGCTTCACTTGATAATCCGATAACGTCTGCTTCACCTGCGGAATAGCCGAAGCTGCCATCTTGGTCCAATCATCCGTCGCCAAGTCATGCATGTAGTACCCATCCGGTGTCAAAATGGTCTCCATCTTCGACTTCTCGCCTTCGTACTCCGATTGAATCGACTGTTTCATCTGAAGCGGCTCACGCACGACGTCACCTGTCGTCGTCATATTCATCGTTTCTTCATCCAGATTCTGGCTCAGCTTCATCGTTATGGTCCAGGTTGCAGGCTTCGCTGCCGCCTCAGCCGCCTGTTCAAGCTGCTGCTGCAGCTTCGATGCATCGCCAGAAGTCGATGCTTCCTCCTTCTTGCCGGGCGAACAAGCTATTGTCATCATCAATGTTATGCACGCAGTGCCAACCAGCAGCATTCTTCGTCCCGCTCTGATCCGTTGTCCCATGCCCGCGTCCCTCCTTCGCTCCATTGTCATTGTACTTAGAATGTCCCAGGGTACACAGGGGATACTACCCGAAAGGGAGGTGCGACAAACCAATGGAAAACCAATCGCATAAAGGCAACTACAAAGGAACGACGAATATGAAGGCCAAAAATCAGGATATGGCGTTCGTCAACGATACGATTGAAGATACGAAATCCGTCACAAACTTTTCCGGCAAAAAGAAGAAGTCCGATTAGTAACGAACGCGACGTCACTACGGTGGCGCAATGCTTTTCATCTTAGTGGATAAACCTGCTGCTCACGCAAAATCCCCGCTGCGGCAACAATGCTGCAAGCGGGGATTCATTTTGCCAAGCCTGATTCATTCGCCTTCGACTTCGTCTTACTTATCGCGCAGCGGCGCTTCCTTCAGATCGGCCTTCACCTGCAGGAAGCGGAAGAATGCCGTCGCCGCTTCTGCTCGCGTCACCTGACGCTCCGGCAGGAACTTGCCATTCTGCAGCGACATAATGCCAAGGCCAACGGCAATTGCAGCCTGCCCTTTCTGTTCGACCTTCGCCGCATCCGAGAATGCAATGTTGAACAAATTGTCATGCTCGGCAAGCGGATTGTAGCCCAGCGCACGCACGATGAGCTCCGCCATTTCCTCGCGGTCCACTTTACCCTCTGGATTAAACGTGCCGTCGCCTACATCGATCAACTGCTGCTGAACAGCCGTCTCCACGTATGCGAAATAGTTGGAACTCGTTGCAACATCGCTGAAGGAGGCTGCTGCCTTCGAATCCGATGCGTAGTAAATCGGCGTGCCTTGATTCATCGCAAGGACCAGCATCTTGATCATCTCGCCGCGCGTAATGACGGCATTCGGATTTACTTTGCCATCCTGCAGATCAAGCGCTTTGTACGCAACCATCAGCTCCAACTCACGCTGTGCCCAGTGGCCTTCAATGTCGGTCGCTGTCTGACGCGCCAGCGTCGTTACCGTACCGTCATTGGAATTAATCCACTTACCCGTTACTGCATCAAGCGTCACGTTCTCGTCGAGGTTATACCGCGGCACGAGTTGGTATACCAGCTTCGCTTCGCCCTTCGATTTCACCTCATCCGGCTTAATCTCGCCAGCCGCAATCAGAACCTTATATTTCTCAATTGGAATCGGCTGTCCGTCCCAATAGTAGTTATAATCCGATTGATACGTCAGTTGGACACGGTAATAATCCATCCAAGCATCCGCAGCCTTCTCGTCTCCAATAACAACAGGCGCCGTGGCTGGATATTCGAAGCCGGACGTATTCGACCAATAATTCTCGACCGAACCATCGTATGCATTAATCGATACTTGTACAGACTCGCTGTCAACGGGCACGCCGTTCACTTTACGAATCGCATTAAAGTAGTAGCTGCCGATCTGTTCCGGCTTCTTGCCTTCATAGTTGGACGTATCATACTCCATGAGGTAATATTGGTCCGCGAGCCATCCGAGTTGTTGGCCAAGCACCTCAATCGCCTTCGTGCGAGCAGCGGCGTATGATACGCCTGATCCTGTATTCGCCGAGTTATAACCCGAGTAATTGCGAATTTCACCTGTTTGCGCATCGACCTGCGCGTAGATGGACCGCACGTTCTTCCCGTCAGCATTGTCCACGGAATAAGAAAGCGACCAATAGGAACTGTTCTTGCCCGTCGATTCATCCGCGTATTCGCCGTACTGGGAGTCCGTGAGTTTCGCATCCTTCGGTATGCCGAATGCCGCATCAACCCTAGCTGCTGCCTGCTCCTTCGTCAACGATCCATTTGCCGATGGCTTATTGCCAAGCGGCTTCGCGCTAACCTGCGTCTCCTTAGCCGGCGCGACCGAATTGCCCACTTTCTCGCCTGTGATCGCAGAAATGGCGACAGGTGCACCGTTGTAGACGAGCAACGGTTTGCGCGGCTTCATTTGATAAGGAATGATGTACCCGAGCGTTGGTTTCAATGCGGCTTGCAGCTTAACGGCTGCATCGTCGCTTGAGATTGCAGCAGCAGCTTTATCAAACGTGACGGAGCTGTCCCAATAGCGGTTGAAGCTGAGCACATGCCCTTCGCCGTCCACCTGCATATCGATGTAGTTCTCGACGAATGGAATGCCGTTCACGATTCGGTCGAATCGGATCGTATGAACAACCTGCCCCGTCAACGGAGGCTTCTCATCCACGCCAATATACGGATCCAACTGAACTTGATCCTTGTAAGCGGCAGCGACCTTCGCTATGAACGATTGCGCCACCTTAGCCGCCTGATCACGGTCAACCTTCGGCGGATATACAGGCTTCACATTCGACGTATCCGTATTGCTGTTATAGCCGATCAACTCGCCGTTATCCGCATCGATCGTCACATTGATATTGCCGAGCGTACGCTCCTTCACTTGATACGTATAGCTCAAGCTCCACACGCTGTACAGGCCGCTCGTGCGGAAGGACGAAGACAAGCTCGCGCTTTGAAGTTTATAGGTTGCTGGGATGCTGACATATTTCTGAGCGAGCGCAATCGCTTGCGACTTCGTGATCGCCGCATCAAGCTTGACATTAACTGGATCGACCGTTGGGATCCCTTCTGCTGATGATGTAGTTGAAACGGCTGCATCAGAGCTCACAGCCGACGTTGACGCTGAGGCATTCGTCGCTGCGAATGCGCCTGCAGGCAGTGACAGCGTTAGCGCTGCAGCTGTTGCCAGTGCAACGAGCTTACGCGAGCGCATCGCCCGCTTCTTATTCTTATTGGACTTCGTGGACATTAACATTTCCCCTCCCGTATTATCGGTACCGCTGGAAATAACCGCTTTACGTTCCAATCTGATTATTTCAACGCGAGATAGGTGGAAATAGTTGCTGGAAACCACGTAATTTTTTACACAAAAAAAACCTCCACTCTGCTCTTGCGAGCAAAATGAAGGTTCTTGCTGATGCTATGCGGAATACGTCAACCTTACAGGTTGTTCGAAATTCTCGTTTTCAGCGAATCTTTGGATTGAAGACCAACGAGCTTGTCGACCGGCTGGCCGTCCTTGAACAGGATCAGCGTCGGGATGCTCATTACGCCGAATTGGGAAGCCAGTTCAGGTTGTTCGTCAACGTTGATTTTGCCGATCGTAGCTTGACCTTCAAGCTCCGTTGCGAGCTCCTCAACGATAGGAAGCTGCATTTTGCAAGGGCCGCACCATGGCGCCCAGAAATCTACGAGGGACACGCCGTTCTCGATGCTTTGCGTGAAGTTTTCTTTAGTCAATGTAACTGCCATATTGTATCATTCCTCTCCTTGATATCTTGTATGGAATGGGGGTTACCCGTCATACCGCTTATTCCTTCAGCCGCCGGCCGCGCCTCTCGTCACCCGCAGTCGCTGCATTCCCGAATCTGTCCGAGCACATCACGAATCGTAATGGCGTCAAAATGAGACTCCAGATGCTTCTCTGCGGTGCAGAAGATGCCGAACATGACTTCCTTCATGTTCGATCCGACAACACAATCCATGTCTGGGTTGCCTGAGCACCAGCTCGGCATGAGCGACCCTAGAGCCATGACGCGATAAATATCGCCAAGCGTTACCTTGTCAGGCTCCGCTGTAAGTCGATATCCGCCGCCCGCGCCTTCGCGCGTCGCAACGTATCCTGACTTGCGCAGAATGCTCATTACCTTGCGGATCCGTGCGGAATGCGTGCCGACATTATCGGCCAACATCTCGCTTGAGGCCATACCATCAGGCAAATAAGCCAAATAAACCAGACTGTGTACGGCTATCGTAAATTCGCTGTTCATTTACTGGTTGCCACCCCGCTTCATACTGTAATGATATCAGTTACAGTTAACTCTGTCAAGCCGGCGGCAACCTATATGGTGCTTCCACAACGCCTGTAATATGCGAGTTGGCCGCGCACCAAATCCTAAACGAACGTTAGAGGGTCTGGACCGAAGCGGCGTCCTTCATCGAGGGCATCGATTGCGGCTGCATCCTCTTCCGTCAGCGCCCAATCGAATATTGCCGCGTTCTCCGCGAGACGCGACGGCGTCACCGACTTCGGAATCGTCATCACGCCACGCTGCAGATCCCAACGAAGAATAATTTGCGCCGGCGATTTGCCGTATTTGTCTGCCAGCTCCGTCAGCAGCGGCTGATCAAGGTTGCCCTGCATAAGCGGGCTCCATGCCTCAAGCTGAATCCCCTTCTCCCGGCACAACGTCTGCAGCGATGGCTGTGTCAGCAGCGGATGGAACTCGATCTGATTAACCGCAGGCACCACTTCACAGTTCGCGAGCAACTCCTTAAGCTGCGGCTCCAGGAAGTTACTGACGCCGATCGCTCGCACGCTGCCATCCCGATACAGCTTCTCCAGGGCGCGGTATGTATCCACGAACTTGCCCGTCACTGGCCAGTGCACCAGATACAGATCAATGACATCAAGCCCCAGCTTGCTGCGGCTGATCTCGAATGCCTTCAACGTCGCGTCGTAGCCTTGGTCATCGTTCCACACCTTCGTCGTTACGAACAGCTCATCCCGGTTAATGCCGCACTCCCGGATCGCACGGCCAACACCTTCTTCATTGTGGTAGAAGGAAGCCGTATCGATACTGCGGTATCCGATCTCGACGGCAGCGTGAATCGCGTTCACGACTTGCTCCCCGTCTTGCGCCTGCCAGACGCCAAGTCCAAGCCAAGGCATGCGAACGCCATTGTTCAGCGTTGCTGTATCTGCAATATGCTTCGGAATGCTCATCGTTGTCCATCTCCCATTCATGTATGTAGTCCTTTACGCAATGCCGGACCGCTAGAACAAACTAAGCTGCTCCGCGTCCGGCTCCTCCGGCTTCGGCAGCGGCGGCACGGGTTGTCCGAGCATCGCCATAAGCTGACGGGCGTTATCCGCCGCATCTCCGCCTGAGTTGTTGTTAAAAATAACGATTACCCGCTCCGAGAGCCGCTCCAATCGGAGGAGACGTTCTGCCCACTCGGCAAGTTCGGCTTCACTGTACCGGTATAGATAGCGGACATCGCGCCAGTTCGGCGCGTTGCCTGACAGCCAGCCCTCGGCATGCCTGCCATGAAATCGAACGAGCGTCAGTTTCTCATCAGTCGCGGCCTCGACAATCGGAACACATCCTGCGCCGATCTGCGGCTCGTCGCAGACGCTGTGAATCCAATCGTCCCGCCTCATATAATCAAGCGTCCGCTCCTGCATGTCAGGTTCGAACCAGCTCCGATGCCGGAACTCGAGCATGCACGGGATGCCCGCCATCCGCGCTCTCGCTTCTCGTACCACTCTTACATTGTCTCGCGTGCAATCAAACCATGGCGGATATTGAAACAGCGCTGCAGCTAGCTTGTCCGCCTCTATCATCGGCTGCAGCGATTCGCGGAATGCCTTAAACATCGCACCTTCGCTTGGGAAAGGAATGCGGTCGCGCGTATGGCCGGTCATGCCCTGATAGGCTTTGACGACGAACTGAAAATCAGCTGGCGTCTCGCTCGTCCACTTCGAGAGCGTTCGCTCCGGTTGAACGGCATAAAACGTGCTGTCCACCTCAACGGCAGGGAATAAGCTGCTATAGACGCCCAGTTTGTTCTTCGCTGCGCCAGGCGCCGCATACAGCTTATCATGATCGCCCCAGCCAGCAAGTCCGATCTGGATCATCTTCGCTTCCCTCCCCTAACACCAACTATTCAGAACGGATTCCTTCCATGAATATACTCGAACCGATTGCGGCCTTTCAAGTTTACTAGAGGAAACTGTGCGGCATTTGCATGTCATGTGTGCCCATTCCGCCGAATAGAATGAATCAGAACGTCATCCTACTATTGTCCGAAGGTGGTGCTTCCCATGGTATGGCTGTGGAGTGCGACAGTTGTAATCGTTCTGGCGATCATTATCGTCCTTATCTCGGCATCGCGCTCGCGCTGGACGATTCTTCAGACCGAAAGCGACACACGCATTGACCTCGTTGACCGCTTGTATGCGTACTTGAAGTCACAGGGCATCAAATCCAGGCTTACCGGCGATGACAAGGTTCGCACCCTGCAAGTTCGCAAGCAGGATGAAGAACGAGCACGAGGACTTGCGGAATCGTTTCAATCCAAGACGTAAAGCAGCATTGATTTCCCCCGAACTGCCTGCCGAATGTTTGGCATCTGATCCGATAAGTCCCACCCGCCTACTTCGAGCGGTCACCAGTATGGTGATCGCTCTTTTTCTTGTGTAAAGGACAGCCATAACATGTGCCCGGGATACGTTCGTTGTAACGTCGTCATATTAAAAAGCTCTTCCGGCAGCGCTATGCAGCGTGAAGGAAGAGCTGTATTCTGCACATGCGTTCCTGTTGCTTACGTTCCACCCGATCGCTGCTACATCAACGTAAGCCCCGTAATAAGCAGCGTAATGCCCACAATCGCAATGGCCACGCTCGACATTCGAATCGACTTGGTTGCAAGCCACACGCCAGCCCAGTTCATGCCGCTGTGAAGCGGTACAAGGGCGATGACCATCCAAGGGAAGCTAGCAACGATTAACGTGCAGCCGATATGGAACGCAGAAGCCCAGATTCTCTCCAGAATGCCCCATAGCGGACTTGCTTGCAGATTGCCGGTCGCCTCTAGCATTTGCTTAGCTTGCATCGCTTTGTCATCCGTTCTGCCTGCCAAGGAGGAGATCGCGATAATCTGGATGATGACGTATGACACCTCAACAGCCGCCCACCCCTGACCAATTGAGAGCGCCCAAGCCGAGCCGAAAGACGTAAGGGCCAGCAGGACTACGCGTGTCATTTCCTCAAGAATACCCGAGCACGCAATCATGATCGCCTTCATGCGCTCCTGCGGCAAACGCATGACAGCTGCACCGATCGGTCCTCTCAGGAATAACGCAATGATCCATCCGAGCGCACCAAGTCCAAACGCCTTCCAGTCGATTGCGTAGCCCGACAACGTGAAACCGACGCCGAACAGGACAGGCACTGCCACATACAAGGGAATGAATTTGATCGCCCGCTTCGTCGCTTTCGACAATTGCACATCCAGCTCATTCGATTCAACCGCCATGTTCATCTTCTTCATCTCCTTCAGTTCGATTCGTTGGTATTGACTTCGTCTCTGGAATAACAACCGTCGAAATCATGCGCAGCCTTCGTTCCAATGTTGGCTTATTGTCCGCATATCGCTGTGCAATTGCCCGCTGTTCCGTAAGCAGTGTCCGATACTCCTCGTCCGTCAAACTCAGTTCAATCTTCCGGAAAGAAACGCCGTCCTCTACCATGTTGTAGCGCTCTTGGCCGACATAGGCACCGAACTCGCTCAGCAGCGAGGCAACGAACTTTACGAACAGCTCCATATGTTGCGCTGACGCCGTCTCGGTCACATCATCGGGCGTAAGCTCCGCTGCATTGTGCGCGAGCGCATATACTTTCTCGACCGTTCCGCGATTGCGGCGTTCCTCAACGACGTGAATAAGGCCGGCCTTCAACAGCGTGTTCAGATGTCGGTACAATGTCGCTTGCGGGATATCGCTCATGCGCTCTGCAAGCTGTTGAGTTGTATGATTGCCCTCCGGCAGCAGCGCCTGAATAATGCGCAATCGGATCGGATGCAGAATTAAATCAGCCTTGGACTGTTCCATGCTGTGCGCTCCCTTCAGCTTCTTGTTCAATTATTATCATTATTGATAATGATAATAATATAAGATCTACGAACTGTCAACCTGTTCCAAATAAAAAGAGGCATCCGCCGAGCGCCACTTATTAAGCGGCCCATCGCTGCAGATGCCTCCTATTGAGATGAATGTTCTTATGAAGTGCTGTAGCAGCCGAACCTTGCTATAGTTAAGCAGATGCTCCGCTTATTTTGAGACCAATGACGCCAACGATAATCATGCCGATAAACAGCAGCTTGCGCCAGTCTTTCGACTCGCCGAAGAGAAACATGCCGAGCAGCACGCTGCCCGCAGAACCAATCCCCGTCCAAATGCCATATGCGGTACTGATCGGTATATCCCGCAGCGCCTGCGATAGGCAGTAGAAGCTTACGATTCCGGAGATGACAGCTCCGACTGTGCCTTTCCACTTCCGGAAACCGTCAGACAGCTTCGTAAATGTTACCCCGCTTACTTCGCCAAGCCCTGATAACAATAGGAAAAACCAAGCCATTGTCACTGCACCTCCTGACGTTCGGAAGATACAGCCCCGCCGTTGGTGGTAAGGCCCGCACTGACGGAACCACTGTCGCCCGCCTGCTGAACAGCCGGCTTCTTCTCGCCCGAGATGACCTTCAACCCAATAATGCCGCACAATAAGATCGTAATGAAGACGAGCTTGCCGACTTCCGCCGGTTCGCCAAGAAATAGGATGCCGACGATCGCCGTACCCGCCGTACCAATGCCTGTGAAGATCGCGTACGCCGTACCGATCTCAATGACGCGCATCGCTCTTGCGAACAAGGCGAAGCTCGCAATAAGCGCCGCGACCGTTAGCACGCTCGGCACGACCCGCGTGAAGCCATGCGATTCCTGCAGACCAAATGCCCATGCGATCTCCAGAAAGCCGCCCACAATTAAATATAACCAAGCCATTGCATTAATCCCCTCTCATGATGCCGTTCCACAGCCACTCCCATACAGCCTCGACTCGCTGACGATGCGTCTTCGCATCGTAAAGTTGAACCTCAACGAGCAGGCCATCAATCAATGCATAAATAACGGCTACTTGCCGGTTCAGGTCTACTGGCGGAGCTCCCGTCTCTTCAGATACAGCTCGGAGCAGCTTATGAAGATCGTCCGTAATTTTCTCTTCGTATTGCAAAATATGCTGGCGAAGCCGCTCCTCCAGTCCACGCGGCGGTGCAAGCATAACCCGTTTCAAGAATGCCTGGCCGATCGACATCCCTGCAAAATCCGTATAGAAATCGAACAACCGTCGCAGCTGTCGCTTCGCGTTTAACTGCTCTGTTGGCTCCGTCCGCAAGCTGTCTGTATGCGTCATCCACTTCTCACGCTCTTCGACAATGACATCCTCGACGAGACGAAGGAACAGCTGTTCCTTCGATGAGTAGTGCGCATAGATGGACGGTGTCTTAATGCCAACTTCCTTCGCAATGTCGGACAGCGACGTGCCTTCAAACCCATAGTCCGTGAACAGCTTCAGCGCTGTTTGTTGAATGCGGTATGCAGTATCGTTCATGGGATCGGAACCTCGTTTCGATTGTACCTAACGAACGTTAGTTAGTTAATTATGAGGATCATTGTATCCGAGGGAATTGGGGAAGTCAAGGGGCGGATAAACGGACAAATTGCAGATTACAGCTATACGAAGATTGAGCTTCCGATTAAGTTCAATCGTGCTGCGGGCGACGACATCATCTCGACTGCAGCGGACGATAAAGGCACCGCATTGATTTAAGCATACACAAAGAGACCCATAGGGATTCACGCCTCGCAGCGCGATCCTTATGGGTCTTTCCATTATTTCATGAGGGGTTTAAGCCATGCGTGCTAGACAATCACGAATTACGAATTACGAATTAATAGCCAAGCTTGCTCTTCGTTTTCTCGAAGATATCGTTCGCCATTTGCGTGTAACGCGTGCTGCCGTTTGCTTCCGCTTGCTTCACGTAAGTGTCCCACTCCGTGCCGATATTCGCTTGGCCCGTAATGAACTTCAGCGTCATCGTCTTCACATAATCCATCAGCGGCTTGGAGATCAGGTTCATCTCTTCGCTATCGTCAGCGGAGCCCATGATCGGAGGAGCGACTTTACGCGGTTCGCGCAGCTTCAGAATGCGGTCGTTGTAATCTTTCTCGCCTTCGGACATCTTCGACAGCTTCAGCTTGGCCGAACCGCCGTAAGCGAATACGCCGCCGCCGAAACCATAGTCGACGTTCAGTTTCTTCTCTGCCGTCGGGTTCAGACCGTTATACGTAATATCCGAGTTGAGCTTGATGTTGCCGTCTGCATCCTTGGAATACGTCTCGCCTTCAACGCCCCACAGGCTCAGCGTATGACCTTCTTCGGAATACCACAGCCAGTCAACGAAACGCAGCATCTCGATGAACTTCTCTTCGCCCAGCTTCTTGAGCGCATTCTGACTGATCATGACGCCGTTCTCCAGACGCGATGCTTCGATTTGAAGCTTACCTTTAGGACCGCCCGGCTGTACGATCATGTACAGCTCCGCGTCAGGAACCTGCATCTTAGAGATCATATCCGCCAAGTTCTGATAGTTGCCGTTGATAACGAACGTGTCGCCTTTGTAGAACTTCGCAAGCGCCGCATCGTCTTCCTGCGTGAACGATTCCGGATCCAGAATGCCTTCTTTATACAGCTTGTTGAAGTACGTCACATAGCTCTTGAAATCTTCCGACGTGTCGGCAAAATTGAACTTCTTCTGGTCTTGGTCGAATACCAAGCCGTTGGACAAGCCCCAGCCGCCTGTTACGCCGTACTCCACAGCTGCGATGTTGAGCGTCGATTCGCCTTTGAAGCGGTCCGACATCACATACTTAGCGCCTGTGAAATCTTTGACTTTCTTCATTGCATCGTAGAACTCTTCATACGTCCAGTTGCCTTCGTTTGCTTTGACATCAACGCCAGCCTTCTCGAAGACGTCTTTGCGAATGATGTACGAGTAGCCGCCGCCTGCAACTTCCCACAGTCCTGGAAGCACGTAGTATTTGCCGTCATCCTTCAGCTTCGCCTTCAGATCTTCCTCCATGCCCCATTCTTTCACTTGTTTCTGGTAGTTCGGCATGTACTGTACATAGTCGCTGATCGGAACGATCTGTCCGCCGGCAACGAACGGGCTTTCATCATACGTCTTCGGAATGATGAATGGTGCATCGCCGCTGTTCACGAGCAGCGTCTTCTGGTTCTCGTACTCGGTTCTCGCCGTGACCGTCAGATCGAAGGAAACGTTCGTTTTCTCCTGAATGGCGCTCCACAGTCTCCAGTCTTTCTTGTACGGATAACCTTCGTTATCGCTGAACATCATGGAGTAGCTCACTGGCTCGTCGGAGCGGAAGGTTTGATCTTCGCCGAATGTGTAACCAAGCGCGTCTGCTTTCGTTTCTGTGTTGCCAGCCGTTTCTGTCGTGTTTGTTTTCTCTGTTGTGCCAGACTCCCCATTTGTGTTCTTGTCACTGTCGCTGCCGCATGCTGCGAGACCGAAAACCATCGACGCCGCAAGCGCTACGCCTGTTGCCTTCATAAACCTGTTCATACTACGCCTCCTCAACCCATCATCGTTTTTATAAATGATAGAAATGACTGCAGCTAACTGCGGTCTTTCTGTGAAACCATCGTTGAATATTGGTTCGCGTGTTACCCCTTGACAGAGCCGATCAGCATGCCCTGCACGAAATATTTCTGCACGAACGGGTAGATACAGATAATCGGCAATGAGGTTAAGATCATGGCAGTCGATTTGATCGTTGCAGCAATCTGCGTAGCAGCCGAGTCGGACGAGCTGAATTCATTCACGCCGATGGCGCTATCGATGATTTGCCGCAAATATAAGGCAACTGGCCAATGGTCCTTCGACTGCAAATAGAGCGAAGCGCTGAACCAGTCGTTCCAGATCGCAACCATACTGAACAGAACCATCGTCGCTAGAATCGGCTTGGAGAGCGGCAGCGTAATTCTTGCGAATATGCCGTACGTGCCTAGTCCATCTACTCTCGCGGCTTCATCCACTTCATTCGGTAAACCGGCGAAGAACGTCTTCACCAAGATGACATTGAATGCGCTGATCGCACCGGGAATAATAATCGCCCAGATGGTATCCCGCATGTGCATCATTTGGGCAACGAGCACGTAGTTCGGAATCAATCCGCCCCCGAAGTACATCGTGAACAGGACGAACGGGATGAAGAACTTGTTCAGGCGAAGTTTATCTTTGGACAACGGATAAGCCAGCATAGCCGTTAAAGATACCGAAATAAGAGTGCCGAGCACAGCGTACAGGATCGTGTTGCTGTAATATTTGTAAAACTCTGGTTTCTGCAGGATGAGCTTATACGTATTCGACGTGAACTCGACCGGAAATAAGGTGACTTTTCCTGCGTATATTGCCGCCTCCGAACTGAAGGACTGCGCGACCAAATAAACGAAAGGGTAGAGCGTAAAGGTGATAACAAACAGCATGACCAATGCGTTAAACCCTTGAAATGCACGATAAGAAAATGAAACCTTCATGCAAGATACTCCCTTCTACCACAGGCTCGTCTTGGTTGTCTTCTTCGAGACGAAGTTCGCCAAGGTCACCAGAATCAAACCGATTACGCCATCGAACAGGCCAACCGCGGTAGCAAAGCTGAAGTTGCCACCAATGCCTTCTTTGCCGCCGATACCCATCCGGTACACGTAGGTGGAGATAACGTCCGCCGTCTCATACGTGAGCGGGTTGTAGAGAAGCAGCACTTTCTCGAAGTTCGAACCCATAATGCCGCCGATATCGAGAACCAGAAGCGTCATGATCGTAGGCAGAATGCCTGGGATTGTAACATGCCATGCCTTGCGGAACCGGCTAGCGCCATCTATGCTGGCAGCTTCGTACAGCTCTGTATTGATACTCGTCATTGCGGCGAGATATAGAATCGTACCCCAGCCCAGACCCTGCCAGATGCCGGACGTGATATAAATCGTCGGGAACCATTCAGGGAGCGAGATGAATTGAATCTTCTCCATCCCGAGGTGACCCAGCAGCGTATTGATCGGTCCGTTCAACGAGACGATCTCCTTGATCATGCCTGCCACGATAACCATCGATATAAAGTGCGGCAGATAAGATACGGTCTGCACTAACTTCTTTACTCGCATATTGCGCAGCTCATTGAGCAGCAGCGCGAATATTAACGTAATCGGGAAACGGAAGATCAAGTACGTAACGCTGAGAAAAATGTTGTTGTAGAAAGCTCGCCAGAAGGTCGGATCCTTCATGAACATGTGGAAGTAACGCAGGCCTACCCACTCGGTACCGAAGATGTTCGGACCGCCGCGATATTTACGGAAAGCGATTACATTTCCTAACATGGGCAAGTACTTGAAAATAACGAAGTACGCAATCGGAATGAGGAGAAAGGAGTACAGCTTCCATTCCTTACGGACGTGCGCCGCAAGAGAAGGCTTCAGCACGACCTGTTTTGCATTTGACATACACCCACCGCTTTCTGCTGATGATGAACTGCTCCACAGGAATGTACACGCGTACATTCCGAACGATCATGATCGAATAATTAAAGAAAATTCGGGGCGCTGGCTGCGCCAAATGTTTAATAATTAAATATTCGATTCGAAATAATAGAAGCAGGTTTTCACATTGTATCCGCTGTCATTCCTGCTGCTGATTAGTATTCTATAGAACGAACCGTTCCTTTTACATAGAGGAAAACAAGATTCGCTTGTAATTATTAAACATCTTTATTCTGTAGCCTTGAACGGCCTCGCGAGCATGTTATGATGAGTTTCGCAGCCCCTCTATCCCATAGACAGGCAACGATTCTAACGATTCTGGAGTTGATAGGTGCGATGGAGTTCAGCCAGTTCGAGTCGATAAACCCCGAAGTATTCCTATTCGTGGATCGCCGTTGCTTTCCGGATTGGGAGATTATTCGCAAGAAAATCGATTTCTATGATTTGACGTTCGTCGTAGGCGGCAAGGCCACTTACTATGTCGATGGCGAGAAAGTTACAGTGGAAGCGGGGGATATGCTGTTCATTCAGGCGGGAAGCGTCAGAGAAGCTCACACCTTCAAGGACGATCCGATGCATTCGTATGCATTCAACTTCCTGCTGCCGGAGCCTTCGAACGAGCTTCGTTTTCCATTCGAGACGGTGACCAAGAGCCGAATTACGAACGATATTCTGAACTACATCTTGGAGTTCAACCGGGTATGGAGCGGCATGCAGCCTGGGTATCGGCTATCCGCCAAAGGCATCTTCATGCTCATTCTCCACCGACTGCTGTCGAATACGTTCCAGAACTCTCCTACCACCAACGCCGACTGTCGGGTCGACCGCGTCAAAGAGTACATTCTCGACAATTTCGCTGATCCGCTGGATATGCTGACGTTATCGAAGGTCGTCAATCTTCATCCCGTCTATCTCGGCAAGCTGTTCAAGAACAGCACCGGCTACAGCATTCGGCATTTCATCAATTTCATTCGGGTCAACAACGCCGAAAGCATGCTGTCGGGCGGCGGCTTCTCCGTCTCCGATGCGGCCCAGCGCTGCGGGTACAATGATATCAGCTATTTCAGCAACGTGTTCCGATCCATTAAGGGCTACCCGCCTTCCAAAGCAGGGATGCAGCAGGGACTGTGGACAGAGGAGAAGAGCGACATTGATACCGATGGCGGCTTCGACAGCGAATAGTTGCGATGTTGGTATGAAAAAGCCTGCTGCAATCGCAATTCGCGAGTGCAGCAGGCTTCTTGTATTTGGGATGAAATTATTGAATGGCAGTTGGTCCCTTCGAGCATTCGCCAGACACATTAGCCTCCTCGACAGCTGCAGCTTGATCGGCGGTCAGCCCGCTGAATACCGCCGTGTCTGTAAGCTTCGACAGCCCCATAAGCGCAACGGCGGAAGACAAGATCCCTCCGCTGCTCCGCGGTGCTGATTCAGTTGCCGACTCCTTACCAGCCGCACGCAGTCGTTTCACAGCCGCGTTCGGGGAAGCCTCGTCGAGCCGTTCGCGTCCAACCCGCTCCCGAGATATGGCATCGGTCACTCTTGAGGCAAGGGCAGCGGCATCATAGTAACGCGACAGCGAAACGACCATGCTTCCCATTCGCTCCTCTTCAGGGAACAACACGCGCGTCACCCCTTCCTCGCGCAGCGCCTCGGCCGTCACTTTGCCTACTGCAACTGCTAGCACATGGCCCTCGAATGCCCGCAGCACTTGATCGCGCACCCCCGCCACCGCCGCTTCACTCATTAAGCAGCGCACTTGAACGGTGCTCGTGAACGCGACGGCGTCCACTTCATCTGCGATAATCTCGCCGAGCAGCAGTTGAATCGCATCGCCCTCCGGCAGGATATGACGGTAAGGCAAGATTTCTTCGCAGATCGCGCCCCTTGCTTCCAGCACCGCATTCAGCTTAGGCGCCGGATCGCCGTACAACTGCAGTCCGACCCGCTTGCCCGTCAAGTTGTATGCATTTAGCAGCTGCAGCAATCCCGCCGTCGTCCCGTCTTCGTCGCGCACTTCAGGCGTCAGGCCCGCCTTGCGCAGCACATTGACGGTCTTGTAGCCTCGCGCCGCGATATGCACACCGCGCAACGTCTCGATGAAGCGGTCCAGTTGGCCCAACTTCTCGGCTGTTGCGAGCAGCGCTTCTGTCCCGACGCCGGTCGTTAGGACGAGCCAATCAACCGGATTCTCGATCAGCGACTGCAGCTGCTCGGCAAATTGCGAGTCGTCGAGAAACACCGTTCCTTGCGCCGGGCGTATAACAGCCGTTCCGCCGAATTTACTGATCATGCGCGCCATTTCGTCCGCTTTGCGCGGCCCTGTCACTGCGATTGTTTTGCCTTCCAGTCGCATCTCTACCAGCTCCTTAAACGTTTCCGCATGAAACACACTTCGTAAGCATACACCTAACGTTCCCGAAGGAAACGTACTTCTTAAGCATTAGCCTAACGTTTCCGGAGGAAACGCAGTAGCATTGCTTGCGAAACGTTGTATTACGAAACCTTAGACTGTACGCTATCGAGATGGAGCAGCACATTGCCGCTTCCGTCTACGCTGGTCTCGAACGTGCGCACACAACCTTCATCCGGATCCTGCACGATACCATTCGTCAGGTTGATCTTCCAGTCATGCAGCGGGCAGTACACATGGCCGTCGCATACTAACCCTTCGGACAGCTTTCCCTGCTTATGCGGGCAGCTGTTCTCGACCGCCTTCACCGTGCCGTCGCTCAGCTTGAACAATGCGAGCTCCAGCTCCCCCATTCGAAACACTTTACCCCGACGCTCCGGAAATTCCGTAATATGTCCGATCAAATATTGCTCCATGCCGCTCTCTCCTCTCGAATCTCTCTCTATCCCTCTCTATACTGAACCCGACTATACTCTATATTGACTGATCCGCCTTCGTCACCGTCGCCGCTGCAGCTTCTGCATGAACAGGTGCCGTAAGGGCGTCGAAGGCGCTGCGCAGCTCATCATTCTCGATAATTTGCTTCCATGGGTCCTGCGTCAGGCTGAGCGTATGGTCAATGCGGGAGTTGAGCGCATCGCGTTCTTCTTTCTTCTCCAGCGCTTTCTTGATCGCATCCAGTCCAACGCGTGCCGCCCACTCGCTCGTGCGCTCCAGGTACGTCGCATCCTCACGGTAGTACTGCAAGTAAGCGCCCGTCCATTCCAACACTTCTTCTTCCGTTTTCACTTTGACAAGCAGCTCTGCTGCGCGAACCTTCGTACCGCCGTTGCCGCCGACGTAGATTTCCCATCCGCCGTCGATCGCGATAACGCCAAGGTCCTTGATCGTCGATTCCGCGCAGTTCCGCGGGCAGCCCGATACAGCCAGCTTCACTTTATGCGGCGTATTAAGCCGCTCGAATTTCTTCTCCATATCGATGCCCATCTGGATCGAATCCTGCGTACCGAAGCGGCAGAACGTCTTGCCGACGCATGTCTTAACGGTACGAAGCGTCTTGCCGTAGGCGTAGCCCGATGGCATGTCGAGATCCTTCCACATTTTCGGCAGATCCTCTTTCTTTACGCCAAGCAGGTCGATCCGCTGACCGCCAGTTATTTTGACAAGCGGCACCTCGTATTTCTCGGCTACCTCAGCAATCCGTTTGAGATCCTCTGGCGTCGTCACGCCGCCATAGATACGAGGCACGACGGAGTACGTGCCGTCCTTCTGAATGTTCGCGTGGTTCCGTTCGTTAACGAAACGCGATTCCAGCTCATCCTCGTGTTCCGCCGGCCATATCATACCCAGATAGTAGTTGAGCGCAGGGCGGCATTTGGAGCAGCCCTCAGGATTTTTCCACTCGAGTACGGCCATGACTTCACGGGAGGTTGTGAGCCGCATGCTGCGGACCGCTTCAACCACTTCATCGCGCGAATGTGTCGTACAGCCGCAGATCCCTTCCTTCACTGCCGAAACATTGTCTGCACCGACTGTTTCCAGCAGGATCGCTTCGACGAGCGGTTTGCAGCCGCCGCAGGAGCCGGACGCCTTGGTGCACGCCTTAATCTCGCCAACGCTGACACAACCTTTCTCCGTGATCGCTTCAACGATCGTATCCTTTGTTACGCCGTTGCAGCCGCAGACGATTTCGTCGCCGCTCATCGCTTTGACAAGGTCTTCTGGTCCGCTCGCCTTGCCGCCACCGCTCGGACCGAACAGCACTTCCTTCTCGCGGCCAGCGAAGCTCTCTCCTTTGCGAATATAGGAGAACAGCTTGGAGCCTTCAGATGTATCACCGAACAGTACAGCACCTGAAATCTTGCCGTCTTTGAACACAACCTTCTTATAGATACCATCGAGATCGTCCTGAACCCGCAGCGCACGCGTATCCGGCCCGTCTGAGAAGTCGCCGGCAGAGAACACGTTGACGCCAGAGATTTTCAGCTTCGTCGACAGAACGGAGCCCTGATAGCCGTCCGCTTCAATGCCTGCGAGCTTCTTCGCCAATACAGCGCCTTGCTCATATAGTGGAGCGACGAGTCCGTATACGATGCCGCGGTGCTCCGCGCACTCGCCGACTGCATATACATTCGGAATATTCGTCTGCATGTAGTCGTCTACGACGATGCCGCGGTTAACGGTAACGCCTGCATCCTTCGCAAGCAGGGAATTGGCTTTAATGCCAACTGCCATTACGATAAGATCGGCTTCAACAGAAGTACCGTCCTTGAAGGTCAACCCTTCGACGCGCTCGCCGCCGATGATCGTATCGGAGTTTTTGGTGAGCAGGAACTTCATCCCTTGGCGCTCCAACTCCGCTTGCAGCAGCTTCGCCGCCGTCTCATCGAGCTGACGTTCCATTAAATAGTGGTGAATGTGGACAACATGAACTTCCATATTCAGATTGACCAGACCACGGGCAGCCTCGAGGCCGAGCAGACCACCGCCGATAACGACTGCCTTCTTATATTGCTTCGATGCGGAGAGCATCGTCTCGCAGTCCTTAATATCGCGGAAGGCGATAACCCCTTCCTTATCCGCGCCTGGAAGCGGCAGCATGAACGGCAGAGAGCCCGTCGCGAACACCAGCTCATCGTATTCCAATTGAAGCCCGAGATTCGTCGTTACTGTCCGCGCTTCCGTATCCACCGCCGTTACCGTCTGTCCGGCATGAAGCTGAATGTTATTCTCCCGATACCATTCCCAACTGTTCAATACGATATCTTCCATCGTCGCTTCACCGGCCAATACAGAAGACAACATGATCCGGTTGTAGTTCGGATGAGGTTCCGATCCAATAATCGTAATGTCATAACGATGCGGGTTCAGCTTTAGCAACTGCTCTACAAACGATACGCCAGCCATGCCGTTGCCGATCATCACTAGTTTCTTCATCGTCTCTCCTCCTGTCGAAGCCCATCTCTTTCTATTCGCACGTACATGGCAGCCGCCGTCTCCTTAGAGTGTGTGTTCAAAAGTCGGCGACTTTTTGAACTACATCTTAGAGACATAAAAAGCCTATCCCTCCCGCAGTCTGTGCGTCATACGCACATCCAGTGAGTGAGATAGGCTCCATTGCCATCGTTTGCGGCACGCCATTGTGCCGACTTCTATTGGTCTTAATGGCTTCAGTATATCGATCTCTGGAGTTAATGTCAACTAACCTAACATAAAATATCAAAAAAGCTATCTTGATCGATAATTCAACCTTTTGACCGTCGACAGTTTTCTGTCTCTATGTTATATTTTATAACAATTGATTTGCCAGAAATCGGAGGGATGAGTCATCGATATGAAAACAATCCTGCTCATTGAAGATGACGACAAGAATGGATTACGGGATCGGCTGAAGGATTGCTGCCGAACGATCCATCGCGCGCGGTCAGAGCAGGAAGCTTGCGGCCTAATAGCGGTCGTTGAAGGCGTCATTCTGGACATTCCGCTCTCACAGCTGCATCACTGGCAAGCGGCGCTCACCGCGATGCGGCGCGTCCCGCTGCTATGGCATTGCACCGAACAGAAGCTGCCGGCCCAGATGGACTGGGGCTTCGCCTTGGATGGTGTTCTGTTTCCTTCCATGACGGCAGCTGAGCTGAAGCATGCGCTTCTGTGGGGATCCCGCATTCACCAGCAGCGCAAGCGCTGGGGCGAAGAACGCGAGCAGCTTATGCAGCGTATTGAAGAACGCAAATGGATCGATCAAGCGAAGGCAGTATTATGTGAGATTCGCGGCATAAGCGAGAGCGAGGCTTACGATTTTCTGCGCAAACAAGCCATGAATGAACGGAAACGGATGGGCGATGTCGCAGCATCGATCGTAAAGGTGTATCAGCTTATCCATGGTTGATAGGTGTTTGAATGCGAAGGATCAGGTGTCCTTAGATGATTTACAACAGGCGAAATTATTTGTGTTAGGTATATTGACACGCAAATGACATGTCGCATATACTCCAATTACATTCACAATGCCGTGAATCGATACCGGTCGGTACAATGCTGTATCCGCCGCAGGCAATGGGGCCAAGTTGCAACTCTTCTGTATGGGAGAGAAGCGATTTGGTCCCCTTTTTGTATGGCAGAGAAGCCAACAGGCAAGTGTGTTTCAAGGAGTATGGAGAGAACGAACGGTTCAAGAGAGTGAAACAAAACAGAAAGAAAAAGAGAGAAAGCTTGGTCACTAGGAGAGGAGAATGGTTCAATGGCAGGAAAAGGTTTCTTGAAAAGCGGTCACACCCCATCGTTGTTTAGCGCTTTCGCTTACTTCGACATCAGTTTCATGGTCTGGAGTATGCTCGGGCCGCTCGCAGTTGTTATTATGAATGACTACCCGATGGATGCAGCGCAGAAAGCAAATCTCGTTGCGCTTCCTGTACTCGGCGGCTCCATCCTCCGACTCGTATTCGGCTTCCTAACCGACTACATCGGACCGAAACGAACAGGTCAGCTCGGTATGCTGATCACGTTCGTCCCGCTCGTATTAGGCTGGCAGTTCGTTGATTCGCTTGATTCCTTGTATATCGTCGCCCTGCTGCTCGGCTTCGCCGGCGCATCGTTCGCCGCAGCACTCCCGCTTGCGAGCCGCTGGTACCCACCGCAGTATCAAGGATTGGCGATGGGCATCGCCGGCGCCGGCAACAGCGGCACCGTATTCTCTACACTGTTCGCCAATCGGATTGCAATGCACTATGACTCCTGGCATGTTGTGTTCGGTCTTGCTATTATCCCCATCGCGATCGTATTCGTCGTCTTCACTCTGCTTGCTAAGGATAGCCCGAATCAACCTGCGCCGAAGAAACTCGCGGATTACGCGAAGGTGCTAAAGCTCCGCGACACCTGGCTGTTCTGTCTGCTGTATGGCGTTACCTTCGGCGGTTTCGTCGGTATGGCGAACTACTTAACGATCTTCTTTAACACTCAGTATGAGCTTAGTGCAGTGCGCGCAGCAGACTTCGCAACGCTGTGCGTGATCGCCGGCAGCTTCTTCCGACCGGTAGGCGGATGGCTGTCCGACCGCATCGGCGGCATCAACATGCTGCTCGGCTTGTACGGCGTCGTTGCCATCATGCTTGCTTGCATCTCCACTCTTCCGCCTTTTGGACTTATCGTCGTCTTGCTGTTCATCATGATGATGTCGCTCGGCATGGGGAACGGCGCCGTGTTCCAGCTTGTCCCTCAACGTTTCCGCGAGGAAATTGGCCTCATCACCGGCATCGTTGGCGCAGCGGGCGGCCTTGGCGGCTACTTCCTGCCGAAGATTCTCGGCAACATCAAGCAAGCAACCGGCTCCTACTCGACCGGCTTCCTGATTATCTGCGGCATCTCGCTGCTCTGCGTGTTCACGATTCTGGTCGTTCAAGGCAGCTGGAAGCGCACTTGGATCGGCACTGGCGGCAAAGCACGTGCAGACCAAGGCGTAATCGTATCCTCTTAATGAACATCAGGAAACAGATCGAACATTTGAACGTGATCCACCAATCTCTTTGCGAAAGGAAGCTGATTCGATATGAACAAGCATGAACGTCGATACGCAACGAATGAAGGGGATGCCTACGGTGCAGGCTCAAACGCCCCATCCTACGAGGATTCCCCCTGGGAAATGGCTGATTTCGGAGATTGGATGGACGCAGTGGATCTGTTTGAGATGTATGAGTAGTAATCGCTGTATGGGTTCAGTGCGAGGATGTACGCCCCCGTTACAGAGGGAGAGTCTCGATCAGAGTAACTCGGTGATGGGCGGTTGCGCTTAAAGGTTTATCACCGATATGTATGGTAAATCTGCATCGACAGCTTGAGGATGTGTAAAAGCAAAACCTCGGATGACCGCACTTAATGGTCGGATAACCGGCCCTTATATGACAAAAGGTTGAGCCTTGTGCGGGCTCAACCTTTTTCATTATGCAGCTGCTGCATGAAGTCCCGCAACGCCTCGCGCCAGTGACGCATCTGCGGGAGACCGTTCGCGCGGATCGCGCTGTGGTCGAGCACTGAATACGCCGGGCGTGGCGCCGGACGCGGAAACTCCGCGGTCGTGCACGGCTCGACCTTCGAAGGCAGACCACCCTCTTCGAAGATCGCGGCGGCGAATTCGTACCACGAGCAGCTGCCGCTGTTCGTGGCGTGATAGATGCCGTAAGCTTCCGTCGCAACGAGCGTCAGCAGCATCTGCGCGAGGTCCGCTGTATAGGTCGGCGAACCGAACTGGTCGCTGACGACCTTCACCGTGCCGCCCGCTTCACCAAGCCGCAGCATCGTTCGCACGAAGTTTGCTCCGTGGGCCCCGTACACCCAAGCGGTCCGCACGATGAAGTACCGATCATGCAGCGTCTGCACGAGCTGCTCGCCTGCCAGCTTCGACTTGCCGTACACGGTCAGCGGATTCGTTCTGTCGTATTCGTTGTAGGGCGTTGCTGAGCTGCCATCGAACACGTAGTCCGTGCTGACGAAGGCCAGCTTCGCCCCGACTTCACGCGCCGCAATGGCGATATTGCGCGAACCAGCAGCGTTAACCTGGTAGGCGCTGTCGGAGTCTGTTTCCGCGCGGTCGACCGCAGTATAGGCTGCGCAATGGATGACCGCATCCGGCTTCACCTGCTCCAGCACCGCCCGGCACTGCGCCAGGTCGGTTATATCTAGCTCGGCGCGACCGAAGCCGATAAGCTCATAGTTCGGATCGCTTCGCAGCATAAGCTCGCGACCCAGTTGGCCATTCGCCCCCGTGACGACAATGCGCAGAGGCGCTATTTTTCCCAAAAGTGCGGGTTCGATTGTTTGTGACTCATTCGGTTCGATAGTTGTCATGGCTTATCGCCGTCGTCACTGCCGCCGTACCGGGTGTCATAGTAAGCACGGTAAGCGCCGCTCCGAACGTCGTCTAACCACTGCTTATTCGCTTGGTACCACCGAATCGTCTCCCGAATGCCGCTCTCGTAGTCGTGCTTCGGCGTCCAGCCGAGCTCGTTACGGATTCGATCCGCGTCGATCGCGTATCTGCGGTCATGCCCGAGCCGATCCTCGACATACGTAATAAGCGACTCCGGCTTGCCCAACTCCGCCAGTATCGTGCGCACGACCTGCAGATTCGTCCGCTCATTACGTCCGCCGATGTTGTACACCTCGCCTTTCTTGCCCTTGCGCAGCACCAGGTCGATCGCACTGCAATGATCCTCGACATACAGCCAATCGCGAATATTCAGCCCGTCGCCATACACCGGCAGCGGTTGATCGTCCATTGCTCGCTGCAGCATGAGCGGAATGAGCTTCTCCGGGAATTGGTACGGACCGTAGTTGTTCGAGCATCTTGTAATGTTAACAGGCAGCCCATAGGTCTCGTGATACGCACGTACGAGAAGATCCGAGCCCGCTTTACTCGCGGAGTAAGGACTGTTCGGCGCCAGCGGCGTCGTCTCCGTGAACAGACCATCCTCCCCGAGCGTGCCGTACACTTCATCCGTCGATACATGCACGAACTTGCCGACGTTATACTGCCTTGCGAGTTCCAACAGCGTCTGTGTGCCAAGCACGTTTGTCCGAACGAACAAATCTGGCTGCGTGATGCTCCGATCGACATGCGATTCCGCAGCAAAATGCACAACGGCGGCCAATCCCTCCGCGAACAAGGGCTCAAGCGCCGAACGGTCCGTTATGTCAGCCCGCACGAACTGATATTGCTTGGACTGGTCCACATCTTTCAAATTGCGCAAATTGCCCGCATAGGTCAGCGCATCGACATTGATGATCGATACATCGTCATATTGGCCAAGCATATAATGGATATAATTGCTTCCGATAAACCCGGCTCCGCCGGTTACTAGCACCCTCATTTCGTTCATCCTTCGTAATCAAAATTGTTGTCCGCATCCGCCAGCAGCGGGTGCCGACCATCTTTGTCCGATAACACGGGAGCGTTCGTCGGCCAATCAATAGCAAGCACGGGGTCATTCCACGCGATGCCCCGGTCATGCTCCTGCGAGTAATACTGATCCACCTTATATTGTACCTCGCAGTCCGGCACTAGCGTACAGAAGCCATGCGCGAAGCCGCGCGGCACGAGCAGCTGTCTTCGGTTATCCGCCGATAAAATAAACCCTTCCCACTTGCCGTAGGTCGGAGAGCCACGCCGAATATCGACAATGACGTCGTAGATCGCACCTTTCGTTACGCGCACCAGCTTCGTCTGCGCCTGCGGATTCAGCTGATAGTGAAGCCCCCGCAGCACGCCCGCCTCACGCGACAAAGAATGATTGTCCTGCACGAAGCGATAGGATAGGCCGCGCTCATCCCACAGCCGTTCCTGATAACTCTCCATGAAGAAGCCTCGATGATCACCATATACAGCCGGTTCGATCAGCTTCGCTCCGGACAGCCCCGTTGGTCGAATATTCAATGTACCGTTCACCGCCTAATTCCTATAGTTGCAGCCGGACACCTTGAAGAAACACGCACCGTGCGCCGGCCCGTCGTCGTCCTTCTACAGCATATGTTTGCAGACGCAAAGAAATATAGACGTTTTTGACGGTTGATATATGGAAAATCGATATTTTCGGGATTGAAACGACAATAAACTGTGATACAATATGTATCATTGGAGCCGTGATGAAACAACTTGTCGCCATCCTGCGAGAAGTGCAATCCGTTTCATTCCAGAGAAATATACGCTCAGCAATGAGGTACAAACATATACACCAATATATTTTTAGACAAATAGGAGGTTTGTGTTATGTCAATGTCCCTGCACCATGCAATGGCCGCACTGCCGCAATTGGTGCTCTCTTCGATTCTTATGCCTGTCATCATTTATTTGTGTGCCCCTGTCATGATGATGGGCTCGCTATCCACCATGTCAGCCTCGGTTATCGCTGTCTACGCTTCACTGCTCATTCTGTCGCATGCCATCGGCATCCGCGTTATGCAACGCAATGCGCAGGCGCTCGCCATAATCATCCCCACGGTTCTGGTTGCCGATGCCGCCGCAATGCTGATCGGTATGAACTGGTACGGTACGACGGTCATCGACCTTTTGATCAAAATGTAACGCTCGCCGCTTCACGACGCCCTATGCTCTACTTCTGATTGCGCTCCAAATCATAATCTACCATCATCTCGATCAACTGATTGAAATCCACTTCCCGCTTCCATCCAAGCTTGCTACTCGCTTTCGAACTGTCACCCAGCAGCAAATCCACCTCAGCTGGACGCACGAATGCCGGATCAATGACGACATACTGCCGGTAATCAAGGCCAACATAACCAAATGCCACTTCCAGCAGCTCTCGCACAGAATGCGTCTCTCCCGTTGCAATCACATAATCATCAGGTTCATCCTGCTGCAGCATCAGCCACATCGCTTGTACATAATCGCCTGCAAAGCCCCAATCTCGAAGCGCATCCAGATTGCCCATCCGCAGTTCTTGATCCAACCCCAGCTTAATGCGTGCAGCAGCATTAGTAACTTTGCGCGTCACGAATTCCAAGCCACGGCGCGGTGACTCATGGTTGAACAGGATGCCCGAGCAGGCGTACATATTGAAGCTTTCCCGGTAATTGACCGTAATCCAATGACCGTACACTTTGGCCACCCCATAAGGGCTCCGCGGATAAAAAGGTGTCGTTTCCTTCTGCGGCGTTTCGACGACTTTACCGAACATTTCGCTGCTGGATGCTTGGTAGAAACGTGCCGTCGGCTTCACAATACGTACCGCCTCCAGCATATTCGTAACGGCCAGCGCCGTAATCTGCCCCGTCGCAATCGGCTGCGGCCACGACGCCGCGACGAACGACTGCGCCGCCAGATTGTACACCTCATCAGGATCAGACACTCGAACTGCTTCAATGAGCGATGCCAGATCCGTCAGATCACCCGACACCCAATGAATCCGATCTTGGATCGCTGCAACATTCTCGTAATTCGGCGTGCTCGTTCTACGCCTCAACCCATAGACTTCATAGCCCTTCTCGAGCAGCAGCTCTGCCAAATACGAGCCATCCTGCCCCGTGATGCCTGTAATGAGTGCGCGCTTCATGTGTTCTTTCCCTTCTGGTTGCTATATCTTTCGTTGCTGCACATAACGAATGACTTGGGAGCATACATCTTAATGCTACTTTATGCTCTGCAACCAATATGAACACGGCTATATGATGTCTATTATTTGATGGGGTTACTTGAAAGAATGGAGAGATATGATACAATATGTATCATAAAGGATAAAAAAAGGGGGCTTTCAAAGATGCCTGCTTTAAACCTGAAGCGTCAATCTGCAGTAATCCTTATCCAGCTACTACTGTCCTCGCTTCTTCTTCCCGTTCTGATTTACCTCATCAGCGGACCTATTCTAGAGGATGGCTCCATTCCAACTGCGTCCGCCATTGTCCTATCTATCTACGCAACTCTGCTTACAGCTTCCCATGTAGTCGGCATGAAACTGATGTCCCGCCATTATATTTCGCTCGCCATCTTCATACTGGCCAGCATCGCCGCTGATGGTGCAGTTATGCTAGCCGGTATGAACGTATATGGCACTCAGGTCGTAGAATTTCTATTTAAGCTATAAACGATAGAGAAATTGAAGTGAGCGAGCTACTTCATCATAGTCTCAAGCGTTTTACGGCCTGCGGCAATCTCCGACTCAAATTTAGTACGATACTCTTGGATGATAGCAGTACTGTAGCCGTTTGCCGTCAATTTGGCTTCTGTGTCTGCAAGAACAGCATTAAACTGTGAAGTAATTTCCGTTAGGTAAGCTTCACCTTGCGCATAAATCGATTTCTTCGCAGCATTATCCTTGGCGTCCAAATATTGTTGAGCCAAGCTCAGGAAACGTGATTGGGCAGCGTTATAGAGCGCCTGCAGCTTCGAATCTGCCTCAGATTTGATCTGATCATAGGTCGGCTTGGTTGTCGTTCCACCGCCGCCTACAGGGCCTGTACCTGCACCATTGCCGGAAGAAGTACCGTTACCAGTATTCGTTCCTTGCTCACCGCCAGTTGTCTCATCGGTTTTACCGCCGCTGCCACCGTTCGATTGTTCGTCACGGTATGACTTCGACTCACCTGAGATCCGATGATTCACCGAGTCCCACTTAATCTGAGTTCCAATGCTCTCGCTCATGAATCGAACCGGCACATAGATCGAATTGTTAACCATGAAGGCCGATTGCCCTGCCGGCAGATTGCGTGTAACGCCATCAAAAACGAAGGACGCAGCTACTGGCGAAGCTGTAATCGTCTTGCCACCTACCGAAGACTGCTTACCTTGCGCCCCAGCAGCGTTCATCAAATACTCGCGAAGGACAGTAAGTTCACTAGCTGACGGCTCTGTCACTGTCACCTTTTTCGTTGCGCTATCCCAGACAACCTTCTTCTGAAGTGCGTACGAAATAAAACGAACCGGTACATAGGACGTACCTTGACTCACAAATATAAATTGCCCATCCGGCAGGTTTACGGTCTTGCCGTCGAATACAAGCTCGAGCGCGGATGTTTGTACTTTCACCGGCTTAGTCGTTGTTGTTTGCGCATTCGCTACAGCTGGGAGCATTAGTGCAAGGGCAAGAATCGCTACCCAAATAGATTTCAGTTTAGTACCCAAAATTTATCCCTACTTTCCGTTCATTTTCTTCATAATTGCCGCAATGCCGCTCGAGCGAGCCGCAACCTTTGCCTTGTCATATTCCGATTTCCAGTTAGGCATCGAGGTTGCAGGAATACCAGCCGCTTTATAGTCAGCTTTCGCCTGAGACTGAAGTTCGCTGAACTGACTGTCACAGGCAGCTTCTGCATCCGCTAGCTGACCAAGGAACTTCGCCTGGAGCTTGCTAAGCGAAGGCTTCGAGTCCGACTCCAAGTCCTTCAGGATCGTATTCAGCAGCGTATTACTCTTGGCTGTACAGGTTGACTTAAGCGAGGAGAGCTTCTGGTCGTACTTCGCATTGATTTCCTTTTGCTTTTCTTTTTGTTGCTGGGTTAAAACAGTGGAATCGTTTTTAGTTGGTTCGGTGGACGGCTTGTCCGATTCGGTAGAGGTAGAAGGTTGCTTCGTCCCCGACGTCTGAGGTTTTGCAGCTTTACCCGATTGCATCTCACTCCACTGTTTCTCATGCTCTTTAATTTTCTCCGGGTCTCTTTCTCCAACCCATTCAATCGGATAATCCGGATTAAGGATGACAAGGTGTTTACCATATTTACTTGTAATAGAGCGCAAGAGTTTTATTTCTTCCGAAGTTAACTTCTCTAAGAGTAAATCCCGAATACGCTGTTTTTCCTCTGTCGTTAAATCATACGACGCATTTCCTTGCAGGTATTTGATATCGCGGAGACTAAGTCCTGAGTTCAACAATATAGCTGCAACGTCCAGTGCATCCTGTCCCTCAATATCCTTGCCAACCAGGCTTGCTGCCTTATCCACGGCACCTTCCATGACCTTCGGTATTTTAACCGGCTCGTTCACTTTAATGTCACTGCCCGTATTATCCTCTGTTTCTACGGGATGTCGACTCTTGATATCATCCAGACTAATTGACTTAAGATAAATGTAGCCCGCAGTTAATGCTGCGATAACAAGCACTATTATTGTAACAACTATAATCAATAGCCACTTCAACCATCGCCGCATCTTCTTTTTTTTCCTAACCCGCTTATTCACTGGAATCTCGGTAGTCATATTACCTCCTGCTTTTTTGCTGGCAAATAACATTCATTTGTCATGCAAGCGTATGATCTAACTGACCATTAATAACAGGCCTACCCACTGAATAATAATGCAGCCCTGTCTTAGATACATCTTCAAGCCTGTAAACATTACGACCATCAATCAGGATTGAGCCATGCATACGTAAATCAATCTCCTCAAGATCAGCTTTTACGAAGCAATCCCACTCTGTCAGCAGACACAGCGCATCACTGTTATCAACAACATCCCACATATCATTACACCAATTAATAGATGTTTCATCACTAAAATATACTTGCCGGAAATTATCTTGTGCAATAGGGTCGTATACTTTCAGTTCTGCCCCCTCATCCAGCAGCCGTTGAATAATATCAAAGGCAGGTGCTTCCCTGACATCATCTGTACCTGGTTTAAATGCTAATCCCCAGATACCAATGATTCGCCCCTGCAAATTGCCAAGCGTTTCATGCAGCTTATCCAGCACACTACCCCGCTGTAATTTATTAACCTCAACTACAGATTTCAATAACTTGAAATCATATGACAGGTTACCGGCAATTTGAATGAGTGCCTGCGTATCCTTTGGAAAGCATGAGCCACCGTAGCCAATTCCCGCGCGTAGGAACGAGGATCCGATTCGCGAATCTAAACCCATGCCGCGAGCGACCTCTTCCACATTCGCTTCAACCTTTTCACATATGTTCGCTATCTCATTAATAAATGAAATTTTCGTAGCAAGAAATGCATTAGAAGCATACTTAATCATCTCTGCACTGCGTATATCGGTTTGTACTACTTGATCGGTCAGCGGCCTATGCAACTCGTACAATACATTAGCCGCTCGTTGACTGCTTGTGCCTATGACGATCCGATCTGGATTGAGCGTATCACGAACCGCTGTACCTTCACGTAAAAACTCCGGTACAGAGGCAACATCAAATGGTTGGGCAGTCTGTTCACGTATCCAGTTAACCACCTGGTCATTGGTTCCCACAGGGACCGTACTCTTGGTTACAATGACTTTATATCCATTCAACACACTGCCGATCTCGCTTGCAACAGCTTGAATAAATTCCAAATTTGCTTCACCGTTCGGAAGAGACGGGGTTCCCACTGCTATAATTACAATCTCCGACTCTCTTATTGCACTTGCAAAATCGGTCGTGAACCTCAGTCTTCCGGCATTAGAGTTTCGAATCATAAGTTCCTGAAGTCCCGGTTCATATATCGGAGTCTTACCTGCAATAAGCATTGCAATCTTTTCCGATAATTTATCGACACAAATGACTTCATTCCCCAACTCCGCAAAACACACACCAGAAACGAGTCCAACATACCCAGTTCCAATTACAGCAATTTTCACCTTCTACACCTCTTTTAGCAGATCGGAAATCTGAACATAATTTCTCAGTATATTTTCCCACTGCAATTCCAATCGAACGATATCTTCCTCAATCAATTCATCACCTGTCTGAACCTCTATGATTTCCAGTTCAGTCAATGCACGAATACTGTGCCTCATATTAGGTTGAACTACGATGATATCTCCACTAGTTACATTTACATGACGTCCATCAAGCACCATCTCACCACTACCAGATACTATGGTCCATACTTCACGACGCTTCAAGTGGTACTGGTAACTGAGATTACAATTAGGCGAGATATGAATACGTTTAGTTAATACCTGACTGCCGTCCGGATATTTTATAAAATCGAGAACACGATATCGTCCCCAACGTCGCTCCTCGTACATTGGTCGTTGATCCAGGTCCTTAATCAAATCTTTAATTCGCGGGCTTGCCACTTTGTCCGAAATTAATATGCCATCCGGACTTGCTGCAACAACTGCATTAGAAATGCCCAATACCGTAATAGGGATATCTAGTTCGTTTATGACATGAGTGTTCTTAGAATCATCCGACATCGTTACGTTACCAAGCTTATCACTGCCCATTTCCTCTGTAAGGGTGTTCCATGTGCCCAGGTCTTTCCAATATCCATCGTACGGCAGCACGATGATCTTATCGGCTTTCTCCACCACCTCATAGTCAAAGCTTATCTTCTTCATTTGATTATACTGTTTTAATAATTCTTCATAATGAACTGACAAATTCATAGAAACCAAATGATTTACGATATACTCAAGACGAAACGCAAAAACACCACAATTCCATAACGCTTCTTGCTTTATCAACTCTATGGCTTTTGCTTCACTAGGTTTTTCTTCAAAATGGCTTACTGGTGTAAATGTTGAAGAATTGCTTCCTAACTGCGGCACAATATAGCCGTATTTCTCTGATGGATAGGTAGGCTTCACTCCTAGAAGTCCAATATCCGCTTGGGAGTCATGTAGGCACGTCTCGAGCTCCTGAATTCTAGTAAAGAAATGGTCTTCTACATACGGATCAACAGGTAACACAACTATGGTCTCATCCAATGAAGCAGACTCCATCGAATAGACATATGATGCAGCCAGGGCAATAGCAGGAAATGTGTCTCTACGTTCCGGCTCTACAATTGTTCTCACGTCATTACCAATTTGGTTATGGATAACCTCTACTTGTGCCTGGCCCGTCGCTATATATGACTTTGCAGACAATCCATTCTGCTTCAGTTGTCTATACACACGTTGTACCATTGATTCCCGCTGGTTATTCTCATCTTCTAGTAATGGAAGAAATTGTTTCGACCGAGAATCATTAGAGAGCGGCCACAATCGTTTGCCCGAACCACCTGAAAGTAATATTAGTCTCACTTTATAACCTCATTTCTCCCAATTGAGTATTGTTAGTGAAAAAATAAGAGGCATCTACCGTGATTTCCTTACTTTCACCCATTAGGCGAATTATCTCATCCGCATTGGAGGCAACAGATGCAAATCCTTTATCTATTAAATCTTCTACATACTCCATACCTGTCGATTTCATGATGATCGTCTTACAGCCTTGTGCTAGCCCTTCATATATTGCCGTAGAATAAACGCCTACTTGAAACTCGGATTCAGCTTGTATTTGGTGAAGCCCTATTCGATTGTGATCAATAACTGTGAAATGCGCTAGGTTCAAAGCTTCTACTAAAGCGGGATACTCTGACTCCCACCTATCATATTCACCAGGATGAAGCTTGTAGACAATTTGGTAATCGCGCATCTTTTGGGCAAGCTCCAACGCTTGCAGCGATAGTTCCTTGCCGATTGTACCCTGTGAAATAAATAAAATCTGCTGCTTCTTGGACACCGCATTAATATTGCCTAATAAAAAATTGGATAGGTGTGGTAATCCATACTCAATTAATTCGCTTTGAGCGATGGGATAATTAGCAGCACCCCTCCAGTACTCCCCAAATATAAATATTTGATCCGGATAATACGGGATACGTTGTTTCGCATCTGGATAACTATAACCAAGATGATATTTACTAATAATTCCGTGCTGGATTTCTACGACCTTAATACCTAAGTCCTGAGCAGCAGCAATCATTGCCTTATGTCCATACGAGACTACGACATATATTAATCGAGGTTTCTTAAGCTTAAATAGCTTCTTAAATACATGATACCTAGATTTGAATATCTTGACTTCATTGATTATGAGCGTCTGCAGACTATCTCCGTATCCGAGTTGATCATGTAACATACGTTCAATTTCACGCAGAACTTCTTGTTCGTCATCATTTATTTTCAATCGAATAGTTTTCCGATAAAAGTAACTAAACAATTTCTCAAAGTCAGCGAACTTACGCTCGAGGTCACTTGGAATAAAATGATTGTTTAAATAATCGTAATCCAACACTTCATAATTTGCATCTTCATTGCGTAATTGCTCGATTAATTCTGAAGTATATATATCAATATATCTCTCATTGACTTTAACTTTTCGAATATGATCAAATACTAGGATATCCTTCTGTCCGGTCAATAATGGACTATGCAACAACGTGTTTATAAAGAATTTAAACAGTTTTTTAGACTTAGCCCCTGTATACTCAGAATGTGCTACACCAAATCCACCAGACTCTCTCATTAACTGATGAAACAATTGATTGCGAATAAGAGGCCAATAGTATACATCTCCAATATGCCTATAATTTAATTGATAACGTTGCTCTAGTTCCCATATCAATCCACATACCTGAGACACTCTCATTTACATTCTCCGCTCCACTCTTAATGTTTTGACCTAACCATTCCGTGTAGCGTAGCAATCCAAGGCAAAGGATAAAGCTTTATAACAGCAATCCAGGTACCAATAAATGAAATAAAAAAAGAAATACAAGTTGCATATGCAGCCCCTGAAACACCCAGATAGTGGATGAACATATAAGATAGAATGATGTTCAACAGTGCTGTGCAGCCCGTAATAATTGCAACAATACCCGTTCGCTTTAAATAAAATAAGTAATTCGTTACCATTTTGTACATCCCATTAAATGCAAACCCTAATGCAATCCAAATAACATATTGGCTTGCATTATGATATTCATTACCAACTAAATACTTCAGTAATAACGGTGCACTCACACCTAAAGTCAACGCGATTATTAAGATGATAACGATATAGAAATAAGTATATTTGATCGCAAGCATCTTCAACTCTATACTGTCTTTCTTCAGCTTATCAAACAGCCAAGGAGTCCAAGCACGATTAAATGCATCTTGAAGTACTCCGATCATAGAACCAATCTGATACCCGACCAAATAAATACCAGTGGCCTCGACACCTTCAAAGTTAGTAAGGAAAACACGATCAATCATTGTTATTATTAATCCGCTTATGATATGGGGGATAAGTGGAACACCGTATTTTAATGCATCCTTGATATAATCAACGTTGAATCGGTATTTGATCCACTTATTCCGTGTTAGCATAAATACAGATACTATTCCGAATAGTACATATCCGACTACTTGAGCAGCTAAACGTCCTTCCCATCCGTAATCGAATATAACAAGTAAATATACCGTTAATAATGCAGAGAAAGCCGTCTGCAATATCATATATATACCATATTGTTTTGGCTTCATCTGAACTTGCCAGATAATTAGATTAATAAGTGTCAAGGTTTGAAAGAAACAAGATACGACGACTGTCCAGATCCAATTATCAGGTACGGAAGTCCAGTCACTTAACTTGGAGGACATAAAATACACAATAAATGAAATCAGCACAGTCGACGATATCATAATCACAATACAGTTAAAGACATAGGAAGAAAAATCAATCTTATCTCGATCATAATAGTTTCTATTAATCGTACCATTAATGTTAATACTTATTAGCGGCATACAGAAAGAAAAGAGCACGGTAAACATCGCTGTAATGCCGAACTCTTCTGGACTCAAATAGCGAGTCAATAACGGCAATAACAAAAATGGTATTCCTGCATTGAACATATTTGTCAATGTGTATATACCGGACGTGCGTAATAACGAATTGCTTGATTTAATATTCACACTGAACAGTCCCTCTGCTAAAAGACTTCTATGAAAAAGAGCACTCTAGTCCACCGATTAATTACTCTTAGATGAAATTCTTGTATGTAAACTAATAAAGCCCTTTGAAACCCGGCTTCTTAGCAGTTACAGATCATGCAGATGGACGGCACTGCGGATAAGCTTTCTTCTATAAAACGAGAAGGTTTTAAAGTTTACAATTTGGGACTGTAATAATTACACTATTTATTATTTACATAAACCAATTAACGCTTCGCCAACAATAAAATCCTGCTCCGTGTCGATATCAAGCGACCGATCCTGATCCATGACGTATCCAACTGTCTGATCCGTAACAAATGCTTTTGACTGTTGAAACCACTCCACCGAGGCGACGTATACAGCTCCATTCAACGAGTAAACAGTTGGGAGATCCTGCCGTCTTAAAACAGTCGATTCCCTCTGTACTAATGGGTCCAGCCTGCCTGCACTGTTTAACTTGAACATCCAATAGGGACTCTGCTCCGGTTCGGTAACCGATACAGCGGCAGGAGCGCCTGTCGTCAGACACATTTGAATACAGCCATCGATATCTGCCGTTGTTCTAAATGGAGAGGTTGGTTGCAATAGAACAACGTAGTCATAACCCGGAAATTGGTCGAGCAGATGCAGCACAACATCAATGCTTGTTGAATCATCCCTAGCCAGTTCTTCTGGCCTAGCTTCTGGAACATCTCCGTCCCACTCTCTAGCAATGCGCATAATGTCTTCGTTATCAGACGAAACAATGACTCGATCCAAATATCGCGATCGCTTCGCTGCTTCAATCGCCCATGCAATAAGCGGCTTACCATTGAACAAACGAGTATTTTTCATCGGAACGCCTTTTGAGCCTCCGCGTGCCGGGATAATACCCAATACTTTCTTCCCCTGAATCATCTTTAGATAATCCCCTTTGCATGTTCCGCATTCGCTCGTTCGAAATCGTCAATTCGCCCAATGTCAATCCAATATTCACGAATCGGGAACACCGCCGTCTCTTTACCCTCGGCAATTAAATCCGAGAACAAATTAGGCATGTCGTAAAATGTATCTAATGGAATGAGATCCATTGCTTCAGGCTGAATCACATAAATACCACCGCTTATAAAATAACGCTGATGCGGCTTCTCCTCGATGCTGATCAAACGATAGTTATCAGCCTTAACGACACCATAAGGAACTTGATATTCATACTCACGGACACACATCGTCGCCTGTACTACCGTTTCATTATGGAAATCCAGCATCTGCCGAAAGTTCACCTTTGTCAGCAAGTCTCCATTCATCACAAGCAGAGGCTCAGTTGGCCGGAAAGGAAGTAAGCTCAGTGCACCTGCAGTTCCAAGCCGTTTCGTCTCGTGAATATACTGTATCTCTACACCCCACTTGGACCCATCGCCGAAATAGTCAATGATCATCTCAGCTTTATAATTAACCGAGATCATAAAGCGATGAAAGCCATTCATAATAAAGTTATCAAGAATAACTTCAAGAATGGGCTTCTCTCCGATCTTCAAGAGCGGCTTCGGACAATTATTCGTAAGCGGACTAAGGCGAGTCCCCAAGCCGCCAGCCATTAGTACGACCCAGTTGTCCACGCGATCGTTCTTCAGTTTAAGCATCTCATCCATCAGGTCGAGCCTAACTACACGTTCTTCCTCGTCCAACACTGGCACTTGACGTAGGTTGTATCGTTTCATCTTGCCAAAAATCGCTTCACGCGAGTCTTTCACATGCGCATACTTAGGCGAAGCATTCATAATTGTATCGACAGCGCTATCGAGTGGAACGCCGCGCAATATGCCGCGCCGAATATCACCATCCGTAATCGTCCCAAGAAGCCTCCTCGCTTCATCGACAACCAATACGATCTGTACAGATCCACTATCAATTTGATGCATCGCTTCAATGATCGTTGTTTGTGGCAATACTATAAGCTGATCAATGTTGTTCATTTTTTAGCCTCCTTTGCAGGTACACCGTACACTAATTTATCATCTGCAACAGGCTTCAACACGACTGAACCCGCCCCGACTACACAGCGTACTCCAACAGTTACATTCTGAATAATAGTTGCCGATGCTCCCAGATGTGTGGAATCGCCCACGACTGCTCCTCCACAAAGTACTGCCCCCGGAGAAATGTGTACGTGAGCACCTATCCTACAATCATGATCAAGCGAAGAGCGCGTGTTAATGATCGTGTTGACTCCAATTGTACTTCCTGCCTGCACAATAGCACCCGCCATTATATGTACACCTTCTTCAAGTTCAACATCCGACGATACGATTGCTGAGTCATGAATAATCGTTTCGAACGTATAGCCTTGACTTCGGAAATGATTAAAAATACGGCTTCTAAGTAAATCCTGCCCGATCATTCCGATACCATTAACTAACGTAACATTACGAGCGTCACACTCAGCTACCTGTGCATCTTCACCTATGTAATGGATACCACGCTGTTCCATCCAATCGGATGAAACTGGACCCGCATAACCAATAATCGTGCGTCCTTGTCGAAGCAACAGATCAACACACACCTTTGCATGGCCACCAGCCCCTAGAACAATAATAGGCGTATTCATTAATCGATCAGCTCGTCCGGCTCATAATGACGCTTGGCTACCGTACCGATTAGCTCCCAGTATTGTGAAGGAGGTAACCCATTACCCGGTCGTTTAATTGTAAGATGTTTCTCTGTTATGCATTCGCCTTGTGCGATTGGCAGAGCCGCAACGACACTCTTACGAGCCGGCTTCTTGTTCCTCTGTTCCGATGCTGCAGGAATTTTAACAGAGGAGCCTAGCGCTTTCTCTACGTTCCGAATTTGTTGGATCATGCCGGCAAGCTCATCAGGCTCCATAGAAGCCTGGTGATCCGGTCCTTCCATCGATTGATCGAGTGTAAAATGCTTCTCTATAATTGTTGCTCCGAGCGCCACGGCTGCTACCGGTACTTCTGTACCAATCGTATGATCCGAGTAGCCCGTATTTAATTGAAACGCCTGCATTAACGTTTTCATTTTATTTAAATGAACATCTTCAGCAGGTGTTGGATATTCCGTCGTGCAATGCAATAGCGACACATTCTCTCGCAGCACAACTTGGCCCTCTTCGGAGAAGTACGCTTCTCGGAATTGCGTTGCAGAAGGCTTATCCCCGCCAACATAGCCGTATGCTATAGCACCTAGCGCTTCTTCAATATCACCCAAAGATGACATTCCACTGGAAATAATCAACTTTACACCTTTACGTGCAGCATGATACAGCAGTGGAAGATTCGTAAGATCACCTGAGGAGATTTTTAGTTCACTCATCTGAAAACGTTCTGTGAGTAAGGCCAGACTTGGCATATCAAATGGTGTAGATAAAAAACGAATACCCACCCGTTCACATTCTTCAATAAGCTCGATATGGTCCGATTCGCTTAACTGTAACCGCTCAAGCATACGAAGCTGCGAATCATCATTATTCGTCGTTCTTTTCTGATACTCCGCTTTAGGTGCATTTTTGCTAACAAGAGCATCCGCTTGAAACGTTTGGAATTTCACTACATCCGCTCCAGCCTGCGCAGCGGCATGTACCAACTGTTTAGCGATCTCTAACGATCCATTATGGTTGACTCCCGCTTCTGCAATTACATAAACCTTCTGTGTCATGTTCAATCCATGGCCTCCTAACAGGACGGTAAAAAAAAGACAAAGCCCCCATCAAGTCATTGTATAAAATGATTTGATGAGAAGCCGATCTAACGGAACACTCCTCAGCACTTCGATAATTCGTTCTGCTGTTTGTCCGTCCCCATACATACTTGAATCTGCTTGATTACATAATCGCCGAAAATCAGGTGACAACACCTTATTAATAGCCTTAATTATCTCGTCAGTTGAGTCGTCGCAATCGACGATAGATAACCCTTTAACCCTACCATCCTGACGTCTTCCAATATTGACCGTAGGCTTGTGCATATACGGAACCTCAATAATACCACTCGACGAGTTACCAATTACAACGTCAACATGCGAAATAGCGCTTAAATATCGCAGCTGCCCAAGTGATGTGTGGCAGACGACACGCTCGTTTCGAGCAGCCGTGTATTTGTCGATTAGCTGTCCGATAATTCTACCATTAGTATCCGCATTCGGTTTCGTAAAGATAATGTTCGCCTGTTCAAAATAATCCAACGCCGCAAGCAGACGTTCCATTTGCTGTTCTGCATCTTGGCCCGACAATGACAATGGATGATACGTAACCAAGAAGTTTAGACGTCCTAGCTTAAAATTAATAGACTGTTCGAATGCGGGACGGTCTAACAGCATTAAATTCCGTATATTATCCAGTCCGATCGCGCCAACGTTGTAGACATGCTCTGGCAGTTCACCCAATTGTATGACACGCTGACGATACGGCTCTGTCGATGTGAAATGAAGATGCGACATCTTCGTAATCGAGTGACGAATCGCTTCGTCGATTACCCCTTCCGTACTCTCTCCGCCATGCAAATGAGCAATCGGAATGTTCGCAACCATCGCGGCTTGTGCCGCTACCATCGCTTCGAACCGGTCACCTAACAGCACGATCAAATCCGGCTTTAATCGTTCGAAAGCATCTGCAAAACCGATTAATCCAAGTCCCATGGATTTCGTAATGCCTACTGGCGTATCACTTGACAGCAGCATTTCGACTTTTGCATCAATGACAAAACCGTCAGCCTCAATCTGACGGTAGGTCAATCCGAACTCTGGTGACAAGTGCATGCCAGTTGCTACTAACTGCAGCTGCAACTCAGCGTCATCAGCAATCAACTTAATAAGTGGATATAACAAGCCGTACTCTGCTCTTGAGCCGGTTACTACACATATCGTTCTCACAGAACTCTCCCCAAATAATTCATAATTATGAGCATAAAGACGCACTGCTCGGTATGTTAATGACCGACGCAGCCAGACGGTTCGTTACAGGGAGCTGCATACTCGGGCAATCCTTAAACATAGGAAGCTCGTGCATCGGCGTCCAGATCGGACGCGTCATCAAGCCAGCATTATTGACAACCTCCAAAATTTGATCCCTTAACTCAAAGCTAGGCTCATCGAGCACAATGGCATTAAGCCAGTAGTTGCTTGATGCAAAAGACGGCTCCATGAAAAGAGACACACCGAGAATTGACTCAAAAATAGCCGCATACTTGTTCACCAATGTTCGCTTCTGCTCTAGCATAATCGGGAGCCGCTCAAGTTGCGCGCAACCTAAAGCCGCATTCAGATTAGGCATTCGATAGTTATAGCCAATCTGATCATGATGAAACTCCCAGCGATGAGGCAACTTCGCAGTCGTCGTAAGATGTTTGGCTGCTTTTGCCAATGTCTCGTCGGAGGTCAGTATGGCGCCACCGCCGCCTGTCGTAATAATTTTGTTTCCATTAAAGCTAACCGCCCCGAGCTTACCAAACGTCCCCGTATGCTTGCCTTTATAATAGGATCCAATAGATTCCGCCGCGTCTTCAACTAGTGTAATCCGGTATCGCTCGCAAACCTCCATCAACGGGTCCAGATCAACAGGATGACCGAACGTATGCATTGGCACTATAGCAGCAATTCTTCTGCCAGTCTGCTTGTTGTATACTGCACCGTCATCCTTATATACCGCAATATCCTGAAGATAGTGGTCCAGCGCTATAGGATCAACACCCATCGTAACGGGACTAACATCAATAAAATGCGGAACAGCACCGCAATAAGAAACGGCATTAGCCGTCGCCACAAACGTTAACGATGGCATAAGCACTTCATCGTTTGCTTGAACACCTGCCAGCATAAGACATACATGAAGAGCAGACGTACCGTTGGATACGACTATTGCGTAGGGGGATCCCGTATACTCCGCAAGCTTAAGCTCGAAATCTTCAACATACTTGCCTGCAGAGGAAACCCATCCGGTATCGAGACATTCTTTCACATAATTCCACTCATTGCCACGAAATGTGGGCTCATGCAGACTAATAAATCCTTGATTATCAGGTAAAGCCTGCTGTAGTGCCTCTACAATGCGGGAAGGAAGCTGTAATTCATTCATAGCGCTCATCTCCCATCAAATGATGTTAAATATTATACTGATCGGCTTTGTATCTGGATAGATTATCGCTATTCGTAAACCACTGAATCGTCTGCTGCAGGCCAGTACGGAAGCCGTCAATCCCACCAAACTGCGGCTCCCAGCCAAGCAACTGCTTCGCCTTCGCGTTGTCTGCCCATAACCGTTCGACCTCGCTCTTCTCTGGACGAAGACGTACTTCATCGCTAACAATCTCAATTTGCCGATCCATAATTTCAGCAATTAGCTTTACCGTATCCCCAACAGAGATCTCATAATTGCTGCCGATATTAATAACCTCTCCGACGCTCCGCTCAGATTCAAGCATAGCAATGAAGCCATTAACTGTATCCGCCACGTAATTAAAATCTCGCGTCGGATGTACGGAACCCAGTCGAATCTGGTCCCGTCCCGATGCAATCTGTGTAATGACAGTCGGGATTACCGCTCTTGCCGATTGGCGAGGGCCATATGTGTTGAACGGCCGAATAATACCAACTGGTGTCTGGAACGAACAATAGAACGACATCGCCATCTGATCTGCACCGATCTTTGAAGCCGAATACGGCGACTGTCCTTGCAACGGATGCTGTTCTGTAATCGGTACAAATTGTGCTGTTCCATATACCTCGCTCGTCGAGGTATGAATGACTTTAGAAATTTGCAGTTCCCGCGCAGCCTGAAGCACATTCAAAGTTCCCTTAATATTCGTATCCAAATACGTATCCGGAGAATGGTATGAATATGGAATAGCAATCAGCGCCGCTAAATGTAAGACGGCGTCGCATCCTTTCATCGCCTCTTTAACACCATGAGGGTCTCGAATATCGCCAGCGAATGTCTCAAACTTGCCACGTATATCAGCAGCACAATCATCAAGCCAGCCAGCCGAATTAAAAGAATTGTATAAAGTAAACGCCCGCACATCATAACCGCGCCGAACTAGCGCCTCTGTTAAGTGCGAACCAATAAAACCGTCCGCCCCGGTAACCAATATTTTTCTATTGTTCTTCATTCTGTTCGCCTCATTCTCTATCATTTTTGATACAAGATTATAACGATTTCAATTTGTCTTTATTTAAGCAGTTCCTCATATACTTGTTCTACCTGCAATGCAACGTTCTTCATATCAAAATGTTCGAGCACTCTTTCAAACCCCTGTTCTGCCATTTCAATATGCTGATGTTCCGGGCTGGTCATGAGCTGTTGAATACAATCAGCTAATGCTTCAACATTGCCATCTTCAACAACTACCCCTCCCCCCGTTAACTGAATAATTTCCGGGGCACCCCCTGAGTCAGATACAACTACGGGTGTTTGAGCAAGTAATGATTCAATGATCACTCTCCCAAACGGTTCGTTGAGTGAGAAGTTGATCGTAAAATCGCATTGCCCCATTAGTTTAAGCGGTTCCTTGGTATGTCCAACGAACTCAACATGACTTTCTAAACCATAACTACTCACTGTACTCTTCATCATTTCATAGTAGGCACCAGAACCATCCACTGCTGTTCCGCCAACAATCATAAGCTTACAATTGTTAATATTATTTGCTACTAGGCGCTGTATCGCCTCAATTACCAATTCATATCGCTTCCACTCGACAATTCTGCCGAATGTTCCAATAATAAATTGACCATCCTCCATGAACATTCTACTTTTCTTCGTCAATGCACGCTTATCAATGCCGTTATAAATAATTGATTTGCGTCCCGATTGCAGTGATTGTCCAACAAAATTTGATATACAAATAACTTTGTCGAACAACTGCGGCAGCAATAAATTGTACATTAGTGACGAAGGAAAGTAATCACGATGATGCCAGATAATACGTGCCTTTGTTAAAAATTTCATTGGCGCTACGAACCAAGGAGCTCTCCAACCGTTTGCATGTACAATTGCAATTCGTTCCCTCCGAACGAAACTTGCCAACTTCATAACATTCCGTAAGTAGCTAAATCCAAGCTTTTTTTTCACACTTTCCAGACGAATTTCAATGTGTTCATATGGAACTAGTATCTCATTTAGGTATGTCGTATTCTTAGGCGCAGCCACCATGATCTTATATTTAGACTGATCAATGTGATTGATTAAGTGAATTAAACTCTGTTCCGCTCCGCCCTTCAGATCGGAATGAGTCACAAACATGATAGACCTTTTCCTTAACCCCGACATTGCATTTCTCCCTAGTCTTTCATTAGTTCATTCAATTCACTAGCATGATTCATTAAAATGCTTTTATTATCATAATTTCGCAGAATCAATTTATACCCTATAGATGCAAATTCCTCTGCAATCTCTTTATTACGCATAATCTTTAAAGTTTGCTCTAAGAACTGATCCGTAGTATCCGCTATGCATATTGCTCCACCTGTTGCTTCGATACCCTCTGCCCCTATAGATGTTGATATAACTGGCATTTTCATCGCTAGAGCATTAAGTATTTTAATTCTCATCCCTCCTCCTATGAATAGAGGGACGATAAATACATCAGATTGAGCAATATAAGGTCTTTCATCTTCAACATATCCTGTAATCATAATATTTTTAGGGTATAAAGATTTATATTTTATCAGTTCAGACGAAGGGTCTTTGCCTACAATATACAACTTTACATTTGGTATTTCTTTTATGACTCTTGGAAACACATTGTTAACAAACCAACGCAATCCATCTATATTGGGGTACCAAGACAAAGAACCTAAGAATGTTATTATAGGCTCATTTCCAGTTGAAGATTTTGGAATTGGATAGTACTTCTCCGTATCTACTCCTGCAGGTAATAACGCTAAATTCGCCTCAGGATTCAATTTATGCATTAATGCCTGGTCTTCTTTTGTTATCATATAGACACGGTCGAATCTCCCGGTAATATTACGTTCATAGTTTCGAAGTTTAATAAACTGGTATAACAGGAAAATTTTTTTTATTATATTTTTTTCTTTTTTATATACCCGTTCCATTATTTGGCTCTCCACATTATGCTGTCTTAGCACTATCGTCGTATTTTTTCTTAGACGAATGTTTTCGGAGTAATAGGCCATATGAAGATGATCCATATAAACGATGTCTATCTGCTTAGCATCCAATATTTCTTCAATAGCACGTTTCATATCGTCATTAATATATTTCTGCATATTATACGACATTTTCGAAACAATATTTTTTAATAGCAATTTAGGTGTATTACGATAGCTTATTGGCACTTTTATGATTTCAACATCAATTGGCATCTCTAATTCTATTTCACTATTTTCTTGATCACTAAAGACACATAAATACACTCGATGCCCATACTGGACAAAGTTTTTTAATGTGTTATAAGTTACAATTCTTCCGCCATCATCCGCCGGATAAGGGTACAGATGCGTTAAAAATAATATGTTCTTCACAAATTTTCACTTCCGAGACATTTTATTTGAACAGTAAATTATCATCATTAGTTTCTACCTAAATGATTAAGAAAATATGAAGTGTTTCGTTTTTTTGTAATTTCTAATAATTCAACGTTTCTACTCCTATATCTCGACGAGATCAAACCTAATATTGTAAAGAATAAAACTCCGGTACTGCTATAATAAGTAAGTTCGTACGTCATCATGTTAAGCATTAAAGAAAATAAGATGATTCGTAAAATTTTTGTTGTACTATCGCCATTAATTTTTAGACAAAGCAAAAATAAAAAAATAATTAGGAAAAAACCAATAATTCCTCCTTCGAATAGTAGATTTATGTAGTTATTATCCATCACACCAACTAATTCTCGCAATCCATTACTCGATCCAGGAGAGAGTCCAAATAAAGATCTTAATCCGTATGTGTTCATAATATCATCGACTGATCCAATAACCGACAATCGGTGTGTATAGGACCTATCATCCGTTCTACTAATTCTTGTCCACACCACATCGAACATACCTTTATGGTTCACATACCAAACCACGAAGGGCACAGTGATCATTGATAGACAAACTCTCTTTATAGTAAATATTTTTATTTTGTAAGTTATAATAAATATTAAAAGACAAATTAATGTTGCAAAAATGTTTCCTCTAGAAAAACTCAACATAAGGGAAACGAACAGCAATACCCAACCGATTACATTTGATAGTTTGGTTTTTTTTCCATCAACTTTATCCTGCATTAATCTCCAAGATATAAGTAAAACCCCCACCATGGAAACCGTCCCCAATGCCAACGGTTCACCTTGGAACCCCCATGCTCTTGTAGCGCGTATCCCGCTGCTTAAATAAAAACCTCGTTCAATTAAGAAATACTTACCCATAAACAAAGGGGATTTTAACGTAAATTGCAAGATTGCAAATATGGCATTTACATAAGATAACTTAAGGAAAAAGTTAATGAAAGAATCTATAAATCGCTTGTCATTAACAGAAAAGGTATACACAACATAAAAAACCATAACGTTCATTATTAACTTAAAAACAATCATATTTAATTCAAAAAATGAGCCACCATACAATAAATCACTTAATCCTGTAGCAAACAACCATACGGCATACATATACATAATAACCAAAGGCAACTTAATTTGTAGTTTCATCTTATTTACGATTATCGAAATAACTCCGATAAAAATAGTTAATAGTACTATCACTTTATCTGGTGATATTGTCCCCATGCCTGTGCTAAATTGAAAAAATTTAGTTGCTTTCGAATCAGGAATTAATAAAATCACACAACATAGTAAGAAAACTACTAACGAAGCACCCGTGTTACGCCTCGTTATTGGTATGATCACAACATCATCTCCCTTGTATTAATCTATTGAGATTACTGGAATTTTCTCAGTGTATCTCGCAACAGTTCATATCAGCAAAATAAGCCTCATCTATCATCGAACAATATTTTTTGTTACAAACATATATATATATGGAACTAATGACAAAAAAAATTATAAAGGCCCTAGTGGTCACATGAGACCTTTTTTCGGTACACAATATGTCATGCAAAAAAGGCGACTGCCAAAGCCACCATAATTATTGACCGCACTCACCCGATATATCTTGTCGACTTATTTGTATATCAAATTCGTTCGTTACTGACATCATGGTCAAAGAGATTAAGCAGTACACAACCAGAATTAGATTGAACTTTCAAATTCATCTTGTCGCCTCTTTATAAGAGGTATTCTCATTTTGTTCTAGTAAAATACTTTGCCACAGTTTATTATTTATGTCTTCCGAAAAATTATTTACGACAAAATCATATCCAATCATAGCCCGTTTTCTGTTAAGATGAGTATCTTGTAAAAGGACATTTATTCGGTTTGCAAATTCAATTCTTTCATCTGTTACATACATAACATCATTATTTATAGAGATACCTTCCGCTCCAACAGTTGTTGAAACGACTGGAACCCCCTGCATCATCGCTTCAATGATTTTAGTTTTAATTCCTGACCCAAACAATAACGGAGCAACAAAAACTGCTGAATCACGCGTTATATGTTCAACATCGTCTACTTCACCTGTAACAATAATATCTTTATATTCAGATTGTAGTGCCTTTACTTGCTTAGAAGGATTTTTCCCTACAATATAAAATTTCGCATTAGAATGCTTCTTTTTGACTTCAGACCAAATCTCTTTACAAAAATATAAAACTGCTGCAATGTTGTGTGGAACATCCATTCTACCCACAAATACTATTTTGTCAGGGTCGTAGCAGCGACTAACAGGTCGACTAACTATCTCGCTATTCATAGGAATTCCAATACAGCTGCTGTGAGATACTTTATTCTTAAACTCTTGAGCCTCTATTTTTGAGGTAAATACTAAGCTCTCAAAATCTCTATTAACTTTTATTTCATATTTTTGCAACAAGCCCATCTCATATTTCAATATCATCCTTTTATTGATTGGATGATCGATTATTTTACTAATAAACCTAGGCATTTTCGATAATAGAAACCCTAGAATCGAAGGGCTATATTCTAGAAACACAAGTTGTCTTTTATATCGCAATGACAAGAGATCATCATAGTTAAGTATGTTTTTTTTCGCGTTTTGTATATATCTCTTATATTCAGCCACTCGAATAGTATCATATATCACTATATCGGGTTGTTCTTTCTCAACAATTCCCTTAATTACTCTCGCTGTTTTTCTAGAAAAGAATAGTGACACCTGTAATGGCCAATCCCTTAATATTAGTGATTTAAATAATAAATTGCCCATTTTTTCAAAAATCCCAGGGGGCAATAGCGTTATTGTTCGATCTATACTATTTGGCTTTAAAGATAGATATCGTTCTTCATCAACAAACGATAAATTAACAATAGTGCTCTCTGGGTATATTTTCTTTAAGTGTTTTATGTATTGCATCAGTATGTTTTTTCTACCGTCGACTTTTGGGTATGGTAACTTATTAGTAATTAACAGTATTTTCAAGATTTTTCTTCCTCACTTATTAATATGCTCCCTTAGACCCCAGTAACACTTTTACAGTGCGTAAAATAATTAATAGATCAAACACAATACTACGTTTATTTATATATTTTAAATCCAATTCGACCATTTGCCCAAAACTCAGTTCGTTTCTCCCACTCACTTGCCACAACCCCGTGCATCCCGGAGTTACACTTAACCGTTGTTTATCGTACGCTGTATATTCCTTTACCTCTCTGGGTAAAGGCGGTCGGGGTCCCACCAAACTCATATCGCCTCGCAGCACATTCACAAGCTGCGGAAGCTCATCAATGCTCGTTTTGCGAATTAGCCTTCCGATTCTAGTAATACGCGGATCATGTTTCATCTTGAACATTGCACCTTTGATCTCATTCTGAGCCAGCAATTGTTCCAATTGTTTGTCCGCATCTCTAACCATGGATCGAAATTTGTACATTCTAAAAGGCTTTTCATCCCTACCCACTCTTGTTTGGTAGTAAAAAACAGATCCCTTCGGATCATCAATCTTTATTATTATCGATACCGTGACCAGTAAGGGCAATAATATAATGATTCCAATGAACGCACCAACCATATCCATTAACCGCTTAAGCAGATCATAAACTTTCCATTCTCGGTCGGTTACCTCATGTAGGTCTAACCTTATCTCATCGTTCATGATGATGTTCTCCACATCATTGCGAGGTGATAACATTGACTAATCCTCCCCTTCGAAAAATCATTGCAACTTAAACTAAAGCATTGCGTTAAAAACACGAGCTATACCTTCCTGCTCATACAGAAAAGCATAGCTCGTATTTCGAACAAAATATAAGTGGGGCATCAAACCCCACCTCACAACACACCACTGACGATGTACGTCTAAGGTTGATATAACCCACGGTGCATCCGAGTGCCTACGATGATAACGGTCTAGTAGACATTACCTAATTCGCTTAGTGAACCTCTATATCATTACTTCAGGTTCGCATCAATTGAACCATACGTCTTCAAGAGCTGCTGAATCGTATTCAGTGCATGCTCTCTTAGCTTGCTGTCCTGAAGTGCAAATTCCAACGTCGTGTCGATGAAACCAGGCAAATCCCCTACATCGTACCGTTTGCCCTCATATTCGTAAGCGTATACTTGTTGCATACTGTTGAGCGCCTGAATCGCGTCCGTCAATTGAATCTCTCCGCCAACGCCTCTCTCTTGCTTACCAAGCAGTTCAAAGATTTCAGGAGTTAGTATGTATCGACCCATAATTGCAAGATTAGAAGGCGCCTGACCTGCAGGGGGCTTCTCTACAAGCTGATCAACTTCATATAATGGACCGTTCGTATTAGATGGCTTCACAATGCCATATCGGTCCGTCTCATGCTCCGCAACACGTTGTACCGCAATAACGGGGCTCTGCACATGCTGATAGGTTTGAATCAACTGCCCTATGCACGGGACTTCCGATCTAACAATATCGTCACCAAGCAGAACGGCAAAGGGCTCATCGTTGAAAAATTTCCTGGCAACCCAAATTGCATGTCCTAATCCAAGAGGTTCCTGCTGACGAATAAAGTGAATGTCCGCCATCTTCGAAGGCTTTTGCACCTTCTCAAGCAACTTCAACTTCCCCTTCACCCGCAAGTTCTCTTCCAACTCGAATGCGCTATCAAAATGATCTTCGATCGCGCGTTTATGCTTACCGGTTACGATAATAATATCTTCGATACCCGCGGCTACTGCTTCTTCCACGATATACTGGATCGTTGGTTTACTTAAAATCGGGAGCATTTCCTTCGGCATTGCTTTGGTTGCGGGCAGAAACCTTGTCCCGAGCCCTGCCGCAGGAATCAATGCCTTCCGAACTGACTGCATGAAATGCACCTCTTTCTTCCCCTATACCCGGCCACAAATAATGCCAAAGTTTCATAGTATTATGACACAGTAATAGTACTATGATACTACGAAACTTACTCTCAGTCAGCAATGCACGCCTAAAGTTTCATTAAATTAATGTTATTCTTCATTACTTCCGTAATAGTAATAATAACTTTGTTCCGATTTACTTCTTTTTACATTATTCATTACGACACCTAATATCTTGGCATTCACCGTATCCAATCCTGCCTTTGCCTTTAACGCCGCTTCACGCTTAACGGAACCATACTCCATAACGAGTACAACACCATCACTCTTCGATGCGATAAGCTGGGCATCTGTAACCGCTAACAATGGCGGCGTATCGATTAGTATAATGTCGAACTCCGTCTTAAGCAGTTCAAGCAGCTCGCTCATACGTCTAGAAGCAAGCATCTCGGCGGGGTTGGGCGGAATAGGTCCGGCAGTAATAATGAACAGATCTGGCACGTTTGTTTCCTGCAGAACATCTTCCAACTGATTCTTGTGTGCCAGCAAGGAAGATAGACCTACACGATTCGAAGCACGAAATGTATGATGCGCAGTAGGCTTCCGCATATCTGCATCTATTAGCACCACCCGGCGCTCCGATTGAGCAAACGTGATCGCTAGATTGGAGATCGTCGTAGACTTACCCTCACCCGGTCCAGCGGAGGTAACAACAATAACTTGGATTGCAGAATCGATTGCCGAGAAGTCGATATTCGTTCGAAGTGTTCGATACGCTTCGGAGATTGGCGATCTAGGATTCGCCAGCGTGATCAAATGGCGTCTATTTCCCGATTGCGACATGTTCCATCTCCCCTGCTTTCCTTGATGTAGTCGGTCTTGTTCCTGCTTGTGCCGGCTGTTTCGCTATGATCTCGGCCTCCTGAGACTTGTTCATCTCCGATGCACTAACCCGATTGATCATCGCCAACGTCGGCAGTCCCAGAATCTGCTGAACATCCTCCTCCGACTTCAGCGTGTCATCCATAAACTCCAGAAGGAAGGCCACTCCTACTCCAATTAGAAGCGTCAGAACAAATGCAATCATCGTATTCAGCATCACATTAGGCGATACAGGCGTTTTATTCGCACCATCTTCCTTCGCATAGTTCAGAATGGATACGTTCTGAACGTTCATCAGGGCCGGTATTTCACTTTGAAAAACCTTAGAAACCGCATTGACGATACGAGCGGCTTTCTCATAAGACTGATCCCGAACGACCAATGTCATAACCTGCGTATTGTTCACTGAACTAACACTGACCTTCTCAATTAATCCTTCTGCATTGATCCCGAACTCGGGGTACATCTCGACAACTACATCCATAATTGCTGGTGTTTTAATGATTTCCTTGTATGTATCGATCAGCTTAAGATTGGTATTAACGGTATCTGTGTTGAGCTGTTGGTTTTCCACGTCAGATGTTTTATTGACAATGATCTTCGTTGATGCTTCATATTCGGGCTTGATTACAAACTTGCTGACGATGCCAGACAACAGTGTTGCTACTACGACCAAGGTTACAATCCACCACAAACGCTTGCGAATGATTCGGACGTAGTCCTTGATTTCTAGTTCTTTCACGTCATTCTCCCCCACGATCATTGGTCGCTTTTTACATAACAAGATCGGCCCCCTCCCTATTCTTCTGGAGAGGGGGCCAACCCGATGGACTTACCTATTTATAGCTATTACTTCACCTGAATCGCACGGTACAGAATAACAGCCGCTTCAGCACGGGATGCATTATTGTTCGGATTGAACTTGCCGTTGTTTCCGATTACAATGCCTTCCTTAGCAGCAAGTGCAACACCTGCTTTAAGTGTAGCGTTGATTTGAGCAGCATCTTTGAACGCCTTCAAAGCGCCATCCACATCTTCAACCGCTTCAACACTCGTCGTCAAGCTCAGCGCGCGTGCAATCATCGTTGCCATCTCAGCACGCGTGATCGTCGCATTCGGAGCGAATGTAGTTGCCGTACGTCCATTAATGATGCCCTTCTTAGCTGCTGCTGCAACATAAGGAGCGAACCAATCCGTCGACTTCACATCTTTGAAGCTCGACGTCAGGTTGGAGCTCTCCAGGTTAAGTGCACGAACAAGCATCTTAGCAAACTCAGCGCGTGTTACATTGCCTTTCGGATCAAACACGTTCTCCGAACGTCCCGAGATCGCGCCTTTAGCAGCGAGAACCTCGATCTGACGGCCAGCCCACGATTTAACCGAAGCAATATCAGCGAAGCTTACTTTATTCTCGACAACAACATACGAGGAGAACGATTCACGCGGTTCTACGATTGTATTGCCATCCAGTACACCGCCTTGGAATACCAATTTGCCGTCGACGATCTTCGCTACGCTCAGCAGCTCTTTGTCAACGCCATCCAGGTTACCAAGCGGAATACGTACTACAATCGGATTGGTGAATTCATGTACAGCTTGTCCGCCTACCGCAAGATTGAAGTCGTATACCGAAGATACAGCCGCATAACCCTTAACAGCTGGTTCGCCTGCGTTATCCTTCGTATTAACCTTGAGGCCGAGCGACTTGCCATATTCATCACTATTAGGAACAGACACCGTCAGTCCATTAAATGCAAGATCCAGCTTGCCGAACGGCGAAGCATTCAGCTTCTTCGTCGCAGCTTCGGACAATTTGATCTCTACTGACTCATTGGCGATCTTGCCCAGGTTAACCGTTAATGCACCTGCTGTCACCTTTGCATCGGAGCCAGCCGCCTTGAGGAATTCCTGCAACTTGGCATACGCCGAAATTACAATATCCAGCTTAGCGATTACTGCATCGCTTACATCTGCTACAGCTACGCCATCCACTGTCTTCACCAACGAAGAAGCATCAATAGTTCCCGCATCTTTCACGACTTGCGCGAACAAAGCCAGCGCTTGTTTCACAAGCTCCTGTTTCTCCGCATCCGATGCGCCTTCCAGCTTCTTAATCAAATCGTTGAATTGTTGATCTACTGTCACTGAAGGTATGATAACCGACCCACCAGGCGTTGTCCCTGTTGACGAATTCAAAACGTTGTAATATGCATCCGCAATCGCAAGCGCAGCAGCATTGAACACTGTTGAATTAACCTCTTGCTCCAGCTTGTCCAACGCTTGAGCAAGATCATCACCAGTAATCTTCGCGTTCGTAACAAGCTCTTTAAGCGCAGCAGCATCAGACGCAGACAACGCCGCATTCAACGCACCACTTACCAGTTCCTTCGCTTGATTCTTATCCTTTGCAATAGCAGCCCACTCGAGGATTGACTTCGATTTCAGTTGATTTCCAACATACGCTTCAGCTTGAACTGCAGCCGTTGCTACCGCTTCAACCGTGATGGCAGAAACATCTGTAACACCAACGTCTGCGCGTTTCAATACTTCACGATATTCAGGCACTGTGCGGATGTCGTCCAATGCCTTTACATTTAATGTAGTAGGAATGGACAACACATCAAGAAGAAGTTTCCCGAACACAGCACGATCGTTAGTGTCCGTGATACCGAGCTTAGTTGCAATTGGTCCTGCAATTGCTTCAAGCTTGGCATTGTCTTGTGCCAAGCCCTTAATCGCACTACGCGCAGCTTCAACCTTAGTCGCGCCTTCCGGAGTCAGTGCTGCAGATACAGTATTGAACCGATCGATAGCAACTTGAAGATTGTTCGTGCTTGCCGCGAACGCAGTTTGCGCCGCAAGATGGTTAGCCAGACCTTTCTCGCTGAACGGAATACCCGCAAAGCTAGTGGATACGATTGCTGCTGCCAGTGAATACTTCAACAATTGACCTTTAACACTCACTACTTATCACCTCATCAGATTAATGGTACGACGGACTTGCGAGTATACAATTCCTTAATATTCAAGCTAAAAAAAAACGCTAGAATCAAATACTCCAACTATGGTTTGTTCTATGTATGCTACTCTTCTAAGCTGTTGGTACCAGATGTGGGGAATTTATTGTTATAATTCTACCATCTAAAAAAGTGCATGGTCAATTAAGAATTACTTAAAGATACGTATTGTATCTAGGTATTTCGAATTACAAAGCACTGTTATATCATATGGAATCTATTACTTTTTGTAATAGCAATACAAAATGTATCATTTAAATTGGAAATTCATTAATACATTTTATTACTCCCAACACAGCCTATCCTATCGAACACCCAGAATCCGGACCTGCGAGGCATAGCCACTGACCCGTCTCGCATATAATTTAATAGTTTGAATTACACACCGTCAGCACTTGAAAGGATGTGTACCTTGTGGATGAAATGCAAGCAACAAATTCCAACCTAGTCGCATCGGTATATCCGCTCGAGGCTCATAACTACAATCCGCTTCCTATCGTCATTGTCGACGCCTGTGGCGTATGGGTCACAGATGCCAACGGCGAGCGATATATGGACATGCTTAGCGCCTATTCCGCACTAAATGCAGGTCACCGCCATCCTAGACTCATACGTGCTTTGCTCGATCAGGCCATGCATGTGACGCTTACGTCCCGCGCTTTTTATAACGAACCATATATTCGGCTGTGCACTGCACTCACCAAGTACACAGGCAAAGAAGCAATACTCCCGATGAACAGCGGAGCGGAAGCCGTTGAGACAGCGATCAAAACCGCTCGGCGCTGGGGCTACCGGAAGAAGGGCATACCCGACAATCAAGCGGAAATCATTGTATGCGCCAATAATTTTCACGGAAGAACAACAACTGCGATTTCCTGCTCGTCCGAACATGCTTATATACACAACTTCGGTCCGCTCACGCCAGGTTTCCGCGTGATCCCCTACGGAGACATCGATGCACTTGAAAAAGCCATAACTCCGCACACAGCTGCATTTCTCGTGGAGCCTATTCAAGGCGAAGCCGGCATCATCCTCCCGCCCGAAGGGCACTTATCCGCAGCCGCTGCGCTATGCCAAACTCACCAAGTACTCTTCATTGCCGACGAAATTCAAACCGGCTTCGGCCGAACAGGCCGCCGATTTGCTTGCGATTACGAGAATGTCATCCCAGACATTTATATCGTAGGCAAAGCGTTAGGCGGCGGCATTCTGCCCGTCTCTGCTATAGCAGCGGACCGAGATATCCTGGATGTGCTCGAGCCTGGCTCCCATGGTTCCACCTTCGGCGGCAACGCGCTGGCCAGCGCCGTTGCCGCAGAGGCCATTGCCGTTACTGAAGAGGAACAGCTTGCCCAGCGGTCCGAGACGCTAGGACAACATCTGCTATCAGCCATAAACCAGATGACGAATCCGATCATCCGCGAGGTTCGCGGCCGCGGGCTGTTTATCGGCATTGAGCTTACGGTTCCCGCCCGTCCCTTGTGCGAGAAGCTGATGGCTCTCGGACTGTTGTGCAAGGAAACGCATCAATACACGATCCGCTTAGCGCCACCCTTAACGATTACCGAAGACGAACTGAATTGGGCAATCAGTCGGTTGCAGCAAGTACTCGGCTAATTTCCTTATAACAACAACGCCCCTGCCGAGCAATTCGGCAGGGGCGTCTCTTATTCATCCATGCGCAAGCGCAACACCTAATGCAGGCACATCCAGCAACGCCAGCAATCGCTTCACGCGTGAGGCGTCATTCTCATCCACCCATCCGCTTCGAATCACGAGAAGCACGCCATCGCACGCTGCTGTTATCAACTGCGCATCAGCCGATGACAATAGGGATGGAGTCGCGATACAAATCTGATCATACTGCTGTCTCCAGCTCACGAACAGCGGCTGAAGCGGATAAGAACCAACGAAATCCTTCGAATACGGAAGCCTCGGTCCTGCTGTTATTACATCCAGATTATTAATAACGCCGCGATTCACAACATCTTCTGCCGTGCTGGAAGCTTCAATGATCGAGCTCAGTCCCACCACATTCAATAAACCAAACAGCTGATGAATGAGCGGGACATTCATCTCCCCATCCACAAGCAGCGTTCGCCGATCTGCCTGGGCATAAGCGATAGCCAAATTCGCGGCCATCTCCGCTGTTCCGCTCCCTGCCTTCGGTGCGGCCACGGCGATAACGCTCGGAGCACCACTACCGCCGCCTGTCCGATCAATCTGCGCACGAAGCGCACGATACCGCTCCACTGTCTCATTATTCATCCCGCTAAGCATGACAAGCTTATTTCTCGATCGGGACATTTCGGCTCTCCTTTGCTCCTCGGAGCTTCACATGGGATGTATGGCGATGGCCGCTCTTGCGTTTACCACTCTCAATAAATAAAGGAACCTCAACCAGTGTTTCAAACCCGAGTGTCCGCGCCACGTCGCGTTCCGTCCGGATCCATTTGTCAAAATACTGCAAAACAAAGCACAGCCCGACGCCAACCATACCTGACAGCGCAAACGCTACCACAAGCAGCGTCGTAAGCCCCATATTCACCGGCTGCGGCCATGTGCCAGTATGATCTTCCGCAGGATACAGAACTTCTAAGTCGCCCGAGCCATATAACCGCACCGTCTCGGCGATTAATGCTTCCGAAGCCGCATTCACCATAAGGGCCGCTTTACTATAACTCTCATCACGAGCCGATATGGTCAGAATCTGCGATGTTGTGCTAGTAGATACCGTTAGTTTACCCGCAATCGCTCCCGCTGACAGCCCAAGTTCCGGGTGATTAGCCGCTACTTTCTTCGTCACATTAGGCGTCCGCACAATATCCTTATATGTCTGCAGCATCAATAGATTCGCCTGGATGACCTTAGGATCAATCGAATTATCCTTATCCGGATCATTATATTTATTCGTCATTATCAGCTTAGTAGACGCTTCATAAATCGGAGTCCGTGCGCGTCCTATGCCGAAGGCAGCCATGCAGCCCACGACCACGATGATGGCGATCAACCACCACCGACGGCGCAGCATGACTACGATATCGAGTAGGTCAAGCTCCTCTTGCAACACATATTCCCTCATTCCGATCGAAGAATATACCACATTGGTCTACATGTTGCGCTTACATAATAAGTCATAAACCTATACAAACTTGCACATTTCTACAAAATTAATAGTTATTTTTACCTATTCTATCATTCCTATTTTTCTAGCGTCAATGACCTCAGCATGCAGATATAGGATACTATTACAATTATTTTTCCTTAACAAAAAAAGCGCGACCGCAGCAGCTCGCAGCTGCAGCAATCGCGCTTACTTTATAAAACTTACCCTTTACTCGGATCGAACGAGCTCTTCAGCGACACGATCCGGTTGAATACCAGCTTGTCCTCATCGGACAGCTTCGAGTCAACATTATAATACCCATGGCGGAAGAACTGGAACTTGTCTCCGCCCTTCGATTCTGCCATGCCTTGCTCTACATAGCCTTGCAGAATCTCCAGCGATTCCGGATTAATCCGCTCGAGGAACGGCTTGTCCGCACTCGCTTCATCATCGATGAGCAGCGGCTCGAAGTGGCGGAATTCAGCCGCCTTCGCCTGCGACGCTTCCACCCAGTGGATCGTCCCTTTCACCTTGCGGCCCGTGAAGCCGGAACCGCTCTTCGTCTCCGGATCGTACGTGCAGCGCAGCTCGATCACTTCGCCAGCCTCATTCTTAATAACCTCTTCACACTTAATGAAGTAGGCATGCTTCAGGCGAACTTCGTTGCCCGGATAGAGACGGTGGTATTTCGGCGGCGGCACTTCCATGAAGTCGTCCTGTTCGATATAGATCTCACGGGAGAACGGAATCGAACGCGAGCCCATCTCTTCGTTCTCGGAGTTGTTCTCCGCTTCGAGCTGCTCGACTTGTCCTTCCGGATAGTTCGTAATAACAACCTTCAGCGGACGTACAACGGCCATCGAACGAAGCGTCTTCAGCTTCAAATCTTCGCGGATAAAATGCTCCAGCATCCGCTCGTCGACGAGGCTGTTCGCACGAGCGACACCGATCTCACGACAGAATGCGCGCAGCGATTCCGGTGTAAAGCCGCGGCGGCGCAAGCCGCTGATCGTCGGCATGCGCGGGTCGTCCCAACCGTCGACTACACCGTTGTCGACAAGCGACTTCAGGTATCTTTTGCTCATAATCGTATTCGTAATGTTCAAGCGGGCAAACTCATATTGATGAGGCGTCGCTTCCATCTCGCATTCCGCAACAACCCAATCGTACAGCGGACGATGGTCTTCGAATTCAAGCGTACAGATCGAGTGCGTAACTCCCTCAATGGCATCGCTAAGCGGATGCGCATAGTCGTACATCGGGTAGATGCACCAAGCGTCGCCTGTCCGATGATGATGCGTATGCGAAATCCGGTATAGGACCGGATCACGAAGGCTGATGTTCGGCGAAGCCATATCGATCTTCGCGCGCAGTACGCGCTCGCCGTCCTTGAACTCGCCAGCACGCATCCGTGCAAACAGATCGAGGTTCTCCTCTACGCTGCGGCTGCGGAATGGGCTCTCTTGGCCAGGCTCTGTCAGCGTGCCGCGCGTCTCGCGCATTTGTTCCGCCGTCAGGTCGCACACGTACGCCTTCCCTTTCTTAATCAGCACAACAGCACGGTTGTACAGCTCCTCGAAATAGTCGGAAGCGAACCGAAGGTCGTCCCATTCGAAGCCGAGCCATTGCACATCCTGCTTGATCGACTCCACATACTCTGTATCTTCTTTAAGCGGGTTCGTATCATCGAACCGCAAATTCGTGCGTCCCTTGAATTCATCGGCGAGCTCGAAATTCAAGCATATCGACTTGGCATGGCCAATATGGAGATAGCCATTCGGCTCTGGCGGGAAACGGGTCACGATCTCGCTTACCGCACCCTTGTTCAGGTCTTCCACGACGATGTTACGAATGAAGTTCGAGGATATCGTTTTATTTTCCATAGCGATCAACCTTTCCTGCGGAAAATTTCTATCCTATTATAATACACAATTTTCTATCGTTTTATATAGTCAAGCGGAAATTAAGGGGTACCTTACACATTGACGGAAGCCAGCGATAATGCATATAATTAGGTTAGCTAATCAAAGTATATAGAAGAGCAGAGGAGGCGATATACGATTGGACGAGAATCAGCAACTGTCACGTGAGCTCATGCATGCGTTTCGCCAGCTGCGTCAGTTGAATTGGACCGGCTTGAAATCAAGTGACGGCCATACGAGGACTGAGGTTATGACCCTGTTTCATATTTTCAAAGCGACTCGGCAGGAGCCTGCAGGACCGAAGGCTTCAGACTTGGCGCGCTCACTGAATGTAACGATGCCGACGGTGACCCAGATGGTCAATGTGCTCGAAGCGCGCGGCCTCCTTGAACGACACCGCGATTCAAAAGATCGACGAGCCGTCCGCCTTCGGCTGACCGAACAAGGCGAAGCCGTCATGAGCCGCAACCACACGATCATGCTGAACAAAATGAGCAGTGTTATTGAGCATCTTGGCGAAGCACGGAGCCGCGAACTAGTTGACACCTTGCAAGAAATTTTCCGTTTCTATTCCTCAGAGAATGCAGATACCTGTTCCTCCCCTTTGCACGACAAATAATCCGCCTACTTATCGAAAGAGGTGACTTTTCTCCACATGCTCAAGCTTTTGCGTTATTTGAAACCGTACCGGATCGCCGTTACGTGTGTGCTTGTATTCGTTTTCCTGCAGACGCTCTCCGACTTATATTTGCCAACCTTGCTCGCAGATATCGTCGACAAAGGCGTTATGTATGCCGACACTCATTATATTTGGCGAATCGGCGGTTTCATGCTTCTCGTCGCGTTCATCGGCACACTCTGCTCTATCGGTGCCAGCTATTTGTCAGCCAAGGCAGCAGGCGGCTTCGGACGCGATCTGCGCAGCCGATTGTTCGCGCACGTCGAACGGTTCTCGATGAACGAGTTTGACCGGATCGGCACCGCTTCTCTCATTACCCGTACAACGAACGATATTACACAGGTTCAAATGGTGTTAACGATGATGATGCGCGTGCTCGTTATGGCGCCGCTTATGTGCTTCGGCGGCATCATTATGGCGCTGTCGCGCGATGTGAAGCTATCCTTCGTCATTATCGCGATTGTGCCGGTTATTGCGCTTGTTATTCTATTCATCTCGAAACGGACAATTCCTCTATTTGGTCTCCAACAGAAACGATTGGATCGCCTCAATCTTGTGCTCCGCGAGCATCTGACGGGTATCCGCGTCATCCGGGCATTCAACCGCACGAATCATGAGCAAGCTCGTTACACGACGGCGAACGGCGAATTGACCGATACCGCCATGCGGGTCAACCGAATGATGGCTGCCATGATGCCGGTCATGATGCTGATCATCAACTGCGCGAGCATCGCGATCATTTGGTTCGGCGGCATCCGCATCGACCACGGCGGCATGGAAGTCGGCGATCTGATGGCGTTCATTCAATATGCTTGGCAGATCATGTTTGCGCTCATGTTTGCCTCCATGATGTTCGTCATGGTGCCGCGCGCATCCGCTTCCGCTGCACGTATCCAGGAAGTATTCGATATGCAGCCGAACATTGAAGATCCTGCGAAGTCAGCGACAACTAATGAATATCAAGCGAAAGGTACGGTAGAGTTCCGCGATGTATCTTTCCGTTATCCAGGTGCGGAGATGACGGCACTGGCGAACATTTCGTTCAAGGCGTCCCCTGGCGAAGTAACGGCCATTATCGGCGGTACCGGTTCGGGTAAATCTACGATGCTGAACTTAATCCCTCGTTTCTATGACGCCAGCGAAGGCGCTGTTACGGTCGACGGGATCGATGTTCGAGAGATGACGCAGCAGACGCTGCGCGAAACGATTGGACTCGTGCCGCAGAAAGCCATGCTGTTCACCGGTACAGTAACAGACAATATTCGATTCGGACGCGAAGAAGCGACAGATGAAGAAGTTCGGCATGCTGCGGCAGTAGCGCAGGCATCCGATTTCATCGAGAAGATGTCCGAAGGCTATCAATCGATCATCTCTCAAGGCGGTACGAACGTATCCGGCGGTCAGAAGCAGCGTCTGTCGATTGCACGCGCGCTCGTACGCAAGCCGCTCATTTATTTGTTCGACGACAGCTTCTCGGCGCTCGACTTCAAGACGGATGCCAAGCTGCGTGCGGCGCTTCGTCCCGAAACGACGGATGCAACCGTCATTATCGTCGCACAGCGGGTCAGCACCGTTATGGACGCGGATCAAATTATCGTGCTCGACGAAGGTCAAATCGCAGGTATCGGCACGCACCGCGAATTGCTGGACAACAATGAAATCTATCGTGAGATCGTCATGTCGCAGCTGTCGGAGGAGGAGATCGCATGAGAACCATTGGACAATTCCGATCCGAACCTGCTCACTTGGCAGAACGCGGCGGCGGCGGTGGCGGACCGCAAGGCGCTGGCGGATCTGGCGGTGACAAACGTCCACCTGGGGGCATGGGACCAGGCGCCATGGGCTTCGGACCGCGCGGCGGCCCGGCAGGCATGATGATGAAAGGTCAGAAGGCGAAAAACTTCAAAGGCACCCTTCGCCGGCTTGTCGGCTACCTTCGCCCGCACCGCTTCTCCCTGATGATCGTGCTCATTACCGCGGTGCTCAGCACCGTCTTCTCCATTCTTGGACCGAAGATTATGGGTAAAGCGACGACCAAACTGTTCGAAGGACTGATGGGCCGCATCAATGGCGATCCTAATGCCTCCATCGACTATGACGCTATCGGCCGTATTCTTATTACATTGGCAGTGCTGTACGTCATTAGTGCGGTATTTAGCTACATCCAGCAATATGTTATGGCCGGGGTCGCACAGCGTACCGTCTTCGGGATACGCGAAGACGTGAATAAGAAGCTGGCGAAGCTGCCTCTTAAATTTTTCGACGGGCGGACGCATGGCGAAATTCTGAGCCGCGCGGTCAACGACGTCGACAACATTAGCGGTACGCTCCAGCAGAGCTTGACGCAGTTCATTACCGCTATCGTCACGCTCATCGGCGTTGTCGTCATGATGCTGACGATCAGCCCGCTGCTCACCTTGATTACGGTCATCACCCTGCCACTCAGCTTCTTTGTGATTAAAATGATAGCGTCGAAGTCGCAGACTCACTTCATCGGTCAGCAGAAAGCGCTCGGCGAGCTGAACGGCCATGTTGAAGAAATGTTCACGGGCCATACGATCGTCAAGGCGTTCGGACGTGAAGAGACAGCCGTCAACAAGTTCAACGAAGTGAACGAGCGTCTGTACCAGTCTGGCTGGCGCGCGCAGTTTATCTCAGGCAACATCATGCCGTTGATGGGCTTTATCGGCAATATCGGCTATGTTCTTGTCAGCGTAGCCGGCGGCCTCTTCGTGCTCCATCAACGGATTACCGTCGGTGACGTGCAGGCGTTCATCTCGTACTCGCGCCAATTTACGATGCCGATTACGCAGACCGCTCAGATCGCGAACATTATCCAATCGACGATCGCCTCGGCGGAGCGCGTATTCGAGCTGCTGGATGAGGAAGAGGAAGTGCCGGAGGCACGTGCGACTTCTCCGAGCAATGCTGTTTCGCTGAATAAAGCCGCTGCAGGAGAAGTGAATTTCCAGCATGTGAAGTTCGGCTACAAGGAAGATGCTCCGCTCATGACCGATCTGAACATCGACGTGAAGCAAGGGCAGACGATCGCTATTGTCGGACCAACCGGCGCCGGCAAAACAACGCTGATCAATCTGCTCATGCGCTTCTACGAGCTGAATGACGGGCAGATTACGATTGACGGCAAGAACATCGTCGATATGCCGCGCGGCGAACTGCGCAACAAGTTCGGCATGGTGCTGCAGGACACTTGGTTGTTCAACGGCACGATTCGCGACAATATCGCATATGGCCGTATCGGTGCAACGGAAGAGGATGTCGTGCGTTCGGCGAAAGCTGCCTATGCGGATCACTTCATCCGTACGCTGCCGGACGGGTATGATACGATTTTGAATGAGGAAGCCTCCAACCTGTCACAGGGTCAAAAGCAGCTGCTCACTATCGCTCGCGCCGTGCTGGCCGATCCGCAAATTCTCATCCTTGACGAAGCGACAAGCAGCGTCGATACGCGGACAGAGGTCCACATCCAGCAGGCGATGAACGCGCTGATGGAAGGCCGCACAAGCTTCGTTATCGCGCACCGTCTCTCGACGATTCGCGATGCGGACCGCATCCTTGTCATGAACCAAGGCGCTGTCATCGAGCAAGGCTCGCACGAAGAGCTGCTTGCGCAGCGCGGCTTCTACGCTGATCTGTACGAGAGCCAATTCTCGGGAAGCAAGAAGCAGCCGGAAGCGATTTAGCAATCTGTTTCGCAATGAGAAGAACTCTATCGAGGTCGTTCAGGGATGAGCGACCTCACGTAGAGGTATCTTATTCGGTAGAACAGCCCGCTCTCCCTTGACTGGGAAGGCGGGCTGTTAAATTTTTATCGAGACTTCGTTTCAGCGCTGCCAAGCTGCTTCTTAGATCTTAATAATCCCCGAAGTGTGGAGGAATACGAGCACGATCAGAATGGGCGCCACATAGCGGAGGATGAACAACCAGAGCATGAACCAGCCTGCTGTCAGACCAGCTTCTTTCGCAGCATTTTTCCAGACATAACCAACGAATATTGTAACTACCAACCCACCAAGAGGAAGAATGATATTGGACGCGATGAAATCGGTCCAGTCGAAGAACGACCGCGATCCCCAATGCAGCCCCTGAGCAGCTCCCCCTACGGAAATCGCAGACGGAATGCCTACGAGAAAACAGAGCGAGCATGTCACAATCGTCGCTTTGTTCCGCCCCCAGCCCCACCGATCAATCGCATACGCGATAGGCACCTCGAGCAGCGAGACGCAAGAAGTGAGCGCCGCAATGGCTAGCAGAAGGAAGAACAAGCCGCCGAACAACCATCCGACCGGCATCGCAGAGAATGCGGCAGGCAGCGCAACGAACGCAAGCCCCGGTCCTTGCCCGGGTTCGATGCCATAAGCGAATGTCGTCGGGAAAATAATAAGACCCGCCAGCAGGGCATACAACAGATCGCCCCCGCCGACAGCGAGCGTTGCCCCTCCGAGCGATTGCTCTCGATCGACATAAGCGCCGTACGTCATCATCGTCCCCATCCCGAGCGACAGCGAGAAGAAGGCGTGGCCGAGCGCTACGAGAACCGATTCATTCGACAGCTTGCTGAAATCCGGCTTCAGGAAAAACTCGACGCCCGTCCCTGCCCCTGGCAGCATCAGCACCCGAACCATCAGGAAGAGCAGAATGAGAACAAGCGCCGGAATGAGCACTTTGTTGAACTTTTCGATACCCGACGCGCCTCGAATGACAATCCATCCTGTCACTACCATAACGATAAACTGCCACAGTACCGGGAGAAAGCCGCCAATGAAGTTATTGAAGGTTGCCGCCACGTCGACGCCCTCATGAATGACTCCCCCGAATGAAAGGACTGCATAATGCATCGTCCAGCCCGCAACGACGGCATAGAACGACATGATGAAGAAAGCCCCGGCAATCGACAGCACTCCGAATCCGCCCCACAGACGTTGGCCGCTGAGACGAACCAATGCAATCGCCGGGCTTCCTCGTCCGCCCCGCCCGATCGTCATTTCCGCCATAAGAACCGGCAAACCGATAAATAGCAAACAGATGGTGAACAGGAGAAAAAATGCCGCCCCGCCGTATAAACCCGTTATGTACGGAAACTTCCACATGTTGCCGAGACCGACTGAACTGCCGATCGCAGCCAAAATAAATCCGGATCGCGAGAACCTCTCCTTCGTGCCGGTCGTCGTGTCGGTTTCTTCGTGAACCATGTTTGCTTGCTGATCCTTGCTCATGCCGCCACCTCATTCTGCATACTCGCGCTCTCGACAGCAGTATTGTTGTCAACATGATCCATTTCAATTCGAACGCTTCGATTCGCACCTTCCCCGTCATTCGCCCATACAATGCCATTATCTAGGTCAGGGAGGCGCCAGCCGTGAAACCAACAACGACAACATCGGACCGACCTTGCGTGGTCGTTTTTCCCGATGCGCCTTGGAACAACACTCTATTCTCCGCTCATCTGTCTCCGATTGCCGCCAAACATCCGATCCGCTGGGTCACGAACAATCCGCAGCGGTCGCTGGCAGGCGCGCCGTCCAATGTTACCGCCCTGTCGACTGGCGAATTGCAGCGCGTCGACTGGAGCCGAGTGACAGCCTTCGTGCTGCATCCGTGCTGGGCGGCAGCGGTTTTGCCTCTACGCCCCCGACTGCTAGGCGCGTGGACAGCCGGGGAGGCGGGCGAGGATCAGTTGGAGGCGAACTGGCGCGGACGTCTGGCGGGAGAAGCCTCCTTCGTCATGACGCTGTCGGAGCCGTATTATTTGGATCTGTCATTTCGCCGCGACAATGTGTTTGTATGGGATGGCGCGGACGAGACGTCGGACTGGTTCGCCTCGCAAGCAGGTCTATGGGCGGCGGACGGCACCGACCCCTCGCCGCTCTGCAGGCTGCAGCGGCAGCGGCGGGAAGCTGCTTATCGGGAGAAACTGTCCGAGCGGGGAGAGAACTCCGTATTCATGTTCTATCGTTCGGTCTATCTCTATTTGCTCGGCGATACTGCCGGCGCTGAACGGGAACTGCTTGGCGCGTTTGAGCATGCTGTGCTGCAAGGCGACGAGCATGCGCTCGACGGCATTTATCGGTTTCGTTCGGCGCTGCTTGCCTCGCAGGGCAAGCTGAAGTCGGCGGTACAGGCATATGAAGCAACAGCCACTACTCCCATTGAACGTGCCAGGGCTGAAGAACTCCGCCGAAGACTAGCAGACGGCGAACACGAGCTCGTCGCGGTCATGCTGCTGCGGTTGAACGATGATCATCGGGAAGCGGCGGCAAGACTGGAGAAGTTGGTGGACGAATTGGCGACAAGAGTAGGTGGCGATACAGAACAAGCGAATGTAGCGGACGACGAGAATGGGGAAAGCGATGCTGGAGGGGTGCAGCATGCCAAGGGGAGTACTAAGGATATGCGCACTAATGCAGACGGGCAATGGAGTAACTTGTACGCCGATCACACATCGACAGCTCGTCAACTGCTGGTTGACTCGCTGCTGCAATCGGGGTGTGTAAGGCGTGCGAGCCAGTGGCTCGGGCAAAGGGCAGCGCTATCTGCAAAAGATCGCACTGACTATGAGCTATTGCAAGGCACCGCCCTCCTGCTGAATGGCTGCCGGCGCGAGGCGATTCTATCGTTCCTTCGCGCGACGGAGATGCGACAGGACGCCATCGGCGCGCTGACGGAGCTGTCCCTGCTGGACGCCGCCGTCCAGCGCCTCGCCGACGGCGGCACCGCAACGCTGCGGTAGCGCGAGGCCGCGGTAGCGCGAGGCGTTGGACGGCGGCGGCGGACGCTCCATATGATGCATTTCTGCAGCTTATCAGTCACTCAACCACGTGATTACGATTCAATAGGGAGGGTTCAGCATGCAAAGTCTGCGCAAAGCTTCCGGCAACAAGCTGACCGCAATGATGCAGGTGCGCAACGAGCGCGGACGCTATCTGGAGGCATCGCTTGCGCAGCTGTCCGACGTTGTCGATGAGATCGTCATCGTCGACGATGCCAGCACAGACGGCACGCCAGAGCTGTGTCGCGCGTTTCCGAAGGTTGTACGTCTTGTGGAGCTGCGGCGTCCGATGTTCGGCGAAGAGTGGAAGCTGCGCTCACTCCTGTGGGAAACAGCGGTGTCAACCGATCCCGACTGGCTGCTCGCCATCGATGCGGATGAGTTTCTAGAGCGCCGCACCATTCGCCGTCTACGGGAGCTAATCGATCAAGATCAATATGATTGGGCTGCGCTGCGCATGTTTGATTTTTGGGGATCGCTGACGCACTATCGCGACGATCTATGGTGGAACCTGCACCGCCGCCATACGATGATGCTCGTCCGCCATCTCCCCGGCTTCCATTATGCTTACCCCAAATGGGATCATCACGTCCCCCGACTCCCGTTCACCTGCTCCGCACTGCCGGGACTGCGTTCGGAGCTGCGCGTGAAGCACTGGGGTTGGGCGGGCGATACATCCGACCGGCTCGCCAAATACAATCGTTATAAGGAATTGGACCCCGATGGCCGCTGGGGCAACGTCGATCAATACGAGTCGATACTCGATCCTGCGCCGAATCTGGTTCGATGGGTCGAGGAGGAGTGAAACGGATGCAGACGGTCAGCATTCTAACCCATAGCTATGTGGACGGGTACAACCGGCAGTTCAAGCGACTGTTCGGCGGCGGGCTGGAACGGTATATTCGAGAGCTGTGCGGCGTCATCCATGCGATGGGGCTGCGTCCGGTCGTGCATCAACTGTCCTACTTCGAGCCATTCCGTACTTCATTCGAAGGAACGGAGGTCATCGGCCACACCTATGAGCTTGGCAAAGTGTCGGAGGCGTTCGAATCGATGGCAGAAGAAGCAGAAGGGCTCCTCATCTACGCAAGCTGCTTGTGGCACCCGATCAGATTCAAGCCGGGCAGCATCGGAATCTGTCATGGGATCAACTGGGATCATGGTTCGGTGCTAATGAGCACGAAGGACGGGATAGCGGCTGCCTTTCGACAGGCAGTGCAGCAGCTCGACCGAATTGTGTCGGTCGATTCGCATTTTCAGACGTATGCAAGAGCAACATGCGAATTCGATGATAGGGATAAAATCACGTTGCTCCCAAATAGCGTCGACACCGAGCTCTATACGCCAACAAGCAGCGCAAACCGCAATCAACCCCGCAAGCGCGGCTATCGGGTAATCGTCCCGCGCCGTTTAAGCTATGAGCGCGGGGTCATAACGATGATGCTCGCTGCGGAGCGGCTGCTGCAGACGCGCGGCGATCTCGTAATTGAATTCGCTGGCGAACTCGTCGACGGAACGAATATTGCTGACGCATTCCGCTTATGGCATGAATCACATCCCGCGAAGAAGCGCATCGAACAGCGCGCTTACTCGATGGATGAGATGCGACAAGCCTACGCGGGAGCAGACATTGCGGTCATCCCGACCATATTCTCGGAAGGTACTTCGCTTGCTTGTCTGGAAGCAATGAGCTGCGGCGTCCCCGTCGTGGCGACGGATGTCGGGGGCTTGAACGATCTCGTGATCGACGGACTGAACGGAAGACGCGTGCCGCCGAACTCGGATGCGATTGCCGATGCTGTCGACAGCCTGCTCAACGACAAGCCGCTCCGCCGCAAATTCAGCAAGTTCGGACGCGAAACAGCGCTGTCGTTCGATATTAGCCGCTGGCGCAAAAGCTGGATGGAGATAATCGAGCAGCAGCTCGCTTCCCGTCCCGCACCATAATAGCTCACTCGGATAAAGCGTCGCGAGACCAACAAGACGCTGCTCGCGAATCAGAGCTTTCGTTTCGTCGACACCACGGCTTCCGGTAACACCTCTGAGATCTCACTCGGGTATTGCGACGCGAGACCAACAAGACGCTGCTCGCGAATCAGAGCTTTCGTTTCGTCGACACAACGGCTTCCTGTACCACCCCTGATATCTCACTCGGGTATTGCGACGCGAGATCAACAAGCCGCTGCTCGCGAATCAGAACTTTCATTTCGTCGACATCACGGCTTCCTGTATCACCTCTGAGATCTCACTCAGGTATTGCGACGCGAGGCCAACAAGCCGCAGCTCGCGAACCGGAGCTTTCGTTTCGTCGACACCACGGCTTCCGATGCTAACTTCATGACATCTCATTCGGACATAGCGCCACGAAGTCAACAAGCCACAGCACATTTCCGTTCACGGTCCGGAGCGCTAGCCCCGTCTGCATCATGGCCTCGCGTCCCGCATCCCCTCTCACTAGCTCACGGCGGATACAGCGCCGTGAGAGCAATAAGCCGCAGCTCGCTGCAGCATCTTAGCGGCTGCGGCAGCATGTCAGCGGCGCCGGCTCCGCATGCGCTGGCATAATCGCCGCTCGCGAGCGTCTCGCTCGCTCGTGCGGCGAAAGCAGCTGCAAGAGCGGACGCTGCCGCGCGCCCTTGCAACGGATGCGCCGCCGCAGAGCGGGCGGCGGCGAAGCAGTCGCACGCCTCGCGCCAACGGCCTGCCGCTGCCGCCAGCAGCCCGGCTGCAAGCTCCTCCGCGAACGGCGAACCTGCAAAACGAAGCTGCGCAGGCTGACACGCGTATTTTGCCAACCCGTTATCCCGGCCACGCCTCGCCTCGGCTGCTTCTCTCGGATTCTGCTCTATCCCTCGACCTGCCTCAGTTCCTCGGCCACCCGTCCGCTCTACACCACAGCCAACCTCATTTCCCCCTTCACCTGTCCGCTCTATGCCACAACCCGCGTCATCTCCCTCGTCACCCGTCCGCTCTCCACCATACCCAGCCCGATTCCCCTCGCCCGCCTTCTGCTTCATGCAACGATCCGTCTCCGTTCCTCCGCCGACAATCCCATCCGCAGCATAACTCGATTCGCTTCCTATCCCAGCCTTATGCTCCCGCTCCAATCTACGAAGCAGCGCGTCTAACTGCAGCACTGGCGGCAGCGGACGCCCTGCACCACCGCTGTCCATTGTCCGCTGCAGCCAACTCCTCCAATCCCCGGCTAACAGCAGCGCTTCATCAAACACCGCGTCCAGCCCTTCCCGCCTGCCATGCCCGATGCAATCCAATACTACTTGAAGCATTGCTGCTTCACCGTCCTGCAAATACGGCAGCGCTTCTGCCCATAGCCGCTCCGTATCCGCCAGATCGCCCTGCTGCAGCCTCAGCCATCCGAGCAGCCATCCCCCACGCTCTCCCGTTCCCTCTATCAGTCGTTCAACGTAAGGAGCAACGATGTCCGCTTCATGAAGTTGAAGCAGCAACTGCGCCACCGACAGCCGCTTCCGCTCTAACGTTCGCGCACTTTCCCCATCCTCGGCCTTGCCCCGCAGCATCAGCAATTGTTCTACCGCATCTTGCCATAGCTGCATGCCTGCTTGCACAAGCTCACCTTCAGCTCCTTGAGCAAGCAGCAGCAGCCGAACCCATGCGCGCTCCAGCCCCGGACGCTCCTTAAGCGCTGCCGAGTAAAAAGTCGCAGCTCCCCGCCAATCGTACAATCGCTCACATGCAACGCCCGCTTCGTACATTGTCCGATAGCCGCCAGCGCCTTCGACGGATGAATAGTACGGCGCCGCCTTCCCTATGGCAATTGCTTGTTGCAGCACCTGCAGAGCTGCCCGCGCATCATCCCGATCCATATACACGGCTGCCAGCGCCTCATAAAGGTCAGGGAAATCGCCATATACGCGCAATCCTTCTCCAGCCGCCGCAACAGCCTCGTCTGGACAACCTGCCATCCGATAAGCATGGGACAGCTTCAAATAGACATCAGACGCGAAGCCGCAGCTCTCGTCCAGTTGCCCCGTTAATGGCTGCAGCCACGCCGCAGCCTCTAACCAGCGGCCTGCGCCAAGCAGCTCCGTTCCTGCTGCATAACGCAGCAGCGGATCATCTGGACTCGCCGCAAGCGCCCGAGTGAGCAGACTCGCATTCCGCTCGCCCTTCCTCCGCATCGCCACCACGTCGCTTCGATAGCCTTCATGCCGTATCACCAGCGATGAGATCGCAATCGGCTGCCCATGCAGTGCGGCTACAGCCGTCGCACACTCTTCGTGGATGATCCCTGCGAACCGAATGCGTGCATCGTTGCGGAACAATCGGCAGACGGCATCGGTCACAGCCGCCCCTTCTTGCTCTGCATCCGTCGGTCCAAGGCGGCTTATAAGCCGAACATAGTAGCCCCAATGCCCCTCTGCCCCGAGCAGCGTCCTCCATTCCTCCACTGCCATTGGCTCCAACCGTTCATCCGCGTCGAGCACCAATATCCATGGCTGCGATGCCAACGATATAGAATAATTCCGGGCGGCAGCAAAATCATCCGTCCACTCCCAATAGACCACTCGTGCACCAAGCGACTGCGCAATCGTCACTGTTCGATCCGTTGAGCCTGTGTCGCAAACGATCATTTCCGTCACATAAGGTTGGGAGGACCTTAAACATGCCTCGATAAAAGCTTCCTCGTTCCGCACGATCATGCAAAGCGACACGCCCGGCAGATTCTCCCGTTCCATCCGATTATTCTCCCCGCTCGCAGCCAGCAAGCAGCAGTCGGACGGAACGCAGCACCTGCCGGGTGGCTGACGACGCCGTGCGTGCAGCGAGCAGCCGCTCTGCCTCACCCAGATGGCAGTCCGCATAAGCAGCTAATGCAGCTGAGCCACTCTGAGCAGCCGCATCGGTGCCATCCGCCACGCTGGCCAAAACTTGCTTAAGTACCTGTTCCAGTAGGCCAGCATCATTCGTACTGACGGCACCCTTCATGATAGGAGCCAATCCGTAGCCAGCAGAAGATGCACCATTCTCCTCATCCGTCGACGATAAAGGCAGCGATCCAGCATCCACGCCACCAAACTCTTCATCGCTCCCAACACCGACTGCCCGCAGCCATCGCCGCAGGGATGTAAGCCGTTCATAAGCCGCCGCGGCACCATACTCGCCTGAACTGTACCTTGCACTTGCACTTGCACTTGCACTTGCACTTGCACTTGCTCCATCTCCCGCTCTTGCCCCTGCCACCGCACCAGGCGTCTCAGACGAAACCGCTCCTATCGCCCGTATCGCCCTGCGGCACGCCTCTGCCAGATGCCCTTCCGCCGCAGCGTGCGAAGCCTCAGCAAGTACCAGCCACGACGAGGACGCAGTTCCCCATGCTGGCTCAGCCGCTCTGCGCCGAAGCCACAGAATCGCCTCCGCCGTGCACCCGCTGTCGAGCAGCACCGAGGCGATTTTGATGCTAGCCTCTTCCGTCGATAGAGTGAACCGCCGCTCGATCATAACGGGCAGCTCGCTGCTGCGCCCGACAACGCGAAACATCCGGCACAGCCTATGCAGCGGCGGCAGCAGGCTCGGCTTCATCGTCAGCGTTGTGCTGTACCAGTGAGCTGCCGCATCGTAACTGCCCGCGATCTCATACAGAATGCCGAGCATATAAGCGGTCCGATGCGACCCCATACCGTCCTCTGTATGATAGATTCCTTTGGGCTGGCCGATCCGAAGCGCATAACAAGCTGCCATGATTGCGCTATGACGCCGCCCGATTCGCGACATCGACTCCGCAAGCGTATGCCAAAGGTCTGCATAGTCGTTGAACAGCCGTATCCCCTCTTCGGCAGCGTCAACGGCTTCTTTCCATCGTCCCAGAGAATGCAGACTCCGCACCTCGTACTTGCACACCAAATGCGCATAGCTGAGCTGATTGAACGATGGCGTCTTCTTCGCCTCGCGGAACGACAGCAGCGCATCCAGCGGCCTGCCGGCACGAAGAAACTCTACTCCCAGATTGTACCGGTGAAAAGGATTATCTGGCTCCTCCTCGACGGCCTGCAGCAGCAGCTCCATATTGCGACGGATTTTATTCTTCTCAGCGACGACCGATGGCCGATAGCCGTAGTGGCGAATAATGACCTCTCCAAGTGCTAGACGTGCATCCGGATTGGCACGAAGGATCGCAACCGCAATCTGTTCATGGATTCGTCCCTCGAATCGATGGTTCGGATCGTTGCGAAACAGCCTCAGCACAGGATTGATCGTTGCCCCGTCCTCTTCGTCCGTACCAAGCATATTCCACACCGGCAGCAGCCATCCCGCCACCGAATGCCCATCAAGCGCAAGCGGGCGAAGAGAAGCCGCAGTCACTTCCGAAAACTCTTCATCCGCATCGAGGATTAGAATCCACTCCCCTCGAGCCACCTCCAACCCTGCATTACGAGCAGCTGCAAAATCCCCCGTCCACGCCCGTTCGATCACATGGGCGCCATAGCTGCGAGCAACATCGGCGCTTCGATCGACAGAGCTTGAATCAACGACGACAATCGTCTCGTCAACGATGCCCTGCACGCTGCGCAGACAGCGCGCGAGACCTTGCTCGTCATCCTTCACGATCATGCATAAGGAAATCAGCTTCCGCCGCGCCGCCATCGCTCATTCGCCTCCTCTGCGCGCCACTGCGCATCGTTCGCCAGCCTAAGCTTTCCAGCCGGATAACCGCCATCTCGAGCCGCTTCCGTTCCTCCGTCAGCCATGCGGCTGCCGATCGCTCCTCTTCCCGCTCCGTCAGCGCCTGTACCGCAAGCCGGATGCTCGCGGATGCCGCGCCTAGCCTCGCATGCTCATCATCAGGCTGATGCTGTACCGCTCGTTCATACAATGACAACGACTCGCTGTACAGCTGTCTTCCATACAGCATTTCGCCAAGCGTACGGAGCCCTCGCGCTCCCAAATGTCCCGTTCCCATCATACGAAGCAATCGATCTGCCGCGGCAGTCGTGTAACCATGCCGATGCAGCGATACGGCAAACCGCTCTTCCGAGCTGCCCGCCAGCCGTTCTGCAATTCGCAGCAGGCCATGCGACACCGCTCTCTCCATGAGCATGACAGCCCCATCGATACCATCCGCTCCGCCTTCACTGCCTATACTGCCTACAGCTTCCCCCGACTCCGACGCATCAGCCGCGGCATGTTGACGGTGTCCCAGCAGCCTTCTCTCCGCTGCCTGACACAGCAGCAGAGTCGAAGCATCAAGCAGATGCTCGGCTGATAGAGGCAGTCTCCGCCCTTCCATCCAGCTGCAGAGCGCCCAGTCCATTCCCGCGGTCATCGGCAGCGAGCCCATGTCTCTAGCCATGCTTGCCAACACCTCTGCGGCCTCGGCATATTGCCCCGTTCGAATTAAACATGCCGAGAATGAAGCCACCGCATCCGCAGGCTCAGACGCAGACGCGGACGCAATGACAACCGCCTGCCGCCATAGAGGAACAGCCGACGAGTAAGCGCCGATGAGCGTCAAAGCATGGGCAAGCGAACGTAACTTTTCAACGCCATTACGCTCCGCCCTTGCATCCCCTGCACGGTTTTCTTTACTCTCGAGACCCGCATACCGGACCAACGTCTGTGCGATTGCGCTATCGCTGCCCCCAGCTTCATGGAGCAGCTCGGCCAGACCTTCCAACGCCTCCGGCCAACCCAGATCTGCTAGAAGCGCCTGCTCATAACGCCGCGCCGCTTCCTTCTGGTTGCCGAGCCGCCGCTCCAAGCCAGCAAGCGCCGTACATGCTCGGCAGTTGACATCGCTCTCCGTTAAATACAGCCCATTATCCACCTGACTTGCTTCTATCGCGGTGGTATACGCCTGCTTCGCTTCAAGCCACGCGCCTTGACGCTCCAGACATTCACCATACAATAGCTGTAGATCTGCATAATTAATATAACGCTTCGACTCGTTCGTCAGCAGCTCCAGCGCTGCCCCTTCCTCCCCTGACGCAAGCAGCGCACGCGCACTGTCCAGCATTAGCGAAGGGCGGAACGGCGCGTCGGGCGAAACAATCGCCCTTGCTCGCGCGAAAGCGGCGGATGCTTCCGCCGCTTTCGCTTGCTGACTCAACGTAACGCCAAGGTTGTACCAATGGAACGGATTGTCCGGCTGTCCCTCCAGCAGCTTGCGGATAATGCACCCGTTACGCTCCGCTGTCCGCTTCCGTGCGAGCTCGCCGGGCTCGTAACCATGGTGCTGCAGCCGTATGTCGGACAATGGGCCATCCACATCCCGCCATGCTCCCGACACACTCGTTGCCAGCTGCTCGTGGATCGCCCCGACATAACGATAGCCCTGATCCGCTCGGAACAATCGTACCGCCTCATGCCGAATGCATTGACGCTCGACCGTGCTTTCAACCACAACCCGATAAGCCGTTTCCTTCGAATGAAGAAGCTTGTTCCGGAGCTGCAGCATGTCCGTACCGTCGGCCAAACGCTCATCCGCATCAAGCACCAATACCCACAACGTCCGCGCCTGTCCAATTCCGAAATTGCGTGCCTGGGCAAAATCGTCCGCCCACGCCATATGCACAATATGCGCACCGCGCGAGGCTGCAATCTGTACCGTCTGGTCCGAGGAGCCGGTATCCACGACAATCAGCTCATCCGCCCATTGCCGAATGCTGTCCAAACATTGCGCGAGATGAAGCTCTTCATTGCGCACGATCAGATGAACGCCGAGCAGCATGCTGTCACCTCTCCGTAATCAGGTTCCCTGTCCGTTGAAGTACACGTCGATCGTCGTCGGGTTGCCCGTCAGACTCGAACGGTAGGCAAGACGCGTATACTTGAGAAAACGCTGCGGCACAAGCACATCGACGGAGCCGACTGCGATGCCCGTCGTTGTCGACGTATCCGCATACCAGTTCGTACCGTTGGCGCTGATCTCAACCCTTGCATCGGCACTGTTCGTACCCGGACCGACATTATAAACGAAGAACGAGTACGTACCGAACACGCTTGTCGTTACCGTTGCAAGTCCCGTATAGGCATTGGCCGTTGTAACGCCAAGGTTGCTGATTTCTTGAAAACTTTTCTGCGAGATGGACGTTACGCTGCTGAGCGTTCCCGCTGTGATCGTTGCGCCTAGCACGCTGTTGATCGTTCCCGCCGTGATCGTCGCTCCGAGCACGCTGTTGATCGTTCCCGCCGTGATCGTCGCGCCGAGCACACTACTGATTGTTCCGTCCGTAATCGTTGCACCCATAACGCTGTTGATCGTTCCCGCTGTGATCGTCGCTCCGAGCACGCTGTTGATCGTTCCCGCCGTGATCGTCGCGCCTAGCACGCTGTTGATCGTTCCCGCCGTAATCGTCGCACCTAGCACACTGCTGATTGTTCCGTCCGTAATCGTTGCGCCCATAACGCTGTTGATCGTTCCTGCTGTGATCGTCGCGCCTAGCACGCTGTTGATCGTTCCCGCCGTGATCGTTGCGCCCATGACGCTTTCGATCGTACCGGTCGTGATCGTTGCACTTTGAATGGAAATATTGCTGATCGTACCATCCATAATAATGCTAAGCAGATTACCGCTTGTGTCTGTAGCCAGCGCCTGCGGCTGCTGTGTCTCGTCCCGCCCGAAAATCAGCGTGCGCAAATTATCCGGGTTCGGGTTAAACGATGAAAAGTTCGGCATTCCTCATCACCTTCATCTACCAAAGTCCGACGGACGTCCGGGAAGCTTCTACTTTCGCGTCTGCGCTTGAAAATAAACTTTAAGCGAAGTCGGTTGTTCCTCATGCAAGGAGCGGACAGCAAGCCTCGTAAATCGCAAAAATCGAGAAACGGCAATGACGCCGGTCCGCCCTGCCGGTATCGTTTCCTCTACATCGGCAGCATAGTTCAAGCCATCCGGTCCGACTTGGACCTGAACGACCGCCGGAGCGTCCCCTTCATTAATGACCGCATAGGAGTATACCGTCATATGAGTCGTCGCTTGCGCCGGCAGCGGCATAAGCTCATTCGTTGTCCGCACATTCGGGTATACTTGCTCGACAAATAAGCAGCGTCTGACCCGCTTCGATTTCCTGCATTTCGGATTCGCGAGCCGACAGCTGCTTCGATGCTTACGTTTCGGGGAGAAATGAGATGACCTCCCTCTACGACAGCGGCTGTGTGCACTAGTCATACCATCTTCCCCTCGACGTCCATGCTTCGATAGTTTATGAGCGTTCCTGCACGCGAGGTAACGGCATCTGCCGCCCCTGCATAGGCGAGCCATCGCTGCGATGCGCCCGATTGCCGCCCGTTGTCCACCGTTGTCCGAACCGACTGTCAGACGTTTTGCATAATATGCAGGACTAACCTTTTGCAGCGGGACAACTATGCATGAGATCATTCTCCTAGGCGTCAGTTCGATTCGCCTCTCGCTCCGATCTGCAGGAAAGGGGCTAGCGCTATGACCAACAATTCCGTATTCAATAACCAGAACAGCCCTGTCTATATGCTCACGAACAACGGTTACGTATCGCCCGTCATTATCTCCCCTACGGAATACAGTGCAGCATCCAACCAACGTCTGTTCTGCTTGTCGACGAGCAATGTAAGCGTCGGCTCCGGTGCCAGCCTGCTGCTCCAGATCGCCAATCCGAACGGCAGCGGACGAACGGTCTACTTGTCGCGCGTTGCAGGCGGCGCTTCCAACACGATCACGCTGACTATCGCTTCTGGCGGAACCATTACAGGCGGAACGACTCCTACTCCGGTCAATGCTTATTTAGGCAGTTCAACGACCAGCATCGTCACAGCGAGGCAAAACACCGGCACGCTCGGCGGCTCGCCGACGACCTTCTTCACGGCGAACGCATCCGACATCTATGTCGTCGAATTCAACGGTTCAATCATCGTGCCCGCGAACCAGACATTGACTGTAACCGCCGGCACAGGCTCAGTAACGGCTTCTCTCAACCTCATGTGGTGGGAAACCTGATGCCGAACTATTTTATATTCGATCGTTCCAATAGCTCGTTCTACGGGCAGCTTACCAATACGTACGTCAGTCCCGGCATCATGTCGCCCACCGATATGGACGCCGCAGCCAACAACCGCGGGTTTATCGTAACAGCAAGCAACTCGGGCAGCCTGGGTGTCCTCGGTGGAACGGTCATCATCACGCTGCAGATCAGCAACCCTTCGGGGAGCGGCCGAACGATGTACATATCGAGCATCACAGGCGGCATTAACGTATCTCTCAGCTTGCTGTCGAGCTTCAGCGGCAGCATGACCGTGTACAGCGGCGGCACAATAACATCTCCGGCAACGCTTACGCCGTTCAGCACCAAATTCGGCAGCGGCGCGACGAGCAGCATGACGGCCCGCTCCTCAACCTCAGCGCCAACGGGGGCGACAACCGTCATGTCCTATGCCCTGACACCAGGCATATTCACGCTCCCTGTGGCCGGGAGCCTGATCGTTCCGCCCAATCAGATCTTCACCATGAACGTCAGCTCTTCACTTTCGGTTGCAGGGGTAATGGCCAACTCTGCTACGGTATCGTGGTGGGAGGTCTAATTCGATTTCCCTCGTCCAAAATAAAAACAAGCCGCAGGAGGCCTGCGGCTTGTTCATGTTCCTATATTACTTAAGCAATTGTTTGATTGTCTCTTCCATCTCCGCAGGCGCCGTGCTTGGCTCGAAACGGGCAACCACATTGCCTTCGCGGTCAACGACGAACTTCGTGAAGTTCCACTTCGGATCATTGTCCTCGAGAAGCTGAGGATTATGCTTCTCCAGATTCGCTTTCAGACGCTCTCCGCCTTCTGGGAAACCTTCAAAAGGCGCCGCATTCGACAAGTAGCGGAACAGCGGAACTGCCGTCTCGCCGCGCACGTCGACCTTCGCGAACAGCGGGAACGTTACACCGTAATTAAGCTTGCAGAACGACTCCACTTCATCGTTCGTACCCGGCTCCTGACCTGCAAACTGATTGCATGGGAAGCCCAGAATTTCAAGACCTTGCGACTGGTATTGCTCATACAGCGCCTGCAGTCCTTCGTATTGCGGCGTCAGACCGCACTTGCTCGCCGTATTGGCGATAATGAGCACCTTGCCTTTGAAATCCGCCAAGCTTACCGCTTCGCCCTTCACATTATCCATCGTGTATTCATATACGCTCATCTTCATTTCCTCCCCAGCCTATCGGAATTGTTAACTATATACTACTTCTTCATCCTGCCTACGATCCCTGCTTCTTAACGCTACCGCTTCTGCATCTCTTCAACGAGCTGCTGCAGCCGTTCCCGAAGCTTGCCGCCTTCTTCGAACGTAAGCCCCACTTGGCAGAATACACTCTCCGGAATATGCTCCGCACGGCTTCGAAGCGCCCTGCCCTCTTCGGTCAGCTGAACCAGCACGCTTCGTTCATCCTTCGGATCACGCACACGCGCAACAAGGCGCATCGCCTCCAGCTTCTTGAGAAGCGGCGTCAGCGTACCCGAGTCGAGCAGCAGATGCTCGCCGAGCTGCTTCACGCTAACGTTATCCTGCTCCCATAGAACGAGCAGCGTAACGTACTGCGTATAGGTCAAACCGAGCTCATCGAGAAACGGCCGATACAGCTTCGTCATCTCACGCGAGCAGGCGTACAGCGCGAAGCACAGCTGATGCTCCAGCTTAAGCTGCACCGGGTAATCTTCTGCCACGGTCATGCTCTCCTTCCTGCCATCCCAAACTAGATGCCTCACAATTAAATTGCATGCAATTAATATGAGCTAAAGATACCACTATGCCAACATGAAGTCAAATGTGATTCGTTCCCATTATTCACAAGCGCCAAAAGTATGATTCCAGCCTGCCCCAACTATGATACAATGCAGACAGCATGTCACGATGGATCATGCGAATGACCGATGGAACAAAAACACGTGATCAAGACTGGCATCATATTGTCATGAACAGGGGGAAGCGTGATCGATGGGATTCGGAACTTTAGCACACACATTCGGCTGCAAGCCACTCGCTGAGCTGGCGGAGGAAGCGGGACGCTCAGGCATTGACTTCGTTCAGCTTGCACTCGCCAAAGCTATTGCGGATATCGATACCGCAACGGGCAACTTAAGCCCTGGACTTGCCAATCATATCGGCGAACAGTTTGACAAGAACGGCGTACGCATTGGCGTACTCGGCTGTTACATCAATCCAATTGAACCAGATACGGCGCTGCGGCGCGCCGATATTGCCCGCTTCAAGGAGCATATTCGTTTTGCACGCGATTTCGGCACGTCGATCGTTGCAACGGAGACGGGCCGGCCAGACATTTGGCGCCATCAAGCCGGTGACCGTTATCCAGAGGTTGCATGGTCGGTGCTTCGCGATACCGTATCGGAGCTAGCAGAGGAAGCTGAGCGGTGGGGCGTTACGATCGGACTCGAGCCGGTAGCCGTTCATACCCTTGCTTCACCCGAGCTCATGGTGCGGCTGTTGGAGGAAGTGCCATCTTCGACGCTGGGCGTCGTATTGGATCCATGCAATCTATTCTCCGCCTCGATGGAGCTGTTCGAACAATGCGCATCGATAGTCGACTCGGCCTTCGAGCTGCTTGGGGATCGCATCGTTCTTGCTCACTTGAAGGATCTCGACGTCAGTCCGGAAGGATCGATCTCGGAGACGATCATCGGACAAGGCGCTTATGACATCGCCAGCTTCATTCAGCGGATGCACGCGCGCAAGCCATTCATCGATATGTCGATCGAAGCGCTGAAGCCCGAGACAGTCGCGGAGGCACTTGCTTATGCCCGTGCGGCAGCGATCGGCGCTGTTACGGTCTAACGCACTTATACAACAAAAGGCAGTATGCTCACGCTTGGCGCGAGAGCATACTGCCTTTTTCTTACTAAGTCGAAGCCGTTGTCGATGATGCCCCGTTCTTCAACAGCTGCCGGAAACGCAGCATCATAGCTAACCGCCATGGAACAAGCATGCCGAATGCCAAGAGGAAGAACAACGCCCCCGTCTGCATAACGCTCACATGTCTCTCAACGACATCATGCAGCGCAATTCGAACGATGAACAGCCCAATGATGATATAGATGAACATACGTGACCGGCGCAGATAAATCTGCTCCCCGATCCGTTCGAAATGCGAAGTCGCGATAAGCGGCGGAGCGAACAGCAGCACGCCAGCTGCCAGCGCGTACAGCGCCCATAACAGCGGCACATGGGTATCAGGTACGACAAACATAAGGAAGCCTGTCGACATACCGAGCGGCGGAATGATGATTTTGCGCAAATTGGTCGGTTTATTCGACGCCTTCATTCGAACTGTAATGATTGCTGCGCCTGCAATGATCGAGATGGCCAGCGATCCATATTGAAGCCATTGTGCTGATGAGAGCATTGCCTTTCCTCCTAGTGCCTTCAAGCTGGTGCACGATTGAACACGAACACTTTCATCGTACTTGAAAAGCTCGCGCATCGCAAGCGAAGAGCATCGTCCCTCGAATGATTTCGGCGTGATTAACCGCCTTATTTGCGACCCTACCAAAAAGGCCATCCAGCATAGGCTGAACGACCTTCTTTAACTACCATTATTTGAAGTAAGTAACGAGCTCGTCGATCATTTTATTAGCGGAGATGATACCGCCTGACGTATTCCAGATCGCGTCGTCCACTTGATGCACGTTGTTGTTCTGTGCGACGGACAGGTTCTTCCACAGCGGATCGTTCATCCACTCGTCGGCAACCTTCTGCGTCGTATCGGAACCATCTGGATTGTACATGAAGTAGAACAGAATATCGCCGTCCATATCCGGAATGCGGTCCTTATTCACGTCATCCGCGAAGCCATCCTTCGATTGTGCTTCTGGACGTGCGAACCCGAGCTTATCGAGGAGCATACCCGAGAACGTCTCATTGTAGTAGATGCGAGTCTTGTCAGGCATGAAGCGTACGATCGATACTTTCTGCTGCAGCTTGTCGCCGAGCGCAGTCTTCGCATCCGCAATTTTCTGATCGAAATCAGCCAAGAGCTTGTCGCCTTCTGCTTTCTTATTCAGCGCTTCCGCATACAGCTTGAAGTTCGTTTGCCATTCGCCGCGCAGCGTCTCCGACATCACCGTTGGCGCAATCGCACTCAGTTGGTCGTACACTTTCTCTTGGCGCATTTTATTGCCGATAATGAGGTCCGGCTTGAGGCTGGCGATCAACTCAATGTTAGGCTGCGATTCGCCGCCCAGCTCTTGAACGCCTTCCATCTGGTCTTTAATATGTGGATACCATGGGTCGCCTTCAAACGATTTAACAGCGCCAACCGGTTTCACGCCCATTGCGAGCAGTGCCTCCGTGCCTTCGTTCGTCAGTACGACGACACGCTGCGGCGTGCCCGTCAGCTTCGTCGTGCCCATCGCATGTGTAATCGTACGCTCATCCTGCGATGCGGTGCTCGTCTCGCCAGTTGCCGTATCGCTATTCGATTTGCTGTCATCCTTCGATCCGCAGCCCGTCGCTACAATCGCGAATACGAGCAGCAGCGCGAACATGCCAAGCCAAGTTTTTCTCATGCTTTTCATTCCACTCAACCATCCTTTACTCTCTCTGTTGATCTAGTAAGTACCTGACAAGTGACTATTATGTTTGACTGAAAATGATTATCAACTCCAGCCCCTAGTATCGTAGTACGGTTGTTGATCGATGTCAATGAAAAGTTGAAAATGATTCTCAGAATCATTGACGCTCCACTGAACAAAGCCTACAATTGAACAATATGCAGCTAGCTAGAATCGACAATTTTCCACGTAGGAGCTATTACGCAATGAACCATTATCTGAAAAGCAGCGGACAGAAGACGATCTTTCTTATATTCAGTCTCATTGTCATGCTCTTGATTGCAGTCGGTAGTGTATTGTTCAGCGGCAGCCATACATTCACGCCATTCCAAGTCGTTGATGCTTACCGTCACTTTGACGGTTCCAATACCGACCTGATTATCCGCAATGTGCAAGTTCCGCGTATGGCGATTGCCGCTATTGTTGGCGCAAGCCTTGCGATTGCAGGCGCCTTCATGCAAGCGATGACACGTAACCCGCTTGCTTCGCCTTCGGTCATGGGGATCAATTCAGGCGCTGCGCTTGCCGTTGTCGTCGCCTTATCGATTGCGGGAAGCGTGTTCTCGAACACCTCCCTCATTCTTATTGCATTCGCCGGGGCAGCCGTTACGGCAGCCGTCGTATTCACTCTTGGCGCAGTGGGCAAAACCAACGGCGAGACGCCTATCCGCGTCACATTGGCCGGATCTGCCGTTGCCGCTTTCGCTTCTGCCTGGACAACGGGCATTCTGCTCAAACAGAACAAGATGCTCGACGATATTTTGCTCTGGATCGTTGGCTCTGTTTCCGGACGAGATCTGAACCATCTGGCAGCTGTATTGCCTTATACGATCGTAGGCATTGTCGGGGCGCTGCTGATCACGAAGTCCGTTAACGTGCTCAGCATGGGGGAAGAAACAGCCCGCAACCTTGGATTGAAGATCGGTCTGGTACGCGTTATTCTTACAGCAATCATCGTCCTGCTCGCTGGCTCTTCCGTAGCCATCGCTGGTCCAATCGCGTTCGTTGGCGTCATCATTCCGCATATCAGCCGTTTCCTAGTCGGGCATGACTATCGCTGGATTATCCCGTATTCAATCGTGCTCGGCGCGACGCTGCTGATGGCAGCCGACACAGTCAGCCGATTCATCTTGCAGCCAGAGGAGCTGCCTGTCGGCGTGGCTACCGCATTGATCGGCGTTCCGTTCTTCATCTATGTGGCCAGAAGGAGAAGCTATGCGCAATCTTAAATTCACATCGATTCTGCTCATCCTTATAGTCGCGCTAGCGGCAGCTGTTGCGGTATGTGTCGCGATCGGCAGCACCTATATCCCGATCGGCACCGCGGCGAAGACACTCATTGGATTAGGCGATGAGGCCTCGTCGCTCATTATTATCAAATTACGGCTGCCGCGCGTGCTTATGGCGGTATTGGTCGGCGCATCGCTCGCCGCCGCAGGCGCTATTCTGCAGGCACTCGTCCGTAACCCGCTCGCTTCGCCTGACTTGGTCGGCATATCCGGCGGCGCAACCGTAGCATCCGTCCTGTTCCTGACATTCGCCGCCGGTCACCTGAGCATTCAATGGATTCCGCTGTTCGCGATTCTGGGCGCATTCATCACAGCGGCGATCAATTATGCCGCGGCATGGCGACGGGGAATCTCGCCGCTGCGGTTCGTCCTCATCGGCATCGCGCTAGCGACAGCGATGGGGGCATTGACAACATTCGCGCTCAAGATCGGTCCGCCTTATATGGCTTCGCAAGCGCTCGGCTGGATGACGGGCACCTTGTACGGCACCGCCTGGAAACATGTATGGGCGCTGCTGCCTTGGGCCGCCGTGCTGCTCTTCGCCGCAATCTATCTGTCGCGTTACTTGAATGTGCTGGAGCTTGGCGACGAGCTTGCGGTTGGCATCGGTACGCCCGTACAACGCATACGGCTGTTCATGCTCGTTCTAAGCGTCGGTCTGACTGGCGCAGCGGTTGGCATGTCAGGCGGCATCGGCTTTATTGGCCTGATGGCACCCCATATCGCACGCCGACTCGTCGGTCCCAAGTACGGCAGGCTCATCCCGACGGCAGCGCTCGTCGGTGCGCTGCTGCTGCTGGCCGCCGACCTCGCCGGACGCACATTGCTGCTGCCGAGCGATATTCCAGCCGGCGTCTTCACAGCCGCGATCGGCGCGCCATTCTTCCTCTACTTGCTGCTGTCTAAGCGCAAGGGAGCACAAAGTTAGGTTGATAGGGGTATATAAAAGGCGATCGCTTACCGGTTGGAACCGGATAGCGATCGCCTTTTGTACTATTATAAGCTGTTAGCCGTTCTTCTGCTCTTCAATCAACTCGAACAAGTTCTCCAACAGCACGAACGTTTGCTCATAAGTCAAAATGCCTTTTGGCGTGAACTGATTGCTGCCGGTGCCCTTCATGATGGACAACGTCGTTGCACGATAGACGCTGGTACGCGCCCAAGCCGCAATCCTGCTGTCGTCAGCGAAGCGAAGCCCCATATCTGCCGGCTCGTCTTTGTCGATTCCGATAGTCTGCTTCGCTTGCTTGTATAGATTCAACATCAATGAGGCAGCCTGCTCGCGCGTAATCGTCGTCTTCGGCGAGAACGTCTGCGCTCCCATTCCTTGAATAATGCCGTTGCGATTCGCCCATGTAATGCGCCAATCGTCCGTATCTTTAAACGGCGAGTTGCCGAAACCTACGTCCTCGGTGTACAGATATTGGCTTGCAGCCGTCTCCAGCATCTGAATAGCAAGCACCGTGAAATCGTAACGCGAGATCGGCTGCTGATACGAATGGTCATGCGTCTTGTCTATGAGTCCGTTACCTTTGGCTTTCCCATAGTCTTTCAGCGCCCATTTGCTCACCTGCTCGGCGGCTGCTTTATCCGTCACAACAATGTTGACCCGGTTCTGCCTGCCGGTATAGCTATCGACCGATACCCATGTCGTTCCGGCGGCCACGCCCTTGATTTCTCCTGCGCTGTTGATAGCTGCAATCTTCGAATTGCCGCTTACATACGCTGTGCCATCGGTCCGCTCTCCCGCCCGAACGCCAAGCTGCAGCGTTTCGCCTTTGCGCAGCTGGATCGTATAACGAGCTACAGGTGATGACAGCATGTTGAAAAACTTAGTCTGGAACTGCAGTTGAGCTGCTTGCCCGCTTGTATCGTATAAGCCGCTGATAGCGACTTTGAACGTATCATTGTCACCGAATGCGCCTATCCCTTCAGGACGGAAAATGACAGCAAACGGGATCCCATACTCGCTCGTCTCGACATTGAAATAATGACCGGAGACGTCCTTATCGTTCGAATCAAATTGCCATGTGCGTCCATCGCGCTCGCGAGTGAGCTTCACTTGAATGTCGCTGGTCCGTGAATTGTCATATTTGTCAGCGTTGAGGGATACCGACCAGGCATCGCGAACCGCGAACAGCTCCTGCGGGAACCACCCTGCCGATGGCCAAGACACATAGTCATAGCTCACCTCAGCCGGGTCCCGATCCGTATTAAATGCGTACATCGTACCGTATGGATACGCAGTCCCTTTCGCGTCCGGCGCAGAATAGACCATGCCGAACATCGTCTTCCTCATAAGCGGATTAAGAATCCACCGACGATGGCCGACTCGATCAATGTTGGACTCGTCGCTATCGGACATATAGCCAAGCACATGGTTGTAGAAGGTTAGGCTTCCTTTGATCAAATTACTGCCTCCTGCCCCTACATTGCCAAGGTCGAACATGGACTGTTCCATTCCCGCTGGCTTCTTCTGCGTATGCGACAAGACGCGGTTGACTGCACTGAGCAGCGCCGCTGTCTGCTCCTGCTGTTCGAGCGACCAGTCCGCCTCCAGATCGTCCGGCAGCCCTGCCAGATAACGAACGAAATTGGCGGCATTAAGGCCATCTTCAATAAATGTTTGCTTAATGGATCCGATTGCATAAGGGGCAGCAAGCTGAGGGACTGTCTCGTAAATGTTGCCCTCGTTCATATAGTTCCCATCGGTTCCGAGCGGACGATAATGGAGCCACTGGTCTACAATGGCCTTCTTCGTTCGGTCTGCAACAACCTTCTGAACATTAACCTGTGCAGCGTGTACCTCCGACACTGCCGCAGTCCATGTAACGAATAACAGGACGATTGCAAGCGACAGCCTCCAAGGCTTAGTACGACTAGAATTCATAATCAGAGAACACCCTTTCATCTTCTGTTGCAGGGATACACAATACTACACGCATTGTCCTCGAGTGGTACATTACGAGTGACTACGACGAAATTATTGTAAAATATATCTATTTATCCAAATAGAAACATAGTCTCACAAAACAATTGCCCTTGCAATAATATAACCAATATCAACTTATCTCTAAGCTGTTTCTTCCAACAAAATGAAAGTTTTCCTTAACGCATAAAAATCCAATCTCCCCTATCCAATGTGCGCTGCAAAATAAAGAAACCTTGTCCGAGGACGGCAGTCGCCGTCCTCGGACAAGGTTGTTGCTTCTTACTGTTTCATGATGAAACGCAACTTGAAGCCTATGATGCTTATTGATTATTGATCAGTTCTGCCTGCTGCAGCAAATTGCGTACCGCAGTTGCCGCCTCTGCATACGTGAAGACGCCGCGTGGATCGATCGTCGTTGCGGTCCGGCCGGAGAACACGCCTGCTTCAACGGTCTGCTCCACTTCTTTATAAGCCCAAGCCGCGACCTTATTCAGATCTTTGTAGCCCGCCAGTTTATCCGTCTTCGATGCGGCCAATCCGATTAGGTTCATCGCCCGAGCGTACATGACCATCGCTTCTTGTCTGGTAATCAAGGCATCCGGTCGGAACGTACCGTCAGGATAACCCGTAATGATGCCATATGCCGTAGCTATTGAAATGGCGTCAGCCCGGGAATCGGATTTCAATACATCCGAATACAAACCGTTCTTCGCAACACCTGTGCGGTAAAGGCCGAGCGCCTTCGTAATATATTCCGCAAAGTCTCCTCTCGTGATCGAAGCGTCAGGAACGAATTGTTCCGGCTTCTTCACGATCAGCCTCGATGCCATATCATTGACAGCCGCCTTCGACCAGTGTTTCGCTGCCGAAGCAACCTCTATCGGGTTCCAAATGACGGAGTAGATCGAGTTAGTCAGCGAATTCAGCTTCGCATACCACATGCTGTCCTCTTCGTACACAACCGTTGGAATATGCGATAAAGTGCCGTCCGCATTGTAGACAATCCCCGTCGTAATTTTGTTCCCATCGATGCCTGCCGGCAGCTGCATAATACGGGACACATATTGGGTAAATTCATTGATGCTGACCTCGCTCACCACGCCCGAAGCCGAAGTCGTTCTGGCAACGATCTCGAATTCAACTGGCGGCAGCAGCAGCTCGTACCCTTGCGTCTTAGCCTTTTCATTAATCTGTGCGGCAATCGACGGGGCTGTATCAATCAATCGAATTTCCACCTCGATACTCCGCAGCGACGAAGTCGGAACGCCAAGCTTTGCCGCTACAGCACTGATGCCGATTTGTTCAGCCGGAATGACATATTTCACATCGCCAGCATTAATCGTGATTGGCCGACTCATTCCCTGCCGCATCCTCGGACGGCACGCCCATTTCCTTTACCAATACTCCATTAATATAGAGCCTATGGGACATCCAAATATTTTGCACCTTGATCGCCAGCTTCTCCTCTGACGAAGGCAGCAGCACCGTCAAGCGATAGGTTGCGTTGCCTTTGCGGGGCTGCCCGTTCATCTTCTCCAGCCACCTGGTGCCTGGCACACGAGCAAGGCCAGGTGCCGCCGACAAGGGCGTCAGTTCCTCGGGCGTCAATAGTTTCCCGCTGTAAAACTGCCATTCCCCGTTCAGCAGCGCAATCCCGTCCCGCTCGAACGACCAACCTGTCAGATCCAGCTTCCCTTGAACCGCCGCCGGCGACTTCGAAGCCGGCAGCGTATATTCCATCGCGACGATCATCGCGACGATCGCTCCCAGTGTGATCAGAAAACTCAACAGCAGCTTAAGATTTAACTTCCTCACCGAATCAACACCCTTGTCCCTCTTAACCTCTTCTCTCTATTGTAACGTGCGGTCTCGCAAAAATCTCTCAATGCAAGGCAAGGGTTCTTGAACGGCAATAGAGAAGCCCCCGATACGCTGCTAACGTATCAGGGGCTTCCTGTATCGTATATTCGAACGACTAATTCATCAACTTCTTGGCATTCGCTCGTCGAGATCAATGCCTAACGCTGCAGCAATCTGCATACCAAGCTGTGCATCAGCACGGTAGAAGCTGCCTGCCGCACGATGCTGCGTCTCCTGCGACGCCTGCTGCAGGTCGTTGATCAGATTGCGCACAAGCCAATCGCGCTCGCAATCGGGCAGCGCACGAACACGTTCACCTGCTTGCGCGAAGTCGTCTATGCCTTGTTCGGTAAGAAAAGTTTCCTCCGCTGCCTCAATGCCCGGAACAAGTGCATCATTCGAGAAAACAGCTTTCTCCACCTCGCCAAAATAGTTGATCGGATTCTGATGAAGCGTCATCGTACCGACACGAATGAACGGGAATAAATTCTCCGGCCATATCTTCGTCGGATCCATCGGATCAAATGACAGCGTGGCGGCTGCCTCAGGCGCCATAAGCTGCACATGCAGTTCCCACTGCGGATGCTCCCCATTCTCGATCGCAGCATATAAATCGCGCGTCGCGTGGCTGTAGTCGGACGCTTGCACAGCTGCCATTTCATCTGGGGTGAAACAGACGACGCCCTGCTTCGACTTCCATGCATATCGGACATAGACCTCGGTGCCTTCCGCGTTGACCCATTTAAGCGGCTCTGCACTGTACCCGTTCATCTGCCGATAGCTTGCTGGCGTGCCGTCATTGGCGAACAGCCAGGTCAGCATATGCGTCGATTCCGGCAGATGCGACAACTGCTCCCAATACTGCGCAGGGCTCTGCTCATTCGTATCCGGCGACGGTCGCATCGCTTGTTCTAGTTCCTTGAATTTCGCCGCCTCACGGACGAAGGAGACAGGGATATGACTGCCAACAATATCATGCTGCCCCTCTTGCGTTAGCAGCTTCACCGCGTAGCATCTCGGATCACGGACAGCCTCAGGCGATCCCTTGCCGTGAAAGACGGTTGAGAACCTTACAAGCACAGGAGTTTCCTGCCCTGCCGTTTGCAGAAAATGAGCCTTCGTATAAGCGGCCATCGAATGCTCCGTCACGAATATGCCCCGTGCGCCCGCTCCTCGCGCATGCATGACACGTTGAACGCGCTGACTGCCAGCGGACGGCGCATAGTTTGCTATCAATCGCTCACTCATCCTCTATATAACCCCTCTCCCTCTCCATGCAAGTGTCGGATTAGCAAAGTTATGAATAAGCTGCTCCGGTCCACTCTATGGGATTAGCTATAGATTTAGACTTAATCTAAGTCATATATATGAGGATAGGCCGCACCTTCATGCGATGCGATCATGAAGCTGCGTTAAATGTAGGATGAGTGGCGGTGAAAGCGATCAAAGTTTAGACGTACGTTGCGCTCTGCGTCACCGAGAACGAAGCGGTCGGACGCTCATCTGCCAGGCGGTACCCAACACCGCGGACCGTCGCCACATACTTCGGAAACAGTGCATTATCGCTCAGTTTCTTGCGAAGCGTCTTCACGTGCACATCAACTGTGTTGCTGCTGCCGAATAGACCGCAGCCCCATATTTTCTCCGTAATGACCTCGCGAGACAACACGCTTCCTCCTGCTTGAATGAGCACGAGCAGCAAATCGTATTCCGTACGCGTCAGCCTCAGCTCGCGGCCATCCCGGTACACTGCCATACGTCCCGTGTCGATCATCAAATCTTTGAATGTGCGGAGCGTCGCAATCGCCGTACTCTCCGCGCTTCGCACAATGCGGCGCGCATGCAGCAGCGCTTCGCTTGGGCTGCCTGGCCATACGAGCAGCTCCTCCGACGATCCTGCTGACACACAGCTCGCAAGCGTCGCTTCGGATACGAGAAACAGCGTACGCGCTATCCCTTCACTAACTGCGAATCGTTCTACTGAAGCAATTGCTGATGCCGTTGCTTTGTCCTCAGCAGACATATCGTATATCATCATATCCGGGGCAAGTTTCTCGATAAGCGCCCGCTCCGGGCATTGATGCGTCATGAATACGTCGAATCCATCTCCCATGAGCAGTGCTGCTGTTTCTTGTACACTATGTGCATAACGGCTTACAATCATAATACGGCGTGGCTTTGCGGAAACACCTACTTCGACGGACTGTTCTGTACGGAACAACTTGAACACACTCCTTCCAGCACCACGGATGCGTGATGCAGCTCATAGTTTGTTTCTTGCGCGGCTTTGCCAAGCCACTCGGCAGGCAGTTCTATCGTAACTTCGTCAACACGTCCGCAGCGGGTGCAGACGACATGATGATGATCTTCCATTTTTGCGTCGTAACGTGATGCCGCTTCGCCAAGCTTCAGTTCCTTGACGAGTCCTACCTCCGTCAAATAACGGAGCGAGTTATATACAGTGCCATATGCAAATACGTTGCCTTGTGCGCGAAGCCGATCCATAACATCGGCTGCCGTCGGGTGGTCATGGGCATGCTGGAGAACTTCCAGCACCGCCTTACGCTGCATCGTCAAGTTCAATTTCATAGTAATTCATCCTTTACCGACTTGCTTTGAAATCCCTTGTTTAGAATTATTATAAATTTAGAATTAGTTCAAGTCAATCCGATTCAGAGGGTGAGGAACATTTACCATGCTGCTTCATCGTAACGAAATTTTGTTCCGCCAAGGGGAGGCCGGACCGCTGTATCGACTGCACAGCGGACTGCTGAAGATCGTCCGCGTCCAAGAGGATGGCCGTCAGCTCGTCTTGAATTTCATCGTGCCCGGCGAGGTGATCCCTCATCATTCGCTAATTTCACCGAAAGTCTACCACGGGACCGCCATTGCGCTCATGACAAGCGAGATCGAGCTTATTCCCGCAGCAGAATGGTACGCAAAGGTCACAACGGATACAGAGGCCGCACTCGAAACCGCACGCCTGCTGCAAAGCCGGCTCCGCATGATGCAGGAGCGGATTGACCAGCTTGCGCTGCAGAGCCCAGCTGAGAAGCTTGAGGCGTTCCGAAGCTGGATTGCCCGTTACCTGCCGCCCAATACGAAGCTGACCGACCTGCTCACGCAGGAAGAAATCGGCCAGTTCATCGCGCTGCGTCGCGAGACGGTCAATCGCCTGCTGCGCGAATCACATTAATCGGGCAAACCCGACACGGAAATTAACCACATTTCTGTTCCTTAGGCTGTCCGAATATTCCACGCAACAAACAAGGGTGCCTCACGGTTGTTCTCCGCAAGACACCCTTATCATCAACCAACTCTACGAATCTTAAGCTTACAGCGTTCCAGCAGGACCGAAGAACTCGTAACGAATGCAGTCATCTGCTACACCGTTAGCCTTCAGCGACTGTACCATCGCACGCATGAACGGCACTGGTCCGCAAATATAGTAAACGGCATCTTTCGGAGCCTCTTCTGCCAGATAAGCTGCATCAATGCGACCTTCACGATCGAATGCGCCTGCCGCACGATCCGCTTCGGTTGGCTGCTCATAGACGAAGCGCACCTTCGCGCCGGCGCCAATTCGACCAGCTGCTGCGAGCACTTCCTCGCGCAGTGCATGAACATTGCCATTCAACGCGGAATGAAGGAACGTTACCGACCGCTCGCCTTGTCCTTTATCCGCTTCCGCTGCAAGTGTATCCAGCATGCTCACCATCGGCGTAAGGCCGACACCGCCGCTCAGCAGAACTACAGGACGCGTATCCTGCTGATCAAGCACGAACTCGCCTGCTGGTGCAGACAACTCCAGCACATCGCCCGCTTTTACCGTCTCGTGCAGGTAATTGGATACCGCGCCATCCGGATGATCTGAAGTGCCATCCTCGCGTTTAACGGAAATCCGGTAGTATGGCTTGCCTGGTTCGCATGACAAGCTGTATTGGCGAAGCATCGTATTCTTCGCACCAGGGATATTGACCTTCACCGTTACATACTGACCCGGTTTGAAAGTAGAGATAGCCCCGCCATCCTCTGGCACCAGGTAGAACGAAGTGATGACATCCGACTCTGGCTGTTTGCGGTCAACGGTGAACCGTCTGAAGTCCTTCCAGCCGCCTTCTGCTCCTTCTGCTTCGGCATACATCTCTGCTTCAATGCTGATGAATGCATCGGCAATCACGCCGTATGCTTCGCCCCATGCTGCAATAATCTCAGGTGTTGCCGCATCGCCGAGCACCTCTTTAATGGCTGCCAGCAGATTCTCGCCGACAATCGGGTAGTGCTCTGGTTTGATGCCTAAGCTTCTATGCTTCTGTGCAATAAGTCGAACGGCCGGAATAATGGCTCCCAAATTATCAATATGAGCTGCTGCTGCGTAAACGGCGTTCGCCAGTGCCTGCTGCTGCCGTCCTTGCTTCTGATTCGCATGATTGAATATATTGAGAAGTTCTGGATTGCGAGCAAACATTCTAGTGTAAAAGTGCTTCGTTATTTCAAGACCATGCTCGGCCAGCACCGGTACAGTGGATTTAATAATGGATACGGTTTGTGCATTTAGCATTTCGAATCTCTCCTTCGAAAGTGACTTTTCTCATAACCTATATGAAGTATACCCCTCTATCCCGGTATTCAGTTGTGACTGCAATCACATCGATCATGAACATCCCGTGACAAAGAAATTTCCGTAAGGAAGCACGCAACAAAACGCATGTATGCAACGTCAAGATAAATGAATACAAAAAGAGCGAAAAACCGCTTCTTACTACATAGCGAATGCTTCTGAAGCATGTATTCTGCTTGCAAGGAAGTGTTACTAGAGATGATGCATACAAACTTAGGAGGTACTTGATGATGAAAACGCCATTCCGCATGATTACACTCGCAGCTGTAGGCTCCTGCCTGATCGCAGTCTCCGCCCCTCTCGCTTCCGCTGAGACGGTAACAGCCGTTCCAATCTCCGCACCTGTCTATGACACAGCTATTCCAATCTCTGCGCCAGTTGAAGCCGTTCCGATCTCTGCACCGATCTCGACGGAGAATGCACAGTCGGTTACGGTCACGACGAAGCTGATCGAGGAGAAGACGGAGCTGATCAACGCAAAGCTGTCTATCCCGGTCATCAGCGGCCTGCAGGACACTGCATATGCAGCGAAGTTGAACAGCGAGATCGAGAAGAAAGCGACGGACACGATCGACGAGCTGAAGAAGCTGGCAGAGGAAGATAAGCAGTTCGCTGCAGAGAACGACTATGAGTTCCGTCCTTATGAAATGATCGTTGAATACGAAGTGAAAGCAGACGGCGGCCAAGATGCAAACGGCGTATTCTCCATGACGACGTCGACTTATACGTACACGGGCGGCGCGCATGGCGGTACATTTGAGGCGGGCTACAACGTATTGAATGGGACTGAGGCTGTTGCAATTACGCTCGAGCAGGCGCTCGGCGCAGGCGGGCTTGGCAAAGCTGATAAAGCGGTTCGGTATGCGATCCAACAGGATCCCGATCGTTTCTTCCCAGACGTGCTCGACACGTTCACTGGCGTGAAGGAGGATCAACAATTCTATATCGAGAGAGGCATCGTGCAGCTCGTATTCCAGCAGTATGATCTGGCGCCTTATGCCGGCGGCATTATTATCATCCCTGTTACAGAAGAAGCGGCAGCAGGTCCAACGGTCACCATCGAAGCAGGCCGATTGGCAGCAGGCCCTAACGGCACGAAGCTTGTTCCGCTGCGCCAAACAGCCGAAGCACTTGGCTTCAAAGTGACTTGGAGCAACAAGACGCATAGTGCAGAAGTCGTGCGCGGCGCCCAATGGACGCAAGTTACGGTCGGCAAAAACAGCTACTCGTTCAATCGCGTTGCACCATTCGAGCTCGGTGCTGCACCAAGCCTTATCAAAGGCTCGGTTTATGTACCGCTTGAATTCTTCGATCAGGTGCTGAAGCTCAACGTGTCGACAGTGAAAGATACGGTTCATATTACGGGTTAATCATCTTAGATCATCAAATACTTCCTCATACCAAATAAGACCGTTCTCCCTATGCTTCTGACTGCAGGAGGAACGGTCTTATTGATCTTCTAATGCTTTCTTCGTCTGCTCAGCAATCCGCATGAACGTCTTGAACGCCTTCGGCGATAAATCCCGTTTGGCTCGCAGAATAAACTGCACCTCGGGCTCATACAGCGCACTTTCTTCCTTCACTAGTCCAGCATGCGGCGCGAAGCCTGCCAGCATAAGCAATTCATTGGAGTCAGCGCCTTCCAGCGCCTGACCAAGCGCAATGATCGTATCGCGGGAAGGAGAGAAACGCCCCTTCTCAATTGAGCTGATGAACGAATAGCTGATGCCTGATTTCTCAGCCAGATCGCGCAGTGACAAATTGTTCGTTAATCGAAGCAGGCGAATCGTATGGCCAAGCTTCTCCTTGTCCATAAACTCGCTTTGTTGGTTCTCCATGTTTACGATCACCCAACAATATCTTACCTGTTTTGTATTTCTAAACACAATCCGTCCCACAAAACATGTGTGCCACCCCGAAACTTTGTGTTGTCATTCAACACATTTTACTGTATATTATTATTATGGCAAAATTGGGAAGTTGATATTATATTATTACATAATCCTTTTTCGGCGGTGATTAATTTGACAGTTCGGGAACTTGTAATTGGTAATCGCATTTCTTACATTCGCAAGAATCGAGGTATTACACAGAAGCAGCTGGCCGATGCGCTCGGTATTGACCGTGCTTCACTGTCACAGATTGAGACAGGGCGATACTCGCCGCGAGCGGAGACGATCCGCAAGCTGTCCGACTTCTTCCAGCTTCCAATCGGCGACCTGTTCTACAATCCGTCGCTTCCTGACGACCGCGATCGGCTCGCTCCTGCTGCACAGCAGTAAGCAGTATCGCCCACTCCGTCACCTAATCTTAAGACAAGCAAGAAGCCGTCCGAACGAGCCTGTATAGGCACATTCGAACGGCTTCTTTGAGTTATTGCCCCGAATTAATGAGCAACCATATTGTAATTCATGATCCAGATAGAGCCTACTACGACGAGGAACAGAATCAGTATCGCGAATAACAATGCCGAGATGTTCCACTTCGCGTTCTCGCCTTCCTTCAGATGCATGAAGAACCAGAGCTGAACAGCGAATTGCAAGACAGCCATGATGAGAATCAAGACGATCGTACCCGTCTTGCCCATCATATCATTCATAACGACGACGAGCGGAATGATTGTCAGGACGATCGACAGGATGAAGCCGATGACGTAAGACTTCAGCGAGCCATGTCCGCCTTCATGCCCTGCATCATGTCCACCGTGACCATGTGTAGGTTGACCCATCTTACATCACCCCCATCAAGTAAACAACCGTCAGAACGAAGATCCACACAACGTCGAGGAAGTGCCAGTACAGGCTCAATACTTCGACTTTACGCTTCGTCACTTTGGTAATGCCGCGTTTGCGAAGCTGCAGCATGAGGCCAATCATCCAGACTAGACCGATGGATACGTGCAAGCCGTGAGTACCAACTAGCGTGAAGAATCCGGACAGGAAGCCGCTTGTTGCAATCGTAGCACCTTCATGTACCATGTCGATGAACTCGGTAACCTCAAGCGTAATAAACGCTGCGCCAAGCAAGAACGTAACAGCAAGCCAGCCGATCAGCTGATTGCGTTTGCCCGCATGCATCGCGAGCACTGCGAGCCCGCTCGTGAACGAGCTCGTCAGCAGGATGAACGTTTCAGCGATAACCCCAGGCATTTTGAACAATTCATCTGCCGTTGGTCCGCCTGCCGTATTATTGCGCAGTACAACATATACCGCGAACAAACATCCGAAGATAATAACGTCTGTCATCAGGAATATCCAGAAGCCAAACGATTTAAGCGAATCTAAATCATGATGAACATGTTCATGTCCATGCTCTTCATTATGATGATGTGCCACAGATTTCGCCATTAGGTCGTCGCTCCTTTCAATGCAGCAGCAGCCTCTTCCGTACGTTTAATTTCATCTACAGGGATGTAGTAGTCATCATCGTACGTGAACGAGCGCGCTATCATGCAGGCAGCTACGCCGATAAATGACGGAATTGCCATCCAGAGCCAATCCCATACGAGACCGAAACCTAATCCGAACCAGAAGATCGACATAATGAACGGAATCGCAGAGTTCTTAGGCATATGAATCGGTTCGAGCGCCGGTTTCGGCGGCAGCTTCTCGCCACGAGCGAGCTTCTGCTTCGTCTCCCACCAATCGTCTACATCTTTAACCTGCGGATCTGTTGCAAAGTTATACAATGGCGCTGGCGATGGAATCGACCATTCAAGCGTACGGCCATCCCAGAAGTCGCCCGTCGTATCGCGTTTGTGGAACTTGATGCTGTGTGCGATCTGCCATACTTGGAACAGGAAGCCTACGCCCATCAGGAAGCCGCCGACCGTCGAGATCATGTTCAGCGGGCCCCAGCCCATATCGAAGTCGTACGTGTACAAGCGGCGTGTCATGCCGTCCAAGCCCAGGAAGTACTGCGGCATGAAGCAGACATAGAAGCCGATGTTCCAGAACCAGAACGCCCATTTGCCAAGGCGCTCGTTAAGCGCAAAGCCGAACATCTTAGGCCACCAGTAGTACAGGCCTGCGAAGTAACCGAATGCTACACCGCCGATAAGCACTTGGTGGAAGTGAGCGATCAGGAAGTAACTGTTATGGAACTGGAAGTCAGCAGGTGCAACGGCGAGCATAACGCCCGTCATACCACCGACGATGAAGCACGGGATGAACGCAATCGTCCACAGCATCGGTGTAGTGAACCGAATGCGGCCGCGGAACATCGTGAACAGCCAGTTGAATATTTTGACGCCGGTCGGTATTGCGATAATCATCGTTGAAACGGCGAAGAACGCATTGACGTCCGCGCCCGAACCCATCGTGAAGAAGTGGTGGGCCCATGTGAAGAACGACATAACCGCGATGCTGATCATTGCGAACACCATCGAGCTGTAGCCGAACAATTTCTTGCGCGAGAAGGTTGCCACGACCTCGGAGAATATACCGAACGCCGGAACGACGACGATGTATACTTCGGGGTGACCCCACATCCAGATCATATTGATATACATCATTGGGTTGCCGCCCGCATCAAGCGTGAAGAAGTGAGCGCCAAGGAAACGGTCCAAGAACAGCAGCGCCATCGTCACCGTCAGAATTGGGAAAGCGAACAGAATCATCAAGCAGCTGGACAATACCGACCATGTGAACATCGGCATCTTCATCAGCTTCATGCCAGGCGCACGCATCTTCAGGATCGTTACGACGAAGTTAATGCCTGTCGCCAGCGAGCCGATACCGGAGATCTGAATGCCCCAAATGTAGAAGTTTTGACCAACGCCCGGGTTGTGCGCGAGCTCCGATAGCGGTGGATACGCGAGCCAACCTGCATCCGGCGAACCGCCGATGATGAAGGAAACGTTGAACAGCATCGCACCGAAGAAGAACAGCCAGAAGCTAAGGGCGTTCAGGAACGGATACGCGACGTCGCGCGCACCGATTTGCAGCGGCACGGCAATATTGAACAAACCAAACATAAGTGGCATCGCCATGAACAAGATCATGATAACGCCGTGTGTCGTGAATATCTGATTATAGTGCTCTGCATGCAAGAACTCTGAATCTGGCATAGCAAGTTGCAGACGCATCAGCAATGCGTCGACGCCACCCCTGAACAGCATCAGAATCGATGCGATGATGTACATGATGCCGACCCTTTTGTGATCGACTGTCGTCAGCCATTCGCGCCACAGCCATCCCCACTTTTTGAATACCGTGAGGACGAATACTATTGCAATCATGGCCAGCGCTATGCTTACCTGTGCGCCCAAGATCATCGGGTCGCCAGTTACGAAGAAATCTGAGAAGCTCTCTAAGTTCCCCCACATAGCTGCTGCCTCCTCTCAATTCGTCTAATTAGTTTAGTAGCTCTTGGTTCTATTCACCGTGATGGTGAGCAGGTTTATCAACGACATATTTGTTCACGATCTTATTGAACAGGCCTTCCGGGAACGAATTGAACGACTGTACTGGCGATGATGCCGGCTCAGCCAGCTTCTCATAACCTTCTAGCGTCAGTGCGTCAGGAACTGCCTTAATCTTATCAACCCATTGGTTGAACTCTTCATCGCTTGTAGCCGTTACTTCAAAGCGCATGTCTGCAAAATGCTCACCGCTGAAGTTTGCGCCCGATCCGTAATACACGCCCGGCTCATCGGCCTGCAGGTTCAGCTTCATGCTCATACCCGACATCGTGTAGATCTGTCCGCCAAGCTGCGGAATCCAGAACGAGTTCATCGGTGCGTCACTCGTCAGATGGAACTCAATCGGACGATCCTCTGGAATGTAGAGGTAGTTAACCGTCGCAATGTCCTGCTCAGGGTAAGTGAACAGCCATTTCCAGTCGAGCGATGTCGCTTCAATAACAAGCGGCTTTTTGTCCGAATCCAGTGGCTTCGACGGCTCTAGTGCATACGTGTATTTGACCGTAAACACACCAATAATGCCGATAATGATGATTGGGATCCCCCACCAGATCGTTTCGGCAAGCGCACTATGCGACCAAGTCGGCATGTACTTCGCTTTGTTGTCTTTCGTATCGCGGTAGCGCCATACGATCCAAGCAGTCAGCAGGATAACCGGCACCATGATAATGGCGCACAGTATCGTTACGATGTAGATCAGGTCGCGTTGATCAGCACCTACCGGCCCCTTAGGGTCGAGTACCATCATGTTCGTGCTGCAGCCCGATAGCATGACCATCATCAACATGATTAGCAGCGGAGCTGCGTACTTGGTTAGTTTTCTCCGCATGGTAGTTTTCATCTCCCTCATCCGCCCGAACGCCTCCGTTCGAGAGGTCTTATCCGAGTTGTTCTTTTCCGTAAATCCAACATAACAGAACGTCATCGGTTTTAAACCCCAGTTTGCAAATACGTCAATCTTTATTCTCTTTTCTGTAAAACAATTTTCACCACTTAGACACGACATAGGGCGATCCTGCCATTGACCACGTAATTTACGCATTGTTGCACCATTGTACCTGTTAATTTGCACTTAAAAACGGGAATTCAACCAAGGCAAATAAGTCGATGTTTGAATGGCTTGTCACAATTATATGTACACATATATATGCACACATTAAAAGTGCACATAAAAAATCCCCTCCGGCCCGCCGGAAGGGATGTCTTCTTAAATAGAAGATTTAAGTTTGATCATTGTCTGATTGCTGCTGCGCCCGACGTTCGTTAACGAGGTGGATCGCAGTCTTAATCACATAAATATGAACGCTGCCAACTAAGAAACCGATACCGATCATCAGCTGCCAGTTGCGATCGTTGAATGGACGAAGATACATAAGGCACATTACAACACCGATCGTCAGCGCTGCCCATGCCGCAACCGTCATTAGCCATACAAGCGGTCTAAAACCGCGCTCCGTCGATAATACGCTTGTCGATGATGTCTTTGTCGTCATGGTCAAAACGCTCCCTCATATCGTTGTAAGTGTTTCCATGTCCATAGTATATCACAAACGATCGAAGAATGTTCATATTTTGTTCAAAAAATGATCAACTTTTGTTCAAACAATGCTCAATGACCAGACACATTTGCGCATTGTTCTGTCACAACTCTCTATAGTATGGCTTTTAGAACTCGAAATATGATTGCGCGTTATCGTAACAAATGCCGCGAACGATCGTGCCAAGAAGCTCGTCATCGTCTGGCGCTTCTCCATTTTCGACCCATTCACCAATCAAATCGCACAGAATGCGGCGGAAGTATTCATGCCGCGTATACGACAGGAAGCTGCGCGAGTCGGTCAGCATGCCGACGAATCGGCTGAGCAGACCAAAGTTCGCCAGTGCCTTCATTTGCTCGATCATGCCGTCCTTCGTATCGTTGAACCACCATGCGGAGCCGAATTGGATTTTGCCAGGCGTGCCGCCGCCTTGGAAGCTGCCCATAATCGTACCGATCGCATGATAGTCGTTAGGGTTAAGCGAGTACAGAATCGTCTTCGGCAGCTTGTCGTCAGCGTCAAGAGCGCCGAGAATGCGTGCCAGCGGATAAGCAACCGGGCTGTCGTTAATGGAATCGTAGCCGGTGTCTGGTCCAAGCTTCGCAAACATGCGGCTGTTGTTGTTGCGGGCTGCATTGATGTGGAACTGCATGGCCCAGCCATACTCAGCATAGCGGCGGCAAATATGAAGCAGCGTGAACGTTTTGTACTTCGCTTCCGTCTCAGCGTTAGCTTGCTCACCGCGGAGCGCTGCTGCGAATGCAGCTGCTGCCTCTTCGTGCGTTCCATCCGCGTACATCATAACGTCGATAGCCAGATCCGCTACGCGGCAGCCCGTTTCGTCGAAGAATGCGATACGATCGTCGAGCGCGCTGAGCAATTGTTCGTACGTGGTGATTGGCTTGCCGTTCACAGCGGCCAGCTTGTCGATCCAAGCGCTGAAGCCTTCACGATTGAGCTCAAGCGCCTTATCTGGACGGAACGACGGCAGCACCTTCACATCTTGGAAATCCGCATCTTGCTTCAGTTTCACATGGTATTCAAGCGTATCCGTTGGATCATCCGTCGTGCAAACAACGCGAACGTTCGACTTGCGGATCAGATCGCGAGCGCTGAAGCCCTCGCCATCAAGCTGCGCTTGCACCCGATCCCAGATCGAACGGGCATTGCGTTCATTGATCAGATCGTAGATGCCGAAGAAGCGTTGAAGCTCGAGATGCGACCAATGATAGAGCGGATTGCCGATCGTCATCGGTACCGTACGCGCGTATGCGAGGAAACGGTCATAATCATCCGCAGGACCCGTGACCAGATGCTCGGGTTCACCATTAGCGCGCATTGCGCGCCATTTGTAATGATCGCCATACAGCCAAGCTTCCGTCAGATTGCGGAATCTTTTGTTCTCATAAATTTCTTGCGGGCTCAAGTGGCAGTGGTAGTCGATAATCGGCATATCCTTCGCGTACTGTTCATACAGTTTGATTGCTGTAGGCGTGCGAAGCAAAAACTGTTCATTCATGAAAGGCTTCATTCGAGGAAAACACCCTTCCTTCATTAGAAATTATAGTGAGAATGACATCTTGCCATCGTGTAATTCCAACTCCATGTATGCGCATTCAGAATTGGAACGATTGCTGCTTCATCCCTATCCTACTCTAACTGTTTCTGACATTCAATCGATTTTTAACAACGTTGTTATCTATTATTAAAGAAATGTCTTCTAGCCGCGCTGGAACGCGATCGGATACACTAGGAGAGACCATGTACAAGCAATGAATACAGGAGGTTTCACACGAATGAGCACGAGCAAATGGGCAGGCAAGAAGGCGCTATTCCTTGGCGACAGCATCACCGAAGGCGTTGGGACAACGAAGACCTATCACGCCATGCTGAACGAGATGATCGGCTTCGGCGATCTGAAGCACTACGGCATTAGCGGCACACGTATCGCTAGTCAGCCCGATGATGGCGGAAGCGCGATGTCCGTCCGTTATGCAGGGATGGATGATGATGCGGATCTCGTCGTTGTGTTCGGCGGGACGAATGATTTCGGTCACGGAACAGCGCCGATCGGCACAACCGAAGATTTCACGACTGGCACTTTTCTTGGTGCGCTGAATGTTCTGATGACGGGTTTGATTGAACAATATCCTGCAGCCTCTATCTGCTTCCTGACGCCGCTGCACCGAGACTTCTATGATGGCTATGTCGAGTTGAATCCCGAGACCGGCCTGACGCTCGAGCTGTTCGCTGAGCATCTGAAGGAACGGGCGCGTTATTACGCGCTGCCCGTGCTCGACCTATACGCAATGAGCGGCATGCAGCCGAAGCTGCAAGTCATTAAAGATCGCTACATGCCGGATGGCCTCCATCCCAATGATGCTGGTCATCAGTTGATGGCACAACGAATTGCGCCGTTCTTGGAGACTTTATAAGACTTGCATGCGGTATTGCGGCACAAGCAGCCGATTCTCTTAGCGAGATTCGGCTGTTTGCGTTTTTCCGCCCGGTAAGACAGCAGGTTTCTCTGCAAGCTGCAGCGGAATGGTTGCTTCGAACGTTGTACCCTGGCCTTGCACGCTGCTCGCCGTTATGGTGCCGCCATGTTGGCGTACAATCGTAGCAGCAATCGACAATCCCAGGCCGCTGCCCCCTTTGGAGCTGGTGCGGGCTTTATCTGCTTTGTAGAACCGCTCGAATACGTGCGGCAGATCCTCTTCCGCGATGCCAATCCCCGTATCGGCTATTATCACTCGCGCTTGCTGCTGCTCCTTCGTCAATTGGATACGGATCGTGCCGTCCTCAGGCGTAAATTTGATCGCGTTATGCAGCAAATTCGTCCAGACCTGTCGCAGCGCATCCTCATCACCAGTCACCGTAACTTGTTCGAGCTCAATATCAAGCTCAATCCGCTTGCCGAGCCATTGCGGCTCGAGCGCAAGCGCCGTTCTCTTCAACTGCATATCAAGCGCAAATTCGTGAGGCTCAACCAGTTCTCGCTGCGCTTCGAGCATTGTCAGCTTAAGCAGGCTATCGCTCAGCTTCGATAAACGCATGCTCTCCGCCTCGATCCGCTCCAAATAATCGAGCCGCGTTTCCCTCGACAGCGTTTCATTATGAAGCGCCTGCGCGAACCCCGTTATCGAAGTTAGGGGCGATTGCAGCTCATGCGACACATCCGATATAAACCGCTGGCGCGTCTGCTCCAATTGCTGCAGCTCGGTGGCCATGTCGCTAAGACCTTCGACAATGACCTCCATATCGCCCATCCGCTTCACCTTCGGCAGATCAACGGAGAAGTCCCCCGTGGCCATCCGCTTCATTGCGTCGAGCATCGTCTTCAATAACTTCATTTGACTCCGCCAAGGGGTAGCGAAGAAGGCCATCAACGCAATCGAGAGTACAAACAAGATTTGGGGAGAAACCGCATAATAGAAATGATCATACCAAGCAGCCAGCGGCTTATTGATCGCTAACCGATAGTTAGCGCCATCGCTGCCTTGAACCGTCGCAATTAAGGCTGCATCGCGTGTTGTGAACGGATTGTTCCAGCGGTATTGGTACCACTCCCCTGAACTCGCTTCGGATAGTTGTTCCTGAATACGGCTCCTGCCATCCCCATATATACGCCATTGTTCATCGCTCGCCTGAATCGCGATGGTTGCATTCAACTGGCGAGCGTTCAATGCGATCAGCTGCGCCTGTGAAGCCGATTCCGACTCTGCATTCGCAGCCTCCAGCATCTGGACGGCATGATGCAGATCTTCTAGCAGTTCATCATGCATTTCGTCATGGCGCAGTCCATCGCCGACATAGGACACGATCGAGTACATAGCAGACCAGAAGATGACGACCACGATCGTCATCCCGAAGAAAGCCCCGACGATCTTCATGCGCATATTGCTATAAAATCGATCGTATGCACTTACACCCGGTTTGATCTTCGGCTTCTTGACTCTCATGATTCCGTTCCTGCCTCCATCCGATAGCCAAGCCCGCGAACCGTTGCGATGCGGAAGCCCGCTTCCGCTTCCGGGAACCGCTCGCGCAGTCGGTTCACATGAACATCGAGCGTTCGCTCGTTCCCGTCGAAGTCAACGCCCCAGATCGCTTCGATGAGCTGTTCGCGAAGCAGCGTCTGACCTGGATAGCTCGCCAGCTTGAACAGCAGCTCGAATTCCTTGGGCGGCAGCGAAATGTTCGCATCCTTCATCGTCGTCTCGAACGTCCGTCGGTTCAACGTTACCATGCCGATCTGCACCGTGGAGGAAGCCGCAATCCGATACCGCTTCAACAGCGCCTTCACCCGTGCAACGAGCTCCTCCGGTATGAACGGCTTCACTACGTAATCATCGGTCCCAAGATCAAAGCCTTTTATTTTCTGGGTTGTCTCTCCCATCGCAGTTAACATAAGCAGCGGCATATCGGGATAGAACTCACGCAGCTCCTTGCACAACTTCCACCCATCCATCTCGGGCATCATCAAATCTAGAATCACGAGGTCCGCCTTGAAAGACTCCAGCTTGCGCAGCGCGTCCAAGCCGTTCTCTGCCTCTTCCACCGTATAGCCTGCTTCACTCATAAAATGTCCGACTAGCTTCCGGATCGACGCGTCGTCATCGACTACTAATAGGTTAACCATAGCACTCACGTTCCCTCTCTTCATCCACATGCACGGCAGCGCCGCTCTCTGTTCGATTTTACGATAACAAGTTAAATGGAATGTAAACAATTGTAGCGAGGAAGCTCAAAAATGTGTAGAGACAGAACCATTAATTAAACTATGTTCTCTTTGCTGGCGCATTATATGATGGCCGACAAAAAAGACCAACCAGATATTCTGGCTGGTCCAATCCTTATCCTTGCATTTGCGAAACTGGGGTATCATAGGTTTTATTGTATTGATAGAATGTGCTTCCAAGAACTGAATTTGCATACCAAGCCGGCGAAACAAACATATTGTCACCATAATTATAGTTATTCGCATCCGTGTAGTCCGTCGTTATGCCTGATTGAACGCCGACAAGAGCATAGTCAGATGCTCTATATACTGTCGAACCACTATCTCCACTGCCTGCTACTGCCGTATACATGCCGTCAATAAGTTTTCCATAGCCTGACCGTAAATCAGCTTCCAAAACTTTAACCGAGAAACTTTCAATACCGTAACTTACCGTAGTGTCCGTTTTACTAATCGTCCCCCCGGTAATGCCTGTTGTTCTTCCGGATTTATTTATCGCAAGTCCAACCTTAATACCCGTTGAGCCGATCGTCAAATAAGGCTGCAGTTGACCGTCAATCGCTCCGGTTCCGCTATTATTCGTGTAAAACCGACTTGTCACTTGCATGGATAGATCTGTAAGTCTAATGAGTCCGAAATCATATTTTGTCGTTGAATTGTAGCCACTCCAATGCTGATAACCCAACGTTCTGTATCCATCACTACTATTTCCCTCAATTACTTCGTATGTAGAACCACCAGCGACTGGCTTTTTTATACAATGACCCGCTGTTACCATGTATGCTTGATTATCTTTATAGGCAATATAACCTGAAGAACACAAAACATATGTATTGGCTCCATCTATATCCGGCTTAATTTCTTGTCCTCCGCCTATATTTAAAAACGGATAATCACGAGCCGCCGTAGTTACTGGCAAATTAACTGTCTTCGTAATACTCAGCAGATCGGAACCGAACCTATTCGTTAACAACTGAATTTGTTGATTATCCAAATCTGCCTCAACATCAATAGTTTGTGTCTTTATGTTGTAACCAACGGAGTAACCGCCTTTATATATTACATCTAAATAGCCGCTTACTTGATCCTGCAGATTACGAAATTCCTTAATCCCCTTTTTAGCTTTAATAAATTTCACTTTGTATCCAAGCTTTTCCTCCAAAGCTTTCCTTAACGTTTTCATTTCATCTCGATCTTCTTTGGCAACGACAAATACGACTTTTGGATTGTTAGGATTATCGTTATCAAAATAGTAATCAGTTATCTCATCGAATGCATCTGAATTGATTCCATCCACGTATTCACCATCGTTAATCGAAACTTTCTCAGGGAATTGTTCTTTAAAAATACTTTCCATAACAGGAATAACCTCTTGTTGAAAATCTACTGTTTTTTGATAGTTCCGTTTCGCTTCAGCTTCGTCACTTGCTTGAGTGGCAGGAGTATGCCACCCGCTTACATAAAGAGCGGTCGATAGCAGAATAGTTAGCAGTAAGATTCTCTTCACTTTTAACCCCCAATTTTTGTGTTTTTATAATCTTTATTAGTATAAAGTAATCATATAATCTATACAATTGTTTTTTATGGAAGAAATTATGATATTTTCGAAATGGCTTCTTCAAGCTTCTGCTTGTATTTATCTAGATTCCCCTCCGATGCAAAGTGAACCACCAAAACATTTTTATTAATATAGTTTTTGAATTTTGTTAATGTTGTAATATTATAGTGCTGGTTACTTATTCCTTTATTAACCAAGTCTTTGGAAGAGAAAATATATATTAATAAATAATCCTCGTTCATTTCATTCTGTTTAATCTTGTACTTATAAGGATATACTTGCTCAAGATTGTCACTTGACTGTCTGCCTTCACTTACTACAGTAAAGCCTTGCGCTTTAAGCGAAGTTTCAATTCTGCTAAGCATACTTTCTTCGCTAACCTCCTCCTTCGTGCAGCCAATTACTAAAGCTAATACGAAAGTGCAAATAATTAGTGATAGTATTGCTTTCTTCATTTTCACTCTCTCCTCCTGTATGAATTTTACCTTTATGACGCTAGAAATTACAGATTTGTTGCGAAAATACTTTCCACATTATCCCTCATAAGCTCACATGTCCGCCCTGTGGGCTCACAGTAAAATTACAATTCGTCGGGTAGATACGTTAACTTTTATCACATGAATATAACAAAAACGATCCTTACTGTCATATACTATGGCATAACAGCACGGGAGAGCGGGGCGACAAGATGGGAAGCAAGCCACGAAGGGTCGCTATTATCGGCGTCGGTCATGTTGGAGCAAGCTGTGCGTATGCGCTCATTAATCAGTCCATCTGCGATGAGATTATGCTGATCGGCAGGACGCCAGAGCGTGCGCATGCGCAAGCGCTCGATCTCTCACACTGCATGGACTTCACCTATACGCGGACCAAAATATACACGGGCACCTGCAACGACTGCGGTGATGTCGACATTATTGTGCTGTGTGCGGGCAGCTATCCCAAGAACGGCAGCAATCGGCTCGACTTGCTCGACAGTGCCTTCGAGCTGTATAACGAGCTCATCCCGCGCATTATGGCCAGCGGCTTCGACGGCTTGTTCCTTGCAGCGGCGAACCCTGTCGACATTGTCACCCATATCGTATGGCGGCTCTCTGGCCTGCCGCGCGAACGGGTCATCGGAACGGGCACTTCGATTGACACGTCTCGGTTAAAGACACTAATTGCCGAGTATTTGCCGGTTGATCCGCGAAGTGTATGCGGTTATGTGCTTGGCGAACATGGTGAGTCTCAATTCCCGGCATGGTCGCATGTCACGATCGGCGGTAAACCGATTCATGACATTCTCGGTCAGCATCCACATCGCTTCAGCCTGTTGAAGCTGGATGATATCGAGGCGAAGACACGCAACGCTGGTTGGGAAATCTACCAGCACAAAGGCTCCACACACTACGGCATCGCGAATGCGATTGCTCATATTGTGCGATCGATCTTATGCGATGATTACAATATAACAGCCGTATCCGCCATTCTTGACGGCGAATATGGGGAGCGCGAAGTATGTACGGGCGTCCCGGCAATATTAACAAGGCGAGGGATTGCCGAGCTGGTGGAACTCAATCTGACGCCGCAAGAGCAAGCAAGGTTCGCTCATTCCTGCGGCGTTCTTCGAGCGGCCTCGGCTCATCTTAACTTATAAGATGTGAAATCGAAGAAAATTCGCAGAACCATAGGCCAGGCGAATGAGCCTGGCTTTATTTATGCCAATACTAGACCTGTGGATGTTCATAACATAACCCGCTTGCTGCCTGCATATAGTGAGAAACTCGGTTTAGGGAAGCGGACGAGCTGAAGCCCATCCCGAACGTTCGGAAATTCAGACTTTTTCCCTTTGACATTGTTAGCATTACTAACATAGATTAAGAAGAACAACAAATTTGCGCCGTGCGATTAGACAGGAGGCGATGCACATGGATTTGCGCAAAATGAGGTTGGACGAACCGGCAATCGGCACGTTCAGCGAGGAACGAGAAGAATATGAACGAGACTATGCCCGCCTGATCCAATCCCCGGCTTTTCGCAGGCTGCAGGGCAAATCGCAAGTTTTCGGCGCAGGCTCCGGCGACTATTATCGAACGCGTCTGACCCATTCGCTTGAAGTATCCCAAATTGCGCGGGAGGTATCCCGTAGGTTGGGCAAGCAGTACCCGTTCCTTGACCGCCGCGAGCACCCTGGGCTGCTGCTTGATCCGACCGTTGTGGAGTGTGCTGCGCTCGCGCATGATTTTGGCCATCCGCCGTTTGGTCATAAAGGGGAAGAAGTGCTCAACGAGCTGCTGCAGGAGTTTCATGGCATGAAATATGAGGGCAACGCACAGAATTACCGCATTCTTATGTTTCTTGAGAAACGCGCTGGCAGCGGCAGCGGTCTCGATCTGACTGCGTCCGTTCTGCTGGCCGTCAATAAATATCCATTCTGCCTTGATGATGAAGGTCGGTTGAAAGGCGTGTACCGCGAGGAGTGGGAGCGAATCAACCACCTCCGCGATCTATGGGGCATGCCGCCGGAGTGCTCGACCCTTGAGGCGCAGCTGATGGACTTATGCGATGACATCGCGTATTCGACACATGATATTGAAGACGGAATCCGTGCCGGCAAAATCCAAATGAACCGAACCTTCTTCGAGGATGATCGGCTCATTGATAATTTGATGCACGAGATTGAAGTGGATCAGGGCAATGGTCGATTGCGCTGGGATGAGATCGATATGCGGGCCATGTGCCGTCAAGCGATGAATGAATATCTGGAGCAATGGGAAGAGCTCTATATTCAATGCGAACGAGAGTCGTCGCGCACGCGCCGCGAGATGAAAGCCCGCTGGGTAAGCACATTCGCTGGACGAGTCGGCATCATCGACGATCCGGACAAAGGCTGGAAACGCGTCACGTTCGTTCGCGAGGGTGCGGAAGATCTCGATCTGCTCCGGACGATGGAGATTCTGAAGAAGCTGGCGTGGGTGACGCTGATTAAGGATTTCCGCGTTCAGCGGCTCCAGATGCGCAGCGAGATTATGATTCGCCGGCTGTGGGACAGCTTCTGCGACCCCGATCGGGGTCGGCTTATTCTGCCGCCCGATTGGATCGAGAGCTTCGAACGCCACAAGTCGCACTGGTCATGGCCGCGTTTCATCTCCGATTATATCTCCGGCATGACGGACGCTTACGCATCCAAAGTGTACAACGAGCTGTATGCGAGCAAGACCGGCTCGATATATGAGATGGATTAAGAGGAACTGAAGATGGACCGAGGTTGGCGTAAGCTTAAACTGTCGGGTCCAAGCTCATGAAACCAATGGCTGCTCTTCGCGCAGAGATGATACGCGGAGCGGCTATTGGTTTTTTTGTGCAGCATCAGCCTAAGCGACCTGCAATTGTGCAGGTTTCCCGCGGGACCGAGGACGGATTCACGCCGATTGAAAGCTGAACGAGGCATGTTCATCCCTCAAACCTGCAATTATGCAGATTTCCAAACCATCTAACGCGCCGTATGACCGAATACCTGCAAATCCGCAGCTTTTGAGACTAACTAGTCCTCTCTACATTACACGGTGGCGCTTTTCCTGCACTTTTGCAGGTAACGCCAACTCATGTCAAATCCCCCACCCGAATCAACCTCCGCAACGCCCCGAATAACCATTGCGCAATACCCCGGAACCCTCGTCACTGTGCGGGTTTCCGCCACTCTTCCAACCACAACTGGACTTCATCCGCACCTCCCTAGCCGAAATGCCCACCTTAAAAATACAAACCTACATCCTTAAGTTCACACATTGTGGAAAATACGCCATCAAGAGGATAATTAAGCCATACCAAACAAGGGGGAATCAAACCATGCGCACGAGCTTGAAATGGATGAGTCTCGCAGTTGCGGCAGGACTTATGGTCTCGCTTACAGCTTGCGGCAACAAAGACAAAGACAACACGACATCCACAGACAATGGATCGGCTTCCACTGGCAAAGCAGAAAATGTGACGATTACCTTCCAAAACATTTATCCCGACCCTAACACGCCGTTGTACAAAGTGCTGCATCAAATTTCCGAACAGTACATGAAGGACCATCCGAACGTGAAGATCGAGTACGATTCACTGGACACTGACCAACAGAAGTTGAAGCTGAAAACGCAAGCGGCATCCAAAGAAGTGCCGGACATCACGATGGTAAACCCTGCGGCACAAATGAAAGATTTCGTTGACGCAGGCTTGCTCGCACCGCTGAACGACATGATCGATAAGAACGGACTGAAGGACACCTTCCAAAAAGGCATCCTCGACTACTACAGCTTCAACAACAACGTATATGCGCTTCCGGATGGCAACAACATAGGCGTTATGTTTTATAACAAAAAAATGTTCCAGCAAGCCGGCATCACAGCACCGCCAACGACGTTCGACGACCTCATCGCCGACGTTAAAGCATTGAAAGCCAAAGGCATCACGCCAATGGTTACGGGCGAAAAGGATACATGGACCGGTTCCTTCCTGTTCATGAACATCCTGCTTCGCACGAACAACGGCCCTGGCTTCCTATCCGACGTTGCTGCAGGCAAGAAGACGTTCAATGATCCTGCTTTCGTAGATGCGGTAGACAGCCTCGAGAAACTCGTTCAAGCAGGCGCATTCCAGGACGGCGCAACATCCATGGACTACAACGCTGGCGAAACGTTCTTCAAATCAGGCAAAGCAGCCATGTACTACATGGGCACGTGGGCGACTGGCGCGATCGACCAATCCGAAGCCGGCGCTGACATAGGCGTATTCAAATTCCCTACGGTTAACGGCAAAGGCAACTCCGACGATTATATGCTGGCTCCCGGCAGCGCATTCGCCATTTCCGCTAATAGCAAGCATCTGCAAGAAACGAAGGACTTCCTCAATTACTTCATGCTGCAGTACCCGAAAGTGTCGTTCGAGTTGAAAAATGCCGTTTCCGTTGCGCAAAAAGTCGACGGCGACTTCAAGGCGGCAGGCTACTCGTCGCTTCAAATGGAAGTGGCAGCGCTGAAAGCCGCAGTTAAAGGCGGCGACCTGTCGTTCGACAATACGATGAACCCGGCAACGTCTCAAACGCACTTGACGAGCATCCAAAATCTGTTTGTTCAACAAGTCGATCCGAAATCGGTCGCACAAGAACATCAATCGGCATTTGAAGCTAACAAGTAAACGCTGCATCCAACGGAAACGAACTGATCCGTTCGCTAGAACAGGCGAAAGGGAGCGATCCGTCGCTCCCTTTCTTCTCTGTTAGACATGATCATTCACCTAATTGAAGGAGGCGAGCCCAGTGAATGCACTCAAAGTGCCTGCACGTACGATTGCCTTATTCGTGCTGCCCTGTCTGCTGTTATATGTATGCCTAGTCTTTGTCCCGATCTTCTTCAGTATTTACACCAGTACATTCGACTGGAACGGCATCGGCGCTAAAAAATTCGTCGGGCTAGACAACTATATCCGTTTGTTTACAAAGGATGCCGTGTTCTGGCCAGCGGTTCGGCATACCCTGATGTTCGCCGTATTCTCTATGGTTGAGATTCCATTCGCTCTGTACATTGCAACACTGATTAATCGTTTCGTGAAAAAGCCGAATTTCTTCGTTACGAGCTATTTCGTTCCTGTCATTCTCTCCGTCGTCATTATCGGCCAGTTATGGAAAACGATTTACAACCCTGCTTCCCTCGGCGGCATGCTCAACCAAGTGCTTGATGGCCTCGGGCTGCACAGCTGGACACGCAGCTGGCTCTCTGATAAGACCGCAGCCATGTATGCCCTCTACTTCGTTGCGCTGTGGCAATACCTCGGGTACCATCTGCTCATTCAATTCACTGGCATTCAGAATATTCCTTCGGAAATTTACGAGGCGGCCAAAATCGATGGAGCGGACGGTTTCAAAGCCGATCGTTATATTACGTTCCCGCTGGTCGTCCCGATTTTCAAAATATCGATCATTCTTGCTTTTATCGGTTCCCTGCAGTCGTTCGACATGATTATGGTCATGACCGGAGGCGGCCCCGGCCATTCGACTGACGTTATCGCCACGCATATGTACAACATGTCCTTCTTGTCGTCGAAGTTCGGCTACGGCAGCTCGATTGCCATGGTGCTGGTCGCCGTCTGTCTGGTAGCGACTGTCATTATCAATGCGCTGTTCAATCAGGTTGAGAGAAAAATCAGCTAGCTGGCTGCTGCCAATTTACACGCGAAAGGAAAGGAGTTTGGGTCTCATGAGTCAAACACGCTCAACAGCGGCTGCCCGAATGGATGAGCCTGGACGCAAGCCATTCCCGATCGTCAAGGCGCTCGTTTTTACCCTGCTCGGCATCCTGCTCGTCACGCAGCTGTACCCGTTGCTGTGGCTTCTCATCTATTCATTGAAAACAAACGATGAAATATTGTCCGGGAAATTTTTCGCGCTGCCGAAGAGCATGCAATGGAATAACTATAAGCAAGCGATTGACGCTCATTACTGGCAGTATCTATTCAACAGCGTGTATGTAACGCTCGTCACGCTCGTATCCGTCATTGTGCTGGCAAGCATGGTCGCTTATGCAATTACTCGGTTCAAATGGAAGCTCGCACCCATCGTCATGCTCGTCTTCTTAATCGGTATGATGGTCCCTGTACAAGCGACGCTGCTGCCGATTATGCTTATCTTTAAGCACTTCCATATCGGAGATCATCGCCTTACGGGCACGCGCTGGTCAATTATCCTGCCCTACATCGCGTATCAGACACCGATAGCCGTCTTTATTCTGAGCGGCTTCATGCGTACGATTCCCCGCGAGATCGAAGAATCTGCGCATATGGACGGCGCGAACGTCTACTGCACATTCCGCAGCATCATCCTGCCCATCTCGGTTCCGCCGATCATGACGGTCTGCATTCTGACCTTCATCAACATCTGGAATGAGTATATCCTAGCCGCTACATTCATCTCCGCCGAGAAGTTCAAAACGCTCCCATTCGGCGTAAACAGCTTCATCAGCCAATACTCGTCCAACTATGGTGCAATCGGCGCATATCTTGTACTAGGGGCTCTGCCAGTCATTGTGTTGTATTTCCTGCTCTCCGAGAAAATTACGAAGGGCATGGTCGCCGGCGCTGTCAAAGGCTAGCGCTCGGCATTTCAACCGCATAGCTGTTTAACCTCCGAGGCGCGCTCTTTTCTTATGCTGACTCTCGGAGGTTTCATGCTACTCCGGGAGATTCATTGGGGAGGCGTCACCCGATATGAACCGCGGTTTGCACAGCTTTCGCAGCTTCCGCACGTTTCGTGCAAGGCTGTTTATACTGCTTATCATCAGCATGCTCAGTCTGCTGTCGATCGTCAGCTACTTATACTACCGGCAGGCAACTAGTCAATATCACGACAAGGTAAACGAAATCGCAGAAAGAAATATCAAACAAACGATGCAGGTGTATGAACTGCTGCTCGACAGCTATAACAGCTTATCCAAGTCGCTGGTCGGCAACGCGGATATGCTGCGCATTATACCGCAGACTCACACGGATAATCCGGCGCTGAACATCATCAATGAGCGTGCCGTATCGAACATTATCGGCGCCGTATTTTACTCGCGAGAGGATATCGTATCGATCCATGTATTCGCGCAGAACGGCGCGGTATTCAGCTATGGCAACTACTTGAATGTGGTAGACCCGAATTATGCTCAGCGGGAATGGTACAACCGGATTAAGCAGTCGGATGGCGGCATGGTATGGCTTGGCGTCTTCAAGCATTCGCTGACCGATCAGACGGTTCCGCAGCCGGTCTTCGCCTTCGGCCGACTGTTATTCGACTTAACGGCGCATAAACCGATTGGCATCCTGCTCTTCCAGATGGATGCATCCTCTGCCATATCTACTCTCGGCAATATGCGGCTCGGACCGGACAGCGACGTCTATATGATGTCGGAGGACGGTCGGCTCCTTGCCTCGGATGACCCTGCAGAGTCGGCATCGGTTCCATGGAGTGTTCATTCTAAAGACAATTTCAATTCCGACACGATCTATACGCCAAACTCCGCCGAGAGCGCAGCAAGAAGCGCAAGTAATACTCGCAGCAGCCATGAACCAACGAAGCCGGTCAATCTTCAAGCACTTGAGCTGCTGCTGTCGCTGCATGAGAACACGACCTCTAGCGGCGTTATCTTCGAGCAGCGCGCGAACGATCTGATCGTAGCCGCCAAGGCAAAGGAGGTCGGATGGACGTTCATTAGCCGAACCCCGAACAGCAACTTGAACGTTGAATTCAACCAAACGCGGCATTTCTTCCTGATCGTCGTCTCGATTCTCGTTCTTGTATCGATTGCGATTGCCAGCTTCATCGCCCGCACCATCACAATGCCGCTGAAACGGCTCATACAAGAGATGCGTCAAGTAGAGATCGGCAATTTCCGGGGCGTCGTTCATCCGAAGTCCACCTATGAAGAGATCGACATTCTCGTATCGTCCTTTAATCAAATGGTGTATCGGATGGATGACCTGATACAGCGGGAAAAGGAGACGTCCGCACGCGAGAAGCAGGCGCAGCTTCAGGCGCTGCAATCGCAGGTGAACCCGCATTTTCTGTATAACACCTTGAACATGATTTATTGGCTGCTCGATGAACAAGAGAACGATAAATTAGCTCGAATTGTACTGTCGCTGTCGCATATGTTCCAATATAGCAGTGAATGGAAGGACAACTCCAGCTCCACGCTCGGCGGAGAGCTGGAACAAATCCAGCATTACTTGACCATCATCGAAGCTCGGCTTGAAGATCGACTGACCGCCGACATTGCAGTCGCTCCGGAATGGCTGGACGTTCCGTTGCCCAAGATGACGCTCCAGCCAATCATCGAGAATGCCGTTAAGCATGGTCTGGAGCCATCTCCAAGACCAGGCCTATTAACGGTATGTGCGCAGGCGGAGGGACAACAGCTGCACATTACGATTGCGGACAACGGCGTAGGGATGGCTCCCGCGGCACTCCAACAGCTTCAGTTGGCGCTGAGTCAGCCTCCCGCAGAGGAGGAGGAAGGCGAAGCCACGAAACGCAGCGGCACGGGGCGCAAAGGGATCGGCATTGCGAACGTTCATCATCGATTGGTTCTTATGCATGGCGAATCATATGGACTGTCCGCCGACAGCAAGGAGGGCTCAGGAACGACGATCATCGTCACCCTGCCGTTGCCTCCTCTCTCTGTCTACGAACGGCCATCCCATTAATGGCTTTATATAAAGGAGCTTGAGACAAACATGAATATTCTAGTCGTTGACGATGAGAATGTCATTCGCAGCGGCATCAAGCGCACCATTCAAACCCATTGTCCGGAATGCCGAATTTGGCTTGCCGCATCGGCCGACGAGGCGGTCGTCCAACTTCGCAATGAACCGATCGATCTCCTATTAAGCGACATTATGATGCCCGGCATGTCAGGACTTGAGCTGATGAAGCTCGCTAAGCCCCAGCATCCGCATGTGCGTTGGGTATTCATTTCTGCGAGGTCCGAGTTCGCTTATGCGCAAGAAGCGCTCCGTCTCGGCGCCCGTGACTACCTGCTCAAGCCCATCGGCAAAGAGCGGATCTTGGAGCTGGTCGAACGGTTTCAGGAAGAGCTGCGCTTGGAATCGGAGCAGACGCGGGCGGAGCGGGGCCTTTCGATGAATTTGAAATATTTGCGCGAGGCAGTCTTTCAGCGTTGGGCAGCAGGGCTTGATATCGGCAATTTCGATATGAAGTCGCTCATCGAGGCCTTTACTTCGTTTTATTTGGTTATGATCACAATGGATGCGGACTGTCCCGTCCATCTGGAGCATTTCATTATCGACAACGTGCTTACCGAGCTGATCGATCGATATGGGCAAGGCTTCGTCATCAGCTATGATGCGCAAAGCTTGCTCGGAATGATCACCGTACCTGAGCCTTCGCTCTCGCTGCTGATGAACGACTTGCGATCGCATCTCCGGCAGTATTTGCGCATTCCGTTCCAAGTGATCAGCTCCGAGCTGATCGAGGACTTTAACCTCGTTCCAGCCGAAATTCGCCGTCTCCGACAAGCCTCTCATTCCCATATGTACGAACAGGATGAACGCGGCGGCGATCGCGCAATCGAGACGGCGATCCAATATATTAAGTCGCATTTCAACGAGGATCTGTCGCTGGAGAGAGTCGCCTCCGTTGTCTACTTGAACCCGGTCTACTTCAGCCAGCTGTTTAAGCAGAAGACCGGGCAGGGCTATAAAGAGTTCGTCATTCAACTTCGACTAGAGCAGGCGAAGCGGCTGCTCCATAATCCGAGCCTTAAGCTTGCTGACGTTGCCGAGCGAATCGGCTATCAGGACTTACGCCACTTCTCTCAGCAGTTCCGCAAGCGGTTCAGTCTTACCCCGTCCGAATACCGCCAGCAGCTGCAAGCGAACAGTGCGCAGTTGAATGGGAATGGGTGAAGAAAAAGCCTGAACGTCGATGCACGATTACGCGCATCGATGTTCAGGCTTCTTTTTATTCAGAGGATTCGCTTCGTTCATCGCTCAACGCGCTCGTGTTCGGCGTCTGCTCCTGCTCCGCGAGGCGTGCCTCGTACGTTTTGCCCCATTCCCACATCTGTAAGATGATCGGCTTCAGCGTCAACCCGAACGGGGTAAGCGAATACTCCACGCGCGGCGGCACTTCCCGATATACCTCCCGATGGAGGATGCCATCCTGTTCTAGTTCCCGAAGCTGAAGCGTCAACATACGCTGTGTAATCATCGGCATTAGGCGGCGAAACTCATTGAACCGGCGAGGAGAGCCCGTTAGCAGATGGAAGACGATAATGCCCTTCCACTTGCCCCCGATTACATCCAGCGCAGCTTCAACCGAGCAGGTGTAGCGACTTCCTGCCTTAGGCTGTTCACACTGACCTGGCACAGCAGCGCTCAACTGTTCTTTCTTCATACTCACGAGACTTCCCTCCGCTCCCAATAGTACCTTTTTTAATACTATATCACAAAAATGTGCGTACTTTCGGAAATAAAACCCTCCTTTTATAATTAAGTTGTTCCCAGCAATTGGGTAAGAAAGGATGATGATCGATGGAAACAACTCGCCTAACGAAAGATGAAATTACGGCTGCTTACCAATTCCGACATGCCACTAAAATATTCGATCCCGCACGCAAAATTTCCGATGAGGACTTCGACTTTATTCTGGAGGCTGGCCGTTTATCGCCTAGCTCCTTCGGCTTCGAGCCTTGGCGTTTCGTCGTTGTTCAGAACGAAGCGGTTCGCGAACGAATTCGCGGCGCAGCATGGGGCGCACAGCGATCGCTGCCTACAGCAAGCCACTTCATCGTATTCTTAACTCGCACAGCTCCTTCCCTGTTACCTGACTCGCCCCACATTACTCATATGATTGAACAAATCCAGCAGCTTCCGCCAGAAGTAGCAGCAGGCAAACGCCAAGCGTATCAGAACTTCCTGGAGTCGGACTTCCGACTGCTCGGCGATGACCGTTACGTATTCGAATGGGCCAGCAGGCAGACGTACATCGCCCTTGGCAACATGCTGACAGCCGCTTCGCTAATCGGTATCGATTCCTGCCCAATAGAAGGCTTCGTGCTGGACGATCTGAATCGCATCCTTGCAGAAGAAGGAATTCTCGATCCTGAGCAATTCAGTGTATCTGCGATGGCCGCCTTCGGCTATCGCGTTCAAGAGCCCCGCGCGAAGACGCGCCGTTCCATCGACAGCGTCGTTCAATGGGTTCGCTAAATTTTCGCACACCCACCCAAACCCTCCCTCTCCCGAGAGGGAGGGCTCCAAGGGTTGCACCCTTTGGAATCCCGCAGGACTGGTCTATATACGGGTGGCGTATGCTCGCTTTCGTCCCTGATCGGGACACGCTTTACGTTGAGTGTGCCCAGGTACGGTTGATGATGGAGTAGGGAGTCTCAGCTCGACCCGAAGTACGTGCGTACAGCCGCTTGTCGTCCCTGCGGGACACGCTCTTGGTCGGCGCTCGACCGGATAAAGGGGCCTTGCCCCTTCAGAACCCTAGTTGAGTGAGGGGCTGCGCCCCGTGATACCTCGATATCTTTCGCACAGCCAGGCTCCGAAAGATATGCTACCGAACGGAAAAGCCCCCATTGAAGCGGCACGAATGCGCTGATTCAACGGGGGCTAACGTTTTATTTCTTATAAATGGCCTTTACCGGCACCTCAAGCTGAACGCCTGAAGGCCAGAACTCCAGTGTAATGGTTGCATCCTTATCAAACATATTCGCGAACTTCGCTTTCAGATAAACACGGTACGCGTCAAAAGTGAAGTCGTCGGACAGATTCACATATTGCTTATCCTTCCACTCCGTATGAACGGACTGGCCATCCGCCTCTACTGCCTTTATCCGTGCCATCTCCGTGCCGTTATAATCCAATTCAATTCCGGTATCGCCAACAATATCACCGCCGCTTCGGTCGATGACAAGCTCCTTCTGCTTCAGCACAGGGTCCTTATACTGATGCACATGGACGATCTGGTCAGCGCCTTGCGAGAAGCGGAACGTAAGCTGGCCCATATCGCCAAGTCCCTTGTCCTTCAGCATGCCCTCCAAGTAAGCCCGCTTGATCGTCACTTTCGCATTGTCAGCATCATAACCGTAGTCGTCTTCGCCAAGCGCTGTATCGCCATTAAATACGCCTATCATTGTGTTGCCGTTCAGCTCTAATTGAAGAGCCGTATCGTCTGCCTTGTCCTGCCTTACATACAGATCGCCAGTCTCGACGAACGAGTTCGCAATGCCGTGCGAGGCATTGACGATAATGTCCTTCACAATCGGATCATTCCAATATCCTCGCAATCGGTCCAGATGCTCGCCATTATCCCACCAGACAGACACCATGCCGTATTTCTTCGCCGTACGGACGAAATAATCATGATAAGACCACTTCGAATGCCGCTCATTCGTGCCAAGCGTCCCGAATTCCCCGATAATAACCGGCAAACCATCCGCTACGAACTTGTCATGCAGCCGCTTGAACATATCGTCGAAATACGTTTTGTCGCTGTCTGTGCCCCAAGTCACATGCCCCCACCAGTTGGAGACATAATCCCATGGATCATAGTTGTGTACCGTTAGAATCACATATGGATCATTGGGCTTCTTGAACGTCTTGATCGTCTCATCGATATTCGTATGAAGCCCGGGTTCGACGACCAGCCGCTCTTTGTTATTGCCGCCCGAGTTCCGGATAATCTGGAGGATCTGATCATTCAACTCATTAAGCTTGTCAGGATCAATGTCGGTCGGCTCATTAAGGGTCTCGAGCATCAGCTTCTCGCTCTTGCCGCTGAAACGCTGTGCAATCTGCTCCCATACCTTCACGAATTTGCGAAGCGACTCCTCTGGATCCGCCTGTTTATCCAAGTTCATATACTTCCACGAGTCATGGTGCACGTTGAGCATGACCCACATGTTCCGTTCGATAGCCCAATCGACAACTTCCTCGACGCGGTCCATCCATAGCGTTTCGATAGTGTAGTCAGGCGCCGCGCCAATATGATCATTCCAAGAGACCGGGATTCGAATAAGGTCGAAGCCTGCATCCTTCACCTCATCGAACACGCTCGTATCGACAAGGCCGTTGCCCCAGTCGCCCTCGTCGGGCATCGCATCGAGTTGATTGCCTAAGTTCCAGCCGACCCCCATCTGAGCTACCGCATCAACAGCTGTAATCGGTATAAACGGGTCCAGCACCGGTTCCTCAGCCGGCTCCTGACCAGCCGTATTATCGGTTGGCGTTATCATACTCTTGCCAATCTCTCCGCTCTGCCCACTGTGCTGAAGGGTGGTATTCTTCTCCTTTGCTGGCTCTTGCTTGTTATCCCGATTCATGAACAGCATCGAGGCAATCGCCATTACGCCAATCACAATAACGACATACAGCCCGTATCTGCCGCGTGATCGCATCCTGTCTCTCCTTTTGGAATTCCCATAATATGTATCGAAATCGTTTTCAAAAATGTAAATAAGCAAGTCGTTCGTTCTACTATCCTGCGACAATAGACCGTTATTGAGACTATCAGTAGTTCTATTGTATGACGCCAATGTAAGAGGTTTCAACTATTATTTTACATTGTATGCATGATCTGATACACCAGTTGTAATGCCCATAACCGGTTCACTTTTCCTGTCCGATCAAAGTATAAAAGCATGACAAAAAAGCCCATCCTTAGAATGAGCGGGAGTATCGATATCGAAAAGACGCCGCTACGAATGGGAACAGGAGGTGACTCATCCATGGCAAAAGACGTCCTGTGTGAAGTTAATTCGTGTAAGTACTGGGCAGCAGGAAACAAATGCAGCGCGACATCGATCTATGTCGTTAGCCGCTCCAATCAACCACGTCAGTCCGAAGAGACGGACTGCAAAACTTTTGAGCCCAAAATCTAATCCAGCTGTTAGCGCCTGAACCAAACGCTAACGAACCTTATGCCTTAGTACCCGGGCGGCCTTGCCGAGAGGCTGCCCACTTCCTTCTTCGACGTTCATGCTGCCAACTGTATTATATCCAATAATGATAATTATTATCACTTATTATCGAACAGATCTATTAACGCACTTCATCAGTGCGCCAACAGCCTGCCCGACAACAGCTCTTGCTTCTTCTGTTCAATAGGAAGCGTCACGGTAACCGCCGTCCCTTCCCCCACTACACTATCGAACACAATTGTACCGCCGTGCCGTTCTACGATGCTTGCCGTCATCATCAGCCCTAGACCGTTGCCCTTCTCTTTCGTTGTATAGAACGGCTCTGTCAGACGAGCGAGCTGCTCCTGCGACATCCCCTTCCCTTGGTCGCTGACCACAACCCGAATATGATCTTCGTCCGCCCGTTCAATGCTCACCTTAATAATCCCGTTAGGCTCCATTGACTCGATTGCGTTCTTAAGCAAATTGACGAACACCTGCTTAATTCTCCGCTGCTCGCACTCGATCGGCGGGACAGGCTCGAAGATCCGTTCGATTTCGATGCTTTTCATAACGGCTTGCGTATTAAGCAGTTCGATAATATAATCGAGCAGCTCATCCATCGGGTAGAGGGCGAGCTCCATGATTTGCGGTTTGGACAGAACAAGCATTTCATTAACGATAAGCTCTATTCGGTCTAACTCGCCCTTCATAATGTCGAGATAACGAAACTCTCTAGGCTGCAAGGCCGGCTCGATCAGACGAATAAACCCCTTCAACGAGGTGAGAGGGTTGCGGATTTCGTGCGCGACGCCAGCCGCTAGCTGCCCGATCATCGACAGCATCTCCGAACGGCCGAGCAAATCCTTTGTTTCGCGCAGCTCGCTGACGTCCTTCACAATGAGGGCAAACCCCGCCTGATCGGGAAAAGGCGTTAGCGACATAAGTCCGGTCAGTACCGTACCGTCAACGCGGAGCACATCCACTTCTTTACTTTGCATCCCGCCAGATTGGATGATTGCTGTCAGTTCTTCATCCGACTGCACAACCGTACGGACAAACGGCATCTCGGTCAACTTCTTCACCTTTAGCTCTTCAACAGCGCAACCAAGCACCCGCTCAAACGCTGCATTCACTTGACGAACTGTACCGTCGTTGTTGAAGAAGCCGATCGCATCAGGATTGCACGCAATGAAGCTCTCCAGCTCCGCTTGTGCTTCCTTTAACTGACGATTGGCTTCCAGCTGCCCCGTATAGTCACGCAGAATCGCAATCCAAGTGGTTGTTCTGCCTTCGCTATCGGCCATTGGCGTAATGGACAGCAGAATATGAAGCGGTGTTCCATCTTTCTTCTGACGCAGTGTATCGATGATGATTGCCTTTCCCTGCTCATTGGCAAGACGGCTGATCTTCTCCAGTTCAGATTGATGATCCTGCGGAATGAACGCGCACTCCCTAATGGATCGCCCCTCTACTTCCCCACGCTCAAACCCGAACAGCGCCGTGAAAGCAGGGTTGACCCGCACGACACGCCAATCCGCATTCCAAATAACAACCGGATCAATGTGACGGTCGATGAAAGCAGTCATATGGTAATTGAGCAGTTTCACTTCGTCCTCAAGGCTTTGCGTTCTCGTAATATCCTGTACGATGCCAACGCATCGGCTTGTGCCATATAGCCTAAACTGCGAATGCAGCCATCGGGTATTCCCATCCGATCGAATGATTCGAAAACCGACGGCCTGGACAGAGGTTAGATCCGAACCGTTCAAGTAGTTTTGGAACAATGCCAGATCATCCGGATGAACTCGCTCAAACACTTGATCCAGCGTCAATCGTTTATCTACTAATTCTCCTATGCCGAATAGGGCATAGAACTCTCTTGTTCCATAAAATCTCCCGCTGGATGCATCATATTCCCAGCTCCCCAGCATTGCCATGCGTTGTGCATTACGCCGTAAACCATGTTCTCTCATGTTCCGAAATACGCTGGACATCGCTCGTCGCAGCCTCGATAACCATCGTGTCACCATGAAATCCTCCCGGATGAGTGATGATTCATTTCGTCACTCTCACAACAACATTGACGCAGTACATATTCGATCTGAAACCGCCTTCTCCTCCGCTTATAGGGAAAATTAACATATGTAAACAGTATCCAACTTTTTACCTATTAACCGCGGCGTACGGACTACTGGGATAGAGCTTTCCGAGCGGCCAAAATATACTTCGCTTGATCGAGCGGATTAACCCCGCGACGCTGTCGTTCAGCAGTTACGTCGGTCGGACATTCCTGATACCCATGGAAGAAGGTCGACAAGGCTCCTCTTCCCTTCGTCATTGCACCCAACCGTGCCGGAAAATCAAGCGATGTCGCCACCGGCAGCAGGCCTTCTAGCTCCATCCTTCCATTATGCAGAGCCGGCGGCTCAAACTCCGCGCGCATGATCATCAACTCGTTCATCACTTTGCCGCCGAATTCCTCCGGCACTGACAAGCGGAATCTGACGATCGGCTCCAGCAGCTTTGTTCCGATCCGGTTCAGGCCATCCATAATGCCCATCGGCGTCGCAACGACGAAGTCGAGCGGATGGGTATGCCATACATGGTGCTCGCCCTCAACCAATGTCACCCTCAGATCGGTAACTTCCCAGCCGAGCAGCCCCTGTTGAAGCGCTTCCGGCACGCGCCGTGCGACCTCGTTCTGGTAACTTTCCAGCAGCCGCTCGCGCCGCGCAGTCGAAGCGTAGACAATGCCGCTTCCGCGTTCGCCAGGTTCAATCGCGAAGCGCAGAATAGCCCAGCAAGGCTTCGGCATCAGATAGGCAACATAACCCTCGCCCGCCGACGCCGGCGTCTCTTTATAGATAACCGATGGCGCTCCGAACGTGACGTCCAGTCCGAACCGCGTGCTGATCAGCTGCGTCAGCACCTCAATCTGAATCGGTCCCATTACCTTCAGGTGCAGCTCACGCTCATCCTGCAGCCACTGCAGATCGAGCAGCGGATCTTCATCGGCCAGCTCCTGCAGCGCGGCAACAGCGGCCGGATAAACGGCATCGTTGGGCCAATGCGCCTGTACAGTCAGCAGCGGTACCGCAAGCTGCGCGCTGCCTGGCACATGCTCAGGCGAACCGATAATATCGCCGATTCGAGCGCGACCCCAGCCATATACGGCTGCAATATCGCCGGCCTCAACCACGCCGCTATCTTCCGAACGCCGCCCATCCGCGGTTCGAATCTGCGTCACTTTGTCATTCGTCAGCTGCGTCACATTCAGCGCCGTATCCCGATTGCGAAGCGTGCCGCTATACAGCCGGACGTATGCCACGCGTCCCATAATCGGATCCCGCTCCAGCTTGAATACGACGCCGGACAGCGGTCCCTGCGCTTCTCCCTGCGGCGGAGGCAGCAGTGTTACCATTGCATCAAGCAGCGGCTCGACCCCGATTCCTCTCGCGGATGCACCGAACAATACAGGATACAGCTCAGCCTTTCCCACTGCGGGTACGAGCTGCCCCTCCACCTCGCTTACCGAGAGCGAGCCAGTGTCGAGATAGCGCATGAGCAGCGTCTCGTCGCGTTCCGCGATCGTTTCAGCCAGCATCGTCCCGTAAGACGATGCGTCTGGCTGCAGCTCCTCTGGCGCAAGCAGGCTGCGCGCGCCAGTGAACGTCTCTTCGGCGCCGATTGGCGCCTGTACAGGTACGGCATTCGGCGTCAACAGCCGGCGAATCTGCGCCAGCACAGCTGCAGCGTCTGCGCCGATGCGGTCCATTTTGTTCACATAGATAAGGGTTGGAATGTGCATCTCGCGCAGTGCCTGCCAGATGACCTCTGTCTGCGCCTGTACGCCCTCAGCCGCCGACACGATAAGCACTGCAGCATCCATGACGCGCAGCGAACGCTCCACCTCCGACAAGAAGTCGACATGCCCCGGCGTATCGACGAGATTAATGCGAACGCCGTTCCATTCCAACCGCGTTACCGCCGCCCGTACGCTAATGCCCCGCTCGCGCTCAACCTCAAGCGAATCCGTCTGTGCGGTTCCATCGTCTACGCTGCCAAGCGTCCGAATGCGGCCGCTGCGGTAGAGCAACTGCTCGGTCGTCGTTGTTTTGCCTGCGTCGACATGGGCAAATATGCCGATATTGCGTATCGATTGTCCGTTGTTGCCTTGATCCATCATGTGCTTCCCCTCTATGTAAGCCTGCCCGTACGACAGCTTGTCCGATATGCTTATCCTCCTATGGTACAACCGCTGCAGTTGCGCGTAAAGTGAAGGAATGACAGGAGATCACCAAATGAATAACGCCGCCGGGAATACCCGACGGCGCGTATCTTTGTAGAGCAATAATTAACGGCGGCCTCTCGTTCTGCCACTGCGGCTAGCGCTTCTCATCAGGCCCATGTTAACGTCGCGTTCAACTACGACTTGCACGTGTTTAGGGCAAGGAACGCAATGATGACGTCTAATGACTTCAACCGTGTGAACGACCTCATACTCTTGCGGATAGTAGAAGTCTTGGTAGACTTGCACCGGATCAAGCATCACCGGATCCAGCTTCGTGTTACAAGGGTTGTAATGGCAATTCGACATTCTCGCTGCCTCCTAAAAAATTGATTTTGGTTATAGTCTATCCTATGCAATCGATCGAATCTCGCATGGACGTACCCCCATCAGCCATTGCCTTTTCTGCATATGCCCCGCTAAGAAATGTTGATTCGGCGCGCTTCCTTGCGCATATTCCATCAGAGGCCTAGTAGATGTCCGTGATAGATAACTATAGAAGTTCCGCTAGAGACTATAGGAGAACCATTCGGCTGCATCATCCGCCCGCCAATGAATTGGGACTCATGCTAGGGTGAGCCATAAGTACAATCGGACGATGTACTGTTCAGCATCCCAACTCCGTCTCGCGAACGAGTTAGGAATCATCCCGATGTGCGATTACCCCCGCCTGAAGTCGTGTAATAATAGAAACTAGATGATTACGCACGTTCTGAAGGAGATATTTGCTTATGCCCAAGTCAACCCAATCTGTTTCGCCCGGTACGAGTCCGCTTAAGGGCTGGATGCCTTTCTGGCGCCTCATTCGGGAGACGAAGCCGTCGCGCTCAGCCCTCGCCATTGCATTGACGCTAAGTTTATCTTCGACCATAGCCGCCCTTATCGTTCCTTTGTTCACCAAAAATGTCGTCGACAGCTTCTCGCTCTCTTCCATCGGAATGCCGCAAATCAGCCTGCTTGTCGTTGCGTTCCTCATTCAAGCCGTTACGGCCGCGATTTCGACTTATATGCTCGCCCGCGTTGGCCAACAGGTCATCGCTGGACTGCGCGAGCGTCTATGGCGCAAGCTGCTGGCGCTGCCGGTTACGTACTACGACAATCACCAGACCGGTGAAACCGTCAGCCGCATGACGAACGACACTGCCGTAGTCAAAGGACTCATTACCGAACATATGACAAGTTTCATCACGGGTATTATCAGCATCATTGGCTCCGTGGCCATTCTGCTAGCACTCGATTGGCGGATGACGCTCGTTATGCTGACCGCAGCACCGATTCTTATGTTGTTCATGGTTCCGCTTGGACGGAAGATGCATCTCGTATCCAAGAGCATGCAAGACGAGACCGCCCAGCTATCCGGCGTTCTTAGTCAGGTATTGTCCGAAATCCGGCTCGTAAAAGCTTCAAACGCGGAGGATCGGGAGTTCGCGAGCGGCATGAAAGGCATCCGCAATATGTTCAAGCTTGGCCTATCGGAAGGCAAAGTTCAGGCACTGATCGGACCGCTGATCTCGCTTATAATGATGCTGATGCTCGTCATCATTATTGGTTATGGCGGCTTCCGCGTATCGTCGGGCGCCCTGTCCGCAGGCGACTTGGTTGCGTTCATCCTGTATTTGTTCCAGATCATGATGCCTGCCAGCCAGATCGCCATGTTCTTCACCCAGATGCAGAAGGCGATCGGCGCAACGGAGCGAATCAACGAGACGCTCATTGATTCGGAGGAAGAACTGGATAGGGGTGCTATGCTTACGCAAGCCAACAAGCCGATTGTGGCGAAGGATGTACAATTCACCTACGAGAGCGGCGCCGACCCGGTGCTGGATGGTATCAGCTTCGTTATTCCGCCAGGCAAGGTAACAGCGCTCGTGGGCCCAAGCGGCGGTGGCAAAACGACGCTGTTCTCGATGCTCGAACGATTCTACTCCCCAACGGAAGGTACGATCCGTCTTGGCGAGGATTCGATTGACTCGTACTCGTTGCGCTCCTGGCGTGCCGCAATCGGCTATGTTCAACAGGAGAGCACGCTCATGTCCGGCACCATTCGCGAGAATATCGCCTACGGCACCGAGCGGGCCGTGAGCGAGGAAGAACTGCAGCGCGCTGCAGCGATGGCTTATGCCGACCGATTCATCGACCAGCTGCCGAATGGCTACGATACCGAGGTCGGCGAGCGCGGCATTAAGCTGTCCGGCGGCCAGCGGCAGCGGATCGGCATCGCCCGCGCTCTGCTGCGCGACCCGTCCATTCTGATGCTGGACGAGGCGACATCGAGTCTGGACAGCGAATCGGAGCATTATGTGCAGGAGGCGCTGCGCAATTTGATGAAAGGCCGTACGACGATCGTCATTGCCCATCGGCTGTCGACCGTCATTGACGCCGACCAGCTGCTATTCATCGAGAACGGCCGTATCACCGGCCGCGGCACGCATGCCGAGCTGCTGAACAGCCACGAGCTCTATCGTAAGTTCGCCGAGCAGCAGCTTCAGGCGCAGGTCGTACGATAGTCTAAGCTGATTGGAGGCCTAGGCCATGATGCAGGCTCTACACCGTTACGCAAGAACGGTACTATGGCTTCTCGCGCTGCCTGTCTGCTGGTGCATAGGCTGGCGATGGATGATCTAGGGAAATTTCTTATTTATTCGTTTGTAAAGCTCCGCTGAGCCTCAGCGGGGCTTTTTTCTATCGAACAGATTGCAATTGGATGCCCATCTATGAAGAATAGGCTCGTTTCTGGTGCACGTTGTGCAGCGGACGCACCTGTCCGGCTGCGAGGACGCCGTGGCAGCTGATCTTCGGCTTGAATATGCTGCTAGTAACGCAACCTGCGCACGCCTACTGCTGTACCCGCAACTTGGACCAATGGCGATCCCGAAGTTAACGTGCGATTAAGGAGCCATCAGGACCGAGGAGTGAGCGCCGATGTCTGTGTCTGAATGGAATGAGCTGGACAAGGGTGGATTTGAGCAGTTCATTTGGTGCCGCGACCAGGAAAGCGGATTAAGAGCATTCATTGCCATACACAGTACGAAACGGGGACCCGCTCTGGGGGGTTGCCGACTGTGGCCTTACGCCAGTGAAGAGGACGCCGTGGCGGACGCCATGCGTCTTGCCCGCTCCATGACATATAAAGCGGCAGCTGCCGGTCTTGCCTATGGCGGCGGCAAGGCGGTCGTTATCGGACGTGCCGACGATCCCCGTATCGAGCAGCAATTCGAAGCGCTCGGACGATTCATTGAACGGCTGAACGGCATCTACTGGACAGGCGTTGACGTCGGGACAACAACCGCACATATGGATGCTGTAGCCCGCTTCACCCGTTATGTAACCGATATGAGCGGCACGCTGGGCGGCACCGATGATTGGACAGCGGACATGACCGCCTATGGCCTCTTGCATGGCATGAAAGCAACCGCCAAACGGCTATACGGCACAGATCGGCTGCGCAATCTGACCATTGCGGTCCAAGGCTTAGGCAAGGTTGGTTGGGCGCTATGCCGTTACCTGCACCGGGAAGGCGCACGACTTATCGTTACCGACCTCAGCATGCGGCTGGTCGAGCACGCCGTTCGCGAGTTTCAGGCGTTACCTATTGCAGCGGATCGGATCTATGATGCGCCTTGTCATATTTTTGCCCCATGTGCGCTTGGAGGTATTCTGAACTTGTCTACGATTGAGAGGCTTCATTGTCGCATTGTTGCTGGTTCGGCTAATAATCAGTTGGCAGCTCCACAGGCCGTGCATATCGAGGCGCTGAAGCAGAGAGGGCTTGTGTACGCTCCTGATTATATCGTGAATGCAGGCGGCATTATTGCGACAGCAGCAGAGCTGGACGGCGATGGGCCGCGCCGCATTCGAAGCCGGGTGAAGCGAATTGCTCGGACCTTGGAGGATGTATACCTGGTGGCAGAGACCGAGGGAATGACAACAGCCGCAGCAGCGGACCATCTCGCAGAACATGCACTACGCAATGTTTAATGCGAATAGATAGGTACTCGGCGTGTTTGTTCGCGGAGTAACCCGCTGGCCGAACCCGCCCATAAGCAAAGAGACGCCGCGGTCACATCCGCAGGCGTCTCTTTCCTATCCCTATCAGTTGGACGTCAACACGAAATCGCCCGAGTCTGTCTTCACGCTGATTAATGGAGCCCCGCTGCCATGCTCCTCCGTAATCGAGCTGCCGGTCTGCGTTTTCTTGTCTCCCCGCTCGATAAGACCATCTCCGCTATCGGATTCATAACGAATCGTACCATTGACCGGCTCTTGATCCGCTTTGTAGTACACATCGCCGCTGTCGGTCGCAATGTCGACAGCCCATTCAAGCTGTTTGCCCGTCCATGCGATGTCGCCTGAGTCACTCTTCAGAACAAGCGCGCCTTCCGTGTTAGTAAAGGCTGTATCCCCGCTGTCCGTACCAATTGCAATCGTCTTAGCGGCTATTCCCTCAAACACGAGATCCCCTGAATCGGTATTCAGCTTCATATCGTCAATCGTCAGGCCGTCCAGCGCAATATCTCCGCTATCTGTCTTCATGACCAGCGACTCATATTGCCTAGAAGGCACCTCGATCGTCATGCTTAATTCATAAATGTTATATCCCATTACCGAATCCGTCGGCTTCATCCGAATATCCAACGTACCGTCCGTGACCACTGCTATCACGTTCTGATCGCTCCAGCGCTTCTCCATAACACGGCCCTTTACACGAATCTTTACGTCGTCTCCTGCTCCACGGGCTAGTCGAACATTCTCGCTGTCTGTATGCACGGCAATCCGTTTGACTCCTTCTGCAGAAACGGAGCTTTGTTCATCCACCTTAATTGTATCCCAGTTATGGCGCCAATTGCTCCAGGGCGACAGAAACCCTGCGATGCCGATACCAATCAGAATGACGCCGATGCCAATCCATTTGCGCATATTTCTACTACCTCTCTCTCCTATCGCTATCCCACACTAATGCTGACTGTCTACCCAGCTTATAATCTACACTTGAATGCCATCGCGAAGCAGCTTCCGATTCGCCTGCATATAACGTGCCGTCCCGCGGACGAAGCCCTTCGTCATCCGATGGCCAACGACGAGAACAATAATGCCAAGGCCAACGAGGATGAACGCAACCGAAAATCCAGTAACCCCATGATACTGCCGGGCGTCTCCGACATTCGGATCACCGAAAGCTCCAAGCCAAGCGGCATACAGCGCGCCTGCGAAGAAAGCAAAGTCAACGATCCACATCGCAACCAACAGCGCAGATACAACTAGAAACGGCGCCAGTACAAAAATGAGATTGAACAAGCCCAAGCTGGTTCCGATCAGCATTGCTCGCACGAGACGCACGAAGCTTCCGTCCTTCTTCGCCTGCTCGAACTGGTGATTCATTCGCAGCTCCCTTGCAATAACACGGGGATCGCCTAGTTCTCTGCAAGTTTCTATCTCAGGCTGGCCATTCTCATATGCCATGCGAAAATGCTCCGCGTAGTCCGCGATCCATTCCTGCCTCAGCGGCTCCGGCACATCCCGCAGCTCGTGCTCAAGCATCCGCAAATATTCATTGCGCGTATTCAACGCAAGTCCCCCTCTTCGATCCACTCATTAACCGCCCTCGTGAAGGTTCGCCACTCCTCCGCCATTTCGAACAACTTCCTTCTTCCTTCAGGCGACAGCCGATAATACTTTCGCGGCGGTCCGCCAGGCGACTCCTGCAGATAAGTTGTAAAATAGCCCTCCTGTGTCAGCCGATTCAATATCGGGTAGACGCTGCCGACTGCAATATCGAACTTACCCGAGATCATAACGGCCAGCTCGTAGCCGTAGCGGTCCTCCTTAGCCGTCAGCGCTAGGACGCATAGGTCCAGCGCGCCTTTCTTAAACTGAATGTTCACTCCGCTCGCCACCTATTCAACATGGGGTACTATTCATCAATATATAATAGATGTTGTTACCAATATATACCGCAGCTATTCATCAATGCAATATAGCCAGCGGCTAAATTTCTTATTTTATCCAAAAATGGTTCTTGGGTCTGGGCAGCTGAACAGAAGTCAAACCTTAGAAGAAGAACAAGCTGCTTATCCCCTCCGGCAAATCGGGTAATGTATCTTATCTAAGTCTTCACATCTGCTGAGCAGGAACATATTGTAGATCATAACGGGACAACATCTAGGATAACGAGCAGAGGAGCTAAAACATGGACAAGTTGAACATTCGCGCTGCCACAATCGATGATGCAGAGCCGGTCGCACGGCTCATCTACGAGGCCATTCATGACATCGCCTATCAACTGACTGGCGAAGCAACAGCGGAGGATGCGCTGAAAGCGCTGGCGGAGCTGTTCCGCGAGGAGGGGAACCGGTTCAGCAGCAAACAGATACTCGCCGCAGAGGTGGATGGGAAAGTAGCTGGCATTATTTTGTGCTATCACGGAAGCGAGGCGGACAGGCTTGATGCGCCAATTGCGGCACGGTTGCGCAAGCGGACTGGCAACCCGAATCCGCCGATTGATAAGGAAGCCGATGAGGACGAGTACTATATCGATTCGATAGCGGTTTTCCCTGAATACCGTGGAAGAGGCATTGCAAAAGCGCTGCTGGCTTCAGCTGAACATGCGGGAGCTGCACTCGGGTATGGCCGCATCGCGCTTAATGTCGAGTACGGCAACGATGGTGCGGAGCGTCTGTATCGTTCGATCGGCTACGAATCAGACAAAACCATAACCATTAACAACACACCTTTCCACCACATGTTTAAGCCGCTGACGGCCCAATAATTGATGTTTGGTTAGGCTATTGCGAACATGTTATCTTATAGCCCCGCATACACTAGATAGCTGCGGACAGGCTGCTGCTTATATTACATGTTCAAGAGCGGACTTTGTGGGAACGACCTCTTATATTTACTTGTGATCGCAACAATGGACAAACCTTCTATCGTTCTTACTGTATAGCTGCAGCTGAAACAAGCAAGCTAGACCCCTTAGTTGGAGGTGCATGTTGATGGCAAGAAAATATGATTCATCCTGGTGGCTTCCGCGCGCGGGGCTCGCGCTTCTATTAGCGCTTATTGTCGGAATTGCAGCCAGCTGTTCCAATCAGGCCAGGAATGACAATGGAGCTAATTCGGGGACTGACTCAGGTCAAGTAAGCGTCACTCCGGGGACTGGCCAGGACACAGAAGTGGATAATGGATCAGATACAGGCAGCAACGTAGAGGGCACGCCTGTCGGCGGCGACAAAGATCCGGGGACTAACAGCGGCTCAGATACGCCAACAGCGACGCCTAAACCAATACCAACGACATCCGAGCCGAACAAGCCGCCGGCTAAGCCCGTGGACAATAGCAGCGGAGGCAGCAAAGAGCCGGTTAAAGAGCCGGTTATCGTCGCGGAGAATGAAGCATTCCGGATCTATGCGCCGGAGGAGAATGCTATCGTCGGAACAACTTTCAAAGTGTCCGGCGAGGCGCGTGTATTCGAAGCTGCGTTCAGCTATTCGTTCGAGGATGGTCACAACGTGCTGGCCGAGGGCCATGTCACGGCGGATCAAGGCGCGCCAGAATGGGGAAAATTCGAGTTCGAGGTTAACTTCAAAAATCCGACTAGCCCCTACGGCATCCTCATTATCTATGAGAGCAGCGCCAAAGACGGCAGTCCTGTTCATCAGCTAGAAATTCCGGTCAAGTTCAAGGACGGCATCGTCAAACCGGTTTCAGGAGAGGGATAAAGCTGGTGATCTAGCTATGCAGAGACTCGCCGCCAACGCGGCGAGTCTCTTTCATTCTCGACCTGCGATTAAGCTAATCCCAATTGGATCACACTAAAGATAGTTTCCAACAACTAGAAGTGCCTTGTATGCAACCTTTTGTCACCCTGCGCTCGTCTGAAACTTTAAATGGAATCGAAGAAAGGGTGATCATTCATGCGCAGCCATCGTCTTCCGACTTTCCGCCGCTTCTTGCATGGCTCGATAGGAGCCGCTATTGTACTTGCCTTATGCCTGCTCGCAGGTTGCGGCAGTGCCAACGACAACGAAAGCTCGTCCGCAAAGACGGATTCGAATACAACAGTAGGCTCGCAGCAATCCACTGCTTCGCCTGCCGCCACCCCCGCAGCAGTCGATAAAAGCAACCCTTACGAGACCGCCGGTATCAATGATCCCGCAGCGTTCGAGCAGATGTTCACGAGCGTACAGCAAGCCATTGCCGCTGGCGATCAGACACTCGTCGCTAGCTACGGTCTTTACCCTATCCGCGTCAACTACGCGGACGGCACATCGGAGCAAATCGCTGATGCCAAGCAATTCATCGCCAAGTACGACAAGATCGTTACGCCAGCCGTCGTCACAGCGATGAAGGATCAAGCGATTGCGAAGCTGTTCGTCAACTGGCAGGGCGTCATGGCGGGTGCCGGACAAATCTGGTTCGGCGCCACTGCGGATACGCCGCAGCGCTACGGCATCATTGCCGTCAATCCGTAAGCAGATAACGTTCTTGCAACTAAAAAGACTATTCGCCAGCTAAGAGCTAAGCGAATAGTCTTTTTCATTTTACACCGAAACCTCAACTCCAGCCGGAGCGCCGTTAGCGGCGCCAGCCTTCGAATCCGGGTTCTGCTTCACAAGCGCGTATTTCTCCCAACGGCGGGACTTCCAGCGGAACGACATAATGATCGCGCGCAGCCACTCGTCAGACGCAATGGCGAGCCAGATGCCCGGCAATCCCATATCGAGCTTGAACACGAACAAGTAGCCCAGCGGCACGCTAATGCCGACCATCGTCACCATGCCGATCCAGAGCGGATACTTCGCATCTCCGGCAGCGCGGAGCGAGTTGACCAGAATGATATTGATCGTCCGTCCTGTCTCGAGCACGATGCTGTACAGCAGAACGTGTGCGCCGATGCGGATAATCTCGTTATCGGTGGTGAACATACTGATCAATGGATGACGGAAAATCATAACGAGCGCGATTACGCATAGCGAAGCGATCGATGCCGAGCGGACGCTCAGCCACACGCGCGTGTACGCCTGATCCTTCTTGTTCGCGCCAACCAGCCGGCCGACCAGAATCGAGGTTCCGATGCCGACGGCGAAGGCGAATAGGAAGATGAACATCGAAATATTTTGCGCATATTGTCTTGCCGACAGTGCCTGATCCCCCAAGTAGGTCGCGTAGAACAGAAACACCAGCTGGCACGAGTGGTACATCACTTGCTCAAGCGCTGACGGAATGCCGATACGAAGAATTTTGCCGATGTATTCCTTGGACAGATTCCAGTAATAACGGAATTGAATGCGTGACCTCATGACTCGGTAGAGCAGCCAGAACAAGACGATAACGGCCAGTCCCCGGCTAATAACCGACGAGATGGCAGCGCCTTGAACACCGAGCTCAGGAGCGCCCATTTTGCCGAAAATAAGCACGTAGTTGCCAATAATATGGACGACGTTCATTCCGAGCGAGACGAACATCGCTTCCTTCGTGAAACCGTGCACCCGTACGATTGCAGCAATGGAGTTCACAATCGCCTGTAGGAAGATAAAGCCGCCAACGATACCAAGATAATCGGTTGCGTACGTAAGCGTCTCGCCATGCAAGTTCATCCCGCGCATCATCGCACCGCTGAAGATGAGGAAGCCGCCGCTGATGACAAGCCCGACCATGAGGTTGAGCGTAATGGAAACAGCTGAGATGCGCGATGCACCCTCGTAATTACGCGCTCCGAGGTACTGTGCGACGACGATCGATGCGCCATTGCCGATGACCTCCAGCACGAGCAGCGCGATGGTCAAATATTGGTTGGACGCGCCAACGCCGGATACCGCCCGGTCCGACAATGCGCTCAGCATGAACGTATCGGCGATACCCATCATCATAAACAGGAAAAGCTCTAGAAAAATCGGCCAGGTCAGCAGAAACAGATTGTTCTCACGCGATCTGTCCTTGACCTTCCCTGCCGCTTGCGCACTACTCATGTTGTCTATTCTCCTATCCGTTAGACGATCTATCTCTAATCATAGACGCTATCGTAACATAGGCTTTTGTCGATTGCACCGTTATTCGAAGTGGTTTTTATATGTAGTTTTGGTGAAATGACTAGCCGTTTTCCGATGTAAACGCACACATTGGCAAAGCTGATCCGAAGGTGTTTCTTTAACGTCCCAATATGCTTTACTATAGAAGCAGCAATGGAATGAACAGACTATATGAGTCGTAGCATATAAAGGCTTTAGTTGAGAGGGACGGCGGAGATGGCTATGGATGCTTGGGGACAAAAGGATACGCAGCCGCGAACGCGAAGCGATCGCGATGCGTGGATAGAGGAGACAGCAGCGGAGTCAGAGGAGACATTCGACGGCGCCTCGATATCGGCGTTTGCCGATGATTATAGGGGCATGCTCATCTTGGACCGCATGAACGAGGGGCAGCCGGATACGGACCCCCTCCACTCGTTCGCGCTCGATGAGCTGCTATGTCGGCAGGTTGGCGAAGGCGGGCCGCCGATCATTCATCTATGGCGCCATCCAGGCGCCTTCATCCTAGGGCAGCGCGACAACCGGCTGCCGCACGTAGAGACGGCGCTGCAGCAGCTGGCGGTGCGGCATTATCATACCGCTGTCCGCAACTCGGGCGGCGCGGCGGTGCCGCTTGATCGCGGCGTCGTCAACGTGTCGCTCATCGTGCCGATCGACGGCAGCGCATCGGGCATGCGGTTCAACCACGATTTCGAGCGGATGTACGAGCTGATCTCGCTCGCCTTGTCGTTCACTGGCAGCCGGGTAGATAAAGGTGAGATTGCTGGCGCCTACTGCCCTGGCGACTATGACCTGAGCATCGATGGGCGCAAGTTCTGCGGCATCGCGCAGCGCCGCCAAGCGAAGGCGCTCATCGTGCAGGCGTTCGTCGTCGCAGAAGGCTCCGGCAGCGAACGCGCGGCGCTCGTCCGCGCGTTCTATGACGCGGCGGCGGGGACTGGCGCGAGCTCGACGGAGGCGAGTGTCGGGGCTGGCGGCAACGGTAGCAGCAATGTGAGCGTGACGGGTAGTCCGACTGAAGGCGGCACCGAGGGTGCGGCGGCAGCGGTCTCGCATCCGATCGTCGTGCCAGACAGCACCGCTAGTCTGGAGGAATTGACGACGATCGGAGCCGATGCGACGCGGACATTCGCCGAGCGCGTGAAGGCGGTCATCCGCACGTGCCAGCAGCCGGACGCGGTAGCCGACTCCGCCGCGCGGCTTAAGCTGCCGCTAACGGACGAGCTTGAGGCAATGATTGCCTCGCTGCACGCACGGTATAAGCGGTAGCTAGCGACAATATATAAATGACATCCTTTCATTGCACGCTAGGCAATGGCATGATGGGACACCTGCCGCCATACCCCTGCATAAACAAAACAAGGCCGTTCCTAATTAGCAGACGAATCTGCTAATTAGGAACGGCCTTTATGTTCATGTTTCTTTCGAGATCCGGTTGGACAGCAGCAACACAATGAACGAGAGCAGAATCATCGATCCTGACCATGCCCATGCCATCTTCATGCTTCCGCCATCGGAAGCGACGTAGATCGCCGTCGGAATCGTCTGCGTCCGACCTGGAATATTGCCCGCCACCATTAACGTCGCACCGAACTCGCCGAGTCCGCGGCAGAAAGCGAGCAAATAAGCAGATGTCAGCGAGCGGCTCGCAAGCGGCATTGTGATGTAACGAAACACCTGCCACTCATTAGCCCCGTTCGCACGTGCAGAATCTTCTAAGTTCCGATCGACGCCTTCGAAGCCCGTCTTCATCTGACGATAGGCGAGCGGGAATGCCACAACAACTGCAGCAATCGTGGCCGCGCCCCAAGTAAACAAGATCGGCCCGCCCGAAATCGCCTCATACGCTTTGCCGATCCAGCTGCGGCGTCCGAGCAGGACGAGAAGCACCAGGCCTACAACCGTAGGGGGCAGCACAAGCGGCAGCAGCAGAATCGTCTCTAGTATGCTCCGACCGAGGAAACGGGCTCTTGCCATCCATCGTGCCGTTGCCAGCGCACACACGAAAATGATAATGCTGGCGACCAGCGATATTTGAATAGAGAGCCCGATCGGCTCGAAGAAGGTTGACCATTCCACGCCCACGCCACCTACCTACCTCATCTAAGACGGCCAATGATCACGAAGTTTTCCTGATTGGCCTTTGTGTCGACTAATAATTACAAAGCTCCTCAAGAAAGCATATTTAACCTCGAAGCTTGATTAGCTAAGCTTAAATCCGTATTTCACGAAGATCGCATCTGCCTTATCCGACTGTAGGTACGAATAGAATTCTTTGGCTTCAGCTGCATGTTTCGTTTCCTTCACCACGCCTGCCGGATACACGATTGCCGTGTGCACCCCTGGTGCGATATGAAGCGCGATTCGTACTTTCTTGGACGTAAGCGCATCTGTCTTGTAGACGAAGCCTGCATCTACGTTGCCCGTCTCCACATACGTCAGCACCTGACGAACGTCCTTCGCATAAACCAATTTATCTTTGAGCGCGTCCCATACTTGCCGCGAGGTCAACGTTTCCTTCGCATATTGCCCTGCTGGCACCGACTCCGGCTGTCCGATCGCAATTTTCTTGATCGATTTATTCGTCAGCTGTTTCACTGTATTAAACGTAAGCTTGGAGTCCGACGGCACGACCATGACGAGCTCATTCTTCAGCAGCGTCTTATGATCGCTGATCAGCTTATCCTTCACGAGCGCATCCATCTGCTTGGCGCCCGCCGAGAAGAATAGATCTGCTGGCGCGCCTTGTTCGATCTGCTTCTGCAGGGTGCCCGACGATCCATAGTTGAACGTCAGATCAATGTCCTTGTGGTCCGACTCATATAGCTTTGCAATCTCTTCGAGACTGTCCTGTAAGCTCGCTGCAGCAGAGATGATCAGCTCCGTCTTACCGCTAGCCGCCTCTGCCTGCTGGTCTGTTGCATATCGTGATGAAATTACCCCTGTAAGTGTAAATGCGAGTGCGAGCAACAATACAAATCCGATCACTAAACGTTTCTTCGGTTTCAACATGCCTCTCTCCTCCAAGCGTATCTATATGTACTCAAAGCCGATTCTAGCACAACTGGATATGTTTAGATATATCTAGTTATATCTAGTTACGACGATTTCTTTCTGTTTTTCGGAAAATATCAACAATTCTACTCTTGCAATTTATACTAGTTACATCCAAAGGCAAAATAAGTTCAAACCTTTAGCCTGCAAGGCAATGAATTGAGAGTTTCTTCTTCGAAAGCGATACTAATTATTTTTGTCAAAAAGCAGCCGTTTGCGTTCTATCGAAAGGCTAGCAGACGAAGGGGATGCCATTGAAAGCGTCCGCTGCTGACAAGCTAACGGACCAAGATGACGCTATTCCCACGAAATCTCGCCAATCGCTAGTCTAACGGATCCTAGATACGCTATTAATACAATTTCAGTTCAAAACTGCTGCTCATCAGGACAATAGCGCCACTATAGTCCGTTAGAAATCAAACGTGTGCAGGAACGAGAAATAGCGTTACTATGATCCGTTAACGTCAATGCAGCCTGATTGCAACACGTCTCTGTCTCGGCCCGTATGACAAGCCACAATGCCCATGCCTAGTTTCAGATTCAAAATACCGTCACGTCTCTTCCGTCCTGCACTAATAGATGCACCAAACAAACAAAAGCCAATCCATCTCGTCACTTCGTCGATGAAGTAACGGATGGATTGGCTCTCTTGCTTCCCCATTAAGGCTGCGGCTCCTCGTGCTTGGCGTTCTTGACCTTCGGCAGCAGCAGCTGATTCACGACCTCCGACAGGACGAGGCCGACCGCGATCGCCCCGGACATCATGAACGCCTTCGCCGCCAGCGGCAGGGAGTCGTCGTACCGGTTCTCGACGACGCTCCGCATTGCGTCGTATGCGACACCGCCCGGCACGAGCGGTATGATGCCGGCGACGCTGAAGACGATGACCGGTATCCGGTACGTGCGAGCGAACAGCTGCGCTGCGACCGTTACGACCAACGCAGCAATCAGCGTTGCCGGGACGGCATCCAGACGGCGGTCCAGCAGCACGTAGGCGAGCCAGCCGACCATGCCCGTCACGCCGCATGGCAGCAGCGTTCGCTTCGGCACTTGAAACAGGACGCCGAAGGCTGCCGCCGCAATAAGGCTTGCGACGGCTTGTCCAATCAACGGCAGTGCATCATTAACGTACGCGACCATCGTCATGCTGAACCCCTCCTTCTCGTCTTCGCTTCCCACCAACAAACGGACAAATGACTAGCTGTAATACATCGAGAGCACGAATGCGATGCCCGTCCCAATCGCGAACGCAGTTAAGAACGCCTCTGCCCCCTTGGACAAGCCCGATACGAGATGGCCTGCCATTAGGTCGCGCACCGCGTTCGTCAGCAGCAGCCCCGGAACAAGCGGCATGACTGCGCCGATAATGATGCGGTCCAGCTCATGGCCAATCCCTATGCTGACGAATAAACAAGCAAGCGCGCCAACGACAACCGCCGCTAGCAGCTCGGCGAATAACTTCGCCGGCACGTAGCGCTGGAACAGCACAAGCGCCGTGAAGCCTGCGCCGCCAGCAATCGCGGACGGCACAATATCGGCGGCTGTGCCATTGAACATGAGCAGGAAGCAGCCGCTTGCGAGCGTAGCCGACGCCACCTGAAGCAGCGGGCGGTATACCGGCGGCTTGCTGTCGATGTCCTTCAGCAGCGCGCACGCCTCCGCTGGCGTAAGCTCGCCGCGGCTGATCCGCCGGGACACGTCATTAACAAGCGTTACCTTGCGCAGATCATTCGACCGCTCATTAATGCGAATAAGACGCGTCCCTGGCGCCCCGCCGTCAATGGCGAACAGGATGCCGGTCGGCGTCACATAGCTGTGCGAATTGTCCTTGCCGTAGGCAGCGGCAATTCGCATCATCGTATCTTCGACGCGGTACGTCTCGCCGCCGTTCTGCATCATGATTTTGCCGGCCAGCAGACAGACTTCCGTAACCTTGTCCCACGAATACCGATCTTCTACTCCGCTCATCGCCGCCCCCCTCGCTCGCTGCACGATTCTTACTTCGCCTCTGCCTCGCCCGCAATCTCTACAACCGTCTCCTCCGTATCGCGCATATACCGCGCCTCGACCCACTTCATAATGACAAGCGACAAAGCAATCAGCAGCACGATATAGATGAGCAGCTCCGGATTCCGATAATAACGCGCCACGTCATGACCGACGAGCGACACCGCGAACACCATAATGCCTTTGCCGGCCGCGACGGCGAGCAGGAAAGACCTGAACTTCATCCGGGCGAGCGCTGCCGCCACATTGACGACAACGAACGGGCCTACGGGGAAGATACTAAGGATAAAAACATAACTAAAAGCATTGCGCCGCACCCAGCGCAGCCCGTTCTGCACCTTCCGCCGCTGCGCATACCGCTGAAGGAACGGATGGTCCGCAATCCGCCGGACAAGCAGGAACGTAACCAGGCAACCGGCCACAAGGCCCAGCCAGGAATAGAGGAAACCAAGCCATAGGCCATACACCGCTGCATTAACTCCAACGATGACAAGCGTCGGCAGCGGCGGCACGAATGATTTCATAAACGTCAGCGCAACGCCAGGCAGCGGTCCGAGCGACCGATACTGCTCCAGCAGATCCAGCAAATGATCTTTCTCCGTCCAATAGGCAATCCAATCTGACATCGACATCTTATCGCAACCTACTTTCCGATCAACCATCCATATGTACGAGGCTAGCATAGCCTGCTAGTTTACCTTTTATGTAACACGCTGCGATCTCAACTAGAACCGTTCCGCGCAGCGCTGGAACGAAGCCGCCGCCTGCCCTCGCTCCTGCAGCAATTGCTCTCTACGCCCCTCAACTTCCTCCGCAGCAAGCTGACGCTCCAACTCTTGCAGCACCCAGAACGAGAACACTGCTGCGAATAGGCAGTATTCGCGCAGGAATGCTGCCTGCTCAGCCGGGATAATCCCCTCTCCCGCCTGCTGCCAATATGCCGTTAGCAATCGCTCCCATGCCGCATCATCAATCTGCTGAAGCACAGTCCCCGAAGGCAAATCAAGCATGTGATAGAGATCCCAATATGGGCTGTTGCGGTGCACATGCACCCAGTTCGCCACGACGAGATTGCCTGCCGCGGAACGGCCATAGCTGCCTGCATGCAGATCACCATGCGACAGAACATATTTGATCACAGGAGGTTGCTGCTTCGCACGGTCATATACACGCTTCACCAACGCGGCATCTATGCCCAATACGTTCTCACCCTCAGCAGGCCACCAGCTCCAACCCAGCGTCATGATGAGCTCCGCCGCCAGTTCCTCATAGTCGGGCCTTGGCCCCCGCTCACCGCCAAGCGGCAGATCTGCCGTAGGCATCGCATGCCAACGCGCCATATGACCAATCAATTCTACTGCAAGCTGTTCGTCAAAACTATGATCGATCACACCGACATCCTCATAAACGAGCGATGCCGCGTCCTGCTCCTCTGACGATGCATACGCAAGCAGCCGCGGATAAATCGCTGGCAGCTGCTGCAGCACATCCGCATACAGCGCTGCCTCCCGAGCAGCCAGCGCAATGTTGGCGGTCGTCTTCCGAATGACGACTATATCGAGCTCTTGGAGCACGAGCCGTTCTACTACAGTATCGCCAGTCTCGCCGCCGAGCGGAATTCGCTGTGCGATCGCATCCTCGCGTATGGTACCGTCCGCAGCGAGAGCTGGTCTGATGTTCCATTCATTCATGGCTACCCGCACCTATTCCGTTAGATTAGCCCTATTGTAGCACAGCATGACAAGCAGTTGTCTATTGCGCATCATACCTGCCATAGGCACGGGCAAATGACATCATTCGCTGATAGGCGGCCGGATCCAGCTTCCTAAGCGGATGAAACTGCGGATGGTTCGAGTTCACTTCGAGCACCCACAGCTTTCCTTCTCGGTCAAAAGCAAAATCGATGCCCATCTCGCGCATGCCTTGCTTTTTGCCGCTTAGCCATTGGGCCGTATCCAATGCCTTAGCCGTCAACTGCTCTGTCAACGTGCGGCACTTATCCGCATCATAGCCCTTCTCGCGCAGCAGACGCTCCAGCGTCCAGATTTGTCCACCCTGATAATAGTTGGTGACGATGCTGCCGCTGCCGCCGATTTTGGCCATGAACCCGGTACATGTCCACGGTCCGCCCGGCCGCCGCTGAACCATCGCGCGGATGTCGTACGGCTGATCGCTGACATTGTCGATTGCGATTGCCTCCTGAATAAGCATTCTACCCTTGCTAAACGCACGCAGCAGACGATAGGCGTCCCTTGCATCCTTCGCTTCACGCTTCACCTGTCTGCGCCACTGTGTAGAATACAGCATAAACCCGTTCGCTGTGCGAACGAGCTTATGTATGCCGATGCCCATCGACCCGATATCAGGCTTCACATAAACAGCTTCATGCCTCTCCGTCATTGAAGCCAGATTAGATGGCGTCAATAACAAGCTGTGCGGTACGACGGCACGCAGCGTCTCGCTCCCCGCCATATAGCGACAGACGCGAAGCTTTCCCCAGATTGCAGCACTTCGGTAACGTTTGGTGTACATTCTGCTCACCCCGTCCTACCTTATGCGCCTCCTTGTCTAGCTTTGTGTGCGAATCGCGCCGGCCAGAAGCATATTCCGCTCTACATCCCTCTTCGGGTAAGCTTCAGCCCAAGTCAAACAAGCCCACGCTTGTCACCTACCAAGGGTAGACGCTGCGAGGGCTCTATTACACCAACACCAATTACTGCATGATTGCCGGAATCACATATCGATCAATCAATTCGCCGGCCGATGAAGTATCGCGCGAATCCGGATTCGACGTCGCGACGGCGACCAGGTCAAGCTCTGGCACGACCAATACAAGCTGATCTCCATATCCGGTCGCTGCAAAATTAGGATGCGCAACGCCATCCTTCGTCTTCGACTCGCCCAGCCAGAAGAAATAGCCGTAGGAGCCGCCCGAATCTGTCTTGATCTGCTCCTTCGTCGACGCGGCCACCCAATCCTTCGGCACCAACTGCCGGCCTATCCACTCTCCATTATGCAAATACAAATACCCGAATCGCGCCATATCGCGCGGCCGAAGCGTAACCATCGTGCCGCCTGCCGGAATTCCTTGCGGGTCCTTCTGCCAACCGTAATCCTGGATACCTAATGGACCGAGCAAATGCTTCTCTGCATAGGAGATCGTCGATTCACCCGACGCGTGCGTCAACGCAGCGGATAGAAGGTGCGACAGCCCTGTGTTATAGCGGAACACGATGCCGGGCTTCTCCATGGAAGGCTCCTGCAGCACAAAATCAACCCAATTCGAGCTGTTGAACCAATCCATGATCGTATCATCGACTGGCTTGAGCCCGCCTGACATCGTCAGCAGCTGCTTCAGTTGAAGCGGCGCCTGCATCTCGCCACGCTGCTCGTCGGGGAGCAGCGAACCTACATCCTGTTCAACGCCCGTAAATATGCCATCCCGGATCGCGATTCCGGTAAGCGCGGATAGAATGCTTTTGCTGACAGAGAAGACGCCTGCCTGGTCCTGCGCAGTTCGGCCGTGGTAATACTGCTCCAGCACCACCTTCCCATGCCGTACGATCATCAGGCTGTAAAGCCGCTCATGATGCTTGTCGACCTCATCCTGAATGCCTGCAAGCAGCGCCTCATCCATCCCCTCTGCTGATGGCGTCGACGCCTGCCAGAAATCATCCTTCACCCCCTGTGCCTGCAGCAGAGCTGAAACCCCTGGCAGCGTCCCCGAAGATGCCGTCTCCTTAGCAGCAGCTGTTGAATGCTCGGGCTCCGAGTCCCCTGATTGTGAACATCCTGCCGAAATTGTAGTAATGAGTAGTACTGCTGCGAGCGCAGCCAGTCGAATACGCATTCGTCTTGTTCGATTAGCCAACGAGATTCCTCCTTAGAAAGGAATTGCAAACCAACTGTCGAATGTTTTGCTTCAAATAAGATGCATTCCACCGAGGAACCGAATCTTCTCTTCGTTCCTTCGCCTAGATATGTCAATAATAACTAGACAAGCTATATTGGTAATATAAGTCATAATTGGATATCAGACAACTGTACTGACGAACCATTAGTTAAGAAATCCCATATTGATTGGAGGCATGCGTATGACACAAACATCGGGCCCATCAGATTTTCTCGCTTCGGTTGCTGCTAACGGACCGCTGTTCCCTAGCGGCGCGCAGCTTGCCATAGCCGAATGGGAAGCTCCGGGCACACCGCCAGGCGAGGAGCCGATATGGATCGCACCGCTTCATCTGCATCATCAGGATGATGAAGCCTGGTATGTACTGGACGGGCTGCTCTGCGTTCGAATCGGAGACGAGGTTGTGACCGCCAAGCGGGGCGAGGCCGTCATTGTCCCCCATGGAACGCCGCATACGTTCTGGAACCCCTCCATTGAGACAACTCGCTATCTCATCATCATGCAAGGCCAGATTCATCCGCTCATCGAGGCGATACACCGTATGGAACGACGAGATCCCGAAGCGATGAAAGAGCTGTTCCGGCAGTATAACTCTGAACTGTTAGGCTGGTAAGTAATCCAAATAAAAGAGGGTGAATGCGCGATCAAGCGCACATTCACCCTCTTCTCTGTTACAAGCCGAACCAACAGCCAGCCAGCCTCCGCACTGCCTCATCGATCGTTCGCTCCTGAAGCCCGCCAAAGCCGAGAATAAGGAGCGAGTCCGGGCAGGCCATAGGGTTCGCCCACTGCTCTGCAGGCGAATAGACGCGGATGCCTTCCGCTTCGGCCAACGCCATCAGTTCGCTGCGGTTTCTTCCGTGGACATCGAGCAGCAGATGCAGCCCCGCCTTCTGTCCGATGATCGTCACGCGATTCCCCATATGCGCTTGAATCGATTGAATAAGCTGCCGATGCTTCGCCTGATACAACCTGCGCATGCGCCGGACATGCCGCTCCATATGCCCCTCCTGCATAAAATGGCGCACCGCCCGCTGCAGCAGCGGCGATACCGGCGAGCTATAGAGAGCAAGCTGCTTGCGCATGGATGGCCCCGTGAGCGCTTCTGGCATCACGATATAGCTCATTCGGACGCCGGGCAGAAAAGACTTGGACAACGTGCCGAGGTAGATGACGCGTCCTTCGCGATCGAGCGCCTGCAGCGCCGGAATCGGCTGACCTTGATAGCGGAACTCGCTGTCATAGTCGTCCTCGAGAATATAAGCGCCGCATTCCGATGCCCATTGCAGCAGCTGCTGCCGATTATGAACGGTCAGCACGCCCCCCAGCGGGAACTGATGAGACGGCGTCACATAAACGGCGGATATGCCCGAACCATACGCGGACAGCGCCGATACGGAGATGCCGTCGGCTTCAACCGGAACCGGCAGCAGCATGCAGCCGTGGTCAGCCAGCATCGTCCGCGCGCCGTGATAGCCCGGCTCCTCCATCGCAACGGTGCGTCCCGCGAGCGGCAGCAATCGGCACAACAGCGACAACGCTTGCTGCGTCCCCGCCGTCATAATGATCTGCTCCGGTCTACAATTAACGCCTCTCGACTGTGCGAGGTAACGGGCGATCTCTGCCCTCAGCCCTTCATCGCCTTGCGAATGACCATATCCGAACACTTCATGCAGCTCATACTCGAGCGCGGTCTGCATCGCACTGCGCCATGCCTTAATCGGGAACCGTTCCAGCTCGATATGGCCGTATTGAAAATCGAAGTCGATGCTGCGCTGTGGCGGTGGCACTTCTGTTTCAGCACCAACGGCACTGCCGTCGCCGGAAGTGTTAGCCCCGCACGTATGCGATGCTGCTTCCCGAGATTGCTGCTGGGCCACCACCGCAGCCTGTGACCATGCATGCCGCGCCGCAGCATGCATGCCTTCCATTCCGCCAAGAAGTGCCGCGGCCTGCGGAGCCCGTTCCACGGGCAGCGCGCGAAGTCCGCTGCGCTCTCGGCTTTCCACGTAGCCCTCCGCAATCAACTGCTGATACGCGGCCTCCACCGTTATTTTGCTAATATGCAGATGCATACTTAGCGCCCGAATCGATGGCAACCGCTCGCCAGCCTCGATCGTTCCGTTCTCCATGCGACTTCGGGTATAGCGGTACAGCTGCATATACAGCGGCTCGTCGCTTGTCCGGTCCAGCATTGGCGTCAATTCCATCTCGGAAACAGCCCCTAATCTGACCCTATAAGAAACTTGATTTCTGTCCATTTCAACATGGTCAATTGTTATTTAATATGGATTCTAACATATTTCTCAGATGAAAAGGGGCTGCAAGCTATGTATTCTTCGATGCGACTAAAGCTGCGCGAGTGTAACGACGAGGCTGCCATTCAACATTTTCTGGAGCGTGCGGAGACGGGGTTTCTAGGACTGTCCGCTGATGATGTGCCGTACGTGGTTCCGCTTAATTTTGTATGGAGAGAGAACACCATTTACTTTCACGGGGCATCGGAGGGAAGGAAAGCCGACTACATGCGCACCAATGCGCAGGGCTGTTTCACAGTAAGCCAGTCGTACGGTACGCTGACCTCCCCTGTTCCAGCCCATATCGATACCGCTTATATGAGCGTAATGCTGTTCGGCCGCCTGTCGACCGTAGACACGCTTGAGGAGTCGACCGCCGTCATGCAGGCGATGATCGATAAGTACATGCCAGGCTTTTACCATCAGCCGCTGGCCGCGCAGCACCTCGATAAGTACCGTTCTTCGCTCGGAAGCCGTACCATCATCTACAAGCTGACGGTCGAATCGATGTCCGCCAAGTCGAATGCCGTGCAGGAGGAAATGCTGTTCCGCCCCGGCATGACGCTGCGCGATCAGAACACGAAGCATGAACATTAATTGACGATTGTGTGGTAAGTTACACCAACCTGTTGGTTTCCGGCTGTTTTGACGTCCTTCCACCTTGACATTGAGATTCATTCTCATTATGATGATCCATAGTGAATGGACTGATAACGGTATATGCAATCGCGAATCACGCGATTTCAGGAATACACAATGGATCTCAGGGGGAACCACACAATGAAGAAGCAAGGCAAACTTGGCATCGTGCTCATGAGCATTATCATTCTCGCAATGTTCCTGTCGGCTTGCGGCAGCGATAAGAAAGAAGAAGGCAAAGTCGTAACGGACGCAATGGGCCACGAAGTGACGATCCCGGCGAACCCGCAGAAAGTTCTCGCTTCGTACCTCGAAGACCATCTTGCAACACTCGGCGTGAAGCCTGTAGCGCAGTGGTCGGTAGCGAACGGCATTCAAGATTACCTGCAAGCGAGCGGTCTCGAAGGCGTGCCAACGATCGGCTACGACCTGCCGGTTGAGCAAGTGTTAAGCTTCGCGCCTGACCTGATCATCATCGGTTCGGAATCTTCCGTTCAGAACGGTCTGTATGATCAATATGCGAAGATCGCACCGACGTACGTACTCGGCGATGCGGTTAACAACGACTGGCGTGCTGCGCTGACGAAGATCGGCGAACTGCTGAACAAATCGGACGACGTGAAGAAAGCACTCGAGAAATATGATGCGAAGGCAGCTGAGGTGAAGGCGAAGCTGGAAGCAACCGCTCCTGGCCAATCCGCAGCGGCACTATGGTTCGTTGGCAACACGTTCTACATTGTTGACGAGACGAAGGCAAGCGGCAGCATCCTGTACAAGGAACTGGGCGTTAAGATCCCGAACGTTGTAGCGGATCTCCCTGCTGATCAGAAAGCGAACTGGAACAAAATCTCGCTCGAGAAGCTCGCAGTACTGGACGCCGACCATATCTTCCTCGTGAACAGCGACCAAGCAGCATCCGAAGCAGTAAAGAATGACGCGATCTGGAAGAACCTCAAAGCGGTGAAAGAAGGCAATGTACACGAACTGCCTGCATCGAGCAGCTGGCTGTACAGCGGCAGCATCGCGGGTCAACAGATCATGGATGACGTCCTTAAGTACATGGTGAAAGAATAGTATTGGTTTGTTAACTAAAGCAGCATCGTCCGATAACGGCGATGCTGCTTTTGCGTTCAGAATGGCATTCAGCATGGGACGGCATAGCCGCCGCCCAGCCTGCACCCGTGGGGCCTCATCTCACTTATTCGACTCGTCCGTTAAGCGCTGCTGCGCAAGTCGAATCATCTCGCGCACCATCGAACCGCCGATTTTGCCGCCGACGCGGCCTGCATCCTCGGTTGTCAGATTGCCGTTATCGCCATGCTGAAGCGGTACGCCTAACGATTCCGCGACCTCAAACTTCACGTCCTCCGGCCGATTCGGGTCGACCGCATAGCCTTCCTGGCGCATCACTTCCGCTTTGAATGCATCCATGCCCTGCCGTGCCCCAGGCACGAGCAGCCGATTGCGATTCCTTCTTCCCATCCTTGACACCTCCTCGCCGCCATTTAGATAAGATGGCTCTCTTTGCTACCATCTCCAAGCGGCAAGAATTTATGTGCCTTGCGTCTTAGTCATGACGCGCCGCTATTTGCATGGTAGAATAATCCAATATTTATAAATACAACGATAGAGCAAAGGCAGTACGCGTATGTTTGAATTGTCTCGCGATCAATTTTATAAAGCAGCGCCCCTTCTCGACTACGGCCATCCTCACCCTGAAGTACAGTCCATTCTAGAAAACAATAACCCGGGATGGGTATTTGTCGATCAGCCCGACGCACCAAGGACCGCTTTCGTTTGGAGTAAGGGTATGCAAGGGCATTATCTTATTGGGGATGAAACCAATGAAGCTTGTCTCAGCGGACTGGATGCATTTGTTACGACAACGATTGCTCCTAGAATGAAAGATAGAGGTATGAATTATTTCGAAATTTCAGGTCACCACGATAATTGGAACCTGCATTCATTATTTGCTTCAAGAGAACTGCAACAGCCATGGGACCAAATCGTATATGAAACGGCATGTTTTGAGGCGCACACGATGGATACTCCCGATAATCTCCGCGTGGTGAATTTACGTTCGCAGGAATGGAAGCTGAACGAATACGACAATAAGAATTTTGTCTATGATCATATTCATCAGTTCTGGGAAACGGAAGAAGCGTTTGATGAGAAAGGTTACGGTTATGCCGCAATCGAGAATTCCGAAGTCATCGGGGTTTGTTACTCTAGCTTTGTTACAAAGCAAAGGCATGCGGTTGGAGTCGAAACACTTCCTCGGCGCAGCACAGAGGGGTGGGAACCACTCTGGCAAGTCGAGTAATACACGATATCGTCCAGAATGGCTGCACCTGCTATTGGGATTGTTCTCTGAGCAATGAAGCCTCTAATAAGCTGGCACTGCGACTGGGATTGAAGCAGATCCATCATTATCAGTGCTTAGGTTTTTCATTATAAGTTTGGATGTCAAAAAAAGCTGCCCCCCAGCACATTGCGCGCCTGAGGACAGCTCTTTTTTCATTAAACCCTATTACTTCGTCTTCGCGTCAGCGTTCACGTCGGCCGTGTCGATTGCACAGCCATCGTCCGTGCATACGCCAGCGTCGCCGCCGACCGCGTTCACCAGCTTAGCTGGTTTCGCATCTTCCCAAGCTTGGTTAAGCGCCTGCAGGAACGTCTCCGGCGACTGCGCACCCGAAATCGCATATTTGCGATTGAGCACATAGAACGGGACGCCCCGAATGCCGAGGTCATTCGCTTCGTTCTCCTCATCGCGCACCGCTTCGGTGAAGCGGCCGGAGTCGAGTGCCTCCGCCGCTTCCTCGCGATCGAGTCCAAGCTCCGCAGCCAGATTCAGCAGCGTCTCGCGATCGCCCAGATGCTTCGAATCCGTGAAATAAGCGCGGAGCAACAGCTCCGTCATCTCGTTACGCTTGCCATAATGGCCGGCGAAGTGCGACAAACGGTGAGCGTCGAAAGTGTTCGTCAGCACGATAGTATCGAAATTGAACTGCAAGTCCACCGATGCAGCTTGCTGACCGAGGTTCTCGTTCATCTGGATCGCTTTCTCGCGGGTCATGCCATATTTGGTCGCCAACATCTCATGGACGTCATGACCGTAATCCTTCTTCGCAGTCGGGTCCAGCTCAAAGCTGCGATAGTGGACATCGATATGATCCCGATGCTCAAATTGCTCAAGCGCAGCCTCCAGCCGACGTTTGCCAATATAGCAGAACGGGCAGGCGAAATCCGACCATACTTCGATTTGCATTACCGTCTCACTCCTTCGTATCTAAGGCTGCCCGATACGAGGAAGTTTGAACCGAGCGGCGCCTGCAGCGAAACCGTTGTTAGATGGTTCCACTCATCGCTCCACGCGGTGACAGCACTCGTACGGTGCCTATTATTTAATTTCAACCGCAGCGGTGCTATCATCGCCCGGCTCTTCTGCCACCGGCTCTTGATGCGTCTCTACGAACTTAACTGCATTGTACACCAGTACAGCCGCATCTGCACGCGTTACGATCGCTTGCGGGTCGAAATTGCCGTCTTTATCGAGCTCTGCGAGCTTATACAGCAGCGCGCGCTGGATCGTACCTTGATACTCCGTCGTAATGTCGGCTTCGTCGGCAATGTTGATATACATTTTGATCAGCGGGTAATTGCCTGTCTTCTCGAGTCCTTGCACCAGCAAGTGAACGAACTGCTCACGCGTCATCGGCTTCTTCGGATCGATATCCTCAGGCAGATCAAGGCCGTTCGCCTTCGCGTTAATGAAGTCGTTCGCATACCAAGCATTGTCGCTGACATTCTTGAACCAGCCGGACGCCGTTGGCGCCGTGTTGAAATCGATTGCCGCGAGGCTCAGATTCATGCTGCGAACGATAAGCGTAATGCCTTGCGCAGCCGTCAGCGAGTCAGCGGGACGGAATTCAGACGCCGTTACGCCGTTAATAATGCCCTGCGATTGCAAGGATTCGATCTGCTGCTGCGCCGTGCTGCTGCCAATATCGCCAAATGGGGAGGAGGCGAGAGCCTGCCCTGCGAACGGAACCATCAAGGCCACCGCCAATGCCGCGCTAATCATTCTCTTCTTCATGATCATTCTCCTTCGTCCATGTGTTTCGTAAGCTTACATCATCACAGACGAACCACTTGCAACAAATGTTGCCATATACGCTACACTTCAAACGATTGGGCCATTTCGCGCAGTTGAAGCGCGACCATGTTCAGCTCCTCCGCCGAAGCGGCCGTCTCTTCCATCGCCGCAAGCTGCTCTTCGCTGGCTGCCGCAACGCTGCTAGCACCTTGTGCCGAGCTGGCCGCTATCGCATTAACTGCCGCGGCAGCCGTCGTCACCTGCTCCGAGCTTGCTGCCATCTCTTCGGCAGCGGCGGCAACCCCTTGGATTTTGTCCGCGACATCCTCTGCGCTTGCAATAATGCTGCGGAAGGCATCACCCGCGCTGCGTACTGCATCCATTCCCGCGCCCGCTTCAAGCAGTCCGCTATTCATCCATTTCACCGAATGCTCCGTATCAGCCTTCACCTGCTCAACGAGGCCCGCTATATGCTCAGCCGTCTGCGTCGACTTCTCGGCAAGCTTGCGCACTTCGCTTGCCACGACCGCAAACCCTTTGCCATGCTCGCCTGCTCTTGCCGCCTCAATAGCCGCGTTAAGCGCAAGCAGATTCGTCTGACTGGACAGCTCCCGAATGAGCGCGGCCATCTCGACAATATCATACGAGCGCTGAGCGAGCTGTCCGACATGTTCGCTCGCTTGTCCCAGCGTATGATGAACGCGGCTCACGCTTGCAATGGCCTGCTCAATCGACTCGCCTCCGATTTGTGCATCGCGCGCCTTGCCGTTTGCCGCTTCCGATACATCCGACGAAGTTGCTGCGATCAGCTGTACGCCTTTCGCCACCTCATCCATTGCCCGTTCCGTCTCTTCCGCCCGCAGCAGCTGATCGCTGGAGCCGCTCGCGACTTGCTGAATCGTTGCAACGACCGATTCTGCGCGCTGCGATGCTTCTCTCGAACCAGCCTGCAGCCGCTCGGACGCCGAGGATACAACGCCAGATGCATGCTGTATGCCGCTAAGCAGCGTACGCATCCGTTCGGTCATCACATTAAGCGATACGACGAGCTCGCCAATTTCGTCCCGATTGCGAACCTTCAGCGCTTGCTGCGTCAGTTTGCCTTCAGCCACCTGCTTCAGCGCTTCCGATACGGCACGGACAGGGCGAGACAAGTTACGTGTAATAAGGATAAGCAACACGATAGCGACCAAGCATGCGATACCGCTGTTTATGTATAACATTAGTGATGCGCGTTGCGTCACTGTACCCGCATCAGCCGATTTGGTCAATGCACCTTCAATACCGGCTTGAAGCAGCTTGTCCGTCTGCTGGGTTACTTGACTCATCGCTGTCTTCGCCTGCTGCAGCAGCGCTTCAACCTCAGCCTCCTGCCCCGCCGAGCCTTTCTTCAAGCTTACCGATGCCGCAAGCGTAACGAATTGCTCGTGAAGCTTCTTATAATTATCCCAATCCGTCTCCAATTGATCGACCGACTGAATCAACTCCGCATCAGCAGTCTTGTCGAGCGTTTCACGATAGCGTGTAAGATTGTCCTCCGCCTGCTGAAAAGCTTTCTCCGATTCCGCATCATACTCGTTAATGGCCGACTTGTCCGCGTCCGCAAGCAGCTTCAGGTCCGTGGCTGACGCATGCTCGGTCCAGTAGCTTAGCTGCGAAGCCATGACGCTTCTCAGCATCCACTTCTCCGTAATTTCCGACGTTGTATGCTGCATGGTTCGCATCTGTCCTACACTAATGCCGACAACGCTCAAGAGCATCAACAGCATCGCCGCGAATACTAGCAGCATTTTGACCCTAACCGTTCTGAAGCCTCTCCGTTTGTTCATTGTGCTCGTCCCCCTAGATGTCCTTCAATCTCATCTCAATGGAACAAGCTTACAGCGGAAAGTTGAACCTATCCTGAATATGGCATTAAACTTGGCTTAAAGCTCATTCCCCGCTTGACCCAAAATAAAAAAGCACAGCCCGCTAAGGCTGCACTTCGACATCAAACGGTATAACGACGACCTCTCCCTTGTACTGAAACTGCCCCCATATGCGATACTTCCCCGCGGCTGGAAAAGCAGTATGGAACATCACGTTCGAACCGCTGCTCATCTCTGCCATTGCATGTACGTGCACATACTGGTTGGCCTGTTCATTCAGAATGACACAATGCCCCGCCGTTCCAAGATAAGGATCCAATTCGACAGGTTCGCCTGTCTTCGCATCCGTTAGGTGATAGTCCAGCATGACCATCTGGCCCGCCTTCAGCGAATCCAGATCCGGCATAACCGAGATCGTTGCCGACAGTCCGTCTACAATCGTCTGCACCGTACCATGCGAGGGCACGAGCGCGGTCTCTGCCCGCTCCTCACCCGTTATACGAACCCACTGTTTCGTTACCGTTATCTGCTCATTGTCCGGCACGAACTCCTCAATAAGCAGGTACTCTCCCCCTGTGGCAAAATCAGCTGTCGCCTCAAAGCGCCCTTCTCCAGCGTAAGTAGGATGAAGATGCTGGAACGAGGACAGGTCGCGGCTGACGATGATGAGATGCATCAGCTTCGTCATGTCTTCCGTGAACTTCGTAACCGGCTTGCCCGATGGATCAAGCACACGAAGGGACAGCTTATTGCTTCCGCTGACCAGTCGGTCCGTCCCATCCATGCCGGACGCCTGAACCTGATAGCCGTTATCCGATACGTTCGCCATACTGCTCTGCTGGAGATAATGAAGGATGCCGCTCGTTGGCGGGTCAATATCGACATTGCTCATGGTGGTTGCACAGCCGCTGCTCAGCATTAGGATGGTTGGCAGAAGAATTGCCGATAGCAACAGTCGGAGAGTGCGACGGCCAAGCTTCTCCTTCATGCGCCTTCCTGCCTGCGCTCCGGCTGCCGCGGCGGGAATGCAAGAAGGCTGAGAGCCAATGACGCAAGCGCGGCACTTACAATCGCGCCGGTCCATACTTCAATCTCCCAACCGATCCCGTCCGTTGCCTTCAGCCAGCCAAAATACAGCGTCCATAACACTGCTGGCACGAGGAGCACATAAATACGCATCGCCCACAGTCGGTTTGCTTCATCAGGCCTCAGCCAGCGGTAAGCCAGGTCGCCAATCAGCCCTGCAGCGAATGCGAACGCGATGGATATGGCATTCTCAAATCCGTCAAGCGCGTTCATAAGCACGGTGACGAAGGTGAACAGCACAGTGACGGCGCCGAAGGGCAGACGCCATCTTTTGACAAGTAGAAGCAGTGGAATCATGTATTGCATCGTGTTTAGGAGCAGATAGGAAAGGCCGCGCATTTCGTTCGTTTGCTGAATGTGGCCGGAGTAAAATTTGGTCAAATACCAGTCTGTCACAGGTTGTGAAGCAAGGTTGTAACGGAACATCCATGCGTACATGAGGAAGAAGCTGATTACGGATAACGTCAGTGCGACCGACAGCAGCGGCGGCGCGAACGAGCGCCAGCCCGGCGCGTCTTCATCCTCGTTCCAAGCGAAGCGGAAAGGGCTCGACAGAATCATCAGCGCACCGACGAGCAGCATAAGATGAGACGGACTGAGGAGCGCCGCGACGTCCTGCTCGATCCCGTAGATGATGTGCCAAGCCATATCGCATATTCCGCCTGTTAGGAATACAGCCGCACCAGTGAGGCCAAGCCCGTAACCGCTCGGAATAGAAAGCCGCCAGGACAGGCCCGCTATCAGCTTCGTTCGATAGACAAGATAACTCATCCAGATCGCGCATACAAGAAAACCAGAGTACAGAATCGCATGCCAAGGCGTAAAGAATGTCTCAACAACTCCGTGGTTATGTGCGTAGCCATCGATGAAAACACCGCAAATGAGCCAAGTGCCAAAAAGAATGGTCAAATAATGATAGCCGAGTGCGAGCTTGAAAGGCTTGCTTGTGAGATTAGCGGCGGTGTGAAGCTGTGCCTGCGTTTGCCTTGCCGTTGAATTCGCCTGCGAGGATGCCAACTCCGATCTCCCCCTTATTCGCTCATGCTCGCCGCAATTGCGAGCAACTGCTCCTTCGAAACTTCAGCAGATGCACTTCCTACACTGTAAATAATTGTAACATCATCATGCGTTTCAAGCCATTGGATCGTTTGATATTGGTTCGTCTCGCTGAAAATAAACGGTTCCGTCCGCAGGTACACGCCCTTGCTTCCGTTCACCTCCACCGATTGCTCGGCTCCGCTTGCAATGAGCCGCATATGTACCTGCTCTTTCGCAAGCTGCAGGCTGACATCAATCGGATGGTGCTGCGCGTCGGTGTACATCGCTGTATAGGAGCGAATCAACGGACCTCCCTCTTCTTGCGTTGGGCGGACACGCCATGCGAACCGGTTGGCACTGCTTCCTGCAGGCGCCTTCTTCGCATCGGTCTTCAACTCCTCCAGCAGCGTCATATCCGTGCTCGTCATGTCGGGTCCCGATACACCTTCTCTTTTGCCGCCTATGAAAGTTAGTCGATTGTCCGGTAGCTGCTCGGACGGCAGCTTGTAATCGCCTACCTCTTGCTTCAGAACGTTCCTCCAGGCAGCGATGTCTGCAATCACATGCGGATTAGACACGATGATGAACGGCATGCTGGCCATCCCAGGGATCAGCTTGCCCATGCTTGAGGAATAGACCAATGCCGCTTCGCCAACATCCAGCTGGTTCTGCACCTGCTGAAGCTCCGAACGAAACTCGCTTAGCATCGAAGCGTCTAATGCGCGATTAATGCCCTCGCTGTATTGGATGTTGACCCGATCGTCGCTGATCCGAACCCAGATGTAGTCGGCGAAGCCCGATACGAGCGCTAGTACGGTAAGGCCTATGGCGATCTTCATGAAGAGCGGACGCGTCGTCCAAGCGTGTGTCCGTAATTGCACGATTGTGCTTGCTCGCCGGCGACCCTGCTTGGCAGCATGGCGCGCAAACCGGGACAGCAGCTTGGAATCCGGCTCCAACTGCGGATTTATCGATTCGGCCTGCTGCTCGTAAGCCTGCTTTAACTGCTCAGGAATGGACATGGCGCCCCGCCCCCTCTCCGATGTTTGATGCCGCTGCTGCAGTAGTTGCAGGGTTCTGCTCCATGAGTCGGCGCAGCTTGGCGATCGCAGCATGATGACGCGATTTGACCGTTCCGACCGGAATGTCCAGCACATCTGCTATTTCCACGTAAGAATGATCTTGATAATAACGAAGTACAATAATTTGCCGCAGCCTTAGGGACAAGCGCCCTACGTGCTGCAGCAGCTCTTTGTTCTGCTCCGCTTCGAATAACCCGTCGCCAGGCTCTGTACGCGGAGGTTCAACGAACAACGTGCGGTTACGGTCGGCCAGCCGCATTCGCCGCCATAATCTTCGCCGCCAATTGCTCGTCTGACGAGCAATGATCCCATTAAGCCATGGTCGGAATGGCTGATCGGGTTTATAGGTCGGGAGCGCTTGGAACAAGGCGATATACACCTCATTCACAATGTCTCCAATATCGTCTTTGCTGCCTGCCATGAACGATACGGTACGATATACATGCGGATGAATGTGCGCATACATCTCGCGGAAAGCCCCCGTGTCACCCTTCAGCATTCGCTCAAGCCAAGGCTGTACTTCTATCTCGTGAGTCACGCCTACCTCCGATTGTTGGTTATTCGAACAAGGAGAACTTCGATACGATAATCGCTTCGATACGACCGTTGTGAATGACGAACTCAAGCGCTTGTTCCAGCTTCTTGTCGAGATACCCAATGATATTTATTTTGTTCTGTGTCCGTTTATAGAAATCCCTTCCATACGCAGCTTCAATTTCGCTTGCCGGCCCCCCAACCTTAATGCCTTTCGCCGTTTCCTGTCCCGGCATGAGGCTGTATATTTCAACGCTGTCCCGTATGAGCGAGTATTGATAGTCGGCATACTCGAGCGACAGATTATCGCCTTCCTGCGGTATTCGGCGTTTCGGCTCGCCCCGCTCCTTCGTGATTTCCGCCTCGGACTTGCCCCATTCCGACCACTGCGGGTTCTCTTGGCTGAGGTCGATCCCCTCGACCTGATCTTTATAGTCCAGCGGCGACGTCGCCTTATCTCTGCCGCATGCAGCTAATAGGAGTGTCATACTGACCAGCAGTACCATCAACAGCTTACTCCTCTGGTGCCGTGTATTCATCTTTGAAGCCCTCCCCTATCCCTCTATGAAATGGTGATTTCGAGCTCTATTGGTCGGAATTTGGGAAAAAGTTCGATTGGGAAGAAAAAAAATTGTGCGGTGCGTTATTGTTGAGGTTGGCGAGGAACAACAAGGGGCATGCGGGACTGCCGCTCGCTCGCCCCCTTCAATAACAAACAGCACAGAACACAAAAAAGGTCGAGCAGACATCCCATCTACTCAACCCTATCCTTACACCTTTGCTACGTTCACGCGCCCCGAGAAGAAGGTCGCGCCGCCGCCCATGTCGGCTGGGCGATCAGGCGTCAACGCATTCACGTTATGTTTCGAACCAGGCTGATCCGCCCATAGCCCTTGGCTGACGACGACGCCGCGCAGCACCGTCTCCCCGACGGAGACGGTCAATTCGCACTCGCCGCGGTCGTTCCAGATCCGCACCGTATCGCCGTCTGCGATACCTGAGGCCTTCGCATCCTCTGCATGCATGAACAGCTTCGGTATTTTCTCCATCCTTACATGCTTCGCATTGTTCGAGAACGTCGTGTTCAAGAAGTTATGATTCGGCGCCGGCACGAATAAATACGGGTAATCGCCATCATGTACAAGCGGTACATACGTTGGCAGCGGCGGATAGCCGTCTGCCTCCATCGCAGCCGAATACAGCTCGATCTTCCCGCTTGGAGTAGGCAAATGGCTGATGAAGTCTGGCGTCACTGCCGCTTTGACGAAATGCTCCAGCTCCAGCTTCTCGTAGTCGATGCTCGACAAATACGGATTCGCCGGGAAATCGAGCGCCTGCGCAATCATTTCCGCATCCGAGTCCTTGAACATCGCATCCTCATAGCCCATTCCTTCCGCTAGCAGGCGGAACACGTCCACATTCGATTTGCTCTCGAAGAATGGCTCGATAACCGGCTGTTGGAGATGCGCGTAGTGATGCCAGTACGACGTATACAGGTCGGTATTCTCATAAGAAGATGTCGCTGGCAGAACGATATCCGCATACTTCGCCGTCTCCGTCAGGAACAAATCGTGCACGACGAGGAACAGGTCATCTCTCCCAAGCCCCGCCCTCACTTTATTGCCCTCTGGCGCAACGAGCGCCGGGTTGCAGCTATAGACGAACAGAGATCGGATAGGCTCATCCAGCTCCAGCAGCGCACTGCCGATTTGATTCATATTGATTAATCTCGCATCCGGATTCACACGTACATCAGGCCGCTGAAGCGCGTTGGTGTTAAACCTTAAGAAGCCGCTGTTACCCTTCATCGCGCCGCCGCCTGGTACGAGCCATTGACCCGTCAACGCGGGCAGACAAACGATAGTCCGTATATTCATGCCGCCGTTATCGTGATGCTGCAGGCCGTTGCCGATACGGACCAGCGAAGGCGCAGTCGTCCCATACATCCACGCCAGACGCACAATGTCTTCCGCCGGCACGCCCGTAATCACAGATACCGTGGCCGGATCATAAGCACGCACATGTTCGCGCAGCTCCTCATGACCTACCGTATATTCAGCCAGAAACTGCTCATCCGTCAGTCCTTCGGCGAATAACACATGCATGAGGCCAAGCGCCAATGCGCTGTCCGTTCCCGGCAGGATCGGGATGAACCAATCCGCCCAACGGCCGGTCTGATTCTGATGCACATCGATAACGACGATCTTCGCGCCATTCTTGCGCGCTTTCTCCGCCAGCACGACCTGGTGCATGTTCGTGCTAACCGCGTTAATGCCCCACATAATGAACAGCTTCGTGTTCACCGTTTCTTCAGGGTCCGTTCCATAACTTCCGCCCATCGTGTACGAATAACCGACACCGCCTGCTACCGAGCAGATCGTCTGATCAAGTCGACTCGATCCTAACCGGTTGAAGAAACGCCGATCCATTCCTTCTGCGTTCAGCCGTCCCATATTGCCGTAGAAGCTGTAAGGCAGAATGCTCTCCGGTCCATGCTCCGCTATAAGCGCCTTCCACTTGGACGTAATCGTCTCGATCGCTTCTTCCCAGCTGATCCGCTCGAACTTTCCTTCGCCCTTAGCGCCTACCCGCTTCATCGGATGACGCAGCCGATTGGCATCATACAGCCGCTCGCCCATATTGCGCACTTTGTTGCAAATGTTGCCCTGCGTCACCGGATGGTTCGGGTCGCCCACCACCTTCACGATCATACCGTCTTTCTTATGAAGAAGCAGGCCGCATTGATCGGGGCAATCCAATGAGCAGACTGCCGGCACGATCCCGTCCCGCTGATTGATGTAAGCGTTCATGCCGTCCTATTCCTCCTTCAACCATCATCCGTACCGCTTGTTCGCCTAACATAGCATAGGGGATTAAACGTTACAATAATCCAAAATTCCTCATCTTGCCCTCTCGTCCCCCATACTTCCTATATCCATCATTCCGGCCAATATTGATACTCTTCCAGATCGATTCTTCCTTCGAGACCGATATGGACACCTTCCTGCCGAAGCAGGAAAGCTTGCGTATCCTTGCCTTCCGTATCCTTAATCGCGATTTCTCCGCGTGCGTTAACGACTCGGTGCCAAGGCAGCCCTTGACTGGCGCTCATCGCATGCAATATCCGAACAACCTGCCGCGCCCCCCGCGGACTGCCAGCCAGCCCCGCAATTTGCCCGTAGGTCATGACCTGCCCCTCGGGAATTCCTTTGATAACCGCAAGCGCCCGCAGCGTGAATGGCTCCATGTCCCTCGTCCTCGCTTCCAATTCTAACGTTAATCTTATCGTAGCACAGGCCGTACCGGTCTGTCTGTCCGCCAAGTCAAGCTGAAGCCGCTGGTACTATGCAAATCTGGTACTAGGAGCGTGCGAATTCGATCATTATAATGAGACTAAACCATATCAGGAAGGAATGTGAAGCAATGCTTCGACTTGGCACTGTGAGGACCGGCTTTATACTTGGACTCTCTATGATCCTTGCCGCCATCATCTACTTCTTCGCGTCCAATTGGGACGGTATGGAACGTATCAGCCGCACGGTGCTTGCCGGAGCGCTTGTCGTTCTTCTCTATGGCGCTTCTTATGGCGCATCCCGCATTCAGGCAATGCGCAGTCATCATCTATTCCTATCTACTGTACTGCTGCTGGGCGGGTGCATAGCCTTCGGCGTATCCGTCGCGCTATTAGGCCAGATCTACAACTCTCATGCAGACAGCTATGGACTGTTCCTGATCTGGGCGGTTGCCGCACTGCTGCTTAGTTTCATTACGCGCTACCGTCCGTTCTATGCACTCACTTATATTTTGAGCCAAATTGCATTATGGCAGTACTTCTATCCGACCAATCTGGCCGTCCACTATAGCGAGGGCAAGATGCTGTTCATCGGCGCGTTGTTCGCCCTAGCCAACCTCATCCTATTCGTACTAACGGAGACAAGGCTGCTTAAGTCGGCCTCTATCCGTGTGCTGAGCTTTCTCGTATGCGAATTATCGCTGCTGGGGATGTCCAATTCCATCGTGTTCGACCACTACGGCATTATGATGAACATCGTATCGGTCGCTGCCATTGCGGCTTCATTATATTATTTCTTGCACATTCGTCTCGACAAAATCTATCTAACGCTCAGCGCACTCCTGGCATCGGCTTTCGCCGTTCTGAAGTTCATCGAGCTGCTTATCGAATTCGCTTCGGTCGCTTTCTTCTTCTACGGCCTGGTGTTCGTCGCACTTCTTCTCACCGGCAATATTCTGTTCTTCCGCCGTCTGAACAAGCTCGACGTACCGCATGAAATAAACGACCAGACCTCTACAGCATTTGAGGCGGCGAAGACAGTAACAGAAGTTGCCCCTAAAGCGGAACACCGGCAGCGCGGCCGCCTAACGGCTGCAATCGTATCTACCGCTATTACAGGCCTGAGCGCAGTCATCGGAAGTGCCTCCATATTCGGACTCGTGCTGCTGCTGACGGACGACGCCGATCCATGGTACACGTTGTATACAATTGGCCTTCTTCTCATAGTGCCGATGCTCGCTTTATCACGTATTGAAGCTACAGTCCGTTATACGCTGCTGACAGTCGGCTTCGTAATCGGCACCATAGCGCTTGCCTTCATCGGATCGTTCTTGCTCGATATGTCGTTCGTCGTCCTATCGACCGCTAGTCTATTATTGCTGAGGAAGCCCGTACCACGGTACAGCATGTATGCTTTACTTAATCTTCACGGCTATATTGCACTGTTCCATCTATTCGATCCGCAGGACTGGCCAATGGCCGGCGTGCTGCTCGTCCTGCTAGCGATTAATGCTGCCGCTTATATCTTGTTGAATCGTCAAGCCGTTGCGAATCATCCATGGACGTCGCCCATTCAGATCGCTAGCTTATTCTTCACGCTGCTCTATCTGCTCTGCCTGACGTTTTTCGACGACATTGTCGCTCATTCGTATATGGGGTTCAACCTTGTGAATATGACAGCCACTACGCTGCTGTTGTTCTGGTTCATCCGGAAACATCGGGAAGTCGAGGCTGTCATCTGTGCACTGTTCTGGTTCGTCTTCATTGGTTTCAAATATTATGATCTGCTCTGGTCGCTGCTGCATAAATCCATTACGTTAGCGCTGATTGGCATTATTATGTTGGCCCTAACCTACTGGTATGCGCGGCGGATAGACATAGAGTCTGCCATGCCAGAGCATATCGATACGCCATCCTATTGGGGCACAACACCACTGCTGCTCATTGTCGTGGTCGCACTTCAGCTGGGATTCATCAGCTATCAAGTCGCTGTAAGCGAATACGCATTGCGTTCAGGAACGCCGATCAAGCTTGAAATCGCGCCTATCGATCCAAGGTCCATGCTGCAGGGCGACTATGTCACCGTATCCTATACGATTTCAACGCCGGCACCTTCCGCTAAGATTGAGCTAGAAGAAACCACAGCCCATAACGTGAAGGTTGTGCTCAAATCCGATGCGAATGGCGTATTCCAGTTCAGCCGACTCTATAAGAAGGAAGAGTCCATTGGATCAAACGAAGTCATCATTAATGGCCGTTGGGATGGCTGGGATAGTTGGGGAACGATTCACTATGGCATCGAGACCTATTTTGTCCCCGAGGGGACAGGGGCTGACGTTCAACGCGACGCACGTTACGCATACGCTCGCGTCAGTCGTTCAGGTAACGCAATATTGGAGCGGCTGTCCAATCAATAATTGAGCTTTTACAAAATAACAAGAGGGCCATCATCAGAGGGCCCTCTTGTTATTCGTTATTTTACGCGGCGCAGGCGAGTACGTTTATTGCTGAAATTGCTTCGGAAACTGCTTCACGATACCGTCTGACAATACATCGGCGAATTGGAGCATATGCGCCTCGTTCTGGTCGATGGCGTGAATGTCCCCTTCCCAATCCTTCTTCAGCCGCGCGACGACTTGGTCTGTGATCAGCTTCAGATGCGTATACAGCATATCCTGCAGCCATTTAAAGCCCCAACTCGGATTGGCCGCCGCCAAGAAACGGGCGATGTCGTCCGCATTCTTATGCCACTCCGCATTATATTTGTTCAGGTCGGCCGTATTGCCTGCCTTCGCTGCATCAACCACCTTGCCCGCGAGCATAATATGCTGCTGAAGCAAAGTAGTCAGCTGATTGCCTACTGCATCGCCGTAATACGGCTTGAATAGATTCCCGATATCCTGCTGATTGCGCAGAAGCCGCGAAAGCACTTGCTGCTGGTCTTCCAATCCGGAGATCGCGCTAACGATGTATGAGCCTGTCCATAAGATATGCTCGATCCATAACCTCCGCATCTCTTTGGAGAACTGAACAGCCGACTGCGTCAGAACCTGCTGCCGTGCATCTGCGGTAGGCGCGAGCTGCATGGAAACCTTCATTCCTTCCGACTTTACTGCGGCATTCGATATCGACGGCGCGATCGAAGCGGCGATCAACGCCGCTGCTGTAAACGTCATCCATGGTTTCATGGCGGTCATCTCCCTGATCCTAATCCTAATACGTTTTTGATGTGTTTGGAAAAACCCGTCATAGTATGGTCCTGGAAGTAACACTTATGCATAATGTTACCGTTTGCATTAAAAATACTTTTCATTTTGAAAAAATCTTTTTAATTTCGAAACAAAAAGGTGTAAACTATATAACATAGGTATACAAACCGATTAGGTCATCGTCGCTAAAGCATTTTGCCATTCACCGAGAACAACGCCTATGCTGCGATTTCTTTTGTGAAAAATGTTGCAAACTATGTAGCACATGATACGCGTTAGTGATTGGCACAATCGAGAAGACTAAAACCTAACCCACTTCAACGTAAAGGAGGACGTTCTCATGTCGCAATCTGTTGAATCCAAACCGTTAGACGTGCTTGAACAATTGACGAATCCAGAAATCCAGCAATCCCTGACTGTATTGGTGGATAATCTGCCTAAACTGGCAGAGATGGTGACTACGCTCACGAAGGCGTATGACTTCGCGTACAACATCGCTACGGATAAGGTGCTTATCAACGACTTCGCGCACGGCATTGGCGAATTCGTAACACCTGTAACGGAGAAAGCAAAAGGCATCGCTGCAGCAGCTATGGAAGCTAATGAACGTGCACAAGCGGATACGACGACGGTTGGTCTGTTCGGCATGCTCAAAATGCTGAAAGATCCGGAAGTTCAAAAAACGCTTCGTTTCGCGCAAGCTTTCTTGAGCGTACTGGCTGAACGGAAATAAGCTTCGCAGCACCATGATTGAAGATCCACAACCAACGAAAGCCGTTGAGTACGAATGGAGGATGGACATGTCGAAACAAATTTTGATTCTGGGCGGCGGTTACGGCGGCGTCCTTGCAGCGCTGTCCGCACGCAAGGAACTGTCTCCTGCTGAAGCAACCATTACGGTTGTAAACCGTTTCTCTACACACCAAATTATTACTGAGCTTCACCGTCTTGCTGGCGGCACGATTAAAGAAGGCGCCGTGGCGCTTCCACTTAATAAACTGCTGGGCAGCAAAGGCATCAACGTACTGGTTGATTCCGTTAAGAACATCAACCCGAACGAGAACCAAGTCGTTCTCGATGGCGGCTCCACGCTGAAGTACGATTACCTCGTTGTCGCACTCGGCAGCGAAACGAACTACTTCGGTATCCCAGGCCTTGAAGAGAACAGCCTCGTGCTGAAATCGGCGAATGACGCGAACAAAATCCGCGCTCACGTTGAAGCACGTCTTGACGCTTACAAGAAATCGGGCGACAAGAAAGACGCTACGATCGTTGTTGGCGGCGGCGGCCTGACGGGCGTTGAGCTCGTTGGCGAATTCGCTGACAAACTGCCAGAGATCTGCCGCAGCAAAGGCATTGACTTCAATGACATCAGCATCTACTGCGTAGAAGCTGGCCCAAGCATTCTCCCAATGCTGCCGAAACCGCTCATCGAGCGTTCGGTTGAGAGCCTGACGAAACGCGGCATCAAATTCCTGACAGGCGTTGCGATTACGGAAGCAACAAAAGACACCGTATCGCTCAAGGACGGCAGCACTATCGCCTCCAACACAATCATCTGGACGGGCGGCGTTAAAGGCAACCCGATTGTCGGCAGCTGCGGACTCGCAGAAGATCGCGGTCGTTCCACGGTTACGGCTACGCTGCAATCGACTTCGCACGCGAACGTATTCCTCGCAGGCGACTGCGCGGTTGTATTCCCAGAGGGCAGCGAACGTCCTTACCCGCCTACGGCACAGCTGGCATGGCAAATGGGTGAGCTCGTTGGCGTGAACCTGGCAGCAGCAATCCGTGGCGGCGCTATGGAGAAGTTCAATCCTGTCTTCTCCGGTACGCTCGCAAGCCTTGGCCGCAAAGACGGCGTAGGCTCCATCGGCGGCAACAACACGCAGCTTAAAGGTCTGCCTGCTTCGCTGATGAAAGAAGCTTCGAACATCCGTTACCTGTCGCACATCAACGGCCTGTTCGCACTCGCACACTAATTCAATGAATCACGCCAGTGAGCTATTGCTCACTGGCGTTTTTGTTGCGGTTATGCGGTTCCAGTAACAGAACGTCTGGCCATTATACGTTATCAGCAGTCGGCAGATCCCAATCTGTCGGTTGCTTTTTTTACATACAACTCTCCATTACTGCCCATACGAATCTATTAATTGTTTCATATAGTAGGAGCGTTGGGACAAAACCCGATCTTGGATGACAGCATGACGGAGGGATTGATAAGACATGACGAACAAGAAATCATCATTAACTGGCTTTCTGAAGGAGCCGAACGGCGAGCTGTGGCTGTGGGACGACCTTCCCCAGCTTCACATGGAGACAGGTTATCTAGTCGAGCAGCTTCTGCACTACGAGCAATCCGCCTATCAAGAGATCAGCATCGTCGAGACCAAGGGCTTTGGCCGAATGTTCGTGCTGGACGGGACACCGCAAGTAACAACGAAGGACGGGTTCGTCTACAACGAGATGATTACTCATATTCCGATGGTGACGCATCCTGCACCTAAGCGAATCGCTATGATCGGCGGCGGCGATTGCGGACCGGCAAGCGTAGCGCTGAAATACAACACCGTGGAGCATATTGAAATTGCAGAGATCGACCAACGCGTGATTGAGGTGTGCAAAACATGGATGCCGAACGCCGCTGTCGTTGCCAACGATAAGCGTGTGCAGTTAACTTACGCGGACGGCTACCGCTGGATTCAAGCGCGCAAGAAAGCGTTCGATGTATTGCTGATCGATCGTTCCGACCCTTATGGCCCGGCTATTACGCTATATAAACCAGCCTTCTATCAATACGTCCATGACAGCTTGAGCGATGACGGCATCGTCGTCATTCAATCAGGATCACCTTATTACAATGGCAGCACCTTGCGCAGCACTGTACGCAGTTTGCAGCGGCTTTTCCCGATCGTGCGTACCTACCTCTGCTTCATCCCATCCTTCCCTGGCGGGATATGGAGCTTCACACTTGCATCGAAGCAATACGAACCTCTCGACGCTGACCTGTCGCGCCTGCGTGATGAAGACGCCAAGTATATAACACCAGAACTATTCCGCTCAGCCTTCGTGCTTCCTCGGTATGTGCGAGGCCTGCTATCCTAAGGCTGCAACAAAAAATCCGCCACCCTGACGGGCAGCGGACTCTTACAGAAATCATTGTTTATTTGAAAATAACGAATTTCAACTTTTTCTTATTTAAGTATTCGATAATAGCAGGAAGCGCCTCAACCGTATGCTTCTTCTCATGCAGCACGTAGATACCACCAGAAGGATTAACCTTTTCGAAATAATCTAAAATTTCATCACGCGTGTCCGCATTCCAATCCTCCGGGTCGCGATTCCACATGAGCACCTTCATATTCTGCTTCTTCACCTGCGCAGCAAGCGCGCTGTTAATGAGACCGTATGGCGGCCGGAACAATGTTACCTGTTCTGCTCCATTGCTTATCAGCTCTTCATTCGTCTGCGCAATGTTCGCCAGCTTCGACTTATCGCTCAGCTTCGTCAGCTTGCTGTGGTCCCAGGAATGGTTGCCCACGGACATGCCTTGCTCAACTGCATAGCGGACCTCTTCTTGATGACGGCTTGCGTTCTTCCCTATAAAGAGGAACGTTCCAGCAATCCCATTGTCCTTCAAAATATCGACGATCTGCTTCGTGTACGCCGAAGGACCGTCGTCGAAAGTTAAGGCCACATACCCTTTGGGCAAACTATACGTATACCCATCCGACTTCAATTCCTGAAGCTGCACACTCGCATTGCTCGCTGCTTCCTTCGTCTGCTTCGGCGGCTCTTCCGTCTTCGCGGGCTGCTTCTCTCCCGCAGAGGGTTGCTCCTTCGAAGGCTGCTGCTCGCCCGTCTGCACATCGTCAGTCTTGGAGTCCGGCTTCGCTGCTCCTGACGTTCCCGATTGGGGCACTGCGGTGTCAAACGGTTCGATCTGCACTTTGTTAGCCGAACCCGCACCCGCTGCGTGTACGTTGACAGCAGCCTCAACCACCATTGATGGATAGCTTGTCCGGGCCGATTGCGAGGAATGCTCATTGATTGCATCAAGCTTATCGACGAACGACAACTCCTGCATGCGGAACATCATCGCGAGCAGCAGCACCAAGCTTAACAGCGAGGCTTTCCAGAGCAAGCCGTGGCTTCGCTGCAGCATCCTTCTACGGGAAAGCTGTTTAGCCAGCTGCTTGGACATTAATTCGGCTGCAGGCGCTGTCGAATTAACAGCTTGATCTGCCTCTGGCGTACTCGACGCTGTTACAGGCTGTTCTTCGGACAACTTCTTCCGCAGCTCAGACAACCCTTGTATGTAGGTGTTAGAACAAATAAAATACAGCGTCTCCTGGAAAGTACCTTTCATTCGAACGATCGTGCTATAGTAATGCCGCTTGTACGGATCCCATTTGGCATACAGCGACAATCGCATTCGATAGTCTTCCATGTGCAGTAGAGACAGCTGGCCATATGTGAAATCGTCCAGCTCAAACCAATCGATGTGCGCTTCTCCGCCCCCGCGGGTAATCGCGATCTCCATCTGGTAACGGTTAGACGATTGCTTGAGCGATAACAGCTCAACCATCGGAATCGTATTATGTGCCATAGAGCCCTCGTCCTCCCCTTGCCGTTTCTCCACATTCATCTATCATGACAAGGAACCGTTACTATTCAATTATTATTAGCTGTTGCTCTTTCCTTGTCCAAGCGGCGCGGACATTCGGCTTGTGAAATCGCTGATCATATTCGCCAAGTAGGTCTTCTCTTCGCGCATCGCTTCGTACTTCTGCTTCAGGTGGGTATTCTCAACCTCAAGCCTGTTCAGCTTGTCCTCAAATTCATTGATCACTTTCACCTTATCGGCCAGTGCTTCATTATGTTTCTGCAGCAGGCTGCCGTACTTCTGCTGCTCAAGCTCGATCGCGTTCTTCATTTCTTCGATTTCCCCTGTCAGCGTGCCTTGCAACTCGCGATAATCTTCCATCGCTTGATCAACCTTCAGGTTCTTGTCCGTCAGCTTGCGCTCGAGCTCGAGAATGTTCTTCTCGCGGTCGCTGATCACTTGATTGAGCGCTTTCACCTCACGGTTCAAGCGGTCCACATAACCACTGGAATGCGTCAGCCGATCCTGCAGCTCTTGTAGGTTCCGTTCTGCATGCTGTCTAGCCTGGATGACCTGCTCAACGGCGAATACGAGATCGAGCGAGCGTTTGTCCATATGCGTCTTGTTGATCGACGTCGCAAGCGGTGACGGTTCCTCTTCGGCGGCAGCCGAATAGACAAGAGCGTCCTCCGACTTCGTCTGGGGCTCTTCTTCTAGTTCCGGTCTATTCAGTTGCGGGTCCGTTTCTTTAACGGGTGATGAATCTTTCTTTTTAAAAAAAGGAGACCTCATGTCCTGCCCCTCACCTTATAAGTATAATTATGTAAGTTATTCGCACAATATGTCGAAATGATCTTATTCTTATTATAGAGGAATTGAGTATGAGCAAGACGAGACTTTATCCCTAAATTTAATTGCTACTTAGGTCCTAAACGCGCAGTTTAGTATGTTACCGAAAACAAAGACGACCGAGCTCCAATTGGAGCTCGGTCGCTATTAGTTTCTCACATTCGCAGGCGGGAAGGCCGCCCTCTGCTTATACGGAAGAGGTGCACTTCTCTCCTCTATCTCGCCTAATCGCCAGATAGAGGACTTTATACACACCTCTATCCCAATTAGCCTCAGGCGATGGAATGTTCCTGCTCCTGCACATTCTGCTTGTCCACTGACGCCCCTGTCTGCAGCTGCTGCGCTTGCCGAAGTCTGTCATAATACGGCATAAACCTCGCCGAGACAAGCGCCACGATCGGAACGGTCAGAATGACGCCGATGCTGCCGGTAATGCCTTGAAGAACCTCGATCGTCACCATGTTCATGTTCACCAGCTGGGTGAACGGAACTTTGTACGCATACAGCACGATCAGGGACATAAGCGAGGAGCCTGTGAACGCAAGAATGAGCGTCGTTGCCATCGTCCCCATCATATCGCGGCCAACGTTCATGCCCGCCAGGAACAATGACCGCCAGCCAAGCTCCCGATTGGTCTTGTACACTTCATAGACAGCGGAAGCAACTGTAATGCCCACGTCCATAATGGCGCCAAGCGCTGCCAGCAGAATGCCCGCAAACAACAGCCCGCCTACCGACATACCGGTATTGTCCGCGATTAGAATAAGCGTCTCCGAATCCGGCGTATTAAAGCCCGATATGTGCAGCATCTCGCCTGCTAGGCTTGCCTGCACACCCGCCAGGACAACCCCAATCATCGTGCCGAGGATCGCTGATATCGACTTCGAGCTCCATCCATCTAGCAGTAGCAAGGTGAAAACAATCGTAATCGTCACAACCAAGATGGCTGCCAGCATCGGCGAGTATCCACGGTACAGCATCGGTATAAACAAGAACACGATGCTAGCGAACGTAAGAACAAGGCCGGCGGCTGACTTAAGTCCCTTCTTCCCCCCAATCGCCCACAGAAATGCGAGGAATATGCCGACCATACCGTACAACAGCGGCGCTCGATAATAGCTATAAACGGTTACAGTGTATCGGTCTTGGTTCGCCGAATCGACATCAACGATCAGCTTCATCCCCGGCTTCGCATGTACGTTGTACATTGTGCTTAGATAGTTCGTGACCGATACGGTCTCGCCCTTGTGCTCCCCGCTCAACAGCCTTAGCGTCAGCTGCTGCGTTCCGTGGTACAGGCCGCTGATCTTCGGATCCTTCTCCAGTTGTTCATCCGTTATCTCCACTACTCGGGCCTTCTCATAACGAATATAGGAGGTGCCCCCTGTTTCGTTATAAGAAAACTCATCCAGCCGATTGAACCGATACACCGCCCCAACAAGTACGAGCAGCATAATTACAAATAAGGCCGATCTAAGTTTCGGCTGTGACAGCCTCTTAATCCAGTCTCCCACGTCCATGTCCCTCCGCATGATTCGATCCAATTTGCCACTATCATACGAATGAATTGTTACGCGTCTGTTAATTTACAAAAATTACATAATTTAACTGATTGTATTTTACAAATAAGCCGTACGATCATTGGGAACTTTGACGAATTTCTCGGGAGGTTGTAGAACGATGAAACGCAGCAGGACATACCGCTTATATGCGATCGGTCTTCTAGGGCTGATGCTGCTTACGATGATGCTAGCCTCTGCCCCAGCAGCCTATGCTCACGGTGGTGACAGCGTCGCCTATTCCGATATTACGCTGGAGAATGGCGACATTACGTATGATCTGCGCATCGATCTTTATGATCTGCGTCTTGCCGTCGCACCAAACGACATTGATGTAGGTGACTTCTCCGCTCCTGTGCTGGACAAGCTGATGCAGGACCGCCGACAGGAGATGGCGGACTATTTGCTCGACACAATCAAGCTTTACGCCGACAGCTTACCTCTCGAAGGCGAAATGCTGTCCATCAAAAGAACAGAAGCGCGCGACCAACCCTATGCGGAAGCCATTCTGCGTTTCCATGTCGGCGATAAGCCCGAACACTTCGTGCTCGACTATCAACCTATCTTCGACGACGTCGATCAATGGCATGTCAACTATGTCACCATGTCACTCGATGGCAGCGGCGGCAGCAAGCAGAGCTATGTCCTTTCTCTCGATACTCGTGAAATCAAGCTTGGCGAACTGAGCGCGCTGCGAGCGATCAAGCAGTTCTTCATCCTTGGCATCGAGCACCTCCTTACGGGTTACGACCACATTCTGTTCCTGCTCGGTCTGCTTATTGGCGCACGCTCCATTAAGCAAATTCTTGGCGTCATCACCTCGTTCACCGCTGCCCATACGATAACGCTGCTGCTTGCAGGCTTCGGCGTTGTATCTCTGCCAAGCCGGTTCGTCGAATCGGTCATTGCGCTTAGCATCATCTATGTCGCGATTAATAGCGTACTTAACAAGAAAAGCGCAACGAAGCATAATATGCTGCTTGCCTTTGGTTTCGGGCTTATTCACGGCTTTGGCTTCGCAGGCACATTGTCAGAGATGCGTCTGGATGGCGGACAGCTGGCTGCTTCCCTGCTTACATTCAACGTTGGCATCGAATTCGGTCAAATTATGATTGTGCTTCTGTTATTCCCAGCCATTCATTATGGCCGTCGAATCCGTTGGACGATTCCAGCGATGTCCGCCGCTATCTCGTGCTGCGGTCTCATCTGGCTCATTCAACGTGCATTTATGTAACCGCAATTACGACCGCTCCTCTTCGACAGGAAACAATCGGGATTTATTTACTTTACTTTATAAATTATTCCTAAGTTACTTAACATTCCCATGACATATTGAATCTACGATTGTATGCGGTGCCAGATCGGACAAGCTGTTCGACCGGCAACTACACTGAGGGAGGGTATTATCTTGTTTAATGTTTTAAACACGCATCGCAAAGGTATCCGCAAGAGCTTGTACTCGCTTCTGCTAGCAACGGTACTGACATCGTCGCTGACAGCATCGATTATTAACGCTGCGGATGACACCCAAACTGGCGTTACAACGCAAGCCGTTACCGCTGCTTACACGTGGAGCAACATTGCGCTTAACCCAGGTGCAAACGAGTCGGAACTGAACTTCACATGGTATACCGCGGAGAACCCTGCCGCTGCAGTCGTGCAGTTCGGACGGAAAGCTGACCTGCTTGCAGCAATTGATCCAGAAAGCGTTGCAACCTCGGTCACCGGCACGACTACGCAAGCTGGCACCTCTTATTCGAACAAAGTAACCATTAAAGGTCTGCTTCCTTCAACCGATTATGTGTATCGCATCGGTGATGGAAGTCCGGATCACTGGAGCGGCCTTTATGAATTCAAAACGCAAAATGCCAACCAATACAGCGTTATGTTCGTCGGCGACCCTCAGATCGGCGCTGGCGGCAACGCAACTACAGATGCTGCGGGCTGGAATAACACGCTGACTACGGCGAGAAGCATGTTCCCGAACTTCAGCTTCATCATGTCCGCTGGCGACCAAGTCAACACAGCGACAAGCGAAACGGAATATTCGCAGTACCTGAGCCCCTCCCTGCTCCGCAGCATTCCGGTAGCGACGGTTGTCGGTAACCACGATACGGCGGTGAACTACAAGTATCACTTCAACCAACCGAACGAATCGACAACGAACGGCGTGACGAGCGCCGGCGGCGACTACTACTATACGTATGGCGAATCGCTCTTTATCGTCCTGAATACGAACAATCCAAGCGGCGCTACGCATGCGGATTTCATCGATCAGGCCGTTAAGGCTAATCCGAATGCACGCTGGAAGATCGTAACGTTCCACCAATCGATCTACAGCGCAGCAAACCACTCGACAGAGGCAGGTATCGCGAATCTTCGCGCCGCTCTGTTCCCAGTATTCGATCAATACAAGATTGACATCGTCTTCATGGGCCATGACCACTCGTACGTACGCACGTACCAAATGCAAGCCGACCAGAAACAGCTTAACCAGACGGTTGACGCTAACGGTCGCGTCATCAACCCGACGGGTATCGCATACATCACGGCGAACTCGGCAAGCGGCAGCAAATACTACGAGCTCAAAGCAACGCCCGAGGTATATTCGGAAGTGCGCAGCCAGCTGAAGGTTCCAACGTACTCCATGATCAATATTGACCACAACACGATTACGGTTAACACCTACCGTGCAGACAAAACAGATGCGAGCGCACTCGTCGACACGTACACGATGGTGAAAACAGACACGAACGGCCTCGACGTAGTTCCTCCGACGAAACTGACGTATACAACGGACGACACCGCGCTTGACACGACTGGCATGGTTGTAAACAAAATCAACCTTGACGGTTCCACGACTGCGCTCTCCCCGAGCGATGTAACGGTTACAGGCTTTGACGCAAGCTCTGCTGGTACGAAAGCAATCACCGTCACATACACGGTTGCCGGCGTAGCGTACACGGACACGTTCGACATTCAAGTAGCTCAAGCCGCTTCGTATGTGAAGGTTTACGCGAAGCAAGGCGTCATTATCCGCACGACGGATGAGAATGCCGAATTCTACCTCTCCCTCGGACATGCGAAACAAGTGACGTCGCTTGACGTAACGATCAATTATGACGCTGATAAATTCAAGTTTAAGCAAGCATCGAATGTTGGCGCTATTAACGGCCTTATCCAAGTGAACGATGACAAGAATGGTGCGGTCCGCATTCTGGCTGCCTATACAGATCCGCTTACATTGAATGAGTTCACGGACTTGATCAAGCTGAACTTCGATCCGGTCGACCCAAGTGCATACAAAGTACAAGCCGACATTGAGCTGGCAAAAGCATCGACTGCCTCAAGCATCGGCATTAGCAACAACGATGAGATCGTCGCTAACGTTGATTCGCCATTCGCGTCCACGATTCTTCGTTCGTACAAAGACATTATGGATGTTACGGGAGATGGCCATCTGACGATCTCCGACGTATCGCGCGCTATCGAATCGTACCGTGTCACCTCCGCTGATACAGACAAATGGCCTACTGCTTCGCGCGCAGACGTAAACTTCGATAATGTTGTCGACGTAACGGACTTGACGCTCATTATGACTGCCGTTGTTCAAGAAGCACACAACAAGAATTAAAATAGCGTTCAATTCGCTGCATCGGCGCAAGCCATTCAATGAAGCAGGAGAAGGCAACAGCGCCTCCTCCTGCTATTCTAAAATAACGAGGAGTTCACGATGATGAAAATCAAACGAATAGCCGTCCTTCTCTTCATCTGCTGCTTGGTTCTCCCTATGAACGTATTTGCCGCTGATTCTGCCAGCAGCAGCGGGTCGGATCTTATTCAATGGTCGCGGCAAGCCGTTGCTGTCGACAGCTCTGCCTCTACCTTCTCGGTCGACATCGTCATGGGCAAGCACGATCCTTTCAGCAGCTTGGAATTCGGAGTAAAGCTCAATGGACCCATTACGCTCAAAGACATTTCGTACAATCAAACCGTGAGCAACAACAGAGTATCCGCAGTCAGCAACAATACGCAATACTTTGGTTTCGTCGATACGACAAACCGTTACAATGGTGATTTCACCGTCTGCACGCTCACCTTTAACTATGCAGATAACGCGTCAGCCTCCGCTACAATCGTGGAAACGAATGTTACGACGATTACCGGAGTCGGCACAGCAAATAAAGAGAGCTTAGCTCCGAACAAGACAGTCACGATTACTCGCAATACGACATCGGTCACGCCAACTGATCCAGGTAATACTGGTAATACCGGCAATACCGGCGGCACAGACTCGAATGGCTCTAATGAACAGCCGAACAAAGGCCGCTATCTGTTTAACGTAGATGATTTCACGGCGCTTACGGCGCTGGAGAATGGTTCGACTGATGCACAAGGCGTCAAAACGGCTGTCTTCAAAGTAAAACAAGACGAGATCGGCAGCGCGAATGAAATCGCCGTCCAATTTTCCTCGCTCTTCGTGAACTCGAACGAGCGCCGCTATATCCGAATCGAGACGCCATTCGGTACGGTTACGCTTCCTGACCATGTCATCCCGGCTAACCAGCTTGGCTCTGCTTCAACGATTACGCTCGTCATTAAGAAAGTTGATGCCGCTGCCCTGTCATCGGCGGTTAAGCAGCAGCTTGGCGGTAAACCAGTAATCGATCTGAGCTTCGAACTCGATGGCAAACCAATTGCATGGAACAACAACAATGCGCCCGTGACCGTCTCTATCCCTTACGCGCCAACAGACGCTGAGCGCGGCGATCTGAATGGCATCCTTGCTGCTTATATTGATGGGAGCGGCAATGTTCAAATCGTACCAAGCGGCCGCTACCATGCGGAAAGCGGAGCCGTTGTGTTCCAAGCGACGCATTTCAGCACCTATACTGTTATTAAAAGCACGAAGACGTTCGATGACATCGCAACGTCTTGGGCGCGCAAAGATATCGAAGCGCTAGCCGTACGCGGCATCATTACAGGCACTTCAGCAACCCGCTTCGCGCCTAATGCCGAAATCACGCGCGCAGACTTCACGAAGCTGCTGGTCGGTGTACTTGGCAAGCATGCCGAAGAATCGGGCGAAGGCTTCAGCGACGTACCAGCTAATGCTTATTACTACGATGCCGTTATGACGGCGAAAGCGCTTGGCCTTGCATCGGGTTCCGGCAAAAACGAGTTCCGTCCGAAGTCGCCAGTGACGCGCCAAGATATGATGGTGCTGCTGGAGCGCGCATTCACCGCTTCCGGTCACCCGCTGACGAAGACGGCCGAACTGAAGGCGTACAAGGATGCGAAGCAAGTATCCGCTTATGCACAGGAGAGCGTTAGCAAGCTGATTGCTTCGGGCATCATTAGCGGCAGCGACGGCAAGCTCCGTCCGCTCGACCATCTGACTCGTGCGGAAGCAGCGAAAGTGCTGCGTCTGCTCTACGAAGAGCTGTATTAATCATCATTCGCCCGCATGCCATCGTCGCTGACGAGGTATGCGGGCGTTTGTCTGTACCCGCCGCAAACGGTGACGGTGATCCGTGCAGTTGCCTCATTTGACACTCGATTAGGTATAGTTCTATAGTGAAATCAATAGATGTTTGCAATTTTATTCCAATTAAAACCAAATATGAGGAGGTGTGCCGAAGCTGGCAATGCTGGCTGAGGCAGTAACGTATGCGAATTGCACAAGGCATTGAAATGCTCGAATTGAAAGCCGGTCCTATGCAAATCAACCCGACCGTCGTTTATGACGCGGACGGTTACTGGGTCATTGATACGGGACTTCCCGGCAGCCGAGGCCCCATTGAAGCGCTGATTACAGAAGCAGGTCTTGATGTGAGCAAGCTGCAGGGCATCATTCTGACTCATCAGGATATTGACCATATCGGCGGTCTGCCGCAATGGCTGGACGCACCGGCAGGAAGAGAAATTCCAGTCTATGCGCATGAAGAAGATCGCGCCCCGATCAATGGAACTGCGCCAATGATCAAAGTGAGTCCTGAACGCCGTGCTTCGCTGCTGGAATCGATGCCTTATCCGGTGCGGCAAGCATTCCTGAACGTATTCTCCGGCGAACATGCGAATGTAACGAATGTATTGTCGAACGGTGAAACCCTGTCGTTCGGCGGCGGGTTGACGGTTATCCATACACCTGGCCACACGCCAGGCCATATTAGCTTCTATCATGCACCAAGCAAGACGCTTATCGCAGGCGATGCATTGACTGCTGCGGATGGCGTGCTGAATGGCCCGAACCCGCCTTTCACTCCCGACTATCCGAAGGCGCTGCGTTCGCTTAACAAGCTTGCTTCATTCGAGATTGACAACGTCATCTGCTACCACGGCGGACTTGTCAGCGGCAAGGAGGTGCAGCAGCGTATCGCCGAGATCGCATCCTCGGAAGCATAAGCATGCTGCTTGAAACGATATGAGCCAATCATCTTTGACTGCACATCCTGTCGTAAGGCTTTTGTATACATTAACGCTCTCGCTGGTAGGTGGCTTGCTGTTCAAGCTGCTGCATGTTCCGCTGCCTTGGCTGCTTGGTCCGATGACGTTCACCTTGATCGGTTCGAGAGTGGTGAAGACCGTTCGCCCGTCATGGCCAGGCTGGATTCGCGATACAGCGCTTATCCTGATCGGTTATTCGATCGGTCTGACCTTCACAATGACGACATTGCGCCAGATCGGTCATCAACTGCCTACCATGGCGCTGATGACGTTCATTCTAATCCTGTTATGCTGCCTGCTAGCATGGATGATTACGCGGCTGTCCGGCTTGCCTTTCCCGACGGTCTTAATGGGCAGCATTCCAGGCGGACTTACGCAAATGGTCGTCTTGGCAGAGGATACCAAAGGGATCGATCTGACGGTCGTCGCGTTTCTGCAGGTCGTACGGCTGCTGATGATCATTTTCTGCGTACCCGTGCTCGTTTTCAGTCCGATGTTCGGCGGAGGCAGCAGTGCCAGAGCAGCGTCCGATACGGTGAGTGCTGTCGTTGAACATGCAGCAACCTTGGCCAGCACGGGCTGGGGAGTCGTGGCGTTGTATGCAGTGGCCAGTGTGGCCGCCGCGCTGCTCGCGAACAAAATTCATTTTCCATCTGCCTATATGTTAGGCCCGATGATCATTACTGCAATCCTCCACCTGGCTGGCGTCGAAGGCCCCGCGCTTCCCGTCTGGGCACTTAGCGCAGCGCAGGTTATGATCGGCACCTATGTCGGTCTGCTGCTTAAGCCGGAGAAGCTGCAGAATAAAGGACGCGTTGTACTTCTCGCTATTACGAGCAGCACCCTTCTTATCGCCAGCACGATCGGCTTCAGTTACTTGCTGACACAGCTGCATGCCATCTCCAGCACGACTGCCTTCTTAAGTCTGGCGCCAGGCGGCATGGATCAGATGGGCATTATCGCGCATGAAGTCAATGCCGACATCTCCATCGTTACCGGTTATCAAATCTTCCGGACGTGGTTCATCTACTTCGCCATTCCTCCACTCCTTCGCTTACTGTTCCGCGCGCTGAAACGTCGCAAGGTGCAGCAGCAAGGCGTGTGAGTCGGGTAGCCCCAGGTCCAAGCGGACTTAGGGGCCTCCTCTTTTTCTGGAGGGAAAAAGTTCAGTTTGAAATCCATAGCCCGTAAGATAGCTTCGTGCGAAAATCGGCGCGACGCATTAGATCGGAACCGGGTACATTATATAGAAGAGGAGGCTGACGAAGATGATCAAAGTGTTGGCGGTGGACGATGAGGCCAGTATCTCAGGCGCCATCGCGTATGCGCTCAAGAGAGAAGGCTACGAGGTAGAGACGGCCTCGGACGGCCAGGAGGCGCTCGAGAAGGTACGTTCGTTCCGCCCCGACGTTCTTGTTCTCGACGTCATGATGCCTAAGTTAAACGGATATGAAGTATGCCGCCGTCTCGAAGGGACGGATCGACCGGCCATCATGCTGCTTACGGTGAAGAATGACATCGTGGACAAAGTGATCGGCCTGGAGCTGGGGGCCGACGATTATATGACCAAGCCCTTCGACATGAGGGAATTGGTTGCCCGAGTGAAGGCGCTCGCGCGACGCCGGACTCCCGCCCCGCCGCCGAAAGCCGTTGCTTCCGAGCGAGAGATTCTGACGATCGGCGAGCTCGTCGTCGATCCTTCAGCCCACACCGCCCGGGTCGGAGGGGACCAAGCCCTTGATCTCACCCCGAAGGAGTTCGAGCTGCTCGTGCTGCTCGCGCGCAATCCAGAGAGAGTTTATACCCGCGAGAGTCTGCTCGAGCTTGTCTGGGACATGGACTTCGCCGGGGGAACGCGCACCGTCGACATTCATGTCCAGCGGCTGCGCAAGAAGCTGGGAGACGCCCATGGCTTGATCCAGACCGTTTATGGAGTTGGTTATAAAATGGTGAAGGCGCCGTGAAGAGAGCCCCTTCTTCGGCATGAAGTGGCGCATCTCCTTGCTGCTGGCCCTATTGCTCGCTTTCGTGCTGACCCTGCTCAGTTCGCTTGTGCTGGCGGGCATCCGCGAGGACCAAAGAACCCGCCTAGAGCGAACGTTCGAGCACCAGGCGAGCCTCGCGAACCTTCGGGTGCGCGAGGCCTTCTTAACCGGCGAACGCGTGGCGCCGGACGCGTTCATGGACGACAGCGGTCAGAACCTCGCGGTCGACATCGGCGAAGTAAGCGGCATGGCCGTCACGCTCTACAAGACGGACGGCAGCTTCGCTGGGACGTCGCTGCCGATTCAGCCGCATGCCGACGTCCGGGATGCGCTGGCGATCACCGCGAAGGGGCAGTCCGCTTATATTACCGAGGGCGATGTCATCCTCTACCTTGCGCCTCTATATAACGCGGACGAGCGGCTCGGGACCGTTCAGTTCCACGGCTCTCTCGCCGAGCAGAGAGACTTCTACGCCCGCATCCGTAACCTGTTCCTGACGACCGGGGGCGCCGTTCTGGCAGCTGGCTTCCTGATCGGGTTCCTGTACGTGAGACGCCAGGTCGGCATCATAGCCAGGCTGAACGAAGACGCAAGCAGGATCGGGCAAGGCCGATACCTCGCCTCCCCGTCGGTACGCCGCAAGGACGAGCTCGGGCATCTGTCGCGGGGCATCTTCGAGATGAGCGAGAACATCGCTTCGTCGGTACGAGAACTGACGGAAGAGAAACGGAAGCTGATCGAGGCCATTGCCCGACTCGAGGAGCTGAAACGTCAGCAGAAACAGTTCATCGGCAACATCAGCCATGAGCTGAAGACCCCGCTTACCGCCATTCTCGCTTATTCCGATCTTCTCGGCATGTACGGCGACGATCCAGAACTGCTGGACAAGGCGTCCACGGAGATCCGACAGGAAGCTAAGCGCCTGTACAAACTCGTAGAGAAGGCGTTGAAGCTATCCTCTATGGACGTCTACGACTTCCAAGCTGCAGCGCGTTCTCTTCCGATCGTTCCTGCGCTAAGAGAGGCGATCGGCCGCATTCAAGTCAAGGCGGATGCAAGGAATATCCGCATCGAGGCCAGACTAGAAGAAGGTAATGTGTGGGCGGACCCAGACAACCTTGGCCATATACTGCTCAACCTGCTCGATAACGCGGTGAAATATAACAGGGAAGGCGGAGCAATCCGAATCGCGAACGCCGTCAGGCCGGGCACCGATGGTAGCGAACTTATGCAGATTGAGATCGCTGACACCGGGATCGGGATTCCGCCTGAAGAACGCGAGCGGATCTTCGACCCGTTCTATACCGTCAGCGACGACCGTTCCCGCGAGACGGGCGGCACAGGACTGGGTTTGCCGCTCGTCCGAAGCCTCGCCGAGAAGCAAGGCGGGACCGTTCATCTCGCCGAGTCCGGCCCGGAAGGCTCGCGTTTCGTCTTGGAGCTGCGACTCTTCGATGCCGAGGATACAGAGACGAACTGAAATGTTTACAAGTTCGATACAAGCCGGATATCTATTCGAGATATCCGGCCTTTATATTTAGAGTCAGCAGGGACGTCAATGACGCTTAAGACGGCGGCAGAAGCCAGCGAGTCGATGATCCCTGCAGCTCGATCAGGAGGTACGGACAATGGGGCATGACGGAGCATGGAGAATCGCGATGCTCGGAATCATCGCAGCTGTGACCACGGGGCTTGCCGGTTGCAGCTCGGCGGACAGCGGGTCGATCCTGACGCCTAACGAAGGTCGGACGCTGACCGTCGTGAAGGACGGAGGACGCAAGCCTAACGATGATGTCGCGGTGTCGCGAATTCATCGTCTGGAAGGCGCAGCGATCGCGAAGTGGCTGTCTGATGACAAGGTGAGCATCATCTTGACGAAGATGACCAAGGCCGCTACGCAGACGGAAGAAGCGAAGTTCGAGTACTTCGAGACGAACGTCGACCTGCTCACCGACTCGCAAGGGCAGCTGCTGCCCCTTAAAGAGCCATCCGCCCCTGGAGCGACGGTGCGGGAGACGGTCTCCCCGGGCGGCAAGCTCGCCTTCATTCAGGAATGGCACGACAAATACACCGCTTCGAACTACGTCCTGAACCTGACCACGCAGCAACGCATCGAGGTAAAGGTCGACAATTATCTCGAGAAAGGCAGCTGGCTGGATGAAGACACTTATATCTTAGCAGCCGGCTCCATGAACGGCCGAGGCGAGCTCTACGCCATTCAAGCGGATGGCCGGAGCGAAGTGATTCCGCTTCATGACCCGGACGTGGAGACGTTCGAACAGTTCGAAGCCGGCCATGACAGAATCTACTATGTGGACGGCAAGCAGACGTTGAAGGCTTTTGCGCTGGGAGACGCTGCTCCAACGACACTAGTCAAGGGAGCAGGAGAGTTCCGTTTATCCCCCGACGGTACCCGAATAGCGGTAACCCCCGCCTACGCCGAAGGCGTATCGAGTACCAAGTTAACGATGTACAATAGCGCGGGCAGCGCGCAAGGCTACATGATCGGCAAGGGTGATCTCATTAACGATGTGGCCTGGTCCCCGGACGGCTCGATGCTCGCCTTCTCAGTCTACGCCGAGGAGAAGAGCGGCATGAACGGCGTGTACGTATACGACTCGGCCACGGGCAAAGTATCGCCTGTCGGACCATCTTATTTCCCGCAGTATCCTCTCAGTTGGAATCCTTCCGGCACCCGGCTCGGCGTGACGGTAGGTGGAGAGAATGGACTGCCGGTAACGCAAATCATAGATTTTAAATCATAAAGGAGCGATTCATATGACAAACATGATGAAGAAATCAGTACTCGGCGTAATGGTGCTTGGGATGACGGTAGCGGGCGCAGGCGGCGTGTATGCCGGAACCAACTTGCAGAAGATCACCGCCTATCTGAACGGCAGTCTAGACATCCAGGTGAGCGGCAGCCACTTCACCGCAAAGGATGGGAATGGCAACAAGCTGTCTCCAATCACTTACAACAACACGACCTATCTTCCTGTAAGAGCGGTAAGCGATGCGCTTAACGTGCCGATCGTCTACGACGCGGCAACGCAGCAGGTCCGCATCGGCACGGGCACTACGGCTGCCGTAGTCGACGTGACTTATACCGCGGCGCAGATCAAGGCGATCAAGGCAGCGTTCGCCGGCTTCGACGGCTTCGAGACCGCATACGCTCCTACGCTGATGAACAAAGGCGACGCCTTTCAGAAAGCAGTCGGTACGGGCGATGGCGTAAATCTCGTCTTCTCCCATATGATTGTCAACGTGTCCCCTCGCGATTATTCGGACGGTTACGAGAGCAAGGAAGTGACGTTATCGAACGGCGTCAAGGCCAAATGGTATACGCCTAGCGATGTCCCTATGCTGAGCTTCCAGCTCGACGATCGCATTGTTACGATCAGCTCCCCGGACCAAATGGTATCCAAAGCGCAGCTCGAGAAGATCGCGGTCGGTGTCGCTAAGCTCAAATAATCCCGGTCGGTTTCAACAACCATTACGCATTCTGTTCTGCGCACTCGAGCGTCGTGAGGTACAGCAGCAGAGTGCATAACGAAAAGGGCTGTCCTTGAAAGTCATCCTTGCAGATGACCACAGGATCGGCCCCTTTTCTATTCATGATTCCTAGTGTTGTGCGAGCCTCATCGGATTGCAATGGAAAATAGTAATTGGCGTTAATATTTTACAAACGGTTTATCCTCCCCTTCAGTCGTGTATAGTTAGTTGTGCTCTATTCGATATAAGAGGGGGATACACACGCTATGAGATTTATAAAACGATTAGCATTCGCGGTCGTTCTAGGCATCATCATCGGCGTATGGCTCGGCATGAGCGGTACGAATTTTAACACAACGACGTTGATCCTCATCGTCGCAGGTATAGTGGTCGTCAGCTATGGTGCATGGATCATTCCTACGAATTACTTGCTTCGTTACTCGCGCAACAACGACGCAGTGGACAAGTGCATTAGAAAACTAGGCCGCACCATTCCTTATTATGCAGCGGTATGCGATCTGATTGACGGTAAGCCGGAATCAGCTGCCGAGAAATTAGGGAGCATTAATAACGATAAGCTTCGGGCTGTACTAGGTGCCAATCTTGCGATTGCAAGCGAGCGCTGGCAGGAAGCCGAGCAGCATATTAATCAGCAGGACAACAATGACGTGAAGTATGTGGCCCGTGCGCTAGTAAGGCTGCTGCAGGACGATCAGTCCGGCTTCGAACAATCCAAGCGAATGGTTGATCATCAAGGCCTGAAATACGCGCTTGAAGCAGAAGAGGCATTCCGTCGCGGCGACTTCACGAAGGCGGACGAGCTTGGCGAATTAGCCATCGCGCATACAGCGGGATTGCAGCGTTATGCATTTATTCGCTACCGCGAGCTCAGAGTCGCTGAGCCGAATCGGAAGACTTATTTCTAATGGTACCCGTCAAAAATACAACAAGGCTGAACAGAGGGACACTCCCATCTGTTCAGCCTTGTTTGTGACCCGATAGGGTCTACTTCATCAACTTCCTAATGATCGCAAGCCCCGCCTTCGATGTCGGGTAACGCAGCGGGATATCGAACCATGTTGCCTGCCGCAGTACACTCTTCTGATGCGAGAACGTGAAGAACGTGTTCTCCCCATGGTAGCTGCCGATCCCGCTCTCCCCTACCCCGCCAACCGGCAAGTACGATGAGGCAAAATGCATGAGCGTATCATTGATGCACCCGCCGCCAAACGACAGACGGTCGATGACGCGTTGCTGAAGCTCACGGTTGCTGCTGAACAGATAGAGTGCGAGCGGCTTCGGCCGCGCCAGTACCGCTTCGTACACGTCCTCGATCCGATCATACGCGAGCACCGGCAGCACGGGGCCGAAGATCTCATCCTGCATCACTGGTGATGACCAGTCGACGCCGTCCAATACGGTCGGCGCAATCGCAAGCTGGCTCGCATCCGTCTGTCCGCCAATCACAACCCGGCCATCACGAAGAAAAGCCGCCAGCCTTGCAAAATGCCGATCGCTGATCAAATGCGTATAGCTCGGATTGCGCAGCGGATCATCCCCATACAGCTCTTTCACCGCCGCAGCCAGGTGCCCGAGGAATGCATCCTTCACCCCGCTCTGCACGTATACATAGTCCGGCGCCACGCACGTCTGACCCGCATTCGTGAACTTGCCGAACGCAATCCGCTTGGCGGCCAGCTTCAGATCCGCGTCGCCGCTAACGATACAAGGACTCTTGCCGCCAAGCTCCAGCGTCACGGGCGTCAGATGCTTCGCAGCCGCCGTCATGACAATTCGACCGACATGCGTACTCCCCGTGAACAGAATGTAATCCGTCTTCTCCGCCAGCAGCGCCGTGCTCGTCTCGACGCCGCCTTCGACAACCGATACCCACTCCGGTTCGAACACATCCGCGATCACCGCTGTTATTGCGCTCGACACATGCGGCGCCAGCTCCGATGGCTTGAGCACAACCGTGTTGCCCGCAGCAATCGCGCCAACGAGCGGTACAAGCGCGAGCTGCAGCGGATAATTCCACGGCGCAATAATCAGTGCGACGCCGTAAGGTTCCGGCACAATGTAGCTTTTGCTTCCCCAGTGAGTAAGCGGCGTACGAACGCGCTTTGGTTTCGCCCAACTCCGCAGCCGCGATAGCGCATGACTGATTTCCTTGTACACGAGTCCGATCTCCGTCGTAAACGCCTCGAACTCCGACTTGTGCAGATCCTTCTGCACCGCCGCAAGCAGCGCTGGCTCATGCTTCTTCACCGCATCGCGCAGCGCCCGCAGCCGCTTCAGCCTCTCGCCAAGCGACTTCGTTTGCTCCTCCTTGAAAAATGCCCGCTGCCGTCCGATTAACGCCGGAATGTCCATGTCGACTGCCGTCCTCTCTATTTTCCCTTGCGCTTGTTGCGTTTCATGTTACAATACTTTCAATCCAATTCCAATGAAGGAGCGAATTTCCGTGGCGCTACGCACACGATTGCTAAGCTTACTCCCATGGCTCATCCTGCTCATGAGCACGCTGTACATCTTCGTCATCCCTGCAGATCCACATGCGGTTAAGCTCTTGTTCAAAATCATTCCGATGCTGCTCATCATCACCTATACATTCCTGCATTTTCCGCAGAAAAGCAAACGCTTACAATGGGCGACGTTGATCGGCCTCGTCTTCTGTATGTTCGGCGACGGCCTGCTCGACTGGTTCGTCGTTGGCCTGTCTGCATTCCTGATCGGCCATCTATGCTATATGACAGGCTTCTTCGGCGAATGGCGCTTCTCCGCTTGGCGGCTCGCGTCGATCGTCCCGATCGCAATCTACGCCGCTTACATGGGAACGCAGCTTGTACAGGCACTTCAGGACGACGATAAGAACGGACTTGTCATTCCCGTCATCGCCTACATTACCGTTATCGCCTTGATGGCTTGGTCCGCCATCATGACCGGCCGCCTCTGGGCGACGATCGGCAGCCTGCTCTTCCTTGCATCGGACTCCATTCTGTCGTGGAACCTGTTCGTCTCCGACATCACCTATGCAGGCACGCTCATCATGACGACGTACTATGCGGCGCAGTACTGCATCGCACGCAACGTTGCTGTTATGTCTAAGCAACGCTAGACCACAGCACCTATCGCCAGCCGCCGTCCCAATCTGGGTCGGCGGCTGTTTGCTTTATCCGCGATTCAGCACGTTATCCTCCAGCACCGCGAACTTATCGCCGTACTCGCGAATGATGTGCTGCTCGCCCCAATTACAAAGCGCCGTTAGAATGGAGCCAAGCGTCTGCCCGTATTCACTCAGTTGATACTCCACCTTCGGCGGCACCTGGTTATAGACGATCCGATCGACGATGCCGTCCTGCTCCAGCTCGCGCAGCTGCTGGGTTAGCATTTTCTGCGTAATGCCAGGCATCAACCGCTTCAGGTCGCTTGTCCGTTTCTTGCCATGCGTCAGATGACATAGGATGACGCACTTCCACTTGCCTCCAATAACCTCTAGGGTTGCTTCGACGGAGATGTTGTATTTCTTGCCGGTTGCCGTTGTTGTCATGCGTTTCACTACCTCTCCCATAGGCACTGGAAAGTGCCTATATTACTTTTTAGTATCTATAGCACTTAAAAGTACGTACTGTTGTTTTGGTTCTAATACCTCCATAATAGCACTTACCGGCCGGTCAGCACCACTTGGTATAATCCGCTTCCTTTCGGGAAACGAATGGCACTGCAATACGTACAAGTAAAGGACGATTCATTATGCATCTTCATCCCAAACAAGCTAATTTGGCGCTTCTCATGCTTGCCTTGAGCGCCTTCGCAATTGGAACAACGGAGTTTATCAGCGTCGGGCTGCTGCCGCTCATCGCCGATGACTTGCACATATCGGTTGCGACTTCTGGCCTGACCGTAACGCTGTATGCGCTCGGCGTGACCATCGGTGCGCCTGTCTTAACGTCACTGACAGCTCGCATCCCGCGCAAGAAGCTGCTTATCGCCATCATGCTGACGTTCATTATCGGCAACGGATTAGCCGCATCTGCAACAAGCATCGGCATACTGCTAGCTGCCCGCGTCATATCCGCTTTCGCCCACGGCGTCTTCATGTCGATCGGCTCCACGATCGCCGCTGACCTCGTGCCGGAGAACAAGCGGGCCAGCGCTATCTCGCTCATGTTCTCGGGCCTTACTATCGCGACCGTAACAGGCGTGCCGCTGGGCACCTACCTCGGTCAGCAGCTCGGCTGGCGCTTCGCCTTCGCTATCATCGTTGCGATCGGCATCGTTTCGCTGCTGTCGCATCTCGCGTTGATCCCGTCGAACTTGCCGAGTGGACAAGCAGCGCGTCTTCGAGAACAGCTGAAGCTCGTCGCACGCGGCAGACTGCTGCTTGCTTTCGCAACGACGGCGCTTGGTTACGGCGGAACATTCGTTGTCTTTACTTATTTGTCCCCGCTTCTTACCCATGTATCCGGGTTCAAGGAAGCGACAACGGCTGCGATCCTGCTGCTGTACGGCATCGCTATTGCTATCGGCAATATGATCGGCGGCAAGGTCGCGAACAAGAAGCCTGCTCACGCCCTGCTGTACATGTTCGCGCTGCAAGCGATCGTGCTGCTCGTGTTCACCTTCACCGCACCGTACCAAGGCGCTGCGCTGGTGACCGTATTCCTGCTTGGCCTGCTCGCGTTCATGAACGTGCCCGGACTGCAGGTCTACGTTGTGATACTGGCGGAGCGATTTGCCCCGCAAGCGAAAGATTTTGCGTCAGCCGTCAACATTGCAGCCTTTAATGCCGGCATCGCGATTGGCGCCTACACAGGCGGCATCGTTGCCGAGCAGCTTGGCCTCGTCCATACTGCATGGGTCGGAGCTATAATGGTATTCGGCGCTGTCATCCTAACGGCATGGATGCGAAGGCTGGAAGAAAGAGACACTAACTCACAGACGAACCAACCCGCGGTGTACCGCAATTACAAACCACTGGAGGACTAAAATAATGACAACAACAGCTCAAACACTGCAATCCACAACGACTCTTAGCAACGGTGTAACAATGCCTTGGCTCGGCCTCGGCGTATTCCAAGTGGAAGAAGGCGCCACGTTGATCGATGCGATCAAGTCGGCGATCAAGTTCGGTTATCGCAGCATCGACACAGCTGCTGTCTACGGCAACGAGCAAGGCGTCGGACAAGCGATTCGCGAAGCGATCGCGGAGACGGGCATCGACCGCTCCGAACTGTTCGTCACCTCTAAGGTGTGGAATGCTGACCTTGGTTATGAGGAGACGCTTGCTGCTTTTGACGTAACAATGGCGAAGCTGGGGCTCGATTACCTTGACCTGTATCTCATTCACTGGCCGAAGGAAGGCAAATACAAAGAGGCATGGCGTGCACTTGAGACGTTATACAAGCAAGGCCGCGTACGGGCGATTGGCGTCAGCAACTTCCATATCCATCATCTGGAGGATGTGATGGCGGGTGCGGAGATCGTGCCGATGGTCGACCAAGTCGAGTACCATCCGCATCTGGCGCAGTTGGCGCTTCGCGAGTTCTGCGCAGCGAATGGCATTCAGCTGGAAGCATGGTCGCCGCTGAAGCAGGGCCAGCTGTTGAACGAGCCTACAATCGCGAAGCTGGCGGACAAATACGGCAAATCCGTCTCGCAAATCATTATTCGCTGGGATCTGCAGAATGGCGTCGTCACCATTCCGAAGTCCGTGAAGGCGCATCGGATTGCCGAGAACGGCTCTGTCTTCGACTTCGCGCTGTCCGATGAGGACATGGCGCTGCTGAACAGCCTGAACCGCGATGAGCGGGTAGGTCCGGACCCGGACAACTTTAATTTCTAATTGCAGCGAGTATGCGAAAAAGCCTTCAAGCACTTTTATGCTTGAAGGCTTTATTTGGTACAAACAATTGCTTACGCTTCCTTCCGAATCTGCTTGCTTCGCAGCTGTCCGCATGCCGCATCGATGTCCGCACCATGCTCCAGACGTACGCTGCAGCTGACGTTCTGCTTCTTGAGCGTATCGTAGAACGCATCAATCGCTTCCGCCGTACTGCGCTGATACTGACTGTGCTCATCGACCGGATTGTACGGAATGAGATTCACATTCACTAGATCGCGGCGGTCGCCAACCAACTCCGCCAGCTCAAGCGCATGCTCCACCTGATCATTAACATCCTTGAGCAAGATATATTCGAGCGTAATGCGGCGATTAGTCTTCTCCAAGTAGTAGTCGATAGCGTCCATCAGCTTCGCAATCGGAATCGCTTTGTTGATCTTCATGATGCGCGTACGCAGCTCATCATTCGGCGCATGCAGCGAAACAGCCAGATTCGTGTTCAGATCCGAATCGGCGAACTCGCGAATTTTGCCGGCAAGACCGCTCGTCGAAACCGTAATATGGCGCGGCCCAATCGCCAAACCCTTATGATCCTTCACCGTGTTGATGAAGTCCGACATATGCTTGTAGTTATCGAACGGCTCACCGATACCCATCACGACTATGTGGCTGACCCGGTCGCCCTGGCCCGCCGCATCCAGATACAGCTGCACCTTCATAATCTGCTCGGTAATCTCGCCGCTCGTCAGGTCGCGGCTCTTCGCCAGCAGTCCGCTCGCGCAGAAGCTGCAGCCGATATTGCAGCCGACCTGCGTCGTCACGCATACCGACAGACCAAACTTGTGGCGCATAAGCACCGTCTCGATTAGGTTGCCATCAGACAACCGGAACAGGAACTTCACAGTACCGTCCGCCGATACCTGCTTCGTGTGCTCCTCGAGCGTGCTGATCCCATAATGCTCTTCCAACAGCGCCAGGCATGACGGGTTCACGTCTGTCATCTCAGCAAACGTAGTCACCCGCTTGCGATACAGCCAATCCCATACCTGCTGTGCGCGAAACTTCTTATGTCCATGCGGCTGCAGCCATTCGATCAACTGCTCCTGCGTAAATCCGTATACGGATGGTTTACTCATTGGTTGTTGCCCTCGCTTATATTTCTTCGGAATAAACCGCACTGCACCGTTCAAGACGGCCCAGTCGTTTCCCTTTGCTATATCGTATTGTCCCAGAACTTATCCGAAAATACAAGGTGAAACGGCTGAAGACGCCGTCGCATCCTACCTAACTCTATGCAAAAAGCGCCCCTATCCGAAGATAGAGGCGACCTGACGATCACAGATTAATGATGACCTTCCACTGCATCGACATGCGCCAGATGCTTGCGGTTCACCCACAGGAAGACAACCGACAGCAAGACGCAGACGCCGCCAACCGTGAATGGCATATGCGGGTTGTACCACTCGGACAACTTGCCGGCGAGGTAAGGCGCGATCGCGCCGCCGATGAAGCGCAGGAAGCTGTAAGCAGCCGAAGCCGTCGAACGTTCGATCGTCGATGCGTTCATAACGCCCGTCGTAATGAGCGTATTGTTATTGCCGAGGAATGCGCCGGACAGAACAACCATGCAGACAACAACTTCTTTGTTGTACGTCCAGTTGGCGATTACGAGCAGCGTCAGCGCGAACAGGAACAGCTGCACGCACATTGCAGGAACCGTACCCTGCCACTTCTGCAGCTTAGGCGCCACGAATACCGACGTGAATGCCAGCAAGAGACCCCAGCCGAGGAAGACGTAACCGAGTTGATGCTCGTCGAAATGATGAATATGACCAAGTACAAGTGCCGCATATACGAGCAGTGTGAAGAAGCCGAAGTTGTACAAGAATGCTGCGATGCCAAATGTGCGAAGCGCACGGTTTTTCAATGCGCGGAACGGATCCAGCAGCGACGTCTTGCGTTTCGGTGCCGCTGCAGCGTTGTTCTTGCGGGATGGCATCAGCGTCATTAGCAGAATGAATGCGATGATCATGAGGCATGCTACGCCGAAGAACGGTCCACGCCAGGAGATCGAACCAAGCTCGCCGCCAAGCAGCGGGCCTACCGAGATACCAAGACCTACGGCAACCTCGAACAAGATAATCGATTTCGCAACGCCCGTCTTGGACATCGATACAACCGCCGTCAGTGCTGTTGCAACGAACATAGCGTTGCCTAGCCCCCAACCGCCGCGAAGCAGAACGAGGCTCATTACACTGTCCGACCAGCCTCCAAGCGCTGAGAAGATCGCGATGAGGATAACGCCTAGAATAAGCGTTCCCTTGATACCGACACGCGACGAAATCGCGCCTGTAATGAGCATAGCGATGGCCATGACGGCATTATAGCTCGTGAAGAGCAGCGTCACGTCGGAGTCCGATGCGTTGAAGTTCTTCGCGATCGATGGGAGAATCGGGTCGACTAGACCGAGGCCCATGAATGCGATGATGCAGGCAAAAATAACGGCCCACACCGCCATCGGCTGGCTGAACATGCTTGTTTTGGGTTCAAGTGAACCTTTGGATTGTTGCATTGTTGCTCAGGCTCCTTTTTCTTTAATTGCGTGTTCAAAAAGTTCGGTTTTCAGCACCGAGAAGGTTGGAGGAAGCAGGGAATGAGGATCGGAGCGTAGTGAAGTGCTACGTGAGAACCGGAAGTCTCCGCTGCATTCAAGATTCGCTGCCGAATACGCTTCTCGTGATACTTCGTGATCAAAAGCGGACTTTTTGAACAACCTCTTTAAGTTAGTGTGTTCTGGATGGCTTCCTTGATTCGATGATGAAGCTGCTCCCTCTCTCTTCTGAACTGCGCCATCGTCTCCATCTTCTGATCGATCATCTGCAGTTGCTGCGCAAGACCACGCTCAACCTCCTGCAAATAGTGGCGCTTCACTTCCGCATCTTCGGTGTTCTGGATCGAGGTTCGATGACCTTCGAACGTCTCTCGAAGTTGAACGAAGTCGAGAATTTCTTGCAGCGAGAATCCAAGCACGTCGCGCGCGCTCACGATTTGCTTCAGCCGCTCGATATGTTCCTGCGTGTACAACCGCATACCGCCCTCTGTCCGTTGCGTGGACATGAGCAGACCAAGCTCCTCGTAATAGCGTATCGTGCGCTTCGTTAGTCCAGTTACCTTGGATACTTCATCAATTTTGTAAGTTTCCATCCTTTAAGACCTCCATCGCCGTACCTAACGACATGAATTATAGTAATCCTAAACCAACGTTTACGTCAACGTTAACTTTTGGGCGCAATTTTAAAGTATTAGTATTGTCCCTCGTTTTCGCGCGTTCATTCAGGGACGAGCTTATTAACTCAAACACGAAGCAACTTTCAGTGGCGGCTAAGCCGGCATTAAGCGGCCTTTCAGCCTGTTCTTCCATGATTAGAGTAAGGGCGACAGACGACAGCAATCGAGTACAGAAGGAGCATGATCATGTCTCTAGACGGAGGAGGGCGATGGAACCGAAGTGCCGATAACAGCCGCCCTATTCTGGCAATCGGTCAGAAAGACCGACTGACACAGCTGTACGCAGCACTGCAAGAGCTGAATGATGTATTAGCCACTGAGCCGCGCACTACTACATGAACGCTCGAAAGCTGTCGCTGCCGTCCGCAAAGTAAACGCGCCGTTTACTTCAAGTTCGTGATCAAAAGCGGACTTTTTGAACGACCTCTTCAATGCAGTATGGGACTGACCACCCCATCGCATGGTACTCCTCACCTGCAGCGGTCAGTATTATTACGCGCCCCATGGCCGCTGCAGGGTGCCGAGTACACCATCATGAGATCATCTTCGCATAGAAAAAAACACCCCGATTCGCCAAGCGTCATCGGGATGCTTCTATTCAGGTTCTAGTATACTTTGAGCGCGCGGCCCTTCTCGTCGAGCGTGAACTTGCTGCGGCGAATGACCGATCCGTCCTTGAACTGAACGACGACACGTGCCGCTGGATCCGACGCGTCCACATCCGTCTTCCATCCTGCTGTATTGAGCAGTGCGAGCACTTCATCCAGCCCGAATTCCTTATAGCCGTAGAAGCCGCTTAAGCCTGCCCATTCTTTCAAAAGCACGGTTACGCGGTGGTCCAGCTTGTCCACTCCCGTACCGCGATTGTTGTTACGTTTCACCATGATATGCGTCCCTCCGCAATTGTTTGCGCCCTAGATTGCTACTCTTGAAATCATAGCATGTTTGCAAGGTGCCGTCTATTCAAGTCGCTTGGCGTAGCAGTGCCGCATCTTGCCTCCGTACATCGGGCGTGTGAACTGCAGCGTCAGCCCCGCTTCCTCCAGGTTTCGTCTGCTCGGCGTATTGTCCGGATGAACGGTACTGTACAGATACAGCGACCCTCTCTCCCGCGCCCGCTTCTCCCGTAATTGGGTGAACGTTCGCTGCAGTCCCCGTCCACGCGCCGACTCGTGCACGACCGTCGCATCAAGCACAGCAACCTTGTCCAGCTCATCTGTAGGTACGCCAAATTCGCTTCCTAAGTTCCACTCCTGCTGTCCAGGATACGATAGCACCGAGTATGCGACAAGCGTATCAGCCTCGAATGCTCCATAAATTTCTCCGAGGTCTTCAACATGGGCGTACAAATAGGCTTCATCATCTGCTGCGAACAGCGCCCGCGAAGGCATGCGCGACACGACATCCATCATCAATGCGAACACTTGCGGAACTTCTCCCGCTGTAATACGGCGAATCTCCATGCTTGTAGATCCTCTCTTCCATGCGGGACTCTTTCCCCTCTATTCTCAATATTTTAAAATAATTTCTTTGCATTTCCAATGTTGACACCGCAATTCATCCAGCGCTATAATCAGTCCCAAGCTTTATATCCCAAGGCAATTATCAAAGACATGATTTCAACGATCCATCCTGCCCAGAGAGAGGAGCGCTCGGTGCGAGCTCCTTCAGCGATGACGATGAAGTTACCCCTTTGTAGCCGTGATGTGGAACCCGCAAGCGGCTTGCGGCATTATTCATCACCGTCTCGTCCCCGTTACCGGATGCCAATGAGGACCCTGTTCCGCAGCCGTAGGATCAGAGGTCAAATGTAGGGTGGAACCACGAGTTTACAAGCACTCGTCCCTTTGCGGGATGCGTGCTTTTTTTGTGTTTGCACGCATTTCGCCTAACTTGATTCTAAACAATCAGGAGGGTGAACAAAATGGCGGTTCAAGTCATTTTGCCAAACGGCGCAGTAAGAGAAGTTCAGGCAGGTACAACAATCGAAGAGGTGGCTGCAGCAATATCCCCGAGCTTGAGGGACAAGGCCATCGCAGGAAGGCTCGACGGGAAGCTGGTGGATCTATATTCACCGATTCAATCCGACTGCTCCGTAGAGATCATTACGCAAGACAGCAAGGAAGGGCTGGAGATTTACCGTCACAGCACAGCGCATTTGATGGCCCAAGCTTTGACGAGACTGTATGGCCGGAGCGCAGTGAAGCTCGGCATCGGTCCTGTCATCGAGGACGGCTTCTACTACGATGTCGACATGGAGCATCAGCTGACGCCTGAAGATCTCGCGAAGATCGAGAAGGAGATGGCCGCCATTGCAGCCGATAATCTCGCTATCCGCAGACGCGAGGTGAATCGTGACGAAGCTAGGGAGATTTTCGAGCAGCAGCAGGATCACTTGAAACTGGAGCTGATCGACGCGCTGCCAGCGGATGCCGTTATCTCGCTCTATGAACAAGGCGAATTCGTTGACCTATGCCGCGGGCCACATCTTCCGTCGACAGGACGGATCAAGGCATTCAAGCTGCAGAGCATTGCCGGCGCTTATTGGCGCGGCGATTCGAATAATCCGATGCTGCAGCGGATTTATGGAACGGCCTTCCCGAAGCAAGCGCAGCTGGATGAGCATCTGGCACTGCTGGAGGAAGCGAAGAAACGCGATCATCGCAAGCTCGGCAAAGAGCTGGAACTGTTCATGTTCTCCGAGGAAGCGCCCGGCATGCCGTTCTATCTCCACCATGGCATGGTCATTCGCAATCAGCTGGAGAGCTTCCTGCGCGAGGTGCAGAGCCGGCAGCAGTACGACGAAGTGCGTACGCCGCTCATGATGAACCAACGGCTGTGGGAGCAATCGGGCCATTGGGATCACTATAAAGACAATATGTATTTCACGGATGTGGACGACAGCCGATTCGCGCTTAAGCCGATGAACTGTCCAGGTCACATGCTTATTTATAAAAATGACCGGCGCTCCTACCGCGAGCTGCCGATCCGCATTTCGGAATTCGGTCAGGTTCACCGCCACGAGTTTTCGGGGGCATTGAACGGGATGATGCGCGTGCGGACATTCTGCCAGGACGATGCCCATATCTTCGTCCGCGCAGATCAGATCGAAGCCGAGATCGACCGCGTCATCGCATTGATCGACCAAATTTACAGCGTGTTCGGCTTCTCTTATACGATGGAACTGTCTACTCGTCCCGACGATTCGATGGGCTCGCAGGAGCTGTGGGATCAGGCGGAAGCGGCGCTAAGCAGCGTGCTGAACAACCGCGGGATTCAGTATCGCATCAATGAAGGGGACGGCGCATTCTACGGGCCTAAGATCGACTTCCATATCCGCGATGCACTGAAGCGAAGCTGGCAGTGCGCTACGATTCAGCTCGACTTCCAGATGCCGGACAAATTCGAGTTGTCCTACATTGGCGAGGATAACCAGAAGCATAGACCGGTCGTTATTCATCGCGCTGTGTATGGCTCGATCGACCGATTCATCGGGATACTGACGGAGCACTTCGCCGGACAGTTCCCGGTATGGCTAGCGCCAGTGCAGGTGAAGCTGCTGCCGGTGTCGGACCATTATGTCGACTATGCGTATGAGGTGAGGAATCAACTGATCTCGCAAGGCATACGGGTTGAGGTAGACGAGAGCAATGAGAAGCTTGGCTATAAGATCCGGGCAGCGCAGCTCTCCAAAATGCCTTACATGCTCGTATTAGGCGAGAAAGAGCAAGCAGGCGGCACGGTCGCAGTGCGTCGGCGCGGCGAAGGCGATCTCGGCAGCATGGATATCAGCCCGTTCGTTGAGCGCGTGCTGGATGAGATCGAGCGCAAGGCGCTCGAGTAGACGGTGTGCGACTACGAGCTATCTTCTCGCGAGCATTCCTGCGCATTCTGCAGGCTTAGCCGTATAAAAAAGCTCGATTGCACGATAACGATGTACGTTGTACAGTTTTCGCATATGTAAAAGGGCTGTTCGCTAGGTCAGAATTCTGGCTAAGCGAACAGCCCTTGTTTATTTGTTACGCCTTATCCGCTGCTGCAGCAGCCTCAACCGCGCTGTGCAGTGCCTCTGCAGCTGACCGCTCATTATCCGCATGCGTGATTGCAGTAATGACGGACACGCCGTCTGCGCCTGCGCGCACAACTTCGGCGGCATTGCCCGCATGGATGCCGCCGATACCAACAATCGGCACGGCTATCCCCTGCTCCCGCATCTCCTTGAGGACAGCAAGACCCGAGGCCGACTTCGCATCTTCCTTCGTCTGCGTCGAATACAGCGGTCCTACACCGAGATAATCGGCGCCGAATCGTACTGCAGTATCCGCTTCGACCATGTTATAAGCCGACACGCCAAGAATCCGATCTTCCCCGATCCGGCGTCTCACTTCCGTCGCAAGCTCATCTTCTTGTCCGACATGTACGCCATCCGCATCAAGCGCTAGCGCAAGATCGACATCATCGTTCACGATGAACGGGACGCCGCTCATACGGCACATCTCGCGAAGACGCGATGCTAGCTTAAACCGCTCGTCGCCAGTCAGTGCGCCAGTGCCTTTCTCGCGATACTGGAACATCGTGATGCCGCCGGCAATCGCATCCGTAAGCACTTGCTCCGGATCGCGCAGGCAGTTGTTGCTGCCCATGATGAGATACACGCGAAGCAGCTTGCTCAGCTCTTCAGGCTGACGCCAATGCGCCCGCGCGCTCATCGTCCCGCTCCTGCTGCCTGACGTCTCCGGTACGCCCAATGGTTCGTTGGCCCATGCCCTTGACCGAGTTGAATCGTATCTTCGATAGCCGCCTGAATGAACTGCTTCGCAACTTCAACCGCCTGTACGACTGTGCGGCCTTTGGCCAGCTCGGCTGTGACAGCGGCAGCGAACGTGCAGCCTGTACCATGCGTATGGCGTGTTTCTTGACGCGGGCTGCTGAATTCATAGAAGTCGCGGCCGTCATAGAGAAGGTCGATGACTTCATTCGGGTTCGACTCGTCATGACCGCCTTTCATGACGACGTTCTTCGCCCCGAGATCGGCGAGAATGCGAGCCGCTTCCTTCCGGTCATCCAAGCCGTGAATGGACTTGCCGGCGATCAACTCTGCCTCCGGCACATTCGGCGTAATGACAAGCGCGAGCGGCATAAGCACTTCACGGAGGGCGCGAACGGCCTCCTCGAGCAGAAGCACCGAGCCCCCTTTTGCAATCATAACCGGGTCAACGACGACCTTCTCCCACTTGTACTGCATCAGCTTCTCCGCCACGCCGCGAATAATATCGCTGTTGAACAACATGCCGGTCTTCACCGCGTCCGTTCCGATATCCTCGCCAATCGCGTCCATCTGCTTCTGTACGGCTTCAACCGTCAACGGATAAATCCCGTGCACGCCGAGCGTATTCTGCGCCGTCACAGCGGTCAGCGCCGTCATGCCGAATACGTCCAGCTCTTGGAACGTCTTCAGGTCGGCTTGAATGCCCGCTCCGCCGCCGCTGTCCGAGCCTGCTACTGTTAATGCTCTTGCAATTGTCATCGCCAGCCCACTCTCCTATCTAGTTGTATCGAGTATACCAAAAGAGAGCCGCGAAGGCCCTCTCTGAGTTTAAAAGTTTGCTGTTGCTTTACCCTGTGCGTGGCGATAAGCCCCGTCTGCTTACAGCTTCTCAATTCGGCCGAGACGCTCGATATCGTCTGCCGACACAAGTGCCAGCTGATTCAGGAACTCGATCTGGAAGCTGCCCGGACCTTGATCCTTCGTCTTGCTTGCAGCGATTTCCGCTGCAACGCCATAGACAACCAATGCAGCCGCAGCCGCACGCGCTGCATTCGGTTCAACAGCCGCGAACGCGCCGATAACCGATGTCAGCAAGCAGCCCGTTCCCGTTACGCGGGTTAGAATCACATCGCCATTGTGCGCAACGTACGTGTCCGTACCATCTGAAACAACATCATCCGGACCTGTAACAACCGCTACCGTGTTCAATTGACGAGCCGCCGTCTGTGCAAGCTCTACAATATTGCCGTCGCCTGCGCCAGCATCGACGCCTTTGATCTGCCATGCTTGACCAACCACGTTCGCCACTTCCGCCGCGTTGCCGCGAAGGATCGATACGTTCATCTCGCTCATGAATTCTTGTGATACGCGCGTACGGTAAGCCGTTGCGCCTGCGCCTACCGGATCGAATACAACCGGAACGCCATGTTCGTTCGCAGAGTGACCTGCGATCTTCATTGCCGCTACGTCCGTCTCATTCAGCGTACCGATGTTGAGCACGAGCGCGCCTGAGATGCGGGCGATGTCTGCCACTTCTTCCTTCGCATACGCCATCAGCGGCGAAGCGCCCAGCGCCAGCAGGCCGTTTGCTGTAAAGTTCGTAACGACCACATTCGTCATGCTCGTTACGAGCGGGTTCGCTGCTCTTACTTTGCCTAGCAGATCCTTAACTTCTTGGATGTTCATTGTTAATCTACCTCTCTGTCGGAAGTTTATTAATAAACACAAAAAAACGCTCTGCCTGCAGGAGCAAGCACAGCGTATACGCGTCATCAAGTATACCTATAACGAAAGAACGCTTCCCTACGCTGGCATTATCCAACAGGTTCATTCGGTCTACGACGGTTTAGTCGTACTCTCAGCCTGCTTCCACAAGCTCCCGCATATATTCAATTGCGATCAGTGTATTACAAATCGGGTCAAAATACAATGGTACAACATCCGTATTCCGTTAGCTGCTCCTTCTGCGGAACCACTCTACCGTGCTCGCAACCCCTTTCTCAAGGGGAGTTGCCTCTATGCCGAACCGCTCGCTGAACTTGCGGGTATCGATAACAAAATCGCGCTCGAACTGATACAGCATCTCGATGGTCTCTTTGGCCGCAGGCATGAACAATCCAGCCATTCGAAGCATGCCTCTGCCCATCGTTCGAACCTTCGCAGGCTGGAACCCTGCCGCACGATACGCCGTCTCCGCGAACTGCCGCATGGTCGTCGCCTCAGCTGTTGGCACATGCCATGCCTGACCGAACGCATCCTCATCCTCGCCAAGTACAACAAGTGCCCGGCCGAAGTCATCAATAAACGTGTAGCTGTGCCTGCAATTCGGATCGCCCATCACCGATGTCGACTTGCCTCCGACAATCGGCTTGAAGAACATCGCCCCTGCGGAAGAGGTCAGCACCTCTGGTCCGTAGAAATCCGATCCTCTGCCGATAACCGTCTGCAGGACGCCATCTCGGTTCAGCGCAAGCAGCTTGCGGGCCACTTCTGCACGAATAAGACCTTTCCTCGTATTCGCCGCATACGGCAGCTCTTCATGAATGACGCCTTGAACCGGACCATACATGTACAGGTTGTCACCAAACACCAAGCGCGCATTGGCTGCAATCGCGCCTGCCGTAATATTATCCATCATCTGCTCAAGCCGATCCCATTGATGGTATGGCGGAGCCGCGCATTGGTAGACGACGGAAGCTCCTTGCAGGACGTTGATCACCTGCTGCCGATCCATCAGATCCGCCCGCTTGACGATGACGCCTGCCGGTACGGCCGCCTGCCCGCTCGAATTGACCATCGTCACTTGCTCGCCTCTCTTCAGAAGCTCCCTCATTACCGACTTGCCCAACGGACCTGTTCCCAATATCACTCGCATCATTAATTGCCCCTCTCACGGATTGCGGCTCGCCGCTGCCTTTAATGACACGATAAACCCTATAGCAGCTATAGAGTCAACGAGTGTTTAACAGGAATTTGCAGTTCCACAATAAAATCATTCGGATTCATCATCTGCGTCATATCGATCAAATACTGCTCCACCATAGGTCCATTGGCTTGATAACCATGGAGCGTCATCCATTCCTGCATCCTGCCGTATGCGTGCTTGCAGGACTGCTCGTTCGGGGCGCCGCAATACGTCGCCGTCACATGTCGTCCGCCTGGAACAATGCGCGTGAGCGATGACGCTGGTATCTCCGCCGCAATCATGACGCATACCTCAATATCCGCACGACTCCGATCGAGGGTCAAGAGCTCTTCGTGATAGATCGACATGCCTGAGCCCGTCGGCTGCAGACCGTTCATCTCCATCAGCCGGAACAGCCCAACGAACCGGGCAATAGCGGGCTCCATATCGATGCCATGCCATCCACGGTCATAAACCACGCAGCGATCTGGCAGCTGCTTGAGCTCGATCAATACATCCAGTTCAGTCAGATCGGCACTGAGCTGCTCCAGCTCATCGATCTGCTTCAGCCGCTGCTCAACCATAAGACGCGCCCGCTCGAGCTCCTGCTGCTGCTGCAGAAGCTCAGCATGCTTCAATGCATAGGCTGCCTTCATGCCCTCCGCCGCCCCTTGCTCCAGCATAGCTGCAATCTGCTCCAACGAGAAATTCATCAGCTTCATTTCTTTCACGATCTTCACGTGGAGCAAATTCCGACTCGAATAATACCGATACCCCGACTGCCGGTCGACATGCTCCGGCTTCACGAGACCGATTTTATCGTAATAGCGCAGCGTCTGAATGGAGACATCGCAAATCTCTGCCGCTTGGCCAATCGCATACATTTGATCCCGACGCATGGTTACCTTCCTTTCAACATGGGGGAGGACGCTCTAGAGCGTCCAGCTTATTATACAGCGAAAGACACCCCTTGGGATCGTCTTCCATCCGTCGTTTTCTCCTATCGGGAGAAGTTCATCGCAGAGACTGGGCGCGTTACGTGTACAGTGCGGTGCAGGAGGAAACACGGGAGAAACGTCGCGAGGAGATGAAGTTAATCTTAGGCGAAGGCTTCAAGAGTGTTGATCTCTATCGTAGAGGGAAACAGTAATCATACTTGTAAAAAAAGCCCGCGAGAGCTTGTCCTGTACAAGCTTTCCCGGGCTTTCGTATTCTTTATTTGCTGGCCAGCAGTCTGCGGAGGCCTTCAACGGCAACCGCATGATCCTCTTCGCCCGGCAAGCCGGATACCGTCACCGTGCCGACCTTGCCTTGGCCGCGAACGACGATCGGGAAAGAACCGCCCTCGCCTTGGTAGTCGGATTCCGGCAGACCCGATCCTTCGTGGAACGACTGACCTTGCGAACGGAACGTCTCGCCAACGTAGAGCGAGCTGTGGCCGAAGCGGTTCACCACATTGCTTTTCGCGTTCATCCAGTAGGTGTTGCCCTTGTTCGTGCCAGACATATAGTGCGTGAACAGCGGATGTTCGTCGTTCTCGATATGAACCGAGATGCCAACGCCTCTCTCCTTCGCAACCTCAACGATCAGGCAGCCCAGACGGAAAGCATCCTCGTTCGTCCAATCATTCAACTGCAGCTCTTCCTCTTGGGCCAGCAGCGTATTCAGCAGTTCACTCATTGTCGTCGTAATCCCTTTCTCTTATAAAGGTCATTCTAAAAGTCCGATCCTCATTCCCCGCTTAGCTGTGTGGCTATTCGTTTACTCCACTTTAGCGCCGTAACAGCGTAAGAAAGCAGTTGCCTGCGCCGTGTCCATTCGAACGCCCTTCACATCAACGTTCAGCCAGTTGACGCCGTCGACTTCAGCTCCGCGCAGGTCGGCCCCTTTCAACTTCGCTTGTCCGAGGTTCGCCCGCGACAAATCAGCCTTACGCAGATCTGCCTTTTCTAGATTCGCACCAGCCAGATCCGCCTCATAGAACGCGACGCCTCGCAGATCTTGCTTCGTCAGCCGTGCGTGACGCAAATTCACATACGACCAGTCGCCCTGCACAATTGTAATGCCATCCAGCTGCGCCTTCACGAAGTCGGAGCCGGTCAGCTTGCAGCGGTCGAACTTCGCGACGAACAGATTCGCTTCACCGAACTGACAGTTCAGAAACGCCGTCTCCGTATGCGTCGAAGCATTCATTAGCGCCCCGCGAAAATCACAGCTGTTAAACCGACAGCCGCTCGTCTCGATCTCTTCCAGCGATCCGCTGGAGAACGTGCAGCTCTCGAAGGTACAGCGGACGAACTGCGCCTCCTTCAAGTCGCGGTCGCTGAAATCAACTAACTCGTAATGCTCATCCGTAAATACATTCATTCTTGTTGCACAACCTTCCTGTTACGCTTCCTGTTGCAAGACAGCCTTCCGCGCTGTATCCAGTGCACCGATCACCCTGTCGCACCACGCGTCGAATGCAGGATCCTCTACTTGAAGCTCCGGATGCGCGAGAATATGCTGAACCGTCTGCTTAACGCCTTGATCGAACCGAGTCGTCGCAACGAAGTCCGGCACGAGTCGCTTCAACTTCGAGTTATCGAACACAACGGTGTTGGATTTGTCGCCTAGCAAGCCACCGCGATAGTCTTCTGTACTGCATGCTGCGAGGAAATCGGTAGCGACATGCACCGCATTCAGCTTCACGCCAAGCGCATTGGCAATCGATTCGTAAATCTGGTTCCACGTAAGAGACTCGTCCGACGTAATATGTACCGCTTCGCCGATGGCATGGATATTGCCCATAAGGCCAATGAATCCTCGCGCAAAATCGGAATTATGCGTCATTGTCCAGAGCGATGTGCCGTCCCCGTGAATAATAACGGGCTTGCCTTCGAGCATTCGCTTCGCTACCTGCCAAGCGCCTTTGCTGCCATGTACGCCTAGCGGAATGAAACGCTCATCGTACGTGTGGCTTGGTCGAACGATCGTGATCGGGAAGCCTTCCTCGCGGTACTGCTTGATGAGATACTCCTCGCAGGCGATTTTGTTACGGGAGTATTCCCAATATGGATTGGCCAGCAGCGTACCTTCCGTAATCCGATAGTCGGACAGTGGAGTCTGATACGCCGATGCCGAGCTAATGAACATAAACTGCTTCGTCTTGCCCTTGAACAACCGATAATCGCGCTCCAGCTGTGCCGGTACGAAGGCGATGAAATCCGCGACAACGTCGAATTCCAGATCCTCGATCAGCTTCGCAACCTGCTGCTCGTCATTAATATCAGCTTGAATCACACGCACACCTTCCGGCAGCTTCGCGTTGTTGTTACCCCGGTTCAGCAAATACAGTTCACAGCCCTGTGCCGCCAATTGACGCGTGATGGCCGAGCTGATAATGCCTGTTCCTCCAATAAAAAGCGCTCTCATTCGTGCACCTCCGCAAGTGTTAGGATTCAGTCTTTGACCTTTATTAGATTCGTCAACGTATGCTGAAAGCCTGCCTCCCTACTGCAAACTTTAACGAAAATGACACAAGCCCATTCACATCCGAGGAGCGGATGGAACGGGCTTGCATGCTGGTTGCAACTATTCAATTCCTATTGAAATTATCTAAGGGGTCCCAATAATTCAGGAGTAATATACCATATACTAATATTATCCTTTTATGTAAAATGAAATCCAAGTAGTGTTTGTATGTGGACTACATAGGAGGGAAGTTGAAAATGTCGAAGAAGGTTGGTAAAAAACTTGTTATTGGAGTAATGACTTCAGCCATGTTGTTATTCGGTGCGTCTTCTGTTTATGCTTATGATGGTTGGGCGGATTCACTCGCAGATGCCTATTCATTAAACGGTCCGCTTAATGGTGTGACGACAACTATTAATTCGAGCGTTGATGTCGACTGGTATAAATGGACAAATGACACTGGTAGGTCTGTCGCCCTCGAAGCTAGATTGCAGTCTCCTGCGGGTAAAAATTATGATCTTAATGTTATGTTTTATTTTAACGGATCTACCGGAGCTATATCATCCGCAAGTGATAACGGACCAGGAGGATTAGACTCTTTTGGGATTAGTACTGTTAATCCTGGGGAGACGGTTTACTATCAAGTTAGGGGACAGACAGGAAAGGACTATTCAACAACTTTGCCTTATAGTTTCTATCTAACTATTATTTAATTGGAAACCATTGTGTAAGCACTCAATCAGAGTGCTTTTTTTCTTTTCTCAACCGACTCAACGTCGGAGTTAGCATCAGCCTTATAATTACCATACGTTGTTATATATGATCTTTTACACCGACAGCATCATAAAGATGAATAGGCTCTAGTATTCTCCGCCAGGACCTACAAAATCACATGTGTTTGCGAGTTTAGGCAAAACAAAAGCACCATCGTACAATGCATGAGTGCTCCAGTTGCTTGACTATCCGCGGAATCCCCGTTTTTCTGTCTTCTTTTCCATATAGCCAGGACATTCCCTATCCGTATTCCGTTCTGTATCATTAACTGCATTATATAGGATGATACGTTTCATGGATAAACGTAATGATGGTATAGCCCTCGCACTAGAAAATTTGATCTAAAACTGAACAAGCCCGATCACATCCGTGGGAACGGAAGGAACGGGCTTGCATGCTGGTTGCTGCGGACATTATTCATTGTCGCCTGCCGCCTCCGCCGGACGGAATCTCCTTATAATATCCCGCACATACTTGATCATAACGGACAGCGCCCCTACGAAATAGAGGACGATGAGCGTCCATTCCGTCGGATCGATGGATACCATCGATAGGATGAAGTTGAGCGGAAGCACGTAGAATACGATGTCCTTCAAATAAGGAAGGAATGTGACTTCGAATGTTCCTGCCCAGAAGGATAGGGCGAACGCTATTAAGAAGTCGATAATCATTAGGCCGAAGATGCCCAGCAGGCAGTATGTGATCCAATCCACGAGTGTTTGTGTCATTGTTATCACCACCTTCGTACACAATATGTGTACGAAGGTGACCTGTTCACTAGTGGACCTGCCTAGAAATAAAAAGTAAGAAAACCTCTATCGACGCAATTCGATGATGAGCGACCGCGTTTAGCGGTGGGTTTTATAGCCAATAAGGTTCGTTTTTCGAGAAACACGAGAACTTAAAAATTCTTATGTGGCAAGAAAATGCACTTACCCTTTTATAGTTAATAAAAATTTAGTACACTATTCATACTTACATATGGAGGCGATAGCGAATGGCTGATTCGGCAAAAAAGATGGAGATAGGGATTAGTACCTTTCTGGAGGCGACACCTCATCCGGTAACCGGTGAGGCAGTCAATCATGCAGAGCGTCTGCGCAATGCAGTGGAAGAGATCGTGCTGGCGGATCAAGTCGGACTCGATGTCTATGGGATCGGCGAGCATCATCGCCCGGACTACGCGGGCAGCGCGCCTGCTATCGTACTTGCAGCAGCTGCTGGAATGACCAAGAACATTCGGCTGTCTAGCGCGGTAACCGTCCTGTCATCCGATGACCCGGTCCGTGTATATCAACAGTTCGCTACGTTGGACGGCATCTCGAACGGTCGTGCGGAGATTATGGCCGGCCGCGGCTCGTTCGTCGAATCGTTCCCGCTGTTCGGTTACAGCCTCGACGACTACAACGAGCTGTTCGATGAGAAGCTGGAGCTGCTGCTCGAAATCCGCAAGTCGGAGAAAGTAACGTGGCGCGGCGGCCATCGCCCAGCGATCAAGGATCTGGGCATCTATCCGCGTGCAGTACAGGAGCCGCTGCCGGTGTGGATCGCTACAGGCGGCAATCCAGAGTCGGCTATTCGCGCAGGTATGCTCGGATTGCCTGTTGCGTTCGCGATTATCGGCGGTATGCCGGAGAGCTTCGCGCCGCTTGTTGATCTGTATAAGCGTGCGGCGCTGCAAGCTGGCCATGATCCGTCGAAGCTGCAAATTGCATCGCACTCGCATGGCTTTATCGCCGATACGATGGAGCAGGCAGTCGAATCGTTCTATGCGCCAACGGCAGCACAGATGACCAAGATCGGCAGCGAACGCGGCTGGGGCCGTGCTTATGACCGCGCCACTTACGACGCTTCGCGCAGCCCGCGCGGCGCGCTTTATGTAGGCGACCCTGAATATGTCGCAGAGAAAATCGTTCTGCTGCGGAAGAACCTTGGCCTCACGCGCTTCTTCCTGCACGTGAACGTCGGCACGATGCCGCACCGCGAGGTGCTTCGCGCGATCGAGCTGCTCGGCACGAAGGTCGCGCCAATCGTTCATAAGGAACTCGCTCGTCTGGAGTCGAACGGAAAGTAAACAGCAGCTGCATAACCGAGAGATGAACCAGCGGCAGCCCAGGACCGGATAAGGTCTAGGGCCGCCGCTGGTTTTTGTTGATTCTCTTCTTCTCATTACGGGGTCATGATGGATACATCATTCCAGAATGATTCATAAGCGTCATCGCCTGGTCGAAAGCCTTCTCTGCACACATGAAGTAAAGCGTCGATCACCGGCTGAGAAAGTACATGATTCACATTCTCGGCGATACGACGATCTGCCAGCAGCGCCGACATCGTAGATTCCTCGTACCCGTCCCGTTGCTCGCGTTCCGCAGCGGCGACCAGCGTCTCCATCTGAAACGGTTTGACGACGAATTCGTCAGCCCCCGCCTGTAAGGATGCTACGATTTGACTGATATGCCCACGTGCAGAGCACATTACGATATGTACCCCTTTGTCCATCTCACGTATTGTACGGGCGACCGCCACGCCATCCATATCGGGCAGTCCAATATCTATGACGACTAGATCGGAGCTCAGTGTCTCAAATTGCTTGATTCCCGCTTCCCCCTCCTCCGCTTCGCCCACTACTTCATATCCGTGTTTGTTCAAACCATCTGTCTGCATCATTCGCATGAACGCCGAATCATCAATAAGAAGCACTCTGTTTCGTCCCATAGTGGAATCCTCCATCATCGCATTGAATCGCTGCTGAAGAATTCGCATCGTCTTATCCAATTGATTACGCTCCATATCTAGCTGTTTGAGCTTATGTCCGAACACTTCTCGTAGCCGCTCGTTATCAGTGCATTGCATCAGCTCACGTATTGTGTCGAGACTGAAGCCGTACTTCTTCCACTCGATAATGGCAAAAAGCCGCTTCGCATTGTCATTGCTGTAGTAACGATAACCATTGTTAGGATCGACGCGGCTAGGCTTCAGCAGGTCGATTTTCTCATAGTAACGAATCGTATCGGTCTGCAGACCTGTCATTTCCGATAGCTCACCGATTTTGTACATTAAGAAACCTCCATGGATGCTTGCTTGTTCCGGAACAATTCCCATTCTAAACGTTGGAGCCGCTCCAGAGTCAACAACCGATATAGAAATACATACAGACGGCATCCATCCCTTGCCGTTGCTAGAGGAGGACATATACTTAATCAAGTCCAATTGAGGAGGGTCAATGTGTCCAAACGAAGGGATCGTCTGACCGTTATTATTGAGAAACGCGGCAAGCGGATCATTACTCGGACGCCGCTTCACGGCATTGATAGACTCGTATTCGTGGTCAACCATCAGTTCACGAATGCACCGAACACGACGCAGCTCGCAAGCGGAGCAGGACGCAGCAGCGCGGCAGGCAGCAACGCAGCAATCAAGTCGCCGCATACGCAGCAGCAGCAGAGCGTGGGTGCGGGCGGAACCGCCAAGAATGTCTGGTCGCCTGAGAAACACAGCCGTCTGGGTCGCGGTTATGGATCTCATAGCAAGCATGGGCAGCAGCATGCACATCGCGCTCACCGCAAAGAAGTCATTATCGTCCTCAACGATCAGATTGTGAAGCTTCCGAAGAACGCTGCGAATGCCTCGGCTACCCAAGTAGCAAGCGGCGCCGGCAAATACAGCACAAGCGGCACGAACTCCGCCATCGAGAGCCCTGGCACACGGCAGCAGCAAGCAGTTGGCGGCGGGGGCAAAGCCATCAACAAGTCGAGTAAGAAGCAGCCCGTCTGGAAACCTTGGCACAAAAACACAGGTGGATGGTACGCGAAATAAGTTGCGAGCCAACGTAAGGACTTCAGATTGTCCCGCCTAATAGATGAGAAAGGCATCCCGTGATGGGACCCGTGATGGGATGCCTTTTGCCGTTGTACATACACTTTAGGACAACACACGCATGTGTTTCTCCATACTCCACCTTCAGCTACCCCGTACTTAACCTTCTCCCGCCTATGCAGACGAACTTCAGAAAGCTTAATATAGACAGTCTTTCACGTCTGATCATGTAAAGAATTCATGTAATCTTATTTGTGGACTAATCGACTAATAATTCCCTGCCGATATCAAATAAGAATAGCTCCGTTCATTAATGCCAACATCGCTTCTAGGTTGTGACAGTAAGTTTTGTTAGATTCGTTAGCACAACTTGCGTACGGCAAACAAACAGCCGTTCCATAATACGGATTATGAAATGACGCAGCCGCCGGCAAATAATAGCAAAATTTTACTAAAATTATGTCGAATATTGCCGCTTTGTGCTATTATTGAGCTAATTATCCGTAAATATAACTAGTAAAGGAGGATGAATTGTGGATTTTCTAGAAACATTGCACCGCCGCAACAAACTGCTTGTCTATATCATATGGGGGATGCTGCTCCTTGGGGTTGTCGTCGACACTCTTACTAACGCGGGTGCAGACTCTATCATCATGCTCGCAATCGTCGGGACGATTACATGCGGATTAACGACGATCCTGCACATGAAACGCTGGTTGACCGAGTACATCATGTATTTCATCTCAACGATCGTGACAGTTCTAACGTATTTATTGGTTTATACGGGTCCAATCATTACGACCTACTTCCTTGTCTATGTCAATCTGGCCATTATGACATTGTACTCCAGCTCCCGGGCAATTGCGTTTTCCTCATTGATGGGCGCTGCGCTTACGGTTGTGCTATTTGAACAATACGGGGCAGAGGTATTCGGCGAGAACGACATCGTGACGATGTTCATGTACTTCTTCATGATTGCCATCCCGCTCTTCGCTTCAACAAGGTTCAGCGAACGTCTGCAGAATGAAGTATTCAAGCAGCGTGAGGAAGCCATTCAAGAGAAGAACCATTCGCTCGATCTCGTCGGTCAAGTATCTGCTTCGGTCTCTATGCTCAATGACTTCAGTTCCAACCTGAAAACAAACATCACTTCCACAGGCACAATCTCCAAAGAAGTAACGACCGCCTTCACAGAGATTACGTCCAGCATTGAAACACAGACATCCAGCATCAACGATATTAGCGAGTCCATTCGCTACATTGAGCAATCCGTTACATCCCTTGCTGACCGCTCGACAGAGATGACGCAGCTCTCCGTAAGCTCGGCACAGCTGACGAAGGTTGGCAGCGAAGAAGCGGAATCGCTGGATACGCAGATGAAGCAAGTGCACGGGACGATCGACACGGCAGCGAAGCTGATGAATGAGCTTGGCGAGCAGAACACGCAAATCAGCGATATCCTCGCAACGATCAAGCATATTTCCACCCAGACGAACCTGCTTGCTCTGAATGCCGCGATCGAGGCTGCGCGCGCAGGCGAGCATGGCAAAGGCTTTGGCGTCGTATCGCACGAAATCCGCAAGCTCGCTGAAACCTCGCAGCAGTCGACAGAGGAGATTGAAACGATTCTAGAGAGCATCCGATCGAAAACGCTTCAAGCCGCCGAGCAGGTACTTCAAGGCCAGCAGTCGGTCGCAGATGGCAGCACTGCCGTACAGAAGGTTGTCGAAGTTATGCGCTCGCTCACCCAAGACGCCATCCATCTGGAGCAGCAATCGTCACAGGTGGATCGATCCGCGAACGAGCTGCATGAACAGTATACGCGGATTACGGACCAGATCGTAACGATCGCAAGCATTACCGAGGAGAATATGGCCTCGATTGAGGAGATGTCTGCCAGCATGACTACGCAGGACAGCCGCATTCTCGAGGTTGTCGAGAGCTTCCTGCAGTTGGACAAGCTGACCTCGGATCTTAGCCGAATGACCGATCGGAAGTAACAACGGTCCCGCCGATCTCAGGAATTGCACATACATATGAAAGGACCTCAGTCCCTCGCTGTATAGCGAGACTGAGGTCCTTTTTATCATCGTTATCCTACAATCGGACAATCATTATTTGACTAGCAGTACAGGGCAAATCGCGTGCTGGGCGACGGCATGACTCACACTTCCGAGCAGCATTTCCTTCACAAGGCCAAGTCCTCGGCTGCCCATTACAATGAGATCCGCTTGCTCTTGTGTGGCGGTCTGACAGATCACTTCAGATGGGCTTCCTGACTGATGCATCGCTTGAAAATTTACGCCAGCCGACGTAAGCTTGCGAATCGCAGAATCGATTACTTGCTTGTCCTCTGCAGCAACAGCATGATCCAGCTCTGTTCCAAATACCGGCTCATTCAGGGAAACGGATGCGTCGACGTGAAGTGCGGTCAAACGAACAGATGAGTGCGCATGAGCCAGATCAATGGCATGATCGAGTGCCTTCCATGCTTGCGGTGACCCGTCAATCGGAACAACAATTCGGTTATACATCTGGTATGCGCCTCCTCGACAATGGTTTCGTCCTTGCTATTCTTATTATAACCCAATACTAACGCTAACGTAAACGTCAATAACATGAATGGATAATCAGAGTATCCCATCTCCTAAAGAGGAACGACCATAACCGCTGGTCCTGCCGTGTAAACTTGCGTGCAGCCAACTCGAGTACTCGCAAGTAAATTTGTGGATATTGTTTGAACATGTGGAATTTAAGTAGTCAAAATGGATCACAACCATTTTCCAGCAAAAGGAATTTGGTTATCCAGTGTCGAATCCACTCCATCTGGCCATCAGTCAGACATTCCAACGAATGAAGGAGATTACGTCCGCATGAAATTGAAAAAGTTAAGTTCTCTATTGCTTGCACTAATCGTCATGTTATCCGTCTTCTCGGCGACCAGCTATGCTGCTGCGCAGCCATCCACAACGGTCCTGCTGGACGGCAAGCCGATCCAACTAGGCGAGGGCTCGGCAGAGCCATTCGTCGACAACGGTACAACGTTTGTACCTATGCGTTCCTTATTTGAGACGCTGAGCATCGACCTGTCATGGAATAACACGACAAAAACCGTATCCGGCGCCAAAGGCGACTTATCCTTCAGCCTGCAAATCGGCAGCAAAACAGCAACCGTTAACGGCGAGAAGGTGACGCTCACGACTGCGGCCCGCATCGTCCATAACGTCACCTTCGTACCGCTGCGCTTCGTTGGCCAGTCGACCGGCTACAATGTAAGCTGGGCGCAAGCCACGCATACCATTTCGCTGACATCCCCTGTGGTCCAAGCGGCTGCACAAAGCAAGGGATTTATGTGGAAGGTCGAGAAGAACGGAAACACGGTCTACCTGCTCGGCACGATCCACGTGGCCGACAAAGCGACGTATCCGCTTCGCCCAGAGCTTGAAGCGGCCTTCAAGTCCGCCGACTACCTTGGCGTCGAGGTTGATTTGACGCAGTACACGCAGGAGCAAATCGGCGCAATCCTCGATGACTTAGGCACTTATAAAGACGGCACCACGCTGAAAGATCATGTATCGGCCGACACCTATAAAGGAGTTACTGCTATTCTGAAGGGCCTAGGGGCTCCCGAGAACACGCTGGACAAATATGAGCCGTGGGTTGTTTCCCTAACAATCCCTTCATTAATGATCAGCGATGCCGGCTACCAGGCTGAGCTCGGCATTGACCAGTACTTGATGCAGCAAGCTCTGAAATCGAGTAAACCAATTGTTCAGCTGGAGACGGCCGAACAACAATATGGCCTATTCGATAATCTCTCTGCAGACCTACAGGAAAGCCTATTGGTCGATGCAATCAAAGCTTATAACGATCCTAGCTCAGGTGAAGACCAGAACGCAGTCGACGCGCTACTCAACATGTGGAAGACTGGAGATGAGACTACACTTCTTACGCTCACGAATGCGCAGCAAAACGTAGATCATGAATACTACCAAGCGTTCATCGCCGATCGCAATAAAGGAATGACCAACAAGATTGAGGGCTTCCTGAACAGCACCGAGCACAAGACGTATTTCGTCGCAGTCGGCAGCCTGCATATGATTGGCGATGACGGCATCGTCACGCAGTTGACGAAAGACGGATACACGGTAGAGAAGCAATAGTCTACCGGACTTCATCATTACAGTAGGAAGAAGCCTCCAGAATCCTCCGCGCCTCAACGGCGCGGTTATTCTGGAGGCTTTTGTGCATGAATGGGAAAGTCCGTAATGCTTATTATTGCTCCGTCCAAATATCGACGATCGGAATGCCCTGCTCAATGCGGTGCCGACTCTCCGCAATCCAATCCTTGAACCATTGATTGTCTGAACTGCTGAACGTCTCATCAACGCCATCCCAGCGTCGGAACGCTCCGATGTAAACAATCAGCTCCCGTACGCGTAGGAACAGCGGCATCAAGCGCAGCCACTGACGGTCCAGCCTATACTCGCGTTCATAACCCTGCATGAAATGCTCCATGAAGCGACCTGCCTGCTCTTTGCGGCTCGCTCTTCCCTCTTCTCCCCCATAGACATAGACGAGGTAATACAGTTGAATCGCAATATCCTCGACAAACCAGCTGTACTCGGCTTCATCAAAATCAAACAACGTGATGGTTCCCTGCTCATCCACCGTGAAATTGCCTACGTTTATATCGCCATGTATGAGCCCATACGCTTCTGGGTCCTGCGACAAAGCCCGCAGCTCGTCCAGCAGTCGGTTATAACTACTGCGGACCAAATGCTGTGTTGCTGGAATCAGGTCAATATGGCGAAGAAACCAGTTGTCGCTCCAATCATGCCGACGTGTCATCGCGTCATCCGACGGCTGATAAGTGCGCGACAAGGCATGAAGTCTGCCCGTTAGTTCGCCAAGCCGCTCGTACAGGGCATTATCCTTCAGACAATCAGGATACGGCACTTGTTTGCCTGGCGCTCGCCCGAATACGATACAGTGACAAGCACTACCATCCGCCAGCATGATCTGCTCGGTCAACTTGCCGTCGAGCGATAACACAGGCGCAGATACGGCGATTCCATTATCAGCAAGATACTGGATCCAGTCCAATTCACTTAGCACTTGCTGCTCGGTGCGGTTGCTCACCGGCGTAAATCTAATGATATAGGCATTTCCCTCATGCTCGTATGCATATATTTGATTCTGGCTTCCTCCGAGATAACGAACTCGTTCCATGCTGAAACCGTACTTGTCTGCAGCGGATGCTGCTAAGCGTTCTTCTTCTCTACTAGGACTGATCAAAGATGCATCCCCCGTTCCCTATAATATCCCATATGTTAATTTCAAAATGTTAGAGCGTCAACCAGTAGATCTAAAGAACTATCAATTCGATGTCGATATAGGAATAATAGGTTCTGCTCTCTTATAGTAGATGACCTTGTAAAAATACGTTCAGGATGGTGTCCAATGGTTCATGTCACACAAAGAAATATTGCAGTATCTATTATCCTTACTCTGATTACGTGCGGCATCTACGGTATTTATTGGTTCATTGTATTGACCAATGATGTGGGCAAATTAAGCGGAGATCATAACTTTACGGGAGGCAAGCACTTCCTGCTTACGCTTGTCACTTGCGGCATCTGGTCCTATGTGTGGGCTTACCAGGTTGGTAAACAAGTGCAAGAAGCGCAACGTCAACGCGGCATGATCGCATCCGACAACTCGATCTTGTACCTCGTATTGAATTTCTTCGGTCTCGGCATTGTGACTTATGCAATCGTACAATTGGATGTTAACCGGTTGGCGTAACCTCTCAGTTGATCCGGCGGGGCGTCGCCTTCTGATCCGCGGTTCACTAATCGCCTGTGCCGGTCTGCTGTACTTGCTGATATGGCTTCCGCTTACAGATATCGGCATCCCTTGCGTGTTCCACCTTGTAACGGGTTTATACTGCCCTGGCTGCGGCATTACGCGGGCAGCGCTCAGCCTGCTGCATGGTCAAGTTGCCCAAGCGCTCCGGTATAATCCGCTGGTCTTCACGCTTGCTCCAATGTATGCGGTCTACTGGCTGTGCATGAGACTGCAGCATCGACGGGCAGGACGTGCCGTAATGGCGGTCATGCTAACCCTCACGATTGCGTTCGGCATCGTTCGCAATATTCCGATCGGCGACTTCTTAGCCCCGACTATCATCGATTAAACAGGAACAAAAGCGCTGCAGAATGATTCTGCAGCGCTTTTGTATGTGAGCATTATTTTACTTGTACAGTACCTTCTCCACGTTGTACTTCGCGCGGTATTTATTGATGATATAGGTCTCGTATATTTCACGTTCAACCGCATCCTCAACAACATAAACCTCGATGGTTGCTACCTCATCACGGTAGTTCTTCATCGGCGATACGGTATCTTCAAAGTGCTTCTTGATCCGCGGCCGCAGCTTGCGCGCCTTCCCAACGAACAGCAGCTCCTGCCGGTCATTGTAGAATAAGAAAATACCGCCCTTCTCCCGCGTGATGAGATGGAAATCGGTAAACCCATAAATGTTGCTCATCTGCGGGTTCTTCTGCTTCTCGATCGAAACATCCATTGCTGGCATCGTGATCGTAATCACGTCGTTCACTCCCTCGTCGTTAACTGCATCTATCATCACACTATCATATATTTCCGCACAACACCATTTTCAGCATGAACAAGGGCAGCGGCGCTTCTATACGGCATATAAAAAGGGCTGGACCACTGCTGATGCAGCGGGTCCAACCCTTGTCCATTGTATATGGATTACGCTTTGTTCGACGAACCGAACTCGCGGATTTTACCGATAACCGTCGTTTTGATCGCTTCACGGCCTGGAGCCAGGAATTTACGTGGATCGTAAACGTCATGGTCGTTCGTGAGGATCTCACGAGCAACTTTCGTGAATGCGATTTGGTTTTCCGTGTTAACGTTGATTTTAGCCGTACCGCGTGCGATCGCCTTTTGGATGTGCTCCGTAGGGATACCTGTGCCGCCGTGCAATACGAGTGGCAGGCTGATCGTTTTGCAGATTTCTTCCATTTCAGCAAAGCCCAGTTTAGGCTCGCCTTTGTAAGGACCATGAACGGAACCAAGCGCTGGCGCGAGGCAGTCGATGCCTGTGCGTTCAACGATCGCTTTGCACTCATTGATATCAGCGTAGATAACGCCTTCAGCTACTACGTCGTCCTCTTGGCCGCCAACCGTACCAACTTCAGCTTCTACCGAAACGCCGCGTGCATGAGCGTATTCAACAACTTCCGAAGTGATGCGGATGTTCTCTTCGATCGGATCATGCGAAGCGTCGATCATAACAGACGTGAAGCCTGCGTCGATAGCCGCTTTACATTTGTCAACGCTAGAACCATGGTCGAGGTGGATTGCCACTGGAACCGTGATGTTACCTTCTTCGATCAGGGATTTAACGATTGCCGTAACAACTTTGAAGCCGCCCATGTAACGAGCTGCGCCTTCGGATACGCCCAGAATAACTGGCGATTTCTCTTCTTGAGCTGCCGCCAGGATCGCTTGCGTCCACTCGAGGTTATTGATGTTGAATTGACCAACTGCATAACCTTCCGCCAGAGCTTTGATAAGCATTTCTTTCATCGAAACCAATGCCATTGTAAATCCTCCTTAAAAATAATTACAGGTGTCAACCTTTCAATCATACCCAATTATAGCCTGAGCTATAATCGGCCCGAACGGAATGGGGGCTTTCGGCTTTCCACGTTCACGTTCTACTTATATTCCTACATGTTATCACAAAATTAGTGATAAAACTACCAATAGCAGGGCTGTAATTTGGAAACCATTTCGTGCCAACATTGTGACCGCAAGCCTTCGTACTACGATCCGGTTTGTCTATATCCTTCTCAACTCTATTGAGCGTCTGTCATTATTTTGTTAAATTGTAAGTATTAATAAAGATGCCGAAGGCGGAGGGATCGGAATTGTCGATTATGGTGACAGCCAGGCAGTTGAAGCACTCTAAACATCCTTTGGTTAGACTCGCTGTATATCCGCTAGCGAAGGGCTGGCGAATGGCTCATATCTTGAAACGCGGTATGACCGATCCGAATTACCGATCCATTATTCGTTTGAGATTGTTCAACAGGCAGCAGGTCCATCAGACCTCATCCACGACCTTGTTGAACCGTTACCCGATTTTGTTCCATGCATGCCGCAACTACTTGTACAATCATTATAAGGCGACGCAAGAACCGCTTAACATCCTTTCCTTTGGCTGCTCGACCGGCGAGGAAGTGCTGTCGCTCCGTCAGTATTTTCCGAATGCCCGCATCGTTGGTGCCGAGATTAACCTGCGCAGCCTCGCTATTTGCCGATCGCATCCTGTAGACGACAAGATCTCATTCATCTATTCTTCACCTGAAGAGATTCAGAAGCACGGCCCATACGATGCCATATTCTGTATGGCTGTCATGCAGCGCAAGCCTATGGATACAGCCCGGAAAGGGATTCGCAGCCTGAAGAACATCTACCCGTTCGAACGCTTCCAAGAGCAGATTGAACGGCTCGACCCCTTGCTGCGGCCGGACGGCCTGCTCATCGTTCACTTCTCGCAATACAACGTACAAGATACATCCATCGCCGGACGATATGTGCCGCTCGGAAATTATAATCAAGATGATTATCAATCCCCGATATTCGATCGCAATAGCAACATTATTGATCCGCCGGTCTCATGGAACAGCATCCACATCAAGAAGTCCTCATTATCTTAGTCAACCAAAGAGCAGCAGGCGCACAATGCCTGCTGCTCTTCAATTTACTCACGACTGCTTGTCTTGCGAAGGCAGACGAATCTCCGCCACTGCCCCTTGACCCGGAATGCTGCTCAGCGATAGAACGCCGCCATGAGCCTGAATGATTTTGAAGCAAACCGTTAGTCCAAGCCCTGTGCCGGACTCCTTCGTCGTGTAGAACGGTTCACCGAGACGTTCTATGACGTGCTTCGGGATGCCGATTCCTTCATCGGCAATTTCAATCCGTACATCCTTCGCCTTATCCTCTTGAATACGGATACGAAGCGCTCCGCCTTCGGGCATCGCCTCAATGGCGTTCTTCATCAGATTGACCAGCACCTGCTTGATCTGATTGACGTCACAGAGCACGTCCGGCACATTGGGCTGCACATTGATTTGAATCATAACGTTGGTCAGAATCGCCTGCGACTCCATTATCGGCACGATGTCTTCCAGCATACGCCCCATGTTGTAAGGAACAAGCTGGCTCAACTGGCCTGGCCGCGAGAGCACCATTAAATTCGCCTACAATGTAATTAATGCGTTCAAGCTCCGTCAGCATCATCTCGTAATAGCGTTGATTGCCGCCCGCCGACTTGTGCAGCAGCTGCGTAAAGCCTTTAAGTGCCGTTAGCGGATTGCGAATCTCGTGTGCTACACCCGCCGCTAGTTGTCCGACTACCGACAGCTTCTCCGAACGAATCATCCGCTGCTCGGACAGCTTGCTCTCCGTCACATCCAGCAGCGTACCCGATATAGCCGGCTGTCCCTCATAGAAGGCACCTGAAGCTTGCAACTCTAGAAAAAGCTCCGATTGATGCGCTCCGATCGCCTTTACGCTGAGACGAGTGGAGTGCTTTACATCCGCTATCGAAAGAAACTGCTCTTTCAGCCTTGTCCGATCCATGACAGCGATATAATCGGCGAGCGGTTTGCCGAGCATCTGCCCCGACTTTACGCCAAATGTGCTCTCTAATTGCTGATTTACATAGACAAGTCTGCCTTCCTGCTCGATAAATACGCCGAATAGCGAGCTCTCGACGAAGTTCCGATAATTGATGTCCGTTTGTATTAACGCTGCGCCCGTTGATTCCAACTCATAAATGCCGACTGTTAACCGTACAACGAGCAATACGATCGTAAGAATTGCGCCAACACTAAGAATCGTGAGCTTCCCGTTGTAACAGATCATGACGATGAGCGCCGCATTCACGATCAGAATGAGCCCATACCGCCGTAAAAACAAGGTGAAGGAGCCTTCTGGTGCAGTCGCTGCGTCCGCATGAACGCGCCGATCCAGCTCCGGCAATGCAGCAAAACCTGTCATCAAGGTTCCGAGCAGCCAGCAAACATCGTTGATCCAAGAGTTAATTCCCGGCAAGAAGTAAATAAACATCGTATTACCGGCAAGCCGCAGAATAAATCCTAACAGCAGCAACCGATTCGCAAGTGAAGTATAACCTGATCGGCCCGTTAAGGAGAGATAAAGCAGCAGGAATATGACGACCGCATTCGCCGAGGAGTTAGCGAGCATATAACCGATAACTTCATTCGGTATATGGTTGTCTTGTATGAACAGCCGTTCAAGTTGAAGCTTCCAATACAGCGTGCTCGCCACTGCGACGAGCAGTAAGATCTCGATAATGAAGCCGCGCGCGATCTTCGCGCTTCGAAGCCTATCCCGGTACTGATAATAAATACCGATAATAATAAATCCGTAGTAAAGCAACCATAAGTATCCCGGAAACCCGAGATAAAGGGGTTCACTCCCTGTAAGCAGCACCTGTGATGTCCAGCCCAGTTGCGCGATTGTATGGTCAAGCATGCCCAGACCAAAAAACAGCCAAAGCTTCGACTGCTTGTTCGATAATCGATAAGCACGAAACATCATCATCATCGTGTAGAAGGAGGCAGCTAGTTGAATGCCGTTGCTGACGATTGTTCCGGTGAATGTCTCCTTGCGCCACACTGCCAGCCAGACCGCGCATGCCGCTAGCAGCATGAAACCTAGATGCACATAATACTTTTTGTTATTTATCATGCTCCCCCCCCAGATGGACATCTATCTAGCCGTTTAATCATGTTAAATGGATGTATTCGATTCAAAAATTTAAACTCCTTCATTACTGTACGCCACCTAGTTCACTAACCTTTCTTATACGGAAGAGGCCCTTTCCTCCATTATCCAGATCTCATATTCGTTCTTCCTGCCAGTTGACCCCGCAGTCAGAACATGTGCTTTACCTGTTACCGATAACTCCACCGATCGCCGAAGTAATGGAGTACTGGACGATTCTTCAATTCTTCAATCTTCAATTCTTCACTAGTCATTAATGGAATGGGAAAACCTTTACCGATGCTTATAGGGTGGGAAACCGCGTTCGGGGATGGAATTTATTGTTAACAACGATTGTTCTTTTCCTTCACACTAGGAAAACTAATAAATTCTTTGAGTTGTAACTGCAAGATTCCGCAGCATCATTATAGCAAATAGATGCCAAGGCTAGGCGTCATTTCCGTGAATATTCTAAAAACCCATAATCATACACCTAAATTGTATAATAATAGCCTCCGAATCCACAGTTATCTTGGCTCCGGAGGCTTTCTTAGTCCTTTATTTCGTTGCTCTTCGTTGATATGTGGTTGTTACCCTATTCGACCCGCTGCTGAAATGCCTCAATCATACGGCTCATGTGCGTCTCTTTGTCTGTCATATAAGCCAGCATATAATCGTCGCCGTTTCGACGATTAAAGGCATCCGCGAGAGAGGCAATCTCCTGTTCCAGCCAATCCAAGGTTACGCGTCCATCCTCCACCAGCTTCTTCCGCCTTTTCTTCCGATGCCATTCCTGCAGAAACAGCCGTACAGACAACAAGTAGTTGAACCGTTCCCAACTGGGCTTGTATTCCAGCCCATAACGGATCGTCTCGTTGTAAATCTTCACAGCCTTCGGCAGATCCGTCACAGTGAAAAACTCGAGGAACACGCCCTGCTCCTCAATAAACTGAGGTCCCTTGATCGTTCGGAATGCCTTCTTGCCTACCGCAACAGCCTCTTCGTACTGCTTCAGCTTCAATAGCGGCACCATCACTTCACTATAGGTTGCTTGCGGGATGGATCGACAGACCATTTTGCCATCCAGAATCGGCTTTACCGCCTGCATTCCCCGCTTTAGCTGATTAGCCGAGAAGAGATAATGGCCGAACGCGTTCTGCTCGCATGCCCGGCAATCCGCCAGCGCGTCACGGGACGCTGTACGCCACTGCTTATAGCATTCTGTCGCTTCCTGCGTAAGTCCCCGCGAGAGCAGGTAGACGCTTCGCTTATGGTAATAGGTACGAAGCGAGTATCCGTATTCGATGCATCGCCGCTTAAAGTCTTCGAATACGGCCTCAATCTGTTCCAGACGGAATACAGGGAAACGCCATATCATCCCGATGACCCATTTGTAATACCACATGATCTCATGTTGGGAATAGGAACCCGGCGACTGATCGTACTTAGCTAGGCACCATGCGAACGCGGTGATCATTCTTTCCTGCGTACCGGCTTCCGCTGCAGCAGCAAAATAACTGGTGCGCGCATTGTAGGCGTCCTCTTCCGTCATATACCGATCAGCAATCCGGATCATTTCCTCCAGCACCAACAGCTTCTGCTTGCCCTCCGGCATACTCCAGCTGCTGCGTCTCAGTTCATCGTAACGATTCTTCATCGCGCAACCTCGGCTCCATCGAGCCCACGGTTCATGAACTGCAGCAGCGAATCGTTCATCATTCGCAGTTCGGCCGGTCCCATCGGATGATTGCCAAGCAGCAGCGCCTGCGTGTAGAACAGTTCGATGCTCGCCTTGCGCAGCTGAGGATCGTTCGACTCCATCGCTTTGCGGACCATCGGGTTGTTATAGTTGAAGCACAGCTTCGCGTATGGCGTATCATACAGGTCGTTGCGAATGACGTGGACAATATCCGCGAAGAGCTCATTGGCCCGCTGTTCACTCTCTTCCGCGAGCTTGAAGAAATTCACGTCCTGATTCGTGTTATACAATACCGGAATATCCGCAGGCTCGAACCAACGGACGAGCGAACGGCACTGGAAGCTCTCCAGAAGTGCATCGCTCTGATCGATGAACGGCTGGACCGTAAGCCTGTCCTCCAGATCAAGCTCCTCGAACTGATTGGCGAACTCCAGCGTGTTCAGAATGTCGACCGTAACGTCTTCGGCTATCTCCGTTACCTTGCGTACCAGATCCAGATCATGCACGTAGCCGCCGTTTACAACCAAGAGCTCTTGGGCACGCGCCACACGAGCTACCTGACGATACTCATCAAGCGTCGTCGTCACATACACCAAGCGATGATCAAGTAAAATCTCAGCCATCGTCAGCTCGCCATATGAAGTCTCGAAGCGCAAATGACGAATGAACAACGCATACAGCTCATCATCTTCAACCGCCATTGTCTTGATCGAGGCATAATGGATAAGGACAAGGCGGCGGAACAGATCGGCATCCCGATTCGCAAGCTCAATAAGGTAACGTTTGATACACTCGCCCAGCTCATCTCGCACGGCGAAGAATAGATCGTTCTCTTGGAAAGCTTCACGCGATGCGGTCGGACGCAAGCTGCTCGTATTAATAATGCCATTGACGAAGAACGCCCACGGTGGAAGAATGTTCGTCATCCGATCGGAGAGCAGCATATTTTTGAGATACACCCGATGCTTCTTCTCGTCCTGCAGACTGACCGCATAAGGCAAAATATGCGCAATACCTTGTACGCCGCCGATCACCGAGGTGAGCGGAATAATGTCCAACGGCTTATTGTAAGCAATGCCCTCAACGTATGCCATCGCCTCCGGCTTGTCCATCAGCCACGGCGGCTTCGATTCGTTAATCGTCCGTTCATATTTCTCTTCTATTAACATAACCGGCGTCGGCAAATACTGCCCATACTTCTCCAGCAGCTCGCTGACACGGTAATATTCAAAATAATCATCAAATTCCGGTTTCGCCTTCAAATAAACCGTTGTTCCGACTGGCACCTGCCGCTTCAGCTTCTTGATCGAGTATGTCCCGTCCGGCTTACCCCGCCATTCTAACGGCTCAGCATCTTCATTAGCGGAACGTGTGATCAGCACGATCTCCTCGCTGACAACAAAGCATGACAGCAACCCGACACCGAATTGGCCGATGAAATCATCCGCCGAGTCCTGATCCTCTCGCTTCGCAGAACCGCCAATCCGCGCGAGAAACTGCTCAATTTCCTCCTCTGTCAGGCCGCAGCCGTTATCCGTGAAAGAGATCGTGTGCGAAGAGAAAATTTCGACTTTAACCGTCTCATCGAACGTATGCCCGAGACGCTTGCGGGCAGTAACGGCGTCAACGCTGTTCTGCAGCAATTCACGGATGAACACGCCTGGTTCGGAGTAGAGATGATTGGACAACAGATCGATAACGCCTTGCAGATTAACTTGAAAATTCAAATTTTTCATGTCGGCACCTTCAATGGTAATGGATAAAATACGAGCTGCAAGATTAGTATAACAAAGGAATCTATGTATGCTATATCAAATTTCGATAGGAACATAACAGAAGGAAAAAGCCTTGAATTCCGCTGCCGCGGCGTTCAAGGCTTCGTGGTGCAAGATCGGATTACAGTACGCGTCTTGCTGTTGCATAGCGCTTCGTATAATCGCTCAGGTTGCGGATATAGATGCCGTTCATGTTCGTGCCAATCGTGTTATGAATGAATTTGCCATTGCCAATGTAGATGCCGACATGGTTGATCGTCGACGTCTTGCCGTTGTTGAAGAAGATCAAATCGCCCTTCTGCAGATTGCTCTTCGCCACATACTTGCCCTGCAGGCGTTGGCTGCTCGTGCCCCACTTCAGGCTGACGCCGTATTTGCCGAACACATATTTCGTGAATGAGGAGCAATCGAATATAAGCTTACTCGGGTTGTTCGTCCCGAACTTGTACGTTACTTTGCCTTGCAGCGATTTCGCGTAAGCGATAATGCCGTCCGCCTTCGCGGATGTTGTCGTCGCGGCAGCCGCATGGGCTTGTCCGACATTGATGCCGTCAATAACGGATGCGCCAGACAGAAGAGCGAAGCAGCAGGTCGTTGCAATGACCGTTTTTTTCATCCAATTGAGTGTCATGTTGTACCTCCCTGTTGTTGGTCTCGTGCTGTAGGGGTAGTATAACATGCTGTTTTCGCCAACTAGTGGAATCTAAGCGCTTTCTAATTTACCAATAATTACAACACACATAAATCTATTTCCTCTTATGGTTAGTCCTCGCTTCCCGCGGCCGCCAGTTAATCATGAGAATAAGCTGCTCCTGCATGTAAGACGGAGGATACTTAAACCCGCCTTCGATCCAATGAAAAATAAGGCCAAGCAAGGCGTGAATCGCATAAACAGCCGATAGCTCGGGATTAATATTATTGTCTGTGTTCTCGTAGACGAGCTCCTCCATCGTGATCTGCTTAATAGCCTGGAACATCCGCTCCTTCAGGCTGAGGATGACCTTGCTCTTGAGCAGTATCGCGTAGACGGCTGCATTGGCATAAATATGCTCGAAGATTTGAACGGAATTCGCCGTAAGCTCATCGATTCGGAAAATGTCCTGATGCTCATAAGGCGCACGGAAGGACTGCATCAGGTCTTGAATCAAGTCCTCCATGATGTCGCCTAGCAGCGCTTCCTTGTTCTCGTAATGGGTATAGAACGTTCCACGGTTATAGTTGGCTTTCTCGACGATTTCGGTTATCGATATGGCGTCGAAATCCTTCTGCTCCATTAAGCGAAGCAGCGCCTGCTTGAGCGCTTCCTTGCTGCGCAGGACGCGTCTATCCACTTTTTTGCCCATCCCGGTCATAAAAAACCATCCTTCATTATTCAACAAATGGCGTCGAAATGATCGTTAACTAACAAACGCTCTGTTTTTACTCATTGTTTGACTGGTTCTATACTCATTATACTCGAATTAAACAGATGTATGGTTATTCAACATCTGTCTACTAACTAACCTTTGGAGGTCATCCGAATGAGACTTTCTGGACAAGTTGCTGTTGTGACAGGCGCTGCATCAGGTATGGGGAAAGCAATTGCCGAGCTGTATGCGGCTGAAGGAGCGAAAGTTGTTGTATCCGACTTGCGCATTGAAGCTGCGCAAGCCGTTGTAGACGGAATCGAGGCCAAAGGCGGCACTGCCCTAGCAGTGGCAGCGAACGTAGCGAAGGAAGAAGATGTGCAGCAGCTGATCGATGCAACCGTCGAGAAGTTCGGCACAATTGATATATTGGTGAACAACGCCGGCATTATGGACAACTTCGTCCCTGCGGGCGATCTAACGGACGAGCTGTGGGATCGCGTATTCGCGGTCAATACGACGGGCCCTATGCGCACGACGCGCAAAGTGCTGCCGCTGTTCCTGGAGAAGCAAGCCGGCGTTATCGTCAACATCGCCTCCGCAGGCGGTCTGCATGGTTCCCGCGCCGGTGCGGCATATACGGCTTCGAAGCACGCCGTTGTCGGCTTCACGAAGAACGTCGGCTTCCAATATGCGAAACAGGGCATCCGCTGCAACGCGATCGCGCCGGGCGGCGTCGCCACGAACATTGCGGCATCGCTGACAGCGCCCAATCCTTTCGGAGCTGAGCGCGCTATGGCCGGCATGTCCATCAACCCGCGTACCGGCGAACCAGAGGAAATCGCGAAGGTCGCGCTATTCCTTGCTTCGAGCGAGTCCAGCTTCGTCAACGGCACGGTTATTGCGGCCGATGCGGGATGGACGGCTTATTAAATTAATCCAGCAATCGGATAGTGCCAACAAGAAGAAGCTGCACTGCGGGGTAATTAATCGCGGTGCAGCTTTTTTTGTGACCACAACGGGTTACTCCGCCAACGAAGCAGCCCCTCGAATAACTGCCGCAATGACTGCCGCAATCCGAAACGGCTTGTCTGTAAGAAGCGTGTACAGTTGCGCGATGCTGGCAACTAACAGAACCGCAAAGACAGCCATCTCCCGTTTCAGCCGCTTACGCTTCCAATAATAATAGAAGAGCACAGCGCCAAAAAGAACGACCAGAAGAAACGGAATCATCTCGCACCTCCTTTCCTTCCCGCGCCTGCGAAGTGAGCCCCTATCAAGAGTACCTGTATAATGACCGCGCAGAGCCTGTGATTGGGCAGCATCCATTCCCTTGTCTAAATCCCTAATATCGTCTCCAACGTTTCTCGGATTATTCGTGGTCGGATGATTGTGGCTATATAATAATTCCCCGACTTCCATAAGATCAGAGGTCTTGTTCACGCCTTTCTATGATTCTCGCATAAGCTATATTAGTCTTAGTAGAGAGGAGGATGCGCATATGGGCAGACTTATTGATGGCAAAACATCCCAAAATGCAAGCTATGGCAACTCCATAGCAATCCCAATCCTTGTTGTTGACGCTCCCGAGCTGTTTGGTCAGATAGGTCTTAATACTGCAGGAGTAGGCGCAACACCACGCGTTCAGCTGAAAGGCACGATCGCGCTGCAATTGCCGCTTGCACTGCTTGGCATTACGATCACAGTTGTAAGAGGTACGGCGCCTACGGATCCGCTAGTATATTCGTTGAATTCGACATTCGAGCTCAGCATTACAACGGCACAAATCCTGACGTTCTCTGCTGACGATTACAATCCGCCGATCCCTGATGATGGACTGCTCGTCTACACAGCATTTGTATCGTCCAACCTGCTCGGCACGATTCGTGTTGGCCCTGAGAACTTCGACGGCATTCTGATCAGCGAGTAATGTAACCGGTCAAGCCCTAAGCTCCCTCTTATGTAGGAACCGCAACATGGATGGAGCTTTTTGCCTTGCTTCCGAAAAGCTTAAGGCCCATTCCGCGAAGGAATGGGCCTCTATGATTGCTCATACATACGGATACGGATATGGATGAACCGCTCCGCTTAGGTCTCGGTCATTATACCCCCGTTAACGTGAAGCACCTGCCCCGTTACGAAGGAAGAATCGTCAGATGCTAGATAAATATAGGTCGGCGCAAGCTCGAACGGTTGGCCCGCCCGCTTCATCGGCGTCTCCAGGCCGAACGTCTTCACGTGCTCTGCCGAATAGCTGGACACGATAAGCGGCGTCCAGATCGGGCCTGGCGCTACGGCGTTCACCCGAATGCCTTTGCTCACCAGCTGCAGCGACAGCGAACGCGTGAACGATACGATCGCGCCTTTGGTAGACGAGTAGTCGACCAGCAGCGGCGCGCCCGCATAAGCGGTCACAGAAGCCGTATTCACGATAGCGCTGCCCGGCTTTAAGTGCGGCAGTGCCGCCTTCGTCATATAGAACATCGGGAATATATTCGTCCGATACGTATTCTCGAGCTGCTCATCGGTTATGTCCGCAATGCTGGTCTGCGGAAACTGAACGCCTTGATTCAAGACGAGCACGTCCAATCTTCCGTAAGCCTCCAATGTTCGGCGAACGACCTCGGCCGAGAATGCCGGCCGGCGCAAGTCGCCCTCAATAAGAAGGCAGCGACCGCCGTACTTCTCCACCATTTGCTTCGTCGCTTCAGCATCCTTGCGTTCATAGAGATAGACAATGGCAACGCACGCGCCTTCCTTCGCGAAACCAATCGCTACCGCGCGGCCGATACCGCTGTCTCCCCCTGTAATGATAGCCGCCTTCCCCGTCAGCTTCCCGCTTCCCTTGTACTGCGGGTTGTCCGAGATCGGGATCGGATTCATGAGGTATTCAAGACCAGGCTGTACATTCTGATGCTGCGGCGGGAATGTAATCGGTCGCTGGGTGCAGTGCGTCTCATAACCGTAATACGGATAATAAGGGATCACCGTTCATATCCTCCTTCGCCATACTTCGCATAAGCAGGATATTCGCCCATCTTGGCTTTGGTGACCGACCGGCGTCCCTTTATCTATTGTCGTTATCGAACGGCGTGCAGCGCCTCAAGCGCCTTTTGCTCGCTGCTTACGAAGAAGAACTGCTTTCCTTGATTGCTCTCATAGATGAAATCTCTCAGGCTCTTGCTGTCATATCCGCTGTAATCGCCGACAATCGCCAGCTTGACGCCATAGTTCACATATTTCTGCAATATATCGCCCGCAAGCTTCGTCCTCAGCTCGAAGAAATCTTCTGTAAGATTGGACTTGTAAAGCACTAGCTTGTGGCAGTCCACCTCATAACTCACCGTTGCCATCAGGTCCAATGCGTCCTGCACCTCCTTGATGACAACCTCATTGCTTCTAATAATGGCAACGTTCGAACCGTCCTGCTGGTCTACTTGAATCTGCATCGTGCAGACGCTCCTTCCTCTACTGTGTACTCGTTAAAAAATAAGGCACAGTGCGCAGGCACTGTGCCTTCTATTATTTTGGACAAAGATCAGCGTTATTCCTCTTCTTCTTCAAGACGAATATCGGCAATGAGCTTCGCATATAACAGCACCTGGTCGATGACGAACACATCGGCGGCTGATCCTGCAAACTACGCTGGATGCTTCGGCCTGCTTGAGACGAGTTCCCGGACATGAATAAGACCCCCTTCATACACATGACGTAATCAATGAGACTTGGCAAGCCAACGGCCGTAAAACCATCGTCTCATGCATATGTGCAAGGGGGCCTTTCCTATTCGATGAATTAACGCTCAACAATACTGCAGCTTTCGGTACACATTACGGTATACCCAGGCAGCATTCACGAGCAGCAGTGCGCTGGTCGTGAAGAACACATAGCGGACGCCGAGCCACGCGGCTACCTGTCCGCCCAGCACCGCGCCCCCGAAGGCGCCGAGGTACATCGCCGACATATTGAAGCCGAACACGCGTCCAGTGAGCGACGCTGGCGTTATTTTGCGCAGCAGGATGTTCACGGACGGAGCAAGTCCCGCTGCTGTAATGCCAAGCGCGAACCGAAGCGCCATCAACTCCCATGGGTTTCGGACGAACGCCTGCGGAATGAACAGTATGCCTGCCGCCAGCAGTGCGATCAGAATTACCTTGTGCGCGCCGATTCGATCCGAGAGCTTGCCAAGCTTTGGTGCGGCAAGGATGTTCGCCAGGCCAGAAGCCGAGAAGGTCAGTCCAGCGATCAGCGCTACATGGGTCAGATGCTCGGACAGCTCGGAGACGTACACGGTCATGATTGGCTCAATTGAATAGAGCGCCGTCGTAAGGACGAAGAATGTCACGAATAACGTAATGGTCAGGCTCTTCTCTGGCACCTGACGCCACAGCTCCCGTGCGCTTATAACTTGCTTGTCTTCACGAACGAACGTCTCCTTCACGAAGAACAAGGTACAGAAGAACGCGATCAGCATAAACCCGCCTGTCAACACGAACACATCCCGCATCCCAACGTTCTCCGCAATGAATCCGCCAATTGTCGGCCCAAGCAGTGAACCCGCTATACTCGCTGTCGAGAGCGTGCCCAGCGCATAGCCGGCATGTTCCTTGTCTGTCTGTGTCGCGATCAAGGTCGTGCAGGCGGTGCTGTATCCCGTGATTACGCCCTGCAGCAGCCTTAATCCAATGAGGACATAGACGTTCGGAGCGAAGCCCATGCAGCCTACCACGATCGCCATTCCTAGGCTGGCGCGAAGCAGCATCAACTTTCGGCCGTATTTGTCCGCCATGAGTCCCCAGATCGGAGAGAACACTGCGGATAGGATGAACGTAACGCCGAAGGCAAAACCCGATAGCTGGGCGACTGAATCTGAGTTGTCAACGCCTAGATGCTCAATGTAGAGCGGCAGTACAGGCGCAAGCTGACTCATGCCGATGCCGGTGGCAAACATGCCGAACCAGCAGACGATCAGATTGCGTCTCCAGATCGGCATAGCCCTTAAGCTAGGGAGCCTGCCCATGTTTCTACCGTCATGACATCCGCCTGTCTCGGAAAGACTTTATCCATCAGAACGCCATGTACTTCAGGGTCAAGATCGAGGCAGGCATCGGACAATACCGTGATGGAATAGTCCTTATCTGCCGCCTCACGAACCGTCGACAGCACAACGCCGCTCGTCGAGATACCGGACAAGATAAGCGTATCGATCTCTTGGGCGCGTAGAATCTGTTCTAATGTGCTGCCGGCAAAGGCGCTGACGCGCACCTTCGTAATGACTGGCTCACCAGGCTGAGGCTTAACCGAGTCATGGATCTGCATTCCCTCGCCTCCCGCTGGAATGCCGGACTGCGCGAGACGACCGAACATTTTGTTCCGAGGATGAACTTCAGTGTAGCCTTCCATGAACCCTACTCGTACATAAATAACAGGAATGTGGTGTGTGCGCGCCGCTTCGATCGCTTGCTGGAACGGTGCAATAACCTCTGGATTGGATGCGTAACGCGATATGATTGAATTCTGCAAATCCATCACTAATAAAGCTGATTTACTCATTCGTTGCCCACTCCTCTTCCCTATGCTAACATTAAGCGGAGACATCTCCACTTGATAATAAACGGAGACATCTCCGCTTGTCAAGCACCCCCAATCAGCAATGTGTCCATGCAGCGATAACATGATAGAATAGGGATAGCTATAAAGGCTTCAGGCAAGGAGGTGATCGTATCGTAAGTGAGGAAGAAGGCATTGTAACGCGTCCCGAACGGCGTGACGCTGCGATGAATCGGCAGCGCATCATTGAAGCCGCACTGCGGCTGTTCGAGCAGCACGGCGTCGAGCAGGTCAGCATGAACCAAATTGCGACAGAGGCGAAGATCGGTCCGGGTACGCTCTATCGCCGTTATAAGAATAAGAGTGAGCTATGTCTCGATCTGATGAAGGACAACTTGGATCTGCTGTTCGACGATATCGATTCCTATCTGGAGAGCAATAAGTCCAAGCCGCCAGCTGTGCGGCTGAGAGGAATGCTTCAGCTGTTTATCCGCTTCAGAGAGCGGAAGAAACAGCTCCTTGCAGGTGTCGAGGACAACTCGGCCGGTACGCGATCCAAGCCTAAGACGATCAGCCCGGTATACGAGGAGCTGCACCAGCTGGTCGTTCGTCTGTTCGAAGAGATGAACCTGTCCGAGTTAACCGGCGGACACAGCACCTTCCGGGCCGATATGCTGCTGACGACGCTCGCCAGCGACGCCTATTTGTTCCAATTGGATGTTCGCGGACTTACGCCCGATCAAATCTTGGATGAGATTTGCCGTACGTTTATTCCGCCGCAGCTGCAAGACTAAACGCGAAAAAGGCCAGTACCGCGATGGATGCCGCCGTGCATCCATCATGGTACTGGCCTTTTTTTACGATAATAAAAAATTTAGAGCTTTAACGCCATATAGTCCTCATCCCAATACTGCCCTTCATATTTCAACGAATGATGCTCCGTGCCATATGAGATGAACCCGAGCGATTGATACAACTTGCGGGCAGGCGCGTTGTCAGTAATGACGGCAATATTGATCTGCTCCAGACCTTCACAATCCCTTGCTCGTTCAATAAGCGCAAGCAGCAGCGAACGGCCGACCCCTTGTCCTCGCATTTCCGGTGTCGTATATACGCCGAACACATTGCCCTTGTGCCTAATCTTCGTGCTGCTCTCCCGTACGAATGTCGCGATCCCCACTAAGACGCCCTCCGAATCAATTGCTCCGAGCGTAAACTTGTCTTCGCTTGGCTTCAGCCGCTGCTCGACGAAGTCGAGGGTGAACCCAACCTCCCGCTCATAAGTTGAACCGAAAGCCTCCGGATTTGTCGTCAGCCCTCGCAACCGCAGCGCGTGATAGCGATTAGCATCAGTTGCATCAAGCAAGCGGATATGGATCATGGTGACCACCTCCCTTTACACGTGGAATTCGTTGCGAAGCATCCCGTAATAGGTCAAATCCTCGTACGCATCGCCTTTACGAATATGACTGCGCAGCACGCCCTCATGCTTCATGCCCACCTTCTCCATTACCTTATACGAACCCGGATTGCGAGTCATTGCAGCCGCATAAACCCGGTTAAGCGCAAGCTCTTCGAAAGCAAACCGAAGGACGCGTTCCGCAGCCTCTGTACAATAGCCGCTGCCCCAGTAAGGACGGCCGATCCAATAGCCCATCTCTGCCATATTGTGCTCCTGCTGCAGGCGAAGCCCAACGACACCAAGGAAGCACTCATCCTCCGTGCGGATGACCGCGAAGGAATAACCTTCGCCCCGTTCAGCCGCCTCCATTCTCCCTTGAATGAAACCAACCGAAGAGCCTGTCGGATATGGGTGTGGAATACCAAGCGTCGTATCCGCTACCTCCTTGTCCGAAACCATCTGCTCCATCGGCTCCGCATCCTGCGGCTCCAGCAGGCGCAGCGTCAATCGATTTGTTTGCATGAATGTCATGGAATGAGTCATCGCACAACCGCCCTCCTCTTCTCTATGAAAATTAAGCAATACTATAGACGATAAGTAATAATCTGTAAACGGGAAAAAGCACCTATTCGGAATGGCGAATAGATGCTTCGTATAACCCACACAGCAATCAGCCCTGCTCCAAGCCTTCCAGCAGCGCCGCCGCTTCTTCATGGTCCGGCTCCAGCTTAAGCAGTTCCTTCAAGTAGCGGATTCCATCGTCCTCCTGCTCAAGCTCGAAGCTGCATACAGCGAGGCAATAGAACACCGTCGAGACAACGTCCCCCTGCTCTTCCTCTACCGCAATCTCCAGATAACGCTTGGCATCCTCGTACTTGTCCATCTCGAACAGGATCAGTCCTGCATCCAGTGCAAGGTTATACCGCTGCGCCATGACATAGTACGTTGACCACATGCGATGAATGCCGTGGTAGAGATCCTCGATCTCTTCCTCGTTCGCATCCGGCAGCAGACTCGAAATCCGCTTGGCGCTGTGGATGAAGAACTCCGCATCATAACCGCCCAGACGCCAGAAGCCGAATATCTGTTGAAGACCCATCGTATCCAGACACTGATCGAACCATTCCTTCAAGCTGAAAAATTCGTCCGGCCCGAAACGTTCAAAGAATCGGCGATACGCCAACTTCGTCTGATCGCAGTGCGATGCATTCTTCATATTGATGATGCAGCCGACATTGATATTACGATAATGCTGCTTCGGGAACAACGCAAGTGCCCCCTTCTGCTCGTACACATGCTTAAACGCATGGTAATTGGCCGTCAGCGAGAAGCTGCCGTGCAGCGTTAGAATCGGCGGCTCAGCGAACTTAAAGCAGTCGATCAGATGGTCGCCTTTGTCCGCTGTAACTAATACGAAGCCCGATTGGGACAACGCATCCATCCGCTCTAGAAGAGTTAAGCCCGCAACAGGGAACAAAACATGCGAATCCTCCAGCTCCTCCTGGTAGAGCTTCACAAGATCGCGATACGGAAAGTCCTCTCGTTCATACGACGGTTCACGACGATGCTCGTAGCGCAGCGAGATCTGATTCAGCTTGTCTGCCGCCTTATCCTTCGAAACAGTCTCCTGCTCTTTATATTCCACGAACACATCAACCTCGTAGATGCGCCCATCCCCGATATAGAGCAGCTCCTGCGGAATGCTATCGAAGAAATAGTTCGCGATAACGACGACCGGCTGCTGCAGATCCCCTGGACGAAGGGTCAGACCAGACGCGAACAGATTCAACTCCGTATCATTCACCCCGTCGAATGTTGCAAAATCAAGCAGCCCTTGCGCCGCATAAGGCTGCAGCTTCGGATGTTGCTGCCACGCGGTCACATTGCTCATCGCCAGGTCCGTCATCACATAACGGAACGGTGGCAGCTCTCTGCCTGCATAGTCGACAAGCTCACAGAGCTCATGCAGGACATGATAAGCGAATCTTCCCGCTCCTGCCCCGATCTCCACGATATAAACTGTATCCGACGTATGCCCTTGGCTTGCCCGATCCTGCATAACGCCCAAGATCATCTCTGCATAGGCAGTCGCAATCATCGGGTTGCTCGTTATATATTGAGGAACTCGATCGTTCGTCCACGCCTGTATTCCTAATTGCTCATAGTACTGCCGCTGCAGCTCCCAGATCGGTGCCTCTGTGAAGCGATATCGCTGGCCGTTGTTTGCTGTCATGGTTCATTATCCTGCCTTCTGAACGTAATTTTCTTATCTCTTATCGTAACAAAGGCGACCATCAAAGAACAACCCACTCCCGCAATGCGGCTGTTTTGGCGCTAATTGACTTATTCGTCTTCCTGCTTCAAATCCCCAATATAATACGCGAAGATCTGCTCAATCGGTTTGAAATACAAATAGCCATCATCGTCCCACGGCTGAAAATGCAGATCCATCCGCGAGTCGCCCCAATTCTCCGGCGTCCCCTTCGTGTTCAAGCGTCCTTGTACCGTTGGCTCTTCCACCACACTCGGAAACTCCTGATACCCGAACAACAGATTCTCGTGCATGCCGATGATCTCATATTTGGGGCCGAAGAACGCCCGCTCCTCCTGAAGCTGATAATGGTAATAAATATAGCTGCTCACCATATCCGGCTTCAGATGCGCAACGCGGCCGCGTCGTTGCTCAACCGGCGACTTCCGCAGCCAATGCTCGGTATCCGCGGGTTCGTTGAAATGGAACACATCGACCATCCGAATCCACTTACGCGGCTCGGCTTGCCCTGGCCAGTCGCTTAGGTAGGTCTCTGTCGCACCGGCCAACTCATCAGGAGTAACCTCCCCTTCCATGCACTCATAGTAAAGGAACAAATTGTCGCGCCAGTGAAAGGCCGCCGCCGTCATGAGACGCCCTTGTTGTACAAGCTCCAATGCTTGCCCGCTCGCCGCCAGCGCTTCGATCCCTTCTTCCTTCCGACCCTGCTGCCATGCCGCCCGATAGATGTATCGCTGAATCATTGTCTACGCCTCCGTGTCCCTGCGTGCTGTATGTGATCACCGTGGAATGGAATGTATGGTTCAAATAGCGGTCGCGGCCGTCCTTAAATTAGCAGCCGCTCAATATGCTTCGTTAACACTAATGCCGCTTGCCGATGCGCTAGGAGACCGGGATGGCTTCTTGCCCCAACCGTTTCGTCCGTCGTATTCGGAAGCTCGCAGATCGAGAGCATGCGATCGCCTGACTGATTGGCATATGCCTCAACCGCTCGGCTAATAGCAGGCAGCATCGGCGTTCCCAACATGCCGTAAGCCCACACAATATGTGCTTTCGGGTTATTCCGTCTCAGCTTCACGAGGAATTGCTCGGCCGCCAATTCGAATGCCGCTAAATCTTCCCCATTAAAACTGCCATCCTCATTGAGGCGTTGTTTATGTATTTCGCCAGTTGACGGATCACGCCATTCTGCCGAATAGAACGCTCCTCCGTCATTCGTTCCGAGATTCACAACGACGACATCTGGCTGCCAAGCAGCAAAGTCATGAGACTCATGCGCACCAAGCCCCTCATTGTCATCCCCTGTAAGCAGACCGCATACCTGCTCGTAGTAGGCTGGAATGTTGTTGTTCGGGTTATTGTCCCAGCTTGTCAGGACGCCCCATCCGCTCTGCGAGACCACACGATAGTCGGCATTCAGCGCATCTGCCGTTATTGCCGTGTAATTGTCGAGCGCACTGAACCACATCGGAATCCAGTCCGCCTCCTGATTCGCTCCGGTCGAACCTTCACCTGAGGTGATGCTGTCTCCGATAAATTCTATTTTATTAGGCCGATCTTCAACAGGAAGCAGTTCGCCGTCGAATTTCACTGCATGAATCTGTAGAGAGCAGCGCGGATCCTCGCTCATCGCTTGCACGTCCTTCACAATCCGAACGTTCTTTACCGCGTCTCCGTTCATCCCACGGAAGACACAAATCCACCGACGACCTTCCGTAATCATCTGCCTGCTGACCACAGCACCGTTGATGACGATGCTAATCCAAGGCTCGTAGCTATAGTAATGAGCTTCAACCTCAATCCACAGCTCTGAAGCCTTCGCGTTCAGCTCCATCCCGCTGCCGGTCCAGAACAACGTCAGCGGGGACAGCCGCCCTGTCGTTCTGCCATGAATCTTGAGGTGATCGATATCGGTTAGTGCATGTACTTGCAATTGCTCTTCCGTTCTCAATGAATACCCCTCCAATTCGCTTGTCTATCTCTATATTTGATGCAGCCGCTGCGTTCGTCAAGAACGATTCTAAGTGCACTGTAATCATAAGGTCCAAACCAGTGGTCTTCCGAATAATTCCTATAAATCCATTTTGCTGTTGACCACCTGTTGTAATTGGATATAATTAGTATAGACTGACGGTCGGTCTATAATAGAAGGAGATGAATCAATGCGGAACATCAAGAAACCCGAAGAGCGCCGGAATGAAATATTGGACGCTTCCGAGATGCTGTTCGCCTCACAGGGATATACGCAAACGACGATCAATGATATTTTGTCCGCAATCGGCATTGCCAAAGGGACTTTCTATTATTACTTCAAGTCAAAGGAAGAGGTTATGGATGCGATCATCGATCGATTCATTACAAGTGGTGTAGAAGCCGCACAGGTCGTTGCGAGTAACCCAACGCTTACGGCACCGGAGAAGATCTTCCATATCGTAATGGCACAGAACATGTCGGACACGCCGCGCAAGGAGCAAATGATCGAGCAGCTGCACCAAATCAATAATGCCGAGATGCATCAGAAGAGCTTGATCGAAACGATCACGCGGCTGACCCCGGTGCTGACTGCTGTTGTAGAGGAAGGCATTCGAGAAGGGGCATTCGCAACCCCTTATCCCCAAGAATCTGTCGAATTCCTTCTCGTATCCTCGCAGTTTCTGTTCGATGAGGGGCTATTTCATTGGCAGCCGGAGGAGCTGCTGAAGAAGGCGCAGGCCTTCGTCTACGTGATGGAAACGATTCTCGGGGCAGCACAAGGCACATTCCACTTTATTACGCAGCTATTAAGCGGATCAGGAGGCAACGTATGACAACGTCATGGACCTATCGACCACTACGATTTTTCGCCATTACCTTTCTTATCACTTGGATCACTTGGTTTACAGCCGCATGGTACAGCACTCATGGAGGGACTGAAACGACGGTTGGCTCCTGGATGGGACTTGGCCTGCTCGGGCCGCTGATCACCGCGCTCATCCTGATCTTTACTTCACGCAGCAGGCCGCTCCGACGTGACTTCAACAATAAGCTGGTTAACCCGAAGCTTATCAAGCCCGCCTATGTTCCGTTCATCTTGCTGTTTATGCCGGCCGTCATCATCATCTCGATCTTCGTATCGCTGCCTCTGGGCGAGTCCATCGATCAATTGGGACTGACAGCTGAATTCAACATCACCGAAGGCAGCGCCGTGCTGAACTGGATCATTCCATTCCTAGCCCCAGCGCTGGAGGAGCTTGGCTGGAGCGGTTACGGCATTGACAGCCTGCGGAGTCGGTTCCGAGTGCTTCATTCAACGCTGCTATTCGGTGCGTTATGGGCAGTCTGGCATCTGCCGCTGTTCTTCGTACAAGACTACTATCACTACAATCTGCTTCAGGAGAATATCGTTTTCGCCATCAATTTCTTCATCAGCGTCATTCCCTTGACCATTATCACCAACTGGCTCTACTACAAGAACAACCGCAGCATGATTGCCGCGATCGTCTTCCATGCCGTCGTCGTTGTCTGCTCGGAGGCTTTCCTGATCACCAATTTCACCAAATGTGTCGTGACGGTTGTGCTTGCTATCATTGCGGTCTGGATCATTGCGAAGGACAAAGCGTTGTTCCTCGATTCGGGGACGGGTCAGCAGCTGTCTCCACTAACAAGATCGGCTTAGCATATTTCTCTATAACAGATGCATCTTCGCTTCTGCCTCATCCCAAGGCACGATATATCCATGTCCCTTCGCGCAAAAGATCGAGGAAGACGAATACAGCGGGTCCGCATCCTTCCGGTATGCCTTGCGTTCAATGACCTCTTGTTCATTATGACAGCGGTCATAGCCGCCGAATGCGAGATGAATCGTGCCTCTGCCATGCGTATTCGCGGCAAGCTCGGCGCTGTAATGCATGAAGGTGGCAACAGGCACGCTGCCTGTGATGACGGCGTGCGTCGTCGTCGTATGCGGCGGGTCGAACCGGCCGCTCGCCCGTTGAATGTCCGACAGCACTTTGCCGAGATCATCGAGCTCGACACGGATTTTGAATAGATAATACGGCTCCAGCAGCACATTGTCCGCCTTCTCCAGCCCTTGCCGCAGCGCGCGGAACGTTGCTTCGCGGAAGTCGCCGCCATGCGTATGCTCGTTATGCCCTGCACCTTTCAGCAGCGTAACTTTAATGTCTGTTAACGCCATACCCGTTAGCAAGCCGTGATGCTCACGCTCGAATAGATGCGTTCGGATTACATTCTGACTGCCGATGCTTAGCTCATTCGGATGACATACGCTCTCGAACGTCAGACCACTCCCTCGCTCGGCCGGTTCAAGCAGCAAATGCACCTCGGCATAATGCTTCAGAGGCTCGAAGTGGCCGCAGCCTCGGACGGAGCTCGCAATCGTTTCTTTATATAAGATCTCAGGAGTGCCGAACGTCACCGGTATCTGGAACCGATCCCTCATGATCTGCTGCAGCACTTCGAGCTGAATGACGCCCATAACGTGGATATGGATTTCCTGCAGCGTCTCCTCCCAGATTACATTCAAGGACGGATCCTCGGCGTCCAACATACGGAATGCTCGAAGCACATCCTTCACATTGAGCGTATCCGGGAAGTTCACCTTCGAAGTCAATGTAGGTACCAGCTCATAATCCAGCCTGTCCGAGCAGGCGCCTACACCTTGCCCCGTCTCCGCAGCCGAAAGCCCGATAACGGCGAACAGATCGCCTGCGGCCACCTGATCAACCGGCTGGGACCGAGTTCCATTCACGATGAGCAGCCGAGTGACCTTCTCGGTTAGCTGCTCGTCGCCTTCGCTCCCGCGGATGCAATACGTCAGCTCATCGCGCACCTTCAACGTTCCGCACAGCGCCTTTATGTACGTATGACGCACACCGCTTTGGTCGTAACGGATTTTGTAGACGCGTCCACCGAACTTGGCCTGCTCCTCGCCACTCACCTCGTTCAACGTCAATAGGTGCAGTTGGTCCAGAAATGCCTCAACACCTTCGTCCTGCAGTGCTGAGCCGCTTACACACGGATAAATGACGCACCCGCCGACCATCTCGCGCAGGGTCTGGAGCCAATAGGCCCGATCCCCCGAACCGGATAGGAATACGTCCAACACTTGCTCATCCCGCTCCGCCAGGCTCTCCCGCAGCGTTTCACCAACCTCGCCGCCAGCGAAGTTACCGGTCAGACTGCACGCATCCGCCGTCAGATGCATGCGAATCTCGTCCATTACCCGTTCGACGTCAGCGCCAACGCGATCTATTTTATTGAGGAAGAAGAACGTCGGAATGCGATGCTTGTGCAGCAACTGCCACACCGTCTCCGTATGTCCCTGCACCCCTTCCACCGCGCTTACGACAAGAATGGCGTAATCCATCACCCGTATGGCTCGTTCCATCTCCGGCGAGAAATCGACGTGCCCCGGCGTATCGATCAAATAATAAGTAGCATCTTTATAGGACATGACCGCCTGATCTGCGAATACGGTAATGCCTCGCGCCCGCTCAATCTCGTGACTGTCGAGGTAAGCGTCCTTGTGATCAACACGTCCTCGTTCCCGAATGCTATTCGTATGGTAAAGCAGTTGCTCGGCCAATGTCGTCTTCCCCGCATCGACGTGCGCGAACATGCCTAATGTTATCGGTCTCATGCGACTCTCCTTAATTCCCCGTTAGATTGTAAATATCGTGATTCCCTGTTCCATTATCATAGCTCATGAGGGCGGATTTCGTCCTGATATCTCCTATATGTTATAGTTCTGTGAATAGTGAGAATCGTTCTCCATGGCACATAGTATGGCGTCTGTATTTATGGTAAAATGAACCTTGTCTACGCCCAGTTGGCGCGATTACATACGTCTGTATGAATGATTTGACTGTTCTTGGAACACAGTATCGTGTGGGACTTTGTCGAGTGCCAGATCAAGTCCGATTCAAGCCTAGAAATAAGACGTCAGATTTCTTGACAAAAAGCTAGATTAGAATTATTATTAACAGACAATGATTATCAGCCCAGCACGCTACCGGTCATCCGTACAGTATGCCAGGCAACACCATATATATTTGGAGGTAATGAACATGTCTCTCATCGGTAAAGAGGTACTGCCATTCAAAGCAACCGCTTTTAAAAACGGTCAATTCATCGAACTTACGGAAGCTAACTTCAAAGGTCAATGGAGCGTAGTATGCTTCTACCCAGCGGACTTCACGTTCGTATGCCCTACGGAACTCGAAGACCTGCAGAACCAATACGCTGCTCTGCAAGCACTTGGCACTGAAGTATACTCCGTATCCACGGATACTCACTTCACGCACAAAGCTTGGCATGACAGCTCGGCAACGATCGGCAAAATCACGTACGCAATGATCGGCGACCCTACGCATACGATCTCCCGCAACTTCGACGTTCTGATCGAAGAGGACGGTCTGGCTGATCGCGGTACGTTCATCATCGATCCAGACGGCGTTATCCAATCCGTTGAGATCAGCGCTGGCGGCATCGGCCGTGACGCAAGCATCCTCGTTGGCAAAATCAAAGCAGCTCAATACGTTCGCAACAATCCAGGCGAAGTATGCCCTGCTAAATGGCAAGAAGGCGCAGCAACGCTGAAACCAAGCCTCGATCTCGTAGGCAAAATCTAAGGAGCGGATATCTATGGCACTCGACTCCGAAATCAAAGCACAGTTAAATCAGTATCTGCAGCTCTTAGAAAGCGACGTCGTGCTGAAGGTTAATGCGGGGTCGGATAGCGTATCTGAAGAGATGCTGGCATTGGTCAATGAACTTGCCAGCATGTCTTCCCGGATTACCGTAGAGCAGGCGCAGCTCGAGAGAACGCCAAGCTTTAGCGTCAACCGTGTTGGCGAAGATACTGGTGTTACGTTCGCTGGCGTCCCGCTGGGACATGAATTTACATCCCTTGTGCTCGCCCTCCTGCAAGTGAGCGGCAGAGCGCCGAAGGTCGATCAGAACGTTATTGATCAAATCAAGGCGATCAAGGGTGAATATCGTTTCGAATCCTACATCAGCTTGAGCTGCCACAACTGCCCGGATGTCGTGCAAGCGCTGAACGTGCTGAGCGTTCTGAACCCGAACATCTCGCACACGATGATCGATGGCGCGGCGTTCAAGGAAGAAGTAGAGAGCAAGGACATTCTTGCTGTACCTACGGTATACTTGAACGGCGAATCGTTCGGCAGCGGCCGTATGTCGCTCGAAGAAATTCTTGCGAAGCTCGGCACCGGCCCAGATGCATCGGAACTTTCCGATAAAGAGCCATTCGATGTGCTCGTCGTCGGCGGCGGCCCTGCTGGCGCAAGCGCAGCAATCTACGCTGCTCGCAAAGGCATCCGTACGGGTATCGTGGCAGAACGCTTCGGCGGTCAAGTCATGGATACGCTCGGCATCGAGAACTTCATCAGTGTCAAGTACACGGAAGGTCCGAAGCTTGCAGCGAGCCTTGAAGAGCATGCGAAGGAATACGGCATCGATATTATGAATCTGCAGCGCGCGAAGCGTCTCACGAAGAAAGACCTGATCGAACTTGAGCTCGAGAACGGTGCTGTCCTGAAGAGTAAGACGGTTATCGTCTCGACTGGCGCACGCTGGCGTAATGTTGGCGTTCCGGGTGAGCAAGAGTTCAAGAACAAAGGCGTAGCCTACTGCCCGCACTGCGACGGTCCTCTGTTTGCAGGCAAGCATGTAGCCGTTATCGGCGGCGGCAACTCCGGCATTGAAGCCGCGATTGACCTCGCTGGCATCGTAAGCCACGTTACGGTGCTTGAGTTTATGCCAGAACTGAAGGCCGACTCGGTATTGCAGAAGCGCTTGTTCAGCTTGCCTAACGTAACAGTACTGAAGAACGTTCAAACAAAGGAAATTACGGGTACGGACAAAGTAAACGGCATTACCTACGTTGAACGCGACACAGGTGCGGAGCAGCACATCGAGCTGCAAGGCGTGTTCGTCTTGATCGGTCTCGTACCGAATACGGATTGGCTCGGCGAAAACGTTGAGCGCAACCGTATGGGCGAGATCGTTGTTGACCGTCAAGGCGCAACGACGCTCCCTGGCGTATTCGCTGCAGGCGACTGCACGAACAGCGCGTACAAGCAGATCATCATTTCGATGGGTTCGGGCGCTACTGCATCGCTTGGTGCATTCGACTACCTGATTCGTAACTACTAAGCTATTATCCAGCCGCTTAACGGTCTCTGCGATCGTTAGGCGGCTTTTTCGCTTTTGTTGGGGTAAACACAAGAGGAGGCTGCCCCCCATTCATTCGGGGAACAGCCTCACTCGTCCGCATTCTTTATCCGGTTCTAAGATACTTATCAATGAAGTCCAGCACGCGATTCACATTGGCCGGCGTCTCGAATGCCTCGCCGCCATGGCAGGCACCCTCGAGCAGCTCCAAGCTCACCTTGTCGCTGCCGATCACAGCCTGCAGCTTCTTCGCGAAGATGACCGACTGCATCGTCGGAATAAGCGGATCATGCGTCCCGTGCTGTATCAGGAACGGTGGCGTACGCTCCGAGATATACGTCTCCGGATTCGCCGCTCGTACAAGCTCCGGCACCTCTGCAATGGCGCTGCCAAGCAGCCGCGACTCCGGCGAGTCTGCTGCATGATGAACCTGACAGACTCCGTACCATAGGGTACATCTAACCATTTGCTTACAATGGATTGCGTAAGCTCAGACATCCGCCTCGGCTCCTTCTAATGAATTAGTCCAAATAAGTAATGCGTGCATCAATAGCCGTTCTAGGCTTCGCAGCAGGCGCCTCGGCAGCATAACCGATGCCGAACACGCCGATGACATCATAGTCCTGCGGTACGCCTAGAATGTCGCGGTTATGCGGCAGCGCACCGAGTGAAGCCCAATATACGCCGGCGCCTCCCTCATGCGCTGCAAGCAACAGGTTCTGAACGAAGCAGGATACCGCCATTACATTCTCGTCTCGCTCGAATGGCGTAGCCGCGGGTCTTGAGACGATGGCAAGCACGACGGGCGCGCCGCCGAAGTCCGTTTTATGCCGCAGTCTTGCACGCGTCTCGGGTCCGACCATACGAATTTCCCACGGTTCGTTCAGCCGATGGTTCGGTGCATAGGACGCTGCTTCAAGCCAAGCAAGCAGGTCATCTTCGGCAATCGGGTCAGGCTTGAACGTTTTAATTGTACGACGGCTTTTAATCAAGTCGATTACTGTCATGTGTCGCTTCTTCCTCTCCATCTTCTGCTTTGTCTATAGCTGTATCATTATCTTCATCGCTTGGCGTATCTTCTTGCGGCGGCATCTCGCGCAGCTCGAATGCATGGATGAACTCTTGAATGATTGCATCCGTCGCCTTCAGCTCACCACTGATAACAGGTTTAATCGCCTCATATTCCGGCTGATTCAATTGCTGGAGCAGCGTGGCGCGCTTAAGGCTCAATGTCTCCAGGAAAGCGAGCGCTCTGCCTCTGCGGAACGTCTGCGCGCTGTGAAACCGGTGCTTGCCATGCTCATGGCCTTCCCCATGTCTGTGCCCACGTCCGCCACGACCTCCATGATCACCATGACCTCTATGATCATGTCCACGATGTCCCTGATGCCCTCCGTGTTTGCCTTCTCGCATTTCCACTTCCTCCTCACTGTATAAATGTATACATTTGTATACGTTTATCGTTATGTATACAAATGTATACCACGATAAAGGTAATGTCAAGCGAAGGGAGAAGACCGCTCTTGCCCCGAGCAAACAAAAAAAAGAGCACCTCGGATGAGATGCTCTTACATCTAACACTTTTACTTCTTACAAAGGAAGTACGCCCGACGGCTCCGACTTGCTCTTCCGAATCGCTAGAACCGCCTGCACCACAACCAGAACGGCGAACAACGCCATAACACCGGCTGAGTACATGTACATCGTCGGATAGCTCGTTGCCGACGATACGACGCCCAGCAGAATCGAGCCGATCGCGATGCCGAAGTCGGTCGAGTTGTAGTACATGCTATTCGCCATACCGTATTGTTCTGGCTTGGAGGAACGGATCATCCATGCCTGAATCGTTGGTTGAATAGCACCGAAGCCGAGTCCATAGATAAGTGCGGAGATGATCAGCATCGGCATGCTATGGGCGTTCGACAACATCACCATGCTGATTGCGACGAGTACGCCTGCTGGAATCAGAACGGCGCGGTGGCCTCTGCGGTCGAAGATGCGTCCTGAGATCGGACGAATCAGGATGATCGTAACGGCATTGAACAGGAAGAACAGACCAACCTGCTCGATATGTACCGTTTTGCCGAACAGTACAAGGAAGCTGAGCAGTCCGCTATACGTGATGGACAGCATTGCATTCAGGATGACAGGGAATACTAGGTTGCGACTGACGCCAATCTTCGCCGGTTTGCCAGAGGCATTCGATTTAGGCGCCTGAGCCTCCGTTTCTATTGGTGTGCGCTTGGAGCGCGATACCAACAGAACAGGGAAAATAAGCACGACAGACGCCAATCCAACCATCGTGAGCGGGCCGAAGCCCGCCTGATCCATCACGTTAAGTCCGATGGAAGGCCCGACCGACATCGCTAGACTGGTCGACAGTCCGAAATAAGCAATGCCCTCGCCCATTCGTTTGATCGGAATGATACTGGAAACGAACGTCGGCAGAATCGTGCTCGCCATACCAAAGCCGATGCCATAGCCGATCCGCAGCCCCAAGAAGCTGTAGAAGTCACCGACCGTTGTATACAGCGCCGTCGTAATGCCTGCAATAATAAGTCCGGCGATCAACAGCTTCATCCGAGTGAACCGGCGCATAAGAGCAGCCGTTGCGAACCGTGCGACGATAGCCGACAGCGCGAATACGGATGTAACCATGCTGGCCTGTACGTTGCCAACGTGGAATTCCTCCTTAACATAGGCGGGGAAGGAGGAGATGAGCATTTGCAAACTTAAGAATAAGAGAAAAAAGCTAGCGGTCAATGCAATAAAAGGCCGTGTCCATAACGGAGCCTGTGATTGTTCCTGCTGCATAGTTGCGTCCCCCTTTATGTTATTGTTCTTACTCGTCCTCTGTCTGCCGGCCCGCGCTGTCAAGACTGCCAATCGTCTCGCGAATGCGCTGCAGCAGTTCCAGCATCTTGTCATATTCCTGATCGGTCAGACAGCTGCGAACGTCCTCGGTTACGCTATCCTCGATCGACGTCGTCTCACGAATGACCGACTTTCCGAGCTCCGTGCTATAGACGAGAAACGACCGCCGGTCGCGCTCGCCGGGCTTTTTGTAGATGAGGCCCTTCTTCTCTAGATGGTCCAGAATGCGCGTTGTCGTTGGCTTGTCCTTACCCGTCCGTTCTGCAATTTCCTTCTGAATCAGTCCTTGCGATCGATCGATCTGATAAAGCGCCGACCATTGCTCTGGCGTAACGCCATAGGGACTCAGCCGATGCTGAAACAATCCCGATACTTTCCTATACGTTAACCCGAGCGCGAATCCGATCGGCAGCTGGCTGTTATCGTGTGATTTATTCGATGTCTCCGACATGTTCAGATCACCTTCACTGTAAATTAGTTGCTTAGACAACTATAAGTCAAACAACTAAATAAGTCAAATAAAACCCGCGAGACATTCACTTAAGGAAGTGACCGACTCGCGGGTTATCTGCTTGTTTGCGCTATGTTTTGATTAGAATGACTTGAATGACATGGCCGGCCCCGGTATGCAGCTTGCCTTCTTCCCTTATCTGTTCGCCATAAAAGAAATGAACCACCTGATGCTGTTCTGCCCACGCCAACATGTCCTGTGCACGATACAGCATATCGGCAAATTTCGGACCACCCGTCTTGTATCGAAGCTGTTCCTCTGAATAAACCTCGACCATCACCGTTCCCCCAGGCTTCACGACGGCAATCAGCTTCTCCAATACAGCAGGCTGGCTTTCCTTCGGGAAATGGCCGAACACCATGATGGCACCATCATATGCTCCAGGCACTACAGAGTCATGGATCAAATCCACCAACTCCGTCTTCACCTTAACCCCTGATTGCTCAGCAAGCTGCTCGGTCTTCTTGAGCCCGTTATCCGCGTAATCCCAAGCTGTGACGTCAAAGCCCTGTGTGGCTAAGTAGACGGCATTGCGGCCCTCGCCCTCCGCGAAAGCGACAATGCGAGTCCCGGTTAGACGGGATGAATGATCCTTAATGAAGGCATTCGACTGTACCCCATAAACATAATCCGTTGAACCGAACCTTTCATTCCATTCCTTCTTCAAGTGCAAGCAGCCCCTTCTATGTTTCTATGCTTCATGCAGCTAATGTTCGTTCTTTCGTGTCGCCGCACCATCTAGATAGAAGACGGTTACTTCACAAGTATGGGCATCCAAACTTTAACCGCGGTGAATCCGATTAGAATCAGCAGACCATATCGAAGCAGACGGACATCCAACTTGGCGCCCACCTTGGAGCCTATGGGAGCGCCGATCAAGCTGCCTATAACGGTAAATACCATCGGCCACAGCGGTATGCCGCCTCCAATCAACTTACCGATAACGCCTCCAATCGCGGAGATGAACACAATAGCCAGAGAGGACGCAATAGTCGTGCGAGTCGGAATGCGAAGAACCGTCAGCATGATCGGGATAAGCATAAAGGCGCCGCCAGCGCCGACAATGCCGGAAACGATGCCTACGATAAAAGCAGCGCTAACCGCAATGAATTTATTGAACTGAAGCGTTTCATTCGAGCCAGATTGGGCGCTTCGGTTCGGAATCAACATAAGAATAACCGCAACTACCGCCAATATGCCGTAAATAAGATTAATGCCATCAGCATCAAGCCCGCCCGAAGCGACGCCTCCGATCAAGCTGCCAACCAAGATGCTTGTTCCCATATAGGCAACAAGTCCTTTATGCAGAACACTGCCCTCTGTTCCGCTTCTCCGCTGGTAAGCCAGAACGCCTGCCAGCGAGGCGAAAAATACTTGGAACATGCTGATCGCAGCGACATCATGCGCGGACAAATGTCCAACGCCTAAAGCGGAAGGCACATAAAGCAGCAGCGGATAGTTGATGACAGCGCCCCCAATGCCGAGCATGCCCGAGAAGAAGGAGCCGACAAATCCTAGAAGCGTCATGGTGATATAGAAAAGTGTATCCATTGCAGCCCCCTCTCATGAGAAAAAGTAAAAAATGGCCATATACGAATGTTGTATGATCAACTATAATAAAACCAACAAAACAAATAAGAAATGAGCGATTAGCATGTTCGCACGTATTAAAGCTTTGTTCACTCCAACATGCCCAAGCTGCAAACAGAAGCTCGTGGCTTCCCATAACTCTGTATGCTTCACCAAACAATGTCCGCATGGTCATTACAAGGAAGAGAACTACTGCACGTTAGGCGTTCGAATTGTATATGATCGGACCTAAAGCAACGAGCACGGAAGAAGCCCATGCTCGTTGCTCAGAGTTATTTCTTCTTCACATAGAAGCTGAATAGGCCATCCTCAGCCTTGTGCTCGACAAGCTCGTTGTTCGTTTGCTTAATCCAAGCTTGGAAGTCGTTGATCGAGCCTTTATCCGTCGACAGAACCTCCATGATTTGTCCCGGCTGCAAGCCGTCTAGCGCTTTTTTCGCCCGTACGATCGGCATTGGACATGCGAGACCTCTAGCATCGACCTTCAAATCTACATTCATTGTTATTCCTCCCACTTATATATTCTGTTCTTGCTATTGAAAGACGGATTAGAACGAGAGCGTTACGTTAGCGTCTTTAGCGAAATCAAGGAATGTAACAGCTCCGCCTACATCGATGCCATCAATGAATGCCTCTTTGGGCAAATTCATGACATCCATCGTCATCTGGCAGGCAATCATCTTGACGCCCAGCTCTTGAGCCATTTCCACAAGCTGAGGAATGCCAGGAACATTGGCCGCCTTGAAGCCTTCTGCGAACTGCTCTTTGCCCGCTGGAAGAGGAAGCTGCGCATGCGCTTCTTTGTGAATGAGATTCAGCCCTTCGAAGGTAAAGAAGATAGCTACCTCCGCTTCGGTTGCTGCAGAAGCCGTTGCGATGTTGAATACTTTGTATGCGTCAAACAGTCCGCCGTTACTTGCGATGATTGCTACTTTAGTCATTATGAATAGCCTCCTAATAGGTTTAATTAATTGTGATTTTCACTGTAACTCAAGCTTCTCTCTCCGATGCACCTGCCCAGCCGCTCATGCCCGGTTCCACATTGTGGACGCGAGCAAAACCCTTGCTCTCCAACAGTTGACAGGCAAGATCGCTGCGAGTGCCCGTGCGACAGACCACATAAATGTCCTCTTCCTGACTTAGCTCGCCCACTCGATTCTCCAGCTCGCCAAGCGGAATCGTCTTAGCGCCCGGAATGTGACTGAATGCGTATTCCGCAGGCTCACGCACATCCAGTATCGTTGGCTTCCCTGCCGAAGCGAGCACTTGCTCCAGCTCCTCGTTCGAAACGATACGAGGAAACTTACGCTCCGGCTGAGCTTCTCCGGCCGATGCTTTACGAATGTAGTGCTTCAGCACTTCCCCTTCGTGCACCGTTCCCAAATAATGATGCCCCGTGTTCTTTGCCCAACCTTGGATATCGGCCAATGAGCCTTTGTCCGTTGCTTCCACCTCAATGACATGCCCTGGGTCCAATTGGTCCATTGCCTTCTTCGTACGAACAATGGGCATCGGGCAGGCAAGACCTTTGCAGTCCAGCGTATGGTTGGCCTTAATGCCGTTAGCAGCCATGATCAAACCCCTCCCTGAAATGATTGTTGTTTACCCGAATTTATTGTGCTGGATAAGCGACCGAAGAATACGTCATTTAATCTTATACTCATACCCCTACAGGTATTGAATTGCATGTCATCATCTTACGCTCGAAGCTCCCAATTGTCAACTTGGTATATTTCACCATAAACAAAGAAACCAAGGACGGAGTCACTCCGTCCTTGGCCATTGGTACGCCATGCAATTGAAATTGCAAGAAGCCGCTTAACGGCTTACTAGTTCTTGAGCCGGCTGCATCTGGTCCAACGTTAATTGACCATCTGCCATCCGATAAACCCTGTCGCAATAAGTGAGCATTCGCTCGTCATGGGTAACCATAACTGCCGCTTTCCTGCGCGACCTTACTTCCTTGGCGATCAAGGAGACAACTTCGTGGGCTCGCTTCGTATCCAGGCTGGCCGTCGGTTCGTCTGCGAGAATGACCTGCGGATCATTCATCAGCGCCCGGGCGATTGCCACTCGCTGCTTCTCGCCGCCGGAAAGCTCATCGGGATAAGCTTTGTGCTTCTCGCCAAGTCCAAGCTCATCAAGCAGTTGAGCTGCATAGGCTTTGTCCTGTTTCGTGACCTTGCCAGCCATTTTCTTAATAATGTGCAGCTGCTCCTCCACATTCAAATAAGGAACAAGATTGGATGACTGCATAATAAAGCCGATATCATGCAATCTTATGCGAGAGAGCTCCTTGGCGGAGACGCTTGAGATCGATGTTCCATTCAACTTGACTTCGCCCTCGGACGCTTGAAGAAGCGCGCCCGCAACGGAAAGAAAAGTGCTTTTGCCCGAGCCTGAGGGTCCAATGACCGCGATGAATTCGCCTGGCTCTACCGATATGGAAACACGGTCCAGCGCGGTCGTCCGGCTGCTGCCCTCGTTGTAATAGTGGCTGACCCCATGCATATCTAATCCTTGTGCCATTATTCAACCCTCCCTAACGCCTTCAATGGGTCGATTCGCGTAATGCTGCGAACCGATGCCAACGAGCTCAGCAATGCAATGACAAGCAGAATGATAGAATAAATGATAACCAGCTTCGTATCCAGAATAAATGGCATGGCCTTCGACAAGAACGACGCTACGGCATATGTGAGGGCTACCCCTACAAGTATGCTAAAGATAGACAACACCATAACCTGCGAAACAACGGCCTTGCCAAGAAAACCGTTTCTTGCGCCAATAGCCTTCAGGACACCGAACTGATTGGACTTCTGAAGCGTGAACACATAGAAGAAAACGCCTAGCATGAATGCCGAGATGACGAGCAAGAAGGCCAACATCATCGTAATGCTTCCGCTCTCCTCTTTGTATCCGGGCATGCCCATAATGGCCGCTGCCAGCGTAACCGTGTCGGTCCCCTGCAGCGCAGCGTTTACAGCATCAGGATCGATCTTGCTGCCCTGCAGGATGAGGGCATTGACCGGATTGCGGATGCCTTTGTCGGAGCCCGGCGCTGCGAACGTAATCGTCCGCCACTTATCGATCGGCAGGAAAACAGATGCGACGTGGTTATACGTCTCATTCTCGACGAAACCAACGATAGTGAGCGTTTCGTTCGAGCCATCGAGCCGCAGCGTGTCTCCGAGCTTGAAGCCCTCATCCTTCATCGACTTGTTCACGATCGCGCCATCCGCTCGATCGCTGGACAGGCCGCTGCCTTCAATGACAGCCGGCTCAAGGAAACTGCCGGCTTCGATCCCAATCATCGCGACATCTACTTTGCCCGCTGCAGGATCCGAGGCATCGCCCTTGAGCACAGTTCCCATCGTGGTGCCCACTGGCGAAGCGCCGCGCACGTTCGGCATCTTACTGACGATATCGATGCCGTCCGCCGACAGCAGCGATTTGCTCACCGAGGCGTTCGAGCCCTGCTCGAGCACGACATAGTCTGCCTTCATGTTCTTGAACGAGGCGGCAGCCAGCGTCTGCAGGCCATTGCCAAGACCGGACAGGATAAACACAAGCCAAGCAATCAGGATGAAAATCACTGCAATCAATGAGAATTTCATCCGATTCCGTTTGATTTCTCGCCATGCTAGATACATGCCAAAACTCACTCCCCTAACTTATTTGACACTTGTGTCTGATTCGATGCGCGCTATTGCTGCTTCGAATTCTCATCAAATCCATTAAACAATATATTAGACACTGGTGTCAAATAAATTAACGACGAAGCGTTACTTCGCAACGCCCTTCATCCACATGCTGAATAACAGTTTGCTCCACTCGTCAAGCGGCATGCGGAGTACATTCGGCGTATTAATGAGGTTGAAGAACACACTAATTTGCGCGGGAAGCGGCACGTCTTGCCGGAGATTTCCTTCGCCGTTTGCCTTAGCGAATATGCGGCCCAATTGGACCTTTAACTCCTCGTGGCCTTGCTCGATATATGACATGTCGCGCGCTGCGGCTTCGGAATTCGCTACATTGATCTTGTGCGCGTCGCCCAGCAACTGGTGGAAGTCCGACTCCTCCACGTAAACATATAGAATTTGCTGCAGCGCAGCAAGGGAGTCGGTCTCATCGACCTCTGCCGACTTGGACATGATGCTTCGCATCACGCGCTTCATGCACGCCGCCACGATCTCCTCTTTGTTCGCGAAATATTGATAGATCGTACTGCGCGCCCCAACCAGGTGCTCGGACAACAGCTTCAGGTGGAAGCCGTCATAGCCATGCTCCAGCAGCAGCTTCTTCGTTACATCGAGCAGCTCCGCTTCCGTATAACTTCTCTTCCGGCCCATTCACACCATCTCCTATCCGTCCGAATGTCATTAGTTTATCAAATTTGAGGGAGAAAGACAGCCAATATTGTATTGAACAAGGGGAAGTAGAATCAATTTATGCTGTCAATTGCCGTAACGAGCTCCATTACGACTTGAACGACGGAACTGCCATTCCGTTTAACGCGGGATGTGAACGCAGCACAAAACTCGGTTCACCTCGAAACTTTTGATCATGAATAAGCGTCGTATGTATGATCTTGTAAAAAAAGGAGAGAGAAATTGAAGAAGACACTGATTCTGTGCGCTGTCGTTGCGACGCTGGCAGTAGGCGGCGCTGCCGTTTATGCGCAAGCAAACAACGGACAAGCCACGCCGTCGCCGATCGAGAGAAAGTTTACCGTTGAAGAAGCAGAATATTATTCGCAAATTGTGATTGCTGTTGAGGCCGGGAAATTGCCTCCGTCCGAAATGAATAAAGCGCGAGATTTTATTCTGAAGCACCCCGAAGCGCATCAATCCATTATCGAACGCTACCCTATCAAATAGCAAGAAAGAAAGCCCGTTGCTTGGTTAAAGCATCGGGCTTGTTAGGCTACAGGGCTCATGCTCCTCGATAGCGATTCTTCTTTTATCCTTTGATCACCAGCTGCGCGAACTTGCGCTTGCCCGCTTGAATGATGTCGCCGCCCTTGACCGCAATACGCGCGTTCGGGTCGAGCAGCTTCTCGCCGTTCAGCTTCACTGCACCCTGCGCGACGCTGCGGCGCGCTTCGCTGCTGGACGATGCGAATCCAAGCCCCACGAGCAGCTTGCTCACGATTACACCGCCGTCTTCAAGCAGCTCTGCATCAACCTGGAACGGTTCGATCTCGTCAGGCATCTCGCGTTTCGAGAACACCGTTACAAAATGCTGCTCCGCCTGCTCGGCCGCCTCTTCACCGTGGTACATGCTGACGTACTGCTTCGCCAGTTGAACCTTCGCGTCACGCGGATGAACGGTGCCGTCTTGCAGACCTTGGCGCAGCGCGGCGAGCTCCTCGTTCGTAATCATTGTGCTCAGCTCGTAGTATTTGAGCATAAGCTCATCCGGAATCGACATCGTCTTGCCGAACATATCGTTGGGCGCTTCGTCGATGCCGATGTAGTTGCCGAGGCTTTTGCTCATTTTCTGAACGCCATCAAGACCTTCGAGCAGTGGCATCAGGATAGCAGCTTGGCTGTCCTGGAAGCCGAATGCGCTCTGCAGCGTCCGTCCCATCAGAATGTTGAACGTTTGATCGGTACCACCGATTTCGATATCGCTCTCGAGCGATACGGAATCATAACCTTGCATCAATGGGTAGAAGAACTCGTGAATGTGAATCGGCAGGTTGTTCGCGTAGCGCTTAGCGAAATCATCCCGTTCCAACATGCGGGCAACCGTCAGCTTCGCCGCCAGCTGCAGCACGTCTTCGAACTTCATCGCCCCGAGCCACTCCGAGTTGAAGTAGAACTTCGTCTTCTGCGGGTCGAGGATTTTGAACATTTGCGCCTCATAGGTTGCTGCATTCCGCCGTACATCCTCTTCCGTCAGCTGCTTCCGCGTCTCGGATTTGCCTGTCGGGTCGCCGATCTTTCCGGTGAAATCGCCGATGATCAGCTGCACCTCGTGGCCGAGATCTTGGAACTGCCGCATCTTGTGAAGCACAACGGTATGTCCGATATGGATGTCCGGCGCAGAAGGGTCTAGACCCAGCTTCACCTTCAGGGGCTTGCCGTTCACAACGGATGCCGCTATCTTACGCGCCAACGCATCGTCTGGAACAATCTCTGCTGCACCTCTGCGAATAATGCTTAGTTGACGTTCTACCTCGCGTTGCTGTTCTGCCGACAATTGCAATTGTGCTTCCTTCTCCATGTTCATCTACTCTCCCTCGAATGATTGTATCCATGGATAAAATAAAAAAGACAGCCTCTTATCCCTGTAAAGGGACGAGAGACTGTCTTCTCGCGGTACCACCCTAATTAAAGAAGCTGCCGATGCTTCTTTCGCTCATTCGTATAACGACATGATTACATGCCGGGACAAGTGACGCCAGTATGAGCTGGGCCGCTTCTCCAAACTCCGGATATTGTAATTCAGACAGCTGACCTGCACCGGTTCGCACCACCCACCGGCTCTCTGTAGCACTCTTCGGCTATCCTACTACAGGCGCTTAAGCGCACTGCTTTATCCATCAATGTTTGTTCAGGTATTGAATTATTTGAATATTGTTACACATTTAATCACATATCCAATCGGGTGTCAACCATCGGTCACAACCTACCAGACCGGCCAGCAATCTCTGCACAGTGCACCTGCTCTCCGTATTCGAGAGTCAACTTACTGCGCACTTGCGGCAAATTGGTTCTGATACATGTGATTATAAAATCCATTCCGTGCAATCAATTGATCATGTGTACCCTGTTCTGTAATCTGCCCATCTTGGATGACCAGAATCGCATCGGCCTCCTGAATCGTGCTCAACCGGTGGGCAATAACGAAGCTGGTTCGGCCCTTCATCAACGTCTTCATCGCCTCTTGAATATGGAGCTCCGTGCGCGTATCAACGCTGCTCGTCGCCTCATCGAGAATCAGGATGCACGGATTAGCGAGCACCGCACGTGCAATCGTAAGAAGCTGGCGCTGCCCTTGACTCAAATTGCTGCCTTCGGCACTCAGTTCCGTGTCATAGCCGCGTGGCAGCTTGCGGATGAAAACGTCCGCGTTCGCCAGGCGCGCTGCCTCTTCGACCTCCCGATCTGTCGCATCCAATCGGCCATAGCGGATGTTATCTCGGATCGTACCCGAGAACACATAGGCATCTTGCAGCACGAGCCCGATCTGCTGGCGAAGCGCCTGCTTATCCAGCTGCTGAATGTCCTCGCCGTCGATCGTAATGCGCCCCGAACGGATATCGTAGAACCGCGTCAGCAGGTTGATCACTGTCGTTTTGCCCGCACCAGTCGGACCGACAAGCGCGATCATCTGGCCTGGATGCGCATGGAGCGACACGCCTTTCAACACATCAACCTCAGGCTTATAGCCGAAGCATACATCCTCGAACACAACCTCGCCATGAATGAGCGCCTGCTGAGACTTCGGTGCAGTGTCGTCTGAGATTTCCGGCTCCAGATCAAGCACTTCGAATACACGCTCCGCGCCTGCAATTGCGGACTGGAACATGTTGTACTGGTTGGCGAGCTGGTTGATCGGCTGGCTGAATTGGTTGGAGTAGTTCAGGAAGCTGACAATGACGCCAACCGTGATCATGTCGTGATACGCGAAGACCGCACCGAATACCGCGATAACAAGGAAGCTGATGTTGCGCATCGTATTCATCATCGGGCCCATCGAACCGGACAAACTTTGCGCCTTCACACCGATTGCGCGCAGTCGTTCGTTGATTTCACGGAACTGCTCGACCGCTTTCTCTTCCCTGCCGAACACCTTCACGACCTTAAGGCCCGAGATGTTCTCCTGCACGAAGCCGTTCACCTCGCCTAGCTGCTTCTGCTGCTCCGAGAAGTAGTGGCGCATGTACTTCGATATCCGCTTTGTTATAAATGCAACCAGCGGTATCGTAAGCATCGTAATGAGCGTCATCCAGAGGCTTAAAGTGAGCATCATAACCAAGCTGCCCACAAGCATCAGTACACTGGAGATAAGCTGTACGACTGTCTGGTTAAGCGTGTTGGATACGTTCGAGATATCGTTCGTCGTCCGGCTCATGAGTTCACCGTGCGTCTTTTGGTCAAAAAATTGTACAGGCAGCCGCTGATATTGGTTGAACAGATCCTCCCGCATATCGCGCACCGTGTTCTGTGATAGACTCGAAGCCATGTATTGCTGGAACCAGGTGAATAACGCACTAAGCAAGTATACGCCTAGCAAAATCATACCCATTCGCACGAAGCCGTCGAATTGCTTCGGCATGACGTAATCGTCGATCATTCGTCCGATCAGATAAGGACCTAGCAGTGCGAAGACAGATGTCAGCACCGTACACAGAATGACCCAGAACAGCGCCTGACGTTGCTGCTTCAGATAGCCCCAAATGCGACGCATCGTGCCCGATGCGTTCTTCGATCGCACCTTCGGTACCCCTGCATGCTGAGGTCCGCCGCCCGGGCGGAAGCCCATCTGATCAAAGTTCGAAGATGCCTTATTGGTGGATGCATTAGGATCGGAAGGATTGCTGTTTGCCACAAGACACCTCCTGCTTGCCGTATTGCGATCGATAAATATCCTGATAGACGTCACACGTCGCCAACAACTCTGTATGCGTACCTCTGCCAACAATCTCGCCCTCGTCGATGACGAGAATTTGCTGCGCTTCCATCACCGACGAGATGCGCTGTGCAATGAGGAATGTGATATTGTCTTCCGTCAGTTGCTTCAACGCATCGCGAAGACGTCTCTCCGTAATAAGGTCGAGTGCGCTCGTGCTGTCATCCATGATGAGAATCGGCGGTTTAACGAGCAGCGCCCGAGCAATCGACAACCTCTGCTTCTGCCCGCCGGATAGGTTGACGCCCCGCTGGCCAAGCTTCGTGTCGTAGCCTTCCGGCAGCTTGCTGATGAAATCATGCGCCTGCGCCGTCATTGCGGCAGCTTCGACCTCTTCCTGCGTCGCATTCGGCTTGCCGAACGCAATGTTATCGCGGATCGTACCAGTGAACAGAAACGCATCCTGCAGAATCATGCCGATCTGCCTTCGCAGCGTGAGCAGCGGCAGCTCACGGATATCGGTGCCATCGATCTGGACGGAGCCAGATGTTACATCGTACAGTCTTGGCAGCAGCTGAACGAGTGTCGATTTACCTGAGCCTGTCGCCCCGATAATCGCAACCGTTTCACCGCGCCGCGCCTCGATGTTGATATCCTTCAGGACAAGATCCTTCACTGCGGTAGAACCGTTGTAAGAGAAGGATACTTGCTCCAGCTTCACATGCTCCGCAGCGATCGGTGCCGCCTTCTCCTGCTTGGATTCTTCGATTGCGGAGTGCGTATCGAGTACCTCGCGGATGCGCTTCGCCGATACGTTCGCTTGCGTAACGTTCATGAGCAATCCGCTGACCATAACAAGAGAAGAGAGCACTTGCACCACATAGTTAACGAAAGCAACCAGGTCGCCGACTTTACCCAAGCCCGACGATACTTGATTACCGCCATAGAGAAGAATAGCCACAAGGCACCCGTTCATAATAAACGTAACGATCGGGGAGTTGAGCGCGATGAAGCGCGCCGCCCGAATCGAGATTTCCGTATAGTCGCGGTTAACGGCTTGGAACTGTTCTTTCTCATAGCCGGAGCGTACGAATGCTTTGATGACGCGGATACCGGCGAGGTTCTCCTGAATGCGCGTGTTCACGGCATCCAGCTTCGTCTGTACAGCCGCGAACAGCGGCGACGAGGACCGAATTAATAAGACCAATACGATAATAAGGACGATTAATGTACCCAGAAGAACGAGTCCGAGCCGAAGGTTAATGATAAGCGCCATGACGACGCTGCCGATAAGCAGACTTGGCGCCCGCACCAGCCCTTGCAGCGCCATCTGCAGCAGGTTCTGCACCTGCACAACATCGTTCGTCATCCGTGTAATGAGCGAGCCGGACTTGAACGTATCCATGTTGTCGAACGAGAAAGTTTGCACCTTCTTGAACAACGCCTCGCGAATATCTGCGCCGAAGTTCTGGGATGCGCGGCTGGCGAACAAGTTGCATCCGACGCCCGTGACAAGCGAGAGTACGGTGACGACAGCCATTAGAATACCTGTCCGCTCGATCACGTTGAAGTCCCGTGCGACAACACCGAAATCGACGATATGCGCGGCCAGCTTCGGCTGCATCAGATCGAAGAATACCTCCAGAATCATGAACAACGGGCCCAGTATAACGAATTTCAAATAAGGCTTAATGTACGAAGCTAGTCCCCACATGGCTCACCGTCTCCTTCTCCGACCGGCTCCACCTGCTCATCCTCAGCCGTCTCCGGAGCCGGCTGCAGCTCGAAATGCCTTGTATATTCCTCAATTACAAGCTCGATCGCCTTCAGTTCACCAAGCACTACCTGCCGAATTGCCTCCAGCTCAGGAGCGTTCAGCTGCTGCCTTAATGTCTCGCGTCTCACGTGAAGCCGCTCTAAAAACTCAATCGCCCGTCCTCTGCGGAACGTCTGTGCACCATGGTGGTGATGGTGATGCCTTCCCCGATGCCCTTTATTTCTTCCGCCTCCATGCCTGCCTTCGGACATGGGGCCTTCTTGTTCTCTCATCGTCACACTTCCTTATGCATACATTTGTATACAAACTAATGTATACAAATGTATGCAATGTGTCAAATACCATTGTTTCCTCTCATCTAATGAGAATCGACCGCAGGAGAGCGGCATTGTTGCAACTATCGGTTATACCTATGCTCTGCACGCTTCTAGCCGCCTAGCCCCTGGCATACGTTATACCAATTATTTGGGCACAGGAGGCTCTACTTATGGTCAAGCAGCCTAACATCCTCCTTCTTCTCGTCGACGAAGAGCGGTATCCGCCTCCCTATGAGAATGCGGAGATGAAGGAATGGCGCAGGAACAATCTTCTCGCGCAGCAATGGCTGAGAGAGAACGGATTGGAGTTCCACAGCCACTACATCGGGAGCGCAGCGTGTGCGCCAAGCCGAACCACCCTGTTTACTGGCCAATATCCGTCGCTGCATGGGGTTACGCAGACGGACGGCATCGCCAAGCAGGCGGCTGATTCGAATCTGTATTGGCTCGATCGGAATACAGTGCCGACGATGGGCGATTATTTTCGAGAGGCGGGGTATGAAACCTACTACAGAGGGAAGTGGCATCTGTCCGATGAGGATATTATGATCCCGGGGACGAACAATGCCCTGCCAAGCTATGATCCGACGGGAATGCCGAATACGGATCAACATTTGTACAAGGAGGCCGATCGGCTGGAGCCGTTCGGCTTCTCAGGTTGGATTGGCCCTGAACCGCATGGCCGGAATCCGCGCAACTCCGGGTCGTCCGCCGGCTACGGAGCAAGCGGCAGGGATGAATTTTATGCAGATGAGGTTGTGAGATTAATCGGTGAGCTTGATCGCAAGAGCAGCAGCGGTCATCGCAAGCCGTGGCTGATTACGGCCTCGCTCGTCAATCCGCATGATATCGTTCTATATGGCGACTTGACCGCCCGTCTGCCGCAGTTCCGATTCGATGTGGATCCGTCAGTACCAGAGGTTGCGCCGCCTCCTACCCTGCACGAGAATCTTCAGACGAAGCCTCAATGCCAAGCCAGCTACCGCGACCTATACGCAGTGGCGCTGCAGCCGATTACGGATCGTTCGTACTATCGCAGGCTCTATTATCAACTGCAGAAGAACGCCGACCAGCAGCTGCAGAAGATTCTCGGGGCGATCACCCATTCCTCCTGCTTCGAGAATACGATTATCGTCTTCACATCCGATCATGGCGATCTGCTCGGCGCACATGGCGGGCTGCATCAGAAAATGTACTGTGCATACGAAGAGATGCTTCACGTTCCGCTTATTGTTTATAATAAAAAGCTTATTCCGCACGCCCGCTCGGTTAATCGAATGACGAGCCACCTCGATCTGCTGCCAACGCTGCTCGGGCTGGCGAGCATTTCGGCTGAAGGCGTTCGGGGTAGGCTGCAAGGCCGCTTCAGCGAAGCGCGGCCGCTAGTTGGACGCAATCTTAGTCCCCTCATAGAGCATGCGTCGGGAACGGTAAGCGAATCGCCGATCTACTTCATGACCGACGACGATATGCTGCGCGGGCAGCACCAGATCAGCCCGCTTGGCATTCCTTATCCACCCGCCGCGCAGCCGAATCATATTGAGACGGTCATTACAACCCTGAAGCGCAATGGCCGAAGCGAACGATGGAAGCTCTCACGCTACGCGGACGATCCGAAATTCTGGAGCACGCCCGGCGTACAGGACGCCACCTATTGGCCAGCTAGAACTGCCCAGAATCCAGCCGAGATCGCGTGGGTTCCTAGGATCAAGATCACTCCCGTTCCAGATGAACACGAGCTCTACTGCCTGACCGATGACCCGCTCGAGACTCGCAATCTCGCTCATCCCGCTTATTCGGACGCCTACTCCGATGTGTTCGCATCCATGATGAGCGTGCTTGCCAAGCAGCGCGCATTAAAACGACTAATGCCTCGGCAGACACGTTAACGACAAAGAGACCGCTGCCTTATCCGCAGCGGTCTCTTCCCATGCCATACTTCTTACGCTTATTCATTCCTTAGCAAAGTCTCAAGCCGATCGAAGTTCTGCTCATTGCCATCGATGCAGTATGCTTTCACTTGCTCGAATACCTCCGCGCTCTTAAACAGCTGGCGGAACGTCACCAGCGTGCCGCCATCCGCATCCTCGAAAGTCGCCGTCACTTGAAATTCCGGCGTTTCGTTATGACGCAGAACAATGCGTTCATGGGGGACAAGCTCTACGAACGTATTATGATTCGGATAGTCGACGCCGTCCGGTCCGTGCATGATGAACCGCCAGTCGCCGCCTGGGCGCGGGTCGAATTCGTGGAACGTATTGGTGAAGCCATTAGGCCCCCACCAACGAGCGAGAAGCTCGGGCGTCGTCCACGCTTCATAGACTCGTTCCTTCGGTACGTCGAATTGACGTGCGGTGATGATCTCATTTTGCCCCACAACCGATGTCATGGTCTTCGCCCTCCTTAAAGTGCGTATTCAACTTCTTAAAGCGACTTGCCGAGTGCGTCCAGCATCTCGCCCGTACCGTGCTCGCGGATCTCTGGCGTATCGTGACCGTCGAAGAACGCGCCTTGCTCGGTGAACACCAGCTTCGTGCCTTCCTCGACCGGAATGAGCTCTATCGTTGTGAGCGAAGCGGAGATACGCGTCTCTCCCATATCCAACGTGTACGAATAGACGATGCGCTGCTCAGGTACGATCTCTTGGTAGCAGGCATCGAACGTGAAGATTGGGCCTTCCGGCGGCCCGCCGCTGCTGTATTCTCGTCCACCGACACGGAAATCGAATACTTCGGCCTTCGAGAACCATCGAGCTTTTGCCTCAGAGTCAGACCAAGCTTGGTAGACGCTTGCCAGCGAAGCGTTGTAGGTGCGCTCCACCGTAAATGTTGCGTGTTTGACGAATCGTTCGGACATCGTTATTCCTCCTTCGTATGGTTGCCTTCATAATCACGGACAATAAAATTTCCTAGCGCATTCAGCCGATGCTCCCAGTTCTTCTGCCGCTCAATGACGACCTTCTCATGGCTGATTCGCATCGCCTGCAGCAATCCCGTAAAATCATCAACCGTCAGCGGAGCTTGTCCCTGCATCCGCTTGGATACATGCTGAAGCTGCTCCAACAGCTGTTGCTGCTGCTGAATCTGCTCCTTCACCCTCGTCATCTGGAGCTTCACAATCTCTGCCGGGCTAATCTGTTTCCCTTCGAGTGCCGACTTGATCTCTTCGAGCGACAGTCCCAGCTCCTTCAACGATACGATCTGCTGCAGGCGCGACAGGTCCGATGCGTTGTACAGTCGATGACCGGAGTCGGTCTGGCCCGATGGCGAGAACAACCCGATTTGATCATAGAACCGCAGCGTGCGAACCGTAAGCCCTGTCAGCTCAGCCAAATCTCCTACTTTCCAATATTGCGTCATCACAGATCCCTCGTTAGCGCTAACTTGTTTACCGGTATCTTCACTATAAAAGATGACGTAACGTAAGGTGCAAGTGTTTTCGGATAAAAAATGAAAATAATTTCCTGAGAAATAATCCGCCCGACTCCGACAGCAGACTAAACCTTTTGCTCGCTGTATGCACAGAGAGGGTCTTCGTTCCATTCTAATGATTTATTAGACTAATTCGGGATAAACGTCAATAGACATAGGAGTGGATGATTGTGGTTCAGTATGCGTGTAGAAGCACTTGCGTGGGGAGCCATTCAACGGACCATTAAAGAGAGGGGGGCTAGGTCGGATAAAGGGGTATTCCCAATGTATTCATCAAGCTGCTCCGTAATGCCTCTAGTAACATTGAAGGACTTTTATTTATGAGCCTGATAACAGCCTTGTCTCCTTGAGGGCTATGTTAAGACCGGGTAATCGCGAGACTTCAATTTGATATTTGAGGAGGGATACCTGTGTTACCGAGTCAAACAAAAAGCCGGATGCCTTTCGAGGAATTTGTGAACTTCCCGCTGACCTTCGTGCCTAATGTCGGGCAGTCCCGTAGAGAAATCCACTTTCTGTCCAGTAAACCAGGATGTCAGATTGGCTTCTCCTCGGATGAGGTTCTATTTGTATTTACCAGAAAAAATGAGCTGAATGAGTCGACGGGCACAGCGCTCTCCTTGCAATTTATCGGTGCGAATGGGTCCCCTCGAATCACAGCCCGTCGCGAGGACTCGAATAAATCCCATTATTTCATGGGCAATGATCCGACGAAGTGGCGTACAGACATGCCGAACTATCGGGAGATTGTCTATGAAGAGCTGTGGCCAGGCGTTGACCTTGTCTTCTACGGGGACACTGGAAAGTTCAAATACGACGTTGTGGTAAAGCCTGGCGCCAATCTCGAGGATATCCGGTTCGTATACCGCGGTGCAGAACGGTTATCCCTAAATGAAGAGGGCGATCTTCAGATCCACACCCCGTTAGGCATCCTGGTGGAGGAGAGACCCGTAAGCTATCAGATGATTAATGACCGCAGGGTTGCGGTGGAGAGCCAGTTTCTTTTGCCCGACGGGCAAGAATCTAGCGTCTACAGCTTCGCAGTCGGGGAAGACTACCGGCCGGACCTTGAACTCATTATTGATCCGATGTTCCTGCTCTATTCCACTTACCTTGGCGGAAGCGATACGGATATCGGTTTCGGCATTGCAGTAGACAATCAGGACAATGCCTATGTAACGGGGCAAACCTTATCCCTAGACTTTCCAACCACTCCTGGCGCATTCCAACCTGGCAAAGATGGATCCTCGAGCGTATTCGTGACCAAAGTGAATGCAGCTGGCACAGCGCTCGTTTATTCGACTTTCCTAGGGGGCATCAGTTCGGATCTGGGCCGCGGCATTGCGATTGACAGCGCGGGCAGCGCTTATGTGACGGGGCAGACTCTTTCCCCCGACTTTCCGATAACGGCAGGCGCGTTTCAGCCATTCATCGGTGGAACCCAAGATGCATTCGTGATCAAATTAAGTCCGAGCGGGGGCTCTCTGGTCTACTCCACGTTTCTCGGCGGAGAAGGCGTGGATACTGGCTTCGCTATCGCCGTAAACAGCGCAGGGAACGCTTATGTTGCGGGAGGCACATCCTCCTTCAATTTCCCTATCATCAACGAGCTCCAACCTTTTATCGCGAATGAGCATGCTTTTGTCACCAAATTCAATGCTGCTGGCAGCGCGCTTGAATTTTCCACTCTGCTTGGAGGCATAGGACTTGACGAAGCACACGGTATCGCAGTCGACGGATCGGACAGCGCATACGTCACAGGCACTACCACATCACCAGACTTTCCAACGACGCCTGGCGCTTTTCAAATCTCGCTGACCGGCGTTATAGCTGCTTTTGTATCGAAAATAGGTGCGTTCGGATCCGTCCTAGAATACTCCACCTATTTAACCGGCAATGGCGACGATGAGGGCAGGGGCATCTCGGTCGATGAGCTGGGTCAGGCATACGTGACCGGAAGCACCACTTCGTTTGATTTTCCGACCACGCCAGGAGCGTTCCAACAGGGGTATAACGGAGGATCCTCCGACGCTTTTGTAACAAAGCTCAGTCCTCAAGGCAATTATTTGGTCTATTCGACTTTTCTTGGTGGCAGCGAGTCGGACGCAGGCAATGGCATAACACTGCTGAACGGCTTTGCTTATGTAACGGGAAGCACCACATCGTTCAACTTTCCTACTACGCCTGACGCATTCCAGCCATCTTCCCACGGCGGCGGTGATGCTTTCATTTCGCAATTGAACATTCAAGGCAATGAGCTCGTATTCTCTTCTTACATTGGGGGCAGCTCGAGCGATGTGGGCAACGCCGTTGCCGTCGACAGCTCAGGTTGCGTATTTGTAACCGGTCAAACCTTTTCCGCCGATTTTCCGGTTACGCCTGGCGCATTTCAGCCGTTCTTGCATGGGGGCAGCGATGCCTTTGTAATCAGGATTTGTCTGAGCTTGGGGACAGGCGTTATTAAATTTCCGGACCGTTTCGAGGTGCTTCGCGGCGAAACCGTAACCTACACCATCGAAATCCAGAACCCTAGCGCGGCAACGCTAACGAATGTGCATGTTCAAGATCCGCTGCTCGGCATTTTTGAAACCATACCCGAGATCCCTCCTTTTTCTGTCCATGTCATCAAGTTTGAATTTACGGTTCCTTTCGATCAACCTTTGGGAATCATCAGAAATACAGTGTTCATTACCTCCGATCAATTCGGAGAGCCCCTTACGGCCGATGCGGAAATTCTCGTCACGGGATCTCCGGTGCTCGTAGCTAACAAGACGGTTAATCCGCCTGCCGCTTTCCCGGGGGATACCGTCGTCTTTACGATTACGCTGGAGAATCACGGAGATGCCGATTTGGTTAATGTCCATCTTATCGATCCGCTCCTCGGATTGGACCAATTATGGAGTAACATTGCGCCCGGAGAAGTGAATGTCATCGATTGGCCGTTCGTCATTCCCCCGGATGCGCAAGCAGGCGTCACGATTGTCAATACCCTCAAGATTACTGCTGACAACCTGCCTAATCCAGAGGAAATCGGCACGACGGTCGAAGTGTTGCCGGTTCCTAGGCTGGAGATTACGAAGACAGCCGATCGAAACTTCGTTTCCCCTGGCGAGTTTGTTAACTATACCATCACGATCAGCAATACCGGCAATGCGGACCTTACGAACATCCAAGTGTTCGAGGACCTCACCGGCGAAAACTTCCATGTTCCTGTCCTTGGCGTCGGGCAAACGATCCAGTTCCATGTGTCCTTCTTCGTCCCGTTCGAGATCGAACCTATTACGTTTGTTAATACGGCAATCGCCTTCGCGGATCAGATCGGCGAGCCCGTATCCGATAGCACGGAGGTGACGGTGCTCGTAGATCCTCGACTAGGGGTCCGCAAGATTCCGGATACGCCTACGGCCGTGATCGGACAGACGATTCAATACATCATTACATTGGAAAACATAGGGAATGTGCCGCTAACCAACATTAGAATCTTTGATCCGGTCCTCGGGATCGACTTCGTGGTGCCTATCCTTCATGTAGGGGAAGTTCAGGATCATTTGTTTGCATTCACCGTCCCTCGTGATACGCCGATCGGATCGGATATTGTTAATATTGTTACCGTTCAGTCGGATCAAACGGGCCCAGAGCAAGCCGAATCGATCGTTATAGTGGTTGGTACCGGTCTGTCGCTTCAGAAAGAATCGAGCCTAGCAGTGGCTGAGCCAGGGGACACGGTGATTTACACGTTGACCGTAACGAATCTGCTCGATGTTCCTCAGACCAATGTCGTACTGTTCGATGCGCTGCTGGGACTTAGCGAGACGATCCCCGTCCTGCTTGGGGGCGAGACGATCGCTCGCACGTTCTCGTTTACCGTACCGGTGGATACAGCGCCCGGCACCGTTATCCTGAATACGTTCGTCGTCAGTTCGGATGAAACGCCGCAGCAGGAAACGATCAACGAGGTCGTAGTGGTAGAACCGCCGGGACCGGCGTTGCTCATTCAAAAGCTTCCCGACCGCAATTCAGCCCCACCGGGCGAGACGGTCACTTATACGCTGATCATTACCAATCTGCGCAATTTCGCGCAGACGAACGTCGTACTGCTGGATGAGCTTGTGGGATTTAGCGAGACCATCCCTATTCTGCTTGCGAATGAGGTTGTTACTCGAACCGTAACCTTTACGATTCCGAGTGGCGCGATAGCCGGCAGCATCATTCGAAATACGTTCATCACAAGCTCGGACCAATCGCCGCCGCAGGAGACGATCTCCGAAGTCATTGTCGAAGAATTGCCAGGGCCTGCGCTGCTCATTCAAAAAGTTTCCGACCGCAATGCGGCCGCTCCGGGCGAAACCATCACCTATACGTTCACCGTAACGAATCTGCGTAATTTCGCACAAACAAACGTTGTGCTGACGGATGCGCTGCTTGGGCTGAATGAGGTGGTCGCAGAATTGCCGGCAAACGCAACCATTACCCGGATACTGACGTTCACTGTGCCCGCAGGTGCAGTGCCGGGCAGTATCATTCGAAATACATTCATCGTTAGCTCGGATCAATCGGAACCAGCTGAAACGGTTAATGAGGTGGTTGTTCAATTGCCGCCGGAGCCAGCTCTTCTGGTTCAGAAGCTTCCTGACCGGAATACGGTGACACCAGGCGACACCATCACTTATACGTTGATCGTTACCAATCTGAATAATGCTCCACAGACGAATGTCGTGTTGACCGATGTGCTGCTTGGGCTGAGCGAAACAATTGCGGAGCTGCCGGCGAATGGCACCGTCACCCTAACCGCAACATTTGTCGTTCCAGCAGATGCGTTGCCAGGAAGCATCATCCGCAATACGCTTGTCGCTAGCTCGGATCAGTCGCCACCAGCGGAGACGGTTAATGAAGTGATCGTGATCCAGCCTGTTGTACCAGCGTTGTTGGTCCAGAAGATTTCGGACCGGAATACAGCGGCACCAGGCGATATCATTACGTATACGTTGACCGTAACGAACCTGGTCGGCATCCCGCAGACGAATGTATCATTATCCGATCCGCTGTTGGGGCTGCGCGAGACGATTGCAGAGCTGCCGGCGAATGCGACGATTACCAGAACCGTGACGTTCATCGTTCCAGCGAATGCGGTGCCGGGCAGCGTCATCCGCAATACATTCATCGCCAGTTCAGACCAATCGCCGCCGCAAGAGACGGTTAGCGAGGTGATCGTAACCCCTGCGCAGGTGACGACATTAGTCGTGCGCAAGCGTTCAGATCGAACTGCCGCGGAGCCGGGCGAAACGATCCACTACACCATTGAAGTCACTAACACCGGCGGGATTCCAGCAACCAACGTCGTCGTCCGCGACTCCTTAACAGGCCAATCGTTCACGATTCCGGTCATTGCGTCGGGCGAGACAGAGCGGGTGAATTTCACATTCACTGTACCGGCGGGCACGACATTCGGCAGCATCATCGCGAATCGAGTCACCGTCACTTGGGATGAACAGGCACCTGGTTCCCCGCCTGTGCAAGACGAGGAGAGAGTTGCCATTGCCGATCCCGTTGAACTGCCGGAGCTTAAGATTGAAGCAACCCCTGAAACGCCAAAACCAGGGGAGACCGTGGTCAAGACCATCACCGTCACCAATATCACGAACCAAACGTTGACGCATGTGCACGTTTCCGATTCTCTGCTTAATTTCCGGGCCGTTATTCCAACGCTTGCGCCTGGAGAGAGACATGTATTCTCGCTTCAGTTGCCGATACCGCCCGGAACGCGAGGAGCGACTCTATTCCGCAACATCGTTACGATTTTCTCTGACCAGACACCTCCTCAGCAGCAGGAAGTCGTGATCACGGTGCAGTCACTGCCGGATGCTTCTTTGACCGAAACGGTCGATCGTCCAACGGGAAGTCCGGGCGAGAAGGTCGTGTTCACCATTCGAGCATGCAACACAGGAAATGTGCCGCTCATTAACGTTCGAATCGTTGCCCCGCTGCTCCGCATACAACTGCTTATTGAAAGGCTTGAAGTCGGGGCATGCGAGACGCTGCGAGTCCCCTTCGTACTTCCTGATGTTGAAGAGGACACGATCTTCGTGAGCCCCGTGACACTCACCTCGGATAACGGTCCGACTCGTACAGCCAGCGCATCGGTGCAGGTCATTGCCGAAGAAGAAGAGTAGACGATAACTGGACTAACGCATCCGTCAGAACGAGGCTCTTGCACGGTTCATCGAAGTAGACCCCATATAGAGCAACATAGGATTCAAAATGACCAGCCCTCCAGCGACTATATCCGCTGGAGGGCTGGTTTCTTTCTATTGAGCAGCGTATCCTTCGTATCGGGCTAACAGTGCAGCGAGCCTCGTTCGGATCGCTTCCTTCAGTTCGTACGGCTCCTCTAAGGCAACCTCGTCGCCCAAGCCAATCATAAATTCCGCATAGAATGTCATGTCATCTCGAGAAACGTCCTTATCGATCACGCCGCTGCCGTCTTCCCGTACTTGAAGCAGCGGAGCGAGCCATAACTCGGATTCACAGCGCTGAACGCCAGTCTTGCTTAGTACCGCCCGGAGACGAATCGGGTCTCTTGGCTGGCTGGCATCCCTCCGACTAAGACGAACATCCTTGAGCTGCATCGGCACTGTCCCTGACGTATCGTACGCCGCCTCGCGAATTCGATCACATCGGAATACGCGATAATCCTGCCGATTGAAGCAGTAGGCTGTGCAGTACCAGAAGCCGTTATTCGCATAAATGCATACCGGCTGAATCCGGCGACTCTCTGCTCCCCGCTCCTGCGACTCGTATTGAATGACGAGTACGCTCTGCTTTATGGCAGCATCCAGCAGTTCCGCTAGGCATGGCGCGTCGCTCCATCTCGTCGGCGCCACGAAGTCGACCCGGTCCTTCATGCTATCGATCCGGTCTCTTACATCGCCAGGCATATGCAGATAAAACTTGCTAAGCGCAGATGCCGATTCTGCTTCGAAAGGCAGCGATGAATAATGACGCAGCGCATGTACGGCGAAGAACATCGCCACCGCCTCGCCTTCCGTGAAGGCGATCGGCGGAAGCACTCGTTCTCGTACGACCTGATAGCCGCCATGCGGCCCTACCTCGGAATATAACGGAACGCCAAGTTCGCTGAGCTCCTGCAAGTCCCGCAGGATCGTCCGCTTGGACACGCCGAATTCATCCGCAAGCTCTTGAACCTTGAACCGCCTCTTGCGGTTGACGGTCATCATTAATTCCATCAATCTCTTGGACTTCGGCAACCTGGACCACCTCCCTCCTACCTTATTCCGAGTTGATGACAAAGTCTGTCACCATTATACCGTACGATAGGTGCGTAAGGACCTAAACAAGTAGGAGTGATCCATCGTGCGGAAATTTACTATGTTATTCTTCATCGTCATGTTCATGATCGGAACCGATACGTTCCTCATCTCGCCGCTTCTTCCGACCCTTCAGCATGAGTTTGGCGTATCGACCGACATCGCCGGCTGGATGCTTGGCGCCTATACGCTCGGCTCCTCCATCTTCGCCCTCATCGCCGGCCCATTATCCGATGGCTGGAACCGCAGAACCGTCATGGTGTGCGGCTTGCTCGGCTTCTCGATCTCCACCATCCTGTGCGGCTTCGCTGACAGCTTCTGGACGATGTGTTTATTCCGCTTCCTCGCTGGCGTCAGCGCCGCGTTCACAGCACCGCAGGTGTGGGCCTCTATCCCGGCCGTCATGCCTCCCGCAGCCATCTCGCGGACGATGGGCATCGCCTTCTCGGGTCTCGCCACGGCCCAAGCGCTTGGCGTACCTATTGGAAGCTGGCTTGCCGCTGCTCACTGGTCGGTACCATTTTGGACCGTCGGCGGAGTTTCGCTGCTGCTATGCATCGGCGTATTCTACATGCTTCCTGATATCAAACCGCGTACGGCGCCAAGCGGTCCAACTGTGATCCTTCGCCGATATGCACCGCTCATAAGAAGCGGCAAAGCAAGAGGCGGTTTCTTCGCTTACCTTCTCCTACACCTGGGCAGCGGTACGGCTATCGCCTTTACAGGCCGATGGTTGGCCGATAAATTCGAACTTCATGTGGGGCAGATCGGTAACGTTATGATGTTCCTCGGGTTCGGGACGCTTCTCGGCAGTCTGGTCAGCGCCTATGTCGTCCGAATGCTCGGTGCAATAAGAGCTGTCACGACGGGCATGCTCTTGGTCGTCGTGCTGTATGCCGTTATGCCTCATATCGCCAGTCTGTCCGTTGTGACAGCCAGCTATTTGGTCATTTTCGCAACACTGGGTATCATCTTTCCGATCGCCATGGAGGGTCTCACTTCGCTGAACGCCTCCATTCGCGGTACGATCTCCAGCCTTGCCAACGCAACGATGAATGGGGCGAACACGATTGGTGCATGGGCAGCCAGTCTTCTCTACGTCCAACTCGGCGGCTTCTCGTCGATCGGTTATTTCGCCGGCATCTGTCTTGCTCTGTCGCTTGCTGCCTTCTTGCTCAGCGGCGTTCTTCGCCGGGAAGCTAGTATACCAAACAACGAGAAGGTACTATCCGGACAAGAGGTCCGCCCCTCCTGACAATAAAAGCCCTCTGGCGGCTATTGCCGCTAGAGGGCTTCTGCTTATTCAATCGGACCAAATATATCGATCGTAATGCGACCTTCCCTGCCTTCGTTGGCGAAGGCGTACTTCTCGATCACCATTGCGTTCGTGTGCTCCTTCAGTCCATGTTCTGCACGATAGCGATGCAGCTCCCCGTACGGATCAGGCTCCCAAGGCGATACGCCATCATACTCGGCCCTCAAGTACGTATGCGCCGCCACCGAGAAGCCCATCATTCCTTCTGGTACATGCGTGAGACTGCTCACCTGCATGCAGTAGAAGTACGTGAACATGACTTCGCAGCTGTACCATGGCGCATAGAAGTAGTCCGGGTCAATGACGTTCTGGATTTCTGCCCTTCTGCGCATGAAGGCCTCTTTCACTTCGCCAATACGACTGAAGTCTCCATGCTTAAACGATACGTTGACGATCATGCCGACAAACTGCAGCTCCGGCAAATCTTGACGGCTGATCGGGATGGCTTGCTGAATCATTTCCGATTGATTCGACATTTCATTCGTCCCCTCTTCGCGCTTAGTTGGCGATTCGTCTCATGTGGAACATAACTTCAAGGATAGAATTGCTGACGAGATGCAGCTCGAATGCCGCCTGTCCAGGCACTAGAATACGCGGGGGCTGCACAATCAGCGGCTTCGTTACACGCACCATAATACGCGGTTCGTCTGAAATTCTTCATTCACCCCGCACTATCCTGCTCGGCCGACTGCCATTCACAGTACATAAACAGCACACCGCCCTGCAGCTCCGCGGTCAAACGGCCGTTCATCTTGTGCATCAGGCTCTTCGCAATCGATAGGCCGAGTCCCGTTCCCCTCTCCGTCCGCTGCTGATCAGCCTTGTAGAACCGATCAAACAGATGCGCTAGATCCGCCTGCAGCAGACGCGGAGCGGAGTTATGAATCGTGAGCCGCACGGAGGAGGAGCCAGCCGTACGTTCCAATTGAATCGAGACGTCGCCAGCCGAGTATCGGATGGCATTCGTAACGAGATTCTCGATTACCCGCTTCACCGCCGAGGCATCGGCCACGACGCAGATCTCCTCCTCGGGCAGACGGATAATCGGTTCAATATGCCGCTGGTTGAACGCCTCATAATGACCGACTAAGCTCTCCAGCACAAGCTCGCCCAACGTTACCTTCTCCATGCTCAGCGCATAGTCCGGCGATTCGATGACCGACAGCTCGAAGAAATCCTCGAGCAGCGCTTTGAGTCGGAGTGCGCTTTTGCGGACAACGGCTGTATATTCCCGCTTCTGTGTCTCGGACAGCTCCTCGCTCTCGATCAGCTGAACGTAGCCAAGAATCGATGTCATCGGCGTTCGGATATCATGCGAGATATGCGAAATCGCCTGCTTGAGCTCGTTCTCCGTCCGCGTCTTCTCCGCGTTCGCCTGCCGGGTCCGATCAATCTGCCGATTGATCTGCTCGGCCAACGCCTCCATGTCTCGATCCTGAACGATGACATCCAGCTTCTTCGCAGTCCTGCCGTCATTCCACTGCTGCAGCTGCCGCGTCGTTCTTCGGATTTCACCTTTCAGCCGATACGACAAGACGAGCGCCAGCGCGCCCGTTATCACACCTAAACCTGCGATCCAGAACATGCTTAGCGCTCACCGCCTGTTGTTTATTTAATTTCTTTTCTCTGAAAAATACGGCAGCCCAACCACCCGAAAACAACTATCGTAGCGATCGGAACAGCAAGCTGCGTAAACCATTGGCTTCCGTCCAGCGACTTCACGTCCGCAATGCTAAACAACAGCTTGAACACGGAGTAATCCCATAGCGGCTCCAGGAAAGTCAGCTTCGCGCTGAGCGCTTGGAGCAGCGAACCGAAGAACATAAAGAATATCAGAAGAAAGCCGATCGACTTGCCGCTTTCGGTGAACAACGTCGCGAACAGCGTCATGATCGAGCCGAATGCGGCAGCATACAGCAGCGTCAGCCCGACAGTCTGTAAGACGAATACGCCATCCGGCAGATTGGCGAAGCCAACATATATGCCCACTCCGCCTGTCATCAGCAGCAAAGGCAGCATAGATAGAATGGCCGCCCCTATCGTGAATACGGTCAGCTTCGCTGCATAGACCTGAATTCTGCTGTTTCCGGATGATACAATGCTCTTCATCGTACCGGTCGCATATTCTCCTGAAATGAAGAACCCGGCTAGAATGCAAGGTACGAGCTGCATAAATTGAAAATTAATCCCCAGTATATCGTTGGCATACAACGAGTCGAGCTGAAAATCACCGTCATAGATGCTGTCGGCCATGTACAACAATGAGATAGCCGTCAGAATCCAAATAAGCGCCCGGAACGACCGATCCTTCCGCAGCTTGAACCATTCCGCCTTGATGAGGTTATTCATGTGCAGCACCTCCGATCCGGCTGGTGAAATAGGCCTCAAGATCGGCGCCCATCGGCATGAACTGCTCAATGACAAGTCCGCCGCCTACCAGTGCAGTCGATACTTTGCCCGGCGTGTGTACGAATTGGAACAGCTTGATCGTCCCATCCGGACTTACCTCGTAATCGGTTGTGCTCAAAGCTGTCTCAATGACAAACGCCGCTCGATGCGGATCGTCCACCTTAATATGCAGATACTGCTGACAGTTCGCATTAAGCTCGGCTGCCGTTAACTGTTCCAGCAGACGTCCGTGATGAATGATTCCGAAGTGGGTGGCCAGCAGATGAAGCTCGCTTAGAATGTGGCTGGAGATCAGAATCGTAATGCCATATTCGCGATTCAACTTCATCAAGAGCTGGCGAATCTCAACGACGCCCATCGGGTCGAGTCCGTTAATCGGCTCGTCGAGGATCAGAAACTCCGGATCGCCGAGCAGCGCTATGCCTAGCCCAAGCCGCTGCTTCATGCCTAGCGAGAAGTTCTTCGCTTTCTTCTTCCCTGTACCCTCCAAGCCGACAAGCTCGAGCGTCCGCTTCACACACTCGCGCCCCGGGATGCCCTTCAGCAGCCGGTGTGCCTCCAGATTATCTGCCGCGCTCATCTGCGGATAAAGCGCCGGCCCTTCAATGATCGAGCCGATCCGGCGTCTTGCCTCGGTCAGTGCCTGCCCGCCTGTCGCGCCGAACAGCTCAAGTTCCCCGGATGTCGGGAACGCAAGGCCTGCGGCAAGACGGATCATCGTCGATTTGCCAGCGCCATTTTGCCCAATGAATCCGTAGATCGCACCTTTCGGAATGGCTAGATTCACTTGGCGAAGCGCCCATTGCTGCTTATATTGTTTGGAGATCTGGTTCGTTCTCATTACGTATTCGCTCATGGTTCTCCTCCTTCTGATGATGTTTCCCAGTATAGAGAGGAAAACATAAGCAGCGCTTAAGACAACTCTTAAGAAAAGCTTAAGTTCGAAGCCGGTAGCCCATACCCCAGATCGTCTCGATATATTCCTCGTTCGGATTCGCGCGCGACAGCTTGTTTCTCAGATTGCTCATATGTACGTTGATCGTATTATCGTCGTCGTGAAATTCGTCTCCCCACGCGCTTCTGTAGACGTTCGCTTTGGTGAATACCTTCTTCGGGGAGGATAGGAAGAGCAGCAGGATGCTGTATTCCCGTGCGGTTAATGTGATTGGTTGACCTCCGACGCTGACCGTCCGTGCCTCTGGATCAACGACGATGTCTTTATGACGAAGCTCCTTGGATGATGACGGTTCGGCTGTGCGGCGAGACCTTCTGAGCTGGGAATCAATCCGTGCCGATACTTCCTCGATGTCAAAAGGCTTCGTAATATAGTCGTCTGCCCCCGTTCGCAGCATGTCCACTTTCGTTCGCTGATCGAGCTTAGCCGAAATAATAAGCACCGGCACGTGGCTTGCTTCGCGTACCCGGCGCATAACGTCTTCCCCGCTCATCCCGGGAAGCATCAGATCGAGCAGCACCATGTCCCACGTTCCGTTAGCCAGATGCAGCAGCGCTTCCGTGCCCGAATACGCCGCCTGCGGCTCGTAGCCGCTCTTGCGAATAATGCTGCACAACAATGCATTAATATCGTTATCGTCCTCGACAACGAGGATGCGGATTGGCGTCGTCATACGTGTGTATGTGCTCCTCTCTAGTCCGTTCATTCGCTCGGGTTCTACCAACTATTGTAGAGGAATGGCGGAGCTCCATTCAATTTGCATTTTAAAAAACGACTGCCCCTATCTTTCAGGTGCAGCCGCATGTATCAGTCATATTGTCTCTTGCTCCATACTGTCTAGGAGACCCGTTCAGAGCGGTACGGCTAAACTCATTCCTCCGCGTCTATTAATGAGTATGATGTGGGGTTTATGGATTAGACAGAGACGGCTAGCGTTCCCCCTTATCCGTCCCTTTCTGTTTCTCCTTCAACGCGCCGGAGCCAATTCCACCGATCACCATCAACGCGAGCGGCCCGATATTCCAAATAAACTTATCGTTAAATGCCGGAACAGCGAGGCCAATCACTTTGTCCAACACAAGAAAGACCAGTTTAATAATCATAAGCACCAGGCCAATTACGAAAATAATATCGAACGACATTTTCAATCTGGCATTCACTGGTTTATTGTTGTCTTGATTCAAAACAGTTCACTCCTTAACATGGAAAGCCCAATATGTCCGCTTGATCTTGTTCATGGATACGGGTACGGTTATCCGATTCAATTGGAATACAGACGAAAAGTCCACCGAAGAGATGGACTTTGCAGTTGGAACACTTAACTTCTATTTTATTGGAAATTGCAGCCTTTGTATACAAGGGCTTAATAATTGGAACGGTTCCAGCTCTCCATAAGCAGTTCACCGTTAATGCTCATGGCTGCCATCGCCCCTGTGGATGCCGCTGCGATAGCCTGATACATTTCCGTTCCGGCATCGCCTGCACAGTAGACACCAGGCACATTCGTTCTGCCGAGCGCGTCGGTAATAACCGATCCCGTCTCCTTCATCTCACAGCCGATGGATGCAGGCAGTTCAGACCCTATCGTAAGCTGCGGCGCGAAGAATATGCCCGTGCACGATACCGATGTGCCGTCCTCCAACTCTACACGCTCGACTTTCCCGTCATTCGATACGATGGAACGAATCGGCGCATCGTACACAGGCACGCCATGCTGGCGCAGCTCCTCGCGTTCTTCTTCCGTCAACTCGTCCGGCCCGTTGGTGCAAATCGCGTAACGACTGGACCATCCGGGAATCATTTTGGCCAAATGAAACGCCCCTGCCCCCTTCGCGATGATCACGAGCTCTTGGTCCTGCAGTTCCCAACCGTCGCAGTATGGGCATACGAACGCACTCTTGCCATACACGTCTGAGAGTCCAGCGATCGGCAGCGGAATATCTTTCTTCCCGATTGCGAACAATATCTTCCGGCTCGTATAGGTCTGTCCCTGAGCGGTTGTAATCATGAATTCTCCATCGCTTCCCTCGACCGATACTGCTGTTTCTGCAGCAAATTGTACCGTTGGGTACTCGCTAATTTGCTCCTTCGCAATACGCCGGAACTCGCTTGGTTTGATCCGATCCCGTGATAGGAAGCCGTGCATTTCATGCGTTACCGCATTGCGCGGCCGTGAATCATCGAGCACAAGAACGTTCTTTCTTGCTCTGCCTAGTGCAAGCGCACCGCTTAGTCCTGCCGGGCCGCCGCCGATAATAATGCAGTCATACTTGTTCATTTGTAAGTTCCTCCTTGAATTTAATTAAAGATATTAAAGACTCTCTATATCTATAATAGGAGCAAGAAAAAACGGAACTTAATCCGTTGCAGGCAGACGTCTTGCGACATCAACCAATTTCTTGCTTGCGAGCAACTGCTCCATCTGACGCTCTGCATCCAATACGACTTGCTGGATCAAGCATTCATCCCCATGGTCCAAGCTGCATTCCAGCAAGCTTGCCGTTCCTTCAATCGCTTGAATGACATGGAGAAAAGAGATTTCGTCCTGTGCCTTCCGCAGCCGATAGCCGCCGTTCGCACCTGGCGTTGAGACAATAAGTCCCGCTTTGACGAGCTTCGTCATCAGCTTCGAGAGATAGGTCGGCGATACGCCCAGCTTCTCCGCTAGCTGCTGCACGCCAACCGGTTTATCCGGCGCGGATGCTACGAGATAGAGCATCGCATGAAGCGCGTAGTCGGTTGCTTGGGAATATTTCATGATGGGTCAACCTCCATTAAGGACTTTATGTATCTATAATAGCGTTAATGTGTGCGGAAGGCAAGCGCCTCATTTGATAGCCCAGGAATTGAGGCCGGGACTGCCTTTCAGATTTCGATTTCGTTACCTAACGCAGCACCCTGTGCTGGGTGCCTCTACCTTCATGCAACAGCAATAGCCTGCTGTAACGCGCCTAACGGATGCGATAGTGCTTATTTACGCTTATAAGACGATTTCCGAATTGTAACGGTTGTGCCCGGATTTATTGGCCTCATTTCCATTCGTTATAGGGCGGATATGCTCAATTAGCCATCATTCAGAACCGTTAAAGTGTGAAATCCTTGCTTTGCAGCCAAATAAGCTTCTGTCGCAACCGTTAGGCTACACGTGGATAGCTTTTAAAGTCTCGACGTATTGCAGTGTCTCTTCGCCATAGCTAAATATCAGAAGTTCCTTAAGTTGCTGACTGCCAGTTACAGCGCATGATCCATCAGAGGAAGCTAAATGATCTCTTTAGTTCGCTTTCTCTTATGTACCGCCCACCTGAATGCTTTGCATCGTACTCAATATATTTTTTAAATATGAACCTGTTTTAAGTTCCTAGATCTACTCATAGTTTCTCTTTGGACAAGTGTCAACCAAAAAAAGGTTTCTCAAAATCATCCTTTAATTGTAATATTATAGTATAAATAGGATGAGGAGAGGAACTCAAAATGCTGACCGATCCCGAGGCACGTAGATTGCTTGATGCAGTCAAAACATTAGTTAGCGCAAACAAAATTAATTTCCCCTCACTACAATCATATATAACTTTAGAGGCTTCCTCCTCTCAAACAAGTGATAGGTTTCAAATTGATATCCAACGCAAAACATTGAATGTAAAAAAGTGCACTTATCAAACCAGATATAAAAAATCTATTAATCTTCTAAGAATTGATATCGAAGGACCAGCTCATCCTAATCCCGATGGAACTGAAATCCCATGTCCGCATATCCATATATATAGAGAGGGTTATGATGATAAGTGGGCCTATCCTTTGTCAAGTGAAATTATTACAGATCCCAATGATTTAGTTCAGGTATTAATTAACTTCCTAGAGTATAATAATATAAATAAAATACCTGAAGTAATTAGCCAAATCGAGGTGAACTAATTTGAGTTTGGTTGAACAGTTATCTGACTCGTATGTCAGTTGGCTTAAGCAAAAAATAACGTTTAAAGAGCTAGAAAATGCAGTTGAGATAACTACTCCTTTTATGGACAGGCACAATGATTACCTACAGATTTACGTCCAACAGACGGGCACTAAGTTAACCCTAAGTGATGCAGGGTATATTCTAACTGACCTAAAACTTTCTGGCTGTGATGTTTTTTCGTCACCAAAACGAAAGAAGCTTTTACAAACCATTCTTAATGGATATGGTGTTAAGGTCTCCCCAAAAGAAGAACTATTCGTAGAAACAACAGTAGAGGCCTTTCCACAGAAAAAACATATGCTAGTTCAATCAATGATGACGGTGAACGACATGTTCATGACATCTAGAGAAAACGTTCAAAGTATCTTTCTTGAAGAAGTAGATCAGTATCTATTCGATAACGATATACGATTTGTGGAGAACATCAGCTTTACAGGAAGAAGTGGCTTTCCCCAAACTTTTCATTTTGCTGTACCTAGATCGAAGCAATTCCCTGAAAGAATACTTCATGCGCTTAATAACCCGACAAAACAAAATTCAGAAAACCTTCTTTTCGCATGGGTCGAGACCAAAGAAAACCGGAGACCAGACTCTAAACTTTTCGCTATACTAAATGACTCAGAAAAATCTATACGTCCCGGTATAATTAATGCATTTAATGAATATGAAGTTCAACCGATATTATGGTCAAAAAGAAATGAATACATTGATCAATTAACGGGATGAATCCACTCTGGCATAGATTGTCAGAGTGGATTTCGTATTTTTGAATATATTGACTTCTCTTCGTTTAATTACGATAAATAGTGTAACAACCTATTCGCGGATTACGCTAGTACCGTCACGCTCTTCCTAGATAAATAGTGTACGTATTTTCGAAAACTTCGGTTTAGGGATCGTATAGCGTTGCCTATCACCTCACCCATCACGATAGCTGTGATAAAAGTGATAGGATTCGTCCCCTGTCATCAGGTTGTAGCCCTACAATGCGTCACAACGCTTCATCTCGCTTTATCCATTCCTTGCAATCCATGAGTTGTGTTCCATACGCATAATCATCCAGATTTACCTCGCTTGGTTCTCGTAATACGCCTTATCGGCCGCCTGTTTGCTTTTTCCTTTGCCGCCGGTCCAGTAGCCTAATATGATGCCCGGATTTTTGAACAAACCCCAGTCTCCATGCGTATCGAATTTCCGAGTCGACGTGAATAGCTTTGCCGTGCGAATCGTACCGAATTTCTGCCCTTTCTTCTGACCATGCTTCTTCAGCCGTTTAGCGAAGTCTGCATCCTCCGTCATCAGCATCTGCTCGTTAAAACCGCCAATCGCGAGGAAATCTTCCCTGCGGCACCAGAACATCCCGACGGAGATATTGCCGTACTTGAGCATCAGAGGTAACAGCACAACGAGCAGGGAACATATAATGCCAAGCGAAACCCGCTCCATCCGGATCGCCCCTATACCGCCACCTATCATTTGCCCGCTGGACAGCAATTTCTCTACCTCGGACAGCATGTTCTCAGCCATGCGGCTGTCAGCGTCGATAGACACGATCCATTCCCCTCTTGCCGCCTTAACGCCTGCGTTGCGGATGACCGACAGATTCTTCGCATCTTCCCGAACGATGACGCAATTGTAAGAACGGGCGATTTCCTCCGTACGGTCCTCGCATCGATTCAGCACAACAACAACCTCAATCGTCCCCGTGAATGACTTAGCCGCCTGTTGAATCGAATCCAAGCAGCCTGCAATATATTTCTCTTCATTATGCACGGGAATAATGACGGATAACTTAATCTTCTCGCTGGAATCTGCACCAATGAACATACTCACTCCTCCTTATGAGCGTCGAATGCCGGATAGCAACAGCTCGGTCGACTTGCGGAACAGCACCTTCATCTCATCCTTGGACAAGAAAGCGTGACTGTCGCTTAGACCGGAGTAGAAGCTTAGTACGATGAATGCTAATGTCTTCGGATCTTCTTCTTTTAAGAAACCTGAAGCAATGACTCTGCCGATAAAATCTTCAAAATTCCGCATGTACTCATTCATAATCCCGATAAAACGAACGGCACTCTCGCTGCCCGCCGCAACCCGCATGAATTCCTCCGCCGCCTTGGATAACGGCCGCTGCAGCGTATCAACGAAATAGTCCGCAAACACATAGAACAGCTCTTCCATATCGTCGATAGCTGCAGAACGTTTGGACCACTCTCCCCAGGACCCCGCGAAGGCTGTGTCGGCAATGTACACGAACAGGCCCTCCTTGTTCGCAAAATGGTGATACACCCCGCCCTTGCTGCAGCCAGCTGCTTTGCAAATATCCTGAATCGAGGTGGCGGCATAACCCTTCTGCGAAAATAAAGCCCTTGCACAATCGACAATACGCTGCTTAGTGACCTTGTCCTTGTCTGACTCTTGGTTCAACGGAACTCTTCCTTTCGTCGTTCAGCATACCGACCGTTCGGTATGTGGTTAATATTACCTTTTTACTAATTTGATATAAACCATGTTTAGTTCGATACATTTAAACAATTTGTTACATCTTATGGAAAATAAAACAGCCATCCCATAGGACGGCTGTTTATTGTGCAAATATCCTTATCCGATTCTTCGTACTGCAAACCACAACTCCACGAATTGCAGACCTTCTTTAGTTCCGTACATTTCGAACTCCATTCCTTCCGCCTGCTCATAGCCGGAGGTCGGCAGCCACTCGGTGTAGAAGCGACGATACAGCGATTCAATGACCCCGTCGAATGCGCTCCAATCGAACAACTCCGACGGAAATATGGCCCATGTATGCGCAGGAATCGTAACCGACCTATAGCCATCGGCTTGACTGGTGCTGCTCTTAAAAGCGAACAACATATAAGGAAACGTATCCGTCCCCGTATTCCGATACGAACATACCGCATGCACCTTGTTGAACTCCGGGTTCACGCTAGAAGGCAATTCGCCGGCGTTGGCAGCGAGCTTCTCCACTTCGCCATTGGCAAGGCATTGCTGCCAGAAATGAGCGGGCGTGCTTGTCTCGCCGCTTTCTCCATCGCTGCGGAATATGCCCTCCATGCCGAATACCTCGAATGACTCCTTCGTCTCTATACGATAATCCATCGCTTCCGCTCCTTTGATTGTGATGAGGAAGGATAAGCGAGGGTAGGCCTTAAGCATAATGCCATCTTGCCTAGCCATTGCCGGCGTAATACCGTGAAGCGATTGAAACGCTCGGGCAAAAGAAACCGGCGACTCGTAGCCATACTTTATCGCCACATCGATCACTTTCGCAGCCTCGTTGTTTTGTAACTCCAACGCAGCAAGCGTAAGTCTTCGGCGCCGAATATATTCCGCCAGTGTGACGCCTGTAATGAACGAGAACATTCGTTGAAACTGATGGGATGAGCAGCAAGCTCTACGGGATACCTCACTAAGCATAATCTCGTCAGTCAGGTTGGTCTCAATATAGTCCATTGCCCGGTTCATCCGCTCAAGCCATTCCATCCTATCCCCTCCTCTCAATCAAAGTATAAAAAAGCTGCTCTTTTGTCTCGCAACTATTTGTGCACAAGAAAGTTGTTCGTGAAGTGTTTACTATATTGCAGTATAACATGGCTGCCAGTGACTATTGCCTGCCTCCAATAACCTAATGAAACAAAGAAGCTAAGCGGCCGGAGCCTGCTGCATTCCACGCCGATTATAGGCGTACAGCACCGCCATCATACACATGCTAATGACGATTACCACGAAGCTGGTCCATTGACCTGCTGTCCAGTCAAACGAATAACGGGGTGAGTCGCCGCGAAGAAACTCGAGGTTAAACCGGCCAATCGAATACAAGATGTTATAGGTTAAGAACAACATGCCTGTCATCCGCTTCCGACCTTTGAGTATCAGCAGCACAGCGAAAATAATAAGATCCCACTGGCTCTCGAACAGCTCAGCTGGCCATAAGGGCACAGCGCCATATTTATCGTAGGCTAGCGTGCCTTCCCGATAGATCATGCCAAAGCCAAGTCCCGTTGGCGAGCCATAAGCGTCGCCGTTCATGAAGCATCCGATACGACCAATCGATTGACCCAGGACAATCGCCGGTGCAAGCACATCCGCAAGTCCCCAGAAGGACAGCCGATGCTTCCTTGTGTATACGATCATCGCGATGAAGCTGCCAATAAGAGAGCCTTGCACCGAAATACCGCCATTCCAGATCGCAATAATTTCGGACAGATGCTTCGAATAGTACCCCCACTGGAAGAAGAACACATGCCAGATTCGCGCGCCTGCAATCGCCCCTACGAACAGATAAGGCACCATATTCGTAATATGCTCCCGATAGGGTGTCCCCGCAGCCAAGTAATGCGCCACTCCAAGCGCCAGCATCGCGGCTAGCGCGGTGATGACACCGTGCGTGTACAGCGTAAATCCGCCAATAGAAAACAATTCAACACTCACAATAACGCCTCCTCAATTGCACTACATTACGTAGTATAATAGGTCAAAAAATAAGGGATTTTAGGAATCCCCGCTAATCATCATCAACAGCAAGAAAGACAAAGATATAAGCAGCGGTCGCACAATCGCGATCTTCACCTTAACGGTCTGATCCGGCTCAAGCACCTGCGCAATCCGATATTCCATCGTCGCTGAGGCAAAATGTACAGCAGCCGCATGCTGCCTCATGTTGACCAGTTTCGACAGCTTCAATAGTACGCTTGCCAGCGGCAATTCTGTACCCATTCGTTCGATAGCGAAACGATCCGCAAGCAGCTCCATCCACGTATGACAATACCGGTAGATGGGACGCATAATCGGCAGGTACCCGAATGCTTCCGTTAGCAGCTTCGTGAAGAACAGCTTCGCATTGTCATGATTGCGGCAGTGATGCCATTCATGCATAATGATCGCCTTAAGCTCCTCTTCGCTGAACATGTCCAGCACGGTATCGGAGAGGATGATCGTCTGCTTCCGCATGCCGATCGCCATCGCGACGAAAGCATCATCTCTGACGACGAGCAGTCCCACGCCAAGATCGCGATATTTGTAGTGGAGACGCTTCGTCAGCTTCACCTGCTGGATCGAGCGGAAATGCTTCATCCATTTGTGTGACAGATATGCCTGTGCTCCGAGCCGCCATCCCGCTCTTACGAGGGTATAGCCGGCCAGCAGACCGATCTCAATGTACGCCACGAGCAGACATTGCCTACTATCGCTGTGTATCGAATGGTTCGTATACAACGCAAGCTGCACACCTACCGTAACAACGAAGAAAATCGCAAGCCCGTACACCCATCTCAGCCTCGGCGCCGCATTCATTGCTTGTTCCTCTTCTTAATCTCGCTTAGCTTATGCTCCAGCTTGGCGATCATCTCTTGATCGACATCCTCCAGCGCGTCGATCATATGGCTGACGACAAGACTGCCGTACTCCTGAATCAGCCCTTGCGATACGGCTTTCGTCTGCTCCGACAGAAACTGCTCCTTCGACTGCACCGTGCTGAACCGCGCCGCTTGCGTACGGCCCGTACCGACCAGCGCTTTAGTCAGATGGCCCTTCTCCAGCAGCCGGTTCATAACGGTCGTCACCGCATTAATCGAGATTGGATTGTCTTTGTTCAGAATGGACTGCACTTCCTTAATGCTCATCCCTTCAGAAGACCAGAGCAGGTCCATAATCTTCGCCTCAAGCGGTCCAAAAAATCGATTCAGTCCTTCTCCGCCGACGTTCAGCTTCTTGATCTTCATTTCCTCACATCCTTATATACTACACATTGTAGTATGATAGACCACGGGCTGTCAATAACAGGGGAATGCACTAGATAAGGCAATATCCATTAGGCAACAACCGTTGTGCTATAATTAGCTAATAGAGGTAGTTCAAAAAGACCGCTTTTGATCACGAAGCATCACAAGAAGAGTATTCGACGTCGAATCTTGGATGAAGCTGTGACTTCCGGTTCTCACGTAGCAAACCACTACGCTCCGATCCTCATTCCCCGCTTGATCCAACCTTCTTGGTGCTGAAAACCGAACTTTTTGAACACGTAATAATAGTAAGTATACGGAGAGGACCTCGAATCATGCGTAAAGGTGAACTTACGAAACTCCGAATCATTGAGAAAGCCGCCTATCTGTTCAACGAGAAGGGCTATGCGGCGACGACGATGCAGGATATTATGGACGCTACTGATCTCACCAAAGGCGCGATCTATCGCAGCTTCGCCAACAAAGACGAGATCGCAATCGAAGCGTTCCAATATGCGGGACAAGTGCTGTGGCAGCATTTCTCCGCGGCGGTAGATAGTCAAGATACGGCCATTGGCAAAATACTCGCGATGTGCAGCATCTATCGCGACACCGCTTATAATCCGCCTATCCAAGGGGGCTGCCCCTTCTTAAATACAGCCGTCGAAAGCGATCATTCCTTCCCTGTTCTGCGCGATCACGCAGTCGGCGCCTATACGCAAATGCTTGGCTTCATTCAATCGCTGCTCCTTCAAGGCATTCAGAGCGGAGAGCTTCGCGGCGGCATGGACACCGAATCAACAGCTTCCTTCCTCTTCTCATCCATTGAAGGGGCCATTATGGCAAGCCGACTGACTAGGGACAATCGCCACGTCAGCTATGCAATGGACAACATCAAGCAGCTGCTTGACGCCTACAAAGCGTAATCGCAGCCGCCCCTCCGGAGCACTTATCTCATATATTCGATATAACACAGGAAAGCACGCTCCGCGGATAAGGAGCGTGCTTTCTGCATTTATTTCTGATCCGAGCCAAGGTCGAGCCAGTTCATCTCTTCGCGGGTTAGCTTGACTCGCGAGCCCTCGTCGCAGGAGCGAAGCTCTTCAAGCGATTGGGCGCCAATTAGCGCACAAGTCGGGAAGGACTGGTTAAGGACATAAGCGAGCGCAATTTGGATTTGCGTCACTTGCTTCTCCTCGGCCAGCTGCTTCGCGCGTTCATAACGCTCCCAGTTATCGTCGCTGTAGAAGACGCGCACCAGATCGGCGTTGCTGCGGTCTTCCTTCGAGAAGCGGCCGGTGAAGAAACCGCGCGCCTGCGATGACCAGGAGAACAGCGGAAGCTGATTCGCTTCATGCCAACGAATCGTCTCTTCGTCTGCCGAGACGCAGCCTGCCCAGAACGGCTCGTTCGCCTTCGCAAGGCTTAAGTTCGGGCTGCTGAACGAGAAGCCGACAAGTCCGCGGGCCGCAGCATAGTCATTCGCCTCCTGAATTCGCTGCCAAGTCCAGTTGGATACGCCGATGGTTTGCACTGCGCCGGACTGGATATGCTCATTCAGAATTTCGATCACTTCGCCGGCAGGAACATGGGGATCGTCACGGTGCAAGCCGTACATATCGATCGTGTCGACCTGAAGGCGTTCAAGACTCGTCATCAAATCGCTGCGGATCGCTTCGCGGTTGACGCGCGGTCCATCCTCATCATGATGGGCGCCTTTCGTCAGAATAACCCATTGATCGCGTGTGCCGCGCTCCTTTAGATAACGTCCAATCACTTCTTCGCTTTGTCCCCCGCAATAGATATGGGCAGTGTCCAGGCAGTTGCCGCCGATAGCGAAGTACGCATCCAGGTTGGCAGAAGCTTTCTCATAGGCGTCATGGGAGAAGTAATCCGTGCCTTTCATTAAACGGGATACCGATTTGTCCAATCCCTTAAGCTTTAAATATTCCATCCTCTGCTGCCTCCTTGGATTATAAAGTGACTCTCGTCCGTTCACGGGCGGACAACAAGCATGCATCAATGACTTTCATATTGCTGATCGCATCTGAGGTAGGGAAAGTGAGTCGAGTGCCGTTCGTAATCGAACGGGCCATGGAATCCGCCTGCTCCGTATAGGCATTCACATAGGGGACCTCAATCTTACGGCGCTCGCCGCCGGTTGTCAGATAGATATGGCCGCTGTCCTCCGTAGGCGTCACGAATGCCGATGGAACCTCAATAATACCGTCCGTGCCAAGCACCTCGAGCGGGTTACGGAACGCCGCCCACATGCCGCAGTCGAAGGTGAGCGATACATTGCCTCCGAATTCAATCAAACCGGAAGCCATCATATCGACATCATCATGCTGGGGGGAGAAGAAAGCGTTCACCGTTACGGCCTCCGGCTCTTGGCCGAGCAGCAGCCGCGCTGCGTTAATCGGGTAACAGCCTACATCATAGATGGAACCGCCACCCCAGTCTTTGCGGAAGCGGACGTTCGCCGAGTCATTCGGGTTGTTGAATGTAAACGCGCTTCGGATGCCGCGAACGTCGCCGATCGCGCCGGATGCGATCAAATCTTTGATCTGTTCGTAGCGCGGATGGTAACGGTACATAAAAGCCTCGGATAACAGAACGCCGGCCTTGTCCGCCGCTTCAGCCATCTCAGCCGCTTCATGAGCGTTCAAGGCGAGAGGCTTCTCGCACAAAATATGTTTGCCCGCTTCCGCTGCGCGAATTGCCCATTCCTTGTGCATATGGTTGGGAAGCGGAATATAAATGACGTCAATCGAGGGATCCGCGAGAAGCGCTTCATAACTGTCATAGGCGGTTCCGATATTCAGTTCCTCGGCGGTGCGTTGTGCTTTGTCTCCATCACGGCTTGCAATGGCAGCCGCCTCATTCAGTTCTGATAAGTGGAGGCCTGGAATGACTGCGCGTTGTGCAATATTGGCGCATCCCATAATGCCCCATTTGAGCTTTTCACTCATGCTTCACCCTCGCTTTGTTTGAAATATTTATGATTATATTGCGATTATAGGAGATGGTATTTAAAATTAAAATGATATTATTTTGTGTTTGGTTATAACAATATTGTTCTGGAGGACGCTGCTATGAAGCGACAAAGTCTGCTGCTTACGCTCCCGAATATGCCCTACTTCTGTTTCCCGGAATCCGTAGGCCAATACCGTTATGATCCGGAGCATAGCGTAGAACGCGAGGCGGGAGCCCTTAACAATTTCAATATTCATTACTGCGTTTCGGGCAGGGGTTATGCCGAGATCGATGGGATTGTGCATGAGCTTAGGGCTGGGGAAGCCGTGCTTTATTTTCCTCTTCAGAAGCAGCGCTATTACAGCAACAAGGATGATCCTTGGGATGTGCGATGGTTTCATTTCTACGGCGGAACTGGACTGAGCGATTATCTCATTCAACATGGCTTTCACCGCAACCCACTATGGAAGCTGGGCCAGCCCAAGGTGTGGGAGCAGGCTCATGAAGAGCTGCTTGACGAGGCGGAGACGAACCGGATGCTGCGCCCCGCTCATCTGTCCATGCTCACCTATATGCTGCTGACGGTCTTTGTCGAGCATGCGGTTGCGCTTGCGGGGAGCAAGGCCGGAACATCGGGCGAGCGGATCATGGAGCTTCTGCCCCTGATGCAGCAGGATGCGGTGAAGCCGTTTATTCTAGAAGAATGGGCGGATAAGGCAGGCGTGACGCCCTATTATTTCTGTAAGCTGTTCAAGAGCGCTACGCGTATGACGCCGATGGATTTCATTACTCGCTGCCGCCTGCAGGCAGCCAAGCAGTGGCTGCTGGAGCGGAAGGATGACAACATCGGGCAGATTGCAGAGGAAGCAGGCTACCCAAGCGTCAGCTATTTCAACAAACGGTTCATGGAGCATGAAGGAATGACGCCTACAGCATACCGGAGATTGTATGGGGTATAACGCAAATAACCGGCTCGCCTTATGAGGGCGGGCCGGTTTGTCCATGTTTACGAAATTTGACTTAAGTTCGTCTCAGTACGGTACGAATCACCATCTCCGATGCCAGAAGAAGCAACATAATCGTTGCATAGATCGAAATGACGTAGCTGTTGGCATAATCCATGCCGAATCCATCATTGAGCAGCGTATGCAGCGTGTGAATCAATAAGTTGGTGAAGACAAACGCATAACTTCGTATCATCCACTCCCGATGCTGCGGAAGCTTCTTCTTGCGTATTTGTACGATAGCGATAATCGTGAATATCGGCCAGATAATGTTGATAAGGTTAAACGCCATACTGGCTGCTTTTCCCCCGGTTGCATAAGGTGCCATGTAGCCGGACGTAATGACGGTAATTAGAACAGACACTGCGTACAAATAACCATTCCAACGGTGAAATTGGCGCTGACTCCGCTTCAATATCGCTGATGAGAAATTGATGGCCCCCGCGATCATAGCTATACAGGCGAACACGACGTGCACCTTCATTACGGTTAGCCAGCTGCTTACATGCAGAGCACGCTTTAGATCTGTTTTGTGATCCAGGAAGGCCGCTGCCTTCGGATCGCCGATAAAATTGGTATATACGGCGTATACAACGAAGACTGCCGCAACCAACACCATCAGCCAATACGCTTTCCTGCTCCCAGTCATTCCATCATCCACTCCGTCTATTTATCTTGATAAAAAATACCGAACCGTACGGTCTCTTTTTATTATAAGGATAATAGCTAGTCTGACGAGTCCAGTTTTCCGTTAATTGCACTGTTGTCACCAAATCAACACAAAAAGCACCGACCCTATCGGTGCCTTGCTCGTCACATTTGAGAATGAGATTAGCAAGCGCTCGGCCAGCCGCCCCAAATCTCGATCAAATTTCCGTCTGGAACAGTGAGCACGAAGATGCTGCCGCCCTCGTCCTCGGTAATTGCGCCCACCTGCAGTCCCTGTTCCCGCAGTGTTCGATGAAGCATATGAATGTCCGTCACTTGTAGGCCGAATACAGGTCTTCGGGCAGAATCTGCTGCAACAGGAAGCGGATAATCCGTTCGCATGAACATCCAGACACCCGTTGTTGTGCGAAGCTCAATATTGTGTCCCGGCTCAGGATTCCATTGAAAGCCAAGATGCTTCGCGTACCATTCACCAGAGCGGTTTACATCCGACACCGGAATGTAGATATAGCTTGTTACGATGGCTGCCTCAATCTGATTCATGCTCGGAACAGACATGGGGAATTCCTCCTCGGGTTGTTTTTCACCCTATATAACGGAAGAGGCAGTCGCAAAGAAACGGGCCGGGTTATATATTTTGGACAAATTCGATCAAGTGACCATTCGGGTCTCGCATCGTGAATGAGTAGCGTCCCGCTTCTCGCGATACTTTCTCAATTGTGACGCCTTGTGCGGCCAGACTGAGATAAGCCCGGCAAATCATATCGGCATCGCCTTGGCGGAAGCCCTTCAAGAATGTCTCGAACAATGAGGCGGTCATTGCAGTCCCATCCGGACTCTTATGCTTGCCACCGGCTTGTCCATTGTTCTGCCGACTGCCAGACTTGAAGGCCTGCAATCGTCGACGCGCCCGCTTCAGCCCCTCCTTCACCGCACCCTCTGTCATACGGAGCAAAGCCGCCGACTCCGCCGCGCTGAATGCGAAGGCATCAATCAGAATGACGAGCACCATTTGTCTCGGATTAAGCGATTCTGCCAGCTGCTCGAGCAGTTCGCGGGCTAGCGACCCCTCTACGCCGAACGGAATTGACGGTAGATAATCCTCAACATATTCCGCATCACCCTGCCGCTTACGCTCCCTCCGATAACGGTCAATCCACGCGTTCTTCGCAATGCGGAACAAGAAGGATCGGCTGATTGGCCGGTCGGGGTCTCGCTCTAATGCAAGCCATATTTTCGTCCAAACATCCTGCACTAATTCGTCAGCATCCCAGTCACTGCCAGTTAAGGAGCGACAGTAAATCTTTAATCCCGGTATGTAAGGCTCCAGCTTCGCGAATTCGTCCAGTAGGGTCAACTCCTTGTCGGTTATCTGGTTAACGCGGAAAGAGGGGTTTACACATTTTGTCACAATATCAATATAGCACCGAAAAATAAGGGCAGTCGAGTTGATCCCATTGACTGGATGGAATGAAACGGTAAGAGGGCCATCCTGCACGGATGACCCTCTCTAATATTTATGCAGCACGATAGCTTAGAAACCTTCCATTGGCAGGTCAGGATAGTTAGCGACATTGATCACGTTACCTGAAGGATCGATGACATCGAATTCAAGAAGACGGTCGATTCCCCAAGTATTCGTAATTTCCGTTACGGTCTCGCCGACCTCAGCCAACTTACGGTGACATTCCGTAATGTTGGACGTTTTCAAGCACAGCATGGCGTACGGCTTACCCTGCGATTCGATGCGCAGCGGCAATTGCTGAGGCCCCACCCGCTTCAAGAATAGAAAAGCGCCCGGCTCCAGCTTCAGATCTGACTCATCTTCGATCTTCCAGGCATGAACAAAGCCAAAATGCTTCTCATACCACGCAACGGACTCGTCAATGTCACGAACCGGCACTCGCACCTGAACAATTGCATGAACCAATTGCTTTACTTCCGTCTGCTCCACCGTCGTCTACTCTCCTCGCGAGATTACTAATAGGGCATTATGCACCTCTTCTTCCCGAACAGCACCTGATAGCTTGCCGGGAACGCTTGATTAATCCGCTGCACCTCTTTGACGAACTGCTTCTTATCTTGCGGCGTCTGTCCGAGACGGTTCGCCTGCTCCTGCGTATCAATGACCGCACCCGGTGGGATGAATCGATTGTCTGCCACTCGCACACCGCCCGTTACCAGCGCATGGTTGGAGACGAATACGCCCTGTCCGAGCACTGCATCGAATACAATTGATTGGAAGCCAATGAACGAGCCATCTCCTACTGCACAAGGACCATGTACGATTGCCCCATGCCCACATGTAACGGACGAGCCTATATAGATGGAGTAGCGATTTCCGTTGACGGTGACAAACTCATCATCCAATCCGTGCAAAATAACGCCATCCTGCAAGTTACTGCCGCTTCCGATATGGAACGGCGTCCCCTCATCCGCGCGAATACTCGCGCCTGGTGCGATAAAGCATTATCCCGTATCGTCACATCGCCAATTATGCTTGCGAACGGACTTGAAAGCTGTGCTGCTAATGGCCGGCGCCTTCGATTCTGGCAATGGTGGCGTTCTGGCTTCAAATAATGCGCAAACGAACGCAGACGATCGATCATCAACATCCCCTCCGAACTTATCGACTACTTCACCATATGAACGAAAATTGTGAATTAGATGATTAGACGGTATATAATTAACTTCCAGCTAAGGAGGCTGATCAAATGTACGTCATTGTAAAGCCCTATGATGCAGACTGGGCACGGCGGTATGAAGAAGAGTCTGCGCGCATTCGCGCGATCTTCGCGGATGAATTGATCGATATTCATCATATCGGCAGCACTTCCGTTCCAGGACTTAGCGCTAAGCCGATTATCGATATGATGCCAGTGGTACGGGACATTAGCAGAATAGATGCCTATGATGCGGAGATGACTGCACTTGGCTACGAATGTATGGGTGAGTTCGGAATGCGCGGCAGAAGATATTATCGCAAGGGCGGCGACCATCGCACGCATCAGGTACATGTGTTCCAAGCGGACAACCTCGAGGATACGAGCCGCCATCTGGCCGTGAGAGATTATTTGCGATCGCATCCTAAAGATGCACAACAGTATGGGAAGCTTAAAACCAGCCTCGCCGACCAGTTTCCTACCAGTATCGAGACCTATTCGGACGGCAAAGATGCCTTCGTGAAGGAACTGGAGCATAAAGCGCTGGATTGGTATAAGACAGCGGAATTGTGATTAGTCAGCCTACCGTATTGAGAAACCGCTCAACCTTATCATTGAATAAGAGCGGTTCATCCAGATTGGCGCAGTGTCCCGCGCCTTGCAGCTTGGTCAGCTCCGACTTGGGTTCAAGCTTATGCAGGTTCACAGCCGCTTCTGCTGCCAGCGGCAGATCATGCTCCCCGTACATAATGTGAAGGGGGTACGTCATAGACGTTTCTCGAGGAACGAATAACCGATCCAAGCCGGACATGGCGGCGAACGAGCTCCTATTGAATCGGTTTATTGCAGCAGTGAATATGGCTCGGCCTTGTTCCGTATGACAGCTAACAGCTGTGACGTACGAGCGGAACCGTTTCATCGAGAACAGGATGTACAAGAGCCATCGAAGGCCTTCTTTACGCTGCGCCTTTATCAGCTGTTCATTCGCTTTATGTATCGAGTATCCACCAACGATTGTTACAGAACGGACTTGCTCCGGACACCGGTCGGCATAAGCTTGAGCAATTAATGAGCCCAGCGAAACGCCGACCAAATGACAGGCATTAATCTCATTCTCGCGGAGCAATCGTTTGATAATATCGGGCATATGCTTTATCGTAACCGACGAACCCTTGGTCACAGTATCCCCATGCCCGGGCATATCGATGGCGATGACCCGATATTTGCTCATAAACGCACTCATCTGCTCTTCGAACATATGACGGTCTGCAAAAGCAGCGTGCAGCATCAAGATGCAATCCGGATGCTGCTCCTTAGATATGGAATAGTGAATATGGGCCTTGTTGAACATCAGCGTACGGGATTCAATCATGTTCAAGTTAGATCCCCCCTAATTGATGCTTGCTCCTATACATATAAGGTATATTAGGGGACAATCGTTATTCTTCCTCTTATCTGACGGAGTTCGCTATACTGAGACTTCAATATGCGAGTTGGACGAGAATTCGAACAAACCTCTGTCCGTCAGCTTCAGCTCCGGTATGACCGGCAGCGTTAGGAAAGACAGCATCAGACACGGATTGAAATTCTGAGGGGCTTCGATTCGCGTTAGTGCAGCATTCAAAGCCTTCAGCGATTCATAGACTTCTTCGTAATGGCGATCTGACATTAACCCTGCAACCGGAAGCGCAACCTCTGCAACAACCTCATGGCCATCGACGACCACTAACCCGCCATTAATCGCGATTACGCGCTGAATGGCCGTCAGCATTTCCTCATCGGACGCGCCAACCACTACGATATTGTGCGAGTCATGCGCGACCGTACTTGCAATCGCACCGCGGGACAGCTGAAATCCCCGTACAATGCCAAGTCCAATATTTCCTGTCGCCTTATGCCGTTCCACAACCGCCAGCTTCAGTTGATCCTTACCGGTATCGATACGGAAGGCGCCGTCCTGTACGGTCACCTTCTCGACCCGGTGATGGGTAACTAACTGGTTCGGAATGATCTCAATGACATTGCACTCGTCGGAGTGTACGGGCAGCTTCAGATCTCCGAGTGTCACTTCCCGAACATGAATCGAAGGTAATACTTGCCGCTGAACGTCCGATGATGGAACGCTGTAAGAATCGGTAGTTTTGCCACCCCGGGCGACGCACTTTCCTTTCTTGTATACCTCATGAATCGACAAGCTATTCAGGTCGTCGAGCAGCAGGAAATCTGCTTGATAGCCCGTCGCAACCGCTCCAAGATGGCGAAGCCCGAAGCATTCCGCCGTATTAAGTGTCACCATTTGTACCGCGATAATCGGATCCAGACCCTTCTTAATGGCAAGACGTACAATGTGATCAACGCTGCCTTCCTCGATTAGATCATCCGGCAGCTTGTCGTCAGTGACGAACACGCATCGTCTCGCATTACGTTCCGTAATGACCGGCAGCAGCGCCTCCATATCCTTGGCTACCGTACCTTCACGAATCATAAGATACATCCCAAGGTCGAGCCGATCTTGCGCTTCTTGGCTATTGATGCCTTCGTGGTCGGTTCGGATGCCTGCCGCCATATAGATGTTCAGATCGTCTCTGCCGATACCCGCTGCGTGTCCATCGATGAGACCATTATGGCGCTGAGTCGTCACGAGCTTATCCATCATGCGGTCATCCCCACTGGCTACAGAGGGGAAGTCCATCACTTCAGCGAGCCCGAGCACTTGAGGGTCGGATAGGAAAGGCGATAATTGGTCCGCATTCAATGTAGCTCCATTGCTTTCAAAGCCTGTGGCAGGGACACAGGAAGGCAGCATGACGTATACGTCCAGCGGCAGACCCTCGGCATCATCAAGCATATATTGAATGCCTTCCGCCCCTGCTACGTTAGCAATTTCGTGCGGGTCCGTAATGACGGTTGTAACGCCATGCGGCAGCACGACTTTCGCGAACTCCTTCGGCAGCAGCATCGAGCTCTCGATGTGAACATGCCCGTCGATCAGGCCGGGAACAATGATTTTGCCGCTCGCATCAATCGTTTCGCGCCCCTCGTATGTACCAATCCCCGCTATGACGCCATCCACGATCGCAATGTCACCCTTCATCAGACGTCCCGTGAACACATTAACGATCGTCCCGTTCTTCACGACCGTATCTGCAGGTTCTCGCTTGGCCGCTACGGCGACTCTCTTCTTCAACGTTGCAGCGTTTATTTTCATTTATAAGTGCTCCTTTGCGTTCAAAAGCTGGAACAGACCAACTAGTATTGTTTGGTTGGCAGTTGGAAAATATCCGCCTACGACTAGAAAAGACCTCCCGGAGGAAGGCCTTCTTGAAAGCATACACGATTTATTAGTGGTACGATACCCGCAACGCTAATGCGATTGCTGCGTTTTCGTTCTAATGGTTGCCGTATGAGCCTATTTAGGCTGAAACGTTCCATTTTGATTTCTAAAGGTTGTATTCGGGCTTATTAGCCCTACATGGTGCTCTATTTTCCGATTTTGCCGCCATAGCCACTTTCACAACCGTTGCGCACGACAAACTTCCAGTTTGATCGAAATAACCACTGTGGGGACCGTTAGACGAGTGACGTTTAACCTGTAAGAATTTGTTTTTTCGAGAAACTCGAAACGAAAACACAAAAAAGATGCAGCTATTCATGTGCCCTTATTAAAAGGAGGCGGCTACGCCTTTCTCCTGACCGGAATCCACACTTCGCAGATTGATTCCGTATGGCTGTCATCGGTCCAATAGTACCTTTCGATGCACGGCCCCTCTACTTGCTCGAAGCTGGAGGATGGGAACCACTCGAAATAGATGCGTTTCCACACCTTCTGAATGCCCGTCTCAGTCTCCGCATCGTTAGGGAAGACCTCTCGATCGTCGAAAACCGCATAGATCTGATCCGGAACATGGAGCAACGTAAAATCATCGGGTACTGTCTGTCCTTCCGGCAGATCCGATCCCATCAAGTAATATCTCATTCCGTCTTCGCTGAAATCAAAGTGGTACCCGCTCAGCAGCGAGCCTGCAGGTCTGCCTGCTGTTGCATTAATACGGTCATGCGTGCCGTTCGTCCAAATGTCCTCCACGAAGGCTGGTATTTCCGTGTACGGATCTCTCGCAATCACAACTGCCTTGCCAACTACTGTCGAAGCCTTGCCCTCCGCGATGCGATAGTTCATTTCCGTTTCCCCTTTAATCTGGATTTGAAAGGAGATGCGGGGGAACGATTTGAGCTTTACATTCCCTTTCTTGGCGGCAAGCGGAGTCACATCATGCAGCCGTTGAAACGCCTTGGCGAACGCCTCGGGGCTCTCATAGCCGTACTTCAAGGCCACATCAATGACTTTACGATCCCCTCTCGCCAGCTCTTCCGCTGCAAGCGTAAGTCGGCGGTTTCGTACGTATTCCGTTACCGTAAAGCCCGTCAGCGCATGGAACGTTCGTTGAAAATGATACTTCGAGGACATCGCCGCTTGCGCGACGTCTTCGACTTCAATCGTCGTCTGCAAATGATCTTCGATATAATCGATCGCCTGCCGCAGTAATCTGAACGCCTCCACCAGCCTCATCTCCTTTCTGCATCTTCAGTTTAAAAGGGGCAGCCCTCCGCTTCCTGTGCGCGAATGCTTTGATTTGTCCATCTTACCTGCCCAGCCGCAGCGCGTACAATCGTTCACTCAACACATCGAGTCTTTCTTTGATCAAAATCCGCTCCGCGTATCGCTGTGGGATTCCGGCGTACCCGTAGTGAATACCCGCCAGGCCGCCGGCAATCGCACCGATGGTGTCGGCGTCTCCGCCTTCGTTGGCTGCCCGCTGAACAACCTCTTCGAAGCTGTTCGAGGTGAGCAGCAGATGCAGTACCCAGCGCATCGTATCGACGACGAAGCCCGTTGGCTCGCAGTTCGGTTGTGCGCCTGGCTGCAGCAGATCGGTATATTCGGTGCCCGCGATATCGACCGCGATGGCTTCTTCTAGCCCCGCCCCCTCTACCAACATCCGATAGGCAATCCGATTGTACATCGAACAGGTTGCGGCGCAGCGATCATCGTAATGCGTCATCTTCGCCTGCTGCCGGGACACTCGCTCTACTTCCTCCAAATTGGCGTATGCCAACGCCACTGGCAAGCAGCGCATCAATGCTCCATTGCCAGCGCTCTGCCCCAAGTCCATATGAGCCACAAATGCAGCTTCCATCCAGTTACCGTCATATCTGCTCAACACGTACCGAATGATATTACCAATATCCTTCGGGTCTGAACGATACCACGTCAGAAAATGCTCCCCGATCGCCGCCATCGGCGCATCGGGCTGCTCCATAATGCCATCCGCCACGCATAGCGTCATCATCGTGTCGTCCGTCACTTCGCCCGGCTCCAGATCCCACACGCCGCCGCCGATTATTTCCGTCAGATAGTCATGCGTCTTCTGTATCCCCGTCCTCGACATGAACTCCGTCGTTCCCCCGAGCGCATCACCGACAGCGACACCGTACAGTCCGCCCCGAATTCGATCCAGCAAACTTAATGGCTCTACCATCTCTTTCGCCCCCATCATTACAATCGACCGTCAACTTACAGCCGTTCGCCCAAGCTCCGATATTTCACAAACTGTCTCAACACCTCGTCGACTCGGTCAGCCCGCTCCGTCAAGCTTCCCCGAAGCGGAATAAACTGAATGCGTCGCATGAGCAGATCCGCCTTAATCTGCTTATGAAACTTACCGCGATGAACGGCACCCGATCGATCCCACGTATCATCGTAAGGAATGTCATCCTCGCACAGGAAAACGAGGTCGTATCGCTTCGAAGCTTCATCTGCCAGAGCTGCAAGGCGAGGATGAGCAGCCTCGTGATAATCGAGCGAGAACATATACGTCGAAATCGCATTCGTATCCACGAACAAGTAACGGCGTGCTTGAAGCGCTAGCGCATCCTCCCGCTCCCTGTGACCTTCCGCGATATCCACCAGCTGCTCCTGTGTCAGCCTGCGGTCGGATTGGTGAAGCTCCCAATATTCGCGGCCGTATTCTGGCATCCATACCGTAGCGTGCCGCTCCGCCATATGGGCGGCGAGCGTCGTTTTGCCCGTCGATGGCGCACCAAGGAATACGACCTTCGCGATCAGATCGCGGTAAACAACTGGATGCACGAATGTGCGCTCCTCATAGGGCATCTCACGGACACGTGTGCCAGAGATCGGGAACTGCGTACGCTCTGGATCTACCAATCGGTTCACCGCATGAAGCGCCTCGCTCATATGCTCACCATAGAACTCACTGCTGTAGAAATGGGTAATCCGCTGGCCTTGCAGCAGCCCAAGCACATACTGCTCTTGGCTTCGCTTAATCTCCGGCGTATCCCCAATCTCTGTCGGACCATCCCATCCCTCAAGCACCCGCACCTCAGGATATAGACGACGAATCCATTCCGCCCGGACCGTAAGAGGAACATCAATGGTCTCCGGGCAGTCATATATGATGACGATGACCTCATCCATCTCCATCAATGCCGTATCGACGACATGCTGATGTCCGCGATGGAATGGTGCATATTTGCCCAGTGTCAGTCCGATTTTCTTATCGCTCATAGCTGATCTCCCCCTCGTGCATGGCGGCGATTTCACCATACCCGCCATTCACACCATTCGATGCCCGCCACTGCTTACGCCACGAATACAGTCCTGCAGCTGCAATAACCAAGAATATGACGTATAAGAAAGCGACCGCATAAAGTTCCTTATACGCATACATGCCCACTGACAGCACATCGACAAGCAGCCAGCAATACCAGTTCTCTAAGATTTTGTATGAAAGAAGATACTGAGCAATCAGACTTAAAGTTGCGATAAAAGCATCCAGATACGGAATCGATGCGTCCGTGTAGGCTGCAAGCCAGGCGCCCCAGCCCCACGTTGCGAGCGGCAGCAGCATAAACAGTCCGATGGCCAGCCCTCTGCTGATACGGCGAGTCGGCCTTACCCGTCCCGAGCCCCGTTTCGTCAGCCAGACGACCCAGCCATAGATGCTCAAGATGAGGAAGAATACCTGCAGCGTCATATCTGCATACAGCTTAACGTCCCAGAACATGTAGAAGAAGCATGATACATTAATAAGCCCGATCGGCCACGCCCATATATTCTCGCGAGCCGTCAGCCAGACGCTTAGCAGCCCTGTAATCGTCGCCGACATCTCGAGCATCGTTGATGAAGTGAAATAAGCAACAGCCAGCATCGCCAAGCAAAGCGCTGCCATTGTGATTGGTTTGTTCATTACGCGTACCCCCTGTTGGTAAAGTGTAAAAGAAGCATTTTACATTGTCATATCGACTTTATTGATTTATATAGTCATTATGACACAAAAGAATGAGATGTCAACAGCTTTTTCCAATTTGGGTTGTTCGTTTCGTCCTGCCGAGCGCCGCTTATGCGGTCGGCATGCTTACGGAACGGCGCCGATTAAGGCGTGCAGGATATATGAACAGCTATACCGGATGTTCTTTTGGTGACCAAATTTATGTTCTTAATGGTACATTTACGAATGGGCCTGTCTGCTGTCTGCGCCGTGCTGCTCACATCTAGATTTTGAGGGGTAAACCCCTATATTTTCCCCTGTATATTGCGGTGTTTTCATTCGCTATAATCCCGTTGTAAGTGCTTACATTTACAGACGAGGGAGGTGGTAGAACTTTCAGCATAACTGCTTCTGTTGTTTATTGGAGAGGAGCGCAGCATCCCTGACTGCATGAGCAAACAGAGAGAAATTGAACCCATTGAAGGAGGAATTGTTCTGTTCGCAAAAAAACTTACAAAGCTTGTTGGTACGATAGCTTTGGCCGGAATGCTTATTACATCCCTCTCGGTTGATTATGCACAAGCCAGTCTTGTAAGCGGCAGCAAATTTCTAGGGAATATCATAGCAGGCAGCGTCCCATCGAGCTTCGGTACGTATTGGAATCAGGTAACGCCGGAGAACGGGACTAAGTGGGGCTCCGTCGAAGGCGCGCGCAACTCGATGAATTGGGGGCAAGCGGACACGTCTTATAACTATGCCAAGAGCAATGGCATGCCATTCAAGTTCCATACGCTCGTCTGGGGAAGTCAAGAGCCGAGCTGGGTCGGCAGCCTGTCGGCTGCTGATCAGAAGGCGGAAGTAACGCAGTGGATTCAATTAGCCGGCCAACGATATGGCGGCTCCGAATATGTTGACGTCGTCAACGAGCCTTTGCACGCGAAGCCGGATTACCGCAACGCGATCGGCGGCGACGGCGCAACCGGATGGGATTGGATCGTCTGGTCGTTCCAGCAAGCCCGGGCAGCATTCCCGAACTCCAAGCTGCTCATTAATGAGTACGGCATCATTAACGATCCTAACTTAGCGGATCAATACGTCAATATCATCAACATTCTAAAGAGCCGCGGATTGGTCGACGGCATCGGCATCCAATGTCACCAATTCAGTATGGATACCGTATCCGTCAGCACGATGAATACGGTCTTGGGCAAGCTGTCGGCAACGGGATTGCCGATTTATGTATCCGAGCTCGACATGACCGGCGATGACGCGACCCAGCTCGCTCGGTATCAGCAGAAGTTCCCTGTGCTGTGGGAGAATCCGAATGTGAAAGGCATTACGCTGTGGGGCTATATTCAAGGCCAAACATGGATCAACGGCACGCATTTGCTCAACTCTAACGGCACGGAGCGTCCTGCGCTCCAGTGGCTGAAAACTTATCTGAGCGGAAACAACGGAGGTTCTGGAGGTACAACCGCGAGCATTTATCATGACTTCGAATCGGGCACGGAAGGCTGGGCTGGCGGAACTATTAGCGGCGGACCATGGTCCACCACGGCATGGGCCTCCAAGAATACCCACTCCCTGCAAGTAGACATCCCGATGGCGAGCGGTTCGGCGCACTACATGTACAAAACCGGCACCTTCAACGTGACGGGCTTCAATCAGCTCCGGGCAACCGTACACGGTTCCACATGGGGCGGTTATGGTTCTGGCTTGGGCGTTAAGCTGTATGTCAAATACGGCAGCAACTACGCCTGGAAAGACAGCGGCTGGGCGACAATAGGCGCGAACGGCACGATCAACCTCACGCTCGATCTGACGGGCATCGATAAAACCAATATCAAGGAATACGGCATTCAGTTCATTGACGCAAGCAATTCTTCCGGCACAGCATCGGTGTACGTCGATAACGTGTATCTGTGGAATTAAACATTCCATTCGCGCAAAAAAGAGCGGGTTATCATGATGATAACCTGCTCTTTTTCTTGATTCCGGGCCTTATGCCTTAAGTTAATGACGGCGGCCCTTGGACTGCCCTATCGCTGTTCGTTAGAATGCTATTCCACCACTGCCTCAATGAACTTCTCCAGCGGCGCAATATCGGTAACATTCTTGTTGCAGACATGGCCGTCCGTACAAACATAGTTACCCACCGACTTGTAGTAATCAGGCGAGGCATTCGTCGGCCGTTTGCGGGATATCGCAGAGAACAAAGCGAGCTTCTCGTAACGGTTGCACACGAAGCAGTAGCTTTTCTTGTTCGTCTCCGTGAAACGTCCCTCCACGCCTACGAATTTGCCGTCCTTGTGATAGACGATGAACATCTTGTTCGTCGAAATATCAATCCAGCTCAGGTAAGAAACGTAGCGGAAGTCGATCTGCGCCAGATCGGGCAGCTTCAGCTTCTTGTTCTTCGGGAACAGCTTCCGAATCTGCTGCTCTGTAATGGGCGGGAACGCGGTAAGGTAAGGTTCAAGCCCCTGCACATATTTCTGCAGATCTTCGCCTGTTCGCAGATCCGCGATCGATTCGAGCATCGTCATCCGACTGTCCGTCACATCCGGGAACAATTCCGCAACCTTCGCCTGCGCGCTGGAACGGACGCCTTCCACGACCTTCGGATCCCCGACCGTGCGGAGGGTATGAAGGACGTAATCGGCTTGATTTCGAATAAAATTATATTGATAACCTCTAATGAATGGTTCGCACATTGGCATGTCAGCCCCTTATTGTTAGTTGAATAATGGTGGGTCAATAAGGTGCAAAGCCATCACTAGAAACGATAAATGCGTTATTATGGGCGAAGCCGTGGCCTTCCCATGCAAAGATCGCCTCCCTCTCAGGCTTTGCATGAGGCTGTGCCAGTCCGGCAATCTCGAGCCATTGCCATCGTATCTAACCCCCTAAGTTCGAATTGTCACTATTATAATGCAGCTTCTGAGCAAAAGAAAGACTGCCCGACGTCACAAAATTAAGGACCGAGCAGCCTTCAAAGGTTGGTAAAAGCTTATATGTCCAGAACGTAATACCAAGCCAAATAACGGACTAATCCTATAATGGCATAGATAAGCAGCACCGTCCCTGCACCAATTCCTGTAATCGCACTAGTGGCTACGTTCAGCCTAGGAGCTATCAAGATCGCAACAGCCGCTACCGCAACGAGGAGCGCAGCGAGTACATACAGGCCAGGGTCGTCGAAGACGCTGACTAAGCCGCTGAAGTGCACACCTACGACCAGTGCAATCCACGGCGCAACATACTCCTTCTTATTCCTCCGGAGGAATAAAAAAGCCCCTACACCTGCAACGATGAATTCCGTATAAAAGGTGACCAAATACGTGGTGAACGAAGCATTGTCATTCAAAGCCGACGGCTTGCTCCAGTTGTTAATGCTCAGATAGACGCCAACGAGACAGACAAGCAGCGCCAACCCGGATGCGATGCCGAGATATTTGCGCCAGCCAGCCCTTGGCCGTTCCTGCGCCCATCCGAACCAGCTGAAGCTGAACATGCCGAACACCGCCGCATACATCGTATAGTCACGAATATAGTCCACACTGCCACTCCTCTATTGTGGAATAGGATAAGGGCCTGCCAGTGCAATATACCTCTCGTTCAAGGCATGGTTATATATGTATATACGATGCTGAAGATTCGCGGTTCCGTCCATCATGTTATTCAATTAGACATGGTATACATACTTGTGAATGGTGCTGTACACTTGAAACCCCAGCTTTCTATAAATGTTAAAGCCGTCCTCGGAGGCCGTCAGGATTGCAATGCGATAACCTTCGCGCTTCGCCTCTGCCAGGGCATGAGCCGTAACCGCAGTTCCAATTCCCCGATTCCTCGCTTCAGGCAACGTCACCACATGGTGAACGGCTGCAACGCCTGCAGCAAGAAACAGCATGACGGTCGCAACAGGCTGCCCCTCCAAGTAACTCACGTAATAGCGATAGCTAGAATCTTGATACCCTAATTGGGCATACATCTGCTGCAGAAGCGGAATGTGGTCCGATGCGCCAAATGCCCATACATTCACCCAATCCTTCAGCATGTCTTCGCTAACAACTTGCCGGACAACAATTCCAGCAGATGGCTGCACATCCTCAGCCTGAAAATGATAAAGGTCCAGCGCCATGCCAGGCTCAGACTCATCATGTTGAAACCCCGCAGCGAGCAGATGCTGCGGAAGATCGGATGGCTGCGAGGTAGGTCCGATCTGCCAGATGAAAGACTGTTTGGCAGCGCGAAAGCTTTGTATGATAGCATCAATCCGCTGTCTCGCGTGGCCTGCGGCTATCGTGCTTCTGAACACGCCATTGAAGAAATAGATCGGCACTCCTGAATCGATCCAGAGAAGATCATCATCTTCATGAATCTCAGCGTGAGGCAGGCGAGCAAGATAATAGGGATAGCAGGACAAGCTGTTGTCTATCGAGCGGATCATGGATTCCTGTGAAATATCGATAACGATCGGGGCGTTTAGGTTTGTCATCGTCATAGCTCCTTCATCATATTGGATGCCAAATAAAAAAGGCACGGATTTCGGACGTCAACACATCCTCATTCCATGCCTCTAAGGGACATTGACTGATATACGCGTGCTTAACGTTTGGGCCAGAAGCGTCCGGGCGGCAGCATGAAAGAAACGTCTCGTAAAGACGTTTTTCAGGCAATCATACTGAACCGAGAGGCCTAGCTCCTATGCAATTCAAACGTTAAGTACAGTCACAAACACGAAACGACCACCTTGTAATTAATACCCATAATTGTATAGGCGCTATTCCTGCTCGTCAACAGCGAATAAAGCAAAAGAAGACGCAGAAACCCCCAGTACGTTGTCAGTACTGGGGTTCCATTTTAATCGATATAAGTGACGTATTCACCTGTCGGCTTGCGATAACCGCGAGGACGCATACTGTCTGGAGCAGCTTTGCCGATCGTGATCATCATAACAGGGATGAAGCCCTCAGGCACTTCAATCAGAGCTTGGAGCGCTTCTCCTTCAATACTGTGCATCGGACAAGTATCCCAGCCCTTGTCCTTAGCGATTAACATGAGATTCATGGCCGACAAGCTTGCATTGCGCACAGCATCTTCCCGTTGAAAATCTTCTCCACGGCTCTCGTAGAACGAGATCGTGTTGTCGACGACCGTCGTGTACTCCTGTTCGCTCAGCAACCCTAACGTCTTCAAGCCTTCGTTAAGCTCAGCAGCATTCAGATGCGCTTTCGTATTGCCCAGTACAAAGATGACGGCCGAAGCGGTTCTAATTTTATACTGCTTATACGCTGCTTCGTAAATGCGCTCAATCAGACCACGATCCGTTACCGCTACGAAATGCGCATGCTGCAGATTATAAGCAGTCGGCGTATATTTCGTTAATGCGAATATTTCTTCTAGCTCATGCCGGGGTATTTCTACATGTTCGACGAATCGATTAGCGGATCGACGGTCGATAAGGACGGATTGAAATTCGCTCACTTCCATTACCTCCTAGTAGGTGCAAAATACAATGATGAATACCTACTATATATCGGTAACTTACTTATTATTTTAAAGAGGATTTGTTTCTTCTCCACATATATGACACATATACGATGCAGAAAAGCACAATAACAAGGAACGAATAGCGATACATCGCAGCGTAGCTGGTCGCTTCTGCAAGAGGTCCAAGAATCATGGCGCCGCCGCCGATGCCAAGGTCGAACATGGAGTAGAAGGTTGCATTGGCCGGCCCCCGCTGGGCAGGCTCCACGCGATTTAAGATCCATGCTTGCAGCGACGGCTGTACGGCACCGAAGCCGAATCCGAATAAAATCGCCGAAATCGCAAGCATGGTCTGACTGTCCGTGTAGGACAGCACAATCAGCGAAACAGCCATCAGCATGCTGCCAGGCAGGATAACCCACACATGGCCCTTTCGGTCGAACAACCGCCCTGAGATAAGACGTACGATGAGCAAGCAAACGGCATTAAGGGTGAAGAACAAACCTACATTGCCGATATTCGCCTCTTTGCCGAAAAGCGTAATAAAGCTGACGATCCCGCCGTAGACGATTCCGATCAGCAATGCGAGAAGGGATGGGAATAACGCTTTCGGTTCGAATAGCTGCGAGCGGAAAGACGGCTTCGCTTGCGGCCCCTCGACGTTAGCGGTATGAACGTCCTTATTGTTACGCTTCCTCTTCACGCCCAACGTACAGAGGAACGACAATACCGTGCTGGCAGCCGCAACGAAGATGACGCCTGGCATTTGCCACGAGCCGTTAAGAATAGCTAACCCGATCGCAGGCGCCAGCGCCATCGCAAGCGTACTCGCGAGCCCGAAGTAACCGATGCCCTCTCCCCGCCGTGCTGCGGGAATAACATCTGCCGCTAAAGTACCGGAAGTAACCGTAACAACTCCCCAGCCAACGCCATGAACGCAGCGTGCTAATAGCAGCAATGCGACCGACGTTGTCCAATGGTAACCCGAAATAATGACGAAGCAGAGAAGAAGCCCGGTCATCAGCCAACCTTTCTTGCTATCGCCCATAACCGCACCTACAATAGGCCTCGCCACTAACGCAAATATCGTAAATATGCCGATGATCAGCCCGACAGCCGTATTGTCCCCGCCTAAGTCCTGCATGTACACAGGCAGTGTCGGCAGCAGCATTTGAAACCCGAAGAACAAGAAGAAGCTGGCAAACGTAATCAGGATGAAATCGGCTGTCCATAGCTTCTCGGCTCGCCGCTGTTGTGCATTTTCCATAATGGTACCTCCATAATAACGATAATTAGTGAGCAACCTCACTAATTTGATGATACTGTGAGTTTACCTACTAACGGACGCAGCGTCAATACGACCTTAGATTGAGAAAAAAAGACGCGATCAAGTAAGATAAGGTTATACTTATGGCGAAGGGAGGCCTTCGAACGAATGAATACATCTGCATACGACCAACCGGATGAAGAATCCGCTGATATCTTCTATTTATTAGTTACGACCGCCCGCGTATTAAAATTCGAGTTCGAGAAACAATTGGCCGCGCTAAACCTGCCCATTCCGATATCGGGTCCGCGCTTGCGCCTCATTATGGAGGTCTGGAAGGCCGAGCAAATTCGCATGAACGAGTTGGCGGCCAAGCTAGAGCTGAAACCGCGTACGGTGACCGATTTCGTTAATGCGTTAGAGCACAATGGACTGATTCAGCGCACGGTCGACCCTACGGATCGACGTGCCACTATTTTATCGCTGACGGATATGGCCAAGCCCCATATCAAGACGATTCGATCCGTCAGCGCCGAAATCGCTGAGAAACTGATGGAGAAGCTTTCGGCCGAGCAGCGCGGGCAACTGAAGGAGCTGCTGATTACGCTGGTCTGATGAACAGGAATAACGAAGCACTTACGCATTTCGCGCATGCAGAAGAGACCAGTCCCCGATCGGGAGATTGGTCTCTTCTTATCCTATTGGTTCTGTTCCGTACTGGTCAGCTCGGTACGTTTGCGCCCCGGACGCTGCTCGGATTGTCGATAGCTCTTCGGCGTGCTGCCCTGCCATCGCTTGAACACCTTATTGAAATAACTTTGGTCGCTGAAATTAAGCCATGTCGCGATGTCGGTGATCGGATAGTCGGTCAGAGCAAGCAGTCTCTTCGCCTCCTCGATCCGTTCGCGTTGCACATACTCCGAAATCGTAAGACCTACCTCTTTCTTGAATAAGCCAGACAAGTAATTCGGACTCAGATGCGTTAACTCAGCGAGCCGATCAAGCGTAATCTCGCCGTACAATTGGTTGGCGATCTCATGCAGACAATCTTGCACAGCGGGCGAATAATGGCCTCGACGTACGTCCGCCACCCGATCGACGAAGTCGAACAGCGCCTCCGCCATGACCATGCTGACCTCCTGCAGCGCGTCCTTCTCCTCCAGCAGCTGGATGTAGCTATCACTGAGCGTTAACGCATCCTCTTCGTGTAAGCCGCCCTCAATCGCTGCCCGACAAATCAGGGCAATGCCTGTAATCATCAGGTTCTTCTCGCTGCGAAGGCGGCTTCGCTTGGATAACAGACCGAATTCGTCTTCCCCGATAATGGACTCCATGACGAAGTCCCGAACCCGCTCGCTTTCCCCTGCACGGACATATTGAAGCAGCACACGCTCATGCGACAGATTCGTATGCAGCAGGCCGCTGCGTCTGCCTCGAGACAGCTCCGTTTCCCGCTCATGCTTCTCCACAACCGGGACCAGCATCGGCACATCGGCTGAAAGAGGCGTAATGGACGGATCAACCGCCTGCCTGCGAATGGCGAAGTAAACCATGAGACTTATCGCTTGCGCTCGTTCCTCCGCGACGATCGCAAGCTGTCCATATAAGTCGAGCAGCCGCCCGCGATTCTCGGCATGCAGCATATCGAATTCATTGCTTGCACCTTCTTCTATCCTCGCATGCAAGTATGGCCCAACGACAAGCGTCCCCACAAGCCGTTCCTCATCAAGCGCATTGACGAAGAAGTATTGAAGACGCGTACGGGTAAAATGAATCGGTTGATCCGCTGCATACAACGCATAGGCATAACCGGCGATCTGTTCGCGAATCGGTGCAAAGTATGGATTGTCGGCAATGACAGCATCGACGTAGACCGAATCGATTGTCCGCCCTGGCTGTATAACAAATACCGGAAGCTGCAGCGCATGATGAAGCAGCCTGCCGAATGTATTGAGCTCGATTAACGTATTCATACGAGCCTCCATCGCAATTAGGGTTAACCATCTATGATGAAAAAAGTACAACAAATCATGAATAAATACAATTAACCGTTATGAAAGCGCATTACACTGAGGTTGCAGTGAAACATCTGCTACCACGCTCGAAAGGGATGAACGAAATGTTGGATCATAAAATAGCAGTCGTTACGGGAGCAGGAAGCGGCATCGGTCGTGCAAGCAGTTTGAAAATGTCCAGCTACGGCGCCACAATCGTGGTCGTTGATTTCAACGAAGCATCTGGTCAGGAGACCGTTCGACTGATTCATGAACAAGGCGGCGAGGCGATCTTCGTACAAGCCGACGTCTCGAAGACCGAGGATGTTCAGCATTATGTACAAGCTGCGATGGATGCCTACGGCCGCATCGATATTTTCTTCAACAATGTTGGAGTCGTTCAGAAGTTTGCGAAGCTCGCGGACATCGATGAGAACGAATTCGACCGCGTCATCAACGTCAATGTCCGAGGCGTATTCCTCGGCATGAAATATGTACTCAAAGTCATGGAACAACAGCAGAGCGGTACGATCATCAATACGGCCTCAACGGCCGGCGTGAAGAGCGAGCACAGCGCATCGGCTTATTCTGCCAGTAAGCATGCTGTCGTCGGTCTGACGAAAGGCGCTGCAATCGAATATGTGAAGAAGGGCATCCGGATCAACGGCATCTGCCCGGGCGGCGTAGAGACCGCGCTGACGAAGAGCGTCGAGCAAACCTTCATGACGGGCGGCTACGTGCCGGAGGAAATCGGCAATATGCGCATGGGACGATATGCGCAGCCGGATGAGCTTGCAGAGGTTGTCGCATTCCTCGCTTCCGACAAAGCAAGCTACATGACCGGCTCTATCGTGCTTGTTGACGGCGGTTTGACCTTATAATTCGAATCTTCACTCATTATAACTTTCCATATAGGAGGAATTACATCATGAAACTACAAGATCGCGTAGCCATCATTACAGGCGGCGCTTCCGGCATCGGTCGCGGCATTGCGCACGCTATGGCCAAGGAAGGCGCTAAGGTCGTCATTGTGGATGTCAACAACGAGGGCGGACTGGCTACGGAGAAGGAACTGAATGAAATCGGCCAAGGCAAATTCATCAAAGCCGATATTACAAACCAAGCCGAGCTCAAACGCATCGTGGATGAAACGGTGCAAGCATTCGGAACGGTTCATATTCTGGTCAATAATGCGCATGTCTCCAAGCAGGTCATGCTCACGGAGACGACGCCGGAAGATCTGGCGCTGTCGTTCAATACAAGCTTCTACCCGACCTTCCACCTGATGCAGCACTGCTATCCATACTTGAAGGAGAACAAGGGGTCGGTCATCAACTTCGCCTCCGGCGCAGGACTTAGCGGCATGCCGACGCAGGGCGCTTACGGAGCGGCGAAGGAGGCCATTCGCGGTCTGTCGCGCGTAGCCGCGAATGAATGGGGCGTTGACGGCATTAACGTCAACTTAATCAGCCCGATCGCCAATTCGCCGGGCGTGCAGAAGTGGAGCGAATACTTCCCTGCCGAGTATGAGGCTATGATCAACGGCATTCCGCTCAAGCGGATGGGAGATTGCGAGCAAGATATCGGACGCGTTGCTGTATTCCTCGCAAGCGACGATGCGAGCTATATGACCGGTCAGACGCTTATGGTCGATGGCGGATCGATCATGCTGCGTTAACGCTACGACAAAGACCTTCACTGGGGAGTATCAGTGAAGGTCTTTGTGCGTATAGCCCTTTGCATTAGGTCAATACGCGCATCAGCCGATTCACCTCTTGCGCCCATTCAACCCCCGGCAACTTTGAATCCTGAAGCATAAGCCCCGTCAGAATTGACAGGAACAGAATCATCCGCCTGCACGGATCACCCTCCGCGAATTGTCCCGCCTCTTGCCCTCGGATGAAGATAGGGATTAGCAGTTCGACCGTGGACTGAGGAGAATAACGTTGCACAGCCTCCTTCGCCTTAGGGGGAACGTCCTCTGACTTGTGCGCGTGCTGGACGAGCATAAAATAATGTCGATGACCCTCGTCAAGCAGCCGAAGCGCGAATGCTCTTACTTGTTCCAGCGGCGTCCCTGGCAGTTGCCCAATATTCCGAAGCGCCTCCGCGGCCTCTTCGATCGCCTCTTCTACGAGCAGCACGAAGATCTCCTCTTTCGAGCGGAAATAGCGATAAGTCAGCCCGTGGCTAATGCCCGCCTCATCCGCGATCATGCTCATCTTCGTACTTGCAAGCCCCTTCTCCGCAAAAATCCGGAGCGCCGCCCGTTTGATCTGCTCTCTCCGTTCGTCGAAAGCCTGCTCCGCCAGTTCCTTCGCTACTCTTGGCATATGGAATCCTTCTTCCTCTGTAGGGAGTAAGCCTATCCGTTATGGTTAGGATACATGTACTTGTGCTTCGCTCACTTCCCATAGTCTCTTCGCTGCTTCCTTATCGCGTGCCGCTGCAGAAGGTATCCTCACCTGCTTATCTGCGTAGTAGCCCCCATTGGCTAAATTCGCCGCGTCCGTTTCTGCCAGCCAGACCAACGTTTCCGCCCCATGCTCGGCCGTGCTCGCGAAACGTTTCATGACCGCCATCGTCATTCTTGCCAATAGACCATTGTCCTGATTGAAGTTCGTGGAGACAAGCCCGGGATCAAAGCTATAAGCTGTAATACCTGTACCCTCCAGCCGCTGCGCCAGCTCGGATGTGAACAATATATTCGCCAGCTTCGTCTCGCCATATCGAAAATTCGGACCGCCGGTCATTTTCCCCAACAGCCCAAACTGCCGCTTCCCGCTCAAATCTTCGAAGCTGATGCCTTTTCTGGCCATTTTGTGGCCATGCGACGATGTCGTAATAATGCGTGCATGCTCAGCCAGCATCCCCCGCTCTAGGAGAAGGGTAGTCAGCAAGAATGGCGCCATATGATTAACCGCCCAGGTCATCTCTAACCCATCCGCCGTTAACCTGCGTTCGACGAACATGGCGCCGGCATTATTGATCAAGCGGTCGATCTTTGGACATTTGGCCGCAATTTGGTCCGCCACGTCCCGAATGGAATGCTGCGAGGATAGGTCCGCGATAAAAACATCAACGTTAATCGACTCGCTGCAGGATGCCCGCAGCCGCGCCGCAACTTCATCGGCTTTGGCTTCGTTACGTGCAACAATGCCAAGATTCATCCCTCTTGCCGCCAGCGCATAGGCAGCCGCTAATCCGATCCCGCTCGTCGCGCCTGTTATAAGGGCGTATTGCCCTTTCACACCTGCGTAATCTTCTTGGTTCAGTCCGTTCATAGGAACCCCTCCAGTAATGATTGAATGAGTCATTCATTTATTTACAATGTATGAACGACATCTTCACTTTATAACCGGGGTCTGCGCCCAATTATGAGCTTATATTCATGAACAAAACCCGGCTGCCTACTCGGCTGCCGGGCTTTGCTTTTCCTTCTTTTCATCGATTCACATTCGCATAAGGGGCCTTGTCCGCTACGAGGTTGAGCTGAATGCCATGCTCCAGGTAAGCCTTGGCTCCGCAGAGTACAATCGTGTACCCTCCCATATCGTCGATAGCTCGTCCAACGATTGCGTCCCCATTGCCTGTGTATCCAGAGGTTGTGATCGTCACCATCGTCTCATTATCCGCTCTCGGGGTGAAGCTCCACTCCGTCTCCGTACCATCCGACCACTGAACTCGGATCCGCTCATTGCGTTCAACCGCTAGCACATTCAGCTCGTCCGACACGCCGTACATCTCCCATTCCCATCGAACGCGGCTTCCCTCTTTCAGTCGTCCGCTGCTCTTCGTGAACCAAAACTTCGTCGTAATGGCCGGGGCAATGAAGGCTTCGAACACTTCTGTCACCGGCTTACGGATCATCATTTCGGCTTTCGCGACTGGTATTCCATTCAAAGTTGTCATTGCTTTACCCCCTTCTTAGGTCTTCCTATATGTTATCACTATAACATTTCTCGCCCATTTCTAAATCCGGAATGCAGACCCCAATTAAAAGGCATATACGATAAAAAGAAGCCCTTCGCCGCCAAGTCGCGGTTGAAGGACTTCTCTCATAAATACCTTATCTATTGGATTAACCCTGCTTTGTTTTAAAGCTCAGATAACCGTCATCAACCGGAATCGTCTGGCCGTTAATGGCGCTTGCCGCTTCGCTGAACAAGAATGCTACGACGCTCGCAACCTGCTCCGGCTGAATGATTCTGCCCCTCATATGTAGGGAACCAAGATGATTCTTAATCGAGTCGTCATTGCCGAGGATCGGCGTATTGATGAAACCAGGCGCAACGGCAACGACCCGAATATTATGTTCGGCAAGCTCCAGCGCACCGGACTTGGTCATCATAACGACAGCTGCTTTCGCTGCGTTGTAATTAAAGCTGCCGATCGCCGCCATCGTACCGTAGATCGAAGCTGTATTGACGATCGTACCGGCCACGCCGAGCTCGACCATTTTCCGCGCCGCATAATACATGCCATAGTAGACGCTGTGCTGATCCACATCAATAACACGGTGGTACGATGCAGGATCCATCTCTAGGAACGGCTTAACCAAGCCAATGCCCGCATTGTTGAAAATGCCGCTCAACGTTCCGTACTTCTGAACCGTCCAATCGATAAGTGCTTTGACTTCGTCTCCTTTGGAGACGTCGACTTTATAAGCAGCCGCTGTCACATTCGACGATTCCAGCTCTGTCACAAGCTGCTGCGCAGCAGCATCATTGTAGTCCGCAATAACAAGTGTTGCACCTTGAACCGCCAGCTTCAGCGCTGTCTCCTTACCGATACCGCTGGCACCGCCTGTAATAATGATGACTTTACCGTTCATTGTTGTCATAGATAAGCTCTCCCTTCAATTCAACTGCCATGTGAACCAAAGGGTAGTATTCGCACCATTTCTATTTTTAGTCTTAGAAGGAGAACAATGCTTCTGCCATGCAAACAGCCCCACCTGTCCAAGGCGGGGCTGCATTATCGAATGAAAAGTCCGTTGCACCGCTCAATTCAAGCCTACGTTCGCAGTTTGCCTATCCCGTCCTCCAGCAGCCGCCATACCTGCTGAAGCCATTGGCCCGAGGTCATCTCCTGCGGTTTGAACAGCAAGCAGTAGAAATAAGAGCCGCTTACCAAGTCAATCAGTGTTTCTTCGTCCGCATCTTCCCGGATTTGCCCGCTTCGCTTGCCGCGTTGGATGATCTCCCGGTAAGCCTTGCGGCGCGGCCGGATGAAGTTCTCTTCATATTGCTGAAGGGACTGCTGCGAATCGATAATGCCTGCGATCATCTTATGCGCAGAGGCTATCTTACCTCCGAAGCGCTCTTCTAACGAGCCGAGCATCTGCTCCAACAGCTGACGCAAATCGAGCAATGCGTCGCCCGTATCAGGAATTACAGTTTGTTCCGAAGCGTAACCGATGGCGTCCGTTAACAGCTCCTCCTTCGTTCCCCATCTGCGGTAGATCGTCGGCTTGCTGACGCCTGCCCGAAGAGCAAGCATATCCATGCTGAAGCTTTGTACACCAAATTCCAATATGAGTTCACGGGCTGCTCTTAGAATGGCTTCATCCGCCTGTTCGCTGCGCGGCCTGCCTGGTCTGCGTGGTGGAATATCAGAACTCACTGTAGACTCTCCCCGATTCGAAAATGGATTGCGTTACGATACCGATACGTAATTAATATAGCCATCTCGTCATCTTCTTGCAAAGGTATTCGCGTCCCGCCCCGTTCGAGCTGTTATACAATGAGCGTGTCTTCCGACTGCAAGATGGCAAGCTTCATTCGGTCCCGTGCTGCCTCCTCAAGCCGCTCTACAATATCGAGTGTCTCTGTATACAGCGGCGGACGATGAATGGCGCGATAATGAATCGGCAGCAAAACGGCAGCCTCCAGCACGACAGCAGCGGACACTGCCTGCTCTGGCGACATCGTGATCGGTTGGCCGCTTGGCATTAAACCCGGGAACTGCACGACAGCCGCATTGACTGGCAGACATACCACATCGAATGCTCCATGCTTACGGACCATCCGCCACCAATAGCCGTGCCACAACGTATCGCCGCTATGGAGCAGCTTCTTGCCTCCGCCTTCCACAACCCATGAAATCTGCGGGTCTCCAAGCCCATCTGCAGCGTAGGATGCCGTCGCCTTCGCTGAACCGATCACTACCGTCTCGCCAAGCTTAACGCCCTGGAGATTCGTAAGCTCGCTGTTCTCCACATACTTGAGTGACCCTTCTGGGAGGTAGACCGGAATATCGGAACCATAGAACGATGCGATAGCCGCTGGATCGAAATGATCGCCATGATGATGCGTAATAAGAACAGCATCGACCGGTCCATATTGATCGAGCGGCAGCATCGCTTCATGCGGCTGCCCGAACTTCACCGGGAAATTGTACAGCGGGTCGATTACAATTCGCGTATTGCCCGACTCTATGCGTATGCCTGCCCATTGAAGCTTCTGTACGATCATTTCGATCATCCTCTCGACTCCCAATTAGATTACTACACGGTTTCGTAATTATATTAGGATTTAATGGATATTATTGTCAATACGAAACCGCCTGCCTAACAAAAAAAACACTCCGCGAACGGAGTGTGCTATAGTCCCATACAGTTAGTTTTACTGGATGTCCGTATCGAATTGGCTGGCTTTCCCCACCATCGACCGCTCTAGTCGTTCTCTCAGCCGAACCATCCATTCCGGCTCATTTTCCCACTGCTCTGCAACGGAGCGGAGCACGCGGACATAGCCATACAGATTCGCGAACCGCCTGCAGGCTGGTACGATTGCCTCGAAGCCCTCCGCAAGCTCATGCTCCGATTGGTAGCCGTCGATGAAGATTTGCTTCTTCCGCTCGTAGCTCTCCTCCGGAATGCAGTCCTTCAAGCTGTCCAGCGCCTGCTCGATATCCATCGCATACCAATGGTACATCGCATCGTCGAAATCAATTGCATAACAGCTGCTTGTCGCCTCATCGTAGAACACATTGTCATACTCAAAGTCATAATGTACGAGCCCATAATTACGCACTGTCTTCGGAACTTGGGCAAAATATACCCGCAGCCGCTCAGCTTCCCGCAGCGCGGCCGTCTCTTGAGGAAATTCAGCCAACTCCTCCTCGATCCACATCAGCACATCTTCGTAGCACCATCTCTTGCTGCCCATAGGCTCATAATGACTGCTCAGCTTATGAAGCCGTCCTAATGCCTGACCATGGCTGAACACAATGCCATCGCGAAGCTCCGTCTTGCCGATCTGCACGCCTGGCACTCGCTTGAACACAGAAGCATAATAATCACCCCATGGCGTCCGCACCTCGATTAGCTCTTCTCCCCGCTTGGACTTCACCGCCTCCATCACCCCGTACCCTTCGGTACGCAAGTTAGCGATGAACGCAAGTTCGGCTTCCACATTCTCTTTACGCTTCTCCGCTATTGGTGCGAAACGCAACAGCTGCACGGCCCCTTCACGTCTGAAGGGATAAATCGCATTCGAGGAAATCCGGTAATACTGGAACATCTCCAAGGAGTCCTCGTCAAACTCCCAATTGCGCAAAATCATTGCGGCCAAATCCTCGTTCGTGTACAAATATCTCAATTTCAGCATGGGCATGCTCCTCGTCTACTTATTTATAAATGCGCGCACGAAAAAACCGCGAGGCTATACCTGCGGTCTTGTTTATCCTTATATAAGGAGGGCATCACAAACAACCCTCGCATTGTACCAGGAAAAATGAGCAGTATATCTCAAGAAAGTGGGGGACTCGCGTCCACCAGCTATATTCAGTTAGCAATCACCATATAAGTCATCATTGTCGAATTAGCCCGGCGTTTCATGCCGCTCACTCCCTTCAGAACAAGTTATATGTATCTTAACCGACACCATGCTTGAATGGAAGTAATACCAATTGCCGTTATACAAAAAGAGCTCCTCCACAGCTAAACCAGCCGGGAGAAGCCCTATCTTATCAATGCCCTATTTAACTTTAACTTCTCAGAAAATCAGGATCTAAATAGCGAGGGTTCGGGTATTTGTAGAAGCCCTCTCCCGTCGCCATACCCAGCTTGCCCTTATCGATATACTCCGTCTTCAGCAGCTCCGCGATCTTCTTCATTTCTTGATCGCCCGTCGCTTCCGCCTTCGCATTACCGATATTGTAGGCGGTCGTGATGCCGACGATGTCCAGAATCGCGAATGGCCCTTTCGGCGCTCCTGTCGCAACCATCCATGTCTTGTCGATCGTCTCCGGATCCGCGATGCCTCTTACCAGCAGCTTCTGGCCCGCGTCGAGGAACGGAACAAGCAGCGAGTTCAGAATGTAGCCCGGCTGCTCCTTCTGCAGCGGCAGCGCGACCATGCCGATCGCACGCGCGAATGCGATAACATCCTCGAACACTTTGTCATCCGTACCTGGATGCTTCATAATCTCAGCCGTATTGTTCTTCCAGATCTCATTGGCAAAATGCAGCGCCAAGAACTGGCTCGGACGCCCCGTCGCCTCCGCGAACTGGCTTGGCAGCAGCGTCGAGGAGTTCGTAGCGAATACGGTCTTCGCAGGCGCTAACGGACCCAGCTTCTGATAGAAGTCGGTCTTGATGGGCACGACCTCCGGAATCGCCTCAATGATCAGATCCGCATCGGCGACAGCCGTTGCTAGGTCGCTATTGAAAGACAACCGCTCGTAAGCCGCATCGACCTCTTGCTGCGTCGCCCCTAGATCCGCCTGATAGCGGGGCTTCAATTCCTTAATTCGTTCCTTCGCTTTATCAAGCGCTTCGTCGTTAATATCGTAGACGGTAACCTGAAAGCCTTTGAACGCCGTTTGGTACGCAATTTGACTGCCCAACACGCCGCTGCCGGCTACCGTAACCTTTTTGAAATCCATCGCGACTCTCCTCTGCAACGTTTGATGACGTTACAGTTTGCCCTACGGATTCAGAAGTCATCCAGTAGCCATATACCGACAAATAAACAATCATTGTTGGATAACCAACACCAGCAGACTGCTTATATTTAACTTATGCTTACCTTTTCCCCTATCCGCTTGCCCCACATAACTAATCCATTCATAGGTTTATTTCTTAGATCTGCAACAAACGGATTCACTATTGTTGGATTCACATCGATATTCGAGAAATTGATTGTTGTAAACGATTCATCTTTTCGATAATAATGGGGGTAATAAATCTTATAAATTTCATCGGAATATAAGAGTTTAGACACAGTCAACCAATTCTCCGATCAAATCGAATAATGCCGTTTAGTCCACTAAAGGCGCCTCTTCGGAGTTCAACTCCGCGAGGCGCCTTTCTTTATCCTCATGATCACGGGGCTTGCCTCTTGATATAAACCCATTGTTAAAGGAGAGATAGGTATGTCATTGAAATTTGCTTACTGGGTACCCAATGTTAGCGGAGGACTAGTCATCTCCAAGATTCCTCAGCGCACAGGGTGGTCGTTTGAAGACAATGCGAAATATGCCCAAATCGCCGAAGAGGCAGGCTTCGAGTATGCCCTGCTGCAGACGAGATTTATTGCAAGCTACGGTGCCGAGAATCAGCTGGAGGCTATTGCCTTAGCGTCCGCCCTAGCGACAGTCACTTCGAAGATCAATTTAATTGCCGCTGTGCTTCCCGGACTGTGGCACCCCGGCACGGTTGCCAAAATGCTCTCCACCATTGATCAAATCAGTCGCGGTCGCGTTGCCGTCAACATTGTAAGCGGATGGTTTAAGGGGGAGTTTCAAAGCTATGGCGAGCCATGGCTCGATCACGATGAGCGGTATCGGAGATCGGAAGAATTCATTCGCGTGCTGCGCGATTTGTGGACGAAGGATGAAACGAACTTCCGAGGCGACTTCTATCGCCTGAATAACGCGCCGTTGAAGCCGAAGCCGATTTCCACGCCGCCAGTCTTCCAAGGGGGTAACTCCTCTGCCGCCCGGCAGATGGCTTCACGTGTATCCGATTGGTATTTCATGAACGGCAATACGATCGACGGCTTCAAGAAACAAATTGATGAAGTGAAGGCACTCGCTGCTGCCAACAACCGCAGCATTCGATTCGGCGCGAATGCATTCATTATCGTTCGCGACACGGAGGAAGAGGCTAGACAAGTATTGCGGGACATCATCTCTCACTCCGACCCCGAAGCGGTAGGAGGGTTCCGAAGCCAGGTTCTGTTCGCCGGCAAAGCATCTCCCGAGCAGGAGGGCATGTGGGCCAATTCCGATTACAACGATCTGGTGCAATATAACGATGGCTTCAAAACAGGATTAATCGGAACGCCTGAACAGGTCGCAGACCGCATCATCGAATTGAAACGAATCGGCGTCGACCTTATTCTGACCGGCTTCCTTCACTATGATGAGGAAATCAAAGCATTCGGGGATAAAGTCATTCCGCTCGTGCGGGAGAAGGAAGCCCGTCTCGCAGCACTACTTGTAAATTAATAGCGATCTAGAAGATCGGGAGGTTTCTCATTATGCAAACGGTTGGTCTTATGCTATGCGGTGCCGTTCTATTTCTCAATGCCTTGATGCTGCTCGGGCATGTAGATAATAAGAGCGCCGGCCTGTTCAATATATTTATCGGCACCATACAAGTCATCACTCCGTTCTATGTCATCTTCACAGCAGGCGGCGATCAGTGGACGATATTCAACGCATCGGGCGTATTCCTGTTTGGATTGACTTTCTTATTCGTGGGAATATCCAATCTTACGAATTTCAGCGCATCCGGCATCGGATGGTTCTCCTTATGGGTTGCCTTGCTTGCGCTCGGTTATGCAACTATGAGCTTCGTGCAATTCGATGATGTGAAGTTCGGAATCATCTGGCTGATGTGGGCTTTCCTATGGACGCTGTTCTTCTTGCTGCTCGCATTGAACAAGGAGATAGCGGCCTTCACAGGCTGGGTCACTTTAATCGAGGCCTTGCTCACCGCTACAATTCCTGGATTCCTCATCCTCATTGGCCAATGGGACCAAGTTAGCTCGACGCTTGTCGAGATCATCGCACTCGTATTCGTCATAGCCGCTATCGTACTGTACGTCCGAACTAGCCCAGCGATCAGACACAAAGAGCGTAATTCGAAGCCTGTATCAGCCTAAAATAAAGCCCCATCCTGCCTTGCTGTGGATAGGGCGGCTTCGGCATTGTTGGACGAGCGTCAACTTACTTTATATATTGATCGCTCGCCAGCAATTCCGCGATAGCTTCGGTCGGAATGGTAAACTGCTGTACCCCCATATAACCTGGGCCTACCTCGTATTTATCGAAGACCACGATGAGATGACCGGAAGCATCGATATAGAAACTTTGATCCGGCTTGATCGTCCTGAACCATTCATCTTCGGATAGTTCATCCGCAGCGCCCTCAATCCAATAAATCTGGTTCGGATCGTCTTTCATTCGCTGCCGCATCTGTTCGATAATGTTCTCGCTGATCGCTTTTATATATTGATCATTCTTGAACAGCATCGGCAGCGTCAGCGCAATGTGGTTGCGCTTATCGATCGTATCGTACTTCAGCTTCTCTTCTGACGATCCCATGGAGATGACGACATAACGCTCAATGACGAACAGATCCTCCGTGTCCGTCTTCACGGCATAACCGGCGTCCACCCCAAGATGACCGTCGCGCAGCTCCTGCATATCTTTCTGGAACTGCTCATACAGCTGTTTGCCCTCCGCTAGATACTTCTCGTTCAGCCCTGCGCTGAGCTTATCGTCGCCAAGATTCGAAATTTCCGGCACTTTAATATCAGCATTATGACGTTCATCCTCTACGAAATACTCGCGAATCGTTACGACTTTGACCCATTGCCCGATACCGGGAATAGAGGCAAAGGCATTAGCGACTGCCGGACTTGTATTGATGCCAATGAGGACAATTAGAATCGCTGCGGCTGCAGCGGAAATCCACCGACGGCGGGCCGTTCTTCTTCTGCTGCTGCGGTTCAAGGCCTGAAGCACGACAGCGTTCAGTTCCTCCGGTATCGGAATTTGAGAATACTGCTCTTTCAATTGCTCAAGACGGTGATCCATTCGGACAACTCCTGCTCATTAGGATGGTTGGCTCATTTCGATTCTGAGTAAACGAAGGGCATGGTACAGACGGGTTTTCACCGTATTCACATTCTCGTGCAGCACCTCTGCCACTTCCTCGATTTTCAGGTCTTCAAAATAACGGAGCACGACGACTATCCGATATTTGTCCGGAAGCTGCTCCAATGAACGTGTCATATCTACATCGGAATAGTGATCCTCTGATTCGTCCATGATGGCATGCAGCTGCTCATCCTCAATCGGCTGCACCCTCTTGCGCTTCTTCAGTAGATCAAGCGCGGTGTGTACAACGATGCGATAGAACCAGCTCTTGATCGCGCTGCTGTCCTGCAGCGGCGACTTCGTCTTCATCGCCTTGTAGATCGATTCTTGCACCACGTCCAGCGCATCGTCCTTGTTATGAACGTAGCTGTACGCTAGTCGATAGATATTATCTTGATGCTCCATAATGAATGGAACAAGTGCGGAATTTCGGCTGCTCACAATGGTATATCGCTCCCTTGTTGTCATGACAATTTACAGCGTAAGAGAGTCGCTGATCGGTTCGGACTGACAATGAAACTTACTGGTTAACCACAGGCAAGACGACCTAGCTCCGCATTTAGTTTGCGAATGAAGGATAAGAATGATTTTCCTCGGTCAAATGTGAACGTTTTGTGACAGCAAAACTTTATCCAACTGCTCGTGAGTCTTGCTGGTGTTCCGAATTAAAACCGCGAGGAGATCATATCGATGAGACAAAGTGTACTTAAACTTAGTGTTGCGTTCAGTCTATGTGTAGGAGCCATCGGCGTTGGCGGTATCGTGCCGGTGTCTGCTGATACCTTATTTTCCCCTGTTAAAGCCGTTCCAATTTTGGCTAAGCTTTCGCAGGCCGTAACCATTCAAGAACAGATACTTACCTCCAAGACCGATCTGCTGAGCACCAACATTCGTGTGCCGCAGCTGGCAGGGATGCTGGACATGCATTATCAAGAGGAATTGAACTGGATTCTGTTGTCTCATGCACAACAAGATCTAGCCAACTGGGAGCAGGAGGCTGCCAGCGCAAGCGAGCAAGCCGCAGCAGATGGCTATGCTTTCCGTCCATACGAGCTGTACATCAGCTATGCGTTAAAATCGGACGGGGCAGACAATGGCATCGTCTCGCTGGTCGTAACGACAGAAGGGTTTACAGGCGGCACAAGCGCACCGCGAGTCGATACGTACACGATCCGCAATGCAAGCGAAGCGACGCGCGTCACGTTGCCTGAACTGTTCGGAACAGACTATAAGACCATTATTGATGCGCAAGTCCGCAAGGAAATAAGCGCGAACCCTGACCAGTACTTCGCTGACGATTTCAAAGGAATTGGGGAGGAACAGTCGTTCCACGTCGAGAACAATGAGGCCGTCATCGTGTTCCAGAAGTATTCGATCGCACCGGGTTACGTCGGTTCGCCTGAATTCCGTCTTGCGTTAGATAACCCGAGTACGTCGGAGGGCGCCGGCAGCAGCGATGCCTTTGTAATTAGCTTGAATGGGAAACAGAAAGCAGTGGTTGCACTTACGGAGGAAGGAAGCAAGGCAGCTATTCTCCCGCTTCGTGAAGTGGCCGAAGCGCTAGGCCTCAAGATCAAGTGGAATGCGGAGAATCGTTCAGCGGAAGTAACGACGGCGGATTCGTCGTTCAAGACGACAGTCGTGACAGGCAAAGATGCGTATTCGGTTAATCAGAAGACGCGATCGCTTGGCGCCGCGCCGATCCTAATGGAGGGCAAATTGTATGTGCCGGTCCGCTTCTTCAGCGAAGTTGTCGGGGCTACCATTTTGTTCTCGGAGTAAGCCCTGTAATGTCTGCATGTAGTCCGTCGCGAGCTCGGACATACTAACGACGAGTCCATACATGCAAACAAAGGAGAATGGCACCGATGGAAACCGTCACCGCAGATCAAGAAGCAGCCGAGACCGTTCATAAATTGATCAAAGGCATTGAGATCGCTATGCTTACCACCGTTTCAGACGATGGACTCGTATCGCGCCCCATGAAAACGCAGGAGGCCGCTTTTGACGGAACCCTATGGTTCCTGACGAAGAAAGATACGAGCAAATTCCATGAGCTGCTCCATAACAAACAGGTGAACGTGGCTTATGCAGGGCAATCGTACGTCTCCATCCGCGGCGAAGCCGAGCTTGTAGAAAGTGCGGAGAAGATTAAGCAGTTCTGGAATCCGATGTACGAGAAGGTGCTGGAGACCAACTACGACGATCCGAATCTCGTGTTGATCAAAGTAACGGCCGATGCTGCAGAGTATTGGGATTCCGGCAACAAATTCAAGATGGCGAAGTTCTTGTTCCGAAGAATGCTGGGCAAGAATACTGAAGGAACCGCCATTAATCAAACGGTGGATTTGTAGTTGAAAAAGCCCCGATCACCTTTTTCACGGTGGATCGGGGCTTGTTTCTATTCTTCTTCGAGGCCGCTCGCCGGCAGAAAAGACGGATCCCCACCTTCATGGGCAGTCCGTCTTCGCTTTCACCTTAGCTCATACAACGAATCGTCCGCCTGCGCCAGGAACGGCGTCCACTCCCCTGCCGCACACAACACAAGCCGATGCATCGCGCGCGTGCATGCGGTGTAGAACAGCTTGCGCTCGCTCTCCCGGTAATACGTCTTCGACGAGGCATCGTAAATAATGACCGCGTCGAACTCCACGCCTTTCGCTAGATAGGCGGGAATAACGAGCGTTCCCTTCTCGAACGTAGGCGTCTGCTTCGTAACAAGGCGCAGCGACGGGCAATTCTGCGCCTGCAGAAGCTCATACACCTCGCTGCTCTCAGCTGCTGTCTTCGTAATTACCGCTATCGAATCATAACCTTCGGCGCGAAGTGCAGCTAACTGCTCAGCTACTCGCGAAGCCAGCTGACCGGAGCTCTCCACCTGCAAAAGAAGCGGCTTCTCCCCGCCTCTGTCGAACGGAATGATCTCTTGTGCACCAATGAGTAGCGACTTCGTGAATGCCACGATTTCGCGCGTTGATCGGTAGCTGCGAACGAGACGAATAAGGCTCGTTTCCGATTCTCCGTAGAGTTGAATCAATGGCGACTGCGCGCCATACAGCTCCGTTGCCTGCGTGAAGATCGCCTGCCCTAAATCGCCGAGCACGGTCATGCGAGCGCGAGGGAACAACCGTTTAAGAAACTCATACTGGAACATCGAATAGTCCTGGCCCTCATCGACGAATACATGCCGTACCTCCGTACTCATCCGATTGCCTTCAACCAGCTCCTTCATGTACAGGAACGGCGTTGCATCCTCGTAGAACAGCTCGCGACGGCTCAGCTTCTCCTTCGTCTGTTCACAAATCGCTTCCCACAGCTTCGGCACCTCGGTCTCACCGGTCATCGCAGCATAAACGTCTGTACCGTCAAACAGCTGCGTATACAGCCCGACGACGTCGATGAACTTCATTCGCTTCACGCTTCGGCGGAGCGGTGCAAAATACTCCTTCACCAGCATGCGGCGAAGCATCTCTTCTTCTTGCTCGGCGTAATCGAAGTCCCCTTCGTCCCGGCGAACCTTGTTGCTGTTACGCTCGCGAAGCTCCTCATATACCCGCGAAAATTCAAATATGCTTCGATCGTCTCGCAGCTCTTTATCAATAGCGGCATACTGATCCTTATCCAGGTAGTTGATCTCTTCCTCTACCCAGTCCGCATCCTGCTCTTGGCGTTCTAGTCCGGTGAGCTGCTTCAACAGCCACTCCTGCAGCAGTGTAACCCGATTAGCAAGACGAATGGACGGATCATAGTTATAGAATTGAGCTTTTATCTGCTCCGCCGTAATCAGATCGCGGTCCCGCAGACGAATGCTGTGGAACTTCATCCCTTCTCGTCCCAGCCAATTCGCATAATTCCGCAGCGCCTGAAGGTATGCCTCGGATGCCTTATAAGCAATCGCCTGAAGCCGCGCCTCGTAAGCCTGCGTCGACTGCTCGTTCAGTACGTATTCGATCTGATCGAAAGGGTCCTCCAGCTGCATCCCCTTGCCAATTCCGTATACGAGATACTCTTGGAAGGTTGTTTGCTGCATATTTTCCTCGCCGAGCTCGGGCAAGACGGTCGACACATAGCTGTTGAACATCGGATTGGGCGAGAACAATACGATCTGGTCCGCCTTCAGCCGCTCGCGATGTTTGTACAACAGATAGGCGACCCGCTGAAGCGCAGCAGAAGTCTTCCCGCTGCCAGCCGCTCCTTGTACGATGAGCATCCGATTGTTGTCGTTCCGGATAATCGCATTTTGCTCCTTCTGAATGGTAGCTACAATGCTCTTCATCTGCGGGTCTGCACCTTTGCCAAGCACCTGCTGGAGCAATTCATCACCGATGGTCACACTCGTATCGAACACATTCTGGAGCTTGCCTCCGCGGATCTGGTACTGCCTCTTCAGCTCCATCTGCCCCGTAATTCTGCCGCCTGGCGTATCGTAATCGGCCGTTCCCGGCGAATAGTCGTAATACATGCTCGCAATCGGTGTACGCCAGTCATAAATCAGGAAGCTCATGCCATCGGCATCAACGAAAGAAGATACGCCGATATAGATTTGCTCGGTGAATCCCATTCCGTTTTCATTGAAGTCGATACGGCCAAAGTACGGAGACGGCAGAAGCCGATTCACGCTGCGCCACTGCTGCTGCCGCATCCGGTAGCTGCGCTCGCGGTCCGATAACAGCGCCTCCTGCTGGCTAATGCTGTGCACCGTCTCTTCGAAATCCTCGTGCGAGCCTGTGTTGACGGTCACTTCCTCCCAGAAACGTTTGCGAATGTCATTCGCTTGATTCCGAAGTCCAGCCACTTCCGGCTCCAGTTGTTCGATTCTCGCCTGCAGCTTCTCGGTCACCTGATCCAGTCGTTCCTGCTCCTGTTTCCAGTCCTGTTCATTCGTCATAGCCTGCGTACACTCCCTTCCGATTGTGCAAAAAAACATTTGACATTGCTTCAAGTCTCATGGTAAGATTAAAGTGTAAATAAGATGGGTTAACTTTACTCAACTTTAAAAACTGCTCAGTGGTTTTCTAATCATACCACAGCGCATCTTGGCGTGCAATTTCAAATTTTACCCATAATCGGCCGATGGCCGATTTTTTTGTTTATCGGTGAATGACGGATCCCGGCATGAGGCCGTTATTGCCGTTATTGCTACCCAGGCATAACGAATCTGCAGCAAACTGGCAGTAGGAAAACAATTGGATTAACGTGTGTACGGTACGGTAATGGTCTCGCTAAGGAACTGAGGAGGCACTATTGTGTCGAAGATGAACATAAGCAGCGCTAACGAACCCCAGCATCACTATTCCTTATATAGCCGTTACAAATCGTCTGCAAAGTAACCTATAGCGCCTCCTGGATTCGTTAGAACGCTAAACTAGGCCAAATCGCGCGAATAAGGTCACTGTGGTTCGTTAACCTGCATGTATGTCATTATGCTGCTGCGAACGTATATATTAAGACGGCACAATTGTCTCAGACACACTAAGGAACTGAGGCAGCGCTATTGTTGTGAAAATGAACCTAAGCCGCGCTAACGGACTCCAGCATCACTATTCCGTATAAATCCATTTCAAATAATCTGTAAAGTAGCATATAACGTCTCCTGGATTCATTAGAACGCTAAACTAGGCCGATTCGCGAGAATAAGGTCACTGTGGTCCGTTGGCCAGCTTCATAGCGATGATTTGTGTGAAAAATCGTATACAACAGGCTGGCCCTGCTTTGATTCTTGAGCTTTTGTACGAAGAATCATACAAAACTGTCCGAAATCCGCATGAACCCAGGCGATCTGTACGAAAAATCATACAAAATCGTCCGAAAACTGCATGGACTCTGGTGATTTGTACGAAAAATCATACAAAACGCAGCCCTCTTCTCCGGTATTGCATAAGATAGCCTTGATTAAGCCATAATTCTGCAGTACAGGCCAGATCGCATGAATATCACAAAAAATGACGCCCACTGACTTTGTCAGTTTGAGCGTCATTTTTTATACCTATTTGCACCCGTAAACGGAACTCACGTTACAAATTAGGTAAACGGCTTGTTATTAACACCGCTGATCCAAGTGAGCTATGCGCGGTTATTGCAGCCGTGGTTAGTCAACCTTCACGAGCATTTTGCCGATGTTGGAGCCTTTGAACAGCTCCATGAATGCTTCTGGCATACGGTCGAAGCCTTCGAAGATCGTCTCCTCATAACGGAGCTTGCCTTCGGACAGCCATTGACCAAGCGCCCGAGCACCCTCAGGCAGACGATCCATATACTCGCCAAGCACGAAGCCCTTCATAAGCGAACGCGTCTTGATCAGCTTCACGTAAGGACGTGGACCAATGTCGCTGCCGCCAGATGCATCATTATAGGCCGAGATGGAACCGCACAGCGGAACGCGCGCATAGTCGTTCAGGTGGTTCATGACCGCATCGGTAACCGCGCCGCCAACATTGTCGAAGTAGACGTCCACGCCTTGCGGGCAAGCCTGCCCGATCGCCGCAGACAGATCTGCTGCCTCTTTGTAGTTGATTGCGGCATCGAACCCGAGCTGCTCGGTCAACCACTTCGTTTTCTCATCGGAACCCGCGATGCCGACGACGCGTGCGCCTTGGATCTTGGCAATTTGCCCGACGATCGATCCAACCGCGCCTGCTGCTCCCGAGACGACCACCGTCTCCCCTGCTTTCGGACGGCCGATATCCATCAATCCGAAATAAGCGGTCAGACCCGTCATGCCGATAACGCCGAGATAAGCCGACAATGGCGCTGCTTGGTCGTCCACCTTGCGCAGCGCGCTGGCGTTGTGTACGCTGTACAGCTGCCAGTTCAGCATGCCAAGCACTTTGTCGCCCGGCTTGAACTGCTCCGAACGCGACTCCACAACCTCGCCGACGCCGCCGCCTTCAATGACCTCGCCAATCCGGTACGGTTCTACGTACGACTTTGCTGCGCTCATACGGCCGCGCATGTACGGGTCAACGGACAGATAAATGGATTTGACGACAACCTCGTTCTCCTCCGGCTGGCGTACTGGCACTTCCTTTACCGCAAATGTTTCATCTGTCGGGTAGCCTTGCGGGCGCGATTGCAGCGTAATTTGTTTATTCATCATGGTTAATTCCCACTTTCATATATAGGATGTGTAACGATCAGACGGATGACGGCAAGCAACCTTGGTTAATAGTTTTAAAACTTTCAAACTATCTATCCAAAAAATAAGTTCCTTGGCACCGTTATAGGCTCTCCAAGAAACCTGGCAATATGGCCTGAAATTGATTTTCCTGCACAAAAATTTTCTTATTTTGTCCTTCCCGCACGTAGCGGATAAGGTCAGCGTCATACATAATCTTCAGATGGTACGTTACGTTGGACTTGTCCATCCCCATTGCTCTGGCAATCTCGCCGCAGCTGTTATGGTCCGGCTGGTGCTGCAAGTAACGAACGATCTCGATCCGCTTCTTCTCGGAAAGCGCCTTGAAGGCAAGTGCCCGCTTGTCGTCGTCAACAGTCGATTGTTTGATAGTCATACAACTATCCTACAAAGCGACAACTGCCCTGTCAAGCTAAAGCGATTTCCATATCGCCTCGTTTAACGACCAGCAGCAGCATAAACAAGACCACTCCCGATAAGGAGTGGCCTGCCATTACTATGCATTATTGCTGTTCAACCCGAATGCTGCCGCTGTCCGTACGCACCTTGATCACTTCGCTGGACGTTCCGTGCTGATCGGGCTTGCGAATCGATCCAGAATCCGACTTTAGATCGTATGTTCCGCCATAAGAAACAGGAACCTCGATTCGAACACTGCCGGAATCACTCTTCACATTCGCGCCAGTGCTGTCTTCCTTCACCAGCTCTATATGACCCGAATCTGAACTCAGCTCAGCCGTACCTTGAAGGCGTTCAATCGTGATGCTGCCGGAGTCGGAGGATGCTTTCACTTCCGAGCGGACATTCTCGGCACGGATACTGCCCGAGTCCGACTTCATTGACAGCGTATCGCCTTGATAATCATTGAGCTTGATGCTGCCGGAATCCGACCTTACCGATAGCGCCTTGCCTTCGTAGTTCTCGAGTCTGATGCTGCCCGAATCCGATTTGATGCTGCCATTCAGCGCAGATGCGCCTGTTACGCTCAGGGAGCTGGAATCACCGCTTATATTTAAGGTTTCCAGTGCCTTTGCCGCTTCATCCGTCAGTGTCACCGTAACGATTTGATTACTCGACCGGAAATCGGAGAAACTTGGGAATCCGATATGCCATTTGCCGTTCAAATCAATGTCCAGCTGGCCGCCCTCAAGCTCCGTGCTTTTGATTTTGTCGACGATATCCTCTTTCGCCCGCCCTGCGATCCGAACGGAGTTGCTGCCGTCCGTGCTTTTCACGAATTTAACGTCCAATCCCATACTGTCCGTTGCGATCTTAAGCTCGTGCATCTCCTTATTATCAAAGGTCCACGTACGGTCATAATCCTCGCTCTTACGGCTGCCGCCGAACTGATATTGAACAAATACAAGAATACCGACCATGACCAATATAAAGCCGACAAATTTTCTCATGCTCATCTTGACTTCATCCTCCCCATTGACCCTAAGAGGTCTTGCTCCATCCTCATCTTGTTTCTCAGTTTACATCAATTGGGAGTCGCTACATACCTGCTGCGGAATGGTTCGGGCCATGGACTTTGGTCGGGGTTGCTCGTAGTCACCGTGTTAATAAAAACCGTGATAGCAAGTGCTATCACGGTTTCTGACGTTTTACTTGCTAGCTTGCATTTCGCGCGTTGGTCCGAGAACGCCTGGCACCGGCAGACCCGCTTGACGGAGAAGAACCGTCATTTGGCCGCGGTGATGCGTCTGATGATCGATCAACAGGCGAAGGAACTTGCCGCGCGGCATCGTTTTTCCGAACGTATCGATTTCTTCCACCATCTGCTCGTCCGTTAGCTTCGCCGCTTCACGTGCATATGCCTCGTTGATTTCTTCATATTTGCTGAGAATGTCAGCGATATGGGCTGGAATGGCAGCGCCGCGTTCCACGCCTGGAATCTGCATTCCTGCGATCTGACCGAAGAAACCTGCCGTACCCGTCAAGTGCCATGCCAGCCAGCCGAGTGTGCTGTGCCCTTCCACAATCGCCGTATCCATTGTGTCATCCGTGATGGCATTCATTACAGCAAGCGTTCCTGCCGCCGAAGCAGCCCAATCTTGTACAAAATCTTCTGTCGCACGGTACATAGGTATGTTCCCTCCATAAGGTCAATGTCCCTCTTATTATAGTCAAAGCAGCAGCTGCTCTTCAAATGCGGACTATGCGCGGGTCAATGAGCATTCGAATACATGGAATCGTGTGCCCTCTCCGTATCCGTCCTTCACTTGATGCAAGACATATTGGAAACCATTCTCCTCCAATAGCGCCTCAAACTCCCCGTCATTATAAAGGCGAAGCGGAAAATCCATCAACTCCGTCTGAACTACCTGGCCGTTCACTACGAGCTCGTACTTCAGCTGAGTAAGAAGCATGGACTGCTCCATGTCGTATTGAACCTTGCGATAGGTGACGATGCACTCGCCGTCTATCTCCGTCCTGCCTGTTTCTTTCCACTCCGGTATTTCAACTATGCCGTCATATTTCATCATCGTGGTCAGCAGCAGCTTCCCTTGGTCGGCAAGGACAGCCTTCATATTCGCAAGACTTGGTCCAACCAGATCAGTGGGCAGCAGAGAAAACGATCCGAACGGGATCATTATGAGATCATATCGGTGTGGACTAACGAATTCCTCAATCTTCTGCAATGTTAGGTGAGGCATAAGATTTAAACGCTCGCTTTTCTCCCGGCACGCCTTGAGCATGTCCTCCGAGATGTCGAAGCCTTCGATCTGAATCCCATTGAGCATAAAAGGAATCAGCATCCGCCCATTGCCGCACATCGGCTCGAGCACACGAAACGTCGAATTGTCACGATCCGCATAAGAAAGGTAAAATTCAAGCTCCTTGCCCGCAGCAATTGACTTGTCGACTTCATATAATTTGGTACAAAGCTCGCCGTAGTAGCTATTCACGTGTCTTTCACTCCTGTTAGATCATTAGTACCGCTATGGCTTCGTGCACTTGATGATGAATGCAGGAGGGATGATCGCGGCCTTCATAGGGGTGTACCACACAACAGGATCCCCTGATCGGTTCTCTTCTTGAATGACAACGTCCTCCACCACCCGCTCGATTCGGAAGCCTGCCTGTATGAGCTCATTTACGTATGTACCAAGCTTCACCTGATTCATAATCGCGGGAATATTCCATGGCTCGCATTGCTGCAGGCCTTCATCATGATAGGATTTGCTGATGACGAGCTGATCGCCATGCTGGCTCACGCGACTGTGAAGCGGATGCTCCCAGCTGAAAATGAAGGTACTGCCTGGTTTCAAGTAGTTGAAGACATTGCGAAGCGTCCTGCCAAGATCAACGGTCCAGCCAAGCGCATAGATAGAGTAGACAACATCGAAATACTCGCTTGGGACGCCAGGGTTGTTCTCCATGGTCCCTTGGAACAGATGCAGCTTATCCTCATGCTCTTGGAGCAACTCCCGAGCCGTATTGATCTGCGTATCGGATAGATCGATTCCCCACAATTCCACAGCGCCTTGCGCGGCCATATATTGCAGGGAGTGCCCGCTTCCGCAGCCGATTTCAAGGACCCTCTTGTTCGTCATTTCCCCGATCGGCAGGAATGGGCCGTACACCGGCAGCACCGTTCTTCCGAAGAAGCGCGGGGCTGTTTCGTCCCAGCTTTTTTTTATTGGATTCGAGATATTGCTCTTGTACAAGTTCCATTGGTTAGCCTCCTCTTCAAGTGAGAAACCAACACAGTATATTCCATTTAAGGCATGCATCCTCCTTCTAACTACATGCAAACAAATAAAGCCGCAGCGTGTCCCTGCATCAGCTTGAAATTAATTTATATGTATAATATAGAAACATTTTACTTAACTAGATCGTCTAACTTAGTTGCATGGAAATTATAAACAAGAGGAGTAGATGATACGGATGAAGTACAAACAGCTCGTAATTGGTGTGTTGTTAGGATCGATGATAACAGGTGCTGGAGCAGCTGCTGCCTCTCAGAGTACTGCCATTTCTGCCTTTCTGAAAGATGGTATTACATTCAAGTTTAACGGCGAAGAGAAGAAGCTCGAGGATGGCTATTCCGTATTGAACTATAAGAACTCTACATATGTTCCTGCACGATTCGTGGCAGAGGAGCTTGGAGCGACGGTTAAGTGGGACAATAAGACACAGACCATTTCGATTGACTCCACTGCCGGATCCAAGGAACCTGTCCAATCTAATTCAACGAATCCGGTTGTAACAAAACCGGAACCGACCGCAACAGAGACGGGACAGGCCGCAACAAAGCCCGAGCCAACTGCAACAGGATCGAATCCGATCGCAACAAATCCTAATTCGACTACAACAGCAACGCAGCCTGTCGTGCAAGCTTCGGCACGTGATCTATTCGATGAGGTCTGGAGTAGGCCGAATGGATCTATGAAGCTGGACTTCAACTCCGATACGCAAGCAGAGGCTGAGGTGACCTATAAGGGTAGCCCGGAACTAAATGGCGTTAAATTCACGGTCAAGTTCGAGGCTGGCGTTGGATCGGGTGAATTCAACGTTAATGGAGAAACCTATAAGGCCTCCCTGAACATTGTGCAAGATAAAGAGAAATTATTGGATTTCACGATCATTAACCAAACAACAAAGCAAGGGCTTACCATTTTGTATGCGGCCAGGTAATTTGAGCTTGGTGCAGCATCTTTACACAATAGTGGAATAAATAATCGGTGTATTAGGCCATCCTTCATAGGATGGCCTTTATTGTTTATTGCGAGCATAGTGAGAAGGGTGCAGTGTTGGCCTAAGGCAAAACTATTAGAACGTTAAAACTTCTTTGCGCGCAACGAAAAGTAGTTGATCGGGGCAAGACTGTTTCTCTAGACCCACACGGTTTCTGTAAACTATAATGACACAGGATATTGTGAACATTGGAGGCACTTGTATTGAGTAAGGACAGCAATCAATCCATCATCGCCGTTTGGATCAGCTTATTCAGCAATATTTTTCTAACCGTGGGCAAAATCTCTGTTGGTCTTGTATTCAGCAGTCCTGTTCTCTTAGCAGATGGCGTACATAACGCAGGAGATGTCATTGCAACGGGTGCTGCCCTGGGGTCGATGCAAATATCGAAGCGCCCGGCCGATGAGGATCATCCTTATGGGCATGGCAAAGCGGAAGTGCTCGCGTCCGGCATTGTAGGCCTTATCCTCGCTGTCGCATCGTTCTATATGGCTTATCATGCGGTGACGAGTCTGTTCGAAGACCCTCATCCAACAAGTTATATCGCCCTGCTGGCCGCATTCATATCGCTTGTGTGGAAGTTCTGGTTGTATCGTTATACCATCAAGTTAGGAAGAGCATCGAACTCCAAAGGCTTACTGGCTACCGCCTACGACCACCTTGCCGATGTGTATGCTTCGATCGCTGCTGTGCTTGGTATTAGCCTGTCGCTCGTTGGCGAGCATTATGGGATCAGCTACTTATCGTACGGCGACCCGATTGCGGGCATTATCGTATCGTACTTCGTCTTGAAGCTGGCGATCGATATCGGCAAAGAAGCGACCAACGTGCTGATGGAAACGACGGTAAGCAAAGAGAAGCTGGATGACTTCTGTCAGATCATTAAGTCCGTTGAACATGTGAAACGAATCGACCGCGTTCGGGCCAGAGACCATGGCCACTATATTCTGGTCGATGTGCGAGTCAGCATCCCTGCCGAGCTTACGATTCAAGAGGGACATGATATTTCGCGCGAAATTAAACAGTCGATTATGAAACGTCACTCCGATGTGGATGAAGTGCTCGTGCACCTGAATCCTTTCTATGCATAGCAATGACAAACGCTCACCGCTGCATGCAGCAGTGAGTGTTTTGTTTTTGTACACAGCGTTATTCCAGCTCCAGAACCGAGTCCCCGCTTATAAGCGTTCCGTGATTGGCGCCTTCGCATATTTCTCTCATGGATCCGGGTCGATCGAAGTTGAACACATGCATCGGCAGATTATAATCTCGAGCGAGGATGAAGGCCGACTGATCCATGACTTTCAGGTTGTGCTTCAGGACATCGTTGTAGTGAAGGGTCTTGAACTTTCTCGCATGGCTATCGTACTTAGGGTCGGCGTTAAGCACGCCATCCACCCCTTGTTTGGCGACTAGCAGGGCATCACAGTTCACTTCAATTGCACGTTGGACGGAAGGATAATCGGTGGTGACATACGGCTGCCCATTGCCTCCGGCGAAAATGACGACATAACCTTGTTCCAGATGGTGAATGGCTCTGAGTCTGATATAAGGTTCCGCCACGGATGTGATCGGGATGGCCGTCATGACACGGACCTCTTTGTCGGTCTTCGCTTTAAGCACGCCTCGCAGCATAAGCGAGTTAATGACCGTTGCAAGGGTTCCGATGTTATCGGCCTCTGCCCGTTCAATTCCCCAGCTCTCCGCCATATTCCCGCGAAAAATATTGCCTCCGCCGATTACGAGCGCCACTTCCACTCCCAAGCCCACCACAGACATGACTTCATTCGCGATATGCTCCAGTCGTTCCGGCTCGAAACCAAATTCCGTGTTCCCCGCAACCGCTCCACCACTCAGCTTAATCAGCACCCTCGAATACCTCATCCCATGTACACCTCCATGAAAATAAAAAACACTAAAGCAATAAATGCTTTAGTGTTTCAATGGAACAGAAATATGAAAAATGGAATTCATGCGCATGGCTCTCTTCCTCAGTCTTCTCATATTCCCGCCCCTTCCCTATTCTTCCATCGATTTATTATATCGATGATACGAGCTGCGCGCAACGACCTAAATCGATGGAAGTAGAAACTCTCGATCCTAAGGCCGAGCGCAAGTTCATCACTCCGAACCATGGATAGGGTAGTCTTATTTGCTAAATTATAGTTGGCTATGACAGGAGGATGATCTAGTGATGATTAGTAATCATTCTACATTAGGGGTAGGGAGCGATAATAGGTGAACAAACTCATTGAATTCAAGCAGGTGTCGAAGCAATACCAAGTTGGAGAGGTAAAGATCAAAGCGCTGGATGGGGTCGATTTCTTGATCAATGAAGGAGAATTCGTCGTCATTCTAGGCGCCAGCGGCGCTGGCAAGAGCACGATACTGAACATTCTCGGCGGAATGGATACGGCGACTGCTGGTCAAGTATTCGTCGGCGGCCAAGACATTACGAGGTTCAAGGACCGGCAGCTAACAGCCTACCGCGGTGAGCAAGTTGGCTTCGTCTTTCAGTTCTATAACCTGATTCCGAATCTGAACGCGCTCGAGAATGTGGAGTTCGCAACGGAGGTATGCAGCGACCATCTTGACGCTAAGCGGATTTTGGACCAAGTGGGGTTACGGGATCGTGCCCGCAGCTTCCCCTCTCAGCTCTCCGGCGGTGAACAGCAGCGTGTCGCCATCGCCAGGGCGGTAGCGAAGAACCCTCTGCTGCTGCTGTGCGATGAGCCAACCGGAGCTTTGGACTACGTAACCGGCAAGTCCGTCTTGAAGCTTCTTCAGGATCTGAACCGGGACACGAAGAAATGCGTCGTCCTGGTCACCCACAATACGGCGATTGCGCCCATCGCAGATAAAGTCATTAAGGTGAGAAGCGGCAGGATCGAGAGCGTCACCATTAATACCAACAAACAGAGCATTGAAGGGATTGAATGGTGATGAATAAGCTGTGGGTCAAGTCAATCCGCGATATCTGGCAGGCCAAAGGGCAATTCGTCGCCTTTGCGCTCGTTATCGCCGTAGGCGCCTTCTTCTATGCGGGACTGGTTACTTATAGCAACAACCTCAGCGCTTATACGAAGGGTTATTTTGAAGAACATCATCTAGGTGACTTATACGTATCTTATGATCGAATATCGCAGGCTGACGTGGCGACTTTAGGCACAGTTGAGGGGATAAGCCGGATAGAGGGCCGCTACACGCTGGACGCCACACAGGCTTGGGGCGATTATAAGGCATCGTTAGTCGTTCATTCTCTTCCCGCCAAGAACGCCATCAATACGCCAGCACTGATTGAGGGTCACCTTCCTTCAACGAGCCATGAGATTCTGCTCGACTCCCACTATGCGGAGGCGCATCAGTACCATGTTGGAGACGAGCTCCGCATGAGTGTCGGCGATAACAGCTTTACATGGACCATTAGCGGACTAGGCGAGAATGTTGAACATACGAAGCTAAGCGACACGCAGGACCATCTTCTCTACGGAGCGGCCTATCTAGCAGAAGCGGCCATCCCTAGCGTCTCAGGCTCGGAAGACTCCGCCTATAACGAAGTCATGATTCTCGCCAAGGATGGCTACGATCCTAATGAGCTGGGGCAAGCTGTTGAGGCGGCATCCGCAAGAATGAACCTGCCGTATCTCGATCTTACTACCAAGGATCGGACGTTTAACTATGCCCAAATTAGCGAAACGATCTACAACAATAAGCTGATGAGCCGCGTCATCCCGCTCGTCTTATTTATCATTGAAGCCATTATTCTATTCCTCGCAATGTCGCGAATCATTGATTCCCAGCGCAAGCAGGTCGGCATTATGAAAGCGCTTGGCGTTCGGAACCGCAGCATCATGCTTCACTATATGGGCTATCCGGTGCTGGTCAGCATCGTTGGATCGATTGCAGGCTGGGCGCTCGCCGCGGCGCTGTTTATCCCAATGATCAGAGAGTCCAATGCGAGGGCGTATTCGCTGCCTGGCATCACGTTCTCGCTCCCCCTCTACTCGGTCATTCCTCCGATTCTGCTCTCTGCAGCGTTCGGCATGCTCGCTTGTTACTTCAGCAGCAGATCGTTATTGAAGGAGCATGCGGCACAGGCGATGCGGCCCAAACCTCCTAAGAAGATGAAGAAGCTCGTCATCGAACGGATACCGGGTTTGTGGCGGTCGATTTCGTACAGCTACAAGCTGATTTTGCGTAATATTTTTCTCAATAAACAGAAGGCTCTGGCAAGCTCCATCGGGGTCGTTGTGAGCACCGTTCTATTGATTACCGCGTTCGGCACGCAGATGGCGCTGCTCAAGGTTGCGAATCAGGTGGAAGAGGTGTACAGCTACGATCTGCGCATCGATTATAAGACCGGTTTTTCGCCGGATACGACTGGCGAATTGCCTCCGAGCATCGCCTCTAGCTACGATCTAAGCTCCAACCCCGTCGCACTCCTCCAAGACGATACGAAGGAGAATGCCACGTTAATCGTAACGGAGCCGGGGAATCGTCTCATTCATTATTATGGCGCGGATGACCACGAGATTGCGTTATCGAATGACGGCGTATTGGTGCCTCAATCTTACGCTGATCATTATCATATAGCGGTTGGGGACCGAATCAAGCTCAAGTTCACGTCCCCCGCGATGAACGATCAGACGGTGGAGATGAGGGTCGCGAGCCTATCGTCGCAGTATTCGAATCCGTCTTTTTACGCCACACCGGCCTATCTGAAGAGTCTTGGCATCGACTATCATCCGACTTCACTGCTAGTTCAGGTGGACAATGCAGAGGCGCTTGAATCGGTGCGTTCCTTCTTCGAGCGCAATCCGAACGTTGATACGATTGCCGACCAACAGGATCTGCAAAAGTCAGCGCAATATATCCTGAAGCAGAACAGCTTCGTATTCATCATGTTCATCGTCTCGGCCGTCATTCTATCCTTCGGCGCCATCTACACGATCTCGTCCATCAATATTTATGAGCGGAGTCGCGAGCTCGCAACCTTGAAAGTGCTGGGCTATCAACGCGGCAAGATCTACAGGCTCATTTTCTTGGAAAATATCATGCTCACCGTGTTCGCCGCCATCGTCGCTCTGCCGATCAGCAGCTATGTATATAGCGTTATCATTCAAGCGTTGTCCAGCACGCATCAGCAAATCCCGAATCAATTGAGCATCCCGGTTATTCTGATCGCAGTTGCTGTTGCATTCTTGCTCACTACACTCTCCAATCTGCTGCTCAGGGGCAAGGTCTCGAACATTAACATGATTGAATCGCTCAAAAGCGTCGAGTAACGTTCAAGGCCATCCGCAAACGGATGGCCTTTTTTCTTCTGCTGTTTAACCACGCTTGCGCTTAGATTTATTCGTACCATTTGGTCGGTTTCCGGAGTCGGATAGGCACGCAAATTATTTTTTTGTTTTTGTGTTGACCATATACTGTTTACCTAATATACTGTATCCATAGATAACTGTTTAAGTCATAAACAATAAGGAGTGAATTTCAATGTTCAACGCTGCCCCTACTGCCGGCAAACTAGCTGGTCGTAAAGAATGGATCGCATTATGTATCTTGTGTCTTCCGCTGATGGTCGTATCGATGGATGTCTCTGTCTTATTCTTCGCCGCACCTGCTATCGCTGCCGATCTGCAACCGACGGCTACCGAGCAATTGTGGATTTTCGACGTATACGGGTTTATTCTTGCCGGCCTGTTGCTTACGATGGGTGCCATCGGCGATCGAATCGGACGCCGGCGCCTGCTGATGATTGGCTCGATCGGCTTCGCGTTATGCTCGTTGTTCGCCGCATATGCTCACACCCCCGAAACGCTTATCCTCGCTCGCGGCATTCTAGGAATTGCGGGCTCGACGCTTATGCCATCGACGTTGGCGCTCGTTCGTACGATGTTCCAGGATCAGACGCAGCGGACCAAAGCGATGTCGATCTGGAGCGCCGTTATGGCCAGCGGCGTAACCGTTGGACCGATTATTGGCGGCCTTCTCATTGACTCTTTCTCCTGGGGCGCCGTGTTCCTCATTAATATCCCAGCCATGGCACTGCTGCTGCTCATTGCGCCATTCCTTCTGCCCGAGTCACGCAGCACCGTACGCAATCGAATCGATATGGTCAGCTCAGTTCTCGCGCTCGCAACCATACTCCCTGTCACTTATGGCGTCAAGACGATCGCAGAGGACGGATGGGCGGTCATACCTACTGTGCTGCTCGCAGCCGGCTTGCTCGTCGGAGCTATATTCGTAATCCGCCAACTCACAATCTCCAACCCGCTAATCGATATTCGCACTTTGAAAGACCGCCGGACGGGCGGTTCGATCCTCGTAAACCTGATCGCGACCTTCACGCTCATGGCGAGCGCGTTGATCAACACTCAATTTCTCCAGTCGGTTCTTGGGTACTCTCCGTTCACCGCATCCCTCTGGAGTGTGCTGCCTTCCATCGCCGTCGGCGCAGCAGCTCCATTGGCGGCTAAGCTGTCGTTGACGCACGGAAGACCACGTGTGATGGCCGGCGGCTTCGCTTTATCGGCAATCGGATTCGGCATACTGACCCAGGTTCGTGTAGATGGCTTCTCGCCGCTGCTCATCATGCTTGTCGGAGCCGGATTGGTTGCGGCGGGAATTGTCTCCGTCATGACGCTCGTCACCGATTATGTCATTGGCGTAACGCCAACCGACCGCGCAGGAGCGGTTGGCGGTCTGCTCGAAACGTCCAGCGAGCTTGGCGGCGCATTCGGGATTGCGCTCCTGGGCTGTGTACTCGCGGCGATCTACCGCCATTCCGTCGCACCTCACCTGCCATCGGGGCTTTCGGCTGATGCCGCACAAGCTGCAGAGCAGACCATTGCGGGAGCATCAGCCGCCGCTCGGCATTTGCCTGTAGATACTGCCTTACAGGTGGTCGACGCATCTCGCGATGCCTTCATGACCGCTATGCACTTTACCTGCCTTGTCTCCGGTGTCATCCTGCTGCTGACAACTGCAGTCACAATCGTGCTGCTGCGCGATAGTAAACCAGCTGTCGTTACTGCGTCGTAACACGTAAAAAAAAGGCTTCTCCAAGGTTGATGCCCTTGGAGAAGCCTTTTTGTGCAATCAGAGAAGCCTTACTGATCTATATCAGCTTGCTTCTTCTGATTCAAATATTGTTCAATGCCGTCCAGAATCCGCTCTAGTCCGAAGTCCAAGTCATTGCCAACCGGATTCTCGCCACTGTTCTCTTCGGTGTAGACACCTGACATAATCAAAGGCTGCAGATTCGGGTACTGTTCCTGCGTGACTAGCAGTCGAAGCGCTGCCGTGTAATTGAGTCCGCCGAACTCCCGCTCGCTGGAACCGGCTTGTACAGCGCGATCGATGTCCCTCTGAATCATTCCGCAGGAGCGGGCATATCCGCTTAGCAGCAGCACAAAGGACATTTTCTCATAGTCGTTCAGCGGCATTTCCCTTAACGGCCGCAGCGCCCAGTCGACGATGCGGAGATTGTTAGGCGTGATCGGAATGCCGAAGATCGGAATATCGCCGTACCAGGGATGTTTACGGAAAACGTTAATCGTTCCCATCACGTATTCGCGCAAGCCCTCCCGCCACTCCGAAGCCGGTCGCTCTGGCGGCAGTGGAAAATTGCATGCCTCATCCTGCATGAGAATTAATAGATCGTCTTTGCTTGGAATGTAGCGGTAAAGAGACATCGCTGTGAAGCCCAGCGCCGATGCGATTCGGCCCATTGAAACAGCTGCAAGACCATCCTTATCCGCAATATCGATGGCCGTCTGTACGATCTGCTCGATGCTCATCTCCCGCTTAGGACCGCGCTGCGAGGGCTTCACCAGCCCCCAGCTGAGTGCTGCGCCGGCAGGAAGCGCCTTCGCCGCTTCATCCAGTGTTATATCTTGTTCGCTCATTGTATCCCTCCTGGAGACCCAGTTGTTTCGAGTAAATTGTGTACAATATAAACAGTATATCACGTTTGCATTAAAATCGTGAAGGGAGATTGCCGTCGGCTGATTATTAACGCAGAAACACAGACTTCAGCAGCACGTTTAAGGGCCATCCTTCACGGACGGCCCTCTACATTCTAGTCCTTCATAACCGGCATGCCGCCTCGATGCCCACAAGCCGGGCAAGTGACCACGCGCTCATTCATGACCCCTGTCTTCAGCGAGAATGCAAAAGCCTGCTTCGTCAGCTTGAAGCTGCTGCGGCACATCGGGCAAACAACATGCGTTGTTCGGGTTACGAAATCCACGTACTTATAGACAAGGGCAAAGATCACGCCAATGGGAAGAACGATTTGAATCAAAATGAAAACTGGACTCTGCTGATCCATCGCAAGGAGATCCCCTTTCAATGTCAAATAAACCTGCCTCGGCATATCCCTGCCCACCACCGCTATAGCACCTTCTCCATGACCAGATAAGGAATTTCCCTCATCGGATACTTCACTTCTCCCACTTGCTTATAGTTGGCGCGGCTGTACATATTGACGGCACTAGGGTTACCCTTGTAGACATCCAGCCGGATGCTGCTGCTTCCCTGCTGCTTCGCAAGCGCCTCGGCATATTGCAGGAGCTGCTTGCCGAGCCCTCTGCCTTGATATTCCGGGTGCACGACCAACCGGTGGATACACGACGGCGTTCCGTCCCTGTCGCTCCAAGCGAGACTCTTATATTTGTCGCTTTGGTTCGCATCAACAACGACGGCTGCTACGACGCGGCCATCCATTCGGATCCCGAACATGTTGTGGCGCTTAATATCACTTCCGATAATCCATCGGTTCGGATAGAACCGGTCCCACTGACGAATGCCCCGCCCCTGCAAATCCTTCGTAACGATCCGAAATAAGGACAATACCGACTTCTTGTCTTCGCCATGCAGGACCTGAATTGTCATACCGTAATCCCCTTATGTTCCGTGTTCGCTTTGATTGCTTTCAAGCGTTTGGCCGAATATCTCCGATACACAACCGTCCAGGCAATCGCTGCTCCAATAAACCCATACAAGATGAAATTCGAAGCTGCAAGAAATTGCGCTGTCGTCAACTGGAACACCATGAACGTACGAACTGCCGCTTCAAGGAGCATCATGATGCCCCACACGAAAGTCATTAGCCGCATCACGAACCGGAAGTAGCTGTATGCCCAGTTGTCACCGAAGTCAGGGCTGCCGATGAACCGTTGTGCCAGGTGAAAAATAAGCGGACGCCGGAAAACGAGCGAGCCCAGGAACACAACACCGACAGCACCCGTAATGAGCGATTCCCTTATGAGAAGGATTTTCTCGCTTCCGCCGAGCGCCACCAGCGCCAAGGTTAAGACAAAGGTAAACAGCATCAATGAGCCGAATGCGTCCAGCTTGCGGTTCTTCACAAGATAGAACAGGTTATCGACCAGCGGAATCATCGTCGCGATCGTGAGCGCTGCGATGCTGGACATCGAGTGCGACAGCCAGACGTAGAGCGCCCATGGAATAACCCCGTTCACCAGCAGTGTGAAAATGACATATTTGCGTGTGGACATTATCATTACCTCCCTAAAGTTCGGGCCATGAATTGCATCATATCTTGTGCTGTCATACTGCCCGCATCTTGCTTAATCGTATTCTGAACGCGCATGGCGTAAGTGAATAGGAGCATGCTCTCCGCAGCCTTCACCTTATCGATCGTCGGCGGGATGACGCCGTGCTGCTGGCCGATCTCGATCCATTGCGTGCTTGTGTTCAGCGTATAATCGTATAAGCTATTCATAATTTCCGACACTTTCGGATTATCCATCTGACTGAGCAAATAGATGAAAATCTTGTTCGTAACATCCTCATGACTCGAGGTCTTCGCCATGCCGGCCACAATCACCTGAAGCGGATTCTCAAGACCATTCGTTGCCGGATTGTTCACGGCCTCATGGAACCGATCATTGATCTGTTCAATACGTGATTTCAGCACCAGCCCAAGCAGCTCATCCTTGCCGGTTACATAGTGGTAGATCGCTCCCTTCGACAGTCCCGACCGATTAATAATGTCTTGCAGCGTCGTTTGTCTGCAGCCCTTCTCTCTTACGAGCTCTTCTACTGTATCGAGTATCGTCTGGAAACTTGTATTTATGTTTGTCATGATTCATCCTGCTTTCTCTTGTCGTTGTCACCAAACCGACCGTTGGTATGTTTATGGTTTTAGTTTACAGACCGACAGTCGGTTTGTCAACAGCTGGAACAAAAATTGGGTGTTCGCGGAAAAATGAAGCTGTTCAAGAAACGCGTAACCGTGGAGAAACAGGAAAAAATCGAAGAGGTATTCAGCATTTGAGGAAATTGAAGTACAATCCCTTATGGAACTAAACAACGCAGCCCGCAGAGGAGATTAGCGATGAAGCTTTCGAACAATACGATTCTAATTACAGGCGGTACGTCGGGTATTGGCCTTGGCTTTGCACAGGAATTGTTGAAACGCGGCAATAACGTTATTATTGTAGGTCGTAATCAAGCGATGATTGACGAGGTAACGAAGACGAATCCAGGATTGATCGGTCTCCAAGGGGATGTATCGAATCCCGAATCGGTACGTGCAATTGCTGATTTTGTCCGCAATAACTATCCGGAGACCAACATTCTATTCCACTCCGCGGGCATAATGCGCGAATTCAATCTGCTGGACCCAAGCGCTCTGTTCGAGCAGTCTACGCTTGAGATTGAGACGAATCTGAAAGGAACGATATGGCTGACGCAGGCGCTGTTACCGCAGCTGTCGATGCAGCAGGAAGCGATGATAGTAACGGTAAGCTCCGGCCTATCCTTTGTATCGTCTCCTAACCACCCCGTGTACTCGGCCACCAAAGCAGGTATACATATGTTCACCGACGCCCTTCGAATCCAGCTCAAGAAGTCTAATAAGAATATTCATGTCATGGAGCTCGTTCCCCCGCTCGTATCGGAGACGAAGCTTCAGCCGTCAACGACGGATAACCGCGGCATTCCCGATATGAGCGTGCAGACGCTCGTTAAGCATGGCATGAAAGGAATGGAGCGCAACAAGAAACGAGTCGTTCCCGGTCTGTCCAAATATTTGCGATTCGGGGGCAAGTACTTCCCTGACTTCGTATCGAACGCGATGGCGAAATAGTACGTTACGCGCGCGGGCTGCAGATATGGGGGATATCAGTTGGCAAAAGCGCCCGATCAGATCCGCCTGCTCGATATTTATCAAGCGCTTATGAACAATGCGCTCAGCACGAAGCAGACAGAACCGGACTATACGACCCAGGTACTGTCTCGAATCTTATCGGAGACAGAGAAGGAATTCACGAAAGTTCTGAGCAAATATACGTTAGACGAGCTGTATGAGAGGTAATGTAATAGGAGAGGCAATCAGAAGAGGAGAAACGCCATGTCCATCATTATCTTATTCAGAGGCAAGTCAGCCACGGGGAAAACAACACTGTCTAACGAGCTGGGAAGGAGGCTTCAGCTGCCTGTCCTGCATAAGGATGATCTCTATGACTCCATTGCCAGCCGTGTGACCGAACACGGATCTAGGAATCAGATTTGCTTCGACTTCCTGTACCGTTTTCTTGAGACCATCATCTACACCAAAGCTTCGATCGTATTGGATTTCGGCTTTAATCATATCCGTGATGCACTCAACCTAAAGGATTGGATCGAGTCACGGGGTGGCACGCTCCATGCATTTCAATGCGTATGCAGCGATGATTCCGTCTGGTCGGACAGACTTACGAAGCGAAGCATGCAGCCGCTCCCGAATCAGTTAATTACGAACCTGGCGCAGCTTAAGCAGCATTATCAAGATGCGAATGCCGAGCAGCTTCTTGATGGCGAGATTATTTTGGATACGGTACAGGATACCGAGTCGCTAACTAATCAGGCCCTATCGTTGGTAATGGCACATAGCATGCAGAACAAATAAGGCCATCCGATAAAGGATGGCCTTGGCTTGCTCTTCTATCTCGTTGCTTATGCCGCTGCCGTAACACGGTTACGCCCATCTTTCTTGGATGTATACAAGGCTTCATCGGCTCTGCGCAGAATCGCCTCCAGCGACTCGTGATCGCCAAGCTGCACGACGCCGAAGCTCGACGTGACCGCAATGGCTTGCCCCTTGACATGCATCGCATTGTGCTGCAGCGCCGCTCGAATATTCTCCGCCAGTCGGGCGGCTTCGGGCAGCGCCGCACTTGGCACTGCAATAACGAACTCTTCTCCCCCGTAACGAGCGAATGGCATCTCCGGATCAATGAAACGTTGGCAGACCGACACGATATGGATGAGCGCCTGGTCGCCGGTCTCATGCCCGTACGTATCATTGATTTGCTTGAAGTGGTCGATGTCAAACAGAATTAGCGAGACTGGTCCTCTGTTCGTATCCTCCAACAGTGCCCTGCCTTCCTCGAGAAACTGCGTCCGGTTATAGATGCCGGTCAATCCATCGTAATAGGCCAGCTTCTTCAACTGCTCCTGCAGCATGCGCTGCTCCGTCACATCAATCAGCATTAACAGCATGCCGATCGCATCGCCTCTCTTATTCGTAACTAAGGAAGACCTCACTTGATAACTGGAGACTCCCTCCGCAGTTGGCCAGTGCACTTCTTCCTCCAAGCCGTCCATAGAGACATCATCAGGGAAAGCCTTTCCCGTTAGTTGAGGCCACATATCATCCAAGCTTGTCCCGATTACACCGCTGTGCAGGAAAGGAATCATTCCTTTAACCGCCTGATTGTAATCGATGATCCGCCGATTGGCATCCAGCACGATAACGCCTTCCCGCATGCTTTCGAAGATACTCTCCTTAGCGATTGGCACAATCGTAAGCAGACGACTCGCTGCGATGGACCAAATAAACAGGGACGCGGTCACGCACATCGTGATCGGTACCGGATCCATGCCGTACGGTGTAAGCCCGAGAAGGTAGACGAAAGCAGCTGACATCGGCAGCAGCTGCGAAATAATGAGCGTCGCCAACTGGAACCGATACGCCTTCTTCGTGCTTCTCCATCTTCTGATTAGCAGCACTGTAGCTGTAAACAAGCTGCCGAACGTGTAGGCGCCATGCACGATATACCATTGTCCGATCGACACGTCCGCCATCGGCGTCGGGGCATCCGCCCGTAGATACATCGCTTTGTAGAATAGGTGATGGTAATCGTTCGTCAACACCATGAGGAAACTAATGAAAGGGATCACGCACATCAGCAAGCCCGTCCGAAGGGAAACGGTTTTGCCGATATACTTCAGGATGACGATCAAGCCAAGCACGGCTGCAAAAGGCATGCCGGCGTATTCCACCATCGTCCAATGCTTAATTTGCTCAAGCGTATTGCTTGCCAGTTCAAACGCGTGGCCGAAAACATAAATACATTGCGTAAAGGTGAACAACATGAACGTATAGGCGAACGGAGTCTGTTTTCTTTTGACAAAAGAATAAATAAATAATACTAAAATCAATACACCCGACGTTGTAACAAGGGAAATATACGCTGTAAGCTGCGGATTCGCCATTCGTTGTCTCCAATAATGTGCGGTTTTGACACCATTCTACAGCATATAACGACATACATAAATAGGATAACCATTGGATAAAATATGATGTTAAGCCTGCAGCTGCAATACAAAACCCCGACCGCATATCGCGTGTCGGGGTCACTCATGAATCCTATAAGGGCTGTATGCAAACTTAGCTATCCCTGCTAACCGTTTTACTTCGTAATCAAATCCTCAATCGAGTTAATGTCCATATAGGACGGAACCACAAGACCAAGCTTCGTTCCGACCAAGTTCGCACCCAAGTCCTCGAACTGTCCTTGGTACTTATCGTAGTAATCCTGGTGCGTAGTCGGCAGCCAAGCCGCTACCATCGCATCCGCACTGCTGTTGGCGATGCCTGCCCACATCGGGCCCGCTTCCACCTGCAGCATCTCGACCTTGTAACCAAGACGCTGCTCGAGCACCTGCTTCACGACGTTCGTGCTCGCAATCTCCGAATCCCAAGCCACAAACGCAAGCTTCAGCTTCTTGCCGGATTCCTTCGGAAGATCCTTCACCCATGCATCAACCTTATCGGCATTCGCCTCTACCCACTGTGCAGCGGCTTCCTCTGGTTTCGTACCGTCTACAACCGCGTTCATGACGACAGCCATCTCGTCCGGCGTCCATTCGAAGCGGTCGAGCATTGCATAGGCAGAAGGTGCATCCTCCTTCAATCCATTGCGAACAACCGTATGAATCTCCTCGTCTTGGCCGTAAGAGCCCTTCGGATCCTCAAGATATTTCAAGTCATATTTGGCAAACATCCAGTGCGGCGTCCAGCCCGTAACGATGATAGGCTCTTCATTCTTGTAGGCTTTATCAAGCGCGGCAGCCATTGCTGCACTCGAACCCTCGACCAGCTTCCAGTCAGATAGACCGTAATCCGTCATCGCCTTCTCTGTCTGCTTCATCAGGCCGGCGCCCGGATCGATCCCGACGATCTTGTGTTTCACCTGGTCCCCGACTGTGCCTCCGCTCGCGTCGCTGCTTCCGCTCGAGCACCCGGTTATTGCGATAGCACCCGTTAACCCTACGACCAATAACAGCTTCGAAGCGTGTTTAAACATTCGACCCTCTCCTATTCTTTCTCACGATATTTTGTGTCATACGGTCCAGCACAATCGCCAGCACGACGATTGCAAGTCCCGCTTCAAACCCTTCGCCTGTCTTAATCTGCGTCACCGCGCCATATACATCGGCGCCGACACCTTGCGCACCGATCATCGATGCGATAACGACCATCGACAACGACAGCATGATCGTCTGATTGATGCCTGTCATAATGGATGGCATCGCCAACGGAATCTGCAGCTTGAACAGCTTCTGTCTGCTCGTTGAACCGAAGGCATCCGCGGCCTCCACCAGATCCTCCGGCACTTGGCGAATCCCCAAGTTCGTCAGTCGGATCGTTGGCGGCACCGCGAAGATGACCGAGGCAATAACGCCCGGTACAACGCCAAGGCCGAAGAACGTAACGGCCGGAATCAAATACACGAATGCTGGCATGGTCTGCATGAAGTCAAGCAGCGGCGTTACGATGCCCCTCACTCGATCGCTCTGTGCCGAACCGATGCCAAGCGGCACGCCGATGACGATCGAGAGGATCGCCGAGGTCAGCACGAGCGCCAGCGTATCGATCGTGTGCTCCCACAAGCCAAGATTATCGATTAACAGCAGTCCAACCGCTGTGAATGCTGCAAATTTCCACTTGCCGAGATAATAGCCAAGCGCTGCGGCTAAGACGATGAATACAAGCGCCGGCAGCCAGTGGAAGGTGTTGGCGATGCCGTTCACGATCCCCTCAATAATTAAGGAGATGACATGAAACAACGGCTTCAAGCCCGTCTCCAGCGCGTCAACAATATTCTCTACCCACTTATCAAGAGGAAGCTTAGACATTAGCGCTCACCCCTTCCGTCAATGCGGCTATCGGTTCGGCAGGCTGATCAGCCCGTTGATCCGGATTGCCTGCGAGCGCGCCAAGCACCGCACCACGTACAATTACGCCCATAAGCCGATTATTGCTGTTCACGACGGCAACCGGATGCTTGGATGTACTGCAGATGTCGAACAGCTGATACAGCAGCTTGTCTTTGTCCACTACGGCAACGTCGTGGATGACAATGTCCGCAAGCGTCTTGCCCTCTCGAACGGCTGCGGAAGCATCCTCCGCCGTAATAACACCCATCAACCTGCGGCCACGGTCAACAACAAACAAATTCGAGATGCCGCTCTCCCGCATCAACTGGAGGGCAACGCGCGGACCGCGGTCAAGCGTAATCGTCTCCGGACGGCGCATGACGGAGGCTGCCGTCAGCACCTTCGACAGGTCGACATCTTCGACGAACCGCTCGACGTATTCGTTAGCCGGATTCATCATGACCTCTTCCGGTGTGCCGACCTGTACGACACTGCCGTCCTTCATGAGTAGGATCCGGTCGCCGATGCGCAGCGCTTCATCCAGATCATGTGTAATGAAGATAATGGTCTTCTTCATCTTATCTTGCAGCTCCAGCAGCTCATCCTGCATCTCCTTGCGGATCAACGGATCAAGCGCACTGAACGCTTCGTCCATAAGCAGAATATCCGGGTCATTCGCCAGCGCTCTGGCGAGTCCAACCCGCTGCTGCATGCCGCCGCTCAGCTGAGACGGCAGGCTGTCTGCATAATCGCCAAGCCCGACGAGCGTAAGCGACTCGATCGCTTTCTTCCTGCGTACCGCCTTATCTACGCCTTGTACTTCAAGGCCATATTCCACGTTCTCAGCCACCGTTCGGTGCGGGAACAACGCAAACTTTTGGAACACCATACTGATCTGTTTCTGGCGCACCTTGATCAGACCTTCCTTATTCATCTTCACAATGTCCTTGCCATGTATGGAGATGCTCCCGCGAGTCGGCTCAATAAGCCGGTTAAGCATCCTCACGAGCGTCGATTTGCCGCTGCCTGAGAGGCCCATTATTACGAAGATTTCACCTGCATTAACGGAGAAACTGACGTTGTTCACGCCAACCGTATGTTTTCTCTCGCGATAGATCTTCTCTTTATTCCACCCGTCATCCATTAGGCGGAGAATTGATTCTGGATCGTTACCAAACACTTTGGTGACTTGATTCACCTCTATGATAGCCATCCAGCTCACCCCTTCCTTTGCATGATCGCACTTTCTTCCCTATAAGTGTAAAAAGTTTTGTTGTCCAGTGTCAACAATGCTAACCGTTGTAACAGTACGTACAGTTATTTCTGTACGAAGTATACTCCCGAATGCTCCCGTTTCCTCTCTTTTTCCATCCAACTGGTTTCTTTACAAGGCCGAGATTGTTCTTTACAATTACGAATATACAAAGGTCAGGTGAATGAAGATGGAGCGCAGAGGCGGTCTCAGCCCTGAACAGGAGCTGGCTTTGCTTAAGACGCGGAAGAAAGTGATTGAAGCGGTTGGCAACAATATGGATCTGTATGGCATCACGCCATCGACGGGACATCTGTACGGACTCATGTTTTTTCAAAATAAACCGATGACGCTCGACGATATGAGACAAGCGATGGAGATGAGCAAGACCAGCATGAGCACCGGCGTGCGAACGCTCGTCGACCTCAAAATGGTGAACAAGGTGTGGGAGAAAGGCTCCCGCAAAGACCTGTACGAGGTCGAGCACGACTGGTACCAGACCTTCGCTGATTTCTTCTCGATTAAGTGGCGGAAAGCGGCGGAAATTAATTTACATGCGCTCCGCAAATCGAGATTCGAGCTGCTGGCGCTTGTCGAGCAGTACCCCGGCGACGAGGAGCTGGAGCAGCAGGTACAGCTTGATCTTGCTAAGATCGAAGAAGCAATCCGGTATTATCAATGGCTCATTCGTCTTATCGAAACGCTCGAATCGCAAGAAATTTTCAAGCTTGTGCCGAAGGATAATGGCTAGCTGACGTAGGAAAGCCCCGACCCGCTAATGGTTAGCGAATCGGGGCTTTCGTGTTCTTAGTGAATGATACAAGTGAATAACACAGAGGGACCTTCGCCAATGGCAGAGGCCCCTCTCTTCTATATAAATATGAATTAAATTAGTTCCAAATCTCTTCTGCAATCTCCTTGATCCAAGCAAGCTTGCGCCATTGCTGCTCCTCCGTCAGGTGGTTGCCTTCCTCCGTCGAAGCGAAGCCGCATTGCGGGCTGAGGCAAATTCGGTTCAAATCCACGTATTGTGATGCTTCCTCAATGCGCTTCAGAATGTCTTCTTTGCTCTCCAGCTCACCGAATTTCGAGGAGAACAAGCCAAGCACGACCTGCTGATCGTCTTTCAGGAAGCGAAGCGGCTTAAAGTCGCCCGCACGGTCCGTGTCATACTCAAGATAGAAACCCGCATAGTTATCGATGCCGAGCAGCGTCTGCGCGATCGGCTCGTAGCCGCCGCCAACGCCGGCATAAGTCGAAACATAGTTGCCTCGGCACACATGGGTCGTAACGACAAGATCTTCCGGCAGGTCTGCGATGACGGCCGCATTCAGCTTCGCGAACTCGTTCGCGTAATCCGCAAGATTGACGCCGATCTGTGCCATGAATGCGGAGAATTGCTCGTCGCACAGCGCGCCCCACGTGCAGTCGTCGATCTGAATGCTGCGGCAGCCCGCTTCGTACAGGGCGAGAATCGCTCCCCGGTAAGCCTGCGTAATGTCCGCAAGCAACTCTTCGCGGTTCGGATAAATCGTCCTCGTGCTTTCCTGATTCTCTGTGCGATCCAGCTCGAACAGGAACTGCGCAGCCGCAGGAATCGTTTGGCGTGCAACAATATCATCGCCTGCAGCAGCTTTCAGGAATGTATAGTGCGCGACGAAAGGATGACTGCTGAATTTGATTTTGCCCGTCAGGGATGCGGTCTCCGGTCTCGATTGCGCCCCGTTGAACTGGTAGCCTTGGTCGATGATCGTCCGCTCTACCCCGTCGAAACCCCAGAAGAAGTCCAGATGCCACCAAGAGCGGCGGAACTCGCCGTCCGTTACAGCCTGTAAGCCAACTTCCTTCTGCTTCTGTACAAGCTTCACGATCTCGGCGTTCTCCACTTCCGTAAGCTGCGCTGCCGTAATTTCGCCATTTTGGTACTTGGATCGAGCCTCTTTCAATGCGCTTGGGCGCAGGAAGCTGCCCACGATATCATATCGAAAAGGAGTAACGGTACGTTTGTTAGCTTTGGTCTGTGTGCTCATATTCATTCTCCTCGTTTCATCTATTAGGTACGAGTAAATATAGCACGGGCGGGCGGCTATTCCGTCATACGGATAAACGATGGAGGGCTATAAGTTATACCTATACCTAGCATGACAATGGCTGGGGCTTGCGAATAAACTTCCAAAGTTTAAGTATGTTTTAAGAACTTCCATTCCTGCGGGCATGCTATAGTGAACATAAATAAATGGTTAATCTGTCGCTCAGGAGGAAATTGCAGTGTCCAGAAGAACGATCATGCTCGTCGACGACGAGAAAGAAATCATTAAACTGATGGAGATATATTTGCAAAATGAAGGCTATATCCTGCTGAAGGCATCTGACGGGGTAGAAGCGCTTGAAATTCTAGAAAAGCATTCCGTCGATCTCATTATTATGGACGTCATGATGCCGCGAATGGACGGTATGGAGGCCTGCATGAAGATACGCGAGACCCGTGAGCTGCCTATCATCCTTCTATCCGCCAAGAATCAGGATATCGACAAAATATCGGGATTAAGTCTGGGAGCCGACGACTATGTGACGAAGCCGTTCAATCCGCTTGAGTTGATCGCTCGCGTCAAATCGCACCTGCGACGCTATAAGCAATTCGGCCGATCCCCTAATGCGGACAATACGTTGATCGAGATCGATGACTTAAGCATCAACATTGCTACTCATAAAGTTACGATAGACGGCGAAGAAGTGAAGCTGACGCCCCGCGAATTCGCTATTCTGCAACTGATGGCTTCCAATCGCGGCATCGTATTCAGCATGGATCGAATCTACCAGGAGGTGTGGAACGAGCCGTTCATGGAATCCAGAAACACCGTAATGGTTCACATCCGCAAACTGCGGGAGAAGATCGAGCCGGATCCGCGAGCGCCACGCTATATTAAGACTGTCTGGGGCATCGGCTACAAAATCGACCCCGATTAATTCGCCTGTGGAAGGAAACATGCGCGTATGAACCCACTTACATACAAATGGTTGAAGTCCGTTCGCTGGAAGTTCTTCGGCGCCACGCTGGGCAGCATCCTGCTAACCACCCTGATCCTGTATGGCTGCTATTTACTCGCTCAGTATCTGATTCAGATCAAACTGCTGAGCAGCCCTCTCAAAATCATCGTCAACCGCATCGGCTCCGCTCCTGTCCTTGTCATCATCGGCATCAGCTCTCTATGCCTGTTCTACAATTTCTTCAGCCGCAATACGATTCGCCGCCTGGAAGAGCTGGACAAGGCATTGCTCAACTTAGAGAACGGTAATTTCAATGTCGAGACTTTAACGCCGTCTCAGGACGAGATCGGTCAGGCGGCAGCCAGCCTGGACCGATTAGCCGGGCAATTAAAGCAGTATTCCAACCGCATCGCGGAGGGCGTGAACGAGGTCGCTTCCGGCCGTCTCGACTACCGGTTCGATTCGGATCAGTCTTATGGGGAGCTGACGCGCATCACCGAAAGCATTAACCGAATGGCGGAGCAGCTTGACCGTTCGATGCAGGATGAGCGCCTTGCCGAGAAGACGAAGAATGACCTTATCACCGGCGTGTCCCACGATTTGCGCACCCCGCTCACTTCTATCCTCGGTTTCCTAGAGGTCATTGAACAAGACCGCTATCGGGATGAAGTGGAATTGCGCCACTATAGCAATATCGCCTATGTCAAAGCGCGCGCGCTCAAAAGACTGATTGACGATCTGTTCGAATACACCCGCATCGGCAGCGGCATGCCGCTCGCCATAGAAGAACTCGACCTAACGGGACTGCTGCAGCAGCTTGTGGAAGAATTCGTTCCTCTGCTAGACCAAGCGTCTATGTCTTATCGGCTCGATGCACCGGATGACCCTCTCCTGATTGAAGCCGACGGCGGTCTGCTGGTGCGCGCTTTCGAGAACCTGCTGACCAACGCCATCCGTTATGGCAGCAGCGGCAAATACTTGGATATCGAGATCGAACAGGAAGGCGAAGCCGCTATTGTCCGGGTTATGAACTACGGCGAGCCTATTCCGCCCAGTGATCTGCCATTTATATTCGACCGCTTCTACCGCGGGGATCGTTCGCGTTCCAGCGGCGGCACAGGGCTTGGTCTTGCTATCGTCAAAAGCATCGCGGAAGTTCACGAAGGCAAAGTATCCGTGCGCAGCGGGCGCATTCGCACCGTGTTCGAGATTACACTGCCTATAAGGCAGCCTTCAGCAAATCGTTAACAAAAGTTAAGGATTTGATAAGCTTTTCAGAAGCATGGCATTAAGAACCCTCCTCTATAATCGCTATTGATAAGATAAGAGGAGGAATGCCTTATGAGTTGGTTACTGCTTCTCGTGAACGTTATTTTATTGACTGCTGGTCAAGTTACTTGGAAGAAGGCCATTCAAGTGCAGGGCGGGCTAACGGTACGCAACCTTCCTGAGCTGCTCATGTCTCCCCTCTTTCTAGCAGGCGGCATCTACTACGCAGCGGCAGCGTTAACCTGTCTCTATGTGCTATCCCACCTCCCGCTATAGGTAAAATCTATGGCCCTGAATAGTTTTTAAGTGTTTCTCTATGGCTGCTTATCGCCCCTATACTGAAGCCAATACATGACAGGGAGCGATTGACATTGAAAACATCAATCATCGGTTATCCACGCGTTGGAGCGCTTAGAGAGCTTAAATTTGCATCGGAGAAATATTTTAAGGGCACGGGCACGCTCGAACAGCTGAACCAAACGGCGGCTGAGCTTAGAGCATCGCACTGGAAGCTGCAAAAGGCTCAAGGCATTGATTACATCCCTTCGAACGACTTCTCGTTCTACGACGGCCTGCTCGACACAGCTTGCCTGTTCAACATCATCCCTGAGCGTTACCGCGTGCTTGGTCTGAGCCCGCTGGAGACTTACTTCGCAATGGCGCGCGGCTATCAGGGCGAACACGGCGACGTTAAAGCATTGGCGATGAAAAAATGGTTCAACACGAACTATCACTACATGACGCCTGAAATCGAAGATTCTGCCGACATTCGTCTGGCAGGAACGAAGCTGTTCGACGAATTCAACGAGGCGAAACAGCTCGGCATCACGACGAAGCCTGTGCTCGTTGGTCCATTCACGCTGCTGAAGCTTGCGAAATTCACTGGCTCCAAGCAAGCGAAGGACTTCGTCGGCGCACTTGTTGAAGGTTATAAAGCAGTACTTGCGCAGCTCAACACATTGGGCGCTGAATGGGTGCAGCTGGACGAGCCAGCACTCGTTACGGACCTGTCCCATGAGGAAATCGCGTTATTCGCCGAGCTCCATTCCCAAATCCTTGCGGCGAAAGGCAATGTGAAAGTACTTGTTCAAACGTACTTCGGCGATGTTCGCGACTGCTATCAAGCGCTTCAATCCCTGCCTTTCGACGGTATCGGCCTCGACTTCGTTGAAGGTACGCAAACGCTGGCGCTTCTGAAACAATTCGGATTCCAGCAAGGTAAAGTATTGTTTGCTGGCGTTATTAACGGCAAGAACATTTGGAAAAACCAATATAAGAAGACGCTATCGCTTATCCAAGAGATTGGTCAGCATGCAGCACAAGTCGTGACCGGTCCATCCTGCTCGCTGCTTCACGTTCCTTACACGCTGAAGAACGAGACGAAGCTGCCTGAGACGACGAAGAACTATTTTGCATTCGCGGAAGAAAAGCTGCAGGAGCTTGCCGAACTCAAAGCAATCACGGCGCTTGAATATACGAAGTCTTCACCGCTGTATATAGCGAACGACAAACTGTTCAGCGGATCGCGATTTGCAGGCGATGCATCCGTACAAGCAAGAGCAGCTGCGCTGACAGACGCTGATTTCACGAGACTGCCTGCATTCGCAGAGCGTGAGCAAATTCAACGGGACAAGTTCAAGCTGCCGCTGCTGCCAACGACGACAATCGGCTCCTTCCCGCAAACGGCTGACGTTCGTGCGAACCGCGCTTCGTTCAAGAAGGGCGCGATTAGCGAAGAGCAGTACAAGCAGTTCAACTTTGATAAAATCGCTCAATGCATCGCACAGCAGGAAGAGATCGGCCTTGACGTCCTCGTTCATGGTGAATATGAGCGCAATGACATGGTTGAATATTTCGGCGAAAGCCTCGACGGCTTCGTCTTCACGCAGAACGCTTGGGTACAATCGTACGGCACGCGCTGCGTTAAGCCTCCAATCATCTGGGGCGATATCCGTCGCTCGAAGCCAATGACGGTTGAATATTCGGCTTATGCGAACAGCCTGACGAGCAAGCCTGTTAAAGGCATGCTGACGGGTCCTGTAACGATTCTGAACTGGTCGTTCACTCGCGAAGACATCAGCTTGAAGGACAGCGCCCTGCAAATCGCACTTGCGATCCGCGACGAAGTTCTGGATCTTGAAGCAAACCAAATCGAGATCATTCAGATCGACGAAGCTGCACTGCGCGAGAAGCTGCCGCTTCGCCAATCGGATTGGCAGAGTGAATACCTGAGCTGGGCGATTCCTGCCTTCAGACTTACGCACAGCGGCGTTCAAGCGGATACGCAAGTTCACACGCATATGTGCTACAGCCAATTCAGCGATATCATTCGCGATATTGACGCGATGGATGCTGACGTCATTACGTTCGAAGCTTCGCGCTCGGACCTGTCGATTATCGATTCCATCAATGCGTGCGGCTTTAAGACAGAAGTTGGCCCAGGCGTGTACGACATTCACTCCCCGCGCGTACCAAGCGTAGATGAGCTGAAGCAAGGTCTTGGCCGTATGCTGGATAAGATCGACCCTGCTAAGCTGTGGGTGAACCCTGACTGCGGTCTCAAGACGCGTGGCGAAGCTGAAACATGGGCAAGCTTGAAACATCTGATCCAAGCAGCTCAAGAGGTTCGTGCAACGCTTTAATGGATAGACAGCGTTAACCACAAGAAACCCGCCTTGGCGACAAGGCGGGTTTCTATATGCTTAATTTAATTGTCATCTTGTATGAATTCTAGATATCGATGACTCCACATCTTTTCATAGAAACAAATCGTGTCCTCTGCAGACATAAATGAGTTATTTAAAGTGGAGGTCGCATTTTTAACCATAAGGTTATGATAACCCAATCCATGAGCGAATTTAATCGTAGCATCCATGCAATATTCCGTTTGGGCGCCGCAGAATTCTATACGCTGCACATTTAATTGATCTAAGACTTCTTGCAAGTTCGTTTTGTAAAAAGAGTTTGCATGTATTTTTCTAATCAACAAATCTTGCGCTTGAACATCGAGCTCAGCATGAATCGCCCATGGTTCCTCTCCAGGCACTAAATCCTCATCGCAGTGTTGAACGAAAATAATAGGTTTATTCAGCTTTCTGTACAAGGAGATTCTTTCATTTGTCTTAGCGAGTAGCTTGTCTAATCCAAATAGATGCTCGTTGTCGTAACATACGCCATTCTGCAAATCGATGATGATCAAAACATCCGCGCAAGTTTCCATCATTTCCACCTCATTATCTATCTTAAACTTTATCATTTAATTATATCATCCTAATTAATAGACTAACCTGCCCGTTCGCATGATGTTTTCATCCAGTTTTTCACTATACAAAAAGAAGACGGGCTCACTTGAGCCCATCCTCTTCGTTGATGACGGAATGTCCAAAATCCTTAATAACGCTTCTGAGCTTCTGCACATACGCGGTCGCCAGCTGGCTCAAGCTCGCCTTCTGATTCGTAATATAGCCAACCTGCATCTTCTCTTCCGTCCGTAGACGGACGGACTTAATCTGCTCGCCGTTGAGATCCTTATTGAGCACGCCCGAGCTGATGGTATACCCATTCAGTCCGATAAGCGTGTTGAACAGTGTCGCTCGGTCGCTCACAAGTATCTTCTTCTTGTACGTCCGTGTGCTGAGCATTTCCTCTGAGAAGTAGAAGGAGTTATAATCGCCCTGCTCGAACGCCAGGCAAGGATAATCGTCAAGCTCCTCGATATCCACCTCGTCCCGATCGGCAAGCGGATGCTCCGAGCTGATGAACACATGGGCATCTGCCTGGAACAGCGGATGGAATCGCAGATGATTCTCGCTGAGCAGCTTCTGAATGACCTTCCGATTGAAATCGTTCAGATACAGAATTCCGACCTCGCTCCGCAAATTACGAACATCTTCGATAATCTCGTACGTCCGCGTCTCGCGCAGCGTACACTCGTATTCGTCCATATTCATCTCTTTCAGCAAACTGACGAACGCCTGAACCGCGAACGCATAGTGCTGGGTGGAGATCGAGAATAACTTCTTGGACGGCTTCTGGTTCGTGTACCGCTGCTCGAGGAGCTCCGCCTGTTCCACTACCTGCCGGGCATAGGATAGAAACTCTGCCCCGTCATTCGATAACACGATCCCCTTCGGCGATCGCAGGAAGATCTCGATCCCGAACTCCTGCTCGATCTCCTTCACCGCACTGGACAAGCTGGGCTGCGAAATAAAAAGCTTCTTGGCCGCTTCGCTAATCGAACCGCAGCTCACGATCGTTAGAATGTATCTTAATTGCTGCAATGTCACCGGCAATGAACCCTCCTTTCCATACCTTTACAACCATAATAAAAATTAATAGTTGGAGATGCTCGAGAATGGTTTACCCCTTGGCGAGCAACCTCTCCATGAACATCTGAACAGACATCGTTGCTACCTGATCCCTTGTTCGAATGAGCGAGAAGTTCCTCTCGAATCGGACTCCTTCGATTGGAATCTCGATAATCTCGCCTGCCTCTAACTCGCGCTGTACGACGAGGCGGGAGAGAATCGCAATGCCTAATCCGGCGGACACGGCTTCCTTCACGCCCTGACTGCTGTTAAACACATACGAGCGTTTCACATCGAGGCCAGCCTGTTCAATGAACTGGTCGCTAAAGGCCCGTGTGCCGGAGCCGCTTTCGCGAACGACCCACACCTGGTGATGAAGGGCGTCCGTCTTTATTAGCTTCAATGATGCAAGCGGATGTCCAGCCGCCGCTACCAGAATCATCTCGTCCCTCATATACGGCGTGATGATGAGGTCGGTCGCATGGACCTCTCCCTCCACCAGACCCAGATCAAGTTCGCTCTCGCGAATGCTCTGGATGATGGCTTCCGTGTTCCCGATGGTCAAGTCCATCTCCACTTGCGGATACTGCTCCGCAAACGATGCAAGCAGACGCGGCAGCACATACTCGCCTATCGTGAAGCTCGCCCCGATATGCAAGGAGCCTGTCACCATATCATGAAGGCGGTAAATATCCTGCTTCGCCGCCTCATACAACGCCAATATATCCTTTGCGCGCTGATACAAAATCTCTCCCGCTTCCGTCAGCTTCACAAGCTTCGGGGACCGAATCATCAGCTTCGTGCCGAATTCATTCTCCAGATTGCGGATATGCAGACTCACGCCCGGCTGCGACAAATTCAACAGCTCAGCCGCCCGGGAGAAATTGCGCTGTTCGGCTGTCGTAACGAATACGCGCATGGTTTCCACGATCATGGACATTCCTCCCTTATTACCACTATTGTAACCCCATTGATCAGCAGCAACAACTCAATCATAAGTATTCCTAATGATAGAGATAGCAGATCGGTATTTCTCCTTCGAGCCATAACTCCTTATAGTAAGGTCATAACCAACACGAGCGTATATGAATTTACAATAAAGGAATGAGGACAATGGCAATGGCTCGAGTCTACACGATGATGGAGGGTGCGAAGAAGAATAACGGTGCGCTGGCACACGGAATCGGATTGACGGCATTGCTTGCTATTATCGCCAAGTACACCGCAAGCCTTCCGTTGTTTAGCATAATGGGGCAGCTTGTCATTGCTATTATTCTCGGCATCGCATGGAGAGCCGCCTTTGGCGTACCTGAATCGATGATGGCAGGAGTCGCCTTCTCGAATAAGAAACTGCTCCGCTGCGGCATCATCCTGCTGGGCATGCGCCTCAACCTAGCCGATATCATCCAAGCAGGACCACAAGTTATTGCTATAGCGGCAATCAATATCGCTTTTACGATATTCGCCGTTTACGGGATCGCCAAGCTGATGAAAGTCGAGAAGCGGTTAGCTCTTCTAACGGCTTGCGGCACAGCAATCTGTGGAGCAGCGGCTGTTGTCGCGATCTCGCCGCAGATCAGAGCTAATGATGACGAAACGGCCATAGGCGCAGCCACGGTGGCTATATTAGGCACCATTTTCACGCTGCTGTATACAGTAATGTATCCGATCCTAGGCCTATCGGTTGCCGGATACGGCATTTTCTCAGGAGCAACGTTACATGAAGTAGCGCACGTAATCGCTGCAGCTGCACCAGTCGGGCAAGATGCAGTTGATCTCGCCATCGTTGTGAAGCTGACACGGGTTGCGATGCTTGTCCCTGTTGCTATTCTGATTGGCGTCTGGGTTAATCGTACGGATCGTAAAGAGAGCGGCGCTGCACGGCAAGTGGGCTTCCGGTCGATCCCGATTCCATGGTTCATTGTCGGGTTCCTTCTAACAAGCTGTGTGAATACAATGAGGATTATTCCAGCCGCGCTGGTTGATCAGTTGGTTCTCGCTGCCTATCTGCTCATTGCAATGGCGATGGCCGGACTTGGCCTCAATGTTGATCTTATTGCGTTCCGCCGTCTTGGAATTCGATCATTCGCAGCCGGACTGATCGGATCGGTGCTGCTCTCAGGCTTAGGTTATGCGCTCGTGAAGCTGTTCGGCTTGAATTAAGCGGGCGGTATTGGTCGATATTGAACGGGAACCTATAAGCAAGTCGGCTTCATTTTTGCCCATTATTGACCGCCTGGACCTGTTGCCTAAGCTGTCGGAAAAGGCTTGTCGAAAAATGCTAAAAACTTTTTAATTATTTTCTTATTGCTATCTGTGAAGTTTATGATATTATGAGTTGTGTTGTTGGAAAGTTGTTATTCAAAATATACGAGGATCTTTCCAGTAGCGAATAATTTTTGACCACATCCATTTACGGACGTTAAGGCCATACGGACAGCCGGGTCAAATGCCGATTGGCAACTTTGTTGCCTTATTGATTGAGCGAAGAGCTCAAATTTTATAAGTTCTGGTTTCTTTACGACCAATGCGTTAAGAGCGCATCAACTTGTGAAACGATCAATAAGAGTATTAAAGGCGATTATTTGCTATATAGACTCTGATCCGTTATCGATATATTTTGAATATTAATGTGCTTCCTTAAAAAGCCATGTCCCATGTGATGGTGACATTTAATATTCGTAATTTATATCAAACAAGTGTGATTCGCGACGATGCGTTTTTACGACTTGTTTTTTTTGTGCGTAAAAATCGATCGTTTGCCGGGTATTTGTTATTTTTAACCAAAAAATTCATGAGGTAAGGGGATTGAGAAATGGGCAAAGCGTTAGTAATTGGTTGTGGCGGTGTGGCATCGGTTGCCATCCACAAATGTGTTCAAAACAGTGAGGTTTTCGAAGAAATCTGTATCGCAAGCCGTACGAAATCGAAATGCGATGATCTGAAAGCAAAACTCGATGGCGGCAAAACGAAAATTACGACTGCACAAGTTGATGCAGACAATGTTGAAGAGCTGATTGCGCTGATCAACGAGTTTAAACCAGACATCGTTATGAACCTGGCTCTGCCTTACCAAGATCTCACGATCATGGATGCATGCCTGGCGACGAAGACACACTATATGGATACAGCCAACTACGAGCCGCATGATACGGCGAAATTCGAATACAGCTGGCAGTGGGAATACCGCGAGCGCTTCGAGAAAGCCGGCATCACGGCACTGCTCGGCAGCGGCTTCGACCCAGGCGTAACGGGCGTATTCTCCGCTTATGCACTGAAGCACTACTTCGACGAGATCGAGTACATCGACATTCTCGACTGCAACGGCGGCGACCATGGCTATCCGTTCGCAACGAACTTCAACCCAGAGATCAACATTCGCGAAGTATCGGCTAACGGCCGCTACTGGGAGAACGGCGAATGGATCGAAACGAAGCCAATGGAAATCAAACGCGAGTACAACTTCGCTGAAGTCGGCCCTAAAGATATGTACCTGCTGTACCATGAAGAGCTGGAGTCCCTTGCACAGAACATGCCAGGTCTGAAGCGTATCCGCTTCTTCATGACGTTCGGCCAAAGCTACCTGACGCACCTTCGCGCACTGGAGAACGTGGGCATGACGTCGATCGAACCAATCGAGTTCGAAGGCAAACAAATCATCCCGCTGCAGTTCCTGAAAGCAGTTCTGCCAGATCCAGCTTCGCTTGGACCACGTACAGTTGGCAAAACGAATATCGGCTGCATTTTCCAAGGCAAAAAAGACGGCGTTGCAAAAACGTACTATGTATACAACGTATGCGACCACCAAGAGTGCTACAAAGAAGTGGGATCGCAAGCGATCTCTTACACGACTGGCGTTCCTGCAATGATCGGCGCCGCAATGGTTCTGACAGGCAAATGGAACAAACCAGGCGTATACAATGTTGAAGAGTTCGATCCAGATCCATTCATGGAAGAGTTGAACAAATGGGGACTTCCATGGGTAGAAGACTTTAATCCGGTATTGGTTGATGACGGTCAGGATGCACCTGCAGTTGCAAAACAACCGGTAATGGTTCGCTAAGATGAAGTTCGAAGAGCTACCTACACCTTGCTATGTCGTCGACGAGGCGCTCATCGAGAAAAATCTGAAGATCCTCAGCGGCGTTATGCAGCGTACGGGAGCGAAGATCGTTCTAGCCCAGAAAGCATTCTCCATGACAACCATGTACCCCCTGATTGGCGAATACTTGAGCGGAACAACGGCAAGCGGCTTGTTTGAAGCACGTCTCGGTTACGAAGAAATGGGCAAAGAAACGCATGTCTTTGCCCCTGCCTACCGGGCTGAGGAATTGGATGAGATTCTGTCCATCTGCGATCACATTATTTTCAACTCCTTCTCCCAGCTGGAGAAGTTCAAGGATAAGGCGCTTAAGGCTGGCCGTAAGGTTGGCCTGCGCATCAATCCGCAATGCTCGACACAGATTGGACATGAGATCTATGATCCATGCTCCACGGGCTCGCGTTTCGGCGCGCTTGTCGATCAGTTCCGTCCGGAGCTGCTTGAAGGCGTGACGGGACTGCACTTCCATACGCTGTGCCAGCAGAACTCCGACGATCTCGAGACGACGCTTAATGCAGTCGTGGAGAAATTCGGCGAATGGCTGCCGAAGATGGAATGGATCAACTTCGGTGGTGGGCATCATATTACAAGAGATGATTATGATATCCCAAGACTCGAAGCTTGCATCAAACGTATGCAGAACGATTATGGCTTAGAGGTATACCTGGAGCCAGGCGAAGCGGTTGCGCTGAACGCAGGCTACATGGTTGCATCCGTTCTCGACTTTCATAAGAACGGCATCGATATTGCCATTCTCGATACATCTGCGACATGCCACATGCCAGACGTCTTGGAAATGCCATACCGACCGCCGCTTCAACAATCTGGCGAGCCTGGCGAGAAAGCATTCACGTATCGCCTTGCAGGTCAAACTTGCCTCACAGGCGACGTTATCGGCGACTATTCGTTCGATCGTCCGCTCCAAGAAGGCGACCGCGTCGTGTTCGAAGACATGGCGATCTACTCCATGGTCAAGACGAACACGTTCAATGGCATGCCGCTTCCGGCTATTGCGGTTAAAGGCCGTGACGGCGACTGCCGTGTCGTACGCGAGTTCGGTTATGAAGATTTCAAGACGCGTCTAGCGTGAAATAGAAGCAGGCATCGGTTCATGACCGATGCCTGCTTTTTTCATATCTAGATTGAAACACGTTCAGCCAAATAAAAGATATAGTCCGTCGAGACGCCCGTATGTCCTTGCTGCCTCAGCATTGCGGTGACATTGCCACGGTGGTACGTCCCATGGTTAACGACATGCTGCAAGATGTCAGAGAAGCGCGTATCCATTCGGCCATAACTAGGATGCTCAATGGTGATTGGCTTATCCGGATCAGGCGTACGATCTAGCAGTTCACGGAACTGCCGGGCAGCTTCAGCGAAGAGCTCCTGCATCTCAGCAAGCGTGCGGCCCTGAACATTCACTCTCCACTTCATCATCTCGGGATAAATAGCTTCGTTCGAGAGCCCTGACAGCACGGACATGAATAGCATCTCGAACACATACATATGGCCGAGCGTGACCGATACAGTCGGGAACACGCTTGTTATCTCGGCGTTGAACACGTCCTCCGGAAGCTGCTGAAGATGAGCGAACAGCCGATCGTTCGCCCAGAAATTGTAATCGTACAATTGGTGTGCATGATGAAGCATAGTGAAATCCACCTTTCTTGTATACGTTAATGTGTGGCTGGTTGCTTTTACCTTGCCTTTATCGTATACCAGCTTCACTGACAATGGCTGTCAGCGAAGTTCAAGCGGAGTCATCTTCTTCACAATTGCGCGCGATACGATACGCCATTTCCTTAATGGTATGCTTCAGCTCCTGCGGCTCCCGTATACGAATGGAAGTGCCGAATGTGATCAGATACATTGGCAGATACTTATTCATCGTCGCGGCGTCGAGCAGAAATCGAACATCGCGATCCGTCCGCTCCATCACATAGTGGCGCAGATGCCAATGACTGCACAATGCGTTCAGCGCATCGGGTTCTCCCTCGATTTGAATGACGATTGGTGGTTCTTCCGACTCCCGGTTCCTCTCCGATTGAACACGGAAATAGGCGGATGCGGAGAAATGATCCGGCTTCACGAATTTCGCCTCAGTCAGCTCCAAACGTTCGATGCGGTCGACTCGGAAAGTCCGTATCGCATGGGCTTGATGGCAAAATGCAGCCATGTACCATTCGTTCCGGTCATACGCGAGGCCATACGGATCGACTTCACGTTCATCGGCCTGCTCTGCTTTCTCTTTGCGATAAGCGATACGAACGGTATATCCTTCTTGCGCCGCCTGTTCCAGCTCCCTCAATAATGGAACGACGGAGGGCGGCCGGGCTGGCGAGATGACATCCAGGCCGTTCGTCTGGCGGAATAGATCATGCCGTTGTTCCTCATGCAGGCCGTTCTCCACCTTCTTGAGCGCGCTCTCCAGCTCCTCTGCATACGGATAACCTGCACCCTGCGCAAATTTATACGCATCCACGAGGGCTTTCAGCTCCATGGCGTTGAAGAACAATGGCGTCTCCTTGAAGCTGTCCAGAATGCGAACACCGCCATCGTGGCCCGCTTCCGCAACAACCGGCACGCCGCTGGCGCATAGCGCATCGATATATCGGTACACGGTGCGGACGCTAATCTCCAGACTGTCTGCAATCTGCGCAGCCGTAAGCTTCCTGCCTGATCGAAGCATCCACAGCATGGACAGCATGTTATCCCATTTGGCCACCGGAATTCCTCATTTCCACGCGATATTGAAGAAAGCGTCTATTAGAAGATAGTCGGTACCATGCCTCCATCCATCCGGATTGGAGAGCCTCTGAATGCCGATGCATATGGACTGCATACGAATGCGGCTAATCTGCCAATTTCGCTTGGTCGGATGAAGCGTTGAATTTCGGATTGAGGCAGGTTCGTTGTCATGAAACGATTCTCTTTCTCCGCCCAAGTCATATCCTCATTCGCATAGACACTTTCAATTATTTGATGCACATTCTCAGATAGTGTAGGTCCCGGCAAAAGTGTATTGATCGTTACTTCTGTACCGATTGTAAGCTTTGACAAGCTCTTGGACAAGGATAATAGCATGGACTTAGTTACCCCATAATGAGGCATTAACCCAGACGGCATTACAGCTTCTTCACTCGCAATAAACAGAATACGTCCGAACTCACGCTTCAGCATTTGGGGCAAATAGAGCTTGCATAGTCCATTGGCGGCTAGCACATTCGTGCGGAAATACGTTTCCCACACTTCATCGCTTACATCTTCATACTTCATAATCTCATAGATACCCATGTTGTTCACTAGAATATCAATATCGGGAAACTTATTAAATAAAGCAGCCCTTTGTTGGCTGTCAACGATATCTGCGGCCGCATTACGGGGCGTGGTCGCCGGAAACTCCGCCTTAATCTCTTGGACAACGCGTTCAACCTCTTCTTGATCGCGTCCATTGATCAACACGTTGACGCCTTCCCTCGCAAGTTCTTTTGCAATAGCTTTACCGATGCCTCTTGTCGACCCTGTGACGAGTGCTGTTCTATTCATTAATCCCATATCCACGATGCATATCTCCTTATTATCAACGTTCTCGATAATAATCGTAGCCCGATTGGATTAATCCGTAACTAGCCCACCACGCCAATGTTCATGCTTAGCGCGCCAATTCGATGGCGTATCTCCCTCCCACGTGCGAAAAGCGCGATAAAACGAATTGATATCCTCATACCCCGTTAAGAAAGCCACTTCCTTAATTTCTACCGACGGATCTGCTAAATGAACGAGCGCCTGTTCATGCCGGGCTTGTGCTAGAAGCTGCTTGAAGCTCACGCCTTCGTCAGTCAGTCGGCGCTGCAAGGTGCGGTTGCTCATCCCAAGCTCGGATGCGATATGCTGAATATCAGGCCGCCCCCTTGCGAAGCTCCGCTTCATAATCCATTTGACCTTCTCTGCAATAGAGGGGATGGGCTGCAGCTCATTCAATGATTGATCCAGAACAGGAGTCAGGATCTCAAGCAGTTCCTCGTTGTAGGAGACGAAGGGACGATCCAGATCTTCCTGAGACAATGTTAGACGATTGCATCCCGCACCAACTCGGACGGGGCAGCCAAAATAAATTTCGAGAGCAGATAAGTTACCCATTGGATGCATAAACTCAACCGACTGTGCCTTAAGGGGTTGCCCCGTGCCCCGACGGCCAAGCTCTAGAAGATACGCCAGCGTTATACCTATGAGTACCGGTGGCCCAGGTTGTTCCGTATCCAACCAATCCAGTTGTATCGTACAGTAGTCACTATTCTCGAATAACTGCAAGCTCTCAGGTGGACACAAGCGTTTGTATCGAACCATTCGATTAAGTGCGTCCCGATAGTCACGAGCATGAAAAGTGGCCAATGCAGCCGGAGGGTAATGCGTGGTCTCGAAGGCAGTGGCAAGCCTGATAATTGCATCAGCGGTATCCCCAATGAGGTCCGAATAAGCCTGCCAGATCGCGAAGTATTCGGAAGCGGCTACTGTTGAATCCGTGACAATAGCAGGCAGCAATTGTGCTTGGCGAGCAACTTCAGAGGCGGGAATGCCCAATTGGTGTAGTCCCGTCCAAAACCCCGGATGAATTCGGATACGGTTGGCGATCAACGACCTCCTATTCGATGCAGAATGCATGACCATTCTTCCCCCTTTTCGATTTGAAACCGAAAGGGCACCCTCTCAGGTGCCCCTTCCTTATGAATGATTACTTCTCATTGCGAGTGACTGCAAGGCGCTCCGAAACCATGCTGCCCGCTCCAACCGCCAGCGCTAGACCTACAAGGATCGCACCCACCCAAGGAAGAGATGACAGTGACAGGTGCGTAATGACCCATCCGCCAACGAACGCACCAACCGCATTGCCGAGATTGCCTGCTGAATGGCTCGACGTAGATGCCAACGCAGGTGCGCCTTTCGCGATACTCATGATCCGAACCTGCAGACCTGGCATAACGGCAAATGAACCCGCCCCCCAGACGAAGATCGTTGCCACCGCAGCGATCTCATTATGAATCGTGAACGTTAACGCCGTTAGCGCAATGACGATTACGCAATAGATGCCAAGAATCGAGGGCATCAGCTTCCAGTCCGCCAGCTTGCCGCCGACGATATTGCCGACCGTAACGCCGATGCCGAACAGAACGAGAATCCAAGTCACGCTATGTTCAGCAAAGCCTGTGATATCGACAAGCAGCGGCGTGATGTACGTAAAGACAGCGAACAAGCCCGAGTTGCCCAGCGCACAGATGAGCAGGAACACCAATAGCTTCGGACTGATCAGCGCTGCAATCTGCTGTTTGATGCTGATCGACTTCTCCTGCTTGAGACGCGGTATGAGAATAGCGACGCCGATTAAGGCGATAACGCCCATCAGCGCAATAGCACCGAAGGAGGCTCGCCATCCCATATGCTGCCCGATGTAGGTGCCGAGCGGCACGCCAAGAATGTTGGCGATCGTGAGTCCCGCCATCATGACAGATACAGCCCCAGCTCTTCGATCAGGATGAACTAAATTTGCTGCAATAACCGCTCCGACGCCGAAGAAGGTACCATGCGTCAAGGCAGTGAGCACCCGCGCTCCCATAAGAACGGCGTAATTCGGTGCTATCACCGATACACCATTGCCCACAATGAATAAGAGCATAAGGAAGATCAACAGCTTCTTCTGTGGAATCCGGTGCGTTAATACGGTAAGAATAGGTGCCCCTACTGCCACACCTAATGCGTACATTGTAATGAGCTGTCCAGCAGCGGAGATCGATACGTTCAGATCGTCTGCCACATTAGGCAGAATCCCCATAATGACGAATTCGGTCATACCGATAGCGAAGGCGCCAATCGTTAACGAGAGCAGAGAAATCGGGAAGCCCGATTTGGCTGTTCCTGAACGACGATTGGCATGTTGTGTGATTTCCATGATGCTGTACTTCAACCCTTTCAAACCAACTAATAAAGGCTAGCAGCATTCATTCTACTATAAGAGCAGCGGCGCGTCTCCCCGATTCGCATAATTACTCATTATTACTGCTTACATCTTCGGGGTAATTTTCGCTATAATATAATTAGTTAGGTAACCTAAAGGAGTATGTGGTTCTTCATGAATAAACGTAAATTAATAATACGCTTGGCAGGCTATCTGGTCTTCCTGCTGTTCCTGTTCTACTTAATAAGAAGCAGCGGCTACACTGTCGCAGACTTAACACCGGATACGATCCGAGAGATCGCACACGATGATATCGGCCTCATCATGCTGATTATGCTTGTCATTATGACGCTGCAGAACATCTTCACGTTCATTCCGCTTATCTTGGTCATTACAGCCAATATAACGTTATTCGGTTTCCTAGAGGGCTATCTGTACGGTTGTTTCTGCAGCGTCATTGGCAGCACGCTGGTCTTCCTGTCGATCCGTTATTTATTCCGCGACGTATTCGCGGGTTCGCCCAAGATCCAACAGTTTCAGGCTAGGATCGAGAAGAACGGCTTCACCTACGTGCTGTTCGGCCGTATTCTTCCGCTTATGCCGACTAACCTAATCAATATTACGTCGGGGTTAAGCACGATCCGAACAACGCATTTCGTTCTCGCAACGACGATCGGCAACCTGGTTTATGGCCTCGTCCTCTCCTCGTTGTCCTTCGGCTTAATATCCGCATCGGCTCACAACCGGATCTACATTATTGTGACCGTCATCGTCGTCCTAGCGGGCATTTATCTTTATCGTATTAATAAGAAGAGACATAAGAAATCGAATGAGGTTAACTTATAAACGAGAGAAGGCAGGCCGGAAATCCGGACCTGCCTTCTTTGCTTTTCCATATAGAATGGACCCTCACACGAAGTATCCCCTTTTAGCTACAACTATGATTGCAGCTCCTGCAGTTTATCCCTAATGGCGTCGCTGTCGGGTAGGATTATTGAGGCGCTTTTTAGAATTCGGACAGCATCCTCCCTGTGACCTCTCCATTTCATCGCATCGGCAATTTGAATAAACTGATACTCCGCTGTATAGTACCGATCTGGCTCGTTCATCTGCATTCGCTGATATTCCGCAACGGCCTCGTCTACTCCGGCGGATGCAGCAACTGCGGCGATCGCGTGAGCGGCGGAACGCTTAATATGCTTGATGTTCGAGCCAAGCATCCAATCGATAATTGGATAAGATACATTGTCCATCCACAAATATTCGCAGTTAGTCATAACGACAATTCCGATATTCGATTCAGGAAGGAGAAACAGATTGCTCAAGAAGCCAGTATCCCATCCCGTATGGGAAAGAATCCGCTGCCCGTTATACTCACCAATAAACCAACTGAGCCCAACCTGCGCATTCACCAGGGCAAAACCGGTCGCAGCATGTGGTTTCCACATCGTATCATAGCTGTCAGGCTGCAGCACTTCATTACCGTTCTCCGCAACTCCTCGGTTCAGATGCATCAGCATGCACTGACACATGTCCTCTGCATTCGTATACAATGTAGAGCTTGGACCGTGCGCCCGATTATAGGGAAAAATGTCGCTTACGCTGACTCCGTATCCGTTAGCGGCACCAAGCACGTGAGGTGAAGACAGCTGTGTCTCAACCTCCTGTTTCAGAAACGAACTGGACCGCATTCCTGCCGGTTCGAGGATATACGTTCGCATATACTGCTCAAAGCTCATTCCGCTAACCTTGGCGATAAGATCGCCAACAATTTCGAAGCCGATATTGCTGTAGGCGAATTTCTCGCCAGGATCACTTAGCAGCTTACGGTCGCTCAGACCCCGTACATAACGCTCAAGACTTTGCTCATCATATTCCGGCCTGCCCCATCCGTAGTCGTCCTCGTCAGGCATACCTGAATTATGGTTCAATAGCTGCCGTACTGTAATCCTGTAATATCGCTCGTCGTCTATTGTGAAATAAGGCAGATATTGCGAGACAGGGGCGTCCAAATCCACTTGGCGGCGTTCGACTAACTGCATAACGGCCGAGGCAACGAAGGTCTTGGATACGGAGGCTTGATGGAACAATGTGCTTCGTTCAACGGGAGTGCATGTTGATAGATCTGCCGTTCCATATTCACCAACAAACCAAACTCGGTTGTCCTTAACGATGCCAACGGATAAACCCGGCATCTGCTCTTGTGTCGCAAATTCGGTTAGCATTTCATGCAGCTGACCCGCTAAATCGGGATTACTCTGTATCATATCTTTGCCCCCTTCATTCGTTGATCCAATCGTATCAACCGCCAGCCGATCGGGATATGGAAGAGTCATCTATAGTCAATTCATACACAACAAAGCCGCATCGGATGGGATCCAATGCGGCTAAGGCGAACTATTTTCTAGTGTAGACGATTTTCTTAATGCTCTCGCAGGACAGACAATAATGATCGGCAAGCTCCGCAATCGTGCCCCCTGCTTGAAACTTCTGGCGAATCTCTGTATTTCGGCTGTGCAGGTATGCTCGGTTTCCAGAGTTCTCACCCCACTTCTTACGGAGCCCCTCGGGAATCGGTACATATAGAATTTCGCCCTGCACATACTTTTGAATTTCTTTGATCAACTCTTCCGGAAGTACTGCGTCTGCGTTTAAATATTTCATCGCTGCTCTGCTCCTTAACATATGAAATGTTGAAGGGTGGCAAAGCCCGCACTACGATATGGCGGTAAAGGTATAACGAAGCTCTATGCAAACAACCGCCGTTGTTTGTAGTGTAGACTTTGCACAGAGCGAAGCGGTTTGCGATTCATTCCAACCATATTCATTCTCCTTCCAAGCTGTCCTTGATGAGACTATGGCTCACCTTTATATTCTACATACGTTTTTATTTTCCTTTTATTCTCTCCAACTTCAAGAACAGCTCATGCTATATAAAAAGCCAGTCTCCGGCACTGTACCGGGCAACTGGCCTTATCGATTTCACACCTAATGAATGTCCTTCTTCTTAAAGTTTCCGCCCTTTACTTCCGCCACGTCGTAAACCATAACGAATGCGCTTGGATCGAGCTCATGGATGATTTCTTTCATTTTGCTCTCTTCCAGCCGGTTAATGACGCATGTGATTTCTTTGAACTGCTCGTTGGAGTAACTGCCCTCCACGAGATTATAGGTAGCGCCGCGTCCGAGTCGGTCACGAATCGTCTCGACCATGACTTCTGGGTGCTTGGTAATGATTTTGAACGTTTTGGCCCCGCTGAGACCTTCTTCAACGATATGGATGACCTTCGAGGCAATGAAATACGCAATACCCGACAGTATCGCCCCTTGCAGACCGAATATGGTCGACACGACGATAAACACGAAGGTGTTCAGGAAGAGGATCAAGTCACTGGTTCCGAACGGCAGTTTGCGTGACAGCAGTACAGCCAGCATATCAATGCCGTCCAATGCGCCGCCATTCCGCAGAGCAAGACCCATGCCGAAGCCGATAATAATACCGCCTACGACGGTAATGAGCAGCGTATCGCCTTCAATGATTGGCGTTAACTCATGCATAACAGCTGTGCCGACGGCCAGTGAAGCAATGCCAAGCACGGAGAAGATAGCGAAGCTTTTGCCAATCTGCTTGTACCCGAGAAAAATGAATGGAATATTAAGCACCGCGATTAGAAGTCCTAATGGTAATCCAATTAGCTCCGATCCCACGATACTGAGACCCGTCACGCCGCCGTCGGACACGTTGTTCGGTATTAGTACGGCTTCAAGCCCGTATGATGTTATGAATGCTCCTATAACCACCATAAGCCCTCGTAGTACCTTTCTTGCCATGGCAGGCTGTTTGCGTGCTGCTTGTCCTGCCTGTCCCATCTGTCCCGTCTTCATGTCTTACCCTCATTTCGGTTTGATCTAGGCTGAAATACGCTTTGCGAATTCCAAATATAAGCTAAAGGATAGCCACCTGTTGACTGCATGATACCACTTTCGGCCTCTCGTTGCTATTTTTTTGCTGGGTACAAGGGCTGTGTCCAATCATCCTGCAACTTTGCGTTGGCGGATACGTCTATAAAGTTGGCATCTAGATAATTCCAGATAAACCATTGCCATAGGGGGATCGATATGAAACAAGAGAGAAGAACAATGTTTCGGATTATCGGGGTATGGCTTGCGGTCTTGCTGCTCGCGGCAGGACTAGTCGCATGCGGCAGCAGCGACAGCGGGAGATCGGAGTTAAAGGCCGCTGACGCAACGACTTCGACGGAGTCTGCGTCAGCGGCTAGTTCAGAGGCGGCGGACGGACATTCGGACGCGGACACCAACGCTGCGGCGAACACTGCAGCGGAGGCGCCTAGTCAGTCGGGCAGTGGAATAGCAGATACGGCTGCCCAAGCGGACTTCAATCGGCAGGTCATCTATACGGCCGATCTGCAGATGCAAGTGAAAGACTTCGCCGGTGCGCGGAGTGCGATCGATAAGCTTATCGCGAGCAGCGGCGGCTACCTGCTTTCTTTTACAGAAAATGAGTCAACCAATCGTATGAGCGGCTCGTTCAAGATCAAAGTGCCGGCCAAGGGCTTCAATTCGTTCATCAGTGCGATCGACAAGCTGCCCGACAAGAAGCTGAGCAAAAGCATCAACGGCGAGGATGTGACCGAAGAATACGCGGATCTATCGGCTCGGTTGAAAGCAAAGGAAGTCGCTGAGGCACGGTTGATCTCCTTCATGGAGAGCGCCAAGACGTCAAAGGATCTCGTCGCCTTCTCTAATGAACTCGCGCAAGTTCAGGAGGATATTGAACGGATTAAGGGCCGCATGCGCTACATCGACCAGAATGTTGCGTACTCCACCATCAACATCGATATGTATCAGAACCTGAATGGCGATAATAGCACGGAGTTGGATCTGAACGAGAAACCAGGATTGATGAAGAAAGCCGGGGATGCCCTGCAGCAGAGCTCGGATATGATCGTTGCATTCGGCAAGGCGCTTGTTATTATCGCAGCATTCCTGCTCCCGATTCTTCCGATTGCCGCAATCATCATCCTTATCGTTATTATTGTGAATCGCCGCCGCAAACGGACAGCTCCCGTTCCTGCGGCTCAGATCGCTCCGCCGGTGAATGACCCGGCAACTCCTGTTGATATTGATAGCGATGTTGAAGGCGACGGTAATAACGATGACCAGAAGTGATTCCTTATAGCATGAGAAAAGGCACCCCATGATGGGCAATGTCATTAAGTTAAGGTGCTGAACCAAATATCCATGTAAAGGAGCAGGTTATCGAAAGATAGCCTGCTCCTTTTTTTCGTGAAAAAGAGTAAAAGAACTTGACAAGCAGTTGGAAATGTGTGGCGAGGCCCCTTGAAAAAATGAGGAGGTTTTCACCACATGAATGCTTACGCAAGCTCATTAAAACAAAAGCTGACATCCCTCATACGAGAAATGTCAGCGACACCAGCACCTTATGTCAAAAACCCTGAAAAAGATTTTACACGGAAGAAAAAGCTTCCCTTTGAAACAGTTATGCAACTCCTGATTTCAATGGGTGGCAACAGCCTTTACAAGGAACTCTTAGAATCGCAAGGCTATGATGCTAACACAGCAACCACTTCTGCTTTTGTGCAACAGAGGAATAAGATTCTGCCCTCTGCTGTGGAGTTCTTGTTTCACAAATTTACGCAATCGCATAAGGATCTCAAGTGTTACCGAGGGTATCGGTTACTTGCCATTGACGGTTCGGATTTGCATTTTGCCACTGACCCTACGGATACAGATACCTATTTTCAAAGTCAACCGGACGCAAGAGGCTACAATCTTCTAAATCTGAACGCAAAGGATGGAACTATGTCATACGGGTAAAGGATTTGGGCTCCAGTGGTATTCTCTCGGGCTTGCGCTTGCCCGCTAGTGGTTCGTTTGATAAGGAAATTCATCTGGTACTCACCAAAAAACAAACCAATGAGGTCAAAGCCCATCCTGAAATTTACAAGTTCGTCCCTTCTACGTCTACCTTTGATTTTTTGGATTTGAAAGAGCAGTTGTTTTACCCAATTTCCTTGCGTGTTGTTCGATTCGTCCTGCCGAGTGGCGGTTATGAAACTGTCATTACGAATCTTTCCGCCGACGATTTCCCACCGGATGAACTTAGGTCCATCTATAACATGCGATGGGGAATTGAAACCTCGTTCAGAGCATTAAAGTATACCGTCGGTCTGACGAATTTTCACGCAAAGAGACGAGAGTCCGTCATCCAAGAGGTCTTCGCAAGAATGATCATGTACAATTTTACGGAAATGATGACCTCGCACGTCGTCATTTCTCAAATGGATAAACAGCATCAATACCAAGTCAACTTCACGGTTGCCGTTCACGTTTGTAGACATTTCCTGCGCTCAAGAGATGAGGAACCCCCGCCCGATGTTGAAGCGCTGATTCGAAGAAACGTTTTGCCGATTCGACCCATTCGACCAGGGCAGCAGAATACGCGCAAAATCCGTTGCAAATCTGCAGTTAGCTTCGTTTACAGAGTAGCATAATTCGGTTCGTATGAACATTTTTTAAGCGGATTTTCCATCCGTTTGTTTGCTGTATCCATTTTTATTCATTGTACAGAAAACAAACGGCATGGGAGTTTTCCCCATGCCGTTTCGGATTCATTTTTCTATTCATGATCCTGTCTCTGAGTCTAACTTAATGACATTGCCCATGATGGGGTGCCTTTATTCGGGAGAAAATAAATTATCCTCGTTTTACTCGTTGATAAATCCGACCTTCTGCAGCATTCGATACAGGAGAACAGCCGTCTCGGCGCGGGTCAATGACTTATTCGGATAAAGCGCATCGCCATAACCCTTCATCAGACCCTCATCGAGGGCAGTCTGAATGGCATCGCGTGCCCAAGCGCCTACCTGCGCATTATCGCTATAAACGCTAAAATCCGCTTGCGCCCCAGCAGTGCCGGAACCCGTAAGACCCGTGATCAGCTGCATCGCCCGAACAATCGTAACGATCGCCTCTTGGCGTGTGATCTGTTTGTTCGGCTTGAATGTTCCATCCTCGTAACCGTCCATCAGCCCATAGGCTTTAACAGCAGCTACATATCCGCCGTACCAGCTTGAATCGCTTACGTCTCGGAATCCAGCGGACTGCTCCGCTTCCGGCAATCCCAATGCTCTTGCCAACAGCGCAGCCAGCTCTGCACGAGTGATCGATGCCTCCGGTGCAAAACGGCTTCCATCCACACCATTAATGATCACTCTGCGATTCATGTCGGCAATTTCGTTCGTTGCCCAGTGTTCTTTAATGTCATTGAGCCCGGAGGTCTTAGATACGAGCACGTAGACACTGTTCGTAATGCTATGGATAACAGCAGCTTGCCGTCCATCCGCTTCAATGAACATGGTTGGGACTGGACGAAGCTTCCCGTTCTCATCCCATACCATGACCGTTGAAGCAGCACCTGCATTCGTCGGCAGGAACATGATGCGTTCGACATATCCGTTATACCCTGTAATATCCTTGCTCTCGCCTTGGTGCAGCACTTGAACTTGGAAATGAAGCGGTTGTCCGATTAATTGGAGGCCGCTTTGATCTGCCGCATCCTGCAGCCCTGTCATCTCATTGACTTGGCCTGCTTTAATCGTAATCGAGATGTCATCCCCATCGCTCCAATTTGAACCTTGACTGATGATCTCATGCAAAGGCAAACGGTATTGACCCAGCTTCGTAACGAATGTAATGGAAGCCGATTGATCAGCAAACATCACGACAGCTTTGCCTGGAAGCATTAGCGAATAGCTGTCTGCTTCATAAGGTACGGTGACCGTCACTATCTTATCTTTTGTACCGGATAAAGGCTTGGTCAGCATGTTCGCATCAGGGCGAATCTCCATAAACTTCTCGCCATTAGGATTCGTATGGCTAGATACAACCCCAAACACCTGAGAACCGTTGATGGTAATTGCAAGCGGATCATTGACGACTTCGGTTGTAAACGAGACTTCCAATGTCGATGCTAGTGTTGTGCCATTGACTTGAGCAGTGATTGTCGCTGTTCCAGAGAATCCTGGTGCTGTAAGTACCGCGCTATAGGTACCATCCCCATGATCCGTTACAGCGCCAATCGTACCAATCGAAGCACTGACCGCAACAGTCTCTCCGCCACTCGTAATGGCATTGTCTTGCCCATCCTTCAAGGTAACCGTTATTGTCGTCTTGCTGATTCCATTAGCTGTCAACGCATGATGATCTGCTGTTATCTTGCTGTTCGTTGCAGATGCTGCGCCTGGCATGAACTGTACGCTGGCCGTCGATGCGATAGCTTTACTACCAACCACGGCACTGATCTTCGAGGTACCCACCGTTGTTGGTGCAGTGAGCGTCGCCGTATAAGTACCATCGTTATGGTCAGTTACAGCGCTGATCGTACCACCGGTTGCGGTAATCGTAACGGATGCACCGCCGCTGTTAATGGCATTGCCGTACGCGTCCTTCAGCGTTACCGTTACGGTTGTGCTGCTAGTTCCATCTGCCTTCAGTGTGCTGTGGCCGACTGAAACTGTACTGGTCACTGCAGCTGGTGCGCCTGGCACGAAATGCACGCTTGTTGTGGATGCAATTGCACTGTTGTCGATCTTCGCGCTGATCGTTGAAGTTCCGACTGTCGTCGGCGCAGTTACTGTCGCCGTATAAGTACCATCGTTATGATCCATTACGGTTCCGACGGTGCCCTTCGCAGCCGTAATCGTAACGGATTGGCCGCCGTCTGTAATGGCATTACCGTGCGCGTCCTTCAATGCAATCGTTACCGTTGTGCTGCTGGTTCCATCTGCCGTCAGCGAATTGTGGTCAACCGTGACCATACTAGTCGCGGTGGACGGCGAGCCTGGTACGAACTGCACATTGACTGTTGATGCAATGGCGCTGCCATTGATCTTAGCACTGATGTTCGAGGAACCAGCCGTCGTCGACGCAGTCAGTGTTGCCGTATAGGTACCATCACCTTGATCCGTTATTGCACTGACGGTTCCTGTTGTTGCAGCAATCTCAACAGATGCACCGCCATTCGTGATCGCGTTACCATGCGCATCCTTCAATGTTACCGTAACAGTCGCCTGACTCGTTCCATCAGCCGTCAATGTGCTATGGTCCACCGCAACCGTGCTGGTTGCTGCAGCTGGTGCGCCTGGTGTGAATTGTACGCTAGCTGTTGATGTAATCACACTGCTTCCGATCTTGGCACTGATCTTAGAAGTGCCGACTACTATCGGTGACGTCAATGTCGCTGTATAAGTGCCATCGCCGTTATCCGTTACTGCACTGACGGCACCCTTCGTTGCCGTAATTGCAATGGTTGCGCCGCCGTTGGTAAGAGCGTTGCCCTGCGCGTCCTTCAGTGCTACCGTTACCGTAGTCTGACTCGTTCCGTCTGCCGTCAACGTGCCGTTACCGACTGTTACTTTACTTGTCGCCGTAGAAGCAGCGCCGGGTACGAAATTCACACTTGCTGTCGATGTGATAAGGCTGCCGTCGACCGTGGCACTGATAATTGATGTGCCAACCGTCGTTGGTGCCGTTAATGCTGCCGTATACGTGCCATTGCCTTTGTCTGTTATGGTGCCTATCGAGCCATTCGATGCCGTGATGGCAACCGTTGCGCCACCGCTTGCAATGGAATTGCCATACGCATCCTTGAGCGTGACCGTTACGATTGCCTGACTCGTTCCATCCGCTGTCAGCGTGCTGTCATCTACTGCAACTGTACTCGTTGCAGTGGATGGTGCACCAGGCACGAATTGTACACTGGCTGTTGATGCAATCGCGCCGCCGTTGATCATGGAACTGATGGTCGAAGTACCAACCGTCGTTGGCGCAGTCAATGTCGCCGTATAGACCCCATTGCCTTGATCCGCTACAGTGCTAACGGTTCCTGTCGTCGCGGCGACGGAAACCGTTGCGCCGCCGTTTGTTATTGCATTGCCATGCGCATCTTTTAACGTTACTGTAATCGTTGTCTGGCTTGTTCCATCTGCTGTCAGCGCATTGTCGTCCAATGCAACCATGCTCGCCGCCGTGGACGGTGCTCCAGGAACGAACTGTACGCTAGCCGTCGCAGCAATCGCGCTGCTGCCAATCTTGGCGCTGATCGTTGAAGTGCCCGCTGTCGTCGGTGCGGTCAACGTTGCGGTATACGTACCGTCACCTTTATCCGTTACCGCACTGACGGTGCCCTTCGTTGCCGTAATGGCCACGGATTCGCCACCATTCGCAATAGGGTTGCCATGCGCATCTATTAACGATACCGTTACGGTTGTCTGGCTTGTTCCGTCCGCTGTCAATGTGTTATCGTTCACTGTTACCGTACTCGTCGCTGCAGATGATGCGCCTGGTACGAATTGTACGCTGGCTGTTGACGCGATCGCACTGCCGCCAACCGATGCCGTTATCGTCGCATTGCCGACTGTCGTTGGTGTAGTTAACTCCGCAGTATAAGTACCATTGCCTTGATCCGTTACTACTCCAACCGTGCCCTTCGTCGAAGCGATGGTCACAGAGGAACCGCCCGTCGTAATGGCGTTACCGTACGCGTCCTTCAATGCCACGGTTACAGTCGCCTGACTCGTTCCATCAGCCGTCAATGTGCTATGGTCCACCGCAACCGTGCTGGTTGCTGCAGCTGGTGCGCCTGGTGTGAATTGTACGCTAGCTGTTGATGTAATCACATTGCTTCCGATCTTGGCACTGATCTTAGAAGTGCCCACTACTGTCGGTGCTGTCAACGTCGCTGTATAAGTGCCATCTCCGTTATCCGTTACTGCACTGATGGTGCCCTTCGCTGCCGTAATTGCAACCGTTGCGCCGCCGTTGGTAAGGGCGTTGCCCTGCGCGTCCTTCAGTGCTACCGTTACCGTAGTCTGACTCGTTCCGTCTGCCGTCAACGTACCGTTACCGACTATCACTGTACTTGTCGCCGTTGAAGCGGCGTCTGGAACAAACTGCACCTTGGCTGTCGATACGATTGCGACACTGCCTACCGTAGCACTGACAGTTGATTCGCCTGTCGTCGTTGGGGCTGTTAATTTCGCGGTATAAGTGCCATTGCCTTTATCAGTTACCGTGCTAATCGAACCTTTCGTTGCGATGATCGCAACCGATGAGCCACCATTTGTAATGGCATTGCCGTGTGCATCCTTCAGGGTTACCGTTACAGTTGTCTGACTTGTTCCGTCCGCTGTCAATGTGTTATCGTTCACTGTTACCGTACTCGTCGCTGCAGATGATGCGCCTGGTACGAATTGTATGCTGGCTGTTGATGCAATCGCGCCGCCGTTGATCATGGAACTGATGGTCGAAGTACCAACCGTCGTTGGCGCAGTCAATGTCGCCGTATAGACCCCATTGCCTTGTTCCGCTACTGTGCTAACGGCTCCTGTCGTCGCGGCGATGGAAACCGTTGCGCCGCCGTTTGTTATTGCATTGCCATGCGCATCTTTCAACGTTACTGTAATCGTTGTCTGGCTTGTTCCATCTGCCGTCAGCGCATTGTCGTCCAATGCAACCATGCTCGCCGCCGTGGACGGTGCTCCAGGAACGAACTGTACGCTAGACGTCGCAGCAATCGCGCTGCTGCCAATCTTGGCGCTGATCGTTGAAGTGCCCACTGTCGTCGGTGCGGTCAACGTTGCGGTATACGTACCGTCACCTTTATCCGTTACCGCACTGACGGTGCCCTTCGTTGCCGTAATGGCCACGGATTCGCCACCATTCGCAATAGGGTTGCCATGCGCATCTATTAACGATACCGTTACGGTTGTCTGGCTTGTTCCGTCCGCTGTCAGCGTACTGCTGTCCGCCGCGACTGTACTAATCGCGGTAGATGGTGCACCAGGTATGAACTGAACGCTTGCCGTCGACCCAATGACGTTGCCGCCAACCGATGCGCTAACTATCGCTATGCCCACTGTAGTTGGCGCGGTAAGCACCGCTGTATAAGTGCCATCGCCTTGATCCATTACCGTGCTGATTGTACCCTTCGTCGTGGCTATCGAAACCGATGCGCCACCCGTAGTAATGGCATTGCCTTGACCGTCCTTCAGCGTTACCGTTACTGTCGCTTGGCCCGTTCCGTCCGCCGTCAGCGTACCATTGTCCACGATAACCGTACTCGTCGTTGCGGAAGAAGCTCCTGGCACAAACTGAATACTGGCAGTCGAGGCAATAGCGCTACCGCCGATCTTGGCGTTGATTGCCGCCGTACCGACCGATGTTGGTGCAGTCAGTGTCGCCGTGTAGGTGCCGTCGCCTTGATCGGTTACGGCGCTGATCGTACCTTTCGTTGCGGTAATCGCAACCGATGCTCCGCCGATTGTAATGGCGTTGCCTTGGGCATCCAGCAAAGTTACGGTTACTACCGTCTGACTGGTGCCATCGGCAGTAATCGCTGCATTGCCCACAGAAACCGTGCTGGTCGCGATGGATGGCGCGCCAGGCACGAACTGCACGCTAACCGCCGTTGCAATAGCGCTGCCGGCAACCGTTGCACCGATGGTTGATGTGCCCACCGTCGTCGGCGCAGTCAGTGTTGCCGTGTAAGTGCCATTGCCATTATCTATTACTGCGCTGACTGTGCCCTTCGTCGCTGTTATAGCAACGGACGCGCCGCCGGTTGTCATCGCATTCCCATAAGCATCCTGCAGCGTAACGGTCACTAACGCCTGGCTCGTGCCATTCGCTGTCAGCGCACTATTACTCACAGAAATTGTACTGGCCGCTCCGGAAAGCGCGCCAGGCACAAACTGCACACTGGCTGTGGATGCAATGTCGCTGCCGCTGATCTTAGCGCTGACCGTCGATGTACCAACTGACGTCGGTGCAGTCAGCGTCGCCGTGTAAGTGCCGTCGCCGTTGTCCGTTACGGCGCTGATTGTACCTTTCGTGGCGGCGATCGTAATCGAGGAACCGCCGATTGTAATTGCGTTACCGTGCGTATCCTTCAACGTGACCGTTACCGTCGTTTGACTCGTCCCGTCTGCCGTTAACGTTCCGTTCCCTACTGCAACCGCGCTGACCGCTGTAGATGGTGCGCCGGGCACCAACTGTACACTGGCCGTCGATGCAATGGCGTTGCCGGCAATTGTGGCGCTGACGGTTGAGGTTCCGACTGTCGTTGGCGCGGTCAGCGTTGCTGTATAGGTACCGTCGCCGTTGTCCATTACGGCGCTGACTGTTCCCTTCGTTGCGTTAATCGCAACCGATGCGCCTCCGGTTGCAATGGCGTTGCCGTGGGCATCCTGCAAAGTTACAGTTACTACCGTCTGGCTCGTGCCATCCGCCGTCAATGTGCTGCTGCCAACTACTACGGTACTGGTCGCCCCAGATGGCGCCCCCGCTGTGAACTGTACGTTCGCAGTCGCTGCAATTGCACTTCCGTTAACCGCGGCGCTGATGATTGATGTACCGACCGCCGTAGCTGAAGTCAGCGTTGCCGTGTAGGTGCCATTGCCATTATACGTTACCGCACCGATAGTGCCCTTCGTCGCAGTGATAGAAACAGACGGGCCAACCGTCGTAACCACGTTGCCCTGCGCATCCTTCAACGTCACTGTCACGTCGGTTTGGCTTGTCCCAGTCGCTGTCAATGTGCTGCTGCCCACTGTTATTGTGCTCGATATCCCAGATGGTGCTCCAGCAATGAACTGCACGCTGGTTGTTGAAGCCATTGCATTGCCGCCAACCTTGGCGCTAATGATTGAAGTGCCGACGGCCGTTGGCGCGGTCAGCGTCGCTGTATAGGTGCCATTGCCATTGTCCGTTACAGCGCTGATTGTGCCTGATGAAGCAGCAATAGCTACTGAAGCACCACCGCTGGTTATCATGTTGCTATTAGCATCCTTCAATGTGACCGTCACGATCGTCTGACTCGTGCCGTCCGCCGTCAACGTACTGCTGCCCACTGTTATCGTGCTTACAGCCGTGGACGGAGCCCCAGGCACGAATTGCATGGCAGCCGTCTTGGTGAGGCTGTTGCTGCTGACCGTAGCCGTAATAGTTGAAGTGCCCGCTAAAGTCGGAGCGGTTAACGTCGCCGTATAACTGCCATCGCCATTGTTCGTTACAGCACCAATCGTGCCCAATGTTGATGTCATCGTAACGGTGTCGCCTTTAATGGCGTTGCCGGACGCATCCTTCAGGCTCATTGTCGCTGTTGTCTGACTTGTTCCATCCGCCAGCAGGCTGCTGCTGCCTAATGTTAGCGTACTTGTCGTCGAAGATGGGACGCCAGCAACGAATTGTACGCTGGCAGTGGAAGCGATGGTGCTGCCTCCGACCGTGGCGCTTACATTCGAGGTGCCAACCGTTGTCGGAGCAGTCAAAACCGCTGTGTAAGTGCCGTTGCCATTGTCAGTAACATTGCCGACTGTACCTGCCGTCGCGTTGATCGCAACGGAGGCTCCGCCGGAATTCAATTTATTGCCATAGGCATCCTTCAATGTTACGACAATCGAGGTTGTACTCGAACCGTTTGCAATCAATGTACCGGTCGTTGCTGCAAGCGTGCTTGTCGTTAAGGAAGGTGCGCCCGGCACAAACATCACGTTGGTCGTCGATCCGATGGGGGTCCCGCCCATCGTAGCGCTGATCGTTGATGCGCCCGCAACCGTGGGAGCGGTTAATATCGCCGTGTAGGTGCCATTGCCATTATCGGTCACCGGACCAACTGTACCGCTCGTCGCATTAATCGCAACCGAAGCGCCGCCCGTTGTCATAGGGGTACCTTGCGCGTCCTTTGATGTAACCGTTACGGTCGTCTGGCTTGTCCCATTCGCCGTAAGCGTTGGACTAGCGACAGCTACCGAGCTCTCGCTCGTGGATAACGAATAGTCCGGAATCATATACGTTCTAAAAAGAAAGTCCATCAGGGCGACATCGCTTCGCCCCCTTGGATAGGGGTTACTGTTATTCGAGTACCATCCGATACCAGACGAGCCACCGTTCTGAGTCGAAACAACCATTCGATACATCGTTTCTCTCTTAAGATAAGGCATCGTACCTGTGAAATCCAAGGAAACCCAGCCCTCACCGAAACCCGTTAGTTGCGCTGTAGCAAGAGGAGTCGATAAATCGGTTTCTTTATATACAGCTGCCTGAAGGAATCCCGGATTTAAAAAGCCTGCGATATTCAGCTCAATTCGGCTCAGATTCCCTGAAATGGCTGGTGTAAACGATTGATACCTCTGATAGGTGGCGTTTGCCCATACATTACTGCCACCGGATGTGGGCTGAGCTTGATCCAATATTTCTGCCCCCGCCGCATGTACGAATTCCCCGGACGGCGCCCCGATACTAAGCGTAATAACAAGAATAACTGCGAGCCATTGATGCAATGATTTGAACCTTTTCACTTAGAAGCCTCCTTAAATCATAGCCATTTCGGCATGAAGATGAGAAATATTCAGTTATTCATGCAGTTCATTCTGATTATTTCATTGGAATTGCAATTGAAATGATAGGTTTTATTCTATATTAATTTAATAAATCTAGGTATTCCATTCTAGTAAACTAGTATTCAACGCACACCATTCTGCCTGCTCCACAAAGAGCCGTTCCTCCTATATGCAAGAACTCCCCGGTTTACTCTCTTCCGGTTAGACCGCAAAATGAACGCATATCCCCGTAATCAGCGCTCCAACGAAAAAAAGACCGAAATACCACCTCGTAAACTTCCAATTCATTCCTGGTCCATCCCACCATATCTTGCCGTAGATTATTGCGCCAAGTATCAGAACTGCTAGAAAAGCGCCTAAAAAAGCCATCTTAACCTCACCTGATCCTCTCCAATTTGTGCTCTTGTTCCAACTTTACTGGAGCTGCCTCTATTGCTGAATACCTAATAAGGGGTATTTTTCGAGCAAGACAGGTATTCGAGGTCCGATTTATAGCCAAAATTCGATAATTTTCTGCAAAATGGCACTTCTTCTATTAAAATGATAGGTAATAAGCCAACTCGACTCGTAAAAGCCAGAGGTGTTACGTAATGAAAGTGGTCAACCTGCCCCCGTACGATCGTCTCCGATTGGACGGGGACTTAGAAGATAAAGCAGCGATTACGCTCAGAGAATGGATGAATAGGGAGTCGCCCTCGTACCTAGAAGCAGATGCATTCCTCAGTATGGCGAGAGCCATTGCATCGTGCATCGGCGAACTTCATCTGCATCATATGGTTCATCTCGACCTGCGTCCGGAACGTTTGCTCATATCCGCCGATAACCATAAGGTTAGTTTGCAGGACTTCGGATACGCGATCCAACGCACGCCGGACGGCTACCTGCGTCCCCCCGGACAAACGATCGCGGAGGCCAGCTGGCCCTATTGTTCGCCGGAGAATACCGGCCGAATGCTGCGTGCGGTGGACGAGCGAAGCGACCTCTACTCCCTAGGCGTCATGTTCTATGAAATGTTAACCGGTCAGCTGCCTTTCGTCGCTGATAACGCTCTTGAATGGGTATACTTGCATTTGGCTCAAAGTCCGCCTCCGATGAACGACGCAGCACCATCATGGAGTGCCCATCTTGAATCGATTGTCTTCAAGCTGTTGGAGAAAAATCCGGATAAACGGTACCCCAGCATCGACTTTCTCATTGCGGATCTGGACAAAATCGGACGGGCCCATGAGACGTTTAGCTTGGAGCAGCATTTTAATGGGAGAGAACATGAACTGGTCACGCTTACGCAAGCATTCCATGCCGCGTGCTTGGGTTCGACAGAAATCGTATACGTGTCTGGCGAAGCCGGTATCGGCAAATCAAGCATAATAAATGAGATGTTTCGGAGGCATCTGCAGAACGGTGAATTTCACTGCATCACCGGAAAGTTCGAGCAGTTGCCGCAAGAAAGCCCTTATTATCCGATCATTCAAGCTATTCGCGGATTTATGCGTCATCTGTTAGGTGAGAGGATAGACAAGGTCGCACAATGGGAGCGCAAGCTGCGGAATGCCTTGGGACCAAACGCAGCCATCATGGCGGAGATCATTCCGGAAGTTGGCCTGCTGCTCGGCAACATGCCGGAGGTCGAACAATTGCAGGTCAACGAATCGCAGAAACGGTTTACGTATGTGTTCCGCAAATTCATTCAAGCGCTGGCGGGTAAAGAGCACCCCCTTATCCTGTTCGTTGATGATTTGCAGTGGGCCAATGCCTCTTCCCTGCAGTTGATCCATGCTCTGCTGAGCGATCCTGAATGCCAATACCTGATGTTCATCGGAACGTATCGGCATACCGAGATGGATTCGAGCAAACTGCCTGGATATGAACCGGGAGGACGTGCGACCGATCAAGCCGTCGTCCGTCACATTCATCTAGAGCCGCTAAACCAGGCGCACATGAACCGGATCGTGATGGAAACGCTGAACTGCCCGGCAGACGATGCGCTTGCATTGACGGAGCTTCTGTACCATGCGACTGACGGCAACCCGTTTCACTTCAAACAAGTTCTGCTTCGTTTACAAGACGACAACGTCCTGCAGTACTGTCAGGGACAGCGGAGATGGCAGTGGGATTTGGGCCGGATCATCGAACAGCTGCCGAGCTACGCCATCCTAGATTTAATGGGGCGCAAGCTGCAGCGCTTGCCGCACCGTGCCTTGGGCTTGCTCCGGATTGCTGCCTGCGTCGGAAGTACCTTCCTGCCGAAGTTCATATTCGAGGCCGCACGAATGGAAGGAGAGCCAACCGAGGAATGGGCTGCAGTGGAAGCAGAAGGTCTCATCGTTCGATTAGACGCGGACACTTACCGATTCGCTCACGATCATATTCAGAAGCTGATCTACAGCGGGATCGGCGAGGATGACCAGCAAAAAATACATATTCAAATCGGGACTTGCTTGAGCGGAGCAGAAATCGGGGATCGCACATTCGATCGTGTTAACCATCTGAATCGAGGTTCTCGACTGATTACAGATGAACGCAAAGTACTGGAACTCGCAAGTCTGAATCTGGAGGCCGGCAGACGCGCCAAATCCTCCTCCGCTTATGATGTGGCGCTGAGCTATTTCGCTAAAGGCATAGAACTGCTGTCTCCTACGGATTGGAACGAACATTTCGAGCTTCGTTTCGAGCTGCATGCCGAGCGAGCCGAATGCGAGTATTTGTGCGGCAATTACGCTGTGTCGGAACAAGAAATCGATAAGCTGCTCTTGCGCGCACGCAACCCAATTGAGCGCAGCCGAGTGCAATTGATTCGAATTACGCAGTACATTAATCAGGGCAAGTATTTGGAAAGCACAGCCCTTGGCCTTGAAAGCCTGAAAGAGCATCACGTCTGGCTCTCTCCCGCACCGGGCAAACCGACATTGTTAATGGAAGGCTTGCGTATTGAATCATTGCTGCGCAACCGATTCGACAAGCTTGCTGCCATAGAAGAAATGACGGACCCGAGTCGGATCGCCGCGATGAATCTCATCCATGCGATCATCCCGTCCACGTTCTTCACCGACAAGAAGGTGTTCTTCCTGCTCGTATGCAGAGCCGTTCACTTAACGCTCAAATACGGCAAGGCGCCAGCGTCTGCAGCTATGTATTCCGCATTCGGCATGCTGCTGGGAACGGCGCGAGGAAAACCCGATAAAGGTTACGCGATCAGCAAGGTAGGTCTGGAACTCGCCGATGGTTACGACAGCGCATCGATCAAGAGCAGAACCTATACGATGTTCGGCGCGGTGCTGTGCCAATTCGCCGGGAACGCGGGCGAGGTCGACTATTATTTGACCCAAGCACTGAAGCATGGCATGAACTCCGGCGACTACGTATTCGCCAGTTATGCGATGGGCGGCCATGTCAATTCCTTGTACACGAGGGCAACATTAATCGAGTTAGCCCGAACGATTGCGGAGTATATGGCGGTGCTGGATACGACCAACGACGAGTTCGTCAGACAGAACTTCCACCTCTACCAACAGATCATCCTCGCCCTTCAAGGAAAGACGGATGCGCCGGACTCGTTCAGCGGCGGTGGTTTTGACGAAGCACGTTTCCTGGACCTTATTCGCAAGGAAGAGACTTCGGCCACCACTATGTATCAATACATTACTTATAAAACGCAGCTATGCTTCCTGCTTGGCAAGTATGAAGATGCCATCGGCTGGGCTGATCAAGCTGCAGGTTTCGAGGCTTATGCTACTCATCTGCCTCATTGGCCGGAATGCGTCTTCTATGAGACGCTCGCATCTTTCGCCTGCTATAATCGTTCGCAGCGGCAATCGAAGCGGAATATGCGAAAGATACGTCTTTTTCAAAAATGGGCTACGTGGAGTCCGATGAACTATCAGTCCCGGTACGATCTCCTCCAAGCTGAGCTTCACCGTGCCTCTGGCAATGACAGAACGGCGGAGGAGATGTATGACAAGGCGCTCCGCGAAGCAAGAGAACAAGGCGACTGCCACGTGACGGGCATCGCCGGCGAGCTCGCTGCCATTCATTACTGGCGGATTGGCAAGAACAAGACGGCCGTTCATTATTTGCAGTTGTCGATTGAAGGGTATCGGGAGTGGGGCGTTATGATTAAGGTGACGCCGCTCGAGCAATTATTGTGGCAATGGCTGGGCAAGGAGGAAGCTGATTCAACATCCGCTGATGGACGACCGTCGATCGTTATAAGCCATGAGGATCGGAAACTGCAAGCGAACAATGCGCAGGAAGCTTCGCAATCCGCAGATAACCTCGATCTCAAGGCCGTACTAAAGGCAACCCAAGCTATGACGACCCAGCTGGACATTGATACTGTGCTGGTTGAAATTATGAGCACGCTGATGAAAGCAGCCGGCGCGAGCAAAGGAGCGCTGCTTACGGCCAGCAACGATCATTTGCTTGTTCAGGCCTACTCCGATGCGGAGCGGCAGGCTGCGGCGTCCCCATGGCCGCTGAGCGACAGCGCACTTCTGCCGGAGGGCATTATCCGATATGTCTTCCGTACGCGAGAAGAGATTCTCTATAACGACGGCGAGGAAAGCTGGCTCATCCATAATCCGTATATAGCGAAGCACCGACCGCAATCCGCCTTGTGCATGCCTGTTACAGTTCACGGCTCCACTCTGGGCGTGCTCTACCTTGAGAACAAGCTCGCGAAGGGCATCTTCGCTCCTGACCGTACCGCCGTATTGCTGGCAATGGCTTCGCATGGCATCTTTATGTGCTTACTGCAAAATTCCCACGAACCCGCCCCTTCCGAACTTGCAGATGAAGAAGAGGCTTCGGTGCCCGATGGCATGATGGAGGAGCCGCTGACGGAACGTGAACTGGAGGTGCTCGCGTTGTTATCGGCGGGACTGTCGAATAAAGAAATCGCTGATCGATTAATTATCGCGATTGGCACGGTGAAAGTGCATGTGAAGAACATTTTCGCCAAACTCAAGGTCAATCGCCGTACGAAAGCGGTAGCGCAAGCGAAACAGCTGAAGCTGCTCGAAGGAAATCAATAACAAAAGCCTCTATTCATCAAGCAAGAGCCCCTCAGCGCAAAGCTGTGGGTCTCTATTGGTTAATACTCTACTGATCCACAATATAAACATATGTGACCGCACCGCTGATGTCATTTGTTATTCTAATCGCAGGCCCTGCCCAATATAATCGTTCCGTACTTTAAAATTCCCCATTTGTTACCATAAATAGGGGGTTTCTTAAGGAGGAGCTTGAATGAATTACTCTCGCGGGGATTATCGTCGGTTGAAACAAGTGCCTAGCCGACTGATCGTCCTCTTCCTTGCTTCTGTATTGGTCTTTGCCGTGTGCGCCCTGCCAGCGGATGCTGCGGAACAGAGCCCTATGGACCCAAGGGTCATTGCCGACACGAACAAACCCGGTGTTGTCATGATCGCAACCCTGTATACGGCTAAACTGTCTACGCCTGGCGTGGTCATGTCGCAGGATGCCATTGCGCAGCTGCAGAACAAGCTGGCTGCGGACATTATGAATGGGACACTGAGCAACGACACCAACGCCATCATGGATGCGATACTGGCAGCGATCTTCAAAGACCCTTTCAAATACCTCATTCCAACCGATGTCGTAACGACCCGAGAAGTGAAGGCTGGCGCGACGGGAACCGGCTTCATCATTACCCCGGACGGCTATATTCTGACCAATGCCCATGTGGTCTACACGCCTGAGGACCAGCTTAAAGAGCTTCTCATTACGACAGGATTGCAGGAGCTGATTGAGCAGGACGTTACCGATTTTGTTAACGAGCTACAAGGATCCAACTACAAGCCAACGGAAGAAACCCTACAGCAGCTGCGTAACGCGGCCGCCGGCTTCTATATCCGATACACGACGCTTGCCGAAGTTCAAACCCAAGTGTACACCCAGATGGGCGTTGCCATACCTGGCGTTCAAGTGTTGCAGAAGGGATTCGCCAGCGAGGTTAAGAAACGCGGAGAGCCAAGCCCAGGCAAGGACATCGCCATTCTCAAAATCGATGAAGACAATCTGCCAACGGTCCCGCTTGGCGATGACAGCGCGCTGCGTACAGGGGATCAAATTTATGTGATCGGCTATCCGGGCGCCGCCACCTTTAACCCGATGCTGGCCGAAGAAAGTATAGTGGAATCGTCGCTCACGTCGGGACTCATCAGTGCTCGCAAGACGATGCCTGGCGGTTGGGATATCCTTCAGGTCGACGCTGCAATGACTCATGGCAACAGCGGCGGTCCTGTTTTTAATGCGCAAGGGGAAGTCATCGGCGTCGCCACGTTCGGCAGTATCGATTCCAACAATGGCGCCGAAGTTCAGGGCATGAATTTTGTCATCCCGATTAATATCGCCAACCAGTTCCTGAAGGAATTGAACGTCACACCGGCGGAAAGCCAACTGACTGCCCTGTATAAAGAAGGGCTGGCCCTCTACAATGAAGGCAAGTATGCCCGCGCCCTTGATAAATTCCGTGAAGTCAATGAGCTCAATCCCGGCTACCCTTATATCCAGACGTTTATTTCCGATTCCCGTATGAAAATGAACAATGCTCCCGCCGAGACCGGAACGAATTGGACCGTTATTGTGCTCGTTGCCGGCGGCGTGATTATACTCGCAGTGCTTATGGTCATTATCCTCCTGCTGCTGCGAAAGTTTAATTTCAAGTTGGAACGAAGACCATTGGCTCCCCCATCAGTCGGGGAACCCTCCATGAAGGCAGAGGAATCAAATGCAAGGCCGGAGAAGGAACAGTCGGACTCGGAGAAGTGACCTAAGATTGCGGGAGGGCGGACCGATCAGGCCGTCCTCCTCTTCTTCTTATAAAGATAAAGCCCCTATCCCATACTCGGGATAGAGGCTCATGAATGATTAATATTCACCTTTGATGACGAAGTAAGAGCCGCGAATCGTACCGGCCAGCTTAGACTTTTGCCTAGCAAACTTAAACTTCTCTTCGAGCTCTTTCGGCACTTCCATGCCATCAGACAGCTTGAAGCCAACGGCCCGCTTCTTAGGGTCATCAATCGTATATAAGACATTGACCGAAAGACCATCCTCATAAAAGACATAAGTCCAGTCGATGTTCTCCACTTGAAAACGCGACGTCTCGAGCGGCTTCGCTGCGAACTCGATATTCCGCTCTTCCTTCAGAATCTTGTTCACATAATCCATATCGGCTTGGCTCTCGCTAGCCGGAACAACTGTAAACTCATGCTTGTATTTGTTCATAAAATAACGCGCTTCATTCGCACGCAGCCCTGCCAGCGCTTCTGCTACAGGCGACGATTCCAGGCCAACGGTAGACACATTCTTAAAATCAACGGTATACGCCATTTCCATCCCTCGTTTTCTGTTGTTCTTAAGGCCGTACTTCTATGCACCCTATCGATCTACCAAATATTATACCAAAAACGCTCCAAGTTAAACGTCTGTGTTTATCGTTACGGTCGGAAAATAAAAAGAGCATGATCTGCGAATAGACCATGCTCCTTATAGCGACTAATGATCCGCTCGATTACCTGTCGGAACATCCAACATCTCAATAGTTTACTTCTTCACAATCATCCAATTGACTCCGAACTTATCTTCAATCTCTCCATAATAGGCTCCCCAAGACTGCATCACGAACGGGTACTTTACAGTGCCATCTTGAGCTAATTTCTCGAAAGATTGACGAGCTTTCGCCTCGTCATCAAACGTAAGCGATAGTGAAACGGATCTTCCTGATGGGGATGCTCCGAAAGGGGAATCAGCCAGGAACAGGATGTTGCCTCCTGCCACAGACAGAACCATATGCATCACTTTGTCCTTGTTTTCTTCCGGCGCTCCAGGGATTTGCCCGTAAGTCATCACCGAATGGACCTCTCCGCCCAGTGCCTGCATATAGAATGCAGCCTGCGCTCTCGCATCCTCCGATTGAATATAAGCATTCAGTTGTGTTGTCATGTTCATCGTCCTTCCATAGTCGTTTATTTGAACTCCTATTAAGGCGACGAACCTATGACGGCAGAATCGACATGTCTGAAAAAAAAATTATTTTTATTTCTCGATTAAACAGCCATTCTCCAAATAAAGAACACGGTCACACAGCGGCAGCACCCGTTCGTCATGCGTAACCATAACGGCGCTTTTGCCTCGCTCTTGAGCCTCCCTGGCAATCATCCGGACAACATCCATTCCTCTTGCGGCATCTAGACTCGCCGTCGGTTCGTCCGCCAGCAGCACCGCTGGATCATTCATGAGCGCTCTTGCGATGGCAACGCGCTGACGCTCGCCGCCTGACAGCTTATCGGGATAGGCATTCCTGCGGTGTTCCAAGCCCAGCTTGTGCAACAGCTCCCGAATGCGTTCATTCGCCTTCGTCTTCTTCATGCCGCCCTGCTTTGCAACCAGCATCAGCTGTTCTTCCACCTTCAAATATGGAATCAAGTTGGCGCTTTGAAAAATAAACCCGATCTTGTGCAGGCGCATGTCGGACAAGGCGTTGTTCTCTTTGCCCGCTAATGATTCCCCATCTAGCAAGACCACGCCGCTGGTCGGCTTAAGCAGCGCACCAGCTATCGATAGGAATGTGCTCTTCCCGGAACCGGACGGCCCCATAACAGCAACAAATTCCCCTTCCGATACATGCAGGTTCAGGTGATCAAGCACGGTTCGCTGCATACCGCCATCCTCGAAGGTATGTGTGATATTATCCAGGATCAGTCTGTGTCTCATGCCGCACTCCTCCCAATCGCGTCCAAGGCGTCTATTCTGGTTACTTTCCAGACGGAAAGCAATGACCCGACTACCGACACCGCGATAAAGGCGCCACTCGTGTACGCCAATGTAGACGACTCCAGCAGGAACGGCATACCGTCAGGCAGGACCGACTTCATCCCTTCAACAAGCAGCATGCTTATCAATAGGCTGCCTACGGATAGGAGCAATACTTGTAGCGTAACGCTTCGCACCAGGTACGCCGTCCGTGTGCCAATCGCCTTAAGGATGCCGAATTGACTGCTCTTCTGAATCGTAACAACATAGAAGAATACCGCCAGTACAAATGAAGAAATGATAAACAAGAAGATAATCATCATCCACAGCGAACCCTGCTCTTCCTTATAGCCAGGAATGGCTGAGACAGCGTCGGATTTGGTGACGATCTCGGAGTCCGGCAAGGCTGCGGCTAGCTGCTCCGCTTGGTGCTTAGTCGCCTGTACGGCAACTGCATTATAGATCTTTCCGTCTTCAGACTGTCCAGTCCCTGGTCGCATCGCTGCCAACGACTGAAGCTGCTGCCAGTCCTGTTCATTCAGAATCACGACAGGCGAATGGCTGAATGATTCATGGCTGACGAACCCGCTGACCGTCCATTTCAAGCCTGAAGCCTGATCGAGCAGAACCGTACCAACAATAACCCCCGAATCCTTCAGCTTACGATCCACAAGCACACGACCTGACCCGTTGGATGGAATCGCTGCGCCTTCTGTAACCTTGGGCATCAACCAGCCCTCTGGATTCATTCCTAGAATCGTTACGTCCAGCTTGCCGGCTGTCCCCTCTGCCGTCATCGTAGTCATCCTAACGCCAAGCGGCTGCACGTTCTCGTGTCCTGCAACCGAACCTGCTTGGTTCAATACTTGTTCGGTGACCTGCGAGCGGGTGAAGCGATGATTCGAATCCTTCTCCATAATAAAATGCGACGCGTTCATATTCTGAATCGATGCCGCGTTATCATAGGCAAGCCCTCGCGCAAGCCCGGTAACGAATAAAACCAGGAAGGCGACAAGCAGCATAATTATTGCAATCAGCGAATAGCGAACTTTCGCGAATCTCATTTCTCGAATGGCCAAATACATAATGCTTCCCTCCTTTGGATGTCTCCAGTATAGGAAGCGAATATAAATGGCGCATAAATAACAAATTACAATTTGGGAAGCGTTACAGTGAATCTTGTACCTTCGCCTTGCGAGCTGCTCACTTCAATCGTTCCCTCGTGCAGCTGCACAATCCTCTTGACGATAGCGAGCCCCAAGCCCGTTCGGCCCGAAGCGCGTTCTCGTGCACGATCGACACGGAAGAACCGATCGAATAGATAAGGCAAATGCTCAGGAGCAATCCCTTCTCCAGTATCCGAGATGACGACGCGGGTGAACGATTGCGTATCCTCCGCAAGCACTTCAATGCTTCGACCCGACGGAATATGATTTGCCGCGTTGTTCAACAAATTTGTCCATACTTGCATCAACAATACTTCATCGCCGTGAACCGAAACAGACTCAGGTATAGACAGCTTTAGCAGCAAATCCTTCTCTTCCAGCTGCCAGTGAAGCATCTCGACTGCCTGACGGATATGACCGCGTAACGAAATGTCCTTCTTGTTCAGCGCTTCTTCTCCTTGTTCCAGCGTCGAGAGCAGCAGCAACTGCTTGCTCAACATGGAGAGGTGTCGGCTCTCGGCTTCAACAATCGAAGCATACTGTTGTCGTTCCTCTTCCGGTAGATCCCCTTGCGCTAATACTTTGGCGAACCCTTGGATGGATGTAAGCGGCGATTGGATTTCATGCGACACATTCGATACAAATTGCTGGCGCGCAAGATCCACCCGCTCCAATTCCCGGCTCATCGTCATGAAATGTTCAGCCAGTTGGCCGATCTCATCGCGTCTTCCCGTCGACAGTCGATGATTATAGTTTCCTTGAGCAAGACGTTTGGTAGCATCGGTTAACCGCGTAATCGGCTTCACAATATAGCGGGTACTGATGAGGAACAATAAAATGCTGATGATGACTGTGAGCAATCCGACCAGTGCGAAGAAGGTTCGAAGCTCGCCGAACTGGAGCAGGACATCGGGACGCATGAACAAGGCGAAGGTCTTCCCGGACGCTTGAACAGGAACACCCACTGTATTGCTCAGGCGGTTATCGAAGAAACCAGTGATGAACGGCTTGTTCGGAAACTGCGCCACACCGTGATAAGTGCCCCCGCCAAGTACGAGCCCGATGTCCTGCTTGTCCAGATCCTGCTCGCGGAAGTTCCGCCCATAGAATTGCGAGTCCGATTGACCGTCCGTCACATAGATCTCGTATCCTAGCTCGGCTGCGTTGCGAAGATAACTCTCCATACCCGCAGGATCAGATTCAATATAGTTCTGCATGTGCTCAGCAATGGCAACGAGTTTCTCATCGTTATAGGGTTTGAGCTTCACATGGTAGTAAATGTTCGAAGCGAGGAACCCCAGCACACTACTGGCGAAGATGACGGCCAAAGTGATCAGAAACACGCGATAGTATAGGCTCTTCATCAGTCCTTCACCACGATCTTGTAGCCGATTCCCCGCACCGTCTGGATCATGAAGTCATCCGCGTAATCAGCAAAACGCTGACGCAGCCTGTTAATATGCACGTTAACGGTATTCTCGTCCCCTTCATAGTCCTGACCCCATACAAGGCGAATCAACTCATCGCGGGAAAAGAGACGACCCGGGTACTGCGCCAACTGAGCCAACAGCTCAAATTCCTTCATCGGCAGCAAAATAATGGATTGTCCGTCGCTCACTTCAACGTTCTTGCGGTCAATGGTAATACGATGCATCCGAATCATGTCATCCGCAGCTCGTTTGTAGCGGCGGAACAACGCCTTCACGCGGAACAGCAGCTCTTCCGGCTCGAAAGGCTTCGTCACATAGTCATCCGTTCCCATCAGATAACCTTGTTCTTTATCCGACAACTGATCTCTGGCTGTGAGCAAAATAATCGGGATATCGTAATGCTGCCGAATATGCTCGCATAATTCAAACCCGTCCATATGCGGCATCATCACATCAATGATCGCCATATCAATCGGCGAGCGTTCCATTACCTTGACCGCCTCGGCCCCATCTTGAGCCTCATGTACGCTATATCCTTCACGGGTCATCACATAACGCACCAACGCTCTAATATTCGGATCATCGTCGGCAAGCAGCAAATGGTTCAACGTTAACAACCTCCTTTTATCGATAAGACTCACTGACAGTATTTAAACACAGTGCGGAGTTGACTACAAATTAATGTCACTACACACAGCGAAACCACCCCTTGAATGGCGATCCCGAGAAAGCGCGTGCCATGTTGGCCAGCTACCATACGGATTAAAAAGGAAAATGCTCAGTCGCTGCGCTCATTTAAGAACGTAGGGACGAGCATTTTATGTTATTTGATCAATTGCAGCTCCTTGGCCCTGACAACGGCCTGACCGCGTCGTTTGACGCCCAGCTTGCCGATAATTCGGGATGTATGCGTCTTGACCGTTGTCTCCGCAATACCGAACCGGTCGGCAATTTCTCTGTTGGACATGCCCTCCGCCATTGCTGTCACAATCTCTACTTCCCGTTCAGTCAGCGGTTCAGTCAACTCCTGTTGAGCGGAGCCTAGCGCGGACGACACGATATCGGTCGCAGCATCCTGCATGGATGCTGCCGCAGCTTCTGCCTCCAACATGTGAAGGTAAATAATCCGCGTCGCCAGAAGATCCAGTACCTGTATGTCCCGCTCCAAGAACACGCCTGGCATCTGCCGATTTTCTAAGTAAAGCAAATACGAAGCGCGATCTCCAGGAACCGCTATCGGCATGCACAGGATCGATCTTAGCTCTCCAGTTGCAATGTAGGTATCTTTCACCCAGAAGCTTCGAGACGCATCATGAAGAACAAGCGGTTCCCCAGTCATTACCGTATGTCGCAGGACGCTCTCTGCATACAATCCAGACGTCGCCCCCTTCTCTACTCGGTCCGATCGGTCTGCTTCGATGCTGAAACCATCATCCAGACACTTCAGCACGAGCCCCCGATCAGCACCTGCTTGTCGAAGGGCAGCTTCCAAGAGCTTCGTTGTCCAATCAGCAGCATCCTTAGTGCCACCGATCCCATTAACGAGCCGTCTCACAAGCTCATATTCCGCTTCATTCTGCGAAGCCACGTCATCCACGGGACCTTTCTGCCGACGAGACATTTCGATTCTAGCATGCTTGTCTTCGATTTGCCCCTCCAGAACCGGCCCCTCATAACGTTGGGAGATCGGGTGAAGCATTTCGGCATACCGACTTCTAATCTGCGTTACTTTGGATGTGATGCCCCAATCCGCATAGGCGGCACAAGCATCCATCATCGTAATCGCTGCCCCGGATCGACTGAGTGCGTCATCTTGATAATAGGTAGCAAGCCGTTCGCAAGCTATCGCTTCCATCAGCACATATTTCTCGGACCTCGCCCGCCCGATTGCAGCTATATAGCCTCGCACAGCCTCCATCAAGTCTCCGTTCGTTCGTTCCTCCTCTGCCTTCACCAACAGATAAGCGGAGGAAGCATGTCCCATAAATCCACGCCAGCTCTTCATTTTGCGTAACTGTGTACGTATAGCCTTCCGAATCCGCTTGCGTTCTTCTTCATTCGTCTCGAAGAATAACGCCGATAATGCCAGCGTCTCGAATACGCGTTGCTTACGGATTCGTATCCAATCCAATGGCAGCTCATTCGCTCGTCCCCGCTTCGCCCAATACAGCGCCTCTCGGTATTTGCCCGATATGTAGGCCGCCTCCAGACGACAGCCGCAGCTGTAGTTGTCCTCATCTTGCTGCTCCGGATCGCCACCGGATCGAGTCTGCGGAATTGCAACAAAGCTGTCCGTCCGAGATTCGTCTTGCAGCGCCGCTACATAACCAGCCGTGAGCATCACCATCTCCAGCGTCTTGTCATCGGCATTCTGCCGCATATTGTCCTCAAAGTATTCGAGCAGCTCTTGCAAGGCGTTCAAGTTCCCGTTGTTACCTAACATGCAAATCATTAGAACCAGATTAGCGAAGTCTTTATCACCGGACTCCAGTCCTTGGCGCATTGCATTAAAAATCGTGGCGAACGCTTCCAGCGGCTTATCTATCTGCTTGGACATTCCGCTTAGGAAAGTGAGCAAGTGCCGATTCCTAAGCGTCGTGGTATCGCCGATTTGCAGAAACATACGCTCAGCAATCGGGACCGACTGAACCAAGCTTGGAAATATTCGTTGCAGAATGAGCTCATATCCGCCGATGATGATGGCCAGCGACTCGTTCGCCCCTTTATCCAGCCCATAACGAATGAATCGGGCATACAACTCCAGCAGCGCTCGCCCATCATGAACTAACAGCGGGAAGAACAACAGCTCCAGCAGCCTGCATAATTCCGCATATTCCTTATCAAGAGGGTCGGCGACAGGAAGCGGTTTGTCGCGTTTGCGATATAAGAGAACCCCAGTCTGCATCACTTCTTTGGCGATCGACAAGAGGGAGCTCTTCTCCCGAAGCTTCCAGCCGTATGCTGCCAGCGCCTCTTGCCCATATTGAATCGCCCCCGCATTGTCCGCGAATGCATGGAATTGGATTAAGGGCGCCCATATGTTTATGCGTTCCGCTCGGCTCAATCGTCCGCTGTCTTTGTTCAATTCCACTAGCCGATCTTTCGCTCGTTCAACATGGCCGTCCATATACTCTGCCCATACCAATACCAATTGCAGCTCGGTATTTAGGTCAAGCGCCCCTGTTTCTCCGCCTGTACCTGCTGTTGAAAGCTGAAGCCCGCTCTCCGCATAATACTTCCCCCGCGCATAACGACCGCATGCCAAGGCCTCTTGACCCGCCTGAAGATTATGCTCCATTAGCTGCTTCATCTCTGTCTCCGATAAAACCGGCACAGCCAGATTCAGATGATCGATCGCCGCATGCGGCATATCGCTGCCCGACTCTGAGGCATAACGCTGCAGCAGTTGTCCAATAGTACGATGCCGGCGCATATTGCCCGCTGAATCAAGAGCATATGCCATTTGATGAATGGATTCGTGGACGAACAGATAAATGGGATCGTGCTCATTGTCCTGCCCCGTGTCGTATTCCCGATAAATAATGCCTTCTGCTTCCGCCTCTTCAAGCCAGCGGAATGCAGCATCTTGTGTCCTGCCACACGCTTCAGCCAAGTTTGACAAACGAAAGATCGGACCGATCGCGGCGGCCATTGCCAAGAACTCCTTCCGATCTCCCTGAAGCTTGGATAGGGTTGTCCCCAACAGGTGGAGATTTGCTTCTGACCTGCTTATTAACCGGACTACCTCTGAGTCCCACACCCACTGACGTCGCGTCTCATCAAAGCTAAGCCGTTTCTCCTGCAGCCAGCCTTCCAGCAAAAGGCGAATCGATCGAGGATTTCCACCGGTCTGATCGCGGACAGACCGCGCCAACAATCGAATGCGAGCCGAATTCTCATGCAGAGCATCGGAGACTAGCTGCTTCACATCGTCATTATCCAGCGGCAGGAGCGCCACTTGTTCCTCTGGATTCGCACGGCATCTCTCCGTTAGCCAAGTCACATCCGCCACTTGATTGGAATTCATTCCGTCCCGAGTGGAATCGTCGTCCTCCTCCATCTGGCAAGCTCCGATCAGGAGCAACCCCGATGTCTTCCCTGCTGATGCCAGTGCACGAATTACCGTTTGCGTGCCATCGTCGGCCCAATGCAGATTGTCCACAAACACAACGAGCGGAGGCTTGCATTCGGCCATGCAGCGAATGAGGTCCGGCAGCAGTTCTTCAAACTGATCCCAGACCTTCACATCGCCCAGAACGGATGCCGCTTCCGTATCGTCGCTGTCTAACAACAGCTTGGCTTCTGGCCAGCAGGAGACGATGACAGCCCACGCTTCGCGATTAAACTTCGCCTGCAGATTGTTCTTCAGCTGCGTAATGACATCGGATGGCTCGCTCCACAGCTGATGAGTCCATTGCTGCAGCACCCGTAGGAGCAACCCGCAGCGTACGGACCGCCCTGAAGGTTCCGCTTGCACGACTATCATCTTGCCTCCACGCTGAACGACACGCTGCTCAAGCTTGTTGACGAGCGTCGTTTTACCAATTCCCGCCTCGCCTATCACCCAGCGAAAGGCGTTCAAGCCTTGAAAGGCCTGCTCAAGCCCTGCCTCCATCTGCATAACGGCGGCACTTCGCCCGTACCAGCAGTGGGACAATGAAAGCGTACGGATTGTATCCAACCGGCCCACTTGGAATGGCGCCAACGTTCCGCCGCTGGCTAACATCCTCTGATATAACAGCAGATCTTCAAGCAGTCCGTACGCACTTTGATAACGGTCCACAGGCGATTTAGCCAACAGCTTCATCAATACGGCTTGCAGTGTTTCGTCCACTTCCGGCCGAATATCGGATATCGGTTGGGGTACCTTACGGATATGTACGGTGCTCCAGTCTTCTTCATAGTCAGGGTAAAAAGGCAATTGCCCGGTTAACAGTTCATAGCAAATAACGCCTAATGCATACAGATCGCTGCGTCCGCTCGGCACAAGGTTGAACCGGCCGAATTGCTCAGGAGAACGGTACGCTGCATGACCTTCCGCATTCCCGGATATACGCGCTGTCTTCTCCTGCCGCTGAATGCTGATATGATCAGGGCTAAGATAGCCGATTACCCTATTCTGTTGATGTTCACGATAGACCATCCCTGCCAGTATAACGGACAGTTCAATGAATGCAGCAAGATCTATAGGTGGGTGCGTCATATAGTCCCTTAAAATCTTGTCTCTGCTGATGATCATGCACACCTATCTTAGTTATATTTTTCGTTCCGGAATGTCGATATTTCAGAATATAATAATAATTTCGGTTAGTAAGACCGACTTATTAACCTACCTAAATAAATCTTAATCGATGACTGTATGCAGCGTCCAGCCTACGAGACGTATTGCTCCTCACCAATCAACGGCTTGTACGGTAACACAAATAAGCTGCAGTTCACCTCTACGCGCATGCGCAGAGCGTAAACTGCAGCTTATAGCAAAGGGCACCCGGTCGTCGGGCGCCCTTAAATAACCACTAACACTAACGCGTTGCTAGTACGTCCCCCTCATAGTCGTTGATCTCCTCCCACTTCTCTTTCAAGGCTTTCAAATCCTCTACGAAAAACTTTAGTAAGTTAGGCCGTCTTCTTACTGCAAGCGGGTGATAGGTGAAGCTGATCGGCGTTTCCTGAAATTCCCTGCCGATCCTCTCGGGCACCGGGATTATCTAGAATCAGCATAATCGAGGCTTTCGGATTTCCTTCACCCCATATGACACGAGTCCGCTGCTTGGATAGTTCGCAAAGTTCACAACGCTCCGTGCCCTCGGGTGCTTGTTCTTCAGGCAAGATTATAAAAGGATGATCCATATTCCGAGTATGCGCTCCTTCGTGTCACTTTTAATGAACCCATTATGCCCATTCAGACAAAGACTTACCAATGCAGTACGGTTCAACGTATTGGCTGAAAGAGCAAGAAGACCATCCTTTACGGGATGGCCCTAACTTTAAGTGCTATTTTGTTAAGATCAATACTTACCTAATTATACTCCGGATTTTCCAGTTGATAAGGGAAAATAATTCATCTGAACCGTTGAGACCTTGTGGTCGGACGCGTCGTCCCGCGTTTCGTCCGAGCAGTCCCGCCGGTACTTTCCTTTCTCCAACTTCATGTCGATGAAATCGACCACCTGCTGAAGAGAAGCGATTTGGCTGACGATATTCTCCCGATGGCTCTTTAAGAGCCCCACCAGTTCGGGATACTCCGCGGGATCAGCATCAGTGGATACTGACAGAAAAGGTCGCATTTCATCCAGCGGCATCCCCGTCTTCTTCAGACAAGATATCAGTTGGATCGTATCGATGTCTTCCTGCCGATAGATGCGATGTCCGTTATCCTTTCTTTCAGCGCGGGGGAGCAGCGCGATCTTCTCATAATAACGAATCGTATCTTCAGTAATGCCAGTTTGCGTGGCGGTTTGTTTGATCGAGAACGTCCGCTCTTCCATCATCCTGTCCCCTCCCGGAACCCATTTTTTGTGCATTATACATCTTGGTGCTGGCTCCAAGTCAAGTCCCTTTTCTTCTGGACAAAACCTGGAATCTCAGTCTTGACTTGGAGTCGACTTCAAGTTATAGAGTGAGCTTTATCAGGAGTGAAATCCATTATTAGGAGGGAACTTGAAATGAATAAAGGACAACGTGACAATATCGCCGTAATTACGGGTGCAAGCGCAGGAATCGGGTTGGCATTAACCCGCAAATTGCTGTCGGACAACTGGCAAGTGGTTGCATTGAACCGTTCCGACTTTCCGTCGGACGATAAGGAGATCCAAGAAGCCGTTCAGCGGGGATGGCTTCGCATTTATAAAGTGGATGATCTTGCCGACTATGCCGCATTGAGACGGGCTTTGGAAGCAATCAAAAGCAAGGAGCGGCGGATTGATATTTTGTTCAATAACGCCGGAAGGTCCTTCTCCGAGCTCCATTATTCGAAGCAGGGACGCGAGTATCACTATGAGCTGATGACTGTCGTTCCGTATATCATTCTGATGGAATTGAAGGGGCTCATACAGAACGGCCGTTTTAAAACGGTAATCAACACTTCATCTTCAGCCCTAAAATTTACGAAAGAGTTTACTATCGAAAGCCTGGAGCGCCCCACAACCTTCCGCAAGCTGATTGGTCCTTATGCTGCCTCCAAGTTAGCGCTCTCGTTATGGACCCATGCCATCGCGCCGCAGCTTGCCAAGGATGATATCAAGATTCGCAGCGTTGACCCGGGCGGCAACAACACGCTAAGGAAAGGGAAGAAATCCGGATTGCCTCTAGTAGTTGCCCTGTTGATGAAATTATTCTTCTCTCCGCCAACCCATGGCGCTAGCAGGCTGTATGAAGGCGCCCTCGGGCAGCACCGGAATGAAACCGGCGTGTTTTTATTGAAAGGTCAGGCTGCGGAATTAAAATATAAAGATCAAGCGCGGAGCATTTTGGATAGGATTAATGCGATTTACGAACACGAGTTTTGTGCGGATTTCACGAGCAGAACCGCTCCGTGAGCCCCTTCTGTAATGCATGAGATTTTATTCAAAGTGCGCATCGTGCTTAATACAGTGGTACAACCGTCGAAGTCTTGCAAATACGCGTGCTTGACTCCAGGTTTTTTTAAGGGCCACCCTTAGGATGGCCCTTCCTTATCATTCGTTCAGCATTACATGCCAACATCATGCCTCGGTTTTCGGTAGATAGCTTGCCAGCCCCACAATTAGCTTGAACGTGCGCCGGGGTTTAGACATTTTCTTAAACCCGTCTTTGGAATTCCAGATGAAAACCGTCTTCCCAATCCATATTCTTAAATAAAATGAATGAAAAACGATTGGCTTAATGATGCCCTTCTGCTCGATCTCCGTTCCATCATCGAACTCCGTTTCCGTTCTGACTACCCATGTGTTTCCGAAACCCACTTCGATATATTTCAGAAAGTGTCACTCTCCTATTCCGATGCCGATCCCATTCAGTATCTTAAATTATAATTCAGTTATTAATTGGTAACAATTAGAGGTTTAGTGAACCGCCTAACGGCAAGCGCCAGCTGGACGCCAACGATGGAGAATATAGCCGTGCGCAGTAGCCGAAGTGTTCGAATATACAGCTCCTCTTTCAGAGAACTTAGATTAAAGTAACTTTTCCTATGTACGGAAAAGCCCCCCTTTTCTTAAACCTGGCTCACTCCACTGATGGAGCGGCTCCCATATCATTAAGGCTTGGACACGGTTATGAGAAGCTCGTTATCCCGAGAGATGACCTTTACTTCATGCGTCTGTCTGAACGAGCTGAAAGTCGACATGTATAAGCTCGCCGGTTACCGGGTCCCGCTGTAGATCTTCCAGCTGTACCGTCAACGATCGGCCTTCTTCCATCTTCAGATATAGAAGAAGGCACCCCACTCGAAGAGTGGAATGCCTATGGGTTTCCAACACTATGCCATAGATTGACGGATATTGAAATGGCGAGCCAACAAGGTTGCGGAATGAATAGTTAAAGTTCAAGCGCTAATGGTTTTGGAAAAGACTCCTGCGATTTATGAACAACAATGCGAGAATGCAAACACCACTTTTTAAGATACGGAATATACAGATATATAGGCATTTATCCCATACATGCTTATTCTGATCGAGATCCCTGTAAGCTTGCTGGATCGGAATAGGCACAAAGGAGTGTTTCAGATTGGCGGAAAAATCGTCCCACTACTTTGTTCGCGGCAATACCGCGCACGGAGCTCATTTCTTGCATAAGTCGGCCTTCGATGGGCTGAACAAAATATTCGTGCTTACCGGCCCCCAGGGTACGGGTAAGTCTACAGTCATTCGCAACTTGGCGGATAGCCAACTGGCTAAAGGACGGCATGTGCAATGCTTTCATTCGCCTCTCCGTCCCGACGAACTGGACGGTATTATTCTAACGGAATCGAAGGTCGGTATTATCGATGGTCGAGTCTATGATGGGATTTCCGAGAACGAGGCCGATGAAATCGAATATATCCATTTCGGGAAAGCGCTTAATTACAGTCTTGTCGTACCGGAACATTCCAAGACGATTGAAGATCTTAGAGGTAAGCTTGCTAATGCTTATTCGCAAACCTATGAAACGTTCTTAACGGCATTGCGGATTCACGATGAATGGGAACGATATTATATCGAAAGCATGGACTTCACGAAGGCCGACCAGATCAAGCAGGATCTGATTGAACAATTATTCACTGGCCATGAAAGGGTGAACCCGACCGCTGGGCGTCACTTATTCTTCGGGGCCGCGACGCCGAAGGGCGCATTCGATTTTATCCAAAGCCTGACTGCTCAGTTGGACCGACGGATCTTCATCAAAGGAAGGCCGGGGTCCGGCAAGTCGACAATGCTGAAGAAGCTTGCCGCCGCTGCCGAACAGAAAGGAATCGAAGTGGAAGTATTCCATTGCGGCTTTGATCCGAACAGCCTGGATATGTTGATATTCCCGGAACTCCGAACAGCTATCTTCGATAGCACGGCCCCGCATGAATACTTCCCTGATCGGGACGGGGATGAAATTCTGGATATGTATACGCTCACCATACCTGCCGGGACAGATGAAGCCTATGCAGCTGAAATAGCCGATATCAGAGGACGCTATTCGGCCAAGATGAAAGCGGCCACCTCTTATCTGGCGGAAGCCGAAGCCATCGATTCTCAAATTAAGGCCTTCTATGTTGCCGCAACTGATTTCTCGATCGTAGAAGAACTCCAACAGCAATTGCAGTCCGAATTGAATGAATTGGCGGGCTCCGTTATTTAATGAAAGTTGAGTCCTGTCGGATAAAATGAAAGGGCACCTTATGGGGTGCCCTTTAAACCGCTAGCACGATGCTAGCACATCACATATATGGTTAGCCTCTTCGTCAATCTGACGGAATCTCCTCTATAGGCTGCGAATCAAGAGGTCGTGTCGTTACCGAATAGTCGGCGAACGCCTCAATCGCCTCATCAGAATTAACTGCGATTACACGCAGATCATAAACCGTATCCGGCTTTAGACCCGTAAGCGAAACATGATTGGTTGAAGTGGATTCGACTAACTCATCATTCATATAGACGAGATAGTTGATCCCCTCCATCTCATACTCATTCCAATAGAGCTCAATGAAATCGGACATGACCTCGGCCCTCAGCTCTTGTATCTGCCGATACAACCCGAGACGGAAAGAGGTATCCGTCGATCCGCCCCGACCATCGTTGGCCGTAATACGAATCTCCGAAGAACCGTTACCCGTTGGCGTAATGCGTAGATAAGTTCCATCCACGGCTACCTCTGCAACTGCCGAATCACTCGAAAGGGCTGTGAGCGTTAAAGCATCGCCATCTGCATCACGGAAAACCCCGCTCATATCGATTTCAATCCGACCATCAGCGTTTACCATTTGATCCGATAATGGCTTAACTACCTCAGGAGCAGCATTGCTTGGTGTTGGCTCTGGTTTTGGTTCTGGTTTTGGCTCTGGTTTTGGTTCTGGTTCTGGTTTTGGTTCTGGTTTTGGTTCTGGTTTTGGTTCTGGCGCCGGCGATGGTATCGGTGATGGCACCTGCGGCTTCTGTTCTTGCTCCTGCTGCTGCCTCTTCAGCTCCAGCGCTTTTTGCTGCTCCTCGAATTGTTGCCTAGCGGCATTCGCAAGGGATTGCTTATACAACTCTTCCGCCCGCTTGGCCAATTCTTCCTGCTTCTTCTTGTTCTCCAGCTCGAGCCGTTCTCTTTCCGCTTTCAACTTATCGATCAAGGATTGACTTTGTGCCGCCAGTTCACGCTGCTTATTTTGCTCCTCTAACCGTCTCTTTAGCTCTTCCTCCAACTGCTTCTGTTTGTCCTGCTGCTGCTTCTCCTCATCCGACAATTGAAGCGGCGGGACATTATTCAGATCGATCTTTGTGCCCAATTGCTTATTAGCCTCATCGATAAGTGCCTGCAATCTACTCGGTTCTATTACATTCTGATCACGAGCCTGCTTCAGAATATTAGCAAGCAGATTATTCAAATTGTTCTGGTATCGATCCAGGTCTTCTGGAGACAAGGCACTTGGATTTCCGCCAAGGATAGAGCCGGATTCTTCATTCCTCATTCGCTCCAGCATCTCCGCATTTTCCTGATCTATCTTCTGTTTAGCTGCTAGCAGGGCCTCAATGACAGCAGGCGAAGCTTGCTTAACGAGATCGGACAGATCAACCATAGTAGGCAAGTTTGCCGCATTCGGATCGGTTTCTGGTGAAAAGTTCAGCTGCTGCGCAGGATATACGAAGGCTGGATTCTGACTGGATCCGCTGCCGCTTGCCTGAACCAATCCGCTGTTTACAAATAGAGTCGATATCCCCGTCGCCGGATCAACGCCGACCATGAAGTTCGTGCCGCGAACATGGCTCACAGCCGTCGGCGTCAAGATATTGAAGGTATCCTTGGCATTTACCAGCGGGGACACATTGGCCGAAACCAGCCCGCTCCATAACATGAAGCCCGTGTGCTTGGTAACGGATGTTTCACTTAAACTTGAGATGTACAGCTCGGAGCTGTCGCTAATCGTAACTTCATCTCCGCGATCGACCGTTCTTAATATCGTGCTCGTATTCTTCTCTGTGCGAATATGATCGCCTTGATGAAGAGCCATACCGTTATAGGCCCGATAAGTCAATGAACCGCCCGCCGGAGTGATCCAGACTGTTCCTTTAATCTGTTCAAGAACCACCGTACGCGACTTGCCATCTGCTACAGGCAGCTTATCAACGGCTTCCGTGATTTCCCGCAAAATAACTGTTCTCGTGTTCGGATCCCATTGTACATCTGTTCCGAATGCCTCACTAAAGAACCTGACCGGAACATAGGTACGGCCATTCTTCGTATAAGGCGCTGCATCAATCACTCGCTGCTCTTCCACACCCGCTGCGGCATTCTTGATCGAAACCACCTGATTCCCAATTTGCAGCCTGATGCTTACCTTGCCCTTCGTTAACTCAATGTTATCCTGGTTATCGTCAAATCCAACCTTATAACCCATCTTTTCGCTTAAGGCCCGCACAGGCACCATCGTGCGTCCCTTCACGATCTCCGGTTGCGCGTCAAAGTTGATAACCGAATCATCGACCACGACTTTCACCTGATCATTGTGGGGCAGATTGATGGGAAGCTGGTAATAGTCAAGCTCACCGATTTTATTGTTATAACTGTCCGCAATCAGCACGTCGCCATCAGGCAGAATCGCTACATCGGTCGGATTGTGGAGCAGATTGTGGCCGTTAATGCCATCTACATGACCAAGCTGCGCAGGTACGCCGGCAATTGTGCTCACATGTCCATCTAGAAGATACCGAATCGTGTGGTTCAAACTGTCCGCAATAACCAGTCCATTCTCCGCTGTTACGGCGATCCCTTTAGGAAACAGAAAGCGTGCCTCCGAACTAACCCCATCCGCGTAACCACCCTCGGCATACAGTTCGCCATTCGCATACACGGGCTTATCTCCTGGGGACAAGCCCGCCACCGTTGTAACCGTACCCCAGGCTAAGTCAATATATCGAATCACTTGATTGCCTGTATCACTGACATATAAGTTACCCTTGTTGTCGATTGCAATGCTGGTTGGCTCGTTAAACTTCGATGTCGACAACTCTCCGTCTGCATAATCCCCTGCAGGAACGACGTAGCCGGCTTCAACCTCAACAACGCGGTTAGATGGAGCGTTAAGCGTAGTGACCTGTCCATCCGGCGTTATCCGCCGAATCAAGTGATTCAACGTATCCGCGACATACAAGGTTCCGTCAGCAGCAACAGCCACATCCTGAGGATTGTGGAATCTGGCTCCCGCACCTGTGCCGTCTTCATCTCCAATAATGCCATCTCCGGCAACCGTTGATACCATTCCGTCTTTCGCTATTTTGCGTATCCGATGATTCTCGGTATCTGCTATGTATATATTGCCTTCCAGATCGGAATCCATGCCCGTAGGACCGTTGAATGCTGCGGCTTCCTTAGCGCCATCGTGCCAAGCCCCCTCAGGATCTACGTTGTCTTCAGCGTCAAGCATGAAGCCCGCATAAGTAGAAACCTCTCCGTTCTTAACTTGACGGATGAGATGATTGCGGGTGTCTGCTACAAGAACAGAACCATCTTTCAAGACTGTGAGTCCTTGCGGCATACGAAAAGACGCCTCTGACGCCGGTCCATCCCAATCGTCAAAGCTGCCGTTTCCTGCGAATGCTTTTACTTTTGACAATGCTTCACGGCTGCCACCAAGGGACGACTCGCCTTGAATTCCAGCAGCCTCTGCGCCGGTGCCTCCAAATAGCGTGAAAATCATAACAGCGATCAACAAACGACTAATTACTATCTTCATATTAATCTCCTTTCTGATTGTCTTAGCGCATAACAAAAACTCCTATCATTCAGCTCCACTAAACATTGTAGAGAGTATGATAGGAGTTTGTAGTCATACGAAAGTAGTACGCCGCCGTGAAAAGAACGATTTGAGCGTTGTCATTCTATCTATGACCAGAATCATTTTACTGTGTAGTACCCTAGTCGCTTACAGCCGGAAGCGAGACGGAGAAGGTTGTCCCTAGCCCCGGACTGCTGGAAACCTCGATCTCTCCGCCGTGGTCCTGAACGATTTTCTTACAAATCGGAAGTCCCAGGCCCGTTCCCTCCACTTTCGTCGTAAAAAACGGGTTAAAGATTTGCTTCATGTCCTGTGCCCGTATTCCCTCTCCCGTGTCTTGCACTTCAACAACTACTCTGGGGCCTTCTTGTGATAGCCTCAGCGTAACGGTACCGCTACCGATCCCAGCCATCGATTCAAGCGCGTTATTCAAGATGTTTACGAATACTTGCACCATCTTGCTCATATCGATCCGAACCTTCATATCCGACTTATTATCAACGTACACGAGTCGCAGTCCCAGATCGCTCACCTTCGGTCCCGTCAGATACACAACCTTTTGCAAGCATTCATGCAGAGAGTGTATGCGGTATGAAGAGGGATCTGGCTTAGAAAACTGCAGGAATTCCACGGTCAGCTTGTTCATACGGCTGATTTCATCCATCATGAGATCATACCAAGGCTCAATGTTGTGCTGACGCTGCTTCGAATGCTGCAGGAACCCTCGAAGAGATGCAAGCGGATTTCTGATTTCATGCGCAAGGCCTGCCGCCAGTTCCCCCACCACCCGCATTTTCTCATGCTCGAACATCATCTCTTCCCTTTTCATTGCTTCCTTCAGCGCGTTCTTCTGACGCTCCATCTCAACGATGTACTGGATAATCAGTACTACCGCAAGTGAAGTTAGAAAATCCGAAGTAGAGGCGAGCAAGCTATAGGTACTAAAAGAAGTATAAGAGGCACGAATAATCGTATATAGAGAAATAAGTCCGAAGCCGAGAAGCACTGCTTTGATGGTCCCTCGAACGTGTTGGTATAGTACCTTCGTCAGTAGAATGATGTAAATCGTAAAACACCAGTTCAACTGGCTGACTTCATGAAAGCACAGCAATAGAACAACCTGAGCAATCGTTATCCGCATCGGCCAGTTTGAGAAAGCCTTCTCCCCTATAATGCTGACTGTGAACATGATTCCTAATGCGATAAGTAGGAAACTATTAAGTTGTTTGCCCATAGAGAAGGAAGCGACAACCACAAACCCTATGTATAAAGGTAAAACAACATGATACATCAATCGAGAAAACATAGCAGTCTCCTATAAGTTTGTTATGTCTTTACTGTTAAGCATATATTTCGACAAAATCCGTGTTTTTTCCTCCTTTTTAATTCGGCCTATTAGCGAACTCAGAAACGAGACGTTAAAGCCGAATTGAAGAAAAAGCCGTGCCATCGATAGGCATCGGCTTTTTATCTTTCCTTAACTTATCGCTAACTGCCGCTTCCAGAAGCCTTCGGGCGATTCTACGAATTCCCATTCTTCTGCGTTCGTATGCTTAATTTCCAATACCTCAAGCTTTGGAATTACCCAAAACTTTTTATTCGCATTTACTGCTTCCGATTCCATCATTTCTTTTCCCATGGTCAACCTGCCTCCCCTTGTAACTAGATTTGCTTGGGCGGAGTTCCTTTATCGAAATCGGCAAACCATGTTTTCTCCACATTGCCTGCGTTGTCGATGCTGCGCCATTCCAACGTATGGCACGTGGCCGCCTGAACGGTGAAGGCAGCGGTATATATCACCCATTCACCGCCATTAATTCGATACTCCGTCCTATTCACACCAGAGTTATCATCCGTTGCGGTAATCGTGACCTTGAGGGCCGTTACATTGTTCTTGGGCGGTGCAACCACTGGCGTGAAGGTGCTCTTCGTCACAGGCGCCACTGCGTCTGCCGCAGTTTCGGTTTCCGTACCCTTGGTTAAATCCCACCCGCCCTGAATCGGAGTTGCAGGAGCACCCTTTGAGTCAAAGGGTATGTAAGTCCATTTTATTTTTTTGAAAAGCAGCGCAATAGATTCCTCTGTATCCTCGAAGCTATAGCTGCTTACCGTTATGCTATCAAATTCAAGCGTTAGATAGGCGTAATCCTGACCCTTGTATGGACGAGTGAATACAAGCTTGCCCTTAGGGATGTGGGTCCCTTGAAGCCCGCTCAGCATGATTGGAATAGATGACGAGTCGAAACCTTTACTTATGACAAAGCTATCAAACCCGATTTTACCGGCAGCATGGCTTGGATCAAACGTGGTTTGGTTTCCGGATATTTCATACGCGATGGACGTAAGATCAATCCACTTATCATATGGTTTGGACTTTGCCTCGCCGGCAATTCCGTCTAATCGCAGAAATAGATGGCCATTGAGATCCGCCGCGGCAGCGGGAATTACACTAAAGGTCAGGGCTAGCAGGCAGGCGGCAAACACGGACACAACAAATCTTCTCAAGTGCATCTACTCTCCTTATCATCCGCTGGATACATATTGTATCAATATATAATAAGTATATTCGGTATCTATTCATTTGTATATGGCTACTTGTTGTCTGCTTTTGCATAGCGTATACTAGATTCAAATGATACGTAACGTATCAACAAATAGACAGGGAGTGCTGATCCATTTGAGAAAATCGCTTTTATCCATTCTTGCCGCTTTAGTGTTCGCCTTAACGCTTAGCGTGGTGCCCGCCTCCGCTTCCGCAACTGACAAAGGTTACGACGTATTCATGCAGTTGGATGGCATTACGGGCGAGGTTACAAACAAGAACTATGAGAAGTGGATCGGTCTCACCTCTGTTGCATTCCAACTCTCCGGCGATTACACTGGCTTCGGTGCCGGCTCCGGCGCTGGCAAATCTCATTTCGATAGCTTCGAGATCAATAAACTTTTCGATGCCTCCTCTATTTCAATCCTGCTGGCAGCGCTCAAAGGGAAGCATATACCGAAGGGCAAAATTGTATTTACCAGGACGTTAGTCGGCGGTGAGAGGCTGCCGTTTCTAACTTTCGAGTTTAATGACATACTGGTTTCTAGTTACGACTTCAATGACACCGACGAAACGATTTCATTACAATTCGGTCAAATCAAGTGGACGTACACGAGCTATGATGCGAAAGGCAAGCCGTCAACGACCCAAAGCGGCGGTTGGGACATCAAGACCAACACCGCAATATAGGCAATAAACGTTAGGCCGGGATCCCATAGCGGGATTCCCGGCCTTTTGCTTTGACAAAATTTCGGAGTATGCCGCTCTAGCCATTACCATGAGCGATACAGGCAATGCCTGTGTCACCAGAAGTGAGACATCACTTATGCATGATACCAATCCTCCCATTGATCGGAGGACAGATAACGCACGTTATCTTGCACGACACGCCATTCCACTCGATTGAAAGCCGCTCCTCCAAGCAGAAACCGCAATCGGGGATAATTCTGCGAGGCCGACTTAATCCACTCCATAAGCTTGTCCACATAACGGCGATCCGTAACGGAAGCCGCAATGAATGAAACATGCTGACTTTCGATAATGCCGTCCAAATCCTTCAGCGGGGTATCCGGCCCCAAATACAACACATTGACTCCGCGTTTGCGCAAGAAGAGGCTAAACGACATAAGTCCGAGATGGTGGCGTTCCCCTTCCGGACAAAAGGCCGCCACTACAGGCAAATTGGGATTGACGGGGAAAACTCGAAACAAGGATGACAACCGCCTCATAATCGTTTCCGAAGCGAAATGCTCCTGCGGCACACTGATGTTTCCAGCCTCCCACTCCGCACCAACCCGGTATAGAACAGGAACGATAATATGTCGGAACGTTTCCTCGAAATCGTATAAGGCAAATGCCAGATCTATCGTATGATCCGCTTGCGTGGAATCGAACCGGATTAAATCCATATATAGCTTATCGACTAAACCATCGAATTTCCGGTCTGTCGGTTCTTGTTCGGCGGAATGCTTCGGAGGGGTGGACTCGCTTTGCTGCAGTAATTCCACTGCTTCGCTAATTTTCAAACCATTCTGTTCAATTTGATCCTTAAGGAAGCGCAGCCTGGACAGATCCACTTCGCTTAATAGGCGGTGTCCCCCGACTGTTCGACTTGGAGAAATGACCCCGTATCGGTTCTCCCAAGCACGAATCGTCACCACAGGTATGCCCAGCAGATCGGATGCCCTTTTCATGCTATACATATATAAATTCCCTCCCCAATGCAATTATACATAATCGATACAAAATGAGGAGGTTTCAACCGAAAATTTTTCAATCCTGCCTCGTTTTATAGATCTCTTGCTTATTATGTATAGATTTTGTACAATTATACCCGAAAGTCTATACATAATTGAGGAGCTCATTCAGATGAATCTTATACATGCGACCCCTTCGACAGATTCGCAAGACGTTAAGCGGCTCAATGCTGTGATGGCGGCCATCACAGACTCCTTGGCCATCATTGAGTTTGATATGGCGGGATGCGTGCATGATGTCAACGATAAGTTCGCTCGGACCATGGGGTATCAACGCTCGGAAATGAAAGGAATGCTCCATGCCTCGCTCTGTACGCCCGAGTTTCGAAACAGTCCTCAATATCGTGAGTTCTGGGAAGGCCTGCGTCAGGGAAAGACGTTCCAAAACAAGATACAAAGGGTTCGAAAAAACGGTCGACTCATCTGGCTTGAAGCGACTTATATGCCGATTCTCGATGAGCAGAACAAACCTTCCGGAATATTGAAGATAGCAACGGATATCGATGAAAGAGAACAAGCGGCTGCCCATTTGACGGAAGACCTTTTGCAGATGTCCACGGAGCTGCTCGAACGCACGCAGGAAGGTATGGCGAGCAGCAGAGAAGTCGAGGAAGCCGTTGACAACGTCGTAGCAGGCTCCGAGAATAATACGGCTGTTCTTCTTCAACTGGAAAGACAGTCCGCTTCCATTCGCGGAATCGTACAATCGATCAAAGAAGTTGCCGCTCAGACAAATCTTCTTGCCCTTAACGCTGCAATAGAGGCTGCCCACGCAAAGGAGCATGGACGCGGGTTCGCGGTAGTGGCGCAAGAGGTTCGTAAGCTGGCCGCTCAAGTCGAACAAGCAACCAGAGAGGCAAGCGAATACGTGGGAGCAATCGAGGCACGCATCCGGGAGGTCGGGATAAGCACCCAAAGCTCCCGGCTCGTTGCCGCCGAAAGCCAGAGACGGCTTCAGCACGCCTTAGGGGAATTCCAAGGAATCGAGGAAGCCGCCCATCGGCTCGACCGGAAGGCGAATGAAATCAAGCTGATTCTGAAATAAGCATCAAAGCCGTCCAGATCAGGGGGAGAATCGATGAGCTGTCGAGGTTGCAGATTAAATGAGCTTTTAATTGAAATTAAGGCCGAAGGTGCATTTAACCGGAATTTGTTGCGCGAAGCGACTGGACATGTGCGGTTCAGAAACGCATTGCTGCAGCAAACGGAGGATGAAACGGTAACAATTGACGAGATCGGCGCGCGGGAGCTAGCAGACTTTTGCAGCCATCATATGGATATCGAGGGGATCTGGTTTCGACTTCCGGAAGGGCCATGGAAACCGATGCACGAGCTTGCCGCTGTACTTGAAACGAAGTGGGTTGACAAATTAATCGCGGAGCAACGCGTTGCGATTCACTTCCAGATAATAGTCGATGCGCAGGAGCGTGTCCATGCCTATGAAGCGCTCGCCAGATTTGTTGACGATAATGGTTCCCTGCTCTATCCGAATGAGGTCTTTACCGCAGCCAGGGCACGGGGCCGGCTGTATGCGCTTGACCGCCTGTGCAGATTGCAGGCCGTCCAAGCGGCAGTCCCGCTTCGAACGAAGACGTTTATTAACTTTATTCCGACGTCGATTTATTCACCCGAATTCTGCCTCAAATCGACGGTCGAATTAGCCGCGAGATTAAATATCGACCCTTCTTTGTTTGTTTTCGAGGTTGTCGAAACAGAAAAGACGGAGGACCTGGAGCACTTGAAGCATATTTTGACGTTTTATAAAAATAAGGGGTTTCATTATGCGCTTGACGATGTTGGCGAGGGCTTCAGCACGGTGGAAGTGCTGGCAGAATTGAAACCCCATTATATGAAGCTTGATCGAAAGTATGTTCAAGGGGTAGCCGGAGATGAGCCGAAGCAGCGAACCGCGGAGCTTTTCCTTCAGACAGCCTTGCGAATCGGATCGGTACCGCTTGCTGAAGGCATTGAATCAAGAGAAGACTTTGAATGGCTCAAACAACAGGGATATGAGCTATTCCAAGGTTATCTATTCGGGAAGCCGAGCCTAATTCCGAATTCTCAACAGGAGGGTAGACATGCACATGCTGAATCATCTTACGTTGCATCGTATGATACTGGCCGGAGCCAATGAAATAATCGCAAGAGAACAAGAGCTGAACGCCATCAATGTCTTCCCTGTCCCCGATGGGGATACGGGAAGCAATTTGGCGCACTTAATGCGGATGATTCTGCGTGAGACTAAACCGAGCGACGCTTCCGCCGAGGTGCTTGATAAAGTCAGACGGGCTTGCCTAAGAGGCTCCCGCGGAAACTCCGGCATGATTTTCTCGCAGTTCATTATATCAATGTGCAGTTATATGTCGGCTCGCTTGGAACTGCAACGCCCGCAATTTATCGAAATGTGTGCGCAATCCGCGGACGCATCAAGACGTTCGGTGCAGGATCCGAGGGAAGGAACCGTGCTGTCCGTCATGAACGACTGGGTTGAGGTTCTTAGAGCCGCGGTCCCCTTAACAGAGAGCATTCCGGATCTGCTCCGCCGCTCGTTCGCCGGGGTATGCGTTTCCCTTGAGAATACGAAGCATCAGATGGAGGTGCTGCGCAAAAACAATGTGGTCGATGCCGGCGCCAAAGGCTTTGTTCATTTCTTGCAGGGCTTTATCTCTTCATTAAGTAACGATACGTTGGTAATCGATCAATACGTCGACCAGGATACGCAACCTGCCGTTCAGCCTTCTGCTGACGCTGATAGCTCATCCCATAATCTTGTTGATCTCGAATATCGTTATTGTGTCGAGTTTATGCTCGATATCCGTACTGATCTGAAAGAGATTAAGAATCGTATAGCAGCTATGGGAAACTCGATTGTAGCCGTAGGCGACGGTAACCAGGGTAAAATTCATATTCATACCGACGTTCCCGAACGGGTTGCCGAAGCGATTCAGGATCACGGCTGGATCGTCTATCAGAAGGTTGAAGACATGAAGCGGCAGCAAGACATGATCTACAACCGCCAATCATCCATTGCCCTTGTAATTGACTCCGCGTGTGATATTCCCGAGAGCTGGCTGGACGACTATCAAATTCATAGGGTTCCTCTGCACCTGCAGTTCGAACGCTCAACCTACCTAGATAAAGTAACGCTTCAATTGGGTACCTTTTACGACAAGCTTGAGCGGACTGAAGAACTGCCAACGACATCGCAGCCCGCACAAGAAACCATCGTTCTGCTCTACGAACGGCTATTGACTCATTATCAGCACATTATTTCCATTCATCTTTCCAAGCCGCTTAGCGGCACTTACGATACATGCCGACAAGCGGCCGAACGGGTTGATTCAACCAGAATACATGTAATCGATTCACGAACGTTGTCTGGCGCTTATGGGTTGATTGTTCATCGCGCCGCAGAGGCAGTTAAAGCAGGAAAGCCGATTGATCAGGTGCTTGAATTGCTGAAATCATCTATACCTCGATCAGAAATTCTAGTGAGCGTCCCCACGTTGAAGCACATGATTAGAGGGGGAAGGGTAAGCCCGCTTCAAGGAAAAATCGCAAGTTGGCTCGATATGAAGCCCATTGTGTCGGTCAACCACGCAGGTCAATCGATCCTGTATGGCAAAACCTTTTATCGACGATCCAATCTTAGCAAAATGCTGCGAATGGTGGCTCGCATCCATCGCCGCAATCCAATCCAGAGCTATGTAATCCTTCATGCTGGGGCCGAGGCCGACAGCGAATATTGCTCTGAAGAAATGATGAGGATAACCGGGCGAAGACCTCAATACATCACGAGCGTATCGCCCGTCATCGGGCTGCATGCAGGAAAGGGAGCAGTGAGCGTAGCCATGATGCTCAGCAACGATAATACGAGGAGGAATGCGTAGATGCTGGCCTTGTATGGGATCAGTGGAGCCGCCGTTTTTATCTTTATGGTCATATTATACATAGCGGCGCAATTCAAGAGAGATAACTCGATTGTAGATATCGGCTGGGGCTTAGGGTTTGTTATTATCGCATTAACGACATTCGGTTACCAAGAAGGAATGGATGGTACAAGATTGCTTGTCACAGCCTTGGTGTGTATATGGGGTATTCGCTTAGCGGTCTATCTATTCATTCGTTCGCTAGGTAGAGGAGAAGATTACCGCTATGCCGACTTTCGCAGACAATGGGGTAGACGCGCGGCGCTTATCGCCTTTTTCCGCGTTTTCATGCTGCAGGGACTTATCATGCTGCTGCTCTCCTACCCTATCATTTGCGTTAATGCCGGAAAGAACCCATCCCTTGATCTAGCCGCTTATTTGGGACTGATTGTATGGATTGTCGGATTCATGTTCCAATCCATCGGCGATTGGCAGCTGCGGCGCTTTAAGAAGAACCGCCGGAATAATGAAGAAGTGCTGACCACCGGTTTATGGCGCTATACCCGTCACCCTAATTACTTTGGCGAAGCCGTTATGTGGTGGGGAATCTCGATCATTATTCTCCCTATTCCTGGAGGCTGGGGTGCATTAATCAGCTCCCTGTTGATCAACCTTTTGTTAGTCAAAGTTTCTGGAGTGCCTTTCCTGGATCGGCGTTATGCACATAATCCGGCTTACCAACAATACAAAAAAGAAACCAATAGATTCATTCCATGGTTTCCTGAGATCGAACGCCGTTAGGGACATCAAGGCTAACAACGCAATATAGGCAATAACAAGTAAGGCCGGGAACCCATAGCGGAAATCCCGGCCTTACTTGTTGAAGAACCTGTTGAATTTCACTATAACCACCTGTGTGCCTGTCTTACTTCTTCAACGATCGCCTTAATTCCCGCATCAATCTGCTCCGGTTGCGTCTGGGAGATGCTTATCCGTAGAAACTTCTCCCGCTTCAAATAATCCGAAGAGTAAAATGCTTTTCCAGACACGACGTTGATATTCCTCTTGGCGAGCCGCTTGATAAGTTGCTCCATATTGACCGTCGATTTCATTTTGAACTGCGTATAGATGCCTGAGCCTATTCGAGGCACTTCAAGCAACCCCGCTTCATTGTATCGTTCGACCGACTCATTCAACACTCGCATACGCGACGCATATAGGCTGCTTATTGCGTGCTTGTGTCGTTCGTACATTCCGTTCTTGATATACACCTCAAGCGCCGCCTGAGACAGAAGCGATGTATCGGGATATATTTTGTAGGCATGGAAGGTATCCAGCAGGCGCTGCGGCAACACAACGGCCCCTACCCTTAAGCCTGGGAAGATGATCTTGGAGAAGCTCTTTACATAGATGACGTACGAACTTACATCGTAAGCATAGATCGGGTCGAATTGCCGCTCCGTGCCCAAGTCGGCCATATAATCGTCCTCTACGACATATACGTCGTACTTGCCGGCTAACCTTGCAATTGCTTTCCTCTCTGCCGCACGATATGAGGTGCCAAGCGGGTTATGGTACCTTGACATCGTGTAGAAGAACTTGATGTCGCCGCTTCTGAACCACTGCTCCAATTCATTCAGATCAATTCCTGCCGCCGTACGCGCAATGCCATAGACCGGTATGCGTTCCGTCTCCAGGAACCGCAAATAAATGTCGTAACTCGGTTGCTCCACTAGAATCGCTGTTTTACCGTTCGGGAACGGCATTTTGGCCAGAATTTGCAGTGCCTGCTGCGCACCAGAAGTGACGATTATCTGCTTGGCTTTAGCAAACACTTGGTCACCGGCTAAGTGGGACACAAGCGTGTGGCGGAAGGACTCCAACCCATGCGGATCGCCATAGGTAAATAGGTCGTACTTATAGATATCGATTGCTTTATTCAAACAATGCTGAAAATCAAGATAGGGGAAGGCGTCCAAATCGGGCATTACCGTAGCGAAATTGATCATTGTGTCTTCCCTATTGTCGCGCCAATCTCCCGGCTTCTCAACAACAAAGAATCCGCTTTGCGGAACCGAATAGATGGCGTGGCGCTTTTCCAGCTCCAAGTATGCCCGAATGATTGTGCTGATGCTGCACTCGTAGGAGGCTGCGGCACTGCGAACGGAAGGCAGCTTCTGACCAGGAAGGTACGTCCCCTCCCGAATCTTGCGCTCCATATCCGATAGTATTGAGAAGTATTTCTTCACATGATCCCCCTCCCGCCTGTATTTATCATAACATTTATTTTCCCGCTCTTAATATGACACTCCAACTAACTGTACCGATACAGTCATTATAAAATGCCGTTGTTCGATTGATGCGGTTGCCCTATCCTCAAATCAACGGACGCAATGTTCGCGAACACATTGCCGTAGTTAGGGGGTCGAAGCAATCATGATTTCATCTAATTCAAAGCTTGCCTATGTCTTCGCCGTGGTTAATGCGGTCATCCTTGGAATATCCTTTTTATTTGCCAAAATTGCACTCGATTACGCCAATCCGCTCGACACGTTGACCTTCCGTTTCGCCGCTTCGTTCTTGGCCATGTCCATCCCGGTGGCGTTCGGCTGGGTCAAGCTCGCATACCGCGGTAAACCTGTGTATAAAGTGTTGTTGCTGGCCATCACGTATCCGCTTGGTTTCTTCACTCTACAAGCATTTGGTCTGAAGCATGCCACCTCGGCGGAGGGAGGCATACTGTACGCATTCACCCCTGTCGTTACGATGATCCTCGCCTCTATGTACCTGAAAGAAAGGACTACCGTCTTACAGAAACTATCCATTCTTCTGTCGGTATTCGGCGTCGTGTTTATCTTCGTAATGAAAGGCAGCAGCATCGATCTATCGAATCTGACGGGAATCACCTTGTTATTGCTGACATGTGTTGCTTTTGCCGGCTATACCGTTCTGGCCCGCCCGCTATTGAAGCAATTCAGCCCGGCCGAAATTGCTTATTTGATATTGGGAATTGGATTCGTCGTTTTTCTGGTCATTACATTCACCCAGCATGCCATCGACGGCACGCTCCATTCATTTTTTGCGCCTCTTGCCAGCGGCACCTTTATCTCATCCATCCTCTACTTGGGCGTAATATCGTCGCTGGGTACGGCGTTGATGTCCATCTACATCCTGTCCAAGATGGAAGCGTCGAGGATGAGCGTGTTCGCTAATCTCTCTACGATCGTATCCATGGCAGCGGGAGCAATGTTCCTCGGTGAAGAAGTGACGGTATATCATCTGATCGGCTCTGCACTGATAATCGCAGGGGTTATTGGGACGAATCGTTTGGGGCGCAGGGAGGCATTAAAAATTGCGGTAAGCAAATGAAGAGGTTAATCGTGTGCTTGCCCAAACTGTTAGACCGTTCGACCGAATAGTGTTCCTCGTGCTATCTGTAACGGCAAGCAGGGCCATCCTTTGCGGGATGGCCCTAATTTGTTTAATAAGCGTAAGATCTGGATTCAAGCTGAACTCATAAACCTGTATAAGCCTTTGCCAGCTTGATTAATTCATCCCTCTCGCCGGTTCCCGTAACTTTCAGCTCGATAACCTGAGACCGCTCATTTTTATATTTCATCAATAACGTGTTCTCCCTTGAATACTCTTTGTACATCGCCATCAGTTGATCATTAATCTGCACTTGCTCCCACTTGCCAATATAGGTCGAAGAACCACTGGTCACTCTACCCGCAATTAGGTCAGTGGCCTCTTGGTCTAGCTTTTGGGACACAATCGCCCAGCGATTGTTAGCTAGATCATAAATATCGTAGAAGACGGGGATATAACCGATAATACGGGCATCTTCACCATTTTCCTGAAGAATCGAATTCATCAGAACTCCGTTTGAACGAATTAGCTGGGCTTCGAGAGGAGCCGGTCTTAGGATTGTAAAAGGAAACTGTTTTATCGCCCCGTCCAAGTCCATGACTTCCTTGGCATTTGTATGATTGTTCAATACATCTTCAATCGTTTCTTTGTAAGTTGGCTCTTGCCCGAATATAAGCTCCTTGAAGGCGTCAATTATTGCGTTCTTGCCCCCGTCATCTTCAATTGTGATCCTTTCACCATTCCAGTTCAGCGGGAGAACGGAAGCAGAGACTGCTGCCGAGAACACAAAGAATAAGGCAGTCGCCATGACCCACACTGCCTTGGGCCGACGCTTTATGTAACGCTGTGTGTTGTCAGTTGCCTCGCTCCCATTGGACATGGCCCGAATCCGTTCCATGACTGCACCGCTAACATCAATCGTCGGCAATATCATGCCGTCCAATTCTTCTCTTAATCCTTTAAACTCGGACGGTTTTCTCATAATTGGTGCCCTCCCAGTCAGTAGATGTTGATCTAAGCTTCTTACGGATCCGTTCGAATCGTTTACGGACTGTCCCCGCCTTTATTTCAAGATTTTCGGCAATCTCATCGAGCGTATATCCTACAATGGTGTGCAAAATGATAATTTGTCTCTCTTCAGCAGTTAAACCTCTCAATAGGTCATCGAAATTATTGTCCACTCGCTTCGATACCGCTTCCTCTGCACTTGGTTCATGAGATTGGCGCCAAAACTTGGGAAGCAACGAGTTCCACTTCTTCTGACGATTTAATAGCGTGAAGCAATGATTCCCCGCAATTTTGTAGAGCCAGGCCAGGAAAGATTGATCGATCTGATACAAATGCAAGTTCTGATAGGCTTTAATCAAGACTTCCTGTACTGCATCCTCCGCCTCCTGCCGATTTCCTAACAAATAGTAGCAATACGTAAACAATTTCTGTTGATACGCGTGAATGATTGGCTCGAAAGCATTACAATCTCCTTGTTTGACCCGGCTTATAATTTCCCCGATATTCATGCTGCAGTCCCCCCCTTCCGATGCTAGTTACGCCTATATAACTAACGAACCTGGCTGCGTGTGACATGAAAATCACCATATGGCAATATTTAAAGCCATCCTTTGAGGGATGGCTTTGAGTGTAATTAAGTTGGGGAATATCGCCTATTTAAATAGATAATGAACATTGTGTGCATCATCAAGCATTGACGCTTTCATGTTGTCCATCTCTTTAAGCTTCCTCGCTCCTTCTCATGCCTCCAAGAATAATGCTGTACCCGTCCGGGTCGGTAATAAGCGCATCGAGAAAGACCCATCCCTCATTATAGCTTTCCGTCGGTTCCATTCCGATCGTACCGCCTTTAGCCCGTACCTCTTCTACGATAAGCGAAACATCCTCCCAAGAAACATGAATGAAAGTATCCCACGGGTAATCAGGGCCTTCCCATAAACCCTCAACGTCTCTAACTTTAGCAGACATGGCATTGGGATGTACATCTTGCGGTGATACAGCCTGCTGTAAAATTACTTCCATTACAGGATACGGCGCCTCCAGATCTCCCCGCCTTGCGTACCCGGAGTCAGTCACCTCGTCGCATCCCAGCACGTGCTTGTACCAGTCCAGTGACTTCTTCAAATCGGAAACAAGGCGTACTTGAACCGTCTTAATGAACTTATCTTCCGGTTGGTGCGAGGTCGGTTCCTCCGTCTGCAACCGGTTAGCGCTCAATACGATGTTGTATCCATCATAATCGGCAATATGCGCTTTCTTATAGAGCCTACCTCCGTGCGCATATTCATAAGGCTCTACTGTAATTTTACCACCTCTTTTGCGTACTTCCTCGATGATATAAGTGAGGTTATCCCACGCGACCTCAACCAAGGAATCCCAGCCATATTCCTGACTTGCCGCTTCCGCTGGTTCATCCGTATGCTTCTGTGCGACTGCATTCGGGTGAATATCTTCCGATGATGCGGCAGTAATGACAATGAGTCCCATGCCTCCCCCGTCTCCACGCGTTGCATGTCCATAACCGCTAATGTCGTGGCATTGCAGCACATTGCGATACCATTCCTGAGACTTTCTTACATCGGATACTAGACGTACTGGGAACGTTAGTCCAAATTCGCCTCTTTTAATCGTTTCGTTGGAAGTCAAAATAACAGCTCCTCTACTACAAATATGGGTTCACTCTATAAGATGCCGAGGTGCCTACTGATCCTGACATGTACGAAAAATAATTTTTTAAAGGATTATTCTGGGATTAAAACGAACTGTATACTTGGCCATATTACAAATACGATTATAGGCGGATCATTCATGGAACGGACAGAACTGGAGTTGACTGAGCGAGCCCGACAGGGCGATAAAGAAGCTTTCAATGAATTGTTGGCCAGACAGCGCGACAAAGCGTTCTCATGGGCGAACCGGATCGTCAGCGATCCCCATCTAGCCGAGGATGTCGTTCAAGAAGCACTCATTAATGCGTTCCTGAAACTAGGCACGATTTCCGATATGACAAAGTTCTTGCCCTGGCTGCAAAAAATCGTGCGCAATCAGGCGATGATGAAATTGCGGCGTGGCGGCCCTTACGGCAAGGAGCAGCCTTTTACGAGCCTGCAACGTACAGGCCATGAAGAAGATATCGACTGGAGCCATCTCGACACAGTACTCTTCCATTACTCGAAACGGGCTTCTTCCTCCCTCCACTCCGCTGTGCCTGGCCATGCGTTCGATCTTCAACTGGCAGATACGATGTCTGATTTCATTCGCGTGCTCGGACCGAAAGAGAAACAAATTTTCGAAAAGTTTTTCTACGAGCAGCTGACGCCGGATGAGATAGCAGTCGCATTCGATACGAACGTCAACAACGTGCATAAGACGATTTCCCGCATTCGCAAGAAGCTGCACGAGCAAAAAATAGAAGTTGATATTCGCACGCAAATCCGGGCTTATTTGGATCAGACCGGCTACAAGAAAGCGATGTTGCCGAAACCGAGTTTTGGGGATGGTCCGCTCATTCACCCTGAGCTGTCTTTTCCGGTAAGCCTCTATTACGCGCTCAGGAGTGGTGGCAAACCGTTTTCAATAGCGCATGTCATCGGTTTTAGCGGTTATGCGTTCCTTCTTAATCTTGCACCGAGGATCGGTCCCGGAGGGCTTGAATTTTTCGATTGGGACACGCATATTACAAACGGTTTACTGAATATGGGCTTCCATTCCAGATATACAGATTACCAGCATTTTAAACATGCGCCCGCAAGCAAACATAAGACGGAAAAGTTTATGTTTGCGCTAAACATGATCCGGCAATCGGTGGATCGCGGCATACCCGCTCTGCTGAGCAACGGCATTCAACATGAATTCTCGCTCATCTATGGCTATGATGATCAGGCGCAGCAATTGTTCGCGGTGGATTCCATGAATACGGCTGAAATTCCTTACAGCTTCCTTTACACCGTCGGGACGAAGCTTGACCCCACATTCGAGTTAAGGGTAACACGACAGCTATACGCCTATGTCATCGATACTGAGCTTGAGACGCATGAACCGGTGCTTGCAGTCAAACGACTTGTTGAACGCATCATTCGGCATGCGGACGGCCTGGATCCTACATTCCTGCCTTGCATAAACGGTATCGCCGCTTACGACGCCTGGATGGAGGCATTTCGAACAGGAGCGATTGATCCGCTTGGCAATGCCTCTTCTTTGTTCGTTTACGGCTGGCTAAGGAAGCAAGCAGCGGACTTCTGGCTGGAGTTGTCGGCCGTTTGGCAGTCCGACGAACGATTCGCTGGGTATGAGAGGTGGTTTGAAACTTTCCAGGGAGCTGGGCAGCATTATCAACAAATCGCTGTCCTGTACAAGCAGCTAGGTGAGGTGTTCCCTTTCCCGAACGGAGGAGATCCTTATGAGCCTAGCACTGCTGCCGCGGCAGTTGAATTATTGAGGAAGATTAAAGAGGCTGAAATTAACGCTGTGGCTTTGTTGAGGAGCAGTATTATTATGCAAGAGCAGCAGCCCATCGTACATATTCCGAGCAGTCCGTTTTATTCATTCGGCGGGTACAGGGCGAAGCCGAAGCAGCTCGTCCCCGAGCGGCCGACATTGCTTGCGGTGCTTGTCCTGTGCAGCGATTTGAAAGCATCGCTGCAATTTTATAGTCGGCTGCTCGGAATGCCGCTGCATCCGGAGATGGTCGACAGTCCAGTCGGCGTATTTCCGCTTCAGGACGGGCGAAGTATTGTGCTTATGGACAGAAGGCTCAGCCTTGTCCATATTGATTGGCGCCCTGTTCTAGCGATTGCTGTGCCTGACATTCGTCTTACCTTCGCTGAATTGAAGAGGCAGAATTGGGAGGTCGTATACGCGCTCGATGAAGGTGGAGTGCAGATGGATTTCTTCATTGTCGCCGATAAGGATGGGCATCAGCTGTTCGTATGCAGTTCATCTTTCAAGATGAGCAGTGCAGCTGGCCTTAATCCTTATCATCCCATCAAGCCGCAACTGCATCGCACTTGCCTGCACGTCAAGGATAAATGGGCGGCGCTGCAAACCTATACGCAAGCTTTCGGAGCGTCTGCTGTGGGTGAGGTGATGCAATTCGAGAGTAAATTCCATCGCAAAGAAGCCCAATCCCGTATCCAGCTCTTGACTGACCAGTTCGATCAAGCCTACCGGGAGCTCCGCGAGACTGGCATGACCTTTGTCCGTTATCCTGGGGAACTGGACGACGGTACGGAGGGCATGATCGTTGCCGACCCGGATGGCTATCTGATTACGATTCGGGTAGAGCGATAAATTTGTTTTTTGTGTTCAAACAATGAAACATCCTTTGTATCAACTATCTACAGTTCAGCGTATCAACTATAGAACGAAATCGAAGGGCACCCGAATCGGTGCCCTTCTCTATTGGAATAGGAATCGTTTCATAGCATGCTAAACATGATTCATTGAGGCAGCGAGTTGTCGGACTGAAACTGCTCCAGAAGTTTCCGTGTGTCGATGTCCGGTTCCGGATAATTAAGGTCCAGACTCTCCATTGCATTTAAAATAATACGGAGCACCAAGTAGTCGCGGAACCATCGCTCATTAGCCGGGACGATGTGCCACGGGGAGTGTTTGGTTGCCGTGTGACGAAAGGCATCTTCATAGGCATCAACGTATGAGTCCCAGTAACGCCGCTCAGCCAGATCACTCGGATCGAACTTCCAGTACTTCTCCGGATCCGTCAGACGTTCACGAATTTTCTCGAGCTGAAATTCGGGCGAAATATGTAAGAAAATTTTGATTAGCAACACGCCGCTGTTCGTAAGCAGTTTCTCGAAATGCCGAATATTCTTCATCCGAGTTGCTGCTTCCTCGTCCTGAATCGTGCCATGAACTCGGGTAATCAGCACATCCTCATAGTAGGATCGGTTAAACGCGGTAATATACCCTTTGGCCGGGACAACCTTATGCGTTCTCCACAAGAAGTCATGGGCAGACTCTTCAGGAGTCGGCTTCTTGAAGCTTTCCGCTCGAAAGCCTTGTGGATTCAGATTGGACAGTACTTTCTTAATGACCCCGTCCTTACCGCTGCAATCCATCCCCTGGAACAAAATGAGCACGCCATTCGTCTTCGAGGCAAACAACTTGTCCTGCAGTTTGCGAAGCTTCCGTTCCATCTGTTCAAACTCGTCTTGAATATCTTCCTTGCTCGCAAAGCCGCCCGTCTCGTTCGGGTCGAAGCGACTCAGAACGTGCTTGTCTGATTTGATCAACCGATAGTTTTTCAACATTGGGAACTCCTCCTCAAACCCTTTTCAATTTCTTGATATATTCGGGATAATACCATCAGAACCCTTCAGGACAGGATTAATATGCTTTACCCGAAAATGCTGCTCCCGACTCTCTTCCGTTTGTTTCAATCATAGGGAGCTAACCCTTCGATACGAACGGATTGCCTTCATGCCAGAAACGATAGGGATAATCCTTGGCTTCTCCCGTATTATCAATTCCAACTCTTGGCCCGACCGCCACCGCTGCCACCTCTCTGCCGGCGGCGATAAATAATGGTCGTTCGAATAAACTTACACCATAGAACTCCATGCCAATCCCAAGAGCTTTGGTCAACTTACCCGGTCCGTTCGTCAGCTCTTGCTCCTTCTTTACGCTTCCGCGGCGCTTGTACATCCTTTCTATTCCTGCGCAAGGTTCAAGTGCCCGAATTAAAACACTTTGCGGCTCACCTATCCCCCCGCTTACCACGTTTATAAGACAGTGCGTATGGATCAAATGCGTGTAGGCCCGTCCAGCAGGTCCGAACATAACCTCCGTTCTCCGCGTCCTACGGTTGTTGAAGCTGTGTGCCGCTCGGTCATTCGGCCCTAAGTATGCTTCGGTCTCAACAATCCAACCCGAGACGGGACCCGATTCGGTTTCATTCACCAGCAGCATCCCAAGGAGAGACTGCGCTAATTCCAGGGTCGGTTGTTGGAAAAAAGATTCTTTCATAGGCTGTTGCATTCTTGCCTCACCTTCCTTAATACCTGTTTAGTCATCCGTTAATATACTTTCATTTTTCATCAAGCTCCACACCTTATTAAATGAATGAAAATGAATTAGAAATAAAACAAAGGCACTCATTAGAGTGCCCCTGGGCTAAAACGTACTGGAATTGCAACGCGATTTTCTACGATGTAACATCATCGAAATTCTGCAAAAGGCGCTGCTCCAGCCCCTCTTCGTTTGTTTTTAATTCTTGCATGATCGGAATAGACATATCGGTATTGGGATTGTATTTCAGGCCCCAGTGCATAATGGCAAAAACGACCGGAAACAGGTCAAGCGCCTTTTGCGTTGGCCGGTACATCGTTTGTGCGCGGTTCGAATCTCCTTCTATCTTGACGAGCAGGCCTGCTTCGACGAGAGATAAGAGCCGTGCGCTCAGAATATTAGTTGCGATGCGCTCGCGTGAAGCAAGAAACTCGCGGTAATGCCGCTTGTTATGGATAAGGACGTCACGAAGGATGACGAGGCTCCATGGATCCCCCCATATGTCGAGCGCATATACGATTGGACAAACTGTGGATTCTCGCTTTTTCATAAGCAAGATTATACGCTTTGTGCTTGCATTTTGCAATTAATTGTACTTGCATATTGCAAGTGAATGGTCTATACTCACTAGTGAAGTTAACAAATATTGGGAAGGTGTTTGCTGAATGAATCCGAACTACAGTACTTCTTTTACCGTAGATCAAAGTCCCGAAGAAGTCTTCGCCGCTATCAATAACGCCCGCGGTTGGTGGTCGGAAGAACTTGAAGGCAGAACCGACGAACTTGGCGAGTTTAAGCACCACTACCAAGACATTCACCGCTGCACCATTCAAATCACCGAGCTTATACCTGGTGAGAAGGTTCGTTGGCATATTACAGACAACTACTTCAACTTCGTAGCGGATAAGAGCGAATGGAAGGATACCGACATTGTCTTCGAAATCGCCAAGAATGGCGACCAGACGGAGGTTCGCTTTACGCACGTAGGTCTAGTCCCCTCGTATGAATGCTACAGCGTTTGCTCGGACTCCTGGGGCACCTATATCAACGGCAGCCTGCGCAGTTTGATTACGGAGGGTAAAGGCCAGCCCAACCAGAGCGAGCGAATTGCGAGCAAACACGGCTTAGAGAACGCTTAGAACTCCCTTGTCCATAGCGCGAAATTCAAAGGCACCCGGTCGGGTGCCTTTTCGAATAGGGTGATTAGTAAAGCCGTTTGCCCGCGGCCAAAGTTATGAATTACCGACAAGATGTATCAGTCAACGAAAAACTTGATCTAATTCGGGCTCCCAATAACGATAAGCTTTAGGGCCATCCTTGGCAGGGTGGCCCTTTCAGCAATCTCACTATGTTTCGAATGTCATAATTCATAATCCTATATCCAATCATTGAAATGATCGGTTACAAATCGAATCTCCCTCTCATAGTGCGCCAAGTGTCCGTCATCAACCATTTTTTGAAAAGCAGGCTTTCCTTCCTCAGCGCCCTTTCGGAGCGTATCGCACATTGCAGTCAATCTTTGAACAATCCACTTGCACAGTTCACTAGGGACAGGCGTTCCATACGATTCGAAAAACAATTGAATTCGTCGACGACGCTCTGAAGCGTGCAAATCCGCTTGGTACTCTACCGTTCTTCCCGTGGAATGGTCTGGCGAGAAGCTCGCAAGCGGAACCGATGTATAAAGAGAGTACGCAATATCCCACATACGCGGACCGGGTCCAGCCATGTCAAAATCAATCAGCGCCACTGGAGTCCCCTGTTGGAAGACTACATTGTACAGCGCAGCGTCATTATGACATATTACTTCATGCTCGCGATCATCTACGTAACTAAGCTGCCAATTGCCCTTCGATATGAGCGTCGATCCTTCAGTCGCATCATGAAATCGGCGTAAAAGACGTGCTAAATTCACAAGCGTTTCGTCCGACCACATATAGGGTTCAAGTTCAGGATAATCGTTTCCTGGAACTTCTCCTGAGATGAATGTTAATATTTCACGATCAGAGTCATCGATTCCGAGAAATCTTGGTGCTCCCTCGAAGCCTTTCTTCTCTAGATGTTTAAGCAGCTCATGAACAGACGAGCTCCAATAACCAGTAGGGCGAAGAACTGTATTATCCCTACGTACAATGTGATTAACATTTCCGCCAGTTAACACTTCTTCCTCAGTCACTATGCCTCCCCCTTCCCTTCCATTCAATGCCCAAGCATATGAATAAGAGAATCTACATATATTTTGCCCAAGCCGCCGTTTTTCAGTTGTTCGAACATCCCAACTTAACAACAGAGGAGAGAAAAATAATGAAGATTTTACACACATTAATTCGCGTTTACGGTGAACAAGATGAATTGGATACAACCATACGCTTTTACGAGTCGCTCTATGATCAAAATTGCTCCAATCGGTTTTCCTATGATGAGAAAGAGCTAGAACTGGCTGTCGTTGCTCATACTTTAATTATTGCGGGAACGCCGGAAGCTAGAAAACCTTTTGAAGCTACACGAGCTACTTTTTTAGTAACGGATATTCACGAAATTAAAGATCGCCTTCTGGCCGAGGGCTCAAAAGTATTGGAAATGCCCCAAAAGGTGCCAACAGGTTGGAACATGTTAGTGGAACACCCCGATGGTATTCGCGTAGAGTATGTGGAACATATTATAGCGGATGTACAGAAGGTAAATAAGGTTTATTAACATTTCAGCTGAGACCAATTGCGATCAGCAATGCGGCTCCAACTCCGACTACCTTCGAAATCGTTTAAAGAAGACCCGCAAGTCTTGAACCATTAGATCGGGAACTTCCATAGCGGCAAAATGACCCCCCTGGTCAAATTCGGTCCAGTGAACGACGGAGTGTTCGCCCTCCGCTAGAGAACGCACAGGCAAAGCTTGCTCGTAAGGAAGCACCGCCACGCCCATAGGGACAGGGCACGAGCCCAATACGCCTTTCGATTTGAAATTCTCGTAGTACAGCCGAGCGGACGATCCCGCGGTGCCGGTTAACCAATACAGCATCACGTTAGTTAGCATTCGATCGTCATCCACCCGACAAGCCGGGTCGGTCCACTCCCAGAACTTTTCAACGATCCATGCCAGCTGTCCAACCGGGGAGTCCGTGAGCGCATAGGACAACGTTTGCGGCCGGGTCGCCTGCAGTCTCATATACCCCGCGGGAGCGGACCGGTGCTGTCGAGACCTCTCAAGCCTGTCTCGCTCCCCCTGGGCCAGTTCTTTCGGATCGAAATCGTCGGCTGGAATCGTATGCAGGAAGTTCAGATGCACGCCGCACATATGCTCGTGATCCACTTCGGCCAATGCCCTGGAAATGAACGCCCCCCAATCGCCGCCTTGGGCGCCGTATCTTGTGTATCCTAGCCGTCTCATGAGCTCCGCCCAAGCCCGGGCAACCCTTCTTACGTCCCATCCCGACTCCTGGGTAGGACCTGAGAAGCCGAAGCCTGGGATCGACGGGATAACCAAATGAAAGGCGTCGGCCGGATCTCCGCCATGAGACCTCGGGTCGACAAGCGGTCCAATCATGTCGAGGAATTCAACGATCGAGCCCGGCCAGCCGTGGGTAAGAATAAGCGGCAGCGCATCCCGCTCCGGAGACAGAACATGCAGGAAATGAATGTTCGCCCCATCGATCGTTAATGTATATTGCGGAAAGCTGTTTAACCAAGCTTCATGTTTACGCCAATCGTACGAGATGCGCCAATAGTCCGCCAGCCTCCTGAGATAGTCGAGCGGCACTCCGTAATTCCAACCTTCTTCCGACAATTCATCCGGCCAACGAGTTCGGGCTAGCCGGTCCACAAGGTCGTCGAGCTCACCTTGCGGAATCTCGATAGAAAACGGCCTTATTTCCTCACCGTATATCTCCATAGGATCATCCTCCATATTCCCACCCTAAAGTTGTAAAGTCTTTAATTAGCCCTTATTTTACAATCGAATACGCATAAAGGATAATATAGGATGATAACGATTTACCCATCCATTCATTACATTCGTTATATGGAAAAGAGGCGTATCCATTGGAGCTTCTGCAATTGAAATATTTCCGTACGGTTGCCAGATTGGAGCATATGACCAAGGCGGCTGAACAACTTCATATCGCACAACCTGCTCTCAGCAGGATGATTTCCAGACTAGAGGAGGATCTAGGCGTCCCGCTGTTTGATCGCGTGAACAGGCAAATTCGTCTTAACGCATACGGCAGAACCTTTTTATCCAAAGTCGAATTGGCCTTATCCCTACTGGAAGAAGGAAAGAAGGAAGTAGTGGAGATGGCTGGACTAGAACGGGGAACGGTCAGCATCGCTACGAATACATTAAGCTGTCTCTCGCCTGCTGTAGCGGCTTTTCGCGAGAAGTTTCCACATGTCAGTTTCCGCATTAATCAGATTGCACCTACCGAGACTCATAGTATTGGTGAGCTCCTGGAGCAGGGTATTACAGATTTCGGGTTTGGACCAATAGCTATTCGCAAGCCAGGCATTCGAGAATGCTCCGTACTGCAGACAGAGATCTTCCTAGCCGTGCCATGCGGGCACCGATTGGAGAATCAGAGCAGCATTACATTGGAGCAGGCAGCAGACGAACCGTTCATTGAATATAAGATCGGACATCCGTTTCGCCAGGTCAATGACGAGATCAGTCGCAGAACGGGAATTCAGAGGACCATTATTTGTGAGGTGGATGAGCCCGCCGCTTTGCACGGCCTAGTACGAACAGGTCTAGGGGTTGCATTCATCCCAGGTTGCAAATGGAATGAAGTAACGCAATATTCCTTGCTTCCTATCCAAGACTCGGATAACAAACATACCTTTTTCATATCATGGAATGAAACGAGATATCTGTCTGAGGCGGCGCGAGAATTTCAAAATTTCATAATCAAGTATTACGCTAACGAGCAAAAGTGAGCCAACATCCCACAGATCCGTTAGAACATTCATTAGTATTCTCATAACAGTATCATGATCAGCAACGAGTTTATGGCCATCCTTTGCGGTGGCTTGCCCCCCATGGATACAGGCTTTATTATTTCACCTGTCTATCGCACAGGGAGCATATCATAAGATCACCTTTTTCTTATTACACCGCAAGTGTTCCTATTCTTCCTTCTTGAAGTAATGGATCGGTCGGATCTCAATACCCCATCCAAACTGCTCTCCCGCGCCAATCTGTACGGCCGGATGCAAAGAAGCTATCTGGATCGCTTCTTCCATGTCCCGTGCTTCTATGAGAAAAGCGCTGCCAATCATCTCCTTCGCTTCTGTAAAAGGACCGTCCGTAACCTTCACCTTCCCATTCGCCTGCCTTAAACATTTCGTTTCAGGGGCAAGACCTGCATCGATAATCAATTGACCGCTATTGTAAAGTTCATCCAGGTGTGGCGGACACTGATTCATAACCGCGTCAATCTCCTCCTTGGGACGAGCGTCCATTCTCGCCGAGTCCAAGTAACCCAAACAAAGGAATTTCATTGTGTATTTCCCCTTTGACGTTAAATTGAAGCAACGATTGTGCCTCTATTTAATTAACGAACGGCATACATCTAAATCGACATACCTTCGAAAAAACTTCAATACTGGTCAGATTCCACATCTGTATACTCATCGAATCTGGTCGGCAGAAGGGTCACCCGCAAATCGGACAGTGCCTTCTGTCAGCACGGTTAGTATGCGATCGGTCATTTCCGTTACGCTTATTTCCTCATAACCTTTGCTCCAAGCTACCGCTGCCCCAAAGATCGACCAACTCGTCATGAGCGCCATCGTATCGACAGAGACTGGCCAGTCAGGCCGATCTGCACGAAATTGCCCGAGCCATCGCCGCAGCAGGTTTGCAAGCTCGTCACGAACCGAATACTCAAATAGCGGATTGACGGTGTCGATTGGACTGCATCGGCCATATAACGTTCGAACATGCTCAAGCACCGTTTGAACCAATACGCGTATATGCTCCGGGTGCCAGCCATAATCGGGCGGGATCTCCCGCTCCAACAGTTGAATGAATTTGTCACGGATGGACTGCTCAAGCAGTGCGAATTTGTCCGGAAAATGCTCATAGAACGTTCCCCTGTTCACATCCGCCCGATCGGCAATATCTTTGACCGTCATCGCGGTAAATCCCTTTTCACGCATGAGCTCGGCGAATGACTGCTTCAATAACCGTTGTGAACGGCTATGCCGTCTATCCTTGCCGTTCCCGACTCTTTGCATCGCTCTCACCCGCTCCTTGTTATCATTGGAAGCCGCTGCTCTGTCCATCCGACAAAATGGCCTTATTGTCGTATATCCTACGCGCAAGTCACATTGTCCGTTGTTTCCTGAAAACCAGTTTCCTTATTATTCTAGTGAACGGCAGTTGTTCATTGCAACAGAAATAAAGGAGGTAAACCTAATGATGGAATTGCCCCGTACAATGAAAGCGATTCGCTTCCACAATCACGGAGGGCCCGAAGTGCTTCGCTTAGAAGAGTTACCTGTACCGAAAACCAGCGAAAGAGAAGTGCTTGTACGCGTTCATGCCGTCGGCGTAAATCCGGGCGATTGGCAGATCCGGTCGGGCTTTGCAGGGGATCGGTTCGAACTTCCTTATATCCCGGGTTGGGATGTATCGGGAGTCGTCGAAAGTGTGGGCGACAGCGTGATCAATTTGCGTCCTGGCGACAAAGTCTTTGGAATGACTGCCAACAGCGGAGGTTGCGCGGAATATGTGACCGTTCCGTTCGATCAGTTAGCACTGAAGCCCCGATCGATTGATTTCATAGAGGCGTCGGCTTTACCACAGTCCGGAGTCGCTGCTTGGCATTCGCTCTTCGAACAAGGCAAACTAGAGGCGGGCCAGACCCTATTGATTAACGGCGCGGCCGGAGGTATCGGTCACATAGCTGTGCAATTGGCTCGATGGAAAGGGGCTAGCGTAATCGGAACAGCTTCCCCCCACAAGGAGTCGTTCCTGCACGAATTAGGGGTCGACGCGTTCGTAGACTACACAACCGACTTGCCGGCCGGCATCGGACGGAGCGTAGATATTGTGCTCGATACGGTTGGCGGCGATAAGGGAGACTGGCTGCTAGACACGCTCAAGCCGGGGGGATGTCTCATACCGACCGCATGGGGACGATACGCATCTGAAAAAGCAACCAAAGCGTCGATTACGGTTCAGGAGGTTCAGTTTGCGCCAGTTACAACCTCTAATTTAGCGGAATTGGCCCAACTGGTTAACAACGGTAAGATAAAAATCGCAATCGATTCCGTATTTCCCTTGGAGGAAACAGCCAAGGCCCATATAAGAAGCGAAAGCCGCCGTGCGCGCGGCAAAATCGTCATCCAAGTCCAATAATGTATTAGGCTTTATCATCTTCTTTTTAAACAGAACAGGGCGCTCTTTTGAGCGCCCTCGGCCTATTGAAAAACTTCAACATGCTTTTTATAATTACCCCTTATTAGAAACGTTTGGCTACTTCCTTAGCATGTGCGATTGCCTCTTCTTTAATGGCTGGAGCTCGCTCTGATGATGCCGTTCCCTCAGCGAAGATAGCCTCCGTAGATTGAATGCCGTAGAAACCCAGAATTTTTTTCAAATAGCTGTATCCCATTTCAATTTCAGCAAGAGGACCTTCCGAGTAAACGGAACCGCTAGCTTGAATGTGCAAGGCTTTCTTGCCGGACAACAGACCTACAGGACCATCCTTGGTGTATTTGAACGTCTTGCCCGGAATTGAAGTCGTATCCGTGTATGCTTTCAAAACCGGCGGGATCGAGAAATTCCACATGGGGGAAACATACACGTACTTATCGGCAGCCACGTATTGATCGACAATCGCGTCAAGGCGAGTTACTTTGGATTGCTCGGCTTCGGACAGTTGATCGAATGACGAACCCGATCTAAGCTTCTCCCAACCACGCAAGACATCTGCATCGAATTGCGGAATATTCTCTTTATACAGATCCAAATGAACAACTTCATCTGTCGGATTCGCTTCACGGTACGCTTCAATAAATTCTTTGCCTACCGCAAGGCTAATAGATTCCTGAGGATCAAGGGGATGGGCGGTGATGTACAGTACAGTTGTCATAAATCAAAACTCCCTTTCTGTAATTGGATTAGTTACGCTTCCTGTACTGATCATATAATATGGACTTACTTATTTAAAGTAGGCACAATAATGTGGTATAGTATGAAAAAAGGTACTGTAACGGAGGCCTACGTATGCAGGAAAAACCCGCCCAATGTCAATTCGTTGCGGCGCTCGATTCGATCGTCGGCAAGTGGAAGCCGATTATTCTTTATCATTTGCTTCAAGGCGAACCTCTGCGGTTCAATGAGCTAAGAAGACTGATACCCGATATTACGCAAAGAATGCTTACGCTCCATCTGCGCGAATTGGAAGAGGAAGAACTCGTTAGCCGAGTCATTTACCCGCAGATCCCGCCGAAAGTGGAATACTCCATTACGGAATACGGCAAGAGCCTGTCCCCGATTCTGGAGACTTTACATCAATGGGGAAAAGCCCATGTCGAGCGAAGGCAGCTCAAGTTAGAAAATAATGAACAAGCCAAAACAGACTAGCGTGTGAATACGCTAGTCTGTTTCATTATCCATTGGGTCAAGAATATCTATCGCAATCAACCTTGTTGATGAGAAAGCCGCCGCCGCTGCCTCCAATACACATGTACCATCTTCTCCGACAGGATGTCTTTTTCAATGCCCACTATAAGGGGTGCGCTTCAGTATCGAAACGTCGTCGATCGATGCACGAGAACGGCTTTGCGAAGCGCCACCGCTCCGGCAGCCAGCGAGATCAGAAAGCATAGACCGGCGGCGAGAGGAAGCAGCGACCACTCCATGATCGAGTGACCGTTATTCGTCTGCCAACCGATTGCGATGAGACCTAGCAGAAACGCGATTCCGGCTGTATGAATCAATGCGTGCCGCGCAGAAGCCTTCGCGTTGATGCGCTCCGCGAGTAGAGCGACTAGCGGCACCGCCTGGAGTGCATGGAAGCCGAGTCCGTGCAGCCATATAATGTTTCCATCCACGCCGGTGTACCGGCCTTGATTGGCTGAGATCCAGACGCCGGCCGCGAACGAGATGACGACGGCGATCATCGCGTAACGAATGCCTAACGTCAACTCAGGCCGGAGACGATAAGCCTTCGCTCGAAAGAACTGAATTCCCAGGAACAGATAAAACAGTACGAGAAACAACGCGACGAACGTAAAGATATTGCCGACCGTCTGGTCGAAAGCGGAGTCGCTCTCCACGAATCTCGGATTAACGCCGCGGAAGTTCTGAATCGTCTCCGCTCCATAGGAATACATGGCGAGACCGATATAGACCCTTCGGAACCAAGATCGGCTTCTCTCCCCCAGCGCAGAGAACGGCATGATCGCCGCTGTCGACAGAATAAACATGCCCAGGGCCGCGTTGAAGGAAAACGCCTTCGAGACGTCGCCGTCCGGAGTAACTTCTCCTCCGTTGATCAGAGTCCATACGCCGCACAATGCCGCCAGAACAAATCCGAGAAGACCCGTCAGAACAAGACTTTTCTCCTTTTCAAACAATCGCAGCTTACGCGCAATCCCATGGTCGTTATAACCTTGCATAGTATCCCTTCCCTTCCGGTGAGCTGATACTCTCACTTTACTGGAAGGGGATGGGAAGCCGTAACGGTCTCCGGGGTGAGTTCTCATTCCGACTTAAAGCGGTTAACCCACTACGCCTGAGGTCTAAACGAGAACGGACGGCAGACTTACTCCGAATTCAAGGAAATTTTAATTCTGCTAAACGCTCTTCCAAAATCATGCGCAGTTCATCAGGAATCCGCACATACTCGGCCCCTTTTCCCAGAAATAAAAGCCAATCCGCATAATAAGCCAGCGCCTCAACATCGAATACATCCAGTTGAACATGAAAAGTCCCGCTCGACTGGAACATCCCGGTAAGAGACAAAATAATCCCCGGCGGGTGCATACGCTTAAAGCGCAGAATCCCGGTCGCATCCAGCTTCACGACAAGATTGGACTCCCGTGCGCGAAGCCGCTTTTTATTCAGAATCTCTTGCTCAGACCATTTCATCTTCTTCTCGGAAATCGCCGAGTCCCGCAGCATCTCAACAGGCAAATAACGAAATTCATCCGTATCAAAATCATAAACCTCCGCCAGCCACTGAGCGTTCGAGTTGAAAATATGCAGCAAAAAAACGTCCATCAACTGCGGCCAGCCAGGACTCAACTCATAAGTCAAGCGCAGGTGCTTATCCCGCACAGCAAGCGAAATCAGTTGGTTAAGCTCCGGAGGAGCCGCATCATCGAGCTCCAGAAGATTCGGATTGGCAGGGTTCGTATTCTCAAAAAGCACGATATGATTCAGCTCGATCAGCTCGTCTTGCTGGGTTTGCGACGCGATGCCAATAAGTTTTTCAGTGATAGAGCGGCGGTTTTGAAGATAAGGCAGCTGTGAATTTTTCGAGGCGATAAAGCTTATAAAAATCGCTTTCAGCTCTTCCGGCGTGAAGCGGACAGCGGGCAGATATTGATTTTGCAAGACATAGTAGCCGCCGCCGCGCCCAAGCTCAGTCGTCAGCGGAAAACCCATCGCCTGAATCTCGTTAATGTCGCGAATCGCCGTCGCGCGGGAAATCTTGAACTCCCGCTGAATCTCGGCAATCGTAAAATGCGCGCGGTTATTGATATAGCGCATAATTAGGTTAATTCGTTCTGTTTTTGTCATGGTCCATAAATAGTATCATTTTTTGATACATTTGGCCAATAGAATCAAATTTGTAAGATAAACCCTCAAAGGAGCGAATAAAATGACTAACTACTCCATTCAAACCATCTCGGAAAACTACAAAATGACTGCTTTTGGTGTTACGCTTGAAGACTACAACGATTGGGCAGGCAATGCGGCAAAAACTGCAGCGAAAAAAGCTGAAATCACTGAAAACGGCAAACTTGCTGAACTTCTCGCGCTCGCCGACGGGCAAGAATATCAAATCAACTACAACCTCAGCGGCAAGGCTTGGCGTGGCTTCGGCGTAATGGGCGAGTTCGACGTGGAAGGCGCGGTCGTCCTTAATTTCCTCGCTGGCGACTACATCGTCGTGCCTGGCACAGGCGCTGACAAAGACAGTCTCGCTGACGAAATCACAGGCAAAGTTTTCGGCGGTTTGCTGCAGCAAATCACAGACTACAAATACGTCGGTCCGGGTAACGCAACATTCGTTAAAGCAGCTGAGAATGGCGGATTTTACGGCGAAATGTGGCTTCGAGCAAAAAAAGTCGAGGACTAATCTCTCGGATAAAAGGAGGACTCGCATGACAGATTACACGATTGAACACAAAAAATCATTCACATTGACCGCTTATGGGTTCTCGATCCGATCCAACTTTCAAGACATGCCCGCTTTGCAAAAGGAAAAAGCCGAGTTTTGGGGCGGACTCAAGGCCGATGGACGTTTTGACAAGCTCAAAGATGCTGCAAAAGACGATCGCGAATGGTCGGTCAACGAGGTTTATCAAGGCAAACCGTGGAATTATTTCGCGGTAGAGGCTGGGAAATCAGTGGTTGACGCAACGCGCATCATCGAGTTTCCAGAGAGCGAGTACATCGTGGTCGCAGGAAACGGGGAGAGGGACGTTTTGTTTGACCAGCTGACTTACCTTGCCTTTGGCGAGGTTTTGTCCCAAATCACGGATTATGCATACATCGGCGGTCCCAATGCGACTTATCGTAAAGATAACGGTGACGGTACTTTCTACGGCGAATTTTGGGTGCCTGTGGTTAAAAGATAAGGATTCGGAATTTTGACGTTAAACATAAGCTATTTTGTGACGGTAAATTCCGGGCCATCTTGTAGTGAGATGGCCTTTCTTTACGTTCTGTTACTTTGATAGCACGAAAAAGGAGAGACAACCCGCCAATCGGTTCATCCCTCCTTCCCCAGAACCACCTTCATTCCGCAATATTCAAATTTCTATGCAAATGGAGTCAACTTTGTATTGCAAAATATTCACTAAAAGGTAGGAGCAGGCGGTTCGACTATTTTCATACGTAGTAAACTATAGGGCCTCTGCCGCAGGTCATTGCCATAATGAAATCTTGACTGCCGATGTAATTGGTTCACGATGAAATATAAGTATTGATCTGGACCAATAGAAAAAGTATCTGGCCTATAAAATTTGCGTCTCGATTAACTCAAACTCGATGCCCGGCTTTGTTATTCCGTTTTTCTTGTCCGAAGGCCTCGTTCCCGTCTCTGAGGGGCATCCGGGGCAACGGTAATGAACGTATCATAGTAATCCTCATTCCTGCTCCAACAGCATCAGCCTCGCATAATAATATGAGCCGTAATGGCCTGCACGAACGCCTCGTCGAGTGACGCATGCCCGTTCAGCAGTCGGTACCAGATCGGCCCGTAACAGAGGTCAGCGAGCAGCTCCAGATCGGCGTCCTTCTGCAGCTCGCCTCTTGCGGCGCCGCGCTGCAGAAGAGCGATGAGCGTTGCCCTGCGAGAGGAGATGAATGACTCGCGGAATATCTGCGCGAAGCCGTCGTCGAACTGGGCTTCCGCCATCAAGCTGCGCATGATCGCACCGGCGCCCTGTGTCAGCGAGCGGCAAGTATCGCCGATGTAGAGGAGCAAGTCCGATTCAAGCGAGCCTGTATCCGGAGCCCCAATGTCATGATGGGCTTGCTGCTTCATCACATCCATGACGATGGAGGCGATGTTTGGCCACCATCGGTATAACGTGGGTTTGCCAACGCCCGCCGCCTTGGCGATGCCTTCCATTGTAAGCTCCTTGTAGGCCGTCGTCTGCAGCAGCCGGTGCACTGCCGTTAACACCGCCTCCATCGCTTGCTGACTTCTTGGACGGCCGGGTGCCGGTTTGACTTGATGTCTATCCATAAATAATACCCCCAGGAAAATATTTCAAAATTCCTATTTACATTACGTTACGTTACGTATTATAATTCAAACAAGCAAACAAATCAATCGGTTCATATAGGAGGAAATGGACATGGGAAAAGGGATTCAAGGGCAACGCATCATTATTATGGGCGGCACATCCGGTATGGGGCTTGCATCAGCACAGATGCTTTCAGCAGGAGGAGCCGAGGTCGTCATTACGGGGCGTGACAGCGCCAAGCTTGAAGAAGCGCTTCGGCAGCTCGAAGGCAACGCTTCGGGCGAGTGTCTCGATGCGAGCTCTCCTGAAGCGGTCACAACATTCTACGAACGCCAAGGCGCATTCGATCATCTCATTATATCCGTCTCCGGCGCCAAGGGAGCTGGGAATTTCCGCGAGCTCGCACTGGATGATCTGCGCGGCGGCTTCGAGGCCAAGTTCTGGCCGCAGCTCACGGCAGCCCAGCTGAGCTTGAACACGATCAGCGCGAACGGCTCCATTACGTTCATTACTGCCATCTCCGCCCGTAGCGTTTCGCCGGGGACTTCCGGCCTAGCCGCCATCAACGCAGCGCTGGAAGCGATGGTGCCCAATCTTGCGCTCGAGCTTGCGCCGCTGCGCGTCAATGCCGTTTCACCAGGTGTCGTCAATACAGCCTGGTGGAATTGGCTGCCGGCTGAGCAGCGCGAGGCAGCGTTTAGCGGCTATGCCGACAATACGCCGGTCGGTCGGGTTGGTGCACCCGATGATATTGCCAAGGCCATCGCCTATCTGGTCGACAATACCTTTGTAACGGGAACGGTTCTCGAAGTGGACGGCGGCTTGCGGCTGAAATAAACTGATCTATCCGAGTGCATCCGAACCTAATCTTCCGCATATGCCGGCTGTACATGCGCTGCGTTCGCATTGCGTCGCAAAGCAGGCAGTCCTATCAAGGACTGCCCGCTTTGCGTGGTTTATAAGTTCCTCGTTCCGTGCACTAATGCACTAGGGCCTGCCGAGCAAGCCGCCGAAGGGCTCGGAACTCACGCAGCAACTGCATTTCGCTTTTGAACAACATCCAACACTCCCCTAACGTACCCGTAGCGGCAGGTTTCAAGGCCATCCTTTACTGCCCTTCAATGTCTACCTCTAAACCGTTTAATCGCATCCTCGGTCACCGGCTCGAAGAAGTTAAGAAGGTTGCCATCGGGATCGCGGAACAGCATGGAACGGTTCCCCCACGGCATCGTGGTCGGCTCCTGTACCCAATTATCGACCAACGGCTTCAAGCGCACATATTCGGCCTCGACATCGTCCACGCGAAACTCAATAATGACAGTGCGATTATTGGCCGCCACTGCGGAATCGGCACCGAATAGCTGCGTCGTCTGGGAGTGGCCGATTGCAAGGGTGAATGATGGCACAACGAGTTCGGCAAATACGGGCGCGGGTCGTTCCGCCGAAACGCCCATGACTTTCTCATAGAACTCGACGAGACGATCCACGTCGTCAGTAATGATGCGTACAGAAGCGAAATTCACAAGATATCATCCTTCCTGTAATCATAGATTTGGCTGTGTCCCACAGCCGTTGCAAAACATACTTGTTACTTCCCTATCGCCTTTACATTTACATGTCCCATTATAAAAAACGCTACTGACAACGTTATGTCAGTAGCGTTTTAGAATTTTTTGGGCTTCCTCACGAATCCGATTTCGGAATGATTCGGGTTCCAACACGATTACCCCCGCTCCCCAGCCAAGCACCCATTGCAGCACTTCATCCAGCAGCCGGACACGTAAGACCACATCCAATCCATCTTGATGGCCTTTCATATCCTCTATGTAATGATAGTTCGATTCCTTCACCTTATCTGCAATGTCATGGTCAAATCGAAGGCAGACTCGCAAGTGGCGATCGTCTAAAGGGGTATACTCCCTTAAGTCAAAATGCGCCGGAAGTTCGAATCGTTCGTCTAGTTCGATAAGTTCAGCCATTCGGGACAAACGGAAATGGCGGATGTCTTGGCGTAGATCACACTGGGCAACAAGCATCCACGACCCTTCAACGAGTACAAGGCCATAAGGAGCGGCGGTACGTTCGCTATGGCGGCCCCCCGTGGGATCCGTAATTCTTTTTGAATAATGAAATCTGATCTTTCGCCCATCTAACAGAGCTCGGCGGATCTTATCGAGATTTTCCCTTTCGTTTGACGGAGCAACCTGTTTGCCAGGAGCGAGCAATCGCAGCGACTTGCGAATACGGGAGGTCTCGCTGCGAACACTGTCTGATAGAGTGGCTTCGATTTTCCTCCTAGCAACATTGGCTCTATCACGATAATCATCATCAAATCGTTGCTCGATAAATTCCGTTCCTATAAGCAAGGTCACAGCTTCCTCTATTGTAAAACGGATTGGAGGCAGAAAATATCCCTCCATTAAGGAATACCCTGTGCCTGTAGTGCCTGTAATCGGAACGCCTGCTTCGCTTAGCGCCTGAATGTCGCGATAGATGGTCCTCACGCTGGTTTCAAATAGTGCTGCCAAATCTTCGGCACGTACCACTTTCCTGCCCTGCAGCTCCAGCACGATGGCCAACAAACGATCTGTTTTGTTCATTGACTGCCCCCTTGAAACGTAATACGGTACAACAGAAACTTATCGTTACTTGTGGTACGGTTCTCCGCGCTGTCTTTACGGCAAGTTTTCGGTCATCCTTTTCTTGCTCTGATAGCACGACAAAAGAGAGACAAACCGCCAATCCGTTCATCCCTCCTTTCTCAGATCCAGCTTCCGCAATATTTAATTAAACCCGCCATTTACGCGAATCGTCTGTCCCGTTATCCAACGGGCTTTGTCGCTAACGAGCAACTCGAGCGCATTTACGATGTCCTCCGGTTCGCCGAGCCGTCCGAACGCGTTCATCCGACGGAACGAATCGACCAACTCCGGCGATTTGCCATTCAGGAACAAATCGGTTGCCACTTGCCCAGGTGCGATGCAATTGATGACAATGTCCTTGGGACCAAATTCCTTGGCCAATTGTCGTGTCAACTGCTCGACCGCCCCTTTCGTTGCGGCATATACGCTATACGTTGGGAGCATGGCACCCGAGACGGACGTCGAGAAGTTGATGATGGTTCCGCCTTGCGCCATATGTTTCATCGCTTGTTGGCAAGCAAAATAAGTCCCTTTCACGTTGAGCGCGAAATGCCGATCGAAAATCTCTTCCGACACGTCCGCAATCGCATGGTTTTCCATGATACCAGCATTGTTGACCAGTATGTCCACACGCCCGAAACGCTCTAGCGTTTCCGAGAACAACACTTCAACTTCACTCACCTTGCTCACGTCGGCTTGGATCGCCACCGCTTGGCCTCCAAATTGCTCAATCGTCTTTACAACCTCGTCCGCTTTGCCCCGGCTCGAGGAATAATTGACAGTCACCTTCGCTCCGGATCGCGCTAATTGGATGGCCACTTGCCGACCTATGCCTCGCGACGCCCCGGTGACGATCGCGACTTTTCCATTCAAGCTCATTTCTTTCCTCTCCTTTATCATGTTTTGGATCTATCGATCATTCGCCAGACCTTGCAGATTCATTATAGTAAGAAATTGTATCATGCCGTTAGACCATTCCTGTTCGATCCTTGCCTAATTCTCTTCCGTCTCCCTATAATTAAAGTAAAAGATCAACCTTTCTAGAAAGGATGGCCTATACAGACAATGGACGAATCGCAGCGTATGGAACACGCCTTGCAGCAATTGGCACTTCTAATACGTCGCCATGCCCCCAATGGCGGAACGTATCGGACGGCCGTTCCTAATTTATCCCTGATGCATGCCACTCATTTGTCGGAACCGCTGGAATCCGTCTACCAACCATCCATTTGCGTTGTGGCGCAGGGTGCTAAGACGGCCACGCTGGCTGGTGAAACCTATCGGTACGATCCTTCGACATACTTAGTCACCTCTGTTGAATTACCGATCATGGGCAGAATAGTAGAAGCCTCACCCGAGATTCCCTATTTAAGTTTGAAACTGAGCTTCGACGCCGCCTTCATCCTGGAGGTCGTAGAACAAATGAAACGGCCGGCTTCCGTGGAAACAGAAACCGGCCGAGGTATTACCATAAACCAAACTTCTCCTGTATTGCTCGAAGCCATCATGCGGCTCATGCAACTGCTCGACGCACCTGAGGACATTCCAGTTCTAGCGCCGCTTATCATCCGCGAAGTTCTGTATCGAATGCTTCAGGGCGAACAAGGTGCGCTCCTTTATCAATTTGCAACCAACGGCAGCCATTCCTATAACATCGCTCAAGCAATCCGATTCATCAATCAGCAATATGACCGCCCGCTTGTGATCAGCCAACTCGCAAAATCCGTGAACATGAGCACATCGGCGCTTCATAAGCATTTCAAGCGCGTCACGGCGATGAGCCCATTGCAATACCAGAAAACGGTGCGTTTGCAAGAAGCCCGGCGGTTAATGTTGACGGAATCCCTCCTAGCCTCTGATGCGGCGTTCCGCGTCGGCTACGAAAGCCCATCCCAATTTAGCCGTGAATATGCCCGTATGTATGGCCGGCCACCGATGCGGGATGTTCAAGAGTTTCGCGGTTCGACCAAAGACTTCGAAATCCTTGCGTAAGTCTGCCGGTTACAAAGGATCAGGATGCTGACTGTTAATATTTTTACTAGTATAAGCGTTGTGTGGTTGCCTCAATGGGGATCAATTAGAATGGGCTCATGTTCGTACGATCCTAAGGCCAGAAATGAGGGAATCCTATGTTGCAAAAAAAACTAGGAAACGAAGGACTTGAAGTATCGGCCATCAGCCTCGGAACGATGATGATGACTGATAACGAAGAATCCGTGCGTACCATTCGGCACGATGGCTGACCTCGTTAAAAGGCACCCAACCGGGTGCCTTCACATGAAACTAAACTAATCTCTAAGTACGAAGCCCTATCAGCTTTTAAAATCTGGGATCCAGATAGATATTCCAACACGAACATTTACGTTAATAAAAAAATCACACATTGAAAAAAGTACCATCATGAAATGAGACGCTTTTCAAATTTTAATTTCGAGCAGTTCATATTGAAGGGTGCCCATTGGCGCTTCTACGTTAATTGTATCCCCTACCTTTTTACCCAAAAGACCCTTTCCGAGTGGGCTTTCGTAAGAAATTTTGTTCTCCGCTACATTGGCTTCAGCCGGACCGACAATACGGTATTCGATCCTCTCGGCGAATTCAATATCATTCAATACCACATAAGAACCTACGCTGACTTCATTCAAGTCCACACTGTCCGCATTCACGACTCGTGCCCGCTTTAATGTCCGCTCCAGGGCCAAAATTCGGGTTTCCATGTGCGCCTGATCGTCCTTGGCAGAATGGTACTCACTGTTTTCTTTAAGATCGCCATAACTGATCGCCACTTTCAACCGCTCCGCTAACTCCTTACGCTTGACCGTCTTGAGCTCGCGGAGCTCTTCCTCAATCTGCTCCAAGCCCTCTTGCGTCAATATCACTTCATCTTTATCCATGGTTTCAGTCCTCATTCCCTATAGTCTGTACCATTTTACCCTATTTCGAACTGCAATAGCTCAAATAGTTATTGGATATTAGGAAGGCAGAAAACTGGCTCTTCGCAATAAAAATCCCGCCCTACTTATGATACGGTTCCCCCCGATTAATCTTCACCGCCCGGTACACCTGCTCGATCAGCACCAGCCGCATCAACTGGTGCGGCAGCGTCATGCGCCCGAAGCTCAGCTTCTGCTGGGCGCGGCGCAGCACGGCCGGGGAGAGGCCGGTGCTGCCGCCAATAACAAAAGCCACGTGGCTCTTGCCGTACGTGGCTAACTTGTCGAGCTGCACAGCGAGGTCCTCGCTGGACCACAGCTCGCCGTCTAGCGCGAGTGCGATCACATGCGCATCTGGCTTAATCTGCGCGAGCAGGCGCTCGCCTTCGCGATCGCGCACCTGCGCTTCTTCGGCCGCGCTCATCGTTTCCGGCGCTTTCTCGTCCGGCACCTCCGTTAGCTGCAGCTTCACATACGGCCCGAGACGCTTCGCGTACTCGGCAATGCCTTGGACGAGATACTTCTCCTTCAGCTTCCCAATCGTCGCTAACTGTATCAACATCGGCTACACCACCAGGAATTCGGCGGGGTTCTCACACATATCGCATTGGCGCGGCGGGTCCCAGTCCGAGAACTCCGTGTCCTTCAGGTTCACCATATCGGGTGCATCTTCATATTCATCAACAAATTTATCGAGTGCGAGTTCTACATGCTCTTTGCAAACACAGTACATAGGTTCATTGCTCCGATCTCTTCTGTAAAGTCCATCTCCTATTATACCGTAAGCACAGCCCCAACAACCATCCTATTGACGTATTTTCAAACGACCGGCGCGCGAGGCAGCCCAATCGCAACAACTGCACCGCCTTCGCTCCGATTGCCAGCCGTAATAAATCCGCCGCACCGCTCCACAATTGCCCTCGCAATCGCAAGGCCAAGTCCCGTCTCTCCATCCTTACCCTTCACGAATCGATGGAATAGATAAGGCAGCAGCCCTTCCTCAATTCCCTGCCCGTCATCCAGCACTTCCACTTTAACCTGTCCATCTCGCATAAGCACCTGAATCCGCACTTCTGTATCCGCATGCCTCACCGCATTCGTAGCCACATTAAGCAGCGCCTGCAGCAATTTATCTCGGTCCGCATGAACGATCAGTTCACTAATTCCGCCCTCTTCAACATGCACCGTAACCCCGCGCTTCACAGCCGTCGGATTCACGCGCTCCACTGTCTCCGTCAAGAGCTCCATCAGCTCCACTGGCGCAGGGTGATAGATGTCTTCTTCTCCGTCAAGTTTCGCCAGCAGCGTCATCTCGGTGACGATTTTCTTCAGACGACCGCTCTCCCCGATGATTATGTCCAACCCTCTGCGCATCGCCTCTCCCTCGAACACACCATCCCGTATCCCCTCGGAATAGCCGACGATCGACATTAAGGGCGACTTCAATTCATGGGACGCATTCTGAAAAAATTGCTTCTGGACCCGGCTCGATCGATCCAACTCGCCTGCCATTTCATATACCGTCTGCGCCACTGCCCCGATCTCTCCGCCTGTCTGCACGAGGTTCACCGAGGAGAATTGACGCGCTTTGATTTTACTCAGCTCATCCTTCAGCCGCATCAGCGGCGTAATCAGCTTCCGCGTGATCAGATGACTCAACAAGAGAATGAACAAGCCGCAAATGATGAAAATAATAAGCAGCCGTCTCAGCAGCGCCATCTCGATCTCTTTGATTTTGCTCATCGGCGTTACTAAGGTTAATGTCCCTTGCGGCAGTGCATTGACCTCATATAGGTAGTTGGAATTGTTGCCGGTCCACAGTTTCTGCATCTGCTCCGCGCTAGCCAGCTCCGAAGCCGCAGTCGTCAGTGTTGCAGTCCCCTTGTTGACCGTATCTGCTTCAAATACCTTCGCTTCTTGCGTTGTATCATTTCGCAGCACGTTTCCATCTTTGTCCGTAAGGATGACCTCAATTGCAGCAGCTGGTGAAGGGACGGTTACTTGCGTACTAGCAACAAGCTCAGGCGCACTCGACGGCACCGCATCGGCAGTCACTGTTACCCGATCCCTCGTAACCTCCTGCGCCTCACTCGTATCCAATGAAGCCCCTGGTTTCTCCGCGGCTTGTCCCTCAACCGCAGCAGACGTATCCTTCCCTGTCGACGAATCCTGTTTACTCCCCGTAACTGCCGTCCCCGTATTCGTTCCGCCCACAGTCGTGGTCTCCTTACTGCTCATCGTTGCAGCAAGCACGCTGCCATATGATTTCATATCCGCCTTCTGCGTCCCGATGAAATGATCGAGCAGCACATAGTGGATGAGCACGCCGGTCACCGCCAATACCGCGATGAGCGCTGCGCCGAACGCCAGATTGATTTGATGGACGAGCTTCATAGTTAGACCGCGCTCCCTTCGCTTCTCATCCGATAGCCATGACCCCATACGGCCTCAACAGGCAGATGCTCGATCTTCTTCCGGATGCGCTTGATCAGATGATCCACCGCACGATCGCTCCCGTAATAGTCGTCGCCCCATACGAGAGTCAGCAGCTCCCCTCGCGTGAACGCCCGATTCGGGTGCTCAGCCAGCACTTTCAGCATCTCGAACTCCTTATACGTCATGTCGATCTCCTCGCCTGACCAGAACACGCGCCGCTCCTCCGATATCAGCTCCAGCTCATTAAGCTCAATACGGCTCGTCTGCCCGGCAGCCTGCTCTTCTTCCCGCTCCGATACCTGTCCATCTGAACGACGAGTGCTGCCATACCAACGCTGAAGCTGCCGTTTGATTCGCGCCACCAGCTCACGTGGACTGAACGGCTTCACTAAGTAATCGTCTCCGCCAAGCTCGATGCCAAGGATTTTGTCCACTTCTGTATCCCGCGCGGAAATCATCATAATCGGCACTTCTGCTTCAGTCCGTATGCGGCGGCACAGCTCATAGCCATCAATGCCTGGCAGCATAATATCGAGCACCCATAGATCCGGCGGACTTGTCTTCCACAGCTCCCACGCTTCCTCTCCGCTGCCGAGTCCAATCGTGCGGAATCCTTCACGCTGCAGGTAAATCTCAACCAATTCCCTTATATTCACGTCATCATCGACGACGGCAATGCAATATTCGCTAGCGATCATAATACGCAGTCCCTCCAGCCCTCTAACCGACCTTACTTCTTACGCTTCTTCAAGTATAACAAGCAGGCGGGCACGAAGTAGCTTCTGCCATCGTTTTTCCACAAAGTCACCAACGGGCTGCCATCCTTGTTCGATAAAGTGAAACTATAGCGCAAGACAAGACAATCACCCAAACATGAATGGAGTGCATTCCCTTATGAAAAGCAAAGTTCTAATCAGCCGCTTCGCCCTCTCCACCTTCCTGCTGTCCGCTGTTGCCTTCCCTTCTGTAACGAACGCAGACGGTGCAAACACAAGCAGCAGCGCTGCGGCCGAAGCACCTAAGCTCATCGCCGTATCCGAAATCCAGCCAGCACCAGTAGCAGTGAACGAGCTTAACGCCGTGTCAGCAGCACCCGTAAGCGCGGTCGAAATAACAGCATCAACTCGTTCGACCACGCAAGCCGCTCCCGCTCCTGTCATCATGAGTTTCACTTCACCAGTCGAGCTGGCCGAGAGATACGCATCTGATACGGTTGAGGACTGGAAGACTGCTCTGGAAAAGTACGATACGCTGGTACAAAAGCATTCCACTGTCGCGACCTATACGTATTCACCCGTCTCCACCGTCCCTGTGCCTGTCGCGCCCACACTTGTAGAAGCTGTAGAAGTAACCAGTTCGGAGAAGGGAACTCCTATTACCGATGTTGCTAAGCCAGCCCAGATATCTGAAGTAGGAGTAGTTAGAGCAACCGAGCCGGCCCCTGTGCCAACCCTCCAGCCTGTCAGCATTGCAGTCTTGGACGAGGCAGATGCCACTGTTGCGTTAAACCGCATCGAAGCCGTTGAAGCAAAGCCAGCAGCTGCTGCGACGTTCATTGCTCATGAAGCTGGCACCGTAACGATTCAGAGCAATGACTCCGATCTAACATTCGTGAAGGCAGAGATTGCACTCGCCAAGGCTGCCGAGACCAAAGACACTGATAAAATCAAAAACGCGTTAAGCGAGCTTATGGCGCAATACCAAATTCAGATCGCTGAGCTTGAGCAATCGAGCAAATAATTAATGTGAAGAAGGGCTGCACCTCATCCTAGAGGGCAGCCCTTGCTCGTCCACAGAAACACCGTATGAAGCTCCAATTCCACGACACCGCATCCTCACATTTACTGCCCATCCTCTATCTTCCACACCAATTCCACTTCATGCTTCTATTATGCAATCTTCATCTGAAAAAAGTCTCAAAAACCGCGCCACTGCGCTAATCTTCTCGCCTTCTCCTGCCGACATATATAAACGTTACTACCAACGTCTTATGGACAATCACCGCCGCTAACCCACTAGAATTTCAAGTCAACTGGAGGCTTTCCCTGCATGAAAATTTCGTACAAACTCATCACCGCTTTCGCAATCGTCATCGCCTTAATGATTACGATGGCAGCAACAAGCTATCTGCATACGCAGCGTTCCGAACGCGCTTATGACGAAATGCTGCAAGACGCTGATTACGATACAGATCTGCACCTGCTGCAGTACAGGCTGGCTGGCATGTCTAATGATGAGCGCGCCTACCTGCTTCAGGGTGACAAGCAATACCGCGAAGAGATCGCTGAGAAGGGCCAAGAGGTTCTAACGGTCCTGCAACGAATCGATGCGAATCCGACTCTCGATGCCGACGATCATGCGAAGCTGAAGCAAATCAAATCCTACTTCACTATTTACACCGAATCGAGCGACAAGGTGTTCGCCCACCTCGACAGCGGTGATCATGATGGTGCCTATTCCCTTCATTTCAACGAAGAGCGTACGTCCCGCAAGAAGCTGGACGAAGTCGTTGTAGCGGCTGTAAATAAGCTCGAGCTTGAGATCGCGGCTGACAAAAGAAATCGTACCCAAGCAGCCAATCAACAAACGATCATTACGGGCGCGCTTCCGCTTAGCGCCATGATCGTCGTGGTATTGATCATGATTCTATTGAACGTCTTCATCACTCGTCCTATCCGCATAATCAACCGACAACTGGCGGAAATCGCCGATGGCAACGGGGATCTCAGTCAGAACCTCGAAGTCCGCTCGCGCGATGAGATCGGAGAGTTGGCAGGCTCGTTCAATCGAATGACAGCCAAGCTTCGCTCGATTCTATCGCAAGCGATGGATACGGCGCTCCATGTTGCTTCGTCTTCGAATCAATTGAGCGCAAGCGCCGAACAGACGACACGTGCAACGGAGCTGATTGTCGCATCGACTCAAGAGATCGCGGCGAGCGCCGAGACCGAGCAGCAGCAGATGACCGAAGCAACGCAAGCGATCAATGAAATCGCGGACGGCATTAGCGAAGTTTCAGGCAGCAGCGACCGTATGCGTGCAAGCGCACAATCCGCGCTCGAAGCATCCACCTCGGGCTCAGCAGCCGTACAAGATATGGTGCAGGCAATGGCTGAGATGCGCGCGAACGTTCAGCATACGTCCTCTGTCGTGCAATCGCTTGGCAGCCGCTCGCAGCAGATTAACAGCATCACTGACATCATTACCGATCTGGCCACAAGAACGAATCTGCTCGCCCTCAACGCTTCCATCGAGGCAGCGCGTGCAGGCGAACAGGGCCGCGGGTTCGCTGTCGTCGCACAGGAAATCCGCAAGCTCGCCGAGCAATCAGGCCAATCCGCGAATCAGATCGGCGAGCTCATTCATGAGGTCGTCAATCATACCGGCAATGCCGTTGATTCCATGCTCACCGTAGCCGAGCAGACAGAGCAAGGACTCGAGAAGACGGAGCAAATGAACAAGCTGTTTCTCGCCATCGAGCACAACGTTGCCGACGTCGATCAACAAGCACAGATGGCAGCAACGATTACGATGGAGCTTGCCGCAGCAAGCCGCCAGCTCGTTCAGATTACCGAAGCCGTATCGAATGCCAGTCACGAAGTGGCCGCAGCTTGCCAGCACAACTCTGCTTCCACTGAGGAGCAGCTTGCAACGATGGAGGAGATCTCGTCCAGCTCCGAGGCACTCGCCCGCACGGCCGACGATCTGCGGGAAACACTTTCCCGCTTCAAGCTGCAATAATAACCTGCCGGTATCCACTCAACTTGCTATACAGCGCACAAAGCCGAAGGGGACCCCATTCTCACAGGTCCCCCTCGGCTTTTTTCTACGCATAAAAACGGACGCCATCTCGGCGCCCGCTCTCTATTTAATCCTAATCGTCGTCCTTACTCTTCTCCGACAGCTGCAGCTTCACCGTCTGCTTCTCGCCATCGCGATAATACGTAATTTCGATCGTGTCACCGATCTTCTTATGTTCGTACAAATATTTGCGAAGCTCCATCGTGCTGCCAATCGGCGTCTTATCAAGCTTCGTGATCAGGTCATTGAACTTCAGACCCGCTTCCTGCGATGGACCAACCGCCTCCAGCACAATGACGCCATCCTTCACCTCGTCCGGAATAATGATGCCTGTATCGTCCACAGCATCACTCAGCGAGCTGCTATCTGTGTCCCCGTCAACGCCCGCATTAGGCTCAACGCTGCTGCCATCAACGCCCGTATTCGGAACATCCATGTTATCCTTCGGTTTCGTCAACGCTTGCTGCGCCAGATATTGATCCAGATCCAACGTGTATACGCCCAGGTAAGGACGCTTCACAACGCCATACTTGATCAGGCTGTCGATAATCGGCTTCGCGTTATCGATCGGAATGGCAAAGCCAACCCCTTCAACACCGATATCCGCAATCTTCATACTGTTGATGCCAACCACACGACCGTCCAGATCGATCAATGGTCCGCCGCTGTTGCCTTGGTTGATCGATGTATCGATCTGAATGAACTCCTGCTCCCAGTCATAGTTGCCATCCTGGTTGAGCGATACCGGAATCATCCGCGTGGTCTTGCTTATAATGCCCGATGACAGCGAGTCGCCTAGACCAAGCGGACTGCCGATTGCCATAACCCATTCGCCGTTACGCAGCTTGCTCGATTCACCGAACTCGGCAACATCGCCGATGCCCTTGTCATCGATTTGCAGCACAGCAAGGTCCGTAATCTGATCGCCGCCAACAATCGTTGCTACGCGCGAAGTACCGTCGGTCATCGTAACCTCTACCCGTTCCGAACCTGAGATAACGTGGTAGTTCGTTACAATAAGCGCCTTGCCATCCTTCTTCTCGAAAATAACGCCTGAGCCAACGCCCACCTGCTGCAGCTGACCCTCTGCCGCTTCCGAGTCATCGCCAGTTGAGGAGCTAATTCCGCCTAATGCATATTGCTCATTTATTACACTGACAACCATCGGGCGAACCTTCGCCGCCGCGGTGATCGTCTTCTCGTAAGGATCTGCCGTCTGTGTCGCCGTCACAGCTGATGATGCTGCTGGCGTCTTTTTATCTGAGCTGTCGCCTCCGTGATAGAACAGCGTGCCGAATAAGAGCACCGCTGCCGCCGCGCTAATCGTTGACGATAGCACAGCTACCCGCATGTTCGACCAATTGGACTTGCTCCGCAGCACCTTCGACTGCTTCGCATCCTCTTGAATCCAGCGGTTTTTCCGCCGGGATACCCGGCTCGAATAGAAATCGTCGTCGAACAAGCTCATATCTATCTCTCCTCTCAATGCGCCGCAGCACATTAAGACAAATTTCTTTATAGATGTTGTTCAAAAAGTCCGCTTTTGATCACGAAGTGATTCATGAAGCATATTCGGCGTCGAAGATTGCGTTCACCTTCGGAGTCCGGTACTCATGTAGGTTTGGCCTACACTCCGTTCCTCCCCCTTCAGGTTCTCGCAATCTTCTCGGTGCTGAAAACCGAACTTTTTGAACATGTACTTATAGGAATATTTTCGGTAATTACGACTACAATAATAATAGATTGCAAGACGAAATGATAGAGATGAAGGAGTGAAATCTCGTATGACTAAGAAATCATCTCCCACTTGGGACTTTGTACAGCTTAACGCCACTGTTGCCGACCTTAGACGCGACCAATATCGCATTCTATTAACGGTCGGTGTCCTGCTAGATATATTAGTTGAACGCGGACTTGTTACACGTGAAGAACTAGAAAACCGTACTTCCATGCTCGACGACGAGCTAGAGACACTTATCGACGCTTCACTTCGTCCCATGGGGTAGCACGATCATAGTACGTATCGCGCAATGGGTCCTCATCTCTTTTAAAGAATATGCCGTTGTTCTCAAAAATACCATTAATCGTAAGCTTCGCAAGCTCCATTACATTATGATCCAGACTAAGGTGCGCCAGATAGACGCGCTTCGTCCGATCCGTCATCAGTTCGCAGAGCGCTTCGCCTGCCGCAACGTTGGACAAGTGCCCGACATCGCTTAGAATACGCCGTTTAATGTTCCATGGATAACGCCCCATGCGGAGCATCTCCGTATCGTGATTCGATTCCAGGACAAGCACATCCGAATCGATAATAGCCTGTCTCACTTTGTCGCTCACATAGCCAAGGTCCGTTGCCAGACTCAGCTTATAACCATCTTCGGCAAAACAATACCCGACCGGCTCAGCCGCATCGTGTGAGATCGGATAAGACGTTACCCGCATATTGCCGAACGATACCGTCTCGCCCGTCTCGACGATTGTCCGCTTCTCCGGCGCAATCGTACCAACATGTTTCTCCATTGCTTCCCAAGTCGCTGCATTCGCGAAGATAGGAAGACTATATTTGCGCGCAACCGCACCTAATCCCTTGATATGATCGGAATGCTCATGCGTCACGAACAGGGCGTCAATGCTATGGCCTGACACCCCGCGTTCCGCCAGCAGCTGGTCGATCCGCTTCGCGCTCAGTCCCGCGTCGACGAGCACCGTATGCTCATCGTTCTGCACGACTGTTGCGTTGCCGGTCGACCCGCTGGATAACACCGTAAATCGAAATCCCATAACGTCCCTTACGTCCCTTCTCCCACATTCCCCTGACAACCTAACCTTACTCTCACTGGGCAATGATGACCATGCCCAATTGCTTCCTGCTTGGTGTAACCCATTAGCATTCCCCAATGCTAATGTTCGTCCGCTGTGTCCTCGACCTTCTCCTGTACAACCTCAGCGCTGATCGCATGAACGTAGAACGGTTTGCCGTTCTCGAGCAGCACCCGCCAAGACGGCGCAGCATACTGGGTTTCCGAGTTGAACAGCTGGCCATGATAGCCAAGCGATATTTCTTTAATAACCGATCCCTCTTCCAAATACTTGTCCACGAGCGGCACAATCGCCTTCGAGGCCGGCAGCACTTCATGCGCCTCCGAAGCTTCGGCGTCGACCAGCTCAACCTGTGTCTGGCGGTATGCGGTTATTTTCTGGTTCTGATTGCTGTAGAACAGCTCAAGCTTCACATCGAACATCGGCCGTCCGCCTGCCATCCGGTATAGAACAAAGATGCCGTCAGGGCTGGCCAATTGGTCGTACTGATACTCCGCCAGATCGGGAATGACACCGCCCAGCTGAGCAATCAGTTCCTTCTCGTCGAAAATAATCCGGCTGTCCACCGGTTTCTCAAGCGTGACCTCTTCTGCCGTGCCGGTTATTTTGAACCGATAGGTCAAATCCCGCAGCTCTGGCGTTTCCGATGGAATGCTTGCTGATGTTGCGAGACCGATTCCCCGCTCCTTCATCATCCGCAGCGTATCTGCATCCAGGTCGCCCAGCTTCTGGCCCGTATTCAACCGTTCACTAACGTTCTCCCACAGCTGATAGCCGAGCACGACATTCAGCAAGAGAAAAGCGAGTATAAGCACGCTCTTAGCGCGGCTCCAATCCATGCGCACTCACCTCCGACTTGAGACGCTCCTACTGCCGATGATCAAGCTTCATGCTGCAACCGACACTGCATGAACACGTCAGCAGGAACAGCTTGGTTCATCCTGCTGGCTGTTCCACTGCCGCCGTTTTATCTTCCAGATCCGACAGCCTGCTGACCGACGTATTCGAACGGCCGCTGCCGCCGGCAGCGCCGATTCCGCTTACGGTCTTATCCGCATTGGCTGTCGTATTCTTCTTCTGCTGCTGTTCTAGCTGCCACTCATGCCGCTCTGCCACGCCGTCATAACCAGCTGGCTGGGCATTCATAACGATGACCTGGGTGCCATCCGCATAACGAGCCGCCCAGACCGGCACCAACGATAAGGTGTCTCCATCCGTCGCTGGAATGACGCGTACAGCTGGATACACCGATCGGATCTCGCTTCTGCGATCCATCGCTTGCAGCGTAGACCGTAGAAGCTCGCCTCCTGGCAGCCAGCGCGTCGTCTTCAACTGCGCGACATTCTCCAGCGTCATAAGCGAGCGTTCATACTCCGTTACAACGCCCTGCTGCAGCAGAAGCCGCATGTAACCGAATTTGTACAGCTCGTCCGATACGATTGGATAAGCGCCGTAATACTGCTGGAACAACACCATCCGTCCGCCATCACCGGCTGCGTCTATTGTTGAGCTGACTGGTACATAACGATGCAATCCGTCCCAGCCGCCATGCTCATTAATGAACTGCAGAGAAGCAAGCACATTCTCGGATATATCGTTCTGCGTCGTCTGCGGAGCAGCCGGGTTCGTATAGCTAGCCCACTTGCCATTCTGTTCGATCTGCAGACCGCGCTTGCCATCGGTGAAGATTAACGCGCCATTCAAGTTCTCCAGCGTCCGCGTCGTGCCTGGGTCGGAGAACAAGCTGCGCTGCATCTGATCAGGCGGGTATGTCTTGTAACCGACAACCGCTTCGACCGCTTCAATCGAGATCTCCGGCAAATAAATATCGCCATCCGGCTTATACGATGTACCGTATTGGCCGAAGCCGACATATTCCTCGACATCGCGTGCTGTAATATCAGTACGGGACGCCTCGTATACCGTACGACCATCTGAACTGAACAAGAACGCATGCACCAGCTCGGTATCCTCATCCATGTAGATCCAGATCCGATCGATCCGATCCGCCGTGAATACCAGATCACCCTCAAGCTTCATCAGCTTGCCAAGCAGTGAAACGGGTACGCCGTCGAACCGAAGCTCAACGCCTTTCTTCTTGTCGCGAATCTGGTTCCAGTCATAACTCGACTTCGCATATCGGGTGAAGCTTTTGAACCCGACCGCTTGTATCTTACGGAACACGAGATCATAGAAATTAGTGGGAGGATACAACACCGTATGCTGCGACTGCCCCATATGAAGCACAATCGATTCGGGAAAAATAACGTTCTCGATCTGCTCGGTCGGCCCCATCTGCTCCGTATTCACATAGTCGATGCCGGTTCGGACTCTTGCTGCGAGACCTGGCATACTGTATGCAAGCCAGTAGCTTTGCAGCAAGCTAAGCACGATAAGCACGCTTAGAATGACCGTCTTCAGTTTCTCGATCATGCGGACTCGCCCCCTTCCCGAATGTCGGGTGTCGGCAGCGTGAACGTGACCGTCGTACCTACATTCAGTTCAGAGTCGAGTGAGATTGTCCCGCCATGCGCCCGGACTATTTCCCGGGCAATGGATAGGCCTAGTCCTGTGCCGCCCATATTGCGCGAGCGGGCCTTATCAACCCGATAGAATCGGTCAAAAATGCGTCCCATGTCCTTCTTCGGAATGCCTATGCCCGCATCCTTGACGCTGATAGCAACCGAGTGGGTATCTGGTTTGCGTGCGGTCAGCACAATGCTTCCGCCGCCCTGCGTATATTTGATTGCATTAGATAACAAGTTATCAAGCACCTGGTCGATGCCATCGCGATCGAGCCAGACGGAGCCGACGCCATCCTCGATGCGAACCTCGGACTGAATGCCCTTCTGATTCATCTGGAAGGCGAATCGGTCCGCAGCTTCCTCAAGCAGATCTGGCAAATTCGTGGAGCTCCGCCGCAGCGGCGCCTGATTCGAATCGAACCGGGACAGGTGAAGCAGATCCGTCACGAGTCGAATCATCCGCTCCGTCTCGTTACGAATAACGTTCACGAAACGATCAGCCAGCTGACGCTCGTCGAGTGCGCCATCATCCAGCGCCTCGGCATAACTCTTGATCGTCGTCAGCGGTGTCCGCAGCTCATGCGATACGTTCGCAACGAACTCTCGGCGGGACTGCTCCAGCTTCTCTTGCTCTGTTACATCCTCTAGGATAACGATCGTGCTCGTCGTACCCTTATCGCGGCGATGCACCGGCGTGAACGTCACGCGCAGCAGCCATTCGCCGCCATCTTCACTCTCCTGATGCAGCAGACGGGACCCGGCCGACTTCTGAAGCTCGGTCATGTCTTCCTGAGACAAGCCGAGGAGTCGCGTCAGCGGCTGGCCCTCGCACTCCGCCACATCAAGAAGCTCAAGTGCGCGGCGGTTGGAGACGATAACGTGCCCGCTCTGGTCTGCGGCGACAACGCCGTCACTCATATTCGCAAGCACAGAAGCGAGTTTGTCCCGCTCCTCTTCGTTGACCGACAACGCTTCGCGCAGCCGGTTCGTCATGTCGTTGAACGCCTCGCTCAATCGACCGATCTCATCGTCGCCAAGCACCTTGACCTGTTGGTCAAACCGGCCCTCGGCGATTGCCGCCGCAGAACGTGTCAGTGTCTTAATCGGGCTCGTAATCGTATGCGCCAGCAGAACGCCGAGCACGCCGGTTAGACCAAGCGCGAGCAGCGTACCCGTCACGAAGATCCGATTGACCCGGTCCATCGTGTTGTACAGATCGTTCATCGACGCAACGATATACACGGCGCCAATAACGCGGCCGCCTTCATAAATAACGGGCTGCGCGATTATTTTCTTCCGCACATTATCTTCATCGATAATTTCTTCTTCATTATCTCGAATCGATTGCAGCGCGCGCGTGACTGCCAGCGACGTGTTCTTCTTGCCCACGTACGACTGATGGGATGCCACCGACGTAGCCAATACTTTGCCGCTGCTATCGAGCACTTGAATCTCCGCTTCGCTGATCGAGAACAGGTTGCGCACCAGGTTGCTCAGCTCCGCTGTATCCGAAGTTTTGTCATCCCGAGTGACTCCTTTGCCTGAGAGCGTTGGCACCGCCATCTCCGACAGCAAGTTGGCCTGATCCTTCAGGTTGCTTGTGAAGCTCTCGGTCAGCGAGTTCTTGACCGTGCTAATGAAATAGACACCTATGAGCTGCATCGCGATGAGGATCAGCAGCACATAAATAATAATCAGCTTAACCTGAACGGTACGGAACAGCCGAATCCCGTTCATGCAAACCCGAAGCCGCCTGATTTGGGATTACGCATCAGATAGCCAAGACCGCGCCGGGTTAGAATATATTCTGGTCGGCTCGGATCGTCTTCAATTTTCTCCCGAATACGACGCACGGTCACATCGACTGTCCGCACATCGCCGAAATATTCAAATCCCCATACCGCCTGCAGCAAATGCTCGCGCGTCATTACCTTGCCGCTGTTGCGGGCCAAGTAATAAACAAGCTCATACTCACGGTGCGTCAGATCGATTGGTTCGTTATCTTTATAGATGACATACATGTCGGTATCGATAAACAGGTTAAAAATCGTCAGGCCGTTCTTGCTCTGCTCCGCTTCAGCGGCGCCATTCGCAACCGCGGCATCAGCAGCGGCCGTCTGCGCTTCCGCAACCGCTTCGCTTGCCTTCTTCTGCCTGCGAAGATGTGCCTTTACCCGTGCCAATAGCTCACGCGTGCTGAACGGCTTCGTTACATAATCGTCAGCGCCAAGCTCTAGGCCCAGCACTTTGTCGAGCTCCGTATCCTTCGCCGTCAGCATAATGATTGGCAGCTGGAGACTTGCCGCTCGTACTTCGCGACATACGTCCATGCCATCCTTCACCGGCAGCATCAGATCGAGCAGCATCAGATCCGGACGCTCCTCATACGCGAGACGTACCGCCTCGCCGCCATCGAAAGCACAGATGACCTCGTAGCCTTCCTTCTCGAGGTTGAATTTCAAGATGTCAGCAATCGGCTGTTCATCGTCAACTACTAATATTTTGCCGTGCATGGCTCCACCGCCCGCCCGTAATAGTTTCTCATACGTCTAACAGTACCATTTTACCATACCCGCCCTTGCAGTCCCAATGAAAACTCTTTCATGTACGGAGAAACAATTCGATGGCGATTCTAATCTAGATTTAACATTCATTTCATACTCTGTTGAACATTGTGCTCTACAATGAAGTCAGTCAAACAACGAACTTACATATGGAAAGCGAGAGTGACCAATCATCATGAACTCAACAATCCGCCGCCGCAAGAGCCGACTAGCTCAGACAGCTGCCGCAGCTATGATACTTGCCGCCGCACTCAGCCAGAACAGCAGCTTCATGTCGGACAGAACGATCGCCCGCGATCAACAAGATGTATTGCCGCAGCCCGTTCTTATTCCCCAGCATGCCCTTGGCTTCGAGAAAAGCGCCGTGTAATTGAATCTCGGTTCCCTTCAGATCTCCGCTTCTCCTAACCCATTACTCCGCAGCTCTCACCCGCCAACAACTAGACGAACGTTACCCCCACACCAATAGATCGGCTAATTCAATAGACCCTCACCACCTATTCAGTTGGACCCCTCAATTCCCGACGCATGAAAAAAGCACCGCCTCCAGCGAGTCCGCCGAGTGCGATGCTTATCTGTCTTACAAATATTTGAGCGGGTTCTGCACCACGCCGTTCTTCTGAATCTCGAAGTGAAGATGCGTGCCGGTTGAATGGCCCGTGTTGCCCATTACGCCAACCTTATCGCCCTTCTCGAGGATTTGACCGCTTTTCACGGAGATCGACTTCATGTGTCCGTACAATGTTTTGTAACCATTCTTATGATTTATAATGACACAATTGCCGTAACCATTCTTTTGTCCAGCGAACTCTACAACACCATCATCTGCCGCCATAATCGTGCTGCTGCCAACCAAGTCTACGCCTTCGTGCTGTTTGCCCCAACGTCTGCCGAAGCTGCTCGACAGCGTATGACTGCTAATCGGCCAAGCGAATACGCCCGAACCTTCGCCTTGTACAACTTTCGTGCCTTTTACGACGATCTTCGGCGTACCCTTCTTCAGAACCTCGTATCCGATCAACTCCTCGCTCATCAGATAACCGTTGTCCTTCGTCAGACGGTACGTCAACCGCTTCTTGCCGCCGCTTCCCTGCTGCAGTACTTTCGACTCGCCGACGCGCATGTTGGCGCTCGTCCGATACACGACTTGGGGATCGGTCGTCACAACCTCTGCTACGCTCTCCACCGTACGCACCGTCACAGCTGGTTTCTTCACCGTAAGGTCCAGCACGTCGCCGACCTTAATCAGATCATCCTCGATCCAAGGGTTATTCTCATATATAACCTGCTTCGAAATGTTCATGCTCGATGCAATACATCCGACGCAGTCACCTTCGCGAACTGTATATTTGGTACTCGTCAAATTGCCCACGACAAGCTTCTGGTACAACGTCTTCTCATCAACGATCTTCGTTGGGTCCACATTCACAGCCGTCTTATCGATATCATCGATAATCTCGACCTTCTTCAGCTTGCGATCCGAACCTGCATCCATGTCGCTGCTGTAAGCGAGCGCCGTCACTTTGCCCGACTTCGCACTTGTCTGCGGCGCGAACTTGTCTTTCACTTTCTCCATAATGCGATCAGCTGTCTCACGGTCTTTCACGACGCCAATGACTTTACCGTTTACCTTCACCTCAACGCCAGTTGCGTAGGTAGTAAGCATGCCTTCCAGCTTCGCAATCGTCGCCTCTGTCTCCGGGTCTGCCTTATAGCCGCTCGCCGGCTCATAGGATACTTTACCTGTATCCAGTACCATATTCACATCTGGATGGGACTTCTTTACTTCATCAGCCTTGCTAAGCAGCATGGCTTCTACCGATTCGGGCTTGTCTACCGTCCCGACCAGTTGATCATTCATAAGTACGTTATAGTAATCTACCGTATTAGCTTTTACGTATTGTTTACCGCCTGCAACTGCAAGCACGCCAACAACACCGATCGCGACCGCAATCACTGCGACTCGACGATATCGGTTACCGGATGCTCCCTCAGGGGCCTTCACTGCTGATACTGCTGCTTTCCGAACATACCGGTACAACCGTAATACGGCTTGCCATCCGGCACTGCCCGGCTTGGAATCCTTGTTAACGGTCATGACAATCTCCTTCTCCTATCAACTACTAACTCTCTCTTGTTGGCATCGATTGGATATATTTGGAACTTCAAACAAATAAAGCGTAACATCCACTGGGAATGTTTACGCTCTTTACTGTACCATAGTAAAAAAGTTGGAAGCAAATAATTCGGTTCGACAAAAGGATTAATATTTTTTCAGAATGTCCATAAACTGCTTATATTGTTCCTCCGTTAGATACTGAGCGACAATTTGCTGGATATTCGTAAGCTCCTGATTGGTCAAACCGTTCTCCGTATAAGCCGAGATTGTCTGCCACGCTTCCTGTGGCAGCTTCGTTGCCAGCAGCTCGAACAGTTGGTCTTTATCCGCGTCGCTAAGCTGATTCTTAGCCTCCGTCATCTCTTCCGTCGTCACCGCTGTACCGCCCGCTTCCGTCTTAGGTCCCGTGCCGCCGCCAATTCCTGTTATTGCGCCTTCTTCCTCCTGGCCGAAAGCATCAATCGCAACCGGATCCTCATCTGTGCCATCTGCCGAATTGCTTCCCGAGGCACTGTTATCCCCCGTCGTTGACCCGTTTGCCCCCTGCTCCGATGAATCTCCGGTCCCGTTCGGTACACTACTGCCGTCTGTTGTCGAAGCTCCCTTGTCGTTGCCGACGCCATTCGCGCTATTCGTGCCATTTCCGCTGCCCGTGTCAGCGATTCCCGTGTTATCCTTCGTGACCGGATCAGCGCCCCACAGCTTGCCCCATACTCCCGACAGCGCGAACGGCTGCACGTCCAGCGGCATATTATACTGCTTCAGCAGCGACTCTACGTAACTATTGACGATATAACCCGTTGTCCATATAGACAAAAAGCTGGCGATCAAGCCAACGGCTATCGCGCGGCCTACCCAGCCGAACATTTTCCACATGCTTATTCCCTCCGTATCCTCTTATGACCGCTCCTACGGGTTGTCGAACACTCTCTATCTCTATCTTGTCTACAACCAGTATGGTCAGCGAGAGGAGAAGGTATAACCGGCACCTGTTAAAATCCTTCCTCGAGGAAGGATTCAAGGGGCTCGTCGCCCCTTGGACCCTACTATTTCAAATCACTACTTTAATTTTCACAACCACTTAAACCATATTTTCTACCTACCCAAACCCTCCCTGCAAGGGAGGGCCCCAAAGGTCGTGTGACCTCTGGACTCCTCACAAGGACGCAGCCTTGACTACTTAAGAGCGTGCGCCCGCTCTTGCCGCATCCGCGGCAAAGCTAATTGTTCATTGTATCTAGGTACGGTCAGTCGTCCGCATACCCATTCGCACATGTCCACCTGTCACCGCCCATTGATGGCACTAACTACGGGGCATGGCCCCTATGATCCCCGTTGATTTCCTACCAATTGGAGAATTCCAAGGGCTTTGCCCTTGGGATCTCTTTATTTCTTCTACCCACCCAACCCCTCCCTGCAAGGGAGGGCCCCAAAGGTCGTGTGACCTCTGGACTCCTCACAAGGACGCAGCCTTGACTACTTGAGAGCGTGCGCCCGCTCTTGCCGCATCCGCGGCAAAGCTAATTGTTCATTGTATCTAGGTACGGTCAGTCGTCCGCATACTCATTCGCACATGTCCACCTGTCACCGCCCATTGATGGTACTAATTTCGGGGTATAGCCCCTATGATCCCCGTTGATTTCCTACTTGTAGGAGTATTCCAAGGGCTTCGCCCTTCGACCTCTTTATTTTCCCTCTACCCACCACCGCCCATTGATGGCACTAACTACGGGGCATGAACATAGCGGTGTGGGACGCAGCCGTTGTGAGTTACTGCGTGCTTGGAACCGTGTGCCCCTGTGGAGCACAACTCTTGTTGGAGTTCAAAGCAAACAAAAAAGGCAACCGAAGCGTCGCTTCGATTGCCTCTCATTTATTAATGTTAGGGCCTAGCCGTAGATCGGCGTTACGATATTCGTTTGCTCACGGTTACGGCCGACCGAGAAGATTGCGATCGGGATGCCCGTCAGCTCGGATACGCGCTCTACGTAGCGGCGCGTGTTCTCCGGCAGATCCTCGAGCGTCTTCGCGTTCGAGATATCTTCGCTCCAGCCTGGCAGCTCTTCATACACTGCTTCGCATTCCGAGATCAGCTTCAGGGATGCTGGGTAGTGGTGAATGATTTCGCCGCGGCATTTGTAAGCGACGCAGATTTTGACCGTATCAAGACCGGACAGTACGTCCAGCGAGTTGAGCGACAGGCCCGTAATACCGCTGACGCGGCGAGCGTGGCGAACAACGACCGTATCGAACCAGCCAACACGGCGTGGACGGCCTGTTACCGTACCGTACTCATGGCCGCGATCACGGATCCATGCGCCCGTCTCGTTGTCTTGTTCCGTAGGGAACGGACCGTCACCAACGCGTGTCGTGTACGCTTTGGCTACGCCGATAACTTGTTGGATCTTCGAAGGACCCACGCCGGAGCCGATGCACACGCCGCCAGCCGATGGGTTCGACGATGTTACATATGGATACGTACCTTGGTCGATGTCGAGCATAACGCCTTGCGCGCCTTCGAACAGTACTTTCTCATTCGCATCGATTGCGTCATTCAGTACAACGGAAGTATCCGTTACATATGGACGCAGCGTCTCTGCGTGAACGAGATATTCTGCGATAATCGATTCAGCGTCAAGCGGCTCGCCGCCGTAAACTTGCTGGATCACTTGGTTTTTCTCTGCGATAAGGCGCGTCACTTTCTGCGTGAACTCTTCTGCGTCCATCAGATCAGCAATACGAATGCCGTTGCGAGCAGCTTTATCCATGTATGCAGGACCGATGCCTTTGCGCGTCGTACCGATTTTGTTATCGCCTTTGCGCTCTTCTTCCAGACCGTCGAGCACGAGGTGATAAGGCATGATAACGTGCGCGCGATCGCTGATTTTCAGGTTATCCGTTTTAAAACCATTCTCATGAATATAGTTAATTTCATCGATAAGAGCCGATGGATTGATTACCATACCGTTGCCGATGACACAAATTTTATTCTCATTGAAGATGCCCGAAGGAACCATCGTAAGCTTATACTTCTTGTTACCGATCAGAATCGTATGACCCGCATTATTACCGCCTTGGTAACGAGCGACGACGTCGGCACCTTCCGCCAAATAATCGGTAATCTTACCTTTTCCTTCGTCTCCCCACTGCGTTCCGACAACAACAACCGTAGACATGATCATACCCCCGCCCGATGCTGACTTGCACCGAAAATGATTGCCAACTCCGATCAGACGCCTAGCTCGTCCTTCATCCTGCGACCGGTAAGTCTTGGGCCATGTGGACAGGCAGAACCAAGGCCGCAATCGAACTGAAGGCAGCATGACTAGTGTATCAGCCGCACCGCTCAAAGTCAATTAAAACGCGAACAATTATACATCGGCCTATGTGAATGTTCGGAAATATTGCAGCTCTTTCGTCTCAGTCGAACCCATTCCGCCATATTATTTGCAATGAAGCTCTTTTTATAAGTCAGCTTTCCGGTAACAAAATAAAAAGTCCGATGCACCCCGTGCATCGGACCAATAATCTAAAGCTATAGACACTTTACGAAGCCGGTTCCTGATGCGTCCGATCTAGTCCGACGAACTTGTTGAACTGCTTCAAGAACGCCAGCTCAACCGTACCGACCGGACCATTCCGCTGTTTCGCGATAATGATCTCGATAATATTCTTCTTCTCGGATTCTTTATCGTAGTAATCGTCGCGGTACAAGAACGCGACGATGTCGGCATCCTGCTCGATCGAGCCCGATTCACGAAGGTCAGACATCATCGGGCGCTTGTCCTGCCGCTGCTCAACGCCCCGCGACAGCTGCGATAGTGCGATAACCGGCACTTCCAGCTCACGGGCAATCTGCTTCAGCGTACGCGAGATCTCGGATACTTCCTGCTGCCGGTTCTCGCCCGCTTTGCCGCGGCCTTGAATGAGCTGCAAGTAGTCGATCAGAATCATGCCTAGACCGCGCTCTTTCTTAAGACGACGGCACTTGGCACGGATGTCAGCTACCGTAATACCTGGCGTATCATCGATGTATATCTCTGCCTCCGACAACGAGCCAATTGCCATCGTCAACTTCTCCCAGTCGTCGCCTTCTAGGAAACCGGTCCGCATCCGTCCCGCGTCTACATTTGACTCGGCGCAGATCATACGTTGGCATAGCTGCGCCGCGCTCATCTCAAGACTGAAAATCGCTACTGTTTCCTTCGCCCGTACACCGACATTCTGAGCGATGTTCAGTGCGAAAGCTGTTTTACCTACGGAAGGACGGGCGGCCACGATGATCAAGTCGCTTCGCTGGAAGCCTGACGTCATCTTATCGAGATCCGAGAAGCCCGATGGAATACCGGATGAACCACCCTTATTCGAATAGAGCATCTCAACCCGTTCGAATACTTCCATGAGCACGTCTCGGATCGAGATGAAGCCGCTGCTTGAACGACGGTTCGAAATCTCAAGAATTTTCTGCTCGGCTTCGCCCAGCAGCAAGCCGACATCATCCTCTGCCGCATAGCCGCTCGAGACGATATTCGTTGCGGTACGAATAAGGCGGCGAAGCATCGACTTCTCTTCGACGATCTGCGCGTAGTACTCCACGTTCGACGCCGTCGGTACCGCATTTGCCAGCCTAGCCAGATACGTAACGCCGCCCGCTTCTTCGAGCATTTGACGATCCTGCAAATAGGCAGTCAGCGTGACAAGGTCAATGGGCTGGCCACCCTCACCAAGTTCGACCATTGCTTCGAAGATACGCTGATGGGCAGGGCTGTAGAAGTCGTCGCTCTTTACCCGCTCCATTGCCGTAATCAACGCTTCGCCCTGCAGCAGGACGGCGCCGAGAATCGCCTGCTCGGCCTCCAGATTCTGCGGCGGTATACGGTCAAATGCCATTTGATCCGGGTTCATGCTCATGGATTGGTTCCTCCTTATACCAGGATCTTTGAGTTAACGTCAGGATCTTTGAACATGACATCAGGATCTTTGAATGGAGTTCAAAGTCGCTCTGCTTATTCAAAGTCACTCTGCTCACTCAAAGTCACCCTGCTTAGTCTATGCTGTATACTAGTCCCTCTAACGAACAGCCGCCCGCGGCCGGCGCTAATGATTCATGCACCTGACTCTGCGAGCGGATTGTCCGTCTATCACAACCTATTTAAGGCCGACTTCATCATTTATTCTTCAGCTGCTTGAACCTTCAGCGTCGTCTTTACTTCCGTGTGAAGCTTCACAGGGATTTGCGTTACGCCAAGCGTACGAATCGGATCTGCGAGCTCGATCTTACGTTTGTCGAGACGTACACCCGTCTGCGCTTCAAGCGCTTCTGCAATTTGCTTGCTTGTAATCGCACCGAACAGTCGGCCGCCTTCGCCGGCTTTCGCTTTAATGACGACGGTCAGTTCCGCCAAGCGAACGCCGAGTGCTTGTGCATCTTCCTTCTCTTTATCCTTACGTTTCTGTTCGGAATTCTGCTGTGCCTTCAATGTGTTAATGTTACCCGCTGACGCTTCCTTCACGAGGCCCTTCGGCAGCAGGAAGTTGCGTGCATAGCCTTCCGAGATTTCTTTAACTTCGCCCTTCTTGCCTTGTCCCTTTACATCTTGCAGAAAGATAACCTTCATTCGAATAACCCCTCTTCCTTCTCGATCTCTTCCAAAATTCTGCGCAGCCGCGCTGATGCTTCCCGCACGCCGCACTCCAGCTGCGCAGCCGCATTCGTCAGGTGCCCGCCGCCGCCAAGCCGTTCCATAACGACCTGAACGTTCATCGCACCTAGCGAGCGGGCGCTTACGCCAATTAGACCGTCCGGCCGTTCGCTAATGACGAACGAAGCGTAGATGCCGGTCATATTGAGCAGCGTATCTGCCGACTGCGCAATATGCAGCTGTGAATATTTGCGACCCGGTTCCGTCACCGCAATCGCGATATGGTCATACAGGACTTCTGCGTGCTTAATGATGTCCGCCTTCAGGATGTACTCCTCAAGGTCTTCCTTCAGCATCCGCTGAATGAGCATCGAATCGGCGCCGTTACGACGCAGGAACGATGCGGCCTCGAACGTGCGGGCACCTGTCCGAAGCGAGAAGCTCTTCGTATCGACCGTAATGCCTGCGAGCAGCGCCGTTGCTTCACGTACATCGAGCGATATCCGCTCATGAATGTATTGCAGCAGCTCCGTTACGAGCTCACATGCTGATGAAGCATAGGGCTCCATATAGACGAGCACGGACTTGGATATAAACTCCTCGCTCCGTCGATGATGGTCGATGACAACGATCTTGTCGGTCTGCTGCAGCAGCCGAGGTTCCTTCACCATCGAGGCCTTATGCGTATCGACTACAACAGCCAACGTCTTCGACTCTACGAGGTGCAGCGCCTGCTCTGGCGAGACGATCCGTTTGGTAATCCGCTCGTCTTCCCTCAGCATCTCCATCATCTTCTGAATCGCTGGGTTAATGCCCTCAAGCACAATGTAGGCTTCTTTATTGAACATCTGTGCTGCCTTCAGCACGCCTATCGCAGCGCCGAGAGCGTCCATGTCCGGCATCCGGTGTCCCATAATGACGACGTTATTACTCTCCCGAATCATGTCCCGCAGAGCGTGAGCAACGACGCGGGCACGTACCCGCGTACGCTTCTCGACCGCATTGGATTTGCCGCCATAGAACGACTGGCGCTCGCCAACCTTCACGGCCGCCTGGTCGCCGCCGCGTCCAAGCGCAATATCAAGGCTCATCTGCATCCACTGGCCAAGCTCGGTCACCGATTCAGCGCCAGCAGCGAAGCCGATGCTAAGCGTAACCGGTATTTTGTTCTCTGCCGTAATCTCACGTGCCTCATCCAGCAGTTCGAAACGGCTTTGTTCCAGCTGCTTAAGCGTCTTCTGATCGGTAATGATCAGGAAACGGTCGGAACTGAGCCGCTTCAAGTACGTATGGTACTTCTGCGCCCAGTCCGTAATCTCGGCCGTAACCTTCGATAGCAGCGTCGTTCGCTGCTGATCGTCCATCCCTTGCGTCACTTCTTCAAGGTTATCCATAAGCACAACGCCGAGCGCGAGTTTCTCATCCTCATGCTTACGGGCTAGCTGCCACATAAGCGTAATGTCGTGAATGTAGACGAGCCGTTCCTTACTCTTAAAGTTCAGCTCGAATACCCGATTGCCCAACATGACTTCATAGATCCCTTCACTGTTCTTGCTCTCCTTCATCGAAGGGAACAATTCGCCAAGAGAAGTGCCTACGACCGAGTCTGTGTCAAAAATACGTGCCGCATAGGCGTTATTCCATTCAACGATACGTTCATCATCATAAATGATAATACCGAAAGGCAGCTCGCTAATAACCTCGCTGCCCGCTTTCTTCACACGATAGGACAGCGTCCCGAGATACGACTTCAGGTCGCGCCGGAATGCTCGCTCCGCATAGACCGCATAGACGCCTACTGCTATCGTTAAGATCAGTCCTGCCAATCCGATCACCCAATTGAAGAAGGTGAGTGCGGCCGACAGGAGCAGCAGCAGCACGAACGCCCATAACTGATGCATTCCGTGCCATCGCTTGACTAGAAACTTAGGCATTTCTTCTCCGCTCCTGTGTCATCGTTTCTCGAACGCCTTCCGAATCGGGAAAGCTGTATCCAGCAGACCAATAAGACTGAGCGGCGGAAGCATTAGCACGACAACCGCTATTATGAACGGCACAACCTTCGACCAGCTGCGCTGCTGGGCAATAAAGTAGAAGAAGCCAATCGTCTGAATGGTGAATGCTAGTTTCAACAGCGGCACCAGGTTTAACAGTGCAACCGACAGGAATGAATCATCCGACTCAATAATCATGCTGAGCACAAGAGCGACCAAATAATAAAACACCATAATGCGCGGCAGCTTCCAGTCGTACGCCTTCGGCATCGACGGAACGCGCATGTCCAGTCGATTGAGGACAACGCGGCTAATATATTGCGTGACAGCCGCATAAACGAACGAAATCGTAATGATCACGACAGGAATCGATTGTGTAACCATCTTCACGAGCGAATCCGTCAGGTCCGCAGACCACTCAGCCGGCAGCAGCCCATCGCTCTGCAGCGAATTGGTCATCTCCCGTATCTGATTGCCCATCTCGCCAATCAGCGACAGATCGAAGATAAGATTGAATAAGAGCAGCTCAAGCAGCATAATGCCGAGCAGCGACAATATTCCAGATACCAGCACCCGCCCGGGCGGCGATTGCTTCACGATCAGATGACCCATAATGATCGACGGCACGATGAAGAATAGCCCCATTAGCGGAGCAAACCAGCCGATCAACAGGGACGATATGACCCATACAATCGCGATATGAACCGCGAAAGACCGGCGTGACAGCGATGCGTACAACACCACGTAAGGGACCATCATCAACATAATAGAAATAACGTTAAGTAGGGGCACAGCCATCGAGAGCATCAGTAGTAGAAGCACTGCACTCCAGATCAGCGAATGTTTGCCGGTGTTCAACCCGTTCACCTCTTGCGAATATGATCTTCCAGTCGCGATAAATCGCCATAATCGTCTTCCAACGTATGACCTTCTTGCGAAAGCTTGCGAAGCTTAGCGAGCACTGCGTCATCAAGCTCTCTGTAGGAGAGTCCTAATCGCCGGCCAAGAATATAGCTGCTGGAGATCAGACTTGCCAGACTGTCTGTCAGCCTAACGGTGCTTCCCTCCCACAACGCACGAAACAGCCGAGCGACTTGATCGACGATCTCCGTCTTCAGCCAATCGATTGTCTGTGCGCGCCTCGCCACATCCATTTCACGTTCCGTACCCCGCATACCGATCCCTCCACTTTTTGAACAAAGCGTAAGTCAGACTCTAGGGGTGTGCATTCACTAAAGCTTTACAGCTCATTATATCATAAATCCGAAATCGTACACATGGGGCGCATCGGTAGACGCTTCGGCCAATAACAGCCAACCACCTGCAGCATTCGACGAAAACAAACCTGCTAATATTCCTATACGACCGAACATTTCAGACATACACATAATGAATCATTAAGTCCTAAAACTTTTTTTACCAAATCAATATCAATGCTGAAGTACTTCCTAGATAATGGGACAGAGTCATGGATGTTCCTCTGCTACCCAACGTCGTATACCGCATCAAGAAAAATGGTGCATACTATCAAGTCGAGCAGCAATTGTGTTCCTATGATCTTATCCAAAATAAAAACACCTTCAAGGCCATCTCCATTTCTTTAGACATGGATCTGTAACCCTTGAAGGTGTTTCTTATGCCGCCATATGGCAGGCTTTATTATGCCGTTGCTCGTTATACCGATGCATAATGGCAGGCTGCAAAGTGGCCTTTCTTCAATTCTGCAAGCGCCGGCGTATCCTTGGCGCACTTCTCGGTTGCAAGCGGGCAGCGAGTACGGAATGGGCAGCCGCTTGGCGGGTTGATCGGGCTAGGAAGCTCGCCCTTGAGCTCCACGCGCTCCCGCTCCGCCTCAATATCAGGGTCCGGAATCGGAATAGCCGACAGCAGTGCCTGGGTATACGGATGCGCCGGGTTAGCGTACAGCTCACTGCTCTCCGCCAATTCAACCACCCGGCCAAGATACATAACCGCAACGCGGTCACTGATATGCTTAACCATCGACAGGTCATGCGCGATGAACATGTAAGTCAGTCCCATCTTCCGCTGCAGATCCTGCATCAAGTTCACGACTTGCGCTTGGATCGATACGTCCAGTGCGGAGATTGGTTCATCGGCAATAATGAACTTCGGCTGTACCGCGAGTGCGCGGGCGATACCGATCCGCTGGCGCTGACCCCCGGAGAACTCATGCGGGTAACGCGTCGCGTGGTCTGGGTTGAGACCAACCACATCGAGCAGCGACTCGACTTTCTTCTTGCGTTCGGCACGGCTGCCAGCAAGCTTATGAATATCGAGCGCTTCCCCGATGACGTCCGTGATCGTCATCCGCGGGTTCAGCGAAGCGTACGGATCTTGGAAAATCATCTGCATATCGCGACGGACCGCTTTCATCTCTGAGCCCTTCAGATCATACAGCGATTTGCCGTCGAACATGACATTGCCGGAAGTCGGCTCATACAGACGCATAACCGTCCGTCCCATCGTCGACTTGCCGCAACCGGATTCGCCGACGATGCCAAGCGTCTCGCCGCGTCCGATCTTAAGGTTTACGTCGCTGACGGCTTTCAGAATTTGTCCGCCGCCTAGGTTAAAGTGCTTGTTCAGATCATGAATCTCGATCAGGGCATCGCCGTTCGAGGCTTTCACGAGCGGTGCTGCAGCGCTAGCATTCCCCTTGCTCATGCGCTTTCCCCTCCTTCGCTGGAGATCGGATGGGCTAGCTCATGATTGAGCCAACATGCGGCTCTATGGTCCTCACCCTCCACCGATACGAGTGCCGGATCGTTAGGCAAGCATACGCGCATCGCTTCCTTACAGCGCGCAGCGAATGCGCAGCCCGCAGGCGGCTTGATAAGATCCGGTGGTGTACCGTAGATCGGAATAAGCGGCTCGTCTTTCTTCTGGTCAAGCCGCGGTACCGACTCGAGCAGGCCGCGTGTATACGGATGCTTCGGATTCTTGAAGATATCGCGGGTTTTACCCGACTCGACAACCTTGCCCGCATACATAACGATGACACGGTCCGCAACGTCTGCAACGACGCCAAGGTCATGTGTGATAAGAATAATCGACGTACCGAACTTCACTTGCAGATCCTTCATCACGTTCATGATCTGCGCTTGTACCGTCACGTCCAATGCCGTTGTTGGCTCATCGGCGATCAATAGCGATGGATTGCACGCGAGCGCAATCGCGATCATACCACGTTGACGCATACCGCCGGAGAACTCATGCGGATATTGATTTACGCGCGATTCTGGATTCGGAATACCGACCAACTTCAGCATCTCGACTGCACGCTGCTTCGCAGCCGACGCGCTCAAGCCTTGATGCTTAACTAGGCCCTCCATAATCTGCTTGCCAATCGTAAGCGTCGGATTAAGCGAAGTCATCGGGTCTTGGAAGATCATCCCCATCTCTTTGCCGCGGATATTCTCCATCTGGCGGAGCGACTTCGTCAGAATCTCCTCGCCCTTAAATTTAATGGAACCTGTTGTTACAGCCGGAGGGGAAGGAACCAGACGCATGAGTGACTGAGCCGTTACGCTTTTGCCGCAGCCTGACTCACCGACGATCGCGACTGTTTCTCCTTTGTTAACGTGGAAGTTAACGCCGCGTACCGCCTGTACGGTTCCGCCGCGAACTTTGAAGTTCACGCGCAGATCCTTAACCTCTAATATTCGTTCCATGGCTGCCACCTCCTAAAATTTATTTATTTGCAAAGCCCATCAGGCTGATTTATTTCTTCATCTTCGGATCGAGCGCGTCGCGCAGACCGTCGCCAAAGATATTAAAGCAGAGCATCGTCAAGCTGATCAGAACAGCTGGGAACAGCATCCGCCATGGATATACGGTCATCGCCTTCAAGGCGTCATTGATCATCGTACCTAACGATGCAGCAGGCGATTGAACACCGAGACCGAGGAAGCTCAAGAACGCCTCGGAGAATATCGCATTCGGCACCGTCATCGTCAATGTGACGATAATGGGACCAATCGCATTCGGGATCAAGTGGCGGAATAAGATCCGTCCCGAGCCAGCGCCAAGCGAGCGTGAAGCTAGCACGTACTCCTGATTTTTCAACTGCATAATCTGCCCCCGTACAATCCAGGCCATACTAATCCAACCTGTAATACTAAGGGCAAGGACAATGGTGAACATACTCGGCTCCAATACAACAATGAGCAGGATGACGATGAGCATGTTCGGAATGGAATAAAGAATATCGCAAATCCGGTTTAGAATTTCATCGACTTTGCCGCCGAAGTAACCCATAATACCGCCGACAATAACACCAATAACAAGGTCAACGAGTGCCGCATATAAACCAACCTGCAGCGAGATGCCAGCACCCATCCACGTTCTGGCAAAAACATCCCGGCCAAGGTCGTCGGTTCCGAACCAGTGATTCGATGATGGCTTCTCGTTCGTTGCCATATAATCTTGACTGCGATAATCATGACCGCTGATGGATTGGCCAATAAGCGCCATAATTACGATCAACAGCAGGATGATGAGGCTCGCCATCGCATACTTGTTGGAACGCAGACGAAGCCATGCGTCCTTCCAAGCCGAGATACTTTCCCGTACAACGACTTCGCCCTTCTTCTCCGAATGGTCCAGCTTCTGGAAGTCTGCCTTCGTCAGTCCTTGCGGATCAACGGCTTGTCCTTGCTTTGTCTCGATTGTTGCCATCGCTTACCCCTCCTTCCTGCTGTTAAGCTTGATGCGCGGATCAATGAATGCGTAGGCAATATCCGTTAAGAAACGTGCAAGCATCAGAATAACCGCGTAGAACAGCGTTAGACCCATAATGAGCGTATAATCGCGGTTCGTAATGCTGTTAACGAAGAACTTGCCAAGACCGCCGATACCGAAGATTTGTTCAACGATAACGGAGCCTGTAATAATGTTGGCCGTCATTGGCCCGATATAAGTGACAACTGGCAGAATCGCATTGCGAAGCGCATGCCGGAACAAAATGATGCGTCCGGACATTCCTTTTGCCCGAGCGGTCTTGATATAGTCAGCTGTTAGCACTTCCAGCATGCTCGAACGCGTCAAACGCGCGATGAATGCAGCCGGAAGCACGGCGAGCGCGATTGTCGGCATTACATAGTCGGTAATATCGTTCAAACCTGCAACGTCGAACCAGCGCAGCTTAACGCCTAGGAAATACTGCAAAGCTGATGCGACAACGAAGTTTGGAACCGATACGCCCAACACGGCAAGGAAGATAGTGAATGTGTCGAGAAATTTGCGATGATTCAATGCTGCAATGATACCAAGCACAACGCCGGCTGTAACCGACAGAATGATGGCGAAAATGCCAAGTTGCAGGGAATACAAGAAACCGGTTCCAATAATGCTAGAGACAGTAGTGTACTGCTGCTTCATCGACATCCCGAGATCAAGATGGATGAGATTGTTGAGATAAGTGAGATACTGCGACCAAAGCGGCTTGTCCAATCCATATTTCGCTTCGAGCATCGCCCGAATCGCCTTCGGAATTTCTTTCTCCGACATGAATGGATTACCAGGAATAGCTTTCATTAAGAAAAAGGTTGCCGAAGCAAGGACGAATAAAGATACGACCATATAGAACAGCTTCTTCAGCAAGTAACGTATCATGTGGGCAATGCCTCCCCATAAATGGTCGTTCAAACAGCCACGGGATATATGCCTTAGTACCCGCACATATCCCGCTCTGATTGAAACATGACCTAATCAACAGGTCCGATCGGTTCGATCAGTCCTTGTTAGCCTTCATAGTAACCGCGCGTATAGTCGATATCGCCTTTATAGTCGATAAAGATCCCTTTGAAACCTTTCTTCTCCAGGAACACGTCGCTGTAGTAGTAGATCGGCATGATAGCACGCGTGTCGATCAGCAGTTTCTCTGCTTGCGACATGAGGCTCATGCGTTCTTTTGCGTCTGTGGATGCATAAGCTTTTGCAACGAGATCGTCATATTCTTTGTTTGCAAAGCCCGTGTTGTTATTGCCGCTCTTCGACGTGAACAGATCGATATAAGTCATTGGGTCGTTGTAGTCCGCTCCCCAACCGCCGCGTGCAACTTGGTAGTTAAGCTTGTTGCGGTTCTCGAGGAATACGCCCCATTCTTGGTTCTCGATCGAAACCTCTACGCCGAGGTTTTTACGCCACATTTCAGCAATTGCTTCCGCAATCTTCTTGTGGTTGTCGTTCGTGTTGAACGTCAGCTTGATTGCCGGCAGCTTCGTAACGCCTTCTTCTGCCATACCGTCAGCAAGAAGTTTCTTTGCATCGTCATAGTTTTCTTCGAAGAACGTGTCCGGAATTTCTTTGCGGTACTCTTCCTTCTCGCCTGCAATGCCCGGAGGCACGACGCCATAGGCTGGAAGTTCGCCTGCACGCGTTACTTTCTCCGTAATGTCTTTACGCGAGATCGCCATCGAGAACGCCTTACGAATCTTCTCGTTGTTGAATGGCTTTTCCGTCGTATTGAACAGGTAGTAGTACAGACTTGCGATACCTTTTTGGTTGAACTCATCTGGCTTGCTCGACTTCAGCCCTTCCAGCTGGTCAGCCGGAATTTCGCCTGTCGGTTTACCTGCCCAGTCGAGTTGATCCGTCTGGTACATGCTAAGCTCCGTTGCAGAGTCAGCAACTTCATAGAACTCTACGCCTGCAAGTTTAACTTGGTCTTTCGCATAGTAGTTATCGTTCGGTACGATCTTGATCGACGTATTTTTCTTCCAATCGCCCATTTTGAACGGTCCGTTCGAAATAATCGTCGATGCATTTGCTGCCCAAGCTTCGTTGTCCTTAACCGATTTGTGAACCGGGAAGAACGTTTGGAACGACATCAAGCTCAGGAAGTAAGGGGTTGGCGAGTTCAGGTTAACAACAAGCGTATGATCGTCTGTCGCTTTTACGCCAACTTGATCTGCTGTTGCGCCTTTGCCCGTGTTATACGATTCTGCATTTACGATGTAGTACAGTTGGTACGCGTAAGCAGATGGTTCTGGCTTCAGCTCTGGATCAAGCGCACGTTTCCATGCGAACTCGAAGTCGCCTGCTGTTACAGGGTCACCGTTGCTCCATTTTGCATCCGTGCGCAGGTGGAACGTATACGTCTTGCCATCTTCGCTAATGTCCCATTTCTCTGCGATGCCCGGAACGTTCTGACCATTCTCATCTTTACGAGTCAGACCTTCATACAGGCCGTTCAATACCGTGAAAGATACTTGGTCTTGCGATTGCGCTGGATCAAGTGTTGGCGGTTCCGTCGAAATGTTCATACGGAATACTTTGCTTGATGCGGCACCAGAAGACTCCCCAGTCTCCGTTCCTTTGTTTTCATCCTTCGGTGTGCAGCCGCTGACGAGCAAGACGATCGCCATAACTGCAGCAAGTGATGATAGCCCTAACTTGAACTTCATTGTCACACATCCTCCAATGGTCTGTAGTGTACTGCGTGATGTTACGGAGTTGCGTTGGTGCAAGTTCTTCAAGGAATCGGCAGCATCGGTTGAATAATAGACAATAATTCCGATAAATATTTAGTTGTATATATTTAATAATATTTACAGTTAATTATTGCCAATTAATTCACCTACACTCCTCGAATTTAGCCTGCATTTCTCACTATACAGTTCCGAAATATCATAAAGCAATGTATAAATATTTACAATTCAATCCATTTGATCAACCAACTACCTTGATGGCTTTAGGATATGTCGGACGAGCCTTGTTCAGCCAAAAAAACCGATAATCGCATGCAGGTACTTGTTTCCTGCTCTTGCGATTATCGGTTTTTTTGGACATACATTTTGTTGTTATGATGAGCTATTAACCGTCCAAGTTATACCATTATTCGTGACGCTGGCGCCGATCAAATTCATGAATGGTTCGAGTGGAGCGAATACCCGCTCACCTATCGACAACAGCTCGATAGACGTCCCATCCTTGACCGCTTGATAGCCCCGCTCCAGCATAAGTGTTCCAGTTTCCGGCATCTGATGTGCCAGCTCAAGGAGTCCAGCATCGGCGACTGCGGAATTGCCCTGCGATGCTGTGACGGTAAAGCTATGACTAACCTTGTCCCAGTTGAGCGAGTAACCTTGTTCAGTTCCCGCATACAGATCAACATACTGTCGTCCGTTGTAAGACAGAAGCGGATACTCCTTATTGTTCCAGTCCAATTGGCCGCCTGCCGTTCCGTCTACCCGCTTGAATTCGCTTTTGACTGGCTGACCAACATGGATCCTGCGGTTCACTTTACCATCGTCTAGTGCTGCCTGTCCGCCAACTAGTACATATCGAATGCCAGTGGAGTACAGCTCCGGATGCTCAACGGTCGATTGATCGATAATGGTCTTGTAATCGAATAGAACCAGATCGGCATCCATTCCTTTGGCTATTCGACCTTTCCTCTTAAGCAACGGCGCTTCCTTCTCCAGCCGTTGAGCTGGCAGAAGACTTGTTTTCTCGATTGCTTCCATTAAGGTGATAACGCCGCGCTCCCGTGCATACAGTCCAATGGTCCGAGCAAAGGTGCCGGATGCCCGAGGATGGTTGTTCAGCCCAGGCTCCAGTATCGCGTCGCTGCCAATCATCACGTAGCTCGGCTTGATCGATTCATCGATGTCTTCAGGCGGGATTGCATAAGCAACAGCGAGTTTGCCTTCCTTCTTATACTGAGCGAATGTCTGCTCCGTCAACCTCTCAGTCGAGCCAGCCAGCTGCAGATCGTTATAGTCAATATGGAAACGGCTCTGCCAGCCCTCATCGAATCTTGCCGAGTTCAAATATGTACCCCAGTAGTCATAAGGGTAAATACATGCTGTAATGTCCAGCCCCTCGGCACGCGCTTTCTCGACGAGTGCCAGCGACTGTGTCATAGAGAATGTACCGCCCGTACTGTTAATGTGATCGATATGTACGGCAGCCCCTGTCTGACGGGCATAGCCAATCAATTCGTTCAGAGCATCAATATTCGTCCCAGGCTCTTCCATATCCGAGTATCGTGCATGGAAATATACCGGCACATTATATTCATGGGCTAATTCCATAAGCGGTACAATCTCCGATGCCTGAACACCCGGCACATATTCGAGGCTGAACGAGATACCAAGCGCACCGTCATTCAACGCCTTCTCTGCCTGTGCCCTCAACTGAGCTACCTGCTCTGTAGATGCACTGTCATAGCGTCCAAGCTTGAATTGATTGCGTGCCTGCGAATAGAAGAAGCTAGCTCCATAATGGACTGGCGTCTCATTGTGGCCATAATACGCATACCACTTGTCAGGGGACGCTGTGCCGCCATGCATTGCGATATTGCTTGTCACGCCGTCGGCAATTTTATTCCATACACCCAATGGGTTCGGATCATAGGACAGGTTATCAATAAAACCAGGCGCAACAACAAGCCCTGCCGCATCGATTGTTCGCTTACCTGTCAGCTGCTTTGTGGTAACGACGCCGATTTCATCACCGATAATACCGACGTTCATGACCGCATCAAGCCGTGTCTCTGGATTGATAACTCGACCGCCTTTAATGACGATGTCGTACGTCTTTTTCAGATCCGCTTGCGTTACAGCCGCTTCTGCCAACTGTTGTCCTGTTAAGGCAGCATCGGCTGTTCGCTTGCCAGAGCCCTTCTTCTTATTCGATCGGCGGTCCTCTTCGCCGGCCAATTGTGCCTTATCTCCACTGGTCGAGGCTGTTTCTTTCACACCTTTTCCCATCTCATTGTGCATGCTGCCCCATACAATGAAGCCGCCAATTATAAGACAAACCGCCGCCAAATTCGCAATTCCGAACAGACGCTTGCGATTTCGACGGCGGTGGTCATGAGCTTCCATCGTGATTTTCCTCCAATGCAACAAGATAGCGTTTATTACAAAATCTTACACTATCGTACTATTCTTGTCGCTTGAGTGCAAATCCGCTACAGAAGTCCAGAAGGCTCGCCAGCCCACATATTTTTTTCACAGTAATCAATGACGTCACTTCTTCTTACAATGCCGATGAATCGTTCGAGATCGTCGATGACCGGCACGAAGTTCTGTACTTTCACGAGTGAGATGAGATCTCGAATATTCGCATTAACATGGACGGGATGATTACTCATGCGCAGAGGCACTTCGGAAAGCTTAACTTTGTGTATTTGATCGAAGGATAAATCATTATTTTTCATGTGCCAGAGCAGATCCCCCTCCGTCACGGTCCCGACGTACTTGCCATCCTGATCGAGGATAGGAACTGCGGTATAACGATGATGCTCCATTCGTTCCAATGTCTGTCTTAATGTAGCGCTTTGCGGGATATGCATGACCTGCTGCTTGGGCAGCAGAAAGAACGCAATGTTCATATCACGTATGCCCTCCGTTTCCAATTGATGCTTCTTCATCTTCTATATAAACATAATAAAGGTCCAGCAATCATATATAATTCATAACCTTGTTTCCCTCAAAATGAACGAAAGGATGCGATGAATGATGATGCCTCCATCGTTTGGACCCGATCGCTCATCGACTGGTATGGATGCCAAAGTTGCCGCGATGCTCTGCTATTTCGGCAGTTTTGTAACCGGCTTCCTCTTCCTCGTCTTCGAGAAGCAGAGCCGGTTCGTCAAGTTTCATGCCATGCAATCGATTATCGTCTCTGCCACGCTTATTGTCATCCATCTCATTCTGGGTATGATTCCGTTAATCGGATGGTTCGCCGCCGCACTGCTTGTACCGCTATCGTTCATACTATGGCTTGCCCTTATGCTGCTCGCCCTCCAAGGCAAATGGTTTAAGCTTCCGATTATTGGCGACTTCGCAGAACAGCAGGCTTATAAGTACTAACTTTTAACCTTACGGTTCAAAATAAAAAAGCAGCCGGCTGAATAGCCGGCTGCCTCTTATATCGAACTATTCCGTCGTGTACGGCAGAAGAGCGATTTGACGTGAGCGTTTGATCGCTACCGTCAGAAGACGCTGATACTTCGCGCTCGTACCCGTCACACGGCGTGGCAAAATTTTGCCGCGCTCGCTGATGAATTTACGGAGCAGATCGGTGTCTTTATAATCAATGTGCTTGATTTTGTTAACCGTGAAATAGCACACTTTACGGCGCTTGTTACGGCCTTTACGACCGCCGAATTTACGTTCTGGACGATCTTGTCCTTCTTCGCGTGGCTTGAAGCTCATGTTCGAACCCATCCTTTCAATTAAAATGGCAAATCATCTTCCGAAATATCGATCGGTCTTCCGTCATCGGAGAATGGATCCTTGTCATTCCGTTGGTTTCCGCCGCCGGAACGGCTTCCGCCATACGATCCGCCGCCAGTGTTACCACTGCCGCCTCCAAATCCGCTATTACCTCCACCGCCGTAGCCGCCGCCACCGCTATTGCCTCCGCCATAACCGCCGCCGCTGCCTTCTTCACGTCCTCCGCCACCGTTCTCACGATTGCCGGATTCCAAGAAACGAACGTTATCGGCAATAACTTCCGTCACATAGACGCGTTTGCCTTCGTTGTTCTCGTAGTTGCGTACTTGAATACGGCCTTCGACCGCAGCAAGACGCCCCTTGCGAAGATAGTTCGCACACGTTTCGGCAAGCTGCCTCCACGTTACGACCGGTATGAAATCAGCTTCACGTTCGCCCCCGCCACTTGTGAATGGCCGGTCGACCGCTAGCGTAAACTGCGTTACTGCGACACCTGCAGGCGTATAGCGCAATTCAGGATCGCGCGTCAATCTGCCAATCAGAATCACACGGTTCAACATCGCGATAACCTCCCAATCGATCGATCCCTGCGTACATCATTAAGCAACATTTTTAGTGATAAGAACGCGGACGACTTCGTCTGCAATCTTCATAACGCGATCAAGTTCCGTAATTACTTCTACCGGAGCGGAGAAGTGTACGAGAACAAAGATTCCGTCACGTTGCTTGTTGATCTCATACGCAAGACGACGTTTACCGATGAGGTCAGTTTTAGCAACTTCACCGCCGCCGTTCGTGATGACGCCATTGAATTTGTCAACGATAGCTTGAACAGATTCTTGTTCCACATCAGAACGAAGGATGTACATTACTTCATATTTGCGCATTTGATTCACCTCCTCATGGACTTTGCGGCCCCCGTAAACGGGAGCAAGGAGCGAGCGCTAACTCGCATACCATATTACTATACCAAATTGGCCTATCGGTGGCAAGCACGGAAACAACGCCGAATTCTACCTGTTTGCAAAACCCAGACAAGACACACACTACAACGGAAGCGCGGTTGTTGCTGCGTTTCGCATGCACCATACTCTGTGATGAAGGGATCGAGATCGATGGGTGAATGGACATTATTCTCGCCTGGCGACAAGGCACCTAACGACGGAACTTATATTGAAGATGGCGTGAACTCGTTCCATATGGGTATCAACAATCCTCAAATGATTAAGCTTCACAAAGGCCAACGTTTCCCGGAAACGAGCAACCATGAACGTAAGTGGAAACGGATGCCGAAGCACTAATCAAGACGTTAATAATTCGTTCAAATTTCGATGCATAAACAAGCACCGCTCAGCGCATTATACTATCGACGGCGAAATGAGAGGTGCAATTCCGTTGAACACGATTGTTAAATGGAATCCGTAGAAATATGACACTTATGAATAGAAGCGAGGGGTTGTGCTAAAGACAACGTCTGTAACACCATCGTAAAGTTTCGAAGATTGCCCGTCTAAGGGTATCGGATGAATACGACGAATTCTGCCGCGAATTCGTGACGATGATCCGAAGTTTCCTACCTCAGAAGTAGTCTGTTTCATATCCTTCCAACGCCGTCAAAAGGAGCCCTTCGGGGCTTCTTTTAATTTCTACCCTTATTCCCTATCAAGGGCCTTTCTCTACCCACCCAAACCCTCCCTGCAAGGGAGGGCTCCAAAGGTCGTGTGACCTCTGGACTCCTCACAAGGACGCTGTCTTGATTATGATAAGCCGTGCGCCCGCTCTTGCCGCCGTTGCGGCAAAGCTTTTGTTCGATGTGCCTAGATACGGCTTTTCGTCCGCATACAGTGTTCTTTCATGTCCACCAGTCACCGCCCATTGATGCCTCTTCGATCTGTTGCAACACACTGTAAATCAGAAACAAAATCCTGGATAAACAAAAAAGCCCCTGAAATCAAGGGCCTTACCGATAATTGCTCATTGAATATCTTCCTTAACTACCATATCCTCACCAAATGGTGCGACCTATTGTAGTCCACTCATTAAGCGGTTAACTGGTACATACGAACGACCTTTTCCTTTTCGAAAGGCTGCAATTTATCGAAAGCACCATCAATGGGCAGTGACAGGTGGACACGTGCGAAATAAGTATGCGGACGGCGGATCGAACCTAGGTAAAGTGAACAAAAGCTTTGCCGCGAATGCGGCAAGTGCGGGCGGACGATCCCCAATGTTCAAAGTTGCGTCCTCGTGAGGAGTCCAGAGGGCACAAGCCCTTTGGGGCCCTCCCTTGCAGGGAGGGTTTGGGTGGGTAGAAGAAACCAAAAGGCTGCAATTTATCGAAAGTACCATCAATGGGCAGTGACAGGTGGACACGTGCGAAATAAGTATGTGGACGGCGGATCGAACCTAGGTAAAGTGAACAAAAGCTTTGTCGCGAATGCGGCAAGTGCGGGCGGACGATCCCCAATGTTCAAAGTTGCGTCCTTGTGAGGAGTCCAGAGGGCACAAGCCCTTTGGGGCCCTCCCTTGCAGGGAGGGTTTGGGTGGGTAGAGAAAAGCCTTTGACCCGAATTCTAGGTAGAAGAAAAAAAGCCCTTGATAGGGCTTGGGTAGAAATTCCTTCGAAAGGATTCAGGATGACCATTAAAAAAACGGCCCTCGATTTAATCGAGAACCGTTAGTCGCTATGTATGGCGGAGAAGGTGGGATTCGAACCCACGCACGCTTTGACACGCCTAGCTGATTTCGAGTCAGCCCCCTTGGGCCTCTTGGGTACCTCTCCGTGGTGAAGACAAGATTTATAATACCACAGGGCTATAGGACAATGCAAGTCCTTTTAAATTGTCGGAATAGTTCTATTTTCTTCCCGTTCGAACAACATTATTCTGCACCATTTGCTCCATTTGGTTGTTGTCCATCTTCCTTCGATCGAAGTACTTTCTTCATGTTCTTCTCAAATTTCGCCCGCGGAATGAGGACGCTGTGCTGGCAGCCGACGCATTTGATGCGAATGTCCATACCCATACGGATGATCTCCATTTCATTAGTCCCGCAAGGATGCTGCTTCTTCATCTGCACAACGTCGCCTAATTGAAACTCTTTACGTTCCATTCCGGATCTCCCCTCTTTCCTTACGCTGGTACGTCACCATTCTTGGATATGGCAGTTCAATATGGTGCTCATCGAATGCACGTTTAATAATGGCATTCAAAGCACGCGCTACAACGACCTGTGTTGTAGGCAGACACTCCACAATAACTCGCAGCGTGACCTGCTCCGGTCCTAGTGCCTGCACGCCAAGCACTTGCGGTTTACCCGTCGCGTTCTCCAGTACAAGCGTATCAGATTCAAGCGTTCGTTTCATAATTTCAACAGCACGATCTACGTCTTCCTCAAACGCAATAGCGAAATCGACGACGGCAACCGAGTTATTCATCGAGAAATTCGTTACCTCGTTAATCATTCCATTCGGAATGATATGCATCTCGCCTGTCCAGCTCTTCACTCTTGTTGTGCGAAGCCCAATCAGCTCAACCGTACCCTTGAACTGGCCTACCTGAATAACATCGCCCACTGCAAACTGATCCTCCAGAATAATGAAGAAGCCTGTAATGATATCCTTCACTAAGCTCTGCGCACCGAAACCAATCGCTAAGCTGATAACCCCTGCTCCCGCAAGAAGCGGAGCTAAGTTAATATCGAATTCAGCCAGAATAAGCAGCGACCCGACAAAATAAATCAAGTAAGTCGTTACACTCTTCAGCAGCTTACCTACAGTCAGTACGCGGCGCGTGAAGCTTGCCTGCTTCATCTCCCGCTCAATCATCATTCGGTTAATGGATTTATGTATGATAAGCTCTACGACTCTGCCAATGAGCAGGATCGCTGCGACACGAACAATAGTTAGTCCGATGTCCGCCCAACTCTCATGGTTGGATAACCAGTCGACGACATTATCCCATGTTTGCGTGATGCCCATCTTTCCTCAGCCTGCCCTTCCTTGCACTTGCGCTAGCTCTACAATCGCCTTTACATTCTGCAGTCCTAGCTCCGAACCACTTGCTCAAATTGCTCGCCACCGTCCAATTCCTTGAACATCCCGCGAATTTCAACGATCTCCGTTTCAATAACATTCCATACGACTGGTTCATCATCATCCGGGAAACGGATGGACAAGGCACAACCCGCTGTAATGCCCTTCGGTGTTGGGCACAAATCAATCTCAATATCAATATATTCTAGCAGCATCTCCATTCGAAGAGCTTGCTGCGTTGAATCGAATGCGATAAGCATATGCACTCTCCTAGAATCAGGCTGCCACTGCACCCACTGATAATACGGCGCTGCATTCCGACCACAGTGGTCGGAAACGTATATAGGGCAAGCCTATTTCCGCTTCATGAAGCGGCGTATATTTTCCCGCGCAAGTATAAAATGGTTGTCCCAACCATATACTAGTATTACATTACGAGAGGCGGAGGGGAAACTATGAAACTGTCATCGTTATATGAATCGCCTTTAAAGGTGCCCTACCTGGAACCAAATGTGTCCGGCATTCTGACCAACCGTTTAACCGTTCTTCTGAATGGCTTATCCGGCAATCAGCGCATAGTCGTCGTATGCGTCGGCACCGACCGTTCCACTGGTGATTCACTCGGTCCGCTGATCGGAACGACACTCGGCAATTACCGCAGTTCGCAGTTTGAATTGTACGGGACGCTGGAGGAGCCAGTCCACGCAATGAATTTGGAGGATACACTCGGCCTTATTCATCGACAGCATCCTCATTCCTTCATCATCGGAATTGATGCCTGTCTGGGACAGGTTACGAGCGTCGGCAATATTCAAGTTGGCATCGGACCTGTGCGGCCCGGCGCCGGCGTGAACAAACAGCTTCCCCCAGTCGGCGATATGCATATTACCGGCATTGTGAATGTTGGCGGCTTCATGGAATATTTCGTCCTTCAGAATACGCGCCTTCATCTCGTTATGCGCATGGCTGATGTCATTGCTCATAGTCTCTTCTCAGCCATTATGAACTGCCGAAGCTCTAGGCCTGCTGCGATGCAAGACTAACGGCCTTCTTCTCTTCTGGTGTAAGCGGATATGGCGAACTCCCTTTCTCGAGCGGCTTCGCATACACATACGTATCTTCCCTGCTGTGAAGACCGCTCAACACAACACCGTCTTGAGAATCATTAATAATAGCCAGCGAGAAGCTTAGATCGCTCCCTTGCTCTGCGAATGCATTGTAGCGGTGCACAGCTACCCTGCCTCTCGACTCATTCAGCGCTTTCTCCAGCTTCTCATTTGCTTTGTCCTGTTCAGCCTGCTTAATATGCTGATCATCCAGTTGCTGTCTGATTTCGATCAACATTTCCTCAAGGTTCGTAACACCCATTCCATCCATCGCTGCGACATACTGTCTTCTTAGCTTTTTCAACCGGCGCCCGATAACCGACATCCAAATTATTAACAATACAATTACTACTGATAATCCCACTACGGTTATTTCCAATGGCGACAATGCTTCATTCATTCCAAACTCGCTCCCCCGCTGTCCCAAATCCACATCGCTTACTTGCTGAGCTGCTGACTCGACCATTATATGACTTTATAGCCGAGCATTATGCCTGTCTAATTTGACATGTGTTCTCTACCCAACCGGATAATGAACGCTTATTTCCTTCATCGCATCTATAAGCGCCAGGGCTTCTTCTTCGGTCGTAAAACAACCTACGCTTGCTCGTACCGCACCCTTCTCTAACGTGCCAGCTGATGCGTGTGCCAGCGGCGTGCAATGGTAGCCTGCCCGTACGGCAATCCCATAATGCTGATCTAGAATAAAAGACAGCTCCGATGCTTCAGCACCTTCTAGGTTAAAGGCGACGATCCCTGTCCGCTGTTGACCAATGGACGGGCCGAGCAATTGAATACCTGGAATAGCCGATAACTGCTCCATCATTAGCTGTGTTAGTCGCCATTCCTTAGTATGGATCGTTTCAACTGACTCATTCAATATGTACTGCACACCAGCTGCCAGGCCTGCGAATCCTGGTGTATTCGGCGTTCCAGCCTCATATCGGTCCGGCCTCACATTCGGTTGTTCTGGCGCCTCGGATTGACTACCTGTCCCGCCGTGCAACAGAGGCGTCAAATCAATGTTTGGATGAATATAAAGTCCGCCAGTCCCCTGCGGCCCTAGAAGCCCCTTATGGCCTGGAAACGCCAACATATCGATTCCCATAGCCTCGACATCTATAGGCAGTATTCCGGCGCTCTGAGCGCCGTCTACGAGCAGCTTAACGCCATGCCTACGGCAGATGTCGCCGATCTCTGCAACAGGTGCAATGGCTCCCAGCAGATTCGAGCTATGGTTAACGATAACGAGCGTCGTCGAAGGAACAATAGCCTCCTCCACACGCTTAGGTTCAATTATTCCATACGCATCAGACTCGACATAGGTTACTTTAATTCCGATCGCCTGCTTCAAATATTCAAGCGGACGTCTAACTGAATTATGTTCTACCGCTGTCGAGACAACATGATCGCCTGGCTTTACGAACCCCTTGATCGCCAAGTTCAACGCAGCCGTCGTATTCGATGCGAACGCAATATCGTTCGGATTGCTAATTCGAAACAACTTCGCCAACTGTTTACGCGCATTGAACAGATGTCGGCTCGAGCGAACAGCCATCGCATGACTGCCCCGTCCAGGGTTCGCCGTATCATACAACATCGCATCTCGAACTGCATTTATAACTTCAGGTGGCTTCGGCCATGAAGTTGCTGCGTGATCCAAGTAGATCACTTTCTGACGATCCATTCTCATTCTCCTTCCACTCTAAGCTACATAGATCAATCACGAATAAAATGTTCTATAAGATTGAGAAAACCTCTACCGCGGTTCTCAGATATGAGCGACCACGTTTAGAGGCTCGTTCGCTTGCAGAAAAACTCATATCCCTATAATACGCTTATGTGACCAACTTTCCTATACTAAGAGAACAACTTATCAATACAATTTGGAAGAGGTTGTCCTCCTTTAAAGACTTTTCTTATATAGAGACAAATAGCATACCATCGTGACACATTCCCCAGTACAGGAATTTGGCCAACCAAGGTATGCTATCGCTCTTGTACTTACTATGTGAAACCATCAGTCCGTTCGAGGGACCAGATGTTTACTCGACATGTTATTAATTCGAATGAATAATAGCCTATCGCATTTCTTTAACCCTGCTATGCAAGATGCTGCTGCAGTAGTTCGAGCAATCGCTCCAAGTCCTGTTTGTTGTAATACATAAGTTCGATGCGACCTTTATCCTTCTGCTGTTTGATCCGAACCGTCGTCTTGAACTGATCGCGGAGCGTCTCTTCCATGCTTTCGAGATACGGATCACGTTTCTTATGCTTTGCCTTTTCTTTATCTGGCTGTTGTTTCTCTGGTTGCGTCTGAATCGCTGCCTCCAGTTCCCGTACACTCCACTCTTGTTCGATCGACAGACGTGCCAGCTCCAACTGCTGATTCGTCTCCTTCACCCCAACAAGTGCACGTGCGTGGCCCATCGATAATGTTCCACGTGAAACATCTTCCTTGATACTCGCTGGCAGTGTCAACAGACGAAGGAAATTCGCGATATGCGATCGGGACTTACCGACCTTCATTGACAGTTCTTCTTGCGTCAACTCGAACTTGTCCATCAGCGCTTGATAGGCAATCGCTGTCTCAATCGCATTCAGATCTTCACGCTGCAAGTTCTCGATCAGCGCAATCTCCATAACCTGCTGATCAGTGAACGTTCTTACGACCGCTGGAATGGACGGATTACCGCATAACTGCGAAGCGCGGAAACGCCGCTCGCCTGCAATAATCTCATACCCTCTCAGAACCGTGCGAACGATAATAGGCTGGATAACGCCATGCTGTTTTATCGATTCAGCCAGCTCTTTGATCGACTCCTCGTCGAACGTCTTTCGCGGCTGATAAGGATTCGGTCTCAGCTGCGTCAGTGGCACTTCAATTACTTTATCATCATCCTTAACCGACAACGACGGAATGAGCGCATCAAGTCCTCTACCTAGCCGCTTGCTCATACATGATCACTTCCTTCGCCAGCTCGAGATACACCTCTGCGCCTTTCGAGCGTGGATCGTATGTGATAATCGCTTGTCCGTGTGAAGGCGCCTCGCTCAGTCGGACATTTCGTGGAATAATCGTCTGATACACCTTCTGTTGGAAATACTTCTTCACTTCTTCAATAACCTGAATACCCAGGTTCGTACGCGCATCGAACATCGTCAGTAATACACCTTCGATTTGAAGGCTCGTGTTCAAATGCTTCTGAACGAGGCGAACCGTATTCAACAGCTGGCTAAGACCCTCTAGCGCATAATATTCGCACTGAATTGGAATCAGGACCGAATCAGCCGCGGTAAGCGAGTTAATAGTAAGAAGACCAAGCGACGGCGGGCAGTCGATTAGAATATAATCGTAATCTTTGCTCACTAACTGAAGCGCCTTTTTAAGACGAACCTCGCGTGAAATCGTCGAGACCATCTCAATCTCTGCACCGGCGAGCTGAATCGTTGCTGGAATAATGTTGAGACCTGGTACATTCGTTCCGCAGATTGCATCCTTCGGATGAACATCGTTGATTAGAATGTCATAGATACAGTTCTCAACATCCGCTTTGTTGATACCTATACCACTTGTCGTGTTTCCCTGCGGATCTATATCGACCAGCAATACACGCTTGCCTAATGATGCAAGGCAAGCCCCCAGATTTACGGACGTTGTCGTCTTTCCGACACCGCCCTTCTGATTCGTAATTGCAATAGTTTTAGCCAATCCGTTCACCTCTTGTGTGTGTGCAATCGTTTCGTCTGAAAATGAGAAAACCTCTAGCGAGGCCTCTCCAAGTGAGCGACCGCGTTTAGAGGTAAGTTTTATCGCCATCAGAAAATTCTACCCCACTTCAATGCATTCGTAATCATAGTCTCCATATGTGGGCAGAAAAGGCGGCTTCGTTAGTCGCTTTCGCCAGGCAATACGTCGAACCAGCATTCATGCAGCAAATTATCGTTTCGGAATGTGTATAATAATTTCATAATGATCTTCATGATCATTTTCTTTCGTATCAATCTTCAATCCGGAAGTGGTCACCATCTCAACCGATTGTCGAATCGTATTAAGAGCAAGGCGAACATCCTTCGTGAACGAGATGCGTCGAGACTTCTTCATTTTGGCCGCTTCCTTATAGAAAGCAACCCGCGCTTCAGTCTGCTTAACATTCAATTCTTTTGAGAGAATATCACCTAGAACCTTCTCCTGCAACTCATCTGTGTCCAGGGAAAGCAGTGCTCTTGCATGACGCTCCGTAATTTTCCGTTCCATCAGCGCTTCTTTGACCGGGGTGCTTAATCCGAGCAGACGAATCTTGTTCGCAATCGTGGATTGGCTCTTGCCAAGACGCTGTGCCAGACTCTCCTGCGTCAATTGATGAAGATCGATGAGCTTTTGATAAGCAACAGCCTCTTCAATTGCCGTAAGTCCTTCACGCTGCAAGTTTTCGATTAATGCGATAGAAGCAGCCTGTGAATCGTTGAATTCACGTACGATGGCCGGTATTGTTTCTAGTCCAAGCTTGGTGACTGCACGCCAACGACGCTCGCCAGCAATAATCTCATAGCGACCATTACGCAAACGAACGACTATCGGCTGAATAACGCCGTGAGTCTTAATCGTCTGGCATAACTCATCAATACGATCATCATCGAAGATCGTCCGAGGCTGGTAAGGGCTCGTATCAATGTCGCCAATCGGAATTTGCTTTACTTCATCCGATTCCGGATTGTTTCGTTGATCGGCTATCCCGAACAACCGTGAGAACTGTTCTTTCATAACGTCAACAACCACCCGATTATAATATGCCTTTGTCCAAATACAGGGATTTCGCCGGAATGAAACGCACTGTGCCATTTATAAGCGCGGCATCAGCCGTTTCACCTTGGTACAACCGATCAATGCCATCATGCATTCTCCGAGTACAATCTTGCCTATATAATATTCGATACATAGAATCTCATTTCCTGCTTGACTTCTATATCGGCACAAATAAGTTTGCCGTGAATGTTTCACGTGAAACATTCACGGCAATGAAATTTAACCCGCCCGATTATACAATTGGCTGTTTCAAAGGTGTTCCTGCCTTGCGTGGATATTTCTTCGGCGTTAGATCGGTCTTCTGCAGCAGGACGATATGACGTTCGGACTGCTCCCAAGGAAGCTGCATCGCCTCCACTCCGATCGGCTTCGCACGAAGTTCGCGCATACTGGCAGCTGCCTCGCGGATTTCGTCGTTCGGATCGCCGCCCTTCATTGCGGCGAACTTCCCGCCCTTGCGAGCGAATGGCAGACAAAATTCATTCAAGACATTGAGCTTCGCAACCGCGCGAGCCGTTACCAAATCGTATTGATCGCGGTGCTCTGGCTGTCTTGCGATATCTTCTGCTCGTCCATGCAAGCATGTTACATCTTGCAGGCCAAGCTCCGATACCACGTGCTGCAGAAAGGCAATCCGCTTGTTAAGTGAATCTACAATCGTCACCTTCAAATGCGGGAAGCAAATCTTGATCGGCAGACTCGGAAATCCTGCGCCGGATCCAATATCCGCAATGCTCCTCGTGTCATTCATATCTACATAGAACGAGAGCGATACCGAATCGTAAAAGTGTTTCTCGTATACCGCTTCCCGCTCCGTAATGCCAGTCAAGTTCATCTTCTCGTTCCATTCGACCAGCAGCTTATAATACACTTCAAATTGATTCAGCTGTTCTTCGGATAATTTGATTCCTCGCTCCGTAAGCTTGCTGCTGAACCATGTCCACGTCTGATCCATCCTTTTATCGTTACCCCCGTGCTGCCCGCGCTGCCGTCACCCGGTTATAATGCTCCAGGTAAACAAGCAGAATCGAAATGTCTGCAGGCGTTACGCCAGCGGTTCGCGATGCCTGACCAATGGAAAGCGGTCGAATGTTCGACAGGTTCGTCTTCGCCTCATTCGCAAGTCCGTGAACATCGAAATAGTCGATATCATCAGGAATACGCTTCTTCTCCATCTTGTTCATCCGTTCAACCTGCTGCAGCTGCTTCTCGATATAACCGCTGTATTTGACTTGAATCTCGACCTGTTCCTTCATCTCTTCCGTCAACTCGTTCGGAGCTGGAGTCAGCCGTTCGACGTGCGCATAAGTGACTTCGGGACGAAGCAGCAGCGACAGCGCGGAGCATCCACCTGTAAGCGGAGCCGAGCCGATTTCTTCAAGCAGCGATTGCGCTGGCTCTTCCGCACGAATTTTGGCCGACTTCAGACGTTCGATTTCCTGCTCAACCAGTGCCTTTTTGTTCAAGAAACGATCGTAACGATCTTGTTTGATCAGCCCAATCTCGTAACCAAGCGGCGTGAGACGCAAATCGGCATTATCGTGACGGAGCAGCAGACGGTATTCTGCACGCGACGTAAGCAGTCGGTAAGGCTCTGTCGTCCCCTTCGTAACGAGGTCATCAATCATAACGCCGATATAGCCTTGCGAACGCTCAATGACAACAGGTGATTTGCCTTGCGCTTTGCGCGCTGCATTAATACCCGCTACAATCCCTTGGCCGCCCGCTTCCTCATAGCCGGATGTTCCGTTGATCTGACCTGCCGTGAACAGGCCTTCCACCAGCTTGGTCTCAAGCGTTGGCCACAACTGCGTAGGAACAACGGCGTCATACTCGATCGCATAACCGGTTCGCATCATTTCGACTTTCTCGAGACCCGGGATCGAACGCAGCATGTTCAGCTGCACATCTTCCGGCATACTCGTCGACAAGCCCTGTACATAATACTCCGACGTGTTCTTGCCTTCTGGCTCAAGGAAAATCTGATGTTTGGGCCGGTCTGCGAAACGAACGATTTTGTCCTCGATCGAAGGACAGTATTTAGGACCTGTTCCTTCAATCATGCCTGAGAACATTGGGGCACGGTGCAAGTTATCGCTAATGATTTGATGTGTCGTCTCCGACGTATAGGTCAGCCAGCATGGCAGCTGCTCATTATCCGAACTTTGTGTCTCGTACGAGAAAAATTGCGGCTTATCATCGCCAGGTTGAATTTCCGTTTTGCTGAAGTCAATCGTGTCGCCGTGTACACGCGGCGGCGTACCCGTCTTGAAACGCGCAAGCTGGAAGCCCAGTTCCTTCAGGCAGTGCGACAGCTTCACCGAAGGCTGCTGATTGTTCGGGCCGCTCTCATACATGAGCTCGCCCATAATGATTTTGCCGCGCATATAGGTGCCTGTTGTAATAACGACCGTCTTCGAGCGGTATTCCGCCCCTGTCTTCGTAATAACACCTACGCATTTGCCGTCCTCAACGATAAGTTCCTCAACCATGCCCTGACGAAGCGTAAGATGTTCCGTCTCCTCAATCGTCCGTTTCATGACATGCTGATAATCGAACTTATCGGCTTGCGCACGCAATGCATGAACCGCTGGACCTTTACCCGTGTTCAGCATCCGCATTTGAATAAATGTACGGTCAATGTTGCGGCCCATCTCTCCGCCAAGCGCATCAATTTCACGCACGACATGACCTTTCGCTGGTCCGCCGATCGACGGATTGCACGGCATGAACGCGACCATATCCAAGTTAATGGTCAATAGCAGCGTTTCGCAGCCCATTCGTGCAGCGGCAAGCGCCGCCTCCGCACCGGCATGACCAGCACCAACGACGATAACGTCATAACTTCCTCCAACGTATCCCATTGTGTTTCCCTCCCGACTTTCTTTTATTTGCCCAAGCAGAATTGCGAAAATATTTGATCCAGCAGCGATTCTCCCGCCGCATCACCAATCACTTCACCAAGCAGCTCCCAAGCCTGCTGAATGTCGATCTGAGTAATATCAATCGGTATGCCTGCATAAGTCGCATCAATTGCATCCGTTAGAGATTGCTTCGCCCGCTCCAGCAGCGAGATATGGCGTACGTTCGTCACATAGGTCAGGTCATTCGTCTCAATCCCGCCTGTGAAGAACATATCGCTCACAACCTGCTCAAGGCGATCAATCCCCTGCTCCTCCTGCACCGACATCGATACAATACGGTCAGTAGGGAATATACGTTCAAGCTCACTTGTATCCAGCTGCTTAGGCAGATCGATTTTGTTCAAAATAATAACAGCCTGCCGACCCGCTAGCTGATTCATCAGTTCCCGGTCATCATCATGCAGCGGCTCATTCTGATTCAGCACGAACAGAATAAGATCCGCATCCTCTAACGCGGAGCGCGATCGTTCAACACCAATTCGCTCTACAACATCTGAAGTTTCACGAATGCCTGCCGTATCGAGCAGACGGAGCGGAATGCCGTTAATCGTCACATATTCCTCGATCACATCACGCGTTGTTCCCGGAATATCGGTTACAATAGCTTTATTTGAGTGCGATAACGCATTAAGCAGCGAGGATTTCCCCACATTCGGTCGTCCGACAATCGCTGTCACAATGCCCTCACGCAATATTTTCCCTTCAGAAGCGGTTTTAAGCAACCGGTTAACGCCTTCCAGCGCCTGACCGCACTGCGTGCGGATGAATGCGCTCGTTAGCTCCTCGACATCATGTTCGGGATAATCGATATTTACTTCTACATGCGCAATGACTTCGAGAATTTGCTGCCGCAGCGGTTTAATCTGCTTCGACAACGCCCCCTCCGACTGCCTTCTCGCCACCTGAAACGCACGATCCGACTTCGATCGAATCAAATCGATAACTGCCTCTGCCTGCGTTAAATCAATTCGGCCATTCAAGAATGCCCGCTTCGTGAATTCACCTGGCTCCGCGAGCCGCACTTCACCTTGACGAAGTACCATCTGCAGCACATTCTGCGCTGCAATAACGCCGCCATGCGTGCCGATTTCAACAACATCTTCGCCCGTGAAAGATCGTGGCCCGCGCATTAGCGTAACAAGCACTTCCTCCACACGCTCATTCGTGGCAGCATCGACGATATGGCCATAATGAACCGTATGCGACTGTGCGGTCTCAAAGTTATCTTTTGTTCGAAAAATAGCCGTCGTCCGCGCAATAGCATCCGGCCCGCTGATTCGGATAATGGCGATACTGCCTTCTCCAACTGCCGTCGCGATCGCCGCTATCGTATCGTGAGACATTACCATTTTAATAACATCCCTCCAAGGTGAAACGGCCGTCTCCATCCTATAGGTGGCACGGCGCATTTCATTCCGATGAAATATAAGCTTACATATAAATGAACAACTTATAAAGTCTTATATTTAGCGCATAAGAATTTATAAGCTCCTCGTTTACAAGAAAAACAAATTCTTATCGGCGATAGAACCTACCTCTAACCGCGGTCGCTCAGCCCCGAATTGCCTTGATAGAGGTCTTCTCAATAAAAACAGCAATGACCGCAAAGAGCCATTGCTGCAAATAGTACGCTGCTTAACCGTTAATGCTCATTATTCGCCTATTCTCTCCTTCGCATTCCTCTCCAGGAGTGCGATGACGACGCGCCGGTTCGGCTCTTCGCCTTGACTGAATGTACGAACGAGCGGATGGTGCTGCAGCTGCGAATGAATAATTTTACGTTCCTGCGGAGACATTGGCTCGAGCGTAACTTCCTTCCTCGTCTTCACAACGCGGTCAGCCAGCCGATCCGATAGTTCCTCCAATGTCTTCCGTCTGCGTTCCCGGAAACCTTCCGCATCGAGCACGATTCGAACGGGCTTGTCACTGTAACGGTTGGCCACGATCGTGGTCAAATATTGCAAAGCATCGAGCGTCTGGCCCCGGCGGCCAATCATCTGACCGAGGTCGTCCTCTCCTTGAACCTCAAGAAGAAAGCCTTCCTTCGAATCCGAGCCGGATACGTTCACTTTCAGTCCCATACAACTGGCGACTTCGATTACGAATTGCTCCGCATAATCAAAAGGAGTCGGAAGCTCTTCAAGCTCCACCTTCGCCTCCCTCGTACCAATCAAGCCGAACAATCCTCTCGAGGGTTGTTCGAGCACGACAGTGCGCACGCGGTCTTCCGTTGTTTGCAATTGATGAAGTCCGTTACGGACCGCCTCTTCTATCGTCTTTCCCGATGCGACAATTTTCCTCATTTCGCTGGAACACTCTCCTTACGCTTGGATGGGCGTACGTACAGGAAATAGTTCTGAACAATTGTATAGACATTGCTGTAGATCCAGTACAGAGGCAGTGCAACTGGGAACTGGAGCGCCATAACAAAGATCATGACTGGGAAGATCAGCAGCATAATCTGCATACCTGGCATTGCCGTCTTCTGCTGCGATTGCATCATCTTCGTCTGCGTGAATGTCGTGATCGCTGCAATGACTGGCAGCAGATAAGCAAACCACAAGCCTTGGTCTTTAACATTCAGGCCCAACTGCAGACCGAGGAATTTATGACCGTAAATCGCACTGTTTGTCGAAATCGAGTTGTACAACGCGATAAATACAGGCATCTGGACGATCATAGGCAAGCAACCCGCCATCGGATTGACACCGTTCTGCTGGAACAGCTTCATCGTTTCTTGCTGTACCAATTGCGGATTATCCTTATGTTTCTTACGAATCTTCTCGATCTCCGGCTGAATAGCCTGCATCGCCTTGGAGCTACGATATTGTTTGAGCGTCAGCGGAAGAATTAATGTCCGCACTACAATCGTCAGAAGCAGAATAGCTAAACCGTATTCTCCATTAAATAGGTCAGCAAACTTGTCGAGCACTAATGAGAACCAATAAACGACGTTACGCTGCCAGAATCCACCTTGCAGCATATCTTCGGTTGTCATGTGTTGATGAGTTGACGAACAGCCGGCAAGGACTGTCATCATCCCGATCAGACCCGCGACAAGCAGCCATTTGCGTTTAAAAATGCGGGACAATATCACAAACTCCTCTCTGAACAGAGCAAATGCTTTTCCAACCTAAACTATACCATATTCTTGGTTTCAATGAAACAACTCGTACAGCAAGGTGCAGCGGCTGTCTCCGTCTTCAAAAACGGCACAGTACGTTTCATTTGGGAGAAATATACGCTTACATAAAAGAAGAGAACTAATTGTCATATATTCCAGGCTGATTACGACTTAGCCTTGAGCAATCCCGCCCTCTTCAGCACATGAATAACGCTCTTCTCCAGCTCTTTCGACTTCATCTCTACCGCCGGCTTGCGGACGATGAGGATCAGATCGACATGCGGTGCAATCCGTTCTGCGTTATGCCGAACAATTTCTTTCACAACGCGGCGCATTCGATTGCGTACGACAGCATTTCCGATTTTTTTACTGGCGGATACGCCAAGTCGAAACGGTTCCGCTGCAGGCTGTTTGGACCAATACACAACGAACTGGCCGTTTGCAAACGACTTCCCTCCACGGTAGATCCGGCTGAAATCAGCACGATTCCTCAGCCTCAGTTTGCGATGCATGCTCCTCACCCCGCTTCCTTCCACATGAGAATTTATAAGTTATCGATTACTTATTAATGAAGATACAAATTCTTATCGGCGATAAAACCTTCCTCATGCCTACGAAGCTGCTTTGCTTCGCAGAGCTGTAGGCCGCTCATCCTCGGATGACCTCAATAAAGGTTCACTCCTATTTAAGGTTGGACAAAATGCATAAAAAAAAGACCACCGCACAGTGGTCTCAAAATTACGCGCTCAGCACTTTTCTTCCTTTTTGACGGCGAGCAGCCAGTACCTTGCGACCGTTCTTCGTGCTCATCCGTTTACGGAAGCCATGGTTTTTCTTGCGCTTGCTAACATTCGGCTTAAATGTAGGACCCATTACAATTGCACCTCCTTTAAAGAAGTAATCATATGTCCTTCTCCGAAGAGAATAAGGTTATGCGGGTTACGTGCACATTCTTACTAGAAGGCATTCACCAGCTGCCGGACTTGATCGGGTATATCTCTCATTGTCCCGACAGCCCTGAAAAAAGACCTTTTTATATTTAACCACGCGGCTAGGTAAAAGTCAACTCTGACTGGAAGTCGCACTCCGCGCCGAATCGCGTAGTTATGCACAATCGAACAGTCAGCGATCCATTTTTGTGGATATGTACAACCGGATTGTGAAATCTGACGAAAATTAATAACATGTGTATAAAATTTGGCCGATTGCTGCGAAAGGTGTCGAAAGTTTAACAGGATATTAACAATATCTTGTGCTGTCAGTAACATTTATACACAACCTGTAGGATTTGTGGATAATCGGGGCAGATTCGTTGTAATATAAGGCTTCTTTTGCTATGATAGATATGTTTTCGATGTGGATACCGGCCTAGAATCATATACGTTATTAACACCCTGTGGATAACATTGTGAACAAATCCATCCCCTCTTGATAGATAGCGGGATTTCTTTCGTTTATACTGTGGATTTCTACTGTTGTAGCTGCTAAGCGCACTCCGGAAACCGCATAATAACAACAGATCGGCCAATCAGATGAAGGAGTGACACGCTGTGGACAGCCATACCCCGGATATGTGGCAGCAAGTGCTGTCGGTAATCCAGACGAAGCTCAGCAAACCAAGCTTCGACACATGGTTTAAAGCGACCAGGGCCGACTTGAAAGGCGATGTACTTGTCGTAACTGCGCCAACAACATTCGCCGCTGAATGGCTGGAAAGCCGATACACGAAGCTGGTCCGAACGACAATGTTCGAATTTCTGGGTCGTACGGTCGATGTGAAATTCGTTATTGAAGAAAACCGCCCGCCGGAACCGGTGCAGCCGCCTCCAATTGCGGTACCTGCAGCCGTATCGGCCGATGAACCTTTCAACCACCTGCTGAATCCCAAATATACGTTCGAAACGTTCGTCATCGGCGCCAATAACCGTTTCGCCCATGCGGCTTCGCTTGCTGTAGCTGAAGCGCCGGCCAAGACATACAATCCGCTGTTCTTATACGGCGGCGTTGGTCTAGGCAAAACGCACCTTATGCATGCCATCGGCAATTATATTCTCGATCACAATCCGAACATGAAAGTCATGTATATCTCTTCTGAGAAATTCACGAACGAGTTCATTAATGCGATCCGCGATAACAGCCCTGGGAGCTTCCGCAATAAGTATCGTAACATCGACGTGCTTCTCATTGACGATATTCAATTTCTTGCCGGCAAGGATGGAACGCAAGAGGAATTTTTCCATACATTTAATGCGCTCCATGAGGAACGCAAACAGATCATCATCTCCAGTGACCGTCCGCCGAAGGAAATTCCGACGTTGGAAGAACGGCTCCGTTCACGGTTTGAATGGGGATTGATGACGGACATCCAAGCGCCGGATTTAGAGACGAGGATCGCGATTTTGCGGAAGAAAGCGCGTGCGGAAAACCTTGAAATCCCGAATGAAGCAATGGTATATATCGCGAGCCAGATTGATACGAACATCCGGGAGCTTGAAGGTGCGCTCATTCGAGTCGTCGCTTACTCGTCGCTTATTAATGAGGACATCTCGTCCCATCTGGCTGCAGAAGCGCTTAAAGATATTATTCCAACTAGTCGTCCGAAGATGATTACGATCAACGATATTCAACAAAAGGTCGGCGAATTTTACGGACTGCGGCTTGAGGAATTCAAAGCGAGGAAAAGAACGAAGGCGGTGGCGTTCCCGCGTCAAATCGCCATGTACCTGTCTCGTGAGCTGACCGACTACTCGCTGCCGAAGATCGGCGAGGCGTTCGGCGGCCGTGACCATACGACGGTCATCCATGCCCATGAGAAAATCTCGACGCAGCTGAAGACAGACCAGGATCTGTTCAAGATCGTTCAGAACTTGAGCGAGAAGGTCAAAAATCATACGTGAATAACTATGAACAAACGAGCAAGCCTATGCACAAGCTATGCACATGTGGATAGGCTTGCTCTATCAGCGTTCAAAGCGCTTATCCACATATTCACCGCGCCTATTACTATTACTTCTAGTATTTATTAATAAACATCGTCTAAATAACGACATCAAACATCATTCGTCGACAACCTTCAAATCGACGCGCTAACTTGCGACATAGGAGTGAAAGCATGAAATTAACAATAGCGAAAAATGAACTGAACGATGCGATTCAACAGGTCGCCAAAGCAACGTCTTCACGCCCGGCAATTCCAATTCTCGGCGGCATCAAATTCGAAGTTACGCATCAAGGCGTTACATTAACGGCGAGCGATACCGATATTTCGATTCAAAGCTTCATTCCTGCTGAATCGAGTGATTCAGTAATCGCAAGAGTGGAGAAACCAGGAAGCGTCGTACTGCCGGCGAAGTTTTTTGTCGAGATCGTCAAGAAGCTTCCTTCCGACAATGTCGAAATCGAAGTGAGTGAGCATTTCATTACGATGATTCGCTCCGGTTCTACGGATATCCAGATGGTTGGTCTGGATCCAGAAGAATTCCCGGTTCTGCCTTCCGTCGAGCAAAGCGACGTACTTCAAATCCAAGGCGATCTATTGAAATCGATCATTCGCCAGACGATTTTCGCTGCATCCACAAGTGAACAGACGCCAATTCTAACTGGTGCACTTGTGAACCTGCAAGAAGAGCAGCTCCGTTTTGTTGCAACAGACCGTCACCGTCTCGCTTACCGTACAGCAAAGGTCGATTCGAATCCGGAACTGCGTTTCTCCAATATCGTTCTGTCTGCGAAGACGCTGAACGAATTGTCCCGTCTTATTCCGGACGCTTCGGCCCTTGTCGACATGGTCGTAGCGGACAACCAGGCGCTGTTCAAAATCGGTAACGTATTGTTCTACTCGCGTCTGTTGGACGGGATCTACCCGGACACTTCCAAGATTATTCCGCAATCGTTCAAAACAGAACTTGTTGTGGATACAAAAAAAATTACGGATGCTGTCGATCGTGCATATCTGATGAGCCGCGAAGAGAAAACAAACATTGTCCGCCTCATTACGCTCGACAACGGCGGTATCGAAGTATCGTCCAGCTCCTCTGAGCTTGGCCGCGTAACGGAGCAGCTCGAAGCGTTCAAGATGGAAGGCGATCCGCTTCGTATCGCGTTCAACTCGAAGTATATGCTCGACGTGCTGAAGGTCATCGACAGCGAGCAACTGAATATTCAATTCAACGGTGCGATGAGCCCGATCATTATTCGTCCAGTTGATCACCCACACAGCACTTACGTCATTCTGCCTTACCGTACAACCGGCTAAGCTGCACACCAGCTTACACGAAGAATGGAGAGTTACCGATGAAAGAAGTAGCGATCGGAACCGAATATATTGCGCTTGGCCAGTTTCTAAAGCTGTCAGATTGCATCGACTCCGGCGGTCAAGCGAAGTTTTTCCTGCAAGAGAATGAAATCTTGATCAACGGTGAAGTTGATAATCGCCGCGGAAGAAAGCTGTACGCCGGAGACGTCGTACAGGTACAAGGCTTCGGCTCTTTCACAGTTGTGCGGCGCGGCTAAAGCTGACAGCTGTTTAAGCGATGAGATAAGCCATGACTGCAAGGACAGGGGCTGAGCACTTTGTTTTTGAATCGAATTGCCCTACGCAATTACCGTAACTACAACGAGCTTGAGCTCGATACAAGCAGCGGTGTCAATCTGTTCCTCGGCCCGAATGCACAAGGGAAGACGAACCTGCTCGAGGCGATATTCGCCCTCGCCCTAACGAAGTCGCATCGAACGTCAAAGGATAAAGAACTGATCGGCTGGGAAAGTTCAGAAGCCCACATTCACGGGGTTGTGGATAAACAGTACGGAGCAGTTAAGCTGGACCTGATGTTCTCGGCACAAGGGAAGAAAGCGAAGATTAACGGACTGGAGCAGCGGCGCCTGAGTGATTTTGTAGGATCGCTCAATGTCGTCATGTTCGCGCCTGAGGATCTGGAAATTGTGAAAGGAACGCCGGGTGTGCGCCGCCGGTTTCTCGATATGGAAATCGGACAGGTGCAGCCCGGCTATTTGCATACGCTGCAGCAATATTCCAAAGTACTTGTCCAGCGCAATAATTACTTGAAGACGCTTTGGTCCAGCGGTGGAGATAAACAAGGTCTTCTAGAAGTATGGAATGTGCAGTTGGCAGAATTTGGTGTTAAAATTATTAAAAAACGGAAATACTTTATACAAAAGCTGCAACAATGGGCGCAGCAGATTCATGCGGGCATAACGGCTGGAACCGAACAATTAACGGTCGCGTATAAGCCTTCATTCGACTTTGAAGATGAATCTGTTTTATTTGATCATTTTATGTTAAAATTATCACAGGTTAAAGAACAGGAAATCCGAAGGGGTACAACGCTTGTTGGTCCTCACCGGGACGATTTGGCGTTCTTTATTAACGGGAAAGAAGCACAAACGTTCGGTTCACAGGGACAGCAGCGTACGACAGCATTATCGCTTAAACTGGCAGAAATCGAGCTAATTCGAGAAGAGATTGGTGAATATCCGCTGTTGCTGCTCGACGATGTACTTTCTGAGCTGGACCGAAACCGGCAGACGCAGCTAATCGAGACATTCCAATCGAAAGTGCAGACTTTTATTACGACGACCGGCCTTGAGAGCGTCGATCTCGGCAAGCTACAAGATGCTGGCATTTATCATGTCCTAGACGGTCGTGTCACGCGTTAACGCACTAAAGAATTATAGCGTTTTAGCGAAAGGAAGGACTGCGAATGTATATCCATTTGGGCGGAGAGAAAATTATTCGGGCAGCGGAGCTGGTCGCTATTTTCGACGTTTCGATCGAACAATCGTCCAAGCTTTCCAAACAATTCGTGGCAGGCGCACGCAAACGTAAAGACGTTGAGACCATTGGGGAAGAGGAACCGAAGTCGATCGTCCTAACTAAACATAAAATCTATTATTCGCCGATTTCATCCTCTACGTTGAAGAAGCGGGCCCATCATTTTGCGGCTTACTAATCGGCGGGCTTTTATCGCAAACACGAAGAGCAGTCGAGAGGAGCAGTGAATAGGCATGTCTACGAACCAGAATACGTATGACGAGAGTCAGATACAGGTGCTTGAAGGTCTGGAGGCGGTACGGAAGCGTCCAGGTATGTATATTGGCTCTACAAGCGGCAAGGGTCTTCATCATCTCGTCTGGGAAGTCGTCGATAACTCGATTGACGAGGCGCTCGCGGGATATTGTACGCATATAGACGTCATCGTTCATGAAGATAACAGCATTACGGTAATCGATAACGGCCGGGGTATTCCGGTTGGTGAGAATACGAAGCTGAAGAAGTCTACGCTCGAGGTTGTCATGACTGTGCTTCACGCGGGCGGTAAATTCGGCGGCGAAGGTTATAAAGTGTCCGGCGGTTTGCACGGCGTAGGTATATCGGTTGTGAACGCATTGTCCGAACACGTTACCGTTACCGTTAAGCGCGACGGTCATGTTTATCAGCAGGAGTATCGTCGTGGCGCTCCTCAGTATGACATTAAGGTCATAGGCGATTCGGATGAAACAGGAACAACGACACGCTTCAAACCGGATCCAGAGATTTTCACGGAAACGACCGTTTATGAATATGACACGCTTCAATCCCGTATTCGCGAGCTTGCCTTCTTGAACAAGGGCATCTCCATTACGCTGATGGATGAGCGCACAGGCCAGACGAATACGTTCAAGTACGACGGCGGTCTTATCGAGTTCGTCCAATACTTGAATCGTACGCGCGAGACGATTCATGAGATGCCGATCTATGTTGAAGGCGTGAAGGACCAGATCAGCGTCGAGGTCGCACTGCAATATAACGACAGCTATAGCGAGAACATTTACTCGTTCGCTAACAATATCAACACGCATGAGGGCGGTACGCACGAATCCGGCTTCAAGAGCGCCCTTACGCGAATTATCAACGACTACGCCCGCCGTACGAATTCGATTAAAGAGAATGACGCGAACTTGTCGGGCGATGACGTTCGTGAGGGTCTGACAGCGATTATTTCGGTGAAGGTCCCTGAACCGCAGTTCGAAGGCCAGACGAAGACGAAGCTCGGCAACAGTGAAGTTAGAGGCATCGTCGAGTCGTTGTTCGCTGAGAAACTGCAAGAGTTCCTCGATGAGAACCCTGGTGTTTCGAAGCGCATCGTAGAGAAAGGCCTCATGGCTTCCCGTGCACGTGAAGCAGCGCGCAAAGCGCGTGAACTCACTCGCCGTAAGAGTGCACTCGAAGTAAGCTCGCTGCCAGGCAAACTGGCGGACTGCTCCTCTAAGGACGCGTCGATCAGTGAGCTGTACATCGTCGAAGGTGACTCCGCAGGCGGATCGGCGAAGCAAGGTCGCGATCGCCACTTCCAAGCGATCCTGCCGCTGCGCGGTAAAATCCTGAACGTTGAGAAAGCACGTCTTGACCGTATCCTTGGCAATGCCGAGATTCGGGCCATCATTACAGCGCTTGGCACAGGCATTGGCGACGACTTCGATATAGCGAAGGCACGGTACCATAAGATTATTATTATGACCGATGCCGACGTCGACGGCGCTCACATTCGCACGCTCATGCTTACGTTCTTCTACCGCTACATGCGGAAGATTATCGACGCAGGCTTTATCTATATCGCACAGCCGCCGCTGTTCAAGATCGAACGCAATAAGGTCGTTCGTTACGCACAGTCGGAGAAGGAACGCGATGCGATCATGGCCGAGTTCGGCGAAGGCGTAAAGATCAACGTCCAGCGTTACAAAGGTTTGGGCGAGATGAATGCAGGCCAGTTGTGGGAGACGACGATGGATCCTGAGAGCCGCACGATGCTCCAGGTGACGATCGAAGACGCTATTGAAGCAGACGTCATGTTCGATACGCTGATGGGCGATAACGTCGAACCGCGCCGTGACTTCATTCAGCAGTACGCGAAGCATGTTAGAAACTTAGACATCTAGAATGCAGCTCTATTCATAAGGGCTGCTCATACAACAAGCCGTCAGATCGTTTTGGTCTGCGGCTTGTTTTTGTTTACGCGTCGCGTTCTCTTTGCCTTAAAGCGGCCGTAACCGACAGCATATTGATAGATCCGATTGAACACTTTACGATCGCCCAGCTTGCGGAACAAGAATGGATCCGGCAGTGTATTGACCTCTAGGATCCAAGGATGCAGCTCGGTATCGATGGCGAAGTCGATGCCGATTTCTTTAATGCCGGGATAAATAAGCTGTAGCTGTTTAGCCGTCTCGACGCCTAGGTTCGAAAGGTAGGTCAAATATTCGTTTTGTCTGTGCTCCGACATATGCGGGGACATGAGTGTGGAGAACGGAAGCGGAGTAGCGCCGCTGTGATAGTTCGTTACGATTTTGGACGGAAGTCCGAGTCTGCCGATAACGCCTGTCGTCTCCCACTCGCCTCTTAGATTATGCTGAACCATCACGCGAAAGTCGAAGCGGCGGTTATGATATTGCAGCAGCCGTATCCCTTTCTGGGCAAGATAGGGCCTCGTCCGTTGAACTGACAGCAATCGAGGGTACATCGCCTCAAACGTCGCAAATTGTCGAACCTTCTTATCCAGCTGGAAGCGGTATGGAAGCGGGGAAGAGGCAGACTTCTCAACCCGAATGACGCCGTTGCCGAACGTTCCGCGATCAGGCTTAACGTAGATCATGCCATACTGTTCAAGCATCATACGTACGGTTTCACGCTTAAATGGCGACGTTTCAGGGATATATTGACGCAGTTGCTCGGAAGCCAGCAATGCTGCTGTTTTGGACCATTTGCTATGCACGCGCTGAATAGCCACTCGTTTATACCGCCTTTCATCATAAAAAACTATCCCGACCATTCGACAACGAAAGAAGACAGAGGTGGAAATCGATGTTATAATAGAGAGGTGTGCCTATTGATGAAAATGAGTGTGCATTCCTTATCAGCATATGGAGAACGGGGGCTGGAAGCGAAGGGCGGCTAACTGTTTTTGGCTGAACGTGAAGCCTGTTTTCCAAATCCAAGCGTGAATAGGATTTCAGCTTATTCTAGTGCTTGGATTTGTTCGGAATGAAACGCATTGTGCCCACAGACGGCGGCAAGCGCTTCACCAAGTGATAGGGATGTTCGTATTCGTCAGGTTTAAGCTGAGCGGCTTTGTGAAACAAATAGATTAACAAGAGTATGCGGATTTATCAGACTCTAAGAGCTGATTCTTACATGACGAATGCCAGTGCAGCAGCGCGACAGGCATCGTTTTGCAAAAGATGTCAGGAGGGTAACAATGTCGGAAGAACAACGTTCACAAATAAGGGATCGTGATATCGGCGTCGAGATGCGCGATTCGTTCATGGAATATGCGATGAGTATCATCGTAAGCCGTGCGCTCCCGGATGTACGAGACGGACTGAAGCCTGTACATCGACGGATTCTTTTCGCAATGTCCGAACTTGGTATGTCGCCAGATAAGCCGTACAAGAAGTCGGCTAGGATCGTCGGTGAAGTTATCGGTAAGTATCACCCGCATGGTGACTCGGCCGTATATGACACGATGGTTCGTATGGCACAAGATTTCTCGATGCGTTATATGCTCGTTGACGGCCATGGCAACTTCGGTTCAGTTGACGGTGATATGGCGGCAGCAATGCGTTATACAGAGGCTAGACTCTCGAAGATTGCGATGGAGCTGCTTCGTGATCTGAATAAAGAGACAGTCGATTTCATACCTAACTACGACGGTGAAGAACACGAACCAGCCGTTCTGCCATCCCGTTTCCCGAACTTGCTAGTGAATGGTGTAACGGGTATCGCGGTAGGCATGGCGACGAATATTCCACCGCACAATCTGGTTGAGGTAATCGATGGTATTCAGGCATTGATCGTTAATCCAGAGATCACCTCGATTGAGCTCATGAATTATATTAAAGGTCCTGACTTCCCGACGTACGGCTATGTAATGGGACAAGCAGGTATCCGTCAGGCTTACACGACGGGACGCGGATCGGTTACGATGCGCGCGAAAGCGACGATCGAAGAGAATGGCGGCAAGGCGCGCATTATCGTGCATGAGCTGCCATACCAAGTTAATAAGGCACGTCTGGTTGAGAAGATTGCAGAACTCGTCCGGGAGAAAAAGGTTGAGGGTATCACCGACCTGCGTGATGAGTCCGACCGCAACGGTATGCGCATCGTCATCGAGCTTCGCCGCGATGTAACGCCATCGGTCGTATTGAACAACCTGTACAAGCAAACGCAATTGCAATCGACTTTTGGTATTAACATGCTCGCGCTCGTTAACGGCGAACCGAAAGTGCTTAATATCAAAGATATCCTGTACCACTACCTGCAGCACCAGATCGAGATTATCCGCCGTCGTACGGAATTCGACCTGAAGAAGGCGGAGGCGCGCGCGCATATTCTCGAAGGTTTGCGCATTGCGCTCGATAATCTGGATGAGGTCATTGCGCTGATCCGTGGATCGCGTACAACGGACGATGCGCGTGAAGGTTTGATTGCTCGGTTCGGGCTGACCCTGGAACAAGCACAAGCTATTCTCGACATGCGCCTGCAGCGTCTCACTGGTTTGGAACGCGATAAGATCGAGGCCGAGTATAACGAACTTCTAGCGAAGATCGCTGAGTACAAAGCGATTCTTGCTGACGAGCAGCTCGTGCTCGATATCATCAGTACCGAGCTTAATGAGATCAGTGAGAAGTTCGGCGATGAGCGCCGGACGGAAATTACGATTGGGGAAGACGAAATTCTCGACGAGGATCTCATTCCGCGTGAGGACGTTATTATTTCGATCACCCATTCGGGTTACGTTAAGCGCCTGCCGGTTACGACATACCGCAGCCAGAAGCGGGGCGGCAAAGGTGTTATCGGTATGGATACGAAGGATGACGATTTCGTCGAGCACCTATTCGTATCGAATACGCACCATTACCTGCTTTTCTTCACGGATAAAGGTAAGGTATACCGGTTGAAGGCATACGAAATTCCAGATCTCAGCCGTACAGCACGAGGTACGCCGATTATCAACCTGATTCAGATCGAACAGGGTGAAGTCGTCAACGCGGTGATTCCGGTTGAATCTTTCGATAATGATAACTACCTGTTCTTCGCTACGCGGCAAGGTGTCGTGAAGAAGACGCCGCTTGATGATTACTCGAACATTCGTAAGGTTGGTCTGATCGCGATTTCACTACGTGAAGATGACGATCTGATCGGTGTAAAACTGACAGATGGCAACCAAGAGATCATCATGGGTACGAGCCAAGGTATGTCGATTCGCTTCCCAGAGCAGGATGTTCGTTCGATGGGACGTTCCGCAACGGGGGTTAAAGGCATTCAACTTGACGATGGCGATAAAGTCATTGATATGGATATTGTTCAGAGCGACAATGATGTACTGATCGTAACGTCCAAAGGTTATGGCAAACGTACTCCGATGAGTGAGTACCGCAGCCAGAGCCGTGGCGGTAAAGGGATCAAGACGCTCAATGTTACAGATAAGAACGGATCGATTGTCGGCCTCAAAGTTGTTGAGAACGAAGAAGATCTGATGATTATGACGGAATCAGGTACGATGATCCGTACGAGCATGGATGGAATCTCGTCCATGGGTCGTAACACGCAAGGCGTTAAGCTCATCCACATTCGTGACGAGGATGCTGTTGCGACGGTTACGCGCGTAGCCCGCAGTGAGGAAGAACCCGAAGAAGAGGGCGAAGAGCAAGAAACCGAATAGATCGCGACAGACCTAAGGAACAGGAGAGAAAGGCAATGGCACAAGTATTGTTATCAAGACTTAAGCCAGGCGATAAGATTGTGCAAGATGTGCAGACACCGCTCGGCAACACCCTGTTCCACAAAGGTGTCGTCGTCACCTCAAGAGAACTAGAGATTCTGCAAGCCTTTCAGGTGAAAGTAGTTGAAGCAGACCCAGCGGATAATAAGTCAGACAAGACGGCCGCCCCTGCCAAGAAAGAGAAGAACGAGGCAGAGGAAGAGAAGCCGGTGATCTCTTCTTTCCAGGCAGAGTACGAGGTAACCCTTCAGCTCATTAAGCGGACGTTCAATAATGCCTTATCCGGGCAATCCCTGCCGATTCTCGAGATTCGTCAGCAGATGGAGAAGCTCATCGGTCTGGTTGGAGAATACAATGTTCTGACCTTCATTCCTGGCGGGCTTAAGGAAGATGACTATTGGTATCACAATAGTCTGTTGACTGGTCTCACTTCCTACTTGCTCGCAAGATGGAATGGGTTTGCCTCGAAGGATTGGGTACAGATCGCATTGGCAGGTCTGTTCCATGATATAGGCAATACGAAGGTTGACCGTGCAATTCTATTCAAGCCTACTGCATTGACTAGTGAGGAGCGGGAAGAAGTACGCCGTCATACGGTGAACGGCTATCAGCTTCTGAAACCAAGTGCAGCCCTGAACGAAGGGGTTAAACTGGCGTCTCTGCAGCATCACGAACGTGAGGACGGCAGCGGCTACCCACTAGGGATCAAGGCGGACAAGATCCATCCTTACGCAAAGATCGTTGCGATCGCGGATACGTTCCACGCAATGACGCTTAATAAGGTGTATCAGAAGGCAACTTCGCCGTATAGTGTCCTGGAGGAGATCCAAAAGAATGCCTTCGGCAAGCTAGAACCTTCATACGTACGTGTATTTATTGAGAGAGCAACACAGTTCCATAATGGTACGGTCGTTAAGCTAAGCGATGGGCGTTCAGGGGAGATTGTATTCTCTGATCGAAGCCAACCGACAAGGCCATGGGTGTCTGTTGCGGGTACAATCGTAAACCTAACCATAGAGCGTCATATCTATATTCAAGAGGTTATATCGAATTAGATATTAACTGGCTGAGAACCCGCCATTCCTACAAGGAAAGGGCGGGTTCTTGCTGTTATGCTCGGTAATTATAAAGAATAGTAAAGAATATCGATAAAATATGAAAAAAGGTGTTGCAATGGGATGCTCGTCTATGATATATTATCTAAGTCGCCGCTGAACGGCAGCGAAGAAAAAGAAAAAAAGATTGACACACTGAATAACATCTGGTAAGATGTAAAAGTTGTCGAAATTGTTCTTTGAAAACTGAACAACGAGCGAAACTGTCAGTTTAAATGTTTTAAATGAGCTAAACAAGCACTTCTTTTATGGAGAGTTTGATCCTGGCTCAGGACGAACGCTGGCGGCGTGCCTAATACATGCAAGTCGAGCGGAGTGGTTTGAAAGCTTGCTTTCAAACTGCTTAGCGGCGGACGGGTGAGTAACACGTAGGTAACCTGCCTGTAAGACCGGGATAACATTCGGAAACGAATGCTAATACCGGATACGCGATTTCCTCGCATGGGGAGATCGGGAAAGACGGAGCAATCTGTCACTTACAGATGGACCTGCGGCGCATTAGCTAGTTGGTGGGGTAACGGCTCACCAAGGCGACGATGCGTAGCCGACCT
>NZ_JACXZA010000003.1 GCF_014779765.1 Paenibacillus terricola | reverse complement strand
GGGATGGACGCACCGCTGGTGTACCAGTTGTTCCGCCAGGAGCACCGCTGGGTAGCCAAGTGCGGACGGGATAAGCGCTGAAAGCATCTAAGCGCGAAGCCCCCTCCAAGATGAGATTTCCCAGTATGTAAGATCCCTGGAAGACGACCAGGTTGATAGGCTCGAGGTGGAAGCGCAGCAATGCGTGCAGCTGACGAGTACTAATCGATCGAGGGCTTATCCTAAAATCCTTCTTCGGAAGGTAAAGCAAATGCTAAAGCTAAGGATTCAACATTCGCATCCAGTTTTGAAGGTGTAACCTTCATCAAGCATCAGAGCGACACTATCGTGCTTTTGCTTATAATCAGAGTAAAAAACAGACTGTTCAGCACCGAGAAGGTTGATTTAGATCGAAGAATGAGTAGCGGAGTTTAGCTGGAAGCTAAATGAGCAACGGAGTTCGAGAGCTCAATCAAGATTCGATGTCGAATAAGCTTCAAGAGATCCATCGTGATCAACGGACTGTTTTTTAGTCACATTAGGGCCCGTTGGTCAAGGGGTTAAGACACCTCCCTTTCACGGAGGTAACAGGGGTTCGAATCCCCTACGGGTCACCATTATACTATCGCGGGGTGGAGCAGCTCGGTAGCTCGTCGGGCTCATAACCCGAAGGCCGCAGGTTCAAATCCTGCCCCCGCAACCAAATCATTCAACGACACCACCTGCAAAGGTGGTTTTTTTTGTTGTTTTTGTAGGTAGATTTGTGTTTTCCGCGCATACCAATCTATTATATCTTGACCGTTATGACTGCGAGGACTACACTTACGAGAGAATGCGCACAGTAGGAAAGGACAGGACATCCATGGGAAGACAACAACCGCAGCTACGGCATCATGCCGTTGTGAGGTTCGGATTAGCGATGCCAGCAAGAGTCTGGTACAATGCCAAAATTGATGTATGGGCATCGATGATTTTCAGTGTGTTTAACGTTGTAATGAATCAATTTTTTATGCCTTTCGCTATCCGAGAAGGCGCATCGAACCTGCAGGTTGGCCTATTATCGGCTGCACCGGCGATCGGGCTTATCTTCTCGCCTTTATGGGCGAGCCTTATCGAGCGTACAGGAAAGTACCGACTGTTCTTTATTTTCCCGAATATGATCGGCAGGGTGCTGCTTGTGTTTCCGGCATTATTCCCGCATCCTACAGTTTATGTCGTGACGGCTGTTAGCTTCCAGCTATTGATGGGCATTCAGGCGCCTGCGTATGCTTCGCTGCTGCCTAAGATGTATCCTTGGGATGTTCGCGGCAGAATAATGGGGTATGTGCGCGTAGCAATGGGTGCATTAATGATTCCGTTGGCGTACATCGTGGGAAGCTGGTCTGACCATGCTGGGCCGTCTGGACCGCTGTTTGCAGCAGCATTGTTCGGTTTCATATCCATTATGTTATTCAATACGATTCGGCTGCCGAAGACACCTGTTGTACAGGACGACAGCAAACAGAAGCAGAAGCGTTCTGCCCAAGAAACGTTAAAGGAACAGTGGGGTCTTGTTAAAGGGAATCGGATTCTGGCCGTCTTCCTGTTAGCAACGACTTTCGCTGGATTCGGTAATATGCTCGCCAACCCACTGTATCAGATCATACAGGTTGATGAGCTTGACTTAACGAATGTGCAGATTGCTGTGGCGCGGATCGCTTACTATTTGGGCCTATTACTGACTTATCTCATCGCTGGCTGGATGATTGACCGCTATGATATCAGGTACACGCTGATGGTCGGGATTGGCGCGTATGCGGTTGTTCCGCTGCTATATGGTGTTTGGGGAACCTATAGCGCCGTTATTGTAGGCAACGGTATTCAGGGGATGGGAGAAGCGATCTGGGATATTGGCATTCTGTCATTTATCTTCAGACTGGTGCCTGGTCGGGAAGGCGTAATATTCGGGGTGCACCTGATGTTATTCGGTTTCCGCGGAACGCTTGGACCACTGCTAAGTGCAGGACTGTCTGAATCGGTTGCATTGTCGAGCCTGCTGATTATAGCTTCCATCTGTGGCTGGATCGGTACTGCACTCTTCGTATTGGGCAGTCGCGGACGTATGAGAGATGACCACTTGCCTTCGAATAGTTCTACCTAGGATAACGATCACTATATAGAATTAACATTCCTGCTAACCTATATTTATATAACGAAAAAAGCGACTTGCAGCACCGGTTCGTTCTGACTAGGAACGAGGGCCGATGCGACAAGTCGCTTCTTTATTTTAAACTTGCTCCTTCAACAGCAGCAGATCTATGAATTGCTTCAGTGTTACATTGCCGAAGTAGTGGCTAATATCGTGATCGGCCAGAGCTGCCTGCAGGGCTTGCTCTTCGTAACGAATGCCATTGAGCGCCTGCTCAAGATCGGCAACGTCGCCAACGCCGAAGAAGTCGCCGAAAATGTGGCAGCCAGCAATGAGGCCGTCCTCGACATCGAGGCGCACATCAATGATGCCAGCAGCGAACTTGTACGCGTTCTGGATGTTGAATTTAGGCGATCGACCATAATTCCAGTCCCAGTTGCGGTAACGGCTCTCTGAGAGCTCGTGAATCGCTTTCCAGTCTTCATCGGTGAGCCGGTATTGAGGTACTTCTGAAGGCTCCATTCCAAATATATGACGAAGCAGCTCATCACGGAACTGTTCGATCGTAAGAGGCTCCTTCAGGAACTCCGCAATATTGGCTACGCGCGAACGAACCGATTTGGTCGCTTTGGACTCGACCTTGATCGGCTTCACTTTCAGCGCGGACGCGACATGCTCCATCTCCGAGTTAAAGAGCAGCGTACCGTGGCTGAACATCCGTCCGCGTGTGGCGAACATGGCATTGCCGGATACTTTGCGCTCGCCGATCTGAATATCGTTGCGGCCGCTAAGTTCAGCATCTACGCCAAGCGCCTGAAGCGTGTCAACGACAGGCTGCGTGAACTTACGGAAGTTATGAAACGACTGGCCGTCGTCCTTCGTTAAGAAGCTGAAATTGAGGTTGCCGGTATCGTGATAGACGGCACCGCCGCCGGAGAGACGGCGAACCACTTTAATGCTGCGCTCGTTTACGTACTCGGCGTTGATTTCTTCGATCGTATTTTGATTTTTGCCGATGATGATCGATGGAGCATTAATGTAGAATAACAAGTAGCTGTCTGTCATCGGCAGTTGACGCAGCACATATTCTTCTATCGCCAGGTTAATGGTCGGATCGGTTATGCCTTGGTTATCGATGAAAAGCATGTCGGTTCCTCCTCCAAACGGTTATTCTCTGTGCACGTAGGCGCGACTATCGACCCATAATGCTCTGTCTAGATCGTAACATATTTGAGGAGTGGAGACGAGTCCATGCAGCGTTTGTACAGAAACAAACGTGAACGATAGAGGGTCTACTGCTGCTTGTAATACGTTCGGAACAAGATGTCCTGATTGTAGTTGCCGAAGCCTTTGCCATACAGCGTCAGGCCGCCGACATGGGCAGCATCCTCATCAACCGATAGGCGCAGCGTCCACTGATTGCGCTCCTGCTCGATCGAGTTAATGCCGTTGGATGACAGCATAACACCGTCGATGAACGTGCCTTCTTCATTGATGCGCAGCACCTTCAGGAAGCCGTATTGGTTAATATTATCCGTCCACCAGTCCGGTGTGAAGGAGCCGCGTCCGCCGCCTGAGTCGCCAGGGCTTGTCCAATAGCCGAGATCCGTCCGATTCAGATGGAAACGGATGTCTGAAGGCCAATTGGAATTAACGCCCGGCGCTTCGGATGATAGCTCCAGCGTAATCTCGATCTCAGTCAGCTGTTGAGATGGCAGCAGATAGTTCGGGATTTTGTACTCAATGTACCCTCTGCCGAACCATAATATATTCGCATGCATTCGCTCTGGCGCAAGGAAGTAGCGCGGGTCATCGAAATGTCCAATGTATTGTGAGGTGGTTGCCAGTCCACACGTAGGATGAACCTCGAATGAAGTGTAATGTCCGACCGGAATCGAAACCTCGTGCATCGGACGAATCGTCTCTTCAACTTGCGGGAGTGAGATTTCAATCCACTCCTCCATTAGAGAATTCAGTTTATGCGTGCCACCGTTGAGGCGAACCATCTCAGATCGAATGAGGCCTGCCTGCTGCAGCTTGCGAATGTGCATGGTGACAATGGCACCGCTTAAGTTCAACTGCTCAGCCAGGTCTTTGTTGTTCATGGGCTTCTGCGCAAGCAGCTTCAATATGTTTAGACGTACTTCGCTCGCAAGCGCTTCGAATAGCGGAAGCCATTTGACATCTGCACTGGCTTTAATCATTATCGTTCCTCCATTACTACATTGAATATGAATGCTGGTTATTTATATGAAAGTGAATTGATTCGGTATTTGCATAATAATTAATATATACATAAACTAATCGAATGAAAAGGCTTTTATTTAAAAAAAATGTTGCATATGAAAGCGATATCGTTTTTAATTGAAATAAGGATTAACATAATTCTTAATTTACTTAACATCAATATTAATTCAAGGTAGAGGAGTTGTCTACATGAGTTTAAAAGCGAAAATGATTGTTGACAAAGATTTTGCAATCTCCGAGATTGACGACAGAATTTATGGTTCTTTCATTGAGCACCTGGGCCGTGCCGTATATAACGGCATTTATGAGCCAGGTCATACAACAGCGGACGAGAGCGGATTCCGCGGTGACGTGCTTGGATTGATCAACGAGTTGCAAGTTCCAATCGTTCGTTACCCTGGCGGTAACTTCGTATCCGGCTACAACTGGGAAGATACAGTTGGACCGAAAGAACTGCGCAAGCGCAGACTCGAGCTCGCATGGCGTGTCGTTGAGACGAATCAGTTCGGCTTCAACGAATTCGTAGATTGGGCGAAGAAGGCAAATACGCAAGTCATGATGGCGGTTAACCTCGGTACACGCGGTATCGACGATGCCCGCAACATTGTCGAGTACAGCAACCATGCAAGCGGTTCGTATTGGAGTGACCTGCGTCGTTCCCACGGTTATGAGCAGCCGCACAACATCAAGACGTGGTGCCTCGGCAACGAGATGGACGGCCCTTGGCAGATCGGTCACAAGACGGCAGTCGAGTATGGACGCATCGCACTCGAATCGGCGAAGGTTATGAAATGGGTTGATCCAACGATCGAGCTCGTCGCTTGCGGCAGTTCGGCAATCGGTATGCCAACGTTCCCAGAGTGGGAAGCAACGGTACTGGATCACACGTATGACCACGTGGAGTACTTGTCGCTTCATCAATACTACGGCAACCATGAGAACGATACGCCGACATTCCTCGCGCGTTCGCTCCAAATGGAAGACTTCATTCGTACGGTCGCAGCCACTTGCGATTACATCAAAGCAAAGAAACGCAGCAAGAAGAAAATGCTCCTGTCGTTCGACGAATGGAATGTATGGTTCCACTCCAACGAAGCAGACCGGAAGATGGATCCATGGCAGATCGCTCCGCCACAGCTTGAAGACGTGTACAACCACGAGGACGCGCTTGTTGTTGGTACGATGCTCATCGCTATGTTGAAGCATTCCGATCGTGTGAAGATGGCTTGTCTTGCACAGCTCGTTAACGTGATCGCGCCAATCATGACATCGACCGGCGGCGGCGCTTGGCGTCAAACGATCTTCTATCCATATATGCACGCTTCGGTATTTGGCCGCGGCAAAGCGCTTGTTCCGCTCGTTCAATCGGACAAGTATGACACGAAAGAAATTACGGATGTTCCTTACCTCGAATCGATCGCGATTCATAATGAGGAGAAGGAAGAGGTTACGATCTTCGCGGTTAACCGCCATCTGGAAGAGTCGCTTCCATTCGAGATCGACCTGCGCAGCTTCGGCTCAGCATCGATTATTGAGCACATCGTACTCGAATCGGATGATCTGAAAGCTGTTAACACAGAACTTCAGCCAAATCGCGTTGCACCACACAACAAAGGCAATGCGACGGCAGACGGCTTGACGATTCAAGCATCGCTGGCGAAAGCTTCGTGGAACGTCATTCGCGTGAAAGTATAATCAGCGCGAATGCCTGCACGGTAACGCAAAGAATCTCCAAATCCGCATTTGCGGACTTGGAGATTCTTTGCGTGATACTGCCGATTATTACAATAGCCATTCTGGATTATTTACAAAGTAGGTTTAACAATCATAAGGACGAAAAGTGCGATTCCGAGCACCGTTGCAATGTAATGAATCGTTCTTACTTGTGATAGGAGAGCGTTGTATTCAATAGGAGGATTCGTTGATGTCCGCACAGCAGATGCTTGATCGAGCAACCAATTAAGTACTTTCTTCTGCCTCGGGGCAACAAAGCCGATGACAAGAATTTGAATGATGACATAGATCGCGATCGAGCCGTAAATCCACACATCCTTGAACTGATAGTCACCGATGATGACGAGCGCAAGACCGCTTAGCACGGCAAGCGAGCCGCCGAACTTCGGGAACAGCTCCAGAATGGCGCCAAGACGAAACGATGAGTGAAGCTGCTCTGTCGTTTGACCGGTACGAAGCAGCACAGGCGAGAAGTACGTGGGACCAATCCCGATGATTGCTGCCATTACGTGCACGACAACCAGAAGCATATAGCCATCCATAGTGCCGAATCCCCCTCAAATGTAGACCAAATGTCATAAGCCGGCCTTGATATTACATGTGCGCACAGTTGTTGACAACAATAAAAACCAATAATCCCATTAAAAGTTGGTACGATCGTCCTGAGTCATGCTCTTGTGAGCCGATTGTGCTATGCTAGGACACGGAGGGATCAGTATGAGAATCAATCCATCAAAACAGGACCAGCGAGGAAGACCAGTCCGTCTGTCGGATAGCCGTCAGCGCCATTTCCTCTTCACTGGTGCACAGCCCGCATTGCCGATTTATGTTGAGAGCATTGGTTATAATCCAGAACAGGAGTCCATCGACCGGGAAGAAGGTTATCCTTGCTTTCACTGGCTGGAGACGGTTAGCGGCGAAGGAACAATCGAGGTAGCTGGACAGCGCTTGACGCTCCCGCCGCATACGGGCATTTTGTTATATCCGCATATTAAGCATTCTTACCGCAAGGCCGGAGACGAATGGTCAACGAGCTATATCACCTTCGATGGATCGCAGGCTGCGCCGATGGTAACCTCGCTTGGTTTCAGACATTCGGAATGGTTTAAGTGGGAGCAGGAAGCGTCGGAGCTCAGCGGACATTTGACTCGGATGCTTATTGCGATTGAGACGGCTGACGACCGATCGGGTCTTGACGCTTCAAGCGGATTGTATCGGTTTCTTCTTCTATTGAAAAAATATGGTCAAGTCAGCTCGGGTTCATCGCTTTTTCAGCATATGGAAAGACTTAACCCGCTGCTTGCCTGGTTGGACAGCAACTACAGCGATCCTGCCGTTGGCCTGCCCGAAATGGCAGAGCAGCTGAATGTGTCGGCCCGTTATTTGAATATGCTGTTCCGTAAAGCGTTTGGCATGACTGCATATACGTATCTGATTCAACTGAGATTGTCGAAAGCGAAGGAGCTCATTAGCGGTCTGGAGCGAAAGCCGATCATGCAGATTGCGCAAGAGGTCGGCTATAGGGATGCGAGCCATTTTATATCGGTATTCCGCAAGGCGGAAGGCATGACACCGGAGCAGTTCCGCAAGCTTCATTAGAAAGCTTCATGAAATTGACGAAACTAGAACTTCATAGTTATCGTATAATAGATGACAATTATCGACACGTTTCGATATGACGGTGCGAGATAAGAAGGTGTGACGAAGAGCAGATGCATTGGATTTCCAATCGGTTTAATAATATGAAAATACGATCCAAGCTGTTTCTGTCGCTTGTGCTCGTCGTTATCGTTCCCCTGCTTATTGTGGGCCTAATACTCACCTCTCAATTTCGGGAGAAGGTGCTCGATGATGCAGTTGCGCAATCGCTGAACAATGTGGAACGGATTAAACAGCGGATGAGCCAGTTGCTAGCTGGGCCAATCGATGTAGCGAGCTCCCTGATGTATGATAAGAAGTTGTATAATATCGCGAACACTTCGTTCTCTAGTTCGGCGGATGTATTCCTCGCTTACAATGAATATCCGATATTCCAAAGAATTAAAGAAATCCATAAAGAAATTCGGAGTATTCGACTGTATGTCGACAATCCGACCATGCTGAACAACTGGGAATATATGAAGGCGGATACGGCAACACAGTCGGCCTACTGGTATAAGGAAGCACAGGATAGTCAGATGGCGATGTGGTATTACTTCGACGAAGAGACGAATCCGGGGACTAAATACTTGAACCTTGTGCGGCGTATCGACTTCTTGGGATATAGAACGAGCGGCATACTGGTTATCTCGCTCCATCGAAGCGAATTGACGAACATTCTGATGAATGAGCCGTTCGATACGATGATTATTGATGCGAACAATCGTATTGTAGCGTCCACACGCACTTCGGATGAAGGGCTTGCACTCAGCGATGTGAACGTCGGGATGTCGCTCGATGGCTTAAAGGACGGAACTTTGAATACGCTGGTCGATGGCAAGAGGTCCAAGGTAGTCGTAGAATCAATAACGCCGACTGCAAGCCGCAACGGACTTCGCATCGTATCGGTCATCGGGATTGAGGGCATTGTGAAGGATGCGAATCGCATCGGGATGCTTGGCTTGACGATTATGCTGTTTAGCTTAATCGTAGCGATTATATTGATTTCGTTCGTATCCAAGCTGCTGGCCAACCGGATGCTTCGGCTTAGCCGAGAGATGAATAAAGTAGCCAGCGGTAATTTGAATGTAACGCTGCAGATAGACGGCAATGATGAGGTTGGTCAATTAGCCCGTCAGTTTAACGGGATGATGCATAGCATTCGTGATCTAATGGAAGAAGTGCGGGAGTCCAATGAGCAGCAGAATTTGCTCAAGATCAAGCAGAAGGAAATTAAGCTTCGTATGATGGCGAGCCAGATTAATCCGCACTTCCTGTTCAATGCGTTGGAGTCCATTCGAATGAAGGCGCACATGAATAAGCAGACTGAGATTGCGCAGACGGTCAAACTGCTCGGCACGCTGATGCGCAAAAATCTTGAAATCGGCGGTTCCAGCATTAAGCTGGACGATGAGATTGAGATTGTCCGCTGCTATTTGGAAATTCAGCGATTCCGCTTCGGCGATCGACTTGGCTTCGAATTGGACATTGATCCACGTTCGCTGCAAGTCCGCGTGCCGCCGCTCATTATACAGCCGCTTGTTGAGAACTCGGTCGTGCATGGGCTGGAGAGCAAAGAAGAGGGCGGAAGCGTCGTTATTCGTACTACGATGTCCGACGACTTCAAGAAACTGGTGATCGAAATCTCGGACAATGGACAAGGCATGAGAGAGGAGCGGCTGGAGGAGCTGATGCAGTCGCTGGACGATATGGAAGATCGGGAAGGTTACCGGATCGGCATGCGAAATGTACATCAGCGACTCAAGCTAACCTACGGCGATGAATATGCCCTAACGCTTGAGAGCACACCGGATGAAGGAACGTTCATCCGAATGACGCTGCCGGCGGGAAGGGAGGATTGGTAAGCATGTATAAAGTGCTGATCGTAGACGACGAGCCATCAATCCGCGAAGGAATGACGACGCTGATCGAGTGGGAAGATTACGGCTTCGAGGTATGCGGGACAGCCGCCAACGGGAGAGAAGCGCTCGCGAAAGCCGATGAGCTGGAGCCAGATCTGATGCTTGTCGACATCAGAATGCCAGGTATAAACGGACTGGAGCTGATCGAGCGGATTCGTGAGAAAGGCGGCGACTGTCATTTTCTAATTCTGAGCGGCTATTCGGACTTCGACTATGCAAAGAAAGCGATTGGCTTCCGTGTCGATGGATATCTGCTGAAGCCAGTAGACGAGAAAGAATTGTGCGAGAGTCTGGCGCGCATACGGGACCGTCTTATTGAGGAGAAAGAGCACAAGCGTCAGCAAGAGTCGGAGGTAGCCTGGCGGGGGGAGCAGCTCATTGCTTCGGTCGTAACGGGAACCGCTGGCGATTCGCTTAGCGAAGAGCTGTGGGGTCCGATCTCGCAGCGGCTAGAATTGGACTGGACGAGCTTTCGTGTAGCACTTATAGAGGCTGACCTGTCAGAAGACGAGGAGTCGGCAGGCGTTGGCTTGCTTAAGAGCAAGTGGAGCCGTGAGCTTGACAGGGAGCAGAGCTTTGTTTTTGCGACGGAGCCATATGTCGGCATTCTGTTGAGGGCGGATGAGCAGGGTGAGGCACAGTGGCACCAGGAGCTTGCGAAGCTGCTGAAGGATGAGAAAGTGCCCTTATTCATCTCTGTCGGAGGTAAGGTCAACTCCTTCTTAGATGTCCGTCTATCGTATGAGCAAGCGATGGAGGGAATGCGCCAGCGGTTTGTGCTTGGCATGGGGGTTATTGTACAGACGGATGAAGCGGGAGAGAATAAACAGGCCATCGAACCTGGCGAACTGGACAGCTATGCCGATCAGCTATTCCTGGCGATGGATATCGGCAATAAAGATAGCGCGTTTCGGACGGTAGAAGCGATTGCGGAGCGAATGGCTGAGGCGAGGCTGGACGAGGAGACAGTCAAGTCTTCTATGGCCCAGATGGCTTCGGTGGCGTTCAATAAGCTGGCTGCCGCGAATCCGAAGACGTTCACATCGGCGCATTCGTTCGCACCTATTATCTCGGATATGATCCGTCAGAGAAGTCTGCAGTCGCTGATCACCCACTTGAATCAAGCCATTGAAGGGACGGTCCGCTATTCGGCAGAACATAGTCCGGAGACGATTATTAAGCAGGTCGAAGATTTCATTCGACGGCATTCCAGCGAGAACCTGAAGCTGGAGACGATCGCGGATCTGTTCAACTACAACAGCAGCTATCTTGGCAAGCTGTTCAAGACGCATACGGGCGAGTATTTCAACACGTATCTGGATAAGGTTCGGATTGAGAAAGCGAAAGAGCTGCTCGCGCAAGGACTGAAGGTTCATCAGGCAGCAGAGCGCGTCGGTTACGCGAGCGTTGACTATTTTCATACGAAATTCAAGAAATATGAAGGGGTTTCGCCATCTGCATTCAAGGGGCGTCCCTCCTAAAATACCGATAAAATCCGTGAAACCGTTCCAACGATTGCGTTGGACGGTTTTTTGTCTGTTTAAGAGATTTCATGTCTAATTTATCATGTATTTCAGTGCATATTTATCGGGTAGGATTCAGTGCTTGCCGAGGGGTATGATTAGGAAGCAAACGAGATGGAATCGCTTACAGAATATTGCGAAACCAAAGGTTACATATTAAACCAGACCGTCTCTCGATAGTGAAATTGTATATGATTTTTGTTCGAATATATCGGGTGCAAAGCTTGTGCTCGAATCCAGTATGATGTTGTTTATGAAAGAAGGAGGGCTAGCATGGAGGCAACAATTCGGGACGATAAAAAGTCCGGCGGAACGAAAAACAAAGGCTTTTGGTACAAGGCGCTGCAGCAGAAGTACTTGTACTTCATGACCATTCCGTTCGTTATTTGGGTATTCATATTCAGCTATGTGCCGATTTATGGGTGGATCATGGCATTCCAGAAGTACAGACCGGGTCCAGGGCGGACCATCTGGAAGTTCTGGAAACAAGATTTTGTCGGCTTTAAGCATTTCATTGACTTATTCTCAGACGACCGCTTCTTCCTCGTCATTCGCAATACATTGGCGATGAGCAGCATGAGCTTGGTTGCAGGCTTCACTGTACCGATTCTATTCGCAGTATTGCTCAATGAGCTTCGCGGTCAGTTCTTCAAACGGTTCGTTCAGACGGTTTCTTATCTTCCTCACTTCGTTTCGTGGGTAGTTGTTGCGGGTATCGTAACGAAGATGCTCTCGATCGACGGTGGCGTTATCAATGACATGCTTGTAGGGCTTCATATCGTTGATAAACCGATCCTGTTCATGGGTGAAGGCAAATACTTCTGGTCGATTGTAACCGCTTCTGATGTGTGGAAAGAGATGGGCTGGAACACGATCATTTACTTGGCTGCAATTACGGGCATTGACCCTGAACAATATGAAGCGGCACGCGTCGACGGTGCCGGCCGCTGGCGGACAATCTGGCATATTACACTGCCTGGTATCCGAACAACGATCTCAATCCTGCTTATCATGTCGATTGGTCACTTGATTCAGATCGGCTTCGAGAAGCAATTCTTGCTTGGCAACCCACGGGTTATCGACTACTCGGAAGTACTTGACTTGTACGCCTTGAATAACGGTATCACGCAGAACCGATATTCATTCGGTACTGCGATCAGTATGTTCAACTCGGTTGTCAGCATCATTCTGCTCTTCGTTGCCAACGGTGTGTTCAAGCGTGTAACGAAAGAAAGCATCATGTAGAAAGGGGATGTATCTACTATGTCTAAAACTAGAAGTACGGCTTTCAATGCAACTTTGAGCGATAAAATGTTTGACTGGGCGAACGTCCTCGTCATGTGCTTAGTTCTTGTTATCACGCTGTATCCGTTCTTGAACGTGCTTGCGATCTCGTTCAACGATTCGAATGATACGGTTCGGGGAGGTCTCACGATCTTCCCGCGTGAATTCACGCTGAAGAACTATGAAACCATTTTCGCTTACTCCGGCCTGATCACAGGCTTCAAAATATCGGTTCTTCGTACGATTGTCGGCACGCTGCTCGGCCTGCTTAGCGGCTCCATGATCGCTTACTGCTTGGCGCGTCCTGACTTCCAAAGCCGTAAGTTCGTCTCTACTTTCCTGGCGATGACGATGTATATATCCGGCGGTCTGATTCCGACGTACATGCTGTTCCGCGACCTGCACATGATGAACACGTTCGGCGTGTACGTCCTGCCAGGCATCGTAAGTGCATTCAACGTGTTCGTCATCCGCTCGTTCATCGACGGCTTGCCGTACGCGCTGCAAGAATCTGCGAAGATTGACGGCGCGAATGACTTCACCATTTACTGGCGCGTCATTCTGCCGCTCTGTAAGCCGGTACTTGCAACGATCGCTTTGTTCCTGGCGGTCGGTCAATGGAACTCTTGGTTCGATACGTACCTGTACAATAACAGTACGCCGAGCCTGACGACGCTCCAATACGAGCTGACGAAGGTCTTGCAATCGACGACGAACTCGTCGGACGTACGCGGCAAGAACATTACCGACATCGTGACGAGCGTATCGCCGGAATCGATCAAGATGGCCATCACAATCGTTGTATCGCTGCCGATTCTCGTTATTTATCCGTTCCTGCAGCGCTACTTCGTTAGCGGTATGACGCTCGGCGCAGTTAAATCTTAAGCCGAATCGTCGTCTTGCATTCAGCATCTCTGACCTACGGTATGAACAGGTTGTCCTGTTATACAATATATGATTTGTTATCTTAGGGAGGGTATCGGTATGAAAGGTAAGGTCTTGAAACAATCTGGCCTGCTGCTCGCGAGTGCAATGCTCGTTGGTTCTCTTGCAGCATGCGGCTCTTCGGACAAAGAGAAAGAGCCGGAAGGCACGACGGGCACGGGTACAACGACGGAAACTCCAGCAGTAGATACAACGCCAATCACGTATACGATGTTGGCAGCAGATCCAAGTCCGGACTGGAACCAAATGCAAGACGAGATCGGCAAAAAGATTACGGAAAAAACGGGCATCACGCTCAAGATGGACTTCGCTACGGATGCTAATAAAGTATCGCTCGTTGCAGCAAGCGGCGACTATCCGGACATCATCTCCGCTAAAGGCAGCTCGAACCTGTTCGTAGACGCAGGCGCAGTGCTTGACCTCACGGATCTGATCGATAAATACGGTCCTAACCTGAAGAAAGTATACGGTGACTATTGGAATCGTCTGAAATGGAGCAACGACGATCAAGCGATCTATGTTATTCCTACTTATGACGGCGTAAACCAAACGTATTTTGACGCAGGCGGCGCATTCAGCCTGCAGCATCAAGCGGTAGAAGAAGCCGGCTACCCGCAAATCAAAACGGTTAAAGACTACGAGAAAGTCATCGCTGATTATGTTGCGAAACACCCAACAACGGCGGACGGCAAGAAAACGATCGGTCTGTCGCTGCTCGCGGACGACTGGCGCATCATGATCTCCGTTACGAACCCTGCGTTCCAAGCAACGGGCGCATCCGACGACGGCGAAGTATACATCGATCCTAAGACATACAAAGCGACGTTCCACTATCGTCGTCCGGAAGAGAAAGAATACTTCCGCTGGCTGAACCACATGAACGATATCGGTCTCCTTGATCCAGAATCGTTCGTACAGAAGGAAGACCAATACAAATCGAAAATCGCGCAAGGCCGCGTCGTTGGCGTAATCGACCAGAAGTGGGGCTTCCAATCCGCAATCGATACGCTGAAGAAAGACGGCAAGGGCAATGAGGCGTACGGCTTCTACTCCGTACAGATGGACGACTCGACGGTTGACCACTCGTTCGAACCAACGGGCTTCATGGGCGGTTGGGGTCTCATGATCTCGAAAGACACGAAGAACCCAGAGCGCATTATCCAAATGCTTGATTACCTGGCTTCCGAAGAAGGTCAAATCATGCTCAACTGGGGCTTCGAAGGCGAGCAGTACAAGGTCGAGAACGGTAAACGCGTAATTCCGCAAGACGTTCAAGACAAGAAGACAAACGACGCTTCCAACTTCCATAAGACGACGGGTATCGGTCTGTGGACGAACTACGCTCCGCACTACGGCGACGGCGTAAAAGACTCGACGGGCAACTACTTCACGACGAACTTCCCAGAGCAAATCGTGGCATCGTACACGGCTGAAGACAAGAAAGTTCTCGAGAAATACGGCAAAACGACGTGGAAAGACTTCTATCCATCGGAAACGGAATTCTCGCCTAAGCCTTGGGGCGCTGCATGGAACCTTCCAGTTCCAAGCGACTCCGACGCGAACATCATCTACAACAAGCTGACGCCAATCGTTCGTAAGAGCATTCCGGAAATCATCCTGTCCAAGCCATCGGAATTCGATGCGAAGTGGGATGCGTTCATGAAAGATCTCGATAAGAACGGCGTTACGAAATACGAAGACGAGTACACGAAATACATTCAAGAGCGTGTAGATCTGTGGAGCGGCAAATAATTGACGCAAAGCGGTTGACGTAATCGAAGAGAACCCTGAGAGCTGTAGAGCTCTCGGGGTTCTTTTTTTGTTTTTTACTAAAAACTTTAGTTGTTCTACCATAATTTCCAAACTAAAATATGATAGGTAATTTCATATTTATAAATTGATGTATGACAATAATCTAGACAAGGACTGATAATATGAAGCGATCGTTTATTGGTACGGTAATATTACTGTTAGCTTTACTGTTAGGGTTCGAAGGAAGTACGCAGGCAGCAGTTAAAAGTAGTAACGGCAACAATGCAACAACTGCATTAAAGCTAGTCATCGATGATCGAATTTCGTCGGAAACGGCATATGTAATGAACGGAACATCCTATGTGCCTGTAGCTCCGATTGCGGCAGCAATTGGCGGCAAAGTGGTGAATGCGAATGGAAAGACGAATGTACAATGGGGTGGGACGATCGTTACGCTGACGAGTGGTTCTAAGAAGGCGACGATCAACGGAGAGCCAGTTCCCCTTCCTCAGGTAGCTGCAACGATTAAAGGTAGGCTCTACATACCATTAAAAGCAGTCAGCGGCATGTTCGGAATCAATGCGGTGTACCACGCAGCAGATAAGAGAATGATCCTTACGACCTCGCATAATGAAGCTATCATCTATGGATACTCAGTAGATAAGAATGGGCGACCTGTGCAGCAAGGATTTATTACATTCAGGAGCCTTGGGGCGTCGCCTATTAGTTATACAGCCAGCGTTACGAATGGTTATTATCGTGTCGACGTACCAGAAGGCACCTATTCAGCCACAGTATTGCACAAGAACAATGTTCCCGCTCGGACGACCGATCTTTCGGGCTATACGGTTACTGTCAAGAATAAGGATCGCGTATTTCTAGGGGTATCTCAACCTCAGCCGGATTTGACGATAAACGTACACTATGAGGACGGTAAGCCCGTAGAATCGGGTACTCTCGTTATGATGACAAGCGGTGGAGAAGAAAGAGCCACAATTGATAAGGGGCAAGCGGACTTTTCTGTAGAGGAGAAGGGGCAGATATTCTTCAATCGGATCGAGATCGATCATGCGAATAACGAGCAATGGGATGTATATGCTTTCTATGATGCAGATCCGGAACGATTAAACGCTGTAGTGGACGTTATTGTGCATCGAGCGAATGTACGGCTGCAGGTAAATCAGAATGGGGTTCTAAAGAATGTCGATGGCTCTATCATGATAGGCGATTCACAGCTGATGGGGAGGTTTTACGACTATAAGCTGGTGAATGGAGAAGCTGCCGTTTATTTGCCGCAGGGGTCGTACCAATGGACCGAATATTGGACCGGTAATGATTCGTTTCTGTATGTTAATCCTCGCAAGCAGTTTGAAGTGACGGACGACAAGGTGCCTATGACGGTTGTCACCGACATTATCGGCAGCAAGGTGCAAGGCGTGCTTCAGTCCAGCGAAGGGTCGCCTATGAAAGGCGGAACTTTATATTTCTCCTTAAGCAGCGATCCAAGTCAGGGTACAGTAGGGCTTGCTATGGTTGACTTTAGTAATGGTAAATATGCAGTTATTCTTCCTGATGGGACGTATTCAGTGGCTTACGCTGGGGGAAGTTCGAGCGACAAGTATATAGTCACAGATTCCTTTGTTGTGACGAATGGGAAGGCTGTTATTTCTAATCTTGTTGTACCCTCATAAGCGATCTGTAAGTAACGAAGAAGCTGGTCTTGTCGTATCCCCGTCAAGCAGATGGTTAAAGAGAAGTGACTTGCGGCGATTGCTTCCCTGTATTCAGCAGGAGGGCGTTGACCTGAACTTCTCTATATTCGTTCCCGAGGCTGGAGAATAGTTTTTCGGTACTTATCTTAGCAAGGACAAGCAGTGACATTACTATTTAAACCGATAGGAGGAAACACAGATGAGCAATTTGTGCACAAAGTGCGGGGGAGCAGCTTTCGCGGAAGGCGTGCTCGGTAGTGGGCATGCCAATGTGAAGGATGTCGATAAAAATTTGAGCATCGGCAAACAAGTGTATGTGACATATTGCAATAGTTGCGGGGAAGTCGCATCCATGCGTGTTGAACTAAAGTAAGAGAATAATGAAGCACACTATAAGCGTAATCCCCATAGCGATGCATGCGAGTGAGCATTCGTCTGCTATGGGGATATTTTAGTTGCGGAAGTAGGCGGGGAGAGGGAGGACATCATCAATCGTGAATCGGAACGTTTGCCTGATCCTATCATCCTTACAATCGTCCAGCTCGTAGGACACTCCGCTTCTCACATTCGGGTCGCTAACAATGGAACGGCAGGCGGTACTGATTCGCTCGCGTAATCCGGATATATCCATTGTGTCATCAAATGTATAGGTAATCGTATGATCACCGTCATAGGCTAATTCAAAGTAGATAGGAGCACCTTCGAGTGAATACATAGTAATGCGAACCCGATCAGGCGTGCCGAGCTTGTAGTTCGTATAGAACCGCTCCCAATGTTCAAGCCCCATTAATTGATCAACCGTCAGCACGACATCACCATTAGCCAGCGCTTTCTCATGCGTGTAGGAAATAGCCTCATCAGCAGTAGGCAAGGGGCCTAACATATGAGATGGTGCTCCGTCACATCTTACTAATGTGAATAGGATCGATAAGGATAAGAACCATTTGATCATTCGCGATCACCTCGATAAGACAAACGTATCACAACTGGAAGTAATTGAAAACATTGGCTTAGAAGGAGTAGATACAGATCCTCCAGGTATGGAAGACCCCATATATTTTGCGTTTGATTTATATGCCGAGAACATGTTAGGTAAAACATCGTCTATGAATGTTGAACTATCAGAGTCATCATTGGGGAGAATTGGTCGTCCAATTGATAACTTGGAAAGCTCTGATGCGTATGTTGATTCTATTCTGAAGCAATTCGATAGAGGTGCTCCATCTAATTTGATCGAAATGGAAAGTTGGAATCTGTTTCTATTTGATATGATTTCAATAAAACCAAAGTTTTCAATTAAAGTGAACGATGAAACAATTGATTTGGAGAATTAATATTGTGAGCATCAATTCTCCATAAAAGAGGTTCTGTTGCCATAGCATACCGCTCTCCACTGGAACATTCAGACTCTCTATCACGTTCATATACGTGAGGTGATCAAATGGTAAACAAATGGATGCTAACAATAACGGCTGTAATGCTGCTGCTGTCGGGCTGCGGGGAGAAGACTGACAACCAGACTGGCAATACGAGCAATCCTTCTACTGCACCTGCGTCGGGAGAGACGGTTTCGCCGTCAGCGAAACCGGAGCCATTCCCAGCTGTGTCCGACCCTTATGATCGTGAGAAAGCAATTGCGAATGGTGACGTCGTCAATGTCCATGGCAAAATGTACAATCTAGACAAGTGGAAGCTGTTCCTCGCTAATCTCGACGTTGGCGTACCCGATCAGGTGCGCATCACGCAGTATACGATTGAAGGAGATCCGATCTTTTATGAGCTTGTTTACGATGGCGCGGAGGTCATCAAGTATACATATGACAACTCGCAAGACGCCTACGGCAGCGATCAAGGGCGTCCAAGTACAAGCTGCCGAGACGTTGAGCTTGCGGAAGATAAGGATCACGGAGGCTCTTACTATAAGCTGACCGGTTGCGATAATGAAACGGGCGATACGTTCTGGTTCCAGAATGAGCAGTTAGAGGAAGCAGAACAAAGCGCTCAATAAGTTATCTGTTTGAAGGACATAAGGACTCTCCCGATCAAGGTCGAAGCGTTAGCCGGCAGGAGAGTCCTTTTTGTTAGGGAGCAAGCGGAATTGGCACAGCTTCGTCGTTTGACACAGCTCGTCATTTGGTTTTAACTTGATTTATATAGGCAGCACAAGGACGATAGAATGGAGCCAACGACTATGTACCGCAGTTTGGAAGCATGTGTAAACGATCTAGAGAAGCACGGCCATCTGGTGCGCATCCGTGAGGAAGTGGACCCTTACTTAGAGATGGCGGCGATACACTTGAAGGTATATGAGGCAGGGGGACCTGCATTATTGTTCGAAAATGTGAAAGGCTCGCGCTTCCGCGCCGTATCCAACCTATTCGGGACGATCGAGCGGAGCAAGTTCATTTTCCGCTCGACGTGGGAAGCAGCCGAACGCGTCATTGCGCTTCGCAACGATCCGATGTCGGCGCTGAAGAACCCTTTCAAGCACGTCAGCACCGGACTTGCTGCCTTCAATGCGCTGCCGTCGAAGACGGGCGGTACGCCGCCAGTAGCGGTACAGGAGATCAACATCTCCGACCTGCCGCTCATCCAGCACTGGCCGATGGACGGCGGTGCCTTCATTACGCTGCCGCAGGTGTATTCCGAAGACCCAGCGAAGCCGGGTATCATGAATTCGAACCTTGGCATGTACCGCGTACAGCTTAGCGGCAATGAATACGAGATGAACCGCGAGATCGGTCTGCACTATCAGATCCACCGCGGTATCGGCATTCACCAAGAGAAGGCGGCACGGAAGGGCGAGCCGCTGAAGGTTAGTATTTTCGTCGGGGGACCGCCGGCGCATACGTTGTCTGCTGTCATGCCGCTGCCAGAAGGGCTGAGCGAGATGACGTTCGCAGGCATGCTGGCAGGACGTCGATTCCGATACAGCTATATCGATGGTTATTGCATTAGCCACGATGCGGACTTCGTAATTACGGGCGAGATTCATCCAGGCGAGACGAAGCCCGAAGGTCCGTTCGGCGATCACCTTGGTTATTATAGCCTGACGCATGAGTTTCCACTTATGAAGATTCATAAGGTGTACGCGCGTAAGGATGCGATCTGGCCTTTCACCGTTGTAGGTCGTCCGCCGCAGGAGGACACTTCGTTCGGCGCACTCATCCACGAGCTGACTGGCGATGCGATCAAAGGCGAGATTCCAGGGGTGAAGGAAGTTCATGCCGTCGATGCGGCGGGCGTTCACCCGCTCTTGTTCGCGATCGGCAGCGAGCGCTACACGCCATACCAGCCGGTGAAGCAGCCAGCTGAGCTTCTGACGATTGCCAATCGGATTCTGGGGACTGGCCAGCTGAGCCTTGCGAAGTACTTGTTTATTACAGCAGAGGACAATCGGCCGCTCGATACGCACGATGAGGTTGATTTTCTGACATATATATTAGAAAGAATCGATCTGCGGAGGGACATTCATTTTCAGACGAACACGACGATCGATACGCTCGACTACTCAGGTACGGGGCTTAATACGGGCAGTAAAGTCGTATTCGCAGCTTATGGCGACCAGAAGCGGGAGCTGTGCCGTCAGGTGCCGGAAATCATGAAGAGCATTCGCGGTTATGAGAATGTGCAGCTTATTATGCCTGGCGTCGTTGCGATCCAGTCGTCGGCGTTCACGAGCTATGCGGCTGCAGCGGAAGAGATGAAGCAGTTCAGCGAGGCGCTCGTTGCAGCTAGTGTAGGTGCGGATGCTCTCGCATCGGTTCCGATGATCATTCTGTGCGATGATAGTACGTTCGTCAGCAAGACGATCAATAATTTCTTGTGGGCAACGTTCACGCGCAGTAATCCTTCGCATGATATCTATGGCGTGAATGCAGGGTACGAGTTCAAGCATTGGGGCTGCGATAATGTCATCATCGATGCGCGGGTGAAGCCGCATCAGGCGCCGCCGCTCATCCCGGATCCAGAGGTTGAGAAACGAGTTGAACGTTTGTTCCAACGCGGTGCCGTGTTAGGCGATTGGAGCAAGTGATTAGCAAATAGAGGAAGCGGGAGAAGGCTGCTGAAAGCACATCCTGTATAACGAGTGAGGGCATAATTGTATCGTGCAACCACATCATGTTATACAGAGGAGATGGCTGGATGAAGACTCGGCAAGTAGTCGTTCTGGCGGTCGTTGTCATCATATGTATAGGTATTGCAGCAGGGTGCGGCAGCAAGACGAAGTCGTCACCGGAGCCGACACCAACACCAGCGCCGGTCCCAGCTCCCGGGCCAACGCCGAATGCAATACCGGCACCAAGTCCAACCATACCAACTACACCAACAATACCATCTAAACCATCACCAATAGCACCAAAAACACTAACAACACCATCACGTGTAACGGAACCAGGGAAGAAAGAGCAGGCTCGTGATATCCATCGGCTGTCGCAGCCCAATACGAAGCAGCCTTCTCCGTTCCCATCATCAATTGCGGTGATCGTGAACAAATTCATATATTTGCCAGCGAGTTATACCCCGAGTGATCTGGTATATCCGAATGTCCAGTTTCTGTCCAATGAGCAAACGGAGAAAAGAAAGATGCGCAAGGAAGCGGCGAAAGCGCTGGAGCGTTTGTTCGCTGGAGCGCGGAAGGATGGCATCCATCTAAGCGGCGTATCGGCTTATCGTTCATACAGTACGCAGCAGTGGCTGTTTCAGCATTATGTGAATCGGGACGGCTATGCTGCCGCGGTCAAATATAGCGCCATTCCTGGCACAAGCGAACATCAGACAGGACTCGCGATTGATGTAAGCGGAGAAGACGGCAAATGCGCGGCGTCCTCTTGTTTCGCTAATACGAAGGAAGCCAGATGGTTGAGCAAACACAGTGCGGAGTATGGGTTCATCGTGCGTTATCCGAAGGGTAAGGAGAAGATTACAGGCTATAAGTACGAGCCCTGGCATATCCGTTACATTGGTCCTGCTGCGATGGCGATAGAGATTCGGGACCGCGGCATTACGCTGGAGGAATTCCTTAACGTTGCTCCAGTGAATGCGAAGTGACATTCACCGACTATGGCGATAACGCGATGCGTGCAAGTTCCTTGGCGTCTTACGGTTGTCACAAAGCTTATTACGATATAATCGGCTTGTTATCGGACGTAACGGATGCCACGGTGGCTATTGGGGCAAAAACACTCCATACAACGTAAATCCCAGCCAATAAGTTCAAGTACAACCGTTACAGCTGGAATAGGTGCGTTTAAGATGGAATAAGCACTATGTCAACCGTTGCACATCACGACGTTACCCATTGTCACAACTAACAACACTCGCAACCAACCGGGTTAGACACAAAAGGCACCAGGCCATCGCGCTTTCAAGCGCAGGCCTGGTGCCTTCTTCATTTAACGGCGATTATGCTTTCACGTTCAGCAGAATCGAAGCGTGCGGCGCAAGCTCGAACGCGAGCTTGTCCAGCGTGCCGAGGTCTTGGCGCTCCCACAGGTCGCGGACCGAACCAGCGAATTCAGCCGATACCACTTGCTTCTCTTCGCCGACGTTGAACAACGCAACGTTGAGCGAGCCGTCAGCAGCGTCGGATGCCCACACGACGCGGCCGTCTTCGCGGCTGATAAGACGTGCGTTGGAGCCTTCGCGCAGAACGCGGATCACTTCCTCGTTCGTCAGCAGCGAGTTCGTCCAGTCGTCGTTGTCGCGCAGTTCGCCGCCGAACATAAGCGGGGAACGGAAGATCGACCAGAGCGACATCATCGTACGCTGCTCATCGCGCGTAAAGCGCGTCATGCGGTCAGCGCCGCCGCCGTCGATGGAGCGGATGCCGATATGGCCGAGCGGCAGCATATCGCAGTCCGGCCAGTGACCTGGACCAACATGCGGAGCCCAGCGCTCGCAACGGTCGAACATGTCGAGCAGCAGATGCCAGATGTCCCAGAAGTCATCGGTAATGCGCCACATGTTTGCGTTCTCGATCAGCTCTTCTGCGCGATCAACCGGTGCAGGACCTGGCGACAGGCTCAGAACCATTGGGCGGCCGCATTTGTCGATCGATTTGCGGATCATTTTAATTTCATCCATATGGATACCATACAGACGGGAGTCGGCGATATCGTCGACCTTGATGTAGTCAACGCCCCACTCTGCATACAACTGGAACAACGAATCGTAGTAAGCTTGAGCGCCTTCAACGTTCACATCAAGACCATACATATCCGTATTCCACGGACAGATCGAGTTCGGGTGCGCAATCTGGCGCGCCGTTGCCGTCGTTCCGAGCAGTGCCGTATCTGCGTGTGCAGCTTGACGCGGAATGCCGCGCATAATGTGAATACCGAATTTCAGGCCGAGTCCGTGTACATAGTCCGCCAGCGGCTTGAAGCCTTGGCCGTTCGCTGCGGATGGGAAACGGTTCACCGCCGGCATGAGTCGGGAATATTCGTCCATATCAAGCGGTACATATTTGCGATAGTGCGAAGAGTTGGCCCCTGGCTCCGACCATTGGATGTCGACTACGATCGTATCCCAGCCGTATTGCTTCAGGTTCGCTGCCATGTAGTCCGCATTGCCGCGTACATCGTCTTCGTTTACGGCTGCGCCGTAGCAATCCCAGCTGTTCCAGCCCATTGGAGGAAGTTCTGCAAAGTTATGATGGTTAGGTTTCGTCAATGTTGTGACCTCTCTTCTGTTAGATTCTTGCTTAATGTAGAGCAGCTGAAATCAACTGCATGTCATGCTATTAACCCTATCATATTGCAAAGAAACGGGATTGGCTATCCTAACATCTTGCGAGTGGGTTGTAAAATCTTGCGCGCATTCGACGAAGATAGACACGTATTGGTGATACGTCAGCAAGTTCAATTGTGACCCTAATAGGATGGTGCTGATGTCTTGCTAGAGTTCGTTTCTCATAGGGTGCTTGACTCTTCCGTGGCGGAAGACTTTATACTGCGAATAGATAAGAGATGGCGATAGATGGGAGGACAACGACGTAATGGACGGATTGATCAGTATAGGTCGATTGTCTGCTGACATGGGAAATCGATTCGAACGATTCGCTATTACGAAGAGCAAGGCATAATCAAGCCTGCCAGAACGACGGATGCGAACTATCGGTATTACGGGACGGCTGAGAGGGAGAAGCTCGGGATTATTATATTTCTAAGGAAGATTGGGTTCTCGCTTCAGCATATCAAGACCACGTTGGCCGTCTATCAAAGATCGACGATGCTGCAAATCATCGACGAGCTAAACAAGAAGATGGAGTTAGAGATGGACATATAGTTGAGAAACAAGTCATTCTTCAATCGCTTTCCGAAGGTATGCGAGAAAGATCATTTGCCAGTGAAGGTGGTTGGTGTTGGAAGAGGTAGTGCCTTGGCGTTGAGCGGGCTGGCAGAGAACGGATGAAGATGGACATTACCCATATTGAGCGAGAGGGCGGATTGGAATCGACCAACGCTTATGATCAGTTGATTTTGTCACAAGATAACAATAGTGAGCAGCAAGTTGTCCTGCACGTCTTCATCCACAACCGTTAGGCTGGGACAATGGACAGTCTAGAGCAATGAATGAATCGAAAGGCAGGACAACCTGAGACAATTGCTACGTATAAATATTCAACCGATCAATCGATGCAGTGGCGCGTCCTTCGCGGAATTCGCCTGGGGTGCAGCCGACCCATTGGTGGAACACTTTCGTAAAATAGCTGGCGCTTGAATAGCCGAGCTGCTGCGCGATTGTGGACGCGTGATAATTGGAGCTTCGCAGAAGTTCTGCTGCACGCTCTATGCGGAGCTTCGTTACATAGGTCATGGGCGGCATGCCGACATATCGGGTGAAAGCGCGAGACAGATGGAATTTGGACGCGCCTGCCGCTGCTGCAATATCATCGAGATTGCTGTAGGAGACGCAGTCATGCTCAATCAGCTCAGCGGCGCGGCGGACAACGTCCGGCCAATTGTCGCGCGCTTGATGATCGGCGCTGGCCGAGCGCAGCAGATCCATCAGCAATTGATAGATGGCTGTTGAAGCCTGATAAGCATCCTGCAGCCGATTGTGCTGGGCATCGGCGTACAAGCTGCGAAGGGTGCGCACAACAGGACTATCGGCTGGAAGGGACGGGACATTCCCGAGCTTCCTGACAATATCGTTCCAGAGACCTTCAGCATGCTGCTGGCGGAATAAGGCAAAATAAAACTCCCAATGCTCGCTGCCCTCAGGCAAGTAATAGCGGTGATCGCCAGGAATGTCGACGAGGAAGGCTTGTCCTGCCTCCAGCGTATGAATAGTGTCACCAATTCGGATTGCGCCGCGTCCGGAGACTGTATATTGAAGGAGATAGAGCGGGCCGTCGACACGCTTCATGCCGTCCCAGTCGTAGTTGATATCCTTCACGCGATCGAAGCCGATGGCGAACGGACGGAATAAAGGGCCGATCTGCTGCTCTGCAAAGCGATAGCCATAGGTACCGTAACGGGTTGTTGAAGCTGACAAAGTCGTAACCTCCTATCGGAATTGAAGGGTAGTCGCATGTTTAGATAGGACTAAGAATAGAATAGCTTGAGAAATCGATAAGAACAATCGGTATTCGGCTTGACAGCAGAATGGTTGTACATGACAATGAGATTAGGCCTAATCGCCAAATATTTGGAATGCGAAGTACCCGTTGACCGGACACACTGGAGACGAGATCGAAGTACGCCCAAGGAGGCACTCCGATTTCGTTTTTTTGTATCTAGTCAGCTAGCTGTAAACTACAATTAGGAGGGTTTCATAACCATGTCCAATGAACAGAAACAGTGGCGTCCCGAGACACAAGCGGTGCACGCCGGCCAAGAGATCGATCCGACGACGCTGTCGCGGGCTGTTCCAATCTACCAGACTACGTCCTATGGCTTCCGTGATACGGAGCATGCAGCGAACCTGTTCGGTCTGAAGGAATTCGGCAACATCTATACGCGAATCATGAACCCAACGAGTGACGTATTCGAGAAAAGGATTGCAGCGCTCGAAGGCGGTGCAGCAGCACTGGCTGTTGCGTCCGGACAAGCGGCAATCAGCTACTCGATCTTCAATATTGCTGGAGCAGGAGACGAGATTGTCTCTTCTTCCACCCTGTACGGCGGAACTTATAATCTATTCGCTATCACACTGAAGAAGCTTGGCATCAACGTGAAGTTCGTTGATGCATCCAATCCGGAGAACTTCCGTGCAGCGATTACACCGAAGACGAAAGCGGTCTTCGCAGAGACGATCGGCAATCCGAAGGGCGACGTGCTCGATATCGAGGCAGTTGCTGCAATCGCCCATGAGAACGGCATTCCGCTCATCGTGGATAATACGTTCCCAAGCCCGTACCTGCTTCGTCCGATTGAATTCGGTGCGGATATCGTCGTTCACTCGGCGACGAAGTTCATCGGCGGCCACGGCACGTCGATTGGCGGCGTTATCGTCGACAGCGGCAAATTCGACTGGTCGGCGAACGACAAGTTCCCAGGCCTGACGGAACCAGATCCAAGCTACCATGGCGTCGTGTATACGGAAGCAGTCGGACCGATTGCCTTCATTATTAAAGCGCGCGTTCAGCTGCTCCGCGATCTCGGCGCGTCGCTGTCGCCGTTCAACTCGTTCCTGCTTCTGCAAGGTCTTGAGACGCTGCATCTTCGCATGGAGCGCCACAGCTCCAATGCGCTGGCTGTTGCGAAGTTCCTTGAGGCGAATGAGGCGGTCGAGTGGGTAAGCTATGCCGGTCTTGCAAGCCACCCGTCCCATGAGCTGGCTAAGAAGTATCTCCCGCGCGGTCAAGGCGCGATTCTGACGTTCGGCATCCGCGGCGGTCTCGAAGCGGGCCGTCAGTTGATTAACAGCGTGCAGCTGTTCTCGCATCTTGCGAACGTTGGCGACTCGAAGTCGCTTATCATCCACCCGGCGAGCACAACTCACCAGCAGTTGTCCGAGCAAGAGCAACTTGCAGCCGGAGTAACGCCAGGACTGATCCGTCTGTCGATCGGCACGGAAGCGATCGAGGATATTCTTGACGATCTCGGCCAAGCGATCAGCGCGGCTGTGTCGGCAGCAGGACAACCGAACTAATTGCTGCTTGATTGAACCTTATATGAAATGAAGATAAACAGCCCCTGCCTTGTGCAGGGGCTGTTTTTGCGTTCATTCCCACAACTAGAAGCAATGTGTAGAACATTTGGGGCAGGAGATTGATCATTATACCTGCTGCACCGTACAGATTGGAGCTCGTTGAGGAGCGAATAGGTCCTCTAAGGGGACGACATGGGACGAAATGTAGGACTGGGTGAGGAGTAAACCGGGTGCTTAAGGCATGTAGAGAAGTGCGTGTAGTCAGAGTGCTGCCTGTTCGATTAGGCATAAATGGATAGCAAGGTGGCATTTGACCTAGTGTGCAAGGAAACGTGCTTCGGAAGTCCCCACAGTGTTGGTGCAAACTTTGCGGTCACGCAATAGGGATTGCGTCGTTCCGTGGCAATCGAAGCGGGGGAAAAGCCCTTTTTGCTAGGGGGTTCCCGGTATTTATGGGGGTTTTGTAAAAAATGTTTCCATGGTCGGACAACGCAAACATAGTGGTGTTCACGCAAAAACGAATTATTTTTACAGATTATAACATTATTGATGGGCAGTAAGCTTGTTTTATTGTGCTTTTTCTAGAATCAGCCATGTCAACATTAGGAAATATAGCGCATAAGAGGATTGGATAAATTGATTGTACGTGCCTAATTGAAAACATTACCTTGTCCCCTCATTCGCTTGTTACAGATTGTGACATAATCGAGTCGAATCGAATGAAACGCCTTGAAGGAAAAGGATGGAGGTTAATGTCGATTGACCAAAGAACTAGATCTGAAATTAATCGTATCGCTCATTCGGAAGAAACTGTGGATCGTACTCGTCATCGGAGCGATCGGAATGGCTGCCGCAGGAGCTTACAGCACGTGGTTTACGAAGCCGGTCTATCAGGCGTATACGAAGCTAATCGTCAACTCGACGGTCGCTAAGGCCGGAGCGTTCCAGCTTGACCTGAACATGATCAATACGAATCTTAGTTTGATTAACACGTACAAAGAAATTATCAAGACACCGTCCATTATGAGTCTTGTGCTTGAGAAGCACCCTGAGATTAACGTAACCCCGGAGAGGCTGATGAAGGGAATTCGCTTCAGCTCGGTTAACGGCACGCAGGTTGTCACGCTCTATTATCAAGACACGGATTACAAGCGGGCGGCTGATATTGTCAACAGCGTATCCCAAGTGTTCCAATTGCAAATCCCGAAAATCATGAAGGTCGACAACGTGTATCTGCTCGATATGGCGGATCCGAACAAAATGCCTTTGCCGGTGAAACCGGATATTGCGCTCAATATGGCAATCGGGGCGGTCGTCTCCGTACTGGTCGGTATCGGATTGGTGCTGCTGCTCGATTACTTTGATGATTCCATTCGGACGGAAGACGATGTGCAGCATTATTTAGAGCTTCCAGCTTTAGTATCCGTGCCGTATATGAAGCAGGGCGATATGACGCCGAAACAGCGGAATCAGCCGCCGCAAGCAAGCGATGCAAAGGCAGGTGTAGCTCGTGTCTCCTGATCCAAAAGTAAGATCGATTATTGCCGAAGTGAATCCGATGTCGCCAATCTCGGAAGCGTACCGCAAGCTGCGGACGAATCTGAAATACTCGGAGTCCGAGAAAGCGCTGAAGGTGCTCATGGTTACCTCGGCTGGGGCGAAGGAAGGCAAATCGACGACGGCGGTCAATTTGGCTGCGGTTTATGCGCAAGCCGGTCAGCGTGTGCTGCTGCTTGATTGCGACATGCGCAAGCCGACCGTCCATCAGACGTTCGCGTTGTCGAACCGAAACGGTCTTTCCCAGGTACTATCCGGCCAAGCCGAGTGGGGGGATGCGGTCCAATCGACTCGTATCAAAAATGTGCATGCGCTAACCTCGGGTCCGGTGCCGCCGAATCCGTCCGAGCTGCTGGACGCCACGCGGATGGATCGGCTGCTGGAGCAGCTGCGCGAGCATTACGATATCGTACTAATCGATACGCCGCCAGTGCTTGCTGTCAGCGATGCACAGATCATGGCGACGCGTTGCGACGGCGTGCTTCTCGTTGTTAATGCCCGAGGGGCGAAACGGAGAGAAACGATTAAGGCGCGTGAAGCGCTGCTGCTTGTAAAAGCAAAAATCGTAGGCGTGGCGCTAAATGGAACTCCTCCTAGGGAAGGATATTCCTATTACGAATACAGCGAGCAAAAGTAAGCGAAAACTTTCGAAGCTGCTTTTGCTCTACGCAATACCTATGCGGAATGCGAATATCACAAAAGTTTAAGCGAAAACTTTCGAAGCTGCTTTTTATTCCATGCAATCTCAATGTGGATTGCAAATATCACAAAAGTTTGAGCGAATGCTTTCGATTCAACTTTTGCCCCATGCAATCCTAATATGAATTGCAAATATCGCAAAAGTTTGGAGGGATATCATGTTCGGGACACTACGGATGAAATTGTTCGTGGCCTGGGATTTGGCAGCTGTGCTGCTCAGCTTGTATGGCGCTGAGATGCTGATGGAAAGCACCGGGATGACGGTGTGGAAGGCGGGTGATTGGCAGTGGCTCTTCTACGCGGCAGTCTCGGCGCTGATTGGCGGTTGGTGCATGGTGGGGCTGCGGCTGCATAGACGCATCTGGCAATATGCCGGAATCGAGGAAGCGGTGTCGCTGATCAAAGCGACAGCTGCTGCAGCGCTTGTACCTTATGTGTTCTTCTCGCTGGCTGAAGGACGGGTGCTTCCGGTGCTGCTGCTTACGCATCATGCGCTTGGCATGATTGCGTTGTCTGCAGGGCCGCGCCTTGCATGGCGGGCATTCTGTCACAAATTCGGCGCACGTAAGCCGCTTAACGGCCGAAGGACGCTCATTATCGGAGCCGGTAACTGCGGAACGCTTATCGCTCGCGATATGCAGCAGAATGACGGCATGCTTATGACGCCAGTCGGTTTTATCGACGACGACCCTTATAAACAGGGGATGCATGTGCTTGGCTTGCCTGTGTTCGGCGGTAGACGCGACATTCCGTGTGTATGCGATTCGCGTCATATCGACGACATCATTATCGCAATGCCTTCGGTTTCCAAGACGCAAATTTCGGAGATCGTCCATATATGCAAAAAGACGAAGGCGAAGCTGAAGATCGTGCCTGACTTGCAGGAGATGATCGATAACCGCAGCGGCGCCTTCCGGGTTCGCGACGTACAGGTCGAAGACTTGCTGGGACGTGATCCGATAAGGACCGACCTGGAGCATATTGCAGGCTACGTAAGCAACAAGGTCGTGCTTGTTACCGGGGCTGGCGGCTCTATCGGCTCTGAGCTGTGCCGACAAATCGCACCGTTCGCGCCGGATCGGCTGCTTCTTCTCGGCCATGGCGAGAACAGCATTTACTCCATCGAGATGGAGATGAGAGCGCTGTTCCCAACGCTGCCGATTGAGACTGTCATTGCGGATGTGCAGGACCGCGAACGGATCGAAGAAGTATTCCAAGCGTATCGGCCTGAAGTTGTTTTCCATGCGGCGGCTCATAAGCATGTACCGCTCATGGAACGTAATCCGGCAGAGGCGATCAAGAACAATGTATTGGGTACGAAGAACGTTTCGGAATGCGCGGACATCTATGGCGCCGAACGATTCGTACTGATTTCAACCGATAAGGCGGTCAACCCGACGAGCGTCATGGGGACGACCAAGCGGATCGCTGAGATGTTTATTCAAAGTCTGGACAAGCATAGCAAGACGAAGTTTGTTGCTGTTCGGTTCGGCAACGTGCTTGGCAGCCGAGGCAGCGTCATTCCTCGGTTCAAGGATCAAATCGCTAAAGGGGGACCCGTTACGGTGACGCACCCGGAGATGGTGCGATATTTTATGACCATTCCAGAGGCCGTACAACTCGTCATTCAAGCTGGCGCATTCGCGAAAGGCGGGGAAGTGTTCATTCTCGACATGGGCAAGCCGGTCAAAATCTACGATCTTGCCGTCGACTTGATCCGTCTATCGGGATATGAGCCGAATGTGGACATCGACATCCGTTTCTCTGGCATTCGCGAAGGCGAGAAGCTGTATGAAGAGCTGCTGACCAGCGAGGAAGGACTTACGTCTACGATGCATGACCGGATCTTCATCGGGAAGCCGGTTCAATTGAATCGAACGGAGCTTGAATTCGAGATTCGCAAGCTAGAACAGGTTATCGCCCATGAGCCTGAAGCGATCCGCTCCGTGTTGAAGCACCTCGTGCCGACGTACTCTAACGTTTCATGAGTGCAGAAGCGCAGCAAGCTCAAGCGGCGTCTTTGCATCGTGCCGATGGGCAGGCTTCGATGCGCAAGCGTCTAGCGCGCGGCGGCAGCATCAGCTTCCTGATCAATTCCGCGGGGATGGGGCTGTCCATGCTGATGCAGGTTGCGCTGGCTCGCATGCTGGGAGCGGCGGGTTACGGTTTGTTCGCTTTCGTTACGACCATTACGACATTCGTCGTCTTTCCCGCCAAGCTTGGCTTCGATACGACGATTGTGCGCATGGCGGCGGCCTATCGGGCGAAAGGCGAGTGGGAACTGCTTGCGGGGCTGCTGCGAAGAGGCAATCAATTCGGAATGGCATTGTCGTCCGCAGCGGCTGTTATTGGGATTACTGTCGTCCTTGTACAATCGGGAGGCGATATGTCCGAGCGCACGGTAACCTATGCGGCAGGCTTCGCGACAGTTCCGCTGCTGACGCTTGCGACACTGCGGCAGAGCGCCCTGCAGGCGCTTAAGGATGTGCTGTTTGCACAGATGCCGGAGAAGATCATCCGTCCCATTCTGACAATCGGCTTACTTGGCGCCGCTGCTTCGCTAGGATGGAAGGCTGATGCAGGAACCGCGATGCTTGCATTCGCTGTCTCCGTTATCCTCTCCTATGTGATCGGAGCGGTCGTGCTTCGCAAGCGGCTTCTGCCGCATACGTCCGGACTTGCGCCGCGTTATGACACGAAAGGCTGGCTGCGGATTTCGACGTCGCTCATGATCAATGCGGGCATGTATCTTGTGCTTGGACAGCTGAATGTACTTATGATGGGCGTTATGCTCGGCGAGACATCGACCGGTATTTTCTCCGCGGCTGTTCGTCTGGCCTCGCTTGTGTCATTCATGCTGACTGCCATTAACATGACGGCGTCGCCGCTCGTATCCGAGACGTATGCTCGCGGAGATATGAAGGGGCTTCAACGTGTATGCGAAACATCTGGACGCGCAGGATTCTTGTTCGCGGCTGCTGTATTCGCCGGCCTCGCGATTGGTGGGCGATGGCTGCTCGGCTTGTTCGGACCGGCATTTCATGATGCGTATGTGCCGCTGCTCATTCTAGCCGCAGGCCAGTTGTTCAGCTCCTTCTGCGGGCAGAACGGTACAGTGGCGACGATGACAGGACGTACATCCTCGCTGACTAAGGTGCTGATCGCCGCAGCTATCGTCAATGCGCTGCTTAACGCAGCGCTTATTCCAACAATGGGCATGGTGGGTGGAGCGATCGCAGCTTCGTTGTCTGTAGCCATGTGGAACACGGCGATGGTCGTTATCGTCAAGCGTCAATTGGGGATCCAGACGATGGCTTGGCCGATGCGAAGCGGGAAGTAACAGTAAGGTAAGGCGGTATTGTGCGGAAACAATGCACCGCAAGTTATAGATACAGACATAAGGAGAGGAGCGACAGCAATGAAGACCGTATTGCTTGCGGGCGTTCCGCAATCGCCGAATTTGGGGGACGGGCTCATCGCCCTGACACTGAATCGGCTGATCGCGATGCGGGGAACCCATCGCGTCATTCATTTCGATCTGCTTCATGGACAATGGGAGGCAGACGAGAGCCATATTGCCGCAGCGGACTCGGCGCGGCTGCAAGCAGCGTCTGGCGCAGAAACGTTCTCGTCGTCTTCGATGACAGGATCGCTGCCGAAGAGGACGAGGGAAGAAGGTACCGCGGGACGGCCTCAACTTGCCGATATCCAAGCGAATGCCCGAATCCGCTTGAACGCGTCGGGAGCGTCCAAGCGGATGACACCGGATACGCTTAGGCGCTGGAAGGCTTATTGGCTCGATAAGCGCCGCAATGCCAAGCTGAATGAGCCGCTAAGGAAGGCGGTAGCGCAAGCTGATGCGGTGTTCATCGGAGGCGGTCATCTGCTCATCGACACCTACTGGACGTTCCCGCTTGCCATCCGCCGGATCGCGGCTGAGGCCAAGCGGCAGCGCAAGCCGCTGCATCTCCTGCTCGTTGGAGCGCGTGGGCCTTGGAGTCGTCAGGCATCCCGTTGGCTGCTTGACGCTTGCCGATATGCAGCGACCATTGCGGTGCGCGATGAGGACTCGCTAAGCTTCCTGCTGGGAATGGATCCATCGCTAGCTGCCAAGACGGTTGCGCTGGCGGATCCCGCGCTCTATACGCCGGAGACGTTTGGTCTGCCGGCAGCAGGTGCGCAACAGCAGCAAGCAGGATATCCGATGGGGCGTTCGGCAGCGCATCCGGTGAAGCCATCATCTGCTTGGCCCAAAGGCGGCGCCAGCAGACGTCCTGTCGTAGGGCTTGGCATTATGGACCCTAACGAGATGAACCGCCACTGTCCGTATCGATGGGAGCGCGAGGCTTGCGCGGCCTGGTGGCAAAGCGCCGCTGAGACGCTGGCAGCGCGAGGCTGTGAGGTGCGGCTGTTCACGAATGGAGCGGCAACTGACAACGCGTTCGTGGAGCAGTATGTGAAACCGTTGTGCGAAGAAGTACAGCATACTACCGTGATGCGTTATCCAACAACGGTTGGGCAACTGATGGACAGCATAGCGGACTGCGATGTGGTCATTGCCCAGCGGCTGCATGCTTGCATTCCAGCGCTTGCGCTTGGCAAGCCGACTTACGGCATTATATGGGACCGGAAGCTGGAAAATATTTTTGCAGAGCTCAATCTGGCGGAGCAGTTGATAGACTTCCGCATTCCCGCTGAGAGAACGATAGGCTCAGTCGGACTCGACGGCCTGCTGCCCGATGCGTTCCTTCCTGCATTGGAACGGAAGAAGCGGGAGCTGTTCGAGCATATCGGGAGCATACTGCCATGAACAATAAACGCAAAGTGCTGCATGTCGTCGGCAAAATGCATCCAGGCGGCATTGAATCGCTCTTGATGAATGTGTATCGGCATATTGATCGGCGCCGGTATGAGTTCCACTTCGCCGTGCAGTCCCCGGAGCCGGCGTTCTATGACGCGGAAATTCGCGAGCTTGGCGGCCGACTGTTCGTCCAGCCGCCGCCTAGCCAAGGACTGGCTGCATTCCGCCGCACCTTCGAGGAGAACGTCGAGCAAAACGGGCCTTATGATGCGATTCACAGCCATGTATTCGGTTTTAGCGGCTACATCCTCAAGCTGGCGAAAGGACTGGGCATTCCGGTTCGAATCGGTCACAGCCACAATACGAACGACAGTAAGCAGACATCTCTTAAGCGTCGCATTTATCGTATGTATATGCGGAGGCTTATGCGCCGCAACGCGACCCGAATGTTGGGATGCTCCAGAGACGCATGCGAATCGCTATTCGGACAGCAATGCTGGCAGGATGCACGCGTCGATGTATTCCCCAATGCGATTCCGCTGTCACCATTCGCAGGGCTGCCGATTGACCGCACCTTACTGCGCAGCCGTTTCGGTGCAGAGCCGGATGATTACTTGATCGGGCATATCGGACGGTTCAGTCCACAGAAGAATCATGTGCTGCTGCTGGATGCGTTCGCGCAGTTCGTCCGCATTCGCCCTAACGCCAGGCTGCTGTTGGTTGGCGATGGTCCGCTTCGGTCAGAGATGGAGCGCAAGGCAAAGTCGCTTGGTCTAGCGGAGCGCGTACAATTTCTCGGTCTGCGCAGCGATATCCCTGAACTGCTCGGCACGCTGGATTTGTTCGTTCTGCCGTCGCTGTACGAGGGGCTTGGCATCGTGCTGATTGAAGCGCAGGCCGCAGGTGTTCCTTGCCTTGTCTCTAGCAGCGTGCCGAAGGAAGCGGACTTGTCGCTTGGGATGCTGCAAAGGTTGGGAGCGGAGGAATCGCCCGAAAGTTGGGCGGATGTGATGGTCCAAATGGCGGCTTTGCAAGATGAAGTTCCGACTTGGTACGAGCGGGAATTTGCGCTTGGTCAACGCGGCTATGATATTCGTGTCGCGACAGCGGAATTGGAGCGGATGTATGAAGGGTGATTATGCTGCATCCCGCTCGACGGTCAGACATATGCTGCTGCTCGTCTACGTCATCGTATTGCCGATAGCGGGAAGATGGCTGTTCGAATGGGATGTCCGGATGGCGCTTGTTGCATTCTTCGCACTGCTGCTGCCGATGTTCGCCTTGCTTCGATGGCCTCATACGCCGCTGGCGCTGATGACGGGATTCATTCTGATGCTCGTCGGCAAGCTGACCTATGCGATTACGACGGATCCGCTGGCGGGGCCGGATGAAGTTCATTATTACGAGCAAGTAACGGGATTCGAGCGGCTGTCGCAGTTTCTGCCGTACGCGATGGAGCATTTTCAGACCCAATGGATGAACATATCGGCATACCCTGTCTTCGGATTGCTGTACATGCCTTTCTACAAATGGCTGCAGCTCGACGATCCGCTCGCCATCATATGGCTGAACACGGTGCTGCTTATGCTGACTGTGAACAGTACGTTCCAGCTGAATGATCGTTACTTCTCATACCCGCTTCCGGAAGAGGGCAAAGAGACGTTTGATCGGACGCTTATTTTTACACTGCTGGCGAGTCCGTCCATGATGTACATGTCTTCGCTGTTCGCGAAGGATGTAACCTGCGTCCTGCTTGGCTTGTATGGTGCAAGCCTTATGCTTCGTAGGAAATGGCTGCTCTTCGTTGTCATCATCGCTTATGCAACCGGACTGCGGGATTATGCGATCGTATATACGCTGTGCTTTTACTGGCTGTATTCTCGTCGACTGAAAGCTGCCATCGGTGTCATGGCCGTAGCTTGTGCGGTGATCGTATTGCAAATTGGTCCGCTCGGGCTGATCAATGCGGGGATGCTGACGATCTTTCTATTCATAAGCCCGAACCCGATCAATCTCAGCAACTGGGGGCCGGAGCTGATGCTGCGGACGGCGGAGGCGCTGCTCATGACGATCGTGCTCATCGCATCGGTTTATCAATTCGCTAGGCGCAAAGAGACGCGTCCATTCTATACGATCGCATTCATCCTTATGTTCACTTACGCCTGTGCACTCGTATTGGTCGGTTATGTAACGGTTATGGGGAGATCGCTCGAATACGGATTAGGGACGATCGGAGACAACATGGTGCGCAAGAAACTGCCGGTTATTCCGCTCATCTACACGATGTGTGCCTATACGTTTGCTTGGAGCGGAGGTTTGTCCATCTTTAAACGTCTGAAGATTCTGTCAAAATCATCGAAAGCCGTCATCATCGATCGGCTGCTGCCGCCAAGAAGCGGGTCAGAGCACAAAGGAGGCGCTGCCATTGAAAGGTAGAGGAAGAGACGCGTTTAGCAGGTTCCGTCCGTTGCTCCGAGTGATGGAGAAGCTGCTGGGTCTGCTTCCGAGGCCGCTGCAGAAGTGGCTGTGGACGCTCAGCGACTTGCTGCCCGACTTGCCGGGCATGGCACTGCGTTACTGCCTGCTTCGCAGACTGGCGCATCGATGCGGAGACAATGTGCTGATCGGAAGGGCGGTGGAGCTGCGGTATCCGGAACGCCTGTCGATCGGATCCAACGTCAGCATTCATAAGCAATGTTATGTGGATGCATATGGAGGTTTGACGATCGACGACGAGGTCTCGATCGCACATCAGACCTCGATCGTTTCGTTCCAACACACATGGAATGATGAGTCGCTGACGATTCGAGACAACCCGGTGGTTGGTGCGGCGATATCAATCGGACGGGATGTGTGGATCGGCTGCGGCTGCCGCATCTTGTCCGGGGTCAGCATCGGCAACCGTTCAGTAGTCGCGGCAGGCGCGGTCGTAACGAAATCAGTGCCTGCCGGCATGCTGGCGGTTGGCATTCCGGCCCGGCCTGTGAAGTCGATTGGCTGTACGGAGCGGGCGGGCGAATCTTCGGTTGCTGGTACAGCTGCCGTGGAATAAGCACTTAAGTATAAGGATGGTTCCTTCGTGATCAAAAGCGGACTTTTTGAACTGCCTTTTATACAAACCAATAAGGAGGCGCTGCAAAATGCATGTAGTTTGGGCGCATGACCATACGTTTTATTTCAATGAATCAGGCAAATTTTATTCCGGCGGCAAGCTGCCTTATACAGTATGGGAGCGGTATTTGAACGTGTTCGACCGACTGACGGTCGCTTGCAGAGGCAAGCGGACGCCGGTCGATGCGGATATGTCGGGCAAGACGTTGTCGAGCGGACCCAACGTTGATTTCGTCGTTCTGCCTTCGCTCAGCAATCCGGTTAACAAGCTGACGAAGCGAGCATACGTCGAACAGACGCTGACGGATCAAATTCGCGAAGCGGACGCAGTCATTGCGCGCATGCCAAGCGAGATTGGGGCGGAGGCGATTCGAATCGCCAAGCGGCTTGGCAAGCCTTATGCGGTGGAGATGGTAGCGTGCGCATGGGACGGACTGTGGAATTATGGCAGTCTGCAAGGCAAGTTGTACGCCCCGCTCGCGTTATGGAAAAATCGCAGGCTCGTGAAGCATGCGCCGTTCGCGGTCTATGTGACGGAGCGTTTCTTGCAGGAAAGATACCCTTGTCCAAAAGGGCGTACGGCTTCTTGCTCCAATGTAGAGCTGCCTTCAGTAGGCGAAGAGGTGCTGCAGCAGCGGCTAGCTCGCATTCGGGGTGGCGAAGGACCTTTCACCATTGGCTTGATCGGCTCGCTTAATGGTCGTTCCAAAGGGATTGATATCGCTTTGCGAGCGATCGCTATGGCGAAGGCGCAGCTGCCGGAAGCGATCTCGTTCCGTGTGCTTGGGGATGGCAATGCTGCTCGCTGGCAGCAGCTCGCGGACAAGCTGGGCATTGGCGGGATCGTCTCGTTCGATGGCGTACTGCCTAGCGGGTCTGCGGTACATGAGTGGCTGGACAGCATCGATGTGTACATCCAGCCAAGCTTCCAGGAGGGGTTGCCGCGTGCCACGATCGAAGCGATGAGCCGCGGCTGCCCAACGCTGGGATCGACGGCGGGCGGCATCCCTGAACTGCTGGATCAGGAATGTCTGCATCGCCCGGGTCAAGCCGCAGCACTGGCTAGGCAGCTGATTCGTTCGGCTGCGAGCGTCGATTGGCGCGTCGAACAAGCAGAACGCAATTTCAGCCTGGCAGGCGCTTATACGAAAGAACGGCTCGATGTGAAGCGGCATGTATTCTGGCGTGCATTCGGACATTACGTCCGAAGCGGAGAATCCTTATCTGAATTACGAACCGAAGGAGTGAATGCGTAATGGCGATTCTAGTAACGGGAGCGGCTGGTTTCATCGGCTCGCATGTATGTCATCGACTGCTGGACGAGCGCCAGCGAGTCATCGGTATCGATAATTTCAACGATTATTACGACGTCGGCCTGAAGCGAGACCGGTATGCGGCCTTGAAGGCACGGGACGGATTCATCGGCCACGAGCTTGACGTCGCTCGATATGAACCGCTGCTTGCCCTGATGAAGGAAGAGGGCGTAACGACGGTTATCCATTTGGCGGCGCAGGCGGGGGTACGATACAGCCTGACTAATCCTTTTGCTTATCTGGAATCGAATCTGACAGGTTTCGGGCATGTGCTGGAAGCTTGCCGTCAGACGGGCGTTCAGCATCTGATCTATGCTTCGTCGAGCTCGGTTTATGGGGCGAATGCCAAAATGCCGTTTGCCGTACATGACAATGTCGACCATCCTGTCAGTTTATATGCGGCAACCAAAAAAGCGAATGAGCTGATGGCGCATACCTACAGCCACTTGTATGGATTACCGACGACAGGACTTCGGTTCTTCACGGTATACGGACCGTGGGGCCGTCCGGATATGGCTTACTTCAGCTTCACGAAGCGTATTGCGGAAGGACAGCCTATTCAAGTATTCAATGGCGGCAACATGCTGCGCGACTTCACTTACATCGACGATATCGTAGAGGGCATCCGCCGTCTGATCGACAAGGCGCCGCAGCCTGATCCGGAATGGGACCGCTTCAAGGCGGACCCGGGCTCCAGCTACGCGCCATATAAGATTTACAATATCGGCAATAATCGGCCAGTGGAGCTGATGACGTTCATTAAGACGATCGAAGAAGCACTGGGACGTAAAGCTAAGATTGAATATATGCCGATGCAGCCTGGCGACGTACAGGCAACATTCGCTGACATCGACGATCTGTCCGCTGCTATCGGGTTCCGTCCTGTAACGACGATCGAGGAAGGCATCGGCCGGTTCGTCGATTGGTACAAGTCTTACTACGGCATTTCGGTTCAGAAGGCGGTAACCTCATGAGACGGGTCGCCCATATTTGCACTTCCGGCATCAGCCACCACATTATGGGCGATAAGCTGCGACTGCTGCAGCAAGAAGGCTGGGATGTGACTTTCATTACCTCGACGGAAGGCACGAACTCGAGCATTCGTGCGGCTTACCCGTTCCGGTGGGAGCATATTGCGATGGAACGCTCGATCAAGCCGCTCACGGATCTTGCCTCTATCGTCGCGATGTATCGATTGTTCCGGAAGGAGCGCTTCGACGTTGTACATACCCATACGGCCAAAGCGGGCTTAATCGGACGAGTTGCGGCGAAGCTGGCGCGTGTGCCGGTCGTTATGCATACAAGCCATGGCTTGCCATTCTATGAAGGGCAGCCGAAACGTGCCTATTGGCTCTATCGCATGCTCGAGAAGCTGGCTGCGCGATTCTGTGACGCTCTTGCCTCGCAGAACGGGGCAGACGCAGATACGCTGCGTAAGCTGGCTCCTTGGCGGCCTGTCTACACAGAAGGAAATGGCGTAGATCTGGACCGGCTTGACGCCGCAGCTGCCCAAGCTGACGAGGAACGACTGGCTATGCTTCGGGAAGCGTATGGCTTATCAACGGATAAACCGCTGCTCTTCGTCGCTGCCCGCTTCGAGCCCGTCAAGGATCACGATCTGCTGCTGGATGCGCTGAAGCGGGTCAAGCAGGAAGGCCGGCTTCACTGGACGACAGTTCTTGCTGGGCAGGGTCCGCTGGAGGAGCAGGTACGGGGAAGATTGCAGTCAGAGGGCTTGGCAGAGGATATCGTCATCGTTGGCCAACAGTCTACGATCATCCCTTGGCTTACGATGGCGGATGCCGTTGCCCTGACATCGGAGAAGGAAGGGATTCCGCGTTCCATCATGGAAGCGATGGCGCTGGGCAAGCCGGTAGTCGCTACGGATGTGCCTGGCACACGGGAGCTAGTTGTGCATGGAGAGACCGGGCTGTTGGCGGAATACCGGGACGCAGACAAGCTAGCTCAAGCACTTGGTGAGGTTATGCATTCGAAGAGCAAGCGCAGCCAGTACGGTGCGGCTGGAAGAGTGCGTATTGCATCTGCCTTCACCGAGAAGATCGTTGTGCAACGATTGCTGCGCATGTACCGCGAAACAGGCAGAAGGAAACAACGGGAGCGCGGCTTGCGCAACCGACTGCGTGCAGCTGCGAAGAGAGCTTTCGATCTGGTCGTTAGCGTACCTGCATTTATTGTGCTGCTGCCTGTATATGGCATTGTTGCCTTGCTCGTCAGACTGAAGCTTGGATCGCCGGTGTTGTTCCGACAGCAGCGTCCCGGCAGGCATGGCAAGCCGTTCATGATGCATAAGTTCCGTACGATGACCGATGCAACCGATGCGTCCGGTCGGCTGCTGCCAGACGAAGTGCGGCTTACGACATTCGGCCGAATCCTTCGCAAGCTGAGCCTTGATGAGCTGCCGCAGCTGCTTAACGTCATTCGGGGAGATATGAGTCTAGTAGGGCCTCGGCCCTTGTTGATGGAATATATGGCGCTTTACACCGAAGAACAGGGACGCCGTCACGACGTACGGCCAGGCATTACCGGCTTGGCGCAGGTGAACGGCCGTAACGAACTGTCCTGGGAAGAGAAGTTTAAGCTCGATGTCGACTACGTTGATCGTCAATCTCTAGGTCTGGATCTCCGCATCCTTGTCATGACCGTAGCTAAGGTGTTGAAGCGGGAAGGCATCGCACAGCCGGGCAAGGCGACGATGACACGGTTCACAGGCGAACGCGAGGTAGGCGGTGTGCGATGGTAATGCATCATTACTCGGAGAAGCGGCCCATAATCGTCATCGGTCAAGGCGGCCATGGGCGCGTAATCATGGAGATCGTGCGTGTATCGCCGCAATATCGGTTGACGGCTATCGCCGATGATCGTTATTCGGAAGTCACCTTATGCGCCGGTCTGCCTTACGGTCCGATTGGCTCAGTTCCTCTCATGCTGGAGGATGAACCAACTGCTCAGGTCGTGATTGGCATTGGCGATAACAAGATCCGCCGGGCGGTCGCAGAACGGCTTGGCCTTGCAGATCTCAGCTATGCGGCGCTTGTTCATCCCGGCGCACATGTAGCGGGTGACGTACGACTTGGACCAGGCGCAGTTGTCATGCCAGGCGCGGTCATCGGTCCGGGCGCCGTCATTGGTGCGCACGCCATCGTAAACTCCGGCGCTGTAGTCGAGCATGATGCGATCGTTGGTCCGTTCGCGCATGTTTCTCCGAACGGAACGTTGGCCGGCGCCGCTTCCATAATGGAAGGCGCGCATGTTGGGAGCGGAGCCGTTCTAATCCCCGGCGTCCGGTTAGGGCATTGGTCGGTCCTTGGTGCAGGCGGTGTCGCCATTCGCGACGTACCGGATGCTACGACAGCCGTTGGCGTTCCGGCGCGGGCCATACCACACAATGTTTAGCTATAACGGTGAGCGGCTGCAGAGCATCCGAACAGCAAGGCTTTTACTTTGACATAGTCAATGGAGGGATTATTTATGAATCAACGCATCTTCTTATCGCCGCCGCATATCGGGGAGGCGGAAGCGGGCTTCGTCGCGGAAGCGTTCGAGAGCAACTGGATCGCGCCGCTAGGTCCCAATGTAGATGCGTTCGAGCAGGAGCTTGCCTCCTACGTCGGGGCGCAAGGCGCCGTGGCGCTCTCTTCTGGTACGGCGGCGATTCACCTGGCGCTCAAGCTGCTTGGCGTCTCGCGAGGCGACTTCGTGTTCGTCTCGTCGCTTACGTTCATTGCGAGTGTCAATCCCGTACTATACGAAGGGGCGGAGCCGGTCTTCATCGATGCCGATGAGACAACTTGGAACATGTCGCCGCGAGCGCTTCAGCGCGCGCTGGAGGATGCGAAGCGTGCAGGTAAGCTGCCCAAGGCGGTTATTGTTGTCAGTCTGTATGGGCAAAGCGCTGACATGGGGGCAATCGCTGAGTTGTGCGAACATTACGGCGTTCCGATCTTGGAGGATGCGGCGGAATCGCTGGGTGCGACATACCGAGGTTCTGCGAGCGGTACATTCGGACAGTTCGGCATCTATTCCTTCAACGGGAACAAAATTATGACGACTTCCGGCGGCGGCATGTTGGTGGGGCAAGATCTCGAGGCGTTGAAGCTTGCCCGGTTCTGGGCCACGCAATCAAGGGATCAGGCGCTTCATTATGAGCATTCGCAGCTTGGCTTCAACTACCGGATGAGCAACGTGCTCGCCGGTATCGGGCGGGGACAACTGCAGGTGCTGGACAGCCGCATCGAAACAAGGAGAGCCATCTTCGATCGTTATGCTGCAGCTTTCTCTGATACGGAGGGCGTCAGCTTCATGCCGGAAGCTGCCTACGGCCGCTCGACCCGCTGGCTTACGGCGATGACGCTTGATCCGAAGGCAACGGGCACAACGCCGGAAGCGTTGGTCCATGCGCTTGCGGAAGCGAACATTGAAGCACGGCCGGTATGGAAGCCGATGCATCTGCAGCCTTTGCTTCGTGAATATGCCTATTATCCTGATCTGGACATCCCGCTGGGCAGCGTGTCGGATCAGCTTTTTGCCACAGGAATCTGCTTGCCGTCTGGATCGTCATTAACGCTGGAGCAGCAGAATCGCGTTATTGATTGCATTCAGAGCCATCTGTCGGACAGCCACAGACTTGCAAGCATGCTTGCTGCGAATGGCGGTTAAATTCAGCTCGATTTAGCGAATAAATCCACATAGGTGGGGTGCACAAGTGCACCTACGCATCGCCGAGAGAACCGCATCGGTCTGCGAAGGTGCAGAAATGCACCTACGATCGGTCGAATGCGGCGAATCATCACTCATAGATGCACAAGTGCACCTACGCATCGCCGAGAGTACCGAATCGGTCTGTGAAGGTGCAGATATGCACCTACGGTCGGCCGAATGCGGCGAATCATCTTACATAGGTGCACAAGTGCACCTACGCATCGCCGGGAGAACCGCATCGGTCTGCGAAGGTGCAGAAATGCACCTACGATCGGCCGAATGCGGCGAATCATCTTACATAGGTGCACAAGTGCACCTACGCATCGCCGAGAGTACCGAATCGGTCTGTGAAGGTGCAGAAATGCACCTACGATCGGTCGAATGCGGCGAATCATCACTCATAGGTGCACAAGTGCACCTACGCATCGCCGAGAGTACCGAATCGGTCTGTGAAGGTGCAGATATGCACCCACGATCGGTCGAATGCGGCGAATCATCACTCATAGGTGCACAAGTGCACCTACGCATCGCCGAGAGTACCGAATCGGTCTGTGAAGGTGCAGATATGCACCTACGATCGGGAACGCGATGAATCCTATCAACTAACTAATCCAACTAAGGGGGATCTTCCCATGAAAGTGCGCAAAGCGATCATTCCAGCAGCCGGTCTCGGCACGCGGTTCCTGCCCGCGACGAAAGCACAGCCGAAGGAGATGCTTCCAATCGTCGACAAGCCGACGATTCAATACATAATCGAAGAGGCGATCGCCTCCGGCATTGAGGATATTCTTATCGTCAGCGGTCGCGGCAAGCGGGCGATCGAGGACCATTTTGACAAAACATTCGAGCTTGAAGACGCCCTATCCAAGAAAGGCAAGTCCAAGGAGCTGGAGCAGATCCAGCGCATCTCCGAGATGGCGAACATCCATTATATTCGGCAAAAGGAACCTCGCGGCCTTGGACACGCCATCTGGTGCGCGCGCAGCTTCGTCGGGGATGAGCCGTTCGCCGTACTGCTGGGTGACGATATCGTACAGTCGGACGAGCCTTGCCTGGGTCAGTTGATTCGCGTGTATGAGCGTTACTCCTCGTCGATCGTAGGCGTGCAGCGGGTAAGCGATGACGATGTTTCCAAATACGGCATTATCGCGCCGCGCGGCTCGTCGATCGAACCATCGGTCTTCTTCCTCGACGGACTTGTCGAGAAGCCGTCCCGCAAGGCGGCGCCGTCCAATTATGCGATTATGGGGCGGTACGTGCTGACGCCGGATATCTTTGAAATCTTGGAAAATCAAGAGCCGGGCGCAGGCGGCGAGATTCAGCTGACCGATGCAATCAAAAAGCTGAACGACCGCAAGACGGTGCTCGCTTATAACTTCGATGGCGTCCGTTATGACGTCGGCGACAAATTTGGGTTCATTCGCGCAACGCTCGACTTCGCTCTGCAGCGGGAGGACCTGTCGAACGATGTGCTCAATTACGTTCAAACGGTTTATGAGAAGCATTTTTCGATTCTGAATAAGGTGGCGAAGTAACGATGCGGAACATAACGGTTATCGGAACGGGATATGTCGGGCTCGTATCGGGTTCTTGCTTCGCGGAAGTAGGCAACCGAGTGATCTGCTGCGATGTCGATGAGCGCAAAATCAACATGCTGCAAAGCGGCGTTGTGCCGATCTATGAGCCGGGGCTCGAGGATATGGTTGCGCGCAACAAGGAGCAGGGACGGCTGCATTTTACGACGGATGTAGGGGCTGCAATTGAAGCCTCGGACATCGTCTACATTGCGGTTGGCACGCCGATGTCGGAGACGGGCGAAGCGGATATGCGGTACGTCATGTCAGCGGCGAAGAAGATTGGCGAGCATCTGAATGGCTACAAGATTATCGTGAACAAAAGCACCGTGCCCGTAGGGACTGGCGAGCTCGTGCGTGAAGTCGTACAGGCGAATAAGATGGCGCCATGGGCGACGTTCGATGTCGTGTCGAACCCAGAGTTTCTGCGCGAAGGCTCCGCATTGTCAGATTGTATGAACATGGACCGCGCCGTTGTTGGTTCGGACAATCCTGAGGCGGCAAGCGCGATTGCTGAGCTGCACGCACCGTTCAATACGCGGGTCTTCATGACCGATCTCGAAAGCGCGGAGATGATCAAATATGCGGCGAACACGTTCCTCGCAACGAAGATTTCGTTCATTAATGCGATCGCGAACATTTGTGAGCGGGTTGGCGCGAACGTGAGCGATGTAGCTGAAGGTATGGGGATGGATAGCCGGATCGGCGGCAAATTCCTGCAAGCGGGCATCGGCTACGGCGGTTCTTGCTTCCCGAAGGATACGTATGCGCTTGCTCACATCGCGGACAAGTCCGGCTATGAATTCGAGCTGTTGAAGTCGGTCATTCGAACGAATCAGAAGCAGCGGATGTTAGTGGTGGACAAGCTTCGCGAAGCGATTGGATCGCTCGCAGGCAAGCGCATTGCGGTGCTGGGTCTGGCATTCAAGCCTAATACGGACGATATGCGTGAGGCGCCTTCGCTTACGATCGTGCCGGAGCTGCTGCGCGCGGGTGCATCGATTCGGGCGTACGATCCAATCGCGGCCGAAGCGGCAAGCCGATTGCTGTCGGACGAGGTGATGTATGCCGATTCGGTGGAAGCGGCGGTCGTTGGCTGCGATGCGTGCGTCATTCTGACGGAATGGAGCGACGTTGTTGGCATGTCGTTGGCTCAGGTGCGTACGCTGCTGGCCAAGCCGATCATCATTGACGGCCGCAACTGCTTCAGCCTGGATGAGATGGAGCGGGAAGGCTTCGTCTACCACTCCATTGGCCGCAGGCCGATCGGCGCCGTGAATGCGGAGCGGCAGTCGGTTAATTTCTGACCACATAAGAATTTATAAGTTTCCGGTGTTATTAGGAAAGGTCAAATTCTTATTGGCGATAAAACCTGCCTTATGCTTACGAAGCTGCTTTGCTCCGCAAATCTGTAGGTCGCCCATCTTCGAAAGGCCTCAATAGAGGTTTTCTCACCGAAAGGGGGTGAACGATTGCAGCAGTTGTCTTCTATGGAGGGCAATTGTGTTGAGCTGGAAGATTAGGACGCCGTAAGGGGGCGTTCGGGTTGTAACGCCACACCTGACGTTGTGAGGCGTTGTTGAAAGGGCGGTACAACACTCGTTGCAAGGCATTACAAGGATGGAGCAAGGGCGCATCCAGCCTGACAATAGCAGCGAATGATGAACCGACGCACAAGCTATCGATGGCAGCGGGCCCCCCTTGGACTCCAAGGAAGGATGGTTACAATGCGTAAACCTATACGCGGATTAATTGCGCTGACTGTTGCAGCAGCGCTTGTGCCGGCGATGTCGGTGCAAGCCGCTTCGCCGTTTAAGACGGTGATTGCTTCGGTTGTGTCCAATCATGCCTCATCGACTGGATCGATCGTGTTCGGATCGATTAGTTTAGGGAAGCTGAGCGTTCAGTCTCCGCTTGAGCTGCTGAAGCAAAGCGCTGCGGAAAAGCAGAACGGCAAGGACAAGGACAATGGCAAGGACAACGGCAAGGACAATGGCAAGGACAATGGCAAGGGCAACGGTAACGGCAATAACGGAAACAACGGAAACAACGGAAACAACGGAAACAACGGAAACAACGGCAACAACGGGAATGGCAATGGTAACGGTAATGGCAACAGCAATGGCAATAACGGAAACAACGGAAACAACGGGAATGGTAATGGTAACGGTAATGGCAACAGCAATGGCAATAACGGAAACAATGGCAACAATGGAAACGGTAATGGCAATAGCGGAAATAACGGCAATGGTAACAACGGCAATGGTAACGGCAATAACGGAAACAACGGTAATGGTAACGGAAATGGCAATGATCTAGAGCAAATTAAGAAAGAGCAAGCGATTTATAACGACACGGGCTATACGCTCGTTAAGCTGCGCAATGCGTGCCAAGCGGAGTTGACCGATTATGCGGTGCAATTCACGACATTGACAACCACGCACGAGAAGACAGTCCTGTATAAAACGGCAAGCGATGCGTTCACGTCGTGCACATCCCAATACCGCACGGTAATGGATGATGCCATCGCGAAGCTTTCAGCGATCGGTGGAGACCCAGCGCTGTTGGAGCCAATGCAGACGCGTTATCAGGAAGAAATCGTCGAGGGTCGTGCACAGTTGAAGGCCATCGTCGGCAAGTAATGGGAGTAACATGAAGAAGGGATATCCGACAGCAGTTGCTGTATGGATATCCCTTTTCTAATACACATCGCATTACAACACGAGATCGCAAGCCTCTACCGGCATCCAATGCTCGTCTTGTCCGTCCCACTTCACGTTGCAGCCGATCGGATTCGTCAATGCCACCGACACCGGTTGTCCGCTTGTCAGCTCAGCTAACGCATTGTCGAGGTCGTTGACCGTCATGCGCGTCGTGTCGCGCGGATAGTCGACGCCGCGCCCCGTGTACACAAGCTTGCGTTCCTGATCAAACACATAGAAATGCGGCGTTCGCAGCGCGCCATACGATTTGGCTACGTCCTGCGAATCGTCACGCAGATATTTCCATGGGTACCGTTTCTCTTCCATCCGTGCCACCATATGCTCGAACGAGTCGAGCGGTTTCGTAGCGACGCTGTTGCTGTTTATACCGACGAATGCGACACCGAGGTCCGCATACTTCTCGGCGGTTGCGCGTGTTACCTCATCAGAGCCGACGACATAAGGACAATGATTGCAGGTGAAGAAGACGACGAGCACCGGCACATCTCTGAAATCAGCGAGCGAATACGTATTGCCGTCTGTTGCAGGTAGTGTGAAATCTGGTGCTTGTTGGCCAAGCTGCAAGGTGAATGACATTGTGAATCCCTCCTTTTCCCATTCGTATTCGACCCTTATCGCTGTAATTCCTTCCGGTATTTGAGCGGAGTCATCCCTGTATGCTTACGGAATGTATGTTGAAAATGGGACAAGTTCCCGAAGCCCGAAGCTTCGGCGATCTCGAGCACCTTCTGGTCGGTTGTGCGAAGCAATTCCTGTGCGCGCCGAATACGGACGAGTTGGACGAATTCGGAATAGGTGAAGCCGGTCGAACGACGGAATAGCCGACTTAGATGCGAAGGGCTGAAGTAAAACTGTTGGGCAATCTCATCAAGCCCTAGCGGTTCCTCGCAGTGGCTTAAGATATAATCAATGACGGGCTGGATGCGGCCTTCCGTTACAGTTGCCGGGACCGGATGCAGCGCATGTTCTTCGCTATGACGCTTCATTGCACGTCCGACGGTCAGAAGCAGCTGCGACAACAAGGCATGCAGCATAGGCTCGCGTGCAGGCTTGCGGCTGATGAATTCGTCGCACATTTGCACGAGTAAGCGTTCAATCTCTACCTGATCTTCCCCGATGAGCGGAAGCAGCGGCGACGGCATGCGGAAAGCCTCGAGATGCAGCGGCATGACATGCATGCTGAGCTGCAGGAAAGATAGCGAGAATTGAACAAGAATTCGTTCATGACCGGATGCATCCGGATCATCAATCGTGCGGTGAATGACGCCCGGCGGTATAAGCACAAGCGTGCCGGGCGTGACGCCATAGGTCTGATCGCGAACGAAATAACGCCGACCGCCGGAGATGAGATAATACATTTCGAATGTATCTTCCATTTGGTTCGCCATCGTGAACGGGTGCTGACGCGCGATCCGTTCGACGAACAGTAACTGCTCGTTCATGGTGACACTCCCTTGCGCGAATGAACTGCAAACAAATAAATAGAATTACAACTTCTCTCTCATAGGAGCATAATAACACACTTTCTTAATTATTTGAGCGGAATACGATTAGAAAATGGTTCATATATGCTTTAGGATGAAGGTAATGAAAGCGAATGCATATTAGAAATGAAATTATAGCGAATGCTTCCGATGTGGCTTTTGCTGCATCTCATCCGAATTATTCGGATGAAGCAGACGCAAAACCTAAGCGAACGCTTCCGATGCGGCTTTTGCTGCATTCCATCCGATAGATTCGGATGAAGCATACGCAAAACCTTTAGGAGGGTCTCCGAGATGACGAAGAAGAAGTACGTACTGGTAGGCTGCGGTAGCCGCAGCGAAATGTTCTATGGTGCGCTGGCACGCGATTTCCGCGAGACGTCGGAGTTTCTGGCATTTTGCGATATTAACCGAACGAGAATGGCGCTTGCGAACCGTTACCTGCGCGAGAAGTACGATCACCCAGAAGTCGCGACCTACGGTGCGGATGCATTCGATACGATGATTGAAGAGCAGAAGCCGGACGTTGTTATCGTGACGACGGTCGACCGTCTGCACCATCACTATATTATTCGTGCAATGGAAGCGGGCTGCGACGTTATTAGCGAGAAGCCGATGACGGTCGACGACGAGAAGTGTCGTGAAATTATGGAGACGGTTGAGCGTACAGGCCGCAAGCTTCGTGTCACGTTCAACTATCGTTATGCTTCGTACCATTCCCGCATCAAAGAACTGATTATGTCGGGTGTAATCGGCGACGTCAACTCCGTTCACTTCGAGTGGCTGCTCAACACGGTGCACGGCGCGGATTACTTCAGAAGATGGCATCGTGACAAAAGAAACAGCGGCGGCCTGCTCGTCCATAAGTCGACGCACCACTTCGACCTCGTTAACTTCTGGCTCGGCACGTATCCAGAGACCGTATTCGCATTCGGCGATCTACGCTTCTATGGCCGCGAGAACGCGGAGAAGCGTGGTGTAACGGAGTTCTATCAACGCGCATATGGCAGCGAAGCAGCGAAGGAAGATCACTTCGCGCTGCATCTCGACCAGAACGAGAATCTGAAAGCGATGTACCTCGATGCGGAGCATGAGGACGGCTACCAACGCGATCAAAGCGTATTCGGCGATGGCATCAACATCGAAGACACGATGGGCGTAACGGTGCGCTATCGTAATAAAGCGATTCTTACGTACTCGCTTAATGCATACATGCCGTGGGAAGGCTTCAACGTTGCGTTCAACGGCAGCAAAGGCCGGATCGAACTCAAGGTTGTTGAAACTTCCTACGTAAACGGCGGCGGCGACAAAGCGCTCGAAGGCGCGGCGGTTGGTTCGAGCATCATCGTGTTCCCAATGTTCGGAGAGCCTTACTCGGTTGAACTCGAGAAAGCCGCAGGCGGCCATGGCGGCGGCGACCCTGTCCTGCTGAACGACCTGTTCGGCGTTCCGGCACCGGATCCATTGAAACGCGCAGCATCGCACGTCGACGGCGCCATGTCCATCATGACCGGCATCGCCGCGAACCAATCGATCCGCACCGGCCTCCCGGTACGGGTGGCGGACTTGTTGAAGTAGAAGATAGAGATAAAGGATCGTGTCAATAGGGGATAGGTAGAAGGTTAAATATAGAGCCCAAAGAAGCGTAAGGTGCTTCTTTGGGCTTTTTTTGTCGTGAGAAGCAATATGCGGTCAGGTGTCATAAATAAGTACTCTACCAATTGTAAAAACTTCGTTTCGGGAATGAAAAGCTCAATTATTTGTCGGATTATTAATGAAAATGGGATTCCTCAATGAAATTTAGGAGAGAATTAATGACATTCTACAAAATATTACAAAAATATCGATTTACATAAATATCGAATTCTTGTAGTATTATCTGGCAATTTGTCAATTAAAGTTAATTAATCCCGTGAAATAAGGTGGGTGGTGGGGTTACGTTAAGACAGAGAAGTTATGGCGTCATTAGTAATAGAAATAATTCATAGAGGAGAGTTGAGTTCAATGAGTTGGAGAAGATCGATAGGTTTGGTACTGATGGCGCTAATCATTTTGCAGGTTATGTCTGTTCATGCAAAATCCGGGCGCGCGGATGCGTCTGCTTTGCAGTTCGTACAACCCAACGGAATCGCGGCTGGAGTCAATTATTCGCTATTCTTAAGAAACGATGGGGCAGTCATGTCAGTCGGCCTCGGTAATTATTATGAGCTTGGAACAGGGAATTCATCTCAATCCAGCCTGCAAGTAATTCCTAATATAAGCAATGTTGTATCGGTTGCTTCCGGAGGGACGTATGCTTCCTATGCATTAATGAGCGACGGCACCGTCAAATCGTGGGGATACGGCAATAGCAATTATGCACTTGGTTTTCCAGACTCTGCGTCAAGAATCACGCCGACAATCATTCCGGGCTTATTGAATGTCGTTCAGATAACAGCGGGAAGCGGATTCGCCGCTGCGCTGCTAAGCGACGGAACGGTCAAAGTATGGGGAAAGAACAGCTATGGACAACTCGGATTAGGAATGACAAGCACGGTGACATCTCCTACTGCGATTCCAGGCCTTACTGGCGTCAAACAGATAGCGGCGGGAAATAGCTTTATGCTCGCGTTAATGAATGATGGAACAGTTAAGAGTTGGGGATACAACAGTTCAGGTCAATTGGGATTAGGCGATAGTGCCATGAGGCTGACGCCGACAGCAGTGTCTGGACTTATGAACGTCATGCAGATTGCTGCAGGAGCCTATCATAGCCTTGCCGTTCTCAATGACGGAACAGTGAAGACATGGGGAAGCAACAGCTTTGGAGAGCTCGGACTCGGGAATACGACGACCATGTACAAGCCGACTGTCGTGCCTGGTTTGACGAGTGTGTCGCATATTACAGGTGGTTATTACAACAGTATTGCGACGATGTCCGATGGTACCGTTAAGAGCTGGGGATATAACACATATGGTCAAGCTGGAACAGGTACGACATCGACCTCCTATACACCAACCCTTCTAGCATCGGAATCTAACATTAAATATGCAGTAACGAGCATGTATAATGGCTTCTCTTTCTTGGTCCCTAGTGATTATTCCGTCAAGGCGATGGGATACAACGGCAATTATCAGCTTGGATTATCCGACTCCTCGAATCGGTTGATCCCGACTCTGGTCTCGAATTTGCAGTTAATCGGCGTTCCTCTATAGATATAAAGCGCTTGAGGTGAACTATTGATGAACGAAATAGGTGCAGAGGAGAGCTGAGTCATTTGAATTGGAGAAAATCGATTAGTTGGGTACTAGCTATACTAGTAATTGTTCAGAGCATGTCTTTCTTTGCCAAACCAGATCGAGCAGAAGCGGCAATCAGCGGAAAGTTCGTACAACCGAACGGAATAGCTGCCGGTAGCAATTACACGCTGTTCGTTCGCAATGATGGAAAAGTCATAACTGTCGGTTATGGCAATAATTATGAGCTTGGAACAAATTCAACGTACATTACGGCACCACAAGAGATTCCGAATCTAGACAATGTCGTTTCTGTAGCTTCGGGTGGGACTTCCTCATATGCATTAATTAACGATGGCACCGTCAAATCATGGGGATATGGAGGTAGCTATCAGCTTGGATTTCCCGATACGTCAACAAGATACACGCCAACGACCATTCCGGGATTGTCGAATGTTGTTCAGATCATGGCAGGAAACGGGTTCGCCGCTGCGCTGCTGAGTGATGGAACGGTCAAGATATGGGGAAATAACGGCTATGGACAGCTTGGATTAGGAACGACGTATACGGCGACATCGCCTACATTGGTTCCTGGTCTGACCGATGTCAAACAAATAGCGGCAGGTAACAATTTCATGCTTGCTCTGTTAAATGACGGGACAGTTAGGAGTTGGGGATATAACGGCAATGGTCAATTAGGCTTAGGTCATAATGCGATGTCAATGACACCGACACTTGTACCTGGACTGACGGACGTCATGCAGGTTGCAACTGGAAGCTACCACAGCCTCGCTGTTCTCAATGATGGAACGGTAAGGACTTGGGGGAGCAATGTCTACGGAGAGCTTGGGCTTGGAAATACGACGGCAATGAACACGCCGTCTGTCGTGCCTGGATTGACAGGTGTGACGCAAATTACCGGCGGTAATTATAACAGCATCGCTACACTGTCTAATGGTACCGTAAAAACCTGGGGCTATAACTATTATGGTCAAGCAGGAACAGGAAACACATCGACCTCTTATACGCCGATCACTCTAGCATCGGAGTCTAATATTAAATATGCGGTAACCAGCATGTATAATAGCTTCTCCTTCCTAGTCTCCAGTAATTATTCCGTCAAGGCGATGGGATATAACAGCTACTATCAACTTGGACTGTCAGATTCTACGAATAGGTTAGTTCCAACACTGGTCCCTAACTTGCAGTTGATTGGCGTTCCGCTCCAAATGGAAGTTCTTGATGCGGACAGACTCAATACGATGAATGTTTACGCAGGTTTCTCCTCTTATCATGCATCGTTATATGCAGGTGGAACTTTGAAAACTTGGGGATATAACAATTACGGGCAGCTAGGAATCGGCGATACGCTGAACAGGAGCACCCCCGTGAACGTATCAGGAATCGGGAATGTTAGGCAAATCGTCGAAGGTGCTTATTTTACGGCAGTGCTGCTTGAAGATGGCACCGTTAAGAGCTGGGGATACAATGCTTATGGACAGCTGGGTTTAGGTGATACAACTAATAGGACGGCGCCGGCTGTAGTAACGGGCTTAAGCGGTGTGAAGCAGCTGGCCGCTGGCACAAGCTTCGCGTTGGCTCTCATGCAAGACGGTTCAGTGAAGTCGTGGGGATTTAACGGCTATGGTCAAGCAGGGATTAATGATACTACAAGCCGTTATTCGCCTACAGCAATTGAATTAAGCGGAGTAAAGCAGATTGCGGCCGGCGGAAACTTCTCGCTGGCGCTCATGCAGGACGGAACGGTCAAAGCATGGGGATACAACACTAACGGTCAATTGGGACTGGGCGATACAACATCGCGTTTAGTACCGACCAACATTCCCGGGCTAACAAGTGTTAGCCAAATTTATGCCGGGGAATCGTCTGTGTATGCAATTCTTGCTGATGGGACCGTTAAGGTGTGGGGTTATAACGTTTATGGTCAGTTAGGATTGGGGGATACGGCTAATCGATTAAACCCAACTACTTTATCGGGATTAACGAGTGTCGCGCAAATCGCAGCGGGCAACTATTACGCTCTAGCAGTGCTAATGGATGGTTCTATGAAGGGATGGGGAGACAATTTCAGTGGTCAATTAGGGTTAGGTCATACAACACAGCAATTATCTCCAGTATCCATTCCGAATGTGGGTAATGTAAAACAGGCAGTTGCAGGATACAACTTCTCAGTCGCCGTGACGACGGACGGACAAATTAAATCTTGGGGAGATAACGGTTATGGTCAGTTAGGACTCGGCGATACTTCTAGTCGTAAGAATCCGGTGAAAATTGCCATTGACGGGACAGTCAAGCAAATGCTGGCTACAGGTAACTCCAGCTACACCTTGCTGAGTGACGGATCGATTCGAGTGTGGGGATTAAATTCCGACGGTCAACTAGGGCTTGGCGATACAACCAATCGGTTAAGTCCGACAACCATAACAGGAATAGCAAATGTTAAGCAGTTTGCAGCTTCCTCCTCCCATGTGCTTGCGCTGTTATCAGATGGAACCGTAAAGGCTTGGGGCAATAACTCGTATGGCCAGCTTGGAGTGGGCGATACAACGAGTCGACTATCGCCCATACAGATTAGCGGTCTTTCCAATGTCAAAGCCGTTGCTGCAGGAACAAACTTTTCCGTTGCGTTATTGAGTGATGGAACTGTAAAAACATGGGGATATAATGCCTCAGGACAGCTTGGTCTAGGGGACACGACTAACCGAAACGTGCCTGTAGTAATGACAGGAATGATCGGTGTTCAGCAAATTTTCGCTGGTGGATCTATTGCCTTTGCATGGATGGGGGATGGAACGATCAAAGGATGGGGGAGCAATGAGAGTGGTCAGCTTGGAGTTGGTGATACTTCCGTACGAACCTCACCGACGGTTATTGCGGGCTTGAACGACGTGAAACAACTTGCAATTGGATCGAACTATACCATGGCATTAGCCTATGATGGTACGGTTAAGGTGTGGGGATATAACGGATCCTATCAATTAGGAATTAGCGATGGGTTACAACGTACGACACCTACTGTCCTAACTAATTTGAGTAATGTAAAGCAACTCGCTGCGGGCAATTCGCATAGTTTTGCTATCTTAGATGATGGTTCTGTTAAGGGATGGGGCTTTAACGTTTATGGACAGTTGGGATTCGGAGACACAACAACGAAGAGTATTCCGACAACGGTTCTGAGCTTGTCTGATGTTGCCCAAATAGATGCAGGCGCATCACATACGCTGGCTTTACTTAATAACGGAACTATACAGGAATGGGGATACGACTATTCGGGTAATCGCTTAAGCCCGGAAGTTGTGAAGTTCACCGAACGCATTGTCGCGCCAAGTGTACGGCTATCAGGCACGGTCGGAACGACCGTCTCGGTAAGCTATTATGTCGACAATGAGCAAATACCAAGAGAGACGAGAAACGTTAAGCTTACGGGATCAGTCGATCAAATCAATTTCGAACGATTCGATGCCGGACAGCTCTCGGATGGCGCTCACACGTTAAAGTTTCAAGTGAGCGATGGGCTGCAGAAACTGACAAAGACCCAATCCTATTCGGTTGATAACGTGAGTAAACAACGCAAATACGAGATTACACCAACAGCGAGCAGTATTCAAGTAACGGCGACAACTGCAGATTCGTCCGTTCCGATTCGAATTACGATTAACACAAGCGTATCAAGCTGGTATAACAACCAAGCCACCTATACCATAAGCGGGTTTAGTCCAAATCAAAAGATTCCCGTTAAGTTGGAATATAAGATAGCAGACGGTACGATAGCATCCGAATCTCTAACCACGTACACGCTTGCGGCAATTCCAACGCTTTCAACATCGTTGTTGTCGACGAGTAGCGTACAGTTGACCCTGTCCGATACGAACCCGACGAATACGGAATATCAAATTCTTGTCGGTAACAAAAGTTTAACGAGCGATGGCAAGCTGGGCTCCGGTGACGTCTGGATCACGATCCCGAGCAAGAAGATCACCATCACCGGCTTAACGGCAATGAAATCATACAAAATCCAAATCAAGACTAGAAACCAAGACGGCGTCGAGTCTGGTCCTTTGATCACAACGATCTCGACAGGTACTTCGGCTGCGCCTCCAGCAGCGCCGAAGAACGTAAAGGCGAAACCGGCCGTGTCCTCCGTGATAGTCTCTTGGCAGCCGGTAAGCGATGCTACGGGTTATCAGATTGAGGTGGACGGGAACGCAACGCTAGTAGATGTCGGCTCGAATCTGTCATATGTTCATAGCGGATTGACCGCCAATACGGTGCATACGTATCGCGTTCGCGCCATGAATGGAACAATCACTGGTGCGATGAGCGGGTTGGTGACCGCTCGGACTTTAATCGCTGTACCTATTGCACCAACAAGCATTACGGCAACTTCTACCGCTCGGACGGCAACGATCCAATGGGGTAGTGTTACAGGAGCGGTTGGATATGAAGTCGAATGGGATGGAGAGATTCAGAACAACGGAAACTTATTGTCTTTCAAAGCTGTCGATCTTCTTCCAGGATCGCAGCATGTATACCGAATCAGGGCATTTAATGCTGGAGGTAACGGCGTATGGACTGCGCTGAAGTCGATTACTACGACAACTAGCGCACCGAGTGTGCCAGGCGGACTAGCGGGTGAAGCGTCTGATAAGAAAGTGAATCTGACCTGGAACGCGGTTCCCGATGCTGTTTATTACGAGGTGGAAGCGGACGGCATCGTCTACAACAATAGCAACGCTAACTTCTCGGAAATGACAAGTCTCATCCCCGGTTCGACGCATCAATATCGGATACGCTCGGCGAATGAAATCGGCACTAGCGCATGGAGTACGGTGCTATCTCTAACGACTAACCAGCTTCCAACACCAAGCGGCGTCATCGATTATGTGCAGGATACGTCGATTCAGCTTGTATGGACGCCAGTCGAAGGCGCTTCGAGTTATACGGTCGAGTTCGATGGTGTTGCGACTTCTGGGCTTGGCTCACCTGCGTTTACGAAGAATAGCCTGCTTCCGGAAACAACACACACCTACCGTGTACGAGCGCAAGGAAACGCAGGGTTCAGTGGATGGAGCAAGACTGTGTCAACGAAGACACTGCCTGCCAAGCCGGCTGCACCAAGCGGGGTTAATGCTCTCGCAGGCAACAATTATATCACGATCAGTTGGAGCTCCGTATCGGGGGTGGCCAGCTATGATATCGAAATAGACGGCTTGGCGGTAATCGATAATTTCAATTCCACGACATATACGGATGCGATGCTCGATCCGTTCTCCCCGCATACATATCGAGTTCGCTCGAAGACGGATGCAGTCGTAGGGGACTGGACCGCGGTCATCGCGATGAGAACACTGCCAGAATCGCCGGGTCTCCCTGCGCATGTCGTGATCACATCGGCAGGCAGCATCGCCACCGTGAAGTGGGATGTCGATCCGACAGCTATTGGCTACGATATCGAGGTAGACGGACAAGTCATCGATCTTGGACTGAAGAATGAGTACCAGCATCGCCGCTTGGCGGCAGGTTCCGAGCACAAGTACCGCGTACGCGTTCGCAACCAAGCAGGTACGGGGGCATGGACGGGACTTATTATCAACAACGCGCTCACTGCCAGATTGACCAAGGCGAATACGGTCGACCTTGGTTTAGTGGCGAAGGACGTTATCGATTTCAGCCATTACACCTTGAAGGTGACGTATGATGCCAATGCTATCGATATCATCGACTTGTCGACGCTGACTGGTGCGCCAGAACTCACAACCGGGCCAATTCAAGGGACGGATATCGTCGTAACGGAATTCAAGCCTGGCGAAATTACATTCACAACGAACAAGGTCGTTAACCCTGGCGAATCGTGGAGCGGCGTTATTAACAGTATTAAGATGAAAGCCAAGTATACGGGAGGCTCATCGCTTTCCTACACGGTATATATCAACGGGTAATGTAGCATCTTCATGCAATTATTTGTTATTTATGGGAGGAAACTATGAATCTATTCCAGCGTATACTTGCGACAGTGCTCGCGCTCATACTCGTCTGCGGGCTGCCGCTCCAAGACTTTAGCCATGTCTACGCGCAAAATGCCAGTTCCTCGTCGAAGCCGGCAGCGCGTTCGAAAACTGAAATCATCGTGAAATATAAGAGCAATGAAAAGGGGCAGAATGTCCGGTCAAGAGTGAAGTCGAAGCTGAAGCTCGGCAAGATGGAGTCCAAGCGCAAGCTGCGCCAGTCCGGTGCAGAAGTCATCGAGATCGGTGAGACTGACGATCTGAATAAGACAATAGCAGAGCTGAAGAGCGACCCGGATGTCGTCTACGCGCAGCCGAACTATTTGCTCACGGCTGCTGATGTGCCGACGGACGAGCGGTTTGCTGAGGAATGGGGCTTGTCCAACACAGGCCAAAGCGTCGGTTACAGCAAAGGTGTACCTGGCGTTGATATCGGCGTGACGAAGGCGTGGGGTACGACGCTTGGAACGGCTTCGACGCTAATAGGTGTGCTTGACACGGGAATCGATATTCAACATCCTGATCTGTCCGAACGGATATACGTCAACCGAAACGAAATTGCTGGCAATGGAATCGACGATGACGGCAACGGCTATATCGACGACGTCTACGGCTGGGACTTCGCCAACGACGATAATACCGTATACGACAGCGCATCCGATGACAAGCACGGCACGCATACGGCGGGCATTATCGCCGCAAGCGCGAATGAAATCGGCATTCGCGGCGTTGCGCCTAATGTAACGCTGCTGCCGCTGAAATTCATCGCCGGCAAAACGGGCTATACATCCGATGCCATCGAAGCGATTGCTTATGCGAAGCAGATGAGTGTCAAAATCATAAATGCCAGCTTCGGCAGTACGGATGCGAACCCTGCTTTGAAGGATGCAATCATGCAAAGCGGCATTCTCTTCATCGCCGCAGCAGGCAATAACGGACAGAACAGTACGATCAATCCTGTATATCCGGCTGCTTATTCACTGCCTAATGTGGTGTCGGTCGCTGCATTAGACAATACAGGAAAGCTGGCATCATTCTCGAACTATGGAGCGAATATCGACGTTGCGGCTCCAGGAGAAGGTATCTTGAGCACGCTGCCGGAAGAGCAGTACGGCTTCCAGAGTGGAACTTCTGCAGCTGCGCCAATGGTAGCCGGCATTGCCGCGCTTGTGCAAAGCCAGTTCCCAGACCTCACCGCTGAGCAGATTGCAGGCCGCGTGAAGGCAGGTACGACTCCACTGGCTGCACTTACGGGCAAGACGGCAACTGGAGGCATTGTACAGGTCAACAAGGCGATCGAAGCACTGGAGAACAGTACGATACAGCAAGGAACTGCTGAAGTCATCGACGGAGAAACGCCAACTGCTGATGGATTGCTTGATACGCTCGCTGTTTCGATCGACCCGAAGCTTCAAGAGCAAATTCATTATGGCGAGGAAGGCGTATCCGTTACAACTGGCAATTACTCGAAGATGTTTGTAGATATGTCGTTGTCGGCTCCCGGCTTCACAGTCGATCTCAGTCGAACCTACAACTCCAAGGATGATCGAACGACGAGCTCGATGGGCAGAGGCTGGACGTTCGGATTCGAAGGCAGCCTGAAGCCTGATACCACTAACGCTAATTTAATGGTAGCGAGATTGCCGAACGGTCGCTCCCAGATGTTCGTGAAGAACACGAATGGCACGTATACAGCCAACGATTCGATCAGCACGTTGGAGAAGCAAAGCGACGGCAGTCATATTATGACCACGATGGATTCTTACACGTACAACTTCAGTCCAGCGGGTATTCTGTCATGGATGAAGGACCGGAACGGCAATATGATATCGATCGGAGTGGACGGTAACGGGCGAATTACGAATGTATCGGATACGGTTGGCCGTACTTTTACAATCGCCTATAATCCGGCTGGATATATCGTGAGCATCACCGATCCGATGAAGAGGAAGATTACCTACTCCTACGATACGCAGAACAGGTTGACGACGGTCACCGACCCGCTCGGTCAAGTAACGGCGACCTACGGATACGATGGATCCGGCTTCTTGAACTCGATCAAGGATAATGCACAGACCTTAACAGATTCGATTACTTACAATCATAATGCTTCCAGCACTGACAACAATAAGGTTACCAAATACATCGATGTCTATGGAAATGTCAAGACATACACGTATGATGCCAGTAACCGTAAAACGACGATCATAGATATTAACAACCGTACGACGGTGAAATGGTATGACAGCGAAATGTATGTCATCAAGACACAGGACGCTGAAGGCAAAATCGCAACCGTGGACTATTACCGCGATGCCAGTGGCGTCAACAAATACGGCCTCGAGCACTTTATCACAGATCGTTATGGGAACAAGTGGGAATACGTAAGGGATGCGAGCGGTAACATTACAAACATTGTCAATCCGGATGGAAGTGTCTCCGCATATACGTATGACGCTAAGAACAACGAAACATCGGAGAAGGATGAGATGGGGAACATGACCTATTGGATCTATGATGCCAACGGGATCAATCTCCTTCAACAGGTACAACCGATAAACGGAACGGACGAGTACGATATGTCGGCAGACACCTCGAAATTCGCGATCACAACGAAAGCGTACTACTCGGCTGCGGAATCGCAAAGGCTTGGTTATAAAGTACAGGGATTATTGAAGTCTGAGACCGATCCAGAGGGCAACGTAACCTCCTACACCTATGATGTAAATGGCAACGTCGCGACAATTACCGATCCGGAAGGCAACGTAACGACACAGAAGTATAATGTACTCGGTTGGTTAACACAGTCTATCTCTCCGGCAGGTAATGTGACTACAAGCGATTATGACTTAAACGGCAGGGTGATCCGCACGACGCTTGACCAAGGCCAGACGACCCGTACGCTATATGATTCGCTTGGTCGCACGATTCAAGTGACAAAACCGAACCAATATGTCTATGCCAGCGATCAGCTTAATAATGCGACACCGACGAATGTCTACAGCTCGACGGCTGGTGCCCGATACACGTACTATCCGAGTGGCAAAATGAAGACGGCAACGGATGAGTTAGGCAACTTGACCTCTTATGAGTACGATATCTATGGCAACCTGACGTATGAAACACGCCCGAATAATAGTCAATATGTCTACCAATACGACGTGATGAATCGGCAGAAAAGTATCTCGTTCAAGACAAGTCCTGACGCGATTTCGGTCTTGCAACGGACATATACCTATGACATCCTTGCGAACGGTAATTGGCAAAAACAAGAAACGATCTATTTGAATGATACAGAGACTGCGGTCACAACCTGGATTTGTGATTACAATGGTAACGAAATCGAGAGGCAGAACGCTGACGGCGGCAGTATTAAAACGATCTATAATCCGAATAAGACGGTCCGTGCGGTGACGGATGCTCGGGGCAATACGACCAGTTATGCTTACGATGGCCTGAAGAGACAAACAGATGCCTGGGTACCGCTCGATAAGGGAAGCTATCAGTATACCCATACAACTTATGATCGCAGCGGGCACACGCTCGCGGTCAAGCGCGGCAAAGATTCGGTTCCTTTATTCAACGTACCCGTCTCCGACCGTCTTATCAGCGATCTATATACGTATGATGGCAATGGTCATGTGACGAGTATGACGAATTCATCGGGTTCCAAGACGGCGTACAAGTACGACCCGGATGGCAATATGCAGCGCAAGGACGAGTATACGGGCGAGTCTGAAGCTTCGACAACTTATTTTGCTTACAACGAGCTTGGACTTGAAGTTTCGCAGAAGCAGGCGATAAGGGCAGGAGATTTGGCTGGAAGCTCATACGCTGATAATAGTGTCATTCTGCTTGATACTCGCAAGGAGTATGATGCGAATGGCAATCTGACGGCAGTAATAGCACCAGATGGTGTAAGGACCTCCTATACGTATGATGCGTTGAATCGTCAGATCAGCATGAGCGTCTCTGCCACGAATGAGCAAGGAATGCCAGCTACTAAGAAGACGACTACGACCTACGACTGGCAGGGGAATCCGCTCGTTGTTACCGATCCGTTAGGGTATACGACTTCCAAGAGCTATAACGAGAAGGGTTTGCTAGTGAAAGAAACCAATCCGCAGGGCGGCGTCTCATTCTATGCTTATGACAATGCTGGTCGCAGAACCAATGAAGTATCAGCATTAAATTATGACTCGACCAAGACGCTGGATCAGATGACTCGAACGGAAACGGTCTATGACACCATGGGAAGGATCAAGGCGGTAATCGAGAAGTTTAATAACAAGACATACTCGGGCTCCGCCTGGAGCAGTGTCTGGACGGAAGCAGTGACGAAAGCGTATCAATACGATGAGAACGGGAACGTTATCAAAGAACTTGATGGTGAAGGATATGCCTTTGGTGTCGGTAAGACGATTGATGCACGTATTCAAAGCGGCTATGGCACAACCACTCGATACAATGCAGCTAACTTGCCGATTACTGTTGTTGATCCAGTATCCAGAGAGCGCGGGCTTAAGTATACGAAGGCATATACCTATGATGGCATGGGACGTCAATTAACAGAAACGGATGCGAACGGCGTTGTTAAGACGAAAGGGTATGACGACGCGGGGCGAGTTATTAAAGAAGGAATTCGCAACGCAGCCTCGGCACCAGAAATTATGTTACATGCTAAGTCGTATGATTTGGCAGGTCGACTAATTGGTACTACTGATGCTAATGGCAATATCACAAAATATACGTATAACAGCTTTAATCTGGTTCAATCTCAGACAGACCCTGGTGACAGTACAATCGGCAGCTATACTGTCTATCGCCAGTACGACAGTAGAGGGAGATTAACATCCGAGAAGGACTCGAACGGTAAGATTAATCTATTCACCTACGATCAGGTCGGCAATCAGATAGGCAAGTCTGAACAGGACGCGAATGGTAGAAACATTATAGAATCATCGACTGCTTACGATCTGAATGGCAATCAACGATTTGTTAAGGATGCGAACGGCAATCAAACCGAATATGTTTATGATAACCTAAATAGACTCCTCCAACAGAAGGTAACGGTAACCGATTTAGTCAACGGAGCTGCTATTCAGACCACTAGCTACTCGTACGATAAGAATGGCAATAAGCTGACAGAGACGGATTGGAGAGGGAATAAGACCAGCTTCGCCTATGATGATAAGAATCGTTTATACCAAACTACAGATGCGAACAATGTGGTTATCGAGAAGCTAGAGTATAACTTTAATGATTCACAAATCTATTCCAGAGATGCACTTAATAATCTGACTAAATTCAGTTATGACCGGAATAACAAACTCTTAAGCACGACGGACCCATTGGGCAATGTGTCATTCAATTCCTATGATTATGTTGGGAATATGGCGGCTAAAACGGATGGTGCAGGAAATACAACTCAATACCAGTATGATATTCTTAATCGCCTATCTACAGTGATCGATCCACTGGGTAATCAAACTCGTTATACGTATGACTGGAATGGCAATAAGCTAAGCCAAACCGATGGCAACGGCCACATCACGATGTTCGAATACAATGCGGGCAATAAAGTTGCTCGTCGAATCGATGATGGAGGCAGTATGATTGATGCTGCAGGGAAGGCAGTCTCTGATGCAACCAAGATTGAAAGCTATTGGTATACACCAAACGGTTCGTTGTTGAAAAAGGCGGATCGAAACGGGAACATAACAGAGTACGTTTATGACATTCATGGACGGATGCTGTCCGAGACTGTTACGGGGGCGACTCTTAATAATGTTCCAATTGTAGAGCGACAGCATAGTTACACCTATGACAATAACGGCAACATGCTTACGATGAAGGACGCGACGGGTACCACAACACGTACGTATGATGAACGCAATCGTAATATCACCAAGTCTGTGCCGAAGTTAGGGACGAGCACGTATCGGTACGATGTAGTAACAGGCCTAACCGCAGGTTACCGCTCGGAGATTACAACGGATGTGAAAGGGAATGTAACGACCAAGATTTTTGATAAAGTCGATCGTCTTGTCAGTGCAGCTTCTGGCAGCAATCAACCGGTCGTCTACACGTACAACAATGATGGTACTCGTAAGACTGTGGAGTATCCGAGTGGATTGAAGGAAGCGTACACCTATTCAGCTAATAAGCAGTTGACTTTACTACAGAATTTAAATGGCAGTACAGTAATGGATTCATATTCCTATACTTACGATTCTGCAGGTAATCAGAAGACGAAGACGGAAACGATCAACGGTGTCAGCAAAGGGACGACCACTTATTCGTATGACCAGTTAAATCGCATGGCCTCTTTACAAGAACCGAGCGGCAAGAAGACAGTCTATCAATACGATGGTGCAGGCAACCGCCTGAATGAGACGGTATCAGGCACTGCGAATAACAGTAACACGGAGTACTCGTATAATAATCAGAATTGGTTGACCTCTACACGTACGGTGAAAGCTACTGGTGAAGCTGAAGTTTATACGTATACGTATGATAGCAACGGCAACATGGTAGGGAAGAGCATTGAGAAGTCCAAAGCGTTCGATCCTAACAATATTGTAGCCCCTACATTTGGAGCCTTCATCTCTGGTCAGGAGAATCAGAATGCAAGAATCTCAGACATTGTTGGAGGCACTGCTTACTTCCAGTACGATGTCTGGAATCAGATGATTAAGACAACTTCGGCCGGCTCGACATCGGAGTATGCTTATAATGCACAGGGCTATCGGACGAGTAAGAAGGTTAATGGCGTCACGTCGTTGTATCTTTATGAGGCTGACAAGATTGTATTAGAGACAGATGGAAGCGGCAAGCAAACCGCATTCAACCTGTATGGTACTAACTTGCTGATGCGTACGATGGGAACAGATCTGTACTATTATCTCTATAATGGCCATGCCGACGTAACGGCTCTCGTGAATACGGCTGGGGAGATTAAGGCTTCATACTATTATGATGCATTCGGCGTTGTGCTGGAATCGACCGGTACGATATCGAATCCGATTCGCTATGCGGGCTATCAGTACGATCAAGAGAGCTCGTTGTACTATCTGAACGCTCGATATTATGATCCGAAGATCGCAAGGTTCCTGTCTGAAGATACGTATCGAGGACAAATGGACGATCCGCTTTCTTTGAATCTGTATACTTATGTTAATAACGAACCGATTATGTATACAGATCCGACAGGTCACACTACAATTAAACAAGGACAAAGCGGAGACGCTATCAAGGCGATTCAGGAGAAACTCGTCAAAGCTGGTTACGATGTTAGCACAGATGGCAAGTTTGGACCGAAGACAGCGGCTGCGGTCAAACAATTTCAGAAGGACATGGGAATAAAGGCTGATGGCGTTGTAGGAAATCAGACGTTAAGCATACTTGGGGCAGCAAGCACGACGGCTAATGCACCTGATTATGTGAAACAAGCAGCGTTAGCAAGTGCGAAACAAGCCAAATCAGGCGATATAAGCTCGGATACGATCTTGATGTCTGGAGAAACATTCCAGAAGGCGCTTAGTCAGATAGAAGAAACGAGAGCAAAGGTCGAAGCGGTAACCCATTCAAGTGCGGTTGTACAGACTAAGGTTGTTAATAATACCGTCCAGATTACGGGTGTAAAAACGACACCTAAGCCGACAACAACAACAAAGTCTACAACGACCGTTAATGCGAAGGCTACAACGACGGGAAAATCAAGTACTGCTAATGCGAATGGTTCTAGTCTAGGGAATAATATTTTAGGAACTCTGGCCACAGGCGCTTCGTATGCTTATGATTTTCTGATAGGTGACGACCTTAATACTATTAACGATCCAAATGCATCGTGGGGCTTAAAAACAGTTGCGCTGGTAAGTATTGGATTGAATCTTATTCCAGGTGAAGGACAACTCGCGAAGATTGGCGGGAAGGCATTACTAAAAACAACGGGAAAAGAAGTAGTGCAAGTTGCGGAGAAAGAAACGGTTCAAGTGTTATCTAAACCTGCTGCTAAGGAAGTTGGTAGTACGACTAAACAGCTAATCAATGCATGCGAATGTTTTACAGCGGGAACCATGGTCATTACTCTTGAAGGGGAGAAGAATATCGAAGACATTGAAGTCGGAGATAAGGTTCTTTCCAAAAGTGAAGAGACGGGCGAGGTAGCCTATAAAGAGGTTACCGCGACGTTTAATCATGAAACGGATAATATTTACCGGATTCATGTGGGTGACCAAACGATCGAAGCGACATTCAATCATCCATTCTATGTAATGGGCAAAGGATGGACATTCGTCAAAGATCTCAGACCTGGTGATTTACTTGTTCAGAGTGATGGAAATACACTCAAAATAGACAGTAAAGAACTAGTCCACAAGTATGTCACAGTTTACAACATGACTGTAGATGAGTTTCATACGTACTTTGTGAGCGACCTTGGTATTTGGGTTCATAATACTAACTGTAAACTTTCATCACCTAACCCCGTTCCAGGGTCAATTCGTAATCAATATGAAGAGATTAACCTAGGAAACGGGACTCCGAGAATTGATTCTACTACGGGGCAACAAACAATATTTAATGCAAATGAACTTAAGCAAGGTGCCCCTAATAACGTTTGGTCAGGTTCATTAGAGTGGGATGTACCGGGCACAAGTCATAGGATATTACAAAGACCAGATGGGAGACTAGGGTATGTTTTAAATCACGATTATTCTAAACCAAGATTATTTCCTGGACCATGGTATCCTGATGGTCCAACCAAGTAATTAATAAATACGAAAGTGCATATCTACTCTTCTTACTGGCTACGCACTTTAAATCGAATCAATTACTAACAATTATAATAGGAGGATGTCATGGATTACTTATATTCAATTACGGATGACGATAGTAATTTGTTAGTAGGTTACTGTAATGATTTAATTGGATTATTTGTAAAAAACACCCTAGAAATCGATGAAGACTCAATAATAATTAAAGTTATTGGCTTTAGGTTTGATGATAATTTTCTATCATATTTGAAGAAAACTAAAGTTTCAGTCTCAAACTTATATTTGAATATATTAAGTTATGATCATACGGAACTAGGGGCATATTATTTCAGCCTAAAGGAGCACATGTACTTTCATAAAATGCTAGATTATACCTTGAATAAACTTGATTTTGAGTTATGTGGTTACTTATACGAAAAAGCATCACCTGAAGCGTTAGAAATCTGGAATTCGTGGAGGAAATCTGTTCCAAGAATAACAAACAAATGGTTGCCGCTATCGAAAAAAGAAAAAGAAGGATGGCTAGAAGTTGTTAGGTTGTATCACAATAAAAAACATATGAATAAAACTGATGTTAGAAATGGTGTTTTTCATTTAGATGGAAATAATATAGTTGACCACTCATCATTTTATTGTGCACTGGGAGAGGCTATTAATGGACCAGGTGGTTACTTCGGTTTTAATATCTCAAGTCTCATTGATTGTCTACGAGGTGGTTTTGGGGCTGTTACACCATTTACGATTTACTGGGAAGGTCCGAATAGATTAAATGATTCTGAAGATTTATCCGGATTCTATATAGACATAGTAGAAATATTTAAAATGGGCGATATTTTATTATTGAATTCTAATGGATCACAGTGCGACTAAACTTTGAGTTACAGTCTTGTAGTCCGTGAAACAACGGTTTAAAATAGTTAGTCTTAGGCAGTAGAAGATGGCTTCTGAACGGGAGCCATCTCTAGTGGCTTTCCAACTATGAAGTAGTCTTTGTTAGTAAAAAAGGAGATAATAGTTGGTCAATTCGTATTGAGTAGAGGTAAACGGAAAACCTTGATTGGCCTCACGTGCCTTTCAAGGTTTTTTCTTTAGTAGTAACTTGCTGATGCGTACGATGGGAACAGATCTGTACTATTATCTCTACAATGGTCATGCTGATGTAACGGCTCTCGTGAATACGGCTGGGGAGATTAAGGCTTCATACTATTATGATGCATTCGGTGTTGTGCTGGAATCGACCGGTACGATATCGAACCCAATTCGTTATGCGGGCTATCAGTATGATCAGGAGAGCGCGTTGTACTATCTGAACGCTCGATATTATGATCCGAAGATCGCAAGGTTCCTGTCTGAAGATACGTATCGAGGACAAATGGACGATCCGCTTTCTTTGAATCTGTATACTTATGTTAATAACGAACCGATTATGTATACAGATCCGACAGGTCACACTACAATTAAACAAGGACAAAGCGGAGACGCTATCAAGGCGATTCAGGAGAAACTCGTCAAAGCTGGTTACGATGTTAGCACAGATGGCAAGTTTGGACCGAAGACAGCGGCTGCGGTCAAACAATTTCAGAAGGACATGGGAATAAAGGCTGATGGCGTTGTAGGAAATCAGACGTTAAGCATACTTGGGGCAGCAAGCACGACGGCTAATGCACCTGATTATGTGAAACAAGCAGCGTTAGCAAGTGCGAAACAAGCCAAATCAGGCGATATAAGCTCGGATACGATCTTGATGTCAGGAGAAACATTCCAGAAGGCGCTTAGTCAGATAGAAGAAACGAGAGCAAAGGTCGAAGCGGTAACCCATTCAAGTGCGGTTGTACAGACTAAGGTTGTTAATAATACCGTCCAGATTACGGGTGTAAAAACGACACCTAAGCCGACAAAAACAACAAAGTCTACAACGACCGTTAATGCGAAGGCTACAACGACTAGCAACACAACTCTGGCGAATACCAGCACAGCGGGCTTAAATTTTGTCGCAGGTGGATTAACGGCAATTGATAATGACGTAACGTTTGGTATTGGTCATATAATAGCAGGACAACCGCCTCTATCACAGCAACAGACGAAGTCTTATCAAGTTGGTAAGCTTGCTGGAAATATACTTACAACAACTGCAGCGTTTATTGGATTGGCTGCGTCAATAACATTAACAGGAGTAGGGGTGGCTGCAGAAGGCGTTACCTTTGGAGCTTCAACTACTTTAGTTGTAGCAGGAGTTGCTGCAGCATCTGCTTCTGGTGCTGTACTTACTAATAGTTTTGGTCATTTAGTAGGTGATGACTATAGTTATTCTAGTAGCTCTGGTTCGAGTAGTAATACTCAGGGTGCGGGTGAAAATACCTTAAAAGGTACCAACGAAAAGGGGCAAGTAACTAGCCGTGGAGGTTTTAGGAAGGATACGGTGCAGGATGCTTGGGATAATGCTCAACCTGGACCGAATGGCGGAAGACTATGTCCAACATGCGAGAAAGAAGTAAATGTTCCACCTAATTCGGGAGAGAAAAGAGATTGGGATGTTAACCATACTCCTGCGTGGACGAATAGGGAGTTTGGCCCTAACGTCACACGAAAAGAAGTATTGGATAATTATCAGGAAGGAACAGAATTAGAATGTCCTAGTTGCAATAGGAGCGGAGGAAATAGGAGGGACTAGCTTTTTATGAAATATACAGAGTACTTAGAACATCATTTAGGTAATATTGAATATGGTTGGAGTAAAGATTCGGAAGGAAATAATACGCCTTTTCAGGTTGTGAAATATAGCGGCGGTCCGTTTTCGGGTACTGTAACATATTCAACCCTAGGATTAAGCAATGTGGGTTTTATTTCTCCTATTTCAAAAAAGTTGATTAGGCAGGAGTTGATTTTTGTTTCTTATTCAAATTTTGGGGACAAAAATATTCCGGGATTGCTTCAACAAGTAGGTGCTCGGATGCTAAATAAACAGCATCCTTACCTGAGGGGAGATGTTATTGGACCTTACGGCAAATTATTTGATGTAACTGAACTAGAGGCACTGTATGTGACGAAACCAGTGTATTTTTCGGATTCATTTCATACTTTTAATCCTACTGAAGGAAGTCCTATAGTACAAACCTGGTTGGTACCGATTACCGCCAATGAGGCTAATTTTATTGCCAATAATGGTTGGGATAAATTTGAGGATAAATTAGTTGATATAAATCCTGACCTGGTAGATTTTAATCGTTCTAGTATTATCCCTTAGGATGTAAAAAGAAACCTTGAATGGCTTCACGTGCCTTTCAAGGTTTCTTTTTTGGTGGGGGCTACCCAGTGCCGTATAGACCCATATTCAGCCAATAACACATCTAACCAATTAATTCTCGTATAAAGATTTCTCGAAATCGCTGTACGCAAATGCACCTGATTACGTGAAGCAGACTGCGTTGGCAGATGCGAAGAAAGCCAAATCAAATGATATTAGCTCCGATACGATCTTAATGTCTGGAGAAACCTTTAAGAAAGCACTTAGTCAAATAGAAGAAACGAGAGCAAAAGTCGAGTCGGTAACCAAGTCAAATGCGGTTGTACAGACTAAGGTTGTTAATAATACCGTTCAGATTACGGGTGTAAAAACAACACCTAAACCGACAACAACAACAAAATCTACAACGACCGTTAATGCGAAAGCTACAACGACTAGTAACACGACTCTGGCGAATACCAGCACAGCGGGCTTAAATTTTGTCGCAGGTGGATTAACGGCAATTGATAATGACGTCACGTTTGGTATTGGTCATATAATAGCAGGACAACCGCCTCTATCACAGCAACAGACGAAGTCTTATCAAGTTGGTAAGCTTGCTGGAAATATACTTACAACAACTGCAGCGTTTATTGGGTTGGCTGCGTCAATAACATTAACAGGAGTAGGGGTGGCTGCAGAAGGCGTTACCTTTGGAGCTTCAACTACTTTAGTTGTAGCAGGAGTTGCTGCAGCATCTGCTTCTGGTGCTGTACTTACTAATAGTTTTGGTCATTTAGTAGGTGATGACTATAGGTATTCTAGTAGCTCTGGTTCAAGTAGCAATACTCAGGGTGCGGGTGAAACTGCGGGTAGTGGTCAGTACAGAGTTAATAGGGAACTGCCAAGAAATGAAAATGGAACCCAAAGCCCGACAGTCCAAATCCTCACACTCAAATTGGGGAGCAAGAAGGGCGAAAAGGGAATTATTGTCAGAAAAGGGAGTGGGGAGAAAATGGTGATTATACCAAGGATACCGACTGGACAGACCATGGTAGAAAGGACCACACTAATCCACATGACCACTACTACGAAGATAACCCAACAGGTGGAAGAAAAAAACGTGGAGGGGCAACCTCGAGGTGATAAATGGATATCTTGAGAATAAGTAAAACGAGAGAATCCCAACAGTTTTCATGTCTAGGTGAGCAATTGGAAGATATTCTTTCAGTTATCAATGAGGATTCAAAGCCATTGTTATGGTATGGGTTAGATGTGGATTATTATGAAATTACAAACGGAATATTTAATACTCCCATCAGTAGATTTATACATACGAAGGACTTAATAATTGCAACGAGAAACGTTGAGCAATTTTTATCAGGGGTATTTATTGCATCTGAGAATGATATCACCAAGTGGGATTTACAGAACCTTCCAAAGACGGAAGAAGATGAAGGGTTTCAAATTGATGAAGCAGAGATAGAGATTCGTGCGTTCGATACAACTTATTATGAAGTTTATTTGAAAAATTCTATCGTTGCAGAAAAATTAAAACTAGCTTTTCATCCGTATATTTCTTAGGATTAATGAACCTTGATTGGCTTCGTGCCTTTCGAGGTTTTCTTTTTGGAGGGGGCAACCCAGTGCCGAATGAACTCACTATTCAACCAATAACACATCTAACCCATGTAATACCCGTATAAAGATTTCTCGAAATCGCTGTACGCACGTAATGCCGCTTTAATTTTATTACCTAAACAACGCTATGCCGATACTACATTGAACAGGTCGATTATGGTCAGATACCACCATGATTGATCTGTTTTTTGTTATCTTCGTTTTCTGCGGTTTTTCTAAAATTCATCGCAACTGTAAAGTATGCCACCCCGATAGGAAGGACGAGAAACTAATCGCAACTTTTAGTAAGTGTGGCACGACAATTAACAGTAGGGACGTCTAAATTGAAAATATTAGTTGGCATATGACTCTCCATATCCGTTGGGCAATGTATTCATCGCATCCAATACGGGCGGAATATGAAGGTCTATGAGGGTAGCCGATATTACGGGACGAAAGAGGAAAGCATGGTTCATGCCTTTTGCCGTAATTACGATAAGAAGGCTGAACAATTCAGTAAAGGGGTGGCAGTAGTGGGGGAATGTACGAGAGTGGGATTGGTTTACAGACCTGCTGAAAAGATTCCGTTAGAGAGCATCATTCAATTCCCGCCCAAGTTCAATGACTTCTACCCGTATAAAGATTTTTCGAACTCTCTGTATGCACGCCAATACTTTATTTTTATAATTAAATAACGCTTTGCCAATACACAAACAGGTCGATTATGGTCAGATTTCACCATGATCGACCTGTTTTTTTGTTAGCTTCGTATTCTACGGTTTTATTCGGGTACCAAAACCCATTCCGATAGCCTCCTCTTACACCCAACTGTTATAATGGAAGAATGTTCCTACAAGGGTATATAGATATAGAGAGTGTCAGGAGATGGAGTAGTGCAAGTGTTGAAGGCAATCGGCACATTCGTGATCACCATTGCAGTAACATTAGCGGTGGTGCAATGGCTTCCGGTTAAAGGAGAGGGAACAACGGTTGTTCATGCGCCGCGAACGAATGAATCGACTAGCAGGGCGAGTAGCTTGGAACAGCCAGATGGACTAATTGTAGATGGCTTGAAGCTTCAGCAACAAGGGTATTATACCAACTCTGACTTCACGTACGACCTGATCATGAGCCGATACGGGCCAGTAAAGTTCGTAACAGCCGAACGTTCGGACAATGGTTATGATGAGTTGAAGTTTATTATAGTAGATGAAAAGGAGAACATCGTTGATGAACTGCCTGATTTTATCGGTGAATCATACGGTAGATTCGATCACGTTTCACATGTGTATATGCGGGATGTGAATGGGGATGCCCTTAAGGATGTAATTGTCATTGCACAGTATAAGACTGGCGATGAGAAGAGCGGCGCAGTCGATCTACCGGTTACAGGCGTGTATTTCCAGACGGAGGATGGATTCACATCCGTTGCCAGCATTGATGAGGAGCTTAATGAGAAAGGGATTACGAATAACGTCGCTGAGGTGCTGATGTATTTGAAGCGGATGCAGCTTGATAAGTGATGCTAAGCCAGTAAGCTTCTTCGTGAAGACTGCACAGGCTGATTATGGTCCTGCCATGGTCAGCCTTTTTGTTCTATTACGTGTTCTTTACCTAATCTTTTGGTACTTCTCTGTAATCCTCTCTTGCAGTAGGAAGGAATTAGTCGAATCAGATAGAAATCAGTCTCTAATCATAGAACAATGGTAGGTAGCGGAGGGACATATGACGGTTATTGGCATCGATCTTGGAACAACGAATAGTCTGGTTTCTTGTTGGACGGAGCAAGGCATTCAGCTGATCCCGAATGCACTTGGATCGCACTTAACGCCATCGGCGGTTAGTCTCGGCGATGACGGCGAGGTGATCGTTGGTCAAATCGCGCTTGAACGGCTTATTACGCATCCTGATCGGAGCGCAGCAGTGTTCAAGCGATACATGGGAACTTCGAAAACGTATCGTCTCGGTACGCGCGATTTCGTGCCGGAGGAATTGTCGGCGCTCGTCATTCAATCGCTGAAGGCGGATGCGGAGCATTATCTGGGGCATCCCGTTCGTGAGGCGGTTATCAGTGTTCCTGCTTACTTCAGCGATGCTCAGCGGAAGGCGACTAAGCGAGCGGGCGAGCTTGCGGGTCTGCGAGTCGATCGGTTAGTAACGGAGCCTACTGCCGCGGCGCTGGCTTATGGCATCCATCTGAAGGATGCCGATACGAAATTCCTTGTATTCGATCTAGGTGGCGGCACGTTTGACGTGTCCGTTCTCGAAATGTTCGACAAGGTCATGGAGGTTCGTGCAGTCGCGGGCGACAATTACTTAGGCGGCGAGGATTTTACAGAGATGCTCGTCCAGCTGTACTTGAAGCATCATTCGCTAACGGCTGCATCGCTCGATCCTAAACAATCTGCGCTGCTGTACCGGCAGGCGGAGCTGGCGAAGCGGTCGCTCGGCAGCGAGCGCGTAGCGACGCTTACTTGCGCGTTCGAGGATGGGCAGAAGTCATTCACCGTCACAATGGAGCAATATGAGGATGCGGCCAAACCTCTGCTGAACCGGCTGCGTGAGCCGATCGAACGGGCGCTGCGCGATGCATCGCTTAAGGTGAAGGATCTGGAGGCGATTCTGCTTGTTGGCGGTGCGACCAAAATGCCGCTGATCCGTTCCTTCGTCAGCAGACTGTTCGGTCAACTGGCTTATTCGAACAATCATCAAGATGAGATCGTCGGGATGGGAGCCGGCGTACAAGCTCATCTCCTTGGTCAGGAAGCTGCATTCAAGGAAATCATTCTGACCGATGTTTGTCCCTATACGCTTGGCACTTCGATCTCCATCCGCAAGAGCCAAGGGTTCATCGAAGAGGGTCATTTCTTCCCGATCATCGAACGCAATACGATTATTCCGGTGAGCAAGGTGGAACGTTTCTTCACGATGAACGATGGCCAGCGGGGGATTCGGATCGATATTCTCCAAGGCGAATCGCGGTTATCCAAAGACAATATTTCGCTAGGCGAGCTGAACGTGCCTGTGCCCCCTAAGCCCGCGGGCCAGGAAGCGGTGGATGTCCGATATACGTATGACGTGAATGGACTGTTGGAGGTCGAAGTGATGGTCCTCTCTACAGGCACGAAGAAGTCGATCATCATCGAGAAGCATCCGGGTCATATGTCGCAGGCGGAAATCGCAGGCCGAATCGAGGCGCTGTCCAAGCTTAAGGTGCATCCAAGGGATCAGCAGGAAAACCGCTGGTTAATCGCCCGCAGCGAGCGGCTGTACGAAGAAAGAATCGGTGAGGAGCGCAACGAGATCGCTCGGCTGCTTCGCTTGTTCGAGGATACGCTCGACCGACAGGAGCCGCGTCGCATTCAAGAGGCACGGGTGCAGTTCAAAGAAGCTTTGGATCAAATCGAGCGAGGAGGCTTATTGTAGATGGATTTCTATTCGGTACTGAACATTAGCGAAGGTGCGGATTTGAAAGAGATTAAACGAGCTTACGCCCGTTTGCTTCCGATGCACTCGCCAGAGCATGATAGGGAAGGCTTTCAGCGATTGCGCACCGCCTATGAGGCAGCGATCAAGCATGTAACGGAGCGGCCCTCTGCTGAAGCGCGAAACACAATAGAATCAGAAGAAGCAGCCGCCGGTCCGATTACGACTGTCGAGCAGTTTGTGGAACGAGTCAAAGCGATCTACAACAACTACCGTCTAAGGATGGATGCCGGCGTATGGGAGCGGCTTCTAGCGGAAGATATCTGCCACCATCTAGATACGCGGAGTGAAATCAGCGAACAATTGCTTGGTTTCTTAATGGATAACTATTTCTTGCCGCAATCGGTGTGGGTCGTTATGAATGAGCATTTCGAGTGGAGCGGGCAGCGTGCTGCGCTGGTGCAACGGTTTAATTCGAATTTCATCGATTATTTGTTCCGTCGCATTGAACGGGACGACTTCTTCCGTTACGAGCAGTTGATCGGTCTCTCTGCCGATCAAGCAGATGCTTTCATCCGGGCTATTCATACGGGATCGAATGCGCTTGAAGCATTCGACTATTATGGGGCATATGCCGCGATTGAGGAAGCGAAGGCGATACAGCCGGATCACGCGGACTTATTGATTCTAATGGCTCGATATTTGATGGCGATCGGCAGGCTGGAGGAAGCAGAAAGTCTGCTATCCGCACAAATCGAGAGAGATGCAGACGACTTCTATACCCGTTATTACAGAGCGAATCTGCATTATCGGCTGGGACAATACGAGGCGGCAATGGAACTGTTCGAGCAAATTATTCCGATTCGTCCTGACATGGTGGACATTCTTTTCTCGCTTGGCAAATGCGGCGTTAGCCTAGCTGCTTACGATAAAGCGATCGAATACTTGAACAGGTTGCGTAAAATTTTGCCTAATGACTCAGAAGTCCAATGGCTGCTAGTGTCTGCCTACCAATTCCAAATCGGTCAGCTTCAGAAGGAACTTCATGAGGGCGCGGATGATGAGATCAAATCCATGCTTCTGGCAACGGCTTATTTGGAAACAGGCCGGAACGAGGAGTGCTATGAGCTCTTAGTTCAAATGGAGCGTAAACGTAGGTCGGCTAAGCTATATGATATGTTATGCAGTGTATTGTACCGACTGGGCAAGCCAGAGCTGGCTCAGCAGACATTGACCGAAGCGATTCGTCAATTCCCGGACGACTTCGAGCTGAATCTCTTCTATGGCGGCCATCTGGACGACATTGGACAAGTCGAGGAAGCGATCCGCTATTACGAGAAGGCGGAAGCCGTGCAGCCTGATCACGCAACGCTGCTTAACAACAAGGCATACTCCCTTAATCGGCTTGGCCGATACGAGGAAGCATTGGCCTATTCGATCCGGGTATCAGCCATCGAACCTAGCATGCCGAATGGGTATCGGACCAAGGCAGAAGCGCTTCTTGGGCTTAATCGATTGGAAGAAAGCTATGAGGCTTGCGAGGAAGCGCTGCGGTTGAACGCTCAATATACGCATGCTTACGTTACCAAAATGAAAATATTGACCAGCGCACGCCAGCTCGGTGACGTGCACGCTGTCTATCAGAAGACGCAGGAGCTGGGCCTTCAAGATGTCCGGCTACAAGGCGCAATGGCGGAGGCTCTTCGTCTTGGCGGAAACTATGAAGAGGCGATCCTCCATTGCGAGCAGGCGCTGGAGACGGATGGAAGCCGTGCAGAAATCCGTTACACGCTTGCGCTGAGCTATTTCCACCTCAACCGGTATGAGGAGGCTTGTGCGAGCTTCGATGATGTGATTGCGGCCAATGGATCGGAAGAGGCGCGTTATCACAAGGGGCTCAGTCTCTACTATAGCGATAAAGATGAGGCGGCATTGCAGGAGGCTCGTCATGCGATTACGCTCGACATCGGCAATAAAGATCATTTCCATGATTTAATGGGCGATATCTACCGCCACTGGGACCAGCGCGACAATGCGGTTCGCGAATATCGGATGGCAATCGCCTATAATCCGAATAGAGCGATTTATTACTGTCAGATTGGCGAGCTGCTGCGCGGCAGTCTCGATCGAATAGAGGAATGTTTCGAAGCGTTGAATGCAGCTTTGGAGCTTGATCCTTCTATGGTAAGGGCGTATGAGTCGAAGATACACGCACACTTTTTCATCACAGAGGATTATTCGAGTTGTCTGGATCTATGCAATACGGTACTGGAATTAGAGCCTGAGCATATGTTCGCTATCGATTTCAAAGCATGGGCGCTGTTCAAGCTTGGCAGCATGGAAGAAGCGCAGCGTATCGTACAGGAAGGTCTGCTGTTGGACGGCAGATTCGTAAGCTTGCTTCATCTCAAAGCGGTGCTGCTGCGTGAGAATGGCCTTACCCGCGAGGCGCTTATCGTCTGTGATCGTATCCTGGAGATCGATCCGGAGCATAAGGAGACGAATGAGATTATCGAAAGCTTGCAGCCTCAGGAGCCTGAGAAGGAAGAGAAAGGCGGCCGCTCCTTGTTCAGACGATTAATCAGCAAGTAGGCAAACGGTGATAAATCAACAAGTGGAGGCTATACGATGGTGAAGTAACGAAATCCGCTCTTAATAAACATTTAAAGCAACTAAGCAACGAGCAGCTTATCGAGCTAGTTAAGGAATGCTATAGCTCAAGCAAAGAGATGGAGAAGTTTCTTGCAGCTAGAATACTGGGCAGTCAAGCGATTGACGCTTTGTATGAGGAGCATTACAAAAAAGTTAAACAGGAGTTTTTCCCGGACCGGGGCACGGTAAACTGCGGCTTAAGGAAGCTAAGAAGGCGATCACGGATTTCGAAAGGTTGACGGGAAGCAGGAAGCATAGTCTTGAACTAAAGTTGGCCTATGTTGAAATGGGTGTCATGGTTCAAGGAATACGAGGATCGGCTTGAAGCGATCGTTTCAGGAACGTATGATATCGGCTGGGGGTTTCAAGAGGTGCTGGCTGATCTTCATGCTCAGTTAGATGGAACTGGAGAGAACTGAATGAAACTATTGAAAGTAACGAAGATGCAATTTAAAGAGCTGGTAGATACATACGATGACAATGTCGAGGGCATGGAGTTCTTCCTGAATATCGAGACGGGCGAAATTGTTATGTTATCAGACTACGGCGATGACGAGGAGCAAGAACAGTTAAACGAGTTGGTTGAAGAGGGATTCAATATAACCTATTTCCGAGTGCCTCATCGGGATTCACATGAAGGATATAAGGAAATGGTTTATTTTACAGACACCATCAAGGATCGAGCGCTGCAATCAGAGCTGTATGAAGTTCTAGACGGCGGCCGTCGAATATTCCGTCGGTTCAAGGATGAATTATCATCGAATAAAGAAGAGTTGGAGCGTTATTATCGTTATCTGGAGTCTCGGAACCGCGAGCGTATTCTCGACTGGTTAGAAGCGATTGGGATTCAGCTCATGCTAGTGGATTAAATATGATTCAAAATGAAGACCCCGCCTAAGCATCCGCTGACCGGGGTCTTCGCATTCTACGCATATCATCACAATATCAAGATTGGACACGCTTGTGCAAAGAACGCTTCTGTCGGAAGCGAGGATGGAGTGGATATAATGAAGCTATCCAATATCGATCACACATGCAGGAGGTTTGCAGACCATATGAAGCTATCGGAACACCAGCAATCGAAGCAGCAGTCCATACTATCGCAGGCGCGTCAAGTGTCGAAGCAGGGACCGTTCCAGCCTGAATGGGATTCACTGAAGCAATTCCAAGTACCGGAATGGTACGAGCGGGCGAAGTTCGGCATTTTCATTCACTGGGGCTTGTTTGCCGTGCCTGCCTTCAATAATGAATGGTATTCACGCAACATGTATCAAGAGGGAACACCGGAGTGGAAGCACCATGCGGAGACGTTTGGACCTCACACGGAGTTCGGCTACAAGGACTTCATTCCGATGTTCCAAGCGGAGAAATTCGATGCCGATCAATGGACCGATCTATTCGTGAAGTCGGGTGCGCGTTATGTCATCCCTGTAGCGGAGCATCACGATGGGTTCCAAATGTACGGCAGCGAGCTGTCGGAATGGAACGCCGTGCAGATGGGACCACGTAAAGATATTATTGCAGAGCTAGGCGCTGCGGCGCGCGCTCGCGGCTTGAAGTTCGGCGTATCGAGTCACCGTGCAGAGCACTGGTGGTTCTTCGATGGCGGCCGCAAGTTCCCTTCGGATGTGCAGGATCCGGCATTCGAATCGTTCTACGGACCCGCAGCCGAGGGGCCGGAGGACCATCATGATCCGTCGCTGGCTCCTCCTGATGCCGCTTACCTCGATGATTGGCTGGCACGGACGTGCGAGCTAGCAGATAAGTATGCGCCGGACATCGTCTATTTTGACTGGTGGATTCAACAGCATGCATTCGAGCCGTACTTGCAGCAGTTCGCTTCCTATTACTATAACCTAAGTGCGGAGCGGAACCAGCCGGTTGCGATTAACTACAAATATAAGAGCTTCCCGGAAGGCACGGCTATCTATGATGTTGAACGCGGTCAACTGAAGGGCATTCGCGAACCTTTCTGGCAGACGGATACGGCCGTGTCGTACAACAGCTGGTGTTATGTGAAGGAGCAGCATTACAAACCGGTTGAAGACATTGTGAGCGACTTGGTTGATATCGTGAGCAAAAATGGTTCGCTTCTGCTCAACATTGGACCGAAGGCAGACGGAACGCTGCCGGATGAAGAGATCGCGATGCTGGAGACGATTGGCGAGTGGCTGTCCCTTAACGGGGAAGCGATCTATGATTCGAAGCATTGGACGATCTACGGCGAAGGTCCGACGGATGTACCGGAAGGTGCGTTCTCGGATGGCAAGCGGGACAAATTTACGCATAGGGATATTCGTTTCACGGTCAAAGACAACGTGCTGTACGCAATCACGCTGCGCAATCCAGGTGCCGAAGATATCGTGATCGAATCGCTTGGGGAAGCGGCTGGATTGTATAAAGAAAGCATCGCGCGCATCGATCGGCTTGGCTGGGAAGGCGAAGTGCAATGGGTGCGCGGGCAGGAAGCATTGACGATTCGTGGTGTTGAGACGGAGGGCGTACTTCCCGTTGTTTTCCGCATCACACAGGCTTAACGGCCGTGACCATTTCCATTGATTCCTTGCGATAAGTGTAGATTTTGGGTAACATGAAGGAAAGTTTGCTACTAGCCTTTGTCCAGTCAGCACACAGGGAACGGAGCGGAAATGGGCATGTCGAATATTCAATGCGCCGGCTGCGGCGCCGAGAAACCGCCGGAAGCGTATCCGAAGCGGTCGGGACGACAGACACGGCGCGGAGTTTGCCGCGCTTGTCTGCGTTCGCGCAAGCGGCTGCGTGCATTAGGCAATGAGCACGCGGAACCGCCCGCAGCGCAAACGCTTTACGGCGAGCAGGCCGCTGCCAGCGAGTCGGGCGCCCAAGCAGCCGATGCCGCGGGCGCGGCCAGCGTCACCGCAGATACTGCGGGCGAGCAGCCGAAGCGCAAACGCAAGAGGAATCGCAGGCGTGGCAAGCGGGCGAAGAAGAAAGCTGCGCTGGAAGCGAGAATAGATGAAGCGGCAGATACGCAATTAACATCGGTCGCGGAGACAACAGTAGACACGGAGCATGAGAAGGACCTTGCCGAATCCATCAATGCCGATCGGAACGACCATGAGATTGCTGCTTATGAAGGGTCCAACGAAGACGCGGCGGTTTCAGAGCAAGAGAGCGGCGACAAGCGCAAACGAAAGCGCAAACGGAGACGCCGCAGCAAGAAGAAGGGCACAATCAGCGTCTCAAGTATTTCCGATGAAGAGGATCATACGGCGGAGTTGCAATCCTCTAATGAAGACTCGTCAGAGCTGCTGTCTAGCGCCAACCCTTCTGCTGACTCGGAGGGGCGATCTGCGGAGTACAATGAAGAAGAGGCTCCTGCCAAGCGCAAGCGGAAACGAAAGCGTCGGCGGCGCAAAGGGAAGCAGAACGCAGAAGGAGAAGCGCCGATTCCGGAGGTTGAAGCACCGAAGCGGCCAGCCATCCGACCGCCGAACAAACGAATCGTTCCGTTCAAAGGGCCTTTCACCTTTGATGCAACGATTCTGAATGATAAGGGCACAGGGATGATCCGGCTTCGCGGGCGGCGTGAGACCGGCAAGCGCTGGCATACGGAGATCGACAAAGAGATTGCGGTTCGAATGGTGCAGGAAGGAGCCGCGGGCATTATCCACCCAAGGCTTATTCATAAGCTGTATACGAAGAGCGATTTCCGACTGCTCATTCTGCAGCGGGATAACTATGTATGCCGCTACTGCGGCCAATTCGGCGATACGATCGACCACGTGATGCCGAAGTCCAAAGGCGGCTTGTCGTCGCCGATGAACTGCGTTTGCGCTTGCAGCGACTGCAATTTGCTGAAGGCTGACAAGCTCGATTTTCCATATCCGGACGATCTGGACGAATTAGATGAATAATTACAATTAACGCCTTCATACCCGCTTCTGCTGCGGAGATGAAGGCGTTGTTCGTTAGCGCGCATTGGCAAGGTCCGGCAGTGTAAGCCAGTCGTAACGATGCGCGTTGTTATAGATTTCTTCTAGATCGAACACAATGGGAATGACGTAGTCACCCTTGTAATATGTTTTCTCAGCGATCTGCTGCATCGGTACTTTGAACGACACACGAAGTGCTCGACAGAATACGGGCTCGAGCAGCGTTACACAATATTTGAGGTTGAAAGTCTGGCAGCAGTGGACGGCGGTCGACACAAGCTCGCCCGAATAGCGGAGTCCCCGGAACTGATGGAGCAGTGCGAATTTGTCGATTTCACCAATGCTTCCTTGGTTGGCAATAATGGATGGGTGTTCGGCGAACGGAGCAATCTCGTCAATCGTGCTGTGACCTAGGACATAGGGTTTAATCTCGGATGTACCGACAACTTGGCCTTCGGGTGTAGCAACCACATAGCGGGCAAGCACGCTGCGGGAATATTCGAGCTCGTACCCTTTCTCACGCCAAACAGTTTCCCATACTTGATTGAATTGCACCAGGTCATGAGCGGTTTCTACTTGTCTGTACATCAAATTCTTCCTTTCCTTCTTCGATTATGGTCATCACGAGCCTGCAAATATTGTGTTTGTTCACCCTCCAATTCCTTCATTTGACAACTATAGTATCACTATTCTATTAAAAAAAGATAGGTCGCTGGTCTGATTATGGGAAAAATTGTAGATCAATGACAGTTAAGATTTGTACTTTACATGCTGAAGGATGTGCCTCCAATAGGCATCATTGTCGTGCCAGATGTCATTCTGGCTGGGCAGCATGACCCCGCATGTATGCTTGTGGGGCCAGTGGTTCTCGACAAGACTGGGTACAGGGTTATGGTTAACGAGCAGAATGTGGAATTCTCCTGTTACGATGGACGCTAACGCCTTCTCCAACTCAAGCGCCTCCTCTGGCAACCCGCCTGTACGAACGAACAGAATACGCTTCGAGCTGGCAGCCTTGCTTAAGAAGCGTTCGATTCGACGGTCCATTTTGGTACGGAAACCATCATAGTCGGGCCATTGTGCAGCTGTATTGCGTGGAAAAGGGAAATCATGAACGATGATCATGTCGTTGTCGACATCCCGGAGGAGGATGAAGTTGTTCAGCGTCGTATGGTAGACCAGATTGTGCCGATGGGCAAAATTCGAGAATCGGCTGCGAATCATTCGAGTGACGTTCGGCAGATGCATGACATCGACCCAGTCCAGCACCCCGGTGTAGGGCCGAATCCCGTTGCGTTCCAGTTGAATGGCAGGGAGACAGTTCATCCCTAAGCTGAATATGGCATCGTATTGTCCTGCAATCTCGCGAAGCTCCATGCATATCTCCACTCTTTCTTATTCTTCTTACTCTATTCTATGAATGCGATTGATCGCCCGTACGGGCGAACTCTATCACTCATATAATAGAACGATTAGTTGCCGCATCACGGATGAGAGGAGATAGGGGCAGAAGATGAAGAAGGCGGAGTATCGAATCGAGAAGCATCAAATGGTACCTTTTCTGCTCACCGACTGGGAGGTGCCGATTGCGAGGCTTACGATTACAACAACACAGCCGAACAGACGGGTGAAGCTTGATTTCGAGATAGGCTGGAGCAGGCCGCATACCGCTGATCTGGGCGAGCTTGAGATTGTGATTCGTCAATCGTCGGGCGCAGGTACTGAGTTGTTTCGCGAATCGGAGATGTGTCATTGGAACGCGATGATGACGATGGATTGCGAGGTTGCGATTCCAGTCGCGGGGACTTATACGTATTACATGAATGCAGTGTCAGTTGGCCGACGTGCCATTCTTAATGGACCGATTTATTGGTATGAGGCATCTAACTCATAGCTTGAATACATCAGGAGGGATATGATCATGAAGACGACTTGGCTGCGGATGCCCAATTATCCAACCCCTTATGCGCTCAGCTCGAATGACGGAGATATGATATTGGCTGGCATCGAGAAGAGCGGCGGCTATTATGAGCCTCACATTATGAATGCACTGCGGAATATTGTGAAGACCAATGCAGTTTGTCTCGATATTGGAGCTAATATTGGCGCGATTTCGTTAGGGATGAGTACTTATGCTTCGAAGGGCAAGGTATTTGCTTTCGAACCTTCGGCCGAGAACTTCAACTACTTGGCCTACAACATGTCTCAGAACCGGAAGACGAATGTCGAACCGCTCAAGCTAGGTGTGTTTGATCAAAATACGGAAATGCAATTTTCATATATTGATTTTGGCGGCGGTTGGTCACATATAACGACGGAGCATGCGGAGCGGGGATTTCAAGAAACGGTCCAATGCGTCCGTATTGACGACTGGGTGAAGGAACGGAACCTGAAGGCGCTTGATCTGATCAAGCTGGACGTTGAAGGAGCGGAGGTGCCGGCATTGAAAGGGATGGAGAAGACAATCGCATCGTTCAAGCCAGACCTGATTGTTGAATTCAACCCGACCGCGCAGCAAACGATCTTCGATGAAGAGCCGCGACTATTGTATAATACGCTGAATCGATTGTATCCCAATCTGTATATTCTCGACTTTAACTATACCGCACCTCGACTGGTCAGCTTCGAACAGCTGATGGCAATGTTTCATGGCGGCCGCGAAGTTGTCGATTTGTATTGCACATTTAAAGGCTAATTCGATGAGAATGAATATGAAAACAATTAGGTTTCTGTGAGAACAATCTAATCTTTCCCAGTATCTGCGTCATGATTATGAATACTCCCCGTGTTAAGATGAATGGCATCGAAGGGAAGTCGTCAGTCTTCTCTCGAAATGACATCTTTGACAATCCGAGGAGGACGAATGCATGAACAAGCAATATATTCGCAAGACTGTCGTTGGCGCCGTTATCGCTGGGATGGCGTTCGCAGGCATCGGGGCAGCATCAGGCCAAGCTTCCGCTGCTACGATTAATCCATCACAGTTTCAAACGATTGTAGTAAGCAACAGCTCCGAGCTTAGCAAGCTCGCATCCCAGTATGGGATCACGATAGATTGGAATTCGATCTGGAACCAGATCGGCAATGGTACAGTGACGGTAACGAAGCCAAGCACGGGAACGGGCAGTGGTACAACGACGACGACGAAGCCGAGCACAGGAACAGGAACAGGCAGCGGCACGACGACAACGACGAAGCCAAGTACGGGGACTGGCAGCGGTACAACGACGACGACGAAACCAAGCACAGGTACGTCGACGGGAGGTACAGGTACCAGCACGGGTACGAACACGAGCACAAGCACATATGCGCAGCAGGTTGTAACGCTTGTGAACCAAGAACGCGCGAAGGCGGGCTTGTCCGCGCTGACTACCGATTCGCTTCTTAACACCGTTGCTTATGATAAAGCGAAGGATATGGCGGTTAACAATTACTTCAGCCATACTTCGCCGACATATGGCTCGCCATTTGATATGATGACCGCGTACGGCGTGAAATATTCGTATGCGGGCGAGAACATCGCAGCTGGTCAGAAGACGCCGCAAGAGGTTATGAATGCATGGATGAACAGTGCAGGCCACAAGGCGAACATTCTGAGCCCGAACTTCAAAAAGATTGGCGTTGGCTATTACAACGGCGAGTGGGTACAAGAATTCACGGGCTAATTCCGAACTATATATTAATGAAGAAAGGCGCTGCAGGGTAACCTGCGGCGCCTTTTTGACGTTGGGCTTAGCATCCTCACCTCGACGGGAAAAAAGTCGCAAATAGTGCCGCCTGCGTTCGTTACCCGGGAAAACCGCTGATTAGTTGTTTATTAGCGTCGTATTGGTTCTTTAGAAAAGTTCTGGATATGAGAATCCATTAGATACATTAAAATACATTAAAATACGCTAACGAAGCAGCGCTCTATGCCAGCCTTCATTAGATACATTAAAGTTTATTAATGAAGAGAAATTCGTCAGTTCAAGTGGATAGCAAGCGAGGTCTCTCGGCATCGAGCGAATAGCATGCATGATCTCCACTTAACGAACCGCCTGCTTGCGCTGCCCAACAGCGAACATAACAACGCCGGATGCTCGTTACAGTACTCCGATCTCTGTCAGACGACTTCGCATCGCAGCACCAAGTACGGCCGGGTTGTAGAGAGAGGCAATGGTATGAGAAGCTGCTGCGCCAAGCCGATAGCCAATGCCTCGATTGGACACAAGCTGCTCCATATAGGACGCTGCGTGGCGCAGGTCGGGGTCTGCCCACCAGCCTCCCGCTTGATAAGGACCAACCGTAACCGGATTCGGCACGAGCGTATAGCGGACAGGGCACCCGTTGCCCAGTTGGAGGAAGTCTGTATTCCCGGACCAGTCTGTCGCGATGACGGGCTTACTCATCGCCATTGCCTCTGCGATGGCAAGGCCGAACCCTTCGGCACGATGCAGCGATACATAGGCGTCACAGCATGCAAGGAGTCCGGCTGTCTGCTGCCTTGTCATAGGTGCCTCGATCCAATACACATTGCGGCAGCCGGCTATTCGCTGCTTCAGGAGCTCTAACGCGGCCCCGCCAGCATTCGCATGGTTGGCTTTCACAACGAGCCCGACGGCTGGATTAATTGCTCCGAAGGCGTGGAGGAACGCATCAAGTGCGCCAATCGGGTTCTTGCGTTCGACGAAGCTGTGGGTGTCGAACATCGTTAAGAACAAGAAGCTATCGTCCGGTAAGCCATATGCTGCACGACTGCTTTGTTGAACGCCTCGGGCTGCCGGGACCGCGATGCCATATGGCATCGTCAGCACAGGCACCGGACTTTTCATCGCAACGACATCTCGAACGAACCGGGAAGGTGTCCAGATTTCTCGTACATAAGGCCAGCTATCCGACCAACTGTCCGGAATATCAGTCATTTCCCAGTGCCAATACCCAATTGTGTGTTTGCGATCAACGAGCTGATGTCCAAGCCGTCCGAGCACATGGAGCATATAATCGGGATTGAATTGCATAATCGTACACTTGTGAACGGGAGCGCCAATCTCCAGATGAGCCCAGGATAAATCGGACGCATTGCCCATTGATAACGAATCACAACTGATGATGGAGGCAGGTACACCGGCGCTTAATAAAGAAGCTGCCTGAAGCCTGCACGCTTCACCAAGCCCAGAGTCGGAACGGCTGAAGCCGACGATCTGTACACCGGGCATACCTTCAAGCTCAGGCGGCGGTGGAGCGACAGGCAGCGGAGCAAGCTGCGCACCGCCGCCTGCAACTACACGGGCTCTGCCGCTCGTATAGCGGCGCCGTGTACGTCCGCTCTTGCGGACTGCTCCATTCCACTGGGATCGCGTACGGGAACCTTTCCGCGCGCGAGAGGCCGCCCGCCGCGTACGCCTATGACGTGCGGCCCGCTTGCTCATAGCATCAGCAGCCGATTCTTCATTCTTGCGGCTGCGTGGTCCCATGTGAAACGGCTGTGCATATCGGCGGCTGCGATTCGACCTTTCTCTGCCGCTTCCTGCGGATGATCTGCGACATAACGCATTAATTCGATCATATGATCAAGATCGGGTTCAGCCCAGTTGAAGCCGTGGTAGTAGACGCATCTTGCTTCTGCAGGCACGAGTCGTTTTACGCGCAGCGGGTAACTGTTCGATTCGTTCATAAACTCGGTCTGCGCGCTCCAGTTGGTCGCGATGACGGGGAGACCGCTTGCCATCGCCTCTAGAATCGGCATGCCCCAGCCTTCGCCGCGAGTCGGCAGAATGAAGCAGTCCGCCGAGCGATACAGGCTGCCCATCCAGTGGGAAGGGATTTTATCGTTATGCAGCACAAGGATGCGGTCTGCTGCAGAGCCTAGTCTCAGCTTACGAATTTCAGTTGGGACGTCGATCGTTGGATCATTGTTAATGATTTTGCAGACGAGCCGAACATCGTCCCGCCCGTGGAACGCTGCGGCGAATGCTTCGAACAGCGTTTCCGGCGATTTGCGCTCACCCCACTCGAACACGGAGAGGAAGGTGAACTTGTCGTCGAAGAACCGTTTGCCGCGAATCCCGGGGTGAAAGTATTCAGGATCTACGCCGAGAGGCATCACATGAATCGGCACCCGGACGCCGCTGTCGCGGAACGTCTGAAGATTGAATCGGGACGGTACCCATACCTCGTTCATCGCATTACATTGTTGTACCCAGTCTGCAGGGAGGCCGTCGACCTCCAGCATCGTGTAACCGATTTTGTAGTCGCCGTCATTTCTGAAGAACACGTCGCCCTGCCCATAAACGATATGGATGCGATCGCCCGCTGTGGACCGCTTTTTGAACAAATTAATCCGATTGTCCGGTCCTGTTTCGGGTTCGCCGAATGGCAGCGGCGTTCCTGGACCGTACACATATCGGTAGGATACTTTCACATGACTGCGGTCGAGTGCAAGCATCAGGTTTCTTGATGTTTCGGTATATCCGTACAAGGATAGGAATGCGAGCGACTGCCAGTTCACCCGGCTCTCGTAGCGCGATTCAAGCGGGGCAGCCCACTTGCTCCGGAATATTTCACGAGACCTGTTGTACATATCCCAGAAGTTGACCCCGTTTACGCGCGTGGACGTGTTGTGGTAGTGATGCAAGGTGACACGTCCGTCGCATACGACGCGATAGCCCGACATAATCGCCTTCAAGCAGTAGTCCGTATCTTCGAAGTAGGAGAAATATTCGGGATCGAGGAAGCCGATGCGCTGGATAAGTTCTCTTTTCAAGTATGCTGTTGCAAAGATAATGCCCTGCACATCGCGAATACTCGTGTATTGGCGCAGGTCATGTTCTTCGCCGCCGATCTGCTGGCCTGTTAGATCATCAGGCAGGATGTAGGTGCCTGCATGATGCAGCTGGCCCTCAGGTCCGTGCAGACGGCAGCCGACAATGCCGATGTCACGCGACCGGTAGGCTGTCTCCTGCAGCTTCGACAGCCAATCATGCTGCTCGGCGAGAATATCGTTGTTGAGCAGGACGATATCGCTGTCGGGCCTTGCATACGGGAGTGCGGCATTATTGCCTGCTACGAAGCCGATATTGAAAGGATGGGGAATGAGCTTCACCCATGGAATCGATTGTAAGTAGCTGACCGTACCATCCGTGCTGCCGTTGTCGAATACGAGCACCTCGGTCATCCCCGCTTGCAAGGAAGGTTGAAGGGCATCCAGACATTTGCGCGTATAGTCAATACCGTTCCATGTCAGGATGATAATCGTAATGGGACGGATCAGCGGCTTCTTATCGATGACAACCGGCTCATTCGCATGACCGGGATCGAAGGTGCCGTATTGTGGATCGCGTTCATAACGCTCCCAGACGGAGACAGCGGCTTGCGAAGGCATTGTTCTAACGTGCGTGGCACGTTTTCTGCGTTTGCTTATGATGCGCCGTCGGCGCTTTCTAATCGTGCCGCGTTTGCGCCGCAGCTTGGAGGCCTTAGAAAATTTAGAAGCTTTCGAGCGGGAACGGATCGATCGTTTGCGTGTGCGGGAAGAACGGGATTTGGCGCGGGCTGAGCTTCTCGCTGAACGGGATGGCATGAGGATTCACCTGCCCTCTTGGAATCGGAGTGGGATACAACTTATCGGAAGGAGGAACTTGTCATGTCTTGCACTAGCCCTTATCGAGCTCGAGCTTATCTCGCCAATAGTCGAGCACCTCACGCATGGTCGTCTCGATTGGAATCTCAGGCTGCCAGCCGGTCAGGCTGGAGAACTTGGCTGCATCGCCGATAACGATCGGTACGTCCGATGGACGCATCCGCGCGGCATCTTGTTCAATCGTAACTGTGATCGGCGATAGCGACAGCAGCAGCTGCAGCAGGCTGCCGATGGACCAACTGCGTCCAGATGCGATGTTATAGCATTCACCTGGCGTACCGTGCTGTATCGCTAGCCAGTAGGCGCGTACAACGTCCCGGACGTCAGTGAAGTCGCGCTCGGCGTCCAGATTGCCGACATAGAGAACGGGTGGACGGAGGCCTTTCTCGATCTCTGCGATTTGCTTGGCAAAGCTGGACGTAACGAAATGTTCGTTCTGCCGGGGGCCGATATGATTAAACGTCCGCATCCGAACGACGGGTACGCCGTATTGCCGATAATATTGCACGGCTAGAAAGTCCTGTGCGATTTTGCTGATTGCATAAGGATTCATTGGTCGAAGCGGGTTAAGCTCCGTAACGGGCAGTTCGTCTGCATGAACCTCGCCGTATTCTTCGCTTGAACCTGCAATGAGCACCTTGGTGGGCAGCCCCTGTTGACGAATGGAATCCAGCAAGTTCACTTGGCCTGCTACGTTGTTATGAATCGTGTCGCTGGGCGATGCCCAGGAGGCGGGGACGAAGCTTTGGGCAGCCAGATGGAACAAATAATCAGGACGTTCGGCCGCAAGGAGTGCATCGACTGCAGCGGCGTCTCGAAGCTCGCATTCCACATGACGAACGTCCTTGATCGACGGTATGTCAAATCGTTTCCCGTCTTGCTGACTGTTGTGGGCGCGGTAGGTGCCGATGACCTCCACGCCATCATTGAGCAGCAAGGATGCAAGGTGGCTGCCGACAAACCCGGTGATGCCCGTAAGGAGTGCTTTCATGCTTGCATCACCTCGTAGACTCGTTCAGCCAATGTTTCAAACGCGGCTCCTCGGAACGATGGCAGACGAGCAAACCATGTGGAGTAGAGACGACAATCAGGTCTGATACGCCGATAAGCAGCGTCTCTGTCTCGGAGTAGACGGTATTGCCCTCGCTTTCAAACAACCGAATGGCGCCTTGCGCGACATTGCCGAATGAGTCGGATGCATGACGCCGGCGGAATGCAGCCCACGATCCGATATCGTCCCAACCGCAGTCGATTGGAATGCAGCGGATTTCATCGGTTTTCTCCAATACGGCATAGTCGATCGACAGCTCGGGAATAGCCGCATAAGCCAAGGTGGCATCGCCGTCATGTTCGATAAACGGCTGCCATAACTTGGGCTCCCTGAGGATAACATGATGCATAATCGAGGAAGGACGCCAGGCGACAATGCCGCTGTTCCAATATACGTTGTGCTGCTTAATCAGCATCTCCGCCGTTGACGCATCCGGCTTCTCTAAGAACCGTTTCACTTTATGCAGTACATCTCCCGCATCCGCCCCGGCTTCATCGGCTTCGAGTTCCATGTAACCAAAGCCTGTATCAGGGCGATCCGGACGAATACCGAGCGTAACGATGGCATTATCTGCTGCTGCCGCCTGCGCAGCACGCTCGATGGCGGCAAGATAAATGTCATCATCAGCGATATATTGGTCGGCTGGTACGAATACGATCGGATGATCATCGCCTTTGGCTAGCATGCTGTAAGCGGCATAGGCGATGCAGGCGGCAGTCCCTTTTTGCTCCGGCTCCGTGAAGATTTGATTAGTAGATAGAGAGGGCAATTGGTTGATAACTAGCGGGACGTGCGCGGTTGGCGCTGCAATGTATAGACGTTCATCAGGCACAAGGCGCCGGAATCGGTCAACAGTCTGCTGGATGAGCGTAGGTCCCGAGCCGAATGACAGGAATTGCTTAGGTATCGTTTTGACGCTGCGGGGCCAGAACCGGGTACCTTTGCCGCCGGCCATGATCATGATGTTCATCATGTAATGCAACGACCTCCAATCACGAGCCATCCCGTGTGACGGGACAAACAGCTTCCATATACAAATGCTATGCCATTGTATTCACGCAGGAATCGTGCCTGCAACGGCATTTGTACAAATATCAGACTTTACAAGTTCATGCTTCCTGAAGCGCTTATTTTTCAACGGATTTGAAGTGCTTCAAGCGTTCACAAAAGCAGCGTTCGACGGCTCATTTGGAGTCGGGCGAGAGATGCGCGGAACACGTCGTGGCGGGAATTACCAGTTTCATGCGCCAGTTTAATGTGGTATTGTTTTACGCGAGCCGAAACTAACGTGCGGGGGAGATTCATGGAGATCAGGACAGCCATATATCGCTGTGCTGAATCCTCGGGGTGAATCGCATAAACAGCTGGCATTGCCACTGTTCGATGCGTAGGGTGACTCCTTAACCGAATCCGACAACTAACCTCGTAGGCGTATACAACAGGAGGATATATCATAATGACGCAATTCTCAGTGAAACCGTTTTCACAAAGTTTGAAGCAGTGGGCGCGCACAGCCGCAGCTGTTGTTATTGGCGTCTCGATCGCATGGTCCTCGGCATCTGCTGATGCAGCATCCGTTCATGTAGCGACGAAGACGACGACGTTCTGGACGCTGTCCCAATATTACGGGCTGTCGGTGGGGCAGATTGCCGCGGCTAACCCGAATGTAAACCCGAACAATATTATCGAAGGTCAGCGGCTTACGATTCCGACAATCAACAATACGTTTAAGCTGGCATCTGCGCCTTCAACGACAGTATCAACAGCAGCAAGTGCAGTTAGCAACGACAGCGTAACTGTCAGCGGCAAACAGTTTGATGTCGCTAGAACGATTCAGATGACGGCGACAGCCTATTCTGCAGACCCGGCAGAGAATGGCGGTTGGGGCGGACTTGATTACTTCGGTAATTCGCTTAAGGTAGGTACAGTAGCAGTCGATCCATCCCAGATTGCATTAGGTACGAAGCTGTACATAGTCGGTTACGACTACGCAGGACTCCCAACGGGGGGAATGATCGCTACCGCATTGGACGTAGGAAGTGCAATTAAAGGCAATCGCATTGACCTGTTTGTCCCAGGAACGGCAGCGCAGGTGAGTAATTTCGGCATTCAATATGTAAAGGTGTACGTGCTGGAATCTTAATTCAAAAAGTTTATTGGCTCGCATTACAACAACAAGAAAGCGGAGATGCACAATGCTGCATCTCCGCTTTCTTGTTGTTTACATGGAATGCATTACGGATTCACCATTTTACTAGTGCCTGGCATTCACTGGTCTTGTAGCTTAGCTCGTACATTCTCTCCTTAGGTTACTGCCGTCTGCCGTCTGATGAACCTAGCATTTCGGGTATCGTCACGAGCTCATAACCTTTGTTCCTAAGCATGCGGATAATGACAGGCAGCGCCTCAACGGTGCCCGATAGATCCTGGGTAGAGCCTCCTCCGGCGTGTTGGAGAATGATCGAGCCGGGCTGGAGCGTCTTCTTGACGTTGATAATGACGGAACGGCTCCGCAGGCTGCGCCAATCGACGGAGTCGACGTCCCAGTTCACAACCACGTAGCCATTGCGCTTGGCCCATTGCACCTGAGTCGATCGGATCTCGCCATAAGGAGGCCGAATATAGCGTGGGCTATATCCGACGAGTGGCGCTAGAATGGCATCTGTGCGCGTGATTTGGCGGCGGTACTGTTCGGTTGTCAACTGTGAGAATACCGCATGGTTGTAAGAATGGTTGCCAACCGTATGTCCTTCTCGTTCCATCCGGCGTACGAGCGCAGGATAGCGTGATGCAAGTGAACCGACCACGAAGAAGGTTGCTTTCACCTTATGACGTGCGAGCACATCGAGCACTTTGCCTGTATAGCGCGGATCCGGCACATCGTCGAACGTAAGCGCGGCGCGCCGAACACTGCGCGGACCATGCGTGACGAATGCGCCTGGGTAACGCTTCTCCAGCGAGACCCAGCTCATGGCAGCCTGCTTCCGCTGTTTCTTGCGGGGGCGGGCGTACGAATTGCGCTGCTCGGTCGAGTGCAAGGCATCGCCGTTCTCGATCGAAACAGCTGCACGGTCTTCTACTTCGTGTCTGGCTGCAGAAGGAGAGGCCGCGGCTTCGGTCGGATAGGCGAGCATAAGTGCAAGGACGACCAGCAGACAGGTTCTAGCTTGTCGTTTCATTGGACGTTCTCCCTTCAAACGGAGGGCGGAAAAAGATACAATCCTCGTTGTTTTCTCCGCGGAACGCCAATGTTATACATCGATTCGATTATTCGCTGGTGTGCAATTCCTCCCACCAAGCATGCATCTGGCGGACGAACAGCTGCAGCATTTCGCTGCTGCCCAAAGCGCCGCTGAAATCTTCAATGCCGAAAGCACCTTGGTAGCCAACGGCTTTCAGGTCAGCAAGCACCTGTTTCCACGGCACGATGCCGCCCGCAACTGGCTGCCATGCACAACGCCAGGATGCAGGTTCGAGCGGATCTGTGCTGTCGGTAACAGGCGTCCAGCCCGCATTTTTCACATGGACATGCGCTAGATAAGGTCCTAGCAGCTCGAGGCCCATCCGATATTGCTCGAAGCCTTCATGGATGAGATTGCCCGGATCATACAATACGCCGATATGATCAGGATTACAGCCTTCGACCAGTCGATGTGCAAGCGAAGCGCTTGGTGCGATTGTGTTGTGATGCGTCTCGACAAGCCCTTTGATGCCGTAGCGGCGGGCGAGCTTCTCAGCCTCGCGGATATAGGTACGGCCCTCCTCAAGCAGTTCCCCATAGGGACGGCTGCCGTTGTAGCCAGGAACGCCCAATCGGATATACGATGCGCCCAGTGCGGACGCTACCGTCAGAATCCGTTCTGTTTCCTCTAGATCGCCGCAGGTTAAATAAGGCACAACCGCTAATGATCGAAGTCCATGAGCATCGGTAGCCGCACGGAGATCAGCCAGTAATTCTGGCGAGCTCTCGGGGTCTAACGTGCAGCGATTGTTACCCCAGAAGGAAGGCGGATCATTCTTTATGCTATCGGAGATGCGGGTGCAGCGCCATTCAATGGCGTCAATTCCAGCATTCTTCGCTGTAATAAGCAGTTCTTGCGGCGACAAATCCGGCGTAGCAACGGTAAAGACAGAACAAATCATCGAGTAACATCCCTTCCGGATAAGATTTGTTAAGGATGAATAACAGTAAGGAATTAGGAAAACGTTTACTTGCTCATTGTAACATAGGATTCAGCGGTTGAACGCAGCAGCAATCAATCGAAAGTATCAACCGAAAGTATCATTCGAAAGTCATGGATGGATATTGCTCCATTAGTGAAAATCATGATACAATACCGATATATAAAACCGTGGTTCTGTATATAGAACCTGAATAAGATTTATTGGAATGGAGGCTAGTACCGTTTGACGGACAAATATCAGGTTCCTGCAGTCCGGCGTGCGAACGATGTGATGCTTCTCGTTGCGGCTGAGCCTGCACGACTTCGCCTGATCGATCTCGTAAGAAGGCTCGATGTGAACAAGAGCTCCATGTTCTCGCTGCTGTATACGCTTGAGACGCTTCGATGGATCGAGAAGAACGAGGATGATACGTACTCGCTCGGCTCGACGGCGGGAGCGATCGGCAATGCTTTTTTCAGGCAGTTCGATTTTGTAGCTGCTTTTCATCGGGAGGCTCGCAGCGCTGCGGCACAAGTTGGCGCAACCTTCCAGCTTGCCAGGCTTGAAGGCCGTGAAGTGATCTATCTGGCAATGGAGGAAGCGAAGACGCCGCTTCGGCTTGCATCTTCGCCAGGCGCGCGACTTCCTGCTCACGTAACCGCGCTTGGTAAGGCATTGCTGTCCAGATTGGACGAGCAGACTTTATATGAGCTGTTTCCAGAACCGATGATCGGCGATTCAGCGACGCCTTATTCGATTACAGACCGAGAGACGTTGTTCCGTCAGCTCGAGCAGTTCCGCCAGAGCGGCGTTGCAGAGGAGATGCAGGAAGGTGTCGTCGGCATTTGCTGTGCGGCCGCGCCTGTGTTTCGTCCGGACGGTCATGCCGTTGCAGCCATAAGCTGCTCAATTAGTGTGTTTGAATGGGAAAACAGACGCGAGGCGATCCGCGAAGCGGTAGCCGCCGCAGCGAACCGTATTTCCGGTCTCGCATAACGAAGAAGATCGCAAATAGCTAAGCGTATGCTTTCGAAGCGAGCAATTTGCCAGCAAGCAGCAGTTTCAAGGATGAAGCAAATAGCTAAGAGTATGCTTTCGAAGCAAGCAATTTGCTTGCAAGCAGTGGATTCGAGGAAGAAAGCAAATTGCTAAGCATATGCTTCCGAAGCGAGCAATTTGCCAGCAAGCAGCAGTTTCAAGGATGAAGCAAATTGCTTTTAGGAGGTATTGTAATGACGCGCTTGAAAGGTAAAGCAATTCTTATTACGGGGGCAGGCTCCGGTATCGGTCAATGTACGGCGCAGCTGTTCGCATCAGAAGGTGCGGAAGTAATCGTTAACGATATTGATGCGGCCAAAGGGGAAGAGACGGTAGCATCGATCGTCGAAGCGGGCGGCACTGCTGCTTTCATCCATGCGGACGTTACGAACCCGGAGTCGGTACAGCAATTGACGGCTAAGGCAATCGAGCAGTTCGGCCGCATCGACGTCTTGTTCAACAATGCAGGCATCAGCGGTGTTGGCGCCATTCATGAGATAGAGCCAGATGCATGGGATCGGGTTATCAACGTTAACATCCGCGGTGTATATTTACCTTGCAAATACATCGTCCCGCATATGATGGAGCGCCAAAGCGGCAACATCATAAACATGTCGTCATGTATCGCAGAGATGGGGCTTGCACGCCGTGCGTCCTATTCGGCAACAAAAGGCGCTATTCTTGCATTGACCAAGTCGATGCAGGTTGATTACGCGCCTTATAATATTCGTGTGAACGCTCTGCTGCCAGGCACGATTATGACGCCGTTCGTTGAGAACTACCTCCGCAGCTCCTATGCGGATCCGGAGGAAGCATTCGCTTCGATCAAGCAAAGACAGCTGACAGGCGAACTTGGCAGACCAGATGATGTTGCACGCGCAGCATTGTTCCTAGCATCGGATGAATCGAAGTTTATGATGGGCTCGCCGCTCTATATCGACGGCGGCGTAGTGTTCGGCAAAAACGCATAGAGAAAGGAATGGTACTCATTTATGAAACTTCTTAATTTCAAACAAAACGGACAAGTAAAGCTCGGCGTATTGACTTCGGTAGGTGTTGTGGACGTTGCGGCTGCTGCGAATGTATTCGAGATCAATGCCCCGGCCGATATTCATGAGCTCATCGAGGGCGGATCGGCAGCTATGGCAGCTGCAAGCGCAGTTGCAGCACAGGCAGTCGAGTTGAAGTCGAGCGATTATATCATTCCGGAATCGGATGTGACCTACGCTTCGGCGGTTACGAAGCCAGGCAAAATCATTTGCGTTGGCCTCAACTACCGCCGCCATGCGGAAGAGACGAACGCTCCGATTCCGCAATATCCGATTTTATTCAATAAATTCAACAATACGATTGCAGCTCACGGGGATACGGTTCTTCTTCCGAAGGTGAGCACGAAGGTTGACTATGAGGCAGAGCTCGTCATCGTCATCGGCAAACAAGCGAAGGATGTTGAAGAAGAGAAGGCGCTGAACCACGTGTTCGGCTACTGCAACGTGAATGACCTGTCGGCACGTGATCTGCAGATGCGTACGCAACAATGGCTGCTCGGCAAGAGCTGCGACGGCTTCTCGCCGCTTGGTCCTTATCTCGTAACGGCTGATGAAGTCGGCGATCCGAACAAGCTTGCTATTTCGTGTACGGTTAACGGTGAAGTTCGCCAATCGTCCAACACGTCGGACATGATTTTCAACTGCAAAGAGATCGTGAGCTACATCTCCCAATACATGACGCTGGAGCCTGGCGACATCATTCTGACGGGTACGCCAGAAGGCGTTGTGCTCGGCTACCCAGAGGACAAGCAAGTTTACTTGAAGGACGGCGACGTTGTAACGATCGAGATCGAGAAGCTTGGTGCACTTACCGTTACGATGAAGCAGGAAGTGTAATTCACCTATTCACGGGATGCGCGCTGCGCGAGAGGAGAAGTGTTGCATTTGCTATTCGGACAAGGTGACAAAATTGTACTGATCGGCGATTCCATCACAGACTGCGATCGAGGACGTCCTATTGGCGAAGCAGGCAATGGCGGAGCGGGACACGGCTATGTGGAGCTGGTTGACGCGTTTCTGCAATCCGGTTACCCGGAGCGTAAGCTTCGAGTCGTCAATGTCGGCTCTAGCGGCCATACGGTCCGCGATCTCCAAGCACGATGGCAGACGGACGTCATCGATCAGAAGCCGGATTGGCTGACGATCATGATCGGTACGAATGATGTATGGCGGCAGTTCGACCGTCCCATGCTTCCAGAGCTGCATGTGCGGATCGATGAATACGAGCGCACGCTCGAAGAACTGGTCGTACAGACGAAGCCGCTCGTCAAAGGCATCGTGCTAATGACGCCATTCTTCGTGGAAGCTTGCCGGGAAGACCGAATGCGCATGGAGATGGACCGATATGGCGCTGTCGTCCGTGCTATAGCTGAACGTAACGGCACGTTGTTCGTCGATACGCAGACAACGTTCGACCGTGTACTGGAGCATATCTACTCCGCACAGCTGACGTGGGACCGCGTTCATCCGAACAAGGCAGGACATATGATTCTTGCTCGCGCACTGCTTGATGCAGTCGAATTCGATTATTCGAAACGGGCGTAAGCGGCTTAAAATAAAACCCGGCCTGAACGACGATCGTGGATCGTTGTTCAGGCCGGGTTTGTTTGTATAGGTTAACGTCATCAACCTGCTAGTAAATAGATTACAGTTTGAACACTTGAATCGTTCTTTGCAGTTGGTTGACGCTGAGCATCATTCGATCCGCTTCTTCGACCACTGCTTGAACGGAACCAATCTGTTCGTTCATGGATGCGGACATTTGCTCTGTTCCTGCAGCCGATTGCTGCGTAATCGCCGAGATGTTCTGAATCGCCGAGGAAATGCGTTGAGCGCTCTCCAGCATGACGTCGCTCTCTTCGGAGAAGCGTGCGATCTGCTCCGCGATGAACTCGATGCTGGACATCATTTCACCGAAGATTCGCTCTGCGGATTCAATCGTCTCTGTTTGCACTTGTACGGCTTGCTCGTTGATAACGATGTTCTCGATGGCTTGCTTAATGCCGCGTTCGATGCCGCGTACGAGCGTGAATACTTCCTTCGTTGAAGTCGACGACTCTTCAGCCAGCTTACGTACCTCTTGTGCTACGACCGCGAAACCTTTACCATGCTCGCCGGCGCGTGCGGCTTCAATCGAAGCGTTAAGCGACAGCAGGTTCGTCTGTTCAGCGATTTCGGAGATGGTACGAGTAATCTTCGTGATGCCGGCTGCGTCACGCGCCAGTTCGCGAACGGTCTCGGATACTTTGGCCGTTGCGTCGGCATTGCTCTGCATGCTTGTCTTCTGGTTGCCGACAGCATGCACACCTTGCTGAACGAGCTCAAGCGTCAGCTCCGAGCGGTCGTTCATGCCTTTAACGGAGCGGGCATAAGATCCGACCATGTCTTCAATATCGCGAATCGAATCGGTCATGGACGATACTTCGGAAGAAATTTCGTTTGCGCCAGTTGCTAACTCAGTGGAGGATGCAGCAACTTGCTCCATAGCGATCTTCATGGCTTGGTTCTTATCGAAGATGCTGCGGCTAGCTTCGCTGACCTGGCGGGAAATCTTCGAAGTGTCAGTGATGATGTCGCGAAGTTTGTCGATCATGCTGTTGAAGGAGTGCCCAAGTTCGCCCATTGATGCGGACACGTCCACTTTTTGCGAGAAATCACCCTTTGCCAAGCCGGACGCTGCGGAACGTAATTCGTAAAACGCTTCTGTAAGCGCTTTCTCAATGAAGTTGACAATAGGTATAATCGCAATCGCTAATACAATTGCGACAATTATCGCGGCCAGCACGGAGCCCCCACTGAATGCTGTCACAAGAATAGATGCAATGGAAAATACTAAAACAATTGAATAAAAACCTAAAAATAATTTTCTTTTCGTTGATAAAGTGGAGAACCATTGCATATGTAAGCGCTCCTTTAATAGTAAATTTAGACATAGTATATCACTGGTCCCAATTTGGGTCTATATCATTAATTCATGTTTCTGGAATCGGAAATTCCAGCGGAAATCTAAAATTTACTTAAATTCCCGACAAAAAGTGTGCAAAATTGTTGAAATATTAAAATTTCTGTCATATGATGGTTCTAAATATCTACCTGCATAGTTCTTTTGGTGGATGTTTGCTTTTGACCACACGTAAATGAAAGCGTTATCTATTTTGTTTGAATAGGGGAGTGATTACTCGGATTTATTGATTGCTGCAGGTTGTTGGACTGATGTGTGTGATGAGGGATAGGCATACTGAACCATACCAAATGATAGGTGGAGGGAGTTAGTTGACTAATTTGAATCATATTCCATTAGCAAGACAAGTTGATTACGTGTTTAGACAATTGGAGGGTGAATTAAAGAACGCAGCGGCTGGAACCGTACATATTCAACTTCGCAACAATGCCGTCGGCAAGTTCGGGATGAAGCATCACCCCATTGAAAGCCGGAACGGCGAACTTAAGCCTGTGGAAGCAGGGTTGAACGCGCAGCAGGTGGAGGCTTTCCGCAAAATGGCCATCGAAGCGCTGAAGCTGAAACGGGACTGGACGCATGGAGACATTTCCTACGATTTTGCTGTACGACCTGGTACAGGCGCGTGGTCAGCAAGTATTATGTACGAGTCTAACTACAATATGTCGAACCATACCGGCTCCTTATTCCAATTCGTGCCGAAGCAGCCGCGCAATCGCTGGGAAGAAGGCTAAGCAGGACCACTATAATTGTGGCTGATAGGAGACAAGGGCGCCCCATCGCATTGATGGTGCGCCCTTGCTGTTCACAATACTGTATTAGAATCACAATTTCTATTCACCCTTAACATGGGAATGAACCGTTGTGCCGAGCTTTCCGTTCAGGTCGGAATCAAGTGGCTTGTGGGGCATGAAGAAGCCGACTGCCAGAAGCAGCAGGAACAAGCCGTATAACAGCACGCTTCGAACTGGGGTTGACGTATGATCGTGGTCATGATCGTGATGGTGTGCGTGGTCATGCGAGTGGATGTGGTGATGGTGTTCGCCATGATCATGTTCGCAGGCGCAGTTATCGTCAATGAGGTGACGGGAGCGGTTCGGCCACATTCGGAAGAAGGAATAGGCTTGATAAGCGCCAGCCGCAAGTAGTCCAAGAGCTGACAGCTTAACCGCTTGCTCGATGCGAGGTGTTACGAATAATGCAAGTTCCCCTGTTCGTTTGAGATGAATAATCAGCATTGCGAATCCGATTAAGACGACAGCCCGCAGCATGCGGTGAATAAGCGGAGCGAATGAGTCTTCGGCATTCATAGCGAGTCATTCCTTTCCGGGCAAATAGCTAAGTGATGAGCTGTCCAGTCAACCATGACAGAGCGAATACGAGCGCAGCCGTTAGTGCGACCACAGCGATGACAATGCGACCTCGGAAAGCGGAGAAGAGCATTAGTGTATTTTTCAAATCGATCATCGGTCCGAATACGAGAAAAGCAAGCAGAGGCCCTGCAGCGAACAGATGGCTGAAAGAAGCGGCAACAAAGGCGTCCGATGTTGAACAAAGCGATAAGAAATAAGCGAATGCCATCATGAACAGCTGGGACAGCGCCTCGTGGGACGCGATCGCATCAAGCGATGACCGATCTACACCCGTCTGGATGAGCGCAGTGAGCAGCGCACCGAATATGAGATATTTGCCCATATCGAAAAATTCTTCGGACGCATGCCCCAGAGTGGATGCAAGCCTTGCTCCGAGCGGCGGACGCTCCGAGTGGCTGGTCGAATGGTGGACATGCTCATGAGTGTGAGCATGAGCATGAGCATGAGTGGCATGCCCCGTTCTCAGCGGATTGGCTTTCATATAACGGCTTAACACCAAGCCGATAAGGAATGCGACTAGAAAGCCCAGTCCCATGCGTCCGTAGAGGATGCCAGGCTGCGCATGGAAAGCGGTGTATGTAGAGGCGAATACAATCGGATTAACGATGGGTCCAGCAAGGATGTACACGATCCCTATATAGGCGGGCATGCCTTTGCGAATTAGCCGTCTGACGACAGGAATCATGCCGCATTCGCACAATGGGAACAGCAGTCCGAGCAGTGCGCCGAATACGGAGCCAAGAACCGGATTGCGGGGGGCAAGGCTTCGGATAGCCTGTTCCGAGACAAAAACTTGCAGCAGCGCGGATACGATGACCCCCAGCAGCATGAAGGGGAGTGCTTCGAGCACGACGCTTAGGAACAGCGTGGTGAATGCATGAAGTTCGGCCGTCCCAAGTGTTGGCAGATAGATCGGACGATTGAACGCGATCAGGATGAGCAGAACTGCGCATCCTACCGTCAATGCTGGCGGTGACCAGCGGAGCAATCGATTCAAGGGCATAGCAATAACCTCCTAACGTGCCGCCACAGATAATGAAGGGAGCACAGCATCGAGAGCCTGATTGATGATGGACTAGCGGCCAAACATTATTCTCAATATATGCGCATGTCCCATCCGTTAGGACAACTTGACGGTGCTGCGCTCCAATGGAAAGTGACAGTCGGTTCACCTTGACAATTGAAGCTTGGAGAGTATAATCGTTGTAAACGCGATGAACGGAATAAGTAAGCGTGCGAGGCTGCTCGCAGAGAGCCGGTGGTTGGTGCAAACCGGTGCAGCGCGCGTGTCCGAATGGATCCGGGAGTGGACAGTGGAACGCAGGTGTTTCAATGGAGGCTTTGGTCTTCTCATTGCTTGCCTATACTGATCCGATTGTTCCTCGTTACGGAACTTAAGGCATGCTCATATTCAACGACCCTACCTAGGATGGGTTGCTTTGTGCAGACATGCGAATTAGGGTGGTACCACGGCTCCTCGTCCCTTGCGACGGGGGGCCTTTTTGCGTACTTGGAAGTGCAGGCATCGAGTGCAGCTCGGCCAAGCTGCTTCAAAGCCTCGATAATAATGGAATGAATAATGATTGTATTTCAAATTAATGTTCAAAAAGTACGGTTTTCAGCACCGAGAAGGTTGGATCAAGCGGGGAATGAGGATCGGAGCGTAGTGAAGTGCTACGCGAGAACCGGAAGTCACTGCTTCATTCAAGATTCGATGCCGAATAGACTTCATGTGATGCTTCGTGATCAAAAGCGTACTTTTTGAACTACCTCTAAAGGAGTGGATGTTAATGAAACGTGTACTATCCGGCATTCAACCAAGCGGTCAACTAACGCTGGGCAACTATATTGGCGCTATGCAAAATTTCGTGAAGCTGCAGGAGACCGAAGAATGCTACTTTATGGTCGTTGACCTTCATGCTATTACCGTTCCCCAAGAGCCAGCAGCGCTGCGCGAGCAGACGGAAGCGGTAGCAGCTCTCTTCATCGCTGCGGGAATTGACCCGGCGAAATCGAATGTGTTCGTTCAGTCCCATGTGCGTGCGCATGCCGAGCTGGGCTGGATGTTCACAACGCTTGCTTATATGGGCGAATTGGAGCGCATGACACAGTTCAAAGACAAATCTGCTGGCAAAGATTCGGTTGGCGCCGGCCTGTTCGTCTACCCGACGCTGATGGCAGCCGACATTCTCATCTATAACGCGGATCTCGTACCAGTAGGGGATGACCAGAAGCAGCATCTTGAACTATCCCGCGACCTGGCTCACCGCTTCAATACGAAGTACGGCGACTACTTCAAAGTGCCAGAGCCTTATATCCCGAAGGTTGGCGCACGTATTATGTCGCTTGACGATGCGAGCAAGAAGATGAGTAAGAGCAATCCGAATCCGGGAAGCTTCATTGCACTGCTTGATCCACCGGACGTTGTCCGCAAGAAGATCAGCCGTGCAACGACAGACTCCGGCCGCGAAGTGAAATACGATCCTGCCAACAAGCCGGAAGTGAGCAACCTGCTCAGCATCTACTCGCATTGCGCAGGCATGTCGATCGAGCAGATCGAAGCGAAATACGACGGTCAAGGCTACGGCGCATTCAAGAAGGATCTTGCGGAAGCTGTTGTTTCCGTCCTCGAACCACTGCAGAACAAGTACAATGAAATCCGCAGCTCCGGTGCGATTCATGACATTCTGAAGCAAGGCGCAGAGAAAGCTTCTATAGCAGCCGACAAAACGCTCGCAGATGCGAAGGAGCTTATGGGCTTCCTGGCGCCAAGAAAGTAACTTGCAGCAGCTATCTATAAAGAAACGACCGCATCGGATTCGATGCGGTCGTTTCTTTATAGATATGGACTTTATCAAGCTCAGCCAGAAGTTTGCGTTAAAGGGCACGCAGTTCTTCCCTACGCAGGCCCCTTGCCTACTTAGCGGCTTGTCCATCATTACGTCTACGTGCTCTTGCTTTGACAACGAACCCGTAGCCTACGTTACATACCGTCAGGAGGGCAAGAAGGATTGCAATCCAACCATTGTGGCTGATCATGACGGCGGTAGCTCCCATCAGGATAACAGACGAGACAGCGAACCAGAGCGACAGCAGCTTGGACATTGTAAATCACACTCCAAAAAAGTTTTCAAATTATTTAGTAAAAGTTTTGAGCGCTAGCATATATATTCGAAACGCGAGCCATAATAACTTTGCAAGCTTGCAACCCATCACAACGTGCAGAGGATGAAAGGAGTTTTTTCTTATGGCAAGCCAATCCCGCAGCAGCAACCAACTGGTGGTACCACAAGCAAGCCAGGCTTTGGAACAATTGAAAATGGAGGCTGCGCAGTCCCTCGGCGTTCAAATCCCTGCCGATGGCTACTACGGTAACGTCTCCACTCGTGACGCAGGCTCGCTTGGCGGTTACATCACGAAAAAGCTGGTGCAAATCGCTGAACAACAGCTGTCCGGTCAACGTTAAGCTTTAACTATACACAGACGAGAAAGCTCAAGGGAAACCTTGAGCTTTTTTGTTCGATTTATAGGATTGTGTACAGCATTCATAAACAGACGAGAATCGTTATCGTTTCATCCTTAATCATTGTGCAGAAAAAAAAGCCCCGCGTCAATACGTCAATACGTATTCATGCGGAGCCGTTTCTCAAGTCGTTTGTCGCTGAGCCAGCCAACATAGGAGCCAACCGTCTTGTAATCATGGTCCATCATAAGGACGGCTACAAACGGGTATTGCTTGCGATGCCGATAACGTACGTCACTCCAGCGTACCTCGTATCCCCATGTATGAACCTTCACATCGGCGCATGCGAATGAGGTTAGATAAAGGAACGATTGGATCGAGGGATCGTTCTTGGAGCGATCGACGGCTGGATGGTCGGAGCACGCGACGCAGTCCTGCCAGCGGAGTGCGTTCGTTCTGAGATCGCCAATCATGAATACACCGTTATGCTTGCGTTTGACGACATTCCAGGTGTTAAGCGAGATCGTTGGAATAAGCCAATATCGGTCGCCTTCAGCATGTTCTTTATCTATCGCTTGTACATGTGCCTGCTGCCGATGATGGACGACGGTCCGCCACACGTAATAAAGGGCGAGCAGGCTGTATAACAAGGAGAAGGTAGCAGCTGGCCTCACCAGACCGAATGCCCAGAGCGAAATGGCAATGACATGAGTGGTGAAAATAACGGGATCGAATATGTGGATAATATTCCACGAGATCCATTTGTTTGAGAATGGCCTGCCGGCTTGTGTTCCATAGGCATTAAACAGATCCGTTGTGACATGCACGCATACAGCCAGCAAGATCCATCCCGCAAGATGAAGCCAAGGAAGCGACCCTCTATACAGCAGCTGAAGCACGATCGTAATCAACGCGGTCCAGCCGATAATGGCCGGAATGGAATGCGAAGCGCCGCGGTGGTTGCGGATGTAGGATGCATTGCCTTTAAAGCGAAGCAGCGTATCAAAGTCTGGCGCCTGCGAGCCGACAACGGTGCCGATTAATACGGCGGTGTGGAACGTCGCATTGTCAGCGATAACCGGGTCAACGGCAGCAAGGCCGCCGAGCCCGAGTCCGATGACGAGATGCGTGCCTGTATCCAATCGGGATTCCTCCTTCGTTGTGATATAATGTGGGTCTCCGTATCGCTCTTAGTGTCGGTTTGCCAGCGTAATATCATACCCGGAACTTGAACGCCAATCAGGAAAGGAAGCGTGACTTCCATGTACATATGCTTTGCTGAATATCGCATTAAACCGGAGCATCGAGCATCGTATTTGTCCTTCGCGGACGAGCTTGTCCAGTCAGCGAATGGCTCCTTTATCGTATATGAAGGAACCGATCAGCCATCGCTGTTCGTCGAGCTGTGGACGGCACATACCGAAGAACAAGCGGATCGTATCAAAAAAGAACGCTGCAGCGAGCGTTCTCCGTGGCGGCGTGCCGACAGTTGGGTGCAGGGAGGCAGAGAGAAGGTTCACGTCTGGACCTTCCGCCCCGTCATCCCCGCCCCAGCAGATGCGGCTCCGCCTCGATAGCCGTTATCTCGATGTCGAGAGCGGCGTTGTGTTTGAAACTGTACCGCCGGCAAAAGGGTACTCGTAGTTGATCGGACCGTCGAACGTGACGTAGTCGAGGTTCAGCATGAGCAGCAGATAACGCATGCCAGTTGTTGGATCGCTAATAATAATGTGGTCGCGTCCAGCAGCCTCGATTACGCCTTTGAAAATTTTCGCATTCCACTCGCGATTGTTCTCGTACGTCATGTAGAACGTGCCGACTTTGCCGCGGTTCAGACGAAGAATATTCTCAACATAAGATTCTTCGCTTGCTGGTGCCGCCATCGTTCCTAGCGGAGCTGTGCCTGCGCCGGTCGGTACGAATTGCGGCATTTGTGGCATTCCCATCATCGTCGGCATACCTCCCATTCCCATCATTGGCGGGATCGTTGCATTGAGCGTCGTCGTCGTAGGAGCATTCACGCTAGCGCCTGGGAATGGGGCTGGCGTTGCTGCGCTGAAGCCGTACGAATAACCGTAACCTTGCGATGCTGGACTTACTGCGTTGTGGTAAGACATTGTTCATTTCCTCGCTTTTCATTAAGTAATGTAGTCCCGAATGAACGGAACTTAGTAAACGCTAGGGCAATTTTCGTTGGATCTTTTGCGTCGTTTCAAATCCACCGGGGCTTTGGTACACCATTTGTGGAATCGATCGAATGTCGCTCACTCCCTCTGGGCTATCGACTACATACCCATCGTATGCGGGAGTGCTGGAATGGTGACTCGTCGTGAAAGCAACAACAACTTAGACGTTGTTCGACAAATTGCCATTGGAACGTGTCAAATTATTGAACAGCAGGGACGAACGTTGTCAATGCTATAAATTTTCTGTATGATTAGTACGATTCGCCAAGGTATGCCGACAACGGCTGCTTGAAATCCGCGAAAGTATAAGTTTTGCATTATACTTGGATTTGGATTTCTCCGGAATGAAACGTACTGCACCATGTAAAGAACGGCGCAGCCGTTTCACCTTGTTGTAATGGAACGGGAGGCTTTATTGTGTGGAAGGATTGGATAGAGCTAACGAAGCCGAATCTGCTGCGGCTTAACGTATTTGCTGCATTCGGCGGCTTCTGGGTTGCTTCGAAGTGGCATTTTGATTGGTGGACTCTGCTGTACATGTTGATTGGTACGACGCTTGTTATGGCTTGCGCTACCGTAATTAATAACTATTGGGACCGTGAGCTCGATAAGAAAATGACGCGTACCCAACATCGCGCGCTCCCTAACGGTCGTCTTAATCCGAATGCGGTATTGGTATACGGTATTATTCTAGGGGTGCTTGGCCTTACTGTTCTGTTCACATTAGTGAACACGACGTGCGGAATATTGGGGATTATCGGAATGTTCGCCTATATCGTCGTCTATACGATGTGGTTAAAGCGCACTTCGACCTGGAGTACCTCGATCGGCGGGATCTCTGGTGCAATGCCGCCAGTTATTGGCTACTGCGCGGTTACCGATTCGATTGATATAGGCGCATGGATCCTATTTGCATGGTTGTTCTTGTGGCAGCCGGCGCATTTCTGGTCGCTGGCGATTCGCCGGGTTGAAGAGTATCGTGCTGCGGGATTCCCGCTGCTTCCGGTCGTTAAGGGGATTGAACGGACGAAGCTGCAGATGATTCCGTATATTGCGCTGCTCATTCCGACGGGCATCCTGCTGTACGCGTATGACTACGTAGGTATCGCCTTCTTGATTATTTCGACACTGCTGAGTGCTGGGTGGCTCGTTCAGACGTTAATGGGCTTACGCGCGGCGAATGTGGACAAGTGGGCGAAGACGAACTTCCTTATTTCGGTCAATTATTTAATGATTATCTTTATCGTGATGATGGTTGATACCGCGCATGTCGGTTAGATCGGGAGAGTTAGGAGAGGTCTGGCTATGCAGTTTCTGTTGAAGCATTCTTTCAAGCTTGCCATTGGCTCGCTTGTTGTACTTATGGCGATTTATTTGTATCTGACGTACGGTGGTTCGGACAAGGCGCCGAAGCTTCCGAATATGCAGGCAGCACCTGAATTTACGCTGCAAAATGCCATTGATGGCGGCGATGTGAACTTCTCTGATTCCAATGGCAAGGTTCGGCTTATCTATTTCTATTGGGCGAACTGCCCGGACGTCTGTCCGCCAACGACGCAACTGATGTCGCAAGTGCAGGACAAGCTGGTTGCGGATAAGAAGTTCGGCTCTGATGTTGAACTGATGTCGATTACGTTCGATCCTGTGCGCGATACGCCAGAGGCGATTAAGAAGTATTCAGAGAAATTCCATGCTGACTATGCCGGCTGGAAGTTCCTGCGGGGCGACGAGAAGTATACGGCGGAGCTCATACCGAAGTTCAAAGGTTTGATGCTGTACAAAGACGAGAAAACGAATGAGTTCTCGCATATGGATCTGCTGGTTCTCGTTGACCGTGACGGCAACGTACGCAAATATATCGACGGTGCGCATGAGGAAACGATGTCCGCCGATACGATTATGAAAGACATTGAATCGGTTATGTAACCGAGAAAGCCGCTCCACCATTGGTGGAGCGGCTTTTTTGTGCGCGCGGCTAGCGTTAATCGAAATCCTCTTTGTTGAACGGGATCGAGCTCGGATCGGGGTATACGATGTATGAATCAAGCCCCGCCTTCTCAAGCTGTTCGATGAGGTACGACTCTGGCGTGCTCTCGACGCCTGGATAGCCGCGCCGTGTATACAGATGCTCAGCGTCGGGGAACAGATCGCGAAGCAGCCCCCGAATGCGCCGTCCGGATGAATCATTATCCATGAACAAATAAACCTGTCGGTCGCCAACTTGCTTGCGCAGCGTTTCTAACTGACTGCTGCCTGGCGTCCCATATGTAATGAACACGGGAACATCTTCTTGCAGAACGCGCCGAAGCCGGCTGCGGTCGTTTTTGCCTTCTACAATAATGGCGATATCCAAGTATGCGGCACCTCCGATTGCGATAGCTGCATCTATTGTAACCGTAAGGCGTTATCAATGCCACAGCAGCGCTAGCAGCAAGGCGCAATTACTATCGTGAAACCAAAAACAGCCCGCTGCAGCGCAGCGAGCTGTTTGAAGGACTGTTGTTAGCAATTAGCAGAAACAGCCGGAGAACACGATTACGAGGAGAATGAACAGTACGAGAATTACACCAGTGGACGTCCAGAGACCGCCGACTTGGCCGCAGCCTTTGTGAGCTGGATCAACATAGTTCATTTATATTGTCACCCCTTTACTGTTCATGAGAGTCACTTGCGCCTGCCATTACGTTTATCACTCCGTAACGACTGTCATCTCGTGACACAATGTATCTTATGTAGAAGGGGAGGTTGTGCCTTGTGCGAATACCCAGATCTAAGAAAAATGGGTTCTAGCTGAGATGCGACGCGGACCATGGAACGGCAATATTGCAGCAGCGGCCATAAGAACGACGAAAGCAATAAAGTAAGGCGACATTCGGTCACGCAATATACCTGCGGCCATCGGACCGAGGAAGGCGCCGACGGAATAAGCGATCGACAACAGCGAGAACGTTCGCCCGTACTTCTTGCCGCCGCTAAGATCGATAAGGAGGGTCGGGACGGCGGGCCATATAACCCCTTTAACCATGCCGAGCATAAACAGCATGCCTGCCAGCGGGATTGGTACGCCGATGGCAAGCGCGAAATAAACGATTGCCAGCAATACAGACCCCCACAAGGTGCGCAGATAAGGCGAATATTTGTTCAGGAACAGCATGCTCAGCGTAACGAGTGCTCCGAAGCTGACGACGGAGAACAGCAGCCCGGTCGCCATGATGGAATGTCCTCCGTGCTTATCAGCCATTAGCGGCAGTTCGAATGACAAGATGCCTTGTGCGCAGCTGGTGGCAATCGGCAGTACGTAGACAAGCCAAGGCAATGGACGGTCCTCCTCCAGTGATTCTTTCAGGTCTGGAGAAGGAGAAGCGATTTCGGTCTGAAGTTTGGCATTATCCTGCTTTGCCATTTTGATTGGCATGGGCGTTGTCGTTACCTTACGCTCGTGGATGAAGAGCAGTGCGCAGATGGCAGTGGCAATAAGCAGCCATCCCAGCCATTCGAATGCGCGCGTAAAGCCGATCTGAGCGACGAGCAGTGCGCCAGCCGCTGGCGAGAAGACGGATGCGAACGTGTGAACGAGCCCGTTGCCGGCCATTAGTTTGCCCTGCTGAATTCGATCGGTCGCTAGACGGGCCAGCATCGCCATACAGGCTGGTGACAGGAAAGCGAGCACGAAGCCGCTTACCGAGCGAAGCGCAAGCAACTGCCAGGGGTTTGCTACATGGGCTTGCAGCAGCAGAATGATGCCTGCAGACAGCAAGCTGAGAACAATAAACAGCCGGCTGCCGAATCGGTCGACACCAACACCGGCGATCAGATTGCCAGGCAGGTGGGTAATGGAGTATATACCCATCATTAATCCGATAAACGACGGGGCTGCTCCTAGAGAGACGGCGAACGGCGTAAGAATCGGATATTGCGCATGAAGGTCGAAAAAGGCGATAAACAGAAATAAGTACAGCCACACAGCGGTCTTCACAGCAGCTAAGCCCTCCTTCGTAAAAGTCTGCTCTATGTACTTGTACGCAGCTAACGGACAGGATATGCCGCCTGTCCTTCCTTAAAGCCCCGCTGTCCGTTTACCGACCGCCATTCCTCGGTTATAATGGATAATAGTAAATTTTGAAATGTAAGAGAATGCTTTTTGAAATGGTATAGAATGCGCGTATAATAAGGGGGATATCTGCTAGATGGATTTCGTCTATGACACAGAGACGTGGAAGACATTTTTCGAAGACAATTGGCTCGTTCTTGCGCTCGCGCTCGTAGCCTTGTTCGTTATTATTGGCATTGTGCGCACCGTCGTTAAATGGGCGCTTGTTGCGATAGTCGTTATAGGGGTTATAGCATACAGCGGTTATTCGCTGGAAGATGTGAAGTCCCTTGGCGATAAAGTAGCGGACAGCGTGAAACAGGAAGCGATCACGGCGATGGCAGGCGAGGCATCGGAAGCAACTTATACGAAGAATAGTGACGGTTCCTTCACCGTGAAGACGGACAATTTGGAGCTGACAGGCAAGCCAAATGCTGACGAGGTGGAAGTGAAATTCCGCGGTACGAAGATCGGCAGCTGGAAGATTGACGATACGATCCGGACATTGATCAATACAGCCAAGAGCAACAGCTAAATTGCACCAAGGCATAAGGCTGTTGATCCGGTTGAACGGACAGCGGTCAAGCGGATCGTGTTGCAGCAAGAGGAGCGGATCTTATGGCATCCTGGATACATGCAATAACGACGTTCGAACCAGTGGCGCTAATCATTTTGGCGCTGCTGCTCGTTTCGCTTGTGCAAGGGCTGGTCAAAGGCGCATCGGGCTCCGCGAAGCGTCTTTTCTTTTTTGTATGGGATGGCGTACTCATGCTGCTATCCTTCTTCGCGGCGTGGAAGACGGCGGCGCTGCTCTCCCCAGTCATTGCGAAGCTGCTATCGGGTGTTCATCCTCCCGAGAAAGAGGTTGGATCACTCGTTCAGCTGTGGTACACATTCGTGACGAGCTTAAGCGACTTTGCTCTGTTCCGATATGGTGTTCTCATGCTGCTGCTTTATGCTGTCTTCCGCTTTGCTGCAGCTCGGCTGGCGTCCCCTATCGAGAGATGGGTAGACCGGCTTGGCGGACGGCGTTCGAGTAGAATGGCAGATCATGACATGGAGGATGGACGTCATCTTCTCCCAGGGGGCAGACTCGCAAGTCGCGTAATTGGCGGTATTATCGGCGCAATTCATGGTGCCGTTCGGTCGTTCCTCCTTGTTGCGGTCTTGTTCGTTTATTCGACGCTGGCCCCGAACGGACCGTTCACGGAGAAGATTCGTTCGTCAGACGTCTATAGCGAAGCATCCGCTCAACTGCTGGAGCCAGTGGCGGGTCAATTGCTGGCCGATCGTGGACCGGTTCTGACAGAAGCGGTTGGCGACGAACTGCAGCGAATCATTCAACGCAAGTACGAAATCAAGGACTATGCCATTCCGGATAATATCGCGGAAGCAGCGCTTTCTGTCACGAAGGATGCGACGACCGATGAAGAGAAGGCACGTGCGTTGTATCGCTGGGTCGGTACGCGCATTGCATATGATTGGGATAAAGCGCGTAACTATGAGGAACATGGTATATGGAAAGAGCAAACGCCGGAGGATACATTCCAGTCGAGGCTTGGCGTTTGTATCGATGTTTCCCGTCTATATGCCGTAATGGCGCGGGCTTCTGGTCTTGAAGTGCGTGTAGTAACAGGCATGGGCGGTACAACGGCAAGCGGTTTCGGTCCTCATGCATGGAATGAAGTTAGAATTATGGGTCCTGAGGGTAATCCTATATGGGTGCCGCTCGATGCGACTTGGGCGATGTCGGGCGATTGGTTCAATCCGCCAGGATTTGAGACCACGCATATTCCAAGCGTTTGATGTCCGCTAAGGATAACATTTGAAGCGCTTAGCACGTTTTAAGTAAACAATGGTTATAATCCCGGTACGGCTAAGCCTTCGTTCGGGAGAGGAAGGAGAAGCTACAGCACATGCAGGACGATCCACAAAAACGCGAAATTGTGAACAGGCGGCATTTTTCGTTCCGGCTGAACGCGTACTTTTTTGTCATTTTTCTTTTGTTCAGCGTACTTATTATACGGCTTGCCATTCTGCAATTCGTAGAGGGTCCTGGTCTCAAGGCGGAGGAGAATAACATCGGCTCTCAGAAGGTGATGATTCCACCGATCCGAGGCAATATTCTCGATTCGACCGGATATCCGATCGCCTATTCGACATCGACGCAATCGCTCTATTACAAGCTCAATCCTGATATTCGCAAAAACTTGAAAAAAGGGTCGACGGCCAAGGAACAGCAGGCAGAGATTGAGAATCGGATGCGACCATTCGCGGAGCGGCTGTCTGCCATATTCGCTGAAAGAGGCGACCCAACCAAGCAGATGACGGCTGATGATGTGCTGCGCCAGCTCGACCTTGGATTCAAGAAGAACACGATTTCAACGCCGCGTAGAATCAAGACCGATCTGACGAATGAAGAAATTGCTTACTTTATGGAGAATCGGGATTTGTTCGATGGCATCGATATCGTAGAGGAGAGCGTTCGTCATTACGACAACAGCTCCATTGCCGTACAACTCGTCGGTTACTTGAAGAAATTCAACTCGGCTGTGAATACACTCGATTTCTACAAAGAGAAGAAAGAAGATACAAGCGATCCGAAGCTCAAATATCTTGATCAAGAAGATGTTGGCCTAGACGGCATCGAATTGATGTACCAGGATGTGCTGCGCGGCAAGAACGGACTGAAGATTTATCCGATCAACGCCCTCAGCAAGATCATCGGACCTCCTACGATTACAAACCCGGAGAAGGGTGACGATCTGTATCTGACGATCAACAAGAATGTACAGCTGCGGACAGAAGATGCGATTACGAACCATCTTGCCTATCTGAAAACTAGCCCTGACATTCTGAAGGTCAATCAGAAGCCGAAGACCGGCTATGCAGTAGCGATGGAAGTGAATACGGGCAAGGTTGTCGCGATGGCGAGCATGCCGGACTATAATCCGAATGTCTGGTCTGGCGGCAAGATTAGCCCAGAGGATTATGATAACAGCGAATATTACCTGAAGAACGGTACGATTCGCGAGGTGCTTGCTCCTTACGCAGATGATAAGGAGGCAGGGCGTCATGCGGACTCGATGGTGTTCCTTGGTTCGACGCAGAAGCCGCTCTCCGTTCTGGTCGGCTTGAATGAGGGACTGTTCACGACGTCCTCGACGTACCCGGATACAGGTACGTTCACCTTTGGTAAGAAGGGCAGCGAAGTCGTGATCCGAAACGCTCTCAACCATGCTTACGGCACGCTTGATCCGGCGCATGCAATTGGCAAATCATCCAACCCATTCATGGCGGCGATGGTCGGGGACAGATTGTATAGGAAGTATAGCGGAATTGCTGGCGTTGACAAATGGGATGAATACATGAAAGCGTTTGGCCTTGGCGTCAAGACCGGCAGCGGTCTGCCATCCGAGAATGCGGGCATCATTGAGTATTACCACGAAGCAGAGACTGCAAGTAAACAATCTGCGCTCATTCGTGCCTCATTCGGTCAGCAAGCTCGCTATACGGTCCTTCAGCTTGCGCAGTATACGGCGACGCTGGCGAGCCGCGGCAAGCGGATGAAGCCGCAGTTCGTCGAGAAAATCGTTGATTCGGACGGCCATACGGTTCAGTCGATGCAGCCGGAAGTGCTCAATACGGTCGACCTCCCAGAACAATATTGGGAAGAGGTTGAACAGGGCATGCGGCTTGTAAACGTGAGTGCAGCATTCGCTGGCGTTAACTACACGTACGCAAGTAAGACGGGTACATCGCAGCAGTCCGTGGGCGGCAGGCTGGTCGATAACGCGGTGTTCATCGCTTATGCGCCTGCTGTTAATCCTGTGCTGGCTGTTGCAGTCGTCGTACCAGAGGGCGGCTTCGGCGCCAAAGGCGCAGCGCCGATCGCCCGCCAAATTTTCGATGCGTATGACGATGAAATCGGTCTGACAGGAACGCCGCGCAACCCAAGCAATTCGAATAAGTCGTCGACAGGTACGACAATGGGCAAGCAGCAGACGCCTGCTGACGGTACTGCGGCGAATGCGGACGCTAATGTAGACTAATGAAATACGAATCAACCGGAGCTCTTCCGACTGTCCCTATCAGGGCGGTTAGGGAGGGCTCCTATTTATTTTCAGTTTGCTTTAATGGACAATGCGATTATTGGAATGATAGGATAGTCTTAGTCTTAATAGATTAATAGGAGAGCTGGAGGAACGAATTAGTGAAACAGCATGTTGCGAAATGGGTAGTTGCCACGACGTTGGCAGCATCGCTTGCAATTGTCCCCCTTGCGAGCGGCGGAGCGCAGACAGCGCACGCAGCAACGAAACAGGCGGCTTCCGTTCAATCGGAAATTGCCGTGTACCTTGACGGCCAGAAGCTTGCACTTGCACAAGCCCCGTACTTGCGCAATGGGGTAACGTTCGTCCCTATGTCGGCTATCTTCAAAGCGCTGGATGCTAGCGTGACGTATGAGCCAAGCACGAAGACGATTATTTCGCGCAAAGGAAGCACGACGATTTCGCTTAAGGTAGGCTCCAAGAAAGCTACGATCAACGGGAAGAGCGTGAGTCTGACGGCGCCTGCTGAGCTGGTTAATGGCACAACCTTCGTGCCGCTGCGATTCATTGGCGAAGCCTTTGGGGCGGAAGTTGCGTGGAAAGCTTCGGAGCAGAAGGTCGTCATTACATCTTTAGAAGCGTTAATGGAGCGGGAGCAGCAGAAGTGGGAGCAGGAACGTGCAAGCCAAATCCTTACGACAACTCAGAACGTGGCGCTTAATGATGAGAAAGTCGTGATGATCGAGACGGATCTTGGACAAGGCAGCGGCGTCGTTGTTGGTCCGAACGAAATCCTGACGAACTATCACGTTATGTATGAAGCAACCTCTGCAGAGGCTTATGATGTTGACGGACGGACGTTTAAGATTGAAGGCGTCGTTGCAAGCAACGAGTCGGATGACCTTGTAATCGTCAAAACAAAAACAGCGCTGAACATCGATCCTGTGTCGATTGCAAGCCCGTACGATATTCAAAAAGGGGATCCCGTCGTTGCAATCGGTAGCCCGCTCGGCGTGCAAAATACAGCTACTGACGGTATCGTCAGCAACATAGTCGCAGACAAAGATATTACATACATCCAGTTCAGCGCGCCAATCGATCACGGCAGCTCTGGCGGCGGATTATTCAACCAATATGGTGAACTTGTAGGCATTAACACGCTTGGTTACGACGATGTGAACATGGATATTAACTTTGCTGTATCCATCGACGATGTGCTTGATCTGCTTGTCGATTATATTTCGAAGCCTGAACAGACGCCTAAATTCATTGCGTCTAAGCTGCCGGAATCGTTGAAAGATTTGTCGACGGATCAGCTTGCCTCATTCATGACCAAGAACTTCTCCTCGATCAGTACGACCGCTATGAGCGACGGAGCGTTGACGAACTGGACAGTTAAGCGTGATGAGAAGGGTTGGCTCGTATTCGAAGCGAATATTGATCCGATTTTCTATTCGCTTTACGGCGAGAAAGTGAAAGATCAAATAGGCTCGTGGGCTTATAATACAGGGTATGAGCTTCGCAAACGTCTGCCGGACGAGACGGTACGCATTGTCATCAACTACGATCGTGTGTATGACTTTGAACCGCAAGGTTATGCCCCAAGCGAATTGACGGCGCTCGGCGATGGCAAGTGGCGCCTCCACTTTGCGATTCTGGATTACCAAGGCAAAACAACTGCGGTAGTGAAGATGCGCTAGAAGCAGTCTATATTCAAAGCACTCATTCTTATAAGAATATTACGTATAACAAGAACGCCTTTTGCCTGCATGCGCTGGCAAAGGGCGTTTTTTGTTATTCGGAGAGGAATTCAATATTTAAAGTTAATTTGGTCTCGAATGGTAGAAACAGGGTTAGATTTATCGTTTCTTAGGGTAATGGTATATGGTTGTATTTGGGTGCGGAGAAACATACTGGGCCACAAGCGCGAATAGGTAAGGAGAGTTTGATACGGCCGGGCCGTCCATTCGAACAAGGAGGAGAAACTGAAAACACATGCAAGACGATCCGCAGAAACGCAAGATTGTGAGCCGGCGACATTTTTCGTTCCGGTTGAATGCGTACTTTTTTATTGTTTTTCTTATGTTCAGCGTACTTATTATACGGCTTGCCATTCTGCAATTCGTGGAGGGTCCTTCGCTTAAGGCGGAGGAGAACAACATCGGCTCGCAGAAGGTGATGATTTCACCTATTCGAGGCGACATTCTTGATTCGACGGGCTACCCGATCGCGTATTCAACATCGACACAATCGCTCTACTACAAGCTCAATCCAGATATTCGGAAGAAGCTGCCTAAGGGCTCGACCGCGAAGGAGCAGCAGGCCGTTATCGAGGAGCGGATGCGTCCGTTCGCCGAGCAGCTTGCTTCGATATTCGCTGAATACGGCAACCCTGCCAAGCAGATGACGGCTGACGATGTCATTCGACAACTCGACCTAGGGTTTAAGAAGAACACGATCTCAACGCCTCGCCGGATCAAGACGGATCTGACGAACGATGAAATTGCGTATTTCATGGAAAATCGCGATCTGTTCGATGGCATCGACATCGTTGAGGAAAGCGTCCGCCATTATGACAATAGCTCCATTGCCGTTCAGTTGGTCGGTTATCTGAAGAAATTCAATTCCGCCGTTAATACGAAGGGGCTTGATTTCTATAAGGATAAGAAAGAAGATACGACCGATCCGAAGCTGAAGTATCTCGATCAAGAGGATGTCGGCATGGACGGCATTGAGCTCATGTATCAAGATGTGCTTCGCGGCAAGAACGGGCTGAAGATTTATCCGATCAATGCACTCAGTAAGATTATCGGACCGCCGACGATTACGAACCCTGAGAAGGGTGACGATCTGTATCTGACGATCAACAAGAATGTTCAGCTGCGGACGGAAGATGCGATTACGAGACATCTTGCTTATCTGAAGACAAGTCCGGACATTCTGAAGGTGAATCAGAAGCCGAAGACCGGCTACGCGGTTGCAATGGAAGTCAATACGGGCAAAGTCATCGCAATGGCGAGCATGCCGGATTACAATACGAACGTCTGGTCTGGCGGCAGCATTAGCCAGGAAGACTATGATAACATCGAATATTATTTGAAGAACGGAACGATTCGCGATGTACTCGCACCATACGAGGATGAGAAGGAAGCGGGCAAACATGCGCCGTCGATGGTCATGCTGGGTTCGACACAGAAGCCGCTCTCCGTTCTGGTCGGCTTGAATGAGGGACTGTTCACGACTACGTCGACGTATCCCGATACGGGTACGTTCACCTTTGGTAAGAAGGGCAGCGAAGTCCCAATCCAAAACGCTCTGAAACATGCTTATGGTACGCTCGACCCGGCGCATGCCATCGGCAAATCGTCCAACCCATTCATGGCGGCGATGGTCGGTGACCGCATGTATCGGAAATACGATGGGAATATTGAAGGCGTCGACAAATGGGACGCTTACATGAAGGAATTCGGTCTTGGCATCAAGACCGGCAGCGATCTGCCGTTCGAGAATGAAGGCATCATCGAGTATTACCACGAAGCAGAGACTGCGAGTACGCAGTCCGCACTCATTCGTGCTTCCTTCGGTCAGCAGGCGCGTTACACGGTGCTGCAGCTTGCTCAATACACAGCGACGCTGGCCAGCCGCGGCAAGCGGATGAAGCCGCAGTTCGTCGATAAGATCGTCGATTCCGATGGTCATGTCGTTCAGAGCATTGAGCCGGAAGTGCTTAATTCGGTCGACTTCCCGGAAGCGTACTGGGAAGAGGTTGAACAAGGCATGCGGCTCGTTAACGTGAGCGCAGCATTCTCTGGCGTTAACTACACGTACGCAAGTAAGACGGGTACATCGCAGCAATCCGTCGGAGGCAAACTCGTCGATAACGCGGTGTTCATCGCTTATGCGCCAGCCGTTAATCCGGTGCTGGCTGTCGCGGTCGTTGTGCCAGAAGGCGGCTTCGGTGCCAAAGGCGCGGCGCCGATCGCCCGCCGCATTTTCGATGCGTACGATGATGAAATCGGGTTGTCAGGTAAGCCTCGTAAGCTAACTTACTCGAACAATTCGACAGTTGGGACGACGACAGTAACGGAGCAGACAGCGACAGGTGATGCCGTTGTAACTAAGACTGCGAACGCCGAATAAACGATTAAGCTTCAATCCTATCGATGATAACCAAAAGAGAAGAACCCTCTGCCGGCAAGCGCTGGCGGAGGGTTCTCTTGTGTCGTCTGTTCGGTAGGCAGGGGGGCTATTTTAGGAGATCCGTGTTCGGAAGCCGAACAAGCTGAGAAACGTCTTCTTCGACGACGGATGACGTTGTGAGCGAGGCGTGAAGAACGGAGAAGTCATTGCGGAAGATGTGCTATGTTGAACGGCTGCAGGAAGGGATGACGCTGACGCAGCTTGTGCTTCGGCTGTATCCATGCTATGAGCAGCGAAGCTGTCCGGATCGAACGGGTTCGCGCCTTCGCCTGGATCAAGTCCTTCTTCGGCATCGTCAGGGTTTGTGAACCCAAGTACCTCCTGTGCCAGCGACATGAGATAGGAAGGCTGCGATTCCAGCTTGCTAGGTTTCGCGTGCAGCGGAATCAAGTCGATAACATCAATGGTGTCGATAGCGACTGCTTCTTCTTGCTCATTCGTAATAGTGGCTGCAGCCAGCTCTTCGATATCGGAGTTGTGGCTGATGACTTCAACTGCATCAATAGAAGCTGCAAGATCATCGATTGCCGCCTCTATTGATGCAGCATCAGACATATCGATTAACGAAACGGACTCTTCCGTCTCAGGTTCGACGGCAGTTGTCAGCGGTTCGTCCTCCATTGCTGTAAAGGTCTCAGTTGATTCATCGTCAGGAATGTCACTTGTATCGGCTGGATTGTGCATATGCATAGGAGAAGCGACTGCGACAGCGGCTTGTCCAGGTGCTGTCATAGCTGCCTCAGCGAACGCAGAACGGTCATGAAGCGAGGCAGCAACTTTCGTTCGCGCGATCGTTCGGGCTGCATCAGCTTCCAGCTGCGCGCGCGTTGCCTGCACTTCGATCATATAATGCTCGAAATCATCAAGCCTTGCGCTCAACCGATCGCTGCATTGTTTTAATTCTTGAATCATTCCATATAGAAGTTTCATCGTAAGCTTGGGCATTCCATCGGCTTGATCTCTCTTGTCGTCTTTATGATCATACCACTCCGGCACCAGCGGCTCTTTCTCCGTCCATACGCGTTCCATTACGGCAAGGCCTCCTTCAGCGATATTCGGTACACGATCTGTGATGTGCACCTAGAGCTTGTCTCTATCGTAGCGTAATCGACAAGGATAAGCTGTCGAACAGTGCTGTCGGCTCATTGGAACATTTGCGGCTCAGTGTGGCAATTCGCGGATTCAGTTCTATTTGGCGCTAGAAAAATGGTACAATAGGGCGTGATCAATCATTTGCCAACGTTTAGAGAGGGTTTGACTGCTATGAAAGTTGTTCTGGCAACGCTTAATGCCAAGTATATACACACTTCGCTAGCGCTTCGTTGTTTGAAGGCGTTCGCAGAGAAAGATTTTCCGGACATCGACATCGCGGAATATACAATTAAAGATCCGGCGATGAACATCGTGTCGGATCTCTTCGCACGCCGTCCAGACGTCGTCGGCTTCTCCTGCTATATTTGGAACATTGAAGAGACGATTGTCGTCATCGATATGCTGCGCAAAATAATGCCTGAGGTAACGATTGTCCTCGGCGGGCCGGAAGTAAGCTACGATACGGAGTTCTGGATGGAGCGCATTCCGCAGGTCGATCACATCGTTGTCGGCGAAGGCGAAGAAACGTTCCATCACCTGCTGCAAGAGCTGCAGGGAACTCGTAAGTTCCATCTCGTATTCGGCGTTGCTTACCGCAAAGTTCGTAACGGCGTGAGCGAGATATTGGTGAATCCAGGCCGGCCGAAGCTTGATCTTGCGACGCTGCCATCGCCATATCGGTTCGAGGAGGACATGCCGACGCTTGGCAATCGCGTCGTCTATTTCGAGACGAGCCGCGGTTGTCCGTTCAGCTGTCAGTTCTGTCTGTCGAGCATCGAGGTCGGTGTACGCTATTTCGATATCGAGCGCACGAAGTCGGATATTCTGTTCTTAATCGACCAGGGTGCGAAGCTGATCAAGTTCGTTGACCGGACGTTCAACATTAAGCGCGACTATGCGCTGGAGATGTTCAAGTTCCTGATCGAGAATCATCAAGGCTGCGTATTCCAGTTCGAGATTACAGCGGACATTATGCGTCCGGAAGTTCTCGATTATTTGGCGGAGCATGCGCCTCCAGGTGTTTTCCGTTTCGAGATTGGTGTCCAATCGACGAACGATGTGACGAACGAAGCGGTGAAGCGCCGTCAGAACTTCACGAAGCTTACGCGTACCGTGACGAAGGTGAAGGATTCGGGCAAGATCGACCAGCATCTCGACTTGATCGCGGGCTTGCCGCATGAGGATTACGATACGTTCCGCAAGACGTTTAATGACGTATTCGCGCTTCGTCCCGAAGAACTGCAGCTCGGTTTCCTGAAGATGCTTCGCGGTACAGGCATGCGCATTGATGCGGAGAAATTCGGTTATGTGTACATGGACCGCGCGCCATACGAGATTCTTGGCAACGACCTGCTGCCATTCGCGGACATCGTCCGCATCAAGCGAGTGGAGGACGTGCTGGAGAAGTATTGGAATGCGCACCGAATGGATCACACGCTGCTGCATCTCGTTGAGCACGTTTTCCCTTCCCCATTCGATTTCTTCCAGTCGTTCGGCGATTATTGGGAGGAGCGTGGCTGGCAGCGGATCGGTCATCAGCTCGAAGATCTGTTCTCGCGTCTATGGGCGTTCCTCAACGATCGTGGCTTAGAGGCATCGGAAGGCCGACTCGATCTGGACGTAACGCTAGGTTTAATGAAGCTGGACTACTTCATGCAGCATAAGTTCAAGCCGCGCAAGGTATGGTGGGACTTCGCGATGGACAAGGCGGAGTGGAGCAGTTGGATGAAGCGTCTCACCGAGCGTCCGGAGGAAGTATCCGGCGGATTCGCATCGCTAGGCTTCGCCGACAAGGAGCTGCAGAAGCATGCGGTGATCGACCGAGTGCCGTTCGATCTGGCGCGGTACTTGGAGGATGGCGAGATCGACCGCGCTTCGGAATCGCTGGTCGTCATGATTTACCAAGGTGACACGACTGCGGGTAAACCTTATGCGCTGCGGATTACGCACGATATGCTTGTATAGCAGCAAGAGGCTTGGGATGATGGTCCCAAGCCTCTTTTTCTATGTGCAGCCTTACAACTCCTCTTCGCTATTCAACTCGATATCCTTGCTCAGCGATTGTTTGAGCAATATAGCAAGGCCGAAGAAGAGGACGATGAAGGATAGCAGAACCGTCGCTTCCTTCCACATGATGGACGTGATCATGCCGCCGATCGTTTCCCGTAACATGATGATCGCATGGGTGAACGGCATGAATGGGCTAACGATCTGGAAGAAGCGGGACGTCATGCTGACAGGGAACGTAACGCCTGAGCTCGACATCTGGAGCACGAGAAACAGCATGGCAAGACCGCTGCCTACGTTGCCGAAGATGGAGCGCAGCGTGTATGTGATAACGACGAATACGATGCCGACGAATAGGCCGGTTAATACGAACCACAGCTTGTTGGCAGCGTGCACATGCAGCAGGAACAGCACACCGAGTGTTGCAATGATTGCCTGCCCGAGGCCAACCGATAAGAATGTGAGCAGCCGTCCGAAGTAAACCTGATAGCTCTTGAATTTGTGATCGGGATTGCGTACGTTAACGGGGAGTGCCGTAATGAGAATCGTACCGCCAACCCATAACGCCAGCATCGTATAGAGCGGCGTCATTGCCGTACCATAATTCTCGATCGGGAAAATGCGCACGGTTTCCAGATGAACAGGGTCGGCGAGAAATCGGCTGCCCTTCGACGGATCATGCATCAGATAGCTGATGAGTTCGTTCAAGTCGGCGCTTCCCTGCAAGGTGCGAATCTTGTTAGCGGCTTCTCGAACCTTCTGCTCGAATCCAGGAAGGTCGTTCCGGGCTAGATCAGCTGCCTTATGGATCGCCTCCTCCATGGCAGGCATTTTCTCCTGCAACAGGGTGGTGGCTGTCTTGATATCGGCCTCCACGCCGGGCAGATCATTGCGGACGAAGTTGGCCGCTTTATGCACGCGCTGCTCAATCGATGGCCAGTCGGTGTTAAGCTTATCCATGACGGTCAGCGCCTCATCCAATTTGAGCTTTAAGCCGGTTCGCGTTTCCTTCAGAATGGTGCGAAGTGTCGCAAGCTCATCTAAGAGCTGTGTCAGCCTCTGCAGTTCTCCCGCAATCGCAGGATTCCCTACGACCGTGCCCTCCGTATTCGCTTCTGCGACCGTCTTCTCTGCCTCTTCAAGCGCCTTTCTTAGATTAGCATCGATAATTGTCAGGCGGTTCTCCATGTCGGATATAGCTGTCGGAATGCCTTGAAGGCTGTTCACTTTATCCCGCAGGGCAGTAATGTTGTCCATTGCTGTCTTGATCTTCGGTAATTCCGACTCCAGCTTCACAATCGCATCGCCAGCTTTGTTGAGGTCTGGAATATGCTGCTGAAGCGCAATGACTTTGTTAACCTTCTGCTTGATCGCAGGCAGCTTAGCCTCTAATGCAATCGCGCCTTGGCCAATTGCTTCGATCTGAGGCAGCGCTTTTTCTAATTCGAGGATGCCATTCTCCACTTTATGAATCGTCGGCAGCTCTTTCTTTAGCTCGATTCCGGCTGTATGGAAGGCGGTAAGCACAGCGTCTCCGACCGTCTGCGTGAACGACTTGCTGATCTGGTCCGTTACGCCAGCCGCGCCTGAACCGGTAATCTTCGGCGCTAGTGCATTCACTTTTTCGTTAATCGCGTATGTAATCGTCGGCTGCTGAGGTTCCGCCTCTAGTATGCTTGTCAGCTTCGAAGAGAAGTCGCTTGGAATAATGAGATAGGCATAATAATCGCCGTAATGGACTCCGCGCTCCGCCTCCGCTCGGTCGACGAACACCCAGCCCAGCTTCGGATTGGCCTTCAGTCCATTGACCGTTTCCTCCCCGACATTGATCGTCTTGCCTTCGACTTGCGCGCCTGTATCCTCATTGACGATGGCGACAGGGATACCAGTCGTATTGCTGTACGGATCCCACACGGCCTTAATATTAATCCAAGCATATGCGGAAGGCAGCAGCATGAGCGCGATGACCAGCATGGTCAGTCTGCGTGACTTAAGCATGCTCTTCACGTCAGTTATATAGATGGATAGGATAGTGCGCATGACCGTGTCCCCCAAGCTGATCTAGGATGAATGAATCTTACCTATTGTTTTCCGAATGGGGTAGACCTAACCGTAACGAACGGAAAGATGGCATGTATGAAAAATAAAACAGCAGCGCCCATCGCCATCTGCGGCGATAACGCACTGCTGTTTCTTATGAGATACCTTTATGGAACCATGCTTCTCAGCACGGTCATGGTGCCATCCAGCGCGTATTCGCCAAGACCTGCCGGCAGCAGGAGGCATTGCCCGGAACGAAGCGGCAGATGATCAACTCCGTCGTTCCAACGGATCGTTCCGTCTCCGTCGGCAACGACGAGAATGACGAAGCTCTCTGGCGTAGTTGCAAGCGATAGCGGGCCGTCTACGATGCCTTTCTCCACGATGAAATACGGTGAGCTTGCAATCGTCAACCATTCGCCCGGCTGAATGCCGCCCGTCTTCATTCGCTGTGCGCCAGCGCCTTCATAGGCAATGACATTGAGCGAGTCTTCGATATGCAGCTCGCGGAGCTTGCCGTCCAGCCCCGGCCGATCATAATCGTAGAGTCGATATGTGGTGTCGGAGTTCTGCTGAATTTCCGCCACGACAACGCCCGAACACAACGCGTGAACCGTTCCGGCAGGAATGTAGAAAGCATCGCCTGCTTCAACAGGGACGACCCGCAGCGTATCCATGATACGTCCTTCGGCGATTGCGGCTTCCATATCGGCGCGGTCGATGCCATCTTGTAACCCGTAAACAATGGTTGCGCCAGGCTTCGCATCGAGGATATACCACATCTCGGTCTTACCGAGCTCGCCATGCGGCAGCCCTTCATAGGAATCGGTCGGATGCACCTGCACAGACAGATCGTCATTGCAATCAAGCAGTTTAATCAGCAGCGGGAAACGGCCATTACGCTCAGAGAAACCTTTGGTTCCGAACCATTCCGGGCCATGTTGCTCGCGTACTGCATCAAGTCCGATACCGGCAAGCGGACCGTTCACGATCGAAGTTGTCCCATTCGGATGGTCGCCGATCATCCAGCCTTCTCCGATTGAGCCTTCTGGCAATTTCAGTCCGAATTGCGCTAGCGCTCTTCCTCCCCAGATACGTTCTTTCATCTCCGGCTGGAACAGCAGCGGATAGGGTTGTGTCATCGATTTCGTCATCGTTTCTCTCTCCTTGAATGAATGGAATAAGGATTGGATACGTTTATCCACTTCGGGTTAGAGACCTGATGTCTTGATGAGCAGAATGTCTGAACTTGGGAGTAGATAGGATCTTAATGTTCGCCCGGCTGGAACAGCTCCAGCAGCTCGCCGTCAGGGCCATAGAAGAAGAAATATCGGCTGCCATCTGGCAGTGTCGTGATCTCGGTATCGCGAAGCGGCACATTCAGTTCCTTGATACGGTTGAACTCGGCCTCTACATCGTCGACGGTGAAAGCGAGATGATGCACTTTTCCTTCTGCCGGGAACGCTGCGGCGTTCTCGATCAGCTCAACCTCGGTTTCCTCATAGCCTACGAATGCAAGAAAACCTAGCCGTACGGCACCATTGCCTGGAACCAATGTCTTGCGATGCTCCAAACCAAGCACCTTCTTGTAGAATTCAATGGATTGCTCCAGATTAGTTACTCTAACGCCTACATGCTCGATTTTGCGAATAGCCATTATCATGACCTCCCTATGGTATTGGATATGGATAAAATAACGTTACGATTGCTTCCGGCTTCGCTCGATCGCAATGAGGAATGGAGCCGCCTCTTTCTGCGCCATCCGATACAGAACAGCTTGTCCTTTGACAGAAGACAGCGCCTGTGTCCATTGCAGAACAGCTTCGGCTTCATCGCCTCCGCCAGGATGGCCGGGGTAAAGTACACAAGTAATGATACCGCCTGGCTTCAACAGCGAAACAGCTGTTTCGAGTGCGGCTATCGAGCTGTCCGTCTTCGTGATAACAGACGTATCCGCTCCTGGCAGATAGCCGAGATTGAACATTGCGGCTGCGACATTACCCGCATGATCCTGCTCTACATGCCGATCCATCGCTTCGTGGCTGTCGAATACGAGACGAAGGTCCGGCAGAAGCTTATGCTCTTCAAGCGGCTCAAGCCGTTTGCGGGTCGCTGTAATGGCTGCCTCTTGAATATCGAAGGCATACACGACGCCTCGTGGCCCGACAAGCTCGGCGAGGAAGCGGGTATCAACGCCGTTGCCTGCCGTTGCATCAATGACAATGTCGCCTGGTTGAATCCTTTCGCGAATCATCTGGTGCGCCATGCTTAGCACGGATAGGAAGCCCATGCGATCACTCCTTCCACAGCTTGCCCTGCCACGTGCCGCGGCGGACAAGCTCGGCGTCAATAGAATTAAGTACGTCCCACTTATTCATGCTCCACATCGGCCCAATGATCAGATCGCGCGGCGCATCGCCGGTCAAACGATGGACAATCATGTCCGGCGGCATCTGCTCAAGTGAATCGACGATCAGCTTAATATACTCGTCCTTCTCTAGAAACTGAAGCAGGCCAGCGTCGTACTGCTTCACCATAGGCGTCTTGCGCATCAAGTGGAGCAGATGAATCTTGATGCCCTGGACGTCCATCCGTGACACGGCACGCAGCGTATCCATCATCATCTCATGCGTTTCTTGCGGCAGACCGTAGATAACGTGCGTGCAGACCCGAATGCCGCGTGCGCGTAGTCGGCGTACGGCATCCTCGTAGCAGGCGGTATCGTGGGCACGGTTGATGAGCGCTGATGTCGACTCGTGAATCGTCTGCAGTCCCATCTCGAGCCATAGATAGGTCCGTTCATTGAGCTCCGCTAGATAATCAATCACATCATCCGGCAGGCAGTCTGGGCGGGTCGCAATTGAAAGTCCGACAACGCCGGGCTGCTGCAGGATGACCTCATAATATTCGCGGAGTTCTTCAAGCGGCGCATAAGTGTTCGTGTAGGCTTGGAAATAGCCGATGTACTTCGCATTCGGCCACTTCAGATGCTGGCGGTCTCTGATCTTATTGAACTGCGTCACGAGATCATCGCGCCGGCTGCCCGCGAAGTCGCCGGATCCGCGTGCGCTGCAGAAGGTACAGCCTCCTGCAGCGATGGATCCATCGCGGTTCGGGCAAGTAAAGCCGGCGTCCAATGTAACCTTGAACACTTTCTCGCCGAATTGCTCCTTCATTTCATAATTCCATGTATGAAATCGTTTGTCGCTCCACAACCGCGGAGATACGACGTTATCATTAACAGCTGTCATAATAGCTCCTTCGGTTGAAATCCGTATATTCTGATGCTTGCTACCGTTCATTGTATCGAAATTCGGGGTCGATTTCCATGTTATAGGTGCGTTTGGGACAAAAAAAGAGCTGGAAAATAAACAGCCCGATTTATCCGTTTTCACTTGCTAAACCTTACATGATGTGTTATATTAAAAGTGCGACAAATCAATGAAATTTTCGTAGAAACCTTACATCGCAGCATGTGATATAGAATGTCGATTTTCTGGGAATTATAATGAAAAAATCGATGAGGTGATTCGTGATGAATACGAATTTGAGAATTCCGCACGGCGAAGACAAAGTGAAGGTAGAATTAACGGTTAAAGAACTTATGGTGCTGGCTGGCGCGCGTTTTCCTAATAACCATTTGATTGAAGTCGGTGCGCGTAAGAAGCTGAATGAAGTGTTGGAACAGACTTACGAGATCGAAGGCCGCAATTCGTCGGCATACGAATTCTAGCATATATAACGGCGGCGAAGTTCACGCGAACATGCCGATCGTACTTACTTGGAGACAGTCCGGATACATGCCGGGCTGTCTTTTTCATTTGCAGCTTATGCCAGACTCTTTACTTTCTTGCTTATCTTCGGCACAATTAGGGCTAGTTCAATGTGGAGGACGAGAGAACATGCGCTTACGTGGAAGAAAAGGAATATTGGAAAGCATCGAAAGCCAGCCGGAGCTTGTCGTCTTAGACGGCACTGCCTACAAAGGACGCTGGAACGAATTTTTCGGCAACGACAACCCGATTTATGTCGAGCTTGGCATGGGCAAGGGACAGTTCATCAGTACGCAAAGTTTCCGCAATCCAGACATTAATTATATCGGCGTTGATATGTACGACGAGCTCGTGCGCCGTGCCAGCGAGAAGGCTCGCCGCATTTGGGCGGAGCGCGGTGTGGACAGTCCGCCCAACCTGGCGCTGCTGCGGGCGAACATCGAATTCATCGAAGACATTTTCGAGGAGGACGAGCTGGAGCGCGTCTATCTGAACTTCAGCGATCCATGGCCGAAGGCGAAGCATGCGCGCCGTCGCCTGACGCATCCGCGTTTCATCAGCAAGTATATGAACGCGCTGAATAAGCGTGGAGAGATTCATTTCAAGACCGATTCCGTGTCGTTGTTCGAATTCTCCCTCAACAGCTTCGCAGATATGGAATTGCTCACGCGCAACATTGCACTGAACCTGCATAAAGATGGTCTGCGCGACGACCTCGTACCGACGGAATATGAGATGAAGTTCTTCAATCGCGGACAAAACATTCATCGCATCGAGGTGCTGATCGGCGAGGAAGCGATCGCTGCTTACCGCAGTGCGAAGCGAGACGCGGCAGCAGCAGAAGCAGCGAAAGCCGTTGAAGCAGAGGAAGAGGATGATGAGCAGAACTCGGAATCGGCTGAGGAGTAAGCGCTGCGGGATTAGAGCATAATCGGCCATAGCTCCAGCATACCCACTGCAGTGGCGGAACCGAGCATGGCGCCGGCGAACACGTCGGATGGATAGTGCAGCCCGAGATACATGCGCGACCAAGCGACTGATGTACCGATTATAATGGCAGCTGGCAGCAGCAGGACGGCGGAAGCGCCGGCAGCGGCGATCAGCGGGATAAGCCAAGCGAAGGTCGCGGTCGTATGACCCGATGGGAATGAAGAATCCCGGAGCGGGTAACGGCACGCGGTAATGTTCGGAAGCTTCTGATAAGGACGCAGCCTGCGAAAATGCCGCTTCATCACAGCGACCGGCAGATGGCTTATTGCAACTGCAGCCATACATTGCCAGCCTGCTGTGCTCCAAGCTGCCGTTCCTGCAATCGCTGCGCACAGTGCGGTGCAGAGCGTGAATGTAGCGCCGCCCATATGAGTGATCGTTTCGAGGAAGCGTCCAAGACTTGCTTGCAGCATCCGGTGTGCGGGTCTGCGATTCGCAATCATAAGCATTTGATGATCGCGAGAGCGGAGCCAACCCATCATACGTTCCATACCGATCCCTCCGTATAACCTTCGGATTTGCCGCTTCGCGATATGCGAGGCGGTTTTTTCGTGTGAAGCCCGTGAGGATGGCGATAGCCGTTCACCTTGGCGGCACGACTCATGCACAATGTAGCACCCGATTGTTTCCGCTGTGTCATCGTTGTGCAAATCTGATATTAATGAACCCTTAATGCGCCATTGACGCTAAGGAAACAGTATGCCGCTATATTGTAGGCATGCCGCCGTTTCATCTGCGTACAATTAGTGCTGAGAGCGGAACTGGCGGCTAGATCGGATAGAAGCGGAGGGAGCGAGGATGCGGTTAGCGATATTTACGGATACTTATGAGCCGGAAGTGAACGGAGTTGCGCGAACTTTGGGTCGTTGGACCGATTTTTTGCGCAGACAGGGAATTGAGGTGATGGTTTTCGCGCCAGACCCAGCCATGGATAACACCTCGTTGCAAACCTCTATTCAAGTACAGCGCTTTACCTCGTTTCCATTCTTCCTTTACCCCGAATGCAGGCTTGCCGTGCCGAACCCCGTACCTGTACGCCGCGCGCTTCAATTATTTCAGCCGACCCTGATTCATGTTGCCACACCCTTCAATATGGGATTGTTCGGTATTCACTATGCCAAGAAATACCGGATTCCGCTTGTGGCTTCCTATCATACACATTTCGATCGCTATTTGCCGTATTACAATTTGCAGTGGATGGCAAAGCTGTTATGGAGATATCTGGAGTGGTTCCACCAAGAATGCAGAATGATCTTCGTTCCTTCCCCATCCACGAAGGCTCAGTTAGTCGGCCGCGGATGGCGCGGAGAACGTCTTGATGTCTGGGCAAGAGGCATTAAGACCGATCAATTCTACCCGGGTGTCGAACGGACAGCGCTTCAACTGCCGGGTCCCTATGCGATTACATCCGAGCAGTTCGTGGTATTGTATGTCGGACGGCTGTCGCCGGAAAAGGATGTAGGCATTGCCATCGATGCTTTTGATAAGTTCCGCAAGTCTCATCCGAATGCGGTCATGCTGATTGCTGGCGACGGTCCTTCAGCAGGAGAACTTGAAGCGAGATGCAACCGAGAGCAGCTGCCGATTCATTTCCTTGGGTTTCAGTCGCTTCCTGCACTCCGTGAGCTTTATGCAGCCGCAGATGTCTTCTTGTTCCCTTCGGCAACGGAGACTTTCGGCAACGTTGTGCTCGAGGCGATGGCATGTGAAACGGCTGTTGTTGGTGCTAGAGCGGGAGGTGTTGCAGATACCGTAACCCACGGCGTCAATGGTCTGTTATGTGACCCGGGCAGTGTCGATTCATTCGCAGATGCGCTGGAGCGTCTGTACCAGGAGCCGGAGGAGCGCGGCCGCCTTGCTGCGAGGGGACTCGCATACAGCCGTAATCAGTCGTGGGACGCGATATTCGGACGGCTGCTGTCGCAATTTCTGGAAGCTGAGTCCGGGAACATAGGGACGATAGTGCAGCATATTAGCACGTAATCCGTACAAAATCTGGTATAGCGGAAGTTTTGTACTCATTTTTGACGGACGTAAGCATTAAAAACGGTGCAAATGGATGAAAATAAGGGGGATGCAGACGGAAAATGAGGTAATGCCGATAATTGATCGCCATGGAAGCGTTTTACTTGGCGCTCATGACGATTTGGGCGCTCAAACCGTTTTTGACAAAGCAGACCGTACGGTGCAAAATGCACTAAGTGCCGCAAATAGAGAGAAAGCCGGCTTTAGATATGGGATGGTTTGTTAATCGTGCTGGTGGTTAAAAAAATTAAACAATACAGAGAAAAAAGAAAAAAGGGCTAATTAAAAAATTGGGGTCTCAAGGGGGCAATACCAAGAATGTTGAATGTTTTGATGATGGCGTTCCAGATCCTGCTGGTGTTCATCGGTGTCTATCAGTTTGTGCTTGCGCTGTTCGGGATTTATCGGAAGAAGAATCAACGTCGTCATGAACCTAAGAAATCGTTCGCCGTACTCGTCGCTGCTCATAACGAAGAGCAAGTTGTAGGCGCACTGGTTGAGAATTTGCTTAAGCTTGATTATCCAAGAGAGCTGTACGATATTTTTGTTATTTGCGATAACTGCACCGACGGTACAGCTAATGTCGTTCGTGGTTATGAAGGTGTTCACGCATGCGTCCGCAACAACTCGACGCTGCGCGGTAAAGGCTATGCGATTGAATGGATGCTCAAAGAGCTGTGGAAAATGCCAAAACAGTATGATGCTGTGGTCATGTTCGATGCGGATAACCTGTGCAACAGCGACTTCCTGCATCTGATGAACGATGACCTGTGCGAAGGCCATCAAGTTATTCAAGGCTATCTCGATACGAAAAACCCGAACGACTCGTGGGTTACGGCTGCTTATGGTATCACGTACTGGTATTGCAACCGTCTATGGCAGCTGTCGCGTCGCAATTTACGGATGGCGAACTTCCTTGGCGGCACCGGCATGTGCTTCGACTCGAAGCTGCTGAAGGATATGGGATGGGGCGCAACAAGCCTTGTCGAAGACTTGGAATTTACGATGCGCTGCATCAAACGCGGCGTGCATCCGGTATTGAATTACGAAGCGAAGGTGTATGACGAGAAGCCGGTATCGTTCCGAGCATCCGCACGTCAACGTCTGCGCTGGATGCAAGGTCACTTCAATGTTGCACGCAACTATTTCTTCCCGCTGCTGTGGGCGAGCATCAAGGAACGCAGCTTCGTTAAGTTTGACGCAGCGTTATACTCGATCTCGGTATACAACACGCTGCTCGGCTTCGTTCTGACAGCAATGTTGTGGGGCGATAACATCATTCCGGCAGATAACATCTTCGGTTCGATCTATGAGTACTTGCCATGGTGGATGCCAGTTGTTGCTATCGCAGCATCCGTGATTATGTTCCCGCTGTCTCTCATTCTGGAGAATGTGCGCAACTGGAGAATGTACGCACACTTGCTGACACTGCCGTTCTTCCTGTTGTCGTGGTGGCCAATTACGTTCTACGCGTTCTTCACGCAGAACAACAAACAGTGGAGCCACACGCAGCATACGCGCGTTATCCGACTGGAAGAAGTACAGAGCAAACAAGGCTAATAAGATTGTCTTAAGCTGGGGGATTTGTCGGTCAGAACGTTGTTGACTACAGCTGTCCCGCTGTGATATAGTAAGTCGGTAACATTTAAAACTTATCGCAATAAGAAGAGGCACCCGCTTCTCACCTAACGGCTAGACACCGGCTGGTTATATGCGACCGATCGATAACATTGCACCCGTCGATGATGACGAAGATGCATTTACGAATGGTTATGGCATGCGGGTCCTGATGGGCCCGCATTTTTATTGCGTGGAAACTAATATTTGGAGGTGGCACGTTATTAGCAGAGAACATCAGATCAATGACGAAATCCGAGCTCGCGAGGTTCGCGTAGTTGGAGCAGAGGGAGAGCAACTCGGCGTTATGTCGATTCGCGAAGCTCTTCAACTGGCAGTCGATGCAAGCATGGATCTTGTCAATGTCGCACCGCAGGCGAAACCGCCAGTTTGTCGGATCATGGATTACGGCAAGTTCCGGTATGAGCAGCAGAAGAAAGAGAAGGAAGCCCGTAAAAACCAGAAGATCGTTGATCTGAAGGAAGTATGGTTCCGCTCGAACATTGAAGAAAACGACTACCAGACGAAACTGCGCAATGTTGTGAAGTTTCTGAAGGAAGGCGACAAAGTCAAATGCTCCGTTCGTTACCGCGGTCGCGAAATTGCGCACGCAGCAATCGGACAGCGCATCCTTGACCGCCTTGCGAAAGAAGTTACAGTCGCCGAATTATGCAGCGTTGAGCGTTTCCCTAAATTGGAAGGCCGCAGTATGATCATGATTTTGGCGCCAAAAACTACAAGTTAACATAAATTCAAGGAGGAACACTCGAATGCCTAAGATGAAAACGCACAGCAGTCTGAAAGACCGCTTCAAAATTACTGGTACGGGCAAAGTGAAACGCTACAAAGCGTACAGAAACCACCTGCTTTCGCACAAATCCGGTCGTCAAAAACGCGTTCTCGCTGGTCAACCGCTCATGGCAGCTGGCGACGTTCGTCGTATTCAACAAGGTTTGGCTAACCTGAAATAGTCTATTATCGCGAGCACTCGCGATGCACTATAAACTAAAACAACCTACAGGAGGTCTTCACTCATGGCAAGAGTTAAAGGCGGATTCGTCCGCGCTCGTCGTCGTAAACGGATTTTGAAGCTGGCGAAAGGTTACTTCGGTTCGAAACATCGCCTGTTTAAAACAGCTAAAGAGCAAGTAATGAAATCGTTGCTGTATGCATACCGCGACCGCCGTCAAGTTAAACGCGAATTCCGCAAACTGTGGATCGTTCGTATCAACGCAGCAGCACGTCAAAACGGTCTGTCGTACAACAAATTCATGTACGGCCTGAAGCTGGCTGGCATCGAAGTGAACCGTAAGATCCTCGCTGACCTCGCTGTCAACGACATCAACGCGTTCAACTCGCTCGCAGGCGTAGCTAAACAAAAAATCAACGCGTAGTTTTACGCGATGTACGAGCCTTGTTCCACTTGTGGAGCGAGGCTCTTTTTGTTTCTAAGGGCCTTGCCCTTAGAGATCCCGGGTTTTCACCCCCCTGCCCCCTCAAGGGGGATACCGCAAATGATTCAAACCTAACCTCTAAGGGATATTGTCAACCCACCCAAACCCTCGGATGAACCCCCATACCCTTAAAAGGGATATTGTCAACCCACCCAAACCCTTCCTTTCAAGGGAGGGCCCCCGGGGGCCAGCCCCCGGGACCCCCAGCAGGACTGGTCTAGATACGATGGAGCGTGTGCTCGCTTACGTCCCTGCGGGACACGCTTTGCGTGGGATGTGATTAGGTACGGTTGAGCGTCTGCCCACTTGTTCGAATGTGTGCATCATGCGTGCGGGTACTCGCTTACGTCCCTGCGGGACACGCTTTACGTTGGAGGGTGTGCGATGCGGAAAGGCGAGTTTGGGTTTTGTGTGGAGTGGAGGCCTTGTCCCTTTATGGGACGAGGCCATATTTGGTTTAGAGCTAAGTTGTTTGTAGAGCATCGAGGATGGAGAGAAGTGCGTGTTGTTCTTTATTTTGCAGATCGTGGAGGAGTTGTTCGCTTCGTTGGAGATGTCTAAGGTCTTGGGTGAGGTAGTATTTGAGTGTGGTGCTTCTGAGAAGTTGGCTGGTTGTGAGTACTTCGTTGTAGCTGTTGGCGAGAGATTCAGGGATGAGGCGTCTGTCGGCCATGAAGGAGAGTCTTTTCGACATAAGGAGCTTATGGTCGTGAAGCACATGAATAAAGCGGAAGTCCGCTTCAACGGATTCAGCAGCTACGCTGCGGAGATGTTCGGCGATGTACGTGTACAACTGGGAGCCATATGCTAGCACGGGCGTAGTGAGCCAGTTGTGATTTTTGGGATAAGAGCATTTGGCATCCAGATAGTCGCTTATGGAATGGGTAAGTAACTTTGTATCGAGTCGAAATGTGCAAGTGGAATCTAAACGAAGAAGCTGGACACCCTCAAGACGATCCATGTCTGGGGATATATCGTGATAAGACAGCTCTAATGAAGTGAAGTCAACATCAAACGTTTCGTATTTGACGAGGCCTTGTGTGCTGGTATGAAAGTCGCGGATAGCAAATGTGCGGGCTTTGTTATCATATCCGACAATAAGCGGATCGTGCGCAGAATGACGTTCGCTGTAGGTGTGATAGCTGGGAAGGTGAAATGTGTTAAGAAATAAATAGACGTAGTGACCTTCCGTGAGGCGTTCTTGCAGCCAACGTACGATATTGCCATCGATAGCTGCTCTTGGAATGTGTTGAACATCAAGCCATGGACAGACCGCTTCAGGGGCGTCGGGAAAGGTGTAGTTGATGACGGAATCTAATCCGGATAAGCCTTGAAGAAGCTCAAGTTGAATGTAATGGGAGTAGATCCATTCCAGGCTCGCAGGATGCTTGAGAATGATCGACATAAGATGGGCGTGATTTGCCCAAGAGGCAATAGGCGGCTGTTGGACAGGTAGCGCAATGCCATGGGAAGCGGAGATTATAATATTTCCTCCTTTACGGATTGAGATAGCGCAAGTGGAATTGGAGTGGTGGTGCTTATGCCTATGCACTTCTTGTCTATTCTAATTGGACTGTATCGATATGGACATGCATCCTGCGAAGGAGGGGCTTAAGGGGGAGTGGATATGATCACTGGCCCAAAGTGGATTTAGTTTGATTTGTATTGCTTATTACGCTTTCATTCTATGTTGTGGTAAAGTATTACTGTGATAACGAATTAAAGGATTTGGGAGGGAGAACATGTTTAAAGCTGTATTTCTAGATTTCTACGGTACGCTAGTCCATGAGGATGATGTGTGGATTGAGGCGATATGCAACAGAATCTTAGCTTCATCGTCTGTACAGGCCACTACGGGAGAGATCGGACGATTTTGGTGGGATTCGTTTTCAAGCCGATTTATTCCATCCTATGGGAATGCGTTTATTACGCAGCGTAAAATCGAACTCCAGGCGCTCGAGGAGACGATTGCATTCTTCGAATCGACTTGTAATCCAGAGGAGTTGTGCCGAATATTGTTCAACCATTGGCAAGCCCCGCCGTTGTTCGAAGACACGGTTGCTTTTCTGCGAGCCATCGATGTTCCTCCAATCATAGTGTCCAACATTGACCGCAATGATATCGAAGCTGCCATTCAACACAACGGTCTGGCATTCGAACATATTATCACGAGTGAAGATGCAAGGGCGTATAAACCCAGAGCGGATATTTTCCACCAAGCACTTCATATCAGCAATTTGAAACCCGAAGATGTTCTTCACGTCGGAGACTCTCTCACCAACGACATCATAGGCGCCCACAACGCCGGCATCCGTGCAGCATGGATAAATCGCAAAAACAAACCCACCCCACAACATTGCACCCCAGATTATACCGTACAATCTTTAACCGAATTGATTCCTTTGTTGAAGTTATGAAATAAAGATGCCCGCTAGGGAAGAAACAGCCTCACCGAAATTCAATCAGTTTTAATTACCCATGCCTCATTCGAGGTAATAGGGAACAGCAAGCACACCAAACGTAAAGCGTGTCCCGAAGGGAAGAAAGCGAGCATACTCACGGACCAGGCAAGCACGCCGAACACGTACGCACCACAAGAGCCCATAACCAAACCATTCCGCATGAGAGCGTGTCCCGAAAGGGACGTAAGCGGGCACACGTTCCACTGTACCTAGACCAGTCCTGTTGGGGGTCCTGGGGGCAAGCCCCCGGGGGCCCTCCCTTACGAGGGGAGGGTTTGGGTGGGGTGGGACTTTCCCCTCGAGGGGAGGGGGATTGCTTGAGGGTTTGGGTGGGGTGGGACTTCCCCTCGAGGGGGCAGGAGGTGATTATGGGGTTTACAAAGGGCACGGCCCTTGTTCGGGCAGATCGCCTTCAGGTACAAACGTACAAGCACAATAAACACCTTTCGCATAGTCTACAGGACTACGGGAAAGGAGGGTGTTCTTTGATGAAACGCAATGTTTCCGAGTATGAAGCGAAGCAATTGATTGGCAAAACGATTTACGCAACGAAGCGTGACGGGACGGTTGTCGTTGGCAGGCTTATGCGTGTTGATGATCATAAACTTTATGTAGAGACGGTCGGCAACAATAATGGCGGCGTTCAGACGCGAGCGATTTTGCCGCTCATATTGTTTGATCTGCTGGCGATAGGCTTGTTTGCTGGCGGCGGCTGGGGATGCGGCGGCGGAAAATGCAGCCCACAGTATGGCGGCGGCTACGGCGGCGGTGGTCCTGGTTATGGTGGCTACGGTGGTGGCCAAGGCTATGGCGGTGGCGTTCCTTACGGTGGTGCTCCTTACGGTGGTGCTCCTTATGGTGGCGCCCCTTATGGTGGCGCCCCTTACGGCGGCGGACAATATGGTCCATACGGCGGCGGCTAGCCATATGGACAGAAGAGCGGCGGGTATGATTAACCGCGTCTTCTCGTGCGTCTGCTGTTGCTAAACCCGCCCAACCCACGGAGCGTCTTACGCATTTCATAACAGCGCACACGGTCTGAGAATCCGGTGACGCGGTAGCCAAGCTTCTCGTAGAAGCGCCGCGCCGCGTCATTGCCCTCATCGACGAACAGGAGTGCCTCCTGGCAACCTGATATTATGCCGTAGGACTCCGCTTCATCCATGAGCCGTCTTCCTGCGCCGCGCTGCCGACAGGATGGAAATACAGCAAGCAGGTCAACATATAAGATATGGCCTTGGGCTACCGCATGCACGAAGCCATAGGGCTGACTTGTGGAAGGAAATACCGCAGAATAAGTCGCCCCCAAATTAAGCCTGCTGCGCAGCTCATCTTGCGAAGGGGCATCTTGAAGCGAGTATAGGAAAGAATATGGAATGATCTCGTTGCGAATAAGCTGGAGAATTGCTGTGTCATCCTGACGTGGAGATCTTGGACGAATGGTCACGCTCACGGCCATGTCGCCTCCTTAACGGTGTCTAAGGTAATGTATGCGGTGCGAACGCCCGCGGCGCATCCGGTACATAAGATTTTGTTAGCGGGAATCCGAGGCTTGACGAACCGTAACCGCAAGCATATAATAGGTTCTAAGCTAATACGTAATCGGCAATGATGAGGACGAAGTGTTAAGGGCTCTTTTGCTCAGAGAGCGGATGGAACTTGCTGCAACCATCGCCAAAACCCCTTTTCGACGAGCTCACCTCGGAGCCATTCCCTTGAAAAGCGAATTGACATTCGCGTATTAGGGGGAATCGCGTGGCACACGTTACTGTGCTGAAGGTAAGAACGTTTGGCGTGCACGCCGTTTTTACCTGCCGAGGTTATGCATTGCGAAATGCGTAATAAAATTGGGTGGTACCACGGAAGATAATGCCTTTCGTCCCGTTGCTCACAATGAGCAGACGGAGACGGAAGGCTTTTTTGTTGTTTGGTTTAATGAAAGGAGAGATGAAGGATGGCGACGCAAGGCGCAACACTGCGTTCGAAACAAGAACTGATCGAGAAAATGAGCAAACCGGAGGTCATTACCGGTTCCGAAATACTGCTTCGTAGTCTGGTGCTTGAAGGTGTCGAGTGTGTATTCGGCTACCCAGGCGGCGCCGTCTTATATATTTACGATGCGATGCACGGATTTGATGATTTCCATCACATCCTGACTCGCCACGAACAAGGCGCCATTCACGCAGCGGACGGATATGCTCGTGCAAGCGGCAACGTAGGCGTATGTATCGCAACGTCGGGTCCAGGGGCAACGAACCTTGTTACAGGTATCGCAACGGCGTACATGGATTCAGTTCCACTCGTAGTTATTACGGGTAACGTTGTTCAATCGGCAATCGGTACGGATGCATTCCAAGAAGCTGATATCGTAGGCATCACGATGCCAATCACGAAGCATAGCTACCTGGTTCGCAACGTTGATGATCTGCCGCGCATCATCCATGAGGCATTCCACATTGCGAACACAGGCCGTAAAGGTCCAGTTCTGATCGACATTCCGAAGGACGTATCCGCAGCGAAGACGCTGTTCAAGCCAGCAACTGGCGAAGTCAGCATGCGCGGTTACAACCCGACGGTAGCGCCGAAGAAGCAGCAAGTGGACAAAATGCTCAAAGCGATCGAAGAGGCGGAGCGTCCGGTCATTCTCGCAGGCGGCGGCGTTGTATACTCCGGTGCACATGAAGAGCTGCTCGAGTTCGCGACGAAGACAGGTATTCCTGTCGTAACGACTCTGCTTGGTCTGGGTGGTTTCCCTAGCGGCAACGACCTGTGGGTTGGTATGCCGGGTATGCACGGTGCTTATACTTCGAACAAAGCGATCCAGGGTTCGGACCTGCTGATCAACATCGGCGCACGTTTCGACGACCGCGTAACGATGAAGCTTGACGGTTTTGCTCCGAATGCAAAGATCGTTCACATCGATATCGATCCCGCTGAGATCGGCAAGAACGTGCCGACAGACATTCCAATCGTTGGCGACGTTAAGACGGTGTTGGAAGTTGCGAACGCAGAAGCGAAGCCAGCTGCTAAGGCTGCTGCATGGCGTGAGCAACTCACAGCGCTCAAAGCTGAATTCCCGCTGACGTATGTGGATTCGAATACAGAGCTTAAGCCGCAATGGGTTATCGAAATGCTGCACGAGACGACGAACGGCGATGCAATCGTAACGACGGACGTTGGTCAGCACCAGATGTGGGCAGCTCAATATTATAAATTCAATAAGCCGCGCTCGTTCGTAACATCGGGTGGCCTTGGTACGATGGGCTTCGGATTCCCATCGGCAATCGGCGCTCAGATGGCGAACCCGGACCGTGTAGTCGTTTCCATCAACGGTGACGGCGGCATGCAAATGTGTGCGCAAGAGCTTGCAATTTGCGCGATCAACAACATTCCGGTTAAAGTTGCGATTATTAACAACCAAGTGCTGGGCATGGTTCGTCAATGGCAGGAAATTATTTATGACAACCGTTACAGCCACATCGACCTGGCAGGCAGCCCGGATTTCGTGAAGCTTGCTGAGGCATACGGCGTTAAAGGCTTCCGTGCATCGAACAAGGAAGAAGCTCGTGAAGCATGGGAAGCAGCGCTTCGTCATCCAGGTCCTGCGGTCGTTGAATTCGTCGTCCGTAAAGGTGAGAACGTGTATCCGATGGTTACGCAAGGAAACACGATCGACGACATGATCTTGGGGGATGCGGAATGAAAAAACATACGATAGCAATTCTCGTCAACGATCAGCCCGGCGTTCTGCAGCGTGTATCCGGCCTGTTTGGCCGCCGCGGCTTTAATATCGAGAGCATTACGGTCGGTTCTAGCGAAGAGGCGGGTCTGTCCCGCATGGTCATCGTCACTTCTGGCGATGACAACACGCTGGAGCAAATTACGAAGCAGCTGTATAAGCTGATCGACGTTATCAAGGTTGTCGATGTTAGCAGCAATCCGATGGTTGGCCGCGAGCTCGCGCTCATTAAAGTGAGCGCGGAGCCTGCGGCTCGTCCGGAAGTGCTCGGCATCGTCGAGACATTCCGTGCGGCAGTCGTTGATATCGGTCCGCAGTCGATGATCGTACAGGTTGTCGGCGATACGGAGAAGATTGACGCGATGGTTGAACTGCTGAAGCCTTATGGCATTCGCGAGCTGACGCGCACTGGCGTGACAGCAATGGTTCGCGGCAGCGTGAAGTAAGCTTTGCATCGCAAAGCCACGATTTGGGGTTTGAAATCAATCTGCTTATCCTAGACAATAGAGATAGGCAGGCGCAAGTTAACGAGCAATAATCGTATCCAATCCAGTGCCGAATGTGGACAAGCATATCGGACGAATGATGCAAATTCCCGCAATTGGGCGGGTGTTTAAGCAGGGAATACGACAAGGCGTTCATGCGCCTTCCGCGGCTTCTCCGTTTAAACACCCGCTCAATGAGGGTTTAATTTAAAGGAGGCAATTCTACAATGGCAGTTACTTTGTACTATGAAAAAGACGCAGACCAAAGCGTTCTCGCAGGCAAAACAATCGCAGTTATCGGCTACGGCTCCCAAGGCCACGCACAAGCACAAAACCTTCGCGATAGCGGCCTGAAAGTTATTATCGGCCTTCGTCCAGGTAAATCGGCTGACAAAGCAAAAAATGATGGCTTTGAAGTATTGAACGTTGCTGAAGCTGTTAAAGTAGCTGACGTTGTTCAAATCCTCATGCCAGACGAAACGCAAGCAAAAGTATACAAAGAAGAAATCGAGCCTAACCTCAAAAAAGGCGCAGCGCTCATGTTCTCCCATGGTTTCAACGTTCACTACGGCCAAATCGTTCCTAGCAAAGACACGGACGTTCTGCTCGTAGCTCCTAAATCGCCGGGCCACATGGTTCGTCGTACGTATGTTGAAGGCTTCGGCGTTCCTGGTCTGATCGCAATCGAGCAAGACGCTACTGGCAACGCTAAAGCAATTGGCCTTGCTTATGCTAAAGGTATCGGCTGTACGCGTGCAGGCGTTATCGAAACTTCGTTCCGTGAAGAGACGGAAACGGATCTGTTCGGCGAGCAAGCGGTACTGTGCGGCGGTGCTACGGCACTCGTTAAAGCAGGTTTCGAGACGCTTACTGAAGCTGGCTACGCTCCAGAAATGGCTTACTTCGAGTGCTTGCATGAGCTGAAGCTGATCGTTGACATGATGTATGAAGGCGGTCTCGCTTCGATGCGCGATTCCATCTCCAACACAGCTGAATACGGCGACTACGTTACAGGCCCACGCGTTGTAACGGACGAGACGAAGAAAGCAATGAAAGCAGTTCTGGATGACATCCAATCCGGCCGCTTCGCACGCGACTTCATCCTCGAGAACCAATCGAACAAAGCAATGATGACAGCTACGCGTCGCCGCGAAGCTGAGCATCCGATCGAGCAAGTTGGCGGTCAATTGCGTGAACTGATGCACTGGATCAAGAAGTAATAGCTTGCTCTTCGAGCAATTATAAGTAATAATCAAACTGCCAATCATTGATTGGCAGTTTTTTATTTTTACAAAAGTTCACCCACCCAAACCCTCCCTCTCGAGGGAGGGCCCCGGGGGCTTGCCCCCTGGACCCCGCAGGACTGGTCTAGGAACGGTTGGAGCGTGTGCTCGCTTTAGTCCCGTTGGGACACGCTCTATGTTGTTGGTGACTAGGTGGGGTTGATGATATGCAATACGGATTCGACGATGGCGTCAAGCGAGCTAGAACTCGCTTACGTCCCTGCGGGACACGCTTTACGATTGTGCGGTAACAAACGTTTGTAAGGGATGAATTTATTATAAGGGACGCGTGGGACGATATTTTGATATAAGGAGGTGTTTATAATGCTTGTCGTCTGGGCGGTATTGTGGATTGCGGCGCTGCTGCTTGTTGTGATTAATCGGCATAGCGCTGCTTTTCGCTGGCTTGGCTTGGTTGCGTTTTGTGGCGGGATGGGGGCGCTTGCATCTGTGCTGGAGGGTTGGATCACGCCATACGAGATTGATCCTGATGGTTTACATACGGCAAATGTGCTGCGTCGCGTTCAGCAAGCTTGTTCGTGGACGAGCTATTATGGACTTCCTTATGCCTATCTGTTATTTGGTACGGGTTATCATCCGAATGTGATTCCGCCCCGGCTGAGCAAGCTGATGCCATGGGTAGCTTTGGTTCCGATCGTGATCATGCTGTCTCTTCCGATCGAAGGAGGATATCCAGTATCCTACATTCCGCTTGCTTGTTGGGCCATTCCTTATATGCTGATCGGCACAGCGCTTGTCTTAACGAAACGGGTGAATCACCCGGCGGAGCGGCGTGCGCATTTGATCGTGACTGCGGCCGTTCTTCCTGCTGTGTTGTTCGCGCTTGCAATGAACTATACGATGCCGTTGTTCGGTGTGTACCGTCTGTGGAGATATAACGTGTGGTCGATCCCGGTCGCTTTTCTTATTTTTATAACCTCCTTGTTCAAATATGGCTTCATGGGTGTCCAACTGATGATCGAGCGGCGCAGGCTGGACTACTCCATGCGTGCTATTACTAGCGGAACTGCGATGCTGAACCATGCGATTAAGAATGATATGGCGAAGATCAAGCTGTTTACTGAGAAAATCAAACGTTCCGGAGCTGAAGACGCTGATTTGCAGCAGGATGCTGCAGTTATCGTCCGGTCGGCAGAACATATTGAAGCGATGATCCGCAGTGTTCATGAACGGACACAGGAGCTTGTTCTTCGAGCCTCGATAATCGATCTAGTCGCGTTGACTCGCGCGCAAGCGATTATGATTCAACCTGCTGCTGCAGCAGCCAAAGTGGAAGTGGCGCTCAACGTACCTGAGCAAACAGCACCAATCTATATTCTTGCGGATACGGTGCAGACGGAAGAGGCGATACGCAATGTGCTGAACAATGCACTCGAGGCGATGGCTGAGGGAGGTCAACTAACCATTACGCTTACTGGCGGTAAGCGTGGTTCGATTCTGGAGGTCAGAGATACAGGGCATGGCATTGAGCGGCATCATTTGCATAAAGTAACAGAGCCTTTCTTCACGACGAAGGGTAACAGCAAAGCGATGAATTTCGGGCTTGGCCTCGCGTACAGCAGCCAGTTGATGAATCGACAGGGCGGAGAGCTTCGTATCCGAAGCGAGCGGGGACAAGGGACAACAGTAACGTTCGCTTTTCCTGCTATCAAACGCAGCATGCAGCCAACTGACTTTGAACTCCGTTCAAAGATCCTGATGTAAAGCGGAGTGACTTTGAACTCCATTCAAAGATCCTGATGTAAGGAGTGAAGAACGTTGGAACTGCAGCAGACACCAATACGCATCATGCTCGTGGAGGATGACGAGGACTGGCGGAGAGGGCTCGCAGCCTTCTTGAACGCTGAGCCGGACATGGAGATCGTTGCAGAGACCGGTGATCCGCAGCAAGCGGCGGCACTGTGCGAACATACACAGCCTACTGTTATCTTGCTCGATATCATGATGGCCGATAATCCAGCAGGCTTGCAGTTGGCTGAACAGCTGTCTGTTCAATCATCCGCGCGGATCATTATGCTCACCTCCATGGACAGTGGCAGCTTCGTGTCCGATGCATTGCGGGCGGGTGCGGTGAACTATATCGTGAAGTCGGACTTCGCAGGTATTCCTGAAGCGGTACGTCGTGCAGCAGCGGATCGCTCCGAGATCGATGCAACGGCAGCGAAGCTTGTGCTCGAGGAGCTTCGGCGGCTGCGCAGCGTTGAACGTAACTATGAGGTGGACCAGTTCAAACGCCAAGTGACGCCAGCCGAGGTGCAGCTTCTATCGATGATCCATGAAGGGCACAGCCAATCGCAGATTGCAGAGCGCTCCTTCTTATCCATCCGCACGGTCAAGAACCACGTCGGCAACATCCTGCGCAAGCTCGGCGTAGGCAGCAGCAAAGAAGCGGCGGATAAAGCCAAGGATATGGGCCTTTTTTAAAATATTCTCCTTAACAAAGTCCTCTCTGATCAGGGAGGACTTTGTTGTTTTCAACCCCCGGATTAAAAGTATTGCATTCGAACAAAAGTGGTGCCCCAAGCACGCAGTATCTCACCTGCGCCGCACTCTCGCTAACATCTCCTTCTGGTTCCAGGGTCATCGATCGAAGCAGCATCAATGGGCGGTGACAGGTGGACGCGAGCGAATGAAGTATGCGGTCGACTGACCGTACCTAGATACCGCGAACATTAGCTTTGCCGCGCAGGCGCGGCAAGTGCGGGGACACGTTCCCAAATAGTCAAAGCTGCGTCCTTGTGAGGAGTCCAGAGGTCACACGACCTTTGGGGCCCTCCCTTGCAGGGAGGGTTTGGGTGGGTAGAACTTTAGGAAAGTAGAGTTTTTAAGGTAGATCTTTTAGATTTAAATGTTTTGACCTTACCGGGGGACCAGGGGCAGCGCCCCTGGAATCCTCCTGAAGGGAGGACTTCGGAGGGTACCATACAAAGATGGTACTATTCCATCTCGCAGGCGCGAGTAAAATAAAGATTGTTAGGATCAGGTCCTAAACAATCATCCCAATTAGGGGGCGCTTGTAAGATGGAAGCATGGAAAAAGCATTGGACGACGGTACTGGGTGCGATATTCGTTCTAGTATCATTCATTACATTATTGAAATATGGCTCGGATCAAGGCTGGATCAACGATTCGATTAAGGTTGGCGCTGGGCTGTTGGTAGGCGCAGCAGCCGGTGCAATTGGAGCAGCGCTCCATAGACGTGGCGGCGCGGCAGCGCTCGCTGGTGAGATCGGCGCCGGGCTTGGCGCAGCGGTCTGGTATTCGACCTCGGCTTATGCAGGTGTCTACACGACGCTGTGGGAACCGATGCTTGTACTTGTCATTATGTCAGTCATTACGGTTGCGATCGCCACTTACGCGTATATGCGGAACTCCCGTATGTTGATGATTGTATCGCTTACTGGAGCCATGCTGGCGCCGCTCGTCATGCGTCCCGAGTCGGATCAAGTGCTGCAGCTGTTCTTGTACTTACTGGTTATCAATACGGTAATGTTTGCAATAAGCATCGTCAAAGATTGGGTGGAACTGCGCTGGACTTCGTTCGGATTTACTTGGCTGCTGTATGCGGTCTATTACGTTCACTTCAATCCAATCTCTGATGGCTGGTGGAGCATGCCGATGCGTTACCTAGTTGCTGCATTCGTCTTCTACCTCATCTCTTTCTATGCCGCTGCTTGGCGGACGCGCAACAGCTTCTTATGCACTGATGTGTATATCAGCTTCGCGAATACCGTGTTGTTCGGCGCATGGGCAGCGGGCTTGCTGCAGAACCGTGCCAGCATGACAGTTCTAATGATTGTAATCGGCGCTGCGTACGGATTGCTGGCGCTGCTGCTATACCGCATCAAGGGGACAGCAGCGAAGCCTGCGGCTGCCTCCTATATCCACGGGGGGCTTGGCGCAGTGGCGCTGCTCGTCGGCGCTTCCGGTATTGGTACAGATTCGGTGTACCGCCCGCTTGCAGCAGTATTTATTTGGGTTGCAATAGCAGCTGTCGCTATATGGTTGGGAGGAAGACTCCGTAACAACTGGCTGCTTGCCTCCGGTTCGTTCATCTGGTTTATGACAGGCGTGTACTGGTTCGGCAAAGCTTGGGATGTGCCGCGGCTGAATTGGTTTGGCGATTTCTATGTACCTTTTGTCAATGGCGGGGCTCTCGCTTGGATCGCGCTTGCTGCGCTTGGCTTCTACATGTCGCGGAAGGTGAAATACAAATCTATTTCGCAAACGGATCAAGCGCTTCTTTCTGTCCTGTATGCGATCATAGGACATTTGATTGTAGGCGGTTTGCTGACGATCCAGGTGATGGATTGGTTCGACGAATATCTGTGGTCAGGACATGTCGATTTGTTCCTGTCGGTTGTCTGGGCGATTCATGCGCTTCTGCTCTTCATCTGGGGCGCATACAGCAATCAACGCATATTCCGCTGGTTCGGTTCGATTGTTCTGATCATTGTCGCCTTAAAAGCAATACTGCTTGATCTAAGCGGAGAAGATACCATCTACAAAATCATTGTGTTCCTGCTGCTCGGCCTCATCTCGATGAGCATCAGCTGGATTAATGCGAGGTGGAATGCGAAGTCGAAGGCGTGATAGGCGTAGGCTATAAAGTCGATAGCTTTTATATCTTTCCTCCGAGCAGCGGTTTAGGGTAAACTGTAGGGAGCATGAAATTTTCATAGTGTACATTAGAAGAGGAGTGTCTATACGATTATGGCAGACGTGAAAAAAATCGCGGTTATCGCCGGTGACGGCATCGGACCAGAGGTTGTCGGCGAAGCGCTTAAAGTAATGAAAAAGACGGAGGAGCTGTTCGGATACCAATTCGAATTCGAACATGGCCTGTTCGGCGGTATCGCTATCGACGAGAAGGGCACGCCGCTTCCGCAAGAAACGCTTGATATCTGTAAAGCAGCTGACGCTGTTCTTCTTGGTGCAGTTGGCGGTCCTAAATGGGACAACAACTCCAAAGAGCTTCGTCCAGAAACGGGTCTGCTCGGCATTCGCAAAGCGCTTGGCCTGTTCTCCAACATTCGTCCAGCTAACGTATTTGACTGCTTGATGGATGCTTCGACGCTGAAGCCAGAAGTTCTCGAAGGCACGGACCTTATCGTTGTTCGTGAGCTGACGGGCGGTATCTACTTCGGCGAGAAGTTCCGTCGTGAAGGCGCGAACGGTCAAGAAGCAGTGGATACTTGCGTATATAACGTGCAAGAAGTTGAGCGTATCGTTCGCCAAGCGTTCGAAATCGCACAAACGCGCCGCAAGAAGCTGGCGTCGGTCGACAAAGCGAACGTTCTCGAGACGTCCCGCCTGTGGCGTGAAGTGGTTAACCGGATCGCTCCTGAGTACCCAGACGTTGAGCTGGAGCACGTACTCGTAGACAATTGCGCAATGCAATTGCTTCGCCGCCCTGCAAGCTTCGACGTTATCGTAACGGAGAACATGTTCGGCGACATCCTGAGTGACGAAGCGGCAATGCTGACGGGCTCGATCGGCATGCTGTCGTCCGCATCGATGGGCGAAGGCAGCTTCGGCCTGTACGAGCCAGTACACGGTTCTGCTCCTGACATCGCGGGACAAGGCATCTCGAACCCAATCGCAACGATTCTGTCGGTTGCACTCATGTACCGCCTGACGTTCGGCTACCATGAAGCGGCACAACTGATCGAAGATGCGGTTAAATCGGTTCTCGATGCAGGTCACCGCACGGGCGATATCGCTGTCGATAAGAGCAAAGCAATCGGCACGACGGCAATGGGCGATCTGATCGTTGCTGCAATGGTGAAGTAATCGAATTTGAAATTGACTTGTTCGATCAGCAATTCGTACATGCAGCTACATTGACCGATTTTCACTCGTAATGATACCATTCTTGTTGACGGGAACTTGCGGCAACAAGGAGGTTGTTCGATATGGCAGAGCGAATGGTAGGCCGCCAGGCACCACCCTTTACGATGGAGATGGCGTCTGGCGATGGCGAGCGGTTTGGCAAAGTTTCATTAGCTGATTACAGCGGCAAATGGCTCATTTTGTTCTTTTACCCGCTTGATTTCACGTTCGTTTGTCCTACGGAGATAACAGCGATGAGTACAGCCTATCCGCAATTCCAGAATTTGAACACCGATATACTCGGCGTCAGTACGGACAGCATCCACAGCCATCGGGCTTGGATTCGTACCGAACCAAGCGATAACGGCGTTGGTAAGTTGAACTTCCCGCTCGCCTCGGACATTACGAAGAAGGTTGCTCGCGAGTATGGCGTGTTGATTGAGGATGAGGGCGTGGCACTACGCGGCTTGTTCATCATCAACCCGGATGGTGAGCTCATGTACCAAGTTGTTAGTCATAACAATGTGGGTCGCAGCATCGATGAGACATTGCGTGTGCTGCAAGCTCTGCAATCTGGTGGTTTATGCCCGATCAACTGGAAGCCTGGTCAGAGTACGATGAGTACGAATTAACGATTATTTACGATAAAGGCATGATCCGTGTAAGTGAGGATCATGCCTTTTTGTGTGTCCAATTCATATCAATTTCTGACTTCCTGCAATTGGCATCGAAACTTGGCAGGAATTTCGTGCAGTGGAAGCGAATACGTTTAGGGTAAGCTCTAATTTGTATGCAACCTTAAAGCCTTAATGATCGTCCATTAATTGGATGTTACGAAGAGGTGAGAGTCGATGAGTTTTTGCTGTGGAGCAAGCATGATCGGCGCGAAAGGAACTCTCAAACATTTCCGCACACACATTCATAACGTTCCGATTACGTTCTGTCCGGTATGCCAGCGAGTTGAGGTTCATCATATGGTTGAGAATGAGTACGAAGTGTTGGCTGATTTTGCACACGGTGATGGCGCATCCGAAATCGATTTCCAGGATTATGTCGACAAAGACCCGAAGGTACTCTTCGAGAATTGCGTTAACAACGAGAATGAAGATCCGCTTGATATTGTAATTAGTCAGATCGATATGGCTCTCGATCTTCTTTCCGTTGCGAAGCAAATCGACGACGCAGATTGGGAAAACGACCTGAAGAAGCGGCTTAGCGTGCTAAGCGCAAGGCGCACGAAGCTGCGTCAACGGCTAACGTCTTAACGGATAATTGTAGGTTGGATTGTGAGCCTCCGGTTTCGGGGGCTCTTTTCATTATATAGTAGAGTTGAAATTTAAGTTATCTATAAAAAAATGTTTTCTCATTTTCGAATAATATTATGAGAACCCCCTAATTTATCTGATTATAAACGAATGATGTAAGTGAGGTGACACGGTTGCTGCTTGTACTCTTCCGAAGGTTCATCAGCAAAGTAAGCGGCGAACGATCTTCAAAGAAACAACCGACTGATTTGCCAGAGCAAACAATCGAGCGGATTCGCAAAGGGGATGAGCAAGCGCGTGCTGAGCTTATTGCCCAATACGAGCCCTACATCCTCAAAGTAACGAGCAAATTCAGCAAGCGCTACATTAACCCGCAGCAGGATGATGAATACAGCATTGCGTTAATAGCCTTTAATGAAGCAATCGACGGCTTCTCGTCATCTGCAGGCCGGTCGTTTTTGGGCTTCGCCGAAACGGTCATTCGCAGGCGTTTAATCGACTATGTGCGCAAGGAGCAGCGTCATACGCAGTCTGTTCCTTACAGTGCGTTTGATATGGAAGATGACGAGCAGACCGTTACGAATCCGATCGAGACAAGCCAAGCCCAGCAGCAATATTCTCGTGATCGGGAGAAGGAAGAGCGGAAGCAAGAAATATTGGAGCTGTCAGCCAAGCTGCAGCAGTTCGGTATTTCGTTCTCGGATCTTGTTGATCAAGCTCCGAAACATACGGATACGCGTGCAATGCTGTTCAATATTGGACGCATGGCGACGGAGGCTCGTTACTATGATTCCATCATGGACAAAGGGAGGCTGCCGGTTACAGAACTAGCCGAGCAGGCTGGCGTATCGCGCAAAACAATCGAACGCAATCGCAAGTACATCATTGCACTCGCCCTCATTCATAAGGGCAGCTATCCCTATGTTCAAGCTTATGTACAACAAATGCCACCACAAGCAATCAAGCAGCATACAGCACAGGAGGTGAAATGGTGAGCAGACGAGCAATCGTAATGGAGATGAGCGAGAAGCATCTCATCGTTCTAACGCCTAGCGGCGAATTCCGGCGTGTGCCGCGTTCCGGTCAAGTTGATGCCGATATCGGGGACGAGATTATACTTGCCAATAGACGGAGACAAATCCCGCGCCGCGCATGGGCGTGGACAGCAGCGGCATTGGTTGTCCTGCTCCTGTTTCCGCTCGTAATGGTGCCTACCTCCAAGGCAGAACCGATCGTTGCTTATGTCACGCTTGATGTTAACCCGAGTGTGGAATTAGGCATTAATGATGAAGAAGAAGTCCGAGAGCTTCGAGGACTGAATGATGAAGGCAAGAATCTTGCGAGCGGCATTGACTATAAAGGGAAGCATGCAGCTGATGTTGTTGCATCGCTGGTTGAGAAAACTTCGTCAGTTATTGATGCGCAAGCGGCAGCTGCAGACCATGATATCGTCATCGCCAGCGTCGTTGTCGGTAATAAATTAATTGATCCTGATCAATTCGAAGTACAGTTGGAGTCGGATATTCATGAGGCTGTCACGAAGGTTGTTCCGTCCAGTGATAACGTAACCGTCATCTCCGTACCGAAGGAAGTTAGGGACGAGGCGGAACGAAGTGGTGTTTCGACGGGCAAAATGGCCGTTTATTTGATGGCAAAGAGCAAAAACCCGAAGCTGAAGCTTGATTCGTTGAAGGATCAGTCAATCCAAGAATGGACAGCATCAGAAGGCGGTGTCCAGTCGGTCGTACCTTCCAAGCAGAAAGAGGTTGCGGCAGCTTCTACAACGCCTGCGACCAAGGCAGCAAATCCCTCAGCTGATAAGGAAACGGAACTGAAGAGCAAAGCAGCTTCGAACAAAGAAGAGAAAGAAGCGTTGAAGGCGCTGCTTGAACGGGAGAAACGGGCGAAGGCTAAGCGTGAGGAGAAGCGGCAAAGCGGCAGGGATCAGGGCAATAAGTCGACTGCAACTAATCCGTCAGGAACCGAACCATCGGGTCAGAAGCCAGGAGAAGCGAACCCTAATAATCGTCCGAATACGGCTAAGCCGAGTGAAAATAAAGGGAACAGCAACGGGAATAACGTAATTAACAGAAAGTGGAATAATGGAAATCATTGGAATCCCAATAATCCTATAATTAATAATGGTATTAACAATAGCAATCAGCAGGGTAACAGCAATCAGAACGGTAACCAGCAAGGCAACAATAGCGGCAGCAAGAATGGGAATAGCAAAGACGATAGCAAGAACAGCAGCAAAGGAAGCAGCGGCAGCAAGAACAATACAAGCCAAAGCTATGACCCCAAGAGCAATAACAGCAAGAACAACATCGGTAAGAACAACAGCGGCAATAACGATAGCAAGGACAGCAACAAAGCCGGCACTAGCGGCAAGAATAGCAATAGCAGCGGCAGCAAGAACAACGGTAATGATTATAACCAGGATGACAAGAATCAGGGCAGCGGCAAAAGCAATGGCAATGACAGAAACAGCGGCCAGAACTCCGGTAAGCATAATAGCAAAGATTGAGGCAGCACTAACGAGACTTCATGCTCGTTGCAACAAACGGCGAGCAGCAGTAGCGTTTCCTCTGTCGAGGGAGGGCCATGCTGCTCGTTTTTTTTTTGTAGTTGTATCGTTTTCGGATCAAGCAAATGAAAGCGAATTCTATAGCTCAGATGTGCATCATTTTTCGACAAGATCTCCGATTGACAACTATTCCCGTTTCATACATCATATGAGTTACAAGTCGCAGGATGTAATCGTCTGTCTGAAGCGGTTCAGGAGTGACAAGTAAGACGGGAGAGCGATGCAGTGATGGACATGTTCCTCATGAATGAGCTGATAGATGCTATCAAAGCTAGACAGCAGGGGAGAGAGCTTGCCAGAAGTGTTGGTTTTTCAATTGTCGACCAGACGCGCATTGCATTCACGATATCAGAGTTAGCCTACCAATTAATCGAATCCATGCATCGTGGACATATGGTAATGAAGTCGATTCATCGTAACTGGTTCGAGACAGGAATCGAGGTGCGTCTATATGATCATTCGACAAATGCATGTCGGATCAATTCGGGCTGGCTGCAGCAATGGGCCGATGATTTTGAAATGCACTATCATGAGTCCAGAGGGACGATAATCGTTTTTCGCAAATGGCTGAAATCATCCAAAGGGTTGGAGAAACAGGCTGATCCGTATGTTCTTGCTGTCGGGGAGGAATAAGTATGCAAGCGATTCGTAGGCGCTATTTTCCCGCGCTTGCCGAATATATTCGCAGCGAGAGTGAAGCTTCCCTGTACCAAGCAACCGAGCTTGGCAAGATGTTAGGGAACATTCATCCAGAGGAGATTGTCGCGGTTCATGCCGAATGTGTACAAGCGCTTGCGATGAACATGGAGCAAGAGGATGTAGGCAAGCTCCACAATCGTTCATTCAGCTTCTTGATCGAATTAATGGTTGCCTATCGTTTCCGCAACGATACGGAGAAATCAACGGAGCAGAAGATTACTGAAATGAGAGAAATGCTGTTCAAGTCTCACCGTTCCTCGGAGCGGGTAAGAAGCAAATACGAGAACGTGCTGCAGCATATGGATTCAGGAATTGCATTGTTCGATAGCAGCGGCACGCTGACATTCGTCAATCTGATGCTCGCCCGTATGCTTGATTTGCCGCGTAAAGCGCTGGTTGGATGTACGCTGCGCGGACTAATGCTTCATCCGAAGCTGAAACGCAGCATGCGCAAAATGATCATTCGTCTCTACAAGGAGACGATTATGCGTCGCAATCCGTATTTTGAGTTTCAGGACAATAAGGGCCGGCATTTTCTCACAACCATTACATACGGAGATCAGCTCGAAGGCGATTTTCTAATTAGCGTCAAAGATGTATCCGAATTTAAAGCGATTGAACATACCGCTTACCAGAACGATAAGCTCGCTATGCTTGGCAAAATCGCTGCGGCGATCGCACACGAAATTCGCAACCCATTAACGTCTATTCGCGGGTTTATTCAACTCCTTCGCCCTCATCTGCTTCAGCTGGGCAAGGATGAGTATGCGCGTATTATCGTCGCCGAGATTGACCGCGCTAACGATATTATTTATGAATTTCTTAATTCGTCCAAACCTACTGCACCGATGAAACAAGAGATATCGATAACAGCGCTGTTGAAGGAAGTTATTCTGCTCACGGAGAGCGAAGCGCTGATGCGGGGCTGTATGATTCAACTCGAATCGTACGAAGAATCGATGATGGTGTCGATTGATGTGAAACAGGTGAAGCAGGTCATTTTGAACATTGTCAAAAATTCGCTGGATGCGATTGAAGATGTAAGCAGCGATCGCAATGGGCTTATTGATATTATCGTCCATCGTACGGGCAGTGACGGCGTTGACGTTATCGTCCGGGACAACGGAAAAGGGATGGACCGTGCGACGATGAATCGGCTGTTCGATCCGTTCTTCACGACCAAAGAAGCGGGTACGGGACTTGGGCTGTCAGTCAGCTATCGGATTATTCGCAACCATGGCGGTTCTATTGGCGTAGATAGCAAGCCTGGCGAAGGAACAGCGTTCACGATTCATTTGCCATTGATCGGATAAAGCCTTAGAATCGGGATAGATGTATCCCGATTCTTTTATTTTATCGGGGATGAAAGGATGATAGAAAATGGAATTTCAGTTTACATACGGGGCAAATCCTGGGCAGACGGCTGATATCGTCGTGAAATTGATTTCGCGCACGCAGCTCGAGAACGATGCGGCTTTCCTTCAACCGCAATTGGACGCAGAGCTCCGCAGGCTGCATGCTAAAGGGCTGTTTACGGGAGAGAAAGGACAGAAGGAAGCAATCGCAACGCTGGGCCTCTACGAAGGCGGCAGCGTGTTGGCGCTTGGCTATAGCGGCAGCGCTGCTGCCGACGAACTGCGTGATGCTGGTGCATCTGCAGCGAAGAGTCTGAAGAAGCTGCGTGCTCACTCTGTGAAGGTGCTGCTGCCGCATTCGCTGCTTCAAGGGACGGCAGACTGTCAGCCGGAGCGAGCGGCACAATCGCTCGTCGAAGGGCTCGTTCTCGGCTGGTATGAACGTCCGAAGCGCAAAGGGAAACATGACAGTACGGATACCGAGCCTGTTGCGGTGCAGTTCGTACCCGAACCCGGTGTGGAAGAGGACGATTCGGCAGCCGCACGCTGGACGGCGGGTATGAAGCGGGGAGAATTGTTCGCAGGTGGCGCGATTTTCGCACGGGATCTGACGAATATGCCAGGCAACGAACTGGTGCCGGAAGGATTGGCAGAGTATGCCGAAGAGATCGGTCACCGCTACAATTTCGACGTGGAGATTATGGATGAATACACGATTATAGATCAAGGGATGGGCGGTTTGATTGGCGTAGGCAAAGGCAGTGCTAACCCTCCGCGGATGATCGTTCTGCATTACGAAGGAGCTCCGGACAGCAAGGATGTGTGGGGAATCATCGGCAAAGGCATTACGTTCGATACAGGCGGCATCTCGCTTAAACGCGCAGACGGCATGGAAGAGATGATTGGCGATATGGGAGGCGCTGCTGCCGTTCTTGGCGCTATGCGCATTATCGGCGAGCTGAAGCCGAAGGTGAACGTACTGGCTGTTATCGCGGCAGCGGAGAACATGCCGTCGGACCGTGCGCTCAAACCTGGCGATGTTATCGTCACGATGAGCGGCAAGACGGTCGAGGTCGTGAACACGGATGCGGAAGGAAGGCTCGTGCTTGCTGATGCGGTTACGACGGCGGTCCGCCGCGGCGCTACGCGTCTGATCGACGTGGCTACGCTGACAGGTGCGGTCGAGACAGCACTCGGCAACCTCGCTACAGGCGCCGTAGGCACGGATGAGCTGCTAATCCAAGATGTTATCCGCGCAGGCCGTCAATCCGGCGAGCGGATCTGGCCGCTGCCATCGTATCCGGAATACCGGAAGCAGCTGGACAGCGATGCAGCGGACATGAAGAACAGCGGCGGACGTCTTGGAGGCGCTATTACTGGCGGTCTGTTCATCGGCGCGTTCGCTGAGAACCTTCCATGGGTGCATCTCGATATTGCAGGCACGTCTTGGCTTAATTCCGCTCGCGGCTGGGAGTCCAAAGGCGCAACAGGCGTCATGGTTCGTACGCTGGCTGAGCTGCTGTCGTCGAGAGGCTAGAAACAATCCATTCATCTGCAGAGCATGCGGATCGGACGGGGAGGTCGCGAGAGCGGCCTCTTCGCTTTGTTATGCTTCGTGATGAGAAAACCTCGATCGAGGCCTTTCGAAGATGAGCGACCGCGTTTAGTGGTAGGTTTTATCGCCAATAAGAATCTGTTCTTTCGAGAGACTCGAAAACTTATTGATTCATATGTGGTCAAAAGCGTAAAGGGGAGAAGATGAATTGAGAGGCAAGTATAGTGTCATGGCCAGCATCGTTATGGCGATGCTGGTCGCTTCAATGGATAGTACAATCGTCAACACGACGATGCCGGTTATAGCCAAGGAGCTGGGGAAGTTGGAGCTGTACGCATGGACGTTCGCCAGCTATATGATTTTCTCGACAGTGCTTGCGCCAGTAGCGGGCAGACTGTCTGATTTATTCGGACGCAAGCGCGTGTTTGCGGTAGGCATTGTTTTGTTTATGCTCGGTTCTGTACTATGTGGCAGCGCGAAGACGATGATTATGCTCGTCATCTATCGCGCGGTGCAGGGTATTGGCGCAGGTGTTATGAATCCGTTCCCGGTTATTATCGCTGGCGATCTGTTCTCCGTAGAGAAACGCGGCAAAATCCAGGCGCTCTTCACCGCAATGTGGGGATTATCTGCTGTAATTGCGCCGCTGCTAGGTTCGGCGTTCGTTGAATATTGGAACTGGCGTTATGTATTCTACGTCAATGTACCGATCTGCTTGTTGTCGCTGCTGCTGCTAATGCCTTACAAGGAGCGATACGAGCCGAAACGGGCGAAGGTCGACTATGGCGGCGCTGTTATTTTTACAGCTGGCATTAGTCTGCTGCTCGTCCCAACAGTCGTTGATAAAGGCGCGCTCTGGTATGCGTTTGGTGGTGTTGTGCTGCTAGTTGCATTCTACCTGTTTGAGAAACGCCAAACCTCGCAGCTCGTTCCGCTGTCGCTGCTCCGTAATCGGCAGGTTGCCTGGATGAATGTGAATTCGCTGCTAGCGTATGGCGGACTGTTCGGCGCATCAAGCTACTTGCCGATGTTCTTGCAGCAGCAAGGTTATTCGCTATTCATGAGCGGTGTGGCGATGCTCGGCATGTCCATCGGATGGATGGCATGCAGCGTGCCTGCGGGGCGCTGGATCGGAAAGTATGGTTACCGCAAGCTAATTGTGATCGGGGATATTCTGCTTGTTGTGTCCGGCGTCTGGTTTATGTTCCTCTCGGATTCGACAGGATTCTGGTTTGTTTTTTCAGGGTCCATCCTTTTCGGACTGGCTTTCGGAATGCTTTCGACGGTTTCCGTTATTGGCTCTCAGCAGCTTGTATCAGCTACAGACAAGGGGATCTCGGCATCGCTCCAAATGTTCTCCCGCAATATAGGCACAGCGGCCGGCGTGACGATAATGGGGGCGTTCTTGACGCGGGAGATCGCGCCGCTTAACGGTTTCCGCGATATGTTTATCTATGGTTTGATCATTAGTTTGTTCGCGCTGCTCAGCTCCCTGTTCATCCGTGAACGGGTGTCGGAAAGTGCGCTCAGCAAGGCTTAATAGGCTATACTCCTCATTTTCATGGGGCTTGTCAGAGATATTTTATTTTTGTTTTGAATATACCTAAAAGTTATGCTAAAGTGTTATTTGAGTTATTAAACTGTTTACAGGACGAGTGAAGATGCGGGAAAAAGTGACTATTCAGCAAATAGCCGATTTCGCGGGCGTCTCCAAATTCGCAGTGTCCCGCGCGCTGGCAGGTAAGTCAGGCGTAAGTGAAGGCACGAAAGACCGGATACTGAAGGCGGCTGGCCAGCTTGGTTATTTTCGTACAAGAGTTACGAATGTTTCGGAGGAGCTGCAGGACCCGGAATCGGCACCTATTGCGGGTACGATCGTCGTGCTGTTCCCGAATATACGGTTTCAGAACAAAGATTCTTTCTACTGGGGACCTGTGTTTGACGGCATTAGCGCAAGGCTGAACCAGAAGAGTATGGATATATTAACGCTAACGGAGCCTTCCAGTGACCGAGTATTTACCCTGCTTAATCCGGAAGCCATTCTGGGTATTGTTACGGTCGGCACGATTTCTACGCAGATTCTGCTAGAGATAAAGCGACTTGATATTCCAGTTGTTATGGTTGATCATTTCGATCCGGCAGTCCATTGCGACACGCTGTTTACAGACAATTTCATGTGTATGAGAGAGCTGACGACGAAGCTTGTCAGCCGAGGCTACCGCAAGTTTAAATTTGTTGGCGATGTCGAGTATGCGCATAGCTTCTACGAGCGTTGGCTCGCGTTCCGTTCTGTATTGGATCAACATCAGATCGAGTTCGATCCGGTACAGGGGCTCATAGCACAAGAGGATTCGACAGTGAGCGACTACGTAGAGCGGCTTGATGAATCAGAGCTGCCTGAGGTATTCGTTTGCGCTAATGATTTTATTGCAGATAATGTGAAATCTGGACTTATTGCTAAAGGTATTCAAGTGCCAGAGCGTTGCGGGGTAACGGGCTTCGATAACACGTCTCCGACCATGACGACTGTTAATGTGGACAAGGAACTGCTAGGTATGCGTGCGGTCGACAAGCTGCTGTGGCGGTGTGCCAACCGCAACTCGAATACGGAGCGTCTGCTTATTCAGGGCGATGTGCTTATGCGCGAAACGACGATTAGTTAGTCTAGTAGTTCGTTAGAGGGGTATTTTCCTTAGGGAGAATGTCCCTTTTTTTTGTGCCGATGTGTAATAACAAAATAATATACGGAATAACAAATATATAAATTGTTTGCGCTTTCAGTTTTGTAATGTCGTACCGCACTGATCCTATCGGACATCGACATAAGTCCTATAAGAATCATGTCGAAAGCGTTATCAATCCTGCTAAAACCCAGTGGCTTCAAGGGAATAACAAAGTACCTTAGAACCAAACAAATTTTCAAAAAGCGATTGACGATAATTCAAAAACGATGCTAATATTGTTTTGCAAATGTTTTTATTTCCAATCACAAAATTAGGACAACAGGACATGGAGAATCGTTTGCGTTAGTGCGCCGACCACTGTGAGGGGGCAAGCCCGGCGTTGTTTCGCTAAGCATCACACATCATGCGTCAACAGAAACGGTTAGAGCCGCGTCGCGATGGATGTTGTAATTGCTGCGCAACACTTATGAGGGAGGAAGTTGTAATGAAAAAAATGAAAGTGCTTTCAATCTCCGTAATGTGCATGTTGCTTGTACTGCTGGCCGCTTGTTCGAGTAACAGCAAGGATGACACGACAAGCAAGGAAGACACGAAACAAACCGAAACAACAGCAACAACGACGGATACGCCTGCAGACACCAAGGTTACGGATGAGCCTGAAGCAGTTGTTGCAGATCCAGTAGATCTTGGCGGACGCACGATTACGCTTTCCGCTTGGTGGGATCTGAAGCCAGCAGGCGACACGGCATCGAGCAAAGCGCTGCTTGATCAGAAGGCAGCAGTAGAGAAGAAGTACAACGTTAAGATCGAATACTTGAACGTTCCTTACGGCGATTATCAGAAGCAGTATACGGCTGGTATCATCGCAGGTACGCCTATGGCGGACGTAAGCATTGTTGAAACGAAGGATGCGCTCAACTCTGCGCTGACGGGTCAACTTTATAAATTGAGCGAGTTCACGACGAGCGACAGCGACATTAACAATGCCCACAAGCTGATGCAAAAGATGAAACCGATTGCGGGCGATGAGTACATGTTCAATACGCCGGGCAACGTAGGCTGGGGTCTCATGTACAACCGCGCCATCTTCAAAGAACTTGGTCTTCCGGATCTGCAGGAGCTTTATAACAACGGCGAATGGAACTGGGATAAATTCCTCGAGGTTGCTAAGCTTGCAACGAAGGATACGAACAATGACGGCAAGATCGATCGTTGGGGTTATGCAGGTTGGTCATCTGAGCTGGGACGTCATCTGGCAGCAGCCAACGGCGCGAAAATCGCGGATGACGCGACGGGCAAAGAAGGCCTCACGGATCCCAAAACGATTGCTGCGCTTGAGTTGATTAATAAAATGTGGAATGTAGACAAGGTAGTTAAAGTGAAGAGCGGCAAGAAAACGGAATGGTCAGAACGCGATACGTTCAAAGACGGCGACTCCGCAATGTGGGCGGGCGCTGAGTGGATGATGGGCGACACGACTTTGGATTTCGGTATCGTACCGTTCCCGCTTGGACCTAATGGCACGAAAGAAGCTACGTTCTCGGAGAATACGGGTAACGGCTATGTTATCCCTAAAGGCGTTAAAGATCCTGGTATTGTATACCAAATTTTCGAAGAGCTGTACAACATCCCGCCAATCGAAGAGTACCCAAGCCAAGACTACCTGGAAAGCAAATACAAACATCAAGAAGACATCGATATGGTAGTTAATCATATTGCAAACACGGGCATGGTAGAGCTTGATGAGGCGTATGCAAACTTCCCTTACTACACGGTTATGGAAGAGATTCTGAATAACAACGTATCGGTAACGGCTGCGGTAGAAAAGCATAAGCAGGAAGCGCAAGCGGCGATGGACGCCTTGGGTAAGCAATAAGACAATTCCATGAGGATGACTGGGACCTCCATCCGTGATGGGGGTCTCAGTCATAATGGGGGGGCTGATCGGAATGGGCAAGGACATACGGCGGATTAGAAAATGGATGTTAAGCAGCGTTGCTGTTCTGTTGGCTGGATCTGTTGCCATGTCGGCAGCGGCCTTGCCAGCATCGGCCGAAGCGAATGGGGGGCAAACAGAGGTCGCAGAAACTGCTGACTCGCTTGATACGCTCGCTTCGTTCGATGATCGTCTGCCATATAACGAATACATAGACAGTTACTCGAATGATGCGTATCCGTCCACCCCAATTGTTATACCCGCTTCGTCGTACTCGAAGGCGGAAGGGATGACAGTGGAGAAGCGAGATAACTTTGAAGGGAAGGAAGGTTCCTCGATCGTTACAGCTGAAGAAGGAACGATTGAATGGACGTTCAATGTCCCAGAGACAGGTCAATATAACTTGTCTGTTAATTACTTTCCGATTGAAGGTAAAAGCTCCGCGATTCAGCGCTCGATTCTAATTGACGGTAAGCTTCCGTTCTATGAAGCAACTTATGTGAAATTCGATCGCACATGGGTCAATGAGTTGAAAGAGGTTCGACAGGATAATCAGGGCAACGATATCCGTCCAGAGCAGGTAGAGTCGCCAATCTGGCAGACAATGCTTGCGCAGGATATGGACGGCAGGTATGACGGGCCGTTTGCGTTCCATTTGACAGCGGGCAATCATACACTCTCCTTCGTCTCGCAGCGTGAGCCAATGGTATTACGAGAATTATCGTTCGTGCCGATCGAACAACCGAGAACGTATGCAGATGTCAAAGCTGAATATGAGAAGCAGGGCTACCGTGCAGCGGAAGGCCAGCTTATTGAAATACAAGGTGAAGCAGCATCCTACAAATCTTCGCCAACGCTGTATCCGGTAAGTGAACGAGCGAGTGCATCCGTTTCTCCGTACAGCGCGTCGAAGGTGAAGGTCAATACGATCGGCGGATACAATTGGCGTCTGCCGGGTCAGTGGATTTCCTGGGAAATAGACGTGCCAGAATCGGGACTTTATAAAATTGGCATGCGGACGCAGCAAAATTTTGTACGCGGCACTTATGCCGTGCGCCGCTTGTCCATCGATGGCAAGGTGCCATTCTCGGAGATGGAAGAGATTCCTTTCAAATATAAGAGTGGTTATCGAATGGATGTGCTTGGCGGGGATGAACCATATGAGTTTTATCTCACGAAAGGCAAGCATGAGCTCCGGTTGGAAGACCGCTTGGGCCAATTCGCCCCGCTTATTCGTGAAGTTGAATCCAGCCTGCTCAATCTGAACGCGATGTACCGCAAAATACTGATGATCACCAGCAGTTCGCCCGACCCGTTCCGCGACTATAAAGTAGAAGAGAAAATTCCGTCGCTGCTTGATGTGTTCAAGGACGAGAGCAAGCGCCTCTCTTCGATCGCGAAGCAGTTGAAAGAGATGTCGGGCGGACAGAGCGACGCGGAAGCGCTGCTCAAGACGATGGCGGATCAGCTTGACGATATGGTTGACCGACCGGACTACATTCCGAAGCAATTAACCTCATTCAAGACGAATGCAGGCGGTCTCGGCACTTGGATCCAACGGGCAAGAGAGATGCCGCTGGAGATTGATGCGATCTATGTTGCCTCGCCGGATGAGAAGCTTCCGAAGGGCGGTTCTTCTTGGTGGCGCAAGCTGCTGCATGAGCTGATGACCTTCTTGTACTCCTTCTTTATCGACTATAGCAAAATCGGCAGCGTAGCTGCTGCAGGAGCTGATCGTTCCATAACGGTATGGATCGGCAGCGGACGAGATCAAGCGCAGACGTTGAAGTCGATGATCGACGATAGCTTTACGCCGAAGTCAGGCATCAGCGTGAATGTGGAACTGGTCAATATGTCGACGCTTCTTCCTGCAACGTTAGCTGGGCAGGGACCGGATGTTGCGATGCAGGTGGGCAGCGACATTCCAGTTAACTATGCGATGCGCAATGCGGTGGAGGATCTAACGAAGTATGAAGGATTCGACGATGTCATGAAGCGATTCCGCGACAGTGCCATTACACCGTATCACTATGAAGGCGGCACCTATGCACTTCCGGAGACTCAAACGTTTAACATGCTGTTCTATCGTAAAGACGTGATGCAGGAGCTAGGGCTGAAAGTGCCGCAAACCTGGGATGATGTTTACAGCCTGCTGGCGGTATTGAATAAGAAGCATATGGATTTCGGCCTTCCGCTTACGCTGACACCGGCTTTTCCAGGCGAGAACATCCCGCCGAACTCCATCTATACGCTGCTGCTCTATCAGCACGGCGGACAATTCTATCGCAATGACAGCAAGCAGTCGGATCTCGATTCCAGAATCGGCATCGAGGCGTTCAAGCAATGGACCGAGTTCTACACCGACTATAAGCTTCCGAGAGAATTCGACTTCGCAAACCGGTTTCGTACAGGCGAGATGCCGATTGGTATAGCGGACTACACGATGTACAACACGCTGTCTGTATTTGCACCAGAGATTAATGGATTATGGCAGTTCGTCCCTGTTCCAGGTACGGTGCAGGAAGACGGATCGGTTGACCGCACAGTGCCGAGCGGCGGCAGCGGCGTTGTCATGATGCAGCAAGCGAAGGACAAAGAAGCAGCATGGGAGTTCATGAAATGGTGGACCAGCAGCGAGGCGCAAACGAAGTTCGGCCGTGAGATGGAAGGTCTGATGGGCGCTGCGGCGCGTTATCCGACGGCGAATATCGAAGCGCTCGATGAACTGCCTTGGCCGATTACCGACTACCGCAATCTGTCCGAGCAATTCACTACGGTGAAAGGCGTGCCAGAGGTTCCGGGCGGTTATTTCACAGGACGCCATCTGGTCAATGCGTTCTATCAGGTTGTGAATGGCAAGACAGAAGCGAGAGAGTCGCTCATGGATTACGTGCAGTACATTCAAGACGAGATCCGCACGAAGCGGACCGAATTCGGACTGCCGAATTAGAAGGAGGATGCCGGTATGACATCTTTGTCTAAAGTAGAGACGGGCTTGCAGACGGAAAGATCCTCTTCCGAGACGCAGCGCGTCAAACGGACGAAAATGGCAGAGCTCAGACGGCAAATGAAGACGAGCAAGCATTCGTACATTTTGCTCGCACCCTATATGCTGCTCTTCGGCTTGTTCACAGTACTCCCGGTCGTAATGTCGGTACTGATCAGCTTTACGTATTTCAACATGCTGGAGTTTCCGCGCTTTATCGGGTGGCAGAACTATACACGGCTGTTCCTGGATGATGACGTCTTCTTGATCACGATTAAGAACACGATGCTGTTCGCAGCCATTACAGGACCGCTGAGCTATATTGCCTGCTTCGTCTTTGCTTGGATTATTAACGAAATGTCGCCGAAGGTACGCGCGCTCATGACGCTTATCTTCTATGCGCCATCGATTTCGGGCAACATTTTCTTCATTTGGCAGATCATCTTCTCCGGTGACCGTTACGGCATTATGAACGGTCTGCTCATGAAGTTCGGTATCATCTATGAGCCAATTCAGTGGCTGAAGACCGAACACTATATCTTGCCGATTCTGATTCTCGTTCAGTTGTGGTTGTCGCTTGGCACCGGCTTTCTTGCCTTCATCGCCGGATTGCAAACGGTTGACAGGACACTGTACGAGGCCGCTGCAGTTGACGGCGTTCGCAACCGCTGGCAGGAGCTATGGTATGTTACGCTTCCGTCGATGCGTCCGCAGCTTATGTTTGGCGCCGTTATCCAGCTGACAACTTCATTCGCCGTAGCGGACGTCTCCATTTATTTGGCGGGTTTCCCGAGCGTTAACTATGCGGGTGAGACGATCGTTACTCACTTGATCGACTTCGGTACGATTCGATTCGAGATGGGGTACGCATCGGCAATCGCGACCGTCCTCTTCATGCTGATGGTCGGCACGAACTTGATTGTGCAAAAACTGCTGCGAAAGGTAGGTGAATGAACGGATGAATATGACGTTAAGACTGATGCCGCGGAAGAAGCGGGTAAACCGTTCATTCGCAGGAACCGTATCGCTCTTCGTACTGCTGGCAGGATTCGGCGCCTTCATGGTGCTGCCGCTCATCTATGCGATCAACAATGCATTCAAGCCGCTGGATGAAATATTCTTGTTCCCGCCGAGGTTGTTCGTTCGCAATCCGACGATGAGCAACTTTACCGATTTGATCAATTTGCTCGGCAACTCGTGGGTGCCGTTCACGCGCTACATTTTTAATACGGTATTCATTACAGGAATGGGCATCGTCGGGCACGTATTGCTTGCATCAGCAGCTGCGTATCCATTGGCGAAGCATCGCTTCCCAGGCAAAGGGATCATGTTCACGGTTGTCGTCTTGTCCCTTATGTTCACGCCGGCGGTTACGGCTATTCCGAACTATATGATCATGTCGTGGCTTGGAATGATCAATACGTACTGGGCGGTCATTGTGCCTGCGTTCGCATTCCCGCTCGGACTGTATCTAATGAAGCAATTTATTGAACAAATTCCAGATGCGCTGCTTGAGGCAGCGAAGATCGATGGGGCAAGCGAATATCGGATCTGGTGGTCCATCATTATGCCGAACGTCAAACCAGCTTGGCTCACGCTTGTTATTCTGCTGTTCCAGCTGCTGTGGGGCTCCGATGGCAATGGCTTTATCTATAGCGAACAGCTGAAGTCGCTGCACTATGCCTCGACCCAAATCGTTCAGGGCGGGATCGCCCGTGCAGGCGTAGGCGCTGCTGTAGCGCTCCTGCTGATGAGCGTGCCGATTACTTTGTTCATATTCTCGCAGAGCCGAATCATTGAGACGATGGCTACTTCAGGTATGAAAGACTAAAGAGCTGGAGGAATGTTCATGCGTTCAAGACGGATGCTGATCGTCCTTGCGGCGATCGTCATGCTCGTATCGGGCGCTGCGCCGGCTTATGCGGCGTCCGCCCCTTATGAGAGTTACAACTATAACTATTGGCGAGATGCGGTTCCTTCGCCTGAAGCCTATATGCCCTCTCGTTCGATCACAGGAGAAACGCTAGGCATCGGTAATTTCCTAGAGCCATCTGATATGTACGCGGCGGCTAATGGCAATGTTTATGTGCTGGACAGAGGCAACAATCGGATCGTCGTTATGGACAGCGGTTGGAAGCTTAAGAACGTCATTGCCGGATTCGATAACAACGGCAAGCAGGATGGTTTCAATAAGCCAGAGGGCATGTTTGTCGCAGACGACGGTACACTCTACATCGCAGACACGGAGAATAAACGTGTTGTCATCCTTCATTCGGATGGCCAGTTAGCTGGCATTGTCGAGAAACCAAAGTCAGACATTCTTGCGTCCAACTTCGAGTTTGTCCCGCTTAAGCTGACAGTCGATCGCGCGAAACGCGTCTATGTGGTTACTCGAGGCGTCTTTGAAGGAATTGTCCAATTCGACTCGGACGGAACCTTCATCGGATTCGTCGGCACGAACAAGGTGCAGCCGAACGCTGCCGACTACGCTTGGCGGCTGTACTCGACCAAAGCGCAGCGCGCGAAGATGGTGCTGTTCATCCCTACGGAGTTCTCGAACGTCGATATCGACAGCAAAGGCTTCGTATACGCGACAAACATTGACCCTGGTTCCGATACGCCTGTGAAGCGGATCAGCCCTTCAGGCGATGACGTGTTGAAGCGTTACGGATATTTCCCGGTCAAAGGCGATATTCGATATCGGCAGATGGGCAACGACGGGGGACCGTCACAGCTCGTTGATGTCAAGGTTCGCGAAGCTGGCATGTACAGCGTGTTGGATTCGTTTCGTTCCCGCATCTTCACCTATGACGAGGAAGGCAATCTGCTGTACGAATTCGGGGGTAAAGGCAACCAATTAGGTACATTCAAGCTTCCGGTTGCGATCGAGGCGATCGGAGAACGAGTGGCCGTATTGGATCAAGGACGCGGCAGGATCGTGGAATTCAATCCGACTGCATTCGGCAGCGCTGTCAATAAGGCGGTTGCGCTCCATAATGACGGGCAGGACCAAGCGGCGGTTGAAGTCTGGCAGCAGGTTCTAAAGCTGAACAGCAACTACGATATCGCGTATATCGGAATCGGCAAGTCGTACTTGATGGAGAAACGCAATAAGGAAGCGATGACGTACTTCAAGCTGGGACTGGATCGCAAGGACTATTCGGTCGCTTACAAACGGTACCGTCGTGAAGTAATCAAAGAACATTTTGGCCAGACAATGACCGTGATTCTAGTTATCGCGCTAGCGTCATGGGCTGCCTGGGTAGTTGTCCGTTATCGCAGAAGAAGGAGGTTGATCTCACATGAAGGTTGAGTGGCTTCGATTTCCGCTCCATGTCATCGTACGTCCTTTCGATGGCTTCTGGGATATGAAATACGAGAAGAAGGGCAAAGGGCTTGTCGCACTGCTCATCCTGGTCCTTCTTATCGTCGCGGTCATTATTCAGAAGCAATTTTCCGGCTTTCTCGTGAACTTTAACGATCCACGGTACTTGAACAGCATCGATGAGTTCAAATACATTCTGCTGCCTTTCATTCTATGGTGTCTAGGTAACTGGTCCGTCACGACGCTGCTCGACGGAGAAGGCAGATTGAAAGAAATAATGATCACGACGGCTTATGCACTGACGCCGCTTGTCCTTGTTTATTATCCGACGACGCTGGTGAGCAACTTCATCACGAATGAAGAGTCGTCTTTCTTCTATCTGCTTAATTCGTTTGCAGGACTGTGGTTCATATGGCTCCTGTTCGTTGGGATGATGACCGTCCATCAATATACAGCGACTAAGACGATCGTGACGATGCTGCTGACGATTGTGGTCATGGCCATTATCGTGTTCCTCGGCATGCTGGTGTTCAGTCTCATTCAGCAAATCATCGGGTTCATTTACAGCATCTACTACGAGCTAATATTCCGGAATTAGAAGGGGGCGGCACAGTCAGTTATGCGTAAAAAAACGATCTATTCACTGCTTGTCGTCCTCGTATTGATCGGGTTGTGCTGGGGAGGCTACAAGCTGCTTAACCGAGGAGCGCCTGTAACGGCGGCTATAGCGAATGTAGATGCTGCAGCGCCTGAGGCTGGTACCGCCTATACGCCATTGAAGGATTCGACGACGGGCGGCGTGCCTGGCATGTCGCTGGCCGCGCAGGATGACGAGCTGGGATTGTATTTCAATCCAGACAATGCGCAAATTGCAGTCAAGCAGTTGAAGAGCGGGCAAGTGTGGTACTCCAACCCGACTGGAGCGAATGAGGACAGCAAAGCTCAACCGTTCGAGAAAGGAACGATGAACTCCCAATTCATGCTGACGTTCCGCGATAAAGTCATGAACGAAGTAACGTTCGGCAGCTACGTGGACAGCGTTGAGAAGAAACAATATACGGTAGAGTCGATCAAGAACGGCGTTCGCGTTATTTATACAGTGGGAGACAGTTCCAAAGGGGTTGCTGCTCTTCCCAAGCGGATCAGTAAAGCCAGACTGAAGGAGAAGGTGCTCGACAAGCTGGATGAAGCGACGGCAGGGTATGTATCGAATCGTTACTATCCATCGAAATCGAATCCTGAAGTGTTGGAATTGCTGGAGGATCAAGTTAAGAAGGAACTCGTATTGAAGAAAATGGTCGATGGCTTCGCAAAGGCCGGCTATACGGAAGAGGACCTGGCTGCAGATAATGCCGACAACGGTGCAGATGGCGGCAGTGCAGGCAATGCGAAGGCGAAATTCGTCGTAACGCTCGAATATCGTCTGGAAGATGGCCGCTTATCGGTCCGAATTCCCGTTGGTTCCATTGAAGAAACGAACGGCTTCACTTTACGCACGATCGAACTGATGAATTTCTTCGGCGCGGCCGGCACATCGGAGCAGGGGTATATTCTCGTGCCTGACGGATCGGGGAGCCTGATTTATTTCAACAACGGCAAGATCAATGATGATCATTACTCGCAGGTTGTATATGGTCAGGATCATACGGACAATTCGACGCGACGGTCACAGGTGAGCGAGAGCGCCAGAATGCCGGTGTTCGGCATGAAATCGGGTGATGCCGCATGGTACGGCGTTATCGATAAGGGCGAGGCGCTTGCGAGCATTAACGCTGATATTTCCGGCAAGACGAATTCGTACAATCATGCTTTTGCAAGCTTCCAAGTAAGAGGCGAAGATAGTCTATTCATGTACTCCGGCGGCAAAGAGAGTGAAATTCCGATTCTGACCCAATCGTTGTATGCCGGTGACATTCAAGTATCCTATGGATTCCTGAATGGAGCGAATGCGAACTACGCAGGTATCGCTGCCGAATATCGCAGCACGTTGGCAGATGGAGCGGGCTTACAGCCGCTTGCTACAAGCGAGAATAAGCTGCCGTTCTATGTTGACGTTGTTGGTGCAACGACGAAGACCAAGTCGATATTAGGCGTTCCATATGAAGCGTTGAACGCTGTAACGACGTTCAAGCAGGCCGGCATTATGGCAGATGAAATGCAAGCGCAAGGAATCGACAATATCCGAATGCGCATGCTCGGATGGTCGGCGGGCGGTGTCTATCATGAGCCTTCAGCTGCGAAGCCGCTTGGCAAGTTGGGCGGAACGTCTGCCTTCAAGAAGCTTGCCGATAAGCTGAAGAACAGCGGAGGCGCTCTGTACCCGGATACGGCGCTCTTGCACGTCTACGAGGATACACTAGGCTTCGCGCCATCCTCGGACGCAGCTCGGTTTACGACACGGGAAGTTGCGATGCAGGCGCCGATTAATCGCGCATTGAATCGGATGGATGAAGACTTGGGCCTCTTCTACCTGTTGTCGCCATCGAAGCTTCCGGCGTTTATCGAACGTTTCTCGTCGCGTTATAACAAGCTGGGACTCACTACCTTGTCGCTGCGCGACTTGGGCGAGGAGCTAAACGGCGATTATCGCGCCAGTCGAGTCGTGAATCGCCAGACGGCTAAGTCAATCGCTGCAGATGGGTTTAGCTCCCTGCATTCGGAATATGCGGATTTAATGGTGGATGGCGGTAACAGCTACTCGCTGCCATATGCGTCTCATGTCATTGATGCTCCGATGTCATCCAGCGGCTTCAATATTACAGATGAGAGCGTACCATTCTATGAGCTTGTTCTGCATGGTTATGCGGATTATGCCGGAGAGCCAATCAATCAATCGACGGAGCAGGATCCATCTAAGCAGCTGCTCAAGCTGCTTGAATACGGCGCATCGCCAAGATTCGTATGGACCTATGAGTCGTCGACTGAATTCAAGTTCACGAAGTTCGATTATTGGTATGCGACGCAGTATACCGACTGGCTGGATCAAGCTTCTGACTTGTACCGAAAGGTAGATCAAGTGCTTGCGCCGCTGCGTTCCGTGCCGATGACGAATCATGAGAAGCTCCAGGAAGGCGTCTATCGGTCGACGTTCGGGAACGGCACGACGATTACGGTGAACTATAATGATACTGCTGTAACCGTAGACGGTGTCTCGATCGACTCTAATCAATATGTAATAGGTGGTGAAGGCGCATGATGAAGATGCCTCCAATGACGTTGAAGAGGCGAAGATCGCTTCTCGGATTTGCCTTCATATCGCCTTGGCTGATCGGATTTATTTTCTTATTCGCAATGCCGTTAATTCAATCGATCAAATTCAGCTTTACGAAGCTTGAGCTTGTACCTGGCGGATTCACGCTGAAGAGTGTCGGCTGGAGCAATTTCAATAACGCGCTTTTCGTTGATGCGAATTTCAATCGTCAGTTGACGGAATCCGTCATCAATATGCTCGTTAACGTTCCGCTTATTCTATTCTTCAGCTTGTTCTGCGCGACGCTGTTGAATCAGAAATTCAGAGGCCGCGGATTAGCCCGCGCCATGTTCTTCCTGCCGGTTATTCTGGCGTCCGGAGCTGTAGCGGCAGCGGAGGCGCAAGGACTTATTAATCTAATCGGCGATTCGACGACAGCGGAGCAAATGGAAGGCGCTTCGGCGATGTTCGATATGATGCCTCTCGTAGATACGCTGTTAGAAGGCGGAGCGCCGTTATGGGCAGTTGATTATCTGCTCAATGCCGTTGACCGGATCTACGAGATCATTACGGCGAGCGGCGTACAGATTTTGATTTTCCTAGCGGCGCTGCAGTCGATTCCTGGTTCCATGTATGAGGTTGCCAAGATCGAAGGAGCGACGGCCTACGAGACGTTCTGGAAAATTACGTTCCCGATGGTCAGTCCGCTCATCTTAACGAATGTCATCTATACCATTATCGATTCGTTCACGGACAGTACGGTGACGAGGACGATCGTCAAGACGGCGTTCACTTCGCAGAACTTCGGCTTGAGCGCGGCGATGTCATGGCTGTATACGCTTGTGGCGGCACTCTTGCTCTTCGTCGTTGGGTATCTCATTTCCAAAAAAGTATTCTATTACAATTAACGCGATCAGCTTCGAAGGAGGCGTGATTCATGCAGCTGGCTAAGCGAATTACTCAGCTCAAGGATGGGTTAAGTTCCGACACATTGCTGCACAGCAGTCAGGCCCATCGGGTTCGGACGAGGGCTGGGGAGCTGGTATGGTCGATATTCCGGTATGTGCTCATCATCGGAATTTCGTTCATTATCGTATATCCGCTCTTGTTGAAATTATCCGTGGCATTCAAGACGAGAGAAGATATTTTCGATCCGACCATCTTTATTGTTCCGAAGCACTTTACATTCAGCAATGTTGAAATCGCGGCTAAAGTATTGAAGTTCTTCCCGACGCTTGGGAACACGCTCATGTTTGTCGTTGCGATGATGATACTGACTACCGCTTCGTGTGCACTCGCGGGATACGGATTTGCTAGATTCTCGTTCCCAGGGCGAAATCTATTGTTCGGACTTGTTGTATTGACGATCCTTGTTCCGGCAGAGACGCTCATGGTACCGACTTATCTCCACTTTCGGAGCTTTGACTTTCTGAACATTGTGACGTTTATTACCGGTAAGGATGGCATTAACCTGATGAATTCGTATTGGCCGTCTACGATTCTGTCCGCGACGGCTAACGGGCTAAAGGCAGGGTTGTTTATTTATATTTTCCGTCAGTTCTTCCGCGGTATGCCGGCAGAGATCGAAGAGGCTGCACTGATCGATGGCGCGGGTGGCATTGAGACATTCTTCCGTATTATGCTGCCGAATGCAGTTCCGCCGCTTATTACGGTTATGTTGTTCTCCTTTGTCTGGCAGTATAACGATACGTTCTACAACTCGATGTTCATGAGCGACATGCATTTGATGCCGTCGCAGATTGCGGCTCTCCCAGGCAACGCGGGGGTATATATTTCGACCGTCATCTATGGTGGCGCAGACCCTAACGCGAAACCGGATCCTAACTACGTTGCAATGATCGTCGATACGGGATTGCTTATTGCGATTTCTCCGCTCATAATCATGTATTTGTTCGTACAGCGGTATTTCGTAGAGAGCGTCGAGCGTACAGGCGTCGTCGGCTAATCGATTGTTGCACACACGAAGGGGAGCGAGAGTTCGAGATGAAGCGTAATGTTTGGCGAACCGCCATTCCCGTTACCATCATAGCAGTCGTTGTCGTGATCGCTGCAGTGGCAATTTCATTGTCGCTGCGCGATCGGGACAAGGGCGAGAAAGAGAGTGCGACATTGCAGAAGACGATGGAGGAGAAAGCAGGCATTGTAGATGCTGTGCCGAATGCGGAGCAGGTTGGCCGATATGACAAATTCGAGCTTCTTGTTCGCCTAAGTGCGGTTTACAGCAATCCATATGACCCGGCTGAAGTAGATTTGAGCGCAACCTTCAAGTCGCCAACGGGTGTCGATTGGCCGATTAACGGCTTCTATGACGGAAGTGATTGGCTTATTCGTTTCTCGCCTAGCGAGATCGGCGACTGGAGTTATTCGATTAATTTACAAGATAGCAGCGGAACGTCTACGCTGGACGGAGGCAAATTCGCTGTAACGCAATCCGAGCATCACGGCTGGTTGGAAGTGTCCAAATCGAATAAACGGTTCCTTCAATACAACGACGGCACATCGTTCTACGGTGTTGGTGTAGCGTATCCGTGGGGAATTAATGAAACGATGCTGGATCATCTGGTCGACAGCGGCGTTAACTACATCACGTACTGGAACGGAAACTATGATAATTCGGGCAGCGGCGGCGGCAATGAGCAGTTGGAGTCGGTCGCTAGCGGCATTGGTCGATATGATATGGCCAAAGGAAAGCGCGTAGACGAGCTGATTGCAAGCTTTGAACAGCGCAATCTGATGATGAACTTCGTGGTATGGCCGCATGATTCGCTTGCTGATAAGATTAATTGGCCTGCGACATGGTCGAAGAACGCCTACTCAGTCCTTGGAGAATCGAAGGATTTCTATGCCAGCGATGCCGCATGGGCGTATCAGGAGAAGCTGTATCGTTATATGATCGCGCGTTGGGGCTACAGCCGCTCGCTGGCCGTATGGGATCTCGTTGTCGAGATGAACGGTACAGACGGCTGGCAGTTAGGCGATCAAGCGAAGGCGAATGAATGGCTGACTAAGATTCATGCTTATTTTGCAGCCAATGATCCGTATCATCGTCCGACAAGCGCGTCGATGGCAGGCAACAAAGAGGACTATTGGGATCACGCGTACCAGACGGTGGATGTATCCGATCGGGAGAATTATTACGATATTGGGTACGAAGCATTCGCAGAAGATATTCAGAAGCGCTGGGCTTCTTATGAGAAGCCGCTCATCATTGGGGAAACAGGCAATGTGGCAGATGTGAATGCCTATCACAATGCAATCTGGGTAGCGCTTGCGAACGGCCTTGCTTCATCGCCGGTATGGTGGGATATCGAGAAAGTTGATGAGCCGATGTTCGGGCAGATGAAGGTGTTATCGCGATTCGTTGCTCCGATCGACTTCAATGAGCAGCGGAAGCCGGTGAAAGCAATTGCGCCAAGCGTTGAGGTGCCGCTGCCTTCGACTATCGCATTGATTGGCCAAGAGGGAGACATGAGTACTTGGTCCGTACCGGACTGGGCGCCTGCGAATAAGGATGCGCAAGGCTCCGTATTTGCGGCAGAAGCATCGGGCAATGGAGACGACATGGTCGTAAGCATGCCGATGCGGTTCGCAACAAACGAGTTTTCGCAAGGGTATTATGACAATTCCGGCGGGTTGTCGGATTGGAGAGGTTACGATACCTTTACATTCGAGGTGAAGGCGGACGGAGCAGGCGCGGACGGCCTGTTGGCGAAGGCTGTGCTGCATCCACTCGGAAGCTGGACGGAAGCGGACGACACGCAGTCGGTACAATTGAAATCCGGCGAGTGGACGATGATTACCGTGCCGCTGATAGATGTACCTGAGCATTATTGGCGGGAAGCAACGATTCCAGAGGAAGCGCTGGATACGATAACGCGCTGGGGCGTGAAAGTGTATGCGGGACAAACGCCGAAGGAAGCTGACCCGGTCACGATCAGTGTACGCCATCCGATGCTGAATGCGAAGAAGCCGCTTACTGTTATGAAACCGGATAGCAGTGCATGGCTCATGGTAGGCAATCAGTTGTCTTATGGCTGGCAGATTGCAACGGAAGGCAGCGTCGGCGGCCATTCGATCACGATCCCGGCATGGGGCTCGCAAGCTGCTAAGGTAGACTGGATCGATGCATGGACGGGAGAAGGGCTGAAGGAAGAGCAGGTGCAGCCGGATGCTTCAGGCAACTTGCCGCTAACGGCGCCAGCTACTGAGCGAAGCGATATTGCTTTCCGGATATCCATGATCACGAAGTAACACAGGAAGCATATTCGTGCTGATTGGACTCACTTTAAATCGGAGGTGACGGGTATGGAGCTTCAAATATGGAATCAAAGAGGCAGTCTGACCAATATGAAGCGTGCGATTGAAGAAGGCGAATTGACGCTTGGTTTCATCGGCGGCTCGATTACGGATGCCCGTCCAAGACATAATTGGCCAGAGCCTGTTATTGCATGGTTCGTCGACACGTATCCGAATGTTCGGATTGTCGTCGAGAATGCGGCGATTGGTGCGACAGGCAGTGACTTGGCGGTATTTCGCGCGAAGCGGGATTTGATTGACCGCGGCTGTAACCTTGTATTCGTTGATTACGCCGTGAACGATAATGAGGTTCCTACGGAGCGGAGAATGCGGACCCGTGAGGGGCTGCTTCGCAAACTGCTGGAAGATGGAACGCGCGATGTCGTGCTTGTTCATACCTTCTCGCAGGATATGTGCGAGCCGATGATGGCTGGCGAGCAGCCGCCTTCGGTTGCCGAACTGGAGGTGCTGGCTGAACATTATGGCATCGGTTCAGTGTGGATGGGGCTCTATGCGATGCGTCAAGTGCAGCGCGGGCTTATGCGCTGGGAAGAATGGCTGCCTGACAATCTGCATCCGACAAGTCGGGGAAGCTTGGCTTACGGCGAGAGCGTGATTCACTACTTGAAGCAGGAGCTGGCGCCGGATAAGGCATCAGTTGAACTGCGGGAGGATCGGCAATTAGCAGAGCCGATGAATCCGCTGCATTGGGGGGATGCTGTTACTTTGCCTCTTACCGAGGTGCAGACATCGGGGCCGTGGACCATTCGGCGCTGGCCTTACTACGAGTGGGTAGATCGTGTGCTTGATACGGCAGCGCCAGGAGCGCGTCTGACGATACCGTTTGTCGGCCGGGGCATCGCGCTTGGCGTTGATTTCGGCAAAGCAACAGCCGAAATTCGGTACCGTCTCGATGGCGGTGACTGGCGTAACTACGAGCTGGACCGTCCAGATTGGAATGGTAATGATGGCTGGCTGCGACTGCTCACGATCAGTGATGAGCTTGAGGCAGGCGCTCATCAACTCGAGTTAGAGACGTTCTTAGGCAATACTGCAAATAACAAGGGGACGAATCTGCGCCTTGCGATTATAGGTATCATTGCTTAATGATATAGGCATGAATCGATTCGATAAATAGAGAAGCTTATATAATGAGGGTGAGGATGGACATGGAGACAATAGCACTTAACGGTGAGTGGCGGCTCGGCAATGAACGAACAGGAGAGCAGTACACTGCCCAAGTTCCCGGATTTGTGCAGAAAGATTTGATGAATGCCGGATTGCTTCCGAATGAGCGACAGACGTTGTTCGAGCCGGTGGTGGAATGGGTAGAGCATGATGATTGGACATATAGCCGAACATTCGAGTTGTCCGCCAATCAGCTTGGTGCAGATGGATTGGTACTTGTCATGGAAGGTGTCGATACATACGCTGAGGTGGTCCTCAACGGTCAGATCATCGGACGGACGGACAATATGTTCATTGCCCATCGGTTTGATATTAGCGGCGCTGCGCAATTGCACAATGAGCTCATTGTACGGTTGTCATCCCCTACGCGGTATTTGCAAGAGAAGGAGCGCCAGTTCGGCGAACCGCTGCTGCAGTGGAATGGTATCCCTGCTCGCTTGTTCGGGCGGAAGGCGCAGTATGGCTATGGCTGGGATTGGGGTCCTCGCCTTGTGACGGTTGGTATTCATAAACCGATCTATATTGAAGTGCAGGAGCGCTGCAATGCGGATAACCTAACGTATAACATAACGTACCTTAGCGATGAACGAGCGATTCTGAACGTAACCGTTGCTGCCTCGGCAGTTGGCGTGAACAGCCGCGAAGCGAATATTCTCTGTCAATTGTACGATGGCGATGTACTGGCAGCCGAAACAGTGGAGCCTTCGGTACAGCTGTCGCAGGATGGCACGGAGACGACGTTGACGCTCATTATTCACAGACCCAAACGCTGGTTCCCGATTGGATACGGCGATCAGACCATGTATACGCTGATGGCAGCGGTAACGGCTGATTGCAAGACGTCGGCATTGTCGCGTCAGATCGGTCTGCGCGAAGTAACGCTCAAGCAGCCGTACGACAAACAAGGCCGTAAGTTTATTATTGAAGTAAACGGCATTCCAATGCTGTGCAAAGGTGTGAACTGGATTCCGCTGACGCTGTATCCGGGACTGGATACAAAGGAAGACTACGCTGCTGAGATTGACGGGATCGTGGAAGCGAACATGAACATGATCCGAATCTGGGGCGGGGGGTATTACGAGAATCCGGATTTCTATGCAGAGTGTGACCGCCGAGGCGTGATGGTATGGCAGGACTTCATGTTTGCATGCGGCGACTATCCGGATGACGATGCTTTCTGTGAGCTTGTCCGCAAAGAAGCGCGTTATGTCATCGATACGTATAACCAGCATCCGAGCATCGTCCTCTGGTGCGGCAATAACGAGAATCAGCATTTCGTCGAGAACAGCCGCAAGAAACGGCAGAACGGCTACGGCGAGAAGCTGTACTTCGAAGTGCTGGCTGACGAATGCGCCCGGGATACGATGCGTCCGTATTGGCCGACGAGCCCGTTCTCGTATTCGGTCGATGAAGGCCATAATGATAATGACTACGGCGATCAGCATTACTGGCAGGTATGGGGCCATGTCTCCCCGTATGAGAACTATCAGACCATTAACGGTCGGTTCCTGTCCGAATTCGGCATGCAGTCCTATCCTTCCGTTCGTGTCATTGATCAAGTGGATCGGGAGGCTGATCTGCGGCATGCGAAGTTCCAAGCGATGCAGAAAGCGCCGAACGGCACGCAGCGACTGCTCTATTACACGGTTGGCGATTATCGTCTGCCTGCGAACAAGCGTGACTTCATATACGTTAATCAGCTTATGCAGGCGAACGCGCTTCGTATTGGCGTCGAGCATTGGATTTCCCGTATGCCTGACACGTCTGGCGCGCTGATCTGGCAATGGAGCGATCTATGGCCTTCGATCAGCTGGTCGATCGTCGATTACGAGAAGGTGAAGAAACCTTCTTACTATTACATGAAGCGCACGTTCCAGACGCCGAATGCGCTGCTGCGCGTAGTTCAAGGCGAGGAGCAAGCAGGCCTATTCCTCATCCATGAGCGGGGCGATTTCCAAGGGGAAATCGAAGTTTCGTTCTATGACATCATTGATGAGCAAGTTGTCCGTACAGATAAGCTAGCGGCTAACGGCGCGGGGTATCGTTCCACTCGTATCGGTACAGTGCAGCTTGGCGGGCATGATCCTGCACGGACGGTCGTGTTCGTGAGGCTGCTGCAGGAAGGTCAGGTGCTTGCTGACAACTCCTATCTGATCGGCAAGCCGTATCAGCTGGAGCTTAAGCCTGCCAGCCTGCGATTGGAGCAGCATGAGGAGGATGGCGTGCTCATCGTGACGATTACGAGCGATGTATTCGCCAAAGACGTCTGTCTGCCGAACCTATCAGCGAAGCTGTCGGACAATTATTTTGACTTGCGCGCGGGCGAATCGAGAACGATTCGGATCGAAGGTTTGCAGGCGGATGAGCTGCTTGTGCCAACCTGCCTGAATGAAGCGGTACAAACAGCGGAATATATATAATTGCGTTAGAAGCGAAGCGGCTATGCAGGCTTGGAAGCTTGCATAGCCGTTTTCCCATGTCCGATATCTGCGGTTCGGTGTTGTCGGAAAGCGCGGCAGAAGTCGATTTATGTTTTGCGTTCGAGGGGTATTTCAAGTATGATGGAAAAAAAGAACTAATGCTAAGCGATAAGGAGCATCAAACGTATGAGTGCAAAGAATAACAACTGCAAAATCGTCGACTGCACGATCCGCGACGGCGGACTTGTAAACAACTGGGATTTCAGCGTTGAGTTCGTTCAACATCTGTACAACAGCTTGAACGAAGCTGGTGTCGATTATATGGAGATTGGTTATAAAAACTCGCCGAAGCTGCTCAAAGGCGCAGATTCTGCAGGTCCTTGGCGCTTCCTGGACGATGACTTCCTCCGCAAAGTCATCCCGAACAAAGGCAATACGAAACTGTCGGCGCTCGTCGATATCGGCCGCGTTGATGAGAATGATATCCTGCCGCGCAGCGAGAGCATGCTCGACCTGATCCGCGTTGCTTGCTACATCCAAGATGTGGACAAAGCGCTTGATCTTGTCAATATTTTCCATGATCGCGGCTACGAGACGACGCTTAACATTATGGCGCTCTCGAACGTTATGGACAATCAGCTTATCGAAGCATTCCAACTGATTCGCGAGAGCGTTGTTGACGTTGTCTACATCGTTGACTCGTACGGCAGCCTGAAGCCGAACGATTACGTATATCTCGTGAACAAGTTCAAAGAGCACCTGCCGAACAAACGTCTCGGCGCTCATACGCATAACAATATGCAGCTTGCGTTCGCTAACACGATCATCGCAGCAGAGAATGGCGTAGAACTTCTGGACGCTTCCGTATATGGCATGGGCCGCGCAGCAGGTAACTGCAATACGGAACTGCTCGTTGCACATCTGCCGCACGCGAAGTACAACGTTCGCCCTGTGCTGGACATGATCGAGAAATACATGATTCCGCTTCGCGAGAAAGAAGAGTGGGGCTACATCATGGAATACATGGTTACGGGTATGCTGGACGAGCATCCACGCTCGGGTATGGCGCAACGTGACAATGTGGAGATGCGCGACCGCGTCGTTGAGTTCTACGACCGTCTGACGACTCCAGAAATCGCACATAAGAACTAATGATCAATAGTGGTTGAGCCAATAGGGCTCAACCACTTTTTGTGTATGTGCATGGCTTGAGGGAGCAACAGGCGGGGGCTGGCTGGCATTAGTAACGAACTGTACAGGCTTTGTTTGTCTAATTAGGGCTTATGTTTGATCTAACGAACCCAAATAGCGTTATTGGGCTCAATTGACGCTGATTCGAGGTTCAGATGTCGAATGTACAGCTCTTAATCGATCGATGCTAAACTGCTGCTGTCTCAGAATCGTACCATTTGGACTGAATCTGATACATTTGCTCATATTCGCCTCCGAGGCGCAGCAATTGCTCATGCGTCCCTTGCTCCACGATACGTCCATGCTTCATGACGATGATGAGATCGACCGCCTTGCAAATGCCGAGTCGATGCGAGATGAGCAGCGTTGTCTTTCCTTCGGCAATCTGAAGGAAATTTTCGAATATGGCGGCTTCGGTCATCGGATCCATCGAAGCGGTAGGCTCGTCCAACACGACCAGTTCTGCGTCGCGGAAGTAGGCACGGCTGATCGCGATTTTCTGCCATTGACCTTGCGATAGCTCGCGGCCGCCATCAAACATAGGACCAAGCATCGTGTCGAACTGCATCGGCAGCGATTCGATAATTTCGTCTGCGCCTGATTTGGAGGCGGCAACCTCCAGCCAGCTGTTGTCGCTTAGACGGTCAAGCGCGCCGAAGCCGATATTGTCCCGCACCGTGGATTGAAATCGGACGAAATCCTGGAAGACGGCGGTTACCCGTTTCCTAAGCTCAGCAGGATCCAAGTCGAGGATATTGACGCCGTCGTATTCAACGGAACCTTCGGATGCTGAGTATAGGCCAAGAATACATTTGGCAAGCGTGGACTTGCCTGCGCCGTTGTCTCCGACAATGGCGATTTTGCAGCCCGGCGGAATATGCAGATTGACTTGATGAAGCGTTGGAAAAGGCTGATTCGGATATTGGAACGATAAATCGCGAATATCGATTCCTTGGCGCAGCGGCTTTGCTAGAGGCAAAGCATGGGCTGATTGCTGTGAATGTTCTTCAGGCGTATCCAAGAATGTGAACAACTCTTGTGCGTAAAGCACATTCTGATACATGAACGAGAGATTGTTAGAAATGCTCATTAGCTGGCTGTTCACTGAATTGAACGCTTCCGTCAGCGCAACGTATTGGCCGATCGACAGGCGCCCCTTTGTCCCGAGCCATGCAAGCCCGATGATAAGCGATGAGCTGACTATGTTATTGAACGAATCAACGCCCCAGTTCATTGCGATGCCCTTCCGTTCAAGCTTCAGCTTCTGCTTCGCATTAAGCATGAATGAAGTGCGCCATTGGTCAATGAGATGGGAAGAAAGTCCGAACAGGCGGATTTCCTTGGCCGCCTCGCGGCCAATCAACAGGTTATAGAGATAGCTGACACGGCGTGCAATAGCGGTCTGGTTAATCATCTGCATGAAGCGTTGCTCGCCAATGCGCATATTCACGACAAGAGACGGGATAACGAAGATAAGAAGTCCAACTGCAAGCAGCCAATGGAAGCTGACAACAATCGTGAAGTAGCCGATAACCGTAATGGAGCTCTGGATGATCATGAAGGAGTTGTCGAACAAGATGAGGCTGTGCTGGCTGCCCATGGCGCGGTGGAACGAGTCGAAATAATCGGATCGGTCAAAATAAACGAGCGGCAGCCGCGTCGACTTCTCGGCCATTTTCTCTTCGATATAGGCTTGGATGCGTAATTTAAGCGCTGCCATTATCATTTGTTCAAGCGAGCGTATCGCTGCTGAAGCAATGGATAACCCGGTCTGCATGCCAAGGATGATGAGGACGGTGTTGAGCTCCGCTCCTGCTGTAATTACTTCTGTAACGGCATTGACGAGATGGGTTACCAGATACATGTTAACTAGCGGAATAAGCGCAAGCATAAGCCGGCACACAGCAGTGCCAAGAAGTCCCCACCGTGCTTGCTGCCAGGTTAATGCATAGATTCGCAGCAGAATAGACACCAGCTGAGTTGTCCGCTTCCATTGCTCGCGGCGGCTGGGCTTTGGACTAGACATCGGAATCGACATAAAATCCCCCTTTAGAGGTCGGTTTGAATATCAACCTGTAGTGCTTCGAATGGATAATGACTAGCGTACATATGTTAGATAAGCGAAGGAGTAGGTAAGAATGGATTGAAGATCGTTAAGAGGAATCGTTAGGTGTTATATTAAGTAGTATAATGATTTTGTTAATCATTGACAACGATCTAAATCGAACGGATATGTAAGAACGTTATTTTCTTGCTAAATTAGGTTGAAAACGGTTGACACCTCGTTCTTAGCCATGGTACATTGACGAATAGATTTTACCAAACGAAAGGAGGATTACGACCCATGAATAACATGACTAACAACCATGCTCAACACCATAACAATCATGACCGTAATCCATCCGCTTAACACGACAATTGTTCGTATAAGGCGCATGGTTACGATCACGTAATCACGCGCCTTTTTTGCAGGCTTCGCTCAGAACGTATGTTCTGGGCGAGGCTGGAGAGGCGTATCGCACAGAAGACTGCGATGCGCCTTTCTTGTCTTTGAAAGGTTGCAGCGGATGGGCGCGTAGGATCTCTTGCAAGGAAAGGATGAACAGCGGTATATGTTCTCAGTATTACGCAAGTTAAGCTGGTTTTTTAAACAATATTGGAGGCGATATACAGTAGCGATCGTGCTGCTCATTATCGTCGGTATTCTTGAAGTTATCCCGCCTAAGGTGCTTGGTTATGCCATTGACGGCATTACGCAGGGGCGGCTGGGAGACTCGACGTTTTATTGGATTATCGGAGGATGGATCGGTCTAACGGCGATCTGCTATGTCATCACGTACATATGGATGTACCAGCTGTTTGGCGGAGCGATCGTATTGGAGAGGCTGCTTCGCTCTCGGCTGATGCGGCATTTTCTGCGGATGACGCCAACGTTCTATGAGCGCAACCGCACAGGCGACTTGATGGCTCGTGCTACGAACGATCTTGGCGCCATCTCCACGACAGCCGGATTCGGTATTCTAACGCTGATCGATTCGACGGTGTTCATGCTGACCATTCTGTTCATGATGGTCGTGCTCATCAGCTGGAAGCTGACACTCGCGGCGCTGCTGCCGCTGCCGCTGCTGGCTCTGGCGTTGAAGTACTTCGGCGGCCGCATTCATGACCGGTTCATGAAGGCGCAGGATGCGTTCGGCGAGTTGAACGACCAGGTGCTCGAGTCGGTGGCAGGTGTACGTGTCGTTCGCGCCTATGTACAGGAGGAAGCGGATCGTGCGCGCTTCCAAGCGAAGACAGAGGAAGTGCTCGGACGCAACATTGAAGTATCTCGTATTGATGCTCTATTCGAACCAACGAATAAAATCCTAATCGGCCTTAGTTATCTGATTGGCCTGTGTTATGGCGCTTATCTCGTATTCCATAGTGAAATTACACTCGGCGAGCTCGTATCGTTCAACTTCTTCCTCGGCATGCTGATCTGGCCGATGTTCGCAATTGGCGAGCTCATTAACGTCATGCAGCGCGGCAACGCCTCGCTTGACCGTGTAACGGAGACGTTGAACTATAAGCCGGACGTTACGGATGGCACGGATCTAGACACATTGGAGACCCCGGAATCGATTGCATTCCGCGAAGTTACTTTCCGTTATCCGTCTTCGGCCGTGAACAATTTGGAGGACGTGTCCTTCATGCTTGAGCAAGGTCAGACGCTAGGTATCGTTGGGCGGACTGGCAGCGGCAAGACGACATTGCTTCGCCAACTTCTGCGTGAATACCCGCTAGGCGAAGGTGCGATTGAGATTGCAGGCACGCCGATGGAGCGGATTGCAGTCGATCAAATGTTAGGTTGGGTCGGCTACGTGCCGCAGCAGCCAATCTTGTTCTCTCGTACGATTCGCGAGAATATTCTGTTCGGCGCAGAGGAAGCGACAGAGGAAGATCTGCAGCGTGCGCTTGAACGTGCGTCGTTTGCCAAGGACATTATGTTCCTTCCTAGCGGCCTTGAGACGCTTGTCGGGGAGAAGGGCGTAGCATTGTCCGGCGGTCAGAAGCAGCGGGTCAGCATTGCGCGTGCGCTTATTGCGAATCCACCGATTCTGATGCTCGACGATGCATTGTCTGCGGTTGATGCGCGGACGGAAGCTGAAATAATCGAAGGCATCCGTACCGAGCGAGCGGGCAAGACGACGATCATTACGACACACCGATTGTCGGCTGTGCAGCATGCGGATTGGATTATTGTGTTGGACAATGGCCGCATTACGGAAGCGGGCAAGCATGAAGAGCTGCTCGAGCTAAACGGCTGGTACAAGGAGCAATATGAACGTCAGCAGCTGGAAGCGCTGGCGGAAGCGTAAGCTTTTGTCATCATATAATTAGTGAAAGCTTTCGACTATGTATAGGCCTCGCAAGAGGATTTCTCAATAAAGAAATGAAGGTGTAACCAACTATGCACGACGTAAAACAAATGCAGCGTCCGGGAACGGGCAAGCGGCTGTTTCGATACGCCATGCTTTTCAAGAGCAAAATCGTCATAGCGCTTGTTCTGCTCGCGCTTGCAGTGTGTGCTGAGCTCGTCGGTCCATTCATCGCGCAGCGGATGATCGACCAGAACATTCTCAGCATCGAGAAGCCTTGGCACGAGGTAACTGCGGGTACAGCTGACTCAGCTGAATATACAGGCAAGAACTACAAGCGGGAAGACCGCCTAAGTGCGGATGAATCCGGCGGTGCTATCATTCGAATCATTCAAGTGAAGCGTGATTATTATCTCGTCGAAGGCGATATAGCGGCTGATGGCGCACGTGAAATAACGGCGGATGGGAAGCTGTCGATCGTTTCGAAGGAAGGCGAGAAGGCTGTTTATCCGGCTGTACAGCTGACGAAGAGCGAGCTGTATCACTTCTATAAGCCAGAGCTGCCGCGCCTATTGAAGACGGCAGGCATGTACTTGGGCTTGCTCGTTATAGCAGCCTTCTTCACGTACGGGCAACGGCTCTTGCTGCTGACGACAGCGAATCGCATCGTGCAGCGCATGCGCGAGGATGTATTCGCGCATATTCAGCGGCTGCCGGTTTATTATTTTGACAATTTGCCAGCAGGTAAAGTTGTCTCGCGAATTACGAACGATACGGAAGCAGTGCGCGAGCTGTTCGTGGCCGTATTGGCGAATTTCTTCTCCGGCATCGTATACATGGTTGCGATTCTTGGCGCGTTGTTCTTGCTCGACCCGCATCTCGCCTTGGTTGCGGTTCCGCTCATTCCGATTCTGGTGGTATGGATTATTCTGTACCGCAGACGTGCGGGACGCATCAATGAGACGATTCGGAGCAAGCTGAGCGACATTAACGGCATGATCAATGAATCGATTCAAGGGATGCCGATCATTCAAGCATTCCGTCGCCAGAAGAAGACGATCGAGGAATTCGACGAGCATAATAAGGAGCTGTTCAGCAACGCCAACAAGCTGCTGAGCCTCAATTCGCTCACCTCTCATAATTTGACTGGCGTGCTGAGGAATATCGTGTTCATTACTGTCCTGTGGGCATTCTGGGGCGGCTCGTTGAGCTCGTATGTAACCGTGGGCGTCCTGTATGCTTTCATCGACTATATCAACCGGATGTTCACGCCAATCGTCGGTATCGTGAACCAGCTCTCGAATCTGGAGACGGCACGCGTATCGGCAGGCCGGGTCTTCCAGTTGCTCGACGAGGAAGGTACGGATGTGACAACAGGCAGTCTTCCACGCAGCAAAGGCGAGGTGAAGTTCGACAACGTCTCCTTCGCTTATAAAGAAGACGAATATGTACTTCGCAACATTTCGTTAGAGGCACGACAAGGAGAGACGGTGGCCCTTGTAGGTCATACGGGTTCGGGCAAAAGCTCGATCTTGAACCTGTTGTTCCGATTCTATGATATCGAGCCAGGGAATGGTCAAATACTCGTTGACGGCGCCGATGTGCGTGACGTACCGAAACAGCTGCTTCGCCAGCATATGGGCATCGTGCTGCAAGATCCTTTCCTATTCACAGGTACAATTGCTTCGAACGTTAGTCTGGACAATCCGACGATCAGCCGTGAACGTATCGTTCAGGCGTTGAAAGACGTCGGCGCATACGACATGTTCATGCAGCTGCCAGGCGGCATTGATGAGCCGGTTGTGGAGAAGGGGGCGACATTGTCCGCAGGTCAGCGCCAGCTCATCTCCTTCGCTCGTGCGTTGGCATACGATCCAGCCATCCTCATTCTGGATGAAGCGACAGCGAGTATCGATACGGAGACGGAGGCGATTATTCAAGCGGCGTTGGATGTGCTCAAAAAAGGCCGTACGACGTTCGTCATCGCCCACCGTCTGTCGACGATCCGCCAAGCGGATCAAATTCTTGTGCTCGATCGCGGACGTATCGTCGAGCGCGGCGACCATGATGCGCTGATGGCGCATGGCGGCAAGTACTACGATATGTACCAGCTGCAGGCTGGCGGTGTAGGCAGCGCGGATGCGTCAGCAAGTATGGCGAGCGCTGTTGAACGATAATAGCAGATCTAATAGATATAACATCAAGCCCCAGCTGCGAGACGCAGCTGGGGCTTGATGTTTGTATATGACCACATCGCTTTCACTCGGGATTATGCTGGAAAAAGACAGCATGTGATGGGGGATAAAGTGGGGAGCTGCAGACAAGAATGACGAAAGGCACCCGTATAATAACGGATGCCTTCGTCTAATGCTCAGGAGGGATGTTTTCATATTGCTCAAGGACTTCTTTAGTACGTGTTACGACTGCATTCCGTAACTCCTCCGGTTCTAGGATAAGGAGATTAATTCCGAAGCTTAAGGCAATTTCGCATGCTGACTCCAGCGTATCGAATGCTAGAGCTACTTCGAGCCAGAGACCATCCGCAGTTGGTTCTCCCCACTGGGTGACGCGAACGAATCGGGTCTGATTGAACCGACCGCTTGCATTCGTGCGTACGAGCGCTCGAGCAGGATATCGCGGCAAATCTTTACGGAAACGGCGCACAGATTGCTCCCAGTAGGCTGCGAGGTCAAAACCATCCGGCCGTATGGCTGGTTCTACTTGAAGCTCGGCGGAACGGATGCGTGCAACCCGGAAGGTGCGAGGCTCATAGGTGGCTGGTGCAGTTGGTGGTGGGCTACTGTCTACAGCTTGTCTATCATGGCGCGTGATCGATAGGGCAACCAAGTACCAAAGGGAGCCTTTAAGGACAAGTCCAATCGGGTGAACGGTTCGCGGGCCATTACTTCCAGTGTTGGAGTCGTATTCGATTCGCAGCTGTCGACCTGCCCAGACCGCTTCTTGGATCAACGGCAGCAATGGAACCTCTTCGCCTGTCGGATGCCAGCCTTCTCGATCCACGTATAGCCTTTCCTGCATGAAGGATACATCGTTCCGAAGCGTCGGCGAGAGTGAAGCAAGCAGCTTAAGAAGCGCGGCTTCAAACATAGGGCTCCAACCAAGGTCGCTTATGTTTCGATGAGGTTTCGATGCCAGCAGCGATATGATCTCATCTCGATTTAATCCAGCCCAGTTTGTCTTGTAGCCTTCGGTGAGTTTCCAGCCGCCATGTGAACCTCTCTCGGCGTATACCGGAATTCCAGCAGCGCTTAACGCCTCCATGTCACGAATAATCGTTCGTTCCGATACTTCTAGCTTGGCAGCAAGCGCCTTGGATGTTAAGCAACCATGCGATTGAAGCAGAAGCATGATCTGCAGTAGTCGGTCCGCCCTCATAACTAACCTCCCATCTAACTTAATGTTTCACTTGTATCATCAATCTTATTATAGATATATGACAGTGGGTGACATATATGAAATTTACGATAGATATGAAGTTCAAACTAACGAATGAGTAGGAAGGGAATGACGTTTATGCAGTCCAATAATAAACCGTTAGAAGGAAAAATCGCCGTTGTAGCTGGAGCGACTCGAGGGGCTGGACGCGCTATTGCGATTAAACTTGGCGAAGCAGGCGCGACGGTATATGTAACGGGACGGAGTGTCCGAGGCAATCCATCTCCGCTTGGGCGGCCAGAAACGATTGAGGAAACGGCAGAGAAAGTGACAGCAGCAGGTGGCACTGGTATCCACGTACGTGTCGATCATACAGACGAGGCACAGGTGAAAAAGCTGTTTGACCGTATCCGAGAAGAGCGGAATGGGCAGCTCGACATTCTTGTGAATGACGTTTGGGGCGGGGAGAAATATGTGGAATGGGGGAAGGGCTTCTGGGAAGCCTCGCTGGACAATGGTTTATTCCTGCAAAGACAGGCCGTACATTCGCATATGATCACCTCGTATTATGCAGCGCCGCTTATGGTAGAACGGAAGCAGGGACTCATCGTCGAGATTACAGATGGCGTGGGGTATCATTATCGCGGCAACCTCTATTACAGCATGGCGAAGATCGGTGTCTCTCATCTCGCGCAAGCAATGGCTCCTGAACTGAAGCCGTACGGGGTAACTGCTTTATCCGTTACGCCGGGCTTTCTTCGATCGGAGGAAATGCTGGATTATTTCGGCGTAACCGAGGCGAATTGGCGAGACGCTGCGGCCAAGGAAATTCATTTCCTGCAGTCGGAGACGCCGTTTTTTGTTGGTCAAGCGATAGCGGCTCTAGCTTCGGATCCAGACGTTATGCAGAAGTCTGGACAATTGCTCAGTTCGTGGGGATTGTCAGATGAATACGGTTTTTCGGATGTGGACGGTCGGCAACCGCATTGGGGGCGTTATGCGGAGGAGAAAGGGTTATAAATGTGAATAGTGAAATGACTGTTGGAATGTGAAGGAGCAGCTCGAATCAATGCTGCCGAGCAGGAGACGGCAGCATTGATTGGGTTACCACGTAAAGGAACTGTCTAGCTAATGGTAAGTTCATCGTCGCCGCGAAGAACACAGGCTTGACGAGGAACATTGGCGTGGACGTATGCGGTTCCGCTGAAGCTGCGGCCGTCGCTTGTGCGTGCCGTCATCTGGACAGCGATGTTATCGCTGACGTAGTAATGGTTCAACAGTTCGGCTGGGCCGGAGTCCGTTGTATCAACGTACCATTGCTTAGAGCCATATTCGTGAACGATAACAAGTTGAGCGCTGCTGAAGGTCAACTCGGTCGATTGATTGTTGTCGCCGGTGATCGTTAATTGTACAAGATCGATTGTTTCCATCATTGTGGCTCAGGCTCCTCTCTAGATGTATCGATTGTATAAGTATAGGGTATTTCATGCAACATCCCACCGTCTGGAATCGTCTGTTAGTGCAGACCATATATAGGGGGATGTTGGATATGATGGCAATTGGAAAGCGGTTAAGTATTGTGCTTATGCTCATTGCCGTATTGCTGCTTCAAGCTTGTGGTTCACCAGACAGAGACAGTAAGGCTGCAAGCAATGAAAGCGAAAGTAAGTCAAGCAGCAAAGCCGATTCTACATCAAGCGCAGACCTTGCGAAACCTGCTTCTGAATCCGCAGATGCCTCAGGGGATGAAGCGGTGACGACGACGGAGTCATCCACGGTAAAACCACAAGAGAACCGGGGAGAGGGCGACAGCCAGAATGGAGAAGAGGCAGCGTCAGCCGGAACACTGACTGCCGGGGAGTGGGATGATAATGTACTGTGGAGCCATTGGAAGAATCTAATGGCATCTAACGAGGGTGAGCGATATCGGCCGTATTGGCAGTTTTATAATTGGGATCGGCTCGAGGTTAAGGTAACAGCTAATGGGCGGCCTGCAGTTGATGCCCAGGTTGCCTTGACGCGCAGCAATGGTCAAGATGGCTGGACAGCGCGCACGAATGCGGCTGGCGTGGCATATTTGTTCCCGATTTTGTTCGAAGAGCAGGGTGGGAGAGTGAAATATGGACTGACGGTAACGGCAGGTCAACAGAAGAAGCAATTTGAGAATGTTGATCTACAGACGGGAGGCGTCTTGGAGGTCAAGCTTGACGAAGCAGCCGATGTGTCATCCCTAGTTGACCTGATGCTTGTCGTTGATACAACGGGTTCGATGGCAGATGAACTGAAGTTTCTGGAGACGGAGCTGAAAGATGTCGTCAGACGGGTTGGCGATGCGAATAAAGGGCAGCTTAGCATTCGCGTGAGTCCGAATTTTTACCGCGATGTACATGATGATTATACGGTTCGCTCCTTCAAGTTCACGGAAGATATCGATAAGGCGGTTGCGCAGATTGCCAAGCAGGATGCATTCGGCGGCGGCGATACGCCAGAGGCGGTCGAGCAAGCGCTGGAGGATGCAATTGAGGAGCATGATTGGAGCAAACAGGCGCTAACAAGACTGCTGTTCCTCGTGCTGGATGCACCGCCGCATCATGAGAAGGACATTATTAAGAAAATGAAGACGTTAACGGTGGAAGCGGCGGAGAAGGGAATTCGGATTATCCCAATCGCATCGAGCGGCGTAGATATACCGACCGAGCATTTGCTCCGTTATATGGCAGTCGCAACGGGCGGCACGTATATTTTCCTGACGGATCACAGCGGGGTTGGCAATGAGCATCTGAAGCCGGCTGTCGGTGAGTATGAGGTGCGTGCGTTGAACGATTTGATGGTTGATGTCATTAATCGTTACGTACAGGGACAGTAAGTAGAGGGATGGGCATAGGGATAGTAGGGAGATATGGCGTAGGGGCAGTAGAGTAAAGAGGTGTGGCACAAGAACAGTAGAGTAAACAGCTCAGGAAGAGTAAAGTAAAGAGGTACGGCATAAGCGCTTGCGTTTAAGCATCTTTAAGGGATGCGGTACGCAGGCGTTTTGTTTTTATAGTTGAAAATGGCTATCCAGCATTACCATAATAGAAGAAATAGACATCGAGAACGGAGGAAAGCGACGATGAGCTGGAGAATATCGCCGCTGGGCGATCGGGCGCTTGTCGCGGAATTGGCTGCGGGGGCGGCTGATGAAAGCTGGGTGCAGGTCGGGGCGGCAGCACAATGGTTGCGGCAGGCGAAAGTGCCATGGATGATCGACCTCATTCCGGCCTACACAACGGTAACGATCGTGTATGATCCTGTGCGTGTCTGGCAGGCACTCGCTTCGAATAACGGAATGACGATTTACGAGAAGGCTTCGAAGACAGTAGAAGAGCTGTTAGCTTCGACGGCAGTTGGATTGAGGCAGGTGGTCGAGCATATTCATGTGCCTGTCTGTTATGGCGGAGAGTACGGGCCAGACTTAGAAGAATCAGCGGAACGGAGCGGCGTGAGCGCTGATGCTTTTGTTGAGGTCCATTCGTCTGCTGAATATACCGTTGCATTAGTCGGGTTTGTGCCTGGTTTTCCATATTTGGCAGGCTTGCCTCCACAGCTTGCACAACCCCGGAGAGTCAATCCGCGCGCACGCGTTCCAGCGGGAACGGTTGCGATTGGCGGCGGGCAGACGGGAATATACCCGCTTGAAGTGCCTGGAGGGTGGCAGTTGATCGGACGGACTCCGCTTCGGCTGTTCGATGCGGCTAGGCCGGAGCCAGCGCTGCTGCGTGCAGGGGATCGCATTCGTTTCTTTCCGATAAGCGAGGAACAGTTTCGTACAATGGAAGCGGAGGTAGCGGGGAATGCAGGGGATAGATCGAGAGAGAAAACGAGGACTGGACGGATAGTGTCGGAGCGATAAATAGTGAGAGAATACGAGATTTGGGCGGGTAATTCGAGGGAGCGACAGTACGGAAGAATGGGAAAGGGGATGGTCGCGTATGAGCTTAATCGTACACAAGCCAGGTCTGTATTCGACGATTCAGGACCGAGGACGTAATGGACATCGCACTGCGGGCTTAACAGGCGGCGGGGCGATGGATGATTACGCGCTGCGCGTCGCGAATCTGCTTGTCGGCAACGAGGAGGGCGAGGCAGGGCTGGAGCTTACGCTGACTGGGCCGGTGCTTCAGGCGGAGGCAGATCTGCTGATCGCCGTCACTGGCGCCGATATGGCGCCGCATATCGACGGCCACGAGCTCGCGATGTGGCGGCCGGTCTTTGTGCCAACGGGCGCGACGATTCGTTTCGGCGGCGCCCGTCTGGGATGCCGCGCGTACGTGGCGGTCGCCGGCGGCATCGGCACCGCTGCGGCGCTTGGCAGCCGCAGCACTGACGCGCGTGCGCGTCTTGGCGGCATCGACGGCCGGCCGCTTCGCGCCGGCGATGCCGTCCCCTGCGGCATCGCCGCAGGGGCGGTCGCCCCGTCCCCGTGGGCGACCGCTTGGCTCTCGGCGCTGGCGAAGCGCAGCAGCGCCGATGCCGCCGAAGGCGGAGGCCGCCCGCCTGCATGGGCGGCCTGGTACGCGCCGCCGCAGGCTTACGGCGGCGCAAGCGAAGCTGGCATCGAGCTGCGCGTGATGCCAGGCAGCGAGCACGGGCAGTTCAGCGAAGCTGCCCGTGCAGCGTTCTACAGCGGCCGCTATCGCGTGCAGGCCGCTTCCGACCGCATGGGCGTGCGGCTCGAAGGCTCGCCGCCGCTTGCGCGTATCGCCAGGAACGAGCTGCTGTCGCATGGCATAGTCCCTGGCGTCATTCAAGTGCCTGACGGCGGCCAGCCGATCATACTTGCCGCCGACTGCCAGACAACCGGCGGCTACCCGAAGCTTGCGCATGTTGCCGCCGTCGATATGCCGCTGCTGGCGCAGGCGAAACCGGGCGACTGGATCACGTTCCGCCCGATCGGTCTTGACGAGGCGCAGCGGCTATATCTCTCAACGGAGCAAGCCATCCGTGCGCTGGAGTGGGCAATCCGATGTCGCGCAGCGCGTGATAGATACTAGTCATTTGTTGCTACGATCTGCAAGTTTTGTTCCGTTCGCGTAACGTAGGTAACTGGGATTCAGACATGCTGACCAATCAACTAGCATGTTTGTCCTCTACATCCATCGCTCATACCGCTAACGGTTGCAGTAATGCTTATTGCCGCTTAAATAGACGAACTTGAAAACTAAAGGTTGTAACGAGGCTTATTTGCACCAAAAGTGATAGAAATCGGCTCATGGAGCCGCACTAACCATCCTGACAACCGCTACGCACACGAAACCTGTGATATTGCAGTAATAGCCACTGTGGAAACCCTTAAGCATCGGCATAGGTATGCACTAATCAACAGACACCAATCACCTAACCTGCCTGCCAATTCCATCCATCGTCCATACCGCTAAACGGTTGCCAATCATGCTTAATACAGCTCAATTGCACCAACTCGAACGTAAAAGGTTGCACCAAAGCTTATTTGCACCAAATGTACTAGAAATCAGCTCATGGAACCGCACTAGCACTCCTGACAGCCGTTACGTTCACGAAATCTGCGATATTACTCTAATAGCCACTGTGGCAACCGTTCGATCCCGGTGCACCATATTGTTCCTAGTTCCGACTTTAGTTCAGTCTTTAGCTCCACATCTAATGAGCGAAACTCATCATATTAGCTCATTTCAAATCTATTCAAGTAGATCCATTCAAATAGAAAACTCCAATATCCCATCAACTTTACTTATGACCCCGAGGTGACATAATGACGAGCTTTACTGTTGACTTAAACGCCGATTTCGGCGAAGGTTTTGGCGCCTACGCCTTTGGACAGGATGAGACGCTGCTGCCCTATGTAACTAGTGTCAATATCGCATGCGGATGGCATGCTGGCGATCCGCATACGATGCGAGAGGCGGTTGCGCGAAGCATTGCCGCTGGCGTGCAGATCGGAGCGCATCCTGGATTGCCGGATCGGCTTGGGTTCGGCCGTCGTGAGATGGCGATCTCGCCGCAAGAAGCGTACGACTATACGCTCTATCAGGTCGGCGCACTTCAAGCATTCGTCCATGCAGCAGGCGGATTGCTTGCCCATGTGAAGCCGCACGGCGCGCTTTATCATATGGCGAATAACAGCATCGACATTGCGGCTGCGATCGCACGCGCCGTTCATTCGCTTGACAGAAGATTGCTGCTGTACGGGCAATCGGGTAGCTTGCTGCTTACTGCAGGCCGAGCGCAGGGGCTGCGCGTCGTATCCGAAACGTTCGCCGATCGTACCTATCAGCCAGACGGAACGCTGACGCCTCGCTCTAAGCCGAATGCGCTGTTGGACGATACCGAGTCGGCCATCTGGCAAGCGAAACGAATGGTTTGCAACTCCGCAGCAATGACAGCGGACGGTGGGGAAACTTCAGTTGTCGCAGATACGATCTGTCTGCATGGCGATGGTCCGCATGCTGCACATTGGGCGAAGGCGATCCGCGAAGCGCTTGAAGCCGCGAATATACGCATACAGCCGCCAACCTTTTAAAAATGAGGGGACAACCACCACGATGAAAACGATGATCCGCGTTTTTATTTATGGCTCCTTACTGCCAGGAGAATACAACTATCACGTCGTGGAGCACAACGTCCATCATTCTCACCCGGGTCGGGTAGCAGGGCGTCTCGTCGACGTCGGCTCATATCCTGCACTGGTTCGTGATGCGAGTGCTTCTCAAGGTGCTATTACAACACGAGGTCTGTGGATCACAGTCCCGTTGAATGCCCTCACCTCGCTGGACATGCTTGAGGACTTCTACGGCTGGGAAGAGGCGAACGACTATGATCGGATCTGGGTGCAAGACCTAGACAATCATGGTGTTGAGGGATGGGTTTACGTGTGGGACTCGGATCGGGGATGCCCGCTTGTCGATGCCTCTTATTGGCCTGATTATTACAACTCTAAGCAGGGACGAAGGCGTCCGTAACTTTACTTTTTCACCTCTCCGCCAGCCAGCCTTTCCAAACCGAAAGGTTGGCTTTTTCGATTACAGGATATGGGATGCATTCGCTTGACCTGTTTCATAACATTTTGATAATGTTCAAAATGAGACGAGCATACGTGCTGTGATCTTCTGTACAATGGTTGTGAAAGCATTGTTAACTCCCTAAAGCTTTTTGTTACCACTCTGTCATTAACACTTTATCGTGCACACGAAGCAGCAGTGTCCTCAGGGCACTCGATTCCCACCGCTCAAGTACGCGATCACGCCCTGCCGATTTCCGCATCTCCCATTCCGGGGTTCAGGAATAGAGGTTTCCGAGAGGAATCCACAATCGGAAGCATATGCTTAGTCCCATAGGGCTTTTCTTTACAGAGAGGATTTAGTTGGGCAGTAATCACAAATCATCTAGACAACAATGGGTTCCAAGGGGCGGAGCCCTATTTTACCAAGAAAGGACGTGCCCGTTTGTGAACACCAACGCATTACATCATCGTCATTACCGTTATAACCGCTTTATGAAACTATTCACGCTTGGCGTGCTTTTGCTTGCTTGCTGGCTTGTGTGGCCGGCATCGACTGTGAGTGCCCACTCGCAGCTGTTGGAGACAGCGCCGGAGGCTGGCGCTCGTCTGGCGCAAAGCCCGGAAGAGATTCGACTGACTTTTAATGAAGCGGTGGAGACAAAAGTTGGCGGCATCGAGCTGCTGGATTCGTTGTCCCGCCAATTAAAAGTGTCGGCCATTGAGGCGAATAAAGACCGGACATCGATTGCCGTGAAGCCGGCAAATCTTGACGAAGGGGTATATACCGTTACATATCGGATTATTTCGGAGGACGGGCATCCCGTTAATGGTTCTTATGTATTCGTAGTCGGCAACCCGCCGGCGGCCAAAGATGCAGCAACGTTCGATTTGCATACGCAGCTGGGACATGCCGGACATGGTTCAACTGCGTCCGCGCTCACTTCGTCGGAGCTGATCCTTTATGCCGTTCGCTTCTTCTACTACGCGACGCTGCTGCTAGCGGCAGGTGTCATGCTCTGGAAGTCCATTACACGCTTCGAAGGCGCGTCGCTTCAACTCTCCAAGACCTGGTCGCTTGGTACAGTGCGCGCATTCCTGTTCGGCTCGATACTGTATGTGTTCTTCCATGCCCGTGAGGTGATGGAGGATGAGCCGCTGAGCGAATGGCTCAAGCTGCTGTCGCGAACATCGGTTGGCATGGCATGGTTGGCAACAGTCGTTCTATCGCTCATAGGCTTCCTCGTTCTTCGCGGAGGTCGGACCGTTAGCGTGATATGGGCGGTTCTGTTGATCGCTGTTGAAAGCTGGAGCGGTCATGCTGAGGCAAATAATCCAAAGGTACTCACGGTTGGTCTCGATTTCGTCCACCTTACAGCTGCTGCGCTATGGGCAGGCGGACTTGCGCTGCTGCTGGCATTGTGGATCAAAGACCGGAAGGAAGCTGGCCGCTTTGCTGTCCGCTTCTCGGGTGGAGCGGTGCTGTCCCTTGCTGCGCTTGTGTTGACGGGTGTAGGCATGACACTGCTATTTCTGCCGAAGCTGTCGTATATATGGCTCACTTCGTGGGGCGTGATGCTGACGATCAAGGCGGGACTTACACTGCTCGTCATCATCGTTGGAGCGCTGCTTCGCATGAGAGTGAGACGGGGCGACCTGCCCTCTGCCACGATTCTCCGAGTCGATGGCGTGCTTATGGCGCTCATTATTGTTATCACATCTCTGTTCACATACGTTAGCCCGCTGCCGGCGAACGAACCTGTATCCTATCATAAAATGGGAGCTGAGATGCACGTATCGCTGCGCGTAACGCCGAACGTACCGGGAGACAACAAGATTACGCTCAAAATCTGGCTTCCCGACGTGACCGGCGCTCCTAAATCCGTCGTGCTTCGCTTCCGTTCGGAACAGCATGAGGATGCGCCAATCGATATTCCGCTCGAGGCGTATGACGATCAAGAGATCGAAGCGTTCGATGGCTATGGCAAATATGCTTATCTGGCGTCAGGACCGTACATTCCGTACCCAGGCCAATGGACGGCAGAAATTCGGGTAATGGATAAGAACGACAACGAACTGGTTGAGACGACGAGCTTCCGCAACTATTAAGACGAAAGTCGTTGATCCACGGGGCCAGCCCGATGAGAGGTTGTTAAACCGATGTCTTATAACAAAATCAAATGGGCGATCCTGCTCATTCCAACGATCACGCTTGGTTTATGGGAATACGTACGGCATCAATTTCTGCTGCCGTACTTGTCGATGGAGCTGGGTAACTTCCTAGCTCCTCTTCTCGTGCTTATCGTCACGTTAACGCTGCTGACCAAGCTATTCCGCATGATGGAAGACACGCAGAGCATGCTCCAGCGCGAGAAAGCGATGAAGGCTGTATTCGAGGAGCGGGAGCAGCTTGCCCGCGAACTGCATGATGGCATTTCGCAGTCACTGTTTCTGTTGTCGGTTAAGCTGGATAAGCTCGAGCATGCGGAGGAAAGCAGTGATCGTGCAGCAGCGGCGGAACAAATCCGCGGGACGGTTCGGCATGTGTACGCAGACGTACGGCAGTCGATTGCGAATTTGCAGGCGGCGCCGGTAACGACGGATGTGCCATGGATGAATGCGATTCGGGAGCTTGCCGAGGATGCTAGAGTGAACGGTCGGCTGCAGGTAAAGCTGGATTGGCGGTTGTCCGATGCCCTGCTGAATGGCAAAGAGCAGGTTGAGCTGCTTGCTATTCTGAGAGAATCAGTCATGAACGTACGCAAGCATGCGAATGCTTCGGAGCTTGTCATTGCCAGCGAGCCGCTGGAAGGTGGTTTTCATGTGACGGTGCGCGACAACGGCGTCGGGGCTGATACCGATGCGCTGTGGGCGAAGGGACGTTTCGGCATCCGGATGATGCGTGACCGTGCGCAGTCAATGGGCTGGACGTTTACGGCTAACGGAACAACGGGACAGGGAACCATAATTACGGTTGAGAAAACAAGAGGGGGCCGCCATGAACGATAGCAAACCGTCGCAGTCTGTTGCCCGCGTCATGCTTGTGGATGATCATCCGCATGGTCGTGAGGGAATGCGTGAGATTTTGTCCGGCGATCGATCATTTGAGATCATCGCAGAGGCGAAGAGTGGTGAAGAGGCGCTTGAATTGATGGAGCAGCAGCAGCCGGATCTGGTGCTGATGGACATCCGGATGCCTGGCATGGGCGGACTGGAGGCAACGCAGCGCATCAAGTCCCGTTGGCCGGCGGTGAAGATCGTGATGGTGACCGTTTCCGACGATATTGCCGATCTATTCGAGGCGATCAAGAGGGGAGCGCAAGGTTATTTGCTCAAAAATATTACGCCCTCCCAATGGCTCGAATACTTGCGTGCAGTCGCATACGACGAGGCGCCAATGTCGAAGGAGCTGGCAGCCAGGCTGCTGCTCGAATTCACGGGTGCGTTAGGCCAATCCGGCCGCGCACCAACAAATCCGCTCGGCGGCTCCCCAAGGCCGGAGCCCCGCTTGAATGTCTCGTCAACGACGCCGCTGACCGAGCGGGAGAAAGAAATTCTCGAGCGGGTCGCCTACGGCGATTCAAACCGAGAAATTGCCGCTACGCTTGGTATTTCCGAGCATACGGTCAAGAATCATCTGAAAAACATATTGCAGAAGCTCCATCTCGACAACCGCGTCCAGCTCGCTCGTTACGCGATTCAACAGGGGATGGACGACCGTACCTAATTGACGTTATCACCTCTCAATAAGTCATAGCCCAAACCGAAATAAGCGCTGCCGGCTGCGCTTATCTCGGTTTTTTATGTTGGGATATTTCGAGACTAGCTGCAGAAAGCACGAGTCGGTGATGTAGGTGCAGAAGTGCACCTACATAAGCCGGTAACCAACGAAATGGTGGGAGTAGGTGCAAAAATACACCTACATAGGACCGTTGCGGGCTATATGATTTATGTAGGTGCAGAAATGCACTTACGATTATGTAGTGGCACTGAAACTAACCAGTCATTATTAGGCGCCGTGCTCGAACAAAAGCTGTACCCCACAGGGGTACGCGACCCCCAACACGTTGTATCTCAACACCTCCATTAGCCAATCCCACGCCCTTCCGAGGTCCAGGGGACGGGAGTCCCATGGACCCTCCCTTGCAGGGAGGGGCTGGGTGGGTAGAACAATTGGGTTACAGTGAGGGCGGTAGCCCTTAATCATTACTCAACTAAACTGGGGTCGAGAGGGGCACAGCTCCTAACCGCACTGGGATCGTAAGGGGCGCAGCCCCTAACCACACGCTCGAACAAGAGTTGTACCCCAAAGGGGTACACGGCTCCAACCACGTTGTAACTTAACAACTCTGTAAGCCGATCACACGCCCCTTCCGGGGTCCAGGGGACGGGAGTCCCATGGGGCCCTCCCTTGCAGGGAGGGTTTGGGTGGGTAGAACAATTGGGTTACAGTGAGGGCGGTAGCCCTTAATCATTACTCAACTAAACTGGGGTCGAGAGGGGCACAGCCCCTAACCGCACTGGGGTCGCAAGGGGCGTCAGCCCCTAACCACACGCGTCGAACAAGAGCTGTACCCCTCAGGGGTACGCGACCCCCACCACGTTGTAACTCAACTGCTCCATTAGCCAATCCCACGCCCCTTCCGGGGTCCAGGGGACGGGAGTCCCATGGGGCCCTCCCTTGCAGGGAGGGTTTGGGTGGGTAGAACAATTGGGTTACAGTGAGGGCGGTAGCCCTTAATCATTACTCAACTAAACTGGGGTCATAAGGGGCGCAGCCCCTAACCATACGAACAAAAGCTGTACCCCACAGGGGTACGCGCTCCCACTACGTTGTAAACTCAATACCTCCATTAGCCGATCCCACGCCCCTTCCGGGGTCCAGGGGACGGGAGTCCCATGGGGCCCTCCCTTGCAGGGAGGGTTTGGGTGGGTAGAACTCTTTCAGTAGAATTTTAAAAAGAATTTTAGATTTAGATAATTTCAATTTAGGGTTCGAAGCGAAGCCCCTAATCATTCAATTTAGGGGGTCATGAGGGGCACAGCCCCTATTTCACGATGTTGACACATCCCCTAGCCCTTTCGAGTCATGTTGACGATGGCGGCTGAACGGTATACTTAGCGTCATAAGAGCAAGACGATACGGAAACGAAGGATGGCGATGAAGATGAAGAAACAGTCGATGAAGAAGTTTGCAGTAGCAGCAACAATGGCGGTGAGCATGCTTGCATTCTCGGGTATTGCAAGCGCCCATGTAACGGTTCAACCAACGCAGGTGCAAGCAGGTACATATCAAGTACTGGCCGTACGTGTACCAAGCGAAGAGAAGGACATCAATACGGTTAAGGTTAAAGTAAACGTTCCGGCGGAAATCAACGTGAGCCGCGTAGAACCGAAGCCGGGTTGGAAATATGAGCTGGAGCGCAGCGCAGACAACGTCATTACGTCGATTACGTGGACGGCTGAAGACGGTGGCTTGGCGGCAACAGAATTTACAGATTTCCGTGTAAGCGGCAAAGTTGCCGACGATGCAACGCAACTCGTCTGGAAAGCTTACCAAACGTACAGCGACGGCCAAGTGGTAGAATGGGTTGGCGGCGACGGAGCGGATAAACCTGCTTCGGTAACGACAGTAACGTCTGCAGCAGAAGGCGGCGATGCGCATGGCGACAGCCACGGCACGGCATCGACAGCGGCTGTGGAGTCGGACGACAGCAGCGACAGCAAGACGCCTCTTATTTTGTCCATCGTAGCCGTAGTGCTTGGTGCTGCTTCGCTGCTCGTCTCGCTTGCACGCAAGAAACGTTAGGCTTGCTAAGATCCGAGAGAATTGGTTATAATAACGGATAATAGTAGTACTAATAGATGTATTGCAATGACGGAGAAGAGTAAGCTTATCTGTTCGGACAGGGAGAAGACGCCATAGATTGAGAGCGTCTTTGCGATGACAGTCTGCTGAAGTTCGCTCCCGAGCAGACTTTTGAACGCGAACCGCAAGCGGGGCGTATGTAGGAAGTCCGGCGCCGGCCGTTATCCGGTAAGAGAAGCCAAATGGTCTTTGACTCACTGCAGTCGGATCAGACGTTTGCAGCATCATGCAGCGTGGCTTGAAATAGGGTGGTACCACGGTCCTTTCGTCCCTAACGGGGAGGAAGGGCCTTTTTTGCGTTCATTCGAGAAGTAGTTCAAGCAGAATGGATGAATAGTTGGACATTTGATGGAGGGATCAAGCATGAAGGAACGGTTGGAGGCGCTGCGCGTTGAAGCATTGCAAGAGCTTCAGCAGGTTGCAGGACAGCAGCAATTAAACGATTTGCGTGTTAAGTATTTGGGCAAGAAGGGCGCGCTGACGGAAATTCTCCGCGGCATGGGCGGCTTAAGCGCAGAAGAGCGTCCGATTATCGGTCAAGTGGGTAATGAAGTACGCGCTGCAATTGAAGCGGTTATCGAAGAGAAGCAGGAAGCGTACCGTCAAGAAGAAACGGCTGCACGCCTTCGCGAAGAGACGATTGACGTCTCCCTGCCAGGCCATGCGCTGCCAACAGGCGCTGTGCATCCGCTGAACAAGGTTGTTACGGAGATCGAAGATATTTTCATCGGCCTTGGCTACTCGGTTGCAGAAGGTCCTGAGGTGGAGACGGATTACTTCAACTTCGAAGCGCTCAATCTGCCGAAGAACCACCCTGCGCGCGATATGCAGGATTCGTTCTACATTACAGATGAGATTCTGATGCGTACGCAGACATCGCCGGTTCAGATCCGCACGATGAAAGCGGCGAATGGCAAATCGCCTATCAAAGTTATCTGCCCGGGCAAAGTATACCGACGCGATGATGACGACGCGACGCACTCGTTCCAATTCAATCAGATCGAAGGTCTGGTCGTTGGCCCGAACATCCGAATGAGCGACTTGAAGGGCACGCTGCTCCAATTCGTACAATTGATGTTCGGCAGTCAAGCACAAATTCGCCTTCGTCCAAGCTTCTTCCCATTCACAGAGCCAAGCGCTGAAGTTGACGTGACGTGCTCGCAATGCGGCGGACACGGCTGCCGGATGTGCAAACATACAGGCTGGCTCGAAATTCTCGGCTGCGGCATGGTTCATCCGCGCGTTCTTGAGATGGGCGGCTATGATCCGAACGAAGTTAGCGGCTTCGCTTTCGGCATGGGAGTTGAGCGGATCGCATTGCTGAAATACGGCATCGACGATATTCGCCACTTCTACACGAACGACCAGCGGTTCTTGAATCAGTTCGCACGAATGTGATAAGGCGGCAGTCAGCCGATTAGCTGCAATATACGGGATAGAAGGGAACGTTAAACGAAATGAATGTATCCTATCAATGGTTGAATGAATATATAGATGTTTCGGATCTCACTGCGAAGGAGATTGCGGAGCAGATGACGCGCGGCGGCATCGAGATCGATGTGGTTGAATCGCGCAACAAAGGCGTATCCGGGGTTGTTGTTGGTTATGTTGTATCGAAGGAAAAGCATCCCGACGCAGATAAGCTCAATGTATGCCAAGTGGATGTTGGTACGGGTGAAAATCTGCAAATCGTATGCGGCGCTCGCAATGTGGATGCTGGCCAGAAGGTGCCGGTCGCAACGGTAGGCGCGAAGCTGCCGGGCGATCTGAACATCAAGCGCGCGAAGTTGCGCGGCGTTGAATCGCAAGGCATGATCTGCTCGGCGAAGGAGCTTGGCCTCAACGAGAAGCTGCTGCCGAAGGAACAGCAAGAAGGCATTCTCGTCCTGCCTGCGGAGACGCCAATCGGTCAACCGATCGGCAAGACGCTTGCAATCGATGATGAGGTCCTTGAGCTCGACCTGACGCCGAACCGTTCGGACTGCCTCAGCATGCTGGGCGCAGCTTATGAGGTTGCGGCGCTTACGGGACGTGAAATAAAGCTGCCGAAGACAGCGATTATGGATTCGCCGGAACTGGCATCCTCCTACCTGAATGTATCGATCGAAGCGAAGGAACTGTGTTCGCATTATACAGCACGCTACATTCGTGGCGTTAAGATCGCTCCGTCGCCGCTCTGGCTGGCGAACCGTCTGATGGCGGCAGGCATTCGTCCGATCAACAACGTCGTTGACGTTACGAACTACGTTATGCTCGAGTACGGTCAACCGCTTCATGCGTTCGACGCATCCAAAGTAGCTGGCGGCCGGATCGTTGTTCGTCTTGCGCAGGAAGGCGAGACGCTTACGACGCTGGACGATCAAGAGCGTAAGCTTGAGCCGCAAATGCTTGTTATCGCAGACAGTGAGAAAGCGATCGCGCTGGCTGGTGTTATGGGCGGCGGAAACAGCGAAGTAACGGCAGATACGACAGACATTATTCTGGAATCGGCTCGTTTCGACGGCAGCACGGTGCGCCGTACATCGCGTCAGCTTGGCCTTCGTTCTGAATCGAGCGCACGCTTCGAGAAGGAAGTTGATCCAAGCCGCGTTATTCCTGCTCTTGACCGCGCAGCTTCGCTGCTCGAACAGATTGCAGGCGGACATGTAGCAGAGGGCATCGTTGAAGCTGTTGCAGCAACGCATGAGCCTGCTGTTGTCCAAGTTACGCTGAGCAAAATCAATTCGTACCTCGGCACGTCGTTGTCGAAGCTAGAAGTAGAAGCGATCTTCACGCGTCTTGGTTTCCAAGGCGACATCGATGGCAACGGCACATTCACGATTACGGTGCCTACGCGCCGTGGCGATATTACACGCGATGTTGATCTCATTGAAGAAGTAGCTCGACTGTACGGCTATGACAACATTCCGACAACGCCAATCGAAGGCAGTACGACGCCAGGCGCACTCACGAAACCGCAAGCGATTCGCCGCGAGCTGCGCAAACGTCTGACGGACTCCGGACTAAACGAAGTGATCAGCTATTCGTTCACGGGTCCAGAGCGTACGGCACTGTTCCCAGCGCTGACCGGCGATGTGCGTCCGATCCGTCTGGCAATGCCGATGAGCGAAGAACGCAGCGTGCTCCGCACGTCGCTGCTCGCTCAACTGCTTGATATGGCGGTGTACAACCGCAATCGCAAGAACGACAACCTTGCCGTATTCGAGCTTGGCAGCGTCTACCACACGGAAGAAGAGACACTGACTCAGCTTCCACATGAGAAGCATCGCTTCGGCCTGCTGCTGACGGGCAATGCCGTGCAGGCATCGTGGAATCAGAAAGCTGTAGCTTATGATTTCTATCATGCAAAAGGCATTATCGAGACGGTCATGCAGACGCTTGGCGTTAGCAGCCGCATTCGTTACGAAGCAGCGACTCCAGAAGGATTCCATCCAGGCCGTACCGCAGCTGTGAAGCTGCAGACGGAAGCTGGCGAAGTTACGCTCGGTTATGTCGGTCAATTGCATCCGCAGCTGCAGCAGCAGATGGATCTGCCGGATACGTACGCAGCTGAGCTGGAGCTAGCTCCGCTGTATGAGTATGCGAATAGTGCGATTGTTTATCAGACGCTGCCTCGTTACCCAGCAATGGAACGCGATATTGCAGTCGTCGTTGATTCGGCAGTTGAAGCTGGCCGCTTGCTTGAGAAGGCGCGCGAGATTGCAGTTGGTCTGCTCGAGTCGATTCGTGTCTTCGATGTGTACACAGGTGAGAAGCTTGGCGCTGGCAAAAAGAGCGTTGCCTTATCGCTGGTATACCGTCATGCAGAGCGTACGCTGACGGATGAAGAGGTAACGGAGCTGCATGGCGCAGTCGTTACGGCAATTGAGCAAACTTTTGGTGCAGAATTGCGGAAGTAGGCAGGAAACATTCCAAGCCACATCGAAATAGTTCCGAAAGGAACAGCGATGTGGCTTTTTTTTAACCACTAAATCAGGTATAAGCTTCCGAATCTTTTAGGAGTAGGTGGATTGGGTTAATGTATACTACCGCCTACGACCCTAATTTCAAGGAGTCGCTGACTCACACACCGTCTGATGAAATAGTCACAGGCAAGCTTGCAGCACGAAATGCGACTTTAATTACAACTAGGAGGATATTGCTTTGATGGATGCCGATCGGACACGCGTAACGGTTGACATATACGGATATCAATATAAGCTGACAGGCCGGTCCAGCACCGATTATATCAAGCGGGTAGCGGCGCTGGTCGACGAGAATATGCATAAGCTGGCCAAAGGATACCCGAGGCTTGATATGCCTAAGATCGCTGTGCTTGCAGCGGTACATATGGCGGAAGACGTCATGCGTTTGCAGCGGGAGACGGATCGTCTGCTCGTAGAGGAAGCGCGCAATGGCGTGCTTGCGGAAGAGCTGGAGCGAATTCGGACAGATGCAGCGCAATGGCAGGACATGCTGGCAGAAGCCGAGCAGCGAGTTGCTGCAGCGGAGCAGGCCGGCGTGGAAGCTTGCGCACGTGTTGAACGTGAGCAGGCTGAGAAAGCAGAAGCGTTAGTTGCGGAGCTGCGTTTACAGCTGGAGCAGGCGGAGGCCGCTGCGAGCAAGCAGCTTGAGGAAGCTCGGCAAGCGCACGAGCAGCGCATTGCCGAGCTTGAAGCAGAGGCACAGCAGAAGCTGGAGCTCGCTGCTGAAGAGCACGCGAAGGCGCTTGCTGCACAGCGCGAAGAGCTTGGCCGCCAATCGGGCACAGCCCGCGCGGAGGCGGAGCGCAAGCTTCAGGAGCAGCGTGCTGCCGCAGACCGTCTGCTGGCAGAGCAGCGTAATAGCGCTGAGAAGAAGCTGCAAGAGCTGCGCAATGAATATGACCGCAAGATTGTCGCACGCGGCGAAACGGCAGATCGCGACCGTGAGAAGCTGACTGCCGAGCTTGCGTTGCTTCGGAAGAGCGAAGAACAGTTGACTGCTGAGCTTGAAGCGCTGCGTACAAGCAGTGAGACAGTTACCGTAGAGCTCGAGGCGCTTCGTCAGAATGAAGAGAAGCTGCAAGCGGAGCTGGTACAGGCTCGAGCAGATGAGGAACAGCTGATTGAAGAGCTTGCTGCCGCGCAGACGGAAGTGGAACAGCATGCTGCAGAGTATGCGGCCGCGCTGGAACGGATGAAGACGGAGCATGCATCCATATTGGAGCGCACAGGAGCTGAGCATGCTGCAGTATTGGAGCTTGCGAATGAAGAATGCAGCGAGCAGCTTGCGCTGATGAAGCTTGAGCTGGAACAACTGGCTGCCCAGCACCAGAGCGAGCTTGCTCGTATCGAGGCTGATCGTACGGCTGAACTGACACATACGAATGCTGAGCATCGTGTAGTTCTGGAGCGTATGAATGCGGAGCATAGCGAAGTGTTGGAGCTTGCGATTGCCGAACATACGGCAGAGCTGGAACGTATAGCGGCGGAACATAAGGCTGTACTGGAGCAGGTGAATGCTAAGCATCAAGCGGAGCAGGTACGTACGCGTGAAGAGCATCAGGCTGAACTTGAACGCGTGGCAGCTAGACAGCAAGCAGCGGCGGATGAACAATTGAAAGCGAAAACCGAAGCGTTCGAGAATGAGCTGACCGAATATGTTGCTGAGCTAGAGAGCCAGCACCAAGAGCTGCTTGATCGAATGGCGAAGCAGCATCAAGCGCAGCTGGATGAAGCAGTTCGTCGTTATGAGGAGCAAGCAGCGGCGGCTGGATATGAACATGAGCAGCACATTGCGGAGACGTATCGTGAATTCGAGTTGCAGCTTGCTGCCGTTAAGCAGGAGCATCAAGAGCAGCTTGCCGCTGAGAACGGCCGCTATGAGGAACGCCTTCAAGCCGCCCATCGCGCGAATGATGAGCAGTTGGAAGCGGTTGAACAACGCTGCCAAGAGCAGCTGAACACACTGGAACAGCAGTGCATTGAACATGTGGATCGCTTGGAGTCCCAGCACCGTGAGGCCATGGCGGAGCTCCGCGAGCAATATGGCACAATTGCAGATGAGCAGGCGCGTCAGATGGAGCAGCAGGCATCAGAACAGCAAGAACTGTTGGCTGAAGCTGAAGAGGTGCAGCGGAGTCTGCGAAAGCAGCTGGAAGAACAGAACGAGTCGTACCAATCGCAGCTGGATCAGGCACGCCAATATTGGGACCGCCAAACGGCGGAATCCGATGAGCAGCTTATGGCAGCAATGGAGCAGGAAGAGACGCTGCGTGGTGAGATTAGACGCTTAGGCGAACAGCTGCAGCAACGGGAGCAGACGCTTGCTGGCGAGATCTCGGAGTTGATGCAGAAGCAGCAATGGATGGAGAAGCAGCTTCATTCGAAGCAAGCTGAACTTGAAGAGAAACAGTTTGAGCTGGAAGCGAAGCAAGCCGAGTTGATTAACGCTGTTCAAGCAAGCGAGAATCTGGTGAATAAGTCCGATGCCCTTGAGCAAGAGCTTACGCTTCTGGGCGAGCATCTGGAGCATCAGATCGAGCATGCAGCGGCAGCGTCCCGTCTACTTGCACTCCAGCAAGAAGAGCATGGCCGACTGACTTCACGCATTGCTGAGCTTGAGCGAGCGGCGCAGCAATCCGCGGAGGAGATGGCGAAGAAGCAAGCGCAAGTGCAGGAGCGTGAATCGAAGCTTGAGGCGAAGGTTCAGCAATCCGATGCGCATCTGGAGGCACTGCAGGCCGAGCTCGATCAATATCGGCAAGCTGCGGCAGCGGAGGCGGAGCAGTCTTCTGAGCTTGGCGCACAGCTGCAAACATTGGAAGAGGCACGCATCGAGCATGAACGTGAGACGAATATGCTGCGCACAGAGCTGAGCAAGCTTCAACAGGAATACACGAAGCTGCAGACGGAGTACAATGAGTGGATCGAATTAATCGAATCCAGCTAAGCGTCGCATGAAAGACAAAAGGACAGGCACTCACGGAAGGCGGTACGATTAGTCCCGCATCGTGATGTGACTGTCCTTTTATGTATCACATTTCGAATTCGCTTAACAAGCAGCACACAAGGTGCTAAGGTCGTAAGGGGCTTCGCCCCTTACGCCACGATGATCTTCGCTTTCATGCGCGTATGGCCGGTGCCGCACGCAATGTTGCAGTAGATTTCGTAAGTGCCTGCTTTATCGAACGACAGAATCTTGGATTCGTTCGTCTTAATGTCGAAGCTCGTGTCTTTGATCTTCACGCCGTGGAAGCCGGAGTCGGATTCTACCGAGATTTTAACAGCTTCGCCTAACTTCACCTTGTATTCCTCTTGATCGAATTCCCAGTTCTTCGCATGGATTACGAGTTGTTCTGTCGCTTCGGATGGCTCCGAAATGTTAGCATTCATCGTTGTAGAGCTGGATCCGCAGGCACTAAGCGCCAGCGTAAGCATGACGGCCAGCGCGCTGACTGCGATTGATTTCTTCATATTCATCGTCGGTTAGACTCCCCTCATGATATGGTTTCTCGTATTTCAGTCGTAAAGTGCGGCAATAAGATAAGCATGTCCTTCTTATTGTATACGATAAGCGGCGATCGCCGCAGTTACAAAATCGTGAAGCTTTATGATGCTGTTCACCGTAAGAAGGAGGGAACAAGCCAAGAACCCCTTGCCCACAGAGCAAGGGGACTGGCTGATTCATTCGCGATGTATAATTAGTCGCGGTGCCGTTCGCTGCGTCCTGCCTCGAACGGTGTGCTGATCGGGATGAACAGGTCCACGATTCCGATGACTAGTGCAGCAAGGATAGCACCAAGCAACGTTGCGTGAACGCCTCCAACGATAAACTGCGCGACCCATATGACCACGGCACTGGCGATAAAGCCGACGATGCCACGTCCAAATGGTGTCACCCTCGTACCGAAAATACCTTCAACAATCCAGCCCAGAGCGGCGATAACTAGCGCAAGGAACAAGGCGCTCCAGAATCCGCCGACGCTGAATTGAGGAACGATAAAACCAACAAGCATGAGCACAATCGCTGCGACAATGAATCGAACGACATGGCCTAGAAAATGCATGATGGGTCCTCCTCCTTAGGGTGTCTCATATCCGAGCTATAAAATGCCGGGCATGATACTAAATATCATCCCCACTAGCGCCTGTCGCATGTATGGAAGGTTACGTCATAGCATCCAGTTCACGCATCGGCTATAATGAACGTTGAGAGGAGCTGTTTGAAGCCTTGGATCACAAAATTTTGCATACAATGGATTATTATAAAATCATTCATAAACTTTCGGCTCACGCCGCAACGCCGCTTGGCAGAGCAGTGATCGAACAATTGAAGCCGAGCCCCGATCTCTCGATCGTCAAGCACTCGCTGCAGGCGACAGATGAGGCTTACAAGGCGGACCGGCTCAAAGGTTCGCCGCCTTTTCGAGGAATCGCGGACGTGTCGATGTCGCTCAAGCGCGCCCGCATTGGCGGTACGCTCAATCCGGCGGAGCTGCTTGAGATTGCGGAGACGATTCGAGCTGGCCGCAGAGTGAAGAAGCATGTGCTGCAGCTGCATGACGCGGATCCGATTCCGCTGCTTGCGGAAATCGCCGAGCCGCTGTCTGAGCATAAGCCAACAGAGGATGCGATTCTTGCTTGTATTGACGAGAACGCGGAAGTCATGGACCAGGCAAGCCCTGAGCTGGCAGCGGTCAGACGCGAGCTTCGCAACGGCGAGTCCCGCATTCGCGAGAAGCTGGAGCAGATGATTCGTTCAAGCTCTGTTCAGAAAATGCTTCAGGACGCCATTATTACGCTGCGCAATGACCGCTATGTTATTCCTGTCAAATCCGAGTACCGCTCGAACTTTGGCGGTATCGTTCATGACCAATCGAGCTCCGGCGCAACGATGTTCATCGAGCCGGAAGTCATCGTCTCGATGAATAACAAGCTGCGTGAACTGCGCGCCAATGAAGAGCGCGAGATCGAGAAAGTGCTGCAGAAACTTACCGCCCTTACAGCTGATGTGAGCGAAGATCTGCTTGCCGATGCTGAAGGTCTTGGCGCGCTCGACTTCGCATTCGCGAAGGCACGGCTTGGGCACGAAATGCGTGCAACGCTGCCGCGAATGAATGACCGCGGCTTCCTGAAGCTGAAGCGCGGCCGTCATCCGCTGCTTGCAACCGAAGCTGTTGTGCCAACGGATGTTGAACTCGGCAATTCGTTCTCTGCCATTATCGTCACCGGCCCGAACACAGGCGGTAAGACGGTATCGTTGAAGACGGTAGGCTTACTGAGCTTGATGGCGATGTCAGGCTTATTCATTCCGGCTGAAGATGGCAGCCAGATGTGCGTATTCGACGCGATCTATGCCGATATCGGCGACGAGCAGAGCATCGAGCAGAACCTTAGTACTTTCTCCAGTCATTTGACGAATATTATTCGAATTCTGAAGGCAATGACGCCCAAGAGTCTGGTCCTGCTTGATGAGCTTGGCGCAGGTACAGACCCGGCAGAAGGATCGGCGCTTGCAATCGCGATTCTCGAACACATTCATAAGCTTGGTTCACGGATTATCGCGACCACTCACTATAGCGAGCTGAAAGCTTATGCTTATAATCGCAAAGGCGTCATCAATGCCAGCATGGAATTTGATGTAGCGACGCTTAGCCCGACTTACCGGCTGCTTGTTGGCGTTCCTGGCCGAAGCAACGCGTTTGCTATTGCGGAGAGACTTGGACTGCCGAAGGCGATTATCGATCATGCGCGCGGTGAGGTCAGCGAAGAAGATACACGCGTCGAGAACATGATCGCATCGCTCGAAGAGGATCGTCTTAGCGCCGAGAACGAGCGCAACACAGCTGAAGCGCTCCGCCGCGAGCTCGAAGAGCTTCGTGCGAAGCATGAAGCAGAACGCGAACGCTTCGAGGAACAGCGCGACAAGCTGCTGCGCAAAGCGCAGGATGACGCACGCGAAGCGGTTCGGAAGGCGAGAGCAGAGGCAGAGCAGATCATTGCGGACCTGCGCAAGCTGGCGATGGAGGAAGGCGCATCTGTCAAGGAGCATAAGCTGATTGAAGCGCGTCGCAGACTGGATGAAGCAGCGCCAGAGCTGCATCGTCCGAAGCCAACAGGAGGCAAACGCGGAGCGAAGCCGGCTCGAATTGAGCCAGGGGATGAGGTTCGTGTGTACAGCCTGAATCAGAAGGGCATTGTGATTGAACTGGCTGGCTCGGAAGCATTGGTGCAGCTTGGCATTATGAAGATGAAGGTTGCGCTGGATGATCTGGAGCTGCTGAAAACGAATGAAGCGGCTGCGAAGCAGCAGCAGCCGAAGCAGGCGGCAAGCCTGAAGCGTACGCGCGACGAGAATGCAACGATGGAGCTGGATCTGCGGGGCGCATCGCTTGATGAGGCGCTGATCGAAGCGGATCGTTTCCTTGATGAAGCGTTCTTGGCTGGATTCGGACGCGTACATTTGATCCACGGCAAAGGAACCGGGGTGCTCCGCACGGGCATTCAAGATTATCTGCGTCGGCATAAGCATGTGAAGTCTTACCGGCTTGGACAGTATGGGGAAGGCGGAGCCGGAGTGACGGTAGCCGAGCTCAACTGACGGGAGGAAGCAGATGGAACGCGAACTCGATCGATTTCTTGACAACCCGCTTGTCGCCTCGATGGCTTATGTGTCGGTTGCCGTGCTCGCGCTCATAGTCGTGTTATACTTGTTTGAGCTGGTTACCTCTTATTCATGCTGGGAAGAAATCAAGAAGGGCAACTTATCCGTTGCAATGGCGACCGGGGGCAAAATGTTGGGCATTTGCAACATTTTCCGCTTCTCCATTGCTGCGGACCAATCGATCTATGAGTGTATCGGGTGGGCGGCATTCGGCTGTGCCATTCTGCTTGCCGCATACATTCTATTCGAATTCGTTACACCTGTATTCCGTATCGATCACGAAATTGAGCAAGACAATCGCGCAGTTGGATTCATTGCTATGGTTATTTCCGTAGCGCTTTCTTTTGTAATAGGCGCGACCATCAACTAATTGCACGGGGGATTATAACGTGAAGTATTTGTGGGGAACGCTGTTTGCCTTCGCGCTTCTTTTCGTAGCGCTGGGTGTATATTATTTATCCAATAACTAGAGGTGAAGTAAGATGAGCAGCGGCGAACATCAGCACAATGGAACGATTTGTCCATGGTGCCATTCCGAAATTGTATGGGACGAGGAATTGGGTCCAGAGCCATTCTGCCCGCATTGCAACAATGAGCTGTCTGGCTATCGGACACTGCAGATCGGTATCGATCAGGGATCTGATGATTCCGACGAAGAGCTGGAACACAGTCACGACCATGAGGAAGAAAATGAATGGTCGGATGATTCGAATGAATGGACGGAATCGGCTAAGGCAGGCGACGGTTTCCGTCAAGCGAGACGTTCGAGTTTCGCGGTAGAAGAGAAGATCGAGCGTGTACAGGATGACCAGCTCGAAGTGCCGGAATGCCCTTCCTGCCGCGGCTACATGTTGGAGATTGGCACCAATCAAGTAACGCGCGACAGCTTCAAGTCAGCGGAACCGCCAGCGCTTGGACAACCATTGCTCGCTGCGCCATTCGAGACGGTGCTGTACGTATGTCCAACCTGCTTCGAAACATCGACGAAGCTGTCGTTTGCAGCGCGTCAACAGTTGACGGAGCTTCTGGAGAAGTCGTCGAAGTAATTATGAAGCATGCTCGCTCCTGGTTCGGGACATCTTAAACAGGATGATGTCTTAATCGGGAGGTTATGTGAATTGACTGTAGAAGCTGCGAATAAACGTATGCCTGGTCGGCTGGATGGACAATCCCGCCGGCTCATTGCTGTCCATGGGATGTACGCGGCCGCTAGTGCATTATCAGGCACGTTTATACCCGTTTATTTGTGGAAGGCGAAGGAGTCGTTCGCAAGCATCGGCTGGTTTTGCATGAGCCAATATATCGTAAGCGGATTACTGTTCTGGCTCGCAGGCAAGTGGGTCAAGGAACATAACAAAATGATTGTATTTCGGCTCGGCATTGTGCTGTCGGGCTGCTTTTATTTTACGGTGCTTATGCTTGGTCCTTCTGCCTACCGCTGGGTCGTGCCAATCGGCATATTGGATGGACTTGCCCTTGGCTTGTTCTGGCTCTCGTACAATATTATCTACTTCGAAGTGACGGAGGCGGACAATCGCGATCGCTATAACGGTCTTGCCGGTCTTCTCGGGGCGGCTGCCGGTATTATTGCGCCGTGGTTGTCTGGCTTCATTATTACGTCGATGCGAGATGGGGTCGGGTACCGAGTCATCTTCACTGCTTCCTTGATCGTGCTTGCCGGTGCAGTGATCGGTTCGCTTGGGCTGAAGAATCGAGGGCCGGAAGGGCATTATGATTGGATGCTTCCGTTCAGACAGCTGAAGGAGCGAGGCAATCCATGGCGCCGATTCGCCATTGCGATTACGACGCAGGGCATACGCGACAGTGTCTTTATGTTTCTAGTCGGCTTGACCGTTTATGTAGCGACACATACGGAACAAAAAGTCGGCAACTATGCTTTAATTACGTCTGCTGTAGCTCTCGTCAGCTTCTGGCTCACGGGTCGTTTTCTTAAAATGAAACAACGCAGCGGCGCGATGCTGATCGGTGTTATCGCGCTGTCAGCAGTCATTCTACCGTTGTTCTTCGGCATTACTTACCCGATGCTGCTTGTCTTCGGTATTGGCACGGCGCTGCTTATACCGCTCTATATGATCCCAATGACATCAACAGTTTTTGATTTAATTGGTCGTAATGAGGAGTCGGTAAGACAGCGTGAGGAATTGATCGTGCTGCGAGAGCTAGCACTCACGTTCGGCAGAGCGATCGGCATGACGGCTTATCTGCTTGTACTAACTCGTACGCATTCGCCGGCTGCAATTACGTGGCTGTTATTCGGAGTCGGCAGCATGCCGATTATCGGATGGATTGCCACAAGACATTTATTGAATAGAACGGCTGCTGGAGAAGATGGATTCCAAGCAGCACAACGAAAGGAGGGCGCGCATGCCACGCATCGTGCAATCGATAACGGACCTCATTGGAGACACGCCAGCGGTTCGGCTAAGAAGGCTGGTAACCGAAGAGGACGCGGAGGTGCTGGTCAAGCTTGAGAAGCTTAATCCGAGTGGGAGCGTAAAGGATCGGGCTGCATCCGCGCTTATCGCAGACGCCGAGCGAAGAGGAATGATCGTACCTGGCGGCACCATTATTGAACCAACAAGCGGGAATACGGGCATTGGACTTGCAATGAATGCGGCGGCCAAAGGATATCGGCTCATTCTCGTAATGCCGGACAACATGTCGGTGGAACGGATTAAGATGCTCCAAGCATACGGCGCTGAAGTAGTTCTCACGCCAGCAGCGCAGCGGATGCCTGGCGCTATAGCGAAGGCACTGGAGCTTGCGCAAGGCATTCCGAACAGCTTCATCCCGAACCAATTCGAGAATCATGCCAATCCGGATGTGCATCGGACGACGACTGCACTTGAAATTTTAGAACAAACGGAAGGGCGTCTCGATGCGTTCGTAGCAACGGCAGGTACGGGTGGAACGATTACAGGAACGGGCGAAGCGCTCAAGGAGCGGCTGCCGGACTTGTATGTGGCGGTTGTTGAGCCGCAGGGCTCGCCTGTGCTGTCAGGCGGAAGTCCTGGACCGCATAAGCTCGTCGGCACAAGTCCGGGTTTCGTGCCCTCTATCCTCAATACTTCCATCTATAATGAAATCATTCAAGTCTCGGACGATCATGCGATCGATACGATGCGCCGATTGGCGCGTCTCGAAGGTATTCTGGTAGGCCCTTCATCCGGCGCCTCGGTGTGGGCGGCACTGACGATAGCCAAGCGGCTGGGACCGGGCAAACGTGTGTTGTGCATTGCACCGGATACAGGTGAACGATACTTGAGCATGGATATTTTCTAACCAGTCCGCTTTTGATCACGAAGTATCACAGGAAGCGGATTCGGCACGGTGCTGAAAACCGAACTTTTGAACATGCATTTAAAGAAGCACTAGTCCGGCCAGTTGTTCGTTAATTCGTTGTACACGATATCGCGCCGCTCAGCAATGTAGCGGCGCATAATGTACGGCTCGGATTCGAATACCGAGAACGGGTGCTTGCGCGTATAATCACGGCTGATCGCATCCGCAATCGAGCCGTGCATACTCTCGATTGCAGGAGACAACGTATCAAGCGTAAATTGATTTTCTAGATATTCAAGCAATATCTTCTTATACTCCGCACGATAATCGCTGAAGGAGAATATTTTCTCCGTCAACGCGTTGTACCCTTTCACATCTACAATGTCGCTGTCGCACACGCGGCCGTAGCAGTTTCTTCCCCACGTACCTTCATAGTCCCATGGCAGAATCCGGTATTTCCCATTGCTGCTCCGCTCATACAACGCATAGTTTTGCTCAAAGCCATCGTAATTGCCTGTCAGTACCGCACCAGCCAGCCACTTTAAGTAGAAAGTTGTATCCAGTCGATAAGATAGCACCTTAGCTAGACTGCTTCCCTCAAGCTGATTGATTTTGCTTATAAATGAAGTAAGTCGGGTCTTTGTATTGTCATCGCCAAGCTGCTTCTCATATCCTTCGAATAGCGATGATTTCTCCTCGTACGTATAGGGATCGTATAAGCTGAAATTAGCGCTGTCGTTGCTTGCATAGATAAGCGATTTCCAACCTAAGTTCCGATTTTTGAAAAAATAACGGTCTACCGCTTCGATCTCCAAATAAACCCCCTGCGCCTCACCATTCAACTCCAGCTCGATATGCTTCGTTCTAGGCGAATAGACGCCGAGCGTGTTTAAGAATTGAAACGAGAAAGCGTTGCGCATCACGGAAGGGTCGTCGTATTCTGCGTTCCAATGCAGCGTGCGAACGCCGCTGCTATTGCTTCGATTATATCGAATTTCATAGGATTTCTTAGCGTATCGGATCGTATGTCCTCCGCGATGACGAAGGCTTGCGTCGATCGTTTTGCCGTCCATCGTCAACTTTATTTGCACAAAGTCTTTGCTGCTGGGATTTTCCTGCAGCTTCTCCCACTCCGACTGTTCGATTGTGATCGATCTAGGCGAAACCGACTGCTGCGACATTCGTGCACCTCCGAGGCCAAAGTAAAAAGCCTATCGGTATCGATAGGCTTTTGTGCTATTTACTCTATGCGTGAGGCGCTTGTCACGTCACTGGAAGAAACGGATGGGGTTGTCCGATTTACTTACATGCCCCTTAGCGGCCGCCGGAACGGTTGCCTTGCGATCCACCCGAACGGTTGCCTTGCGATCCGCCGGAACGGTTGCCTTGCGATCCGCCGGAACGGTTGCCTTGCGATCCGCCGGAACGGTTGCCTTGCGATCCGCCGGAACGGTTGCCTTGCGATCCACCTGAACGGTTGCCTTGCGATCCGCCGGAACGGTTGCCTTGCGATCCACCTGAACGGTTGCCCTGCGATCCGCCGGAACGGTTGCCTTGCGATCCGCCGGAACGGTTACCTTGCGAGCCGCCACCAGAGCCTCGGTTCATCTCACCCCAAGAGCCCCAGTCTCTTTTGCCAGCTTTGTATGATGCCATTAGCAATTCCTCCTTTAATTGGACATGAAATAATCTATGAACCGAATCTATTAATCGCGACAGGAAGTTCGTCCAATCTACTAAAGATAGTTCATATATCTAGTACCGCTACTATACGAGATACATATAGATATATTACAAATCGTCACCAAGGATAGATGAACCTAAGACGGTAATGGAGGGATGCAGAACTAACAGACTTGTAGGTGCAAGCGAGCAGTTGATCGTAACGTGATGTCAAGTCGGTTGCTCTTAATTGGTTCGTCTGGAGTCTATCTATCTATCATTTATTTGGAGGGAAACATCCTATGATGTATTGGAACTATAACCACAACAACTGCAATAAAGGCCATCATCCTCATCGTTCCCATCGTTCGCAACGCTCGGCAGGAAACGGCAATGCAAATTTCCTTGAGGCTCTTGTTGGTGAGCAAGTAAAAATCAACCGTGGCGGTCCTAACGCAATCAACGGCAAGCTTCTGGCAGTGAAAAGCGACTACCTGGTTGTAGGAACGACTGAAGGCGTCGTTTATGTCAAAAGAAGCCACATCAAATCGATTACGGATCTGGATGGCAGCCACGGTACGGGAGGTTCCCGCACAGGCGGAACTGGCGGCCGTTCGGGAGGCACGAAAGCATTCATCCAAGCAGATAACTTCCGCGGTGTCCTGAAAGCACTGAATCAGAAATTTGTACAAGTGAACTGGGGCGGTCCTGAGAAAGTAGAAGGTTTCTTGGCTGAAGTGTCCGGCGACCGCGTTCTTATCGTATCCCAACACAAAAAAGTAGACATGTTCATCGATCATATCCAATCGATCAAGCTCGAGATGAAAAAGCGTTCTAGTAATGGTTCAAGCGGAACAGGCACAGGTACAGCTAGCGCTACCAACGCGCCAGCACCTAAACCAGCAGCTCCAGTGGTGAAGAAATCCCTCAAACGGCGCGTAAGCCGTTAACTTCCGCGAAGTGCCGGTGAACGTAAGCCGGGCCGGATGGGTAACCGTTCCGACTCGGCTTTTCGAAATATAAGACTTTATAAGGCTATCTCCTTATACGTAAGCTTATATTTCTCCGGGATGAAACGCACTGCGCCGATTACAAGACGGCTGCAGGCGTTTCACCTCGTTTCACTGCACGACTCATAGGCGTACGACTATTGAGAGTGAAAGGAGGGGCAGTATTCAATGAAGCAGCAGCATCCGTTAATGAATAGTCTGATCGACCTTGATATATCGGGAAAGTCATCAACCTTGCGGGGCAAGCTCGTTGACATGGGGCAGGATATACTTGTTATCCATAATGGCCAGCAGTTCGTTTATGTGCCGATTATTCATTTGCAGCAAATGAGACCAGCCAATATGCAAGACGCATCTAGTATGACAATCGATGTGCCCGAAACCCCATTCGAGCAAGCGAACGATGCGATCTCTTACCGCAAAACGCTTATGAACGCTAAGGGCATGTTCTCCGAGCTGTACATCACCGGCAATCAATCGATTCACGGTTATTTGACAAGCGTAATGAACGACTTCTTCGTGTTCTATTCACCTGTATATCACTCGGTTATCGTATCTCTCACTCACCTGAAGTATTTAATCCCATATAGCCCGAACGTGACGCCTTATACGTTGACCCCAGAGCAGTTTCCGCTCAAGCCATCGCCGCTAACGCTTGCACGTACATTCGATCAGCAGCTTCGTAAGCTGGTTGGCGAGTTTGTTATCTTAGATCTGGGTGAGAATCCGAACAAGATTGGCGTACTGAAGAACGTGGATCAGAACATGGTGGAGCTTGCCACTGCCGGAGGAAATTCGGTGTATCTTCATCTAGACCATGTAAAGACGATTCATCTTCCATAATCTGTCTCCGCAAGAAAGTTCAAGTCCCTGCAAGCCGTATGTAGGGACGGACTTTCTTTTTGCATTTCGTTTGCTCGATTTTACATATTAGGGAAAGTGTCGGGACAAAATACGGGAGGTGTTTAAAAAAGCAAGGGAGGTTATGCAAATGGTACAGCCGATTACGGCCAAAGAGTTAGAGTACATTGCCGACTCGATGTCGAATGAAGATTTGCTGCTGAAGCAGAATGCCGTTCTCGCTTCTTCGAGCTCGAATCAAGCTCTCGTTCAAGTCGCACAGCAATTTATTTCAACACATCAACAGCACTATCAGACGCTGCTGCAGACGCTGCATCAACATGCTAGCATGGCGCCAACGCAGCCTCAGCAATAATCACCGTAAAGAATAGGAGGAGACAATTGTATGCAGCAGCACCATCAGTCGATTTTGCCGGATGAGGATCTGGCGAGCGTCATTCTGTCCGACCTGAAACGGGTTGTTCGGGAATACGCAACGGCGGCAACAGAGTCAACATGTCCAGCGGTTCGGAAGTTGTTCACGGACCTGCTGAACAGCACATTGAATATGCAAGGACAGCTGTTCACTGCTATGCAAAGTCAGCAAATGTACAACACGTCGTCCCCAGCGCTCCGTCAGGAGATTGACAAGCAGGGCAAACAATACGATCAGACGCTGCAGAAAACGAACCAATTCGTGCAGCAGAAGCTTAGCGGCATCGCGCAGCAATCGGTCTATTATACGAGCCAGCCGAATGTGGCGCATATCCCGCAACAACAAGCGCAGCAGCCGCCTAGATACTACAGCTAACCGATGCAGCAGTCTTCACTTCGTTTGGATTACAGACGTCGGGGACTGCTGTTTTTTGTTTTGCAGTCGGAACGGATTCATTGTAAAATTAATTTTATATATCGGAAGAAAGGTTTGAAGGAGCTGTGACGATGAGCGATTTGAAGATGAAGATATTGGACTTGCTGAAGGAAGACGCCCGTCGGGACGCAGAGCTGATCGCGACGATGCTGGATGTTCAACCCGACGTTGTAAAGCGCGAAATCGCTGAGATGGAGAATGATCATCTGATCGTGAAATACGCAGCTGTCGTGAACTGGAGCAAGGTGCATGACGAAACCGTTACCGCATTGATCGAGGTGCAGATTACGCCTGAGCGCGGCCGCGGCTTCGAAGGCATTGCGGAACGCATTTATTTGTATCCGGAAGTCAAGTCGGTCTACCTCATGTCTGGCGCATACGATCTCCTCGTTGAGGTTGAAGGCAAGACGTTGAAGGAAGTCGCTTCTTTCGTATCCAACAAGCTGTCGCCGATCGATTCGGTGCTTTCCACGAAAACATTCTTCATTCTAAAAAAATACAAGCAGGATGGCATCATCTTCGACGAATCCGTTGGTGACCAACGCTTGATGATTTCGCCATAAAGGGTGATAGGGCATGATTAACGAACAGCAGACTGCGTCGGTAAATAAGCGCGCTTCATTCGCCGACTATTTGGCACCTCAGGCACGTTCGCTGAAGCCATCTGGCATTCGGCGCTTTTTTGATTTAGTAAGCGGACGTAAGGACGTCATTACGCTCGGCGTCGGCGAGCCGGATTTTGTTACCCCTTGGCATGTACGTGACGCTTGCGTTTCTTCGCTTGAGAATGGCAAGACGCAATATACGTCCAATGCCGGTATGCCGGAGCTGCGCGAGGCGATTGGCAGTTATTTGAATGACCGCTTCAAGGTGACGTACAACCCGGCAGACGAGATACTCGTGACGGTTGGCGGCAGCGAAGCGATCGACTTGGCATTACGTTCACTTATAGCGCCAGGCGATGAAATTCTGATTCCTGAGCCATGCTACATCTCTTACTCTCCGATTACGACGCTTAGCGGCGGTGTAGCGGTTGGGATTGAGACGTTCGCAGAGGATGCGTTCAAGCTGCGCGCAGAGCAGCTGAGGGCAGCGATTACGCCGCGTTCCAAAGTACTTATTTTATGCTATCCGAGCAATCCAACAGGTGGTGTCATGACGTACGACGACTGGCTGCCGATTGCGAAGCTCGTCGACGAGCATGATTTGATCGTTATTTCCGACGAGATCTATGCCGAATTGTCGTACGGCCAGAAGCATGTTAGCTTTGCAGCTATGCCTGGCATGCGCGACCGGACGATTCTCGTGAGCGGCTTCTCGAAGGCGTTCGCGATGACGGGCTGGCGGATGGGCTATGCTTGCGGACATCCTGAGATTATCTCCGCGATGCTGCGCATTCATCAATATACCGTGATGTGCGCGCCAATCATGGGTCAGGTAGCCGCGCTCGAAGCATTGACGAACGGAATGGAAGAGATGGAGCGGATGATTGAATCGTACAATCAGCGTCGTCGTCTCGTCGTTAAGGGCTTCCGTGAGATCGGGCTTGAATGCCATGAGCCGCAAGGAGCTTTCTATGCATTCCCGTCGGTGAAGTCAACGGGTCTGTCATCGGAAGTGTTCGCTGAGCGTCTGCTCACCGAAGGGAACGTTGCGGCAGTACCCGGCAATGTGTTCGGACTTGGAGGCGAAGGTCATCTGCGCTGCTCGTACGCGACGAGTGTTGCACAGCTGAATGAAGCAATCGAACGTATCGGCAAATTCGTTGAACGCGTTCGAAATGAAGGCTAATTGTTAACAGAAACCTTACAAATAACATAAATGTTGACTATCCATCCGAAGATCTGTTTGATATAATTTAACAGTGGCTTTACAAATCACTGTCGGTTATAAGCAGAGCCAAAGGAGGGAAAGCATTGACGGTAGCGGAGAAAGAGCTTATGCAGTCAGATTCGATGCTGATGCAATCCAGTCAACGTAGTGTACATTCGACGCGAAAGCTGCCCCTGACCTTACAGGTTCTGGAACAAGAGATAATGGTACTGCGCAACGCAATGGAGCGTATGTACAGGGAGCAGGCCACCTTTCAATCGGAGCTTGTGATCGATCTAAGTCGACAACTCGACGTGAAGATCAATGAGTATATGCAGTATTCATGCCATTCAAGAGCACAAGGTGAAACGACTCGCTCTGTATTTTAATCGGCGTTGTTCGTTTCGATCCGATCTTATATTTGTGCAATAATCGCCCCTTTTAGGGGCGTTTCTTTTTTTGGGGAGATCTATCTTTATGGTATAGTAGAGACAGTCTGATTTGGAGGGGAACGACTTGTTGAGAATGAAATGGATGACCAAATGGGGCGCAGCGCTCTCGACCATGCTGCTGGCAGCTGTATTGTTGACTGGATGCGGGAATAAGGCGGATTTATCTGTATTTTTGATTCCGGAGACTGGGCTCCCGGATACGGTTGCACAATCGATTAAGACAGGTCTGCAGCAGAAGATGGGCGATAAGACGGTTGATGTATTCGGCAGCCCAATCTATAATGCGCAGAAGCTGATCGTTGAATATATTGCAGGAGAACATGGCATTCTCGTTATTCCGAAGAACGATTTCGTCTCCATGGTTGGCGAAGGCGGCGGACAACCGCTTGACGATTTGTTCAACGCCCAAGATTATCCGGACGGTGTCATTACGGGCACGGTCTTCAAGGAAGATGATAAGGGAAAAGGTGAGGACGTACAGGAGAAGCATCTGTACGGCATTCCGGTAAAGCAGGCGGCGATGTTCCAGAAGGCAGGCTTCGTACCAGACGATCTGTTCATCATTATCCCAACGAATGCGCCTGATCTGGCATTGTCTCAGCAAGCGATGAAAGGATTGGTGAATCCGTGAAGCTCTATACGAGAACGGGCGACAAAGGCTTAACGTCTATGAAAGGCGGCAGAGTGCAGAAGGATGATCCGCATGTGGAAGCGTACGGAACGGTTGACGAGCTGAACAGCTTCGTTGGTATTGCGGCTGCACAAGCGGCTTCTCAAGCTGCAACGCAAGCGCTTGCAGCTGAACTCGTCGAAATTCAGCAGGAACTGTTCGACTGCGGTTCCGATCTGGCGTTTGCGGTTCCTGCGGAACAGCACTATAAAGTAACAGCGGACATGACGGAGCGGCTGGAGCAGTGGATCGATGCGCATACGGATGCTGCGCCGCTGATCCAGCGCTTTATTTTGCCAGGGGGAAGCGAACTGTCGGCTACCTTGCATGTATGCCGGACGGTCTGCCGACGTGCAGAACGCCGCATTGTGACACTTTCTTCCGAGCATCCTATTCCTGCCGAGGCGCTGAAATATATCAATCGTCTATCGGATTATTTCTTCGCAGTTGCCCGTTCGGCGAATGCGCTGCTCGGCGTTCCGGATACCGAATATGTTCGCAGCGCGAACGTATTCAAGACACGCGACAAGTCATGAGCGAACAGGATTATTATGCACCGCTCTCTGTAACAGCAACAGAACGGGAAGACGGCATGCAGGTGCGAACGATTCTCGAGCGCAAGCTTGGCGTGTCGCGCAAGCTGCTGTCCCGGCTGAAGCTGACGGAGCTTGGTTTGACCGTGAATGGCAATCGGGTCTACACCTCTGATCGTGTGCATGCCGGCGATGTTGTGACGATCCGAATGGAGAAGGAACGGTCGGATGATATTCTGCCCGAGCCGATTCCAATTGATATCGTGTTCGAGGATGGCGATCTGCTGATCGTCAACAAGCCTGCGGGACTCATTGTACACCCTACGCATGGCCATTATACAGGGACGCTGGCGAACGGCGTCGTTCATTATTGGGCGGAGCGGGGCGAGATCGTTCGGTTTCGCCCAATTCACCGATTGGACGAGCATACATCGGGATTGGTTGTTATCGCGAAGACGCCGTATGTGCACCAGCAGTTATCCGAGCAGCTGCAGGCTGACGAGATAGAGAAGCGGTACTTGGCGTTTGTTCATCATCATCCTGTGCCGCACGCTGGTACAGTTAACGGGCCGATCGACCGGGATCCGGAGCGTCCTCATCTCCGCATCGTAACGCCAGACGGATATGCCTCGGTGACCCATTATGAAACAGCGGTTGTGTATGGGGATGGGAAGGCGTCTTGCGTTCGGCTGAAGCTGGAGACGGGGCGGACGCATCAAATTCGAGTACATATGAAACATATTGGCTGTCCGCTCATCGGAGATGAAATGTATGGGCCGGAAGAGGGGCTTGGCGAGGCGGATGAGGTGGCAGGCAGACAGGCGCTTCATGCCGAATCGATTGCATTCACGCATCCGATTACGCGAGAGCGTATGAAATGGACGGCATCGCTGCCTGATGATCTTAGGCGGTTGGAACTTTTTCTTCAGGAAGGAACGAATTAACGAATGAGTACGCGAGGTAAGCTGACAATATATATGTATGCCAAGTGCGGCACTTGCCGCTCGGCGATCAAATCACTGCAAGCCAAAGGCTGGGAGCTGGATCAGCATGATCTGTTCGAGCAGGCGCCAGATCTGGAAGAGCTGCGGGCAGTCATTGCGCTCAGCGGCTTGGAGTTGAAGAAGTTCTTCAACACTTCAGGTGAAGTGTACAAGGAGCTTGGGCTGAAGGATAAGCTGCCGACAATGTCGGCGGAAGAGCAATTGAAGCTTCTAGCTTCGAACGGACGCCTCGTGAAGCGTCCAATCGTCACGGATGGGAAGCGTGTGACGGTCGGCTTCAAGGAAGAGACGTACGAGCAGGAGTGGGGAGCGTAGGAGCGATGGCGAATAGAAGCTGGCGGTCCAGCAAGCTTGATCGGCTGGGCTCATCGATTTTCGCAGAGGTTGCCGCTTGGAAGGAAGAGGCTTCGCGTGCTGGTCTGGAGGTCATTGACTTAGGCATCGGCAGCCCCGACAGCCCGCCGACGGAAGCGGTACGGAATGCACTGTCGGAAGCTGTGCTGAAGACAGACCGGTATGCGTATCCTTCCTCGCAAGGAAGCCTGGCATTTCGCCAGCAGGCAGCTCGGTGGATGGATTGGCGGTTCGGCGTAACTGTAGATCCGCAGAACGAGATCGTGACGCTGATGGGCTCACAGGACGGACTCGCCCATCTTGCGCTCGCGTTATGTGATGCTGGCGATCAAGTGGTCGTGCCAGATCCGGGTTATCCTATCTACTCCGCTTCATTAGCGCTTGCAGGTGTCGAGCCTGTATTGCTGCCGCTGCGAGCAGAGAACGGTTTCTTGCCCGATCTTGATGCTGTACCGGCGTCGATATGGGAGAATGCAAAGTTCGTGCTGCTCGGATATCCAGCCAACCCAATAACGGCGACGGCTGATGGTAGCTTCTTCGAACGGATCGTTGCATTGGCGAAGCAGTATGGCTTCCTGCTTGTGCATGACCTCGCGTATTCGGAGATGGGCTTTGACGGCGTCAAGCCGATGAGTGTTCTGCAAATTGATGGCGCGAAGGACGTTGCTGTTGAGTTCCATTCGCTGTCGAAGAGCTTCAATATGGCAGGCTGCCGCATTGGCTTCTTAGTAGGCAATTCGACGGCAGTTGGCGCGCTTCGCGAGCTGAAGGCGAATATCGATTACGGCGTGTTTGGGGCCATTCAAGAAGCGGGTATTGTTGCGCTGGAAGAAGGCATGTCTGGCGCGATGGAGCCGGTCGGTAAGCTATATGAACGGCGGCGCGATTTGTTTATAGCTGCGCTGGCTGCCGAGGGCTGGCAGATCGAGAAGCCGAAAGCGACAATGTTCGTCTGGGCGCCTCTGCCGCAGATGGCCTGGTCGCTGGAGGACGGTGCGACTTGGGATTCACGTCGAATTTCCCGGGAAATGTTAATTCGTGTCGGAGTCGCTGTTATTCCTGGCGATGCATTCGGCAGCGAGGGCGAAGGCTTCGTGCGTATCGCGCTTGTCGAGGAAGAATCGAAGTTGCTTGAGGCGGCGCGAAGAATCGGCGCGTTCATTCGCGGGGAGCAGATATAGGATAGGTTCCAGCAATTATTCTTCATGATGAAATTTCCTGATCTATAATGGACATCTGCTCCATCCGGATAAGAACGTGCTCGAGCGCGCGATGTAACGGACCGCAGAGGTAATATGCTCGAGTGCGCGATGAAACGGACTGAGAGGTAATGTGTGCTCGACGCTAACGGACAACAGAAGCCTTATTTGTTCTCGTTGAGTGTGCCTAAAGGTGTAACGGACTCCACAGACCTTATTTGCTTAGTAGTAGTGCTTTAGCATCACAATCTGATCTAATAGCGTCGCTGTGGTCCATTAGCGTAAAATTGTTATGAGGAACACGGGAATAGCGTCATCTGAGTCCGTTAGCGCACAATGCGGATTCATTTCGAGTGAGTTTCAATGGAAAATAAAACCGATCAATCAATTAACTAGATCGTGGCTCGTTTCCCTTCTGAACACGGAATGTAAGTATCGAATCATTGGTTCTGTCTCGACCCATCCGGTTGAGACGGAGCCTATTTGTTTTGCGCAGCATATCAATAGGTTCAAACGCAGGATGTTGGAGAGAATTTGTCTATCATTATCGCCAATAGCAATTATTACTTTCCTATCATCTCGGAGGACTTATAAATTGTAATGTGATAGAATATTGTTATATGAACAACGACAACGGAATGGAGAGGAAACGCATTGCAAACTGCGAATAAAGTGCTCATGGTCGACGGAATGGCCGTATTGTTCCGTGCTTTCTACGCAACATCGTATACGGGTTACATTCGGAAGACGAGTGCTGGACTGCCAACGAATGCTGTGTATGGCTTCATTCAATATTTATTTGACGCAATCGATACATTCAAACCTACACATGTCGTGTGCTGTTGGGATATGGGGAGCAAGACTTTCCGAACAGAGCAGTACCCTGAATATAAAGGCAATCGCGGCGAGCCGCCAGAAGAATTGATTCCGCAGTTCGATCTCGTCAAAGAGGTTGTAGCGGACATGGGCATCCCGAACATCGGCCTTGTTGGTTATGAAGCGGACGATTGCATCGGTACGCTCGCAACGCGTCTGGGCGTAGAGCCGGATGTTGAGGTGCTTATTCTGACGGGTGACCATGACATGCTGCAGCTCGTGAGCGAGACGGTGAAGGTCGTCATTATGAAGAAGGGCAAGCTGAACTATGCGGTGTACGATCTCGAGCTGCTGCTTGAAGAGCGGCAGATCACACCACTGCAGGTTATTGATATGAAAGGCTTTATGGGCGATACGAGCGATAATTACCCAGGAGTCAAAGGGATTGGCGAGAAGTCGGCGCTTAAGCTCTTGCTCGAATACGAGTCCATTGAAGGCGTATTGAATAACCTGGAGAAGCTGCCGAAAGGCATTCGGACGAAGATCGAAACCGACATCGATATGCTGCATTTGTCACGTGAACTCGCAACGATTCGTCTTGATGTTCCAGTCGCATGCGCGCTTGAAGAATGCGCTTGGGACTTGCAGATCGAATCAGCTACGCGCAAATTCGAGGAACTGGAGTTCGGTTCGTTGGTGAAGCTGCTGCAGGCATAATTTAGATAATTGCTACGCTGAACGTATGGGGCGAATCGCTGGCTAGGCGGTTTACCACATACGTTTTTTTATGACAGATTACTAGGCTAGATTGGCGAGAATATCTCCGTTAGCTTCTAACCTTCGCTCTCGTAAAATCTTTCTCCTTCGTGAACAATACCCGTAGCGTACCATATATCCTACCGTTTTTATCCTACAGGGATATTGTCTCTTCCGATCCTGTCGGCATATAATTGGTTTAATCGTTTAACAAATCTCATACGATATATTTGAAGCAAATTTATCGGGAGGGAACATAATGGCGCAAGACATGTGGAATCTTGAAACCGGTGATGAAATCGTAAGGCTGCCAAATGGCGGATCGTTAGTTAAACGGCGTTTTCTTGATCCAAGAGGGATGCCAATGACGGCGATTGAGCTGTCGAATGGGAAGTTGTCATTTAGTGTTCTTCCTGAACGTGGGATGGATATAGGTGAGATATCATTAGGTCCTGATTTAATGAGTTGGGAACGAAGCAAAGATTACTTGTTGCATCCGTCCAATGTTGATCTTCAAGAGGCAGGAGGAACCGGTTGGTTGTATGGTTTCTATGGGGCGGTAGCTTCAATCGGTCCAGAACTATTTGGCACGCCTGGTGAAGGATTTTCCCTGCATGGGTCAGGCTCTTACTCTCTAACCGTCCCTTCAAGCGTACAGGTTACATGGAATACAGAGGGGATACGTATCGAGGGCCGTGTTGTTGTCCGAGATGAATCGGGGGAAGCTTCATTCGTCAAATATGTGATTATGCGTTCACGTTGGAACAGTGCCGTCCTGTTGCGAGAGGAGCATACAACGAACGTAAGCATGCAAACACAGGTTGTCGACGACGGTTATCATGTTCAATTATCCGGTACATATCTGCATCAGGGGGGCCGCTATGTATTGCCAGTCCATGCCCATGAGATGTTATTGCGAGATATGGCTCCGCCAGAGGCGGACCCGTTTGAGATTCCTTCGATCGAAGCGGGCAAATATCCAATAAGGTGCTACCAGTACGTGCCTAGGCCTGTTAAGGGATTGCATCAACTTGAAGAGTTGGCCCCGTACCTAGATGATCTAGATGCCAGTAGAGGGGTGACGGCGGAAATGATCGTAAATACGGCCAATACGGGAGCAGGATTTGTCATTAGACCGTTACTTGATTTCCCAAGGTCGCTCATTGCAAAAGAAATAAACGATAGCTTTATGTTCGCATTAGAACCATCCAAAACCCGGCCGAACCGAATGTCGCAGAAGAAAACGGACGGAGAGGCGCTGTACGTTCAACCGGAAGAGGAAATCCATTCCCAATGTTTAATAGGCTTGTCTCGTTCAACGCAAGACATTGTGCAGCTTGAGAGCATTATTCGATCTACTGTAAAGCCTGAAAGTTAACAAGAAACACGTGCTGGTTCGCGATAAATATGTATATTAATCCAATAGCATTATTTTATCTAGGATTGTCTTATCTAGCCTTTATGCCTTGTACCAAATGATAGAAAATGCTTGATGGTTATTCTTTTACTGTGATAAGATGGAAGAATATAATCTAAACGTTTAGATCATTTCGGTAGGAGTGGAGCAATGAACATTTTACGTAATGATGAGTTTGAATTGCAGATTTCTTCAAACGGCACATTGGAATCATTAGTGATGTCAGCTGATCCGGTCAGAATGAATTGGGTGATTGATGAGAATTACGTAAAGGAAGCGGGCTATGCTGAGAAGGATAAACGTTTCGGTGAATGGTTCGCTAATGTTGACGGGGAAATAATTGAAAGCGCTAACCTTAACCCAAGCATTCAGATGATTGATGATAGCTCTGCGACTGTAACTTACAAACATCAACGTTTCACCGTTCAATGCACGTATTCACTGAATCGTAATGGAGAATGGGAATGGATCATCGAATGTTCGAATCCACAAGAACAAACCATTACGGTAACTGGATTTCACAGCTGGTTCTCCCTCTCTTATATCATGTTCAGAGATCAAGACGTTCTAAGAAATATGAAGCATTCGTGCGCCTTATTTCCGCATATGGGCGGTGACTTCGCCAAGTTCGCAGCCATGCGGAGAAGCAATGGAGCACCGCATCTCGGTGTCTATAGTACAGGCGAATCGATAGCTGCGTTCGGCACGTATTGCAGCTACTTGAATCGTTTTCTGGAACAGGTATCCCCTTCGCTGGATGGGATGCTGTACCATCGGATTTCATTCATTGAGGACGGAAGTTCGCTTGAACAATCGGCAGCCCATGACTGGATCTATAGGGACGGCTATGCAGCGGTCACTCTTCTTCCCGATGAGGTAAAGCGATGGTCGTTTGTATTTACAACCTTCAAGCATCAGGCTGATTTTTATAAGAAGGGCATTCAATATGGTCACCCGAACTGGACGTATTCTCCTGTCATTACGACGGAAGGGCAATTCGTTGCAGAGGTCGAGCTGCCGGCTGGTACGGAATTACAGTCGGTTCGTATGCTGACTTCGTCATCGGAAGGCAATACGATCGAAGTCAACCACATTAGTGCTAGCTTCCAAGTTGGTTCGAATGATAAGCCTAATGTATGGCAAGCGGTTCTGCCCATGCAAGCAGCGGGAGAGTATAAGCTGGTCGCTAGTCTTGATAACGGGAGAACCGATGTGTTAGTCGGTAATGTCCTGGAGCCGATTAAGAACATACTCGACGCGAGAGCGGCTTGGCTTTGCGACAATTTCACAGTAGACAATGATTCTCCAAGACCTTTCGCTTTCTTGCCTTTGTCCAATCAAGGGGAGTCATTAGGCAAATTAACGTTTATTCTGATGAAAAATCTATTGTCGCCTGCTAATAAAGAACAAGTGGCCAAGGTAGAACTGTCAGCAGTTGCAGATGTAAGGGAGCATTGGTTTGAGGAATGTAATTTCATGCGTCCCAAACCTCTGTACGGATCGTTTTATCGCATCTATGATTTTGATTATATTGCGCATCTATTCTATTTGTTGTCTCGCTTGGATGATTCGCTATTAAAAATGTACAAATCGGAAACGTACCTGACATGGGCAGCAGAAGTGATGTGCATGAGATTGAATCCTGACTGTCATATGGAGCAGCGGGAGAAAGAAGAGTCTCAGCTTGTCGGCGTATTTATATTGTATATCCAAGATTTATTATCGGATCTGAAAGATCGAGGAATGGCCCAATGGCATGAACAGCTTCATCGGTTGTGGCTTCAATTTACGGATGGATTAGCACAAGGCTCGCAAGGGTACCAAGGTGCAGTAACGGAGCATTTTTATGACAATGCCGGGTTCGGACCTACCTGTCAGGCTTTGTGTTTAGCTGGATTGAAGGAAGAGGCGCAGCCGTACAGCGAACTCATTATAGCTAACATTGGATTCAGTAATGATTACAGAGTGAGCGCACCTGACCGCTGGTGGGAAGCCTTATCCTTTATGACGCATTCATTATGGGGAGGGTTGGTAGCAGGAGCAGCTAGAGCTTCTTACGAATCGCTTGGCGATCCAAGATTGCTCGAGGCCGGCTATCGCGCAACCATGGCTGTATTTAATTGTTATGATTGGCATGTTCGTTCAACGGCTCGTCGGCTTCTTCCAGGAGAAGCTGCGTCGACTTATAGCATTGCGGCTCCCAATCTCAATATGCCGGAGTTATCGAGAAATCGGTTCGGCCAATCCATCTTTAAGAAACTAGACGATCCTTTGTTTAACAGCCTATTTGCCAGCATTGACCGAGATGATTGGGATATGGGCGAAGAGCTTGTTGCTTACCTGCTAGGATTCGGAACGACCGCTTATCTTTATACAGACGATAAGGGTAAATTGCGATGCGTGAACGGTTTGTTGGAGTCCCAGGAGAATGGGTGGAAAGTAACCAGTTATGCGGCTTATCCAACAAGATTCGTAATGGTTGAGAAGGGGCTTGCCATCAATGCGAGTAAAGGCCAACTAATGAAAAGCGTCTTGTATGAGGAAGGGCAATTCGTACCCCTTGATCTTACCGTCAAATAAATAGACAAAGAAATTACGCCGACTAGAGTTAAGCTCAAGTCGGCGTTTTATTTGAACAAGTCGTATGATTTCAGCTATTGCGGCAGATTTCTAAGCAGTTCTTCTTGAACGACCAATTTGTTGCGGAAATTGGTAGGAGAGAGCCCTTGTTTGTTAGTGAAGACAGATGAGAAATACGGTGGATTGTTAAATCCAACAGCTTCAGCGATACGGGAGATGGACCAGTCCGTTTGGAGAAGAAGCCTCTTGGCTTGCTCGATACGATACTGCTGTAAGTAATCAATAGGGGTTAGACCATAAACTTTAAGCATGCACTTGGCCAGATAGTTGGGATGATAGTTGAAAGTTGCTTGAAGCATGGAGTTTGTGATCTTGGAAGTGTAGTTGTGGCGTATAAACAGCTCGATCTTCTCGGCTAGCCGAGTAGCCGTAGAATCGGACGATTGCTCCGCCTCATGAGCGATGCGCTGCAAGAATTGTTGGAAAGCCGTTTGTTTCTTCCAATTACGTAATGAGCGAGGGTCGTGATCGAATGAGTTGAAGGAGATAAGATCGTCCATTGACTTGTCTGACAGTTTGAATTTCTTAGGTATGAAGATGGAGCAAGTCTCGCAATGGTTGAGATAAGCTTCTTGTCTATGTTTCTCGAATAATTCGGATTGATTGTCCAAGCATTCGTCCAGACAAGCTTTCTCATCCCACGAGCCGAATGTTTGGAAGTGAATCCATGTTATATCCGTTTCGTCTTCACAAGGAGCAGTACCGTAATGGTATCCATCCGGACGTAAAATGATGGCTTCTCCTTCATCCACGACCCACGCGTTGTCATTCTCGCCAATGTGAAGCCTTCCGCGATTGACGACGATAATATCAAATACGTTAATAGAAAATCGACTAACATGCCGTTCGCCCGGAAAATACTTGTGTTTCCCGCTGTCAATAAAATAAGGGATAGGGGGAGTTACAAAATGCAGTATCAGGGATGACATGATTTTGTTCCTCGCTTTGGTTGGAATTTTAATAGGCAGGGTTGAACTCCAAGATGTTAAGCGCTTGTAGGTAACCACATTATAGCATGTTCGACTTCAAAGAAATATTAGTCAGGCAAAGGAAATTTAGGGCGTAGAGGAAACGATAAATCGCTGAGCTACTTGAGGGGGAACGACCACTAGATTTTTAAACGTTTTGCATTCTTTTCGTGCTCCAAGCGACATATTTATCAATAGGACTTCTGCCGTGGATAAAATATGCTTCAAGGAACTAGTCGAAATCCCATAAAAGGTTGAAATTCTTTAAATTTAGGTTGTAATCTGATATTTGATTTGGAGATAACTCGTGGCAAAATGAAATTAAAGCGCTTTCCTAAAGGATAAACGTTTCAAATGACCGATGCTTAGGGGCTTTCAGGGTTTCGGTGTTAAACGTTTAACTCGAATCGAGTCGAACGGTTGCATATAAACTGATGTAATTTTGAAGGGAGAGCGGGTCAATGAATACAGGAAAGAAAATTGGGGCAGGTCTTCTCTCAGCCGCACTGGTTCTTGGTGTTGTCGGCTGTGGGAATAACGAAGACAAAGAGACAAATACAACATCTAAGGGAACAGACACTACTACCAACTCACCTGACACATCGTCTTCCACAACGGAGAAGGTCAAAATCACTTATTCGATGTGGGGAAGCGCGGAAGAAGGAAGCGTAACGCAGAAGGTAGCGGATAAGTTCAATGCATCCCAAGACAAAATCGAAGTAGAAGTTGTTTCGATTCCTTGGGAAAGCTACATGACGAAATTGAATACGCAAGCAACTGGCGGTCAGTTGCCGGATACGGGGATGTTGAAAGAGGACGGCGTCATCCAGTGGTCCTCCGAAGGTATGTTGAACGATGTAAGCGCTATGTATGAAGGAAGCGACAGCAAACCACTGGATAGCTTGGCTTACAAATATCAAGGCAAGACCGTAGCCTATGCGGCTGCCAATGAAATTCTCCTTCTCTATTACAACAAAGACATGTTCGACAAAGCAGGCGTGGCTTATCCTCCGTCCGTGTTGGATAAAGCTTGGACATGGGACGAATTCGTAGCAGCGGCTAAGAAGCTGACGAATGATAAGAACGGCAAACATCCGGGTGACGATGGCTTCGATGCTAACGGCATCGTTCAGTACGGTGCATCCGTCGAAAACTTGCCATGGCAGCTTGAAACTTGGACGCTCAGCAATGGCGGAGGTTTCTATTCCGCCGATGGCACTGATGTGAGAGTCGGTGAAGATGCAAGCATCGAAGCGATTCAGAAAGTCGCGGATCTGTACCTGAAAGATCATGTCGCTCCGTTGTCCGTCGGTCAAACCGATGACGGCATTCAACGTACGATCATCGCGGGAACGGTTGCCATGGCGACGAACGGCGCATGGAACGTAGGCACTAGCTTGAACACGGCCAAAGACGAAGGCTTGAAATACGGAGTTGCCGTGCTGCCTTATATGAAAGACAAAGTTACCCTCAATACAGGTGGCGCGAACGTTGTATTCTCCCAAACCAAGCATCCGAAGGAAGCAATGGAATGGTTGAAATGGTACAACTCCGAAGAGAACAACTGGGGACTCATCAGCTCGGGTATCTGGATGCCAACCCTGCAGAAGTGGTATACGGACGAAGCGCTTACGCACAAGTGGGTCGACAATCCGAACTTCCCTCCGTATGAAGAGTATAAGTCTGCAGTAGTCGATTATGCACAGTCCTCCGCTGCAAGACCTGCATCCTGGTTCTTCACGAACTATACGACGGACTTCAACACCTTACTCGGATCTGTTCTTGGTGATGTGTGGACCGGCAAGACGACTGCCAAGGACGCGATTACGAAGAACCTTGACGCTCTGAAAGCGGCTCATACAGGAAACAAGTAAAAAGATAGTAAGGATGACCGCCGATCGTGAAGCGGCGGTCATCCTTTACACGTGAGGTGGGAGCGAGAAATGGAAACCATTAATAAACCGCTGAAACGCCGTTCCCGTTATAATTCAAGCGAGGCACGCGTTGCTTATATCTGTTTGATTCCTGCTTTTCTTGGCTTGTTTTTTCTAACGTATGCGCCTCTTGTTGGGGTACTAGGAATCAGCCTGACGAACTGGACGGGGTTGAAAAGCCCTGAATTCATCGGTTTCGATAATTATGTACAACTATTCACGAAGGATCCGTATATTAAGGACTCCATCATCGCAACGATTTACTTTGCTTTCCTATCCGTTATCGGAAGTATGGTTTATTCCTTCTTCATCGCAATGCTGCTCAACCGCAAAATACCGGCGAGAGGTTTTCTAAGAGCTGTATTCTATGTACCGTTTGTTCTGCCGGCCGCTGCGATCTACGTTGGATGGTCATGGCTGTATGAAGCGAATTTTGGTTTTTTCAACTTTCTCCTCTCCAAAGTCGGTTTGAATAAAGTGCTCTTCATTGCCGATTCCAGTTACGTTGTTCCTTCTCTCTCATTAATTTCAGTCTGGTTGTCAGGTAACTTGATCGTCATTTTCTTGGCGGGGCTCCAGAACGTACCGAGTGTCTACCACGAAGCCGCCGAAGTGGACGGTGCAGGCGGGTGGAAACGCTTCATACATATTACGCTGCCCTCTATGTCGCCGATTATTTTCTACAACTTGCTCATGAGCTTGATCGCCAATCTTCAGGTCGTTACGCCGGCGCTCGCGCTCACCAACGGTGGCCCTGGTAACTCCTCCCGATTCTTGACGTATCTGATGTATGATCAGGCATTTGTGAATTATAAGTTGGGCTATGCCTGCGCGACTACCTTCGTTATTTTTGCGATACTGGCTGTCTTTACCGCCCTACTGTTCAAGACGTCCAACCGATGGATTTACAATGAAGGAGGCGACGACAAATGAGCGCAGTAGCATACGGCAGGCTAAGGAGCAGAAAACGCAAGGAACGCACGATGAACATTGTAACGTTTGTCGTCGTCATTATCTGTGCCGCTCTCGTACTCTTCCCGATCTGGTGGATATTCCGTACGTCGCTTATGACGAATGCCGAGATCTATCGATATCCGCCATCATTAGTACCGGAAAACTGGCTGTTCTCCAACTATGAGAAAACGCTGAAGGTGTTTAAGTTCTGGAAGTACTTATGGAATACGATGCTAATTATCGTTCCGTCCTGTTTGGCGGGAACCTTCACGGCTACGTTGTGCGGATACGCCTTTGCGCGCTTACGTTTTCGGGGGAAAAACTTGATCTGGGCACTCTGCGTCGGTTCAATGCTGCTGCCTGCCATGGTTACGCTCATTCCGCTGTACATCGGATGGACGCGGGGCCTCGGTATCCATGATAGCTATATGCCATTGATCCTTCCGTATTTTTGCGGCGGCGGCGCTTTCAATATCTTCTTGATCCGACAGTTTATGATGTCTATCCCAAGAGAACTCGATCAAGCGGCAACGATCGATGGCGCCGGATATTTCCGCATCTTGTTCAGCATCATCATGCCGGCGATCAGACCTGCCATGATTGTCGTTGCATTGTTCATCTTCATCGGTTTATGGAATGATCTGCTTCAACAAATGATTTACATTAACTCAAGCGATAAATATACAATTGCGCTCGGGCTAACGAATTTCCGGGGTCAGTTAAAGAGCGACTGGTCGCTGACGATGGCTGCCACATGCTTGTCCTTTGCTCCGGGCGTTATTTTCTACCTCATTGGACAAAAGTATTTCGTAGAGGGGATCACGCTGACAGGTATGAAAGCTTAGTCTGTGATTCTAATGACAAACACGCGATCAATGTTGGTCGCTGCAGATTGAAGAGAAACCCACGTATTCTCATGGATACGTGGGTTTCTCTTTTGTTATTAAAAGGATAATGTTGGAACGTAGCGAAGAAAAGTTATAATGCATGAAATTACGTTGGTTTCTTAGAATTTTCACTCCATACTAACTGAACTAAACGCCAAGGAATTCCCTAATGAAATCTTGAAGGACATTCAGCAGAAGTATATATGACTGGGGAAGGGATAAGTCAGTCTAGCGAAAGGATGGTCGGCATTGATAAAAGGAAATATTACGCTTGAAGGCAAACGTGTAAGGTTGATCCCCGCGTCGCATGAACATTTGGATGATTTGTTCAAGGCAAGCCATTATAGCGAACTATGGACGTATAGTCCGTCAGCCATAAGGACGTTTGATGATATGGTGCTCACAATAAATCAGTGGATGAAATCAAGAGAGCAAGGATTAAGGTATCCGTTCGTCATTGTTGACAAAAGCACAGATGAGATTGTCGGCAGCACCAGTTATCTAGACATTTCACCTCAGAATAGAAAGCTCGAAATCGGCGGGACATGGTTGGACCCTAAGGTTTGGAGGACAAGGGTCAATACGGAATGCAAATATTTGCTGCTGCAGTATGGTTTTGAACAATTGGACCTTATTCGAGTACAATTCCGGACGGATGCAAGAAATGAAAGATCCAATCAGGCCATTCAAAGATTAGGAGCACAGTTCGAAGGAACCCTGCGACAAGAAATCATCATGCAAGATGGGTATAGGCGAAGCTCGAACGTATATAGCATTGTGGATAACGAGTGGGAGGTTGTAAAGGCTAGATTGATTGGTTATTTGGAGATGGAATGAAACTGGCACTTTATCTAAAATAGGAGAGGTCAAACAGCCTGCTTCAAATAACGGGAGACGGGCATGCCTATCATTGTAAAGCCGGCACAGTAGATGAATGGCTGCTGCGTGGACGTGATGACCGTCCGACTGCTTTTATATCTACAATATCGTGTCTTCTCTTCATTATCCTACCCACCTGTCCGATTACAACTACGTACAGTTTCTGGATAGGATTAGGGAGATGAGAGAGAGAATGAACAAGAAACATTGGAAACAAGGTGCATTGCTGCTGCTTGCTGCGGCTACGATGATCGTTAGCCATAACGGTGGTGCGGCACATGTGTATGCTGAGAATACGAGCAGCGGGACAAGCGCAGTGCCAACATCATCGAACATAAGTGATGTTAACGAGTCCAAGCTGAAAATCACCTATGCTTCCGAGAAGCAGAAGGTAAAGGTGAATGCACGTGTATTCCTGCGTGATAAAGTAAAGGCGTCGCAGCCTGCCGTGTTGTCTTATGCGATTGGCAATGCGGCGATTGCCCGTGTAGAGCCGAACGGTCTAGTGACTGGCTTAAAAGCAGGAACGACGAAGGTGACGATTACAGCGGAATCGCAGAGCGAGACGGTTCGCATTACAGTACCGATTGAAGTGACAGCAGCAGTTGCAGTTGCTGCTCCGAAATATGCTTCGGTGAAGGTCATGGTATCCGGTAAGACCTATACGGTGCAGACCGTAACAGTTCCGAAGGGAACGCCGGTCACAGCTGGACTTGCTAACAAGACGGTCGGTCAAGTGCAGTCGCTCCGCGGGATGGCGGCGGCTTACCGTGCAGACGTGGCGGTGAACGGAACCTTTTTCTCCGCATATGAAGATCCACCGATTCCTTATGGTAATATAATCTCGAACGGCGATGTAGCCAATATCAGCAACCTGGGGACGACAATCGGATTCCGGGCGGACGGCACGGCTGTGATGGATACGCTGCGTATTCGAACGACGACAAGGCGTATTGCCGGCAAGGAAGATAAAAGTTACGTCATGACGAATGATAAAGGCGACGCGCTCAATTGGGGCGACGTTCATACAGCGATTGGAGCGGGGCCGCGTCTCGTCGTTAACGGCGAAGTGAAGATCGATGCAGAGACCGAAGGCTTCCGTGATCCCAAAATATTGACCGGAGGCGGCGCGCGCAGCGGCATCGGCATTAAGAAAGACGGATCAATCCTTATTGCGACGATCCCAGGCGCAACGATGAAACAGTGGGCAGCCGTTATGCTGAAGCTCGGCGCCTATCAAGCGATGAACCTCGACGGCGGGGCTTCATCCGGTCTGCTGCTTAAGGATAAGACAATTACGGCAGAAGGCCGCTTGCTGAGCAATGCGCTCTTATTCGGAAGCGGGCTGAAATATTAAGTAGTCCAGTTGTACGACAGAAAGGTGGGTTTGGGATGACACTGCAGATTGGCATAGTAGGGACAGGCTGGTTCGGCCGGATGCACGCGGAGAAGCTTGTTTCAATGGAGGGTGTTCAAGTTCGCGCATTTTGCGGCTCGAGCATCGAGAAGGCGGAGCAGGCAGCCAAATCTTATCGCGACGCCCGAAGTTATGATTCCATAACGAATATGCTGGACGATAGCAAGCTGGATGCCGTCTATATATGTACGCCTCCATTCGCGCACGGCGAGATTGAATTGACGCTTGTTGAGCGCGGCATTCCATTCTTGGTAGAGAAGCCGATTGGCGTTGACGAAGAGACGCCTAACCGGATTCGCCAGGAGATTGCGCGCAAGCAATTGATTACATCGGTCGGCTATCACTTCCGCTACATGGAAAGCACAGGCCGTGCGAAGGCGATGCTCGCAGACCGTACGCCGGTTATGGCGCAGGGACAGTGGATGGGCGGGATGCCAGGCGTGTATTGGTGGCGGAACATGGCGACGTCTGGCGGACAGTTCGTAGAACAGACGACGCATATTGTTGATTTGATGCGCTATTTGCTCGGCGACGTTCATGAAGTGTATGCGGCGTATGGCAATGCGCTCGTGGGGCAGCGCGAGGAAGGCGTTACCGTTCCGGACGTAGGAGCGGTCACGATGAAGCTGACGAGCGGAGCGATAGCGACGATCAGCAATACATGCGCCATCCGCGGCGGTGATCGTTCCGGTCTGCAAATTTATACCGACAAGGGCATGCTGGAAGTGACAGGCGAGGCGTTGACCGACTTCGAAGAAGGCAAACGAACGGAATACAAATCGGGCAACAATCCTTATCAATCGGAGAATGAAGCGTTCTTGCATGCAGTTCGGACAGGCGATACGTCTAGAATCTTGTCCGATTATGAGGATGCATGGCAGACGCATCGCGTGACGATGGCTGCGAATGAATCCGCGAAGACGGGTTTGCCTGTTAAACTATCTTAATGTAAGCCTGTAAGGGGAGGAAAAAACGGCATTCCGCTAAGAGGCGGGATGCCGTTTGTGTGTGGTGTGTAATGGCGCGTTTAAGGTTCGTCTTGAACTTCGGGAATCGAATGCCGCTGCTTGTAGTCGCCTGGATAACCGCGTTCCATGCCAGCGTGAAGCGAACGGTTCTCATAGCCGAACGGATTGATGGCCCGCTGTTCCAGCCGCCACGGTTTGCTTTTGCCAAGCGATTCCGACTCAAGATCGGCCCCATAAGGACCATCTGGGAATTCCTCTGACGTTAGCTCGTTGCGGTACGATTCAACGGTAGCGAAGTCGGTGTAATTCTCATCGTTGTTACGGTTCATGACACACCCCTCCAATCAACATGGCTCAGAAGCGTTTCTTCAGGTCTTCCATCAGACCCACAGATCATTGTGCCCGAATTAGTCGGTAAAATTCACCGTTCCAACAACAAGTTGCAAAAACTGGTTCAATTCTTCCGCTTCCTCTTCCGTAAGCTTGAAGACGTGCTCGAGATAACCTTCTTCCTCAAGGTCGTCAGGTCCAATAATCGCTGTCCGTCCGGCTTGCAGATCGGTAACGAGCTTCTTGCCATAGAATCGATTCGTTGATGTGACAGCAAGATCGAACCGCTTCAAGCTAGGACAGATGAACGTCACGAATCTCGTCGACGTTTCCTCTGTTGTATCGGACATAAAATCATAATCAGGCAGCATGGTATAGCCTCCGTTTCATCATCAATACATTGCAATCATCATACCATTGGCTGGGATCTGGGGGCAAACAGCTGTCGATTAGTAGTTGTCTGATATGGAAATTGATGCTATATTATGGATAACTGAATTTGGGACATGAGGAGGCACCTCTACCGTACGACGGAGAGATGCCTCTTTTTTGTCGTATTCGGAGCGGGTGCAGGTTCATTCACTGTCCTTATTTCGGGAATTTGAATAACGGGAGATGGATGAAGATGCAGGTTGTATTCATGAACACATTCGATCGGGTAGATGGAGACCGTACGGTTATGGGGGCTAAAGTTTCGATCTGCGAAAATGAAGGCCAGTGGCTCATTCTCTGGACGGAAGGGTCCGAGGAGGCTGCAACGTGGTATGAGGGATTATCGTGGGAAGAGATGCTGGCGGCGTTCCGGCATGGCGTCGCCACCAAGATGGGAGACGGCTTTCAGCCGATCATCGACGGCATGCTGGACGAGCGCAAGTCATCCCCAAGCAGCATCATTAATATGATGCAATGTTATGGCGAGCTTCACGCTGACGCCGCCCTGTTCGAAGAGCTGAGGGAATGGCGTCGCAAGACGGCAGCTCAGCAGCGCAAATCGGCATATATGATCGCAACGAACCGTGTGCTGAACATGATAAGCGCGTTCAAGCCGCATACGGAGCACGAGCTTGCCCAGATTCCAGGATGGGGCGAATCGAAGATGAAAGCCCATGCTGAGCAAGTGCTTGCCATTACGGTACAGCATGAGCGCGAAACGTCATTCCCGCTCGATTGGGTTGTGTCTATGCTCGATACGAAACAATATTGGCAGTGGTCTTATCGTCAGAAGGAATTGAAGTACAAAGGCCAGATGGAGCGTCATCAGGAGAAACGGCTCATCCTCGATGCAATCTCACACGGACGCACGCTTAGCGAACTCCAGGCCGAGCTAGTCATGTCGAGACGCAATCTGCTGGACCGTATCGAGCAGCTTGAGACGGAAGGTTATGACATGGAGCCAATCGTCGAGACAGAGCTTGCCGAAGTGTCGATAGAAGAACGTCAATCCGTGCTCGCAGCGTTCGACGAAGTTGGAGATAAATATTTAAAGCCGGTTATGCAGCATGTATACGGCACCGAAGGCACACCAGACAAGCCGCTTGATATGGTCTACGATCGCCTCCGCATGCTCCGCCTCACCTACCGCCGCAACAAAAAACAACACGAGGCTGTCTAATCTCCTCGTGTTGGTGGTAATCGGTATGTAGGTTGTAAGGAAGTAACTTTGCTTGAAGTGCTTCTGGAGAAGCAAAGCGTATGCTTCCGATGCAGCTTTTCTCTGAAAAGCTTTAAGCGGTCGCCTTTGTCACTCGGATTGTTACAACTTCTGAATTCGTATAATCAGAACAATCCGAGGACAACAGCGATCGGAAGAAACATTCGCCTGCGGAGTCCTATGCACAAGCCGCGAAGCCATCCCTGTAAACATCTTATCCCGCACTCTCCGATACTTCCGCCACCTTCACACCGCCATCCGGCCAGATCGGATCAGCATACCGGATCATCGCACCACTATCGCAGGACAAGCCCGTTTCATACGACCGGCTGCCCAGCAGCTCCTCCACCGCCGAGCGCAGCTCGAAGGAGCGGTTCAACTCCAGCTCTGCCGTCACCGTGCGGGCTTCATTCGCAATATTCGTCTCACGGATCATCGTCAGCGCGGCTGACGTGACCGCGAGCGCATCCTCAATTGCCTGCTCCCACAGCGTCCATGCGCTTACTGTGTGCAGCGTTGTCCCATCGACCGGATCGAGCCAAGGCAGCTCCTGCTCGTTCATCCAATCGTAATCCGGCAAGTTCTTCCTATAAGACAACGGCTCGATTTTGCCGAAGGTCAGCAAACGGCGAATGCCGGTCGGGTCGTAGAACAATCGCTGCGCGCTGATCATATCGCGCATGGCCTCGTTCCAATATTCGCTCTTAATCGCGGATGCCAGATGCGGATAGCGGACGGCTGCAATATTCTCGAAAGCTTCGCGAAGCGTATTCGGAAGCGGCTGGCCCGGTGATATTTCCTTCCAGACGGGTGTTCTCCATGTCTCGATCCCGAACAGGCGTGAGGCGACGATCGTGTCCATCGCGGTTTCAAACCGCTGATGATCCCACTTTCGGAAGCCGGAACGGCTGAATACGTAAGGATGCATATTGCGATCCAATACGTGATGGAGCACGAATCCGAGCCCGTACGCGGCAGAGTATCGGCCTTCCTTCGTCGATAAACGCCCGCTCACAGCATCAAGCAGATCCATAAGGACAGGACCACACTCGTAATTGTGCATGTCGGAGCCGAGCTGATTCATAATCGTATTTTTATGCCAAGGGAGGAACCGGTGGTAGAAAAGAAAGTCAGGGCCTTGGCAGCCCAGGTTGAACCACTTACGGGTTTCCTCGTCCGAGAGCCACTCCTGCTCCCCAAGGCGCTCCATTATTGTGTGGCCGAATAGGAAATGTGCCCAAACGTTCGGCATGTTGTTCCTCCCTTTGTTGGGTATAAAGCACCAAACTTAAAATATATAGTATACTTGTCCTATCGAATTCAGTATAATGGATTCAATTAGCGGAAGCTCGCGAACGCTGTCGAAAAGGAGAACTGTCCTCCATGAAAGCAGAGTACATAAACCCGTTTTTAGAATCCGCCAAAAATGTAATCGAGCAAGTCGTACAGATTAAACCGGCTACCGGTCAACCCGGTTTGAAGCCATTTGCAATTGTAGATAATTATATTTTTATCCAGATCGGTATCAATGGTCAAATGCAAGGTCATGTCGTATTTGGCATCAGTGTCCCAGTCGCTCTCAAAATGATATCTGCAATGATGGGCGGATTCATCATCTCGGAAATCGATGAAATTGGCAAGAGCGCGATTTCAGAACTAGGCAACATGATTAGCGGTAATGCAAGCACGATTCTGTACAACCAAGGCGTTCATGTTGATATTACGCCGCCTATCTTCATTAATACCCATGATTCCGGACTTGCCGAAGCGAAAGCTTTGACCATCCCATTGATCATGGAAGGCATTGGCGAAATGGATATTCAAGTATTAGTTGCATCGTAAGCATCGTAACACGAAAAGGGCTCCCAGGGGAGCCTTTTTCCTTGCTGTATGAGAAATGATTAATGTTTCAAGCGTCAGACGATCCTCTCACATCCGGTTAGGACTAGATGAGGATCGTCTTTCTATTTTGCGTCCAATCATTGGATGAAGTACACTATAGGCAGGTGATGCGAAGATGCTGAAAGGGAAGAAAATTGTCATAACGGGCGCCTCTAGCGGACTAGGTCTAATGACGGCCATTATGCTTGCGCAGCAGGGGGCTAGAGTCGCGATAACGGGACGGAATGAGTCGAAACTCCGGGCTGCGCTGCAATCGGTCCCGCATGCTGACCGCCTATCTAGCTATGTCCTGGATGTGACCGATGCTGAAGCTGCCGCTGCGGTACTTGATCGGATATGGCGCGAGATGGATGGCGTAGATGTATTGGTCAACAATGCAGGGTTCGGTTACTTCGAACGTTTTGTCGATGCGCCGCTGGACCATTTTGAACAGATGATGGATACGAACTATATGGGGGTTGTCCGCTGTACGAAGGCGATACTGCCGCAGATGCTTCGCAGAGGCAGCGGCCAGATCGTGAATATCGCTTCGATCGCGGGCAAGCTTGGAACGCCGAAGTCGACAGGCTATTCTGCTTCAAAGCATGCACTTCTTGGTTTTACGAATGCGCTGCGCCAAGAGCTGCGGGGATCGGGTATTATTATATCAGCTATTAATCCAGGACCTTTCGAGTCGCCATTCTTCCAGACGGCTGATCCGGGAGGCACTTATGTAAGCAGCGTGCAGTCGTTTATGATGAAGCCTGAGCGAGTTGCGAATGCTGTCGTTCGCGCAATCGACAAAGGTAAGGCCGAGATCGATCTTCCAGGCTGGGCGGCGCTTGGCGTGAAGCTGTATCATCTATTCCCGCGGCTATCGGACCGGATTGCGGGCGGCATGTTGAATAAGAAGTAAGCTTAATGACCTACCCATAAGGGGTGGATAACGGAAAGAGGAATTGGTAATGACGAACAAATGGACCGAAATCGGCGTGGAGCAAAGGTTGGCTGACACGCTGGTGTCCGAGGGATTGCTTGAGCCGACGCCTGTACAGCGGGAGACGATCAATGTACTGCTGGAGAACGCGGACGTAACGGCACGATCGCAGACAGGAAGCGGCAAGACGCTTGCTTTCCTGCTGCCGGCGCTGCAGCGCATCAATAGCGAGAGCAGCAGTGTGCAGGCTCTTGTACTTGCGCCGACACAAGAACTGGCGATGCAGATTACGCGCGTTGCACAGACGTATGGAGCGCCAATTGGCGTACGTGTTGTGCCGCTAATCGGCGGAGCGGCTGTCCAACGGCAAATCGATAATTTGAAGAAAAATAAACCGCAGCTCATCGTTGGCACTCCAGGCCGCATTCATGAATTGTTCGCTGCGCGCAGGCTGAAGCTGAGCGAAGTGAAGTTTGTCGTCATCGATGAAGCGGACCAGGTGTTCAACCTCGGCTCTGTGCGCGAGGTTGATACGATCTTGAAGAGCACGCCGCGCGACCGCCAGCTTGCTTTCTTCTCGGCGACCCGGCCGGAAGAGATGGCAGGTATGGAGAACAAGTGGATGCGCGAGCCGAAGCTGATCGATTTGTCTGGTAAGCAGCGTGTCGCAGAGACGATCGAGCATTACTATATCGTTGTCGATAAGCGCGATAAGGTGGACGCCGCTCGTAGACTCGTTCGACTCATCAACCCGTCATCGGCACTGCTGTTCCTCAACGATACGGACAATATTGCGCAGTGGGAATCGAAGCTTCGTTATGAAGGCTTCTCAGTAGATATGCTGTACGGAGATGCAAACAAGCAGCGTCGTTCCTCTACATTGGATCGATTCCGCGACGGCAGCTGCAAGCTGCTTCTGGCGACTGATATCGCTGCTCGTGGCATTGATATCGTGGACCTCCCGCTTGTAGTGAACCTTGATCCGCCGATTGATGCGGATCACTATGTCCACCGTGCGGGCCGGACGGGCCGGATGGGCAAGCGAGGTATGGTCATTACAATTATTACGCATCAGGAACGGTTTATTATGGATAAGTTCTCGAAGCGTCTTGGCATTGTACTGGCGGAGCGGGCAATGGCCCGCGGGAAGCTTGTTACACCAGAGGAAGCACGTCGCCAGGGTGGTTCATCCCAATCTGGCAGCAGCAGTTCTTCATTCGGAAGAGCGCCGGCAGGTACGGCACGTGACGGTGAGCCGAATCGTGAATCGCGACCTCAGGCACGTACAGAAGGTGTACGTACAGCGTCAGTCAGCAGCAGCAGGGATTCATTCAGTCGGCCAACGTCTGAGCGCTCGGCTGTTCGCAAGCCAGCTGAATCCGAGCGCCCGCGCTTTAGTACGGACAAGCCTGCGGCAGCAGCTGTTGAAGGACAATCTCGTCCTCGCGCGGGTGCAAGTAAGCCGCAAGGCGCACAGGAACGCCCGCAAAGCGTGAAGAGCAAGGCGAAGCTGGAACGCCAGCGGCAGAAGGATAAGAAGGATAAAGGCGCACCGAAGTGGTTGAAGGAAAAACGCAACGCCGCTAAGGAGCAAGACTAAAGTATTATTTTCTTAAGCCACCCCCTTAAAGCGAATTCCAATCCCCGAACGATATGGGCGAAGGGAAAAAACGGTAGCAACGAACCGTAATATCGCATATAGGAGAGGTGGCTTTTTACTATGCAAATATCCAAATTCAAAAAATTCGCAATTAGCACAATGGCGGCAGCAATTCTGTTAAGCGGAGCTTCATCTGCATTCGCAAAAGGGAATGACGACCATGATCACGATAAGAACAACGGCAAAGACGATAAGAAATCAAGCAGCAACGTAACGATCAATGTGAACTTCAAAGACGAAGAGGATCTGAAGTGGGCAACGGAATACATTATTCGCCTTGCTTCCAAAGGCATCGTGAACGGCTACTCCGACGGTACGTTCAAGCCGAACCAGAAGATCACTCGAATCGAAACGATCGTGGCAGCAGTTCGCTTGATGGGACTTCGCGAGCAGGCTGAATCGACTGCAGAGATGAACAGCAACTTGAACTTCAAGGATGCTGATCAACTGAAGAAGAAATATCCATGGGCTGTCGGCTATGTGGCGGTAGCACTCGAGAACGATCTTTTCGCAGAAACGGAAGATCAGATTCAACCAGAGAAACCGGCAACTCGCCTATGGTCGACAACGATCCTTGTGAAAGCTCTCAAGCTGGAAGCAGAAGCGAAGGCGAAGAGCAATACGAAGCTGTCGTTCAAGGATGCGAAGCAAATTCCTGCCGGCTCGGTCGGTTATGTACAAGTTGCACTCGAGAAGGGCATCATCACGGGTTATAACGACAATACATTCCGTCCGAATCAGCAAGTAACGCGTGCTGAGCTCGCTGCACTGCTCGATCGTACCGACAGCCAGCTGCCGAATCAAGACGATACGGCGGTAACAGGAACGCTGAAAGCATCTGTTTCGAACAACAGCCTCACCGTGGTGAAAGCAGATAAGACGGAGAAGTCGCTGTCGATCGATCCGAACGTATTTATTTTCCGCGATAACAAAAAAGCTGCACTTAGCGACCTGAAAGCAGGCGACGAGGTACTGGTGCGTACTTATAACGGCAAAGTCATTTTCGTCGAAGTAACGAAGATGGCAGAGGCGACAAATACATTGAACGATATTAAAGGTACGTTGAAATCAGCTGGGAACAACAGCATCGTTGTCGTGAAATCGGACAAATCAGAGAGCTCGCTGACGCTTGATACGAATGCTATTATTTACCGCGACAACAAGGTTGCAGCACTCGCTGACCTCAAAGCGGGCGACGAGGTGCTGGTACGTACGCTGAATGGTAAAGTTATCTTCATTCAGGTGACGAAATTGGCACAAACAACACCGACTGTTAGTGATTTTAAAGGCACGCTGAAAGCAGCAGCATCGAACAACAGCATTACTGTCGTAAAGTCGGACAAATCGGAAAGCACGCTGACGCTTGACACGAATGCAATTATTTACCGTGACAACAAGGTTGCGACGCTCGCTGACCTGAAAGCAGGCGACGAGGTTCAGGTACGTACGCTGAATGGTAAAGTTATTTTCATTCAGGTAACGAAGTTGGCGCAAACAACGCCGACAATTAGTGATTTTAAAGGCACTCTGAAAGCAGCAGCATCGAACAACAGCATCACTGTCGTAAAGTCGGACAAATCGGAAAGCACGTTGACGCTGGATTCCAGCGTTATCATTTACCGCGACAGCAAGACTGCGACACTCGCTGACCTCAAGGCAGGCGATGAGGTGCAGGTACGCACGTTCAACGGCAAAGTCATCTTCATCCAAGTGACGAAGCTCGCGTCTGATGCGGCGACGGTTACTGACGTGAAGGGTACGCTGAAAGCGGCAGCGTCGAACAACAGCATCACTGTGGTAAAATCGGATAAATCCGAAAGCACGCTGGCGGTTGACTCGAACGCTATCATCTATCGCGATAACAAGACGGTAACACTCGCTGACCTGAAAGCAGGCGACGAAGTACTGGTACGCACGATCAACGGTAAAGTTATTTTCATCCAAGTGACGAAGCTCGCTTCTGATGCGGCGACGGTTACTGACGTGAAGGGTACGCTGAAAGCGGCAGCATCGAACAACAGTATCACTGTGGTAAAATCGGATAAATCCGAAAGCACGTTGACGGTCGACTCGAACGCTATCATCTATCGCGATAACAAGACGGTAGCACTCGCTGACCTGAAAGCAGGCGACGAAGTGCTGGTACGTACGATTAACGGTAAAGTGATTCTTATCCAAGTGACGAAGCTGGCTTCCGACGCAGTGACGTTGGCTGATATTACGGGTACGCTGAAAGCATCCGCATCGGGCAACAGCATTGTTGTCGTGAAGTCGGATAAAACTGAAAGCACCGTGACATTCGATTCGAGCGTTGTCATTTATCGTGACGGCAAAACTGCAGCAATCACAGATCTGAAAGCAGGCGATGAGCTGCTGGTACGCACGATCAACGGCAAAGCGATCTTCATCCAAGTGACGAAGCTGGCTCCAGTCGGTACAACGATCGAAGCGGGCAACTTCAACTCCGTATCGCTGAACTCGCAAGGCAAAATCTCGACCATCTCGATCACGAGAACGGTTAACGGCTCGCTGCAAGCTTATATCTTCAACGTAGCTTCGGATGTTGTCATCTCCGGCGAAGCTTCCAAACTCGTAACTGGCCAATCGGTAGAACTCACCCTGGTCAACAATGTCGTCAAAGTCATCGTAATTAAATAATATATAGCACACAAAGAAACAAGCGCTGCTTAGCTGCGCTTGTTTCTTTGTGTTGGATGCAACCTTTACCAAACTTTTTCGTCTGATGATTTTAGCAAAGCAGCTTATTCACGCCTCACGTATCGGCCATAGACCAAATACGCTCGAACAAGAGTTGTGCCCCACAGGGGCACACGTCTCTCAGCACGCAGTATCTCTCATTCACCCAACGCATGGGTCTAGCCAAGCTCGAACAAAAGTTGTGCCCCACAGGGGCACACGTCTCCCGGCATGCAGCAGCTCTCATTCACCCAACGTATGGGTCTAGCCAAGCTCGAACAAAAGTTGTGCCCCAAGGGGCACGCGACCCCACGCACGCAGTATCTTCACCGCTCCTCAGTCCCTCCACCATCCCCTTCCGGGGTCCAGGGGTTGGAAACCCATGGGGCCCTCCCTTGCAGGGAGGGTTTGGGTGGGTAGAACGATTGAAATTGTTAATTGAATTGATCTTTTAAATTTTAAAGAAAAAAGGGGTCATAGGGGCCGCCCCTATCACGCACGGAAGTGCAGCCACTGGAAGTCAAACTGACTGCCCGGCAGGAACACGAACGTAACCGTCTGCTTGCCTGTAATCCGCTCCAGCGTATATTCCCGCTCGCAGCGATCTTCCGAGTAGCCGAATTCAATCAGCTGCTTCGATTCGCCCTGTTCCCCAGCAAACATCACATGAATCGTGTTGTTATCGATTGGCGAGCGTCCGCAAATAACCAGCTTCGTGCTTCCTTTCTCACCGAAGTCCATATCTTCAAAGACAAGCGAGACGTTGTTGCCGATATTATCGATCGAATCGTCCGAGAGTGTGAACGTATCGCCATAGATATGATTGTTTTCTAATGCAGCCAGACGTGCGAATGCTTTCTCGATACGTGTGAACTGGAACCCTTTGAGATGGATTTTGCGGTGCAGCACGAAAGTAATCGAGCGTACCCCGCTTAATCTCTTCGGCAGCTTGTAGGTCTCCTCCTGATATACATTCCAATGAGTTGGCTTCTGATACGTTAGCTGGGTCAGGAGCTCGGCATTGGCCTCTCCCGGTATGCCATCCCACATATCGATCGTAAATTTCTCGCTGTCGAGCGAGAAGATCGGCAGCGTCACTTCATCCGATCCGTAACTGCCGAAGTCGACGTTCTCGAAGCAGATCCAGCTTTCTCCGTCACGTGAAGATGCCATACCGCGTTCATTGCCATTCGTCAGGTTGCGGCTGGCTGTGCTGCAATAACCGGCGGAGACGAATTCATAAGGGTTCATGAATGCCTGGCCTAATCCGTTGATCTGGAACTGCATGAGCGAATACAGGCGAATGGAATCTGCTCCGTTAGCTGTACCGCAGCGAACATAGAACTCGCCGTCTCCGAGAGCTGTGATGACAGCCTGCTGACCATCTGCTGCAAGGGTAGCGAAGTTGCAGTCGATTCCGCCTGCATTCGTAATCCGCCACTGCACGTCCGGGTAGGTCGCATTGCTCGGATGAAGAACGACCTGCAGAGGCAGGGAACGCACTTCGGGAGACAATTGATTGCCTTGCGGGCAAATGATCTCCAGCTTGCGCACCGGCACTTCATCGTCCTCGAGGGACGCTGGTCCACGAACGCCTGCATCCGTATGTGCGGAGGAGTAAGCGTAAAGCGTCAACTCACTGCCTGAAGCATCTGCCTGTGTCACTGGGGCAGCGGACTGCAGCGTAATGGTATTCGCGACGAGACCTTTAGCCTCCGCTCGAACGGTAATCGTGCCGCTCTCTAACGTGCTTGCGACGACGGCAAGCAGCTTGCCGCTGAACAGCTTTCTATTGCTGCCCTTATATTGTTCGTAATCGGTGCTGTCGCCATTATCGAGACCAACCAGACGACCGGCGCCTTCTACCGTCACGTGAATGCGGTTGTTGGCATTCTGAACCGGAACACCGTTCTTATCCAACGTCGAAATTTCGATAAATACGAGATCGGAGCCATCCGCCGCCAATGTAGTCTTGTCGACAGACAAGGCTATGGAAGCCGCGTCGCCGAAGGACGATTGGATATCGGTTGCAATTGGCGTCCCGTTCTCATCGTAAGCCACTGCACGCAGTTCTCCCGCGGTATATGGAATCTGCCAGTTGCCGACCAACTGCTTGCCATGCATATGATCAATATCGAATGTGCCTTGCGATACATCATTGAAGAACAACTCGATCTTCGGCGCATTCGAACAGACGCGGATGTCGATCAACTGGCCTTCGGAGAAATCCCAATAAGGGAAAATATGAACCATTGGCTTGCTCTTATAATCGGTCCATTCCGCCTGATAGACGTAGAAGGCATCCTTCTTGAAGCCAGCCGTGTCGAGTTGGCCGAAATACGAATTCTTCGTATGGTAAGGCGTAGGCTCTCCAATATAGTCGAAGCCTGTCCATAGAAATTGACCAAGCGAATACGCTGCATCCCGATCCGATATAATGCAGGCTTCCGTGCTTCTCGCACCCCAACTGGTCGAACTGTTGCCGAGAGAGGAGCACTGTTCGTCATCGTCGGACAACATCGACTGATTAAGCGGGAAGTGATAGATGCCGCGGCTTTGCACGGTCGAGCAAGTCTCGCTGCCATAGATAATCCAGTCAGGATGCTGCTCATGATGGACGTCGTAATATTTTTCCCCATAGTTATAACCGGCGAACTTGACGATGTCGGCGCAATGCTGGGCGTTCTCCCATGGCATGTAGTTGGAACCAATCGTGACGACAGCATTGCCGCGCGGATCGTGGAGCAGCACTTCGTCCATCAGCTCCCGCGTTAATGTTTGTCCACGTTCGTCGGCATGCGTATCATAAATTTCGTTGCCAATGCTCCACATGAGCATGCTTGGGTGGTTGCGGTCTCTGCGTACCCAGCTGGCGATGTCCTTCTTCCACCACTCCGGATAAAATCTCGCGTAATCGTACGTCGTTTTCTTACGCTCCCACATATCGAAAGCTTCCGATACGATCAGCACGCCCATCGCATCGGCCAATTCCATCAGCTCGACCGCAGGCATATTGTGAGCGGTACGGATGGCGTTTACGCCCATTTCTTGCAACAGCTCGATCTGTCTTCTTAGTGCAGCACGGTTGACCGCAGCGCCAAGGCAGCCGAGGTCATGGTGCTGGCACACGCCGTTCAGCTTCAGATGGCGGCCGTTAAGGAAGAAGCCCTGCTGACTATCGAAGCCGAACGTCCGGAAGCCGAAGTTGTACAGCTGCGAATCGACAGCGACGCCGTCAACGATCAGTTCCGTTTGCAGCTTGTACACATAAGGGTTATCGATATCCCATAAGACAGGACTAGAGTATGTGAAGCGGCTTGGGGTATGAACCGTTGAATCAGCTTCAGCAAGTACATCCGTTTCTTCTTCGTGTACAAGCGAGCCGGATGCATCCAGCAAGCGATGGCGCAGCTTGATCGCTGACGCAGAATCGAGACCTGCTGCGAATACCGCTTCTGTGTCGACATCTACGAGCCAGCCATTGTCTTGCTGCACGGCGCTAATATAGACGCCATCTGCCGCAATATGGTGCTCGGCATACGTTTTGAGCCATACCGAACGATAAATGCCTGCCCCGGAATACCATCTTGAGTTCGGTGACTCATGCGTAACTTGAACATGAATGTCGTTTACGCCCAGCTGGATGAATGGCGTAATATCGATTTCGAAAGTCGAGTAGCCGTATTTCCACGTTCCCGCGAACCGTCCGTTAACATAATAGTTCGAGTTCATGTATACGCCTTCGAAACGGAGCGTTGTCTTGTGGCCCCGGTTCAGTTCATCGATCATTAACGATTTGTTGTACCAGCCATCTCCGTCTGCATACAGATCATTCGCGTCATAAATGAGCCAATCATGAGGCAGCGTCACATGCTCCCATTCGAAGCCGCCGGCATTTATCGCGTCCAGCGTCGTGCCTACGGGATGAAGAGAAAAGCGCCAGTCATTGTTGAACTTTATATCCGTACTCATTCCAATCAAGCTCCTTTGCTTATTGTGAAGATAGGCAGGCGAGTAGCAGTCCATCATATTGAAAGGTTAATATATCCTTTAGATCATCGCATCGCGGGGGGCAAAAAGCAATCCAACGTTGGTAACATATCAACAATCGCTGCTCACGGCCTAGCAGAAAGGAACGGTCAAGCGAAAACAGCGGCTGCCCGTTTCCGTTTCCTCCCTATTTTCAGGTATAATGAAGGCAATAGTTAGGGGGAGATCGGATGAATCAGGATTCGAAGCATATGAATCGTACAGGACAAGGCCCAGCACTTGAAGTAACGGAGCTCGTGGGCGGCTACAGCCCAAGGCGGCCTGTGCTGCACAACCTTACGTTCGATGTCCGACCGGGCGAGATCGTAGGGCTAATCGGATTGAATGGCGCGGGCAAAAGTACGGCGATCAAGCACATTCTAGGCTTGATGCAGCCGCATTCCGGTGAAGTGAAGGTGAACGGCACGAAGCTGGATGCCGATCCCGAGCGATACCGCGGCTCTATTGCCTATGTACCCGAGTCGCCTGTTCTGTTCGATGAGCTGACAGTAGATGAGCATCTCCGGCTGACAGGGATGGCATATGGCGTAGAGGCGAACGCATTCAACGGCAGGATGGAGCAGCTGCTGGATGAGTTTCATATGCGGGCGAAACGGAGCGCTTTCGCTGAGCATCTGTCCAAAGGCATGAAGCAGAAAGTAATGATTATGAATGCGCTGCTGGCAGATCCGCCGCTGTTCATCATTGACGAGCCATTCCTTGGACTGGACCCGCTTGGCATCCGTTCGCTGCTGGATCGGCTAGTCGAAGTGAAGAATGCGGGTGCTGCAGTGCTTATGAGCTCGCATATCCTGTCCACCGTCGAAACGTATTGCGATCGGTACATTGTGCTGCATCACGGTCGGATCGCTGCCCAGGGTAAGCTCGATGACGTGCTGCGGGCAGCTGACATGACGAGCGGATCGCTGGACGAAGCGTTCTTCCGGCTCGTATCGGAGACGGCGGGCGGCGGAGGGATGAGCAATGGCCGATAGGACGGAGAGGACGACAACGGGCAGCTCGCATCGCGATCGTGAACGAGAGATGCAGCCGTATGTGAATCGGTTCGAGCCGGATCGGCTATGGTCCACGCGCGCTGCCGCGTTTCGCGGTGAGCTGAAGCCCTACGTTGGGTATATGGCGCAAAGCGGCTTCCCAGGCGTTATGCTGCTGATGCTTATCGTAGCTACGATCGGCTATGCAGCGCTTGTGCGGAATTTGCCGCCGCATTTTCCCGTTACAGCATTTGGTGTTGTACTTGTCATCGGCTTCACCTGCTGGAGTCCGCTTCGGACTTGGCTGAAGCCGGCGGATACCGTCTTCCTGCTGCCGCGGGAGATGGAGATGCATCAATACTTAAGGCGTTCGTTCCGTTATACGGGCATCGCGACGTTGATCGGCGTCTGGTTTACGCTGTTAGCTTATTGGCCAATGTACAAGCTCGGAGAAGGCACTGCGAACGCATTCGTCCTTCTACTTGCCCTTACTGCACTGAAAGCCGGGAATATAGCGGGTGCATGGCAGGAGCGTAGAACGGCTGAAGCAGGGATGAGACGTTCGCTTCGGTTTATCCGATGGGCACTGACTGCGGTGACACTGGCAGCGTTGTTTCGGTTTGCACCATGGAAGGCGGTACTGTTCGGTTTGCTGGTCGCTGCGCTTATGGCGGCCGTTTATCGGCTTCCGCGGAAGCATGCGCTGCCATGGGATACGCTTATTCGGGAAGAGGGACGTACGCGGCGCCGTTATTATCGGTTTCTTGCGTTGTTCATTGATGTGCCGACACAAGCGCCTCGTATTGCCAGAAGGGGCTATGCGGGTTGGATCGGTAAGACCATCCGCTTCGCACAGAGCGAAACATACGTTTATTTATATACGATGACGTTGCTTCGTACAGAGCTTGGCGGGATGCTGATTAGGCTGACCCTACTTGGCATGCTCGTCCTCTATTGGTTCGGCGATGCAGTATGGCTTGACGGATGGGGAGCTTCGATCGTGTTTGTTCTGCTTGCGGGAATTATCGGGCTGCAGCTTGGTTCGCTGCGGCAATCGCACAAATACGCGGTATGGGGCCATCTGTATCCACTGCCTGCTCAGCGGAGGATTGATTCGCTGGCTTCGGTGGATCGCATCGCATACATCATTTGTACGATACTGATGTGGCTGCCAGGAGGCATCGCGCTTGCCGTCCATGGCAGTGTGCTGCAGGCATTAGCTGCGCCTGCAGCAGCGCTGCTGTATGGCGTGCTGCGACGGCCAAGCGCCGTTCGCCGCAAAGCGTTGAAGGATGATGAGGAAGACTGACGCGGGATCGGATCCAGATGGGCTGCGTGCATATATTCAGAACCGTCCCGAACGGAAGATAGCGAATAATAGAAACAGGAACATGAAGGCTGCGATGCCGAAGCCGATCTCGATGACTGGGAAATGCCAGATGATCGACGATTGGCGTCCGAGCGACGAGCCGATAATGAGCCCGACCATAATAATGCTGAACGACAGCAGCACAATACTGAACGAGAGGCGGTTGCCGACACGGTCAATTTTGCGCAGGAACGGTTCAAGCTCCGGTATCGACATTTCGGTCCGGAGCTTTCCTTTGCGCACAAGACTGGATACATCGCGCAATGTCTCCGGCAGATCGGCCAACAGGTCGGCATATTCGGTCACATGCTCAACCGCATGCTCCGCGAACGAGCGCGGGTTCAGCCGGTCGAGAAATAGGCGGCGTCCAAATGGCTCAGCTACGCTGATAATGCTGAAATCAGGGTCCAGCGATGACACGACGCCTTCAAGTGTCAGCATGGTTTTGCCCAATAGCATGAAGTCGGATGGAATGCGGATGCGGTGCATATAGGCAACGGAGAACAGTTCGCTGACCGATTCGCCAAGACTGATGCGGCTGAGCGGCACGTCGTAATATTTGTCACGCAGAATATCGATGTCATCCCGAAGCCGACGCATGTCGATATCGGCAGGGAGCACGCCAAGCGCCTCAATGGCGCGTATGATGCCGCTTGTGCTGTTGCGCCGCATCGCGATTAGGAGCGAACCGAAGTTCGTCTTCATCGTCGACGACATTCGGCCAACCATGCCGAAGTCGAGCAGGCCAATGGCGCCGTTAGGCTCGACTAACAGGTTGCCGGGATGCGGATCGGCGTGGAACAGCCCCTCCTCAAAAATCTGATGAAACATCGCATTCGTAATTCGCTCTGCAATTCGTTTGGGCGTAATGCCCATCTCCTGCAAGGCTTCATGATCGGTTATTTTGACCCCGTTGATCAGTTCCATCGTCAATACGCGGCGGCTTGAGTAATCCCAATAAATCATCGGAATGTGGATCGAATGGTCACGCTCGAATGACTTGGTCATTCGTTCCGCATTGCGTCCTTCAATGGTGTAGTCCAGTTCGGCTCGCAGCGATTGCGCCAGCTCCGATATGCGTTCGCGCAGCTGATAGCTGGCAGCCCACTCGAGCCGATTCTCGGCAATGCGAGACAGGTTGTCGAGAATTTCGAGATCGGTCTCGATCTGCTCTTGAATGTTAGGACGCTGGATCTTCACGGCGACGGCGCGTCCGTCCGGCAGTCTTGCCAGGTGAACCTGTCCGATAGAGGCTGCGGCTACTGGCGTTTTCTCGAAGCGTGCGAATAGCTCGTCAACCGGGGCGCCAAGCTCGGCTTCTATCACGGCAGCGGCTTCGTGATAAGGAATAGGAGGAACGCTGTCCTGCAGCTTGATAAGCTCTTCGATAATATCGGCCGGAAGCAGATCGGGCCGGGTGCTGGCAATCTGCCCGAATTTCACGAAGGTCGGCCCAAGCTCCTCCAGAAACAACCGAATCCGCTCGCCGGTTGATTTGCCTTTATGCTCCCGGTCATCATCGGAGCGGAAGGACGATAAAGGGAATCGGTCCGCAAGTCCCAGCTCCTTCACGAGGAAGCCAAAGCCGTTGCGGACGAAAGCCTTCGCAATATCGCGGTACCGCTGCAGATGACGGATGCGGCGGTTAATGCTAATCATTCGTAGGTTGCAGGCGCGGCAGGGTCGGTATCATCAGAGCAAGAAACAGAGGATTTGGAAGCGCCTGATGAGTCTGTGGATTCAAGGGCTTCTACCCGGCGTTCAAGTTCACTGATGCGCTCTTTGAGCGCTACATATTCATCTCTCGTAGTCAGATTCGCATCATGCAGCGCTGCGCGCACGTACGTTTTGATCCGGGCATCGATCGAAGCCTGCCATTCCTGGCCTTTGCGTATAAGATCATCAACAAGCTGCTTCGACTCCGATTGATTGACATCGCCCTTCTTCACAAGATCATCGACGAACTTCTCTGCTTGCTCCTTGGTTGCAATTGCTGCTCCAAGTCCGAGCGAAACGGCTTTATTAACCCAATCCATCATATTAGCCATCCTCCTTGAATTGTAGGAATTTGGTACTTCCAACGCGGATGAACCTCGTTCAACTTAACGGTGCGACGGCCGACTTTCAGGATGATTTTAGCACAAACGTTTATTTACCATCAAATGGTGAGCAACACTTGAAGGAGATCCAATAGGACCGAGCGAGCCGCCTCAGTCCTAGTTTTCCCAATATGAGTTAACTGATTAAATCCGAACGTTTGCCCGAGTTGCTCAGCGTTTCCTTGAGCCGCTTCAGCTCAACGACGATGATGACCGAGATTATGATAAGCAGAAACCAAGAGCCGATTTTGCCCCAATGGACGACGTGCCACGCAGCCTCTTGATTCGGGTACTTCCACACCTTCAAGTAGGTGGAGATGTTCTCGGCAATCCAGATGAAGAATCCGATCAGCAAATAAGAGACGATCATTGGCATCTTATAAGTGCGGGTTCCGACAGTGAAAGAGACGACTGCCCGACCGAATACCGGCAGCAGCGCGAGCATGAGAACGTATCGGATATCGTAGATGTAATGATTGGTGAAGAAGTTCAAGTAAATCGCAGCGGACAATCCGATCGATAGAACCGGAGGCGGCCAACCCGAGATTGTAAGCTTGAACCGTCGCCATGCCTGGCATACGTAGCTCGCCACACTCGCATACATGAAGCCGCTGTAGATCGGAACGCCGCCGAATTTGAGCCAGCCTTCCGCAGGATACGACCATGACCCGATATGTACCTTGTACAGCTCCAAGGCGAGACCGATCAAGTGGAACACAATAATAACTTTGAGCTCATCGATCGTTTCCAGCTTCGTGCGGATGAGAACCCATTGCATGATGACGCACACCAGCAGAAGGAAGTCATACCGCGGGATGAAAGGCAGCTCCACGAAGTGCGTAAACGCCATCGCTGCGAAGATTACGACTGCAAACATACACGACAGCGCCTGATTCCATCCGAAACGAATGAGCTGAAGGAACCTTCCTTGCATAGAGCTTGCATTGGTTAGCATAGATGCCGCTCCCTCATTATGAGTAGATGACACGCGGGTGCTCTTAGCACTCTATGCTTTCTTTCACCACTATTTGACTCGCGGAATCACATAAGCTTTGTCGGACAGCGTAAAGCCGATCTTCGGATAGTATTCCATGGCGCCAGGTGCCGAGATAAGAATAAGGGAACACAACTCGCCGATCACTTGACGCACCTCGTCGACGAGCTTAGAGCCGATGCCGTGCTTCTGATAGTCGCCGTCAACGGCTAGATCCGACAGGTAGCAGCAGTAGGCATAATCGGTGATGGCACGCGCAATGCCAACTAGCCGATCGCCGTCCCAAGCGGACACTGTAATGTCCGCATTATCCAACATCGTCTGAAGACGAGGCAGATCGTGAATCGGACGTTTCATGCCTGAGCGTTCGAACAGCTGCGACAGCTGTTCGGCGGTTACGTTGTTCGTCGTCGAGTACGTAATGGTTGTCATTGTGCAATTCCTCCATGCCGGGCAGGATGTTTGAACATTTATTCAATAATGATATGATCGCTGGTTCCGTTAGAGAAAATAACTTCAGAGACGATACGCTCCGCTACATATCTCGGACTGCGAAGCTGGCTGTTCTGTTCGGCGAGTGCGAAGAAGCCCCGCATCGGGTGGTCATTGGCGTCACTTCTAGCGACCGCTTGCATGGAGGTATCCACCATGCCCGGATCAACCGATACGGCGCGCAGTCGCCCGTGGATGGCTTCTTCCGCCTGAACACATTGACTGAACATATTCAAGGCTGCTTTCGCAGAGCAGTAGACGCTCATGCCAGGTGCAGGATAGCTGCCCGAGCCAGAAGAAATATTGACGATTAATCGTTCAATGGAGTATCCGTTCGTCAGGTTGATTAAAGCGCTTGTGAGCATAATCGGTGTCATGAGATTGAGATGCAGAGCATGCGACAGCTGGGCGGAGCTTAGGTGGTCGATGGTGTCGAGTGGCGTTACCGTTGCCGCATTGTTGATCAGAGTAATCGATTCAGCGCTCAATCGGTCGATAATAACAAGCAGCTGTTCGGCAAGCGTGGCGATCTGCTCCGAGCGGGTAAGATCAAAGGGAAGCCAGTCGTACCGATACCCATGCTCATGGGCGAAGGAAGACAACGATTCGTTAGGTGTGCGGGATATGCCGATGACATGATGATCGTGACCGAGCAGCTGCAGCGCAAGCTCCTCACCGATTCCTCTAGAAGATCCAGTTACGATGTAATAGCGCATAGCTATGAGCTCCTCCCCAATACTCATGATTATCCACGCAGCGATTCATACAATTCGATCAACTCGTGCAGCGAACGTACCGTGTGCGCGGGCTTGACCTCATGTTCTTCATTCCATATCTTGTCTTGCGACAGCCAGATCGGCGTAATGCCAACAGCGGCAGAACCCCGAACATCGTTCACCGGATGGTCCCCGACATACCAAGCTTCCTCAGGACGAACTTCAAGCGCCCCCAAGCATTGTTCGAAAATAGCGCCGTCCGGTTTCTTAACGCCTACCGCACCAGAAATGTACGTGGCATGAAAGTAACGTCCGATCGCTAGGGTATCGATTTTTGCACGCTGCACCTGTTCCCTGCCGTTCGTAATCAGTCCAATCTTCAACCCCTGGCGGTGAAAGTAGTCCAGTGTGTTATGCAGGTTGTCCATCGGTTCCGATAGCTTCGGAAAATGCTCCTGCCAGAACGCGGAATGCTCCGCTTCTGTCGGTGGATCGGTCCACTTCAATTCCTCAACGAGCATGTGGTACAGCTCGTCCTTCGCCCGATAACCGTTGTTATCGAGGCTGCAGAATACGGCGTGAAGCTGATCTGGGTCGTGTTCTCGATCGTTCCAATAATGCTGGATCCACAGCTCTAAGAAACGGTCTCGCGTGCGCGTTCTATCCGCCAGTGTCTCGTCTAAATCGAATATAATTGCTCGAAGATCAGCCATTATTTTCGCCCCTTTTTTGCACAATTGAAACGATGAATGATTGCAAACTATGTAATTCCCTAAGCTACTACTGCTCGCCGCTGCTGTCTCGCAAGTCTGCTTCAATCACGCGCGCGACGCCATCTTCATCGTTGCTGCCGATCACCTCGGATGCCATCAGCTTCAGCTCGGGATGAGCGCCTGATACAGCAAGACGCCGGCCTGCGCGTTTGAACATCCCGATATCGTTCAAGTTATCGCCGAATACGGTCACATCCTCTGGCTGGCATCCGACCTGCTCGCACCAGAGCTTGAGCCCGTGCTCTTTATTCGCGAGAGGGTGAGAGATTTCGAGGAAATAATGATCTTGAATATAATTGTCGAGCATGAAGTGAAGATGAACAGCTGGACCATAACGGTCAGCAATGGCACGGAACAGCGGCTCAAGTTCCTCGCGTCGTCCGATATAGGTAACGATCATCGTCCGATAGGTGGGAGGGCAGGTTAGAATCTCCACCTCTGCGAAGCGAGGATCGCCTGGACGGCTGGCGTAAAATTCGGTATCGCCATAACGCGACAACTTCTCGTGCAATACTCGTTCGTTATCATTCTCGTCGAGCCCGAACAGGAAAGGCATCAGACTCATGGAACGGCCAAGTTCGATCACTTCATTCGAGACATCGGCATCGAGCCAATGCCCACCCAGCACCTTGCCTGTTGTTGGGTCAAGCAGCATGCTGCCGTTGTATAAGACAACGGGGTAGCGCCAACCGATCTGCGGGGTGACCGCCTTCGAGCTGCGATAGCTGCGAGCCGTCGCGTAGCTGATGACGGTACCTTGCTCCAATGCTTCCGTCAGCGTGCGAGCCGTAAAGTCGGATAATGTGGCACTGGACTGCAGCAGTGTGCCGTCTAAGTCGGTCAGGTAATAGCGAGTCATGATAGAGGTGGTCCTCCTTCTGGACGAATCTTTTTCCCTACAAACTTAATGGAATGCATATGGGTCCGGGTCAAATCGATTACGGCTCGGATGAACGCTTCCTGCGATTCCCTGAAGTCTTGGCGGATCCAATTGATAATCAGGCCATAGAAGCCATAGGCGGTATATTGCTTGAAGTAATCCATGTTGACAGGCATATTGTTGATCGTCTCGAACACGAATTGCTCATTATAGATGTTCTGGATCGTCCGAGGCAGCTCCGTATGCAGTCCCGGCAACGTGTCGTCGTATTTGATCAGCTCGAAGAAATCACGGTGGTTATAGATGTAGGCGACAATATTGAAGGATGGCGCATTCAGCTTCGAAGTGTAGACGGTCTGGCCCTGTTCGTAGGGAACGCCTACAGATGCCTCCAGCCCTTCAAGCATCGTCTTGAGCAGCTCTTCGGCTAGATCAATCTTGTCCTGGTAATGAACATAGAACGTGCTGCGATTATAGGCCGCGGTATCTACGATGTCTTTGACGGAGATCGCGTGATAGCCTTTCTCCTTAATAAGCTTAATGAGGGCGGATTTGAAATGCTCACGGGTTCGATTGCGTCTCGCCGTTATAGAATGAATTTCGTCGATCATCGTAAAAAATCCTCCGAATAAAGACATAATTGCTCGAAGTGTCTACGAGTTGGACATTACGAACAAGGCTGATGATTGTTAATCAGGGTCAGAAGAGTACAATTAATTTGTGAACAAATTAGCACAATATAAGATCGCTTGTATCGTGCTATTCAAAATATTGTACTGGAGGAATTTACAATGGGCAAACTTCAAGGCAAAGTCGCAGTCATTACGGGTGGCGCTTCTGGTATCGGTGCTGCTACGGCACGACTATTCGTATCGGAAGGAGCGAAAGTCGTTCTCGTTGACTTAAATGAAGAGAAAGGCAAAGCGTTCGAGCAAGAGTTGAAAGCAAGCAATGCTGAGGCGCTGTTCGTAAAAGCCAACATTACAAGCGAAGAAGAGGTCGCCGATATTTTCAAACAAACGATTGAAGCTTTCGGCAAAGTGGATGTCGTATTCAATAACGCAGGAATCGGCCGCGTGCATTCCTCGCATGATCTCGAATATTCCGAATGGCGCAACACGGTTAACGTTGACCTCGACGGCGTATTCCTCGTGGCGCGCGAAGCGATCCGCGAAATGCTCAAAGCAGGCGGCGGCTCGATCGTCAACACGGCATCGATGTACGGCTGGGTCGGTTCACCGGGCTCGGCTGCTTACAATGCGGCCAAAGGCGGCGTCATCAACCTGACTCGTTCGCTTGCGCTTGAATATGCGGAGCACAATATTCGTGTCAACGCGCTGTGCCCAGGCTTTATCGATACGCCGATCATTCCTGAAGAAAGCAAACAAGTGCTGGCTTCGCTCACGCCAATGAAACGTCTTGGCCAAGCAGAAGAGATGGCGAAAGCGGTTCTGTTCATGGCTTCCGACGATTCTACCTTCATGACGGGCAATACGCTTACGGTTGACGGCGGCTACACGGCCCAATAATACTGATATGAGAGTGGCAGCCTTGGACTCTGATTGCAGGGTCCGGGGCTGTTTTTTGTGCTGTCTGCTGTGTAAAAAAGCCTCCCGAAACCGTATGAATAAGGTTCGGGAGGCTTTCGATTCATTATTATCCGTTAATCAGGTCCGTTACGGCTTTGTAGATCGTATCGAACAGTTCTTCCAGATCGCCTTCTTCGATGCATGAGAATGCGACGCGAAGGTCGGTCTCGCCAAGAGCGATCGTACCGACGCCGTATTCAGCGAGCAGGCGTTGGCGAACCGCTTCCGCGGAAACCTTCGTCAGCTTCAGGCACATGAAGTAGCCGGAGTTGAATTGGTAGTAATCCCACACGTCGCCGTAGCGGCCGCTGTCGAGCAGCTCTTTCACACGGTTAGCGCGGCTCTTCATGATCGCATATTTCTCAGCTTTCTGCTCTTCGAACTCAGGCGCTTGCAGCGCGCGAAGAACGAAAGTCTGCGAAGGATGCGGACCGCTGGAAATCGTCGAGCGAATGATGCCAAGCGTCTTCTGCTCAAGGGCAGCAAGCGCTGCTTCCGATTGAGATGCGTACGTAATGAAGCCTACGCGGAAGCCCCAGACGTATTCTTCCTTCGTTGCGCCATCAACTTTCACGGCAAGCACGCGGTCGTGCAGGGCAGCAAGCTTGCCGAACAGCGACTCGTGCAGAGAGTCTTCGAAGAACAGGCCGAAGTAAGCATCGTCTGCGACAGCTACAACATTGATGCCGGCTTCTGCAGCGTCGCGGATAGCAGCAACGATGGCTTCGCCTTCCGCTGGACCCGGCGTGTAGCCTGTAGGGTTATTCGGGAAGTTCAGAATAACGATCGCTTTACCTTTATCCTTCTGCGCGAACAGCGCTTCGCGGAGGCCGGCAGCATTAAATTGATTGTCGCTATTGTACAGCTCATATTCAACGATCGCTGCGCCGCGGCGCACGCCGAATGTCAGCTCATAGTTTTCCCAGTTTTTGTTCGGAATAATGACCGCGTCACCCGCATCGGCGAACAGATCGGCAACGATGCTGAGGCCGTGTGTCAGCGCATTCGTTACGACCGGCATACCGAAGCCTTTGCCTTCAACCGAAGGGTTCTCCTTGATCATCTTCGCGCGCCAAGCCGAACGCAGCTCTGGCTTACCTGCAGGTGGCGCATATTCATAAATGTCCTTCGGATCATACGCAGACAACGTGTCTTGAATGACCTTCAAGTGCATCGGTTGACCGTTCTCGATTGCAATCCCGATCGTTGCGTTGAATTTCTTCGCCTTCGCTTTCGCCTCAGCGGATTGGCTCAGAATGCCGACCTTCGGGAAGTAAATGCCCTTACCTAAGTTGGACAACATCGAATAGACATGGGGAGTTTCACGCTCCAGCGTTTCGTTCAATTGCTGAGCTAGTGGGTTCATGCTTAATTCCATCCTTCCGAACAATGGGTTCAATATTGGTTCAATGCAAAAGTTTTAAAGTTTTACTGCAAATGTAACCTGGCGATGTTAGCTATCGAGTGATATTATAACATTTTTTAAATATAAGGGGTCATTTTCATTGTAAAAAAAATTCTAGTGAGGTATGATGACCCCAAATGGACCTAAGATGGAGGGACGCTATGCTGGACGTGCCATCATCATCATTCGTACTGCTCTCGTATTTTGCCAAAATTTCTTGCGAACCAGCATGGAAATGGGCTCGTCGAGAGAAGCCGATGGCGAATTATGACCTATTTTATGTGTGGAGCGGTGAAGGTGAGCTTGAACTTAATGGCGCTGTATATGAGATTGGCGCCGGAAGCTGCTTTTTATTCCGTCCAGGCGACTATACAAGCGCCACGCATAATCCGCAGAAGCCGCTAGTACTCACGTATATTCATTTTGATGTAAGTGAGCCGACCGCATACGTACCGAATCGGTATCGCGTGTTCGATGAAACGGTTGACTTCGAGTATTTGCTCTCTCGTTATGTTCGGCTGTTCCTCGTCAAGACATTCGCTGCCGAGGAAGAGGCCAAGCTGCTCTTGAAGCAAATGATGATTCATTTGCTGCGCACTGACCAAGAGCCGACGATCGAGAAGCGCGGAAGCAATCAGCTGACTGAAGTAATTCATGAAATTGCCAACTATATTCGCCAGCATCCGGGCGTTCCGCATCGCGTCGAGGATTTGGCGAAGCGGGCGCAGCTGTCGCCGCGTTATTTTTCAATAAAATTCAAAGAATATATCGGGCAGTCCGTACAGTCGTATATGATCAGTACTCGGATTGACCGTGCACAGCATTTGCTTGCGCATGCGGGAATGAACGTAACAGAGGTGGCTGATGCGCTCGGTTACCGCGATATTTTCTTCTTCAGCAGGCAGTTTAAGCAATATACGGGACGCAATCCATCGGAGATCCGCTGATGGAGCCCTGTATTAGGGATTGGAATTGGATACCTAGGAAAGAATAAAGCAGTCTATCCTCCGTGGAGGGCAGACTGCTTTTTGCGTTTATTTCTGAACTTCTTCTAGCGGATGAAGGAATTGTTATCGCAAGCCATTCAATCGCTGAAATAAGGAGGGTGTTATTCCTTCCAAGCTTTTGAACACTGAGCTGTAATAACCCGGATTATCAAATCCAACGCATCTGGCTACTTCTTGAATTGACAGGCTTTTGTGCTCGAACATAAGCGTCTTGCTCTTGTTGATGCGAACATGATTTAAATACTCAATCGGACGTTTTCCGTGCACTTTCTTGAACAGATTGCAGAGATGCTGGAGAGAAATATCGAGAACAGCGGCCAATTGCTCCAAAGTAATAACTTCGGCGTAGTGCTGTTCCATATATTCGACCACACGTTGCAATCTAATGCTTTGTTGCTCGGTGGATTCTGTATGAAAGGTAATGAATCGATTGATATCCATCAATAGACTATAAGCGATCTTGGCACATTCCAGTCCGGCCCAGTGCTGCCCCGTACGGACAATCGTACATGCTGTTCTTATATGAGAGAGCGTCACATCACTGTTTGACAGCGTGTAGCTGCCGGATCGTGTCATTCCGGCAAGTCTCGCCATGTTTTCGACTGCGAATCCTCCGAATACCATCCAATGCGTCTCCCAATGCTCTTCGCTCGTCGCATAGTATTCGTGAGGCTCATTGGGATATAACAGCATCCCTTGGCCGATGCCCACATCAAATTGAGTTCCCCCGACAATAAGTCTACCTTTGCCGGAGACACATTGAATCCATTGAAAATAAGGAAAGCTATCATCTCGGCTGATTGGATCTTGGTGGATTGCACCTGTAAAGCACATGTAGACCGGAAGATCCAGCACTTTGGGACTGAGCATAGGATAATAGGCTAACCGCATAGTGTTCTCCTTGTAAGAAGATTCCAATCCAATATTCTAACAATAATGAAGGCTGTTTGTTTAACTCCGATTCTACTCTTATCATAACATACTGCTAGGAAAGCACTTCAAATGAACATTAATATTGTTGTATTTCATTTAATATTGTTGGATTTACACCTCTTAGAATCAACAGTATTCTGAAGGTGTATGAATGTTCTTGGTTGATTTGATGAGCTGAAAGATATATAAGCTTCGAAGGTATGGATCGTTGTTTCTTAAATATTAGGAAATGGGCGAATCAACGAGTGGATACGTTTTCGCAGGAGGAAATATAGGATGAAAATTGGCGTGGTTTATTACCCCGAGCATTGGGATCGCTCTATGTGGGAGCAGGATGCGCAGTTAATGAAAGAGTCAGGTGCACGCGTCGTACGCGTTGCGGAATTTGCTTGGAGCCGGCTGGAGCCGAAGGAAGGCGTGTTTCAGTTCGATTGGCTTGATGAAGCCATCGATTTGTTCCATCGTTATGGACTTGAGGTCGTAATTGGCACGCCGACCATGACTCCGCCGGTGTGGCTGACGACGAATTATCCGGATGTGCTGCCGATCGATGCGCAGGGTCATCCGCAGCAGGCGGGCGTGAGGGGGCACCGTTGTTATAACAGCCCTTCGATGCGAAGAAGCACGACGGCGATTGTTCAGAAGCTGGCTGAACGTTATGGGAATCATCCTGCGGTGATCGGGTGGCAGACGGACAATGAGTTCATGTTGAATCTATGCCACTGCGAAGCTTGCACACGTAAGTTCCGGGAGCGGCTCATGTTGCAATTCAATGGCGATCTGGATCTACTGAATCGGGAGTGGGGGACCGTCGTCTGGAGCGGCGAGTACAGCGATTGGTCGCAGGTGCGGACGCCGATCGGCGGATCTCCTCATCAGAATCCATCGCTGTTGCTGGAGTTCCGACGGTTTCAGAACGACTCGATCATCGAGTTTCAGCAGCTGCAGGTCGATATCCTCCGTCGATTATGCCCTGATCATTTCATCACGCATAATACGTGGTCGGCGCCGATACCGCTTGACAATCCACGGTTGTACGAGCCGCTCGATTTTGCTTCCTTCGACTATTATCCGAACACGAGTCCGGATAAAATCGAGACGAATCCTTACAGCGGCGCGCTGCTTCTCGACCGGGTGCGCGGCTTCAAACGCCGCAATTATTGGATCATGGAGCAGCTTAGCGGACCGCCGGGCGCATGGATGCCGATGTGGCGTGCGCCGTATCCTGGCTTTATCCGCGCTTTCTCGTGGCAGAGCTTCGCCCGCGGGGCGGATGCAGTCGTTCATTTTCGTTGGCGGAGCGGGACGGTTGGGGCTGAACAGTTCTGGCACGGACTGATCGATCACAGCAATGTGCCGGGCAGAAGGTTTGCGGAGTTCACCCAATTGACAGAGGAAGTGAACCGGGTGGCACCGCTGCTCGAAGGAACAAGCGTACGAAGCGAAGCAGCGATTCTTTATTCGCATGAGCATCATTCGGCATTCCAGTTGCAGCCGCAGTCTGAAGGATTTGACTATTATGAGAACCTGAAACCGATCCATCGCGCGTTTGTAAAACAAGGGATTGGCGTTGATGTGATCGATTGGCGGGAATCGCTTGCTGCGTACAAGTTGGTCGTGGCGCCAGCGCTTTATCTGCTTGATGAAGCGACAGCGGAATCGCTGAAGCAGTATGCAGCCGGCGGCGGTACATTGGTGCTGTCAGCACGTACCGGGGTGAAGAACGAGAACAACATTTGCTGGATGCAGCCGCTGCCTGGTCCCTTGGCTGATGCTGCTGGCGTAGTCGTGAAAGAATATGATCCTGTTGGTAACGACGCTCAGTCATTAGTTGCTGCTGACGGGACAGTATACCAGTGTTCGCAATGGTGCGATCTGCTGGAGCCATCAACGGCAGAGGTGTTGGCGAGATATGGCGATAGTGGAACAGGCTTCTACGGGGGGACGCCGGCAGTAACGTCGAATCGTTACGGTGAAGGTACGGTCATCTATGTCGGGACTGTTCCCGAGGAAGTATATTGGTCCGACCTGCTGACAGGCCTATCCTATCAGTGCGGCCTCGATCGATGGCCCGACTTACCGGAGGGCGTTCAGGTAACGGCACGCGAGAGCGAGGACGGGCGCAAGGTATGGTTCGTCTTGAACCTGAGTCGCGAGCCGAAGCAATTGCAGTTGCCTATGACGATGCTCAGCCTGCTTGACCATCAGAAGGTTATTGGGGTCGTTGAGCTTGAGCCGTATGGTGTCGCGCTGTTGCAGTTGATGGAAGGATAGAAGTAGAAGTATTCTATACGTCGATTGGCAGCAGTGCGTCGACGGGCACAATAGGAGCGAAAAAGCACCAATAACTAACCGAAAGTGTACGACTGCAATAAATTAAACAGCCCGCGCCCCCTGCGTGATACAGGGGGCGCGGGCTATTCCGTTATTCGCTGCGAAGCGAGCCAAGCCGCTCGCCCATCTTGACGCGCAGTCCGACTGCGAGGTCGGAGCGCGGGATGAATGTGTCGTCCTCCATGAGTAGGACGACGGTCGAACCAAATTCGAAGTAGGCGAGCTCGGCGCCTTTCTCGGCTTGCCGCGTTTGCGGCTCCGTATAGCGTATGCTGCTCACATTGAGCGCGCCGACCTTCACGACAGCCGTCTCGCCGACGCTGTGCCTTATGTATGTAACCAGCCGTTCATTACGGCTCAGTACCCGGCGCATGTGACGAAGTCCGAACTCGTTCACCGGATACACTTTGCCCGGAATATAATCGCGTTCCTCAATCGTTCCGTCAACCGGAACGTGGATGCGGTGATAGTCGGTTGGGCTTAAGTAAAGGACGGCATAATAACCGTTCTTATAATTCTCGGTCCTTGGCGACTGATTAAGCAGTTCGTCAATGGTATAGTCTTGTCCTTTTACGTTGACGATCGTGCCTGCATCAATAGGTCCAGCGCCGGTAACAAGCGCGTCGACGGGACTGACGACGACCGTAGAATCGGAGTCGATCATACGCATGCCAGGCTTCAGCCGGCGGGTGAAAAACTCGTTTAATGTATTGTAGTCCTTCAAAGGTTTCTCGGCTTCCTCCACCCGGATGCCGTACATACGGGCAAAACGCGGAATAAACCTGCGGCTCGCTGAAGATTGGGCGAAGCTGCCGGTCAGCCGGGAAATCGATTTGCGGGAAGTCAATTCGGTCATGGCGCGAAACAACCAAATCCACATGCCGGTCCCTTCACGTCCTTTCTATAAGTGCGAGTTCAAAAAGTTCGGTTTTCGTCCGCCGAGAAGATTGCGAGAACCTGAACAGCTTATGCTTACGTAGCGGTTATTTGCTCGCAGGATGTAACGCCCCAAGAAACGCAAATAACTTCAGGAGGAACGGAGTGTAGGCAAAACCTACATGAGTACAAGGTTTCCAGCGGAAACCTACATCGGAAGCATAATCTCCGGACTCCGAAGGTGAACGCGATCTTCGATGTCGAATAGGCTTCCTGAGTCACTTCGTGATCAAAAGCGGACTTTTTGAACAACCTCTATGCACTCTGCTGCGATAATCTCCGATTAGTGTGACATATCCGCGTCGACAAATCAATACAAATCGACGCGGTGCATCACACGTGCCCAGCTCACAGCAGCACTTGCTCCATCCGATAGATCGCTTCTTCGACAGCCAGCCGCTCCTCTGTTCTCGCAGCCATATCTTTTAATTGCACGGTATCTGATTGTGCCTCGTCCTCACCGATAAGAACAGCGAATCTGGAGCCTGCCGACGCCGCCGAAGCAAGTGCTTTGCCAACCTTGCGGCCCGCAGGCGACAGCTTTGTTCGTATACCGCATGAACGAATCGCTTCTGTGACTCTCATCGCGTCAGCGATTGTACTGCCAATCGGGACAACGATGACAGGAGCAGTCTCAATCGGAGCAAGCCGTTCGCGCACGATCTCCATCATCGGCTCAAGCCCGAACGAGAAGCCGACCGCCCGATATTGAATGTCAGGATTGCCTGCCAGCTGTCCGATGATGGCATCATATCTGCCGCCTCCGCCAAGGCTGGACGTATAGCTGCCGCTCGCATCGAAAGCCTCATAGACGGTACCCGTGTAGAAGGATAAGCCACGAGACAGCGACGGATCGAATCGGCATATGGATGATAAGCCAACGGAGTCCAGCAGCGACAGCAGTGATCGCACTTCGCGTGCGCCAGGCATATCGCCAATGTTGCATGCAGTGCAGAGCCGTTCGAATGCCACTGAACTTTCTTTATCTTGCAGATCATCCGTGATGGCGGCAAGAACGGTATCAGCGGCAGTTGGGGTGACACCTTTCTCAAGGAGCTCGGCGCGGACGGCGTCTCGGCCGATCTTAGCTATTTTGTCTAGCGTTAACATGACGGTTAGTGATAGGTCTTCTGCAATGCCAGCGGCAATCAGCCATTCTGCAAGAAAACGACGGTTGTTCCACCGCAGCACGACAGGAATGCCGAGTTGTTCGTATACACGCGCGGCAAGCAGCAGCAGCTCCGCTTCAGCCTCTGGGCCGGCAATGCCTACTGCATCAACATCGCATTGCGTAAATTCACGCAGACGGCCTCGCTTTACAGGACCATCACGGAACACTTTGCCGAACTCGTAGCGCCGAAAAGGCATCGGAAGTCCAGCTTCTGCGGCTGTCAGCTTAGCGAACGGAACGGTAAGATCGTACCGCAGACCAAGCTCACGCTGCCCCCGGTCGCTGAGCGTGTACATTTCCTGTACAATTTCATCGCCGCCGGAATACTTCGCGGTTAACAGTTCCTTCTCGTTCAATATCGCCGTTTCGACCTCTTCGTAATCATACAGCGCGAACAGTTCCTCCATCCGGCGGATCATTCGACTCCGCTGTGCCTGCTCTACTCCGTAATAATCGACGGTACCCTTCACATTGTTCATCATGCGTTTTCCCCTTCTTCCGCAATATAAAATAAAAAACGCGCTGGACCTCTGGTCCCGCGCGCTTGTATGCGGCAGGGAGGCCAACGCGAGAAGCGTTAGCCCTCCCTGAAAATTTACAGGAGTGCTAACGCTGACTGAAATGATGAAATTGAATCGAAAGAAGCAATTGTGTACTCATGGCGAAGATTCCCTTCCATACGTTTGAATACGATTGTAGTTCATTGATGCTGACGATGCAACCGTTAAGTGTATCGTTGTTTAACGAAATTCGTTTGCGTCGATGATGAATACAAGATCAATTACGAATGGAGCGAGATTCGAATATGGAATGGATCATTGGAATAAGTCTAGCAATTGCAACGGTTGTTCTCATAAGCTGTTTCGTCAGATGGACGGCAGTAAGACGGTTGGCAGATGGCTTGGCGTCATTTGCACTAATTTGCGCGGGATCTGCTGTTAGTAGCACCATTCTGCGCGTCATCCGCGACGATACGGTCTATATGACGGAGGTGCACAGCGTATTGTTGAATCCAGCCTTTCTAATAGGAGGCGGTTACTTGCTTCTCTATGCAACGGCCCGTCTCGGTGCGAATGCCTTCTTGTCCAGTCGCGGCAGCAGGTAATCAGAAGCCTTAATTAGTGCCTGTTTCGGGCGGAAAGTGTTACGAGCGGCAGCAGTTGCGCGTATGCTGTTGTAGCATATTCCCGCATGCGCACGAACGTGCGGAGGAGGAGGCCCGCGAGCATGTCCCGACCGCTGAAGATCGCTTATGTTACGCCTGGCGCCTACCCGCTGCCCTCGCTTAAGGGTGGTTCGGTTGAGCGGGTAATCGAGCATATCGTTCCAATGCTGACAGGCTCAGTAGAGCCGCGAATATATGGCCGTACGGCAGCTGGACTACCGCGCAAGGGCGTATGGAATGGTGTTGTCTGCGAGCGGTTCGCAGCAGCGAATAAAGCACGGTATGCTGTCGCTGTCAGCCAAGCGATTACAAGTTTCAAGCCAGACATAATCGAGGTGGAAAATCGGCCGCATTTGCTCATAAAACTTAGCAGACAACATCCGTATGCGCGCATGTGGCTTAATTTGCATTCTTCTACATTTATTCAGCGTCGTCATATCTCGAACTTTGAGCTTCGGCGGAGCTGTAGACTGGCGGAGAAGATTATCGTTAACAGCGATTATTTGCGGTCGATTGTTGCGGCACAAGTGCCAGAGGCTGCTTCCAAAATCGTCGTCGTTCATCTTGGTGCCGATACGCATCGATTCCCGTCTGTCCAATCCGCTGAGGGCGGCTTAAGGCGCAGCCGGCTTCGCCGCGCCAATGACTGGACGGAACGCAAGGTAATTCTTTATCTTGGCAGACTCATCCCGCTCAAAGGGGTTCATCACTTAATCGAGTTGATGCCAAGGCTGCTGAAGCGGCATCCGAATGCCATGCTCGTCATTGTCGGCAGTCCACAATATGGCTCGAACACCTCGTCGGTCTATTCGCGAAGGCTGAAACGAGCGGCTGCGAAGCTGGGCGGCAGCGTCCGATTCGTTCCCTATGTTCCTTACAACGAGGTGCCGGACTGGCTGCTAGGGGCGGATGTCCTTGCTGTTCCATCTGTGCGTCGGGAAGCATTCGGGCTTGTCAATGTGGAGGCGATGGCGGCGGGGATCCCAGTTGTGGCTTCCCGAATCGGCGGGATTAGCGAGATCGTGCAGGACGGTGTGACCGGGCTGCTTGCCGAGCCAACCAGCTTGACGGCTAATATGCTCGCGAAACTCGATTACTTGCTCAGCAACGACCAGCTTCGGCTGGAGATGGGGCGGAGAAGCCGCGAGAAAGCAGAGACGTATTTCAGCTGGCAAGCTGCGTCGGAGCGTTACGCTATGCGCACCGGTATAGCCAAATCGCTTTCCAGCAGCGGTTTTGGTTGGAAATTACAGGGTTGACACCTTCGGAGCATGGGGGTATAGTTTGTTCAGGAAATCCACTAGGGGCGCCTTTATGGGCTGAGATAAAGCGAGATGCTTTGGTCCCTTTGAACCTGATCTGGGTCATGCCAGCGTAGGAAAGTGGTCTAAATTGCGAATGTTCGTCTTGTCATATTACTCAGGAAGCAAGGTCATTGTTGCTGCGATCGCGGCCGCATGTGCGGTCTAGTTGCGTCGTTTCAGACATCCATGAGTAATGTGCGATCGACAGCGCTTTTCAGCCGCTTCCCTCGCCGGAAGCGGCTTTTTTGTCATCTGAGGGAATATAAGTTTTCACTCGGTGAACAAGAAGTGCGGCTTCGGCGGAGGAAGCTACCATGCAGGCGCATGCCTCCTAGGGATTCCTATTTGTTTTGTTGATGCTTCGCATACAGCTCGCACCAAGGAGCTGTAAGTCTATCTCCGTGAAGAAGATGGACGCAGCATTCGCAGAATCTTTAGGAGGGATGAATGATGCCAATATTGTCGAAGCCGCTGCCAGGCAGCCGCAAGGTGTACATACCGGGATCGCAGCCAGATATTCAAGTGCCAATGAGAGAGATCGCACTCGCGCCGAGTGTCATTCGAGACCAGGAGACGATCAATGAGCCTGTGCGTGTCTATGATGCCAGCGGACCCTATACGGATACGAACTACGAAGCCGACATTCGTCAGGGTCTTCCATCGGTACGCAGCCGCTGGATTGAAGCAAGGAACGATACGGAGAGCTACGACGGAAGAGCAATCAAACCAGAGGATAACGGCTTTGCAAGCGCGGAACGCGCCGCGCTCAAAGGTCTCGAGCAGTTTCCGGACCTGTCCCGCAGGCCGTTGCGAGCAAAGACTGGCTGCAACGTTACGCAGATGCATTATGCGCGCTGCGGCATCATTACGCCGGAGATGGAGTATATCGCCATTCGCGAAGGCATGGCCGCTGAATTCGTACGCCTCGAGGTAGCCGAAGGGCGGGCTATTATTCCGGCGAATATTAACCACCCCGAATGCGAGCCGATGATTATCGGACGGAACTTCCATGTGAAAATTAATGCGAATATCGGCAACTCGGCCGTTGCCTCCTCAATCGATGAGGAGGTCGAGAAGATGACGTGGGCGACTCGATGGGGTGCGGATACGATCATGGATTTGTCGACGGGCAAGAACATCCATACGACGCGCGAGTGGATTATACGGAATTCGCCAGTGCCGGTCGGTACAGTGCCCATCTATCAAGCATTGGAGAAAGTGAACGGCGTCGCAGAAGATCTGACGTGGGAAGTGTTTCGCGATACGCTCATCGAGCAAGCGGAGCAGGGCGTCGACTACTTCACGATCCATGCAGGCGTATTGCTGCGCTATGTGCCGTTGACTGCGAAGCGAGTAACAGGCATCGTATCGCGCGGCGGCTCGATTATGGCGGCGTGGTGTCTGGCCCATCATCAGGAGAACTTCCTGTACACGCACTTCGAGGATATTTGCGAGATTATGAAAGCCTATGATGTCTCCTTCTCGCTTGGCGACGGCCTGCGCCCGGGTTCAATTGCAGATGCGAATGACGCCGCGCAATTCGCGGAGCTTGCGACGCTTGGCGAACTGACGAAGATCGCATGGAAGCATGATGTGCAGGTCATGATCGAAGGGCCTGGTCACGTGCCTATGCACATGATCAAGGAGAACGTCGATAAGCAGATGGAAATCTGCTCGGAAGCGCCGTTCTATACCCTTGGGCCGCTGACGACAGACATTGCGCCGGGTTATGACCATATCACATCGGCGATCGGCGCCGCGATGATCGGCTGGTTCGGTACCGCGATGTTGTGCTATGTGACGCCGAAGGAGCATTTGGGCTTGCCGAACAAGGACGATGTGCGTGAAGGCGTAATCGCGTACAAAATAGCTGCGCATGCGGCAGATCTTGCCAAAGGCCATCCGCGCGCACAAATTCGTGACAATGCCTTGTCGAAGGCAAGGTTCGAATTCCGCTGGCGCGACCAGTTTCATCTGTCCCTCGACCCTGAACGGGCGATGGAATACCACGACGAGACGCTGCCTGCGGAGGCGGCAAAGTCGGCTCACTTCTGCTCGATGTGCGGACCGAAGTTCTGCAGCATGCGCATTACGCAGGATATTCGCGACTATGCCGCCGATAACGGACTGGACACCGAGGAAGCAATCGTGGTCGGCATGAAAGAACGATCTGCTGCATTCCGGACAGGGGGCAGCTCGATCTATGGATAATAAGGCGCTCCAAACATTGCATCCGGTCGAAATATTCGAAGCGGTGCAGGATGAAGCGGCTTTCGGCGACCGCTACTCTCGGCAGATCCGATTCGGGCCAATCGGATCGGATGGCCAGAAGCGGCTGCGGGCAGCGCGAGTGCTCATCGTCGGGACAGGCGCGCTTGGCGCCTCGCTGGCCCAGCATATGACGCGTGCCGGCGTCGGTATCGTCCGACTCGCCGACCGCGATTACGTCGAACCAAGCAATCTGCAGCGGCAGATGCTGTTCGACGAGGAGGATGCGCGGAATGCGGCGCCGAAAGCCGTCGCTGCTGCCCGGAAGCTGAAGCGGATGAATGGCGGTGTCCGCATCGAAGCCCATGTTGTCGACGTCAGCAAGCGGACGCTTGGCCCGCTGCTGGAAGGCGTCGACCTTGTGCTCGACGGCACCGACAATGCTGCGACGCGGCTTGCACTCAGCGATGCTTGCTTCCGCCTCGGCATTCCGCTCATCTACGGCGGCGTAACGGCTTCTGAAGGAATGAGCGCAGCGCTCATTCCTGGCCGGACCGCCTGCCTTCGCTGCTTGATCGGCGACAGCGCGGCAGACGATGGCGCCGACACATGCGATACAGTGGGCGTTATCTCGCCCGCTGTCGAGTTCGTCGCCGCGCTTCAGGCCGCTGAAGCGCTCAAGTGGCTCTGCGGCAATCGCGAAGCGATGCGCGGAACATGGGTGACCGCGGACATCTGGTCGTTCCGCGTCAGAGAGATGAAGCTGCCAAGCGGCAGTCCCCGCTGTTCATGCTGCGGGACAGCCGCTTCAACGGCTGCTGACCGGCGCTACGATGACACGCCCGCGATTGAGGCAGCAGTTCTGTGCGGGCGCGATTCGGTTCAGGTAACGTTGGGGGGGGCGATTGCATTGGATGCGATTCGTCCCTTGCTGGAGGAGCAGGGCTGCTCGCTGACTGTTAATCCATACCTAACCAAAGCAGAACTGCCAGACGGCAAGAGGCTCGTGCTGTTCTCGGACGGCCGAGTGCTTGTCCAAGGCACTAGCGACGCAGGTGAAGCCATCCGGCTGTGCATGACCATGCTGCAGCCGCACAAGGAAGGGGAGAGTATCGTTGGCTGAATCAACATCGAAACTTGATTTTCAGCTGTACGTCATTACGGGTGCCAACTATCACCCTGGTCGATCGATCGTTGACGTGGTTGAGCAAGCGCTCATCGGCGGGGCAGACATCGTACAGCTGCGGGACAAAACCGCATCGAAGCAGGATATACGCGAGAACGCGCACAAGCTTCGTCAATTGACGAGACGTTATGGCGTACCGCTTATCATAAACGATCATATCGACATTGCACTGGAGGCGGATGCAGATGGCGTCCACCTCGGGCAGGATGATCTATCCTTGGCGGAAGCAAGGCAGCTGCTCGGACCGGATCGGATAATTGGCATCTCGACTCACAGCATCGAGCAGGGACTGGCTGCGCAAGCAGGCGGTGCCGACTATATCGGCGTTGGTCCCGTTTATCCAACGGGAACGAAGCCTGGCCGAGCTGCTGTAACGACGAGTTACGTACAGGAGGCTGCCGCACAGATCCGCATTCCGTTTGTTGCGATCGGCGGCATCACGCTTGGCAATGTCGACACAGTCATCGCTGCAGGCGCGAATCGCGTCTGCGCCGTATCCGAAATCGTAGGAGCTGACGATCCCGCGGCGGTATGCCGCGCGTTCAAGGCGAGGCTGAATGCCGCAGCCAACCATAGCCAAAGCCCAAGCCGACAAGGTCAAAGTCAAGGCACTTCAAGTCCTAATGATAGCCAGAGCAGCGCAGCGCAGCCGCATGATTTTGCCGGAACCGGTGTAACCGTCAATGGTGTCGCTCAGCGAACGACCGCCCGTACGGTGTGGGAGCTGATCTGTCAGCACCGCCTGGAGGATAGGCGGATCGTTGTGGAGCTGGACGGCGCGATTGTCGTTCGCGAGGAATGGAGCCGTACGCCGATTCGAGAGGGCGCAGCGGTGGAGCTTGTTCATTTTGTAGGAGGAGGCTGATGATGATGAACGATCAAGATTCGCTCGTAATTGCCGGGGTGAAGCTGCAATCCCGAATGCTGCTGGGGACGGGACGGTTCCCGAGCCCTCATGTGCTGCAGCAGGCGCTGACGGCTTCCGGTGCAGAGGTTGTAACGTTCGCTGTTCGCCGCGTCAACCTCGAGGAGGTCGAGGATGATTCGGTTCTGCAGCATCTAAGCGGCCGCCATTATACGTTTCTGCCTAACACATCGGGCGCGAATAATGCGGAGGAAGCGGTTCGCATCGCCAAGCTGGCGCGTGCGGCAGGCCTTGGCAGCTGGATTAAGGTTGAGATCAGCGCCAATCCGCGCACCCTTCTCCCTGACCCGATCGAGACGCTGCGCGCAACGGAGCAGCTCGTGAAGGAAGGCTTTGATGTGCTGCCATATACATCGGATGATCCGATTCTGTGCAAAAGGCTGGAGGAAGCAGGCGCTGTAGCAGTCATGCCAGGCGGCTCTCCGATAGGCTCAGGTCTTGGCATCATGAATCCTTATAACCTTGGATTAATCATTGAAGAAGCGAATGTGCCGATTATCGTCGATGCCGGGATCGGGTCGGCGGCAGATGCGGCGCAGGCAATGGAGCTGGGGGCTTCCGCAGTCCTGCTCAACTCGCCAGTAGCGAAAGCAAAGGATCCAGTCGCGATGGCACTGGCAATGAAGCTGGCGATCGAAGCGGGCCGTCTGTCTTATCTGGCAGGCCGGATTCCGAAGAAACGATATGCATCGGCTAGCAGCGCACCAGATGATTCGTTGTTCGCGTCCCCTGCGAAAGGAGCCCTCTAATGGGAGAGCATGTCCTAATCGCAGGCGGCGGCATTATCGGGCTGTCATGTGCGTTCGAAGCGGCGAGAAGGGGCAAGCGGGTAACCGTGCTGGAGCCGGATCGGTTCGGCGGGCAGGCATCCGGAGCAGCGGCCGGCATGCTGGCTCCGTACTCCGAGAATACGGAGCAGCCAGACTCATTCTTCGATCTGTGTCTATACAGCTTCGGCAAGTATGACGCTTGGACGCATGCTGTAGAGGATTGCTCTGGTATGGACGCCCAACTGATGCGGACGGGGAGTTTGAACATTGCTTTCCACGAGGCGGATGTACTTCCGATGCAGACAAGGCTGCTGTGGCAGAACGCGCGCGGCGCCCGTGCCGAGCTCGTCGAAGGCGCTGCGCTGCGCAAGCTGGAGCCGCGGCTCACAGAGCGCGCGGTCGCTGGGTTGTATTGCCCAGAGGAAAGCCATGTCTACGCACCGAATCTTGTCGTTGCGCTCCATGAAGCATGCCGCAGGCTTGGCGTTCGCCTCGTCGATTATGCTGGACCAATCGCAGCTGTGCATAGCGGCAGTGAAGCTGGGGTTGCTGTTACGACGGTATCGGGCGAGCGTTATGAGGCGGATCGCCTAGTCATTTGCGCGGGTGCCTGGTCGGGCGCTTATGCAGAGACGCTCGGATTCTCGCCGGAAGTGCATCCGATACGCGGACAGATCTGTGCATTCGATTCTGCGCCAGCAGAGGTGCGGCATATGGTATTCACGAGCCAGGCTTATTGGGTGGGCAAAGGGAATGGAACAATCGTATGCGGAGCTTCGGAAGATGTAGCAGGATTCGATACAACGGTTACGGAGCGAGGCATTGAACGTTTAATCCGCGCCACGGACCGCTCCTTCCCGTTCCTTGCCGGGAAGCCGACGGTGAAGCGTTGGGCGGGACTGCGTCCTGCAACGCGCGACGGAAGACCGTTAATCGGAATTCCGGAAGGCAGACCAGAAATCGTAGTAGCGGCTGGTCATTACCGCAACGGCATTCTGCTTAGCCCAGGAACTGCTTTCCTGGTTGCGGATCTGCTGGACGGTAAGGAGACCGAGCTTGATATTTACGACTGCCGGCCTGAACGGTTCGGCAGCACGTCTTCAGCGAATCGTCCTCGGACGAATGAGCGGGTAGCACTGGAAGTGTAAATCAAATAATAGCCAGAAGGCTGCGAATTCGAGGAAATCGAATCGCAGCCTTTTTATTTGCTTGTCGCGCGCCTATGGGTGAACGCATATATTGCCTATGACATCTTAGGTGGATGAAGGAGAGGGCTATTATGAAAAACAAGAAAGGGAAAAGTCCCAAAGGACAGAAACCGTTTTTTTATGTCGATAATCCGAATTCGACATCCGAGCTTCGCTGGCTGGATGAAGTAAAGAAGAAACAGGGCAGTGCGTCTGCCTCGTCCAAAACTATCCATACAACTTCGCAATCTGCGGCGGTTGAACCCGTTCAAGAAGCTGTGACACCACCAGTAACAGCATCTTCCGAGACGCAAGAGCCTGAAGTGACGATTCATTCGAGCGCAGCAGCATTACAATCTGCGCCTGTCAGTAAATTGGTCGCATCCTCGAAGAGGGGGGAGCCGCGCTCTAAGCTGTCGCTCCTGCCAACCTCGAAGACAACATCCACCCTCCGAAGCCCGCAATCAAGCGATAGTACAAAACCTGCGGCTTCATCGGATACAGAGCCAACACCAGCAGTAAATAGCGAGCAAGTATCGGTGCTGCTACCACGCGAACTTGATTCGGCGGGACAGCAGGCGCAAGTAGAGCCGCCTATCGAACAACTCCCGCAGCAGACGACTTCACCAGCTGCAGTGAATCCGGCAGCAGCGGCGGCTAATGCTGGCATTGTCGTCTTTGTGCCGGCTGACAAAACCGCTGTAGCAGCAGGATTGAAGACGATCGACGTCGTTCCTGCTATCGAAGAAGAGGAAGAAGCAGCAGAAGAGACCGCGAAGCAGCTTCAAGCGGAGAAACTTGCGAAGCTGGAGGAGAAGCGCCAGCCGGAGAAGCCACGACCGCAGCCGATTATTTACTCCGATGATCTAGCTGACGGTTCCGTTGTAGCGGACAAAATCGCCTTTGGCGCGATCGACAGCACGAAGCTTAGCAGCGGTGCAGTCAGAACGGACGCGATTGCGGATTATGCGGTCGATTCGGTCAAAATTGCAGACGGTGCGATCACATCCTCTAAGCTTGGGCAGGAAGTCATTACAGGCGAGCATCTAGCGAAGAATGCAATTTCCGGCCAAAAGATCCGCGACCGCTCCATTACGGGCGACAAGCTGCGCGATAGCAGTATTACCGGCGAGAAGCTTGCAGACCGCGTGATCAGCTCGGACAAAATCGCCGAGGGCTCGATTGACGCGAAGCATCTCAAGCCGTTCTCCATTACGGGCGATCTGCTGGAGGAACAGACCGTTACTTCCTCTAAGCTGAGAAGCGGTGCGGTTCAAACGGAAAGCATTGCGAACGAAGCCGTCAATAATTCGAAGCTGGCAGACGGTGCTGTTACGAAATCGAAAATTCGTAACGGCGCAGTGACCGGTGACAAAATCGCCGAGGCTGCGATTGACTCGGCTCATCTTAAGCAGGGACTGCTGTTGGCTGAGCATGTGGCGATGGGTGCCATTCAGGGGAAGCACTTAGCTCCGGGAGAAATCGCCGCGGAGCATTTGACCGAAGGAGCAGTAGGGGCACGGGAGCTGGCATCCGGGTCCGTCACCTCATCCGCACTGGCCGCCGAAGCGGTATCCTCGGAGCATCTTCAAGCGGGGGCCGTACACGGAACACATATCGCAGCGCTGCAAGTACAAGGAAGCCACATCGTCGATGAAACGCTGACGGCAACGAAGCTGTCGGAGCAAGCTGTTACGACGATCAAGCTGGCCGACCATGCGGTAACCTCTTCCAAGCTTGCGGATTATAGCGTTACGTCGGCGAAGCTGGCGGATGAGATCGTTCAGCAGAAGCATATAGGTCGTGCATCCGTTACAGCCGATAAGCTGGCGGATAATACGATCGAACAGCGTCATCTGACGGAAAGCTCGGTGTCGTCGAAGGCGATTCAGAAAGGTGCAGTGGATGCAGCGCATCTGCAGGATAGGTCGGTGACGAACGAGAAGCTGGCGCTGCAGTCGGTTCTCCAGGAGAATATCGGCTTGTATTCCGTCGATACAGAGCAGCTAGCAGATGCATCGGTGCTTGAGATCAAGCTTGCAGACGGTGCCGTGAGCGGGAGGAAATTGGCTGAGGGCGCTGTTGACCGGCAGCATCTGAAGGATGAGATCGTTACTTTCGATAAAATTGCGCCGGATTCGATTCGTTCCTATCATCTGTCGCAAGGCGCTGTTACGGGCGAGTCGATCCAGACGGAGACGATTGATTCATCTCACATCTGCCCAGGTGCGATTGAGGCGCGTCATTTGGCCGAATGGTCGGTAGAGAGCGATGCGGTGAAGGATGGTGCGATCACATCGGCGAAGCTGGCTTCGCAATCGGTGTCGGAGCGTCATATCGGTTTCGGTACGGTATTCGCACACCATTTGGCCGACTATGCAGTGAATTCGCTGAAGCTGTCGCCAGAATCGATTACGACGGATAAACTGACGGATTATGCTGTCACAACGAACAAACTCGGCAACGAGAGCGTGTCAAGCGAGAAGCTCGCCTACGGAAGCGTTGGCGCTTTACATTTGCGGGATGATGCCGTGCAGCAGCTGCATCTTGCGGATGGATCCGTTGGAACGGATCAGCTTGCGCAGCGGGCAGTCTCATCTCAACACGTCAAACTTGGCGCGATCTCATCAGAACTGCTCAAGGAATCGGCAATTACATCGCGTGAACTGGCAGACGAGGCGGTCACGGAGCGTCATCTGGCAATGGACTCGGTGGGCAGCCGACATCTTGCGGAACGTTCTGTATTCGGCATTCATCTGACATCCGGCAGCGTTGGTTCGGATCATGTGCTGCCTGGTGCGATCGAATCGAAACATTTGTCGCCTGAGAGCGTGGACGCAAGCCATCTGCAGGGCGGTATTGTCGGCTCGATTCATCTCCGGGATGGAGCCATTAATGCTGCGCACTTGACGAGCGGCACGGTGCAGGCTAAACACTTGGCTGACGGTGCTGTCCGCAGCATTCATCTGTCGCAGGGCGCGGTCGGCTCGGAGCATCTTGCCCCTTATGCAGTGAGCGGCCAGGCACTTCAGAAGGATGCAGTCAACAGCGACAAAATCGCGCCAAGCTCCGTGAGCGGCGAGCATCTGATGCTCGAGTCGGTATCGGGCAAACATCTGAAGGCAGAGTCGATTCAAGGTTATCATCTGCGCAAAGGCTCTGTAACGCTTGCTCATCTAGCTGGTGATGCGTTGTCCTTCGACAAGGCGCCGGAAGGCAGCTTGAATGGCAGCAAGCTGAAGCCAGGTACGGTGACAGGCGGACTGCTAGCCGAGGGCAGCATACACAGCGCGCATCTTATTGCTGGCAGCGTCGGAGCTGAGCAGTTGGCAGACGGTTCGGTGTCGCTGCGTAAGTTGAATGGATTGTGGGATGCATCGAAATTCGTGCAGCCATCTTCGATCGATTCCGCGCTGCTCGCTTCAGGTTCTATATCGAGGGAGAAGCTAGTGAGCGGCGCTATCGGTGAGCGGCAGCTTGATGAGTATGCAGTAGGCAGTGTTCATCTGCAGGATGAAGCCGTTCGTGAGCAGCATCTGGCAGACGATGCAGTTACGAGCTCGAAGCTGGCGCGGGGTGTTGTCGGTTTAGCACATCTGGCCGAAGGATCGGTTGATGGCACGAAGCTGACAGACGGTTCGGTAGACGCGAACCATCTGAACGAATGCAGCGTCACAAGCGCGAAGCTGGCTCCAGGTGCAGTGCTGGGCATTCATCTTGCTGCCGGATCGGTAGGCACAGGCGAGCTTGCAACTGGTTCCGTTACGTACGGAAAGCTTGCGGATGGAGCGGTGACGGCGGAGAAGCTGGATTATGCAGCGGTTAAGAGCATCCATCTGGCGGATGCGATTGTAACGGAATCGAAGCTTGTAGAAGGATCGGTTACGGAAGAGAAGCTGGCTGATGATTCGGTTACGGCTTCGAAGCTTGTAGATGGCTCTGTTATCGCGTCCAAGTTGGCAGAGGCGTCAGTTTACGCGGTGCATCTCACAGATGGTGCAGTTACTGGGGCTAAGCTGGCGGAAGGTTCAGTTACAGCAGCGAACCTGACGCAAGCATCGGTCTATAACGTGCATTTGGCCGATGGTGCAGTATCGGAATCGAAGCTGCAGAATGGTTCGGTTAACTCGTTCAAGCTTGTGGATGGTTCTGTATCGGCATCGAAGCTGTCCGATGGCGCCGTAACCGAGTCGAAGCTCGTAGACGGCTCCGTAACAGCGGCGAAGATTGCGGCTGCGTCGGTAGGCAGCACGCAGCTGGCAGATGGCGTCGTATCGGCATCGAAGCTGACGAATGGCGCTGTTACAGCAACGAAGCTTGCCGACGGATCGGTGACTGGAGAGAAGCTGACGGCAGCATCGGTGGGCGAAGTGCAGCTGATTGATGGAGCTGTAACGGCTGATAAGCTGGCGAGTGAATCGGTGACAGCAGAGAAGCTGGCCGTGGAATCGGTAGGCGAACTGCAATTGGTCGACGGTGCTGTATCGACTGTGAAATTGGCGGATGGCGCTGTTACGGCAGTGAAGCTTGTGGACGGATCTATAACATCAGCGAAGCTGGCGGCAGCATCGGTAGGCGGGCTGCAGCTTCTGGACGGCGCGGTATCGGCAGCGAAGCTGACAGATGGCTGCGTGACGTCGGCGAAGCTGGTAGACGGCTCCGTTACAGGTAAGAAACTAGCTGCAGAGTCGGTAGGCGAAGTGCAGCTGATCGATGGTGCGGTTTCGGCAGCAAAGCTGGCAGATGGCAGTGTATCAGCGGCAAAACTTACCGATCGCTCGGTGACATCTGCGAAGTTGACGGCATGGTCGGTAGGCGAAGCGCAGCTGATCGATGGCTCAGTATCGAATGCAAAGCTTGTAGACGGCAGCGTAACAGCATCGAAGTTGGCTGACAGCTCTGTGACGAACGAGAAGTTGACGGCATGGTCGGTAGGCGAAGCGCAGCTGATCGATGACTCAGTATCGAATGCAAAGCTTGTAGACGGCAGCGTAACAGCATCGAAGTTGGCTGACAGCTCTGTGACAAACGAGAAGCTTACAGCCTCGTCGGTCGGTGAAGTGCAGCTGGTCGATGGCGCAGTATCGAATGCAAAGCTTGCCGATGGCAGCGTAACAGGGGTTAAGCTTACCGATGGATCCGTGACGACTGCGAAGTTGACAGCATCGTCGGTCGGTGAAGTGCAACTGGTCGATGGCGCGGTATCGAATGCAAAGCTTGCCGATGGCAGCGTAACAGGAGTTAAGCTTACCGATGGATCCGTGACGACTGCAAAGCTGACAGCATCGTCGGTTGGTGAAGTGCAGCTGATCGACGGCGCAGTGTCGAGTGCGAAGCTTGCCGATGGCAGTGTAATAGCATCGAAGCTGGCGGACGGATCGGTAACAGCAGAGAAGCTGACGGCATGGTCGGTCGGTGAAGATCAACTGATCGATAGCGCAGTATCAACTGCGAAACTGGCAGACGGAGCTGTGTCGGCCGAGAAGCTGGCGGACGGATCGGTAACAGCAGAGAAGCTGACGGCATGGTCGGTCGGTGAAGATCAATTGATCGATAGCGCAGTATCAACTGCAAAACTGGCAGACGGAGCTGTGTCGGCTGAGAAGCTTGCAGACGGAGCTGTGTCTGCGGAGAAGCTAGCGGATGGAGCGGTAACAGCATCTAAGCTGACAGCGTGGTCGGTCGGTGAGGATCAACTGATCGATGGCGTGGTATCGAGTGCGAAACTGGCAGACGGAGCCGTGTCGGCTGAGAAGCTGGCAGACGGATCGGTAACAGCAGCTAAGCTGACAGCATGGTCGGTCGGTGAGGATCAACTGATCGATGGCGTGGTATCGAGTGCGAAACTGGCAGACGGAGCCGTGTCGGCTGAGAAGCTGGCAGACGGAGCGGTAACAGCAGCTAAGCTGACAGCATGGTCGGTCGGTGAGGATCAACTGATCGATGGCGTGGTATCGAGTGCGAAACTGGCAGACGGGGCCGTGTCGGCTGAGAAGCTGGCAGATGGAGCGGTAACAGCAGCTAAGCTGACAGCATGGTCGGTCGGTGAGGATCAACTGATCGATGGCGTGGTATCGAGTGCGAAACTGGCAGACGGGGCCGTGTCGGCTGAGAAGCTGGCAGACGGATCTGTAACAGCAGCTAAGCTGACAGCATGGTCGGTCGGTGAGGAACAACTTGTCGATGGCGTGGTATCGAGTGCGAAACTGGCAGACGGGGCCGTGTCGGCTGAGAAGCTGGCAGATGGAGCGGTAACAGCTGAGAAGCTAACAGCCGCATCGGTCAGCAGCGTGCAGCTGGCGGATGGATCCGTGTCGGCGGCGAAGCTGACGGATGGCGCTGTAACGGCAGCGAAGTTGGCAGATGGCTCGGTGACGGGATCAAAGCTGACAACGGCATCGGTAGGAGGCTTGCAGCTGGCGGACGGAGCTGTGACGGCAGCGAAGCTGACCGACAATGCTGTAACGACGGCGAAGCTGGTCGACGGAGCGGTAACGGCAGCAAAGCTGGCAACATCTTCTGTAGGCAATGTGCAGCTGGTTGATGGCGTCGTTACAACAGCGAAGCTGGCGGAGGGGTCTGTGACGGTCAGCAAGCTGGCTGGCGGATCGGTCCGCAGTGAGCAACTGGCAGACGGAGCTGTGACCGAAAGCAAAATTGCCAGCAGCGCTGTTGGTTCGGATCAGCTGGCCGATCTGGCTGTCCGTACCTCGCACATTGCATACGGCACGATTGTGGCGGATCATCTGACAGCTGGTGCAGTAGATGGCGATAAGCTGGCGAATGCAAGCGTAAGCGAGCATCACTTGACAGCAGGAGCTGTTACGAATGACGCACTTGCCGATGGCAGCATAAGTGTCAGCAAGCTGTCTGCGGATGTCGTTAGTCTGATCGGCAGCGGCAAGCCGATCGTGACGGAAGGGTCGATTGAAGCGAGGCATTTGCAACCTGGAGCGATAGCAGGCACTCATCTGGCTGAGGGAGCGGTCGGTTCAAGGGAACTGGCAGATGGTGCAGTAGCGGAGAGCAATCTGACCTTCACGCCAGTAAGCGTACCATCGGCAAGCAAGAGGACATTCCAACAGTGTGGGTTGACGTCCTTTGCGTTTACGGGTCAAGAGGAGTCCTGCGAGGTCATTATTCCGTTCGAGGAATCGTTCCAAGACAACGGATATGTATTCGTAGCCATGACAGACCACCCTGCATGCATAGCAACGCTGAAGGGAAAGTCGGAAGAATTTGCGCTCGTGACGATTTCCCGCATCCGCTTCAGTATGGAGCCGGTAGGCTTTATTAACTGGATTGCAGTGGGTACGAAGCGGTAATTGCGATTAAAGATGTTGTTCTATGGCTGCACAGCGCAAACGGCTGTGCAGCTCTTTTATTATTAATAGGACGATATTGATGGTTAGTGGATCGAGCTCGCAAGACTTGCAAGACCCTCCAATGTCGCGATCTGGCTGCTTGGCGGTCTAAGTGACGGTTCATGCCGGTTCCTCTGTGCGTTCCATAACGATTGATAGAATTAGTTATTGCATGGAGAAGACGAGCCTCGTACAGGGGCTCGTCTTCTCGTCAATGAGATTAACAAGGACGCAATCTATGAAATTGAATCGCAATGGTGTGACTGCGATAGGAAGTGGGACATCCAGTAGTACCAGATAGTTTCTTAGAGAAGGCGGGACCTTAGCCTAAATAGGAGGGAGAAAGTTGGACAGTCGTCTCGCCAGCAACAGCGCGGGTGAAGGAACCGCTAATGCCTTGACGTACATACGCCGTTGCCAAGTAGGTTGACCAACATACAATATACCGCAAGCGATTCATTCAAGAGGTTGTTCAAAAAGTCGTCTTTTGATCACGAAGTAATTCATGAAGCCTATTCGACGTCGAAGCTTGCGTTCACCTTCGGAGTCCGGAGTTTATGCTTCCGATGCAGGTTTCCGCTGGAAACCTTGTACATGTAGGTGTTGCCTACACTCCGTTCCTCCTGAAGTTATTTGCGATACTGCAGTGTTACAACCTGCGAGCAAATAACAACCTCGTAAGCATACGCTTTTCAGGTTCTCGCAATCTTCTCGGTGCTGAAAACCCGACTTTTTGAACACGTACTTCAAGAGGTGGCAACCGTATGAACCGATTTAAGATTAGCGGAAATCGGTCTCGTTCTGGCAGAGTCAGGAGAAGCTCGCAGTCTTCAGATGCTGGAGGAGCACGAGGCCGAATTGTACGTCGCAAGGGACAGTCAGGCCGCAAGCTGGGCCGACCTGCATCGTCTGGATACCGCACAAGGCTGACTGGCGATGCAGAACGCGTAGATTCGATACCGCTCGTATCGGTCATTATCCCCGTGATGAATGAGCGTCGAACGATACGCCGCGTTATTCGCGAAGCTTTCGCTGTCCACCCGTCAACAGAAGTGATCGTTGTCGCCAATGGCACTAGGGACGGATCATCGGTTATAGCGAAGCGAGCAGGCGCTCGCGTCATTGAGTATGCCGAACCGCTTGGTCATGATGTCGGGCGCGCAGTTGGTGCAGAAGCGGCGCGAGGCGATGTGCTTTTGTTCATCGATGGCGACATGGTTATTCCCGCCCTGCGGCTGCGACCATTCGTAAACGCTGTTCTTCGCGAAGGCGTTGATGTGGCGCTTAATGATTATTCCGGGCCAACTGCCAAACCGGTGGTACACAGCGTCGTGTTAGCGAAACATACGCTGAATGCGATACTGCAGCGGCCGGATCTGAATGGAACCTCCATGACGGCTGTTCCTCATGCGCTCAGCCGAACGGCTCTTACAATGGTTGGAGTGGAGTCGCTCGCAGTACCTCCTCTCGCCCACGCCAAAGCGATTCAATTAGGACTTCGAGTAAAAGCCGTGCAACGTGTGAATGTAGGTAAGTTGAACCCGCCTCGTACGGAGAGGGAGCGGATCAGACCGCTTGAGCAAGTGATCGTTGGAGACCATCTGGAAGCGCTGGATTGGGTGATAAGCCGAGGGGACGACCGGTGCGGATTTGTAGACCGAACGAGAAAAAGGCACTATGCGAGGTGAGGACAGCGTGTCAAGCCGACGACGAGTGAAACGACCCGAGACAGAGGAAACCACTGCCGTGCTGCCGATCGGATGCCGAGTATCCGCCGTCGTAACGGTATTGAATGAGGAAGAGACGCTACCGCTCGTACTACGAGAGCTTGGGAAGCTTCCGCTGGAAGAAACGATTGTTGTTCTGAACGGCTGTACAGATAGCAGTTTATCGATTGCGCGTTCATTCCCGCAGGCAACGGTTGTGCATTATACCGAGAAGCTTGGGCACGACGTAGGCCGTTCCATTGGCGCCAAACTTACGAAGTCCGATATTGTTCTATTCGTGGATGGCGATATACCAATCGGGGCCGATCGTCTCAAACGTTTTATCGCCGCGATCGCGCAAGGGACTGATGTTGCGTTAAACGATATTTCGCCGTTTCTGCCGCTATTTCGTGATTGGGATGAAGTGACGAAGATGAAGGCTTTCTTGAACCTGTCGCTCGGCCGTCCCGACCTGCGGGCGAACTCGATGACATGTGTGCCCCATGCGATGTCGCGGCGTGCCATCGAGCGGATTGGCAGCGGATTGCTCGCCGTACCGCCGAAGGCGCAGGCTGCCGCTATCGAAGCGGGATTACACGTTCGAACGGCTGCTTCCGTTAATGTCCTGCAATCCAATCGGCTTCGGCAGAGCAATGTTGGCAAGGACAATGAGGTGTCCCGCCTCATAATCGGCGATCATATCGAAGCGCTCAAATATGCGATGAATGCAGGCGGCAACCGATTAACGAACGAGGATAGCGGTCGGCGGCGGCATGTCGTCATGCGGAGGCAGCTTTAATGAGTACGAAACTGACGAGTATTGTTATTCCGACCAATAACGGGCTGCCGCTGCTGCAGCGATTAATCCAGTCCATTCGAACGTATACCGATGACCGAATAACCCCTTACGAGCTAATCGTCGTCGATAATGGCTCGAGTGACGGAACGGCTGAATGGTGTGTGGGCAGGGGCATTACCTTCATTGCATTATCTGCGAATGCCGGTTTCCCGGCAGCATGCAACAAGGGGCTTCGAATTGCGTCAGGCGATCAGTTGATGCTGCTTAACAACGATATTGTCGTTACGACGAACTGGCTGCTTAATCTGTCTTCTGGTCTCGCACAGGAGCCAGGCATTGGATTGGTTGGACCCGTTACGAACTATGCGAGCGGAAAGCAGCAAGTAACGTATTCGTTCGATGGGATCGAGCAGTTCATGCGCATTGCTGAGCAGACGAACCGTCCTGATCCTGCTGCACGCGAGCGTGTTCTCCGAATCGTCGGGCTGTGCATGCTGATCAAGCGAGAGGTATATGAGAAGGTCGGCGAGCTGGACGAACGATTCTCGCCTGGTCATTATGAGGACGACGATTACTGTTTGCGCGTTCGGATGAACGGTTACGGACTGATGATGTGCCGTGACGCACTCATCTACCACGAGGGCAGCGCGAGTTTCCGCCAGCAAAGCGAGGAAACGGTTCAGCAACTGCTTGCACGCAATCGCCAATTGTTCATCGACAAGTGGTCAATCGATCCAAGTACTTTTATCGGCACATGACGGACGGGCACCTATCCCGTTCATGCAGGAGGGGTATCGTAAGTGAAGGCTGTCATATTGGCTGGCGGAACCGGCACGCGGCTCCGGCCGCTAACGACATTGCTCAATAAACATATGCTGCCCGTCGGCCGCTACCCGATGATTCATTATGCGATCGACAAAATGAAAGAGGCTGGCATTACCGATATTTTGCTTATTACAGGCCGTGCAACAGCAGGGCTGTTCATTACCTATTTCGGCAGCGGTGCGGAGTTTGGCGTCTCGATTACGTATCGGATACAGGAAGAGGCAGGCGGAATCGCACAGGCGCTTGATCTGGCGAATCCATTCATTGGGACGAATGAGAAATTCGTTCTGCTGCTCGGAGACAACTTGTTCGAAGACTCGCTAACGCGATTCGCAGAGCAGTTCGAGAAGCAGGCGAGCGGCGCAATGGTGCTGCTGAAGCATGTACCAGATCCCAGGCGTTATGGTGTTCCGACCTTCGATGAGAGCGGACAGTCGATTGTACGGATTACGGAGAAACCTAAGATGCCTGATACGAGCTACAGTGTGACCGGCATCTACTTCTACGATTCATCTGCTTTCGATCTCATTGCCGGCTTGACGCCATCGGAGCGTGGGGAGCTGGAAATTACAGATTTGAACAATGCATATGCCCGGCTGGGCAAGCTGACTTATATGGTGCTTAACGGCTGGTGGACGGACGCAGGCACGTTCGAATCGCTTCATGAAGCTGCCGTTCGAATGATGGGTACGCCACCGACTGTTGATTAAGGAGAGCGAGGGAAGACGATGGTTCGTAGACCTACACCAATATATGCCCTCCCCTCCCGCAAGCCAGCTCGGCCTGCGAGCCGTGCATTGGTCGACCGGCGGACCCCGATCCGTGCATTGGTCGACCGACGGACTCCGATCCGTGCAGGTGCCAGCATGTCGAAGCGCAAGTCTCGCCGCGGCTCCATATGGACAGGTACCCAAAGCCGCAAGCGGTCGCTGTTAAAAAGGAGAAGCCGTACGTATAATAGACGGCCATTGGAGCGGGAACGATTGACAGCTGAATCGCCGAGCTATCAGGCGGAGTATCCATTGTCACCGGAAGCAGTCGTCCCTGCGGCTTCGACGGTTGAACCGCATCAGCATGACCGCCGATCCGCTCAGTGGGAAGATGAGGTGCGGGAAGAAGCGATCTTCGCCGCTGGCGAAGAACTGTATGAGAAGGCGATGCCTTATGGCGTTATTTTGCCGGACATCAGCTTGCGTGATGTTATTGCTGCGGGAGTCGAACAATTGCTGCCGCTCGGCATCCGGCTGACAAGTACAGCCGAAGTATTCAACGAGCTGGAGAACGCGATTCGTGACCGTACTCCTTATTCGATCGTCCGTCTAGGCGATGGCGAGCTGATGGCGCTGGCCCAGGATATCGTCATTCCAGCCGAGCAGACAGCGGCGCAAGCTGCTTTTCTACCCTATGCAGGCGTTACGCCACCTGATATTGCTTCGCGCAATTTGCTTGCGACAGCAATTCGGCAGGCAACGATCGTTGGTGTGCCGCTCTCGCGACGCAAGCAGTTTCAACCGCTGCTCTTCCCTGTGCTGAGGGGGCATCATCTCGATATACGATCGATGCGGATTACGAGCTCCACGATTAATTACAGCCTTTATCAGGAAGGACTTCTGCAGCGGCTGCTGCAAGGGAAGAGCCTGCTGCTGATCGGCAATGCGTCCCCTGGGCTAGCAGAGCTATTGACTGCTCGGGGCTACCGGGTGACGGGGGTCATCGCACCAGTGCGCGGGATGGCGGATATTGACCGCGTCGTGATGGAAGCAGGCGGTGCTGATTTCGATCTTGCCCTCGTGGCTGCTGGCATACCGGCGGTTGTCATTGCTTCGCGCATTGCGACTGAGCTTGGCAAGGCGGCGCTCGATTTCGGACATTTGGCTGATGGGATCACGAAGCGGGAGTTGTCGCTTTAAGTTGAACTACCTCTTTAACTTTGGTCCAGAAAGAGGATGAAGAGCATGAGAAGCACATTGCGTCAGCTTCGAGGCTCCCGGCGACGCTCACGGCGTAAAGCGCCAAGAGCTGTAAGGCGTTCTTCCACAACACAACCAACACGGCAGGAGTTAGGATACGGTGCAGGATACGAAGATGGAAAGCGCGCCGGAATCGAAAGCTTTGAGACGTTATTCGACGGCACGAGCATCATAATACCGACTTATAATCAGGCGAAATATTTGAAGTCTTGTGTGGAGAGCATCAGCGAGCACACCGATCTTCCTTACGAGATTATCATTGTTGATAATGGCTCAACGGATGAAACCGCGGAGTATTTGAAGCAGATTGGCTCGCAGGTGCGATATCGGATACTTGCGGACAACCATGGGTTCGCAGGCGCTGTCAATATCGGGCTGATGATGGCGAAGGGGACAACGCTGCTGCTGCTCAACAATGATACGCTTGTAACGGATAATTGGCTCGATAACATGCTCGCTTGTCTGAACAGCGAGTCGAAGATCGGGATGGTCGGGCCGGTTACGAACTATATTAGCGGCGATCAGCAGATTGATGTTCCTTATACGGATATCGTCGATATGTACGAATTCGCGCGGCGTAACAACGAGTTAAACTCTGCAAGATGGATTCGAACGGACCGTCTGGTCGGCTTCTGTCTACTGTTCCGGCGTGAGTTGCTGGAGAAGGTCGGCTATTTGGACGAAGGGTTCGAGGTTGGCAACTTCGAGGATGACGATTACAACATCCGTGTGCGACTGCAGGGATATTCGCTTGTCATTGCGAGGGATTCGTTCATCCACCATTTCGGAAGCGTCAGCATGAAAGCGACCGGTCAGCAGTTCGAGAGCATTAACGAACGTAATATGCGTTTCTATATGAGCAAATGGGGAAACCCGCACGAGCTCATTCACTTGGTGAATGAATGGCGGATTCAGCGGGATGAGCTGTTCGGTACGATGCCTCGGGCAGGCGGGTTGACCGATTTTTATCCGAATCATGTGCTTGTGAAAGGTGTCGGGGAAACGATCTACTGGCTGGACAATGGGAAACGGCGTCCTCTGACAGGCAATGCGATGCTGCCGGTAGCTAGGCTGTCGCAGCTGGATATGCGAAGGTATCCGATTGGAGAACCGATTGAAGCGAATGATCCTGCTATTCTGTCTGCACAGAGCGGAGCTGCTGGATCGCTCGCTGCAAGCGCCGATGGCTTGCGGTATTGGGTTGAAGCAGGAACGAAACGGCGGGTTGCAACGCAGGAAGCAGCAGAGCGCTGGGGACTGGATCGGGGGCAGACGCGGCTTATGGATGACACGGAGCTGAGCAGTCTGCAGGATGAACTTCCGATCATTGCGCCGGTTGTGCTTCGCCAATCGCTATAGCGACCAGCAAGCCCAGTCACCGTACGGCTGGCGGAGCATATGCTGAAACAGCAGAACTTAGTGAAAGGGGCGGCGCCAGTGGAGGATTCCGTAGACGCGCTGATTGAGCATGTATCACATACGAGCCGGCAAGTCGCCCGCGTGCTGGAGGCACAACGGCATGTAGCTGTCCGCATGGCGCAGATGGTTCACGCGCTGCCGGATGAAGACCCCGAGTTCGGCGGCTTCGCAGGGCTTCTCGATCAAGCGAGCGGGGTGACGAAGAGCGTCATCGCGTATTTGTTCAGTGTGGCAGAGCTGCAAGAAATGATGGCGGAGCAAATGTATCACGTCATTATGGAAATGGAAGACGAAGAATAGCAATGATGAACCATGGGAGGCGGCAATGATATGGCGGGACGCGAGCAGGCCTTTCAGCGCATGCTGGATACTGCCGCCAAGCTGCAATGGGACATTTCAATGATATTGGAAGCCAAAGCGGTTGAAGCGGAGAAAGTGAGAAACTGGATATGCAATCACGTCTCGTCAGACGCTTATTATGAGCAGCAACAGCAATTGAAGGAGTCGCTGCGCATGCACGATCAGATCGTGGAGGTCATTGACGGGCTCACCAAGATAGGCAGGGGAATGAATGCCGTTATGCGCGTCGCACTGGAACATGGTTTAGAAGGTGACGATAACGGCGGTATGCTCGGCGGACCGGGACCAGGAGTTCATCCGTGAGTCGGTTAGCCGAACGAGAACGCGAGGTTAAGCTTGAGCTGGTCAGCTCGATTGCGCGCAGCCAGAAAGCGCTGGCCCGCATTCTGGAATCGATTGCCGATGTATCCGTTCACGCCGATCCGGTCGCGAAGTCCCTTCGCGACAACATCGCGCAGTTGAGCCAGATGCAGCAGACGCTGACGGAGTCTGTGGTCGGCATTCGATTCGGACAGCGGCGGCAGGGCCGGCCGTCCGGACCGTGGATTAATCAGCAAGCGAGCGGCAGGCAGCGGAGGACCAGGGGGGATCATTCGTAATGGCAGTGAAAAGCAGCAAACGGAGAGCGCGCCGGACTTCCAGAACAACTTCGAAGAGAGGTCAGAAGGCGGCATCGTCCAAGCGGAAAACGACTTCTACACGACGGTCGAAGAAATCGGTCACGAAGCGGCGTATACCGCGTAAGCATACCGTTCCGCGGACGGGACGGGAGCCATCGTATAATCAAGGGTATGACACAGCCTACAACGAAGGGTATAATACAGGCTTTGCCAAAGGGTTCGAGGATGGTCATCAGATTGCGTACGAGAATCAGCCATAACACAATGCCGCGTTGTCCTAGATAGCGCCCGGTTAGCGCCGACGGATCCTACGATCCGTGACGTGCAAGCCGGGCTATTCGTGCGTCGTGTGGCCCAATATCGGACAGGCGGATACCCGTCATCAGCCAATTTTGCAGCCCGTACGCATATACCCGTGTGCGCTCGACATGGAGAGCATATTGTGGAGAAGGGGTGAACGGTATGAGCTGGATAAAGCGGCCTCAAGCCGCGTTAGCAGCAGACTCGCATGAGCGAGGGCTGGTGGATGGATATCGGATCGGCTGGCGGGACGGTGCTTGCGAGGCTGCTATGCGGCTCGCCAATCCGCCAGTTCCTATGGTGTACAACTTGCGGGTTCTATACGTGCCGCAAGGCTTTCAAGCCATTGATGATGGGATTATCCAAGCGCTTCGCCAGTCGGTAAGGGAGCTGCATGTTGTTGAAGCGGTGAGCATGGCAGAGCAGGCATTGCTTATTCGTCCGGATTTCGTGCTCGTGTTGAATGGTCTGCATGTTTTCCCTGATGATCATCTCGCGCAGGTTGACCGAATTCGTGCAGCTGGTATCCGAACCATCATCTGGTTCGCCGATGACCCGTACGTTACCGATGATACCGTCATTATAGCACCGCATTACGATACGATATTGACGCACGAGCTGAGCACGATTCCGTTATACCAGTTGCTCGGATGCAGAGAAGTTCACTATATGCCGCTTGGAGTCGATATTGGAATATTCAAGCCAATGCGTGTAGGGAGCAGCTATATGTCGGACGTATGCTTCATCGGTCAGGGGTTCTGGAACCGGGTGCAAATGTTTGATGCGATCGCGCAGCAGCTTGCAGGCTTGAATGTATTCATTGCAGGCGGCTTGTGGGACCGCCTGAAGGAATATCAGCTGCTGAAGCCATTCATACGCCACGGCTGGCTGCCGATCGAGGAATCAGCCGCGTATTACAATGGCGCACGAATTGTTATCAATCTACATCGGACGACGGAAGCCGGTTCAGACAATAAGAACAGCTATCAATACCCAGGCCGCTCGATAAATCCGCGTACGTATGAGATTGCGGCATGCGGCACGATGCAGCTGACGGACATTCGGGAAGATTTAGGCACGTACTATCGGCCTGGCGTGGAACTCGAGACTTATGGCAGCGCGGTCGAGCTCGCCGATAAGATTCGTTACTATCTAGCTAATGAAGAGGCTCGCCGTTTGATTGCTATTCGCGGTCTTGTGCGAACTAGGCGGGAGCATACTTACTTGTCGAGGATGACTCGGCTGATGCAGGTTCTAGGTTATTCGAACAGATTGTAGCGCCTAAGGTGCAGTCTAATGCAGGAAGAGAGGGTGGTAAAATTGCCAACTCCGATTCGCCATGACAAGCATCGAACGGCAAAGGGGGGATCGAGATTGCATGGAAGAGAGGCCGCTTATGCCCTAGGATGGGAACATGGCTACTGGTATGGACAATGCGAGGCGCTCATTCAATCTATACCGCAGTCTGTTCAGATTCGTCCGATTCATGTGCTGTTCGTTGCGACTGGCAAAGGTTTTCCGTATTCGCCGCTAGATGAAGCAATCGCGGAGACGCTTCGAATGCTCGCTGTACGCGTTAGTATCGCGAGTGCCAAGCTGCCGGTTGCCGAAATCGCTGCAAGACTTAGACCCGACGTTGTAATCGTACTGGACGGGCTGGAATTCGAGACGACCGAGGTGGACGCGATTCGGCGTGAAGGCATTCGAATTGTCGTATGGTTTACGGATGATCCCTACTATACGGACATTACTTCACGTCTTGCGCCGCACTATGACCATGTGTTCACGCTTGAACGGACGTGCGTGCCTTTCTATCAGGCGCTTGGCTGCCAGAATGTTCATCATCTGCCGCTAGGGGTATATCCAACTGTGTTCCGTCCGGGCAACCCGCCGCGAAGCGCACGCAAAGAGATAAGCTTCGTTGGTTCGGCTTATTGGAAACGCGTAGGGTTCTTCGATCAGATATCCGATTATCTGCAAACTAAGGATACGCTCATTACCGGCATCTGGTGGGAGCGGCTGCGCGACTACTCGAAGCTGGCGCCTAAGATTACAAGCAGGTGGATGGAGCCAGATGAGACAGCTGCTAACTATAACGGAGCCAAAATAGTCATTAACATGCATCGAGCGCACGACGATGAATCGTTCAACAATAATAGTCTAGCAATTAATGCGGTATCTCCGAACCCGCGGACATTCGAAATATCGGCTTGCGCAACGCTCCAGCTGACCGACATTCGAATGGATCTGCCGCTCTACTACCTGCCCGACATCGAGATCGTAACGTACTCTTCGCCGCAGGAAATGATCGAGAAAATCGAGTATTACCTGGCTCACGAGCAGGAACGGAGGCTGATCGCGCTGCGGGGCTTGCATCGGACGCTGCGTGAGCATACGTACGTGAAACGGCTGGAGACGATGCTGGCCATTCTGTTCGGAGTATAAAGACGACGACAGCCGCTTCACCTTGGATAGACGGTTAGACGATTGCTCGGCGGTCGGATGCCGCACGTCATGTGCGGTGTTCGTACCGCCGATTTTTTGTGCATTTGGTGCAGGTCTATCTGTCGTGCCGGTTCCAACGTCTCGTCAATATATTATAGAAACGAAGATATAAAGGTAGCAGCATTTCATAGCGACAGGGTGCTTGCAAAGCTAATGGTTGTGCTGGTTTCATCGATGCGATGAAGGCCTTTCGATGCTATGGAAGCTAGATTTGTTTCAGAAGTAGGAATTGTTGATTGCGAAGTGTTACTGCTGCTTATTCATCCTAAGGGATGAATAAGCGGCAGCAAAACTTGTAGGAGGTGAGGTCTGTTTGCGTTCCAAGCCTCGGTTGTTCGCTTTCTCTCACATTTGCAGCCAGTCGTATATTACCGGAGCGGAGAAGCTGCTGCTGTTCATGCTGAAGGAGCTGATTCCATACTTCAACTGTACGCTTGTCGTTCCGAATACCGGGTATTTGTCGGCTCAAGCCGAACAGGCGGGCGTTGCGATAATCGTTCAGCCGATTCCAATCTCGGTTCCGCTCTATCTGTCGCAGCCGCATCTGATGGAAGAGCTGCATAAGTTCAGAAGCCACTCCGACTACGCAGCGCTAGTGCAGCTGCTCGCTGAACAGCGTCCTGATGTTGTGCTAGTGAGCACCTCGGTACACCCGATGCCTGCAATTGCAGCGAAGGAGTTAGGCATTCCAGTCGTCTGGATGCTGATGGAGACGATTAGACTAACCCCGTATACTTCCGCTTCTGTTGCCCTTATCGAGCGTTACTCCGATTGGATCGTCGGCATTTCCGAATCGACCTTGCAGCCGATCCGAATGTTCTTCCCTCATCTGGCACACCGAATGATGCTGCTCCCGCCATCCTGGCATATCGATGCACTACGCCCTACAAGCTGGCTGACGAATCGGGAGAACAGGCGCAACCGGCTTGCCATTAAGCATCAGCATAAGCTGATTGGCTTTATCGCTTCCTCGATTTACGAGAACAAAGGCTTTATCCCTTATATCAAAATGTCGATCGAAATCGCAACGCGCCACCCGAATGCCATGTTTCTGGTCGTTGGCAATCCGGTCGACCGGCCACTGTTCGACTCTGGCATCGATATGGTTAGGCAAGCTGGACTGTTGGAACGGTTCAGATGGGTGCAGTTCGAGGACCAGATCGAGACGATCTATCCAGCGTTCGATTTGCTTGTCGTGCCCAGCCTAACAGCAGAAGGCTTCGGTCTAACGGCGCTTGAAGGGCTTATTTTCAAAAAACCAGTCGTTGCCTTCGCATCAGGCGGACTAGCTGAAATTATGGCAGCTACCGGCAACGCAGCGAATGCAGTACCTGTTGGCGACATTGGCGGTCTAATCGCGCGTGTGGACGCGCTGCTCCACTCCGGTGATCTATACACCATCGGGGAGAAAAATGCGCATGCAGCCGACCTGGCATACGGATTGACTGCTTACCGGATCAAGCTGCTTCGGCTGCTCGAGCTGCTTCGAGCGAATACGATTCGGGTTCCACATCTCGTACGCGGCAGCGGTCCCGTCATTTATTTGCTGGAGGGTGGCATCCTTCGGCCTTTCCGCTCGGAGGCGGCGGTTATCGAAGCAGGTTACTCGCTTGATCAGATAATGGAGATCGATGATGCAACGATCCACGCGCTGCCGAAAGGCGAGCCGATCGGGCGGTTGGAGCTGTCGGTCGCAATTCAGACGCCAGCGCCGCCTGCTCCAATGTCCCGTTCTCGCAGTAGAAAAGGACGCCGGGGCACAAGGGTCCGAGGCGGGAAGAAACGGTCTAGCAAATCGAGAGGCCGTGCCTCAACAAGAAGACGGAGCGTCAGCGCCCGCAAGCGCAGCGCGCGTCGCAAACGACGAGGCTGAATAACGAAGGAATGGAGGGAAGTCCATGCGTGTCATGACCATTCTAGGCACAAGACCGGAGATTATCCGATTGAGCCTCATTATTGCAAAGCTGGATCAGCTGGCGGAGAAGCATACGCTCGTCCACACCGGGCAGAATTTCTCGCCTTCGTTAAGCGGCATTTTTTTCGAAGAGATGGAGGTTCGTCCGCCTGATTATACGCTGTCTACGGGTAAGCAGACGCTTGGCGCACAGCTGTCCGCGATTTTCGGAGAGATCGAGCGGCTGCTGCTGCAAGAGAAGCCGGATGTCGTGCTGCTGCTCGGGGATACGAACAGCGCCTTGTGCGCTATCGTTGCGGAGCGGATGGGCATTCCGGTTCTTCATATGGAAGCGGGCAATCGCTGCTATGATCTGAAGGTGCCGGAGGAGAAAAACCGCCGCATCATCGATGCTGTGTCTACAATCAACATGCCTTATACCGGATACAGCAAAAGCAATCTGCTGCGGGAAGGAGTTCCAGCCGATCGGATCGTACAGACGGGCAACCCCATCCATGAGGTTCTCAGCTACTATATGCCGCGCATTGAGGCAAGCAGCATAATGGAGCGGCTTGGACTAACTGCAGGCCAATATGTGATCGTGACGGCACATCGAGCGGAGAACGTCGATGATCCTGCGCGTCTACGATCGATTATGGATGGGCTGAACATGGTTGCGGACCAATCCGATCTGCGCATCGTCTGCAGCGTTCATCCGCGGACCCGGTCCAAGCTGGAAGGCGGCGTTGCCCATACGCTTCATCCATTAGTTGAGCTGTATGAACCATTTGGCTTTCTGGACTTTGTAAAGTTGGAGAAATACGCGCGGCTTGCGATTACGGACAGCGGAACGGTGCAGGAGGAGTGCTGCCTGTTCGGCGTACCGACCGTAACGATCCGCGATACGACGGAGCGTCCTGAGACGGTCGATTGCGGAAGTAATGTGGTGTGCGGCTTGAAGCCTGAGAATATAGCAGGCGCAGTTGCTGTTATGATGAGCCTGCCGGCGAACTGGTCCGTGCCGGAAGGGTACAAGGCGGAACGTGTCTCGGACATTGTGGTGAAATATGTGCTTGGAGGGAAATGGAATGTTTAACAATTCGCGTATTCTGGTGACGGGTGGAACGGGCTCGTGGGGATACGAATTAATTCGTCAACTGCTGCCGCAAAATCCGAAGCAAATTATTGTCTATTCGAGAAACGAATCAAGCCAAGTGTCGATGAGCCGGTTTTTCGAAGACTCGCGTCTGACGTTCTGCATTGGCGATATTCGCGATAAAGAAGCGTTGATGCGTGCTTGCGAACAAGTGGACTATGTTTTCCACTTAGCGGCATTGAAGCATGTTCCGGTCTGCGAGGATCAGCCTTATGAAGCGTTGAAGACGAATGTAATCGGCACGCAGAATGTGATCGAAGCGGCTATTGCGAACCGCGTCAAACGCGTTATCTATATCTCGACCGACAAGGCAGCGAATCCATCGAACTTCTACGGGATGACGAAGGCTATAGGCGAGAAGTTGATCGTATACGCCAATCTGCTTCGTTCGGAAACCAAATTCGTCTGCGTCCGCGGCGGCAATGTGCTTGGAACGAACGGCAGCGTCGTCCATCTGTTCATTCATCAAATTCAGTCGAAGCGGCAGGTAGGCATCACGGATCTGCGCATGACGCGGTTCTTCCTGACGCTGCAGGATGCGATTAAGCTGCTGTTCAAAGCATCGGAGGAAAGCATCGGCGGCGAAATATTCGTAATGACGATGCCGACCTGCCGAATCGTTGATCTGGCCGAAGTGCTGATGGAATCGCTCGGACGTCAGGCGGATATTGTGGAGACAGGCACACGCCCCGGCGAGAAGCTGCATGAAATTCTGCTGACGGAATTCGAGAGCAAGAGCACGGTCGTTTATGACGATGAGTACCTGGTTATTCTGCCGGCGCTCGATGTGCCAGGCTTGAAGGAACGTTACAGCTCGTATGCGCCGGTTCAATTCGACAGCTTCAGCTCCAGTCAGAACATTATGGATAAGGAGCATATCCGGCAGCTGCTGGAGCGCGGGGGGTTCCTCGCATGAAGCTGCTTGTGATCGGCGGCAATGGGATGGCCGGTCATCTGCTGGTTCACTATTTTCGCACAGTGGAAGGCATAAGTGTCGCGCATACGACGAGAAGGTCCGATGATCGCGAAGGCATTCCGCTCGATGCATCGGACCTCGAGCAGGTGCTGGCTGTCGTTACCGCATATCGTCCTGACGTTATCGTCAATGCGGCAGGTATCCTTAATGCGGATGCTGAACAGCATCCGCTCGCCGCTTATCAGGTGAATGGGCTGCTCCCGCATTGGCTGCGCCATATAGCAGATACGATAGGAGCACGTCTCATTCATATTAGCAGCGACTGCGTCTTCTCAGGAAGTAAAGGTCGGTACACGGAACAGGATTCGCCAGATAATCCGACGGTGTATGGCCGGACGAAAGCGCTTGGCGAGGTGACGGATCCGCGGCATCTTACGATCCGCACCTCCATTATCGGCCCGGATCTGAATCCAGCGGGAATTGGTCTGCTGCAATGGTTTCTGAAGCAGACCGGGATCATTCAAGGCTATTCGCGCGTCTACTGGAATGGCGTTACGACGCTGGAGCTTGCGAAGGCCGTACACTATGCCATTCAGCATCCGGAGATCGGCGGACTGGTGCAGCTTGCTGCACCGGAAGTCGTGAGCAAGCATGAGCTGCTGCATTTGTTCCAGAGGGCATTCGATCATAGTGAGGCAGTTATAACGCCGACGGATACGCCTGCCATTGATCGGACGCTTGCTCCGTCGCGCACCGATTGGAGCTATGAGGCTCCGCACTACCCGCAAATGTTAAGCGAATTGGCGGCATGGATGCGGTCGACATGAACGGCCAGCGCGTATTGGTGACTGGAGCGGGCGGGTTCAGCGGCGAGCATGCCGTCGCATATTTTCGACAGGCGGGATGGGAAGTCATAGCCGCTGTATCTCGGCGTACACAGCACGGAGCCGCAGCGCCCGGTCATGACAGCACGCTTGAAGTGATCGCTTGTGACTGGACGGACCGGGACGATGCACGACGAGCGGTTGCGCAGGCACAGCCGGATGCAATTGTTCATCTGGCAGGACTGAACGCAGTCGGCGGTTCCTGGCAGGACCCTGCGGCTTATCTGATGACGAACGGGATGGGGACGGTTCATCTGCTCGAAGCGGTTAGAGCGGCGGGCCGCCCGTGCCGTGTTCTCGTTGCAGGCTCGATGCTGCGGTTCCGACTCTCGGTTGACCATGCTGTGGTACCTGCGCCTCTCCATCCTTATAGTTTGAGCAAAATGGTGCAGGTGCTTGTCTCGCAATGCTGGTCGTCGCTTTATGGCATGGATGTTATCGTTGCAGAGCCATCCAATCTGATTGGACCTGGTCCCTCGCAGGGGCTGTGCGCACTGCTGGCGCGCTATACGGCGCAGACCGAAGCGGCAGAAGCAGCAGGCGAGACGGCGCCGCCTTTCCGCCTGTCGTCGCGCCACGAGCGGCGCGACTTCCTTGATGTTCGCGATGCGATGGCTGCTTATGAGGTGCTGCTGCGGAGCGGCATAAGCGGAGGCGTCTATCCGGTTGCCTCCGGCAGCTTCGTGACGCTGGAGCAGCTGGCACTCCATTATACCGCGATGGCGCATGGCAAGCTGGTATTCGAGATTGGCGATTCGTCGGCGCCATCGCCTGATCCTGTTGATATAAGCGGCATTCATGCGCTTGGCTGGCAGGCTCGCATACCGCTTGAGCAGTCGCTTCGGGATGCGCTTAACGATGCGAGAGCGATTTTGGCACAGAAAGGGAAGGGCTGACGAATGGTCTTAGGAAATCCGAAAGTGTCGATTGTCATTCCATTCTACAACGATCCTTACATCAGAGAAGCTGTCGAGAGCGCGCTTGCGCAGACCTATTCGAATGTGGAGGTCATCGTCGTCGATGACGGGTCGACGGAGCATGCGGACCTGCTTAAGCCCTACCTCGGCAGAATTAGCTATCTGGGAAAAAGAAACGGCGGTACGGCAAGCGCGTTGAACCACGGTTTTCGATACGCGAGCGGAGATTATGTGGCTTGGCTGAGCTCTGACGATTTCTTCTATCCGGACAAAATAAAACGCCAACTTGAAGCGATGCAGAAGGCGGACGCTTGGATCGGCCATACAGGCTTCGATGTCGTGGACGGCAGAGGTAAATATACGCAACTAGGCGTCATTCCGCCGAAGGCGGCGCATGATATGCTGCGGACGTTCCGTAACAGCAATCCGATAAACGGCTGCACCGTTATGATGAGGAAAGAGCTGTTCAAACGAATCGGTTTATTCAATGAGCATCAGCGGTATACGCACGACCTCGATTATTGGTATCGGGTAATGCTGGCTGGGTATCCCGTTCATCTAACGCCGGAGCCGCTTATTGCTTATCGATGGCATGAAGGGATGGGGACGGTTCAGCATAAGGCTGTGATTGAGCAGGAGACGAAGGCGTTGTTCCGTCACTATGAACATCGCTGGTCAGCGTATCTTGGGCAGCTCGGCATTCGTTAGAAGAGGTGCTGTATATGAGCCGGCAGGAACGGCGGAAGGGAAGATCGCCGACCCGCTGGCTGCAGCCAGCGCGATGAAGGACAAGCTTCCCTGTTGTTATCCGTTATTATTCATCGGACCCCGAGCTGATTCAATATTAAGCGGAAGGCTGCAGCGTAATTGGCTGGCTGAAATTCGGACAGCACGCGCTGCTCGGCTTGACTGACAATCGCCTTGCGAAGCTTCTTATCATGGCGGAGGTTTTGGACGGCATTCGCGGCTCCTGCAATGTCTCCCAAGTTGTAATAGATACCGTGAACCCCGTTAGCAACCATCGTACGAATGCCGTCATTATCGCTTGTAACGATCGGACATCGGCATATCATCGCTTCCAATGCGGCATATGGCGCGCCTTCTGACAACGAGGTCATAAGCAGTACGCCGCCCGCATCCGCCGCTGCAGAGAAGTATTCGGCCATCTGCATGCGGGGAACATGCGGCAGCAGCTTGATGCGGTTCTGTAATCCAAGCGCATGAATCGCGCCCGCCATCGCTTGCCGATCTTTCTGTTCGGAGAGTGTCGGGTCCTCGAACATCCACAGCTCTGGATCCTCTCCACGCCTCACCAGTTCGTGGGCGATAAGCAAAAATTCAGCCCAATTCTTATTCGGTTCGACCCGGCCGATCCAGATGAGAACCATCGGCAGCTTACGGTCCATAGGCTTCGAACGGTAATGAAAAGCGTCAGCATTGATCGGGTTTGGGATTACATAGCTTACTTTGTGAGGCATCATGACGCTAAGTAAACTGGTAATGAGCGGACTGCCTGGATGAAGGACAGCAGTTGCATGAGGCTGGATATACCCGTACATCTTGGACATTTCTTCACGCGCTTTTTGCGGAGGGCCTAACCCTTGAATTTCGAAGATAATCGGGCCGGCGTAGCCGACCTCGCGCAGCGTATAGACTTTCGTATACCAGGAGCTGACGACGATAGCGGATGGGGGATGCTGGCGGAGCAGTTCCTTGAACTCCTCCGGCTTGTTCGCATAGTGAACAGGGCAAGGCATCGTTCCTTGCGTACTGCCGATACCTTGCTGAAAATAGATCAGTCTGCAGCGAATGCCAGTTTTTGTTAAGGCGGGTATGCGTTCGCAATTGAGCGTATGCATGCCGCCGCTTGGGATGACGAACATGAACCATATTTCCATAGCCGCTTGATGCACCTTCCTTTCTTCCGGCTGCGCGGAACAATGGCTGCGAATCGATCTATTTTATCCAGGTGTGCGGGCGATCAGCGACGTAAGCGCGGAGCGATACATCCCCCCGATATTGCGTGCTTCCTGCACAATCATATCGTAATGCTTCTGCGTTCCCATGCCCGGATGCTTGCGATAAACGGTCAGCGACTCATTGATGAAAGGAAGGCTGAAGCCGGCAAGCACGACCCGAATCCACAATTCATAGTCGTGGGTGTAAGGAAGCTGATCATTAAAGCCGCCCATCCCCGTGAACAGCTGCTTCGTCATCATAACGGTACAGCCGTTAATGGGACAACCGCCCAGCAGCGCATCATATAATGCCCGCATGGAGGGGTATTTGGCAGATGCATTACGGGAGACAATCGTGTAATACTGATCGAGAATATCGAAATCGGTATAGCTGATTTGCGCGCCGATTGCCTCCATGAATGCCACCTGACGTTCGACCTTCGTCGGCTTGAATTGATCGTCCGAGCTGAGCCATGCAACATATTTGCCTGACGCTAGGCTCATCCCGTAATTAAGTGCGCTAGCAGTGCCGCCATTCGCTTTGCCGATATAGTGAATGCGATTGAGATAAGGGGCAAGTTTGTCCTGATGCATCGTGGATCCGTCGTCTACGACGATAATCTCGACATTGGGGTAGGTCTGATTGAGCGCGCTAGTAATAGCCTGATCCACATAGGGGCAGTTGTAGAAGGGGATAATAATAGACACCATAGGCATGCCCGGCTGCATGATGGGTATCCTCCGTTCATTCTCGTAGTAGCTCTCTTGATAGCATACGAGAATAGGAGGAGCAGGGACACGTCATCTGCTCCTCCACAAGAGACTATTTTGTTGCGGGCGAGGAAGAAAGGAAGTTATGGATTGGTTATGGGTTATAGTTCCCAGCGCAATAGAACGCCAGCTTGGGTAAGACCTGCGCCGAAGCCATACAGCAGTACCAATTGGCCTTGCTGCAGCTTGTTGTCACGTACCGCCAAGTCAAGCGCCAGCGGAATCGTAGCAGACGAAGTGTTGCCGTAATGCTTGAGCGATGCGAGCGTCCGTTCAACAGGGATGCCGGAACGTTCGCAGATCGATTCAATAATACGCATATTCGCGCTGTGCGGAACGAACCAGTCGATATCGGCGACAGTCAGGCCGACGCGCTCCAGCAGCTGCTCGATGCCGACGGGCACGGTGCTGACTGCCCATTTGTACACCTCGCGGCCGTTTTGAACGATCTTGCCCGGGTTCTGCAGCTCGTGCTCGCCGATCTTCTCGGACAGGCCGGTCAGATACACATGATGACCGCCAGCGCCAGTCGTGACGGAGTACGAAGCGAGTAGATCGCCTTCACGGTCGTCATCAGCCTCGACCAACACGGCGCCAGCGCCGTCTCCGAACAGGATGCACGTCGTGCGATCCGTGTAGTCGGTAATCTTCGTCATCGTGTCGGCACCGATGACAAGCACTTTGCGGGCGATGCCGGATAGGAGCAGCCCGTTAGCATTTTGCAGAGCGGCCGTGAATCCTGCACATGCTGCTTGCAGGTCAATTGCACCGCATGCCTGGATATTGAACGCTTGCTGGACGCGTGCCGATACGGATGGGAATGGCATATCAGGCGTCGTAGTGGAAACGATAATATAGTCGACGTCCTCCAGCTGGACGTTATATCGGCGTTGCAGATCAGCGACAGCCTCAATGCACAGGTCGCTGGTGAACTGTCCCGGCGCCGACATGCAGCGCTCCGAGATGCCGGTGCGCTGCACGATCCACTCGTCATTCGTATCGACGAGACGCTCGAGATCAGCGTTCGTAAGTTTTCGATCAGGAACATAAGAACCGATTGCCGTCAGCTTAGCGTTGGAACGAATGCGAGAGGATGAAGTCATTGCGATAACCACCTTTTTGTTTGTCTGGTATTAGTACCAGATACTAATACCTAATACTAAACATATGGGGAGGTGGTTGTCAATGGGGGGATGATGAGGATCAATCTGATGAAGAAGGAGGAGGGTCATTGATATGGAGGATCAGAACAGCGCGTATCTTAAAAACAAATTGCCCGCTCCACGATTGTGAAGCGGGCTTCATCCATATTCGTCACACAACCTTTATTGCAGGAGTTCTCCTTATCAAACAGTTCAAGTGTCACTTGGGAAAATAACGTTCAGGGCAACTATGTGCCCGATTTCATCCGACCGTTATCCTAATTCTAGGTCAGATGATAGCTAGAAATCTTATTTTCTTTCCACAAATGAACGATTATGTTTTTATTTTTATAATCCAGAATGGTTCCCTTAATACCGACCCCGAAATCATACACACTATTCAATGTTACTGGATCTAAAATATACTGCCGACTGATCAGATCTACTAAGATCTTCCCGTCCGAGGAAATTCTCGCCGTTGGTAATACATCACCTTCAGGCATATTGAAATCGGTTAACGTACGTTCCTTTACCAATCCTTTGTGATTATAATAGCTTAATTTGTTAGTTGTAAAATTAATGAATAAGTATCCATTTCCAGCCGAAAACGCTAGTCCATTGCGGTCCAGTGTTCTTTTCCAGACCAACTTCCCGGACGAGGACAGGCCAATTAGTGTTTGCTTCTGCTTGCTTTCTGGAGCGATGGTCGGGAAAACCAATGTCCCATCCGTAAGTGTGAAAGAGGTGTACTCATTAACGTATGTCCCTTTGTTAAAGGAGTAATTATACACCTGCTTCAAGGAAGAATCGTAACCTACGATTTTTACAGCGTCTGTTGATTTAGTTATTGCTTTGACCACAATTCTGTCTTTCGAGACGGTTACAAGACTGCCTGAGATGGTTTTATCGAACTTAGACTTTCCGTTTGCGTCAAATCCTACAAGCCGTACTGATTCCTTCCCAATGGCAGAGGACTTCACTGCGACAATAACTAATGTTCCATCGCTTAAACGATGAAGCTTCCCATCAAATGGCGTGTCTATAGGTAACTGCTTGCTCCACTTCTCCTTGCCATTAGCGTTGACTGCGTATAGTAACCTTTCGGATGAGAAATAAGCATAAACGCTTCCGTCCTGTGTATACACGAAGGGATCTTCCGTACTTGGCCATCCGTAACCTGGTTTTGCAAACGAGAAGACCCACTTTACTTTTCCGGTAGTCTGATCTACTGCTCGAAGCGTATCAGGCGCCCACACTTTCGTCTGAGAGGCTTTTTCTTCTCCTACGTGAAGATAGATGGTATTCGTGCCTGGAACCATGTAGATATCTTCTTGGATTGGTACATAATCCGCATTTGGCTTCTGTGACCATGTTTCCTGTGGTAGTTTGTCGTAACTCTTGGCATACGCCTCCCCAAACATACCTATACCAATTACTAAGGTTACAAGGAAAGCGATTAAAATTCTCTTTTTCAATTTTCCATCTCCTACTTTGCGATAAGTAATTTTAAACCATTAAAATTACTTATCGGAAAATTCGGCTGCAAATTAATAATACGGAGCCTGAATGTTGAATCCAAATCTGATTGAGAGACTAATTCTTTACTTTTCTGTAACTTTCTCAATATCTGTTTATTTTGGCAAATATAATTATATTCTGAAACAAAGATATTCGCTAACGGATTGCAATCCGTGACTGTGGTAGGGAGTATGCTGGGTACCAACTAAATGGAATGGCTTTAATGCTGATCCTCTATTGCTGTTTCTTCTTTGTGAAAATGGAAAACCGAAAGATGACGCGAAGGATATCCGTATTATTACAATCTATAAGACTTTTATTTTGGATTATATATGGTAGAATGGTAGTGTTTTGAAAAAAAATGAAAATTTATTGTGGAGGGGACAAAGTGAGGAAGTTACTAACGATTATTCTCGGCATTTCTCTGCTAGTTACTTCAATGTCCATTACGGGTAAGGTGGACGCTGATGATGTGGAGAGAGAGAGCGTACAACAGCAGCAGTTGATTCAGGAAAGTGTAGTCGACCTAAATACAGAGACTGAGGATCAGCAAAATGGCAGCCCAGACTTATCGATTATCGCAGAGTACGGCAATTTTACAATGGAACAGATTCTGCAGATGCAACAGTCGTTTACGTCAGTCATGCTGATGGCATCAGCTTATTATTACCCTGAGTTGATGCATCTACTAGACGAGAACTCTACTCAAATCGTACTAAGCTGGAATCGAGATATCGTTAACTCTATGGTCGATACGATGAGGGAAGAAGAAAAAGCTTTGTTACTGCAGCTGGCCCCACTCGTCATACAATACAACTCGGATACCAGCCTTCTGATGGACAATAGTGGAACAAGCGAAGAGGATAAGGCCGAATCAGACGATCAGGAACCATCGACAGACGCTCTTGAACAATCCGGACTAGACATGTCGAATCAGATGGTAGCTGCTGCCGCTTCCAGTGGGTCGAGTGACATTAAGTATTCCCTCAAGGACGCTATATTTGATTACAAACACAACATCGATTCGGATGTCGATCCGACGATGCGAGCCTTTCATCAGCGAGATGTTGATGTCTTCCTGCCAGGGCGGGAAGGGTTAGATATCTCGTTAGTCCGTAGCTACGATTCCAACAGTTCGTTTGCAGCAGAGCCGCAGTACGGATGTTTGCCGATAATATCCTATAACCCTTGTGGCACGACAGTGAACACTATACCAGGTAATCCGGTTACTACTGACATTAATTATATTGCCGGCGGGTGGTCTTTGAATATACCGACAATGAAATTATCCGGTTATGTCGATATGGGAGAGCAGATTCGAAACAATTATCCTCTCCCTAATTATCCAACGGGTATTCTTATAAGTTCAATTGGGTTAAATATTGCTTTCTATTCCTTCACAATCGAAGATGGAACGACTTATAGATTTTTATCGGATCAACGTAACAAGTCGATCAGTCATCCATATGAAGATGCAAGAATGGGGGAATCCGTATATAATTCAGCGAACAGTAGATGGGAAACTAAACTATATCTAAATAATGATCAACTTATCTATACATTTGGTTCAGATGGGAGATTACTTGAAAAAGCCAATGCTTTCGGAGATAAGGTGACGTATACCTACAACGAACCCTGGAACGAAAATTGGAGTACGACGATCAAAGACTCCTTAAACCAGAAGATCGTGATTGAAAGAAATTCTTCTACTAATAGAATCATAGGAATTGCGGTCTATGACAGTAGCAACGTACTACTCAAGCATATTGTTTACAACGCTGATTTTATAGCGATTCAAAAAAATATATCTCTAAATGGTGCAAGTTATGGTAATAATAGCTTTCGTCCCATTAATTACTTCCAGTTGTCTTCCGTGAGCGATGTAATTAATAATCGCGTCTTAAAAACATATACTTACTATGATCCGACTGAAACGGTTGTCGATTTCAACTTCTCCGATTATTGGCTCATGCCGTATGACGGGACGAAAATCATACTGGATGTGACAGACAGCGACGGGACAACCAAGATCGAGTCCTCGTTCGCCGATGAACATGATCGGAGCACCTACGGTGAAGCACTTAGCCTGCTCCTAAAAGAAGTGACAGATGATACAGGTTTCAAAACAACTGTACAGTATAAAACTTTCGATCGAAGCTGGCGGTGGTATAACACCTTTAAAGAGCGGGATCAGAGGCGCGGAACTATTCGTTCTTATATCGATAATTATCTTTTGAAATATATTGGCTACCTGCCTGTCGTTAACGTCTATTACAGCTATACGAATAGCGACAATGCGACAAAAAGCCTACAGATGAGTGTTACCACAGATACAACAAATAAGGCGAATGAAATTTGGCTGCGGCCGAAGCAAAACATAACGGAAACACCATATAGCAATTATTTACCAAAAAATCGACTGGAACAGGCAGGTGGATATCGTTCTGGCGATAAAGTGAATACGGCGTTCACGTACTACTATGGTGATTTTACGAAGAAGACAAACTATGCTTTCTCAGCCACTAAACTTGGCCAGTTTCAGCTCGACTCCGTAACGAATGAAACGGCAGCGCTCAGCAACGGACTTAGCTTGAACGACGGGGCTTCACAGTATTCTTATGCGCCGAAGCAGACGGTCAGCTATCAATACGACGATGGGAAGACGAAGCCATATTTGATCAAGACCTTCGGAGAAGGAGTGGCAGGAGATACGACGCCGGCCGCAATCAAGACGTTCTTGAAGAGTGGAAACTCGCGCACGCTGCCAAGCAATCTAGGCAATTATAGTACGTTAGTGAAGCAAGAGTATGATGCTTACGGTTTTATTATTTATCAAGTGGATGCCGCAGGTAACGTAACCGAGAGTCAATATACTGGCCCTTTCCGCAAGGTTAGTCTCGTCAAGAACACTTCAAGCGATGGTTTGACCGTGGTAGAGAACAATTATACTTACAATGCCGACGGTACGTTGAAAACGGCAAAGACTATCAGTAAATATCGCAATCCAAACAATTCAACCCAGACCTTGCAAGATACGACTACAACTGACTATGTCTCGTATACAGCAAGCCGATTGCCAACAAAAATTGTGGAAACGAGCTCCGGCGCGCAGTACTCGACGAATGCAAGCACGACCGAACAAACGCTCGAATATGATGCGAAACTGCTCAATGTTACGAAGCAGACAGTCAAGGCGAAGCTAGGTGACGGACAAGCCCAAACAGCTCTGTCTACTCAATATCAGTACGATGCATTTAATCGGTTAATCAAGGTAACGTATCCGGACAACAGCAAAGCGGAATATACATATGACTATAAAGATCGGATTCTAACGGACAAGTTCACTCCTACCGTTACGACTGCATCGCCTCGGACAACCAGTTATAGCTATGACGACGCGAATCGCATAGTCACCATGGTATCACCGGACGGTGAATCGACTCTGACACGGTACACACCATTTGGTGAGGTTGATGTTCAGACAAGACAGGTCACAGGCAGCGCCAGCCGTATTGTGCTAAAGAACGAATATGACAGCAGCGGAGTGTTACTTAAAGAGACAAAACCATATAACGACAATAATCAGAAAACGTCGTACGTGTACGGCAAGAATGGTGAACTAAGCACACTAACGAATCCATTAGGCCAACAGACGAAGTATTACTACAGTAACGCTGTCTATGCTATCAATGGTTCGTCGAGTACGCTTCAATCAACAGTCAAGGTTATAGAACCGGATGGCAAAGAAACGTGGTCTTACTCTGATAAGCTGGGTCAGTTGGTGAAGAATCAGGAGCAGAGCGCTACTAAATTGCGGTTGACGACTAACCGTTATACACCGTTTGGTTATTTGACCAATCAAACCGTTACGGCCAACGGCATTAACCAATCAACTTCGTACGCTTACGATGCGATCGGTAATCTAATCCATGTAACGGATAGTTTGGGACAGAACTACGATTATGTGAACAATAGCGCGGGGCAAGTGACGAATGTTAAAGTTGATGGTGTAACGCAGCGAAACTACCTATTTAATGAAATCGGCACACTATTGAAGAAGACCAATGCAGCCGGACTTTCGGAGCTCTATACGTATAAGAATAATGGGTTACTTAATCAGTATACTGACGAGAATGGATTCATTCACATTTACGCGTATACGGATTACAATGAGCCGAGCCAAGAGAGTATCAAAAATGCATCAGGGACCGAAGTATACTGGAGAAAGTATACGTATGATCCGACGACAAGGCAACTGACTGGTGTAACGACCAAGGACAATGAAAACTTGTCGTATCATTATGATCAATGGAAGCGGATGGATAAACAAACCGTTGCCGGAAAGTCTTATATATTGGGATATGATAGTTACGATCGGCTAACGCAAATGACCTATCCTGATAACAAGGCGGTTACCTATACGTATGATAAGCTGAGCCGTTTACAAACGGTCTCCTATCCGGATATGGGAACAGTGACGTATGCATACGAAACATCAAACAACCAGAATAAGTATTCGATTTCGTCGCCTAACGGGATGACTCAGACTCGGCTTACCGATGCATTCGATGAGTTAACCAGTGTGAAAGTAACCAATGGTAGTAGTTCCAACGTATGGTCTGAAACATTCGGTTACGACGGCATGGGGAACATATCGTCCATCGACAGGAATGGAACGCGATTTGACTTCAAATATGATGATCTGAATCGAATCAAGAACGAAACCTCTGTCGGCTTAAACCTCAATAACACGTATTCGTATGATAAAAAAGGTAATATTTTGACCATCGGTGACCAGAACTATTCATACAATGTATTGAATCAAATTAGTACTTATACCTCTCCTACTGTCAATAAAACGTATACGTATGATGCGAGAGGCAACACTTTATCTATCGCCAACCAGAACTATTCGTACAACGCATTGGATCAACTCAGTACGTATGCCTCTCCTACAGCCACGGCAAGTTATACCTATTATGGAGATGGTCTTCGTGCAACGAAGACGGTAAATGGGGTCAAGACGCGATACGTCTATCTGAACGGACATGTCATTGAAGAACTTGATACTAGTGGTAATACGATTGGGCGTAACATTTGGGGAAATGAGCTGCTTTACCGAAAGGACGTAGCCTCAAACAAAGCGGGATATTATACGTATAATGGACACGGTGACGTCGTTGAGATCCGGGATAATACAGGAGCTATTCTTAATAGTTATGATTATGATATCTGGGGCAATATTATCTCAAAGGTTGAACGGATGTCAAATCCATTCAAGTACACTGGGGAAATCTATGATGATGAATCTGGGCTAATCTATCTCCGGGCTCGTTATTATAACCCCGTCGATAAACGATTTATAAATAAGGATACGTATGAAGGGGATATTACGAATCCGTTGACGTCAAATCTTTATACGTATGTAACTAATAATCCTATAAAGTATTTTGATCCAAGTGGACACGAAGGAATAGTCGTATCGGGTGGGGATTATTCTGTCGATTCCCATGGGGGATATAGTTATAATTTTATTGAACCTGCATTGAAAAAAATTATGGAATTAAGGGAAGCTAATCCCAACGAAACAATTGCATGGCTTATTGCCGATGCAGGGTGGAGTGATGAAGATTGGGCTAACTTCTCAGAAGCTGTTAGCTCACTAAATGTAAATATAGTAAAATTAAGTAGTGCGGACGATTTCATTAATTACATTAACAATAAGACTGGTGGTAACAGTAGGATGAATGATAAAATAACCAGTTTTACGGTGTTCTCACATGGGTTAACTGGCATGATACCATTAGGATATAATTATAGTTCTTCATACAATCAGAATTTAAATTTAACTATAGCTAATATTCAGTACATTAATAGTAATGCGTTTTCAGATCCTACTTCATGGTTTTACTCGTGCAATACTGGAACAGGCGGAAGTCAAAGTTTTGCTCAGGCTTGGGTTAACCAAGTTGGAGGGACTACTTGGGCATATGAAGGTAAAACAACATATCAATATATGATGTATCCAAGAGAGTATTTTTCTTGGAAAGCAAAAGTCAACAGAGCACTAGGTGGTAAATGGTCTACTTACGCTGAATTTGTTGACTTAGCAAGAATGTCATATGGATTTTCCAGTACTGGCTCTGCACGATACCCTGAAGCGACAGGCGGGGCGACTTTGTTGAAGTTTACATGATAAGGGTGATGTAAATGGTAATGGATAGAGTCGGGAGAGTGAAGAGAATAGTTATCTCTATTACTTTATGTGTATTATTAATTCCGATATTGTTGAACTTTGTTCCAATCAAGTTTGCAATTAAACTCGAAGATGCACAACAAAAATTAAAAGTTGGAAATTATATTTGTGTTACAGAATCTAAATATGTTCTTGATACTGGATGGATTGCAAAAACAAATACTAATACACATTTAGAAGAGAACATTGCTGTGAAAGTATCCCTAAATAGCCCGAATAAGTATCTAGATGATAAGGAGTTTGATTTTAAATGGTTTGAAATCGAAAATAAATTTCTTTTAGTGGGTGAAGTAGGGCGATTAGAAAAAAATAAGGAAACCAATGTTTTATACGTTGATCTAAATGTAAAAAAATGGGAAATATTGTATCCCGTTAGCAGGGCATCATTTAGAAAATACTTTACACCTAAAGGATACCTCAGCATTTATGACTATGATTTAAAAAAAATATTAAAAACGGTCTGGTAAAAAGTATGTAATTGACGTTGTTCCTTATTACTCAATTAATTCAAAGAGAGAATAGTAGCTTGCTTGAGGAATAGACAAGCGCCACATGCGAGTGTGGCTATGAACTATAACCCGTAAGATGGACACTTTGAAAAAAGTGACCTCTTACGGGTTTTGTGTTTAATCATACTATCGAGGAACACAAGGGGAATGAACATCATGAGAAAAATCAGAACAGGATTTACTGAAGCAGAGATTACGTTTTTGGATCATGAATTATGAAAACCCCCCTTGATAAATCAACGTTTTTTACTTCATTTTTCTCACTAATTCTGACACACAACACAAGCAAGAAACACATCGAATATGTTTCGAGATGCGAGGATGTCTTTATTATGCTAGTTTTGTGGCCGAAATACTAAGGATACTTCTCAATCCTTCTGATATGATCGTAAATATGCCCCTACTTTTTTCCACTCCCGCAGGTCCACTCGGCATTTTCCAACAAGATTCAATTACTACGACATGAAAATTTATAGCTATACGGGTATTCTAGGAGGTGATATTCGGATTTTTGTAAGCGGTTTAATTCGAGAGAGGACAGCAGTGCGTCAGGTCTACTTTTATCTCCTGATCGTAATGTCGATTATTCTCAAATGAATGAGGAGGCAGTTTATGAAAGGTAAAAAAATAATAACTCTAATCGCTGGTATTGCAATCGGATTTACGCCTGTAATCTCGCCGTCTATGGAGGCCTATGCAAGCAGTTACGGCGCGCCTGAAGGGTGGAGAAACCTCCCGGACTATTATGTATTCAAAGATAGTTACAGCGGGTGGTCCGGGAGCAGCGGCGGATTGGAAACGGTAAACGGTGGTTTGCCTGTCGATACGCAAGAAACCTATGAGAATTTACCTTCATTGCGATTTAATATTTCAACGAAGGTAGATTGGATGTCCGCTGTGCTTGTAATGGCAGGATGGGCCAATCATGATATGCACAATTATGTTCCGAACGGATATCTGGAGTTTAATGTAAAGGGCAAAAACGGCGGAGAGCAATTTAAAATCGGCGGCGATGACCATGTCGAGAGACGTGCGTCGGGCGTTGAACATACTGTATTTAAATCAATAACGGATTACGTTACAGTTACTACGGATTGGCAGCATGTAAAGATCCCCTTAAAGGATATTTACAATGACCCCTCGGTTGATTTGGATGAATACAATGCAAAGTCTATCCTACTGGACAGAGCAAACGACGAACCGGTTACGGTTTGGTTGAATCAGATTAAACTAACTTCTCCCGATAAAGAACCAGGATTTCCGGCTATTAAAGTAAATCAGTTGGGATTCCGGAACGCTTCCGAGAAATACGCCTATGTTTCCGGATTTGAGGATGTATTAACCGCTGATGTCGGAACCCCGTTCCAGGTAAGGAGAGCTGCTGACGACACAGTTGCTTACGGCGGGCAACTGGCACTCGTGAAAAATTATGACATTGATTCCGGAGAAAGGGTTCTAAAAGCTGTATTCTCGGACCTTAAAGAACCGGGTGATTATTATATTACGGTTAATGCAACCGGTATAAATAAGTCTCCCAAATTTAAGATCGGAGATGATGTTTATAAGCCATTATTGGAGGATGCGGCCAAATATTATTATTTTCAACGTTCAGGAATTGCGCTTGAGCCGCAGTACACTCCTTATCCAAGGGCGGATATAACGCCTATGGATACGGCTGCCGCCTTTGAATCCAATTCAGCGGTTGTTAAAGACGTATCGAAAGGCTGGTTTGATGCCGGTGATAAAGGAAAGTATGTAACTGCAGGAGCGGGGGCGGTTATGACTCTATTATGGTCTATTGAGTTCTTCCCGGAGACCTATACGGATCAGACCAATATACCGGAAAGCGGAAATAATGTTCCTGATATCCTTGATGAAGCAAGATGGGAACTTGAGTGGATTCTGAATATGCAAGACCCTGAAAGCGGCGGTTTCTACGCCAAAGTCGAGTCAATGAATAATGATAATAATACTAGGGCAATAAGGGATAAAAGAGACGATGCCGCAAATGTAAGGCCGACCAATGATACGGCATGGGCAGCAGCCGCTTTAGCACATGCTTCAATCGTGTATGCCAAGTATGATCCGGCGTTTGCCGATAAATGTTTAGAGGCTGCTAAGCTTGCCTGGATGTATCTCGAACAAAATCCCGATAATATTAAAGGTCCGTCAGGAACTTATGAATCTGACACCGATAAGGAATCGAGGCTGATGGCCGCCGCATCTTTGTATCGGGTTACCGGCGATGCAAAGTATAACGACTACTTTGTGAATAGCTATGCGCAAAGCAAGGATAGATTTGAGGATCCGACAGGAGATTGGCTCGGCGCTTGGCATTGGGCATTCTTCTACTACATGGGATCTGATAACCGCGACATGGATGCGGTGAACTGGTATAAAGATGAATTTACGATTTGGTTAAACCACAAAACGGATAGATATCGAAACAATGCTTGGAATAATACGATTTATCAAGGAAATTATTACTGGGGCAGCAACAACATCATACTTAATACGGCTACAGAAGCCCTGATCGGTTCCAAGCTTCTAGGTATGAATAACGAAACGATTAACAATATGGCGCTTGCTGCATTAAATTATATTCTAGGCGCTAATCCATTGAGAAAAAGCTTTGTAACGGGATATGGCGAAGACAGTCTAGAACATGTATATGGGATTATGAACAACGACCCTAGACCAGGGGTGCCGAAAGGGATTATGCCGTTAGGGCCTAATCAGTATAATAATCCGCTAATCTCCATATTCCCTGCCAAAAACTTTATGGATTGTTATACCGAATGGACCACAAATGAGCATACTGTTGGTTCTACTGCCAATCTTGTGTTTGTCACCGCATTTGCCGACAGCGATCATGATGCTCCTGTTGCAACAGCTGCTATAAATCCATCGGCTCCAAATGGAAGCAACGGCTGGTATACATCGGATGTGACAGTCAGCTTGACTGCAAGCGACAATGGAACGGGCGCAGCCAAGACGGAGTATAGTCTGAATGACGGATCTGCATGGCAAATCTACACGGCGCCTGTCACTATTAGTCAAGACGGCCAACAGACAGTGAGCTATCGTTCGACGGACAACGCCGGCAATGTTGAATCCGTTAAAACCATCAACTTCAACCTGGATTCGACCGCGCCGGAAATTACATTAACGGATGTGACAAACGGCTCGTACAACGATTCGCTTGCTATTACGGCGGACATCTCGCTGAAGGATAGCTTATCCGGAGTTGACGCCGCCAAGACGACGATCACACTGGATGGGAAAGGCGTGCAGCAAGGAGCGGCTATACCGCTCTATACGCTGACGCTCGGTTCGCATACGTTGATTGTCACTGCAAGTGACTTTGCCGGAAATACAAGCAGCAAGAAGATCGTATTCCAGACGACTACCAGCATCCAATCCATGCAGACCTTGATAACCAACTTTAAGAAGTCGGGGTGGATCGATAATGCAGGTATCGCAAACAGCCTGCTAAGCAAATTGTCTTCGAATGCGCTTGCAGCCTTGGTGAATGAAGTGAAAGCGCAGAGAGGCAAGCATATTTCAGTGGAAGCTGCTGATTGCTTGATCCGGGATGCCCAATACTTGTTATCCCAATCGAAGGTCCAATAACCTGCTAGCTGCCAGATAGAGAACTACTTAACATTCTACGCCGGTTCGAATGGCGAACAATCAAATTAATAGCAGTTTTCACCAAACCCATTCGTTACTTCAAAGGGCCGTCGGGTAGACGGTCCTTTGTTATGAAACAACCTGCATTGGTTCGACGAGACATTCATTGAGAAATACTCCGTTCTCTTACTAAAGGGGAACGGAGTATTTTTCTTTAGTTAGGAAAGCAGAGATGTCTCTTGTATGGGCGTGTTCAAAAAATGAGGGGAGACGAATGGGGAATAGGTTACCTGTTATTGTAACGGGTGCCAGCGGATCAGGGAAAACATATGCCGTCGAATACCTGCGATGAGAATAGATCAATAAACGATGAGGATCGGTCATTGTTTAGAAAAAGTCGATGTCCTATGATAAGTTCACGCATGAAAACGTTGTCATCATCAAGCGCTTTGTTACCCTTTATATTAGGAAAGTTCATTTATTTGAACGATCCGTTGGATTTTACGAACAGCACCATAACAAAGAGGAGTGACATGATGCACGTACAAAAAAACGGTATAAGAAGCATGTCTATAAGGAAGTTTCTCTATATACTGCCCTTCATGGCTCTGCTCGCTATCTTTGCTTACTACCCGTTATATGGATGGGTCTATGCTTTCTTCGACTATTCGCCGCCGATTCCGTTATCGAAATCGCCATTTGTCGGTTTCCAGTGGTTTCATTCCTTGGTTGAGAACCAGGTGAAGGTCGATCAACTGCTGCAGATCATTAAGAACACGTTCGGATTGAGCGGCTTAAACCTTCTCTTCTCTTGGCTTCCCATGGTTTTTGCAATCTTCCTGACCGAGATCAAGGCTGTCCGTTTTCGCAAGTTCATCCAGACGGTTACGACTCTTCCGAACTTCATCAGCTGGGTATTGGTCTATTCGCTGGCGTTCACCATGTTCTCCAGCGATGGCATCGTCAATGGTCTTTTGCGGCAATTAGGTATTGATTCTCCGATATTACCCCTTCAAAGCTCGCATCATGTGTGGCTGATGATGTGGTTGTGGACGACTTGGAAAGTGCTGGGGTGGTCAGCCATCCTGTATATCGCGGCGATCATGGGAATCGACGATTCACTTTATGAAGCAGCTCATGTGGATGGCGCGACAAGAATGCAGGTCATTCGATATGTTGTCCTGCCAAGCATGCTGCCGACGTATTTCGTGCTGCTGATGCTGCAAATCGCGAGCTTCTTAAATAACGGCCTGGAGCAATACTTCGTCTTCCAGAATGCTTTTAATAAGGACAGCATACAGGCATTGGATCTGTACGTATACAACCTAGCCATGGGTGGCGGCAGCTATTCGGTGTCCGTCGCGATCAGCATGCTGAAGAGCTTGATTAGCGTCGTACTTCTCTTCTCGGTGAACGGACTATCCAAATTGTTAAGAGGAGAGGGCATTGTATGAGCGACAGCACAGTCAATCTAACGTCACAAGAACAGGTACGTCAAAGCCGCTTCGATAAAAAAGTGAGATATCAGGTCAGCGCGACGGACAAGTTGATTTCCGTTGTGATCTATACCTTGTTTTCCCTGTTCGCTTTCGTCTGCATCTATCCTTTTTACTCGCTCATCATTAACACCATCAGCGCTAATGATATCAGCGCCAGAGGCGATGTCGTATTCTTTCCGAAGCATATCCATTTCCAGAACTACGTCGACGTGTTTAAGATCCCGGGGCTGGGGCACGCGGCGCTAGTGTCGATAGGAAGAACGGTCATCGGAACCTCTTTGACGGTAGGGGCTTCGGCATTCCTGGGCTTCATGTTTAGCCAAGAGGATATGTGGGGGCGGAAATTCTGGTATCGCTACACGATTATTACGATGTTTTTCAGTGCCGGGATTATTCCATGGTATTTGACCATGAGATCGCTGCATCTGACTAACAACTTTCTAGCTTATATTCTGCCGACGATCGTCGCGCCTTTCTTCATCATTCTGGTCAAGACGTTCGTGGAGTCAACGCCGAAGGAACTGCAGCAGGCAGCCAGCATCGACGGGGCCGGCGTCATGACCATCTTCTTCAGGATCATGCTGCCTATAAGCAAGCCCATATTGGCGACGGTCGCAATCTTCGCCGCGGTAGACCAGTGGAATTCTTTTCAGGACACGCTGCTGTTGGTGACGGACAGCAAGCTCTACAGCTTGCAGTTTATTCTATACAACTACATTAATCAGGCGAGTTCATTATCGACCATGGTCAATCTTCAGAACGCCGGCTCGACGGCTATGGCCAGTCTGACGACCAAGCAGACGACGACTTCCATCCGAATGACGGTGACCATTATCGTCGTGGCGCCCATCCTGTTGGTTTATCCGATCTTCCAGAGGTTCTTCGTTAAGGGGATTATGATCGGCGCCGTCAAAGGTTGACCTGCGCTATTATAATACATTTGACCAAAAAACATTGACAAAAGTGGGGGATGAACTTGAGTAAAAACAAGAAATCCGCAAGGGAATCAGTGTTAGTATCGTTGGCTGGTCTGTTAGTGGTGTCGGTCGCATTGACCGGGTGCAGCAGCGGATCCGACAATACATCTTCATCCGACAAGTCGTCTGACACAGGTACGAGTACAAGCGCAACTCAAGCTACCGGCACGATCGATCATAGCAAGCCGCTTACCATCACCGTATTCGACAATGCGGCCAATTACCAAGGAGAGCAGACCGGTTGGTATGGCAAGATTATCAAAGATAAATTCAATATCACGTTGAACATACTTGCTCCTCAAGTGGCAGGCGATCAGTTATACAAGACGAGAACGGCAGCGGGCGACCTGGGGGATCTTGTGATCGTCGATAACAGCCAGTTGGAAGAACTGATTCCGGCCGGTCTTGTCATGGATCTCACGGATCAGCTCAAAAATACGAAGTACTTGTCTCAGTACGTGGACAAACATTTTAAGCCATTCAACGCGGCCTTCGATAAAGTCAATCCGGAAGGCAAGATATACGCTTTGCCGACGTTCGAAGCCGATACGTCGCCTACGACCTTCTCGGAAGAGCTCCCTTACTCGAGCCCGATCATGCCTTGGGATTATTACAAGGGAGTTGGGGCTCCCAAGCTCAACAATCTGAACGACCTTCTGAACGTCTTGAAGCAAATGCAAGAGAAGTATCCGAAGACGCCGGACGGTAAGCCGATCGTTCCGATCACCCTGTGGAAGGATTGGGATGGAGGCGGCATGGAGAACGTGCGCTGGCTGAGCGGTTGGTATGGTTACCAACAGCCGGATGGCACTTCGACCATTCAGTTAAATGCGAAGGGCGACATCGTTCCGCTCATCGACGACAACAGCATGTACAAGAAGATTCTTCAATTCTTTTTTGACGCCAATCAACAGGGGCTGGTCGATCCCGACTCTCCTACCCAGGATTGGAACAAAGTAGCCGAGAAGCTGACCAACAAGCAGGTTCTTCTCTTGTGGTACTCTTGGCAGACAGGCTTCTACAATACGATTGAGAGAGGCAAGAACGGGGACGGCAATGTTTCGGTTCCGATCGCGGATACTCATATCATTCAGAACAGCGACGCTTATTACGGCAGCGGAAGAGTATTTGCGATTGGATCAAAAGCGAAGGATCCCGATCGGATCATGGAATTCCTGGATTGGCTCAATTCACCTGAAGGACTGCGCTACTATACCGCTGGTTTTGAAGGCTTTAACTATGAAAAGACAACAGATGGCAAGTTTAAGCTTACCGAAGTCGGACAGACTGCCTTCCAGAACAATACGCCTGTTCCAGATGAATACGGCGGAGGCGGATACCAGGACGGACAGAGCAAGCTTAACACCATGATCATGAGCGATTTTGTCGTAGATCCGGACACCAAGGAATTTTATAACACAAATTATTGGAGCAGTACCATTGAAGCGAACAAAACGGCTCTGAAAACGGATTGGCAGAAAGCCTTCAACGCAACGAATGCAACGGACTACTACCAGAAGAATAATATGATCGATATCGTGCCGAACATTAACACAAGCCTTGGAAGCGATTCATCGGACGTTAAGAACAAACGAAGCCAAATCTCGGACTATGTGAAGAACACATCCTGGAAAATGGTATTCGCGAAAGATCAAGCCGAGTTCGACCAGCTGTGGACAAAGATGCAGAAAGATGTAGTAGGTCTCGGTTGGAATGATGTCGTTGCCGTGGATACGGAAAGGGCTCAGAAGATTGTAAAAATGCGTGCTGATGCAACGGCCACTAAGTAAATCTTATTTCTTTATTTCTTATTAAGCCAGGGATATATATCAACATATATATCCCCGGCCTTTTTACTAAAGGAGGAAATCAAATATGCTTAGAGTCGTAAGAGTTGAAGGCGGGGTCGTTCAAGGGCTGCCGGCAGCCGATCCCCGAATCACAAGTTTCAAGGGGATTCCATTTGCTGCCCCGCCCGTAGCCGAGAACCGTTGGCGTGCTCCGCAGCCTGCGAGAGAGTGGGAGGACGTTCTTAAAGCTTACGAATTCGCGCCGGTCTCCATGCAGGTCAGACAGGAAATCGACGTCAATAATATCTACACTCGAGAATGGGCTGTGGAACCGGATATTGCCATGGACGAGGATTGTCTCTACCTTAACGTGTGGACCCCGGCAAACCGTTCCGACGAGAAGCTGCCGGTATTCGTATGGTATTTCGGGGGAGGGCTGCAGGTAGGCCATCCGGCGGAAATGGAGTTCGACGGCGAACGCATTGCTCGAAGAGGCGTTGTCGTGGTGACGATCAATTATCGTCTGAACGTATTCGGATTTCTATGCCATCCGGAGATTACCGAGGAATCGCCGGAAGCTCCGGCGAACTTCGGTCACCTCGACCAACAATTCGCTACGAACTGGGTCAAACGCAATATTGCGGCTTTCGGCGGCGATCCGGACAACATCACCATCGGCGGGCAGTCGGCAGGGGGCGGCAGTGTTATGAACCAGCTCACTTCGCCCCAGAACGAAGGACTCTTCCAAAGAGCGATCATTCAGAGCGGGTTAATCACGAGACTCTACCCAGGAGGCCGCACGCCAAGGTTTCTGCGCACCTTGGAAGAAGCTGAACAAGATGGCGTTCGCTTCTTTGAATCTCTCGGCGTATCCTCGCTTGCGGATGCCCGTAAGCTTGATGCGGTCTACGTCCGCGATAAGTATCTGGCGTCCAAAGCGTTCTGGGGCACCGTTATCGATAACAAGTTCAACGTAGGCGACCCGTTCGAACGGCTTCTTCAGAACAAGCGCTGGCCGGTACCGGTAATGTTCGGCCATACGTCATCCGAGTTTTTCAATGTCCCTCAGGTTACTACGCCGGATGAGTTCAAAACCTTGGCAGTCGACCTGTTCGGCGATGATGCCGAAGATTTTCTGGCACTTTGCGGATTCTCGTCAGGAAACTTCGATGAGGTCTTGAGACAAGCATCCGTAAGCAGCATTGAATACGCGATTCGGATCGCCGGGCAGGTCAATACGGATACCGGCGTCAACCTCCCGATGTACTATTACAATTTCGATGCGGAGATTCCTGGATGGGACAATCCAGGAACGTTCCACTCGGTGGATCTCTGGTTCTTCTTCGAGACCTTAGCCAAATGCTGGAGACCTTTCATAGGCAAACATTACGATCTTGCAAGGCAGATGTGCCATTACTGGGCGAACTTCATCCGCTCGGGAGATCCGAACGGCAAAGATTCTACGGGAGACGACTTGCCGCGGTGGGAGCCCTATACGTCGAAGGCGCCATACGGCATGCGCTTCGCGGATCAAGCTGAATTCATCAGAGATCAGCCTAGCGATATTATGAAATTCATCATCGGGCAATATTTCAAGAAAAACCCGTTGTAAAAGTACGTATAGGCCGACAAGCCGGATGAAGCCGATCTATGAGATATGGATGGCTTGTCGGCTTTGTTTGCTATGACGAGATGACCGAAGCGGCTGCGAAATCGTCTTTTATTTGGAATCCTCTGGGTGTATAGCCGGTTATTTGTTTGAATTGCCGGCAGAAGTGTTCCACATTATGATATCCGCATTGAAAGGCGATTTCGGCAACGCTTTGGGTGCCATGGAACAAATACAAATATTCTTTGGCCAACCGGATTCGGCTGTTGATGACATCTTCCATGCAGGAGATGCCGAAGGTCTTTTTGTAAATAGACTGCAGATAACCTGGGCTGACTCCGAGAGAGTCTGCCATATTGGGAACGGTCCATTGGTCGCCGGGGTTGTTCTGAATGGCTGAGCGAAGTTTTAATAAATTATAGTATTGAGGTGTAAAACCATCATGGAAATAGGATTCCAGAAGTTTGTTAAACATAATCCGGAGCAGATGATCGATTGATGTTTTTTTGTAGTCTCTGTTAAAGTTGTGCTCGATGACCAACAGCTCAAATAGCTTGTGGCAGTAGTCAGGATCATCTATAGAGAATGGAATGCCGAACGGAAGCGATGTTTTGGTAATATAGGCTTCGTCGGATGAAAAACGGATCCAGTTATTAACGTATGTCTCGGCACAAGCCTTGTAATAAATTTTCTGATGCGCACGATAAACAATGGCTCTATGAGCGGGGTATTCCTTAAGCTCCCCATCGACCCAGAATTGAGCGGGAGTCTTGGTGATGACAAGGAGCCAGCAGTTATGACCTTGGGGAATATCAAAGTAAAAGTTGCTCGCGTGCGCAGCATCGCATTCGACATAGTAAATATGGTTCATTAGTCACTCTCCTCTATCATCTGATACCGACAGGGGCGACGATTGGAAGCTATCAAGGATTGCTAGAGTCAGCCCTGGACGGTACGATCTTCTTCTGTTCCTCGATATACATGGTTACTCTCCTCTTCTTCTTAGAACTATGTCCAAATATTCGCGAGTCTTTCGGGGATTCCTTCTTGATTATTTTACAGCCTTGCTTAGATTGAATAAGAGTTTTCTATGACGTAAACGTTTTTACTGGATGGGATTGACAACAAGTAACTGCGTGCATACAATGTGAATGAATCATTCATTTCGAGGTGTGACATGGCAGACGCTAGACTTCGCAGCATCTTTTTTCATGCGGGCAGGCTTTTCAATACCAAGCAATACGCGAATACGAAAGTATCTGAAATTGCTTCCGCAGCTGGTATCGCAACTGGCACAATATACAATCTGTTTGCAAGTAAAAAGGCCATCCTGACCTTCGTCATCCGCGCGTCATTGGATAAAGACTATCTCGACTCCGATATTGCGCTGCCGGTTGAAGAGGCCGATATGAATCATTTGAATGAGCTTGGCGATAAGCTTAATGACCGAATCTTCGACGATGTTCTGCGAATCACAGATGCGAACGGATCCATTACTAAGCACTTTAAGCAGATGGTATCGGATATTTTCGATATGAGTGCAGACATCCTTCTTGCGACCGGAAATATCGAGACGAATGCGAGTATTCTTCGTGAGTTGGCAGCTGCCTTCTTCCCGCTAAAGGATAAGTTCTTCCAAGTATTCGAGCAGAACTTGACGATCTACATGGAAGCCGGCGAGATCAGGGAACTGGACTACCCGCGCGTCCATGTGCAGTGCATCAACGATATTTTGACCTGGTGGGCCATGAACGCTAACATCTTAATGCCTGATATCTCGGTGCCGCGCGATGCAGCTCGTGAAACCGCAATCGACCTCGTGACGAGGGCTTACTTAAGCGACAACAATTCATAATGATCGATCCCGGCACGCTTCGGCGTGCCAAAATATATGAATGAAAATGAGTGAATTATTCATTCACCGATGGAGAGGAGTGGAGATAGACCCAATATGCAAAACTCGGCACGCCTTGGCGTGCTATCTATTATGAACGAAAATGAATGAATAATTCATTCACTAAGGAGGAGATGGACAAATGAATGTTGACACGATGCTGTCCACAAATGAAGTTCCCCCAAGCACGATACAAGTCATGAAGCGTTATTTGGCTGTTAATGCGAAGCACAACCCGGTTCTTGTATCAACGATCCTATTCTCGTTGCTAACATCTGCCGTATTGAGCGTCATGACGCAGTGCCTTCATGCAATGATTGATGATTATGGCGCAACGGGTACGATCGTTAACATGCAGACGGCGATTCTCTTGCTATCGCTCGCGCTGTTGATTCCATCGCAATATCTGCAGCAATTTCTAGGAATCAAATATGGCGGGTTGTGCGATCGCACGATGCGAGATAAAACGTTCGCGATCATGTCCCAGATCGATATGCAGACGCTGGATAGCCAGCGGATGGGCGACATCCTGTCTCGTGCCAATAGCGATTTAGGCCAGATTAACGCAACGTTGCAAAATTATTATGCTGTACGGCTGCCACAGCAAATCATCGGCCTTGCAGCGTTTATCGTATCTCTCCTTATAAGCTGGCAATTAACGCTGTTCTCGCTTGCCATTGTGCCAGTTATTGCATTGCTGCAAATGAAAATTTCGGCTCCGTTAACCCGTTTCGCCTTACAGTGGCAGCAAGCGGCTGGCGAATCGCTGTCCATTGCGAATAATCTGATGGGCGGCTACGAAATCGCAAAGGCGTACAATTTGGGCTCCAATCTACGTCACCGTTATGACGCGGCGGTAGATCGAGCGGCCGATAGCGGAATGAATGCCAATCGAGCGACACTATTGCTCTCTCCATTGGGGCGGATTATGTTCTTCCTTCCGCAAATCATCATATGCGGATTCGGCGTGTATCTGGCAAGCATCCATCACATCACTTCTGGTGGCGTCATGTCGGTCATTATATTGAGTGTCTTCATCGGGAACCCGATCGGAGACTTCTCATCCGTGCTGACCGATTTCAAAACAGCGCGCGGCTGCGCCTCACGCGTATTCGAGCTGTGGGATCTTCCGCTTGAACCGACAGACGGCACCGAAAGAAAGCCGGGAGGAGATGCGATCATATTCGATAATGTTGAGTTCTCCTACCCGGATAAGCCGGCCGTTATAAACGGTTTATCCTTCTCGATCAGTCGAGGGGAGCATATTGCGCTTGTTGGCGGAAGCGGTTCGGGCAAGTCAACCGCGATCAAACTGCTTATGGCGTTGTACCGTAAGAACGGAGGTGAAATCTCGTTATTCGGCAATGCCGTGGAGGCGTGGTCAACGGATGCGCTTCGCGAATACATCTCCTATGTGGGGCAGGATACGTATCTGTTTGCCGGAAGCATATGGGACAATGTAGCAATGGGAAATCGAGGCGCGTCGGACGAAAACATACAAGCTGCGATTGACGCAGCGCTGCTGAACGAAATGGATGTGAAGCGTGAAATCGGCGAACGTGGGCTTCGTCTGTCCGGCGGACAACGACAACGGGTCGCGATTGCCCGCGCGATGTTGAAGGACGCCCCGTTGCTCTTGCTTGACGAACCTACCTCCGCGTTAGATACGCAAGCCGAAGCATTAGTGACGGAAGCGCTTCGACGACTCATGCAGGGGCGCACTACGATCATTATTGCGCACCGGTTGTCTGCCCTTCGTAATATCGACCGCATTGTATGCATGCAAGATGGTCGAATTGCGGAAAGCGGTACACATGAACAACTGATGATGCTGCAGGGCGTATATTATCGACTCTATAAATCGCAGGAGGCGGACCTATGAAATTAGCGATGGACAACATTCGGCACACCCTTCGAATGATGGCATGGTCCTGGCGGTTTATACGGACGTGGCGAACGCGTTATCTTCTATGCTCCATGCTCAGCATCCTGCAGAACGCATGGATGTCGATCACCTCCGCCTATCTAATCGGACAGACGACGGCGCTTGCCGTAACGGGTAACTTCGCAGCGATGTTGAATACGATCGGGATTGTTGCCGTCGTCGTGATCGCAGGTATCATCGTCATCACCTCTGTCAATTATCATGCATCCCGCATTCATATACTTGGGCTCGCACAGATACGTAAATCACTATTTGCCAAATTAACCGCGATGCCTGCATCGGAAGCGAATAAGCAATTGTCCGGTGATTTGGCCGCTCGCATGAGCATGGATGCAGAACGCACTTCCGCCTTTTTCGGTTCCATGATGACCGGTGATCGCAGTTTATTCGCCATCCCCGTCAGCATCCTGATAGCCACGATCATCTGTATCGTGAAGCAGCCTGCCATCGGCATGATGAATCTCATATTCGTAATCATCAGCATCTACGCGAACCTAGCCTGCATTCGCAGGGAATACGCTTGGCATACGAAACAAATGGGCATCTTGTCGTCTCTGACGCAGCGAATGATCGACATGATTGCAGGCAGCGTTGTCGTGCGTATGTTCGGGCTTACCCCGAATTTGCGTGAACAATATGAATCCGATTCCGGAACGGCTTATTCCTATGCGATGCGCGGCGCTAACTATAATGCGCTGCGTTCATCATCGAGTTCGGCCATCCAATGGAGTGCTATCGTGTTTACGCTTATCGCAGGCAGTATATTCGTTCACATGGGCATGACCGATTTAGGAACGGTGGTGTTCATTGTGCTCATGCAGTCGCAAATCAACAATGATGTGTTGTTGATGACCAACTCGTACCATCAGCTGCAATACGCAACGATTGCCGCGTCACGCGTCAAGGAAGTCCTTGATCGTCCCGAAGAGCAAATGCGGGAGAATACGACAAAGCCAGACCCAAATGCGGTGCATGCAATCGATATGCAAGGCGTCACGGTGTCTTACGGTGCCGATATGCCAGTCATAAACAATATGTCCTTGCAAGTCAGAAACGGAGAAAAGCTGGCGATTGTCGGTGGAAGCGGTGGAGGCAAGACAACGCTGATTCGCTATTTGATGGAACTCGCGGAAGCGGATAACGGTGACATTCAATTGTTCGGGCAGTCGCGTGAACGATATTCACAGGAGGTGGTACGAGAACTTATCGCATATGTACCTCAGAACTGTTATCTATTTGACGGTACGATTCGGGAGAATATCGCATGGGGAAATTTAAAGGCAAACGATGAAAGCGTTAGGCAGGCCGTGCGCGAAGCAGGTTTGGAGGAATTGATTCATCGGTTACCTGATGGTTTGGATACGCGAATAGGTGAGAATGGTGCACAATTATCGGGCGGACAACGCCAGCGTATAGCCATTGCTCGCGCAATGGTGAAGGATGCGCCATTGTTGCTGCTTGATGAAGCTACTTCCGCGTTGGACGGCGAATCGGAGGAACTCGTTCAACAAGCTTTGGAACGGCTAATGGAGGGGCGGACTGCGATCGTGATCGCCCATCGATTATCCACGATCCGGGGCGCAGACCGTATTATCGTCATGGAGAATGGAGAAACGCTGGAAGAAGGGAACCATGATTGCTTGCTCGCGAGTTCCGGGCGATACGCGCAGCTCTATCGCTTGCAATATGCATAAGACAAGGGTCCACTGAAACTGCGGATTTCCGTCAAGATAGGCCAGCCATCGAGATAGGTTGGCCTATTCATAGTGGCTCTAGATTGAGAGTGGTTTACAGGATGTAGGGGTCTATTGCTCCACTGACATGTTATATTTTGATGCAATCTTCATAATTTGTTCCGCTATATAATGATTAGGTTTATTACGATACAGTTTCTTTAAAGTATCATTCCCCTCAGTAACAAGTCCATTCTGAATCTTATAAATGGTCAGAATGATTTTATCAGGCCATCCTAACGTTTCATCCGAAGTTTCAAGTAGCTTCCTTTGATTAATTCCTTGGATGTAAGGGATGATGTAATGATCCAAATCATTCGAAACTTCTTTATGTACAGTCTCAATGTCAGTCGATGGATTTAGTGTGTACCAGAGATCCGTCGTTTTCTTCAAATTTCCTATTCTCTTTCTTTCAATACAGTTGTATTCTTTGGGGAATTTAGGCAATTCATTATTGGAATTAAGATTAATGTATACTTCATAAGCATTAGGCACAAATGTTCCAACGTTAAAAGTGAACCGCACTTCCTCTTGATCGTTATATTTATTAGGTTGTAAATTAAAGCAAATGCCGAGAGTATCGTCTACTTTTTTGTAGTAATTGTACGAAGATTTTTTAAATCCTAAATTATTCATTTTTGGTGTTATGATCTCGGTTACGATCTTCTTCTGTTCCTCGATATACATGGATATTCTCCTTTAGGTGGCCAGAGTATTGTACAAGTATCTCCTGTTCTTAATAGTAGTCTAATAATTGGAAAAATAGCAGACTATTTCTACACAATCGGATCGGAAAAATAAAACAATGAAATCGAGTCACAGAGGTATTGTTTAGAAGATGAAACGGAGATAAATATGTGGTTATCAGAAGCCTGTATCTATAATAGATGCGGGCTTCTAGTTTTAAGTACGAACTTACTAGAGATTCGGTCGATTGACAGTTAAGGAGACTTCATTTTGTAGTCGGGTAAGGAAAAGAAGGGAGAGGGGTTATAATAGGGGGACGGAGTTTTAAGATGCCAACGCTTCATTCGTAATCTTCGCGATATCGATTGGAGATCTAGATCCTTCGCTAACTAAGTCGGGCAGTATATTTTCCAGGAAATACGCCACGCAATGAAGCTTGATTTCTTTGATTTTGATAAGGGCAGTTCGGTACATGACGATAAATTCTTTCTCTGTATTCCCTCGTTGCAGCTCCGCGAATGCCTCGTAGATTTGATCCATTTTATCGGCTACTTCAAGTATCTGACCTTCCACCGTATCATCTTTGCCTTCGCGCAGTTGTCTGCGGAAGATGTGCTTGAAGTCCTCGGGAATATGATCTTCGATGAAATGTTCAACCATTCCTTCTTCTACTTGTTGCAGCATGGCTCGGAGTTCTAACGAATAATGCTTCACGGGTGTTTTGATATCTCCGATAAAAATTTCGCCGTAATCATGACTGCTTGTGATTTCATATAACTTTTTCCAATTCACGACGACTCCATTGCTTTCTTCAATATCGGCCAACGTCTTCGCGTATTGGACGACCTTCCAAGAATGAGCCGAAACGCTGTGCTCCTGGAATTTGAATTTGCCTGGGCAGCGAATGATTCGCTCTAAATCGGTTAACGATTGAAAATACGTATGGATCCCCATGTAGTGGATTCCTTTCTTTGAATAAGAGATGATTTGTTGGTGATACGCCTAGTATAAATCTGATTTGTTAATAGGCGATTAACTCAAATATGGAATTGGTTCCTTCTCTGATTCTAGCTGCAGAAGTCCGCGTAAACTGCGGGATTTAGTGGTCTGACAACTTCTAAGGCGAGGTTTACATAAACCATAAATAGAGTTCATATAAACCGCAATTAGAATTAATATAACCGCCTATGTCCGTTTATATACTGAAATGGTCTGACATTCAAATCGTTAGGGTAGGGTGATCGTTCACATACTTAAAAAACTTGATCTGCATGAGTGCCATACCCTGTATGACTTAATGGTGGATCCTGCAGTTTTCCCTTACGTCCGTCACAAATGCCAATCCTATGAAGAGTATTTGTTCGTCACCAAACAGTTGATCACCCTGGAATTGGAATTGCAGAATACATTGATTGCAAGAACGATTATGAATGAGCTTGGGCACCCGATTGGAACGATTCAGTTATATGATATAACGAACAGAACGGGCTTTTTGGCAACATGGATAGGAGCACCTTATTTTGGCCAAGGTTACAATGGGCGGGCAAAAGAAACCTTTTTCACGGAACTGTTTCTTGAACATCAGATAGAGACGGTGTATTTGAAGGTTCGCAAGCAAAATATCCGTTCGATGAAGGCGGTAGCGAAGCTGCCATATGTTCAATTAGCGAATGAACTTAAACCTGAGCTATATGAATCGATTAATCAGGCGCAGGAAGTCTATGATCTATATCAAGTGGTGCGGGCTAGCTTCTGGGAGAGTCGCAGCCGGGCGATTCAATGCGGAGTGATAAGAGGATGGTCCGATTGTCGGCTTCAGCGGCAAAATGCGGCTGGAGAGGAGCATTCGACTTTATCAACGGGTGTGTTGTTTGCATGACAGGGGAGAGTACCTGTTGTTAGAGCGCGCTAACGGTTGCTGAAAATGCTTATTTGTTCGAAAATGCGCCATTCTACGGTGTAAAGGTTGCGATGGTGCTTATTTGCTCGAACTAGCCTATAAATGGGTCCGATCAGCACGAATAGCCTCGCTGGCAACCGTAAGGCGTAGAATGCTGCCGATTCTAGTAGAATAACTACTGTGGCAACCGCTAGGTGTGTAATAAAGGGGCATCCTGGATTCGTCCAGGATGCCCTCTTTGTCGTCAACCATCATCATCTACTTCCCCTGGATACGATAAGCCCGCGGGGTGAGACCCGTAATTTTCTTGAACGCTTCATAGAAGTGCCGCATCCCTTGGAAGCCGCAGGCTAATGCGATTGTCTCGACGTTATCATCAGTTGATAGCAGCAGTTCCTTGGCGATGATGAGTCGCTTGGCATTCACGTATTCGATAACGTTCATGCCCGTTATCTGCTTGAATACTCTTGAGAAATGACCAGGGCTAATGTTTGCTTTCTCGGATAACTCGGCGAGTCCGCCGCAGCGCACAGGATCATGGTCAATGTCACGAAGTGCGTTGTGGATCCACTGGGGAACAAATCCCGATACCTTCGATGGGGAGGCTTCCTTCGTGAACGGATGTCGGCTTAGATCGAGCAGCAACCGCTGCAACTGCAGCTGCAGAGCATGGCGATATCCATACTCTCGGGTCTTCAGTTCGCCTACCATCGTATGAATGACAGCTTCGATCGTCTGCCGAAGGGGATCGGACAGCTCAATCTTGTACTGTTTCTTCCTTCTAGCCATATTGAAGCATCGAAGTGGATCATACCCGTCGTCTAGCGAATCGTTCTGGATGAGAGATGGGGCAAAGAATATAGCGGTGGAGACAATCGGATCATTCTCGGAAGGATAAGCACGGTGCAGCGTGTTGCCTGGAATAAGGAACAGGTCGTCTTTGCCTTTCTCATATAAGGAGCCGTTGATGAAGAACATCCCATGGCCCTCGTGGACATAGACGATCTCATACATGTCGTGAAGATGGTCCGGCAATTCTTTATCTGAATATCGAATACCCTTGTAGACGAGCTCGAATGGGAAATTCGGGTCAAAATGAAAAGGCTTACGGTAGGGCTGCATAGCGGTTATCCCCTTTCGGGAGAATATAGGTTCATCATATCAGAATCGGATAAAAAATAATAGAAAATGGACATTTTCTTTTCCTTTTCGATGCGTAAAAATGAAAACAAGAAGATAGAAACTTTAACTTTACGTATAGGGGGACCAGATCGTGAAAGCAAAAGAGACGAAGCTTCAGCAGCTGAGCGCAGCTCGACTGACAGCGGAACAGAAGCAGCAATATGAGGCCGTCACTGCAAGTCCAGTCACCGTATTACAGGTTGGGGAAGGCAATTTCTTAAGAGGGTTTGCGGATTGGATGCTGCAAGTGAGTAAGGAGCAGGGGTTGTTCCAAGGCAGTGTTGCGGTTACCCAGCCGAGACCTTCCGGTAAACATAACATTGAGCAATTAGCCGCGCAGGATGGACTTTATACGTTAGTCGTTCGAGGCTTGGAAGATGGGCAGCCAGTCGAGCGCCGTAATATCATATCGGTGTTCTCACAAGTATTCGATCCTTATGAGAACTGGCAGGCGTTCACAACACTAGCTGGCTGCGAGACATTGCGATTCGTCATCTCGAATACGACGGAAGCTGGAATCGCTTACAAGAAGGAACCGTTAACATATGGTCCGATCGCTTCTTATCCTGGTAAAATGGCTTATTTGTTATACGAACGGTATATCAAGTTTCAAGGTGCATTAGACAAAGGCATCATCTTCCTGCCATGCGAGCTATTAGAGCGGAATGGCGATGCTCTGCGGGACAATATTGTGAGATACAGCCTAGACTGGGGTTATCCGGATGACTTCAGAAGATGGATCGCTTCAAGCTGCCGATTCTTAAATTCGCTTGTCGATCGTATTGTGACGGGATACCCTTCCGAGGATCAGGCGGCGGCATGGTTCGAGCAATGGTCTTACTCGGACCGGATGCTGACGACAGCGGAGCCTTATCATCTATGGGCTATAGAAGGAGAAGAAGAACTGGATGAGCTGCTGCCGCTGAAGAAAGCGGGTTTGAATGTCCATTGGACAGATGATCTGCGTCCTTATCAGCAGCGGAAGGTGCGCATCCTGAATGCGTCCCATACGTGGATGGCACCGCTTGGCCTCCTATATGGAGTCGGACATGTTCGGGCGTTCATGGAGCATCCGGTACTAGGCCAACGTGTACAAGCAACGGTGCGCGCGGAGATTATTCCGGCTATCCCTTATCCACTGGACGATATGAACGAGTATGCTGATACGGTATTCGAACGATTCGGTAACCCGTATATCCGCCATCGGTTAGAAGATATTGCAATGAACAGCTTATCGAAGTTCAAAGTGCGTTTGCTGCCGACCTTAAGCCATTATGCGGAACTTGGCCAGTCGATCCCAGAGGGGCTTGCGACGGGGTTAGCAGGCTTGCTGCGATATTATCGGATCACGCAGGCTGATGGTCATTACGAAGGGCGCGACTTGCAAGGCGGGCGGTATGTCGTCCGGGATAATGCGGAACTATTACAACAAATTGCTGCAATATGGGCGAATGCGGAGCAGAAGGAACAAGACCTGCGCACAACCGTGGAGCAGTTGCTCGCACTACAAACTCTGTGGGAGCAAGATCTATCGAGTTGGCCAGGCTTGATTGATGCCATTTGCCGTTGGTGGACGATGGCGGAAGGAGGACAAAGCTAATGCAGCAATGGGTACGGTTATCGCCTAACGATCAAGTTATTATTGCGCTTGATTCGTTATCCAAAGGACAAGAGCTAATTCTGGAGAACGGGGACGTGCTTACACTTTCAGAGGATGTAACAAGCGGGCATAAGATTGCGACGAGCAAGGTGTCCTCTGGCGACGATGTCCTTAAGTTCGGCTACTCGATCGGCAAGGCCCGTGAAGAAATCACGCCAGGCTCATGGGTGCATACGCATAATCTTAGAACGGGATTGGATGGCATTCTCGATTATAAGTACGAGCCGCTCGCAGGTTTGAACGCTTCTACACCTCCATCATCGGTAGATGCGGGACGTACGTTTATGGGATATGAGCGGCCTAACGGTGAGGTCGGCATTCGCAATGAGATATGGATCATTAATACCGTTGGCTGCATTAATAAATCCTGTGAGCTGCTAGCACGCGATGGCAACCGTCAATATGCCGGTCAGGTAGATGGAATCTACCATTTTGCACACCCATTCGGATGCTCGCAGCTTGGAGATGACTTGGTTTATACGCAAAAGCTGCTGGCATCGCTTGTTCATCATCCGAATGCGGCAGGCGTGTTAGTCGTGGGATTAGGATGCGAGAATAACCAGATTGAATCGTTCAAGTCGGTTATCGGAGACCACGATCCACGGCGGATCAAGTTTATGAAATCGCAGGAAGCCGAAGATGAACAGGAAGAAGGGCTAGCGCTGATCGGGGAACTGGTCGAATACGCGCAGACGTTCACTGCAAAGCCAATCCCTGTATCAAAGCTGAAGATCGGCTTGAAATGCGGAGGTTCGGATGGCTTCTCTGGTATCACGGCGAATCCGTTAGTCGGCAAGCTGTCCGACCGGTTAATTGCGGCCGGCGGCACGTCCATTCTGACGGAAGTGCCGGAGATGTTCGGCGCAGAGACGATTCTGATGAATCGCGCATGCGACGAAGAGGTGTACGGCAAAATCGTCACGCTCATTAACGATTTCAAACAATATTACGTTCGGCATAACCAGGTCATCTATGAGAACCCTTCGCCAGGCAACAAATCGGGCGGTATAAGCACGCTGGAGGAGAAGTCGCTCGGCTGTACCCAGAAGGGGGGACATGCGGTCGTTACCGACGTTCTCCCTTACGGGGCAAGGGTAAAGAAGAATGGGCTGAACTTGCTTGAAGCGCCAGGCAATGACTTGGTTTCCGTAACGGCACTAACGGCTGCAGGGGCGCACATTGTGTTCTTCACAACAGGAAGAGGTACGCCTTTCGGCGGACCTGTACCAACTGTTAAGCTATCGACCAATTCGGAGCTAGCGCAGCGCAAACGGAATTGGATCGATTTCAATGCCGGCAGGCTGTTGGAAGGAACCTCCATGGAAGAGCTTGCTGACGACCTGTGGGAGTATGCGATTGCAATTGCCTCGGGAGAGAAAGTGACGCACAACGAGAAGAATGGTTATAAAGAGATCGCGATCTTTAAGGACGGCGTTATTCTATAAATGCATAATAGTGGCGGCGTTTCAGGTTATTACAACCGTTACCAATAGCGAATGGCTGCCTGCAGAAGGCGGCCATTTTTATTATCGTACATATAAGTCCAAGCATTTGCATATTCGCATGAAACATTTGGAAACGCTGGCGAGTCTAAATAAGAGAATGAAGCTACAGGTAACGATATGGGGGATTATGATGAAACGTATTGCGGTCGTTCTGGCTTTATTCTTATTAGCTGCTGCTGGGTGCTCGAGCAATACAGAGCCACCTGCTGATCAGAAGAATAACGCGAGTGGTGATAAGGAGTCTGTCATTGCAGAGAGTCCAGATAAGTACGTTCAACTGTTTGCGGATACGAGTGTATCCGGGGATATGCTGACAGGTATTACGGTGAAGCTTGGGGAGAACAGCAAGCATTTCTCGTGGACCAATGTAACGAACGATGGCTACTATCCGGAGATTATTCGAGACGATCTGGATCAAGATGCCGATCAGGAGGTCGTTATCATTTTGACCAAGGGATACGGTACAGGGTTGCGCGATTCAGAAGTACATGTTCTTAGGAATGATTTCACGGAGCTCGACATACAAGATGCTGTTTCTGTAGTGAAGAGCAGTTTGATCTCATCAGCGAGCAGTAAGGACGGGAAGAAGGACTACACGTTAACGTACAAAGATAACACAATCAACAAACAATATAACGATGAGGACGCCGGCATGTGGTTTGACGATGTGGCAATCGGCAGTATTGTAACGTATCGGGTGGAGAATCAGCATCTGCTCGCGGAAGTTTCGGCGCAAGTATCGCCTGGCTTCTTTATAGCGAATGTAGAAGCAGAGTACAGTGTGAAAGGCAGCAAACTCGTGGTAGGGAATCTGGCTTTAAACGAAATGGAATAGAAGAACGGAACGGCTCCAATGGCGGGGCCGTTTTTTGTGTTCGCGAGAACATCGATACAAACGGCGTTTCCATTCAAATAAATGTGTCAATTGTCAAATTGTTCAGCCCCACGCCGAGAATAAACAGCACGTCCCAGATGGACAATAATTAATGCTTAAACATTAATCGAAGAGGGGTAAGAACATGAAAAAATGGTTACCGATCTGTGGTCTGGCGGCATGCTTGATGATGTCTTCCGCTGCTCCTGCTTCTGCGTATACGACGTACAATACGCCAGGTAATGAAATTCGTCATGGCGTGAATGAAGGAATCAACACAACAAACCGCGCATTGGGCACGGACATGAATTACGTTGGCACCGGTAATAACGTGCACACGAATAACTATCGCCCGTATGCCACCACAACCAATAAAGGATTTAACTGGGGATGGCTTGGTCTCCTTGGTTTATTCGGTCTTGCCGGCATGAGAAGCCACAACCGCGATCGCGATCGCGCATAGCCATTGATATTGCAATGAACACAAAGGAACTCTCTTCATCTGAGGAGTGTTCCTTTGTGTTCGTTTGATTTGTGTCCATATTCCATTTTAATCTGCGTCTTTACAGCTCTTTGTATTCAAAATAATCAAAGTCCGCATGCTTACGCTTACGATACGAATCCTGGCAACATACCCCAATGAATGCCCCTGTGAAGTGGCCGTACTTGGAATATTCGTCCGAGCATTTGCTCGCATCGAGCACAGGGCCGATCTGCGTCCATTCCTCACCGTCCGGCGATCCGCAGAACCGGAGCTCCTCGGCTTCGATAACGGCCCGCAAGTAAACGCGATCCCAATCGGCAATCGGCATACGGGACTCTTGCAGTCTCACGCCGTTGTCCGCGTACAGAATGCCCAGACATTTGCTGCCAAGACTTTCGCTATAGTAGATCCTTAAGTAATAGAACATATTCTGGTCATAAAATAGCGTCAGACCCGCGGTCTCGTGGAAGTTGTCCGGCTCGAACTCCACGCATGTCTCGGCAATCGCATGAACCGATTGGAGGCGGCGGGCGATCAGGCTTTGCTCGTGAAGGGAGAACAACGACTCCCGGCCGCGCAGACGCATATAACCTGACCGCGCGCTAAGGCTAACCCAATCCTCGCTTAGCGGTACGCGCAGCGAATTCAGATGCACGTTCCATTCGCCGCTGTCGAAGTGCTCGCGGGATGGTTCCGTCTCCCAAGGCGCTGGTGCAAGCAGAGGGGGCGGCACCGTCAGTTCCGCCCGCTGCCCGCCGGAAGCCAGCCGCAGCCAGCCGTCCTCGGTCCATTCGCAGCGCTGGATGGCCGTCTCCCGTCCCAGCATGCTGCGTTGATTAGAGGCGAGCGGCCTCGCCGTGAGATGGGCAATATAAGGTTCGCCGGCTGCAGTCTCAACCAGGGAGCCGTGACCGCTTTTCTGCAGAATAGATTCGGGATTGTACTGGTACGGCTTTAAGTAATCGTCGACGCCTCGCCGATTGAGGTTTATCTCCTTAGCGGAGGTGATAATCGGGTTGCAAGGGTCAGACTCGTATGGACCAAACAACGATTCGGAACGAGCGATGGTTACGCCATGCCCGAAGCCCGTACCGCCTTCTGCCGCCATCATGTAGTAATAACCGTTCCGCTTGTAAATATGCGGAGCCTCCAGGCATCCCATATCGGTAGCTCCGCGGAATATGCTGACTGGGTAACCGATCAACTCGCGGCGTTCCGGGTCATATTCCTGAATAACGATGGAGCCGGGATGCTCGTAGCCAGGACGGTTATCCCACTCCAGATTGAGCAGCCATTTGCGGCCATCGTCATCATGGAACAAGGAAGGGTCAAACCCTGAGCTATTCAAATAAGTACGATCGGACCAAGGTCCGGCAATATCGCTTGCCGTGACAACGTAATTGTCGAGATCGAAGAAGTTGCCGTTCGTACTGCGCATGATCGTATAGATGAGATAGAAGAGCTTAGCGTCATCATCGTAGCTTAGACATGGCGCCCATACGCCGCCCGAAGCCTCGATCCCTTTGAGATCGAGCTGCGACTGACGATCCAATGCATAGCCGATGACACGCCAATTCACAAGATCCTTGGAATGGTGCAGCTGTACGCCGGGATACCATTCGAACGTTGAAGTCGCAATGTAGTAATCGTCCCCGACTCTCAGGATGGAAGGGTCGGGGTTAAAGCCTTTAAGAATAGGGTTCTGAATCATACCGTCTGTCTCCTTCCGCTCCTATTAGCCTTTGACAGCGCCAGCTGTAACGCCCTTCGTAATCTGCTCATTGAACACCGCATAGATGATGATGGCAGGGATCGAAGTGAGCACCATGACAGCGAACTGGGAGCCGTAATCGGAAGAATATTGACCCGCGAAGTTCATGACCGAGAAAGGCAGCGTCTTGAGCGCATCCTTGCTAAGGAACGTCGAAGCCATAATGAATTCATTCCAGCAGTTCAGGAACGTCGTTACGATAACGGTGACAAGCGCTGGCTTAAGCAGCGGCGCAATGATCTGGAACACGATGCGGTAGATGCTGCAGCCATCCATGAGAGCCGACTCTTCAAGCTCCTTCGGAATGCTGCGCAGGAAGCCGCTGAGCATGAACGTTCCGAGCGGAACGGATACCGCCGTATAAGGAAGAATAAGTCCGAAGTAGGAATCGGTAAGACCAAGCGCCTTGAAGATCGCGAAGTTCGGCAGCAATGTCGCATGAATCGGAATCATGATCCCGAGCAGCAAGATCGTATAGAACAGCGAGCGCAGCTTCCACTGCATGCGGATGAACGCATAAGACAACGTGAGAGACAAAACGACCGTCAGTGCGATGGTCACTACGGAAACAAGCAAGCTGTTGCCTAGATATTTTAAAAATTTCCCATCCACCCATGCATTTACGTAGTTATGCCATTGAGGCGAGCTGGGCCATTTCAGAATGCTATTGGAATAAAAGTCTGCGCTTGAATTGAACGAGAAGTCAACAAGCCAGATGAGCGGAAATAATTGTCCTGCGGCGACGATCAGGAAGAAGATCCAGATTGCCGTTTTTTTGCGTGCTATCATGTTGTCGCCCTCCTAGAAATCCGTCGCATCATTGCGAGTGAGACGATTGCTCAAATATGTTGCAAGTAAACATACGATAACGAACAATACCGATATGGCATTGGCATAGCCGTATTGGCTGGCCGAGAATGCTTTGTTGTACAAATAAACCGCGAGGAATTGCGTAGAGTCGCCAGGTCCGCCGTTGGTCGTGAGGAAGACGGTCTCCATTTGTTTCAATGCCGTAATGATCGCAAGCGTGAGTTGAACAGCAATAACCGGTTTCAAGAGCGGTACCGTAATCTTCAGGTGCATACGGAAGCCGGAAGCGCCGTCGAGCTGAGCGGCCTCGTACAGATCCTCGGAAATCCCTTTAACGCCTGCATAATAGAACAGAAGTCCCCAGCCAAAGCCTGCCCAGATCAGAATGAACAGCATGGAGCCTAGCGCCGTACTGCTCTCGCCAAGCCAAGCGTGCTTCAAGGAATCAAGCCCAACCAGATCCAGCAACTTGTTCAGCATGCCGAACGTTGGATCGAGCAGGGAAAGCCACATTTTCGAAATAACGACAACCGAGATGACGCACGGAATGAAGAAAATCGTACGGAAGATCTTCTCCGCTTTGCCTCCGAGTCGGTCGAGCAGGATAGCGAAGAAAATACAGATCGGATGCTGAATGACGATAAAGCCGATGCCAAGCAGCAGGGCGTTGCGCAGCGCAAGCCAGAATCGCTCGTCGTGGAAGAGCAGGTTCGTATAATTGTCGAAGCCAACCATCGTGACTTTCGTCCCTGGAGCAAGCGTATCCGTGAAGGAATAGTAGCCGCTGACGATAATCGGAACCAGGAAGGTTAACGCGAACAGCAGCATACCAGGAGCTACGAATAGAAAAATGGCTGTTTTGTTTCTAAACACTCGATGCATGATAATCACTCCATCCTTTAGAAAGGGATAAAGACAGGATCGCCCTGTCCTTATCCGATTCCTTCTATGCCATTATTGATTGTCCACCGCTGTCTGGAGCGCGCTTAACAGATCTTCAGGTGATTGTTTGCTGGAGAAGAACTTGCCTAGTGCATTCTGAATGTCGTCCTTGAACTTCGGCGTGCCGTAGTCGATTGCGGAAGCGCCGGATGTCGACGCTGCATTGACCAGAATGTCCGTCAGCGTCTTCTGAACTTCGCTCTCGGAGCCCGTCAGATCATATTTCTGTGCTGGAACTGCAGCACCCGTATCCCATGCTGTCTTCGCCCATTGGTTAGCGCTCATCAGGTAATCGAAGAACTTCTTCGCTTCTTCCGGATGCTTCGAGCTGCTTACCATTGCATAGCCGCCGCCGTTCCAAGCAAGCAGATCATCCAATGTGCCTTTGCCATCTTCGGCAACCGGGAATTTCACGACGCCAAGATTCTGGCGGAACTCTTCAGGCAGCGCTTCGTTCGTCGCCATGCCAGCTTCCCACGAGCCCATGTACCACATCGCTGCTTTGCCTTGCGTGAACATGTTCTGGGATGCGCCGTAGTCGGCCGTCATGAAGGAATCTTGGAACATCTTTGCGTCGCGCACTTGACCGAGGAATTGCGCAGCCTTCAAGAAACTCTCGTCGTCTGCGAATTTGGTTTTCTTATCGATCGCATCAAGAATCAGATTCTGATTGCCGCTGTAACGCAGCACGAGGTTCTGATACATCTCGCCGAAGCTCCACAGGTCTTTGCCGTTAATGGACATCGGTGCGATGCCTTTATCACGGAATGCCTTGGCAGCATCGAGCAGCTCACCGAGTGTCGTTGGCACTTTCACGCCATTATCTGCGAACAATTTCTTATTGTAGTAAATGACTTCATAGTCGCTGTTACGCGGCAAGCCATACAGCTTGTCGTTGAAGGTGAACGATTTGTACACGCCTGGCAGGAAGTTGTATTGCTCGCCTTCATACTGCTTCGGATCCAGCTCCGTTACATAACCGGCTTGTACAAGTGTATTAAGCTCGGCACCGCCGTGAACCATGGTAATATCAAGCGGTTCGTTGGAGGACATATAAGCTTTCAGTTTGTTCTTGAAAGGCTCTTCCGCAAGCGTCTCGACATCGATCTTGACGTTCGGATTTGCTTTCACGTAATTATCGATTACCGTTTGTTCAGCAAGTCCTTGTCCGGATTTGCGGTCTGGCAGGTTGGAGAAGAAGCGCAGCGTTACTTTGCTGTCGCCGCTGCCGCTGTTGTTGTCCGACGTACTGGAACCGTTGTCGCTGCCGCATGCAGCAAGCGAACCTACGGATGCAATAGCAAGCGTTAATATGGATGCACGCGCTAACTTGGAATATCTCTTCATCGTTATTCCCCCTGATGGTTGATTAAGGAATCTGGCAACTCATTTGGCCTGCACTGATCATAACAAGCGGAATAATGAACGGTCAGTAGAGAAAAAAAGACGAAGGTAGACGATTGTCGAAACCTTCACCCGAGTCATTGTGATTGCTGCAAGGGAAGATTAGAATGACAAAAAAAGCATATATGTAAAGGCTTGTGATCCTTATGCTTCGCGCTTATTTCAACTTAAGCCTAAAATTCAAAATCATTATTTTGTTCACGCTGCTTATGACAGTGTTTTCCGTTGCGCTCGGGTATTATGCGATTGAAACGTCAAAGACCCAAGTCGTAAACAAGGTCAGCTCCACCAATCTAGGCGTTGTACGGGTTGTTGAGAACAATATGCGGTCGATGCAAAAGGCGATCTCCAACTGGGTAACGGTATTTGTAATGGACCCTTATATTCAGTCGACGCTTCAATCGGATGTCAGGCCGTCAGAAGGTTCGCTTGATCCTGCCTTGTACAATGGGTCGACGACGACGCTGATGAATCAGATGCTCTTAACGGGCAACTTCGACTACGTTGCGCTGTATGGGAAGGAAGGTCCGCCTTTATTCCAGGTCGCAACCGATGACAGCAGCGGTTCGGGTACGATTCAGCAGATTGAAGCGAACCCGATCTATAAGCTGACTGCCAATCTGCGCGGTGCGCCGCTCTGGTTTCCAATGCCTGCGGACAATGTGTTTATTCAGAATAACCGCAAGGACAAGATTGGGATGACCCGGATCGTCCGGAATGTGAATAACGGGTATGCGATCGGGTTCATATTCGTTGGCGTCAATCAGGAGACGATCAAGGCGCAATACTTGGCGAATCTGTACGACAAGGATCATGGGCTTGTCATTCTGGATGCCAGCGGCGCGCCGCTGCTGGAAGCGGGCAAACCATTTTACAAGGAAGGGCAGTCTGAGCTGGAGATGATTCGATCCGTTCCGGAGTCGGGATCCAAGGTTGTGCGGTTGGACGGGGAGAGCCTGCTTTTAACGTACAGCAAAGGAGAGAATGGTTGGCAGTATCTCTATGCGGTTCCGCTCAGCGTCTTGACCAAGGAGCTCAATTCCATCCAGCAGTTTATCGTGCTGCTCGTTGTAGGTATGTTGGTTATGAGCATTCCGATCATGCTGCTGCTTACTTCTTTCCTAACCGCTCCGATTAAGAATCTGCTGCTGTCGATGCGCCGTTTCCAGAACGGCCAGTTCGATGAGAAAGTAGAGGTCAAATATGGAGATGAGATTGGCTATCTAAGTCAGGGGTATAACAATATGGTCGAAAATATTAAGTCGCTGGTTGACGATGTTTACGTGCTCCGGCTTAGGGAGCAGGAGGCAGAACTCAAGGCGCTGCAGGCGCAGATCAATCCGCATTTTCTATACAACATGCTGGATACGATATTCTGGGAAGCGGAGTCTGCCGGACAGGACAAGATCAGCGAGATGATTATTAATCTATCGCGCTTATTCCGTCTAAGCCTCAATCGCGGCAAAAGCTTCACGAGCGTCGCGAAAGAACGGGAACTGCTCGAACTCTATCTTTCCCTGCAGAAAATGCGATTCCGCGATGTGCTCGAATATGAGGTCAATATTCCGCCGGCTATGAGCGAGTACATCATTCTGAAGCTGATTCTGCAGCCTTTCGTCGAGAATGCCATCGTGCACGGCATCGAACGGAAACGAGGTGGCGGCCTCGTTCGGGTAACAGGCTGCCAAGAAGGTGAACGTCTGACGTTCATTATCGAAGACGATGGTCTGGGGATGTGTGAAGAGGAGCTGGCCAAGCTAACCGAGCTGCCGAAGGAGAACGACATCAACGTCGCGCAGGATACAAGCGGTTATGCGGTCCGCAATGTGCATGAACGGCTGAAGCATTATTATAAGGACGATTTCGAATTGATCTATAACAGCAAGCCTGGACAGGGTACGCGGGTGCAGCTTTCGATACCTGCGGTTCTATCCATGAAGGAGGAGTGAGGAAGCATGTATCGACTGCTTATCGTGGATGATGAAGAGAGAGCTCGTACGGGCATCCGAATGCTGATTGATTGGGCAGCTCACGGGATTGAGATTGTAGGAGAAGCTCGGGATGGGGCGGAAGCGCTCGAGATCATGGAAGGCACCGGCGTAGACATATTGCTGACGGATATTCGGATGCCGGTTATGGACGGACTTGAGCTGATCGAGCAGGTCTCGAAATTATATCCGGCTGCCAAATGCATCATTATGAGCGGATATGACGAATTCGCATATGCCCAGAAGGCGATGGCCGCTGGTGCCGTCGACTATCTGCTCAAGCCGAGCCGCCGTCAAGAGATTCTGGATCTGGTCGTCAAGATTACGAACGATATCGCGAAGCGAAGGCAGGAGAATGAGAAACTGGAGGGGCTGCGCAGCGGTTTTCGAGAAAGCTTCCCTTTCTTGAAGGAGTACGCGCTTAACCGATTAGTGATGTCCGAGAATCCTCCATTGGAGCGGCTGATGAGCAACTTAAAGCTTAGCGACATCACATTCCCGCTGCCCTTCTTTGGAGTGCTCGTCGTAAAGATCGACAACCTGCATCTCGTGCAGCAGAAATACGGCAGCGTCGATATTGAGCTATACAAATACGCACTCAAAAATATTGCCGAGGAAACGTTCATTCCTATATGCCATTCCGCTGCCTTCGAAGATAACGATGACATCGTGCTGCTCATGAATGCAGACGAATGGCTGGATACGAAGCTGATTGTTCCATACGCCGAAGCGACTCAACACAACGCGATGCGTTTTCTCCCATTCACGGTCTCCATTGGGATTGGCAGCTTTGATCAGAGCATCCGGCATTTCCGCGTGTCGTTTCTTGAGGCACAGAAAGCGTTGAATGCAAGATTCTATGAAGGCGATTCGAAAATCACGGATTATCTCGAGGCAGCGGAGGAAGAGGATTTTACCCAAACCTCGTATCCGTTAGAGAACGAGCGGGCGGTGCTTCAGGCAATCGGCAAAGGGGACGAAACAGCGATTCGCGGCAGTCTGCAGGATTTTCTAGCCTCACTTAAGCCGGAGAGCTCTTCGAAGGAGAGCGTAATCAACTCGATTTATGCGCTCTACTTTGCGCTTTATCGGGATTGTATCGAGCGCAATGTCAATGTGAACGAGGTGTTCGGCAGCGGACTCGATGAAATCCCCCGCATGATGGCTCGTTCCGGTCTTGAGCACATCATGACGACGCTGACGGAAACAGCCCTAACCATCGCTGATCAGTTGTCCACGCGTAAGAACGGCAATAAGCTGTTCGAGTCCATATTGGCTTACGTGCAAGAACATTTCCGTCTGGATATCAGCAGGGAGTCCGTCGCACGCGAGGTCTATGTGACGCCTGGATATATCAGCTATTTGTTCAAGCAGCAGCTGCAGACAAGCTTTATCGAGTATTTGCACCGTATTCGGATCGAGTATGCTTCCCGCCTGTTGAGGGATCCAAGCCTTCGGATATCGGATATTGCGCATGAATCCGGTTATCAGGATGAGAAGTACTTCTTCCAAGTGTTTAAGAAGTATTCCGGCATGACGCCAACGCAGTACCGCAATAACTTATAGTTCGTGTTCACAAAGTTCGGTTTATAGCAAGCGAAAACAAACATGGGAGAGATGACATTGAAGAAGCTGCTATATGGGGTTGCTTATTACGATGAATATATGCCTTACGAGAGACTGAGCACCGATATTGAAATGATGAAAGCAGCGGGCATTAACCTTGTCCGCATTGCTGAATCCACGTGGAGCACGCATGAGCCGCAGAATGGCGTATTCGATTTCTCCAGCGTGGACCGCGTGCTGGATGCGATGCATGAGGCGGGAATTCATGTCATTGTAGGAACGCCGACATACGCGATTCCTACTTGGATGGTCAAGGAGCATCCGGATGTGCTGGCGGAGACACCGGATGGACCGGGACGTTATGGTGCACGGCAGATCATGGACATCACGCATCCATCGTACCTGTTTTATTCTGAACGTATCATCCGCAAGCTGATCAGCCGGGTATGCAATCATCCAGCTGTCATCGGCTATCAGGTCGATAATGAAACGAAGCATTATCGGACGAGCGGTCCTAACGTGCAGCTTCAGTTCGTCAAACAGATGAGAGAGCAGTTCGGCACGGTGGAGAAGCTGAATGAAGCGTACGGTCTTGATTATTGGAGCAACCGGATTAATAGCTGGGAGGACTTCCCTTCGGTCGTGGGTACGATCAATGGCAGCCTTGGTGCAGCGTTCGCGAAGTTCCAGCGTAAGCTAGTTACCGATTTCCTCGCATGGCAGACGGCGATTGTGAATGAATACAAACGTCCGGGTCAATTCGTGACGCATAACTTTGACTTCGAATGGCGCGGGTATTCCTTCGGCGTTCAGCCGGATGTCGATCATTATGAGGCTGCCAAAGCGCTGGATATCGCAGGCGTCGATATTTACCATCCTTCGCAGGACGACCTTACCGGCAAGGAGATTTCGTTCGGCGGAGACTCGACACGTTCGCTCAAAAGTTCGAACTATTTCGTACTTGAAACTCAAGCGCAGGCGTTTCCGAATTGGACGCCTTATCCTGGCCAACTGACGCTGCAGGCATTCAGCCATCTGGCATCGGGCGCAAATATGGTTGAGTACTGGCATTGGCACTCCATTCATAATTCATTCGAGACGTATTGGAAGGGTCTGCTCAGCCATGACATGGGGCCGAACCCGACGTATGACGAAGCGAAAACGATTGGCCGGCAGTTCGCACGTCTGTCGGACAAGCTGGTCAACCTGAAGAAGGAGAACCGCGCCGCCGTTCTTGTCAGCAACGAAGCGCTGACGTCGCTGGATTGGTTCAAGCTGCCTGGCGGCGAAGTTCGTTACAATGATATAGTTCGTCTAATGTACGATCGTTTGTATGAGATGAACATCGGCTGCGATATCTTGTATCCGGGTTCATCCGATCAGTTCGGCAATTACGATCTCATAGTGGTACCAGCTCTGTACACCGCTTCAGATGAACTGTTGAATGCCTTGAACGAGTACGTCGAGAACGGCGGACATGTCGTGTACACGTTCAAGAGCGGTTTTGCCAACGAGCATATCAAAGTGCGGACAAGCGCTCAACCGGGCTTGATTGAGAAGGCTTGCGGCATTTCTTATTCGCAGTTCGTAGAGCCGGGCAAAGTATCGCTCAAGGAAAATCCATTCGACGTTAAGGCGTCGGAGAACACCGTCAGCGTCTGGATGGAGCTGCTCACCCCAACAACAGCCGAGGTGCTCGCTTGGTACGAGCATCCGCATTGGGGACAATATGCCGCGATCACAACGAACCGTTACGGCAAGGGCATGGCAACCTATATCGGCTGCCTGCCAAGCGAAGCCGTTGTACGCAAAGTGTTGGAGGGCGCCAGCCGAGAAGCGGGAATATGGGGAGTGGATCAGGAGCTTCAATTCCCGATCATTGTAAAGTCCGGGACTAACGAGCAAGACAATAATGTTCGCTATTATTTCAACTATTCGGACCAACCGCAGTCGTTTGTTTATCCATACGGGAATGGCAGCGAACTGCTTAACGATCGGGAAGTTGTCTCAGGAGAGACGATCGAGCTGGCGCGTTGGGGTGTAGCGATCGTAGAGGAGCGGTAGGCGTACAGTACGCCTTTTTAATTACGGTACGTTAATCGAACAGTCAACCGAAACAAGAAAATAGCGGCAGCCGTGGACTTTAGCAGTCCATAGCTGCCGCTATTTTTCTATTAAGCTAGCTTGATTAGTAGCCGAGTGAAGATGACAAAAAGTGAACTAAAAGTAAAAAATAGTTGCTTTAACTGGAAAAGAAAGCGTTTTAATATCTAGTTGCACGACCAAACTCCCTTACATTCCATGAAAGGAGGAGCACTTGTACGGCGTCAAATGCTTAGAAGGAGGAGAATGACAGGAAAAAGGAATTCGAGCTTGCAGGAAGTGAATAAAATATGAAGGAGATGAATGCAGTGAAAACTGGCCTAAGAAAGTCAATCAGCTTGCTTCTCGCATGCGTAACGGCATTATCGTGTCTGCTAACGACAAGTTACTCTAACGAGGTATCAGCCGCGAGCGATGCGGTCGTCAATCTATCGGCTGAGAAGCAGTTGATTCGCGGCTTTGGCGGCATGAACCACCCAGTGTGGACAACGGACTTGACTGCTGCGCAGCGGGAAACGGTTTTCGGCAATGGCAATAATCAGCTTGGCTTCTCCGTTCTGAGGATTCATGTCGATGAGGATCCGAACAATTGGTATAAAGAGCTTCCGACCGCGCAGAGCGCGATTGCGCACGGCGCGATCGTATTCGCTACGCCGTGGAACCCGCCAAGCAGCATGACAGAGACGTTCAATCGCAACGGCGATACGACAGCGAAGAGGCTGCGTTACGATAAGTATGCGGCTTATGCTCAGCATCTGAATGATTTTGTAACGTATATGAAAAATAACGGCGTCAATCTGTATGCCATCTCGGTTCAGAATGAACCCGATTACGCGCATACGTGGACATGGTGGACGCCTGAAGAGATGCTTCGTTTCATGAAAGAGAATGCGGGCTCTATCAATAGCAGAGTGATGGCGCCGGAATCGTTCCAATATCTTAAGAACATGTCCGACCCGATACTGAACGACGCGCAAGCGCTTGCGAATATGGACATTCTGGGAGCCCATACGTACGGTACGCCGTTCAGCAGCTTCGCCTATCCGCTATTCAAGCAGAAAGGAGCGGGCAAAGAGTTGTGGATGACGGAAGTGTACTATCCGAACAGCGACGCCAACTCGGCGGATCGCTGGCCTGAAGCTCTGGATGTTGCCTATCATATGCACAACGCGATGGTCGAAGGCGATTTTCAAACGTATGTATGGTGGTATATTCGCAGGCAATACGGTCCATTGAAAGAGGATGGAACGATAAGCAAACGCGGTTACTCCATGGCGCAATTCTCGAAGTTCGTTCGTCCTGGATATGTCAGGGTCGATGCAACGAAGAACCCGGATACGAACGTCTTTGTGTCTGCTTATAAAGGAAGCGGCAAGGTCGTTATTGTAGCGATTAACAGAGGGACATCCGCAGTGAGTCAACGATTCGTGCTGCAGAACGGAACCGCTGCACAAGTAACGCCATATGTAACGGACGGAACCCGAAACGCGGCAGCGCAAAGCAACATTAGCGTATCGAATGGCGCTTTCACGGCCCAGCTTCCGGCTCAGAGCGTGACAACCTTCGTTGGCGATTACAGCACGGGCAGCACGGGAGGCGGCAGCAGTACGACGTATGAAGCAGAGACGGGCACAACCTTGACGAACGCCGTGACCGAAACGCTGTACACAGGTTATAACGGCACTGGCTATGTCAATTTCAATGCTTATTCGGATGCAGCCATTCAGTGGAACAATGTATATTGCGCCGTAGCCGGAACGAAAAATGTGAAGTTCCGGTACGCACTCGCATCCGGTACAAGAAACCTCGATGTATACGTGAATGGAACCAAAGTGATCAGCAATGCAGCCTTCGCGGCGACTGGCAGTTGGACGACATGGGGAGAGCAAACAATCCAGGTCGCAATGAACAGCGGAACGAATACGATTCGGGTCGTAACGACCGGCACGGAGGGGCCGAATATCGATAGTATGAACGTATCGGCACAGTAGGTCACAGAACGGAGCGCGACTGCCCGAATTAGGCGGTCGCGCTCTTTGTGTCTTCTTATCCGTGAATCGTCAACTAACCAACTTCAACCCGACTGCCGATGCCAGAACCAACGCAATGAATAGGATGCGGGAGATATTCTTAGGTTCGCCATAAAAGATCATCCCAAGAATGGCTCCCCCGGATGCGCCGATTCCCGTCCATACTGCGTACGCTGTTCCCATCGGCAGAGTCTTCATTGCTATAGATAAGAACAGAAAGCTTAACCCGAAGCCTGCTAATAGCAGTAACAAGGCTGCGGCATTTCTGTCTTTGTTTAATTTGTTGATCATAAGAACACCAAACATCTCGAAACAACCAGCTAGAACAAGAGATACCCAAGCCATGTTATGCAGCCTCCTTCTGTGTATCTTTGCTTAACATCTTCAGCCCAACTACTCCAACAAGCAGCGTGCCGATAAGCACCACCTTGGAGAGCTGTACGGGATTACCGAATAACAGGATCTCAGCTAGAACAGTGCCAGCGGTACCTAGGCCTACGAAAACAGCGTAAACAGTCCCCACGGGAAGCGAGCGAGACGCCATGATCATCAAATAGAAGCTAACAATGATTGCAACAATGGTAACGCCCCATTCCCAGACTTCATTGGCATGTTTCAAACCGATTACCCAAGTCACTTCGAATAATGCGGCAATTAATACGGACAACCATGTTTTGTTCATTCCAAACACTCCCTTTCAGAGTCGAAATCTTGTTGATGGTGTGTCCTTAAGCAGCAAAAAAGCCTGGGAAACAAACTGTCATCGACAGTTTATCTCCCAGGCTTTTATCCCTCCGTGACACAACCTATTAGTTGTGCGTTATCTCTCGGACCAGCCGATTCATCATCGCGGAACCCTAGATAACCTTAAAAGTTTTAAACTTAGACTCCATTATATACAACTTAGTTTAAAAGACAAGAGCATTTACAAAATTTGAGGTAGAGAAAAATAGTCATCCTAGGTATAATTGAAAACGTTGATTATCGGACCCGACTTTTCTGAGAGTGGAAAGTCATTTTACTTGTATTGCTTCACCCCAACGTATATGAGCGGACCCCATTATTATTAAAAAGAGACAAGGAGTGGACGTTTTTTTGTTGTACCACAAACTGAAAAATTCTTGGTTGTTCAACGTGAGAAGGGACATCCTATCCGGCATGACCGTTGCGCTTGCGTTGATTCCGGAAGCGATTGCATTCTCGATTCTTGCCGGCGTCGACCCGATGGTCGGACTGTATGCTTCCTTCTGCATTGCAGTTACGATCTCTATCGTCGGCGGTCGGATGGGCATGATCTCTGCGGCTACCGGAGCTATGGCTTCCTTGATGGGACCATTAGTCGTGAAGCATGGCATCGAATATTTATTTGCAGCGACGATTCTTACCGGCATCATTCAGTATGTAATGGGACTTCTGAAGTTCGGCAAGTTCATCACGTTTATTCCGCATTCCGTCGTCACGGGCTTCGTGAATGCATTGGCGATTATTATCTTCATGGCGCAGCTTCCAAGTTTTGAAGGAGCAACGTGGCTTATGTACGTGATGGTTGCGGCAACGCTGGCGATTATTTATTTGCTTCCGCTTGTGACGAAGGCTGTTCCATCTGCATTAGTAGCAATCATCATCATGACGATTATATCCATTACGTTCAATCTTGATCTGCGGACGGTAGGCGATATGGGAGAGATCACGCAGAAGCTGCCGTTCTTCCATCTCCCTGACGTTGTCTTATCCTTGGATATGATTTGGACGATCCTGCCGATTTCGCTTGCGCTTGCAGTCGTAGGGATTACGGAGTCATTAATGACGGCAACGATCGTTGATGAAATGACGGAAACGAAGAGCGATAAGAACAAAGAAGTGAAAGGGCAGGGCATTGCGAACGTAGTATCCGGTCTATTCGGCGGTATGGCAGGCTGCGCGATGATCGGTCAGACGGTCATTAACGTGAAGTCTGGCGGCCGATCGCGTCTTTCTACACTCGTCTCCGGCGTTGTTCTTCTGTTCTTGATTCTAGTATTGGGCAGCGTCGTCAAACAAATTCCAATGGGAGCGTTAGTTGGTGTCATGTTCATGGTGTCCATCGGCACATTCGACTGGAATTCCTTGCGGACTCTTACGAAGATCCCACGCAGTGACGCCGTTATTATGGTTGTTACGGTAGCGGTGGTGGTTACGACGTCTGACCTCGCAATCGGTGTAATTACCGGTGTTATCTTAAGCGCACTGAACTTCGGATGGCGTCTGGCGAAGATCAAAGCGAATGCATCGGTCGATGAGAAGGGAACGAAGGTTTATCGCATTACCGGACAACTCTTCTTCGGCACGATGACGCACTTTGTAGATCTGTTCGATTTCCGCAACGATCCGGAGTCTGTCGTCATTGATTTCAGCTCCTCGCATGTTTGGGATCATTCGGCAGTCACGGCTATTGGGAAGGCGATCACGAAATATGAGCAATTAGGCAAAAAGGTCGTCATCATCGGCCTGAATGAAGAAAGCAAGAAATTGATCGAGCAGGTTGGACTTGCGGCACCAACTAATCATTAACTTTAAGAAGCATGTTGGGATCATGTCCTGACCCGAATAGTCACCTAAAGGAGAGCTCATCGCCGCGCATGAGGCGGTGAGCTTTTTTTAACGGTAGGAATAACGCATTAAACCACTCGGAAGCCGCATTCCTATGCACTTTTCCGTATTTGTTCACTTGTGTCCAAAAAGTTCATATGCCGCCGCCGCCATATGGACAGACTTCGCGGAATCGTTCACTCCCCTTCTCTGTTCGTCTCCCTCTATACTGATGCTGTACGGGATGCCATCATACATACTTGGAAAGAGGGGATGAACTTATGAGAATGAAGTCCAAACTTATGATGCTGCCTCTGCTCTCATCGCTCACCTTAACGCAGGCGTTGACAGGGATAGCGGCAGCGGCCGATTCGTCCGCTGGCGGTTATTCGGATGAACAGCTTGCCGATCATCATTACACGCTTTATTACGCTGATGCCGCTGACGCCAGTCCGACTCAACCAGACCCGGGCGATGTGATGGGCTTATATCAGAGCGTAACGGATCAGGCGTATGGTACCGATCCGGTAACGGGCAAGAAGTGGGGATACGGCTCTAACACGGGGACAAGCACCTCGGGCGATAAGTATTCTTCGGTCCGCTATTATTCGGGCAGTACGCACAATACTAACACGGCAGTCAATTACAGCTTCGCTTTGCCGGAGGCTGGCAATTATTATGTAACCGTTGGCGTCAGGAACCCTTGGAGCACGCGGAACTTCAGCATTGTGCTGGAAGGAAGCAACGTCTCCGGCGATCTGAGTATGCCTGAGACTACACTCGTGGAACGTTCTTATAAAGTGAATGTTTCCGACGGTGAACTGAATGTAGCGGTGAAAGCGCCTTCGGCTGGTCCTTATGATCAATATCATGACCCGATGGTTGGATTGATTACGGTACAGACGGCTATTCCGTTGTCATTCTTACAGACGAAGATCGCAGACTTGCAGTCTGAGATGTTACGGACGAATGCGGACGGCACACGTTACTATACCTCCAGTACGATTGCCGCTGCGAATGCTGCACTCGTCGCGGCGCAAGCTTTTGCGGATAAGGTGACTAGCGGAGGAATCGTTATGGACTCAGATGCTGCCCAGATCGGAGCAGGCGGGGTTAGAGATCAGCTAAGCAAGCTGGCCGCCGCGCGTACGGGGCTGTTTCATATGGAACCTTACACGTCCTTCCTGCCAGATCAGATCATGCGGGATACGGATGGCAACGTGATTGATGCCCATGGACCTGGCTTTATGTACGATGAGCAGACGGGCAAATATTATTGGTACGGCGAGTACCATAACGGGGTGTGGCCTGGTCAAGGCGTCCGCGTTTATTCGTCCACAGACCTGTACAATTGGAAGGATGAAGGCATGGCGCTTACGTTGGTGAAGTCGATGGATGATTTCACGAACGATCCGCTTATCTCCCAGCTGTATGCCAGCAGAACGGATACGTATAACGTTTGGGCGGATATTCGGGTGGGGCGGATCCTCGAGCGTCCGAAAGTGATCTACAATGAGAAGACGCATAAGTACGTCATGTGGGCACACATGGACGGCGATAAGAATGCCGACAACAATGCGCAGAACTATGGCAAAGCGCAAGCAGGTTACGCGATAAGCGACTCGCCGACGGGTCCATTCGTCTACCAGCGGAGCTACCGGATGGATATGGCACCTGCGGATCAGACGGACTATTTCCCATCCGACAAAGGGATGGCGCGGGATATGAACCTGTTCAAGGATGATGACGGCACTGCCTATCTGATTTACTCCAGTGAAGAGAATCGGACGATCTACATCTCCAAGCTGCTGGACGATTACTCCGACGTTGCAGGTTGGCACAAGGACGGCAATGTTGATGCCAATGGCAATCCGGTTCGCGACACGACTTACAAAGCGATATACGGCACGGATTATATTCGAGTCTTCCCAGGTGGTGTGCGTGAAGCTCCTGCTGCGTTCAAATATAACGGCAAGTATTACCTGATCACGTCAGGCGCAACGGGATGGGCTCCGAACGTGAACATGTTCAGCGTGGCGGACAGTATGCTCGGAACATGGTCGACCCTGTCCGATCCGTTCGTTCGAACATCGGCCTCCGATCCCGATCCGAAGAAAGCTTTCAACTCCCAGTCGTCGGCGGTAATTCCAGTTGATGCTGCCAGCGGCAAGTTCATCTATGTCGGCGATGATTGGAACGGCGGATCGTTTGCGAACGGAGCCGCGAAGTACGTATGGCTGCCGATTGAGTTCGGCCAAGATTCCGAGATGACGATCAAGTGGTACAGCAGCTGGACGAAGGATTTATTGGATAAAATGGTCGGGGTGCACGCGAATATTCAGCTGCCGGAAGTCGTTACAACGGGCTCAGCGCTTACGCTGCCAACCGCAATTCCGGTTACGCCGATCGGATCGTCGGCTTCCGTTGTAACACCGGTCACCTGGTCGGTTAACTCGCAGCCGGTGACGGCAAATACGTTCGCAATGCCAGGCACCTATACGCTCGATGCCAAGCTGACAGCCTTCAACAACAAAGCGCTGCGGTTCACGATCAGCGCCATTCCGGAGAAGACGGTCTATTGGGTAAACAGCGGTGGTCTAGCAACAAGTGATTATAATTTGATGGCCTCGTACATGCAGCAGACACTAATCAATAAATCTGTTGTGGAGCAAGCTTATAATCCAAGAGATCCGGCTCCTTGGGGCTATGTGGGAACGAAGTCGAATCCGGCAGGCGCTGCGAACGGCGATATTTTCAGCACACTTCGTTATTTGAATGGCGGCAATGTCTCCGGCTCCTCTGCAGGGACGGACCTGACCTATAAGTTTACGGTACACAACGGTGCTTACACGGTTTATACAGGCTTCAACGATATTTGGAGCAATTCATCCCGCAAGGCAGATCTGTACATCAATGGCGTGAAGAAGACGGCCATTACGTTCATCTCTAACCAAGTGTATGCCAACACGGTTAACGTTACGGACGGCATGATCGATGTAACGGTACGGAATACGGCGGCGCAGGATCCGTTGATCAACTGGATCATGATCGTCGACAACGATCTGACGATCCCGGCGAATCCATTTAAGGGGCTTGAAGTCACCGCGACAACGACGGATTCAGCATCCTTGGCTTGGGATAAAGTAATCGGCTCAACATCGTATACACTATACCGAGCTGCAAGCTCGGATGGTCCTTACAGTCCGGTTTATTCGGGAAGCGCAACGTCCTTTACGGACAGCGGTCTGAATCCTGCGGTGACCTATTCTTACAAGGTCAGCAGCTCAAGTCTCTCAGGGGAATCGGCGTTGTCGGATGCGGTATCCGTGCTGCTTGATCAGAAGAAGCCTAGCTTCGAACTGTCCGTGAATGGTCAGCCGTTCGCAGATGGAGGTACGATCGAAGATAGCATACCGTTAACGTTCCGAGTTGCGGACGACTTGTCCGGTGTAGCTGCAGCCCAGATCGTAATTGATAGTACGATCTATCAAGTGGATCTTACCAAAGGTACAGAAGCAGTGGTCGATCTAGCTGGCAAGTCGGGAGCTTACACAGCTGCTGTTACCGTAGTGGATGCGGCAGGCAACAAGCTTGAACAAAGCTTAGGAATCAATGTAACAACAAGCATTGATTCGATCAATCAATTGCTCGAGCGGTATAAAGCCAGCTTCAACAACGCGATGAGCCAGCAGTTGCACAATGCGCTCGATCAAGCGCAGCATAAGCTGGACATGAACCGACCGGATCAAGCGGCTAAGCATATGCAAGACTTCCTGAAGCACCTGAATAACGCTTCGGTCCAGGCCGTAGACGGCACGGTGCGAAGCATTCTGATCGCAGACGCGCAAGCGTTGATCGCGAAATGGACTGGGGTTTAATCTCGTACGACTGGTGAAAGACCGGGCAGACAATCGTCTGCCCGGTCTTCATTTTGCTCATCTATAACATCCAATCCTCTGTTTGACTGCCCGAGACGACTCATGAGAGTTTCAGAATTTCTTCAGAATTATTCTGCTAAGCTTTTCAGATCTCTAAACTAATATACTCTCAACGACATTCCAAGGGGAGAGTATTAATGATAAGCGATATCATCATCCATCAAGTGGAGCATTACGGATATTTGATTTTTTTCTTAGCTTTCTGCTTAGGACCGTTCGGAATTCCAGTTCCCAATGAAGTCACGTTATTAACAGGTGCCATTCTAAGCAATAAAGGTGCATTAAATCCCTGGCTGGTGTATATATCGATCTTAGTCGGCTTATTCATCGCAATAACAATCTCTTTTGCTGCCGGTAGATTGTTCGGGGAGAAATTCAACAAAAAGCTTCAAGAGAATCGTTATTTTGAAAAAGCGAACAATCTTTTTAAGAAACACGGAGATCTCGCTATGTGTCTTGCCTTTTTTGTGCCGATCGTGCGATACATGTTTCCCCTGCTTGTAGGCTTAAGCAACGTGTCGTTTAAGAAATTCGCTTTAATTTCTTATTCCAGTGCATTCGTTTGGACATCTACCTTTTTTGTATTTGGCAAGTTTGTCGGAAGTCACCTAGGGGACATGTTGAACCCCTTATTTGATCAGAAAATGCTCTTGCTTCTCATCATGGTAGCATCAAGTTCTTATATTGTATTAAAGCGGCGGTCTAATCCATGAGCATCCTATACTTCTTCAGAATTTCTTCAGAAAAATCCTTCTAAGGTTCTCAGAGTTGATGGATATCATTCTCCTTATCAACAAACTCAGGAGATGATACTGTGAACCGATTAACAAGAAACCGTTCAACGTGGCTGCCTCTACTATGGCTTCTCATGATTCCATTATTAAATATTTGTTATCAGCGATTAAACCATCCCACGGAACACGTCTATAGTCTTGTAACGGATCTTGATCGAATAACGCCTTTCGTTTCAAGTTTCGTTATCCCGTATGTTCTGTGGTATCCGTTTATTGCGGTTGTATTAATCGGATTGGCATTCAAGGATAGGGCGGCCTATTATAGAACGCTGTTTGCATTATGCAGCGGCCTGATCGTTGCATATTTCGTATATTATATATTTCAAACGACTGTCCCGCGTCCGGAGAATCTGCCTGAGACTGGATTGTTCAACCGCTTAGTCTGGATCGTGTATCGACATGACCAGCCATTCAACTGTTTCCCGAGCATTCATGTGTTAACCAGCTATCTCATGCTTCGCGGCGGAGCAGGATTCAACCGATTATTCCGGTGGGCAACAACAGCGATGTCCGTCCTTATTATCTCCTCCACGATATTGATCAAGCAGCACGTATTAGCAGATGTTGTCGGAGGCATTCTAGTCGGTGAGTTATTATTCCAAGTTGCGGGTATCGCTTTAGTGTGGATGCAGCAGAGACGCTTGACTCTGAAAGGAGGCAAGCATCATGTTTCTACTGAATAAGGAGCGCCGCTCGTTTCTAACTCATTTCTTAAGGAATCCAAGACAAATGGGGAGCATCATTCCGAGTTCCCCTCGACTAGCCACAACGATGGTGAATGCGATCAGGGAAGATTCGTTAGGCGTAATTGCGGAGCTTGGGGCCGGTACAGGCGCTATTACTCGCGCACTTGCGCAGCGTGTTCACTGCGATACAAAAGTGGTGTTGTTCGAGAAAGAACCGAGGTTGGCTTCTGAGCTTCAAGCTAAGTTTCCCGATTACCACTGCTATCCTGCTGCTGAGCATATGGTGGATGCTCTTCATCAGAATGGGATTGATCAGGTAGATTGCATCGTAAGCGGGCTCCCATTCTTCAATTTCTCTCCAGCAATCAGGGAAAGGCTGCTTGAACAAATTACAATGTCGCTGAAGCCTGGAGGACAGTTTATAGCCTTTCAATATTCGCTTCAAATGAAGCCGCTGCTGGCGAAATGCTTTGAAATCGAAGATATTCGTCTGGTACCATTGAATTTACCGCCTGCATTTGTTTATTGCTGCCGCAAATGGACGGAGCAGGAAGAATGGAACTAGCATTAGAGTTAAGGGGTTGATTGACTTGAGACAGCATCTAGTCCTTGTCGTAGATGACGAGAAAGATATTCGCGATGTCATTACTGTGTATCTTAACAATGAAAATATACGAACCATTGAGGCTGCTGACGGAATCGAAGCATTGGAAGTTATGAGTCGAGAGATGGTCGATTTGGTTATTCTCGACGTTATGATGCCCCGGCTTGATGGTATTATGACCTGTAGGAAAATCCGTGAACAGTCTGAGGTTCAGGTTCTTATGTTATCGGCAAAGCAAGAAGACATTGATAAGATTAACGGACTAACCATGGGGGCAGATGATTATCTAGGTAAGCCGTTTAATCCGCTTGAGTTAGTGGCTCGGGTCAAAGCGCAGTTGCGCCGAAGTCAACGTATAACGCCTCAACAGGACGAACACTATATTCAAATCGGCAGCCTTATTATCGATTTCCGACGTCATCTGGTGAGCATAGGAGAGAAGAAAGTGCAGCTGACACCGCTTGAGTTCGGAATATTGGAACTGCTTGGGAGACATCGGGGACAGGTGTTTAGTGCAAATCACATCTACGAAGCGGTATGGAAAGAACGAGCGATGAACTCCGAGAACAATGTCATGGCTCATATTCGCAACTTACGAGAGAAGATCGAGACGAATCCACGAGAACCGCGGTTCATTAAGACTGTCTGGGGAGTGGGATACAAAATAGATGCATAGGGTTCTGAAACTATTTGGCATCAGTAATTTACGTCTGAAATTGTTCTGGCTTATGTTGTTAAGCGCAATACTCGCTTTAATTTTCACCTATCTTGTTTGGGGAATCGCCTTCCAATGGGTAGGGGAATGGATTCAAGATAATATTAATAGCTTCACCATAAGCGTGTTTGTTATGTTGCCGACATCTATCTTTCTTCTTAGTTTCTTTTTTACCTTTCTTCTGCTGACCCGACCGATTATTCGCTTCTTGCAGAAAACAATCCACAGCATCTCCGTCATTGCCGCAGGAAATTTCGAAGAACGAGCATCCGTGGATCGAGAAGATGAACTCGGAACAGTGGCCGTTCATATCAATTCGATGGCTGAACGATTGCAAATTCAACGGGAAAAGGAGCGGCGGGATGAACGGAACCGCATGGAGCTTATTACGGGGATCTCTCATGATCTTCGGACTCCGCTCACAAGCATGATCGGATATATTCATCTCCTGAAGGATAGGAGCTATCGAACGGAAACCGAATATGATAGATACGTAGAGCATACTTATCATCAGGCCATTCGCCTTCAGAAACGAATAGATTCGTTATTCGAATACACCCGGCTTACTTCCCCTGAGGCCAAGCTGCAACTGCAACAGATATACTTTAAAGAACTATTGCATCAACTTTTAACAGAATTTCAACCGATTGCAGCGGAGCATGATCTCGCCGTGTCATGGACATTGCCAGATAGCGAAACAGCAGCTTTGCTTGACCCGGACAAAATGGTTCGTGCAATCGACAATCTTCTTATGAATGCCTTAAAGTTCTCGCATCGTCCTGGTGAGATTAAAGTCCATTGCGCATTAATCAATGACAGCATCAGCATTCAGATTGAGAATGACGGGGAAGCTTTATCCAGCGAGCAGGAAGAGCGGTTATTTGATCGATTTTATCGTGTCGATGACTCGCGTGCATCGGATAACACATTAATTGGATCGGGTACCGGGCTGGGACTTGCTATTGCACAAAGCATTGCCCGACTGCATGGCGGCGACCTAACGCTTAACCATAACCAAGGGCATTATCGGTTTTGTCTTGAGATTCCAATAAGGAATTGATGGTGACGGACATCAACAGCATTAGTTAGGATAGGTAAAACTGAGTGTAACTCGAAGGCCGGATAAGCTTCCGCTTACCCGGTCTTCATTTTGCTCATCTATAACGTCCGATCCTCTGCTTGACCTCATTCAGCAAAGGTGCTGCCAGAGCTCTTGCCTTTTGTGCGCCTTCATATAGAATCTTATCTATTTGATCTGGCGATGCAATGAGATCGTTGTACTTCTCTCGCGGTTGCTCCAAGAATGCATTCACGACTCGGAACAGCTCCTGCTTCGCATCCCCCCAGCTAATCCCACTGCGGAATTGATCTCTGAATGCTTCTATCTGATCTGGCGTCGCAAAATGGGTATACAACGAGAAAATATTCGATGTATCCGGTTCCTTTGGTTCATGAGGGGGAGTGGAATCGGTTTTGATTTTGCCGATTAGCTTCTTCAGATTCTCTGCTGTTTCGAACAGCGGAATCGTATTATTGTAGCTCTTGCTCATTTTGCGGCCATCGAGACCGGGGATGACTGCAGTATGTTCGTCTACCAAGTAATTCGGCATCTTGAACGTTTCCCCATAATTTCGATTGAAGGCTTCTGCAATATCTCTAGCGATCTCAACATGCTGGATCTGATCCTTGCCGACAGGCACGATGTCCGATTGAAACAGCAGGATATCAGCCGCCATCAATATCGGGTAAGTGAATAAGCCCATATTAACGCCAGTGTCTGGATCAACGTCTAACTGCTGATTAGTATCAAGAGCAGCTTTATAGGCGTGGGCGCGATTCATCAGCCCTTTGGGAGTCAGACATGATAGGATCCAGCTCAGCTCGAATATCTCTGGAACATCGGATTGTCTGTAGAAAATAACACGTTCCGGATCCAGACCAATTGCCAGCCATGTTGCTGCAATTCCGTAGGAAAGGTCGTTGAATTCATTCCTATCCTGAATGAACGTTAGTCCATGATAGTCGGCAATGAAATAGAGCGCGGTGCATGGACGTTCTTGCGCGATGGCAAGCGCAGGCTTGATGGCTGCGATGTAATTTCCAAGATGTACTTTGCCCGTTGGCTTAATGCCTGTTAATACGATTTCTTGACTCATATGATTCCTCCTTATCAATGCAAAAAGAGGTTTCCTCATCCTGTAAAGGACGAGAAAACCCCGTGGTACCACCTTCGTTAGCCCGATGGGAATCATCGGACTCGCTTTGACGTATCTAAACATGTCTATGCAGCATGTTTGAATACGCGTCCCTTGTAACGACGGGACTTTCGCCAAAGCCTACTCGCAACGTTTCGGTTTGGATGCTCCGAAGCCCACTTCCGCATAATCCCTACGCTGATTCGCACCACCCATCAGCTCTCTGGAGTATTCGTTATGCGTACTCTCTTCATCAATGCATAGTTGTATAAAATTGGGATAGTACATTTTTACAATAGATTCAATGTTCTGTCAACTAACCAAGCAACCATAAGTTTCGAGCAGCTATAACGGTTAGATAAAAGGCCGCCGATCGAGTACCTTCTGCAGTATGCGACCGGAAACGATCTGCCCCGACATGACCGATTGCACAAGCGCTAGAGCGCAGGTCGTGCCGCACAGCTCATGAATATCTTCGAATACGTCGTCGTCTGGTCCACCGGATAGGGACTCGACGCTATTCAGAAGATGGTGGCAAATGGCATGGATCATGGCTTGAAGTTCCGCTGCCCGATGTTCGGTCTGTGAGGCTGCGCAAATCAGGGTGTAAAGCACATCGAGCTCAACGAACGACAAGGCATCTGCCTTCAAAGGGATCTCGCCCGCGTTATTAAGTTGCAAGCAGGTATCAATCCATGCATCCGGATATCGCATCTTGCGGTTGCGGTAATTGAGATTGAATAGATAGTGGAACGAGCTGGCTAAGTGATGGAACAATGGTGCGCTAGCAACTGTATGCATCGCTTGCTTTCGCCATAGGCCGGTTGCCGGGTCCGTCTCTTCGTGCAGCCAGTTGAAGTATGCGTCTTCCCAAGCAGCGTCTACTTCACCAGCTAGTACCATTGCTGCGTACAAGCCAGCGCCTTTATGTGATTCTGCCCAGGGCTCGCGCACCCAGTTAAGGCCGGCAAGAAATTCATAAAGCGCAGCCTTATCCTTAAGTTCCTGTAAGTCAGTCAGGGGATACAGAGGTTTGCTGTCCAGCAGCTCCAGCGCCGAGATCGCGAAGGCGGTTCCGTGCAGAGGATGATGTCCGATTCCGTTAAACAGGCCTGTGTGCGGATCTTGAAACTGCTGCAGGGAAGAGACGAAAGCAAGGTGCTCGTCTGTACCGAACGCTGGCAGTTCATTTATCGTATATAGCAAAATGACCGCGTTCGCCGTTCCGTATAAATCCGCCGATGCAGATGAGTCGGATAGCTTACGGCGGTATCCATCAGCAGCGGCTGTTCGATGGGCTGCGATAGAACGCCGTATTTTAGCTAGAAAAGGTCGTATATCCGTCATAAGGTCATTGCCTCTTTTCCGAAAGGGTGACCTCATTCTAGATCAATTCGGAACATCCAGCTATATGATAAAGGTCATGAGTATATGGAATAATGTCGGTTGTTTAGACCCGAATCGTCGCAATTTCCCGGGAAATGTCAAATGAGCTGATCAGGGGTATCGAAGCCCGTCAGCGCTGCGATTTCTTTGACCTGCATGTGCGGATGCTGCAGCAGCAGCTCTTTGCTTTTCTTGATTCTTGTTGTGGAGTAAAATAGCAGGTCAGCCTAAGCGCCTCATGCATGGGCTGACCTTTTCATTTGTCGGGCTGCAGCTTAACTGTCGCTTTGCGATATTGGCCCGGCGTGACGCCTTCGATCCGTTTGAACACGCGGCTGAACGACTGGATGTCGCGATAGCCGACTAGCCCGGCGATCGCTTCCAGCTTGTGCTGCGTGCTGCGAAGCAGTTCGCACGCCGTCATGATCCGCTGATGCTGGACGAAGTCGAGGAACGTCTGTCCCGTATGACGCTGGAACAGGCGCTGGAAGTGCCGCTCGCTTAGCCCGAACCGAGCAGCTGCATCAGCTTGCGTCAGCCGCTCCAATGCTCGCTCGCGTACATAGCCGATCGCTTCGTCCATACTCGCGAGCGCGGATGAATTCGGCTCTTCCACCGTCGTACGAAGTCGCGTCCATTCAATTAGAATTTGCGTCAACAAGGCCGTCAACATAGCCGATGCACCAGGCCGCATAGCGGCATGCTCCACATAAATGCGTTCGAACAATGGTGCCAGCGTAGAACGCGTATCTCGCACGATCCCGCTCTCGATCGATTGTTCGGACAGCGATTGCCATATGCGGTCGAACGCAAGCTCAGGTGCCGCCTGAGAGATTTGTTCCAACACTGCCGGTGTGAATACGACATTATAGACGACGAGCCTATTCTTCTTCTCGGTGGAATAGGGACGGAATACATGAGAGGAACCAATCGGCAGCGCGAAGAAATCGCCGCGGGAAGCAGGAACGGCTTTGTCCCCAAGATATTGAAAGCCGATCCCTTCGGCGACGTAATTCAACTCGATGAAGTCATGCTCGTGGAGATCTGAATTGACGAAGTTCTCCTCGATTCGGTTGACGAATACGCTCAGCCCGCTCCGAAACAGGTCAACCCCTCTTATGGTGCGACGCGCCATTTCATCGCCTCCTTGAGTGATTGCTATTATGTCTATTTTACCATGTATTTTCGTCCGAAACAGCAATATAACAAACGTCTAGTATGCGGTACACTGCTGTCAGAAGCAGCTACTCTATACGTGATAGGAGAATGGACGGATGACGGAAATCGAAGTATACGGACTAACATGTAATCATAGGTTGAACCCAGTCGGAATCGGTGACGCAGCACCTGCGTTAAGCTGGAAAATTCGTTCGGCAGGAAGGGCTTTTCTACAAGAGGGCTATCAGATTCAAGTTGGGAAGCGTGTGGATTTCAGCGGTGAGCTTGATTGGAGTACAGGAAGACGAGTGAGCGGCCAATCGACGAATGTCGGATATGAAGGAGCACCGCTGCAGCCGCGGACACGGTATTACTACCGGGTGAAGACATGGGGAACGGGTGGAGCGGAGTCGGCATGGAGCGCGCCAGCTTATTTCGAAACAGGGCTATTGTCGAATGAGGAATGGGCAGCAGCCGAATGGATCTCGTATCCGCAGCCGCGCGACGAAGCAGGGGACGAACCAATCGCTTATTTGCGCAAGCGCTTCCCGCTCGATAAGCCGATTGCTTCAGCCCGCGTCTATGCGACGGCGCTTGGCATGTACCAGCTGTTCGTGAATGGAGAGAAAGCAGACGACACAAGGCTCAATCCAGGCTGGACGAGTTACACCAAACGGCTGCAGTACCAGACCTATGATGTGACTCAGCTGGTGTCGGAAGGTGATAATGCACTTGGCGTCATGCTCGGAAACGGCTGGTATCGCGGCGAGATGGGCTGGGACAAGAAGCAGTATTATGGCGACACAAGGGCAGCGCTAGTTGTTCTGCACGTGCGTTACGAGGACGGTTCGGAATACATCGTTAGCTCGGATAACAGCTGGAAGGGCAGCGACGGAGCCATCCGCAGCTCCGAAATTTACGATGGCGAGCGGTACGATGCAAGGCTGGAACGCATCGGTTGGTCACTTGCAGGCTTCGACGATTCGGAATGGGGAACTGTCGTCCACTATGATCACTCGAAGGAGCTGCTCGTCGCGCAGGAGAATGAGCCGGTTCGGATCGTGAATACAATCGTACCTATATCTGTGTTAACGACGCCAAGCGGTGAGACCGTACTCGACATGGGACAGAACATGGTGGGTTGGATGCGCTTCAGCGTTCAGACTAAGGCGGGGACGGTCGTGAAGCTTCGGCATGCCGAAGTGCTGGATCGTAACGGCAACTTCTATATCGGTAACCTTCGCAGAGCCGAACAGACGGTTACGTATATTTGTTCAGGTAACGGCGCAGAGACGTTCGAGCCATTCTTTACGTTCCAAGGATTCCGTTATGTCAAGGTGGAAGGCATCTCGCCTGAGCAAATTCCTGGCCGCTTCGTCGGTTGTGTGTTGACGAGCGACCTGCAGGAAGCGGGACAATTCCGCTGCTCCGATCCGCTCATTAATAAGCTGGCGGACAACATCGTCTGGGGCCAGATCGGCAACTTCGTTGACGTGCCGACGGATTGCCCGCAGCGTGACGAACGGTTGGGCTGGACAGGCGATGCACAAGCTTTCGTACGGGCAGCGACCTATAATCGGAACGTTATGCCGTTCTTCACGAAGTGGCTGCGGGATCTGTCTGCGGATCAGAAGCCAGACGGAAGCGTTCCGCATGTTGTGCCGGATCTATCGACGTCTGCTGGCGAGAACTCCTCAGCTTGGGGAGATGCGGCAGCGATCGTGCCATGGGTATTGTATGAGCGCTATGGCGATGCACGAGTGCTGCGTGAGCAATACCCGAGCATGAAGGGCTGGGTAGAGTACATTCGTGCGCAGGGAGAGAACGAACTGCTGTGGAATACGGGCTTCCACTTCGGCGATTGGCTTGGTCTCGATGCGAAGGAGAACAGCTATGTAGGCGCGACACCGCGAGATTTGATTGCGACAGCTTTCTATGCGCATTCAACGGGGTTGTTGGCTAAGGCGGCTGCCTTGCTGGGCTATACGGAAGATGCAGCCAAGTATGCGGATCTTCGAGCGAACATCGAGCAAGCTTTCCGCGATGAATATGTGACGCCAAGCGGTCGGGTTGCATCACCGACGCAGACGGCCTACGCTGTTGCGTTAATGTTCGACCTGCTGAAGGAAGAAGATCGTGTTCAAGCAGCGGATCGGCTTGCCAAGATAGTCGAAGAAGAAGGCAACCAACTGACGACTGGCTTCGTTGGCACCCCTTATCTGTGCCATGTGCTCACCAAGTTCGGTCATGTGGAGCTTGCCTACAAGCTGCTCGAACGGCGCGAATATCCGTCTTGGTTGTATCCGGTAACGAAGGGAGCAACGACGATCTGGGAGCATTGGGATGGCATTAAGCCGGACGGCAGCTTCTGGAGCGACGATATGAACTCCTATAACCACTACGCTTATGGAGCAGTAGGTGATTGGCTGTTCGGCACAGTTGCAGGCATTGATGCCGATGAGACAGAGCCAGGTTATCGACGTATCATCATCCGCCCGATTCCCGGCGGCTCGCTGACATCCGCTGAAGCGTCCCTCGAGTCGCCATATGGCGAGATCCGATCGGCGTGGTCGCGTCAGAAGGACGGCGGAATTGCGTACGAAGTGACGGTACCGGCTAACACGTCCGCACTGGTACGGTTACAAGGAGCGAGCAAGTCCAGCGTAACCGAATCAGGTCTTGCGCTCGCCGCTGCGGAGGGCGTAACCGATATCGTCGAGACGGCAGAGTGGCTGGAATTCCGCGTCGGCTCGGGAACTTACCATTTTGATGCACAACAGCAGCAGTAGTATCTAGAAATACAATAACGCTAATAAAGCTGATGCGGGTTAAAACCTGCGTCAGCTTTTTGTTTGGAACGCACGAAAGAATAAATATCATCAAATTCCACATATTAGTATGTGGCTATACCGATACAGGGGGGATCACGATGCCGCTTAACAGCTCGTTTACTGCCAATAATAACGGACTGAAGAATGCTTATCGCGCAAACGCAGGAAGCGGGCAGCGATATCTTCGGGTTCGGGGAGTTCATCCGAGCCAAGAAGAGAAGCTATTGGAACACGAATGTAACAACAAAAGAGCGGTGGCAGGAGCAATATAAGGACGTGACGTTCGATATTGATACCCATGTCAATGTAAGACGCTGGTGCAGCAGGAGGGATCGTCATGAATGTCGTTGTTGGTTATACGGTTAATTTTATCGGCTATGCGATTCCTCTTCTGCTTTTCTCAGGGCTTATGATCCTTCGCATTGATCGTATGGAGCTGAAGAAGAACAATATGACCAAAGAACAAAAGTTCTCGACCTTCCTCGGCGTTACGAATATCGTGCTCGCTTTGTCTTTCTTTGTAATAAGGTCGATGTTTTTCTGAGCAATAAGGATAAGGTCTGATTGATCAGTCTTGGAACCACCTTGCATTCTCCGATGTGTGGATTGTCCATTCCTTGCTATGGGCTGAGATCGAGATAGTGTTCTCGGAAACGTTCCAGGATAATCCTTTGTATTCACCGCTGCTCTTATTGGAAAATGACTCCCAATCCTGACCGCCATTAATCGTGAAGTATAGGATGATCGATGATGTGTCTGATTGTGCAACTACAATTCCCTCGTCCTGTGTAATAAATAAGGGTGCGAAAGCGAATAATTGAGCCTCTTTCAATTCCTCAGGCACAGCTAGATGCTCCTCATTCCACGTCACTCCTCCGTCACTAGTGAAAGACAATCCAACCTTCCCCTGCCATGGAGCATTTGTCGTCATCCAGCCATTCTTTTCACTCGAGAACACGAATCCTGACTTTACTCCCCCTGGAAGATTACTGTGGGCATCATCGGAGCTTGCGATATAAGCCCAATTGGCACCCCCGTCCGTCGTTTTGTATAGGATCATATCTTCACGATGCATGCCATAATCTTTGTACGCTGCTTTCCACCCGATTTGATCGTTTAGGAAAAAGGTTTCCTCGCGCTGGTTTACAGAACCGTCGTCTGATGGAGAGGCATTCATGGATTCATCATCGGATTGGTCGTCAGCTTGCAGAGCCTGGGGCATTCCTTGTTCAGCAGTTTGTTCGCTGCTTGGATTTGGTTCATCTAGCGCTGCTTCCTTCTCCTGACAACCCGTTAATAAAATGAATAGAACGACTAAACAGAGCATACGCAGATTCATCTGATACCCTCCCTCTTCGTAATAAACCAGACCCAGTCATTGACGTACATCTGCACTTTATGGTTGCAATCGGCATCATACAAGTGCGTAATAAAACGACTACATCCTAGAAGAATACACATCGCTGTATAAGCGATTTCTCAATATGATAGGTTCGAGTTTAATCGAATCCAGATATTGGGGAGGTCTATTCTTCATGGCACGATTCAGGACATGGCTGGCTTGTCTCATGACGGTGATGCTGCTTCTCGGCTCACTACCGGCTTATGCGGAGAGCATAGCGGCAGATGACTCGGCGAAGGGCGATGATGGAACGACGTTTGCTGCTCAGGCTGCGCCAGTGGCTGCTACAGCGGAGTTCATCCGCATTAAGAACAAGTGGCAAAGCAATTATTTGTACGAATCGACCGATGGCATTGTTCGTTATGGCTTTACGGCGGTCAACGATCAATCGTCGCAATGGCAAATCGTTGATGAGAACGGCAAGAGGCGGATTCAGAACCGCAAGACGGGTCATTTCATTACGATCGTTGATGTATCGAAACGAAGGGATGCGCTGACGAGTCGTGAAGTTGCGGCGACAAGCGCCAGCGATCAATGGTATATCGAGACGGCGAGCCGTCCCGGTTACGTGTTGATTAAGAGTGCGGCAGCCGATTCAGCGGTCAATCTCGTTATTCACGAGGAGGACCAGCTTGGCTTCGCGGAAGTAAGCAGCGACATTAATGTAACGTTCGAAAGTCCGCAGTGGAAGTTAGAGCCGGTCGAAGATAGTGAGCCGGTTCGCATTATTAACGAGGAGCGGGCCGGACAAGCGCTGTACGTGAAGACGAACCCGGACAAAGATCGGACAGCGGACGTTGCGGCATTCGGCCAAGTCGATGCCAACGATCCGAGCTCGCATTGGTATTTAGAGCCTGGCGATAACGGGAATTACCGGCTGAAGAATCGTGCGACAGGACAATATATCGTTCAGTTCGACGGCGGCGATTATTGGCGTGCAATCGAGATGGGCGATTCGGACGATCCGTTGAAGCTGGAATGGAGCATTAAGCCTTCCGTCAACCTTGAGGATACGCCAGTTCCAGGCTTTGTGACGATCTCGAGCGCATTCAATGGCGGTTATGTGCTGAATACGCAGTTCCCGACGGACAGCTATGCACGTTCGAACGATTGGTCCAATGCGAAGCTCGCGAATGCGCATTGGAAGGTCGTACCTGCTGCCGATATGAAGCCGGTGCGTATCGTTAATTTTACGACGGGCAATGTGGGTACTGACTATCTGTATGAGGAAAGCGGCGCCGTGAAGCATGGTGCGCTAGGCGCGGCTAACGCTGATAACCTTAAGTATCAATGGTACGTTGAGGACTATAACGGAACGAAGCGGATTCGCAATGCGGAGACGGGCCGCTACGCGCTTGCGGGCGACTCGTTGACGATGGGTGACAGTACGGCTGCCTCTGCTTCGAGTGGACAATGGCAGATCGCAGCTTCGCTGCAATATGACGATTATGTCTCGATCGGAAGCGCGGCTGGGGGCTACTTGAATGTTGAGGCAGCCGCCGATACGGCGCATGTGAGCGGAGTCGATCCGAATTCGGACGGTGCGCAGTGGCTGCTTGAGGATCCGGCAGTTAAGACCAACGGGTCGGTACAGTACATTCGCATTCAGAATGAATGGCAGCCGTTCGTGTTGTATGAAGATAGGCAGGGCAACTTGAAGTATGGCAACATGCGTGATGATCAACGCGACCAGTGGGCGATCGAGAAGTTTAACGGTCGCAAACGGATCAAGAACCGTGCAACGGGCCATTACATCAACCTTCAGTCGATGAAGGACGGCCGCATTCAAGTGACCGATGTGCAGGATGATTGGCGGAGCGCGATCTGGATCATCGAGACGGTGAGCGGAGGATCGAAGCTTATTCACAGCGTTAACGATCCAAGCTCAGGCAGCGAGACCGATCGTCTGATCAACTTGCAGAACTTGACCAAATATGCGGAGTATGCCGTCATTAACCGCAATTGGGGCAGTCCCAAATGGAAGTTTATAAACGTCGTTGACGACCGGCCAACGAACATTCGCCTTGTGAACAAGTCGGGCCAGTCTTTGTATGAGGAAGTGTCGGCGACCGACCCAACGCAAGGGACTGTGAAATACGGTGTTCGCGATGAGTCTGATGCCGCTTCCGTCTGGTTCATTGAGGATGCAGGCGATAACGCGATTCGACTGAAGAATACGGCAACGAACCATTACATCACGATGCAAAATGTTGGCGACACCGACGTCACGCTCGATAATCCGCCGGAACCGCTGCAGACGCTCGAGACGATCTATCCGACATGGGGCAGCGCCAAGTGGTACATGGATACGACGCAGGAGCCGGGCTACATCGCCCTGCGAAGCGCTTGGGCGCAGCATTATATCAAGGCTGAAGACCCGGACAGCGCCGCCAAGGTGAGCAAAACGGTGAAGGCTGAAGACGGCTCAATCGCCGATTCGGCGCTGTTCAGCGTAGTAACTGCAACAGCGGGTACACCGGAGCTGCCAACTGGCGCAATCCGTATCCGCAACGTGTTCAATCAGCAGTACTTATACGAGAATAAGGGCGGCGTTGTGCTCTACGGCAATGTGGACGCATCGAATGGCTACTCGCATTGGCTGCTGGAGCAATCGCCGGATGGCAGCACACGAATCGTGAACCGTGTAACCGGTGACGCGATGGCGATGAGCGGCGATTACCGCTACATCGAAGGTGTATCCACTTCTGGCGGCACGGATTCGTCGTCGCTGTGGGCGATCGAACCGACGCCAGACGGAGCGAGTTCATTAATTCGGAGCTTGAACGGCAGCTATGACGATGAGTATATGAATGTGCAAAATAGCGCCGGTTACGCTGAACGCGGCCTCTACCCGTCGAGCTACGGATCGCTGCAATGGCAATTCGAAACAGCTCCGACGGACTTCGATACACCGTCCGTCGACGCGGCACGCAATGATGCGACGAGTACGCCGGCGCTCCCGTCGCGCAATGCAGTGCGCATTGCCGTGCCGGCAGCAGAAGCTGCTGATGTGCGTTACTTGAGCGAAGCCAACGGTGCGATTTCGCTGAGTGCAGACGGCACGGGCGTTGACACGCAGTGGCTCGCTTACGATTACAACGGACGCCAACTGCTCCAGAACAAGGCGACTGGCAAGTTGTTGACGCTCGAAGATAGCGGTTCGTTATCTGCTGAGGCTTTCAGCAACGCAGTGGATGTGAGATCGCAGTGGAGGATCGATGAGGCGATTGGCTACAAGACGATTCGCAGCGCCTCGAATGCCAGTCCGACGCTGACGCATTCGGGAGGCAAGGCGAAAGCAGAAGAGAATGCCGCTGCCAGCGACTCACGCTGGACGATCCAGCCGATTCGCGCAGATATTACTTATGAAGCCGAGCAAGCCTTCATGGGCGGCGGTGCTCAAGAATCGCAGTCGACAGCGGGCTTCATGGGCACTGGTTACGCCGAAGGATTGTCGAAGGCAGGTGCAAAGCTTGCATTCGCAGTTCATGCGCCTGAGGCAGGAAGCTATCAGGCAGCAATCCGCTACAAGGCAAGCGGAGCGAATGCCAAGCTGAACGTCTATGTGAATGGACTGCTGTCGCAGCCGATCGACTTGCCGGCATCGGCAGGCTGGACGGACGCAGCTTTAACGATTGAGCTGCGTGCAGGCATTAACAATGTAACGGTGCAATATGACAGCGGCAGCAGCGGCGGCAATGCCTTGATCGATTCGCTTACCGTGAAGAACAGTACAGCGCCGGACGGTCGAGGAGCAACGGTCCCTTATACCGCTTATGAAGCCGAGCAAGCGGTGACGAACGGAACGAAGCTTGGACCTTCCCGTACGTACATGAACGTTGCATCGGAAGCGTCGGGTCGACAAGCGGTTCGTCTGGATACAACGGGCCAGTATGTGGAATTCACAACGACAGAAGCAATCAATTCCATCGTTGTGCGGTTCTCCATGCCAGACAGCAGCACAGGTACGGGGATTGATTCAACGCTTGGCCTGTACGTCAATGGCGAGTTCCGTCAGAAGCTGAACCTTTCTTCCGATCATGCTTGGGAATATGGCAGCTATCCTTGGTCCAACGATCCGAACCAAGGCGGCGCACACCGTTTCTTCGACGAGGCGCATGCGCTGATCGGCGATGTGCCGGCTGGCGCAACGATTCGTCTGGAGAAGGATGCGGACAGCATGGCGGATTATTACGTCGTGGACTTAGTTGAACTGGAGCAAGTGGCAGCGCCTCTTGAGATGCCGGACGGTTTCGTGTCGCTAGCCGATTATGGCGCGGCACCTAATGATGGCGTCGATGATACGGCTTCCTTCCAAGCGGCACTTACTGCGGCGCAGGCCGGCGGCACAGGCTTGTGGATTCCGCAAGGCGAATTCGAGCTGCGCGGCGATCAGATTGTGCTTGGCAGTCATGTAACGATTCGCGGCGCAGGGATGTGGTATACGCAGCTGACCGGCGCTCGTTTCATGGGCAAGGGCAGCGATATTGAGGTGTATGATCTGCTCATTGACGGCGATCTCAATATCCGCGATGACGAAGCGCATACCCATGCGTTTGAAGGCGCTTTTGGTCCAGGATCTGTCATCCAGGACGTATGGATCGAGCATTCCAAGACCGGCTTGTGGCTTACGAAACTGAAGGACAGCGAGGATTACACAGATGGTCTGTACATGGTTGGTCTGCGCATTCGCGACCTGATGGCTGACGGAATCAACTTCTGCGTCGGCACAAGCAACAGCATGATGGAACAGAGCGACATCCGTTATCCAGGTGATGATGGCATCGCGATGTGGTCGGCTGAAGGACGCGCGAGCATTAATAATACGGCTCGCTTCAACACAGTGGCGCTGCCTTGGCTGGCGGATAACATCGTCGTATTCGGCGGTACGAGCAATAAGATTCAGGACAACATTGCGAGGGATACGATTACGAACGGTGCGGGCATCGCGGTATCGACGCGGTTCAATCCGGTTCCATTTGCCGGCACAACGATCGTGGAACGCAATACGCTCATTCGTACGGGCAGCTATGATACGGGTTACTTGACGGACTTGGGCGCGATCTGGGTATTCGCGAGCGAGAAAGATTTGAATGGCAAGGTCATTATTCGCAATAATGTTGCGCTCGACAGCACCTACTTGGGCTTGACGGTGCAGGGGATTTATGGAGTCGATAATGTCTCTGTTGAAGATTTGGTTATCGATGGTGTTGGTACCAAAGGCGTCGATGTCGCGAGCAGCGTAAGCGGCAAGCTTGTGATCGATAACGTCATTGTCCGCAACAGCCGGATCGCGGAGGTAGCGAACAATGCAGCCCACTTCCAACTGAAAGAAGTGAACGAAGGCTTCGCTAATGTAGTGAAGCCGTTCTCGCTGAAGGCGGCAGACGGCACGACGGGCCGTTTCCGCATTACGACTGGCAGCTCGCTCGCTATTCAAGTACTGAATAGCGACGGAAGCGATGTAACGGCACAAGCGCAGCTGGCGATCAGTGGATCTGGCGCGGCTGCAATGTCTGGCAATGGCAAGGCTATTGTGGGGCAATCGGCAGGTGAAGCGGTGCTTACGGTTACTTACAACGGTGCCGTTCGTGCTTACACGATTGTCGTCGCTCCGTCTGCGGGCAGCGACAATGGCGGTGGCGGCACAATCACTAATCCAGGTCATACAGGCAGCACAGGCTCGACGGGTGAAGGCGGCGTAATCGTAAGCGGCAGTGCGGCTGACAACGATGCAAGCTTGGCGGCGATGACGGGAAGCACGATTACGTTCGCCGTTGATTCGTCAGGAGCTGCGGGTCAAGCAGCGTTCACGGTGCAAGGGCTTCGAGCAGCAATCGCTGCACATCCGGACGGCACGATCATCGTACAGAATGGCGGCACATCCTATGAATTGCCACTGCCGTTGATAGCAGATCTATTGAAAGGTCAGTCCATTCCTTCGGATGCAGTGGTGACGTTCACCGTCAAACCGCTTGAAGTAGCGGCAGCGAATAAGCTGGCAGTGCTGGCGAAGAAGCAGGGACTTGATCTCAAGGGAACGCTTATCGACTTCGGCATCACGCTGCAAGCTAACGGTAAGACGATGGCTATCGATAGCTTCGGCAGCACTTATGTCACTCGCACGCTCGTGATAGACGGCACGCTCGATCCGAAGACGGCAACCGCACTCGCCTACAACGAGGCGACGGGCGAATTCCAATACGTGCCGGCAACATTCGCATCGTCCGGAGGCAAGACGACGGTGACGATCATGAGTATGGGCAACAGCATCTATGGCGTGGCGGTTCATCCCGTTACGTTCGGAGATGTATCGACGCACTGGGCGAAAGGATGGATCGAGCAGCTCGCATCCCGAATGATCGTCAAAGGCGTCGCGACTTCTTCCTTCGCCCCTAACCGTTCGATTACTAGAGCGGAGTTCGCAGCGCTGCTCGTTCGCGCGCTTGGCCTTCATGAGCAATCAGGCGGCACGAGCTTCTCGGATGTAGGAGCGAACGCCTGGTATGCGCAAGACGTCCGTACGGCATCGCAGTTCGGTCTCGTGCAAGGGATGGCGGACGGTGCGTTCCACCCAAGCGATTCGATTACACGGGAACAGATGGCGGTTATGCTTGCCAAGGCGATTGCGATCGTGAAGGGTAAGCAATCGACTTCCGGTGAAGCGGCATCGGCTAGTTTCTCGGATGCTTCAACCATTCACGGTTGGGCTTCGGATGCCGTCGCATTGACGGCTCAGCTAGGCATTATGCAAGGCAATCCATCGGGTGAGTTTGCGCCTCGCGATCTCGCAACCCGCGCAGAGGCAACCGTCGTCATTGGCCGACTGCTGCAAGCGGCAGGGCTGATGAATTAACAGCACAATGTGTATTCGAAAGGCCCGCGCAGCTTCGGCAGACGCGGGTCTTTTTGTCAGACTGCTCCTATCCGAAGATGGAACAGAACCAATTTAACGGCCGCCTATAACATAATGAAGTAACTATTGTCTAAGGAGGTACAAGCGGACAATATGCGCAACTGGTTGGAAAATTTTACAATATATACACTTGAGTCATAAGGTTTGTACGAAAAATCGTACAAACCAGATAGGCAATGGTACTCATATAAGCGATTTGTGTGAAAAATCATATAATACGGGCCGACATCCAACTTAAGATTGAGTTTTTGTACGAATAATCATACAAAGCGGTCAGGAAGTCGTATGGAGTCAGGGGGGTGTACGAGAATTCATATAAAACATGACAATCATCTTCGATGTCGCATCAGTTAGCCCGCTGAGGGGCTTTCCTTCATCCCCACTTCCTTTTCTTCCGCACCTATACCGTCCAATACTTTCGCACCACTTCATCGCTCAGCCTATGAAGCTCGCCATCCCAAGCAACAGCGCCTTTATCGAGAATGTATAGAAATAGTCACCACGCTTCGGACAAATTCAAGACTCTGCTCGACGAGCAAAATAGCCGTCTTGCCATCCTGTTTAATAAACAGGTCCTTTGTATTTTTGTCGAAGGCGGGGTCAATGGAATGAATTTCGTTTTCTTGTGATGGTTTTATTTGTAAACGGAGTAGTCTTTATGTATACTGATACCTAGATATCCGATACATAGATAAACGATGGTAAGGAGGGATAACCACAACATGAGAATCAACAAAGAACTGATGAAGGGCAGCACGGTCATCCTGATTCTGAAGCTTCTAGATAGCAAAGCTCTGTACGGTTATGAGATGACGAAGCTGATTGAGCAGAAGTCGGAAGGCTTGTTCACCTTCAAGGAAGGGACGCTGTACCCTATCCTTCATACGCTAGAAGTGGAGCAGTTGGTCGAGTCTTATTGGGATGAAGAAGGCGGCCGCAAACGCAAATATTACCGAATTACGGACAAAGGGCGCCGAGAGCTTGGACTGAAGCAGCAGGAATGGTCGCTGTTCAGCAACACCGTGTCCCGTATCGTTGGGGAGGGGAGTGTATGAACCTGAAACGTGATGTAGGTAAACATCCTCTCGTTCAGGACTTCCTCGATCGCATTTGCAGTAAGGTCCGGGCATCTGCGGTACATGACGACATTCGGCAGGAGATGCTGAATCATCTCGAGGAGCGCATCATCGAGGGATTGGACGCAGGAAAGACGGAGGAAGAAGCGATTGCTGCTGCAGTCGAGCAGATGGGCGATCCGAACTTGCTAGGGAAGCAGTTGAATGCGGCACATCGGCCGAAGCTGGCATGGGATGTTGTCGCACTGCTAGTCGGTATGATGATCATTGGCGGAATCACCTTATTCTCGTTGTACAGTGCCATGGATGAAGGAAAAATATCGATTCTACGCAAAATATCGTTCGCAGCAGTCGGTGTCGCCGCTATGAGCGTGCTGTATTTCGTTGATTATCGACGGCTGCTGAAGTATTCCGGGCTCCTTTATGTAGGAACATTGCTCCTCATGGTCATTACCCTTCGGTATGGCTTCGCTATCAATGGAGTGAAATATCTCTCCTTTGCGACGTTTACATGGAATGTCTATACAACGGTGCCTTATCTATTGATTGTCGCTGCTGCAGGTTTACTATACCAGGAAAAGGCTCGCGCGCCGGTTGGGGATGATATGCAGCGGTTGCGACAGTTCTGGAAGGGTGCCTTAATATATATCATTGTGCCGTCCTGTTTCTTCATCGCGGCGCCTGCGATGGGCCCTCTCCTTATTTATATCATTAGCATTTCTGTTCTCTTGCTCATTAAAGGGAAATGGAAGATGATCCTTGCCAGTGGCATTACGATGGGGGGATTGCTGCTGACTGCGCTGCCAATATGGAAGGGAGATAAGCTGTTATTTACATTGGAGCGTCACATGGCTTTCATCCACCCTACAGATCGAAATTCATACATGTTGAACCGTTCAATCGAGGCGATCCATGCCGGCGGCTGGTGGGGGCATGGCTTTGGAGTACCAAGCGAACGATTGCCTGGCGTTAATAGCGAGATGACCTTCTCGTATTTGGTCTATAGCTTAGGCTGGGTGTTTGGTATAGCTGTGGCGCTGCTTGCCTTAATGTTGATCATTCGGATCGCGAGAATGGGCATGCAAGTAAGAGATGGATATGCTAGAAGCATCATCATTGGTTTAACCTCCGTATTCGCTGTTCAATATGTGTGGACGATGTTGATGTGCATCGGATTGCTGCCGATTATGGGGATTCAGCTGCCAATCGTCAATTGGTCGAGCTGGACGATATTCGAGCTGGGGGCGCTTGGACTTATGCTGGGTGCCTATCGGCGTAAAGATATGCTTGGCCGATTCTCTTATTGGCAAAAGAATGAACTCGTGAAGTGACGAATGAAATTTGAGGTTGAATTGGACCCCGTGGACTCCCTGTCATTATAGGGGGTCTGTTTTTATATAAATATCAGTTTAGATTAACACAATTGTTAATTATGTAATATATTGTTTAATTAATAGTTCGTTGGTATACTAATAGAGTTTGAAAAATCGCTGATTCAAAGGGGCTATGGTTCATGCAGATCGATCTAATTGGTAAGCAGTGTTTCCCTTCAATTCCCCGAAATAGCTTTCAAACCTGCACAGATGACATCATCGCTTCTATTGCTGAACATGTCGGAAGAGATCACCGATTGATGTTTGCGCAATCATGGACATTTGATTATGATTCGTCGGATGGCGGGAAGTCGATAGCCGAGAGGTTTATTTTGTCGGACGCTCAAGCGAAGTGTTTGTACTTTCTGCTCGGAATCGAAATCGTCTTGCACAATGAACTGCAATCGCATGAAGTGTTCGAACTGGTAGAATCGAATTTGACTCAGAATCTTCCCGTTATATCCAGGTTCGATTCGTATTACAACCCGTGGGACCAATTGTACGGCAAAGAGCATAATGATCACTCATGCCTCATCACCGGAATGGATCGGCAGTCGCGTACGTTTACGATATGCGACCCTTATTTCGGTAAACAGAATGAAGTTGTTCCTTTTGAGGTGATCGAGCAAGCGGCAGGCGGACATTACGGCAGCGTGAAATTATTGCCGGTCGTTGACAGTCCAGCATCATTGGAGCTTCTGTACGCATCGGGTGAACGTTTTCTGCAAGAAAACGGGATGCTGCAATTTGTATCGGATATGGAACGATATTGGACGGACGATCTATCTTTTATTTGGAGCAAAGTTTCAGAGGGCTTAACCTTCTGGCATACGAATTTCTATCGGGTGATCAAAACACATATCATCCTGAATCGACATAAGTTTAAGCAGTTCGTCCAGCACTGTATCGATGAAGTAGGACAACATCCGGTTCTCCAGGCTATGATTGTTCAGTTAGATCTCATTATTACGCATTGGGAAGCAGCCTTGAATGCGTTGACCAAAGCCGCAATTTACTCGAAGATCAGTCCGCGAATGAAAGACCATTTCATTACGAAAGCGAAAGATATCGTTCAATTGGAATACGGCCTTGCCCATATGATCGTGTCGATGTCACTCGATTCAAGCGAGGCGACTCAAGAACAGAAGAAAGCGGGGGAACTTACGGAACATTGGCGTCACGTGCAGCTTGATCTTTCCGAGCTTCTTAACAATCAAGGCTTTTCCCATGAGCTCTCAGCGGCTAGCGAGGCTGATATAACGGGAACTGGCGAGTATGTGTATGTAACTTGCGGCCAGCTGCAGTCCAGCACCTTCCATATTTCGACGATCGATCGAGATCGAAATGACAATATCTCCTGTATGGGGCAGGTCATCCCTATTGAACCGACGCGCTGTAAGGGAGTTGCGATACTAGGCTGCTCCGAATGGGGCGACAGCAGCGCGTTCCTTACCGTTAACCATCAAGATGGTACGGTGAAGAAGTACCCTTTTATCCTATCGGATATCGTAACCGAGCCGAGCTATAACGAATCGATTGAGATGAAACTAAGCTTGGTCAATAAAAATAAAGGGTTGAACATGAGCGACGCCTATCTATTCCGCGTTACGGTTTCTTTTGACGGAGATGGTGTTATAGACTCCATTCAATTGCCGGTATGCACGAACATGCATATTATTGCGATGAACATGTTGGTATAGAGTTTCGTCACTCTGTCAGTCGATGCAGGTGGTGACGAGGTAATTGCGAACAAGCAATAGTAGAATGCTAACGGACCAGAGAGGCGCTATTGTGTGCAAAACGCACCAATTGGGACTCTAACGGACACAGGTGACGCTAATGAGCAGCAAATCGGCGGTTTGATACGAGTATGAGCTGAATAGCGCCCGCTCAGTTCGTTACTCGACAGACTGACCTCTATAGATCGAATAGCGTCACTATAGTCCGTTAGCGAGTACAGTACAGGTCAGGTCTGGTTAAGTCTGGTCAGTGCGAGTATAAGCCGACGAGTGTGCGGACAAGCAGGAGTCGATTGCTAACGGACCAGAAAGGCGCTATTGTGTGCAAAACGCACCTATCGGGGTGCTAACGGACACAGGTGACGCTATTGAGCAGCAAATCGGCGGTTTGAGCCGACGAAGTGCCGAATAGCGCCCGCTCAGTCCGCTACACGACAGACTGACCTCTATAGATCGAATAGCGTCACTATAGTCCGTTAGCGAGTACAGGACAGGACAGGACAGGACAGGACAGGTCATGTCTGGTCTGGTTATGTCTGGTCAGGTCGAGTATGAGCCGACGAGTGCACGGACAAGAAGCAGCAGGTAATCGGACCGAATACCGTTTCTCTACATCCAAAGCTCTCCCACCCGGGAGAGCTTCCTCGTACTATTAGGTCAGCCAGAGTTTTCTGGTTGGCTTTTTCTATGTTCCGTTTCCACCTCTTACTCTTTTCCCTCCTCCTCCAGCAAGAAGTCAAATTTGTCGCATAAGAGATCAAAATACCGTCATCGGCACCGCCTGCCCGTTTCCTATAATGAAGACAACATCACATCCTACTCATTGAATTAGAGGTGTTCGTTATGGAGACTCCAACCCAAGCCGCTGTGAAAGGCGGGCTTGAGAAGAAGCCAAGGAAGGCGTGGTCGCTGTCGACCGGAGAGAACTTGGCCGGCTGGCTGTTCATCAGTCCGATGCTCATCGGTGTGTTCGTGCTTGTGCTGATACCGATCATTGCGACGATCGTGCTGAGCTTCGCCGACTGGAATTTCGTGCAGGGCTGGGACGGGATCAACTGGGTCGGCATTGGCAACTTCAAGAAGCTGCTGCATGATGACCAGTTCATTCGCTCGGTGCGCAACAACTTCCTATTCCTGTTCACGGTTCCGGCTTACATGCTGATCTCGATGGTGCTAGCGGTAATCATTGACCGTCATGTTTACCTCAAGAGCTATTTCAAGGTTGCCTACTTCATGCCATACATCTCCAGCATTGTAGCGGTCGCAGTCGTATGGCAGGTACTGTTCCAGCCATCGTATGGTCCGATTAACGAGATGCTGAAGGCGATTGGCATCAGCCATCCGCCGATGTGGATTGCCGATCCGAAGTATGCGCTCATCTCGATCATGATGATCGTCGTCTGGACCTCGATAGGCTTCAACATGATTATCTACATCGCAGGTTTGCAGTCGATTCCGAAGGATCTCTATGAAGCGGCTGACATCGACGGTGCGGACGGTTGGACCAAATTCCGCCGCATCACGTTCCCGCTGCTGTCGCCAACATCGTTCTTCTTGCTCGTAACAGGCGTGATCGCGACGTTCAAAGTGTTCGACATCATCGCGGTTATGACGCAAGGGGGGCCGATCGGCTCGACCTCGCTGATGGTCTGGTATTTGTACGATACGGCATTCGTCAATTTGAAGGTCGGATACGCCTCCTCCATCGCTGCAGTACTGTTCCTGTTCGTCTTGCTCATTACGTTCGGACAGTGGCTGGCGCAGAAGCGATGGGTGAACTACTAAACGATAAATGCTCGAAGAAAGGAGCGTAACGGCCGTATGCCTACCACTCTCGCTGCGAAGAACTGGCGTAAGCTTATCTTGACGCTGCTTATGTTCGCTGTCAGTCTTCTGTTTCTGATGCCGTTCTTCTGGATGCTCGTCACCTCATTCAAGATCGAGAAGGACGTATTCGTCTACCCGATCCAATGGATACCGAAGGAATGGAACGCCATCTCCAACTACAAGGAAGTATGGGCGGGCGACTATCCATTCTGGAAATATTATCTGAACTCCATCAAGGTCAGCGTATCGACAACTGCCATCTCGGCATTGGTATCCGCGCTTGCCGCCTATGGCTTCTCGAAGATCCATTTCAAAGGCAGCAACTACGTATTCTTGATCGTACTCGCGACGTACATGGTGCCGAGCCAAGCGATTCTTATTCCGCAGTTCATCCTGTACCGGCAGATCGGCTTGTTCGACAGCCATATTGGCCTTATCCTATTAGGAAGCTTCAGTGTGCTCGGAACATTCATGCTGCGCCAGTTCTTCATGGGGGTGCATCAGGAATTTATCGAGTCTGCCAAAATGGACGGGGCCAATCACTTCCGCATCTTCTGGAGCATCGGCCTGCCGCTCGTCAAACCAGCCGTTGCAACCTATGCGATCCTCCGTTTCATCTGGACTTGGAACGACTATCAGAATCCGCTCATCTTCTTGCGCAGCGATAAGCTGTTTACGATTCCGCTGGCCATGCAGAAGTTCACGTCGCTCAGCGGCGAGTTCTACTCGCTGATCATGGCAGGAGCGGTGTCGGCAATTCTGCCGCTGCTCATTATTTTCATCATCGGACAGAAGAGCGTCATCGAGGGCATCGCTTTGGGTGGCGTAAAAGGTTGATGTAAGATAACGCTAAAAAGTCGAATTATTTGCAAATAAGTAAAAATACTTGCATCACGCGATGCCGGATGCTCCCTATAATCAAACCCGTAAGAGATAAAACATAGCTAGTGCGAACGAAAGTTTGTTGCTTGCAAGCAGATTACGCAGGAAGCTAAGCTGCACAAAAAACAAAGCGTATGCTTCCGATGCAAGTTTTTTGCTTGCAAGTAGATCACGCATGGAAGCTGCACAAAAAACAAAGCGTATGCTTCCGATGCAAGTTTTTTGCTTACAAGTAGATCACGCATGGAAGCTGCACAAAAAACTTTTAGGAGGGGCAGCAAGATGAAGAAAATTTGGACGGCAGGCCTGGCAAGCGTCATGGTAGTAGGGTTGCTCGCAGGATGCGGCAGCGACAAAACCGATGACACGAAGAAGACGACAGATACGAATGCCAGTACAGACACGACAAGCAATACGAGCACGACGGACGACACGAAGAAGAGCGATCCCGTCAACCTCAGGCTTTACACGTACGGCACCGAAGAAGCGTACAACTGGAAGAAGACGCTCACCGCTTATCAAGACTCTCATCCAGGCGTAACGATCGAGCTGGTACAGCTGAGCGAGAAGGGCGATACGCAGGAAGCGACGAAGAAGCTGGATCTTGCTGCAGCCTCCTCCGAGCAGATCGACATTCTCATGTTCAGTGACGCGGCTGCTTATGCTCAGCGCGTAGCGCTTGGCATGGCGGCACCTCTCGATGACTATATCACCAAGGATGGCTACAAGGTTGAAGAGGACTACAAAGTCGACACCCATCTGAACGGCAAAGTGTATGCGCTACCAGGCAAATTCAACCCATGGTACGTGCTGCTGAACAAGGATCATCTCGACGAAGCGGGACTAACGGTACCAACAGACTGGACATGGGACGACTATGCGGACTATGCGAAGAAGCTGACGAAAGGCGAAGGCGCGACCAAACGTTACGGCACTTATTTCCACGGCCCGCAGAACGGCGGATGGATGGAGTACCTGAAGCTGAAGATGGAGAACCAGCCGCAAGGTTCGGAATTCTTGAAGGCAGACGGTTCCTCGAACCTGGATGATCCGAACTTCAAGGCAACGCTTGAGCTGCGCGTGAAGATGGAGAAGGAAGATAAGTCTTCCGTTCCTTATTCGGATATGATTTCGCAGAAGCTTGCTTATCGCAACCAGTTCTTCAACCAGTCGGCAAGCATGCTGACGATCGGCTCTTGGATGAATACGGAGATCGGCGGAACGGATAAAGTGCCGCTTACGTTCCACGTCGCTGTCGCACCTTTCCCTAAGAACAACGCAAGCGATCCGACGGGCTTGACGCCAGTGACGACGGACTATGTAGCCGTGTCCGATACGTCGAAGCATAAGGAAGAAGCGTACCAATTCGTTCGTTGGTACACAACGGAGGGCCAAGTGGTTCAAGGCAAGAACATTCCAGCATGGAACGGCGTGAATTCGGACCAAGTGGCGAGCATCATCGATACGATCCTTAGCGGCACGAAGAATCCAGAGCTCGTCGACAAGGCGTCGCTCGTCGATACGCTCGTCAAATCCAAAGCATCGCAGATCATCGCACCGGCTTCGTATCAAGCCGAAGTGTATAAGGCGATCAACGAGGAATACGAGAAGCTCATCCTCGACAAGCAGGACATTGATACAACGGTTGCCAATGCGAAGAAACGCGTTGACGAAATCATTGCCGCGAACAAAAAATAGTCGATATAATGAGTCAAAAGGGGACGGTTCGCCAGTCCCCCTTTTGCTTTCTATAGACGAGGGGGATGAACCATGTACCGGCTTCTTCGCGGCTCTTACTTCAAGACGGTGCGTGCGAAGCTGTCGTTCGCTTCGATCGTATGCATTCTTGTGCCGGCGCTCTTCACCATGCTGATCTACAATGCACTAACCAAGGACGCTGTTGAACAGCAGGCGCGCTCGAACAGTGAGGATGCGATGCAGCTTGTCAGAGGATCAGTCAACAATTTGCTGCAGGGGATGCTCAACCTAGCGAATTATATTCAAGTCAATACCGATATTAACAGCACCTTGAAACGAATCGCAGACGGTTCGGAGTCTACCGCCGACCCGTACAACCGATTTACGGCAACGAGCCGCATTATGCAGCAGCTGGAAGGCCTTACCTACATCGGCGAGAAAAGTTATATTACAATCATTCTGACGAACGGCGCGACGTTCACGAATTATTCGAAGGATGAATTCAATCCGCTCAAGTTCAAGCAAGAGTCATGGTTTCAGCAGCTGGAAGGTTTGGCGGGCTTACGCTCGTATTGGGTCGGGTCGACGCCGACCGTATTCCCTTATGATCGAATCGATAACCCGTATCAAATCTCAGTTGCGCGCACATTGCGGCTGGAGAGCTCGAAGATCTATGGTTATGTCATCGTCACGATGATGGAGACCAAGATCAGCAAGATATTCAATGGACTTACAAGCGGGCAGGACGTCATGCTGGTCGATGGCCAAGGGACGATCATTTCCTCCTCGCATGGGGAACGCATTAATTCACCGTTTCAATATCGCGATCTGCTGAATGAGGATGGACTAACGCCAGCTTCTCAGATTATGCGGGATGGCAAGCAGAAGCTTCTTGTCACGACGTCGAAGCTTTCATTCAATGACTGGCATCTGGTAGCGGAGCAGCCGTATCAGGATGCGATTCTTAATATCAGCTCTATCTTCAGTCGAGTATTCACGTTCCAGATCGTCTCGTTCTTCGTCTTTCTCATTCTGCTCTTGGTACTTATGAGAGCGTTTACGAAGCCGTTAATTCGTCTGGGCCGAGTCGCATCGAGCGTACAGCGGGGCAACCTGGAGGTTCGCTCCGGCGTTCGCGGGCAGGACGAGATCGGAAGACTCGGCTTCCTGTTCGACCAGATGCTCGACCGGATTAAAGATATGATTACGGAAGTGTCCGTGACGCAGGCGCGTAAGCGCAAGGCGGAGCTCGCGATGCTTCAGGCGCAGATTAATCCACATTTTCTGTTCAATGTGCTCAATTCGATTCGGATGAAAGTGATGCGCGGCGGCGACTCGGACAGCGCGAAGATGATCGCCTCTTTATCCAAGCTGCTTCGGATGACGATCAGCCGAGATGAGGATGCGATTACGCTCCATGAAGAGATTGAGCTGCTGACGCATTACGTTGATCTGATGAATTTGCGGCAAAAGGAAGAAGTTCGGCTGCAGCTCGAAGTGGATGCATCAGCGTTCCATATCGAGGTTCCGAGATTCATTCTTCAGCCGTTGGTCGAGAACGCGCTTATCCACGGGTTGAACCGGAGCGCCGGCACGATCATCGTGCGCACCGTTATGAAGGAGCGGTTCCTGGAGCTGACCGTTGAAGATAACGGGAATGGGATGGAGCCGGAAGCGCTGGCGAAGCTGTCTTCGCAGCTTGCTGCCGCCGCGGCTCTGATAGAGGCGAAGGGAGAACGGCCGAGAGGCGGTATGTCGGGCATCGGCGTTATGAATGTAGCCGAGCGCATGCGTATCATGTTCGGCGATGCATTCGATATGACGGCAGACAGCAGTCCTAATGAAGGAACTCGGATCATTATGCACATTCCGCTGCGAGAGGAGAGTAGACATTATGTATAAAGTCATGCTCGTAGATGATGATTATCCGGTGCTCGAGCTGTTGTCCGAGGCGGTTGATTGGACGTCGCTTGGCCTTACGCTCTGCAGTAAACATGAGAATGGGCTTGCGGCTTGGGAGCAGGCGCAGTCGGAACCGCCCGATATTCTCGTCACCGATATCGGGATGCCGAAGATGGATGGGCTAACGCTGTCTGCCCATATGAAGGAGTTGAATCCTTCGGTACGGATCGCGATTCTATCCTGCCACAGCGAATTCCAGTATGCGCAGCAGGCGATGCGGCTGAATATCCAGGATTATCTGCTGAAGGATTTGCTGGAGCCGGAAGATCTGGAGAAGCTGCTGGCGAAGTTCAAGTCGGGACTCGACGGCGAGCGTGTGCTGCAGCAGGAGCAGGTGCAGATGAAGCATCTCGTCAATGAGACGAGGGAACTGCGCAAGGAGAAGGCATTCCGCGACTTTATTCAACAGCCGATGCTGTCGATGGCGGATTGGCAGAAAACATTTGGCGCGTACGGTTTGTTCCACGCTGGTGAACAAGTGCTGCCCGTCATCGGCTGTTTCGACAATTACGATGTGATTAAACATCGGTTCGATTCGGATCAGACGTTGCATTTTGCGCTGAGCAATGTAATGGAAGAGATAATCGGCACGCTGCCGCTGCGTACGGTGCATATCGGCTATACCAACCGGCAGTCGCTTCTGCTGTTCGCATTCAAGCCCGGCATCAAGACGAATGTGCATGATCAAGTGCAGCAGAGCCTGCGGATGATTGGACAGACGCTTGAGCAGGTGCTGAAGATTAAGATGGCCTTTCTGATTGGCGGCAGCTGCGAGCATCCAGAGAAGCTGAAGCCGATGCTCTGCGGACTGCTTGGCGCTGTCGAGCAGCGCTTCTATCTCTTGCCGGGCGAGATCGCCAGATGGCAGTCGGGACAGGTGTCGGGAGCAGGCCTATTCACGCTGTACGATCAAGCGAGCGCTGATATCCGCGAGGCGCTCATGGAGAAGAATGAGGCGAAGATGCTGGCGATTGCTTCCGTATGGGAGAAACGGATGCAGGAAGCGCGATACCCGTCGGAAGAAGTGAGAGACTGGGTGCTGAAGCTGCTCATCGATCTGAGGTTGAAGCTTCATGCGCTGTTGTATCAGCCTTCGTCGTCCTCTGCGGAGACGCTGCATAAGGAAATTGCCCAGTTCGATACGCTGCTTGAGTTATTCCAATGGCTGAAGGGGCAATTGCAGTCGTTTCTTCATACACGGGAAGAAATGACGCCAGTCAGCAGACGCCGCGAAATAACCGAGGCGTTCCAATACGTCTCGCTTAATCTCGGACAGCGCATATCGCTGGAAGAGGTATCGGCGCATCTGCATATGAATCCCAGCTATTTCAGCCGCTTCTTCAAGAAGGAAACCGGGTATACGTTTATTGAATATGTCACCTGCAAGAAGATCGAGCGGGCGAAGGAACTGCTCGACCAGACGAATCGCCCTGTTAACGAGATTTGCGAAATGTTGGGCTACGACAACCAGAGTTATTTCATCAAGACCTTCAAGAATCAAGTTGGCGTCACGCCGACCGAGTACCGCGGATAAACCGAATATTACCTTTGTGGAACGCCACAGCATCCCGTGATGAGAGATATAGCACTGCTCGCTAAGGGTGTGGGATAATTCAGCGTATTATTCGGTAATGCGTGTAGTGGGCGCGGGTAGGAAGTAGCTGTATGATGGAATGGAGGACTTAGATCTATGCGATATCACTGGGCGAAGGAGCTGCTGCAGAGCTGGTTGAAGGACCATTCGCTGCAGGAGGAACCGCTATATCGGTCCAGCGGCAGGCTGGTCGATTGGGCGGGAATGGCGGCCTCTCCGCTGTATGCGGATATGATTGGCGAGATTCGGGAGGAAGCAGAGCGGCTCCTGGATCTGCCTGAGCCGGAGCTGACGGAAGAGCTGTATGAGCGGTTTGAGAAAACAGGCAACCGACTGGCGTATGAAGGTAAATATTTTGAACGCCGAAGACGGCTCGCTTCATTTGCCTTGATGAGTCTGCTTGATGCGGATAAGCCGGCGTATATGCAAGCACTAATCGGCACGATTGAAGCCGTACTGGAAGAACCGACATGGTGTCTGCCTGCCCACATGCGCGGACAACAGATCGACCGCAATATCGACTTGTTCTCGGCCGAGACCGGATTCGCGCTTAGCGAGATTATCGTTCTGCTGGGCAGCCGCCTGCCCGAGCGGCTTCGTGAATCGATGCTTGGGCATATTGACCGCCGCTTGTTCGTGCCGTATCTGTCTTATGGCCCCTACGGCTGGGAAACCGCGGAGCATAACTGGGCGGCGGTGTGCGCAGGCTCGATCGGTGCGGCAGCGCTGCTTGTCGAGCAGAGCGCAGCCCGCAAAGCGGCGATTCTGGTGAAGACTGTCGAAACGATGAACCATTACCTAGCCGGGTTCGGGGAAGACGGGGCATGTCTGGAAGGGCCGGGCTACTGGAATTATGGCTTTGGCTATTTCGTATATTTCGCCGATTTGTTGAATCGGGCCACGGACGGGAATGCGGACCTCTTCGCTTTAGACAAAGTGAAAGCGGTTTCTCTCTTCCAACAACGTTGTTACCTTGCAGGCGATAGGCCAGCAAACTTCTCGGATGCGCTGCCGCATGTCAGCGTTCATATCGGGTTGTCTGATTATCTAGCCGATCGCTTCGGGGAAGTGGAACATCCGCCGCTTAAGCTGCGCGCTGCCTACACGGACGACCATTGCGCACGATTCGCGCCAGCGCTTCGCAATGTGCTCTGGTTTCGGCCGGAGGCACGGCGCGAGGCAAACTGGAAGCCAGGCAGCTGGTATTTGCCTGATGCGCAGTGGTTTATCTCGCGCAGCGTAAGCAGCGCCGGGAGCTTCGGCTTCGCGGCGAAAGGCGGGTCGAATGATGAACCGCATAACCATATTGACGTCGGCCATTTCATTCTGCTCTCGGGGGACGACCCTGCGGTTGCAGCCGATCTCGGCAGCGGCGAATATACAGCGGATTACTTCGGCGAAGGGCGTTATACGTACGATTGCAATGGAGCGCAGGGGCACTCTCTTCCCATAGTGAGCGGCCATCCGCAGCAAGTTGGCGGGGCGAGCAAAGCAAGAATGCCCGAAGCAGTGACTGGTGAGCGCCAAGACCACTTCTCGTTGGAGCTTGCGGATTGCTATCCTTCGGAGAGCGGACTGCAGTCTCTCAAGCGGAGCTTCGTTCTACTCAAGGATGAGAAGTCGACGCTGACCGTCAACGACAACTTCTTATTCGGGGAAAGTGGGGGTCAGGTGACGGAGGTGATCGTTACTCGCTGCCAGCCGAGCTTAGCGGAGGATGGGCGCATTGTTCTGGCCGGAGGGCAGCACATGGTGGAGCTAACCTATGAGGCAGGCCTCTTTCGCCCAGCAATTGTAGAGCGGCCGTTTGTGAACCATTTTGGACATGAAGAAACGTATTATCGCATTCATCTGATCGCCGAGCACAGCGCCAAGCGGTCGCAGCAATTCGCACTTCATTTCGAATTCAAATAAAGGATGGGTTACGATGACGAATTGGACACAGGAAGCTTGGGAGAAGACGGTTGCGAAGGTTAAGCGGACGAGCGAGCGAATCGGGGCGAATTTCCCGCACGCAAGCCAAGGCGGTACATACGGATTGGAGGAGCCAGGCTGGTGGACGGCCGGTTTCTGGCCAGGACTGCTCTGGCTGCTGCACGATGGCAGCGACGAGGAGAAGTTCCGCTTGATTGCGGAACAGTGCGAGGAGCGGCTTGATGAAGTGCTGGACGGCTACTACCGACTGGATCACGATATTGGCTTCATGTGGACGTTGACGAGCGTTGCGAACTATACGCGCAACGGCGGCGACGAATCGCGTAGACGCGCATTCAAGGCGGCGAACTATTTGGTCGGACGGTTCAACCTGCAGGGCAATTACATTCGGGCATGGAACCCATGGAGCGAAGGCGACGATAATGCAGGTCTTGCGATTATCGACTGCGCGATGAATGTACCGCTGCTGTATTGGGCGTCGCGCGCGAGCGGCGATCCGCGCTACAAGCATATTGCGGACGCGCATATGGGTACGGTGCTGCGCCATTTTATCCGAGAGGATGGTTCGGTTCGTCATATCGTTCGTTTCGATCCCCATACGGGTGAAGTGGCTGAATATATCGGCGGACAAGGGTATGCGCCGGAGTCGGCATGGTCGCGCGGCACCTCTTGGGCCGTCTACGGACTCGCATTGGCTGCTCATCATACGGGACGCCAAGATTATCTGGATGCAGCGAAGCGGGTGGCTCATTTCTTCGTGTCACAGCTCGAAGAGGATTCAGTGCCCGTATGGGATTTCCGTGCGCCGGAGGATACAAGGTGGTTGCGCGATACATCAGCTGGCGCCTGCGCCGCATGCGGCTTGCTGAAGATTGCCGAGTTGGTATCGGAGCCGGAGGCGAAGAGCTACCGTCTGGCTGGCGAACGTATTCTCGAATCGCTGTATCGGAACTATGGCGCGTTCGAGGACGTGAACGAAGAAGGATTGATTTTGCACGGCACAAGCCATTATCCGGAACGCAGAAATATGGACGTGCCGCTCATCTACGGCGACTACTATTTCGTCGAAGGTCTCGCTAGGCTGAGAGGAGGCCACAGCATTCCATGGGAGTGATCAAGCAGCCTATCGCAAGCAACCCTTTGCGTACGAAGGCGGATCTGGCGTTGGCGTTTCAACAGCTGGTACAGCCTTTAATTCCTCGCTATTCGGAGGGACGCGCTCGCTTGCAGTTAACCGGTTCGGGTGCTGGATATTCCGCAGATGTTGCGGAGATGGAGGGCTTCTCCCGTATTCTGTGGGGACTCGTTCCGTTCCTCGCTGGTGGCGGTAAAGACGATTCGTTCCTTCAGCTTATTATCCAGGGGATCGATAACGGTACGAATCCGGAGCATTCGGAGTATTGGGGCAAGGTAGGCGACTACGACCAGCGTCTCGTCGAGATGGCGTCGATGGGCTTCTCGCTCGCCCTTGTACCAGATCAGATCTGGGGTCGGCTGTCCGTTGCATCGCAGCAGCGATTCTATGACTGGCTTAATCAGATTAATCGCCATCCTGTCTACGATTGCAACTGGCTGTTCTTCCAGGTGCTCGTCAACATCGGATTCCGCAAGCTGGGCCTTCCGGTTGACGAAGCGCGGACGGAAGCGAATTTGCAGCGGATCGAACAGTTTTATCTCGACGAAGGCTGGTATGCGGATGGCGTAGGCGGGCACAGCGATTATTACGTGCCGTTCGCGATCCAGTATTATGCCCTGCTGTATGCGAAGCTGATGAAGGCGGAAGATCCGGTGCGCGCGGAGCGGTTCCAACAGCGTGCGGGCCGGTTCGCGGAGCAGTTCATCCATTGGTTTGCAGGGGAAGGACAGGCGATTCCTTATGGCCGAAGCATGGCATATCGCTACTCGCAAGGGGCATTCTGGGGCGCGATGGCCTTCGCAGAAGATGGGACATACACCTACGGCGTGCTGAAGGGACTGTTCCTGCGTCATCTGCGCTGGTGGTTCCAGCAGCCGATCTTCGCCAGCGATGGCATTATGACGGTCGGATACGCGTATCCGAATCTGATCATGGCTGAGAATTATAACGCGCCAGGTTCCGTCTACTGGGCGATGAAAGCCTTCCTGCCGCTGGCATTGCCGGACGATCATCCGTTCTGGCAGGCGGAGGAGGAATCGATGCCTATGCTGCCGACCGTATCGGTGCAGCGGGCGCCGCATATGGTCGTCGTTCATTCTGCTGCGACCGGTCACACTGCCGCGTTCAACACCGGACATCTTGGAACGAATGAACATACGCATACGTCTGCGAAATATGAGAAATTCGCTTATTCCGCGTCGTTTGGCTTTAGCGTTCCGCGTGCGGAATGGGGCCTGTCGCAAGGCGCATTCGATTCGATGCTTGCGCTTAGCGAGGGGGACAATATATACCGTGTCCGTCGGAAGAACGAGGAGGCTTCGATCCTAGATGGCGGTGTGCTGAAATCGACGTGGCATCCTTGGCGTGACGTGAAAGTGACGACGTGGATTGTGCCTGGACTCCCATGGCATCTACGCGTTCACCACGTGCAGACAGCACGGGAGTTGGATGCGGCGGAAGGAGGCTTCGCGCTGCCGATTGATGCGTCGTTGGTTGAGATTCGCGATGCTGCTGAGATGGCGGTTGGGGGTCGATCCGGCTTCGGGATTTGTGGGATTGCAGGCATAGCGGGGTATGGTGAGGCAGCGCTTATCCATGCGCAAGCCAACACGAACCTGATGCATCCGCGCACCGCGATTCCGACGCTGAAGTCGAAGCTTGCGCAAGGCGCTCATTGGTTCGTCTCGGCTGTTTATGGCGAGACAGGAACGCCAGAAGCGTTCGAGCTTGCGAGCTGGAAAGAGAACTTCCAACTCGAGATCGAGCTTGGAGTGATACGGATTGCAGGAGCGCTCGGTCAGCGTGTGACGATAGAACGACAGTAGAACTTGAACTTGAGGCTGTTCCCCATGAGTTAGGGGGACAGCCTGTTTGCTGTACGTGCGTGGGCGGGCGGGCCTCTGCAGTACCTTTGCTGCCGGATGTTGAACCGATGCTGCCCTCTTCCTATGATGTCCGACGCAGTATCTGAGCTGCAAGATGTTGAACTAACGTTGCATCTGCGCTGTCCTATACTTCTTTCCCTATGTTGAACCTGCGCCATATTTAGTCGAACCAACGCTGCTTCTGCGCTGTGCCCGTTTATATCTTCGCAGTATTATGCTATTCAGATCCCGCTCTTGCCCAGCATGGATCCCATTCCGATTACCGCGACAGTCTGCTAGAATGCTAACGGATGCCAAAGTGCTTATTTGAGTAAATATGAGGGTTTCTCAGTTGCAACGGTTGTGATTGAACTTATTTGGTCAATTTACATCCGCAACAAGGCAGTCTTGATAGAATAACCCTCTTGAGAACCGTTAGATGTAGAAATGATCTCTCTGAAGGCGAAAAGCCACTGTGGCATCCGTTAGGCGCGTACGACACTGCATGGTTCGATCCGGTCATGACAAGGGCGCTCCACCCCTCAGTTTGTGCGGTCAGAGAGTACGAGCCGAGATACTCCAACATAAACAGATTTCGTTTGAGGGCGGGTGCTAATTCGTACGGATAAGTCTTAATGTGCAGAAGCGGGCACTTTACAAACATCCTTGTGGATTGTGACTGACGGAACGATCGTCGAGAAGAAGACATTGCCGCAATAATAATGTGTGCACTAGTAAAAATAAGAGGACCTGACTCGTGGTCAGGTCCTCTTATTTGTGTTGTCGAAAGCGACAGAATCTTAGTCAGATGCTAAGCGTGACCCTATTTGATGATGCTCGATTTCCTCTGCGCCTGCCATGTGACAATGATGCCTGGAACCCCAGCCATCATACTGACCATGAAGCTCCACATCGCATATCGCCACTCATCTGTAAGGATGGATAAGACAACGAATACCGACAACTGACCTACAAGCGCAAACCAGGCTGCGGCCCACGCCATTCTCAAATTTTCTTTCATTATAAGCACCGCCTTCGGATATGAAGATTACGCGACAGAAGTTCCAATGAATATATCCATTATATAAAATATGGCACTTGAATCCAATCGAAATTACTGGATGGATGATCGTCTGGTTGCGGTATTGCGGGCGTTATCTGTTCAACATCAATTGGTTTAAGTTTAATCGTTGATAGAAGAGAAGGCGTGCCGCTGAATGCGGTACGCCTTCAAATTCTGACGATCACTACAAGTTATTTCTTCTTTACGGGTATCCAAATTTCGCCGCTCCAATGTCCAGGCATGCCGTAATACATCTCGAATTGAGGGCCTTCGATTTGTTCGTAACCCGACGTCGGAAACCATTCGGAATATATTCGTTCCCATAGCTGCTGCAAATCGCATTGCGGTTCCGGGAAGATTGCCCATGTTAATGCAGGGACAGAAAGCTTGGTGCATCGCTCCGGAATTTCGAATCCCTTCGGCACATGATAACCAATCATGTATTTGAAAGATTCTCCGTTGTGATCGTATAAGGCCGCGTGCAATACGTTGTTGCCGAAACGTCCCAGTGACTCATTGATAAGATCGACGCTTCCATCTTCATCGCATTGTTTGCGGAACTGAGGAACTTCGGCGAAGGCTGTTTGCATATTCGAATTTATTAGACCATGCACGCCAAACATTTCAAACGAACCTTTTTGTTCAATTCGGTAATTCATCTCGATATCCCCTTTTATTGAAATGTGGAAGGACATACGAGGATAGGCTTTGAGAGAAACGCCCTTATCGCGCGCAGATATTGGCATGATCCCATGAAGATTCTTAAACGCCCGCGCGAATGCTTCCGGCGAATCGTATCCATATTTCATGGCTATATCAATAACTTTGGCATCTGTTGTCTGCAGCTCGAATGCTGCCAATGTCAGGCGACGACGTCGGATGTACTCCGATAAAGATACGCCGGTAATAAACGGAAACATCCGTTGAAAATGATAAGTAGAGCAGCAGGTTCTCTGCGCTATATCATCATATGAGATCGTGTCCGCCAGATTTGCTTCGATATAATCCATGGCATTGTTCATTCGATCCAGCCAATCCATCGTTGTCCCTCCCTTCGAGATCAATCATATTGCAGGTGCGTTAGGAATGCCGTGCATTTCCTGCACGGAAAAGTCAGTCATTCGAGAACCCATGAATTCTCAATTTATTACCTTCTAGATCATAGAAGTGGAATTCATGATAAACCCAATAAGGATTCTCCAAGTCGTCCACTCGAACGCCTCGTCCTTTTAGCAGTTGATACGCCTTTTTGATATTATCGGATTGCAGGTCGAGCACCGCGTGCGTTTTCGGATTGTCCAAATTCGATTTCACCAGGGCCAGCTTTGTAAGATCGTCGTTCAGACGGAAGAAAGCAATATCCCCCATGTTATCGGCTAACTGCAGCCCAAGATACTCCTTATACCATTCCACTGCCTCTTCGAATCGACTGACATGCAGCCAGATGACAACCTTACCGTTTAACGATAAATTCATGATCGTTCCTCCTCGAATAATTGGGTTAACATAGGCAAATCGGGACGGGGAGGCGGTTTCCTAATATCCTCACGATATGGTGAAGGATGGTTCCCCGGATACTGCTTCGGATTAATCGGAATTGCATAATCGATAAAGTAACGATGAGAAGGTTCCCATGATGGATTATTCTGATGAAGAATGATAACAGGCTGACTGGTGTAATAAAATCCACTATGAGGCAGCCATTCTTCCCATAATCGTTTTACTTGTTTCCTTGCATGCGCAGTAGTGTCGAATATACGCAGAACGGCATACTGTCCTCCAGCGAATAGACGGCACCCGATCTCACCAATCGGTTCAATCGGTTTGGGCAAGGTCAGACCACAATCCACTCGCTTATATTGGGTACCGGATACACGAGGGTCTTGATACTCCATGCTTACAAGCGAAGTCGAAGGCGGATTCCAGAGAGAGTGCTGACGGGCCCAGTCGAATATCGATCCCATCGTTTGAAGGTGGTTGCGGTTCTCCTCGAACGTTTTCTCCAGAACTCTCCCATTCGTCCGGGTGTACGCTATGTAGCAAGGCTGCATTCTTTTTATTCGGATATCCAGTTCTAAATCATTGGCGCCACCCTCATTGTAGGCGAGCCATGCGGATCGTAGTTGACTATTCTTGCTATTAACTGCGCATGAATTGCTATTAATAGAATGTAATTTACGGTATTCGCTAGCAGAAACGCCGAAATGGTTTCGGAAAGCACGAGCGAAAACGGATGCCGAGGCAAACCCGACTTGTCTGGAGATCCTACTAATATCAACCGTCTCCGAATATTTCAATTGGCTGGCCGCTTTCTCAAGTCGTATGCGATTCAGGTATGCGTGTATCGTTTCCCCTGTAATCGACTTAAAGACTCTATGAAGATGATAAGGGGAGACCAATGCCTGTTCCGACAAATCTTGTAGTCCAAGCGGTTTCTCCATATGATCATCGATATATTCAACCAGTTTATTAATAACAGCAGTGTGCTCCTGTCTGAGATTAGTATTAATAGGCCTCAAAGAAACGCCCTCCTATTGTGACCTGAACAATATCGTTCGTTGCAATCACTTTACGGTAATCCATAATATGGAATATTTCTTGCGAATATCATTCGCTTCCGATTATCGATATTCCTGCACAAGCTGCATGCATGGAAGCAATCTTTATCTTTCGGAGTAAAAATCAGTTGAACCGTATAGCTGACTTGGCTCAACTTCTGTACAATTAGGATGATGCAAAAATGAAAGTTTCAAGATAAGGAGCTATACGCATATGTTGGACCAATTAGCGATGAATCAATTGAAAGCAGTTCTTCGCGCAGGCATTGAGAACAACGAAGTTGCAGGCGCGAATATGATGGTAATTCATAAGGGCGAAGAGGTTTTCTATCACGAGGATGGTCTGGCGGATATTGCAGCGGGATCTCCGATTAAGCGGGATTCGATCTTCCGCTTGTATTCGATGACGAAACCAGTGACGGCAACGGCTGTCATGATGCTGCTCGAGCGCGGGGAAATCGACTTGTTCGATCCAGTGAGCAAATTCCTCCCGGGCTTTAAGGGTCAGAAGGTTGTTGAAGGGGATAAGTTGGTACCGGCGAAACGCGAAGTTAACCTGCAAGATTTGCTTAACATGACGTCTGGCTTGGTATATCCAGGTCTTGGAAATCAAGCCGAGCGGGAGACGGATGAGTTGTTCAAAGAGCTCGACCGCCGCCTGTTCAGCGACTCGCCAATGACGACCGTTGAGCTGGCGAACCGACTTGGACAAGCGCCGCTTGCGTTCCAACCTGGCTCCGCTTGGCAGTATGGCACGAATACCGATGTGCTCGGTGCCGTCGTAGAGGTTGTAAGCGGGATGAGCTTCGGACAATTCCTGAAGCAGCAAATCTTCGAGCCGCTCGGTATGAACGATACAGGCTTCTGGGTGCCGGAAGAGAAACGCCCGCGCCTTGCGAAGACTTATGGCGATGACGGCCAAGGCGGATTGGAACTGTATCTGGGTAACAATCTGGGCATTAACCATCAGCTTGACCGAGCGCCTGGATTCGAATCGGGTGGCGCTGGACTGGCTTCCACGATCGATGACAGCGTGAAGTTCACGACGATGCTCATGAACGAAGGCAGCTTGAATGGCGTGCAAATTCTGCGTCCTAGAACGGTGCGCTACTTGCGTTCCTCAACACTGACGGACGAGCAGCAGCAGCACTTCAATGGCTGGCAGACGCTGCGCGGCCACAGCTACGGCAACATGATGCGCGTTATCACGGACTTCGGCAAGGCTGGAGTTATCGGTAGCCTAGGCGAATACGGCTGGGACGGCTGGCTCGGTGCGTTCTTCACCAATTTGCCAGCGGACGATCTCACGTTCCTCTACATGATCCAAAAGAAAGACGCCGGCACCATGCCGCTGACTCGCAAACTGCGTAACATCGTCGTTAGCTCGTACTAATAGTGTATCTGACCGATCTCTACCGTAATGGTAGGGATCGGTTTTTTATGTTTAGGTTGTCTTTTTGTAGTTCAATAAGTATAACAAAAATAAAAGTGACCATTCGTTAGCCTACGCGGTCTAACTACTATACAGACAATTAACACGGGAAGGAGAACGCTGAGTGGAAACGACCAAACTTATGGCGAAAGCCGCTGCTGGTGACGCTGATGCATTTATCGAGCTGATCCGGCAGTTAGAGAGCTCTCTGCATTTCATGGCTAAGTCCATCTTATCCAAAGACGAGGATGTCGCAGATGCACTGCAAGAAACCATTCTCAAAGCTTTTAAGGCTATCCCTTCTTTGCGGGAGCCTAAGTATTTCAAAACCTGGATATTTCGCATTCTGATCAATGAATGTCATAACCTGATTGCCAAACGCGCCGGTTCCGTTGCCTATGCGAATGTCCCAACCATTCCCTCAACCTCTGATGACTATGAGAAGGTGGATCTGAGAGAAGCTGTGGATCGATTGGATGAACCGCAGCGCATCGTCGTTATTCTGCATTACCTTGAAGACCTTCCGCTTCGCCAGGTAGCTAAGGTGCTTGATATTTCGGAAAGTGCTGTAAAGATGCGTCTCTCTCGAGCACGCGATACGCTGTACCAAGCATTGACCAGCAGACAGGAAAGGAAGATGAACTATGTCAGCATTTGAACTTGAGAAGGAATTCGACAAGCTGGATACGAGCAATATGGAGATGTCCCCCCTCGTCCGGTCGCGTCTCGATGAAACCTATGCACTCCTGTCCCGACAGGCACAACAAGCACCGCGCATCAACAGAAGGAAGACTTCGAAGCTTCGCCGCCTTGCACTCACAACGGCAGCGGCGGGTATACTCGCAGCAGGCTTGTTCGCCACTGCCGCTGTTTCACCAGCAATGGCGAGTTCGCTGAAGAACATCCCGGTTATCGGCAGCATCTTCAGCAAGATACAAGGCGACATCGGACTTCGCATAGCTGGCGATCTTGGTCTTACTTCAAACGTGAACCGTACCGTTTCTTACGAAGATGTGAGCCTTCAAGTAACTGAAACGCTGTATGACGGCAACAGGGCCGCCTTTGTATTGAACGTGGCGGCACCGAACTTGGACAATGGAACGTACAGCAACGGGAATAAGAAGATGAGACTGGATCAGGCGATTAACAATATTTTTATTGCGATAGACGGCAAACAGCAGAACGGGAATATTTACTACGGTAGTGCGGGTGAGGGCTATCCGAATACGCTTGTCTTTGAATTAGTTGCAGATCCAACAACTGCACCTGATTCCTTCAATGCTACAGCTGCGATCACGCTTGACGGGGTTGACCATGAATTTACGGTCGATATCCCATTCAAGAAAACAACCGATAAGACAATCGAATTTAGTCCCAATACCATTACAGCTAGCAAAGACCTTAGCTTCTCTGTCTCCAAGGTGTCCGTAACGCCTATTACGACACGACTGACGACTTCCATCGCCCTCGCGGATGCGGTCACGTTAACAAACAAGGAAGAGCGCCGCCTCATTGCAATTGGAGTAGCTGTGTTTGACGATCAAGGCCGCCGCCTGCCCGCTCTGAATGGAGAAGGCATTATTGAAGGCAACCGCCTTCTTTTCGATCGCCGCTTTGCTTCGCAGCCAGGAGCGAGCAAGTATATCACTGTGAAACCTTTTGTTATCCGAGACAGCTTCAATGAGGATGTTCAGGAGGATCAATTCATCCAACAACTAGAAACGCGAATCGAGCTTCCTGCTGCCAACTAACTTGCAAAGAGAGGTCTCGTTGTGAATATTCAATTTACGATTCCTTCCTGGTACGTGTTGATTCCGCTGTTCCTTGTCCTATTCATGCACTATGGAATCAAGACTTTATCTAGGCGTATATACGCCGTCCCACAATTTATATTGATATTCTCGTTTATCGTGTACAGTCTTGCGGTAATTGATCTCGTATTCTTCCCGATTGACGTGAATATCGGGCAATACGCCAATCAGACGCCATGGTATAAGACCATCAACTTCATTCCAATCTTGACGATCGACATCAAGACTTTTGTCCTCAACATTGTGATGATGATCCCGCTGGGCATTTACCTCCCGTTACTGAAGTCCAAATTCAACAGAGCCGCATCTGTCGCATGGTTTGCCCTTTGGATAAGTCTTTCGTTCGAAGTTCTGCAGATGATCGTGCGAATTGCGCTGGGCAGCGGCAGAAGCACCGATATCAACGATCTTATTGCCAATACGATCGGTGGAGCGGTTGGTTTTCTTGCCTACAAGATACTCATCAAGGCGAAACCCATCCGTCGGTTATCTTTATGTAAATGAAGCAGAACCCCGACCTCTTGCGGTCGGGGTTTTTACTTAAACACGAACGAATGCAGCGACTCAGTGCAATAGTAGCTAAAAAGATTCTCCTTCAGGTAGTCGACTTGACAGTCTCTTACCTGAATATTTTAAACATTCCAGTTAAATATTTCGATTGTTATGTGCGGCGTAATCCTTCACAATAGATGCACGATAATCGAAGCAAGACCAAAGGAGAACGATCCCCGCATGTTCAACCGGATCAGGATGAAGATCTTCCTTGCGCTAATTCTGACGACCGCGCTGCCGCTGGCGATTACGTCGGGCATTATTTTGTACCAAGTCTCGCAAGATATGAAGAAGGACAGCGATTTCGCAAGAAGCCGCATCGAGCTCGATCTCAAGCAGCGCATCAATGAATATTCGCTGGCATTAAATGAAACCGCTTACCAAATTTACTCGAATTCGGATCTTATTGAAAGCATCGCACTAAAGAAGGAATTTCTGAGCGACAGCCGGACGTACGATACCGTCCGCGATATCCATGAATATTTCTTATCCGTTTACAACCAATCGCGGGTCAAGGACATTCTTGGGATGTACCTCATCCGCAATGACGAAGAAGTGCTCGGCAACTTCTTCCCGAAGCTGTATCCGGACATGGACGCCGCCTACTATCGTTCGCTCCTGCTCATCTCCAAGCAAGCCGGGGATAAGCCGAAGACGCTCATCCGTTACACGAGCTTGTACAACGAGCCGATCATCCAGTACCTGTACCCTGTCCGCTATCGGGGCAAACCGTCCGGTCTGCTCGTCATTGATATGAAGGAGCAGAGCTTCCGCAATCTCATTGAGACGTATAACTTCCTGTACAAAGGTGAGTTTATCGTCGCTGACGCTTCCGGTTATGCCGTCTATCATACCGATCATGAGAAGGCCGGGCTCAAATACGACATTCCAATCGGTACGCGCAGTCATAAACAGGTTACGACCGAACTCGGCGATTCCGACTGGAAGCTGTCCTACACGTTCGAACGCGATCCGCAGCAGATGCTGTATCGGAATGTTGCCATTCTGACTCTCATTGGAACCGCGTTTCTAGCGATCGCAATCTCGCTGTGGCTCAGCTACAGCATGACGAAACCAATCATTCATATGCATCGCAAAATGGTCCGGATCCAAATCGGCGATTACGACGCTCGGGTGGACGTGATGACGGGTGACGAGATCGGCTACCTCGGCCACCAATTCAATCGAATGGCCGAGCAGATCCAGCAGCTCATCGAGCATGATCTCAAGCTGCAGCTAACGAATCAAGAGACGCAGATCAAGGCGCTGCAGGCGCAAATCTCGCCTCATTTTCTATTCAATACGCTGCAGATGATGGCGGGCATTGCCGAAGTGAAGAACGTCCCTGACCTGAAGTTGATCTGTCGATCGCTCAGCAATATGTACCGTTACAACATGAACATCCAGAACGAGTGGGTGTCGGTACGCGACGAAATTATGCATATTCGCAACTACCTCGTCATCATCAATAAGCGATTCCAAGGCAATATCCATACGCGAATTGTAGTCCCGCCGGAAATTGCGAACATTCAGATTCCGAAGCTCATTCTCCAGCCGATTGTCGAGAATGCGGTGGAGCATGGTCTTATTCCAAGCCATAACGAGCGTCAATTGCTGAAGCTGTCCGCACGGATCGACCAAGAGGAAGGCGCGCTCTATATCGATGTGCTGGACAATGGCGTCGGAATGGGGGAGCTGGAGAAAAGAGGGTTGTCCGACCTGCTCGGACCCCAGCTGCACCTGCAGCAGCCAGCGCAAACCGACCGCAAAGATCGAGAAAGCTCGATCGGCCTCGTCAATGTGCATTCGCGTATCCGACTCATATGCGGTGACGATTATGGCATCAGCATTCGCAGCAAGAAAGGCACGGGAACATGCGTCATATTCCGTTTGCCGTGGAAGGAGGGCTAACCGATGCGTTTTCTAATCGTAGACGATGAACGGACCGTACATGAGCAGCTGACATCCCTGATCCCATGGGAGCAGCTTGGCTGGCAAATCGTTGGCCATGCATATGATGGAGAAGAAGCGAGAAGACTGGCGGAGCAGCTCATGCCGAACATTATCGTGACCGATATCCGAATGCCGATGTTGGATGGACTCGGGCTGCTCGAGTGGCTCCAACAAACGAACCATCCCGCCAAAGTCATTGTGCTGAGCGGCTATGGTGATTTTGACTATACACGGACAGCATTCAAGCGTGACGCTTATGATTATTTGCTCAAACCGATAAAAGAAGCCGAGCTGCTGTCGGTCTTAGGCCGCGCAGTCGATGAGCTTCGCCAAGAGCATCAGTCTCAATCGGACCGCATTAATGAGAAGGCGGTGTTGAACCAAGGGCTCGTGCTCATGCACGACGAGCTGTTCATGCAGGCTGCCGTTGCCGGCCAACTTGATGAGAATGAGCTGCATGTACGCGCCGAGCAGCTTATGATTGCACTGCCGGAGGGACGTTACACAACGATTGTCGTCAAAATATTAGAGGCAGACGAGCATATCCAGCAGCGATATGGCGGAGATCGCCATACGTTCTTATTCGCTGCGCGGAACATTATTCAGGAGACGGTAGGCAAGCAGACGCTTGTCTTCCGCAACCTCCAGAAGGCGGCAGAGTTCGTCGTGCTGCTCTCCCATCAAGAGCGGCCGATCGACTGGCTGACGTCGGATCTGGATAAGCTGCGAAGTGCGGCGGAGCGTTATTTGCGCGTCCGGCTGCGAATTGGGGCGAGCGCGCCGAAGCAGCGCATCAGCAAGCTGGCGGCAGCTTACGCCGAGGCTGTCAGTGCATTGGAGTCGATGCGGATCGGCGGTGACGAGGCTGTTGCGATTTACGGCCACGCCACGTCGACAGCGACTAACCAGATAAAACCGATTGAAAGCTGGCAAGAAGTAAACATGCTGTTGGACATGTTTCTTGGGACGGGAGCGCTTCGCGAAGAGGCGCTTCTGCTTGATAAGCTCAATGAAGCGTTCAGTGCAGCGATGTTGTCGAAGATGAGCGCAACAGAATGGAAGAAGGCTGCAACGGAGCTGCTGGCGAAGCTGGAGTTTGCCGGCGGGCATGACGAGACAGCGCTGCAGCAACTGAATGAGGCGAGAAGCGGCATCCAAGAGGTGCGGACGGAGCAGGCACGGCAGGCGATCAGTACACTCCTTCAAGATCGTCTGACCAAAGCGTCATCGACGACAAGGCTGAAGAACGGCCGACAGCTGATGGAGGTCGTGAAGCAGTATATCGACTTGAACTACCGGGACGTCACGCTGGATGACGTCGCCCAGAAATTCTATATGAACAAAAACTACTTCTGTTCCTTGTTCAAGAACACGATCGGAGAGAGCTTCGTCGAGTACCTCACCGCGCTGCGAATGGAGCATTCGAAGCAACTTCTTGAACAGAGTGAACTGAAAACATACGAGATTGCCGATTATGTCGGCTATTCGGATCAACGTTATTTCAGCCAAGTGTTCCGCAAACATACCGGAATGAAGCCGACCGAGTATCGGCAGTTTGCAAGGCAACAAGCCGAATAGTCTGTCTAACAAAAGGTGGAGCCTGAGATCGGAATCGGCTCCACCTTATCTATGCAGCTGCTGGAAGGGTAACCTGAATATTTTCGACATGAACGTGAAATTGGCAGCATACCGACGTTCGCAGCGAGTTCTTATAATGAGACATGTAAACACAATACGTTACACGGAGGGGTTCATTTGAAAGCTACAAAGAGAATTAGTGCATTAACTGCTGCTGTACTGCTAACCACCGCGCTTTCAGCATGCGGCAGCAGCGATGACAGCACGAACAAAGACAGCAATTCGACTACGGGTTCATCGACGCCGTCCAAGCAAGAAACGGTTAAGCTCAACTTCTGGGCAGCGCTTGATCCAAGCACGGACGAAGGCAAAGCGATTCAAGCGAAGGTCAAGGAATTCGACGACGCTCACGCGGATATCGACGTGAATCTGCAAGTCATTTCATACGATGTAATGCACGACAAGCTGGTAGCTGCAATCAATGCAGGCGACACGCCAGACTTAAGCTGGGGCCTCTCCGAATGGTTCGGCGAATTGAACAATATGGACGCACTCGCTGACCTGACGCCTTACGTAGACAAATGGGCGGACAAAGGCAACATCTATCCGAACGTTATGGAAGCACTCACGATCGACGGCAAAGTAAAAGCACTGCCGAACTACTTGGGCATTCGCGCGCTGCTCTATCATGAGGACATTCTGAAAGCTGCAGGCCTGACAGCGCCTCCGAAGACATGGGATGAGCTCCTCGCAGCTGGACCAACGATCAAGGAGAAGACGGGCAAAGAAGCGTTCGGCATCGCAGGGGCAGGAGTGCGTTCGCCGCAAGAATTGATCATGTATCTGGCTCAAAACGGCGTTACCCTTGCGGACAAACAAGCAGACGGCAAATATAAAAATACGTGGCAGGACAACGCAGATCAGCTGGCTAAAGCAGCAGAAGTATTCAAGTTCTATCAAGATCTGCTAGCAACTAAGACAATCAAGTCGGATTCGAAGACCTGGGGTTGGGAAGAAGAAGACCAGAACTTCGTATTGGCGCAATATGCGATGGTTGTCGACGGTCCATGGATCGAGAGCCGCAGCTCCGAGAATCCGGAAGGCATGAAGGACGTTAAAGTTGCAGCGCCGCCTTCCAAGGCAACGCCAGCAACGTTCATGGAAATCGCACCATTGTATGTCTATAAATCGGAGCATCCAGACCAAGCTTGGGAGCTCGCATCGTTCCTGCTGGGCGCTGATTATCAGCTGGCTGTTAACCCAGGCAAGAGCGCACGCAGCGATCAGCAAGTCGATGGCGGATGGGGCAAAGATTTCATGGCGCTCGCAGAGCAAGGCGTTGTATTCCCGGCCGTGTCGCTCGGCGGCATCACGAAAGCGATGGAAGACTCGCTCGCACGCGCACTGCTGAAGAACGATTCGGCTGAGGATGTGGCGAAATGGCTGTCGAACGCGATCAATGACAGCTTGAGGAAAACGGGTGAGCTGAGCGCAAGCTAACTTCACAATGTTGAATGAACAAGCATGGGCGGGAGGCAGCAGGCCTAAGCGCATCCAGCCCCATGCTTGTTTTTTTATACCTATTAGAGGTAGTTCACAAAGTCCGCTTTTAAGGAAATGGAGTGAGAATGATAGATGAGACCTATAGAGCTGGAGCGTCCAACCAAGATCAGACGCAAATTCGGCATGACGCTTAGAGAGAAGAAGATCAAGAGAATCGCTTATCTATTCGTGCTCCCTGCCGTACTGTTCTTCCTTGCGATGAATGCTTATCCATTAGTAACGGTGTTGTGGGACAGCTTCCAATACAAGAATCTGATGAATAAGGCTCTGAGCGGCTGGGCCGGTCTTGCGAACTATTCGGAAGTGCTGCACCATGAATATTTTCGGAAGGCGCTCTGGAACACGGTCGTATGGACGGTGCTCTCGGTTGCAGGCGAGTACGTGCTGGGTCTGATCTCAGCGATTGCATTGAATCAGAAGATTAAAGGCAGAACGGTGTTCCGTGCCATCGTTATCGTTCCTTGGGTCGTTCCAATCGTTGTTGCGGGCCTGACATGGACATGGATGCTGACGCCGGACTACGGCATTATCAATCTATGGCTCGTGAAGCTGGGCATCATCGATGAACCGATCTACTGGCTCGGCGAGCTGAATACAGCGCTGCTGACGGTCGTGTTCGTCAACATCTGGCGGAGTTTCCCGTTCTTCACGATCAGCTTGCTCGCTGGTCTGCAGTCTGTGTCTCGCGACATTATCGAGGCGGCGGCAATCGACGGCGCAGGCGTTCGCAAAAGGTTCTTCCACATCGTACTGCCGCAGTTGAAGACCGTATCGCTCACGATGATTTTTATCCACGTCATCTGGACGGCCATTAACTTCGACTTCATCTGGGTTATGACAGAAGGCGGTCCGCTGTATTCGTCGGAGACGCTGCCGATTATGATTTACCGTTACGCGATGCAGGAGTACAACTTCGGCAATGCATCGGCACTCGCATCGTTGATGCTGGGCTTCATGATGGCCTGCTTCGTTATTTACTACATGATGACTGTTAAGAAAAATAGGAGGTGATCCCATGCTGATCAGCCGCGGCAAACAACGATTTCTTACCGTATTGACCTACGTCGTCCTGCTTGGATTCTCGGTTTACTGTTTGTTCCCGTTCCTATGGATGGTTGTGACATCGCTGAAACCGGACACGGAGATCCGCACGGTCGATCCATCCTTCTGGATTTCGTCGCCGACGTTTAAGCACTTCGACAACGTACTCAACAACTCGAAATTCCTGACTTTCTTCAAAAATAGCTTGATGATTGCTTCGATCACAACTGTCGCATCGCTGCTTATCTCGATCTTTACCGGTTATGCGCTAAGCCGTTACGGCCGCTTCAAAGGGGTTAAGCTGTTCAGCGTCGCAATGCTGCTGTCGCAGATGATTCCTGGTGTATTGCTGCTTATTCCTCTGTATCTGGTTATGAAAAATCTCGGACTTATCAATACGTATGCGTCCTTGATTCTGGCATACACGACATTCACGGTGCCGCTGTGCACGTTCATGATGAAGAGCTTCTTCGATTCCATTCCAATGGAGATGGAGGAATCGGCTGAGATCGATGGCTGCACGCGAGTCGGCATCATCTTCCGCATTCTGCTTCCGGTGTCGCTGCCGAGCCTTGTAGCGACGTCGCTGTTCGCTTTTCTTAACGCATGGAATGAATTTATGTTCGGCTTCGTCTTCATTAACGATGAGGAGCATCGGACGCTTACGCCGGGCATCAGCTTGTTCAAAGGGCTGTATCAGACAGACTGGGGCAGCTTGATGGCGTCCTCTGTACTGAGCGTGCTGCCGATCGTCATTTTGTTTGTATTCTTGCAAAAATTCCTGGTAGAAGGCATGACTGCCGGTGCAGTAAAGGGGTAATGCGCAATGAGCGAATGGATTCGAATCGAAGAGAATGGCCTGCATCTGTTATTCGAGATTACGGAAACTGGCGACGTCCGGTTTTTATATATGGGCTTGTCTGAGGTTGGAGCCGAATATGGGCAGTGGCCGGATAAGAAGCGGGCGAAGTACCGCCTAGTCGAGGTACACGTGAGCGGCGAGAATCATAATGATCATCATGGCTCCAAGCATACCGGAACGACGCCGGGAAAACGGCTGCGATTGGTGAAGCTGGAGGACCTCGCTTCATCTTCCGTGGCCGGGGAAGTTGGTCGGCGACTCGTGTGGCATCTGATTGATGATGTTACGGGGCTTGAAGTTCGCAGTATGATGCAGTTCTATAACGGACTGCAGGTTGTTCGGACTTGGACGGAGCTGGAGAATGGCGGTTCGAAGCCGATCGGCCTTGAGTATGTATCTTCGTTCGCGCTGACGGGCATCGACAGCGGTGGTCTTGGCACGCGGGAAGAGAAGATTCGGCTCAGCATTCCGCATAATACGTGGTATGGCGAAGCGCAATGGCATACGTACAAGCTGTCGGAGCTTGGCTTCCATGAGGTGAACGAATTCTCGATGAAGAGGTTGTCGTACGGATCGACGGGTACTTGGTCGACATCGCAGTATGCACCAATGGGATATGCGGCGAATGTGGAGACGGGCGTTGGTCTCGTATGGCAGATTGAGCATAACGGCTCGTGGCATTGGGAGATCAGCGATATGACCGGACAGCTGTATGTGCAGCTGAGCGGGCCGACGGATGCGGAGCATGGCTGGTGGAAGGAGCTTCAACCGGGCGAGGTATTCACGTCTGTGACAGCTTGCGTTGGAGTCATTGTGGGAGAGCTTGATGCGGCAGCGGTGCTGATGAATGAGTATCGCCGCCGTATTCGCAGCTTCCATGAGGACAACGTGAAGCTGCCGGTTATTTTCAACGACTATATGAACTGCCTGTTCGGCGATCCGACGACGGAGAAGCTGCTGCCGCTTATTGATGCCGCTGCTGCTGCGGGCTGTGAAATCTACTGCATCGACTGCGGCTGGTATTCGGACGGCGAATGGTGGGATGGCGTCGGGGAGTGGCTGCCGTCTGCGGCCCGATTCCCTGGCGGCATTGAGGAAGTGCTCGACTATATTCGCTCTAAGGGGATGGTGCCGGGGTTATGGCTCGAAATCGAGGTTATGGGCATCAACTGCCGCCTCGCGGACAAGCTTCCTGACGACTGGTTCTTCATGCGCCATGGGAAGCGGGTCATCGACCACGGTCGCTACCAGCTCGACTTCCGCAATTCGGATGTTCGCGCCTATGCGGACTCCGTTATGGATCGTGTCGTTGGCGAATATGGCGCCGGCTACATCAAGATGGATTACAACATCAATGCGGGCATCGGAACGGAGGTCGGCGCAGACAGCTTCGGAGACGGACTGCTGGAGCATAACCGCGCTTACTTGGATTGGCTAGATGCCGTATTCGCTCGACATGAAGGACTCATTATCGAGAACTGCGGCAGCGGCGGCATGCGACTAGACTATGCGCTGCTCAGTCGTCATAGCATTCAATCTAGCAGCGATCAGACGGACTATGTGAAGAACGGAGTGATTGCTGCGGCATCTTCTTCGCTCGTTACGCCGGAGCAATGCGCCGTCTGGTCGTACCCGCTGCAGAACGGGGATCGGGAAGAGGTTATCTTCAACATGGTCAACAGCATGCTGCTGCGCATTCATCAGAGCGGGCATCTCGCAGAGATCGCGAAGGACAGCTTCGACCTCGTAGCGGAAGGCATCGCGGCGTACAAGACGTATCGCGAACGCATTCCATCCGCGCGCCCAGTGTGGCCGCTCGGCATGCCGCGCTTCAACAATGGGTGGATGTCGTTCGGCTTAGCCGACGACGAAGGCTTGCTGCTCGCGGTATGGCGGCTCGAGGGCGAATCGCCTACGTGCGTACTTCCGCTGCCAGCGGAGTGGAAGCGAGTCGACGCCGAGGTGAAGCTGGTTTACCCATCCGAAGGGCCAGCCCAGTGGGCATGGAACCGCGAGGACGGTTCGCTGTCCGTCCAGCTTCATGAGCGCAAGACGGCGCGGATTTTTGAGGTAAGGAAGAAGTAGGGGAAACGCCCCACAACACATAGATGTTGTGGGGCGTTTTTGTGTTTAAGGCTATAGATGTGAAAGTGGTTTTCAACCTTTTCCAAATATTATAAAGTGTATAATACTGGTGGAAAATGATGTGCCCTACGTTTGGACGGGTTAAGTTACTCAGATATGAATAGGAAGTGGAGAGATTGCATTTGAGATGGAGAAGGCTGCTATTACCGCTTGTTGTTGTCGTGTCCATACTTAGTAGTGGCTGCGGTAGTAAGGTGGAAGAGGTTGTGGTTGATGTCCCTACTATCCCTGCGGAGGATGCTATACGTGTTGAAGGCGTACAGACAAGAGACATAGCGTTAGATGAGGATCGCACGACAATGAACGGGATACGGTACGATGTTATTTTGACAACAGAAATGTCGGAGCGACAGATGAGAGACATTGGAGTAGGCTTGCAATTCAAAGGCGAGACGCAGCAGTTCTGGGGCATGAGCGGATCGGGTTACTCAACCGGTTATTCGCTCCTTGAGCGAACAGATACGGGAACCCGAATCCAGGTGAGTTTCGATCTATTGCGAGATACGGCAACGAAAGAGCAACTTAATAAGCTCAAGAGCAAGGAAGCTCTATCAGACGTGGATGTTAAATTATTCTACAAAGGTGCAGCTTATACGACCTTGCCTTTGAGTCATCTATGAATTTCTATTTATTTGAGAAGGTGTTTCTAGTGAAGCGAGTGTTAATTGTTGTCATACTTGTTATATGGGCAATATCAGCAACGGGATGTACGGCAGATAAGGAAGTGGAGCCAAGTTCAGCTGCAACCATGGAACCGAGCCATGCGAAGGACGATGAGATAATGAAGAAGGATCGAGCCATTACCGAGCTTAAGAAGGAGCGAGATGCCTTACAAGATAAAGTTGCTGAGCTAGAGCGAGAATTGGCTCAGAAATCGGCGGTAGAGACAACTCCGATTTGTACTTCTGTGGCATTTGAACAGGAACCATTACAGGAAGCATACTATGACTCCTATCAGAAGGTGGAGATGCCGTGCTATACGATCTACATTCCTCTGTCGTGGAGCTATTCACTAAAGGGCGGCGAGTTAGAGTTTGTAGATGATCGAACGATCGTTGGGAGTACGGAGGTTTTAACGTATCTGAATCGTAGTGGTCTGGAGAACGTTGTGACTAATCATGCCGAGCAAATTGGGTTTGAACCTCTTGGCTCTATCGTACCAATATCCGGCATAGATATCGAGATTTATCAAATCAAACTGCGTTGGGAAAAGCCGGCTGCGGCACTTGATCCGAATTGGAAATATGACGAGACTCGTGTATACATATCGAGTAAGCCGCTTGGAGTCTCGTATGGATTTTATTTCAGCACGGAGGACGAATCAGCCGAGACGATGAAGAAGATCGTTAGCTCGTTCAGACTCAAACCCCTTGACTCGAATGTTCGCTAGAAAGCTAACGGATGCCAGAATGCTTATCTGACTCAATAAACGGGTTTCCGAGGTGTAACGGTTGCAGATGAGCTTATTTGGTCGATTGTCCGCTGTAATACGGTAGATTTGGCCAATTAGCGACTGTGGGAACCGTTTAGAGTTTGAAATACTCGATTTGCAGTCAAATAGCCACTGTGGCATCCGTTAAGCGCGCCTCCAGGGCAGGGAGGTTAAGTGTACACACGAACAAAGCCCTCCCAGGGAGGGCTTTGCCTATAGCAAATTATTAGTTCAACGTAATACTATCCAACTCCGCGTACCCCGTAGTACCCTTCGCCAGACGAATGATGTTGTCACCCGCAGTCAGGTTTACGTTCACATTTACCGTGCCGAATTGGCCCCATCCTGCAGTAGCAGGGTAGGTGACCGTCCCCCAAGCGCCGTTGTTGTATGCGATGCCTTGCGTAGAGTTGGCGCCGGTGCCATTCGCGTAGCGAATCGTCATCGTGTACGTCTTCGTCGTTGGCACCTTCACGTAGAAGTCGACATAGCTGTCGCTGAAGTCCATCTGTGCAACGTATTTGCCGCCGGATGCGCCGCTGCCGCTTGCAATGTTGGCATGGCTGACTGCGGCATACTCCGCCTCGTAAACATTGGTCGCCTGCCCATATGGCGTAATGTAGATCCGATAGCCGTCATTGTTGTACAGTCCGCTCATCGATACCGTGATCTGGTTGTTCGCGATCGTATAATCGCCCTCAAGCAGCGTATTTGTTGTGTTCACAGCAGTTGTGCGATTAACGAAAGGCGTCCAGTCGACGCGTACATGCACCTTGCTGCCGTTCGTTCCGAAGAACGATGGGAAGTTCTTGATGACGGCATTGACCGTACCGTCCGTCACGCCCCCGAACAACACGCTCGCATACTGCCTCGACGAATCCACATTGGCGAAGCCATCGAGACTGGTCACGCTGTTCACGTCTGGCGGCGTAACGGATACCATGTTCCCCGTCATATCGCCGTACCACTTATAGAACCACCAGCCGCCGTTGCGCTGCGTGGAACTGGCGAGCAAGCTGCCGAGCCGTCCTGGATTCGGCACATCCCAATAGCTCTGCATCGCGGTGTCGACCTTCAGCCGCTCGAACTTCGCAATAAGCGGTGCGACTGCGCCTGGTTTGCCCTCGTCGTTGATCCATGCAGCGCCGCTGTACTCATTGATGGAGATCGGTCTTGCCGATATACCTAATGAGCTCTCGATCGCGCGATAGTCGTTAAAGTTGGCTGTGAAATTCTCGCCGCCAAGCTGATGCCAGCCGCTAATATCCGGCAAGGTGTTCTGCGATTTCTGATAAGACATAAAGTCCAGCATCGCGTAATGTCTGTAGCCTGCGAATTCAGGACCGATCGCTTTCGCTGCAGGGTCAAGCTGCTTCAGCTTCATGTAGGTCTGGCTGAAAAACTCGCGGAACGTCAGATTGCCGCTCGCGTCCGAGGACGCGAAACCTGAGTTGTAAACGGTTGCATGAGTAACCGTCGCGTTCTCCGCCTCGTAACGCACAGGACTCGCGCCGGCGATGTCGATATAGTCGATCTCGGCGTAGCCGGTAGAGCCCTTCGCCAATCGGATCGTATTGCTGCCTGCATTCAGATTGACCGTTACATTAAGAGAAGCCGCTCCCCCTGCTCCAGTCCAGGCTCCCGAGTTGGGATACGTCACCGTCGATGCGCTGCCGCCGTTAACGCTGAGGTTGTGAGTGGAATTAGCACCCGTGCCATTCGCATAGCGAATCGTCATCGTGTATGCCTTCGCCGTAGGTACATTGACTGTGAACTGCACATAGCTGTCGCTGTAATCGAGGCCGCCGACATATTTGCCTTTCCACGTGCCGTCCGGCTCGTTCCACAGCTCATAGCCGTACACATTCGTAAGTCCGGCCGACTTCACCGCATTGACCGTCGTCGTCAGCTTATTGAACCAATCGGTCAGATTCGAGTAGCTGTACCAGCCTGGGAACCAATCAGCAAGACGAATCGATACTTGGCTGCCTGTACCGGCAAGCTTCTGCGCGACTGGAATTGCTGCGCCCCACGGCTGCTGATAGCCGCTTACCGCTGGGTTGTTGAATGCTTTGGCATGCAGCGGAAGAATCAAGTTGTTGTCCGGCTGATTCTCGATAACGCCATAGAGAGAACCGCCCGCGCTGTGTGTGACCGGACCAATGACGCTCGATAAATCGACTGTCAGCGCAGTTGCAGCGTATGCGGGGGAAATGCCGATCAGACTGCTGCCAAGCGCCGTCAGCATCCCGAACAGCATCGCTTTCTTCATCGTTTTACTCTTGAATGAACGCATGAATTACCCTCCTAGTAGATTGTTTTTTTTATATTGCATCTTCACGTTGGTCATTTGCTCTCTCTTGAAAGCGTGTTCGATCTCCTCCCTTCAGCCCTTATCCTAATCCGAAAAGGATAGCGCTTCCATTCTAATGATTTATAATTAGTGGAAAATGTTCATGTTCATGGTCGCAATTGCAAATGAAAGTATGATTCGTTTGTAGAGTGGGGGCTCTTGTGTGATTTTACCTCATATTTCTCCACCAATCTATAATATTTCCACCATAAAAACGCTTTCACCAACCGCGTCCTGACGTATGATTATTAGGCAAAGATGCAAAAGAAAGGGAAGATCCAGGATGGATAAGTCGTTCAAGAAAGGCATCAGCTTCCGCAATAAACTGCTTGTCACCTTCTTGCTCGTTAGTCTCCTTCCGATGCTAGGGGTCGAGATGATGTCGTATTACACCTCGACGGTAGCAATGAAGACGAATATGAACGATTTGATCAAAGTGAATCTGCTGCAGACCTCGAAGAACTTGGATACGTCCATGCAAGATTACGAGGATTTGCTCTTTCAAGTGTTTACGGACGATAACGTGATGAGTCTGGTCAAAGAAATCAACGACCCAGCGACGGACTCGCCAGAGTTCAGCCGACGGAGACTCATTAACATCCTATCCCGGTATTCCTATGCCAAAGAAGGAATACGGAGCATTGCTATTTTTACTGCGAACAACACCTTAATCACTTACGACCGACAGACCGGCTCTCCTTACGATAATATGTGGTCCAGCGAGAAGGACCTTATCCATCTGCCGATCTATCAGCAGGCATTGGAAGGGAAAGGGCGGTCCGTCATTACGCCGCCGCTGAAGATTGATACGATCAACAACGACGAGCAGTATGGCTTCCATCTGGCACGGCAATTAAGCGATCTTAATGTTGCCAGCTTGGAGCCGATAGGTGTCGCCGTTATAACGGTGTATGAATCGGTTCTGGCCCAAGCGATCAATCTTGAAGATTCCGATGAAATGTTGAATTCGCCGCGGCTGAACAAAAGAAACTTCCTGACGGATGAGACCGGAACGATCGTCTCCTCACCGGACAAGACGCAAATTGGCCAGAACGTGAACGATATCGTGACCAGCTCTACCATTCTGAACACGTACTACAATAAGTCGAGCCGGCTGTGGGTGAACAACCTCGTCGATCAGAATCAGTTGTTCAAAGAAATGTACGCGATGCAGCATCTCACTCTTTACTCGGCATTAGCGGCTGCGGTGCTGACGGTTATTCTGATAACCATTTTCTCAGGACGGTTAACTCGTTCGATTCGTCGCATTCTGAAGGCGATGCGGACCGCCCAGCACGGGACGCTTGATGTGCAGGTTGAAGGGACGACGCATGATGACTTGTCGGTCATTGCGCTTAGCTTTAATAAGATGATGCTGCGGGTCAGCGAGCTGATGAATGAATCGAAGCGCGCGGTCGAGAAGCAGAAGGAAGCGGAGATCCGGGCGTTGGAGGCGCAGATCAACCCGCATTTTCTATATAACACGTTAGATTCGATCAACTGGATGGCAATTGAGAAGGAAGAGTATCAGATCAGCCAGATGTTGAAGGAGCTGGCGCAAATTCTTCGTTACAGCGTGAAGGACAGCAACAAGCGAGTGACGCTGCGGGAAGAGCTGAGATGGATGAACTCGTATGTGTTTCTGCAGCAGCATCGGTTTCGCTCATCGTTCAGCTGTGAGATCGAATGTCCAGAGCAGCTGTACCATCACCAGGTACATAAGTTGACGTTTCAGCCTTTTATCGAGAATGCAATCATACATGGTTTCTATGGCGTGAACAGCGGGGGGCTGCTTCGGATCGTCGTGAAGGAGCTGGATACGAACCAGCTGATGATCCGGATTGAGGATAACGGTGTAGGAATGCCCGAGCACAAGAGGAAGGCGCTTATCTCGGAGCATCATTCGGAGGGGAACGAAGCGGGGGGAAGCGGACTTGGCGTCCGCAACGTCGCAGACCGAATACACAGCTATTACGGAAGCCGCGGCCATCTGGACATCCAGAGCGAGCTGGGACAAGGAACGGTCGTTACCATAACGCTGCCGATCGATGCAGAGGGGGAAGAACAAGATGCGGATCGTCGTGGTTGAGGATGAACATAACTCGAGAGAAGGACTCATTCGTCTTATCGGCAAGCTTGATCTAGGCGATGCGGTTGTAGGCGAAGCAGCTAACGGGATCGATGGGTTGGCTGTGATCGAGCAGACAAAGCCTGATCTTGTCATTACAGATATCAATATGCCCGGCATGTCGGGATTGGATATGCTCAGTCAATTGCGAAGCAAGGGTTTCCGTCACAAAATGATTATTCTAACCGGTTACTCCGAGTTCGAATATGCGCAGAAGGCGTTGAAAATGAGCGTGAGCGATTATCTGGAGAAGCCGATTACGGTGCCGGATCTGCGCGAAGCGCTCGATAACATAAGAGCAGACTTGCAGCAACAACAACAGACGCAAGCTCCGTCGGAAGAAGAGCCGGGGACAATCGATTCTATGTTCTTAAGATTAATGGACTCGGCTGGAGAGGAAGCAGTACAGCAGGAGACCCGCATTCGAGCGAAGTTGGGCTTCCGCGACGATCGGCCATTTCATCTTTCTGTCATTTCCTATAGCGGCGCTGCGGACAAACAGCTGTCCAACCTGCGATCGTTGCTGGAATCCGAGTGGAAGACTCTCGGCGGAATCTGCACCGTATTCGGGGTTGCTTCACGCAGCATTCTGATCTGCGTCGTGCAGGCACAAGCAGTCGCAACATCCGATGCCGCTCAGCTCGTAGAAGAACGACTGCTTCCGGCGATCGGCAAGACAGGGCTCGAGGTGCAATACTGTCTTGGCGAAGCGACGCGGTTGTCCAATCTGAAGCGGGACATGGAAGAGCTGCTTGAGCTGGCGAAATGGTCGATGGTGCTGGGCAATAAGCGGGCGATCCGCCCCCAGGATGTGAACCGGCTGGCGCTGCGCGAGCTTCCGTATCCGCTGCTGCTGGAGGGCAAATGTTCGCGTGCGCTTGTAACCGCCAACCGCCGAGAGCTGGAGAAGCAGCTCCTTCAATGGGTGAGCGAGTTCAAGGACATGAAGTATGGTCCTGCGCTAACGATAGAATACAGCATCCGATTCATCTCCTACATGCTGAAACTGGCAGGCGATGTACATGGCTTCGTGCTGCCTGAGCCGCTTAAAGGCGAATGGCAGCGGTCGCTGCGAGACATCCGGTCGATAACGCAATTCAAGCAGACTATGAATCGAATCGTCGATGCCTTGCTCGCAATCGATACTCCGGCAGAGATGCCAGTCTACAGTCTGCTTATCCAGAAAGCGGTCCGCATCGTCCAGGAGCAGTATGCCGAAGGCATCACGCTCGACGAGATCGCGGACAATCTCCATGTGACGATGGCTTATCTAAGCGGCCAATTCAATAAAGAAGTCGGCAGGCCGTTCTCGGCGTACATTCGGGATCTGAGACTGCGCAAAGCGAAAGAGCTGCTGCTCGGAAGCGAGCTGCGGACGTTCGAGATTGCGCAGCAGGTCGGATACCCGGATCCGAAATATTTTTCACGCGTATTCAAGGAAGCTACGGGGATGACGCCAGGAGAATATCAGAAATTAAATGCAAGATAGAGTTAGTTCAATAAAGCTGGTGCTGGATTTTGAACACACATGTAATAGTTACAAAGTCACATGAAATATATCCACCTTTCGGATGATTATGAAATTTTCTAAGCGCTTTCATTTCGATACACTAAGTTTGCAAGCACAAACAATGATCACTTAGGGGGTTCAAGGCATGAAAAAGATGGCAGCTGGCCTAATTATGGCAGCGCTCGTTACCGGTCTTGTAGGATGCGGTTCTTCTGACAAAGACAACGACACTTCCTCGACGACCACGAAGACGGAAACGGACACGTCCGCTGCAACTACGACTGACTCCGGAGCAAAGACAGACGCAACAGAGAAAACGAAGCTTACCCTTTGGTTCTATTTTGAAGGCAAAGAGCGCTTCGACAAAATCAAAGCATTGACGGACGGTTATACGGCTAAAAATCCGAATGTTGAAATCGAACCGGTATTCATTCCTTTCGCCGATTTCAAGAAAAAGCTGTCGGTTGGTCTCGCTGCTTCCGATCTGCCGGATATCGTCGTAATCGACAACCCGGATACGGCTGCTTACGCGGCAATGGGCCTGTTCGCAGATATTACGGATAAGGTCAACGCTTGGGCGGACAAAGATCAATTCTTCCCTGGTCCTTGGTCTTCGACGATTCTGGACGGCAAGCAATATGCCATTCCGCTGGGCAGCAACAACTTGGCTCTGTTCTACAATGAGAAGATGCTGACGGATGCAGGCGTAACGCCTCCAACGACTTGGGATGAGCTGCGCACGACGGCGAAAGCGCTCACGAAGGACGGCGTAACGGGGATCGGCATCGCGGCACCAGGCAACGAAGAAGGTACGTTCCAATTCCTGCCTTGGCTGCTGTCGGCAGGCGCAACATTCGATCATGTTGGCGGCGCGGAAGGCGCCAAAGCTTATGGCTTCTTGGCAGACCTCGTGAAAGACGGCTCGATGAGCAAAGACGTCATCAACTGGACGCAAGCAGACGTGATGAAACAATTCGCTTCCGGCAAAATCGCCATGATGATCAACGGACCATGGCAGCTGCCAGAACTTGCAACGAACGCGCCTGATCTGAAGTACGGCATCGCGCTCGTACCGAAAGATAAGCAGTATTCCTCCGTCCTCGGCGGCGAGAACCTCGGTATCGTTAACGGCAAGCATGTTGACCAAGCGGTAGATTTCGCAATGTACGTAGAATCGCCGGACGTTCTCAAAGGCTTCGCACAAGGCTTCGGCTACTTCCCAGCACGTAAAGACGTTGCTGCTGATCCGTACTGGGCAGATAACGATCAGCTCAAAGTATTCGCAGATAACATGAACTACGCGCAACCGCGTGGTCCGCATCCGAAGTGGCCTGAAATCTCCAACGCACTGTCGGAAGCGCTCGACAAGACGCTGCTTGGCAGCGGCTCGGCGGAAGACAATGCGAAGGAAGCGCAAGCGAAGATCGATAAGATTCTTGGCAAATAATGTTCGAGTTCAGAACGACCTGTAATAGATAGAGGCGATTGGAGTACGGTGCGTGCGATACAGTCGCGTCGTACTCCAAATGCGATTAATAGGGTGGTGAAGGCCTTGCTGAGCAGACATCAAACAATAACGGGCTATGTGCTAGTACTGCCCGCTTTGATTTACATGCTGTTCTTTGTTGGATATCCGATTATCGATAACATACGGCTCAGCTTGCTTGATGTGAACGTTATGAACGTCTCGCATGGGGAGCAGCCTTTCGTAGGGCTTCAGAATTACAAGGATTTATTCGAGGAAGGCGTTCTCGTTACATCAATCGTGAACACGATGATTTATACCGTATCCTGTATCGTGCTGCAGTTTATTATCGGCTTGGCATTCGCATTGCTGTTCTCCAAGTCGTTCCGATTCGCTCAGCGATTGCGTGGATTCATTATGATCAGTTGGCTGCTGCCAGCGACGATTACCGCGATGATGTACAAGTTCATGTTCAGCGGCGATGGGGTCGTGAACGAACTAATCAGCCAATTGCATCTAGGCTCTCATGTCGATTGGCTCGTGACGCCCGTTCCTGCGATGATTACGCTCGTTATTGCGAACACGTGGATCGGCATCCCGTTCAATATGATTCTGCTGACGACCGGTTTAACGACGATTCCTAAGGATATTTACGAGAGCGCGTCGATTGATGGGGCGAATGCGATTCAGAAGTTTTTCCGGCTGACGCTGCCGCTGTTGAGACCGGCCATTTACTCGCTGCTCGTTCTAGGCTTCATATATACGTTCAAGGTGTTCGAGCTCGTCCTTATCGCGACGCATGGCGGTCCGGTGAATGCCACGCAGATGATGTCGACCTACGCTTACAAGCTGTCGTTCGAAATGTTCAAGTTCAGCCAAGGCGCTGCCGCCGCCAATGTCATGTTCGTCATTCTGTTTATTGTCGGCATCTTATACTTATGGATGGTTCGAAGAGAAGAGGTGAGCAGTTCATGAAGAAGCGTTATTCAGCGTGGCTGCTCCCTATCGTTGGCATCGCGGTTACGGTATTGTTTCTCTTCCCGCTCTACTGGATGATCGTTACGTCGCTTAAGCCGGAGGGGGAAATCTTCCGAACGCCCGTCACTTGGTACCCGCATACGATTGATATCAAATCTTATACGGAGCAGCTATCTGGCTCCTCGTATAACATCTTCAATGGCTTCAAGAACAGTGCGATTATCGCATTCGGTTCGCTTATAATTGCAACGGTGTTGGCGATCCCAGCCTCATATGGGCTGGGGCGATACAAGTTCCCAGGCAGCCATTTCTTCCTGCTGCTGTTCTTGGTGACACAGATGCTGCCGTCTTCGCTAATCCTGACGCCGTTGTTCATTTTGTTCAAACATCTCGGCCTTATTGGACCTACTTATTGGAGTACGATTCTAGCGAACGCGACGATCGGCATTCCGTTCTCTGTCGTTACGCTTCGCACCTATTTCGCCGGACTGCCGAAGGAGCTGGAAGAGTCGGCGAAGATCGATGGCTGCGGAACGATTCGAACGTTCTTCCGCATTATGCTGCCGATTGCGATGCCAGGAGTCGTCGTCGTCATGGTCTTCTCGTTCCTGTTCGCTTGGGGCGATCTGATCTACGGCATGACCTTCATCAGCAAAGAAAGCATGCGTCCGATAACAGCCGGCATCTACACATTCCTCGGCTTCCAGAGCACGTCGTGGAACAATACGATGGCATTCGGTACGGTCAGCATCATCCCCGTTGTTCTCATCTTCATCTTCGTTCAGCGCTATATCGTTAGCGGCTTGACTAACGGTGCAGTGAAGGGATAGAGGTTCGTATATGCAACAGAAAGGTTGAGCAGATCGGCTGCTCAACCTTTTTGTTGTTTTATAGGAAGATATCCACTAGATGGCCTCTTCAACCACTGGCTGCTGGTACCAGAACAACGCATAATCGGTCATCGTTGAAGCGAGTCCCAGCTGGCGCAGCATCGTCGTAATGTTGCCTCTGTGGTAATTACCGTGAGTGACGACTTGCAGCATGATTTCCGATAACCGCGTTTGGCGGACTCCAGCGTAAGGATTATCAAGGAGAATGGTGTGCTCAAGATCAGTATGACTGTTCAGCCAGTGCTTGTATTGATCCGCCAATTCGGCGTATTTACCCACATATTCCTCGATTGTATCCAAAGCGTTCAAATTCAACGACATTGTAGCCGCAAGTGCTTCTTGCATGGTCGTGCCTGTTAGAACCAGATACCACATCTTATCTACCGCATAGATATGGCTGAAAGCATGAGCGATCGTTTGATAGGAATTGGTGCAATCTTGATGCAGCACCGTGGATGGGAGTGCCTTTACATGACCCAATAGGGTTTGATTCGCCCAAGTGTGATAGTTGAGCATCTCTGCAATATGGTTTGTCATTCGTAACCTCTCCTTATGAGTTTGGATTTGAATTCGTTCATGCTGTCATTATAAAAAAGGAAGTATGACAAAAGGCTGTCATACTTCCTCATAAAGTTTGAGGGATTCGATAAGCTGCTCCTTCAAGATGCTTCGCAGCTCTGTTGGCTCAAGCACTTCGGCTCCGCTGCCGAAGCTGAGCAGGATGGACCATAACCATCGTGCCTCTAATGGCCGATGAATCGGGATGCGCATCGTCATGCTGCCATCGGGATGAAACTGCTTATCTGCGTGATGAAAATGATCCATCGCATCTGACAACGCAGATGGATGGACAAGGAGTACGACATCCTCCACCGATTCCGTCCAGGCGCTGTTTAATGAATCTGCCTTATGCGTCACCTCATGCGGTTGGAACAACCGATCAGTTGCGCGGGCATCCAGCATCCGCGATAGACGGAATTCCCGATAATCGTGCCGCGTGAGACAATAGCCGTATACATACCAGTTGCTGTATTTGTAATGAAGCCGCAGAGGCTCCATTTCGCGGGTTGACCGCTCGTTCTTCGCATTAATGTAATCGAACCGAATGACATTTCGTTCGGCGATGGCTTTGCGAAGAAGCGGAAGAGACGCTGGATTCGTCTGGTTGGTATCAAGATTAACTGAAAGGCTCGCATAGTCCTGCTCCGACCCAATCGTCTTCAGACGATCGATCGTTCCCTGCGCTCGGTCATCTTCGAATACAGTGGAGAGACTGTGCAGGACGGTGATAAGCGAACTGACATCGTAGGAGCCGAGCAGACTTTTATCCATTTTGTAGCCGTCCATAATGCCATATCCGCCTTTCATCCCTTGATAGGATACGACGGGGATTCCCGCGGCGCAGATGACATCAATGTCCCGATAGATCGTTCGCTGGGACACATGGAATTCTTCCGCTAGCATAGAAGCCGACAAGACATCGTGGTTCAGCAATTTGTAGATGATCGAGATCAAACGTTCTAATTTCATAAGGGGCACCTCGCTAGTAAGGTAGATCATAACCATCTTAAACAACTCAAGCCCGATTATAAATCTATATTTTCATAGGTATTCGTATATAATTTAACTGATTGCCAAAACTTTATTTAGCCGTTAAACTTACTCTATATGAAAACGTATTCTGACTGGAGGTTATACCATGTCCAATGCACCGAAACCAAATCAGCCGATTGTGACACACATCTATACAGCAGACCCGTCCGCTCACGTGTTTGATGGCAAAATATACGTTTACCCGTCGCACGATCTCGACCACGATGGTCCGGACAACGATAATGGCGACCAATATGCGATGGAAGATTACCACATCCTGTCGCTCGATAATTTCGAATCCCCAGTAGTCGACCATGGCGAAGCGCTTCATGTGCGCGATGTGCCTTGGGCTTCCAAGCAGATGTGGGCGCCTGATGCAGCTTACAAGAACAACACGTACTACCTGTTCTTCCCGGCGCGCGACCATGACGGCATCTTCCGCATCGGCGTAGCGACAAGCGAATCGCCGGCGGGCCCGTTCAAGCCGGAAGAGAACTACATGGAAGGCAGCTACAGCATCGATCCCGCTGTGCTTGTCGACGAAGACAACGAAGCTTACATGTACTTCGGCGGTCTGTGGGGCGGCCAGCTGGAGAAATGGCAGACCGGCACCTTCAAGCCGGAGGTTACAGAAGGTCCAGCGGCTGACGCGCCTGCAATCGGCCCGCGCGTTGTACGTCTGAGCGAAGATATGAAGTCGTTCGCTTCGGAGATTCATGAGATCTCGATCGTTGACGAGGACGGCAATCCGATCGTTGCTGGCGACGAGGACCGTCGTTATTTCGAAGGTCCATGGATGCACAAGTATAACGGCTTGTACTACCTGTCTTACTCGACGGGCACGACGCACAAGCTCGTCTATGCGGTCGGCACGAACCCAATGGGTCCATTCACATTCAAGGGCACGATTCTGACGCCGGTTATCGGCTGGACGACGCACCACTCGATCGTGGAGTTCGAGAACAAATGGTACCTGTTCTACCACGACTGCTCGTTGTCGGAGGGCGTGAACCATAAGCGCTCTGTGAAATACACGGAGCTCCACTATAATGAAGACGGAACGATCCAGACGATCGATCCTTACCAAGAATAGGAAGTCCGATGTACGAAGCCTGATTCCCTTGCGGAATCGGGCTTTTTTTGTTGCGCGCAGCAAACAAACGTTTGAAGTACTAGATTCCGACGGGTTTCCTATAAAGTGGATATTTCGGTAAATTAAATGTGAATTAGCCAACGGGTGTTTGCACAACCGAGGAAGGAAGAGTAGTCGTGAGATTAAGAGCATTCCAATCGTTAAGACTTGACCCTCCTTTAAGCGATTGGGATATGGATAAGCGGAAGTGAACAGACGTTCAAGGGGGAATGATCATGTTTTACTTGTTGAGAAGAAGAATATTTACATTATCGATAGTCTTGGTTCTGCTACTGCCCGCATCTGCATGCAGTAGACATTCAGATTTGATGGTGGATGAAGAGCATCTGTCGGGGAAACTGCGGATTGCAATCGACACAGGTGCATCTTCGAAGGGACAAGTACATCCGCTTGATCATTCCGTGACGGGGCCGATTTATGATCGCTTAATCGATTTTCAGGCTAAGCATCCCGATCTCGATATTGAAATGATCAATATTAGCTTTATTACGAGTGAGGCCTCTACAATTCCTCAAGATCCACTGCCTGATATCATGGAGGTAGTGCCTTATCAGATTCGGTGGGTGGCCAATCCGAATGAGTTAGAAAACCTCGACACATTAATCCAAAATCTAGGTTTAGCAACACCCTATGAGCAGTTGATTGATAAGACGAGAGTGAATGGATCAGCGTGGATGCTTCCGATTAGTAACGAACCGGTCATTGTCTATTACGATGAACAGGTGTTCGGACAATTAGGTATTCCGTTGCCGGATGACAACTGGACATGGGATGATTTCATCTCTGCTTCGCGGCGGCTGGCTGAAGAAAACTATATGACTGATATTCCAGAAGGTTATCCAGATGGTGGTTTCAATTTAGTTGAACCCATCATACAGGGGTTAGGAGGTTCGTATGCATCGAATGATGGGATGCACTTCTCCGGATATCTGGACAGTGAATCAACCGTTTCGGCATTCAATCGTTATGTCTCGGATATAAGAGAGCAGCGGTCCCGAAGTATGAGTGTGAAAGGTGATAAGGCACTTGGAATGGGCAGACCTTCTGAACTATACAGCTTGCTTAAGGACAATATGAACCTGCGAATTACCCGAATGCCGTTGTTTGCGGATGGGAAACGGCATAATACAACCTATATAACCGGGTTGGCGATATCCAGTCAGTCAAAGAACAAGGCAGCGGCAGAGGCGCTCCTGAAAGAATTAGCAGGTAACGGTGAAGACGCTGTGAACTTCGCTAACTATAATGCGCTGGGGAAGAGGGAACATAGATTCAGTGATAGTCCTCTTGTACAGCAGGAAGAACTGCTGCGAGTAATGGATTTGGAAACGATGGTTGCTACACCTTCAACCTTTCAGCTTAATCCAAGCATTATTGGTAATTATGGTATCCTGTATTTGCCTCCTGCTAATATTACAGACGCCATCAAGAAGTTGTTCGAGCCTGATTCAATCAAGCCTACCCTCCAAAATCTTACTGACGCCGTCGAGTCGAAGTTTCCAGACCAAAGAGGTAAATGGTAGCAAGAAAGCAGCATTACAAGCGTGAATAATTCAATCTATAAAGCCCAATTCCATTACGGAATCGGGCTTTTATTGCGTATAGAGAGCAATCAAGTTCCATATATGCGAAGTTCTAGAATTCAACGGGTTTTCTATAAAGTGGATGATTTAGTAAGTTTAATGTAATCGATAACGAGAAAACTAGGGCCGACGATATGCGTGACACCATTGATGTGTTGAAGAGATACGCTGCTCAGTCGGAAGAATTCAGCATCTTGGCTGCTCGTTAGCGTGGAGAACGAGATTTATGCATTTTTACGAGGGGGGTTATGATGCGGCAGAGCTTCGTTGGGGTTCTGTTGCTTATTGTTATTCTATTATCCGGTTGTACAAGCTTGAACGCTCAGAATGATGGGTTGCAGGATGCAGACGACGAGAAACAATCGCTTACGATCCAACTAATCGCTTGGAATACTCTAATGCCGAAAGATCACTCATTAGCGCATAGAATCGGGCTCTTCCAGCAAGAACATCCTAATGTGGAGATCAAGATCGTCTGGAATCAAGGTTATGGTAATGGACGAAAGGCATCATGGTTCAAAACAACGGATCCATCGTATTTGTACAACGACGATGCGCAGAAAACGCCGGATATCGTTGAACTTGTGCCTAATCAAGTGAAAGATTTGTATCGACTTGGCAGGATCGAACCTTTAAACATGAATGAGTCAACACTTGATGAATACGTGATTACTTCTAATGATGGGTATGTTCTCGGCGTCAAGAGCAAAATCAATCCGTTGCTTCTCTACTATAACAAGGAAATATTCGAATCATTAGGTATTGATCCACCTTCGGAGCAGTGGGGGATTAGTGAGCTTAATAGGGCAATTGGCATTCTGAAAGCCGCTGGATATGAGGTTTACATCCCACTGTCACCATACACAATGGAGTGGGCAGCCAGTCTGTTTGGTAGTCGCATTGTGGGGGCTGACGGTACAACATTCACAGGCTACCTAGACAGTGAAGAGACGTTAAAGGCCGCCAAATGGCTCTCAAGTATTGGGACGAAGATAGAATTTCCAGAAGGTTCTAATACGGAAAATATGTTTCCTTATATTTTGATGGAAGGGAAGACCGCGCTGGCAATCGAGTATGCATACGGTTTTTTACCATCAAGTGTGAACAGCTATGAGGAAATCGCACAGCGTAACGAACAGATTCATATAGCTGGAGTACCAAGAGGAGAGAACGGCATTAATCCGGCCCAAATATCTGCGCTATCGTTAACTTCGAGATCCAAATCCAAAGACTTGGCTATGCAATTACTACGGTATCTAACCAAGGATAGAAGCACACTTAATTCAAATATTGCAACGCATACGTTAAACGCTTTTATGAAGGAGCTTAATATGCCCGTGAGCGAAGAACGAAAATCAATTGTATTGGAAGAAATGAAGCGCTCAGTGCCGGCAACGCTTTACATGCATGAGAACACGACAGCAGTGATTCATACCTACTATAAAACAGCCATACCTAATCCGCTTATAGCGATCAGAGATGGACAAGGCGAGATTGATCAACTGAAGCAATATATCGATCAATTGAAGCAATGAGTAGTTTTAATAATGGCAGCCTGTATCTGTATCTTAAGAAATGGGTATAATCCCCGAAAGTTGGGACTCTCAATGACCGATCGAAATCGCGGCGAATGAGGAACAATATTTAGAAGGCTTTTCCATGTGATGGATAATGAAGTGAATATGTTATAAATATCGCAAAATATCGCGCTATCGCTAAAGGAGTGCCTGTCATGAAGCGTAAAGCCTGTATCAGCTGCTTACTACTTATCACTATTCTATTAAGCGGCTGTATAGCATCTAATAAAGCGCGTACAGAGAACGCAAGTACGGATGAACAGGCCGTTCAGGATATGCCTGAGACGCTGACGCTCCAGCTTATTTCTTGGTTTCACGGTCCCAGCGGGAGTCGTCACGACCTGTACCATCGAATCTCTCGGTTTCAAGAAGCGCACCCAAACGTCAAGATTAACATCCAATGGAGCGACTACTACGGAAACCCATCGCCATGGGTACAGCAGGCAGCAGCCTATAAGAAGCATTCGAGAGCGGACGATATGCCTGACATTATCGAGCTTGTACCGAACCAAATGCGGTTCTGGTACCAATATGGCATTATCGAGCCGCTGAATATTAAAGAGACGGCGCTCAGTCCGTACGTCATTACCTCGAATGATGGCTATGTATTAGGATTGACGACCAAGATCAATCCGCTCATTGCCTACTATAACAAGAATGTATTCCAATCACTTGATCTCGATCCCCCTTCAAGCGATTGGGATATGGACAAGTTAAGCGACACGATTGTGAAGCTGCAAGCCGCTAGACAGAATGTGTATTTGCCATTTACCCCCTTCACCCTGGAATGGATCACGAGTATGTATGGCGGGCGAATCGTTGCACCGGACGGTATGACCTTCTCGGGCTATGTCAACAGTGACCAGGCTGTGCAAGCTGCAGACTGGATTGCAGCGGTTGGGACGAGGATCGAGCAATATACGAAGCGGCCTTTAGCTCCGTTGTACTTCTACGCTCCTGTTCCATATGATTTGCTGGAGAGCAAAATCGGATTGGCATTCGACTTCGCTTATGGCTATTTAATCGGTCAAACGAACAGCTATGCCGAGATTACGCAGCGGGATGATAATATTGGCATCGCTCCTCTTCCACGTGGAACGAATGCCGTTAACCCGGCTGAAATGGCTGGTTTATCGATTACTTCCCAGTCTCGAAACAAGCGGCTCGCGATGGAGCTGCTGCGGTATTTGAGCACGGATACCGATGAGCTATTCCATACGATTGCGATGAACACGCTGCATGAGAATATGAAGCGGCCAACTGATCCAGTCAGTGCCGCAGATGCTTCTATTGTGCTCAATGAGACGAAGCGGGCCATTCCGGCAGCGCTGTATATGTTCGAGAACTATCAACCTCAATTGGATTTCATAATATGGGGGCCTGCTGCCTTCAGACAGATTATGAACGGAGGGCCCGTGCAAGAAGCGCTGAACCAATATGCAGACAAAATCGAAAGCGATTTTCGGAACTTCAAAAAAGATTCGGATGCGTTGGACTCATGTATGCGCCCGTGGACGGCGTATTCCGATACGTGTATCCAATGAGCAAGGGTTACGAATGAGATAGGCATAAGAGCTTCTCAATTAGAAGACGATTTCGGTTCCTTGGCTGTTTACTAGCGTGTATCGTGTATAAACTGACATAGAAATGAGGGGTGAAAAACAAGAATGTGACGGGTTTTGTCATTGTTGGATATAAAGTAATTTATAGTTAAATATGAAATAATATATACGGATATTAGTGAGAAAGGTTGAGTTGGTATGAATCTCATTTTCTCAATATGAAAGGAGGTGAATTTAATGGCATCTTGTACTCCGCTACCACTCTCATGCGTAGCTTATTTGTGTAATGTTGGACAATATCAAGTAGTAAGATGACCCTTCTCGTAGGGGATTCGTGCAGCGGGTATTATTCGAATGGTTGCTGTTAAGTTGTTGGCGTTGACTTTGAGAAAAGAACACAGCATTAGCTGTGTTCTCTCATTATTTCAAGATAAAGGGGTTAGTAGAGTGGCTTTCTTATTACAAACTTTGTTACTATTCACCTTCTTGATATCTGGTTTAGCCAAGTTGTTTGGCTTTGAACAATTCAAGTTAACATTTGAGCATCTCAGTATCAACAAACGATTAATCAGGCCTTTCGCAATCGGAGTTGTTTTACTAGAACTTACGGCTTCTGTCATGCTATTTTTTGCAATGACGCAGTTTATTGCGTATTTATTAATTTTATTATTGCTGTGCTGCTTCTTATGGTCAATATATCGGGCTTATCGTCTTCAGTTAGATGTGAAATGTAATTGTTTTGGTAATCTAAATCCAGAATCGTTCGGTTGGAACACACTTCTTCGAGTGGTGTTGCTCCTCATTATTGATCAGTATCTACTTTTTTCAGGTGCAAGTATTAAATGGATGTCTTTTAAGTTCTTGGATATCTTCTATGTAGCTACAAGCTCGTTAGGTGTACTTCTTGTTTATATCCTCTTACCGTATGCACTATTTGGGTTTGTTAATCGTGAGGTAAAAAAAGTAGGAGGAGTGTAACATGCAGAATATTGCGTATGGTGTTTTGTGGATTCTAGTGATTACGTTAGCAATCAGTGTACTACGTATAAGGAATCAGGTTTATATGCCCCAAAAGCTCACTGAGTTGTTGTTTGCTGATAATGGAGCCCCATTAGGACATGAATTTCCTGTTACATACTTCAACACGATTATAGGTGAACAAGCAGGCACTCGAGATCAAGATGGTAAAAAGACTATTCTTTTGATCACTTCACCAACATGTAGTGCTTGCAAGGCACTGTATCCTTTAATAACTCCATTCATTCAGAGGCATGGTGATCAATATCGACTTATCTCACTTATGTATGGTGAATTGCATGAGATTGAAATAATAAGAAATTCCTATAATTTTAATTATCCAATCGTGCGCATCACGGATGAAGATTTAAATGCTATTCAAACGAAGCGGTTTCCATTCGGTTATTTACTGTCACCAGATGGAAAGGTAGTTTCTAAGGGATTAGTTACCAATGAAGAGCAGTTCAATCTACTCCGCACCTGGGTTCCAAAGCAATCGAAGAAAAACAGATTTGCCTTCTACCGCGAAAAAACGAGTGCAGAGCAACAGGCTTAAATAGAAGAAAGCTGGATGGTTGTACATAACGTTAAAAGGTGATGTTAATAAGTAGCTTCTGCTTATTACTATTACACTTACGGCTGCGTACTATCTTCGTATTCTAGTGAACTGGACAGGATCTGTGAGGATCAGTATGCGAAGGAAACATTAACTGTCCAGTTAGTCTTTATGAACAGGTCTATGCATGGAATCAAATACCGCTTGTTGGCTCGGAGAATCGATAGTTTCGTGAATGCTAACGGAGTGTTGAAATAATAAACGATTCGTTGAGTGCAGGACTATAAAGTTGAATTAAGTAGTCGCGTTCCAAATTGGATTCGAACTGCATAGCGAGCTGATCTCTATAATTAGTGATGATGAGAATGTACCGGACATTGTGGAGCTTGTACCTAATCAGATCAAGGAGCTATACATGTGTGACGGAATGAATGGTGAGTATTGGGACGTTATCTAGGAATATCGTTTTATAAGGGAACCAATGCCGATGTCGTACGGGCTGATTTACGGAAAGTACGTGCTACCAGTTGAGTATGCGTATGGTTGAATCCAGCTTAAGTCTCGGCTTGCCAATGGCGGCGCAGTCAACACAGAAAACGCTTGCGATGGAGTTGCTTCGTTATTTGACAGAGCAAAAGAGGCGGGGATTGTGGTTAATATAATGTTTATGGAGGAAGGGATACCTCATCATGAGAGCTATACGTGCTCTGGGAGTTCTACTTCTATTTGTCGTGTTACTCTCAGGCTGTAAGTTATCTGAAGTACAAGAATCCGCCACCCTTACTATAGAAAAGGGCAGTCAATCCTTAACAATTCAACTCGTATCCTGGCGCCCGTATGAATCAGCTAATGTAACCAATCCATTAGGGCAAAAAATCAGACAGTTCCGTGAAATTCACCCGGACATACGGATTACAATTCTATGGAATGATTTCTATGGTACGCCGTCAAAATGGTTGAATAGTGCTGAATCCTACAAACATACTGATTCTGATGAAGTACCAGATCTAATCGAACTGGTGCCAAATCAGATGAGATTCTGGTACCAATACGGCATTATTGAACCTCTTCCGATGAAAGAAACGGCAATGAGTAAGTATTTGATTACTTCTAGAGACGGTTATGCGCTTGGAGTGAAGACCAAAATCAATCCATTGGTCACGTATTACAACAAGGATACCTTTCTATCGCTCGGGCTCGAACCTCCATCAGGTCAGTGGGATATGGACAAGCTGAGCGACACGATTGCTCGTCTAAAACAGGCGGGGAAGAATGTATTTCTGCCTCTAACTCCATATTCGCTGGAATGGATAACCAGCTTAAATGACGGCCATATTACAGCGCCGGACGGTAATACCTTTTCCGGCTATGTGGATAGTCCCCAGGCTGTGAAGGCAGCCGAGTGGATTGCTGGAGTTGGTACGAATATTGAAGACTATAAGCAAAGGCACATAGGTCCGATAACAGCATACTTCCCTATCCCCTATGATTTATTAGAAGGTGGAATTGCTCTGGCGGTGGATTATGCATATGGGTTCAATTTAGGAGACGTTAATAGCTATGAAGAAATTGTCCAGAAGAATGAGAGAATTGGAATTGCGGCTTTACCTCATGGATTGAATGGAGTCAACCCTGCACAAATATCAGGTTTGTCGATGACATCTCAGTCGAAGCATAAGGAATTGGCGATGGAATTGCTTCGTTATTTGACTGCAGATACAGCTACACTCGATGAAGAGATTGCAGTAAACACGATAGAAAGTAATTTGAGATACCCTCTTAAGGAACCCATGAATGATGAGAGATATTCGATTGTATTACAGGAAACAAGACGAGCCATCCCTGCGGAACTATATATGTTTAATAATTTAGAAAGCCAACGAGTCTTTATGTTAGATCGACCAAGAGCTTACAGTGAAATTCGCAGCGGACAACCTGTGCAGTCAGTGCTTAAAGCATATGCGGGGGGGCTGGATATTGATTTTAAAAAATTCAACAGAGATCCGGCAGAATATGATGCCTGTATCGCATCTAAGTCTTATTCTGACACCTGTGTAAACTCATTAGCGTTGCATTAGGGCTACCAAATAAATTAATACTGTTAATAATTGGGTGCTAAAAAGATGCGCCGATGGGCCATGACGGACATGCGCTTCGTTTCTCTATGAACTCCAATGAGATTGTCGTCCATCGGCCTGTATGCTGCACTCGTTGCGATTCGATAGATCGACGGCGAAGAACGAAGTCGCGATGCGGTGAATAGAGAAATCGCCTTTACCTTAATGCAGTTCTCCATACACTAATGGTTGTAGAACCGCCACACCACGACATATCTTATTCCAGCCTCTAGCCCTAGTAACAACGGTGATTCAGTCTTCATCAACAAAATGTGTCCAATGCTTGCAAGCTTACGTTTTATGTACCAAAAGAGTGATCCATTTCAGCTTGCAAATGTAACCGATACGGCGAGAGAGCCAATAATTTACCTGGGATTATGTAGAGTAATAGTTACTTAAATACAATATTATGACAGGTATACATATTTTTGTATTAGAATTAAAATGTACACAAGAACACAAAAGATCTATTGTTCTTAATAGGAAAAAAGGAGGTGAACTTGATGGCATCTTGTACTGCACTACCATCCCAATGCATAGCTTATTCGTGTAATGGTGGACAAAGTAAACTTACCCTTCTCGTAGGGGATTCGTGCGGCGGGTATCATTCGTATGGTTGCTGTTAAGTTGTTGGTGTTGACTTTGAGAACACGGCATTAGCCGTGTTCTTTCGTTATTTCTAAATAAAAGGAGTTAGTAGAGTCGCTTTCTTATTTCAAATTTTGTTACTATTCACCTTCTTGATATCTGGTATAGCCATTAATGTAAATCGCCCTCGCTTAACACCGTGTCAAAGTCGGCTTGTAGCCGTTAAACGCGTTTCTTGCAAATAGAACTCCAAGCGAATGGGTCGTGAGGAATAAAGCATGGAGCATAAAACTGCTCCACACCTGAATACCGAAGAAGAAGCAGCAGAAGAATAATAAGAAGAGGTTCTCCTTCTACCGCGAACTCCAAACGAATCAAGGTGATCAGCGGGCCACGAGTGTATAATCATATTTTGTACCAATCGGTGAAAAGCCACGAGGAGGTAAATCATGCTTGAACTGATCTTATGGCACCACCTTAAGCAACCGGAATACTATGCGTGTAACGGAGAAGAAGAAGATGATGATGATGAATCAAACTCAAAGACCGAACCTAGGCATTCGTAGTGTATTAGCTATACTGCGGCGTTCGTTGACGCTTGTTATGCGTCTATCGGCGCCACTTGTTATCGTGCTGCTCGTTCTGCGAACTGTTAGCGCTTTCATTCCTTCCTTGCAAGTGTTGGTTGTAAAGGAATTGACCGATGCGATCGCTAGATTGCTCACAATCGATGGCGAGATGTCTGCGCCTGTCCAATGGTTGGCAGCAAGCGGCGGTCTGCTGCTGATCGGCGCGCTGTTGGATGCCTTAGCCCAATATATGACGATGCTGCTGAAGCAGAAGACGCAATTCACAATGGAAACGATGCTGGCGGAGAAGTCGATGAGCATTCCGCTATCTCGATTAGAGCAGCCGCAATACTATGATCAGTTGCAACGGGCGAAGATGAACGTCTCTTTTCGGGGCTTTCAACTGATCGAGCAGTTTTTTGGCATTGGCCAATCACTGCTGACGGTCGCTTCGTTCTTCTTCGTATTGTGGCATTTCAGTTGGGTATTGTCGCTGGGGATGATGATTGTCGTCGTTCCGACGTTGGCTGTACATATGCGAATCGGAGAATGGAAGTATTGGCTCATGCGTGTGCAGACACCGTTCTCGCGTCGCTTGTTCTACTTCTTCGATCTGATGACCAACCGTCAGTCCGCCAAGGAAGTCAGACTGTACCGGCACGCAAGCAAGCTGCTTGAATACTGGGGAGGATACTTCTGGAAGAACGCAGGGGAGCAGAAAAAGGTGGAGCTGAAGTCGCAAAGCCTGCGCATAGGCATTGAAGGACTGAACGGTGTGATTGCGTTCTTGTTCTCCTGTTATGCGGTTTGGGTCTGCTATTCACAGGGGCTGACATTAGGCGCGTATGTTGCAATTGCGCAGGTGCTTGCTTCAACCCAATCATCGCTTCGGATGATCGCGCAAAATTTATCGTCCATTTATGAGGAAACGCTTGTTATGAACGAGTTTTACGACTTTGTGGATTCGGGTGAGGAAGAAGACGGGCAAGGTCAACATGTATTAAACCGTCCGATTATGGAGGGCATTACCGTCGAACATTTGACCTTCTCCTATCCGACCAGTCCGAAGCCCGTGCTTAAAGATTTATCGTTCAGGATCGAACCGAATCAGACGGTCGCGATCGTCGGGGAGAATGGGGCGGGCAAGAGCACGCTCGTTAATTGCCTTATCGGTCTGTATCAAGAATATTCGGGCACGGTTCGGTACGACGGCGTCGACTTGAAGGAGCTGGACGCTAACGCATTTCGCGACCGGACTGGAGCGGTGTTCCAAGATTTTCTCAGGTACCAGGTATCCGCGAAGGAAAATATCGGATTCGGCGATGTAAGCCGCATGGAGGATATGGCCGCAATCGAGGTGGCGGCAGCGCGGTCAGGTGCTGCGGATGTCGTGCGGACGCTGCCGGATGGCATAGATACGCTGCTCGGTCCGATCTTCGAAGGCGGGTATGAGCTGTCCGTCGGACAGTGGCAGAAGCTCGCGCTCGCAAGGTCGTTCATGCGCGATTCATCGGTTATGGTGCTTGACGAGCCGACGGCGTCGATGGACCCGATGGCCGAAGCGGAGCTGTTCAAGCGGTTCGCTGAGCTGGCCGAGGGCCGTATTACGCTGCTCATTTCGCATCGACTCGGTAGCTGCCGGATGGCGGATCAAATTCTCGTGCTCAAGAACGGCGAGCTTGTCGAGCAAGGCTCCCATGAACAATTGCTTCAACTGCAAGGCGAATATTGCCGGATGTTCGAGACACAGTCGCAGTCCTATCGTTAGGGAAGTAAATGGGAAGGTAGCTGCTGAGAATTGAAGATCAACTTGCAAGTCCATAGAAGTGTAGGGTTCATGAGTAGCTCTGTTTTTGGAATATTAGTGTTTATACAGATTCTGCTAACTGGCTGCAGTTTCTCTTCGACTTCAGGCAACGAAGCTAAGGTGAATGAGACGAAAGAAACATTAACGGTCCAACTTGTTGCCGCTAATGGGTCCATGTACGGAATCGAACACCATCGATTAGCCCAACGCATCCAGGGATTCCGCCAACTGTTTCCGAATACCGACATCACGATCCGCTGGGTGCAGGACTATAACATCATGGATGCAAGCCATCAATCCAAGAGGACGAGTTGGATCCGGAGCGATACGCCGACCGATCTATTTGCAAATTCGAAAGATGTTCCAGATATCGTCGAGCTTGTGCCGAACCAGATGAAGGAGTTATATCGGCTTGGCAGAATCGAAGCTTTGAATTTGAATCGAACAGCTGTCAGAGATGGTGTGATCGCCTCTAATGACGGCTATGTGTTAGGCGTTAAGAGCAAGATCAATCCGATGATTATTTACTATAATAAGTGGGTTTTCCAGGGGCTTGGACTAGAAACGCCAAGTGAAGAATGGGACCTGAATAAGCTGAACGATACGATCGTTAGACTGAAAGCGGCGGGTGAGACGGTCTATATACCGCTGAACCCGTATACGTTGGAATGGGCGGCAAGCTTGAAGGGCGGACGAATCGCGGCGGCAGATGGGATTACATACAGCGGCTATTTGGATAGTGACGAGACGGTGCATGGCGTAGAGTGGCTCGATAGTGTTGGAACGAAATATCGAGAGAAAATCGTGGCGAACATTATTCCGCCGGCGATGCCCTTTGATTTTCTGGATGGAGAGATTGCGCTTGCTGTCGATTACGCGGTAGTGAGCGATCCGAATAATTACGAGGAGATCTCGCAGCGCGATGAAAGGTTCGGCATCGCGGGTCTCCCCGTCGGGATGACGGGCATTAATCCAGCCCAAGTATCGGGATTATCGATACCCTCCCAGTCGAAGCACAAAGAGATGGCAATGAAGCTGCTGAACTTTCTGCTGCAGGATACGGATGCTCTGTATTCGGATATCGCCGACTATACGCTGCAGGCTAACATGAAACCATTCTTAGTACCCGTCAGTCAGGAGAGGAAAGCACTCATCCTTAGCGCGATGAAGCGATCCGTACCGGCTGCCCTCTATATGCATGAGGAAGCATTCCCGATGACTTATTTCGCACAGTGGCAAAGTCCTAAGCCGCTAGCAGACATCCATAACGGCCAGCCGATTCGCGAGGCGCTGCATCGGTATGCGATGGAGCTGGAGGAGGATTGGAAATCCGTTGGAGGCGAGACGAAATAGTTGGGGCAGTGCCGCATCGAATCGCAATCGGAAGCTGCTGTTCTCTCCGAAGTTAATGAGATTGGATGGATCTCGAATGAAGAATAACAAGCTGCTCATGCATGCTGCTAAATTAATCCCCTCGTTTACTGCCTTATTGCTGCTGATGACGCTGCTATCTTCCTGCACCTCCGCTGAAGAACAACAAGCGAAGACCCTCGCGACGGGGGAGGAGATTGAGACGTTAACCATTCAACTCTTATCGTGGCGTCCGCTTGACGTAGCTGATTCTAATAGGAATAATCCACTGGCGCTCAGAATCAAGCAATTTCAAGAGTTGCATCCGAACGTACACCTTACGTTTCTATGGAATGACACTCACGGCACGCCGTCCAAATGGGCGAATGAAGCGGAATCGTATAAGCATGCCAATCCTTATGAAGTGCCGGATCTAGTGGAATTGGCACCTAATCAGATGCGATTGTGGTATCAATATGGCATCATCGAGCCGCTTCCGATGAATGAAACAGATCTCAGCAAATCGATTATTTCATCGAGTGAAGGGCATGTGCTCGGTGTGAAGATCAAGAATAATCCGTTGATTATGTATTATAACAAGGATACGTTCCTGTCTCTGGGACTTGATCCGCCGACAAGCGAATGGGATTTGGATAAGCTTAACGATACAATTACCAAGCTGAAAGCGGCGAGGCAGAACGTTTATCTACCCCTATCTCCCTATACGCTGGAATGGGTAACCAGCATGAACAACGGACATATTGCTGGCACGGATGGTACCAGCTTTGCCGGGTACCTCGATAGCCCTCAAGCCGTGAAGGCAGCGGAGTGGATTGCTGGAATTGGTACGAAGCTGGAAGACTACAAGCTGAGGTCGATTGGCCCGATAGAAACCTATATTCCGGTTCCGTACGATTTGTTAGAAGGCCGAATCGCGCTTGCTGTCGATTTCGCTTATGGTTTCAACGTCGGTGGACTTAACACCTATGAAGAGATTGCCCAACAGGATGAGCGGATCGGAATCTCAGCTTTGCCACGCGGCTTGAATGGCGTCAACCCTGCACAGATATCGGGTTTGTCGATGACAGCCAAGTCGAGGCATAAGGTGCTGGCGATGGAATTAATGCGATATTTGACGGCGGACCCAAGTTCGATTGATTCGCAAATCGCTGCGAACACGATGCAGAGTAACTTGACGTATCCACTCAAGGAAGCTGCGAATGACGAACGATATTCCATTGTGCTGCAGGAGATCAAACGTTCCGTTCCTGCAGCGCTGTATATGTACAACGCGATCGGCAGCAGTCAGCGAGATTTTATGTATGATCAGCCGAGGACTTATAGCGCCATCCGCGGAGGAGTTCCAGTACCAGATGCATTAAAGGTATATGCCGATTCGTTGGATCTTGATTTCAACAAGTTTAAGCATGAGCCGGCAGAATACGACGCATGTATACAGTCGTGGTTTCGCTACTATTATTCCGAATCTTGCGTGCAATAGCATTGATCTAGAGGGTTAATTAGGAATCCGATAGCAACAATTACTAGCATATGACAGGTTTTAACCGAATGGATTTAATAGTATTTTATAGTTATATATGGGTGATGATGAGGTGAACCGATGGGCTTGTGGACGATGATTGCACGCAAGATGGCTCGAAACAAATGGCTCCAGTTGAATTTGTGGTTCGGTCTCACGATATGCGTAGCGTTGTTTTGCTCGATGCCGTTGTATTCGAATGCGATTTCACAGCGAACTTTTGTCAGAGAGCTGCAAGAGGTGCAGAGCCAGAAGTCGGTCTATCCCGGGATGGTCGAGATCAGCACGACGGTGTCTTCGCATGTGATGGACGAGGCGACGAAGCAGAAGATTGCGGATGCCGAGGCATTCGTGAAGACAATTCCGCAGCAGATGGGCATCGAGGCAAGATCGTTTTATGAACAGAAGTTTACGCAGAAAATGAGAATATACGGCGTAACCGCTACCGACGAGGAGAAACGTTGGCAGAATACGACCGGCGGCTTCAAGTCGCTGACGAACATGAATAAGCGGGTTCGTCTGATCGATGGCCGGATGCCCTCCGATCGGCAAGATGGCATCATTGAAGCGCTCGTAACGCAGCCTTTCCTGTTCGACCTGAAGCGAGGTTTGGGCGACGAGCTCGTGGTGGAATCGATGTCGGATAAGGGTCAGCGCTTCCGAGTCATTCCGGTCGGCATTATGGAGACGGACCCGATGGCGGATCCGTATTTGCCTTTTCTCACCGATGAGGTCGTCGACGGCTTCATGATTCCCGAGCAGCAGTTCGACCGGGAGTTCTCGCAAGGCGGCAAGGCGACGATCATGAATATCGAGTGGCGTTATGCGATGAATTTCGAACAGCTGACGCTTGAAGCGGTCGACCGATTCGTTGCGGCGGATCATGCGGTACGGCGTTATTTTCAAACGGGGATCGGCGTTGCGGAAGTGAACATTCCGGTGACCGATACGGTCGCCTCGTACCAGGGCAAGCAGCAGAAGCTGGAGATTATGATGCTGTCGCTCTACGCGCCGGTTATGCTGATGCTTGCCTTCTACCTGTACATGGCTGCGAATCTGATCATTGAACGGCAGAAGACGGAGATTTCCGTCCTTCGCAGCCGCGGCGCCAGCCGATCGCAAATTATGCTCGTCTACACGCTGGAGGGCCTGCTGCTCGGAGCAAGCGCGCTTGCTCTCGGTCCGCTGATCGGCATTATGATTACGAAGTTGTTGGGCGCTTCGAGCGGCTTTCTGTCCTTCGTTCAGCGGTCGGCGCTGGAGGTCAGTCTCGGCAGCGGAGCCTACCGCATCGCGGCTTCTGCCGTAGGCGCAGCGATCCTGCTCATTCTGATTCCGGCCATGTTGGCGACAAGGGCGACCATTGTCGATCATAAACGGCAAATGGCACGAATGACTCGAATGTCGATCTGGCACAAGACAGGACTGGATATCATCTTCGTTGGCTTCGCGATCTATCTGCTGTATACGTTCAACAAACAGCAGGAGGATCTGAAGAAGCTGGCGCTCGATTCGAGCAGCTTCCAGATTGATCCGATGCTGTTCTTGATGCCTGCTGTATTCGCGCTCGGAGCGGGGCTTCTCATCCTGCGCGTTTATCCATGGTTGGTTCGACTGATCTATTGGGCGGGACGCAGATGGTGGTCGCCTGCTTTGTACCATTCGCTTGTGGTGATCAGCCGCTCGTCAGGTCAATACCTTACGATCAAGGTATTCCTGATCATGACCGTAGCGACAGGATTGTTCAGCGCTAATGCGGCGCGAACGATCAATGATAATATGGAGAGTAAGATCCGGTATGCTTCCGGTGCAGATGTTGTGCTTATGACCGAGTGGAACAATGATTCGGAAGGAGTTGTCGCACAGCAATCCGGCGCTGGAATGGTCGGGTCGAAGCGAATTCAATATGCCGAGCCTCCCTATCAGCTGGTTCAGGGGCTTGCTGGCGTGGAGTCGACCGCGAGAGTATTCCGCAGGGATGACGCGATATTCTTCGAGCGCAAAGGCGGCAAAGGGGGAGATACGACGGTTATCGGCATCGACACGAAGGAGTTCGGCCAGACGGCTTGGATGAAGAACGGTCTGCTGCATTCGCACATCAACAACTATTTGAATCTGATCGCCTCGAATCCGCAGGCTGTGCTTGTGTCCCGATCGATTGCCGACGAGATCGGAGTGAAGTCGGGCGATGCGATCCGCTTGTTCTGGAACGGTCTGCCGCAGGCGCAGTTTATCGTCTATGGCATCATTGATTATTGGCCGTCCTGGAATCCGCTGCCTAGCGGATTCGCTACGGACAATAACGGCAAACCGAAGATGCCGCATCTGATCGTCGGTCATCTGAGCACCATCCAGAAGCGGCTTGCGACGGAACCGTATGAAGTATGGATGAAGCTGAAGGATGGGACTACGAGCGAGCAAATATACAGTCAGCTGGAGGAGCGGGGAGTTCCGGTCAAGAGACTAAACGATACGGAGCAGAAGCTTGTCCAATCGATGAACGATCCGTTCCGGCTTGCGATCAACGGGGTCATGACACTTGGCTTTGTTATTTCAATGCTAATCTGTTTCCTGGGATTCCTGCTCTTCTGGGTGTTGACGTTGTCCGGAAGGACGCTGCAGTATGGGGTGCTGCGTGCGATGGGCATTCCATTCGTGCAGATTATCGGGATGCTTGTAAGCGAACAAGTCCTTACCTCGGGAGCAGCGATCATAATCGGCGTCATTATCGGCAATCTGACAAGCGATCTGTATGTACCGTTATTCCAAATGTCGTTCTCGACAGCGACGCAGGTTCCGCCGTTCCAGATTGTTCGAACGACGGGCGACTATTTGCATTTATACGGCATTATCGGCTTCATGATGCTGATCGGTCTGTTCATCCTCGTCAGCCGATTGTCTCGTATACGAATTGCCCAAGCGCTGAAGTTGGGCGAGGAATAGCGGGGAAACTCTCCGCTTTCCTATCTTATGCGTACTTGTTTTATACACCTTGACTGGCGCATAACCACAAATTTAAAGCCAGCCCGAAAACTTTCGGGCTGGCTTTTCGTTTATTATTTCGATCGTTTTTCGAAAGTGCTATAATTTTTTGGGTAGACAGCCATATATCATTGGGTTGTTGGAATGTTGCTTTCAGCATTACACTCTTTTTATAATGAACAATACATGCATCCATTTCAGTTCCCATTCGACCATCTCGCATATCGAGCATCATAAATAACGAGCGCTCTCGGTTATCGCTGAGAGCGCTCGTTGTATCAGAATCGAACATTGTGGAAGACTTTAGTAAACGCGATAATTGCCGCTTAATGCCAGCAGGCTGAAGAAGTACAAGCAGTTGTCGTAGTAACGACGCTGTCCTGTACGCAGCGGCGTATCCCAGAATAAGCGTGCGAAATGCTCGGCGTCCGGTCCATCAGCGGCCAGCGATGCCGCGGCGTTCGTCGCGAGCAAGCCGATCGGATGAAGAGAAAGCTCCTCGAATGGCGTTCCGTCGATCTTGTATCTGCGATAATCTGCAACGTCGATCTCGCGGAAGAAGCGCTGCAGTCGATTCGATTGCTCCACTTGCCACGAATCGGACCGGAACCATTCCCAGTCAAGCGCGATATTCGCGGCCGTGCGATAAGCATCGCTGAAGAAATGCCGGAAGTCGCCATGCGGCTGCACGTCTGCCGGGGTTCCATCATAATTCGCATACTCAGGCGACAATCCTGTCTCAGGATGACATGCCGTATGCAAATAAGCACGACTGGCTTGCGCGGCTTCCTTCCAGAACGACCGATCTTGCTCGTCGGCATAAAGAGCAAATAACTCATAGAAGTGCGGCAGATGATAGGAAGGATCGCTGAAAGGCAGCTCTGGAATGAATTTGATCAGTTTGGTTGCCGGATCCCACATCGGGTTGCCTTCGCCCTTCTCGCCTTGATGCAGGCACGCGCGAAGAATAATACGGGCCTGGTTCGCATAGTCGAACGGCGCTTGGCCGTCTCCCCATCGGTTCGATGCGAATAGAAGCGCCAGCGCATAGAACTCTTCGCCGTCAGGCGCTGGTCCCTGAGACAAGCGGGTGCCATCGGTTGTGCAATGCCAAGCGAAATAATCTTTATATCGTCCTTCGGTATGCTGCATGTAGGTTTTGGAAAACTTCCATAGACGGTCGAATACATCCTTCTTATTCATCTGAACCGCCATCATCATGCCGTAAGACATGCCTTCAGTACGAACATCTAAATTGCCGGTATCGAGCATGTATCCCATATCGTCGCCGAGCGGGTAGTAGATGCGGACATCTTCATCTCCGTCGAATAGGTCGGACCAAGCTTGTTCGATTCTAGCGTTGATCTGCTCGTCGGTGTAACCGATTTCTCGGAACAGGTTGCGATATTGGCTGGTGTAATATGCGCCGGAAGCGATCTTTTCCATTGGGTAAGCCTCCATATGAGACGAATTTGCCTTCATCATATCACAATCTTAATTGAAGAAATTGTAGTTTAATACCCTACAAACTATAGCATCTGAGGCGAAAGCAAGCGGATGCTTCATTACATCGGAGGTGGATTCATGTTTACAGCCATTATTGTTGATGACGAATTGTTCGTTCGCAAAGGGTTAATCGGATTAATGGATTGGGAAGCGAGCGGCTTTCGAATTATTGGAGAGGCTGACAACGGAGAGGATGCGCTGGCTCTAATTAAGGAAATCAATCCTGACCTCGTCATTACGGACATTCGGATGCCGATTCTCGACGGTATCGGGCTGATTCAGGCTGCATCGAATGAGCAATTAAGCACTTCGTTCATTATTATTAGCGGCTACCACGATTTCAGCTATGCCCAACAAGCGATGCGGCATGGCGTGATGGACTACGTCGTGAAACCGATCGATGAACAGGAGCTGGAGGATGCACTCGCCCGGATCCGGGAGAAGCTGTCGGCGAAGAAGGTGCTGGAGGAGCGGACGAGCAGGCACCGGGAGGAGCGGCAGATGGAGCTGCTCATTCGCGGTGAACTGGAAGAGACAGATTTGACGCATTGGAAGTCCATGTGGCCGGATGCGCGAACTTACACTTATGTGTTATTCGAAATCAATGATGTGCTTCCATGGAATGGCAGCGTTATGCCGATGACCGATATTGTTCACAATGGTATTCGTACAGCCATTCAAGAGGCTGCTCGCTCCAATGTCGAGACCATGCTGTACAGCCATCGCCAATGTTATGGCGTCATCATTCCGAACGTAGACCTAGTTCCGTATGGCGGAAGCATGCGCCGACTGCTCGAAAGTGTGATGCATCGGCTTCGCGAGCGATTCCGGCTGACGTTTCGGATTTTTGCAGGCAGGCCGGTTCACGATTTGATGCAAATATATCAGTCCTATGCAACAGCGAAGGAAGCTTTGCAATTCAAGCTGTTGAAGGCGGACGAACTAATCATCTTATACTCGGATATTGAAGGGCAGACTCTCCATTACAAGTATCCGGATGACGAGACGTACCGCAAGCTGACGGAGGCCGTGGAAGAGAATAACCAAGAGAATGTGCAGCAATCGATACAGCGGTTGTTCACTACGTTCCAGGAGCAGGCATTCTCGCCGGAAGCCATTAAGTCCGCTATCGCGCAGTGTGTGCTGAATATTGTGAAGTCGATTCGATGCATGGAGGGCGATGAGAAAGAGCTAAGCGGCCTTGAACCCATTATGAGTTGGCATGATTACAGCATTACGATGAAGGAACTGCGGCAGCTGTTCGAAACGTTCGTGTTGGAGGCAACAGCACTATTCAGCAAGCTATATTGTGCATCGGGTAAAGGCAGCATTCAGAAAATTAAAAGCTACGTTGATCGCAACTACCATCAGAATTTAAGCCTTAAGAGCATTTCAGCGCAGTTCTTCATGAATTCTGCTTATCTCGGACAGCTGTTCAAGAAAACATTCGGCGTCTATTTCAATGATTATTTGCATCAACTGCGCATTACGGAGGCGAAGAAGCTGCTAAGACAGAAGGAACTGCGCATATACGAGATCGCTGAAAGGGTTGGCTTCAACAATGCTGACTATTTCGTCACCCAGTTCGAGAAGCTGGAGCGAGTGACGCCTTCGGAATATCGCAATCGAATGAACAAGCCCAATTAGGAGAACCTCATGAATCGTCTGCTGAACAATATTCGATTACGCAACAAAATGCTGCTCGTTTATTTCCTATGCGTATTCACGCCGATGATCGTGACGAACATCTTATTCTACGACATGATGACAGACAGCGTGCGTGATCGGCGAATGAAGGATATCGACCGGGCGGTTGAGCAGATCAAGAACGATTTTCGCGCTCAAATCGATGATGCGGTAGGATTATCGTCGTTTTTCTATTCCGATTATCCGACGAATGAAATTCTCGATCAGGACTATGTTGACGTTGCTGACTATATTGAGAATTATGACAATTATTTGCGACGCGTCATGAACAGTTATAGTCCGATTACGCTATCGCTTCAGAGCATTATGATCTATGTGGCGAATCCGACGCTTCTGCATTCCGGCAATATCGGATTGCTGTCGGATGAGATTCGAGCGGAGGAATGGTACAAGCAAGGAGCGGCGACCCAGCGATCGCAGCCGGTGTTTATGCGCATCAAGTCAGTAAACGGCGATTTCATCGGTTTCTCGCTCGTACGCCGATTGGATTATTACGCTGATCGGATGTCTAAGGAGAAGATGCTGAAGATCGATTTCAAGACGATTGATCTGAAGGAAATATTCGCGAACTTGAATATGCAAGGGGAAATGTATCTCGTTAACCCGTCCGGACAGATTGAATACACGACAAATTCGGAGGTTCATTGGGATGCGCGCATACAGCCGCTTTATACTTCCTTCCGGTCTGAGCATTCGATCGAATTCGTTAAGAGCTTTGCGAATGTCAGCTACTTGAACGGGTGGCGGATTATCGGAACGATCGATGAAGGCGAGGTCGTCAGAGAGGTGCGCAAGTCGCGTCAATTCATCTTATGGTCGGGGTGTATTATGATCGTCATTCCAACCGCCATCATTCTGATCATTACACGTTCAATCAATCTAAGATTGGTACAGATCTTGAAGCATATGAAGAAAGTGAAAACCCAGAGCTTCGAATCGATTAATGAAGAGGAATCCCGCGATGAGATCGGTCAACTGACACTCGAGTTCAACCGAATGACTTTGCAGATCAGGACTTTAATCGATGACGTCTACGTAGCAGATATTCAGAAGAAGTCGCTTGAACTCGATCGTCGGATGGCGCAGCTTAATGCGCTGCAGAGTCAGATCAATCCTCACTTCCTATTCAATGCGCTTGAGACCATTCGAATGAGAAGCTTGCTTAAGCAAGAGAATGAGACGGCGAAGATCATTCATAACATGGCGAAGCTGTTCCGCAGTTCGCTTGCGTGGAACAAAGACAAGGTGACGGTCAAGGAAGAACTCGAATTTATCCACTGCTTCGTGCAAATACAGAAATACCGTTTTGAAGACAAACTGATGTACGAGATCTATGTTGAACCGGAAGCCTATACTTGCGAGCTGCCCAAAATGTTGTTCCTGCCTTTCGTCGAGAATGCGTGCATCCACGGGCTAGAACCATTAAAGCAAGGCGGACGCGTTGATATCCGTATTGTCTGCTCGGATGAGCACCTCGAATTCACGATTCGCGACAACGGAATCGGCATGAGCGAGGAGCAGGTGAACAAGCTGTACCGCTACTTGGATATGCATGATAAGCTTGGCGATTCGATCGGCATTCAGAACGTCATCTACCGTGCGCGGATGATATACGGCGACCAGTTCACATTTGAAGTGGACAGTCACTTGGGTCAAGGGACCACGATAACGCTGCGAATACCCACTAATATTCGACATAGCGATCATCTTTCATTTTCGAAGTAGAGCCTATATCCGAGAGGGGGTCAACTCCAGTGCTTGAGAAGAAATTTGCGCTTCTCGGTATCGCTGCGATGACTTTGATGGCTTCAGTCACGGCTTGCTCTGGCAAGAACGACAACGGCTCATCATCAAGCGGCAGCAGCTCCGAGGTGAAGAAGGAAAAAGCTACATTCACGCTTTTTAACGGCGTAGCTGGTTCCAAGGACGGCAACACGAACGAGACGACGATCGGCCAAATGCTCGAGGAGCAGACGGGCGTCAACTTCAAGCTGGAGTTTCTGGTCGGCGACTTGAATACGAAGATCGGCACGATGATCGCCTCTAACGACTACCCTGATGTACTGATACCGGATTCGGCGATTGAAGAAGTTATGAATGCTGGCGCGTTCATTCCATTAGATGAGCTAATCGACCAATACGGCCCGAACATTAAACGTGTCTATGGTTCTGTTCTCGACCAAATGCGAGCTAAGGACGGCAAGGTGTACTACCTCCCGCTCTCCGCTCAAGTAGGCGATTTCGTTCCCGACCCTGAACCGGACGCAGCATTCTGGGTACAGCGCCGCGTTCTTGAAGAGGCCGGATATCCAAAGATTAAATCGTTGGATCAATATATTCAGCTCATTACCGACTACGCGGAGAAGCATAAAGACGATGGTCTGACAGGCATGGTGTCTATGACGAACGACTGGCGTTTCTTTGCAACATCCAACCCGCCAATGCATCTGCTCGGCTATCCGAATGATGGAAACGTGACGGTCGACACAAATACGCTAGAAGCGAAGACGTATGCAGGCTCCGATGCAACGAAGCGCTGGCTGCAGACGCTCAACAGCTTGAATGCCAATGGGCTGTTCGACAAAGCGTCGTTCGTCGACAACTATGACCAATACATTGCGAAGCTGACATCGCACAAAGTGCTGGGCTTCTTCGACTACAAATGGCAGGTGGGCAACGCATTGAACACGCTGAAGGATGCTGCCCGTAAAGACCCGTCGTTGGATGGCTATACCTACTTCCCGCTGCCGGTTACATTCGACGAGAATACGCCGGATGCGTACATCGATCCGCAAGGCGGCGTCGTGACGAACCGCGGTATCGGCATTACGGTTAGCGCCGATGATCCTGTTCGTATTATTCAATACTTAGACAACATGCTGACAGAAGAGAACCAGACGCTGATCAGCTGGGGCATTAGAGGCGAGACGTATGAAGTGAACGATAAAGGTCGCTTCTACCGGACGGCAGATCAAATCGCCAAGATCGACGAATCGTTCAACGAGAAGTTCGGCTACAAATATTACGACTGGAACTGGCCAAGCTATGACGCACACTCGACGCTTGCGAACGGCAATGCGAAGGGCGTAGACTATCAGCCGGAAGTGTTCCAGATGAGCTTGACGGATAAAGACGCAGCCATTCTCGATCGATACGGTGTTCAAACGTACACGCAAATGTTCGCTGAGCCGGAGTACCGCGCTTGGTACCCAGCATGGGGCTTCGCGAAAGAGCAAAACTCGCCTGAGCAAATCTGGGAGACGAAGAAAGACGAGCTTGCGAAGAAGTACTTCCCGAGACTGGTCCTTTCCTCGCCTGACAAATTCGATTCGGTATGGGAAAGTTACATGAAGGAATTCGATAAGCTGGATACGGCGGGCTACGAGAAGTGGGCGACGGAACAAGTGAAGAAGAGAGTAGAAGCTGCAGCTTCTAAATAATCGTTCGCATAGAAGGCCGGACTTGCCGTTGGCTTAGTCCCGGCCTTTCCGATGCACTTGTTTCAGCTATATGATCGATAATAAGTAAACAACGGGTAACGAACGCAACGAATGGTTATTGTCTTAGGCCGTATCCATCAGGATAATAGGAATGATACACACATATCAGAAATGGGGTTGCCACATTGCGGATGTTGAAGATGAGCAGGTTCACCCTTATGGTTACCGCGATATTGCTTATACCCATGCTTGCTACTTGTGCAAGCAGTGAGGATACAAGCGAGGAACAGCCGCCGACGACTAATAATGAAGAAATCATTTACAATGAACCGGGCTTAAGCAAATACGATTCGCCGATCACCTTGACCTTCGTACGGCAGACAGGCGACAGCCTGGATGGGCTGCTCGAACAGATGCCGGGCGATACGTTGGAGAACAATATATGGACCCGCCTGTACGAGCAGGTGCTTGGCATTCGGATCAAATACGAATGGACGGCCAAGGGAGATCTCTATAATGAGAAGCTGGGCGTTGCGCTGGCAGCAGGCAATTTGCCTGATGTGGTAAGGGTTAATGCGCAGCAACTCCGACAGCTGAGCAATGCGGGACTCATTCAAGATCTGACGCGCGTGTATAACGATTATGCTACACCGTTCACGAAGGAAGTGTTAAGCCAGGAAGGAAGCGCGCCTTTCGAATCGGCGACGGTAGACGGCAAGCTGATGGGAATACCGGAGACCGGTTCTTCCATTGAAGGGGCGCAATTTATCTGGATTCGGACAGATTGGCTGGATCAGTTGGGGCTTGAACCGCCGCATACGATGGATGATTTGTTGGAAATTTCGAAAGCGTTTACACATAAAGACCCGGACCGCAATGGGGTGAATGACACATTCGGCCTCGCGATAACCCAATATTTGTGGGACCCGATCATGGGCATGACCGATTTTGTCGCTGGATATGATGCTTATCCGAATATATGGTTAGAGAAACCGTCTGGACAATTGGCTTATGGGGCCGTTCAGGCGGAAGTAAGATCAGCACTGAATGTGCTTCGAGAAATGTACAAGGATGGTCAGCTTGATCCGGAATTCATGTTCAAGGACGGCAACAAAGCAAACGAGTTGATCGCATCTGGCAAGGTCGGTATGTTCTATGGGGAGCAATGGGCTTCCTTCGCCGCGCAGTCAAGCTATTCGAAGAACAAAAACGCCCGCTGGCAGGCCTATCCGATCGTATCCAATTCAGATGGGCTGGCCAAGGTTCCGCTTCGATTCTCTACCGACCAGTTTCTTGCCGTAAGGAAAGGGTATGAGCACCCGGAAGCGATCATGAAGCTGTTCAATCTTCATCTGGAGAAGAACTGGGGAAAGACCGCTCAGTATGAGACCTACTATAGCAACCCGTATCCGGTGTGGCAGATTTCGCCGGTAACGCCGTATCCTGCGTTGAAAAACTTGAATGCCTATTATCAACTTGAGGCAGCTCGAGTAACGGGCGATAAAACGGTACTTAAGGACGAAGCGAGGGCGATTCAGAAAAATATTGATCTCTACCTGTACAATAACAATATCACAGGCTGGGGTTGGGAGCATACGTACGGGCCGACAGGCGCATTCTCCATTCTTGATCGATATAAGAAGAACAATCAGCTCTTATATGAAAGTTTTGTTGGTCCGCCTACCGACACGATGCTTGAGAAGTGGTCGTTGCTTGAAGATATGAAGAACGATACGTTCGTGAACATTGTTCTCGGCCGGCCCATTACCGATTTTGATCGATTCGTAGAGGAATGGAACAGGCTGGGAGGAGCGAAGATCACGATGGAAGTGAATCAATGGTATACGAACAAACGCGAACGGGCGCGCCAGGAAAGTCTTGTAGATGGAGTGTTCAGATTTTAGCGTATCGGAGGCGTTTCATTGTTTAAGATTCCTGTTAATTCATTGCGCCATACGATATTCGTTAGATTGGTCATTATGTATCTCGTCGTTATTCTGCCGATTATTCTTCTCGGCGTCTATCTTTACAATTGGAGCTACAAGAATGCAAGCGACGAGATATCGAGAAACACGCTCGCGCAACTATCCACTTACTTGGAAGACCTCAATCGGGAGATTGAATGGCTTGAAATACAGCAATACGATGTGCTGCAGGAAAGCGACCTTAATCGGCTCGCCGTAACATGGGAGCTTATGGATAGCGTCGACAAGAAGAAGAGCATCGATTACATGCTGCATCGGTTGACCTCGATCAAGAGCAACAGCGCTTACGTCAAAGATATTTATATACACATCCGTACGATAGGCAAAACGTTGTCGGTAGGCGGCGGCGTCATGCCTTTCGATCAAGAACGCTACGATGCCCTCCGTCTGATGCTTGATAAGAGCGATAGCCGATTGAAAACGTTGGGCGATACGCTCGAGATAAGCTCCTCCTGGTTCGGTGGCAGAAAGGGAGCAGAACCGCTGTTCATCGTTCAGATCGAGCTGGACAGCGAGAAGCTGAGGGAATCGCTGAAGAAGCTGAACGTATATCAGGAGAGCGGCTCGATTCTAGTCGCTGAAGACGCAGGCTTCACACTGTACAGCGATACGAAAGCCTATAGTCGAATGAACGAATATTGGGAAAGTGCCGAGGCTTCGCATGAACGTTCCATGCTGCTTGACATCGAAGGCAAACGATATCATTTTGACCGTGCGGATTCGGATAAATCGAAGCTTTCCGTCGTATCGTATTTGCCGGAAGAGACCGTAAAACGTCCGTTAAATAAATTCAGCTATTGGGCGTGGGGCTTTGCATTAACGACAGGGATTGCGATCATCGTGTATGCTTTCACCACCTATCGATTCGTCCATCGGCCGCTGCTTCTGCTTGTACAAGGATTCCGACGGATGGAGAGCGGATCGCTGGATCTTCGAATCGCTCATGGGAAGAAAGATGAGTTCGGTTACCTTTACAATCGATTCAATAATATGCTGGACAAGCTGCAGGCGCTGATCGACCAAGATTTTAAGCAGAAAATGATGATGCAGAAGGCGGAATTGAAGCAGCTTCAATCGCAAATCAATCCGCACTTCTTATATAACAGCTTCTTCATCCTAAACTCGTTGGCCCAGACAGGGGATACCGAGCGCATTGAACTGTTCACGAATATGCTCGGCGAATATTTCCGCTTCATTACGCGTAATGGCCAGGACAATGTGCCGCTATTGGAGGAGATTCAGCATGCCCGCACGTACACTGAAATTCAGAAGCTTCGGTTCTCCAGACGGATCAAAGTGCAGTTTGACGAGCTCCCGCCTGAGATGGAAAGGATTCGTGTCCCGCGTCTGATCGTGCAGCCGATTATCGAGAATGCGTACGAGCACAGCTTAGAGAAGATGCCGGAAGAAGGCTTCCTGCGTGTAACGTTCGAGCGGCAAGAGAGCGAGGCGCGCATCGTGATCGAGGATAATGGCGGCGGCATGGATGAAGAAAAGCTGGCAATGTTGAATGCGCGGTTGGCGAGCACGGGCGAAACGGAAGAAATGACAGGCATGATTAACATCCACCGCCGAATGATGCTGACGTATGGAGAAGGCAGCGGTTTGCAGCTTACCCGAACAGAGCAGAATGGTCTGCGCGTCACGATCTGTATGAAGCTTGAGGAGGAGATAGGGCATGTATAGGCTGCTGATCGTCGATGATGAGGAAATTATTACAAACAGCTTATTTGAGGTGTTCAATCGCTTCATGCCGGAGAGGCTGGACGTCTATAAAGCTTATTCGGCGAAGGAAGCGCTCGAATGGATGTCTCGAACGCGAATCGACATCGTCATGACGGATATTGCGATGCCTGGCATGAGCGGCCTCGAGCTATCGGAGGAAATCTTGAAGTATTGGCCGAGATGCCGCGTCATTTTCTTAACCGGACATAGCGAATTCGAATATGCGTACCGTGCGATCCAGCTGGCGAATGTGCGATATTTGCTGAAGACAGAAGGTTATGCGAAGGTGGCTGACACGGTCAAAGAAGTGCTGGATGAAATTGTTCAGGGCAATCAGGTGACCCAGCTGCTCGAGCAGTCCCGTGAACAGCTGCAGGCTTTTCAGCTTATGGCGCAGGGCGATTATATGCGGCATCTGCTGCAGGAGAGCGATCTAATCGGCGTATATATGGATATTGTTGTTGATGAATTCTGCAAGTTAAGCATCGGGCTGGATCCGACGCAAGAGGTTGTCATGGTTCTAGGTCGCATTACTTACCCAGAGGGCAGAACCTATCTGGAGAAGAATGAGTTGATGAACGCGGCTCAGATCCGTGCGAATACCTACCTGTCGGAGAAAACGCGCAGCATCGGCGTCGTCGATAAACAAGGCGATCTGATTTGGTTTATTCAACCGCAAGAAGATAGCGAAGAGAAATACGATGAACATCTCGTAACCTATTTGGAGGGAACGCTTGAGCTTATTCAAGAGTCATGCCAAGCATCTCTTGGCTTAACGCTCGGTTTCACGATTAGCGGGGCCAGCTGTCCTTGGAGCGAGGTGACACAGCAATATGAACGTCTGCGACAGCTGCAGCAGCTTCAAGTCGGGGACGGCATTGCGATCATCATTAGGGATCGTCCTGAAGCGATCAGCGGGATGCCCGGCAAGGAGGGGTTCATCACTGCCCAGAAAGCGGAGGTATTGGCTGCCTATCTGGAAGCTGGCAGATCGACAGAGTTCCTGAAGGAGTTGGAGGATATCTCCACTGCTGCACTGCAGTGTTGCGGCAATCCTCAGTATACAATTGAAGCGTACTACACGATCGCGCTTATGCTCTATACTTCCATCGGGCGGCTTGGCCTTCACGGACGGATAGACGAGCACGGCAAGCTGATGCGATTGGATGAGCATGCTTCGATGAAAGAGGGATTCTATTATTTGAAAGGAGCAGCCAATGCTGTATTCCAATTCAAACAGACGGATGAACGGGACAGGACAACGCTCATAACCGATCGAATCTGCCAGTATATTGAAGACCATTTAAGCGAAGATCTATCGCTTGTGCGTCTTGCGGAAATCCATTTTTTCAACCCGTCGTATTTATCCCGTTTCTTCAAGCAGGAAAGCGGAATCAATCTATCTGAATTCATCGATCGTTGCCGAGTGAAGAAGGCAAAGGAATTGCTGCGTGATCCCTATATGAAAGTACGGGATGTGGCGGTCGAGGTTGGCTATGAAGCGGCTCACTCGTTCACGCGCTTCTTCAAGAAGGTGACCGGTATGACGCCGCAGGAGTATCGGGATACGCTGACAGTGCCGTCATGAAGGAGAATAATCGTTGGAAGGTGCCTGATCAGGCGCCTTTTTCTTATCGATGAGAACTAGAACTTGACGGGTAACGAGGACGCGATCAACAGGTTGTTGCTTAAGCTGTCAGGCAGTAAGCTGTGTGAAGAAGCGCTGAGGGGATGAGAGATGGAATGAGAAGGAGAAAGACATTGCAGCTTGCATTATCCATTGTATTCCTTGCGACGGCGGCTCTGCTGACTTACCGATTATGGTTTGATTCAGACAGCGGTTCGCAACCGACGACAGAGCATGCAGCCTCTTCCGCGGGCTCCGTCGAATTGAAGGATGATGTGGTTAAGGTGAGCAGGAATGTCGGGAAAGAATACGAAATTCGTCTCGTCATGGATGAGCTGCCGGTTGATGCGGATATCCGCGAGATGCAGGCTTTGCTTCAAGTTCCGCCTTCCTTTGAGGTGACTGGGATTATTCTCAATAACGCGAATGTAAACCCATCAGCCGAGGTTGAGTACGAGACGAGTGCCGAGGGCATAAAGCTTCGCATTCATACGAGCGACGGCTCGTCCCTTACTTATGTGAATCGCGATGCCAGCCGCACGCTGGCGACAATCTCAATCAAATTATTACAGGAGTTGACCAAACCGATGAGTGAAGAAATGAAGATACAGAGCGTAGAAGTCGTCCATTCCGACAACACGACGCAATCGTATGACGCAAGCGGAGCTTCCGCGCAGATCGTCTACGCGCCTCCGACTGAGGCAGTGGGCAAGACTCCGCCGAACGGCAACCCGCTCGTTGCGCACAAATTCGGCGCTGATCCTTATGCGCTTGTATTCAATGGCCGCGTATATATCTATGCGACGAATGACGTCCTTCAATATGATGATGCCGGCAAGGTAAAGGACAACACGTATAGCGACATTAACAAGATATCGGTTATTTCCTCTGATGATTTGGTGAACTGGACCGATCATGGCGCAATCGTGGTAGCGAGACATGAAGGAGCCGCCAAATGGGCGACGCAATCATGGGCGCCGGCGGCTGCCCATAAAGTGATCGATGGGAAAGATAAGTTCTTCCTCTACTTCGCGAACAATGCAAGCGGCATTGGCGTCCTGACGAGCGACAGTCCGACAGGTCCTTGGGTTGACCCGATCGGCAAGGCGCTCATCTCGAGATCAGATGCAGGCGCGCAAGGCGTCACATGGCTGTTCGATCCTGCTGTGCTTGTAGATGACGATGGTAAAGCCTATATTTACTACGGCGGAGGAATACAAGAGGGCCAGGAAGCAATGCCGAATACGGCGCGCGTGATGCAGCTTGGCGACGATATGGCCAGCGTAGTAGGCGAAGCGCAAGTGATTCCGGCGCCTTTCATGTTTGAAGATGCAGGCATTAACAAAGTGGGCGACACCTATTATTACACATACTGCACGAACTTCTATAATGGCGAGCGTCCGGAAGGAAGTCCGCCGGCTGGCGAAATTGCATACATGACGAGCAGCAGCCCGATGGGTCCATGGACGTATCAAGGGACGATTCTGAAGAATCCAGGCTTTTTCTTCGGCGTCGGAGGCAACAACCATCATGCGATGTTCCAGTTTAACAATAGCTGGTATATTGCTTACCATGCGCAGACGCTGTCGAAGGCGATGGGCGTGGCGCAAGGCTATCGCTCGACGCATCTGAACCAGGTTACGTTTAACGAGGATGGTTCCATTCAGGAAATTGCAGCTGACCTTAAAGGCGTAGATGCGGTGAAGACACTGAATCCGTACGACCGTACAGGGGCAGAAACGATAGCATGGAGCGCAGGCATTAACGTCGTGCCGACTGGCGGCGCAGAGGGCTCGAATATGGTGGTAGGCGATATCGATAACGGCGATTGGACGGCGGTCGCAAATGTCGACTTCGGCGAGGGCGCTTCTACCTTCACGGCTGTTGTATCGGGCACGACGGAAGGCAGCACGATCGAGGTGCGCCTGGATGGTCCGGAAGGCCAACTGGTCGGCACGGTAGACGTTCCTTCAACAGGCGCCGAAGACAAGTGGGTAGAAGCGACGACCCCAATTCAAGGTGCAGCAGGCATTCATTCGGTTTATTTCGTATTCAGCGGCAAGCCGGAGGAGAAGTTGTTCCAATTCGATAGCTGGCAATTTGGCCGATAACGTAATCGATTGTCGATCTAAGCGTTCCGAGAGGGGCGCTTTTTTTATTGTTCGTAGCCATAAACCTATTATTTCTCGGGTAATTGAACCAGAACTAACAGGTATTACTTGGGAATTGTAAGCGCTAAACTAACAGAAGAAGCAATCATTAACTAGAATAAGTGTGAGTTCAACAAGTCGGGCGGCTTTTTGAACAATCACATCAAGTAAAGGGGGTAACGGCGGTGTCCGTAAAGGAAGAGACGCTGGAAACAGCAGCACAGACCGAGTCGACGATACTGCAAGCGAAGGGTATTAAGCGAGTGTTCGGTAAAGGCAGTGCGGCCGTTACTGCGCTGGCTGATATTCATTTCAGCATTCCAGCTGGATCGATTGTAGCGCTCAAGGGTCGATCGGGCTCGGGCAAGACCACGCTGCTTAATATATTAAGTGCATTGGATGAACCGACCGACGGTCAGGTATTCTTCCAGGGTCGGGAAATTACAAGTATGTCTGTCGCAGAACGCAATGCGCTGAGACGCAAGGAGATTGGTCTCGTGTTCCAGTCATTCGGTCTAATACCGCTCATGTCGGCCTATGAGAATGTGGAATTCGGCTTGCGCATCGCAGGTACGAAGGTGAAAGGCAATCGTGAAGCTGCGGAGCGGGCACTCACGCTCGTCGGTATGCGAGAGCGGATGAAGCATCGCCCTCCCGAGCTGTCCGGAGGCGAGCAGCAGCGTGTTGCCATCGCGCGTGCGATCGCGCACGAACCAATTCTATTAATTGCGGATGAACCGACTGCTGAGCTGGACAGCCGAATGGGGCTGCAGGTTATGCGCGTTTTCCGAGAACTCGTAAATCGAACAGGAACGACGGTTGTTCTTACAACGCACGATCCTGAAATTATGGAGCTTGTTGATCATGTTATTGCATTGGAGGATGGACAAATTGTATCTTTCACGACCAACGAATCGCCGCTCGTCTAACCGAAAGCAGTATGCGAAGCGTACTGCCGTACTATTAATGATGTCGCTGGCACTGTCCGGCTGCGCGCTCCTGCCAGTCGAGCAAGAGGTGCTGCAGCCCCCGCTCGTGGAGCCGGCGCAAGAGCAGTTTGATGTGGTAAAGGCGGGCAAAGGGGATATCCAGACCGTACTCCGCGGCACGGCGAATTTCGTGTCGGCAACGGCAGCGAATCTTGCGTTCAAAGAATCGGGCGGCCGTCTGAAGGCGATTCCTGTCACGCAAGGGCAAGAGGTGAAAGCAGGCGATCTCGTAGCAGAGATCGAAACTGGCGATCTGGATTATCAGATTAGCCTGCAGAAACTCAATGTAGAGAAGATGCAGCTGCTGCTCAGTCAGGCGATTAAGTCCGGCGCGAACGATACGGATTTGCAGCTGCGCAAGCTTGATCTGAAGCGGGAGCAGATGTCGCTCGACGATATGATGAAACGCATCTCGAAATCGCGTCTCTATTCGCCGATCTCGGGAACCGTCACATTCGTGGAGAAGATGAATGCCGGCGATTTCGTTAATGCTTATCAGAACATCGTTTCGATAGCCGATCCATCCCAGCTTCAGCTTACTTATGTCGCATCAGACAGCAAGGAGCTGACCCAAATAAAGGCGGGTATGCCGGTCCAATTGAAATATCGCGGGGTCGAATATACGGGGAAAGTCGTTCAGGCGCCATCCAATGTACCGATTGCGACAGACGCGAACAAAGCGCAAACCAATGCCGTAACGATCTATATGAGCATTGACAATGCACCTGCGGATTCGAAAGTCGGGGATAGCGCCGAGATGACGATTGATCTTCAGAAGCGGCATGATGTTATCGTATTGCCGCGCTCGGCCATTCGGTCTTATATGAACCGTTATTACGTGCAGATAGCAGACGGCGAACGCCGCAAAGAGGTGGATGTCGAGGTAGGCTTGATGACGGCGACGGATGTTGAGATTGTGAAAGGGGTCGAGGAAGGACAGCAGGTCATCCTCAACAATTAACCTAAACAACATTGAAGGCCCGGTAAAGCCGGGCGCAAGGACGGGGTGTACGGTATGGCCTTATGGACGATGATCCTCCGCAAAATGGCGAAAAACAAATGGCTGCAGCTGAATTTATGGCTGGGGCTTACGGTATGCGTAGCTTTGTTCAGCTCGATGCCATTGTACTCCAAGGCCATTCTGGAGAGGACGTTGTTGAAAGAGCTTCAGTCGGTGCAAGCGCAGCAGCAAGTGTATCCGGGTTATGTGCGGATAGATACGACAATCTCTTCGGAGAAAATGACAGAGAAGACGACGGCTGCCATTCAGAAGGCTGATCGATACGTGAAGACGATACCCGCCAAGATGGGGCTGGATGGCCTGTCGTTCTATCAACAGCGGTTTACGCAGAAAATGAAGGTTTACGGCGCGGACGCAAACGAGCTGGAAATAAAGTCTCTTAATACGATAGGCGGCTTCAAGACATTGTCCGATCTGGAGAAACGCGTCCATCTGATCGATGGCCGCATGCCGACCGATCGAGCGGACGGTGTGATTGAGGCGCTTGCAACGCAGAAATTCCAGCTTGCAACCAAGCGACAGATCGGCGATGAGCTGATTGCGGAATCGATGGAAGGAGACGGGACCCAATTTCGCGTCATCATTGTAGGAACGATGGACACGGATAAAACGGCGGATCCTTATTTGCCGTATTTGACAACGGATAATCAGGATGGCCTTCTTATCCCGTTATCCGTATTCGATCGGGAGTTTACGGTTGGCCGCAAGCTGCGCTTGTCTGAGGTAGAATGGCGGCTTGCATTCAATTACGAACAGCTTGATGTCAAACATATTGAGCAATTCGTGAAAGCGGACACCGAGGTTAGACGTTATTTCCGCGGCAGACTCGGTTCCGAAGAAGTGAACATTCCGGCAAGAGACACGATAGCCTCTTATGCCGGCAAGGAAGATAAGCTTAACATTATGATGGTTTCGCTTTATTCGCCTGTGATGCTGATGCTTGCCTTCTATCTGTTCATGACGGCGAATCTGATTATCGAGCGGCAGAAGACAGAGATCTCTGTGCTTCGCAGCCGGGGGGCAAGCCGACTGCAGATTATGGCGGCTTATACGCTGGAAAGTTTGATCCTTGGAATAGGTGCGTTAGCCGTAGGACCTTATCTTGGCGTCAGCTTCACAAAGCTGCTCGGCGCATCGAACGGCTTCTTGGAATTCGTCCAGCGTTCCGCGCTAGACGTAACCTTGACCAGCGGTGCGTATCGAACAGCTGCCCTGGCAGTGGCGGGAGCCATTATTCTTATCCTTATCCCCGCATATCGCGCAACGAGGGTAAGCATTGTCGATCATAAACGGCAAATGGCGCGGCTAACGAAGCTGTCGTTCTGGCATAAGGCTGGGATTGATATTGCGCTTGTTGCCATCGCGATCTATTTGCTTCGCAGCTTTAATAATAGGCAGGCTGATCTGGAGAGGCTGGCGCTTGATTCGGATGCGCTGCAGGTCGATCCCATGCTGTTCCTCATGCCGGCGATCTTCTCGCTTGGTGCAGGGCTGCTTGTGCTTCGCGTCTATCCATGGTTTATTCGGCTCGTCTATTGGATGGGGCGAAGGTGGTGGTCGCCCGCGCTGTACAATACGCTGGTTGTGATCAGCCGTTCGTCCGGGCAATATCTAACGATTAAAGTATTTCTTATTATGACGGTAGCCACTGGACTGTTCAGTGCCAATGCCGCGCGGACGATCAATGACAACATGGAGAGCCGAATTCAATATGCGATCGGGTCGGACCTTGCGTTGACGACTCGCTGGCAGAGCGATGCGCCAGTCTTCTCGCCGTCGCAGATGCAGACTGGACAGCAGCAGACGGAGGCAGCGACATCGAATAAAAGGGTTCAGTATACGGAGCCTCCTTTCGAGCCTTTCCAGAACCTGCAAGGGGTGGAGTCCGCAGCCCGCGTATTCAAGAAGGCAGTTGCTCGATACAACATAAGCAGCACCGATAAGAACGGAGCAACGATGCTGATGGGCATCAACACGAAGGAGTTCGGGAATACCGCCTGGATGAAGGACGGACTGCTGGATTACCCCATCAACAGCTACCTGAATCTGATTGCGCCGAATCCGAAGGCCGTGCTGATCTCGCGTTCCATCGCGGAGCAGGCTAACCTGAAGCCAGGCGACCCGATCAACATTTATTGGGACTCGCTGGATCGGGCGCAGTTCACGGTTTATGGGATTATTGACTACTGGCCAACTTGGAATCCGATGCCGGGCCGGAGCGACGGCAAGTCGAAGGTCGAGCAGCCGAACCTAATCGTTGGCCATCTCGATGCGATTCAGAATCGACTTGCTGTAGAGCCGTATGAGGTATGGCTGAAGCTGAAGCCGGGCATAACCAGCGATCAGATCTATGATGAGTTGAAAGATTTGAAGGTGACGAGTCTTCGCGATGCATCGCAGCAGTTGGTGTTATCCAAGAATGACCCGTTCCGGCTCGCTATTAACGGCGTCATGACGCTTGGCTTCGTCATCTCGATGTTGATCAGCTTCTTCGGCTTCCTGCTGTTCTGGGTTCTTACCTTGTCGGGCCGAACGCTTCAATATGGCGTATTGCGGGCGATGGGCATCCCGTTCCTGCAAATTATCGGCATGCTCATTAGCGAGCAGATGCTAACCTCAGGCGCAGCCGTCATTATCGGCGTCCTGATTGGCGGTATGATCAGCGAGCTGTTCATCCCGTTGTTCTCGATGTCGTTCTCGACAGCCGACCAGGTGCCGCCATTCACGATTACGTATCAACTCAGCGATTACCTGCATTTGTACAGCATTATCGGCATTATGTTGACGATCGGGCTGTTCATCCTTGGCTTCCGGATGTCGCGTATCCGAATTGCACAAGCGCTGAAGTTGGGAGAGGAGTAATAGCCTATGATTCATTGCGAAGGGCTTGTGAAGATCTACAAGACAGCGGATCTGGAAGTCGTTGCGCTGCAAGGGCTTGACTTGACCGTTGAGAAAGGAGAGCTGATGGCGATCATCGGCAATTCCGGCAGCGGCAAGTCGACGCTTCTCAATATGCTGGGCGGCCTCGACAAGCCGTCAGCCGGCAAGCTGTTCGTAGACGAGAAGGATCTGCTGACGTTCAAAGAGCGGGATCTCGTGAAATACAAGCGTGAATCGGTCGGGTTCGTGTGGCAGAACAATGCCCGCAACCTGATCCCTTACTTAACCGCACTCGAGAATGTCGAGCTGCCGATGATGCTCCGCGGCAGGCGGCGTCGTACACGCGCGCTGGAGCTGCTCGATGCTGTCGGCCTCAGTCATCGGGTGAAGAATCGACTGAGCGAGCTGTCCGGCGGCGAGCAGCAGCGGGTAGCCATCGCCATCGCGCTTGCCAATGAGCCGCGTCTATTGCTGGCTGATGAACCGACCGGCTCGCTCGATACGAAGACGTCCAACCAGGTGCTCGATCTGTTTCGGACGCTGAACCGTTCGATTGGCATTACGATCGTTATCGTTACGCATGATCCGCAGCTGGCTCGCAAGGTAGATCGTGTCGTTCAGATTCGGGACGGCAAGACGAGCGCGGAGATGATTCGCAGAGTATCCTATGCTGACGAATTATCACAGCTGGATACGGAGCAATCGGAGCAGGAGTCGGAGAGCCATATCGAATATGCGGTGCTGGATAAGGCGGGACGCCTGCAAATTCCGGCGGGCTACTTGGATTTGGCCAGCTTCAAGGATAGCAACAAGGTACGCGTCGAGGTGGAGGATGGCCGTATCGTGCTGTATCCATCCGAGGATACGAAGACCGGTTAATCGGCAGTGAATCTACTAGGTTCTGGAATAAGCGCAGCATTAGCAAGCGCAATGGCTATAACTGCTTCTCTCGAAACGAGCTTGGTGTTCCGGCCGTTAGAGAGGGCAGTTTTTTTAATTTGCGTTTCTTCGGGCAAAATGCATTCTTAAGGGTGTTCTACCTGTAGAAGTCAAGCTAATCGTTACAACCGATAATGGCACATGGGATGTCTACGTCGATTATTTGGAATACACCTAGATTTCGATGCCGCGGCAAGTGATGTAACGGTTAATCTGGCCGTTGAGAAAGCTCATTGAGGCAGCTCGACTTATTGGAAAAAGTGAGAAAAGGCTTGAGTGGGTAAGGAAATTTCAAGCTGGAGAATCATTTGAGGATTACCGAGGACGTTGGATCAAGAAGCATTTCAGTAGCGTGGAAGAAGAGAATGCATATTTGAAAGCGCAGGTTGAATATCTAAAAAAGCTCAATCCGAATCTGCATGGGGAGGGGAGTTGGATAAGCAAGCCCGGTCAGAACCATCGAAAAAATGATTCAGAACTACCCGATCATTATGTTATGTAAGATTGCAGAAGTATCGAGAGCTGGTTATTACAAGTGGAAAGTAACTTCAGAAGCCCGTCTAGCCCGTCTGGATGAGGATACAATCATCAAAGAGCATATCTTGGCTATTCACCGCGTAAGGCCGTATTTCGGTTACATACGCATGCGTACTGCACTGCGTAAGGAAGGATTCCAAGTAAACCACAAGAAGGTACGCCGGCTAATGAGAGAGCTGGGAATCCGTTCTGTTATCCGTAAAAAGCGCCCTTTTGCAGGTCGAAAACCGTCCGTGGTCTTCCCCAACGTACTCAATCGTCAGTTCAATGCTGAGGCTGCCCTAGAAAAGTTTGTGACAGACATCACCTATGTAAGGACTGGGCATGATTTTGTCTATTTGTCCGTCGTTTTGGATCTGTACAACAACGAGGTCGTTGCATGGGAATTATCTGCACGAAATGACTTGGATCTCGTGCTCAACACGGTGAAGAAGCTAAAAGCAAAAGGGTCTGTATTGCATTCAGACCAAGGCTTTCAATACACGACTAAGAGGTACAGCAACCTTCTAGAGGAGAATGGTCTTACAGGGAGTCATTCAAGACGTGGTAACTGATATGATAACGCTTGTATAGAGTCATTCTTTTCTCATCTCAAGGCAGAGAAACTGTACCTAGAGAGACCCCACAATGAAGCAGAAGCACGGAAACAAATTGCTGAATACATAACGTACTACAACTATGAACGATTTCAGAAAAAACTTAGCGATCTCTCCCCAGTGGAGTGCCGGGAAAAGATCGCTGCTTAAACACCTTTTTTCACTGTCCACTTGACGGGGCTAAGACCACCTTGAACCGCCATTTCTACTTATTTGATGCATCCTCTTAAGCAATCCCCGCTTGTTCTTTATCTAACCCCAAACACTAACCGACTCGATCATTCGTCACGCCTATATCGGTATCGAAACAAGGAAGATATTGACGACCGCTTTCATTCGTGCTTCACTAGATTCGACAAAGTTTCGGGAAATCTAGTTCTTCATTTCTTCTTCATTCATTCCACATCGGCGGTGATTCGTTTCGTGAAGCGTGTACGGTTTGTGCGCATTAAGACGAAAATGATGGTGTTTTTTCTACTGCTTATTCTCGTTCCGATCCTCACGATGTTCATTAATTCTTATCTCTCTTCACAGCAATTGTTGGAGCGCAAATATACCGATCTGCTCATGGACGTATCGCGGCAGTCCAATATTCGGATTGAAGAGTTTCTCGACGATACTCGCCAAATATCGCTTATTTCAAGTTATGGCATTAACAGCTACGCTTCAGCCATTTCGCAAGAAAACTATCCTATTCAAAACTATTTGAGGGATGATTCCAAGAGCAACGAGGAGCAAGCAACTCAGCTGCTGATGAACTATATTACAATGAAGGATCGGGCCTTCTCCGTTTATGTGTACAACCTAAACCACGGGAAGGATCTGTATATTAGTTCCAATAAACCGATTGACTATACCTATTATCCTGCCAATGAAGCATGGTTCCGTCAGTTTCTGGAGTCGGATGACGTTACGATCGACGTTCCTACGATACTGGATAAGCAGACGAAAGGCGATAAGAACTGGGCCATATTGAACGCAAGAAAAATATACGATATAGATAACGGAAGCCTTCTCGGGATTATGGTCGTCAGCATCGATCTAGGCTTTATTAATAAATTGAATGAGAGACTGGGAACGAGCAGCAAATCGGCCTTTACGATAGTCGATGCGAACGATAATGTTATATTCAATAACGACTACAGTTTGATGGATAAACCGTTTCGGGAAGTTTTTCCGTTCGCTGGGGGATCGCCGGAGACTTTGTCGGACCGCCAGGTCGTAACCTCGAAAGGGAAGGATTATATTCTAATTCGTTCCAAGTTCGAGCAGCACGCATGGACCACTTATCTGTACATGCCGGTTGATGAGCTGGCCGTTGAGGGCGATATACTGAAACGAAATCTAATGCTAATCGTTGTTATTCTTGTCATTTTTGCTTTTGCTAGCTCTTTGTACTTCTCGAATCTGATTACTAGGCCGATCAAACGGCTCATGAACAACATGACTTTAGTCGAGCAGGGCAAATTTGACAATTTACCCGCTGTAAAGTCCAACGATGAAATTGGCCTGCTGGCTATCCGTTTCGAACATATGTCATCCGAGCTAAAGGATATGGTGGAGCGGATCTATCAGGAGCAAGAGGAGAAGGCTGAGGCAGAAATAAGGGCGCTGCAAGCCCAGATTAATCCTCATTTTCTGTATAACACGTTGAATTCAGTCAAATGGATTGCTTCGATGCAGCGCTCAGACAAAATCGTAGAGATGACGGAGGCACTCATTTCGCTGCTTCGTTATTCGGCCAAGACGGAGAATCGTCTCGTAACGGTTCGTGATGAGATCGAAAATATACAACATTATTTGACGATCCAGAAGGTCAGATACTTCAACAAAATCGCTGTTCACTTCGATATCGAGGAAGAGACGCTCGACAGCCCGATTCTGAAACTGACCATTCAACCTATCGTAGAAAATTGTATTTTTCATGGAATCGCGGACTTGGATGAGAAAGGCTTGGTTACGATATCGACAGCAAGGCACAATGAGCAAGAGGTTAGAATTACGATATCCGATAACGGGAAGGGCATGGACGTTGAAACGGCTGAACGGCTAAGAAAACGTATGGCCGATTCCGGAGGCAGCTCCGGGAGTATCGGCGTATCCAACGTGCATAACCGGCTTCAGCGCGTATTCGGATTAAAGTACGGCCTTCAATTCCGAAGCGAATTGGGAGCCGGCACCACTTTCATCATTACGATTCCAGCACACAAAGGACGGGAAAAGCCATGATGAACGTCATCATTGTTGACGATGAGATCCTAATGAGAATTGGCCTCAAATCTATGATCGATTGGGAATCTTACGGTTTTCATATCGTCGGAGAGGCAGCAAACGGCAAGGAAGCGATGGAACTCGCCCAGCTGTATATGCCGGAGCTCATCATCACAGATATCAAGATGCCTGTTATGGATGGCATTGAATTGATTCGCGAAGCATCAAGCAAGCTGCAGCACTGCCAGTATGTCATTCTTAGCTGTCTTGACGAATTCCAGTATGCGAAGGAAGCGGTCAGGCTGGGAGCAGTCGATTATTTGATCAAGAGCGACATTAAACAGCAACAGCTGCTCGACGTGCTCGATATTGTGAAGCAGAACGCCGAGAAACGAATGCAGGGCAATGCGGACGGTATTCTACAAAAGCATTACAAAGAGGGGATCGGGTTTCTAAAGGAAACACTGTTCAAGGAGATGTTCAGCGGGTTTCGACAGGAGGAAGATATCCTACGCAGTAGAGAACCACTGAACATCCGGCTAACCCCGGATCGCATGGTTGTCGTAAAGCTGAGAATCGACCGGTTCGAGGAGATCAAGCTGAAATATGTCGAGCAAGACGAGAAGCTGCTCCGCTATGCCGTCTTGAACATGTTGGAGGAACTTATCCCGCGTAAGTGGAACAAGGAACTGATCGTGGAGAGCTCGGCTGAATACATCCTCGTTCTTAATGTTCCGTCAGACAAAAGCAATAGCGATGTCGGTGAAGCGCTCGCAATGGACAGGTTGGACGATTTGTTTACAAGTCTCACGGTTGCAATGAAAGACTTCCTTCATATAACGATTTCTATTGGCGTGAGCGGTACGGTTCCTGGTTTCGGAGGGCTTCGCCGCGCGTATCTTGAGGCTGATACAGCATTAAAGGAACGGTTCTTCGTTTCGCAGGACGAGGTCGTATATTACCAATCGTTGGGTTGGAAGCCCCGCGAGGATGATAGCTTCGGCCTAAGCCGCGAAGAAGAGGATCAGTTTCGGCGTATGCTGGAGGATGGCGGGGATGGAGCGGCTTATCTGGAGAAACTTCGTAACAGGCTGGACGCTGGCGGCGTAACGGAACGCGCATCGCGTAAATCGTATATTCGAGTGCTGTCCCTTATTACATCCTGTTATCCTAGCGTTCCTTGGTTCGGACCTGGAGATTCCCCCTATGAACGGCTGCTCCGGGAAGAGAGACTTGCAGATGTGCACGGTATCGTACTCGAATATTTGAAACAGTGCCAAACTCAAAATGACGTTCTCTACGAGAGCCGAAGCTATGCTGAACAAGCTAGCGAGATGATCAGGCAGCAATATGCCGAGGATATTTCGCTGCAATCCGTCGCACGACAGATTAACGTTAATCCCTCGTATCTTAGTCGCGTGTTCAAGCAAGAGACCGGCTCCAACTTCGTTAGCTTTCTCACCGAGGTTCGAATGGAGAAGGCGAAGCAATTGCTTCAGAACAAGCAGATGAAGGTGTATGAGGTTGCTGATCGTGTAGGTTATCCTAATACGGCTTATTTCAGTAAATTATTCAAAAAGTTAATGGGTCAAACACCTGAAGAATACCGTTCCATATTAATGATCGATAAAAAAGAATACATTTAGTAAAAAAGTGCATAGTTCTCTATGTACTTTTTTTTTTATCCAGCGGAAGCAGTAAAGAAAGGAAGCTGTAGAGTAAAGATCGTTAATTTATTGTCATTAGGGGGTTCGATATGATTGGGCTGTACACAAAAGAAAGCCTAACTTAATCGAGGGGGTACGTATTACATGAAGAAAAAAGGATTGTCGATGCTGCTTGTGTTGATGGTATTGATGGCTGTTGTGTCAGCATGCGGGAGCTCGGGTTCAAGTTCAAGTTCCGACAAAGAAACCAATCAAGCTCCTGCGGTAAAGTCGGAGGGAAACAGCGACACCGCGGAGCCGAAAGCCAGCGGCGAGGAAGTGACCCTGACTTACGCGATGTGGGATTCCAACCAGGCGAAAGGGCTGCAAACGATCGTCGATGAGTTCGAGAAAGAAAACCCGGGCATTAAGGTGAAAATCGAAGTGACGGGCTGGTCCGACTACTGGACGATGCTGGAGGCAGGCGCAACAGGCGGCTCTCTCCCGGACGTCTTCTGGATGCACTCCAATGAAATTTATCGTTATGCATCCAACGACATGCTGCTGGATCTGAGCGACCGCATCAAGAACAGCCAGAAGGTAGAGATGGACAAGTTCCCGACGGGCCTGACGCAGATCTATAACTTCGAAGGCAAGCAGTATGCGATTCCGAAAGATTTCGACACGATTGGCCTGTGGTACAACAAAACGATGTTCGATGAGGCGAAGCTGGCTTACCCGAACGAGAATTGGACATGGGACGATCTGTACAAGGCGGCGAAGGCGCTTACGAAGAACGGCAAGTACGGCATTCTGACGCCTTTCCACAATCAAGAGGGCTATTATAACTTCGTCTATCAGAATGACGGTACGATCATTACGGCGGACAAGAAGTCCGGTTACGATGATCCGAACACGATCGAAGCGCTGAAATACTATATTAACTTTATCCGCGAAGGCCTGTCTCCAGAAGTCTATGGCGATAGCGAACGTGCGGAGGCTATGCAGAACGGCTTGGCTGCGATGGGCTTCTTCGGCTCGTGGAATCTGTCGGGCTTCACTGCGAACGAATATATGGCTAAAAACTTCGATGTAGCGCCGCTTCCGAAAGGGAAGAAGCAAGCGACGATCTTTAACGGCCTTGGCAACGCGATCGCGCACAACACGAAGCATCCGGAAGAAGCTTGGAAGTTCGTCGAATACTTAAGCTCCAAGGAAGGCCAATTCCGTCAAGCGGAGCTGGGCATCGCAATCTCGGCCTATGACGGAGCAGCTGAACAGTGGGTTTCCTCGAACACGACTTTCCATGTCAAAGCATTCGTCGATATGGTCAAATATGCTGTGATCCGTCCGTATTCCAATACGACGGCTGTGTGGGAAGACAAAGCGTATGAAGCGCTCAAGCCAGCTTTCACTGGTCAGCAAACGGTTGAAGAAGCGGCGAAGAATGCGGCGAAAATCATGAACGAAAGTCTCGCAACGGAGAAATAATCGGCTATAAGCAGTCGGGCAGCTCGATTAGGACATAAGACCGCAGCGGCAGCCCTCAGGGGGCTGCCGCCTTTCACCTATGCACAACGGCTGATAGGAGAGAACAATATGACGAATGCCAGAGCAAATAGAATATCCAAGAGCATGTTGAACGAATGGTATTGGGGATGGTTTCTAGTCGCGCCAACGATCGTCGGCTTGATCATCTTGAACATTATCCCGATTGGTCAAACGTTGTATATGAGCTTCTTTAAAAGCGGAGATTTCGGAAAAGGCAATTTGTTTGTCGGTTTCGATAACTATAGAAAGCTATTGTCCGACGATCAGGTCTGGCATGCCGTCAAGAATACGCTTCTGTATGCCGTCATGGTGGTGCCGACCAGCATCGTTATTGCGCTGATAGCCGCCGTGCTCATGAACGGCAAATTGAGGGGCAAATCGCTATATCGAACAATCTATTTCATTCCGATGATTGCGGCCCCGGCAGCTGTCACGATGGTATGGAGATGGCTGTATAACACCAAGTTCGGTTTAATCAATTACGGACTGTCGAAGTTGGGTCTGGGTCCTGTCGATTGGACGACTGATCCGAACGTAGCGCTAGTATCGATCGCTATCATCGGCATATGGAGCGTTGTCGGCTATAACATGGTGCTGCTGCTTGCAGGCCTTCAAGAGATTCCGAGAGATTATTATGAAGCTTCCGAGATTGACGGCGCCGGCAAGCTGCGACAATTTGTCGTTGTGACGGTCCCGCTTCTATCGCCGGCATTGTTCTTCGTCCTCGTCACGTCCATTATTCAGGCGATGCAAGTATTCGATGTGATTTACATGATGATCGATATTCAGAATCCCGCCTATGACAACACCGTGTCGCTTGTCTATTTGTTCTACAATAATTCATTCAAGTATTCCAACAAAGGCTACGGATCGGCGATCGTGATGCTGCTGCTAGCCATCATTATGATCATCACGGTCATTCAAATGAGAGCTCAGAAAAAATGGGTTAAATACATGTAGGCACAGGAGGTTTACTTACCATGCATACAAGGAGCAAGCTGACGACCTTCGCCATTCATGTCATTCTGCTGATCGGCGCATGCTTGATGATCATTCCGTTTCTATGGATGGTGCTCACTTCGTTCAAGTCGGTAGCGGAATCGACGTCGCTCAATCCGTTCGTACTATTGCCTTCGGAGTGGAAGTGGAGCAATTATTCGGCAGTGTTCAAACAGAACAACTTCTTGATCCTATACTTCAATACGAGTGCAATGATAGCGTTACGGATTCTATGCTCGCTGCTATTCAGCGCAATGGCGGCCTATGCATTCGCTCGGCTCAAGTTCCCCGGGCGCAATCTGCTGTTCGGTCTGGTTCTGTTTCAAATGATGGTGCCGACGCAAATCTTCATCATCCCGCAATATTTGATGGTGGACTCGATGGGCATGCGCAATACGATCTTCGCGCTTGTGTTTCCGGGTCTTGTCAGCGCGTTCGGCACGTTTTTGCTTCGCCAGTTTTTTATGGGTCTGCCCAAAGAGCTTGAGGAAGCTGCCAAGATTGACGGTTATAACATCGGCCAAGTGTTCGTCAAGGTCATGCTGCCGCTGGCCCGTTCCGGGATGGTAGCGCTTGGCATATTCACGGCTCTGTTCGCCTTCAAAGATATGATGTGGCCGATGATTGTCAATACGAGCTCTAGCGCAGCGACGCTGTCGTCGGCGCTTGCCAAAATTCAAAGCGCTTATTCGGTCAATTATCCAGAGCTTATGGCGGCATCCGTCATTGCCATATGGCCAATGCTGATCGTATATGTCCTATTCCAGAGGCAATTTATCGAGGGTATTGCAACTTCAGGCGGCAAACTGTAACACAAGGCTAGTATGCGGAGAGGCTGGCTGCGGCCGGCCTCTCATTATTGTTGTAGACCAATAACAGGAGGTTGCTGCCATATGGGAATCATTTATCATGAGCAATCCGGAGAGTTTCATCTGTTTAATGAAGAGATCAGCTATATCATCAAAATTCTAGACAACGGTCAACTTGGTCATTTGTATTACGGCAAACGACTATCGGATCGGGAATCGTTCGGACACTTGCTGGAAGGCGGGCTGCGTTCGCTGGCAGCTTATGTATTCGAGGATGATTATTTCCTATCGCTTCAGCATACGAGGCAGGAATATCCGTCCTACGGCACGACCGATTTCCGTCATCCGGCCTATGAGATAAGAGCCGAGAACGGAAGCCGCATAACGAGTTTCCAATACGAGTCGCACGAGATATACCTTGGCAAAGGCAAGCCGGATGGCCTGCCAGCAACGTATGTCGAGAATATAGAGGAAGCAGTTACATTGGATATCACCCTGCAGGACCCTGTTCTCAAGGTTAGGCTTGTGCTGAGCTACACGATCTTCAGTTCGCTGCCAGCGATTGCAAGATGCGCGAGGTTCTTAAATGAGGGGAATGGCATTATAGCACTGACCCGTGCCTTAAGTGCATCGATCGACCTGCCTGACTACGACTTCGAGATGGTGCGTCTGGCGGGGGCTTGGAGTCGAGAACGGCATGTAAAGTCGTCCCGGATTGAGCAAGGGGTGCAGAGCGTTCATAGCTTACGCGGAGCAAGCAGCGCGGAATTTAATCCGTTCATTGCGCTTAAGCGGCTTAATACGGACGAGCACACCGGCGAAGTTTATGGGTTCAGTCTAGTCTATAGCGGCAATTTCCTTGCGCAGGTTGAGGTTGACACCCATCACATGACCCGAGTCTCGCTCGGGATTCACCCCGATCAATTCGAATGGACGCTTGCCCCCGGCGAATCATTCCAAACGCCAGAGGCGGTTATGGTCTATTCATGCAAAGGCCTGAACGGAATGAGCCAGACGTACCACCGATTATACCGGACGCGGTTGGCTCGGGGCTATTGGCGCGATCGAGTCCGGCCGATCCTCATCAATAACTGGGAGGCGACTTCATTCGATTTCAATGAAGAGAGCATTCTTGCAATCGCGCGTACGGCTAGTTCGCTCGGGATCGAACTGTTCGTTCTTGACGATGGATGGTTCGGCTCTCGCAACGATGATCGATCCGGTCTTGGCGATTGGTTCGTCAATCGGGATAAGCTGCCAGGTGGAATTAAAGGTTTGGCCGACCGGATTGCAGCGCTGGGGATGCGCTTCGGACTTTGGTTCGAGCCAGAGATGGTGAATAAGGACAGCGAACTGTATCGTACGCATCCCGATTGGATCATTGCAACGCCAGACCGCCCTTCTTCGCCATCGCGCAATCAATATGTGCTCGACATGTCTCGCAGCGAGGTCGTCGATTATTTGTTTGACCGAATGTCAGCCATTCTGCGGGAGGCGGCAATCTCGTATGTGAAATGGGATATGAACCGTTATATTACCGAGTGTTACTCGGCTGCCCATAGCAAGGCGGATCAAGGCACCATATTCCATCGTTATATCCTTGGCGTCTACAAGTTGTATGACAAGCTTACGAGTACGTTCCCGCATGTGCTGTTCGAATCCTGTTCCAGCGGCGGTGCAAGGTTCGACCCCGGCATGCTCTACTATGCTCCGCAAACATGGACAAGCGATAATACAGATGCGATCGAACGGCTTAAAATCCAGTACGGCACCTCTTATGTCTATCCTCTTAGCAGCATGGGCGCACATGTTTCCGAGGTGCCTAATCAGCAGGTAGGGCGGGTGACGCCATTAGAGACGCGGGCGAATGTTGCTTACTTCGGCGCATTCGGCTATGAGCTGGATTTGAACGAACTGACGGAAGAGGAGCGGGAGATCATACGGCTGCAGGTTGCCTTCGTAAAAGGTAACCGAACCTTGATTCAGCAGGGGGATTTCTATCGTCTGCTCGATCCGTTCCAAGGCCAGGAGACGGCTTGGTGCGTTGTTTCGGCGGATCAGGACGAGGCACTGGCAGGCTTTTATCAAGCACTCAATATGGCGAATCGGCCTTGGCGCCGATTGAAACTGGCGGGTCTAGCGGAGGGCAAACGCTATTGCGTGAACAGCGACAAGACTCGCATCCATTACGGCGACGAGCTCATGAGTGCGGGGCTTGTTATTGATAATCGGGAGCTCTCCGCGTCCGGGGGCGATTTTGCCTCCATGTTGATATACCTAAGCGAAGTATAGATAGAAGAAGCCGGGTTGTACGCGAATACGCTTTCACGTATCATGTTAGGTACGAGGTTAAGAGGGCGAGGGACTGCGTCGGTATGAAGAAGAGAGATCGATCATGGTGTGCGGCAGCGATTGCAATCGCTGCCCTTATTGCATTATCGCTGTCCTCCTGCAGTGCAAGTTCGAAGCCGAGCAGCGAAGCGGACAAGCCGCCGGGAGACGAAATCATAACCTTGCGTTATGCCAGCTATTTGCTGGATACGGCGCAGGCAAGCAAAGTGTATTACGATGCGATTGAAGAGTTTGAAGCTACACATCCAACGATTAAGATTGAGCCTGATTTTATACAGAATGCGAATTATATGGCAGGCATCAAGATCCGACTGCTCGGCGGCGTGCAGCTTGACGTGTTCGATACATGGTCGCCGAGTCTGTTCGAAGAGTTTCGCAAGCTCAATTCGAATGTCTACTTGGATTTGACGGGATCCGATTTCTTAAACGGATTCGTTCCTCATGTCCTGCAGCCCGTCACGGTTAACGGTAAGGTATATGGGGTGCCCGAAGTCATGCACAGCGATGGTCTTCTCTATAACAAGCGAATATTTGCCGAGCTTGGATTGCGTATTCCGCAAACATGGACTGACTTCATCGCTGTATGCGAGACATTGAAAGAAGCGGGAATCGTTCCCGTAGCTACGGATTCCTATTGGTCGACGGCTCAATTCTTCTGGGGATCGATGATGTCGAATAATGGGGCGGACGAGGCATGGACCAGAAAGCTGGAGAACGGGGAAATACCAATTCGCAACGGTATCTTCGTAGATGCCATTACGAAGCATAAGGAAATCATTAACCGAGGTTTCGTCCCCTCTAATTGGAGCAGCATGAAGCACGAACAGTCGAAGGATCTGTTCGGTAAAGGGAAAGCAGCGATGATTATTACGGGCACTTGGGATATACCAAGCATTCTGGAGAGAGACCATAATCTTGAGATTGGATTCATGATGGTTCCCGGTGAGAAGAAGACGGTTCCTAACATTAACATAGGCACCTATCGGGTCATTAATGCCAAGACGAAGCATCCGGAGGAAGCAAAGGCTTTCGTTGCGTTCATGAGCAGTAAAGTTACGCAGGAGAAGCTGGCTGAAGGAGCGCAGGCGGTTCCTTCCATCTCGGGCTCCACACTGGGGAATCCTATTGCGAAGGAGATCGCTTCGTTCGTCACTCGATCGGACGCTGTATTATATTGGCCGCATACGGTATCAACAGAATCGCTGCAGGTTAAGATTCAAGAAGGTGTGAATCATTATTTGGCGGGACAGAGCTTGGAGAAGACGCTGGAGGAAATTCAGACTGCCATTGACAATGCTAACAAAAAAGAGCCGTAATTGGGCTCTTTTTTGTCTTTCGTTACTTAAATAGCCTTAGTTGCGAGCTGCGGCAATAGAGATCTGATCGATATCCGGCGCATAGGCGTTGCTGTTAGAGAAACGAATCGTATTGCTGCCGGCGTTTAATTGGACATCGACGACTGCTGTATAGAAAGTTGACCAGCTTAGCGTGTTACGGAAGTATTGGCGCTTCGCAGAACCTCCATTGACACTGATGTCTGCGTAACGGTTCACAATATTGTTATTGTAAGCGTGAGTACCAATTACTTCTGCGTTGGCGTAAGTGACGACCATGCGATAGAGCCCTGATGTCGGCACAGTGACCGAATTGAATTGAAGATAGTTCGCCGCTCCTCCGCCGATCCAGCCTACAACGCTTCCGCCTGCTGCGTTTGCGCTGCTTGAGATGGAGGCTGCGCCTCCACGAGTATTGCCGGACGCTTCAGCCTGATAAGTTGTAATTGTGCCGGCAGCCGGAATAACATCAATATAGTCAATGTTGACCGCATCCGATTCATCGTTCGTGAATGCTTTCAGATCAATTCGGTTAATGCCGGCCGTAAGGAATACTCGAATGGTGGAGTTGTTCCACGTATCCCAGCTCGTTGTGGCAGGGAGCGATAGATCAGTCAGCGTGCTGCCGTTTACATCCATGCGCAGAGCTCGTGTGGAAGGCGCGCTGTTGAAAGGTCCCGCAGCATAGCGGACAGTAACGTCATAATAGCCGTTCGCCGCTGCGTTCACAACGAAGTTGGTGCTTGCATTGTTTGTGCCGCCATAACCTTCAACGAATGAGGTGCCGGAATAACCGCCTGTTGAGCCATACGTAATTGCGGCAGTGCCTGTGATTTTCGCATATTCCGCTTGATATCGAGTGCTGCTTCCGACGGTAGACAAGTCCTTATCCGGTGTAACGATCATGTGATAGGCGGAGAGTGCTTTCATGCCGTTCACCGTCACCGAGATTTGACCGTTGCTTATAGCATAGTCGCCTTCCTGGACGACATACGGAACGTCGGAAGGGTTAGACCCCGTATTATCGACTCCCCATATGGTAACATGCGCAGCATTGCCGAAGTAGGATGCTGAACTGAAACCTTTAACGACAACATCCGTACTGAATACATCCGTGCTGTTCTGCGATCCGCCGAAAATAAGACGCGCTTGCTTCTTGGAGTTGTCAAGCGTCGCAACGCCTTGCAAATAGCCATTCTGCGATGGCGGTGTAATCTGTACCGTATTGCCGGTCATTTCACCGTACCATTTATAGAGCCACCACGCGCCGGTTGGGCGGTTGTTCTGTGTAACCAGATCATTAAGGCTGCCGGCCGTCGTCCAATAGGCGAGATTGCCGTCTACCTTGCTGTTCTCGAATCTTGAAATGAATTGAATGAGATTGCCGGGGACGCCGATATCGATCGATGCCCGTCCATATTCATTAATGACGATCGGCCGAGGCGCAATGCCAAGGCTTGTCTCGATATTCCGGTAATGATTGTAGTGCGTATACCAGTCGGCGACGAAAGAGTTGTCCAGCTCATGCCAGACCATGATATCGGGAAGGACGTTGTTGTTTTTGGCGAAGGTCATGAACTGGCTGTATGCGCTCGCGTTATAGTAGGCGTAGGCAGGTCCTGCAATTTTGGCAGCGGGATAAAGCGTGCGAATGCGTTGGACAACCGTCTTCCAATCATTAAAGAAATTTTGCAGCTTGTCAGATGAATTGTACCAGATCCAGTTCGGCTCATTGAATGGAATAAACGCGTAAACATCGCGGTTAGGATCTGCAAGCACTTTGCCTACAATCGTATCGACTTTCGTCAAATAATCGGCTAATCCGTTGTTCTCATATGGCCAGTTCTGATAAATATCCTGCATCTCGATCAAGATCTGGCGTCCGCCCGCTTGGATAAATTGTGGGGCCACGACTAGGGCATCGCCGTTAGGATGCTGCAGACCGTCGGGCGCTTTCTGGGATATCGTTTGCGGTTGAAGCGGTATGAGCATGTTGTCGCTCGGAACGCCAGGATCGCTAAGACCATAAAGAAAGCCTGTAGCTCCGTGTTTGATTGCTCCCGTATTAGCGGAAAGATCAACCATCAACTGTGGGTTAGCGGCGTGACTTGTTCCTGCAGGCAATAAGCCAACGAGAAGCGCAGCGCTTAGAAGCGATGATAACCATATCGATTTCTTCATTAGATAATTCCCCCACTCAATTAAAGTCAATTACATTTGCATAACGATGAAAGCCTTTTCAAAAGTGCTTGTCTTTCCCGTTAGTCCTCCTTTCTTGCGGGTGCTGTAATCCATCTTATAGAAATGAGCTTGAGGAAGAAATGAATGAAATTGACGGCTTACACTCCTTTTTTTACACTTTATGACCACCTCTAGGTGTAAGAGAAGAAAAGAGAAAGAAGCGGTAAGAAAAGGAATGCTTCCTTATATAGTTCGTTAGATTCAATTGTTATAAATTCAAAAATTTTACACCAAATGAACAAAAAATTCTATGTTTCGGACAAAGAAAGCGCTTTATTATGGAATGGGACGACAACGTCCCGCACTTCACTATCGTGAAAGGAGGAAGGGCAACGAATCAGGCAACCGTCACTCAGATTGTGTGACCGCGCAAAACAAAACCTAATTTACAAGGAGGCAAGTTATGTTTAAGAAATTGAGTTCTTTATTATTATCGCTCACATTGCTGTTAAGCTGTTTATCCTTAACGTCTGCGTATGCCGCTAACAGCTCTATTGCGAAAATCCCCGGAAACAGTAATCCATTGATGGATCACAAATTAGGGGCGGATCCTTTCGCACTGACCTATAACGGTCGAGTCTACGTCTACATGTCAAGCGATGCTTATGTTTACAACAGCAACGGAACGATCAAAGACAATGACTACAGCGCTTTGAACAAAATCAATGTGATCTCCTCCGCCGACATGGTGAACTGGACGGATCATGGTTCCATTCCGGTAGCAGGCTATAATAATGCAAATAATGGAGCGGGCATTGCCAAGTGGGCGTCGCTCTCTTGGGCGCCGTCGGTCGCCAAAAAGACGATTAACGGAAAGGATAAGTTTTTCCTCTATTTCGGCAATGGCGCATCAGGAATCGGCGTACTCACATCGGACACGCCAATAGGACCATGGTCAGATCCGCTTGGCAAAGCGCTTGTAACGCTCAATACGCCAGGCATGTCCGGCGTTACCTGGCTGTTTGATCCGGCAGTGCTCGTAGACGACGACGGTACAGGTTATCTGTACATGGGCGGCGGCATCCCGAATAATTCAGATCCGGCGATCATCGCGAATCCGAAGACGGCCAGAGTCATCAGGCTAGGTGCTGATATGACGAGTGTTAACGGAAGCGCTGTCATGATTGATGCCCCTTATATGTTCGAAGATTCGGGCATTCATAAGTACAACGGCAAATACTACTATTCGTATTGCATGAATTTCTCAGGTACGCATCCAGCTGCTTATCCAGCAGGTGAAATCGGCTATATGGTGAGCAGCAGTCCGATGGGACCATTCACGTATGCGGGTCATTTTCTGAAAAACCCTGGTGCGTTCTTCGGTTCGGGCGGCAATAACCATCATGCGGTGTTTAACTTCAATAATCAGTGGTATGTCGTCTATCACGCCCAAACCGTCAGCCAAGCTCTGCTGGGATCGGGCAAAGGCTACCGCTCTCCTCATATCAATAAGCTGTTCTATAACGCGGACGGAACGATTCAAGAAGTGCAAGGAAACATGGTTGGTGTTAGTCAGATTGCCAATCTGAATCCTTACAATCGAACGGAAGCGGAGACGATCGGCTGGAATGCAGGGATTGCGACGGAGGTAAGCCAAGCGACAGGCGGGCCGTTCAACAACATGGACGTGACCAATATTAGCAATGGAGATTGGGTCGCCGTAGGCAATGCTGATTTCGGCTCGAGCGGAGCGAAGTCGTTCAAGGCGAATGTAGCATCTGTCGTAGGCGGCAGTATCGAAATCCGTCTTGACAGCCCGACAGGTACGCTCGTCGGTACCTTGAATGTGCCTTCTACCGGAGGAACGCAGAACTGGCAAGAACTAAGTACAACAGTAAGCAATGCAACAGGCGTGCACAAAGTTTTCTTTGTGTTCACGGGATCGAGCGCCAGCAGCTTGTTCAACTTTGACTACTGGCAGTTCTCGCAAAATTCATCGACCTCGAATGGAACAAGGATAGAAGTAGAGGATATGACGATTGGTGGTCCATATGGCGGAAAGGTAAGTTCTCCTTTCAATGGCGGGGTGTTCTACGCTAACAATGATTATGCCTCGTACAATCAATATTTTGCGTTCTCCACCCACACATTCTCGCTTCGCGGTGCATCCAGCAACACCTCGACAGCGCGGGTCGACCTGCAAATTAACGGAACGACGGTCGGTTCCTTCTACTTCACCGGAACGACGCCAACTGTCCAGACGTTGTCTAATGTCTCGCATGCGACAGGCCCTGTAGAAGTCAAGCTAATCGTTACAACCGATAACGGCACATGGGATGTCTACGTCGATTATTTGGAATACACCAACTAATCTTCCGAAGCAGGTTTGCAATTTACTCAGAGAAGGAGAATCCAGCGTGAATAATAGAGGTAGTAAACGTAAGGGCAGACTCAGGATTATTAAGGCTTTCAGCTTCCTATTGGCATTCGGAATGCTATTATCGTTTAACGTTCCTGCATTCGCCTGGCAGTCGGATAATGGAGACGGGACGTTTACGAACCCGATTCTGAATGCCGATTACCCCGATATTAGTGCCATTCGGGTAGGAAGCGATTTCTACATGGTCAGCTCCACTTTCGTTTCGTTCCCATCGGTGCCGATTATGCACTCCAAGGATTTGGTTAATTGGGAAATTGTCGGATATGTGACAGCCGATCTTAACGGAACGGGAAAGTCGTATACATTAACCAATACGTTCGAAGATTATGGGCACGGCAGCTGGGCGCCGACGATTGCTTATCGCAACGGTACTTATTATGTTGGCTTCTATCAGGCGCAAGGCAAGTTTATCATGTTCACAGCCTTGAATCCGGCAGGCCCTTATACGAAGACGGTGTACAACCAAGGTTTTCACGATCCAGGCTTATTCATTGATGACGACGGGACCGGATACATTATTTCTGAGGCTAATGATGTGAAGGTTTCGAAATTAAGCGCTGATTACAAGTCGGTCGTAAGCAGCACGGTTACGACACGGATAGAAGGAGTAACCGGCAACTACTTGGTAGAAGGCACACATGTAGTGAAGCGAAATGGATACTATTATATTTTCCGCAACTCTACACCACCAGAATCCTATACCTACCTACTGAGATCCAAGAACATTTATGGTCCTTATGAGATGAGGATACTGTTAGATGGCCCAACACTTCCAGGCGGAGCTCAGATACACCAAGGTGGTCCAATTGATACGCCGACCGGCGAATGGTGGTTTTACGCCTTTCAAGATGGCAACGGCTTGGGGCGTAGAGATATTCTAATCCCGATGCAGTGGCAGAACGATTGGCCGATACTAGGTGATCCTGCTACGGTACGCAATGTGACAATTGGAGGCATCAGTTATCCCATGGGAAGTGTGCCGATCACATACCGTAAACCGAATGTCGGGTTAACTTATCCCATTATGACGATCCCGAATACCGATGAATTCACCTCTTCCTCGCTTGGCGTACAGTGGCAATGGAACCATTATCCTGACAATACGAAGTGGTCGTTGAGCGAGCGTTCAGGTTACTTGAGACTGCATGCGAAGAATGCCAATAGCCTGTGGAGAGCGACGAACACTTTGACGCAGCGGGTGGAAGGTCCGGATTCTCAAGGAACGATCGAGTTGGATACGACGAATATGCTGGATGGAGACAATGCAGGATTAAGTTTACTCAATATTCCTTATGGTTGGATAGGGGTGACTAAGTCCGGAGGTGTTAAGCGAATAGTTGCCACGATCAATGCGAAGGAGGACGCATCAGGCACCGTTACCACAGGACCAATTCTGAACGGTAACCTTGTGTATTTAAGGGCTAAAGCAGACCTTCTAGTGAACAAAGCAACTTTCTTGTACAGTACGGATAACGTGAACTTCATCCAGTTGGGCGGTCAACTGAATATGCCGTTTGACCTTGGTTTCTTCCAGGGCGACAAATTCGGCATCTTCAACTATACAACAGCAGCTTCCGGCGGATATGTTGACGTCAACTGGTTCCGATTCTTTACTTCTGCATCTGGAAATGGGGGAGGTAATGGGAGCAGTGGAAGCGGGACCACGTACGAAGCTGAGACGGGGACGTCCTTAACCAATTCTATTGTGGAGACGTTGAATACCGGGTATACCGGTACAGGCTATGTCAACTTTAATGCCGCGACCGATGCGGCTGTGCAATGGAACAATATCTATTGCGCGGTCACGGGAACGAAGAATGTGAAGTTTCGGTATGCGCTCGCTTCGGGCACAAGAAATTTGGATGTATACGTGAATGGAACCAAAGTAGTCTCCAATGCGGCATTCACGGCGACCGGCAGCTGGACGACGTGGGCGGAGAAGACGATCCAGGTGCCGATGAACAGCGGGACGAATACATTACGAGTTGTAACGACTGGAACGGAAGGGCCGAATATCGATAACATCAATGTGTCAGCGCAATAGAACATAGGGCGCATAAGGAAGGGCTGCCCCAAAAGTAGGCTAACTTCATCGATGAGATAGCTCATTTTAGTGAAGGACGAACAGATATGGCGGTTCAGGGACATCCCCGAATCGCCATTTCTAGTATTGCGCATGTGGTCTTCTTTCATCCGCATGAAGGTGGCGTCGGACCGGTTTCACTAAAGCTATTCCGATCGCCAAGAAGCTCTTGCCGGACTTTGTAACACGGTATATCGAACTTACAAAGAAACCGTTCCGTAAATGGTGGGTCGCATCTTCCATTTTACCAAGGAACGGTTTCTTACTGAGTCTTACTAAGAAAAAAACAGGAGCTATCCTAAGATCAATTTACATGACCTTGTGAGACAGCCCCTTCTGTTATTAGATTATTGGGAAATAACCTCTTATTGCACCCATCTATAAATGGTAATATCGACTCCCGATTCCGTCGGGAATCCTTCGCCTAAGAATAGATCGTTATTCCATGAGGATAATGCCTTGCTATTCGTAATAATCGAAGGGCGAGTGCGGAACAGGGCATCGTTCCATTGCTTGTTCGCATCGCCATTGTTCTCGATGTAGATGCGGCAGGCCTGACCTTCATAATCTTTACCTTGCAGCATGTACCTGGCAGACAGTGTGTGCCGTCCGCCTGACCTTCCTATCACCTGCGTATCGATTCCGCCTTCAAGAATTTCCCCTTGAAAAAATTCCCCCGTCGCATTGCCTGTAAATGAGATCATTACAACGGAATCGCCATCGTCTTGATGTAGTTCGATCGTTCGCTCGATACGAACATGTATGGTTAGCACTTTCTCCAGCTTCTCCAACTCCATGCAGCCGACCTCACTTACTTCAATAGAATCAGAACCTGCCTTGTCTATGACATTCTATTCAACCTCATGTTGAAAAGGAGGCTTATCGACATTCGGCCGATGCAGATTAGCAGCCAAGAACCTCTCTGTCATATCCAGCACTTGAGGGTTCCATATCCCAGCCCCATGATCCGCCCCAGCTACTTTATAGAAGGTTGCGTTCTGCCCGCTGTTTCTAAGCGCCTTATACATCTCAATGCTCTGGTTAACATGCACGATCTGATCGCTGTCTCCATGAACAATGAGAAAAGGCGGAAGCCTCTTATCCAGATTCTGATGAATCGGACTTGCTTTCTTCGCCAATTCGAGATGTTCCGGCACACTCCCACCGATGAGCAGCCCCTCCGGGGAATCAGCAGCATCATGATCAAGGATGTCATTATACTTGCCCAACGTTAGCAGGTCCGAAACGCCATAGTAATCAACAACGGCGCTCACCTCATCTGATTGTTCACTATAGAGGCCGTTATCATATTCACCAATGGTAAGCCCCGTCATTAATGCAAGATGTCCGCCTGATGAATCACCCCATACCGCAACCCGATTCGGATCAACCCCGTACGCTTCCGCATGTTTGCGCATAAACCGGATCGCACATTTGACATCTTCGACAGGGGCCGGGAACTGGGCAAGGTCCGTGTGCCGAATCTCGACGCTTGCGACAACGTAGCCTTTGGCCGCTATATGACAAAGGTTCGGAATGGCAGCATACAGATCTTGCGGTCTCCATGCGGAGCCTTGAACAAATACAACCAAAGGGAATTTGTATCCAGCGCGATGCGGAACGATGATCTGCAATCTTCTTTCCACTTCTCCGTATTGGGCATAGACAACATTCGGCCGATAGGAGCAGGAGTAATACGTTCCTTTCTCGCCATACTCGCCATATAGAATCTGGGTCCCCTCGGGAGTTTCATTTGCTGCGATGTCCGCTGCCCTCTTATTCATACTGAATATGCACCTCTTAGCACAGTGTTTGTTCTATTATAAGCGATCAGGCGGTGATCGAGATCATCTTTCGAAACTCATTGGCGCTTACGCCCGTATAGGCTTTGAATTTCTTATAGAACCAATCCATCTCCGTATACCCAACCTCGTTTGCGATTTCATAGATTTTCATATCGGTATGCTCCAACAAATATTTCGCTTTCTCCATCCGTTGCTGAAGCAAATATTCATTAAAGGTCATGTTCTCATGGCTCTTAAATTTCTGCCCTAGATAGGAGTAGTTGAAATGGAATATGTTTGAGATTTCCTTAAGCGTAATGTTCTGATGCAGCGATTCTTCAACGAATTCCTTTACTTTATCAATGATATTGGAAGGAGAAGGAACAGGAATAGGAGTCATCATGTCTGCAGGTGTAGTTGTAAGCGCTTTAATTTCTGTGCCGATAAGCTCCTCCAGCTCCCGTTGAACTCGATACAAACTTGCACGCAGTTCGTCAGGCGAGATGGGATCCGGCAAGTAATCGCTGACTTGATAACACATCGCCTTGCGAGCGAGCTGAAAATCATTGTCGCCCCCAAGCAGAATGATAGGCACTCGACTCGTTTCTCTAATTTGCTCGCAGAGACGAATGCCGTCCACTTGTGCGCAGTTCATATTAATAAGAACAAGCGCATACTGCTGGCTGGCGAACATGGACATGGCTTCTGTTCGTGTTGAAACATAATCGTCCAAGGAAAACCCTAATTCTCTCCAAGCTAGCAAACCGATCGTCGTGTCCTTGGATTGTTGAGCAGCATCGACTAGCAGCACCTTATACACGAAGATAACCCCCTATTACGATGAAAAAAAGATTGTCGTTTGCAAACGTTATCAATCGTTACTTTTTTATTATGTTAAATGGGGGTACGGTCAAACAACGTGCTTTTCTTTGCTTCGTTAGCAGATGTTTACCTCATCGAAATTTTCACGCAAAGTTTGGATGTCCATCTCGACATTCCTACGTTTTGACGGGTACAACACCTATGCTGCGACAGGTTGTTGCATTTCAATTGTAAACGCTACACTTTGCTGTGTAAGTTCTATTTATCATACGGGGGGACAAAAAATGAGTAAAAAAATGTTGATGCTGACAGCTGCAATGATGCTGGTTCTGTCAGCATGCGGCAGCAGCGGCTCCAAAGATGCAGACACCAAAGGAACAGATACTGCTAGTCAGACCACGACCGACCAAGCAACGAACACGGATGCAACAGGCGACGATGCGGCAGCCGACGACGGTGCGGATGCAGCGGCAGACGATGCAGCGTACAAAACGCCGGACATGGATTTCGATCTCGGCGGCCGTACGATTAAGGTTGTATCCTGGTGGGATATGACGCCTGGCGAAGACAACCCGGACAATATTCAAAAGAAGAAGAACCTGGAAGAGTTGGAGAAGAAGCATAACTTCAAGATGGAATTCGTTCCAATCGATTTCGGCGAATATCAACAGAAGGTAACGGCATCGCTTCTGTCGGGTCAACCGATCGGCGATATCGTCCGCTTGGGCAAAACGTACACGGTACCTACGCTAACGAAACAAGACCTGCTGCAGCCGGTGGATGAATACACGAAGAATGCGAATGTTTTCAATCAGAAAATGACGAATGAGCTGTATACCTACAATGGCCGCGGTTATGGCTTCACAGAGGATCAAGGCGCGCTCATTCAAGGCATTTTCTACAACCGTAAGCTGATGAACGAGCTCGGCTTGAAGCCAATGCAAGATTACGTCAAAGAAGGCAACTGGAACTGGGATACGTTCGTTCAAGTCGCGAAGGAAGCGAATAAAGATACGAACAATGACGGCAAGCTTGACACATGGGGACTTGCGAATAACTCCCTCCTTGATCAGGCACTGATGTCCAACGAAGCAAGTCTGACGAAGGAAGATAAACAAAACCTCGACGATCCGAAAACGATCGAAGCGCTTACGTTCGCACAGAAGGTTATTGTGGACAAAGTCAATCGCCCGACAGAGGGTGGCGACTGGACGGAGCCAGGTCAATTCTTCCGCCAAGGCAATACGCTGATGTATGCAGGCGCAATGTATGAAATCGGCGGTCTGAAGACGGATATGCCGGACTCGGATATCGGCTTCGTACCGTTCCCTAAAGGACCAAGCGCATCGACGTTCCACTCGTACGAGCCGGCACTTCAAGCGCTGACGATTCCGAAAGGCGTTAAAGATCCAGACAAGCTGATGTACATCTGGGAGAAAATGAACGATATCGACTCGGTTTACGACTACCCAGGCCAATCATCGCTCGAGACGAACTTCTCGAACGAAGACGATATCGAGAATGCGAAGCTTGTTCAATCGAACCTGTCCGTGCTTGATCATAATACGTTCATGCCAGACCTGAAATATTATGACTTCGCAGGCGAACTGAACGGCGGTACTTCGGTATCGACAGTAATCGAGAAGTACAAACCAGTGTTCCAATCGGCGATCGACAAAGTTTACAAAAAGTAGATATCGCTTAAGAGCAGTCCACATTTAGAAGCTTATAAGATAGCCCTATATTTTGACAGGTACAACACCTAAGTTAAGACGGGTTGTTGACTTCCAATTGTAAGCGCTACACTTTCTTTGTAAGTTCCATTTCTCACTAAACGAGGGGGACAAAAGAGTGCCTAAAAAATTGTTGATGCTGACGGCGGCAATGATGCTGGTTCTGTCAGCCTGCGGAAGCAGCGGCTCCAAGGACGAAGGTAGCAAAGGAACAGATTCTGCTAACCAAAGCACGACCGATCAAGCAACGGACACGGATGCAAAAGGCGACGATGCAGCAACGGACGACGGTGCAGACGCAACGGCAGACGATGCGGCGTACAAAACGCCGGACATGGATTTCGATCTCGGTGGTCGCACGATTAAAGTTGTATCCTGGTGGGACATGACAATTGGCGAGGACAACCCGGACAATATTCAGAAAAAGAAGAACCTGGAAGAGCTAGAGAAGAAACACAATTTCAAAATGGAGTACGTTTCCATTGACTATGGCGAGTATCAACAGAAGGTAACGGCATCGTTGCTGTCCGGCCAGCCGCTCGGCGATATTGTACGCTTGGGCAAAACGTACACGGTCCCTACGCTCGTCAAACAAGATTTGCTGCAGCCGATTGATGAGTATACGAAGAATGCGAATGTTTTCAACCAAACGATGACGAATTCGCTGTATACGTATAATGGCCGCGGTTACGGTTTCACGGAAGATCAAGGCAACCTTGTTCAAGGCATTTTCTACAACCGCAAGCTGATGAATGAGCTTGGTCTGAAACCGCTTCAGGATTATGTCAATGACAACAACTGGAACTGGGATACGTTTATCCAAGTTGCGAAGGAAGCAAACAAGGACACGAACAATGACGGCAAGCTTGACACTTGGGGTCTGGCGAACAACGGCCTGGTTGAATTTGCACTCATGTCCAATGAAACGGGCTTGACGAAGGATGACAAGCAAAACCTTGATGATCCGAAGACGCTGGAAGCGCTTAACTTTGAATCGAAGCTTATGACCGAGAAAATCCCTAGACCTACAGAAGGTGGAGATTGGACCGAGCCTGGTCAATTCTTCCGTCAGGGCAATACGCTTATGTATGCTGGCGCGATGTATGAAATCGGCGGTCTTAAGACGGATATGCCGGATGCGGATATCGGTTTCGTGCCGTTCCCTAAAGGTCCAAGCGCATCCACGTATCACTCGTTCGAGGGCTTGCTCCAAGCGCTGACGATTCCGAAAGGCGTTAAAGATCCAGACAAGCTGATGTACATTTGGGAGAAAATTAACGACATCGATTCGGTATATGACTACCCAGGTCAATCAACGCTCGAATCGAACTTCTCGAACGAAGACGATATTAACAACGCGAAGGTCGTGCAACCGAATCTGCTCGTGCTTGACCACAACACGTTCATGCCAGACCTGAAATTCTATGATTTCGTTGGCGAGATTAATAGCGGTACTTCGGTATCGACAGTGATCGAGAAGTACAAACCAGTATTCCAATCGGCGATTGACAAAGTTTACAAAAAGTAAATCGATATCGCTAAGAGCAGTCCCCATTTAGAAGGTTCTAATGGGGACTGTACATTTTATGTCTTTCGCTGCAGGAGGGAGAAGAGTGAACTTAAGTAAAAAGAACTACGTCGCGATCATATTAGTTCTCGCCGTATTGTTAATGTCGATTTGGGCGTTCTACCCTTCGAGTTCATCCGACAACGGACGCGTTCAAGCGATGGCTGATTTCAAGGCTGTCACGACGTCTGTGAGTGACGACAGCTATGACATGTACTTGAACAACCACCAGGCAGCGGCTCGGCCGGATACTGTCATTCGTATTGAGGGCGAGAGCTATAAGACAGCAGAAGGAGACGGATTCCAGGTCGTCGATGAACAAGGCGCGCAAGCGGTCCTAACACCGGAAGAAGGATCGATAAGCTGGAACGTGCCGATCGATCAGGCAGGGCTCTACAACATTCGAGTTCGTTATTTGCCGCTGGAGGGCAAGAGCTCGGCGATTGAGCGTCAGATTGAAATTAATAACAAAGTTCCATTCAGCGGTGCGGATATTATTACCTTCGACCGTGTATGGGGCAATCAGTCCGATGAGATTAAGCGGGATGACAGAGGCAATGAACTGCGTCCAAGACAAATTGAGAAGCCGATATGGCAGACCGAATCCGTATCGGACCGCAACGGTTATTATGACGAGCCTTACTCTTTCTACTTCGATAAAGGCGTGCAGAACCTTAAGTTGACAGCAATGCGCGAGCCGATGGCTATCGATTACATCGAATTGTATCGCAATCCTAACGTGAAGACGTATGCAGAACTGAAGAGCGAATATGAGGCTAAAGGGCTAAAACCAGTCGATAACCAATATGTTCTCATTCAGGCGGAGAAGGCCGTCTACAAGTCGTCTCCGACCTTATATCCGTTGACTGACAGATCGAGCCCGACAGTCATCCCATACGATGTATCTAAGCTAAGAATCAACACCATCGGCGGACTGAACTGGAAACTTCCAGGTCAGTGGATCGAGTGGGAATTCGAAGCGCCGGCGGATGGTTTATATCAAATTGCATTAAAAGAGAAGCAAGATCAACTGCGCGGCATATTCGCGACGCGGAGCCTAACGATCGATGGCGAATATCCATTCAAGGAAATGAAGCGGCTGCGCTTCGACTTCGGGATGGATTGGAGCAATGACGTGCTTGGCAATGGCAAAGACGAGCCGTATTTGTTCCATTTGACCAAAGGCACGCATCGCATTCGGATGACGGTATCGCTTGGCGAAATGGCGCCGTTGCTCCAGACGATCGAGTCGAGCGTTCTCCAATTGAACGAGATGTATCGCAAAATCATTATGATTACATCGAATTCGCCGGATACGCTGCGCGATTACCAGCTGGAGAAACGGATTCCAGACATGATCAAGGTCTTCCAAGAACAATCCAAGACGATATCGAGCGTAGCGGAATATCTAGAGCAAATGACGGGCGAGCGAAGCGACAAGGTATCAGTGCTCTATACGCTCGTTAAGCAGTTGGATGACATGGCGAAGAAGCCGGAGACGATTCCGGGACGACTCGCTTCCTTCAAGGTCAACATAGGTGGTTTAGGCACTTGGATTCTCACCGTGCGCGAACAGCCGATTACGCTTGATTATTTGGCTATATCTTCACCTGGTTATAAGCTTCCACGGGCCCAAGCGACGTTCGCCCAGGATGTGAAGCATGAACTAGGCGGTTTAGTCGCTTCCTATACGGAGGATTATGACAGCATCGGCAATACAGGCAAGGGCAACCGTTCAACGACGGTATGGATTACGACAGGACGCGACCAAGCGCAGGTGCTTAAGAACCTGATCGACGAGACGTTCACGCCGGAGTCGAATATTTCCGTCAGTCTGAAGCTGGTTCCTGCCAACATTCTGCTTCCGGCGACGCTTGCCGGCGAAGGGCCGGACGTTGCGATGCAGATCGGCGAAGATGTGCCGGTCAACTATGCGATGAGGGATGCGGCAGCAGACCTGAAGCAGTTCCCGGATTACGATCAGATCGCTTCCCGTTTCCGCGAGAGCGGTTTAACGCCTTATCGCTATGGAGGCGGAACGTATGCTTTGCCAGAGCAGCAATCGTTCCCAATGTTGTTCTATCGCAAAGACATTCTGAAAGAGCTCGGACTCGAGGTGCCTAAGACGTGGCAGGACATCTATAATATGATCTCCGTGCTGCAGAAGCACAACATGGAGTTCTGGCTGCCGATCGAGCAAGGCAACGCCAACATGGTACCGAACGCGACGTTCTCAGCTCTGCTGTATCAGAATGGCGGCGAGTTCTATCGGGATAACGGCAAGAGCAGCGCACTGGATTCCGATATTGCGATGAACGTCTTCAAGAAATGGACACAGTTCTATACGAACTACAAATTCCCGCTGATTGCGGATTTCCCGAACCGATTCCGTACGGGCGAGATGCCGATCGGTATCGCCGACTATACGACGTATAACATGCTTACGGTCCTCGCGCCGGAAATCAAAGGGCTGTGGGATTTCACGATTGTACCGGGCACAGAACAGGGCGATGGCACAGTGGACCATGCAGTTGCAAGCCACACGACCGGCGTCATGATGCTGAAGAATGCGAAGGACAAGGATGCCGCTTGGGAGTTCATGAAATGGTGGACGTCCAAGGAAACCCAAATCGCTTATGGCCGTGAAATGGAAGGCCTGATGGGTGAAGCGGCGCGCTATCCGACGGCGAATGTCGAGGCGCTCGAGGAGCTGCCTTGGCCGGTTAAGGACTATCGCAATCTGGAAGAGCAGTGGCAGTGGGTACAAGGCATTCCGCAGGTTCCAGGCGGATACTTCACAGGCCGTCATCTGGATAATGCATTCCGTAAGGTCGTCAATGCGAATGAGAATGCGCGCGAAGCGCTATCCGATTACATTCTCTACATTAATGACGAGATTACGGTCAAGCGCCAAGAATTCAATCTAGACAAATAGTTAGGGGGTGGAATGCGATGCAAGCCGAAACAATCAGTCCTGCTGTCTCTACTGACCTCGTCCATCCGAAGAAGCATTCGAAACTGGGGAATCTGATGCGTGAGCTTATCAAGAATAAGCATTATTACATTCTGATGAGTCCTTACATGCTTATCTTCTTTGCTTTCACCGTTATTCCAGTCATAATTTCAATCACGCTCAGCTTCTTCTATTTCAATATGCTGGAATTTCCTCGGTTTATTGGGTGGCAGAACTACTCGCGGCTGTTTCTGAACGATGACGTATTCATGATCGCTGTGAAGAACACGTTCCTCTTCGCGGTCATCAGCGGTCCAATTAGTTATATCGCCTGTTTCTTATTCGCTTGGATCATCAATGAGCTCTCGCCTAAGGTCAGAGCTATCATGACGCTCGTGTTCTATGCGCCATCGATTTCTGGCAACGTCTTCTTCATCTGGCTTATCGTGTTCTCAGGTGACCGATATGGTTATTTGAATGGTTTCTTAATCAAATGGGGCTTCATCCTTGAACCGATCCAGTGGCTGACGAATGAGAAATACATTCTGCCGATCATCATGATCGTGCAGCTGTGGCTCAGCCTCGGCACGAGCTTCTTGGCCTTCATTGCGGGTCTGCAGACGATCGACAAATCGTTGATCGAAGCAGGTGCGATCGATGGCATCCGCAATCGCTGGCAGGAGCTGTGGTTCATTACGTTGCCATCGATGCGTCCGCAGCTCATGTTTGGCGCCGTCATGCAAATTACCGGCTCATTCGCGGTTGCCGATATCTCGATTGCGCTTGCAGGCTTCCCGAGCGTCAACTACGCCGGTCATACGATCGTTACGCACTTGATGGATTACGGCACTATTCGTTTCGAAATGGGTTATGCGTCCGCCATCGCAACCGTGTTGTTCGTCATCATGCTAGGTACGAACATGCTAACGCAGAAACTGCTGAGAAGGGTAGGGGAGTGACCAGGTGGCAACCAAAACATTAAGCGCATTGCGTGCGCCGAAAAAGCTGAATCGCTCTTTTACCGTCAGCTTCATACTGTTCTTGTTCCTAGCGGTATTCGGCGCCTTCATGGTGCTGCCGCTCATCTATGCGATCAACAATGCGTTCAAGCCGCTGGATGAATTGTTCATATTCCCGCCTCGGTTCTTCGTACGCAATCCGACGACGGATAACTTCTACGATCTGGTCGCTTTAATGGGCAACTCGTGGGTGCCGTTGTCGCGTTATATCGTCAATACGTTGTTTATTACGATTGTTGGTACAGTCGGCCATATCATCTTATCGTCTGCAGCGGCCTATCCATTGGCGAAGTTCCGCTTCCCAGGCTCCAAAGTGCTGTTCTCGATCGTCGTCATGTCGCTTATGTTTACGGGCCATGTCACTGCGATCCCGAACTACATGGTCATGTCGTGGCTTGGATGGATCAATTCGCATGCGTCGATTATTATCCCGTCGCTTGCGTTCCCGCTTGGCTTGTTCCTCATGAAGCAGTTCATGGAGCAAATTCCGGATGCGCTGCTTGAAGCCGCTAAGATTGACGGAGCGAGCGAATATCGGATCTACGCGCAGATCGTAATGCCGAACGTGAAGCCGGCATGGCTGACGCTCATGATCCTTCAGTTCCCGGCGCTATGGGGATCCGACGGCGGTAACTTCATCTACAGCGAGAATCTGAAGACATTGCACTATGCATTGGGGCAGATCACTGCCGGAGGCATAGCGCGGGCCGGCGTAGGCGCCGCAGTCGCGCTCATCTTAATGATCGTTCCGATCACGCTCTTCATCATTTCGCAGAGCAACGTCATTCAGACGATGGCGACTTCCGGAATGAAAGAGTAGAGGGGGGAATTGGACGATGCGTAAGAGCAAATACAGATGGAGAGTTCTACTCTTGACTGCGCTGTGCTGCCTGATCGGCGCCAGCTTAGGCGGAACGCTTGCATACGCGGATACCGGCGCTTCTTCCTATAACTATTCGTACTGGGGAAGAACCGTTGCCGCACCTGCAGCTTATAAGGCTTCAACCGTATTGAACGGCAAGGAGCTAGGCGTCGGGGCGCTTAAGGACCCGAGCGATCTGCATGTAACGTCAGACAACCAAATCTATGTGCTTGATTCCGGCAACAATCGGATCGTTGTATTCGATAGCCAGTTCAAGCTCATTCGCATTATCGACTCTTTCATGCGCGATGGGAAGAAAGAAACGTTCAACAATCCGCAAGGTCTGTTCGTGTCTCCTCAGAAGCAGCTGATTGTAGCGGATACCGGCAATCAACGCGTAGTCGAGCTTGATGCTAACCTGACCGTGATTAAGGTCATCGATCCGCCGCAATCGGATCTGCTTAACTCGAACTTCAAGTTCCAGCCGGTGCGCGTTATTGCAGACCAGGCACAACGTATCTATGTCATGTCTATCGGCGTATTCGACGGGTTCATGGAGTTTAATCAGAACGGCGAATTCACCTCGTTCATCGGTGCGAATAGAGTCAAGGTCGACCCTACGGAGCTGCTGTGGAAACGGCTGTCGACGAGGGCGCAGCGCAGCCAGATGGTCATGTTCACCCCAACGGAGTTCACGAACCTGGACATTAACGATGAAGGGTTCATCTATGCGACGAACGGCGACATCTGGGGCGACACGATCAAGAAGTTGAATGCACAGGGCAGTGACATTCTTAGAAGAACGGGTTACTTCAACCCGAAAGGCGATATTCGGTATACGACAGAGCAAGGGCCCGGTCGGTTGATTGATATCGATGTGACGGACAGTGAAATGTACTCCGTGCTCGATGGTGCAAGGGGCAGGGTATTCACTTACAACGGCGACGGTCACTTCATGTACATGTTCGGCGGAATCGGCAACCAACTTGGGCAGTTCAAAACGCCTGTCGCCATTGAACGCGTCGGCGATGATTTCCTCGTTCTGGACAAAGCATTCGGCGAAATCACCGTATTCAAGTCGACCGAATACGGGCGCACCTTGAATGAAGCTACTCGAGCCTATTATCGCGGTGATGAAGAGAAGGCTTTCGAGCTCTATAACAAGACGATCAATATGAATGCCAATCTCGAATACGCCTATTCCGGCATCGGCAAGTCCTTGCTTCGCAAAGGCGAGTACAAGGAAGCCATGCATTATTTTGAAGAAAGCTATGACCGCGGCAACTACTCGAAGGCGTTCCTGCTGTATCGCAAGCAGGTGCTCAGAGAGCATTTTCCAACCATCATGACGGGAATTATTGTCGTTCTTGTGGTTGCATTTGTGGCAAGGGTGCTGTGGAAGAGGAAGAAGCTACGCAGAATAAGGGGTGTTTCGATTGAATCGTGAGTTGATTAAATATCCGTTCTATATCATCATGCATCCCTTTAATGGCTTTTGGGATTTGAAATACGACCGTACCCAGCGGAATAACGTCATTATTTCGTTCGTCATTTTGATCCTGCTGATCATTACGAACATCCTGAGCTCCGAATATAGCGGTTTTCTCGTCAATCTTATAAATCCGAACGAGATGAACTCGCTGATGGAGATCGCTTATGTAGTCGTTCCGGTTCTATTCTGGTGCGTGGCGAACTGGTCGTTGACGACACTGATGGACGGCGAAGGGAAATTCGTCGACATTTTCACTTCGACCTGTTTCGCGCTCGTGCCAATGATCGTCATTAATTTCCCGTGGATTTGGCTTAGTAAGGTCATCTCGTTGCAGGAAGCGGCTTTCTATTATTTCTTCAGCAGCTTCGCAGTGTTCTGGTCGTTGTTCCTATTATTCGTTGGGAATATGACGATTCACCAGTATTCGCCATCCAAGACGATCGCTACGATCCTGCTGACGGTTGTGGCAATGGGCTTTATAGCTTTTATTTGCTTGTTGTTCTTCAGCCTGACGCAGCAAATGGTGTCGTTCGTTAACGTGGTATATAAAGAGCTTGCACTGAGGAGATAGAGAGAGGAGGAGGGGAAATGAGCATTACCCGCAATGGCTTGCTATGCCTGCTACTACTGATCGGACTTGTAATTGCAGGATGTTCCAGCACGCAGACGGCTGCGCAGAATGACGAGATGGAACAATACGTTACTGCATTCAAGTCGGGATCTCAGCTTAGCAATACGTTCAGTGACAATCGAGTCGCCGGGATGAAGGGGATTAGTCAGAACGATCGGTTAGCCTTGTTCGTCGATGATCAGACGGGCATGATAGCTGTTCTGAATAAGCAATCGGGTGAGATTTGGTACAGCAACCCGGCGGAGAGAGACTCGGACTCGGCTGCGCAAGGCGTCAATAAAGCTCTTCTGTCCGCGCAGATGAACATCGAGTACTACAACAAATTCGGGCAATCGAACACGATTAATACGTTCACCGATAGCGTCTCATACAAGCAGGTCAAGTATGAATCGATCGACAAAGGCGTTAAGGTCACCTATGAGTTCGGTACGGCTAAGAAGTCGGCTGCTGATCTGCCCCTCAAGTTAAGCGCGGCACGCTTTAAGGAACTGTCCGATAAGCTGGATAAGACGGGCAAACGCGCATTGGGCATCGCGTACAAAGAAAATGCCGACAAAGGCACTTACGATCGCAATGACTCCGCGTTGAACGGGCTTCAGCTGGATCGTGCCTTTAAGGCGTTCGAGGATGCCGGCTATACCGAACAAGATCTAGAGAAGGATATGCAAGAGCTAGGCTTCACGCAAGACAAGGTCGTTCCGCGTATCTTCTTCGCATCCATCGAGTATACGCTGGATGGCGACAGCCTTGTCGTGAAAGTGCCGCAAGCGGATATCCATGCGCCTAGCGCCTATCCGATCGCGACGATCTCGCTGTTGAGCTTCTTCGGCGCAGGCGGGAAGGAAGAGCAAGGCTCGTTGTTCGTGCCGGACGGATCAGGCTCTCTCATTCATTTCAACAATGGTAAAACCCAATATCCGGCCTATCAGCAGCTCGTATATGGAGACGATCTGACGACGAAGACGGTCGAGGACGCGAACTACGAACAGGCTGTGCGGCTGCCGGTATTCGGCATTATTAAGAATCATGGTGCGCTTCTCGGGATAATTGAGGAAGGTGCGGCTGTTGCTGCAATCAACGCCGACATCAGCGGCAAGTTGAACAGCTATAACTATGTTTATCCTTCGTTCACTTTGACGAATAAAGGTCTGGTTACACTGACGGCGAACAACCAGGAGCGTACGCTGCCGCATTTTCAAGAGGATCCTCTGAAGACGGACTTTACAGTGCGGTATGCCTTCCTGAATGGAAGCGATGCCAGCTATCCAGCCATGGCGAAGTACTATCAGCAATATTTGGAGAAGCATGACGGGCTGCCGGCGAAGCAAACGGAGTCCAAGGTTGAAGACGTACCATTCTACATGCAGCTAGTCGGCAGCATTGCTAAGGATAAGCATTTCGTCGGCATTCCTTATACGTCGCTTGAGTCGCTTACGACCTTCAAGCAGGCGCAGGATATGATCAGTCAGGTGCAATCGAAGGAGATTGCCAACATTAAGGTCAAATATTCGGGATGGTTCAATGGCGGCCTCGACCATAAAGTACCGGATCATATTAAGGTTGATGGTGCAGTTGGCGGCAGCAAAGAGCTGAAGAATCTTATCTCTTTTGCACAGGCACATAACGTCACGTTGTTCCCGGATATCGCGGTACTGACGGCTAACACAGGGGCGGATTTCGATGAGAAATCGAACGCTTCCCGAAACTTGCGCGGCTTGGTCGCCGAGCTGTACCCGCTTGATATGGCGCTCAATCGCCGCGACCGCTCGAAGTCGCCGTCTTATGTCGTCTCGCCTCGCGTTGTTGGCGGTTATGTGGACGACATCTTGAAGGGGATGAAGGGCTACCAAACAGGTGGAATATCTCTACGAGACCTGGGCAGCCAATTGAACAGTGACTACCGGAAGCATGAGCAGGTTGATCGCGATGAGTCGGAGAACATCTCGACTTCTGCTTTGAATACGATTCGCCAGAGCGGAATGAACATCATGGCACAGGGCGGCAATGCCTATGCACTGCCATTCTTGTCCGATATTACGGACGCACCGATGTCTAACAGCAGCTTCAAGCTGGAGGATGAGGAAATTCCATTCTATCAGATGGTTATTCGCGGCTATATCAATTACACGGGCACACCGTACAACCTGACCTCTTATACGGATGAGCGGCAGTATATTCTGAAGTCGCTGGAATATGGTTCGGGCGTCTTCTTCGAGTGGATCTACGAGCCGAACTATAAGGTCAAGGATACGGATAACAATGACCTGTATGCAGTGAATTACAAGCTGTGGATGGATAAGGCCGCCGACATCTACCATGAGGTTAACGATGTGCTCAAGCACGTGGCTAATCAACCGATTACCTCGCACGAGAAGCTGAGCGAGGGCGTATACAAGACGGTATATGCGAACGGGGTATATGTCATTGTAAACTATAACAGCTCGCAAGTTCAGGTAGACGGCAAGCAATTGGAAGCGGAGAGCTATATGACGGGCGGTGTGCAATCTTGAAAACCATAATGAAACTCGACATGAAGCAACGGACTTATGCACAGCAGAAGTCGCTCTGGGGTTTTCTCTATGTGCTGCCTTGGCTGCTCGGATTTCTACTCTTCTTCCTTGTGCCCTTGATCACTTCGATACGGTATAGTCTGAGCACCATTGAAGCGAAATCGGACGGCATGAAGATTACGTTCATCGGTTTCGACAACTTTATCAATGCGCTAACCGTGAATACCAGCTTCAATCGCACGTTGACGGACTCGATCGTGAACATGGTGGTCAATGTGCCGCTCATCGTTATCTTCAGCCTTTTCTTGGCTGTATTGCTGAATCAGAAGTTCGTAGGCCGAGCGCTGGCAAGGTCGATCTTCTTCCTGCCGGTTATTCTGGCTTCCGGCGTTATCGCCAATCTTGAGATGAACAGCCTGGTACAAGAGATCGTACAGCAAAGTGCTTCTGGAGGTTCATCCAGCGGCATCGGGACGATCGAGATGGAACGTTTCATGCTGCAGGCCGGCGTAAGCGAGAATATCGTGTCGTATTTGACAGGAGCGGTCGATCGGATCTACACGATCGTCAGTCAATCGGGCGTGCAGATTCTAATCTTCCTGGCCGGCATTCAGACGATCTCTCCTCAGCTCTACGAGGCGTCCAAGATGGAAGGAGCGACCGGCTACGAGGCGTTCTGGAAAATCACGCTGCCGATGGTCAGTCCGCTTATTCTCGTCAACGTCATTTATACGATAATCGATTCGTTCTCAAGCAGTAAGATGACCGATCTGATTAAGACGACCGGCTTCAATAACTTTGATTTCGGATTAAGCTCTGCGATGGCTTGGCTGTATTTCATTAGCATCATGATTATTTTGTCGATCAGTACGTATATCATTTCGAAGAGAGTCTTCTACCAAGATTAGAGGGAGCGTGAGAGCGTTGATATTGGCCCGTTTAATGTCGATTGAATCGTGGAAGCGTGGGCTCTGGTCGATCGTTCGACTCGTGCTCATCACAGGGTTATCCTTCGTGATCCTGTACCCGATTCTGCAGAAGATCTCGACAGCCATTAAAGATAAGAGCGATCTGTATTCGCCGATCGTCATCTATGTTCCCGAGCATTACTCGTGGGATAATTTCAAGAAAGCCATCTCGATCATGGACTACTGGCATACGCTGCTGAACACGTTCTCGCTGTCGACGATGACGACGCTGCTGACCGCGGCATCCTGCGCGCTCGCCGGCTATGCCTTCGCTCGGTTGAAATTCAAAGGAAGCGGACTGCTGTTCTTCGGCGTTGTGCTGACGATTCTCGTCCCGCCAACGACGATACTCATTCCGATCTATATGAACTTGAAGGATTTCAACCTGTTAGGGCTTATTCCGCTGCTAACGGGAGGCAAGTCGATCAACCTGTTGGATTCGTATTGGCCGTTCGTTCTGACGTCCCTGACGGCAAGCTCGCTTAAGGCAGGCTTGTACATCTTCATCTTCCGGCAATTCTTCCGCGGCATTCCGAAGGAAGTAGAGGAAGCGGCTTATATCGATGGAGCGGGAGTGGGGACCACGTTCTGGCGGATCATGCTTCCGAATGCGATTCCGGCGATTGTGACCGTGCTGCTCTTCTCGTTCGTATGGCAGTGGAACGACAGCTTCTTCACCACTACTTATCTGACGAGCAGCAAAGTAATGTCGCTGCAATTATCATCGCTTCCGCATAATCTATCGATTATGTTGGAAGGCGGCGAAACAACAAACAAGGATCCATTCTATATGAGCATGGTGCAGGATACAGGCATTCTGCTTGCGATTCTGCCGCTTGTCATCATTTACTTGTTCGTACAGCGTTACTTCGTTGAAAGTATTGAACGCACAGGCATCGTTGGATAAAATTGGATTACGGGGAGCGCCTTGCTGGGGATGGCTATAACGCCTCCTCTAGCAGGCGCTTCTCGCAATAATTGATGCTTAGTTGGGGAAAGGATGGGTTCCATTGAACAATCCGATTGCACGGATGGGAATCATCATTGCAGCAATCGTTATTTCCGTATTTCTAGCGCTTCTATTATTTCTTAACCGAATGGACAATCACAGCAAGGATGTGAACGAGCCAGCGGTAGCTGCGTCAGAGCAGGCGGAAGATGCATCGAAGAAAGATGCAGCGGCAGCAGATGCTGCGAAGCCGACTGAAGATGCAACGGCTGCAGCGAAGGAAGAGAAAGATGTGACTGCAGCATCTGCAGAGCCACCGCCTGCGCCATCCGTCGAGATGGACATCCCGTCGCTCAAGGATGTGTTCAAGGATTATTTTCCGATAGGCGCAGCAATTGAACCTAATGAGACAACAGGTCTGCATGCGGATCTGCTCAAGAAACAGGTTAATTGGCTCGTAGCCGAGAACGCGATGAAGCCTGACGCGATTGAGCCTTCTGAAGGAAACTTCAATTGGACCAACGCGGACAAGCTTGTTGCATTCGCGAAGGAGAACGGCATGCAGCTTCGCTTCCATACGCTTGTCTGGCACAATCAAGTCGGGGCTTGGTTCTTCAAGGACGCTGACGGCAATCCGATGGCGGACGAGACCGACCCGAAGAAGCGGGAAGCGAACAAGAAGCTGCTGTTGAAGCGTCTCGACAACCATGTGCGTACCATTGTGTCGCGTTATAAGAACGATATTAAGTCGTGGGATGTCGTGAATGAAGTCATCGAACCCGGCGACCCGGACGGCATGCGTGCAAGCGACTGGTACAAAATCACGGGAACTGACTTCATCGAGACGGCGTTCCGGGCTGCACGCGCAGCTGGAGGTCCGGACATCAAGCTGTATATCAACGATTACGGTACGGACGATGTTACGAAACGCGACCGTCTGTATGATCTCGTGAAGTCAATGCTGGACAAAGGGGTTCCGATTGATGGCGTTGGTCATCAAACGCATATTAGCATTGCTGGGCCGCCCGTCTCTGCGATTATCGACTCCATGAAGAAGTTTGCCGAGCTTGGGCTCGATAACATTGTCACGGAGCTCGACATGAGCCTTTACGCATGGAATGACCGCTCCGACTATGGGGATGACATCCCAGCGAATATACTGAAAAATCAAGCTGACAAGTACCGCGAGCTGTTCGATGCCTTCAAGGCGAATAAGGACATCATAAGCGGAGTTATGTTCTGGGGCATTACAGACGCACATACTTGGCTAGATACGTTCCCTGTTACTCGGAAGGACGCTCCATTGTTGTTCGATCGACAGCTGCATGCGAAACAAGCATTTTGGGCGATTGTTGACCCTTCCAAATTACCGCAATAGTCCCTATAATAGGAGGACAAGATAGATACAGACGGCATAGGAGCAGTGCGTGCAGTGAAATCGCGCCTGCTCCTTTTGTTCGCCATAGGAGTGATAGGGAATGGAAGAGAAACTGCTTAATTTTTATTTGGAGCTTAAGGGACCTGAAGCAGGTGAATGGAATGCGTCGCCCGACAATCTGTATGCAGAGTGCATGACCCGCGTGTATGTAAGGAACGAGTTCGCGGTTACGGAGGGGATGCAGGTATGCAATGTTGGAATCGGCACCGGCGATTGGGATGATTATATTGGCTATTGGTTGAAAGGGAAAGGACGGCTGACGAGCGTTGATATCGATGCCGGCATCTGCGAGCTGTTTGCCTATAGGCAGAAGCGAGAGGGACACCCGAATCCGTCGGAGGTTGTGAACCGGAGCGTTTTCGATCCAGAGCTGCCTCAAGGCGCCTATGATCTTGTAACGTTAATTGGCTCTACCATCCAAGAAGCGGGACAGTTCGAGCAGTGTCTGGATGCTTGTCTACGACTGCTGAAGCCTGGCGGAAGTCTCATGTTCATGGCGAACTTGAAGCAATCGCCTGTCAGCAGGCTTGAGCATTATGTAGAAGATCGGGGCGCGATCATGGAGCAGTTGGAGAGGCATGAGACGTTCATGCGTTATCCGTTCCATATCTCAACGATTAGAAGGGGCTCGAAGAAATAATAGATAGAAACAATATTTAAACAGGTTGTTGGTGAAGGTATTGAGCGTTACACTCGTTGTTAACTGTCAAACAATCCCACAGGCAGGTTACTAGAACTAATCAGAGTGACTTTGAGAGCGTAGGGACTTTGCGCGGGGCGCAAAGTCCCTATGTCGTGCTCAAAGGTCCTGATGTAAGGAGGATTAGGCGAGTCGTGAACCAAGATCAATTACCACAGAACCTCCGAAACAAAGATAAGGATGAAGTGTTGTTCAGCGTGAGAACCGATTTGCTGTCAGACGGAAGTTTCGGCGAGCAATGGTTGACCGTAACCGCTCAGGAGGTCGCAGTCTGGGGACAAGAGGAGGCGCCTAATGTACGGCTTCCGATTGTCAAAGTGAAAGATGCAAGGGCGGCAGGAGCGATCGGCGGAGGCATGTTGGTAGCCGACACGCAGGATGGACCGGTAGTCGTGGCTCGTTATACGGCTGCGCAAACTTCGACGTTCTCGTTCGCAGCCAAGTTGATCAGTGCCCTTGCGAAGCAAGAGGAATTGCCGGTTGTATCGGAGCGCGACATCCCGCGCACTTGTCCGTCGTGCGGCAATCCGCTCCTGGACGGCACCAAGGTGTGCCCATTCTGTATGCAGAGCAGCAAGCTGGCCGCGCGTATGCTCCGTTATGCGAAGCCGTACAAAATGCAAATGGGCTTCGCGGCGCTGCTTCTCATCATGACGTCCGTCGTTGAATTGGCCCCGCCTTATCTGACGAAAGTCATCATTGATGATGTTCTGCAGACGAAGGACATGGGCTCGACCCTGCTGCTGCTTATTCTTGGTCTCGGCGTCACAATGCTGCTGCAATCCGCGATGCAAACCATTCGCGGTCTCATTGGCGTATGGGTCGGTTCGAAGTTAATGGGGGATCTGCGCAAAGATATCTACAAATCGCTCATGCGACTGTCGCTCTCTTACTTCGACCGGAGGCAGACGTCGCAATTCATTGGACGGGTTAACGGCGATGCCGAAGCGATGCGCCAGTTCATGACAGACGGCGTCACCTACCTGAGCGGCGAAGTGCTGCGCATTGTTGCAATCTTTATTATTATCTTTAGCTTGGATTGGAAGCTGTCGTTGTTCGCCCTGCTGCCTGTGCCGGTCATGGTCATCGTCTCGATGACGATCTGGCCGAAGATCGAGCGCCGCTGGTATCAGCAATGGCGCTCGACGTTTCGTTTGAACACGCTTGTCGGTGACGCGTTGCAAGGCATTCGCGTCGTCAAGGCTTTCGGCAGAGAACGCGAGGAAACGACACGTTACGAGGAGGCTAACGGTGTCGTTGTTCGGAACAATATCCGAATGGAGGGGCTATGGCAGTTCGTCTTTCCCATCTTCGGCTTTGTCGCCGGTATAGGGACGCTCCTGATCTGGTATTACGGCGGCCGTAATGTGCTTCATGACCGGATGCAGCTTGGCGAGCTGATGGCGCTGATTGCCTACCTCGGCATGTTGTTCGGCCCGCTTCAATGGATCAGTCAAATGATCAGTTGGGCGAACAGTGCGATGGCTTCCGCGCATCGGGTGTTCGAAATTATGGATACGCCTTCAGAAGTTCCGGATACGCATGATCCCGTTCCGCTTGGCGTCATTAAGGGTGATGTGAGCTTCGAACATGTAACGTATGGCTATGAGAAACATCATCCGGTTCTGAAGGATGTCAATTTGCAGGTGAAGGCGGGCGAAATGATCGGTCTCGTCGGTCATTCAGGGGCAGGCAAATCAACGTTCATCAACCTGATCTGCCGATTCTACGATTCAGACGAAGGAACGGTACGCATCGATGGCGTATCGATTCGCGATATTAGCCAATCCGATCTGCGCAGACAGGTCGGCGTCGTGCTGCAGGAGACGTTCCTGTTCGATGGAACGATCGCGGATAATATCGCTTACTCCAAGTCCGATGCTACACCAGAGGAAATTATGCGTGCAGCGAAGATCGCCAACGCGCACGACTTCATTGTCCGGCTGCCGGATGGCTACGATACGCGCGTCGGCGAGCGGGGACATAAGCTGTCCGGCGGCGAGAAGCAGCGTGTCGCGATCGCGCGTGCGATTATCCACGACCCGCGCATTCTCATTCTCGACGAAGCGACGGCTTCCGTCGATACGGAGACCGAGCGTCAGATTCAAGAGGCCATCTCGCGCCTCGTGCAAGGGCGGACGACATTCGCGATTGCCCATCGCTTGTCTACGCTTCGCAATGCCGATCGGCTCGTTGTGCTCGATCGCGGCAAAATCGTCGAAGTCGGCACGCATGAGGAGCTGCTGTCCAAGGAGGCAGGCGTGTATCGCAAGCTGGTCGATGCACAGCGGGAGCTGTCGCAGATTAAGGGGGTTGAAGGCTAATGGCGGATAAGTATGATATTCGAATGCTGTCGCCGGATGATGTTTACTTCAGCCGCGGCAACGGCGGTGTGCTGCAGGGCGTTGTCGATGGCCAGCCCTATGATGAGCTGATCATCTATCGAGCGTTTCCGTTTCGATATACCGATTCCTATATCTCGATAAGGAACGCAAAGGATGAGGAGCTTGGCATCGTGAAAGAGATTCACGAGCTGAACGAGGAAAGCGCGGAGGAGCTGACGAAGGAGCTGCAATTCCGTTATTTCCTTCCGCGAGTGACGCGCGTGGACAGCGTCAAATTCAAATCCGACCTGTGGCTGTGGGAGCTGCAAACCCATCTCGGTCCTACCCGCATGGCCATGAGGAACCTGCATGAGCATCTTCAATATCCCGGCGGAGGCCGCGTCATCCTGACCGATATGCATGGCAAGCGATGCGAGATTCCGGATTGGCAGGCGCTCGATGCGCACAGCCGGCGACAGTTGGAGGAAGTGCTGTAGCGAAGAAGGTTTCTTGTAGGATTTGTAATCGTAGAATTAGATAATCGTAGGATTGGGAAGTTCGAGCTCCAGCTAATAATGCATAGAAATCAATAAAGTAATTATCTAGGAGCAGTCTGCCGCCGCGGCAACTGCTCCTTTTATTTGTTAAGCTAACGGGCAGGATTGCGTAGTTAAAATAGATATGAGGTATAATCGGATTGTGGTAATATCCACCTATAATATTGCAATAGAGGTGATTTTTATATGACCATCATCTGCCTAGAAGGCACCAGTGCAGTCGGCAAGTCTACAACTTGTAAGGCATTCGCTGAGATATATGATGCATATGTTGTAGAAGAAACCCAGGTCCTTTTCGGACAAACAAATTTAAATGGTATTGAACTTGTGAAATGGTTCCTTGAATGTCAAATAAAAAGATGGCAAATCGCGTTGGAGAAGAGCAAGGAACATGAATTTATATTACTGGATGGGGATGTATTTAAGCTTTGGTATGATTGGGTTTATGGGTTTGACGAAAAATTGTTTGAATATGAAGCAGAGTTTTTCCGTGAAAAGATTTTTTTAAATGAAATATCCTTTCCACATTGCTACATCGTCTTATGGAACGATGAATCAGAACTTAGAAAACGGAAAGAGTCGGATAAAACAAGAAGTAGAAGTGGATTCGAAAAACACCTCAAGCTTGTAGAACCTCAGATTAAATATTTCCAGGCACTTAACTCCATAGTACCCAACTTTGCGGGAATATTTAAGGCAGAGTCGATAGAAGGAAACTTACTCAATATTAGAAGTCAGATTATAAATTCGCCAGGTGTATCACCTGATATGACTCTCAAAATGTTTGATTTTATGATTAATTTCTTAAGGACAACGCCCCCTTAAACATTAAGCTATCGGGAAACGATACGTGAATAACGCAGCCTGTCAATCTAGCAGGCTGTTCAACGAACGGGCAGATTAGCGGAATGAGTTCGAAACAATGCTGTGAAGCGTATTGAATTTTTAAGTCCAGAGTCGGTATGTGGGGGAGAGAATGTTAATTAAACGGCTTCTTATTGCTGTCTCAATATGCATGGTATTGTTGGTTGTTTTAACGATTTTCACATATTCTCAGTTTAAGGAAAACCAAAGAGAAAACCAAAGATATGAGCGTTACATTTCAGCAAAAATTGCTCAATCATTATCAAATTTATTGACTGCCGTTTTGATTAGCGATGAGACCCTTCATAAAGTCATGGAAAGTGGCGAGAAAGAAATGTTACCTGGTCAAGCGACCACTCTATGTTACGATTTTAAATCGATCGGCACGGAATATCAGGAATTACTTCAGACATCACAATCTTTAAAAAAGGTGAATTACATACAAACGAACAATATAACAGCAAACACAGCTCAGGATATTCATTTTTTTCTGTCTAGGCAGTTGATCGGAAATGGAGTTCTCGGGGATTGCACACCAGCGAAGTCAACAATCACGCTTAATGAGGAGCAATTCGACAAAATAAAAGGCATCTATGAGATTAGCAAACAATGGTCTGTGATTGCCAAGAATATAGTGCCCGGATCAACGCATAACGGTGACGAAAATGTCAATTGGGACCTCGTCGTTAACGATAAAGTGTGGGTGCAGTTAATTGAAGAATATTCAGCTTACGCCAATGACTCGGGGATGACGGGAATCAATCAATTTTTCAACTAACAGGTAACTATAGCTCAATCCAGACATGACGGCAGCCGGCCAACGATCAGCTGCCGTTTTTTCAACTAACGGGCAGTTTAGCGCAACTTTAGTCTATAAGATACGTCATAATAAACAGGATTGATTATGACGGATTTAAAGGAAATTGGATGGTAAAAATGGAGGCTCAACCTAAGCGCGATTTTTTTGAAAGGTTTTTTGGGGCTGGTTGTAAAAGATGGATCGTATCGTTCAGCTTGATTGTGATCATCATTGGTGTAGCTTGGATCATTTATGTAAAGTACCCCCGTACCATTGATTTAGAGCTGGCAGGCGTTAAGTATCAATTAGGTTCTGAAGGGGCGAAATTAGGGGTTGAACCTGCAACTGTTGTTATTAATGGCAAGGTGCATACAAGCTTAAAAGGAGAGCGTGTATTTAAGGGGTTGATTCAGATTGTAGGTGAACAAATTCCAGTGCCTCAGGATCAACGTACGGTGGAAATTCATTTCGTCAATAACGGCTGGGGTTTGATATCGTACCCTTATTTTATTTATGACAAACGCGGAGTTACTATTGGTTCCGACATATATCAGTCACATTCCATATTCGCAAACAAAGACTTCAGTCAAGTCACGTTACTTCTTAAAACGTCTGATCAACAGCCCGATTCTAAAGATGGAGATCCTCAAACCGTATGGAACTCTGAGAATGGAATGATGTTATCTGCCCCTGCATCTACGCGTGAAGAAGCCTTGGCACTATCCAATAAGCTAATGCGTGGATTCTTGAAACCAGATGGGAAACCGTTACAATAACTTGCCCATTATATGACTAAGCTAACGGGAAACGATAGCTTAAATTGAAGCACGAAGGCAGCTGGTCTATACGATCGACTGCTTTTTTCATTAAGCTATCGGGCAGGATGCTTACAATTTGTGTTGAAATGAGTGTAATGGTTTTACGATTGAATTAACGGCAGGTGTAAAGGTGGAGATATGTCAAACGATATTGAGATATTAGACCAAAATATTGACGAGGAGTCTCTAAAAACTTATTTATCAATAAAGCTTGTTCGATTAATCACAATTGGAAGAGTAGAAGCTACTTTCAACGGTGCAGAAGGAGACATCTTTGACGAACTATTAGATTTTGGATTTAAAAAGATTGGTGATATTGATCAGATAATAAAAGATGACCCTTTAAAATTTACTGCTGATACAGTTAATACTAACTTTGTTGGTTATTTAAGAGACATGATGTATGTAGACGTAGATAAATACTTTAATTTTGTTTGGGATGAACAATGGGATGGATATGATGAAAAATCATTAAAATGGTTACAGGATGCTGGGGTTAATATAATGCATTATATTACAAAACATAAACTCTCTGTCGTTCCAAATAGATGATTGCACTAAGGGGAACGTTACTTCAATAAAACAGCGGCAGTCTAGGACTATTGTGGTCCAAGGCTGCCGCTGTTTCTATTATCAATGAGATGCACCCTTCTTACGGAAGTCCCGCGGCGTACACCCTGCGATCTGTCGGAATTGCCGGGTGAAATGCTCAACATTCTTGTACCCGCACTGTGCAGCAATATCGGCAATACGGAGCGGTCCGTAGATAAGCTTCTCCTTGGCCAATCGGATCCGGCTCTGGATGACATCATCCATGCAAGAAATACCGAAGGTCGATTTGTACAAGGCCTGCAGATAGCCTGTACTGAGATGAACATGCTCTGCCATTGCGGCAACCGACCATTCCGCGCCGGGATTGTGATAGATCGACTTCCGAAGGTCAAGCAGCACTTGATAATGCGGCGTTCGCTCCTTCGACTGGTAGGCTTCATGCAGTTTGTTGAATAAAACGCGCAGCAAATAATCGATCGACAGTTCTCGATAATCGTAGTTGAAATAATTCTCGGCCGCCAACAGATGAAACAGCTCATGGCAGTATTCAGGATCCGTCAGCGGAATCGGAACGCCGAGCGGCAGTGTCGTCTCCGTCACATAGGACTCGGAGGAATCGAACCGTATCCAATCGTTCACATACGTATCGGTGCAGGCGCGGTAATAGATTTTCTGATGGGGCGGATATAAGACGGCGTGATTGGCGGGATACTCCCGAATCTCTCCCTCCACCCAGAATACGGCAGGGGTTTGCGTCGTAATGAGCAGCCAGAAATCATGGCCTTCCGGTATATCGTATACAAAATCTTCGGAGTGATCGGACCCATAGCCGACATAATAGATGGTGGTCATATGTCATTCCCCAATCATAGAATAGATCAATTTTCTATCATCATAGATCATTGTGAGGCGGATGCCGCTAGTCTATAATTTCTATGTAAAATATACGATAATCCGCGAAGTCATCTTGTATTTGTATTAGAAAATATCAAAAAAAAGGTGATCTATTCCCTATGATAACAGAAATGAAAAACGATCGTAACTATGTTCTATGCTATACACGTGAACCTCAAGAAGACATCATCTACGCGAACAAGCTCGCGTACAGCATGCATCTTGCTTACAGTGCAGACGGAGAGCGCTACGAAGCGCTGAATCATAACAGCGGCGTCTTATTCGCGAAGGCGACAGACAACGAGAACGGTACGATGAATGCGAAGAGCTTGAAGAGTCCTTACCTATTCCAATTAGCGGATGGTAAATTCGGCGTTGTTGCTATACGCACTGAACATGATGGACAGCCGGACGAGCAAAGCAAAGGCTCCGTTCTATTGTTTACGTCCGCCGATCTGCTGCAATATAACGAGGTTGGTCTGATTGACCTGAAGGGCGATACCTATGTTAAGGATGTTGCGTGCTTGTACGATGCGACAAGTGGTACGTATATCATTCACTGGACGGACGAGAACGGCAACAGCTACCGTAATGTGTTAGCGGATCTGTTCAGCCTGTCAGGCGCATCGGCTCCGGAACAAGCGGAAGCGCTTGCACACGATTCCGTGTCTGCGAGCATTGAAGGAATCGTTCCGCGCAATGCAATCAGCGTCTCGGCAGAGATCGGGCAACGTCTGGTATGCCGGCTGACGGTTCCTACGAATGTAGCGATGAAGGTGCCGGAGCAAGTAACGGCAGCATCGGCAGAAGAGCTGAATGCTATTCGTGCAACGGCTGTGTACAGTGACGGCACAACAGCAGCTAAGTCAATAAAGTGGCAGGCGGCCGAGGTGAATTGGAACGTACCAGGTACATACCGTGTTTCGGGGACCGTTCACCAAGACCGTTACTCGTTCCCAACGATGGAGCACCGTGCCGATCCTAACATTGCGAAGTGGAACGGGAAGTACTACTTCATCGCTACGAATGATGCGGATCATAACCAGACGCTGTACATTAGGGTGTCGGATTCGATCTCGGGTCTCGTGCATGCCGAGGAGTCGCTTATTCTTGATACGAAGACATATAATCCTATCAAAGGACTTCTGTGGGCGCCGGAGCTTCATACGATCGAAGGCAGCCTATACATTTTCCATGCGGCAACGACAGGTGAGTTCTTCTATGAAGAGAGTCACGTCATGAAGCTGCGCGAGGGTGGCAACCCAACTGTTGCTGCGGATTGGTCCGAGCCGATGCGCGTCGTGAAGCAAGACGGCTCATACTTGTGCGAGGCAGGCAAGGTGATCTCGCTTGATATGACCGTCATTCAGTTGAATGGCGAGTGTTATGCAGCTTGGTCCGAGCGTCAGTTCCTGCCTGTCGATATTGGGGCGTGGATCTATATTGCGAAGCTTGATCCGAAGGAGCCATGGCGCCTTATTAGTGATCCGGTACTTTTGTCGAAGCCGGATTACGGCTGGGCCAATAATCATACATTTGTTGACGAGGGACCGTTCGCGATTATTCGGGATAACAAGCTTTTCTTGACGTTTTCTAGTGCGGCCGTAGATGCGACTTATTGTGTCGGGCTGCTGACAGTCGATACGAATGTAGATCTTCTGGACCCGAGGAGCTGGACGAAAGGCAACTACCCTCTCCTCACGTCGAGAAGCGTTCCGGGAGAGTTCGGAACCGGACATAATTCCTATGTGACGGATGAAGACGGCGTTCTATGGAACGTGTACCACGGCAGACCAGGCGTTGAAGCGCCGCGCTGCTCGGGACTGCGCCGCGTCCATTTTGACATAGACGGATATCCTGTGCTTGATCTGACGGAAGACAAAGACTTGAATCCGGCGCTGACGGCGGTCACGATTGAAGTCGTTGTGAAGTAACACGTGCATGATGCGATTGATCGCGTGACAAGCAGAAATATAACTTTCATGGAAGTCATAAAGGAGAGAACTTGCTATGCATCCAAATCCGATTATTTGGGCCGACTATCCCGATCTTGATGTGATCCGGGTGGACGACACGTATTATATGGTTAGCACGACGATGCACATGATGCCGGGCGGCGTCATTCTGCGCTCATATGATCTTATGAATTGGGAAGTTGCGACTCACATGTATGATGTGCTCGAAGATACGCCGGGCCAGCGTCTCGAGAACGGCAAGTCGATCTACAGCCAAGGCATGTGGGCGGCGTCGATTCGCTATCATAAGGGGCAGTTCTACGTCATCTTCGTTGCGAACGATACACATAAGACGTACCTGTACACTGCAACTGACATTGAAGGTCCGTGGAAGAGACAGTATATTGAGGGCTTCTACCACGACTGCTCGCTTCTGTTCGACGACGACGATCGCGTGTATCTGATCTACGGCAACGCGGATATCCATCTGACGGAGTTGAAGGCAGACCTATCAGGTCCTAAGAAGGATGGCCTGAACCGCATTATTGTGCGGGAGAAGGACAAGTATTACCTCGGTTATGAAGGTGCGCATTTGTACAAAATCAACGGCAAATACTACGCCTTCTTTATTCATATCACACCAGCGACTAACGGTCGCCGTACGCAAGCCTGCTATGTTGCGGATTCGCTGGACGGAGAGTGGACAGGCGGCGAAGTGTTCAACGATGATATGGGTTACTTCAATGCAGGCGTCGCGCAAGGCGGCATCGTCGATACGCCGGATGGCGATTGGTATGCGATGTTGTTCCAGGATCACGGCGCGGTTGGCCGTATTCCAGTGCTCGTTCCGCTCCAGTTCGAGAACGATTGGCCAGTCTTTGCGAAGGAAGCGCCGAGATCGCTCGACATTCCGAGCACGCGTCCAGGCTATGAGTATAAGCCGCTAGTTGGCAGCGACGATTTCTGCTATGAGCCGGATGCTGAAGGCAAAGTTCGTTTGAAGGATTTCTGGCAGTGGAATCATATTCCGAATCATTCGCTCTGGTCGGTGGCGGACGGGTCATACCGCATTCAATCGGGCCAGCTCAGCCCGAATCTGACGTATGCGGTTAACACGTTGACGCAGCGCTCCATGGGTCCTGCGTGCGAAGCAATGGTAACGCTCGACGGCAGCGAGCTGAAGGATGGCGACTATGCCGGAATTTGCTTCCTGATCAGCATGTATGGCTTGATCGCGCTGACGAAGGAAGCGGGTCAGACGTATCTGGTCATGCTGGCGAGAGACAGCGAAGACCGAACGATCTTCGGCAATCTGGTGGACAGCGTTCCGGGAACGGAGTATGCTCGCATACCGGTTAGCGGAGATAAGGTGACGCTGAAGGCGCACGGTGATTTTGTAAACAACAATGATGTCTGCACGTTCTACTATGGGGATGGCGAGGAATGGAAGCAGTTGGGCATTAATCATAAAATGCTGTACAAGCTCGACCATTTCATGGGCTGCCGCATCGGCTTGTTCCTGTTCTCGACAAAAGAGATCGGCGGGGCGGCATCGTTCTCCAGCTTCGAATATAAAGTGTTGGGTTAGTTAAAATGCAGAGCAGCTGATTATTTCAGCTGCTCTGTGTCATGTTGTCAGTGCGCATCACCTTCTGCGTAAGCGGCATCCAGTAGTTCAGGATTATGCCCCCAAGACAAACGGTGAGAACGGTCCCGATTCCGATTGGTCCACTAGCTAGTAGTGCGGCGATTAAGAATACGAGATAAATGATGGTTCGTGCAACGACTAAATTAAGCCTTGTTTTCTTGCGCAGAACGAGTGTAAGTCGATCGATAGGAATCGGGGCGAAGTTCGCGTGCAAGTAGATGGATGTACCGGCGCCGATAATGAGCATGCCTAGGCCGAAACAAATGAATTTATTAACTATCAATTCAGGCTCGACCAGATGATTCAATAAGAATAGCCATACATCGATCCCGATGCCTGTAATGAAGGCAGTTGCCAGCCCTAGTACTTCTGGCCGCCGTCCAGCTAGACAAGCGTTACAGCCGATCAGGATGATGGCAATGAGCACTTCCCAACTTCCGACCGTAAGTCCGACACTTGAGGATAGGCCGACTAACAGAGCATCGAAAGGCGACACGCCAAGATCGGCTTGTATCGTTAGTGCAATGCCAAAGGTTAGAATGAGAATGCCGCAGATGAAGAGGACGAAGGTTGATGCGCGGTGCGTCTGCATTATTTTGTATCAGCGAGGTCCTTCGTCATCAAGACATGAGGGATCCCATCCTCTATAAATATTTCTGACGCAGCCTGATAGCCAAGCTTCTCGTAGAAACCTTGGGCCTGCGTTTGTCCGTGCAATTTGACCCTCTGAAGTCCTCGCGCGACTGCAATTTCCTCTAATGATGCGATAATCTTCTTCCCTATACCAAACTTACGATAAGGCTCCAGTAAACAAATTCGCTCTAATTTGCCGATCCCTTCGACGGTACGCATTCTCCCTGTTCCGACAGGCTTCCCATCGTAATAAGCGAGAACATGTTCACATGGTCCCTGCAGCGTATCGTATTGATCATATTCATCAGCAAGCGGGACCCCTTGTTCCTCGACGAATACGTTCTTTCTTATTGCGAATGCAGCTTCAAGCGCTTCCGGTGAAGTAATTCTTGTTGAGTTCATATGCTTTCAATCCTTCCAGGCTTTATTTCTTCGTGAAAACCGTCATAATGAGTAACAGCACTACATTTAGTATAGGGTAAAATGTTGCAAGTGCAACAAAAATATATATCGCTGGCAGGTGGGAATATGAGGGAAATCCTTCGTGAGGTTGGCATGATCGCAAGGGCATTGGATTCCATAAGCAATATCGAGTTCAAGGAAATCGATCTGACGAAAGGCCAGTATTTATATTTGGTACGCATCTATGAGAACCCGGGCATTATTCAGGAGAAGCTTGCCGAAATGATAAAGGTAGACCGAACAACAGCGGCCCGCGCAATTCAGAAGCTCGAAATGCAAGGGTTTATTGAAAAAAGAGACGATGAAATAAATAAGAAGATTAAAAGGCTCTATACAACGGATAAAGGTGCGCAAGCTTACCCTATCCTGAAGCGAGAAGGCGATCATTCGAACGCGGTTGCGTTGGCTGGATTATCCGAAGCGGAAGCGGAGACACTGCATCAGCTCTTGCAGCGAGTACGCAAGAATGTTGAGGTCGACTGGGAGTATGTGAAGAAGGGGAACAAGCGGGAATACTGATAGGCATAATGAAGGGCATCCCAACTTGATTGTTGGGATGCCCTTTCTTATGCATGCTATTCCACAACGATTCGATCGCCCGTGCTGGCTGGCTGCGAGATGACAAGAAATTCAACCGGTTCATCGGAGTTGTTGAACATCTGATGCGGGACGAGCGGCGGGATTTCGACACCTTCCTGAGCGTTTAGGACAATCGCTTCGCCATTCAACTCCATCGTTGCCGTTCCGGACAGGATGAAGAAGAATTGTTGAGCTTTCTCGTGGTAATGTCTTACTTCCGATGTGCGAGGAGGCATTTGTTCATGGATCACGCTCAAATTCGGATTTTTCACCAAACGCCATCCGTCACAATTATCGCCCCATATGTAGTGTTCGGCTGAATGTTTGCTCGTTTTCATCATGAATCATTCCTTTCTAACGTCTTGTCCAAGTATAACCTCTAGGTGTTGTAACATAAACGCCAATTCCATTCGTTCCGCAATGCCTTGCAGAGAAAGAGGATAATTGATTGGTATCGAAGTTGAATTATTGGTATCGCTTTCATTTCTATAAGTTGGTAGCATAACCTTGTAATCTATTTCAATTACTATTAGGAGGTATGGTGTTATGTTACGTAAAAAAGTCGGGATTTCGGCAATCGCATCATTGTTATTGGCAATCGTTCTTGTTTCATCAGCGTCAGCAGCTTGGGTATTCAATGAGCCGATGAGTTGGTTCAATTCAGCGACATGGCAGAAGGCAGACGGGTATTCCAACGGAAATATGTTTAACTGCACTTGGAGAGCGAATAACGTGAATTTTACAAGCTCAGGCCAACTGGAATTGAAAATCACAAGCCCATCCTACAATAAGTTTGATTGTGCGGAGTATCGGTCCACGAATAAGTATGGTTTCGGCAAGTATGAGGTTAATATGAAGCCAGCCAAGAATACGGGCATCGTCTCTTCCTTCTTTACGTACACAGGCCCAAGCGACGGAACGCAGTGGGATGAAATCGACATCGAGTTCCTCGGCAAAGATACGACGAAGGTTCAATTTAACTACTACACCAACGGTGTCGGAGGACATGAGAAAATTGTAAATCTCGGCTTCGACGCTTCGCAAGGGTATCACACGTATGCATTCGACTGGCAGTCCGGCTACATCAAATGGTACGTGGACGGTGTATTGAAGCATACCGCTACATCCAATATCCCGCAGACGCCAGGCAAAATCATGATGAATTTGTGGAACGGAACCGGGGTAGATGCATGGCTCGGAAGCTACAACGGGAACAATCCGCTGTATGCGTATTATGACTGGGTGAAATATACGAGCAACTAATCGAACGAACGAAGCTTCAAATAACAAAGACCGAGCCTGCAGAATCGAGATTGATTCTGCAGGCTCGGTCTTTGTTTTCTATTCGGATTTAAAAGTAAAGCGATTCAATGACTCTCTTAGTTCAAGAGCCAAACCATTCAACTGCGAGGACAACAGATTCAAATCATTGCTCACCTGCGATTGCTGTATGCTCAATGAAGCCACTTGCTTCGATGAGGCGGAGGTTTGTTCGGACACTGCGCTTACAGATGTCATCGCGCTGAATAAATCGCTTTGCGAAACGGTTAGCTGCGACACAGACTGTCGAACATCGTTCAATTGAATGACGAAAGTCGCGATTTCGGTGTGCAGTCGACTAAAAACTTCTTTGGAATGGTCGATCGCATGCAGCTGCTTCTGGAATAACGGATATAAGCCGTTAAGAGAACCTACGGTATGCTCGGTGTCCGTTTGAATGGATGCAATGACGCTCTCTACATCTTCAAGCGAATGCTTGGACTGAAGGGACAGCTTTCGAATCTCCTCCGCAATGACCATGAATCCTTTGCCTGCCGAGCCTGCTCGATTAGCTTCAATGGAAGCATTGAGGGCAAGCAGATTCGTTTGCTTCGTCATTTCGCCAAGAATCCTCAGTACTTTAACAATGCTGCCCGCACCGCTCTTTAATTGATTAACGTCGAGGATTAATTGCTTCGTTACGTTCTCGACATCGCTTGTTTGGTCATAGAGCATCATCATATAATCTTGACCTTGTCGATTAACGTTCTGCAAGATAGAGGCGGTTGATTCCATCTGCTCGTTATAAGCGATCACTGCCCTCAATCGTTCTTCATTCTGGATCGTCAGTTGGTGTCCATACTCGGCGTCTTCGGCAAGTCTATCGGCTCCAACAGCCATTTCATTCATGGTAAGAGCGATTTCGTCAGCGGAATTGGAGGTTCTTATCGAAGAATCAATAAGTCTCTGCGCGGTTTGGAGGAGGGCATCCGACGATGTATGTGTTTGCTGAACAAGGAAGCTGATATGCTCCATCATTCGGTCGAAGCTTCGTCCAAGATCTCCGATTTCATCCATCCTTTGCATATTGGAGCGCACCATGAGATTGCCTCGCTCGCCTTCGGTCATTAATCGTCCGATCTGTGCGAGAGGCAAGCCAATGCTTCTGCGTATGAACAGGCCAATCAGAATGCATCCAATAGCGCCAAGGACAAGCGCTGCGATGATCGATAACTGCTGCATCTCGCTAACCTCCTTCAGCAATTGGGAGGTAGGTGCAGATCCGATAATAAACCACTCAGGTCCGGACAGGAAGGAGAACACGTTTAATTGCTTCATGCCTTCTCGTGTATTGGAGAAAGAGCCTTCTGTCAGGTCCGAGCTGCCGACACTAGCAGCAGGAGGCAGGAGATTTGTATCCGTTGTACCAATCTGCTCAGTCATCATCGCGTATATGACCGTTCCGTTCTTATCGATAATGGCAGTTTGACCTGATGGACCAATCTCAATGCCTTCAATCGATTTGGATAGATTGTTGGAGGAGAGCTCGATAATAAGCGTGCCAAGCGGCTTCTTGCTGATAGGGCTATTCAGTTGTTTGCCTAGTGCATAGATCGGCTCCTCTTGATAGAGGCTTATCAAAGGCTCTTGTCGCGTAGGAAGCCATACAGGCTGTCCGTCCTTCTCCGCGATTTTCTTATACCATTCAAGTTCGGAAATCTCATTGCGTTTCTCGGTAGACGGGTTAATGAATATTGGGTTAAGCGTATTCTGATGCAAGGTCGTTATGATGGGATGCTCTTGAGCCGGTAGCATGCTGATCGATAGGATATTCGGATCCATCTGGGTGTATCCTTGCATGACCTCAATGATCTTTGAATTCGCTATATTCTCCTCCATGGAGTCCTGCTGGGCGGCATTATAATGAGACAATAAATTCAATAGGTCTTGATTATGCTGAAGATCATTCGCAATCGTTAGATATCCATCTAACAATTGTTCAACGTATCGACTCGCGATGGTTATCGTCTGCGAAGACGATTCGGCAACCTTCTCTTCATAAGCGGATCTGTAGGTGTAGAAGTTTATAGTGGATAAAATACCTACAATAAGGACAACCGTCACCAACAAGGAGACGGTTAATTTCATATGGATAGATTTTATTCGAAAACGGTTGCCTTCAGGACGGTTTCTCCTGTGATACTCTTTCGCTTGCATGCTAACACCCTCCCAGATTGAACAAGCTTTAAAGTAAGGATAAGGGTGAACAGGGGGATGATCGATAACTCGAAATTAACTTTTATACGAATTTATTGACATCTTTCGAATTCCATTACGTTATGGTGCTATATTCTTGGTCTGCTTATTTTTATTTCATAGTTCATTGAGTATGATAGCAGTATAACGAAGCTAAGGGTGAAGCTTGTGCAGATTACAATATTCAAATGGAAGTTGAAAATTACCCTGTTCATTAAGCTAGTCGTGCTGCTTGTCGTGTTTCAAGTCATCATCATCACGCTTAATGGAAATTCTCATCGGGTGAGCGTTCAAGTCATTGAACAGGATATACAAACCTCCTATTATAATCAATTGCGTTTCTTCATGTCGCAGGTAGAAAACCAAGTCGATCAATTGGCAGTCAATGTGTTGGAATTGGAAGAGGACCCGACGATAAAACAGTATATCAATTCGTCGATCATGGAGGATTTATTCGATGCCAATAAGCTGAGATTGAATGTCCTTCAAAAGATCAAGCTGCAAAGCGCTTCCACGAATTGGCCGATCGATATATCCATTTATTCAAGAGCTAGAGAAGAAGTCATTTCCACAAGAGCGGATGTTCGTTACGACGATTCTATCGGAGAGCTGGCCAAGGAGAAGCAAGGGAAAAGCATATGGAGATATAAGAAGCTGGAAGGGCAAAGCTCGGGATATTTCTATACGGTCCGATTAGAAGGGCAATATTTGATCGAAGCCGAATTCGCCGATACTTATATTCGAAATATGCTGGACAATTACGAGCAAGACTCGAAACGTACCACGTTCTTGTACCACCCTTCCATCGGGTTCATTGGGGCTAACGGGGATGACCCGTCGTACTATAACCTGCTGCGCACAGAGCGGATGCCAGCGCTAGGCAGCCATATTACGGAGATCGATAAACAGCCTATCCTTGTAAGCGCTGTACGAACGGAGAGCTTGGACTGGTATCTGATCGATTATATCCCATTATCAGAGGTCGTCATGCCGATCCAGGAAAGTCGCAATTTCTTTGTCCTCGGCACTGTGACGCTGTTGTTCCTTGGCATTATGATTGCGTTGTTTGCATACCGGCAAGTGCAATTTCCGATGAATCAGCTTGTTCAAAGTATACGAGATATTCGGATCGGCAACTATTCCTCGCGATTGAACGCGAACCGTAAGGATGAATTCGAAGACGTGTTCACGGGGTTTAACGGCATGGCCGAACGAATCCAAGTACTGATCGAGACGGTGTATGAGGAGAAGCTGCGGACGAAGGAAGCGGAACTTAAGCAATTGCAGTCGCAGATCAATCCGCATTTTCTGTATAACTGTTTGTTCTACATTAAGAATATGGCGAAGATGGGCGCCGAGGAAGAAGTGGTCGCTATGGCGCTTAACCTGGGCGAATATTATCGTTATACGACAAGGCTGGAGAATCCGATGGCAACATTGGCGGAAGAGCTGCAGCTGGTTCGAAATTACTTGACCATTCAATCCATGCGTGCCAAGCGGTTTCAATATGAGATTCAGATGGAAGAGGGGCTGCTTTCGCTTCTAATACCACGACTGTTGCTCCAGCCTCTCGTAGAGAATGCAATTATTCATGGACTCGCTCCCAAGGAGGAGGGCGGCATTATTCGGATATCGGGCCATTATATTCCCGAGGGGTTTGTCCTTCGAATCGAGGATGGCGGAGTTGGATTGGACGATGTCCGATTGGAGAAGCTGTGCGCGAAGATGAACCTGCCGCTGACAGATGAATCGGGATGCGGAACTTGGAATACGCATCAACGGGTTAAGAACATATTCAAAGAAGGCTCGGGATTGGAATTTGAACAATCCGAATTAGGCGGACTTCGGGTTACGATTGTCTGCATTACACAACTAGAGGAGTGATACCAACCATGTTAAGCTTGCTGATTGTAGATGATGAATCGTCTGTTGTTGATACCTTAGCTTTTACTATAGATTGGGAACAAATCGATATTGAAACGGTCTATCGGGCCTATTCCGCCAATGAAGCGCTTCGGCTGCTGTCGACGCACTCCATTGATATTATGTTGGCTGACATCTATATGCCCGGTATGTCCGGCATCGAATTGATCGAACAGGTTCACAAGCATCACAAGCATGTGAAGTCGGTGCTGCTGTCCGGACACGCTGAGTTTCAATACGCTAAGCAAGCGATGACTTATAAAGTGTTCGATTATCTGCTTAAACCGGCCAGCGACGAAGAGATCATCCAAGTGATAGGAAGACTAGCGGAGCAAGTCAAACAGGATTGGCAGGATGTTATTTCCCATGACAAGGTCGTGAATACGTTAAAGGAAAGCCTCCCTGTACTAAAGGACAAGCTGTTGAACGAGCTTCTTGTCCAGCGGCAACCGAAGGATTCATTGGACTACTTGCTCTCGTTGTATGAAGTGCCGTTCCAGATCGGAGATTCGATGCACATGATGCTGATTCGTCTGGAGGAAAGCTTCGCGGAATACAACGACCGAGATATCTACCTGCTCGAGTACGCCATCATGAACATTGCCCAGGAGATATTCGCGGCTTCCTTCGACCTCTGGTCTTGCAGAGACACGAACAATTATCTCGTTATAGCAGCGCGCGGCAGGAAATCCACCGCCGGAGAAGCGATGGGCGAGGAAGCGAAGCGATTCGAAACGCTGGCGCTCCAGCTGCAGCGCAATATCGGTCTGTATCTGAAACGGGTGGTGTCTGTTCTCGTCAGCAAGAGCGGGGAATTCCCGAATGATGTGTACGCCCTCTATACGCATCTGGTTAACCAGGTAAGAAGCCGTCTAGGCAACGAGACGGGATGCTTCATACCAGGCGATATTCCAGATGTAGAGCTTGAAATGCAGCCTGTAACGCTTCTATATGAAACGCCGACCTTTCATCATTTGTTAGACAGTCATCAGTGGGAGGCGTTCTCCTTGAAGCTGGAGCAAGTGTTGAATAACCTAAAGCAGCAAACGAATCTGTCCGAGGAGCATGTCCAGGAAGCCTACATGGTCATTACAGGTGCGTTCTATCATTATGCACACAAGCATAATCGGCTGCTTAGCGAATTGCTGGGAGGCATGCATCTAGTTGATCGTACGGTACGCTCCGTTGCTCATTTATCGGAGTGGGCGTATCATGTTCTGGATAAATTTAAGATGGATGCCATTGTCGAACAGAGAAGCTCCAAGGATAAGCTGATCGGGAAAGTCAAAGATTTTATAGCCCGCAACATCGGAACCATTTCTCTGCAGACGATTGCGGATGCCGTGTTTCTGCATCCCGTATATTTATCCCGTCTCTATAAAGCGGAGACCGGCCAGAGCATAAGCGATTATATTCATGCGCAGCGCATGGAGAAAGCGGCGCATTTGCTTAAGGAAGAATCGATTCGCATCTATGAGATTTCCGAGAATCTCGGGTTTAAGAATGCTGCTTATTTCAGCAAAGTGTTTCGAGAGGAATTCGGAATGTCGCCGCAGGAGTATCGAGATCAAATTAAAGGGTGAGGCGAAAGTGAGCACGATGATTACAATATATGATATCGCATTGCGAGCAGGGGTCTCTTCAGCAACGGTTTCTCGGGTTATTAACGGACGTCCGGATGTAAGCAGGAAGACGCGCGCCGCGATTCTGGCTATTATGGATGAGCTTGGCTATCGTCCGAACGCAACGGCAAGGGGACTTGCCATGAAGAAGTCCAAAATGATCGGCGTGTTCATCTATGATCATCTGCATTCAGGACTTGTTCATCCTTTCCTGCAGGATGTGCTCTCCAGCTTCCAGCGTATCGTTGGCGACGAAGGCTACGATCTGCTTATTTTCACGAACAATAGCAAAGAAGTACAAATCGAAAATCAATATGAGCTGCGCGCAAGACAAAGAGATGTAGACGGGATATTGCTGTTTGGCATTGCTAGAGATGACAAACAGTTGGATCGTCTCGTTGAATGCGGGATTCCTTGCATCTCGATCGATCTTGATTTATATGGGCCGCGGGCTGGCTATGTTACTTCTGATAATGTGGCCGGTTCGACCCTAGCAGTCCAACATTTGCATGCGAAGGGTCATAGGCAGATTGCGTTTATCGCAGACATCTTCAACAGTAAGCCGGGGCAGGACCGATTCAAGGGATTCCAACAAGCTATGCGTTCTTTGGGTTGTACGATCAATCCGAATTGGATTACGCAGGCTGATTTTAGCGAATCCGGAGGATATGACGCTGTGACTAAGCTGATCGCTTCCGGCAATATGCCGACTGCGATTGTATGCGCCAGCGATTCCATGGCCATCGGGGCAAAGCATGTATTGGAAGAGAACGGATTCACCATCGGCAAGGACATTTCGATTGTTGGATATGATGATATCTCGGCGCTGTCTTATATCAAACCGGGTATTACGACTATTAAACAAAATCGCATGGAAATGGGGAGAGCTGCCGCGCAGGCTCTGCTGGAGCTTATCGATAATGAGAGCGCGGTTCCTCCAATTCTGTTTATCCCGCCTGATCTCGTCATGCGCCAAAGTGTACATGATCTGAATGAATTTTCGTAACCGATTACGAAATATGATAGGAAAGTGTTATGAAAATCGTAGAAAAGTTGAAATTGAGTTATTTAGGCCTTACCGATTACTGATTACAATAAAAGTACATCGCAAGACATATTCCATAATTCGGTGAGCATATCAAAAACATACGCATAATGCTGCAGGTTATGCCGTGTGCTTTTTTATTTCGTAACCGGTTACGGAACATTTCTGTGAATGGATGAAATTTATAATCAAGATCGGGGGAGCAAAGGTGAGTAAAAAGAGATTGTCTTTAGTACTTCTTTCCATGATGGTGTTCATGAGTGTGTTCCTGGCAGCATGCGGAAGTTCCAATAAGGAATCCGGTAAGACTGACCAGTCTCAAGAGGCGGGTACGGAGAAGTCGACCGATAATGCAACGAGCGGGGACAAGAAAGAGGATGTTACTTTGACGGCATGGATTATGCCGAACAGCCCTAAGCCGGATAAAGACTTTATGGAATTGGTTAAGCCTTATCTGGATCAGAACCCTAACGTCAAAATCAAGGTTACGGTGTTGGACTGGGGTTCGGCATGGACCAAAATTACGACAGCGGCAACAAGCGGAGAAGGCCCTGACCTTCTTCAGTTAGGAACGACGTGGGTACCTGCAATCGCTGCAATGAACGGTATCGAAGATCTGACGTCCAAAGTTGAAGAAGTCGGCGGAGAAGCGGGTTACTTGCCAGCGAGCTGGAATACGACGAAGATCGCCGGCAAACCGGAAGTGTACGGCGTACCTTGGTTCGTAGATGCAAGAGCAATGTTCTATCGCACGGATGCATTCGCTAAGGCGGGCGTAGATCCGGCAACGATGTTCAAAGATTGGGACAGCTTCAAAGAAGGCCTGAAGAAATTGAACGGCGTCGAAATCAACGGCAAGAAAATGTCTGCATTCGGTCTGTCCGGCAAAAATGACTGGAATGTAGCGCATAACATTTTCCCTTGGATTTGGGCAGCGGGCGGAGAAGTATATAACGCAGATAACACCGCAGCGGCGTTTAATAGCCCAGAAGGCTTGAAAGGCGTTATGTACTACACGGGATTGGCGCATGATGGTCTTGTCGATAAAACGTCCCTCGAGAAAAACTCCGCTCAAGTCGAGTCGGACTTCAGCGAAGGCAAATCCGCTATTATCGTATCGGGCGCTTATATGGTGAAAAACCTGATGACGCCTGCTGATCAAGGCGGCATGGGCGATAAGGAAGCTGCGAAAAACTTTGCGGTATCTCCGCTTCCGGCAGGCCCTGCAGGACAATCGACATTCATTGGCGGCAGCAACTTGACCGTCTTCAAAGGCTCCAAGCATAAAGACGAGACGTGGGATGTCATTAAGTTCTTGTCCTCCGACGAGGCGCAATTGAATTACTCCAAGATTACAGGCAACCTGCCAGGCAAGAAGTCGGTTATTGACTCTCTGGGCTCCGATCCTAACTTTGCTGCCTTCATCGAGGCAACGAAATACGGCAAGTCGTACCCTTCGATTCCGCAATGGGGTCCAACGGAGTCTGCTCTTGTCAAATATTTCGGCAATATCTGGGACGTTGTAGCCGGTGTCAGCGGTACGTACAATGAGGCATCCGTTCAAGCGCAATTGGATGCTGCCGCTAAGGAAGTTAACGCCATTCTGAATCAATAGAATCTTTCTACAAGTATGCTATCGGGCGTCGCGCCCGATAGCATACTTCATTACCGAATGCTTGCATGCAATAGAATCGAAGAAGAAAGCAATTTGCTCTTAGAGGGAAGGGTATGACTTTGGAAACAAGAACGGTATCAACGAACACTCCCCACAAGCGAACCTTTGGAACACGGCTCAAAGCGAGCTTTAAGGAGCATCGCTTTGCATACGGATTAATTTTACCTACACTGTTGTTTATGATGATGGTCCATATGATCCCTGTTGTACAAGGGATATGGATGTCGCTGCTGAAATTGAATCAGTTTACGTTAGGCGAATATCTCAAGGCGCCATTCGTTGGGCTGAAGAACTATTCCGATCTTCTATTTAATGAAAACAATCCGGTAAGGCAAGGTCTAGGATATGCCCTGCGTAATACGGCAATATATACCGTTGTTGTTACAGCTGCAGTTATGATGATTGGATTGTTCGTTGCGATTCTCTTGAACAGGGAATTCCCCGGTCGAGGGTTTGCAAGGGCGGCCATGCTGCTTCCTTGGGTTGTGCCTTCTTATGTAGTCGGCATTCTTTGGGGCTTTATGTGGCAAAAGGAAGGCATCATCAATCACATTTTGGTTGATGTTCTGCATTTGATGGACGAGAAGCCTTATTGGTTAATCGGTCCTAATACGATCTGGGCTATCATTATCCCATCGGTATGGAGAAGCTGGCCTTTCATTATGATCGTGTTTCTCTCCGGTTTACAGACGATTCCTGAAGATCTGTACGAGGCCTCCAGAATCGATGGAGCAGGCAAGGTCAGACAATTCTGGAGCATTACTTTGCCGCTTCTGAAGCCGATTATCGCTGTTCAACTCCTGTTCCAGCTCATTAGCAACGTATATTCGTATAACATCGTTGCCATGATGTTTGGCAATGGTGCCGGATATCCGGGCCAATGGGGCGACCTGCTGATGACAGCACTCCAACGGCAGACATTCGGTTACTGGTCGTTCGGCGCTGGTGCGGCTGCCTCATTCTTGCTAATGATCGGCATGCTTGTCATCGTCGGTATTTGGTACCGCATCTTTAGATCGGAGTTGAGAGCAGAATGAGTTACCGAATGGGCGCCAGAATGAAGAAAAAAGCAAGTTATTATGTGTTAAATATAATTACCTGGTTCATTGTTGCCATCATGGTATTTCCAATCTATTGGATGGTGAAGATCTCGCTGCATACCAACGGCGAGATTCTCGATGGCATCACGGGCTTCACTATTCCGAAGCCGCACTGGGTGAATTATATTGATATGTGGGACAATATCAATTTCTCCGATTTCTTCCTGAACAGCTTGATCATTTGTTCGTTAACGATGGTTCTGGCCTGCGCATTCGCCGTTATGGCGGGATATGCGCTTGCCCGCTTTAAATTCCCAGGTTCCGGAACGTTCGGCATGGGGGTTATTGCAACGCAGATGATTCCGGGCATCATGTTCCTTCTGCCGATCTATTTGATGTTCCTCTCGATCAAGGAAACGATCGGAATTCCTATGATCGACACGTATTGGGGAATGGTGCTGGTTTATACGGCATTCTATACGCCTATGAGCATATGGATCATGCGCAGCTTCTTTGTAGCTATCCCTCGGGATTTGGAGGAATCGGCAATGATCGACGGCTGCACGAGGTTCCAAGCATTCGTTAAAGTCATTCTTCCTTTATCCATGCCAGGCATTATCGCGACATGCGTCTATATCTTCTTAACCGCTTGGGACGAGCTATTGTTTGCTTGGGTACTGACGACAACGCCGGATGTGCAAACCATCCCGGTCGGCATTCGCTTGTTTGTCGGTCAATACAATAACCGGTACGATCTGCTCATGTCGGCAGCGACGGTCGTTACGGTTCCGATCATCGTAACGTTCTTCTTAACGCAGAAATATTTCATCCGCGGGATGACGGCCGGCGCGGTCAAAGGCTAAACCGGCATAGATAGATAAGAGAGAGATGCGAAAGAGGTTGGACTTTTATGAATAAAACGAAATTCCCAGCTTCATTCCTATGGGGAACGGCTACTGCCGCTTACCAAATCGAAGGAGCAGGCTCGGAGGATGGCAGAACGCCTTGCATTTGGGATCAGTTCGCAGCTATTCCTGGCAAAGTGTATGAAGCGCACAACGGAGACGTGGCATGCGACCATTATCACCGCTACAAGGACGATATTAAGCTGATCGCGGAATTAGGTTTTAAAGCGTACCGTTTCTCCATCGCGTGGCCGCGAATTTTCCCCGAGAAGGGGAAATTGAACCCTAAGGGGATCGAGTTCTACGCTAACCTGCTCAAAGAGCTTAAGAAGTATGAGATCATGCCTGCGGTTACGATTTATCATTGGGATCTGCCGCTGTGGATTCATGAAGAAGGCGGATGGACGAACCGGCAAACGGTTGAGTATTTCAAGGAATTCGCTTCGGTGTTATTCGAGCACTTCGGAGAAGACGTTCCGATGTGGATCACGCACAATGAGCCGTGGTGCGCATCCTTCCTTAGCTATGGACTGGGCGTGCATGCCCCTGGACATACGGATTGGAACGAAGCAACAGCCGCGGCGCATCATATCCTGCTGTCTCATGGCGAGGCGGTCCGTCTGTACCGTGAGATGGGGTATAAGCACCAGATCGGCATCACGTTGAATTTGACGTATCAGCATCCAGCGACCGGTTCGGAGGAAGACCGTATGGCTGCCGGAAGGGCGGATGGGTTTACGAATCGATGGTTTCTCGATCCCGTCTTCAAAGGTCAATATCCGGAAGACATGATGGAAGTGTTCGAGAAACAGAATGTATCCTTTGATTTTATCCATGAGGGCGACTTGGCGCTTATTAGCATCCCTTGCGATTTCCTCGGCATCAATTATTACACGCGCAACATCGTACGGAATAACCCGGATGACTTATTCCTTGGCGGCGAGTCCGTGAGAGGAACAGGAAGTCATACCGATATGGACTGGGAAGTATATCCCGAAGGTTTGTATATTCTGTTGACTCGGTTGAAAGCAGAGTACACGGATCTGCCTATATACATCACCGAGAACGGCGCTGCTTATGCTGACAATGAAGTGATAAGCGGCACTGTCCATGATGATGAGCGTGTCGAGTATTTCCGTCTTCATCTTAATGCTGTTGGCAAATTTATCGAGAACGGTGGAGACGCCGCAGGTTATTTCTGCTGGTCGTTCATGGACAACTATGAATGGTCCTTCGGTTACTCCAAGCGGTTCGGCATCGTCTACGTCAATTATGAGACGCAGGAGCGTTTACCGAAACTAAGCGCTTATTGGCTCCAAGATGTAATGGCGGCTAATACAATTGAATAATCGGGAATCGGAAAAAGGCCGTTTGCGATAACAATCGCAAACGGCCTTTGCTTATGATTGGGCTGCAGCTGAAGATTCATCTTCGAATGGAGTGAATTTCATCCATTGATACTCTGCGGTAATTGGAGACTCTCCGTCATAGTGACCAAGCCATTCGTCGACGCCTGTGCCGTTCCATAGATTCATCATGATTTTGCCTGGCGTAACGGGCAAATTGTCCGTCGCCGTATGAACAAGCTGACCGTCGATATACCATTTGATCGAGTCCGCCCGCCATTCGAATGCATAATCGTGGAAGTCCTCGGAGGCATCGAACCCAAGGTCTACAAGCTTCTCATGACCGCCTACGCCATCTGTATAATAGTTGAGCTGAACCTTGTTGGTATCTTTGCCAAGAAACTCGATATCGATCTCATCCCAAGCCGTGCCGAAGGATGGGCCGGTGTAAGTGAAGAAGGAGGATACGATGCCTATAGACTTGGCAGCCTTCATCCGAACCTCATATTTGCCATAGTGGTAAGTATCGAGCGTTTTATATTCCGAGCATAACTTCTGGCCCGAGTCCTCTGCGGTTAGCTTCAGCTGCATGCTGTCTTGCTGGAAACGAATATGATCCGCGGACCATGTGCAGTCAAATGGATTCCCGTTGGAGTACCCGGTGGACTTCTCCCATCGTTCAGCATTATCCACTTTGAAAGGCTGCACCCAGGTTTCTGCGGAGGCGTTCGCAGCCGATTTCGAAGCTGACTCCTTCTCTGAGCACCCTGTAACAAGCAGCATGAGCAGGCTCAAGCAAGTTAGCGACTTTCTTCCTATCATCTAATCCACTCCTAAAGATAAGTATATATTTATCCTAGGGGACAAACCTAAGCGCTAACAGAGCAAACATTTAACTATTGTAATAAATTATTTACCTGTTGAAACCGTTGAGGCATACCACGCATTAACTTCCTTCTCAATCTGACTTCCCCCGTTCGCCAACCAACGTTTAACGAATTCGTCGAAGAATGAAAGATCTTTCTTCCCGTACACAATCTGAAGATAGGTCTCATGCTCCATCTGCAGAAGCTGCTCCCATTTCTCCTTCATGGTTGCCGTCGGGGGGCCTCTGAACGCGGTGGGCATCCGACGAGATAATTGAGAGAGCAGCGCTTGCTTCTCTTCTGCGCCGACCATTGCATCCCAGCCGGAAGGGATTCTGGCACCGTCGTAAGTGAGCGTATACGCCGATACATGGACGTATCCACCGGGAATGAGGCTCCGGTCGGTCGTCGGTTTCCCACTGACGACCGTATAATCATACCCTTCTGCAAGCCCATATGCGTAATTCCCATCGCCAGTGCCTTGATGATCGAAGAGAAAATTCATATAGGTAAATAACAGCTTAGGATTAGCCATGTTCTTATTGATCAGTATTGCGCCGTTGCTAGGCGGATTGGCCCTGTAATAAGAGACGGGCGCTGGGCCGGTCGGCAGCGGGATAGCAATTATTCGTGCCTCAGGATTGTTTGCCTTCAGACTGTCCAGCGGCCAGTAGCTCATCCAGTGCGGGCCTACGATAATACCCGCTTTGCCTTGCGAGAATAAGTTAGCCGCCATTTCCTCGTCCTGCCACATCGCTTCATCGGCGATGTATCCGGCGGATTTCCACTTTCGAATCGTCTCCAGCCCTTGTTTGGCCTTTGCTTGAACGGAGCCATAAGAAAGGAAGTCGCCCTCCGTCGCATTCCACTGGCCAGGAAGTATGCCGTACATGCCGAATACCCAACTGATATCCGACATCCATGTATTGAACGAATTCTGCAGACTGGCAGCCAGTCCATACGTGTCGTTGATGCCGTTCTGATCAGGGTCCCGATTCGTGAATGCGTCGAGAACGCTTTCAATTTCGGGCAGCGTTCTAGGTATAGCCAGTCCTAAATTCCGAAGCCAATCCTCCCTGATCCACATGATCGTATCGGAATTGTAATTATAATCAAGAATCGGGATCGCATAGCGTTTTCCATTGCGGATGTAGGGGTACCAGACGGAAGGATCCTCTTGCATGGCGGATTTCCATACTGGAGAGGCGTACTGGTCGAATAAATCGTCGACAGCCATGAATTGTCCGGAATCGATTAAATCATGTACGATCTCGGTTCGAACAGGGACAATATCGGGCATTTCCCTTCCATTCAGAAGGTGAAGCTTGAGTTTAGTCGTGAACGTGCTTTCAGGAGCTGTCCATAAATATCGAATATGAATCCCGAGATGATCCCTCACCCATCGAAGATGCACATTGTCTTCAATGCTTTCTCCGTTCTTGAATTGAAGGGAAGGGCTCAGGCTGAAGACAGTCGTGATTTCAGATCCGTGCGGATCGCTCTGCGGATCGTTACTATTACCCAGTAAGTTTGGATGGAACAGAGAAAATGCAAGTGAAAGTAGTGCGGCAGACATAAGAGTGACGATGATTTTGACTCGATGTTTTCTCATGACAATCCCCCTTTCCCATTGTAGCATGCGCGGGGCGGGTAAGGTATGCACATTGCGAGATGAACCGCAAATGGTTAACGAATTCGTATAAAAGCTAAGGAGTAGTTATATCGGAACTTACAGCCTATTCCTATAATCTAGTCAATACAGAGAAAAGGAGAATGGGTTTGCAATGAAAAAACTATTCATCGTCTGCTTGATATTCACTACGCTGATGGCCAACGGATCCGCGATTTCATATGCCGATTCCGTTTCGAGCATCGACAAAGAGGCATTAAAGGATACCAAGGGGCATTGGGCACAATCGGTCATTGATAAATGGACGAGCTTTGGTGTAATTACCGGCTATGCGGACGGCGAGTTTCGTCCGAATGAAACGATGACCAGAGCAGGCATAACGGTCATGTTAAACCGTTTGTTCCGTGCTGAAGGAAAACCAGCCGATTATCGCGATGTGTCCGGCGAAGCTTGGTATGCGGAATCGATAGCGGCGGCGAGCACCGCTGGTTATATTACAGGTTACCCGGATGGGACGTTTAAGCCGAACAATGCGTTGACGCGCGCCGACGCAGCGGTCATTCTGGGCAAGGCGTTTCAATATCAAGACACTGGGTTGAAAACAGACGTTCTTCAAGCTTTCAAAGATCAGGCGAACATTCCGGGTTATGCACAGCCGTTTGTCACAATGCTTGTAGAATCCGGCTATGTCGCGGGTTATCCGGACGGAAAGTTTCACCCGGAGAGAAGCTTGACCAGGGCTGAAGCCGTTCAGTGGTTGGACAGGCTGGCAGGCCAGCTTTATAACAAAGCAGGCGTGTATGATACTCAGGAGCAGCTTTCCAACGCGATTGTGAATGCTTCAGGCGTCGTTATACGCAATAAGAACGTTACAGGGCAATTGTATCTTGCTCCGGGGATCGGAGACGGAGAGGCAAGCGTCGAGAAGAGCACGGTGAAAGGCCGCACATTCGTCAATGGCGGAGGATCAAACAGCATTCACCTCTCGGAATCCGATCTCGGAGCGGTTACGATAAACCGTCCGGGAGGATCGATCCGAGTCGTCATCGATAGCGATTCAACTGTCAAGGAGCTGAAGCTTCAATCCGCCAAACGGGCGAGAATTGAGGTTGCCGGACAGATTGGAACGCTTACGCTCGCACAATCTGCGGACATCGTATTAGCAGATGGCGCATCGATTCAGCAGATTATCGTGGAAAATGGCGTGACGGATCTATCGATCCAAGGTGGCGGCGTTATTGAGAGAATTACCGTTCTCAATCAAGGTGCCGTTATCAATGGAATAACGATCGATAGCAAGAAGGTTTATAGCTGGAACAACGGCAAAATAGAAGAAGCGAACAGTACGCCTACGCAGCCATCGGGAGGGCAAGGCTCGAACCCGAATGCGGGAAGCGGCAGCAACACCGGTGGGGAATCCTCATGGCTGCCTCTTGCCGCAGAAGGCTCCATCCATGGCACTACGAAAGTGAACGCTGCTGTTGCGGCCGGGAATCAGCTGGCAGTCAGGATTTCGAACGAGCCGATCTCCGCGCCGGCTGCGGGAGCAGCATTAGTTGAGGGGAGAACCGTTGCTTACCCTTATGAGCCTAATAGCGACCTCTCCGGCGTTGACGCTGAAACGAACAAATACCTCGGCGTGTATGAAGTGGACCGTAACAAGAAAATCGTTCGGTTCAAGGAAATCGTCTTGACCGCTTCGCAAATTCATTCGGAAGCCTGGAAAATGGTGTGGAACGACGAATTCGATGGCGACAAAATCGACCAATCGAAATGGAACTTTGTTCAAGGCGGCGGCGGATATGGCAACAATGAGCTGCAGAACTATACGAACCGTACAGACAATGCGAGATTGGAAGACGGCCAGCTTGTAATCGAAGCTCGCAAAGAGAATTACGGAGGCAATGCCTATACGTCGGCGAAGCTTACGACACAAGACAAGGGCGATTGGACCTACGGCAAGTTTGAGATTCGCGCCAAGATGCCTTCGGGTCAAGGCATATGGCCGGCGATCTGGATGATGCCATCCGACGAGAACCTTTATTCGGGATGGCCGGCAAGCGGCGAGATCGATATTATGGAGCTTCTGGGCCATCAGCCTAACAAAATCTATGGCACGCTTCATTATGGGGTGCCGCACGGAAGCTCGCAGGGCACTTACACGCTGCCTGGCGCTGAAAGCTTTGCAGACAAGTTCCATACCTTCACGGTAGAATGGGAGCCCGGCGAGTTCCGATACTACGTGGATGGCATTCTGTATTCCAAAATGAACGACTGGTTTACCAAAAATGTTCAAGAGGGCGGGAACTACACGTATCCCGCGCCATTCGACCGCGATTTCTTCATGCAGCTTAACCTTGCTGTAGGCGGAGGCTGGCCGGGCAATCCGGATGATACAACGGTCTTCTCTCAGAAGATGCTGGTCGACTACGTTCGCGTGTATGAGCTTGAAGGCGGGCAATATCGTAACCCTGTCGACCCTGCCGACGGCAGCGGCTCCGCGATTATCAGGGAGCCCGGCGCTGATGGCAATTATGTAACGAATGGCGGATTTGACGCCGGCCTGCAGGATGGATGGGTATTCCAGCCTTTCGCGCCGCCTGCGGATCTGTTCGGCGGCAGCGGGACTACCGTCCTCGATCAGGGCGCATTGAAAACAAGCATCGATAAGGAAGGCAATGAAACCTATGCCATCCAGCTGGTCCAAGCGAACCTGCCTATCGTGAAAGGCTCGACCTATCAATTAAGCTTCGATGCATGGTCGGAGGATGCTCGCGCGATGGTGGTCGACATCTCGGGACCGGACCGGAATTACAGCCGCTATCTGTCGGATCAGACCGTGCAGCTCTCGGATCAGAAGAAAACGTACACGTATACGTTCACGATGAAAACCGAGACCGATCCGAACGGACGTTTAGAGTTTAATATGGGCAAGGCCGGCGTGCTTCCTGTATGGCTGGACAATGTTCGCCTGATTCGGACGGCGGAAGCCGATCCTAACGAAGCGCGAGACGTTCTGCCAAGCGGTAACTACGTATACAACGGCACATTCGATCAAGGCAAAGATCGTTTAGGGTTCTGGACGATTGAAGGCTCGAGGGCGAAGGATGTTCAATATGCTGTAGGAAGCAGCATCGAGGATCGCCTTCTGCATATTCACTCGGAGACGTCTGGGCAAGCGGACTCCTTGCTGCTTAGCCAAGATCGCATGAAGCTTACGCAGGACAAATTGTACGTGTTGTCATTCGATGCCATGTCGGATGCTGACAGCACAATCACAGCGAAACTTATGAGCATGAAAGAGCCATCGGTATATGGTAAGCAATCGTTTACCCTTGGGAAGGATATGCGCAGCTATTCGGCTATCTTCACAATGAACGATGCAACGGAACCATATGGCAAGCTCGAGTTCGAGCTTGGAGGCTTGCAGGGCCATTTGGCAATGGATAATGTCGTGCTGAAAGAAATGGCTCCGCCTGTCGCGATTCAAGGCGTTACGCGAGTCGAAGCGGAGAACTACTCGGATATGTCCGGCGTGCAAAAAGGGGAAGACGGCAAAAGCGTAGGCTGGATTGACCCGGGCGATTGGATGCAATACATCGTGGATGTGAAGCAGCCTGGCAAATATAACGTATCCTATTTCGTCGCCTCGGGCTACGAGGGCGGAGGTTCCTTGACGCTGTTGACGAAGCCGGGAAGCGTATATACAGGCAACCTGCCGGTCGGCGAGATTACTGAAGCGGCTGCGGAACATAAGTATGAACTAGTCGTGCCGAATACGGGAGACTGGGGAGCATTCACAATCATGAAGCAGGAGGTCGAATTGAATGCCGGCATTCAGACGCTGCAGCTTTATGCTCCTCATGTGAACGTGGACTATATGATATTCGAAGGTCAGGGACAGGCCGGGCGATTGCAGAACGTGGTTCAGAACGGAACATTCGATCACGATGTCAGCAATTGGACAACGTACCAATCCGATAAGCTGTCGATCTCTGCGGAACAGGGCAGCATGAAAGTCCATCTTCCGGCACTTGAGCCCAATGCGTGGGATCAGCAGGTGTATCAGGAAGGGCTGGCCTTGCAGCAAGGAGTAGCTTATACGCTTTCCTTCCAGGCTAGATCGACGGTGGATCGACCGATACAAATCGGTGTAGGGAATATCGACCCGAATAACAATTATGCCTTTACCGATTATTTGAACGGCGCGAATCCGCAGTTCTCGTTGACGAGCGCGCCACAGACTTATACGTATACGTTCGTCATGAATCACGCTTCGGATACGAATGCGAAGCTGGAGTTCGATTTGGGACAACTGACGGTGGCAGGAGTGGTATACAATGAGGGCGGCGACATTTACCTGGATAACATCCGTTTAGTAGGTAGTCTCATTCAGAATGGCCAGTTCGATTCGAATGCCGATCACTGGACAGCCTATTGGGGCGATCAAGGGAATGGCTACTCGACAGGAAGCGTTGCACAACGCGGCGGCGAATTGGCAATCCAGATCGATACGACGGGAAGTCAGAATTGGAATCCCCAGATCAGTCAGGATGGCTTAAAGCTGGAGCAAGGGAAGACCTATCGACTATCGTTCGATGCGAGAGCGGAAGGCGAGCGGAAGCTCAATGTCGGCATCGGCAAGAAGCTGGATGCGGATCCTTGGTATAACGGCTACTTCGGCAGCGATGTTCAGTTAAACACGGATAAGCAGCATTTCACATTTACATTTACGATGAGCAGTGCATCGGAGGATAATGCGAGAATCGACTTTAACGTCGGAAAGTATGATCAATCCGGCTCCGAGTTGTCGGACGTATTCCTTGATAATGTTACATTGATCGAAGTTCAATAACAATGCAGTGGTCTGTTGAACCGTCCCCAGGCAAACTAGGGGACGGTTTCTCTATAATGGAGAATAATAGAGAACTCGAAGGGAATATAAACCAAGTGTAGTTATGTTCAAGAAATAATAGATCCCTCTTATTTTCTTTCATGGAATGGCGGCGGTATGATAATTCTATCGCATCTTTAAGAACAATTGAACGCATACCAAGTCGTCAAGGAGTTGTAATATACAAGATGGACAAACAAGCGTTGAATCCTTATCTTCCTTCATGGGAATACATCCCGGACGGGGAACCGCATGTATTTAATGATAGAGTTTATGTTTATGGCTCTCATGATCGGTTTAACGGGCATGTCTTTTGCTTGAACGATTATGTATGCTGGTCGGCGCCAGTCGATGATTTGGCTGATTGGCAATATGAAGGCGTCATCTATAATATAACTGACGATCCGCTTAATCCTGACGGCAGCATGTGTCTATATGCGCCTGACGTGACAGTTGGTCCGGATGGACGATACTATCTATACTATGTTCTTGATAAAGTTTCCATTGTGTCGGTAGCCGTCTGCGATACGCCAGCAGGCAAGTACGAATTCTACGGCTATGTCCGATATGCCGACGGAACGCGACTCGGCGAGAGAGAGGGAGATCAACCGCAATTCGATCCTGGGGTCCTTACGGAAGGCGAAAGAACGTACCTCTACACCGGCTTCTGTGCCATCGGCGACAAGTCTAGAAAAGGCGCCATGGCTACGGTGATCGGACCCGATATGCTAACGATAGTGGAAGAACCGGTATTCGTTATGCCGAGCCAGCCTTACAGCAAGGGCAGCGGTTATGAAGGACATGAGTTTTTCGAGGCGCCTTCCATTAGGAAAAAAGGCGATACGTACTATCTTATTTATTCCTCGGTCGTCATGCATGAACTGTGCTACGCAACTAGCCAGCATCCGACGCAAGGATTTGTCTACCAGGGCGTCATCGTAAGCAATAACGATCTTCACATCGATACGTACAAACCGGCGAACAAGCCGATGTATTATGGCGGCAACAACCATGGCGGCATCGTTGAGATTAGCGGAAAATGGTACATTTTCTATCACAGACATACCAATGGGACGAGTTTCAGCCGACAGGGCTGCATCGAGCCGATTTCATTCCGGGAAGATGGAACGATACCGCAAGTCGAGATGACCTCATGCGGCGCGAACGGAGGAGCGCTTGTCGGACGCGGCGAATATCCGGCGCATATTGCATGCAATCTATTCTGCGATGAGGAAGACAAGTATTCGGGCACATTCGGTGCATGGATGGATGGTCGATTCCCTAAGATTACGCAAGACGGCAAAGACGGAGATATGGAGATCGGATACATCGCCAACATGCGGGACTCCGCGACGGCAGGATTCAAATACTTCGATTGCAATGACGTTCGGAAAGTTAAAATCAAAGTGCGCGGATATTGCCGTGGTACATTCGACGTCAAGACGTCTTGGAACGGACCGACCCTCGGCAAGATCGAGGTTGATTTTACGAATGTATGGAAAGAATATGATGCCGATATCGCCATTCCGGACGGCATACATGCCTTGTATTTTACGTTTACGGGCATTGGCAATGCCAGTTTAGCTTCTTTTATATTGGAATAACCCGAATACTCCTTTCCGATAATACCTCTGCCATGAGAAACGGAAGGAGTATTTCTCATTAAGAATACGATTTGCATATCGCGTGCAAGTTAACTGAAATCTTCATTACTAGGAGAATGAATATGGCAGCATCTTTTGATCCCGAAGGCGACCTCTGCGTCGAACTGCATGCAATGTCCAACCTCCATTTCTCTTGCCAGATCTATGGCATCCATTGGCGCAAGGTTCGACAAGGCTGGTCTTATAAGGAACATGAGCATCCGTTATTGGAGCTTAACTTGGTATTGGAAGGCAGCCAAGTGATGCGGATTGGAGACAAGGAATATGCGCAAGGTCCGGGAGACTTGCTGCTTATTCCGCCGGGATGGACACATAGCAGCAGAGCAGAAGGGGAAGACGGCATGACTTTCTTCTGCCTTCACTTGAATATTGACGATCATTTCATGATAGAGCCGTTTTATCATTTGACGGACCTATTGCAACCTAGCAGTTCCGACTTGACGATGAGGCTCAGACCGCTGCTTGACTTATTCATAGAAGAAGCGTCCCGTCCGTCGGGGCACTCTTCGTCGCAACATCGAATCAGAATCCAAGCCAATTCCCTCAGCTTGATCGTCGCTCTAAGCGAGATGCTGATTAACGATGAGAACGGGTTTGTGAATAGAACGTTTAATGATGCGGAGAGGAGGACAATGCTTGGAGCGGTTCAGATGAGAGAACAAACGATGATGGAAAAGCGAGTACAGGATCTGTTCTATGGGACGCTTGGTGCGGACGCAGCGAATACGTATGAAGCGTTGCTCCCATCCTATCGTTGGATCAGCCTTTGTTCGCTCTCAAGGCGTGACACTCCTTATTGGGATAACAAAGATCGGGCGTTCGCAAGGTCGTTGTTGGAGGAGGTTCTGTCCCCCCTGGGCTCGGTCGTCATCATCGATGACTTATTGATGACAGCCGTCGTGTTCTCCAACCAAGTATCGGTCCCGCCCGTCGAACAGAAAATGCTGGAAGCGGAGAAGTCGCTGCAGAACAATGTGGACCCGAATCTCTGTGTAGGGTTTGGGGGTATAGCCTCGGATGTGCGTGAAGTCGGTTCCATGTACGAGCAGAGCCTGAAAGCATTCTCGGCTGATTCAATGGATACGGCTTCTGGAAGCAGAACGATTGAGTTCGTGAATCGGATGATCCGGCTCGCGATGAATCGGCTCGAGACGGAATATGCGAACGAGGACTTCTCTCTTGGCGTACTGGCAGAGTCCCTTGGTATTACCCCTAATTACTTAAGCGCGTTGTTCACATCGAAAACGGGAATATCGTTTACCCAGCACCTTACTCGTATTCGGATGGAACACGCTAAGCGGCTCTTAAAAGAGACCAAGTTGAAAATCTATCAAATTTGTAAAGAAGTCGGTTATTCAGATCAATCCTATTTCAGTCGGATATTCAAATCGCTTGAGGGAATGAGCCCTTTCGATTATCGAGAGCAACTAAGAATAGAATCGTAATGAATGGATAAGTCGAGGAGGTGAACGTTTATGTATAAGGTCCTGGTTGTGGATGACGAGCCGTTAATGCTGGAAGGCTGGATGACGATGGTGGATTGGGAAGCCTGCGGATACCAATTATGCGGCACATCAGCCAATGGCGAGGATGCGCTCGAATTGATTCGAACTTGTGATCCGGATCTGGTCGTGACCGACATCCGGATGCCAGTTATCGACGGACTGCAGCTGATTCGCATAATGAAGGAGGAACTGAAGCACAACGCCAAAACCGTAATCGTCAGCGGTTATTCTGAATTCGGTTATGCGCAGCAGGCTCTTCGCTATGAGGTGGATCATTACTTGTTGAAGCCTCTCGTTACAGATGAAATTCATAACATGCTTCTCGAGCTTGCGGGTCCTCTGGAGGAACGGCGACTAGTGGAAGCGTCCGACGTCAAGAATCAGTCCGCTGCCGTTGCGGCTGCCATTGTCGGTCTATTCCATGACAAGGGACCATCTGCAGTTGATACGGCCGCAAGATTACTCGGTACGAGCGAAAGAGCTTGCTACCGCTTGGTTATGGTCGAATCGCTCGCTGATCCTGGTGAGATTGATGGGTTCGAAGTTGGAGGCATCCAGCTTCGGGATCAGTTAGCTGAGTTCGCCGAAGCCTGCTGCAATGGCGGAGGGCAGGCATGGTCATTCGAGGAAGTGTCGGGCCGATTTGGCTTGCTTGTATGCGATGAAGACGGACTGGACGGGAAACTGCTCGAAGCTCGGTTGAAAGATGCAGCCGCCGGTTGCGGATGGTCGCTTCACAAGCTGGCGATCTATTGCAGCGGAAGCGCTTGGGAACTTGCCGGCGTTCGAGATTTGTATCGACAGACGATGGAGATTCGAAACCGCGAATCATTAAGGCACCAGGCGGGCATACATGTGTACCACGAACCTAAGGCTGCTGGTGAATGGCGGATGGATGAGATGATGACATACGTAGGAGCGCTTCTTCAGTCAATCGAAACGAACGATCAGGCTAAGATCGACCGCACCGTGAATGAATTCCTTCATCAGTTCGATAGAATGGGTGCCGAGAAGTACTGGATAAAGACGACCATTCGTCATATTCATGGCGAACTGCTTCGCCGATTCATAGAATCGGGAGCTAGTCCAGAGGAGACGGCCGAGCTCCGTCATATGTTAAGCGGGGTCGATAATGCCGGCAACGTTCCATGGACTGGAGACTCTCTGAAGCGACTGTGCATGCTTGCGGCCGAACGATTGACCGCGAGGGAATTGCCGGACCGAACGAAAGAGAGCGCCATCATGAAGGCGGTTGATTACCTAAAGCAGCACTTCCGCGAGAAAATTCGGCTTCAAGAGCTGGCGGACCGCTTCCATCTAACCCCGGCCTATTTTGGACAGCAGTTCAAGCGGGAGACCGAGTATAGCTTTAACGACTACATCCATCATCTTAGAATCGAAGAAGCGCGCAAGCTGCTTCGTCGGACCGATATGCTGGTGTCCGATATCGCTTTAACTCTGGGTTACCACGATACCGAATATTTTACGCAGAAATTTAAAGCTGTTACAGGTGAGCTGCCATCCTCTTTCAAAAACAAGCGGCAAGGGTGATCACAATTGCGAATCCGACCAACGGCACTCCATATCGTTAATGATATTCCCCTCAAATACAAGTTTCTTCTAATTTATCTGCTCTGCGTACTTCTTCCGATTCTGACGATCAACATCTTCTTCTATCAGCGGAACTCCGACGATATTCGGATCCGGGAGGAAGATAATGTGCGTAAGTCGATCGAGCGAGCGTCCGGAGAGTTGATCGGCATGCTGGAAGAGGGCGTTGCGCTAAGTCGTTCGCTCGCAGGCGACGATTCCCTTTACGTAGCGTTAGATCACCAATATGCGTCGCCGCTTGATTATTATGGCGAGTACAATGACTTGCTGAGAGATCGATTGACGCGCTACATGTCCCCGAACATTGTAGAAGTCAGCATTTTTACCGACAATGCTTCCATTCAAAGCGGCGCGAACTATCATGTATACAACAAAACTTCGAATAATCTACCTTGGCTCGATCCGTTAAATCAATCGAACGGGAACATCTTGGTAGTTGCTTATAACGAGTCTGGCGGTCTTTATCCAGGCAAACGCATTAGTGTGGTGAGCAAAATGAATGGTTATGCCGCTTATTCGAAATATGCCAAATACTTGAAAGTGGATTTGAACATCGACAAGATGGACAGCATTCTTAACCGGGAATTGGACAGCCTTCAGCTTCAACTTGTTGACGACCAGAATCAAGTTGTTGCCGCAAGCGCCGGAATCGAAGTTCCGAATGGGCCGATCGCTCAGAATCCTCTGCTATCTTCCACATTCTCACAGTCCGGATACGCGATGGAACGTTCGATCGGGGATTACAGTTACGTGAAAGGATGGAAGCTTGTCGGCATCGCGGATACCAGACGTATCGATGAATTGCTGGATGATGCCCATAACTCTATTATATGGCTCGCCATTATCAGCACGATGGTTCCTTCTCTGCTCATATTCATCATTCTGCTCTCCTACCACTATCGAGTGAAGAAGCTTTCCAGACATATGGAGAAGGTTCGGAACGAGCGGTTCGATTTGATCGACATCAAGGAGGGAAGGGACGAGATTGGCGGTTTGATTCGCACGTTCAACGTCATGATCTCTAAGATTACCTCGCTCATTAACGACGTTTACAAATTGGAGATTCGGCAGAAGAGTCTGGAGCTGGAGCGGGTGCGCACGGAGCTCTCCATGCTGCAGAGCCAGGTAAATCCCCATTTTCTGTTTAATACGTTGAATGCGCTGCTAGTCGTCTGCACGAAGAAGGGGTATACCGACGTGACGGAAATCATAAAGAACTTGTCGCTGCTCATGCGGCAGCTGCTTAGTCGGGTAGACGATCTCGTCCCTCTTCGGGATGAGCTGGAATTGACAACCATGTATTTGCAGATCGAGAAATTCCGCTTCGGTCATCTGTTCAATTATTCCTTTGACATCGATCCGCAGGCGCTTTCGATGCGCATTCCGAGAATGAGCATTCAACCGCTTGTAGAGAATGCATGCAAACACGGACTGCAGTCCAGGAAGGACGATCGTACGATCGTTGTGACGGCAAGGCTGAATGAGAGAGACTTGGTAGTAAGCGTCGTCGATAACGGCGTTGGCATGGAACGACGTAAACTGCAGCAGTTGATGGAGAATGTGCGATCCGATACGGGAATGGACGGCCATATTGGCATTCGCAATGTGTATCGTCGATTGGAGTTATTCTATGACGGGCTTGTTAGGTTTCAACTTAACAGCGATCCGGACAACGGGACGGAGGCGGGCTTCCATATTCCGCTTACGAAACTGACGGCGGAAGAATGGAAGAAGGAGGCGTAAAAACATGTACAAAGTGCTGTTGGCCGACGACGAGCCGTTCGCTCTCGAAGGGCTTGAGCTGCTAGTCGATTGGGAGAGCAGAGGGTTCCAGATCGATGTGATGTGCCTTAATGGCGAAGAAGCGATCGAACACATTCGCCATTCTTCGCCTGACTTGGTCGTCACCGATATCCGCATGCCGGTATTAGATGGGTTCGAACTGATTGAGGAGACGCGCCGTTTAGGGAACCACTCCACCTTATTTGTAATTACTAGCGGGTATGACGATTTCGATTATGCAAGGCGGGCGATGCGTTTAGGTGTAAAGGAATTTATGACAAAGCCGATAATCGGACTTGAGATTGATGAGGTGCTGGCACGGGTGCACAATGAGCTGCGCGAACGAGAACGGCGTGAACTCATTCGGGAAAGTGCAGACCGTTATAATGTCAGGCAATCGTTCTCGGCACTGCTCTTCGGCGATGAGGAGGATGAGAAGCAGGCCGCGGCGCGGACGCTGGCGCGCTTGAACATTCAACCCGCCTACTGGACATATGTGCACGTAGGAACGGATGCAGAGAGCGCAGGAGGCGCCCGCGAAGCAGCGATGCAGGTGGCCGAGAAGACAAGCTATTGTTATTTGATAGATAGTTTTCGAGGTTCATTTGGTCTCGTTTTTGGTATGGATACTCCTGACGACAGGGTGGTCCGATCGTTCGCAATGCGTCTGTTCTCGGCTATGCAGGCGGCAGTCTCCGGTCGAATTGAAATGGCGGTAGGCTGTACCGTTGATCGATCGATCGATTTGTCCAAGTGCTACGGCAGCGCAGTTGAAGCTGAACGATTTCTCTTTTTCGGCGACGCTGCAATTGTTCATTATGAGGATATTAGAGGGAAAACACTGACCTTCGATCTTGGGGTGCTCATGATGGTGGACGCCATTGTTGATGCTATGGAGAACGACAGCTCGGACGACCTTATTTATGCTATTCGGGAAGCATTCCGCAATTTCGAAGAGCGAATGACGCTTCCGGAGCTGATTAACATCTTTGTAACGCAAGTTGTCATGCGATGTGCTTCGGTTTGCAAAACGCTGGGCGGCGACTCCGATTCCCTGCTCAAACAATCAAGTCTATTGGCGCACGGAGAGCTTAACGGAAACTTGCAGGAGTCAACCGCAGCCTTAATCGCTTTCTGCTTGAAATGCCAGTCTACTGTTTCCGAACTGCATGGCAAACAGGCCGTCGGCACGCTGGCGAAAGTGTTCGATTTTGTACGTCAACATTTCAAGGCGACATTCACGATCAAGGAGATCTCGGAACGGTTCTATATCAATCCTGTTTATTTGGGCCAATCTTTCACGCGCAAATATGGCAAAGGCATTCTCGAATTCGTTCATGATCTTCGCATTGAAGAGGCGAAGAAGCTGCTTAAGGAGTCGAACGACGCCTCAAGCGCAATTGCCGAGGTGCTTGGCTACTGCAGCTATCAGCATTTTCTGAAGCAGTTCGAGAAGCGGCTGGGCATGAAGCCTTCTGATTACAGGGTCCAATTCCGTCAATGAAATTTCGTGTTGTCTTTTGCTGAACCCACCATAAATTTAGGGGGGATAGAGCTTAATTCTGAATATGTTGCAAGCGCATACATCGCCTCATAATGGAGAAAGAAATGCGAAATGATTTTATGAGGAGGAGTAATACATGGGGGTTGTCACCAGAAAAAAACTGTGGGGTTCTTTATCGCTCGGACTTGCTCTTAGTCTCGCGCTCGCTGGCTGCAGCGGCGGCGGCAGCAGCGATAACAATTCTTCCGGCAGCAAGGACACTACGACGAATGAGGCATCCAGTTCTTCAAACAACAGCGATACGTCAACTGCTCCTGCAACCGACGATTCGAAACCGATTACGATTTCGGCATTCATCGGTTCGCCGAATCAAGCGCCGACGGCAGATAATCGGATTTACAAGAAGATCAAGGACGATCTTGGCGTTACGCTGAATATGGAGTTCCTGGTCGGCGACCTGCAGCAGAAGCTGGGCGTTATGATCGCAGGCGGAGAATATCCGGACCTCATTACCGCTGATCCGAAGCTTGTAACGGCGAAAGCGGTCATTCCGTTGGAAGATCTGATCGAGAAGTATGCTCCTAACCTGAAAGAACATTACGCTGCGTATTGGAACCGGATGAAGGATTCCAGCGACGGTCATATTTATTGGCTCCCGAACTATGGCGCCTACACGGGAGAGACACATAGCAACGTTTATCAAGGCCCAGCCTTCTGGATTCAGAAGAAAGTGCTCAAGGAAGCTGGCTACCCGACGCCGAAGACGTTGGAAGATTATTTCAAGATCATCAGCGACTATGAAGCGAAGCATCCGAAGACGGATGATGGCCAGCCAACGATCGGCTTCACGTCTCTCGCGTATGATTGGCGCACGTTCCCGCTGACCAACGCGCCGGAGCACCTGAGCGGTCACGCTAACGACGGCGGCGTCGTGGTGGATAATGGAGTTGCCAAGGTATTCGCGACTGAGGACATGTCCAAGACTTATTATAAGAAGCTCAACGAAATCTATAACCAAGGCTTAATGGACAAAGAGGCCTTCGTACAGAACTATGACCAATATTTGGCGAAGATCGCTACGGGCCGCGTACTCGGCATGTTCGACCAACACTGGAACTTCCAGCAAGGTGAGAATGAGCTGATTACGCAGAACAAGATCGGTGATACGTACGTAGGCTTCCCGCTGACTTACGATGGCGTCACGGATCACTACTACGATCGCGGCGTCATCAACCTGAACAACGGCTTCGGCATCAGTAAGGACGCGAAGGATCCAGAGCGCATCATCAAGTTCCTCAACGACATCATGACCGAAGACTGGCAGAAGACATTGCAATGGGGCGAAGAAGGCGTCGACTACCAGAAGGATGCGAGCGGCAAGTTCTCCCGCACGCCTGAACAGCGCAAACAACAAGAAGATACGACCTGGAAGCTTGCCAACAAAGCAGAGGCACTCTTGGGTTACTTACCGAAGATGGAGGGCACATACAGCGACGGCAACGCGACGGACGCTGGCAGCCAGCCGGAGGAATTCTACGCTAATCTTAAGCCTGAAGATAGAGAGATACTCGACGCTTACCATCACAAGACTTGGACGGAATTCTTCACCCCGGCACCGGAGAACCCGATTTATTATCCGGCATGGCAGATCGACTTGGTCGACGGCTCTGACGCATCGGTCGCTAGTAAGCAAATGACGGAAGCTACGCTGAAGTATTTGCCGAAGGCGATCATGTCCGGAGCGGACAAATTCGATTCCGCATGGGATGAATACAAAAATGCTTACAGCAAGATCAACGTGAAGGCGTACGAAGATCGGATCAATGAACAAATCCAGTGGCGTATCCAGAACTGGACTAGCAAATAACGAAGGAAACGATACGTTGCGGAAAGCATCGACGAACGGCCGATGCTTTCCGTAACTGACGTTATATGTCCTTGCCGGAAGAGAGACAGGAGGAGAGAACGATGGCGAGCGCCCCGAAAGCCATACCATCCAAGACGGCTGCGATGACTGCCGCACCAAGATCGTCCCTATTCAAACGGATGCGCGGCCAGAAGCAGCTGATGCTGATGTCGCTGCCTATACTGTTATATGTTGTGTTATTTGCTTACTACCCTATCTGGGGTTGGACGATGGCGTTTCAGAAATGGCGGCCCGGGACACCTTTCTCCCAGCAGGAATGGGTTGGCTTCAAGCATTTCAAATTCTTGTTTAAAGACGATACGTTTCTATTGGTGTTACGCAACACCATCGGTATGAGCCTCATCAATTTGGTGCTCGGCTTTGTCACCGCGATCGTATTTGCCATACTGCTTAATGAAATCAAGAACAAGCTGTACAAACGTTCGATACAGACCATCTCCTACCTTCCGCACTTTCTTTCGATGATTATCGTAACAGGCATCGTTGCGAATGCGCTGTCTGTAGACGGCGGTATTGTTAACGTAGTTCTCATGAAGCTTGGGTTCATTCACGAGCCGATCATGTGGCTCAGTAAACCGCACTACTTCTGGGGAATCGTAGGCGTTTCCCACGTATGGAAGGAAGTGGGCTGGAATGCAATTATTTACTTGGCGGCTATCACGTCCATTGATCCTTCGCTCTACGAAGCGGCTGAGATCGACGGGGCGAACCGATATAAGAAGATGCTTCACATCACCTTACCGGGAATCAAGTCGATCGTCATTATTTTGCTGATCATGAACCTCGGTTGGGTTATGGACGCTGGCGGCTTTGAAATGCAGTACCTGCTCGGCAACGGCGTCGTCGTTGACTGGTCGCAGACGATTGACATTTTCGTACTGAAATACGGCCTGCAGATTGGCAACTACTCGCTCGCAACCGCCGCCGGCATCTTTAAGACAGTTGTCAGCATTACGCTGATATTCGCTGCCAACACGATAGCCAAACGCTTTGGCGAAGATCGATTGATTTGAGGAGGACAAACCGATGAGAACGAGAACGCTTCGGCTGGAACCGGTTGTCTTCAACACGTTCAACGCCGTCTTCATGATCGCGCTTGCGGTCGTTACGCTGTATCCTTTTCTGAATACGCTGGCCGTATCGTTTAACGCCGGCAACGATACGGTTCGCGGAGGCATCTATCTATGGCCTCGCATATGGACGTCTCAGAATTACAAGGCGGTATTCGCGGGCGGAACGCTCTATCACGCCTTCTGGGTATCGGTGGCGAGAACGCTTATCGCTACCGTGCTCAGCTTATTTCTGACTTCCATGTTGTCTTATGCGGTCAGCCGCAGGGAGTATGTATTCCGCAAGCCGGTTACGATCCTCGTCGTATTGACGATGTATTTCAATGCAGGACTCATCCCAAGCTATTTCCTGATGAAGGATCTCCATCTTCTGAATAGCTTCTGGGTTTATGTCATTCCGGGTTTGATCAGCGCTTTCAATATGATTGTCATTCGAACCTATATGCAGACGCTGCCGGAAGGGCTGATCGAATCGGCAAGAGTGGACGGCGCGGGAGATTTCCGGACATTCTTCTCGATCATTCTGCCGCTCTGTCAGCCGGTTCTCGCTACCGTGGCGCTGTTCGTCGCCGTTGGGCAGTGGAATTCTTGGTTCGATACGTTCATCTACGCATCTTCCAAGCAAAGCTTGAGTACGCTGCAGTACGAGCTTATGAAGCTTCTGTCGTCTGCATCGCTCTCGAACAGTAACCCATCCGTCGCAAACAGCAGCAATCCTGGCGCCGTTCACAACATGGTCACTCCGATGTCGATTCGGGCGTCCATCACGATCGTTGCATCCTTGCCGATTCTCGTCGTGTATCCGTTCCTGCAGAAGTATTTCGTGCATGGCATGCAGCTCGGAAGCGTGAAGGAGTAGGGAGTAGTCACTGACTATCATTACGATGACGCAAGGCAAGGAGTGGGCTTAAAGACAGCCCATCCTTGCCTTTTGTTCTGCGCCTTGATCAACAGCGATAAAGTGTATTGCATAAATGCATATAAATGACGAAAACAACTCCTCTCGAGTTGTTTTTTCTATTTGTGGCGATAACGTACGATGCAAGAAAACGAAATGAGCATCCACTAGAGGTAGGTAGCGGCTAAGGTTATACACAACTTACCGAGGGGGTTTTAATATACGCGTTGACAGGTTGTTGGCAGTTATTGGATAGGTTACACTCTCTGATATTTCTATTTCCTGTACGAGGTGATATCCGTTTGATTTCAAGCAGATATATGGAATTCATGAGCATGCTGCTAAATCTGCGACAGATGCTGAAGCATATCAGATGGGCGATGAGGCAGATCCTTCGGGTAAAGCCGGGACTTGCGGTAACTTTATTGATCATCTCGATCGTGGAAGGTTGCGCGCCTGCTGCTCTTGTGTACATTACGCAGCACCTGATCAACGGCACAATTGCAGCAGTTGGTCAGGGAACTGCCGAGCTGCATAAGCTTATCCCATGGCTTTGTGCGATGCTGTTTTTCTCCCTATTGACCTTTGATGTGATGTATCATGTTCGCGAGCCGATCAGGCTTCGAATGAATCAATCGTTGAATTACGTTCTGGATACGGAGCGATTAAAGCTTGCGGCGGAGATGCCGCTGCTTAAGATGGAGGATAGCGAAACTTCCAATTTGCTTAATCGGTCGGATGATCCTGGGAATAAAATCAGCAGGATTCTGCATTATCTTCTCTGGGCGACGCAGCATCTGGTGCAGCTGATTACGATCAGTTTGTTTTTCACTTCCATATCGCCATGGCTCCCTCCGCTGTTGATCGTTATACAGATTCCTACTCTATTCTTGGCAGGCAAGTCGGAGAAGCTGTGGATGGATGTTACGTACGCTCAGACGGAGGAGCAGCGCAAAGCGGACTATGTCAGCGGATTGCTGACGGGCCGCAAGGAGCAGAAGGAGCTGCGGCTGCTTGACTTGCGTACAGAATTTCAGCGTCGCTGGCGCGAGCGTCGCCATCATGTTCGCACGGCTTCGCTTGCTGTTCGAAGGACTATTACTTTCCTGCAAATTCCGAGCGATTGGATCAACCTGGCAGCAATGGCGGTCATCCTGTTCGCATCAGCCTATCAATTAGCGGATCGCAGCATGACCGTCGGTCTATTCGTAGCGGTCTTCCAAGCCTCCTATAGCTATTTCGAAGCCTATCACAGCGTTTTGTATGGGATTCGTGAGGCGCTGCAAGGAGCCGGCGAGGCCGGTTTCGTACGAGAGTTTCTTCAGTCAGGCACGTCTGTCCAGATGAATGACGATAGCCACAAGCGCAACCTTAAGCGGGCCTTCCCTCTTCCAATGAGATCAGGCATCAAGCTTGATCGAGTGTCCTTCCGCTATCCGGAACGAGATCCGATTCTGAAGGAGGTGTCGCTTCATATTCGCCCAGGGGAGCATATCGCGCTTGTCGGAGTTAATGGCGCTGGCAAGAGCACGCTGGTCAAGCTATTAATGGGTCTCTATGAGCCAGATGGCGGAACGATAACGGCGGATGGGATTCCCTATGCGGATATCACTCGGAATACTCTTCGCGACAATGTAACCGCCGCGTTCCAGGACTATTATAATTTTGAGCTTACGCTTGCTGAGAGCGTCGGAATCGGACAACCTGCGAGCTTGGGTAATGATGGCGGCGCGGATTTATCCGCGATCGAGGCGGCGGCTGCGATCGGGGGCGCCGATGAGGTGCGTAGCCGAATGGAGCAGGGCTGGAAGCAGCCGATCGGACATGTAATGGATGGCGGCGTCGGTCTATCCGGCGGTCAATGGCAGCGCATTGCATTAAGCCGGGCATTAATGCGCAGGTCGCAGCTTCTCATTCTGGACGAGCCTACAGCTGCAATGGATCCGAAGATTGAAGCTGAGCTGTATGCCCGTTTTATGACGATTATGCGAGACCGTTCGGTATTTATCGTGAGTCATCGCCTTGGATCGGCACGCATTGCGGACCGTATACTTGTGCTCAGCGATGGCGTCATCGCAGAAGAAGGCTCGCATGAACAGCTGCTGACGGCTGGCGGCATCTATTCGCGCATGTGGGAGGAGCAGGCACAATGGTACAGAGATTAAATGGAAAGCAATCGTCGTACAGGCTGCTGATGCAATATATCGTCTGGATGCTTCGGATCGATATGCGGAGAGTAGCAGGACTATTCGTCATTCAATTGCTTGGCTCGCTGCTCACTGGCATGAACGTCATACTGGTCAGCCGTATCGCGAATCTTGCCATCGGAGTTTATCAGCAGACCGATCCGCTATCCGCTTTGTTCTTCTGGCTAGCCGTCACTTTGGGGCTGGCGGCAATCAATAATTCCTTATGGCCTTTATTCTCATTGCAAGAAGAGAAGGTTCGCCTTGAACTTGAGGAATCGCTCCTGCAGGATTTGCAGGACAAAGCGAGTCGGCTTCGGTTGGAGGTGTTCGAACGAAGCGATTTTCATGATCTGCTGGGCAGGGCCCGTTCGGTAACGGAGCCGGGATTCATGCTCAATATTTCCTATGACCTGTTTCACATGGTTCGATCGGCTTTCAACATGTTCACGATCTCGGCGGTTGTACTCTGGTGGAATCCGTGGCTTTTCTTCGCGATTGCGATTACGGCGCTGCCGTCACCGATTATGAAGTGGCTGGAGGTGCAAAAGCTGTTCCAGCTGGAGAAGGAACAGATTCCAGACGTTCGGCTGCGCAACTATTATGCCGGCATCATGCGATCTCGCGAGGCGGCGAAGGAGGTGCGTACCTTCGGTTTGGCGGATTGGCTGCACAGTCGGTGGCAGGGGCTATTCTGGCAGGTGGAGGATGCGAAGTTTCGGTTGTCCGTTCGCAATAACGTCAAGCATGTATTGCTCTACTCTTTAGGCGTAGTCGGCGTTTCATGCGGCATCGCATGGTGCGTAGCTGCGGTATTGAACGGCTCGCTGAACGAGGGGCGATTCGCCGCCATGTTCGTTGCGTTAGGCGGGGTAAGCGCAGGCATTCGCAGTGTATTCGATAGCTTCAGCAGAGTATCCGGCAGCCTGCTGCGAATCGGCGATTTCTTCGACTATATGCTTCTCGGTCCGGAGGAAGAGCCCGCCACCACTGCGAAACAACCGTCCGAGCAAGCCTCGTTCGTGCTGGAGCATGTTTCCTTTCGATACCCGCAGACTGACCGCGATGCACTGCAGGATGTATGTTGTACGTTCTGCGATGGTGAACGGATCGCACTCATCGGGGAGAATGGCTCGGGCAAGACGACGCTGGTGAAACTGCTGGCAGGCCTGTACCAGCCGACAGAAGGGGTAATCCGTTTCGGGGATACAGATTTGCAGCTAATAGATATGGCTGAGCTTCGCCGCCGAATGGCCGTCGTATTTCAAGATTTCAATCGCTATGCATTTACGGTCCGGGACAATATTGGCTTTGGCAATGTGATGGAATTACAGCATGGCGGCTTGATTCAAGATGCTGCAGTACGAAGCGGCGCGGACGAGATCATTGCCGGCCTTCCTCAAGGTTACGATACGCTGCTGACCAAGCAGTTCAGCGGGGGAACGGAGCTGTCCGGCGGTCAGTGGCAGAAGCTTGCCATCGCTCGGTCCTATATGCGCGAAGCGGCAATCGCCATGCTGGACGAGCCGACCTCGGCGCTGGATCCGAAGGCGGAATCGGATGTGCTCCGCCAATTTCTAGCGACTTCGCAGAACAAGACGGCTTTCATCGTGTCGCATCGGCTAGGGCTCGCCCGCTTTTGCGATCGGATCCTGCTTATGCAGGATGGGCGGATTGTCGAGCAGGGTTCGCACGATGAGCTTGTTGCGAAGAATGGCGAGTATGCGCAGCTGTGGGCGATGCAGTCGCAGTGGTACAACTAGTGCATTCAATAGATGCGCGATTCAACTGGAAATAGAAAAAAACAACCGACAGTTGGACAGCTCAATTACGCCTCCATACCTTCAATTCCTATCGGTGGATATAATCTACTCGGGAGCAACGAAGCTGGTGGCAACCTCGGTTCCGGCTCAATTATGATGAATACAGGAATGGAGTGACGAAGGATGGATAAGGAATTAGGTCAGCGAATCGCCGAGCTTCGGCATCGTAGAAGATGGACACAGGAGCAGCTCGGTCAGCAATTAGGCGTATCGGGTCAAGCGGTATCCAAGTGGGAAAATGGCGACTCGCTGCCGGATACGACACTGCTCGTGGATCTTGCCCGGGCACTCGATTGCACGACGGACTACTTGCTCGGAGCCGACGCGGAGGAGAGCGTCAGCCGTTATATCCCGTCATTGGAAGCGGGAATACGTAAGCTAGAGCCTAGCGAGAGTATTGACATGGCTTTTCGTTTGTTTAATATGTTCGATGATATTTCACGGGTGCATACCAAGGCAGTGTTGGAGGGAGAGCCAACGTCCGATGAAAAACGTTTCGTCCATGCCGGACCCGAAGGAATCACGTTATGGTGGAGTGGCAAGCTATTCTGCACCCTATCCATTGATGTGCTGAAGGAAACACAAGCATGTTTTCAAGATGACACTATGCCGTTCGACCTGTTCCCGGAAGGCTGGGATCGCGCATTGACGGCTGTAATGTCACAGCATCCTTTCTTCTTCTCTGGCAGAGCAGCAGTTGATAACCTCCGAAATCGTACCCATGCATTGGATGATGGTAATGAAGAGGTCGTTCAAGCACTCATAGATTCCGGCTTCCTCGAGAATGGCAGAGGTGGATACCGAATCGGCTTCCAAGCGGAGGTGCTTCTTCGCGTGATCGGAGCCATGATGCAAACCATTGGCAAGCCGACTAGCATGTCTCATAGATCCAATTTGAGCGTGCCTACCGATTCTATATGAAACACGGTATGAGATTGCTGCGGGAAGAGATGTCGTATTTGAATCAGCCCGTCTTACGATTATACAAGAAGCTGTTGAGCGGATAGAGAATGATTTAGCGTGAGCTTGGGGCATATTCCTGCCTCAGGCTCCTGTTGGTTTACAGGGCTTAAATCTATTTATTTTTACTATATATTCATGGGTATATTTGTAAGTATCTGATGTGATAAGGTCTTAAATATAGGTGTGCAGCATCAGGAAACAAGTATAGAGATGACAATGCGCATTCAAGCCAGGTCATTTAGGAGGACCGATGGAAATCTATAAGCTCAGAGCAGAAAGAAGCACGCTGCATGGCTCATTTTCAAGAGAGATAGAACCTGCTTTAACGATCAACTCCGGCGATTCCGTGCAATTCCAAACCCTCGACGGAGGCTGGGGATATTATTGTCAAACCAATAAGAAAAGAATGAAGTTCCCGGAACGAAATCGCGAAACAGATATGGGTCATGCTTTGTGCGGTCCGATCTATATCCACGGCGCTAAGCCCGGAATGACGCTTGAAGTTCAAATCAACAATCTGGTTCCGGAAGCCTGCGGATTTACATCTGCCGGTCAATGGCCTAATTGGCAAAACCAGAAACTAAATTTAACGCAATACAATGAAATCACATTAGATTGGAAACTGGATGTTCAGGAAATGATCGGGCAAACGACAATCGGAGATCGAATGTTCTCGGTTGATTTGAAACCTTTTATGGGTGTATTGGGAATGCCGCCGGATGAGCCTGGCATTCACTCGACATTCCCTCCTCGAATCTGCGGGGGAAACATCGATTGCAAAGAGTTGACCGAAGGCAGCTCTTTATACCTGCCAATCCCTGTTGAAGGAGCGCTCTTCTCCGTAGGCGATGGTCATGCTTTGCAGGGAGACGGGGAGGTTAGCTGTCAGGCGATCGAATGTCCGATGGAATTGGTGGATTTAACCTTTTATATCCATGATCAGATGTCTATACCGATGCCCCGGGCGAGAACGCCGCTCGAGTGGATAACGTTTGGCTTTCATGAAGATTTGAATGAGGCTGCCGTTCAGGCGCTGGACGGCATGCTGGATCTGCTTGGGGAGCAATACGGTATTCATCGGGTTGATGCAATGGCTCTGGGAAGCGCTGTCATTGATCTAAGAATTACGCAAATCGTAAATGGCATCAAAGGCGTACATGCCTGCATAAAGCATGAAGCGTTACGGGTGTCAGGAGTCTGATGATGCACATTCGACCGTATGAGAAAAAAGACGAAACAGGCTGGCTGCGATGCAGAGTTCTTGCATTCCTTGATACGGCTTATTACGATCATGTGTTGAAAAACAAGGAGCGCTATTCCAATCCTTCAATCGAATTGGTCGCGCTGGACGGCGAAGAGATTGTGGGGTTAATCGATATCGAATTTGAAACAACGCCAGGAAGTGTATGCTCGAATCGCTCGCAAGTCGGCGGAATGATCTGGCATATCGCTGTACATCCCGATTATCGACGGAGAGGAATAGGTCATTCTTTGTTGGTAGAAGCGATTGATAGGGCCCAAAAGTTAGGCACTCAGCATCTTGAGGCTTGGACGCGCGACGATCCATGGGTGAAGGACTGGTATCTGAGAATGGGCTTTACGTGGGTTGAGTCCTATCTCCAAGTCTATATGGATGGGGGCAAGGAGCTAAAGGGCTCCATTGAGTCCCGAATTCCTCAGTTATATCCCGTCCATGTGTTCGCGCATTACACGGGGGAGGACAAAGCGAATATAAGGGAACGATTCTCACGAGTTCATGAAACGAATCTATATCGATTGCAATTGTTGCAATGAAGGAAGGATGGAGGCTATGAATATATCGGAGGTAGTTATACATCCTGTGTTTCATCATATCTTTCAGTCGATTGAGCACCCTGAAGAACAGTACACGCACATTGGTGATGCACTAGGCAGAGATTGCATGATTACTAGATTCAAAGATGGATGGATGCGTATGTACGACGGCGAAGGTACACGCAATGAGGATTGGTATACTTGGGGAGCGGATGTACTTGCCCCATTCGACGGCGTTGTGAAATCTGTATATATAAATCCAATAACGAATACGCCCGGGACATTGATACCAGGAAGAGCGAGCTCCATTGTATTTGCCAGAGAAGATGGTGTATTGGTTACCTATGCTCATGTGATGGATATCCATGTTACAGAAGGCGATAGGATTACTGTTGGTCAAGTTGTCGCCAAGGCCGGCAACAATGGATACTCCAGACACCCCCATATTCATGTTGGTGCTTGGATTGGTGAAACCCCATTGCAAGTCCGATTTGACCTGCAGGCAATGGGACGTCAGATGAAAGCACTCGGCGAGAGGCATTATTTATGTTGAGAGGGGGTTAGGTTGCTGAACGAAACAGATCGTTTCTTTGAATATACCTTCTGTTGAGAGATTATTAAACTTCTATAAGAAGCGGTTAATGAAAATTATTATCTTAACGAAATCCAAAGGAGTGAATTCGATATCATTCAACTACCTGTACGAAAATATAATTCTGAACCAGACCTGCATGTTCAAATTGACCCTGAAACAACGGCATTTCTTTTAGTCGATTGTGATGAGTCTGGAGCAGACAACAAAATTGTAGAGAAACAGATACATACTTCTCTTAGAGCTGCAAGGAAGACAGGCATGAAAGTAGTTTATTTATACAATGCTATCTTTGGAATTGGTGGGCCCAATGATGTTACGACTCGAATTCACGGACTAGACCATCTTGAGAACAGCTGGAAACCCTTGATCCCCACTTTTAATAGATTAATACAACCGATAGAAGGTGAAGCTATAATTCCAAAATCGCATAAAGACGGGTTCAATGGAACTATGCTTGATTATTATTTAAAAACGTGGAACATAAATACAATAATGGCTGTAGGATTCCATCTTAAATCTTGTTTATTTCATACCTGCATAGGTGCTCGTCATAACAATTACCGAGTAATAATGTTAAGAGACTGTACCAATTCGAACGAATTTTCCGATACAGTGGATAGCACTAACCCTGAAGGTGGATGGTTAAGATTCGTATTTTTAAGAATTTATGAAACCGATATAGGGTACACCTCAACTTCATCAGATTTTTTGGAAGCTACTAGATGAGACTTAGGACCAGTTCATAAAACACAGCTGATTTATAAGGGATGGTATAGCAATGAAGATCGATATGGTTTCAGAGACGGAATATATCATATCCGAATTCATGCTTGAGAACATTCGTGCCCAAACGTATTGTGTCTTTGATCTAGAGGCGACAGGTCCTAATGAGGAAGAAGATGACGTTATACAAATTGGTGCGGTGTTACTTAATGGACGTTCGGGTGAAATTGAAAAGACATATGAGACATTGGTGAAACCATCCAAACTAATACCTAAAGCAATTGAAGGATTGACTGGAATATCCAATGAGGATGTTAATGAGGCGCCAGAATTTACGGAAGCGTTTACTGAATTCAGTAACTTTAGCGAAGGAGCAGTGTTAGTCACGCAAGCCGGATATGAATTTGATTGGCCGTTGCTGATGAATGAATGCAGCAGAAATCATTTGAGAATTATTTCCAATAAGATCATGGACACCAAAGTTTTATTTGCATATCTTTTCCCAGAGATATCCGAGATTATCTCAACAAACTTTTTGATAAAGACATTAAACATAGATGACTACGATATAAAGCGACATCATGCATTAGGGGATAGCGTATTGATTGCAAGAATTTTCATGGAGCTAATGAGAGTAATGAGCAATAGGGAAATCGATGAGATAACTATTCAGCATCCGATAACAATTAAGAGAGTTCAGTTGCAGAAGCTCTTGTGAGAATGATGGAAAAGCTGAAACCTCAGCATTTGGAGGCCGAGATGAACCAAAGTAACAAGGCGCTCATTTTACTTTTTCCAGATACTCCGAATCGATCAGTGGAGGAACTGGAAGTTCCGAAGAGATATCGATTAAGAAACTATATTGATTCTGACAAGGATGCTTACTTGAAATTACTCGAGTCAGAGGGCTGGCGATTAAATGAAGAGCATTTTAAAGATTTCTATGATCGAGTTCTTCCTAACGGACTTTTCATTCTAGAGGATACAAGGGATGGATCGATTGTTTCCACAGCGGCAGCTTTACATAATCCTAATTGCTCGCATCACTATTTTCCGTTTGGCGGTGATATTGGTTTTGTCATCACACAACCAGAACATAGGGGACAGGGATTAGGTTATATTGCATCGAGAGCAGCGACCATTCGATTAATCAATGGAGGATATGCATCAATCCGAGTAGTCACCAATGACCATCGTTTAACTGCAATCAAGATCTATTTAAAAATGGGGTACCTTCCATTTCTATATGATCAGGATATGGAGAAAAGATGGGAAAAAGTGTGTGAACAAGTAAACTGGGGGTATCGTCCTGAGGAGTGGATTAAACCTAATAGTATCAGATAACCATAAATTAATTGTAAGGAGTCCAATAGATGCCTGAGATAATCAACAAGATACTTGAAAATGAGTCGTTTTGCGGGTCGATCTTAATTGCGAAAGGTCAAGAGATAATATATGAAAGGGGATTTGGACTAGCTGATCAATCGACTTTTTTGCCGAATTCAACTGATATTATCTATAGAATAGGCTCATTAGCAAAACAATTTACTGCCTTATGTATTTTACGGTTAATAGAAGGTGGAGTATTAGACCTTAATGATCCAATTTATAAGTACATCCCATCGCAAACTTTGTTCAAGAATATTACGATTCATCAATTGTTAGTACATTCAAGTGGATTACCTGTAAACTTTCCATATGACATTCATGTAGATTCTAATGACACTGACTTAATTGAAGCTTTGAAGACGGTTGATGTTAATGAAAGCAAGTCCCATATACCTGAGTATAGTAATGTGGGATACTCCATTCTGGGGCACCTGATCGAAGTAGGCTCAGGCTATACTTATTCAGAGTATATATCAAAACAAATATGCGAGCCTTTGGGTTTATTAAACTCCGGGGCTGATTTTATTAAATATAGTGAGTTTAATAATCGTGCATATGGGTATGAGCTCGGCGAAAAAAGTAAGCTGATGCAGTTTAGGACGTATGAAGGCGCAGGCAGTAGCTTCTATACAACTGCCAAGGAATATCGGAAGTGGGATCTAGCATTATACAGTGATAATCTAATATCCGAGAAATATAAGATTCTAATGTTTAAATGTTATGAACCAATAACTTCAGACATCGGATATGGATATGGTTGGGAAGTGAACAGGCTATATCCTACAATACATCAACATTCGGGTTATGTCGCAGGTATAAGTTCATTCGTAATGCGTAATATAGATACCAAATTTTTATTGTTTGCTGTAAGTAATTCGGGTGAAGAAGGCCTAAAACCAATCCAAACAATAACGGATAAAATAAATAATGGATTCTGTAAGTAGGCTGCAAAAAAAAGGTGCTTCAAATCGTTCAACATTTATTTTGTCTTGATCCATTTGCTTTGTAAAGAACGGTTACTTGCATCTCATAAAAATAAAATCTTGAGGAGATTACAATGGATTACAGGAAACAAATGGAACAAATTATTGATCTTCGACGTTTGCTATCTTCCGACGGAAATTAGTACGCCTGTCATCCCAGTCGTAGAAGAGCTTAAGAAAAGGACATCATAACAGAAGGCCATCCTTAACTGGGGATGGCCTTTCTGTACAATATTATCCTCCGGCCCCCTGGTACTTATTCGCACCGAACATCCAGAAACGATATCCTAGCCCATAGACAATAGGACCGGCAAGCGGTACAAGCCACATGGCCCAAGCAGGCATCAGAGCTGTATCGTTGTCGAGCAAGTAGGCTGCAGGATAGAAGTTGACGAATCCCAAAGGGACAACCACCGTTAATAGAAGCTGAACGACGGTGCCGAATACAGGCAACGGGTAGGAAATGAAGTTCTTGAGCTGGAAGAAAAGCGAGAACAGGTAGCTGCTCCTCACCCAGATGAACGACATCGCCCCGATCATTGTCATGATACCCGCATGGATCATCGAGCCGCTGATGATCGCAATAAGCAAGTAGATGTATTGGATCCAAGTCCAATGCAGATTCAATTGAAGCATCGCCCAAACCAGTACAGAGCCTGAGATCGTAATATGCGCAATGTAAGCGAGATTGAAGCCTCTGCTAACGAGATAGAGATACGGATTGACAGGCTTAATGAGCAGCGTATCGAAGGTGCCTTGTCTCACTTGCCCTTCGAGCTGGCTCATCTGGACGAAGGAGAAGGAGGCACCCAATGCATACGTGAACAGTCCGATGCTGTAGAGCAAGGCGATCTCCGGCCAATTCCAGCCTGCTAGCGTGTCGAAGCGTTTGATGAATAAATAAATAACGATATAATCGCCTGCATAAGAGATGATCTGAGCTACGGCGGAGAGAAGAAAGTCTCCCCTGTACTGCATCTTCTCCTTCATTAACAACCTGACTAATTGTCCGAACAATTGAAATGTCATGCTAGAGGTCCGCCTTTCCGACTATCTTTTTATCCGCCTTGCACGATGAGCCGACGAACCGCTCTCGACCACAGCCACTGTACAATCGTCAGCAGTGCGATGATCCAGGCTAGCCCTATTAGGAGCGTCTGCCACAACATAACTTGCGACATATTGCCCAAATAAATGGCTGCAGGAACATAGCCGAGATATTGGAACGGCAGCATCCTGGCAGCGAATTCCCATCCAGGGGCATAGAACCAGATCGGCAGGAACGAACCGCTGAATATGGTAATCAATCCGCCGAGCGTCCAGCTAAGCGCGAAGTGGCTCATGAACCAGAAGGCAAGCAGCGATACGAGATAACCCAGAAGGAAGGAGATTAGCATAGCAATAAGCAGCGCCGCGACAAATCCGATCAGAGAAACCGTCGAAGCGGGCGGAAGCATACCGAATAGCAGCCAAGCAATCAGTAACGACGGAATGACAGTGAAAACAAATTTATAAAGCGTTTGGCCAAGCGCATCGGATAATAGGTACAGCGGATAAGAGAGCGGTTTAATAAGCTCAACGGCAATACTGCCGGATTTGAGACTGCCGTCAACCTTGCCGCTGACGCCGTGCAAGAGAAGCGCGACGAGCAGCGTGTTGATGATGCTGTAAGTAATCATCTGGTCGATCGTAACGCCGAAGGATTCGCCCTTCCCAATAACCGATCGCCAGATCTCGACTTGAATCAGGATGGCAAAATAATTCCCGAGCAGCCGCAGCCATACATCGGAGCGATAGGCTAATTGGCTCGTGAACGACTTGGTCATGAACATGATATAAGGTGTCATCCGTTCACCGCCTTTACCCGATTTGTCGGCCGATCGATTCCTCATCGGCCAATTGGCGATATAAGCGGCGGATGACCGACTCGATGTCCGCGCTCTCGATCGATGCGTCCTCGACCGGGTACCGGGCAGCAATACGGCTCACAAGCTCGAATACGGTGGATTCGCTCCGTGAAACGAGATAAGTCTTCCGAAGACCCTCCTCCTGGAGCAGCGTGATGCCTGGCATATCGAGCGGCCCTGGATCTTCGCGGAAATCGATGACGACGCGCCGTTCGTTCCCAAGCCTTGCCCGAAGCTCCTCCACGGAGCCGTCGTAGACGAGCGTTCCTTTGTTCACGACAATCATCCGTGGGCATATCTCCTCGATATCCTTCATGTCGTGAGTCGTCAGCAGGATCGTAACCTTGCGCTCGCGATTCACCATTCGCAAGAAGTGACGAATCTGATCCTTCGCCATGACATCAAGACCGATTGTTGGCTCGTCCAGAAATAAAATTCGAGGTTCATGCAGCAGCGCCATGGCGATCTCCACCCGCATGCGTTGGCCAAGACTGAGCTGGCGGACGGGCTTCTCGACGAACTCATGGATGGATAACAGCTCCATGCACATTTGAAGATTTTGCTTGAATTTCGTTTCAGGAATCTGATAGATGGTCTTGTGAAGATCAAAGGAATCCGTCACTGGCAAATCCCACCACAGTTGGCTTCGCTGGCCGAAGACAACGCCGATCTGGCGTGCGTTCGTTTTGCGAGCTTCGTGCGGAACGGCTCCGAGCACTCGGATGTCGCCAGCGGTCGGAACGAGAATGCCGGTCATCATTTTGATCATGGTAGACTTGCCAGCTCCGTTCGGGCCGAGATAGCCGACGGCTTCGCCTTCGCCGATCGTGAATGAGATATCGTTCACGGCCGTTTCTTCCGTGAACTGCCTCGTAAACAAACTTCTGACGGAACCGATCAGGCCGGGGAAACGGCGATATTGACGGTAGGACTTCGTCAGGTGGTTGGCAGCAATGATGTCCATTTGGTCACCTATTTCTATTAATTATTGTTGTCGTACATATTTCAAGATGTACCAATGATAAAGATATCTCCATAAAAATTCAATAGATTGGAAGAATAACAATCGGTTAACAGGTGTCAATCGGCGAAAGTCAGGCTATTGAACCGACTAGCCAAGATTATACTTTTCCCCCGTAAGACTAGCAGCGAGCGATATATAATATATTTGAGATATATCAATAATATAAAGGGTGGTTTTCTCCTTGTTTAACCGATACAATTTCTTCAATGCTATGAGGTGAAAGCTTTTTTGAAATTGCGCCTCGCCTATGTTCAAGGAAATTAAATGCAACATCATGTGAAGCAAGTTATCGGTAACCCCACTTCTTTCTAAGAAGAGAATAGAGAATATCCGCACACCTACTTTTCATGAATGGAGATGTGAAGTGAATGACGCATACATCAGCAGATAATAAACGAAATAAGCTGTGGTATAAGCAGCATGCGGCGAATTGGAACGAGGCGCTTCCGATTGGCAACGGACGTCTAGGCGGTATGGTATTCGGAAGAATCGGGCACGAGAAAATTCAATTGAATGAAGACTCCGTATGGTATGGTGGGCCGCGGGATCGGAATAACCCGGATGCCTTGCCGAATCTTCCTCGGATTCGTGAATTACTAATGGCAGGCAAGCTTGCGGAGGCGCAAGAGTTAACGGCAATGGCATTGCAAGGATTGCCAGAGGCGCAGCGTCACTATTTGCCGCTTGGCGATCTGGACCTATACTTCAGTAACCAAGGCCAAGAAGTTCAGCAATATGTCCGTGAGCTTGACCTAGAGCGCGGAGTCGTCAAGGTTCATTATGTAAGCGGCGATGTTCGCTATACGCGCGAGTATTTGTCCAGTTATACGGACCAAGTGCTTGTCGTTCGTTTGACTGCTGATCGGTCTGGCAGCCTCTCGTTCAAAGCGCGTTTCAACCGGGGAAATTATCGCTATGTGGAGCGTATCGAAGGTTGGGAACAGGATGGATTGGTCATGCGCGGCGTCTGCGGCGGCGAAGGCGGCGGACAATTCCGTGGCATATTGAAAGCCGTTGCAGAGGGAGGCAGCTGTAAGACGATCGGCGAGCATCTGATCGTGGACAAGGCTGACCAGGTAACGCTATTGATTGCGGCAGGAACGACGTTCCGCTCGGATGATCCCGAGGAATTATGCAAACAGCAGTTGGATGCGGCTGCGCAGAGAAGCTACGCAGAGCTGCTGGAACGACACGTGGCGGATTACCGTACGCTATTCGATCGGGTGGAGTTGAATCTAGCAAGCGGCTCGCAGAGCAAGGTGGACGAACAGCCTACGGATGAACGGCTGAAGCGTGTCCAGCAGGGAGAAGACGATCCTGGACTCGTATCGCTCTACTTCCATTACGGCCGTTATCTGCTTATTGCTTGCAGCAGACCGGGCTCGCTGCCTGCGAACCTTCAAGGGATATGGAACGATAGTTTCCTCCCGCCATGGGATAGCAAATATACAATCAATATTAATGCGGAGATGAATTATTGGTTGGCCGAGAATTGTAATCTAGCCGAATGCCATCTTCCGTTGTTCGATCTGATTGAGCGCATGCGAGAGCCAGGACGCGTTACGGCTCAGGTCATGTATGGCTGCCGGGGATTCACGGCCCATCACAACACCGATATTTGGGCGGATACGGCTCCACAGGATCTGTATATGCCGGCCTCGTTCTGGCCGATGGGCGCTGCGTGGCTGTGTCTGCATCTATGGGAGCATTATGCTTACAGCGGCGATAAAGCGTTTCTCGAGAAGGCATATCCGACCATGCGAGAGGCTGCAACCTTCTTATTGGATTATATGATTGAGGCGCCTAATGGACAGCTTGTCACTTGTCCTTCCGTGTCGCCGGAGAACACGTACAGGCTTCCTAACGGAGAGTCTGGCGTATTGTGCGTAGGCGCCTCCATGGATTTCCAGATTATTCACGCTCTGTTCTCCGCTTGCATCGAGAGCGCAGACCTGCTGGGTATGGATGAGCAATTCCAGTTAGAGCTGAATGAAGCATTGAATCGAATTCCGGAGCCGGCTATCGGCCAATATGGACAGATTCAAGAATGGATGGAAGACTATGAGGAGCTGGAGCCGGGCCATCGGCATATTTCCCACCTGTTCGGCTTATATCCAGGCGAGCAATTCAGCGTAGAGGGAACGCCAGAGCTCGCCGCTGCCGCGAGAATAACGTTGGAGCGCAGGTTAGCTAATGGCGGCGGACATACGGGCTGGAGCCGAGCTTGGATCATCAACTTCTGGGCTCGTCTGCAGGATAGCGCCAAAGTTCATGAGAATGTGCTGGCTCTGCTCGCTCACTCGACCTTGCCTAACCTGTTCGATAATCATCCTCCGTTCCAGATCGATGGGAACTTCGGCGGCACCGCGGGAATTGCGGAAGCGCTGCTTCAAAGCCATGGCGGAATCATTCATCTGCTTCCGGCGCTTCCCGAAGCGTGGCGCTCCGGCTATGTTCGTGGACTGCGTGCCCGCGGAGGGTACACCGTTGATATGGAGTGGGAGGATGGCAAGCTGAAGCATGCCGTGATCGAAGCTGCGCATAACGGAATCTGTCGCGTACAAGGGGCTGACAACGACATTCGGTCTATCGAGATGGAAGCTGGACAACGTTATTCCTTGCTGTAACAAGGATCTCTTACGTGATCGGGACAGGTTGCCAGCTATCAGGCATGGGGCTTCGTTAGAATAAGAAGCAACAATATCAATCGTTTAAGGTGCTGTCAGTCCAGACGGCACCTTATTTATATGCAAATGGCACGATTCGACGGGTAATAAATATAGGATTTGAAGGGTTGTTTTTCCATTTTGTTATGTAGTACAGTGTGACATACTGGTGCAACTAATTTAAGTTACTGTACACAGTTACATTAGAGACTAGAGGGGGAAGGAACTACATTGGGGAAGATTAGTCTTGCAATGCATCATGCGAAAGTGAATATCGCGAACAATTTATTCGTGCTTCAACTAGCATGGCGCATCCATCCACAGCGGGTAATCATCGATTTCACTGTGCAAGCTTGCAGGCAGTTTTCGAATGTGTTCTTCGCGGTTTACTTCATGAAGTACATTATCGAATCGATATCGGTCGAAAGAGATTTTCAGCAAATCGTTTATTTCATTTTAATCACGCTGGCCATTCTGCTCGTTCTAAGCATGCTGGACCATTGGTATGTGCAGCGCTTCAAGCCGATCAGCGATCTTACGATCTATGAGAAGCTGTATCTCATTCTATTCCGCAAGGCTTCGACCGTGGAATTGAAATGTTTCGAAGATCATGAGTTTTATAACAAATATACGAAGGCCATTCAAGAGGCCGATCGGCGAACGAGCGCCGTTCTTGACAGCATCTCGAGAATTATATTCTCCTCCCTCGCAACGATCAGCATTTTCTCCGTCATGTATGCCATCGATCCATGGGTTGTCTTATTCGCGCTGCTCCCGATTGTAGGCAATTTCTATTTCGGCAAAAAGCTTAATCGTCTGCAATTCAAACAGAACGAAGAATCCGTGCCCCACCAGAGAAAAATGGATTACGTAAACCGAGTCATCTACCTTTCTAACTATGCCAAGGAGATTCGTCTGTCTCGGATTTTTTCTGTTCTGAGGAGCACCTATCAAGAGGGATACGACGGCGTTATATCCACGATTCACAAGTATCGCGTTCGAGCGGGCGTCATCTCTTTCTTCAAAATATTCCTAACCTTTACACTCATTTTTCAAGGCGTTCTGCTGTATGGCGCATATCTGGCTATCGTTAAGGAGTCGATCTCGATCAGCTCTTTCGTCGTCCTTGGCACCGCCATGGTCAGCGGAGCATGGTCGCTTATCCGAATGTCCGATAGCGTAGTGGAGATTAACAAGAACGGCATTTTTATCGACAATCTGAAATCTTTTCTACATTATGAGTCTGAAATTCCGGAGCATGCTGAACCAAACCTGATCAGCCCGCCACGATTGCAGCAGCTGGCACTTCGACAATTGCAATTCACCTATGATGGAGCGGAATCGGCAACGTTAAGCGATATTACGATCGAGCTCAACAAGAATGAGAAGATTGCGCTGGTCGGTCATAATGGAGCCGGCAAATCGACGTTGATCAAGCTCATGATGCGATTGTACGATCCGACCGAGGGAGAGATTACGCTGAACGGTCGCAATATCAAAGAGCTTGACCTGATGTCCTATCGCGCAATGTTTGGAACGGTGTTTCAGGATTTTCGGATCTTCTCGATGACGATCGCCGAGAATGTGTTGATGCGTGAATTGGAGAGCGACGTGGATCGTCAGCTTGTGATCGAAGCGCTCAAGAAGAGCAGAGTGTACGATAAAGTAGCCGCGCTGCCGCATGGCATCGATACGATGCTTACGAAGGAATTTGACGATGAAGGGGTCGTTCTATCAGGCGGCGAGTTTCAGAAGATCGCAATCGCGCGCATCTTTGCTCAGCCTGCCGAGATTCTGATTCTGGATGAGCCTACGAGCGCATTGGATCCGATCGCGGAATATGAAATTTTCGAAAGCATGCTGGAAGCCTGCGAGGATAAGGCCGTTGTCATCATTTCGCACCGCATGTCATCGGCCATGCTTGCGGATCGGATCTATTATTTGGAGGATGGCAGCATACAGGAGGCAGGCACGCATACCGAATTGATGCAGCGGCAAGGGAAATACGCAGAGCTGTTCCTGAAGCAGGCAGAGAAGTATGTCGATCAGGAAGAGCTGGTAGAGGTGGCGAATCGACATGAAGCCTAACAAGCAGAGTTTTGCTCGGGTCATGCAGAATAACTGGTTTATTTTGAAATACGGATTGATGTATTCGCGCAAGTATATTATTTTTACATGTCTGTATGCTTGCCTCCAGGAAATCGAGATTTTTCTCGAACATGTCATACTGATTAAGTTCGTATTCGATAGTGTGCAATTTGGCACCTCTTTCTCAACCGTCGCCCTTTATATCGGGCTTACGGTTCTGTTCATCGCCGGCTGTTTCGTACTGGACAGCATTTATTATCAAAGCGTCGAGCCCAAAGGCAAAGAATTGCTCTATCAGAAACTTCGAATGGATCTCTATACGAAAGCGGTCAAGACGGATCTGAGCAATTATGATGATCCCGTCTACTATAACGAATACGTGTGGAGCGCCAATGATGCACGCAATCGAATCGATGCAACGATCGATAATATCCGAAATATTTGCAAATCGATCACGGTCATCGTGACGTCTGTCAGCTTCTTCTTGTTCGTAGATAAGCTCGGGCTGGTGTTCATATTGGTATCGTTCATTGCGACGATGCTCTTCAGCATGCTGGCTAACAAAGTTCGATTCGCTATGCGCATGGAGCTCAATGAGAAGGATCGCAAACGAATCTACTTGAAACGGCTGTTCTACCTGGCAGACTATGCGAAGGAGCTGCGGCTCTATTCGATCAAAGAGAAGTTTTTCCGCGAGTTCTCTCGTACCCATGTCGAGATGCATGCGATCGTGAACAAGCATTCGAAGAAACAGTTCTGGATCAATTTCACCTCGGATTATTTCTTCAACGAATTGATCTTAGGCGGACTGTATGTCGTCTACGTCGTCTTCATGGCGCTAGTGAAAGGGACTTTAAGTTACGGAAGCGCGGTTACATTGCTGAATTCATGCTGGCGTCTCAAGGGCAATATGCAATATTTGACGTCGCTAGTCAGCGAGATGCAAGAGAACAGTATGTATATCGAGAAATTAAGGAGCTTCCTGGATCAGCCGAATGAGATGAAGGATGCTGACGACCCTTTGGCAGTGCCCGACCGTTTCACTGGATTAGAATTGAGGAACGTGTCATTCCGATATAGCGAGTCTGGATCACCGATCCTTCATGACGTCGATCTTACCATTCGTCCAGGCGAGAAAATCGCAATCGTCGGTTATAACGGCGCAGGCAAGACAACATTGACGAAGTTGATCATGCGGTTGTACGATGCCAGCTCCGGCGAAATACGGTTGAACGGCATTGCAATCGATCAGTTCAACCTGGATGATTATCGGATGAAGTTCAGTTCGGTATTCCAGGATCATCAATTGTTCGCGGCATCATTGTCCGAGAATGTCCTGATGCAGCATTGCTCCGCTGATGATCCCGAGAAGGCCAGGCTGGCGCTTGAGAAAAGCGGCTTCGGGGATAAGCTGCATTCGCTGCCTATGGGAACGGATACCTCGATCACGAAGGAGTTCAACGATTCGGGCGTAGAGCTGTCCGGCGGGGAAGCGCAGAAGGTTGCCATCTCTCGGGTGTTCGCGAAGCCAACGCTGCTCATCCTGTTGGATGAGCCTTCCAGCGCCTTGGATCCGATGAGCGAATATCATCTCAATCAGGTCATGCTCGAGAAGGCCGAGAATCGTCCCATTATCTTCATCTCGCACAGACTGTCGACGACCAAAATGGTGGATCGCATCTTCATGATGGAGAACGGTCGCATTATCGAGCAAGGTTCCCATGATGAGCTCATGCGCCTGAAAGGCAAATACGCGCATATGTTCAATCTACAAGCATCGAGATATCGGGTTGTTGCGGGGGTCAAGCAAGCCTAGCTATTTCGTAACTACCGATATAGGTAATATTGTGGATTGCCGAGGTGTCCGATGGTAACGATTAGAAAATGTACAATGGGAGATGTACCTCAGGTAGCTGCGTTGTCGCAACGATGGTCGGACGAGGCCGTTACTTTTGCCTATCCTGCATCCCAAGAGGACAAGATTGCTCAGCGATTAGGGAATTACTTTTGGGTTGCTGAACGGAATGGTCAAGTTGTTGGATATACGCACGGTACGATCCAAACGTCTCAATATCCTGTATTTCCTTTAGATGCTCGTTTCTTAGAAATCTATGAAGTATATGTCCATCCCGATTTCAGGGGAGATGAAATCGGACATCGATTGGTTGATCGTATGATCGATGAAGCGGAGTCGAACGGCGTAGCACATGCACTTGTCGGATCGTCTAATGTGGACTGGAGAAGCATAGTCGGATTCTATGAGCGTCATGGTTTCAAAATGTGGTATGTACAAATGTATCGTTAGACATGCAACAGGCCATCCCCTGGATGGCCTGTTGTTGTCTTCAAAACTGCACGCCCACCTATTGCGGCTGCGATTGTGCAAACCATTATCGTTATTCACTCCAATTGTCTAATACAGGATAAACATATTGATGTCATGGCCCAGCTGCTTCAGATAGTTGAACAATTGCGCGCGGTGGTGGAATAGGTGAGTGAGTGTTTCGATGAGCCAACGGATTTGCAGAGAGCCATGCTCGGCATAAAAAGCTTTCGTAGACAGGTTCAGCAGATCTTGCTCGCTTAACATCAGCATATGATTTCGAAAAGCTTCGAAGCTCGTCTGCATCAGCTCGCATAGCTGCTCGCAGTCGGTAACGGATCGGATATCGCCCTCGATCCGCTCGAATGCAGGACCTTGCTTCTCCTGCATGATCGCTAAATCCGTTGCAGGAAGCATAACGAGATGATGTGCCAGCTCCTGCAGCGTGCGCATATTGTTCTGCGGGCGATAGCTCCACTGCTCGGGTTTGATTAGACGAATCAATCGTTGCGACGTCATCACCCCATGCTCGAATTCATGTAGCAGATGGTCACGAATGCTGAATACCTCGCTCATTATTCCATTCCTCCTACGAATATTTTAAGATCGATCAAACCACAGCAGCCTCCGAGCAAGCTGTGGGTGCTTCGGATGCGATTTCTCGAAGTATCCAGAAGGCCTATAGCCCCATTCCGTCAGCTTCATCTCTAGCTCCTTGAACTGCCTTTCCTCGCTGTAAGGTCCTAGAATGAGCCTGCCATTTGGTGCCAGACAGTGGTGAAGGAGATGCTCGAACAACATTTGCTGCTTTGCAGCGGGTACGTATCCGAGCTCTTTGACACAGACGAAATCATACGGTGCAATCGGCGGTGTCCAGTAGAGCGCATTGCCAACGAACAGGCGCTCCCTCCATTCGGGCAACCGTGCAGCAGCCAGTGCGATAAGCTCCTCCGAAATGTCTAGCCCATACCAATCGATGCTGTAACAGCCCAGTGCCTGTGTCCAGCGCGCTAGCGACTCCATCAGGTACCCATTGGCGCAGCCTACATCGATGAATGTCCCATCCTTATGAATCGCATTTATGATCATGAGGTGGGAGTGAAAGTAGTGCTGTTCGTCTCCGCTGTGCCCGGATTGCCCGCGAGGATTATCGCTTGCCAAATAATGCTCGGTAAAATGCCTTGTGTGATTGTCATACCATTCTTCCTCTGTAATATGCCCCTGTTCCAATGCCGACTGCTGCGCCTCGTCGAACGAATAAGCGCGATCGATAAGCGGTTTGAACGAGGGGGCCTCCATTTCAATAGCTCTTCCTGAACAGGAATGTATGTTCGCAATAAAATTATCATAAGGGTATTTGTGGTAAAAGTATAGATGCCGTAAACAAATAATAAAAGATTCTCTCATTTCCCGGGGAATGAAACTGGCATTTGACAGGTTATAAAAGATAGAAGGATTCGTTATACTTCTGTGGAAGTTTATGGAGAAGGGCTGGCTGCATCATGACTCTTGGTTTAAACGATGTACGTATTGAAACAGAACGATTGATTGTTCGTAAGTTCGAGGAACGGGACTTCGAGCAGTTCTGCAAGCTGCTCGACATGCCGGAGTTCGAAGGCTGGCAGATGCAGAAGCCGCGAGCACGGCAGTTTCTGGAATGGCATCTGTCCAATTATGAACGAATGGATATTGTATCGGGCACGGTCTGTTTTGGGATTTTCGATAAAATAACGCTGGAGATCGTTGGGCAGATTGCCGCCCAAAAGCATGACGATCTGCATGAGCCCGAGTTCGGCTATAGCATTCTGCCGTTCGCCAGAGGGAGGGGCTACGCCAAGGAAGCAGCACGTGCCACGCTGGAATGGATCGAGCAGCGGTACGATATTCCGTACATTATAGGAACAGTCGAAATTAGCAATCTACCCTCTCAGAAGGTGCTGGAGCATTGTGGCTTCCAGTTCGTAGATGAGCGGAGCTTGCTCGTTCATGACATGGATGAGCGGGTTGATTTCAAATATTACCGCTATCCTTTCACCCGCGTCGGCGGGCCCCTGCTTCCAGGATGATCCCTTGCAACAAACAATGGATCTCCCGTTAAGAGGAGATCCATTCATGTTACGAACCACTATTGAAGAGTTGTCACTCCGGGGAATAGGACAGGCAACCGGCAATGACCATTCCGAAACTGCATGAGATGAACAGAATGAGCAGTCCGACAGCAATATTGTTGTTATCGAAGGCTAAGCTTTATGTGACGTTAACCTTGATCAGACGCCCGAACAGTAACGTGAACAACTCGGTGACATAGTACAAAATGACAAGCGTCACTACCCCGATCGCTCCCCACAGCACCATATCCTTCAGTGAAACCGAATTCTCGGCCGCTGCGCGTACGACACCTATTACATAGTCAAGTGAACTATCGGGGACGAGGGATCCATGTTGAGTTCAGAGATCCGAATGAACACGGCAGACTGCTTACTGCAGTCCCTTACCGTACGGATTCGTTACTGGGCTCGTTGTTTGCTGCTGACTATACCTATAAATCGTAGGGGGTCAAACCATGATTCGTAGGGTTGTTGCGCTTTCATTATGACTTTACACTTTTAGCAAGACTGTAAATCGAGTCTAACCTATCTAGTTATTTAGGAGGCGTACACGATGAATGTCAAGCTGCATGAAGCATTCCAACAGCACTTCTTAATCGGGGCAGCTGTCAATCCGCTGACCATCAAGACGCAGCGCGAGCTGCTTGCCCATCACTTCAATAGCATTACGGCAGAGAATGAGATGAAGTTCGAACGTGTGCATCCGTCTGAGCATGAATATACCTTCGATGCTGCCGACCAATTGATGGCGTTCGCGAAGTCGAACGGCATGGGCGTCAGAGGTCATACGCTTCTATGGCATAACCAAACATCGCCGTGGATGTTCACGAACGAGGATGGAAGCACGGTAGACCGCGATACGCTGCTCGCCCGTCTGAAAGCCCATATCGAAACGGTCGTAACGCGATACAAAGGAGAAATCTACGCTTGGGATGTCGTTAACGAAGCTGTATCAGACAGCGGCGAAGAGCTGCTACGTCCGTCGAAGTGGCTCGAGATCATCGGCGAGGATTTCATTGCCAAGGCATTCGAGTATGCGCATGCGGCTGATCCTAATGCACTGTTGTTCTATAACGATTACAACGAATCGGACCCGGTGAAGCGAGAGAAAATCTATACACTCGTGAAGTCGCTCCTCGACCAAGGCGTGCCGATCCATGGCATTGGCCTGCAGGCGCATTGGAGCCTTTATCATCCTTCCATTGACGAGATTCGTCAAGCGATCGAGCGCTATGCAAGCCTCGGCGTACAGTTACATATCACAGAGCTTGACGTCTCGATGTTCAAGTTCGATGACCATCGCACGGATTTGGTCGAGCCTACGGAAGAGATGCTGGCTTTGCAGGCTGAGCGATACAAACAATTTTTCCAAGTGTTCAAAGACTACAGCCAGCACATCTCGTCTGTTACGTTCTGGGGATCGGCTGATGATTTCACATGGCTCGATGGATTCCCGGTAAGAGGACGGAAGAACTGGCCGTTCCTGTTCGACACGGCGCATCAGCCGAAGCAGTCGTATTGGAACGTGCTGGAGGTTGCGCGTTCTTAATCGTTCGTGCCAAGGAGGAGATCGCAATGATCGAGACGGCAACTATGATTACGAATCCGATTATTTGGTCGGATGTACCGGACCCTAGCGTTATTCGCGTCGGCGACGTCTACTATATGTCCAGCACGAGCATGCACTCGATGCCCGGCTGTCCGATCATGAAATCGGAAGATCTCATGCATTGGGAACTTATGAACTACACGTTCGATACGTTCGAAGACAACGAGATGCACAATCTGGCGGATGGCAAGCATATCTATGGCAAAGGTTCTTGGGCAACGAGCCTGCGTCACCATGACGGTACGTTCTACCTGAGCTTCTCCAGCTTAGATACGAATCGTTTCTATGTCTATCAGACGAAGGATATTGAGAATGGTCCGTGGGAACGTCATGTCATCCAGGGACTGCATCATGATCCGAGCCTTTTATTCGACGACGATGGCCGCGTTTATGTGTTTCACGGCAACGGCAGCATCCGGATTGCGGAGCTGACGTCCGATGCCACAGCATTGAAGCCGGACGGAATCAATCAGCTGCTGTTAGAGGGCGAGACCGAAGGCATAGGCCTGCGCGCCGAGGGGTGCCATGCCTATAAGCTGAATGGCTGCTATTACTTGTTCTTCATCGAGTGGCCGCGGACAGGCAATGGCCGCCGCAGACAAGTGTGTTATCGCTCCCATGAGCTGCTTGGCCCATATGAGCATCGCATCGTGCTGGACGATCATATGGGATATCAGAACAATGGGGTTGCGCAAGGCGGTCTCGTGGATGCGCCGAACGGTGAATGGTATGCCATGCTGTTCCAGGACCATGGCGCTGTCGGACGCATTCCGTGCATCGTCCCGGTATCGTGGGAGGATGACTGGCCGGTGTTCGGCATCGATGGTAAGGTACCGGAAACGTTCGAAGTGCCGCTGCCGCAGAAGGAGGCGAAGCCGCTCGTGATCAGCGATTCGTTCGAATATGGAGCGAATAAGCTCGCGCTTAATTGGCAGTGGAATCATAACCCGGACAATGCGCTGTGGTCGGTAACGGAGCGCCCGGGCTACTTGCGGCTTACGACTGGTTATACGGCACGCAGCGTTGAGCTCGCTCGCAATACCTTGACGCAGCGGACGGAAGGTCCGGCTTGCAGCGGCGTCACTCGGATGGAACTCGGCGGCATGAAGCCGGGCGACCGCGCAGGTTTGGTGGCACTTCAGCATTTCTACGGCACGGTCGGCATTCTTGCGGATGTGGACAATGAACGGTATGTCGCGATGTGCGTGAAAGGCGAGAATGGCGAAGAGGTTGCGGTGGAGAAGATTCGTTATGAAGGTGATCACATCTATTTGCGGATCGATTTCAACTTCGCGGAGGGCGTCGATCTCGCGCATTTCCACTATTCCGCGGACGGGTTGGCATGGCATTCGATCGGATATCCGCTGCAGATGAAATATATGCTGCAGCACTTCATGGGCTATCGAATCGGCCTGTTCAATTACGCGACGAAGAACATCGGCGGGCATGTTGATTTCGAATTCTTCGAGTATGAGAAGAGCGTATAGCTTGGGGTTAACCAAGGTGGATATCGACTCAGCTGTTGAGTCGGTATCCTTTGGTTTGTTCAATTGCAGCAATATTTGATAGCAGGGCGAACCATGATTTTCAATCGTACTAACTAAAACAAAGGAAGTGTGCACAGCATGACGTTGAAGGGTATATTGAACGCAGACATTGGAAGAGGAACGATTGATCGCAATATTTACGGCCATTTCTCCGAGCATCTCGGCAGATGTATTTACGAAGGCATTTGGGTAGGAGAAGATTCCGCGATTCCGAATACGAACGGTATCCGGAACGATGTCGTGAACGCGCTTAAGCAGATCAAGATTCCGGTTCTTCGCTGGCCGGGCGGCTGCTTCGCCGACGAATATCATTGGATGGACGGCATCGGCCCGCGCGAATCGCGCAAACGGATGATCAACACGCACTGGGGCGGCGTGGTCGAGAACAATCATTTTGGCACGCATGAATTCATGGAGCTCTGCCGTCAGCTAGAGTGCGAACCATACATCAATGGCAACGTGGGCAGCGGTACGGTTCAAGAAATGTCCGAGTGGGTCGAGTACCTGACGTTCCAAGGCGAATCGCCGATGTCGGCGCTTCGTACGGCGAACGGTCATGCCGAGGCTTGGAAGGTGAAATACTTCGGCGTCGGCAATGAAAACTGGGGCTGCGGCGGCAATATGCGTCCGGAGTATTATGCGGATCTGTATCGCCAATACCAGACCTATGTACGGAACTATGACGGCAACCGGATCCATCGGATCGCCTGCGGTCCGAACGTGGACGATTACAACTGGATGGAAGTGCTCATGCGCGAAGCGCATCGCTTCATGGATTCCATCACGCTCCACTATTACACAGTGCCTGGCGTGTGGGAGAACAAAGGGTTTGCGACCGGGTTCTCCGAAGCGGAATGGTTCGAAACGATGAGCAAAACGCTCTTCATGGACGAGCTTATCACGCGTCACAGCGCTATTATGGACAAATATGATCCGTCCAAGCGAATCGGTCTTATCGTCGACGAGTGGGGTACTTGGTACGATGTTGAACCAGGTACGGTGCCTGGCTTCCTCTATCAGCAGAACACGTTGCGCGATGCGCTGGTGGCAGGCATTAACTTTAACATTTTCCACAAGCATAACGAACGGGTGCGGATGGCGAACATCGCGCAGACGATCAACGTGCTGCAGGCCGTCATTTTGACCGAGGGTGAGTCGATGATTCTGACGCCAACGTATCACGTATTCGACATGTACAAAGTGCACCAAGACGCGGAACGGATCGAGCTGGAGCTGGACGGCGGAGCCTACAGCTTCGAAGGCAAAACCGAGATTCCGGCCGTTACGTCGACGGCATCGAAGGACGGCGAAGGCAAGATTCATATCAGTCTCTGCCATCTCAATCATCAGGCATCGGCTGAAGTATCGATCGACCTTCGCGGACTGGCAGATGCATCGCTCTCCGTAACAGGAACGACGATTACGGCTGACAAGATCGATGCGCACAATACATTCGATCAACCGGACAACGTGAAGCCGCGGGCATTCTCGGAGTTCTCGATTAAGGATGGCGTGCTTACGGTATCGCTGCCGGCCATGTCGGTGACGACGCTTGAGCTTGCGTAACGGGAACGGGCTGCGATGAACCGAACGACAGGCGATTCCGGCTGCAAAGGCTGCCGCGAGGAATACAAGGTAACCGACGCACAGATTGAGCGGCTGCTGGCGAGTCCGATGTTCTCGTCGCCGGAGCTGGTTGTCTCGGACGAGATCTACGAGCAGCGGCTAGCGGCATGCGCCGCTTGTCCGAAGCTGGTGAGCGGCGTCACGTGCCAAGCGTGCGGCTGCATCATTCCGGTCGTCGCCAAGCTGAAGCAGCGCGGCTGTCCGCTTCCCGGCGGCGGCTTGTGGCCGGCGGTTGTGTAAGGAGCTTAAAGGCAGCCGGATGTAAACAATGCGAATGGAAAGACAGGGCATACCACCGAGATGTGGTATGCCCTGTTTTTGAATGCCATGAAAGACTGACTGTTGAGCTTGTCCAGTGTTAATTAAGCTGTCGCCTGCACAAGCTTCTCCGCTCGGCTTGCGGACAGCTTGTACCATACCGATACGGCAAGGGAAAGCAAACACACAACGAGCAGCACGCGATACACGTGCTCATACGCTAAGCCGAGCGGTACGCTCTTCTGCGTCGTAAGGATCAGCCCGCATACCGCAACCGACATGGAGCCTCCGAAGAACTGAATAAGCTGCATCAAACCCATCCCCGAGCCGATCAACTGCTTCGGCAGAATGTTAGACGTTTCATTATTCAACGAGGACAAGGTCGCGGAGAAGGAAGGCGAGAATAATAAATACCCGCACAGAATGACCATCGGCGAAACCTCAATAGCGAATGAGAAGACGGCCAAAACGATGGCTAAGATCGCATGCCCCATAAGCAGGAAACGGACATTGCCATATCGGTCGATCCAGCGTCCTACGAAACGACCTAACAGAGCGGACAGAATCGCGCCGGGCGCAATGGTCAGCCCGATCGTTAGCGTAGACTCATGCGATAGATTGGCAAGGGCGAGTGGCATCAGGAACAGGTTGCCTAGGTTCAGCACCAATACGCAGAAGCCGATTAAAGTGAGCTTACTGTAATTTTTGGTCGAGAACAGCTTCGGGTTGATGAACGTTTCTTTCTTAACGGTTTTCAAGTACCAAGCGTGTACGACAATCGAGATTACGCTGCCGATGAACCAGTAGACGGAACGCTGCATGACGGCTATGAGCAAGCTCGCTGCGTTAATGATCGTTAACACAGCTCCGGTCACATCGAATTGGCTCGGCTTAGGCTCTTCCTTCGGAAGCAACTTCATTAATACAGGAAGCACGAACAGAATGAGACAAGTAACAGCGAACAACCCATTATAGCCGATATATTCACCGATAACGCCGCCAATAATAGGCCCGAATCCGAATGCCATTGCACTGCCGGTCGAGATCATCGCAATGGCGCGGCCGCGGCGATTATAAGGAATGTAGCGGCTAGCCATGACTAGGCCGAGACCTGCCATCGTGCCTGCGCCTGCCGATTGAAGAATGCGTACAGCTAGCAGCATGCTAAAGTCATGGGCGAAAACCCCGATGACAGAAGACAAACCTAGAATCGTTAATCCGACTAGCAGCAGCTTCCTCAGCGGGATGCTGTCCGATAAGCGGCTATATATCACGGTTGATAGGGCATACCCTATGGAATAGCTGGAGATGATCCATGACCCTAGGTCCGCTGTAATGTTAAGTTCTTGAATAATGCTTGGAATGGAGACGTTAAACATCGTCGTATTCATAATGACGATAAATACGCCAAACATCCAGATGGGCATAACAACTCTGTCGTTCATTTGGTTTTCCCTCTCTACGTGTCTCTTGCTGTAGTTAGATAGTGCTGCGCATTCTGATTGATTGCCGCAAGCAGCTGTGCGAATTGTGCAATTTCTTGTTCCGATAAGCCGCCAACCGCGATCTGATGCACTTTCGCATCGGTTGGAATTAAGCGCTCTGCCAGGTCTTTGCCCTCATCTGTAAAGTATACCAATGTGGAGCGCTTATCATCAGGATTAGTACATCTTTTGACGAGAATCCGCTTCTCAAGCACGTCTAGAATTCTTGTCACGTTGGCCTGATCTTTTCCGACTCCAAGGGCGAGATCCTTGATGCTGCTTCCTTCCTGCTCATACATTTTTTTCAGGATGGACCATTGTTCGCTCGTAATGCCATATTGGTTGAATTCATAATTGAATAAACAATTTAATTGTCGAAGCGTCTTCGAGAGAAGAAACCCTACATGATGGTCAAGCTTCATCCAACTCCCCCTTACTATATATATGTTATAACATGTATGTTATAGCAAGTAAATGTTGCTAGTATGTCGTTGCTCACCTGATATAAAGGTGTGGTATACGTTTTATGTGCAAGTGCTGAGATCCTGAATCTGTTTCAAATAACAGGGAAAATATTTACATACCGCTTTGTTCAAGTTAAAGTCTTATTAATAGAACGATCGAACACAAGGGAGGGCTATTTTGTGCTGTGTAATGATCTTGTTGTGCACACACTAACCGATGTGGTTGAGCTCCATGCAAAGTCTATACGATAAACAACGACGGTTGTTTGCATGGGGCGTCTAATAGGACCGTCATTTGTAACAAGAATTGAGCAAGGAGTTATCGTATAGACTTTGCTGCCTTATAACGAATACGTTTAAGGAGCAGAGCCATTATGAAATATATAAACGCTGCGAGCATCCTGCCGAATCATGTGCTCAAAGAAATACAGAAATATGTCCATGGCGGGGTTATTTATATTCCTGCACCTGAAGACTCGCGTAAGAAGTGGGGACAGCAATCGGGTGGAAGGCATTTCTTAAGTACTCGAAACGACGAGATACGTCAACGGTTTTCGGCGGGAATCTCCATGCAAGAGCTGTCGGACATCTATTGTCTCTCCTACCATAGCATTAAGAAAATTATTTATTCCAAAAGATAATAAGACATTAAGCCGCATCGAATATTTTCGGTGTGGCTTTATTGTTTGTGTAAAAGTCGTGTGCTAACCAATAATTATCCAGCTTTCCACCTCGAAGCTTATTATACTAGACCTATCCAAGCAACAAAGGGAGGAACTGGAATAATGAATACGAATGTCAAACACAGGTGGAATGAATGGTCCGAAACATGGTATCCCATCTATCGAACGGAAGAGGTTATCGCAAGCATTGTTCGTCATCCGGAATCCGCTTTTCATCCTACGACGTGTGCCATGCTGCAACAAGCTTGCCCAAGCCTGGAAGGGAAAAGAATATGCGTTCCATCAAGCGGCGATAACCATGCGGTATTTGCTTCTCATCTGATGGGGGCTTCAGTCTCGTCCGTCGATATTTCGGAACGGCAATTAGAGAACAGTGCTGCCATTGCGGTCAGACATGGTTGGGATATCCGATTCATCTGCGATGACACGATGACGCTGGGTCAGCTTAATTCCGCTGAATATGATTTGGTCTACACCTCCAACGGCGTACATGTATGGATTAGCGATCTGACTGCCATGTACAGCAGCATTCATCGTATTCTTAAAGAAGGCGGCACGTATCTCATGTCAGACGTTCATCCTTTCAACCGTCCATTCGGCAAGGCTAACGAAACACCAGCCATCGTCAAGCCGTATGACGCGTCAGGGCCGATTGTCATTGACGATGTCCCTCTATATCACTGGCGCATGCAGGACCTAATGAACGCCATGATAGCATCCGGCTTGCACCTCCATCAGATTGAAGAAATGTATGCGGAAGACGGCTCGTTCTGGATCGATGATTCGATACAAGATAAGAGCGCCTTCTCGGCTGAAGAACTTCAAGCTTTAGCTGACTGGAGAACGAATCCGATGGCGGCGCTTCCTCAATGGCTGTCGATTAAAGCCGTGAAGTAACAGGCAAATACTCATTTTCAACTTATATTATCTCATGGCTTAGAATGTCTCATCGAAGGTGATTCGGATGAGATAAGGGGCAATGCCGCTGATGGAGGTGGAGACAATCGAAGAAAGGAAGAGAAAGGCATACTTAGCTCTAAATTATCAAGCGCTGGTGGACATTAAAAATAGTGGCGAGCATGTATTGGACAACTACAATCGCGTCTTTCGAATTGCTCATGCTTTTCACAATCTGGCCCAAGCAATTATGGAAGACTTCACAACGTTTGATGAAGATGGCTTCTGGGGAGCAATCGGCGGGTTGGAGCGAGATTTTGGATTAGATCATTATCGGGAATTGTTCGAGAGAATAAGGACGTGTTCTACGTTGGTCTAAATAAACGGATCACTATAGAGAGTGGGGAACTCTGACACCCTTATTTTTCTAACTTATGTTAAAATAGACCTTTATTACCGCGAAAGGGTAGTGAGGGAATTGAAAAGTGTCTACAACCTAAATAACCTCGACATCATGAAATTCATAGCTGCGATCCTGATTGTCAGTATTCATACTACGCCGCTGTTGTCGTTGAACGAGACATTAAGCTTGGCCTTCGAGAACACGATAGCGCGCATTGCGGTACCGTTCTTCTTCGCCGCGTCGGGGTACTTATTTTTCAGCAAAATATCCAATACCAATTACCGAACCGCGAAACTGGCGGACAGTTATTGGGTGAAGTATACGAAGCGAATAGCCCTCATTTACTTGGTATGGAGTGTTATCTACGGCGTTTATGATATCCAGCATTCTTATCAGAAGCACGATCACGATCTGCTGCGCGGGATTCTGTTCTATCTAAGAGATTTTGTTCTCTTAGGCGGCCACTTTCACTTATGGTATTTTCCTGCGCTATTATTCGCAATAACGGCGCTCTATTTCGGCATTCGAATGATGTCGTTGTCTAAACTGCTGCTAGTATCGATCGTACTTTACGTGATTGGACTATTCGGAGATGCTTATTTCGGTTTACTAGGCGACGATACGGTGCTTTCCCGTTTCATGCTCCATTATTTCGAATTGTTCGGGACAACAAGGAACGGACTGTTCTTCGGACTGGTGTATGTGGTATTAGGGGCGTGTATATATGAGCGGGGGCAAAAGGTTCGGCACTCGAAACCAGGGCTTCTATTCTCTATATCTCTCGTCGGCCTGATCCTCGAGGTCGTGCTTTTGAATCAATTTACCGTTATAAGAGATTGTAATATGCTGATCATGCTTCTTCCGACAACCTACTTCTTATTCCAAATGCTTCTGCATAAGCAATCGCCGAATTGGTCGATCGACTTTAAGCTGCTTCGGGACAGCAGTCTGCTGGTCTACTGTTCGCACGGCATGTTCCTTGGCTTATATTCGAATGTGCTCGGTCATGTAGAGGCGCACAGCTTCGCATGGTTTACTCTCGTGTTCCTCTCGTCGCTTGCCATGTCCCTTCTCATAGTGAGACTGAGAGGCAGCGAGATAACAAGGCGGTACGTCAGCATTTTATATTAAAAAGAACCAAAACCACCCGCGTTCCTAGGAGGAACATGCGGGTGGTTGTGTTTTCTCATCCCAAATTTGTCTTTACGTCATCTGATAGCTCTGATAAACTGGTCACAACTATATGTTAACCAATATAATATAAATTAAGGTTAACATATAAGGATCGATAGGAGCTGATAATCATCCAAACGACAGATAACATAATCGACTGGCAGTCGCTCGCGGATAAGGCACTTGGTGGGGAATGTATAACAGGAGAAGAAGGACTGGCTGTCCTTGAGTCGCCTAACGAACAGGTACTGCCGCTGCTGCAGGCGGCTTTTCAAGTGAGGAAGCACTATTACGGCACCAGGGTGAAGCTAAACATGATCATTAATGCCAAGAGCGGACTATGTCCAGAGGACTGCGGGTACTGCTCGCAATCGATCGTATCAACGGCGCCAGTTGAGAAATACTCTCTGCTCGATCGCGATACTCTTCTTGCAGGTGCGCGTGAAGCAATGGCTCGCAAAGCGGGGACGTACTGCATCGTTGCTTCAGGCCGTGGCCCAACGCCACGAGAGCTTGATCAGGTGGTGTCGGCGGTAGAAGAGATTCGTGCGACGATGCCGCTGAAGATCTGTGCATGCCTAGGCATTCTGAAGGGAGATCAGGCCAAGCGTCTTGCGGATGCAGGCGTACATCGGTATAACCATAACCTTAACACGAGCCGATCCAACTACGCTTCCATTACGACAACCCATACATACGATCAACGCGTGGATACGGTAGAGCAGGTCAAGACGAGCGGCATGTCGCCTTGCTCCGGAGTCATTATAGGGATGGGAGAGACGAATGAAGAAATTGTCGAGATGGCCCTGGCACTCCGAGAGCTGGATGCAGACTCGATTCCGATCAACTTCCTTAATGCGATTCCAGGCACGCCACTCGAACATGCGGGACGCATACCGGCAATGAAGGCTTTGAGAGTACTAGCACTATTCCGCTTCATATGCCCTTCCAAGGAAATTCGTGTAGCAGGTGGGAGAGAAGTAAACCTTCGCACGCTGCAGCCGCTGGCGCTGTACGCAGCTAACTCCATCTTCGTTGGTGACTATCTAACGACAGCAGGGCAAGAGATCACAACGGATCACCAGATGATCGAAGATTTGGGATTCGAGATTGAATTGAATGCTCTATAATGTTAGCAAAAAGAAACCTGCCAAATCCTATTGGCAGGTTTCTTGCGTTCTCATCGCCTAATCGGCGCTGAACTGATGACGCCGTACCGATACAGCGCCTTGCGTCCGATCCATCCAACCAGTCGGTCGGTCAGGAAACCCATTAAGCCAAGGCTAATGAGGCCGACGAAGATCCAGTCTGTGCGGAAGAACAGGCGGGAGTTCCAGATGAGGAAGCCGACGCCTTCGTTCGCGGCGATCATCTCGGCGCCGATAATGGCCATGTAAGACGTGCCCATCGCCAAGCGAATACCTGTGAAAATATAAGGTGTTGTCGCTGGGATAACAACATGGAGCAGAATCTGCCACTCCGATGCGCCCATGCTGCGAGCGGAACGGATTTTGTCCTCTTCGACCGCCAATACGCCAGTCAGCGTGTTCATCATAACGATGAACAAAGTTGCGTACATGATGAGTGCGATCTTGGACTGTTCGCCGATGCCGAACCAGACGAGGAACAGCGTGATGAATGCAATCGGCGGTATGAAGCGGATGAAGTTCAGGAATGGCTCAGCGAACACGCGAATCGCTGTTACTTTGCCGATGATGAGACCGATTGGAATCGCGAGCAGGCTGCCGAGCGCCCAGCCGAGGAAGACGCGGTAGAAGCTGACGCCGATATATTTGACGAGCGAACCGTCTTCAAGCAATTCCTGCGCGCCTTTCCATGTCGCGACTGGTCCGGGGATAATCTCTGGCCCATAGATCCAAGCGCCGATCTGCCATGCGAGAATCGCGAATACCCATAGAAGCGGGACGGTAAACCATTTGCGATGCAGAATGCTTGATGGCTTCATGGGTACATGGCTCCTTCCAGCTCAGCGTCGAAGTGGGATTGGATTGTGCGGTGCAGCGCCTGGAATTCCGGCAGGGAGGCATCGCGCGGATAACTCATCGGCACGTCGTAAATATCGGAAATGCGAGCATTCGGCCCATGCGACATCACCGCAATCCGTCCGCCGAGCAGAAGCGCTTCTTGAATATCATGCGTGACGAAGATAACGGTTTTGTTCGTCTCTTGCCAGATCTGGCTGAGCTCCTTTTGCATCGTGCGCCGCGTCATCGCATCGAGCGCGCCGAACGGCTCATCCATGAGCAGAATGGCTGGATCGTTCGCAAGCACGCGCGCCAGCTGCACGCGCTGCTTCATGCCGCCGGACAGTTCGCGCGGAAACTTGTTCTCGTGGCCGAATAGGCCGACGAGCCGGATGAATCGATCCGAGATTGCACGCCGCTGATCCTTAGGCATCTTTTTCATTTTGAGCCCGAATTCAACGTTCTGGCGCACGGTCAGCCATGGGAAGAGGGAAGAGTCCGCCTGCTGGAACACAACGGCGCGCTCCCGTCCCGGCTTGCTAATCTCTTCGTCACCGACCCGCAGGTTGCCGCCGGATTTGGATACGAAGCCCGCAATAATGTTCAGCAGCGTCGACTTGCCGCAGCCGCTTGGGCCGAGCAGGACGAAGAACTCGCCGCCCTTAATGACAAGGTCGATGTCCTTGATAATGTAATGAATGCTGCCAGGTTTATGGTCAGCATAGCTTTTGTTCAACCGCTCGATCGTTATCGTATTGGATAAAGAGGCGTTCGCATTGGCGTTGGCGCTAGCGTTAGCAGACATGGGGCATCCCTCCTAAATCGAAACTACTTCCTGAAGCACACGCCTATTGACCGTACGTTACGCGATCAGGCGCAGCTTGCTTAATGCCGTCGAGATTGATTTTGCTTGCAAGGTCGAAGTCATCCTTGATGATGCCGGCTCCGATCATATACTTCTTCTGGCTGGACAGGCTGTCGAATGACTCCTGCTTGAAGCCGATTTCCCAGTTGTTCGTCGACAGGTCGCGGATCGTCGATTCCTTCGGCTGCTTCACTTCATCGTACAGAATGTCAGCTGTTTTCTCCGGATTGTCTGTGATAAATTTCGAAGCTTCATCGAGGGCGCGAAGGAGGTTGGCAACTGCCGTCGGGTGCTCCTTGATGAGGCTGTTCGGTGCGATGATGCCTCCGCCAATCCGGACACTCGTCTTCGACATATCCGTAAGCTCGTGTACTCCTTCGATCGCGTTGAACTTCTCGATCATCGCTGCGCCTACAACCCATGCCGCGTCGATCTCGCCTTTCTTGAGCGCTACATAAGACTCGTCGAAGCCGCCTTGGCCAATCTGTTTCGTGTCAGCGGCAGCAACGCCGGTATCTTTCAAATATTCATCCCATAGATAAGGCAGGAACGTACCGCGCAGCGTGCTGAGCTTCTTGCCCTTCAGATCGGCTGCGGATTGGATATCGGAACCGACGTACAGTTTCCACTTCTCCGCTGCAATGTCCGTGTTCGTACCGGTTGCTGCAATGATGGAATAGTCGCCTTTGCTCACAGCGTTAAGGATCGGGAAGTCCGCGCCCCATGCGATATCTGCTTGCTTGATGAAGATGGAGTTGATGCCTTCGGCTGGTGTTGCGAACGTGATGATTTGTGCGTCAATGCCATATTTATCGAGGAAGCCTTGCGTCTTCGCGATGCGGAACACCGGATTGGTGAGAATGTCAGCGACCTTGATGGAGATCGGATCGGCTGCGGCATCCGACGTCTGGCTACTACCAGATGTGTCAGATGCACTGGTCGTCTTCGCTTCATCCTTGCCGCATGCGCTGAGCAGGGCGGCGATCAGTACAGTAATAAGAAGCAGGCTATATGTGGAACGTTTTCTCGTTAATTTCATCGTAGGGTCCCCCCTGTGTAATGTTGTGGTAACCCCACCCGTCAAGAAGGACGGGCGGGTACGCTTAATTGGTTTATAACTTACTCTTGTGAACCTTGGTTTTGCCCCGTAATTTCATCCGTGCTTGCGACGCAGAAGGCACCTTCATCGAAGGAACGGGTACCAACGATTTCGACAGTGGACGCTGCGCCTCTTGGTGCAGAGCCAGGTACGCGATAATCCGCTACATCAATTGGAATGATGGCTTGCTCTTGCGGTTTCTCGAGCTGTGGCACCCACTCATAAGGGACACGGTAAGCGCGATAGACCATGTTGGCGTTGATTTTATTTTTATAAGGAGAGATGTATTCCCACACGAGCTCATGCTCGCGAGTCACTTCGAATATACGTCCGTCTGCGCCTTCGGTAATGAGCGTATTGCCGTTCGGCAGGCGCTGAGCGGAGCTGATGTATGGGCTATAGAAACGGTATGAGTCAAGCGGCTGCATGAAACCAGCTTCCGTCGGCGTGTACTGCCATTCGATCTCGAGCGTCACAGGATTGATCTCGAGAATACGGGAATGGTCGCGCACGGCGTTCTTCTGACCGTATGGCGATGCAGGGTTTGGCAAGCCGTAACCGCCCCAGCCGCCGTTATCGAATACAAGCAAGTTGCCTTCGCCTGGGAGACCACGCGGAATAATGTGCGCATGGTGCTGACCGATAATCCAGCCGAGATGCTTCACTTCAGGCTTGGAGTAATCAGGGCCAAGCTGCCAGACTATCTTGCCTGTGCGGCGGTCCGTGATGCCGATAATGTTCGATTCGCGCGCATCCCAGATGATGTTGTCCGGATGGAACCGCTCGTCGCCAGCGTCATAGAATTTATTCGGACCAACCCATGATGCGGAGTTGATATGCATCCAGTCGCCGCCGGTGTCGTTGCCGAAGTGGCGTCCGTTCGGATCGCGGAACAGTACGTTCTTAGCCGCTTCGTCGAAGCCAAGCTCTTCGAAATGGTCGCTGACCGCCCATTCCCAGATGATGTTGCCTTCCCAATCCACTTCGATGATCGTGTCATCGAGCAGCAACTTGTCGCTGATTTCCGGTTTGCGGACATTGCGGTGCGCCAGTATGAGCGTCTTGCCGCTGTTCGTCTGCGGTTCTTGACCTGGTGCATAATAGCCGACCGGATTGCCTTCGCGCTGATAGTCATGGTGCGCACGTGCCATCCATTCCGGCTCGTAGCCTGGGTCCTTGATATGCTCGTAACGGTCGAACTTCCATACGATATTGCCGTTGAAATCAACTTGGACGAGGTTCGCTTCGTCCTGGAAACCGTATTTCGGATCGCGTTCTTTCGTGCTGCCGGTAACGTAGCCGCCTGGCAGAATTTTGTTCGGGAAGCCGCGCAGTCCTTTCCACAGATGAACCTCTTTGCCGTTCATATCAATCAGCAGTGCGCCAACTTGGGCTGCTTGGAAGATCGTATAGCCGCTCCAAGCTTTCTCTGGCAAGTAGACGGTTGCGCCCGTCGGATAAATAGTAGGGTGTCCCATAGTAATCGCTCCTTAAAGTTATGTTGGAATGAAAGATTAATAGCTCAAGAAATTGCTCTTAGCCTGCGGTATCTCGCGAGCCGGTAGGCTGCTGGGCGGCTGCTCCGCATTGTGCTTCACCAGCTTCATGATGTTGTCGGCGTATTGCTCGAGATTGCCGGTGATCTGCGTGAAAGCAGCCTTCTGTGATTCCAGCTCCTGTGCGGTAAAGCTCCCGAACAGGAGCGTAATACATTGCAGACCAACACTGCGGTTGCGCGCCAGCATATTTCGTCCTTCATTCGTGATGTCAAGCATGACCGTTCTGCGATCTGCCTCTAATCGGCGCCTCACGGCAAAACCGTTCTTCTCCAGCTTGTCGCACAGTGCCGTTATGGCACCGGACGTTAAATCAAGTTCTTCGGCTAGATCGCCAAGCTTCTGTTCTCCGTCTCGCATCACTTTGTTTAGAATGAGGAGGCCTGGGAGCGCAATTCCTTCAACTGTAACTTTGTCGCGTTCCTTCACGAATTTCCGGACCATTCGCCGGAACAGCCAATCGATTTCTTCTAGCTGTGACCATTCGATGCTCACTTTGCGCTCCTTTCTTTGGACCATTGCTGTGCAGGTACCACAAAAAAGACCGCAACATCATCCCGTTACAAACGGGAGTCGTTGGGGCCTTTGGTTATCCAATCGGCGATATGCAATTCCTTCAACGCTAAAATAATGAACGTTGAAACATCTTGAGTTGATAATAATCCAATAATTCCTACCCGTCAAGTGGGGAAATAAAAAAATAGCAATTACGCGGTTGTTGGGCGTTTCTGTCTTCGAAATGGGGTTTCACTGAAGCAAGCGGGGGACATAATAAGTTGCGATTTGCATCTGTATCAACGACTTTGGCATGCGATCGCAACTAGATTCGGATGTAAAGGCTGCTATCGTGTCTATTTCGTTAAAAGGAGGTGTGCAAAATTATAACGGTTGCGAGCAAGGCTATTGGTGCTGGAAAGTGACATTTGGATAGAAAACAGACTAATAATCTTCTCTCGCAACTGTTAGCGTTCAGAAGGGTGCAAATTAAGCCCAATAAGCACTGTCACAACCATTGTTTTCAGTAGAGCTGCTGTCAAATGTCGTCAACTCCACTTCTCGTGTAGAGAGCGAACTGCCATGTATTTTTGGGCACAACGCTAACAATAGCAAGTGCATCCGCAAGGCGTAAAGTTCGCGCATTAATGCGATCGTACTCGGTCATGCTTCAAGCTCAGAGTGGTTTATCAGTAGTATGTCCCGATTGGACATGCTTTGTACTCTTGCTCTGTGGAGATGCTTGGTTTCGATTGAGGTTTTCTCATTGTGTTCAACAATCTCCATGGTTATGCGCTCCCCATTAATCCAGACGGCTACTAGCATACGCGAACCGCTGGCGACGCACCATAAATGCGAAAGACACGCTGTTCATATTTCGATATCGGAATGGAGGAGTACGATGCAGCAGAAGTTCAAAATGATTGCCGCCTCTGTCGCGCTCGGTACGATGCTTGCTGGCTGTGCGGCGAATCAAGGTGACCTTGGCAACCGTCATCCCGTTGAGCAGCAAAGCGTTCGTTACGATATGATGGGTAACCAGATTGTAAGCAAACGGTTCGCGAACGATCAGATGAACGAAATGAATCGGATTCATGGTCTGCGTCAGAACAGCAACAACATCGTCGGCATTCATGATAATTACCGCTTGGAAATGAGCCAAAATATCGCGGACAGTCTGGCATCGAAGAATCTCGTCAAGAGTGCCAAGGTTATGCTCACCAACCATAATGCATATGTGGCTGTAACGCTTCATGATGGCGTAAGTCCTGGCGGATCGAATACGATGCAGCGCTCAAGCCTTGGAATGACGAGCAATGGATACGGCAGCAAACCGCTTCCATCGACACCTTCGCCAGGGGCTTCTTTCAATGGCACAATGATGAACAATACCGATGTCGACCGCACAGGTCAACTTGGTTATCGTGTGATGGGGCTCAGCAATAAGAAACATGCCTACAAAGGTGCAAGCGGTATGAACAGCGTTCCCAATGCGACGGGAATAGGTGTGACGGGCGCACCGCGTTATGGCACATATAGCACGAACAACAATAATGGCAGCTTGTATCATGTACGCAGCGGCGGCGAGGCAGCTAATGCCGATATGCAGCTGACCGAGCAAGTGAAGAGCAGCATCGCAGCTGAAGTGAAACGAATGGCGCCAGGCATCGATCATGTATATATCTCGGCTAACCCGGACTTTGTAGACCGAATGAATGGTTATTGGGACGACGTGAAAGCCGGCCATCCGATCCAAGGCTTCATCGCCGAGTTTAATGCGATGGTCGATCGCATCTTCCCTGTGAAGGTCGACACTCGCCGATAAATAAAGGCATCATCAATCATTCTTTCTCTTTATATGCAAAATATGCAAAATCACCCCGCTGCATCGATCGCAGCGGGGTGATTTTCGATTCGTATCGCGATTTACACGCCCCTGATGCCGTTATCGACATTGTGCCCAACCGCCATATCGTTCATTACATATTTACGCTAGTTTTCGAATTGACAAGTTCCTTGAATACATCGAGCATCGTCGAGGATGGGATAGCGAATCCAATGCCTTGTGCTTCCGTCTCGCCAGCCGTATTCATGCCGATGACTTCACCATTCGCATTCAAGAGCGGTCCACCCGAGTTGCCTGGGTTGATCGAAGCATCTGTTTGCAGCAGATGCTCATAGCTGCGAACCGTGCTGCCGTCTTGAATTTGGATTGGACGTTCCTTCGCACTCAGCACACCAACCGTAAGCGTCTGGTCGAAGCCATACGGGTTGCCGATTGCGACGACCATATCGCCGATATTGGCTGCGTTCGAGTCGCCGAACGAGACGGTTGGGAAGGTGCCGCCATTCGTACGCTCGATTTTCAGAATCGCGACATCCAGATCTTCACGCGTTCCGACAACCTTGGCGGTATACGGCGTTTCTTCACCCTGCAGCGTAACTTGAATTTCGTCTGCATCTGCGATGACGTGCTGGTTCGTCATAATGTAGCCGGAGCCATCCACGATGAAGCCTGTGCCGGTACCAAGTGCTTGGAGATTACCGCTCTGCGTATCTTGGCTGCTCTGACCACTTTGTCCGCTTTGCGAGTCATTCGGCATATAGCCGCCGTTAGTGCCCGGCTCGAACCAGATGCCGCCTCTCGTCCGCATTCCTTGCTGCTGTTGCTGCTGGACGAACGTCTCGATTTTGACGACCGCAGGGCTTGCTGCACTGTAGATCGACGAGATATTGCCAGTCTCCACTTGATTCGATACCGAAGCAGAAGCTGTTGTAATACCTGCGCCTTGACCTGCTGTTGACTGTGAAGCCGATGCCGTTGTTTGTACGACTGCCTTATTGCTGAACCAGCTGTTCTGATCAGCGGCATACATGAATCCGCCTATCGTAAGTACGCCTGCTAGGAAAGCAGTTGCCAATGGAAGCATGGAGCGGCGTCTTGGCGGGCTTGTCTGATCTTCACTTGCCATTGGTTGAGCTGCTCTAGCGCCTCTTCCGAACGTCGCGATGTACGTGCCGTCCTCTGCCTGCCGCGTTTCGATCCACTCGTTATCTTTATTGTTATGGTTATCATTCATCATGATTATTTCCTCCTCTGCCCGTTTGTTCATTGCTTGTTCACGGGATTTGTTTGTGTCTTCATCATGACGGCTGAACCTTAATCGAGTCTTAAATGAACCTTTAAGCTTCATAAAACGAACCTGAACGTTTCTTGAAAATGAACAAGCCTCGATCATCATTACGATGGTCGAGGCATTGGATCCGAAGTCGAAGCTTGCGGGCACAGAGATTTTTGGACCGATTGCAACGATCGTTCCGTTCGATACGGATGAATAAGCGTTGGCAATCGCGAACGATACGGAATACGGTCTGTCCAGCGCTGTATTCTCCAACGACCTCGACCGCGCCATGACATTCGCTTCCGCGATCGAGAGCGGTATGACGCATGTAAACGACACCATGATTAACATGGATATGAATGCACCGTTCGGTGGAGAGAAAGCTTCCGGCATTGGCCGCTACCACGGCGAGATCGGATTCGAACAATTTACAACGTCCAAATGGATTTCCGTTCAGAAGGAAGAGCGTAAGTTCCCATTCTAAAAACCCTACTGTAATGGGGATTTCTGGATAACGAAGAGCCTTGGCGCGTGATGCGCTGAGGCTTTTTATATTTGTGCAAACCTAACGCATTTATCGACAAAGTCCTTCATATTCAGATTAATATATTTATTAATAAAAATAGCTTGAATGTTGGTTAATTAAGTAATAATATTGTTAATATCCTCAGTTTGTATGCGCCTTCATTTACTATTGTAAGCGTTATTATGACCGGGAGGTGATGAGAGCAGCACACTATGATCTCGATTGCAGGTTATAGGTTACCGCACCACTTCACAGCAACCACCTATTAGGAGGTATTAACCAATCGTGAATCAATCGATGAAACGTAAACTAGCCATGCTGCTGACGGCGTCGATGCTCTTGCCGACCAGCGCTTTCGCCAGCGATATTAGTCCGGTAGTCACATCTGCCAATGCAAATCCAACAGCAGCCAACACTAGCGCAGCGCTAGGTTCGGACGTTGCCGGCCATTGGGCGGAGCAGGATTTTGCAACATGGTTCAATAAGCATTTGCTGAATGGATATGCCGATGGGACTTTCAAGCCGAACCAAGCCATTACGCGGGCTGAGTTTGTTGTATTGCTTGACCGTGTATTTAATTTGGTAGACAAATCTTCCGTTTCGTTCACTGATCTCAAAGCAACGGATTATTCGTATCAAGCATTCGAGAAGGCTGTCGCTGCGGGTATTATCCAAGGCTATAGCGATGGATCGGTTCATCCGAATTCTCCAATCAGCCGCAAAGAAGCGGCGGTCATGCTGTACAGAGCTTTTGAACTGGCTGCATCAACAGCAGCGACGTCGCTGACCGATGTTGCATCGCTGCCGGCATGGAGCAAGGAAGCTGTCGAAACGCTTGTTAACGGCGGATATGTAAACGGTTACCCAGACGGAACGTTTGGCGGCGACAAGTCCATTACGCGCGCTGAGGCGATTCGCATGATGAATAACCTGTCGGGCGAGATTGTGAATGCAGCCGGAACGTATGCGGATTTGACAACACGCAACATGGTCATTAGCCAACCTGGCGTTGTGCTCGAGGATACCGTAATCGAAGGCGATCTGTATCTGACCGCAGGCGTTGGTGAAGGAGACGTTGACCTTAACCGCGTTACAGTCAAAGGCCAAGTACATATTAACGGCGGCGGCGTCAACAGCATTAAGCTGAGCGATTCAACGATCAAGACGATTATTATCGATAAAAAGAACGGCCAGATCCGCGTCGTGACGAAAGGCGATACGACGGTCGAGCAAACATTCGTTATTTCCGGCGCGAAGCTGGTTGAAGAGAACGATGCGGCTGGCAAAGGCTTCGCATCGGTTATTTTGGACCAGAAGATGTCTGCAGGCGCAACGGTTAAGTTGGAAGGTCAATTTGATCAAGTAGACGTACGTGCACTCACGACGCCAGAGCTCCAATTGCTCGCAGGCATTATTAATAACCTGGTTCTTCAGCAGCAAGCTGTTCTTAACGTCGACGAGAAGGGCGAAGTGAAAGAAGTTGTCATCAAGGTAGATGGCAGCATTCAAGTCAAAGGCACCGGCAAAGTAACCGCATCTGATCCGAAGGCAGCTGCACAGCTTGTATTCCAGAATGGTACAAATAATACAGGCAATACGGGCAGCACTGGCGGTTCGGGTGTCACGGTAACGAAGCCAGCATTTACGAACGTATCCGTTCATGACCCTTCGATCGCAGTCGATAAGGATTCAGGCGAGTTCTACGTATTCGGTTCGCATATCGAGGCAGCCAAGTCGAGCGACCTGATGAACTGGACGCGTTTCACGAACGGCTATACGACACCGAATAACGTTCTGTTCGGCAATCTGTCAGAGAACTTGGCAGGCTCTTTCGCTTGGGCTGGCGAGAACGATGCAGATAGCAAGGGCGGCTTCTCGGTATGGGCGCCGTTTACGTTCTATAATAAGGACTACGTGAACGAGGATGGCAGCAAAGGTGCTTATGTCATGTACTACTGCACATCTTCGACGTACATTCGTTCGGCAATCGGCTACGCTGTTTCGCAAAATATTGAAGGTCCGTATAAGTACGTGGATACGATTATGTACTCTGGATTCACGAAGGATGATGCGAAGGATAAGGACAGCACAGTCAATAAGAAATGGACGAATACGAACATCGATGAGCTTATTACAGATAAAGTGCTGGCAAGCGAGAATAACGGCTGGTTCAACTCGAATGGCTCGTATAATAACGACCTGTACCCGAACGCTATCGATCCCGCGCTGTACTATGATACGGAAGGCAAGCTGTGGATGGTGTATGGCTCCTGGTCTGGCGGTATCTTCGCGCTCGAGATTGATAAAGCGACAGGCGAAGCGATCTATCCAGGTGCAGATGGCAAGACCGAAGATGGCCGCATGATTGACCGTTATTTCGGTACGAAGATTGCGGGCGGTTACTTCCAATCAGGAGAAGGTCCGTTTGTTGTATATGACAAGAGCACGGGGTACTACTTCCTGACAGTGACTTATGGTGGTTTAGGTTCGGATGGCGGCTACAACATGCGGTTGTTCCGTTCGACTTCGCCAACAGGTCCATTCCTTGACGCGCAAGGCAACACTGCAGTTATGCCGGATTCAAGCGCCATTAATGATGACTACGGTAACAAAATGATGGGCAACTACTTGTTCGAGCGCCTTCCGGGTGATCCTGGTACGGGCAATGGCATTGGATACCTATCGCCAGGCCATAACTCCCTCTACATTGACGAGAAGACGGGCCAATACTTCCTGATCTTCCACGCTCGATTCCCGAACCAAGGCGAGGGGCATGAGGTTCGCGTTCATCAGATGTTCTTGAACGAAGACAACTGGCCGATCGTATCGCCATATCGTTATACGGGCGAGAAGTTAGGGCAAGTAACAGAGCAAGAGATTGCTGGTGAATATAAGTTCATTAATCATGGCAGCACAACGACCAAATCGAATAAACCGACGGTTTCAACATTCATTCAATTGAATGCTGATCACACGGTAACAAGTGACGCACAAGGCACTTGGAGTCTGACGGGCGACAACGAGGCGGAGATTACAGTTGGCGGTGCGACGTACAAAGGCGTATTCGTACGCGAATGGGACGGTACGTCGGAGCGGACTGTGCTGACGTTCACGGCAATGTCTGACAAAGGCATCACGATCTGGGGCAGCAAGCTGCAGGATGAGACGGAGCAGCAGGTTGTGGACGACGTAGTGAACGGTGTCGTTTCCGACCTCGGGGATTTGACCAATGTTGTGTCTGACTTGAAGCTTCCGCTGGTTGGCACACGTCATACGTCAATCACTTGGCAGACATCTAATGCTAGTGTGGTGTCCGCAACTGGCGCTGTAACTCGTCCGGAATCGAACGAGCCAGCTGGCGTTGTCGAACTGACTGCAACCGTAACGAAAGGCTCGACGACGGTTACTAAGACGGTTACGGTAACAGTTAAGCCGATGGCGATCGCTACTTTAAAGGCGAATTATAATTTCGAGAATAACCTGAAAGACGATATTACAAACGCATCTGGAACAATTACCGGAAATCGCATCAATAATACAGGCGGAACAATTTCGTACGGGGCAGGTAGAATCGATGGCACTGCAGCTCAGTTCGATGGCAGTTCCGGCGTTCGTCTGCCCGATGGATTGATTCAAGGCAATAGCTATTCGGTTTCGTTCTGGGTGAAACCGCACGAAGTTGTCTCTGGAGCAACACCGGCCTTCTTTGGCGGAACGGATGGGGACAATTGGATAAGCTTGCTGCCACAAGGTTGGGGCGGTACTTTCTTATGGGCTCATGATAATACTAACGGCGGACAATATTACGACTATCAGTCTGGAACTACAGTTTCAAGCGGCGAATGGAGCCATATCGCTCTTTCGGTCGAGAATGGTGTTGCAACGTTGTATGTGAACGGAGTTAAGAAGGTTTCTAGATCGGGTCTCCCTAACGTATTCACAACTAGCAATGGCTTCATCGGACTTGGAGTGAACTTCTGGGATGATCCATTCAAAGGCCTGATCGACGATCTTCGCATATATGAAGGTGTACTGTCTTCCAAAGAAGTTAGAGATATGGTGTTCGATGAATCAGTGAAGGTTGACTCGATCAATCTTGGCTTTACGGAGAAACGGGTATCAGTAGGCAATACATTTGCTCCGCAGACGATGAGTATATCGCCGAAATTCGCTGGTAATCAAACGCTGAATTGGACATCGTCGGATTCGACAGTAGCAGCAGTTGACGCTTCGGGTCGTGTAACGGGCTTGACTGCTGGTACGACAACGATTACTGCAACAGCAACGGACGGCAGCGATAAGACGGCGTCATACACGCTCTATGTAACGGAAGGTGCCATTGCACATTATAAGTTTGAAGGTGATTTGCAGGATTCGACTGGTTATGGCGCAGGTACTATAACAGGAAATCGAGCAAACAACACAGGCGGAACGATTAGTTACGGTACTGGTGTTGGTGCATCGAGTCAAGCAGCGGTGTTCGATGGAACTTCCGGTATTCGTCTGCAGGATGGTTTAATTTCTGGCAACACCTATTCCGTTTCATTCTTTATCAATTTGCAGCAAGGTAAAGCGTACTCGACTAGCTTCTTCGGAGCTGCAACGGAAAACTCATGGATCAGCATGCTGCCGCGCGGCGGTCTAGCAGGAAATCCAACCATGCTTTGGTCGGGCTCGAACTTGGGCACAGGCTGGTATGATGCATCGACCGCTGTTCAAATTCCAACCAACCAATGGGTCAACTTGACCTTCACGGTCAACAACGGAACGGCTACCGTTTATGTTGATGGCGTTGCCAAGTACACGGGCACGAACTTCCCGAACGTATTTAAGACGGATAACGCACTGTTCGCAGTCGGCGTTAACTACTGGGATGAACCATTAAAAGGCAGTATCGACGAGCTTCAAGTGTTTGACCGCGTGCTGTCGGAGAATGAAGTCAAAGCCCTGATTGCTGAAGCGACTGCAACACCCGCAACACCATAAGCTTCACTGGAGTAATTATAAGTAATTGGTACTAAGTATTGATCCCCGCACAGCGGGTCCGTTTGGACTCGTTGCGCGGGGATTTTTTGCATCAAAAAAACCTCCACATTCATGTCTCCATAACAGAAACACAAACATGAAGGCCGATTCCATAACGAATCAGGATCTATAAGATCAACGATGATTAGATCTGTAACTCCCCAAGCTTGATCAGCTCGACAACTGCCTGTGAACGACCTTTGACGTTCAATTTCTGCATTACGTTTGAAATATGATTACGCACGGTTTTCTCGCTGATAAACAGTTGCTGAGCAATATCTCTTGTTGTTTTGTCCTGTACCAACAGCTCGAATACCTCACGTTCACGATGTGTCAACAAAAATTTGCTCTTGTGGTCGCTGCCCTTCAAGTGTCACCCCTCCTTGCTCGGGTTTGTATGGTTTAACAAGGTTAAGGGATACAGTCAACTTATCTTATGAAATAGACGAACGGATGGTGCGATGTACCGGGCAAAATGGGCACTTGTTTCTGACCTGAGATTAAGATAATAAGCAGCATTAAACATTAACGCAAACCCTTGCTGCCACTCGCCCTGCTGCGAATGTGAGCACATGATTATTGCAGTAATGCAAAGCCATGCTGTTATGATACAGATGTCGGCAGGGGGGCTGACAGCAAGTGCTCAATATTAGCCCACATGAAAGGAGGAGCAGCACTTAAGATTCGCAAGCAGAACCAAACGTGCAGCTGGCATTCAGGAGACATGACAGGTGTCATGATGAGTATCATGCCTGCTTTATTCTATTCACAATGAAAGCTGGCTGCGAATGAACGATCATTGCGTTAACCAAGAAGGAGGCGTAATAATGACGAAGCGATTGAACAAACGAATAGGTGGAGGACTGCTGGCGGCAGTCATGGCGGTAGGGATGTGGACTGGAGGATCGGTTCAGGCAGCGGATTTGTTCACCGACAACTTCGATGACGGCAATGCGAATGGCTGGACGCCAACGACGGGTACATGGTCGGTCGTGCAGGACAACGGCAATTATTCGTATTACCAATCCTCGACCTCGGAAGGTCGGACATCAGGCGGCAGTGCATCGTGGACCAACTACAGCGTGCAGTCGCGGATCAAGGTCGACAGCTTTAACGGCTCCAATCGGATCTACCTGGCAGGACGCTACACAGACGGCAACAACTACTATGCAGCATCGTTCGATAATAGCAACGGCGGAACACTGGAGCTGCGCAAAAAAGTAAGCGGTTCCAGTACGACGCTCACATCCAAATCCTACGCGCTGTCCGCAGGGACCTGGTATACGATCAAGCTGGAGATGAACGGCAGCTCGATCAAAATGTTCGTCAACGGCGTCCTCCAGTTGTCGGCTACCGATTCGTCTCTAACGAATGGTGCCGTGGGGCTTGTCGCCTTCAAGACGGCAACGAAATATGACGATATCGTCGTCTCGGACCTGTCCGGTTCCGGCTCAACACCGACAGATCCTGGTACAGGAACTGGCACAACGACACCGGCAGCAGGCGATCTCATCGTTGCGCCGAACGGCTCAGCTAGCAATCCAGGCACGCTCAGCCAGCCAACGACACTGGCAGCGGCATTAACGAAGATTGCCGCAAGCAAGACGATTTACCTCCGAGGCGGTACGTACAGCTACTACTCGCCGCTGACGATCGAGCGCGATAACAGCGGTGCTTCGACGAGCTCCCGCAAACAAATTGCAGCTTACAACGGCGAGAAGCCGGTGCTTGATTTCTCCGGTGAATCCTTCGATTCCTCGCAGCGCGGCCTGCAAGTGTTCGGTCACTACTGGCTCGTAAAAGACATTCGTGTAACGGGCGCTGGCGATAACGGGATCTATGTCGGCGGCAATTACAACCGGCTCGAGAATGTAGAGACGGACCACAACCGTGATACGGGTCTTCAGCTTGGTCGCTATAACTCGTCCGTCGGCTTTGCAGATTGGCCGAAATACAACGAAATCATCAATTCCTACTCCCACGACAACTACGATCCGGATAACGGGGAAGATGCAGACGGCTTCGCAGCGAAGCTGACGGTTGGACCTGGCAACGTGTTTGATGGCTGTATCTCAGCGTACAACGTCGATGACGGCTGGGATTTGTACACGAAGTCGGATACAGGTGCGATTGGTCCGGTTACGATCCGCAACAGCATTGCTCATCATAACGGCCAGACCTCGAATGGCACGAGCACGACGAACAGCGATGGCAACGGCTTCAAGCTTGGAGGCGAGAGCATAGCGGTCAACCACATCGTCATTAACAGCATTGCATACAGCAACAAGAAGCACGGATTTACTTATAACAGCAATCCGGGCTCGATTACGCTGACGAACAATACGTCGTACAACAACGGCGGAAGTAATTTTGCATTCGATACAGGTACTCATAAATTCACGAACAACTTGAGTTTCCAAGGCGGTTCGAGCGACAAAACGAGCGGTACGGACGTGTCCAGCACGAACGTGTGGTGGAAAAACAATGCTTCGACGAATGCCAAAGGTCTCGTAGCCAGCTCAGCCGATTTCGTCAGTTTGACGGCGAGTGTTACGCGGGCGGCGAATGGCGCGCCGGTCGTCGGCAACTTCTTGAAGCTCGCAACAGGCAGTGATCTGAAGAGCGCAGGTACGCCATCGGGTACCGATATAGGCGCCAAATTCTAAGCCAATCTGATGCGAAATGGTTCTCAAAAGTAAAGTGTCGGGCGAGCGTACGCGCGCTTGGCACTTTTCATTTTTAGAAGAGAGGATACATTTCAACTTGTTTGTTGTCATTTTGTGAAAGGGGAAGGTCATCAAAGTGACAGCTAAGAAGTCATGATATTTGCTAGTCCGACTAGTATCGATGTTATAAATTGGTATTACCGCCATTAACGGCAGCGAATCGTCGAAGAAAGGAGGAAGCAGGGACACAACGAGATACTTGCAATTTCAAACAGCGAAGGAGAGGGAGAACCTTAATGAGACGTACGCGACAATGGGCTGGAAAGCTTCTTGCGTACACGCTAACGGCATGTTTATTGCTTGTCGGTTCACCACTGGGCGGACCGATTCAACATGCGAGCGCAGCAGGCAATTACAATTATGCCGAAGCGTTGCAGAAAGCGATTTATTTCTATGAGGCGCAGCGTTCGGGTAAGCTGCCCTCGAATAACCGAGTAGAGTGGCGGGGCGATTCCGGCTTAACGGACGGGGCCGATAACGGCGTAGACCTGACGGGCGGCTGGTATGACGCTGGCGATCACGTGAAGTTCGGTCTGCCTATGGCGTTCTCGGCATCCATGCTTGCATGGTCGGTATACGAGTATCGCGATGGGTACGTACAATCGGGACAATTAAGTGCGATTCTCGACAATCTGCGCTGGGTGGATGATTACTTTATCAAGGCGCATACCGCACCGAATGAGCTGTATGGCCAAGTCGGCACAGGCGGAATCGACCACCAATGGTGGGGGCCGGCCGAAGTGATGCAGATGGAACGCAAGTCGTACAAAATAACCGCGACCTGCCCAGGCTCCGACTTGGCGGGAGAGACAGCGGCGGCGCTTGCGGCATCCTCCATCGTGTTCGCCAGCACGGATTCGGCGTATTCAGCGAAGCTGCTGACGCATGCAAAGCAGCTGTATAACTTTGCGGATACGTATCGCGGCAAATATTCGGATTGCATTAAGGATGCTCAGCAATTCTACAACTCATGGAGCGGTTATTATGACGAGCTGACATGGGGCGGCATCTGGCTCTATCTGGCTACGAACGATCAGACGTATCTGGATAAAGCGCTGCAAGCGACCAGCGGCTGGGGAAGAGATCAATCCGGTCAATTGGGCTTCAAATGGACGATCGGCTGGGATGACGTTTCATATGGCTCCTCGTTGCTGCTTGCTCGTACGTTAACGCAGCTAGGACGGCCGGAGGCTGCGACATGGATCACGCAGACCGAGAAAAACTTGGATTATTGGACTGTCGGCACGGGCGGACAACGAATCACTTATACGCCGGGCGGCCTTGCTTGGCTCGATTCTTGGGGCTCGCTGCGTTACGCATCGAATGCCGCGTTCCTTGCGTTCGTTTACTCGGATTTTGTAACGGATGCGACGAAGAAAGCTCGTTATGTTGATTTTGCAACGAAGCAGATCAATTACGCGCTCGGCGACAACCCGTCGAATCGAAGCTACGTGGTCGGCTATGGCGCTAACCCGCCCCAGCATCCGCATCATCGGACCTCGCACAGCTCATGGGCGGACAGCATGCTTGATCCGGTTAACCATCGGCATGTGCTGTACGGCGCGCTGGTAGGCGGACCGAATGCAACGGATGGTTATACCGATTCGGTCTCCGATTATGTCAGCAATGAAGTGGCAACCGATTATAATGCGGGCTTCACAGCATCGCTCGCGAAGATGAAACTGCTCTACGGGGCGGGACAACAGCCGCTCGCGAATTTCCCTGCGGCAGAGACGAGAACCGATGAGATGTTCGTGGAATCGGCGATCAACCAAGCGGGATCGAATTTCACGGAAATCAAAGCGCTGTTGAACAACCGTTCCGGCTGGCCGGCACGGATGGGCGATAAGCTGTCGTTCAAGTATTTCATGGACTTGAGCGAGGTGTACAACGCGGGTTATACCGCAGCGAACCTGAGCGTCATAACGAACTACAATCAAGGCGCGACGGTATCGCAAGTGCTGCCGTACGACGCTGCGAAGCACATCTATTATGTGAATGTGGATTTCACGGGAACGAAGATTTATCCAGGCGGTCAGCCTTATTACAAGAAGGAAGTGCAGTTCAGGATTACAGGACCGCAAGGAGCTTGGGATCCGACGAACGACTACTCCTATGCAGGTCTCGTTACTCAGACGACGGCGAAGACATCTTTCATGCCGGTCTATGATGCAGGCGTGAAAGTGTTCGGTCAAGAACCGACCGCTGCGCCGGCAACGGCACCTGCTGCACCGGCATCGCTTACTGCGACCGCAGGCAGCGCGCAAGCAGTCCTTAGCTGGACGGCATCCAGTGGTGCAACGAGCTACAACGTGAAGCGGGCGACGACGAGTGGCGGTCCATATACGACGGTAGCAACGGGTGTCACAGGCTTGTCCTATACGAACACGGGCCTGACGAACGGCACGACGTACTATTACGTTGTAAGCGCTGTTAATAGTGCCGGCGAATCCGCGAATTCCGCACAAGCGAGTGCAACGCCGCAGGTAATCGTAAGCGTACCTTCCGTGCCAACTTCACTTACTGCTGTACCAGGTAATGCGCAGGTGGTTGTTAGCTGGTCTGCGTCTACAGGCGCAACGAGCTACAACGTGAAGCGTGGCAGCGTAAGCGGCGGCCCTTACACGACGGTGGCCACGGGTGTCACAGGCTTGTCCTATACGAATACGGGCCTGACGAACGGCACGACCTACTATTACGTTGTAAGCGCTGTTAATAGCGCTGGCGAATCTGTGAACTCGGCGCAAACGAGCGCAGTGCCAACAGCACCGATTACAGTGCCAGCGGCACCGGCATCGCTGACTGCGACAGCAGGCAATGCGCAAGTTGCACTGAGCTGGACGGCATCCAGCGGAGCGACGAGCTACAACGTGAAGCGGGCAGCGGTTAGCGGCGGCGCCTTCACGACGATTGCCACAGGCGTGACGGGTACAACGTACACGGACACGGCGGGCCTGACGAACGGTACGACTTACTACTACGTGGTAAGCAGCGTGAATAGTGCCGGCGAGTCAGCGAACTCGGCCGTTGCAAGCGCAGTACCGACAGGAGGCGGCACGACGCCGACAAGCAGCCTTGTCGTTCAATACAAGCTGAACAACGCGAACGCTTCCGACAATATGATCTACGCGACTTTCAACATTAAGAATACAGGCACTTCGGCTGTCAGCTTAAGCAGCCTGAAGCTGCGCTACTATTTGACGAAGGATTCGACCAGCGCATCGCTCAGCTTCTGGACCGATTATGCACAGGTCGGCTCGAGCGCGGTCAGCGGCGTATTCGGATCGGTCAGCCCAGCGAAAACAACGGCGGATTCGTATCTGGAGCTGGCGTTCAGCAGCGCGGCAGGCTCTATCGCGCCGGGTGGTCAAACCGGCGATATTCAGATCCGCATCGCGAAATCGGATTGGACGAATTTCGATGAGAACAACGACTACTCGTTCGATGGCACGAAATCCGCGTTCGCGGATTGGAACAAAGTGACGCTTTATCAGAGCGGAACGCTCGTATGGGGCATTGAGCCTTAAACCGTAACAAGCTCGAGTTGAATGGATTCATGATTTATCGTTCGCAGACGGGCTGGGCGCCTACAGAGAGGCGCTTGGTCCGTGCGATATATTTTTATTCATTAGAAGGAGGAAATTGGCAATGTTTAGACCGGCCACCCGCAAGGGTCTGGCAATCGTTCTGGGTGCGGCGCTGTCGCTTTCGACTGGCGTGGGCACTTTGAACGTTGCACCGAAGAAAGTGGAAGCGGCGGCAACGACCGTTGAGGGACAACGTTTCATTCAGCTGTACAATCAATTGACTAGCCCGACGAATGGTTACTTCTCCCCCGAAGGCATTCCTTATCATGCCATTGAAACGCTACTTAGCGAAGCGCCGGACTATGGCCATATGAGCACGTCCGAGGCTTACAGCTACTGGCTGTGGCTGGAGACATTATACGGCTACTACACAGGCGATTGGACGCATCTCGAGAAGGCTTGGGACAACATGGAGAAGTACATTATCCCAGTCAATGAGGGCGACGGCAAAGAAGAGCAGCCGACGATGAGCTACTACAATCCGAACAGCCCGGCAACCTATGCGCCAGAGAAGCCTTTCCCGGATCAATATCCAGTTGTGCTCGGCAACAGCAAGTCCCCGGGCAAAGACCCGCTCGATGCTGAGCTCAAATCCACATACGGCAACAATCAGACGTACCTGATGCACTGGTTGATCGACGTTGATAACTGGTATGGCTACGGCAACCTGCTGAATCCATCCCACACGGCTACGTACGTGAATACGTTCCAACGCGGCGAGCAGGAGTCGGTATTCGAAGCAGTCACGCACCCATCGCAAGACAATCAAACGTTCGGCAAGCCGGGCGAAGGCTTCATGTCGTTATTTACGAAGGAAAGCTCGGCGCCTTCCAAGCAATGGCGTTATACGAACGCATCGGACGCTGATGCCCGCGCCGTTCAAGTTATGTATTGGGCGAAGCAGCTCGGCTACAACAATGCGACGTACTTGAACAAAGCGAAGAAGATGGGCGACTATCTCCGTTACGACATGTATGACAAATATTTCGAGAAAATCGGCAGCTCCTCCACGGGCAACCCAACGCCCGGTACCGGCAAAGATGCAAGCATGTACCTGATGGCCTGGTATACGTCATGGGGAGGCGGCCTTGGCGACAACGGCAGCGGCAACTGGGCATGGCGCATCGGTGCAAGCCATGCGCACCAAGCGTACCAGAACCCGGTCGCAGCATACGCATTGTCGACGACCGCAGGCGGCCTGATCCCAGCATCGCCTACGGCCCAAACGGATTGGAATACTTCGCTCCAGCGTCAGCTTGAGTTCTATACATGGCTGCAATCAAGCGAAGGCGCAATCGGCGGAGGCGCAACGAACAGCTGGAACGGCGACTACTCCGCATATCCTTCTGGCACCAGCACGTTCTACGGCATGGCTTACCAACAAGCGCCGGTGTATCATGATCCCGATTCGAACCAATGGTTCGGCTTCCAAGCATGGCCGATCGAGCGCGTCGCCGAGATGTACTACATTCTCTCATCGAGCGGCGACCATACGAGCACGAACTACCAAATGGCGAAACACATCATGGACAGATGGGTGGACTATGCTCTCGACTATACGTTCGTTAACCAGAAGCCGGTTACGGATGCAAACGGTTACTATTTGAATGCCGCTGGTCAAAAAGTTCTTGGCGGCGCAAATCCGGCGATCGCAACGACGTCGGCGCCAGGCGAGTTCTACATCCCGGGAACGCTTGAATGGTCCGGTCAGCCAGATACTTGGAATGGTTATTCCACGTACACAGGCAATCCAACGTATAAGACGGTTACGAAGGATCCAACCCAAGACGTAGGCGTACTCGGCAGCTACATTAAAGCGCTATCGTTCTATGCGGCGGCCACGAAAGCGGATACCGGCGCTTACTCGACGCTTGGCAACCAAGCGAAAACGACGGCCAAAACGCTGCTTGATACGATCTGGAGCTTCAACGACGGCAAAGGTATCGTAAAACCGGAGCAGCGCTCGGACTACTTCCGCTTCTTTACGAAAGAAACCTATATTCCTTCTGCTTGGTCCGGCAAGAACGGCCAAGGGGCAACGCTTCCAGGCACGAACGGCATTGCTTCCGATCCGGCCAAAGGCGGCAACGGCACATACATCAGCTATGTCGACCAACGTCCGAAGATCACGCAGGATCCGATGTGGTCGTATCTCTCGAACTTGTACAACACTTCTTACAATACAACGACGAAGAAATGGGAAAATGGCACGCCGACGTTCACGTATCACCGCTTCTGGGCGCAGGTTGACGTTGCGACGGCATACGCAGAGTATGACCGCCTGATCAACAGCTCCGCAGCAACGACGGCACCTGCAGCGCCTACTGCATTGGCTGCTACCGCAGGCAATGCGCAAGCGACGCTGTCGTGGACGGCATCGAGCGGCGCAACGAGCTACAACGTGAAACGTGCGACGACGAGCGGCGGTCCTTACACGACGGTAGCAACAGGCGTGACGGGCACGACGTACACGAACACAGGCCTGACGAACGGCACGACGTACTATTACGTTGTCAGCGCAGTGAACACCGCTGGCGAATCGACGAATTCGACACAAGCAAGCGCAACGCCGGCTGCGGCGGTAACTGCTCCAGCAGCGCCTGCGGGTCTGACAGCAACGGCTGGCAACGCGCAAGCGGTGCTGACGTGGACGGCATCGACGGGCGCAACAAGCTACAACGTGAAACGCGCAACGACAAGCGGCGGGCCATATACGACAATCGCAACAGGGGTTGCAGGCACGACGTACACGAACACAGGATTGACGAACGGTACGACGTACTACTACGTCGTCAGCGCAGTGAACAGCGCTGGTGAATCGACGAACTCGACGCAAGTAAGCGCAACGCCAGCGGCGCCTGTTACGGCACCGGCAGCGCCAACAGGTCTTGTTGCAACGGCAGGCAATGCGCAAGTGGCATTGACGTGGACGGCATCGACAGGTGCAACGAGCTACAATGTGAAGCGCGCAACGACGAGCGGCGGTCCATACACGACAGTAGCAACAGGCGTAGCAGGCACGACATACACGAACACAGGATTGACGAACGGTACAACGTACTACTATGTCGTCAGCGCAGTGAACAGCGCTGGTGAATCGACGAACTCGACGCAAGTAAGCGCTACGCCAGCGGCGCCTATTACAGCACCGACAGCACCGACAGGTCTTGTTGCAACGGCAGGCAATGCACAAGCGGCGTTGACGTGGACAGCATCGACGGGCGCGACGAGCTACAATGTGAAACGCGCAACGACGAGCGGCGGTCCATACACGACGGTAGCAACAGGCGTGACAGGCACGACGTACACGAACACGGGCCTGACGAACGGTACGACGTACTACTACGTCGTTAGTGCGGTGAACAGTGCCGGCGAATCGACGAACTCGACGCAAGTAAGCGCAACGCCAGCGGCGCCGGTTACGATTCCGGCAGCGCCTACGACGTTGACGGCAACGGCAGGCAATGCACAGGTGGCTCTGAACTGGAGCGCAACGACGGGCGCAACGAGTTACAACGTGAAGCGTTCAACGACAAGCGGCGGTGCGTTCACGACGATTGCTACAGGCGTAACGGGTACGACGTACACGGATACGGGCTTGACGAACGGTACGACGTACTACTATGTCGTAACGGCAGTGAACAGCGCAGGCGAATCCGGCAACTCGCCGGTTGCTAGCGCAACGCCGGCTGGCAGCACGACAACCAGCAGCCTCGTTGTTCAATACAAACTGAGCAACAATAATGCCGATGACAACCAAATTTATGCAACATTCAACATTAAGAATACGGGTACGACAGCAGTGAGCTTAAACAACCTGAAACTGCGCTACTACCTGACCAAAGATACGACGAGCGCATCGCTGAACTACTGGGTGGACTACGCGCAAGTAGGCACGAGCGCAGTAAGCGGCGCGTTCGGCACGATCAGCCCGGCGAAGACGACGGCTGACACGTACTTGGAGCTGTCGTTCAGCTCGGCAGCAGGCTCGATCGCAGCAGGCGGCCAATCGGGCGAGATCCAAGTCCGTATCGCGAAGTCCGATTGGTCGAACTTCTCCGAGAGCAATGACTATTCGTTTGATGGAACGAAGTCGTCGTTCGCGGACTGGAACAAAGTGACGCTGTACAACAGCGGTTCGCTTGCATGGGGTATTGAGCCGTAAGGCAGATACGCTAACCTAATCGCAGTATGCAGAGTACGAAGGGCAGGAACAAGAGTGCAAGGAACCCGAATGATCGCATCGCCCGGGTTCCTTCCTCTCATCCATATTACAGTCGAAGAAGGAGTGACACGACTTGTTCAAGGCAATAACGAAACGCACCGCGAAGATGCTTCTCATGTTCGCTGTCGTATTCAACGTGTTCGTTACTTTCGGAGCGGCAACGACAAGCGCTGCTGTTGAAGCTCACGTTGACAACCCTTATGTGGGTGCGACGCAGTACATCAATCCCGATTACGCGGCTCTGATCAATACTTCTATTGCACAAGTAACAGACCCTGTGTTGAAGGCCAAAATGGAAACGGTTAAATCGTATCCGACGGCAATCTGGCTCGATCGCATCGCTGCGATTCAAGGCGGCGCGGCTAACGGCGGACGCCTTAGCCTCGAGCAGACGATGGATAACGTGCTTGCTGCGAAGCAAGGCAGCACGCCGATCGTTGTTCAATTCGTCATCTATGATTTGCCAGGCCGCGATTGTAAAGCACTCGCATCCAACGGCGAGCTGCCGCTGACGGCAGCAGGTCTTGCAACGTATAAAACGCAATACATCGATGCCATCGCAAGCGTTCTCTCCAAATCCAAATACGAAGGCATTCGGATCGTGACGATCATCGAGCCGGACTCGCTGCCGAATCTCGTGACGAACCTGAGCGATGCCAATTGCGCAGCTGCGAATTCTTCCGGCATCTATGTGGATGCTACGCGTTATGCGTTGGATAAGCTGCATGCGATTCCGAACGTGTACACGTACATGGATCTTGGCCACTCTGGCTGGCTGGGATGGGATTCGAACCGTGGTCCAGCCATCGACCTGATCACGACGGTCGTTAACGGCACGGTTGCTGGCAAGGCAAGCGTGGACGGCTTCATTACGAACACGGCGAACACGACTCCGCTCGTCGAACCGAATCTGCCGAATCCGGATCTTCAAGTCGGCGGAAGTCCGCTGAGATCGGCCTCTTATTATGAATGGAATCCATATTTCGATGAAGCGGACTTCACTGCGGCGCTTTACACCGGATTTGTTGCCAAAGGCTGGCCGGCTTCGATCGGCTTCCTTGTGGACACGTCCCGCAACGGCTGGGGCGGACCGAACCGTCCGAGCGTAGCAAGCGGCTCGACGGTAAGCGACTATGCGGATTCCGGCCGCATCGACCGCCGTTACCATCGCGGCAACTGGTGCAACCCAGCGGGTGCCGGCATGGGCGAAGCGCCTACAGTAGCGCCTGCGGCATATGCATCCTCGCATATCGACGCGCTAGTATGGGTGAAGCCGCCGGGCGAATCCGACGGATCGAGCTCGCTCATTCCGAACGATGAAGGCAAAGGCTTCGACAGAATGTGCGACCCTACGTACATCAGCGCAAACGGCAAGCCAACCGGCGCGCTGGCTAACGCACCAGTATCCGGCCACTGGTTCCATTCGCAATTCGTAGAACTGGTAACGAACGCATACCCAGCTATTCCTCAAACGGTTGTTGCTGCAGCTCCATCGGCTCCTGCGAGCTTGACGGCTGTTGCAGGCAACGCACAAACGACGCTGTCTTGGGCAGCTTCGAGCGGTGCAACGAGCTACAACGTGAAACGCTCGACGACGAGCGGCGGACCTTATACGACAGTAGCAACGGGCGTGACAGGCACAACGTACACGAATACGGGCCTGACGAACGGCACGACTTACTATTATGTCGTCAGTGCTGTGAACAGCTACGGTGAATCTGCTAACTCCGCGCAAGCCAGCGCGACGCCATCGGCAACTTCAACCGTAACGGTTCCAGCTGCGCCAACTGGTCTGACCGCATCGGCAGGCGACTCGCAAGTGACGCTCAGTTGGACAGCATCGACAGGCGCAACGAGCTATAACGTGAAACGTTCGACGACGAGCGGCGGTCCTTACACGACGCTTGCAACGGGCGTAACCGCGACGAGCTATGTGAATGCGAGCCTGACGAATGGCACGACCTACTACTATGTAGTCAGTGCAGTGAACAGTGCAGGCGAGTCGGCGAACTCGGCGCAGGTGAGCGCAACTCCTTCAGCATCGGCAACGCCGGAGACGCATGTCGACAACCCGTACGTAGGGGCTACGCAATACGTGAACCCAGACTATGCGGCATTGGTTGATACCTCGATTGCGCAAGTAACAGACCCTGTATTGAAGGCTAAGATGGAAAAGATCAAAACGTACCCGACGGCGATCTGGCTCGACCGTATCGCTGCGATCCAAGGCGGCGCAGCTAACGGCGGACGCCTCAGCCTTGAGCAGACGATGGATAACGTGCTCGCGGCGAAGCAAGGCAACACGCCGATTACCGTTCAATTCATCATCTATGATTTGCCGGGCCGCGATTGCAAAGCGCTCGCATCCAACGGCGAGCTGCCGTTGACGGCAGCAGGTCTTGCAACGTACAAAACGCAGTACATCGATGCCATTGCAAGCGTCCTTTCCAAATCCAAATATGCGGGCATTCGCGTCGTGACGATCATCGAGCCGGATTCGCTTCCGAACCTCGTTACGAACCTGAGCGATGCGAACTGCGCAGCAGCGAATTCTTCCGGCATCTATGTGGATGCTACACGCTATGCGCTGGATAAGCTGCATGCCATTCCGAACGTGTACACGTACATGGATCTCGGACATTCCGGCTGGCTTGGATGGGATTCTAACCGCGGTCCTGCCATCGACCTGATCACGACGGTCGTCAACGGCACGATAGCTGGCAAAGCAAGCGTTGACGGCTTCATTACGAACACGGCGAATACGACGCCGCTCGTTGAACCGAATCTGCCGAACCCGGATCTTCAAGTCGGCGGAAGCCCGCTGAGATCGGCCTCTTACTATGAATGGAATCCGTATTTCGATGAAGCGGATTTTACAGCAGCGCTTTATTCCGGTTTCGTAGCAAAAGGCTGGCCGACGACGATCGGCTTCCTCGTGGACACATCCCGCAATGGCTGGGGCGGACCGAACCGTCCAACGATTGCCAGCGGTTCGACGGTAAACGATTATGCGGATTCCGGTCGTATCGACCGCCGTTACCACCGCGGCAACTGGTGTAACCCAGCTGGAGCCGGCATGGGCGAAGCACCGACGGTGGCGCCTGCAGCTTATGCATCCTCGCATATCGATGCGCTAGTATGGGCGAAGCCGCCGGGCGAATCCGACGGATCCAGCTCGCTCATCCCGAACGACGAAGGCAAAGGTTTTGATAGAATGTGCGATCCGACGTATATCGCCGCAAGCGGCAAGCCAACGGGCGCGCTGGCTAACGCTCCAGTATCGGGCCATTGGTTCCACACGCAGTTCGTTGAACTGGTAACGAACGCTTACCCTGCCATTCCTTATTCGACGACGGTTACGACGCCTGCAGCACCTGCTAGCCTGACGGCAACGGCAGGCAATGCACAAGTCGTACTGTCATGGGCAGCTTCGACGGGCGCAACGAGCTATAATGTGAAACGTGCGACGACGAGCGGCGGCACGTACACGACAGTAGCGACAGGCGTGACGGGCACTTCGTACACGAACACGGGTCTGACGAACGGCACGACTTACTATTATGTCGTTAGCGCAGTGAACAGCGCTGGCGAATCGTCGAACTCTTCGCAAGCAAGTGCAACGCCGGCAGCACCGGCAGCAGTTCCGGCAGCGCCAACAGGTCTGACGGCAACGGCAGGCAATGCACAAGTGGTGCTGTCGTGGACGGCATCGACGGGCGCAACGAGCTACAACGTAAAACGTGCAACGACAAGCGGCGGCGCGTACACGACGGTAGCAACGGGCGTGACGGGTACGACGTACACGAACACAGGTCTGACGAATGGCACGACGTACTACTACGTTGTTAGTGCTGTGAACAGCGCAGGCGAATCGTCCAACTCTTCGCAAGTTAGTGCAACGCCGGTAGCTCCGGCAACCGTTCCGGCAGCGCCAACAGGTCTGACGGCAACGGCGGGCAATGCGCAAGTGGTGCTGTCGTGGACAGCGTCGACAGGCGCAACGAGCTACAACGTGAAACGTGCAACAACGAGCGGCGGTCCTTACACGACGGTAGCAACAGGTGTAACGGGCACAACGTATACGAATACGGGACTGACGAACGGCACGACGTACTATTACGTCGTAAGCGCAGTGAACAGTGTCGGTGAATCATCGAACTCCACACAAGCAAGTGCAACACCGGTTGCACCAGTCGCAGTTCCGGCAGCGCCGACAGGCCTGACGGCAACGGCAGGCAACGCACAAGTGGTGTTGGCATGGACAGCATCTACAGGTGCAACAAGCTATAACGTGAAACGTGCAACGACAAGCGGCGGCCCTTACACTACGGTAGCAACGGGTGTTACGGGTACGACGTACACGAACACGGGCCTGACGAATGGCACGACGTACTACTATGTTGTTAGCGCGGTGAACAGTGCGGGAGAGTCTTCCAACTCCGCACAAACAAGCGCAACGCCAGTTGCACCAGTAACGGTACCAGCAGCACCAACGGGTCTGACGGCAACGGCAGGCAATGCGCAAGTGGTGTTGGCATGGACAGCGTCGACAGGCGCAACAAGCTACAATGTGAAACGTTCGACGACGAGCGGCGGCACTTTCACGACAATCGCTACAGGCGTAACGGGCACGACGTATACGGACACGGGCCTGACGAACGGCACAACGTACTACTATGTTGTCAGCGCAGTGAATAGTGCAGGCGAATCAGCGAATTCGTCAGTCGCAAGTGCAACGCCAGTTGGCAGCACGACGACTAGCAGCCTCGTTGTTCAATACAAGCTGAGCAACGCCAATGCGAATGACAACCAAATCTACGCAACGTTTAACATTAAGAACACAGGTACGACAGCAGTAAGCCTCAGCAACCTGAAACTGCGTTATTACCTGACCAAAGATACGACTAGCGCATCGCTCAACTACTGGGTGGATTACGCACAAGTAGGCACGAGCGCAGTAAGCGGCGTGTTCGGCACAATCAGTCCAGCGAAGACGACGGCAGACACCTATCTGGAACTGTCGTTCAGCTCGGCAGCTGGATCGATAGCTGCAGGTGGTCAAACAGGCGATATCCAAGTTCGTATTGCGAAGTCGGACTGGACGAATTTCTCGGAAAGCAATGACTACTCGTTCGATGGAACGAAGTCGTCGTTCGCTGACTGGAACAAAGTAACGCTGTACAACAGCGGTTCCCTCGTATGGGGTATTGAGCCGTAAGCGTGTATAAGTATCAGTCAACACCGAAATGAGAGGTGCTGCGGCCGGAGCGCCGCAGACCTCTCCTTATTTGTGAGAAGAGGGGTGAATGATTTGACAAGCAAGAATACAAGCAAGAAGAAAGCGAAATGGATCGCCGCCGTCGCGAGTGCGGCGCTGCTGTTTCCTTCGATTGTTCCTTCGGCGCAGACTGCTTCTGCAGCAACCGCCAACGTTGCCATCACCGTTGATCCAAGCGCGGAAAGAACGAATATTAGTCCATATATTTACGGTACGAACCAAGATTTCACGAATACGGCCGATTATACGGCACGCCGCTTAGGCGGCAACCGGATGACCGGCTACAACTGGGAGAACAACGCATCGAATGCGGGCAGCGACTGGCTTCACTCCAGCGACGATTATATGTGCGCTTCGACCGTGAGCGGTTGCAGCCTGCCCGGTGCGACGGTTACCAAGTTCCATGACATTTCGCTGGCAAACAACAGCTATTCTCTCGTCACGCTTCAGATGGCAGGATATGCGGCTGCGGACAAGAACGGTGCTGTATCAACGAGCGAAGCGGCTCCGTCTTCGCGTTGGCGTTCGGTCGTCAATTCTAAGGGCAGCGCCTTCTCCCTGACGCCGGACGTAACCGACAATAATGTTTACATGGACGAAGAAGTGAACTTCCTCGTAAACAAGTACGGCTCCGCCGCGACGGCAACGGGCATTAAAGGCTATTCACTGGACAACGAGCCGGATTTGTGGTCGAATACGCATCCGCGCATTCACCCTGCTGCAGTTGGAGCACAAGAGCTTGTCGATCGATCGGTTTCGCTCTCGAAGGCGGTCAAAGCGGTAGACCCTGCCGCTGAAATTTTTGGACCGGCGTCTTATGGCTTCTATGGTTTCTATGCGCTGCAGGACGCGCCAGACTGGGCTTCGCTCAAAGGCAACTACAACTGGTACCTCGATTACTATCTCGACAAAATGAAGCAGGCGAGCACGACTGCAGGCAAACGACTGCTCGACGTACTCGACGTTCACTGGTATCCCGAAGCGACGGGAGGCGGTACGCGCATCACGTTCAATGGAGCAGGCTCCCTCGAAACGCAGAAGGCGCGCGTTCAAGCGCCGCGTTCACTGTGGGATTCGACCTACCATGAAACGAGTTGGATAGCCGATTATTTCTCGTCTTATCTTCCAATCATTCCGAAGCTGCAATCTTCTATCAATACGTATTATCCAGGTACCAAATTAGGCATTACCGAGTACAGCTACGGCGGCGAAGGAGATATCTCGGGCGGTATCGCGCAGGCGGACGCGCTCGGCATTTTCGGCAAGCTCGGCGTGTACTTCGCTTCGTTCTGGCAGTTGGAGCCGAATGCCGAGTACGTCAATTCGGCGTTCAAGCTGTATCGCAACTATGACGGCAACGGCTCCAAATTCGGCGACATTCATGTCAAAGCGAACACGTCGGATGTTGAGAACAGCTCCGTCTATGCATCGGTCAAAGATGCAACGAATAACGAGCTCCATTTGGTCGTGTTGAACAAAAACTTCGACAACGCACAGAACGCGACGATTCAAATTGCCGGCAGCCAAGCTTATACGTCCGCCGCGATCTACGGCTTCGACGGCACGGGCACGGCATTGAAACAAATCGGCACGGTCTCGAATATTAGCGGCAACCAATTCACGTATTCGATTCCGCCGCTGACGGCTTACCATATCGTGCTTAAGCCTGGTACGTCAACGGTAACGGCTCCTTCCGCACCTACGGGGCTGACCGCGGCGGCAGGCAATGCGCAAGCGGTTCTGTCTTGGACGGCATCGAGCGGTGCGACTAGCTATAACGTGAAGCGTGCGACGACAAGCGGCGGCGCGTACACGACAGTAGCAACAGGCGTGACGGGTACGACGTACACGAACACGGGTCTGACGAATGGCACGACGTACTACTATGTCGTTAGCGCCGTGAACAGCGCGGGTGAGTCGTCGAACTCCGCGCAGGCGAGCGCAACGCCAACAGCACCGGTGACGGTACCGTCCGTACCAACGGGCCTGACTGCAGCGGCAGGCAATGCCCAAGCGACGCTGTCGTGGACGGCGTCGAGCGGCGCGACGAGTTATAACGTGAAGCGTGCGACGACAAGCGGCGGCGCATTCACGACGGTAGCGACAGGCGTAACGGGTACTTCCTACACGAACACAGGGCTGACGAACGGCACGACGTACTACTATGTCGTTAGCGCCGTGAACAGTGCGGGTGAGTCGTCGAACTCCGCGCAGGCGAGCGCAACGCCAACAGCACCGGTGACGGTACCGTCCGTACCAACGGGACTGACGGCAACGGCTGGCAATGCCCAAGCGACGCTGACGTGGACGGCGTCGAGCGGAGCGACGAGCTATAACGTGAAACGTGCAATGACAAGCGGCGGCGCGTACACGACGGTAGCAACAGTCGTGACGGGTACTTCGTATACGAACACAGGCCTGACGAACGGCACGACGTACTATTATGTTGTCAGCGCCGTGAACAGTGCAGGCGAATCGGCGAACTCGTCGCAAGCGAGCGCAACGCCAGCCGGCAGCACGACAACGCCTAGCAGCCTTGTTGTTCAATACAAGCTGAGCAACTCCAATGCGAATGACAATCAAATCTACGCAACGTTTAACATTAAGAACACAGGCACGACGGCAGTTAACCTTAACAACCTGAAGCTGCGTTATTACCTAACGAAAGATACGACGAGCGCATCGCTCAACTACTGGGTGGATTACGCACAAGTCGGCACGAGTGCAGTAAGCGGCGCGTTCGGCACGATCAGCCCGGCGAAGACGACAGCAGACACGTATCTGGAGTTGTCGTTCAGCTCGGCAGCGGGATCGATCGCTGCCGGCGGTCAAACAGGAGAGATCCAGGTCCGTATTGCGAAGTCTGACTGGTCGAACTTCTCGGAAAGCAACGATTATTCGTTCGATGGAACGAAATCTTCGTTCGCTGACTGGAACAAAGTGACGTTGTATAACAGCGGCTCGCTCGCTTGGGGGATTGAGCCGTAAGGCTAACATTAAGGTGGTGTGTGGCTTCCTGTCTCAAGGGCAAGCAGGCAATAGGCAAATGTGAATCGGAGCGCCCTGCGGGGCGCTCCGATACGATTCTATTCTATTCGCGTAGAAGAAGAGGAGAGATGGCGTAATGGCGACTGCCACGATGAAACGATGGGGCCTAATGCTGCTGACTGCAGCGATGGTCTGCTCTATGATTGCAACGATCGGCGTACGCAAGACGGAAGCCGCAGCAGCACTGGGCTACTATCATACTTCCGGCAATCGGATTGTAGACGAAGCGGGCAATCCGGCAATTTTTAACGGACTCAACTGGTTTGGCTTCGAGACAGCGAACTATTCACCTCATGGATTGTGGTCTTATTCCCTCGATAGCTTCTTGGATCAAATCAAAGCACATGGCTACAATTTGATTCGTCTTCCTTATTCCACCCAAATGTTCGATGCAGGCAGCATGCCTGTCAGCGTTAACCCGAATACGAACCCTGATCTTGTGGGTCTGACACCTTTGCAGCTAATGGACCGTGTCGTTCAGAAAGCGGGCGATAGGGGCATCCAAATCATTCTCGACCGTCACCGTCCGGACTCCGGCGGCCAGTCTGAGCTGTGGTATACGGCGCAATATTCGGAAGCGCGCTGGATTAGCGACTGGGTCATGCTGGCTCAGCATTATGCGAATAACCCGACGGTTATCGGCGCTGACCTTCACAATGAGCCGCATGGCACCGCTTCTTGGGGAACAGGCAACCTTGCAACGGACTGGCGCCTTGCGGCGGAGCGGGCAGGCAATGCCATTCTGGCGGCGAATCCGAACTGGCTCATTCTCGTAGAGGGCATCTCATCCAATGTACAGGGTGACAACGGCAATTACTGGTGGGGAGGTAACTTAAGAGGCGTACAGAATTATCCGGTTCGTCTGAATGTAGCGAATCGCTTGGTCTACTCGCCGCATGATTACGGTCCCGGCGTAGCGACTCAGTCGTGGTTCTCCGATCCGAGTTTCCCGAACAATATGCCAGCTTTGTGGGATTCGTATTGGGGCTACATCAGTAAGAACAATATTGCCCCGATTCTGATGGGCGAATTCGGCGGACGCGGTGTAGATACGACAAGCCCGGAAGGGATCTGGCAAAATAAACTGGTCGACTATATCAAACAAAACGACCTGTATTGGACCTACTGGTGCCTCAATCCGAACAGCGGCGATACAGGCGGCTTGCTGCTCGATGACTGGCAGACTTGGAATGCGCCGAAGCAGACGATGCTCGATCGCATAATAAAGCCGCTGGTTGTCGCATCCACTCCTTCAGCACCTGCAAGCATCAGTGCAGCAGCGGGCAACGCGCAAGTGACATTGACATGGGCGGCGTCGACTGGCGCATCAAGCTATAACGTGAAACGCGCAAGCGTCAGCGGCGGTCCTTACACGACAGTAGCCACAGGTGTTACAGGTACAACCTATACGAACACCGGTCTGACGAATGGCTCGTCCTATTATTACGTTGTGACTGCTGTTAACAGCTCAGGCGAATCGTCGAACTCGTCGCAAGCGAGCGCGACGCCAGTCGCGCCGGCGACAGTGCCATCCGCACCGACGGGCCTGACGGCAACTTCAGGCAGCGCCCAAGTGACGCTGGCATGGACAGCATCAACCAGCGCAACGAGCTATAACGTGAAGCGTGCGACGACGAGTGGCGGTCCGTACACGACAGTAGCAACAGGCGTTACAGGTACTTCCTACACCAATACAGGTCTGACGAATGGTACAACGTATTACTATGTAGTAAGCGCTGTGAACATCGCGGGTGAGTCGGCGAATTCATCGGTGGCAAGCGCAACACCAACTGCACCAATTACGGCCCCTTCCGCACCGACGGGTCTGACGGCAACGGCGGGCAATGCGCAAGCAACGCTGGCGTGGACAGCTTCGACGGGTGCAACGAGTTATAGTGTGAAACGTTCGACGACAAGCGGTGGTGCTTTCACGACGATTGCAACAGGTGTAACAGGTACAACGTACACGGACACGGGGTTGACGAACGGTACGACGTACTACTATGTTGTCAGCGCTGTGAACAGCGCGGGCGAATCAACGAATTCGTCAGTAGCAAGCGCAACGCCAGCTGGCAGCACCACGCCAACTAGCAGCCTCGTCGTTCAATACAAACTGAGCAACGCCAATGCGAACGACAATCAGATCTACGCAACATTCAACATTAAGAATACAGGTGCGACAGCTGTAAGTCTGAGCGGTCTGAAGCTGCGTTACTATCTGACGAAGGATTCGTCAACAGCATCGCTGAATTACTGGGTGGACTACGCGCAAGTGGGCACGAGCGCAGTTAGCGGCGTGTTCGGCACGATCAGCCCAGCGAAGACAACGGCGGACACATATCTGGAGCTTTCGTTTAGTTCAGCTGCAGGAACAATCGCGCCAGGCGGTCAGTCGGGCGATATTCAGATCCGAATTGCGAAGTCGGATTGGACGAATCTCAACGAGAGCAATGACTACTCGTTTGATGGTACGAAGTCGGCATACGCCGATTGGAACAAAGTAACGTTATATCAGAGTGGTTCTCTCGTATGGGGACTTGAGCCATAATACACACCGAGAATCGGGTCGGACGCCTGCATTTTTGTCGAACCATGCAGGCGTCCGGTTTGACGGGATGCGAGCGTTGTCTCATTCTATCAGGTAAATATTGTAGGCAGTTTCCAAATTTGATAGACTGAAATTGTGCCTGCAATGTTTGATCTGACAGAAGTCTCCTTATTCGCATCCTTGATGGGGAAGGGGGTATCGATGGTGTATCGGCTTCTGGTCGTCGATGATGAAGCGTTCGCATTGAAGAGTGTTGTGGATACCATTGATTGGCGTTCATTACAAATCACAGAAGTTTTGTCTGCGTCTGACGCAGAGGAAGCAAGAGAGCGGCTGGGAGAACACGCCGTAGACGTGATGATTTGCGACATCGAGATGCCAGGAGAGAACGGACTAGAGCTGCTCGGTTGGATGAAGAAGCGGGGAATAACGACAGAGACGATTTTTCTAACCGGTCATGACAAATTCGACTATGCACAGACAGCGCTTCAGATCGGCTGCTTCGATTATCTGCTTAAGCCAATCGCCCATGACAGGCTGAAGGAAACCGTCATGAAGGCGCTGCGGAAGCTTGAGGATACGAGGCGGAAGCTGTCGATGCATACGAAGGCGGAACGGTACGAGAATCTGCTCAAGTCACAACGGGATGTGCTGGTTGACCGATTCTGGACCGACCTGATCGAGCCGGCAGGCGAGTCAGGGAATATGTCCGTATCAGAACCGCACACGAGCTATCTGTCGATGATACAACCACAATTTTCAGCCAATGACGTCTTTATTCCGTTACTAGTAAGCGTGGATCGCTGGAAGCAGAGTTTCGGCAGCCGTGACGAGAACATCCTTGAGTACGCGATGATGAACTCGGCGAGGGAGACGGTGCTTCGCGAGTGGATGGGTACAGTTGTCAAATGCCGCAGCGGTGCTATCTTTATCATTATTTATGATGCCAAGCGGATTGCAGACGACATGAAGGAACTTGAGTGGCGGTGCCGCCGGTTTATTGCCGATTGCAACCAATATTTCTACTCCCATGTGTCATGCTACATCGGTCAGCCTGGCCCGATTACCGGGATTGCGGGCAGCTGCGCGGAGCTTCTTGATATGGAGAGGCGCAACGTATCAAGATCCGATGCCATCTTTGTTGAAGGACAGAACTACGAGGACCAAGCGAGCATGCAGTCGGTGAATTGGCCTTCTGAGCTGGCGGTGTTGTTCGAATCCGGCAAGAAAGAGGAGCTGCAGCGTCGACTCGATGAACTGTTCCGTGTGTACGACAATCAAAAATCGTTTTCGAAAGAGAATTTGAAAGCGTTTTATTACCATTTCGTTTCAATGATTTATCAGACTTTCCATAAGAACGGCATTTCTGTGGACCATGCGCTGGAATCATTGAATCGGCATGACGATATGCTGCAAGCTACGAAATCGTTATCGCAGCTGCGAACTTGGACGAAGCGTATGATTGATGCCTCTATGAGAGCACACGAGAAGCATCGCAATCGCGAGCCTTCGGTCGTTGAGCTGATCGAGCAATATGTACAGTCCCACATTGCACAAGATCTGACGAGAGAAGACATTGCGGCATTTCTTCATTTCAATCCAGCGTACTTGTCGAGATTGTTCAAGAAGGAGACAGGCTTGTCCTTGTCGGACTACATTATGGATCAGCGGATGACGCAGGCGAAGCGGCTGCTTAGCGAATCGGATCTCAAAGTGAGTGACGTTGCGGAGATTACAGGCTATCGCAACTTCTCCTACTTCTCGAAGCTGTTTAAGAAGCAGGAGGGCTTTACGCCGCAGGAATTCCGCAAGCGCAACAAACGGTAGATGTCATAATTGGGTATGAGAACGCAGCTAATCAGTACTTTGTCGAAGATGCGCTATTTGCTACAATAGGCGTAACAAGGCAAGTAACGGCTGGACGGCTTTGGGCCGTCCAGCATTTTTGTGTGGAGAAACAATCCTATATCTCTCGATGAAAGGTGCGTGCAAGCGTGCGGATCGATGCGCATCAGCATTATTGGAATATTGAGCGTGGCAATTTGGGGTGGCTGGAGGAAGGTACGGTCCTGTATCGGAGCTATCTGCCAGACGGCTTGAAAGCAGATCTAACCAAACACGGAATCGATGCTACGATCGTTGTCCAAGCGGAGCCGAAGCATGAGGAGACTGACTTACTGTTGTCATTGGCAGCTTCAGATTCAAGCATTGCAGGCGTTGTCGGTTGGCTAGACCTCGAATCGCCTGACTATAAGGCTGTCTATGAACGTTTCAAACGTAATCCGAAATATGTAGGGTTCCGAGTGATGATCCAAGAGATGGCGGATGCGAATGAAGTGTTGACGCCTCGCTATATAGAAGCGCTAACGTACTTCGCAGACATGGAGCAGCCGCTTGACCTGCTGATGCGGGCTTCTCAACTGGATGCAGTTGTCCGACTGTTGGAGAAGGTGCCGCATCTCCATGGGGTAATCGATCATATCGGTAAGCCGCCTATCGCAGCTGGTGAGTTGGAACCTTGGAAGGAACAACTTCGCATAATTGCCAGCTATCCGAATATTTACTGCAAGCTGTCTGGCATGGTGACGGAGGCAGATCACAGTCAGTGGAAGCAAGAACAGTTTGTACCTTATATCCACCATGCAATTGAATGCTTCGGTTCGAAGCGGATTATGTTCGGCAGCGACTGGCCCGTTTGCCTGCTCGCCGCAACATACGATCAATGCATGGAAGTGCTGGAGTCGGCCCTACCGGAAGAGTATGGAAACGAAGAAAGAGAGGCGCTGTTCGGAGGGAATGCAGCGGATTTCTATAAACTCTAGTTCGCTAAGTGTGTGGCTGCGAAAGATCTAATGTGGACTTCTTCATATGTTTAGAAAGTGGTTTTTAGTCGTCTTTAAACATTAAGTTAATCATTAATGAGTAACGAAATTATAAATAATACGCCTATCAACCATATGATGGAAGATAGGCGTATTTTTGTTCTTTTTTCATCGATTTTAGAAGATGCTCCAATCGCATTCAACGGACATGGCTTCGAGAAGTCTAACGCCAGCTATGCTGTTGCCGCGCCGATCGAGCGCCGGGCCAATAATACCAATGCCATATTGGCCTGGGACGACTGCCATTATACCGCCAGCAACGCCGCTCTTGGCCGGAATGCCAACCTTGATGGCGAATTCACCGGATGCATTGTACATGCCGCATGTAAGCATGAATGTCTTGGCGATCTGCACATAGCGCCGCGGCAGCAGTTGGCGATTGGTGAGCGGATCCAGGCCGCCATGCGCCAGAATCAGTGCCATTCTTGCGAGGTGATGGCAGTTGACCTCGATTGCACAGTGGTTGAAGTATACGCTAAGCAGTTCCTCGACATCGGTCTGTGCATCGAGTACGTCGTTATCCTTCAAGAAATAGGCGAGCGACCGGTTACGGTAGGCAGTAGCTGCTTCGGAGCTGCTGACTGCAATGTTATAGCCGATGTTCTCATCACCTGCCAGATAGCGGATAAATTCGAGGATGCGCAGCGTTTTATCCATTACATCAATGCCAGGAATGAGGGATGTGACAGCGATAGCGCCGGCATTAATGAGGGGATTAAACGGAATGCCGGGTTCGACCAACTCCAGCTTCAGCATGGAATTGAAGTCGTCTCCTGTTGGCTCCATGCCGACCTTGGCGAATACGGCTTCTTCTCCGTTACTCATTAAAGCGAGCAGCAGCGTGAATACTTTGGAGATGCTTTGCATGGTGAACATCTGGCTGCTGTCGCCGCCGCTGATCGTACTGCCGTCTGTGGCTAGGAGTGTAACGCCCAATGCTTCTTTGGGCGCTTTGGCTAGTTCAGGTATATAAGCGGCAGGCGATCCGTTATGAGCGAACGGTCTACAGTCTTCCAACCATCTTGGCATACTTGATGCGATGAATTGCCATTGTTCGTTCAATCGATCTCACTCCTATTGGAAGGGCATATTCCAACCCATATATGGTTATTATAAACACGAATTGGACCGATGAAAAATAAAGAAACAGTGAGCTTTGTTAATGATTTTGTTATTAACAAAAAAGTTTAGCCAAGGTATATTGACTTTGAAAACGCTTTGAATTATGATTGCTGTAACAAATTTATTAATGATTAATGGATTTGCTGATTGGTCGCTTGTCGAAGGTTTGGCAATGCGGTTGGTAACTGGTCCATCATTAATCGGGGGTGGCGTCAGGACTCTCAAATGAGCGTTAATGAGGGTATAGCTAGGGGATCTTGAACGTGTTTTTAGCAGAGAAATGAATGCGGTTTCAGATGTGTAGTTCATTATAACATCATCAGGAGGGAATATCACATGGCGAAGAATAAATATCTTATTTCCATCTTAGCCCTGATCATCGTATTTGCTGGCGTCCTCGCAGGTTGCGGAAGCAGCAGCAAAGACGACTCGAAATCCGACTCGGCAAACAGCGGAGCGAAATCCGGAGAAACGAAAAACCTGACGTTCATGTTCCGCGGCGGTCCAGACGAGCAGAAAGCTTACACGGCAGTTATCAAGAAATTTGAAGAAGATCATCCAGGCGTAAAAGTAAAAATCGTAACGACGACGGCTGACCAATACGCGACGAAGTTGAAAGCATCCATCGCAGGCCACTCCGTACCAGACGTATTCTACTATGATCCGGGCGATCTGCGCGCTTACGTTAACAGCGGCGTTCTGGCTGACATCACGCAATACGTTGAGAAATCGTCGATCGATATTAACAATATCTGGCCTTATGGCGTTAACTTCTATCGTTATGACGGCAGTGTAACTGGTCAAGGCAACATCTATGGTCTTCCTAAAGACGTTGGTCCTTTCGCACTTGGCTACAACAAAACGATGTTCGAGAAAGCCGGCATCGCGCTTCCTGACAAAGACAAGCCTTACACATGGGACGAGTTCATCAAAGTTAACCAAGAGCTGACGAAAGACACGAACGGCGATGGCAAAATCGACCAGTTCGGCACAGGCTTCAACGTTAACTGGATGCTGCAATCGTTCGTATGGAGCAACGGCGCTGACTGGCTCGACTCGACGAAAACGAAAGTTACGATCGACGATCCGAAATTCGCTGAAGCACTCCAATATTTCGCTGACATGCAGAACGTATACCATATCACGCCTTCGGTTCAAGAAGCGCAAACGCTTGATACGTACCAACGCTGGATGAAAGGCGAGATGGCATTCTTCCCAGTAGGTCCTTGGGATATGAGCACTTACGAGAAGCTTCCATTCGAATATGATCTGATTCCTATGCCAGCAGGTTCGACAGGCAAACCAGCTACGTGGCTCGGTTCCCTTGGTATCGGTGTATCGGCTGACTCCAAATACCAATCCGACGCAGCTGAGCTCGTCATGTACCTGACGGCTTCCAAAGAAGGCATGGAGCAGCTCGTAGCAGCAAAAGTTCAAATTCCGAACTTGATCGACATGGCTAAGACGTGGGCGGCAGACACTTCCACGAAGCCGGCTAACAAAGAAGAGTTCCTGCAAGTTGTTAATGAATATGGTCGTCCGATCCCAGGTACGCAAACGTATAACGCTGAATGGTACAACCTGTTCTTCACGGATATCCAACCAGTCATCGATGGCAAAGTTACAGCTGCGGACTACGTGAAATCCGAACAACCTAAGATGCAGAAGCTGCTTGATAAAGCAATCGAACAAGAGCAAAAATCGAAAAAGTAATAATGTAATGTCTGTCTACAGCAAAGATTAATGCCGGGAGAAATGATGCTAGCTGCTGTTACGATGCTGCAGTTAGCATCATTTTGATTCCGGATAACCAGGGGTGAGAGCCATGCCAACCAAATCGAAACTATATCGCAAAGAAATGATTTACGGTTATTTATTTTTAGCGCCACCGGTCATCGGGATGTTGTTGTTTACATTGTATCCGATGCTGTACTCGATCTACGGCTCTTTTACAGACTGGGACGGACTCGGCCAAATGAATTTTATCGGCTTGGATAACTACAAGGACTTATTCTCGGATGAATTGTTCCACAAAGCAATGTTCAATACGTTCTTCATGATGATCGGCATTCCGATCGGTCTTGTGCTGGCGCTTCTGCTGGCAATGGGTTTGAACAGAGGTATTCCAGGTACGACGACATTCCGTGTTATTTATTATGTTCCAGTTATTTCCTCCTTGGCGGCCATTTCGATTCTGTGGCAATGGGCCTACAACGGTGACTACGGTTTAGTAAACCAGTTCCTCGATCTATTCGGCATTAAAGGTCCTAACTGGTTGGCTAATAAACATACAGTTAAACCGGCAATTATGATTATGGCGATCTGGAAAGGTCTTGGCTATTCGATGCTCCTGTACTTGGCAGCATTGCAAAGCGTGTCCCGCAGCTACTATGAAGCAGCTGAGTTGGACGGCGCGAACGGCTTTCAGACGTTCCGTGCTATTACTTGGCCAATGGTGAAGCCCGTAACGTTCTTCATCGTTGTTACGAGCATTATCGGCGGATCGCAGATCTTCACAGAAATCAACATTATGACGTCGACAGGCGGTCCTGAGTATTCGTCCGCTTCAGCCGTATTCTACATGTGGCAGAAGGCGTTCGGTAACTTCCAACTGGGTTACTCGTCCGCAATGGCAGTGCTGCTCGCATTGTTTATCTTCATTGTAACGCTTGTACAATTTAAGTTTAATGAGAAATCGTCGGGTGACCTCGACTAAGGAAGGAGTGGCGATGAATGGTTTTGTCTTCTAAAAAGTGGAGTGCTGCAAATATAATCATATTCATACTTCTGTGCATCGGCGCAGTGTTCATGATCGCCCCCTTGCTGTGGATGGTCTCGACATCATTCAAGACGAAAATGGAAGTATTCGCGCTTCCTCCGGTATGGATTCCAGAAGAGTGGCTGACGGCAAAGTATTCGGAAATATGGACGGCTGGTCCACTGCTTAGCGGTATTAAGAACAGTGTGATCGTAGCGGTATCCGTAACATTAATCGGTACGTTCACGTCCAGTTTGGCGGCATTCGCTCTGGCGAAACTGCAAGTTCCGCATAAGAACAAAATTTTCTTGATGCTGCTCTCATCGATCATGATTCCTTATCCAGCAGTTATGATCCCGCAGTTCATCATGTTCTCGAATATCGGTTGGACCGACTCGCTCCTCCCGCTGATTGTGCCAGGATTGTTCGGTAACGTGTTCATGATCTTCTTCCTTCGTCAGTACTTGACGAGTGTGCCGAATGCGATTATTGAAGCAGCAAAGATTGATGGTTCTTCCTACTTTGGTCTTTACGCTCGTATCGTATTCCCGCTTATTAAACCAGCGGTCGCGGCGCAGTTGATCCTGTGGTTCATGGGCGTCTGGAACGACTACCTCGCACCGACGATTTACTTGACGTCGGAGGAGAATTACACGCTCCAGCTCGTAATCGGCAACTTCAATGCGATGTATGCGATTCAGACGGACTACCCGCTCATCATGGCGGCTTCCGTAATCTCGCTCCTGCCGATGCTGATCGTGTTCCTCGTATTCCAGAAGCAAATTATCGAATCGGTTGCGATATCGGCAGTCAAAGGTTAATCTCAGCAATCCGCCCATCCCTCCGCTCTGGGACCAGAGTGAGAGGGATGGCTTTTTGCATATCGATCATGCGCTTCCATCACTGACGAGGAGTTGTATCTAGCGATGACAGACTCGAACCAAAGGAAAGACGTACCGAAGCCTGTTTTCCCTGCAGCACCTGTAACGTATCCAATGTATGATGAAGCTGCCATTCATAATGAACAAGCATGGCAGACGATGAACGTGCATGACCCTGGTATCTTTAGAGATGACGATGGCACTTATTATGTGTATTCCACCGATGTACAGACGAAGGCGAAGCTGACGCCAGGCGTCATGGTGCGCAAGTCGAATGATTTGATCGCATGGGAATGGGTAGGAAGGGCGCTGCCTGGCATACCGGAGCATGCGAAGGAAGAGACGAACGCGACGAATCTATGGGCGCCGGACGTGTTCAAGCATGGTGATACGTACCGCATGTACTATTCCGCTTCGAGTTTCGGCACGAACGGCTCGCTCATCGGCCTTATGACGGCCAGGTCGCCGGAGGGACCATGGGAAGATAGCGGCGTGGCAATGCGCACGAAGTCAGGTAATCCAGGTCCAAATGCCATTGATGCACAGATTGCAGTGGATGCAGTGGGCAGTCAGTGGTTGTTGTATGGATCGTTCTTTGATGGCATCTATATTACGCGGCTGAATCCAGAGACAGGCTTGCCGGCTGAGCCTGGCTTCGGGAAACGGATTGCAGCACGTGATAAAGCGACGAGAGAAGGCGCGGTAGAAGGGCCTTATATTATGTATCATGAAGGATTCCGCCAATATTACTTGTTCGTCTCTTATGATTCACTGTTCCGCAATTATAATGTGCGTGTCGGTCGTTCGGACTTTATCGACGGGCCTTACGTTGACTTCAATGGCAGAAGACTGGACGACATTCATTATATGCCGCAATCGGATGTTGGCACGAAGCTGATGGGCGGCTATGAGTTCAGCGAAGGTGAAGGCTGGGTAATGCCGGGTCACAACTCAGTGCTGCATGAAGGTGACGATTGGTATATGGTGCACCATGCAAGAGGTAAATCAAATCCGCATTGGCCGTACCTTCATGTTCGTCGTATCGCTTGGACGCCGGACGGCTGGCCAGTTGTATCGCCTGAACGTTATGCAGGAGAGAAGGAGCAGCCGATTCCATCTGATCTAATCGCTGGTGAATGGGAAGTTATCGTTCATCTGCCTGTGGCTGATACGGCGGTTGTAGCGGTGAAAGCCAGATTAGAGGCAGACGGCCCTATCAGCGGTACAGCGCTTGGCAATGGACAATGGCAACTTGATGAGCAGTCAGCAACGCTATCGCTTCGCTGGCAGGATTCGGACGGTGCGACGCGCACATCAACGGGTCGTGTGCTGACCGCTTGGGATTGGGAACGAGAGGTGCAGACACTTGTGTTCACTGGCCTAGATGATCGTGGTATCGCAGTATGGGGTAAACGGACGAAGGAATAGTGAAGAAGCGATCATGAATGCAGTTTTCGACTGTCATCATTTGGATTACATTATAATAGAAGAAACAGATTAGCCCCTTAGTGATGGCACGGTCTTAGGGCCGCCAGCCGTTAGCTCTAAGGGGCTTTTAAACATGCTGTCGTGAAGTGTAAAAGTAAAGAGCCTCATCCCATCGGGATGAGGCTAATTTCCTATGCATAACGGAAGGAACGCGAACGCAGCTTATTCAGCTGTCTGCGGTTCTTCATGCTGCTGATAGTAAAGCTTGAAGACAAGATCTTGGTTGTAGTTGCCGAAACCGGAACCGAACAGCGTTACGCCGCCGACATGCGGGGAGTCTTCCTTGACGCTGATACGGAAGTTCCACTGCTTCTCACGAATGTTGAGCGACTTGATCGTTACGTTCGAGATCTGGTTGCCGTCGATGAACGTTCCTTGGTCTGTTACTTTGATTACTTTCAGCAGACCGTACTGGTTCACTTCATCCCACCACCAGTCAGGCGTATACTTGCCTCGTTTGCCGCCGAAATCGCCAGGGCTTGTCCAGGTGCCGACTTCTACGCCATTGAGATGGAACGTAATGTCGGATGGCCAGTTCTGATTCGTGAATGGGGCTTCAGACGAAATTTCCATCGAAATTTCGAGCTCTTCCGGCGTCTCATTCTTCAGCAGGTAGTTCGGAACCTTGTACTCAATGAAGCCGCAGCCGAACCACAGAATCTTCGCGTTGAAGCGCTCGGCATCGAGGAAGCAGCGCGGTTCGTCGAACTCGCCGATTACCTTCTCTGTTGTTGCCAGGCCGCAGGTTGGTTCGATCTGGAAGTCGGTGTAATGGCCAACCGATACGATCGTCTGATGATAAGAACGGCTTGGCGACCAATCGCCCTTGCGCGGGAAGTCGATCGTAATGGCTTCTGCAACGAGTGAACACACTTTCTTGATGCCGCCCTTGCTCGGAATCATTGTGGCTTGAATGATACCTGCCTTCTCAAGCTTCTTCACGTGCATCGTCATGATTGCACTGCTGAGGCCTAACGCCTGAGCAAGCTCTTTGATGTTCATGTCCTGCTGTGCGAGCAGATTTATAACTTGCAGTCGTACATTGCTTGCAAGCGCTTCATATATCGGGAGCGAGTGCGGGGTTGTATCGATTTTCATGAGCAGGACTCTCCTATTTCGATTAAAATCGTCGATTAGTCGAAACGCCAACTATTAGATAACAATTGGAAGAAACACCATAGTATCAATATAAACCAAATACTAGCAATGACACAATATGAAGCGCTCTCATTATTGGATATAATTTCAGCGCTGCATAAGCGACACGATATTCTTATCATAACATATTTATTAATAACTTCACATATATACGAAGCTAAATTAGTGGTGAATTTTCTGATTTTGACCACGAAATTTATACGTTTAGAAAAGGTTCAGTCCGATGTGTGAGATGAGCGGTATTTCGCAGGCGACATGCCAACATATTTCTTGAAGCTCCTGTGAAAATAAGTCATGCTGTCAAAGCCGCATACCGTCGCAATCCAACTTACTTTGTCATCGGTGGCGGCGAGCAGTTGCTTGGCTTTGATGATGCGCCTTGTCGTCAAATAGTCGGTCACATTCATGCCTGTCTTCTGCCGGAATACACGACTGAAGTGCGCGGCGCTTACGTTCGCAATCTTCGCCAGCGTGGATAGCGTAAGCTTGTCGCCGCCGTCCTTGCTCTGCTCGGCTTCGACATAAGATAGAATTTTATCCAACCAATCGGGTCCGCTTGATGATCGAAGTGTTTTGCTGCGGTTAATGGCTTGTGAACGGCACGTATGGTGGAGTACGGCCAGCAGCTTCAGCCAGACGGCCGTTCGGAAACCTTCTTGCTGCTTCTCCAGTTCGAGCTTCATGCTGCGAAGCGACTGCTCGAATTGCGCTTGGTCGGTCTCGGTCAACTCGTACAGATAGTTGTCGGACTGGAACAGCTGATCGGGCTGCCACTGTTCATCGAATGCCGGCGACTTAATGAAAGTTGGACTGAAGAAAATGGCCGTTGATGTGACAGGTTCTTCACTGTCAGGCGTAGCACGATGAATCGTATTGGACGGGATGACGAACAAGTCGCCCGCCTTCATTTCATATACGGTATGTTGGATGAAAAAAGTTCCTCTTCCGCTGTGCACGTAGACAAGCTCATGCCAGTCATGCACATGATCGGGCAGCTCGAACTGAGGTGTCTTCGTATCGCGGTAGTTGAGGGCGAACGGGAATAGGCCGGTCGCATCGAACGACTTGCGCAACGGCTTCATAGGCTGATCGCTCCTTCGTCTAGATTCAATGATCAAAATTGAGCATGTTTTCGCACCGAAACCATACTTTTACGTCTGATCATGATGATACAATAGAAACAATAAAAAGAAAATGAAGGGGAGACAGAATGTGCGCGAAACGCCTAACCAACTGTCCCGCTTGACCGCAGACGACTCATCGCGAGAGCGGCTCGCGACAGTCACATCGGAGCCTGTTCGGGTGCTGCAGATCGGTGAAGGCAACTTCCTGAGAGGCTTCGCGGATTGGATGATTCAGCAATGCCGAACGCAAGGCTTGTTCCAAGGGGGCGTTGCTGTAACGCAGCCGCGACCATCAGGCGCGAAGAAACTGGCGGAGCTGAAGCAACAAGACGGGTTATATACCCAACTGATTCGGGGATTGAAGAACGGCCAACCGATTGAGGAGACTGAAGTCATCGCTGTTTTCAACGCAATCATTGATCCGTATCTCGAATGGGATCGCTACATGGCGCTGGCAGACGAGCCGGAGCTGCAGGTCGTAGTATCGAATACGACTGAGGCAGGCCTCCGTTATATCGAGACGGCTTGGACGCCGCAGCAGCCTGCGGAATCATTCCCGGCAAAGCTGACGCTGCTGCTATATCGCCGCTTCGAGACGTTCGGCGGCGATACAAGCCGGGGCTTAATCATGCTGCCCTGCGAGCTGCTGGAACGTAATGGAGATACGCTGAAGGAATGCGTGTTGCAGCACGCGAATGATTGGAGCCTGCCAGAGACGTTCAAGCAGTGGGTTGCATCGCATAATCGTTTCTTGAATTCGCTCGTTGACCGAATCGTAACCGGTTACCCTGCGGATGATGCGGAAGCGCTGTTCGATAAGCTTCAGTATCGCGATGCGCTTCTTAATGCGGCAGAACCTTATCATTTCTGGGCAATCGAAGCAGAACCGGAGCTTGAGCGCGTGCTTCCATTCGTCAAGGCCGGATTGAACGTCGTATGGACAGACGATTTGAAGCCCTATCAGCTGCGCAAGGTTCGCATTCTGAATGGTGCCCACACGCTGATGACACCAATCGGCCTATTGTCCGGCGCCGAGCATGTACGGGGACTGATGGAAGATCCATCGCTCGGTCAATGGGTACGTTCAACGGTTGCTAACGAGATCATTCCGTCGGTTTCCATAGATGAAACATCGCTTACGGCTTACGCCAATGATGTGTACGACCGCTACTTGAATCCGTTCATTCGTCATCGTCTGCTGGATATTGCAATGAACAGCATGAGCAAGTTCAAGGCCCGTCTTCTCCCGACGCTTATAGCGTATATGGAGAGCAACCAATCTCTGCCGGAAGGACTCATTCGCGGACTGGCAGCATTAATTCGTCTTTATCGCGTTGAGCAGCAAGCGGATGGCAGCTATTCAAGTACCGCATTTGACGGTAAACCATTGCTTATACGGGATGATGTTAGCGTGTTGGAAGAGATGGCTGCCGCGTGGAGCAGTGGTAGCAGCGCCGCTGTTGCAGACCAAGTACTGTCTCGCACCGACTGGTGGGGACAAGATATTCGTACCCTTTCAGGCTGTGATCTAGGATCAGCAATTTCTGAGATCTTGGAACAGTGGGAGGACGAGCGGCGATGAGTGACACAATTGTACTGAATCCCAATGGTAATGTTGTTATTGCGCTTCTCCATATGGAGAAGGGTGAACAGATTGCAACACAAAGCTGGAAAGGTGAATGGTACGAATGAAAACAATTGTATGCCTTGAGCCGAATCGGCTTATTCAGACAGAAACGAGCAAGCCGGAGCCTGGACCCGGCGAGGTGCTGCTCCGCGTGGCGCGGGTCGGCATCTGCGGTACGGATATGCACGCGTATCGCGGCAACCAGCCGTTCTTCGTCTATCCCCGCATTCTCGGACACGAGCTGTCTGGTATCGTGGAGTCGCTTGGCGAAGGTGTAGAGAACATTGCAGTCGGCGATCAAGCAGCGCTTATTCCGTACGTAGCATGCGGAAGCTGCGCGGCTTGCCGCAAAGGCAAGTCGAATTGCTGCACTTCGATCTCTGTGCTAGGCGTTCATGCAGACGGCGGCATGCGGGAATGGTTCGTCGTTCCAGCTAAGCAGCTGCTCGTCGTAAACGATTTGTCGCTTGATCAAGCGGCTGCGTTGGAGCCTCTCGCTATCGGTGCACATGCCGTTCGCCGTTCCGGTCTTAAGCAAGGGGATACGGCGCTTGTCATTGGCGGCGGGCCGATTGGTCTTGGCGTAATGGCATTCGCGAAGTCCCGCGGAGCGCGCGTCATTGCGATGGATATCCAAGAAGAGAAGCTGGCATTCTGCCGCAGCTGGGCTGGCGTTGATGAGACGATTAACGCGCTGGAAGCTCCTTATGAACGCCTTGCGGCGTTGACGGGCGGCGACTTAGCAGATGTTGTTTTCGATGCAACAGGCAGTGTCCGCTCGATGGAAGGCGCGTTCCAATATGCTTCGCATGGCGGTGCGGTCGTTTATGTCGGCCTCGTAAAAGCTGATATTTCGTTCCATGATCCAGACTTCCATAAGAAGGAGCTTACGCTGCTCGGCAGCCGAAACGCGACGATGGAAGATTTTGCGGCTGTGGTAGAAGCAGTTAGAAGCGGAGCGGTAGAGCCGACTGGTTACATTACGCATCGTTGTGGATTTGATGAATTAGTCGATCGCTTCGAGTCATGGCTGAAGCCGGAAGCGGGCGTTGTCAAAGCGATGGTACAATTCGAATAGCACTTATTGATAAGAGGAATCCTTCGACAGGGTTCCTCTTATTCATTGTTTATCTCCCGTAAACGTCTGCTCCTGTGTTATGATGTGAGAAAAGGCAGTTAGATCAAATCGGGAGGCTTACTAATGCTCGGAAAGTTTTTACTGTTCGGACTATTATGGTCGATCTTCGGCAACCCCATCTTGGCATTTCTTGCAATGATTGTTATCTTATACATCATTGATCGCCGATTTATCGGGTTGTCGCCGAGTTTGGTCAAGCCGCTGCGCCGGATGGGACGCATTCGCAAGCTTCGCCAACAGCTAGACATGAATCCGAATGACTTATCTTCGAAGCTCGAGCTTTCCAAGCTGCTGATCGAGAAGAAGAGCTTCCGGAATGCACGAGAGCTGCTGGAGCCGCTGCGTGAACGGGAAGCAGTCGAACAATCGGCGGAATATTGGGACGATTTGGGTACTTGCCTTCTCCGAACGGGCGAGTCTGAGGCGGGCGAAGCGGCAATCCGCCAGGCATTGTCGATTAATCCGCGAGTCAAATACGGTCAACCGTATTTGCGTCTAGCTGCAATGAATAGTATAAGGGATACGGCAAAAGCGTTGGAGGATCTCGAAGCTTTCCAGCAAATTCATACCTCTTCTTGTGAAGGATATTACCGTTTAGCACAGCTGAACAAACGGATGGGCCGCAAAGCAGAAGCGAAGCGCGCGCTCGAGGAGTCCGCTAGGCTGTACCGGATGCTTCCTCGATATAAGAGAAGAGAGGAACGACGTTGGGCGCTGCTCAGCTATTTGGGCCGCTTGATGGGCTAATTTCTTCATAGAGGAGTAACGGACATTCATGATGCGGCGCAGGATATGGGTAGTAGCGATTATAGGATTATTGCTCCTTATCGGAGTGAATAATACGATCTATTATTTCACAGCGAAACGATCGCTTGAGAATAGTATGAAACATGAGATGCTTGCCGTAGCGAAGCAAATTCAGCTGTCGATTGAACAATCGCGGCTTGGCGGCGAAGTATTCCAGAATCAGATTGGCCGCGAACTGCGGGCTGTTTCGATTGCTGCGCAATATGCGCTCGATCCTGATATCGACAAGGTGACGAACGAGCAGTTGACGGAATTGTCGGCGAAGCTCGACGTCAATCATATCTCGTTGTTCCGCCCTAACGAGGCGAAGGACGATATTATTATCGAGAAATCGTCTGATCCGAAGGAACTGGGTGCAAGTTCTAAGACATGGAACCCATGGTACCAAGCATTTCAGCAGCTATTCGCCTTGAGGCCGGTATCGGTCAAATGGGGACAGGCGCTGAATCACTTCTGGACTGGGCCTTATGAAGTTGCTACCACCGACGTAGATAAGGTATATAAATGGGGCTATTACTATGATGGCTCCACGAACTATATGCTGGATCCCTACATTAGTAACGATATGATGAAGCAATACGAGGATGCGACAGGCGTAAACCGGCTTATCAAACGTGCGATAGAGGACAATGCTTCCCTATTGGAGATTACCGCGGTAAACCCGGATACGTTCTCGCTTGGCAAGCCTGTTCTGACGAAGAATAGTAATGGCGAGTGGGTCGAGCATATTACGCAGGCGCCGATTATATATGGAGATTACATTTATAAGCTGAAGGACGATGTCAACAATGTCGATAAGGCATATCAGTCTAATCGAATTGTGACTGTGAATGCGATTGCTAACGGCACTCATGTCATCAAAACGTATATCCCCGTTCAAATCCCGAAGGGATCCAGCGTACTTGATAAAGCTGGCAATTCGCTGGATCGATACATTCTGACGATCGTATCGGACTATAAGTTTGTACAGGACTCGCTTGATGCGCAGTTCCTTAACATCGGCCTTATCATTACATTCATTACTGTGCTGAGCGCATTGCTTGTCCTGTTGATTCTGAATTACTTCCGTCGCTCTCGCAACGAGGTCGTGAAGGAGACGCAAGTAACGTATGTGGAAGAGATCAACCAGCTGCTCGTGTCCGTCAAAGCGCAGCGGCATGATTTTCTCAACTATGTACAGACGATACAGTCTCTTGTCGACTTGGGCAAAACCACCGAGCTGAAGGATTTCATGAGGGAGCTGACTGGTGAAATTCAGCTCACCAATGAGATGATTAATATCGGCAATCCGGCGATTGCAGCGCTTATTCGATCGAAGCTTGCGCAGGCGCAGGAGAAGAAGGTTCGTTTCGAGAACAGTTTCCATGGACTTGATAAGCTGGACTTCGGTATGAAGTCGCTGGACCTTACCCGTGTGATCGGCAATCTGATCGATAACGCATTCGATGAAGTGATGAAATATCCAGAGGATCGGCGGTTGATCCGGCTGGAGGGCGTGCTTGTCGACAATAGTCTGGAGTTCGTCATCCGCAATACATGCGATGATGCCCATCGAATCGCGGAGGAAGGCAAGCTGTTTGATCAAGGCTTTTCGACGAAGAAGGGCGTTCATCAAGGTCTTGGCTTGCCGATCGTGAAGGAAATCGTAACTTCTTATAAAGGTACGCTGCAGGTTGAAGCGGATGAAGATGGAAATATCGTCTTTGCCGTACGGTTGCCGCATTATTAAAGGTTTTAACCCAATAGGGCTGCTGCGCCAATTCGACATTGGCGGGCGGCCCTGTTGTTGTTCATGCAATTCATATTGAAGCAGACGTGAAACAAGCGGCAAATATGGTATAATAAAACGAATGTCAGATGAACGGAGTGGGTGCATGGACTCCTTATTCCAAACCGAACAAATGCTGCTGCTCGCACTCGAAACAGAGCTTGCACAACATCTGTCCCCGGCTATTGTAGATCGCGGCTGGGACTATTATATAAAAGATCGTGTTCAACACATTAAGTTGATGGATGGCGATACGCTCATCGGAGCCGTTCGAGGCTCCGATATGTACAGCGTTATGCTCGACGTGAGCGATTTTAACTACAGCACCTGCACTTGCCCGAATCCGGAGCATTGCAAGCATATGGCGGCGGTTTATTTTGCCGCGTGCGACAAGTCGGGTACACGGTCACCTGAGGATGCCAGACGCAGACTCATGGGATTGTCCGCTGCGCCGGAGTCGCAGACGTCAACCAGCAGAATGGGGCTGCCCTCCGAAGATCATCGGCGTATTACGACCCAGATGGAGGAGCAGTACGGCGAGGCGTGGAAGCAGTGCCGATACTCGCTGCATCCGCTGCAATCGGTCTTGCAGGGACTGAAAGGAATTGCGCGCGATTGGAACAAGACCATTCAGCAATATGAATGGATGCTGGCTATCCTCTTCACGCTGCGGCAGGCGGAGAAAGCATTCTCGCTTGTTGATCCATTCAGCAAATATTATCAGCAGATGAGCTTTACTCGGATGGCTGAGCCATGGATCGAGCAGTTCGAATCGCTGGCGGCAGAGCAGAAGCATTGGCAGCAATGGGAACAACGGCAGCTTGACTGGTTCGATACTGTGACCGAGTTTGCGCGGACGCACGCGGGAGATACCGACAATGAGCTATTTCGATGGGATTTTCTCTATCTCAGCCTGACGTCCGGTAGGCTTGATGATGATCAATGGCGTGCGGATGAGCGGGTTCGGCTGGAAGAGCAGGATGCCAACGCAGCACCTTCAGATGGAACGAAGCGCGGAAGTCATTTTGCTGCGATTGCGCTTGCTGCGCTGGATATGTTCGAGGGCAGAGATGTAGAAGCAGTCGCGCGGCTTTCTAATGCTCCAATCGATCCGATCGAACCGCTCGTGCAGATGTACGCGCAGACTAGGCTGACGGAGCGCAATTGGGAAAGCTTTGATATTTGGATGAGTTTCTTCTTCGAGCACCGCTCGAAGGGGGCTAATTCACGGGCGCTAGTCCCGTTCCTATTCCTCTGCAGAGAAGCCGATCAAGCGCAGCCAGGCAATCCGAAATGGGCGAATTGGATGACAGCGCTGCTGCCGTACTCCTACAGCTCGCTTGCCGATCATTGGATGGAGCAGGGACGTTACGAAGAATGGGCGGATCTGCAGTTGCTGATGGGCATGTCGCCGGATGAGTTAGATGGCAAAGATTTGCGCGAGGCTTCCAAGTCATCGCCGCAGTCGCTGCTGCCGATTTTTCATCAAGCGATTGATGATGCGATTCTGTCACGCAATCGGCAAGGTTATAAGCAAGCCGTCAAGTTGATGAAGAAGCTGGAGAAGTTGTATAAGACGTTGAAACGGGATCAGCAATGGGGTCGATATGTCCAGTCGCTTAACGATAAGTATCACCGTCTGCGTGCGCTGCAGGAAGAAATGGCGAAAGGAAATATACGCCCATGAGAGGAATAGATACGAATCAACCGCTCATACTGGATGCCCGCTGGGCTTCTGGCGAAGGCGTGTATGTGATGGAGGAGCGTCAGAATAACGGCTATGCCGGCAGACTGAAACGGCTGCTGTTCGCCTGGCATGCGCCTTCGTGGTATGGCTCGGAGATCGAGAAGAAGGAAGCGTTCGGTCGTACGATGATTTTACTGCCGCCTCTGCTTGCGGTTGAATATTTGTCGCTCCCTAAGCCAGTTCGGATGCTGCATTATGGGTGGACGCCTGAAGGGGATCGCGTACGTGATACAGCTGTCTGGCTGTGGGATTCGCTGCAGAACGGATGGTTCGTTCCTGATGGCGTACGCTGGACTGCGGAAAGACCGGCATGGCGGCCGGATGCTCCAGCTTCAGAGCCTGAAGCAGCGGCGAGGCTGCAGCAGATTCAGCAGCTATGGGATGAAGCGGGGCAGCCAGGCGCAATAGACGAGTGGCTGACGACAGCTGTGAACAGCTTGATTGAGACGGATTCGGCTGTATCTACAGCCTGGCATTCGACGCTGTCGGGCATTGGTTCAGCCGTGCTGCGTGGCGGTGCCGCAGATGAAGAGGACTGGCTTGTGGCGGCGGGCATACGGAAGGACCTGTTTCCTTTCCGTACGGCCTTGCAGCTGACTGAGCCTGATGAAGAGCATGGCTGGCGGCTCCGTCCGGCTGTTCAACATCGAGATGGAGGGCCGTGGATTCCGCTAGTGGATCTGGAAGCGGGTCATTATATGCCTATCAGCACCGAAGAGCAGATTCCGGAGGAATGGCTTCCACTGCTGGAGGAGCGGCTTGACCGCGAGCGTCGCAAATGGCAGACGACCGCTCCAGAGCTGATCGATAGCGATGGACGCCTTCATTCTGAACTGACAGATAACGAAGCGTACACCTTCCTGGAATCGACAAGTTTAAAGCTGCTGCAGACGGGTTGTCCAGTGCTGCTGCCCTCGTGGTGGGAGACGGTACGCTCCCGCAAGTTCCGCTTGAAGGCGAAGATGAAGTCATCTGTTGGCTCGGCTGAGCAGCCGATGTTTGGCTTGAATGAGTTAGTCCAGTTCGATTGGAAGCTTGCGGTCGGCAATCTGGATCTATCCGAAGCGGAGTTTATGAAGCTCGCAGCAGACAACCGGAGGCTGCTGCGTGTCGGAGGCGAATGGGTTCACCTGGAGCCTGCCGACGTCGATCGGATCAAGAAATGGATGAAGCAGGTCGGCAAACGCAAAGGATTGACGCTGCGAGACGTGCTGGAGATGCATCTGCGCGGCACGTCGCCGATCACGGACGGCGATGAAGATGACGGCATCTCGCTGGCGGCGGAAGTAGAGCTGAACAGCCATCTGTCCAAGTGGCTGGAGCAGCTGCAGCAGACGAATGGCGTTCCGAGCGTCGAAATTCCGCCGACGTTCCACGGCGAACTTCGTCCTTATCAGCATCAAGGCGTGTCGTGGCTTTCGTTTCTGCGACGGTTCGGACTTGGTGCGATTTTGGCAGATGACATGGGACTTGGTAAGACCGTTCAGTTTACGGCATATTTGCTTAGCGTGAAGCAGAAGTTCGAGGAGGGCACCGGACGCGGCGGCCCGTCATTGCTTGTCTGTCCGACATCCGTTATCGGCAACTGGGAGAAGGAACTCGAACGATTCGCACCGGATTTGCGCGTGATGCTGCATTACGGCCCGAAGCGTGATAAAGGCCCAGCGTTCGAAGCAGCGGCTAATGAGGCTGATCTTGTGATTACATCCTATTCGCTCGTTCCGCTCGATGAGGATGAACTTGGTCAGGTTGAATGGAACGTACTCTGTCTTGACGAAGCGCAAAATATTAAGAACGTAAACACGAAACAGTCAGCTTCGATCCGCCGGCTGCATGCATACCATCGCATTGCGATGACCGGTACGCCAATGGAGAACCGACTGACAGAGCTGTGGTCCATCTTTGATTTCATAAGCCCGGGTTATCTGGGCAGACTGGGCGAGTTCCGCCAGCATGTTATCGCACCGATTGAACGGACCCGCGATGCGGAGGCAATCGCGGGGCTGCAGCGCTGGACGCGGCCTTTCATGCTTCGGAGAGTGAAGAGCGATCCGACCATTATCGATTCGCTGCCGGATAAGAGCGAAGCGAAGATGTTCGTATCGCTTACAGCCGAGCAAGGCGCGTTGTATGAGAACATCGTCTCGGATTTGCTTAATAATCTGGACAAAGAAGGTCCGATGAAACGACGCGGACGTATTCTGTCAGCGTTGACGAAGCTGAAGCAGCTATGCGATCATCCGCAGCTGCTGCTGGGCGATGGAGTGACTGGCACCGAATGGGACGCCGAGCGATCGAACAAGACGACGCGCGTGCTGGAGATGGTAGAGGAAATTGCGGCTGAAGGCGAGCGCTGCCTTATATTTACCCAGTTCGTCGATATGGGCATGATGCTCAAGCGGTTGCTGGAGGAGCGTACGGGAATGCCGGTGCCGTATTTGCATGGCGGTGTGCCGAAAGCGCAGCGCGATGCGATGATCGAACGATTCAAGGACACGTCCGAGCCAGGCTGTGCGTTCGTACTGTCGCTGAAGGCAGGCGGCACAGGGCTTAACCTGACGGCGGCGAACCATGTATTCCACTTCGACCGCTGGTGGAATCCGGCGGTAGAGAATCAAGCAACGGACCGCGCATTCCGAATCGGCCAGACGAAGAAAGTGCAGGTGCACAAATTCGTGACGCTTGGAACGCTGGAGGAGCGAATCGACCAGATGATCGACCGTAAGCAGATGCTTAACGACCAGATAGTCAGTCAGACGGAGCAGTGGGTGACGGAGATGTCGACCGACGAGCTGCGTGAGCTGTTTGCTCTGCGTCATGATCGGTTCGGAAGGCAGTAAACATAAGCAAATAACATGCAATAAAGGTGCAACCGTAGGCGATAGGTGGTTTCATGCGGTCAGGAGGCGAAGCAGATGGAACGTTCAGAGGAAAATCAGGATAAGCAGCCGGAGCGCGAACATACAGCTGCTGCAGAGCAACCGGACGTCGTGGATTCACAGGAAAGCCCGATCGAAGATGCGCCCGGGCCAGTAGATGCACTGCCTGCATGGCGTCCGTTCTATGCGGCTGTTAGGGATTCGATGCAGAGGCTGCGAGGCAGTGACGGTTTGGAGTAAGGTAAGCATCGTTATTAATAGAAACGGGATGAAAGTGAAGAGGCTGAGCAGGCGAGGTAATCGTCCGCTCAGCCTTTTTGTGTAATTCGAATAGAAGATTTTGCATAATAAGCGCGCAACGGTTCATTCTAACAAATGGAAACAGGTGTCTTGGGACTTCAGACAGAAGGAGCGGTGTGGGGCTATGAGAACACGATATAAGCCGACGGCATCCGCATCTCGTGTCCCGCGCAATCGCCGCGAGCTGACAGAGGAGGAGAAGCAGGAGCTGGTTCTTTCCCTCGCTGACAATGTGCAGCGTCTACAGGCACTCTATTCGAATTGTTCCGATGTCATTGTGCGCAGGTTCGCCATTGGAGGAGTTACGGATGCAGCTCTGGTCTATATCGATGGTCTGATTGATACGGATAAAGCTGACCGGTATATTGTTACCCCCTTAATGGATGCCGACGGCCCGAAGGAATTGAATCTGATCCGACTAGCTGAACAGCGGATTTCCGTCTCGGATATGAAAGCTGTTGCTACAATTGGAGATTGCATAAGCGCGATATCGAACGGACAGCCCGTACTCCTTCGGGATCAAGAAGCATCAGGTCTCGCTTTCGGGCTGCCCAGCTGGGAGAAACGCGCAATCGAAGAGCCTGAAGCAGAGTCAACTATTCGGGGACCAAGAGAAGGTTTTACCGAGACGCTTCGCGTGAACACGTCGATGCTTCGTCGTATTATCAAGAGTCCGCTGATGAAATTAGAGAAGATTGTAATAGGTGAATATACGCAGACGAATGTTGTGCTTGTCTATATCGAAGGACTGGCTGACACTGCATTGCTGCAAGAGGCAAGAACAAGGCTGGAAGGCATTCGGATCGACGGCATATTAGAGAGCGGCTATATCGAAGAAATGATCGAGGACAATCCTCGATCGCCTTTTCCGCAGCTTCTGAATACAGAAAGACCGGACGTAGTATGCGCAGCTCTGTTGGAAGGGAGAATTGCAATTCTTACGGAGGGGACGCCTCACGCCTTGATCGCGCCGATATCGTTGTTCAGCCTTCTGCAATCGCCAGAGGATTATTATCAGCGTTTCTGGCCTTCGACATTAATTCGCTGGCTGCGGTATATTTTCGCCTTCATTTCGCTCGTTCTACCTTCATTCTATGTGGCGGTAACAAGCTACCATCAGGAGATGGTACCAGGAGCACTGCTCAGCAGTATGGCGACTTCTCGCGAGCCGGTTCCGTTCCCGGCGCTTTTCGAGGCGCTGCTCATGGAGGTTACGTTCGAAGCGCTCCGTGAAGCGGGCGTTCGGCTGCCGAAGCAGGTAGGCGCAGCCGTCAGTATCGTTGGCGCGCTTGTAGTCGGCCAAGCGGCGGTACAAGCAGGGCTTGTCTCAGCTCCGATGGTGATCGTCGTTGCGATAACGGGCATTGCTTCATTCATGCTTCCGCGTTATATAGCGGGGATTGCAATACGAATGCTCCGTTTTCCGCTTATTTTTCTAGGAGGCACGCTTGGGCTTCTGGGCATAATGATGGGAATTATACTCATTGTGCTGCACCTGTGCAGACTGCAATCGTTCGGAATGCCATATCTGCAGTCGATTACGACGATGCAGCGCAGTGATATCAAAGATATTGTAATGCGTGCGCCTTGGTGGGCGCTTGATATTCGGCCCCAGCTGAATAGTAAGCCGCAGACAAAACGTGAGGCGCCGAATCAGATGCCGGATAATCAATAAGGACGGGAACTTGAGAAATGAAGGAATGGAGGGGGATGATGATGAAGAAAAATGAGATGATTACACCGATGCAGCTCGCGTTCATCCTCTATCCTACTGTGATGGCGACCGGCTTTCTGGCGCTGCCATCACTTGCCGCATCTTATGCTCCTTATGACTTCTGGATGATAGGGCTAGTTGTACTCGGAACGGGGATTTTGAGTGTAGCTGCAGCAACAAGCTTGCACGCCCGGTTTCCGAGGATGACGGTAGTTGAATGCAGCGAGCGCATACTTGGCAAGGCACTAGGTAAAATCATTGGCATGCTATACTTTCTGAATCTCGTGCATGTAACAGGTGTTGTCTCGAGAGAGTATGCGGAATTCGTAAAAAATAACTTTTTGATCAAAACGCCGATGATGCTTGTCATCGTCCTCATGCTTCTCCTTGTTTCCAATGCAGTCCGGGGGGGAGTTAGCGTGATCGCCAAGAGTGCTCTCATTTTCACTACCTGTTTCGTTTTTCCGCTTATTTTCTTATTATTGCTGCTGCCTGATCTCGAGTGGGGCAATGTTCTTCCCTTCATGAGCCATGGCATTGTTCCGGTTCTGAAAGCATCTGCAGTGCCGCAAAGCTGGGTCAGCGAGTTGTTCCTTATTAACTTCTTCCTCCCCTACGTATCCGATTCGAAAGCAGGAATGAAATGGGGTTATATTGCGCTTAGCGCAGTGAGCGTCAGCATGGTGCTGATTAACTTGATTGTACTGTTAGTGTTGGGGCTGGACACAAGCAACAAGGCGTACCCGATATTGGTTGCATTCCGTTACATCAGTATAGGTGGTTTTTTTGAAAATCTTGAGGCACTGCTTCTTGTGATGTGGGTAGCAGGCAACTTCGTGAAGCTAACCGTTTTCTTGTATGCGACGGTGACTGCATTCAGCCAATGCTTCGGCGTTACGGACTTTCGAACGGTCGTGCTTCCCATTGCCGTTCTCGCATCCGTGTTCAGCATTTGGGATTTGCCGAACTTCTCGGTTATGCAGCAGCTGCTAGTTAAAGTGGGTACATTCGAGACGCCGTTGTTTATGAATGTCATTCCCTTACTGCTCTTGCTCGTTGCTTGGCTGACAGGAAGGAAATCAGCGGATGACGGGGGCGTTGGCGGATGAACATGATACGTCTTGTCCATGCCGTATCAGCCGTCCTGGTCCTGACGATGACGACAGGTTGCTGGGATAGGGACGAATTGAACGACCTGGCTCTTGTTACTGCGCTCGCGCTTGATCAAGGCAAGAATAACGATATTGTGACGACGATTCAATTTCTGTTGCCGCGCAGTCAGAGCGGCGTTGGCGGTACAGGCGGAGGGGGTGGAGGCGGCGGAGGCATGAATAAGGAGACCGCTGTGAGGACGGCGAGCGGCGTTAACGTTGCTGATGCGTTGTCCAAGCTGCAGAGAAGAATGCCGCGGAAGCTGTTCTGGGGGCAATGCAAAATCTTTATTTTTGGCGAGGAGCTTGCGCATAAAGGCATTCAAGAATCACTCGATTTACTGTCACGCCATCCACAGCCAAGGGAGAGGTCGTTTGTGTTTGTCAGCGCAGGCAAAGCCTCTGATAACTTAGAGCTGTTCCCTCCGCTGGAACGAACCTCGGCCGAAGCGCTGCGCAAGCTGTCAGAGATGGATATCGGGTACAAATTGACGCTGCAGCAATTGAATTCGAAGCTGGTCGATGATTCTGAAGCGCTGGCCATTCCTTATATCCACGTTCTCAAGAAAAGCAAAGCAGCGGCTCCTGGACAGACGATTCCATACGTCTATGGGAGCGCTGTGATGAAGGGGGATCGTATGATCGGGGTGATGTCGGAGAAGGTCACAAGGGGAATGATGTGGTTAAACGATGACATAGGCGACTACACTATTACTTTCTGGATGGATGGGCGTTCGCAAGGTGCTATTTCACTACGGCCGATCGTCGCACATATTAAGACGACCCCTCTCATTCAAGGCGATCAATGGATGATTAAGGTCAAGGTGAATGTTGAAGGAGACATGCTGCAAAATGGCACGGCTTACAATCCCGTCGATCCGCAGCTGCTTGCTAAGATGGATAAAGCGTTCGAGAAGGACGTACGCGATCGAATTGAACTAACTGTGCAGCAAGCGCAGCACAAGTTCAATGCAGACATATTCGACTTCGCGAAGGCGTTTCATCGCAAATATCCGAAGCAGTGGGAAAAGGAGAAGGGGAATTGGGATAAGCGTTTTCCTCAAGTTAAGGTGACGATGGATATTACGGCACATATTTTGCGATCGGGCTTAATTCTAGCGCCGGACGGGATGCCCCATGATGAGGTCATTCCATGATGCGCTTTGATTTCTGGTTTATCGTTATTTTGTCAGCTTTAGCGATCTGGATAAATGAGTGGAAGCAGTTGAAAAGGCAGCCGAAACGCGATCGAATCATATTCTACGTCTTACTCATTATTGGTTGGGGGATGGCTGCGTTGGACTTGCGACATTTGCCGGGTCCAACGCAGCTGCTGCTAGCGGTGTTCAAACCGTTGGCTTGGCTGATGAAGCCAATGAACTAGCGAGGACTATTGTTCGTCCCGACTCAATTCATCCAGCGTTCGGCCAAGTCCAGGCGCCAAATGGTCAAGGAACCAATCAACCTCGGGCATACTGAGCTGCGCAAGCTTCTGTTCGATCTCCATCTTCGCGACGGCAAACTCCCTGTTACCCGATGCGACCTCGGATACGCATTTGAGGTAAGCGTCCAGCAAGTCGGCTGCTTTGAGCATTCCATGCAGCTCTTGCTCGGCTTCCATCGGCGGGCTGCTGTCTGCGTGAATGCCGAGCAGGGAAGCATAAGCTGGGCGCAGAGGCACGGGCACCATGCTGTGCAGGCGCTCGGCAGCCATTGCTTCGATCTCGCGGAAACTGGCAAGCATCTTCGGATTATGATGTTTGACCGGCGTTGGAATGTCGCCGGTGAACACTTCGGTCGCGTCGTGGAATAGCGCCATTGCAGCCGCACGGTCGGCGTTCAGCGACCTGCCGAAGATGGCGTTGCCGATCTCGCACAGCATGTGAGCAAGCAGCCCGACATGAAAGGAATGTTCCGCTACGCTCTCCTTCGTCGTATTCCGCATCAAGCTCCAGCGTTCAATATATTTCAAACGGTACATATAAGCAAAAAAATCGCTCTCCATGCTTGCTCAGTCCCTTCATATCTTCAATTATCTCGCTGATCCGCTCGTACCCGTCGTTGTCCATCTATGCTATTATAAAGCTTAGTGGTTTAAGCGACTAGAGAGGAGCAATCATACGATTATGCAGCATTTTGAAGATAGCGTGTACAAACTAATTGTCGAGACTTCTACGAATCTCCCAGGAGACGTTCGCGTCGCGATCAAAGCAGCGCAGGAGGCAGAGGACCGCGCAACGCGCGCCGGCTTGTCCTTATCGACGATTGCGACCAATATCGAGATGGCGGAATGCAATGTTTCGCCAATCTGCCAAGATACAGGCATGCCGACGTTCATCGTGCACACGCCGGTGGGCGCGAATCAGATCGTTATGAAAGCGGCGATCAAGAATGCGATCGCTCGCGCAACGAAGGATGGCAAGCTCCGTACGAACTCCGTTGACTCGTTGACAGGTGCAAACACAGGCGACAACCTCGGACCAGGTACGCCGGTGATCCATTTTGAACAATGGGAGCAAGAAGACGTTGATGTTCGCCTCATCCTGAAGGGCGGCGGATGCGAGAACAAGAACATTCAATACAGCCTTCCAATGGAGATCGAAGGACTCGGCAAGGCTGGCCGCGATCTCGATGGTATTCGTAAGTGCGTCATGCATGCGATCTACCAAGCGCAAGGCCAAGGCTGCAGCGCGGGCTTTATCGGCGTTGGCATCGGCGGGGACCGCACGACAGGTTATGAGCTGGCGAAGCAGCAGCTGTTCCGTCGCGTCGACGATACGAACCCGAATGAAGAGCTGCGCAAGCTTGAAGAGTATGTGATGGACAATGCTAACAAGCTTGGCATCGGCACGATGGGCTTCGGCGGCGCGGTTACGCTGCTCGGCTGTAAAGTTGGCGTGATGAACCGTCTGCCAGCAAGCTTCTTCGTCTCCGTCGCTTACAACTGCTGGGCGTTCCGCCGTCAAGGCGTACTGCTTGATGCGGCAACGGGCGAACTGAAGGAATGGATCTACCCGCAAGGTTCGGAGCTGCCGATGAATGCAGGAGCGGAAGCGGGCGGAGCAGCAGAAGTAGCATCGACAGATGCGAGCGAGCGCAGAGAATTCCGTATGACGATGCCGCTGACAGAGGAGCAAGTGCGTGAACTGCGCGTTGGCGATATCGTTATTCTCGATGGCGAAATGCACACGGGCCGCGATGCGCTGCACAGCTACCTGATCGACAACGATTCCCCAATCGATCTGAACGGCGGCGTTATTTACCACTGCGGACCTGTTATGCTGAAGGACGACAACGGCTGGCATGTGAAAGCGGCTGGACCAACGACGAGCATTCGCGAGGAGCCTTACCAAGGCGACGTCATGAAGAAGTTCGGTATCCGCGCCGTTATCGGCAAAGGCGGCATGGGTGCGAAGACGCTCAAGGCGCTTCAAGAGCACGGCGGCGTATACTTGAACGCAATCGGCGGCGCAGCGCAGTACTATGCAGAATGCTTCAAGAAGGTGAACGACGTTCACTTCCTGAAGGAGTTCGGTATTCCAGAGGCAATGTGGCATCTGCAAACGGAAGGCTTCGCTGCTATCGTAACGATGGACTCGCACGGCAACAGCCTGCACGCAGAAGTCGAACAATCCTCGCGCGAGAAGCTGGAGCAGTTTAAGGCTCCGGTATTTAAGTAATTCAACCCACCGAAACCCTCGGGATTCAACCCACCCAAACCCTCGGGGTCCAACCCACCCAATCCCTTTCAAGGGAGGGCCCCAAAGGGTTGTGCCCTTTGGACTCCCCCGAAGGACTGGTCTAGGGACGTTGAGTGGATGGGGCTGATTTGATTGTGACTAGGGACGTGTCCACATGCGCATACTGTTCGATGCTCCTGTGTTGGTGCGTGCTGGTACTCGCTTTCGTCCCTCTGGGACACGCTCTACTTTTGGCGCACCCGCCATTGATCCCTTTGGGATCTAAGAGCTCAATAGGAAGAGAAATATACTAAACCAAAAGCTAGGCATTCGAGGGACAAGTCCCGAATGCTTAGCTTTTGGTTTTTGTTTAGGAATGGTTCCATACGATTATGGGTGTTAAATCCCGAAGGGATGACCCAGCAGGAGCGCTAAAGTAGAGTGTGTCCCGCAGGGACGAAAGCGAGCATCAGCACGCACCCATCAAGGGGGCGTCGAACCGTGTGCATACGTTCGAACAAACCTAAACGAGTCCAGCATTCCCAATCCCCTCGTTGTACCTAGATCAGTCCTTCAGGGAGTCCAGAGGGCAGATGCCCTCTGGGGCCCTCCCCTTTGAAGGGGAGGGTTTGGGCGGGGTAGTATCAATAGAGTTTGAGTATGTTTAAAGCCACTCGTCCCGCAGGGACAAACAATCGTGTTTATTACAATTATTGCGGTGTTAAATCCCGAAAGGATGACCCAGCAGGAGCGCTAAAGTAGAGCGTGTCCCGCAGGGACGAAAGCGAGCATCAGCACGCACCCATCAAGGGAGCGTCGAACCGTGTGCATACGTTCGAACAAACCTAGACGAGTCCAGCATTCCCAATCCCCTCGTTGTACCTAGATCAGTCCTTCAGGGAGTCCAGAGGGCAGATGCCCTCTGGGGCCCTCCCCTTTGAAGGGGAGGGTTTGGGCGGGGTAGTATCAATAAATAGGATTGAAGTTGCTCGTCCCGCAGGGACATTTAATTCTAGTGGGGATTGAAAAGGGGAATCACCCCTTTCTCCGCATGAAGTCATTCATGAAATCTGCAAGCGCCTCGCAAGCTGCGCGCGGAACAGCGTTGTACGCCGATGCGCGGATGCCGCCGACGCTGCGGTGCCCGGCCAGCCCCTCGAAGCCGTGCTGTTCCGACTCTTGCACGAACAGCAGCTCCAGCTCCTTGCTTGCTAGCCGCCAAGTGATGTTCATATCCGAGCGGTCGCCCCTAGCAATTATGCCTTCGTAGAACCCTCCGCTCCGGTCGATTGCCTCATAGATGAGCGCAGCCTTGTCGCGGTTGACCGTCTCGAGCCGCTGAACGCCGCCTTGCCGTTTGGTCCATTGAAGTACAAGGTTCGTCAAGTAGAGCGCGTGCACCGGTGGTGTATTATACAGCGAGTCGTTGCTTGCATAAGTGGCGTACCGCCAAATGAGCGGGATTTGCTTCGAGCAGCGTTCTAGCATGTCCCTGCGGATGATGACGACAGTAATGCCTGCAGGGCCGAGGTTTTTCTGCGCTCCGGCATAGATCATCGAGAACCGGCTGTAATCGATATTCCGACTGAGCAAGTCGCTTGTCATATCTGCGATAAGCGGCACCCCGCCTGTCTCCGGAAAAATGTTGAATCGCGAGCCTTCGATCGTATTGTTCGTCGTCATATGCACGTACGCGGCATCCGCTTGAATGCGCAAGCTGTTTACATCGGGCGTACGACGCCATTTCTCTGCTTGCGAGCTTGCTGCTATCCGGGTCTGGCCGATATACTGTGCTTCGTGCAGCGCTTTCTCCGAGAAGCTGCCGGATAAAATATAATCGGCTATCTGACCTCCCGCCAGAAAGTTAAGCGGCAGCATGGCGAACTGTGTGCTTGCTCCGCCGCCCATAAACAGCGCGCGATATTCGTTCCGCGACAGCCCGGCAAGCTCCAGAAGCAGCTGTTCCGTTTCTGCCGATAACTGTTCAACGGGTTTGCTCCGATGCGACATCTCCATGATCGAGATTCCCCGCCCGCCGTATTGCACTGTTGTTTCCTTGGCTTGCTCCAACACCTCTAGCGGCAGCGCCGCTGGCCCCGGGTTGAAATTGTACAGTCTTGTCGTCATTTCGCATTCCTCCTATTTATTCGGACAATAAATAAAGCGCTCCTTATCCCATGATTGGGACGAGGAGCGCTTGCTCGCGGTGCCACCCAAATTCGAAGAACGGCAATCGTTCTCCATCTTTGATCCGCGGTAACGGGCGGGCCCGGTTAGCTTAGGATAGAATGCGCAGCCAGCGCAGCCTTCTTGACGAAAACGCCTCGGAGTTGGATGCTCGTCATCGGCACAATGCGATAATGAAGTTAGAGGTTATTATATGCCTCTTATTGGGAATTCGTCAATAACAGTGTATTAACCTAACTCGGGCAAATACCGATCCCGAATAATGTTGCAATGGTGCTTCTCATGTCCAGCGACAACAGCTGCAGCGGCGCGAGTGGTGAGAGGATGATCGTACAGCGTGCCGGCGCGATCCCATGCTTCCGCAGGCAGTCCTTTCAGCAAATAAACGGCAGACTTGCGCAAGGAGACGAATTCATCCAACAGCTCGTTTAACGGAATTTCGTCGAAGCGGGCATTTTGCATGAACTGGTTCTCATCGTAGCTTGGGAAGGATATCTGGTCGCCACGGGCAATACGCAGGAGACGGTAGGTCCAGACACGCTCGTTGTCTGTAATATGACCAAGGACTTCACGGATGCTCCATTTGCCCTCGTCATATCGATAATGGGACTGCTCTTCGCTGATTCCGCTCAGCAGCTGCACCAGCTGCTCCGACTGTTCGACTAGAATCGATACAAGATCGCCCTCAGGTACCAGATCGATGTACTTAGCGAAGGGTGCTGCGTATTCATTCGTTTGCGGCTTATTGCTCATGTTTCTTCTGCTCCTTTCACATTTCTGATATTTATCATCTACGTTACCGAATCGTTGACGGATTTACAAGTGAATGTGGGATTATATGGGGGTTGGGATAATGGTAACGTGTTCAAAATGCGGTTCTAGTTTAAAAGTTTCAATATTCAGAAAATTGTGATTACATTCATTCTCAAACGAAAATTTCGGTGATACAATACGGCTTAACTAGATAACCCAATTTACATAACAGATAAAAACAAGGCGGCGAGGGAACGTCGTCCAATGAGAGGGATGGGTGATACGGTGAAAAAGTGGTTGATGTTGTCATTGTCCGTGTTGCTGATAGGAGTAATGGTGGCAGGCTGCAGCAAGTCTAGTTCAAACGATAACGATGTCGACAAGACAGATACGCCGGCACAGACTGAGCCCACAGGCGACAAGTCGTCTGACCCAGCAACTGCTGTGGCGGAAGGTATGCCAACCGATGGCGGCACGCTCACGATCAGTTCATTCTCGGACATCGTCTCTGCAAATCCATTATTTATTCAGGATACTTCCTCTGGCGATGCCGCCTTCTTCATGTTCGCGAACTTGTATGATCTGGATCGGCAGGGCAATGTGACGGCTGAGCCTTGGTCACTCGCATCCGAGAAGCCTGAAATATCGGCCGATGGCAAAACGTATACGATTAAGTTAAAATCGACAGCGAAATGGAGCGACGGGCAACCCGTAACGGCCGACGATGTCGTGTTCACCTTCAATGCGATCCGCGATCCGAAGGTCGCTTCGCCAGGCATCAGCCAATTCGATAAGGTGGAAGCGGTCGAGAAGGTGGATGACCAGACGGTACGAATTACGTTGAAGCAAGTATACGCGCCGTTCCAATATGTCATCGCGAGCGCGATTGTGCCCGCGCATGTGCTGAAAGATGTGAAGCCGGAGGAGCTGCTCAAGCATCCATACGGCACGGATCCGGCGAAGACGGTTACGAATGGTCCATGGAAGTGGACCGAGTGGAAACAGAAGCAGAACCTGACGCTCGAGGCAGACCCGAATTACTGGGGACCGAAACCTCATATTCAGAAGGTGATTTTCAAAATATACGCCGATCAGAATACCGAGGTTCAAGCGCTGATCAAAGGCGACGTCGACCTGACGCAGGCGATTCCGGTAACACAGGTGGAAGCAGTCAAGCAGAAGAGCGACATTAACGTCGTGCTGGAGCCAGGTCCGCTGTATGAATACGTCGGCTTTAACTTCAAAACGGACAACTTCAAGGATAAGTTCATTCCGTTCTCGACACCGAAGTCGAGACAGGCAATCGCCTATGCCCTCAATCGTCAGGGAATGGTGGACAAAGTGCTCAAGGGAACCGGCAAGCTGATGAACGCGCCGTTCTTGCCAGGCTCGTGGGCCGACCCAGGCGATGCGGTCGTGAACTACGGCTATGATGCTGAGCAGGCGAAGAAACTGCTGGCTGAAGACGGCTGGGTAGCTGGCAAAGACGGGATCCTCGTAAAAGATGGTCATCGGTTCGCATTTGAACTTCAATACAATGCGGGCAACAGCCGACGTGAGCAGGTTGCGGCCGTCATGCAGCAGAACTTGAAGGACGTCGGAATCGAGATGACGCCGAAGGCCGTCGATTTCTCAGCTTGGGTGGAGCAAAACTTGACGCCGGGCAAATACGAAGCCGTGCTGCTGTCGTGGTCGTTGAACAATCCGGATCCAGACGGAGAATCGATCTTCTCGTCCAAATATTTTCCGCCGAACGGTCAGAACTCGGGTTGGTACAAGAATGAGAAGCTCGACAAGCTGTGGGTGGACGGCTATTCGACGGTCGACCAGAATGCGCGCAAACAAATCTATGCCGAGGTAGGCAAAGAGATCTCGACCGACCTGCCTTACGTGTTCATGTACCAATACGGCTTGCCGGAAGGACTTGGACCGAAGATCAACTATGCGAAGGAGGATGCGCCGGAGCCGACGCTTCCTTACGGATATTTCTTCCATATCAACAACTGGTGGGTTGATTCCAAGTAAGAAGCCGTAAAGTACCGTACTCATACTGCTGGGAGGCGGCGATATGACCGAGTATTTGGTTAGGCGCTTCATTCAATCCTTGATCGTGATGTTTCTCATCTCGATCGTTACATTCGGACTTATACATGCCGCGCCGGGCGGACCGACTCAAATCTTCCTCTCGCCCGGCCTGTCGCAGGAAGCAGCGAAGGCGCAGGCGCATAATCTCGGTTTGGATCGCCCTCTCCCCTTGCAGTATTTGAAATGGCTGGGCGGCTTTCTGCAAGGCGACCTTGGTTATACGTTCAAGAACCATCTGCCAGTCGGTCAGATCCTGTGGCCGACTGTCGGACATACGATGGTGCTAATGGGTACGTCTTGGTTGCTATCCCTGTTCATTGCGATCCCTTGGGGGATCTACAACAGTACGAAGGCGTACGGCTGGTCCGATCAGACAGCGTCTTTCATCTCCTATGTCGGTTTCGCGATGCCGACATTCTGGTTCGGTATCCTGCTGCAGGAGCTGTTCGCTTTGAAGTTGAACTGGCTGCCGTTGTCTGACATGTGGGCAATCGATAAGGAAGGGCAAATAGGCGATCTGCTGCTCCATCTCGTACTGCCTGTTTCGGTACTGACGCTTGGCTTCTTGGCGGGGTATGTCAAATATGCCCGTACCAGCATGCTGGAAGTGCTGGAACAGGACTATATTCGTACAGCGCGTGCGAAGGGCGTAAGGGAAAGCCGTGTTATTTATCGGCATGGACTGCGCAATGCGCTTATTCCGATCATTACGATTATCGGGCTTGATCTTCCTATTCTCGTGAGCGGAGCGGCTTTGACGGAAAATGTGTTCAACTGGCCGGGCATGGGGCGGCTGTTCGTCGAGATGGCATTAGCACGGGAATACTCCGTGCTGATGGCAATAACGATAGTGACAGCCGTGCTCGTCATCGTAGGCAATTTCATTGCCGATCTGCTCTATGCGCTCGTTGATCCTCGCGTACAGCTTGGGCGCAAAGGAGGGACGGCTGCATGAATGAAGCGACTACGCAGGAGCGTCAGCATGCTGCCGCAGTAGAGCCAGGTTGGAGCAACCGAAACGAAGGGGCTGCAGTGTCCAAATCTCAATCAGGTGTGCGCTTAAGCGGCAAGCTGCCGAAGCGTCCACCTGGATTATGGCGTACGGGGATAAACAAGTTCAGACGCAATCCCTATGCGGTTGCAGGGCTATTCGTGCTCATTCTGTTTATAGCTTTAGCGGCATTGGCACACTATATTGCCCCGTATGATCCGGCGAGAATCGATCTGCTGAATGCAGATGCGCCGCCGGGGACTGGCAATCATCTGCTCGGGACCGATGAGCTGGGCCGCGATATATGGTCACGACTGCTCTTCAGCGGTCAAGTGTCGCTGTCCGTCGGTTTTGCCGTAGCTTTCGTCTCCGTCTTAATCGGCACGCTTGTTGGCTCTATCTCGGGCTACTTCGGAGGCTGGATCGATGCGATTCTCATGCGCCTCGTAGATGTGATGAATGCTGTGCCGCTGTTGTTTCTAAACATTCTTATCCTTGCGATATTCGGCTCTAAGTTCAGTTATATGATTCTCGTGCTCGCCTTCACGAGTTGGATGGGCGTCGCGCGGCTCGTCCGCGGTACGTTCCTTCAGCTGCGAGAGATGCAGTATGTAGAAGCAGCACGAGCAATTGGCGTCTCGAATACCGGCATCATTGTCCGTCATTTGCTTCGCAATGCGACGGTGCCGATTATCGTTACAGCTACCTTAATGGTTGGCGGTGCTATTCTCAGTGAGTCCGCTTTATCCTATCTCGGACTCGGCATTCAATCACCGGATACAAGCTGGGGGCTGATGCTCAGTAATGCGCAGGAGTTCATGCTGCTCGATCCGCTGCAGGCGCTCTATCCGGGGATGTGCATTCTAATTGTTGTGCTTGCAGTCAATTTCGTTGGCGACGGCATTCGCGATGCGCTTGATCCTCGAAAACAACCGGTTGCGGAACGAAGGAGGTGGAGTGCATGGAGCCGCTTCTTACGATCAAGGACTTAACAGCAGGCTTCGCAACGGACAATGGCGCGGTGAAGGCGATTGACCGCGTATCGTTGTCGATTGGCAAAGGACAGACGTTGTGTCTCGTCGGGGAGTCAGGCAGCGGCAAGAGCGTGACGTCGCTTGCCATTATGCGGCTGCTTGAATTCGCAGGCGGCCGCATTCTTGAAGGAAGCATTCGTCTCGCAGGGAATGAACTGACGGATCAGACGCAGCGGCAAATGATTCGGATTCGCGGCAATCAAATGGCGATGATCTTCCAAGAGCCGATGTCAGCGCTCAATCCTGTGTTTACGGTCGGCGATCAGATTGCCGAGAGCATCCGGTTGCATCAGCGGAAGCGCAAGTCGGAAGCGAAGCAGATGGCGGTTGATCTGCTGCGGATGGTTGGTATTCCAGACCCAGAGACACGTGCGAGGCAGTACCCGCACGAGCTGTCCGGCGGCATGTGCCAGCGCGTCGTTATCGCGATTGCGCTTGCGTGCAGGCCGGAGCTGCTGATTGCAGATGAACCAACGACTGCGTTAGACGTGACAGTACAAGCGCAATTGCTTGATTTGCTGCAGCAGCTTCAGCGGGAGCTCGGCATGTCCATGCTGCTCATTACGCATGACATGGGAGTAGCTGCGCGTATGGCAGATCAGATCGCCGTCATGTACGCTGGCGTTGTTGTGGAAACAGGATCGGTTGAAGCGTTGTTTGATCAACCTGCGCATCCGTATACGGTCGGACTTATGCAGTCGGTGCCAAGTATGGAGGGCGAGCGGCTTAGCGAGCTTCGCACGATTCAAGGGCATGTCCCATCTTTGCATGCGCTCCCGGCGGGCTGCCGATTTCATCCCCGCTGTCCTCATGCAATGCCCAGATGTACAAGCGAGGCGCCGCCGATGATGACGGTTGGAACGTTGCAGCAAGCTGCATGTTGGCTGTACGGAGATGTGGCGGCTGGCTTTGCTGGGGCACCAGATTCGGACAATGGGGAGGCAGGGGGATGAGGAGCGAATTGGCGTCAACCGACAACCCGATCATGGCGTCAACAAGCAGCCCGTTAATAGAAGCGAGAAGCGTGTCCAAATATTTTCCGATCAAGCAAGGACTGCTTAATCGATCAGTAGGTTCGGTCCGAGCGGTTGACCGGGTATCGCTTGCAATCGCACGAGGCGAAACGTTTGGGCTCGTTGGTGAATCAGGCTGCGGAAAGTCAACGCTTGGCCGAGTGATGCTGCAGCTGCAAGCCGCAACGGCAGGCGAGGTTTGGTTTGAAGGCAGCAGCCTCGGCGAGCGCAGACCGCGCGAGCTTCGCGAGCTGCGTGGGCGGATGCAGCTTATTTTCCAAGATCCGTTCGGCTCGCTTAATCCGCGGTTTCTCGTTCGAGATATAATCGGAGAACCGTTCCGTGTTCACACGAAGCTGTCTTCCCGAGACATCGATGCGCGTGTCGTTGATTTGATGGAGAGGGTAGGACTGGATCCTTCATTAAGAGGACGTTACCCGCATGAATTTTCCGGCGGACAGCGGCAGCGGATCGGCATTGCACGGGCCATTGCGCTTCGGCCGTCGTTTGTAGTAGCCGATGAAGCTGTGTCTGCCCTTGATGTTTCGGTCCAATCGCAAATCGTCAATTTGCTGATGGAGCTTCAGCGTGAGCTTGGGCTAACGTATTTGTTCATCGCGCATGGGCTTCATATTGTTCGCCATATTTCCGATCGAGTAGGCGTTATGTATTTGGGCCGACTGGTGGAGGTATCATCAGCCGATGAGCTGTTCAAGCAGCCGCTTCATCCGTACACGTCAGCGCTGTTATCGGCTGTCCCGAAGCCTGACCCAAGGGATCAGAGTGAGCGAATCGTACTGCAAGGGGACGTTCCTTCACCGGCGAATCCACCGGCCGGCTGCCGGTTTCATACCCGCTGCCCCATTGCTCGTCCGCGCTGCATGCAGGAGGAGCCAGAGCTGCGGTCGGTGTCGGACGGAAGGGAAGTTGCTTGCCATTTTCCGCTCATGTAAGAGTGTTCCATAAGCTCCGTTGCACGCCAGATGAGGCTGCACGGGGCTTTTTCCATCCTACTAATCGTAGTATACTGAAACGTAATTGCTGCGAGAGGGATGAAATGGGTTGGCTTTTAGTCGCTGGTTTGAGAAATGGATGTTCCTGCTGATTCCCGGATCGCTAATTATCGGGTTTCTATGCTCTTCGGTGCTGCGTCCAATGGTGGATGCGGTACCTTATTTATTTGCTTATGTAACGCTTACGATGGCGATTGGCTGCGGCTTGGGACAACTCCGCGAAGTGCTTCGGCGTCCCGGCATTATTGGCTGGACTTTCGTATTGACGCATATCGCCGCCCCATTGATCGCTTATGGGATAGGCGCTGCATTATTTGGTCCTCATTCGCCTTATGTTGTCGGGCTTGTCTTGTTCGCCATTATTCCGCTTGGGGTATCATCGGTTCTCTGGGTGGGCATGTCTGGAGGAAGCATCGCTCTGATGCTTGCATTAGTGGTATTGGATTCTGCGGTGAGTCCGATCGTAGTGCCTTCAGGCATTAAGCTTATGTTCGGAGCTGTCGTGGATATTGATACTGGCGGGATGATCCGTGATCTCGTGCTCATTATCGTTGCTCCTACGATTATCGGTGTAATGCTGTACGAGTTATCCAAAGGCCGCATTCAGAGCAAGGTGCAGCATATTGCCTCTCCAATATCGAAGCTGTGCTTCGTTGCAGTGGTTGCGCTTAATGCCGCGGCGATTGAACCTTATGTTGAGCAGTTAAAGAGTGATATGATCCGTCTTGTGCCTGTCAGCATTCTACTTGTTGCAATTTGTTACGCGCTAGGCTATTTCGGTTCGCTGCCATTCCGGAACCGAGAGACGCTTGTTACAGTGTCGTATGCCTCTGGCATGCGCAATATATCGCTTGGTATCGTACTGGCAATGGGATACTTCGACCCGCTGTCAGCCGTACCTGTCGTCCTATCGATTCTCATCCAACAGCCGATGGCGACGCTATTTCACTACGTTTTACCGCATAAGAATGTACAAGCTTCCGAATCGTTTACAAAAACTTAACAAACCCGATGCTGGCGAACCGTCGCCCATCCATGTACGATAGAAATCGTATGCTGCCTTGAGGCGACAGGAGTTGACAAAAATGATGAACAGCTTTCGTTCACGCTTAACGCTTATTATGATTGGCATTATCGGGTTATCGGTGCTTGCCTCCGGTCTTCTGATGGCCCAAATGTTCAAACAGAATCATATTCAAGCTTTGGAAGAGAGCATGGTGCGGGAAATTCGCATCCTTGCAGCAGGGATGAAATGGGAATCGGCAGACGATAACATGACTGCCCAATTTCAGTATTATTCGCAAGTGGCATCCGACATGAAGCGGAATGCGGATTCCCGCATCACTTTTATCCGGACAGACGGTGTCGTATTGGGCGATTCGGACCACGATCCGCACACGATGGATAATCACAAGTCACGCAAGGAAGTTGCAAAAGCGTTGTCGGGTGATATAGGCAGCAGCATTCGGATGAGCGATACGACGAATCAGAATATGCTGTATGTTGCTATGCAAGTACAAGCAGATCAGGGACCTTATATTATCCGACTTGCAATGAGCCTGGAGGATGTGGAGCAGAGCATTCGCAATCTATGGACGGCGCTTATCGTCTGGCTGCTGGTGCTGTTCCTCGTTGCTGCGCTTATCAGCTATCGAGTGGCAAGCGGAATGACACGTCCGCTCGAGCAGATAACGAAGGTTGCCAAGCGGATTCAGCGTCAAGAATACATAGCTCGCGTAACAGTGAAGAAGCAGGACGAAATCGGTGAATTGGGTTATGCCATCAATGCAATGGCGGATAGCCTGCAAGTACAGATGGAGCGCATTCGTCAGAACGAAAGCCAGCTGGAGAGCGTGCTCGACAACATGATTAATGGTATCGTTATGATCGATGTGACGGGTCATATCGTCTTGCTGAGCCGTCGTGCGGAAGATATTCTCGGGTTCACCTCGCGCGAGCTAGTCGGCCGCCACTATTCGGACGCTAGACAGCAGCATGAACTGACCTCGCTCATTCGAGAGGCGTTCGAGAAACAGTCGTATATTCATGAAGAGATGACGTTCTATTATCCAGAAGAACGGCTTCTGGAGCTTAACCTCGTGCCTGTGATGCAGGATAATGAATTCGTAGGCATTCTGCTAGTGCTGCAGGACGTATCGGCCATTCGCCGACTTGAGCGGATGCGCAGCGAGTTCGTTGCGAACGTATCGCATGAGCTGAAGACGCCAGTTGCAGCAGTAAAAGGCTTCGCGGAGACTTTGCTTGGCGGTGCGGTTAAGGATGAAGAGACGACGCGTTCATTCCTGCAAATTATTTATGATGAGAGCGAGCGGCTTAATCGTCTCATTGGTGATATACTAGAATTGTCCAAAATCGAGTCAAGGCGCGTGCCGCTAACGTTCTCGCCGGTAGAGATGCAGTCGTTCGCAGCGAAGACGGTTCAATTGCTTGAAGCGGAAGCTGCACGCAAGTCGATACGACTCGATCTTATCGCTGAAGGCGATATCTATGTAGAAGCGGACGAGGATCGTCTCCGTCAAATTATGATGAATCTGCTGTCCAACGGCATTAATTATACGCCAGAGGGCGGCAAGGTAACGGTAATGGTGGAGCCTGTATGGCCGGCATCGGTTAGCCCGTATGCGCTGTCTGATGAAACGCGGGACGATTATGAGCGTATACGTATTGTTATTAAAGATACAGGTATCGGCATTCCGAAGAAGGACCTGCCTCGCATCTTCGAACGGTTCTATCGTGTGGACAAGGCACGTTCGCGTAGTTCAGGCGGTACGGGACTTGGATTGTCGATCGTCAAGCATCTCGTCGAGCTTCATAACGGTACGATAGCGGTTGAGAGTGAAGTGGGAGTCGGTACGAAGTTTACGATCGAAATTCCTGTCATTCATCCTTAAGTATGGGAAGAAAAGTATTGACCAATCTTGACGATACCATGATAAAATAGTTATAAAATTGTAATTTTCGCGTAAAGTCATTGTCGATAATGCGCGAGTTGGAGGATTCCATGTCTCATAAGGTGCTGGTCATAGAAGATGAACCGACGTTGGCGCGTTTGTTGTCGTATAACTTGACGCAGGAAGGCTATGAGACGACAGTCATCGATCATGGTGGCGAAGGGCTGCAGGCTGCACTGCAGCGCAGCTTCGATCTCATTATTCTTGATATCATGCTTCCGGGGATGAATGGTTTCGAAATATTGACCCGTCTCCGGCAGCATGGCATTCGGACGCCAATCATTATTCTGACGGCTCGCAATGCAGAGGAAGAAGTCGTACAGGGACTGAAGCACGGCGCGGATGACTATATAACGAAGCCGTTTGGCGTTGCGGAGCTGCTCGCACGTGTTTCCGCTGTTCTGCGTCGGACACAGCAGGACGAAGGCAAAGCAACGATTGAATCGAACGAGAAGGTTATAACAGCTGGCGATCTGTCGATTTTCCCGGAGAAGTACGAGGTTGTGCTTAATGGCGAGACGGTTCCGCTGCGGCCGAAGGAGTTCGAGGTGCTGCTCTACCTCGTGCAGCGTCCAGGTATGGTTATTACCCGGGATGACCTGATGAATATCGTATGGGGCTTCGATTATATCGGCGGTCAGCGTACGGTCGATGTGCATGTCAGCTCGCTTCGCAAGAAGCTGGAGCTTGGTCAACAATCCGTTCAGATTGAATCCATTCGCGGCGTCGGCTATAAGCTGGTGCTTCCTAAGAAACTCGGTACCTTCAAGTGAGAAGGGGACCGAGTTTTTTTGTTGTTAAGCCAATATTTTAAGCAATTGTGAGGAAAGTAAATGAATGATTAATACTTTTTGTGATTATAAATTAATAGTATTGCCTTACATTTAGGACGACAAATTGTGTAAGGGAAGATGAATGGTGATCGAACAACAACGATTCGATGAGCAGTGCCAGTTGACGAGCCGCGAATTCGAGGTCGTCTCCTTGATTGTTTTTCACGGTTATACCAATAAGGAACTGGCTGACAGTTTGTTTATAAGCGAGAAAACGGTGAAAAACCATGTCGCTAACATTTTCAAAAAAATGAATATTACGAGTGTCCGCAAACTGATGTCGATCTGCATGAGCAGCATGCTCGCAGAGGGCGGGTACAGCAGTGACAGCGCAGAGCTGAAGCGTGCACGGCTTGCGCTTGCGCTCGGCAGAAGAATGAAGCATATATCGTAGCGGATCGAGAGGAGCAAGGAAGCGATGAGTGCGCAGCAGCAGTACATTGAAGTCGGGATCGCAGAGGAGCGATACGCGATACCGATTCAGGACGTGCAAGAAATCATTCGTATGCAGCCTTACCTACCGATTCCGAATGCGAGGCGAAGTATTCTGGGCGTTATTAATTTGCGAGGGAGCATCGTGCCTGTCGTTACGCCAGGCAGCCGCTTTCGGGCGGAAGAATCGGAACTGTCACGGATGGTAATCGTGCAGCTGGATATGGACGTTGTCGCATTCGTTGTGGATCGTGTTCACCGCGTTACGACCTATAATCAAATGCATCATTACGAGGAAGCCAAACGATCTGAACGGTTTATAACGGGAATCGGGCTGAATGAGGCGGATCAAGAATGGGTGAATATGCTCGATGTCGTAACGCTGCTGCAGGAGGATGCTAATGCTGCACAATGATCAGCTGTTATCGACCTATTTGAATGTGTATCTGGATGAGCTTGATGAGCAAGTGCAAGTGATGGATGAGCAGCTGTTGGAATTGGAGCAGTATGGCAGCCAGCCCGTCATTCTGCAGACGATATTCCGGGCAGCTCATACGCTGAAGGGTTCTTCAGCCGTTATGGGATTCGATCAGATTAAGAATATGACGCATATGGTCGAAACGGTATTCGATGGTCTGCGGTCTCATCGCCTGCGCGCGAATGGCCGCTTGATGGATACGTTGTTCCGCTGTGTCGATTATCTCAAGCGGCAGCGGGAACGTTTCCTGCAAGGCATACACGAAGAGGAGCAAATCGGCGATTTAGTTGTACTGCTGAACGCCTTTGCTAGCGGTGATGAGGCTGGACTTATCGCCCCAGATCCTTCAGTCGATCAGCCTCAAGCGAAAGGTAAGGAGCAGACGTCTGCAGACGCAGCATCTGCTGCGATGCAGGCTTCTGACTTCCAAGAAGGGCAGCTGGAGGACGTTCGTTCCGAGTTGACGGCAGGAGCTAATGTGCACCTGTTCGTGATTAAGCTGAAGGATGATACCGAGCTGCCTGCGGCTCGTGCGCTTCTCATTATTGGGCAGTTACGCGAAGCAGCGAAGGTGCTTGCGGTCTCGCCAGATGAGGCGAGTCTCCCTGCCATTGAGCAGGGCACAATGCAGATCGGCTGCATTGTGTCAGAATGCGAGTCCGTAGAGACGCTGAAGCAATTCGTGTTGGAGATGGCAGACGTCGAGGATGTTCAATGCAGCGGACTGTCACTGAATTGGGTGCTGGATAAAGATAAACAGCCGCTGCCTATATTCGAGACGTCGCAGCAGCCTGAAGATCGTCCGCGGGCGGACGGCGGGAAGTTCCAAGCGACACAGACGGTAAGGGTCGATGTGAATCGGCTAGAGCATCTGCTGAATCTCGTTGGAGAGCTCGTCATTGGCCAGACACGTCTGATCGATGTGAACAGCCGATTCCGCGCGTTGGAGCAGCAAGACAATGGTGAGTTGGCACTGCTGGAGGATGTTACAGGACATATAAGCCGAGTTGTCGCTGAGCTGCAGGACGGCGTCATGAAGACGCGTATGCTGCCGATCGAGCAGTTGTTCAATCGATTCCCCCGCTTAGTTCGTGATCTTGCGCAACAAGTTGGCAAGGAAGTCGATCTTGTCATCGAAGGCAAGGAAACAGAGCTCGACCGTACGCTGATCGAAGAGATAAGCGATCCACTAATTCATATTCTTCGGAATGCGGTCGATCATGGGTTGGAGCTGCCAGACGATCGGGAGAGCAAAGGTAAGCCGCGCAAGGGACGAGTCGTCATCCGAGCGAGTCATGAGGAGAATACGATTGTCATCCGGGTAAGCGACAATGGTCGCGGCATTCATGCGAATGCCATTCGGAGCAAAGCGGTCCAGAAGCGTTTCGTCACGGAAGAGCAGGCGGAGCAGATGACGGATAAGGAAGCGATCGGACTTATTTTCCACTCCGGTATGTCAACGGCAGAGCAGGTAACCGATCTGTCGGGCAGAGGCGTCGGGATGGATATCGTTAAGACGCGCATCGAGAAGCTGAACGGCATCATTGATATCGATACGACGGAAGGCGATGGCACGACAATTACTGTTAAACTGCCGCTTACGCTCGCTATCATTCGCTCGCTGCTTGTTGGTCTTGGCGATTTTGTATTCGCATTGCCGATTGTGAATGTTATTGAAATCTCGCATATGAACGAGAGCGATATCAAGACGATTAATTCCCGTGAGATGTGCATGGTGCGAGGCGAGCTGCTGCCTTTCGTCCGAATGGATCGGCTGTTAGGCGTACAATCCTGTGGGGCGGGAAGCGGGAAGAAGCTGTTCGTCGTTACGGTCGGGATTGGCGAGCAGCGTGTCTGTCTGTTATTCGATCGGTCGATCGCGAATCAAGAGATTGTCGTCAAATCACTGGGCTCTTACATAGGACAAGTACCGTGTTTATCCGGGTCGACCATTATGGGCGATGGCAGCATTGCGCTAATTCTAGATATTGCTGCTATTGTTCGTAGAGCTACTCAATCGCAGCAGGTTGCGACTAATCGCTCGCGCAGCGTACAGCAGAGCATTAGAAGCGAAGTAAAGCGGATTACGTTCCTGCTGAACGGAATCCATTATGGCATTGATATTCAAGCCGTCAAAGAAATTGTTCGTGTGCCGGACATTATGCCATCGGCCCAATCAGACCGTTATATGCTTGGACTCATTCAGCTTCGTGATCAACTGCTGCCGATTTATCATCTAGGTACGTTTCTTGCGGGTGCAGATAACTCAGAGGTGGGTGATGATCAGTCTCGCGTGTTGATCGTCGATATCGGTGACCGGCAGTCGGGATTGTTGGTCGATGAAGTGGTAGAGGTTGTTGCGGTAACGAAGGAAAGCATCGAGCAAGCGCCAGAGGAAATTACGCGGAAACAGCGTGCAATTAATGGAGTCTATCGAATGGACGAGCATCTTGTCTACCAGCTGAGTATGGACGTACTGAAACAGATGGTAATCGAAAGACAATAGAGGGGTGCACGCACCCCTCTATTTTTGTACCCCTAAACGAGGTTGCTCATTTCATTAAGGTCTCTATAGAAGTTATCTCATAAATTTATAGCCGACGCCCCAGACAGTTTTAATATATTGCGGCTCTTTCGGGTTGCTCTCTATCTTCTTGCGTAGGTTCGTAATATGTACATCGATGGCACGTTCGTTAATGTAAGAATCGATACCGCGGATCGCGTTGATAAGTTCTTCACGGCTGAACACCTTGCTTGGATTGTGGTAGAGAAGCTTCATGATTTCGAATTCAGAGTAAGTCGTCTCGATCTCCGCGCCGTTGCAAACAAGCAGTCGCCGTGCCAAATCAAGCGTCAGCGTACGCTCATCGACAATTGGAGCTGCAGGTGGTGGGGATGCGAGCTGTGTATGCAATGCAGTTGTACGACGAAGAACAGCTTCAATACGAGCCTTCAGCTCTTGCATGCTGAACGGCTTCACCATGTAGTCATCCGCACCTTCGCTAAGGGATTGGATGCGCTCGGACACTTTGGTCTCTGCTGAGATGACGATAATCGGAATATTCGTAAACTCTCTTAACAAGGCGCAGGCGTTGATTCCTTCGGTGTCCGGGAGCATGAGATCCAGCAGGATCACATTTGGTGTATAGTCCTTCAATGTTTGCAGGCCTTCTCCAGCGCTTGCTACACGTACGACTTCATACTGTTCCTCTGTTAGATATAGGCTTAACATGTCACCGAAGATATTATCATCTTCAATAATAAGTACTTTCGTCATTGTTGTGGACCCCGCCTTAATGAAACGAATGTTAGGATTGCTAATACTTTGCTAATAATTAGGTGTGTTTTTAATTATATAATGTCGAAATATGTCCGTCTATCTTCAATTTAGTATAAACTTATTTTCATAGGACTAGAACCAACCGCTGTAAGTACCAGGAAGGATGATCCCGCGATGTACGAGCACTTTCTACTTAATCTATCATTACTCGCCATATTCACTTTCGTCGGAATCCAGCTGCTTATTCAACCTCATGCTAGAACTATATCGTCAAAAGCAAGCGCGATATTAATCGGTTTGTACATGGGATTAACTGGACTAGTGCTTTATGAGTTCGGAGTTATGACTAGCGAGGGTTATATACTCAGCTTGCGAGCCGTTGCCATACTCGTTGCGATGCATTTTGGCGGGGTTATATCCGGGATCATTTCGCTGATTATAATGTCCATTCCTGATATGGGAGTTCTAAGCGTTTGGATTCGATCATTGCTTGTACTTGGTGCGATTGCTGCATGCGCGTACTTTATTATTCGTAACAATGAGTCCTACAAACGCCGTTGGTTGCTGCTATCGGTTTCCACCATTGCGATATTCATTCTCTCAGGGATTGATCGGATCCCAGAATTGTTCCGGCTCGGTACGACGATTCCGTACTTAACTACTGCATGGCTCGGCATTCTATTCATCAGTTTTCTTATTCGCTACTTGCATAAGACGACCGAAGTGCAGGAGCAGCTCAAGGAGACGAAAGATGAACTGACCAATACGATGCGCATGCACAATGGCATTACGTTTAAGATTGTGAAACAGGACGAGCAGTATGTTTACAAAATGATTAGCGGGAAGCTGCTATCGAAGCTTGCGGAAGCGATCGGCGGCGATGTGCCTGATTTTAGTTCGGAGTTGAAAGCATTCTCGTTCCTGCCCGGCGCCTCAGGCGCGAAGTTCAAAGGAAACATTGATAGCGTCTGGAATTCTGGCATGTCCAGCGCCTATGAAACACGGGTAAGCCTGCTCGACCTGTGGGTTACGCTCCAGCCCATCGTCGAGAATGAGGTTGTCACGTCCGTTATCGGCACCGTGATTGATATTTCGGAGCAGAAGGCAGCCGAGCGCCGCATCCATGTAAGCGAAGAGCGTTACCTGTCGCTGGCGGAGAATCCGCAAGATTTTATATTAGAGCTCGATCGCAGCGGCAGCATTCTATTCGCCAATAGTTACTTCTGCAGCATGATTCGTAGAGGTCAGCAGGAGACGATAGGACATTCGTTGTTCGAGCTTGGCATGAAGATGAATGAGTCGCAGTGGCGGAAGCATTGGAACGAAATTGCAGCTACAGGACGTAAAACCGGCTTTGAGACGACGGTTGTCATGTCAGATGGACAGGTCCGGGTATATTACGTCATCCTGTCCGATATTCACGGGACGTCCGAAGTGGAAGGCTATATGATCTGCAGTATGCATGAGATTACCGAACTGAAGCAGGCGGATCAGGAGAGCCGTGCGAAGAGCCGATTTCTGGCGCGGGTCAGCCATGAGATTCGTACGCCGCTCAACGGGATTATCGGTTTGGCGCAGTTGATGAAGCATACCGAATTGTCGGATACGCAGCAGGATTATTTGAACAAAATGATGTCGTCTTCGCATCTGCTGCTCGGCATTATTAATGACATCTTGGACCTGTCAAAGATCGAAGCGGGCAAGCTTAATATGGAGCAGATCGACTTCGATATGGATGAACTCGTCTACGATCTGACGAATACGCTCTCCGTGTTGAAAGGGATTAAGCAGGTGGAGGTTATCGTGGAAACGGACGCCAACCTTCCCGCGTTGTTGAAGGGCGATCCCCTGCGGCTGAAACAAATTCTCATGAATCTATGCAGCAACGCCATTAAGTTTACGGAACAAGGCCATGTTCATCTCTATATTCAGCATCTGCAGCAAACCGACCGCAAGGCAAGCATTCGTTTTACCGTCGAGGATACAGGTATTGGTATGTCGAAGGAGCAGCTGCGCATGCTGTACGAACCTTTCTGGCAGGCGGATTATGACAGCGGCGGGAAGCAGCCGGGTACCGGCTTGGGACTTCCGATAGTGAAAGAGCTCGTTTCCCTTCTTGGCGGAGAATTGCGAGTAAGCAGCGAGACTGGCATCGGGAGCCGATTCCAGTTCGAATTGGAACTGCCGTTAGCGAAGCAAGATGAGCGGCGAACATGGGCGCTCCATGCGAATAGAGGTCGCATTCGGATTCATCTGGTCGAGGATGACCGGTTGAATCGTGACATTATTGCCCGTACGATGGAATCATTCGGTTGTCAGGTAACGTTCTCGCAGACGTGGGATCATCTGCATCAGTTTCTAGAGCGAACATCGCGAATATCCGAATACATGGACTGTATCGTGGTTGATATGGAGATGGACGATATGTATGGCGAGCATACTTGGCACCGAATTATGGACCTGTGCGACAGAAGCAATGTTGCAGTTATCGCCCTTACCTCCGCCTATGCACGCGAAGAAATTATGCAAATGATGGGTGATCGGCTGCCGAATGCAATGCTCAGCAAGCCGACAAGCCGTCTGGAGCTTTATCAGACGCTTCGGCGTATGGTAAGCAGCGGAGACGCGGAAGTTGCAAGCGCAGGCAGTTCCGATGGACATGTCGCGGCTGCCGCATCTAACTCCAACGGACGGCCAAGCATTCTGCTTGTTGAGGATAATGCGATTAACCAGCAGGTAGCGGGAGAACTGCTCCGTCACCATGGCTGCGACGTAACGGTTGCTAACCATGGCCTTGAAGCGCTTGAGCATCTACAAGACCAAAGCTTCGACCTTATATTGATGGATATGTATATGCCCGTATTGAATGGTTATGAAACGACCAAACGAATTCGGGCGAATTCGGACTATTCGCATATCCCGATTATCGCGCTTACCGCCAATGCGATGCAGAATGATCATCAAGTCTATTATGAGGCAGGCATTAACGATATTGTGTTAAAACCGCTGGATGCGGAAGTGTTAAGAAAATGTGTGAGTCAATGGCTGCCGTCTTCCATGGATCGGCATGTGAGCCGCCATCCGGAAGAATGGGCATTATATGATTCGATTCGGCAGACGATTCTGGGAGTCGATCTCGATCACATGCTGCAGCGGCTTGAAGGGAAGGTGTCGATCGCATTGCACATTCTTCATCTATTCAAGAAGGAATATACCGGTTTCGCTGATCGGGTCATTCGACTGTTGAGCGAGGGACAAGGCCGAGATGCAGCAAGGGAAGTGCACACGTTGATTGGCGTTGCGAAGAATATGTCCGCAAACCGTCTCGCCGTTGCAGCTATCCAGTTAGAGGCGGTTATCATTGATAACCCGACGGCTTATGTTGGCGCACTGGAAACGGCCTCTGCCGAGATCGAAGCCATTATCCGGTCATTGCCTGAGCCATTATTACAGTCGAATAAATCCTAACGAGTCGTTCTGCTGCCACCTATTTGTGGTGGCGGACGGCTTTTTTATTTGACAATTTGCATGCTTGCAACGCGTTAGATTAATAAAGATCAAATAAAGAACAAATACATTCAAAAGAACTTTTCTAACAATTTCCTCTTATACTTCATTTCAAGTGAGTGTTCAAGAAGTATCAAAAGCTGACTTTTTGAACTACCTCTTCAAGGGTACGGAGGTGAGGGGAGTGCAGTTACTTCCTTATTACAGAAACGAATTCATTGCTTCTTCTTTAAAGAATGAGACAGGTTGGACGGAAGCGCTGTTCAATAACAACGTTAGTTTATGGCAGCGGGAGAAGGAAAGGTTTCACGAGTTATTTCGAATCATAGACGGAGAGCAGCAGTTGATACTCGAATATTCGGTCATTATTCCACTTGCCTTTGTTCGAACAGGCCGCATCATTGAGCAAGGGCCTGGCGTTGGGACAACGGCTAACGGCGTGACCTGCCAATATGATGATGCACAAATGCTGATGACGTATTCGATGACCGATCAGCAGATGAACGGTTCAGTTGCACGGTTTCTATTCAAAGCAAGAAGCGAAATTGCTCAGTTGATCGATTTCTCTGGATCGGAAGCAAGATGGAAGGAAATTGTCGGTTGAGGTGAACATGCTGCGATGTCATATCGTGTATTGATAGTGGATGATTCCAGCTTAATGAGACGGATGATCGTGAAGCTGTTTCAGGATAGCCCGTACTTCGAGGTTGCAGGGACGGCGTGCAATGGGCGTGAAGGTGTAGAACGCGCTTTAGAGCTTCGACCTGATCTTGTCATCTTGGATGTTGAAATGCCTCAGATGGATGGAATTACAGCGCTTCGATACTTGATGGATTGCTGTCCCATGCCAGTTATGATGCTGAGCAGCTATGCAACCGAAGGCTCGGCCTTAACATTCCAAGCATTAAAGTGGGGCGCCGCTGACTATTTTCATAAGGATTTGTTGTTCTCGAATACGGCGGACGCCATGGTCGTTAACGATTTTATGCAGCGGTGCAGGCTTATTGTTATGAATCGTCCGCAGGAGCCATCCATGCGGGTTCTGCTGGAGGCGATGCTCACATGCATGAAGATGGAGAAAGATTTGAAGGCGGCGCAGCATACGCTCAAGAAGACGCTTGTCCGCTACAACGGCCTCGTATTGAAGTTTAAGCAAGAGCATAATCGTTTCATCCACACAAGCTGCGTCGGCGAGTTGTTCGGGATAAGTTCCGAACAGGCAGTCGGCCGCGAGCTTGTCGATTTCATGCCTGCACATGTGGCGCGTCGTCAGGAAGAGAGATACCGGCGGGCATGGGACGGCGAAGAGATCGATTGGTTCGATACGAGTTGGAACGGTCGTATCTATCGAACGACGATTCAGCCGCTGTGGGAAGACGATGAAGTCGTAGAGGCGGTAGCGCTAAGCGTCGATATCACGAACCAGCGTAGGGCGGAGGAACGGATCAACCGGCTTATTCACTATGACGGACTGACTGGTCTTCCCAATCGTCAATATGCGCAGGACTATGTGCAGCAGGCGCTGGAGCTTGCGGGCAGCAATAATAGGACAGCGGCAGTTCTATTCATCGGGCTTAATCATTTCAAGCTGGTTAATGAAGCGCTTGGCGACGATGTAGGCGACCAACTGCTGATGAATATTGCAAGAAGGCTGCAGAAGCTTGAGGCAGACGGCGGGCGTGCAGTTCGAATGGGCGGCGACACCTTCGTCTATCTATTCAATTATCAAGAACCGTCCGAAATGCTGGAGACGATCGATCAGCTGCATGCTCAGCTCCATCACCCGTTCCGGTTCGGCGATCAAGATATATACGTTGGCAGCAGCATTGGCGTCAGCTTGTATCCGAACCATTCGGATCGGGCCGAGCGTCTATTGCAAGCTTCGGAGATGGCCATGTACGAAGCTAAGCAGCAGGGCAGACAAACACAGGTGTACAATCCCTCGTTGAACGAGCAGCTTCATCGGCGAATGGAGATTGAGCTTCACCTGCGAAAGGCGGTAGAGCTAGGACAACTTAAGCTCTATTATCAGCCGATTGTATCCACTGCGAATGCGCGTCCAGTTGGAATGGAGAGTCTGATTCGATGGTTTCACCCTGAGCTTGGCGCCATATCACCCGGCGAGTTTATCCCAGTAGCCGAAGAGACGGGATTCATTGTTCCGATAGGCAGATGGGTGCTGGAGGAAGCGTGCCGGCAGAACAAACAATGGCAGCAAGATGGATTCACGCCGATTGTGATCAGCGTGAATATTTCGTCGCGTCAATTTTATGATCCATTGTTTACGGAATCGATCGTGAACTTGCTGCATCGGACAGGCTTAGAGCCGCATTGGCTGGAGTTGGAAATAACCGAAGGCGTCATGATGGACATCCATACAGCACTTCCGATTCTGAAGGAATTGCAAGCGCTTGGGATCAACTTGTCGATTGACGATTTCGGTACGGGATACAGCTCATTGAAGTATTTGAAGGAGCTGCCGGTCGGCAAGCTGAAGATCGATCAATCGTTCATTAAACATATCGATTCGAACGTCGTACATACTGCAATCGTTTCGTCTGTGCTGTCCATGTCCCGTCAACTGGGACTAGAGGTAGTAGCCGAGGGTGTAGAGCGGGTGGAGGAACTGAATGCGCTGCGGGAGAACGGCTGCGTATTCGCGCAGGGTTATTTGTTCAGCCATCCCGTTCCGGCAGAAGTGGCAGGAAAGCTGCTAGGAGAGTCGCTTTATCCATTGGGCGAGGCGGTACGGTAATGAAATCCTATATGGTCGATAAAAGGGGGTCAATTACAATGCGTGTGACTGTCGGCAAAAAAATGATGGCCGGATTTGCTCTTCTTCTGGTGTTGATGGTGGTCATCAGTGCGCTGTCCGCTATGCAATTAAAGTCATTGAAGGACAAGGTCGACACGATCAATGATGTGTCCCTGCCAGGCGTTCAGTCGATCCAGCACGTCAATTATTTGACGGAGCATGTTCTCAGCTTGTCCGCTATGTATGCACTGGAGGATGAAGTTCCCGTTAAAGAACAGTACAGACAGCAAATTACCGAGGCAAATAAAGAGCTTCAGGGCGATTTCCGAAAGTACAGCGAAACGATCGTATCAGATGAAGAACAAGGGGCGTTTAACTCGTTAACTGCTGAATGGGAGCAGTTTCAAACGGCTAATGCGAAGGTGCTGGAGTTAAGCGATATCCATAATGAACAGGATGCGGGTAATCTTCTTCAGCAAACGCAAGCCTCCTATCAGAAAATGCAATCGACTCTCGATTTTCTACTCGATTTCAATAACGATCATGCAGACGATGTAACCGTTCAATCGAATGAAACGTATCACACCTCGCTCCTGTGGATTATTGGATTATCGATTGTCAGCCTTGTTGTAGGCATCGCTGCTGCAAGTATACTCGTGCTCTCGATCAGCAGACCGCTTACGTCGGTAACTAGAGCGATTGAGCGCGTGTCGCATGGCGACCTGACTATCGAGCCGCTTGAAGTGAAAGGCAGGGATGAAACGGCAGACCTTGCTTCCGCGATGAATGCGATGGTAGTCAATTGGAGCGAGCTTATTGCATCAGCGCTTCATTCCTCGTATAGCGTAGCGTCAGCCGCACAGCAGATATCGGCTTCGACAGAAGAGGTATCGAGCACGAGCGATGCGCAGGCACAGACCGCGCAGCATATTACGGAGCTGTTCCGCGAGCTGAATATTGCTGTCCAGACGGTGGCAAGCAGTGCAGAGGATGCTGCCGAGATGTCAGCGAAGTCCGCGAAAGTTGCGAGAGGCGGCGGTCAGATTGTAAGCGCATCGATTCAAGGCATCTCCGCTGTAACGAATCAGATGAAGAAGCTGGAGGATGACTCCAAGCAGATCGGCGACATCATTGAGGTGATCGACGAGATTGCGGCACAGACGAATCTTATTGCTCTGAATGCGGCAATTGAGGCGGCAAGAGCAGGCGAGCAGGGACGAGGATTCGCCGTTGTTGCCGATGAGGTGCGCAAGCTTGCCGAGCGAAGCGGCGAAGCGACAAAGCGGATTACTTCGATTATTAAAGGCATGCAGGGCAATACAGCGGCAAGCGTGGAATCCGTGACACTGGCGGTGACACAGACGAAGCGGGTTGGCGAAACCTTCGAGCAAATTATCGATTTGGTTGGCGATACAGCCGATCGAGTTGGCGAAATTGCAGCATCCAGCGAGCAGCAGGCTGCCCAGACCGATGAAGTGTTCCGTGCAATCGAATCGATCGCAGCAGCAAGTGAAGAAACAGCCGCATCGACAGAAGAAACAGCATCCACCTCCCAGACGCTGGCGAAGCTGGCACAGCATCTAAGCGAATCCGTATCTCAATTCAAATTGAAAGGCAGCGTGTCTCCGTGAATAATAGAAATGAAGCCTCATCCCGATGGTTCCGATTAATCCAAATTCGCAAGCTTTCGACGAGGTTAATGCTTAGCACGTTCATCATTGCTATTGCAATCGTGGCAGCGATGTCGTTGTCGTTGTTCTTACCGAACTCTGCGAACTTCGAGAAAGAGATTAAGAAGGAGCTCGGCTTGCAAACCTCTCTTATTGTTCAGCAAGTCGATGAGGAGGTTCAGTCCAAATTTGCGAAGCTCGAAGCCATCGCGCATGTCGGACAATCCTATGGTATGGATGCAGCCAAACATCAAGCACTTATTTCTGCGTTCGCGAAGAGCAATCCAGAATTTGAACTAAGCGGTTATTCGCTCGATTTGACGGGTAAGGCGAGCCGCGGAAGCGAAGGGCAAACGATGGATTTGTCGAATCGTCCTTATATGGCTGTCATTTCCGAAGGCAAGCCCTATATCTCTGATCCGATACCAGCTGTTGACGACCCGACCAAGCTCGTCGTCGCATTCGTCATCCCGTTAATGCAGGAAGATAAGCCCTTTGGATTCTATGCTACCAGCTACACGATTTCGAAGGCAGCCAAGAGCGTTATCGATTCGAAGATTGGCGATTCGGGCTACGCTGTGTTGATCGACAACCAAGGCATTGTTCAAGTTCATCCGAATCCGGATCTGGTCGGAACCCGCATCGAAGATCTAGGCGTACCAGAAGTGTATGATGCCTTTAAGGCGATCCAGCAAGGGAAGAAGGACGTTGGCTACACCTATACATTTAACGGCATTACGAAGATCGGCCATTCCAGCGCGACTAAGAATGGTTATGTGATTCAGATGGCTGTACCGAAGAGCGAGCTGACGGCGCCAATTCGCAATATGATGTGGACGACCTTGCTTGCTGCGGTTATCGTAACGCTCGCCGCAATGGCGGTAACATATCTATTCACGACTCGTCTAGCGAAACCGATCGTCTATATTACAGATGTGGTGAAGCAGCTGTCTAAGGGAGATTTCCGTCCGAGATTGCATGTCAAATCGAAGGATGAGCTTGGTGTGCTTGCCGCTCACATGAACGATATGCTCGACTCGTTGTCAGTCACGATTGGACAAGTCAATTCTGCAGCAATCAGCGTAGCGGCCTCGGCTGAGCAGATTACGGCAAGTACGGATGAAGTTGCAAGAGGCAGCGTTGATCAAGCGGATCAAGCACGTACGATGGCGGATCTGTTCGAAGCGCTGGAGCAAGCAATCAAGAGCGTAGCATTCAACGCTAATCAAGCGCGGGACTATTCGAATGAAGCGGTTCATATTGCTGAACAAGGCACGGATATGATCAATCACTCGATCGGTACGATGCAGCAAGTGAATCAGCAGATGGAGAACCTCGAGAAAGATTCGAATCAGATCGGCGACATTATTCAAGTCATCAACGAAATTGCGGAGCAGACGAATCTGCTCGCGCTTAACGCTGCGATTGAGGCGGCAAGAGCAGGTGAGCAGGGCCGCGGCTTTGCGGTTGTAGCGGATGAAGTTCGCAAGCTGGCTGAACGAAGCGGCAGTGCTACGAAGCAAATTGCGTCGATCATTCACGGCATGCAGAGCAATACGACGGAATGCGTGAAGGCGGTCAGCGATGGCGTGCAGCAGTTCGCAGAAACGCGTCAGTCATTCGACGGCATCGTCGTGAAGGTGAATGAAATGTCGGATAAAGTGAATGAAATTGCGGAATCAAGCGTCGTACAAGCTTCGAAAGCGTCGGATGTACTCATGACGATTGAATCGGTTGCATCAGTCAGCGAAGAGGCGGCGGCTGCCGCTGAAGAGACGGCAGCAGCATCGCAAGAGCTGTCGCAGCTGGCGGAGCGGCTCAACGAATCAATCGAAATGTTCAAATATAAGTAAGTGGAATGGGGAAGGCCTCTGTCGAGCTGAAATGCGGACAGAGGTTATTTCTTTTATACAAGAGAAGGAATAGCGCGAACGTTGTCGAAACTGGTTTGGAAAATAGAAAAGTTTACATAGTAGGGGCGGGTGAACATGAATACGGATCTGCTAGTTTTTTTCGGTCAGTACAGTATGCTTCTTATCGCGATGATCGTTGTGACCCGATGGATTTATCCGTATTTATCGAACGCCGTTAAAGGCTGGAAGAGCATAAGCTTCGGCTTTCTGTTTAGCAGCATGGGGCTTCTCATTATGCAGATGCCATTGGAGAATCGAGATGGACTGCATATGGACGTCAGACTCATAAGCGTCATTCTGTCCGGCATATTCGGAGGGCCGTGGTCAATCGCTGTCACGACGGCGGTGATCGGCATCTATCGAATATCGCTTGGCGGCGCGATTATTTTCCCGACTGGCGCGCTGCTCGTTACAACGGTATTAGGTATCGCTGCTTATCGATTGAAGGAGCGAGTTACGAAGCATTATACGTGGTTTGCTTGGGGGCTTGGGCTTGTCATCGGCGTTCAAACGGTACTGTGGGCAACTTTCACGGCGCCTGAGGAGACGAAGAGTTTGTTCCTTGGGGATTACGCTGTAACGTTTATCATTTTTCATACTGTTGCAGTACCCCTGTTCTACTCCGTCATGGCATATGAAATAAGGCGTTATGAGACGGAACAGACGCTTATGCATTACAAGGAGCATCTTGAGCAATTGGTAGAGGAACGCACGCAGGAGCTAGCGGCGAATAACGCGCTGTTGGCAGACGCGAAGCAATCGGCTGAAGCCGCCAATCTAGCGAAGAGCGAGTTTCTAGCGAATATGAGTCATGAGATTCGAACGCCGATGAATGCGATTATCGGACTGGGCCATCTGCTTCGGCAGACGGAGCTAAGCGAGAAGCAGCAGGATTTTTCAAACAAAATGATGCTGTCCGCAAACAATCTCATTATGATCATTAACGATATTCTTGATTACTCCAAGATCGAGGCGAACAAAATCGTGCTCGAACGAATCGACTTCGATCTGTTCGAGGTGCTGCATAACGTATCCAACGTTATTAATGTAAAAGCATTCGAGAAGGGGCTCCATATTCATTTTGATATTCACCATGAAGTTCCGCAGATGCTGGTCGGCGACCCGCATCGTCTTGGTCAAGTGCTTATCAATCTATTGAACAATGCCGTCAAATTTACGGAGAAGGGCGAAGTATCGATCGAGATTGCGCGGATGGAAGATGCGGATGATGGCTCGAACGTAACGCTCCGCTGCTTGGTCCGCGATACCGGCATTGGGATGACGAAGGAGCAGCAGTCGAAGCTGTTCCGTCACTTCGTCCAGGCTGATATGTCGACGACTCGCAAATACGGCGGGACGGGGCTTGGCCTCGTGATCAGTAAAGAGTTGGTTAAACTTATGGGCGGCAGAATGCAGGTGGATAGCGACCCTGGCGTTGGCAGCTGCTTCTCCTTCACCATGAAGCTTGAGCAGTCATCGCGTACATTCGTAAACCTGCCAAGCGATAATTCTTTCCGGTTCAAAAATGTGCTGCTCGTCTGTGACGAGCCCGAGATGAAGCGGGTGCTTCTCAGCCAGTTGGAGCAGTTCCGGTTTCAAGTAACGACGGTCGAGACGGAGATTGAAGTGATCGAGAAGCTGTTTTACGGGGGGAGCTTCGATCTCGTTATTGTGGATTGGAAGCTGCAGCATGATGATTCGATTCGTCTAGCGGAGCGAATTCATCAATACAGTACTGCGCCGATGCAAATTATTGTACTTATTACGGCTTATCACGATCCGCAGCTTAGCAATCGCATTCGTTACACACCGATCGAGAAAGTGCTGTATTATCCGATGAGTCAATCTCAGCTGTACAATGAGATGCTCAGCCTATTCCATAAGCATGTACTGGATAAACACTCTACTGCACACAGTCAAGAGAAGCAGGAGAAGTTCTCATCGTTGCAAGGTGTACGAATTCTGCTCGTTGAGGACAATGAGATCAATCAGCAGATCGCTTCCGAAATGTTGAAGAGCTTAGGCGCAGTCGTTGATGTTGCAGAGAATGGCGAAGAGGCATTGGAGTTGGTAGATCGCAGCCGATACGACGTTGTATTGATGGATCTACAGATGCCAGTCATGGATGGCATGGAAGCAGCGCGGCTCATGCGGGAGCGCAGCGAGATGGCGAATGTGCCGATCATTGCGATGACGGCGGATGCGATGAAAGGCGTAAAGGAGAAGGTGCTGGAGCAGGGCATGAACGCGTATATTACGAAGCCGTTCGAACCAGCTCAGCTGTACGCCGTACTGCATCGTTTCATGAAGGATCGTCGGGTTGTAGCAGCTGAAGCAACAGCAGAAGCGGCAGCAACTGCTGCAGAGCCGGGGGCGATGCCGAATGAGCTGCCGGGCTTGCAACTGGCGGATGCTATCCAGCGGCTGCGCGGCAATCGGGCATTCTATCGCGGCATTCTGCTGCGATTCGCTAACGATCATGTGGATGCGGTGCAGGACATCCGGGAGGCGATCGCGGCACAGGATGACAAGCAAGCCGAGCTGCTCGTGCACACGCTCAAAGGTGTGGCGTCCAACCTCGGAGCCGCCGATCTCGCAGAGACATCAGGCGAGCTGCAGGCATGCCTGTTATCGAAAGATCGAGAGCGGTTGAGCGAGCTGCTATTTGTATTGGAAGAGCGGATCGCAGTTGTTCTGCACTCCATTAGAGAAGCTGCGCCGCTGTTGGAAGATTTGGGTTAAAATTGGCGCGCGTAACGATGTAACAAGAAGGGGCTGTCTCACAGAGCGTTTCAATTGCTCTGTGGGACAGCCCTCTTTGTAGTTAAATCAAATTGCCTTTAAACCAATCATCCTTTGCCCCATGCGAGCATTTTCTTCTGGAACTCTTTGGGTGAGCAATTGTTGTACTTGCGGAACATTTTGTAGAAGTGAGCCATGTTCGGCATGCCGATCCGTTCACCAACCTCGGAGATGCTAAGGTCCTTCGTGAGCAGGATGCGCTCGGCCCATTTGATTTTGCGATAATTTACATATTCCGTAAACGATAGTCCAATCGACTTCTTGAAAAATTTGACGAAGTAGTAGTAGCTCATATTCGCCAGCTTACACACTTCTTCCACTTGTATCCGATCGGTCAGATGGTTCTCGACATACGTCAGCACAGGCCGCAGCCGCAGACGGTCAAAATCATCCTGATCGCTCAGCACATTCTTGCGATCATTGCGAAGCAGCAGAAGAAGCAGCTGTTTCACGAGCATGCTGACGGCTAATTCATAGCCGATCTGCTTCTCGTTCGATTCACGGAGAATTTCGCGGATGCATGCCGCTGCCTGACGTTTAAGCTCCGGATTTTCTTGGAAAATATAATTGGCATTGCTGAGGGGATTGCTCGACTCTGCAAAATACCGCATAAAAGGCAGCGTGCTTGCATCGAAAAACTGCTCCAAGTCAAACTGAAGCACGATGTAGTCGAGCGGCGTGCCGAAGCTGCGGTCGCGATGCAGCTGTGACGAGCCGATCAGTGCAATGTCGCCAGCCTCAAGCCGGAGTAAATCTTCTTGAATGTGAACCTCGAGACCACCCTCGTTCACGAGCAGCACTTCAACCTCCCGATGGTAGTGCCAATTGATGTAGGCATCGTCGTAACGGGCAGCGGTATATACCTTCAATGACAAGAGAGGGTTTTCATATGCGACTTTTTCATTATAGATTTCCACTAGATGCGCCCCCGAATGACAAAATCACATAAAACGAGCACTATTCCAAACCTACACATATAATAAGCGCTGCAATATACTAAGTCTAGTGTTAGCGTAAGGAATCAGATGGTTATGGGGAGGATTTTGTCGATGTCTAAGGTTCGGGTAGCCGTTATCGGATGCGGCGGTATTGCGACAGGCAAGCACTTGCCTGCTCTCGTTAAAGTAAAGGAAGTTGAATTGGTCGCGTTCTGCGATATTGTTGTAGAGCGTGCTGAGCAAGCTAAAGAGAAGTATGGTGCTGAAGAAGCCAAAGTATACGAGAGCTACACGGAGATGCTGAAGGACAGCTCGATCGACGTTGTACACGTGTGCACGCCGAACGACTCCCACGCAGAGATCACGATTGCAGCGCTTGAAGCGGACAAGCACGTATTGTGCGAGAAGCCGATGGCGAAGACGGCTGCCGATGCACGCCGCATGCTCGAAACGGCTAAGCGCACGGGCAAGAAGCTCAGCATTGCGTATCAGAACCGTTTCCGCGCAGATAGCCGCTTCTTGAAGGACGCAGCGGTAGCCGGCGAGCTGGGCGAAGTTTATTTTGCCAAAGCACACGCGATTCGTCGCCGTGCCGTTCCAACTTGGGGCGTATTCTTGGACGAAGAGAAACAAGGCGGGGGACCGCTTATCGATATTGGTACACATGCGCTTGATCTGGCACTGTGGATGATGGACAACTACAAGCCGAAGGCTGTATTGGGACGTGCTTACCACAAGCTGTCGCAGCGTGAGAACGCAGCGAACGCATGGGGTCCATGGGATCCGAAGGAGTTCACGGTAGAAGACTCCGCATTCGCGATGATTACGATGGAGAACGGCGCATCGCTCGTACTCGAGTCCAGCTGGGCGCTCAACTCCCTCGATATTGACGAAGCGAAAGTAACGCTCTGCGGTACGGAAGCTGGCGCGGACATGAAAGGCGGCCTTCGCATCAACGGCGAAAGCAACAGCCGTCTGTATACGAAAGAAATCGAGCTGAACAGCGGCGGCGTTGCGTTCTACGATGGCGCATCCGACGACCCATCCGAGCTTGAAGCTCGTTCTTGGATCGAGCACGTGCTGTACGACAAAGAGCTTATCGTGAAGCCGGAACAGGCGCTTGTCGTTTCCGAGATTCTCGAAGCGATCTACGAGTCGTCCCGTACAGGCAAAGCGGTTTACTTCGACTAATCGAATAAAGAATCTAGAGCTCGGCGTGTAAACGCCGAGTTTTTTTGTTGTCTGCAAGGTAGGGGAAATCTCTGATCGGTACAGTTTCGGAAAGGGATTGTTTCTACTATCCTTCGTCTCTGAAGGGTTATCCTTCAACTAAGTCGTAGATTTTACCGATTTTTTCGTCTAACAGATCCAAATGCACGATTCGCGCTTCGCGAATATATTCTTTCCCCTCTACATACAGCAATAAAACAGGCGCGGTAAAAACGGAGAAACTGCCGGATACGGCAGGAACCTCTTGCGCGTCGATCGTCCCCAATTGAATTTGCGGATATTTCGTCATTAACTTCTGAACCTGAGGCTGCAAAGCATGACAAACGCTGCAACCCGTTATGGTGATATAAAGGAATGACAGTCGATGGCGTCTTATAAATTCTTGTGCCGATTCGACGCTCGTTAATAACTCGAATTCTCTCATGGCTCCTTCTCCTTTCCGTTACCTTGATTATACCCGTATGGGTACCATAATCAAACCTATTTGTTGGCTGTCAACGTCCTTTGCTCGTTAGCTTCCGAACAGCAACTCGTGAATGGTCGTTGAATCTTCCTCGCTCAACTTCACGTATTTCTCATTGGGAATGACGATTTCGAGCTGCTTATGATTTGGGGTAATCCATACAAGGTATGTTGTGGAGCCTCCTTCGAATTGAAGCTCAAACCTGTAGTCTTCGAATCCTTCCATTAGTGCTTTGGCTTTGATCCACTTCGCGTCTTGTATGATTGCATACACTTTCTGAATGGACTCTGTATCTGTCACTTCTTTTGTCTTCGTGATGCTGTCTTGATCTCTAGCGCTAATGACTATCTGATGGATTTGTTCAGAACTAGGATTGGATACCTCTGTGTGGATTTCCCCTTGTCCAGATCGGTCATCAGAAGAACATCCACAACATAATATCGTTAAGACGATGATAAAGGCTATGCAGAAGGACTTTCTCAGTTTCTCCATCTATCTAATCACCCCTTTCTTTGATTCTAATATCAGACGTTTTCTCGATAGAAAATGTTCCATATTTAACCAAATAGATCGATGTTACCAACGTAACATGAGTTACATTTCGGTTTGTTCTTATTTTTGTCGATATTAACGCGAATAATGAAGAAACATGAAGGTCTGAGATTGACATGATGGAATGAAAATGAATAAAATAGACGATAGTTAGCATAAATTGTCATAAAGGGGCATAAGCATGTTAGCCGAAGAGCGCCGGCAGCTCATCTTGGATCAGTTACATAAAGACCAGCGCATTGTTGTGAAGGAACTAGCACAGCAATTCCAGTTATCGGTCGATTCAATTCGCCGTGATTTGTCTATTATGGAAGAGCAGGGTTTGCTTAAGAAATCGTACGGAGGTGCAGTACCCCTTAATCAGGTACGCATATTTCCGAAACCGGAGGAGAAGCGGTATGGTCCTCCGAACGAAACACAAGATGCCATTTCGAAGCTTGCGGCTTCATATATACAGCCTGGCGACGCCGTATTTATCGGCGGGGCAGGCATTCATTACGGGATGCTGCAGCATCTTCCTCGTCATTATCCGATTACGATCGTGACGAACGCAATGAAGATCGCAGATACGATCAAAGGCTGGGATAATGTTGACGCCTATCTGATTGGCGGCAAATTAAGAACAACGTCAGGAAGCTTTATTGATCCGCTCGCAATCGAACAAGTACGCAAGTTTTCGTTTGATATTTGCTTTGTTACAGGCGGGGGCATTACAAGCAAAGGGATTAGCATGGCGACGCCGGACGGAGGCAGCTTTGTACGTGCGGTTATCGAGAACGCTAGAATGAGAATCGGATTAGCACCAAGCGAGAAATTAGGTCGCGATCTGTTCGCGAGCTCCATTCCACTTGCTGAGCTGGACGTGCTTATCACGGACACGCAGGCTTCGCAAGCGTTCATCCAACAAGCGGAGCATGCAGGCGTGCAAGTCATCATGGCACCAGACGACAATGAACCTATACCAATGGAGGGAACTTAATTTTATGAAAAGAATCATCGTACAGCCTTCACCGGCGCTGAGAGGAGCCGTTCGAATTCCCGGCTCTAAGAACAGCACGCTGTCGCTTATTGCGGCAGCATGCTTGGCGGACGAGCCTGTTCGGCTCTGCGATGTTCCATCCATTGCTGACATACAGATTATTGAACAAATTGCGGAAGGAATGGGGCTCTCCATTCAACGTGAATCGGCTGGACAGCTGTTGATCGATTCACGAGAGGTTCGTAATGCTGTTATCGAACCAGCCAAAGCAGCGGCATTCCGTACGGCTTATTATTTTATCGGCGCATTGCTTGCCAAGCATGGCCGAGTTAGTGTCGGTTATCCGGGCGGCGACGACTTCGTAAGCCGTCCGATGGATCAGCACGTGAAGGCGCTAACGGCGATGGGGGCGCGCTTCACGTTCCATGCGGATCATTACGTAGTGGAAGCGGCTTCGCTGGAAGGCGCGGATATTTATTTTGATATGATCACCTCAGGCGCTACGATGAACGTGATGATGGCGGCAGCACGCGCTAAGGGCAGAACGATACTGCGCAATGCTGCAAGAGATCCTGAGGTTGTCGATACCGCGAACCTGCTTATTCAGATGGGAGCCCGCATTCGTGGCGCTGGCACAGACATGATTGTTATTGATGGCGTGTCGCATTTGAACGGCTGCACGTATAACGTCATTCCGGATCGGCTCATCGCAGGAGCTTTTCTGATGGCGGCTGGTGTGACTGGCGGCTCCGTTACCGTAACGGATGTGATTCCAGAGCACCTGGGCTCTTGCCTGGCTAAATTGACGGAGATCGGACTCCATATTGAGACGACTAGCAGTACGATTTCAGCAGAAGCAACTGGTGTATATCGGGCTACACGGGTACGTACGGCGATGTACCCTGGTTTCGCGACCGATCTACAGCAACCGCTGACCTCGCTGCTGCTCAAGGCACCGGGTCGAAGCCTCATCTCGGATCGCATCTATCCGCATCGGTTCCAGCATGCTGCACAGCTGCGTCGTATGGGGGCGGACATCGAGGTGCGTTCAGGCGTTGCACGCCTTAACGGAGGCAAACCGCTGACAGGTGCGCTTGTCCATGCATCCGATATTCGGGCAGGCATCGGTCTCATGATGGCCGGTATGATTGCGGAGGGCCGCACAACGATTCTGGGCGTACATCATATCGAACGCGGTTATGAGAATATGATCGAAGATTTCCGTTCGCTTGGCGCGAATATCGCAGTATGCCAGTCGGATGACGAGGAGCAGCTCTGGCTCGCATCGCAAGCAACCTAAGGTTGCATCTACAAACCTAAGCATTCAACTAGCACGTGCTGGGCAGTTTCTATTCGCTTTGCTATGATAAAACTATATAGTGAATCGATAGAGGTGAAAGGCTATGGTTGATCCGATCGTTGTAGGCAGCAACATTCTAGCTGGCCGCAAGAGGCTGGGATTATCTCAGACAGGATTAGGAGACACGCTTCGCGTTAGTCATCAGGCAGTCTCTAAGTGGGAACGGGGCGAATGTTTACCCGATATTGATGCGCTTGTTGGACTTGCTGGACTATTCGGCTCGACGATCGACGAACTGCTGCGTAAACGTGAAGAAACGGAGCCTATCCCGGCTGTGCAAGAAGACGGCGTGGAGATCTGGCGGAAGGTACAAGATTGGATGCGAGAGCGAATAACGGAGCCTAGCTATCGGACTCACTTCGAGCCGACACTTGCTTTCATTGACGAGAACGGCGAACTGGTCGTTCAATGTGCAACACCGTTTCAAGCCCAGTGGCTATTTACTCGCTATATGCATTTCATTCTGCAGGCACTCGACGAATCAGCCGTACGGCCAGACCTTAAGCTGAAATTTATACATGCCTCGAAATACGGACCCGACAAGCATAAGGCTAGGTTTCAGACAGATCGGATAAGTCTGGGCGAAACAAATCCCAAATAACCGTGTAAAAGCGTTGTTCCGTAAGAAGGGCCATACCGAAGTTACTGCTTACTTCGGTATGGTCCTATTCGCGTTTATTCCTTTTCCTTCGGCAGGACGAGGACGGATGCCTCTGCATCGCTTGGAACGGTTTGATCTACCGGGATCCTTGCGAATACCGATTGCAGGCGTCGGTAGCATTTCGACCTATGTGCTTGCTTCGGTCGGCGGCGTTTGATCGGATGAAGCGACAGATGTATTCGTGTACAACTGTGGCGTTGTCTTGAATGGGATAAGGAAGTTGACGATAATTGGAACCGATTGCCCGGGAAATAACGAAGGCAGAGTCGTATCCAGTCCTGAAGATCGATCGTAACGCATCAGCGGAAGATATCATCGGAGCTTGCAAAGACTCCTTTCATATGGGCAAATGTCAAATATCACGTATATAGCCGTTACTACAAACATATGAATATTAGGCTTGATATAGAAAAGTGGACGAAAAGCGTGAAGAAACCGACCGCAGGTGCGATCGGTTTCTTGGCATTGAGTATGGAGATGCGATGACGTCTAAGCCTGCTGCTCGAAACGTTTAATAATCTCGATAATCGTCTTCGTTGCAAGGACCATATTATCGACGGACACATATTCGAATTTGCCGTGATAGTTTTCGCCGCCGGTGAAAATGTTCGGCGTTGGCAAACCCATGTACGACAGCTGGGAGCCGTCGGTACCGCCGCGGATCGGAATGACGACCGGCTCGATGTCGAGACTCTTCATCGCGTCATAGGCAATATCGACGATATGCTTAACCGGCTCGATGCGATCTCGCATGTTGTAGTACTGATCTTTCAGCTCGAGCACGATGCTGGACGGTCCGTATTTGGCGCGGAATTCATCGACGATTTGCTCGACAAGCGCTTTGCGGGCATTGAATTTATCCTTGTCATGATCGCGAATGATATAGACAAGCTGCGTCTGCTCGACCGTGCCCTGCATCGAGATCAGATGGAAGAAGCCTTCGTATTCTTCTGTGAACTCCGGTGCTTCTTGCGCAGGCAGACGGCTGTGCAGTTCCATTGCGATTTTGGAGGAGTGAACCATTTTGCCCTTGGCTGTGCCAGGGTGAACATTGTTGCCCTTAACCGTAATGCGCGCTTGGGCGGCATTAAAGCTTTCGTATTGCAGTTCGCCGAGCGGACCGCCATCGACCGTGTATGCATATTTGGCGCCGAAGGCAGCTACGTCGAACCGGTGCGGGCCTCTGCCGATTTCCTCGTCAGGCGTGAAGGCAACGCGTACAGCGCCGTGTTTGATTTCCGGGTGTTGGAGCAGATAGTCCATAGCGGTCATAATCTCGGTGATGCCCGCCTTGTCGTCTGCGCCGAGCAGCGTTGTGCCATCTGTTGTTATAAGTGTGTGTCCGACATAACCTGCGAGTTCAGGGAAGTCTTTAGTTGCGAGAACGACGCCAAGTGCCTCGTTCAGTACAAGATCACGACCGTCATATTGCTCGACAAGCTGCGGTTTAACGTCTTTACCGGTGAAATCGGTTGCTGTGTCGACGTGGGCCAGAAATCCGATCGTATCTACTGGTTTGTCCGTATTGGCAGGGAGTGTCGCCATCACATAGCCGTTCTCGTCGACGGTTACATCCTGCATGCCGATTTCCTTCAGTTCGTCGACAAGCTTGCGCGCCAGCGTCCATTGACCTGGCGTTGATGGGCAGCTCTCGCTTGCATCGTCAGATTGGGTATCGATTACGACGTATGAGGTGAAACGGCGGATTAGTTCATTTTTCATAATAGAGTCCTCCCTTGTCATTCATGAGTTACTAGTACTCGGTTTTACTTGTCCATTGGTCAGGTGTATTTATATTAGCACTTCCGCTTCATGAATTCGAGCGGAGGGACTTGTGGATAGAAAAAGAGCCATGCTCTCCGCTATCTGGGATGCGGGGCTGCAGGGCTCGAAAGTGGCTCGTATGTTACTCGGATTCGGGTGGCTCGGGAGGACGCAATTGCTTCAATCGGCCAGACTTCGCCAAGGATTCGCGAAGCAGAAATTCAATGTGGCTGTTGACGCTGCGGAACTCGTCTCCGGCCCAGCGCTCTAGCGCACGGTAGATTTCTGGATCAAGGCGGAGCGGGAAAGCCTTCTTCTCTTTACCCATAATGATACCTTCTTAGCTGTACAGCGAGCCGGCATTAATGACAGGCGTTGCTGCCCGATCGGAGACGATCGCGACCATCAGATTGTTGACCATTGCAGCACGGCGTTCGTCGTCCAATGTGATCCCGGAAGCCTCCAGCTGCTGAAGCGCTGCATCGACCATGCCAACAGCGCCTTCAACGATTTTCTGCCGAGCGGCTACGATGGCGATTGCTTGTTGGCGCTGGAGCATGGCGCTTGCGATTTCCTGCGCATAGGCAAGGTGGGACAAGCGCGTCTCGATAACTTGCACACCAGCTACGTTGAGACGGAATTGAAGCTCATTCATCAGTTCAGTCGCAACTTCATCCGCATTGCCGCGGAGCGAAGCCTTAGGATCATTGTCGTAGGAATCGTAAGGATAATGCGCAGCGATATGGCGGATGGCCGTCTCGCTCTGAATCGCGACGAACTTCTCGTAGTTATCGACGTCGAAACTTGCTTTGGCCGTATCTTTGACTTTGTACACGACCACGGCGCCGATCTCAACCGGGTTGCCTTCTTCGTCGTTGACTTTAAGCGTCTGGCTGTTGAAGTTGCGGACTTTGAGCGACACTTTGGATTTGTTCGTGAATGGCACAACCATCCACAGGCCGCTGTCTCGTACGGTGCCTTTGTAGGAGCCGAAGAATGTAATAATCTTCGCTTCATTCGGCTGCACGATAACCAGTGAAGTAACCGTAATGATGAAGACAACGAAGAGGATGACGCCAAACACAATCATCGCTGCATTGGGGTCAGACTCGCTGGCACCGACGATGACAAGTGCGATTCCGCCGATGAATGAGACTAGCGCAAGAAGCAGCGCTGCATAGCCGTTCATGTACCATGCTTTTGATTCCACCATATTGTAAGACACGCCCCTTAGAATAAATGTGATGATATTGATTTGATATACTTATGATATCACTTTTTACAAATACATGCAAATGAATCCCCTTGTGAAATGGTGGAAAAGAGTAAAATGGGCACGGAGTGTGGGGGAGAATGAAATAGAGCGTAATTGTGAGCACATTAGGGTGCAACTTAGGGGGAGGAACTAGTGACGGTGAGACGTAGGTGCAGAATTGCACCTACAGATGGGTGGGGAGGTGGATTGGTGGAATGTTAGTGCAGAAACGCACCTAAGGAGGGTTGATAAGCGGGATTGGTGTATGTAGGTGCAGAATTGCACCTACAATGGGGCAAAGGCGGGTTTGGCGGTACATAAGGTGCAGGAGTGCACCTATAGTGGGCATTAGGCGAATTCACCAATACGTAGGTGCGCATATATACCCTACGTCCACTCCTATCAAGGTTTGTCTCACCGACACGTACTTGCTAGTCCAACTGAGAGTCAGTATATGCAGCTCTTCGCGAAGTGCCGACTATCGTTACATACCAAAAAAGCAGCGACCATTTAGGGTCACTGCTTTAAGATCGCTGCTTTAACCAACTACATTCTATTTCTTAGCCCGCTCGAACTCCTCGCGCACCTGACGGAGCAGCGCCGGATTGGCGCACACGTCGTACGCCGTTGCGGCGAGTACCTTCGCACCGAATAGCAGGCCTTGCATCGCTCGTGGCTGCATGGCGGCGTCACGGAACTCAATCGTATGAAGCTGGTACGGATTGTCTACGACCTGTACATAGGGATGAATGGCTGGGCATCTGGTGGAGACGTTGCCGAGATCCACCGAACCATTGTCTTTACCTGAAACAATCGCTTCCGCTGGTACGCCTCCCTCGATCAAGTTAGCCGAGAACAAGCTGGACAATGTCTCATTCGTCCGAAGCTCATCGTAAGAAAACTCATATGCATTCGTCTTGAGCGTACAGCCCGTTTGCAGCGCCGCACCTTCCGCGCAGCGCAGTGCGCGCTGCGTCAGCTCGTTCGTGTATGCCCGGTCCGCAGAGCGGAAATAGAACTTGGCCGAGGCATAGTCAGGAATAATGTTCGGCGCCTGACCTCCGGCATCGATGATGCCATGCAGCCTCGCGTCGCTGCGCACCTGCTGTCGTAAGGCGTTCAGCGAGTTGAACAGTTGAATGACCGCATCAAGCGCGTTCACGCCATCATGCGGATTGGCTGCCGCATGTGCCGTTTTGCCGAAGAACTCGAATTGGATCGCGTCCATCGCCAGTGATTCGCCGGACTTCTCGTAGGAGTGGTACGGATGCGCCATGAGTGCGAACGAGCAGTCATCGAACAAGCCGGCTTCGGCCATCGTCACCTTGGCGCCTTTCGTCTCTTCGGCTGGAGTACCATATACACGAATGACACCGCCAGTCTCATCGATGACGGACTTCAATCCAACTGCAGCGGCGACGCCCATCACACCGATAATGTGGTGTCCGCATGCGTGTCCGATTTCCGGCAGCGCATCGTATTCGCACAGAAAAGCCGCGGCGGGACCTGGCCTGCCTGAATCGTATGTGCCAATAAAGGCAGTTGGCAGTCCAAGCGTCCCACGTTCGACGGTGAAGCCATGACGTTCCAACTCATCGGCGAGCAGCGCTGAAGAGCGGAATTCCTCGTGGCCAAGCTCCGGGTTGGCGCCAATGTCGAGTGACATCGCAGTCCAGTGTGCTGCATGCTTATTAATCGTATCGAATATTACAGATTTCATGGTCATTGCGAATCGCTCCTTTATGAGTACAAAACTCTATTTGTTACTTTCTGGATTGGTTGAAATTAACACTGTTGAATAGTGTCGAAATGTAGTTGTTTTTGTCGAATTGCCCATTATAATTGTAGAGTTGTTGCCAAGCTACTTCAAGGGGAGAGAACATCATGAGACGTTGGATAACGATACTACTACTTACTGCAATGGTTATTACGATCGTAGGGTGCGGAAGCAAAGAGGACAAGCTCGCTTCTATTAAGGCAAGCGGCAAACTTGTGCTCGGAACGAGTGCGGACTACCCGCCATACGAATTTCATCATACGAACAATGGGCAAGACGAGATCGTCGGTTTCGATATCTCGATCGCACAGCAGCTTGCGAAGGACCTTGGCGTAAAACTCGAAATTCAAGATATGAAGTTCGACGGATTGCTGCTGGCGCTCAACTCGAATAAGGTTGACCTCGTCATTTCCGGCATGACACCGACTGAAGAACGGGCGAAGAGTGTAGATTTCACTAATGTTTATTATACGGCAGAGCAAGGGGTTCTCGTCAAAAAGGACGCCGCCGCTTCTTATCAAACGTTCGACGATTTGAAGGGTAAACGTATCGGTGTGCAGAAGGGCAGCCTTCAAGAAGGCATCGCCAAAGGCATCGAAGGCGCGAAGCTTACTTCGTTGGGTAAGATCAGCGAGCTGATCATGGAGCTGAATAGCGGTCGCGTGGATGCGATCATGGCGGAAATGCCGGTAACGAAGCTGTATGCGTCGAACCAGCCTGAACTTACGCTGACGGACATTGTTGTGCCTACCGACCAGGAGGGCAGCGCGGCGGTTGCTGTGAAGAAGGGCAATAAAACGCTGGTTGATGCGCTGAACACATCGTTGGATAAAATAAAGCAGAATGGCTCGCTTGACGAATATATCGTCGAAGCCAACAAGCTGCTGAGCGAGTAAGAGGCATCGTATGGACTTGGACTTTGGATTTCTATCGGAATATTGGACGTATTTTCTGAAGGGCGCTTGGCTGACACTGCAGCTTTCATTCTTCGGCGTTCTGTTCGGGACAATACTGGGCATAGGCATCGCGCTGCTGCGGATCTCGAAGATCGGCATATTGCGCTTTCTGGCGTCGGTTTACATCGAGGTTATTCGCGGCACGCCGATGCTTGTTCAAATCGTTATCATTTACTACGGATTAACGAATTTCGGCATTAACCTTCCTCCTTTTACTTCGGGTGTCATAGCGCTCACAATCAATAGCGCTGCCTATATGGCTGAAGTATTCCGGGCAGGAATTAATGCGATTGATAAAGGGCAGACCGAAGCTGCGCGATCCCTTGGCATGTCGCATGGGATGGCGCTTCGCCATATTGTGCTGCCGCAGGCTTTTCGGAACATGCTGCCTGCAATCGGCAACGAGTTTATTGTCATTATTAAAGATTCATCGCTTGTTTCCTTCATCGGTATCGCCGATTTGATGTACAATACGCAGACCGTCTATTCGACTACGTATAGGACATTTGAGGCATTGCTTGTTGCAGCAGCCGTTTATTTCGTTATGACATTCACCTTGTCGAAGCTGCTTGGTCTGTTGGAAAGGAAGCTGAGTGCCTCATGATTAATGTTCAATCGTTACGCAAATCATATGGTAAGCATGAAATCTTAAAAGGCATCGACACCGAAATTAGTAAAGGCGAGGTTGTCGTTGTTATCGGTCCGAGCGGCTCGGGCAAAAGTACGTTTCTCCGTTGTCTGAACCGGATGGAGGAACCGACAAGCGGAGAGATTCGTTTTGAGAATCAGCTCATAACCGGCAGGCAGCGCGATCTGAATCAGATTCGCCAGCGGATGGGGATGGTGTTTCAACAGTTTAATCTCTTCCCGCATATGACCGTGCTCCAGAATGTGACGCTTGCGCCACGCAAGCTGAAGAAGCTGGGGAAAGAGAAGGCGGATGCCGAGGCGCTTGCCTTGCTATCTTCTGTTGGCCTTGCCGATAAGCGCGATGCATACCCAGCTCGTCTGTCCGGCGGACAAAAGCAGCGTATCGCCATTGCGCGTGCTCTAGCGATGAAGCCGAGTGTAATGTTGTTCGATGAACCGACATCTGCACTCGATCCAGAGATGGTTGGCGAAGTGCTCGACGTCATGAAGAAGCTTGCTGCACAGGGGATGACGATGGTGATCGTTACCCACGAGATGGGCTTCGCTCGTGAAGTTGGCGACCGTGTTCTATTCATGGATGAGGGCCGAATTATTGAAGAGGGAACGCCGGAGCGAATGTTCGAGCATCCGAGAGAGGAACGTACGAAGCTGTTCCTTAGCAAAGTATTGAAATAAACGGTAAGTTGTCGCTATTTATAAAAGCAGAATAATGTTTAGTTGAAGCTGTCGCTTAGGCGACAGCTTCTTCTTCTAACGTCGAATAACGGCAGTTGCAGCTTAAGGGAGTAATGATTGCTGACTAGCTTGTTTCGCGTGCTCATTGATAAGCATCGTTGTATTTACCGCTGGCATCGTACCTGGTTCTTCCGCGAGTTCGGCAAATGATTTGATTTTGCCATGCGTCGGTTGGTGGTTGTGCTTCCGTTGGTGCCAAGCGTTCACGCGGCGGTTTTTCGAAGTCGTCATCAATAATGGCTCCCTTCCGCTTATAAGAAATTAGTGCGATATCGATGCGGCAGCTGCTCATTACCGCTTCAGTAGCATCGTCACAATCGACGCAATTCATGTGCGCCGGGCATCAAGCAATCGTTAGCATGCAATCGACAAAATTGCGAACACTGTCGAAAATTAACACTCCATTAACAAAACGCTGCGTTTGTGATAAATTTGCCAGTTTATAGTGGGTTTATCAGATACAGAAATTGTCGATGGGATGGAGTGTAGATCATTATGCAATTGCTAATGATACGTGAAGAAGCGGAGCAGAAACAGGAGCAGGTGCAGGAGCAAAAGCAGGAACTAAAGCATGTGCAGGAGCAGAAGCAGGCGCCAATTGAACCCCCAGCGGATGTGGTTGTCATACCAACGATTCGCCTTTCCGATTACTTGCGCTATCCGGTCACTGTGTCGGCCGATACGAGCTGCCTAGATTTGCTTCGATTATTCAAGAGCCGTGTCGACGAAGAGTGCGCTGTAGTAACGGGACAAGCTGGAGAGCCGCTTGGACTGATCATGCGCAATCGATTCTATCATTACCTTAGCCAAAGATTCGGATCCGAGCTCTATTACAATAAGCCTGTTACGAAGCTGATGGATGCCGAACCGTTAATGATTGACAGTGAAATGGACCCCGCAAGCCTTATTGGACAAGCACTTAGTCGCGATGAAGCGACGCTGTACAATTGCGTAATCGTTACTGAAGGAGCTAAGCTTGCCGGCATGCTTACGGTAGGCGACTTGCTTCGCATTTCGCGTGATATTCAGGATGCGGCCGTTCAGCAGAAATCGGTTGTACTCAAAGAGACGCAAGGGCTGATGGCGTCGATCGAACGCGAAATTGCGGAAGTGAAACAATCGACAATGGACGGCTCGAATCTGTCGACGGATATGGTAATGATGACGCAGCAGGGCAAGATGGAACTGGATCAGGTTCGTGAGGGATTAGGCAGACTGACAGAACTTGCTGCGGCACAAAAGTCGCATTTTGACGAGCTGCAGGAGCGTGCACGCGATGTCGGTCAAGTGACGTCCCTTATTCGAGAGCTTGCAGAAACCTGCAATCTGCTTTCTCTGAATGCAGCCATCGAAGCAGCTAGAGCAGGCGAGCATGGCCGCAGCTTCGCAGTTGTCGCGGATGAAGTTATGAAGCTTGCGGTGGAAACGAAGCAATCTGCGGATACCATCGCTTCGCTCGTTCGCGGTATTCAAGGCGCTATTGAGGAAACAAGCCGATTGCATCATCAGAGCCAAGCGGATACAAGAGCCAGCAATCAATTTGTAGAGTCTGCAGCCTCTGCTTTCGATAGGTTATGCCAATCGGCAGAACATAACCGCGATAGCAGCCGACTTGTCGCTGAACTGACCAATCAAGCGCATAATCACTCTGTAAGCGTTCAGGAACGATTAGAAGATTTGTAGAGGAAGTTCAAAAACTTCGCTTTTGAGCACTTATAGGTAAACTTTACTAATTATTCATAATTCGATAATTTTCTCTTAACAGACCGCCCCTAATATTAGGCATGTACATAAGATGTACGATACCTAATTGAGGAGTGGTCTTCGTTGTTTAAGAAATTGACTTTGAAGCTTGCGATTGTTGCAGCTAGCTTGTCGCTTCTGTTGACGGGTCAAGCAGGTGCTGCCGACAATCTGAAGGGTACGATTGAAATTGATGGTTCCAGCACAGTATATCCGATCACGGAAGCTGTCGCAGAAGAGTTCGGCAAAGATCACAAAGACGTTCGCGTAACGGTAGGCGTTTCCGGTACGGGCGGCGGCTTCAAACGTTTCTGCAATGGTGAAATTCCAATCGCTGACGCATCGCGTCCTATCTCGGATGCAGAGAAAAAAGCATGCGCTGCGAAAAACATCACGTATACAGACGTAACGGTAGCGTATGACGGCATCACGATCGCAATCAACAAAAACAATACGTGGGCACAAAAGCTGACGGTTGCTGAGTTGAAATCGATCTTCCAAAGCGGTTCCACAGTGAAAACGTGGGCTGACGTTCGCAAAGGCTTCCCGGACGAGAAAATCAAAATCTATTCGCCAGGCAGCGACTCCGGCACGTTCGACTTCTTCACGGAGAAAGTGAATGGCAAATCGAAATCGAGCCGTAACGACAGCCAAATCACGTTCAGCGAAGACGACAACGTACTCGTTGAAGGCATCACGAACGACAAGTATGCAATCGGCTACTTCGGTTACGCGTACTATGTAGAGAACAAATCGAAGCTGAAAGCCGTTGTTATCGACAAAGGAACGCGTGCAATTGGTCCATCGGCTCAAACGATCGCTAACGGCATGTACTTCTTGTCCCGTCCAATCTTCTTCTACGTGAACAAAACGGATCTGGCTAACCGCCCGGAAGTTAAAGCTTTCACACAATTCTACCTGCAAAACGCAGGCACGCTGTCGAAGGAAGTTGGCTACGTTCCACTGTCCAAAGGCTTCTACGCTTCGCAAGCAAGCAAGCTGAAATAATCCCCTCATAATGGATTTGGATAGCTGAGAAGGCGGCGCGAGCCGCCTTCTTTTCATTTCGAACTTGCGGCACTTGATTTTTACATGCAGTTAACATTTCGCCTATACCCGATTTACAAACATCTCGTAACATTAAGACCAAGAAGAACTTGTACTTATAAACTTAAACTTACTAATGGGATTCTAAGGAGTGGTCGTTGGTGTTGAAGAACAAAGGCTTCAAGAGCTTGTTAATGGTGATGATGATTGCGCTGCTTTTCATAACGGCAGCGTGTGGCAATAAGGCTGAAGATTCGACATCGAACGGTTCCAGCGATACGGAACAGACGAGCGATGATCAGAGCTCTGATACGGGAGAAGAAGAGGCAGTCGATGATGAGGACGTAACGGTGGAGATGGGCGGACAGATCGAGATCGATGGTTCCAGTACGGTATACCCACTGACCGAGGCAGCAGCTGAGGAATTCGGCAAATTCAATCCTGATGTGCGCGTAACGGTAGGCGTCTCGGGTACAGGCGGCGGCTTCAAACGTTTCTGCAGTGGAGAACTGGCAATCGCTGATGCTTCGCGTCCGATCAAGGACGAAGAAGCGAAAGCTTGCAGCGACAACGGCATCGAGTATTCGGATCTGACGATCGCTTACGACGGACTGTCGCTCGTCGTAAGCAAAGACAATGATTTTATCGATCATCTGACAGTAGAAGAGCTGAACAAGATCTTCACGACAGGATCGACGGTTAAGACGTGGGCAGACGTTCGCGCAGGATGGCCGGCAGAGAAGATTCTGATGTATTCCCCAGGTGCTGAGTCAGGCACATACGACTACTTCAATGAAGCGATTCTTGAGAAGAAGGGTATCCGCAACGATACTCAAATCTCGTTCAGCGAAGATGACAATACGCTCGTACAAGGCGTTGAAGGCAGCAAATATGCTATTGGTTACTTCGGATTTGCTTACTATGAAGAGAACGCTGATAAGCTGAAAGTTGTTCCGATCGATGCAGGCAAAGGCGCTATCGCCCCTTCTACAGAGACGATCAAGGACGGTACGTATGCACCATTGTCCCGCCCACTGTTCATCTATGTGAACAAAGAAGAAATGTCGCGTCCGGAAGTGTATGCATTCGCTGATTACTACATTAACAATATCGGTAGCCTCGCAAGCGAAGTTGGCTATGTACCACTGCCTGATGACCAATATAGCGAAGAAGCTACGAAGCTTCACTAATTAAGCTAATTATTCGGAAGAGGCAGGGAGAGAATCATACATGCCTAACGAGGCGCTGAGCACCAAGAGTCCGAAGCAGCTCGTAAACGCTGCTGCGAAGCGGGATCACGGATTCCGCAATGAAAAGTCTCATCTAATGGATAAAATTATGCCGATCGCGCTGTTTCTATGCGCTGCGCTCTCAATCGCCACGACGATCGGCATCGTCGCTACCTTGATCGGTGAAACGTATCATTTCTTCGAGAAGATTCCTTTCATCGACTTCATTACCGGTGGCAAATGGTCGCCGCTTATCGATCCGAAGAGCTTCGGCATCTGGCCGCTTATCTGCGGTACGCTGCTCATCACCGTTATCGCCTGTCTTGTAGCAGTCCCAATTGGACTGGCGAGCGCGATCTACTTAAGTGAGTACGCACCGAAGAAGGTTCGTAACATTGTGAAGCCGATTCTGGAAGTGCTGGCCGGCGTTCCGACGATCGTCTACGGTTATTTCGCACTCAGCTTCATTACACCGATCATTCGCGGCCTCTTCGCTGATGCTGGCGTGTTCAACGCACTTGCTGCGGGCATCGTGGTCGGTATTATGATTATTCCGATGGTCTGCTCGCTCAGCGAAGATGCGATGACGGCCGTACCGCGCAGCCTGCGCGATGGCGCATATGCGCTTGGCGCGACTCGGTTCGAAGTTGCGCTTAAGATTGTCGTGCCAGCAGCATTCTCCGGTATCGTCGCTTCCGCCGTGCTTGCGTTCTCCCGCGCGATCGGCGAGACGATGATCGTTACCGTAGCTGCGGGCTCCACGCCGAAGCTGACGGCCAATCCACTGGAAAGCATTCAGACGATGACGGCATATATCGTACAGGTCAGCCTGGGCGACACGCCGCATGGAAGCGTCGAATACGGAACGATTTTCGCAGTAGGGATGACGTTGTTCGTCATTACTTTCTTGCTCAACATTCTTGCACAATACGTAGCTAGACGTTTCCGGGAGGAGTACTAGGATGTCTTCAATTTTTATAGATGCCAATCGCAAGCAGATCGCCGGACGCCGGCGCATCGACTTCTCTCTGAAGCTGCTTTTCCTGGTGGCCACGTCGATCGGTGTCATTGCCTTAATGGCGCTGCTCATTGATATTATTACGGACGGAATTCATATGATCAGACCGGAGCTGTTCAACAACTTCCCTTCACGCAAAGCGAGCGAGGCTGGCATGAAGTCCGCGATCGTGGGCTCCTTGTACATGCTGCTGATTATGACGCCGCTATCGTTCCTGCTGGGTGTAGGCGCTGCGATCTATCTGGAAGAATATGCGAAGAAGAACCGGATTACGCGAATGATTCAACTTAATATCAGTACGCTGGCCGGTGTTCCATCGATCGTTTACGGTATTCTTGGTCTAACGCTGTTCGTTCGTGAGCTTCATCTGGGACGCAGCTTGCTCGCCGGTTCGTTCACCATGACGCTGCTCGTGCTGCCGATCATTATCGTATCGGCGCAGGAAGCGATTCGCTCGGTGCCGAAGTCGCGGCGTGACGCTTCTTATGCACTAGGTGCGACGAAATGGCAGACTGTATCGCGGTCTGTACTGCCGTCATGTATCTCAGGCATTCTAACAGGCGTCATTCTTGCGATGTCGCGTGCAATCGGCGAGACAGCGCCGCTAGTCATGATCGGTGCGCTGACGTTCGTGGCCTTCCTGCCAACGGGACCGCTGGATTCGTTCACGGTTATGCCGATTCAGATCTACAACTGGGTATCGCGTCCGCAGGCTTCGTTCCAAGAGCTTGCTGCATCCGGCATCATCGTGCTGCTCGTCATGCTGCTCTTGATGAACTTGTCGGCGATTCTGCTTCGCAACAAATACAACAAACATATCTAAATAAAATACGCGTTCAAAAAGTTGGGTTTTCAGCACCGAGAAGATTGTGAGAATCTGAATAGCTTATGCTTGCGAAGCGGTTATTTGCTCGCAGGATGTAACGCCTGAGGTATCGCAAATAACTTCAGGAGGAACGGAGTGTAGGCCAAACCTACATGAGTACCGCACTCCGAAGGTGAACACAAGCTTCGACGCCGAATAATCTTCCGGATACACTTCGTGATCAAAAGACGACTTTTTGAACTTCCTTAATCGACTCGTGACGATTTATTAATAGTTGGTCTTGAATACTCAAACGCGGGGGTCATCCGATGCAAACCTTAATTGAAATTAATCAACTGAATCTGTTCTATGGCGCGTTCCATGCGCTGAAGGATGTGTCGCTGCGCATTCCTGAGAAAGCAATCACGGCTTTCATCGGTCCATCGGGCTGCGGCAAGTCAACGCTGCTGCGGACGCTTAATCGGATGAACGATATGATTCCCGGCACTCGCATTCAAGGCGAGATTGCGATATCGGGAACCGATATTTATTCCGGCGACGTTGACGTGGAGACGCTGCGCAAGAAGGTCGGCATGGTGTTCCAGCAGCCGAATCCTTTTCCCAAATCGATCTATGACAACATCGCTTACGGACCGCGTCTGCATGGCATTCGCGACCGTAAGCAGCTCGACGAAATCGTCGAAACATCGCTTCGTTCCGCTGTTCTGTGGGAGGAAGTGAAGGATTATTTGAAGCGTTCGGCATTCAGCCTCTCGGGCGGCCAGCAGCAACGTCTCTGTATTGCTCGAGCATTGGCGGTTAACCCGGACATTCTGCTGATGGACGAAGCGACATCCGCGCTTGACCCGATCTCGACGCTGAAGATTGAAGAGTTGGCGCAGGAGCTGAAAGATCGTTATACGATCGTTATGGTAACGCACAACATGCATCAAGCAGCGCGTGTATCGAATCAGACGGTGTTCTTCTTGAATGGTGAAGTTGTCGAGTATGACGAAACGGAGAAACTGTTCTCCAATCCAACGGATCAGCGGACAGAAGACTATATTAGCGGCCGTTTCGGCTAAGCTTGAAGGAGTTGTATTAGGATGACACCACGTAAAGAGTTTGACCATTATTTGGACCAGCTTCACGAGATGCTCGTTGAGATGGGTGAACGCGTAGAAGGTGCGCTGCGTGAGGCGATGGAATCGCTCAAAACGCTCGATACTGTTCGTGCTACAAGCGTCATTGGCGGCGACCCAGAGATCAATCGTCTGGAAGAGAAAATCGAAGAGCTTGGTTCCAAGCTGATCGTTACACAGCAGCCGGTGGCTAAGGATCTGCGCCGCATTCTGGCCGCGTTCAAAATCGCAAGCGATCTGGAGCGCATGGGCGATCTGTCGCTTGACATCGCCAAGGTGACGCTCCGTTTAGAAGGACAGACGTTGATTAAGCCGCTTATCGACCTGCCGCGCATGGCAGAAATCGTACAGGTCATGATCAACGAGTCGATTCAATCGTTCGTGAAAGAAGATGTAGGCCTCGCTTACAAAATGGCGAAGGACGACGATCACGTCGACGCCTTGTATAAGCAAATCACGCGTGAGCTGTGGACACTTATGTTCGAGAACCCGCAGACGATCTCGCAATCGATGCAGCTCAACTTTGTTGGCCGTTTCATCGAGCGTATCGCTGACCATGCGACGAACATCGGCGAGAGCGTTGTATACCTGGTAACAGGTAAACGACCGGATTTGAACTAATCAGATCGATTATCCATGCAAGAGAGCCAAGGCTGTTCCTCGTCACACTGTGACGCAGAACAGCCTTGTTTGTTTTTATTAATATTTATATAATCTTAGCGAAATTGGAAAATAGCATAAAGTCACGGTCGTAGGGGGGTAATGATGAATAATGTATTTATAAGAATTAACTTTTGCTTACTATTGTTATGGATTGTTCTCGGATCTTATTCATACATAAATCCATACATCGCTGTCTTCACGAGCGGAATTCAACTCTTAGTAGCAATATACCTCCTGATCATCTCTGGTATCGTTCTAATTACCGCAACTTCCAAGCACAAACTTGCAGTAATTTTATTTTGTCTTCCATTTGTAAGCATCGTTATCGTTCCTCACATCAAACATGAATTTATGTTAGTAACAACCATACCAGATGATCAATTAATTAAGCGTTATATCCAGAAGCAGCATATCGGGACAACTGAGATTTTGGATACATCAATTGAGATTGCTTCGTACAACGTGAAAGAGAGTAATTTAAACCTGACGCTCAGAATCATGCCCGATGTGTTTATCAAGAATCAATCGCAATTGTATGACGATCGTCAAATCGGACCGGTAGGTTCGGCGAAAATGATGATGCATGATATGTTTCGTAATTTTATTTATTTGCCTAACCATGTCTTTGAAGTAACCACAGTTCCTAGGACGATAACGGTATATGGATACTGGGGCAATGATTTGATCATGAGAGCCGTGTTTCGCAAAAATGACAAGCAGTGGTATCAGTTAGTTCATCCTTACCCGTCAATATCATTAGTAGGCGATGTAAATAAGTTGCAGCTGCAATATGATTTCAACAATAGTAAGAGAAGCATCGATCTCTCGATGGAGCATCTTCCAACTTCCTATTTTCGATTCGATTTGGTTGAGGATAAAAGTACGGAATAGGATGCAGCCTGGCTTTTAACAAGATTGCTCGACCCGGCAGAACCATGCACATTTATGGTATGATAGTAAGAAGTAAAAGGCAGAACCATCATATTGAAAATGCAGGAGAGATGCCGCCAATGGAAAAGTGGATTTTGATCGACGGCAACAGTATTGCTAACCGGGCTTTCTACGCGATGCCGCCGCTAACGAACGCAAGCGGATTACATACGAATGCAGTATACGGTTTCACTACGATGCTGCTCAAGCTATTAGAAGAAGAGAAGCCGACCCATATGCTGGTCGCCTTCGACGCTGGCAAAGTGACGTTCCGTCACGAAGGGTATGGCGATTACAAAGGCGGACGCCAGAAGACGCCTTCCGAGCTGTCTGAACAGTTCCCGCTTATCAAAGAGCTGCTGACTTCGTTCGGTATCAGCCAGTTTGAGCTGTCTGGCTATGAAGCCGACGATATTATCGGTACGTTGACGCGGATGGCGGACGAGCAGGGCGCAGAAGCGCTTGTTGTGTCTGGCGATAAGGATATGCTGCAGTTAGCTTCCGACAAGGTAACGGTTGCGATTACGCGCAAAGGTGTCAGCGAGGTGGAGCGCTATTCACCTGCTGAAATTCAAGAAAAATACGGTCTAGTGCCGCTACAGATCATTGATCTGAAAGGGCTTATGGGCGATACGTCCGATAACATTCCGGGCATTCCGGGTGTCGGCGAGAAGACTGCACTTAAGATGCTGCATGAATATGGTTCGGTTGAACAAGTGCTTGAGCATTCAGGTGATCTGAAAGGCAAGATGAAGGAGAAGGTGGAGCAGCACAAGGACGACGCCATTATGAGCAAGAAGCTGGCGACGATCTTCCGTGAAGTTCCGCTGGAGCAAGGCGTTGAAGAGATGAAGTACAACGGCTATGAGAAGCCGGTGCTCGCAGAAGCATTCCGCAAGCTTGAGTTCAAGTCGCTGATGGAGCGGCTAGATCTTACGGGTGAAGCGGTTGGTGCAGAAGGCGCTGTACAAGCAGCTGATCTGGTCGTAGTTACCGTTACAGCCGGTGATGATGATGCCCTTGCATCTTTGTCCTGTGCGCTGCCGAAGGTAGAGAGCATCTACTGCGAAGTGATAGGAGAAAACCCGCATCAGAGCGAGACCGTTGCGATTGCAGTTGCTTCGCCTGATGCGATTCACGTGATATCGCTTGATGAAGCGAAGACGGATGCACTCGGGTTCTTCCGGGATTGGCTCGCGTCAACAGATGCGGCTAAGACGGGCTTCGATATGCACCGAGTGGAGCTGTCCCTCGCTTGGCATGGCTTGCCGATTAACGGCATTGTGTTTGACGTTCAGCTTGCAGCTTACTTGCTGGATCCGACGTCGACGGAATCGGCACAGACGATAAGCGGTCTATGCGGCAAATACGGTCTGCCAAGCGTTGCTTCCGACGAGTCGGTGTTCGGCAAGGGTGCGAAGTTCAAGCTGCCGGAGACCGAAGGTTTGCACGCGTTTATCGCGGCTAAAGCGGATGCCGTACGCCGTCTGGCGGATAAGCAGCGTACAGAGCTGGAGCGCTCTGGCATGTACAAGCTGTATTATGACCTGGAGCAGCCGTTGTCACGTGTACTTGCTGGCATGGAATTGCAAGGCATTAGAGCTGATGCATCCGTTATCGAACAGCTTGGCGCAGAGCTGGAAGGCCGCGTGCTGGAGCTGAAAGGCAAGATTTATGAGTTAGCTGGCATGGAGTTTAATATCGGTTCGCCTAAGCAGCTTGGCGAAGTGTTGTTTGAGAAGCTTGGTTTGCCGGTGAAGAAGAAGACGAAGACTGGATATTCCACAGATGCGGACGTGCTCGAAGAATTGGCGCCGTACCATGATATTATCCCGTCGATTCTGATGTACCGTCAGCTGTCCAAGCTGCAATCGACCTATGTTGAAGGACTGCTGAAGGAGATTCGTCCGAATACCGGACATATTCATACGTTCTACCGGCAGACGATTGCGGCAACAGGCCGCCTGAGCAGTCAGTTCCCGAACCTGCAGAACATTCCGATTCGTCTGGAGGAAGGACGCCAGATCCGAAAAGCATTCGTACCTTCCGAGCCGGGCTGGTACATGCTCGCAGCGGACTATTCGCAGATCGAGCTGCGCGTACTCGCGCATATCTCGGGTGACCACGGGCTCAAGGAAGCGTTCCTGCACGATATGGACATCCATACGAAGACGGCTTCAGACGTATTTGGCGTTCGTCCAGAGGATGTCGACTCGAACATGCGCCGCCAAGCGAAGGCCGTTAACTTCGGTATTGTGTACGGCATCAGCGACTTCGGTCTTTCGAACAACCTCGGCATTACGCGGAAGGAAGCGGCACAGTTTATCGAGCAGTATTTTGTCGCATTCCAAGGCGTTCGTAAGTATATGGATGATATCGTGATGCAGGCTCGTCGCGACGGCTATGTGACGACGCTTCTGGAACGTCGCCGTTATCTGCCAGAGATCAAGGCATCTAACTTCAATCTTCGTTCGTTTGCAGAGCGGACAGCGATGAATACGCCGATCCAAGGAACGGCAGCTGATATCATCAAGCTGGCGATGGTGAAGATGGATCAAGAGCTTCGCACGCGCGAATTGAAGAGCCGCATGCTGCTTCAGGTGCATGACGAACTTGTTTTCGAAGTACCTGAGGATGAATTAGAAATCATGAAGAAGCTCGTGCCGGACGTTATGGAGAGCGCGATCGAATTGGATGTACCGCTGAAAGCAGACGTCAGCTACGGTCATAGCTGGTATGAAGCGAAGTAGTTACGACAAAGGTGTCAATTGGTATCTGCCAAAATGTTATGTACCATCCAACTACACGTACGGATACGGTATAATGGGCATTGAGGTGAAGACAACATGCCAGAATTGCCAGAGGTAGAGACAGTCTGCCGAACATTGAATCAATTAGTCGCAGGCAAGACCATCACTGAAGTTACAGTGAGTTTGCCGCGTATAATAAGACGCCCCTCCGAGCCTGTCGAATTCGCCGGTGCACTTGCCGGACAGACGATTCGCTCGGTAGAGCGGCGGGGTAAATTTATAAGGATCGTCATGGACGATCTTATTCTCGTCTCCCATCTGCGGATGGAGGGACGGTATGGTGTCTATCCATCGGACGAGCCGGTGGAGACGCATACGCATGTGATTTTTCATTTTACCGACGGTACAGAGCTTCGATATAAGGATGTTAGACAGTTCGGCACGATGGACTTATTCACGCGAGGCGAGGAATGGGTAATGCCTCCGCTGAATAAGCTTGGATTAGAGCCATTGGGCGAGGCGTTCACGCTGCAGTCGCTTCGTGAAACGCTTAGCAAACGGACAACGAAATTAAAGCCGCTGCTGCTGGACCAAGCGTATATCGTAGGTCTTGGCAACATCTATGTCGATGAAGCGCTGTTCCAAGCAGGACTCCACCCAGAGCGGACAGCGGATACGCTTAAAGCTGCGGAGTGGTCGAAGTTGTATGACGCGATTCGCGATACGCTCGGCAGAGCGGTAGAAGCGGGCGGATCATCCATCAAGTCGTATGTGAATGGACAAGGCGAGATGGGTATGTTCCAACACTCGCTGCTCGCATATGGTCGCGGCGGAGAGCCATGCCAGACATGCGGCACGACGATTGAGAAGTTTGTAGTCGGCGGCCGCGGTACGCATATTTGTCCGAAATGCCAGCCGAAGCCGCGCAACGCTTCTGCCCAGAAGGCAGGACGTCAAGAACGGCCGAAAGGCAGTTCACCCAAAATTCATTAAGGATGTATTGCCGCTTTCCGCCTCTCTGTGCGGTTAGCACATGCGCGATATCCCCGCATATGATGGTCTATCGACATAGGCGATTGTTCCACGCACAGCTGTTCGCATCATGGTCAGCTTGAGATTGGAACGATCCTCTGCGGGGAGGGACAACGGTTGTTCGCGCATTTGGCATCACTGCTGCTGCTGTCATTCGCCGTCAGCCTTGACGGCTTCGGCGTTGGCGTAACGTATGGACTGCGGCGCATCCGAATTCCAATTGTTTCTGTAATTATTATCGCCTGCTTATCCGGCATTGTGATCTGGTTGTCGATGGCGGTTGGCGGTTTTATTACAGATTATTTGTCGCCAGTTGTTGCCCGTATTATTGGTGCATCTATTCTCATTGCGATAGGCTTATGGGCGCTGCTGCAGTTAAAGCGTAATCGGGAGCGGGACCGCGCACAGGAAGAGGCCGAGAACGAACCGACGGCTGAAGCTGCGATCGTATCCGTGGAGTCTGAATATGATGCAGCCAGCGGTAAGACGCTCGTAAGTTTAGAGCTGAAGCAGCTTGGTATCGTGATTCAAATTTTGCGTAAGCCGCAAGTGGCTGACGTAGATAAGTCGGGAAGCATCTCTGCATCGGAGGCGCTGCTGCTTGGTGTTGCGCTGTCATTCGACGCTTTCGGCGCAGGTCTCGGAGCGGCTATGATCGGTCTTCAGCCAACTGTGACAGCAGTTGTTATTGCATTGTCTAGTGCAGTGTTTCTGGTTGCAGGGATGCGTGTCGGGTTCAAATATGCGGGCTGGCGGGGCATGCAGACATTGTCCGCGCTGCCCGGAATGATGCTTATTGTGATGGGAATTATAAAGCTGTTCTAGCGGTCTGACGAGAGGGGTACAAGTATGAGAATCGGGTTAACCGGCGGCATCGCCTGCGGCAAGAGCACAGTATCTGCAATGCTCACTGAGCTTGGCGCACATATCGTTGATGCCGACCGGGTGGCCAGAGAGGTCGTTCTTCCAGGCGAGCCGGCGCTGCAAGCGATTGCGGAGAAGTTCGGACAAGCTGTGCTGAGTGAGGATGGAACACTGAATAGGCCGGCGCTTGGCAGCATTGTGTTTGGACAAGCTGAACGTCTGCGCGAGCTGGAGGCTATCACCCACCCGGCAATCCGCAAACGTATGCGCGAGCAGATGGAGCAGGCTGAGCGGCTGGCAGTTGATCCGATTGTTGTTGCGGACATTCCTCTGCTATATGAGACAGAGCAGCAATCGTCATATGCGGGAGTCATCGTCGTCTATGTACCGCATGAAGTGCAGCGCGAGCGACTCATGAATCGCAACGGGCTGGCGGCAGAAGAAGCAGAACGACGAATTGGACTGCAGATGGACATCGAGCAGAAGCGCAGGTTGGCCGACTGGGTCATTGATAACAGCGGAACGCTGGAGGAGACTCGGAAGCAGGTTCAGCTGCTGTGGGAACTGCTTAGGAGTAAGTAGAAGGGGCTGTAATTATGAGACGACGTCGGAAGCGAAAACGACTGTTTCTGCTGCTCATTATAGGGTTCCTTGCATTCCTGTTCATCCGATCGGATTGGATAGGCAAATGGATGTATCCGATTCATTACCAAGCAGATATACGGGCCAGCGCGTTGAATTACGATCTTGATCCGCTGCTCATTGCAGCGATCATACGGGTGGAGACCAATTACTCGACCGGCAAGGATTCCAAGAAAGGCGCACTCGGCTTGATGCAGATAATGCCGGATACGGCTGATTGGGTCATTCAGAAGGCAGGATTCTCGAATGTATCGGAAGACACGCTGCGGCACCGCGCTGACGTAAGCATCCAGATTGGATCGTGGTATTTGAGCAGCTTGCATAGACAGTTTGATGGCAATACAACCGTTGTAGTGGCAGCTTATAATGCAGGACCGGGAAATGTAAGCAAGTGGCTGAACAACGGCACGTGGGATGGCACCAAAGAATCGGTAAGCGATATTCCGTACGGCGAGACGCGGCACTATGTACAACGGGTCTTTTATTATTATAATAAATATAAGCGGCTATATCCGGAGTTCGCTGACCAGGAAGTCGGTTAGGAGGACGAAACGCGCAAGTGCGGCATCGTCTATGAAGGGTGAAGGTCGGGGTCAAATGCAATAAAGCCTCGGACAAGCCCACCAAGACGTTATGCACGTCTTGATAGGCTGTCCCAAGCATGTCTAGAAGATATTAGCGAGTCGTGCCTGCGAGCGATTGCTCAGCGATTTGCACGAGTTTACGCGTAATGCTGCCCCCGATGGAACCAGCGTCTTTAGTCGTGAGGTTACCATAGTAGCCGTCTTGCGAAAGGGAGATACCCAGTTCGGCTGCAACCTCGTATTTCAGTTGGTCGAGCGCTGCGGAAGCTTGTGGTACAACCAGTTGGTTACTGTTACCTTGGCTCATTGTCGTTCACCTCCTTGCGGTTGGTAACTGTATTATGTGCGTTATTGTGAACTTCATTACAGGTAACCTTTGGAATTTCAAAAAAAGTTGACCTAGCGTCTTGGAGGATTCCCAAATGAGATGTCCATATTGTGATTATGCCGGCTCCAAGGTGCTTGATTCGAGGCCGGCTAACGAGAACAAATCGATTCGTCGCAGACGTGAGTGCGAGAAGTGCAGTCGCCGTTTCACAACCTTCGAGATGATCGAAGAAACGCCGCTCATCGTTATTAAGAAAGACGGAAGCCGCGAAGAATTCAGTCGCGAGAAGCTATTGCGCGGTCTGATTCGCGCATGCGAGAAACGTCCGGTTCCGGCAGAACGACTCGAAGTTGTCGTCTCTGAAGTCGAGAAGGAGCTGCGTACGACTGCTCATGCCGAGATCGAAAGCCGCATCATCGGCGAGCTTGTGATGGAGCAGTTATATCCCGTTGACGAAGTCGCATACGTCCGCTTCGCATCGGTATACCGCCAATTCAAGGACATCGATATGTTCATGAAGGAACTGAATACGCTGCTGTCCAAGCATCCATTATCGGGTGGTTCGGGCGCGATAGGCGGGTCGAAGAAGGAGTAATGAAGCAGCGTGATTTGCGTCTGAGAAGTGGGAAGGATGATGATTGACACTTTTCAATGCTGCGTGCTAATATTTTCCTATTGACGACATTTGGCTGCTGTATGCAGCCCACGGGGCCTTAGCTCAGCTGGGAGAGCGCGTCGCTGGCAGCGACGAGGTCAGGGGTTCGAACCCCCTAGGCTCCACCAAATAAACAATCAAACCACGTCCATTGGACGTGGTTTTCTGTTAATTTGGGGACTGCCTAGGGGTGAGAACCCCTAATGGGGTTCGCCCGCGCGGACGGAGTGAATGAGTAGGCGTCAAATGAGTAAGCTTCACGGAGGAGCACGGCGTCTGAATCTACCGCTAAAATCTGCGAAGGATAAGCTTCGACAGCCTACAATAAGGATTCATACATCCCATGATGGATCATCGTGCTGAGCAAGATGAAACCCCCTAGGCTCCACCATAATAAAATAAACAGGTCCACGATATATTTCGTGGACTTATTTTATTTGGTGGGCTAGGCTTAGGGGTGAGAACCCCTAATGGGTTCGCCCGCGCGGACGAAGTGGATGAGTAAGCATCACGAGAATCATCGAACGAAGGAGCACGGCGTCTGAATCTACCGCTAAAGTCTGCGAAGGATGGGCTTCTTCAGCCTACAATAAGGATTCATACATCCCCCTAAGGGAGTGGGTGAAAGGCTTCGAAGAGTAGACATCGAATGGACGAGCACGGCGTTTGAATCTACCGCTAAGTCTGCGAAGGATGGGCTTCGTCAAGCGGAGTACGGGATGGGCGATCGCAGAGGGTTTGAACGAAATATCATACAAATCAGCGCGCGGGATGGACGATCGCAAAGGTTTTGTATGAAATATCGTATATAGTCCCATACAAGGCCGCTTTTCGCCGCAAAGATAGTTGCTTCATGAGGGTTTATTTCGGTATGATTGGCGTATGCAAGTTAAATGTGGCGAAGCACGCCCCGGTTTCCTTTCTAGCGTGAAGGGAATCGGGGCTTATTTTGTTAGTCGGGAGAGGTGATGCAGTCTGAGTTTCGAGATCGAACATGAGTTGTGGATTAAGACACATATGTCCAAACGCCATGGGGAGCGAAAAGATACTCTGAAGAGAGGTCATGGCTTCGGTAATCGAATGTTTGCGGAACAAATATGGTGGGAGCTTATAGGGCATTTTGATGGCTTATATCCGGAATATGAGGTTAAAGATTGGCGGGGGCGGTCGTATTTCGTAGACTTTATGTGGATCATAGGGAGTCTGCGGTTCGTCATCGAAATTATGGACTATGGTTCGCATGGCACGGATCGCTCGAAATATCGAATGGATTTGAATAGAGGATTGTTTCTTCAATCCCAAGATTGTTATGTAATCTCGATAGCGCTGGATGAAATGAAAGAGAATCCATCCTTCGTGCTCGCCATGGTTCGGAGCATTCTAGCCCCTTATCTAGCGGCAGCGGGAGGGAAGAATGGGATGGATCATCGCAAATATATCAAAATCGAACGTCAGTTGATGCAATTGGCGATTCGATATCATCGTATCATCAGTCCGTCGAAAGCGGCTGACGAACTTGAGGTCCACAAGCAGACGGTAAGTACTGCCAGGGTCTTGTGAAGAAAGGGAAGCTCCGAGCAATTCCGTCAGGTACAGCAGGTAAAATATATAAATACGAGTATATCGGTTCTGTGCAAAGCATCGATTTATTATAATGGCTGTTACGAGATCAAGCGTAACGGTTTGCCGGAAACGGAAGGCCAAGATGCTCCCTCAAGGTAGAGCCGGTGTACTCGAGTCGGAATAAGCCTCGCTTCTGCAAAATGGGGACGACTTGCTCGACGAAATCCTCCAATCCGTCAGGTAACGAAGGCGCCATCAGCATAAAGCCGTCAGCAGCGCGGTTACGGAACCAATACTCTAAAGTGTCGGCAATCTTCTCAGGGGTACCGACCAGATGGTCGCTGCTGAACGATCCGGTGAGCAGGGAGTAAACCTCGCGTAGAGTCGGATTGATCCGGGAAATAACCGGCTGATGCTTTAAGTAATCGGTCTTTGTCATCGGGAGGCGATCTAGTCCGGCATCCTTAGCCCGGTCGTCTAAAGTAAAACCGGTGAAATCGACGAAGCCTTGGAAATAATCGGATAGAAAACCGATGCCGGTTTCTTCGGGAATGAGGGACTCTAGCCGGCTTCTCTTCTCTCTTGCTTCTTCTTCTGTAGAGCCGATAATGGGGGAGATGCCTTGTAGAATATAAACTTGATCCGGATTCCGTCCTGCCGCGTCCACTTTGTTCTTGAAGGCATCATAGTAAGCCCTCGCATCGTCGAAATCGTACTTGATCGAGAAGATGATCTCCCCTACTCGGGAAGAGAGTTCTTGCCTGGAATCGGAGACGCCGGCTTGAACAAGTACGGGGCGCCCTTGGGGGGAACGGCCGATATTCAGAGGACCTTCTACAGAGAAGAACTCTCCCTTGTGCTGGAGCCGATGAAGCTTGTTGCGATCAAAGAACACGCCGTTCTCCTTATCGTGGATAAAAGCGTTGTCCTCCCAGCTATCCCACAATCCGAGCACCACATCAATGAACTCATTAGCCCTTCGATAGCGGAATCCATGCTCAAGATGATCCTCGGCACTGAAATTTCTCGCAGTGTTGCCTGATAAATCGCGGGTCGTGACGATGTTCCAGCCAGCCCGGCCCTTGCTAATATGATCGACGGACATCAACAGACGAGCGAGGTTGAAAGGCTCGATGTAGGAGGTAGATGCTGTGGCGACAATGCCGATTTGCTCCGTGCTGCCGGCTAAAGCAGCGATAAGAGTGATCGGCTCGTAACGGTTTAGAATGTTGGGATGAGAAACTTCATTGATCGCTAGGCTGTCAGCTAGAAACGCGATATCGAATTTCCCTTTTTCGGCTGTTCTTACAAGCTTCTTGTAGTAGTCGATGTCAATGCTGGCACCTGCGAGAGCCTGCGGCAGCCTCCATGAGGCGACATGCATTCCGGTACCAACCAAATATGCCGATAGTTTCATTTGGCGTGTTGCGATGCTCATGATAAACCTCCTAAATCCAAGTGGTTTTGTGTGAATAGTAAGAATAGTATAATTAAAAGGTGCCTTTTTTGGGAAGATATTGACACCTTGTGAAAAATGAATTAAATTAATATAAGCACATCGGAATAATAAGAATTTAATATGTATCATTAAGCTGACCAGATATCTGGAAACTAAGTATTCGTCCTTCAATGAAGGGGGAAAGGCTTAGTTTTTTTTATTTGTATAAGGAGGTGACGATTTGATTCTCGTGGAGCAACTGAGCAAAACCTACCTGACGACAAAAGGAAGCGTCTCAGCGCTGGACCGCATCGATTTACAGATTGCCACAGGCGAAATTTTTGGCATTATCGGAGTTAGCGGAGCTGGCAAATCCACGCTGATCCGATGCATGAACCGACTGGAGGAACCGGATTCGGGGCGTATCTGGATCGGAGGCGAAGATATTACGCAATTGAGTGGTCGTAGACTTCGCAAAGCTAGGCAAAAGATCGGTATGATCTTTCAACATTTTAATCTGCTGGATGGTAAAACCGTTTATCAGAATGTTGCGTTTCCGCTCGTGGTCGCAGGTCATCCAAGGGAGCGAATTCGACAGCGAGTCCGGGAGATTCTTGACTTGGTTAAGCTGTCCGACAAGGAAGAGGCATATCCGGCGCAACTTAGCGGGGGGCAGAAGCAGCGGGTTGGCATTGCCCGCGCGCTCGCGAATGATCCAGATGTACTGCTAAGCGATGAAGCGACTTCGGCTCTCGATCCAGAGACTACCTATTCCATTCTGGAACTGCTAAAGGACATTAACCGCCAGTTGAAGCTGACGATCGTGCTGATTACTCACGAATTGGAAGTTCTCCAGCATATATGCGATAGCATGGCCGTCATCGAGAATGGGAGAATCGTGGAGACCGGTCCAGTCGCCAAATTGTTCTTGAACCCGAAGAGCGATACCGCACGAAGATTCGTAGGCGTTATGGAGCAGTATCGTGCTAGACGAGGATTAATCGAAGGACTGGGGGAGGGAATATGAAAAACGATTTATTTGAACTCCTCTGGGAAGCTCTTCGAGAGACGCTCTATATGGTGGCTTGGTCATCTTTCTTCGCCCTTTTATTGGGGTTGGCCCTCGGTATTCTGCTTGTTGTAACCGACAAAGGGCATGTCCTACAGTCCGTGCCTATCAACAAGATGATTAGCTTCCTCATCAACGGTGTTCGATCGATTCCGTTTATTATCCTGATCGTGCTGTTGCTTCCATTAGCGCGTCTGATCGTAGGAACATCGCTTGGTCCCACCGCAGCTATCGTTGCGTTATCGATCGGTGCGGCCCCTTTCCTGGGACGTATCGTGGAGAATTCGTTGAAGGAAGTAGGAGCAGGGAAGATTGAGGCGGCGATCGCGGTTGGCGCTTCGCCCATTACAATCATCTTCCGGGTTCTCATTCCTGAAGCGCTGCCTGCGCTTGTGCGAGGCGTAACCATTGCCATCATCGGAATTACCGAATTAACAGCAGTTGCCGGAGCAATTGGGGCTGGCGGACTTGGAAGTCTAGCGATTCGCTTCGGTTACCAACGATTCCGGGAGGATATTATGTTTGCCACCGTCTTGGTCATCATCCTTCTGATTCAATCGATCCAGTGGACCGGCGACGGGATATCGAAGTCCATTTACAACAGGCGTTACAAGCTCGAATAATGCTGGTTTGCGGGGAAGAGCGATTTGAGGTCTTAATAATTTTACATACAAAAATAGAAAGTAGGAGAGAAAATGTCTAAGAAAAGATTGGTTGTTCTTGTTGCCTTACTGTTTGTTGTGAGCTTAGTGGCTGCTGCTTGCGGTTCGAATAACAACGGGTCCTCCAGCAATAATTCCGAGCAAGCTTCTGCTAATCAAAATCCGAGCGACAGTACGTCCTCGTCCGCCTCCGAGCCGGTTAAAGAAGTCACATTAAAAGTCGGAGCGGCAGCTGTACCTCATGCCGAGATTTTGGAGTTCATCAAGCCTAAGCTTAAAGAGGAAGGCATTAATCTGGAGATCAAAGTACTCGACGATGAAGGGCAGTTGAATCCGGCATTGCAGGAAAAGCAGATCGATGCCAACTACTTCCAACACGTTCCTTATTTGGACTCCGTCAAAGACGAGAAGGGCTACAACTTCGTCGTGACGACAAAAGTTCATGTGGAGCCAATCGGCTTCTACTCGAGCAAGCTCAAATCCAAGGACGAAATCAAAGAAGGAGCCACAATCGGCATTCCGAACAATCCATCCAATGAATATCGTGCTCTCGTTCTCCTGCAGCAGCAGGGTCTAATCAAGCTCAAAGACGGGCTAACGACTTACGAAGCTACTCCGAAGGATATTATCGACAATCCGAAAAAGCTCAAGTTCGTAGAAGCTGATTCCGCAACATTGCCAAGATCTCTGCCGGATCTGGACGGAGCGATCATTAATACAAACTTGGTTCTGGAGGCTAAGATCGATCCGCAGAGCGCATTGTTCAGGGAAGACGCAAATTCGCCATACGCGAATGTCATCGTTGTAAGAAGCGGGGACGAGAACCGTGATGAGATTAAGAAGTTAGACGAGGCGTTAACAACACCGGAAGTGAAGAAATTTATTGAAGAGAAATACGGAGTAGCGGTTGTTCCTGCGTTCTAAACTTAGTAAAGGGGATAGAAGAATGGGAACCTTAAATGAATACTTGAAAGAGAAAAGGGAAGCACTTCTAACTCGTAGAGTTCAAGCAGAGAAACAGCCGGATCAAGTTAACGCTCTCAGCGCTAAGGTAAGAGCGTCGGGAAGAAGTGGTGTTCGGGAAATCCGAATTCGTGATTTCCAAGTCATAAGCGACAGTCCACCGGATTTCGCGGGCTATAATCTAGGCCCCTCTTCGCCTGAGCTTCAGCTTGGGGTGTTGGGAAGCTGCTTGACGCACATCGCATTAATCCAAGCAGCTGACAGACAAGTGTCGCTACACTCGCTTGAAGTAGAAGTGACAGGGGAGATGCACCCACTAGCTGGTCGTCCGGGATACGAGCATATCCCGATTTACCCTCATAACATTCACTACAAATTAATAATAGAATCCGAAGAGTCAGAGGAAACATTGCAGGCGCTCCATCAAGCGATCGAGCAGGTTTGCCCGATCTTCAACCTGCTTCGCAACCCCCAGCAAATCGAAGGACAATTGGTTGTCAGTCGTCTAAGCTCAGAAACAGTGTTGTAAAGGTCATTTTTCAGGTGAATATTGGGGCATATCCACTTTGTTGATTTGTTCTTGCCAGTCCTGCAACAGCGAGGCTGGTTACGTACAGAGTAAAAACGGTACTCTTCAAGGAAATCTATCTTACAGTGTAGTAGCCAATGGTGGTAGAGCGAGTCGTTGGCAGCTAATAGGCCAGGGCTTCGAATCGCCTATACTCCACCAAACAACAAATTTGAAGCACGCCAATTAGCTGGCGTGCTTTTTTGTTGTTTGGTGGGGCCTCATAAGGGTCAAAACAGGGTATAGCGTAGATCGCTTATCGAAGTCATAGACTAGTATTCTATGATTCGAAGACTACTTTAAATATGAGGGAATACCCCTATGGGTATAACGGAGCTTTTCCTGTACGATAGACCTATCACAACAATTCAAACCCAATGGGGAGGCTGTAACCATGGACTTCACTCATCATGCAAAGGTTGCAATAATCGGGGCCGGCTCGGCCGGCGTTTCCATCGCGGCTAGACTGATTCGAAGCGCTCCGCATTTGAAAGATCAAATCGTAATCATCGATCCGTCGAGCAAGCATTATTACCAGCCGCTCTGGACGCTGGTCGGAGGGGGTGCCGCCAAGCTGGAGGATTCGGTTCGGGAACAGGCTGATTTCATACCCGATGGCGTCAATTGGATTCAGGATGCCGTTACGGAAATCCGCCCGGATGACAATCGGCTTCTTACGCGCAGCAGTGGCGCGATTGCTTACGATTATTTGGTCGTAGCGGCGGGGCTGCAAATTTATTGGGATAAAGTGCCGGGCCTGAAAGAGTCAATCGGCAAAAACGGAGTATGCAGCAATTATTCTCCCGAATACGTGCAGAGCACTTGGGACAATATCCGAAATTTCAAGGGCGGAACGGCGATATTCACGCAGCCGAGCACGCAGGTGAAGTGCGGCGGCGCTCCGCAAAAAATTATGTATTTGGCGGATGATTATTTCCGCAAATCGGGCGTGCGAGCGAAGAGCCGCGTTGTATTCGCATCCGGTTTGCCGAATATTTTCGCTGTCAAGCGCTATGCGGATACGCTCGATCAAGTCGTCGAAAGAAAGAAAATCGACACCAAGTTCAGGGTCGAACTTATCGGTATCGACGGAGAAGGCCGGAAAGCGACATTCCAGAACTTGGACACGAAAGAAACGTTATCGCTTCATTACGATATGATCCATGTCACGCCGCCGATGGGGCCGTTCCCGTTTATCGCAAGCAGCCCGCTTGCGGACAAAGACGGATGGGTCGACGTAGACAAGCACACGCTCCAGCATAACAAATATCCGAACGTATTCGGCGCGGGCGACTGTTCCAATCTTCCGACGTCGAAGACGGGAGCGGCCATACGCAAACAAGCGCCGACGGTCGCAGCCAATCTGCTGTCGCTGATGAATGGCAAAGAACCAAAGGCCCACTACGACGGTTATACATCATGTCCGCTCGTGACCGGCTATAACAAACTGGTGCTTGCCGAATTCGATTATGATAAAAACCCAGCCGAATCGTTCCCGATCGACCAGTCGCAGGAGCGGGTGAGCATGTATTTGATGAAAAGGAACCTTCTCCCGATCATGTACTGGAACGGAATGCTGCGCGGACTTATGTAAATCTGCGTTAACAAGGAGGATGCCTAATGGCTGATCTAACTACGGATGCTCAAATCAAGGCGATATTGGAAAGCCCCGAGCACAAAGAATCGCTTCTTTATCTGATTAATAAGCTGCCCGAGCTTACGGACGCGCTGCAAATGCTCGAGGACAAAACGGCGTTCGTACGTCATGTGCTCAGCGACAAGTCGTCCTTGAGCGCATTAGCAGACGAAGCGGAGGACAAGTGGAACAGTCTTCAGCTGTCCGGCGAGCACGCATCTGCGATCCTTGCATTGACGCATAAGCTTCCCTTGCTTGTCGAATCGCTTGAGAAGGCGGAGGAAGCAGCTTCATTCGTCAAACAGGTCGTAACGGACAAGCAGTCGCTGGCCTATCTTGCGGGAAGCCTTAAGGAGCTGCCTCTCGTTCAAGAAGGAACGGACATCTTGGCCGAGACCAATTTGCGCTACCGCAATGAACAACCCTATTCCAAGATTTCGATTATGCGTATCTTCAAGCTATTGAAAAATCCAGCGCTTGTAAGCGGGTTCCGATATTTCGAGACGTTATTGGAAGTTGTTCATAAGCATGCGAAGAATAACAAAGGGGCTTGATCTTATGTTCATCCGCTCGTTTTTTGATGAGAATCTTGCGCATATGTCATATCTGGTAGGCTGCCAAAGAACTGGCGAAGCTATTGTGGTCGATCCGGCACGCAACGTGAAGCCTTATCTGGAAGCTGCGAAGAAGGAAGGCTTGCGCATAACGGCGGCGACGGAGACGCATATCCATGCCGATTTTGTATCAGGAGCCAAGCAGCTAGGCGTCCAATGCGGAGCTGAGCTGTATTTGTCGGATGAAGGCGATGAGAATTGGAAATACCAATATTTGAACGAAGTGAACCATGTGCTGCTTAAGGAAGGCAGCGAGTTTCGCATCGGCAATTTGAAATTCGAGGTGCTTCATACGCCTGGCCATACGCCGGAAAGCATCTCCTTCCTCTTGACTGACTTGGGAGGCGGGGCAGAAGAGCCTATGGGAATCTTCAGCGGGGATTTCGTGTTTGTCGGCGATATCGGCAGACCGGATTTGCTGGAGAAAGCGGCCGGCATCGTGGGCACGTCTGAAACCGGAGCTAGACAAATGTTCCAGTCGCTAAAGAAGTTCAAGGCACTTCCCGACTTTCTTCAGGTATGGCCGGCTCACGGAGCGGGTAGCGCCTGCGGCAAAGCGCTTGGCGCAGTTCCATCGTCCACGGTCGGTTACGAGAAGCGGAACAATTGGGCGTTGAAGATGGACGATGAGGAGAGCTTCGTCCGGGAGCTGCTTGCAGGCCAGCCGGAGCCTCCGAAGTATTTTGCCAGGATGAAGCACATCAATAAAGTCGGACCGGCTATCGTGCGAACGGAGGACATCGATTATATCGGCAATGTAAGCGAATTGGGCAAATTCGGTTCAGACCCTTTGCTAGTCGATACGCGTCCTTCCATCGAATTTGCCCGTGCTCACTATGAAGGAGCAATCAACATTCCTTATAACAAATCGTTGGTCAATTGGGCGGGTTGGCTGCTGGACTACGATAAAGATATCGTTCTGCTGGCCGGCGGAGCCGACGTGCCGAATATAAGACAGATGCTCGCTTCCATCGGTTTGGATCGCGTTGTCGGCGTCATAGAGCCTTTCGTCGCTCTGGTTGATCCCGAGCACAACGAGAGCTATTCGGAAATCGATGTGCATCTGCTTCATTCGCTGCTCGAGGATGACCGATACTGTCTGGTGGACGTACGCAATCAGAGCGAGTGGGAGGAAGGCAATATTCCGGGAGCCTTGCATCTTATGCTTGGAACATTGCCGGAACGGCTGCACGAATTGCCTAAAGAAAAAACCTATGTCGTTCAATGTCGCAGCGGCGCGCGTTCGTCTATTGCAGCAAGCTTGCTGCAGGCTGGCGGTTTGAAAGACGTGCTTAACGTCAAAGGCGGATACTTGGATTGGATCAAAGCCAAGCTTCCGGTATCCCAATAATGCAGAGGGACTGGCTTGGAGGTCAGTCCCTATTCCTATTAGAGCTTCGCTAGCGGAGAGTGATCACTCTGAAATTGATGAAACAGGATTTGTTGGATAAAATCTTCCTGTCCATTCAAGACGGGATCATTATCATGGACCAGCATAGGGAAGTCGTCGAGATGAATCCTGCGGCGACCAGGCTTACAGGCTGGAGGATTAAGGATAAGGTTCCGTATTGCTCTTACTGTCAGAACCGTCAAGTAGCCGAGGGAGAAGAGCGCTGTTACCTGATTTCTAGAGAAACCGTCCCTTATTTTTTGTCGGAGATGCCGACGTATCACGGGGATTTAATCGATGTGGAGATGAGTACGGCGCTTATTCTGGAGGAAGAAAACGGGAGGAAGTATTATTTATTGATGCTGAAGGATTGGACGGTCAAGCGCAAAGAAGAAGAAGCCCGCGTCTCCAAATCCATGTTGAAGCAGCTGATCGAGGCCAAAGAGCTGGAGCATAAGAGGCTGGCGCAGGAGCTGCACGACGGCGTCGGTCAATCGTTGTACAGTATCGCGATCGCGATGGATACGATCATGCAGCGGATTCATGACGCGCCATTGCATGCCTACATCGACGAAGTGCGCAAAGAACTTGGCAAAACGATGGATGATGTGAAATCCTATGCGCAGCAATTAAGGCCTCGCAGCCTGGACAGCATGGGGCTCGTTCCGACGATTGAGCAGCTGGTGCAGTCGGTACAGAACAAAATGCCCGACACTCGCTTCTCGTTTGGTTCGAACTTGGAGGGCAGGCTGCCGGCCATGGTTGAAATCAACATGTATCGAGCCGTTCAAGAAGCTTTACATAATATTATGAAATACTCGAATGCAAGCCATGTATCGATTCAAATCCAGAAGGAAGAGCCTTTCATCCACATCCATATAACCGACAATGGCGTCGGATTTCATCTAAAGGATAATAAAGAAGGAATGGGATTGCGCCATATCGTAGAACGAATGTCCCAGATAGGCGGAACGACCGAAATCCATTCGCAAATCGGCGAAGGGACGAGCATCGATATTGCAGTGCCGACCAATCAGGAGTGGGAGCATGAAGACGACAATTCTGATCGTTGACGATCATGTATTGATTCGCAAAGGGATTCGCCTGTTGCTGGAAGGGCTGTCTGGCCTTGAGATTACCGGGGAAGCATGCGACGGGACGGAAGCGATCTTGCTCGCCGAACGGCATAGGCCGGACGTCATTTTAATGGATTTATCGATGCCGGACGGCCTTGACGGTTTCGCGGCTTCGCAAATCATTTTGTCCAAATTAAAATCGACCAAAATCATCGTATTGACCATGCACGATGAGGAAATCTATGTAAGAAAGGCGCTGCAGCTTCACATTCACGGCTATTTGCTCAAGAACAGTCAGGCGAACGAAATACAAGAAGCGATTCGAGCCGTCATGAGCGGTGAACGATATTATAAGACGCAAATTCCGGAAGAGCAGCTGAGCCGTCTCATGAAGGTAGAGGGAACGGAGTCAGTCTTGACGTTAAGAGAGCGAGAGATCCTTCGATTAACGGCATTGGGTTACACGAACATCCAAATATCCCAACAGCTCTCGATCAGTCCCAAAACCGTGGAAAATCACAAGTCCAATATGATGCAAAAGCTGCAATTGAAGGACAAGCATGATTTGATCAAATATGCGATCAAGAACAAATTCATCGACCTGTTTTAAACGGCGAGCACCATAGGGTCCATACGCATAGGGATGGAACCTTTTCGGTGGAAAATTTCTGAGACCGGGTTGGGGAAGCCGTTTATGCTAATGTCCTCCACCTCGTCTGGCGGGATGGCGCTTCTTCGTAATTCCCGATACACTTCTGCGCGGTTCGCATGACTAAACGAAGGTTGTAATGCAGATGCGGGTATGCTAAAATCGACCTACACTTAACGAATGGAGTTGAAGAGGATAATGTAATATTTTCTTGCCGCTTTTTATGGAGAAGAATAGAACAAAATTGATTTGTTTTATTCTCTATTCTCTAATGGCAAGAAAGTTACCTTATTCTTTTCACTCATCGAATATAACCTTCTCCTGCCCAGTGTCGGGTTGGATTTGTCGTATTTTTTGAGCTGCAAGAAAGGTAACTTTCTTGTAGCTCATTTTATTTGGACAAAGGAGGTTGCCCATATATGTCATTGATCAGGGTAACGAATCTGACGTTTGCTTATGACGGCAGTTACGACAACATTTTTGAGGATGTAAGCTTTCAAATTGATACCGACTGGAAATTGGGCTTTACGGGGAGAAATGGCCGAGGCAAAACGACGTTTCTAAATCTGCTGCTCGGTAAATACGAGTACAGCGGAACGATTGCCGCCAACGTCAGCTTCGATTATTTCCCATTCCACGTTGAAGACAAAGAGAACAATACCATCGACATCGTCGCCGACATCTCTCCGGACTATGAACACTGGCAGCTGCTTCGCGAGTTTTCACTGTTGAAAGTGTCGGATGACGTGTTATACCGACCATTCGGATCACTCTCTAACGGAGAACAAACGAAGGTGCTGCTGGCAGCTTTGTTTTTGAAGGAAAACCATTTTCTGCTTATAGATGAACCGACTAACCATCTGGATATTCATGCTCGCAAGCTGGTCAGCGATTATTTGAAAGGCAAAAGCGGATTCATTCTGGTATCGCACGACCGGGCGTTTCTAGACAACTGCGTGGATCACGTTCTGTCGATTAACAAGACAAATATCGAAATCCAGAAAGGCAATTTTACAGACTGGTGGGAGAACAAAGAACGACAGGATAACTTTGAGATGGCCGAGAACGAGAAGTTGAAGAAGGACATCAAGCGGCTGAATGAAGCAGCTCAGCGAACGAGCAATTGGTCGCACGAAGTGGAAAAAACCAAGAACGGTACGCGCAACTCTGGCTCCAAGGTCGATAAAGGGTACATCGGACATAAAGCTGCCAAAATGATGAAGAGATCCAAATCGATCGAGCAAAGACAACAATCCCAGATCGAGGAAAGATCGAAACTGCTTAACAATGTAGAAAGCTCAGAGAGTTTGAAAATTGTTCAGATGGCGTATCACAAACAGCAATTAGTCGAGCTCGACCATGTTTCGATTCATTATGGCGAGAAGAAGGTTTGCGACGATGTCAGCTTTACAGTGGAGCAAGGAGACCGCATTGTGCTCTCCGGTCCAAACGGCTCAGGCAAATCCAGCTTGCTCAAATTGATCTGTGGTGATGAAATTCCCTATTCAGGCACGTTTCGAAAAGGGAGCCAGTTGAAAATATCCTACGTTTCGCAGGATACTTCACACTTGTATGGCAATTTGTCGGAATTCGCCAGAAACAACGAAATCGATGAAAGTCTGTTTAAATCGATATTGAGGAAATTCGATTTCTCGCGGTTGCAATTCGAGAAGGATATCGCCTCTTTTAGCGGTGGGCAGAAGAAAAAGGTGCTCATTGCAAAAAGTCTCTGCGAACAGGCTCATTTGCATATTTGGGATGAACCGCTCAATTTTATCGACGTTATTTCCCGGATGCAAATCGAAGAAGTGCTGTTGGAGCATTCTCCAACGATCCTTTTTGTGGAGCATGACATTGAGTTTTGCAAGCATGTCGCAACAAAGATTGTGGAACTGAACTGAAATAGATAACCATTGCTAGGAGGATGAAAAGGATGGAGCTAGAGATTGTAGATGATTATGTGAACCGTTTCCTGCTATGTGAGGCGGTTCACACACAAGAAACTAACAAATCGGCTGCTGGCGTTTAAACCAAACCTAATGATTGTTCAGCGCTCAGCAGCTGCTACTGTTGCTCAATGTCTCGGTCATCGCCCCGATGGGTTCCCCAAGTGATAAACTCCAGCTATCTTACCTCAATCGTAACTTCGTATAGCAACGACACCAGGCTCTCGAATGAATCATACATACCTGAGAACGAGGAACTAGACATATTCACTAGATTGCGATATATTACTCTTCATCCGATACGGTAGGAGTGTCACACAACTAGAGTCCGGAGGAAGAAGCATTGAAGCTGAATAAGAAATACGAATATATCCTTTTCACCTTTTTGATGGCATTTGGAATGTCTTGCATCATTTCATTTTTTAATTGTGTCATTAATGTTGGTTTCCATGAGGTTTTCCTTGAAAAATGGCTCGCAGCATGGAGAAATTCATTTGTAATTGCTTTTCCTGCTGCTTATATATTACCTAAAGGGATCAGGAAATTAATGAAAAAAGTTCGGTTTGTATAATGATAATGAAGCGCGCCAACAACTGAGCTGGCGTGCTTTTTTTGTGGATTTGGGAGTCCTATTAGACGAAAAAATCAAAGTATCACGTTCATGAAGTGTGATATAAGATTCAATAGAAAAGGAGATCGGGTGACCTAAGCTTCTATATTGAGAACGGTACACTGTTGAATGGGTCTGTCGTTACGTTCACGGTTGTAGTAGCTGTTCACAACGGTCTCGAATCAGTACCTACGGATAACGACAAAGCTGCAGTAGTCTGGAGTTTGCACCCTTAAAAGAGGGACGAAAATGATAAGGGGTTGTCCCTAAGGCCGTGTCGACGACCTTAGGAACAACCCTTTTGTGTATGTCGACGAGCCTAGCGGTTAAGGTCCCCGTTTCGGCAGCAACTCGACGTATTCATCGGATAAACGCATCAGATTCATGACGTAATCGTAATCCGCCTTATAAGGCGTGATGTCCTTAACCGGCTTCAACGTACGGAGGGAAGTCGCCGTACCGTCATCAAATCCTTTGCCGGGAACGAACAAGATATCGTCGTTAATAAACGATCCTGTCGGAAGGTAGTATCGGATGCCAAACACATTATGGTCGATGTTCATCAGATCATGACCGAACGCAGTGAATTGTTCGTCTTGCAGCGAAATGCCCATCAGATTGGCGATCGTAGGCAATATATCGAGTTGTCCGCCCGACTGATCGACGACCTGACCTTCTTCCATGCCAGGGACATGAATGATGAGCGGGATATTGAATCTGGAAATCTTAGAATCATACGTAATGTCGAGCTGGGATGATACCCATTCCGGATCATTATCTTGCGGCTGAAGACCAAAGTGGTCGCCATAGAAGACGACAACGGAATTGTCCCACAACCCTTCTTGCTTCAATCGGTCGATCAATGTACCGACGGCATAATCCGTATAGTTGATCGCGGTCAAATAATTGCCAAGCTGCGTTCCTTGCATCGATTCAGGCACGGTGATCTTCTTCGACTTGTCCGGCACCGTGAACGGGAAGTGGCTGGATACCGTTACGAACTGGGCATAGAACGGTGTATCGGCATCTGCCAGAGCTGACACCTTGTCAATACCAACCTTGTACAGCTCCTCGTCTGAAGCGCCGAAGTCATTAAAGTGATCATTGGTATAATACGGCTTGTCGTAATAATGATCAAAATTAAGCGCCGGATATAACTTAATACGGTCCCAGAAGGTGACAGCATTGACGTGGAACGTATTTGTTTCATAACCTTGCTTATCTAACAACCGCGGTAGGCTCGGCAGCACGCGGTCGCCGTAACCAGTCGACATTGGTATTGTACCGGTCGGGTAGATAGACGTATTAGACATAAACTCTGCGTCCGACGTATTACCTTGACCGATTTGCTGATAAACATGCGGGAAATATAGGCCTTCGTCAGCAAGCTTGTTTAAGTTAGGGGTTAGCTCCTGGCCACCGAGAGACAAGTGAATTGGAAAGTTTTGAAATGCTTCCATCTGCACGATAATCAGGTTTTTGCCTTTGGCTGCGCCGAATAAGTTCGGCTGACCAGCTTTCTTGGACTGGTACGTGAACGTCTCTTCCAGCTGTTTAATTGTCGCAGTCGTTACAGAAAGGTTGCCATTCCGGATGCGGCTTTCTTCACGGCTATCTTTGATTACAGCTGCAACCTGGTAATTCAGAAAGCCTAGCTGCTGAGCTTGGACGGTCTCATTCGAAATATCTTCATTAGCTTGGATATAGCGGCTGGATACATAGAAGCCCAATATCGCGATCAGAAGCACAGATACCTTCCAGGCGATGCCGATCCGAATACTGCGATTGCTACGACGTTTCGGTACGAACAGCAGCAACATCATGATAATCAGGTCAGCGAAGAAAATATAATCTTTCCACTCGATCGTCGATTGCACACTGGTACGAATTTGCATGACTTGATCTAACTGGAGCAAAGCCGTATAGGTCGGAAGTGACCCGAAATGCGAATAATAAATGCTAGAAGAGAACAGAATGAGCGAGACGATAAGATTAATGAGTGCGAACGCTATTCGTTTTCCCTTTTGAGGGACAATAAGCTCAAACAATCCAAGCAGCACGCATAGTGCGAAGAAGTCCGCTCCGAGCGTACTCCATACGAGACCATGGAACAAAAATTGACGGAATAGAACGAGCTTCATAAGCAGCAGCACGAACGTTGGTATGACCGGCTGCATCCTTAATCCGCGAAATGTAAAACGGTGCATGTTGTATAGATATCCTTTCTACTAATGTAATGATGAGTTCCTTTTTGCAAGCCAAAGGATATTTTATCACTGAATCATTTACAATACATTAATATTACTAACTTTTACCGTTCTGCTCTGCCGACAGGTGTCCTTGTATAATCCTCTGCATGAAAATAAAACAAACAAAAAGCCCTCAAATCAAATCGAGGGCTTTGTTGTGTCTATATTCGTTTCTTATTCCCCAAGAAAGTGATCGATGAAGAACTGCAGCTGGTATTCCATGCTGAGCGGATCGTTGAAGTAGAATGCTTTTGCGTCAGCTTCGAATACGTGATTGTTTGTCGCGGCTGTCGTATTTTTGTACGTCGTCGTATCTTGGAACGAGTTGTCTTCATCCGCATTTTTACTGAAGATGACATAGTCGCCGAAGTAGTCGCCCATCACTTCCGACGAGAGGGCGAAGAAGCCATCCGTCGCTGTTGCTTCTTCAACCTTCTTCGGCATCTTCAGACCGAATGGCTGGTACAAAATCTCAGTTCCGCGCCCGAAGTTATTGCCGTATACATAGAGCTGCTTATTGAACGTCTCGATGACCGATACTGTAGCATCATCGCCGATTTTCGCTCGAATGTCTTCGCCGGCTTTTGTCGCTCTTGCCGTGAAATCATCCACCCAAGCTTGCGCTTCCTTCTCTTTGTTCAGCAGCTTGCCGATCTCGATCTGTTGGGTTAAGTAGTCGACCTTACCGTAGGTATAAGTAACGGTAGGTGCGATTTGCTTAAACTTGTCGATGTTCTTAATATCGGACAGCCCGATGATGAGGTCCGGCTCCAGCTCCATTATTTTCTCGACGCTGTCTTCCGCTACGACTTCAACATCCTTCAGTTTGTCTGCGAAATTCGGGTTATCCTTGGACATTTCGTCCACGCCGACCAGCGGTACGCCGAGCAGCATGACGTTGCCAGTCAAGAAGCGGGTAATAACAACAACGCGCTGCGGGTTAGCCGGAACATCAACAGGACCGTTCTCCGACTCATAAACCCTAGTACCCGTCTGTGCAGCCGAGGAATCCGCCGACGTATCGGAGGCTGTCTCCTGGGATGTTGTCGTAGACGAATGGCTTGAAGTATCCTTATTGTTCGAAGCGGACTCTCCACAAGCGCCTAGAAGTAAAATGAAGGAAAAAATAATTGGAACGAAAAGCTTTTTCATATAATGATGCCTCTCCCTTATGATATGCTCTTTGATTGTGAAAATCATTCTCACTTGCAAGGATAATTATAGGCATGCTGGAATGACCAAACCATGCCTTTTTGTTTGAAGATAGGCTTGTACTATTGATCGCTGCCGAATAAGGCTGCAGCCCGTTGAAGCTGTAATCGGATCGATATCGGGTTGTATGGAATCCATTCATCCAGATCGAGCAGATGTATGTTCTCGCGTAGTACCGCGGGAAGCGTGCGCCAATGGATGGAGTTGAACAAAGCATCGGAATGAGAACTGGAGCCATTCGCATCTGGGTATACAATAACTAAAATTCGATCTCCCGCGTATTCGGCCAGATCAGATAATTCGATCGGTATGGAATGAAACTGATCTCCAAGCTTATCGATTTCGGGGCGGATTCTTTCCGGGGAGTGCAAGCCAAGTGATTGATACAAGACATATCCCGCATTGCGCGCTCCATAGACGTACAACCCTTCGGGTTTGCTGACAAGTATCGTAATGATCTCGTCAGCGGCAGCGCTTTGCTGTACGAGTGAGCGAGCTGCCTGTTCCTCTTGCTCGAAAGCGGCAAGCCACTGCTCCGCAAGTTCGCTTCGATGAACCGCCTTGGCAATTAGCCGTAGATGCTCCTTCCAGCCCAGATCCATCCACGGTATCTCAATGACTGGAGCAATCGCTCGCAGATGAGCCAGATTCAGTCCATACATGTCTAGATGCTGCTTGGCCGCAATAATGAGCTCAATGCCGTTCTCCAGGAGCGTTGCATCGATTTGCTCGATTGTGCTGGACGTATTCATGAATGTGATCGACTGAGGCGGCGCTAGGTCCGTCGCATTCACATATTCATTGCTCTCCGCAATGATGACGGTCGGCTCCACGCCAAGCGTTAACAGATGACTGGCATACGGGGGAAGCAATACGGCAATACGGTGGCTAGTACGCTGATTATAGCCGGATGGCGACGTGCCTGCGTGCTGCTTGAAGCGGCGGCTGAGGTAAAATTCGTCCTTGTAGCCTACTTCCAGCGCGATTTCTCTAAGCGTACCCGAGCCGCTGATTAACAGCTCCATTGCTCGATGTATACGCAAGCGCGACAAGTATTCATTAGGCGAGAAGCCGGTCATCTTTTTGAACAAAATCGAATAATGAGAGTGGCTGACACCAGCGATTTCAGCCAGATGCTCGCGCGATATTTTGTCCGTATAATGGCTCTCCAGATAAGTAATGCTTCGCTCCATCGAAGGCTGATCGCCTGTTGGATCATGCTCATTATGCTGCTGCAGCAGTTGAAGAATGATTTGATGGACGATAATCTGGTTCTGTACATGGCGCATTTCGCTTGCAGTCGATCGATGGATGTACAGCTCCTCCATCTGAGCGACGATGCTGGATTGATTAGGGATGAGCTTGATACTCGAATAAGCGTTCAGCTCGCTCTTCTGAATCATTGCACCGGCAAGTAGAGAACCCGTTTGTTCAATCGTATGGATCGCGAATCGATAGGCATGAAGCGGATGCTGAGCATTCGCGATAAGTGCAGCATGACGGTGTGGCGGTAGAAGGACGACATTGCCTTCTGTTAATTCATGAGCGTGATCATCCATTCGAAGGATGCCTTTGCCGCGAGCAACACCAATCAGCACAGGAGACGGCTCATTGATTTTATGCATCGGCATATTCGTGGTCGTATACAGCGATTGAATGTTGGCAGCCGAATAGATTGGATAATGCGAGTTTATCCACTCCGAGTTCACGTGAATACCCCGCGAAGAACATCAGGAACAGCCCGACTCTTTCTCGTTTCTACATCCATCGTAACGCTAGTCACCAATGCGTCGGCACATAACTCGCCTTGATCGTTGACGATCTCTTGGCGTAATACGTAGCTGCTTCGTCCGATCGACTGAGGTTCGGTCGTCACGGTGAGGCGGTCCCCTTGTTTGCACTCTTTGCGATAATTGATATTAATGTTTACAGTTACCGTTTGAACGCCATGTCCTAGCAGCGTTTCATAGTGCAGCTGGTTCGCGTCATACCATTCCTCGCGTCCCCACTCCAGATACTCCAGATATTTGGCATTATTCACATGCCCGTTCACATCGATCTCGGTGGAACGGACGATCAGGTCAAGATTAATTTTCATATGGATATATCCTCCTTGTTGCAAACACGTCCATCATTAATAGTCATAAAGGTGTTGTATTCAATATAGCATGAATGGCGAGGCTGTTCGAAATGTAGTGGTGCACGTTACTATTTTGTTTATTACAATAATTTTGTAGTGAATGATTAGATCAGACTCGATGTTTGATTCGTTGACCAGAGAAGCTATACAAACATACTGATTATTTTAATAGCCATTCGATAAACATTGACACTTTGGCTGCGAGCCATTTATATTATCAATAAAACAATATTCTTGTAACAAAACGAACGAAACATAATTAGCACGTCGATTATTAGTTCTAAACTCAATGACAAAGGAGAACTGAACACGATGACGACCAAGAAATATATCAAGGATTATCCGCGTCCCCAGTTTGTTCGGGATAATTGGACGAATCTGAACGGTGAATGGAACTTCGGTTTCGATGATAGCAATGCGGGTGAAGCTGCTGGTTGGCATCGCCAGTTTGGCGGCGGCTTGAAAATCAACGTTCCTTTCACTTATGAGACCGCAGCGAGCGGTATCGGAGAAGAAGCGCATCATCCGAATGTGTGGTACAATCGCAGCTTTGACATTCCGGCTGACGAAGCGGGCAAACGGATTGTGTTGAATTTTCAGGCGGTCGATTACGTTGCGAAGGTGTGGGTGAACGGCGAATATGTGGGCAGCCACCAAGGTGGCTATGTTGCGTTCTCATTCGATATTACACCTTATATTACGTTCGGGGCTGTTAACGAGCTGACGGTCAAAGTTGAGGATAGTCTCGATGCGACGCAGCCGCGCGGTAAACAGCGGTGGGTACAGAACAACTTCGAATGCTTCTATGTGCAGACGACGGGAATCTGGCAATCCGTATGGCTCGAAGCTGTTCATCCCGTATATGTCGGACAAGTCAAAATGACGCCAGATCTCGATACGAACGCTATTCGCTTCGAATATCAGGTGAAAGGCGGCTCGGCCTCCAATCGACTGCGTCTGGAGACGGTCATCTCGCTGAAGGGGCAGCCGGTCAAGCAAGTGAGCCTAACGATTGATCGCCCGTGGATGCAGCTCGAGATTGATCTTGTGCACGAGGCGAATGGTCCTTGGAAGCAGACGCACTGGGCGCCAGCTCATCCGAATCTGTATGATGTGGAATTCGTCCTATATGAGAACGATGCGGTTGTCGACCATGTGTATTCCTACTTCGGCATGCGCAAAATTTCGATCGAACAAGGCAAGGTGCTCCTGAACAATGCGCCAATCTATCAACGGCTTATCCTCGATCAAGGTTATTGGCCGGATAGTCATCTAACGCCGCCTTCCGAAGAAGCGATTCTCGAGGATATCGAGAAGACGCTCGAGATGGGCTACAATGGCGTTCGTAAGCATATGAAGGTTGAGGATGCTCGGTACTTGTACTGGTGCGATGTGAAAGGCCTGCTCGTCTGGTCCGAGATGGCGGCGACATTCGAGTTCAACGATAACGCCGTACAGACGTTCACAGAAGAGTGGATGGAGGTTGTCCGTCAACAATACAATCACCCTTCGATTATTACGTGGGTGCCGTTCAACGAGTCATGGGGCGTCGCGAACATATTCAAGAACAAACGTCAGCAGCAATTTACGGAAGCGATCTATCATCTGACCAAAACCTATGACCCGAACCGACCGGTCGTTACAAATGACGGATGGGAGCATACCGTATCGGACATCCTCACACTGCATGACTACGCAGAGACGAAGGAACAATTCATGCGCTCCTATGCGGACAAGGATGCGGTCGTGAACAATCGCATTTCGTTCAACAATTGGAAATATGCGTTCGCTGAGGGTTATTCGTACAAAGGGCAGCCAATCATTATGAGCGAATTCGGCGGAATCGCCTTTAAGTCCGACAAAGGTTGGGGTTACGGCAATCAGGTTGCAACAGAGGAAGCGTTCCTCGAACGATTCCGCCGCATTCATGAAGCGATCAAGGAAACGGACTATTTCGTAGGTTATTGTTATACGCAGATTACGGACGTGCAGCAGGAGGTTAACGGCCTGTTGACGGAAGATCGGAAGCCAAAAGTTCCCCTTGAACTCATTCGCCAAATCAATCTGTCATAAGCAACTCCCTATCGGGCCAGCAAATAGCCAAAAAGCCATCTTCGAAACAGAAGATGGCTTTTTGGCTTTGTTCCTTATAGAGCAAAGGAAGCCTCCTTTATATTATGGGGGAGCACAAATCGATTCGCAGAGAAAATAATAGTAAGTATATTGACTTTTTTACCAACAGCTGCTAATCTTAATTTAGACAGTATAATGACTATTTGGAAGGGCCGATACTAGATGGATATTTACAAGCAGTTGTTTCTCATGCAGCAGAATTACGCTACTTTGTTCTCGCTCGCGAACAAGATTCAGATGAAAGGGGATGCATACCTGCAAAGTCTGACCTCGAGACAATATATGGCGATGCTGGCGATTGCCCATCTGGAGGAGAATGAAGCGACACTAAACAACATCGCAAGAAAATTGGGGACTACCAAACAAAGCATTAAACAGATCATTGCGATTCTTGAGTCGAAGCATTTTGTCCAAATCATGCCTAACCCAAAGGATAAACGCGCGGTGAATATCACCATTACGGAAATCGGCCAACAGGTATTATTGGAATGCTCGGAACAAGGCATCTACATGCTGGCGGATATGTTCTCGGCTTTCACAGCAGAGGAACTGGAGCAGATGTGGAGCCTGCTGAAGAAGATGTACCGATTCGACGGGGAAGAGATGGACGGGTTTGAGGAAGATGGCAACCTGGAGCCGGCTGAGAACCAAGATGAGCTGCAGAGCAGAGTGATGAAGGAGTTTGAACGAAGAAGAAATCAATAGAGCAACGAGGAGGAATTATAAGATGAGAAATAAAATGAAACGACTCATCTGCGTTGAAGAATATGTCGAGGTTAACGGGATAGAGCATTATTTGTTCCATAGAGGAACGAATCGGAACAACGCTGTATTGCTGTACTTGCACGGAGGGCCAGGCTCGGCAGAATCGTTATTAACAGAAACGTTTCAGACCCGCTGGGAGGACATATACACAGTTGTCCATTGGGACCAGCGCGGAGCGGGAAAGACGTTGATCCGAAACCCCGACAAGATTCCAACAATTGAACTGATGCTGGAGGATTTGTATGGGATCATTCAATATTTGAAGATACAATATAATATGCACAAAATCGTTCTTGTCGGCCATTCATGGGGAAGTGTCCTTGGTTCCCTATTTATTCGGCAATATCCGAATGAAATTGCTTATTATATTGGTGTTGGTCAGGTCATCAATATGCTCGAGAATGAACGAGTGGGATATAACAAGGTGTTAGAGCTGATTGAACAGGCTGGAGATGAGCAATCTCGCAAGAAGCTGGAGGCTATCGGTGAGTATCCGGGGGAGAAACTCGTATTTGATCGCAACTTTCTGGCGAAGTGTGACAAGGTCAGAAAGATTCAAGGGAAATACGACTTGGCCATTAAAATCGGACTTCAAACGTGGTTAACGGTATTCAAGAGCCCGATCTTCAGATTGTCTGATCTTACAGCTTTCATGCGAATATACAAAACGCATGGCAAGGTTTATAAGTTTCTGGGAGATTTCAATCTTCGTGATGAGCAAGCGGATTACGATATGCCGATCTATTATGTATTGGGAGATAATGACTGGCAGACACCTTATGTGATTGCGCAGCAGTATTTTGAAGAAATTAAGGCGCCTCATAAACAGCTGTTTATGATTCCTCGTGCTGGACATATGACGATGATGGATCAGCCAGACTTGTTCTTCGATGCGCTGCAGCAGATTCATGCCCGAGAAGAATTGCCGCCACCTCAAATGTCTTATACGCTGTGAGGCAGGCTGCGTAACGCGGCTTCTATTCGAGATAGGCAGAATGGTTGTCATTACCCGTCTTATGAGCTATAGTGAGAATAATTATTCATATTGCGCTGCGGGGGCTGGATGGAGTCTGGCTGAGATTGGGAACGATATTTCCCTGACCGTTAATCTGAACCAGGTAATGCTGGCGTAGAGAATGTATGGAGATCGAACCATTCGTATATTCTCGGATGGTTTTTTGTTATGGTCCTGCCCGCGACGCAAGCGAAGGAGATCTTTAGATGAAAGACGCTTTGATTACACATTTACAAGAACTAGTGGAAGCACGGCAGGAAGAGCTGTTCGCGCTGCTCGCTGAACTTATTGCCTTCCCGACCGTTAGTCCGCCAGCGAGGAATACGCTGAAGGCGCAGCAGTTTATGGAGGAGCAGTTGAAAGCTTGCGGCTTCGAGACGGAGCTATGGGATGTATACCCTGGCGACCCGAATGTGACAGCGACGAAGCGCGGTACGGATCGTGAACGTTATCGAAGCTTGCTCTTGAATGGTCATATGGACGTTGCTGAGGTCGGAGACAGCGGGGAATGGAAGGTTGATCCGTTCAAGCTGTCCTTGCATAATGGCAGAGCTTATGGCCGAGGAACCGCAGATATGAAAGGCGGCCTTGCAGCTCTATTATTTGCAGTTAAGCTGCTTAATGAAGCAGGCATGGAGCTCAAAGGCGACCTGCTGTTCCATTCAGTCATTGGCGAAGAGGCTGGAGAAGCGGGAACGCGCGCTTGCATGGAGCGAGGCTATACAGCTGATTTCGCTGTAGTGGCGGATACCAGCAGCTTGGCGATCCAAGGGCAAGGCGGCGTCATCACAGGCTGGGTAACGGTGCAAAGTCCGGTTACTTACCATGACGGCATGCGATCGAGAATGATTCATGCAGGGGGCGGAGTTGAAGGGGCTAGCGCGATTGAGAAAATGGTTAAGCTCATTACAGGACTCCAGGAGCTTGAACGACATTGGGCTGTGAGTAAATCTTACCCGGGCTTTCCTGCCGGTTCGAATACGATTAACCCTGCTGTAATTGAGGGAGGCCGCCATGCAGCATTTGTGGCAGACCGCTGCTCCTTATGGATTACGGTACATTTCTACCCAGATGAAGATTATGAGACCGTCGCCGCGGAGATTGAAGAGCATCTGCTGCGCGTAGCGGCCGGCGACCCTTGGCTGCGTAACCATCCCCCAACCTTCACATGGGGAGGACGCTCGATGATTGAGGAACGAGGCGAAATCTTCCCATCGCTAGAGTTGGATCGAGAAAACGATGGGTTCAAGACGCTATTCGCCAGTCATCAGCAAGTTCGTGGATCCGAACCTGAAGCGGGGATGAGCCCGACGGTTACGGATGCAGGTTGGATTGGCCGGGCGGGTATCCCGACTGTCATCTATGGTCCTGGCGAGCTTGCGCACGCCCATGCGGTTGATGAAAGCACGGACATGCGGGAGTTGATCGATTACACGAAGATTATGATCGCTTTCATTGCGGATTGGTGCAACCGTGAGAAAGAGAATATCCGCTAAGACAAACCATAGAGACAACGATACGAGGAGGATATAGATGAACCGGTTTAGCGAGAGACTATATGAATCGACCCAAATGATTTGGAATAAGTGCCACGAGCATCCGTTCCTAGTTGAGATGCGTGAAGGAACACTTGATCCGGAACGTTTCATTTATTACTTGAAGCAGGACTATGTGTATCTTATTGATTATGCCAAGCTGTTCGCGATGGCAAGCATGAAAGCTCGCGATCTCGAGACGATGACGAAGTTTGCGGAACTGCTTCATTCCACCCTGCACGTAGAGATGTCGCTGCATAGAGACTATGCTGCACGTTTCGGCGTGTCACGGGAAGAGCTGGAACAGACCGTCCCTGCCCCGACGACGATTGCTTATACGAAGTTCCTGCTGGATACAGCTTCGCAAGGATCGTTGGCAGAGGTGGTCGCTGCATTGCTTCCATGTATGTGGAGCTATCGGGAGATTGGCGTCGCTTACGCGAAGATTCCTGGTGCGCTCGACCATCCTTTGTATCGGGAATGGATCCTGATGTACAGCTCAGAGGAATTCGGAGTGCTGACCGATTGGACGATCGAATATATGGATCGTGTGGCGGAAGGTTTGCCAGAGTCGGAACTTGCACGTCTCGAAGAACGGTTCCTTGTGGCGTCCAAGCTTGAATATATGTTCTGGGATATGGCTTATCGGAAAGAAGAGTGGCCAATTTGAACCAAGCAGTAAACGAAGGACGGCCGCTTGCCTTATCGGTACGTGGTCTGGAATTCTCTTTCGCAGGACAAGCTCCATTATTTCAAGGTCTAGACTTCAACATCAAACAAGGCGAATTCGTTAGCATCCTAGCGGCTAGCGGTATCGGCAAGACTACGTTGTTCCGATTGCTGTCCGGGCTCATAGCTCCCCAAGCGGGTACGATTGCCATTGGCCAAGCTGCGTATTCGGCTGTGGAGGCTTCAGCGAAAAGGCAGATTGGCTATATGCCTCAGAAGGATAGTCTGATGCCGTGGCGCACGGTGCTGGATAATGCTGCGCTAGGTCTTGAGTTAGCGGGAACGCCGAAGCGGGAAGCGAGGCGGCAAGTGATGGAACTGCTGCCGAGCTTGGGTTTAGAAGGAACGGAACGCAAATATCCGCATGAGCTGTCCGGCGGCATGCGCCAGCGGGTATCGTTCCTGCGCTCCCTACTCGGAGGAGGAGAGTTGTTCCTGCTGGACGAGCCTTTCAGTGCGCTAGATGCAATGACGCGCGTTAGCATGCAGGAATGGCTGCTGCAGGTATGGGAGCAGCACCGCAAAACCATTCTGTTCATTACCCATGACGTTGATGAAGCGATTCTCTTATCCGATAGAGTGCTTGTAGCGGCGGAGTCGCCGATTACGAAGCTCAGCGAGCTGAAGATCAACCTTCCGCGTCCCCGCAGCTATGAAACGTCGCTGGATCAGACCTTCCTCGAGTCGAAAAGGCAGCTGCTGGAGCTGCTTGGCCGAACCTCTCGCAGTCCGGTGGGAGGAAGCGTATGAAACGGAAGGTAAGTACGTCCATACCTGTTGTTGTTTTTGTTGTACTGCTGGCTGCGATATGGGAAGCCGGGACAAGGCTATTTGACGTCCCGCACTACATTATTCCGAAGCTGTCCGACGTATTTATCTCTATGTGGGATAACCGGGATCTGCTTGGCAAGCATTGGCTTGTAACCTTATGGGAGGCGTTGTTGGGGCTCGGGATTTCCATCGTTATCGGAACGTTGGCTGCGATATTGATTGATCGTTCAACCTTAGCGAGGAAGACGATATATCCGCTTATTGTTGGCTCGCAGACGATTCCTATCATCGTATTGTCGCCCATTATGGTCATGTGGTTCGGCTATGAAATATGGAGCAAAATTACGGTCGTCATTCTATTCACGTTCTTCTCTATCGCAGTCAATACAGCGGATGGATTCCGATCGGCCGATCCCGATATCGGGGCATTAATGAAGACGATGGGCGCCAGCAGGCGTGATCTGCTGTTGAAGTGGAAGCTGCCATCGGCGCTTCCCGGATTTTTCACCGGATTGAAGATGGCTGCAGCATTCAGTGTTGGCGGCGCTACGCTAGGGGAATGGCTTGGCGGAGAGAAAGGCCTAGGTGTCTACACGAAGCGGGCATCGAATATGCTGCGTGCCGATGCCGTGTTCTCAGGCGTGCTGCTGCTGTCGGCAATGGGGATTTTGTTGTTCCTCGCAGCGTTATGGTTAGAGAAAGCGGTTCTTGCATACCGCAGAAGATAAATCGATCGTTAAAGGAGAATGACATTGAAATTCAACAATTGGAAACGAAAAGCAGGGTTGTCCCTTGCGGTTGCAGCAGTGCTTGTCAGTATCGTTGGCTGCTCATCCGACTCAAATAAGAAATCTGAATCTTCGTCAGGTGAGACCGAGCTTACGGTGCTGCTGGACTGGTATCCGAATGCGGTACATACATTCCTGTATGCGGCTGAGGAGCAGGGGTATTTCAAAGAAGCGGGCTTGAAGGTCAATTTGGTGACGCCTGCGGATACGAACGATGCGCTTAAGCTGGTTGCGACGGGGAAGGCAGATCTTGCGCTCAGTTATCAGATGCAAGTAGCGATTGCCCGTGCAGAAGACATTCCTGTCGTATCCGTTGGCGCGATTGTTCGTCACCCGCTCAATCAATTGATGGTGCTGGATTCGGATAATATCAGCAGCCCTAAGGACCTCGTTGGGCAGAAGATTGGCTACCCGTCCATTCCGCTTGATCAAGCGATTGTGAATACGATGGTACGGACAGACGGCGGGGACCCATCGAAGCTCGGCTATACGGACGTCTCTTGGGACCTGATTCCATCCATGACGACTAAGCGTGTAGATGCCATTATTGGCGGTTACATCAACCACGAGAAGCTGCTGCTCGAGAAGGATGGCGTGAAGGTGACGGCGTTCGACCCAGCGAAGTTTGGCGTTCCTGATTATTATGAACTCGTACTGACTGCAAGTGAAGATGAATTGAAGGGCAAAGGGGATGCCATCAAGAGGTTTGTAGAGGCATCTGCCCGAGGCCAGCAATATACGAAGGAACATCCAGCTGAAGCGCTGCAACTTCTCTTGGATAAGCAAAACAGCGAGTTCCCGCTTGATGCGGATATCGAGAAGAAAAGCTTGGACATCCTGCTTCCGTTAATGGATGCGGGTGAAGAGCCTTTCGGCAGCCAGTCGGAGCAGTCATGGACGACCGTTATTCAGTGGCTGACCGAGCATGGGCAGCTGTCGAAGGAAGTAAAGGCAGCTGACGCTTTCCGCAATTTATAGGTCCGCCTAACACAAACACGCCGATACAGAAGTAGCGGCGTGTTTGTGTTATACGTTATTTGGTAAACATCCCATAGTCTTTTATTTGAACCTTCACATGGCATTGAACATCTATGTTGCGATAAGTATCCGGCCAATTCATTTTATGCCACTTAGCATAAGAGAGGGTACTCCTTATATTTTTTCCTAGTCCAAGACTGTCGATACGATTTTGCTGCATGTTAGCAATTAATTGCTCCGCGTCTGTCCGGATATATTGAGAGACTAGCTTCTCGATTGTGGATCGGTCTTTATTTTTCTCAAGATCAAGAACACCGATGTACTCAAGAACCGAACCACTGACTTTGATGTTGATATCGACATGAAAATTCCCCTTGCGAGGTGTTACTTTTACGGAACGGTGACTGACCAATGAACTGAGCGTAACATGTTCATTGTTTCGATTCTCCCCCGATAGGTCGACGCTAATTTCTCCTTGTGTAATATCAGCGCGCATTAACGCGAAGATTATCGACTGTTTAGGATCGATCCTCATGATATAACGATCCTTCCGAAACAGCGCAATCCCATCGATTTTAACGCTATCCCCCACTTCCTTAATAATGGGCGCTATAGGATCAATGCCGTCATCGAAGTAATCTTTCGTAAATTGATACAGACTCGTCTTAGGTACAATCTGGGACAGAGATTCCTTCTCCAGCATGCGATCGATGTACTGCCCTGTTCGAGGATGAAAGGGGTAGTTTTTGGTCAACAGATCATGAGCGTTTCCGTTTACGACTGTGATCTTTACTCTAGGTGAAATGGATGGGTCTCGAACAAGGGTGTCGATATGCTTCCATATCCCTTGTTTAGCTAGGCTTAATCCGAAGAGTGTATTTCGCAATTGACCGCTTACAAGCTGTAATTCGGTTTGTCTTGAAAGTATGATTCTGCTTTCTTTGCTGGTCGATGAAATCGCGGTTAGAAATTCTCTGTTCACACCGCCAGTCCCAGATCCAGATCCAGACCCGGATCCAGATCCAGATCCAGAGTCAGGCCTTGGTATCGTAACACTGATCATTAACTTCTGCTCGGACTCATTCTCCTTGCGTGGTGCTAAGTCGTAACTTGTTGTTTGGATGAAGCCTAGCCTCTCCAATATGCGCTGGTCTCCGCAGCCCGTAACGGTCACCAGCAAGGCAACAGTAAGGAATAGACGAAGTACTTTAAGCAATTTTCTTTCCCCCGTTATGGATGACCAATATGGCGATTAACATGAGCGGTAATCCGAATGCAATCCCAAGTGCCATGTATCCAAGGTATTTCAGCCAAAGCTCTACTTCGCTCAACATATTAGGAATCCAGGATACAACAAACGCACAGCATACGAGAATTGCCGTAATCCAACGTTTATTGGCCCGGGGGATAAGGCTTTTGGCAGTTTCGGTAGCAGCCCAGATATACATCGTAATGCTCATCAAGCTTGTGACTAGGTACAAGGCGAGGAATATATTCTCGACCCTCTCGACAAAAGGAAGCCTGATATATGCTAATAAGTCGACGAGCGGAAATTTCATCTTCGTTAATTGTTTAAAGCTGTAAAAGCCAAAACAGACGAAGCTTATTGATAAATAGACAATAGTTGTTAAGAAATTTCCGAAGTATACGGCTTTCATAAAGCCTTTCTTCGAATCGACATAGGGGAAGAGCAGCAATACGAGTTCATACCCTAGGAACGAACTAAAGATAGATATGCTTCCTACAACTACATTAGTGGATTCTTTGAAAAAGAACGGCGTCAGATTCACCCACTCAAAACCTTTAATGAAGAAAGTAAGCATCAGGATTGTCCAAATGACCATCCAGAAAAAAACGGTAGCAGCCTTCGATATATTGTAGATGCCTTTAATAATCAAGCTGAATGCAATAATATCCACCAGGAGCTTTATGTACATGATGGGAGTAGTCGGAAACACGAACACTTGAAAAAGGATAATGTACTGCTTTGCCGCTATGCACCCCAACAATGTCCATACTACTATTAAATAAGTATACACCGGGTAGACGATAAGCTTGGACAAGCTTTGTTCCATGATCTGAAAAATGGACCTGCCATCGCCAAGCCGATAAACGATGGAAATTAGAAAGATATTGAACGTCGCTACGACGGAAAATAACGGGATAGCTACCCAACCGTTATAACCCATATACTGCGCTAGCATCCTCGGAAGAAAGAATACGACCACTCCAGCTTGAATCATGAATACAAGCACACTGATATGAAACGGATGCAGCTTCTCTTTCATCTTGACCTCCAGCGTTACTTCCTCATTCTATTCCTCACTGCGTTCGGACTTCTCGACTGCGTAGGTCTTCTTGTCAGTGCCCAGAAGGGGGCACGAATGAATACATCGCGCCAATCGTTGAAGTTGTTGGGGGAAACAGGTGTCAAATAGGACGAATTCAAGCTTGTTAATCCTGATAAATGAACGACGAGATAGGCGATTCCAAGCGCTATGCCTAAATCACCAAGAATGCCCGCCATAATAATCAATCCGAAACGGATTAATCGGATAGAAGCACTCATGACGTAACTTGGAATGACGAAGGATGCAATTGCGGATGAGGCAACTGCAATAATGAGTATGTTGCTGGTGAATCCGGCTTGTACGGCGGCTTGTCCGATAACGATACCGCCAACGATACCGATTGTTTGCCCGATTTTGGTCGGAAGTCGTGCTCCTGCCTCTCGAAGCAGTTCGATCGTTATCTCCATAAGCAGCGCTTCATAAATCGGAGGAAACGGCACCTTGCTGCGAGACTCGGTTATCGTTAACAACAAGGCTTCGGGTATCATCTCGTAATGGTAAGTCGTAACGGATACATATAAAGCAGTGAACGTAAGCGTAATAATTAATGCGATAAATCGCAGGACCCGAATTGCTGTTCCCGTCGACCATCGCTGATAATAATCGTCAGGGGATGCCATGAACTCGAAAAAGGATGATGGAGCTGCGAATACCGAAGGGCTGCCATCAAGAATCCCTACGATTCTGCCTGCCACTAATTTCGAGACTGCCGTATCTACCCTTTCCGTTGTTGAGAATAAAGGGAAGACGGAATTCGGTGAATCATCGATATATTGAATCAGCATGTTTCCATCATAGACAGCATCCACTTCGATTAAGTTAATCCGATCGGTTAATTCCCGAACGTATTCCATGTTAGCAATACCGTCAATGTATAGGAGGTACACTGTACTCTTGGATACTTCTCCGACCTCCAACTTGATCACCTTGAGATGCGAGCTTTTGACCCTGCGTCTAATCAGCGATAAATTAGCAGTAGCTGTCTCAATGAATGAATCGTGTGGCCCTGTAATGACAGTCTCCGTCTCAGATTGTTCAATTGAGCGAGAGCCAGGTTTGTAGATATCGATCAAGTACGCTTTGTCGTTATGGAAAATAGCCGCTTGGCCATTCAAAATGCCTTTGATCAGTGATTTGGAGTCGGGTGTCAACTTATACTGATTTCGAGTTAGCAGAGCTTGCACTTCATTCTCACGAACGTTTGTCAGTGGAGTTATGACGTCCCGGAAAAGCTCATCCGATCCGACTAAATGCCCGAAGTATACAAGGTTAACATTGATTTCTGGAAACGTATGGTGAATGAGATCCGTGCAATCCTTGAAATTATCCAGCGTATGCTGCAGACTTGCCGGGACATTGGCGTCATCGGTTTGCTTATTGTCCTCCTGTTTGTTGTCCGTACCGGGAGGGTTATACGTTCCTCTAGACCATTTCATCAAGTTAGCCCCTCCCCGTCTCATTCATTCGGCGTTCTCCATCCTTGTCCTAAACCTGAAGGTTATTCCAGTTCATATTGTGCTGCAAAAGCCAGTCTTCATTCATGAGCAGAAACTAAAAAACCATCAATCCATGTCTGATGAACAGGGATTGATGGTTAATTTGATGGTCTTTATGACGATTACAGAAGATGATTAATGAGTGCGTTTCAGATCATAACGGTCAGCGTTCATCACTTTGACCCATGCTGCAATGAAGTCGCGTACGAATTTCTCTTGATTGTCGTTCTGAGCATATACTTCAGCGATCGCACGCAGGATGGAGTTCGAGCCGAACACGAGGTCAACTCGCGTACCGGTACGCATCACTTTGCCCGTTGTACGGTGGTGTGCGGCATATTCATTAGCGCCCATTGGACACCATGCTACGCTCATATCGAGCAGGTTAACGAAGAAATCGTTCGTCAGCGTACCTACACGATCCGTGAAGACGCCATGCTGCGAGCCGCCATGGTTCGCGCCGAGTACGCGCAGACCGCCGACGAGAACGGTTAATTCAGGCGCTGTCAGACCCAGCAGCTGTGCTTTGTCAACGAGAAGCTCTTCTGGGCTTACGCTATACTGCTTCTTCTGGTAGTTGCGGAAACCGTCTGCAACTGGCTCGAGCACTGCGAAGCTTTCTTCGTCCGTTTGCTCTTGCGTTGCATCGCCACGACCAGGCGTGAACGGTACCGTTATATCGAAGCCTGCATTGAGCGCAGCTTTCTCAACAGCAGCGCTGCCGCCAAGGACGATCAGGTCGGCGAGGCTTACTTTGGTCGACAGCTCTTCCTGAATGCCTTCGAGAATCGTCAGCACTTTCGTCAGCTGCTGCGGTTGGTTTACTTCCCAATCGCGCTGCGGGGACAATGCGATGCGAGCGCCGTTAGCTCCGCCGCGCATATCGGAGCCGCGGAACGTGCTTGCCGAAGCCCAGGCCGTCGTTACGAGTTCGCTGATCGTAAGGCCGGAGTCGAGGATCTTGGCTTTGATATCGGCGATTTCTTCTTCAGTGAGCGTGTAATCTACGGCTGGCACAACGTCTTGCCAGATCAGTTCTTCTGCTGGTACTTCTGGTCCGAGATAACGAGCGCGCGGACCCATATCGCGGTGCGTCAGTTTAAACCAAGCGCGAGCGAACACATCTGCGAATTCCTCAGGGTTCTCGTGGAAGCGGCGCGAGATTTTCTCATATACAGGGTCTACGCGCAGCGCCATATCGGCTGTCGTCATCATCGTCGGAACACGAACGGATGCATCTTCTGCATCTGGTGCCATATGGTCTTCCGTTTGATCAACAGCATGCCAAATATGTGCGCCTGCAGGGCTCTTCGTGAGTTCCCACTCGTAGCCGAACAGCGTATCGAAGAAACCGTTATCCCATTGTGTAGGGTTTGCTGTCCAAGCGCCTTCCACGCCGCTCGTGATCGTGTCGCGGCCTTTGCCGGAGCCGTGCGTGCTAAGCCAGCCCAAGCCTTGCGCTTCAATCGGAGCAGCTTCTGGGTCTGGTCCAACCTTAGCGGCATCGCCTGCACCGTGTGCTTTACCGAATGTATGGCCGCCGGCAACGAGTGCAACCGTTTCTTCATCGTTCATCCCCATGCGTGCGAATGTTTCACGAATGTCACGGCCGCTTGCAAGCGGATCCGGGTTGCCGTTAGGACCTTCCGGGTTAACGTAGATCAGACCCATCTGAACGGCTGCAAGCGGATTCTCTAGATCGCGATCACCCGTATATCGGTTGTCGCCGAGCCATTCCTTCTCATTGCCCCAGTAGATGTCCTCTTCCGGATGCCAGACGTCGGCGCGTCCGCCGCCGAAGCCAAACGTCTTGCCGCCCATGGATTCGATTGCAACGTTACCCGTCAGGATCATGAGATCCGCCCACGAGATTTTGTTGCCGTACTTTTGTTTGATTGGCCACAGCAAACGGCGCGCTTTGTCGAGGTTGCCATTGTCTGGCCAGCTGTTCAGTGGCGCAAAACGCTGCGTGCCGTTGCCTGCGCCGCCGCGGCCGTCGCCTGTGCGGTACGTACCAGCGGAGTGCCATGCCATACGAATAAAGAATGGGCCATAGTGACCATAATCTGCTGGCCACCAATCTTGGCTATCTGTCATCAGATCGCGGAGATCCTGTTTAAGAGCGTTGTAGTCGAGCTTTTGAAACTCTTCGGCATAGTCGAAGTCTTCACCCATAGGATTCGATTTTCTGTCATGCTGATGAAGAATGCTCAGGTTTAACTGGTTTGGCCACCAGTCTCTATTTGAAGTACCACTAGATTTGTAACTCGTAGCACTGCCATGCATAACCGGGCATTTCCCTGCGTTAGTAGAAGCTGTAGCGTCCATCGAATCATCTCCTATTTGGTTTAGTGAAGTAGCAAAATAAGATTGCTCTTATTCCCAGTTATAAAGCTATTCTCGGCCGAAATCAACGCCATAATAGAAAGTTTCATCCAATCTTCATGCAGGTTTAATCAATTAAAGATGTTAATGAATTTTGGATGTGATATGGTAAAAGGAACGATGTGTTTGTCATCTCCGACCCATTGCCTAAGCGGCAAAAATACTACATTCTTTCGTACTAATTACAGGATGAATTCGGAATCCTAAATGGTAACTTAACGCGGGAGAGGATGGTTTCAGATGAAGAAGATTGTGCTGCTGCGGCATGGTCAGAGCGAGTGGAATCTAACGAATCGGTTTACTGGTTGGACGGATGTGGATCTTTCAGAAGGCGGGCTTAATGAGGCAAGGCAAGCGGCTGATATTTTGAAAGCGAACGGGTATCAGTTTGATATTGCCTATAGTTCTTATCTGAAGAGAGCTATCCGAACGGCATGGATCGTGCTGCATCATCTGGACCTAGCATGGATTCCTGTAGAGAAAACATGGATGTTGAACGAGAGGCATTACGGAGCGCTTCAGGGACTGAATAAAGCAGAAACAGAAGAGCAATACGGCAAGGAGCAGGTACAGATCTGGCGTAGATCCGCTGATGTGAGCCCCCCGGCATTAGAAGCAGACGATCCGAGAAATGCGAGATTCGAATCGAAATATCATGCATTAACGGATGAAGAAATTCCGCTTACGGAAAGCCTGATCGATACCGAGGAGCGGGTGTTGAAATATTGGAATCACTATATCAAAGATGCGCTGCTTCATAATCAACATGTGCTGATAGCTGCCCATGGCAATACCATTAGAGCGCTAATCAAATATCTCGATCACCGCACCTCCGATGGCATTATCGGAATCAGTGTCCCGACTGGCATACCGCTTGTGTATGAGCTTGATGATGATTTGAATGCCATCACAAGCTATTTATTGGATAAGGATGGCGGCAAGAACCCGATCCAATCAACGTAAATCATCGAGGCAAGTTCACCAGCCATCCACTAGCAAACATGTTGAAGGGATGTTACGCTTGTATGAACGAATCATCTAGTTAGTTGATCAAGCGTAAAGTGGAGAGGATTGCAGCAATGAAGAACGTTATCGTCATTGGAGCGGGGATACTAGGCGCTTCAACCGCGTATCAGCTGGCACGATCAGGCGCTAAGGTTCTGCTTATCGATCGCCAGGATCAAGGGCAGGCAACGGCTGCTGCGGCCGGCATTATTTGTCCATGGTTGTCGCAGCGGCGCAATCAAGTGTGGTACCGGCTTGCGAAGGCTGGAGCTCGTTATTATCCCGAGCTCATTGAACAATTGCACAGCGACGGGGAGACCGACACCGGTTACGCACAAGTTGGCGCGCTCAGCATCCATGAGGATGTGGAGAAGGTAGATAAGATGGAAGGTCGCGCTCATCTTCGTAGAGAAGATGCAGCAGAGATCGGCGAGATTACTCGGCATAACGAGCGGGAGACGCGAGAGCAGTTTCCTCTGTTGGCCGATGGCTACCACGCGGTACGGATCAGTGGGGCTGCACGAGTCGATGGACGTGCACTTTGTGATGCGATGATTCGAGCTGCGGTACGTCATGGGGCAGAGGTGCTTTATGGGGATGCGCAATTAACATTCCAAGAGAACCGTGTAACGGGTGTAACAGTGGGAGAATGCAGCTATACGGCAGATGCGACTGTTGTATGTGCAGGCGCTTGGGCTAGACAGCTGCTGCAGCCTCTCGGAATCGAGTTCCAAGTCAGCTACCAGAAGGCGCAGATTATTCATTTGCAGGCGGAAGACGATTACGATACAGGCACTTGGCCCGTCATTATGCCGCCAACCGATCAATACTTGCTTGGCTTCGAGCAGCAGCGGATTGTCATTGGAGCGACGCACGAGAATGATGTTGATGGCTATGATACGAGAGTGACCGCGGGCGGCATGCAGGAGGTGCTGAACAAAGGTTTGTCACTCGCTCCTGCGCTTGCGAGCAGTGCCGTTGTAGAGACGCGCGTTGGTTTTCGCCCGTTCACGCCGGGCTTTCTGCCGGTTATTGGCGCAGTTCCGGGATGGGAGAGCGTATATGCGGCTAACGGACTGGGCTCGTCTGGACTGACCGTAGGTCCTTATCTGGGCAGCCAGTTGGCGAAGTTGGCGCTCGGCGAGGCGCTCGAGATCGAGCTGGAAGATTACGATATTGCCAAGGCGATGACGTAAAGTTGGATATAGGTTGTTAGGTAGACCGTCTTCAGGTAGAAGACGGTCTATTTGTTATTTTAAAAAGGCCATGGTGTTTAAGTGATGGCGATGGCGATGGCGATTGGCCACCAACATCGCTAAGGCAGCTTAACCTGCAGATGCTGCTCGATTAACGCGCGGGAAGCGGGAGATAGACGCCGATTCTTCATGTAGACGATGCCGATTCTGCGAGGCGGGATGGACTCCTTCAGCTTCAACTCTGTTAACTCGCCAGCTTCAAGCTCGTTCATCACGAATTGTTTCGTTACGAACGAGATGCCCATTCCTGCCTTGGCGAATTCGATGAGAAGGTCCACGCTTGCCAGCTCGATCTCAGGCTGCAGTTCAACGCCCAGCTGTGCTGCCAGCTCCTGAATGAATTGTCGGGAGCTGCTCGTCTTCGCGAACAGGATGATCGGATAGTGGGCGGCCAAGTCAGCCAACGACAGCGGCTTGCTTGCAAGCTCAGCGAAACGTCCGCCAGCGACGAAGCAATCTTGCACGACCGTGGCTTCCAATGTGACAAGAGAATCGTCGTTTAGAGGAAGCCGGACGATGCCGAAGTCGATTCGGCCGTCTTTCACTTGGCGAATAATCTCCGGCGTTGTTCCGTGAACGAGGTCGAGATGAATGTCGGGATGCTCGTTGTAAAATTGGCCGAGATGCGGGAGCAAATAATATTTGCACAAAGAGTCGCTGCTGCCGATTCGCAGCTCGCCTCTTACGAGATTATTGATCTCCGCGATTTGTCGCTCGGCGGACTCCAATTCGCGGAATGCCTTATCGACATGCTCGAACAATAACGCGCCTACCTCCGTTAACGTAACTCCCTTCGGCATGCGGTTAAACAGCGTGACGGACAACGCTTCTTCAAGCTGCTTAATGGCGTGGCTCACGCTTGGCTGCGTAATGAACAGCCGCTCGGCTGCTCTTGATAGATTGCGTTCAACTGCCGTCCAATAGAAAGCTCGGTACAGCTCAAGGTTCTCCATTGCCATTACTCCTGTCTATATCAACTATGTGTAATATCGATTTCATCAATATCTATGTCCCCATTATAATAAAAACCAACCAATGGATGGAAGTTCTTCTTCTGTCCAAATAACTTGCTATGGAGGTTGGTTACGTGGTCAAAGTAGATTTAGAGTTAGCGCAGAAGGCAGTCAATACGATTCGCATGCTGTCGGCGGATGCAGTCGAGAAAGCGCAGGCAGGTCACCCCGGCATGCCGATGGGCGCTGCACCGATGGGCTTCGTTCTATGGGGAGAGCATATGAAGCACTGCCCGGAGCAGCCGAATTGGTTCAACCGCGACCGTTTTGTCTTATCTGCCGGACACGGTTCCATGCTGCAGTACAGCCTGCTGCATCTGTTCGGATACGCGCTTCCCTTGGAGGAGATTAAGCAGTTCAGGCAATGGGGAAGCTTGACGCCAGGTCATCCTGAGGTGGGACATACGGCAGGCGTTGACGCAACGACGGGGCCGCTTGGTCAAGGGTTTGCAACGGCAGTCGGGATGGCAATGGCAGAGGCACATCTTGGAGCTGCCTATAACCGAGACGGGCACGACATTATCGACCATCATACGTACGTCATATGCGGCGATGGCGATTTGATGGAGGGGATCTCCGGGGAGGCGGCATCGTTAGCAGGGCATTTGAAGCTTGGCAAGCTGGTTGTTCTGTATGATTCCAACGATATTTCGCTTGATGGGGAGCTGGGCTTGGCTTTCTCGGAAAATGTTCGACTACGGTTCGAAGGATACGGCTGGGACTACTTGCGAGTTGATGATCAAAATGATCTGCAATCGATCGCTGAAGCCATTCAATCGGCGAGATCCGATGGCTCCAGACCAACGCTGATCGAAGTCAAAACGACAATTGCGTATGGCAGTCCGAACAAGGCGGGCAAAGGGGGCCATGAAGGCGCTCACGGTACACCGCTTGGAGCAGATGAGCTTAAGCTGACCAAGCAGGCAATCGGTTGGCCGGAGGAGCCAGCTTTCCATATTCCTGATGATGTGAAGCAGTTGTTCGCTCAATACGCTGCTCTTGGAACTAGCGCTTATCAAGATTGGACTGTCCGCTATGCAGCCTATCAACAGCAGTATCCGGAGCTTGCGAAGCAGCTGGAGCAAGCGATTCGAGGCGAGCTGCCTGATGGCTGGGATTCGGCATTAATCGCATATCCATCCGATCATAAGCCTATATCGACTCGATTGGCGTCAGGGGAGACGCTTAATAAACTGTCTGCTTCCGTACCTTCCTTGATAGGAGGTTCGGCCGATCTAGAGTCGTCAACGTTTACCCATTTGAACGGGGAAACGATGTTTAAGCCAGGCTATTATGGCGGCCGCAATATTTATTATGGCGTGCGGGAGTTTGCGATGGCTGCTGCGGTCAATGGGATGATGCTGCATGGCGGTGTTAAAGCGTTTGGCGGTACCTTCTTCGTTTTCTCCGATTACTTGAAACCAGCAGTTCGTCTCGCCGCCATTATGAATTTGCCAAGCGTTCTTGTGCTCACGCATGACAGCATCGCGGTCGGAGAAGATGGTCCAACGCATCAGCCGATTGAACAGCTCGCCGCGCTGCGCTCCATGCCGAACGTCACCGTTATTCGGCCTGCCGACGCGAACGAGACGATCCAGGCATGGCGGATTGCGCTCATGCGGCAGGATGGACCTGTCTGTCTTGTGCTCAGCAGACAGAACCTTCCGGTGCTGAACAACGCGAAGCTAGTCCAAGACGGGGTAGGTAGAGGCGCTTATGTAATCGCCGACAGCACGAATGGCAAACCAGTCGTTCAATTGCTGGCAACAGGTTCGGAGGTCCAATTAGCGCTGGATGCGCAAGCGGTTCTGGCGGATGAAGGAATTGCAGCTCGTGTAGTGTCCATGCCAAGCTGGGAGTTATTCGACCAGCAGCCGGAGTCGTATCAGGCTTCCGTCATCCAGCCTGACGTTCCGGCATTCGCAGTGGAAATGGCTTCGTCTTTTGGCTGGGAACGTTATGTTGGCAGCCGTAAGCATGTGCTCGGCATTGACCATTTTGGCGCATCGGGCAAGGGCAGTGTCGTGATGGAACAGTTTGGGTTTACCGTCGACAATGTCGTTAGAAGGGTAAAAGCTATTTTGTAGATAAAATGGAACTTATAGTTCGCGATCAAAAGGGACTTTTTTGAACGACATATTATAGATTGACTTTTCTGAATGTTCGGATATACTTTATCCAATACATGAAATTCAAGGATTGGGAGAGTAACTGCGCATGCAAGTCCAAGAGAGCCGGGATTGGTGAGAACCGGTACTGCGTGAACAGTGAAGCGGACCCATGAGAATGACTTCTGAATCAAGCAGTAGGAAGTCACGGCGAAGACCGTTATCTTATGAGTGGTTAAACGCAAGTTTAACAACAAGAGTGGTACCGCGAATGCAGAAGCTTTCGTCTCTTTTATAGAGACGGAAGCTTTTTTTATTTTCCAAGGGGAGGGTATTCATTGATAAGCCAGTTGATTGTAACAAGCGTTGAGAAGTCTGTGAAGGAACTATTGGAGGAGCTGGGGATCGAGGTTCATGGCCAACTTATTCGTGTCCAAATTGAACAACCCGCCCATCTTGAGCATGGCGATTATGCGACGAATGCTGCGATGCTGCTCGCTAAGATGCTGAGGAAGGCGCCCATTCAAATTGCCTCGATGTTGAAGGCGAAGCTGGAGCAGGATGGCAATGTCGAGAAGTTGATTCATCGGATTGAGGTGGCTACGCCTGGGTTCATTAATCTGTATATCGACTGGAAGGAATGGGCGCAGAGAGAATTCAAGCTGCCTGCCGGAACGGCTGAGAAGGTCGTCATTGAGCATACTTCGATCAATCCGAACAAGTCTGCCCATGTCGGCCACTTAAGAAATGCTTGCATCGGGGATGCGCTCGTGCGGCTGATGAGAAGAACCGGTCATGAGGTCGAAGTGCATAATTACATTGATGATCTGGGCAATCAGCTGGCGGATACGGTAGTAGGGCTGCTGCACATTCCTCACAAGAAGGGGCATACTCGTTTCGGCGACTACTGCTGGGACATTTATTCGAGCGTGAATCGGGAGTACCAGCGTAACCCGTTAATGCTTGAGCATCGGACGAACACGCTTCATTCGGTAGAAGAAGGAGACGAGAACTTATCGTGGGTCGGTCTGCTCGTCGCGGAGCGAATTGTGCGGGAGCATCTCATTGAGATGGCTGCGTTCGGCATTCGGTATGATCTTCTTGTCTGGGAGAGCAGCATCGTAAGGGAAGGATTCTGGGCATCCGCGTTTGAGTTGTTAAAGGGAACGAAGCATTTTTATAAAGAAACGGCTGGGAAGCTGGAAGGGTGCTGGGTATTAAAGCAATCGGGTGTGGAAGAGGAAACTCAGGATTCCGATTACAGCGCAGATAAAGTTCTTGTTCGCTCCAATGGCATCCTGACCTATACGGCTAAAGATATTGCTTATCATCTATGGAAGTTTGGTTTGCTGGAGAGGGATTTCAAGTATGCAAGCTTCGGCGAAGGGTTGTCGACAACGAGTGTAGCTGGAACGAACGGCACATACGGCAAAGCAGATATGGTGATCAACGTCATCGATCATCGTCAAGAATATCCGCAAGCGATGGTGAAGCAGGCGCTGGATCTGCTGGGTTATACGGAGCATGCCGAACAGCTGCGGCATGTTAGTTACGGCGTCGTTTCGTTAAGTCCTGGCGCAGCCGAGGAGCTGGGGATCGACACATCCGATGGCAAGACGTCCTATGCGATGTCCGGAAGACAAGGCATTGGCATCAAAATTGCTGATCTGCTGGATCGGATGGAGACGATTATCGATAACAAGCGTTCGGATACAACGGGTCTGTCCAGCAGAGTCATTGCAGCTGCTGCGATTCGTTACTATCTGCTCCGCTTTAATCTGGCGACCGAAGTAGTGTTCGATATCGGGCAGGCGACTGAAGTGACGGGCAACACGGGCGTGTATTTGATGTATGCTTATGCGCGTGCTGCCAACATCATAAGCAGGGCTGAGACTGAGTTTAATAGAAAGCCACACGTGCCTGTTCATTTCGATCAGCTCGAGAAGGCGGAATATGCGCTGCTAAGACAAATCGCGATCTGGCAGGATACGCTGCACATAGCAGGCCGCGAACTTTCTCCGAACCTTATCTGCAATTACGCGCATGAGCTGGCGACCTTGTTCAACAACTTCTATGCTGCCTGCCCGATTCTGAGAGCAGATGAACACAAGCTTCCGCTCAGACTGTGGCTCACCTTGAAGTTCAAAGAAACGATTGCCGACGCGCTCACTGTATTGGGATTGCCCACACCAAATCGTTTGTAGCACTAAGAAACGCACCGCTTGAGCTGGTGCGTTTCCTGTAATGCCTATTCGATTACCAGCCCAACCGCTCCCGCAGCTCCCTCGTCAGCAGTTCGGCCATGCTTGCATGTGTCTTAAGCGATGGGTGCCAGTCGCCGCCGATTCCATTCGCTTCAATATCCTGTTCGGGGTAAGCGAAGAAACCAATCTGCTTGTCGCCAGCTGTGCGCTGAAGCTCGTTCACGATCTCTTGTATATAAGGCACAGGCTTCAGATTCATTGGCCCGATCGTGCAGAGGATGTACGCATTCGGATAGCTGTTGCGAATGGTGCCAAGGAACTCCCTATATGTATGCCGGTATAGAACCGGGTCAAGCGAGTCGACACTGAAATCGTTTGTTCCGAGGTTGATCACGACTGCATCCGGTATCCAAGACTGCAGATCCCAAGCGCTGTCGGCGCTGGATGGCAGTGTGCGCAAGAACAATTCCGGCATTTGAACATCCCGTTCGCCGCCGTAGTTCTGGTACATCCCTTTACCCGACCACGCCGTAATATGAAGCTCCGCATTCAGGTTACGAGCAGTAATGGAGCCATAAGCCCAATATTGATTCTCCTGGCTAGGCTTGAAGCCATCTTCGATTCCTGCGGCTTCATTGCCATAACCGGCCGTGATGGAGTCGCCAATGATCTGAAGCTTGCGTTGCGGACGTGCTGGCGGCGGCAAAAGTTCGGTTCCTGCTGGGAGCTCAAAGCCCATAAATTGAAGCTCTCCAACTAACGCTTCAGTCCGCTTGGAGATGACGACGGTATGTGCTTCATTGCTAAGACCTGAAGCGAGTACATAGCTATCTGTTCGATGGATCCGAAGCGGGACGGGCTCTTGGTTATCGATGGTGATATTCACCCAGTTGTCATCCATCTCGGGCAAGACTGGTCTGAGCTTCGCATGAATCTCCGATCCTCGGAATGATATTGCAACGGAACACCCTGACCATGCGAATATGGGACCATCTGGCGAGGTGAAGTCGAACCTGCCGGTGTAGTTGATTTGTTCTTGTGCAAGTATAGTTTGCGTCATATTGTGGCGACCGCCTCCTGGGCTTCTGCTAGAATTGATTTGATAGTATTGTACGCATTGTTCGCAATAAAAGGAAGTCCAACAAGCCGTCGAGTTATCTCAATGGCCTGCTTAATTGTTAGATACAACAACGATCGCTAGCTGCCGGATGCCCGCTACCCTCGCCGCAATCCGCCACCTACCCACCCAACCAAACACTGTTATCACTTTCGAATGGTACAATCCAGTAACCATTACCCCAAACATACGCGAGAAATAAAGCATAGAATGGTTGTTAGACGAGCTGCAACGTTGCCCTTCCTTTTAATTTAAGCTATGCTTTTGTAAGTAGTGTTTGCATGTACAAGTGGTCAGTTTAGGAGGCGCTGTGATGGAGCTTATTAATAAATCAGACATTCAAGCAAGAATTGATGCCTTGAGGAATCAGGACCTATATATTCATCTGGAGATGACAAATGGAGCCTATGCTGCACATTTCGATAGCAACAAGCACCCGGCTTCGATCGTTATTACGAATACAAAGGTCCGTTTCGGCCATGGTGCGATTTCAGGCGAAGGCCCCTATCGGATTGGGTTAAAAATGGAGCTCGGGTGGATCTACACCGAGGGGCTGACGCACTATGAGGAACAAGATACGGAGAGACTGATCATGGCCGGCCATGATGGTCAAGGGAAGCTCGTTGTTGCCTTGCAGCTCAGCAAGCAACCGTTCTAAGGGAAGAGGAGGAGACTTATCTTATGACGCATACGCACAAACAAATTCTCGTCGTGCTGCCGCATCCGGATGATGAAGCGTTCGGCGCATCCGGCTCGCTGGCTATTCATGTTTATAATGGCGCCAAAGTAACGTACGCTTGTCTGACGTTGGGCCAGATGGGGCGTAATATGGGCGTTCCGCCTTTTGCCAATCGGGTTACGCTGCCAGCCATTCGCCTCGAGGAACTAAAGGCATCCTGCAAGGCTATCGGCATTGAAGATTTGAGACTTCTCGGATTCCATGACAAAATGATCGAGTTCGAGGAGCCGCAGCTGCTGGACGGGAAAATCAGCGAGCTCATTCAGGAGCTTCGTCCTTCCTTGATCATTACGTTCTATCCTGGCTACAGCGTTCATCCTGACCATGATGCCACTGGTGCAGCGGTTGTTCGGGTAGTTGCAGCAATGCCGAAGGAAGAGCGGCCGATTGTCCAATGCATGGCATTCGCCAAGAATACGGTAGAGGACATCGGGCGCCCAGACACGATTGTCGACGTAAGAGGCTTCTTGAAGAACAAGATCGATTCCATTAGAGCGCACCGTTCCCAATTCCAAGCGCCTGAACTGATGGGGAAGAACAAGCTGTCGGATAAAGAACTGGAAGACCGCTTCGGCATGGAGCGCTTCTGGACGTACAGATTTAACGACTAATCATTGTGTTGTAAACCGTAACGGTTGCATGGAAGCTTTATTTGGTGGATTCACATCCTGAATCGGTTGATTCCTCACCAAAGGCATCCATAGCAACCGTTATTTTATTTCTTACGCAGACTACCCCTTCCGATTCCAGCTGTCTTTCAGCGGCACAATGCGGTTGAACGTCATTCGTTCATCGTTCGTCAGCTTCGCATCCACACAGAAGTAACCGTGCCGCATGAATTGAAATCTTAACTCCTTATCCGTACGCACAGCAGCAGCAACATATGGCTCGATGAGCATATCGCTAACAATCACCTTGGATTCAGGATTGATGAGCTGCGCCCATTCGCCGCTGTCACGCTTCGAAATATCTTGTTCCAACAACAGCTTATCGTATAGGTGAACATCCGCTTTCTTCGCATGATCTGCCGACACCCAATGGATGGTCCCTTTTACTTTGCGGCCAGTGAACCCGGTTCCGCTCTTCGTAATCGGATCGTACGTACAGTGCAGCTCGATCACTTCTCCCGTATCCGGGTCCTTAATGACTTCCTCGCAGCGAATGAAATATGCGCCCTTCAGCCGAACTTCGCCACCAGGTATAAGTCGATGGAAACCTGGTACAGGTATCTCCATGAAATCGTCGCGCTCGATATAGAGCGTTCGGCTCCAAGGCACTTCCCTCGACCCCAGCGCTTTATTGTCACTGTTGTTCTCGATAGGCAGCATCTCGGTCGTATCTTCCGGGTAGTTCGTGATGACTACCTTCAAAGGATGCATGACCGCCATGACGCTGACCGTTGTTTCCTTCAAATCCTGCCGCAGACAATGATCCAACAGCGAAATATCGATCGTGCTCTCCGTGCGGATGCCGCCAATCGCTTCCACGAAGCTGCGAATGCTTGAGGGCGTAAAACCTCTTCTTCGGAGCCCTTGCAGCGTAGGAAGCCGAGGATCATCCCAGCCATCGACATGGCCATCGCGTACTAACGTCCGCAAGAACCGTTTGCTTGTGACGACGCCTGTTAAGTTCAGTCGACCGAATTCCCTTTGCCGCGGCGGACTTGCGATACCCAGCTCATTCAGCACCCACTCATACAACGGCCGATGATCCTTGAACTCAATCGAGCAGAGGGAATAGGTGATGCCTTCAATGGCGTCCTGGATCGGATGGGCAAAATCATACATCGGATAGATGCACCACTCATTACCCGTTCGATAATGTTCTGCATGTATGATCCGATACAATACGGGATCGCGTAGATTCATATTCGGCGAGCTCATATCGATACGGGCACGAACGGTCTTAGACCCATTCGGGAACTCGCCGTTGCGCATACGCGCCAGCAGATCAAGATCGTCCTCCGCGGTTCGATCGCGATAAGGACTGTTCCGTCCAGGTTCGGTCAGCGTTCCGCGATAACTTACCATTTCTTCCGCTGTTAGATCGCAGACGTATGCTTTGCCGCGTTTGATCAATGTCACTGCTGCGTTATAGAACGTCTCCGAGTAATCAGAGCCATAATAGATGTGTTCGCCTGGATCATAACCCAGCCACTTGATATCCCCGATGATGGCATTCACGTATTCGAGATCTTCCTTCAGAGGATTCGTATCGTCGAATCGTAGATGGAAGCTGCCGCCGTACTTGTGTGCCATCGTATAATTCGTATGAATCGCATAAGCGCTGCCGATATGCAAATAGCCATTGGGCTCCGGCGGGAAACGCGTGCACATCTCGCGATCGAACGGGGAATATTCAAGCTCTTCACGGATTAGACGGTCTAGAAAATGCTCGTTTACATACTCTTTCTCATTACTCATGGCTGGCGCCTCCTTAAGAACATGAAGTTGCAATCCGACAAAAAAAGCTCACCCCCAAGACGTATGGTCTTGGGGGCGAACTCGTCGCGGTGCCACCCCAGGTTCATTAATATGTCGCCATATTAATCTCTTCAAGTACGGCATGACCGGCCTCCGGCGATGCTTATACTCTAGCTCTGTAACGGGAGCTCCCGTCATGCCATCCCCGTCAATGGTTCCAGCATGCTGCTCAGAGGCTTGGTTCAGTGAAACGTTCTTCGCTCCTTCGCAGCTTCCGGGGCTCTCTGTAGAAGAACGGCTTTCCTTACTCTTCTCATCATCGCTTGTGATTCATATTGGACCTATAATAACAAATCGTTTTTCCAACTACAAGCTCTACAGTGAACGTTATCCTTGTGCCAGCAACGCTTGAACGCTAGTAAACGTTTCTTCGTTCGACGGCATGTTGATCACGATTGTGAGATCAGGTGCATCCGATACGAGAAAAGAAAGCTGGTCGAATTCGAGCCGACCTGCCGTCGGGTGGTAGTTGATTTTCTTGCCTTCGGGTCCGACAATCACGTCATGCTCCTGCCACCATGTTCGGAAAGCTTCGCTAACGTCGCTTAACTCATCGATCAGCGCAATCCACTCGGGATCACCTGTGAACTTGCCGTAATTAGCGCGGAATTGGGCGAGGCGGTGCCTTGCGTGCATCTCCCATTTCTCTTGCAGCAATTGTTTAATGTACGGGGACGTGAATGTTCGCCAGAGCGCATTACGATCACGGAGAGACATCCCTTCGTAGTCACCATAGATAAGATTAGAGGCTTTGTTCCAAGCAACAATGTTTAGCTGCTGATCGGTCACCAGGGCTGGACTCGTTCCTTGCTGATCAAGGAATCGCTGAAGAAGCGGGCTAATGGTGCCGACAGATTGTGTGTAGTCAGCAGGCAGCTGCTGCAGGGCCAGTACATATAGATGTCGTCGCTCTGTTGCATTCAACTGCAGCGCGATGGCGATATTGTCGAGCACCTGAGCGGACACTTGAATGTCTCGTCCTTGCTCAAGTCTCGTATACCAGTCAACGCTGATCCAAGCCAGCTGAGCGACTTCTGAGCGCCGAAGGCCCGGTGTGCGTCTCCGGCTTGTATGAGGCAGGCCAGCTTGTTCAGGCGAGAGGCGGGCTCTGCGTGACTTCAGGAAGCGGGCTAACTCATGGAGCCGTTCCTGTTCGGATTGTTCCATTGGCATATCGTTATTTCCCTTCCTAAACGTATGATTATTTCTCCTAGGATAAAAGGGCATCTCGTTTAAGTATACGACCTGCTATACGCTTAGCAAGTGCGAGATCCACGAAACAAGGAAGGGAGTCATTCGTTTGCAAGAAGTTCTACTACAAACCAAAGTTTTAACACGCTCGGCCAAATTTATTTTTCTGCTTGGAATATCGCTTGGGTACTTTATGGTGCTGCTGGATATGACCGTCGTTAGTGTGGCGCTGCCTGCTATTCATACCGATTTAGGCGGAGGATTATCGGGGTTGCAATGGGTCGTGAACGCCTACACCATGGTATTCGCGGGTTTGATGCTATCGATGGGGACGATGACGGACAAGTTCGGGGCGAAGAGAGTGTTTATCGGCGGTCTGGTGCTCATTCTAGCCGCGTCGGGAATTTCGGCGGCTGTCACCTCGCTAGGTGCGCTAATTACGATGCGCGCTGTGCTTGGCATTGGCGGGGCGGCGCTGCTGCCAGCATCTCTGACGCTTATTGCCCATGCTTATCCCGATCCAGGTGAACGCGCTCGGGCGCTCGGGATTTGGGCAGCAGTTACAGGGATCGCTTTAGCTGCGGGACCGGTTGTTGGTGGATTGCTGGTTGATTCGCTTGGATGGCGAAGCATCTTTCTTTTGAACATACCGATCGCGATTGTAAGCTTAGCTATTACATGGGTGTCCATTAAGGAGACGTCTCGCAACGCGAAACGTAATCTTGATATCGGAGGTCAGCTTCTTGCGATCGTGTCGATTGTGGCGTTGTCCTACGCGTTGATGGAAGGAGAGTCCTACGGGTGGAGCTCCCCCGTTATTCTAGGGACACTTGGGTTAGCGCTTCTAAGCACCATTCTCTTCATCATTGTTGAAGCTCGGAGCAAGACGCCGCTCATTCCACTTCAGCTGTTTCGCAGTCCCTCGCTGTCTGCCGGTATGTCTGCAGGCATGCTCATTAATATTGGGCTGTCGGGCATTCTGTTTATTATCCCGATCTTCTTTCAACAGGAACGAGGGCTATCTGCTCATGCCGCGGGGCTCGCTTTGCTGCCGATGATGATTCCGATGGCGATCAACCCGATCTTTACAGGACGTATCGTAAGTCGCGTGGGACCACGCATGCCGATGACTTTCGGCTTTGCGAGTGCGGCGGCGGGGACGGCGCTATTGGTCGGGGTTAATGTCACGACAAGCTACTGGCTTACTTTGACGGGGTTGATCTTGCTCGGATACGGCATTTCACTTACGATTCCATCGCTTATGGCAGCGGTTATCTCTTCCGTACCCAAGGATCAAGTCGGCATTGCATCCGGAATGATCAATTCCAGCCGACAGCTAGGGGCAACGCTTGGGGTTGCTATGATGGGGATAATCGTTAGCAGCTATTCGTCTTTCGTAACTGGCATGCATGCCTCGCTCTTCGTTACAGCTCTTATTCTACTAGGCGGGAGCCTTCTATCGTACCTGATGGTTGGGCGAGTGAGGAAGTCGTAGTTCATTGTTTAGCTTCAAAAAAGACCAATCCCTTCATCTTGGGGATTGGTCTTTATCGTTTTAGCTCAAGCTTCCGTTCTGCAATTCCCGCCATACCTTCTTGTTGCTGTATTGGCGCTCCGAGCTGATGTCCTTGCCGAACCAAGCTGGAGGGACGAATGTAAGCGCGTCGTCTTCTGAATCGAATTCAACCTCCAGAACAGTGAGTTGAATCTGATCGTAGATGTCGATCTCAACAATCCGCTCGCCCCGCTGTGCTGTAATCCGATTCTTCGTTAACGGAATAAGCTTGCGGCCGCTCATTAACTGCTCGTAGATGCTTGCCGTAATCGCATATTCAATCTCCTCGCGCATAAGGCCATTACCCGATTTGAAGGTATGCGTGTAGGTCACCTCATCCGTAGTAAGGTCTACCAGTCGGCGTACCCGAACTTCCTGCTGTTCATCTAATGCCAGATAGGTCTGCTCGATTCGCTGTTCGGATAGGAAGGTGATGACGCCCTCTTGGATGAGTTGTTTCGGATCGCTGTCCAACAGAAATTTACGTTCGATTTCTAACACTTGCGGCACAACTCCTTTAATTGCTTTAACTGCAATTATTATACCATCAATTCGAATCAATCATGGGTCAGAATTGCAAAAATGCCTTCAATGCGTAAGGAGAAACACAACAATTTGCTAGATTTTGACAGGTAATCAACTGAATATCGACAGGTATTCATGATGGAAGCGAAGATGATACACTCTCTTCTGAAAGCGCATTCATGCTGTTAATATTCGAATGTTAGAGCTTCTTATTACCTTCGTGCTGCCATGACTTAACATACCTACAAATTTGTTATGAACAAGGGAGATGAGGAATTAATGAAAGCAAGTTGGTCCATCAAGCTTTTGCTGCTCATGGCGTTAATCATGACGCCGATTCTGATCAATGGGCAGTCGGCCAATGCATGGTCAGGCATGCCTATGTCGAAGCTTCATGTCAGCGGCAAACAGCTCGTGAACAGCAGCGGGCAGCCCGTTCTGCTCAGCGGCTGGCATCAGCCATCAGGGTCTTACTGGACGTATCAGAGCAGCAACTACTACTTAAGTCAGAACGGCAACAATCGGCATGCAGCAGTTCTTGCGTATTTGAAAGACATCACAGACACCTTCACGGACACCTCTGCGAAGTATGGCAATACTCACGGCTGGTATATGAACCAAGTACGTCTATTCATTGACCGCGAAGATATGGGCGATGTAGCGGCAGGAACGTATAACTTCGCCGGCTTGCAAAGCGTAACGCAAGACGTCATTATTCCATACATCAACTACGCCAAGACCAAAGGCTTGTACGTAACGCTTGGACTTGATTTCACGCTTCTGGACAACAAGGCGACGACGCCTTCGAACCTTGCTAAATTCAATCAAATATGGGGTTATCTCGCATCCCAGCCAGCGATCAAAAGCGCGGACAACGTGATGTTCGAGCTCGTTAACGAGCCGGTTCTCTCCGATGTTAACGGCGTGTGGGGCGGCAATCCGTCGCAATCCAATTTCATCGATTACTGGAACTCGCTGAAGAACTTCCAGAACTCGATGATCTCGACGATACGAAACCAAGGCGCAGATAATGTCATCTGGGCAGCCGGACTTGGCTGGGATCAATACTACCAGCTGTGCGCATCGAATCCGCTGACGGACCCGCTGAACAATCTCGGTTATTCCGTTCACTGGTACCCAGGCTATGGCGCCAATGACAATTTCGCAACGCTGCAGAACATCTGGAATACAACGATCAAGCCTTGCGCCGACAACTATCCGATCAACATTACGGAGACGACTTGGTTCAAGAAGAAGGCAGGCGACTCCGATTATTGGAGCCTGTTCAACGGCTCGAATGAAGGCTTCGGCAAGAATACGAAGGCGATCTTTACGGCGGCAGGCAACGTCAGCATTGCAGCGCATATGAACGGTTTCATTCTCAACCCTGGTACGAGAAGCTCGTTTGCTGATCCGACGGCAGGTTTGCAGTACGATGGCGATGCGACGCGCGACGGTATGGCGCGTTTCCTCTTCGAGTGGTATTATGAGCGCGCTCAATTCAATCCTTGGAACGGCGTATGGAACGGACTAACGAACGGCGGGACTTACAAATTCGTCAACCGCGCTTCGGGCAAGGTGATCGATGTACCGGGCGGCCAGAACACGAATGCGCTGCAGCTGCAGCAGTATACGGATAATGGCGCAAACGCGCAGCAATGGGTCATTACAGACCAAGGCACGTACAATAACTTCTACAAATTGACCAGCGTAAGCTCATCCGATGGTAAGGTAATGGATGTGCGCAATGGAACCTCGAATAATGGTGAAGCGATTCAACTGATGCAGAGCTTTAGTAATACGGCTCAACAATTCCGATTGATCAAGTTGAGCAATGGATATTACTGCATCCTCAATGTCAATAGCAACAGGGCTGTAGAGGTTGCGAGCTCCTCCACCTCGAACGGCGCGTTGATCCAGCAGAACTTGTATCGCGGCGATCTGAACCAACAATGGCAATTAGTAAAGATCAATTAATGACGCAATTCTAGCTAATACGAACCATATACAGCCGTCCTCAAACGTTCTGCTCGGCGTTTTGAGGGCGGCTTTCTCATGTCCAGTAAAAGCCTAACCTCGTCGGCATTTAGACATCCTTTATTACCGAGGCTCTTCGAGAGGCTGCTCGACCCATATTTAAACAGGTAAACTGGTATGTATTGACAGGTAGTTTACACACAACATTATTGATAAAATATCCAATGTAAGCGAATTCATAATTGCGAATCGAAATTAAACTGGGAGATGAAAAATCAATGAAAGCAAGTTGGTCAATCAAGCTTTTGCTGCTCATGGCGTTAATTATGACGCCAATCCTGATGAATGGGCAGTCGGCGAATGCATGGTCAGGCATGCAGATGTCGAAGCTTCATGTCAGCGGCAAACAGCTCGTGAACAGCAGCGGCCAGCCCGTTCTGCTGAGCGGCTGGCATCAGCCATCAGGTGCTTACTGGACGTACCAGAACAGCAACTACTACTTAAGTCAGAACGGCAACAACCGGCATGCAGCAATTCTTGCGTATTTGAAGGACATTACAGACACCTTCACAGATACATCTGCAAAGTATGGAAGCTCGCACGGCTGGTATATGAACCAAGTACGTCTGTTCATCGACCGCGATGATATGGGCGATGTGGCGGCAGGAACGTATAGCTTCGCCGGCTTGCAGAGCGTAACGCAAGACGTCATTATTCCGTATATCAATTATGCCAAGACCAAAGGCCTGTACGTAACGCTGGGTCTTGATTTCACGCTTCTGGACAACAAGGCGACAACACCTTCGAATCTGGCCAAATTCAATGAAATTTGGGGTTATCTCGCATCGCAGCCAGGAATCAAAAGCGCGGACAACGTGATGTTCGAGCTCGTTAACGAGCCGGTTCTCTCTGATGTGAACGGCGTATGGGGCGGCAATCCATCGCAATCCAACTTCGTCGATTATTGGAACTCGCTCAAGAACTTCCAGAATTCGATGATTTCGACGATACGAAACAAGGGGGCGGATAATGTCATCTGGGCAGCGGGGCTTGGCTGGGATCAATATTACCAGCTGTGCGCATCGAATCCGCTGACGGACCCGCTGAACAATCTCGGTTATTCCGTGCACTGGTATCCGGGTTACGGCGCGAATGATGATTTCGCAACGCTGCAGCAGATCTGGAATACAACGATCAAGCCTTGCGCCGACAACTATCCAATCAATATTACGGAGACGACCTGGTATAAGGCACAGTCGGGCGACCCTTCGTATTGGGACTTGTTCAACGGCTCGAATGAAGGCTTCGGCAAAAACACGAAGGCAATCTTCACGGCTGCAGGCAATGTAAGCGTTGCGGCGCATATGAACGGTTTCATTCTGGATCCGGGAACGCGCAGCTCGTTCGCTGACCCTACAGCAGGTTTGAAGTACGATGGCGATGCGTCGCGCGACGGCATGGCGCGCTTCCTGTTCGACTGGTACTACGAGCGTGCACAGTTGAACCCTTGGAACGGCGTATGGAACGGACTCACGAACGGCGCGACCTACAAGCTCGTTAATCGTGCATCGGGCAAAGTCATTGATGTGCCGGGCGGTGCGAACACGAATAATCTGCAGCTGCAGCAATATACGGATAATGGCGCAACGGCTCAGCAGTGGGTCATTACGGATCAAGGCACGTACAATAACATCTACAAGTTGACCAGCGTAAGCTCATCCGACGGCAAAGTGATGGATGTGCGCAATGGAACCGCCAATAACGGTGAAGCGATTCAGCTGATGCAGAGCTATAATAATACGGCTCAACAGTTCCGATTGATCAAGCTGAGCAATGGATATTACAGCATTCTCAATGTCAATAGCAACAAGGCTGTAGAGGTTGCGAGCGCCTCGACTTCGAATGGGGCATTGATCCAACAGAACTGGTATCGCGGCGATCTGAACCAACAATGGCAATTGGTCAAAATCAATTAGGATGCATTAGTTTGAAGTAACCATTCATTCGCAGCATTTTGCATGACAGGCCGCACCTAATCCGCGTAACGCGGAGTAGGTGCGGCCTTTTTCGGCAAAGAAGCGCGATGATCAGCGCTAGATTGCTGTCGATGAGATAAGCGATTCTATTAAATTATGGGGGGAAGAAGTATATATCGACAGGTGTCCGTTCACCTCGCAGCGGTGTTACAATTTTCTGTATCATTTCACTACATGCACGAAGGAGGCGTACTCGTATGACAGATCATAACTCGGCGGCAGTGGACGAAGGCGTTAACGGAGGACCCGCAGCGCCGCGAGACCCCGTCGATAAGCGCAGCAGCTTTTATTTGATGTACGAATCGATCGTTGAAGCGACAGCGCGTCCGGACGGGCGCTTCTCGCAAGAGGTCTATTTGGAGGGCCGGCAATTCATCGATCGAGTAATGTTTACTAGCGGCGTGACGGACGAGTCGATTGTTCAGTTATTGACGAACTGCAGCGGGTTCAGAAAGCTCGTTCACAGCATCGGCATATCGGTGAAAACGTCGGATGACGATCATGGATCAGTATGGTTTGCTCTGGAGAATTGGGGTCGCACTCGCAAGTACGAGACAGGGACCAAGCTTCGCGTACCTGTGCGAGCAGACGGGTCGGAATCGGTGCTCGTGCTTGAAGAGCAGGAGTGGTCGATGGATGACGATGTTCCGGGCAAAATGGCCATCGAATTCGATCGGCAAGGCGCGCTCGGAACGGTCAGCATAGTCTTATACCTCAATGACGGCTATGAAGTTCAGGCAATCGAGCCTGAAGATCCTGTCGATTATGATTCGGAAGCGTATCGAGCTTTGCTTGCTAAGTCGCTTCTAAGCAGCGGAAATAACTACAGGCTGAAAGCGGCGATCGAGAAGGCGAAGCGCGGCGAGGACGTAACGATTGCTTATATCGGCGGCTCGATTACTCAAGGCGCTGGGGCAAAGCCGATCCACACCGAAAGCTATGCCTATCGCTCCTATTTGCAATTTAAGCAGATGTTCGGCCGCAATGGCGGCGATCATATCCATCTGATCAAAGCGGGAGTAGGGGGGACGCCGTCCGAGCTCGGTATCGTCCGGTATGACCGGGATGTGCTTCGAGACGGAGCAGTGAAGCCGGATATTGTCATTATCGAATTCGCTGTGAACGATGCAGGGGACGAGACGAATGGGGTCTGCTATGAGAGCTTAGCACTGAACATCTTGGCAGCCGATAATCGTCCCGCTGTAATTCTTCTCTTCTCGGTGTTCATGAACGATTGGAACCTTCAAGATCGATTGGCGCCAGTTGGAACCCACTACGGTCTTCCGATGGTCAGTATCAAAGACGCCGTCGTCGAACAATTCCGTTTGCGGAAGGGTGAAGGCGGGGTCATGTCGAAGCGGCAGTTCTTCTACGATATTTATCATCCGACGAATGCCGGGCATCGTCTGATGGCGGACTGTCTAGCCTATTTGTTCGCGGAGACGGATCAAGCGCATCCTGCAGAAGCGGATATCGTGATCGATAAACAGCCGGTCATCGGCAATGATTTCGTTGGAACGCGTCTGCTTGACCGCAGCAATTGCGAAGGAATCGCGACCATTGTCCCCGGCAGCTTTACCGGCATCGATACGGATCTGCAAATGGTCGAGATGGACGATCATCCTTACGCCACTCCTCAATTTCCGAACAACTGGATGCATACGGGCGAATCCGGCAATGAGAGCTTCCGGATGACCATCCGCAGCAAACGATTGCTGCTTGCGTACAAAGACTCGGGGAGGAGCGATTTCGGCAGCGCAGAAATATGGGTGGACGGCGTTCACGTGAGAGACGCCGATCCCCACGAAGTGAATTGGACGCACTGCTCAGCCGTCATCCTGTATAACGAGCCTATTGCGAGGGAGCATACCGTTGATATTTTGATGACTTCCGGACAAGGCGATCGCAAGTTCACGATACTTGGATTCGGCTATGTTGAATAACGAGGAGAGGCTTCCAGCGATGGAAGCCTCTTGTTGTTATTGCTGCTGCGCCCGCAAAGCGGCGAGCATATCCTGCGTCCGAGCTACCGTGCGCGACGGAGCCGGGAACGGCCAGCGGCAGGAACGCTTTCAGAATAAGGCCGGTTCCGACCATGTTGACTTCCATTATTCGACGGCCGCTGCCCATCGTTGGCGATAAACCTGCCGTATGTACGATCGCACCGAGCTCTCTCAGCCTGGCAGCAGCGGCGGCAAGTGCCTCAACTTGCTCTTTCTTCGTATTATCGACAACTTGGCTGGAGACATCCGTAATTCCTTCAACTGCCAGTTTTTCGATGGCTGCCTGCAGACGTTCTTCGCTGACATCCGCCAGGAGCAGCGCGCCTTGCTGACCGAGACGGCGAGCGATCGCCTTACCCATGCCGTCTGAACCGCCGGTGATGACAAATACTTTGCTCATTCGTTTTGCCTCCATTATCGTTTGTTGTTATCATGAATATGGTTACATCTTTAGCATAGGATTACTGCTTAAGAGGTTTCAAACGACAATCGCATCGCAAATGTCCATTCCGATATAGAGGCGCGGCTGCATGACCATAACCGATCGATACGAGTTGTCTACACGCTGGCTTATTAACGAGGCGTTCACTTCCTTGCTTGCTGCTATGCCTTTCGAGAAAATATCCGTTCACTCAATCGTTCATAAAGCAGGCATCAGCCGGTCGACCTTTTATTTGCATTATCAAGAATAAATTCGATTTGCTTGAGCAGATGACCGAGGAGATTACTGGCCAATTGTTAGCCGTATATGAGGCGAGAATGACCTAAGATCAGTTGGCTGTCGTGAAGGTCTATGAGGACCAAATCCTGATTCCAGCAACAATCATCATCTGTGAGCATATTCGTACGCATGAACGTTTCTATCGGAACCGATTTCAAGATCCGCGATTTACAAGCTGGTTGAACGAGCAGCTTGTCGAGCGGTTCCAACGCATTTATCAGAATGAAGCGCAGGCTGCATTCGCCGCAGGCGGAACGGTCGGCTATATGGGGCGCTGGCTGCTTAATGGGCTGCCAGGCACCTCCTTCGAAAGCGCTCAGCAGTTGTGCAGGCTCGCCATGCTGTCTCTATCCGAAGGGCAGATGTGGAAGAAGCCGGCACAAGAGGCGCTGTCGGTCTAAATATAGTTGGGGGAGAATGACTTGATGAAGCGCACGACCATATTAATCGCCGACGATGAAACCGAAATCGCGGATCTTATCGCGATTCATCTAGGCAATGAAGGCTATCAGACGATTAAAGCGTCTGATGGCGAAGCAGCGATTCGGGCAGTGCAGTCCCAGCCGATCGATCTAGCGATACTCGACATTATGATGCCGAAGCTCGATGGTCACGAAGTGACGCGTTTGATACGGGAGAAGTATGCTTTGCCGATTATTTTTCTAAGCGCCAAAACTTCTGATCTCGATAAAATAACCGGCCTGATTATCGGAGCGGACGATTACATGACGAAGCCGTTTAATCCGATGGAGCTGGTCGCGCGCGTGAAAGCGCAGCTTCGCCGTTCGTCCATGCTGCTTAATCAGCAGCCGCAGGCGAATAATCCGGTTCTCGAAGCCGGAGGGTTGAAGATTGACACGGACAAACGAACGGTGCTTGTCTATGGCAGAAGCGTCGATCTGACGCCTAAGGAATTCGATATTCTCCATCTGCTGGCGAGCCATCCGAGCAAGGTGTTCAGCGCGGACAATATTTTTCATCAAGTATGGGGCGAATCGTATTATGAGGGCGGCAACACCGTAATGGTGCATATCCGTACGCTGAGGAAGAAGCTCGGCGAAGACAAAGATCAGTTCATTAAGACGGTATGGGGAGTAGGGTACAAGTTCAATGGATAGCATCTTCCGCAGCTTCAGAGCAAGAATGCTAATGTTATTCGGGCTGAGCATGTTGTTGGCCGGTCTGGTGACTTATATCTTCTACAAATTGCTCCAGTCCTATTATAACGATAGGGTGCGTTACCCTGGAGATGCAACCGTATTCTATCGCAAAGTAATCGGGCATATCGGCGACTTTAACTTCTTCTTAGTCGTGTTTATTCCGATTGCGATCATGTTCTTCTTCCTGCTGACCAAGCGTTACGCAACGTATTTTCACATCATCTCAGGAGGTATTCGAACCCTTGCCGGCGGTGATTTCAACAACCGGATCAGGTTGAATTCCGGCGATGAATTCGAAACGATTGCCGATGATATTAACCGGGCAAGCGAGCAGTTGAAGAAGGCGATTGAGCGCGGCGATTTCGCGGAGAGCAGCAAGGACCAGCTCGTTCTGAATTTGGCCCATGATCTTCGCACCCCGCTTACATCCGTGCTCGGGTATCTTGATCTGCTGCTCAAGAATGAGCAGCTGACAGTTGACCAGACGCGGCATTATACGACGATCGCATATACGAAATCGAAACGGCTGGAACGGCTTATCGAAGAGTTGTTCGAAATTACGCGGATGAACTACGGGATGCTTACCGTTGAGAAGAAGCCGATTGAACTGGGCGAACTGCTCAGTCAGTTGACGGAAGAGATGTACCCTGTGTTCGAGAAAAATGCGTTGACCGCGCGGCTCAATGTGCTTCCGAATACGGTCATCGAAGGGGACGGCGAGCTGCTGGCCCGCGTATTCGAGAACTTGATGTCCAATGCTGCCCGATACGGCAAGGACGGACAGTTCGTTGACATTAGCTGCAGCCACGATGGTTCGGAAGCAGTTGTTCAGGTTGTGAACTACGGGCAAGTCATCCCGGAACATGATCTGCCTCATTTGTTCGATATGTTCTACACAGGCGACCAGGCTCGAACCCGGATCCATCAGGAGGGCAGCACAGGACTAGGGCTTTTCATCGCGAGAAATATCGTCAAACAACATGGCGGGACCATTACTGCTGAGAGCAGTTGGGTTCGGACTGCATTCGAAGTCCGACTCCCCCTTCAGAAATAACACTCACTTAACGCACTTTAAGAAAAACTTTAGATTTGCCCTTCTTCTTTCTTAAACATTTTCTCTTAACCTTAGGGCATAGAAGGTTGAGGAGGAAATGCACGTGAAGAAGTGGGCTTTTTTACTTGCTTGTTGTTTATTGTCCGGCTGCGCGAAGCATGCGCCTGCATCGTCGTCGGATGTGAGGATTATCTATCCGAAGGCGGAAGAAATCGCCTACACCCAGACCGATTCGTCAATGAATGCTCTTCGGGTACAGAAGGACCAAGTCTATCAAGGGAACCTTGTCTTAATAAATTCGGATTACGCCGTGCATCCTGAGGGTGTCCAGACGGATATTGTTGCACTGAGCAGCCATAGGGAACTCGTCAATGGATTTGGTTTGCTTGATAATTCCATTGAACTGTCTCAGCGCGTTGCGGAGCAGTTCGGCAAGATGGTAGCGGCAGCCGCGAAGGATGACGTGAACCATTTTATAATCAGCAGCGGGTATCGGGATTTGGAGAAGCAGGATCAGCTTTATCAGGAGAAAGGGACCGATTACGCGCTGCCGGCAGGCAAAAGCGAACATAATTTGGGCCTAGCGCTCGATATCGGCTCATCGCTCGAATCGATGGATCAAGCACCGGAGGGTAAGTGGCTGAAGCAGCATGCAGCCGACTATGGATTTATTTTGCGCTATCCGAAGGATAAGACGAAGATCACGGGCATTCAATACGAGCCATGGCATTTCCGTTACGTAGGCCTGCCGCACAGCAAAATAATGCAAAGCAACAATTTGACGCTGGAAGAGTATTTGGGTTGGTTGAAGGAGCACAAAACAGTTTATGTCAACGTTGAGGGGCAGCGTTATGAAATAACGTATAAAGATGTGCCGCGGGAAACGGCGTTCCAAATACCGGTTGATCATACGTATGAGCTGTCTGGCGACAATCAGGATGGTGTAATAGCAACCATTTATCTCTAAATCTAGGGAAGCTAGTATTTATTAAAATTTTGCAAAAACATTGAGTTTTGACGCATTTTGGCATAATATAAATGAGTTTCTAGTTGCTAAATAATGAGAAATAATTCAACTGACTAATGACTTTAGTCGGTTTTTTTTATTATCTAATAGGGAGAATCAGATGATTCAGACAAAAAATCAATTAATGCTATTGTTGTCCCCCGATCCGATTGGCCTCAATATCTTGCTGCTAATACTGCGACCTTATATGATGTTAGCCATTCATGCAGGCTTCCTTGTCCTGACGTCGGCGGCAACATCGCTTCAGATCCATTCGAAGCACAAGATTACAAGAGAATTAGAAGCGGATCGTGCTGAGAAGCAGGAGCAGCTCGTTGCCATATTAGAGCGTGTGAAGTTGTTGTCTGATCAACTTGAACAGACTTCGGTGACGGTTGCCGATAAGTCGCAGACAACCATTCAGGAGATTGTCGAAATGAATGCGTCCTTCAAGGAAGTGGCGGTCGGACTGCGGACGCAGCGAGAGTCGGAAGCAATATTGAGCATAATTTGCATGACATTAATGATCGAATTGTCTTGACTGCGCATTCATCAGAAGAAATCAAGCAGAGCACATTGCAGACAGGAGAGATTGTGACACATTCCGTTAAGCAGATTGAACGAGGAAGGGCCTCGACGGATCTATCTGTCGTTCGTGCGAAGGATACGATTGCCGGATTCGAACAAATGAGTGAAGATTTGAGTCGAATGATTCAGCTTGTTCATCAGCTGGATGGCGCGATCCATTCGATCCAGTCGGCATCGGTAGAAATCGCAAGCGAGATCAGCAGGATTCATGCGATTACACAGCAAAGCGCAGCTTCCGTGGAACAGCTGTTCACTGTCAGTGAATCGCAAATGAACAGCTCCAGGGAAGTGGATGGCGAGATTGTACAATTGAAGGACATCTCTCGATCGTTATATAAGCAATTCAAGGTATAGTTTCCTACTACATCCAACACTGCTGTCCGTCTTGCAGATAGGCAGACTCGTGGTTTCCAGTATGTGCAGTGCCGTCTAACGCTGCTGTGTCTACTTGAACTGTGAGTCTGCCTTTTTCATTGTAAGTGGTTATCCGTTATAGAAAAAAGATGGATTATATGAATATTTTTAACCAACAGAAATCGAGAAATTGCTTTGAAAATTGCGAGACTCGCGTAATATCTGAATGGTGTTAATGAGTGAAAAGTGTGAGTGAAATCGGAAATAGAAAGGATGAAAATTGGTCGTCATTAATCCGAATATAATCCATTATTGAAATGCTGACCAGTTTGAATAGGGGGATGCGCAATCCTACTTTTTCCTATATTATGAAACTGTTAATACGGTTCGTGCGAATGAATAATGATAGAAGAGGAGTGGCTTCCATTTAACAATTCATAACGATAAGATGAAGAACAGGGCAGATCAAGTCTCTGTTCTTCATCGTGCATGTTTTGCAAAACTCTAACAAATTGAATGATGATTTTCGATATATATTTCATCCATATCGCAAGTGTATATAGTGAATGTTAATATATTAACAAAATTATTAATGGTATGGGTTTCATAGTTGTGATAGTTCTGTTATCATGTATACAAAGAAAAATATGATCTTTCCTAAGGATGGATAGAGGTATGGTGAAGAATACAACCATATACGATATTGCGCGAGAGGCGGAAGTGTCAGTCTCGACGGTATCGCGTGTGTTGAACGATACAGCGCCAGTAAAGGCCAGCACAAGAGATAAGATCATGAAGGTGATCGAGAAACATAAGTTCCAGCCGAATGCACTGGCTAGAAGCCTGATCAAGAAAGAAACGGGAACGATCGCGATGATCGTTCCGGATATTACGAACCCTTTCTTCCCAGAGGTGTTCTATGGGGCGAATCAGGAAGCGAGAGATAAAGGATATACGTTCTTTCTGTGCAATACATCCGGTGATGATGATCGGGAATCCGAATATTTGACCATTCTGCGAGAGAAACGTGTCGACGGAATCATCTTTATCGGAGGCCGCATCAATCTGGCGAATTGTCCGCCTGAGCTGGTCCAAGAGGTGCAAGAGGCAGCGGAAACGATTCCGGTCGTTCTTGTTAACGGCAATCTCGCCAAGACGAAGTTTCATCGGGTGTACAGCGATGAGGCAGTTGGCGCCGCGCTTGCCACACAACATTTGATCGACCTCGGCCATCGAGATATCGCCTTCATTGGCGGATTGGATTTCATGACCACAACGATTCAGAAGGTGAAGGCGGTCAAGAAGACGCTGGAGGACCAACAGCTCACGCTTCGAAAAGAGTGGATCCAGTATGGGGAGTTCTCCATCCAAGCCGGTCGGGATCTGATGAACAAGCTGCTCGATGACAGCGAGCATCGGCCGACAGCGGTATTGTGCGTGAATGATTTTACGGCAATTGGTGCTATTAAGGCTGCATCCGAGCGCGGGCTGCACGTCCCGGAAGATATCTCGATCGTTGGTTTCGACGATTCTCCTCTGTCGACCGCCGTCATTCCGGAATTGACGACCGTAACGCAGAATACGCATGAGCTGGGCAAGTATGCAGTGGAGCGGATTTTCCAGATCAACAATGGCATGCCGACGAAGCGAACGACCGTACTTACACCTAAGCTGATCGTGCGCCAGAGCAGTGGTCCGGCACCGGTGAAGCGCAAGTAACGCATCCATTTGATAAGCCTTGAAGCTCGTTGTTTCAGTTTCTTTCACAAGGAAGAACTGAAACAACGAGCTTTTTTGTTTCACATCCTAAATCATATATGCGAGACTTGAAGGTTGGATTGTTATATTATTGTGAACGCATACCTTCCAGAAGTTCAACTGGTTTAGAACCTGAAATCTCTTATGCAGCAAAGGTTTTTGGTTGTTTTTATGAGCAGTCCTACCGGCGTGTATGCGTTTTCAACTTTGTTCCAGATCCTTTATTGACAGATAATACAAGGCGGAGATATAATGACCTCAGATTAATGAAACCCATTTCATGAAATAGATTTCATTACATTTTCATGCGATCCTAACCGGGCGAGGTGGTACGCTTGATCAACTCAGTAAATGTGGAGCCTGTGGTGCAATGGACACCTAACAGCGTATCCATCCAAGGGAAGTCTGTCATTCTGCTCAGCGCTTCCTTATTTTATTTCCGTATTCCCCGCGAACTATGGCGTGAACGGATGGCGCAGGTGAAAGCTTATGGCTACAACTGCATCGATGTTTATTTTCCTTGGAACTATCATGAGCTTCGTGAGGGTGAATGGGATTGGGAAGGTCAGCGCAATGTAGAGGAATTCCTCGAAGCTGCAAAGGATGAAGGGCTGTGGGTCATTGCAAGACCTGGGCCGTACATTTGCTCCGAATGGGATGGCGGCGCACTGCCGGCTTACTTACTAGCGAAGGATGACATGCGGATCAGACAGAACGATCCAGCCTTTCTCTCGCATGTGTCACGCTGGTTCGATCAGATTATGCCGATACTGACTCGCTTCCAGCTGGGAGCAGCGGGTTCGGTTATCGCCGTTCAACTCGATAATGAGCTAGATTTCTTCGACTGCAATGATCCGCAAGGTTATATGGCTGCAATGCGAGACATGGCACAGACATCAGGTGTAACCGTTCCATTGATCGCATGCGCTGGGCAAGGCGGACTGATCGAAGCATCCGGATTAACCGAAGGCGTTATGCCAACCTGTAACTTCTATCCGAATGACCGAGATCCAATCTTCGAGCAGAAGGTGCACAGCTATCGGAATATTCTTGCTGGTATGGGCTATCCGCTGCTCGTCACAGAGACGAATCGATCCCACTACTTGCTGAGAAGGCTGTTGTCAGCGGGAGCAAAGCTTCTTGGCCCTTATTTGCAAGTGTCAGGTACGGATTTCGGCTTTACGAATGCGACGAATAACTGGGGCAGACCACTTGCCTTCATGACGTCTGATTATGATTTCGGCGGGATGATTTCTCCTGAAGGGATCGTACGAGGCGAAGCTTACGAAGGAAGGCTCTTGACTCGTGTCATTGGAACATATGGAGTTGCAATGGCGCAAGCAGAAGCGGTAGTAAACTCCGAATGGTCACTGCCTGCTGAGACTAACCAAGTGTTCGGACCGCAAGAGCTTAAGCTGTACGGCGGAGGCAGCCTGCTGTTCGTCACGAACGGAGATCATGAAGCGAAGCAGATCCAAATTCGTAATGATGCTGAAGCATCCTCGGAAGAGCAGTATTCGCTGTCACTGCCAGCAGGCCGCTCCATCATTCTCCCTGTCGATGTGTCGCTTGCTAGCTGGGGAATAGACGGCAAGCTGATCTACGCAGGTGCCGAGATGTTTCATGCTGAAGCAGGGGATCAACGTACAGTTCTTCTCTTCCATCAAACGGGTGAGAGCGAGATCGTCCTTGAACTCGAAGGTTGCATAGCAATTGACAAGGTTCACGCAGAAGCGGCGGTCGATCAGAATCGGATACATATCAAGCTAGTCCCTGCTGAAACTGAGGACAGCCAAGTCAGCATTACAATGGCGGATGGGCGCCAGTTCATACTGGTTTCGACGACATTGATGAAAGCGTTGTACATGGAGCGTTACTCCATCGAAGAAGGAATCATCGTACAACAGCCGGAAGCGGCTCCGTCTGAACGGGGGCTGGTGAACTTGCAATGGCAGCTGGCTGAATTCGATCCTGCCGTATCCATGGTATCTGATCTTAGTTCCGATGATGTTGTTCGGGTGAACGGCGCTATCGATTACTTGGAGAAGGTCGGTATATACAGAGGCTTCGCTTGGTACGAAGGCCATGTGGCAGCAGCGAATAGCCGCAAGACGCAAGGCTTACTGATTCGTCAAGGCAGCGATATCGTATCGCTGTATGCAGACGGACAATATGCGGGAACAGCAGTACCTGCGGGAAGCAGCTGGTACATCCCATTTGCCGAGCCGAAGGCAGTGTCCGCCATCACAGCGAAGACCGAAATCTGGGGTCATTCGAATTTCGATGATGCAAGACTTCCTGGACTAAGACTTCATTCCCTGAAGGGGCTGCAAGGAATAGCGGTCGTGCTTCAAGCAGCGGATATTACGCAGAACTGGCATGTTCATCGACTGCAGGACCGGCCATTCAAGCACGAATGGACCGAATCTTTCGATGATACGCTCTGGCCGATGGTAGGCTTCGGCGGTTGGATGTCGCCGGATCATCCGGTTCGTGAAGTATATCGGCGCACTTATACAACCGATGCAGATGCGAATCGATTCATGGTACATCTTGAAGGCCTCCAAGGTAAGGCGGTATGGTTCGTCAATGGCAGAGAGGCTGGAGTCATCCATCCGTATGATCCCTTCTTGGATCTGACGTCGATCGTCACACCAGGCGAGCAACTGCAGCTAACGGTGCTCTTGGAACGCAATCTGGGGGGAAGAGCCGGGAAGGTTCGGTTCTACGAGGCGGTGGATGCGGATAACTGGACGATTTCCGGAGCGGAAGAAGGGCTGCTAGCGCATGCCGAACGCAATAAGGACTCCGCAGTAACGGTGGAGCTGCCTTTATCGTTAGACAGCGGCGGCGCGGCTTGGTTGTATGCTGCCGTACCGAATTCGAAGGAAGGCCGCGGATGGCGGGTGCGTGTGGATGGGCAAGGCTTGAAGATGACCGTGTTCCAGAATGAAACAATCGTTAGCCGATTGTGGCTGAAGGGCGGAGCGGAGCGTCCGGCGTTAACCGGCGGAGATGCAAGTTCGATCTACTTGCCAGGTCCTTGGTTCGGAGATGACGGAGCTAAGATTTTGATTCTGCTCGAGGCGGTTGACAGGCAGGAACGAGGCCAGCTCCATGGATTCGAATTTATAGCTGTATAGAAGAAGTCTTATAACAGATGCTATATTGCTACCTGAATGAATGATGAAATACGCCGCTTATTTTTTTTGATTTTATGAAACCCATTTCATGATACCGGTTTCTATATAATTCGACATAACCATTCGACAAAAATGAGGTTTCGAAAGAACGCCAGCTGTGGATGTTGACCGATTCCAATTGATCGAATGCGATGCGATTAATGGAGCCCCCGCCGCTCATTATTTTACCGGTGGGGAGGGTAAACAGACTTACGCAGTTGGAGTTAATCGAGGTTTGTGAAAGCGGTATCATCCAGGTGCAGTAGGGTTAGGAGTGAACAAATGATTTTTCGTAAGAAAAGGTTCATGATCCCAATCGTGTTCTTGCTTATATGTCTCATTATTAGTTCTTTCACTTACCGATCGATTATACAGCGTGATTCTGAACCTGATGATGAAGGTGGCGATGTGGTGGGGGAATCCATCCAGCTTAACTACGATAAGACCTTTCAGAAGATTGATGGTTTCGGGGCATCGGGCGCTTGGTGGGCGCAAGATGTCGGCGGTTGGGATAACATCAGCGACATTATGGATTTGTTGTATGACAGCAAGAAGGGGATCGGGCTCAATATTTATCGGTACAACATCGGAGCCGGTCAGCCTACGGTTGCGGACGATCCATGGCGCAGCACGCAGTCGGTGGAAGTATCGCCTGGCGTCTACGATCTAGAACGAGATCACAATGCGATTCATGCGATGAAAGAAGCGGTCAAGCGCGGTGCATCTGTGGAGTTGTTCGCCAACAGCCCGCCGGCGAGGCTGACGAAATCCGGATATTCCTCTGGCGATCCGAACGGGTTATCCAATCTGCCGCCGGAGAACGAAGAAGCGTTCGCTACTTATCTGGTTGATATTACGGAGCTCTTCTTGAAGGAAGGCATCCCGGTCACTTATCTAAGCCCAATCAATGAGCCGCAGTGGGATTGGAAGGGCGGACAGGAAGGCAGTCATTACGAGCCGGAACAGGTAATCAGCCTTTCGAGAAAAGTCGCACTGGAGCTGCAGAAACGGGATCTTCCCGTGAAGCTTCTCATCGCCGAATCCGGAACATGGAACGACCCGAATTACACGCTAACCATGTACAAGCGAATCATGGACGACGAGGTGCTGTCGAAGTCGATTGATGCTTATGCAGTACATTCTTACTGGGCAAGTGAGAAGGATAAGCGAATTGCTGCTGAGTATTTCCAACAGTTCGATAACATGCTTCCGTTGTATCAGACCGAGTGGTGCGAGATGGTGAACGGCGGCGCTGCCACATTGGATGCGGCATTAGTGCTCGCGAAGACGATCCACGAGGATATGACGATCTTGAACGTATCCACGTGGGAGCAGTGGCTGGCTGTCGCCAAAGGGGATTACCGGGATGCGCTTGTGTATGTGAACGAGACGACACGAGAATTCGGCGCAGCGAAGCGGATGTGGAGCTTCGGCAACTACGCCAAGTTCATTAAGCCGGGCTATCAACGGATTGAAGTCGACAGTCAAGACAGCGATGTGCTGGTCTCCGCTTATGTCAGTCCTGATAAGAAGAAGACGGTCATTGTAGCGATCAATTCAACCGGACAGGAGAAGCCAGTCAACTTCGGCGGCCTGAAAGGGAAGAATGCCTCGATCTACGAGACATCGAACAACGCCGACCTGGCGCTTGTGAAGGAGGTGAAAGGGCTGAAGCACTATGTGCTTCCCGCGGAGTCGGTAACAACCTTTGTGATTCAATCAACGGGCTTTTTAGAAGGGATTCTAGGATAGCGAAGTTAGCATGATCTAAGAGGTAGTACTAAAAGGGAGGATCAACAATGTCAGTAAAAGTGAAGAAGTTCCTATCGATATCGATCATTCTTGCATTCTGCGTCGTTATGCTTGGTGCGTGCAGCAGCTCGAACAACGATACGAAATCGACGGATACAGAGAAAGAATCTACGGATACGACGGCTAAAACCGATGATACAGCAACAAAACCTACAGGCGAGCCGACGACAATCGTATTCGGTACGCACTGGCAAGCGGGGGATGACCCGTCTTGGAAAGACCCTGTTACGGGCAAATCGGGCATGGCGCCAGACCAATTGCTCGCAAGAACGAAAGCGGAAGAGGCAATTCTGAAAGAGCTCAACGTTAAAATCAAATGGGTGCAATATCCAAGCGACGTTCGTGAAGCACTCTTGAAATCGGTACTCGCTAACGCACCGATCGTTGACGTGGCACTGCTGTGGGGCGGCTCGCAAGGTACGCTGCTTGGACAGAACATTTTCCAACCGCTTGATGAATACCAGAACATCTTCAGCGACGAAGATAGCTCCTGGATGTTCGGTGACAAGATGTTCGGCCACAACTACTTCCTGAACTACATTCTTGATTTTGTAAATTACTGGCCACTCGTATACAACGCAACTTACCTCGATAAGGTAGATGCACTGAAAGAAAACGGCCAGACGGTTTATCCTGCTGACCTGTGGAAAAAAGGTGAGTGGACTTGGTCTAAATTCCAAGACTATCTGACGAAGGTCAATGAGTACTATGCGAACAAAAAATCGCCAGTACGTACGGATGTACCTATCAAAGCGTTCGAAACGGACTACCGTTACACGGCAACGCAAGCTATTCACTCGAACGGTGGCGCAGTATATGGTGCGAATGGTCTGACGGCTGATGCTCCTGAAGCGAAGAAAGCCGTTGAGTATATCGATGGTCTCATTTCCAAGAAGCTGATGATGTCGGTTCGCTACGGCGATGATACCTCAGTGCCAGGCTGGACATGGAACGGCAGCGACTTCGGCAATGGCGAATCCGTCTTCACGAATATGGTGCCATGGCTCTCCGCTGGCGCAGGTCAATCGCTCGCTGCACGCGGCGAATCGATGGGTGTTGTACCATTCCCAAGACCAGACGACGTTCCAGCAGACGATGCAAGATATCAGCAAGTCATTACCCCAGGTAACCAATTTGCTGTTCTGAAGGGCGTTTCCAAAGAGAAAACGGAGCTTGCACTGAAAGCTTACGAAATCTACTGGTCGACGGTTTACAAAACACTTGCAGGCAGCGACAAAGCACTCGACTTCTTCACGAAACAAGCGAAGATGACGGCTGTCAACTATGGCTTCGACGTAACGAACGAGAAGATTGGCGCTAACATTATGGAAGCTTTCGTTGGCATCGCAGGCAGCAAGCCGAACGAGTACTCGGGTATCCTGCCTTGGTCGAACCTTTGGTCAGATACCATCCTTGGTAACTCTCTCTATGGTCTGAACGGCTCTGCGAAATATGCAGGCGCAATCGATGCGCAGAAGAACCAAATTCTTGAGGTCATGAGTTCGACAGAGAAAGCACTTAGCTCGGAGAAAACGGTTGATAACATGCCGCCAAGCTTCGCGCTCGTAGGCAAACCAATCGCAATTGAAGCAGGCACGGATCCATCCACAGTGAAGTGGGATACGCTTGTCAAAGCAACTGACGGTATTGACGGCGATCTTCCATTCGCTAATGTGAAGGTTGATACGAGCGGCATTACGAAGGATAAAGTCGGCAAATATGACAACGGCCTCGTTCTGACGGTTAAGGACGCAGCCGGTAATGAAGGCAAAGGCACTTTCGCTGTCATCGTATTCGATCCGAAGAACACGACTGCTCCAACAATCACGGCGAAAGAAGGCTTCCGCGCGATCAAAGTGAATGAAGACGCAGCGAAAGTCAACTGGGCAGGCGATTTCGTCGATCAAGCAGTCGACAAAGATGGCTTTGACTTGAAAGGCAATGTAACAGCGGATATCGGCAGTCTCGACGTTACGACGGCTGGCGAGTACGACGTTAAGCTCACGGTAACGGACTACGCAGGCAACAAAGCGGATCTGACGATTAAAGTCAAGGTTGAAAAGTAAACTCCCGTTATAAAGCAGCAGCTAAGGGTCCTAAACTGCAAATCGTCTAAAGGCGGTAGGTGCTATGAAGGCTTTCATAGCACCTATCAGCTATAAGAGGTAATTCAAAAAGTATGCTTTTGAGCTGAAAAACGAACTTTTTGAACACGCACTATAACGGAGGTTCATGGTAATGATCAAGAAGAAGAGAATGTTAGTTGGCGGTGTGCTGATCATCATCGCATTGGTCATACTTATACCTTCGCTGCGTTCAGGCGGCGCTAAGGCGACGATTGCATCGCAGTCGGAGAACAATGACTACGTTGAAGAATCCTACAGCCAATATCTCGCAGATGCGGGTTACTCGGGGCAGATGGCTTCTTCAGAGGTTAAAGTGGATCTGTTGTCGTATCAGAAGGCAGGCGGAATGATCGCAAGTGTAGAGAATGGCGCGGTACAGACTGGCGACATCGGTACGATCACGTGGAATGTCTCTGTGCAGGAAGCGGGCTTTTATAACATGGCCATCACCTATCTGCCCGTACAAGGAACGAACTCGAAAATCGAGCGAAAGCTGACCATTGATCATGAAAGCCTGTATACCGGCCTCAATCAATTGATCTTCAACAAATTATGGGACAATAGCGGCGGTAAGCCGATTGTTAATAAAAATGGCAATGAGATTCTGCCTGTATCAGTAGAGAAGCCTGAGATTACGACTGTCTATCTTAATGATTCGCAGCGAAGAAGCCTGGAGCCGTACAAGTTTTATCTCAGTGCAGGCTCGCACACGCTCACCTTCGAGTCCGTCAAGGAGCCGGTCGTCATCAGCGATATTACGTTCAAAGCAGCCCCGACGATCAAGCCTTACGCGGAAGTCCTGCAAGATTGGGAAGCTCAATATAAGGTGTATGACGGCGCGAACATCGTCTACCAAGCAGAACGAACTGACGAGCATACGCTCGATATCGAGAAATCGTCTGTTGATATTCTGATGACGACGGATTATGGCAATTCGAATACAGTCCCGTATCACCCTTACAAAATCAAGCTCAATACGATCGGCGGTTCCAACTGGAGAACGCCTGGCGATTTCCTGCGATGGACGATCGACGTACCGGAGGAAGGTCTCTACAGACTGTCCTTCCGAGGCGAACAGAACACGAACCGAGGCGTCATGTCCTATCGGCAGCTGAAAGTAAACGGCGAGGTTCCGTTCAAGGAAGCAACCGCCATTCCGTTCGGCTTCCATACTGGCTTCGTCAATTATGTACTGGAGAATGGCGAAGACGAGCTGCTTCTTCATCTGAAGCAAGGGGAGAATACGATTTCCCTGGAGACTGTCCTAGGCGAATTCGCAATGCCGCTGTCGGAAGTAGAGAAGAGCGTCTTCGCGCTCAATGATATTTATCGCAATACCGTACAAATCACCGGTCTCGTACCAGATAAGTATATCGACTACGAGATTACGAAGAAGATTCCGAATTACGCAGAAACGTTGAAAACCGAAAGTGATCGACTGAAGAAGGTCGTCGACGAACTGGTACGCATCACGGGCGAGAAAGGCGAGAAAACGGCCATGATCGAGAAGATGCAGGTGCAGGCGGAACGATTAAGCCAGAAGCCCGACAGTGTCATTGGCGAGCTGGGTACATTCCAGAACAACATCTCTTCCTTAGGAACATGGATCACATCCATATCTGAGATGCCGCTCCAACTCGACAGCTTCACATTGTCCGCACCGGGAGCGAAGCTGCCGAAGGCGAAGCCGAACTTCTTCGAGAAAAGCTATTACGGAACCGTTCGCTTCCTATCTACGTTCTTCGTCGACGCCAATCAATTGTCGGAGACGACGGACAAGAAGGCGCTCAAAGTATGGATCTCGGCCGGCCGCGACCAAGCGCAGATCATTCGGAATCTGATCGATCAGAGCTTCACGCCGAACGCTAACATAGCAGTCGATCTGCAGTTGATTCCAGAGGATGTCATTCTGCCAGCAACGCTTGCAGGCAATGGCCCAGACGTTGCGCTGGCTGTACCACAAGCGACGGTAATTAACTTCGCAATGCGGAATGCGCTCGTCGATCTGTCGAAGCTGGATGGCTTCGATGAGATGAAAGCGAAGTTTAGCGAGAGTGCCATGCGCACGGTAGGCTATCAGAACGGGACGTTTGGTCTTCCCGAGCAGGAAACATTCTTGATGATGTTTTATCGAGACGATATCCTCAAGCAGCTTGGTCTGAAGCCGCCTACGACCTGGGATGAGGTAGAGAGCATCATCTCGATTCTGCATGCGAATAATTACGATTTCTGGATGCCAGGTCAGGCACTTTACCCATCTATGGTATATCAGTATGGCGGAGACTTGTATCAAGGCACTGGCAGCGATTACGGTATCCAGACCGGATTGACTGATGATCGCGCGATGTCAGCGTTCAACAGACTGACGCGGTTCTTTACAAGCCAACGACTTCCATTAACAGCCGATTTCGCTAATCGATTCAGATCGGGTGAGATGCCAATCGGCATTGCTCCTTATACGACCTACAACCAGTTGGAAGTATTCGCACCAGAGATCAGAGGTTTGTGGTCGTTCGCTTCGCTGCCAGGTGTTCAAGGCACGGACGGAACAGTGAATAATGAGGCTGTTGCCGACACGATCGACAGCATCATCATGAAAGCATCGGACAACAAGGAAGCAGGCTGGACATTCCTGCAGTGGTGGCTCAGCACAGATACGCAAGTACAGTATGCGAAGTCGCTTGAGTCTGTCATTGGTGCGGCTGCTCGATATCCGACAGCGAATCTCGAGGTGCTCAAGCAGCTCCCATGGTCGAATAAGGATTCCAAACAAATCGTTCAGCAGTTCAACGATACGGTTGGCATACCTGAGGTGCCAGGCGGATATATGACGACACGGGCAATCGATTACGCGTTCCGTGCAGTCGTGACAGGTGGACTCAATTCGCGAGAGACACTGTACTTGAATAGCAAAACAATTGACAAGGAACTTGCTAAGAAACGTAAGGAATTCCATCTGTCTTACCTGGATCCGAATCAATTGAAAGAGGAGCAGTAGGCGATTATGCTGACGAGTCGACAAGTAAAGACAAGTAACCGCGGCAGAAGGTCCCCTATGCAAGTCTGGAAAGAGCATAAAGGCAAGTATTTGCTCATTCTGCCGTTCGCGATTCTATTCCTGGTGTTTACAGCGATCCCTGTACTCACTTCGATCGTTATTAGCTTCACATCGTTCAATATGCTCGAGGCGCCAACGTTTGTCGGGCTCCGTAACTATATCAACCTGACGGTCAATGACGATGTCTTCCTCATTGCCGTCAAGAACACGTTGTTCTTCGCGCTCATAACAGGGCCGGTCAGTTACCTGATGTGCTTCGTGTTCTCATGGTTGATCAACGAGCTGTCGCCGAAGGTGCGCGCCGTCATGACACTGGTGTTCTATGCGCCATCGATTTCAGGCAACGCTTATATGATCTGGAAGCTCATCTTCTCATCCGATATGTATGGCTACGCCAATGCGTGGATGATGAAGCTGGGTCTCGCAAGCGAGCCGATTCTATTCTTCGATACGAAGAAATACGTATTCCCGATTCTGATTCTCGTTCAGCTGTGGCTAAGCCTTGGCGTCAGCTTCCTGGCGTTCATCGCAGGTTTGCAGAACGTTGATAAGACGCTGTATGAAGCGGGTCAGATCGACGGCATTCGTAACCGTTGGCAGGAGCTGTGGTTCATTACGCTTCCTTCGATGAGACCGCAGCTGTTGTTCGGCGCGGTGATGCAGATTACAGCTTCACTATCCGTATCTCAGATTTCACTCGAGCTTGCGGGCTTCCCGTCAGTCGAATACTCGGGTCATACGATTCTGACTCACTTGCACGATTACGGATTCATTCGACATGAGATGGGTTATGCGTCGGCGATTGCAACGATTCTGTTCTTCATCATGGTGTTTACCAACATCATCGTCCAGAAGGTTCTCAGAAGGGTAGGTGCCTAGAGTGAATGCTCTTCCTTTAGCCATTAAGAAAGTTTATCTATCCAGGAAGTTCAAACGAAGAAACAGGAGTATGATCGGCGATGCCTTTCTTACTTTGTTTCTGGGCCTATTCGGATTATTCAGTGTCTGGCCGCTTGTCTTCATCATTAACAATGCATTCAAGCCGCTCAACGAGATCTTTATTTTCCCGCCCAAGCTGTTCGTTCAGAATCCGACGCTTACGAACTTCCAGGATTTGTTCATCATTATCGGCAACTCTTGGATTCCGATGTCCCGCTATTTGTTCAACACCGTGTTTCTAACGGCTGCGGGTACGGCGAGCAGCGTTATCATCGGTTCGATGGCGGCTTTCCCGCTAGCGAAATATGTGTTCCCGGGATCGAAGACGATGTCCAAAATGATCGTTTACTCGCTTATGTTCAACGGTACCGTTACCGCACTGCCTAACTACGTCATCATGTCTAAGCTAGGACTCATCGATACGTATTGGGCTGTCATTCTGCCAACCGCAGCTTCTACATTAGGACTGTTCCTCATGCAGAACTTCATGGTGCAGGTGCCCGATGCATTGATCGAGGCTGCCAAGATGGACGGGGCCAATGAGTTTACGGTTTTCTGGAAGGTTATGATGCCTCTCTCGCGTTCGGCATGGATCACGCTAATCATCTTGTCCTTCCAGAATTTGTGGGGGACGACAGGAGGCGGCTTTATCTACAGCGAGAAGCTCAAGCCGGTCAGCTATGCATTATCCCAGATTGTTAATGCGGGCGTAGCGAGGACCGGGGTTGCCTCGGCCGTTACGCTCATCATGCTGATCGTTCCGATCGTCGTCTTCGTTATTTCACAGAGCAACGTAATCTCGACAATGGCGACGTCAGGCATTAAAGAATAATGATCAATTCACAATCGGAAAGGAAGGCCCAACAGCTATGAAATATAAGTGGGCTATAATTTTCGCCTTCATTCTTGGCATGATGCTTCCATCCGCCAGCGCGTTTGCTGCCAATACCTTTGAGAGCAATTATACGTATGATTTCTGGGGCAATTCTCAGAAGAGTCTTCCGGCGTTCGAACTTGTCAATCAAGTGGATGGAAGCAGCCTAGGGGACATCCCGCTGGGCAGCGTTGACGATGTATTCGTAAGCTCGGACCGTATCTTCCTCGTCGATTCCACGGAAAGCCGTGTTGACGTATTCGATAGGGATCTGAAGTTTCTCTTGTCGATCAAGCTCATTCGGGACGATGCAGGGAAGATTATCGTCAACCCGGATACGAACCAACAGTTGATGCTGAACAAACCAGGCGGCGTTTACTTCAGTGAGGCGCTTAATGAGCTCTATATCGCGGATACAGAGGCTGAGCGGATTGTCGTCCTGAGCGGAAGCAACTACGCATTCAAGCGGAGTATCGAGAAGCCAGCGAATATGGTCGGCGTCACGCAATTCAAGCCTTCCAAAGTGATTGTCGATAAGGATGGTCAGATCAGCGTTGTCGTTCAAGGCAGCTATGAAGGGATCATTCAATTGAATAGCGATGGAACATTCGCTCGATATTTTGGTCTAAACAAGCCCAAAGTCAATGTCGTGGACTACTTCTGGAAGTCGATTGCATCGAGTCAACAGAAGCAGAAAATGAAGAAAATATTCGCGCCATCGTTCAACAATATAACGTTTGACTCGGAAGGGCTTATCTATGCGACGACCTTCGACGCTTCGGCCCAAAATAAAGTGTTCCGCTTTAACTCGAAGGGCGAGAACGTACTGCTTCAGAACGGCTATTGGCCAGTTATCGGCGACCTGCATTCCTTCGGCATTACCGATAAGAAAAGCCAGTTCGTCGATATCGCAGTATCGGATTTCGGCGTTTATGCGCTGCTCGACAAGACGAAGGGACGCGTGTTTCTCTACAATTTTGAAGGGGACCTCATGAATATATTCGGATCTAACGGCAACTTGAAGGGAGATCTGAAGGACCCTACTGCGATTGCATGGGCTGGCGACCGATTGATTGTAACGGATAAGCAGTTCAGCACCGCTTACCTCTACCAGCCAACCGAATTCGGCCAGATTGCCTTGGATGCCGAGAAGCAATATTTTAACGGCAAATGGGAAGCGGCAGGCAAAGATTATGAGCAAACGCTCCATCAGAATGCGAACTATGACATTGCTTATACGGGAGTAGGCCGTAACTATCTGATGAGAGATAAGTACGAAGATGCGATGTATTACTTCGAATTAGGCAACAGTCGAGGGTATTATTCCAAGGCCTATAACGGGTATCGCAACTTGTTCATTCAGCACCACTTTGTATGGTTAATCATTCCGTTCCTGCTTGTGGCCTTCGCCTTATTCTATTCCGAGTTCCGGTACAACAAGAGAAACAGCTAAATTCAAATCTTTAAGAGGTAACGCAATTTAAAGGAAAGGGTAGGGTTCACCGATATGGCCAGTATGATTGCAGAAAGTAAATACATGTTCCATGTCCTGCTGCATCCTTTCGACGGGTTTTACGCGGTTAAGTCTACTAGAAGTAGAAACTATACGCTTCCGACGATCATTTTGCTGATCTGCGGGCTTACGGGTATCTTAGGTTATCAATATACCGGGTTTATATTGAACTACAATCCGTTGTTTGCAATGAACAGCATCATGCTTTTTATAACGACCTTGATTCCTTTCTTGCTCTTTATGATTAGCAATTGGAGCGTGACCACCCTGTTCGACGGGAACGGGACCATGGGCGATATCTATGTCGTCATGACGTATGCGCTAGTACCGAAGCTGATATTCGATATTATCGGTATTATCCTGAGTAATACGATTATTCAGGAGGAAGCAGCGCTGCTTCATGCGTTCGTCGTGATCGGAACCATTTGGTTCTACTTCCTAGTATTCTGTGGGCTGTGCGTCATTCACGAATATTCGCCCTTAACGAACGTTGTCACGCTTATCGTTACGTTCATCTCCGCAATCATGATTGTTTTCCTGGCGATCCTGTACTTCATGTTGGTCAGCAAAGTAATCGGATTCGTGTATTCCGTAGTCATTGAATGGATGAAAAGGTGATGCCAAGATGCTAAATAGCTTACAAGTAACGGCACTGCGCCGGATCAAAAATATCGGGTATCGAGAGCTCGCCATCGCCGCTATAGTTGTTGTCCTCATCGTGGCGGGCTCGTATGCACCTTCGCTGATCAAGCATTGGAGCATCGACAAGCAGGCTGCACCTGCCGTGGCGAGGGCGGGCCTCTCACCAGTCGTTGGTAAGATCGAGCCCAAATCGGGCAACGTTCTGCTGGCAAGCAGTAGCCAGAAGCAGCTCTATCTCGATACGACGACGTTGAATTTACAAGTCAAAGATACAGCCGCTGGCACCGAGTGGAATAGCCTGTTTCTGGATGAGGGCGCCGGAGATGTCGAGAAATCGCCGCTTGTCATTAAGTTTCTAGGCAAGGACGGCACCTTGACCGAATGGGATGCGTTCAAATATACGATTCAGAACGGTCGGTACGAGCTGAATCAGATCGAGAACGGCGTTCAGATCGTGTTCGACTTCTTCGAAACCGAATCGTATCGGTTGAACGAGTATATGCCCGAGAAGATTTCGGAAGAGAATTATCAAGCAGAGTTCGTCGATCCCATCAACAAAGGGATTCTCGATGGAACGATCAGCAATGTAGATGCGCAGAAATATAACGATGCTTTGTCCATTACGTACCAGCTGGATCAAGACAACCACTTGTACTTCAATAAGTTCTCGGGACTTCCGCCGACATCGCTTGTGAAGGACCTGATCAGTCTGTCCAAAGCGGTCGGATATACGACAGAGATGCTGATGGCGGACAGCCAGCAATTCGGCATTCAAGTGTCGATCACCGAGCCTGCTAAATTCGTTATCACGATGGAAGCGACGCTCGATAACGGCGATCTCGTCGTCAAAGTGCCGACCTATGAAATTAAAGGCGGCAACAACTTCTATACGCTGCAGAACATTGCTGTGCTTCCTGCCTTCGGGCTTGCTTCGGCGGACAAAATTAGCGATGGGTACATCTTCGTACCAGACGGTTCCGGGGCTTTGTTCAAGCTCAACACGTTCAATGGCAAATATCCGGAGTATGAACGTCCCGTATACGACAACACGTATTACGACAAGCTCTACGACATGCCGGAGTTTCCGGAGAATCTGACGATGCCGCTGTTCGGTATGTATGATACGGATGTTGCCGGTAAGACGCAGGGCTATCTGGGAATCATCGATTCTGGAGCGGAGCTGAGCTCGATCAAGGTTCAGCTTGGTACGAACGATACATCATCAGGCGGTACATTGTATAACAAAACGTACAGCTCGCTGGACGCGATGCAGTTCTCTCGCGTGAAGGTGTTCGGGCCTTACAGCGACAACGATGCAAGGTTCCTGTCTACGACGGGTTTGATCAACGTCGATTATGCGATTCGATATAAGCTTTTCAGCGGCAACGTCTCGTATTATGACATGGCGAAGAGCTACCAGCAGTATTTGATCGACAAATACGACTTGAAGCCCGTGTACGATACGAAGCCGAAGCTGTTCCTCGACGTCATCGGAGCGGTCACGCTGGATAAGCGGTTCCTCGGAATCCCTTATACGAAGCCATATTCGATGACGAAGTACGATCAACTGCTATCGATCATGAACGATCTGCAAGACGTCAACAAGGTTGTGAACTACAAGGGCTTCTTCAATGGAGGCATAAACAACACAATCTCGAACAAGGCGGACTTGACCAAGGCTAACGGCAGCAGCAAGCAGTTGAATGCCTTGATGGACTACTTCAAGCAGAACACTGACAGCCAGCTGTTCATGAATGCCGACCTGATGCGAGTATCCGATACGAGCGATGGTTTCTGGCTGAAATCGAACGCGCTGCATGGCTATGACGGCAAGCCGATTGCCCTCCAGAAGTACGATCTTGCTGGCGGCATGTTCAACTTGTATGTAACGAAGCAGTATCTGCTCAATCCGTTGATCCTAAGCGATACGGTGAACAAGTTCATCAAGGATTCTGACGACTATCCGAATATTGCGGTGAATGATATGGGTTCGACCTATTACGGGAACTACAATCCACGAGACATTATCGATCCGGTCGTGGCTAATAGCATCGTCGAGGACAATTTGAAGAAGCTGTCGGAGAGCAAGACGATCGCGCTGGACAATCCGAATATGGACAAAGTCCGTTACAGCCAATACGCAGAGAATATCTCGAGAGAGAGCAGCGAATATGGCACGATGTACGGCACGATTCCATTCAGACAACTCGTCATGAACGGGTTGACGGAATATACGACGCTGAACGTGAACATGTCGGGAGATCGAAGCAGCTACTTCTTGCTACAGGCGTTCGAGCTTGGCAGCATTCCGAAGTTTACGATTAGCTCGGAGAACGTCGACGTTCTGAAAAATTCGGAATACAGCGATTATATTTCGATTCAATATTCGGCTATTAAAGACTCTATTAAGTCTCTATATTCCGAGTACAGCAAAGGACTTGAAGAGATTGGCTCGAAGCAGATCGTCAATCATCAGATGCTGGCGAAAAACGTGTTCGAGACCACCTATGCATCCGGAGCGGCGGTTATCGTCAACTACAACAAATATGCCGTTACCGTGGCAGGCCACCAGCTGGATGCGCTAGGCTACATCATCGAGTCCAACAAGTAAGTCATTTGTTTACAAGAAGCGATTGAAGAAGAAAGCAAATTGCTAGGCGTATCCTTACGAAGCTAGCAATTTGCTTTCAAATAGAAGCATCGAAGAAGCACGCAAATTGCTAAGCGTATGCTTACGAAGTGAGCAATTTGCTTACAGGAAGTACATCGAAGAAGCACGCAAATTGCTAAGCGGATGCTTACGAGGTAAGCAATTTTGCTTGCAAAGCAGTACATCGAAGAAGAAGCAAAATTGCTTTAAGGAGGTTCCGAAGGTGGAGGGTACAGCGGTCAAACCAAAGAAGCTGCGTATATCTCATCAAAATATGAGAAAAATCCATGGCATCGTGTTCATGCTGCCGTGGCTGATCGGCTTCATCCTGTTTTTCATAAAGCCGCTAGTGAACACGATCAAATACTCGTTTCACGAGGTAGGCGTTGCCGACAACGGGGGCATGACGCTCAAGTATGTCGGCTTGCAAAATTTCACTAACTTATTCCGCTCGGAAGTATCCAGTCAGAGTCAGACGTTCCTACGGGTATTCACGGACGAGAACATCGACATCTTCATCAATACGCCGGTTATCGTCATCTTCAGCTTGTTCTGCGCCATTCTAGTGAACGTGAAGTTCAAGGGACGGGGGCTGGCACGGGTCATCTTCTTCCTTCCAATCGTATTGGGACTGAAGGTCGTCGTGGATCTCGTCAATATCACGTCGGGCGGCGATGTGGCCGATGCAGCAGTCAGCAGTCAGATTGATACGAGCTTTCTGATCGATTTCCTGCTCAATTATACTTTTCTACCGCTGAATGTGACGTTATTTATTTCCGACCTTGCCAGCAACATTTTTACGCTGATCTCTCAGACAGGGGTTCAGACGTTGATCTTCTTGGCAGGCTTGCAGTCGATCAATCGATCTCTATACGAGGTCGCTCGCATTGAAGGTGCCAACAGCTACGAAGTATTCTGGAAAATTACGCTTCCACTGCTGTCAAACATCTCGTTGTTCGCGCTGGTCTATACGTTCGTTGATATGTTTCTCCAATCGTCGATTTCGACGGAAATCTACTATTTTGCGTTCAATAAGAACAACATTGGCGTAGGCTCCTCGTTATCGGTCGTCTATCTATTCAACGTATTGATTGATTTGCTTCTGCTTCTATTCATTACAAGCAAGGTGGTGAAACTGAACAATGGCGAAAAGTGATGTACAGACCGTAAGACGAATAGACGGTTATGTGATCAAAGAAAAGTTTAGCAAATTCGTATTCGGGTTCTTATTCTACTCGCTTGTCATTGGTCTGGGATTTGCCATCATCTATCCATTAATTAAACTCATTCCAGTCGTTTTCAACAATATTGAGGATCTCGGGAATCCCGACGTCATCTGGGTGCCGATCAAGTATTCGACCGTCAGCTTCCAGGCGGCCATTCGACTGGTGTTCGGCAACTTCGTTCCGATGCTGCAATCGATCGGTTACGGCGTTATCATCGCCGTTATTCAGATCTTTGTATGCGCAATAGCGGGGTATTCGTTAGGCAGGGTAGAGTTCTGGGGACGTAGTGTGCTGACGGTTCTCGTCATCGTGTCCTTCGTTGTACCGCCACAGTCGCTGCTCATTTCGCAATACTTGAGTTTCAAGCACTTTGATGTGTTCGGCATCATTACGGCGCTTCATGGCAGCACGATAGACTTAATCAATCAGCCTTATACGCTCTACTTAATTGCGTTCTTCGGATTCGGCGTGAAGCAGAGCATGTTCATCTTCGTATTCCGGCAATTCTTCAAAGGACTGCCGAAGGAGCTGGAGGAAGCTGCTTATATGGACGGCTGCGGCTTCTACAAAACGTACTTCAGAGTTGCGCTCCCGAATGCTGTTCCGGCTGTTATGACGGTTGCGATTCTAGCGTTCGTATGGAATTACGGGGACACCTACTATACAGGCTACTTCCATCCAGACGGACCGTACTTAAGCAATAAGCTGGTGACCACCTTCTCTGAGGGTAACATCCAAAATATTTTGTATGCGATTAAAACATGGTATGCGGTGCCTGGTGCAACGACATTCTCCTTTGACGCAGTGAAGCAAGCGGCAGCCATCATCTATCTTCTGCCACTGTTGATCATCTACTTCCTTGTCCAGAGGCGTATAGTAGAGAACTTTGAACAATCAGGTATTGTTGGCTAACAAGGTGAAACGGCTGTGCCGTTCTCATAAGCGGTCCAGCCTATTTCATACTGGAGAAATATAAGATTACGTATGAAGTAGAAAATTAATAAAGTCATATGTTTTAAGAAAGGCGGATGAATCTAGATTGACAGTCGGAATTAAGCCGCATGTTAGCAAGATGCTGATCGACGCGGCAGTAAAATACCAAACGATCGATAATTTCGGGGCATCTGACGCATGGTCCATGGATCCAATCGGTAAGCATTGGACGGAAGACAATAAAACCCGTGTTGCAGACCTTCTATTCTCCAGAGAGAAAGGTATCGGATTGTCCGCTTGGCGTTTCAATGTTGGCGCAGGCTCAGATGAAACGGATCGCGATATTATTCGCAATCCGTGGCGGCGAGCCGAGGCTTTCAAGATGTCGGCAGACGGCGATTACGATTGGAGCAAGCAGGCGGGTCAGCAGTGGTTTCTGCGCGCAGCGAAGGAAAGAGGCGTGAATACGCTGATCGCCTTCGTCAACAGCCCACCGGTATGGATGACGAAGAACGGGCATGCGCAGCCGGACCCAAGCGTGGGTTCGACTAACTTGAAGCCGGGCTATGAGCCAGCGTTCGCATCGTTTCTAATCGATGTGCTGAAGCATTTTTATAATGAAGGTTTAGAGTTTCAGTATGTAAGCCCGATCAATGAACCGACCTGGGACTGGAACAATTCGGGGCAAGAAGGTAACCGTTATAACAACGATGACCTGAAGCGGGTACTTCTTGAGGTGTACAGGCAACTGCAGGCTGCGGGCATGAAGACGAAGATCAGCGCGGCAGATGGCGTTGAGATTACGTCGCTGCTGGACGATGATTTGTTCGAGACGTTCTCCGGCGAGCAGCAATACACGAGTGGTGCGAACCAGCTTGGGACAGGCAAGTATCGTGAATATATCAAGTGCTTGTTGGATGATCCTGAGCTGAAGGAAGCGATCGGGCATAAGATTGCATCTCACTCATACTGGTCGGATTACGATAAGCCTGGCGATGACCGCCTTGGTACGCTGAGGGAATTGCTTGTTGCGAATATTGCGCGTTACGATTCGGATGCTGTCTATTGGATGTCGGAGTACTGCATTCTTGGTGCTGACGGTCATGGCCGCGATTTTGGGATGAATGCAGCGCTGCGTGTGGCGCGAGCGATTCATTTTGACCTGGCGGCAGCGAATGCGGCAGCTTGGCAGTGGTGGACGGCTGTGTCCAAGGAGGATTATAAGGACGGGCTGATCTATACCGATTTTAACAAGCCAGGGGACGAGCAGAACATTCTGACTTCCAAGATCCTATGGGCGCTTGGCAATTACAGCAAGTTTGTACGTCCTGGCGCAATACGAATTGCGCTTAATGAGGCAGATGATCAGGAGGCTTGCGGGCTTATGGGATCGGCTTATATTCACGAAGGAGACCAGACGCTCACCGCTGTGTTCGTGAATGACAGTCAAGAGGACCGCAGCATTCGAGTTTCATTGCAAGGGATGGAAGTGAAAGACGGCATCAAGGTCATGCAGACTTATGTGACATCGGATGAAAGTGATCTGTCGCAGGGAGAGGACATCCAAGTTCAGGCAGACGGTACGCTGGAAGGAAACATTCCGGCAAGGTCAGTAGTCACTTGGTATGGGCAATGGCGAGGATAAAGCTGTCACGGCAGCTTTGTTTTTCCCTTTATATGAAACCCATTTCATGAAACCTATTTCACATTAATACCGCGATTCATTCGCGAAGCATAGAAGAGGAAGGTGACTGCAATGCACACCACTTATGCAGCCAATACTGGCGTGGAGTTCACATACGACGAGAAGAGTTACATCATCAATGGCAAGAGAGTGTTTCTGAACAGTGCGGCCATTCACTACTTCCGGATGCCGAAGGAAGAATGGCGGGAGGTTCTTGTCAAAGCAAAGCTTGCAGGAATGAACTGCATTGATACGTATTTTGCATGGAACGTGCATGAGCCGAATGAAGGGGATTGGAACTTCGAGGGCGATGCAGACTGTGGAGCGTTTCTTGACCTGTGCGCAGAGCTTGGCCTGTGGGTCATTGCAAGACCAGGTCCATTCATCTGTGCGGAGTGGGACTTTGGGGGCTTCCCTTGGTGGCTCAGCCTCAAGGAAGGCGTGAAGTTCCGGGAGTACAATGAGACCTATCTGAAGTATGTTGACTTGTACTTCGACCGTATCACGGAGATCATTCGTCAGCGTCAACTGTCGCAAGGTGGAACGGTTATTCTCGTACAGGTAGAGAATGAATACGGCTACTTGACAGACGATGCTTCTGCATCTGCTTATATGAGCCACTTAAGGGACGGGCTGCTGAGCTGTGGGATAGATATGCCGCTCATTACATGCGTTGGCGGTGTTGAGGGTGCGATCGAAGGTGCGAACTTCTGGAGCGGCGCCGATCATCATTATGCGAATCTGGTGAAGAAGCAGCCGGATACACCGAAGATCGTGACGGAGTTCTGGAGCGGTTGGTTCGAGCATTGGGGAGCGCCAGCGGCAACGCAGAAAACACCACAGTTGTACGAGAAGCGCATGTTTGAAGCGATTCAGACAGGTTTCACAGGAATTAGCCATTACATGTTCTTCGGCGGGACGAACTTTGCTGGTTATGGCGGCAGAACGGTTGGCAGCAGCGATATCTTCATGGTTACATCATACGATTATGATGCGCCATTGAACGAGTACGGAAGAACGACGCCGAAGTATATGGCGGCGAAGCGGTTCTCCTTGTTCGTGGAGGCGGCGGGCTCGTTGCTGCTCGATTCGGAGTCGTTTGACACAGCTGGCATTGCGGCGCCGGAAGACATTACCGTTCGTGGCAGAAGGAACGGAGAGCAGCGGATTCTGTTCGTCGGAAGCGTCAAGGAAGAGCGAGAAACGGTCTATCTAACACTTGAGAACGGCAGGACGCTGCCGGTTATGGTCAACCCGGGGGAAATCGTTCCGGTGCTGGATGGCTTGCAGCTGCTGGATGGGGTTCGTTTGATTAGCAATACTGCGATTGCGTGCAACGAGGTTGTGAATGGTATTCACACGTTGATCGTCTACGCCAAGGATGGACAGCGGTCGCTGGTGGAATTGAACGCTGATGAAGTGATTCAATACGCGGATGATCAGCCGATTCTGCATGCGCAGAGCGCAGATGGCAGAACAATTACGTTTGACTTCTATCACTTCAATGAGCCTCAGGATGTCCGTTTGATCATTGGAGGTCAAGAGCTGCGGGTGATCGTGCTGAATACGACTGCCATGGATCAGACGTGGCGCATTGCGAAAGGCCAATGGTTTGGCGGATGCTTCGATGTGGATATAGAGGCAGGCGGACAGTTGGTTGCATCAGTGAATGCTTCGGTTTCGGCAGTAGAGTGGCCAGAAGACTTCCGAGTGGAGCGAGATAGTAGCGAGACTACGGGGCAACCGGTTGGTGCTGTGAAACTGAAGGCGCCTAAATTGGCTGGTTGGGTGACTAGCACGTTGGATCTTGCTTCGGTGCAAGGCGTTTCGTGTGAGGTTCCGCAGGACTTCTCAAGCTTCTCGCAGCCTTATGGCTATATCGTTTATTCCAGCTTGATCGAAAGCGATTCCGATAAGCAGACGACGCTCATTCTGCCGAAGCTTCAAGATACAGCGAGAGTCTATGTGAATGGAGCGGAAATTGGACTGATTCGTGAAGTTGGGTCTTCCTCCATCGAGATTCCGCTGCATAAAGGCAGTAATAATGTACAGATTCTCGTTCAGAACATGGGTCGGTTGAACTTCTCGCCGTATCTCGGGGAGCCTAAAGGCTTGTTCGATACGGGTTATGTGCAAGGCACTGCGACAGATATTCGCAGCGGTTGGTCACATGGAGAGGAGACGGTGCATCTTGATCGCGTGAACACATTGGATGGTCAAGCGACGCTGTCGCGTACGTTCCAAGTGGATGGACATGATCGGGCAGTTCTCGTAGGTGCAGTGAGCGTACCGCTTCGCATTAATGGGAAAGAAGTGCCGCTGGAAGGTTATCAGAACTGGTTCGCACACCATTCAGTCGATATCTCGGCTTACATTCAGCCTGGAGATAATGTGATCGAGATGCCGTACGCGAAGTCGCCAGTCAATCGATTGGAGCTGCTGACTTACCATTCGTCAAATGCAATCGGAGCGTGGAGTATGGCGGGGCTCGCAGATGGAGTGCCATCGGAAGCGGGTGTAAGCGCATCGTCGACAACGGAAAGTAAGAAAGGGCCGGCTTGGCATCGCTGCGAGTTCGCGAAACCTGAGCTTCCGGCTGATGTTCATGCTAAGCTGAAGCTGCGTCTCACGGGATTGAGCAAAGGCTCCGTCTGGCTCAACGGCATCGACCTTGGCCGCTACTGGCAGATCGGTCCGCAAGAAGATTACAAGCTGCCGCTAGATTGGCTGAAAGACGTGAACGAGCTTGTCCTGTTCGATGAAGAGGGCAGATCGCCAGCGAAGGCTAAGCTGTTGTTCGACGAGCAATCGAATCGGCGTTGGACGACGATTGAAGGGTAACATTAGGTTCAGGTTTAATTTCGATAAGTCGTATGTTATATAGATAGGTAAGGATTGAAGAGGGAGTGAGCAGCCTTGGACGGTGACGTCCAGGGCTGTTTTTGTTTGTTTGGCTTGAGTGGACGCTACTTTTACAAACGACGACAGATGCTAATTCGAGATAGGCTGGAAGTACAGTTCAGATTAATGAAGTATGTTTCATTTTGTTTGTTATATTATTCGTAAAACTTATCCTTACGGAAATCATCTAAAGATGGCTCTGTTAATGTTCAGTGTTGATTTAGAGTGCTGTTTTCGTTGAAGAAGTAATGGGCGGGGTAGCGTGGCTTTAATTGGGCACCTTATCCAATGAGGTGAAGTGTGTTGATGAAGCTTTTTTATACCTTTTTAGTATTAAGCAGTTTTATGTTTAGACCTGAAAATAATATTAACCAATCTAAACCTGAAAGTCCTGTATCGCTTTGTAAGGAGTTTCCTACCTCATTTGTTTGGGATGAAAAAAAATATGTTTTAGCTTTAAGAAGCATAGATAAAGCCTTGGGACCAGGTATGAAATTAGGTTTTTTGAAATGCATAGGTGGTCAGATGATTATGATGCCCCAAGTACAGGCACAAAAGATGATATGCTTATCCTTTATAATGAAGAACGTTTCCTGTATGTGCCGTATTAGATTGAGCTAATGGATATTGATTGCATGACAACAACAGGCTGCTGATTTCTCAGCAGTCTATTCAGCTGACGGGCAGAATTATTCAAAATGAATCCATACTTGAATCCGTTTTCACTTCTAGAAAATGGTATATTCCTCTTTGAGGGATGAAATGACGAGGAGTGATCGTTGTGATTAATTCAAACCTAATTCTCTTTGAAGGCATACCAGGTTCAGGAAAATCAACGACAGCAAGGTCTGTTTCTATACAGTTAGATTTGGCGGGTGTTCCAAATAGTTTTATTCATGAATTAGCGAGTAACCATCCAATTAACTTTTTTAACGAAGTATACTTGAATGAAACTGAGTTTAGTGAGTTTAGTGAGTTGCTTTCATTGTTTGATTCTGTCTCGGGTGTGACTACAACTATTGAAAACATGTATTGCGTGAGTTTATTAGAGTTGAGACGGAGCCATTTAATCTCGAATAAGGCTGAATTAATTAAGGAACTCTTTCCGTTTTTCTGGATAAATGATCCTAGTAGATATCTGGCCATTGCAAGAACAAAGGTTCAATCTTTTGTGAAAAGAGTGATAGAAGAAAATGAAGTAATTATCATGGAAGGATCGATTATTCAATTTTTTACAGATGGATTACTTCTAAACGGATTTTCGAAGTCCGTGATTATGAAATTCATTAATTCCTTAATGGAGGAACTCAAATCATTAAATCCAGTCATAATCTATCTGACCCCATCGGATAAGGAAAGCTCAATTAGAAAGATGTTTGAAATTAGAGGAGAAACATATAAAGTCGGAAGACATTTTCCTTACGCACAAGGAAAACAAAAAAATGACTTTGAGCTATACATTGATTTTTTGACTGAATACGATGAAATCGCCCAAGAGATTGTCAATCATTCAAATTTCGTTAAACTTTCAATTGATATTGCAAAGAGGAATTGGATTGATTATGAGCAATTAATATTACGAATATTGGAAGTTGGCCGTTGCGATAAAATGTTAGATAACCATCATTTCTCGATCTTTACAGGTGAATATGTTTGGAATGATCTGACGTTTAAAATTAGCTTTGAAAACGGGATATTGTATGGAAGTTATAATAATTACAAAAAGAGGTTAATACCAAAGAACGAATCTGAATTTTATATCTGCGATAATTCCGTAGAGTTATTATTTTCAATGTCATCCGATAAAAAGACTTCATCAAATTGTTTCACTATTGGTGGAAGGGACATTTCTCAAGATTGGAGTGTGATTGGAAACAAATTCACTCGCTTACTAACTGAGGAACATGATCCAACGGGGAACTTTAGTTGAATATTCCCAGGTCGAGGTTTGTGCATAAATGGGAGCATTTCGTTCAGCTAAAGGGCAGCATTCCTATTATGAAGAGGAGCTTGGCCTCAGCCCGAAGGAGATGCTCGGCATCGTCCGCTTTCAAAGTGTGCTGGAGGAATTGTACAGCGGAGACTATTTAAGCTTGACGGATTTGGCGCTTCAACACGGGTACTATGATCAGTCGCACTTCGCTGGTGTTTTTAAGCGATATTACGGACTTCCACTCAAACGGCTGACCAAGCAAGAGTGAGGAAGTCCGTTTTTTACTATTTTGAAATGAGGGACAATTACTATAATGGGGGTGAAAATCAAGCAAAACGAAGGGAGCTGCAAAGCATGACGGTAAGGTTGAAACGAGTCGCGATTTACGTAGAAGAGATGAAGAGGGCGTTGGATTTTTATCGCGTGCTGGGGCTGGCTATTCCAGACGTCGCCGACGAAGCGCATCACGTAGACGTGGAGCAAGAAGGAATTGTGTTTGCATTCGATATGGTGGATTCGGTAAAGCGTGTTTTTGAAGGCTGGGAAGATCCTGTCGGCTGCCGGACCGAGCTCGCTTTTCAGTTCTCCAGCAACGAAGCGCTGGACGACGTGTACCGTCAGTTGACGACGCTTGGGTATGACGGCTTCCTTGAGCCGCGAGATACACCGTGGGGAGAGCGATATGCGATCATAAAGGACCCCGATAACAATTTAATCAGTCTCGTCGCTTAGCGAAGAGAAGGAATGCTCCATTAAACAACTAGGACAGTATCTTTAACAATTGGGAACAACCTGTTCATACTAACGCATTTTTCAAGCTGATTAGTAGTTAAAAAATGAACAAACTAATGGGTAACTATAGTTCAACCAAAATAAGGAGCAGACCTCCGCGGCGCTGCTCCCTGTTTCATTGAAGTAACGGGCAGGATAGTTCCAAAATATGGTACTATAGGATTGATGGATTAAACGCAAAGGTTGTGTGATTATGACCAAGGATATTGCTTATTACATGATACAGAACTACAACTTTATTGCGGAGTATGTTCCACCGAGGGATGATAACCAATCAGGTTATTATTTTGGGGTTGTCGAAGAATTGCCGGGTTGTCATGCGATTAGTTCTACGATGGTGGACCTCCTCAAAGATATAGAAGAGGTTAAAATAGCTTACTTTGAATCACGGATAGTAAACGGTGATTTAATACCAGAGCCTGGGGATATGAGTCAACGCCGACCAACAAAGGTAAGGATAAGGATTGAGGGCTCAACACTGTAATGATGTATGTCGTGGTTGAGCTAACCAGCAGGATTAGGAGGAGGTTCACAATTCCAACGGGAGACGATTGCTCGATAATTCAGAGGCAGCCGATGCAGACCATCTCTACGCGGCTGTTTTTGTGTTGCGGGAAGATTAATGGTGTCAGATAATGGAGTAAAGATGTAAAGTGAGGGGCGTTGAACGGTGGATCCAAGTAAGGTATCCAGTAAGGACGAATTGATCGCCTATCTTCACGAGCTGCGGCGGGACTTAAATGAGCATGCCGAGGACTGGGAGAACCCGACACTGAATCGTTTTTTGGAAGCGATGGAAGCGTGGCTGAGCGATTCAGGCGCTTATTCTGATTCCTTAACCTGGAGCGTTTTCGCCACAACACTTGCAGCAGGAAAGGCATATGAATGAAGTTATGATTCCAATTTCTTGATGTTTCACCAGGCACCGCTTTTATCAGAGATAATACAGGTAAGCTTGTTCTAGACGAGGGTTGGGAAACTCCAGAAGATTAAACTAACGGGAAACGATAGTTGAATAAGGATACCGCGGCAGTCGAACCAGGCAAACGGCTGCCGTTTTCATTATGCTAACGGATGGTATGATAAAATTAGGTAGACGAATTTAGGCGGGGGAGGGAATTTACGTAAAATGTACTTTCCACTTAGACAACTATTTTTGAGAAAAATCATAAGTGCAGCAATTGCAACCTTTTTATTCACCCTTACCTATGCTTGGTTAGAGCCTAATCCGTTCAGTTCTGAAAGCATACATTCCATCGGTGCCCGCTCACACGAAGCATTTCGCATTATTAACGTCTATATGATATACGCCGCACCTGCTATTTACCTTTATGGGGTAGCCACATCATTAATAAGTGAACTGATTGCAAGTACTGTTACTCAACGTCTATGGCTACGTTTGACTGTCTCAACAATTTTTCATTGTGGCTTCGGGCTTATATTGCTCCACATTAGCCTGATTGCAGCCTTTTTCTTCTTAATTGCCGACACTATTATTTCTTTAAAATGGAAGAAAACATTCAGCATGAATTTAACACTCGCGAGTACTTTGCTCCCCATTAGCTTGTGGCTCCTGAGTGTTGCTTATATTAATATGACAGGATAGGCAGTCGCTAGCTGTGCGATAAAATTAAAATAAAAGAAGCATAAATTTGCCCATTTAGTTTGATTACCTAGGAGGACTTATGATGTAGAAAAATTACACTAACGGAGAACGATAGCAATTACGCACGATGGATCGGAGCGACAATATATCGGGCATGCGATGGTTGATAAGCTGCTGCAATCAGGGGTTTTACATCTTCGGCATTGACAGGGAATCGCTTTCGTTTCATCAAGTTGAGGAAATAAAACGGATGAACAAATTAACCCTGATCGGTGTTTTTTTTTTGTTGATGCCGTTTTAGAATCGACGATGAGATGGAGGCCGATCTATGCTTACAGAGGGCTACCTATGTCCATGCAAACATTCGCCTATTCCGTTCCTTGCATTTACAAGGAGATGTTGTAGGCTATTTGTGTTGGATCTCCGTCTCATTGAGGAAATATTAATGGGAGCTGAGGGCTGAGACCTTGGCGCAATTGGAGGAGATACGGAAAATGAATTCTAAGATAATCATAATTGATGGTATGCCGGGGTCGGGTAAGACGACAAGTGCTCGTATGGTCTCCGAACAACTGACCAAGCGAGGGATATCTAGTCGCTGTGTCTTAGAGGAACAATCGAATCACCCGCTGCTTATTCTCGACCGACACTTTGATTCGTTCGAAGACGAACGTCAAGCGGACGAATTCATTCACCTTCTCCAGTCCCGGTATAGGTCGTTCGTAGATGAGCAGCTAAACAATAATGAGGTCACCATAATCGAAAGTGTTTTTTTCCAGGACACCATCAATACCTCTTTTCACATGGGGATGAACAGAGAGAAGTTACGTCGATTCTCTAAGTCCTTGCAACAGATTCTGTCACCATTGCAACCGGCTCTTATCTACTTTTACCAAGTAAGTCCGGAAGCTCAATGGAGGTTTATTTGTAGTGTTCGCGGTAATGAATGGGGGCCAGTGTCCTTCAAATCGGAGGAAGATTTCCGTGAGGCTGGATTACTTTGGGGTGGCAGTCAGGCGTTTGTACGTTCTATCATAGATGCTTGGGACGTTCCAAAGTTGATTATTGAAAATTCGGAGTATCTGTGGGACGAATATCGGGATCGAATCGAAAGATTCATTTAGAGTACAAACAAACACAATCCAATAAGAAGCTACTGCGGCTTAGGTTTAATAAACAATTCCTTGGAGGTAATGTGAGTTGAACGAGGCTATCTCGCAATGGATGGCCCTAAAACTTGCCGTTACAGACAGCGCGGAGAACCGTACCATAAATACAGGTTAGATCATTATGCTAATGGAGAACGTTAGTTCAACCAAAAAAAAGGGAGCAGACCGCGCGGTTCTGCTCCCTTTCCATTGAAGTAACGGGCAGATTAACGGAACGAATATTTACAACTGTTTATTATCAAACCCAAGAATGACTAATGGTAAAATAGTACATGACGATTAAGCGAAACTATCCTTTTTTTATGTCGGAGGCGATAGGTGGAAATGGGCGGTTCGAATCAATGGGATGCAGAATGGGAAGTATCAAAAGATTTGGCTTATAAATTAATCAGCAGTCAATTTCCTCAGTTAGCTTCAAAAAGCGTAGAAAAACTAGGACACGGCTGGGATAACACTGTTTTTCTTGTCGGGGGTGAATATGTATTTCGCTTTCCAAGAAGGAAAGTTGCACTCAGTTCTTTAAGGATGGAAGGAAAGATATTACCTAAGCTTAAAGATTATATTTCTATAGCCTATTCTTTACCCATGTTTTTTGGGGAAGGGGACTACAATTATCCTATGCCCTTCCTTGGCTACCCCTATTTATCCGGGGAGTTTCCAGTCGGATTAACTGACAAGCAACGCGCGTACTCAGCAACAACGCTCGCACAATTTTTAAAAGGTTTGCATGCATTCCCTGTGAAAGTAGCTCAAGAAATTGGAGTTCAACATGACCATAGAAATCTGACTGATATAGCGAGGCGTAAGGAAAAGATGCATAATTGCATTTCCGACCTTGCCTGTCATTTTAGTGAAGAAGAGTATCATGCCATAACGAACTATTTGGAAAGGCTCAGAACTGAAAGAGTGAAACAAAAGAACGTATTCCTACATGGTGACCTTCATTTTAAAAATATACTGGTAGATAAGAATGGAAAAGTTTCAGGGGTTATTGATTGGGGAGATGTCAATATAGGACATCCTGCTTGTGACTTGAATGTTGTGTATAGCTTTTTACCCCCGGATGCGCGAGCTGACTTTTTCAATGTATATGGGGATGTAGATGAAGAAACGAAGATATTAGCTCGATTGATTGCCATGTATATTCCAACTGGGATAATGATGCAGGCTGTTGATGATAAAGATGAAAGGTTGCTAAATGAAGCAAAAACTAACATAATACGTGCTCTCGCTGATTAATATACCAATTGAATGGGCGTGATAAAATGAGCCGCGAAACATGTTAGAGGCATAAACATCGTATAACAACGTATCCAAGCTGCGGGACTGGCGGCTTCTCGGTCTGCCCGAGGCATTTCGAGATTAACCTATCGGGAAACGATAGTTCAATCACCGCCCTCTATAAGATTCTGTTTTTTTTGGAAGAGAGTACCATTGAGCTGTCGGACAAGGTGGAGATCGTTACTTTTCTTTGAAGAGTGACTATTTATAGAAAAGGTAGGGGGGATTGTGATGATGAGGTTGAGGCTTAATGGTTTACTGTTTGTGTGCATTATAGCTCTTACTACGGTGCTGTCGGGTTGCGGCAACGAGAAATCCCAATCGATCGCACTCCAACAGGTACGTCTGGAGAGTACGTCATCATTGATAGATTCGGGCAAAGCACCTTTCAAGGAGCAGACGTTCAGTGCGCCGAATGAACTTGTTTTGTTCAAGAGGATGCTGGACGAAGCTGAGCCAAGGGAAGGGAAGCTCGACTATGCGCCAATGTTTAATGTAGAAGTTACCTTTGTCGATGGGGGCAGTAAGCAATATTATATGGCGATCGATCCAAGTGCGGAATTAAGGGGTTTGCTTGTGGAAGCCGCGGATAGTGAGCAAGGATATACGATTGACACGAAGCAGAGCAGTGAATTGAGTCGGTTAATCTATGGCGTTCAATAGAGTTTATGGCAATCATTTTGCAAATAATCCACTAATCGAGACGTATTTACGATGACTCAACTATAGGTTGAATCGTAGAAAATCTCAATTATCCGGTTATTGTTTGTTCTACACCGTGCTAATAGAATGAGCTACAGATGGAACGTGAGGAATGTTCGGAGGACAGCACGAAACATCAGCATCGGCATACTTTCGCGAACTCATATTTACAGAACTATGCACCGACAGTTTTACATTAGGAGGTATCTATTTTGACAAGCCATGAAGAAATCTATCAGGATTCATCGATGTCATACGAGGAAATGGTGAGTCGGCAACCTGATCTTACAACGGTCATTAAGGAGATCAAACCTTTTCAAGGACTTAATGTATTGGACCTAGGAGCGGGGTCGGGCAGACTTTCGAGCATCATAGCGCCTGAGGCGAAGTCATTAGTTAGTACGGATATTTCTAGTGCGATGCTGGATTTGTTGGATAAGAAATTAACAAGCAGCAACTCGACTCCGAATTGGACCACAGTAGTAGCGGATCATCGCAGTCTTCCGATTGCAGATCATTCGATTGATCTGGTGGTTTCGGGGTGGAGCATCTGTTACCTGACGAACACGGACAATTCCGATTGGGAGCAAAATCTAGCGTTGGTGCTGGATGAGCTGACCCGCGTATCGAAGCCCAACGGAACAATCATCATTCTAGAGACGATGGGGACTGGAACGGAAACGCCTAATCCACCCGAGTTCTTGAAGTCTTACTATGAGCAACTCGAGAACAAATACGGGTTCGAGCATCGTTGGATCCGAACGGACTATACGTTTGGAGATGTGGCGGAAGCGAAGGAGAAGACGGAGTTCTTCTTCGGCGCAGAGCTGGCGCATCGGATTGAAGAGAATGCGTGGTCGACTGTTCCCGAGTGCGCGGGTATCTGGTGGAAGCACCTGTAGAGCCTGTGTTGGCGCGCGCTAACGGTTGCCGCTGCACCTTAATCCGCCACTAGCGCCTGTTTCGGTGTCCTAGCGGTTGTCAGCAGGCTTATTGACTAAACTAATGGACAAAACCCTCCATTCTAGCGCGATAGCAATGCTGACAACCGTTACGCTGTAAATTTGATCCAAATTACCTCAATAGCCACTGTGGCATCCGTTAGATGAAGGAGATCGTACGATACACACATCACTGCTGCAGCATCGTTAGCCGCAACGCAAACGTAGCACCTGTAACTGCTGCCCGCTGAAACTCAACGTACTCATGCACCTACAAGGTATCTCTACGCTCAAGCTGCTCTATCACTTCGCATGCAGCTTCCGCCAAGCGAGCGGACTCATGCCCGTGTGCCGCTTGAAGCAGTTCGAGAAGTACGGCACATAGTTGAAGCCGACGTACTCGGCAACGTGCGCGACCGACCATTCCGTCTTAATCAGCAGCAGCTTCGCTTGTTCAAGTCGATAGCGCATCAAGTACTCCATCGGCGTACACTGGTAGATTTCCTTCATGCATCGCACCACATAGTTCGGGTGAAAATGCAGCTCCTCCGCCAGCGACTCGTTCGACAGTTCCTTCTGGTAGTGCAGCCGCAAATAGGCTTCCGTTCGCTCCGCCAGCCGCATGACCGCATTGGTCGTGCTGTCTCCCGTGTCATTCTCCTCTAACAGATGGATGAGGTCCATAAAATGCTGCTGCTCTCGCCAATAGGCGGTCGACCCCGTCGTCTCTGTGTACGCGAGCATCTGCTCAAGCAGCCGTTCAATGCGCGCGAACTGCAAAGGCGCCGTATACTGCGGCACCCGCAGCTTATACGGATTGGCCCACGCATGTCGGATCATCATCGAATAATCCGCATCCGAATAGGAACTGAATTTCCCCTCGTATACAAAATGGATCCAATAAAACACGGTCTCCTCCTCGCAAGGAGCCGTCGTATAATGGTAGCGGTCAGGCAGCAGCAGCAGCGATTGACCGGGCCCAACCTCCCACTGTGATTCATCCTCACCGATATGCAGCATCCCTTGCACTACGAATAACCAGTCGAATATACCAAGGTTTCGCCGGTTTGGATGCTGTTCGCCTTTGGCATACTTGTTGCGGCCAATTGTAATGTAATAGGGAAGTGGAGGGAGCTCAAATAGAATTTTACTCATGGATATCCTCACCTGCATAGTTGTGTGAAATATTATAAGAAATCGTTTGGTTCACTCGTAGAATATCGCTAGAAACAAGGATAAACTTATATCATTAAATAATCAAATCGTATATATTGGAGCGATATAGACATGACGAGAACAACGCTGCTCGAAGGTATTTTCCAAGCTTCGCAAGAAACGGGTAAGAGCTACCTAATCACGCATGATGTGGACCGTCTCATGGCGCCATGCTACGAGGCTGCTGGCCTTCAGCCGAAGAGCGAACGTTACGGCGGCTGGGAGTCGACGCAAATCGCGGGCCACTCCGTCGGTCACTTCCTATCGGCAGCAGCTGCGATGTACGCGGTAACGGGCGACGAAGTGATCCTCGCTAAGCTGAACTACACTGTTGATGAGCTGGCGCATGTACAATCCCATGATCCCGACGGTTATGTAAGCGGCTTTCCACGTAAGTGCTTCGATAATGTTTTCTTCGGCAATGGCGATTTCGAGGTTCATAACTTTGGTCTCGGCGGTTCATGGGTTCCATGGTACAGCATTCATAAAATCTACGCAGGTCTGATCGATGCCTACAAGCTGACGGGCAATGAGAAGGCGCTGGAGGTTGTTGTGAAGCTGTCTGATTGGGCGAAGAAAGGTTCTGACAATCTATCGGACGAGCTGTTCCAACGCATGTTGATTTGCGAGCATGGCGGCATGAACGAAGCGATGGCCGATCTCTATACGATTACGGGCAACCAAGATTATCTCGATCTGGCAATCCGTTTCTGCCATCAAGCGATTCTTGAGCCGCTCTCCCGCGGAGTTGATGAGCTTGAAGGCAAACACGCCAATACGCAGATCCCGAAAGTAATCGGCGCAGCGAAGCTCTACGACATTACAGGTGAAGAGAAATACCGCGCAATGGCGGAATACTTCTGGGATGAAGTGACGCGCAACCGCTCGTATATTATCGGCGGCAACAGTATCTTTGAACATTTCCGCGCGAAGAACACGGAGAAGCTTGGCGTTGAGACAGCTGAGACGTGCAACACGTACAACATGCTGAAGCTGACACGCCTACTGTTCCGTTGGACGCCGAAGGCAGAATATATGGATTTCTACGAGCGTGCGCTCTATAACCATATTCTTGCATCGCAAGACCCTGATACGGGTGCCAAAATGTACTTCATCTCAACCGAACCTGGCCACTTCAAAGTATACGGCACCCATGACCATTCGTTCTGGTGCTGTACAGGTACGGGGATGGAGAACCCTGCTCTCTACCCGCGTGATATTTACTACTCGGATAAGGAAGCGGTATATGTCAATCTATTTATCGGTTCCAGAGCGGTGCTGGAAGATCGCAATGTGATCATCAAGCAGCATACGGAATTCCCTACAACAGACAAAACGATTGTTGTTATCGAGCAAGCAGACAACGCAAGCTTCAAGTTGAACATTCGCGTTCCTTATTGGGTTGCAGGCGCTGTAACGGCGGTTGTTAACGGCTCGGACACATTCACGAGCTCGACGAACGGCTACCTCGAAATCGAACGCAGCTGGAACTCCGGCGATTCGATCGAAGTAACGCTGCCTATGGATCTTCATGTGCATCGTGCGAAGGATGACGAGAAGAAAGTCGGCTTCATGTATGGCCCAATCGTTCTGGCAGGTGCGCTTGGCACAGAGAACTTCCCAGAGTGTGACATTATCGATAACCATCTGAAGCTGCACCATCATCCGATTATCAAGGTTCCGGTTCTCGTAACTGACGAGACGGACGTCAAGTCGTGGATCAAGCCAGCGGAAGGCTCACCACTGACGTTCATTACGGATGCCGTTGGCGAACCAGGGGAGCAGCGCGTGACGCTTATCCCATTCTTCCAACTGCATCATCAGCGTTACACAATCTACTGGACGCTCATGAACAAAGAGCAATACGTCAACTATGTAGATGAAGAGAAGGCAGAACGCGAGTACTTGCACGCGATAACGATCGACGTTGTTAAGCCGCACGAACAGCAGTCTGAGGTTGAACATAACGGTCAATCGGACAATTCTCATTCTGGCTACTCTGTACATGCACATGAGGGCTTCCGTGTTGCAGAACCAGATGGCTTCTTCAGCTACCAGATGAAGGTCCTTCCAGGTACCGTACATGGGCTGCAAGTCACATACTATGGCAGCGACGGAGCGGTTCATCGGGAGAATGGCCGCGTAGAGCGTGAGTTCGACATCCTGATTAATGGCCAAGCAATTGGCCGTCAGCGTCTGGAAGCTGAGCATCGCGAGAAGCTGTTCGATGTGCTCTATGATATTCCTAGCGAGCTGATTAGCGGAGCCGAGCAAGTGGAAGTGAAGTTCGTATCGGCGAACGGCGGCATTGTCGGCGGCGTATTCGGCATTCGCATGATCGACCGTGCACGTCTGGATGAACTGAGCCAATCTTAATTGAATAGAAGTTAGGCAATCTTTGACGGGCAACGCAGAGGGAGACTTCCCTTTGTGTTGCTCTTTTATATATATGCTCTATTAAAGTTCTGTGATGGTTATTGTTGAAATAGTGCTCTATTACACTATTCTATTGGGTAATTATGGTACACTATAAGTTAGTCAGGGGCCATCGTCACGGTGATGATTATTAATTACATGAGGACCCTGAATGAGGGGGAATACTTAGATGAACAAGGGTAAAATCGTGTTTCTTAACGGTGTGACAAGCGCCGGCAAAACTTCTATCGTCGATGCGATTCAGTTAAGATCGACTGAATTCTTTTATGTTGTGGCAAATGACCTTTTTGAAAATACAATAGGAGATAACTATCTTCGTGAAGACTACTGGAAGTATTTAAGTGAAGCAATTATTCTGATGTATCACACCGCTAAACTATTTTCTGACCATGGGAAGAATGTGCTTATTGATGGCATTTTAGTAGAAAGACCGGAGTTGAAACCGCATTATGATAAAGTGAAGGACATATTCTCGGGGTATCCTTTTTATATGGTTGAGGTTTATTGTCCTTTGGAAATTTGTCGTCAGAGAAATATTGAACGCGGAGATAGGGCGGAAGATCAGTCAGAGTGGCAAAATGAAATAATGGCAACAGATATTCAATATAACTGCACTGTTAATACTCACCTAAGTTCATCAGAAGAATGTGCGGATTTTATTCTGACAAGTTTGTTTGGTAAGCCAGATAATTAGAAATATCAGAGGGCAGCCGTCGAGTAAACGACAGGTTGCCTTTATTCATTCAACGGACATTTTTGCGCAACTTTACATTATTTGGTATCGTATAACAATTGAATAGGACGTGTTGGCTGATGAGTGATTATTAAATAAAACTTGTAGGGAGGGAAACAAGGTGAGGACGAGTTCTAAAGGCATCAGAATAGGGATGGGTATGGTTGTTGTTATCGTCGGTGCAGTAGGAGCTGCTTGGGCGTTCCAAAGCTCATTATCGCAAGACACGGCTCATCAAGAACCTACTAATCTTACTAGTTATGCGACAAATGAAAGCAAACAAACATACGGTTCTGCTGAAACAGCCAATTTCGATGAATTACTACCCGACCTGATCCATGTAGGATTTGTGGATGGCACTGCAGGATATGTACGGAAACAAGATTATCTGAATGAGCTTGGTGGTGACGTCCCCCTGTATGAGGCTGATGGGAAAACCATCATCGGTTCTTTTCATATAAGCGCTAAGAATGTGCGTTATGCGATCAATGATAATGGACAAACCTACGGTTCCTCTGCCGATGCAGCATCTCCAGATATGGAGCCTGACTTAATCAGTGCAACAGGTGTCGATGGTACTAATGGGTACGTGTTCAAAACAGACTTAGACGGTGTGATGCCCAAATCGCCAAAAGAGGCGCTCGAACAACAAAAGAATAGACCTGCCGCTGGTCGCGATATCCCCCTATACGATCAAGAAGGTACAACTGTAATTGGAACTTTCCACATCAGTTAATGGATACAAGTCAATCTCATTCATGATGGCATGCTTGGAATTATGCACCGAAGCTAGCTTGTCCGCATACAATAATTTCAGTTGATTCGAATGAAGGAGACAAGCTCAGATAACCTCTATTCGGAGTTAACGACGCTAACTTCAATTATGAAGTGCGTCTGAGAGAATTCTCATATCGCTCTCATAAGGCTATCGGGTTCAAGAGCAAACTCATCAACATTTTCCCAGCAGATATGGGGAGAAAACCATTCCGAGTTGAATTCTGTGAAAACCTTAATGCCGTCTTGGCGGTCTTTCATGGTACAATTTGCCTAGCCCGAAAGAGAGTGGAAGCCTTAACCCTCATTATCTGAGCTGGGAGGTACACATGATCATAGGAACCAAGTTTAAGCATAAGTTTACTTTCATAGCATTGCTCGCGGTATTGGTATTCACCCTAGGCGGACCGCAATCGAGCGTTCTTGCAGCGCCATCAACGGCGGCAAGTGAAGTGTCGATCGTGCTGAATGGCAAGGAGATACAGCTTGACGATCCTGTCCGGATTCAAGACAATCGGATGTACGTACCGGCAGGGCGCATTGCGGCGCAGTTTGGTGCAAGCGTAAACTGGAATAGCGATAATGAAGAACTAACCATAGAAACAGCACTGAAGGATACGATTGTGTTCGGTAATGGGGTGTCGGTCGTTTATTTCAACGATGTACGTTATCGTATGGATGCGCTTCCATTCACGGAGGGCGGGAGACTGTATGTACCGGTTCGCACACTCGCTGAAGTGCTGCACGCACAACTGCAATACAATGCGGACAGCAGCGCAGTTATAATCGCATCTGTAGATCCTGCTGTCATTACGGAAACGTATACCATTGAACAGGCTGCTAAGGATAATGAAATCTCGAAGGCAGCATTGTTGAATCGGAACGGGCTGAACGGCAAATCGAAGATTAATGAAGGAACGAAGCTCCGCATTGTACGACCGGCGTTTATGGATCAGCCAGCAGGGTCGTATACGAAGGCTGAATTGATTCTGCTTGCGAAGATCACGACGGTTGAAGCGGGTTATGAATCGTATGAAGGCCAGCTTGCGGTAGCGAACGTTATTCTTAATCGAGTGAAGAGCGGCCGTTTCCCGAACAACATTCACGATGTAATCTACTCCGGAAGACAGTTCCCGCCAGCGCATGATGGCACACTCGACAAGGTCGAGCCGAAGGCAAGTGCATTACGCGCCGCTAAGGATGCCCTGAATGGGAAAAATAACGTTGAAGACGCCGTCTATTTCTTCAACCCGGATGTAACGAGCGGACCATTCTGGTCAAGCCTGGATGTCGTCGTCACAATCGGCCATCACAGCTTCGCCAAGTAAATATGAAGAATCTTAGCCCATTCTGCCTGAAGCAGGATGGGCTTTTTTGTTTTTTGTCAGCGTACTGAATCGCTCGAACAAAAGTTGGCCCACAGGGGCGCAGCCCCTAGAGAAGAGCTCGAACGAAAGTTGTGCCCCACAGGGGCACGCGACTCCTAGCACGTTGTAACTGACCAAACGCCTCTGTTCAGCTAATAGTGTTCAGTAAAAGCTCGAACGAAAGTTGCGCCCCACAGGGGCGCACGACTCCCAGCACGATGTAACTTACCCGCGTCCCAGTCTCACTATTAGCCCCTTCCGGGGTCCAGGGGTTGGAAACCCATGGGGCCCTCCCTTGCAGGGAGGGTTTGGGTGGGTAGAACTCTTTGAGGGTTTGGGTAGGAAGAAGAAATGACTTAAATTTGAAGAGAGCAAGGTATCAAAGGGGCGCAGCCCCTAGAGAAGAGCTCGAACGAAAGTTGTGCCCCACAGGGGCACGCGACTCCTAGCACGTTGTAACTGACCAACCGTCTCTGTTCAGCTAATAGTGTTCAGTAAGAGCTCGAACGAAAGTTGTGCCCCACAGGGCACACGACTCTCAGCAGGCAGTAACTGACCCGCTCTTCGGTCCCGCCAACAGCCACTTCCGGGGTCCAGGGGTTGGAAACCCATGGGGCCCTCCCTTGCAGGGAGGGTTTGGGTGGGTAGAACTCTTTGAGGGTTTGGGTGGGTAGAAATATTCATTTATAATTAAAAATAATGAACTTCATAAGATACTTTATAGACAAATATCGACGAATGGATTGAACCTAGCGTGAGTCTAGGTTACTATGAAGATAAGGTAAAAACACAGTAACGTAGTCGGATTTTAAAGATTGATGTGAGGTGGATGTTGTTGCAACTTCAAGTGACGAACAGCCCGTTTACGAGTGAGCAAGCGGAACTCATCAATAAGCTGCTCCCAACGCTGACGGAAGCTCAAATTAACTGGTTAAGCGGTTTTCTAACATTTTATCGTGCCGGCAATGCTGGCAGCGCAGCAGCGCAAGTCGCTACAGCTGTAGCATTGGAAGCACCTGCAGCAGTAGAAGCACCAACTGCACCGCAGCTGCCTCGTGAAGCGACGATCCTATTCGGTTCGCAGACGGGCAACTCCCAGCGTCTGGCTGGCCGCCTGGCAGATAAGCTGAAAGGCCAAGGCTTTGAAGTGACGCTGTCGGCGATGAACCAATATAAAACGAACAAGCTCAAGGAAGTACCTTACCTGTTCATCGTAGCAAGCACGCACGGCGAAGGAGATCCACCGGATAACGCGCTTACGTTCCATGAGTTCATGCACAGCAAACGTGCACCGAAACTCGAAGGCACGAAGTTCTCTGTCCTGGCTCTGGGCGATACGTCCTACGAGTTCTTCTGCAAAACAGGTCAAGACTTCGACGTGAAGCTTGCTGAACTCGGCGCGCAACGTATCGTTGACCGCGTTGATTGCGACGTTGACTTCGAAGATGCAGCTGCTGGCTGGCTCGCAGCTGTTGAAGGCGCAGTAAGCGCAGCTTCGGCATCCGCAGCACCAGCTGCATCGGGCGCAGCAACGGCTGCCGCGCCTGCAGCTGCAGGCGAATCGGAATACACGCGTGCGAATCCGTTCATGGCTGAAGTGCTCGACAGCCTCAACCTGAACGGCAGAGGCTCGGATCGCGAGACGCGCCACCTCGAACTGTCGCTCGAAGGCTCCGGCTTGACGTATGCACCTGGTGACGCAGTAGGCGTTTACCCGCAGAACGATCCAGCGCTTGTTGATGAGATTATCGCAGAGCTGAAGTGGAATGCAGAAGAAGCGGTAGTAACGGGCAAATCCGGCGAAACATCGCCGCTTCGTTCCGCATTGCTGCACCACTACGAAATTACGGTACTGACGAAGCCGCTGCTGGAGAAAGCCGTTGCTTTTACAGGTAACAGCAGACTCGCAGAGCTGGTTAACAATAAAGAAGAACTGAAGGCTTACATGAACGGCCGTGACCTGCTTGATCTGCTTCGCGACTTCGCGCCATGGACGCTGAAGGCCGCTGATATCGCGAACCTGCTCCGTAAGCTGCCGCCGCGTCTGTATTCCATCGCGAGCAGCGTGGAAGCACATCCTGAAGAAGTGCATCTGACGATTCGTAAGGTTGAATATGAAGCGCATGGCCGTGATCGTAAAGGCGTTTGTTCCGTGTACACGTCCGAGCGTCTCCAACCAGGCGACAAGCTGCCGATCTTCATTCAGCAGAACCCGAACTTCAAGCCGCCGGTTAATCCGGATACGCCAGTTATCATGGTTGGTCCAGGCACAGGCGTAGCACCGTTCCGTGCTTTCCTTGAAGAGCGTGAAGAGTCCGGCGCACAAGGTCAGACGTGGTTGTTCTACGGCGACCGTCATTTCGTAACGGACTTCCTGTATCAGACGGACTGGCAGCGCATGCTGAAGGACGGCGTTCTGACGAAGCTGGATGTTGCCTTCTCCCGTGATTCCAAAGAGAAAGTGTACGTACAGAATCGCATGCTGGAAAGTGGCGCTCAGCTGTATCAATGGCTGGAGAACGGTGCGCATGTGTATGTATGCGGCGACGAGAAGCATATGGCACATGATGTGCACAAGGCTCTTCTGTCGATCATCGAACAGCATGGCGGCAAATCCGCTGACGAAGCGGCTGCATACGTATCGGCGCTGCAAGAGCAAGGCCGTTACCAACGTGACGTATATTAAGCGCTGGGGATAAAGCGCATATCGATAGAAACGTGTTACGCAAGAGCATGGACCCATCATGGGGGCAAAGGAGCTAATGGCAATGAGTAAAAAAGTTAAGGTTCAGCCTATTGGCGGCAAGCCGAGCGACGTTGAAGAACTTAAGCTCGAGAGTAACTACCTGCGCGGATCGCTGACAGAATCGCTCTCGAACCGCATTACAGGCGGTCTGCCAGAGCTGGACAACCGTCTGTTGAAATTCCACGGCAGCTACATGCAGGACGATCGCGACTATCGTAACGAACGTCAGAAGCAGAAGCTTGAGCCATACTATCAATTCATGCTTCGCGTCGTTACGCCAGGCGGTCTGTCGACGCCAGCACAATGGCTTCTTATGGACGAACTCGCTGACAAATACGGTACAGGCAGTCTGAAGCTGACGACGCGTCAAGCTTTCCAGCTGCATGGTGTGTTGAAATGGAATCTCAAGAGCACCATTCAAGAAATCAACGAAGCGCTGCTCACGACGTTGGCTGCTTGCGGTGACGTAAGCCGTAACGTGATGTGCAACCCGAATCCGTACCAATCCGACATTCATAGCGAAGTGTTCGGCTGGTCGCAGAAGCTGACGTCGCACCTCGCGCCGAAGACGCCTGCATACCACGAGATTTGGCTCGATGGCGAGAAGGTGGAGAGCGGCGAAGAGGAAGTTGAGCCGATCTACGGCAAGGTCTATCTGCCGCGTAAGTTCAAGATCGGCATTGCAGTACCTCCAATGAATGATGTAGACGTATTCTCGCAAGACCTTGGCTACATCGCAATCGTTGAGAACGGCAAGCTTGTTGGCTTCAACGTTAGCGTTGGCGGCGGCATGGGTATGACGCACGGCGACACGAACACGTATCCGCAGCTGGCGAAAGTTATTGGCTTCGTAACGCCGGATCAAATCCTTGATGTTGCAGAGAAAACAGTAACGATTCAACGCGACTACGGCAACCGTTCCGTACGTAAGAACGCGCGCTTCAAATATACGATCGATCGTCACGGCCTTGACTGGTTCGTTGATGAATTGCATGACCGTCTTGGTTGGGAGCTTCAGCCTGCACGCGAGTTCAGCTTCGACAATACGGGCGACCGTTATGGTTGGGTCAAAGGCGTAGGCGGCAAATGGAACTTAACGCTGTATGTGCAAGGCGGCCGAGTTGTTGACACAGCTGGCATTAAGCTGAGAACGGCGCTTCGTGAAATCGCGAAGATTCATACAGGCGATTTCCGTCTGACGGCGAACCAGAACCTGGTTATTGCCAACGTGACGAGCCAGAAGAAGACGAAGATTGCTGCATTGCTCAAAGAGCACGGCGTTGAAGAAGGCGGCAACTATTCGGCACTTCGCCGCAGCGCACTGTCGTGCGTCGCACTTCCGACTTGCGGCCTTGCAATGGCTGAAGCGGAGCGCTACCTGCCAACGCTGATCGACAAGCTGGAGCCGATTCTCGAAGAAGCAGGTCTGCGTGACGAAGAAATCAACATCCGTATGACGGGCTGCCCGAACGGCTGTGCACGTCCTGCACTTGGTGAGATTGCGTTCATCGGTAAGGCTCAAGGCCGTTACAACATGTACATGGGCGCTGGCTTCACGGGCGATCGACTGAGCAAGTTGTACCGCGAGAACATTGCAGAAGAAGAGATTATCGCTACGCTGACGCCAATCTTTAAACATTTTGCGGTTGAGCGCAATAAAGGCGAGCACTTTGGTGACTTTGTTGTCCGCACAGGCTATGTGAAAGCCGTAACGGACGGCACGAACTTCCATGATTAATTTACTGTAATAGAACAAATCGCTCCATTCTGCCAACTTGGCAGGGTGGGGCGATTTTTTGCGTTTAGTTTAGAAACCGCTAACGGTTGCAGCTGTGCTTGTTCGACTCATAATCGACGTGGCACGTGCAGAGATCCGCGCATCAGTCGGGTTAAGCGAAGTCATACCGAGGAGCAACGTTGACGCACATCGACCCACGCCTAGTCGTAACGAACAAAACCGTGCGAACTAGGTTTTTAACACAATTCATCTCTTGTATCCTTTTGTTTAAATTCAGTTTATATACGCTCGCTAAGATAGCACTATAAACGAGATGAGCAAATGGATGGAGGAGTTAAACAATGAGTAAAAGCAATCGGATCTATGAGCCGAACAACGGCGATTGGGCTGTTGAAGCGCACGGCCTGGTGAAAACATTCGGTGACAATAAAGCAGTAGATGGCGTTGATTTGAAAGTAAAGGCTGGTTCAATCTACGGCGTGCTCGGACCGAACGGCGCCGGCAAAACAACGACGATTCGCATGCTGGCAACGCTGCTGCGTCCAGACGCAGGCTCGGCACGCATCTTCGGCCATGATGTGGTGAAGGAGTCGCAAATCGTTCGCCAGCTGATAGGAGTAACCGGCCAGTATGCGTCGGTCGATGAGTCGCTGAGCGCGACGGAGAACCTTATTATTTTCTCCCGGCTGCTTGGTCTTGGACGATCAGAGGCGAAGAAGAAAGCAGCGGATCTGCTTGAAGAATTCGGCTTGACGGAAGCAGCGAAACGCCCGCTCAAGAATTTCTCCGGCGGTATGCGCCGCAGATTGGACCTAGCAGCGAGCTTGATTGCACAGCCGCCGCTTATTTTCCTCGATGAGCCAACAACGGGTCTTGACCCACGCACACGGACGCAAATGTGGGAGACGATTCGCCGTCTCGTGAAGACGGGGTCGACGGTTCTGCTGACTACGCAGTATCTCGATGAAGCAGACCAATTGGCCGACCGTATCGCGGTTATCGATCTTGGCCACGTTGTTGCTGAAGGTACAGTAGATGAGCTGAAAGGATCGGTAGGTACGTCGTCGCTTCATCTTCGCGTCCAGGATGCGAAGGATATTGCGCAAACGCGCCGCCTTATTGAGAAAGTACTGTCAGTACAAACAAGCGTATCGTCGGAAGCGTCGAAGATTACGGCGCCAATGCGAGATGCAGATCTCGTGACGGATCTGCTTATCGCACTTCGTGCCGAAGGCATTCATCTGGCTGAGATGAGCGTGCAGAAGCCGACATTGGATGAAGTGTTCCTAACGATTACAGGGGAAAGCGCAAGAGAGGAAGCGCAGCAGCAAGCCGTGGAGTCGGAGCAATCGAATAAAAAAGCAGTGGGGGTAAGAGGATGAAAACTTCAACGGCAGCAACACAACAATTAAAGAATCGTACCAGTCTTATGCTGACGATACGCAACTCCTTTACGATGGCCTATCGGGGTCTGCTCAAAATCAAACGGACGCCGGAGCAGCTGTTCGACGTGACCCTGCAGCCGATCATTTTCACCCTTATGTTCACGTATATCTTCGGTGGAGCGATCTCTGGCGATGTACAGAGCTACTTGCCGGTCATCATTCCAGGTATTCTCGTACAGACGGTTATTACAACATCAGTCGTCACGGGCACGCAATTGCGGGAGGACATGGATAAAGGCGTGTTCGACCGATTCAAATCGCTGCCAATCGCACGTATTGCTCCGTTAGCCGGGGCGCTGCTCGCCGACACGATCCGCTATACGATTGCAACGACGCTGACGTTCACAATGGGCTATATCATGGGATACCGTCCAGACGGCGGCTTCGGTTATGTTGTGCTTGCGGCACTTGTTGTTATCGCCTGCTCGTGGGCACTTAGCTGGATCTTCGCTTTCTTCGGAGTTATCGCGCGTACAGCATCCAGCGTCCAAGGCATTTCGATGCTTGTATTGTTCCCGCTGACGTTCTTGTCCAACGCATTCGTGCCGGTTGATACGATGCCGAAATGGCTGCAATGGTTTGCCAATATCAATCCGGTCTCGCATCTCATCACGGCTGTCCGCGATATGACAAACTCGGGTACGGTTGGCTGGGATCTCGGCATTACGCTCATTGGAGCAGCAGTTATCGTAGCGGTCTTCGCTCCTCTTACCGTTCGCGCATATATGCGCCGCACGTAAGTTGCTGTAATGAAGCACGCCAATACAATGGCGTGCTTTCTAAGAACTTTAACGAACAGCGTTCTTTACGAACGGTGTTCGTTAATATATAATCAGTACCAAGATGGATCAAATCCTATCACACATAAGGAGTGGATTGAATATGACAACAATCGTACAACAACAAGTCCTGAATAAACGTATCGCTATTATTGGCGGAGGCCCGGGCGGACTGACGCTCGCTTTAATCCTACAGAAGAACGGAATAGACGCAGTTGTTTATGAACGCGAGCCGCATGATACGAATCGGGAGCGCGGCGGATCGCTTGATATACATGAAGAATCCGGTCAGATGGCGCTGAAGGAAGCGGGGTTATACGAGCAATTCCAAGCGTTAGCCCGCTATGAAGGGGAAGACTTCCGGCTATTTGATAAGTCAGGCAAGCTGTATATGGACGAGGTTGCCGAAGGAGACGCGCAGGGAGCTCGTCCTGAAATTGACCGCGGCGTATTATGCGATATGCTGCTCAAGGCGTTGAATCCGAACGCTATCCGATACGGTTATAAGCTGATTGAGGCTGTGCCGCTTGAGAACGGACAACATGAGCTGCGCTTCGAGAACGGACAAATCGACGTCGTTGACTTGGTCGTTGGTGCAGATGGCGCCTTCTCGCAGGTTCGCCCGCTGCTGACGGATGCAGTTGCAACTTATTCCGGCATCACGATGGTGGAACTGAACATTCCTGATGTGGCTAATGCACACCCGGATCTTGCTGCTCTTAATGCGCGAGGCAAAATGTTCGCCTTAGCGGATCATAAAGCAATAATGGGGCAGCTTAATGGCAACGGATCGTTGAAAGTGTATCTCTGCTTCAACGCGGAACGCGATTGGCTGGATACATGCGGCATCGATCTGATTGACGTAGAAGCGGCGAAGGCGCAGCTGCTTGGCTATTTCGAAGATTGGGATCCTTCGCTTCAGAAGTACATTCGATATGCAAGCCATAACATGATCGGCAGGCGGATCTATATGCTGCCAGTCGGTCATCAGTGGGAATGCCGCTCTGGCGTGACACTGATTGGAGATGCGGCGCATCTCATGTCCCCTTTTGCCGGGGAAGGGGTGAACATGGCCATGCAGGATGCAGCGGAATTGGCGCTTGCGATCGTTCGTCATGGCAGCGAACTCGATGAAGCAATTGCCGAATATGAGCACAATATGTATCGCTATTCGTCAGAATCAGCGATGCAGTCTGGGGAAAACCTAGCGATCATATTCGGTGAAGACGCAGCGCTGCGGTTGAAGGAGCAATTCGATCGGATTTATCTCGAGTTTGTTCAGCAAGCGAACGCCTAACACAGGTGGAATCGACGAGCCGCGGCAACATTTACGAATGTATGCAAACATGATATAAGTGTGGTATGGACAACTCAAACCGTACGATTATTAGCCGCCGTTCGCGGCCAGCTAAGGAACCGCTTAGCAGAGAAATTATTGTGAAGACCGCCTTGGAGCTGCTGAAGCAGGATGGAGCAGACGGTCTTAGTATGCGCCGAATTGCCAAAGCGCTTGATACCGGAGCATCGTCGCTATACGTTTATGTAACGAACTTGCAGGAGCTGAACGCGTATGTGCTGGATTACAGTCTGGCGCAAGTTCAACTTCCTGATCCATCCGAAGGCAATTGGTCGGACAATTTGTTCGAAGCGTTGTATGCCTACCTTAAGGTGCTGCATGAGACGCCAGGTATTGCAGCGCTTGCTATGTCTACGATGCCGCATGGACCACACTCGTTGGCGCTAACCGAGTATGTGCTCGCTCGACTGCATGAAGGTGGCATCCGCTCTGCTGCTGCCGCTTGGGGGGCAGATATGCTGCTGCTGTACGCCTCGTCAGTCGCTTATGAGCAGGCATCCCGTGATCAGCAAGGGACGACCATTGCATCATTAACCGCAGCTTATCAATCACTTGATGCCAAGCAATATCCGATGCTTACAGCGATGCGTGAAGAGTTCCAAGCCGGTGGACAGCCTGACAATGGCGAGGTTCGTTTCCGCTGGGGGCTTGATGTCATTATGCAAGGACTGCTGAAGCAGACAACGTAGAAGCTGATTCGTTCAATCATCGATGTGTCGATGTTGAGCGGATCGGCTTTTTTCATTTGTCGTTTCATGTTAACGTTAAACCATCTTGATGAATACGCTTTCTTGGTATACGCTGGTTATTACTTACCTTACATGGAAACGGAGATTGTCCCCTTGCGCAAATCGATTGTCGTCATACTCGGCATTATATGTGTCATTCTGATTTACTTTACGCTGGTGTCCGCAGGCAAAGTGTTTCGTTCCGAAGGCCAGCTGCCGCCGCGTACGCCGGTGTCCGAGCAGCCGAAATATCGGCTTGTGTTAATTACACAGGAGCTGGATACGCCGTTCTGGATCAAGGTCAGCCATGGGGCGATGGAGGAAGCGGAGAAGGCTGGAGCAAGCATGGAGGTATGGGGCAGCTACGGCAAGAATGAAGAGGATTTTCTGAAAAAAATCGAGATTGCGATCGATTCCAAAGTCGACGGCATTATTGTTCAGGGACTGGATTCCGACGCGTTCAAAAACTTGACGAAGATCAAAGCTGCCTTCAATGGCATTCCGATCATTACGGTGGCCAATGATGTGCCGATGGTGGACAGCCTGCGGCGGACCTATGTCGGTTCTGACCAGTATCTCGCTGGACAGATGATCGCCAATCAACTGCTTGCCGATATGGGCGATTCGGGCAAAGTTATTTTGCTCGGCGATAGCCGTAATGAATATTTTCAACAGCAGCGGCTGAAGGGCATCGACGATATTCTGAAGAACCATCCGAACATCTTCACTAGGTATGCCGAGACGGCAGATACGAAGGAGCAGGTCATTGCCACTACGCAAAATTTGATGAACGAGCTTCCGACCGTGGATGCGTTCATTGCGGTTAATGCGAATCTCGCTGGTGCGATGATTCAGGAAATCGGCAGACGTGCGAGGGTCGGACCCTATTTTATCTATTCGTTCGATGATAGTCAGGATGCGATGTCGCTGCTAGAGTCCGGCAATCTAGATGGCATGATCGAGCAGTCGCCGTATGATATGGGGCGTATTAGCGTCGATCGAATGATCCAATGGCTGAGCGGCAAGACCGTACCGCTTAACACGGAAGGTTACCTGACGGACATTCGAATGCTGAGAAAGGCGAATCAGCCATGAACAGCATTCAGAAGAAAATATGGATACTCGCCGGTGTCGTCCTGTCTATTATGGCGGCTATATGGATTACGCTTACCTATTACAATCAGAAGACGATGGATCAATATAATGAAATCTTGCAGCGTTACTTAAGCATGAACGAAGTGACGAACGCCAGTCAGCAGACGGTTACGTCACTGTACAATTATTTGCTTGCGCCGACAGAGGTCAATCTGACTCAGCTGGATACGAGCAAAGTGCGTCTGCGTAAAGCACGAATTGCGGTGCTCGACTTGCGCAGCGAGGAAAGCGACTTTGCGCTGACGAATTATATGAATTTAATCGATAGTTTAATAGAGACGACAGACCGATCTCTTATGTTCCAATCAGAGAAAGAGTCGGAGGATTCCGATAAAGCGTTCTCGGAAGCTACGCGCATCTCCAAGTACATATCCGAGACGACGCTCACGCTGCTCGATAACGATCTGAAGACATACGATCGATTCTACCGCGATATGATCGACCAATCGTCCGAATTGAAGAAGCTGGGCATCTGGCTCATGCTGACGATTACGTTCATGCTGCTGCTGTTCACCTACTTGTTCTCCTCCAGCATCACGAGACCGATTCTTAAGCTGACGCAGGCGGCAAGGGAGCTGTCGCGAGGCCGTTTCGACCTGCAGGTTGAAGTGACATCGAATGATGAAATATCTTTCCTAGCCAAAATGTTCGATCGAATGCGCATCAATATTAACAACCTCATCTCGGAGATTCAGCAGAAAGCGCAACTGGAGAATGAGCTGCAGCAGAACAAGCTGCTGCTGCGGGAGAGTCAGCTGCGAAGTTTGCAGAGTCAGATCAATCCGCATTTCTTATTCAATACGCTCGATATGCTCTCGAAGAAGGCTTACCTCGAAGGCTCGGAGGAGACAAGCGATCTGCTCGCAAGCGTCGCAGGGCTGCTGAGGTACAATCTGAAGCGGCTCGATCGGCCGATGACGCTTAAGGAAGAAGTCCGAGTGCTCGGCCAATATATCGAGATTCAGAAAGCGCGGTTTACCGACCGTCTGCAGTTCAATATGGATATCGATGAGAGCTGCCTGTCTATCCAGTTACCAGGCTTAACCTTACAGCCAATCGTTGAGAATGCGGTTATCCATGCGGTTGAGCCTCGGGAAGATGGCGGCACAATCTCCTTCCGCGTCTTCGACAGCGGGGAGCGGGTCACAATTGAAATTGCCGATGACGGCCCTGGCATGTCGGAGACCAAGATCAGGCAAATTCTCCGTGAGGATAATTTCGAGACAGAAAGCCATTCAACGGGCATAGGTTTCAACAACGTGGTCAAGCGGCTGCGTATCTTTTGTGGCCTGGAAGATGTAATCGATATAAAGAGCGAATCGGGGAATGGCACAATCGTTATACTGACGATCCCGAAGACGAAAGGAAACGTGAAGGATGACGAAGCTCTTGATCGTGGATGACGAGCAGATTGAGCGGGAAGGGCTGCAGGCGATCTTGCAGAAGGGGTTTCCCAACCTAGAGATTCGGCAGGCGAAGAATGGCATGATCGCCCTTGAGATAGCGGAGCAATATCAGCCGGAGTTGGTACTGATGGATATTAAGATGCCCGGGATGAGTGGTCTGGAAGCGATTGAGCATCTATCGACGGACTACCCGGATATGAAGTTTATTATGGTTACCGCGTACGATACATTCGAGTATGCGCGGAAGGCGATCAAGCTTGGCGTCAAAGACTATCTGCTGAAGCCAAGCAAGGCGAGCGAGATTATTGCGACGGTAGGCAAAGTGCTGGCGCGGATTGAAGAAGATCGTAAGCTAGCGGCAACGAGCTTGCAACATAGGGATACGCTGCAGAAGGTAATGCCGATCGTCGAGACCGATATCGTGACGCAGCTTCTGTTCGACCATGTACATGAGGTGCATTTGGATGAGCTGGTAGGTTTGTTAGGCGTTGGATCGGACAACGACAAGTTCGCGATGACGATGCTGCTGCCGCCAGGTTCGGAATCTCTTTATACCGTCATTAAAGATAAGGTCCGTTCGATGAAAAATGGTTGGGTAGGCGCGCTGTATGGACGGCAAATTCCGATCATCGCGTTCCGCGACCCAAGCCAGTCGTACCGTGCACAGGCTGGGTCCATCGCTCGCGAGCTGCTCGCTTCTGCGAAGGCGGATGGCGGCGCAGGCTGGTTCGTTGGCATCGGCAACGTGTGCGAATCGCTTGATCAGATCAGGCAGTCTTATCAGGAAGCGCTAGTCGCATCGATGGATACGTCGGTACCCGTGAAGTTCCGTTTCTTCGCGGATACGCCGGTGCTTGGTGTTACGAGTGAAGGTTATCCAGCGAAGCAGTTGGAGAAGCAGCTGTTCGAGCTTATTCGAATGGGACAGTGGGATCAGGTCCATGCAGAGGTGACGGAGTTCATTCGGCGTTATGAGCATGAAGGAGCCGATCTGCTTCAAGCGCAGCAGCGTGTGCTTGAGCTGCTCTGGCTCGCATCTCGGGCGCTGCTGGAGCTTGGCGTGGAGACGGAATCGCCGTTCTTCTCGTTCCAGTCTCAGGATTATCGCCAGCTGCGCGCTGAATCGGTTCTTCTGCTAGACCGAATGCGGCAGTCGCTTGCGGAGCATCAGGACCACGTGTCGCCGGATACGATCCAGCGGATCAAGCAGTTTATCATGGACAACTCGCATAAAGATATCTCGCTCGACACGATCGGCAAGCGCGTAGGACTTAGCCCTTTTTACATCAGCAAGATGTTCAAAGAGCAGCTTGGCGTCAATTATATCGATTTCTTAACCGAATGCCGCATAGAGAAGGCGAAGAGGCTGATGGGAAATCCGGAATGGAGCCTGAAGAAGATCACATATGAGGTCGGCTATCATGATCCGAATTACTTCAGCAAGGTGTTCAAAAAAATATGCGACGTCTCGCCAACCGAATATCGGAAGACGCTGCTCGGCCGAAGGGGATAGACAAGCGCATGAGACACTCGATATTGCGCGCTAGGATGCTTGTGCTTGCGCTGCTGCTTATGCTGTCTTGCTTCGCAGCGGCTTGTGATAGTGGAAATGGAAACAGCGGTAGTGAGACTTCATCTGAGCAGGAGGATACGGAAACGGCAGTTCATTCGGATGCTGGCACGAGTGCGGAAGTTAACGACAGCACGGTAGAGGACAAGACCAATAGGCGGATCAAAATCGGCTTCTCGATGGATGGGCTGCAAGAAGAACGTTGGCAGAGGGACCGCGACATGTTCAAGGAGGCCGCCGAAGCGCTTGGCGCCGAGGTTGTCGTCATGGCGGCGAATGGCGATGACGCGAAGCAAATCTCGCAAGCGGAGACGATGATCAGCCAGGGCGTCGATATCCTTGTTATCGTCCCTCATAATGCGGATGCAACGGCTGCTATTGTGCAGAAGGCGCATGCTTCCGGCATCAAGGTGCTTGCTTATGATCGACTTGTGAAAAACTCCGAAATCGATCTGTATGTGTCGTTCGACAATGAACAAGTGGGGGAGCTGCAGGCGAAAGCAATCGCTCGTCTTGTGCCGAAGGGCAAGTATGTCTATATCGGAGGCGCAGATACGGATAACAATGCCCATATGTTCAAAAAAGGCGTGTTCAACGTGCTGCAGCCATTGATCGATAGAGGCGACATTACGATTGTATACGACCAGTGGTCGAAGGATTGGACGCCTGCTAATGCATTGGCGAATATGAAAGCTGCGCTTAGCGCGAACGGCAACAACATTGACGCTGTAATCGCGGCGAACGATGGGACTGCAGGCGGGGTTGTTCAAGCGCTTGGGCTGCAAGGTTTGGCAGGGAAAATTCCAGTTGCCGGTCAGGACGGTGATCTCGCGGCAGCGCAGCGGATCGTCGAAGGGACACAGGTGATGACGGTGTACAAGCCGATCAAGCTGCTGGCAGAGAAAGCAGCCGAGCTTGCATTCAAGCTTGCACGAGGCGAACCTTCTGGCGCTGACCGAAAGGTGAACAACGGCAAGATTGAAGTGCCGTCCGTGCTGCTCTCTCCAATCGCAGTGGACCGGTTCAATATCGATGACACGATCATCGCAGACGGCTTCCACTCGCGTGAGGATGTGTATCGGAATGTGAAAGTGCAGAAGGAAACGGATGAGAAGGCAGACACTGAACGCTAAGAACGCTAATGAAGCTTCTACGCATTCCTGCAATGATAGTAGTGTAACGATTTCAGTCATAGACAGTCGTACGTACGCGTACGGCTGTCTTTTTTTGTACTCAAATAAGCTCTTGATCCGTTCCAAGTTAAAAATGTCCAGATAGTCGTAAAAGAGTGCTATAGTATAGCGCTTTCATTGGAAGTTCGGGGTGATATAGTTGCTTCAGTAAGTGATCTAGACCATTACCGAGAGGGGTTAAGAAAGATGAAAAAAGGCTTCAAAGCGATCGCCATTATGATGGTTGTCATGTTGTTCGCCGCATTGGTTACGGCTTGCGGCAGCAACGCTAGCAGCAAAATAAGCGTCGGTATCGTACTGCCAACGAAGGACGAGGAAAGATGGATCCAGGACGAGCAGCGCTTCAAAGAAGCATTGAAGGATTCGAACTATAAAGGTGAAATTCTGTTCAGCCAAGGCTCTTCCGCCAAAGAAAAAGAAAACGTAGAAACACTGATCAACAAAGGGATCAAAGTACTTATCATTTGTCCATTTGATGCAACTGCAGCTGGTGCAGCAGTAGAAGCAGCGAAAAAAGAAAAAATCACGGTTATTTCCTATGACCGTCTGATTACGAACACGACCGCAGTCGACTACTATGCAACGTTCGATAGCAATAAGGTCGGCGCGAAGCAAGCGCAATACCTCGTTGATCATGTGAAAGGCACAGGCGTGCCGCTGTACCTGTATGCCGGCGCTGCTACCGATAACAACTCGTTCCTGTTCTTCGCGGGCGCTTGGAGCGTGCTGCAGCCGAAAATCGCCGACGGCACGTTCAAAATCGCCAACTCGAGCGAAGCGATCGGCGTCGCAGGCAAGGCTACGCTGGAGCGCGAGGAAATGGCAAAGGTTATCGGTCAAGTAACGACGAGCTGGAATCCGGACGAAGCGAAGAATAAAGCGCAGACGCACCTTACGGCAGCAGGCGCAGACATGAAAGGCGACGTTGCGATCCTCGGACCGAACGACGCAACGGCTCGCTCCATCGCGGACGTATTCAGAGCCGACAGCGCAATCAAGAGCTATGTCATTTCCGGCCAAGACGCCGATAAAGCTTCCGGCCAATACATTATCGATGGCAAACAATCGATGACGATCTTCAAAGACACTCGTACGCTCGTAAAAGACGCAATGGGCTTGGCGGTTGACGTTCTCGACGGCAAGAAGATTGAAACGAACGGCGAATACGACAACGGCAAAAAGAAAGTACCAGCGAAACAATCGGATGTCGTTGCCGTCGACAAAGACAACTTCAAGGAAAAGCTCATCGAATCGGGCTACTACAAAGCTTCCGACTTCAAAGGTCTGTAAGAATTATGTAGAAAAACTGGCAAGGAATAGTGATAGATTCGTCTATCACTATTCCTTTATGTAAGAGTTGTTTCGCTAAGGAGTGCATAACGATGAGCGACTACATTTTAGAGATGAACAATATCTCCAAAGAATTTACGGGCGTCAAGGCGCTGACCGAGGTCAACTTCAAAGTGGCTAAGGGTGAGATTCACTTCCTGGTCGGCGAGAACGGAGCGGGCAAGTCGACATTGATGAAAGTGCTCAGCGGCGTTTATCCGCACGGCACGTATTCGGGCGATATCGTCTTCGACGGCAAGGTGCAGAAGTTCGGCAAAATCGCCGACAGCGTGCAAGCTGGCATCGGGATTATCTATCAGGAGCTGGCGCTGTTTCCGGACCTTAGCGTGTACGAGAATATTTTTGCCGGCAACGAAGTAGCTCGCGGTTCGATTATCAATTGGAACAAGACGATCGTGCAGGCGAAGGAAATGCTCGCTAAGGTCGGGCTGAGCGTGAACCCGGAGACGCTCATTAAAGATCTTGGCGTAGGCAAGCAGCAGCTTGTCGAGATTGCCAAGGCACTCAGCAAGAATATTAGGCTGCTTATCTTGGACGAACCGACGGCAGCCTTGAATGAGAATGACAGCGAGAATCTGCTCAATCTGCTGAGGGAGCTGAAGAAGCAGGGGATTACATGCATCATGATCTCGCACAAGCTGAAGGAAGTTATTGCGGTTGCGGACAAGGCTACAGTTCTCCGTGATGGACGCGCGATTTGCACGCTGGACGCATCAAAGGGAGAAATTAAGGAAAACGTCATCATCAAAAACATGGTCGGTCGCGAGATCGAAGATATTTACCCGAAGAGAGCGAATAAATCGTTCGGCGACAACATTCTCGAGGTAAAGAATTGGTCCGCCTTTGACACGCAGTTGGGCAGACATGTCGTGAAGGACGTTAACTTACATGTGAAAAAAGGTGAAATCGTCGGCATCGCCGGCCTGATGGGCTCAGGACGAACGGAGCTTGCGCTTAGCCTATTCGGCAATCCGAGATCCTATAAGCTGCAGGGCGATATGCTGCTGAACGGCAAGCCGGGCTCGTTCAAGCATACGAGTGACGCAATTAATGCAGGCATCGCTTATGTAACGGAGGACCGCAAGGGCAACGGCTTATTCCTGATCCAGGATATTCGGAACAACATTACCGCAGCGAACTTGCGCGGCGTCGCCTCCAAGGGCGTCATTAACGGCAACGAGGAAGTTCGAGTCGCTCAATCCTACAAGGATTCGTTGTATGTGAAGGCGCCTTCCATCGAGCAGATCGTCGGAAACCTGAGCGGCGGCAACCAGCAGAAGGTGTCGCTTGGCAAATGGCTGTTCGTTGGGCCGAAGCTGCTAATACTCGACGAACCTACGCGCGGTATCGACGTTGGGGCCAAATTTGAAATTTATACGATCATGAACAAGCTGATCAGCGAGGGCATGAGCATCATTATGATCTCGTCGGAGCTTGGCGAGGTGCTTGGCATGAGCGATCGCGTGTATGTCATGGCCGAAGGCCGAATCAAAGGCGAATTGTCCATTGAAGAAGCCGATCAGGAAAAAATTATGCAATTTGCTACGCAATAGGAGGAACAACGATGAACAACGTAGTCAAAGAGGCGCCGAAGATTTCCGGCCACCGCCGGCCGTCCTCGGGTGAAACGAAACCAACTCTGCTGGGTGAGGCGGGGACGCTGCTCAAAGTCAATATTCGCGAATACGGCATGTATATCGCTCTGTTCGTTATCATTGTCATTTTCTCCATCATGACAGATGGCTTGTTCATGTCTTCCCGTAACATCAGCAACCTACTGGATGCAACGGGATATACAGCCGTATTGGCGGTCGGCATGACGCTCGTTATCGTCATTCGGCACATTGACCTGTCCGTCGGCTTCGCGGCTGGCTTCATGGGCGCTATTGCCGCCATACTTATGACTCAGGCGGGAGTTCCTTTCTACCTTACGATTCCGATCATTCTCGTGCTTGGCATCGTCATCGGGATGTTCAATGGCGTGCTCGTCGCATCGGTCGGAATTCCTTCCTTCGTCTCGTCGCTCGCAGCCATGCTGATTTTCCGCGGCGCGCTGCTGCAAGTGACGGAGAAGACGGGCACGATCAACGTCACGAGCGATCATTTTAACGCTATCGGCAACGGCTTCGTTCCAGAAATTACGGAAGTGGGCGGCCTGAAGGTGCTCTCGCTCATTCTCGGCCTTGTCATTATCTTGTTGTACATTTACTTTGAGTTCAAGAATCGTACCAACAAACAGAAATACAATTTCGAAGTCGTCTCCAAAGGAATCTTAACGGTTAAGCTTATCTTCGTATCGGCGATAATCGCTTACGTGACGTGGAAACTGTCCGGCTACAACGGCTTCTCGTGGACCGTTATCATCGTGTTAGGCGTCGTGCTTATCTATCACTTCTTGACGACGAAGACGGTGCTCGGCCGCCATATCTATGCGGTCGGCAGCAATCCGGAAGCGGCTCATCTGAGCGGCATCAATGTCAAGAAGATTACCTATATCGTGTTCGGCTCAATGGGTCTGCTCAGCGCGCTCAGCGGCATCCTGTATACTTCGCGCCTTCAGTCGGCATCCACAACGGCTGGTACGCTGTTCGAGCTTGATGCGATCGCGGCTGCTTATGTCGGCGGCGTATCGGCAGCAGGCGGCGTAGGTAAAGTAACGGGCTCCATTATCGGCGCAATCGTTATGGCATCGCTGACGAGCGGCATGAACCTGCTCGGAGTCGGCATTTCCTACCAATACATGATCCGCGGCGGCGTCCTCGCCGCAGCCGTCATCTTCGACGTCATGACGCGTAAGAAGAGAGGATAAGGAAGCGGAGTCATTGGCGTTAGGCTTCACGCGCTTTGTAAAGAAGCGCACAACGCGTCAATTCGCCGCACTGCGAGCCGCTCTCGGCCTTGCCACGGAATCCGTGCAAGCCAGGAGCGGCTTGATTTGTTTGTTGTTGGCTAGTATCTGTACTCAAGCAGCCGTGTTAACGGACTACATGGACTTTAATAAGTCATATAGATCAAAATAAATGGGTAACGGACCACGCAGACTTTATTCACCTCAAAATGATACTGAAGCGGTACAAACAGGTGGAATAGAGTCACCTTAGTCCGTAAGCGCGCAAAAGTGGTTAAATATCGTCCAATAGAGTCACCATAGTCCGTTAGTGGGGAGAGATATCGTCTTGCATCGTAGATGCTTGACTGAATCGTGTATTCAAGGTGTTAGAGTTCCGTATCCGCCGTGCTAACTGACTAAACGGACGTTAATATGTCATATTGATCGAAATGGACGGGTAACGGACCACACTGACCCTAATCAGCTCAAAGTGATATTGAAGCGGTACAAACAGGTGGAATAGAGTCACCTTAGTCCGTAAGCGCGCAAAAGTGGTTAAATATCGTCCAATAGAGTCGCCTTAGTCCGTTAGTGGAGAGAGATATCGTCTTGCATCGTAGATGCTTGACTGAATCGTGTACTCAAGGTGTTAGAGTTCCGTATCCGCCGTGCTAACGGACTAAACGGACGTTAATATTTCATATTGATCGAAATGGACGGGTAACGGACCACACTGACCCTAATCACCTCAAACTGATACTGAAGCGGTACAAACAGGTGGAATAGAGTCACCTTAGTCCGTAAGCGCGCAAAAGTGGTAAAATATCGTCCAATAGAGTCACCATAGTCCGTTAGTGGGGAGCATTTGTTAAGTAACTAATGATACCCGACATTTTTAGCTAATCCTGCCTTAAGGAAAACGTGCGGTGCCGCTGTTTCCCGCTTGCGACGACCAGTTGATCGTAATCAACTAACGCGTATAAGATTCGCCTCGCATGGCGGTCTGTCACGCGTAGATGTCCCGCCAACTCTGATGGCGCAAAGGGACGCAATAAACGCCGAGCAAATCGAACGGCTTCGGCTTCGAAGGCACTTAGATAAGCTGGTACGTGCATTGATACAAACTTGCCGACGAAAGCGAGCACAAGCTGTTGGCAGCGCCAAGGTTCTTCTTTAATCGACGGATAAGCAACGGGGAGAAAGATCCACTCATTGAGAGCCAAGAGGCTGTGCCGCCAGCACAAATCTTTAAACCGTTTCACTTCGAGATCCCGAGCATGCGAGCCATAGCCTTGAATCTCGAACCCTCCTTTAACACCGCCGCCAGGCATGTAGGCCAGATCTACATAGCGGTAACCGCTGTTGAAGTCGCGAACCTCCCATTCGGGGTATAAGTGATCGAAATTACCTACCGCGGGAAACCAAATATGCCGCAAAAATTCGACCGTACCATGGCCTAGACCTTTCTCCAATAACTCACGTCTGCGATGATTAACCTCTTGATTAATTTGCTGCAATAGCCACTCTTCATACTTGAGTTCGAAACGTCCCATTACGATCCTCCTTATTAGTCCTCGATAGCACGCAAAAAAGCCGCCCCGATACGAAGTATCGAAGCGGCGTGTGCTTCACGACCGAATGTGATGCTGTTTTGTTTGCCCATAGTGTATCTTGATTTTATAAGTCGCGCAATAGGCTCGGATGATTTGTTGGGACACAGCAGCAGTTTCGGTGTTCTAACGAACCTCAGCGACCTTATCCTGCTTACGTGTAGACGTTGGGAATGTGACGAACCCCATACATCTTATTTACTTCCAAACGCCGTTGGAACGCGTGGATCAAGCTGAATAGCATGATTTGAGTTCGTTAGCTTGGGGAAACGGCCAAGCAGCGTACAATAGTGTCACCGAGGTTCGTTAGAGGAGTAAATGCGGCATTTAGTCGCACTGTAGCACCCTCTGAGTTCGTCACGTTCAGCATTTGCCCGTAATGACGCAATATCGTCAGGTCAGCCCGATAAGATCGGCGATTAGGCCAGATTTTGCCGAAATATCGTGGGATGGAACGAATTTTCTTTGTCGAAATGCACGAGAAAATAAGACTCTGACTAGACTGCTTGTTCCATCGAGTGATATGATGGAATCGGGTGATGAAAAGGATGAACAACGAGACGACCAATGAAGAATTTAAAGGCAATCAAACAGCTGAACCTGATCCGCAGTTGGTTGAGCTGGTCAAGGCTGTTCATCATAACTGCCTTGTAGCACTGCGTATGCATTACGACGAAGTGGATGGAAATGTGGTAACACAGGAGATGTACGGTCCTGTATTTATTTATCACGTGAAGAACGATTCGGGTCAAATTTATTCCTGCGGTTTCTTCCTGCGCGAGCTGGTCAATCGATTCCAATCCGGCAACGATCCGGCGGAATGGCTTGCTTCCTTCTTCGTAGAGCTGATGAAGCAGGAGGGCGGAAGAGGAATTCCAACCCCGCCGAGGAACGAAGACGAAGCCAAATTCATCGTCGACAAAGTACTCGTACCGCAATGCGTAGCGTTAATTCGCGAAGAATTCGCTCCAGAGCCTGTACACGTCGACCTAGCGCTGCATGACAAATTTGGTCCGGTCCTTGAAGCAGGATTCCCATCTATTGTCGAAGGCAATAATGTTTGCGCTTTCCCGCTGCATCTGCTGGTTACGCACCTGCTGCTGAACCGCGATCCTGCGGAACTGCTCATTCAAGGTCTGTACAATATTCGTGAAGAACACGGCCTTCAGTAACATCATTACTTATCATCGCAAACGATACGATGTAAGCTAACCACGTCCTCGGGCGTGGTTTTTTCTATAATAAAACACAACAAAAAAGCCCTAGGCACACCTAGAGCTGTTGACGAAGGCGCTTACAATTTGCTTTTGAGCGATAACAAATATTTGAGTGCGATTCCGAAGGCACCTACATAGTAGCCTGTCAGTACGATCCAGCCTGTCGAGTCGAGTGCAGAGATGCCTGCAAGCAGCAACAGCGGGAATACGTAGTAGAGCGTATCTTGCAGGTAGCTAAGGATTAGCGACGGCGTAAAATCTTTCGTGCGAAGCGCATGATAGAGACCGACGAGGAAATCGAGAGCCATGAAACCAAGTACGATCCAGAGCGTATACAGCATCCAGCCTGTGAGCAGCATTGTCATTATGCATCACCTCCTTGTAGGAGGAGTGGTTTGTTTTTCTAATCTATCATATGTAGCAGGAGGTGCATTTGCTCGGGACAACTATACCATTTTGGAGATTATTGTTGAATTGAAGGTGCGGTTGTAAAGGGATTGGATACGAACGCGCCGCATCTTAACTATTGACGACAATTAATATTGAAGGTGAGAAATAATTCCAATACAATAGATTTATCACGTAATAGGGTGAATTTTACAACGATGAGAGGTAATAACGATGATTTTCAAAAAAGATGATCCCAAATCAGTAGAAGAAATGGAGCAAATGAATCAAAACATTCAATCGCTGCATAACAAAATAGATTCACTTACCGATCTTATGCAGACGATGCGCCAAGAGTTTCATAACCGTGAGCAATTCATGCTGCTTGAGCTGCAGCAGCTGCGTCAAATGGTGTTGATGGGCGCACAGCAGGCGATACCGTCAACGCTAAGTAAAGGAATGAGCACCTATGTCGAAACTCAGAACCCGGTAAGGGAACGAAACGCACCGCGCGACAAGCAGCCACAATATCAGGTAAGCGGAGCGATTGCACAACGAATTGCACAACTCGGAATCCCTTCTCATATAAAAGGATTTGCTTACATCAATACAGCGATTCAACTGTATCAAGAAGATCCTTCTTTAACGATGAGACAAATAAGTGTCCTTCTCGCCCCTCGGTATAAAACGACTCCAAGCCGAATTGAGCGAGCTATACGACATGCCATTGAAGTTGGTTGTAATCGGGGACATTTCCGTGAGCTTTTCGATGGCAGACAGCCTTCGAACGATGAGTTTATTCGTGTTTTAAGCAGAACTTCTTAATTTGTCTTTATTCCTGCTTTTGTTATGATGAGTGTGTAACCGACCAAGTGATTGGAGCGGGATTCGAAATGGCGAAGCTGACACCGTGTTTTTACTCAGAGGATGCCAGGACGCAGGCTGGTTTCTACGTGCAGGCGCTCGGCGGGCAGATTAACGACCAGATGACGTATGGACAAGCGCCAGGAACAGATGAAGCGCTTAAAGATCGTATTATACATATGTCGTTTACAGCTGCAGGCGTTAACTTCTTCATTGCAGATTCCATGCATGAGCCGCCAGGACGCAGCAGCGGTTATGACTTGAATCTAGAATTCAAGACGGATGAGGAAGCACAGCGTGCATTCGCGAATTTGTCGGAAGGCGGCCGAGTTATTATGGCGCTCGAGAAACAGTTCTGGGGCACGTTGTTCGGACGTCTAGAGCACAGGTTTGGCATCAAATGGCAAATCAGCACGGAGGCGCAGCAGCCACAGTCGTAATGGGTTGAATTAATCAGATCGAAGCTCAACGCGAATGGCGTTGAGCTTTATTTGTTTGAAATAGACAGTGAAAACAAGCGCATTAAAGTAGGTTATTGCTGCAACATTTTTCCCGAAATAACGTCGGTATAGAAGAATATTGACAGAGTTCGTCAGAGAGGGGCATTTCACTTGCAAGTATCCTCATACCGCAAACGTTATTCTTTTCTAATCGCATCATGTATGGCAGTCAGCCTCTTATTGTCCTCCTGTGGCGTCAAGAATGAAACATCCAAAACGCAGGATATGAAGCCGCAGACTGAACAAGTAGACAGCTCCACAGGATCTTCTGATTCATCGACTGTGAAGGACAGTACAGCGCCAGGTGATCCGGAATCGAAGGTGATCGCCTCTATTCCGGAGCGTAACATCTATATGTATGGCCTCGATAACGGGGTTGAGCTTCGTGTCGGGGACCTCGTTCAACAATATGATTGGATCTATAATACGCCCAGAGGAATTGAACCTAGATTAGCTGTGAAAGACTACGATGGCGATGGCCATAATGAACTCGCCGTCATTCTATATGTTGGATCTGGTACTGGCGTTTCTCTAGAAGAGCTGCATATGATCGAGATGGAGGAAGATCCGAAGCTGCAGGACCGTCAATTCATGGAGAATGACTACTTGGATCAGGTGAATCCCGCCATCTCTTTCAAACCAATCAAAGAAGCGGAAGAGCTGATAGCAGAAGTGAAGGTCGGTTCTAAGAAAACAGAAGTTATTATGAAGAAATATTATGATCATGATGAGTTTGGAGCGGTTAGGAAACAATTAGGAATTCGGGATGTAGTTGGATTTAGCTTCGATGACAATAACGATATTAAGGCGAGGTTTGGTGTTCCGTTCTTATTCGAGAAGATTGCATCGCCGCAGTACTTTGGTGATTTGAATGCTGATGTTTCATATCACGATGGGCAATTTACGTTGTCGAATTTCGAATTTATCGCTGAAGAGAATCTATAGTGCACAGAAGGATATTCATTCTCCGCGAACAGCACTTGACAGATTGAACGGTTGAAGCTTAAAATCTAACCAATTAGTTAGAATTGTTGCGAAGGCGGGAGCGGGCATTACACAGAAGGAACGGAAGTCGAAGAAAACATATGATGCTGCGCGAACAAGGGAGATCATTCTTGACGCGGCGGAACAGATTTTTGCGGATCAGGGCTTTTCGGCCGCTCGTATTGATGCCATTGCCAGCGCTTCGGGTTATAACAAAAGCCTGATCTATCAGTATTTTACCGATAAACTGGGATTGTACATGGAAGTTGTCAAGCGTGCCGACCAGCTAGGTGATCAGATGCTTGCAGATGTGTCGGGCGATCTCTTGAATGACGAGCGGCTTACGAAGGATGCAGGAAAGTTTAGATTGTTTCTTGAGACGGTCGTACGCAGTACGTATGACTTCTTAGTGCAAAACCCGCGATTCTTGAAAATCTACTCGTGGGAAGCAGCTGAAGGTTGGCGCACGTGGAATCAGATTTCATATCGGCCAGACGATATTACGCAATTGCTCAACCTGGCTAAGCAAGCGAAGGAGAATGGACTGCTTAGAGCGGGTCTAGACCCTTATTATTTGCCGATACTGCTGCTCAGCAACGTGGGCTTCTCCATGCAGCATTTCTCTCGCTTCAATATTGATGTGACAGGTGATGGGCAGCTGGATGGTGAGTCTGGAGCGGGCGGCAATTCTATGCATGCGCGGGAGCAGCTCGTTCAATTCGTTGTTTACGGGATAATGGAGCCGTCTTTATTGTAAAGAAATAAAGGCGGTATTTTTTTAACCGAAATATAAATAACTAGTTAGTTTTAAAAATGAAAGGTGATGATGAATGTGCTCAACATGCACAACAGTAAGACCAGATGGTGGGTGCTCGGCGTGATGGCGCTAAGCGTTCTGACGATCGGACTCGATACGACAGTGCTCAATCTGGCGCTTCCGGTACTCGCATCCGATCTCAAAGCATCGACCAGTCAGTTGCAATGGTTTGCCAATGCCTACAACCTAGTACTGGCAGCTATGCTGCTGCCTGCGGGAATGTTAGGAGATCGGTATAGTCGCAAAAAGCTGCTATTTCTATCACTTGTTATGTTCGGCGCAGCATCGGTCGCATGTGCGTATTCGACGACCTCTGAGGCACTCATTATTTCTCGGGCAATACTTGGCCTAGGGGCTGCGCTCCTTATGCCGTTGTCACTGTCGTTGGTTCCGTTCTTGTTCTCCGAGGGAGAACGTCCGAAAGCGATGAATTTATGGGTAATGGCTAGTGCGCTTGGACTTCCCCTAGGTCCAATTATCGGTGGATGGCTGTTGGAGCACTACAACTGGGGAACGATCTTTCTAATCAATGTGCCCATTATTCTAATCGCGCTTATTGCGTTAGTAGTGCTGCTGCCTGAGTCTACTGCTGAGAAACAAAAGTTAAAGGTTGATTGGCGGGGAATCGTGACGTCGAGCTTGGGCTTGGCGGCTATTACGTACGGCGTAACTCGATCGGGCGACGAGGGCTGGGGTGATGGAATTACATTAGCCTCGGTTATTCTAGGTGTATTGCTTCTTGGTGTGTTCATCTGGCTTGGTCGTCGGACGAAACATCCGCTCGTTGATCTGAAGTTATTCAAGCGTGCAGGCTTTACATGGGGGGCTGGAATGGCAACCCTGGTCAATTTCTCACTCTTCGGGATTCTGTTCGGATTGCCGCTATATCTGCAAATTGTGCAAGGTTTTAATGCCCAAGCAGCCGGTCTACGGTTGCTGCCGCTCATAGGAGGGGTCGTCGTTGGTTCTAGGTTGTCGGGACTGCTATCGGCTCGTGCAGGCGATAAGGCAGTAATAGCGTTAGGTTTTCTAATCGTAGCGGCAGGCTTTGGACTGGGCGGTATGACGGAAGTATCGACGGGATATGGCTACACGTCTGTCTGGGTTGTGTGCATTGGTGTTGGTCTAAGCTTTGTTCTGCCTATCTCTATGAACGCTGCATTGGGCACATTGCCCGAAGAGCGGGCAGGTGTAGGCTCAGCCGTTATTATGGCGATGCGTCAGATTGGCGGAACGATTGGCGTAGCGTTCTTAGGCTCGCTGCTCAACAGCATCTATAGCAGCCATGTGGATGTAAGCAGCTTGCCAGAAGCGACAGCAGAAGCCATTCGCCATAACGTATCGTCCGGCGCTATGACAGCTGGCGAGATGAACTCATCTTCACTCCTTGAGTCGGTGCATGAAGCGTTCGTAAGCGGATTGGATGCAATGTTATTCGTTTGCGGCGGTATCGCAATCGCAGGGATTGTGCTGACGATGCTATTCTGGCCGCGGAAGGTTGAAGTGGGTAATACGAGTGGGGTAGAGCAGCAGAAAGTGTTCCAATAAAGGGACAATGACAATGACAAAGACAAAGCAAAGCCCTCGATTCGAGGGCTTTGCTTGCTGTCTATAGGTGCCGCCGTATAGAATACAGTTCGGCTATTGAAGTTATATTACGGTGCTGTACCCCAGACAATCGAGCCGTTCTGAGACAAGACAGCTTTGCTCCAATCTACGAATGAGGTTTTGGTGCCATCATAGGAATAATCGTTGTTCTCGTTGAAATTGGACCAATCGGTCTTAGCCATCCGCAATTGGATTTCACCGCTTTGCCCGCCCGCTGGAATGGAGCCTGCTCCAGAGGTGAAGCTGAGCTCAACGTAAGTGTCGGCATTCGTTCCCGTAGCTGAGCCGAATGAAATGCTTACGTTCGAAGACCCAACTTGCGCCCAATCGATCCAGCCATTCATTGCGGCCGTGCCATCCTTGGTGAAATAATACCGGATTTTCAGCGTGCTGAGGTTAACGGAGGTGCTTCCCGTATTTTTGATAATGAAGGATGCTTTAATTTGATTGTCGGTTGCATTAGTATCAGCGGTGCGGTACTGAACGATTAGGCTGCTTGTTGTGCTGGTTCCGCCAGTTGGTGATGCGTTTGCTTGTGCGGAATTGGCACTGCTGCCCATACTGTTCGATGCGCTGACGACGTAATAGTACGTGGTGCCGTTCGTCAGACCCGTATTCACGTAGCTTGTTGTCGTAACGGTCGCGACGTCTGTGTAAGGGCCGCCCGAGACGGTCGCGCGCTTCACCGTATAACTCGTGGCGCCGGATGAAGCGGTCCATGCGAGCGTCACCTGTGCATTACCCGCCGTAGCGGTTAGACCTGTTGGCGCTGCCGGTATCTCCATCGAAGCTCCGCTCGTCGGAGTCGCGCTCGCCTGTGTAGAGTTGGCGCTGGTACCAGCGCTATTCGATGCACTGATCACATAATAGTACGTTGTACCATTCGTCACGCTCAGATCCGTATAGCTGGTTGACGTAACGGTTGCGATGTTCGTGTAAGGACCGCCTGACACAGTAGCTTGTTTCACCGTGTAGCTCGTGGCGCCTGTCGAAGCTGCCCAAGAGAGCATAACATGCGAATCATGGCCCATCGTGGACAGGCCGGTTGGTGCTGCAGGCGCTTGGGTCGCTGCACCTGCAGGCGTTGCGCTTGCCTGTGTGGAGTTTCCGCTAGTACCAGCGCTATTCGAAGCGCTTACAACATAATAGTACGTCGTACCGTTCGTCAGGCCGATGTCCGTGTAGCTCGTCGACGTAATTGTAGTCACGTTGGTATACGGACCGCCCGAAACGGTCGATCGCTTCACCGTGTAGCTCGTTGCGCCGGACGTGGTCGCCCAAGAGAGGGACACTTGCTCATTGCCGGATGTTGCAGTCAGCGCTGTCGGTTCCCCAGGTCGTGTCGGGTTTCCTGTAGCCGGACCGACTTGCTGCCATGCTTCGTTCGTGCCTGGCTGCTGGCCAATCGTATACCATCTTGCCTGCCAGACATAGCCGTTGTAAACGACTTGTTCACCCGGTTGATACGGTCGGATCACGCTCCAATCGCGAATCGCGCCGAACCGGTTTGGATCGCCAGCGTAACCAGGCGCAGGTGTTGTTGGTTGTGAATGGTCAATGGTTAAGTTCACGTCTATCGCTTGATAGAAAGCGTTGATCGTATCGAAGATGTCCCATACGCCGACGATGACATGATATCCTTCCCGGTCGTTCGGAATGACGCAGTCATGATAGACGTCGTTCGGCGGAATCGCGCCGTTGTCCTCATAACGGCAGAATAGCTCCAAATCCGCGCGAGTAATCGGTTTGTTCGGATCCCAACCTGGCTTTGTAATGTAGTAGTCCCAACGGTTCGTGCTGTGGTTGGCGACGATTGACCAGTGGAACGTAAAGGGTCCGCCGCTCATGTTGACTTTGGCCCAGCGCGTTGCGGTCTGTGCAAACAGCGGCTCGTATTTGCCTCCGCCTGTGATCTGGCCATCCGGCACGCCGATCTCAGGGAAGTCACCTCGGCCTTCCACGCTCCAAGGCTCATACTGAACGGCTCCGCAATTCTGATTCACGCCGTCCATGCATAAATCCGCTCGGCTGTCATCCACCCATCCATGTGCCCATGCGCGATCCGCGAAAAGCAGAGAACAAGCCAGAAGCAGAAGTAAAGCGCCTGACCCCCATACAAGCCTCGTCATCTTGGATGATTGCTGCTTCAACAATAATTGAAACGTCATTCATTCTCCTCCCTTATTCATAGACTTAGCGGCAGCGGTGTGACTAGACGATCGCTGAAGTTATTGCGATTACTCACCTCCTTTCTGAGATCAAATCATAATGTGATCAGATAGATATACAGAAACAAGCTGATAGGATATATAAAGCTGATAGATTGAATAGGGAGCAAATAGGGGGGATGGTCACAGCTATGGAGATTATAGTGATATTGTACACAGCGAAGACATTCAGCAATGTTCTTTTGGTAACTTTATCCATGTTCTAATTGTTGCGTCATGCAAAGATGCATAAAACGATCGACTCGACCGAACATCATTCGGGAATCGATCGTCTTTGCTTGATATTGCACGCTCTTATCGCACGTTCCTATCGGACGCGCGCTTCCGTAAGCTTGAATTGGCCAACGAGCTGCTGCATGAGAACGGTGATGGCTTCAACGGTCTGCGAGGTGTGGCGGACGCTCATAATCTCGTTCATCAGCTCCTGCACCTTGGATTCGACGTCAGTAGAGAGTGCACGGTTCTCCATACTGATTGCTGCGATCTTCTCCATCAAGGCGACGACTTCATCGACGACCTGCGATTTGCGGCTTTCTTCAGCGGTTGCGTCAGATAGTAGTCGAGATGCGGCAGCAACGAGTTGATTGCCTTCCTCAACGGCTTTCGTTCCATCATCCATCGATTGATAGGCCTGTTGTGCTTCTTTATAAATAAGTTGAATAATGTCATGAACTTCACTGGTAGATCGGTTCGTCATGTCGGCCAACTTGCGAATCTCCGCTGCGACAACGGCGAACCCGCGCCCATGCTCGCCTACGCGAGCAGCTTCTATTGAAGCATTCAGAGCGAGCAAATGCGTCTGCGCGGAAATTTCTTCGATCGTATGCAAGACGGTCCGAATTTGTTCAGCAGTATGGATGAAGGTGCGAATCGTCTCATTGGATTGCTGAACTTTAGCCGAGATATGCTGCATTTTATCGCCGATTCGTTCGACTTCGCCTTGAGCGGTAGCGATCTGGCGGTCCGCTTCCTGCTCGATCGAGCGGAGCTGCTCACGCATCTCGCCAGCAACGTCCTTCGCAACGTCGATATCTTTCAACTGTCTGCGAATGCTTCGCAGCATGACATGCATGTTCTGATTCACGCGTTCCGTTGATTCAGCGGTAACAGTCGTTGAGCGAATCATCGCATGTTGGCTCGATCGCACATCGTCTGAGGCATGTTTAACGCGCAGCATTATGTTCTCCAGCGAGTCGATCATATTGTTAATCCACTTCGCCAGTTCTCTTGTTTCATCGTTCTCAAAATCATTAGGTGTAAGCCGCTGAGTCAAGTCGCCTTCGCCTTCCGCATTAATGCGGATAAACCGATTGATCGCTTGCAGCCGTTCGACGACTTTCCCTGTAGCTTTCTTATGGACGAAGGAGATCGATAACGCTCCGAATAGGATATGGAACAATCCGGCAGACACCGCCGTTAACCAGAGTGGAGCTTGTGAAGCGATGAGCCATATAAGGGCTGCTGCTGCCACGGCGGATAGAGCGATGGCTGCTGCTCCAAGCTTCATTTGGCGCCAGCCAATGCTGCGCTGCCGGTATACCTCTTCCAAGTCACCTTCGCACATCATGCCCCATAGGTCAGGGCAATGCGGCAGCTGGAATGTAACGCCTTTGCCGATAACGGGAATGTGCCGGTAATCCGAGTAACCCGGAAACTCGACGAATAGGTTGCTGCCGTTGCGGATTGTACTTGCGACACCAGGATGCAGCATACCCGTGGCCGGGTCGGTAAAAATAAGCTCCAGCTCCGTATGCTCCTTGACAGAGACAACACCCCAATCCGTTGTAATGCCGTCTTTCAAGTTCTCTCCGTGGGTGAAAGTACGATCCTCGAATCGGCTGCGAGACAGTGCCGTCCCTGGCGGTACATGTTTGTTCAACATTGGTTTCGCCATAAAAATATAGTTGTCGCCGGAATCCGGATAGACGTGACCAGATTCCCGCTGGATGAGATCGCCAAGAACATCGTTGGGCACTCGGCCGCAAATTGCGCCAACCGTCCGATCACCACCACTGATTATCGGCAAGATGAACATGATCGTCATCGCATCATGAAAGGTCGATGAACGGGGGCCGATGCGCAGCGTTATAGGATCGGAATAAGGGCCGAACAAGCAAGGACGCCCTTGTGCGGATTCTGCGGCATAACCAATGCCAGCGGTGAACGCTTGTCCTTGTACGTAGACAGCGCCAATATGTACGGGATAAGTCGAATAAACGACGCTGTTCGATTCATCCAACAGGAACAGCTCTGTAAAATCGGTTCCTCGGCTGTACGTTTCCGTGAAGGTTCTATCCAGATCGTTCCGGTCAGCACTGCTTAACAGAGCTGCAGCATCGGAGGTTGACAGCAGCTGATCGCGAAGCCGCTCCAGATGACGCCAATAATCAGTCGCCCAAGAATGAAGTACGTTTATCCTCGTGTCTGCGATGCCTTCGAAGATCTCTTCGACATCGGATTTTAAGCTTTCGTTTAAGCGATAAGAGCGCCACAGCGGGAGTCCTTTAGTAAAGCCAAGCCATCCGAACATTTCAACCACTCCTCAACTTTCAAGCTGTCTAGTTATGTCATAAAACCTGACGCAATGTCGATAATATTGGTATTATATATTAAAAACATAGATTATGTCATGTAATATTACATACAATTCGAATTTTTTGTTTATTTATGTTAGGGATTGTTGAGTGGATTGGACGAAATGGTTCGGTTGGGGCGCTAATACTAAACATTTGTTAATCGGCAATAGCGTACCAACTGCTGCGTCGCTTTCATGCGCACCTCGTGATGCTCCACAACAAACAACCCCCGCATCCAACAAGGATGTGGGGGTTCTGCTAATGCTACACTAAGCTCAGCATGATCTTAAGCATTCCGCTGAGCATTCAACATGCTGAAGGCTTTCTTATTGTTCCGATACAACGTCTTGAACACGGCGAAATAGTGATCGTACGACGCCTTGTTCGCTGCATTCGGTTTGTAGCTTGCCTTTACTTTAATGAGCTTCTTCGCATCGTCGAGGCTTGCGATTCGGCCAAGTCCAACAGCGGCGACGACAGCAGCGCCAATGGCGCCGGCATTCTGCGGACTGTCGACCGTCTCGATCTCGCGACCGAGCACATCGGCCAGCATCTGGCATGTAAGCGGGGCAAGCGCACCTCCCCCGACCAGCCGGATCGCTTGGGATGTCTTAATCTTCAGATCCTGCGCCTCCAGCTGCCAGCGGAGATGGTAGCAGATGCCTTCCAGCACCGCATGGATCAGCTCGGTCTTCCCAGTATCGATTCCGATGTTGAAGAAAAGTCCGCGTGCATTGGAATCTTCGAACGGGGAGCGGTTGCCGTGCAGCCAAGGAGCGAACATAACGCCGTTGCTTCCCGCCGGCACATCTTTGATCGCATGCATCATGTAATCATATAGACTCCGATATATCGACTCCTGCGAATCGGAGATTTGTTTCTTCTCTAGATAAATGCCGATCTCATCGAGAGCGAGATGGTTCTTCACCCATTCCAGGCATTTGCCCGCCGTCTCTAGCTCACTGAAGTAGTGGTAGCCTGTCGTGTTGGCACCGACGATAGAGGCAATCATATGTTTCGCGTCAAGTATCTGCTTCCCGACGACCGTCGATACCCATCCGGATGTACCGAGATAAATATGGGTATCGCCATGTGCAACTGCTCCTGCCCCAACCCCGATCAGCGCGGCATCACCACCGCCTCCGAACACGGCAGTGCCTTCAGTGAGACCCAGCTCTTCAGCCGCTTCACTCGAAAGCTTCCCAACCTGCGCCGTCGAAGGCACCACCTTCGGCATATGCTCGACATTCACGCCGAATAGCTTACACAGGCGTGCGCTGAATTGTTTGCGGCCCGCTCTTGGATCGTACAATAGCGTCGCGTACGCACTGTCCTCTGTCATGACGAACTCGCCTGTGCAGCGATGGATTAGAAACTCTTTCACATCAAGCCACTTATATACGCGATCGAACACGGCAGGTTCGTTGCGCTGCACCCATTTGTACTTCCATATCGGGTCCTTGACGCTGGCAGGAACGGCGCGTGTAATCGCAAGCGATTGTACCAGTTTCCGGACATTCATTCCGCTGACGCGCACCCCGTGAACGATTCCTTCTCGATGCTCGCGTACGGCGCGGCTGTCCATATAACTCATCGCGCGGCGAAGAGGGCGTCCTTCTTTATCGACAAGCACAAGCCCCTGCATCTGCGCGCAAAAGGAAATGCCGCTGATCTGCTCTGGTGAAAGGTCGTGCGTTTGAAGCAGTTTTCGTGTCGTGCGGCACATTGCATGCCACCAATCCGTTGGCTCTTGCTCGGCGCCCCCGCCATCGAGAATCGTCAAGGAGTAGCCCTCCATATCGCTAGCGATGAGCGTAATCGACTCATCAATAGCGTAGATGCAAGTTTTGACCCCGGAAGTTCCGACATCGTACGTAATGACATAATGGCTCATACTGGATCGAATGCACCTGCCTTCATTGGCTCGAGCCAGGACCGAGCGGAGTTTGATTAGAAGGATGAATAGCAGTTTGCCCCCTACCTGCTTTCATACGGAAAGTGAGCGGCAGCATAATCGCGGTCATCCCTGCGAATATAAGCATCGGCGGCGCAATCGACCCCGACGAATCAACGAGCAGCTGGAACAAATAGACGAATAATGCGCCCGATACTTGGCCCATGAGCAAAATCATGCCGAGCGAGGTGCCCTCGGGTATCGGATAAGCAGCCTCTGAGCCATGTTGGAACAGAATCGGAGCGACGCCCATAATGGCAAAGCCTGCGATACCTGCGATAATTGCGATCCACACAACCTCATTCACGTAGGTCAGACCGATGAGCGCGGGGAGGAGGATCGCAATCGCACCTGTGAAGAAAGGTACGCGAATGCGGTATTTGTCAGACAAGAGCGGCAGCAAGACAGCGCCAATGATGCCTGCAACAATGAATACAGCACCAACAATGCCGGACTCCTCAGACGTCAGCCCGCGTGGGCTGAGTATCGTATCGATAAGCGTAAGCAGCGTATTGAAGATGCCGATGGAGATGAAGCTGACAAGCATAATCAACGAATAGCCACGGTTAACCGCAAGCGATCTGATCGATGCGAGACTTACAGCCTCACGTGGCGGCGTATCATCTGAGATGGGAGCGAGAGGCTTTTCTTTCGTGAAAATAATGGCGATGCCAGCCGCGGCAATCGCTATGATGGCGAACACCATCAGCATGTCGGGAATGCCGGAGCTCTCTGCTACGATTGGTGCGACAACCATCGGCACGACGAAGCCAAGATATTGCGCCATCGTCAGAATGCCTGCAGCGGTGGACCGCTCGGACATTGGAAACCAATTGGCTGCAGCCTTGGTCGTAATATTAAGCAGGAATGGCTGCCCGATCGCAATGAGGAACTGCATAATGAGCACGAGCGTCCAATGTTCTGCGAACACTGCCCGCAGAAGCCCGAACAGAGCTGTAATGACAGCGCCGATGATTATCGATGTTCGGTATCCCCAGCGGTCAATGACCCATGAAGCGGGCAAGGAGAATACGATGAACATGACCATATAGCTGAGCGAGCACCACGTAATCGCTAGACTGCTGACGCCGTAATATTCCTCGGCCTGACTGGCAATGGGCGCGAAGGACAGCCACATCGTCTCGGTCGCGATAATGATAGGCACCATAGCCAATAGAATGATCCATCGATAGAAAGGATCTTTACGAATAATAACGCCGCCTTTCAACGGGAAGATCTGGACGCTTGCTTGGAATATTGATTCAAGTAGACGAAGCGCATCAGCAGGCTCTCCCAATAGTGGAGGGGTTTAACACTGCCGAGCAGGCTCGCGCCAACATAGGCTTTGCAGTTCTTATCCAGCACCATGCTGATCGCTGCTGCATCGTCTTCTGTCCCGCTGCAGCATAATGCGCCTTGACCGCGGACGAACACAGCAGAAGAGCGGCCTAGCGCTGCCGCAACTGAGCGAGGATCCGCTTCAGCCACACGTGCCGAAGTGCCGATTAATTGGGCAAAATCGTCCAGCAGCGGCTTCAGCTTCAAACTCGTCCTTGAGAACGCCGCCACTTCGGGGCTGCGATTCCACGTCATATAATGAACGTGCTGATGTTTCTTATAGATCGCCTCGTGAAGCAGTGCTTCTTCCGGCGTGTTAACGCTTCGCTCACCGAATTTCACAACGATTTCTTCGTCGCGGGACGAAGAGGAGACGAGCACGAAACCATCTTCGGTGCGGCGGCTGTTGTAGAAAGGCCCTTCTTCTGTACGTACGAGGGCATCCTGTCTATAATTACCTTCCAACACCAGCTGGCTAATGGCTGCTGGTTCAGCATGCGAATCGCCGCTTATCTGGCGATAGACATCGGCGACAAAACGCTGACAGGCACTCTCGAGGGCAAGAGCCACGCTGAACGCTTCCTCATCATCGACGCCATAACAGACGGCGCCGTGATTTTTCATAATAATCGCCCGATTGTTCGTATTCTCGAGTGAGGCTGCGACATTGCGTGCCAGCTTCTTCGTACTTGGCAGTGCGTAAGCGCCGCAAAGCACTTTGCCAGCGAGCGGGCCTTCGATGATGTCAATCGAATCGAGTTCACTAGCACTTATAACCGATGCTTCTGTCTGATGCGTATGAATGACGAAGTTTACGTCAGGGAACTGCCGATAAACGGCGGCGTGCACGCCGCGCTCCGAAGAAGGCTTAATAATGCCGCTGTAGGTACCATCCGCGATCTGAACCGTTACAACATCTTCGGGTGTCAGTGAACGATAATCCCGCCCGCTTGGTGTAATAACGAATTGTTCCCTGTTGATCCGGTGGCTCACGTTGCCCCATGTACGAGCGATCAATCCAGTCTCGACGAGCCGGATGCCAGCTGCAATGACGCGTTTTGTAGCCTCCTCGACATTGAACGTTACATAGGCTCCGCTCATTGTTGCCCCTGCAATTCCGCGACATTGGCGAATACGCGATCAAACCGAATGAGCGCATCGTCGATCATTTCATTCGTATACGCACCGCTTGTGTACATCCGGCTGCCTGCCAGCGTCACGATTCCTTCAGCCATATAAGCGGCCCCCATATGCTCCATCTCCCGCTTCCGCTTGGATGTCTCTTTGAGCACGTGCGGAATTTGCCAAGGCTTCGCCCAATTGATTGCAAAATGCATGGTGCCGACCGTCTCCAAGTGGCAGATCGATCCCTGGTTAAATGCGACAAATGGCAGGTTGTATTTCGCGATGAGCTGCTGCAATCCAGCAACGAGCCGATCGGCCATTTGTCCGGATTTCTCGATCGCACCTGTACGCTCAATCTCGCACAGCGTATAGTAACCAGCTACGCAGCTGAGCGGGTTCGCTGCCATCGTACCGCCGACCATCGCTTTCTTGCCGCCGCCGCCGATGCCGGCTCCGAGATATTTCATATATTCACGTTTGCCTCCGAGTCCGCCGGCTGCGGGATATCCGCCAGCAACGACCTTGCCGAATACCGTCAGGTCAGGGGAGACGCCGTAGTAGCCTTGCGCACCGGACATCCCGATACGGAATGCAGTAACAACCTCGTCGAAAATCAACAAAGCGCCATACTTCCGGCACAGCTGTTCGACTCCTTTATTGAACTCGTAATCGACTAGTCTTGTTCCGCTCTCCGGGCCGACAGGCTCGATCATGACTGCTGCTGTACCGCCGCGCAGTTTATTGAAGCGCAGCTTCCGTTCAAGATCGTTAAGGTCATTCGGGAAAAACTCTTGGGTATGTTTGAATACATAACGGGGAACGCCATGCGCTTGCGTCCATTTCGAGCCTGGAATACGGATCCCGTAAGCAAGCTGATCGCTCCAGCCGTGGTAGGCGCCGCCCATCTTAATAATGTTCTTATGCTTCGTTGCAAGCCTAGCGACGCGAATCGCTGCCATGCACGCTTCTGTCCCAGAGCCGAGCATGCGGAACATGTCAACCGACTCGATGCTGTCAGCGATTTTGCGGCCGAGCTTATATTCGTATTCATGAAACAGGCCGGTCGAAGGGCCGCAGTTATTCAGCAGTTCAATGACTTTCTCGCGCACCTCAACAGGATTGCTGCCGAGTACGGTAGGGCCGCCTGCTTGCAGAAAATCGTAATAGCGGTTTCCGTCGATATCATATAAGTAAGCGCCTTCAGCTTTGGTAAACACAAGCGGGAAAGGGTGGTTGAAAGCCAAGTTGTGCTGAACGCCGCCTGGAATAATATCGACTGCTTCATCGATCATTTCCTTGGACCTCGCACATTTGACTGCAAAATATTCCTCTTCATAACGCTTCAGTACTTCTGGTTTGATTGAGTAAATCGGCAGTTGAATCAATCGGTCCAGCTGGTTGGTAACGGCCTTCACATCAGGATACTGCGAGATTGAGAATGTCCGATCCATACATACCTCCGTATACTTTCTTATTGTAAAATGTGCTGCGCAAACGGTGCTGGCCTTATTCTTGTTCTGCTTCGATTGTGTTCATATCCTCTATTAAATAGGATATGAGGTTTTATCTGTAGTTCGTACTAGCAAATGACGCAAGTCCACTCCAAATTTATACCAATTCGTATATGATTATATCGAAACTTGTCGTTTTCTGCTAGATTGCACATTGTTGAGGTTGGCATTACAAATAATGAGAGATTATCTTCAAATCGACATCATCTTCTACTTAGGCTGTGTATGATGGAAGCATTAGCTATAAGGAGGGAGTGCAATGATACCGTTATTTGCGTTGGTCATATCGTGGGTGTTATTTCGATTAATAGGGCTAGCGGGAGTCACATACTTGGATGATTGGCATACTTCACTGCAGGCGGCGGTCGCTGTTATGCTGCTGCTGACGGCATCCGCTCATTGGGGCTCGAAACGAAAGGATCTTGTAAGTATGGTGCCGCCATCCTTTCCGAAGCCTGGACGGATTGTCACGATAACCGGCTATCTCGAAATTGCAGGGGCGATCGGCATCCTGATTCCGGCGGTCTCGCTTTATGCTGCCATTGGCCTTGCACTGCTGTTAATCGCAATGTTTCCGGCCAATGTGTATGCCGCTCGCCATAAGCTAACGCTTGACGGCAGACCTGTGCCTTCGCTGCCCATCCGGACGCTGCTTCAGCTTATTTTTCTGGCTGCGGTAATTCTTGCTTCTCCGATGTTTGACTAACTATAAGTGTTACTTAAGACAGTTTCTGGGATATCCGGAAACTTTTTTATGTGCCAGCGCAGCACGAATCACAATCAGGTGATAACAATAATGGATGATCGTATTTTGTTAGTCGATGACGAGCAGGGACTGCTGGTCATGGTAGAAACGCTGCTTCGCAAAGAAGGTTTTCAACGAATAGCTAAAGCTTCGTCTGGTCTTGAGGCACTGCGCCACGTACAGTCAGCTTCGTTCGAGTTAATTGTACTCGCTGTGATGCTGCCTGATATGAACGGATTCGATTCCGCGCGAAGCCGCTCCGCTTCGGACTCCAGCTTCTTCATGGCAAGCTTCTGCTGATCGGCCTCAGTAAGTTATCCGACCAGTTCGCAAGTTGGGTTCGACTAGCAATCTCTTCAAGAATAGCTAATTTCTCTTCAGTATCAAGCTTATTTTTAAGCACGAAAAATGCTCCCCTCACAGAAACAGGTTTTTATTATTTCACCTGTCTACTGTATGGGGAGCATATCAATCTGGCTGACCGATAACGGCAGCGGCACTGAATAGCCTTTTGCGTACAACTAGCGTAGTTGGCTGTTGACTGTTAGATCCGGCATACTTCCTTCGGGCAACGGGGGCATTCCGGGCAACGGCAAATCTGCCGCAGGGCATTCAGATTAAGGACGACGATCCGGCCTTTGCGGATATCGATCGTGCCGTCATCTTTCAGTGCATTCAGCATTCGATTGACGCTCTCGCGGGTTGTGCCGATGAAATCGGCAAGCTCGGTATTCGTCAGCTTCAGCGTAATAAGAATGCCGTCCGCACAGGGTGCGCCGTACGTATTGGTCAGCCGGATGAGAGTCGAAGCAAGCGCGCCAGGCTTGCCGAAGAGCAGCAGGTCGCGGAATTTCGAATCCGTCACGCGATGCATCAGACCAACCCAGTTCAGAAAACGGACAGCCAAGTCGCCATGGCGATAGAGCAGTATTTCGAGGTCGCTCCACTGGATGACGCCAAGCTCGGCCTCCTCCATCACTTCTGCGCTGAAGCTGTGAACGGTGCGCATGCCATCTTCGGGTTCAAACACGATATCGCCAGCTTGCAGGATCGACAGAATGAAATCTTTGCCTTCCTCCGTCGATTTGCGAAGTTTCACTTTGCCCGAGTGTATATAGTATAGCTTGCCTGTCGGCTCGCCTTCCCAGAAGAGATAGTGTCCAGCTTCAGCACGCCTTGGATACATGAGCTCCTCTAGTCGTGTGAACTGCTCTCTCGTAAAGAAGCGATCCATGCGAAGCGGACTTTCTGTACGTTCTACGATAGGCTGTTTATGTTTAATCGCCACTTTGTTCATATTAGATCCGCACCCTTCTATACATCTTATATTTACATCTTAAGATAGTAATCCGTATCCGTAATCGGGGAACTTCCTGATTTAGGTATGAGAATTCCCACTATTTTTGTGATGGAAATCACACCGACGCATAGGGGAGTGGATCGATTTTTGTCAAAATTGTGTAATCCTCGAATTTGTGATGGAAATCACATAACAAACCGCTGGAAGAGATTATGATGGACCTGTAACCGAAACGAAGGAGGACTTCACAATGAAGAAATGGTTAGGGACACTCGGCATCGTACTCACGATTGCCTTGACGATGACAGGCTGCGGCGGGGGCGGCGACAAAGATACGAAGGATTCTGCAGCTGCTTCCTCTTCTACTGCGGTATCTGAAGGAACGGGCACAACGAAAGACATTACGATCGAAGCGAAAAACTTCGAGTTTGATCAGCCCGAGATTAAAGTAAATAAGGGCGATACCGTGAGCATCACACTGAAGAACAGCCAAGGCAATCACGGCATTGAGCTGGCAGGCTACAATAAAGAGATTAAGGGCGACCAGACGGTGACATTCGTGGCGGACCAAGCGGGCGAATTCGAATTCCACTGCTCGATCATGTGCGGCGGCGGACACGCGAAGATGACGGGTAAACTGATCGTGCAATAAGATCTTTTATTCGCAGCAAGCGCCCGTCATGATCTGGAAGCAGCAGCTTCTGAAGGCGGGCACTTTTTTCACAGGTAAGTATGTGATTATTTTCACAACAATATAAACAGGTTATTCGAGAGGAGATGCCGATTATGGCTATGAAATGGTACAAACAAAATGTTTGGGCGGCAGTCATTGTAACACTCGTTCGTATTTATCTCGGTTGGAAATGGTTGGAACCAGGCTGGCATAAGCTGACGGGCGGGTTCGACGCTACGGGCTTCCTTAAGAAGGCGGTCGACACGCCGCTGGCGGACAAAACAACTGGCGCATTGCTGTATCCGAACTACACGTACTTCATTGAGCATTTTGCACTGCCGAATGTGAAGCTCATTAACATTATGATTCCGCTTGGCGAGTTCCTGATTGGTCTTGGTCTCATTCTGGGTGGACTGACGCTCTTCGCAGGATTCTTCGGACTGATGCTTAATACGTTATTCCTGCTGGCTGGTACGGTGAGCACGAACCCTTGGCTGATGGTGATTGGATTCCTCGTCTTCACGGCTGGCGCGAACGCAGGACGCTTCGGACTAGACTACTATCTGCTGCCTCTCATCGGCAAATATTGGGCGAAACTGACGCATCGCGAACGCACAGATGTCGGAGCGGGCACTGGCGCTGGCACAGGTAGGATTGTTCTGAAATAATGGGCAGTACGCTGAGGAGGACGAAATGTGATGGAGAGAACGAATTTCCCGCTGCTCGACCTGTACCTCACCTATGATCAATGGAAAGAAGAGCATCAGGCGCTATCCATCCGATTAAGGGAGCTGGGTTTGCTCGTAAGCTGGCATCCAGGCAACTATGATTTCACAGCATGGGACGATCATCACCGCGAAGTGAGGGCTCTGTTCATTTCGTTCATGCAGGACTGGCAGAAGCATCTGTATTGCGAGCAACAGACGATCTTTCCGCTTGCTCGATCAGCAATATGCGGCGGCTCGATCGGCCCCGTGGCTGTACTCGAGCAGGATGGCAGCATCGCCATCCAGTTCTATGAATCGTACTTGCAGGCCACTGCAGACGGGGCTGCTTCGGAAGAGGCGCTCCGCCTGCTGCAGCAAGTACTGATGATTATCGCCGAACACTTCCGCGTTGAAGATGAGAACATCGTTCCAGTCACCGACCGGTTGATGGAGGAGATCGATTACAGCGGATTGTGAGCTGAGATAGTTGTTGCCAGGTCGATTGTTTAAGACTCGTAAGTGGAACGAATAATAACGGACTGGCATGACGTAGTCCGCTTAAGTTAGCGGCTGTACATCAAAACAGGATACGTTGCGGGTCGATCAATAAAGCCGTTTCCAAAGTCGTAACGAGACTTTGGAAACGGCTTTTCATTTGAACGAATTAGTACCATCAATGGGCGGTGACAGGTGGACACGTGCGAATGAAGTGTGCGGACGACTGACCGTACCTAGATACAGCGAATAGTCAGCTTTGCCGCGGATGCGGCAAGTGCGGGCACATGTTCCCAAGTAGTCAAAATTGCGTCCTTGTGAGGAGTCCAGAGGTAAAGGTTTCCGCGAGGAAACCACATCGGGAGCATACGCTTACGACCTTTGGGGCCCTCCCTTGCAGGGAGGGTTTGGGTGGGTAGATAAAAATAAAGAGGTCCCAAGTGCGCTGCCGTTCGAATCCTCCAATTGGTGGAAATCAATGGGGTTCATAGGGGCAAAGCCCCGTAGAATGTTCTCAGTACCATCAATGGGCGGTGACAGGTGGACACGTGCGAATGAGGTGTGCGGACGACTGAGCGTACCTAGATACAGCGAACAGTTAGCTTTGCCGCGCAGTCGCGGCAAGTGCGGGCACACGTTCCCAAGTATTCTAAGCAGCGTCCTTGTGAGGAGTCCAGAGGGCACAAGCCCTTTGGGGCCCTCCCTTGCAGGGAGGGTTTGGGTGGGTAGAACTTTTTGAGAATTTAGAAGTAGATTTCTTTTTTGTAAAACGCGGGTCATAAGGGGCGCGCAGCCCCTTATATCCGCCACTGATTGGACACAATTCATTCTCATCTCATGTGATGTTCTTCACAGTGTGCGAACGCTCTCAGCCCTACAATGAGAGTATCCGAACCAAACAGGAGGTTATCGCATGGCTGAAATCCGACCTCAAGCGAAGCAGAAATCGGGGGCACTAACCAAAGCAGAGCTAGATAAGAAAGAGCCGGGATTATCCGGGACATTCGTATCCGTATTGATCTTAGGGGCATTCATTGCCATCAGCTGGATCGGGGTATTCGTATTATTCATCGCTCGAAATTAGAGAAGGAGTGTATCGCATGCATGTTCATCGTCTGGAAAAGATCTGGCTGAGCATCGGCATCTCAATGCTCGCAATATTCCTCGTCGTCATCGCTGCGACGGCATTCGGTATGGGCATGTCGCCTCCAAGCGAGCATCACCATACGATTGACCCGACACAGGTGACGACTACGGCTCCGTTCGACGACCCGGGCCTGAAGCAGACAGGCGACAACCGCTATGAAGCGGTGATGATCGCTTATGCATTTGGTTATGAGCCGCAGACACTGGAGGTACCAGTAGGGGCTACGATTGATTTTACAGTGACGAGCTCGGACGTTGTCCATGGCTTCGAGATTGTCGGCACAAACGTCAACATGATGATTGAGCCTGGCGAGGTCAGTCACATTAGCCACAAGTTCGATAAACCAGGCGTGTATTTGGTGTTGTGCAATGAGTATTGCGGTACGGGCCACGAGTATATGAAAACTACCATTGTCGTCAAGTAGGAGGAGTATGAATGAAACAACCGTTTGATCGAAGGGATGGCAAGCTGGTGCTGGCGCACATCCTGTTCGCATTCGTTGCACTGCTGCTCGGCGGCGTGGCCGGTATGCTGCAGGGGACTGTAAGAAGCGGAATGATCACTTTGCCTGCGAACATCGGGTACTATGAGTTACTTACAGCACACGGCGTGCTCATGGCGCTTATTTTTACAACCTACTTCATTATAGGGTTTCTATATTCAGGCGTATCGCATACGTTAGGCGGCAAGCTGCTGCCGGGCGTCCGTAAGCTTGCTTGGATCGGTTACGCGACAATGTCGATCGGTACCGTAATCGGCGTTATCGTCATCCTGCTTGGCAAAGCATCCGTGCTGTATACGTTCTACGCACCGATGAAAGCATCCCCTTGGTTCTACATCGCACTCGCGCTTGTTGTTATTGGCAGCTGGCTGAGCGGGTTCGGGATTTTCCGTCAGTACATGGTGTGGCGCAAAGCGAATAAAGGCAAAGTATCCCCGCTGTTCGCGTATATGTCGGTCGTCACGATGCTGCTGTGGCAAATTGCAACGATTGGCGTTGCGGTTGAGGTCGTCGTACAGCTTATTCCGTGGTCGTTCGGCTGGGTGGATACGGTTAACGTGGTGTTGAGCCGTACGTTGTTCTGGTATTTTGGCCATCCGCTCGTTTACTTCTGGCTGCTCCCGGCATATATCTGCTGGTATGTTATTATTCCGAAAATCATCGGCGGAAAGATCTTCAGCGACTCGCTAGCGAGAATGTCGTTCATTCTATTCCTGCTGTTCTCGATTCCGGTTGGCTTCCACCATCAATTGATGGAACCAGGCATCAGCGGCTTCTGGAAATATACGCAGGTTGTGCTGACATTCATGGTTATTATTCCTTCGCTGATGACCGCTTTCTCCCTCTTCGCTACGTTCGAGCTGTATGGTCGTTCCAAAGGGGCGAAGGGATTGTTCGGTTGGTTCCGAATGCTGCCTTGGAAAGACGCTCGTTTCTTCGCTCCATTCATGGGTATGCTTGTGTTCATCCCGGCTGGTGCGGGCGGCATTATCAATGCAAGTAACCAAATGAATGCGGTCGTCCATAATACGTTATGGGTAACCGGTCACTTCCACTTGACTGTCGCGACAAGCGTCGCGCTGACGTTCTTCGGCATTACGTATTGGCTCATCCCGCACATTACGGGACGTGTGCTGACTGCAAGAATGAATAGGCTAGGCATCGTGCAGACGATTTGCTGGTGCATCGGGATGTTCTTCATGTCGGGCTCGATGCATACGGTGGGTCTGCTGGGCGATCCAAGACGTACAGCCTATACAACGTATGATGATCATCCGGATGCGATCTTGTGGATGCCATACCATGTTGCTATGGCCGTCGGCGGTATGATTTTGTTCATCGGCTTGTTGATTCTTGCCTACATCGTGTACAGTCTGATGCGCGCTCCCAAAGGCGAGACCGAGTATCCGATCGGCGAAACGGCAGAAGGTGCGGAAGAGACGCCGCGCTACCTGGAACGCTGGGGCCTCTGGGTCGGCATCGCAGTTGTCCTGATTCTGTTCGCATACACATTGCCGGTCATCGACATGTTCCAGACTACCGTCACTTCGCCGGGTTACGTGACGTGGTAATAGAAAGATAGAATAAGGTTAGAAAGCATTGCGATATGAGGGCCACTCCTGAACGGGAGTGGTCCTTGTTCGATTTTATTGTCTCGAACGGGACCTGAACGTATGCCATTCCTGTGACGATCAAATAACAATCTACCTTTCCAATTATTTTCGCCGTTCTATGCATTTCCAATGAAATTGATTCAACTTACAATAAGAGTAGATTCTTTCAACGAATCATGCAGTCGAAGGAGATGATCGCATCATGCCAGCAACTACAAACGGACTTGAAGTGTTGATCGTTGATGATGAACCAAGACAACGTCGTGGGTTAGCCGCCCTGGTGCGTTCGCTGCGTCCCGATTATCGTGTACATGAAGCGAAGAACGGCAAGGAAGCGCTCGAGATGACGCAGAGCCGATCGCTCGATATTGTATTTACGGATATACAGATGCCGATTATGAACGGGATGGAGTTTCTGGAATCGCTGAACACGATTTCGTTGAAACGACGTACGAAGGTTATTTTTGTAAGCGTATTCCATGAATTCGGCTTAGCTCAGCAAGCGCTGCGTTTGGGCGCGAATGATTATCTTGTGAAGCCCGTAAGCACGGATCATCTGCAGCCCTTGTTGGAAGGGCTGGAGCAGCAGATCGCAACGGAGATCAGCCGCCATTCTGAAGCAGAGCTGCTGACGAATCAGCTCGCGCATACGAAGCCCGTATACGTGGACCATCTTGCATATAAATGGATGACCGAAGATTTACAGCCGTCGGAACAGCTCGAGTTTCGCAGTCATCTGGCATTCGCCGGACGGGGCACTGTTCTAATTGCAGAGACGAAATCCGGAAGCGCGAAGGACAGTGACCGCGAGTGGAAAAGCATGCTGAAGCGTGCAATTACGCAGACGTTAGCTCCCTATGCGAATACGCTGGTGCTTACGCCTGAGCATGAGAAAGAGCGAATCTATACGATTATCGAATGGAAGGACATCGAATCGGACCAGACAGGGCTGTTGCGCCTCCGCGCCTCGTTTGCCCAGTTGGAGAACATCTATAGCCGCTCGGTAGGTGTCGGTATCGGATTAGAGACGATGAGCCTGGAGAGGGATATTCGCAGCTGCTGCGAATCGGCGAAGAGCGCGCTTGCTCATCTCTATTACTCGCCTGAAGGCATGTGGGTAGCCGCAGATGAATTGGAGCAGCTGCTTCGTCAGGCGCCAGGCACGACAATTGCGGTTAAGGATACAGCAGCCCTAGAAGAAGCAGTAACCGCAGGCAATCAGGAACTGGCGTGCGATGCGCTACGTGACATTATGGAGCGGATTGCTTCTGGCTACCCTACGCCATTCCGAATGAAGTGCAGCGCCATTCAGCTGTTGTTAACTTGCATGAAACGAGCGGAGCTCGTCATTGGCGATGATATGCACCGACAGCTTGCAGACCGAATTGATCGTGAAATCATGGAAGCTGATACACTGCGCGCAACGGTTGTTGTTGCCATCCAACTGTTAACCGATATAATTGTGCAGATGAAGAAGGACAAGTCGTCCCGAAGCGAGCTCATTATGCAGAAATGCAGAGAGTATCTGGAGGACAATCTGCATGAGGACTTAGGGCTTGAAACAGTCGCTCAGCGGTTTTATTACAATTCATCGTATTTCAGTATCTTGTTTAAAAATCATTTTGGACAGTCGTTCACGGACTTCCTCGTCAAGAGCCGTATGCAGAAAGCGCGCAGTATGCTGCTGCAGTCGGATCATAAAGTATCCGATATCGCTAAGCAAGTCGGCTATAAGGACATCAAGTATTTCAACAAGGTGTTTAAGAAGATGTATCTGTATCCGCCGGACGAGTTTCGCCGCATGTTCTCATCTTGATGAAACGAGGCTGACCGACCGATGCCTATGCTAAAATCAATGACGGAATGGGCAGGCAATGTCAAATTCCGTCTAAAGCTTTTTGTGTCCTATTTTCTGCTCGTCAGCTTTATTGTCATCATTCTTGGCTTTACTTATTATCAGATCAGCGCCAGCAATATGCTGCGCAATGTTCAAGAAAGTATTGGCAACGTTGTATTGAACAATAACCAGCTGCTAGACGAGAAGCTGCGGGACATCCGCGATAAGAGCGAGGTGCTTCCAATCGATAATGAGCTGTACCGGGCCATTATGGATATGAAGTCGTACGATAATGAAGCGCTTATTATTGCAGATCGTAAGATTACGAATATTTTGTTCAAATATTTCGGCAGCGACGATATCTATTCTTCGTTCATTGTGACGCCTGAATATACGTTCGGCAACTCGGTACGGATGTTCGTAGAGCCGGACAATTTCTTCCGTTCGAAGCTGTACCGCGCTTCGATTGAGAGCCAGGGGGATTTGGCTTGGGTGCCGACCTATTCCTATGCCGAAGCGTTCCACGAAGATGGTATGAAAGAGCTGTCGTTTGAGTTCGATCGACTGATTTCCGCCGTGAAAGAGCTGAATTTGACGTTCATAGACGATCAGGGCATATTCCGCACGATGCCGCAAGGCACGAAGCGGCCAGTGTTGATGGTCAGCCTGACGCCTGAATTCATGGGCAGATTGTTTACGGAATACGCGCAGAAGAGCAATATGACGCATCTGTCCTACGGCATTCTGAACAAAGACGGTGGTTCCGTAATTAGTTCTAGTTCTGTTGGCGATTCGATTGAAGATCGGAAGCCATCCTGGTTCGATGAGGCAGCAGCTAATAAACGCGGCAGCATTCAGCAGGTTATCGATGGACGGAAGATGCTGATCAGCTACAGCCAGATGGACAGCACGGGCTGGATCTCTTATATTGAGGTGCCAGTTGCAGATGCTCTGCAAGAACTGAAAGCGATCCGTTCGTATTCGATTGTTTTCCTCGCTGTCATGCTTGTCGTTTCTGCTCTCCTTGCGTATCTACTGTCCATCATGATTACGAAGCCGATTATCCGTCTTCGCAAAGCGATGAAGATGATGGAACGCGGTCAGTTCCAAGTGCAGGTGCCTGAGCACGGACATGACGAGATTGGGGAATTGGTCCGTACGTTCAATGGCATGAATGTACGTATTCAAACGCTCATCGAAGAGAACTATGCTTCACGTCTTCGCCAGAAGGAAGCAGAGCTAATGGCGTTGAACCTGCAGCTTAATCCGCATTTTCTGTACAACACGTTAACGACGTTGTATTGGATTGCGGTTGAGAACAATCAACAAGAGATGAGCCGCATTATGCTCAGTCTAGCTGAGATGCTGCAGACGACGACACGCAACAAAGACGAGACTTGGCCGCTTCGGATCGATCTGGACTGGCTGGACAAGTATATGTACATTATGTCGTCGCGGTTCCAGAATCTATTCACTGTCACTTACGAGGTCGATGAGCGGCTCGATAAGATGCATGTGCCGAAGCTGTTCTTGCAGCCATTCGTGGAGAATGCGATTATACATGGTCTCGCAGAGATGGAAGAGGGCGGCATAATTGCTGTGAAGGGCTGGATTGATGAGGATCGTGTCATTTTCTCCGTAGAGGATAATGGGGCTGGCATCTCCAGAGAACGTATCGACGGAATCAAATCGGGTAAGGTTCGTTCTACGGGCATGGCAAACGTTGAGAAACGAATTAAGCTGCTGTATGGGGCGCATTATGGCATCGATATTTACTCTACGGAGGGACAAGGAACTCGAATTGTGATTCAAATGGGGACGTATCAGGAGTCGACCATTGCAGAAGGGGGAGCCAGCGCATGAAGAAGGGACCGCTGTTGATGTTATTGTGCGTCCTGCTGCTTGCAGCCGGCTGCCAGCCAGAGGGCAGTTTGAACAAGGGGGAAGGTGCCTCCTCCGTTACGAAGACAAACCAAACTAAAGTTGAATTGTCCTATGCTTTCTGGGGTACGGCGAATGAGAGAGCAGCCCAAGAGCGGATGATTGCGAAGTTCATGGAGCAGTATCCGAATATTCATGTCAGCAGCATCTACGCACCAGGCGACTATGGGACGAAGTTAACGACGCTGTATGCGAGCAACAAGGCACCGGATGTATTCCTGCTGCACAAGGAATCGGCGCTGCAATGGGCGGAGCAGGGCAAGCTGCACAATTTGAAGGAATTTATGGACACTGACCCAGAAGTGAATGAGCAGACGCTTATTCCGAATGCGGTCATGTATTGGGATCAGGCCAAAATCGCCGGGGTCAAAGTAACAGAGGAATCATTCGCGATCTATTACAACAAAGAGATGTTCGAGGAAGCCAATGTTCCGCTGCCACCGGTGAAAGCGGAGGATGCATGGACGTGGGATGAGTTCGTATCGGCGGCCAAGAGGTTGACATTTGACCGTAATGGCAATAACGCCTTTAGTCCTGAATTTGATCCTACCCACATCAAGCAGTATGGCGTCCGGCTTCCGACTTACTTGTGGCATCTGTTCGTTCCATCCAATGATGCTAGTATGATTGCCGCGGATGGCAGCCGATTGAATCTCGACGATCCAGCGGTAATTGATGCGGTACAGAAGATGGTGGATTTGATCTACGTGCACCATGTTGCGCCATCTCCGACCGATGCGAAGAACTTGCCGGAGCCAACGCTTTCGCTGCAGAGCAAGAAAGTTGCAATGAACATTGATGGTCAATGGATTCAACTGGACCTGGCTGCGGCCAAAGTGAATTTCGGCGTTGGTGTGCTGCCGAAGCTGAAGAAGAGCACGACGATTCAATTCGGCGAGCCTATCGTGATGTCGGCGACATCCAAGCATCCGCAGGAGGCATGGCTGTTGTACAAATGGCTGCTCGACGCAGAGCATGCTATCGACATGTATGCGAGCGGCCTCTGGATGCCGCTGCTTAAGGATTATTACACGAAGCCCGAGCTAATCGCGAAATGGGCGACAGTGAAGCCAGGCCATCCCGATGGATACGAGGACGCTGTTATGCGCCAGACGTACGAGAACGGCGTTAATTCGTTCGACTACTATTTGCGCAATATCGAGCAGATCAATACGATCTTAAGTCCCGCACTTGATAAAATTTATCTCGCCAATAAGCCGGTGAAGGAAGCATTCGAAGAGATCGCACCGCAGGTTAATGCAGTGTTTAAAGGAACTTATCCATAGGAAAATGATGAGCCGTCCGCGATTGCGCGGGCGGCTTCTAGTGTTGTAACTCGTTGCATTCTTGCATGATCGAACAATGCATACATATAGCAGTAATATCGTTTCCCATGTGTTGTTAAGCGGTGCACGGCCCGATATAATGGTTGTAATTATTTGTATTTGATGATAATCGCTGAGAGGAGGGGGAGAATTGGTCCAAATTAAACCGTTTGATGCGTCCAAAGCAGGTTCGCTTGTTGGTACGATATTGAGTATTCGAGAGCAGTTGAGAGCGATTTATGCCATTATAGGCAATCGGGCAGATGGCAGCAGCGTGCCGACCGATTTTGTGGAGAGCCGTCTGGACGGAACGTGCACGGTATGTAATGGTGTTGGAACGGTTATCGATATTGTGCCGGAGCGCATGATTGCGCCAGAGCTGTCGCTTAAGCAAGGCGCTGTTCTGATGTGGGCGGGCTCCTACTGCGCGCCTGTCGAAGTGATCAAGCAGTTGGCTAGAATGCTGAACATCTACTATGACAAACCGCTAATCGAGCAGGACGAGCGGTTTATTGATATTCTGCTGTACGGGTATAATCAGCGGCCTGTTTCTTATGTGTATAAGAAAAAAGCAGCAACAGCCTACTATCGAGGATGTGTGCATGATCTACGGAATATGCGTGATGCCGGTACGAAGTCTAAGGGCAATCGAAGGCTGATTAATTATTTCACTGGTCCTGTTGCCTGTCCGCTATGCGAAGGAACGAAGTTAAGTCCAGAGAGCCGGTCTGTTACCCTCCAAGGGCGTACCTATGCTGCCGCATCGAGAATGTCTGTTCAGCAGCTTCTCGCATTCATTCGCAAACTTCCATCATCCCTCGACGCCAACGATGTAGAACTAGCCGGAGATCTTATCGCCGAATTGGAAGCCCGACTAGCTTATCTGGACAAAATCGGCCTTAAGCGACTCATTCAAGGGACGAACACGAACTAATCGATATACAATAATTGCATGAAGAAGAGCCTCCCTTGCGCAAGGAGGCTCTTGTGTTATTCGTTTGTTATCGGACCTGTTAAAACTTATAGCCGTAATACTTCTCGGCATTTCGCAGACTCGTCCAAATATCCACGCTTTCGGCACCCATATACCAAACAGCCCAGCCTGCGAGTTTCGTATCGGCAATTAGCCGATACTTGGCGGTTAAGGAACGGCCATCCTCGACCCATAAGCGATGCTTAGCCCCTATGGATGTAAATTGAACCGTATACTGACCAAGGTTCTCATCCCATACAGGACGAAGCGAGAATGATGAAATCTTCTCATTCTGCTCTTTCATCGTCATATAGCTTGCAGAAGCGACGTTCCCATCGCTGTTTAAAGTCCAATCGATCAAATAAGTCGGCATCGCGAGCACGATTTTATTGTCTGCCACCGATTGGCGCAACTTCTCGACGGCATTGCTCACGTATGTAAGCGATGCGTTCGGGCCTGCCGTCTCGCTTTCGCTCCAATACTCATCATAACCCATCATGACGATATAATCCGCTTGCTTGCCAAGAGCGGCATAGTCGAAAGCATCCGTCCAATCTGTTCCTAGATCCGGTGAGACATTGACTGCTAGGACTGCATTTATTGCCGACAACTTTGTTTTCAGCTCGGTGATGAATGTCGTGAAACTCGTACGATCCTCCGGCGCCACGTTCTCAAAATCGATATTCAGTCCAGCCAACCCGTTGCTCGCGACAGCCGAAACCAAGCTATTCACGACCGTTGCTCTCGCTGTTGAATCCGACAGCATCATATGCGTAAGTTTCTGGTCACTCCGATTGCCTACCATTGCCCATATCTTCTTGTTGTTGCGGTTCGCCCAAGTCACAAGCGATTTATCCGTATTGTCCGTAATCGTTCCCGACGGCCCGATAAAATACCAACGTGGAGACAATGTGTTGACATTCGACTGCAGCACGGTTTGCTCGAATTCCGCCGTCGTCTGGCCGTACTGCCAGCCAAGTCGGATTGAGTCATTCATTACGGGCTTCAGCTCAGCGGACCACTTGGCATTCAGAAGCACTCGATCCAGCATAACGGCCGCTTCCGCTCTGGTGATCGAATCGTTTGGACGGAAATTGCCCGCGTTGTCGCCCATGAGCAGCCCTAGCTTCTTTGCCGAAGCAACGGCTGGCTTAGCCCATCCCGCGATAATGCCTGCATCCTTAAAACCTTCCGCGTCTGCGCTGCTTACCGTGGTTTGCCGCAACGCACGAACGAGCAGCTGAGCGGCTTCCTGCCTCGTTACCGATTTCGTTGGCGAGAACGTACTGGCGCTCGTTCCATTGGCGATGCCGAGCTGCAGGGCCGTTTGAATCCAGCCGTAATACCATGCACTCTCGGGAACATCCGTGAATGGAGATACAGCACTTGTAACGCTATCGAGACCAAGCAGCGTGTCGAGTGATTTGGTAAACTCGGCGCGAGTGATCGGCTTAGTAGACGAGAACGTTGAGGTACTCGTGCCGTTCATAATATTTTTTGTATATAAATCGATAATGGCCTCTTTGGCGAAGCTGCTAGATATATCTGTAAAAGGCTGCGCGCTTGTTGCAGCCGAGCAGTTAACGGCTTGTCCGAACAAACACACGCTGAAGATAACCGTCGTTATTACTCCGATACCTCGCTTCACGAACATCCCTCTTTCGTAAAGTTCATATCCTCGTATACTATCATTTATCGCGCGACGGCTCACGGGTCAAATAATACCATAGTGATAGATTGCAAGATTCATCGGACTCCTGAAGCTAAGCGCAGCGCAAGCGATAGTCCCAAACCTACCTACCCCCAGGGAGAGAATGTTTAGGCGGAGCCGTGTGCTAACGAGCGAAGCGAGGGAATGATTCTGTAGAAGCGCCAGCGTGCCCTTTGCTTTTCGGATGCCCACATCGACCAAGTTGTTCAAGGCATCCGAAAAGCACGGGGATCGAAAGAACATTCCCTCGCGCAGCGACCCTTGCACACATAAATCTCCTCCTGAAGCTGAGCATCGCGCAAGCGGAAGTCCCAAACCTACCTACCCCTAGGGGAATGTTTAGGCGGAGCCGGCCGCGGTGGAATTACTAGTGTGCTAACGAGCGAAGCGAGGGAATGATTCTGTAGAAGCGCCAGCGTATGCTTCCGATGCAGCTTTCCTCCGGAAAGCTTTTAGTTCCCTTTGCTTTTCGGATGCTTACATCAACCAAGTTGTTCAGGGCATCCGAAAAGCACGGGGATCGAAAGAACATTCCCTCGCGCAGCGACCCCGCACACAATAGTATTCATTCCAACCCAGGCTCCACCTAATCATTCTCCCCCTTATCCAATGATTTTCCGAATTGTTCCCCTGTGAAAGCGCTTGCTATGATGAATGTGTCAAGCACGGTGACACACATCAGTGACACAGCACGACGGACACAACTTTATAGAATCAGGGGGAATTGAAGCTATGAAGAAGAAAAAGTGGTTAACGCTTGCACTCGCTACTTCTTTAACTGCACTTGCACTGACAGGTTGCGGCAGCGACAGTGACAACAACAGCGGTGACAAGGGCAGCACGAGCAGCGACACGCAATCGGGTACGGATACACAAAGTTCGGCACCTGTTAAACTGACGGCAATCTTTACGAAACACCCATTGACCAAAGAGCTTGCTAAGATGGAGTGGCTCACGGAAGCTGCGAAACGCGCAAACGTTGAGATCAAATGGCAAGAGGTTACGGCTGACTGGGGTCAAAAGAAAGCGGCCCTTCTTGCTGGCGGCGATGTACCGGACTTGATCATCGGACCTAACGCCATCACAGACGCTGACTACTCGCAATTCCCTGGCCTGTTCGCAGACCTGACGGATCTGATCGCGAAGGATGCACCGAACGTACAAGCGATGTTCGACGCGAAGCCGGAGACGAAGACGATCTCCACGCAAGCGGACGGCAAAATCTATGGTCTGTCGAAGTACCAACGCTTCTGGCCGGCAACGGTTTCGAGACAATATATTAACCAGCAATGGCTGGACAACCTTGGCCTGCAAATGCCAACGAACTGGGACGAGCTGTACAACGTCCTGCTCGCTTTCAAAGAAAAAGATGCGAACGGCGACGGCGATGTGAACGACGAAATTCCAATGGACTTCGCGCCAGTAGGCACAGGCGGCTTCGGCTACTTCCATCCTACGGTTCTGCTAGGAAGCCTCGGCATCACGCTGACAGACGGCAGCGGTCAAGGCTACTTCTTAGAGGATGGCAAAGTGAAAAACTTCCTCCTCGACGAGCGCTACAAAACGTTTGTTGAATTCCTCAACAAGTGTTTCGCAGCTGGTCTGATCAACAAAGAAGTGTTCACGCAAGACTATACGAAATACCAATCCGTTGCACGCGGCACGGGCGATAAAGCCAAAGTCGGCTTCTCGTGGGGCTGGGAAGTAACAGACCGTTTCGGCAACACGCTGGCACCGCAATATACGGCAATGGCGCCGCTGAAATACTCGGCTGACGACAATACGCAGCAGAGCTGGGACTATGACTACAACTCCCTGAACTACGGCGTAAACATGGTATCGATCTCGGCCAAATCGAAGAACAAAGATGCGGCAATGCGCTTCGTCAACGAACTGTATGATCCGAAAGTAAGTATGCAAGTCCTGTTCGGCTCCATCGGACCGAACATCAAAGACAATGGCGACGACACGTATTCGGTTCTTCCGCCAGCTGATGCAGCGATGGACCCAGGTACTTGGAAATGGACATCCTCGTTTGCAGACAACGGTCCAATGTACATTGCTGACTCGCTTAACCTGACACTGGGTACGGACATGCAATCGGTTGGCAAACAAACGGATCCGCTGATGAGCGTTATTAACGCGATCGACAAGGACAAGGACGTACTGCCAAGCATGTTCATTAAGTACAGCTCGGCTGACAACAACACGATGAGCCTGAACAACACGAACCTGATGAACCTGGCGATGGCGAAATTCTCGCAATGGGTGACGAAGGGCGGCATCGAAAAAGAATGGGATAGCTACGTGAAGAACGCACAGAAAACGGGCGTTCAGCAGAACATCGAAATCATGCAGAAGTACTACGATGACTATGAGGCTAAGAAGTAAGAAGTATCAGTGACGAAGATGCTGCGCACCCTGTCACATAATGGTGTGCAGCATCTTCATTCAAATATAAGACATTATGAGTTTTCTGCTTATCTCATAATAGAAGCTTATATCCCCGGAATGAAACGCACTTAGCCGACGATTGACGGCGACAGCCGTTTCACCTTGACAAGGGAGATTGATGGAATGACTACGCAAACGAAGCTAACAGTCCCGAATCGGGAAGCAACGATTACAGCTAAGAAGCCGAGTATATTCAATACGTTCCGCCGCGACTATCAGCTGTGGATCATGGTCTTCCCTGCGATTGTCGCAATTATTATTTTCAACTACATTCCGATGTATGGCATTCAACTTGCATTCCGTGACTACGACTATACCAAAGGTCTGACGGGCGGGGCTTGGCATGGACTCTATTATTTCAAGATGTTCATTGACAACTACCTGTTCAAAGACATTATGTGGAATACGATCAAGATCAGCTTGGCGACCATCATTATCGGCTTCCCAGCCCCGATCCTTCTAGCGCTGTTGATTAACCAGATACGCTGGAAACGGGCGAAGAAAACGCTGCAGACGACGGTGTACATGCCTCACTTCATTTCGATCGTCGTTATGGTTGGTATGCTGAATGTTATGTTGTCGCCGAATACGGGGATCGTCGGTAACCTGATGAATCACCTCGGATATGGCGATGTAAACCTTCTGGCAAGCACGAACAGCTTTATTCCGGTCTATGTACTCTCCGATATCTGGCAGCATTGCGGCTGGAACAGCATTATCTACTTGGCAGCCTTGTCCAGTGTTGATCCGCAGCTGTACGATTCGTCCAAGATCGACGGAGCAAACCGCTGGCAGACGATTCGTCACATTGATCTGCCGTCCATCGTGCCTACGATGATCATCTTGTTCATTCTCAGTATGGGTAACGTACTTGGTACGGGCTTCGAGAAAATCTTCCTGATGCAGAATACGCTCAACATTCCGGTTTCTGAGGTTATTGCGACTTACGTGTATAAGATCGGGATACTATCGAACCAGATCAGCTACTCCTCTGCGATCGGCCTGTTCAATACGCTCATTAACTTCATCTTCTTGTTCGCTACGAACGCGATTGCTAAGCGAGTATCGAACATTAGCTTATGGTAGAGCGAGAGGGGGTAGCATGCTATGGAAATGATCCGTTATCGTAAAAAAACAGCTAATGACATGATTTTCGACATTGGCGTTGCTGTTCTGGCTGTATTATCTTTTCTTATTGTCGCATATCCACTATATTTCATCTGCATCGCTTCGATTTCCGATTCGACGCTCGTAGCGACAGGTAAGGTGCTGCTATTTCCGAAAGGAATCAGCATGTTCGGCTACAAGGAAATTCTCGGTGACTCCCGGATTTGGACCGGTTACCGCAATACTATCGTATACACCTTGCTCGGTACGTTCGTGAACCTTCTGTTCACGCTGCCAGCTGCATATGCATTGTCCAGACCCGAGTTTCGGGCTAGACGGTTTCTCATGTTTATGTTCGTAATCACGATGTTCTTCAGCGGCGGGTTGATTCCGACTTATCTGCTGATCAAGGGTCTGCATATGACGAACACGATGTGGGTATTCATCTTCCCGTTCTGCGTAAACGTGTTCAACCTGATCATTACGCGTACTTTCTTCGAAACTTCGCTTCCGAAAGAGCTGTACGAAGCGGCATCGATTGATGGTTGCAGCCATTTCAAGTTCTTCAGTTCGGTTGCCCTTCCGTTATCGAGGGCTGTCGTATCTGTAATTGCCCTGTACTACCTCGTTGCGCACTGGAACGACTTCTTCACCGCGCTCGTCTATATTCGAGACAACGAGCTGCAGCCGCTTCAGATCATACTTCGGGACATTCTGTTGTCCAACCAAGTATTCGAAGGCGGTGCAGGCGGCGGTGGCGGCGGTGCATCTGGCGGCTATGCTCAGCAATTCGCTGACCAAATCAAATACGGCGTCATTCTCGTATCGACGCTGCCAATTCTGATCGTCTACCCGTTCATCCAGAAGTACTTCGAGAAAGGTGTTATGATCGGTTCGGTCAAAGGTTAAGCAAACGGCAAGCACCTCCAATCTCTGCAATTGCTGCGGAATTGGAGGTGTTTTTTTGTTTACGCCAGAAAGGAAGGGATTAGACTGTAAAAGGCTAATACAATAACAATAGCTAGTCTGTTCTATACCATGAAGGAGGAATCGATCGAGTGGATGCGCTTATTCGACTATATCTCGAGCATCTGCAATCATCCGATAAGAACATACGCAATGAAGGATACATAGGGCTGTTGGCAGCAGCAGAAGAAACTGTAAACTGGGCTTATGAATGCTGGGATGCGTTGGTGAGCGATCTTACGCATTCGGACAATCACCGCAGAACGATTGCCGTACAGCTGCTGAGCAAGCTCGCGAAGAGTGATCCGGAGATGCGGATCATGGACGATTTTTCAAGATTGTTGGCGGTGACGCGAGACGAGAAGTTCGTTACGGCAAGACACAGCTTGCAATCGCTATGGCAGATTGGATTAGCGGGGCCGGAGCAGCGGGAAATGCTTATCGAGGGGTTAGCTGCACGTTATGAGGATTGCATCCATGAGAAAAACTACCCGCTGATCCGATTCGATATCATTCATAGCATGCGGCGGCTGTATGATCTCGTGCCGGAGCCGTTTATTCGCCAAACCGCTCTCGATCTGATCGAGAAGGAAGCGGATGTGAAGTATCGTCGCAAATACGCAGGAGAGTGGAAGAAAGCGGTCAAAGGTCCGTCTTAACGAAAGACGGCACCCTACATTTTGCGAACAAGGGGAAGGTGCATACAGTTGGGCATTACAATTCAAACCGTTATCGATCTGATGGTGAAGCAGCCAATTCCGAATACAGTGGACGGCCTGCTGACAGGCAGTCCAGACGATCAAGTGGAGGCGATCGCAGTCGCATTCATGCCGTCTCAATATGTGATTGAAGAAGCAATCGCACAGGGCGCGAATTTGCTCATTACGCATGAGGGGCCGCATTATGCGCATCGCGATCCGGTGGAAGTACTTAAGCAGGACCCTGTCTTTGTGGACAAAAATGAACGGATTCGGCAGTCTGGTCTTGCTATCTACCGCAACCATGACAGTGTGCATCGCGTACAGCCGGATCTTATAACTGCCGCTCTGATCGAGCAACTGACTTGGAGTAAGGATGTCGCAGACGTTCGTGAGAATGCCTCGATCGTTGCTCTTCCTGCGGCACTGACGTTGGGTGAAATCGTGCAAAATGTGAAGGAAAAGCTCGGCATCGGTTTTGTGCGTGTTGTTGGCGATCCATCGACTCTTTGTCAGCGAGTCGGGTTATCCGTGGGCTATCGAGGCAGTGCGTCGGTCATGCTGCCGCTTACAGAGCCGGAACCGCTTGATCTGTTCATAATTGGTGAGGGTATGGAGTGGGAGTTACCGGCTTATGTGACCGATGCTATGCAGCAGGGGAAGCGCAAGGCGCTTATCGTTCTCGGCCATGCGGAGAGCGAAGTTCCGGGCATGAAGCTGCTGGCGGATCAACTTCGATCTGCGCTGGGCGGGGTGCCGGTATATTTTATTTGTGAAAAACCGCTTTTCCAGCTCATGTAATATTGCTAAAAATATCCTTGTGCGCTACACTTTCAGCATTATCGTTGAATAGGCGGGTACTTCATGTGTTAAGTCCCGCGAAGGAGGATGCATGGAAGCACAAATACCGGATGGGTTTGGGCCTGTCAAATCAATGCGTCAGTTGGTAGGGCCGCTAATTGCAATTATTGTTGGGATCTTCATGGTTATTCTCGATTCGACGGCGATGAACGTTGCGATCCCGGTATTAAGCGACGATTTCGGCCGCACGCTGCTCGATGTGCAGTGGACGGTTACAGGCTATGCGCTTGCGCAGGCAGCAGTTATTCCGCTCGCGGGCTGGATGTCTGATAAGTTTGGTTCGAAGCAAATTTTCGTCATTTCACTGCTGCTCTTTACGATTGGCTCCGTTTTGTGCGCACAGGCGAACACGTTAGAGCAGCTGATTGTATTCCGTGTGCTGCAAGGACTTGGCGGCGGCATGGTGCTGCCGATCGCATTCGCGATGACGTTCCGTATGAGTCCGCCGGAGAAGGCAGGCAGCATTATGGGGATGATGGGTTTTCCGATATTGCTTGCTCCTGCGCTTGGGCCGATGCTGGCCGGTTATTTGGTCGATTACGTCAATTGGCAGTGGATCTTCCTTATTAATCTTCCGATTGGCATCGTAGGCCTCGGTCTTGCGATCTGGCAGCTTCCGAAGCTGCCGAAGCAGGCATCGACGTCACTCGATATGCTTGGTATCATACTCGGACCGCTTGCTTTCGCCGGGTTGTCTTATGGTTTAAGTGAAGGCGGAGTCAGCTGGACGTCGGATCGGACGATTATCGGTCTCGTAGTTGGTGCGTTGGCGCTTATTCTGTTCGCTGTTGTGGAGCTGACGCGCAAGAAGCAGCCGTTGCTCGAGCTGCGTGTATTCCGCTCCGCGTTGTTCACGCGTGGAATTATCGTGCAGTGGGTGATGCAGTTCACGATGTTCGGTATCATCTTCATGATCCCTTACTTCATGCAGAAGCTCATGGGGATGGATGCGTTCCACGCTGGGATGTGGACGCTGCCGCAGGCGCTTGCTGCTGCTACGTTCATGCCGATTGGCGGTAGATTGTATGACCGTATTGGCGCACGTCCATTGTTGTTCGTTGGTCTGCTTCTTGTATCGGCTGGTGCTTTCCTTATCGCACAGATTGATGCGGATCAGAGTCCTTGGGCTTTCCTGGTACCGCGTATTCTGTTAGGCGCGGGCTTCGGGATGTCCTTCATCCCTTTGAACACTTATCTGATTCAATCTGCACCGCCGAGTCTAGTCAGCAGAGTAACTTCGCTGACAAGTGCAACGCAGCAGGTCATTACATCGTTTGCGGTTGCGGGTTTAACGACGATTATTGCGAATCGCACGACAAAGCATATTGAAGATGGATTAAAGCCGATCCCGGATGCGATGTCCTCAGCGTTCCATGATGCGTATTTGCTGCTGTCGATCCTTGCATTAGTTGGGTTCGTGCTTGGCCTCACGCTTCGAAAGCCGAAAGTGTCGGTATCTGCGGATCAGCAGAATCTAGCTGTCAACGAGTCGATGATGGGGTAGTGAGCTTGTCTTTATATTAAGCGAAGTAAGCAAGCAAGTAAGGCTGTATGGCAGTCATCATGGGATGATCGTCATACAGCCTTCTATTCGTCTGTCTATGGAGCACCGCATTGTTAGGGCAAATATGCTATGCTTGTGCATATTAGCATTTCGATACATAAGATTGATGATAGACAAGGTATTATTAAGATAGGGAACCGGATGATAGAAACGAATGGGAGGTTTGTGAAGATGGAGATTCGGCAGTTAGGTGCTACCGATTTGAAATTGTCGCCAATCGGCCTTGGCACATGGCAGTTCAGCGGAGGCCGAGGTTTAATCGGCCAATATTGGTCTGCGCTGCCAGACGATCAGGTTCGCGAGATTATTCGAATCTGTCTAGAGGGCAGCATCAATTGGTTCGACACTGCTGAAATCTATGGCAATGGCGAATCGGAGCGGGTTCTTGCCGCTTCGCTTCAAGCGCTTGCGCCTCTTAGCGATGAGGCACGCATTGCGACCAAATGGTGGCCGATCATGCGAACGGCGGCCAACATTCCTCGTTCGATCGGCGAGCGGCAGAAAGCATTGGCCGGACGAACGATTGATCTGTATCAAGTGCATCAGCCGTTCTCGTTCTCTTCGGCTGCTAGCGAGATGAAGCAGATGGCCAAGCTGGCGGAACAAGGGCTTATTCGCCATATCGGGGTCAGTAATTTCTCTGCGAAGAAGATGAGAGAGGCGGATCGTACGCTTCGCGAGCATGGTCTGCGGCTTGCTTCGAATCAGGTCAAGTACAGCCTGCTGGATCGGCAGATTGAGAACAATGGCATTCTTGAGACGGCGAAAGAGCTTGGCGTTGCCATTATTGCATACAGTCCGTTGAAGCAGGGGCTGCTGAGCGGCAAGTTTCATCGCAACCCTGAGCTGTTGGAAGGGATATCGGCTATGCGGAGGATTAATGGCGGGGTGAAGCGAGAGGCGGTTGAGCGTTCGCGGCCATTGATGACGCGGATGGAGCAGTTGGCTTCGCAATATGAAGTGTCGCCGACGCAGATTGCGCTAAATTGGCTCATTCATGCGCATGGTGATACGGTGTTCGCAATCCCCGGAGCTTCGAAGCCGCATCATGCGGCAGAGCTGGCTGGCGCGATGCGCTTCAAGCTGACAGCGGATGAGCTGGCAGAGCTCGGCAGCTTTCATTGACAGAAGATAAGCGAAAATATGGAATGAAATCCGCAGCGATAGCTTTTAAAGCGATGGTTCCGAGGCCCGACAAAGGCTGTGTTTCCAACCGTTAAGACCATTTGTTACACCTGTTCAACGATCAGGGCTAGGGGCAGCAGCTATATGCGGAACCAAAAGGGAAGGACGTCACGGAGACGTCCTTCCCTTTTGCCGTAAATGCGCATTAGTCAAGACCTATATTTTTCCTGTATAAATTCAGCATCGGCTTCGTTACCGGATCGAATTTGCTCTCATCAGCAAGGCTGATCCACGCTACCTCGATAATATCTTCATTGTAGGCGCTTGCAAAATCATGCAGCAGCTCGCCGCCCGTAATGCAGGCAGCGAAGGTGTACTTGTCGAATTGCTCATGGAGCAGCTGCACAAGTTGTATCTCATAGCCGGTTTCCTCACGGAGCTCACGGATGCAAGCTTGTTCCGGCGTCTCGCCCTCTTCAATCCCGCCTCCGGGGAAGTTCCAGACGATGTCGCCGCGCTGAACATATTGCTTAACCATGAGTACATGTTGATTTTGAATGACGATAGCTTGAGCAATCATAACATCGCTGCGCCTCACTTTTGTTGTAGTTGTATAAATCGATCAACTGCTTCGCTTCGCATCTTATCGAATGTTATTCGCAGGCGACGCCATCGCCATCCCGGTCGAGCTTCCGGCTGTAGCCGGGGTCAGCTTTATGCAGTGGCGCTGCACCAGCTGCACGTACTTCTGTACAGTTCTTATATACAACTTCTGTCTTCGTATTGTTTGTATTGTTCGAAGCTGGAGTGGAGGAAACGTTGGATTCAACCGCCGGCTTTGTTGTCGTTGAACTGGATTTGTTGCTGCTCGTGCTATCCACTTTGCTTGATCCAGCATCAGAGTTTGTGTTTGACTTCCCCGCACCTGCGTTAGTAGTGGTATTCGTACTTGATCCTGCAGCGGAGCTTACTGCCTCGCTTGCCCCTCCCGTACTAGTTCCCGCATGAGAGTCCACGTCCAAATCCGATCCAATTTCATTCGCAGCTTCTGTATTATCAATGACGATCCATACACGGGTGCCATCGGCATAATCATTGAGCTGCCCGCCGATCCATGAACCCGCCCCGCGGTTATCGCTAGGCGTTACATAACGGATGTCAGCACCTGCTCCGCCTTCGGCACACATGGCCATCGGCCATTCATCACGGTCATAACCTTTGCGTGTAGGAATTCCAGCTAGCGATGCTTCCCGATGTTCAACCGATCCGCTTCGATCGATCGTACAGATGGATGATTCGCCCTTTGCAATAGCGTCTTGAATATGATCGGCTGTCTCGGGGTACCGGTCAGCCGGGAAAATGAGCTTTACGTCGTATTGATCACGTGTTGGCGTTCCTACCGTATCAACTGTTCCACCTGAGTCTTGCGGCACGGATTGAACTAGACTAACGGCAATGATGACTATGCCGATGGTCCACATAATGCCAAGTATACGTGCTGATTTGCTGAGCCTCGACCACCTGAAGAGAAGCATCAGGAACGGGGTAATCAGCCATCCAACGATGCGCAACATGTCGGATTCATTCCTTTCATATGTAAAGGTGCTTTAGTCACTACTATTCTACCACATAACAAATTATCTTTTCCTAAACTATTAGGAAAAGTCAATTTGTTATTGGCGATAAAGCCTACCTTATAAACGCGGTCGCTCATCCTTGAATGGCTTCGATAAGGGCTTTCTCACCACATAAGAATTTAATAAGTTTCCAAACTACTAGGAAAAAACAAATTCTTATTGGCGTTAAAATCTACCTCTGAACGCGGTCGCTCATCCATGAATGGCGTGTGAATTGACCAATGCCTACGGTACGACAACCTGTCAGCCGTTAACGGTGAAGGTAACGGATCCGAATCCAGGCAAGCCTGTATTGTCCCATAACAACTGGAGTGGAGACGGTACCTACCAGGTGAAGATGAGTGTGTGGTGGGGAACAAACGGCAATGTTTATCGGCTGTACGAGAACGGCGTACTGATTGACACACAGACTTTAGCGGTTCGTACACCGGATGCTCAGACCGCGGTGACGTCCATCTCGGGCCGCGCGCCGGGCACATATGTGTACCGGGCAGAGCTTGCGAATGCGAGCGGCGTTACGTCGAGCGCGGAGATTACGGTGAAAGTGAAATAATCGGTTGGCGAGCCCAGACGGAGGACACCGTCTGGGCTTTTTGCGTCTACGAGCATATTCCCGGTTCACTGGCTTGCGCATCAGAGTTCTGATCTATCCACACAACCAGAGAGAGCGACGTTCATTGGTTATGATCACACACATTGTAACTCCGCGCTTGAGATGATATGATGAATGTAACAAGTGTTTGAATAAGGTTACTTAATTCATATAACAGAGGTGTTTACAGTGAACGACGACCCTGTCAAAATCGGCATTGCAAATAAGGAAGGACAGCTGGGATTTGTTTTTACGAGGGGCGGTTTGCGGGAAGGGGCGGGTCGTAAAGCAATCGGTGTGACGAAGAAGGTGTCGCTAACGCTGCCAGACGAATTATGGGACAAGCTGGAGCAGCATTGCACGGAGCACGGCCAATCCCGCTCTGAGGCGATTCGTCACATCATAGAGGCTTACTATTCCTCATAGATTCGGTGCGGAGAGGCAGGGGAGACGATTGTGCTAGTCCATATCAAGAGGGAGCGTCTAATGCATGCCCTCCAGCATGTACTTAAAGCGGTGTCTGCGAACAATCCGATACCGATTCTAACGGGTATACATATCGAAGCGACAGGAAGAGAACTGGTCCTGACAGGTAGTCATACTACCATGTCAATAGAGGCTAGAATCATGCAGGATGGATCCATCCTATCGGTACTAGAAACGGGCAGTATCGTAGTACCTGCGCGATATTTCTATGAAATCGTACGGAAGCTCGACGATGGCATCGTAATCTTGGACGGGACAGAATCGATCATCGCTGCCATTTCAAGTGAGAATACGTCGATACGGCTGTGCGGAATGGATGCGCAATCGTATCCGAAGCGTTATCGCAGCACGCGCCACTGTTCTACGGTCTACCGATTTTGCGTCGATGGAGGCATATTGAAATCAGCGATTAAACAGGCTGCATCAGCGGTATCCACCTCAGAGACACGCCCAGTACTTACAGGTGTATGTCTGACTTATCACGGCAGCAACGAACTTCAGCTTACTTCGACAGATGGCATAAGACTGGCGACCTGCACGATACCGATCGAGAACTTGGGGGGCTGCATAGAGCCCGCGAATTTCATTGTTTCAGGACGACATTTGCTTGATGTGGCTAGCATGATCGGTGAGCAAAACATCCTCGTAGAGCTGGAGGCGAGCAACCATCAAATCGTTGTCCAGACGCCGGACTTTCGCATTCAGCTGTCGCCAATTGAAGGGTCTTATCCTTCCACGGATTCGATTATCCCTCGGTCATACCGCTCCGAGATGATCGTAGAGACGCCGCGGTTGCTGCATGCCTTGGAGCGAGCAGCGGTATTGGCGGAAGATCGAATCGTCAGGTTATCCGCGAATAAGGAATGTCTAGGGATTGTGTCGCGTACTGCGGCAATTGGCGATATGAAAGAGTTCATACCAGTGGCAATGATGCAAGGCGAGCCATTCGTACTGTCCTTTAACGGTAAAATGTTGGTCGATATCGTACGATGTCTCGAATGCACGGGGCTAAGACTGTGGTTTACGGGCGATCGGGGTCCGATTGTCTTGCAGCCAGTTGATAGGGATGACATATCGTCTATGTTATTTCTGCTAACGCCAATTCGAACGGCGGTACATGCTCAAGCTCATTAAACGTAGAGTTAGCTGCTCAAACGAATGGCCTATTGCTCGGAATAACTCCACTTGCTACTATTTGGTGGAGACGTTAAAACACAGTTCCGGTTGGTAGTCCGGGCGCATGATGGAGCGAACACAAATAGCGGTTTGCGTCGTACTACGTGCAGCGCAGTCCGTATTCGGCCGCCTCTCAACTTCGTCATGTCAGTAACCTTCCCCCTCGGGATGTCCGTCGTCTCGATTGTTCAAGAGGGGGTTATGCAATGAAGTTAACCGTAATGTTTGACGGTCAGTATTGGATCGGAATTGTTGAGGAGCAGAACAAAGGCAAGCTGAGGGCGGCTAGGCATGTATTTGGATCTGAACCACAGGACGAGGAAGTGCTGCTGTTCATTGAACGGGAGCTGCTCCTGCTCGTAAGCAGGCTCACGCAAGAGGTAGATGTACGCAAGCCGACCGCCACCAAAGTGAATCCGAAGCGTCTGGCTCGACAGGTGGCCAGCGAGGTAAGGAGCCGCGGTGTATCATCGTACGCACAGGAAGCGTTGAAGCTGGAGTATGAGAAACGGAAACGGGAGAAGCAGGCGTACTCGAAACAGCAGCGCGAAGCTGACGAATCTCGCAAATGGGCGCTCAAGAAGCACAAAGCGAAGGAGAAGCATCGCGGTCATTGATACTTGCTGACGGAATGTGTGCTGTGCATGATAGAAACTTTGGCTCTGCATACCTGCAGCTGCGCAGCTGTACGCAACCACAAAGAAGGCACCGCGCTCGCGCGGTGCCTTCTTCCTTATATCTATTAACGAAGGTTCGGAATTTCGACCTCTGGGTTCGTATCTGCCTCGTAGTCGACGCCATCCGTCTCGAAGCCGAACAGCTGGAAGAACTCGCGGTGATAACCTTTCAGATCGGACAGATCGTATACGTTCTCCGTCGTCAGATCAGCCCACAGCTGAGCCACTTCAGCTTGTACATCTTCACGCATTTCCCAGTCGTCCAGGCGAATGCGGCCTTGCGCGTCAACTGGCGCTTCTGCGCCATTGTACAGACGGTCGCTGAACAGGCGGTACATTTGCTCGATGCAGCCCTCGTGGATGCCTTTTTCCTTCATTACTTTGTACAGAGCGGAAATGTACAGCGGCACTACTGGAATAGCCGAGCTCGATTGCGTAACGAGTGCTTTGTTAACGGAGATGAACGAACGTCCTCCCGTTTCTTTGAGCTTCGCATCCAGACGTTTCGACGTTGCGTCGAGATCGTCTTTCGCTGCGCCGATCGTACCTTCTTTGTAAACGGCATGCGTAATTTCTGGTCCGAGGTAGGAGTAAGCGATCGTCGTAGCGCCGTCAGCCAGCACGCCAGCCTTCTGGAGCTCTTCGATCCACATTTCCCAGTCTTCGCCGCCCATTACGGCGATCGTCTGACGTCGCTCATCTTCCGTAGCTGGCTCGATCGTTGCGATCGAAACTTCACCGTTGTGGAAGTTAACCGTTTTGTTCGAATACGTCTCGCCAAGCGGTTTGATAACCGATGCGAACGACTCTCCCGTCTTCGGATGTGTACGGCGCGGGGATGCAACGCTGTATACAACGAGATCAATCTGGCCAAGCTCCGTGCGGATCAAGTCGATCGTTTTTTCTTTGATCTCGTCGGAGAATGCGTCGCCGACGATGCTGAACGATTTGCGTCCAGCTGCAGCAGCAGCCTCTTCGAAAGCCGCCGAGTTGTACCAGCCAGCTGTAGCTGTACGAGCGCCTTCTGCCCCTTTGTCAAAATAAACGCCGACTGTATTCGCGTTCGCGCCAAACGATGCGACGATGCGCGATGCAAGGCCGTAGCCCGTCGATGCACCAACGACGAGCACGTTGCGAGGGCCGCTGATAGCAGGCTTCGACGTCACGTAGTCGATCTGGCGTTGAACTTGTCCAGCGCAGCCTTGCGGGTGCGCAGTCGTGCAAATAAATCCACGGGATTTCGGTTGAATAATCATATATTCGTTCCTTTCTGTATGCAGCCTAATTTAAGTTCTAAAATTTGCTTTCATAGCATCTCCTTCCTATTTTATATGAAAACCGCCTCTAAGCGAAAGTGTACAGCCCAAAAATGTTCAAATCCTTGCATGTCCATGCGCAGAGGCCGCGACATAAGCGAGGGATCATACATACAATGAACTGGTTGTCTGAGGAAACATATGTTTACGAAGCAAGCAATTTGCTTGCAGGGAGTAGGGTCTACGAAGAAAGCAAATTGCTTCCAGGAGGGAGATGAGTCGGCATGCAGCCAAGACGCGCAGGCAATGCACAGGGGATCGATGTCTCTCATTATCAGGGGAATATCGACTGGGCGAAGGTGAAAGCAGACGGCATTTCTTTTGCTTTTCTGAAAGCAAGTCAAGGTCAAACGTTCCGTGATTCCATGTTCGTAACGAACGCAGCAGGAGCGCGCAAAGCTGGCGTGCTTGTTGGCGCCTATCACTTCATTGATGCGGCATCGACGGATGCAGCCAAGAAGGAGGCCGCTAACTTCGCCGCAGCCATCGCGGACGCAGGTGGTATTGAAGCATTCCAGTTGCCGCCGGTAATGGACTACGAAGAGGTTCAGGATGGTATGAATGCTTCGAATGTTCATGCCGTAGCGATGGCCTTCTTAACAGAGATCGAACGACTGACAGGCGTTCGTCCGATGATCTACACGTATATCGGATTTGCTTCTAATTTTGACGCATCGTTTAGTGCCTATGAGGTGTGGATGGCAAGATACTCCACTTCACCGCCAGCTGATACAGCGGCATGGAAACGGTGGACGTTTCTTCAGTATAGCGATGGTACGGTTGGCGATGTTCGAACAGGCGGCGGCAGGAAGGTTGCCGGCATTAACGGACCGGTTGATTTGAATGAGTATGATGGAACGTTAGAGGAGCTTAAACACGCTTATCGCCATGACAGCAGAGACGGTGGAAATGACAATGGCGGCAGTGGCGATGGAGGGGGAGATGAAATGACAGACGCAGAGAAGCAGCAAATGGCGGATTTGGCGAATCGGGTAGCGGCCTTGGAGAAACTCGTGAACATGTCGGGCAATCAGACGCCGCCGGCTTGGGCGAATGATGCGATTGCAGCGGCTAAGAAATCGGGGTATATCACGACTTCAAATGACAAAGGGCATGCGGAATTGGTTATGATTCAAATGCTGTATAATGCGGGATTGTGCAACGAGGATCTAGTCGCTTTCTTCCGAAGCTTCAGCGCCGAGACGAAGGCAGCAATCGATGCGCTTGTGAACGGTAAGGGGAACGCATAAGCATTATTGTGACTATCATTTTATACGAAAATCATGGCGGACCTGTACGATTCAAAGTCAGGTTCGCCTTGTGGCAAACCTATTACTGTTCAACTGGACACAGCCGTTCATCTAAGACGATAACGCCGCTTAATTTCCCTTCGTTCGTTACGACAACATAACGCTGCTTCGGCCGCATCGGCAGACGAATCAACTGCTCTTTGATCTGTGTAAGCGTACACTGTACATCTACAATAACAGGCTCATTCATTAGGCGGGTAATCGGCATGTTGTTCATGGTTAGCCAATCGCCGCTCGTAAGCTGCAGGAAGAACCGATCACGCATGATGAGGCCAATCGGACGCTCCTTAGCATCGCAAACAACAGCGCAGGGAGAAGCGGAGTAGCTGTTCAGTAATTGAGTTGTTTGCTTACAATTCCAATGAGCATTCAGACGCGGCACTGGACGAGCCAATTCGCCAGCGTACATAGGGGCACCGTGTGTTCCATCGTAAGTCGAACGGAAAGCAGGACGTTGTGGAAACTTGGGTTCGTATGACTTTATCATTGTCAGTCATCCTTTGCTCATGGAGTACGCCGCACCGCATGCAAATTTGAAGCGGACGGTGTCTGGTTAAGATCAGCATATATCTTTCGTATTAAATCCGATGCCGATTCACGTAAAACGAATGTAAAGGGCGAGAATAACTCTCTAAATTTCGTCGATTCCATAATGAAAATAATCCGATAAGTATGCTATTATTAAGGACGAGTCTGTGTATGATCACAATAGAATATACGATAGACGAAGGAGCGAAAGTGAATCATGGCAAAAGTACTTGTGTTCGGCCATAAAAATCCAGATACGGATACGATCTGCTCGGCAATCGCATACGCGGAGCTGAAGAAGCAAATCGGTGTTGACGCAGAGGCAATCCGCCTTGGCGAAGTAAACGGTGAAACGCAATACGCGCTTAACTATTTCGGCATCGAAGCACCGCGCCTAGTTGAAGCGGTAGCAGCAGAAGCGAAAGAAGTTATTCTCGTTGACCATAACGAGCGCCAACAAAGCGCTAACGACATCGCGGACGTTCGCGTTCTCGAAGTTATCGACCACCACCGTATCGCAAACTTCGAAACGAGCGATCCGCTTTACTATCGCGCTGAGTCAGTAGGCTGCACGGCGACGATCCTGAACAAAATTTATAAAGAAAAAGGCATTCAAATCAGCAAAGAAATCGCAGGCCTGATGCTTTCCGCTATCATCTCCGATTCCCTGCTGTTCAAATCGCCGACTTGCACGCAAGAAGACGTAGACGCAGCTCGCGAGCTCGCAGCAATCGCTGGCGTAGACGCTGACGTTTATGGCCTTGCAATGCTCAAAGCCGGCGCTGACCTGAGCGACAAAACGGTAGCGCAGCTGATCTCCATCGACTCCAAAGAGTTCACGATGGGCAGCGCGAAAGTTGAAATCGCACAAGTTAACGCGGTAGACACGAACGATGTTCTGTCCCGTCAGGCTGAAGTTGAAGCTGGTCTGAACGCGATCATCGAAGAGAAAGGTCTTGATCTCTTCCTGTTCGTTGTAACGGACATTCTGACGAACGACTCCGTAGCGATCGCACTCGGCCGTTCCGCTAACATCGTTGAACAAGCTTACAACGTAACGCTGTCGAACAACACGGCAGTACTGAAAGGCGTTGTATCGCGTAAGAAACAAATCGTGCCTATCCTCACGGATACGTTCAACAAGTAATAAACTGCTGCACAGCAGCTGACCCAAAGCCCATGCCGTACATATACGGCATGGGCTTTTTTGTATTGCCGCCACATTCTAAGTTGGCCAACTGGCACTTATGCTTGCTTGTTATTTTCTGTTGTTTGTTATCGTTTTCCGTTATAATGATCGGTAGCTAATGAGAAGCAACGAATTGTCAGGAGGAATGAGCCATGTTCGCAGCCCATCGTCGGGAACAGATATTGCAACTGCTGCAGCAGCATAAACAAGTCATTGTAAAGGAGTTAGCGCGTCAGTTGAATGTATCGGAAGGGACGCTTCGGACCGATTTACGCCAGTTGGAAGAAGAGGGGCTGCTGGAGAGGACGCATGGCGGAGCCGTTCCTGTTCGCTCGAAGAAGCCAGCTTCGGCCGTGCAGGATATGCGGGTCACATCCCGCAGTGAGTTGAACGCCGAGCTCAAACAGGCAATTGGCCGGAAGGCGGCAGAACTCGTTCATCAAGGCCAATGCATTCTGCTCGATGCAAGCTCGACCGTGCTGGAGTTGGCTAAGTCGCTCGTCGATTGTGATTATTTGACGGTCGTGACGAATGGGGTGGAGGCCGCGCTAACACTTAATCGTAATCCGCGCATCAACGTGATTCTGATTGGAGGCGTGCTGCGTCCAGGCTCTGGTTCTGTAGAGGGTGTATTAGGCCGCACCATTCTCGAAGAGATTCATGCCGATCTGTTCTTCACCTCATCGCTGGGCTTCACGATTGAAGAAGGGATGACGGACTTTAGCCTATATGAAGCTGAGCTTAAAAAGCTGATGGCAGTAAATGCGTCGCGTATTGTTGCGATGCTTGATCATACGAAGCTTGGCCGCCGCTCGATCGCAACAAGCGTGCAGACACGCGCGGTTCATTCGCTGATTACGGATGAAGGCGCAGATCCAAATTTCATACGGCGCATTACGGGAATTGAAGTGCATATTGCAAATACAGCGGATTATCGTCATTTGATGGAATAATGATTGTCAATTAACGATATTAGTCGGATTAAACGTTGGTATTCGTCTGTCGAACGAAGAACGGATGAAAACGCCAATAAAAGTAAACAATCGTTGACATTCGAATGGTACGGGAAGGACAATAGAGTGTAAGGGCCGCTATTTAACAGCGGCTGTATTAATGGGTATAAGTGTTCGTCTTGCACGTACACTTTTCTATCAGACTCTACAACTCTCTATGAGTTCAAGGGGCAAGCCTCTATTGCAGGACGTAAAGGATGTGCATCGATGATTGCGACGGCATTGGACGGATTCGTAATCGATTTAGACGGTACGGTGTTTCGGGGAGACCAGATTATCGAAGGCGCCCCGGAAGCGATTGCTGCGCTTCGTGAAGCGGGCAAGCGGCTCGTCTTCCTCAGTAATCGCGGCAATATCTCGCGAGCAATGTGCCAAGAACGGCTTAGTCGATATGGCATAACGGCATCGCTGGAAGAGATCGTGTTGTCCTCAACGGTGACGGCCCGTTATTTGTGCAAGCAAGCGCCTGACTGCCGAGTATGGACGCTGGGCGATCCTGGTTTGCGCGAAGAATTAGAATCGTTCGATATTGTGCATGCTGAGCAGCCAGAAGATGCGGATTGGCTCGTCATTACACTCCATGAGACGTTGACATACCAGGATTTGAACGATGCTTTCCGCGCTGTACGTCATGGCGCACGTATTATTGCTACGAATGCGGATCGATCTTTCCCCGGCATTACAGGAGCTCAGATTGATGTGGCCGGCATGATCGGTGCAATCACTGCATCGACGGGAGCGGAGGTTGAGCTCGTCGTTGGTAAGCCGTCGTCATTGATGGCGGAAGCAGCGATGTCAGCGCTGGGGCTGTCTGCCGATCAATGCCTCGTCATTGGAGACAGCATGGAATCGGATATTGGGCTCGGCAAGCGTGCTGGCATGAAGACCGCACTTGTTCTGACGGGTTCGACGGTACAGGCGCCTGCAGGGTTGTGGCCGGCGCGGCCGGATTGGGTATGGCCATCCATAGCGGAATTGGCCAGCATTGCAAGGGATAAAGGAGAGGGAACGGTATGAGTCGAGTGTTGAACAATTTGAAGGAAGCAGCGCCGTGGCTGGAAGATGCTGCGCTGAGTGCCATTGCAATCGATCCGATTGTAATAGAATCGGGCGCGCTTAGACGGGTAGCGCCATATTTGTTTGACCGCGGGTATAAGCGTGTGTTGATTGCAGCTGACTATAACACGCATGCGGCAGCAGGTACACAGCTGTGGCCTCGAATTGCCGACGCTGGCATATCGGTTCAGACAACGCTGATTAAGCCGGATGCTCAAGGCGATGTTATTGCAGACGAGGCGTCACTCGTCCAATTGATGATGGAAATTCGTCAGACCCGCGCTGAAGTTGTCATAGCGGTCGGCTCGGGAACGATTCACGATATTTCGCGTTATTCGGCCTACTTGACGGGTATCCCGTTTATTTCGGTACCAACAGCGCCATCTGTCGATGGTTTCAACTCCAAAGGTGCGCCGCTTATTATTCGTGGCGAGAAGAAGACGTTCGCAGCCATTGCGCCTGATGCGATTTTCGCTGATTTGGATGTGTTGTGCGAAGCGCCGGCAGCGATGGCGGCAGCGGGCTTCGGCGATATGCTGGGCAAATATACGTCGCTGTTCGACTGGACGTATGGCACTATTACTAACGATGAGCCTTATGATAAAGCGGTCGCTGCAATTACAGCGCAAGCGCTGCGCAAATGCATTGATCATGCGGAGTCGATTGGCCGCCGAGAGCAGGCAGGCATTCGTGCGCTGACGGAAGCGCTCATCGAATCCGGTCTGGCTATGCTGTTGTTCGGACAATCGCACCCTGCCTCAGGAGCGGAGCATCATTTGTCCCATTATTGGGAAATGGAGTTTCTGCGAATCGGACGCCGTGCTCTGCTGCATGGCGCTAAGGTTGGAGTTGCTTGCGCCACTATTTCTGAGCATTACCGCCGCGTGACGGCAGAACATCCAGAGTTGCTTTCTGCTGATGCACGGCTTGAACAAGCGCTTGCAGCAGTTCCAACGGCTGATGAACTGAAACGACTGCTCGCAATTGTAGGTGGTCCTACATCGCCGCAAGAGCTTGGCATTGATGAAGAGCTGCTGCAGCGCAGTCTGCAAGAAGCGCATTTGATTCGCGCGAACCGTTCTACGCTGCTGCGTGCTAATAATCAAGCGCCTTCGGCCATTGCAATCGGATAAACAAAGCAATCATAGATTGATATACATAGAAGGCCTCGAACGTTCATGCTGACGCATGTGCCGTTCGAGGCCTTCTTCTTGTCGTGTCTTCCGATCAACCTGTTATTACTTGTTGAGCATATGGAATACTTGCTCCACGTCCTTATCGCCGCGGCCGGACAGGTTGACGATAATGATGCTGTCCTTGCTCATCGTTGGCGCAAGCTTCTTCGCATGGGCAACAGCATGCGCGCTTTCGAGCGCAGGGATGATGCCTTCTGTGCGGGACAGCTCTTGGAATGCGGCAAGCACTTCTTCATTCGTCACCGTAACATATTGTGCACGGCCGATTTCTTGCAGATAGCTGTGTTCCGGTCCGATGCCTGGGTAGTCGAGACCTGCAGCGATCGAATACGTTGGTTTCGGATTGCCCTCTTCATCGAGCAGTACGAGGCATTTGAAGCCATGGATAACAGCAGGCACGCCCTGTGTCATCGTCGGAGCCTGATCCGGCTCAACACCAATCAGCTTAACCGATGGCTCATCGATATAGTGAGCGAAGGAACCGATCGCATTGCTGCCGCCGCCAGCGCATGCGATAACCGCATCGGGCAGACGTCCTTCTTTCTCTACGATCTGACGCTTCGACTCTTCGCTGATGATCGATTGGAAATGCTTGACCATCGATGGATATGGGTGTGGTCCTACTGCCGAGCCGAGCAGATAGAACGTCGTTTTGTAGTTCGTAACGAGATCGTTAAGCGCTTCGTCGACAGCGTCTTTCAGACGGCCTTGGCCTTTGTCGACAGCGACGACTTTTGCACCGAGCAGCTCCATCCGGAATACGTTGAGCGCTTGGCGGCGAGTGTCCTCAGCGCCCATGTAGACGATACACTCCATGCCGAACATTGCGCAGGCAGTTGCTGTCGCTACGCCGTGTTGTCCAGCGCCGGTTTCAGCGATGACGCGCTTCGCGCCCATGCGCTTCGCTAGCAGGATTTGTCCGACTACGTTGTTGATTTTGTGAGAGCCAGTGTGGTTCAAATCTTCGCGCTTCAGGTATACTTTGGCGCCTCCCCATTGCTCGGTCAAATGCTCAGCGTATGTAAGCGGGTTTTCCCGTCCGACATACTCTTTCAAGTAATAGCGCAGTTCCTCGTTGAATGCTGGATCATTCCTGAACTTATTAAACTGCTCTGCCAAATAATCCAGTACCTCTTGCAGTTCGGGCGGCACGAAGCTTCCGCCGAATTGGCCGAAGTAGCCTACTGCCGTTTGTTGCTCTGCCGTCAATGAAACCGCCTCCAATAGATGTCTTAGTGAACGAGCAATCGCTCTCTTCTCTATCCTAACACAAAAAAAGTACAAGCAGCAGGAATAAGGAGGAAATGTACAGATGCTTTGGGCGGATGGCTCGGACAACCCTACAGTTCCATGCATATAAATAATATATATTCCCGATGCTGTGTCGACTGCTGGCAAGTATAAGTGCGTGTTCATGGGTTTCGGACTTTGTGAACAACCTCTACAAGCGTCAGATGCACGCATTCATGAAGGAGGGGGGGGATATGCCGCTTGCCTGGCTTTGCTCGATGGCAGCAGTAGTTGGTACTACATTCACTTATGCGTTTGGCGCTTGGCCGCAATCACTCACGGTGCTGCTCGTCGCGATGGGTGTCGATTACCTAACCGGTGTCGCCGCCGCGATGAAGGAGAAGAAAGGACTAAACAGCCATATTGGTTCGTGGGGTCTTACTCGTAAAGGGCTGACACTGCTGATTGTGCTTCTCGCGCATCAAATAGATTTGCTTCTCCATCTTGATGGAGTTACGATGTCCGGCGCCATTTATTTCTATCTAGCCAACGAGCTCATTTCCATTACAGAAAACTATGGAAGGATTGGACTTCCGCTTCCCGATAGCCTAAGGCAGATTATTGAGGTGCTCAAGGATAAAGGGAACAAAAGCAGCGATAAAGAAAAGGAAGAGGGAAATTCATCAGGCCATACTGAAGAAGGCGATCATTCAAATAACGACAATTCCAAATAAATAAAAGGGAAACGAAGTCCGCTTGCATAAGCGGGCTATTTGTCGTTATAATAAGAACAGGTGTTCTTGTTTCTGTGAAAGGGGTTGCCAATCAATGGCGGTAACGAAAGACGAGATACTTGCGCCTGCAGCCCGGCGGTCAGCGCCTCCGCCTATACAGAGTGAGGCGGAGCAGGGGATGGTGAAGCAGTACATGCTGCTCGGCATTGTCATGCGCATATTGGATCATGATATACGTATTGTCTCCCACTCTGGCATGAAGCTGCCTAGGTTATACGAATCCATGCTGCGTGCTGTTCAGGATCGTGTGCTGCTCGATTTGGCGGCGCTGCGTAGGGAGTTCCGAGATGCCGGCATCAAGGTATATGAGGAAAGCCAGCAGAAGGATGGCATAGTCGCTAAATATGTATGCCGCGGTTACCATCATCAATTTGCTATGGTGTGGGGATTCGTCAAGGCGGAATCGGAGCGGCTGATGAAAACGTATTTACGCGCTTGAATCGTTCATACATTTGTCACATTCGGTAGAAAAAAGTTTGTCCTCCAAGGCGTTAATGGTTGAGAAGATTGGACGAAGTTGGGTATTATAAGGAGTAGACTAATGCCTGCAAGGGGGAGCACAGATTTATGCACAAGTGGATTATGTTCGTCGTGTTTTCAGCGGCAGCCTTATTGAGTGTTTACCTGCTCACGTACGGTCTTCCCGAGAAACCGAAGGATGAGACGGCGGGACTGCCGGAAGGCATGCAATTACTGAAGGTTGAAGCGTCGCAGGACTTCGTATTCGACCAGAAAGAATATCATGTCAAAGCCGGTCAACCGGTTCGACTGATCTTGAAGAACAAGAGCGGTCTCCACGGCCTCGCAATTAAAGACTTCAACATCGACCTGAATGGCTCGACGCTGACGCAGGACGTGACGTTCGACAAGCCGGGTACGTATGAAATGCACTGTTCTGTTATGTGCGGTACTGGTCATGCGGACATGAAATCGGTATTGATTGTAGAATAAGAGCAAAAGGAGCCGACCTCGGCTCCTTTTCCTTGTTAAATGAAGTTTCCACTATCTTTGACCGCTGTAGCGTGCGCGCTGACGGCTGATGATGGAGTCCGCAATAAAACCAAGCGCTGCCCAGGTGAGTACTGTTAATATGTACATAGGCAGGACGGCGACATTATGAATGTCGCCAAGCAACTCCGCGATCCATACAGGGACGCTCAGCATGAAGAAGATAAAGTTGTGCGGGTCATAACCTGTTGCGTTGAACAGACAAACGGCCAACCCGATAAGGGTGGCTGCTATTGTAACGGAGTAGCGCATCGTCTAAACGATCCCCTTTGTACGTCAATTTGTAGTAACATTATTATGTGAAGAGAGCGGCTTCTTTAACCTGCCGATAAACACGATCGACCATCTTGAAGCGACATCAGATCCCTGGTTCTCGACAGACTCCGCTTAGGCGGTTCTAACTATATACTAATGAGGTGGATACGAATGATTACACACATCGTCATGTTCAAGTTGAAAGACCGGAGCGCAGAAAGCATTGAGCGCACAGCTCAAGTGCTGCGCGATATGGAAGGCAAGATTGATGAACTGAAGCATCTGGAAGTCGGCATTGACGTCCTGCACTCGGAGCGTTCGTACGACATCGCGCTCGTCACGAAGTTCGAATCGATGGAGGCGCTTGAGGCTTATCAAGTGCATCCTGTTCATAAGAAAGTAATCGAGCATATGTCACAGGTGCGCGATGCATCTGTCAGCGCCGATTACGTAAGCTAAGGAGCAGCGACACATGGGAGACGTATTCGAGCTGATGACTTATCTCATTATTGTGATAGTCAGCAGCATTATTATGGTCGCATGGCTGAAGCGTCGGGGACGCAAGTCAGGTTCTGATCACAACGCAGAGTAAGCATAGCGATACGGGTTTAGAAAGGAGCGCCAGCCGACTATGTATTATGTGAATGTCGAGCAGATTCAACAAAGGTTGCAAGCTATTCCTGCTATATCCGAGACACTGACGGACTTAGCAGCACGCTGGAGCGGCTCGCAGCTGGAAGGAATGGCTCAGGAGAGAGCGCTTCATCTTGCGATTGAGACGGTGACAGATGTAGGAAGCTTTCTGATTGACGGATTTATTATGCGAGATGCAAGCAGCTACGAGGACTTGGTCGATATTATCGTGGAGGAGAACGTGCTGCCGAGTGAGCTCGTTGCGCCGCTGACGGCGCTTGTGAAGCTTCGTAAGCCGCTCGTTCAGTACTACTACGAATGGCCGCGCACCGAGCTGCATGAGCTTTCGCCAGTGCTGCCAGCAGTGCTTGCGCAGTTTAAGACGGCAGTTGAACGTTATTTGGCACAAGAACAGCAGCTTTAAGTGCGAGTTCAAAATTCGTGATCACAAGCGGACTTTTTGAACAACCTCTTTAATGGTATAATGGTGTGACTTAAGGCGGAGGGCGGCGGATCGGATGGACCAAATGAACTCTACAGATGATAAGGAAAATCCATCGCTGCGAAGCGTTCAGTCGACCAGACGGACCGTATTAGAGCTGCTGAAGACGAGAGGCGTACAGAGCGCAGGTGAACTGGCGGGCAGCCTAGGCTTAACGGAGATGGCTATTCGTAGACATCTATATGCGCTGGAGAGTGACGGTTTCATCCATCAGACATCCGTCAAACGCGGTGCGGGCAGACCTAAGCATATGTACGCTCTTACGGAAGAGTCGGAAAGTTTGTTCCCTAAGAACTATCACGGTTTAACGCTCGAGATCTTGGACGAGCTGTCGGCTGATAATGAAACGGCACCGCTCGTCGATAAGCTGTTTCAGAGCCGCAAGCGCAAGCTTATTGCGCGTTATTCGCCGCGGATGGCAGGCAAGTCACTCGACGGTCGGGTCAAAGAACTGGCTGCAATACAGCATGCAGGCGGCTATATGGTGGAGGTCGAGCAGCTGCCGACTGGCAACTATCGGCTGCATGAGTTCAATTGCCCGATCGCGCAAGTTGCGAAGCCTTATCAGCAGGCATGCGCTTGCGAGCTGCAACTGTTCGCAGAGCTTCTGCAAGCAAAGGTGGAGCGCACGGAGTGCCTTGCGAAGGGTGGCGTCAAGTGCACCTACGCGATTCAGGCCAATGCTGATGATACACAGCCATAAACCTAAATATCACATGCAGCTATATAAGAACATCGTACGAAACCGAAAGGTCGTGCGATGTTCTTTTTTTATGCTCGTTCGCTGTGTCGAGTCAAGCCCAGACTGATTATACTGTCATTACAAATTAGGCATTCGTCTATCCCACCGGAGAGGCGAAGCGGGAAAGGAGCAACTAAGGTCATGATCACGGTATTGTGCGAGGTTGCAGCGACAGTTGTATTCGTCATTTTGACGATTGGCCTGTTAATCGGACTGCGTGTTCTCATCATTCGGCTGCGTCAAATGCAGCAGGCTGGCGAACGGCTGGAGCAGGAAATGCACTTGCTGATGCGCAAGCTGCAAGGAACGACGGAGCGGGCTGAAATCGCGTTAGACTTGGTAAGCACGCAGCTCAAAGCGGTAAATGGGTTATTCCAGGCGGCATCTGTGCTTGGTGAATCGGTGGAGAATGCCTCTGCTGCTGTGAATGCCATGACGGCTGCTATGGCGAATAAGGCGCGGCAGCAGGCGGAGCGGATCGAGAATAAGCGTATGAAAGGGCTCGACGAAGCGCTTGATTGGGCTGAGGTCGGAATGACGGCATGGCAGCTGTGGCAATCCGTACGTGACAAAGTTGTTAAGAAACCTGCATGCTCTGGTGAGGACGATGGGCACGCTAACAACGGAGGGAGCGATTTATAATGGCAAAATCGACGAATAGCAAAGGATTTCTGCTGGGTGCACTGACGGGGGCTGTCGTAGGTTCCATTACAGCGCTGCTGTTTGCGCCGAAAGCTGGCAAGGAGCTGCGCCATGATATTGCTGAAGGCGCGCAGAAGGTCGGAGATACGACGGCACGTCTGGCGCATCAAGTAGGCGAGACTACAGGCCGGTTGGCGAAACAAGTGGGCGGCGGTGCATCCGAAGTGGCTGACCGTGCGAAAAATGCTGCGTCGGCAGTCGTATCGAGCGTAAAATCGTGGCGTGGCGCTGGTTCGAAGGTAGAGGCTGAACTGGAAGCGGCGATTGTCAGCTCTATAACTGCAGGTATCGCAAACGCGAATGAGGATGCGGTGGAGAACGCGCTTGATGAGCTGGAGACTAGCACGGAGCAGGTTGAATTCCAAGCTGTAGACGAGAAGCCGCTTCAAACGATTGGCTAATCGACACAAAAAGAATGAGCTTCGCTCGGCTAAAGGCGACCGCCCGATGGATGCGGTCGCCTTTGTGCTGCATATGCTGTAATACACACATATTGAGACAGGTACATTTCGATGTGGGCATTCATATGCTAATGCAATCTGTACAATTGCTCAAAAAGAAAGCGGTGTGGATGTGCAGCAGCCGATTGCGATACTAGATTCTGGCGTTGGCGGACTTACCGTTGCCAAAGAAATTATGCGACAGCTCCCGCATGAGAAAATTGTTTATTTCGGCGATACCGCCCGCACGCCATACGGAACACGAGCGGCAGATGAGGTTGTACAATTTACGCGAGAAATCGTAGAATATTTGGCCCAGTATGATCCCAAAATGATTGTCATTGCATGCAACACGGCGACAGCATTTGCTCTTGAGGACATTAAGAAGCATGTAAACGTCCCAGTAGTCGGTGTAATCCACCCTGGTGCCAGAGCGGCGATCGGCAGAACGAATACAGGAATCATTGGTGTTATCGGTACAGACGGAACCATAAAGAGCGGTGCTTACGAGCTTGCGCTGAAACAGCTGAATCCGCATATCCATGTTATTAGCAAAGCATGCCCAACGTTCGTTCCGCTTGTTGAACGTGGCAATTTTCGTTCAGATGAAACGTTTGATACAGTGAGTGCTGCGCTTGGCAGTCTGCGGGACTACCCGATGGATTGCATGATTCTCGGCTGTACCCACTATCCGTTTCTCGCAGAAACGATAGGTGAAGTAATGGGGCCGGAGGTGGTGCTCATTAGCTCAGCGGAAGAAACAGCGCGTGAAATAAGCACGATTCTATATGAGCAGGATAAGCGCGCGAACATTGAAACGACGCCGATCCACCAATTTTTTTGCAGCGGACAGCCCGCAATGTTCCGAGTGATTGCCAAGCAATGGCTAGGTAAACAGATTGAGCTGACACCGGTAGTGTGGCAAGTTTCGCAGATGGGCTGATGATTTCAACGATAAGCCTAGGCAAGGTATATAGGCAATGCATGCAGCTGCGGGCATGAGTGGTCATGCAAGCGAATATCATGTATGGATGAGCATCGCAGATTAGGATCATGAACGATATATCGTGATCGATCCAGTTAAAGGGAGGAAGATCCCGTGCTATCCTATACGGTTCGTCCGGGCGATACGCTGCTGCGTGTCGCTCGACATTTTGGAGTGTCCGCTGCTTCGCTGCTTGCCTGCAACCCGCGTATTTGTGAGAATGAGCCGATTCCGCCTGGCGTTGTGCTGCGTGTGCCGCCAACCTCTGACGTATGGTACGCGATTCAAGAGGGAGATACGCTGGACCGGCTGTCGAGCTTATTCGGTATTGCTTCTTCTGCTATCGAGGCTGCCAATCGCAGCTTAGGCGCAGCTAGTCAGTGGTCAGCAGGTACGCTTCTGCGCATTCCAGCAGGGCCGCCTAATCGCATCGTCGACGCCAGGGCCGAATACGGCCCTGAAGAGCTGCAGCGGGACTGCAGCTTATTAGCGCGTCGATATGAATCCGTCGAGACGTCGGTTATCGGACACAGCGTCATGGGAAGACCGATCACTGCGCTTAAGCTTGGCAGCGGTCCGTATGCAATTCATGCTAATGGCGCATTTCATGCGAATGAATGGATCACAAGCGCGCTGCTCATGACCTTCGCAGAGGATGCTGCGCAGGCGTATGAATCCGGTACATCTTGGCGGAATGCCAACATTCGGCAGCTATTAAGTGAAGTGTCGCTATGGCTTGTCCCGATGGTCAATCCGGATGGTGCAGCGCTCGTTCAGGAGGGGCTCAATCCCGGTCATCCGATGTATGAAGAACTGCTCGAGATGAATCGGGGTTCGCATCGATTCAGCCGCTGGAAGGCGAATATTCGCGGTGTGGACTTGAATGATCAGTTCCCGGCATTCTGGGAAGAAGAGTGCAATAGACGCGGTACACCTGGTCCAGGGCCACGTGATTATCCGGGTCCACGACCGTTAAGCGAGCCGGAAGCGGCAGCGATGGCTGCTTTTACAGAGGAACAGCAGTTCAAGCTCGTGCTGGCAGTGCATACGCAAGGGCAGGAGATCTATTGGAATTATCGGGACTATGAGCCGTTGGAATCGGAAGGACTCGCATGTCGACTTGGCTCAGTGAGCAGCTACCGGCCCATTAAGTTGACAGGCAGTGATGCAGGCTATAAAGATTGGTTCATTCAAACGTTCCGCAAGCCAGGTTTTACGATCGAAGCTGGCATTGGGGTTAATCCGCTCCCGCTGAGCCAATTCGAGGATATGTACGAGGATATCGCCAAGCTGCTGCTTGAAGCGATGACATTCCGCGTCTAATGTAGGGTCATAATGAAACCTGAAACCAATGAAGCTGCTGAACGTAATGTTTAGCGGCTTCGTTTGGCGTGGAATACTATTCGTATATCCAATCGGATCGTAACGCTTGGATGAGATGAGATGGAGTTGAACCGTATGAACAAATGGCTGTCGCTTCGCCGCTGGAAACAAACCTTTTCCCGTGTATCCGTGCTCTTGAGGCATCCGCAGGTATCTGCCCGTGATAAGCTGGTTTTCCTTATTCCTGTCGCTTTATATTGGGTGCTGCCCGATGTGCTGGTGCCGATTCCTTTTATGCCAATTGACGATATTGTGGTGACGATGCTCGCGGCGAATTGGTTCGCCAGATGGATGGAACGTAAGTATGACATCCATTGATTGTACGGCTCGGTTACTTAAGGAATTATGAAGCTTCGGGTTGAACTTAGACGATGTATTTTATACAATGAATAAGATTAGTGGACTTTTACCACATAAGAATTTAGATCATCATAATGATAGATTGAAGGAGCGACCTGACTATGAAATGCAAAATTTCCCGCGCTGCGGCGAAAGTTCTTCGCACGGAGTTGGACAAGCCGGAAAATGAAGGCAAACTGCTTCGTGTTCATGTGACGCATGCGCATGGCGATCACGCACACTATGGCATGGGAATCGATACGCCTACGGATAAAGATGAAGTCGTAACGACGGACGTTGGTATCGACGTTATTCTGGAGAAAGGCGTCGATTTCCTCGACGGCGTTCGGATTGACTATTTCTATGTACCGCAAGAAGGATTTGCCGTGACGAATCCATCCCGTGGCAACCACGGCGATCACTAATCGTAAACGATCATGCCTAACGACATAAGAATTTGCGATAAGTGTAATCACATCCGCGTCAAGACGATGCTGCCCAAGCTGGCGAAGCTGGTTCCGGAATCTGAGATCAAGGTCGGCTGCAAGAATTATTGCGGACCATGCGCCAAGTATCCGTTCATCTTCATTAATGGCCGATACTTGAAGGCAACCTCAGAAGACGAGGCAATCGAGAAAGCGAAGCAGTACATCAAATAAATGCGCAGCAAGGTCAACAACAAGGCCCTTCATCTCCGAATATTCGGAGATGAAGGGCCTTGTTGTTATTCTGTATAGCGCTAGGAGGCTTTCGCGGCCTCTGTATCCTTCGATTTCGAATTAGCCTGCGTTTGAGCTTGGCCTTGGGCTGCGCGATCATTCAGCCTGCCGATAATGTTATACTGTACCGTCATGTCCGAGACGCGGAGTTCTTCGCGTGCTTGCTTCGCGCCATCGATGCAGCCAGCCATATCAACGGTATTGCCTGTGTTGGCGTCATAACATGTACCGTGCTCAAGAATGCCGTCAGTCGGAGGCATGTAGTATACCGTTCCGTCTGTAAAGCCGCCGTTGCGGTAGACGACTTTCTTGCCATCCAACGGCTTGGATAGAACTAGCGGTGTGCCGACCTTGTGCAAATCTGCGCTCGAGATGCCAAGCAGATGCATAATCGTTGGCGATACATCGAGTTGGCCGCCTACGTTATGATAAGTGCCGGCATGTTTGCCATCTGGCAGATGAACCAGGAATGGCACTTCCTTGAGTACTTGCTGCCGCTGGATCTCATTCAACGGATGACCGAGCAGCTGCTCGAACGGCTCCCATTCACGAATGGAGTTGTCATGGTCACCATAGAACAAGAAGATGGAACGATCCCACAGCCCTTCCTTCTTCAACTGCTCGATGAAGTTGCCGAGCGACTCGTCCACATAATGAACAGCCTGCAGATAGTCTCCGAACATCGTACCTTTGAAGGAGCCAATGTCCAGCTTCTGATAGCTTGCTGGCAGCGCGTAAGGATGGTGGCTCGACAGCGTAATCAGGAACGAGTAGAATGGCTGCTTCTGTTCGCTCATTACGTCCGTTGATTGTCGGAAGAACGAATTGTCGCCAAGCGACCAGCCGAGCGGTTCATCGATTGTAAAATGTTTGCGGCCGTAGAACGTATCATATTGCATCCGCTCATACATCGTATTGCGGTTCCAGAAGCCGCCGTCATAGGCGTGGAACACCGAAGTCGTATAACCTGCCGCCTTCAGCGCTGCTGGCGTACAGTCGAAGTCGTTCTGCGCGTACTGGATAAATACAGAGCCGCTAGGCTGCGGTTGAACCGAACATTGTACGGCAAAATCGGCGTCCGACGTACGGCCTTGCGATGTCTGGTGCGAGAAGTTATCGAAGTAGGCACTCTCTTGAATCAGCTTATTCAAGTTCGGTGTAATCTCTTGTCCGCCAATCGATTGGCCAATGACGAAATTCATGAATGCTTCGGCTTGCACCATAATGACGTTGCTGCCTTTATATTCACCGAAGGTTGGATCTGCTTCGAGCGAGCGGCGTACATCACCACGCGCTTTGAACCATTCCTCCGCTTCTTGGATCTGCTGATCGGATGCAACTGCTTTATGAATCCAATGCTGGTTCGCGTAACGGTAGACGTCGTATCCATGGAAGCCTAGAACGCCTGTTACGTTATAGATGGACAAGTTCCACCAGTTGCCGACGAACAGTCCCTGCGCCCATGTCCGTTTCGCGATGTTGACTGGTACGAAGACCAGCGTAACTCCCGTTGCGAACACGATCAACATGAACGATAGTCGGAACAGCCAGCGGCGGAGCAAAGGAGATTTGCGGCTGTTGAAGCTTAGTCGAGCAGCTTTGTTCTTTCTGCCCATCGATCGGAAGCCTAGAATCGACAGGACGATGACGAACGGCCAATCGGCGAAGAACCAGAGATCATTCCAGCCGAGCAGCGAGTCGATGCTGTCGCCCAGCGATTCGACTTGGCCAGCCTGCGTCAATACAGGAACGGAGATCAGGTCTTGAAAGTATCGGAAATAAATAAGGTCTGCATATATGACAAACGTTAGAATCAAATTCAGAACGATAAGAGCAATCATCCTGCCGCGTTTGGGCAGCAGAATCGTCCAGAAAGAGGCGAGCGCGAGCGTGCCCAGCGCAACGAAGACGTCATCGACGTTCATCGCCATGTTCGGGACGTTAATAAAGCGATCGAACATAAACAGTTTCAGCATCATCAATACATAAAAAGATAACAGGTCCGCAGCAAGGAAACGGACAAGCAGTCCGGCGGAAACGTGCAATCCGCGCCTTGCAGCTTGTTGCAGCGGTCTTTCCATACTTCAATTTAGCCTTCTTTCTTAACAAAATATGAATAGAGGTAGTTCAAAAAGGTCATTATCCCATTATAGTCTAGCGAGCAGACATTGCAAGGTTCAGGAAATGGTTGGATATTGTCATTGTTGCCGAATTGCAGCGGTTATAAGCGCACAGGAGAGCGGTGTCAGCGCTATTAAAAGAAGGGCACTACTATGATGCGTAATAAGCGAGATTAAGCCGCTTTTGTATGCAAAAAAAGGGTTAAGCAGATCCGATGCATCTGCTCAACCCTTACGGTTATAACAACCCTACTCCATATTGCGTGGAGGAAGCGGGCCCATATACTGATACAGCTGACATTCAATACGGCCATTGTACAGCTTCCGTTTCTTATCCGCGTTTCTCGTGAATTGATGCTCGAACTGCTTCGAAGGGCTCATCGCGAACAATGACCAGTTCTGCAGCATCAAGTAGACGAAGCCAAGCTGACGAATCGTTTTCTCCGCTTCCTTGTCATCGAGAAGACGCTCGCCGTAGGGCGGGTTCGTTACGATCACCCCGTATGAGCCTTGCGGCTGTGCCTTTGCTACAGGGAGCGTGCGAAGTTTGATCTCTTTGGCGAAGCCTGCTTTCTTCACCGCAGCTTCAGCAACTTCGATCGCAGCAGGGTCGATGTCGGAGCCTGCAATATCGAGCGGCACGTCATCGTTCACGAGGTCATAAGCTTCCTCGCGCGCTTGCGCCCACAGCTCTTCCGGCACGAGCGGCCAATGCTCGCTGTTGAACGAGCGGCGAAGTCCCGGCGCTACGTTCCATCCCATCATGGCAGCTTCGACGAGGAAGGTGCCGGAGCCGCAGAACGGATCGTACAGAGGACGATTCGGCGCCCAGCGGCTGAGCTGCAGAATGGCAGCGGCCATCGTTTCCTTCAGCGGCGCTTCGGTTACGAGCTTCCGATAGCCGCGCTTATGAAGACCTGGGCCAGTCGTATCCAGCGTCAGCAACGCCTTATCATTGAGCAAGTTTACTTCGATAACGAAGCGGGCGCCGTCCTCTGGGAACCATTCGGTGCCGTAGCGCTCTTTCATTTTCTCAACGACAGCTTTCTTCACGATCTTCTGGCATGCAGGCACGCTGGAGAGCTGCGACTTGAGAGAGCGGCCCTCGACCGGGAATTCGCCATCTCCTGGAATCCAGTCCGGCCAATCGAGCGCCTTCGTGCCTTCGAACAGATCGTCGAAAGTGGTCGCTTCGAACTCTCCCATCTTAACGAGTACCCGATCAGCGGTCCGAAGCCATAGATTCGTTCGGCAAATGTCTGCAGGCACGCCTGTGAAAGTAACTCTGCCGTTCTCGACTTTCTGATCTGTATAGCCGAGCTCCTTGAGCTCGCGCGCGACGATTGCTTCCAGTCCCATTGGAGCAGTAGCAATCAGTTGTATCTTACGTTCTGTCATCGTCATCCCCGTTTCCTGTCGTAAGCGGCAATTCGTATTTGTACACCGCACCTATAAATCATACAATCAAGTATAGGATAAAAGCATATAATTGTACAAATGTACAGAAGCGTATGCTTACGAAGTCAGCAATTTGCTTACAGGCAGTATTATCGAAGAAGAGAAAGCAAATTGCTTTTAGGAGGAAAAGAAATGACGAATGATCAGAATAAACAGAATCAAACCGAAGCAGGGGCTAACCTAGGAGGCGAAACAACCGTTTCAACGGCTGAGCGCTACGTAGACGGATTGTTCCCTCAAGATGCGCAGTGGACATACGTACGAGAGCAGTTGGCTGCTAACGATATGCCGGATATTTCAGTTGAGCCGGGATATGGAAGACTGCTGACCTTGCTTGTGCATGCGTCAGGCGTGCAGGATGCATTAGAGATCGGTGCATTAGGCGGTTACAGCGGAATCTGTCTCGCACGCGGCTTGAAGCCCGGGGGAAGTCTTGTGTCGCTGGAGCTAAAGCAGGAGTTTGCAGATGTGGCGCGGCGCAATATGGAAGCAGCTGGTTTCGGAGAGGTAGTCGACTATCGGATCGGCGATGCGAAGCAGTCGCTTGCGCAGTTGGCAGAGGAGGGAAGGAAGTTCGACTTCTTCTTTATTGATGCGGACAAAGGCGGTTACCCGGAATACTTGGAGTGGGCGATTAAGCTGGCACGGCCAGGCGCGGTAATTGCTGCTGACAATACTTTGCTTCGCGGCAAAACGATAGATTCAACTCGGAACGGCCCATCCGTGCAGGCGATCCGTTCATTCAATGAACGAATCGCCAATGACGAGCGGCTGATCGGCGCGATGCTGCCAGCTTATGATGGGCTTGCGCTAGCTGTAGTGAAGTAGTTGGGTGTCATTCATATACCCGAGAGCGTATGAAGCGAATTTTAAGCTTTGGATTTTACTCGCAAACGCCGCAGCAACGTTTGATATACCCAGAACGAATTGGCGAACATAAGCGCTGCTGACAACAGGAACAGCCCTTGGATGCCGATCCAACCCGATAGAATGCCGCCTGTGATCGGACCAACCATGTTGCCGAGTCCAAGTGTACTGCTGTTAAAGCCGAACGCGCGTGAAGCCATGCCTTCAGGCGCGTATTTGCGCAGCAAGGAATTGACGGATGGGACGAGCCCGCCAAGAAAAATACCTAGTGCGAACCGGGAAATCAGCAGCTGCCATACGGTTTGGGCGAATGCCTGCGGTATGAACATAACAGCTGCGCCAACAAGCGCGACGCCGAGAATTTTCTCACTGCCAATGCGATCGCTCAGCTTGCCGAGTATCGGCGAAGCAACCATATTGGACAAGCCAGTAACGGAGCCGACGAAGCCCGAGTAGAACGCTAAGTTCTCGGTTGTGCCATGCAGTTTCTGAACAAGCAGCGGAATGAGTGTCATCGGGCTCATCATAGCGAATTGGATCAGGAACGTCGCTGCGAACAGCGCTGGGATTTGCGGAACGCGGCTAAGCTTCAGCAGCCCTTCTCGAACGGTCATTTGACCCGCTGCGGCAGCCGCCTGCTTATCGATCCGCTCTTTCACGACGAACATCGAGAGCAGCGAGGCGAGAAACATCATAATGCCGGTTATGTAGAAAATCGGTCGGAATCCGACGGCGTCAGCCATCAAGCCGCCAATGAACGGACCAAGGATTGTGCCGGCGATGCCGCCTGATTGAAGAGTGCCCATGGCGAATCCGATCTTGTCTTTAGGCGTCGTCGACGAAACGAGGGAGACCGATGCAGGGTTGAAGCCGGATATGGTACCGTTCAACATGCGGAGTACAAGCAGCTGCCATGGCTGCGTGGCAAAACCCATGAGAACCATGACAACCGCCATGCCGAAGCCTGACCGGAGCAGCATCGGCTTACGGCCATATTTATCTGACAGCTTGCCCCAGAATGGCTGGAACAAGAACGAGGTAACGAAGTTAGCGGCGAAGATAAAGCCTGCCCACATGGAGATTTGATGCTCGCCCTTCACGCCAAGATCACTCTGCAGATAAAGAGACAGGAAAGGGACGATCATTGTCATTCCTGCCATTACGAGAAATTGGCCGACCCAGAGTACGGCCAAGTTTTTTTTCCATTGCTCCACAATCACTGCCTCCGTTCTCGTAGATGATGTAAAAATTGTTACTTGTATAGCATAACGCTTTGTGGCGATTTTACGTATGGGCCCTACTGGAATTTCATCGGATCCTCATGTGATTGTCAAAGTATTGTCATCGATAGTCGAAGTCTGGCGGTTGTTAGCTCTTCCCAAAACGGGCATAATGGAAACGAAGAGATAATAGCGGAAATGGGGAACGGAAATGAGCTTCAACGACCGATTTATTCGTGCCGTACGGCAGGAGCCTGTCGATCGCGTGCCTGTGTGGTACATGCGGCAGGCGGGACGTTACGACCCCGATTATCGGAAAATTAAAGAGAAATACTCGCTGCTTGAGATTTGCCGGCAGCCTGAGCTCGCGGCAGAAGTAACGATGATGCCTGTACGGAAGCTGGGTGTTGACGCGGCTATTTTATATTCAGATATTATGAATCCAGTAGCTTCGATCGGGATCGACTTCGATATTGTTGCCAATATCGGACCAGTTATCGCTAATCCGATTCGCAGCGCTGAAGATGTGGACCGGTTGAAGCCGATTGACGTTGAAGGCGATCTAAACCACGTCATTGAGACGATCCGCATTCTCGATCGCGAGCTGGATGTGCCGCTTATTACGTTTGCAGGCGCTCCGTTTACAATCGCAAGCTACTTGATAGAAGGACGTCCATCTAAGAACTACTTGCGCACGAAGGCGCTTATGTACAGCGAGCCGCAAGTGTGGCATAAGCTGATGGACAAGCTCGGCGATATGGTTATCGCATACTTGCGTGCGCACATGGCGGCAGGCGGGAAGGCGTTCCAGTTGTTCGACAGTTGGGTAGGCGCACTTGCGCCGCATGACTTCCGCACGTTTGTACTGCCAACCATTGAACGGATCTTTGCAGAACTGTCTGATTTGCCGCAACCGAAAATCTACTTCCCAGGCGTTGCATCTGGTGAACTGCTTACTGAGCTTCATAACGTTAAGGCTAACGCGGTAGGTCTTGATTGGCGCGTATCCATTCCAGAGGGCAGACGCCGTCTGGGCGGCAAGTTTGCCGTGCAGGGCAATTTGGACCCGGTCGTGCTGACAGCGCCTCAATCCGTTATTGAAGCGCATGCGAAGTCCATTATTGATCAAGGACTCGAGCAGCCAGGCTTCGTATTCAATCTCGGTCATGGCTTGTTCCCTGAAGCTTCGCTGGAGAAGCTCAAGGATTTGACCGCATTCGTGCATCAATATTCGGCTAATGCCATTGCATCAAGCCGTCCGGAAGGAGCGAATAGCCATGTCTAATCGAATCGGCGTGCTTGTGATGTCCTATGGGACGCCACAGAGCATGGATGATATTGAAGCGTATTATACGCATATTCGCCGCGGTCATCCGCCGACGCCAGAACTGCTGGAAGAGCTTCGCGGTCGTTATGAAGCGATCGTAGGTGGCGTATTCCCGCTGCGCGAGAATACGGACCGTCAAGTGGCATCGTTGCAAGATAAGCTGGAGCAGGTGGCGCCAGGCCGCTACGTATGCTATCAAGGGCTGAAGCATGCGCATCCGCTTATCGAAGAAGGCGTGCAGACCATGGCTGCCGACGGCATCAAGCAGGCTATCGGCATCGTATTGGCGCCGCATTATTCGGTGATGAGCGTAGGCTCTTACTTAAAGCGTGCGAAGGAGCAGGCAGCAGAGCATGGTATCGAGTTCACGGGCATCGAGTCCTACCATCTTCATCCGAAGCTGCTTGCAGCATTGACGGAACGTGTGGCAGGCGGATTGCAGAAACTCGCGGACACCGTTCGCGCAGAGCGCAGCAATGCAGAAGCTGTAAGAACGAAAGTGCTGTTCAGTGCGCATAGCTTGCCTGAGAAAATCCGCGAAATGAATGATCCGTACGAGAAGCAGCTTCTTGAAACATCGGAAGCCGTTGCGAAGGCGGCAGGGATAACGGATTGGCAGTTCACATGGCAGAGCGCAGGCAGAACGCGTGAGCCATGGCTTGGTCCGGACATTCTTGAGACATTCCGTGTATTGCGCGAAGAAGGCTATGAAGCAGCGCTTGTCGCGCCGATCGGCTTTGTTTCCGATCACCTTGAAGTGCTGTATGATCTCGATATCGAGGCCAAAACATTCACGGCAGAATTGGGTATGTCGATGGAACGTATCGCAATGTTGAACAGCGATCCGTTATATATGGAGACACTTGCAGAATCAATCGTTGCAGCGACGGCGATTTGATCAATGAATGAATAGATAGTGAATAAACGGAGTTGGAAGCTGATTATGCTAGTCCGATAGGACAGTATGATTGTTCTTCCATCTCCGTTATTTTTTGTGCTTCCGCATGCTTCATGGACGATTGGAATGCTGGTATAATGGGTAAGTCTCATTAAACTGCCTAATCTATCAATGCTTGCTCGATAGAGGTTTTCTCAATGGAGGTCATTCGTTCATGTACGTATCGCGTTCGGAAACGCATCAGCAGAACAAGAAAAGACGAAGCCGACGTTTTCGGCGTTTAGCGGCTATTAATCTCGTAATGCTAGCAATTATTCTTATTCTTGGCGCCGTATTCTGGTCGACGATCTTCCCGAACAAGGAACCTGGGACGAAAACCGAGACGGCTGAACACAATGAATCTTCCGCCAATCAAGAACCGAATGAGGGGGCTGCTCATACAGATGATGCAGTTGGATCTGCGGATTCATCCACTGACGAAACAACTTCTGGCGGTGATACTGCTACGCCCAATGCTTCATCCGAAACCAGTCCCGGTACGGTAACAGAAGATAACGAGGGCAGTGCAGCGGCAAATCCAGATACGGATGGAGCAGGTACGAATGGAACGGCGTCGGATCAAGGTACGATTCGGCTTGCTTTTGTCGGCGATCTCTTATTAGGCTCCAGCGTGGAAACGACCATGCGCAAGCAGGGGTTGGATTATCCGTTCTCGGGCGCGCTTGAATATTTGACAAGTCCGGATCTGACAGCAGGCAATTTGGAGAATCCAATCACGACACGAGGCATACCAGCAGAGAATAAACAATATGTGTTCAAGGGATCGCCAGATTTACTTCCGCCGCTGAAGGAAGCGGGCTTTGATATTGTTAGTCTTGCGAACAACCATACCTTGGACCAAGGGACAGAAGGTCTGCTAGATACGATTAAGCATTTGAAAGAAGCCGGGATTGCGAATGTCGGCGGCGGCAATGATGATACAGAGGCGTTCGCGCCGGTTGTGCTCGAGAAGAATGGCATTAAAGTTGCCTATCTCAGCGTCAGCCGCGTCGTGCCAGATGGCATATGGAAGGCAGATAAGAATCATCCAGGCGTCGCTGAGGCATATGATTCGAGAAGGGCTGTTGCAGCCATCGCCAAGGCTAAGGAAGAAGCGGATCTCGTCGTCATCATGGTGCATTGGGGCGTCGAACGCGCTGATAAGCCGGTTGAGCATCAGACGACGCTGGCGCGCCAGTTTATTGATGCTGGGGCGGATCTCGTCATCGGAAGCCATCCTCACGTGATGCAAGGGTTTGAACAATATAAAGGCAAATGGATCGCATACAGCCTCGGCAATTTTATCTTTAATGTAACAACAACACCTCGAACCAAAGAAACAGGCGTACTCGATGCAGTCTGCACGCGGGGTGGAGATTGCGATCTTACATTCCATCCGATGGTGTCGGATCAATCGAGACCTGCGCCTGTAGAGCCTGAGAAGGCGAAGGAACTCACTGATTATTTGACGAGCATTTCGAAGGCATTTGGCGTAAAAGTGAATAAAGACGGCGTCATCACTGCGCACTGATGCGCAGAGGAGTGACTTTGGGGAAGCGGAGTGAGTTTGAGCTCCGTTCAAAGATCCAGATGTCACGTCCAAAGATCCTGATGTAAAGCGGAGTGACTTTGAACTCCGTCCAAAGATCCTGATGTAAGGAGGGAATAATCCGTGCGGAATCCATGCGTGGCGCATCGTGGCTGGTCGGGCAGAGCCCCGGAGAATACATTGGCAGCCATCGCGTTGGCGATGGAAGAGAAGCATCTGTTCTGGATCGAAATTGATGTGCAGCTATCCAAGGACAACATACCGGTCGTTATTCATGACTATACGTTAAGCCGTACGACGAATGGGATGGGAGAAGTGAAGGCGTATACCGCCGAACAACTTCAGCGTCTGGATGCGGGTGAATGGTTCAGCGATTCTTATCAGGGGGAGCATGTTCCTACATTGGATCAGGTGCTTGCCTTGACCTGCGGCCGCTGCCGCCTGAATGTTGAATTGAAGACAGATGGACGCTATCCAGGGCTTGCGCATGAAGTATTAAAGCTGATCTATCAATATGGATTGCAGCATGATGTCGTCATTACCTCCTTCTACATGCCCATCCTTCAGGAAGTTAGGAAGCTGTCGCAAGAGATCGCAATAGGCTTGATTATAGATGGTTGGCGGGATACGCTGATCGATGAGCTTAAGGAATTGAGATCGGACTTCCTATCGCTTGGTTACCGGCAATTGCATCCCGATCGGCTGCAGCAGCTTAAGGCTGCATCGATTCGGACAATGCTCTGGACATTGAATGACGTTCGAACGATTAAGAAATACGCGGCAATGGATCCAGACATCATGATCTGCACCAATTATCCGGAGAAGTGGCGAGAAGCGATTGTGCCGAAGAAGAAAAGCTAGCTTATCGAAACTTATAAGGTGAAAGGTAAGGCGAAAGCTTCATGTCTAACGAGATAATGGAGCCTGGATGGTTGTTCGATGATCCTTCAGGCCTAGCTTATCGAGCTGTTATTGGTGCAATTGGCGGAGGTGCCATTGCATTGCTGGCAGTTCGCCATAAGGCTTTGACGAAACGTGGCGCAATAGCTGCTGCAATCATGGGAATGGGATATACAACGTTAGGCGGGCTGGTGTGGATGGGCACGCTGCTCGCCTTCTTCTCTACTTCCACGCTTCTTTCCAAGTGGAAGCGAAAACAACACCGAAAAGCAGCGGCCGAATCATTGTACGAAAAGACCGGCGCTAGGGATGCAAGTCAGGTGTGGGCGAATGGCGGTATCGGTCTAGCCCTCTGCATCGGCAATGCCATCATGCCTCATGAGGGATGGCTTTACGTTTTCATAGGTGCAATGGCTGCTGTTAATGGGGATACATGGGCTACTGAATTGGGTTCGCTCAGCCGGAAGCCGCCAGTGTCGATCCGGACTGGAAAGCCCGTCCCGCCTGGAACAAGCGGCGGAATTACGGCTGCCGGCAGCGTTGCGGCGGCTGCAGGATCATTAATAATTGGATTAGCAGTAGTTAGTTTTCTGCTGATCGGGTCGGATTGGCGGGAGGGTGGTGCGGCGCTAGACATACCGATCGTCAGCTTGCTCGTCGCAGCCTTTTTCGGTGGAATTGCAGGTACTTTTTTCGATTCGCTGCTTGGAGCCTATGTTCAAGCGATGTTTCGATGTAGCGTTTGCGGCCGTGAAACGGAACGTAGCATTCATTGCAGCATGCCTACCAAGCCTCTTCGTGGATGGTACAGAATGGATAACGACGCGGTGAATATCGCTTCTTCTATTGTGGGAGGAGCCATTGCATGGGGAATCAGCCAATTTATTGGCTGATTTTTTGTTTTTAAAACCATCCACATTGTGCGACAAAATGTATCCGAAAACGGTTTATAAAATGATTGACAAGAGCGCGAAGCGAACCTATAATCACGAGTATAAGCGATTGTAAGCAGTTACATTACCAGTGGAGTTATCTGTAACAACATCGTTACGATGATGAGTCTGATGGAATGAAGTTCAATTCGCTATTTTTATTCTTACCATACGAAAACGATTTCGAAGCAGCGAGCTATCTCGACAAAATCTGCTTCACCCGCCTGAATCGTTGAATCGCATTGCCTATGCAATTCGTAAATTCGTAATACCTCTCAATTTATTCTCGAAACTAGAATTCGCAACACCATCACATCAATACCTCTTACATTATCGATTAAACCCAAGCAAGCCTCACAATTGAATGATTGAAGTAGAGAGATCTGCTAACTGGCGCAGTCATCCATAAGGATCAGGCTGTTTCATTGCCTGTGAATGGAATTAATTGCGCTTACATAACAAGAACACACACTATTGGATGTTCGGAGGGGGAAGTTGTTTTGCTGCGGATATTGCGCAAATATACGGTTACGATCGTCGTCGTTACAGTACTAGCGGCAGCTTTTTTATGGTGGAATAGTGGCAGGAATTTCGATGATAACGCAATGGCTGGCATACCGGAATACAGCAATGTGGACCAGCGTTCCATCCTTGAAGACGAATCGGTAACAAGCAAGCTCGAACCGACTTTCCTTAAGTATTACAGCAATGAGAAAGCAGAGGGCGTACAGGATACAGACGGGGTAGCAATTACGATTCCTGGCGACAAATACTCCGCGATGTCGCCGACAGGCGCATCGGTCGAGAGCAATATTGGAGAGGTAAGCGGTCAATCCGTTGTTCTGAAAGACGAGAACAGCTGGGTGGAATATAAGGTCGACATTCCGGCCGACGGCTTCTATCAGATGGGCATGAAGTATTACGCGATTGAGGGCAAACGTGCTTCGCTGCTTCGCACGGTACAGATCGACGGGAAGTTCCCATTCATGCAATCGAAGAAGCTGGAGTTTCTTCGGATGTGGCAAGAAGCTGGCGAGGTATGGACTGACAGCCAGCATAACGAATATAACCCTCGTCAAGAAGAAGTGTTCGGATGGCAGTATGCAGACTTCCGAGATTCGGAAGGCAAAGCATACGAAGCGCTGCGCTACCATCTGACGAAAGGCACACATACGATTCGAATTACTTCGATTCGTGAGCCTGGCGCAATCGGCGAGCTTCACATTTTCTCGCCGGTGCACCTGCCGACCTATGAAGAAGTCGCAGCGCAGTATGAGGCGAAAGGCTATAAAGACAGCTCGGGTCAAGTGATTAAGATCCAAGCGGAGGAAGCGACGCTGAAGTCAAGCCCGACACTTCGCCGCGTGGAGAACCGCGATCCAGCGACTGAGCCTTTCAATAAGCAAGGCGTAGGCTTGAACACGTTCGGCGGCGGCTCATGGCGTACTGGCGGACAGTGGGGCGAGTGGAACTTCGAGGTTCCGGAATCCGGATTGTACGAGATTGGCATGCGTGACGGCAGCTGGTTCCTGGATGGCATTCCGGTACAACGTCAAATCTACATCGATGGTCAAATTCCGTTCCAAGAAATGAATGCGGTTAACTTCGAATACGGCGGCTTCTGGCAGTTGAAGAAGCTGACGGATGATGAGGATAAGCCTTATAAGTTCTATTTGGAGAAAGGCAAGCACACGATGCGGATGGTCGTACAGGTCGGTGCATTGGGCGAAACGTTCGAGAAGGTGCAAAGCGTATCGCAGCGGATGTCGCTGCTGAGCCGCGAAGTTATTTTGTACACAGGTACGAACCCCGATAAGAACAGGGACTGGAAGCTGGAGAAGCGGATTCCGAATCTCATCCCTCGCTTGCATCTGATGGCTCGCGATCTCGATGATGCGATCAAGAAAATGTACTCGCTTGGCGTAACAAAAGGCAGCTCGCAAGTGAGCCCGCTTGGCATCGCACGCGATCAACTGCTCAACATGGCGAAAGACCCAGACACGATTCCTGGTCGACTGGTGCAGATGACAGATACGCAGACGTCGTTAGGTACTTGGATTAACGGTCTCAGCCAGCAGTCGCTGCAGCTTGACTATATCGAGATCAAATCGGCTGATGTGAAATGGCCGAAAGTAAATGCGAACTGGTTCGAGCGCACTTGGACGTCGATGCATGACTTCTTCCTCAGCTTCCAGAAGGACTATCGTGGCGTTGGCGATTCCTCGACAGACGAGAAAACGCTGGATGTATGGGTATCATATGGCCGCGATTGGGCCGCTATCATCAAGCAGCTAGCGGATGAAGATTTTACAGCAAATACAGGCATTAAGGTTAACATCAACGTCATTCCGACAGGCGACAAGAACAAGCTGCTGCTATCGACAACAGCAGGCCTGCAGCCTGACGTAGCGCTTGGTGTAGACGGTCAGGTGCCTATCGATTATGCGGTACGGAATGCGCTGGTCAACTTGAATACGTTCTCGGATTACAAAGACGTAGCAGATCGTTTCCGTCCAGGCGCACTGATTCCATATCGCTTCAACGGTGGAGACTACGCACTGCCGGATACGCAGAATTTCAACATGTTGTTCTATCGCAAAGATATTATGGATCAGCTTGGCGTAACGAAAATCCCAGACACATGGGAAGAAGTAATGGATCTCATTCCACTGCTTCAGCAGAAAGGCATGGATTTCTACTATCCGCATGCTCCGCTGAACCCGGATCTGGCGATCAATGAATTCTCGCCGTTCCTGTATCAGAATAAAGGTGACTATTACAAGGATAGCGGCATGTCCTCTAACCTGGATTCACCGGAAGCGATGAACGCATTCAAGATGTGGACGGGGTTGTTCACCAACTACAAGATCAACAAAGATGCGAACTTCTACAACCGTTTCAGAACGGGCGAGATGCCGATCGGTATCGCAGATTACTCCACGTACGTCCTGCTGTCGACGGCAGCGCCGGAGCTTACGGGATGGTGGGGCATGAAGCCGATGCCGGGTATCGAACAGGCTGACGGTCAAATCAATCGGACAACAGGCGGTCTGGCGCAGACAAGTGTCATGTTCCAGAAGTCCGATAAGAAGGATGAAGCATGGGCGTTCATGAAGTGGTGGAGCAGTGCCGATGTGCAAGAGCAGTTCGGGACAGAACTTGAAGCGCTGCTGGGCGTTGAAGCTCGCTGGAATACGGCAAACGTAGAGGCAATCAAACGTCTGCCTTGGCCAACGGAAGATATTGACTCGATTCTCGATCAGTGGAACTGGTTCAAAGAAAGGGAAATCGTTCTCGGTGGTTACTACACAACACGGATGGTGGCTAACATCTGGAACGAGGTCGTTCTTAATGGCAAGAACCAACGTGAGGCAATCGAGGATGGCGTGCTTGGCATTGATAAGGAAATCAACAAAAAACGTGAGGAATTCGGCTTGAAGGTCGATTCCTCCCTCAGTAATGAAGGGAGCGGGGGGCAATGAGCAACACGACCGTCGAACTGACGCGACCATCCGTCCAAGCGAAGCGATCGCCAGGCAAACTGGCGATCCTGTGGAAAGAGGTAAGGCGGCATAAAGTATCGTACTTTTTCTTAGCGCCTTTCCTGCTGCTGTTCACATTGTTTACGATCATACCGGTCATCACCTCATTCGCGCTCAGCTTTACGTACTACAACATGATCGAGTCGCCGAAGTTTATCGGTTGGTCGAACTATAAGCTGCTGTTTGTTGATGATGACATATTCTTGAAAGCGATTGCGAACACGCTCAAATTCGCAGTCATTACGGGTCCGGTCGGCTATATAATGGCGTTCCTGCTCGCATGGCTGATTAGTCAGATTCCAGTGAAATACCGGTTCATCTACACGTTGTGTTTCTATACGCCGGCGATTACGAGCTCCATTGCAATCTCGGTCGTATGGCTGTATATGTTCTCAGGTGACCGTTATGGCCTCATTAACTACTGGGCAATGAAGCTGGGTATTCTTAACGAACCGTGGCTGTGGCTGCAGAACATCAAGACGATTATGCCCGTGCTTATTATCGTTTCGCTCTGGATGAGTATGGGGATTGGCTTCTTGGCCTTCTTAGCAGGTTTGCAGAACGTGCCTCGTGATTATTATGAGGCAGGTGCAATTGACGGCATTAAGAATCGATTCCAAGAGCTGTGGTTCATCACCATTCCTTCGGTCAAACCGCAGCTGCTCTTCGGTGCAGTCATGCAGGTTGTATCATCACTGCAAGTATTCGACATTAGTATTCAACTGCTCGGAATGCCGAGTGTATTGTATGCCGGTCATACCGTCATGACGCACTTGTTCGACTACGCGTTCATCCGCTTCGAGATGGGTTACGCAACGGCAATTGCAGTCGTACTGTTCTTAATGATGGTCGGTTTGAACCGTGTCATATTCAGACTGCTGGGCAGCGGGGAGTGAAAATAGCGTGATTGGCACATCATCAATCGTTAAAGGAAAACGTTTTGACTTCAGCGGAATTTTTCTATATACATTCCTGACGGTCTTGGGTCTGCTTATGCTTGCGCCCCTTGTCTATATGTTCTCGTCAGCGCTGAAGCCGACTTCCGAATTGTTCTTGTTCCCGCCGCGGTTCTTCGTCGTCAATCCGACGCTGAAGAACTTTAAGGATCTGCTTCTTGCGACTGGAACATCGATCGTACCGTTCTCCCGGTACATCTTCAACAGTATTGTCGTCTCATCATTTATCGTAGTAGGCAGCATCGTTATTGCCGCAATGGCCGCTTATCCGCTAAGTAAGCACGATATGCCATTCAAGAAATTCATCTTCAACATGATTCTGCTTGCGCTAATGTTCGCACCGCAAGTTACGCAAATTCCGCAGTTTATCGTTATCAAAGAGCTGGGACTTATCAATACGTATGTAGCGTTAATTATTCCTGCCTTGGCAGCACCGGTATCCTTGTTCCTAATGAAGCAGTTCCTCGATCAAATTCCGAATGCCTTGCTTGAGGCAACACGAATAGATGGGGGCAACGAATGGACGACGTTCTGGAAAGTCGTCATGCCGATGCTGAAGCCAGCTTGGGCGACGCTGGCACTGTTCAGCTTCATTAGCGCATGGAACGATCCGTGGGCTGCGAACATTTATACAACAACCGAGGATATGAAAACGCTGCCGCTGGCGCTGCAGACGTTGAGCGGCGGATACGGCGTCGTTGCCCGGACAGGCACGGTAGCAGCTGCGAGCTTCTTGATGGTCGTACCGACGATCCTCGTGTTCGTAATTACACAACGGATGGTGCTTGAGACGATGGCCCACTCGGGAATCAAGGAGTGATGTCGCAGATGAAATCGATTCGTAATTACACACGCATCCTCTTGCTCGTATGCGCCATGGCGCTCGTATTACCGGCTGCTGCCTATGCGAAATCGCCGTACACCGGCTACATCTACAACTCGCAGGATGACGATAAGCCTGCGCTTAACGGTTATTTGTACGCGGATTCGTTCGACGGCTATGACATGACGTCCGGATCTTTCAAATCGCCAGAAGATTTGTTCGTTACACCAGACGATACGCTTTATGTGGTCGACAGCGGTAATAATCGAGTCGTACATATGGACCCGGATACGGGAGCTGTTCTTACCATCTACGGAGACAAAGAGGGTAAAGGAGCGCTGAACGGACCGAAAGGTTTATTCGTTGCGAAGGACAATAGCGTATACGTTGCAGATACGGGCAACAAACGGATAGTCGTATATAAGCCGGAAGGCACATTCGACCGTGAATTCGGCTTGCCGCAAAGCGAATTAATTGGCTCGGACTTCAACTATTCTCCAGCGAAGTTGGTTGTCGACAAACGTGGCTACATGTTCGTATCGAGCGAAGGTTCCTCGCTCGGACTTATGCAGATTCGTCCAGACGGATCGTTCGCCGGCTTCTATGGAGCGAACCATGTCCCGTTCTCGATGACTCGCGTGTTCGTGAAACTGATCGCTTCGAAGGAGCAGCGGGATCAGCTTGCATCTGCCAGACCGCCAGAATTCTCTAATCTGTTCCAAGATAATGAAGGCTTCATCTATACGACAAGTCTTGGCATTCGATTCGACCAAGTAAAGCGTCTCAGTGCTGTTGGCGTCGATACGCTGAATTCCGGCACTCACCGTTATGGTGACTACTGGATGAAAGAGGTCGATGGCGAGGTCGAGCATGAGACGATTGTCGACGTATCGGTCAGCAAAGACGGCTTCATCACGGCGCTCGATCAGACGAACGGTGAGCTGTACCAATACGATAAGCTCGGCAAGCTGCTGTTCATCTTTGGCGGACGAGGCAATCAGAACGGACTGTTCAAGACGGCGACAAGCGTTGCGGAAACTTCGGACGGCGCGATCTACGTCGCCGACCGTGAGCGCAGCCGTATCGATCGTTTCTATCCGACGCCATTCGCTGATAAGGTGCATGAGGCATCGATCCTGTATGTTGACGGCAAATACAACGAAGCGATGAAGCCTTGGCAGGAAGTGCTCCAGATGGACAGCACGTACGACATGGCTTATACAGCAATCGGCAAAGCGTACTACCGTCAGCACAAGTACAAGGAAGCGATGACATACTTCAAGCTAGGTTTGAACCGGGGTGGTTATTCCGATGCGATGTTCGAATATCGCAAGGTTTATATTAAAGCCCACTTCGGCACGATTATGACGATTGTGATCATCTGCTTCATCCTATTGCAAGTGCTTCTGAGGTATATGCGCAAACGCAAAATTGCCAAGAAAAGAAGCGAATTCCTCGGCACCATGAAAGGAGGGGGAGTCAGTGGAAGCCATTAAACTCGTACGACAATCCCTTTTTCATCCGTTCGATTTCTTTTACGATATCCAGTTCGAGAAGCGAGCGAAGCTAATCAATGCGGTTGCGATCATGGCGTTCGCCTGTGTGGCCAGAATTGTTAGTCTAATGCTTTCCGGGTTCGCTTTCCGAACGAGGGAGGCTGTGGATGTCTCGGTGCCGATCGAAATTTTGTGGATCGTCATTCCGTGGGTCACATGGGCTATCGCCAACTGGGCCGTCTCTACCATCATCGATGGTGAAGGCAAGTTCAAAGATATATTGATCAGCAGCTCTTATGTGTACTTGCCTTACATCGTCCTGATTATTCCAGTATCGCTGCTCAGCAACCTGCTGACGCTCAAAGAGATTTCGATTTATGGCGGGATCTACTATTTCATGTACGGCTGGATGGCGGTCATGTTGTTCCTGCAAGTCATGATTATTCACGACTTTGAGTTCGGTAAGACAGTCGGCATTATTCTGCTCTCGATACTCGGCATGATTATTATGTGGCTCATTATCGTGATGATCTACGGACTCGTGAACCAGGCGATCGTATTCGTCGTTAACATTCTGAAAGAGATTCGTTACAGGTCTTAGGAGGAGATGGCATGAGGATAAATCGTAAAAAAAGTCTGCTCCTTGCGACGGCCACTCTTCTGGCAGTTGTTTCAATCCCGGTATTCGGTGCTTCTGATTCGAACGGAACGGAGAGCAGCGCGGATGCTGTAACAACCAATGATGCAACCGCAGCGACGACTGAAACGAAGCCGACCGTTACGAAAACGCCAGTCAAGGCAACGCAGCTTGTAGCGCAGAATGATAGCTATCAACTGTATACGGACGGCAAGGAAGGTCAAGTACGGGTCGTAAGCAAGAAGACAGGGCAAGAATGGTTCAGCGCACCGCCAGTTGACAGTACAATGCCGCCAAACAATCTGAAATTTATCGAGAGCCCGATCACGATCAAATATTCGAATGGCAAAAGCATGGAGTCGACGTATCCGTCGAAAGCAAAGGCTGCCATCACGATGGCTCAGATTGATAATGGCGTTCGTTTCGACTATGACATGCCCGAGCTAGGCATCTCGCTGGCGATGGAATATACGCTTACCGCAGACGGTTTCAAAGTAAATATTCCGTTCGATTCCGTGAAGGAGAACGGTAAGGTAAGGCTTTCGAGTCTCGAAGTGCTGCCATTCCTGGAAGCGGGCGAACCTGGCACGGATGGTGCGATCCTCGTACCGGACGGCTCCGGCGCGCTGATGGATTTCAAGCCGACGCGGCCGAACACTTTTGACAGCTATAGTGAATTTGTCTACGGCGGAGATTATGCCTTCCAATCGAACATCGTCGAGAAGGTCGTCAAGATTAAAGAGGAAATGAATGCAAAGCCGCCAAGCGAGCAGATCGCACTGCCGGTATTCGGTACATACAGCAAGAATAAGAAGGGATTGCTTGGCATTATTACGGCAGGCGATGCAGATGCGAAGATTAATGCGACGCCTTCGGGTATCCGCAACATCAATTTGTATCGCGCGGGCGTGGAGTTTATGTATCGTAACAGCGATATTATCTTCGTCGGCAATTCAGGCGACATCCCGCTTATCCAGCGGGGCCTTATCCCTGGCGATCGGACGATTGCTTTCAAACTGCTTGAGAACAACGACGCGAGCTATGTTGGACTTGCGAAGTCGTACCGCACCTACCTTACAGAGGAGAAGGGGCTCAAGACTTCTGATTCGGATGGCAGTGCACTAAAGCTGACGTTGTTCGGCGGCGGTATCGAGGACAAAATCATCGGAAGCAAGTTCATCAAGATGACGACATTCGAACAAGCGAAGTCGATCGTAGATGACCTGTTAGCGCAAGGGATTACGAAGATTGAGTTGACGTATGACGGCTGGAACAATGACGGTAAGTATGGCGATCAGCCTGATCATTTCCCAGCAGAAAGCGCGCTAGGCGGCAATAAGGAACTAGAGAAGCTTGCTACTTATTTGAAGGAGAAAGGCATCAAGCTTTATCTCCGCGCTAACTACGTCAAAGAGATCAGCTCAAGCGATGGTGTAACGAAGTCGAAGGACGCCATTCGTGGTCTGAACAACGAGGCAATGAAAGTATACACGCCGTTCTACGACACGAATCAGATGTCGGGCGAGGCTTTCTATATGATGAAGCCGGAGCGTGTGTTCGATAAGTATATCTCGAAGGAAGCGGATGATTACGCTGATTTAGGTGTAGGTGGTGTCCTGCTGGAGTACATGGGCAAAACGTTGTACTCGGATCAGCAGCCCAACCCGCCGTTCATGCGGAACGAGACAATCGGCGTATGGCAGAAATCGCTAGATCTGATGAAGCAATCAACAGGTGGTTCAGCAGTCGAATATGGCTTTGCCTATACGCTCGGACATACCGACAACATCCAGAATGCGCCGATCGATTCCAGCCACTTCGTCTACATGGATGAGACGGTTCCGTTCTATCAGATCGCACTGCATGGACTCGTTCCGTATTCGGCCGATCCTTATAATCTGCAAGATGATCCACGCGTACACAAGCTGCGGCTTCTCGAGTATGGCGCAATGCCATCGTTCGAGCTGTCGTATAACGACCCGGCTGATCTGAAACGTACTTCGTTCGACTGGCTGCTGTCCAGTCAATGGAGCTATTGGTCGACCGAGACCGTTTCGACGTACAAGGAAATTGCAGGCGTTCTTGGCAGTTTAGCCAGTGAAGCGATCGTCGATCATGCGACGGTGCAGCGCAACGTTTATCGCACTACCTACGCGGATGGAACGAAGGTCACAGTCAACTATAACCGCAAAGCGGTGACGGTCGATGGTCAATCGATTGATGCTTACGGCTACGCGGTTCAGAAAGGAGGTAATGGCTAATGAAGAAAGGATTGTCCATGCGGACGCGGCATTACTTGGAAGGCTATATGTTTACGCTGCCGTGGGTTATCGGCTTTCTAGCATTCATGGCCGTACCTCTAGCTCGATCGCTCTACTTCTCGTTCAGTAAGCTGGAGATCAAAACAGCAGGCCTCCAAGCCCACTATATCGGGTTCGAGAACTTCCGAAAAGCGTTCACGGTCGACGTTGATTTCACGCCGAAGCTGATGGGAACGGTTAGCGGCCTTATTTTCAACGTACCGCTTATTCTTATCTTCGCGATGTTTACGGCGCTGCTGCTCAACCGCAACTTTAAAGGGAGAATGATATTCCGCGGGATCTTCTTCCTGCCGGTCATTATCGCATCGGGTACGGTACTAACGAAGCTCCGCGAGGATGGCGCAGCGAATTTGCCGATCTTCAAGCAATACGACTTGGCTTCGACGCTTAGCAGCATCATGCCCGTCGAGCTGGTCAGACCGCTGCTAGGCATTCTGGAGTCGCTCTCGCTATCGATGTGGGATTCTGGCGTACAAATTCTCATTTTCTTAGCAGGCTTGCAGTCGATTTCCGCGCATTTGTACGAGGCGGCGAAGGTGGACGGCGCAACGCCTTGGGAAATTTTCTGGAAAGTAACGTTCCCGATGATTACGCCGATGATTCTCGTCAACGCGCTGTTCAGTATCGTAAACTCTTTCACGAAGGCAGGCAATCCAATCATGGATTACATCATGGATGTCCTGTTCAAGAAGAACGATTTCGGTTACGGCGCTGCACTGGGATGGATTTATTTCTTAGTTTCCTTCGTCATTATCGGAATCGTCTTGTACTTGTTCCGGAACAGCTTAAGGGAAAGGGGCTGATCAGATGCAGTCGAACAACGTTGCCGCCACGATCCGCCAGACGCTTGCTTCGGGACGCGAGAAGACGAGTCCATATGTACCGGCAGCCAAACGGTATGGGCGCTCCACAGCGTCCTGGGTGTTCCATTACTTGATGCTGTTTGGTCTTGCATTCGTTTTCATTTATCCAATGCTGTACTTGATCAGTAAATCGCTGATGCAATCATCCGACCTGTCGGATGCCTCGGTTCAGTGGATTCCGAAGGAGCTGAACTTCAGCAACTTCAAATACGCGTGGGAAGCGCTGGATTACTTGCCTAAATTCAAGAACAGCATTATTACGTCACTGATACCGGCACTTGTACAGATCGCAAGCTGCGCATTCATCGGATATGGTTTCGCTCGTTACCGGTTCCCTGGTTATACGCTGCTGCTGGGATTTCTACTCTTCACGTTCCTGGTACCGCCGCAGACGATTATTTTGCCGCTGTACATTTTCTACAGTGACTTGCACTGGATGAATACGTACTTCCCGTTCGTTATACCGGCACTATTCGGACACGGTTTACGTGGTGCATTGTTCGTCATGATCTTCCTTCAGTTCTTCCGTGGTTTGCCAGGGCAGCTGGAGGAGGCAGCTCGCATTGACGGCGCAGGGGCGCTGCGGACGTTCTGGTCAATTATGTTCCCGCTGGCGCGTCCGGCGATGCTGGTCGTATTCTTGTTCTCGCTCGTATGGCATTGGAATGACACGTTCGAGCCAAGCTTGTTCACAACGATAGCAGATAAGTTCAACCTGATGCAGAGTCTCAAAGTTATGGATGGCCAAAGTCAGCTGCAGCTTCAGAACGGTACGGCTGCGATGACCGGCGATTTGACCGGACTTGTTCCTACGTTCGCAAACCGAGTAATGGCAGGATCGCTCATGACGATTCTCCCAATGCTTATCCTCTACTTATTCACGCAGCGTTACTTCGTTGAAAGTGTTGAACGAGCAGGTATTGCAGGTGAGTAATTAGCAAGCGCGTACCACATAGGTTTCATACTTGAGAGGGGGGATGCCCAGGAGACGTCGCTAGAAGACGTCCTGTGGCTTCAGACAAAGGAGTTCATAAGAATTGGGTAAATTCAAGAGGGGTATCGTTTAACGTTTAAACAAACAAAAAAATTGATGAGGTGGAAAACATGAAAAAAAGCTTTGCTTTGGCACTCGTGTTCATTCTTTCCTTGACCATGCTGCTTAGCGCGTGCGGCAGCGACGACAAAAAGACAGAAGAGACTCCTAAAGATACGACGGCAACAACGACTGATAATTCAACGCCTGCCACAACGGATGACACGAAGGCTGATCCAGAGCCGGCTGCAGAACCGCCTAAAGATCTGTCCGGCAAGCTGACGGTATGGACATTCGCTACGAATACGCATGAGAAAATGAACGAAGCGTTCCAAGCGAAATATCCGAATGTTCAACTTGACTTCCAGATCTTGAGCTGGGACGATATGCAGAAAAACTTAAAGAACGCTCTTGCAACAGGTACGGGCGGTCCTGACGTTGCCATGATCGAAGGCGGCTGGTTCTCAACGATGAACACAGGCGAAGGTCTGGAAGACCTTCTGCAAGCACCTTACAATGCTGCTGAACTGAAAGACAAGTTCACGGACGCGAATTGGCAGCGTTGGCACTCCCTTGATGGTACGAAGCTGCTTGGTATGCCATGGGACATTCCACCAATGGTAACGTTCTATCGCCCTGACATTCTCGAAGAAAACGGCTTCCCTTCGGATCCGGTTGAACTTGGCGAATACATCGCTAACGAAGACAACTTCCTGAACATGGCGCAAGCGCTGAAAGCTAAAGGCATCTATGTCCTTGAGCAGAACGACACGATCTTCAACCTGTACACGAGTGGCGAAGGCTTCTTCGATCGCGGTCTGAACTATGTTCGTAACAATGAGAAATTCTCCCATGGTCTCGACCTGGCGAAGAAAGTAAAACAACTTGACCTGGCGCTGAAAGATTGCGCACTGTGGTGCGATGGCGGTAAACAAGCACTCGCTACTGGCAAAGTCGCAATGCTGTACTACGGTGGCTGGGCTACTGGCACGATCAAAGACGCAGCTCCAGATACGATTGGCAAATGGAGAACGACGACGCTGCCATTCGGCACGACGTCGGCAAACGGCGGCTCGACGATGTCGATCCTGTCGCAAAGCCAAAACAAAGAACTTGCTTGGGAATACCTGAAATTCACATTGGCTTCGGATGAAGGTCAAAAAGCATTCGTAGAACAAGGCGGTTCCCCAGGTTACATCCCGGCTTGGTCGTTCCCTGAAGTAGCAGACAAAACGCAAGAAATGTTGGGCGATCAGAAGTACAACGAGATCTGGAACCCGCTGGCTCAGAAAATCAACACGCTGTGGGTATCGACGCCGTTCGATACGGATGCAACGGATATCTTCAACAAAGGTATCGCAGATGCAATCGACAAAAACACGGACTCGAAAGCAGCGCTCCAGAAGATTCAAGACGACATCGAAGCAAAAATCAAAGTACAAAAAGATGAATTGAAAGCAAAACTCGGACTCCAATAATTTTTATTAGATTGGTGGATAAAGGGTCGTCCCACTGACGACCCTTTTCTGCTAGAGTGTAGGATATGGTGTATAATAGACACTAAATGGGATTCATTCCGACTTGATGAGGTGATAGCGGTGGCTTCGATTACGGATGTGGCCAAGCATGCGGGAGTTTCCGTTACGACCGTATCCAAAGTGATCAATAACTATACGGATGTTAGCGAGAAGACGAGAAAGAAAGTAAATGAATCGATTCGGCTGCTCCGGTATGAACCTAACGTTGTTGCAAGAGGGCTTGTAAAGAAGCGTTCGTGGACGATCGGTATTTTGCTGCACAACATAATGACGAACCCTTTCGTATCTGAGTTAATGTCAGGGATGCAGAAGGCATTGGCTTCAAGTGGCTATGACTTACTGCACTTGTCGGCTGATTTCAACGATCCGGAATACTCGGTTATTCGTCATTGTTCCAGCCGTAACGTAGATGGAATGGTCGTATTCGGTGTCGGTAGAGATAATAAGATTCCGATGGATTTGGTCAAGGCGGAACTGCCTACGATGTTCGTCGATACGGATTTAATTGGACGCCGCGCAGGATACATTACAGCGGATAACCGCAACGGCATTCTGACGGTTATGGAGCATCTGTATGACCTTGGACATCGCAAGATTGCATTCGTTTCCGGTTATTTGGGTTATGTAGCGGGGCGGACAAGATTCGAGGGTTATCAACAAGGCTTGCGCCAATTCCAGCTTCCGTATTATTCTAATTATGTAGAGATTAGCAACTTTGATATGGCTGGCGGCTATAATGCGATGCAGAATTTGTTGAAGCTACCCGACCGACCTACGGCAGTAGTCTGTACGTCCGATGTTATGGCGCTTGGTGTTATGAATGCGGTTGCAGACGCAGGACTAAGCGTACCAGGCGATGTGTCTGTAGTCGGGTTCGATAATACAGCTTTCGCATCAATAGTTAAGCCTGGCCTTACTACTGTGAGCCAGAACATCTTCTCAATCGGCGAGAGAGTTATTCACCAGTTGATAGAGCTGGTAGAGAACCCGGATTATTCGCCGCCCGTTCTCGTTGAGCCAATCGAGTTAATTATTCGCGAGTCTACATCAGTTCCTCGATAATGCTGGTAGTAACATGAAGGGAGGACAAGCTGATGACAGTCGAGCAGGCGCGTACATCTATGGTTGTTGCAGATAAAGTAACGCGCGTTTTCGGCAGAGGCGACGGTGCAGTCAAAGCATTGAGTGAAATAAGCTTTACAGCAGAGCAAGGGACGATTACAGCGCTCCGCGGCCGTTCAGGATCGGGGAAGACTACGCTATTGAACATAATCGGTGCGCTGGATCGGCCTTCTGAAGGAAGGCTTTTGCTGCAAGGCGAGGATTTGACCGTTCTGTCGGAGAAGCAGCGGAATCAGCTGCGGCGGCAGCGAATCGGTCTTATTTTTCAATCATATGCATTGATGCCGTTAATGTCTGCTTATGAGAATGTGGAGTTTGGGCTGCGCATTGCAGGGATTGCCTCTTCGCAAACGCGCCGCATGGCGGAAGAGGCGCTTGAACAAGTTGGGATGAAAGAGCGAATGAAGCATCGGCCCGGCGAGTTGTCGGGCGGTGAACAGCAACGGGTGGCAATTGCGAGGGCGATCGCCCATCATCCTGTCCTATTGCTGGCAGATGAACCGACCGCTGAGTTGGATTCGAAGACTGGACGTTCCGTAATCCGACTATTTCGTGAGCTCGTAGATCGGCTTGGCATGACGATTATTATGACAACGCATGATCTTAGCGTGCTCAGTATGATGGATCAGACGATCGCATTGGAGGATGGGCATATTGGTAAGGCCAATGAGGAATAAGTTTAAAGCTATTGCTTCTGGTGTCGGTGTCGCTAGCTTAATCGTCGCAACATTGTCAGGCTGTTCCCTGCTGCCGAAGGAAGAAGAGGCGATTCCGCCGCCTCTCGTGAAGCCAGCAGAACAGAAATTTGATGTCGTCGATGTCAAGAAAGGCGAGCTCTCTATTTATTTTAAAGGCATCGCAACCGTAGTGTCGAAATCGCAGCAAGACGTATTCTTCAAACAAAGCGGTGGAAGGCTCGCAGCCGTCCATGTATCGCAAGGCGACACGGTTAAGAAAGGCCAGCTTCTACTAGAATTAGGCAGCGATGATTTGAAGCTGAGACTCGAGCTTCAGAAGATTTCATACGAGCGCACGCAGATCGATTTGCAGAGTGCCATCAAGAGCGGCAATGAAGATCAAATCAAGTCCAAGAAACTGGATCTGAAGTCGGTCCAGCTGCAGTTGGACAACCTCCAACAGCAATGGGACAGCTTGCGTCTTGTCGCGCCAATCGATGGCGTCGTCACGTATCTGGCAGATCTCTCCCTCGGACAAAACATGAACGCGTACGATACGGTCTTAACGATCGCTGACCCGTCGCGTATTCAGTTGGTATATACAACAGATGACCCCGCAGAACTTTCTTCATTACAGCCTAACATGCCAGTTGAAATTAAGATCGACGGTAAAGAACTTACGGGCAAAGTCGTACAGACGCCAAGCTCGTCTGCCTTCTCTAGCAATCAGCAAGTGAACGATAAAAACGCCAAAAGACTCATTGTTGATGGTGAAGGCTTGAAAGGTGAAATCGGCGCAATGGCCGAACTCAAAATTTTCAAACAGCGTCAACAAAATGTACTCATTATTCCGAAATCAGGCCTTCGCACTTATCTAGACCGCAAGTATGTACAAGTATTGGACGGCGACCGTCGCAAGGAAGTAGACGTAGAAGTTGGGATGTCGACACCTACCGAAGTCGAAATTCGTCGCGGCTTATCGGAAGGCGATCAAATCGTTCTAAACAACTAATAGGTTGCCATACAGGCGGAAGGGGGTGCAATGTGTGGCGATCTTTACAATGATTATCCGTAAAATGCGCAAGAACAGCTGGCTTCAATTCAACCTGCTGATTGGTTTGCTCATTTGCGCAGCATTGTTTAGTTCAATGCCAATGTATACGGATGCCATTCTGCAGCAGACGATGCAGAAACAGCTTCAGAACCTGCAGAAATCATCCGAACAATATCCAGGATGGTTCCGTGTATCGACATCGGTATCACCGGATGTCACACAGCTGCCGCAGCGGGTCGTAGCCGCCGATCAATTCATGAACAGGGAATTCCAGCGTTTCGATATGGGTGTCCTTGCTTATCAGAAGTATCGGGCGACACGTACTTATACGACATATGCTGCCGATGCTACCGAAGCAGAGAAGAAGATGAATCGACTATCTGCTGTCGTTGCCGTATCGGATTTGGATAAGCATATCAAACTGCTCGATGGCAGAATGCCAGCAGCAGAACCGGTAGATGGCGTCATCGAGACGCTCGTTACTCAGAAGTTCCTTATTGATTTCAAGCGCGATCTGAACAGCATTCTCGAGATAAGTAACAGTAAGACTGGGGAGACGCTGCAGTTCAAGCCAGTTGGTCTGATTGAGCAGCAAGAACCGGAGACAGGAAGCTATTTGCGATTCAAACTCGAAGGCATCGGCAATTTGATGTTTGTGCCATTCGAATTGTTCGATCGCGAAATCGTTGGTTTGTCCAGACTTGATCTCTCGTCTCTGCAATATCAGGCTGCGCTTAATTACCCTGATTTGAAAGCGGTTAATCTTAACATCTTTCTCGGTGAAGCGGGTCGTATCGACAAATACTTCGACAATCGGCTTGGCACGCACCAATTGGAATTCCCTGCACTGCGCACGCTTAAGGGATATGGCGACACGAAGGAGCGTCTGACTCGACTGCTCTGGGCGCTGTATGCGCCGCTAATGTTGATGCTTATTTTCTATCTGCTGTTGATATCGAACAAAATGATAGAAGGTCAGAAGACCGAAATTTCTGTTCTTCGAAGCCGGGGAGCAAGCAAGATCCAGATTATCGGGATATACGCCATAGAGGCCATATTACTAGCCATACCAGCACTTGTGATAGGCGTCTTCGGCGGACTTATGTTTACTAAAGTGCTTGGATCTGCGAACGGATTCCTGCAATTCGTAGACCGTTCAGCGCTTGAAGTGCATTTGACGGAAGACGCGGTTCGATTGGCTGCCTATGCAATGGGCGGCGCTATCTTGCTCGTGCTTATCCCAGTCATTCATGCTGCGAACGTCTCGATCGTAGACCGCAAACGCAGCATCTCGCGTGGCGAAGGCACTTCGATGTGGCATAAGCTTGTACTGGACGTCATTCTTCTTGGTGTGTCGGTGTACTTGCTGAGAGGTTTCCGGAAGCAGATGGATAACTTTGATCAGCTTGGCATCGATAGCGGAGCTCTGCAGATTGACCCGATGCTGTTCCTGACGCCAGCCATGTTCGCTTTCGGCGGAGGGCTGCTGCTGCTGCGGATTTATCCTTGGCTGCTTCGATTGATTTACCGGATCGGCAGAAGATGGTGGCCGCCTGCGCTTTATTCGGTACTGACGCAGACAAGCCGTTCATCGAAGCAATTCTTAACGATCCAGATGTTCCTTGTTCTGACGGTTGCAACAGGATTGTTCAGTGCCCACTCGGCGCGAACAATCAATAACAACCTAGAAGACAGAATCAATTACTCGATGGGCGCGGATATTGTACTGACCGAATATTGGCAGAACGATGCGCCGCCTCCATCAACCGGAGCACCGAACCCTAATGTGCCAGCGGCGGATCCGAATAAACGGATTCAATATACAGAGCCTGACTTCGCAAGATACAGTAAGTTTGATAGTGTAGAGGCTGCTGCACAGGTGTTTATTAAATCAGATGCGACGGTATCCCTAGGCAAAGGTTCTGTTGATACGGAGTTAATGGGTATTAAGACCGATGATTTCGGTAAAGTGGCGAGCTTGCGAAGCGACCTGCTGGACCATCATATGAATCTGTACTTGAATCTAATTGCACCAGAGCCAACAGCTGTTCTGATCTCAAGAACGCTGGCCGAAGCTAATGGCATTAAAGTTGGCGACACAATCAACGTTGGTTGGCGTAAACTTAGTTCCTCTCCATTCGTCGTATACGGCATTGTAGATTATTGGCCTTCATGGAATCCGACAGCCGGTCTAACGACAGATGGCAAGTCGGGCGAACTGCCGAAGCTCATTATTGGTCATCTGGATACGATTCAGAACCGATTGGCCGTTGAGCCGTATGAAGTGTGGCTGAAGCTCAAGGATGGCAAGAATGCAGGCGATACGTATCAAGAAATCCAGGATGCTAAGATGCAGATGGTGAAAATCGTGGACCGCAATTCAGCGTTGATCGAATCGCGTAACGATCCATTCCGACTGGCGATCAATGGCGTCATGACATTGGGCTTCGTGATATCGATGCTTATTAGCTTAAGCGGCTTCCTGTTGTTCTGGATACTGACCTTGTCGGGAAGAACGTTACAGTACGGCATTCTTCGTGCGATGGGTATTCCATTCGGTCAATTGATCGGCATGCTCATAAGCGAACAGCTGTTAACTTCCGGTATAGCGGTAATCATCGGGCTTGTCTCGGGCCGTTTCACAAGCGAGTGGTTCGTCCCTCTGTTCCGAATGTCGTTCGATACGAAGGTACAGATGCTGCCATTCCGCATTGCACACAGTATGACGGATTACATTCAGCTGCTGACGGTCGTCTTGTTCATGCTCGTAATCGGATTGATCGTACTAGGCGTGAGACTGTTCCGCATCCGTGTCCATCAGGCGTTGAAGCTGGGAGAGGAGTAACCGCATGATCCATTGCGATGGGCTTGTCAAAATATATAAATCTTCTGATCTAGAAGTTGTAGCGCTTCAAGGTCTGGACTTGCGAGTGGAAGACGGCGAGTTGATGGCAATCATCGGCTCGAGCGGCAGCGGCAAATCGACACTGCTTAATATGCTCGGCGGACTAGATCGTCCGTCAGCAGGCAAGCTGTTCGTCGATGGCAAGGACATGCTGACGATGTCTGATCGGCAGCTTATCCGATACAAACGGGAGTCGGTAGGCTTCGTCTGGCAGAACAACGCGCGCAACTTGATCCCGTATCTGACCGCGCAAGAGAACATTGAGCTTCCGGTTCTCTTGAAGGGTCGTCGCAAGAAGGCGAGAGCGCTTGAACTGCTTGAGGCCGTCGGACTCCAGCATCGCCGTCATAATCGGCTGAGCGAGCTATCGGGCGGTGAGCAGCAGCGTGTCGCTATAGCGATTGCGCTTGCGAATCAGCCGCGCCTTCTGCTGGCCGACGAACCTACTGGTTCGCTCGACTCGAAGACAGCAAGCCAAGTGCTTGATCTGTTCCGCCGTCTCAACCGGGAGATGGGACTTACGATCGTTATCGTAACCCACGATCCGCAGCTTGCACGCAAGGTAGATCGCGTCGTCGCGATACGGGACGGCCGTACCTCTTCGGAGATGATTCGGACGCAAACCGATGCTGACGAAGAAGAGATAAGCTTCAATGCACAAGGCCAGGCCGAGCAGGCTGAGACGCACGTCGAATACGCCGTCATTGACAAAGCTGGACGATTGCAGATTCCGGCAGCTTACCTCGATAATGAAGCGTTCAAGGACCATACACGCGTCAAGGTCGAATGGGAAGACGGCCGCATTGTTCTATCGCCGCCAGAGACGGCTAAGATCGAACGCTAATTAGAACGTGTGATCATAGGGTTCAAACACATACTCCGCAACCGCTTAGGGAAGTTAATTTCCCTTAGACCTTGGTTGTGGAGTTTTTTTTGTACATAATGAACTTTAATGGCCTCTACAATCTCTTATCTATGTAAAGGGGGGAGAACATGGACGTCGGCCGTCTAGTCAAACAAGCGCAACGAGGCAACAAGGAAGCACTATTACAGTTAATTATAGCGCAGCAGGATGCCTATTATCGGCTTGCCTATAGCTATATGAAGAACGAGCACGATGCGATGGATGCGATGGAAGACATGATCGTGAAGCTGTATGAGAAGCTGGATCAATTGAAGAATCGAGAGTCTTTCTACAGCTGGAGCAAGACGATTCTGGTCAATCGCTGCAAGACCATACTCCGCAGCAGAGAACGATTTCTTCCATTCGGAGATGGCGAACAAGAACCAACCATTGCTGCATTAACGGATGAGGATCCGTTTCGTCATACGGAGTCTGAGATGGATATGGAGGAGCTGCTCTCTCATCTAAACGCGCGGCAGCGGGAAGCTATCGAGCTGCGTTACGTACATGATCTACCGTATCAGACGATCGCAGAGATGACCGACTCGCCGCTAGGCACCATCAAGTCGAGAATTTCACAAGGTATTGGGCGATTAAAAGCCGTGATCGGAGGTGATCGTCATGCGAACGATCGAGGAGAAGCTGCAGGAGCACAAACAGAACATGAATATCATCCAGGCCCCGCCAGAACTTGAGGACAGGCTTCGGAATGCGCTGCAGCAAGTTCCAACGAAGAAGAAAAGTAAACCTAGAGCGGTGGCATGGGTTGCAGCAATAGCTGCGGCAGTTGTACTGCTCGCTGGCACGTATCAGTATCCTGCGTTTGCTTATTACGGTGGCAAGCTGCTGAGCAGTATGGAGCTTTCATCATTAAGCTTCTCCGATGTAGTGGATCATGGATACGGCCAGACAGTGGAGAAAAGCAAAACGTTGGATGATGGAACCGTCATTACGATTGAAGGGGTCATTGCGGACGATAACGCATTGCTACTGTACTATACAGTCGATTTGCCTGAGGGTTCCGTGTTTAATGTGGATGAGAGTATTCGTTTCGGCATAGATAAGCTGCATAGCTTTCAGGGCAACTCTAACGTGAGAGAAGGATATGGAAACTATAGCGATGATCGGACGCGCTTCATGGGTGTATATAAATTCGGGCCCGTCAGCCCATTCTCCAGGACATTAACGGTTACCTTCGATGAGTGGAAGGGGAAAGAAAGGCTGTTATATCCAATCAGCTTCAAATATGATGCGAATAAAGCAATGAACAGTATAATTAAAGAGAAGCTGACAGCATCTGTTCCTGTCGACCAAGGCACCGTACATTATGATGCCATTACGGCATCACCAACATCAACGATTATTAAAGGGCATTACGAATTGGACAATGGCGAGTTTCCGAGATTTATGGGGAAAACGAAGCTTTACGTCAATGGAACCGAGGTGGGGGCTCGGGGAGGCAGATCGAGCAATACGGGAGATAAGCCGGGATTCGAACTTGAATATGATATCATACCGACAGATAAGGTAGAGTCCATGCAAATCGTACTCGAGAATTTCAGCGGCTATCAGAAAGTAGAAGAGCCGATCTCGCTTGCTTCGCCATCCGATCGATCCATTCTTATCGGCAATGAGAAGCTGTGGATTAGAAGCGTTACGAGAACAGGAACAGGTTACGATATCGTAATTGCGCGCAAACAATTTACGTTCCTGGATACGGACACGTTGGCTGTTGAAGCAGGAGGCATTACCGTACCTGTCTCGAATATTACGCAATCACGGCCTTGGGACTTGAAGAACGGGAACATCATGTGGGAACAGACGTACTCGTTTAATACGGATGTAAAGCCGGAGAAATTGATGGTAGATGGGTTCGACTATATTAAAACCTATAACAAGACCATTACAGTCCCTATTAAAAAGAACGAATAACCCCTTATTTATTGGGTGCAAAAAAAGCCCGAGCCAGCAATTGGCTCGGGCTTTCATTGCTGCATCCCATAGGGATTATTTGGTCAGCTGCTCCATCTGGCTGATCAGATCCTCGAACACGGCCATCGCTTGTTCGATTGGTTCTGGCGTAGACATATCAACACCAGCACGCTTCAGGATGTTGATCGAGTAGTCGCTGCCGCCGCTCTTCAAGAAGCCCAGGTAACGATCGACGGCTGGCTGGCCTTCGTCGAGAATTTGCTTCGCGAAGCTCGTTGCAGCCGAGAAGCCAGTTGCGTATTTATACACGTAGAAGCTTGTGTAGAAGTGCGGAATACGCGCCCATTCAATCTCGATATTCTTATCGACGACCATGCCGCTGCCGTAGTAAAGCACGTTGAGGTCGTAGTAAATTTTGGACAGATCGGCTGGTGTCAGCGATTCGCCCGCTTCTGTACGCTCATGAACGATTTTCTCGAACTCAGCGAACATCGTTTGACGGAATACCGTCGTACGGAACTGGTCCGCATAGTAGGTGAGCAGGTACATTTTCTCCTTCGGATCCGTCGACTTCTTCAGCAGATAGTCCATCAACAGCGCTTCGTTCAACGTAGAAGCAACCTCTGCGAGGAAGATCGTGTACTGTGCATCACGATAATTCTGAGTCGAATCCGAATAGTAGGAGTGAAGCGCATGGCCCATCTCATGGGTGAGCGTGAACATGCTGTTCAAGTTGTCTTTATGGTTGAGCAGAACGTATGGGTGAGTGCCGTACGCACCCCAGCTGTATGCACCATTACGTTTGCCTTCGTTCTCATATACGTCAATCCAGCCGTTGTCGAAGCCGTCTTGCAAGACGTTCAAGTAGTCGCTGCCAAGCGGCTGCAAGCTATCTTTAACCGTTGACTTGGCCTGCTCATACGTAATGTCGAGCTTGAACTCATCAACAAGCGGAGCGAACAAATCGTACATATGCAGTTCTTCCACGCCAAGAAGTTTCTTGCGAAGCTCCATGTAACGGTACATAAGCGGAAGAGACTTGTGGATCGTATCGATCAGGTTCGTGTACACTTCCTTCGGAATGTTGTCGCCGAACAGCGACATTTCCAGGACGGAAGGATATTTGCGTGCGCGCGAGTAGAACACGTTCTTCGAAACGTTAGCGTTCAGCGTTGCACCAATCGTGTTGCGAAGCTTGCCGTATGTATCGTACATCGCTGTGAAAGCGTTCTTGCGCACTTCACGGTCTTTGCTCTCGAGGAATTGAATGTAGCGCCCTTGCGTCAGCTCGACTTCTTCGCCTTCCTCGTTCTTCACTTTCGGGAATTTGATATCCGCATTGTTCAGCATGCTGTAGATCGTGTTCGCCGATTGGCTGATGTTGCCGACTTGAGCGAGAAGCGCTTCTTCTGTTTTGGACAAAATATGAGCTTTCTGCCGGCGCATTTCTTCAAGCGTTTTGCGATAAACCGCAAGGTCAGCATTATTAATAAGCGCGTCTAACTGTTCGTCAGACAGGCTCAGCACCTCCGGCGTAATATAGGACATCGCTTCGCCGGATTCTACGCTCAGCTTCTTCGATTTCTCGGATAGAGACTGGAACGTTGGCTCTGCCGTATCTTCATGATGCTTCATGTTCGCATAAACATAGAGGCGTTCTACATGCAGCGAAAGCTCATCCTCGAGCTCGAAGCAGGCTTTCAATTGGGCAGGATCAGCGAGCTTGCCTTCAAAGTTAGCGAGCTTGCCAATTTGCTCCTTCGCAGTGGCATATTCACGGTCCCAGGAAGGTTGATCCGCGAACAGATCCTCCAGTTTCCAACGGGATTCTACAGCAGTCTCAGCACGCTTCGGTACGCTTGTCATCGTATTCCTCCTAATTTGAGAATAAGGCCTCCATAGCAGCCCGGTTGCAGCTTGATTCGGCATTTCATAGGAAGCTCCAGCCTTCGCATGCGGAGCGGAGCCGCCAATTAACGTAGCTGGCAGCAGCACAGACAGTAGAGCGGGAAGCCATCTCAATAGCATTCACCTCGCGGCATAGTTTGCCGCTAGTATGCCGTAAGAGCCAGCTTCCTATCCATACTGTATGCTGTCAGCTTCAGCTAACTGCCCATCGTGGTGAAGCTGTACACAATGAGGAAGAAAGCAAACAAAATAAACACGATTGCCGTAATGGCCAACGGTCGCCGAAGCGGGGCAGATAATGAATTGCGATACATAAGAATAACCCCGCCGAGTACGAACGCCGCGATGATGAAGATAAGGGATGCTTCAGTGTTCATCAGTCAACCGGATCCTCTCGTAGTGACTTGTATGCATAGGCTGTACCCGATATGTTCGCCGCAGGTAAAGGAAATTCCTTCCTAGATGGCAGGTTATACGGCTACACTTCGCGGAATGCAGTCAGGATTGCATCACGCTCATCTTCACGTCCGACGAAATCTTCGGCGCGGAACCGATTCGTTGCCCAATGGAGCATCTCTGGACGACTGACGAAGATGTGGCATTCTTCGCCCCATTGATCCGAAATTTCGCGAACGACCAGCGTTTTTCCTTGTACTTCCACCGTTAACATGTTGTAATTATCGGTTTTATAAATTTGATGCTTCTTTATCATGGGTGCTTGACCCCTCTCACAGGTTTGCATTCATCATAGCCAAAGTTAAGGGTGGAAATCAATCTAATGTAATGGTAACATTAGGTATCCGGAATACGTGCGGCGGCTTGACCGTCCGGCGCTGGATAAGAAGAGACGAGAATAGAGGAGCCGTGAAGAGATGAGTACACAGCGACAAGAGGTTTATGAACAAGCGGGCGTTGCCGCAACATGCAGAGGTTTTGATGAATATAAGCGAATGTTTGATTTGCCAGATCAATTAGAGGGCAAACACATTCTTGATATCGCAGGAGGCGCATCGTCGTTTACGGCGGATTGCAGCAGCAGAGGGATTGCCGCACAAGCGGTTGATCCCCGATATGCGTATGCGCCTGAGATTGTGCTTGCTGATGCAAGAGAGGAGATCGAGACGTCGACCGAGAAGCTGCGGTTGCTGGCTCATCGATTCGACTGGAGTTATTACGGCAATATTGATCTTCATCGTGCCGGACGATTGGAATCATTCCATCGGTTCGCAGCCGACTTCTCGGCAGCGGATGCGAAGGACCGATATACGGCAGGGGCATTGCCAGCGCTTCCTTTTGCGAATGATTCGTTTGATATCGTCTTGTGCAGTCATTTCCTGTTCCTATATGCAGATCAATTTGATGCTTCATTCCACGAACGAGCGGTGCTTGACATGATTCGGGTATGTCGTCCTGGCGGACAGGTAAAGATCTATCCGCTGATGTCTCTACGGTGGGAGCCGTACCCGCATATGGACAGTCTTTTGGCTGCAATTAGCCGTACTGGAGCGGTGCCGAGCCTGGCGCTCTCACACCTTCCATTCATCCCAAATTCGTCCAAAATGTTGGTCATCAATGTTTAATTGCATTTTAACATCGGTACATGTATAATGGTATTATTCGTCGTATACGGCGATTAAGTTTAGGAGGTTGTTCATTTGAAAGGAACAGTTAAGTGGTTTAACGCAGAAAAAGGCTATGGCTTCATCCAAGTTGAGAACGGTGAAGATGTATTCGTTCACTTCTCCGCAATCACGGGCGACGGTTTCAAAACCCTCGACGAAGGCCAAGCAGTAGAATTCGACATCACCGACGGTAACCGCGGTCCACAAGCAGCTAACGTCATTAAATTATAAGATCAAAGCTTCTTATAATAGATGCCCTAGCACGAACAAGAGGCTCCCTGCCATGCAGGGAGCTTTTTTTGCATGATTTCTGCATTACACCCGATGCTGTGTCGCAATCATGGATACTTGCTTTTGACCGGTTAAACAAGCGGGTGATACACTAGCATTATAAGATCATGAAGGAGTGTACCTATTCGATGAGCAATACCATATACTTATGGCCTGAAGGCGCACCATTCGCGCAGGGCGATCAAGACAGCGATCAGCCAACGCTGACTCCTTATCTGGTTGAGTCTGACCGTCCGCGGGGAGCCGTTATTGTTTGCCCTGGCGGCGGCTATGAATTTCTAGCGGATCATGAAGGCGAACCGATTGCCAAACGTCTGAATGAGTTTGGCTTCTCTGCTTTCGTGCTTCGCTATCGGTTCGCGCCATACCACCATCCAGTTCCTCTTACAGATGCTCAGCGCGCGATTCGGTATGTAAAACTGCATGCGAAGGAATGGAATATCGATCCGCACCATATCGGTATTCTTGGCTTTTCGGCGGGCGGCCATCTCGTATCTACTGCCGCTACTCATTTCGACCAAGGACAACCAGATGCGAACGATCCAGTCGACCGTGTGTCTAGTCGGCCTGATGCAGCCATCCTTTGCTATCCGGTCATCTCGATGGGTGAATTCCGTCACGATGGATCGCGTCGCAACCTTCTAGGCGAGAATCCAACGGATGCGGACATCGAGCACATGTCCAATGAACTGCAAGTGACACCAGAAACGCCGCCAACGTTCATCTGGCATACGATGGAAGACGATGCCGTTCCCGTGGAGAATGCACTGCTATTCGCGACAGCGCTGCGGCGCAACAAGGTGCCGTTCGAGCTTCATGTTTATGAGCGCCACGGTCATGGCATAGGGTTGGCTGAATGGGAGCCGTCGGCGCGCACGTGGATGCCGCTGTGTGCGGAATGGCTGCTTAAGCAAGGCTTCTAGTCTGTATCATTATCTCTGTTCATAGAAGAAGGGTAGTCCTCATGCCGCATGCGCGGCTTGAGAACTACCCTTTTGTTCGTTTTACACCGAATGCCGATTCTCGACGTAGTGTTTTGCAATAAAGCCGATGGCTGCAAGGCCCGCAAGGCCGGCAGCAAGCAGGAAGAACGCTTCGCGTCCGAACATGCCATACACGATACCGCCGAACAAACCGCTGATTACGCCGGAGATTCCGTTCCACACAATGGCGAATACGGCTTGACCGGAGGAACGGTAATCATCCGGAATCATCTGTGTAATATAACGCAGGGCGGTAGAGAAGAAGATGCCGAACGTAATGCTGTGCATTAATTGCGTGATGACGACCATCCAGGGCTCCGACATCTCTGCAACGAGCAGCAGCCTTACACCATACAATAAGCTGGCAAGGAAGAGCAACGGCAGCTCCTTAAACTTGTGTCCATACTTGCCAAGCAGGAAGAAGATCGGAATTTCACTGCATGCCGAGAGCATCCACGCTAGACCTACGAGAGAATCCGACGCGCCCATCTGGCGCAGCGTAACGGCCAAGAATCCCTCGTACATTCGGTGAGCGGTCGAGATGACGAGCAGGATGGAGAAGAAAGCAACGACGTTTGGTTTCCGCAGCAATTTGAAAAAGCCGGAAAACTCCATTTTACGCATAGAGCCTTGATAGTCTCGCAATAAAAACGTAAGTATAAGTGTGATGCCTATCGTTGCTAGTGCGAGGGGAAGCGTATATTCTGAACCTGTATGTTTCAATATTAAACCGAACAAGTAGGCAGATACCGCAAAGCCAAGTGAACCGAATATTCGGATTAACGCGTAGGGTGTGCCTGTATAAGTGCTGGATAGCAGGAACAGGCTATCGCTTAGCGGGTTAATCGGCGTCTGGAAGAAATAGAAGCAGATCATGACCAGACAAGTAAGTGCAAAGGTATCGATCGGGAACAGCAGCGAAACCATGACGAGCTGGCCGAACAATAGAATATGGAGAAGCTTCTTGATCGTACGGTATCTATCACTGGCCATGCCCATCAATAGATTTGCAAAGATTGAGATGAACGGGCCGGTCGAATAGATAATGCCGATCTGTTGGCTGGAGAATCCATGGTCTAGAAAATAAAGCGGGAAATAGGATACGACGAGCGCCTGCGTAGCATAAGCTGCGAATGTGAATGACCGCAGCGCTGTCGTTTCTTTGGCGGCTGAGCTGGGACGAATGGCGGCTCGCTGCGGCGATGACGATGTTACGGACATGTTGAAGGGCTCACTCCTTGGAGTCTGCGAGTAGGGTCTTATATTCGTCCCTCAGTATATCACAGCTTAGCGATAGACGGGGGAATGTCTATGAAAGGTACAAGGCTAGATTTATGTCATCCAAAATGATAAAATTGAGGGCGGAGGATTGCAGGAGATGAACAATTATCAATTCGTATGGAACAATCGTCTTGGTATCTCGCTGCCGGTTCTCGACTACGACTGGGATGATTATGCCGAGTCGGAGCGGGTGCGCATCGTCGAACAATGGGAGACGATCCGCGGCACGATCCCTGACCGTATAATCGCATTCGAGCAGCAAATTCAAACCCGGCAAGCCCAGCTGTACGAAGAAGACGATTTCGAAGTCAGCTGTTCGCTTAATTACGATATTGCCGAGCTCGCCAGCCGGATTAACGATTTACATATTTGGTACCGCATCAATCAAGAGATTGAATCGCGGCGTCATTCCTGACGGATCGGAATAAAGGGGGCGCCAAGCAAGGACATGCCGGCTACACGCAAACGTGCTGCCAAGCCGGGCGGCGCGCTTCACATGATGTTTCAAGTGTACAAATATGTGCTGCCTGACGTTCGGAAGGAGCTTGCAGGCTGGAAGCAGCATGCAGCGACCATTCCTGATCAAGAACTGCGGGAACAAGCGCTTGCAAGCATAGCGACTAAGCAGTTTCATTGTGAAGGCGGCGCCATCTATGCAGCAGCGAATGCTGCCTATCGGCCCATACTAATCTCCTTAATCGTTGCGCTTCAAACGATCAGCGATTATTTGGATAACCTATGCGACCGGAGCACTTCGCTTGATCCGGACGACTTCCGTCTGCTGCATCAGTCGATGCTGGATGCCATTGATCCTAGCGGTCCCATTCGCGACTATTATGCTCATCGAGCAGAGCGCGAGGACGGCGGCTATCTGCCAGCGCTCGTCCGTACATGCCAGCAGGCAATTAGACAGCTGCCATCATATTCGTGTGTGCAGCACTATGTAACAGAGCTCGTCGGACTCTACGCCGACTTGCAAGTATATAAGCATATTCGAATCGATCTTCGTGAAGATGAGCTTATCGCTTGGCGGGATCGGAATGGTGCGCTCAGTCCCCATCTGCAATGGAATGAGTTCGCAGCAGCAACAGGCTCTACGCTGGGCATGTTTATGCTGTTTCTCGCTGCTTCCATGGAAGATTTGAGACCTGAGGATGCGCAGCTTATTCGCAATAGCTATTTTCCGCACGTATGCGGACTTCATATTATGCTCGATTACTTAATCGATCAGGAAGAAGACCGACATGGCGGCGACTTGAATTTCTGTACGTATTATCCGGACCAGGAGACGCTGTTATCCCGAATTGTTCTTATCGTGGAACGTGCACGTGAAGACGTGGGACGATTGCCGGACGCCGGCTTTCATCGCCTGATCATAGAAGGGCTGTTGGCGCTATACCTGTCCGATCCAAAAGTTAGAAACCAACGGGATGTGAGGCTCGTTGCGCGTAAGCTCATGCGGAACAGTCCTTGGACCCGATTGTTTTTTTATATGAATAGTATTTGGATTCGAACAAGACAAGCATAAGTGATAGGGGGAGACGAATATGTCAGCTGTTAAATCGATTGCCGTCCTTACGAGTGGAGGCGATTCGCAAGGGATGAACGCCGCGGTGCGTGCCGTTGTGCGAAGCGCAATTTTCCACGGAATCGATGTATATGGCGTCCAGCGCGGATACCAAGGTTTGCTGAACAACGATCTGCGTCCAATGGATCTGCGCAGCGTGGGCGATATTATTCAACGCGGAGGTACGGTGCTGCAGACAGCTCGTTGTAAAGAGTTTGTGACAGCTGAAGGCCAACAGCGCGGTGCTGAAATTCTCCGTGAGCGCGGTATCGACGGTCTCGTTGTTATCGGCGGCGACGGCTCGTACCAAGGTGCGAACAAATTGAGCAAGCTCGGTATCAAAACGATGGGTCTGCCAGGAACGATCGATAACGATATTCCGTTCACGGATTTCACGATCGGCTTCGATACTGCTGTCAGCATCGTTGTAGATGCGATCAACAAGCTGCGTGACACGATGACGTCGCATGAGCGCTCGTCGATCGTTGAAGTTATGGGTCGTCATTGCGGCGACATCGCGCTGTACGCGGGTCTAGCAAGCGGTGCAGAGACGATTCTCGTGCCGGAAGTTCCATTTGACCTGGCAGAAGTTTCGAACCGGATGGCGGACAACTTCCGTCATGGTAAGCGCCACAGTATTATCGTCGTTGCAGAGGGTGCAGCGAAAGGCGATGATATTGCAGAAGCAATTACGAAGAACAACGGAATCGAACCGCGTGTCACTGTACTTGGTCATATTCAACGTGGCGGCACGCCAACGCATAACGACCGGATTCTCGCTAGCCGTCTGGGCGACTTCGCGGTTCGCCAGTTGATCGAGGGCGAATCGGGTAAGTCGTGCGGTATTATTAAAGGCGAGCTCGTCGCTACGGATATCGATAAAGTTGTTAGCACGAAGAAATCGTTTAACATGGATCTGTACGAACTGGCGCTTCGCCTGTCGCAATAAACGCAAGTTATGAAGAGAGCCTTATGCACTGCATCTCGTCCGTAATAGGACGCCGAGCAGGCATAAGGCTCTTGTTGTTTGAAGACATCGTTTCATTGTGCGGTGGGTGACAGGGACTGAAGGACGCCGAGAATTTCCTCGGTCGGGCGAAGGCCTTTCTCTGCGAAGACGATCTTTCCTTCCTGATCAATAATAAAGACGACGCGCTGCTGCGCAATGAGACCAAGGAATTTGCCAACACCATACGATTTGCGAATATCGCCGCCGTCATCTACTACTAGGGGGAAGTCATAGTTATGCTTCTCGGCAAACTGGCGGTGATGCTCCAGCGAAGCGGGATTAACGCCAAGGACAATGGCATTGTGGCGCGCATAGAGCGCACGCGAGTCACGTACTGCACACAACTGCTTCGTGCATCCAGGCGTTTCATCCATCGGGTAGAAAATGAGCACGATCGGCTGTTTGCCGACGTACTGTGCGAGATTAATAGTCCCTTGCGTGCTATCTGCTTCGAATAAGGGTGCTTTCGTGCCAACGGTCAGCATGTTCAAACTCCTCTTCTTTTTATATTTTATCCAATTATATTGTATACTATTTAATTAAAGGACACAATTGGTTTTCACTGATGGTCTACGTTGAACAACAACGAAGCCCGTGGAACCTATTGTCCACGGGCTTCGTCATTTCATCAATGAATAATGGCTGTAAGCTTTAGAAATTCGCATCTCCGGTATAGTTGTTATTCGCATTCCAGAGCAGGTATTCCTCGATATTCGTATCTTTCAGCGCCTTCAGCTGCGCATCAACTTCTGCTTTGCCGTATTTAATGTAATGCCCTTTGCCAAGCCAGCTTGCGGTAAAATCTTGGATCCAAGGCCTAATAGCTGGGGTATATGAGCCAAGCGGTTGAAGCTTCTTATGCGTATCTTCCATCGCGCCTTTAATTACGGCATATGGATTCGTATCCGGTTCCTTGACTTTAAACCAGCCTGTGCTGTAATGGCTCGGATAGATCATCGGGCTGATCACGTTGACCTGCTTCGAAATTTTCACAAAGTCTTGACCGATGCCCTCTGCAGCTGGAACGGATGCTGCATAGCCGAAAATATCAACCGAGACGCGGACGCCAAGCGGTTCGAGTTGTTCGCGTGCATATTGGACGAAGTCGGCGATAACTTCTGTCCGCTTCTCATCTGTCTTATCGAACTTGAGAGAGTCTTCTTTCTTCTCGAATCCTTCTGGGAAACGAACATAGTCGAATTGTATCTCCTTGAAGCCGAGCTTGGCGGCTTCCTTCGCGATCTCTACGTTATACTCCCATACCTCGCGGCGGTACGGGTTAACGAAGCTGTCGCCCTTGCCATTCTCCCATACGGTACCATCAGACTTACGATAGGATAGCTCCGGATGCTTGCGGGCGAGCACCGTATCCTTGAACACGACGACACGTGCGATCGGGTACACCTTGTGCTGCTCCAGTAAATCCATAGTAGCGGATATGTCTCTGATGTACTTCTGCGACGTTCCGAGCTTGAGAAGCTCTTGATTGTCGGTCGGGTACGTAATATACCCATTGTCATCCTTGATGTCGATAACCATGCTGTTCAATTCGGTGCGATCCAACAAATCAAGCAGCTTGCTCATTCGTGAGCCGCCTGCACTGTGAGCGGTTACATAGATACCCTTTACTTTCGGTGCATCTGGCTGAGGATCCTTCTTGACGAACACATTGGACTGCTGGTCGGTCTTGTCTCCGTTAGTTTCAGTGGTACTGCCAGGGGGGGTAGTTTCTTTCGTTTGCGTTACTGCTTTGACGACGGTGTTCGCCGCAACGCTCTGTTCGTTCGTGCCGGTCAATAAGTGGTTAAGCAATAAAATAACTGTGAGCAAGATGTCCATTGTGTTCTCTCCCCGTGTGTAATCATTCTGATTATAAAGCAGAATGAGGACGAGCGACAGACGTCTAAGGATCGATTTTTGAAGAAAATAAATGAAAATTGGAGATACGCGTCGTGTGACGCAGCTGTGTTATGTCAGGCATTTCAAATAGAAGAAAAGCCTGCCGCCGTTTAGGCGACAGGCTTTAGGAAGCGGGAGTCCGCTTCTTGCTTGCAACAATCTTAAACCTTCAACCGTCAATGCAGACTTACGTCTCTTTGCTGTTCACAAATACTAAGCTGCACAATCTCCATTGCATCTTCCGGTTCCAGTACAGAGAGACCATCCCGCAGCACGATGTTCAGTTGACGTTCTCGTTCTGTAAGGAAAGGTTCGAGTTCAGGTGCCAGTTTTTCCACTATCCTCGACAATTTGACTGTTTCCATATCCATCTGGCATCACCCTTTCATTAGTCATGTTCAGGGCAAAACATCAGGCTAGAAACGCAAAAACCACGGGATAGCCTTATTATAACAGTGCCGATTGTAAATGAATAGTCGATTCCATGAAAATCCATTCATGCCCGCATTATGGAAGCGGTTTATAAAACTGCCCGATAATGCCTACGGTTTCAACAATGTTAACGAACGCTTTCGGATCGAGCGACAGCACGGTTTTGCGAAGCTCGGCAAGTTCATACCGCGTCGTGACGGTCATAAGCATGTCCTGTTCATTAGCGGTAAATGCCCCGCGGGTTCGGATGATCGTAATGCCGCGCTTATGCTCAAGCATTTTGGCTAGAATCCGATCGCTTTCCTTCGTCACGATGAACGCAGTTATCTTGATATGCCGGACATGGATGAGATCCACGACTTTACCCGCTGTAAAAATCGAGATTAACGAGTAGAGCGCAATGTCCGGATCATGTGTGAATAACGCTAGTGCAGCAATAACGGCGCCGTTAAGAACGAAGATGATCATCCCGATCGGCAGATCCCTTTTGCGGGATAGAATAGAGGCGATAATATCGAAGCCCCCAGATGAGCCGCCATAGCGCAGCGCAAGACCGCTTCCGAAGCCGACTGTAAGACCCCCGAAGACAGAAGCGAGCACGATATCATCGGCAAGTTGTTTCACGGGAACGAACTGCAGCGCAATGGTCGTACCGACAACAGCCAGCATGCTGAGCAGCACGAAACGACGCCCTAGCATCATCCAACCCCAAATAAGAACAGGGACATTCAGGACGAAGTACAGCCAGCTGATGTTGCCGCCGAATATATAACCGATCATCATGGAGATGCCGGAGATGCCGCCGCTGAGCAGTTGATGGGGGATGAGCAGCAGATTGAATCCAATCGCAACGAGAACCGCACTGACAAGCGTCAGCAGTACAGTGGCAAGCTGCCGGACAGCAGAATGCACATTGAATGGCATAGCTTAAGTCAGCTCCTTCCTTGGAACAGGCAACGCAAAGAAATTGATGTCGAGCGTCTGCAGTTAAACAGGAATTAGTTAAATTCTTGTCGAATGGTTAACAAGCTGTTAACAACGGGCGATGATGGAGGGCATCAGGATGTTGTTCAATACGTACTCGTTTATTTTTGTGTTCCTGCCGATTACAGCAATCATTTATTTTGTTCTTGGCAGGCTGCGACTGACTGTCGCTGCGAAATGCTGGCTTGCAGCTGCTTCCATCTTCTTCTATGGCTACTGGGATTATCGCTATGTACCGCTTATTATCGCATCGATCGGCTTCAACTATACGATTGGACGATTGCTTGGCGCTCGAGATAGCGATGATGCCGTTCGTATAGCGGGTAGGCGCAGGCGCGCTGTGCTCACAGCCGGCATAGCAATCAACTTGTTATTATTGGCTTACTACAAATACGCAGATTTCTTCCTTCAGAACTTCGCAGATGCGACAGGGGCGCATATCGACTTGCTCCATATTACTTTGCCGCTGGGCATCAGCTTCTTCACCTTCACCCAAATTGCATACCTTGTAGACGTCTATAAAGAGAAGGCGCGCGAGGCGAATTTGATTCAATACATCTTGTTCGTTACCTTCTTCCCCCATCTAATCGCAGGACCTATTCTTCATCACAGCGAGATGATGCCGCAGTTCGATCGGCTTCGCAGCAAGCTGTGGAATTGGCGTAATGCCGCTTCAGGGCTGTACTTGTTCGTGCTTGGATTATTCAAAAAGGTTGTCGTTGCCGACACCTTGGCGGGATATGCGAACGACGGATTCGCTTCGGCAACCCAATTCGTCGAGAGCTGGACAGCATCGCTTGCCTATACGTTCCAACTTTATTTTGACTTTAGCGGTTATACCGATATGGCAATCGGGCTCGCGCTTATCTTTAACATTCGACTTCCTCAGAACTTCAATTCGCCTTACAAAGCATTAAACATTCAAGATTTCTGGCGGCGGTGGCATATGACGCTCAGCCGATTTCTAAGAGAATACATTTACATTCCGTTAGGCGGCAATCGCAAAGGCGAAAGCCGAATGCTGATGAACCTGATGATTACGTTCCTGCTAGGCGGTTTATGGCATGGAGCGGGCTGGACGTTCCTGTTCTGGGGTTTTCTCCATGGGGCTGCCCAGATTGTACAACGGCTCTGGTCACGTTACGGGCCAAGCATGCCGAAGTGGCTTTCTTGGTTTATTACGTTTCAATTCGTCAATTTCGCTTGGATCTTCTTCCGCGCAGATACATGGTCGGATGCAAGTCGTATTATTCACGGGATGTTGGGTTTATCAGGCATTACTGTGTCGAGTGCGAGCCTGGAGCTTGTTGGATTCCCGATTCTGTTAATCGTCGTACTTCTGCCATGCGTACTGCTGCTGCGCAACAGCGGGGAGCGAGAACTTGGATTCCGTCCAAGCTGGCAGGCTGCTGCGCTGCTCGGATTTATGTTCATCTATTCGCTGCTGTATTTCAATCAGATCAGTACGTTCCTCTATTTCAACTTCTAAAGGTTAGCGAATCTGCTGGAGGTGTCCGATCATGTCCCAATCGCCGTCTGGCGATCTGCAGCCCGCCGTGGTGAAGGCAGATCAATCGTCGTCAGTATCATTAAATGTTAATCGACCGAAGCAGAAGCGCCGGCGTGCAGCTGCTCATGCTGCCAAGCGGATGGTACTGCTGACAGGCGTCTTCGCAATTGGCTTCGCAGGGGTTGCCATTCTGCTATCGTGGGTAATCGATCCGCTGCAGCATTATCATAAATCGTGGTACAAGCCTTTCTTCTCGTCAGAAGAGCGTTACCAGAATGCGGGGCTCGCTCGAAATTACGATTACGATACGATTATTCTTGGCACCTCAATGACCGAGAATTTTCTCCCTTCCGTTGTCGGCGCAGCGATGGGTGGACATGTCATGAAGCTGTCGCTGCGCGGCTCGTTAATGCCAGAGCAATATGAGACGGCGAAGCTTGCATTGTCTACCGGCAAAGTGAAACAGGTGCTGTGGGGAATTGATTATTTTGCGCTTCGGCAGCCAACGGATGAGGAAGTCAAAGATTTCCCGTCCTATCTGTATGACGACAACTGGATGAATGACTATTCGTATTGGTTCAGTATTACGCCATATGAAGAGCTGGCGAAGGGGATGTCGAAGCTGGCGATTCGGGGAGCTGAGCAGAACCTGGAAATGCTTGATAATTGGAATCATGTCGTACAATTCGGCCGCAAGCTGGTCATGAATGATTATCTGAATGCACAGCAGTCGGAATATTATTTTGGCGCGAATGAAGATCCGCTGTCCAGCGTGCAGCAAACGTTCAGTACTTACGTTCTGTCGCTCGTTCAAGCGTATCCGGAAGTAAAGTTTACATTCTACTATCCGCCATACTCGGTGCTGCGCCAGGCGGTATGGCAGCAGACGAATCTGGTTCGGTACGAGAATCAGTTGACGATGCGCAAATGGATGTTCGAACAACTGCAATCGCTCCCGAATACGCGGCTTTATGACTTTCAAGCGGAGAGCGGCTGGACTTTTGATCTGGATCAATATAAAGATTTATCCCACCATCGGGAAAGCATTAATACGGCGATTGCTGAAGCGATCGGAAGAGACGATGCCGCGTATCGGGTTACAGCTGACAATGTTGATGCAAGAAACGCGATGTTGGAGGAACAAGTGGATTCGCTTGTCATTAATGAGAAGCAAGGAACGGTTGCGGCTTATCCGATTACGATCGGAGGCCGAGCGGCAAGCTTCTCGAATCGAACAGCTGCTGGAGATGACGATGTGCTCGTTCCTGCCAAGGAGGCTGTTGAATTAATCGGGGCGACGATGAATTGGGATGCTGCTTCAAAGTCCATTACGATGAGACGAAATGATATTCGAGTGACGATGTCGACTGGGAAAGCGGTTGCAACTGTGAACGGAACAAAAATGGAAGCGCCGTCACCTGCTCAATTAGTTGACAATAAGTTGAACATTCCACTTATTTTTGTTGCAGAATGTCTTGGGATGCATGTCAATAAGACGGTGAAAGGCCCCGCCGTTACTGCATTTTCCATTGAATGACAGCGATGATGAGGGTGTTCTGGCGGACTTTCCGCAAATCCTTCCATGCTTAGCTTGCTGGTATTCGACGTTCAAGGTGTGTTATAATGAACTGGATATTTTTAAGTAGGCTGAAGATAGAAGGAGTTTGAAGAAGTTTGAGTACATTTGCTGAATTCGGACTGGAGCCTAAAGTGCTTCAGGCCATTACGGAGCTTGGATTCGAGGAAGCAACCCCGATCCAGTCCAAATCGATTCCAATTGCGTTGACGGGCAGCGACCTGATTGGCCAAGCGCAAACGGGCACAGGTAAAACAGCTGCATTCGGTATCCCGATGATTAACAAAATCCCGACAAGCGAAGATCGGATTGTGGCACTTATTATGACGCCAACCCGTGAGCTTGCGATCCAAGTAGCTGAAGAAATCGGTAAATTGACGCGTTACAAAGGTCTCCGCACACTGCCAATTTACGGCGGTCAAGAGATCGGTCGTCAAATCCGCGCACTTAAGAAACACCCTCAAATCATTATCGGTACACCGGGCCGTCTGCTCGACCATATCAACCGTAAGACGATCAAGCTTGCAGACGTGAAGACGGTTGTACTTGATGAAGCGGACGAAATGCTCGACATGGGCTTCATGGAAGACATTACTTCCATCCTGAGCTTGGTACCGGAAGACCGCCAAACGATGTTGTTCTCGGCTACGATGCCTCCGAACATCCAACGTCTGGCACAGCAATTCCTGAACAACCCTGAGCATGTTTCTGTCATTCCGAAACAAGTCAGCGCTCCGCTGATCGATCAAGCATACATTGAAGTGCACGAGCGTCAGAAGTTTGAAGCACTTAGCCGTCTGATCGATATGGAATCGCCTGAGCTCGCTATCATCTTCGGTCGTACGAAGCGCCGCGTTGATGAGCTCTCCGAAGCACTCCAGAAGCGCGGTTACTCGGCAGAAGGCCTTCATGGCGACCTGTCTCAGAATCAACGTGACAACGTTATGCGCAAATTCCGCGACGGAAGCATTGACGTTCTCGTGGCAACGGACGTCGCAGCTCGTGGCTTGGACGTATCGGGTGTAACGCACGTTATCAACTTCGACCTTCCGCAAGACCCTGAGAGCTATGTTCACCGGATCGGCCGTACAGGCCGCGCTGGTAAAGAGGGTACGGCTTGGTCGTTCGTAACACCACGTGAGATCGATCACCTGCACTTTATCGAGAAGGTTACTCGTCACAAAATTACGCGCAAGCCGCTTCCAAGCATTGCTGAAGCAATTGAAGGCAAGCAGCGCGTAACGGCTGAGCGTCTCATCGAGAATGTTCAGAGCGAAGATTCTCAAGAATACAAAGGCATCGCAATTCATCTGCTTGAGCAGTATGATTCGGTCAACTTGCTGGCAGCAGCGATCAAGCTGTTGACGGGCGAGAAGAAGGATGTCAACATCGAACTGACGCCTGAAGATCCGATTCGTGCGAAGAAGCGTCGTCCAGACGTTCGCGCAAGCGGTCGTCGTTACACAGGCGGCTCGTTCGGCGGCAACCGCAGTGGCGGCGGCAGCTCTAACCGCGAAGGCGGCGGTGGCGGACGCAGTTACGGCGGCGGCAATCGCAGTGAAGGCGGTCGCGGCGGTTATGGCGGCAGCGGACGCAGCTATGGCGGCAACCGCAGCAGCAGTAACGAAGGCGGCAAAGGACGCAGCGAGCGTTCCGGCGAGTCGCGTCGTAAGTACTCTTCGTCGGATGACTTTGTAAACAAGTAGGAACAAGTATCATCCGGGTGTCTAGGCTGCGCTTCTGGCGCAGCTGCCTCCCGGATTTTCTTTATCACATAAGAATGACAGTGTTCCCGTGCGAATGGGACAACCTTTCTTATTGGCGATGAAACCTACCTCTAACCGTGGCCGTACTTTATTGTATGGGTCGCGATAGAGGTTTTCTCTTATTGGGAACTGGTACAATTATTACGTTTCATTGAAATGACACCGCTTACCTACACAATAGCCGATGCGAAATTGGAGGAATCGTCAATGGAAATGAAAGGCCTCATGGGTGGATTCTATCGAATCTCCGAATGGATTATGCGCCTTGCGGTGACGAACGTGCTGTGGGCTGTATGTTCGATTCCGTTCTTATTTATGGTCTTGTCAGCAGTCTTCTTTGCGACGGATGCGGCGACGCAGACATCGATGTTGATCGTTGCGGCAATTCTGGCGCCGTTCACGCTGTTCCCTGCGACTGCTGCGCTGTACACTTTGACACGCAAGTGGGTCATGGGCGAGGTCGACGTTCCGCTGCTTAAGACGTTCTTCCGCGGCTATAAAGAAAACTACAAGCAGAGCATGCTGGGCGGTCTGTTGTATGCAGCATTGTATACGATTATTTTCGTCGATTTCAAGGTCTATTGGAATCAGCCAAGTATGCAGCTTATCTCGTACTTGTTCGTTGGATTCCTGTTCGTGCTGCTCGTATCGATGTTTAACTTCTTCTCCATGATGGTGCATTACCACATGAAGACGATGCAGCTTATCAAGAATGCGCTGCTGATCTCGATCGGTCGTCCATTCCGTTCGATTAGTACGCTTATTATGGCGTGTGTTGTGTTCTACATCAGCTTGCGCTTCACGTTCCTGTTCCCATTCTTCACAGCAAGCATTATCGGGTACATTTCGTTCTGGAACTTCAATTTCATCTATCAGAAGATGCAAGAGCAGATGGAGAAGCAGCGTGCAGCTGCAGAGCAGGCAGAAGAAGCATCGGATGAGGGTACAGAATCAGATGATCTCGTTCATGTGACAGGCAAAAAATAGATTCATCTGAATCGTTTACAATTGTCATCGATCCGTCTATAATACAAATACATCCTGCGGTGTTCGTTACGGTTCATAATTGTTTTGAACCAATGGCTGTTTTACGGGAGACCTAAATCGGAGCACAGCTGACACGCCTTCATTTTATGAAGGATCTCAAAAAGGCTTCTGCGGACACCCACCTGCGAGAGCGGGTTCAGAAACAAGCGAGTCGGACGGCATCGGCGGGTACAAGCAGCAAATGAAATCCCGGTCCTAACGGATCGGGATTTTTTGTTTGTTTGCACGTTAAAATTGTCGGAATCGGCTAAAACGTGTTATGATAAGAAATAGCGTTCATAGATGTTGGAGGGGGAGATCTCGTTGTTGAAGCGGACCTTGATGGGGCTACTGCGCAGTCATGAGCAAACGGGGGACAAGGCAAAGGATCCGTTGTTGAAATCCCATTATTACAAGCTGTCGAAAGATAAGACATGGGAGGAAGTCCTGTCTACGCTTAAGAAAATTCAAGGCTATCGGATTATTCACGAAGTACCATCCGTGGGTGAAATCGTTCTTGAGAAGCGTACTGTAACAGGACGTACGATGGATATTACAGTATCGGTCATTGGTGTTAACCCATTGACGAGTGCTGTCGATGTATACTCGGCTTCTCGCGGCTCGCTTGGCGATCTAGGCTCCAATTATCGCGTGATCATCGAACTATATCGTGTATTGGACAAGAAGCTATCTGCCTATAAGACATCAGCTCAGAAATAACTTGAACAATGGACATGAAAAAAGCGAGGAAGGGAGCTCCTTCACTCGCTTTGTCTATGAGATGGGTCGTTTTATACGAGCGCTTTAACAGCGTTCAGTGCTGCTTCGTAGTTCGGATGCTCAGTCATCTCGCCCAAGTACTCTACGTACTGGATCGTGTTGTTCGCATCAAGAACGAAGATTGAGCGCATATCGAGGCCAAGCTCTTGGATGTATACGCCGTATGCTTCGCCGAAGCTGTGCGATTTGTAATCGGAGAGCAGTACTACGCGATCTACGCCTGCAGCGCCGCACCAGCGGGATTGTGCGAATGGAAGGTCAACACTGACCGTAATGATAGCGACATTGTCGCCGAGGTTGCTAGCTTCTTCGTTGAAACGGCGAGTTTGTGCGTCGCATACGCCCGTATCGATCGAAGGTACTACGCTAATCAGTTTTACTTTGCCAGCAAAATCGCTCAGCGATGCAGTTTCGAGCAGATTTTTATTGATTTGGAAGTCTGGTGCTTGATCTCCAACTTTGAGTTCTGGTCCGATCAGTGTGATCGGGTTACTTTTGAAAGTGGCTGCACCATTGCGTGCTTGAAGCATAATGGATTCGTCCTCCCTATTTGATTTTGGTGGATTAACATCCATTATTATATACGTTTTGATTTGGACTTGTCCAATTGATACCAAGGTGGAATGTGCATGATCTTTTTCAGATATGAATCTTTTCGCGCTTATCTGCGTATGTATCCTGTCACGGCTGCGCTCATTGCGATCAACCTGGTTCTATATGGCGTCGTAGAGCTGGATGGAGGTCCGTACGGCAGTGATATTCTATATCGTTACGGATTCCTTCAGACGGAGGCAGATCCGTATGTGACGACGGAGTGGTGGCGTTATGTCACCTCGATGTTCCTGCATGCAGGCTTTATGCACCTGTTCTTCAACATGAGCTCGCTGCTTATCTTTGCGCCGCCGCTGGAACGGCTGCTTGGACATGTGCGCTATACTGTTCTCTACATGGTGGCGGGCATTATCGGAAATCTGTTTTCGGCTATGGTGCATCATGGGGAGACGTTGTCTGTCGGCGCGTCAGGCGCGATTTACGGGATCGATGGAGCTTTTCTGTTCTTTGCTATATACGGCAAGCATCTGCTCGATGAAAGCTCTCGTAAGACGATATACGGCATTATTGCAATTGGGCTGGTGTATTCGTTCATGAATACGAATGTGAATGCATCGGCTCATATCGGCGGTGCGGTTGCAGGCTTTATTCTGTTCGGTTTATTCACTTGGAAGAAGCTTCGCTCCGCTAAGGGGAAGAGATAGGCATATGCGGGCACGAGCGATCATTGAAGGGGAGCATAATGATTTAATATGGAACTTCGTCAGTTATACTATTTTGTCAAAGTAGCAAAGAAAGAACATGTTACGCAAGCAGCAGAGGAGCTTCATGTTGCGCAGTCAGCCGTAAGCCGGCAAATTCATCAGTTGGAAGAAGAGCTAGGCGTTAAGCTGTTCCTTCAGAAAGGCCGCAATTTGCAACTGACACCTGCAGGACAGCTGTTCTTGAAGCGTGCAGAGGTCATTCTGGATGATATCGAGAAGGCAGTCGTTGAGATTCATGAGTTTATGGATCCAGAGCGTGGAGAGATACGTCTAGGCTTCCCGCACAGTCTTGGCATGTCGCTCGTGCCGCAGGTCGTTGCTGCTTTCCGTAAGCAACATCCCAAAGTGCAATTCCGTTTCAAGCAAGGGATGTTCCCGAGCTTGCTGCGGGATATGATGCAGGGGGATATCGATCTGGCCTTCATCTCGCCGTTCCCGGATGATCATCAGTCGGTATGCGGCGAGGTGTTGCTAACCGAGCAGCTGTTTGCGATATTGCCTCCAAGTCATCCGCTCGCTGGCAGTGAGGAGATCGATCTGGCGCAGCTCAAGGATGAGACGTTCGTTATGTTCAGCGAAGGCTACTCGCTCAGGCCGATCGTCTGGGAAGCGTGTCTAGAGGCAGGCTTTACGCCTAAGGTTGGTTTCGAGGGAGAAGAGACGGATACGATTCGGGGACTAGTCGCAGCAGGGATGGGCGTCAGTCTGCTGCCTGATATGGCGTTGCGCCAGACAGGGCCGCTGCAGCCGGCTAAGGTGAAGTTGAAGTCACCTACAGTTTCACGTACGATTGGCCTTATCCGTCGTTCTAATGAGAAGCTGCCGCTTGTAGCTAACGTGTTTCGTTCATTCCTTATCGATTACTTCAAGAAAGAGCTGCAGGATAAGCAGCTCGAACGATAATCTCACAATAAACTAGCGTTAAGCTGACACGGCTGGTCCGATGTCAGCTTTTTTGTTTATTAAATCGGCACTGGCTTATGTTGATGCAGAAAAGTTCAGATAGGTGTTATCACGTAAACCAATCACACTATTTAAACAGAAACAGAAAAAAAAGCGCTGCTGAGCAGCGCTTTTTTTTTCTGTTTGATTCAACTTTACAACAACACTCTAAAAGCTCGAACGATATTTAGTATTTGGCATGTTTACTTACCAAATGCTGCAGCTTATCGCAGTCCCATTATGGGGCGGTGACAGCTGCACACGATTGAACAAGTAAGCAGACGCACGAACGAATCCAGATCCAGCAATCCATCAGCCTTGCCGCGCAGGCGCGGCAAGAGCGGGCACACGTTCCCAAGTAGTCAAAGGCGCGTCCTTGTGAGGAGTCCAGAGGTCACACGACCTTTGGGGCCCTCCCTTGCAGGGAGGGTTTGGGTGGGTAGAAAACCCTTAGTCGTCGTTGTTAGACGATGTGAAGATCATTATATATTTAACGAGTTCCAGAAGTGAGATGAGCGCTGCTGCAACATAGGTGAGAGCAGCGGCATTCAATACTTTCGCCACACCACGCTCTTCTTCATTGCGGATAAAGCCTTCAGCCACCATGACGTCGCGTGCGCGGTTGCTGGCGTTGAATTCGACTGGCAGCGTAACGAGTTGGAACGCGACGGCTGCCGAGAAGAAGATGATGCCGACACCGATCAGGCCTGTGAAGTGAAACAGGAAGCCTGCGATCAACAGGAATGGAGCTAGACCAGACGCGAAATTGACGACAGGGAACATCTTGTGCCGCAGCACGAGCATTGGGTAGTGCTTCTGGTGTTGAATCGCATGTCCGACCTCGTGACACGCGACAGAGATAGCTGAGATCGAGCGCTCGTAGTAAACCGGTTCAGATAGCCGCACGACGCGCTGGATCGGATCGTAGTGGTCTGAGAGCGTGCCACGGACCGGTTCGATCGGAATGTTGTGCAGTCCGTTCGCATCGAGCATTCGGCGGGCGGCATCATAACCAGTCATTCCGCTAGATGCGGGAACGCTTGCCCACTTGTTAAACGTTCCGCGTACACGGAATTGAGCCCAAATGGAGACGGCGAAGGCGATCAAGATTAGAAAATCCATTGGATGAAAAAACAACATAGTTGCAACCCCTCCATGCATGAATTTGGCTTGTTGTAGTCTGCACGCAAATTCGCTGGCTCATTACATTAGGTTGCTCTTATTCATAATAAGCATCAGCGCTTCAATACAAGCGGCTGTCTGCGGCAGCAGCCTTGTGTAGAGGCGATTGGCTTGCCGCGGCTTCAGCTGTTCAATGACAGGCTCGAGCTCCTTTACTTCGCGCTCCAGCTTGGCAAGTTGGAGCTGCAGTTCGCTGAGCTTCTGAGAAACCTCTTCCTCAGACGTCACTCGATCCCAATCGGACAGTGTGCGCTTGATTTCGTCCAGCGAGTATTTGTCGTGCTTCATTTGTTCAATACGTTTGAGTCGTCGAATCGTTTCGTCATTATACAATCTGTAATTTTTGTCTGAGCGGCTTGCGGCTTCGATCAGTCCCATTGATGTATAATAGTCGATTGTTCTTGGACTGATGTTCGTTTTCTTGGCTAACTCGCCGATACGGTACAGTGATTGTTCAGCCACAGTTCGCACCTGCTTTCATTCTAATTCTTCTATATTCATGATAATGCGTAACGAACCATACAGTCAAACGTCATGCTTTAATGTTGACAGATTCGTAACATTCTCGTCACCGCTTGTTCATATGTCTGAAAACCTCACATTTGAAACTCGGAGAATAACGTCTGCTAACTTATGTCAGGTATTTTGGAAAAAACGTATTGTCAAACCACTTAATCCTATCTATAATGACATTAAGTCTTTCGCACTATGTTATGTTATATGACATTAAGGGAGTGGTTGTTATGGTCAAGAAGTTGATGCTTTCCATTGTAGCTTTACTTATGCTATTCCCGGCAATGGCCTTTGCCGCAGATGAAGGTCCATCGACAGGTTTGTTGAACATGGGACTGAACTCGGTGTGGATCATTGTCGCATTCGTACTCGTTCTTCTTATGCAAGGCGGATTCATTCTTCTCGAGACGGGTTCGACCCGAATGAAGAACGCAGGTCACGTAGCCGGCAAGACGATCTTCACGATCGGCTTGTGTACACTCATATACTGGGCATTCGGTTACGGCATCTTTAACGGCGGTGCAGATATTAGCGAAGGTTTAAGAAAGTTTATCGGCTGGGGCGATTTCTTCTATAGTCCTGTAACTTCGGCTGGCGAGGGAGATAGCTTCCCGTCAACGGCATTCTTCCTCTTTCAATTAGCATTCGCAACGATTTCGCTGTCCATCGCATGGGGCGGCTTCGCAGAACGTGCGAAACTTTCGGTATACCTCGTATTCACGATCTTCTTCACAGCTCTTGTATATCCGGTCATTGCACACTGGATCTGGGGCGGCGGCTGGCTTGCTGAAGACGGTGCGCAAGACTATGCAGGTTCGACGGTTGTTCACTTAACAGGTGCGCTTGCTGCAATGGCAGCAACGATCTTGCTTAAACCGCGTATTGGCAAATACAATAAAGATGGTTCCGCAAACGAAATTCTCGGTCATAACCAAGTATTCAGCGCATTGTCCGTATTGCTGCTTTGGGTTGGCTGGTTCGGCTTCAATGCAGGCAGCGCACTCAGTGTAGGCGATGGTTTCTTCGGCTTCGTCGCATTCAACACGATGCTTGGCGCAGGTGCAGGTACAGTAGCAGCGATGCTTGTCTCTTGGGCAATTTCGGGTAAAGCGGACATCTCGACGACGCTTAACGGCGCACTCGCAGGTCTGGTAGCCATTACAGCATCTTGCGCATTCGTTGATCCATGGGCAGCGGTTGTAATCGGCCTTGTAGCAGGTGTACTCGTATTCTTCAGTACGAAGCTATTCGAGAAACTGCGCATTGATGATCCAATCTATGCTTTGTCCGTACACGGCGCTGCAGGTGTCTGGGGTACGTTGGCTAACGGTCTGTTCGCAACGGATGAATTGGCAACGAAAGTTGGCGTAGGCCAAGGCGGCCTATTCGATACAGGCAGCTGGCATCAATTCGGCGTACAGCTTGAATCGGTAGTTGTTTGCGGACTGTATGTGCTTATCGTTTCGTTCATCATCCTTGGTGTTATGAAACTTGTCATGGGCCTCCGCGTTACGGAAGAGCAAGAAATCGTTGGTCTGGACTTAAGTGAGCATGGTACTTATGGCTATCCAGAGCAAATGAAAAAAGCGCAAAATAACAACATTCAAGCATAATGCTTCCTGTTCGTAAATTGACGGAGGGGAGAGGACGGCGCATGAGCGATCCGCAGCGGTTGCAGCTTCTGCGATCCATCAATGAAGCAGCTGATGCAGACGCATTGCGCAGCTCGCGAGATCATGTGAACGATCGCATGGCGAGCAAGCGGTCCGAACTGCCGATCGATCAATTCTATACGGAGCTGAACGAGGCTTACGATGCAATCATTATTCGCGCGATAAGCCTCGCGGAGGCACATATGGCACGGGTTGGGATGGGATCTCCCCCCGTGCCATATGCGTATTTGTTGTTCGGCAGCGGCGGGAGAGGCGAACAAACACTATCCAGTGATCAGGATAGCGGACTCGTCTATGAGAATGAGCCTAATGCGGAGAAGGCAGAGGCGAATCGCAACTATTTTGCACAATTGTCAAAGCAGGTGGTCATCGTATTGGAAAGGCTTGGCTTTCCTCGGTGCGAAGGCAATGTACTGAGCGATAATCCATCATGGAGTATGTGTTTATCGAGCTGGAATAAGCAGCTTGATGATTGGTTCGAACAGCCATCATGGGAAGCGGTTCGTTACTTGTTAATCGTTGCTGACGGACGCTCCGTCCATGGGACCTCCTCATTGCTGGATCGGATGAAAGATCACTTCTTCGCGAATATGGCGAAGCATCCGAACATCGTTGGGCGGATGTTGGAGAACACCATGCGGCATAAAGTGCTGGTCGGTATCTTCGGTCAGCTGCTCAAGGAGCGTTATGGAGAAGATACAGGCAGCATCGATATGAAATATGGCGCCTATATTCCAATGGTAAATGCGATACGTCTCCTGGCCATTCAGCAAGGGATTCGCAGCACATCGACGCTCGAGCGGATGAAGGCGCTGCATGCTGCTAATGTTTTGTCGGAAGAGGATGCACAATCATACGGCCAGGCGTTCCAGTTGTTTCTGCAGCTTCGTCTGATGACGACTGAGAAACTGGAACGTGGCATGTATGCGAATAATGGCAAGCTGGCTGTCCGTTCATTGACGCGCGAAATGATCGAACAATTGAAGAAAGGTCTTCGAATCGGCAAGAGGCTGCAGCGTCGCATCATCAAAGAGACATCAGTCAGGCTTAAGTAATTCGGAGGGGAAGTGCGATGAAGGATCAGAAGGGCGCCGGGCGTATGTGGCATTTGTACAAAATGGGCGGCATCACGCCTGCTATCGCTTCCATGTTAGGATCTCCGAATGCACAGCAAATGGCCTTTATTCGTTCCATGGCGAAGGTTCAACGCAATCATTCGACGTTAGATATGCCGCTCCGCGAAATTCCGATTGTTGTATTCGATCTGGAGACGACCGGATTTTATCCAAATAATGATGATGAGATTATTTCGTTCGGCGGCGTTGTTATACAAGGGGAAGAGATTGATGAAGGGAATACGTTCTACAGTCTCGTTAATCCCAAGCGCCGAATTCCGCTCCATATTACGGAATTAACAGGGATTACGAATGAAATGGCGGCCGATGCGCCGGATTTGATGCAAGTGCTGCATGATTTCATGGAATATATCGGAAGAAGAATGCTGATTGCACACGGCTCTGGGCATGACAAGCAGTTTCTAAACGCAGCGCTGTGGCGTACGTCCAAAGTGCATTTGACCCATCGTGTTATAGACACGATGATGGTGGCCAAGTGGCTAGAGCCTCGCCGAAGCGATGGATATGGGCTTGATGAGCTGCTCATAAGTGCGGGTATACCGATCGAGAATCGGCATCATGCGCTCCATGATTCGATTATGACGGCCAAGCTTTGGGTGCAGTATTTGAGACGGATGTCAGATCGGAATATCGTTACGTTAGGTGATTTGTATGCTTATTTGAGCAAATGAAAAGGCAGTCTGTCAGCGGCGATTTACGCCGACGTCAGACTGCCTTTTCATTGTGAATTGGCGTTATCCATGAGAAGTTCTATTTGCTGCCATCCTTCCGAACATTTCCTATAAGCTCGTATGTCGGGCTTGCTGGTGAAGAAGGACACAATAAGCGTAATTGCCCCCGTCTGCGGCAGCATTCCGATTGAGTCAGCGGTGGATGGGATTGGCAAGCTTCTCGGGTGGCTGTGATAATAACCGATCAACAGCTGTTGATGTTGTTCGATCTGGTACAGCGCAGAGATCCATTCGGACGGATCAAATGAGAAGCAGTTATATGGATTCGGGTGCACATTTGCAATGGGATGGATGGTGTCAATGACAGTATGAGTGTCGCTGCTGCTTATAATAAGCAATCCACATGCTTCATTCGGATACGCAGATCGGCAGTGAGTCACTAATTGCTCATATGCGTTGGAGGTAAGGCGATAGCTCGGACTATTGTTTTTCATCGTCATGAAGAAGGCTCCTGCATTTGGTATAGGTTAAGTATAGCGAACTTTGTCTGATTCAGCATAAACAATCGAAGGGAAGGCCAACAATAAGAATCCTAAGCTCCGGAATGTGGCATATTCTTGAACTTCGTTTCTAAGCCGACTGGCACAGGGCTCCATTGGCTTGAGTGTATGACGGAGAGCATGGTAACATGTTAGCAATGAGTCATCTTGGCTATTGCTTCGACAATGGCATCGTAGGAGAAGGAAGGTAGTTGCGGATGGATCGGAATCGAAAATTAATACTTGTGTTCTTAGGCATAGCGGCACTTGTTGTAGTTGCCATTGTACAATATACGCAGGACAAAGCTGACGCGGAGACGACGACAGCATCTAAACCTAAGGCTGGCTATCCTGCACCGGTAATCGAGCTGCCGAATCTGCAAGATGAAACGATAACGGTCGGCGGACAGAGCGACAAGATCCAGCTTATTAATTTCTGGGCAGCTTGGTGTGGTCCATGTGAGCTGGAAGCGCCGGATCTTCAGAAGTCTTTTGAAAAATATGGTGATCAAATCGCTTTCCGCGGCGTGAACGCAACGAAGTTCGACCGGGAGCGGGATGCGCGTAATTTTGTCGATGAGCAGAAGTTGACGTTCCCGATTCTGATGGATCGCGAGGGCGATGCAACGGATGAATATAAGGTCAAATCGTTTCCGACGACGTTTGTCGTGGATAAGAACGGTACGATCGTGGAACGGATCGATGGCGTCATGACGGAGGAAGATGTGGCGCGCATTGTGAAGGAATATGCGAATAGCTAGAAGGTTGAAGCTGCAGCAGCTGTCGATGGACAGAGGCTGCGGCTTTTTTATTGGCTCTGTTAAATTCCAATGTCCTAATGTCCATCCATGAAGACATCCTTATACCATACTCCTGCAAAGAAAATAATTCCGAATAAACATAACAGGGCAAAAGTCAGTAATATCAAGCCTGTGAAAGACCGCAAGATTGTTTTTTTTCAGTATCTTGTTAACGCTGACCACCACCTAAACTTACGAGGGTTTCTCATCTTTCTTGTTGACTGTATAACGCAATCATATCAAATAATGTTGCAACTTAAGCCGACTGAAGTTTTGTATATCGATTACATAATCCTCGCAAAAATGGTAAAATGTTTCTAAATCGAAGTGAGAGGGGCTTGGAAATGAGTAGAAAAAACATCCATGAGACCCATCCCGACAAGAAACATTCGTACAGTAACGATAATTATGTTGATGAGAACCTTCGCTCTATCCAAAATATTGAGGGTGGAGGACCATTGAAAAAAGTCGATGTAAACGCAATGCCACGTCCATTAAGGATACTCAGCTATTTTTTGTTTTCTATTATAGCGTTGGTGGGTGCGTCAGTTGTCTTGATTAGTTTGATTCGTTAAACTTGCTGAGCTACTTGAGATTACAGCCCAATCCTTTACACAAAGGCATAGCCGAATCATAAGAAAAAGCCGAAGGGACAGTCATTGCTGTCCCTTCGGCTTTGTGTATATTTATTTAGTGATTCACAAGTCCAAGACGTTCCTTCGACTCGCTGTTAGCTGGTTCAACCTTCGACATGCCAAGCAGCGCATAACGGATGCTGTCCACAAGCGCTTCCCAGCTTGCTTCAATGACGTTGCTCGATACGCCAACTGTGCTCCATGTATTGTCGAAGTCGGAGGACTCGACGAGTACACGTACTTTGGCAGCAGTAGCATCTTTCTCATCGATAACGCGAACCTTGTAGTCCGACAGGTGAATGTTCTCGATCTCTGGGTAAAATTGTACCAATGCCTTGCGAAGCGCATTATCAAGCGCGTTCACTGGACCGTTGCCTTCTGCAGCTGTATAAACCATCTGGCCATCGACCGAAATCTTCACGATAGCTTCGGATACCATATGACCATTCGTCTTGTCGACAAGCATCTTGAACGACTCAACCTTGAACAGCTCAGTCGATTCGCCATAAGCTTCGCGAAGGAGCAATTCGAGCGATGCATCAGCGCCTTCGAATTGATAGCCTTGATGCTCGAGCTCTTTGATGTGGTTCATGATGTCTTTCGTTTTGTCCGTATTCGCATTCACGTCGAGACCAAGCTCGAATGCCTTGGAGACGATGTTGCTCTGACCTGCGAGCTCGGACACAAGGATACGCTGCTTGTTGCCGACAAGCTCAGGAGAGATGTGTTCATACGTCTTCGAATCTTTCATGATCGCGGAGACGTGGATGCCGCCCTTATGAGCGAATGCTGCGTTGCCAACGTAAGGTTGGCCAACTGGCATATTGACGTTCGCGATCTCGCTCACATAGCGGGCTGTGCCCGTAAGCGATTGAAGCTGTTGGTCCGTTACACAGTTGTAATTCATCTTCAACTGCAGCGTTGGGATGATTGAGCATAGGTTCGCGTTGCCGCAGCGCTCGCCATAACCGTTAATTGTTCCTTGCACTTGTCGAGCGCCTGCTTGTACAGCAGCGAGTGTGTTCGCTACGGCCAGCTCGCAGTCATTATGCGTATGGATGCCGATCGGTGCATTGATCTCTTGGCGTACGCGAGTCACGATATCATGAATCTCGCCTGGCAGCGTGCCCCCGTTCGTATCGCACAGGACAAGCCAATCCGCGCCGGCGTTATGCGCATTCTTCAGAACAGATAATGCGTACTCCGGATTGTTCTTGAACCCATCGAAGAAATGCTCGGCATCGAACATCGCTTCAAGTCCGCTGCGCTTCAGGAATGCAATCGAATCGTAGATCATCGCAAGGTTCTCTTCAAGCGTTGTCTGCAGGGCGGTATGTACGTGGAAGTCCCACGATTTGCCGACCAGCGTCGCTGCAGGAACGCCGGATTCAATAATGCGAACAAGGCTCGAGTCCTGCTCGGCGAGGCTGTTCTTGCGGCGCGTGCTGCCGAAAGCTGTCAGCTTAGCGCTTAGTCCAAGAGACTTCGCACGTTGGAAGAACTCGATGTCCTTGCCATTGCTGCCGGGGTTGCCGCCTTCAATATAATGAACGCCCAGTGCGTCGAGTTTAAGGGCGATTTTGATTTTGTCTTCCGCAGACAAGCTGATCCCTTCACCTTGTGTGCCGTCACGCAGCGTCGTGTCAAAGATCGAGATGGCATTTGTCATAGTCGGGACGCTCCTCCTTTATTACCGTTAACGTTGTTTCTACAATGTTCGGCAAGTCATAATATTGTACTTTGGAAATTTATCTTCAAGTCATAATTTCCTACCACATAAGAATTGATTTATTTCGATCCCAGAAGAAAAAACAAATTCTTATTGGCGATAAAACCTACCTCTAAAACGCGGTCGCTCATCTTCGAGTTCCTTCGACAGAGGTTTTCTCATTATAACACTGTACTTTGGAAATTTATCTTCAAGTCATAATTTCCTATTATAACACTTGTACGATCGAAAGTAGAGTGGAAAGCGCTATTTTTTTGCGGGCTCATTACATTGCTCGAATGGTTATTAAATTGTATGCTGAAGGAAAGTCGATTGGACAAAATAAACGGTGCACGAAGGGGTGTTAAGCATGGAGCAGCAGACGGATCGTTATTATCCGACAAAGGGCAGAGTCATTCTGCATCTCGATATGAATGCGTTCTACTGCTCCGTGCATGAAGCGGAGGAGCCGCATCTCTATCGTGATAAGCCGACCGCAGTTGCAGGCAGCGTTGAACTGCGCAAAGGGATTGTCGTTACTTGCTCCTATGCCGCTCGCAGCAAAGGCGTTCGAACAGGAATGACGGTGCGGCAGGCGACGCGTCTCTGTCCGGAGCTTATTCTTATTCGGCCTGACTTTGATCTGTATCGGAAATATTCGCGCGGATTCATGAGCATCGCGATGCAATATACACCGCTGGTTGAAGCGACGTCGATCGATGAATGCTACCTCGACATTACTGGATCCAAGCAATTCGGCACACCGCTCGAAATTGCGCGTACTATACAGCAGAGGATCTGGAATGAGTGGTCGCTTCCTTGCTCGATTGGCGTGGCTCCTAATAAGCTGCTGGCGAAGATGGCTTCAGATATGCACAAGCCCAAAGGTCTTACTGTGCTACGGCTGCGGGATGTGCCTGCCGTGCTGTGGAATAAGCCGTGCGATACGCTGTTTGGCGTTGGCCGCAAGTCAGCTGAGAAGCTGCGCAAGCTGAACATCATGACGATCGGCGAACTGGCTGCAGCAGAGGAATCACTTCTGGTAAGGAACTTTGGTGTATACGGCAGTTGGATGAAATCGGCAGCGCATGGACACGACGATTCGCCGGTAAAGGAAGGCCGAGATCGCAATAAGTCGGTTGGTCATATGACGACACTGGCGGCAGACGTGATCAAGCGGGAGGATGCGCACCGCGTGCTTCTGAATCTTGCAGACCAGACCGGCCGACGACTTAGGCGGCAGAAGCTGATGGCAAAGACGGTGCAGGTGACGATTCGGCGTCCCGATATGTCCACGATTCAGCGGTCTGTGACGCTCGAGGTGCCGAGCGAAACAGCGGACTTATTTTATAAAGAAGCGTGTAAGCTATTCGATGCCAATTGGCAGGAAGGTGAGCCGGTACGGCTGCTTGGCATTACCCTTGCACAGCTGTCGCCGCGCGAGGAGACGGCCGTTCAGCTTGACTTGTTCAGCTATGAGGAGCAACCGAAGAAAGAGGCGCTGACACGCGTTATGGATGCGCTCAGGGACAAATTCGGAGAGGCGGCAGTGCTTACTGCGGGCATGCTTGGCGATGATCCATCCGCCTTAATTCGAAATAAACGAATTAGAGGGACATCCTTGCAAACAGACGAGCATATGTTATATAGTGAGGAGTAAGAGTCATGGATTATGGCGAATTCGTTCTAATCTGTATAAGATATCTGCTTGTCAACGCATCAATTTAGGAGGGTTCAAAATGGGCAAATTTACGTGGGTCGAGAAAGATACTTGCATCGCTTGCGGCGCTTGCGGGGCAACGGCTCCTGACATTTATGATTACGACGATGAAGGTCTTGCTGAAACGATCTACAATGGCGACGGAAACACCGGTAACCAAGAAATTCCGGAAGATCTGTACGACGATCTGCAGGATGCAGCTGACGGCTGCCCGACGGATTCCATCAAGATCGCAGACGTACCGTTCAACGCTTAAAATATGCGCATCCAAGAAGCCTTGTCCATCGCGGACAAGGCTTTTTTTGATGTCTGATCAGGGTAGGCGGTGTTGGTGAGGTTGGTGCGAATAGGTAATGGTTGCAGGAGCGTCCTATTGTCGGGATATCAGGGCCTATCCTGCCCTAACGGTTGCAGTGCAACGCTAATCGAGTGGAAATGGCCATTCTTTGATGTAAAAAGTGCCTATAAGTGTTAAGACAACCGTTAGCGTAGGAAAAGGTACTAATTCAGTTGAATAAGCGCTGTTGTAACCGTTAGACTGCCCGCATGAGGATTCGCATGCACTTCATCAACCATCCCCTCATCGCGAATAAGGCTGCGCGGAAAAAATCATTCTAGTCGCAAGCGATGTGAATTGACTTCGCTCTGCTTCCGAGAGCGCATCCGCCATCTCCGTCAGATACTGCACGATTCGGGCTTCGCCCTCTTCGATCAACTGCCTCCCTAGCTTCGTAAGCCTCACAAGAAAGCCGCGCTTATCATGCGGAGATACGACACGTTCAACGAGACCACGCCGCTCTGCACGATCGATAAGGCCGGTAATGCTCGATTTGTCCAAGCCGAGATGCTGGGCAAGCTGCTGCATGGTTGGTTCGCGGTCGCGCAGTATGCCGAGCAGACGAATTTGAATAATCGATAGATCAAGCTCTGCACCGATTCGGTTCAGCGCGTTATGGACCAGGAAGGAAAACTGCACCATGCTGTCGACGAGAGAAAGCCCATCTTCTGATGGTGTAAAAGGATTCGTCACATCATCCACTCCATACAGTTGTTGTCTGCTTATTGTAACACACAAACTGCCCATTGACTTAGTACGTCACACAAACTATTATAGTTTGTGTGACAAACTAAATGAGCGTCAATTGCTCCTATGGAGGGTGTACGGAATGATGAATGCAGCTGTGGTACGATCATTCGATAGAGGTCCGCAATATGAGGAAATTGAAGTGCCCGAGCCGAATTCACCGCATGAGGTAGTCGTTGATGTGCTTGCAGCTGGTCTGCACCACTTTGTGCGGGCACAAGCGAACGGCTCGCATTATTCGAGTAGAGGCGAGAATGGACTGCCGCTTATTCCAGGCATTGACGGCGTTGGACGGCTCCCGAATGGGCAACTGATCTATTTTGTTTCGCCGGATACATCGATTGGAACGATGGCGGAGAAGACGATTGTCGACCTTCGCCGCAGCTTGCCGCTGCCGGATGGTACGGATGTTGTACGTATCGCCGCAGCGATGAATCCTGCAATGTCCGCGTGGGTGGCGCTGCGCCGACGGATTCATTTTGAACCAGGGCAGAAGGTGCTTGTGTTAGGGGCAACAGGAAACTCTGGAATGATGGCGGTGCAGATTGCCAAATTATTCGGAGCGGGTCAAGTGATTGGTGCGGGTCGTGATCAGGAGCGGTTGGAGTCGCTGAAATCACTAGGGGCGGATGTAACAGTTTCTCTTGCAGGCGATTTGGAGGAGGCGACTAAATGTCTGGGCGAAGCAGCTTCGGAGGTCGATGTCGTTATCGATTATTTATGGGGACAACCGGCTGCGCTCACGATGCTCCCACTATTAAAGAAGCGATCGGACCGCAGCCGGCCATTGACTTGGATCCAGATTGGTTCTATTGCAGGCGCCACGGCAGCGATTCCATCGGCAGCGCTCCGTTCAGCGAACTTCCAGCTCGTCGGCAGCGGTCAAGGCTCGGTTACGATGGCCGGATATCTAGCTGAGCTGCCTTCATTGATTGACACGATAGCCGCAGGCAAGCTTCAAGTGGATGCGGTGACCTGCCCATTGTCCAACGTTGCAGAAGTTTGGGATGCACCAACGCTCGCGGGGGAGCGAATGGTGTTTGTACCTGCTGTTCGTGAGTAAATCGGCATCTATTTGGTCGCAATGATCATAAATCGTTTCGCATTCGTTCTTATCCCTTGCTGCGTCTGATTGTCTGCAATGAATCGCTCAAGTATCGCAAAGTCGTTCTCGTCTTGGCCGAAGTTCGGGATGATCGGAGTATGCTTCAGCAGAAAAATAAGATCCTCAGCGCGATGATAGTATTCGATTGCATCGTATTCGAACGATTGGACCGAGCGGAAGCCAGCTTCAAGAAGCTCCACCTGATACTGCTTCAATAAGGTGCCGTCTGACACGCCGAAAGCTTGGCCACGACCAAAAGCCTGTTTAAGATTCTGCTTGTCTCCTTCGCAGACCTGTTGCGTCAGGAAGCATCCATTGCTGCACAGAACTCGGCATACCTCCGAGGCAAGAAAGCTGCAATGGCGGTTCGAAACGATGTTGAAGAACGAATCAGGGAAGTCCAGCGACTGATCTGCATCCATTGGCAGTAAGCGTACGTTGGATTTTCCTGATTGCTCGATATTCGCGTTCGCGGTCTCCAGCATGCCGGCAGCATTATCGATCCCGATGAGCAGCAAGGCCGAATCCGCAATCGTCAGCAGAGCTTCTCCGCCGCCCGTACCGATATCGAGTAAAATATCCGATGGGCCGCATCGCGCGGCAACCTCTCCGTAGAAATCCCATAGTACGCCCTTTGTTGTACATTTGACGTGGCTGAAATTCCAACCGTTCAATCGGCCGACTTGTTCGTAAAACTGCTTGTATTGTGTTTGATTCAATGTAAATCATCCTCTCATGAGATTAGATTGTTCCGATTAAAGCGCTTGTTCGTTGCAGAGTCGGGTCCAAAGGGCAGAGAACCCCCTTGTTAGCTGGTACGCGTGTGACCCAGCCCGACAATTAGCTACTTCGAACGATTCGGAACATGCCCCATTTCACCCCATGCGGAAGAATGCCCCTATTATAAGTCGGTGGATAGCGATCAAGCAACATTCTTTCTATTCCATTCCATTCGATTCAAGTTCAACGAAATCATGTCTCTATCCGATATATATAGAGAGAAAAGGTAACGCGATCGGAGGGGGACAAGATAGAGATGGATCCGATTCGGAATTCAGAGCATCTGAAGGAATATGTGAAGCTGCATCCGGAGAATCGGATGGCCTGGTATTTGCTCGGAAAGCAATATGAGCAGCAGGGGAGAGCGGCGAAGGCGAATTATTGTTTCATTCAGGCTGGCGATATATATGAAGCATATGAGCAGCGGCCAGATCCGTTGTCGGAAGCACAGGAGCAGGTGCGGGCGCAGGCTGAGCATGCGATGGAATGGCTGCGGAAGGAGCGAAAGCGTCGAATTCGTTGGCGGGCTGCTTATGTTGCTGCTGCCATCTTGCTGATAGCCATTGTGTTCTCCATTAGCCGCTCGAAGACGAACCATGTTGCGGCTCCTGCTGTGAAGTCTACCTCATCGTCAGCTATCGGCGTTGCGCTTGTTGAATCAACAACGGCAGATGAATTGGGTGATGCGATGCAGCATTTGATGGCGGGAGATCAACGGGCGGCGCTTGGAATAGCGGCCAAGCTGCAGCAGGAAGGCAATTGGCGCAACTGGAATGGAACGACGGAGCTGCTATTCGCTGTTGAACAGCTGCCACAAGGCGGCGTCATGCAGCTCAGTTGGTATGAGTCGCGGCTGTGCAACTGCTCGCCGGCTGATGCAACGAAATCTTATGCCGCATACACTGATTGGACACAGGAACAGGAGCAGCGCTGGACGCTGGCCAGCGGAATCCGCCATTATTATAGCCGTACGGGTCAATGGCCGGCATCTGTCGATGACTTGGTCAAGCCTTATCCGAACAACTATCTAGCAGGCGATACGCCAATTATGCAGGCCATGTTCGAGCGGTTGTTGACAGAGCTGAAGCGCGAGTTGAAGGGACAAACGTCTGGGGGAGACAATGGCAATGCTGGAGCGCAAGGCGACCAGAAGGGTAATGCAATCGGGAAAGCTGCAGCAGGAGTTGGACAGAATGCCGCATCCCAATCTGATGCTAAGTGGTCCAATACGCCGCTGCAAATCCGTGTTGATAAAATGACGCACAGGCTTGCTGTTATGAGCGGTGACATTATCGTCCGTTCTTATAAAGTAGGGTTAGGCGCAGATCGAACGCCTGAAGGGTCGTTCCTCATCAGCGAGAAGGTTAGAAATCCGAATGGTCGTGATGATGGACCTTATGGCAGCAGAGGCATGACGCTGTCGGATACGAATTACGCCATTCATGGAACAGATGAACCGCAAAGCATAGGCGTAGATGATTCGTTAGGTTGTATACGAATGAGCCAAGAGGATCTGGAGGAGCTGTATGACCTGGTGCCGCTGGGCACGAAGGTGACGATACAGCAAGGGGGCCTGCCCGCCACTGTATCGGTACCGGCGGAACGTTTCCACCTGGAGCCGAAACAGGACGAGACAAACCCCCGTCGTACCTATGCATGGTTGACCTAAATCGTGAATCGAATGGATTAGGTGAGAACCAGCAGCAAGATCATGGCGATCAGAATGACGCCAAAGATGCCAACCCACCAGTATAACATTTTCTTGTTAACGGCTTCAGGCTGCTTAGCTTTCATCGCTGGTGCTTTACGTTTCGGTGCGCTCATGCACTTCACCCTTTCTATCGAACCAAAGTAATGATCTACCAATGCTATTATTGTAATCGTTTACTTCCATAGCTGCAATACTTGGGCATAGAGAAGGGCCGCATTCATGCGACTTAAGGGCTGCAACTGATGTTGCAGCCCTTTTCTTTTCGTTTAGAAACAGATAAACTGAAGAGTAGAGAATTTAGACATATATAGAGGAAAGAACGGAGTGACACATCAGTGCTGTATTCCAAAATATTCAAGCCGTTTATGTTCCGGCTTGATGCTGAACGTGCGCATCATTTGACAATCGACGGACTGGCGGCTGCAGGTCGTATTCCTGGCGCAACGTCGATACTGAGTTCGATGTATGGCGTCAAACCTTCGCCGGAGCTTGCGGTTGATTTGTTCGGCCTGCATTTTGACCATCCGATCGGCTTGGCAGCCGGGCTTGATAAGAACGGCGAAGCTACGGATGGCTTCTCGCACATTGGCCTTGCGTTCATGGAAGTTGGTACGGTAACGCCGAAGGGGCAGGCTGGCAACGATCTGCCACGGTTGTTCCGCCTCCCGCCAGACCAAGCTCTTATTAACCGAATGGGCTTCAACAATAAAGGAGCCGAAGCGATGGCGGACAAGCTGTCGCGCAGACGCAGCCATAAAGTACCGCTTGCGGTCAACATCGGCAAGAACAAAGTGACGCCTAACGAGCTGGCGCATGAAGATTATCGGAGCTGCATTCAGACGCTGTATGATCAAGGCGATTTCTTCGTCGTCAACATCAGCTCCCCGAATACGCCGGATCTGCGCGCCTTGCAGCATGGCGATGAATTGAAGCTGCTCCTCTCTACCGTGAACGAGGAGATGGGCAAGCAAGCAGCGAAGCGTAAAGCGGCAGTGAAGCCGATTCTGGTGAAAATTGCACCGGATATGACGGACGAGCAGCTCGAATATACGGTCGATACGATTGCGACAAGCGGCGTGTCCGGTATAATCGCGACGAATACGACGTTGTCTCGCGAAGGACTTACGCATCCGAATGCAAAAGAAGCGGGCGGCATGAGCGGCAAGCTGCTCAGCGCTCGTTCGACACAAGTCATTTCCTCTGTCTATCGTCAGACAGGCGGCAAGCTGCCCATTATTGGTTCGGGAGGCATCTTTACGGCTGATGACGCATACGATAAAATTCGCGCAGGTGCGAGTCTGGTCGAGGTTTATACGGCTCTAATTTATAAAGGGCCGGATTTGTTCCGCGAGCTGACCGATGGATTGAAGGAACGGCTGAAGCGTGACGGATTCCGATCGATCCAAGAAGCGGTAGGCTCCAATCACCACTAATCGAATCAGGAGGCGGCCGGATGGACGGAAGGAACTGGACATTATTTCTACAACCTTATGAACAGACGGTAGAGGAGCTCAAAGTCAAATTCAAGACAATGCGTGCCGAGCTGAAGATGCGAGAGGCATATGCTCCGATCGAGTTCGTAACCGGCAGAGTTAAGAAAATTTCAAGTGTCTTGGAGAAAGCGAAGAGGCTGAACGTTGCGCCCGATCAGCTGGAACAAGGAATCGAAGATATTGCAGGCATACGCATTATGTGCCAATTCGTCGATGATATTCATCGTGTAGCGTCTCTCATTCGATCGAGACACGACTTGACGCTTGTATATGAGAAAGACTATATAACGAATTATAAGGACAGCGGCTATCGCAGCTACCATATGATTGTCGAGTATCCGGTTCAGACGGCGCTCGGACTCAAGAAGGTGCTGGCTGAGATTCAGATTCGGACGCTCGCGATGAATTTCTGGGCGACAATCGAGCATTCGCTGAACTATAAATATAAGGAAAGCTTGCCGGAGGACGTCAAGGCGCGGTTGAAGAAGGCGGCAGAAACCGCCTCGCTGCTCGATGCGGAGATGTCCAGCATCCGGCAAGAGATTATCGACGCACAACGCGACTTCGAGGAAAACTCCAACGTCGTATCGCGTGTGCTGACAGGCATTCAGCATCTGTACTTCTATAACCGCTTCCGCGAAGCGGCCCAGTTCCAACTCAAGTTCAATGAGCTGTGGGAACATGAGGATGTATTCGGCTTGAAACAGCTGTCAGACGATATTGAACAGGCAATTGTACGAGCCAAGCGCGGCAATTAGCCTCAACATCCACATGAAGACCGGGCCGGCCTTGCGGTGAGCCCGGTTTTTCATTTGCAGCGGGATAGTTAGCGCACATGAACGTGCGTGCTCTATTGGGGCTTAACACTTAACTACCTATACGCCCCTAGCCATCACACGTTTCATATTCTGGTGCTTATGGCTCTGGTAAAAATTACGCTCGAACAAGAGTTGTGCCCCACAGGGGCACGCGACTCCAAGCACGATGTGACATACACGCGCCTTAGTATCGCCACCATCCCTTCCGGTGTCCAGGGGACGGGAGTCCCATGGGGCCCTCCCTTGCAGGGAGGGTTTGGGTGGGTAGAATAAGCTCGAACAAGAGTTGTGCCCCACAGGGGCACGCGACTCCAAGCACGTTGTAACTTACATGCGCCTTAGTATCGCCACCAGCCCCTTCCGGGGTCCAGGGGACGGGAGTCCCATGGGACCCTCCCTTGCAGGGAGGGTTTAGGTGGGTAGAAAAAGCTCGAACAAGAGTTGTGCCCCACAGGGGCACGCGACTCCAAGCACGTTGTAACATACACGCGCCTTAGTATCGCCACCATCCCCTTCCGGGGTCCAGGGGGCGGGAGTCCCATGGGGCCCTCCCTTGCAGGGAGGGTTTGGGTGGGTAGAAAAAGCTCGAACAAGAGTTGTGCCCCAAGGGGGCACGCGACTCCAAGCACGATGTAACATACACGTGCCTTAGTATCGCCACCATCCCCTTCCGGGGTCCAGGGGACGGGAGTCCCATGGGGCCCTCCCTTGCAGGGAGGGTTTAGGTGGGTAGAAAAAGCTCGAACAAGAGTTGTGCCCCACAGGGGCACACGACTCCAAGCACGATGTAACGTACACGCGCCTTAGTATCGCCACCATCCCCTTCCGGGGTCCAGGGGACGGCAGTCCCATGGGACCCTCCCTTGCAGGGAGGGTTTGGGTGGGTAGAAAAGGCTCGAACAAGAGTTGTGCCCCACAGGGGCACGCGACTCCAAGCACGATGTAACGTACACGCGCCTTAGTATCGCCACCATCCCCTTCCGGGGTCCAGGGGACGGGAGTCCCATGGGGCCCTCCCTTGCAGGGAGGGTTTGGGTGGGTAGAACTCTTTCAGTTGAAATCATTTAATAAGTTTTAGAAAAAAAAGAAAAAATGGGGTCAAAGGGGCCAAGCCCCTTTCAGGAGGACACTGATGAGACAACAGTTGCCTGAAGCGTTCGTCAACGGGATGCGGACGCTGCTCGGTGAGCAATTCGATGCTTTCATGGCATCTTACGATGCGCCGAGACTTTATGGCCTGCGTTCGAACAGCTTGAAGATCGATCCGGAGCAGTGGCGGCAGCAATCGCCGTTCCATCTTCGCCCGATCCCGTGGTGTGAGACGGGCAGTTATTATGATGGCGACGACCGGCCAGGCAAGCATCCTTACTATCATGCGGGCCTCTATTATATTCAAGAGCCAAGCGCGATGGCGCCGGTAGAGCTGTTGAACGTACAACCTGGCCACCGCGTGCTGGATCTATGCGCAGCGCCAGGCGGCAAGTCAACGCAAATAGCGGCGAAGCTGCAGGGTAAAGGCGTACTAGTCACCAATGACAACGCGGGGGAACGGACGAAGGCGTTGGCTAAGAATATTGAACTCGCCGGTGTCCGCAACGCGGTCGTGCTCAATGAGGAACCGGCATCGCTGGCACCGGTGTTCGCAGGCTGGTTCGACCGGATTCTGGTCGACGCACCGTGCTCTGGCGAAGGCATGTTCCGTAAAGATGAATCGATGATCGCCTCATGGGAGCGGCATTCGGTAGAGCGATGTGCAGGCATGCAGCGGGACATTGTCAAACATGCGTCACAGATGCTGGCACCTGGCGGCATTCTCGTATATTCGACCTGTACCTTCTCGCCTGCAGAGAATGAGGTGCAAATTGCTGATCTCCTCGCTGGCGATCCTAGGCTGGAGCGGGTTTCCATACAACTGGCGCCGGGTTTCGTAGAAGGGCGTTTGGAGTGGGGACAAGCTGACACGAACGGTATCGAAGGCCGTAGTACTCAGGAGAGCAGCGAGAGTCTAGGCGCGAATGAAGCACAAGTGACTGCTGGCGATAAGCAAGCTAGCGGTGAAACAGCCTCAGCTGATGGTCGTATAGCGGAGTCGGGAATGGCGCGGTTGTGGCCGCATTTGCTGGATGGCGAAGGCCATTTCGTTGCAGTTGTAAGACGGAAGCCACTTCCAGTCGATGGACAAGCTGAATCCGATGCTGCGGCGCAACAGGCTGGTAGTCGTGAAGAAGTGCTCGCAGCCAGCGAACCACCAATTGGACGCGGCAAGCGTGACCGAATGGAACGCCGCGATGAGGGACGTGCGGCACGTAGCGGTGATCGTTCTTCGCGCGGAAGCAATGGCGGGAAAGGTGCAGCAGCTGGTAAACATGCCAATGGCGGCAAAGCCGGCGGCGGAGCTGCTGCAGCGGTGGCTGTTGATCCGGCTGAAGCTTGGCGAAGCTTCGCGGACGAGCATTTGATCGGCACTGACGAATGGACGGGCAGACTCGTCGCGTTCGGCTCGCGCGTATATTGGCAGCCGGAAGGGCTGCCATCACTCGACGGGCTGCGAGTCGTTCGAGCAGGCTGGTACTTGGGCGATGCGGGGCGGCATCGTTTCGAGCCATCGCAGGCGCTTGCACTTGGGCTGCGTCGAAGCGAGATGAAGCGGTCGTGGAGCGGCAGCGCGGACGACGCGGCAATCATGCGATTTTTGAAAGGGGAAACGCTTCATCTGGCGACAGAGGAGCTGACCGTCATCGGAGATGATACGGCACACAAAGGCTATACGCTGATATGTGTGGACAACTACCCGATTGGATGGGGCAAATATGCGTCCGGCATGCTCAAGAACGAACTGCCGGCAGGTTGGAGATGGGTGTAACGATGGCGAAGAAAGATAAAGCAGCAGGAGCAAGGCTTCGGCTGGACAAGCTGCTGTCGAATATGGGCTATGGGACACGCAGCGAGATCAAACGAGCGGTGAAGCAAGGGGTTGTCACCGTCGATGGCAAAGTCGTGAAGGACAGCGGCATTCAGATTAAGCCCGATGAGCAGCAGGTTGCATATGCAGGCGAAACGGTTGTCTACCGCGACGTCATCTATCTGATGATGCACAAGCCGCCGGGCGTCGTCTCTGCGACGGAGGATACTCGCGATGAGACGGTCATCGACCTGCTTGAGACAGATGATCAGGTGCTGGCACCTTTTCCAGTCGGAAGATTGGATAAGGATACAGAAGGTTTGCTGCTGCTGACGAATGACGGCCAACTCGCACATGATCTGCTGTCACCGAAGAAGCATGTGCCCAAAACCTATATAGCGAAGATCCACGGCAGCCAGCCAGTGAGCCTGCATGATAAGAAGCAGTTCGAGCAAGGCGTTGAGCTGGATGACGGTTATGTCACGCTGCCTGCTCAGCTAGTTGTTGATTCTGCAGAGCTGCTTGGCGAGCTGTATGAATGTTGGATTACGATAACGATTCACGAAGGCAAATATCATCAGATTAAACGGATGTTCCAGGCGGTCGGCAAACAAGTTGTTTATTTGAAAAGGGTGTCGATGGGGCCGCTCAAGCTGGATGAGTCTCTTCCAATTGGCTCATATCGCGAGCTTACCGAAGAAGAGTTGGAACTGCTGCGAGCGCACAAGAACAGCGACCGATCTTAACAAACGTAAAGTGGAGAGTGAGAGACATGACAAGAGAAGTGCTGCCATTCGAATTAATAGCGTTGGACGTAGACGGAACCTTGCTGACGGATGATCATGAACTGACGGAAGGAACGCGCCAAGCGGTTCGTGAAGCTGGACTGCGCGGTGCGGAAATTATGGTATGTACGGGCCGCGGTCCTGGCGGTGCTTTTCAAATTATGGACAAGCTTGGCCTTCAGGGCATCGTTATTACACATAACGGCGCGGCGACGATCGATGCCGATGATAAGCGAATCGTTCATCAGTATGAATTCACGCTGGAGCAGGCAACCCGCTATATGAACTATTGCTGGGAGCAGGGGGTTCATTTTGACCTGAATACGGCATTCGATCTGTATCTGTTCAATGAGTTGGATCAAGAAGGGCTCGACATGTATGCCAAGTACGGCATCGTGCCGATCGTCATCGAGAAAGATCAAATTCCAACGGGTCTGGTCAAAATGACGGTATTCGCGGATCCGAAGACGCTTGATAAAGTTGAGGCTGAATGGCGGACTTGGGAGACGGAGCTGCAGATCATCCGAAGCGGCGAATACTTCATCGATATTCAGCATCCATCGGCGAACAAAGGAAGCGCGCTTGAGCAATACGCGAAGCAGCAGAACATTCCGCGCGAGCGTGTCATGGCGATCGGCAACTATTATAACGACATCGGGATGCTTCATTTTGCAGGATTGGGCGTTGCGATGGATAACTCGCCTGAAGATGTGAAGGAAGCGGCAGATGAACATACGCTCTCGAATGCAGAGGACGGCGTCATGCACGCGTTGAATAAATTCGTATTAAACGTATAGAATGATGGGAACGGAAAAAACGCCAAGCAGCTAAGCTGCTTGGCGTTTTCTGTATTGGTGTCGCATAGCTCTGGTGATTAGTACAAGATTCCGCGAGTAACAATTACCAGCAGAATGAACAGAACCAGGATGACACCTGCCGTCGTGAAACCTCCACCGCCGTATACACCGGACATGCGATATTCCTCCCTGACTCGAATTCCGGCACCCAAGGCTGCTGTATCTTGTTGTTCGTCTTCCTTGCTGCTCGGTATACAGTATAATATGACGATCAGCCCGTAACGTTTGGACATTTGCCCTGTATCCCGCAAGTTTGGGCAGAAACCTATCCCTTAATTGCGATGGATGCGTCGAAAGCATGAAGGACGTTCGACCGTGCATGATGGCTGTGTCGGAGACGATTATCCGATGCTGCGCTGATAATTAGGACACGCATCGGTGTTTATGTGAGACGGCGAAGGCCTTTGGGCAAATGGTTCTTAAGCTGGCCGCCGCTTGCCTTGGCCCAGCCAAGCGGGAAGCCATCGGCTGCGACGATGGTCCAGCCGGAATAGTTGTTATCGTCTTGCAAAGCTTCACCGCGTAGATAAGCTGCGGTCTCGGATGCATCAGCACCGAAGCTGGCTAGTCTTGCGATTTCCTCGGAACGGACGGCGAGTGCGAGTGCATGAGCAGGTTCGATCCGTTTCGTCTTAAGTTCGCCAAGCTGGAGACCGGGCCGTACGACCTTCAGCCCTTCGATGGAGGCAGCGCTGAAACGGCCTTCCTTGTCATGAGGCAGCCAGTAGAGCGCTTCTCCGAAACGAACAGGCTCACCAGGTCCAAGCTTGAAGCCAGGCAGCGCTTCTTCAGCGAATGCTTCGAACAGGGCCATGTCGGCGGCAAGAGAGCTGTTATTGCCCGGCTTGGCTTTGCCTTTACTGCGCTGAGGCGCATTCCGATTGTCTCGGCTTGCGATTTGATTAATCGGGACGAAGGTGGTGCGCCCCACATCATCACCTGTTGTTTTGAACAGCACCGCGACAAAATGGCCTTCGCCCTCGCAACGATGAGGCCATAGACGTTCTGTTATTTCGAGTTTGAACTCAGGATGTGCTGCAATGAAGGCAGCCATTGCGTTCTCATTCTCCGAACGGTTGAACGTACAGGTTGAATAAACAAGTCGTCCGCCGGGCTTCAGCATAATCGCTGCATGTTCTAAGATGTCTGCCTGCCGATCCGCGCACATCTGGACATGATCCAGCGACCATTCCCCGATAGCATCAGGGTCCTTGCGGAACATGCCCTCTCCAGAACAAGGCGCATCGAGCATGATGCGGTCGAAGAACTGCGGGAAGCGTGCAGACAGCACATCCGGTGGTGCACAGGTGACGACGGCATTGCGAATGCCGTATCGCTCGACATTTTCGCTTAGAATGCGGGCCCTTGCAGGATGAATCTCGTTGGAGATGAGGAGACCTTCGCCTTGCATACGGCCGGCGATCTGAGTTGTTTTGCCGCCGGGTGCAGCTGCCAGATCGAGAATCGTCTCGCCTGGCTGAGGATCGAGTGCCTGCGCCGCTGACATAGCGGAAGGCTCTTGGATATAGTAGATGCCTGCGGCATGGTAAGGATGCTTGCCGGGGCGTGCAGCTTCATCATAGTAGTAGCCGGTCTCGCACCATGGGATTGGTCGAAGCGCAAACTGTTGCTGAATGGATTGAATAGCTGGAAGCTCGGTGCTGCTGACCTTCAATGGATTCAGACGCAAACCGTAGGCGCGCGGAGCTTGGAAGCTGGCAAGAAATTCGTTGGCTTCTGTCTCACCAAGAAGTTCTCGCATCTGCTGGACATAGGTGTCTGGCAAGGGGACGGTGGTTCTTGTAGACGTTTGTGTTTCAGATGTATCGGACAATGGAACGCACTCCTTCTATGTAATAGAACCAATTATGTGTTAGTACTCGGTCAGTGGATTAGGGATTAAGGTGGTAAAATACAGAAGAAGCCAAGGCGCCTGTGAGAGGGCCTTGGCGTTCTGTTATGCGGATCGGTAACCGCCGACGATTACCGTCCGCGCCGTCCGCCTCCGTTATTGGAGCGGCCGCCGCTGCGACCGCCGCCATCCGAGCGACCGCGGCCACCACCGCCACCACCGCCGCTGCGTGGCGCGTCGGAACGACCACGTCCGCCAGCATTGCCGCCGCGTCCTTCGGAGCGACCGCCTCTGCTGCTGCCGCCTGCGCTGCTGCGGCTGCTCGCTGGCGCGGAATCCCAAGGATTCGCGCTGGCATCAGCACCGCGTTTGTTCGCTAGCACGCTGCCGCCTGCAAACGATCCGCCGCGTGGCGCAGATGAACCGCCGCCGCGTCCCGCTGGCGCATTGCCTCCACGCCCTGCGGGAGCATTACCGCCGCGCCCGGCAGGTGCAATACCGCCGCGTGGAGTTGAGCCGCCACGGCTGAGCGTCGGTGACGGTTCGTTCCATGCGTCGGCATCGAAGCCTCGTTTGCCGCCGCCAGCATTGCCGCCGGAGCGAGAAGCGCCGCCGCGACCGGCTGCTGGAGCTGCGCTCCAAGAGCTGGCTTGCGCTGCTCCGCGACCGCGGCCCGAAGTGGATTCGCCACGGCCACCACGGCCTGCAGCTGCTGCGTCACCGCGTCCTGCATTACCGCCGCGACCGCCGGAACGCTGATCAGCGCCGCCCGCTCTGCCTCTGCCGCGCGGACCGCCGGACTGCCCACCGCGGGAAGCTGCATCTCGCTCTTCCTGAGCACGACGACCTTGCTTATCAGGCTTCACGCGAACTGGCAGATCCCCACGAGCAACAGCCGAGTCGTCGCGGCGTTCAATTCTAACGTTGAGCGCGCGCTCGATGTGAGCCAAAGCCGCTGCATCGCGCGATGTCATGAGCGTCACGGACATGCCATTGTTGCCGGCACGGCCTGTCCGGCCGATGCGGTGAACGTACGATTCTGCATCCATTGGCAGATCGTAGTTGAAGACGTGAGTGACGCCTTCAACGTCGAGACCACGTGCTGCAACGTCCGTCGCAACGAGTACTTGCAGTCGCGCGTCACGGAACCGCTTCATAACCTGCTCGCGCTTCGCTTGCGACAGGTCGCCGTGCAGTTCATCACTCTCGATGCCCTGCTCTTGCAATGCTTCGTTCAGCTTCTTCGCACGAACCTTCGTCCGGCAGAATACGACCGCGAGGTATGGACGGTAACGTCCGATCAACTCCACAAGCGTATCCTCTTTGCGACGGTCCGTCGTCTCGATCGCGATCTGCTTGATCGTATCGACTGTTATGCGTTCCGGCGTGATGCGTACATCCTCCGGATTGTTCATATATTCGGAGCCGAGTCTGCGGATCGGGTCTGGAATCGTTGCAGAGAACAGCATCGTCTGACGATTCTGTCTCGGCATCTTGGCGATGATCGATTCAACGTCAGTAAGGAAGCCCATGTGCAGCATTTGATCCGCTTCGTCGAGGACGAGCATGCGAACTTTGCCGAGTGAAACCGTCTCGCGGCGAAGGTGATCGAGCAGACGTCCAGGCGTCGCTACAATAATATGCGGCTGGCGGTTAGCCAGCTTGCGGATTTGGGATTCAACGTCCTGACCGCCATAAGCGGCGAGGACACTAGCGCCTGCAGCGGGTGCGAGCTTCGCCATCTCTGCTGTAATCTGAAGCGCCAGCTCGCGCGTTGGCGTGAGCACCAGCGCTTGTGTTTGGTCCTTGCTCGTATCGATGCGGGAGAGCAGCGGAAGCGCGAATGCCAATGTTTTGCCCGTACCGGTCTGCGCTTGCACGATCACATCCACGCCTTTCAGCGCGAGCGGGATTGCTTTGGTCTGAACCGGGGTAGGCGTTGTAATCCCATATGAATTGAGAACACTCGTCAGCTCTTGCGAGACGCCAAGCGTTGCGAACGTAGTTGCCATTGTCGTATAAACTCCTCTTTGTATACGGCTGTCGTAAACCGTCTTAATCCTATCCAGTATACCAGTAACAGGGCTTTGGTGCACCTTTCCTTCATTGGAATGACTGGTTTGCAATGAGAAGTGCCTATGCTATACTATTGCCGAACATATGATCTTCTAGGCGATGCAGCATTGCGGGAGAGATTAAAGGGTGATGACAGTATGGCATTCGGCGTAAGCAGACAAGAGCTGCAGGAATGGAAGAAAAGCGTGCTGCGCGGCGAAATCGCCCTGCTGACGCATTACTGGTACGATGAACGTTGGCCGGACAATCGGACGATTACGAAGGTTGGCTGCAACGATTTGGATCGATTGGCAGAATGGTGCCGGACTCACGGTCTTGATCCGAAGTATATTCATCGACGGGAGAAATTCCCGCATTTTGACCTTATAGGACCAAGGCAACGAACGATATTGGAGCAAATGGGCAGGCGGGACATGGCGGACAAGTTTCGATTATAAATGAATAAAGCGGTTTCATCCGAAAGCATCGGAGACTTCTCTTTGGGGAAGTCTCTTTTTTGTATGCTTATTCACCCTAATGCTGCTCTATAGGAAACCTCCGAAGCCCGTTTAGAAGCAATGGGCACAGCTTATATTGGAAACATTAAGTTGTTAGAACGAATGGGAGTAAAGGGTTGAAACGCAATGTACACAATCAGAAGATTGAGAGGTGCCTGTCATGTTGAAGATTAGTAGTTCAGAGCAGAAAACGGACAGAATCATGCTAGCTTTCGACTATTCGTATAAGAAGATGTTGCTGGACGAAATACGCCAACTGCCAGGGCGTTCATGGCATCCAGAAGTACGCGCATGGTCCATTCCGATTGTTGAGGCCAGCTGCAACGCGTTAATTGCGATGTGCACAAGGAAAGCTGTCGACTGTGAGGTTGAGCCCGATCTACTATTCCGTGTGCCTATGTTGGCGAATCTTGTGGAGAACGGGCGGTCCATCGCTGCTGAATGGAGGGCTGTTGGGATTGCAAAGAATGTTGATGAGCATATGCGAAGACGTGGATATGGCATTCGGACGCGCAAGGCGTATTGCGGACATATCGAGCGATTTATGATTGATCATGGAGGCGAGGTGGAAGATATTCAGAATGAGCAGATCCGTGAATATACGCTGAAACTGATGGATGCCGGCAGAGCTCATGCTTATGTGAATCAAGCAATCAGCGCGCTTCGTTACTGGTTGTGCGAGGTGGAGGGTCGCAAGGATTTCCCTAACAAGTGGGAGCGGCCTCGTCGTCAGCGCAAGTTGCCGAATGTGCTGTCAGTCGAGGAAGTGCTTCGATTGATTGGAGCCGTCCCCAATATGAAGCATCGAACTTTGCTTGCGCTAGTTTATTCCGCGGGACTCCGAATAGGCGAGGCCGTCCGGCTGAAGCCGCAGGATATCGATCCAATCCGTAAAGTCATCAAAATCCGACAGGCCAAAGGCGCTAAGGATCGTTATACCGTTCTGTCCTTTGCAGCATACGAGATGCTTAAGAGCTATATGAAACAGGAGAAACCGCTGCATTGGTTATTCCCTGGAGCAGATCCGACTAAACATCTGACAGAACGCACGATACAGCATGTGTTTGAACGAATGAGAGATGAGCTTGGTCTTCGTTCTACGGCGACCGTTCATACGCTCCGGCACTCTTTTGCCACCCATCTGCTCGAAGAAGGCACTGACTTGCGCTATATTCAGGAGCTTCTAGGCCATGCCAGCCCCAAAACGACTCAAATCTACACCCATGTCACCATCCGCGACGTTCGCCGCATCCAAAGCCCCTTCGACCGGGCATTAGCCTCCGATCAAGTCGGCAGCACGCTGTTTAATGACAATGACAATGACAAGTGAGGCAAGAAAAGACAAGAAAGGCGATCTATAAAGATAAAGATAAAGATATCTATGGTATGGAATATTATAGTAAAATAGTATTAAGGTAGTCGGGATTTCGGCTGGAGAAATATGAGCGATAGGAGGCAATTCAGTTCATAGATGATTGAGGTGGATTTAAAGTTTACATCAATTAACATCAAAAGGTTGCTATGATGAACGAGAAAACAATACGCAGAAAACAACGGAATCAAGATCAATCTGCGATATTCAGAGATACACACGGTTAAGGCGAATACATGAATTTCAGAGACAAGGTAGTTAGGCGACATTGCCGAAGAGATATTCAAAGAAGAACCCAAACAGCATTCTATACGAAGAAGAAGTCGCGAAGAAAATGCAGAGAAGAAGATGAACCCAGTGTTACTGGACGCGCCTAGG
>NZ_JACXZA010000002.1 GCF_014779765.1 Paenibacillus terricola | reverse complement strand
CTCGGTCCGACAGAGGGATTTCGAGGAAGCGGGAGCAGCCGGACAACCCTGCACTGGCTAAGTCTGACGACCCGGGCTAACGCCCTTAAGCCAGTGAGGGTTCGTGAATACAAAGACGTTATATGAAATCTGTGTAAGAGTTTTAAAACAATTGTTCAGGGGGATTTACGTGGAGGTCTTGTACAAAGAATATCTAATAACGGATGACAAAGAGAGAATAAATAGGCAAGTAGTTCTGGACTACTTGGCCCAAAGTTACTGGGCTAACAGGAGACCACCAGAGCGTATATTAAAATCCATTGAAAATTCCCATTGCTATGGAGTTTACCATAATGATAAGCAGATAGGATTTGCACGGCTGGTCACAGATGAAGCAACAGTATATTACTTGTGTGATGTGTTTGTAATAAAAGAGTATCAGGGGCAAGGCATAGGAAAGAAACTGATTGAAATCATTACTAAGTCAGAAGAATATGAATGGATGACAGGAATATTAGGGACACTAGATGCCCATGGATTATATGAACAATATGGTTATGAGAAAGATTCAGAACGTTTTATGCGAAGGATGCCTCAAAGAAGAAAAACATAGGAAAAGCATATGTGAAAGTAAACTCAAGGCGACACAGACTTCATATAACAACGTATTCACGCTTCAGGCCTAACGGCCCTCGGTCCGGCAGAGGCATTTCGGGGAAGAGGAAGCAGCCGGACAACCCTGCACTGGCTAAGTCCGTCGGACCCGGGGCATGCGCCCCTTAAGCCAGTGAGGGTTCGTGAATACAAAGACGTTATAAGAAATCGGCGTAATGAGTTTGAAGAATTAATAACTTAATTAAGGAGGTCATGATGTTTTATAAGTATAGTTTAGAAGATGAAAGTAACAATATAATACTCGGACATTTCGAGTATATTGAGATATCAAATTCACATACATATATTGCAGAAGAACATACTGAAGATTACTTTCAACTCGGATATATTAATTTTCATTTCAGTGATGGTTTTAGACAGAGTTGTTTAGGCCGAAAACAGTCTATCAGTAATTTATATATAAATATATTAGATAATGATGGTTGCACTATCGGGAGTTATTATTTTGCCTTGAGTTCTCCGAAAGTACTTTCATCTTCTGATTTAATAGATGGTCGAGATTTTACTCTTGAGGGTCACCTGCCAACTGGTCTTTCAATGGAAACCCTTGAGCTTTGGGATCTTTTAAGGAATCCTACTCACAGAGAATATGGTATTTGGTTACACCTTACAAAGAAACAGCGCGATATATGGTTGGAGATAATAAGAATTTACCATAAGTTTGCAGAGAGCCATAATCTAGCTTGTCAATCGTATTGTCTTGATGGTCGACATATAACAGATGAGGTTTCTTTTTATTTTGCACTAGGCGAGGCTATTAACGGACCAGGTGGCTACTATGGAGGGTGTATTGATAGTTTATTGGATTGTTTTTGTGGTGGGTTTGGCGCACTACCCCCTTTTACCATAGAGATTAGCGGATATGCTAACAAACCAAAGTCTATTAAGACTATCCTTCAAGTGCTTGAGGAACATAAGGTTACAATAATAATCAAGGATTAGAACCAATTATTGTATGCTGTTCAAAGAAGACGCTGACATCATATAACACCATATTCACGCATCGGGCCATCCGGCCCTCGGTCCGGCAGGGGAATTTCGGGGGAGTGGTGGCAGCCGGACAACCCTGCACTGGCTAAGTCCATCGTACCCGGGGCATGCGCCCCTTAAGCCAGTGAGGGTTCGTGAATACAAAGACGTTATCTGAAAGAACCCAAAAATATATATCTTGGTGGTGTAAAATATGTGGGAATATCTCACAGAACCTTGGAAGGCTTGTTTCGAAGAAGCATGGGAGGCATATTGTAATGGTTCCATTCCAATTGGTGCAGTACTGGTTGATCAAAGGGGAGAAATAATTAGTCGAGGGAGAAATAGAATACATGAGATAACTGCACCAGAGAAACAAATTTGCTCAAATAGACTTGCCCACGCAGAAATAAATGTATTAATGCAAATGAATTCTGTAGATTCTGACATTCTAAAAGATTGTATTCTTTATACAACAACTGAACCATGTATTCTTTGTTTCGGAGCAATAGTTATGTCTGGAGTTAGAACGGTAAGATATGCTGCAACTGATCCGGTGGCTGGAGGTACCTCTCTTAACAGTTCCGAAAACACATTTATTAAGTCAAGGAAAATTAATATCAAGAAAGAAGAGAAATATTTAGGCGAAATTCAACGTGTTTTAAGGACTGATCACGTATTGAGAACCTTGACTAAAGATCAGATAGAACGATTCTTATTTAATTACAGCATAGATTACCCTGAAGCAGTCGTGATAGGTCGAAGATGGTTTGAATTAGACATCTTACAACAGGTCAGAATGAACAAAACTCCAATAAGTGAAATAATTAATAAAATAGGAAATGAACTAAGAACAGTTTGTTAGTATTTCGTAGAAGTCGGTTCCTTCGGATAACACCATATTCACGCATCGAGCCATTCGGCCCTCGGTCCGGCAGCGGGATTTCGGAGAAGTAGGCGGCAGCCGGACAACCCTGCAATGGGTAAGTCCGTCGGACCCGGGCTGGCGCCCTTAAGCCAGTGAGGGTTCGTGAATACAAAGACGTTAGACGAAACCCCGAGAATATGAACAATATATTAGCCAAATACAAAGTCTAAAGCGAATGGGTGATTCCTTATTAGATCTGTTTTTGTTCTAATTGATTTGTACGATAGAGCTCCTCTAGTCAAAGCTCTCAATTCACTAGAACTGATTTATAACAATGTTGAAGAAAAACAATGGATTTATCTTGAGGGAGGAGATCCTGTACTATATATCGAGTTCGATCTTGAGAGATCTCTCTTAAAGGAAATAGAGGTTAATGATAACAACATTAAGTTAAATAAGATTATTGAATCACACCATATACTTCAGATTGATATTTCGGGGAGACATTTAGGAAACAAAGAAGTATCTTATGTCGTAATTAATATTTTATCTAGGTTTAATGGATTTGCACTCGATGAGTTAAGTGATCATTTATGGACGATAGATGAGATTAAAAGCGGTTCGCGAAATCACGGATTGAAGTTTTTTGATTACGAAGGAAGAAGTTAATAAATGAATACATTGGTAGCATATACAGGAAGTCGAGGCATCGTCTAACACCATATTCACGCATCGGTCCGGCAGGGGCATTTCGGGGAAGCGGGAGCAGCTCGGACAACCCTGCACTGGCTAAATCTGACGACCCGGGCTGGCGCCCTTAAGCCAGTGAGGGCTCGTGAATACAAAGACGTTAGGTGAAATCTTCAAGATGGAATGAACAAATGATGTAAACAAAGATGGAATCACAGATGAAAGATAATAAAGGAGGAAAGCATATTACAAAACGATTAAGTAAAGAAGAAAGAAATGAATTGAGGAAGAATCATTTTGAGCAATTCTTAAAGATAAGAGACATTGTGAATGAGCTAGATCCAACAGGATTGATTGCGAGTGGAGCTCCAAAAGATGAACATGATACCTTAACGGCTAATATCCTGGGACTAATTATAGATAAGAAGATTGAAGAAGTTAGAGAGTAAATCATTGAATCTTATAGTTGGTATGGATTCAATCATGATGATATTAGAGATGAATATAAAGAGTCTTTTAATAAGAAACTAAATCTGATACTAGAAAAAATTCGAAAATTATATAGAGAAGATCATAGAGATTAAGCGGAATCTAAGAAGTGAGGACTTCACCTAAGACGATATTCACGCCTCGGGCCATACGGCCCTCGGTCCGGCAGAGGGATTTCGGGGAAGTGGAAGCAACCGGACAACCCTGCACTGGCTAAGTCCGTCGGACCCAGCGCATTCGCGCCTTAAGCCAGCGAGGGTGCGTGAATACAAAGACGTTATGCGAAACCCCTGTATTAATATAAACATCAATGAAGGTGATTACTTGGAAGAAATGATAGTAACTTGTACTAGTATTGGCGTGTATGAGCATGCACTTACAAGAGGGAATAAATACAAAGTAATCAATCAAGAGAATGCAAAGTATCGAATAAAAGGAGATCATGGTAAACGAGTATGGATAAACCAAGCGTATTTTGATTTGGGGGAAGTGTTCGTATTACAGATGATGGATTGGAAATTTGATGATGATATATTGAGTTGGAATATCATAGAGGTAACAATAGTTTTTAATGATGGGTCTAGTCGTTGGTGTAATATGACGACACCAGAAAAGCTTGTTGAACATTTTAAAAATCCAATGACACATCCACTAGGACTATTCATGGACAAATTGATTATTATGAAAACTTTAGAGAAAGATGATGTCGAACAGACATTAAGATATTTAGATTCTCAAGGGGAGTTAGAAAAAGCTACAAGACCTTTGAATCTAGAGGAACTCGATGAAGACAAGGACTTCGCATAACACCATATTCACGCATCGGGCCATTCGGCCCTCGGACCGACAGAAGGATTTCGGGGACACGTGAGCAACAGAACAACCCTGCACTGGCTAAGTTCGTCGGACCCGGGTCATGCGCCCCTTAAACCAGTGAGAATTCGTGAATACAAAGACGTTAGATGAAATTATTGCAACAAGTTTAAACCTGAAGATCATCCCAATCTATATATGGGAGGTATAAAAAAATGTGGTTTACTGTTCAAATGCTGTTTAAATCGTTCAAAGAATTAGAAGAAAATGAAGATACGGATACATACGAAGAATCTATTATATTAATCAAAGCGGAAACAAAAGACGTTGCAGTATTAATTGCAGAAAAGAAGGGTAAAGAAGCTGAAATAGCCTATAAAAATCTATGTAGTGAAGAAGTTAAATGGAAATTTATTAAGGTTGTTGATGTCTATGAAATCATAGATGAAACAATAGAATCAGGTACAGAAGTTTTTTCTAGATTTATTTTGGTACCCCAAAAGACTGAACTGAAGGACGTATTAAATAGATATTATCAAGAAGAATAATTCTGTAAGGAGAATGATTCTGTAAGGAGAATGAAGGAAGTAAATAACTTCATATAACACCATATAAACGCATCGGGCCATCCGGCCCTCGGTCCGGCAGAGGCATATCGGGGGAGTGGGAGCAGCCGGACAACCCTGCATTGGCTAAGTCCGTCGGACCAGGGCCAGCCCCCTTAAGCCAGTGATGGTTAGTGAATACAAAGACGTTATCAGAAATTTATGTATAAACAAAAGGAGAAAAAATGGGAACAATAATGCTTTGCTTCACTGAAAGAAAATTCTTTAGAAGAGATGATGTAGAAAAACAAAATGGAATTTGGGTATCTTTAGATAAATGGAAGAAGAGCGATTATGCATTGTTGTATCCAGAGAAGAAGAATGCGCTCTGGCATGTGGAGTGGAACGATTTGGTTTTTCACGGTAAATTGTATGACCTACAAGCCATTCTAGCAAACCAACGGAACTCTGAAAACATACCATATATAAGTGTACCAAGAGGTTTGCCCAATAATGTGTCAGAAGAGATCAGGCAAGAATATGAATGTGGTGAGTATCATACTTGTACTTGGTATACATTGGATGAAATTTTTAATTATAACTGGGATCAAATAATTGAGTATACGGACTATACCTGGGATGATAAACCAGTAATAGAAGTAGTGGATTATCGAGAGACTAGTAAAAGTTTTTTAGAGGTGATGGAGAACATAGCTTATAGAGAAGATCCATCTCATTTTAGGATTACAATAATGTTTCATGACTAATCTTATTAGTATTTACAGAGAAGGCACAAATTTCTGATAACACCATAATCACGCGTCGGGCCATCCCCCCCTCGGTCCGGCAGTCAGGAAGTTAGCGCAGCTGACAACCCTGCGCTGGCAAAGTCCGTCGGACCCGGGCTGGCTCCCTTAAGCCAGTTAGGGTTCGTGAATACAAAGGCGTTATCGGAAATTCGTGAAGAGCTATAGGAAAGGCGGTAGTTCTTTGATTACTCTTAGGACCGAAATCATTATTAATGCGCCGATTCAGATTTGTTTTGATTATGCCAGAGATATTGAAGTACATACAAAAACTGTTTGGCCGCATACGAGAGAATTAGCTGTTGATGGTGTTAGGGAAGGACGAATAGGACCTGGAGATTCGGTCACATTTGAAGCAAAACATCTATTTGTAAGACAACGACTAACTTCGAAAATAATAGAATATCAAGAACCTGAGTTATTCACTGATGTAATGCAAAGAGGAATATTTAAGAGCTTAAGACATCGACATGAATTTATTGAACAAGATGAGAAAACATTGATGATTGATATATTAAGATTTGAAGCTCCATTAGGAATAGTAGGCAAGATCATAGAGCAACTCATATTGAAGAAATATATAAAGAGCTTTTTAGAATATCGAAATAATAAACTAAAAAAACTAATAGAAGAGAATGTGTGAGTATTTCAGAAGGTCAAGAACATCCGATAACACTATATTCACGCATCGGGCCATCCGGCCCGCGGTCCTACAGGGGAATTTCGGGGAAGAGGGAGCAGCCGGACAACCCTGCACTGGCTAAGTCCATCGGACCCGCGCTTACGTGCTTAAGCCAGTGAGGGTTCGTGAATACAAAGACGTTAGGTGAAAGATACGCAAAAATTATATTTTGAAAGGCGGATTCTATTGAAGCAAGGGATTATAGTTCTTCTTAATGGCACTTCAAGTTCTGGAAAGACAAGCATATCGAATGAACTATTGACTCAAATTGAAATCCCATTTCAACATTTATCAATTGATAATTTTTGTAATGGGATATTTCATAGTTACATTGATTTCATTAACACTACATATCCGAATATTGAAACAAATGGTGCAGACGATGGACAATTAGCAAATCAAATTCTTACAAATCCGTTGATTTCATTGTACTATTCGACAATAAAGCTATTTTCAGCGATGGGTAATAATGTAGTTGTAGATACTGTTATAGATAACGACCAATGGTACAATACTTGCCTTGAATTATTATCTGATCACCCTGTCATTTTCGTATCAGTTAAATGCACAAGGGAAGAACTTGCTAGAAGAGAAATGCTTAGGGGAGACAGGATGGTTGGCTTAGCAAGTGCACAATACGATAGAGTATACTGCTTTAATGAATATGATCTTGAACTCAATACTGAAATAATGAGATCGAGTGAGTGTGCCAATGAGATATTAAACTTTATAAGATCTAATAACGAATCCACTGCTTTTAAGAAGTTGAATAAGAGAATAAGTGTAAGTAAGTAATTCAAAGTAGGAACACAACAACGTTATATGAAAGAACCGAAGATCAATGAAATGAATTTGAAGATCAAAGCAGGTGATTATTATGGATTTTAATTCAATCTATTTTCATGATTCAGAGCTTAAAGAAATAAATTACTTGTGGAATTTACATACCTTGGTTCTTAGATTGAATGTTTTTATCGAAGGTCCAGATAAACCTTACAGACAAACTGTTTGTAGTACCACACAGCGCACCTTGGGGAGAATCATTATACATAAACGGTGCAAGTCATATGTATAAAACGAATGAAAAAACAAATACATATGAAATTGAAATGATATCAGGAGACATAATAAAAATAGAGGCAAAAACATTTGAATTAATAACAGAATAGGAGAAGAGAAAAGTCATCTTGCTTGTTATTCGATGATGCGGGCGGTTCCTTCATATAACATCATATTCACGCATCGGGCCATACGGCCCTCGGTCCGGATCGAGGAATTTCGAGGAAGTGAAGACAGCCGGACAACCCTGCACTGGCTGAGTCCGTCGTACCCGGGCTGGCGCCCTTAAGCCAGTGAGGGTTCGTGAATTCAAAGACGTTATCTGAAACCGTCTAAAAGATATATTTAACAAAGCCAAAGCCTATAAGAAGGTGTTTCTATGAAGAAAGAAAGTAAGATTTTTATTGAATCAATTTTTGTACCTTTAATTTTATTAATCTCATTTGAATTGTTTTTTCTTCAGGGTTACTTGACGATTAAGGATAATAATACAAAGGTTTTTAACTATTATCTTGAAACAGCTGAAGTATCTAATCAAGTTTCGTTTGTTTGGTGGAAAGAACCTTTTGGTTGGTTAGAATACATATTAATATTTTTGATTATTTCTATAATTTATTATTTGATTCGGTATAGTTTATGGAAACTGAAACGAAAAAGAGATCAGTAGATGAACAGTAAAACGTTTGCTTACTCGCAAAAGCTAGTGAGGGTTAGGGAGACAAAAACGTTAGTGGAAATCCATGCAGTATGTTGAAGGGATGGAATGATTTTATGTCTAAAGCGTTTTCGGCTTTCTTTGAAATATTGAGAATACTTATTTTACTTATGTTGATAATGCTCGTGTTTGGTGGAGTTGAACGATATCTTTATTCGTTGATTTATGGAGAACCTTTGTATAATTGGTTTATGTCAGTAGGAAATTTCGTTCTATTTTTTGTGCTATATCGAAATTATTTTCAGTTCAAGGGATGGTATAAATCCGAAGAAAACAGAAAACTCAATAGATTTGCAACAAGAATTTCAATAATTACAGCTTTAGGGCTGATATTAATACCCACCGTACTAAATAATTAGAAATCGAGGTAACCTTGATGAGATTTTATGAGCTGACAGATGAAGATTATGAACTAATTGAAAGAGCGAAAGAAGTAATTAAAAGAACTTCGACAATAAGTCATATACGCATACAGTAGGCTCCGCGATCCGTTGTAAAAACGGGAAAATCTATGTCGGGATTAATTGTTATGGAATTCATGGATCATGTGCTTAGTTTATCACTATGGGAGTGGCAAGAGCAGCAGGAGAAAGAGAGTTTGAAACCATAGTAGCTGTTTGTAAAGATGCCCCGAATCATCTATTGTCTCCGTGTGGAAATTGCCGTCAAATGTTATTAGAATATAGCCCCGGTATCAAAGTCATTTTAAATAACGATGAACAAAAAATGAATAAGGTAGAGATAAGTGATTTATTGCCATTTTCATATTCACAATTCGAATAGAAGAAATTAATAAAGAAGAGTTCAATGAAGAAATAGTGGTTTCGGGAAGGTAAGTACTTCACCTAACACTATATTCACGTATCGAGCCATTTGCCCCGGATGGCCCATTCGGCCCTTGGTTTAAATCAAAGAAAGAGCCAAAGGAGTTACATCATTACAATGAAATTAGTAGTTAGATCAAGTTTATGGATTCTATTTATTATTTACATTCTTGTTTTAGTTAAATACTTAGTTTTAGATAGAATGCACTTCGGAGGACATTATTATCGTTCCTATAATCTGGTCCCTTTTAGTTCTATCAAACAATATATAAATAATAGAGAACATTATAATTATAATACATGGTTTATGAATTTAATGGGTAATTTAGTGATGCTCATTCCTCTTGGAGTGTTAATGCCGATCCTGTTTAATACCTTTAGAAAGTTATGGAATTTCATAGTAGTACTTATAACAATCAATTTGTTAATCGAGATCGCCCAGTACTATCTTTATCTTGGAAGTGCAGATATTGATGATGTGATATTGAATAGTTTTGGAGCTACTTTTGCTTATATAATGACTCGTGCAATATTGAAGATCCGGCTACTGAATAAACTATTATTTACAAATATGATATGACACAGAACTTCAGACCGACTTTTATAGAAAATTATAAGGATGAAAAAATGGAGATTAAATTAGTTCCTCTTGATATACCTGAAGACTGGACAGTGAAATGGAACCATTTTTACGAAATAAATACAAATGAATTCGTTGATGATTCATTCCCATATGGATATCTTTTATTTCATTAACGAATCAAGACGGAGATTGCTTGACTTAGGTTGGTATCCCTCAGGATAACCAGAAGGTAAATTATTGGTTCTAATTGAGATGAATGAGGATGAGGATACACAGATAGAGAATTGGCAAAACCCATTATTCACATTTAGCTCAAAAAGTAATATTGAAATAAAGAATCAAGTTAATGAAATATTAAAAAGAGTAAGTATAGGATATTTATAAATTTCAGAAAGCCAGGTGCGTTAATCAGATAATCTAGCGCCTCTTAAGCAAGAGCCCATTCGTGGGCTCTTTTTGTTTGTCAGTACCGTACGACGCTAATGTATGTCGGACAAATTGCAGCTCATATACATGGGTATCCACGGATACCGTCCGGTCTTGTCCGTTGTGCGAGGAGAGGGCTGGCAGGTGCTGCGAGAGCCTCGTCGGGGAGGGAGGGGCATGCGTTTCGAACTGCCGGAGGAGTTAGAGATGCTGCGGTCGGTCGTAAGTGATTTTGCGCAATCTGAGTTAGCTTCAGGTGCGGTAGAACGGGATGCCAACGGGCGGTTTGATCGATCTGTATTTAATCAAATGGCGGAGCTTGGACTAACAGGTATCCCCGTCCCTGAAATGTACGGTGGTGCAGGTGTCGGTTGGCTCACCTATGTGGTCGTAATGGAGGAACTCGCGAAGGTATGTGCGTCTTCGGCATCCGTACTGGCTGCGCATACAGCCGGTGTCGTATGGCCACTGTTTCATTATGGAGACGAAGCGGTACGAGAGGAGCTGCTCGTCCCGCTTGCTTCTGGTGCCAAACTTGCTGGAACCGGTGTGACAGGGCGTAAAGCGACATCATTGTTGGGGACACATTCATTCGTGCTGAACGCCGGGGTGGCGGATGGCTATTTGTTATTCACGGAGGAGCAGTGGGGCGAGGGGATACAAAAGCCTGCCGTTGTTTGGACGCAGCCCGATCCAACCGTCGAAGTAACCACCAACTTAATTAGTAAGCTCGGACTGCGCTCATTCCCAACAGGGGAGCTAACACTAGTCCCAAATGCAGCTAATCTGAAAAAAAACATTATCGTTCAAGGCAGACGAGTGAGCGGAATGGCTCGGGAAATCCGCACAATGCTCGCACTTAGCGCGGCTGCGCAATCAGTTGGCATCGCACAAGGCGCCCTTGAAGCTGCCGCAAGTTATGCGAAGACGCGTAAGCAGTTCGGAACGCCAATTGGCAGACAACAGGGCATTCTGTTCAAGCTGTCCGACATGTCGATTGCAACGGAGGCCTCAAGACTGCTTGTTCGTCAAGCGGCATGGCAGCTCGATGAACACATAAACTCAGCAGCGGCATCAAAGCAAGTGAAGTTAGCGCATACCTACGCAGTTCGAACTGCTACGATGGTCGCCCGAGAAGCGGTGCAGATTCACGGCGGCTACGGCTACATCGAAGAGTATCAGGTAGAGCGGATGCTCCGCGATGCGATGACACTTGAGACGGCGGTTGGAGTCGGAGGACTCTCCAAGCGTTGAGCGGAAGCGAGCATTGCAGAGATACACATCCAATAGCAAATGACGTGAGGAGGGAGCCAACTGCGCGGAGCGGTCATTGTTAGTGGGGCACGGACGGCATTCGGCAAATTCGGCGGTATGTATCGTAATGTAAAAGCAACAGACCTCGGCGCAGCCGCATTGCGCGGGGCGGTTGAACGGAGCGGCATTGCACCTTCGCAAGTGGAGCAGGTCATTATGGGAATGGCAATCCAAGCCGGCACGGGTCAAATCCCGTCCCGGCAAGCGGCGATCGCAGCGGGGCTGCCCGGTAGTGTGCCCTCCGAAACGATTAATAAAGTGTGTGCTTCTGGCATGCGCGCGATTGCACTCGCCGATCAGTGCATCCGTGCAAGCGATGGAGACATAATTGTGGCAGGCGGAATGGAGAGCATGACGAATGCGCCTTTTGCCGTACATTCCGCTAGATGGGGCATCCGAATGGGCAATTCGGAGATGACAGACCTTATGATGCACGATGGGCTTCTTTGCGCATTCGATGGGGTCCCGATGGCGATGCATGGCAATCGCACGGCGTCTATCTACGGCATTACCCGCGAGGAACAGGACGAGTGGGCGCTTCGCAGCCATTCGCTCGCTGTATCCGCGATATGGAAAGGGCGCCTCGCGGATGAAATCGTCCCCGTCCCAACGGATTCAGGCCCAGTCGATACAGACGAATGTCCTCGAACGGATACTAGCGCTGCGAAGCTGGCTAACCTTCGTCCTCTCGCGGGTCCGAGCAATGGCGTCGGGACGATAACGGCAGGCAATGCGCCAGGTGTGAACGACGGCGCAGCCGCGGTATTGGTCATGTCGGAGAAGGCTGCACATAACGGCAGTCATATCACGCTTGCAACAATCCTGGGGCACGCGTCCGTCAGCATGGCGCCGCATGAATTGGCAGAAGCGCCTGCCCGCGCCATACGCAAGCTGCTGCAGCAGACTGGCGTTTCGCTCGCTGACATTGATTTGTTTGAGGTTAATGAGGCGTTCGCTGCCGTTGTACTAACATGCGGACGGCTGCTGAGCTGGGATGAGAACAAAGTGAATGTGAACGGCGGAGCCATTGCGATCGGGCATCCGCTTGGTGCGAGCGGTACTCGAATTGTATTGACGCTAGCCTATGAGCTGAAGCGGCGAGGCGGAGGACTTGGCATCGCTGCGATTTGCAGCGGCGGCGGGCAAGGAGACGCGATGCTGATACGAGTTGAAGGATGAACAAGGCGAGGTGCTAGACCATGCCAATCCAGAACGCAGTCGTCATCGGGGCAGGACAGATGGGAAGCGGCATTGCGCAGACGCTTCTCCAATATGGCTATAACGTCGCATTGGTTGATATTGCTGACGCCCCGCTCGAACGGGGCCGAAGTGCGATCGAAGCGGGATTAGCCAGACTGACTGCCAAGGGACGATTGACCGAGACGGCGCAGACGGAAGCGCTGCAGCGGTTCACTACCACAACAGACTTACCCTTAGCTGTCCGTGACAGCGACATTGTCATTGAAGCGGCGCCGGAGCATATTGCGACCAAGCAGGCGACTTTCAAGAAGCTGGACGCGAGCTGCCCGTCCCATACGATTCTTGCGACGAACACGTCTTCGTTGCCGATTACATCAATTGCATCGGTCACGCAGCGGGCGGACCGCGTGATCGGGATGCATTTTATGAACCCGGTGCCGATTATGCCGTTGGTTGAAATCATTCGAGGTCTCGCTACGTCGGATGAGACATGCGACACAGTTCGCGCATTAGCAGAATCCCTTGGCAAAACAGCCGTAGAAGTGAAAGACTTCCCTGGCTTCGTGTCCAATCGGGTGCTGATGCCTATGATTAACGAAGCTGTTTATGCCGTATATGAAGGCGTTGCGGAACCGGAAGCAATCGATACGGTGCTGAAGCTTGGCATGAATCATCCGATGGGCCCGTTGACACTGGCGGATTTTATCGGACTCGATACGTGTCTGGCGATCATGGAGACGCTCTATGAAGGATTCGGAGACAGCAAATACCGACCGTGTCCGCTGCTTCGCCAATATGTGCAAGCAGGGTGGCTGGGACGCAAGAGCGGGCGCGGGTTTTATAGCTACAACTCAAGCTAACAAGACGGACATCACGGCACCGGGAGGGAATCAGCGATGGACCTCCGATGGACAGAAGAGCAGGAAGCTATTCGATCGAAAGTGAGGAATTTCGCGCAGACGGAAGTGGCAGACGCCATCCCGCAGATGGAGAAGGATGATGAGCATTCGTTTCCTGCGCAACTAATCGTACGAATGGCGGAGCTCGGGTTGATGGGCATCCCGATTGCATCAGAATGGGGTGGCGCAGGCGCAGACTTCATTTCGTATATTATCGCGATTCATGAGCTGTCCAAAGTGAGCGCAACAGTAGGCGTTATCCTCTCCGTGCACACATCGGTCGGCACGCTGCCGATTCTGCGGCATGGGACAGAGGAACAGCGACACCACTATGTGAGCAAACTTGCTTCTGGGGAATGGCTTGGGGCGTTCGCGCTGACTGAACCGCAGGCGGGCTCGGACGCGGCTTCGATTCGTACAGCTGCAATTCGTGAAGGAGATGGATACCGGCTGGACGGTGCGAAGCTGTTTATTACGAATGCAGGCGCAGCCAATGTTTATCTTACTTTTGCAGTGACGGATGCAAGTCGCGGCACGCGGGGGATTACCGCTTTCCTTGTTGACCGAGATACACCAGGGTTCCAGATCGGTCGGCGCGAGCGCAAAATGGGGCTGCACGGCTCCAGCACGTGCGAGCTTCTGTACGATGGGGTGCAACGGTCAGTGGATAAGCGGCTAGGCGGCGAAGGCGAAGGGTTCGCGATTGCGATGGGCGCGCTGGACGGCGGCCGCATCGGCATCGGCGCGCAGGCGCTTGGCATCGCGGAGTCAGCGCTTGCGCTGCTGGCAGCGGCGGTGAAGAAGCGCTCAGCATCACCGCCGGCAGCGCGAGCGGCGCTCGATGAGCTGTCCGCGCGTGTTGAAGCCGCGCGGCTGCTCGTGTACCGCGCGGCGTCTATTCGCCAACAGGGGAGCAACTGCACGAAGGAGGCTTCGATGGCGAAGCTGTTCGCATCCGACACGGCGGTGCAGGCTGCGTCGGCGGCTGTGCGATGGTGCGGCGAGCATGGGTTCGCGAAGCCGTACACAGCAGAGCGTCTCTTCCGAGATGCGAAGGTTACGCAGATCTATGAAGGCACTAACGAGATTCATCGGATCGTGATCGGCAATCAGCTGTTACGTTAAAGGTGGTGAGTGTCCATGAGAGCATCTCCTGGACTTCGACTGCGTGAAGCGGTGCAATCGGAGCAGCCGTTGCAGCTGCCAGGCGTTATCAACGCTTATTCCGCGATGCTCGCGGCGAGCGCAGGATTTCGAGCGTTGTACGTCTCTGGCGCAGGTGTCGCGAATGCTTCGTTCGGACTGCCGGACCTCGGCATCACGACGTTAAACGATGTTGTCGAGGATGTAAGCCGTATTACGAGCGCAGTTGATCTGCCCGTGCTGGTGGATGCGGATACCGGCTTCGGCAGTGCTTTTCAGATCGCACGGACGATCAAGCAACTAACGCGAGCAGGGGCTGCGGGCGTTCATATCGAGGACCAAGTCGCCGCTAAGCGTTGCGGTCATCGGCCGAACAAAGCGATCGTCAGCCAAGACGAAATGGTTGACCGCATCAAAGCAGCCGTCGACGCCCGCGAGGATGAACATTTCGTTATTATGGCCCGAACCGATGCCATTGCGGTGGAAGGCCTCGATGCGGCGATAGAGCGTGCGCGAGCTTGTGTCGAAGCGGGTGCGGATATGATTTTTCCCGAAGCGGTGGACCGATTAGAAGTATACCGGACATTCGCAGAAGCGGTGAAAGTGCCGGTGCTCGCGAATTTGACCGAGTTCGGCAAGACGCCGCTGTTTACACTTGAGGAGTTGCGGACTGCTGGTGTCGGGTTAGCGCTCTATCCTTTGTCGGCTTTTCGCGCGATGAGCGCAGCGGCGTTACAGGTGTTCCGCACCATTCGGCAGGACGGGACCCAGCAGCAGGTCGTTGATCGGATGCAGACGAGGGCGGAGTTGTATGAGTTCTTGAATTATCTGGACTATGAGCAGCGTCTGGATCGATTGTTCGGTACTGAAAGGAGCGAGCCTAATAATGGCTGACAAAAGAGTAGGTGGCTTAGTCGACGTCATCGCCGGTCAAACAGCAATCTCCACCGTCGGGAAGAAGGGACGGGATCTAACGTATCGGGGATACTCGATTCATGAACTGGCCCGGCTGTGCTCCTTCGAGGAAACGTCGTTTCTGCTGCTTCATGGCAAGCTTCCGACGGAAGTTGAATTGACGGACTACTGCAGCAGATTGATCGAGTACCGAAGGCTGCCCGCGGCTCTCTGCACCATCCTTGAGCAGCTGCCATCGGATGCGCATCCGATGGATGTGCTTCGAACAGGCGTGTCAGCGCTAGCCTCCTTCGAACCGGAAGGCTTTGATCGAGGCGGTACTGCAATAGCTGAGCGGTTACTTGCGTGCAGCTCTTCCATTCTGATGTATTGGCATCATTACCATCGCAGCGGCATTCGGATTGATACACGGACAGAGGATGGGATTGCGGAGCATTTTCTCATGCTTCTGCATGGTCGTAAGCCTGATCCGATACACACCAAAGCGCTTGATGTGTCCCTTACGCTCTATGCGGAGCATGAGTTCAACGCATCGACATTCGCGGCGCGCGTGACGACTTCGACGATGTCTGATTTCTATTCGGCGGTAACGACGGGGATCGGAACGCTGCGGGGCAATCTGCACGGCGGTGCGAATGAAGCGGCGATGGAGCTTATTGAGGCATTCTCCAGTCCAGACGAAGCGGAAGCCGGCGTTCAGCAGATGCTGCTCCAGAAGCGCCTCATCATGGGATTCGGCCATCGCGTCTACACCGTCTCGGATCCGCGTTCGGATATTATCAAGGCGGTTTCTGCCCGATTGGCTGAGCATGAGGATGATTGGCTGCTATACGAAATTTCGGAACGGGTTGAATCGGTTATGATGCGCAAAAAGAAACTGTTCCCCAATCTCGACTTCTACAGCGCATCCGCCTACCGTATGCTTGGCATTCCGACGAATCTGTTCACGCCGTTGTTCGTCGTCTCCCGCCTGAGCGGCTGGTCGGCGCATATTATCGAGCAGCGCGCTTCGAATCGACTCATTCGTCCGAACGCTGAATATACCGGTCCGGAGCGCCGGTCATGGGTCCCTTTGCATGAGCGGGTGTAAGGGTCGAGCTGTAGGATGGGAGTGGTGACGCGATGACATCGTCCTACGTTCAAGGGCGGCAGGAGCCAGACTCGCTTCTCGCGCAGCTCGCCGAGTATGCCAGCGATGCGGGGGACAGCCATTTAAGCAGCGAGGCGTACGAGACGGCGCGGCATTGTCTTATGGATACGCTCGGCTGCGGCCTGCTGGCGCTGAATTACCCGGCCTGCACGAAGCTGCTTGGTCCAGTCGTTCCTGGCACTGTCGTACCGAACGGCGCGCGTGTCCCCGGCACTCCTTATGTGCTTGATCCTGTGACTGCTGCTTTCAACATCGGCTGCATGATCCGCTGGCTGGATTACAACGATACGTGGTTGGCTGCGGAATGGGGGCATCCTTCTGACAATCTCGGCGGCATACTTGCGGTTGCGGACTATGTCAGCCGAGTGCGGGAGGCGAGTGGCCTTGCACCTTATACGATGCGCGATGTGCTGACCGCAATGATTCAAGCACATGAAATTCAAGGGGTGCTAGCGCTCGACAACAGCTTCAACCGGGTTGGGCTTGATCATGTTCTCCTGGTCAAAATCGCATCAACCGCCGTCGTAACGCGGCTGCTCGGCGGCAATCGCGAAGCTATTATTGCTGCTCTCTCGCAGGCTTGGATCGATGGGCATTCGCTGAGAACCTATCGCCACGCGCCGAATACCGGCTCGCGCAAATCGTGGGCAGCCGGCGATGCGACAAGCCGCGCCGTGCGGCTGGCGATGATGACTTTACAAGGTGAGATGGGATATCCGTCGGCGCTTAGTGCTCCGTTGTGGGGGTTCCAGGACGTATTGTTCAAGGGACGTTCTTTGTCGCTCAGCCGCGAGCTCGGCAGTTATGTAATGGAGCATGTGCTGTTCAAAATCTGCTACCCAGCCGAGTTCCACGCGCAGACGGCGGTGGAAGCAGCGATCACCCTTCATCCGCAAGTGAAGGATCGCATCCATGAAATCGATCATATCGAACTGACGACTCACGAGTCTGCTATTCGCATTATCGATAAGAAGGGCCCGCTTCACAACCCTGCTGACCGCGATCATTGTCTGCAATATATGGTTGCGGTTGGTCTGCTGCATGGCGACCTGACTGCGGATCACTATGAGGAACAAGCATCGCGTGATCCGCGGATCGATCTCCTCCGCGATCGGATGTCAGTAACCGAGGAACCGCGTTACTCTGCAGATTATATGGATGCGGCGAAACGTTCGATCGCAAACGCGGTGCAGATCTGGTTCACGGACGGTACGGCGACGGAGAGGATCGAAGTCGAGTATCCGCCAGGTCATCGTCGCAGGCGTGCGGAAGGAACACCGCTGCTGAAGCGGAAGTTCGAAGCAAATCTGCGCTGCCGGCTGGCGGAGGAGCAGGCGAAGCCGATTCTGGAGCTGTTCGAAGAGCCGGAGGCACTCGAGGCGATGCCGGTTCCGCAGTTCGTCGACTTATGGGTTAGCACAACGTAATTGTTAGTAGGGCGGGGCCGCGCAAGCGGCCTTATTTTTCTCGGGAAGGGTAGCAGGATCGTCTCAGACAAGCTATCATAGGAAAATACAAAACAACTAGATTGCAAGCGAACTTGATAGGGGTGGATGAACTGATGGCGATCAATTATTGTGTGGAATGCGGCCATCCGATGGAGACACGCGTGATGGATGGTGTGGAGCGGCGGGCATGCTCGTCTGAAGCTTGCAATTATGTCCATTGGGGAAGTTACAGCATCGGTGTTGGCGCATTAGTGATGCGGGATGACCGTGTGCTGCTCGTTCGCAGAGCGCAGGAGCCGGGCAAGGGCAACTGGACGAATCCAGGCGGATACATTGAGCAATTGGAGCCAATCGAGGAGACGGTCGTTCGCGAGGTGCAGGAGGAGACAGGTGTCGAGGCGCGCGTTGTCAGCATCGTGGCGCTGCGGGATTTGCCTCGTGCCGCGGTTCATAACGTATACATTGCGTACGAGATGGAATATATCGGAGGAGAACCAATTCCAGATGGGGTAGAGGTGGATGCAGCGGGTTTCTTCACGTTGGAGGAGCTGAAATCGATGCAGGTTGCCGGTTTTACACAGTGGCTGCTTGATGTTGCTGTACGGAATCCCGAGGGTGCAGGGCTTCACAAGGATGTTACGCCAGCGGCGAATGGGTATTTCCGAACATAGAAGATAGAAGGTCAAAGAGGTGAAGCGTTCCGGTAGTTAGTCGGAGCACCTTCATACTAACCGAACCGTGAAGGAAGTGGCTGCGTGACTGTTTCCGTTTCGTTAGAGCACGTAACAGAAGATGGCTTAGCTGCATTATCGCGTCTACTCGAGCTGGTCGCTTATGATTTGTCTGAGCTAAGCGGCGCGAACATCAACGAGAACGGCCTCTATGTGACCCATTTAGATATACAAAGTTGGTATGAAGATCCGAATCACGACTTGTACTTTATTCGAGCTGACGACGCATTGGCAGGGTTCGTCGTCATTAAATATTTAGTCGAGGAAAGCAGCTATTACTTGAATCACTTCTTCATCCTGCGGAAATATCGTAGACAGGGCGTTGGCAGGAAAGCTGCTGTTATGGCATTTGACCGCTATATCGGACAATGGCGTGTCAGTCAGTTTGATTGGAATGTGCCTGCGCAGCAGTTCTGGCGGCGAGTTATACAGGAGTATTCGAGCGAGCCTATTGTCGAGACAAGACGTGCTGATGATAAAGGACCGGTACAGCATTTAACAAATCGCATTAAACATGCAGATGGGAAGCTTGTACATGAACAGTAAAGATCAGCTAATCGAGGAGTTTGCGCGTTTCATCCCTTTCGTTGAAGGTTTAAGGCAGTTGGATGAAGAGACGTGGGCAATGCCCATCGCACGAGGCAAATGGACAACCCGTGACGTTATCGCTCATATGATGCTGTGGGACAAGTACTTCCTGGAAGGCGCGATTGCTAAGGTTGCTGTTCGTCAGCCGCTTACTGTGAGGCATATGGACTTCGATGAATTCAACCGTAACGCCGTGGAATATGCGAAGACGAAAGAGCGGGCCGAGATCATTGATTTAGCGGTTCGTTATCGTAAGGAGATTATTGAGCATATACGGCAACTATCAGATGAGGAATGGATCGAGGTACGCCAAGATGGGGATGGGCATCCATTCGCGATCGATCATTATGTGCCGGACTTTATTGCGCATGATGAGCATCATATCAAGCAGCTTCAAGCGTTTCTAAATCATTAATTGTTGTAAAATATAGAAGGACAGCCGCCTGGCTGTCCTTTGCAGTCTATACAGGTTGTCCCTCGAACGGAACTCATCCGAGATCATCAACTATTACAGCCCACTAATGACCGATTGAATCATTTGGTCATATTGTTTATCCTTCTCGTCATTGCCATTGAAATGAATGAGAAGGATATTCTTATTCTCAAACACACTAGGCGGAGCTACCATATTGACTCTTGCTAATTTATCATTTAGAGCGCTTCGTCCCTCAATCCGAGCTTTATCGGAGTCGAAAACATAAATGTATAGATTCACATACGATGTAATCGACGAGCTGATCTCATCCGTGACATCGCCCATTCGATATGTATCAATGGCAAATGTCTCACCCACATCATTAATCTGAGCGAATGGCGATGTGCCGCCCTTGGGGTGAATTTGCAGCAGCTTTAATCCTCCGGTTTCGAGCGCTTGTGTTACGTCCTCCAGCTTAACCCTGCTACTAGCTTTCTCTCCACTCTCATCTCCATTGGAACATCCAGAAAGAATGACAATTATTGCGAGGAAGCCAATCAATAACTTTAATTTCATACCACATTCCCCTTTAGTTGCAGATATCTAGTAGACGCGAAATATTGATAAAGGTTACATCTCTATACCTGCAAGCATCGGGCTGAGGGTCAGAATATACGAATTACGGGGGACAAACATTGAGCCAACATCTATCTATGAACCATAGAATAGAGGAAGAGTATCATTCGCGAGAGAGGTGAGACCTATTGAGGGCGATCGTTACAGGCGGCGCTGGATTCATCGGTTCGCATCTAGTCGAAACATTATTGTCCAGAGGTGCATATGTCCAGATAATTGATGACCTTAGTACTGGTCGACTGAGTAATGTCCCTGAAGGTGCAGTATTGCATCAGATGGATATTGGTTCGGATCAAGCTTATGAATTGGTTATGCGAGAGCGTCCGGACATCGTCTTTCATTTGGCGGGGCAGGCGAATGTACTGAAATCAATGACAGATCCGGTAGCAGACGTGAAAGTTAATGTATTGGGGACGCTTAAGCTGCTGACCGCGTGTATGCGAGCTTCTGTTTCCAAGTTTATTTTCGCATCAACTGCTGCTGTTTATGGTTCAACGGTTCGGGATCGACTGCTGGAGAGTGACCCTATTCAACCCGTATCTTTCTACGCATTGTCCAAATGTTTCTCCGAGCAATATATCCGGTTATTCTCGGAGGTACATCAATTGTCCTACACCATTCTGCGGTTCTCCAATGTGTATGGACCGAGGCAGCAGCCGCAAGGGGAAGGTAATGTCATTCCGCTGTTTATGAATCAACTGCGCAAAGGACAGCCAATTACGATCCACGGGGATGGCAATCAGACAAGAGATTTCGTTAACGTCGGTGATGTGGTGAAAGCGCTGCTGTCCGCGACGTTGCTCGGTCGAAATGGCACGTACCATGTGAGCACAGGGGCAAGCATATCAGTAAACGAACTTGCTAGCCGTCTTATTGCAATTCATGGAGCGCCTCATCCTATTGTGCATACCGAGTCACCGCGTGCAGGTGATACGTTGCACAGCTGTCTTGATAATGAGAAGGCGTCATCGGAGTTATTCTGGCGGCCAACGGTTCATTTCGATGATGGTTTGCGCGAGGCGTATTTGGACTATATGCTGCAAGGAAGCGGTTTCCGATTAACGTAAAATTGTTCCAAATCAACACTTCCTTTTTTAAGGGGTTCTCTGGTAGAATGTGAGAACAAACATTCGACTGAATGGAATTGAACCTAAGGGAGTGAAGGACATTCATGAACGATGCACTACAACTGAAGTACCGTACGGCGATGGAGACGTTCGTCGAGCGGGTCCGACAGGACAGCCATATCCTAGCCATCTTCATTGGAGGAAGCCTCTCCTATGATGAGGTATGGGAGAAGTCGGATATTGATGTTTATCTTGTAAGCGATGATGAGAAGCGAGCCTATGCGCCGTTTCATCTCGTAGAGAATGGCATCGTATTCAGTGTGAATCTGTTATCGCGTACCGAGTTCCGGAAGCAGCAAGAGCGGGTCGTTCAAGGAAGTTTCATTCATTCCTTTCTGTTCAAAAGCACGCTTGTCTATTGTAAAGACGAAGCAGTGCGAGATATCCACGAGCGGATGAGCAAGGTCGGTGATCGCGACCGTGAAATCCAACTGCTGATGATCGCGTCTCAGACGATCCTCTTCTTAGAGAAAGCAGAGAAATGGGCGACGGTGAAGAAGGATCCGACCTATTCGTTCGTGTATCTCATACGAATCGTAGATTCATTGGCGCAGATCGAAGTATTATTGAATCGCGACATTCCGACCCGAGAGGTCATTCATCAAGCGCTTCGTTATAATCCTGACTTCTTCAACTGGATGTACAACGATCTGATTCACGGTCCCAAAGATGAAGCGACGTTAATGGAAGCTGTCCGGCGCGCGGACGGTTATTTGCTGCGGCACAAGGACGAGCTGTTCCGCCTATTGTTCCAGTACTTGAAAGAGGAACAGGATGTGCGGCCTTTCTCTGAAATCATGCAATATATGAAACAGAAGCATCGTATGGAGGACGCTCTGATCGTACACGGGACGGAGTGGCTGGCTGAGAAAGGTTTGATCGACAAAGCTTCCTCGCCAATCAAGCTAACGCCGAAGAGCCGTATTGAAGTGGACGAGCTTGCCTATTTCATGTTGGATGAAAGGATGTAGACGATACGATGCACAAATCGATCTCGATTAAAGGTGCGCGGCAGAACAACCTGAACAACATCTCTGTCGATATCCCGCGTGATCAGATTACGGTTATTACCGGCGTCAGCGGCTCTGGCAAATCAACGCTGGCATTTGATGTCATCTATGGTGAGGGGCAGCGTAGATTCTTGGAATCGCTGTCATCAAGTTATGCGAAGCGCTATATCCCGCAATTGAAGAAACCTGATATTGACTACATAACCGGCTTATCGCCTGTTGTCTCGATTGAGCAGAAGACCGGCGTTCCCAATCCGCGTTCGACGGTTGGCACAATGTCGGATATCTATGACTACGTTCGCTTACTGTTTGCGACAGTTGGCACACCCCATTGCCCGCACTGTCGGGATGAGTTGACCGTGAAGACGCCCGCCCAGATTGCTGAACATATCGTTACGAAGCTGGAAGGGCAAAGGGTTGAAATCTATGCGCCAGTGAAGAAGCTGTACGGCGAAGATTATTCGGTGCTGTTCGATGAGATTCGTGAGAAGGGCTATCGGATGTATCGAATTGACGGTGTTATGCATGATGCGAGTGAGAACATCGAGCTTGACGAGCATACGCCGTATGATATGAAGGTGCTGGTCGACAAGTTCTTGGTCAGCCGCGAAGTGTACAAGTCGCTTGTTCGATCGGTGGAGGATGGACTAAAGCTGGGAGAAGGGTTTCTGCACATTGCAATAGCGGGCGACTCGGCTGGGGTTGAGACGGAGAGTGACGCTCACGTTCATGTGATGGCACCGTTCTACCGTGGATTCGGATGTGTGGAGCATCAATTGGTCGTTGGTGAGCTGCTGCCGCATTACTTCTCCTTCAATGATGCTGACAGCGCATGCCGTACTTGCCTTGGACTTGGTGTATACAAGTACGCGAAGCCGGAGCTGATGATCGATAACCCGGATCGAAGCATTCGCAAGGGCGCACTCAATGAGCGAATCTATAAAATGAACAATCCGAAGGCATGGCGCAACATGGTCATCTATAGCATGGCACAGCACTTCGGCATTGATCTTGATGTTCCGCTGCGCGGTATGCCGAAGCGGGATTATGATCTGCTGTTCTATGGCACGAAGGGAGCGCGTTTCCCGTTCCTTGGTACGGAAACGAATGATCAGGCACCATGGATACAGCAGCATGTCGGCAAGATGTTCACGTTCGATGGAATCGTCGGCGAGATCGATCGCTGGTACCGGAACTCGCGGAAGAAGCAGGATGTGAAAGGCTACGAAGAGAGTATGTTCAAGAAGGTTATGGTTGAGCATACTTGTCCGGAATGCAGAGGTACAAGGCTGAAGTCTGAGCGGCTTCTTGTAACAATCGGTGGTTTGACCGTACATGAGGCTTGTACGATGCCGATTGACGAGCTGCTGCCTCGGTTGGGCCATCTTGTTGTTCCAGAACGGCTGCAATCCGTAGGAGTACCGATTCTGCACGAGCTGACGAGTCGAATCAAGCTGCTGATCGATATCGGCATTGGCTATCTCAGCTTGAACCGTCGGTCGGATTCGATATCGGGTGGAGAAGCACAGCGGATACGATTGTCTACGCAGATTGGTTCTGGCCTGATGGGCATGTTGTACGTACTGGATGAGCCGAGCATCGGACTCCATCCGCGAGATGGACGACGTGTCATTGAGACATTGAAGAAGCTGCGAGATACGGGCAACACGGTCATCGTCGTTGAGCACGATGTCGAGACGATAGCAGAGGCTGACCATGTGATTGAAATCGGGCCAGGACCTGGTATTCATGGCGGCAATATCGTCGCGCAAGGAACGATCAAGGATCTTAGGAAACATCCGGATTCGCTGACGGGGCAGTACTTGAGCGGACGACGTACGATTCCGCTGCCAGCTAAGCGTCGGCAATGCGATGGACGTGTACTGCGGATTGTTGGTGCTCGGGAGAATACCTTGCGTAACATCGATGTGGAGATCCCGCTTGGGATGTTCGTCTGTGCGACAGGTGTGTCGGGATCCGGTAAGAGCAGTCTCGTCAACCAAGTGTTGTACAAGAAGCTAGCTCACTTGTTCCAAGACGTGCGGATCATACCTGGTGAGCACGACGCACTTGAAGGGCACGAGCAGATCAATAACGTCATCAGCATCGACCAATCGCCGATCGGTCGTATGCCGACGTCGAACCCTGCGACCTATGTTGGCTTGTTCGACCGCATTCGTTCGTTGTATGCATCGTTGCCGGAATCGGTTGAGCGGGGCTATACGGAAACGCAGTTCAGCTTCAATGCGAAGGGCGGCCGATGCGAGGAGTGCAAAGGCTACGGTACGATAACGACGGCATTGCAGTTCATGCCGGACGTTGAGACCGTGTGCCCTTCTTGCAAAGGCGCACGATATACAGCGGATACGCTTGAGATTAAGTATAAAGACAAGACGATCAACGACATCTTGAACATGTCTATTGAAGATGCGGAGGTGTTCTTCCAAGACGAGAAGCTCATCGTACACAAGTTGAACATTCTGAATCAGCTTGGTCTTGGTTACCTGCAGCTGGGACAATCGGCGACGATCATGTCCGGAGGGGAAGCGCAGCGGATTAAGTTGGCGGCTGAGCTTGGCAAGATCAAACGCGGCGCGCATAACTTGTACATTCTTGACGAGCCAACGACAGGCTTGCATCTCGCAGATATCCAGAAGCTTCTCGACTGCTTGAATCGCCTTGTAGATGCGGGACATACGGTACTTGTGATCGAACATAACCTCGATGTCATCAAGGTCGCCGATCATATCATTGATCTTGGTCCTGAGGCAGGCCGCGGCGGCGGACTAGTCGTTGCGCAAGGGACGCCGGAGCAGGTGATGGAGGAGCCATCATCGCATACAGGTGCTTGTTTGAAGGCATACCTGAAGGAGCGGGGCGAGCTGCGCGAGGTGCCTGTGGTCTAGAGGAGAGGAAGGATAAGAGAATCAGCCTTGCTGCTGCATTGCTGGTTCTCTTCTTTTATTGATGGTGGATAAACGTAACCTACCCCGGAACGATTCGAGGAAAGATCGGTCAAGCTAACAGCAAGCTGCTGGAGCTTCAACATGCTATTCCTTTTGCAGCCAAGTGGCTGAAGGAGAATCGATCCTATAATAACTATATTGAAGAAGAAAGGTGCGCGAATGATCAACTTAACAAACCGTCAAGCACGACAATTTATGTTGTTGAAGCATGGTCTGCTGGGAGAATACAAATTTATAGGAAAACAGGGCGTATTGGATTTTGTTCGACAGGCAGGCTGCGTCCAATATGATCCCATCGATGTATGCGGTAAAAACTCCGAATTGGTGTTGCAGTCGAGAGTCAAGGGGTTTAGCAAGGGAATGCTCGACGAGCTGCTGTATGTAGAAAGACGTTTAGTCGATTATCCCGATAAGCAACTGGCAATTATCCCTGTCGAGGACTGGCCTTATTTTGAGAGGTATAGGCAGGCCGCTCGACGACATGCGGAACACTATCCTGAAATGCAAGCTTTGACTGAGCAAGTGCGGACTCATATCCTGAATCACGGTCCGATAGGTTCGGATGATTTGCAATTGGATGCGGAATTCACTTGGCGATCGGCAATCCATTGGAGCGGTGGAAATAATGTTACCCGTTCCGTACTCGAACAGATGTATTCGACAGGCGATTTGATTATCCATCACAAGAATCGCACACGCAAATATTACGATATCGCCGAGAAGCATATTGAGGCAAATTTGCTGAATACCCCAGATCCACTAGTTAGCGAACTCGAACATCAAAAATGGCGGGTATTGCGTCGGATTGGCGCTGTCGGACTTTTGTGGAATCGTGCATCCGATGCTTGGTTGAACATTTGGGGACTGAAATCAGAAGAACGTAAAGAGGTATTCCAGCAATTATTGATTGAAGATAAAATTGCAGCGGTTTCCGTTGAACATTTGAAGGAAATGCTATATTGCTGCACGGAAGACTTGCCGCTTATTGAAGCCGTCCTTTCGAATCCAGAGCTAAAATATCGCTGCGAGTTGGTCGCACCATTGGATAATATGTTATGGGACAGGAAGCTTATTAACCAATTGTTCGGCTTTGATTACACCTGGGAGATTTACACACCCGTTACTAAACGGAAATTCGGATATTATGTTCTCCCTTTATTATATGGAGACAGCTTCATCGGACGTGTCGAGGTAATCGCTGAGCGAAAAACCGGGATGCTTGTCGTTAAAAACATCTGGTATGAACACGGTGTGAAGCAATCAAAGAAACTGCAGACAGCCCTTGACGATTGTCTCAAAAAGTTTGCGAAGTTCAATGGATGCGAGACGATCTCGATTCCTGACTCAGACATTCCAAGTTCGACGAGAATAGATAATTCCAAATAAGGAGTGCCGTTTATATGAGTGAATATTATTGGGATACTCAGATTGAATACCTTCGCCAATCGAGAGACTTATTTTACAATGATGATTATATCGAATTTTTGGTTGGCAGGGTCTGGAAAATCGAAGCTCCTGTACATCTAATTGATTTCGGTTGCGGTTACGGTTATTTAGGCTTGAAGCTGCTTCCAATGTTGCCCGAGGGTTCAACTTATACTGGGGTCGACTTAGGGGATAAGATGCTTAGTGAGGCGCGGGAACTGTTCGCGTCACTCCCTTACAAGACAGCGTTTCTTCAAGGAGATATTCAGGAGGTCGCTCTGGAAAGGGAATACGACATTGCAATATGCCATTCCTTCTTACTTCATGTACCGAATCCGATGACCATACTGAAGAAAATGACTGATAGTGTTGTTGATAATGGAAAAGTTATTACTTTTGAACCTCACTGGATTGCAAGCACGTCCAATTTCTATTTGCATGGACATGACCAATCTAGGTTTACCCATTTAGGCTTCCTCCAGAATCTCTTCGAACAAGATGCTGCTCGCAGCGGCAAGGACGGGAACATAGGGATGAAGATACCGATTTATCTCAGTCAATTAGGTTTGAAGGATATCGAATGCAGAGTTTCCGATAAAGTGAACTTCCTTCATCCGAATATGGAAGTCGACAGCCAGAATAGGTTGTATACCCGTTTTATTGAGAGCGGATATGCGAATGCTCCTAGTGAGGATAAAGACGGCTTCGTTAACAAATTAATTGAACGTGGAGCCACTGTTCAAGATGCAGAGATTCAGTATGAGAATGAACTATTTCTATCAGAGTATTTCAATCTGGAATCATATTTAACTTATGCTTCCAATATGAAAATCACATTCGGAACTGTAGTGAGATAACGAGAGTTGATATAGTCTGCCGTATGCATTAGCCAACCGAAGTGGTATGTGTGTACGGTTCTTCTTGCGTTAATGGTAGGGTGAATTGGTAGTTGTTGATTAAAGGCAAGGCTCATGAAATAAACTGACTTTAGGCAACTCTTTGATAGAATGCCAATTGAATAGTGGAGATGGACCCGTGATTAGAAGCATGCGAATCGGCATCTTTATGACACTCGTCATAATAGCTGGATGTGGAGGAGTAGACAAGGAAGAGAAAGCTTATCGCGATGCGCTGGCCTTGATCGAGAAGCATAGTTACCCACAAGCTGTCGGCGTATTATCCGAACTCGGGAATTATAGAGATAGCGTCAGCATTAGGTCGCAGTTGTACGATATTATGAACGGGAAAACGATAGCGGCCGATTCTAATATTGCAGCGATCAAGAGTGACGGTACGATCATGGAAATCGATGCGATGGAAAATGCGACAGGGACGAACGATTGGCGTTCCATTAGGTCTCTCTCTGCGTCTGATGGATATTTGACTGGCATTGATGAGTTCGGTACTGTTGTCACGACCAATCCTGTCGATATTGCGGAGCTCGAAGCTTGTACGACGAATTCGTGTTGGGCGATGATTCCGACTATTAAGGAAACACAAGAATGGAGACACGTGACTACATTCGAGGGTCATTATCCGCAGAGCGCGGTTGCATTGTTCGAGGATGGCACTGTACGTGCAGCTAGCTCGCTCATGACCAACGATGAAGTAGACGCCGTCAAGAGTTGGCAGAAGATCGTCTCCATTGCGGAATCACGTTCCTATATCGCCGGGGTGAAGGAAGATGGCACTGTAGTTATCGCTGGAGGCGACGACTTGATTTTCGAAATGAAGGCGGCGCTGGACGAAGCGAGACAATGGACGAACATCGCGACCATTTCCGCCAGTGATAGCCATATTGTTGGCTTGAAGCGGGACGGCACTGTCGTTGCTGCAGGAATAAATAAGTTCGGAGAATGCCGCGTCGAGGAATGGAAAGATATCATCGCAGTCGCTGCAGATTGGTATTATACGATCGGATTGAAACGTGATGGCACCGTCGTCGTCACAGGCAACAAACTACATGAAATAGGCAGCATAAACAATTGGCGTGATATTGTGGAGATCGATGCCTCGACCTCATATGCAATTGGACTGAAGAGTGATGGTACTCTCGTGTTCGCGGGCGATCGAGATTCAGCGAACGCTAGTGAGGACAATACATCCCGTATGCCGGACGTTTTAAGGTTCTCCGAACTACTTGTCCCGTCAGTGCAAGTCTCGGAAATAGATGAGTCGTAACGATATAGGGGGGTCCGAATGACAATCGGAAAGGACGAAAGTGAGAAGGCTCGTTTTCTAGAAAGCCTAATGGAGTTAATGATACCAATTGAAGGCGGAACCGTTGAATTACGCGATTATGTTAATGAGAATAAATGGCTTAGCTCGAATTACACGTTATCAGACCCTGGTAAAGGGAGCGATAGAAAGGTTATAACGTGGAGTGAAACGATCGAACCTCTCCATGTCATGAAATATCCGGTGACGCAGCATTTGTATCATGGAGTCATGCATGGAGAAGCATTAGAGTCGACTAGGAGTAACCTGCCGATTACAGAAGTTTCGTGGTTAGATTCAATTGTCTTCTGTAACGAATTGTCCAGACTATCGGGCAGGACGGAGTGCTACACAATCACTGATGAATGTGTTAATACGATATATAACAACAAAGCCAATGGCTTCCGACTGCTAACTGATGCTGAATGGCAGTATGCGTGCAAAGCGGGCACCAAGGGATATCGGTATGCGAACATAGAGAGGATTGCTTGGTATCAAGAAAACGCCAATGGATCTGCTCAATCAGTCGGACAGCTGCTTCCTAATCCATGGGGGCTTTACGATATGATCGGAAATGTTTGGGAATGGTGCTGGGATCTATACGATACTCAGCGATACGGGGACTATCGGGTTTTTCGGGGAGGCAGCTGGGCCGAAGTCGCAAACAACTGCGGCTCTACGGTTAGACGGAAAAGCATGCCTGATTTCAAAATCGACGATCTTGGTTTTAGAGCAGCACTTTCAATAATATGAGATCCACATCGAGCATTCGGTTAGTTTTTATTTTGTGAATTTTATTACATACATATATTGGGTTACTATTTAATTATTACGGCTTGTTTGTCAACCGAATTTTATTCATTTGAATAAGACAGTATGATTCCTAGCTAGTTGGCGGTTAGATCGCTCTATTAATTGGTAACCCTTACTGAACCTTTTTTGTCGTGGGAGCGAATTAAGGGTTGTAACACGTCAGGGAGGGGCCCCCCATGAATGATAAAGAGTTACTGCCATGGCTTGAACAAGCAACGTTGGGCGACGAATCAGCCTTTCAACTTGTCTATAAGGCGACTCACCAAGACGTCTATCGGACGGTTGCATTTCTCGTCTACAACAAACCGGACATTGAGGATATCGTGAATGAAGTTTACCTGCGCATGTGGAGCTCTTTTCACACGTACGACTCCCATCGGCCGTTCCGGTATTGGCTGCACGGTATTATCGTACGCCAGGTTCAGGATTGGAAAAGAAAGGCCTGGCGGCGAATTCGTCTCTTTGAACGAAACCGCCAGATGACTCGCGAACAGTTCGATTGGACGGACAAAGCTGTCCTGCATTCCGAGATGCAGCATGACCTGTTCGACCGTGTTCGTCAGTTGTCGTACAAACTGCGCGTTGTCGTCATCCTTCGCTATTACCATGACTATGCTTTGGAAGAAATCGCAGACATTCTGCAGATCCCCGTAGGCACAGTGAAATCCAGGCATCACCTGGCGCTGAAAGAACTCCGCAAACAATTCCAAATGACGGGAGGAGATGTGTATGTCAATTGACAAGGAGTTGCGCGAAGAGCTTCGCCAGGCGGCAGACTCAATGGATTGCCCACCAGAGTTGTACGGACACGTCCGACAGACCTATCTACACTATGTAAAAGAAAAGAGAGGTAGATCTCGCATGAAAAAACGTATGCTCGCAGGCATTGTTGCAGCAGCTATCCTTATTCCTTCCGCCGTTTTTGCTTCTTCTTATAATCTAGCCGATGAGATATTCGGTTCTTCCTCGACTATCGAACAACACGGGGGAACGCAGGAAGATTATCAAGAGATTGAGGGATTACTACAAGCGGCAAAAGGCAAGCTAACGGAAGACGAATTCAAGGCGTATATGGAACTGACCAAGCAGTTGATGCAACTGAAACTGAAGATCACCGATGACAATGGGGTCAGTCATGAAGAGAAGCTAACCGACGAAGAACAGAAGCAGTGGGTGCAGATCACCGCTAAGCTAGCCCCGTACTTCAAGAAGATAGACGGTAACGCTAGGTCGTAAAACAATGAAGTAGGGACTCGTCGAAAGGGATGAGATACCCTTGTTCCTGCAGAAAGAACGACGGTTACGGCTAACACCTGCGAAGGCCGACAGAAGGAAGCCTATCGCAATGGAACGTGAACACGAAAATGACGATCACAATGGCTAGGTTGAACCAAAGGAAAACGAGTACGCAATGAAAACAGGCTGCCGATATACGGCAGCCTGTTTTTCAACGGACATTTTATACTAAACAAAAGGAAGTTAAAGAGGTTGCCGAGAATATGTACGGCAGTCTCTTTGTGCTGAAGGGAGGTTAATCGACTTGGATTATCGCGTTATTCTTCCATGATAGATATCGGTTGGGAGGCTCATAAAATGAAAAGGCTTTCAGTGTATCTCCGAGGGATCTCTATTAAAAATAAAATATTCACTTCGAATGTGTTCATCATTATCATTTCGATTTCGATACTTGCGTTTTTCGCCAACGTTGTTTCACAGAAAGTAATTAGGGAGAAGGCGGTCAATGATTCGTTGCGGGAGCTTATTCTCATTGATAATAATCTGCAGACTTTAATTTCGACGGTAGAAGATTATTCGAAAATTTTGGCGACGGATTTCCGACTGCAGAATGAGCTGTACAATGATCTATTGGTCAATAAAGCCATATCCCAATCTGGGTCGGATAAGGGACTAGATAACCTATCGATGAAGAAGACGCTCTCTGAAGTCATCAGCAACATTGTGGAGCCTAATACGAATATTAAAGCGGCAAGCATCCTCACCGCCAACCGACAATGGGTCGATGTAGGATATGCAGACAACGAATCTGCAGCCAGCATATTTGGGACGAATCCCAGCAAAGGAGACCATTCTAATATGCCAGTCTGGACGGGGCTGATCAAATTTAAGTTCCGCTATGCAGGCGACGATAACGTTTTTGCCGTATCTAAGACTGTCATTCACAAAGATACTGGCAAAGTCATTGGTTTGGTTGCTTTATATATCAAAGAAACGGTAATCTCCTCCATCTACGAAAAAAATCCAAACTACAAGGGCGGCGAGTTCTACATTCTCGATCGCAACGGAGAAATCATCTCCAGTCAAAATAAAGCGCTCTTGTATCGCGACTTTCACGAAGTCACCTCGATCTCGCTTCCCGTTTCGAATAGCGATGCCAGCCTTGTCACAAGCGTGGGGAAAGAACGGATGCTGGTATCCATTCGTCGTTTTGAGCCTCTGCAATGGTCGATTGTAAGTGCTGTACCGTTGGATGAAATCACGGTGGAGCGCAAAGAAATTAATAAATTGATTATGCTCACCGGCGTTACTTGCTTGCTGCTCGCATTAATGGTCTCGTTCTCGCTGTCTCGTTCCATCACAAGGCCCATATTCCGACTCTCCAAAACGATGAGGGAGATTCGCAACGGCAAGTTGGACGTTAGAAGCTCGTACCAATCAACGGACGAGATCGGCTATTTAAGCGATGGCTTCAATAATTTGATGGACCGAATAGAAGCGTTTATGGTTGAGAACGTAGAGGAACAGAAAATGAAGTCGGAAATTAAATTCAAGCTGCTGCAATCCCAGGTTAAGCCTCATTTCTTGTACAACACGGTGGAAACGATCATCTCGCTGATCAAGTTGAATATGCAGAAGGAAGCCATTGCCGCAGCGAAATATATGGCCGATTTCTATAAAATTTCGTTAAGCAAAGGCAACGATATCATATCGATAGAAGAAGAATTTCGATTGACGGAAAGCTACTTGGAAATCCAGCAGCTGCGATACGTGGAGTATATGGAATATACGATGCACATCGACGATGAAATCAACAAATGCGTGATTCCGAAATTGACGCTGCAGCCGATCGTAGAAAACGCCATCTATCACGGATTGAAGATGAAAACGGAAAAGGGCTTCTTGCGGATTACCGGAAGACGTTGCGGCGAGAATGTGATCATCGAAATCTACGATAACGGTGCGGGAATGAGCGATTCGCAAATCGCAACCATGTTATTGGAAGCCGAAGGTACTGGGGAAAACGTGAGTTTTGGTGCCAGAAGCGTACATAATCGCATTCGCATGCTGTACGGAGACAGATATGGCTTGGAAGTCGAGAGTGAGCCCGGCACTTATACCCAAATTACAATCCGTTTGCCGTTCAAGCCATCACAGGAGGGATAAAATGTACAAGGTGATGATCGTCGATGATGAATACTACTTCAGACAAGCGTTGAAAATCTCGCTGCCTTGGGGGGAACTGGGTTATGAGATCGCTGGCGAGGCCAAGAACGGGGAAGAAGCGCTTGCCCTAATGACCCAATTATCGCCGGATGTCGTCTTGGTTGATATCAACATGCCTATTATGGACGGTTTGGCGTTTATACAGCATGTCAATCGAAGCGGGCTGAGCACGAGATTTATCGTACTGACGGGGCAGAGCGAATTCGCCTATGCCAAACAAGCCGTACAGCTCGGCGTGTTTAATTACGTGCTTAAACCGATTGATGAGGAGGAGCTTAGAGGATCATTGCTTGACATCAAGCATCTGATCGAGAAGGAACGGGCCGAGAGACTCGAGCTGCTTCGCTTGCAGCAGCAGGCCATAGAGAATGTGCCTGTTTTGAAGGATCGATTGCTGCACGAATGGCTGCAAGGCCATGGTACCGCCATTGACTCCTCATCCTTCATGGAACGACTGCATGATTGGGGCATTGAATTGTATGGTCCCTGTTATCGGGTAATCGTAATCGACATTGATCCGATCACTAATTTCGTATCCGGAGAGAACAACAAGCAGGTCTACAAGCACGCCGTTCAGGATATCGTCCAACCAATGATTCCGAGCCTCTATTCCAGTGCCAGTTGTTATGATCCGGATGGGCGTTTTGTGATGATTATAGGTTCCGCATCGGATTCCTTCGAACAAATGGAGACGATTTGTGAAACGGTTCGAACATCGGTTCAGACGAATTTGCCCTGCACGGTTACGATCGGCGTTGGCAATGGGTACTTGGGCATGGAGTCGATCGCCATCTCGTACAAAGAAGCGCTTTACGCTTTGAAACACCGTTTTATAGGAGGCGGCAATCAAGTGATCGTTCATTCGAGACTAACGCAATCGGGGATGAAAGCCAGCTTGTTTTCCATCGAGAGGAGAAGCAGCCTATTAATGTGTTTGCGGATTGGCAATCAATCCGAGACGGAGACATGGATTACAGACTTTTTCCAGGATGCGCTCGCCAAGAAAGCTTCCATGGAGATGTTGCTTGTTTCCGGGCTAGAGATGGTATCCACTTGCTTGGAATTTCTCGATGAAATGTCTCAAACGGATCAGATCTATCAGGATGCGATTCGATCGGACATTTTGCAAACCTTCCAAGAGATGAATGCCTTCAGCCAGCTGGAAAGCTGGATTCGCAACTTGATTCTAAACGTTATGGCTCATGTCCATGAGGGGAAGCAAACGAGAGCGGTCAAAATCGTTGAAGAGGTGAAATCGTATATTCTGAATCACTACGGCAACGAGGAGTTGAGGATCGAAGAAATGGCGAAGAGCGTGCATATGAACTACAATCACCTGTGCTATGTGTTTAAAAAGGAAACCTCGATCACGATCAACGATTATTTGACCGAACTGCGCATCGCCAAAGCGAAGGAGCTGTTCGACCAAGGCGTGAAAGTCGTACAATATGTCGCTAGTCAGGTCGGTTACGCGGATGCCAATTATTTCAGCAAATGTTTCAAAAAATATATAGGGATTACACCCAGCAAGTACATCAACCACATCCAATAGAGCTGACAATATTGCTATCGGCCCGAGAATATTCTCTGCCATCCAAAGGGCGAAATCCGTACAATTTAAAGCAGGATCGATTGATAACGCTTACATGACCGACTAGAATAAGCGATCCCCAAAAAAGTGGATGAACGAAATAGGAGGTCAGAACATGAGTAAGAAAACGAAGATGCTGAGCGTTCTTCTTCTTTCTGCGATGCTTGTTTCGGTAACGGCTTGCAGCAGTTCGAAGGACGATACTCAGTCTTCAGGCCAATCGGATTCCCCAGCGGGGCAGACCGCAGGCAACAAAGACAATGGGGAGAAAATTAAACTGAGAGTGGTAACGATCACGACCGACGAGAATCGCAATAACATCATGGAAAAGTACATCAAACCTAACGTTGCCAAAGAGTTCCCTAATGTAGAAATCGAGTTCGAGCCGGGCGGCGGCGGCGAAGATATGGCGAACAAATTGAAAACGTACAATGCTTCCGGCGATATGCCCGACGTATTCTGGGATGATGCAGGTTTCTTTATTCCTTTGAAGAGCACGGGCAGCATTCTGGATTTGACGTCATACATCACCAAGGATGGATTTCTGAATAAATACGATGTCCCTGATGCGCTGAAGCATGTCGACGGCAAGATCTATAGCTTGTCATCCGGATCGGATACGTATTTCACGCCTGTCATTTTCTATCATAAGGATATGTTCGAGCAAGCCGGCGTGCAAGTTCCGAAGACGTTCGACGAATTGCTTGATGCAACGAAGAAGCTGACGAGCAAGGACATCGTGCCAGCCGTTACGCCTGGTAAGGATGGATGGGGGCCTCAGCTTTACATGCTTCAACAGATGATTCAAATCGGCGACCCGCAAGCAATGCAGGACCTTGTTGCCAATAAAACGGATTTCAACAATCCTTCGGTCAAGGCAGGGGTGGACCGCATTGTTCAATTGGTCAAAGCAGGCTTCTTCCCGAAAGGGATCGCCAATCTGGATTACGGTCCGGCGATGGAAATGTTTACATCGAAGAAAGCGGCCATGTTGATGATGTTTACGTGGGAATTGCCTAATCTGGCAAAGGACGATACGGTCGATTTCTTCCCGTTCCCAAGCGCAAGCGACAAATACGACCCGACCAAATACGTACAGTTCTGGGGTTCTCCTCTGAACGGATACGCGGTTAGCGCGAAGACAAAGCATCCGGACGAAGCAGTCAAGCTGGCCGAATTCTTGGCTACGATGGATGCCGAATACTTCCAATCCAATGGTGCGCCAGTGTCATTGAAGACGGGCGCGAATTTGCCGGAGCCGTCTCCGCTCATGAAGAAGTTCATTGATTGGTATAATCCGATTCCTACGAAAATCCCTTCTCTTGCATTAAACTCGTTGGATGCGAAAACCTCGGCAGAGCTGGCTACTCAAGGAGCGAATTTGCTGACAGGCGAATACGCTGCCGATCAGTTTGCGGCAGCGCTGCAAAAGGCTTGGAGCGAGAATACATGGTTTAAGCAGTAAGTAAGTGCTGACAACAGAATAAGTTCATATTCCCCCGGGGAGACAGCTAAATCTCCGGGGGGATATGACAAATAAATAAACCAAAAGATGGAGAGAGCCATGAACAAGTATTACAGCACCAAGTTGTCCCTATTCGTGTTTGCCGTACCCGCATTGCTGCTGTTTACCGTATTCTGCGTTTATCCTTTGCTGCCCGAATTATGGATGAGTTTGCATAATAATAACGGCTTTCAGAATTTGGGCTTCGTTGGACTGGATAATTACAAGGACGCTTTGTTCTCTTCTTCTTTCTGGACTGCGCATAAGAACACGTATCTGATTGTAGGGATTTCCGTATTGATCGGGCTGCCGCTTTCCCTTATGCTGGCGCTGTTCATGGATGTGCAGACCCCGAGGCTGCGTCGTTTCTTCAAGACATCGGCCATGTTTCCCGCTATTTTGTCCGTGACGGTCGTCTCGGAGATGTGGGTGGCCTTCTACGAACCGAACTGGGGTTTGTTCAACAGCATGCTGCAATCCGTCGGTCTATCATCCTGGACCCATTCTTGGCTTACGGAACGGGCGACGGTGATGCCTAGCATCGGGCTGGCCTTTCTCTGGCAATATATCGGTCTGAATGGCATGCTCTTCTATGCGGGCATCAAGTCGATTCCTAGAAATTATTACGAAGCGGCGTTGATTGACGGCGCCAACTTTGTACAAGTCAGCTTGCGGATCACGATTCCCTTATTGCAAGATATCGTCAAATACGTATTGATCCTTTCCACGCTTGGTTCGATGGCCTTTTATGCGCAAGTCCGCGTGATGACATCCGGCGGCCCCGGCGATTTGTCCAGAACGGTCGTCTACCAAATGTATTACACGGCATTCGACACGTCTGAATTCGGCAAAGGAACGGCCATTGCGGTTATCTTTATCCTAGAATGTCTCTTGATTTCCTTTCTCATTCAGCGGTTCGTCGCAAGAGAAAAGATAGAGTTCTAGGAGGTGGTTAACTTGAAAGTATTGAGCCGCGTCTTTTGGCTGGTCGTCAGCTGCACATTTCTGTTTCCCTTGTATTGGATGATAACGATTTCATTGAAATCTAAAAGCGAAGCGTATAACAATCCGTTCGGCATCCCGCATGCTTGGGACTGGCTGAACTTCCGCGAATCGCTGTCCAAGTATCATTTCTTTACCTACTTCGAGAACAGCCTAATTTATACCGTAGGCACGATTGTCATTACGCTCATCGCTGGGAGCATGCTCGCTTACTGTTTAAGCCGCATGAATTGGAAATTCAGCGGAGTAACGTTGTTTTATGTGTCCTTGGGTCTGATTGTACCTATTGAAGTCGTCGTGATTCCGCTTTTTCAATTGGTCAAGCTACTGCATCTTAAGGACAGCTACTTTGCTCTCATTCTTCCTTATTCCGGATTTTCTATCGCTTCCTGTGTACTGATGCTGTACGCCTTTCTCCGCACGCTGCCCAAGGAATTGGAAGAAGCCTCTTGCATTGACGGGGCCAACGTCTACCAGACTTTTTTTTCAATAATATTTCCGATCGTCATGCCTGCGCTGGTGACCCAATGCGTCTTGATATTCATGCGAATTTGGAACGAGTTTCCGCTTTCCTTCATTATTGCCTCCAAAGACCAATTCCGTCCGCTCACCGTCGGCTTGTTCAGCTTCTTCGTAAGCGTCGGCGTTTCGGACTGGGGACTTATCGGCGCATCTATGATTCTCTCTAGTTTACCTACGATTATCGTCTATATGATCGGCAACGAGAAGATTGAAGACGCATTGACGGCAGGGGCTATTTTGAAGTGATGAATGAAAGGGGATGCATATGATGTTAAGCATTTCGTTCAAAAGGGAATGGCGGTCTATCCTTATGATGGTCTTGATCGTCGTTCTTGTCATGGCCAATTTTACAGTTCCCCAGGCTGCTTCGGCTGCGGAGACGCCGGCAGTGCAGGCACAATATTTCGTATCGCCCAGCGGGAATGATGCCAATCCGGGAACGATCGACGAACCTTTCAGAACCATCCAGCATGCAAGGGATATTGTTCGTTCCGTCAATGCAAGCATGACGGGGGATATCTATGTGTATCTACGTGGCGGAAACTATCAAGTATCGAGCACGATCGAATTTACGCCAAGCGATTCTGGCACTAATGGCTATCATATTATTTATCAAGCTTACCCGAATGAGACTCCGGTGCTGAATGGAGGCGTCCAAGTTACCGGTTGGACTCAGCATGCGGGGAATATATGGAAGGCGCCGTTGGATCGAAGCAATAAACTTCGCGCGCTATATGTGAATGACAAGAGGGCGCTCATGGCCTCGAAGACGATTAATTCGTTAGGCTGCTACGGCACGTATGCCATAACGGCCGGTCAAGCCGATTGGGCATGGGAATCAGGCTCTCAATGTGATGGAGCCAAATACAACCTGACGGATTTTCCTAACATCCAATCGAATCAAGCCGATGTCGAAATCGAAACGAGGACGACCTGGAACACGGCGATCGTAGGGGTTCGCCAAGTGACGACTACCCCTGACGGAGCTAATCGCGTGGCCTTGTTCCAAGAGCCGGGAGCGGCTATCGCTCAAGGCTCCTTCAATGGCAACTTCCAGATCGGAGGCAGCCACAAAATCATGAACGCTTATGAATTTCTGGATGCGCCGGGCGAATTTTATTACGATAGAACGAATAAAACCGTATATTACTACAAGGCCGATAACGAGGATATGACCGCGGCGCAAGTCTACGCTCCGAACAATGTAGCAACGATTCTTAAAGTGGCAGGCGCCTCAACAAGCGATCACGTGCGCAATCTGACTTTCGATGGGATCACGGTGGAGCATTCCGATTGGAACCTATCCGAAATAGACGGTTCGGTATTCAAACAAGTGCAGCAAGGCAATCTCAGCGCAATCGCTTATGCGAAACAAAACTTTCACGCTTACAATTATCGCAATGTCGATACGGAGCCTAGTGCCATTGATATTGAGAATGCCGATGGAATCATGCTTCTTAATAGTAAGGTGGAGCATACCGGAGCAGACGGCATCAGCATGGTGAACGACGTTTCGAACTCGAAGCTGATAGGAAACGCTGCGAACGATATCGGTGGAGCCGCTATTTCGATCGGACATCCTCAGCACGTGTATATCGGCGATTATACGTCTACGAATCATGAGAAATATGCAGTGGACCGAGAGGGCGTTTGCAAGAACATTGAGATCAAGAATAACTATCTCTATGACAGCGGAGTGCTGTTCAACGGTTCCGCCGCTATCCAAGCTTTTTTTGTCGACTCCCTATCGATACAGCATAATCGGATCGAGAAAACGCCATATGTCGGCATCTCGCTCGGTTGGGGATGGTGGAACTTCGATGGTTCGTCAGGATCCATCGTGCCGGGAGTACCTACCACTACAGCCCAAAACAACGATATCAGCTACAACCAAATTATTGACACCATGCAGAAATTGGACGACGGCGCGCCGATCTATACGTTAGGCAACCAGCCGACAACCATGATTAGCAATAACTACTTGAAAGGCGTTCCGGCAGGCCATAAATACGGGCTGCATCCTGACGAAGGTTCGGCTTATATCAACTTTAGCAATAACGTATTGGATATCGACCCGAATATCATGTATACGATCAATTCCGACGACTGGGGAAGAAAGCATGATCTGAGCATCACTCAAACCTATAGCAACGTCAACAAAATATCCAATAAAAATCTGCCGAGCAGCGTCGTTGAAGACATCCTATATTATCAGGACAGCGTATGGCCGTTGGCAGGCTATAACATCGCATTGAATGCTGGTCTGGAAGGTCCGTATCGGCATCTGGCGTCGCCATCCCATACTCCAGTACAAGATGCTGCGCTCCCAGCGAGTGTTTATATCAATCCGCCGACAGTTTCGATCCCTATACAGCCTGCGGGAGATGCCGCCAATACCGTATGGCTTGCGCCTGTGGGCACAACGAATTTCATCGAAGGTCCGAGCATGACGAAGGCTAATGGAGATGCTGCTTCTATAGCGGTTCCACAGACTGCCGGGACCTATCATCTCTATGTTGTAAACGCACAGGGCAATCCCTCTGCTCCATCGCAATCGGTGGTAAGATACGCCTTGCATGGAACCGGTCAAGTGGTCTCGAAGCCGTTAACTGTCGGGAAAACATCCTTGTCCGTCGATGGATCCATGGATGCGATCTTGAAGGCCGTCGCGGCGAATGAAATCAAAGACGCCAATGATACGGCAATAGCAGACTTCCGTACAACCTATGACGATTCCTATCTCTATCTATTCGCCAATGTCCACGACACAACCAAGGATGCAGCGGACAAAGTACAGGTTTATATCAACGGAACGAATCCTTATACGTTGTCTCGCGACAACAGCACCGTTCAAGGGACCAACTATAAGATCGCAGAGACAAGCGGAGGTTATCGTCTGGAAGCGGCCGTTCCATTGGATCATGCTTCAGGCGGCCAGAATTCGAAGTTTGACCTTCGCGTTACCGACGGGCATGCAGCAGGACCCGTTGCTTGGAACGATCCGGACAATGCGGATACCGACCTCAGTCACTTCGCTGCACTAACATGGGGCGGACCGCTCCGATTAACCTATGTTATCCATGGTACGCCGACAGGCTTCGACGATCCGCAGTGGAACAATGCCGATCAGATCGTCATGGATCAATTCGTTCAAGGAACGAGCGGAGCAACCGGCACGGCGAAGACGATGTGGGACGATCAATATTTATATGTTCGCGCTGAAATCCATGATCCGATCTTGCGAAAAGATTCACGCAACCCCTGGGAGCAAGATTCCATTGAAATTTTCGTGGATCAGGATCATAAGCGAACAAGCAATATCGAGAGTGACGACGGCCAGTATCGCATCAACTTCGCAAACGAGCAAACCGTTGACCATCGTTCAAGCGGATCGACCTTCGACACCGTCACGAGCACAGTCTCCGACGCAGGCGGTCAGACTGCGGGATATAACGTCTTTGCTAGAATTAAGCTGGATCGGATTGCCCCGCAAATCGGCACATTGGTCGGATTTGATGTTTCCGTCAACAACTCGGATAACGATAAAGGAATGCGCGACAGCGTAGCGGTGTGGTGCGATGTCACCGGCCAACAGTGGCAGAACAGCTCCAATCTTGGAACCGCTCTACTGGTACAGGATATCCCGAGTGATACGGGCGGGGATCAAGCGCCTCCGACAACTACGTATACGATCGACCCCGAGACGCCTAGCGGAACGAACGGGTGGTATAACAAGGACGTGACGATATCACTGCATGCCGAGGATAATGCGAACGGTTCCGGTGTTTCCGGAACGGAATACCGAATGAATAACGGAGAATGGATTTCTTATCAAGCGCCGTTCACACTGTCGGCCGATGGACGTTATCAAATCGACTACCGCAGCGTAGACCATTCAGGCAACGTAGAGCCGTTCAAAACCTTCGAAGTGAATATTGACCGTACTGCACCACAATTAGCAATTTCATTGGACCAAACGATGATATGGCCGGCCAACAAAAAGATGGTTCCGATCCATGTCGCCGTAGCATCGTCGGATTCCGTATCCGGTCTGGAATCCGTCGTATTAACTTCGATTACGAGCAATGAAAAGCTTCAGCCAACGGATATTCAAAAAGCAAACTACAATGTTCCGCTGATTGATTCTTCCGATTCATTCGAGGTGCGTGCGGATCGTTCGGGCGATGGAGACGGCCGTGTTTATACCATCACCTATACGGCGAAGGATTTGGCCGGCAATGCGGCCACAGCGTCCGTTAACGTGACTGTTCCACACGACCAATCGAACAAATAAGTGGAAGGAGGACGAAGATCCCCCGAAATATCGGGGTTCTTCGTCCTTCATTTTGTTTAAACAATACGAAAGATGGACGTTTTCAGGGATATTTTGGTACACTTGAACTTCAAGTTAACCTGTAACAAATGAAGAAAGAATATCGAATTTATCGGAGGTAAACGAAGTGGAGTATAATCCAAAGATTGACGATGTTTTCGATGCCATTCAGACAGGCACAATTTCAACGCTGCAGCAACTGATAGAAACGAATGCTAGTCTTGCGAACGCTGAGAGTAAAGATGGACTTACGCCTCTGGGATTCGCGGCGCATTATGGCAATATAGACGCTGTACAGATTCTGATCAATCATAATGCCGATGTAAATGCAGTGTCTCATTCGAAACTATCATTCATTCCATCGAATACGGCATTGCATTCTTCATTAGCAGGGGCACGTAATATAGATGTGATCAAGCTGTTCCTGGCTCATCAGGCGCAGACGAATATATTCGATAGCAACGGTCATACCTGTGTACACACCGCTGCATTTCATGACGATAACCTAGACATCATTCGTTTGTTAGTTGACCATGGCGCCGACGTTAACGCTAAAGTTGAAGGTGGAGATTCAGCATTGGCATTGGCAGTTCAGCAAGGCAATAATAGAGTGGTGGAGCTTCTTCGACAATTAGGGGCAACTATGTAATACTCAAACGTGTTGACCTAATTAATTGACAAATAAGCCTCAGAGCATCGTCTCTGAGGCTTATTTGTAATAATGCTATAATTGTAGTCCGCATTCGACAATTCCCGGCCTACGGTCCATACGGCCGCACATACACCGCATGGTCGGACGGTTCTATCTTGGCTTCGTGGCCGTCGGCAGCGTTTCCGGGCTCGTCTTCGGCATGTACACGGAAAGCTATGTTCGTCAAATGACCTTTTTGACCTTGGTGGCGCTGTGGCTATTTACCGGATGGAGAGGATATTCGGCCGCCCGGCGTAGGCAATTCGGTACACACGGCGCGTGGATGATCCGTAATTATGCCCTGACTCTGGTCGCAGCTACCACACGACTTGTGACGCCGATCTGCATTTTGGTGTATATCGCAGGGCATCGGAACGAGCCGTTCCAAGGTGTTCCGGTGATACTTGATCATGTTTGAAGTCAATATTTGGGCAGGCTGGTTATCAATTTCACGATTTCGGAATGGATCATCATCAATCGTCTTAAGAGGCTGGACTAATAGCGATTCTTACGTTGATGTTATTGAAAATGGGCACCAAACATTTGAATTTTACAAAAGGAAAGATTACAATAACATAAATTCCCAATGAAGGGTGGTCGTATTTGATGGCAAATCACTTTGCCAGCATGCTGCGCGGCTCATGCAAAGCCTATTCTTAGGGCGAGCCTTTGCATGGGCGGACATATGCATCTTTAGTTCGCCAGCATGACGTTTCTAAGGGTAGGCTCTGCACCTTATTGTTCAATCCATATAAGGGAGTTGAGTGCATTGACCAATCGATTTAATAGAAAACGTCAAAATCTCGTAGATCTTCAGAATGATGTGCAGCAATTATTAGATGATCTTGCGGACAACGATATCGGCGCAGGATTTCAAGCAGCAGCCTATTGGCATGGAGAGTTGGTTCTGAATGCTTGTTCAGGCAGTGCGGATTCCGCAGGACTACGATCCGTTGACTCCGATACCTTATTCATTGTGCAATCTTGTTCCAAAGGCATTGTTTCAACTGCCATTCATATTCTCGTCCAACAGGGCAAATTGGATTATGATGAACGGATTTCCCGTTACTGGCCTGAATTCGGAGCGAATGGCAAGGACAAGATTACTCTCCGTCAAGTGCTTACCCATACGGCAGGAGTTCCCTTGATGCCCACGTACGCGGATATGCGGCTCATCACGGACTGGAGAGCGATGGTCAGTGAAATGGAGAAGCTGGAGCCCATCTGGGAACCTGGCAGCAAGTCTGGTTACCATGGTCTGACTTTTGGTTGGATTTTGGGGGAGACCGCATCCCGAGCAGATGGGCGGACTTTTGCTCAAATTGTTCACGACGAGATATGCAAGCCATTAGGTATTGAAAAGGGTATGTACTTAGGCGCTTCCTCGGAGGCAGAATCCCGTATCGCCGAGATTAGCGGTGACGCCGTTCCGATTGCTTCCATGCCGGACGATATGCTTTTCAAACGAGTTCTGCCTCCAGCCCTGGTCCCAGTTGCAAATCCTGAATGGAATTCGCCGTGGTTCCATGCAGCGGCAGTACCTGCCGTGAATGTCGTTGCTACGGCTCAGGCGTTAGCGTGCATGTATGCATCATTGATTGGCCACGGTGTGGATAGTGGCAGACGTCTGCTCGAGCCAGCCTCCGTAATGGAGGCGACGTCACTGCATTTTGAAGGCGTCGACGAAGTTGCGCTCGCTCCCATTAAATTGGGGCTAGGCTATAGCCTTAGTCAAGATGGCGATACCATGGGTGGTAGCCCGACAGCTTTCGGTTACGCCGGTTTGGGCGGCATGATTGGATATGCCGATGCATCGAATGGCCTTGCCGTTGCGGTACTGTGTAATCGAATGAAGGGCGGAAGGGGGAAGCGATCCCCTGATCGGCTTGTATCTGATCTAATTCGTGAGAAACTAAGAATCGCTGAGTTATAAATTTATGTCTTTAGAAGAACTGGCCCGACTTGTTTATAGTCGGGCCGGTTCAATAATCGTCTACATAAGGAGATAAATCGATGACACAAAACAAATTACTAAGGATGGATAATGTTGGAATTGTTGTAGAATCCCTTGATCACGCAATATCTTTCTTCGAGGAAATTGGATTGAAGCTTGAAGGGCGAGCTACCGTCGAAGGTGAATGGGCTGGTCGCGTAACTGGGCTAGGTTCACAGAAAGTAGAGATTGCTATGATGATCACCCCAGATGGCCACAGCCGACTTGAGCTTTCGCGATTTATCGACCCGCCTACTATATCCGATCACCGAACTGCTCCTGTTAATGCCCTTGGTTATCTACGCGTCATGTTCACCGTTGAAGACATTGACGAATTGGTATCCAGACTCACGAAGCATGGTGCCCAGATCGTTGGCGAAGTGGTTCAGTACGAGAACTCGTATAAGCTCTGCTACATTCGTGGAACTGAAGGGCTTCTAATCGGTTTGGCGGAACAACTCGGAAATAAATAAGCAGCTTGCGGCAATGGTAGAGGCCATCAGTCTTATCCTATTTAATCAACTCAGCCTCATAAATGGTTTGATAATCATTAATGACCAATGAGTCACAGATTCTCAGCTTTAGTCGTATGTTCTGGCAGCAGAGGTTCATACATCATAATTGCATGATTGTCAGTGATGAATTCGTCGGCAATAAGCTGGTTGTCCAAATTGTACATTTTTCTGTAAATGGTATTATGCCGTACATAACCGCCCCAATGAGCTCGGGTAATCCAGTGTTCCTGTTCATAAACCTCATACCTAGCTGTTGGTGGATGGACGGCTCTCCATTCGCCAATTAGGTGGGTGTCCGTCAAATAAACGATAAGCTGGTAGTTCTGATTGGTTTCGTTCTGGATCTGAAGATCGAGATAATTATAAGCGCATGTCGCACCGCTGCCGAATGGCTGACTTCGCTTGGAATCAGGGAACACATCATAGCTATGCCGGTATCGTTCAGTCACCGTTAGTGGCGAGTGTAATGTCATCCAATATATCAGGTTTGATAATTGACACAATCCTCCGCCTACACCTGTCGTGACCTTCCCATAAAATAGGATCATACCATCCACATACCCTTTACGCTTGGTTGTGTTTCCGATTGAACGCCAGTAGGAGAACGTTTCGCCCGGTTTAATGACGACCCCGTTGATCCTATTGGAAGCGATTGTAAGGTTCTTTACCTTATTGTGCTGCAACCACATATCCACGTCTTTGAGCTGCCGAAGCAGAGGAGTCTGGTGTGTAAAGATAAGATACGGTAAGATTGAATCCTTTTGCTGGGATGCATAGGATTTACTGCTGAAGTGCCAATCCCAATAACGTCTCAATCGATAATACTTTTTGCCTAAATAAACACGGAGCGAACTTCTTCTCACTGGTTTTAGGGAGTCCATTTGACCATCTCCTTTCAGCCTGTCTTTGTATACAATGACGCTCAATCGATAACAGATAGTTGCAGGCAATCCAGTCAATCCTGCAAAGATTGTCCCAAAGTCTGTAAAAAACTTAATTTCCTCCAACCACCCTGACACTATGTTGTCAGGGTCGCAGCTTTATAGTGAGAAGAGTAGAGAACAAATACGACGCTTCTCAAAATAAGGAGGATGTTCAAAATGACAAATGTAAATCAAATGACGCAAACGGTTGATTCCGAAATTCGTCCGTTCCACATCGCCGTACCGCAAAGCGACCTCGATGATCTACGTCAACGCTTATCGCTAAGCCGTCTGCCGCATGCATCGAAATCTGCAGACTGGAAATACGGATCGAAGCTGTCGCGTGTACAAGAGCTGATTGCTTATTGGAATCAACAATACGATTGGCGCAAACACGAATCGAGATTGAATAGCTGGCCGCAGTTCACAACGACGATCGATGGCGCGAACATCCACTTCATGCATATCGTATCGCCAGAACCGGATGCCATTCCGTTACTGTTAACGCATGCTTGGCCAAGTTCGATCGCGGAGTTCCTTGATGTTATTGGTCCGCTTTCCAACCCGAGTGCTTATGGCGGTAATCCGAAGGATGCTTTCCACTTAGTCATTCCATCGGTTCCGGGTTTCGGTTTCTCCGGCTCTGATCTAGGTGAAGGTTGGGATATACCACGAATAGCCAAAGCTTGGGATACGTTAATGAAGCGGCTCGGTTACATGGAATATGGATCACATGGCAGTGACGTTGGTACATTAGTCTCGCGGGAACTGGGCGTTCAGCGTACGGAAGGGCTGCTAGGCATCCATGTTCTGCAGCTGTTTTCTTTCCCGTCCGGCGATCCGGCAGAGATGGAAGGTTTGTCGCAAGACGATTGGGCGCGACTACAATTTCTTGGAGCTTTTCAAGATCGAGCCGGCTTTAACGTCATTCAATCCACGCGTCCTCAGACATTAGCATATGCGTTGTCCGACTCGCCTGTGGGTCAGCTATCATGGATTCTCGATATGTTCGATGGTTTCGGCGATCATGAAGGTTTTATAGACCAAGATGCGCTGCTTACGAACGTCATGATTTACTGGCTGACGAATACAGCAGAGTCGTCGTCCCGTCTCTATTATGAGAACGCCCATGTAACGAATCCATTAGCAGGGGAGAAGAATGCCGCTCTGACAGGCATCTCCGTCTTCGGTAATGACTTCCGAACGATCCGTCGTTTTGCAGAAAGAGACAATACGAACATCGTGTTCTGGACGGAACATGAGCGCGGGACTCATTTTGCAGCAATCGATGAGCCTGAGACGCTTACTTCGGATATCCGATCGTTTTTCCGTCGTTTCCGCTAAGAAGGGTTTATGGGGACGTACGGCGAAAGATAAAAACTGGTCGAATCGAAAGATAGGGATGAATTAAGGGGGGACCCCGGAATGAAACTGGACCGCTTGCTCGCGATAACGATGGCTTTGCTCAATCAAACACGTGTCAGCGCAACGGAGCTGTCTCAGCGGTTCGAGGTTTCCCTCCGTACGATATATCGCGATATGGAAGCGATCAATCTCGCGGGCATCCCCATTGTGTCCTTCGCTGGTTCTGATGGAGGTTACGAGATTATGTCCGGCTACCGAATCGATAAGCAACTGCTATCTTTGGACGACTTCGCGGCCATCGTGACGGCTTTGCGCGGGGCACGTTCTGCTACAGACGGCTCGGATCTTGATGGTCTTCTCGAACGAATAGGAGCGATGATGCCCGAGCGACCGAGCAGCGTTCCAGATAATCATGTCAATCTTGATTTTCAGCCCAATCCGAATGATAAGGCAAAGATTGGGCCGCTGCGACGGGTGATCAAAGATAGGCATTTGATTCATATGTGTTACTTAGATAACAAGGGGAATGAATCGGATCGAACGATTGAACCGATGGGTCTCTTCCTCAAGGCATATACGTGGTATCTCTACGGATATTGCCGAACAAGAGGAGCTTTCCGCGTATTCCGTCTGAGCCGAATTCTTCGGATGACGGAGCTTGAGGAATTATTCGAGCGTAGGGACTATACGCTGCACGATATCGAACGCGAGTTCATGGGGCGGGCGGATTTCTCCAAGGTAAGGGCTATGCTGCTGTTTCAACCGGCTGCCCGAAGCCGAGTTTTAGACGAATTCGGCTTCCAGCAAGCGATCAACAATCCGGACGGTACCTTGACGCTCGAAGCGTATTTTTCATCGGAAGAGAAAGCGATTCAGAATATATTGAGCTATGGCCCGCTGGTTGAAGTGCAGGAGCCGACTGCGATCAGGACGGAACTTTGTACAAGAATTAAGGAGATGACACGACTATACAGATTGAAGGAAGAGTAACAGAGATTAATGTATCGTTTCGACTATAGTGTTTTTATTCAGGTAGCACTCAAAGTCTAAAAACATATATTTTGAAAAATGAATTGTGTTTCCCTCAGACAACAGGTCTGAGGTTTTTTTGCTTTGGCTTATTTTACTCCACAATAGAATCTTTCCTCTTTTCATTTAAGTTTGATTTAAGTGAGCTCTATTAGGATTGAAGCAAGTCATCAAAGCGATAGCCCAGTAAAGATCATATGAATCACTAAGAATATACAAGGAGTGTTGATTGATGAAATCCAATAAGATAATAAAACTAAGCGCGCTTACATTGGCCGCTTTGGTTGCGGTAGCTGTTGCGGGGTGCTCGAAGACAGAAGTTAACAGCGGCGGTGAGACAACTTCTGTTGCAACAACACAATCTGCTGCATCAACCAGCGAAACGCCGGCAACAACAGCAGCACCAACGGAAACTTCTGCTCTTGATACAACGGATATGTTCAGCGATCGTGATCTGGAGCAGACGGCGGATTTAACAGCTGCTAAGCAGATTAAGCTAACAAGCGGTCAAGATATCACGTTGGATCAAGAGGGTGTCTACGTCTTAAGCGGCGAGGCGCAGAATGCAACGGTAGTGGTTGATGCACCTGAGGATGCGAAGGTTCAAATCGTTCTAGATGGCGTAAGCATTATGAATGATGATTCGCCTGCCATCTATGTGAAGGAAGCGGATAAAGTGTTCGTGACCTCTACAGACAGCGAGAACGATATGCAGGTAACCGGTACTTACACGGCAGATGGTGAGACCAATCTGGATGCGGTAATTTTCTCAAGAGCCGATCTGACCATGAACGGAACCGGAAGCTTGGACATCGTGTCTAGTCAAGGAAACGGGATTTCGTCGAAGGATGATCTCATAATCACTGGAGGGGAATACAGCATCCAGTCCGCTGCAGATTCATTGGAAGCCAACGACTCCATTCGTATTCACGATGGAACGATCACAATCGATTCCGGCAAGGATGCGCTGCATAGCGAGAACGAAGAAGATGCTTCCCTCGGGTATATCTATATGGATGGCGGATCATTGAATATTAACGCTGCCGATGATGGCATTCGCGGCAACAGCATCGTTCAAATTGATGGAGGCACCATTAACATCGAGACATGCCAAGAAGGCATCGAAGGCAACTATATCAAGATCAATGATGGCAAGATTACGATAAACGCACAGGATGATGGCATTAATGCCTCGCAGAAGGTGGATTCCAATGTCGTGATTGAAGTCAATGGCGGTACGATTGATGTGAACATGGCAAGCGGCGATACGGATGCATTCGATGCCAACGGCGATATCTATATTAATGGAGGCACCATTACGGTGCAGGGAGCTTCGGCCTTCGATGCGGATGGTACTGCGCAGCTTAATGGCGGCGACGTTACGGTCAATGGCGAGAAAATCACGGAAATTACCGTGTCGCGCGGAGGCGGCGGAGGACGCGGTGGTGCCGGTGGCGGCAGAGGCATGCGATAACAGTCGTAAATAATAGAAGCGGTTGCCCTTCCTTAAGCAGGGCAGCCGTTTTGTTATTTCCAATAAAGATAATCTTGTTATTTCCAATTGCCGACCAATAAATCCAAATCAATCTTCTTTAATTTATCGATATAAATGTTTAATTATCACAAATGAAAATGACGCAATTGATTGTATAATTAGGAATAAATACGCGGAATAAACCGCCCAACTGAATACAAGGAGAACAATAATGAATTTTACAATAAATCAGAATGTAATTAATGAAAGCATATTCATTTTTGAGGAAAAGGAAGCGTACGCTGGTGTTCGCAGCATTGCAGAGAAGATCAAGAAAGATATAGATCTGGTCTTTGGCGTTCGACCTACATCAACAGACGAATGGAGTCAATTAGCTTCCTGTGCGGTCATCTATGGAACAATCGACAAAAGCCCAATCTTGGACAGCCTGTCCGAAAGTGGCAAGATTGATATCCACGAACTTCGCGGGAAGAATGAGGTTTATTTATTACAAGTTGTAGAAGCTCCGGGTAATGGAGTGGATCGTGCGCTCGTCATTGCTGGCAGTGATAAGCGGGGGACGATATATGGCTTATTCCGTCTGTCTGAAATGCTTGGCGTATCACCCTATGTGAATTGGAGTAATGTGCCGCCTAAGCGTCTAGAAGAATGGTCGCTGGACAATGGATACAAATATGTTTCCAAAGAGCCGTCGGTGCGCTATAGAGGATTCTTCATTAATGATGAATGGCCGGCATTCGGCACTTGGGTACATAAGCGTTTCGGCGGGTTTAATGCGGAGGCGTATGATCATGTGTTCGAATTGCTGCTGCGCCTGAAGGGCAACTATATTTGGCCAGCCATGTGGTCGGCACGATTTTACGATGACGGACCGGGTCTTGCCAATGCGGAGCTAGCGGACGAGTACGGTGTAGTGGTTGGGGCTTCCCATCATGAGCCGTGCTTGCGCCAAGGCGAAGAGTATAAATATGTAAGAGGCAAGGATTCGATCTATGGCGATGCGTGGAACTTCAGAACGAATGAAGAAGGGATCACCAGGTTCTGGGCAGACGGTCTGAAGCGGAGCGGTAAGTTCGATAACGTCATTACAGTCGGGATGCGTGGCGAAGCCGATACTGCGATCATGGGGAAGGAAGCTACTTTTGCCGATAATATCGAACTGCTGCGAGACGTGCTGCGGACCCAGAATCATTTGATCAAAGAGCATGTGAACCCGAACCTGGATCAAGTGCCGCGAATGCTGGCGCTGTACAAAGAGGTAGAGCCGTTCTTCTATGGAGATGAGCAGACGCCGGGCCTGATCGGATCGAAAGAGCTGGAGGATGTTATCCTGATGCTCTGCGATGACAACTTCGGCAATCTTCGAACGCTGCCGACGGAAGCTATGCGCTCACATCCCGGCGGATATGGCATGTATTATCATTTCGATTACCATGGCGGCCCGATCTCCTATGAATGGATCAATAGCAGCTATCTGCCGAAGGTGTGGGAGCAGATGAGCATGGCCTATGATTTTGGCGTCCGCGAGCTGTGGGTCGTCAATGTAGGCGATATCGCCACGCAAGAGTTTCCGCTCGCGTATTTCCTGGATCTGGCGTACGACTTTGACCGTTGGGGAACGGATGCAATCAATAAGACTCATGACTATACCCGTGTGTGGATCGAGCAGCAATTCGGTGCATTCTGCGATTTAGAAGAACTGAAGGCCATTCATCGAATTATTGACGGGTATACGCGGATTACGCATAATCGCAAAGCCGAGGCGATGAACGCGGACGTCTACCATCCGGTCCATTATCAGGAGACAGACAGATTGTTGTCTGAGATTGATAAGCTTATGGCTGAAGCCAATGCGCTGCATGCGAAGATGAACGAAGAGGCAATGCCAGCTTTCTTCTCCTTAGTCTATTATCCGGCGATGGGAAATTTGAATTTGCAGCGAATGCATCTGTTGGCAGGTAAGAATCATTACGCGGCTAGGCTGAATCGGATGGAAGCGAACCAATTGGCTGAGCAAATCCGTGCTTGCATGCAGAGGGATGAGGAACTCGTGGATGAATTCCATGCAATTGATGGAGCGCGGTGGTATGGCATGGGCTTGTCCGAGCATATTGGCTTCACCAAGTGGAATGAAGACGAATGCCGTTATCCGATTCTGATGCAGGTCATTCCTGCCCGAAAGCCAAGATTAAGTGTGTCCTTGGACGGCAGTACCTTGCAATCCGAGGGCAGCGGCTGGCATCTGAACAAGCTTTATATGAGAGATTTCAAGCGCCCGGATGCAACGGAGGCAACCTTCACGATCTATAGTCTCAGCGATCAGGATGCTTCATACGAAATTACTTGTGAATCGTCATGGGTGACATGCTCAAGTTATGCGGGAAAATTAGACGGCATCCATACAACATCGGAGACGATAACGGTTCGGCTCGACCGGAATGCCATGAATGACGAATCGGCAGCGGAGATCGAGGTAAAGCTTCCTAGCGGCGTCTGCACGATTATCGTGGATGCCCAACTGCCAGATCTGAGCGGCTTACCGGATGGAATTTTCGTCGATACAGAAGGATATATATCTATCGAGGCTGAGCACTATTGCATCAAGCAAGATGCGGGACAGTATGAGGAAGACTCGGCCGGCTTCCAGCTCATCGAGGAGTATGGCAGAACATTATCCGCGATGAAGGTGTTCCCGACTACGCGATATTTCACAGCGGGCGAAGATGCCCCTTATCTGGAATACCAATTCGTTGTGCAAGAAGCTGGCGATTATGAGGTCAAGTTGTATATGCAGCCTTCGAATCCGGTAACGACAGACAATACGCTGCACTATGGCATTCAAGCGAACGAAGGCGAAATTCAAGTGTGGAACACGATTGTCAGGGGACAACAGGTGAGCGAATACAATCGGGATTGGGCTACTGGCGTGCTGGACAATATTCGACGCCACATAAGCCAGATCGTCTGCCAGGAAGGACGAAATCAGCTTCGGATTTATGCGGTAAGTCCTGGCTTCGTACTCGAGAAGCTTGTAATCTATCCGGTAGGCAAGAAGCCTGCTGCGAGCTACTTGGGACCAACGGAATCGTATTATGTCGGGAAAAGTTAATGACTGATATGCCGTGTAGCCATACTGACACTAATTCAGACCAGAGCTATATTACAGAAAGCTAGTAATCGAATTCGCAGTGGATTGTCGTTAATAAACACCTATGTGATAAAGACTCCTACTCCTCATGTTGAATGACATGGATGTTAGGAGTCTTTCGTATTTTACGCCGAATAGCGGTCTTTACAAATATTTAAGTTTCGTTTAAGTAAACGCATTTACACTTGGGACATCAAATCCGAAAGGAAGTGTCCTAAGTTTATGATTAAGCAATTAACTTCAACCACACTTGCGCTAGCGCTCACACTCTCATCCACGGCTTATATAGCTGCAGCAGCTGATGCTACTGGTGACGTAACGAGCATATCATTATCCGATAATGGGGTAACAGTAGATGGTCAGGCTGCTTCGACGTCCTCTACAGCTGCCGTCTATACCGGTGCAGATATTGTTTATTATGAAGCTGGACATGACTCATCTTATGGGGAAGGAACCGCGGCTGACGCACATGAGAGCAGTGAAGCGGACAAGCATACGGTTGTTACGATAACGGAGCCAGGTACATATCGTCTATCCGGTACGCTGTCTGCTGGACAAATCGCTGTCGACCTAGGTAAAGAAGCAGAGACTGATCCTACAGCGAAAGTAACGCTAATTATGGATGGCGTTGATATTACGTCAACTGTCGCTCCTGCGGTTATTTTCTACAATGTGTATGATCCATACAGCGATGATCAAGATACGAAAGGTATTACCGATCTGACGAATGCAGGAGCACAGGTTGTGCTTGCCGATGGCTCCGTGAATGAAGTGAATGGCTCTTATGTCGCTCGTATCTATAAGGAAGGTACGACTAAGAAGCTTCATAAGTACGATGGCGCGTTCTACTCCCGCATGTCGATGAATATTTCCGGTCAGACGAAAGGGACAGGCGAGCTGCATATTACAGGTGAGAATGAAGGTCTAGACTCTGAACTGCATCTGACCATCAATGGCGGCCAGATCTACATTGAGTCACAGGATGATGGTATTAATACGAACGAAGACGGAATCTCGGTTACGACGATCAACGGCGGTTATCTTCATGTGAATGCCGGTTTAGGTGCAGAAGGCGATGGCATCGATTCTAATGGTTACTTGACGATCAACGGCGGCTCCATCGTCACAATGGCGAACGATCGCAGTCCAGACGGGGGCATCGATGCCGATAGTGACATCGCGATTAATGGCGGGACCGTCGTTGCCCTTGGTACTCGCAACGATGCTACAGGTACGAATTCGAAGCAGACCTTTATTGAGCTCGCATTCGCTTCCACGCAGAAAGCCGGCAGCGTGATCACGCTGAAGAATGCCGAAGGCAACGAGCTGCTAAACCACACGGCAGAGAAAGCGTTCCAAAGTGTTACCTTCTCATCATCTGAACTTGCCAAGAATAAGGAATACCATGTGTTTATCGATGGTGTTGAACAGCAATATACAGGAAACAGCTTCGGCATGATGGGAGGCGGCGGTTTCGGCGGTATGGGACCTGGCGGCAGAGGAGATGTCGCTGCTCCGGGGGACGGTAATTTCACACCTCCGGATCGTACAAACAACGGAACGCTGCCAACGGGCGAAACACCTCCGACAGGCGATGGCTCATCGAATGGCACAGGCGGCTTCAATCCGCAACCATCAACAGGAGATCAAGCTAACGCAGAAGGCTCTACAGCGTTCACGATTACGAATACGGTCCACAGCTTCTCAGGAATTTCGGCTTCTACTGAAGCTTCCGGTAAGAAACGCGTTACCTTCAGCGTGAATGATGGGAGCGGCGTTAAGAATGTTGCATCAGACGGGAAGCTTGTGCTGAATAAAATAACAGCTAGTGCCGATGTTCCATCCGAAGATATTCAGCTTACCATTACGGATGTTCCATCGGAGAGCTTCTCGTCTTCGATTCGCTTATCGGAAGGCATTGATGCGTTGACGCTCCCAACGGAAGATGGTACGTACCAGCTTACGGTTGCAGTCGTGTCTGATAATGCGGAATATACAGGTACATCGCAATATTCCTTTACGATTGGCGGATTGCCGTTCACGGATATCAATCCAACTGACAGTGCCTATGCGGCCGTGAAGACGTTGTATGACAAAGGTATTCTGACTGGCACGAGCAGTACGACTTTTTCCCCTTCAGCAAGCGTTACACGTGCAGCAGCCGTTACAGCCCTTGGACGCTTGCTCGGTGTTGATCAAGCAGATACTTCAACATTCCAGGATGTGAAGCAGGGCAGCTGGTACAGCGGATACGTCGGATGGGCGTCTACGAACGCGATTGTGTTGGGTGATGGGGCCGGACATTTCCTGCCGAATTCGAGCATTACATCGAAACAAATGGATTTGATTCTGACTCGATATGCTGCATTCACAGGCATTACTTATAGCAGTGCAAGCAATGAGAGCGAAGCTCATGCGCTAACGAGAAAAGAATTGGCAGTCATTCTTGCATCTCTGGTTAAATAGGTAAACGGTTATTGAGGAACAACCGTAAACTGCAGAGCAGTCCACATTCGATGTGGACTGCTCTTTGCCGTGTAATTGAGGATGGTCGTGAATGGTTTTAACTGAGTTTAAAATTAGCTGCGATAATGAAGCTGTTGAAACAAACCGCAACAACAAACAATAACATCTACAAGGGGCTAATAATCAAGATGGTCGCTAAAACGTTGGAAACGCTCAACAATGCAAATTTTTTGTTACTTTATTTAACTTTATTAGATAAATCGAATGGCATCAGAACAATGCTAGGCAGTCAACTGCAGCTGCTTGGGATCGAAAGCAAAGGATCTGAGAAGAGTAGGCATGCGAACGAACTTCTTACGTAATCCTAAGATTACCAACCATCATATTGTCAATACGTAAAAAAAACAGTCCACCTCCTACTGGTGGACTGTTCTGCATTCACACTAGCTATTTCACAACCCGTTCCTGAAACTTCGCGATTGCCTCGTATTCGGCTTCGAGCTTGCGAGGAATCTGAATGTAGATCGGCAGAAGCTGGTGGTAGATATCGGCATGCTCCTTGATCGGTTGATGCTGATGAGTGGAGCCGACCATGCTAGCCACGATCTCAAGCGAATCAGCTCGGCCGATGGCCTTGAGGCCAAGGACAACAGCGCCAAGGCACGAGCTTTCGAAGCTCTCGGGCACGACGACTTCTTGGTCGAAAATGTCCGACATCATCTGACGCCACAGGTACGAGCGGGCGAACCCGCCTGTTGCATGGATTCGAGTCGGGCGTCCGATCTGTTCCTCCATGGCAAGCAATACCGTGTACAGGTTGAAAATAACCCCTTCCAGTACAGCGCGGATCATATGCTCCTTCTTATGGTGCATGTTAAGACCAAAGAAAGACCCTCTCGCGTTTGGATTCCACAGCGGCGCACGTTCGCCGGTCAGATAAGGGTGGAATAGAAGACCGTCTGCTCCTGGTCCTACTTTCTCTACGATCTGCATGATGAGATCATAAGAATCCATCCCGAGCCGCTTAGCCGTCTCGACTTCCGATGCCGCGAATTCATCTCTTGCCCAGCGGAGCAGCATGCCGCCATTGTTGACCGGACCGCCAATGACCCACAGATCTTCCGTTAACGCATAACAGAAAAATCTGCCCTTCGGATCGGTAACTGGCTTATTCACAACCGTGCGAATGGCACCGCTCGTCCCGATCGTCGCCGCGACAACACCTGGCTTGATCGCATTCACTCCGAGGTTGGAAAGAACCCCATCGCTGGCTCCTATAACGAATGGAGTGGAAGGAGCAAGTCCCATTTCTTCAGCGTAGACAGCAGACATCCCGCTTAGCGTATGAGTCGTTGGCACAAGCTTAGACAACTTCTCGCTCGTAACACCTGCCAGCGACAGCGCTTCTTCATCCCAATCCAGCTTCTCGAGATTCATCATCCCCGTTGCGGAAGCGATGGAATGGTCGATGACGTATTCGTTGAACAGCTTCGCGAATACATACTCTTTGATCGAAATGAATTTATAAGCCTTCTCGAATAAGTCCGATTGATCGTGGCGAAGCCACATCAACTTGGAGAGAGGGGACATCGGGTGAATCGGTGTCCCTGTCCGCAGGTAGATCTCGTGCCCGTTCATCTCACGCTTCAGACGCTCCGTCCAAGCAGCACTTCGGTTATCGCCCCAAGTGATGCAGTTCGTCAGCGGTTTGCCATCCGCATCGACGACGATGACGCTATGCATCGCCGAGCTGAAGGAGACGAACATCACTTGTTCCGGCTTCGCGCCGCTTTGCGCCATAACCATCTTCAATACGTGGACGACAGCGCCGAAGATCTGATCCGGATCTTGCTCCGCTACAGAAGAAGAAGGAGTAAACAAGGGATAACCCTCGTCCGCCTTGGTTACAACCTTCCCGTTTTCTTCGAACATCACAGCTTTGGTGCTAGTTGTTCCGATATCAACGCCAATCATATAGTAAGGCTGACTCAATGGATGAACCCTCTTTCCTGTGAAAATTGCCCAGTTCCTCTTCTTATACTACCGTACTAAGCAGAAGAATCAATACTAGGCCAACAACCGATAGCAGCGTCTCCATCACCGTCCACGATTTCAACGTTTGCGGAACGGTCATATTGAAGAATTCTTTCACCATCCAGAAACCGGCGTCGTTGACATGGGAGAGCACGAGGGAGCCAGCGCCCGTTGCAAGCACTACAAGCTCAACGTTCGTGTCTGGGTTCTGACCGAGTACAGGTGCAATAATGCCCGCTGCCGTCGTCATTGCTACAGTTGCTGAACCTGTTGCCACACGGATGAGCGCAGCAACGAACCAAGCGAAGAAGATAATGTTCACGTTCGCTTGCGTTGCAATATCCGCAATCGCACCACCGACACCGCTGTTAATCAATACTTGCTTGAACGCACCGCCTGCACCGATGATCAGAATGATAGTCGCCGTAGGAGCCAAGCATTCGCTTGTGAAGCGGGAAACATCTTCCTTCGAGAAGCCTCTTGCGAATCCAAGCGAGAAGAAGGCGAACACGACAGCGATCAGCAGAGCGATAATCTCATGGCCGATAAATTCACAGAATACCGTGAATTGGCTGGTTGCATCTGGATCGATGATGTTGGCAATGGAGCCAATTAGCATCAAGATAACAGGGAGCAGAATCGTGAACAACGTAATGCCGAAGCCAGGCAGATTGCGATTTTCTTTGGTCGTGAATTGCTCAGCCAAGTTGGCTGGCGGCTCGACTTGAATTCTTCGGCCAATGAATTTACCAAACACAGGTCCCGCGATAATAGCAGTAGGGAGACCGATGATGATCGAATACAGAATCGTCTTGCCAAGATCCGCTTGATACGCATCAATTGCGATCATTGGTGCCGGATGGGGCGGAACGAGCCCGTGTACAGTGGAAAGACCAGCGAGAACAGGAATGCCGATCTGCAGCAGAGACATTCTCGTCTTGCGAGCTACGATGAATACAATCGGGATAAGAAGAATGACCCCGACTTCGAAGAATACCGGGATACCGACAATGAAACCGACGATCATCATCGCCCAGTGTACGCGCTTCTCCCCGAATCGATCGACCATTGTGGTCGCGATCCGTTCGGCGCCGCCTGATTCCGCCATCATTTTGCCAAGCATGGTACCAAGACCGATGACGATGGCGATCGTTCCTAAAGTGCCGCCTAACCCGCCGGTTATGGATTTGATGACTTCATCCGGCTTCATCCCCGCAAGGAAACCTAACAGCAGGGAGGAGATAAGCAGAGTGACGAATGGATTCCACTTGTATTTCGCGATAAGCACAACCAGAAATACGATGGAAACCAATGCCCATATTAACAAGGTAACATTGTGACTGAAGCCAAATATCGTGTTCATGATGCTGCCTCCTGTTATTATCCAGATCGATATCACTTTCAGCATTTCCATCATAGAACGCTTTCAACAAAATAAATGAGTCGCATATTGTATACTTGTCGACAACGTGGACGAACGCTTTAATTCAAGCGCTTTCCTTTTTTACCGCGCCAACAACGATTACGATATGCTGCTATGAAGCGTTATGTTGGAATCTGCGAAGTAGTCTTGCACAACCTTCTGAATCACATTCACATCTCTTGACTCTAATGCTTGGATAATGCCTCGATGCTTCTCGATCACTTGAAGAAGTTTACGTTCCCCTTCAGCGAAAACAACGTCCGTCGTAATAAGCATGACAGTCAGCACAATATGACGGATGCTTCTCCATAGATGGTGGATACGTGTATGTTGAGCCTCTACAACCATCGCCTCATGAAAACGGAAATCCAGATGCGAGAACTCGACAGCATCATTGTATTTGATGGCAAGCTCCATTTTATCAATGATTTGCTTCAGGTTCGCAAGCAGTGAATCATGGTTTCCATTAGCCAGACGCTGCTGGGCGAAGCTCTCAATCAGATATCGGACATCATAAAGCTCCTGCAGATCTTGTATGCTCAATCCGAGTACAACGGCACCCATCCGTTCCAGACGAATAAGTCCTTCGTTGGACAATGTCTTGAGCGCTTCCCGCACTGGGGATCTGCTCGTGTTAAAATCTGCAGCAATCCGATTCTCGGACAATTTCTCGCCTTGTTTGATCGTGCCATTGATGATCTGCAGTCTTAATTCACAAGCAATGGATTCCCCCAGGGAAGACCCTTGCAGCCAAGCAGTAGGATAACGCATATAAGTCAACTCTCCTATATCGATCATTTTCGAACGGTTAAGAACGGTATGTATTTACCGATTTTAACACAGATTCGCATAACGATTCTATGAGGAGAACGGATGTTTGTTATTCTGCACGCTCAACAGCGTGGCCGCCGAACTCATTGCGAAGCGCAGCAACAACCTTGCCGTGGAACGTATCCGCTTCAAGCGAGCGGTATCTCATCAGGAGCGACAGCGCAATGACCGGCGTGCTGACTTCGAGATCAAGCGCGGCTTCAACCGTCCATTTGCCTTCGCCGGAGCTCTTCATGACGCCGCGAATGCCGTCCAAGTTCGCATCTTTCGAGAACGCGTTCTCCGTTAGTTCCATCAGCCAGCTGCGAATAACCGAGCCATTGGACCACACGCGCAACCTGCTCGTAGTTGAAGTCAAATTCGCTCTTCGACAGCAGCTCGAAGCCTTCTGCGATGGATTGCATCATGCCATATTCGATGCCGTTATGAACCATCTTCAGATAGTGACCGCTGCCGCTTTTGCCTGCATACAGATACCCACGTTCGACCGCTATGTCTTGGAAAATAGGTTCGATTGTCGCGAACGCAGCTTGGTCGCCGCCAATCATGAAGCAGCCGCCATGCGCTGCGCCATTCGTACCGCCCGACGTACCTACATCGAAGAAATGGATGCCGTGTGCGGCAAGCTTCTCAGCACGAGCGAGTGATTGTTTATAGTGCGAATTACCGCCATCGATGATGATATCGCCAATCTCCAGCATCGGAATGACCTTGTCGATTACTTGATCGACGATTGAGCCCGCAGGGACCATGATCCATACAATACGAGGGGAGGCCAGCTTCGCAACGAGTTCTTCGATCGATGCGGCAAATTCGGCGCCTTGCTCCGCTAATTGCTTGCCGGGATCAGGATTCACGTCGTTAACAACGACTTCATGCTGATGAAGGAGCATATTTTGTACGAGATTATAACCCATTTTGCCAAGACCTATCATGCCTAGTTTCATCGTGTTCACCTCTATTAAGTCTACAAGTATACTTGTGTACAAGTTGTAATCCTATAATAATAGCTTGTTTGCATTCTGTAAATACAATTAAGTCAAACCTCGACGCATACAATTGTTGACACCCGAATCTAATTTGAATATCATCTAATTAGACGAATATCGAATTTCGATAGTTGGAGGTATCAATATGACAGAACAAGCCGCTAATGGGATAACCGCAAACGAGAAGCTGCAGCGCTCGGTGCTCCGAAGTTTTATAACCGAGCAGTGCTGCATTAAACATCTTCCGGCACAGCTGAAGAAGAAGTTGATCGTACTGGAGCATCTGACGAACCAACTGGATGCCGATAAGATCTATACAGAGAAGGAGATCAATGCGTTCATTAAGCCGCTGAATGAAGACTTCGCGACGATTCGCAGAGAGCTGTATATTCACCGATTCGTCAATCGCGAGAATGAAATTTATGAAGTGAATGATCGCAGGGAGTGGCGGGACTGGAGGACGCTCGGGTAGATTCAGTCAAATTACTGGAGCCTGCTGGAAACAAATTGAATGTACAAGTATGATAGGATTAGTAGATTATGATAAAAGCAGGTGTGAAACATGAACGATCAAACGGCGGCCAAATGCCCAATCTGCAGCAGCGACAATCGATGCGGGAATGTCACGGGTAATCCGAATGCATGTTGGTGCAGCAAGGAGTACTTCCCGCAGGAGATCTTCAAGCTCGTACCGAAAGATCAAATTGATGTATCTTGCATATGCAAGGCGTGTCTTGATAAGTTCAAGGAAGCAAGCAGCGTATAGTAGAAGCGGCGGTTGTGCTGGTATGGAATTGAACCGTTAAGCAAGGAGAGAGCAATCATTCATCCTTTTGTTTCTTTACGCTATGATTCTTTTGGCGATCCTCGGGAGGTCCTCCAGCTTGTGAATCGAGCACCTGCTTCACTTGATCAAGATGAGGTGTTGGTTCGAATGTTAGCCAGTCCGATCAATCCCTCTGACTTAATCCCGATACGAGGCGCTTACAAGCATCGTATCCATCTGCCGGCAATACCCGGATATGAGGGCGTTGGGGTTGTCGAGGAGGTTGGATCACCAAATCACGTTTCTTTATTAGGCCGCCGGGTGCTGCCCTTGCGGGGTGAAGGCACTTGGCAGGCTTATGTCACCACTAAGGCGCAATATGCAATTCCGGTTCCCGATTCTGTTGATGACGAGACAGCAAGTCAAATGTATATCAACCCCGTTACGACGTGGGTGATTTGTTCGGATGAACTTAAGCTAACGCATGAAGACGTGCTTCTCGTTAATGCTTGCGGATCTGCGATTGGCCGATTATTTGCTCAATTCGCTCGTCTCATCGGATTCAAGTTAATTGCAATTGTGCGCAACAGCGCACATGCCGAAGAGTTGCATTCGCTCGGAGCTTGGCAGGTGCTTGACTCATCTCAAGGTTCTATAAGAGATCGCGTAATGGAGATTACGTCTGGGGTGGGAGCAACGGCGGGGATTGATAGTATCGGCGGGGCGGATGCCGAAGATCTGATGAACTGCATTCGTCCTGGCGGAACCGTATTGAGCATTGGTCTGTTGTCGGGTATTTCGATTGATTGGATGAATGTGAATAGGCAGCTTCCTTCCATTAATGTAAAACCATACTGGCTTAAAAGGTGGATGCAAGAAGCTTCGCATGCGCAGTGGCACTCCACATTTGAACACCTCTTCCACTTACTGATGAACAATCAGATAAAGATTCAACAAGCAAGAGGACGTTTCGAGCTGGACGAATACCACGCAGCGATAAGCGCGGCCGAACAACGAGGACAGAAAGGGAAGGTGCTCTTATTGCCTTCAATGTCTAATGATCGTAGGGTATAACCTATAATTCGTCATGCATGTACTAGAGTTTGGCAGGTTGTTGGTGAAGCTTGAACAGTCTATCATCGAAGGATAAATTGAAACCAGAAAGAGTGATAGAGGATGACAACGTTCAAAAATCCTATTTTACCTGGGTTTTATCCTGATCCGTCCATGTGCAGAGTTGGCGATGATTACTATTTGGTCACTTCGACGTTCGAATATTTCCCGGGAATTCCTATTTTTCACAGTAAGGATCTCGTGAACTGGAGACAGATCGGCCATGTGCTGGACCGGCCGTCTCAGCTTGATCTAGATGGCTTGAGGCCATCCGAAGGTGTGTTTGCACCAACGATTCGGTACCACGAGGGCACATTCTATGTCATTAATACGAATGTTGGCAAGAAAGGTAACTTCATCGTTACGGCTACCGATCCTGCCGGGCCTTGGTCCGATCCATACTGGCTGGAATCCGAAGGGATCGACCCATCCTTATTCTTCGATGAGGATGGCAAAGCGTACTACACTGGTACACGCCCGGCACCTGAGGGTCCTCAATATTTCGGCAACTGGGAGATATGGATCCAGGAGCTTGATTTGAACACGATGAAACTCGTCGGCGAGACGCATTCGTTATGGCGTGGTGCACTGCGCGATGCCGTATGGCCGGAAGGCCCGCATACTTACAAAATCAACGGCTATTATTATCTGCTCATCTCGGAAGGTGGCACGGGACCGGATCATGCCATTTCCGTTGCTCGAAGCGAAAATATATTCGGACCGTATGTCGGTTATAAGAAAAATCCGGTCCTCACACACCGTCATCTGGGCAACGACTACCCGATCGTCAACGTTGGTCACTCCGATATTGTAGAGACGCCGAATGGCGAGTGGTGGATGGTTCTGCTTGCTTCCCGTCCATATGGCGGATATTATCGCAACCTTGGCCGCGAGACATTCCTTGTTCCATTCACATGGGAGGAAGGTTGGCCAGTCGTGAAACCGGGCAAATCCATTGTCGAGATGGAAGAGGTGCGTCCGAACCTGCCGGAGCAGCGGTGGATACAGCCTCCGGCTTGCGACAACTTCGATGCAACGGAGCTTGGCATGCAGTGGCTGCTCCTTCGCACGCCAAGAGAGCCATTCATGAGTCTCGAAGAACGTCCTGGCCATCTTCGACTGAAGCTGCGTCCGCAGACGCTCAAGGAGAATGTTCAACCGAGCTTCGTAGGCAGACGCCAACAGCACATTCATTTCAACGCACGTACTGTGTTGGAGTTCTCGCCGCGCACGGAGCATGAGTCGGCTGGTGTCGTGCTGCTGCAGAGCAGCAAATACCATTTCCGCTGCGAGGTTCTTCTATCGGGCGGCAAGAAGGTTATTCGCTTGACCAAATGTACGGACGGCAAAGACGAAGTGCTGGCTGAACAGGCAGTCGCTGCGGACAAGCTGTATTTGACAATCGAAGCACATGAGCAGAATTACTCCTTCTACTATGGAGCGCAAGCAGAGGAGTATCTGCCGCTTGCCGAGAACGTGGACGGCCGAATTCTCAGCACAGACGTGGCTGGCGGCTTCGTAGGCGCTTGCCTTGGCATGTATGCCAGCAGCAATGGACAAGTAAGCGATAATGTAGCGGACTTCGATTGGTTTGAATATACGGGTAATTAATACATTAACAATTACAATGCTCTTCGACGATGGGAATCGTTGAGGAGCATTATTTGTTTGGTTCGAATTGAAGAAATTTACATTTGGTCTTTTAATCAAATCGTTTCATGTTATGATTAAAAAAATTAAGGGGATGAACCTTCATACATTGGAGATGTTGACCTTTCATCTGTACGATAACGCAGGCTAAGGGGAGGAAGCGAAATGATCTACGTCGTCAGACATGGACAGACGGATTGGAACCGTGAGGGCAAACTGCAAGGCAGGCAGGGATTGCCGTTGAATGAGCTCGGAATCAGCCAAGCCGAACATTTGAGAGTAACGCTCCAAGATGTTAAATTTGATTATGTCTTCTCTTCGCCTCAAGCAAGAGCGATCGAAACAGCAGAGATCGCAACAGGTTTGAAGGCAATCGTGGATGACCGGCTCGATGTATTTGATCTCGGTGATGCGGACGGATTAACGAGAAACGAAGTGAAGCTTGACGGCGTCGTACCCGATTCAAATTTCTATAATGGCGTTGAAGATATTCGCGCATTCATCGCAAGAGTGTTTAACTTCATGAGAGAGCTGGATGCACAGCACAGGAATGAAGAGTTGAATATATTGATTTCTGGACACAGATGTACGACGGGGTGTATCGGAGCGTATTTTGAGGGAATACCTGAGGACGGGAATATCTTAACACACTCATCGGATAACGGCGGATTCAAATCATACGAATTCACCACCAACATTCAAGCGAGACAATCGTAGAGGAACGAAGTTATGGAATTTAATGAGCTGAAAGAAAGTATTCTTGCCTGTCGGGATTGCGCAGAGAAGTTTGGGCATACGCCTAGTCCAATTTTTCATGGCACACAGCATTCGAAGATCATGCAGATCAGTCAAGCGCCCTCCAAAAACGTACATTTGACGAAGCGGCCATTCAACGATCCGTCTGGCGACAAGCTGAAATATCAATGGTATCAAATAACGGACGATGAATTCTACAATGAGGACAACTTCTATATTACGTCCATTGCGCATTGCTTCCCTGGCAAGAATGGCAAAGGAGGGGACAAGCCACCTCCATTATCATGTGCGAAGAAGTGGATGGCGACGGAGATGTCGTTCGTTGATAACAAGATCTTCGTCATCATTGGAGCGAAGGCTGCGAATTATTTGTTCCCGGGCATCCCTTTCATCGACCTAGTGTTTAATGAGCATATCCTGGGCGACAAGCCGACCTATGTGATGCCGCATCCTTCACCGCTTAATGTAAGGTGGTTTAAGGAGCACCCTGCATTCGAGGAGCAAAGGCTGCCTGTGATTAGAGCAAAGGTATGGGAAGCGTTGGGTAAGACAGAATAGGAAACGTATTACAAAGCGCAAATAAAGAGCTCATGGTCGACGGAATGGCCGTATTGATGGGAAAGATAGTATAGATACAAGGTTATGCATTTCTATACTCTGTTCAACACCTGGAATGTAACTGCAACTTCAGATGAAAAGTAGAGGATGTTTTGGACGCCTGAAAAGGGGTTTTTTGAGTGAAGAAAAATAACTACTATATATTTTTTCTGTTTCTTGTTGTCATCGTCGTCCTTTCTATTCTCGTTTCTAATCAATATAAGGATGAAAGAAAATATGAAGTATATTTCGAACATCTAGTTGCACAGATTTTTATCCAACCATTCCTTAGACTTCTCGAGCATTCCGACCGTAATCTGATGGTTCACATTCGAATACTCAACGAATTTCAAGGTATCGGAAGGTATATTGGATTGTGACATCTTGTTCATAAAATATCTCTGGCTGTCGATCGGAATGGTTGCGTCTTCTTTGCCATGAAGGAGTAGGAGCCCTTTACTATTATCAAGTTTCAAGTGTGACATAGGATCATGATCTTCTAAGGAACTTCTTTCACTTGAAGTCATTGGGCTTCTTCCATCTTTCTCACGAAATAACTCTTCGGCTTTAACCCAAGCAAAAGAACCGTTGATCACGATCGAGGCTTGCAGACGAGGGTTACTTGAGAAAGCTCCTGCTGAAATAAACCCACCTGTTGAATGACCAACTATGCCAATAGGATCATCCGATCTAGCCAATTCAGACACGAGTAAGTCAGCTTCCTGAGCGCCTTGAATAACGACTTTCCCAAAATAGTCCCTTTGGATTTCGTTGAAGGATCTACTTGTAAACACGGAATATCACAAATAACGGTTCGGAAACTCATGGTCTAAGTACCGATGGAACTTTTTGCGCAGCCATATTCGTCATTGCATGTTGATGGGGGATACCCGATGAGTTGCAGTCGAAGACGATCTCCGCACTATCCCTGATCAGCCAGTCATGGTAATGCGCCAGAAGTTCACCAGAGTGCCACGCATATGCGTTCGTTTCTTTCTCTGGAGGCGGGGCGATAAAAGGTTTGTTCACGAACACAGTAAACACATGCATGCCGTTCTCGTTCGTAAAACGTTTATAGTTAGCGAAAATCTCAGTCCGATATTCCGGTTTGATGTAATGCAAATCGCCGCTGGAGAAAATGATGTCATAATGCGTATCCAACCGATATTCTAATAGATCCGCCTTGAAGACATTCAAGTGAACGCCAATTCGATCAGCAAGCCTTCTTGTTTTCTCAATCCCTGCATCTGTAACGTCAAAGGCACTCACTTCATAGCCATTCCGCGCGAAAAATACAGCGTCTTTGCCTTCGCCACAGCCGACATCGAGCAGTTTAAGAGGTTTGGTAGGCGGCATAAGCTGCAGCACCTGATAGCACGCCCGGTTCGGTTCAGTCCCCCAGTAGTATTCTTCGGTCTGATATTCATCCTCATAAATCGTAATTTTCTTATCCTGCACGACATAACCCAGCAGCTTGTCGACGCTCACCTCTAGAATCTTCGAAAGTGCCGGGAGCAGCGTAATGTCAGGCATGGATTGCGAATTCTCCCATTTGGATATCGCTTGGAATGAGATACCAAGGTGCTGCGCGAGCTCCTCCTGTGTGAGTCCCCGTTCTTTGCGATAAATGCTGATGTTCCTTGCCAGCTTATCTTTCATTATGCTTCACGCTCCTTCTTGTACATTCATTTTATTGGAACGAGATGGAACGAACAATAACCGAATTATTGAGTTTTGTGCGGATTCAACTTGCGGTTGAGGTAGGGATATGATCGATAGATTTTACAATACAAAACCCACCTTTGGAGGTGGGTTCGCTAATGCTATGTACGATTATCTCACTGGCAACCGATAGATGGCGAACGGTTTGCCATGCACGAACGGGCTGCTAATCGCATCTAATTGGTGAATCGTAGCTTCCGTAAGCGTCAGATCCAAACTTTTCAAATTATCCTGCAGCTGCTCTACGCGGGTCGCACCAACAATAACGGTAGAGACTGCCGGCTGATCCATAAGCCAAGCGAGGGAGAGTCTGCTCGTGCTGGTTCCGAGATTTCCTGCGACCTCACCTACTTCACGTGCTAATGTAATCGTCTGCTCGCTAAGAAATCTGCTGAAGCTTGGATCCGTGTTTGCTCTAGAACCATCGGGGATGGCATCGACTGCACTATACTTGCCGCTGAGAATGCCTCCAGCCAGAGGGAAGTAAGGGATAATGCCAACGCCTTGATCGAGACACATCGGCACGAGCTCAAGCTCAGGTGTTCGATCGGCAAGAGAGTAGCTGACTTGGGTGGAGGTATATCGAGCTAATCCTTTGAACTCACTAATGCTCAGTGCTTTCATGAGCTCCCAGGCGGCATAGTTGGATGCGCCGATATAGCGCACTTTGCCTGAGCGGACCATATCATCCAGTGCGCGCAACGTTTCTTCTAGCGGCGTGTAGGGATCAAACGTATGGATTTGGTACAGATCGATATAGTCAGTGTTGAGTCGGCGCAAGCTCTGTTCGAGCTCCTGTTGAATATGGATGCGGGAAGAGCCGCTTTCATTAGGCCCAGTGCCCCTTACTAAACCAGCTTTGGTAGCTAGCACGACTTGATGCCGTTTGTTAACCAGCGCTTCGCCAATGATCCGTTCGGATTCTGTACCTGCATAAATATTAGCGGTATCAATGAAATTAATTCCACTATCGATAGCTTGATGTATAATTTGGATAGAAGTGGTTTGATCTGCGCGTTTGCCGAAGGCATTCGTTCCTAGACCCAGAGCCGAAACTTCTAGTCCGCTGCTTCCCAGACGACGGTATTTCATCGTTGCACGCTCCTTTGTGGTGGGATGTACCCATTTGTTTATGTTCATTAATAAGGATGTCTCAGTTTAACCTTTTGTCCGACTATTCGCAATGTGATTCCGATTATCTGTTCAATAAATATAGAGGGTGATTTTTATTAACACGATTTATGTTCATATTCGTCATTGGGCGTTTTGGTGGGGCGTTCATGGGTTTACTAATAAAAGCTGCAACGATGAGATCACGCTTTATTCAGATCAGGAGAAAACCAATCGAGTTGCATATTTCGATTTATGGACGCTGCCTTGTTTAATTCATCATTTAAACGAAGAACTCAGTGACAATGAATCTTATGAAGACAACAAGTATTTGGAGGATATCCAAGCGTTCATCCATGGAGATAAGAAAATGGATTACAGCTATCTTTATCCAAAAGACGATGGGGATGCAGAGTATCAGGTGAAACATTCTGGACCTATGAATGAGCAAGGCCACAAGCCAACCTATATCTATGTTTGGTCCAAGCTCACTGAAGCCTGGGATATGGAGAGCATTGCGGAGCATGTTCAAATACTGGCGAGACATTTTCTACAGATGGAAGTGGGGCGCGTAGTGTTCCTAGATCAGCCAACATATGAAGAGACACAAGTTGTCTATGAAGAGGAATGTGCGAGATTTGGAGTAAGATTCTGATGAGATATTAAGGAGTGATATCCATCTTCATCGTAAACGTAGAAGCCGCGATCCTTCGTGGCAATCAGTGGTTGATGATTACTAGGAGCATCAAGGAAGAGCATGCTGGAGGGACGTTGTCACTCGTTGGCGGCAAGGTCGATTTGTCGGATATGGGCATGGAAATAGTGGAACGGACTGTGAAGAGAGAAGTACTAGAAGAGGTTGGCGTTGAGATCGCCGATAAGGTTACGTTCGTGTATAGCTCGTCCTTCGTTACAGGGGATGGCCGTAACGTCATTAATATGGTGTTCTTGTGTGATTATGTGAGCGGTACTGCATACAGCGTCATCCCCGATGAGGTAGAAGCAGTACACTGGCTGACTTACGATGAAATTATGAATCACCCGAAGGCTCCGCCTTGGACGCAGGAAAGCGTCCGAAGGGCTGCACTCGTACAGTGCCGATAGATTGGTTAAGACTCTATTAATAAGAAAAATAGGGGATCGATAAAATGATTCATTCTACGCAATTGGGAACGGAAGAAGAGCTGCAAGTGCTCTTGGCACAAGCTAGACAAGCGGCATTGTCTGCACTGCAAGCATATGAACTAGCATGGACGCAAATTCATTTCATCCAACAATCAGATACGATAACGTTCCGGATCGAGACGGAAACCGATAACCGCTTCTTGTTGCGGGTGCATACCAATGGGATGTCGCGAGAGGAGATTCAATCGGAGCTGTTATTGCTGAATGCAATAGCAGTTCGCGATGGCATTACGGTTCCTACAGGTCACGCCTCACGCCAAGGATCGTATGTGTTGGACTATACAACGGAGCAAGGAGGCACTTTGTATGTGACCCTCATGCGCTGGTTGGATGGCGAGCTATTGAGCGGCGGATCGACCGATGATCAGATCAGGAATTTGGGGATGATGATCGCGAGGCTGCATCAGGCGACGGCAGACTTTGCTCCTCCGGCTGATTGTGTACGACCTATTTGGGGGAAGGACAGCTTCATCAAAGATATGGGGAAGCTGGAACGATTCTATGATCGTTTCCTGTCGGTTAAAGGCTGGGAGATGTATCAGTCGGCGTCTGCTCGAATACAAGCTCTATTAACAGCGTTGATACCCAACGAAGACAACTATGGACTCATTCATGCTGATCTCCATCTTGGGAATGTTGTTTTCCAAGGTGATGTGCCATTCCCGATTGATTGGGGCCGATGCGGTTATGGCTATTACTTGTACGATCTCGCTGGCACGATGGTTGGTTTGTATCCGCATCAACGCCGAATTCTATTGGAAGGCTATGAGGGTGTTGCAGGTCCACAGCATCATATAGAAGAGACGTTATCCTGCTTCTTCGTCATGATCATGATCGAGAACTACTGTAATCATGTGTCTGATCCAAGGGAAATCCCAGGTCTTCTTGAGCAACAGCCGTACGCGCAAGCGATCATCCGAGATTTTCTGAATGGAGATCCGTTCTTGTTTAATCCGATTGAACCCCCCGTAATAATAGAATGATGCAATAAAATATTCTATGTCTCTCGTAAAAATGTTTTTGTTAGACATCCCTCAGTGGAATCGGTATTCTGTTCAATGGCACAAATACTGGAATAAACGAATGGGGGATATCAATGAATAGAGCACAGCTGGCAGTAGAGATTTATAACGCGGCCCACCTTACTGGCGAATTCAAATTGCGTTCGGGCAAGACGTCGGATCAATATTTTGACAAATACTTATTCGAGTCCAATCCTACCCTATTGGCGGCAATCGCAGAACTACTGACACCTATGATACCGGATGGTACTGAGGTATTGGCTGGACTTGAGATGGGCGGTATTCCTGTGGCAACGGCACTCTCATTGCGAACGGGCTTACCGGTTGTTTTCGTCAGGAAGAAAGCGAAGGAATATGGCACCTGCAAACTTGCAGAAGGGACAGATATAGCAGGAAAGCGGGTATGTATGATAGAAGATGTAGTAACGACAGGTGGACAGGTCTTACTTAGCGCAGAGGATCTACGACAATATGGCGCGCAAGTCGAGTCGGTTGTAAGTGTTATCGAGCGGGAAGAAGCGGGCAGAACGAACTTAGAGAATGCAGGACTGCTTTACCGTTCTTTATATCGCATGGAACAACTACTGCCGCTGTAGCTAGCGATTAAGCCGGGGCAGGACAACAAGATGAAGAAGGTGGGATAATCATGGATTATATCGGACTGATTAATCAGATGAAAACGGCGGGTGTTCGGTTTGCGGATGGTCTGACAAAGCATGAATTTGATGCGATCGAGCAGCGGTTCGGGTTTCATTTTCCACCGGACCTCAAACAGTTCTTATCCCTTGCATTGCCGATCTCAGACAAGTTTATTAACTGGAGAGATAGCAGTGCGCAAAATACCGAACGCATTCGTGAACGTATGAATTGGTGCCTCGAAGGCATGCTGACCGATGTGGAGAACAACCGATTCTGGATGTATGAATGGGGACCGAAGCCTGCTGATCTAGCACAGGCGAAGAACATATGCGAGGTGGAGTACCACACAGCGCCGAGATTGATTCCTATCTATGCACATCGCTATATCCCAGAGACACCTTCCGAAGCGGGAAATCCGATCTTGTCAGTCTACCAAACGGACATCATCTACTATGGTGAGAACTTGTATGAGTACCTATTAGTTGAGTTCGGGTTTAAGAAGTACGAGGAAATCGAGTTCGACAACATCAAGAGGATTCGTTTCTGGAGCGATATTATCGATAGCTGGGAAGCGGATTACATGATATAACAAGAAAGCTTGCGAACGCGAATGTTCGTAAGCTTTTTTAGTTTCTGATAAAGTTCGTTAGTGATATTTTAGGGAAGTAAAGGACCGTCTTGTTCCAGTTTATGGTACTATGCCAATAAGGCTATTATGTACACCCAATGGAAATGGAGATTTACGCGATGAGAATGTATACAGACCCTAAGGGCGAAGCTTACGAGCTGATAATCGACCTGGCGATACGGAACTCGGAATGTTTTGTGCTTGGGGAGAAACTTCCGGCTGATGTGACACAACCCCGCCAATATACTAGTGTACTTGGAGCGTTGGAACCTTACCTGATGAAGACCATTATTATCCAAGACATTGATGAAGTTATGCAAGTGGGAAAAAACTATCGTAGTCATGCCTTTTATACCGCGGGAACCTACTATTTGTATAGATGCTGCGAAGAAAGCGGGAATGTATTAAAGCAAATGGCAAGCAGTCTATCGGAATGGACGTATCCCGCACTGCCGGAAGACCTGTGTTTCGTGAAGGAAGGCGGAGGAGACTACCTTTATTCAGTTGTTCATGAACGTATGTATGGTATGGATATAACGGAGGAAGAAGCCATCGAATTAATGGATCGGGTAACAGGGGTTTTTCTGAAATTAGAGGTACACCGGGACCTGGATCGTCTACTTGATGATGCTATCAAGCATAAAACGGACTGGCTGTATATAAGTGGACATGGACTAACTGAGCTGCCAGATAGAATTCGGGAACTTACGGAGTTATGTGATTTAGAAGTTTTTGAACAAGATCTCTATCGTCTACCTGAAGGTTTGTTCGAATTAAGCAAGCTTGAACGCTTGAGAATCTCGACGGCTGATCTGGAGTGTATACCTTCATCTATAGCCAAGCTGAAGAACCTGAAGGAGCTTAGCATCCATTGTGCGAGCTCGAATCGGTCCGGGTTTCAACCAAAACCGAAGGAAGAGATCAGCCTGAGCCGTATTCCGCCTGAGATTGGAGAGCTGGAACAACTGGAGCAGCTTACGATTCTATATTCCTCAATCCGAGAGCTGCCGCGCGAACTAGAGAATCTGAAACAGCTGCGAATGTTGAATGTGGGAAGGTGTATGATCAAGCGGAAGCCGAAATTCCTTTACGGTATGAAACAGCTGGAGTACATCAATGTGTCGCAGAACTTATTTTAAGTAACAATTGAAGCAGAGAGAATGAATTAGTGAAGTACTATGCCGCGGCAGCTGCTCAAATCCTAGAGAGATAACAGGGGGATCGTATCAAATGAGTGAAAATAACTTTCCGAATGATGGAGCTGTTACAAAGATTAAATCAGAAATTTTGAATGCTTACCATGTACTAGACGATTTGACGGAATCAAAGGTCATATTTAATGAAATTGATATTGGAAACGACAAAGAACGAATGTACTATTCATTGTCAGATGCATATGTTCCACTAAAGTATATTCAATTTGCAGACGGGGAAGTTGTATTCTCAGCCATATCTGATTATATAGACTTCGCGAGGGATTATTATCACCGATTTGCAGACAAGCTCTTCGGCGAAGAAGCTTTCGATTACCTATTCGATTGTTTGACTGATAAAGTTGAAAGATTCAATTTGACTCCTTATTTGGGGAATCAGGCGAAAGAGAAATATTTGTCTATCTTTGGTTTAGGCGAAGAAGTTAATATACCATTCTCGAATATTCAAGATTCAACCATTCCATTCAAGTCCGATACAGCAAATACTAACATTACTCATTCCTATGAAGAACTAGCGCCAGATAACGTTTATTATGGCACTGTATTCGGAAACCAAATTGTATCCATCGTAGGCTGCAATAACGCGCCATTACAATCTCCTACGGTTGTGGACATTGGTCTTGAAACCCATGAGGATTACAGACAAAGAGGTTACGCTCTCTCGAATGTTGCGGCAATGTCTAATTATTTAATCAGCAATGGGCATGTAGTTAAGTATTGTTGCAACAATAAGAATACCAATTCAATTAAAACAGCTATGTCCAGCGGGTTTAAATTAGTTGCGAATGAAAAGACATTTTGGTGCGTAAATTCATGACGATCATCTCTGAGAATTAAGGTTTACAGGGGAACATATATTCGGTATTATAGGTTTGGATAATTTACCATTATTAAAACAATTGTACAATTCTATTATCAAGGGAGGAACTTCAGTGGGTAACGTTGTGAAGGAATTTGTCGTAGGCATTCCGGTTACGAAGTCGGGGAATATGGAAGAATACGAGAAAGCAGTTGAATGGTATGTGAACGTTCTAGGATTCGAGCTTATATGGAAGATGGGCATTGCCAGCCTTAAACTAGCAAATGGGCAAAAGATTGGACTCTTCGGAGAAGAAGAGGACGAGAACAGTATATGGTACACAGGAAACGTTAAGCTGAATCCACATTACTCGATACAATTCACAACGGATAACATCGAGCAGCTGCAGTCCGATTTGATTCGCAGCGGGGTAGCTGTGGGAGAAATACATCGCAATGGCGGACCTGGCCGAATTATGATGTTCTTTGATCCATACGGAAATCGTTTCTGGGCATGTGAAGACAATGATAATGAATTACAACAGGTGCTCGATAATCGTAATAGTAACGAGGAGCATTAGTTCACAATGAGTCGCCCAATGTGGCGGTTTCTTTTAGTCTGAAATCAGAAACGTAAGATTTAAGTCGTTGACACTTATCTCCTTGCCCCTTATTATCGTATATATATTCATTATTGTGTATAAATATACGAAAGAGGGTTAACAAGATGAAGCATTTGCTATCGTTGAAAGAATTGGACAAATATACGCTGCAGTCGATTATTCTGAAGGGGATCGAGATTAAGAGGAACCCGCATCTATATGCACATATATGTGATCGGAAGGGGCTGCTGATGCTTTTTCAGAAAACATCAACACGCACCAACTTATCCTTCCAATCGGGAATTCAGCAGTTGGGTGGTTATGCGGTAACGCTGGATTGGAATCAGAGCAATTTCAGCATTTCGCCTATCCAATACGAGGCTCGATATGTCTCGAGGAATTGCGATGCGGTTATGGCACGATTGAAGAAACACGAGGATCTTCTTGAGCTAGCGAAATATGCGGAAGTCCCCGTTATCAATGGCTGCTGCGATCGCTACCATCCGTGTCAGGCATTAGCGGACTTGATGACAATCTATGAAGTGGCGGGAACATTCTCGGATATAACGGTGACCTACGTAGGAATCCATAACAATGTAGCCAATTCGCTAGTCGCTGGATGTTTAACACTTGGCATCAAGTTGCTATTAGTAACGCCTATTATTAATGAGCCTTCATGGGATGAACAACTGATGCAAGACGCATATAACAGCGGTTACGTAGAGAGTGTCAATAAACTGTCTGATGCGATACCAGTAACTGATTTTGTTTATACGGATACGTGGGTGGACATGGAGTTTTTCCAAGAGGGACGGTATGGGGACGAGAAGAAACGGAGAGTAGAGATGATGATGCCATATCAGATCAATCGGGATAATCTGCAAGGCTATTCACCGTATATCATGCATGACATGCCAATCCATCCGGATTACGAGATAGAGGAAGAACTGATCGAATCGGACAAGTCGATTATCTATCAGCAAGCGGAGAATCGGATGCATGTGCAGAAGGCATTGCTGATGCACTTGCTGCAGGATGGATAAATCCTTGCTGCATAAAATTACTTCCTAACCGATCGATCTATTGTTCACAGTTTGTAATTCGAATCTCACATTAACACTGCAACTCTTATGAACCACCATACGTTTAACAATATGGAACGAAATGTTAACTGATGGGGTGGGCGTTTATGTATCGCAATAGAATTGGACTAGTTTTACTACTCTTGTTATTGTGCATGATGGCGGCTTGCAGCAGCAGGAAAGATGAAGCAGGTGTGTCAAGCACAGACTCTATTCCATTAACCCGAGTCCATGCTGCGCCTGAATCCGAAACAGCGGAACAGTCCAACGTAGAAGCAGAAAGTCAAGTCCAGCCAACAATGCAAACATCTGACTCTTCGGGTAACAAGATAGCAGACATAGGGTTCGATACGATCACGAAACTTGAACTTAACGGCTTGTATTGCGCTGGTTTCGTTGCAATTAACACGCATGAAGTGATAGCAGCGATCAGCAGCAACGGCTATGACGATATTAAGCTTGTTCGCATTGAATTGAAGAGCGGGGAAATATCTGTCCTGCAAGAAAGCAGTGTAGACGAGCAGATTGTTGGGTATAGTCTGAGCCAGTTGGACAACGGCAGCGTACAATGGCGTACCTATAGTAAGAACGAGCCTATTGACCATATGTATCAGATGGACCTGCAACAGCAGAAGGTTGTTCGAGTTGATGATATTGAGAAAAGTCCCGACGGTAATTGGATGGCAACACCAACGAGTGACGATAGTATTCAAGGAATCTGGGGAACGGAATTATCAAGCGGTAACCGTAAGCAGTGGACAACTGGAGCGAAGGATGCGATTCCATTATGGCTGCCAGATTCCTCCGGATTCCTATTCCTTCATGATACAGGTGACAATCTAGGAGATGGAGCTGGTCCGCGTTATGAACTGGCGAAGTACGACTTAATTTCCAATAAGATAACCATTCTACCCTATGAGTCTGGTTTCTGGGGGTATATCGAATGGCTAGAGCCTGGAGTATCCATACTCGCTCACAATGGATTCGATGATGTTGTTGGTCTGAAAATCGTTAATCTGGAGACAAGCAAGGAATATCAACTCGTTGACACGTCCGATTTCGATTACTTGTCCAGCCGCATCATCCCGGTAATGAATCATTTGTTTATTAGCGATCAAGGAGCGTTCAAAGTGTACGGACCGAACGGTGAGTTGAAATCCAATATCCCATGGCCAACGGGCTTCGACGAATATACGAATAAACGACTTGCAGCGGATAGGCCAAGTCAAACAGATGAACCGGTGAGAGAGGTCTATTATGCTGGCGATGAACAGAGCGCACGTTTCGGACCTTCCAATCTTAGCTTTTCACAAGACGGTAAACAACTATCTTATCTGCTCGGGGCAATAGGGGAAGGTGTAGACGATAAGGTAGAAGGCACACGAATTGCATTAGCAAACAGTGACGGAAGCGGTACGAAGCTTGTAACGCAGAACTATGCACGTATTTCTAGCTTACAATGGTCACCTGACGGGACTACCATTCTTGCTTTGTTTACATCCGAGGAAGACCGGAAGCAATCCTATATCGGAACCATTCAGATAACACCGACTCCTTAGTCTATAAAATTATAAAACCGCCGTTTGCTGAGCGCCAAAGCCCAGCGATACGGCGGTTCTGTTTATTTGACAATCTTAATGGCCGAGATTACGTGTTTCACGCTCGCGCAGCTCGATTCTGCGGATTTTGCCCGAGTTCGTCTTCGGCAGATCACTGACGAATTCGATCCGGCGCGGGTATTTGTAAGGAGCAGTCCACGACTTCACATGATCCTGCAATTCTTTCACCAGCGCATCCGACGCAGATGATTCATCCTTCAGAACGATGAATGCCTTCACGACATGACCACGAATCTCGTCGGGGCTAGCGACTGCGGCGCATTCCTTCACCGCAGGGTGGCGCAGCAACGCTTCCTCCACCTCGAATGGTCCAATCGTGTAGCCGGAGCTGATAATAATATCATCGCCGCGGCCTTGGAACCAGAAGTAGCCGTCTTCATCACGCTTCGCGCGGTCACCCGTAATGAAATACGAACCAACCATGTTATTTCCTTTACGCTGCGGATCACGGTAATAAGCATGGAAGAGAGCTGGCATCTCGCCGTGCACAGCAATGCTGCCAACTTCGCCTGTTGGCAGCGGCGCACCTTCTTCGTCAATAATCTCAACGAGACCCGGAGCAATGGACTTGCCCATAGCGCCAAGCTTAACCGGTTCATCCTTCAAATTGCCTATGAGCAGCGTGCTCTCGGTCTGCCCATAGCCGTCACGGATAATAAAGCCGAACAGCTCTTGGAACTTATTGATGACTGCTTGGTTGAGCGGTTCGCCCGCGGATACAGTGCTGCGGAGTGAAGAAAGATCGTAATTGCCCAGCGTGTCCAGCTTAGCCATAATTCGATATTCCGTCGGGGTGCAGCACATAACGCCTACCTTGAAGGTCTGGATAAGCTCCAGATAACGTTCAGCACTGAACGCGCCTTGGTAGATGAAGCCAGTAGCACCACTGCCAAGGACTGATAGGAAAGGCGTCCAGATCCACTTCTGCCATCCCGGCGCTGCCGTTGCCCATACGAGATCCGTATCGCGAATATCGAGCCAAGAAGAGGTGATGCGAAGATGCGCATAACCCCAGCCGTGGCTGTGAACGACACCTTTGGGATTGCCCGTCGTACCGGATGTGTAGGCGAGAATCGCCATATCATCGCGATGGGTCGGCACCGCTTCTCGTTCTTCTGGCTGACCGTCCATCAGTTCGTGCAGGGAGACCCAGCCATCTGTCAGTTGACCGCTTGCGTCAATCCGATATTGAAGAGAAGGAAGTTCTTCCGTAATGTTATCCACTTCGCGCGTTCCGTCAGCCCACGCAATAACTGCTCGTGCTTCCGAGTGATTCAGACGGAAGGATAGATCTTTCGCTCTCAGCATCTCGGAGGACGGGATGATCACGAGACCGAGCTTGAGGCAGGCAATATAGATGACGTAAGCTTCGACTTGTCTTGGTACCATAACAAGCACGCGGTCGCCTTTGACCAGACCGATGCGGTCGAGACCGCCAGCCAACTTATTAACTTGCTTTAATAACTCAGCGTATGTAATCGATCCGTTGCTGCCATGATCATCCGTCCATCGAAGCGCGATTTTGTCCGATTTATGGCGGTCGATTTCGGAGCTTATGTTATATTGTTCCGGTGCAACCCATTGTTGAAATTTCAAGCGATCCTTCTCCTTTAAAGATGCAATAATGTCGTGATGTAGTAGCGTCAGTATAACATATTTTGAACGTTAACGTTGGGTAAGGAAAAGCGCTTTCATGCTTGGATCGTTAATATTCGATGCCGCGCACTTTGGCAAATACCATCGTATCTCGCAATTGTCCATTCATATCTGTCGTTTCATTGCGAAGAATTCCCTCGAGCGTGAAACCTGCTCGCCTTGCAACAGCGGCGCTTCGTTCATTGTTCCGATCGCAGCGGATTTCAATCCGATTGGCATCCAGTTCCTGAATCGCAAAATGCGTGATCGCATGCACAGCTTCTGTCATATAGCCTTGATTCGTATACGCCGAATGAAGCCAATAACCGATCTCGAACTTTCGCGCTGCCCAATCGATCCGATGCAGTCCGCTGCTGCCAATCAGCTTGCCTGTATCCCTATGGATGATGAGCAGTCTTAGATCCGAACGATCCAAGTACCGCAGTCGAGCTTCCCGAATGACAATTTCCGACTCCTCCAACGTAGGGATGCTCTGGGCAAAAGGAAGCCATAATCGCAGCTCCTCAATACTCTCGACTACCGCCTCATTCACAGCTGCGCCATCTCCCCATTGCGGAGCGCGAATAACTAATCGATTGCTCTCGAATTGCTCAGGAATCGTCAACAATATCGGACTCGTAGACTGTTGGCTCATAAGCTCACCTTCCGTCAAATATTTCCAAATACAATAGCACAGTAGTGATTTGACTGACAAGCCTATTTGCAACATTCGTTATAACACTTACTGCTAATTTATGGTTTACACGAGAACGTATGTACGATATATTGGTAGAACTGGAAGATAGACCGGAGATGGGAGGATTCTTGTGCAGACTTTTATTGAGATACAAGGCGCTAGAATTCATAACTTGAAGAATATGAACGTTAGAATACCTCGGGGCATGCTTACGGTTATTACAGGTGTTTCCGGTAGCGGTAAGTCATCGCTTGCATTTGATACGTTATTTGAAGAAGGCAAGCGGCGTTATTTGATGTTTTCAGGTACGCAGTTTATGGTGGACGCGACTGCTCATTTTGACTCGATAACGGGAATGTCACCTACGGTAGCTGTCGAGCAGCGAATTATTCGTCAATCCAATCCGCGGAGCACAGTCGGCACGCGAACAAAGATCGGGAATCTGCTCGCGGTCCTGTTCGCATCATACGGGCATAGAGATCCCGCATTCGATGATGGAGAACCGCTGTCGATGGAATATTTTCTGCGGAATTCTCCGAAGGGCATGTGCGTGAAATGTCTGGGCACCGGCCAATATCATCAACTGGAAGAAGAAGCGATTATTCCGCTGGACAAGCCGATTAAGGCGTTGTTCGACGGTTTCATTGCGAGGCATCGTCTTTATCGGAGCAGCTTCAAGAAGTTTTGCGAGCTGCATGATATTGATGTGAATGATACAATCCGTACGTTATCTGACGAAGTGTTGCTGTTATTCAAATATGGCTGCAGAAGAAGCGGGTTCAGCGGAGCTGTCGTTATTTTTCATGATATGTACAAACATGTCACAAGCAAGTACAGCCGGCATAACGGTGCGGACAAAGCCGTTGTGCTGTGGGGCGTTCAAGCGGACCGTATAGCTTGTCCGAAGTGCAGCGGTCATGGCATTAGCGAGCATGCAATCCATATGACCATTGCGGGCAAGACAATCAGCGAGTTGGAGCAACTGGAGATCGGTGAACTGCTGTACATACTTCAATCCTTCAAAGAAGAGATGCCTTCAGCCCGTTCGTTACTGAACGAGATGATTGTGAAGCTTAGCTGCATGTCCGATGTGGGGCTTCATCATTTGTCCTTGTCGCGTCAAGTTCCTACCTTATCGGGCGGCGAGATTCAGCGACTTTTTCTTGCATCTTATATTATCGCCGAGATGGATTCGATCATCTTCATCTTTGATGAGCCAACAATTGGCTTACATGAGACAGAGAAAGCATTGCTGATACGTATCATTCGCAATCTGGTTGAACGCGGCAACACAGTCGTCGCAGTTGAACATGATGAGCAGTTCATGCGAGCAGCCGACTATATCATTGATATTGGTCCAGGAGCGGGTGTGAACGGAGGAGAGCGGATATTCCAAGGAACGTTGAAGCAGTTCATGACCTGTGGAACATCCCGCACGGCGCCTTTTCTATCCGGAGAACGCTCATTAATGGTTAAGCAGCACTATAAGCCGGTTGACGAGAACAAAATGCTCACCATCTCGAATGCCAGCTTGCACAATCTTCGTGATATTACCGTCTCCATTCCGCTTGGCGTAATGGTCGGCGTTGCCGGCGTTTCAGGAAGCGGCAAGTCCAGTCTGATTCACGATACGTTAGTGCCGCTCTTGAAGAGGCAGCTTCGCGGCCGAATGGTGTATGAAGAGGATAACGATTTCATCTTCGAAACGAATGACACGGTGATCAGTGGAACGGAGCATATCAAGCGATGTATCGTTGTGGATCAGCGGCCGATTGGGAGGAACAAGACCTCTTGTCCTGCGACCTATACGGGCATTGCCGATCGTATTCGTGCCTTGCTCGCTCGAACCGAGCAAGCGGCGGATAGCGGTTACTCAGCAGGATTGTTTACGGTCAATAGCGATGGGGGATGTCGAGCTTGCAAAGGGGAAGGAATTACCCATTTTCATATCGGATTTGGCAATTTCATCGACGTCAAGTGTGAGTTGTGCAGCGGCACAGGCTATGTGGAAGAAGCGCTTAGCATTCGATTAGATGGCCTTAATGTGAAAGACATTCTAGAGCTGAGTGTATCTGAGGCAGTTTTATTTTTCGGTAATGAACAATCCGAAGCTTATGACCGAACGATTCATGCTATCTTGTCTACACTTGAACGCGTTGGATTGGGGTATATGACGCTGGGACAGAAGACGCCGACGATATCGGGCGGCGAAGCGCAGCGGATCAAGCTGGCGAAGGAGTTGTGCAAGCCTAACAGCAAAGATATTGTATATATTCTAGATGAACCAACGACAGGTCTTAGCTTTGCGGATACGGAGCATTTAATCTCACTCATGCAGCAGCTGGTTGACGCGGGCAGTACGGTTATCGTTACCGAGCATGATGCATCGGTCCTGTCGAATTGCGATTATCTGATTGAGCTTGGTCCTGGCGGCGGCAGAGAGGGCGGTAACGTCATTGCCACGGGCACGCCGATTGAGCTCATCAGCCATGAGCGATCGATCATCGGCAGCTACTTAAGGAAGGTGAGAGCATGAGCTTCGAGTGGGAGCATGTTTCGCCTGAAGCAGCAGGTATGGATCGGCAAGTGCTGATGCAGTTGGATGACTACCTGAAGCAGCATCGTTATCGGCTAGTGAATTGCGTATTGGTTGTGCGCAATGGGAAGATTGTATGGGAGAGCTATTATAATCGGTACCATGCAGATAGCCGCAACCCTATTAAGTCGATCTGGAAGAGTATCATGGCACTGACGACTGGCATTTGTCTAGATCGAGGTCTGATTGGCAGTCTCGATGATCCGGTAAGCTTGTATTTGCCTGCATTCGGAAGATCGATTCATCCTTATCATAAACTTATGACGATTAGACACTTATTGACGATGACGTCGGGAATCTACTGGAACGGAGGCGTGCATTATCACTGTCCGATGATGACACAGCTTCTCCGATCGAAGGATTGGGTGGAGCATCTAGCTGATGTTCAGATGGCTAGCGTGCCGGGAATGAGCTTTCAATACAAGGAGTTCGATGTCGTCCTGTTGTCGGCGGTTATCAGTCGTGCTACAGGTGCACCTGCCTATGAGATTGCCAGGCAGTACTTGTACGAACCGCTGCAGATCCAGAGCGGAAGATGGCCTGAGAGCAGCTGCGGCATTTCTTACAATGTGATGAAGGGCGAAGTACAATCGGATTTGTCCGCGCGTGATCTTGCTAAGTTCGGCCTGCTCATGCATGGGAATGGTATCTTTGATGGGCAAACGATCATATCGCCGGAGTTCATTCGTGAAATAACTGCACCTTCGAACCCTAACTATGGATTTCTGTGGGTTCTTCTTCGCGACGGATACGGAGCTAGAGGGTACGGCGGTCAAGAGATTAATGTCGTACCTGAGCTTGATCTTATTACCGTTATTCAAGCCACGCCAACGGATTCAAGCAAATCGTATGGCGATATTCATGAACAGCTGTTGAAACCATCCATTATTAGCTGATTGGTTGTGTTCGCGGCGAAAGGGGTCCGCGTATGTACGGTATTGCGATTATGCTCGTCCTGCTATCAGGTTTGCTGCATGCCATCTGGAACCTGTACACGAAGCGCAGCTCGAACAAAGTGTCATTCCTGTGGCTGACCCAATTAGTTGCCGTACTAATCTTTACTCCTCTTACCATCATAGAGTGGGATACGAGCCGGATGACAGGAACGGGAGCGCTCATGCTTCTTCTGTCGATGGTTCTTCATGGCATCTATGTTCTGCTGCTTGCACGTACCTATACCGTTGGTGATTTCTCGCAAGTGTATCCCATAATGAGGGGAACCAGCCCGCTCGTTGTTCCGATTCTCGGAACGGCGCTGCTTGGTGAGCATCTGACTGCACTTGGTTGGTTCGGCGTCGTCCTCATCCTATTCGGTGTAGGCGTGACAAGTAATTTGCGCTTGCTAATGAAGGGATCGACGAAGGCCGCTTACAAGGCACCGCTGCTGGCGTTAGCTGTTGGTCTATGCATAGCGAGTTATATTATCGTTGACAAAATATCGCTGGATTATATGCCTGCCGTTATGCTGAATCAAGCGACGAATATCGGGAATGCGCTGCTGCTAGGATGGGCGGCATTTCGTTCGCATGCTGTGAAATCTGAACTTCGCATCAACTGGAAGACGATCCTGTTGGGCGGGATCATAGCGCCAGGCGGCTATATGCTGTTCTTGTATGCATTATCGCTTGCGCCAGTAGCGCAACTCGCTCCGATGCGGGAGATCGGCACAGTGTTCGGAACGCTGATGGGCATTATGCTGCTTCGTGAACCACAAGGAAAGCGGAGAATTGGCACATCGATTCTCATAACGGCAGGGGTTATCTTGCTTGCCATGAACGGTTGAGGGGCAGTTCAGTAAATATATAGCTCTATGAGTATCGTTGGCACCTTACCTACGATGCTCATAGAGCTTTTATCTAAATGTTATCCTTTCGAACGTACCTCTTGCCGCATGAACAGCACGTACGAGATGCCGAAGCAGATCATCGTTGCTGCAATCAGCCCAACGAGCTGCGGCCAAGAGAGCAGGATGCTCTGCATGAGCGAGAGCGGACTTGAGATCGCGCCGATTACTTGTGCCGTCGTTAGCGGACCAAGGGAGCGGACCCCTGGCGTCAACAGCGTGCTGGTCGCCTCTGAGAACAGGTAGGCAGGCGACAGGCGATTGAGCAGCAGCATCCGATTAGCATGTCGCAGCAGAATGGACAGGGCAGACGAATCTGCCGGTGCTGTCGCCTTGTCAATGATGCCTACCAGCATGCTGTAGAAGATCGTGAAGAACAGCCAGAGCGCAATGCCTGACAAAGCGGAAGTTGCTGCCTGTCGGAATCGAATAGAGAACAAAATAGCCAGATTGAGCCAGAAGCCTACATAAACCGTTGCTACGAACAGGAATAAGACGACCCGCATCACTTCCTCAGGCGTCGGGGGATAACCAATCGTGAATAACCCCAATCCCATAACGAGAAAACCAAGCGAGTACAGGACGACGGCGACAAGCAGCAGAGATGCCGTAAATTTCGCAAGGATAAAATCGTCACGATAGATCGGCTGGGACAGTAGACGGCTAAGCGTCCCTTTATTCCGCTCCGTATTGACGGCATCGAATCCGAGTGCGATACCGACAAGCGGACCGAGGAAGGAGACGAATGTCACGAATGTAGGCAACGTGCCATCCGATACGGTGAACATTTGCAGGAACAGGAAGCTGTTATCGGCTTGTTCCGATTTGACACCATCTCGAAGCGCGGTTACCGCAGTGTAGATCGAGCCTATACAAGCAAGAGCTATAATGGCAATCAGAATAATAAACCGCCAGCTGCGCATATGATCGCCGAACTCCTTCTGCACCATTACCCAGAATGGTGATGTTGTTCGAGTGGCATTCCTCTCCAATCGAGCATGCTTCTGCAGCGGCGGCTGGCTGCTTGTGAATATGCGCCTTAGAAAATTAGGACTTGCTGCTGTTTCGCCCACCTCGGTCACCTCCTTCGAAATAGCGGTGATAAATATCATCAAGACCATATTGCTTCCGACTTATAGCATTCAACCGTGCTCCGCTCTGTATAATTTCCAGTGCTGCTTCGGAAGAAAGGTCACGGCTGCAGATCAGTGTAGCAGATGCAGAAGTCGAGCCGCCTACTAATTCATTGCGCTGCGGGCCGTGATAGGCGATTACGCCGCTGAGATATGTCAGACGATGAATGAGATCCTCGTTCCAGCCTTCTGCTTCCAGTTCCACCGTTACCGTTCCCTCATCGTCCAACTGTTCAGCCAGCGACTCAATATCGCCGCATGCGATAAGTTCACCGCGGACGAAGAGTCCGACACGGTCGCAAATTTGCTGAACCTGATGAAGATGATGCGAGGAGAGGAGGACTGTTATGTTCTCTTTGCGGCTCAGATCGGAGATCAGATTCAGCAGCTCTCGCACGCCTTCAGGGTCGATCCCGAGCGTTGGTTCATCCAGAATGACGACCTCGGGTCGTTTAATTAGCACGTCTGCGATACCAAGCCGCTGCCGCATGCCGCGAGAGAAGGTACCGACCTTCTTATTAACAACTTCCTGTAAGCCGACCAGCTCGAGAAGCTCCTGTGCGCGAGACCATGATTCTGCAGTGGGGATCCGATTTAATCTAGCAGTCAACATCAGATTATCGATTGCTGTCCTATCGTCATAGAAGCCAACGTCATCCGGCATATAGCCGACACGCCGCTTGATCTGCAGCGCTTGACGGACGGGGTCCAGCCCGCAGATACGAGCGCTTCCGCTTGTAGGCTCCGTCAATCCGAGCATCATCAGAATCGTCGTTGTTTTACCCGCGCCGTTCGGACCAAGCAAGCCGAACACTTCGCCTCTGCCAATCGTGAGATTCAATCCGTTAACGGCGACCTGCGTATCGTAACGTTTCGTCAGTCGCTTCAGCTCAATAATCGGCTCAAGCTGTTCTGTCACCGATACCGCCCCTTGGATAGATGTCTCCACGCTTAGCGCCTCCCGAATTTGCGGAACAGGAAGTAGAGACCTCCTGCCACCGCAACGATGATGAGAATTCCAATCCAGCCCCACAGCGTTGACGATTTGACAGCTACCCGGAAATCTGCGTTTGCTGTTTTCTCGGGAGAGGAAGCCGTCATTCCTACAACGTAATCGCCAGCGAGCGCCTTCTTATCCGCTTTGATCGTTGCCTGCACATGCGTCACTGCTCCGGCATCGAGTGTATCCACCTTCGAAGGAGTGAACGTAACTTCCCAACCGGAAGGGGTATCGGCCGACAGGCTTACATTTTTCATCTCGGAAGAACCTGTGTTCGTTACAATTAGATCGAGCTTGCGCTGTGAACCAGCTGTTACATCTGTGCTGAGCAGATCATTCGGCGTGCTGAGCTTCAGCCCGTATGTGCCGGTAATCGCCGCTTCGATCGTAGCATTCGCAGACGTGCTGTTGTTCGATGCGGCAATTGGGATCTTGTAAGTACCCGCAGCGACAGATTCTGGCGGCTTGACGCTGATCTCGACAGACTTCTCTCCATTCGGAGTAACATCGACGCTTGTGACGTTCGTGCTGCCATCGATGAACGTGATGTCCCAGCCTGGTTCGGCTTGAGCAGCCAGCGCGTAGGTTTGTTTGTCGGCTGTGCGGTTGCGGAGCGTTGCGCTGTATGTGAAGGTGGAGTCCGTGTGACCTTGCATGTTCGGCTGATCGAGCGTCAGATCGGAACGGAAAGTGCCTTGCTCAGACACTTGAACCGAGATTGGCAGCACCTCACCGCCAGCGTTCACTTGGAAATTGTAGTCGCCTTTGTTCACTTCGAGCGGCACATCGAGCTCTAGATTTAGGGATTGCGTTTCACCGCCTTTGACAGCGATTCGGCTAACCTTGCGTCCGCCGGCGGTGAGATCATATTTCCAGTTGTTGCCGACCTCTTGAAAGCCCAAGTCTACCGTCTGCGTTGAACTGCCATGGTTGATCAGATCAATCTGATAAGAGATCGAGTCTCCCGGTGGTGCGGATAGCGACATGTACGGCGTGTACAGCTCGACATTCGCTGCTGCATGGACTGGCAAGGCCACTAACGGAGATGACATGACCCCCAATCCGACTGCAAATACGGCAGCTATCCTTGTAAAGCTCGACTTACGGCATGCTTGCAGCATGCGAATCCCTCCCGCGTGTTAATGGAATGAGTGCTGCTCTTGTGCAGCGTTCATTGACGGTACGGTTGAGGCATCGATTTGGATCTACTCTTTCACAAAAATATTTCTGTTTCCGATTGATCTGTTTTCTGATACAACGATGTATAGATCTAGATGAATCGGGATTAGAAGGAAGGTGGATCAGCATGAGCGGTCAAGATGATGACTTATACAAGGCACTTCGCGCCATGTGCGAAGGTTCGACAGAAGCGTTCGACCTCATCTACGCGAAGTTTGCGCCGTTAGTCATGCAGATCGCTGCTCGGCTGCTCGCAGATCGGATGGAGGCTGAGGACATATGCCACGACGTATTCCTCGAGGTGCTGCGGCGAGGTGTCAGCTATGATCCAAGTCGAGGCTCAATGACGGCATGGATTGCGGTTATTACGAGAAGTCGATGCTTGGATCGAATGCGTGTCCGAAGTCGATGGCAGCATACGGATGAGGCGGAGGAAGAACGGATCACATCACCGGAGCTGACGGAGGAGCTGGTCATCCATCGGCTGCAGCAGCAGGACTTGCATGGCGCGCTGGAGGCGCTGCCTTCCGAACAAATGCAAGCGATCGTAAGCAGCTACTTCAGCGAACATACGCAGCGGCAAATGTCTGAATCGTGGAATGTGCCGCTCGGAACGGTTAAATCATGGGTCCGTTATGGAATAAGCAATTTGCGCAAACAGATGGAGAAGCGGGGCTGGGCGAGAGAGCCGGATAATGGTCCGAAGGAGGTACGTCGATGAGCGGCATGCATTCAGAATCACCTATGTGCAAACGGATGTATCGGGAAGAGGATTGGATCGACTGGCTGCTTGGCTCCAAACGGCCGGAGGAGCAAGATGCGATGCAGATGCATCTACTCACTTGTCACAAGTGCCGTGAAATCGTCGAACAATGGGCGCCGCTTATGCAAGTGGATCTAACGTCATCGTCGACACCGATAGAAGCATCCATGCCATCGAACGAGGTGTATAAGCGTCTTCGCCGCCAGGTCCGAGCGACAGGTGTACGCTTGCGGCTGCGGAATGGCATTCAGTCGAAGGGCAAATGGATGGCAGGCATAGCTGCAGGCATCTTGCTGTTATTGTGTGTGTGGAGCATCACCCGATTCGAGAATGAACGGCCCGAAGATCAGCGGACGCAATATGTGGCGCACTATGAGCCGAATGCCGTATCGTTCATGTCGGATCCAAGCACTGCAAGCTATCGGGTACATCCTTACAACGAACAGCTGGGAGAAGGGTATGTGTATTATAACGACAACTCGCTAGAACTGTTAGTGCTTCTTGAAGGTGTATTATCCAGCGAGGGGAAGGATGTGCAGGCATGGGCTGTGGACGAAGAAGGCCATGCAAGTCTTGGCTTGCTGCAGCAGGATGAGGCCGATCGTGCCCATCTGTATCTGAAAGGCGAAGCGCTAGGCAAAGCGCATCATATCGTTCTAACCGTGGAGCCAGAAGGGGGCAGCAAACAGCCAACTTCATCGGATGCCTTTGTGTTCCACATCCAGAAATAGCAGCTATTCAGTTACACAAATACCCTATATCAACTTCTGCGTTGAGTAATTGTAACAATTGGTTCATTTGTCGAATGGATGCTTGAACTGATATGATAGTTTTAACTGAATTAGCATTCGAGGTGGTTGCATTGAAGACAATCGTCATCGTTGGCGGCGGCATTACTGGGCTGTCCACAGCCTATTATTTGCATAAGCAATTGAACCAGGACGGATCTGCGGCCCGGATCATGCTTGTCGAAGCAAGTGAACAGTTGGGTGGCAAAATAAGAACGGTTCATCGTGACGGCTACATCATGGAAAGCGGGGCAGACTCGGTTGTGGCTCGTAAGACGAATATGGCGCCGCTGCTCGAAGAGCTCGAACTTCAGGACGAAATCGTCTACAATGAGACCGGCAAATCGTATATATTTGCCGATGGCGAGCTCAAGCTCATCCCGCAGGATGCGATTTTCGGCATCCCGATGTCGGTGGAATCGCTGGCGACAAGTACGCTCGTATCGGCAGAAGGCAAGGTTGAGGCATTGAAGGATCTATATACGCCGAATGAGAGCTTCACGAAACAAGATTCGATCGGTCATTTTCTCGAGGCTTTCCTAGGCAAGGAGCTTGTGGAGAAGCAGATCGCTCCTGTATTGTCTGGTGTATATTCCGGTGACCTTTACGAACTGACGCTGGCATCGACATTGCCTTATTTGCTTGATTATAAGAACGAATATGGAAGCATCATCCAAGGGCTGAATGCGAACCGCGCCAAGTTCCAGAGCGGGGGGAAGAAGTTCTATTCCTTCCGAAACGGCCTGTCGACGATCATAGATCGGATGGAAGAGCGTCTTGCAGGTGCGGTTGAGTTTCGCCAAAACACGAGGGTATCGAGTATCGACCGTATGTCTAAGGGCTCCGAGCAAGAAGCGTATCGTATTACGCTCAATGATGGCGTAGAAACGATTGATGCGGATTACGTCGTACTGAGTACGCTTAGTCCGGCAGCCCAGTCTCTACTACATAGCACGGACCTTGATCGCAGCTTTGATCAGCTGCGCAACAGCTCGCTCATCAGCATCTATATTGCATTCGATGCGCCAGATGGCCAGCTGCCGCTAGACGGTACAGGCTTCATTGCAGCCGATAACCGTGAGCTTCAATGCGACGCCTGCACATGGACAAGCCGCAAATGGGCGCATACCTCAGCATCCAGTCAGTTGTTAATGAGGCTTTTCTATAAGAGCTCGGGTTCGGTCTATGCGAAGATGATCAACCAACCAGAGGAAGAACTGCTGAATGTTGCGCGTCAAGACGTACTGCGTGCGACAGGTATCGATGCTGAGCCGCTGCACTGGACGGTTACGAAGTGGAATAATACGATGCCGAATTATCATATTCGCCATCCTCAACTGGTAGCCGAGCTGGAGCAAGGAATGGATGAGCTTTATCCTGGCATTCTGCTTGCCGGCTGCTCATATTATGGCGTTGGCATTCCGGATTGTGTAGCGAACGGAGAACAGACGGCACAACGAATTGCGGAATGGATCGCTCAATCCAAGCAGCTCCCGTAAGGCAGTGAACATTAAGAGTGGCAGCACCACGCTTAATTAGCCGTGACTGGTAAGAGAATTACGTATGGCTTGTCCAGATCAAGCTTTTTTCGTTATAATACAAGGTGAAACAACTATCGCTTTTTAGCAGGCGTAGTAAGATTCATTCCGGAGAAATATTAGCTCATATATAGTCAAACAACCTATAAAGTCTTATATTTGAGTAAAGAACATTGAAGAAAGTGGGAGCAGCATGGGTCGTAAGTGGAACAATATCAAAGAGAAGAAAGCAAAATCAGACGCAAATACAAGCCGAATTTATGCAAAGTTCGGTCTCGAAATTTATGTAGCAGCGAAGAAGGGTGAGCCTAACCCCGAATCGAACGGAGCACTGAAAGTCGTGCTGGAGCGTGCGAAGACGTATAACGTGCCTCGTGCCATTATCGACCGCGCAATTGAGAAAGCCAAAGGCAGCTCGGACGAGCTTTACGAAGAGCTTCGTTATGAAGGATTTGGTCCTTCCGGCTCGATGATTATCGTTGACGCACTGACGAACAATGTGAACCGTACAGCACCTGCTGTCCGTGCAGCTTTCAATAAAAGCGGCGGCAATATGGGCGTAAGCGGCTCCGTTGCTTATATGTTCGATCAGACGGCAGTCATCGGCGTTGAAGGCAAATCGCTGGATGAAGTGATGGAGATTATGCTTGAAGCGGACGTAGACGTTCGCGATATCGTTGAAGAAGATGAGACGATCATGGTGTACGCAGAGCCGGATCAATTCAACGCTGTTCAAGAAGCGTTGAAAGCTGCAGGTATTGCAGAGTTCGTCGTAGCTGAGATTACGATGATGGCGCAGAACGATGTGGATCTGCCGGAAGAGTCGATTCCAGCGTTCGAGAAGCTCATCAACGCGCTCGAAGACCTCGAGGATGTCCAGCAAGTTTATCATAACGTCAACTGGGAATAATCATTCCTGTCTGAACGGCCGCCTGCCAATAGGCGGTCGTTTGCTGTTCTTATTCTCAATTTGGACTGTATTTTATCGCATTAAAGAAAAAACGGGCTCATCCTTTCCGTATCGTGTATAATATACTAAATAAATAATAGGATCATAGATTGCTATACGAGCGATTATTGGCTAAGGATGTGAAGAGATGCTGAAGGATATGATATTGAACAAGCAGTCCGGCATTTTGACGTACGGCATGTCACCGCCGAAGGAAGATAATACGGAAGAGAAGATTGCGGAGATCGCACAGAAGCAGATCGATCGACTGAAAGGTCTTGATATAGACGCATTGATTCTGTATGACGTGCAAGAAGAGTCGGATCGGATTGATCAAGAGCGTCCGTTCCCTTATTCGACGATGCTTGATCCGGAGCTGTACAGCAAGCAATATCTTCACGCGTTGGAAGTCCCTAAGATTATTTACCGCTGCGTCGGCAAATATTCAGAGAATGAATTGACGCAATGGGTGCGCAAGGATACGGACCAACAGCGCTACACGGTGTATGTTGGCGCATCGTCCAGTCAGCAAGATGTGAAGCTCGAACTTGCCGATGCTTATCGGATCAGCAAGCAGAACAATGACAATTTGTCGTTCGGCGGCGTAATCATTCCGGAACGTCATATGGTCAAGAACGACGAACATCTGCGAGTCGTGAACAAGGTGAAGCAAGGTTGCGACTACTTCATCTCGCAAGCAACTTATAACATTGAAGCTTCGAAGAACTTCTTGTCCGACTACTACCATCACTGCAAGGAGAATGAGATCGAGATGGTTCCGATCCTGTTCAACCTTGCGCCATGCGGCTCGACGAAGACGCTGGAGTTCATGAAGTGGCTAGGCATCAGCATTCCGCGCTGGTTGGAGAATGAATTGAAGTATTCATCAGATGTTCTGGACAAGTCGATTCAACTGACGACCAAGATTTTCGAGGAGTTGTTCGAGTTCGGCCTGGAGAAGGGTATTCCGATCGGCTGCAGCGTAGAGAGCGTATCAACGCGTAAAGTGGAGATCGAGGCATCTGTTCAGATGGTCAAAGATATTAAAGTGATGCTGGACCGCAAACGTCTTGTAGACGTTTCCCGTTAATCGCAAGAGTTCATCTAACAAAGAAAGCTGTCGGATATGCCCGGCAGCTTTTTTGTTGTCCTCATCTGACCAATTTCGAAAGCTGGAACAAGCTATACTGAAGTATAGCTGCTACCCTCTACATCCCCTAATGAACATTATTTCAGTTCTTACAATTGGCTCGGAACTATTCTAGAATAAGAGTGCTTGAAGAAACACATTATCGTTCAATGGGAGGAATTCGAACAATGAACTATCGGAGACTAGGCGGTACAGGTCTGAAAGTCAGTGAAATCAGCCTGGGCAGCTGGCTTACATATGGCGGTTATGTGGAACGCGAGAACGCAGTCAATGCGATCAAGACGGCTTACGAGCTGGGCATTAACTTTTTTGATACAGCTAATGTGTACGAAAGGGGTGCGGCTGAGCAGGTCGTAGGCGAAGCGCTTCGCCAATATCCGCGTGAATCGTATGTGCTGGCGACCAAAGTATTCGGCCAGATGGGCGATGGACCGAATGACCGCGGCTTGTCCCGCAAACATATTACGGAGCAAGCGAATGCGAGCTTGCAGCGGCTTGGCCTCGATTATATCGATGTGTATTACTGCCACCGTTACGATAATGATACGCCTCTTGAAGAGACGCTGCGCGCGCTTGACGATCTGGTCCGCCAAGGCAAAGTGCTTTATGTCGGCGTCAGCGAATGGCAAGCATCGCAGATGGCGGAAGCGGTTGGCATTGCAGATCGCAAGCTAATGGATCGTATTGTCGTAAATCAGCCAATCTACAATATGTTCGAACGTTATATTGAGAAAGAAGTCATTCCGCTCGGTGAACGTGCTGGCATCGGACAGGTCGTATTCTCGCCGCTTGCACAAGGTTTGCTGACGGGCAAATACAGTTCGGCATCGGATATTCCAACAGATAGCCGTGCGGCAAGACTCGAGTGGGTGCGCAAAGGCATTACGGAAGAGCGTATCGCTAAGGTTCGCCAGCTTGAAGGCGTGGCGGCTGAGCTTGAGATTTCGGTCGGCAATCTGGCTCTTGCATGGATTTTGCGTCAGAAGAACGTGGCAAGCGCATTGATCGGCGCAAGCCGCCCAGAGCAAGTAACGGAGAATGCGAAAGCATCGGGTATCGTTCTGAGCGAAGACGTACTTGCCCGGATTGAGGAAATTCTCGCATAATGAATTGGAAGACAGCATGAGCGCATAAAGGAGAGAGCAGCATGGCGAAGAAGAAAGTCGTCGTAACAGGTGGAAGCGGGATGCTCGGACGCTGGGTCGTCCGTCATTTTGTCGAGCAAGGATATGAAGTGTTGAATGTTGATACCCGTCTGCCAGAAGAGGAGCTATGTCCTACCTTGATCGTCAATCTTGAGGATTTGGGACAAACGTATGGTGCGCTAGCAGGCGCGGATGCTGTCGTTCACATGGCTGCGATTCCAAGAGCGGGCATGGTGCCGCCGGAAGTTACGTTCCGCAATAACGTCATGTCAACATACAATGTGCTCGAAGCAGCGGCAGGTCTTGGCATTCGTAAGGCGGTTATCGCATCCAGCGAATCCTCCTATGGCATCTGCTTTGCCGTGAATCCGCTTGGTCCGACGTATGTGCCAATGGATGAAGCACATCCACAGCTGCCGGAAGACAGCTATGGCTTGTCCAAGGTTGTGAATGAAGCGACTGCTGATATGTTCAATCGGCGTACGGGCATGCAAGTTGTTTCACTTCGACTCGGTAACGTTATTCCGCCGGAATGGTATGAGCGATTCCCTTCGTTTATCAATAAACCTGAGGAGCGCGACCGTATCCTGTGGAGTTATATCGACACGCGTGATGCGGCAGAAGCTTGCCGATTGGCGATTGAGACGGATGGGCTTGGTTCCGTAGCTATCAATTTGGCGTCGGATGAGACGAGCATGGATGTGAAGAGCCGTGATCTGATGGCGGCAAGATATCCGGACGTCAATGATTTCCGGACGCCGCTCGAGGGATTCGAGACGCTGCTGAACAATGAGAAGGCGAAACAACTGCTTGGCTGGCAGCCGAAGTATAGATGGCGGGAACAGTTGAACCAATAGAGAGAGCGCGATAGCGCCAACGTATGAAATAAGGTTAGCGATATAGGAGACTGCTTCGTTCACAATCGGTGAGCGAGCAGTCTCTTCGTTTTTTGTCGCCGTATGGAACGGAAGAAGATGCAACCTTATAAATCTATCACTCGTCTACATGGACAATAGAAGAAGAGGAGTGAGAGCATATTTTTCATCCAGTTCAAGTCGACCGGTCACAGCGCAAATCCATGCTTGTCTTAGTGCTTGTATGCGCGATGCTGTGTATGATCGTTCAACCAACCAACGCAGCATCAGCGGCGGATAACACATCTTCATCCTTATTGAATCAAAGCTACAAGCAAGTGAAGGCGGGTACATACTATTCCGTTGGCTTGCGCAGTGATGGAACGGTGTGGACGTGGGGACGTAATCTGTGGGGCGAGATGGGCATCGAGAAGAAGGCGACGATTACGAGCTTTCCGTACCCGCTTCGGTTGCCAGAGTTGACTAACGTCACTAATATTTCGTTGGATGGCCAAGATGGCTACCAGCTTGGCGTCAAGTCTGACGGAACCGTATGGGAGTGGGGGCGAGACCCATTCGTATACCAGAGTTCCATTCTTCCTAGGCAGGTGCAGGGTATTACAGGTGCGGCATCCGTCTCTTCATATGGCGGAATAGCCAGCGCTTTATTGAAGAATGGGACAGTTGTTTCATGGGCGCGGCTTGGCGGAGACGATCTTGCCGCTGTGAAGAGCACGTCGATAGCCGGACTAACGAACGTAACCGCCATTTCCACGCAAGGTATGGTCAACTATGCGATCGTGAAGGACGGTAGCGTCTACGCATGGTACGCGAAGCTTGATGAGAAACGTAACTTGATGGTCAGTAAACCATTGAAGCTGCAGGGCTTGTCGCATGTGAAGCAAGTATCTTCGATATGGGACACAGGGTACGCGGTAGATGCGAAGGGTGCCATGTGGTCGTGGAAGCTGACCGAGTCCTCCAAGCTTGCGATCACGTATGCAGCTAAACCAGCGCGAGTATTCACAAGCGTAAAAGCTCGCAGCTTCAGTTCGAATCTGCTGCTAACGGATGCGGGTGTGGTGTACAATATCGTCAATGGAAAGCTTGTGAAGGTGAACGGACTTCCCGCAGTCGCTGCTATTAGTCGCGGCGGCTATCACCAGCTTGCGTTGGATAGCCAAGGTCATGTGTGGGGATGGGGCGCGAACAAATGGTTCGAGACTGGCAGTCCGACTTCTGCGCAAGACGGAATGGTGTATAAGCCAGCGCAGCTGCATTCAGGTGTCGATATCGAATTGAACGGGACACTGGTGGATACGATTGTGCCAGCGTATGAATCCGACTCGACGGTACAAATCCCGATTAAGCTGCTCGCAGCGGAGCTGGGTATTCGTTTCAGCGTTGAGAGTGATGGAACTGTGACGCTTGCGCGAGGCAATTCTACTGTAATCATTCACCGGAATGCGGGTAATGTAACGATCGATCTGAACGGTAAGCCGCTGAAGCTGAAGAGCAGCATCGGCAGTTCAGCAGGCAGCATCACAATTCCATATGAGCTGCTCGCATCTCTTGAGATCAAGGCGAAATGGGATGCCGCTGCTCATCGGTTGAGCATCATGACATGACGTGATATTCACGAGCGTGAACAATGGCAGGATGACAAATAACTTATATCGATGCCGCATAACTGCGGCGTTTTTTTGTTTTCATGATAGATATAATTGTCGATGTAAAAGACAAGAACATCTATCATTCTCCAATAAGGGACAAAAATATATTATTCAGCGAACACAACACAGAATTCAATTATAAGGGCCCTGAATAAATCAAGAAAACCATACAGTGCTGGGATTTACAGCTGATGATTTAGGATTTTACGTGAGTTATGATGGTACCAATTGGAAAGTATCGGGTTTGAGTGCAGGTGATGGAAATAAGTGGGAAGACCTACCGGAGTAACAAAATCTAATTATATCGATATTCGAATAATTAATGAACTGAATTATCATGGAACACCTACAGGGACTTACTTTTCACCTTAATGGCTCAAAAAAATTAAGAAGGTTTTAAACTTATAAGATAATTTGTGGAGTAATGTAGGACAGAATTAATGCCATGTCGAAATAACAGATTGGGATTTTATGCGTACTTCCGGTCTCATATTCCGAATTGGGCCAGCAAGGGTTAGAACAAGAAGAACGGTAATATAGTTAGACCATGAGCAATTGTACCAATCGAATTGGAGGGATTGCATAATGAGTGACAAAGGCTGTATTAAGTGTGGCGGCAAGGAAGCCAATACGAAAGAGGTTGCGATGACCGGTACAGGGCTTTCCAAAATGTTTGACATTCAGCACAATCAGTTTGTCGTTGTGTATTGTACGAATTGCGGTTATTCCGAATTCTATAACAAGAAATCGTCGGCAGCATCGAACATTCTAGATTTGTTCTTCGGTTGATCGGCGGTATGGAGGGGAAGGAATGGCAACCACGATCGGATTGATCCGGCATGGTGTTACGGAGTGGAATCGTCAAGGCAGGGCGCAGGGTGTATCGGATATCCCGTTAAATGATGATGGCATGAAGCAAGCTGAAGCATTAGCGATGCGGTTCACATATGGTGAATGGGACGTACTCTATTCAAGCGATCTGATTCGTGCGAGGCAAACAGCTGAGTTCGTGCAGCAGTCGTTAGGAGTTGCTACGGTTATCACGGACGAACGTGTTCGTGAAATCGATTGCGGATTAATGGAAGGTACAACGGAAGAAGACCGTATCGCTCGTTGGGGCGCTCACTATCATGAACTGGATCTCGGGATGGAAACACGCCAGAGCGTTGCCAAGCGGGGAATCTCTTTTCTCGAGCATATGGTGAATCAGCATCCAGATCAACGAGTTCTGCTCGTAAGTCATGGTGCATTAATCGGAATGACCTTGCAGCATTTATTGCCTCGCCTGTTCTCGAAGACGTACATAGACAATACCGCTCTGACGATTCTGACGTATACGAATAACGAGTGGGAATGCCAATTGTATAATTGTACGAAGCATCTCTAGTACCAGCTTCAGGCATCATTTTGTACGAAGACAGAAGAAGACATGTCCTCCGAGACGAGAGGAAATGTCTTCTTTTTTTGCTAGTTGGCTGAACCTTACTTGTCCTTGATCCCAAATGCATAACGACAGGACTTATTTCGTTATACGGCTGTCATAGCGTGTCCTAGACTTGCGTACATATAGCATCGACTACATGTAACTACTAATTCTAACTCATAAAGGAGGAAATCTTACGTGAACTATCCACAGTTATCAGATCTGGTCACTCAGATGAAGAACAGCCCATCGACGAATGGGTGGGATGTCGTGTGCTCGTACAACGTGGTTCAACTGAATGCTTTTCTAAAATCGCAGTATGAGGCTGGCAGCCTAGTTAATCATTTCAAGCAAAGCATTGATCGGCAGGACCCGCTCTATGGTGTCGACATCACGATTAGCTACGACATACAGATCGGCACACCGATTCTAGCATTCACGAGCGGCGTGACGGGACAAGCAACGCTGACGATGCCGATCTTGGACGGCAGCTCATATTCCGTTGGTCCGAAGGGGAGCCCTCCGGTTCGAACAACAACGATTCCCGGGGGCAAATACAGCATTCAAGCGAATGTTCCGCTCGCAGCAATCAATGGAACGACAGGCGAAGTTGTCGAGGCAGGCAATATCGTGACGTTCAGTGATGGCAATGTCCATGACAACCACGTCATTATTCACTTCAACAATGAGAAAGGGGCCAACTTCCTCATTCAACCGGTACCAGAGCCAAGTGATAAGGATCCAATGGAAACGTATTTTCTTCCTGCAATCTCGCAATATTTTCAAGACAATGTGAATGCGATCGATTATGCACTCGCAGCTGTGAACAACAGCAAGCCAACAGATGGGGCGAGCGTGTTAACGCCACAATCGTTCATCTTCCATACAGCAGCAGATGACAATTCGGATGGTGTACTCAGCTTATATATCCAAACGGTTGAAAGCGGCAATGATCCTGGCGATCGATCCCCGAATTTCCAACCAGGGGGCAGCACCGTTTACCCGATCCCAGAAGGGTATACCGCTAGTGTTGTCCTGTCCCAACCTCTCCTTCGCAAAGTATTCCTACAGCCGCAGCTTACGAACAATGGCTTCAGCGTCACCTTCCTTCCCGTATCTGACGGAATCTCGATGCAGCTTCGCAAGAATGCGTCGGTCTTGTCGGATGGGGATTCCGGTACTTATATTTTCGGCGGACACAGTTATGACGGACTAAGCATTAGTCTCAATGATTGGCCACTTACCCTTGCGATTCAGGACAATAAATTGTCACTTCAATGGCAGGGATCTGCGGATTCGAGCTGGAGCGAGTATTCGATGGGCTCAAACGGAGGGACGTGGGGCAAGGTGACGCTGACCATCACCCTGCATAAGGATCCTGCTGCGCTGACGCTGTCGACCGATGATGAAATCGGCGGTCAACTGTCGGTTAGCCGAAGTGACTTCTCTATTGAGGTGAAGAGCCATGGCTGCAGCTTCTGGGAAACGGTCAACCATTGCTCGGAGTCGGCACCTCCGTACTATTCGGACAATATGACGCTGACGATCCCATCGATTCAGATCGCCTTCAGCGGCTTGAATTTCTTCAGCACAACGAATCTCGTCTCACCAGGACAGACCGTGATCAACTTCGACACGAAGGCAGGCGTGCAGACGCCGTTTGATTTTCTGCTTGTAGGCAACGTTGTGTCGAAGGCGTAGTCGCTGACGGAAAAGAACTTCAGGTGATATCCATTTCAGAAACCGATCGATAATAGGAGGCTATTGGCATGCCCAAATTAGGCTTTCCCAAACTATATGATGTGACGAGTACGGTCGCCAAGCGTAAATTCCAGAACCAGAAGTTTCTGCTCGACAAGTATTCATTCAAACTCGATACGGGTAGTCCGATGTATCGGTTCGTTAATTATCGGAATCTAAAACCGCAGTTCGAGAACGGCGGACGTACGATTTGGACTAAGCTTGACGATGATATCTGGAATCGATGGACCGGCCGGGGAACCGATGTGAATGGCCAGTCGACTGGAACACAAGGGTTGTATTTATCACTCGACGCAGATGGACCGGTCGATACGAAATTTCCAGAGGTATCGCAGTACCAGGATGCTTCCGTACCGCCGAATCAGACCGTCCATTATTTCGAGTATCGATCAGGTCAGAAGCCGGAATGGAAGAGCACGAAGGCAAGCGAGCTGCGCTCGATGTTTCTCTTCACGCTGAACAAACCGCTGCTTGGAGTTGATTTCTCGTTCGATGATAGGCAAGACTCTATCCTGATGCAAATCTTCAACGAGGCGAAGCAAGAAGTGCCTGACGCTTTCGATAAAGGAGTAACGCTGAAGGATCTTTATTTTGCTTCGGAGGATGCGAGCTTCAACCGAGCAATAGGCAATGCGTTGTTCGAGACGACAATTTATGGCGCATTCAAGGCGACATCCGTACGCGATTACAAGAGCATCAATCTGGTCGTTACGGGCAAGTCCGGCATCGCGCTTGATTTCCTGCAGCCGCAAGGACGTGCAACGTTCCTTATCGATGGGGTCACGAAGAAGTCGATTGGCGTAGTCACGGTCGACGATATGATCTACAACAACACCTTCGAGCCGACAGACCCGAAACTGCCTCCGAACAATGTCATCCAGGATGATCTGCGCACCTATACTGATTTTGCCGAGAACATCAACAACGAGCTGGACTGGGAATACGTCGGGAAGGGATTGGATAGCCGAATTAATCAAGAGGTGATTAATGCGCTCCAATCGATCGATCATCCGTTCAAGAACGAAACCGACAGCCTGGTGAAGCAGATTGAAACTTATGAGTTCCTGGAAGAGATGAAGAAAAGTCTCGAGAACGATGTTGCGCTGTCGGCCTCGACGGATGTTCGCTACACTGCAGCAGTGAAAGAGATCGGAGCTGAAGGAATGAGCAGTCTCTTGTCGAGTCTCGTTGCCGATCCGAAATATAAGAAACTGACGGAAGTGTCGAGCACGGGCGAGACTTATTTCACAGCAGCTATAAGAAGCACCATTCTCGAGAAGAAAAGACATTGGCTTGCGGAGGAGAGCTCGAACATCCAATCGCGGCTGTCGGCAGCGGATACGAGAGTGACCGAAACGTCAACCGAAATCAGCAAGAAGCAGCAAGATTTGCAGCAGATAGAACAAGCGCTGAAGGAGAAGCCGCAGGATCAGGATTTGCTGAATCAGCAGACGAAGTTGAACGGTGATATTGCTGAGTTAGTGAGGGACCAGCAGGAGGCCGAGCAGGATCGGGCATCAGCGGAGAAGGATCGCAAAGACAATGAGCAAGAGCGAGGCGACAACTCGACCGAGAAGACAGAAGCGGAGAAGCGGCTGCATGAGCGTCAGAAACATGATTGGGCACGTGGTGAACGGGTATGAATAGCAGCGGGCTGAAAGCGTCATCGATTGCTGATGCGACCCTGCTATCTCAATCGCTCGAGAGCTTCCAAAAGTGTGCAATCGGCGATAATACCGTCATTATAAGTGTGGAAGACAGCTTGGCGATTGGTGCGGGCAGCGATATCGGAAGCAGCTTCATATCAACGAGCCATCTGTCCATCTTCGCGGAGGATGTTATTCTATCTGATGCATTCAAAATGCCTAATGGCGTATTGGCGGCGCATTCTCTCACAACGAGCGGAGCAGGCAGAATGGATCTGTCAGGTGCAATAGGCTACACGCCGGAGACCGTCAATGAAGATGCAAATTCGCCAGGCGAGACAGGCGGAACAGGCAGTAATGGCGGCAATCTGCTGCTCTATGTCGAGCAGGTGCCAACAGGAAGTCCAGCCTTCCGCATTGCGGCGAACGGAGGCGATGGCGGCGCAGGTCAGCCTGGAACGGAGCGCACAGCTGGCGGTCAAGGCGGAGATGGAGGTCATGGCGGCAATGTGCTTATCGCAGTCGGATCGCCTTATGAGCTGCTGTTAGGTCAGTTGCGCGAGACTTTATCGGTCAGCGAGCTGAGCGCGAAGCAGGCGATGGTGAAAGAGATCATTGCAAATATGCCGGCTGGGAGCAGCTTGATTGCAGTACGGGCGCTGATGAATCAAGCGGTTGGCGCTGGAGACGAGCAGACCTACGATCAAGCGCTGGAGAATGCCGCGCTTGTGCTGCAGTCGCTTAGCTCCGGCTACAGCAGCGCGCTGCATGCGGCCGTTGATATCTCGGCAGGCAATTATGGCGTGCATGGTGATGGGATATCCAATGGGGGCAATGGGGCATACGGACAACCGGGAAAGCTAAGCAATATATTGTTTAATGAGCCTAATGATTTATGTAGTAAATTAAATCCGCTGGGTTTCTTCGAAAGGCTGCCCGTTGATGCTTTACAGACGTTCTTCCCTGTTCATCCGAGCCAATGCCGTCGCCTGCTGGAGAAGATTAAGCTAATGTACTGGAGCTTGGATCCGGTTCATCAACCGCAGGTGGTAACCGACGTATTGACGCTGCTGATTCGTCTGCAGGCACGTACGGCGCTGTTCGCAAATGCGGAGGACGATTCGCCGCTTATCCAATACTATGCGCAGCATGAGAACGCGATCGGCGCGATCGGTGCGGTTGACCAGCTTCGTGCCATCTATGACGAGACAACAAGGTGCATCCAACAGTTGAAGCAAGGTCAGGACCTGTTCGGCTATAGCAGCAGCGTTGTACCGCTTGGCTCATTCCTTTTCTACAAAAATGTGCTCGATGAGCTGATCAACAATTTCGGTGAGCTTGAAAGCAGCTATACGAGCTACTTTCAAGCGCTTGAAGCCAATACGGCTCAGATTGCGGACATTAAGAGCACACGCGACAAACAAGCGAGTCTAGTCGCTACCGCTCAATCGCAATTAACGCCATTAAATACGCAATCGATCAAGACCGCACGCATTATAGATGGTTATCAGGTGGAATTGGTTCCACTTAAGAAAGCTTATGATGATGCGCTGATTGATGCAGAGAACACGTTCGCCAATAAGTTCAATCTAAACTTCGACACCGTGCTGCAGTCGCTCACTTCGCTTGCTTTTGCGCCCGAATCGACGCTTAATATTGTCGCACAAGCAGGCCAATTCTTGTACGATGGCACCGCGAAGATTACCGACGATCAAGGCAATCAGATCCGCAAGGACTACATCGTCTCGCAGTTGAAAACCGTTCAAGCCGATATGGATTCGCTGCAGGAAGGGTATCAATCGCTTGATAATGGTTTGCTTAAACCAGATGACCCTGGGGCAGGGAAGCTCATTGCCGATGAACAGGCAATCGAGCAGCTGCTGCAAGACTACTATGGCAGTTTTCCGAAGGAAATTGACGCTGTGAAGACCGCAATGAGCAACTACGTTGCTAAGATCCAAGAGCGCAATACGCAGATTCTGACCTATAATGCAATCATTCTGCTCATCTATCAGAACGAGCAGTTAATCGATTCAGCAAATGCCCGTACAAACACGCTTAATGAACAAATGTTGGATGCGATGGCACCGGATCTGCCGGATCTGGTGACGATGGTGTCGGGGATGTATTATGCTGCACGCAATCAGGTCATGCAGGTGCTCGATCTGACCTCACGAGCGTTTCGGTTCTGGGCACTATCCGACAGCAATCTAACGAGTATAGCTTATGCAGGAAAGCCGCTGCCTGAGTTGAATTACGACGCGCTGCTAGGCGCGAAGACGACGATCTTGAGCCGTTATCAACAGGCTATTGAGAACTTCGGTACGAATAGCAGTCAATTCCCTGCTCATTCAACGCAGCAAGGAAAGATGTATGAGGTATCGGATGAACAAGTTGAGTTGTTCTGTCAGTTAGGCCAGCTTATGCTTCGGATCTCGCCTGATGATCCTGTTTTTGCTGGGATGGCCAATGTTCGGGTCCAGAGCGTACGCGTCTGGATCAGTGGTTTATCCTTCAGCGGCAACGATAAGAGCGTCAACATTAACGTCACGCACACGGGGAAGGAACAGATCGTAAGCACCGCGCGTGATGTGTACGCTTTTAGCCATGAGCCGGTTAACAAGCTGTTCATCTATAACACGGATTCGCGGGAAATTATGGAGGAGGCGAACTTCGGTGTAGAGCAATCGGATGGCGGCGCGACGACGAACTATGCGGCGCTAGGACCATTCACAACATGGCATATAACGATCGACCCCGCCAGCAATCCGGATGTCGATTTCTCTGCCGTAAGCCGTATTCAGCTTGAGTTTCATGGAACGAACTATGCCTTCGACGCCTAAGGTTTGAAAACTCCGGGTTGACGAACGCTCTCATTGTGCTTATCATATCCAGTAACTTCTAATAATCCTAAAAGCTATGAAGAGAAAGAGTACCGCTAAGACGTCTTTAACAGAGAGCCCCGGCTGCTGAGAAGGGGTAAAGAATACGAGCGGGAACATGGTCTCTGAGCTGCGCATCGAACCCTGGGTAAGGGTGTAGGCTGCGCCGGATCCTGCATCCGTTAACGTGCTAGGGTATAACCGGATCAATGGTTCGGCGTACCTGAAGAGGTGAATGCCGCAAGGCATTGATGAATGTGGGTGGTACCGCGTGAGCACAGCTCTCGTCCCTATTGGGATGAGGGCTTTTTTGTGTTTTTATCAAAAGGAGGTCATGGAAAATGACGAACGTATTCATTGGCGGAGCTTGGCCTTATGCCAATGGCTCCCTGCACCTTGGCAGGCTGGCCAGCCTGCTGCCAGGCGATGTGTTGGCGCGCTACCATCGTGCGCGAGGCGATCAAGTGTTGTATGTATCAGGAAGCGACTGTCATGGTACACCTGTGGCGGTGCAAGCTGCGCAAGAAGGGATGGAGCCTGGTAAATTCGCGAGCCGGTATCACGAGGAGTTCCTAGATTGCTTCTCTAGGCTTGGCTTTACGTATGACAATTACACCCGTACCGACCAGCCTTTTCACCATGAGGTTGTGAAGCAGTTGTTCTTGAAGCTGCTTGCGAATGGACATCTGTTTACGCGAACGGTTCAACAGACGTATTGTGAGACGGATGAGCGTTTCCTGCCTGACCGTTATGTCGAAGGCATATGCCCCGTGTGCGGGAAACGAGCGAGAGGGGATCAATGCGACTATTGTTCGACGCTGCTTGATCCTTCCGATTTAACAGATCGAACGTGCAAGCTATGCGGTAACCCTCCGGTCGAACGACCAACCGCACATTATTACCTAGAGCTATCTGCGTTTCAAGATGAACTAGAGCGATATGTCTCGCAGGCGAAAGGTAATGGTTGGCGGGACAATGCGATCCAGCTTACTGGCCGATATTTGAAGGAGGGGCTGCAGGATCGTGCGGTAACGCGGGATTTGACATGGGGCGTTGATGTGCCTGTTGAAGGTTTTGAAGGGAAGAAAATATATGTATGGATCGAAGCAGTCAGCGGATACCTGTCAGCCAGTAAGCAATGGGCGGTCGAACAAGGCAAGCGGTGGGAGCCATTCTGGATCGATGATCCTGCGGAGGGTCCGATTATCGCGTATTATGTGCATGGCAAAGACAACATTCCGTTTCATACGCTGATCTGGCCAGCCATTCTGCTTGGTGCAGGCGGACGTCTCCATTTGCCCGACCGAATTGTATCTTGCGAGCATCTAACGCTAGAGGGACAAAAGTTCTCTACAAGCCGTAATTGGGCGGTCTGGGTACCTGATCTCCTTAGCCGTTATGAGCCAGACTCGATTCGCTATTTCCTTATTGCGAACGGGCCAGAGAAGAAAGATGCCGATTTCTCGTGGCGGGAATTCATTCACAGCCATAATGGCGAGCTGCTTGGCGCATATGGTAATTTCGTCAATCGGACGTTAGCTTTTATCGCCAAGTCGTTCGGCAGCCGAGTGCCTGAAGGTACACTCTCGGATAGTTGGCGCAGCAATCTTCAAGATTGCTACAATCAAGCTGGCAGACTGATTGAGGAGGCCCGCTTGAAGGAAGCGTTGGATACGATTTTCTCTTACGTTAGACTTGCGAACAAATATTACGATGAAGAGCGGCCATGGGTGACAGCGAAGGATAACCTTGCAGCATGCGGGAATACGCTGTTCACTTGCGTACAAATCATTGCGAACCTCGCGAATCTTCTTCAGCCGTTTATTCCGTTCTCTAGCGATAAAGTAAGGCGACTGCTCTCGTTGGAGAAACCGGCTTGGCAGGTCATATCGGTCGAATCGGGAAGGACGATTGGTCCGGTAGAACTGTTATTTGAACGTATCGATACTACTCGAATCGAGGAAGAAAGCGGGCGACTTGGATAGCTGACAACAAGTGAAGATTGAAATGGTTTGAGTAGTATTTTATGGGCGGCCAATATGGCTGCCTTATTTTAGTTAAGACAATTTTAAGAACCAGTTCATTAAACCTTTAGAAGGACCGTTTATGATGGGTTGGCGACCTGAACAGTTGTTTATACGTCCAGTTCGTTCGCTAGATCACACAAGGAGAGGGGTAGAGGTGTGTCGTTAACCGATGAAAGCAAGTTAAAACAACTTATAAGCAAGGTACCTCAACTAACCATTTTCTTCTGGATCATTAAAGTGTTGTGCACAACAGTGGGGGAAACGTTCTCCGATTTTTTAAGTTTTAATGTAGGACTAGGATTACCTCTCACTACATTACTTATGGGAATTGCGTTTGTCATTGTCTTGTTTGTTCAATTTAGGGCGTCTAAATATATACCGCTAGTTTATTGGCTGACGGTTGTGCTTATCAGTGTTTTCGGCACGTTAGTAACGGATAATCTGACCGACGGATTTGGGGTGCCGCTTGAACGCAGTACGATAATCTTCAGCTTATTATTAGCAGTTACGTTTCTACTATGGTTCATAAGCGAAGGGACATTATCCATACATTCGATCTACACGGCAAAGAGAGAAACCTTGTATTGGTTATCGATCTTGTTTACGTTCGCACTAGGCACAGCGGTAGGGGATCTCTACTCGGAGCAGCTTGGCGTCGGGTATCTGAATACGGGCATTATTGTCGTTATTGTAATTGCGTGTGTGTTTGTTGCATGGAAACTGAAGTTTAACGAAATTCTCGCTTTCTGGATTGTCTATATCCTCACACGACCTCTTGGTGCTTCATTAGGGGATTACTTGTCTCAGTCCAAGAAGAATGGAGGTTTGGAATTAGGGGCTACCTTAACGAGTGTGATCTTCCTTCTTGCGATTGTGGCGATCATCGTGTTCTTGGCGATCACGAAGTATGACCTAGTTGCCAAAGGTGGAAATTCCGAATCTATCAACACCTCTTCAAACCTGAAGCTTGTATGGACGCAAACGATTGCATCTATCATCGTGTTCTTAACCGTAGGGATTGGAGGATATGTATGGTGCAATCATTATGTTGTTCCTGAAATCGATTCGTCACAAACGACCTTGAGCGGGCAGCTTAATGATTTTGTAAGCATTGAAACAAACATTCTGGATCATATCAACGGCGCTGATTTCAGTACCGCAAAATCGGAGGCAGACGATCTGGAATATCAATGGGATCAGTCTGAACCAAAGCTTCGCAAGATTGATCGCAAAACATGGACTGATATCGACGGTACAATCGATGAGGTCCTCGCAGCCGTTCGTACCAAGAGCCCTGAGCCTAATAAATGCGACACGGTCATTCAGAACTCTATTCAAGTCTTGAACACGTCCAATCAATAATTAAGCTTCTAGAAGTATGCAAGCAGCTTGGTACAGCGAATAACAGACAAGCTATTATCCTCATTAGGCATTGAAGTACTAAGAAATAACTAAGTAAAGAGAGAGCAGCCGAATCGGCTGCGCTCTTGTACTTCACTGCTTAAAGAGAATCATTCCTCTTCCTCATCCAGAAGGACGATATCCAATACGGTCGTTTGTTGGTCGATATTGATTGGTTTCAAGATAGCTGTCTGTTTCCCTGGAAAAGAGAATTGAGCTGGAGGACTGCCCGCAGCTATATGAAGCCTCGCAAAGATACGCCTTATTTGGATTTGTTTCAGATTATTGGCCTTAAGTTAAAGAAGAAAGCGGACGAAAGTATAAAAGAGTTAGGGCTAATCGCTCAACAAGGTAAAATTATTGGTTATATCTACGAGAACCAAGAAACTGAATTAATTCAGAGGGATCTTGCCGATCGGTTTCATCTGCGCGGGGCTAGCATTACAAGTATGCTTCAAGGTCTTGAGCAGAAAGGATACATCGAACGGAAAATTCCAGCCAATAATGAACGGCAAAAAAATATTTATGTTTTACCAAAGGCCGTTGATTTGATTGAACACTTTTATGACTCCTTCCAAAAGGTGGAGGACGAAATCGTTCAAGTTCTTTCCGAAGAGGAGAAGCAAACCTTAAAGAAAATATTGATCAAAATTAATGAGTGCATATAACTTTTGAGCAACACGCAATACAGGAGTATCAGTTAGCCCCTGAGTCTTATGCGGAGCTTTGAGAGACTTCTATGAGTCAACCTGTCGAAATGACAGGTTTTTTGTGTAGACAAACATTGAATTACACAGAGAAGTCTTTGTAACAACCCTACGCCAGTATACGTCTAAATCAAGTAGGGGGGAGCTTATGAACAAATGGATGCTTGTACTGGTTGTGGTTGCATTGCTAGGCGGATGTTCGAATAGGACGGGAAATCCAACTAAAGGGAACTCCGTGATCGACTGGGTCGATTTTGTAAAACTTAATGGAACTTCTTATACTGGATTATTTGAAAGTGTGATTAAGGATCCGAATGATGTAACCAAGGAGGTAGTTGGTGAAGTGAGTTTTAAAGTGGCGGATGTCGTCACTAACCCGAGTTATAAAACAAAATCAGGAGATGCTGCATTCCTAGAGATAGGTACAAAACTTTACCGGGTCAAGGGATTTGAGACTAATGAAATGATCGCCGCAGAAGATGTGACCAGAATTGGCGGATTCCGATTATATGCAAGCGATGAGTTTGCCATAACAATGAAGTACAAATATAAAGATGTTCCTAAAGACAAGGTCGCTAGAGTGGAACTATATCTTTATGGCGAGACCAAACCATTCAAGACTCTCAACAATAGCGAAGCTGAGCAATTTATTATGCTATTAGAGAACGGGAAGGATAATCAGAATTACAGCTCACCAAACAATGGCAGCGATCCAACCTATTATTCGATGGTCTTTTATACGGATGAGCCTCTCGCCTATGCTTTTACACTCGTTGATGATGGCACCCATGTATTCTTTACCCCAAGGGATACAAGAATTGTAGACGACGAGATTCGGAAGTTGATTCGTTAATGATTGTCCAGTTTGCATGCATCTCCAATTATTGACACAACAATTAATATTCCCAATCCAGCAATAGGAATTATCGATAAGTCTAGCGATTGACACTCCTAGAGGCTAGTGCTAACATTTGATAAATCACAGCATGACTGTTGGAATTATAGGAATTACACTCTACCAGATAACTGGAGACCTCATCCCTTGCGGGAATAGGTCTCCTTTTTGTTTGGGCAAACATGATTATGCAGATAGGAGTGAAGCAAATGCCGGACGCGCAACAACGACAACGGGAGGAGGGAGACACCTTCCCAGGCAGAACTTACGCTGAGGTCGTTCTCGCGCCAGCTTATGAACAGGCCAAGAAGGAATTGTTAGGACCGATGATCTCCGTCAGCAAGGCGCACCTCATCATGCTTGAAGAGCAAGGTCTTATCGCCGAGGAGGACGCTGCCATCATTGCCCGAGCGCTTCAAGATCTCGATCTGAAGAAACTGGAGAACGGCCAATATACCGGCGAGTTTGAGGATCTATTCTTCGAAGTGGAACATGAACTCGCGCAGTTAGGCGGAGAGACGACAGGTCAACTGCATCTCGCCCGCAGCCGCAATGACATGGGAATCGCGATCTATCGCATCGTCTTAAGAGGTAAGTTGCTGACCCTCATCACCTCCGCGCTTGAGCTGCAGGAGCGGCTCATTGTTTTCGCGGAAGAACATGCAGAGACGCTCATGATCGGCTATACACATACGCAGCAGGCGCAGCCGACGACCGTCGGTCATTATATCGCGGCGGTGTCGGACTCGCTCTCCCGGGATGTCCGCCGTCTGCGAGCCGCTTATGCTAACTGCAACCGAAGCAGCTTGGGCGCTGCCGCACTTACAACGACAGGTTTTGCGATCAGCCGGGAACGGACGGCAGAGCTTCTTGGCTTCGACGAGACGATCGCGAATGCGTACGATGCGGTCAGCGGGGCGGATTACGTCCTCGAGATCGCTTTATCCGTTTCTTTGTCCGCCGTGAATCTCGGCCGTTTCATACAGGAGCTCCTGCTCTGGGGAACGCAAGAATTCGCAGCCATTAAGGTGGCCGCGCCTTATGTCCAGATCAGCTCGATCATGCCGCAGAAACGAAACCCGGTGTCGGTTGAGCACCTTCGGTCGCTGCTGTCGAGCTGCGTTGGAGATGCGAATACCGCGCTGAGCATGGTTCACAATACACCGTTCGGGGACATCGTAGATACCGAAGATGATCTTCAGCCTTACGTCTGGCGAAGTTTGCGAACGCTAGATTCGGCCTGCCGACTTCTAGTTCGTATCATCGAGACGCTTGAAGTCGATAGGGAAGTCTTGCGCCTGAGAGCAGAGTTGAGCTTTGCTACCGTAACTGAACTCGCTGATACGTTAGTGCGTAAAGAAGGGCTTGGGTTCCGAACGGCGCATGCTATCGTTGCTGAATTGGTACATAAGGCAGTTTCCTCGGGTCTTACTGTAAGGGAGCTTACGGTAGATGGACTCGATGATGCCGCCAAGAACATCATCGGAAGGCCGTTATCACTAACCGTTGAAGAACTTCGACAGGCGCTTGATCCGGAGCACTTCGTTCGGATTCGATCGGTTCTCGGCGGGCCGAGTCCGGGAGAGTTGAGGAGAGCGCTGACGGTACAAACTTCCGCACATAAGCAAGCGGAAGAGTGGGCGGAACAGACGAGAGCCCAGATCGATTCCAAGCTCAACATACTGGATAAGATCCTGACCGAGCGGCACCGCTGACCGTACCATCCCTTGGGGGAAGACGCCGATCAATCGGTTAAAGGAGGAAGAAACAGTGTTTAGAGCCGGCTTTCAAGTATTCGATATTCACGGGCATTTGCCTTATAACTACCCGCAATCATTCGATAAGCATGACCGAATTACTCAGTATGGCCACGAGCGTTCGCAGCGGATGCGACTAACCTGGGACCTAAGAACAGAGGAAGTCGATCCCGAACGTGCGAACCTTTCACTTGTCGAGCGATGGAAGGATGAACTCGAACGTTACGGCATCGGGGGACTTAATTTTCTGACCGGTTGGACGAACGATGAACTGGCGCAACAGATCGCGGCATATCCAGATCTCTTCACTGGATTCGCCTCTCATCCGATCGAGCGTCCCGATGCGGCTGCAGAGCTGAAACGTGCTGTTGATGAGCTTGGTCTTCGAGGCTATAAGCTGTTCGGTCCGCTCACGCCAATCTCGTTCGATGATGATTCCCTAATACCGGTATGGAACCTGCTTGCTGAACGCGGGCTGCCTATCCTTATCCACTTCGGCCTTCTTGGGCATGCGGGCGGGATCGTTTCGCATCCGAACATCAGCCCGCTCGCTATATTCAATGTTGCCCGTCGTTATCCCGACATTCCGTTTATCATTCCGCACTTCGGCTGCGGTTACTTCCAGGAGCTGCTCCATCTGTGCTGGAGCTGTCCGAACGTCTACGTCGACACTTCCGGCTCGAATCAATGGGTCCGTTGGATGCCGTATGAGTTGACGCTCGAGACGCTGTTCCGCAAGACCTACGAGCTGATCGGACCGGAACGCATTATCTACGGCTCCGACTCGATGGGGTTCCCAAGAGGTTATAACTACCGCTATCTGCAAGATCAAACCCGCGTTGTGCGCGACCTTCGCTTCTCCGAATCGGAGATCGAAGGCATATTCGGCAACAATGCGAGAAAGCTGCTTCGATTGGATCCGTCCATCCCTCAAAACGAAACTAAGGAGTTGACCCGTTCATGAACCGTATCTTTAATGTTACCAAGCCGTTAACCCTGCTTGCAGCTGCCTCCTTGCTTCTGGCAGCTTGCGGAGGGAATAACTCCGATAAAACTGACAAATCCACATCTTCAGCAGCAACGCCTGCAGCTACGACGTCTCCAACCAATACAACTGCAGCCTCCAGCGATTCGCAGGAGAAGGTGACGATCGAATACTGGCAGTACGAATATCCGTCCAAAGTAGCGCTCATCAACGAGTTGATCAAACAATTCGAAGAGCAGAACCCTAACATTACCGTCAAGCAAACGAACTTCCCATATGATCAATATAACGAGAAGGTCGCGACACTCGTTCCAGCGGGCAAGGGTCCTGACGTCATCAACCTGTACTATGGCTGGTTGCCGAAGTATGTCTCATCCGGTTTCTTGCAGCCGTTGCCTGAATCGGGATTCCCGAAGGCAGACATCGAGAACAAGTATTACCCGCTCGTCAATGCGTCGAAGATCGACGGTTCTTATTGGGCGATTCCGACCGCCGTTCGCACGCTTGCCGTGTTCTACAACAAGGATTTGTTCACTAAAGCGAATATCGCAGAGCCTCCCCAGACGTGGGAGGAACTGGTTGAGGATAGCATAAGGCTGACGGAGAAGGATTCTAAAGATCAATTCGTCGTCGAAGGATTGGCTTGGGAGCCTGGTGCTCAGCTTCACCACTGGTATCGCGACGGACTGCTGCCTCAGGCTGGTGGCCAGGATCTTAGTGAAGACCGTCGCAAGATTCTGTGGGCGGATACGCCGGCAGGACTGGAGGCATTCCAGTACCTTATCGATTTCGCGGTCAAGCACAAGGTCGGCACGACTGGCGTCTTTACCGATGATGTTACAGCCTTCAAGACAGGCCATGCCGCTATCAACATAGATGGATCGTTCCGTCTAGGTTCCTTGGCAACTGACGCTCCGGACCTCAATTATGGTATCGCGCCGTTGCCGTCCTATAAGAGCAAGTCTGCACCTTCCTCGTATTGGGCGAACGCAATTCCTGCTGGTGTTACCGGTGCGAAGCTGGATGCCTCTATCAAGTTCCTGCAGTTCCTGACGAGCAAGGAAGTTCAAGAACAATGGGTGGATAAGGTCGGCGAGCTTCCAGCTCAGAAGGAGGTCGCCACGCAGGACGAATACTTGAATGATGAGAAACTCGGACCGTTCATTCGACAGCTCGACTACAGCAAGGCACACTTCTTCATCGACGAGACGGGAGAGAGAACCTTGTTCGTCGACGCGGTGAACGAAGTTCTTCTCAACAAGGTACCCGTCGAGAAGGCGTTCACCGATCTCGTCGCCAAGACACAGAAACTCTATGACGACTATTGGGCTAAGGTTGACAAGAAGTAAGAAGAGAGGGGCGCCGGTGATAAACCGGCGCCTGCTTGTCTATGAAGGAGGATGACTGACCGAATGGTTACGACTACTACGCGACGCCGCGCGGCAGAGGGGAGCAAGTCCCTGTCGCTGCGCTTGAACTACCGCACTCAGCGTTACCTGTTCATCTATCTGATGCTGAGCATTCCGCTGCTTTATTTTCTGCTAACCCGGCTGTTTCCTATCTTGTATTCGTTCAACATCAGCTTCCGCGAATGGGATATTCTCTCTCCGGAGAAGCCTTTCGTCGGCTTGGACAATTATTACGGTCTGTTCGAAGATGAGGCGTTCCGCAAGTCTCTGAAGAATACGTTCTTTTATGTCGTGGTAGGCATTCCCGGACAGTTGGCCGTCGGGCTGTTCGCAGCGCTGCTGCTGCAGAACGTCAAGCTGCTGCGCGGCTTCTTCCGGACGATTTATTTCATCCCGTATATCACGAGCATCGTCGCTGTGAGCTGGGTCTTCCGCTGGCTTCTTATGCCCAATGGATGGATCAACGGCCAAATCCTAAACTTGGGCCTTCCCGCGCAGCCGTTTCTCCAATCTCCAGATCAAGCGCCATATGTCATCGCCTTGTCGATGATCTGGCAGAGCGTCGGCTTCCAGATGTTAATCTTCCTGACCGGATTGGAAGGCATTCCGAAGATGTATCATGAGGCCGCTCATATTGACGGAGCTAACGCCTGGGACAGGTTCCGATTTATTACGTTGCCGCTGCTCAATCCGATTATTCTATTCTCGGCCGTCATTGCCGGCATTTCCTATTTGCAGTCGTTTGCGCATATCGTCAGCATGACCCAGGACGGAGGACCGCTTAATTCGACTCGAACGCTCGTCTACCATATCTACAAACTGGCGTTCAAGAATTTCGATATGGGGAGCGCTTCGGCAGCGACTGTCATTCTGTTCGTCATCATTCTTGCTTTCACTCTGCTGCAGCTCAAACTATTAAATCGCAAGATTGACTACTGAGAGGAGGACTCAATATGAATCCAAACACGGAATCAATTCGACTTCCCGATGACAGGAGGTTAAGCCGCTCGTACGCGAACCAAGCTTGGCTGATTCTTCGATATCTGCTTCTATTCGTGGGAGTCGCCGTGACGCTGTTCCCGTTCCTGTGGATGGCGGCCTCCTCGTTCAAGGAGCCCAAGAATTTGTTCGACCTAAGCCTGATTCCTTCGCCAGCGACTTGGAACAATTACGGAGATTTGTTCGTTAAAGCGCCTTTCGGGCGATGGTTCGCGAACACGGCGGGCGTCGCTGTCGTGTCGACGGTGTCGGTACTGGTCTTCGATACGATTGTAGGGTATGTGCTTGCCAAATTCGCTTTTCCCGGGAGAACCATCGTCTTCATCTTTATTATAAGCACGTTGATGGTTCCTACCGAGATGCTCATCATTCCCTGGTACTTGCTCGCATCGAAGCTAGGTTTGTCGGACACGTACGCAGGCCTGCTGCTGCCCGGGCTCATCTCCGCGTTCGGTATCTTCCTCATGCGCCAGTTTATGGAGTCGCTGCCTTCGGAACTTCTCGACGCAGCGCGCATCGACGGATTGAATGAGTGGAGGGTGTTCTCCTCTATAGCTGTTCCGATCATGAAGCCGGCATTAGCAACGTTGGCGATTCTAAGCTTTATCTCGAGCTGGAACCAATTCATCTGGCCGTTCATTGTACTGCAGACGGAGAGCAAATACACGCTGCCTGTTGGCATGGTCTATTTCTCTAGCGAAATGAAAGACAACAGTGGCTGGATTCTGATCATGACCGCCGCAACCGTCTCAGTGCTTCCTTTGATCTCGATTTTCTTGATCTTCCAGAAACGAATTATTCAAGGCATCGCATTAAGCGGGATGAAGTAAAGAAGGAGGGGCCATCGTCATAGTGGCTATGTTTAAATCATGAGCAGAAGAGTTGAGAGGGGCGTTCCTAGTAGGAGCGTCCCTTTTATTGTTTGATTGATGTTGTTCCCTAATTGAGAAGTTAGATCCTACATTGTGACAGGTTGTTGGGAGCGGATACAGCGCTTACACTTATTAGTGCAATTTCATGAATAAGGTGATAATTGTTTGTTTAGAGACAGGTTCAATGATTTGTACGAAGTGAGGTGAATGAATGGCTAACCATACCAAGCTTTACATGTCAGAACATACTATGCTCATCAATCCGCCTAGACAGCTCATTCTCCGGGAGATTGTATGTCAATTCAGTTTATTGCTGCTGTTGATATCATTTTCGTTCAATGTGTTCATTTTTGTTACAATCCCGATTCTACTTGCTATTGTATGCCGTCGCTTTCTGTTCCTTACACGAATATGGAGGCAGTATGGTTATTCACGAATCGTTCTGACATTGCTGGCATCGTTATCAATAATATTGTCAATCTCTTTGGCCCCAATAGTTAGGAAGCTGATCTTACAAGTCTTGATTCAAGGAGTGTTCAGATATGGATGAGATGTTTAGTTTGCTGTACCCGAACGGACTGCCTGCTGAATCAATTTATTCCCCGACATCGATGATTGACGATATTGCAGGTCTAGGATTGGATGCTTTATTTCACGAAATTGGTAGCGGCCCTTGGGGATATCGGACCAAGCAGCCACATCCGTTGACGTACTTTACTTCTGACATTCAAACCATTATGTATCGTTCTAATATCGTGGAAGATTTGTATAGGCAGGAGGCAATTTATCAACTGCTGTACGAGCTTCTTCCATTGTTTGAGGATCTGCGAGATTTACAGCAGCGTGATCGTTGGTCGAACGATGATACAGCAGCATCTTTATATACGGTCTCTGAGATTGAGCTTTACTTGTCCTGTGTTGAACGGTTATATCATGGACTGTGCAGCACTAAGCCCGTGTCTCAAGGACTTCAACGCCTTACTAAACAAATCGCAGAACGATACGAAAGCACAACCTTTCAATCTCTGCGCGAGGAGACGCGCAAGCTTTCTTTCCGTGTACGCAACATTAAAAGCGTTACGGTCGGCATCAATTTCGATCCGCAGCTTTACCCCTATGAAGCAGGTATTATAGCTGTAAATGATCAGTTATTCCGTTCCGGTAACCTGATCGATCGCTGGCTGCGACTCGATATGAAAGACGATGGTTTTCAAAGTTTAGCTCCGCTTATGGCGTCTGGAAAAGATAGAAGCAGTGAACAGAATCTTGCTATGAGCAGAGCAATTAATAGCGCTCTAAACACGATATTAAAAGGGTCCGTCCGAGAATGGCGTAACTGTATTAAGATGTACGCAGCTGCCTCTTCTAACTTCTTAGTAGGATTAGTGCCTGAAATTCGTTTCCTGCTCAGCGGTGTTTCATGGATGAAACAACTGGCATCGAAAGGTCTTCCTCTGTGTAATCCACAAGCGGCCAAGACTGAAGAGTCATCCTCAATCGAGGGGCTGTATAATCCGTTATTAGCGGTTCAGGCAGCGGATAAACAAGAGAGTGGCGCTGCATCGGTAGTGAAGAACAACATCACGTTTGATGAGAACGGGTCGATCTATATTCTGACGGGACCCAATCAGGGAGGGAAGACCGTTTTCATGCAGGCGGTAGGAATCGCGCAATTGCTGTACCAGTTGGGGTTGTTTGTCCCTGCTTTCTCGGCGACGATTCGTCCCGTGGATCGTGTACTTGTTCATGCACAGAGCCAAGCTGAGGATCACCAGATGAAGGGACGCTTCGGTGAAGAGTGCAGTCGATTACAGCATTTATTCGGTAAACTAACGAGTAATAGTCTACTTCTGATGGATGAGACCTTCTCTAGCACAAGTGCTTCAGAGGCTGCCACGATAGCAGGTGAAGTGCTGCTCGCATTACGTGTGTCAGGATGCCGCGTTATTTTTGCAACACATTTGCATGAATTAACAGATCAAATCGATAAGCTCAACGAAGTTCCGCTTGAGAGAGGTAGCCGTATCGATACGCTCACCGCCGAGATTGATACAACCACAGGACAGAGAAGTTTTGTCCTCCGTCGATCACGTCCGCAAGGCAATAGCTATGCACGTGATATTGCACAAAAATATGGTGTAACCTACGAGCAGCTCGTTAAATTGATGAATGAAAATTAAGCGCTGTTTAAATACAGTGAAAAACTTATAGAAACTTCGAGGGATTAGTTATTCTCATCGGGTTTTTTTTTACGCATTATTTATGGTTTTTAATATTAAATTATTTTAGCTAATCCAATAAATAGAAAGGTTTCAAACCATGATTCGTAAGGTTGTTGGAGTTCTTCGGGGCAGATACACTTTCAATAAGGATTATCAGAATAAATATAACATTATCATATATTCACAGGGGGTTAGCCTATTAGGCAAACTTTCCTTTTTTTTGTTTCAAATAGAGTGCCGAACTTGAAGCTAAAATCTACTTTAGTGCTTTTACCGATTTCTAGTTGTGAAAGCTGTTATAAGTAACAATTGAATAAAAAGGGTCATCTGCAATAGAGAGAATTGTATTTTCTGGCAAGTATAATGAGTGCATACAATAATATTTCAATAAATGGGGTTACATATTATGGGTAAAACAACAATTAGTATTTCAGCAACTCCTACTGCTAGGTCCCGACGACAAAGCCGCATTGAAAGATTACTACGTAATATCGTAAAGTATCGTGTTCTGCTATTAATGCTCATGCCGACGGCCATTATATTCCTAATTAATTGCTATATTCCGATGTTCGGCGTCATTATCGCGTTCAAAGACATCAATTACATCGATGGCATCCTAGGTAGTCCGTGGGTAGGACTGGATAATTTTCGCTTCCTCTTCGCTACTTCAGACGCTTGGAGAGTGACGATCAATACGATTTCTTATAATGTCGTGTTCATTATCTCCGGATTAATCCTATCAGTGGCAGTCGCCATAGCGATCAATGAAGTGCGTGCCAAACTTGCATCGCGATTCTATCAGACCGTTATGATCATGCCCAGTTTCTTATCGATGGTCGTTGTTAGTTATATTGTATATGCGTTCCTGCATCCTGAATATGGATTCTTGGTTAAGACGGTGCTCCCATTATTCGGCTATCATTCCGTCAATGCTTATATGCATCCTCAAGCGTGGCCTTATATTCTATGGCTTACAAAAATGTGGCATTCGGTTGGCATCGGCAGCGTTATCTATCTTGCTGCGATTACCGGCATTAGCGAGGAGCTGTATGAAGCTGCAGTTATGGATGGCGCCGGGAAGTGGCAGCAGATTACCCGTATTACGATTCCGCTCCTGACGCCGGTAATGGTTATCTTAACCATTCTTAACTTGGGCGGCATATTCCGTTCCGACTTTGGATTGTTCTATCATGTGACGCTCGATTCAGGTGCGATTCGGTCAACAACGGATGTCATCGATACATTTGTCTATAGAGGATTAATCCAGCTTAACGATTTGGGGATGTCTTCTGCAGCGAATTTCTATCAATCATTTGTCGGCTTCTTCCTAGTTATCGGAGCTAACAGTTTAGCACGCAGGCTGAATCGCGATTCGGCACTCTTCTAGAACGGAGAATCATTCCAGATGAAAAGCTTAGAGAACGTTAAACCATATCAGCAAGTGTCCAGAGTCGCCCGTGCGTTGCTTCACTTGTTTTTCATTTCATTTAGCTTCGTATGCATTATGCCTATTGTATTGATTATTGCTATATCGGTTTCTAATGAGAAGATGCTGACGCTGAAGGGCTACAAGTTCTGGCCGGAGGTCATCGATTTGTCTGCGTACCGTTATCTGTTCACGCAATCGACGACAGTATTCAAGGCCTATGGCGTCACATTAATGGTTACGACAGTTGGCACCGTGCTAGCGATCCTGTTGATCGCATTGTATGCCTATCCACTATTTCGTAAGGATTTTCCATTCAAGCGAGCGTTCAATCTTTATATTCTCGTTACGATGCTATTTTCAGGCGGTCTAGTCCCATTCTACCTGTTGTATATTAACTACCTCCATTTAAGGGACTCTCTTATTGCGCTCATTCTCCCTGGACTATCGAATGCCTTTTATATTTTCATTACGCGGACCTTCTTCCAGCAGACGATACCGGAAGAGATGATCGAGTCGGGCAAATTGGATGGGGCATCCGAGTGGCGAATTTTCTTCCAGCTTGTTATCCCGGTTTCATTGCCGGTCCTTGCGACCATCGGCTTGTTTACGACACTGATGTATTGGAATGATTGGTTCAACTCCTTGCTATTCATCAACGATACCGACAAATATTCCTTGCAATACGTCTTGATTCAAATGATCCGCCAAGCGGAATTTTTCAAAAATCAGTTAGCTGGAACCGGCGTAGGTCTGTTGATTCAACAAGCCGTTCCTACTGAAAGCCTCCGTATGGCGATGGTTATCGTATCTATCGGTCCAATACTATTCATATATCCATTCTTTCAGAAATATTTCACAAAGGGTCTCACCATTGGGGCTGTCAAGGGTTAAGGGGTCTAATCTTGGCATCATTGCCAGTTAGAATATACAAATAGAGCATATTTAGGGAGGTTCAACAACAATGAGAACAGTAAAAGGGTGGGCGACGGTATTTGCGTTATTAGGTGTGATTATGTTTGTTGTTTCCGGTTGTGGAGGCAGCAACAGCACCGGTAGCTCTAGCGGTTCCTCGAATGAAAGCAGCAAGGCGTCCGATGATTCCGGAGCAGGTAATCCTGATATCTCTACGTACCGGAAACTTAAAGTGTATACGGTAGGGAATTTCCCTCAGCCTGACTCGGAGGCTGTCATTAAGGAAATCAATAAGTACCTCAAAGAGAAAATTAATGCCGAGATTGATTTCCAGGGTCTCCCTTGGTCATCCTGGTCAGAGAAGATGGCACTGATCTATCAATCCGCGGAGCAGGTCGATCTGACATTCGCCCCGAACTGGGCCGATTTTGCTAACAATGTAACGAAAGGCGCTTTCCTGCCGCTTGATGAATTGTTGGCCAAATATGGACAAGGAATTACTCAGACATTGGACCCACGATTCCTTGAAGGGGGAAAGGTGGATGGCAAGATCTACGCTATTCCAACGAACAAGGAAATCGGAGAGAGTCACACGATTATGTTCAGGAAAGACCTGGTCGACAAATACGGATTCGATGTGAACAGCATTAACACGCTGGAAGACTTGGAGCCTTGGTTGGAGACGATCAAGGAGAAGGAGCCTGGTATTGCACCAATATGGCTCTCTGGCAGCGGATCCGATACTCTTTCCTACTTCGATAAGACTAGAAAGAGCGTGGAAGAAAACTTCCGTTACGAGCTGGTGGCAGGCGCCCCTGCGGCTATTGTGCTCGACACGAAGACGGACAAGATGGTCGTAAGCACCTTGGAATCCGATCAAACTATATATCGGATGCATCTGTACAGCGATTGGTTCAAGAAAGGGTATATCAATAAGGACGCAGCAACGACAAAGACTAGCGCAGAAGACGCTTTGAAGGCAGGAAAGACATGGATGAAATTCGGCTCGGACAAGCCGGATTCCGACAAGGAAGATTCTCTTGCCACGGGCATTGAGCTTGTCAAGCTTAAAGGCAATGAACCTGAAATCAGCACAGCCAGTATTAGTAACTCGATGATGGCAATCGGACGTACCTCAGTTGATCCCGAACGGACGATGATGCTGCTGAACCTGCTCCATACAGACGAGCACTTGATCAACTTAATAGATTTTGGTGTAGAGGGCAGACAATATGTTAAGGTAGCGGGCCAAAATAACATTGTGAAGCTGCCGGACGGCGTTGCTACTCGCACGGATACCGGTTGGGCTCCGGGCATTGAGTGGATGTTCGGAAATCAGACGCTTACCTACCTATGGGAAGGAGAGAGCCCGGATAAGTGGGAAAAGTTCAAGGTATATAATGACAGTGCACATAAAGTCAAATCGTTTGGCTTCAGTTTCAATACTGACTCCGTCAAGACGGAGGTGTCTATTATTAGCAATATTATCAAAGAATATCGTCCGCTCCTGGAATCAGGCAGCTTGAATGCAGACAAGGTTCTTGCGGAATACAATGAAAAGCTTAAAGCGAATAACATTGAGAAAATCCGCGCCGAGGCACAGAAGCAATACGATGAATGGAAAGCAAAGCAGTCTTAAATAAGGAAGGGGGGAGACTGAAGAAGTCTTCCCCTTTTCATGCGCGATAATCGTTAGCGAGCGAAAGGAGGGAAGAGGAGCCTGTGAGACTATCATTGCGATTCAAAGTAAGCGCTCTTGTCTTGCTTCTTGTCATGCCGCTATTCCTGTTTCTGTATTATACCAACATCTATTCAACAAACATCATTCGGGAGAAGGTTGCCAATTCAGCATCGGATACGCTCTCCCTTCATTTGAGCTCGCTTGATGAACTACTTGAACAGACAGGGACTTATTTGACCCGCATGGCCAATGAGAATATGCTTCTCGAGCTTTATTCGGAGAGTGAACCGGATAGTGTGAACTATTATTTGTCATTGCGGAAGCTAATGGACCAATGGTACAACGATGTCAGCTACTACTCCATTATCCGCACTGTGTTCGTCTATCATCAGAAGAGAGATGAATTGTACCTTAGCAGCCAGCGAGAGTACTACGATGAGAAGGATGTCATACGATCCGGACTATCCCCTCAGCTGGAATCATTCAAGCTTCCTACCTCACTCAAGTGGGAAATTGTAAATGTCGGCGGTGAACCGGCCTTGTTTAAGGCACTGCCGGATAAAAGCGGAAGCCTGTTGATAGGTGTACTCGTCAGCATCGACGCGCTTGCACAGCCCCTAACACAGCTGGGATCTGCAAGAAGTGACGAGCAGATCGGCATCATTGCTCAGGACGGTCGGCTGTTATGGGGTCATTTTATGCAACAGGACCTAGATCGTATCCATGTGCTAATGAAGAACGAGTCAAACCGAAGCAGCCATCCGATTCGTCTGAATGACGGCAACAATTATTTGCTCGTAGGCCAGACTTCGCTCTATTCCGACCTCAACGTATTCATCCTATTGGACGAGGCTACGCTTCTGGATGAGCTTCCATTATTCCAACGCGTGATTAATGGTATTCCTCTAGCATTAATGATTGTTCTTGTAATTCTACTAATGCTGTTAAGCAGATTGGTGTTCAAGCCTATACATTCATTGACATATGGGATGAAGATGCTTGGCAATGGAAAGTTGGACTTTCGGTTAAAAGAAGGGAATTCCAAGGAATTTCAACTCATTAGCCGCCAGTTCAATCGAATGGCTGAGCAGATCGGAGATTTGAAAATCGACGTATATGAGGAGAAAATGAAGGTGCAACAAGCAGAGCTAAAGCATCTGCAGGCTCAAATTAATCCTCATTTCTTTATGAACTCACTAAATATCGTCTACCATCTGGTAGAGCTTCAACAGCAGTCGCTAATTAAAAAAATGATCAGTCATCTTGTTTCTTATTTCAGGTTCATTATGAGCACCAATGATACATGGATTGAACTATCCAAAGAAATGAATCATATCCGCAATTATTTGGAGATTCAGAAGGTCATGTATCCCGAGAAGTTGATCTTCCACGAGCAGCTTCCGAAGGAGCTGGAGGATGTCGTCATTTTACCCTTGCTTGTGCAGCCTTTCGTGGAGAATGCGATAAAGCATGGCTTCGTATCGAATGCTCAGAAATTCTTCGTTCGAATCATTGCACATGAAGAAGTTGGAGATGATGGGGTTCCCTATGTGGCAATCCAGATTAGCGATTCTGGTCAAGGATTTAAGGAGCAGCAGCTTGTTATGTTGAATCTAGGCGTGTACGAGAAGGAGCCTACCGACCGCCAATTAGGGATATGGAATGTGCGTAGACGACTGAAAATGTTTTATGGGGATCAAGCCGTTCTCGCCTTCCGCAATGATCCTCATGGCGGAGGAGTCGTAGAGCTCAAGCTGCCAATACGGAGGAGGACGTAAAGCGCATGTGCAGGATCCTGATCGTAGATGATCAATATTTTGCTCTGATTGGTTTGCGGCAAGGCGTGGATTGGAGCGCATTGGGCGTAACGGATGTACGTCTTGCAGAGAATGTTGAGCAAGCGTTGGAATGCTTGCAACATCACGCGGTTGATCTGCTGATTAGTGATATCGAGCTTCCAGGGAGGAATGGGCTGGACCTGCTGGCTTGGGTAGAGAAGCATTCGCCGAATACTTTAACGATTATGCTTACCTGCCATGCCGATTTCGAATATGCACAGCAAGCATTGCATCATGGCGCTTTCCAGTATCTATTGAAGCCCGTTGATTATGAGCAGCTGAAACAGGTGTCTTGCGATGCGCTTGCTGAAGCGAGGACACGTAAGGAGCAAATGAAGTTTGAAGCGATTATGCAGGATTATCGCGGAAAATGGGAGCGGCAGTTGCCTATTCTTATAGAGCGTTTCTGGCAGGATATCTTGAGCCAACGAACGTCATTGCACAACGATTCCCTACATAAATCCGCAGAAACCTACGGCATGGATTTACACCCTAGCGATCGTTACATCTTGGTATTATTGGGTGTGGACCAATGGCAACAAGACTTTAGTGCTAGAGATGAAGCCATTATGGAGTACGCGCTTCGTAATCTAGCCGGGGAATTAATCTTGCATGGGTTAGAAGGTGTTGTGCTTCAGGATCATGCGGGTCTTAACCTGTTGATTGTATATGAGCGGAATAACAATGCTACAGTCGTCAACACGCTTGAACGTAATTGTCAACGGTTTCTGAATGAATGCGAACGGCTGCTTCGCTGCTCCGTGTCCATCTATATTAGTCCATTGGTAATGTTGCAAGCTCTTATCGATGCTTACGTTTATGTGACGGAAAGCGAACATCATAACATCAACCGCTCTAGGCAAGTATTCACGCCCGACCGCTCGCCTTTCGAGAAATTGTCTGAACAAATGCAAGTGGCGGCCCCCATTCAGTTGTTCACGGAATGGGCAACTGTTCTAGAACTGGGAGAATTCGAGGAGCTCGAACGTCGAGTTAATCAATGGTTCAGCAGCATCAAGAAAGATGCATGGACCAAAGAATCACATCGTCAGTTCATCCATGGCATTCTTTTTATTATTCACTCGCTGCTGTCCAAGAAAGGTCTGTCTTTGAATGATTCTTCCAAACTGAAGAGTCTGATCGAGAAGGATAATTATCCGAGACATTCCTATGCCCTGCAGACATGGACAAGAGAGTGCTTTTATACAATCGTACAGCTTTTGCTTGCATCCAATTGCGTTTCCTCTTCTGTAGTGACGAAGATAAGAATTTATATTCGGTTACGAATCAACCAAGACATTACGCGAGAAGAACTGGCTTCTCATGTATATTTGAACCCGGCCTATCTATCTCGTATGTTCAAGAAGGAAACAGGGCTTTCCTTATCGGATGCAATCATTCAAGAAAGAATACAGGAAGCTAAACGATTATTGGAAGAAACAGAATACAAGATAACCGATATCGCTGAACAGGTGGGATACACGAGTCTTGGAAGCTTCTCCAACCTGTTTAAAAGGATGGTCGGCGTAACGCCCCAACAATATCGCGCAAGAAAGAAACCAACATGTTGATGATGCCGAGGAGGCGGGCCGTGTTTCCGTTTGCCTGAGCAATCCGTTCATAAGTACTATGGAAGCCGCATAAACTGCGGCTTTTTTGAATTGTTGTTGGGCTTGGTAGAATAGGCTGAACCGGGCTAGAGTCACTATGAGATGTAGTTTCATCTCGATTTTGAAAGTCTCCCGGGCCATCGGCACCCTATTCAAGTCCCGCGGGCGGAAGAGATGGTATAATAGAGAGCAAAGTTTTAAAAATACATGACGACGTAACCGGGAGTCAACGGATTATGGATATGGACTACATGTTGGATGACGGCGCGTGGAGGTTGCTACTTGAAAGTGTCGCCGCACGCTTCGACGAACTGACGATCATACGAGGGTTTCAATATTATAAACAGGGAAGGGTTGAAGAACTAGCGCTCCGCGACGACGGCGTGCATGTGGACGCGCGTGTCAAGGATAACCGGATGTACGACGTCGCCGTCGATCTGAACGATCTCGCGGCGAGCGAATGCAACTGCTCCGCGAACCGCGTTTGCTCGCATATGGCAGCCGCATTGATGCGCTACGCGGAACTGTGCAACCGGCCGATCCAGGCGCTAGTCAATGCGCGAACCGCCTTGAAGAGCGCGACCGCCGGCGGCGTTGCCCGCACAGGTGCCAAAGACAAAGAAGTCGCCGCGGAGGCGACGACCCGGACGAGTAACAGTGATTTCGGGAACCGGGGAGCTGCACCGACGGCCCCTCGGCTCGACCGGCCGGTCTTGACGGAAGCGGAACTTACCGAGCTCTCCGTGGAGAAGTGGCATGAACGGTTTCAGGCGCGCTGCGGACCGATGCACCTGCACGTTCGCACGGCGCAGGACGCCAGCGAGCTGATTGCCGACCTGCAAGCTATGCGGCCGGAGCTGCCCTGGGCGCTGGAGCAGCTGTTCACGTTTAACGCCCTGATGTTCGTGCTGGAGCGGATGATCAAGCCGACTCATGCGGACTGGCGCCAATCGGGCCTGTTCATGGGTTACCATACGCAGCTCGCGATTGACGGGCTGCGAGGCCAAGCGCGGAGTCTGCTCGAGGACAAGCTCGCGCTGGCAGGCGAAAGCTCCGGGTACTGGGACCGGCTAATGGAGACAGCAGATTTTCTCCGGGAACGCATGCTGACCGAGGATAAGACGCTCGGCTGCTTCTCGGAGCTTTATACTTCATTCTGGTTATACTGGCTCGGCCCGGGCTCGGCCGGAAGCGATGTGCTCTACGAGGTGGAGTTACACAAACTGCAGGCGGCAGAAGCGGCGCTCGGCCCGTCTTTGTCGCGGCTGCCATGGACGCTCGCGCAGTGCCTGCTTTTGCTCTACCTGTCTCGCGACGCGGAAGCGCGGGCGCTGCTCGCACGCGACGTAAGCAAGCTGATGCTGAAGCTGGAGCATCTCGCACCACTGCTCGGCGTCCTCGAGCGCGCGGAGCAATGGGCGCTGCTGCGCGACTGGCTCGCGGAGACCGGACCGCTGATAATCGGCTTCCGCAGCGAGGACTTGGCACCCTATGGCGACTATTGGGCCGTGGTCGTAGAGCAATTGCCGGAGGCTGAGTCGGCGATGTGGAGCACGCTCCAGGCGATGCTGCCGTTCTCGCGGACCGTCTACGAGAACGCGCTAGCGGCACATGGCAGGTGGGACCGGTGGGTCGACCTGCAGATGTGCATGGGCCAGGATCCGCTGTCATTCCGCGCGACCGCGCTGAAGCCGATCGAGAAGGACGCACCGGAGCTGCTGCTGCCTTTCTACCATCAGGCAGTTGAACGGTACGTGCTGCAGAAAAATCGCGAAGGCTACAAAGCGGCGACTAGGCTGTTGAAGCGGCTCGCCAAGCTTTATGCGCGTCTGAAGAAGGGCGAGCGATGGGAGCAGTTCATCGCCGTGTTCGCGAGCCGAAACAGTCGGCTGCGGGCACTCCAGGAAGAACTGCGTAAAGGAGGACTGCTGTCATGAACATCTACGCCGATACGCTTACGATTCAAGCGAGCCTGACAGAAAAGGGCGACGCTTTGATATTCGGTGCGGATGCGTCCGGCTACGCGCCGGGGCTGCTCGTCAAGCAGCGGCTGTTCGCGCGGCACGAGCCGTCGTTTTACGGAACGGAGCTCGAGATCGAGAAGCTGAGGGACGAGCTGGAGCTTGTCGTACTGCCGGCGGAGATGGTCGTGTCGTTCTTCGCCGATCCCGGGTTGCTGCCGATGCACGTGACCTGGCAGCTTGAAGGCGACGCCGCGCGGCTCGCCGCGTTTGCACCAGCGCTGAGACGCGGCATCGCGGAGCGGAGGTTCGTCCCGAGTTTCGAGGCCTACAAGGCTGGCAAACTGAGATGGACGTGGGACGTGGAGGCGCTCGACGCGACTTCCCGCCGGGCGCTGCGCGCGCTCGCTGACGGCGGTACGGACAAGCCCGGGGTCTATAATGAAGAAACCGAGGACGGGGAAAGAGCGGACGCCGCTTTTCTGGCCGGCCTCGGAGCCGCGTTCTCCGCGGCGGTGTTCCAGAGCCATTACGACACGGAAGCTGCCGCCGCCGACCTGCGCCGCGACTTCCCGCTGCTGTTCGCGCACGACCGCGCCGCCGCGGCCGCGGGCCTCGACGAGCGCGGTTGGCTCGTCGCTGCCGGCTGGAGGGCGGACACTCTACCGTTCCGGCCGCTGCTGCAGCTGCAGGAGCCGGATGGCGCCGAATCCGATGGTTGGCGCCTTGCACTAATGCTGCAGGACAAGCTCGAACCTGCGAATCTCGCGCCGATTCGGCTGGCCGCGAATGGAGAAGCCTACGGGACATGGCCCTCCGACTGGACCCCACACGTGCGCGAGCGCTCCTCGGCCTGGCTCACGCATCTGCGCGCGAGCCTGCCCGAGGACCGAATGGCCGGCAGTCCCGCGGACGTGCTGAATGCACCGCTGTTGAACGACGATGCGTGGCGGTTCTTGACCGCGGACAGCCAGCGGCTCATGGCCTCCGGCTGGCAAGTGCTGCTGCCCGGATGGTGGGAGGAGGCGAGCCGGAAGAAGCCGCGCCTTCGCGCGAAGGTCCGCCCCGACGAAGGCAAGGGCGAAGAAAAACGCACGGGCGGCGGGCGTTCCTTCTTCGGTCTCGACGCGCTGATCGAATTCGACTGGCGGCTGTCTATTGGCGAGGCAGACCTCAGCGAGGAGGAATTTCGCGAGCTGGTCGCCCGCGGCGAGCGGCTAGTGCGGTTCCGCGATCAATGGGTACCGCTCGATCCCGCCCTGCTCGCGCAGATACGCAAGGCTATGGCGGGCGTCGATCCGCGGCGGGGCTTGTCCTTCCAGGACGTCCTGCAGATGCACCTACACAGCAATCGCAGCGACAGCATGCTGGCTTCCGCGGGCAAGGATGGCTTAAGCGGCGCTGAGGGCAACGGCGAAGACGACGTCGAGCTGGAGGTGGACGTCGAGCTGAACGCTCACCTGACGACAGTTGTGGGTCAACTGACGCAGCAGACGGACTGGCCGTCGGTCCCCGTGCCTCCGACGCTGCGAGCGGAACTGCGCAGCTACCAACAATCTGGTTTCTCATGGCTGGCGTTTCTGCGCCGGTTCGGGATAGGCGCCGTGCTGGCCGACGATATGGGGCTCGGTAAGACGATACAGTTCATCACGTACTTGCTGCACGTCGCTGAAGAAGCCCCCGCGAACGGAGGACGCCGTCCAGCCCTGCTGATCTGTCCGACCTCTGTACTCGGTAACTGGCAGAAGGAGGTACGCCGCTTCGCACCGTCCCTGCGCATCATGCTCCATTACGGCGGCAAGCGGCTCGGCGGCGATGCGTTCTACGAGGAAGCGGCGGAAGCTGATCTCGTGCTGACCTCGTATGCGACGTCGACGCTGGACCAAGAACTGCTCGGCGGGTATACATGGTCGGCGATCTGCCTCGATGAGGCGCAGAACATCAAGAACGCCGGCACGAAGCAGGCCATCGCGGTTAAGAGCTTCCCCGCGCGGCATCGCATCGCGCTAACGGGCACGCCGATCGAGAACAAGCTCGCGGAGCTGTGGTCGATCTACGATTTTACCAATCCGGGTTACCTCGGCACCGCCCGTGTTTTCGCCGAACGGTTCAGCCAGGCCATTGAGCGCGAGCGCGACAAGGAGCGTACGCAGGAGCTGCAGCGGCTAGTGAAGCCGTTCATGCTTCGACGCAAGAAGAAGGATCCGAACATCATGCTGGACCTGCCGGATAAGAACGAAATGAAGACATACATCAATCTAACCGGCGAGCAGAGCGCGCTCTACGAGCAGACGGTGAAGGAGCTGATGGACGAGGTCAAGAAGTTGGAAGGCATTCAGCGCAAAGCCGCGATCCTCTCCGCGCTGACGCGGCTGAAGCAGCTGTGCGACCACCCCGTGCTGTTCACCAAGGAAGCTGTGCCGGTGCCTGAAGACGAGCGCGAGGAAGCCGCCGAATCGGCGATGCTCATTGGCCGCTCTGCCAAGCTCGAACGGCTGCTCGATCTCGTGAAGGAGCTGCGCGATGAGGGCGAGCGGTGTCTGATTTTCACCCAGTACATCGGCATGGGCGAGATGTTGCAGCGGGTGATTGCCCGGGAGCTTGGAGAGCCTGTCCTGTACCTGCACGGCGGCTCGTCCAAGACGGCGCGCGACCGAATGATCGAGCAATTCCAGTCCCGAGAGCTGCCTGCCACGGAGCAGCCGAACGTGTTCATCCTGTCGATTAAGGCCGGCGGCGTCGGACTCAATCTGACAGCGGCGAACCACGTATTCCATTTCGACCGCTGGTGGAACCCTGCCGTGGAGAACCAGGCGACGGACCGCGCCTACCGTATGGGCCAGACGCGCGATGTGCAGGTGCACAAGTTCATCTCGCTCGGAACGTTGGAGGAACGGATCGACGAGATGCTCGAGAGTAAGCAGCAGCTGAGCGATGACGTCATAACGAGCTCGGAAGGTTGGATCACGGAGTTGTCGACGGACGCGCTGCGCGACCTGTTCACGCTGCGACGAGATTGGTCGCAAGGATAAACATCGAACGTCTAGAACATCTACACAATGGAAGCCGCATAAACTGCGGCTTTTTTTTATGTTTTGAAGATCTTGTCATTTATCGAGACAAGATCTTCTATACAAAAAAGCTGGTATAAGATTTATGTGTTTTTCATTTCCGGTGTTGACAGTGGAGGAAAGGGATGGTAATTTATTAATCAAACAACAGTTTAAAACAACTGTTTAAAACGATTGAGTGAAACGAGGGTGTTCAAAATGAAAAATGCATTGAAAGCTTATTTGACCAAAGGTCAAACGATTGTCGCACTGGTTGTTGCACTGATGGCGCTCACGATTTTTGTTGTCTGTTGGATGACTGCTTATGATGGTGTCAGTGACCGGACGGATCATTTGAAGATTGCTGTTGTGAATGAGGACAGGGAATTCGGCAATCAACTTATTAAACAATTTCAGGAGAGCATGCCGTTTGAGATCACGACACCTAGCGCAGAAGAAGCGCGTACCCAATTGGAACGCCGCAAGGTGCATCTGATCATGACGATTCCGAGTGATTTCAGCAGCAACTTAACGACGCCGGATGCTAAGGCGAAGATTCGTTTTACGGTGAACCAGTCGAACCCGCAGATGACGAGAAGTGTGATGGATTCCGTCGTTGCCCGCATTACGCAGCAGTTGAAGGACAGCACGACGCTGGAAGGCACACAAGCGGTGTTGACGGGGATGCAGATGCCTGAAGAGCAGGCAGGTCAGACAGCGCAAGCGCTGCTCTCGAAGGTTGAGGCGCAGACGGAAACGCTCAACCCGATTCAAGGGATGCAGAATCAGATGCTCCCAATGATGCTGGTGCTTGGCTCGTTCGTTGGTGCGATGCTCATGGCGATGAATCTGCAGCAGGTGACGACGGCGATTGGATCGGCATTGTCCGCTCGGCAGCATTTTGCAGCAAGAGTCGTACTTAATGTCGGTGGAGCGGTTATCATCTCGATCGTTGGTTCCACTTTGATCTACGCGCTTGGCGGTCAGATGGAGAGCGGCTTCCTGTTATTCTGGTTGTTCAGCATGCTGATGCTGCTCACATTCATGTTCTTCGCGCAATTGTTCCTGCTGCTGCTCGGTATGGCGGGTATGTTCGTTAACATGATGATGCTGTCTCTGCAGCTGGTGACATCGGGAACGATCGTACCGCGAGAAGTGCTTAGCGGTTTCTTCAAGTCGCTGGGTCAATACCTGCCTGCAACCTATGCGGTAGACGGATTGTTCAATCTTGGTTTTGGCGGTATTCAAACGGGTCATGATGTAGCCATTCTGTTCATTATTCTTGCGATCAGTGCACTGCTCGGTTTTGTCCTTCTCCAGTTGAAAGTAAGAAAACAACCTGCAGCAGTAGAAAATACGCAAGCAGCTGTTAAGAATGAAGTTGTAGCAAACTAATGTTGCTTATCAAACAAACGTTTGATCAATAGGCAGCGGCATGATAAACTTTTTCCATATATCAACTAGGCAGAGGGAGAATGTCGGATGGAGCAGGATGTCAAGCAGCGCATATTGCTGGCGGCTAAGGAACTGTTCGCAGTACAAGGTTTTGATGGGACGACGATTCGGCAAATCTGTGATAAAGCCAATGCTAACATTTCGCTTGTTTCTTACTATTTTGGCGGGAAGGATAAGGTGTTTCAGCATATCTTCGAAACCTACTTCCCAGGGAATAGGTTGGATCAGGTCGAGCACATGTTTCGCGATCCACTGAAAGGCTTACAGTTTCTCATGGATCAGATTATGTCAATGAGCTTCGACGATTTCCACCTGAGCCTGATCATCGACCAAGAGCTTCTGATGCATTCTCCTCGCAGCGAGATTGTTATGTCGTATGTGCAGCCGGTCTGGGTGAAGCTGGAGGAGCTGCTGCAGCGCGGGAGGGAGCAGGGGATATTCCACTTCGACTCATTAGCGCATACGCTGGTTATCATTCGAGGCATTAGTTTATCGGCCAAAATCGATCTAAAGACGAACATGAACGCTCCTCCCAAAACACAGGAGGAGATTACGCAGATCAAGCAAGCTGCGATCCAGTTCATTATGAGCGGTCTGAGAGTCGAAACAGTTGTATAAGAACAGAGTAACAAGCACGAACCTGATTCTAAGCGGAATCAGGTTCGTGCTTATTTGTTCTTTCAATGTCCTTCTCATTCCATCCGTCATTTCATGGCGTCGATATCGCTCTTGAATGGATGGCGTTCTCATCCTCCTGCCAGTCGATTAATCTCGGGCTGCCGCTGAGAATCGAATCATACTGTTCCTTCCATCCATACCGAGCGCCGGGATCGAGACGCTCGTATCGCTCAGCCTTCAAACGTCGATCCGATTCACGAGCCCATCCCCAATGCTTGAGACGGAGGGGAGACAAAGTAGGCATAATGTCCATCACATTGCGGGGGAACCTGCCGCAGTGCAGCTTCATTTCGTTCCATTCATATGGAAACCCCGCTACATAACGTGTGAGAAAAGGTCGATACGTCCGGTGCGCTAACCAATATTCATCCTCCCGGTACTGATGCTCATTCCAGAAATCGTACAAACGGAAACAGTACGTATGCGCAGCAGGATCAGCCAATAAACCGTGAACATCCTGAGCGAAGCGATCTTCGAAATACTCATCTGCATCCAGATTAAGAATCCACGAAGGATTAAGCTGCGCCGTTGCATTCCACTGCTGCCGCCGAAGCTCAATTTCATTGACGAACTTGGACTGCTCGTTGCGGACGTAATAGAGCGGAATCCCTTGCAGTTGCTCATGTATAATGTCTGCCGTCGCATCCGTACTGCCATCATCAATAATGACAGCGGCATCGATATACTCCCGGTGTCTTCGCAATGCTTCTTCCAAATAACGGCCTTCTTCATTGTAAGCAACCATAGATAACACTAACTTGGGGGCTGCTTGAGGGATGAATAGTTCGACTAACGGTTTCGTTCTGACGCCGCTGCTGGCAGTTTCCGTCGTACGGAAAAACTGATGTGCCTTGAACAAATCCGACTCGCGGTATACATGGAAGACCGGATAACGTGTATCGACCGCCAGCTCAATACCGAGAGCAGCGGCACGCACGCAAAAATGCCGATCCTCGCCCCATAACGACAAGTTCGGTATTCGTTGGAAGGAGATTGGTTGTTGAAGCGCCTTACGGTTGATGAGCGTACAAGCGCCTAGTCCTCCAACTTCGTAAACGCCGGGTGTACGCAGCTTGAGGAGTAGATCGTTGCGCGCTGCCGCGGCTTCTGAAGAACCTTCATCAGCGCCTTGCCAAGGCCAATAGTGATCCTTGAGCCATACTTGGGGCAGCTCGGCGCCGCCTTGCTGCCACTGCGTCCAGAATAGACTCGATACGATCGGTCGATCGGCATCCAGCAGCGATTCCACGGTTTCGGGATGGAGGATCAGATCGGAGTCAACGAGCAGAAGCGCGTCGTAATCCCCATCGCGAGCCATCGCGATCATCAGATCCTTCCAGCCTGCGATTTTGTCAATTAAAGCATCGTTCCAATAGTGGGTCATTTCGTCCTTGTAATACGTCATCCGGGGGGCTGAATCAACCCGGCCTTCGATCAACACAACATTCGACATGCCCTCGCTGCGAATCGACTCTGTGAATTGCTGGAGCATCGAGTAGGAAGCGGCATCTTCGTTATCGTCAATGAGAACGTAATCGCAAGTCCATGACCGCTGCTGCAACCTTGCGATGGATTGCAGGAATAACGCAAGTGTCGAATGGATCTGGCAGATCGGGCTGCCGATCAGCACGCGCCGCGTTGTCATCTCACCGCTCCCTTCGACAATAGTCATATTGGAAATTATGTTCCATAAATTAGTAGTATTCGTTGAGCGAGAACTTTAAGGGAGCAGCTTATCTTGTGATGACCGTCGCGTATATAGAGGAAGGGATGGATGGATGGGCTGTGATAACGATCAGTGTCGTACTAATCGTGAAAAATGAAGAGGACGTTCTTGCACGCTGTCTCGACTCCGTTCGTACCGCAGCAGATGAAATCGTCATTGTCGACACCGGTTCGACAGACCGCACGCGCGAGATCGCTGCCGAATATACGTCAGCGGTTTATTCATTCGATTGGATCGATGACTTCGCGGCTGCTCGGAACTATGCATTCAGCCTCGCAACATCGGCTTATATCCTGTGGCTCGATGCCGATGATATTTTCCTTGAAGCCGATCGCGAGAAGCTGTTGAAGCTCAAAGCCGAGCTGCCGACGAATATCGATGCCGTGTCGATGAACTATCATCTGGCGAAGGACGAATACGGCCGGGTGACGAGCTCGCTTCGCCGCAATCGACTGGTCAAGCGGTCGCGCGGATTCCGATGGATCGGCGCCGTGCATGAATATTTGGAGGTGCATGGTCCTTCGTTAGCGTCCGATATTGCGGTAACGCATGCAAGTCTGCGTCATGACAGCGATCGAAACTTGCGAATCTATGAGAAGCGGCTTGCAGCAGGAGAGTTTTTTAATGCGAGAGATACGTTCTATTACGCGAATGAGCTGAAGGACCATGGCAAATACGAGCAGGCGATCGCGCAATATGCGAAGTTTCTGAGCTCGGGAGAAGGTTGGGTGGAAGATAATATTTCGGCATGCGCCAAGCTGTCCGATTGTTATTCCTCGCTTGGCAATGACGATATGATGCTGCATTATGCGCTGATTTCATTCCGTTATGGCACGCCGCTGCCGGAGTTCTGCTGTCGGATCGGGTACTGGCATTTGCAGAAAAATGCTTTTGACACTGCGGCGTATTGGTATCAAGCAGCATTGCTTACGCCTAAGTCGGCACAGACCTGGTCGCTGACCAGCGATCAATGCGCGACCTGGCTGCCGCATCTGCAATTGTGCGTTTGTTTTGACAGACTTGGTGATCATGCGCGGGCTTACATGCACAATGAGAAGGCAAGGGAATATAGACCGCACGATGCATCAGTGCTTCATAACAAGAAGTATTTGGAGGGGATCTTGTTTCCAGATAAGACAAAGTCGGAGCCATTAGATCAACAGGAAGACAAGGTTTCGATCTGAACCGTTGTTCACATAGGTCTAAATCGTATAAAGCAGGGGGAGAGGCTGTGCAGACAGATGTGTATCGCCCAAGCTGCTATGTTCGTTTTGTGACGGCTGCCGCGCTATTCGATGGACACGATGCTTCCATCAACATTATGCGGCGGATTCTGCAGGCTTCAGGTATTGAGGTCGTCCATCTGGGCCACAACCGCTCCGCGCAAGAGGTTGTCCGAACGGCCATTCAAGAGGATGTGCAGGGAATAGCCGTAAGCTCTTACCAGGGCGGGCATATCGAATATTTGACCTATATGCATGATCTGCTCCGGCAAGAGGGGGCAGATCATATTCGTATTTTTGCAGGCGGGGGCGGCGTCATTATTCCTGAAGAAATCGAGCACTTGAAGCGGCGAGGAATTGCTCGTGTGTTCTCCCCCGAAGATGGCAGGCGACTCGGGCTGCAGGGAATGATCAACGAAATGATCAAGGCTTGCGATCATCCGACCCCGAAGATGGCGGAGCTCGATCATGCGGTACTGCAAACACGCAATGACGGTTCGATCGCGCGGCTTATTACACTTGCAGAGGAACGTGCGGCACGCGCTTTGATGGACGATAATAGTAAAGCCGTGCTGGATGCTATAGCAATATCGAAGACCGATCTCACCGACAGAGCATTCGTGCGCATCCCTGTAATCGGCATTACGGGGACTGGCGGTGCTGGCAAAAGCTCGTTGACCGACGAGCTTGTCCGCCGCTTTCTTGACCATTATCCAGGTCGGTCAATTGCGATCTTGTCTGTTGATCCTTCCAAGCTGAAATCCGGCGGCGCGCTGCTTGGCGACCGTATTCGGATGAATGCTATTCATCATCCGAATGTATATATGAGAAGTCTCGCGACTAGAGGCTCGAGATCCGAGATAAGTGACGCGCTTAAGGATGCCATTGCAATCGTGACAAACGCAGGCTTCGACCTTGTTCTAATCGAGACGAGCGGCATCGGACAAGGCGGCGCGGCGATCGTTGATCTATGCGATATAGCGGTCTACGTGATGACGAGCGAGTACGGCGCCGCCTCTCAGTTGGAGAAGATCGATATGATTGACTATGCCGATATCATTGTCATTAACAAATTCGAACGACGAGGGTCGGAAGATGCGCTTCGCGACGTGCGCAAGCAGTTCAAGCGAAGCCGGCTGCTGTTCGATGTGCCCGATACGGAATTGCCTGTGCTCGGTACGATGGCGAGTCGGTTCAACGATCCGGGGACGACGGCGTTGTTCACGAAGTTGATGCAAATCGTCGGGCAGAAGACAGGGGTCAGATGGACATTGCAGCAGACAACAAGTGATGGCGTTTCGGAGGATCGCAGCACTAAAACAAACACAGAACCGTTGATGCAGCGGCATATCATACCGCCTGACCGAGCGGGGTATCTGCGCGAAATTGTGCTTACTGTTCGGCACTATAGGCATCAAGTCGAGGAGCAGGCAGCGATTGCAAGACAGCTTGCTCATCTCAAACATGTGCGGCAGTTGGTGCAAGGTGAAGATGAGCAATCATCGGAAGCCTCTACTTCCAAGTTGTTGACGGAGAGGCTGGACGCGATGATCGCACAGACTGAAGCACGGCAGCTTCCCGAGTATCGGAAGCGCTTAATCGATTGGCCGTCTGTTCGGGATGCGTACCGTCAGGATCGCATGACGACGAAGGTTCGAAACACAGAGACGGTGACAGAGCTGTATACCGAATCGCTGTCCGGAAGCCGAATTCCGCGGATCAGTCTGCCGAGGTATACCGATGACGGCGATATTGTACAATGGCTGATGCTGGAGAATCTGCCAGGATTCTTCCCGTATACCGCGGGTGTATTCCCGTTCAAGAGAACGAATGAAGACCCGAGGCGTCAATTCGCGGGAGAAGGTACGCCGGATCGAACGAACCGCCGTTTTCATTATTTGAGCATGAACGATGATGCCAAGCGGCTGTCGACGGCATTCGATAGCGTTACGTTATATGGCCAGGATCCGGACACAAGGCCTGATATATATGGCAAAATCGGCAACAGCGGCGTCAGCATATGCACATTGGATGATATGAAGAAGCTTTATGCGGGCTTCGATCTATGTCATCCAATGGTGAGCGTATCGATGACGATTAACGGTCCAGCGCCGATCATTCTGGCTATGTTCATGAATACGGCGATTGATCAACAGGTGGAGCGGTTCACAACAATGCAGGGAAGAATGCCTAGCGAACCAGAGCTTGAGTCAATCCAGGCGAAGACTTTGCGGACGGTGCGCGGTACGGTGCAGGCCGATATTTTGAAGGAGGATCAAGGTCAGAACACATGCATTTTCTCAACGGAATTCGCGTTGAAGATGATGGGGGACATCCAACACTATTTCATTGAACATGGCGTTCGTAACTATTACTCCGTTAGCATTAGCGGTTATCATATCGCGGAGGCGGGAGCCAATCCGATCACGCAGTTAGCCTTTACACTGGCGAACGGTTTTACCTATGTTGAATATTATTTGTCGCGCGGGATGCGCATTGACGATTTCGCTCCTAATCTGTCTTTCTTCTTCAGCAATGGACTTGATCCGGAGTATAGCGTTATGGGACGTGTGGCGCGCAGAATATGGTCAACCGTGATGAAACAACGTTATGGCGGCAATGATCGAAGCCAGAAGTTGAAGTATCATATTCAAACGTCAGGACGCTCGCTGCACGCACAGGAGATGGACTTCAATGACATTCGAACGACGCTGCAAGCGCTGATCGCGATCTACGACAATTGCAACTCGCTGCACACGAATGCGTATGACGAAGCGGTGACGACGCCAACGGAAAGATCCGTTCGCCGCGCAATGGCGATTCAACTCATCATCAATCGAGAGTTCGGCATGGCGAGGATTGAGAATACGCTTCAAGGTTCATTCGCGGTGGAAGAGCTGACCGATCTCGTCGAAGAGGCCGTGCTGCTGGAATTTCAACGACTGCATGATCGCGGAGGCGTACTCGGTGCGATGGAATCCGAATACCAGCGGGGACGAATTCAAGAGGAATCGCTTTATTATGAGCATAAGAAGCATACTGGTGAGCTGCCGATTATCGGCGTCAATACGTTTATCTCTTCAAGCGCACAGAATACGCAGGCGGGTGAACTGGAGTTGGCTCGTTCGACGGAAGCGGAGAAGCAGACACAGATTACGAACTTGGAAGCCTTCAAGCAGCAGCATAAGCGGGAAACAACCGCTGCATTAGAACGGTTGAAGCAGGCAGCTCGGAGTGACGGTAATATTTTTGCAGCATTGATGGAGACGGTTCGTGTTGCTTCGCTTGGGCAGATTACGCAAGCTCTATACGAGGTGGGTGGACAGTATCGGAGGAATATGTAATGGCATTAAATAACTATTTCATGCCATTAAATGAATTGTATCATTAATGAGATTAAATATCGGAAATCCTAGACTTTATGGGGGCATCCGCCTTGTCTGTTTCAACAGACAAGGCTTTTTCATTGGGACAACCGTTCCTGCGTATTCGTCCGAAGTGCGCTGGGTTATAATGGAACGGACAACCCATGAGGTGAAAGGAGCAACTGGAGATGACGACGGAGAAAGAAAAGATGCTTCGCGGCGAGCTGTATTTTGCTGGAGATGAGGAATTGGTTAGAGATCGTATGAACGCACGACGTCGGACCCGTTTATATAATGAGACGTTAGAGACGGAGTTCGGCGTACGTACCGAGCTGCTGCAGGAGTTGTTCGGCACCGTTGGGAAAGGTGCTTATGTGGAACCCACCTTCCGCTGCGATTACGGTTATAACATTCATGTCGGCGACAATTTCTATGCCAACTTCGATTGCGTGTTTCTCGATGTGTGCGAAATTCGAATCGGGCATAATTGTTTCATTGCGCCTGGGGTTCATGTATACACCGCGACCCATCCGCTTAATGCGAAGGAGCGTACGTCCGGTGCCGAGTTCGGCAAGCCTGTGATTATTGGCGACAATGTATGGATCGGCGGCCGCGCCGTCATCAATCCAGGCGTGAAGATTGGTCATAACGTCGTTGTTGCATCGGGTGCGGTCGTTACGAAGGATGTACCTGACAATGTCGTTGTGGGAGGAAATCCTGCAAGGGTAATCAAAGAGATTCCATTGTAGGGGCCTGCACGACTGGCACATGGAACATGACTTGCCGGCATATGTTCAGACATGAACATTGTACCGGGGGTATGAAGGATGACCATTAAACGCATTGTTGATCACGTGTACATGGTACCGGTCGGCAAAGTGAATGTATATCTTATAGAAACAGAGCAGGGGCTTGTGCTGATCGATACGGGTTATGAGGGAAGCGCACCTGCTATTCTTCAGGCCATTCGGTCGATCGGCCGCGAGCCATCCGATTTGAAGACGATCCTGTTGACGCATGCGCATCCGGATCATGCCGGCAGTGTCGGCGCGTTAAAGCGCGAAGTGCCTAAAGTGCGAATCTATGCCAGTGAACAGGACCTTGCCATTGTTACCGAAGGGGAAAAGCAGAGGTCGATTAAGCCAGCGCCAGGGTTGATGAATCATATTTTGTTCCGCATTCTCATTCGGGGTGAGGGTTGCGTCGAGCCAGCGCCAGTTGATGGCTTGCTGCGTCATAATGAGAGGATGGAACACGCAGGCGGATTGCAGGCTATCTTTACGCCTGGCCACAGCTACGGTCACTTCGTGTTTCTGCTTCCTACTCATGGCGGAGTATTGTTCGCGGGGGATGCGGCAGCGAATGTGTCCGGATTGAATGTAAGCATAGGATACGAGCACCTGCAGCAAGGGCTGCAAACCCTAATTATGCTCGGTCAGCTTGAATTTGAAATCGCCTGCTTCGGACACGGGAAGCCGATCATGAAGCAGGCGTCATCCTGTTTTCGTTCCAAATGGCCGGGTAGCGACTGACAGCGGCTATATTGGAGTCCTTCGTGTGCTTCTTTTGCGTAACCAGAATAAATGTCTGACGTATTAAATAGGCATACTGGTAGACGACATTAGAAGCCGAGGTATAACTATTGATGAATGTGCAATCTATGATCCACGCCGATTCTAGTTATCGGGTGGCTGAGCAGCAAGCGGCAACCTACTTTGCATTGCTGCATGAGCAATTGAGAGAGAAGTCGTATATAGCCGCTTTGACGGAAGATATACAAGTATGGAGAAGAGACCATATCCGCAGCCGATCATGGTTATCCTTACTAAGGCGAAGCAGTGCCAAATCAGAATCGAATGCTTCTGATTATCATCGATATATTCAGTGGCTGAACCATACCGGTAAACTTGAGGGCTATCTGGATCGAAGCGTCTCTTATATATACATGAGGGATCTTGGCATGGCATTGGATCAACCTAAAGTGAAGGCGCGAATTCAACGCGTAGTCGCCGACGTCAAGAATCGTCTGACGCAAGGAGATACGCCAACGTTTGTTAGTATGGTGGAGCTGTATCGCTGGGCGCGCAAGGAGGGCGTTGAGACTACGGTCATCTGGGCGCTCCGCAAGCTGCAGAATGTATCCGCCCACATTCCGGAAGGAATGAATGCCGAGCACGCGCAGCGCAAGCTCATTAAGATCATAGTTGGTGTAGTCATGCATGCGACGGAAGCGTTAATCGAGGAACAATCACTTGCGGAACGCAGTCGCGTATTAGATGAAGCCATAAGGCTGGGTTATTCCTATGGACTAACTTATCCGTTCGTAGACGATTTACTGGACGCACAGGTGTTATCCGCGGAGGAGAAAGCAAAGTATTCTCGGATGATTCGGGAGGCGCTAGTAACTGGATCTGTGCCAGAGCTCGGACAGTGGGTCGATGCGAATGCGAGTTTGGTTCGATTCGTACATGCAGAATTACATGAAGCATTCGAATATATCAAGCAGCATCAGCGGGTAGATCAGAAGCAGCTGTTTTTCGAACAGGCATACGTATTTTTTCACTCGCAGGAGTTGGATCGAGCTAAGTCATTGACCCAAGCTACGTATACGAACGAAGAACTTTATATTCCAATCATATTGAAATCAGCTTCTTCGCGTCTGATCGCACGTTCTGTCTTGGGCGAAGCTTCAGATAAGGGCTTTGAATATCGAACCTTTCATTACGGTATCTATAATCAGCTTGCTGACGATTTTGCAGACTTGTTGGATGATCGGCGGGACGGTGCGGTGACGCCTTTTACTTATTATTTGGCCTATCGCGAGCAGCGCCCGGATCTGATTAACCCATTCGAATTGTATTGGACGGTTATTTCTCACCTCATTCATGAGGTGTATCATCATGATCCGAAAGCGCGAGAGGTGATTCTGAATCGTGCAATCAATGGGCTGAAGCGCTGTGCCAAGCGTCTAGGTGCAGAGGAATATGCTAAGATTATGGCGGTTTTTGCTCCTGACGCGCCAGCATTTAATCGGTTGATTCAGCAGATGGTACAACAAGCGGATGATGTAGATTTTCTCGACAAAATGATTCGGGACCAGCTGATTACCTACCTAAGAGAAGAAAAGCAGCAGAAGGATCAATTCGCCGAAACCATCAAGTTGGCGAGAGAGCAAATCAACAGCACGCTCCTAATTGCCAAGCCCGAAGGCATGCTGCCGATGAAAGAGATACTCATAGACGCGGCCAATTACAGCTTATCAGGAGACGGCAAGCGGCTGCGGCCTGTATTGACATGGGTCATAGGCGTTCATGAATATGGACTGCAAGCATTAGCGATCGTACCTTTATTGCGCTCCCTGGAATATATGCACACGGCTTCGTTGATCTTCGACGATTTGCCATCTCAGGATAATGCCGATATTCGCAGAGGGCGTGCGACGCTTCATCACGTACATAACAGTGCAACAGCAGAACTAACGGGCTTGCTGCTCATTCAGCGAGCGACGCAGGAACAAGCTTCGCTGCAAGGATTCGATCCGAACCGTGTGCTTGCCCTCATTCGTTACTCTGCACAGAAGGCGGAGGATCTGTGTGCGGGACAGGCGATGGATCTAAGCTCCAAGAGAAGGACATTGACGCAGGAAGAGCTCAACACACTATGCTACTACAAAACCGGCATTGCGTTCGAAGCCGCTCTAGTCATGCCGGCTATTCTAGCCCAGGTGAGTGAACAGGAGATCGCAGTGCTGAAGACATATGCTTACCATGCAGGCGTCGCGTTTCAGATCAAGGATGATTTGTTGGATGCGGAAGGCGATGCTCTCTTACTTGGGAAACCTGTCGGCCAGGATGTCGAGAATGAAAGGTCGACTTTCGTTACCATTCTAGGGCTGGACGGAGCAAACCGAGCGATGTTGGAGCATTATTGTCTTGCGATGGATGCGCTTCGCAGCCTATCTCGGCGTATCGATTTTCTGGAGCATTTGTTGAATTACATGATTCATCGGAACCGTTGAGTCATTGTCCCGTCACCGTTGAATGGTTGCTGCAATAAGCCATTGCTCCTAATTACTGATAACGAATAAAAAGCTGTCCAACGCCTAATGGCGGATGGACAGCTTTTCCATGTTTAGATACGATTGTTGAATAGACTATTGACGAAGCGTCTTCAGGGCGCCGCTCCAAGCAAGGACTTGGTCGAGCATGCCGTTAACATTCGTCAGGTGAAGATCGTTAGGCTTGAATACCGAGCCGTTCTCGAAGTCCGTGAACAGGGAGAGAGCAGGGTGTACGCGAACGTCTGCTACAGACAGCTCGCCGAGAATGCCTCTGAGGTGCTCAGCTGCACGAGCGCCGCCAACGGAGCCGTAGCTCACGATACCAGCAGCTTTGTTGTTCCATGCTTCACGAGCATAGTCGAGTGCGTTCTTCAGAGCGCCCGTAATGCTGTGGTTGTATTCTTGAACGATGAATACGAAACCGTCGAGTGTAGCAAGCTTCGTGTTCCAAGCTGTAGCTTGAGCTGTTGCATCTTCTTCACCAAGAAGTGGAAGTTTGAAATCAGCGATATCTACGATTTCATAGTTTGCGTCGCCGCGTTTGTCAGCTACGCTCTTAACCCACTCACCAACTTGTGGACTTACACGACCTTGGCGCGTGCTGCCAAGAATAATACCGATATTCAATTTCGACATTGAACTTCCTCCTCAGGGTGTAATTAGTGTTCCTTGTGTTAAGGTAACATCACCGTTGAACAGTTTTTCCCAAGTTAACGGCGTTATACTAAACACTTGGTAAAAAAATGATAGCCCATTTTAATTCCTTTTGTCAAGATACTTACAAAAAGTTCGTATTTGATTCGATAATCGTAACTTAAGCGCAATTCAAATAAACAAATCCGCTTGAAAAGTAATCATTGCGGGTTCTTTTGCTTGCTTTCTTTCAATAGTTATGAAAAGGAAATAACACATGTCTTGTGGAAATTAGTGTAATCCTGATCATTGCGAGGTAGAAGATGAACACAATTACGGAAGCTTATGTGGATAGTCTGGCTCCTAATGCAGGGGCCATCAAGAACGGCAGGGATCTTGTGCGTAAGAACAGTTTTCCTGTCCGATGTATAACCGTAGATCACACACTCCTGTTCGGTGAGTGCAAGGGCAGCGGGAAGGAACCTTATCGCTGTTCAATCGACTTCATCCAAGAGGGCAGTCCTGTATTTCGATGTACATGTCCAAGTCGACAGTTTCCTTGCAAGCACACCCTTGGCTTGCTTTACGCTTACGCTTCCTCCAGCTCTTCATTCGAGACCTCTGATATTCCTGCGGAAATTGCAGACAAGCGTGACAAAGCAGAGAAGCGGGAAGAGAAGAAACAGGCTGTCGAGAAGGAAGGGGCGGCGAAAGCGCCGCGTAAAGTCAATAAGTCCGCACTCGTGAAGAAAATAACGGCTCAGCTTGAAGGGATAGCCATTCTGGAAAAGCTCGTCCTGCAGGTCGTACATAATGGTCTAGGGAGTATCGATAAGAAGATGGTTCAACTGATCGAGGAACAGGCGAAACAGTTGGGCAACTATTATATCCCAGGCGCACAGGCGGCGCTTCGCGAGCTGCTGCTGCTTCTTCGTGAAGATGGGGATCGCGAAGCGAATTATGGGTATGCGATTGAGCAGCTCATCTATTTGCAAGCGCTTGTGAAGAAGAGCCGAACGTATCTGGAGCAGCGCGCCGAGCAGCCGGATCTGCCCATGGAGACCGATTCGACATTGGAGGAGCTGCTTGGTCATGCTTGGCAGCTTGCGGAACTGCGAGAGCTTGGCCGTACGAAACCTAACACTGAGCTGCTGCAGTTGGCATTCCTTTCCTATGCGGATCATGCAAGCAATGAGTTCGTCGATCATGGCTGGTGGATCGATCTGGAGGACGGCACGATTCGTGTAACCAGGCATATGCGTCCCTTCCGTGCCGCGAAGCAGATGAAGGAAGAAGATTCATTGTTCTCTATTGTACAGACCGATGAGCTGCTTATATATCCAGGTGAACTGAATGCACGCGTCCGTTGGGAGCATGCCCGTTTCCGTGAGATTGGCGAGGCCGACTACCATAGAGTAAAGCAACTCGCGATAGCCTCTTACCCGGATGTAATTAAGAAAGTGAAGAATCAGATCAAGAATCCGTTATCGGACAAAATGCCTGCGGCACTCGTTGCTTTCCAATCCATCGAACGAGTGAACGATGATACGTATATTTTGCGCGATGCACAGAACAAGCAAATCCCGCTCGCAACGAATTTGTTGGAAGCCCCTCATCAGCCTCACGTCATTCTCGGGCTGCTGCAGCCTGAGGAGCTTCGCAATCAAGCAGCGCTCATCGTGTTCCGGCATGAGCTGGAGAGCGGCCGACTCGTTGCGCAGATCATGAGCATAGTGACAGACCGCCGGCTTATCCGGCTGCTGTATTAGAGGAGAGAGACCATGAGTGTAGAGCTATTGCAGGATTTGCAGCAGGAAGTCCGGCGACTGTTCATCGCGGGCAGCGCGCTTGCGCAGGGGGATTTGCGTATTGCGAAGCTGCAGCCGCAGTTGAAGCAGCTGGGGGAATCCGCACCGGTATTCAATCGGATAGCGGAAGCTTCAGACGCCGTTCTTAGCGCTTCGCGAGAGGATAGCGCCGTGAAGCTGCTGGAGCTGGCAACGCTGCTGAGCGCAGTGCTTCATACGCAAGGGAAGACCGAAACCGTGGGCGAATTGCAGTCTATACAGAGCGAAAGCATTGACCTGCCGACCGATATGCCCTATCGCCGTTTGAAGCCGCTGCTGGACATATTGTCCACCAAAGGCCAAGGCAGGTTGGAGCAGCTGCGGCAAGCGGTACAAGACGGCGTTCATCTGGATCTGCGGGCGCTTCCGATGATGTGCAGCGCGCTGGATGAGACGTTTCCCGAGATTGCAGAACTCGTTGCCGAGACGATTCGTACGGGCTATGGCGATTCAGCGCTTCCTCTCCTTCGTCGGCAGATTAACTTGCAAGGAGGCAAAGGGGATGCACGCCGTTTGCTGCTCATTGAGCGGCTTGCGGGTTCTGAAGCTGAATCGCTTGTTCTCGACGCTGCAGAGAATGGTTCTGTTGATCTGAAGATCGCAGCGATCAGCACACTAGGCGAGTATGCGCAGCATGAATCGCTGCTGCTTGAGATGAGCCGCGAGAAGCGTAAAGAGGTACGGCAAGCCGCGTTTGATTCGCTTGCTTCTCTCGGTACTGATGCTGCATTGAATCGCTTGTTTGAGGCTTTGACATCTTCGAAAGATAGAGAGTTGGCAATAGAGCCTATTCGCATAGCCAATTCGACAGCACTTATTCAACGGATTATTCAACTAGCGGAACAATCCTTAGAGACGTATATGCGTTCTGAGGGCAAGGAGCGCGGAGCGGCAATTGAACAATTAAACGCAGAGCTGCTCTGCTTGCATGGCAGCGGGACGGTCGTATCGAATCGTAATTCATATTGGCATCGCCGGATTAATAGCTCCCGAGCTAGCGAAGCATTGTCGGACGCCGTCTACGCTGTGGTTCACAAGCTGCTGACTACACGGGATTTCATCGCCCCAGAGACTGAGATGGTGGTGGAGAACGCTGCGGAACTGCTTCTAACGATGAATACGGAGCAAGGAAACCGTCTGCTATTGGAACTTCCGCAAGAGAAATCGATCGTTTTCATTGGATTCCGTTTCCGAGCGGCATACAGGCTGATGTCACCTGCCGAACTGTTCCGGGCATTTGCTCCCATGCTTGAAACACCATCTTCGAACGCTGCGAGAGAACTGCTGCATGTAATCGAACAGTTGGTTAGCGAGCAGACAGATTCATCCGACATGGATGCAAGTACGACAGCGCTTGCTGAATGCTGGGATTCGCGCTGGATTCATGCATTCGTGAAGGCGGATGCCGCGCTTCTTGTTACCCAATTCGCTCACAAGCCAGATCGAGTAGTCACGGAATATTTGACTTCGAGTCTAGGGAAGAACGCAAGCCTTAATCGTCATATCGATCAACGTATTCTGTTCGCCCTTTATCGTATCGGTTACAAGGATACGCCAGAGCTTGTGTTTGGTCTGCTAGAGCGGCGTTACTATTATTACAATGACGACAATATTCAGCAGCTGATTGCCCTTATGCCAAGAAGTTATATCCCTCGATTGCGTGAGCTGGCCTTGAAACCAAATGTCGCAAGACCTGAAGAACTAATCGCAATCGCAGACGCAATGGAAGCCGCACCGGCTGAGATCATAGAGGAGAGTGGACCTTCATTATGGAGATGGATCAGAAACAAGCTGTCTTAAGATTGCCGGCGGAGAAGCTGTATGCAAATGAGCTTGAAGCACTTCGAGCGGCTGATCAAGATGCCAAGCCGGCGGGATGGCAGCTGTCGCCACGGTCGGTACTGACGTTCTTGACTGGCGGACAAGTGGGCGGAACGACGATTTCACCGAAATATATCGGCAATAAACGTCTCGTTGAGATGGCTATTGCGACCCTGCTGACGGACCGTGCACTTCTATTGATTGGAGAACCAGGTACGGCGAAGTCGTGGCTTTCGGAAAATTTGACGGCCGCCATACACGGCGACTCGTCCAAAGTGGTGCAGGGAACGGCAGGCACGAGCGAGGAGCATGTGCGATATTCTTGGAACTATGCGCTCCTGCTGGCGCAGGGCCCGTCCGATCAAGCGCTAATTCGCAGTCCGATTCTTCGCGCTATGGAAAGCGGCGGCATCGCTCGATTCGAGGAAATCTCGCGCTGCGCGTCGGAGGTACAGGATGCGCTAATCTCCATCCTGTCCGAGAAGACGATCGCGATTCCAGAGCTTGGCCGCGAAGTGGCAGCGCAGCGCGGCTTCTCGATCATCGCGACCGCCAACACGCGGGACCGCGGCGTCAATGAAATGTCCGCCGCATTGAAACGGCGTTTCAACATTATCGTGCTGCCGGCGCCATCGAGTCTTGAGACCGAGATCGACATTGTACGGCGCCGCGTTGGCGAGATTGCTGCCAGTTATGAGCTTAACGCCGCTCAGCCGGATGAGGAAGCGATTCGCAAGGTAGTGACGATCTTCCGCGAGCTGCGCAGCGGAGTGACGCTGGATGGCAAGGAGAAAGTGAAACCGCCAAGCGGAGTCATCTCGACAGCGGAAGCGATCTCGCTGCTGACTGGCAGCATGGCATTAGCGGGCAGCTTCGGCAATGGAGAGCTGACGGATGAGGATATTGCAGCCGGCCTTCAAGGCGCTATCGTGAAGGATGATGCGAAGGATCAGCTGGTCTGGAAAGAATATCTCGACAATGTAATGAAAAAACGGGGTGCAACATGGCGAAGCCTGTACAGCGCATGCTCGGAGATGAATGGGTGAGCGGCGCCGCTCGCGGGCCGCATTATTGGGGCATCCGGCATCTATCGCCAGCCGGCGCTTATCACTTGCTCAGTCTGCTGAACGAGGTGAAGCCGACGGCTGTTCTTATCGAGGGGCCGAGCGACGCGGGTCACTTGGCATCTCAACTGGTGGCGCGTGGAGTTGTGCCACCGGTTGCTATGTTGGCGTATACGGAGCAGCTTCCAGTGCGAACGCTGTTGTATCCTTTTGCCGACTATTCGCCTGAATATCAGGCTTTATTATGGGCGAAGCAGAATGGAAGCCACGCGGCTTTCATTGACTTGCCAACGGACGTATCACTCGCGCTGAATGAGCTTCGGCGGATGCCGATCACATCTGTAGGCGAATCGGAGGAGGACGCGGACGCAGTTCCCGCCGAAACCGTAGGCTTCGGGGCCATCCAGCAGCAGCTGTATGCACGCATAGCGGAGCTGTCTGGCGAACCGGATTATGAAGCGTATTGGGAACGCTGCTACGAGCATCTGCTTCAACCGGCGGCTTATCAGCAAGCGATTGTTCATTTCTCGACGGAGCTTCGGGATCTGACAGAAGAAGCGGAGCTGCGCATGGCGCCGCAGGAAGTCGCCTATAACGAGATTCGTGAAGCGTATATGCGTCGGCGAATTCACGATACGATAGAGAGCGGTCATCAAGCGGATCAAATCGTTGTCATTAGCGGTGCTCATCATACACCAGCCTTGAACCTCCAACTGCCGCTGATGACGGATGCCGAGATGAAGAGACTGCCGCGTGTTCCAACGCGAATGACGCTTATGCCTTATTCGTATTATAAGCTGTCTTCTCATTCAGGTTATGGCGCGGGGAATATTGCGCCAGCTTACTATGAGCTTCTATGGCAGAGCATGAAGCGGGACGAACTGAACAAACTACCTGCGCTGTACTTGTCTGCAGTCGCGCAGCAGCTGCGCGAGCAGGGAACTTGGCGGTCAACCGCCTCCGTTATTGAAGGCGTGCGGCTGGCAGACGCACTCGCTTCGATGCATGGCGGCACAATGCCGACATGGCGGGATCTTCGGGACGCTGCAACCGTTCTGTTCGGACATGGCGACTTCGGCGTTGTTGCCGAAGCGCTTGCGCGAATCGATATTGGCACGGCAATCGGCAGTCTGCCGGAAGGCGTCAGTCAGACGCCTGTACAGGATGATCTCAACCGACAGCTGAAGCGGCTCAAGCTGGAGAAGTACAAGTCGCTTGTGTCCGCGGATCTGGAACTTGATCTGCGCGAGAACCGGCGCGTGAAATCTGAGGATGCGGCTTATCTGGATTTGAACCGCTCCGTCTTTCTTCATCGGCTGCTTACGCTGGGCATTCGCTTCGCGCGCAAGAGTCCTGTCAGGCAGAACGATGCGACGTGGGCGGAACATTGGGTGCTGCAGTGGTCGCCGGAGGCGGAGATCGAGACGGTCGAGTCGACCTTGAAGGGCGAGACGATCGAGCTTGCTGCAGCTTATGTTATCCATGAAGAGCTGCTTGCCTGTGCCGATATCGCATCGGCTGCCAAGCTTATCCGTAAGTCATGTGATTGCGGATTGCCGCAAGTGATGGGTCAGGCGACGCACGCGCTGCAGCAGCTTGCTGTGGATGCGGGCAATTTTGAGCAGATAGCTATGACGGTTCATGAGTTGTCCGTTCTATTGCAATACGGCTCTATCCGCCGCATTGATACGGAGTCGCTCGTTCCGCTGCTTCAACAGTTATTCCTGCGCGGTACACTGCTTCTTCTGGAAGCGTCCGGATGTAATGACGACGCAGCAGCAGGAATGGTAAGTGCCATTCATGCGATGAGCACGGCTGCACAGGAACACTATCAAGAAGTGGATGAGCAGCTCTGGAATGCGAAGCTGAAGGAGCTTGCCGAGCGGGACGACCGTAATGCGAAGCTGTCGGGCTATGCGTTCTCGATTCTGCTGGAGCGGCATGAGGCCGGCGAAGAGGAGTGTGCGCAGGAGGTATCGCGGCGGCTGTCGCCGGGCATCCCGGCTGACATCGGTGCGGGCTGGTTCGAAGGATTGGCGCTGCGCAATCGTTATGGGCTGCTGTCACGTCCTTATCTATGGCGGGAGCTGGATGCTTACATTGGCTCACTCGATGAGGAGCCATTCAAACGGTCGCTCGTGTTCTTGCGACGAGCGTTTGGTTCGTTCGAGCCGCGGGAGAAGGCAGCAATCGCCGAACTGCTCGGCGACCTGTGGGGAGCTGGAGCCGATAAAGTCGGCGAAGCGCTTCAGCGTCCGTTGAATGAGGAAGAGAAAGTGCAGCTCAAAGAGCTTAACGATTTTGACTTTGGAGACCTATAGCCTATGACGATACCTGATCAGCAACAAATGAAACGATGGCGGCTAGTTCTAGGCGCGGCTGCGGAAGATCAATTGAATGCCTCACGAGGGAATGCCGATGCGGGGACAGAATTGCTTGATGCAGAGTCGCGATTGATGGATGAAGCGCTCGCTGCGATCTACGATGGAGCCTCGGGGGGAACAGGAGGTTCGGGAGGGAAAGCTGGCACACAAGGAAGCGGTGGTCAACCGCGAACAGCGGGTCTTGGCTCATCATCTCCTAAGCTGGCTAAGTGGCTGGGCGATGTTCGTACGTTCTTCCCAGCTGATATCGTCTCTGTTATTCAATCCGATGCTGTGCAGCGCAAAGGGTTGACGCAGCTGTTGTTCGAGCCGGAGCTGTTATCGCAAGTGAAGCCGGATATTGGCATGGTGGCCACTTTAATGTCGCTGCGCGGCCATATTCCAGAGCGGACGAAGGAGACGGCGCGTAAGCTGGTTCAAGAGGTCGTCGATGAGATCGTGAAACGGCTGGCACAAGATCTGTCTCGCGCCGTTACGGGGGCATTGAATCGTAGGCAGCATACGCCTCTGCCATCGATGACAGGCCTTGATTGGCTGACGACGATAAGGCGGAATTTGAAACATTACGATGTGGAGCGGCAACTGCTTATTCCAGAGAAGGTGTATTTCTTCGACCGCGCTCGGAAGAGCAAGGAATGGACCGTCATTCTCGATATCGACCAGAGCGGTTCAATGGCGAATTCGGTCATTTACGCTTCGATAGTCGGTTCAATATTTGCCAGCATGCCTTCGCTTGATACGCGAGTGGTTGCTTTTGATACAGCTGTCGTTGATCTAACGGAGCAATGCGCTAACGATCCGGTCGACATGCTGTTCGGCATTCAGCTAGGCGGAGGAACGGACATCAATCTGTCGATCCAATATTGTGAGCCATTCATTACGGAGCCGAAGAAAACGATGTTCATCCTCGTCTCCGACCTCTATGAGGGTGGCAATCGGACAGAGATGATCCGCAGGCTGAGGGAGATGCATGAAGCAGGTGTCAAAGTCATCTGTCTGCTAGCGCTTGCGGATGATGGCGTTCCTTCCTACGATGAGGATGTAGCACGAAAGCTCGCGCAATTCGGTATCCCATGCTTCGGCTGTTCGCCAGATAAGCTGCCGGAGTTAATCGAAGGGGCGCTGAAAGGGCTTGATTTGCAAGTGCTTGCCGCTCGAACCGGGAAGGGCGGAAAGACGAATCAGTAACATTCAATCAGCGTCTTCCAGGAACGAGCGCCATATCGAATCAAGACTCCTGTGTCCGATGAGGTCACAGGAGTCTTTTTTGTTCAATATGTCCTAAGAAAATAAAGGGTTTGACTGGCACCTGTTGATTAAAGGACAGATGAGTTTCATAAGAAAACGCTCAATCGGCAGAGGGGGATTTCCATTTTGTATTTAAATCCGGATTTACAAGGGCTTCTTTATATTTGTCGATTTTGTACTCGATCATCCTTTGTGTCTCCAGTAATCGGTCGATCTCGTTCTGAATTCTATTCTTGTGTTCGATTAGAACGGAGACTCTCTGAGGGAGTGAGGCTTCACCCATTTCGTAAAGCTTACGGAAACGCTTCATTTCTTCCAGCTTCATTCCGGTTGCTTTGAGTCTCGTTAAAAAGATCATGCCATCCAATTGATGTTTACTGTACGTCCTGTGTCCGCTTGCTTTGCGGTCGGCATACGGAAGTAAGCCGATTTTCTCGTAATAACGGATCGTATCTTCTGACAGACCCGTGATTTCGGCCGCCTGTTTAATTGAGCTTACGGTATCGAGAATGTCGGTCAACTTTGCCGCACCTCCTGACGTTTCACCACGGTATCACTCCGTTCTCATCAAAGAAACCGCCGCTGGGACCATCGCTCGGAAGGGTGGCGAGTTTCACCACAATGGAAGCGCCCTGTTCAACGGTTCGATAGCCCGTATGCCCATTCAAATCCGTGGCTGTGTATCCTGGATCGGCTGAATTTATCTTGATCGGCGTATCTTGTAATTCTTTGGCAAACAAGACTGTCATTGCATTGATAGCCGTTTTCGAACTCATGTAGGCGAGCAAATTTATTCCGTATTTTTCGGCATCCGATCCCGGATTATTATATTCGGTCAAAGAAGCCAAGCCACTTGAAAGGTTTACAATTCTGCCGGCAGGCGAATTTTAATCAGAGGGAGCATTGCTTTAGTGACAGAAAAACTGCCGAAAACATTTGTCTCATAAGTATTCCTTAGAACAGATAATTCCAGTTAACTTGGAGGGAGGCTGCCTACAAAGCACACGCCAGCGTTATTGATCAGAACATCAAGCGCTCCATACTGATCGTCAATTCGTTTTACTGCGGATTGAATTGTATCCAAGTCTGTTATGTCCAAGGTCATTGCCTTTGCATGTATGTTCTGAGCCGTCAGGGCAGCCGTCGCTTCCTGTCCTCTTGCTTCATCTCTTGAACCGAGCAATATGGTGAATCCTAGTTTGCCTAATTGCCTAGCAGTCTCAAGACCGATACCTTTGTTTCCGCCGGTGATCAAAGCTATTTTGGATGTGTTCATGATTACGCCCCCTAAAAGTGATATTTATTTGACTAACGATCACTTTACAGCTTGGAGTACACTCCAAGTCAAGAGCGGCATTTTCAAGATTGGAAGGCCTGTTATGGGACTCATCCTTGATTGTCTCGAGACACAACCCTATACCTTTCTTTGCAAATCTCGGATATTCCGCCAGGAGATTAGATGAATGTTCTCGCTGCGCAGCACTTGTCGAAATTGTTCATCTTGAACGAGCCGGTATTCGTTATCCCGCTCCTTATGACAGTCTGTAAGAGCTAACAAGCAATCCGTGACGAGCGATGGATGAACGGTGAGCTGCGTGATGCCTGGTTTTATCGTTCGTATCATATCAAGGAGCTGTAATTTCATAAGGTTGTAATCAGCCTCGGGTCGGAAGCCATACGGCAGTGAAATCATGTCGTCGATGAGGCATATGCCGCGTTCTTGTGCAGAGGTTATTCTTCTCTCGAACAGACGAATCTGATCGGCATTGAAGAATGGCTGCTTTACGATTCGGCGAGGAAGGTTGAAGGGAAGCCGATGCTTGACGCATAAATCAAACACGATTTCCAGAAAATCGCGCCCTGTATGCAGTCCCAATACGCTGCCTGCATGGCTGTCCAGATGGGTAATATCCATACCATGCGCTTGGGCCCGAAGGATCTGCGCCTCTAGCTCGAGTAGGACCTCATCCAGGTCAGCGAGGCGTTCAAGCTGCGCGCAGTCCGCATGGAACATTCCATCAGATCGCGTAACGCTGCTTAGCGGCCGCTCACGATAGACCGGTGCGTAGGACTGCGCAGCATCACTCGTCAAAGTGAGGTGAATGCCAACCGCTCGATGTTCGCCTTCTGCGATTCTATTCATGGCGTCCAGTGCTTTAGGGCTAGGCATCATGATAGACGTTGATGTAACAGCTTCCGATTCCAGTAAATGAATGATTGCCTCATTCGTTCCATGTGTAAGACCGAAGTCATCCGCGTTTATGATCAGTAAGCGGTCATTGGCGTTGTACCCAATCTGTTGAAGCAACGTTTTATCCCCCTAATTTCTCTCGACTGGCATTCAGTCAGTTGTATGTATCGGTTTGCGACTATGCTGTTCCTACTTATTGTGCAGGCAATTGTGCAGTTGTCAATATATTTAATTGCTAACAAGGTCTTCCTCCTTCTGACGAATCGAATAAGGCGCATCGATTGAATTCATAAATGACCCTATCAAACAATCCTATACCGGGATTTATTTACTGACCAAATATGCGATGATAGGTTCTGTTAAGTTTAAATACGACTATCCTGATGTGAATTAATGTAATTGAGGGGCTTTCGTAAACATGGAGGAGGTTGGTCATGAGCAAGCAGCATATCTTGCAGTGGATTGAGGAGAATCAAGCAAGCTTCGACCAATTGGCTGATCAAATATGGGCGCAGCCAGAAGTCGCATATGAAGAACATTTCGCATCCGATGCGCAAACTCGTGTCTTGGAGAAGGCAGGTTTCCGTATATCAAGACACGTAGGCGGAATTCCGACCGCATTCATCGCAGAGTACGGCAGCGGCACGCCGATCATTGGACTTATTGGCGAATTCGACGCCTTGCCCGGACTGTCTCAACATGTCAGTACCGAGCCAGACCCCGTTGTGAATAATGGTCCAGGTCATGGCTGTGGACATAATTTGCTTGGGACGGCAGGCGTGGAGGCAGCCATTGCAATAGCTGAGCGGCTGCTCGTTGAGGGACTTGAGGGAACGATCCGCTATTATGGCTGTCCGGCTGAGGAAGTATTGTCGGGCAAGACGTTTATGGCAAGAGATGGTGTATTTCATGACCTTGATGCGGCTTTGACATGGCATCCTGGATCATCCAATCTCGCTGTATCTGCTGGCACTTCTGCACTTACCTCGGTCGAAATCCACTTTCATGGTCGTACGGCTCACGCAGGCGCGGCACCTCATCTGGGCAGGAGCGCTTTGGATGCCGTAGAGCTAATGAATGTAGGCGCGAATTATTTGCGGGAGCATGTGCCTGATGGATCGCGCATCCACTACACGATACCTAATGGAGGCGTCGCACCTAATATTGTGCCGGACTACGCAAGCGCGTGGTATTTCCTGCGGGGCGCAAACCGCGAACATGTGGATGGTCTGCTCGAACGTTTGCTCAACATTGCGCGTGGTGCGGCGCTAATGACGGATACGAGTGTATCGTGGAACATCAAAGCAGGCGCCTATGATGTCAAACCGAATGAAACGCTTAATGATTTGCTCGTTCAGCAGGCGGAGGTAGCAGGACCGATCCATTTTACGGTGGAGGATCGCAAATGGGCAGCCCAGCTTACCGAAACGCTGGATCCAGCCGCTCTACGTCAAACTAAGCAGCAAAAGGAACGGCTAGGACTTGGCGGGGAAGGGCCGCTCCCTACCGGCTTCGCCCGCTGGAAGCCAATTGGCGTTACGCTGGGAGGTTCAACGGATCTCGGTGATGTATCCTGGATCACGCCAGTAGGGACCATAACGACAACCTGCGCGCCTGTAGGGATACAAGTTCACACCTGGCAGGCGACGGCGTCCTTCGGTTCCTCCATTGGCCGGACCGGGATGCAGTATGCAGCCAAGCTGTTAGCGCTTGCTGCGTATGAGCTGTTCACAACAGGCGAAGAAACCTTGAAGCGAGCGAAGGAAGAGTTTCGGTATGCAACACGTGATCTCACCTATGTACCTGCGATACCAGCGGATGTTCAGCCGCCGATTAATCAACCCGAGCCTATCGGGGCGAACCAATGACAGAGCCGCTGCTTAAGATTGAACGTCTTTCGGTCGGTTTCCGTACAGACGGCGGGGAATTGAAAGCAGTCGATGACTTGTCGCTTACGGTGTATGAAGGGGAGACCGTCTGTATTGTTGGTGAATCAGGAAGCGGTAAGAGCGTCACTTCTCAATCGATTCTTAAACTGCTTGGAAGGAACGGCATTATTCAGCAAGGCGAGATTCGTTATAAGGGTCACAACCTGCTCGGCACATCTGAGCAGGAGCTTCGTCGAATGAGAGGCAAAGATATTTCGATGATTGCGCAAGAGCCGATGACGGCGCTGAATCCTGTATTCACGATAGGGAATCAGTTGTTGGAAGCGATCAAGCTGCATTCGAAGCGGAGAAGGCGTGAGGCTCGCGAATATGCCGTTGAATTGCTTCGACGCGTAGGGATCCCGCGACCAGAATCCATCATGAACGATTACCCGCATGCATTGTCAGGCGGCATGAGGCAGCGTGTTGTCATTGCAATGGCAATCGCAAGCAAGCCCCCGCTGTTGATTGCCGACGAACCGACAACTGCATTGGATGTAACGGTGCAGGCGCAAATCTTGCAATTGCTGAAGAAGCTGCAAAAGGACAGCGGTACGTCCATACTGCTCATTACGCATGACCTAGGCGTAGTGGCAGAGATGGCGGATCGGGTCGTCGTTATGTATGCAGGCCAGATCGTTGAGCAGGCTGATGTTGATGCGCTGTTCAATCGGCCGCTGCATCCTTATACACAGGGACTGATGAAAGCCATGCCGACCATACATACGCAAACGGATGAGGGTGAAGATCGGCTGATTTCCATTCCCGGAAACGTTCCGATGTTGAATCATTTGCCGCAAGGCTGTCGGTTCCACCCGCGATGTCCTTATTCGCAGCCTATTTGCCGGCAAGCGGAGCCTCCGCTTGCAGCAGGAAATGACAAACATCTTGTCCGCTGTTGGCTTACAATTCCGACAGAGACGATTCAGCAGGCAGCAGGAGGGATAGCCATATGACGCATACTACCTCGAATATCAATCAGCTTCATCCTGTACATGCAAGTAAGCCGATCATGCGACTTGATCATGTGAGTACGTATTATCCGATCCGAAGAGGTATTCTCAATCGGACGAAGGATTATATTCGAGCCGTCGATAGCGTGACATTGAATATTTATCCCGGAGAAACACTGGGGCTTGTCGGTGAATCAGGCTGCGGCAAATCGACAATCGGCAGAACGATGCTGCGCCTTGAAGAAACGCATGAAGGGCGAATCTGGTTCGAAGATGAAGAGATTACAAGATTATCAGATCGTCGAATGAAGCCGCTGAGAACTCAAATGCAGTTCATATTTCAAGATCCGCAAGCTTCGTTAAATCCTCGTCAACGAGTAGGAGATCTGTTGGCGGAACCCATGCACGCACACAGGTTGATTGAGAAAGGCGCAATTGCCGAAGAAGTCGATCGGCTGCTGGAGTTGGTTGGGCTGCCGCGTTCAAGCAAGGAGCGTTTTCCGCACGAATTCTCAGGAGGGCAGCGGCAGCGGATCGGCATTGCGCGTGCCTTGTCGGTTAAGCCGAGACTTATCGTTTGCGATGAACCAGTATCCGCGCTCGATGTATCCATTCAAGCGCAGATTCTGAACCTGCTGCAAGATTTGCAGAAGGAGTTAGGCTTAACGTATGTGTTTATTGCACACGGGCTTGGCGCGGTTCGTTATATTAGCTCGCGAATTGCAGTGATGTATCTTGGCCGAATCGTCGAGCTTGCGGATAAGAACAGCCTCTTCGACGCACCGAGGCATCCGTACACGCAGCTGCTTCTGCAAGCGAATCCAGTCCACCATCCGCAATTACGGTCAAGACCCAAAACAATCCTTGAAGGCGAAGCGCCGAATCCTGCGAATCCGCCCCAAGGCTGTCGGTTTCATCCCCGATGCCCATACGCTCAGGCAAGGTGTCGCAAGGAGGAGCCTCAGCTTGATGGAGGGGCGCATGCGGCTGCATGCCACTATCCGCTTTGGTAGAACAGCATTACTAGAAAGGAGGATGAGGGAGGCGCATGCTGCCCTATTTAATAAGACGTCTGGTCATCTCGGTCCCCGTTCTTCTCGGCATCTCGATCATTAGCTTCGTCATTATGAAGCTGGCGCCCGGCAACCCTGTCGATATGCTGATCGATCCGAATACACCGCCAGAATTGCTTCAAGCGAAGAAAGAGATGCTTGGGTTGAACAGCCCATTCGCTGTGCAGTATTGGCGTTGGTTATCCGGTCTGCTGCATGGCCAACTGGGTTATTCATTCAGCTCCTACGCGCCAGTCGCCCATATCATCGGTGAACGTATTGGACCTACCATCCTGCTAGCATTTACTGCATTGCTCACAGGACTGTTGATTTCAATACCGTTAGGAATCGCAAGTGCGATCCGACATAATACGGCTTTTGATCATACAATGACGGGGTTCGCGTTCGTTGGCCTTTCCATTCCGCCGTTCTTCCTTGGTTTAGGTCTCATCTATCTATTTACGTTAAAAGTGCACTGGCTGCCGACAGGCGGAATGAGTACGTTAGGCGAAGCTGGCGGTTTCGGTGACACCATACGGCATCTCATCCTGCCCGCAGCTGTTCTAGCTGTTGGTATTGTCGGGAAAAAAATACGTTACATACGCGCCAGTATGCTGGATGTACTCGGTCAAGAGTATTTGCGGACAGCTAGAGCAAAGGGTGTAAGAGAGTCGTTCGTCATCTACAAGCACGCATTCCGCAATGCGCTGCTTCCGATACTGACCGTATTCGGAACAGAAATTCCTGTTCTGCTCGGTGGCAGCATTCTTGTCGAACAGATATTCCAGTGGCCAGGCATAGGACAATTAACGATGCAGTCGATATTGTCGCGGGACTACCCGACCTTAATGGCGCTTAATCTCGTCGCTGCAATTGTGGTCATGATTTCGAATCTTTTAACAGACATTCTGTATTCCATAGCCGATCCACGAATCCAGTACAGATGAGGATGGTGCTGCATGCAAACAAGTGAACTGGAGCTGCGTCATTCAGCTGTTGGACAGACCGAACGATCAGATATTGCGTATAACCAAGCGATTAACGAGCCCGAGATTCGTCCGCCGGCAAGTTATTTTCGACAGGTAGCCGGCCGTTTCGCTAAGCACCGGCTTGCTCTATTCGGATTAGCGGTCACCGTCCTGCTGGTGTTGACGGGCATACTGGCGCCGCTGCTTACGCCGCATTCGCCTAATGCCGTTACTGCTGCATTCTCCGCCGCACCGTCTAGCGATCACTGGTTAGGAACGGATCAAGTTGGCAGAGATGTATTAAGCCGTCTCATCGCAGCTTCGCGCGTCTCGATCGTCGTCGGCTTCTCGACGGTTGGGCTGTATGTCGTGTTCGGCACGATGGTTGGCATGATATCTGCGTATGTAGGCGGTTGGCTGGATATGATCGTTATGCGAGTGACCGATATGTTCATGGCGTTCCCGTTTCTCATGGTCATTCTAGTCGTCGTAAGTGCAATTGGCGCAAGTCTGAACACCATTATTATCGTATTAGCGCTGTTCTCTTGGCCGGCTGTTGCCCGCCTAGTCAGAAGCAGTGTCCTCTCACTGAAGCAGCTTGACTATATTAAAGCGGGCCGATCGCTTGGTTACAGCGCACCGCGTATATGGTTCCGCCATCTGATGCCGAACGCGATCGGTCCTATTATCGTCAATGCCACTTTCGGTGTGGCAAGCGCCATTATGAGTGAGGCGGGACTCAGCTTCCTTGGCATGGGCGTTCAGCCGCCAACCGCGAGTTGGGGCAATATGCTCAGCGATGCTCAATCGCTGACCGTATTGACCGATCAGCCATGGCTGTGGGTGCCGGCAGGAACGATGCTGCTCATTACCGTGCTTGCCATCAACTTCGTTGGCGATGGACTGCGCGATGCGCTTGATCCTAAGAGTTGACACAAGAAATCTCATATTCAACAAATTACGCAAACCAAGGAGGATTCCCAATGAAATTATCGATACGATTATTCAGCTTTACATTGATTGCTGCACTTCTCGTGCTCCTCGCTGCATGCGGCAGCGATAACGACAAAACGGAAAGCAAGGACCAGACGATAACGAGCACCGATACTTCGAAGACAGTGGACAAAGCATCTACGCAAGCGGATGCACCTAAGGAAACAACTGCCCAAGTGAAAGACAAGATCGTAACAATCGGTATCGTTAACTCCCCGCCGACGCTGAATCAGATTAATGATCAAGGCGATTCTGCTTCCAAGACGGTATTGGCGCTGATCAACGATGCGCTGCTTGATATTAATACGTCATTCGAATTTCTGCCTAAGTTGGCTGATTCCGTTGAGACGTCCGACAATCACACTTATGTTGTAAAGCTCAATTCGAATGCGAAGTGGAATGACGGACAGCCGTTCACAACAGCCGACGTCAAGTTCACGCTCCTTACCGCTCTGAATCCCAAGGTTGAGAGCTCGTTCCGATTAAACTTCATCGAAGGGACGAACGATGCCGGCAAGCTGGAGGAGGGCCAGTCCGAGCTGACGGGTTTGAAGATTGTCGACGAGCATACGTTCGAAGTGAAGACGAAGACGGCAATCGACCCGAACATCTTCAAGGAAACGTTCGCGACGAAGGTGTATTTCATTCCAGAGCATATTCTGAAAGACGTAGCGCCGGACCAGCTGGCGACGAATGCATATTTTCAAAAGCCGGAAGTGACGATCGGAGCATTCAAGTTCGCTGATTTTAAGAAGGATCAATATACGGAGGTCGTACGCAACGACAACTACTATCGCCCAGTCGCGAAGCTGGACAAAATTTACGTCAAAGTACTCCCTGCGACGAATCTGATTGCCCAACTGCAGACAGGGGATATCCAGATGAACTCGCTGCCTGTCGGCCTTATTCCGATTACTGATTATGAGAAGGTTAAGGCGCTTACGAACGTAACGGTCGATTCGAGCGGTCCATCCGAGCCCGCAGAGCTCTTCTTTAATAACAAAACAATTAATAACGTTAAAGTTCGTCAAGCGATCGCCTATGCAATAAACCGTCAACTTATTGTCGACCAGCTGTTCAAAGGGCAGGCCGATGTCATCGATGGCAGTGTTCCGAGCGACAATCCTTACTATAACAAGGATATTAAGCTGTTCACCTACGACCCCGACAAAGCCAAGGCGCTGCTGAAGGAAGCGGGCTGGGATAGAAGCCAAACCTTGCGCTTCCTTGTGCCAGCCGGGAACAAGATCCGCGAACAAGCATCGGACATTATTGTTCAGAATCTGAAGGATGTCGGCTTCAAAGTGGATATACAGAAATTTGACTTCAGCACGCTCATTCAGAAGGTGGATAAAGCAGAATACGATCTGACGATCTTCAACCGCGACTACTATATCGAACCAAGCAACTATTTCTCGTTGTTCAAGAGCGACAATGCGAACAACTTTATTTTCTATAACAATCCGAAAGCAGATGAGCTGATCGCCCAAGGATCAACTGAAGCTGATCCATCCAAACGTCACGACATCTACAATGAATTGCAGCAAATTCTGCATGACGATCTCCCGACGCTAAGCATCTATTCGGAGAAACGTCTGCAGGCCGTATCCAATCTAGTAGTTGGCGGCAAACCACTCAATCTAGGCACGTTCAACAATGTGAATGAATGGGATTTGAAAACAAATTAAAGGAGAGATTCCTATGAGTCAAAAACTACTCGTTATTGTTGGTGCAGGTCCAGGCGTAAGTTCGGCGGTTGCACGTAAATTCGGGGCTAACGGCTTCCGTGTCGTGCTCGTCGCCCGTAACCCATTGTCGCTTGAGGTGCTTGCAAGCGAGCTTCGCGATCAAGCTATCGATGTATATACAGCAGTGGGGGATGCATCGAAGCCCGAATCGATTGCAGAGGCGTTCCAGAATATCCGCGAGCAATATGGAACGCCGGATGTGCTGTTGTATAACGCCGCGTACATCTCAAGTACGACGATTTCGGCTCTAGATGAGCAGCAGCTTATTGAGGAATTCAAAGTAAATGTTGTTGGCGCATTATCCAGTGTCAAAGAAGTCATTCCGGCTTTCCGGGCTCGGAAGGAAGGAACCATTCTTATTACTGGCGGTGGCTTCGCGCTCTCGCCAAGCCCGACATATGCCTCTTTATCGATCGGCAAAGCCGGCGTACGGTCGTTGGCGCTGTCGCTCGCACAGGAACTGCAGCCAGACAACATCTATGTCGGCACGGTTACGATCGGCGGTTATGTAGCGAAGGGTACTGCCTATGATCCGGATGCTATTGCGGAGAAATATTGGGAATTGCACGAACGCCGTGATCAAGCGGAATTCGTATACGCATAATGCGGCGCAAACCAAGAAGCTGCATCATGGAGTAAGGAGTTGAGCTTGTGGAACAGTGGAAGCGGAACTTGTACATTCTATGGATCGGTCTATTCCTCAATCATATGTCTTACACACTATCCGTTCCGTTCTTCCCCTTGTTCCTGCAGCAAGATCTAGGGATTAAGAACGGACTGGAGGCATGGGCGGGCGTATCTATCTCCATCAGCTTCCTCATAAGCGGATTATGCGCGCCATTCTGGGGATCGCTCGCGGACCGCTATGGAAGTAAACTCATGTTATTTCGTTCGGGCGTCGGTCTCGGCTTAGCGCATCTGGCCAACTTCTTCGTCTACGATCCGTTCACGTTCATTATGGTTCGCGTATTCCAAGGGCTGATGGCGGGCTTCAGCCCGGCATCCATCACTTTCGTTGGGACGAATACTCCAGAGAAGCATGTCGGCTACGCACTTGGTGTGATATCCACATCAACTGCAGCGGGGAGCATCATTGGGCCGTTAGTCGGCGGTGTGTTATCGCAGTGGGTAGGGCTAAGGGGCTGTTTCATCGCTTCCGCTATTATTACATTAATCTCGGCAGTCATCGTACTCGGCGTGAAAGAAGCACACCGCAGAAGGTCAACAGAACGAACAAGCGTTATCCAGGATGTGAAAAGAGCTGCGACGAACCCGAGGTTGCTTCGGATTTATGGATTGATTATGCTCGTATCGACTTCGGTGCTTATCCTCGAACCTTTGATTACGATTTATGTTGTACAGCTAGGCGGCAACGCTACCAGCGCGACGCTCAGCTCGGGCATTGTTTTCTCGGCCGTAGGCGCTGCAACCGTGCTGATGGGTCCGCGCTGGGGTAGGATCGGCGGCCGTATCGGCTACAGCCGAACGTTGTTCATCGGCTTAATTGGAGGCGGGTTAGGCAATCTGTTGCAGATGTTCGTACACAATCTGGTAGGTTTCGGGCTGCTGCGATTTAGCTACGGACTGTTCTTCGCGGCTGTATTTCCAGCCCTCAATGCACTCATCATTCAGCAAGTAGACCGCGACTTTCGCGGCCGAGCTGTTAGTCTGAGCCAGTCCGCCAACCAATTCGGCATCGTAGCCGGCCCGCTGCTTGGCGGTATTCTCGGCGGATGGATCGGCATCCCGTACGTGTTCCTATTAACTGGAGTCGCCTTATTGGCAGCAGCATGGACCGTCAGAGGCGCGCTTAAGTTTAAACCTATTGTTCACGAGCAGCATGCAGCTAGCAGCGATTCTTAGCATTCTGATTGATATATGAAGGAGACTGAAACGATGACTACTACAAGACAGTTGAAACTAGGAGCCAATCTGAACGGAATCGGCAACAGCATTGCATTCTGGCGTCATCCTGAAGTGCCGATTAACGCAAGCGTCAGTCTTGATTTCTATCGCAAGCAGGCGAAGATCGCAGAGCGCGGCAAGTTTGATCTTATCTTTATTGCAGATGGCCTGTACATCAATGAGAAGTCGAATCCGCATTTTCTAAACCGATTCGAACCGCTGACATTGTTATCCGCTCTAGCAGCCGTTACGGAGCATATTGGTCTGGTAGGCACACTGTCGAGCTCCTATAGCGAACCATTCACCGTTGCGCGGCAGTTTGCCTCGATTGACCAGTTGAGTGGCGGTCGCGCAGGCTGGAATGTCGTAACCTCGCCTCTGGAGGGATCAGCGCTTAATTTCGGCAAGGGCGAGCATCCGAAGCATGCGCTGCGTTATGAAATCGCGGAGGAACATGTGGAAGTCGTGAAGGGTTTATGGGATTCGTGGGAAGACGACGCTTTTATCGGCGACAAAATAAACGGTGTTTTCTTCGACCCATCCAAGCTGCATACCCTTCATCATGAGGGCAAACATTTCTCCGTACAAGGCCCGCTTAATGTGGCAAGATCCAGACAAGGATACCCGGTCATCTTTCAGGCCGGATCATCCGAATCTGGCAAGGAGCTTGCCGCGAAGACAGCAGACGCCATCTATTCGGCACCGGAGTCGATCGAAGAAGCGAAGGCATTCTATCAGGATGTGAAAGCGCGGGCAGCGGCATACGGCCGTAATCCGGAGGAACTGCTCATTTTCCCAGGCATCGGGCCGATTGTTGGCGAGACGGCCGAGGAGGCCGAACGTAAATATGAGGAGATTGCAGGACTCGTATCCATTGAGCATGCGCTTAACTATTTGGGACGGTACTTCGAGCATTATGACTTCTCGCAATTCCCGCTGGATGAACCGTTCCCGGAAATCGGAGAGCTGGGCAGCAACAGCTTCCGCAGCACGACGGACAAAATCAAGCAGGAGGCGAGAGAGCAGGGATTAACGCTGCGACAAGTGGCGCTTCGTGCTTCAACGCCTCGAACGGCATTCATCGGCACACCGGAGACTATCGCTGACCTTATTCAACAGTGGTTCGAGGAAGGGGCGGCTGACGGGTTCAACGTACGAACGGTCGTGCCTAACGGATTAGTTGACTTCGTTGATCTTGTTGTTCCGATTCTTCAACAGCGCGGGCTGTACCGTACGGAATATGAAAGTGAAACGCTGCGCGGCAATCTGGGCATATCGGTTCCTCGCAATCGATATGTGTGGAGTGCTTAATATTGACGTAAAGACAGGGGGCGAATTATGCCCCTGCAGACAACGGATTTCCAAAATTATAATGGATAATAATTCCACCACCCAACTCAATCTCGATACGTTCGATAAAACGTTGAAGCAATTCGCGAAGGGCTTCCTCGTCATCAATCTGTAATTCCGCAAACCGCCTGACTTCTTCCCTGAATTTCTGCATAAGCCGCTCATTGGCTTCACCTTGACTCAGAACCGTCTCCAAGATTACCGCTCTTGCTTTCAATATGACTCTTCTTAGATATTTACCTCGTCGAGGTAGTCAAGAAAAATGGGCGACCGAGAGGCTAGACAAAGTGTTCGGTACACGAGAATGGGAGGAGATATATAAGAATAAAGATCGATTATACTTAACTAGCGAACTCTTAAATTTACGCTGTCTTCGTAAATATTGTTGCTTTATAGGCAAAAAATGAACCGCTCCTAAAAAGAAACGGAACCCAAACATGTAGTTATCCATGTACTTGTTTGCGACGCCTTGGAACCTGTCCATCCAGCGTTTTAAGCGGGAATGAAATGCGTTTACCCAAGCTGCCTCAGTCCATTCTATCGATGACATTGTTGAATAGTATCCATTGTGTAATAGTCGGCAGCGAAAGTGGGCCGGGAGAGCTCGTCCAATGGCTCCAGAGTGGGTACAAACTATCCGTGACCAATGCGTAAATGACGGTGTCGCTTTCTTCTTTAAGCAATGGGGCGGAGTCCAGAAGCATCGGACAGGTCGTGAATTAAACGGGCGAACGTAGGATGAATATCCAGTTGCTGCCGAAGAAGTCGGAGTTTAATACCTCTCAAAGAATCCCCTTCTGGGTTAAACACCAAAGGGGATTTCTCTTTGTACATTCCTATGAATACAGGTTTAAACCTAAAAGTTAAAAGGGCCTCGGGTCGTTCCCTCACAAGCAACACAGAACACCCTACATGCCCCTTTCCCATCAATCCATTTAACTTAAGCGAACCTGCCACATCTCATTTTCGAACCATCAATATGACCGTCTCCACATGCCTTATATCCCTATACTGTCATTGGATTGAATTCATTAACTCGTAGAAATATTTAGGTTCATGAGTTTTATTAAGACGATACCAAGCGTCTAATGTTTTGGGAGAAAATACATCTAGCGCTCTTAAAACATGAACTGAAAATTCTAATGGAGCTACTCCTGATGCAGTGATCAATCTCTCATCGGTGACAGCCGATTCCATGTTGTAATATTCATCTCCCGTGTAAGAAGGGCAAACCATTTTAAGGTAGGCCAAGTCATTGCTTGTGTGCCAATGTGAATCCAACAATCCTGCTTGAGCAAGTCCTAAGGTAGCGCCGCAAATTGCTCCAACGACTATCCCTTCCTTTAAACACATCTCGGCCATTTTTAATATGGGTACGTGAACAGCTTCTGTCCATGTATTTCCACCAGGTAAAATCAGTGCATCTACGCTTTTAATGCTGCACTCATCCACTTTGATGTCAGGCATTATTTTCAATCCGCCCATTGTAGTTACTGGAGTCTTTTCTATCCCAACGGTGACTATTTTGGCAGGAGCCAGCCCCTGTCTGAAGTATCTTCCAGAGTTCAGTTCGGCGGCTAAATAACCTATTTCCCAATCGGACATGGTATCAAACACATAAAGATATACGGTATTATTCATTTCTAAGTGCTCCTCATCAAGTTTATTAGGTAACAGCAACCATTCATCTGTAATGAGTGGTTGTCCTTATAATAAAACAACCTCACTGACAACTGCTGTCAGTGAAGCTGTTAAACTTGATAATATTCCATTAACTCTGAAGCAACCGCCACAAGTTTATTCTTTAGATTCTGTGGCTCTATAACTCGAATGGATTTCCCATAAGGAAGAATGATTAACGGAACATGTGTATACAGTGCTTCTTCTTCAAGTAAAAAAATGGCTTGCGTCGAGGTCCGCTCCTGCAAATGATGCTCCAAAAACCAATGTATGAATAGATCATCCAACGCCTCTGCCTTGCCACTAATAATTAAAGAAATTAATCCAGATTTACGTGCTACATCTGGTAACAGATTATTCATAAAAAAAGTACACGCTGAAAATTCATCGGGACGCCTAAATGAGAATGGCGTGCGTGTGATGCTCAGAATTCGTTCTACCCGAAAGCTGCGGATCTCATTCCGCAGGTGGCAGAATGCAATGGTATACCACTTATTGTTCCAATTAACTCCATATACCGATAAACTGTTCTTATATTGATCTCCAACTTTTCCGATATTTGCTTCGCAGTCAATTTCTCTCCCGAATTCAACATCCATAGAATAGTTAGCATATTATTATTTTTTGGCATAACATAACCCTCACCTTTGATTAACACTATAATTAAATTCTAACAAACACTTTAAGTGTTTGCTAATCATCTGTATTCCTTTATTCTGAGCCTAGTAGTGTTGATACGCTCCTGAGTTCCTTATTATGTTGACAATCCAGATATTTCGTCCGTTGATGACAATTCGTTGACTGCGAATGTGTAAGTGGAAGCAGTGGAAACTGCCGAAAACGAAGACAAGAGAGCTAATCTCATTGGGCGTTCCAAAGCATAAAGCATATGAGTGGGGAAACACGAGGAAGAAATACTGGCGAATAGCGCTCAGTCCGATCTTAAGTCGAGCCTTAGGAAACCAATATCGGGTAGCCAACGGATTACAGAGTCTGACTGACCGATACATGCTGTTGCGGAATAGACCATGAACCGCCGTATACCGAACGGTACGTACGGTGGTGTGAGAGGACGGGGGCTAGCCGCCCCCTCCTACTCGATTTAGGAGCGACTTGTCGGCTGTCCGGCTTTGCTGCATAATGTTATCACAATGGAACGAAATGTATTAGAGTGAGTGATTGCGGCATGTTATGGTGAAAGTAAAAACGAATTCACACTGTTATCTTGCAGATTAGGGAGAATCAGATACGATGACCAATACAAAAGCAGGATGGAACTTCGATAACAGTTATACCCGTCTTCCAGAGAGCTTATTTGCTCGGGTTGGCCCAACTGAAGTGGATGATCCCGCACTTGTCATACTGAACGAGCCGCTCGCAGCTTCGCTTGGATTGATTGCAGAGGTGCTGCGCAGCAGCGACAGTACAGCCGTATTCGCAGGCAATGACCTGCCTGAAGGGGCGGATCCGATTGCTGAGGCCTATGGGGGCCATCAATTCGGACATTTCAATCGGCTGGGTGATGGGCGCGCTCTGCTGTTAGGCGAACAAATAACGCCAGATGGAGAGCGGTTCGACATCCAGCTGAAAGGCTCCGGACGTACGCCATACTCCCGCGGCGGAGACGGCAGGGCGGCGATTGGGCCGATGCTGCGCGAATATATCATCAGCGAAGCGATGCATGGACTTGGCATTCCGACGACACGCAGCCTTGCGGTCGTGACGACTGGCGAGGCGGTATATCGCGAGTCGGTGCTGCCAGGCGCCGTGCTGACGCGAATAGCTGCAAGCCATCTGCGTGTTGGTACATTCCAATTCGCAGCGCAATGGTGTACGAATGACGAGCTTCGCGAGCTTGCAGATTATGCGCTGCAGCGGCATTTTTCCAATGTGGATATAGAGGAAGGGGATAATCGCTATCTCGTGTTGTTTCGGAAGGTTGCGGAACGGCAGGCGGCGCTGATTGCGAAGTGGCAGTTAGTCGGCTTCATTCACGGCGTTATGAACACCGATAACATGGCTATCAGCGGCGAGACGATTGATTACGGTCCGTGCGCCTTCATGGATGCGTTCGACCCGGCGACTGTATTCAGCTCAATCGATACACAAGGACGTTACGCATACGGCAACCAGCCGCGCATTGGCGCTTGGAACCTCGCTCGTCTAGCGGAAGCGCTGCTTCCGCTGCTGCATGAAGATGGGGATGAAGCAGTACGCCTCGCAGAGCATGAGCTTCAGCACTATATCGAGCGATACCATCAGCATTGGCTTGGCGGCATGCGGGCGAAGCTGGGGCTGGCGGATACTGAGGAAGAGGACGAAGCGCTAATCCAAGAGCTGCTTGCGATGATGCAGAAGACCAAGGCGGATTTCACGAATACGTTTATCGCGCTAACCTTCGATCGTTTCGAGGGGCATACGCTTGCTTCTCATGAGGACTTCTCTGATTGGCATGACCGCTGGCTGGTGCGCAGAGGTCGGCAGGCAGCAACGCTGGAGGAAGCGCATCAATTGATGCGGAGGAGCAATCCTGCTGTTATTGCAAGGAACCATCGCGTAGAAGAAGCGCTGAACGCGGCTGTTAAGCATGGGGATTACACGGTGATGGAGAAACTGCTGAAAGTGCTTGTTCATCCGTATGCTCACACGGAGGAACAAGCTGAATATGCTGTTCTGCCCGAGCAGCAGAATTGTAATTATCGGACATTCTGTGGGACATAACTATGCAATGAGAGGAAGTCCGGTAAATGGGCCTTCTTTAGTGTCCTGTCATAAATGGATAACAAGAAAGGTTACATATTTAAATTTATGTAACCTTTAGTGCGTTAGTCAGATGAAGTGGATGTATCGAATAAGCGAGAGAATTAGGGGGGTGCTACTTGTCCTCCCGCTTGTGTGTTAGATGTTTGTTATCTAAAGTGCGATTGTTTCAAATTCGACTATCCAGTATTTCGTAGCAATAGAGATTTCGAAAGGGAGGGGATATGTTAGTGTTTAGAAGAATAGTTTCGGTGCTGACAATTACAGTTCTTCTTGCTATTCCTGTTCCCGCTGTTTCGTCCGCCAAGGTTGATCACTCGAATGACACGTATGAAGAGACTGACACTTCGTTCGACGCACAGTTTCTTGCGAATGCCAATATGACGTTGCATAAACCGAAGGAGCAAGCTGTTAAGTCAGAGACGGATGCAATCCAATCAGCTTCCTTATATTTTCCCTTATCTTCTACGGCGAAGAGCATAAAGGTGGAGTATCAACTGCTTACGGCACCGATACTATCATTCTCCGAATCAGCCATTCGCAACAACGATAAGCTAAAGGTGAATGGACTACGTGACACGCCTGTTTATATCGTGACGTTTCAAGGCGTGCGGTTCCCAGCAGCGGGCGGCAATGTTGCTGGCAGCGACTCGGAACGTGTTATTTTCACCGAAAATAATGTCGTTGTCGATGCGACTTCAGGAGAAGTATTATTCTCATTCAGCCATCAATCAGGAGTGAAGGTTTGTCGTACTTTCGACAAGGAAATTAAGGTGATGAAATAATTTTTCAAAAAAATTGTTTACCAGAAGGTAAAAATTTGATACGCTATAGCCAATATTAAATGCGATGAAGAGAAGAGTAGATAAACGAAGGTTTTCACAGAGAGCTCCGGCAGCTGGAAAGGAGCAAAGCACCGTTTATTGAAAAAAGGCTCAGAGCAGCACGCCGGAACTTGGTTAGAGGGGTGGCGTGACAGGTGCTCCTGTTACAGAGCTGGAGTATAAGCTTTGCGATTGCAAAGCCGTACTCGACGAGGCTAACAACGGCGACGTTGTAGCGAATCTAGGGTGGTACCATGAGAATATAATCTCATCCCTAAGACTTTTAATTTAAGTCTTGGGGGTGGGATTTTTTTGTTGTTCCAGCGGAATACGTAAATCGTCTACAATGAAGACATTGAGAACTTCTTATGCGGTCACAATCGTTATTTGCACCATATCATAATTGGGTATAGAGGAAAGGATTGAACGATAAATGGCAAACAAATTGAAAGTTGGTATCGTTGGCGGAACGGGCATGGTAGGTCAACGTTTCGTTGAACTTCTTAATAATCACCCTTGGTTCGAAGTAACGGCAATCGCAGCAAGCGCAGGCTCCGCTGGCAAAACGTACGAGCAATCGGTACAAGGCCGCTGGAAGCTGGAAACGCCGATTCCTGACGCTGTGAAGCAAATCGTCGTTCAAGACGCTTCGAAAGTAGAAGAAGTGGCAAGCGGCGTAGACTTTATTTTCTGCGCGGTAGATATGAAGAAAGACGAAATCAAAGCGCTCGAAGAGGCATACGCGAAGACGGGTACGCCGGTTGTATCGAACAACTCGGCTCACCGCTGGACGGCTGACGTCCCAATGGTTATTCCGGAAATCAACCCAAGCCACCTCGAGGTTATCGAAGCGCAGCGCAAACGTCTCGGTACGACGACGGGCTTCATCGCAGTTAAACCAAACTGCTCGATTCAAAGCTACGTTCCAGCGCTGAACGCGCTGCTCGATTTCAAACCGAAAACGGTTGTTGCATCGACGTACCAAGCAATCTCCGGTGCAGGTAAGAATTTCACGGACTGGCCTGAAATGCTCGACAACGTGATTCCTTACATCGGCGGCGAAGAAGAGAAAAGCGAGCAAGAGCCGCTTCGTATCTGGGGCAGTGTAGAAGACGGTCAAATCGTGAAAGCAAGCGAACCGCAAATCACGACGCAATGCATCCGCGTACCGGTAACGGACGGCCACTTGGCGACGGTATTCGTGAAATTCGAGAATGCGCCAACGAAAGAAGAAATTCTGGAGCGTTGGGCTAACTTCAAAGGCCGCCCGCAAGAGCTCGAGCTGCCAAGCGCGCCGAAGCAGTTCATCACATACTTCGAAGAAGAAAACCGTCCGCAAACGAAGCTCGATCGCAATATCGAGAACGGCATGGGCGTATCCGTTGGTCGTCTGCGTGAAGATTCGCTGTACGACTTCAAATTCGTAGGTTTGTCGCACAACACGCTCCGCGGTGCAGCTGGTGGTGCTGTCCTGATCGCAGAACTGCTGAAGGCCGAAGGCTACATTCAACCCAAAGCTTAATCGCTGATATATCGTATAAGAGCAAGCTGCCTGATTCATTCAGGAGCTTGCTTTTTTGCTGTATAGGATGTCCCGCTTCGGCACAAACTTCACATGGCAATCTAGGCGGAGATCGGGAATTGAGGAAGGAGCGGTTGTGATGGAAAATGAAGTGCTGGAAGCCATACGCAAGCTTGCACAGCCGTACTTAGGGGCCGATGCCGCAGGAGCTACTGCCTTGCTGCAGCAGGCTGGCAGTGCAGATTTCGTGCTGCTCGGCGAAGCCTCGCATGGCACGTCACAATTCTATACGGATCGTGCGGCACTATCGAAACGACTTATTACGGAATATGGATTTCGATTCATTGCCGTCGAGGGAGACTGGCCAGCATGCTACACGTTGAATCGGTATGTCAAAGGATATGAGGATGGCGGTGCTAACGCACGTGATGCGCTGCGTGACTTCGAGCGTTGGCCGACTTGGATGTGGGCGAACCGAGAGGTCATTGAGTTAGCTGAATGGATGCGTGAATATAACAAGTATAAGCCTGACGCAGATAAAGTCGGGTTCTATGGCATCGATATGTACAGCCTATGGGAGTCTATGGAAGCGATTCTGGAGTATCTGGAATCGAAGCCAGGAAGCGACCTTGATGCGGCACGTAAGGCTTTCGAATGCTTCGAACCGCATGGCCGGGATGAGCAACGGTATGGGGCATCTTCCGCATTGTTCGGTGAAGGCTGCGAAGATGAGGTTATTGCATTGCTTCGTAAATTGCAGGATAAGTGGCAGTACGCGGATTCGAACGATCGGGAGGATGTGTTCAGCGCCGAGATGAATGCTTTTGCTGTGGCTGGCGCAGAATCGTATTATACGACGATGATCCGTCAAGACGCAGACTCTTGGAACGTTCGCGATCGACATATGGTGAGTTCGCTAGAACGGCTGATGACGTTTCATGGCGAAGGCGCCCGTGCGATCGTATGGGAGCATAATACCCATATCGGTGACGCGAGAGCGACCGATATGGCCGAGGATGGAATGGTTAACGTTGGCCAGCTGTTGCGGGAGAAGTATGGCGATAAAGTGTTTGCCATCGGTTACGGAACGTATTCAGGAACGGTTATTGCTGGTCGGTCTTGGGGGATGGAGCTTGAAGTGATGCCCGTACCTCAAGCGATGGCGAAGAGTTGGGAAGAGCTGCTGCACCGAACAGGCTCTGACAACAAACTGCTGGTGTTCCGTAGCAGTGAGCCAACGATTCTCGATACAGTTACGCTCGGTCATCGGGCAATTGGAGTTGTCTATCACCCCGAGCGCGAGCGGGGCAATTACGTGCCGTCCGTTCTGCCCGAACGGTACGATGCGTTCATCTATTTCGACGAGACGACAGCGTTGTCGCCATTGTCGAGAGAAGCGGTTCATATGTAGGGTGCCACGCCAAAAGTCGCTCTGAATGCGGCTTTTTCTTTGTATGCAGATAGATCGGGATATTGCTAATTCATGGACACTCGTATACGCTAGTTTACAAGATTGTGCAAGCTACATGTGGACGGTAGAGGAGTGAACGCCAATGTCAAAAGTATTTTTTATTTCCGATCATCACTTTGGCCATAAACATATTATTGACTTCGAATCGCGGCCTTTTAAAGATGTGGATGAAATGAACGAGGTCATGATTGAGAAATGGAATGCCGTTGTCGGCAAGCAGGACAAAGTGTTCCATCTTGGCGATTTCTCGTTCTTGAACAAAGAGAAGACGAAGGCGATTGTGTCACGTCTGAACGGTTACAAGATCCTTATTCTCGGCAACCATGATCGCGGACGCTCCAGAGCGTGGTGGCTTGATGCGGGCTTCGACGAGGTGAGCGAATATCCGATTATTTATAAAGACTTCTTCTTCCTGTCGCATGAACCGTTGTATATGAACTATCACATGCCGTATGTGAATGTCCATGGTCATATCCATTCGCAGAAGTATGAAGGAATCAACTATTTCAACGTTAGCGTGGAGCATTGGGACTATACGCCGCTGACTTTCGAGCAGATCCGAGATAGCGTTGTGCCAAGCGAGGAGCAATAAGATGAAGGTCGTATACGCAGGAAGTTTCGATCCCGTTACATTGGGTCATATCTCGGTCATAGAACGAGCGGGCCATCTGTTCGACGAGGTGCATGTCGTCATTGCGAATAATCGAAGCAAGAAGCATCAGTTCTCGATTGAGCAGCGTACAGCGCTTGTGAAGCTGTCGATTGCTCATATGACGAATGCGGTCGTCGTCCCATTCGGGGGTATTACGGCGGACTATGTGAATGAGAATGGCATTGCCGCCGTCATTCGCGGCATTCGCAACTCAACGGACCTCGAATATGAGCTGCAGCTGGAGCAGTATATGAGAAGCACCTCGAATGCGGATACAATCTATCTGTCTCCTTACACCAAAGATATTCAGACAAGCAGCTCGCTGGTGCGGATGTTCATTCAATCGAACAAAATCGACAAGGCTAAGGATTATATGCATCCGGATGCTTATAACCAGATGGTTGAATTCATTCAATCTTAATTATGAAATCAGCGTGGAGGAACATAGATGAAACGAAATCAACTTGGTCGATCGGACCTGTATGTAAGTGAAATCGGACTTGGCTGCATGTCGCTTGGAACCGAAGAAAGTAAGGCTGTGTCGATCATCGAAGAAGCATTGGAACTTGACATCAACTTCCTGGATACGGCCGATCTCTACGATGCAGGACGGAATGAAGAGCTAGTCGGGCGTGCCATCCGTAACCGCCGAAGTGACATCATTCTTGCAACGAAGGTTGGCAACCGCCGAATTGAGGGGCAAGACGGCTGGTCGTGGGACCCGTCCAAAGCGCACATACTTAATGCCGTTAAAGATAGCCTTCGCAGACTTGGCACCGACTACATCGATCTCTATCAGCTGCACGGAGGGATGATTGATGATCCGATAGACGAGACGATTGATGCGTTCGAGACGCTCAAGAAGGAAGGGCTCATTCGTCATTACGGCATCTCGTCGATCCGTCCGAATGTCATTCGTGAATATGTGAAGCGCTCCACTATAGTCAGTGTAATGAATCAGTACAGCATGCTGGATAGAAGGGCTGAGGAAACCGTATTGCCGCTGCTTGGTGAGAATGATATCGGTCTTATTGCTCGCGGCCCGCTGGCGGGAGGCATTCTGACCGAACGCGGAGCAGCAAAAGCTGAACGGAGTTACCTTGACTATTCGGCTGAGGAGCTTCCGAACATTCGACAACAATTGCAGGATTTGACCGGGGATGGTTATTCGTTGGCGCAGCTGGCGATTCGGTATTCACTGCATGATCCGACCGTTAGTGTCGTCATACCAGGTGCAAGCAGCATGGAGCAGCTTCGCTTGAACGTATCGGCGGCTGAAGCGCCTCCGCTTACACCGGAGTTGGCTGCGGCAATTCGTGCGATCACACGTCCGAATACGTATACAGCGCATCGATAGCACATAAATTTAAATGCCTTATCCACCGCGAATTACGCGGGCAGGATAAGGTTTTTTTGTTGCGTTCAGAACTCTTCACAACATTTGGGATTGACGCGAGCGAGAAAACAGGCTACATTGATTTAGTAAATTAGTAATTTAGTAAATAAGTAAAACGAGGAGTTGTTGTTCAACATGTGGTCCAATCGTTATGTCCGAACCATCTTTCTGTCGAGGGTGCTCCTGCATCTCGGTATTTGGATTCGGAACTATGCTGTTCTGCTGTATGTAACGGAACTGACAAACAATAATCCAGTTGACGTATCGCTCATATCGGCTGCTGAATTCGCGCCGATCTTCTTGTTTGCGTTAATCGGTGGGACGTTCGCCGATCGTTGGCAGCCGAAACGGACGATGGTGTGGAGTGATCGGTTGTCTGCATTATCGGTAGTCGCTGTATTGATCGCACTAATCTATGGGGGATGGACCGCGCTTCTTGTTGGTTCATTCATATCGGCCAGTCTGTCACAGTTCTCGCAGCCATCTGCAATGAAACTGTACAAACAGCATGTGCCAGGGGAGCAGCTTCAGCGTGTGATGGCCATGTATCAAACGCTTGTTGCCATCTTCACGGTGTTAGGTCCCGTGGTCGGTACGTTTATTTTTATCAAATTAGGAATTCATACTTCCCTTATCCTGACGGCGATTCTGTTCTTCGGGGCATCCGTGATCCTAGCGACGCTTCCACGAGACGTAGAAGAGGAGAGGGGTGAAGCTTCGGGCAGTTTCTACAAAGAGCTGAAGGCAGGGATGAATTATATTGCTTCCAATCATACGCTGCGCACGCTTGGACTTACGTTCGGCGTTGTTGGACTTGCATCAGGCGTAACGCAGCCGCTTCAAATTTTCGTTGTGATGGAACAGCTTGGACAAGATAAGTCGTTTCTGCAGTGGTTTGTAATGACGAGCGGCGCTGCGATGCTCGTAGGCGGTGCGATCATCATGAGCTTAGCGAAGAAGGTGCGGCCGCAACTGCTGCTTATGTTTGGTCTACTTGTAACGGCGGTGTGCACGGTTGGCATCGGCGCTTCGACCTTCATCTGGCTCTCGATTATATTGGTTGCCATCAGCGGGTTGGTTTATCCATGTATTCAAGGCGGGATTCAGACGCTTCTTGTTCGCAATACGGAGATGGCGTATATGGGCCGTGTGTCCGGTGCGATCATGCCGATCTTCATGGGGATGATGGTGCTCGGCATGTTCTTGTCAGGTATTCTGAAGAAGGCATTCTCGCTGCTTGCCGTGTACGAGTTGAGCGGAGTGATGATCGTTGTAGGCGCATTGCTGTTATTGCCGCTTGTGAGATCCAAGCAGAAGAAGACGGAGAAACAAACGGCAATCGGTTAACTGGATGCCATTAAATCATAATTAACGATGCAGGGGCTGCCTACGGCGGTCTCTTTTTTTGTCGAGATTAAACGCGAAATAGGGCGAGTGGTCTCGATTTTTATGTTTTTTTTATACCGATGACTCTGATCTTTACCCACGATTTATCCATTCCCGTTCTATGATTGCACTGTAACAAGCAGATTGCTGGAAAATGTTCTCTTAAGGAATTGGAGGTTGGATCGGATGCTTGACGTTGGCGTGGTCGTACTGCTCGCTTGCACATTTGGATTGTTCTATGGGTTCGTCCATTGGTGCGGCCGTGTGGTGGATGGGGAAGGAGAGGAAACACGATGATTATCGTGCTTGGTGCTGCTTTATTGATCTTCATATATTTGATCATCGCACTCATAAAGCCAGAACGATTCTAGGAAAAGGATGATGTTGAATGGGTATTGTGCAAATTGCCGTCGTACTAGCGGTATTGGTGTTACTCGTCAAGCCGCTTGGAACGTACGTTTATCATGTTTTCTCTAATGAACCGAATAAGACGGATCGAATTTTCGGATCGGTTGAACGATTCATTTACGGACTAATTGGACTTCGTAACCGCGAAGGAATGACTTGGAAGAAGTATGTAGGGGCATTACTGCTCACGAACGCTGCGCTTACGCTAATCTGCTACCTTATTCTGCGCATCCAGCAAATACTGCCGTTTAATCCGAATGACGTAGGCGCAATGGAACAAACCCTTTCATTCAATACGGTTATCAGCTTCATTACGAATACGAATCTTCAGCATTACAGCGGGGAGTCGGGCTTATCTTATTTCTCCCAAATGGCCGTCATTATGATGATGATGTTCACGTCGGCTGCGACAGGCTTTTCGGCGGCAATTGCATTCATCCGTGGCATGACGAGCAGAGGGAATACCATCGGCAATTTCTTTATGGATTTCGTTAAGGCGCATACACGGATTTTCTTGCCTGCAGCCATTATCGTCACGCTGGTTCTGGTTGCCCTGCATGTGCCGCAGACACTGCAGTCGACGTTAACCGTTACAACCTTGGAAGGTGCTGTGCAAAATATCGCCATCGGTCCTGTTGCATCGCTAGAATCGATCAAGCATCTAGGTACGAATGGCGGGGGATTCTTCGGAGCCAACTCATCACATCCGTTCGAGAATCCGAATGGACTGACGAACGTCATTGAGATCCTGTCCATGTGGGCGCTGCCTGCTGCACTGCCTTATACATTCGGGCTATTCGCCCGCAATCGTAAGCAGGGATGGGTCATTTTTAGTGCAATGATGGCACTATTCTTTGTTTTCCTCGCTACGGTGTATTCGGCTGAGCTGCATGGCAACCCAGCGATGAACGCGCTAGGCATTGATACATCTCAAGGCAGTATGGAAGGTAAAGAGGTTCGATTCGGTATTCCGCAATCCGCACTGTTCACTGCCGTAACGACAGCGGCGACGACGGGTACCGTCAACAACATGCATGATACGCTGACACCGCTGGGCGGTCTCGTGCCACTTGCCGAGATGATGCTTAACTGCGTATTCGGCGGTAAGGGCGTTGGCTTAATCAATATGCTCATGTATGCCATTCTTGGGGTTTTCATAGCAGGTCTTATGGTTGGTCGTACACCTGAATTTCTTGGCCGCAAAATCGAACCACTCGAAATGAAACTTATTGCTATCGCGATTCTGATGCATCCGCTCATCATTCTTGGACCAACGGCTATTGCGTTCTTAACGGAACTCGGCAAAGGTGCGATCAGCAACGCGGGATTCCATGGCATTACGCAGGTGCTCTATGAGTACACGTCCTCGGCGGCTAACAATGGATCAGGCTTTGAAGGTCTGGCCGACAATACGTCATTCTGGAACATCACGACTGGAATCGTCATGCTGCTCGGTCGCTATGTATCGATGATTGCGATGCTCGCGGTTGCTGGTTCATTCGCGCGGAAGCAGTGGGTGCCTGAAACGATTGGCACGCTGCGGACCGATAATCGTTGGTTCGTTGGCATACTCATCGGAACGGTTCTCATCATTGGTGCATTGACGTTCCTGCCTGCCATTGCACTTGGACCAATCGCTGAACATCTGACGCTTGGTTAACCCTAATAATCGAGGTGACATTAAGTTATGCAATCATTAACCCGTAAATCGATGATATCCTCTACTATTCTTAAGGAAGCGATTATCGATAGTTTTAAGAAGCTCAATCCAATTGCCATGATGAAAAATCCTGTCATGTTCGTCGTCGAAGTGGGCACGTTCATCGTATTGCTTACCGTATTGCTTCCTGATTTCATGGGGGCGACAGGGCATATTGGATTTAACCTTACGGTCTTCTTCGTACTCCTTATAACGGTTCTCTTCGCTAATTTCGCGGAAGCGCTGGCTGAAGGGCGCGGCAAGGCGCAAGCCGACTCGCTCAAGAAATCGAAACAGCAGCTTTCTGCCAATAAGCGAACGTTCAGCGGCATTAAAGTTGTGCCATCGACAGAGCTTCGCAAAGGCGATATTGTAGTCGTCTCGCAAGGCGAGATGATTCCAGGTGACGGGGAAGTAATTGAGGGCTTGGCTTCAGTAGATGAATCGGCGATTACTGGAGAATCAGCACCCGTTATTAAAGAGGCTGGCGGAGATTTCAACTCAGTAACCGGCGGTACACGGGTCGTCAGCGACCAGATTGTTGTTCAAATTACAAGCGACCCCGGCGAATCATTCATCGACCGTATGATCTCGCTTGTGGAAGGCGCTCAGCGGCAAAAGACGCCGAATGAGCTTGCACTAAATACGCTGCTTATTAGCTTGACGATCATCTTCCTTATAGTCGTTGTTACACTTGCTCCAATTGCACGTTACGCAGGCGTAGACATAGAAGCGCCGGTGCTTATCGCGCTGCTCGTCTGTCTCATTCCAACAACGATCGGCGGTCTATTGTCTGCGATCGGTATTGCGGGGATGGACCGAGTTACACAATTTAACGTCATCGCGATGTCCGGAAAAGCAGTTGAAGCCGCAGGCGATATCAACACGATGATCCTTGATAAAACAGGTACCATTACATTCGGTAATCGAATGGCGAGCGCATTCATCCCAGTGGGCAATGAGACGATTGATACCGTTGGATATTGGTCCGCGATTTGTTCAGTCCAAGATGAAACGCCAGAAGGCCGATCGGTAATCGATCTGATGCGAGCAGAGCATTACCAATATGATGAGAGGCTTGCAGAGGACGCGGCTTTCATCGCCTTTAAGGCTGAAACGCGAATGAGCGGTGTGGATTTGCAGGATGGACGGCAGGTACGCAAGGGAGCAGTAGATGCTGTTAAGCAGTGGGTGAGTGCGCGAGGCGGTTCGATTCCAGCGGACCTGGATGAGAAGGGGAATGCCATCGCTTCGAAAGGTGGTACGCCGCTTGCCGTAGCGATCGGCAATCGAATTGTTGGCCTGATCTACCTGAAGGATACGGTGAAACCGGGAATGCGAGAGCGGTTCGAGCAGCTGCGCAAGATGGGTATCAAGACGATTATGTGCACGGGCGATAATCCGTTGACCGCTGCAACCATTGCGCTTGAAGCTGGGGTAGATGATTTTATAGCAGAGAGCAAACCTGAAGATAAAATCGCTGTTATTCGCCGTGAACAGGCAGAAGGCAAGCTTGTTGCAATGACCGGCGACGGCACCAACGATGCGCCGGCGCTGGCACAAGCCGATGTTGGCCTTGCGATGAACAGCGGTACGACTGCTGCGAAAGAAGCGGCTAACATGGTCGATCTCGACTCCGATCCGTCGAAGATTATCGAAGTGGTCTCGATCGGCAAGCAGCTGCTCATGACCCGGGGTGCGTTGACGACGTTCAGTATCGCAAACGATGTTGCGAAGTATTTTGCCATCATACCTGCCTTGTTCACGATTGCAATTCCAGAGATGGCTGGATTGAATATCATGCAGCTTGGTTCACCATCCTCTGCAATATTATCCGCACTTATCTTCAATGCGATCATTATTCCGCTGCTTATTCCGCTCGCGATGAAAGGTGTCGCATATAAGCCGATGAGCGCAATGAAGCTGCTCGGAAAGAATATGACCATCTATGGACTTGGCGGCATTATCGCACCATTCATCGGCATTAAGCTGATCGACTTGGTCGTGCATCTATGGGTCTAGATCGAAAGGACGGAAATAAGATGAAGAATTATGGGATCGTAGCCATTCGTGCAAGTATAGTGTTTATAGTCATATGCGGCATTCTATATCCACTCGCTTGCACAGGTCTAGCGCAATTGTTTATGCCCAGTCAGGCTAACGGCAGTCTAGTAAGCAATACTGATGGTGAAGTGGTTGGATCAGCACTTATCGGTCAGCATTATGATAACCCAGCTTACTTCCAAAGCCGAGTATCGAGTATTGATTATAATGGGGCAGGGTCGGGATCCAACAACTATGGACCTTCCAATCCTGTTCTGCTGCAACGTACGAAGGATTCAATTGAAGCGTGGACAACAGCCAATCCTGATGTCCCTGTGAGTGAATTGCCAATCGCACTCGTGACTAACTCCGGCTCTGGCCTTGACCCACACATAACGCCAGCATCTGCAGAGGTACAAATCCCTCGGATCAGCAAGTTGACCGGGATTTCACAGGAGCGGCTGCATGAACTGGTGAAGAAACATACTGCTGGCCGTGATCTCGGATTGTTCGGCGAGCCCCGTGTGAACGTATTGGAGCTGAATATTGAGCTGCAAACCATGATAGCTAAGTAAAGTCCGCCCTGTCTATTCTGCGGAATAGTCAGGGTTGCTTCGCGTTTATTGTCTGTTGCAGCTTATACTGCTTACTTCATGGGAGGCTCGAAGATGGACACGTTTCGAAGGAAGACACCTGAACAGATTCTTGCTTCTATAACCAAGCTGCAGCAAGGGAAGCTCAAGATCTATATCGGCGCTGTGAACGGTTCTGGCAAAACTTATCACATGCTGCTGGAGGGACAGTCACTGCAAGCCGGAGGGATTGACGTCGTCATCTGTGCAGTCTCCACGATGAAACGTCCCGAAACAGCGGAGAAGCTGGGGTCGCTCGAACGAGTGCCAAGCATCCGTTGGGACAAGAATGGCGCTCTGCACAAGGATCTGAATTTAGAAGCTTTGCTGCACAGGAATCCGGAGGTTGTGTTGGTTGATGGCCTGGCTCATCGGAATCGGCCGGGTGCGCAATTCGCGACACGTCTGTTGGATATTCAATATTTGCTGCGCCATGGAATCAGTGTCATCACAACCGTGAACGTATATGAGCTGGATGGTGTAACCCGTCTTGCTCATCGATTGACTGGTATTCGGGCAGAGGATACCGTTCCTGCGGAGACGCTCGAGCTTGCAGACGAAGTACGGCTTATTGATGTTACGCCGGAGACGATGCTGCAACGGGTAAACGATGGGAACCTTCATGGCATAAAAGATGTATCTATGCTCAAGAAAGGCAATCTAGGTGTATTACGCGAGTTGGCACTTCGACTTATGGCGGAAGATGTAAACGGATCGCTGGAGAAGCATCGGGAAGCGGAAGGCTTAACTGGTCCTTCAGGTGCATCCGAGCGGGTCATTGTCTGCGTACAATACCGATGGAACAGCTCTACCTATATTCGGAGGGGTCAGCAGATCGCTAAACGGTTGAACGGGGAACTGAATGTCATATCGTTCGTGAAAGAGCATGCGGTTCTAACGAAGGAAGAGAGCATGTTCAAGCGGATGATGTTAAAATTGACAGATCGGATAGGGGCGCATACACACGAGCTGCCCTTCAACGGCAGGAGGCAAATTCCGAAGCTGCTCAGTAAATATGCTACGAAATACGGTGTGACCCGTATCGTTCTGGGACATTCCAAGCACAGCCGTTGGAAGGAATTATTGTATGGTTCGATCGTGAACGGCATTCTAGGCAGCGTTCGGAACGCAGATGTGCTGTTTGTAGCGGATAACATGAATCTGAACAGTGAGCAGAAGCTTGTGGAAACGGCTAATCCATCACGCCGACCTTCGAAGAGTTATAAGAGGCTCAGCGAACAGGAAGTAGAACAGCAGATCGGAGCGCTGAAACGCGGAACATTCAAAGTGTATATCGGCGCGGCTCCGGGCGTAGGCAAAACGTACACGATGCTTCGGGAAGGTAACGCTTTGCTGCGCAAAGGAATCGATGTTGTTGTCGGTCTGCTCGAGACGCACGGCAGATCGGAGACCGCCTCGCAGATCGGCAATCTTGCGAGCGTACCGCAAGCTGAATTCGAGTATCGGGGAACGAAGCTGCGGGAGCTTAATGTGAAGGCGATTATTGAGCGGAATCCAGAAGTCGTCTTGATTGATGAGCTGGCACACACGAACGTGCAGGGGACGGCTAACCGAAAGCGTTATGAAGATGTTCTGGAGGTGCTGGCTGCAGGCATTTCAGTCATTACGACGATGAACGTGCAGCATCTTGAAAGCTTGAACGATTCGGTCGAACAAATTACAGGCATTCGTGTAAGAGAGACGGTGCCCGACAGCGTTATCCAGTCCGCGGATGAAGTGGAGCTAGTCGATGTTGCGCCAACGGCGCTTCAACAGCGGATGCGTGAAGGCCGTATCTATGCGGCGAATAAGATTGATCAGGCGCTGGGCCATTTTTTTCGAACGGGCAATCTGATCGCATTACGTGAATTAGTGCTTCGAGAAATCGCTGACGATGTGGATGAGCGGCTCGAGGCTCGGGAACACAACCAATCCCTTCGCGGCCCTTGGCGCAGAGAGGAAAGAGTATTCACTGCTGTAACGCTGTCACCTAACGCTGAACGCTTGATTAGGCAGGGGTTCCGTCTGGCGCACCGGTTGAAAGCACAATGGCATGTCATGTATGTGCATCCTGCCAAGCTGCTATCCGAGAAGGAACAGAAGCGGGTAGAGGCCATAGAGGAATTGACCGAACGACTCGGCGGCAGCTTCGAGCTTGCCTTTACGAATTCTAGAAGAAGTGTCGCTTCTTCACTATTGGAACGTGCGAACGCCTTGCATAGCACGCAGTTGATTGTCGGGCAATCATCAAGACGGTGGCGGCTCGATTGGTTCAACCGCTCTGTCATTAAGACGATCGTGCAGCAGGGACGCAATCTTGATGTTCTCGTAGCTGCCCGTTTTGAGGTATGATCTAGCTGGATAGATAATTAGGATGTGATCGGTTGGAGAGGCACTGGGCCTATGCATGGGTAACGCTTGCTGTCGCGCTGCTTACCTATATTTTTAAAGATTTGGGACTATCATTCGATCCGGCGAATATTGCACTTATCTATTTGCTTCCGGTTCTGCTTAGTGCCGTATATTGGGGAAAAGGTGTTTCCTACTACGCGGCGGGGCTAGGCGTGCTTGCTTTCGATTTCTTCTTTGTTCCGCCTTTTCTAAGCTTCTCGGTGTCGGATCTGCGTTATCTGGTTTCGTTCATCGTCTACTTCACCGTTGCCGCTTTGACAGCAAGTTTAGCCGCAAGGTTGAAGAGAGAGCTGCAATATTCGAAGCTGAAGGAAGCACAGACGGCATCACTCTATGCAATTAGCAAACAGTTGAGCGCATTTACAGATATACAAGCGCTGCTTCATAATGTAACGGCTCAAGTATCGGACACCTTTCAGACGGAGGCAGCCATATACTTGACCGCTAATAAGGAAGAAGACGAAGTGCGAGTAGCCGCGGCCTCTTCTGCTGCTTCGAATTGGGGCAGCGGCGAAGCAGAGCTAGTCATCGCCAATTGGGTTTATCGGCAAGGGAGAATGGCTGGACGCGGTACGACGATGCTCGGTGAGACGACTGGACTGTATATTCCTCTGCGGACGGAGGAGCACATACATGGTGTGCTCGGGGTGAATCTTGGAACTGCCGTGTTGACTGCCGATCAGCTGCGTTTCCTCGAAGCGCTTGGCGGTCTAGCCGCAAGTGCCATCGTGCGCGTCAAGCTGAGTGAAGAAGCAAAGTTGGCTCATCTAACGGCGGAATCGGAACGAATTCGTACGGCTATTCTGGATTCCGTCTCGCATGAGCTGCGGACGCCGTTAGCTGCATTGATCGGTTCAGCAGGCGCATTAATCGAAGGAGACAGCCTATTCTCGGCTGAAGATCGGATGTCGCTATTGACCACAATGCAGGAAGGAGCGCTCCGCATGAATCGGCTCGTCTCTAACTTGCTCGGCATCGTACAGCTGGAGAGCGGTATGCTAAAGCTGCGTTCCAAATGGTGCGATATCGAAGATATGATTGGCGTTGTGCTGAAGCAGGTGGAGGCGAGTATTTCGCATCGTAGGGTTCGGGTAGAACTGTCGACTGATATTCCCCTCATTCAAGGCGATGAAGTGTTGCTCGAGCAGGTGTTGACGAATGTGATGAGCAATGCGATCAAATATTCGCCAGATTACAGTGCGATTACTATTCGAGCTCAAGTGGAAGGCAGAAGCCTCATACTGATGGTCAGCGATCAAGGTCTTGGCATTGCGGCGAATGATCGCGAGCGGATTTTCGATAAATTTTATCGGTCAGCTCGAACGGGACATTTGACAGGGACGGGGCTTGGGCTTGCGATATGCAAAGGCATTATTGATCTGCATGGCGGTATCATTGAGGTAATGCCTAATGAAGAAGGGCAAGGTACTATCATAGCCATTACGCTGCCTATTCAACAGGAGCAAGTTGTTAAGAGTCATCAGGAAGGAATGGAACAAGAATGACGGCATCGGATAAAGGAGCAAGAATACTCGTCATTGATGATGAACCGCAAATTCGCAAGCTTCTTAAGGTAACGCTAACGGCTCATCATTTTGATATCGAAGAAGCATCGACAGGTGAGGAAGGCATAACGCAAGCTTCCATGCACCCGCCTGACTTAATCTTATTGGATCTCGGGCTGCCGGATGTGCAGGGACTCGAGGTCATGCGCCGCATTCGGGAATGGACCAGTTTGCCGATTATTGTTCTTACCGCAAAAGATCGGGAAGCGGATAAAATCATTGCACTCGATAGCGGAGCGGATGACTATGTGACTAAGCCATTCGGAATGGGTGAACTTATTGCCCGCATTCGCGTTTCTCTTCGACATGTCGCCAAGACGGTATCTGAGCCAGTTCTACGATTCGGGTTATTGTCGATCGACCTGGCACATCGGTTAGTTGAGTTGAACGGTGAGCGGGTTAAGCTTACTCCTACGGAGTATGATTTGTTGAAAATTCTAGCTTCCAATGCGGGTAAGGTCATTACCCAGCGCCAGCTGCTGCAGCAGGTCTGGGGCGGCCATACAACGGAAACAGAAGCGCATTATCTGCGCGTATATATCGGTCATCTGCGTAAAAAGTTGGAGGAAGATTCGACGCGTCCGCGATTCATTGTGACGGAGCCTGGGATTGGGTACCGTTTTCAAATGCAGGATTAGTGGTTTACAAGTTTAGCTAGAACAATAGAAAGCCGCATTGGACTCACGTCCGATGCGGCTTTGTTGCGTAGGCAGAAAATGATTTGAACCGTTTGTTGCCTATTCTTGGTTGTAAGATGTTGCTAGAATAGCAACTGTCCCAGTCTGCAGGGGCATTAACAATAGAAAGGAGGGATAGCGATCGAACAGCAGCATTACAATCACGTATTTCATCGTGGTGGCGTTGTCTGGTTTACCGGCTTGTCCGGATCAGGGAAAACGTCGATCAGTCAACAAGTTGAACAAATGTTAACCAAGCTTGGATATCGGTGTGTCATTCTCGATGGTGACCAATTGCGAGCTGGCCTTAATCGGGATCTAGGCTTCACGGAAGCGGATCGTACAGAGAACATTCGCCGAGCTTCGGAAGTAGCCGCCATGTTTCTCGCTGTCGGATTTATTGCGCTAGTGCCGATGATTACGCCAACAACGGCAATGCGGGAGCAAGTTCGGGGGCGTTTCGAACCGGAATCATACGCAGAAGTCTATGTCCAATGTTCACTTGACGTATGCGAAGAGCGGGATCCCAAAGGGTTGTACCGGAAGGCTAGACAAGGATTGATTCGGAATTTCACCGGCATTGATGCTCATTATGAACCACCGATGCAAACCGATCTAACCTTAGAAACGCAGCATCAATCGATAGAGCAATGCGCGCAGCAACTCGTCGAGTTTATTGAACGAAAGTATACGTTACAAAGAGAAGGAGTAGATAATCCATGATAAAACCGTCTCAAAGCTATACGATCTGGTTCTCTCAACGGACAGGAAGCACGCTGCTTAATACAGCTCTTGCTTCTACAGGGGTAGCAGGCAATCCAGCGGAATGGCTCAACTACCAATGGAACGATCCTTCATCGTTCAAGCTCGAGAACCTCGAGAACATTTGGCAGCAAGGAACGACACCGAATGGACTGTTCGGAATCAAAATCGGATATGAGCAGCGATGGATCGATGTATTTCGCGAATTGTTCGATTTGACGCATGAGGCTTCGAGTGCCGAGGTGTGGAGCACGGCATTCCCGAATTGCAACAAACATATCTACATGACTCGCCGCAACAAAGTGAGGCTCGCCGTCTCATGGCTGAGAGCTATCAGATCCGATGAATGGCATCGCATTGCAGGTGCACCACCGAAGGAATGTGATCTGGCTGACAAGTATGATTATGATGCAATCCATCATCTCATTCAGGAAAGCGTTATGTTCGAAGCCGCACTTGAAGATTTCTTCACCCAGAATGGCATTTCGCCGATGACGGTTGTGTACGAGGATTTCATTCTTGATTATGAAGGAACCGTTCTGAAGGTGTTGGAATATCTCGGCGTTTCAACGGAAAGCGTGAAGATAGCTGCCCCAGCATTTGACAAGATCGCAGATGAACATGCGGAACAGTGGGTACAGCGTTATCGCGAAGACTGTCAGAAAGGGTGGCCGAATGTAAGATGGTAGAACGATACATGAGAATTCCCAACGCTGTAGTTGCTGAATTTGTAGATATTCACGATTCCACGTAGCTGGTGATATAACAGTTGTCGTTAGAAATGAAGAAAGCTGCCGTTAAGCCGGCAGCTTTCTTGCGCTATTCAGAGGATCAGCCATGCACGGCGGAATCAAGACTTCCTTCGCTGCTTGATAACGGAAATGATTGGCCCTAGGAAAAGTATGATTCCAAGCGGCAGCATAAACATCCATTGTTCGTAAGCGATCATGAGGATCAGGTCCCACATACTCGATGGACCTGAGTTAGGTCCATCACTGAAAGGATAGGCGAACAGCGCAGGTAATGTTCCAATACCGATGAATAGTATCCCGATGAGGACGGAGAGTAAATAAACTGCTTGTCTGAGAAACATCCCTATTACCCCCTTATCATGGATGGGATAAGAATCACTACCATGTAGGACGTAACTGACGTAATGTAAGTTGCGCAATTCGATAGGATGTTTGATCTTTTGTCAAATCCTGTTACGTGATATATTCAGAAATATTGGATGCACTTTGCACCACATTGGCTAATATGTCATCTCGCGATGGGGAAGGGACATCAGAATGACGATTAGAACGATATTGCCGTTTGGCGATCCGATCTTGCGGAAGGTTGCAAGACCTGTTGAGGAGCTGGATGCGAGAACGTTAAAGTATCTTGATGATATGGTCGAAACGTTGAACGCCGAGGAAGGCCGTGCAGGTTTAGCAGCGCCTCAGGTCGGTATTCTGCGACGATTGATTGTAATGGATTGCGGGGAGGGATTAATCGAGCTGATTAATCCGGAAATAATCGAAATGCAAGGCGAGCAAGAGGGAGCCGAAGCATGCTTATCGTATCCCGGATGGTACGGAATAGTGAAGAGAGCGAATTACGTGAAGTTGACCACCTTGAATCGGCAAGGCGATCGAATCGTGCTCGAAGGGGAAGGCTATTTGGCTAGATGCATGCAGCATGAGATTGACCATTTGAACGGCATATTATTTGTTGACCACGTGCGCGACCAATGGTTGTATCATGAAGCAGCCAAACAAAAAATCGATCTGCTGAGCGTCATTCGAACAACGAATCAGATTTAGCCAACAACACGAGAGCGGGGAAGACAATGCAGGAATGGTCTTATCATGTAACAGACCAATGGGACGAGGAACGCTGGAATGCGGCGGAGCTTATCTATGAAGAAGCGTTCCCGCTTGATGGCAAGAAGACGCGAACCATTGTTAAAGGCATGTTCGCGAAGCGAATGTGTCAGCTGCATACGTTGGAGCAAGACGGGAAAATGGTGGGCATGGCCATATCGGGCGTGGATGCGTCGGCGAGTGCATTAATCCTCGACTATTTAGCTGTTCGTGCGAATGATCGTGGGACCGGTATCGGAAGGTTACTGCTGGATCGGATCAAGGAATGGGCGCGCGAGCAACAAGGTTGTCGAGGATTAATCGTCGAAGTTGCGGAAGCCACAGCAGACAATGAACAGCGCATTCGATTCTGGCAGTCGAACGGCTTCGAGTTGACCGATTACGTGCATCATTACATATGGGTGCCGGAACCGTATCGGGCGATGGCTTTCAGCTACGATTCTTCCGACAAGTTGCCCGATGACGGCAAGCAGTTGTTCAAGAGCATTACGCGGTTTCATGAGAAGGCGTATCGGGGAATGAAGGAATAGAAGGGAAGCTGCAGGTTGTGCGCCGGCAGCTTCTTTATTTTGCAACAACACTTATTCGTATCCACCTTCTGTTTCAGGCAAAGCTTGATAGGCTTCCTTCAGTGCAACAATGTGCTGAATGTCTTGTCTCAATTGCAGCAGCTGTTTCGCATCCTTGGTCGTCGTACACGATTCGTCGGTCCACGAGAATGATGCGGTATGACCATTTGCTGTTACTTTCCAGCTATCGGTATTGCTCGGTATTTGTGCGCAACCATTCTCAGAAGATAGCTCTTTCGGCCCCATGATATCGATGTCTTTCATCATCTTGTAGATCTTGCTTCGTTCTTCTGAAGTGAACGTAAGATCAGCTGTTGCCGTACCTTTCATTATCAGATCCTTCGTGACCGTCCCCGAATACGTATCAATCACATTCTTCGCCACATCGCCGTATCCATAGCTGACCATGAAGTCGAAATCGTCTGGCATTGTATCCGGCATTGTGAATTGTTGTTTAACTGGAGTTTCTGCTGAAGTAGAGGCAGTTACTTGCATTGATGTAGTCTTCGAAGAGGGAGTCTCTTCTTTATCGCCTGTTTTCGATTGTGTCGAACAACCTGTCAGAATCAACAACCCAGCGATTATTGTGTACAAAGTCTTTCGCATGAACAAGTAGACCTCCTTTCACAGGATATGACGAGATCCGTGCGAGATAAGTTGCGATAAAAAAAGCGATCGCAGGAAGTTAGCCATATCGGCTACTTCTTGCGATCGCGTTCGTCTTTATTCTGTTGTTTCTGTTTTAAGTATACGATTGTCGCCATAGATCTCAGAGAGATGCTTTACATGGGCTTGACCCCATTCGCTTATTGATTGAATGAGAGGGGTAATGCCTTGCCCGTACTCGGTGATCGAATATTCAACCTTCGGCGGAATTTGCAAATATACTTTGCGATGGACGATATCGTGATATTCAAGTTCGCGCAGCTGTGCCGTCAACATTTTCTTCGTAATGCCCGGAATCGCCTTCTGCAATTCACTGAACCGTAGAGTACCGTTCGTAAACAACGAATACAGAATAATCGGCTTCCATTTCCCTACCAGGATCTCTAATGCTGTTTCAATTGTACAATTACTATGGTCTTCCATAAATACGTCTTCGCCTCCGGGAACCCGCGTCATTATTAAGGTATCCAAAAGGATACTATGTTTATTTGAAGTGCCTACTTCCGACGAATGGTCCTAGACCTTATTATAGCGCTAGGAGCCTAAAGAATACAACACAACAACTTAAGGGGAGAGTACGAAATTATGAATATCGCATTATGGATTGTACAGGGTTTAATGGCACTGGCTTTTATTATGGCAGGCATGATGAAATCATTCGGGTATGAGAAAGCAAGAGCTTCGATGCCTTGGGTGAAGGAATACTCCAAAGGTTTCGTTAACTTCATCGGCGTTGCGGAACTGCTGGGCGGTATCGGACTGATTCTGCCGTGGGCACTTGATATCGCATCCGTATTGACGCCGCTGGCGGCTGTTGGACTAGGGATCATTATGGTGCTCGCTGTAGGCTTCCACGTTAGACGCGGCGAGAAGCAAGGAGTCGTTCCAAGTATTGTTATGCTTGCACTTCTCGTCTTTATCGCGATTGGCCGTTTCTAGTGAAGGGGGCATAATAAAATATGCTGTCACCCGTATTTTTAGCCCATGGTTCGCCTTTTACGATATTCGAACAGTCGGAATTCACACAGTTTCTTAGACATTTCGGCCAGCAGCATCGTCCGAAGGCGATCGTTATTTTCTCTGCGCATTTCGAAAATGAGATTACGACCATCGCGCCAACGGATGGTGTTCATGAAATGGTATACGATTATTACGGATTCCCTGATTCGTTCTATCAGGTTCAATATCCAGCTAGAGGCTCCATGATCGTCGCCTCAATCATAGAAGAACGGCTGAAGAAGCACCGCATTCCGGTACAAACGCATTATCGCGGGCTTGATCATGGCGTATTCCCGATCATGATGCATGCCTATCCCGAAGCGGATATTCCAATCGTACCGGTGTCCGTCAACCCGTTCCTATCGGCGCGCCAGCAGATTGCGATCGGCGAGGCGCTGCAAGGATTGGAACAGGAGGGCATTCTCGTAATCGGCAGCGGCTTCATCAGCCATAACTTCAACGAGTTCGATCGCAATAAGGATGCTCCGCCGCGGGAATGGGCTATCGAGTTCCGGGATTGGATTCGGGAGAAAGCATTAGCAAGGGATATAGAAGCATTAAGCCAATATGCCACGCTTGCGCCACATGCGATGCGAGCTGTACCCCGAGCGGAGCATTTTGTTCCATTGTTGATTGCAATGGGGAGTGGAGATCCTAATGGAAACCCTCGTATTCTGTTCGATACGATTGAACATGGCAGCGGCACTACATTTTCGATTCAGTTCTAACAAGAGAACCATGAATCTTCGCGTCAGGCGATGACCATAAGTAAGACAAAGGATGCCGCATGAAGTGCGGCATTCTTGTTGGTATACCAATATATTTTTGACCGTTACGCTTCTGATTGATACAATGAGATAAACTATATGATTATACTCCGTATAGATTGGGCGTGGCGGCAATTGGACAATAACAACGAACCGATAACCGTATGGTTATCGTTATCTCAACTTTATTCCAGCATCTCTGATAAATTAGAACAAGCTCTTCAACAGGAATATGGATTGTCCTTGAAGGAATTCTCGGTGCTGTATTTCATCTCTAATAGCGAAGAAAAGAAATTACGGCTGCAGTCGTTACAAGAAATGGTAGGATTAAGCCAGAGCGCGACCTCCAGGCTTGTTGTACGTATGGAGGCCAAGGAATGCGGCGCATTGCATCGACATATGTGTACAGATGATCGAAGAGGGATCTATACGCAAATTACTGAAATCGGTGAAAGCAAATTCCAGCATGCACTGCAAACCTTTAATCAAGTCCTTCAATCCGAGCTTCAAAGAGAAGGGCTACAAGCTGAATTCCAGAGCATTATTCAGAAATTGTTCTGATTGATGAAGTCCCTTTGAAAGGGACTTGACATCCATTTGTTATTACGTTAATTTATATGCATGCGCATATATCTATTCACTTTGACATCATACATGCTTGCGCATGCATATATAGAGATTGTTGGTTTGGAGAGGAGCACATTTCATGAAAGACCTATTTAGTTCCTACACGTTTAAAGGATTAGAATTGAAAAATCGGGTAGTTATGCCGCCAATGTGTCAATATTCGGTTGAAAACAAGGATGGTATCGCGACAGATTGGCATTATATGCACTATGTAAGTCGTGCAATTGGTGGAGCGGGCTTAATCATCATTGAAATGACCGATGTTGAGCCGGATGGTCGCATCTCTGACTTTGATCTTGGACTATGGTCTGACGAGCAAATACCAGCATTGAAACGAATCGTTGATGCTTGCCACCAATACGGTGCCAAAGTTGGTATTCAAATTGCGCATGCCGGCCGTAAAGCAGAGGATGCGCCCGTCCCCGTTGCGCCATCTGCCATTGCTTTCGACGAGAGCTACAAAGTGCCTCGTGCCCTTACGACAGAAGAAGTACAAGGAATGGTGGAGAAGTTCCGATCTGCAGTTGCTCGTGCAGTTAAAGCGGGGGTCGACACCATTCAATTACATGGCGCTCACGGCTATTTGATTCACCAATTCCACTCGCCGCTGACGAACAGACGAGAGGATGAATATGGTCGGGATCTGAATCGATTCGGCCGCGAGGTTATTCAAGCTGCAAAGTCTGAAATGCCAGCAAACATGCCGCTCATGATGCGTATTTCGGCCAAAGAATACGTGGAAGGCGGATATGACATCGAGGAGAGCATCGCGTTTGCTAAGGAGTATCAGCAAGCAGGAGTCGATATGTTCGATGTGTCGTCTGGCGGCGAAGGGCCGATCGCAGCATTTGGCAGACCGGGGACGCATGCAGGTTATCAAGTGCCATTAGCTCGTGCAATTAAGCAAGCGCTCGATGTTCCTGTTATCGCAGTCGGAAGGCTGGATGATCCGATTCTTGCGAATTCGGTCATTGGCAATGAAGATGCCGATCTTGCGGCTGTCGGAAGAGGAATGCTTCGAAATCCTTATTGGACATTGGAAGCTGCTGCTCGTCTAAGAAAAGAAATCGCGATTCCTACACAATATAAGTTTGGGTTTTGAAATTATCCAATGAAATGACTATTTGAGCATTTCTTAAATTAAGGGAGGATTCACTATGACAACGAATACAACTTTAGAGCCGCTATTTACCTCATTCACTTTGGGTAACCTGACCCTGAAGAACCGGACCGTCATGGCGCCAATGACACGAAACATGTCACCGAATGGTGTTCCTGGAGTGGATGTTGCTGCCTATTATCGCCGCAGGGCTGAGAATAATGTTGGGTTGATTATTACAGAAGGTACCGTTATCCAGCATGCTGATTCGTCTAATCAGAAGAACGTGCCTTTCTTTTATGGAGAGGAAGCATTGCGGGGTTGGGCTAACGTAGTGTCTGAAGTACATGCTGTTGGCGGCAAAATCATCCCGCAAATTTGGCATATGGGCGCACGCGGCAACGTTAACGAATACTCGGAGTCCGAGATTGCAGCAATCATTGAAGCATTCGCGCAAGCGGCAGCTGATGCCAAACGTATTGGATTTGATGGCATTGAACTTCATGGCGCGCATGGGTACTTAATTGATCAGTTCTTCTGGGAACAAACGAATCAACGTACGGATCGTTATGGCGGCAGCTTGATTGCTCGTACACGATTTGCACAAGAGGTGATTCAAGCGTGCCGTCGTGCAGTTGGCCCGGATTTCCCAATTGTGCTGCGTATCTCGCAGTGGAAAGGCGTAGACTACAAGGCCAAGTTAGTTACAACGCCGGATGAGCTTAAACAGTTCCTACAACCGCTGGCTGATGCAGGCGTGGACATTTTCCATTGCTCGACACGTCGATTCTGGGAGCCTGAATTTGAAGGCTCTGACTTGAATCTTGCGGGATGGGTCAAACAGCTTACGGGCAAACCAACGATAACGGTCGGCTCGATTGGGTTAGACGGAGACGTCACGACTCTATTCGCTGAAGGAAAAGGTGCCAACACGGCGGGCATTGAGGGATTGCTTCCGAGGTTGGCGAAAGAGGAGTTTGATCTTGTTGCGATCGGTCGAGCGTTATTGGTTGATCCTGCTTGGGCGGCTAAAGTCTCGAGCGGACGCACGGATGAATTGATTCCATTCAATCCTGAGGCGCTTAAGACGCTATATTGAGAATTGTTGTCGTGAGACAAGAGGATAGACCCAGGGAAAGCCGCATATATTGCGGCTTTTTTCTTTAATTTAGGCTAAGTTAAATTCTAATGTTGATATTTGACCATAATAAAGCCGCCTTGGTTGAAAAGGCGGTTTATTGAGCTATCGTCTCCCGTCCCTCGATGGATTATCAAGCATTCGAGTCCGCATTGTTAATATTGTCTATTTATGTTGGTAATTTCTGGACGGCCTATATCAGAAAACTGTATTTTTTGTTTCGTGTATCTCGTGTATCTTGAATGTATTTCTTAATCCCTTTATATATCAGCCAAGCAAAAATTAATAAAATTACTGGGGCTATTTCAGGAGCAAGTAATGTCATCATAGAGACAGCTAGTTCATAATAAACAAAGAAATCTAAAATGCCTAGTATGGCGATGGTCATTATTAGAAATTGAAGCTTGCTGTACAAGAAACCAATCCTGAAAATCAAATTCTTAATTATTTTCATCAGTCCAGTATTCATGTCGTTGAACTTCTCCTCTCCCTAACATTTTTTTTGTTTGACTTCTCAAGTAAACTAACTCTTATTTATACGTTGTTTTTGGAAAAAAGTTCCTTTAATCTATTATTCGATGAGGTATTCTCATATTCCTTGCTGTCTATATAACGAAACCAAGCTAAATAATGTTCAAATATTTGGAATTTGCATAGGAATTGAATGCCCTCCACGAATCAGTGCATAGCACGTTAGAGTCAGATAAATGACCGCCAATTGCCTCATCCAATTTCGTTGTCCGAATACGACCACGCCCAAGAACGCAAGAGTAAGTCATTTTCTGGCGGTCATCAATTACTCGAACGGGAGACGTTACAATCTTGGTTCGGGACTGCAAAAAGTAGATAAGCTCTCGCTTGCCGCTATCATCTAATTCTAAGGGGGTGTTCTATAACTGAGTTTGGACTTGCTAAGTCAACCATACATATGGATATGACAAAATGACGTATAGTTCTTCCATGCTAGTTCTGTTAGAATGAACACATTATTAAATAGTTTTAATAAGTCTTATAAAAACAATTTAATAAGACAAACAACTGGGATTGAAGGCATTTAGGGAGGACTAACGATGAGGCATTCATTAAGCATTCGTCAGATTCAGCTGTGGCGCTTCGCCATTTATATCATTTTCGCACTGCCGGGATTCGCAATCTCATCATGGGTTTCACGTACGCCAGCCATTCGAGACTCCTTAGGGGCGACAACATCTGAGATGGGCTTGATCATTCTTGGCATGTCTATAGGCTCTATAATCGGTCTGACGTGTGCCAGCCATCTAATTGCACATAAAGGTGGCCGCTTCGTCATGGTAGCTGGTCTGTTGATCAGTGCAGTCGGTCTTCTAGGTGTAGGGATGGGAGGGACGCTGCTGACAAGCAGTATTTCCGTGTTTGTAGGATTAGCTGTTTTTGGCTTCGGGCAAGGGATATGCGATGTAGCGATGAATGTGGAGGGTACGGAAGTTGAGAGAGCTGCAAACAAATCGCTATTAACAGGTTTTCATGCGGCATTCAGCGTAGGGACTTTTCTAGGGGCAATGGCTGGAACAGCTGCGATAAAGGCCGGAATATCGGTAACGGTTCATTTAGCTTTTGCAATGGTAATCATTCTGTTATTTACTATATATGTATACCGTCTCGTACCGGCAGGTACAGGGAAAGAAACGGGCGGTAATGCCATGGAACCGCCAATGAGCATCAAGGAACGTATGGCTATTTGGAAAGAGCGGCGTACGGTGTTGGTCGGTATCATAGTGCTTGGGATGGCTTTTGCAGAGGGATCGGCGAATGATTGGCTGCCGCTTGTTATGGTGGATGGCTATAAGGTTACACCGGCTATGGGGTCGTTCGCATTCAGCATATTTGTGGCTGCGATGACGATTTGTCGGGCAGTAGGCGGCATGCTGCTTGATCGGTTCGGACGAGTTGTCGTACTGCGAGCTTCCGCGCTTTTTGCAATTATTGGACTGCTTATTGTTATATTCGGGAGGAGCTACGAATTTGCCATAGTAGGGGTTGTACTATGGGGATTTGGAGCAGCATGCGGTTTTCCGGTTGGGCTGTCTGCAGCAGGTGATGATCCACGCGGAGTTGCTGCGAGGGTAGGCGCAGTATCGACAGTCGGATACCTTGCCTTCCTTGTAGGTCCACCAGTTCTAGGGCTTATCGGTGAATCGATCGGCTTACTGCGTGCCCTGATATTTATCCTTATCACTGTAATGGTTGCTGGTCTGCTCTCGCAAGCGGCTAGACCAATTGAACAAGCAAGTCGAGAGAGCTGACATGAAGTTTGAATCATCATATAAATGGAGGTTATGAAGATGACACAACAGAACAGGAATCGAGTGGAATGGAAAACAGGTGTATGGCTCAATCCGCCACAATCATTCCGAGAAGAGGGCCAAATGCTGAAGGTTGCTCCTGAGAAAGGCAGAGACTTCTGGAAAAAGACACTGTATGGATTTGAATTTGAAGACGGACCAGCTTTGCTCACGAGTTGGGATCGCAATACAGCGGTCGAGGTAACCTTTCAGCTTGGTTCTTTTACCGATCTGTATGATCAAGCGGGCTTGTTATTATATCATGGTCCCGGACAATGGATCAAAACAGGCATTGAAATCAACGATGGCATTCCGCAGCTTGCAACAGTGGTCACGGACGGTTATTCGGACTGGTCACTTGCGGCAGTGCCTGAGTGGATAGGGGAAGAAGTAACGCTGCGTGCTTCGATCATGAAGGATGCCGTCATTATTCGAGCTCGCAGCAATCAGCATCCATGGCGAACGATTCGGGTAGCACGGTTTCCATACGAAACAGGTAATCATGCGGGACCATTTACTTGCTCGCCGACCCGAGACGGGTTTGAAGTGACGTTTACCCGCTGGGAATTTACCGCGCCTGACGAAGACCTCCATATTGATCCTCCGGTAGAAGGATAGGGATATATGAAGAAGATGGAATGTGGAGTTATTGCAGAAGCTTGAGACATCTAAGATACTGAATGATTTGAGTGAATGCCGCATAGTTGCGGCATTGTTTGTTTTAACGATGAAATCTAATTTGTAATTCATTTGTTTGCTTAACAAATTATTTACAACTGATTTATATGATCGGCTCACAAGCAGATTTTATACGAGAAGGAGGAAATTTGAATGCAGCCGAGCCCGGAAATTAGTCATGGTTTACGGTCTAACCGGAATAGAAAGAAGATTATCTAGTCTGTTTTTTTTCGTGCGGTTGGATCTGCATATCTTGTTCCGACAGTTATTATCTTGATGTACCAACCTCACGTTCTTTATAATAAAACCATATTATGAATTAATTGGAGGATGGACGCTAATGAAGTTTGATGAAAGAAAGATGAGGTAATTAATCAAGTTCGGTTGTTTAGCAATAGGGTTTGAAATTATGACTTTCATTGAATGCTATACATTCATAAACAGACCAGCACTGAATAGTAGATTTTAACTGCAAAAAAGATAGAACGATTTGGAAACTGCGCAAAAATACAAAAAGGAGAATGAGACATGAAATATCAGATAGAGAATTACTATAGAGATATGAATCAATCTTTAGATCCAATTATTCAATATTGGAATACTCATCAACTTGAGCTTAACAAATTATATCAGAGTGCAAAAATATTTAACGGGGATTTAAATAATGTCTTAGTAATAGGGGTTGGAAATGCATATGATCTTCCACTAAAAGAGATAGTATCAGATTATTTTAGTATTGATTTACTTGATATTGACAAAGAAACTCTCTTAGAGACATCTCAAAATATATGTAACCCAGACAAGCGTAAAATAAACTTGTTAAATCGAGATGTTGTAGGAATATCGATTGATAAGATTGAAGAAATTATCGGCTATCTACGATTAGACAAGGAGAGAGCAAAAAGCTTACTAGAACGATTAATACTTGAAAAACAATTTTGTTTTACAAACATATTGAATAATAATTATTCACTTGTAATATCCTCAACAGTTTCTAGTCAGTTAATACTTCCAATGATTGATTTAATTGAACAAACGGGAGATGATGAATTAATAATCCTTGCTAAACGATTAGGAGATTTGGTAGCTGAAAAACATGTGGAACAAATTTGGTCATTATTGGAGAAGACCAATGGAACTGCAATTATTACATCTGAACAATATGCTTGGGGGTATTATCCTAATGGGACTGCATTACCTCTTACCAGTTTTATAAAAGAGCCGTCACTAATGTTAGACAAGAACCTACAGCTTAAACTTAATCAACTTGGTGGCGGGTTAACTATAAATGGTAGGATTACGTCTGATATGTTAGAAAAGCATATTCCAGAAAGAAACACAATACTCAGAAAACAATGGGTTTGGAAGTTTAGTGAAAACATATACTATTTAGTTAAGGGTTGGGTTATTTCAAAATAATATGAAATGTAATTTGAATGCAAGCTTAATCTTATGGGCAGCCATTATTTTGGTTGCTTTTTATTTTGTATAAAGGACTATGGTGACGTATCAAACGTAGTTTTGCGGCACGAAGATGATAGCCAGCAGTCAAGTCCAGCGATCCGTTATCAAGTTGAGTTTAAGCTGATGAAAAGCAACAAACTAAAAAAGACATTAATTATTAGATCGGAAGTCTAGTCCCATAGACACACAACAATGGTATTAAATAACTATATACATTTTCAATATGTTTAAGAATATAGATTATATTGTAAATGCGAGGTGCTTTATTTAAAAAAAGTATTGATTTAAAATCTGATATGTTGTTTAATAGAATTGTGTTTTACATAATTTATTAAATGGAGGGAATTAGTGGTGGTTAAAAAAAGTAGTGTAGTAGTTGCTTCAATGGCAGTAATTTCAACAGTTTTAGTTTCATCAAAAGTATTTGCTGCAGACCTTGTAAATGCAAATGCTTTTTTTGGAGCGGGTTTATCAACTTCTGTGATAGCAGCCGCTGATTATTACGAAGATCCGACTATCTCAAATCTTGGTTATAGTTATTATACTGCGAATGCAAGAGCTGATTATGCTGCTATAACTGATGCAGATATTGGATTTCTTAATGTAGGTAATTACGCAGATGCAGAAATCAGATTCTATGCCAATGATTATGGTGACGATTGGTATGGACTGATGACACCCTATAATACTAGCGGTACTCAGGCATCACTAACGTCAGGTACGTGGTATAAAGTACATGTAAGTTTAAATAATGGACAAATGGTAAGAGATAAATTAACAAACACACAGAAACATGAAACAACAATTCATGAATTAGGGCATGCTTTGGGGTTAAAGCATCAATATTCTCCTACTACTTCTGTTATGCTTGATGTGGGTTTTAATAATATAACAGATCCTGCCACTATTGACATTAATAATTTGAAGTGGAAGTATTAATACCGAAAATTAATTAGGATATCTATTATAAAGGAGAATAAGCTCTTATGAAAAAAAGATTTGCTGCTCTTATACTTTGTGTAGTGCTACCTCTTACTATATCTGCTTGTTCTACATCTAAACCAAATGCTTTAAGTACGAATAGTTCAGGTACTATGAATACAGTTGCTAATTATCAAGAAAAAAATGAACTTAAGATAGTTAATAATCATGCTATCCATAAAAATTATAAAGACTTAACGGAGCTAGAGGAGAAAGCTGACATAATTATAAAGGGTCGCTTCACGGGCGAACGGAATACAAATGTTATACGAGGCTCCCATGGAGAAGTAGACTATACTAATTCTATTTCAACTATAAATGTTAGTGAATCTTTCACAGGTGATGTAGCTAAAGATACACAGATTAGAATCTATGAGCCTGGATATGTATCTAATAATACTTACTTTAATGTTGAGGGCTATAACCTGTTAAATGAAAACGGAGAGTATATCCTTTTTTTGAGAAGTAGTAATAATGGAATTTACAGTATTGTAGGTATGTATCAAGGAAAATTTGATTTAAAAACACCCAATAAGATTACTAATACGAAAATTTCACAATTGAATGGTGTAATTTTAAATGAATATCTAGGTGATAATGTAGAGCATTATAATTCGCTTAAAAAACAAGTTGTTGCTAAATACAATGATTATTAAATATAGAAGTATTCATTAAATGATTAAAACCCTATAGACAGGACATTTTGGAAAAAAGTGTCCTGTCTATAGGGTTTCTTTTGTATGCTGATATAGTTAAGGAAGTGAGAAACATTTCTGTAAGCAGATCAGGGACTGCTTTCTAAGAATCCAACTTGAATTGCTAAAAAATGCAGATACGAATGAAAGGAGGGAAGAGAGCCCGTCGGGATGCAATGATTGGGGTTGTATCGCTCACTGGCTGCACGTACCTCCCGGTTGGCCGATGCTCTGAGATCAGCCATTACAGAGAACTATGGGGATAAAAAAATGATCCCTGTTCTGTATTCATTACAGGAATCATTTTTTTATCTATTGCTGCCTAATACTGAGTACGAAAGTTTATTATTTACGAGCTCCTTTCCCAATTATCTCTTTTGTTTGGGAATCAATGAAAATAACAATAGGACCTAGTAGTTCATCTTGATTTGTCGAAAATGTAACTTTATATATTTCGGTATAATTATTCTTCTTTGTTAACTTGATAGGTATTTGTTCGAAAGTTGATTTTTCTACGATTGCTTCGTTCTTATTTATGACAGTCTTTTTGGCAGAATTACTTAAGTAGTCCCAAGAAAGATTTATTATTTCATCTTCTTGAGCAGCTGATCTTTCCTTTTGTAAAGAAGTTTTGGTATAAGCATTATTATTTAATATTTCACTATTTTCATTTACCGATGGCCGTTGAGAAGTATGGATTGATGAGCAACCTACTAGTAATGTCATTGTTAACAAAACAAAAGCTAACGTTCGCATATCGAACTTCCTTTCTAATTAGGATTTGTTGTTAATACTAACAACGAATTCAAATTGGTAAAGGTTGCAGATGAGATTGGTAAATGAGAAGGAACTTCTCAAGACGTTATCAAGTAGTTCTTGTCATGGCCAGGTCAAAGGGGCGGCTTCGTTTATAAACTTTGTTTACATAATATATATTATGTAGATTAAAACACGAATGAAATATAGAAGAAAATGTCGAGTCTAACCGACAAGACAAATTCTCTCAGTAAGCCGGCAGTAGCGGCTGGATCGTCGTCATGGCTTCCTTCTTCGCATGATCGGAAACGTGCGTATAAATCTGTGTCGTCGAGATATCTTCGTGTCCTAGCAACTCCTGCAGCGTACGCAAATCTACGCGGCCAGTCGCAAGTAGATTGGTGGCGAAGGAGTGGCGAAGCTTATGTGAAGACAGGGGCATGTCCTGATAATCGGGATGCTGCTCCCGGAACGAATCAAGCGACTTCTCGCATACGTCTTGAATCGCACGCTTGGACATCCTTCTACCTAGGCGCGAGACGAAAAAAGCGTTCTCCTGACTGCGGCGGGGTTGAATACGCTCCTCTAAACAATCGTTCATCAAAGCGATCATAGAAGCAGGGAGGGGGATGTATCTCCATTTGCGTCCTTTGCCGAGTATCGCGAGCTGCCCGGCTTGTACTTGAAAATCGTTAAGGTTCAAACGATGCACTTCTCCGACACGAAGACCGCAATAAGCCATTAAGGACAATATCGCAATATCCCTCAAACGATATCGGCTGTCCACCACTTGCAGCAGTTTACCGACATCCTCTGGCTCCATATATGCGGGCACCTTATTTTTCTCCACCTTCGATTTCGGGACATCCATCGCTGGATTCGATTCCAACTGCTCGAACTCGATCATGACTTTGAAAAACAGCCGGATCGCGGACAGCGACCGATTCCTCGCACGATCACCTGCACCGTTCATCCGAACTTTCGTCAGATGGCTCATCACATCGATTTTGCGTAGGGAGCTTATCGGCTTGGAAGGGTGGCTGCGGAGGAAGGCGCGTACATCGTGCATGTAGCCATGCTGCGTATCCTGGGAATACCCGCGGTCCTTGAGCCAAATCAAATACATGTCTAATTGTTCTTCATGGTCATCCATTGCCATCATGCTGTTCGTTCCTTCCTTATGTAAAATCTTGCTGTGACGAAATTCCTCATTTTGGGACAAAAGGGTCGAAAATCGCGTCAAATGAGCCGCAATAGGATTCACGACGCTAATAAATAATCGATTTAAACACTAACCGCATTAATTGTGGATTTAATGCAGTTCAGAAGTTGATTATTTTCGACGGCAGAGGACATAAACCCTTCCTAAATCGCTAAAAAATTTGTTATTTAAAGCTATTGATCAAAATATAGAGGAGGAAGAAGAATAAAGTTAACTTAATATATATTATGTAAACTAATAGTGAATAAGATGATACTCCGCCGTTCAATCATTCCTAATAAGAATAAGCGCCTTTACAGGTAACCAGGTTTATGAGCCTGATCTTTTGCAAGGCGCTTCTTAACATCATTGATCCTTCGTACAACTAAGCTTCCGTTTTCTTAGGTTTAGCCAATAATAATGTAGGAATAATAGCGACGACAGCTAATCCAATAGCCCACCAGAAGGCGGACTGGAATGCACCAGAGAGAGTATTAACCGTAAGTGATGATTGTGAAGACATCCGACTAGCAATAACTGTTGCAAGAACGGAAGAGCCGAATGCACCACCAATCGTCTGGAAGATCCGCGTCGATACGCTTGCGTGCGGGATCTGTTCCCGGGCAAGTCCATGATAAGCGGATACCATAATCGGAAGAAGGATACCGTTCAGCGCCGCGCCTTGAATGAGCTGGCCTGCTGCGAGCAAGAACCAGTGCGTATCCGCATCAGCGAATGCGAATGGCAGTGTGCCGATAATCGTAATGAATAAGCTTGTTATGACGATAGGCCGCGGTCCGATGCGATCGGATAAACCGCCAATCCATGTTCTGGTTAGCAGCATACCTATACCTTGCGGAATGAGCAGCAATCCCGTATGGAACGCGGTCTCTCCGCGAACCTGTTGATAGAAGAGCGGAAGAAGCAGCATTGCACCGTTCATCACCATTCCTGCAAGGAATAGCGTGATGTTCGACGAGAGAAAATGGCGCGAGCGGAACAAGTGGAGGTCAAGAATCGCTCCTTGTTTCTTGCGCAGTGCGTAACCAACGAATGCACCCATAAGCACAATGCCAATTAAGAGAGGAACGAGTACGGAAGCGCTGTTCAGCCCGCCTTCCTGGCTCATTTGTGCAATGCTATAGATGAGGATCGAGAATGCTGGCGAGAGCAGCAGGAGACCTGTAACGTCAAGTTTCTGCTTCGCTTTGGCCAATACATCCTTCGGAATAATAAGCCATGCCAGCAGCATTGCGATTAATGTAACGGGAATATTGACATAGAAAATCCAGCGCCAGCTCAGATCATTGACGATCAATCCGCCTAATACAGGTCCGAGAATCGGTCCGAGCAAGGCTGGAATACCGATAATGGAAATAATTCGGCCGAGATTTTTCCCTCCAGCAGTCTGTACGAGCACCGTTGTCATTGTTGGAATTAACAGACCGGCTCCAGTGCCTTGAATCAGGCGGAAGCCGACCAAACTGCCGACGTTCCAAGCAACTGAGCATAATATAGAACTAATGAGAAAAAGCCCGAGTGCGAACAAATAGACACGTTTTCCCCCAAATCGGCTGACTGCCCAGCCTGAGATGGGCACGGCGAGTCCCATCGTTAGGATATAACCGGTAATGACCCACTGTATGGCCGATACGGTGGAGTGCAGGTCTACAGTCAACGTATCGATTGCGACATTGACCATCGTCGAATCCAGCTGCGATGCGAGCGCGCCGAAGATGAGAATGATTGCGACCTTCAACAGCTGTGGATCGAGCTTTTCTTTCACTGGTTTGGTTGTAGCTGTCGCTGCCTTGCTGCTTGGCATCATATGATCCTCTCCTAACTTCATTAATAAGGTACGGTACGTATCGTACTCTATGTGAATCACAATAAACGAATATCGGAGGAATTGCAATAGAATATTGCGAAGAAATAAATTAAACTATTGGTATCGATAGGAAAGGGACAAGGGCCGCCTGATGAACAACACGAAAGAGAACGTGAATACTGCAGAAGAGAAGCAAGCGGGCACTCGGCGCCGTGGAGAAGAGCTCGAAGGTGCTATTTTACAAGCGGCATGGGACGAATTGAGCGAAGTGGGCTATACCCAGCTCACGATGGAGGGTGTAGCTGTACGCGCACGAACGAATAAGAACGCCTTATATCGACGCTGGCCGAACAAAGCGAAGCTCGTAATTGCAGCAACGATTAAGCACATACCGAAGCCAGATAAGAGCATTCCAGATAGCGGCGATCTCCGGGAGGATATTCTGACGCTGCTTCAACGTATTGTAAAGCCGATGGAGTTGCTTGGTGCCGAAACGATACATGGGTTGATGGTCGATTATATCGGGAAAGACATCATTTCGTCGATGCCTCAGCTTCTTAAAGGGGAGGACGAGCTGACGGTGATGATGAGAACGATCCTTGGGAACGCAGATAAGAGAGGGGAAGTGAAGCTGGATACGATTCCTGCGCGTGTTCTCTCGCTGCCAGCTGACCTCATTCGTTATACCTTCTTAACGACACACAAGCCAGTTACAGAAGAGTCGATTACGGAGATTATAGACGATATTTTTCTCCCGCTCGTGCGCATTCCATAACGTAAAGTAAACCCCTCTCCATCAAAATGGAGTGGGGCTTTTTGTTAATTGGAACCTAACAAAGTTTCACAATTTGTTCACTTATGCGTGAGATTTCAGATCTCTATAATTACAAAGGTAAACAAGAGAGGATGATGATGTTGCCTACAACGAAGAAGGAAGAAGCGGTTTTCGGGTTAATGATGTGTTTTGGAATGGTTATTTTTATGATGACTTACAATCTAGTGCGGCACGATGCGCTTGGTTCGATGACAGGCGTTGAACTGTTCCTTCAGTTCATCTTGTGCTTCGCCGTTGCGTTCTTATTGGAAGCTTTCGTCGTTGGACCTGTCGCGAAGAAAGTCGCATTCGCGCTGCCATATAACAAATCGAAGAAGCTGTATGTTATCGTGTCGCTCGCATGCTGCATGGTTGTCGGCATGGTTACGCTCATGTCTCTGTATGGGTTGTTGACGAACGGCATGGATGGTGAACCATTCTACCGTGCGTATTTGACGCTATACTTCTATAACTTCATCTTTGCACTGCCGCTGCAATTGCTCATTGTTGGACCTTCGGTCCGATTCCTATTCGGCAAATGGGTGAAGGGACGCGGTGCTGTAAACGCGGTTTAAGGTGTTTTCATTGTCCAACAAGCGATATGACCGTTAGGCATTCACCCTCCATCAACTAGGTGAGTATCATGACTAGGAATGCTGTAGGAGTGAACGGAGGGAATCGCGTGGGATACTATGTGAACGTCGAACCAGGTGTAAAGCTGTTCGTGGAGGATCTGAATCCGGGCGGCAGCAAAACGATTGTATTCTTGCACGGCTGGCCGCTGAGCCACAAACAGTTCGAATACCAGTTCAATGTGCTGCCAGGCAAAGGGTATCGCTGTATTGGGATTGACTGGAGAGGCTTCGGCGATTCCGATAAGCCTTATCATGGCTACAACTTGGATCGTCTTGCGGACGATATCCGAATGGTTGTTGAGACATTGAAGCTGAAGAACTTCGCTCTTGCCGGGCATTCGACTGGCGGTGCGATTGCAGTGAAATATGCGTCCCGTTATAACAACTACGGTTTGTCGCATCTCGTTATGATTGATGCCGCCGTCCCGGTCGGGTTTACGAAGCAGACCGCAGCTCAGCTGCTGAATGAGTCGTTGAACGATCGTCCGAAGATGATGCGGGACATTACGGATATGTTCTTCTTCCAATATATATCGCCGCCTTTCGCGGATTGGTTCTTCCAGATAGGGATGCAAGCAGCTGGATGGTCAACGGCAGCGATCATTAAGATGCTGGCTGAATTCAATCTCGAATCCGATTTGAGCATAATAAACGTGCCGACTCTTATCGTCCATGGCACACACGATAAAGTCATTCCGTTCAGCCAAGCGGAAGAGATGCAGCGGAAGATTAGAAATTCGCAACTGGTGCCGTTTCATTACAGCGGACACGGCTCCTTCTATTGCGAGCGCGACAAGCTGAACCAGCTGTTACAGCAGTTTGTAAAGTAATGCAAACCCTAACAGGTTGCTGATTCTATATCAGCAACCTGTTTTGTTTTACACAACATACATCGCAATAACTGGATACGAACCCCTACCTTGGGAATAATAACGATACTTATTAGGCCAAGAAGGGAGTGAATACGTATGCAATCGGACCGCCTTACATCAAATAACACACGAGTGATACAAGAGCAGCTGTCTAACAGCTCGGACTTTCAAACGCATGATTTGACCGCTGGCAACCGACATTTCCGTCTGTATTATCTTAATACGATGATCGAGTACGCCATTGTACAGGAACATATTATTCGCCCCTTATTGGTCCATACCGATGTTGACATCCGAGAGGCGGTATCGGTCCTTCATGCAAGCGAAACGGAGCTGTTGACGGATGCAATAACGGCAGTAATTGAAGGGAAGACGGTCGTCCAGATTGAAGGGGAGACCACTCTCTATATCTATGGCACCGCACTGAATAAGGAGCGCTCGATTAACGTGCCGGTTAATGAGCGGGTATTACGCGGTTCGAATGAAGCGTTAATCGAGAATTTGGAAACAAATCTGAATCTGATGCGGAAGCTGATAGCTACGCCAGATCTTGTTGTAAAGTATTATCATCTTGGCCGCAGGTCGAATACGAAGATCGCTATCCTTTATTTGAATTCGATTGTGAATGAGCAAATTGTGCAGGAGCTGGATCGTCGGATGAACAGCATTGACATCGATTATGTTGAAGCACCTGGCTTCATTCAAGAGTTGGTGGAGGAGAAGTCGTTCTCGTTATTTCCGCAAATGCTTGTCACAGAGAGGCCAGATCGTGTTCGTTCTTATTTAATGGACGGAAAGGTCGCCATTCTGACGAGTGGCTCACCGGACAGCCTTATTCTGCCCGTATCGTTCTGGGCGTTCTTCCAAAGCCCTGACGATTATCAGATTAACTGGCTGCTGGGCAGTACCTTTCGGATCTTGCGTGTATTCTGCTTTATTATTGCCATTAGCCTGCCAGGAGCTTATGTAGCAATGGTCACGTTTGACCCGCGAATTCTGCCCTTCGAGATTGCGCTCACGCTGCAGAGCTCCATGCAATTCATTGCTTTTCCAGCAGTGCTTGAGGCGATATCGATGCTGCTCATCCTAGAGATCTTAAGGGAAGCCACCATTCGCTTGCCGAGTCCGATCGGACAAACGATCGGCGTCGTTGGCGGTATTGTGATCGGCACCGTCGTCGTGCAGTCGAACCTGGTATCGAATACGATGGTCGTTGTTGTTGCGTTCACCGGACTAGCCTCGTTCATTATCCCTTCATATGAGATGAGCAGCGCAGCGCGCTTGCTGCCTTATCCGTTCATCTTTATGTCGGCCATCCTTGGGCTTATCGGCTTAGAGTTCGCTTACTTGTTCGTTCTTGCTCATTTGTCTCGTTTGCATATGATGGGGGTTCCGTATTTCTACAGCGGGTTAAATGCAGGATCCATAAGAGATACCTTATTCCGAGCGCCGCTCTGGCGATTGAAGACTCGGGCGAAAGAGAGTTTAACACGCAATAAGGTGAGAATTCGCAACCCAAGGGGCTGGGAAAAATGATTCATCTGAAGCAGTTATCTACGCAGCAGCTTCTATGCCTTGTGCTCCTGACGCAGGTTGGCGTGCATGTGCTGTCCATTCCGTTTCATGAATCGCGCCATGCCGGGTATGATGCTTGGATGTCGATATTATTGGGAGGGATCATCGCGCAAGCGGTAATCCTGATCATTTATTGGCTCGGAAAGCGGTACGCCGACCAATCGCTTCCGCAATATATGACATCGCTGCTAGGAAAACCAGTTGGCGTCGTAATGAATGTATTGCTTGCTGTCTACTGCGCTGAATCATCTTTACTTGTCGCGGTTTCCTATACCGATGTCATTGAACGGTGGCTGCTTATTACTACGCCTTGGTATGTCATATTAGGTTTATCGTTTGCGATCGCAGCTTACATAGCTTCATCCTCGCTGCGATCGTTAGCTGTCGTTACACAAGCGATCATGTTCATGTTTCTTATATCCGTAGCGATCGTATTAGTTAGCGGTTTAGGACATGGAGACTACCGCCATCTTCTTCCGATCGGCACGCACGGCCTCGGAACGATCATAAGAGATTCGCTGCCGGCATTGTGGCTGTATGCAGGATATGAGCTGCTGTTGTACGTTTTTCCATCCATTAAATACCGTAAGCAGAGAGATATCATTATCGCAATGTCGGTTGCCAATGGTCTTGCGACTCTGTTTTATGTCCTTATTTCACTGGTCGTGATGTACAAATTCAGTGAAAGCCAGTTGAATTCGATAGCAGAACCGTTGGTCTACATTTTACGGCAGTTTTACTGGCCAGTCGTTCAAAGCTTAGATATCTTGTTCATGACGATATGGCTTTCCGTTATCTCGGTTACCGTCTATATGTACTTGTTTCTATCCGCCCGATATCTCGCTTTTGTGTCGCGACGCGAGATTCGTAAGCATTCGCTGCTCGTGTGGATAATAGCAGGGATCTGCTTCTTGGTAGGCTTATTAGGTGAAGATAGGGAGCGAGTTTTGAAGTTCACCGTGTACCATAATTATGCCACCGGCATTATAGTCGTGATCCTGCCTATACTGCTCTTATTGGTCTCTCTCGTACGGGAAAAAGGCGGGTTTGCCAAATGAGAAGGGCGGCGGCGAGCGTTACCATCGTTACCATCTTACTGCTGCTTACAGGCTGTTGGGATAGACTACCGCTTCGGGATTTGCAGATGATCGATGTCATTGGCATTGATCAGGATGAGAAGGAACAAGGTGTTACCGTTGATCTTATTGTTACATCGCTTAAAGGGGCAGGCAAGGGGCAAGGGGAACCCATTGCGGAACGGACGACATTGAAGGGCCCGAGCGTCATTGAAGCAGTAGGCAAAACGGAATATATGGATCAAGGGCCATTCCTCGCCGTGAATACGCGTGCCTTTCTAATGAGCGAATCTTTCGCATCCGATAAGCCGGTAGAGGAATTCAAATTTCTGCTGCATGCGCCTTACACGTCCATCAATACGCCGGTTATTGTATACGCCGGTAAGATGGTCGAGTTGGTTAACAATAAGTCGAGCAATCGGCAAGCGCCAATTGAGAAGCTTCATAACTTCATCAAGAGCCTGAACTCCAATGGTGTGATCAACAATATTTCGATGCACGAATTTATCTCTTCGGCAGATGAGCCGCTTGAAGATTACCCGCTCCCGGTTGTACGTTATCACGAGTCGAAGTTCCAGATTGAAGGCGCTATGTTGTTCCATTCCGGACGCTATGCGGGTAAGCAAATTACGAATGAGCAGCTTCGAATGCTCATGTTCATGTTAGGGGTTGATCAGGGCAGGCAGCGAATTACCGGGAGCGTGTCCGATAGTAAAAGCGGCCTTCAGGATATCACTTATGGATTTTCGGTCAAAAATGTTCGAAGAAGCGTGCATACGCAGAAGGGGACCGATCGACTGCCGATGGTGACAATTCGTGTGAGGCTGAATATCAACGTTTTCGATATTGGTGATAACATCGATACGTTGAAACCGAATTATGCGGTGGTAATGGAGAAGCTGCTCGGCAAGCAATTCGAGCAAGAAGCTGCAGGGATGATTCGAACGGCACAGCAAGCGAACTGCGATGTGCTTGGTATTGGTAAGCATATTAAAGCTTTTCATCCTAAGCTGTGGAAATCGCTCGACTGGCGCAAGGACTATCCGAATATTACAATCGCACCTAAATTTGATATTCAAATTTTGAACACCGACGGATTTGAGCAATTTCAATAGAAGAGGAGCGGGCGCCTGAGGGCGTCGCTCCTCTTTGTGTTCGAACCATTCAGATGGTCATACGAACTTCTCGCCAGCGAGAAGCTTCTGCGCCACGATGTAGCCGGAACCACCGTTAATGCCATGGCCAGGCCACGTGGCAGCGCCAAGCATATACAGATTCGGAATCGATGTCTGATGGCTCGGCTGTGCAGGAAGGGGGCGGAATAGGTAGCTTTGCGCCAAATCATGCGCGCCCCCGTATGGGTCCCCTGGACCCGAGTTCAGATTGTAACGAGCGATCGTATCAGGTGTAACAACGTATTGGCCAATAATGGCGCTTGGAATGTTCGGAATATGCTTGGAGACGACGGAGATAACCCGTTCGGTGAATCGTTCAGTCAACTCCGGCGTCCACGTTCCGTCCCCGACGTTGATCGTTCCAGCCGCGTCTCCACGTGGCCGACACGGCACCTCCAGCACTTGCAGACGCATGATTGCTTTACCGGCAGGCGCCCTTGTCGGGTCCAGATTCGTCGAGCAGTCGACCGTAAACGTCGGCTTCGCAGGCAGCAGATCGGACATGCCTTGAGCGATCGCTTGCGTGAAGCCGTCAAGACCGTCCGTCAGATGCGGTTGACCGACTTGATTGAAGCGGGCATCCGGCCATTGTGGCGGTTCGCTTAGTGCAAGATGAATTTGTACGCAGCCTCGGCCATAACGGAAATGCTTCGCTTGATTCGTTATCTCAGCAGGAACCGGCTCATCCGCCAGCAGTTTAAGATAGAGCTGATCAGGTCCCGTGGAAGCAATAACAGCATGTCTCGCGTGGTATTCTTCGCCTTCGGCCGTACGGACAGCAACCGCTTTGCCATTCTTAACGACAATCCGCTCAGCCTGCGTACCCGTAATGAATGTACCGCCTTGATCCTGTACGAGCTGAGTTAGTGAAGAGGCGAGCATCTCAGCTCCTCCTTCCGGTATCGGCATGCCGCCTCCCATTAACGCCATTGCTGTGAGGGGAACCCAGACGCCGCTTCCGACTTCATCCGGTGTACGGCCCAGATGTGTGACCCATGAAGCGAGCATCGCGCGGGTGACGGGTGACTTCAGTTCGCTGACCGCTTGACGTGCAGTCGAGAACAGGTAGGCCGAGAATGCGGAGAGAGCCGCGTTGCGGCCGGCTGGAACGTGACCGTTATGGTTGTTCGCGTGCAGCAGGTTGCCGATAATCGCAGAGGCGCGTGCAATGGTCAAGTCGAGATTGAACAGCTCGAATACATCCCCTGCATACGGAGCGAAAGCTTCGAATATTCGGCCTAACGCGGCGCCATCACCAGGCGCCAGACGTTCTGCTTCTGCAGCCAGCGCTTCGCCTGAGCGAGGAAATACAGCGGTTTCGCCAGATTCCATAGATACGCCGGTAGGAAGATCGGTATTGATGTACCGAAGGCCGCGAGCCTCAAGCGCTTCCTTGAAATCGGCATAAGCCGGACCCGTTAAGAACAACGGATGAGCCGCTGCGTATACATCATGTTTGAAACCAGGTAATGTAAGCTCCTCTGTCCGCAAAAAACCGCCGGGCCGATCATTGCGCTCCAGAAGCAAAACGCTTCTTCCTGCGCGTGTCAAATAAGCCGCAGCAACGAGGGCGTTATGTCCGCTTCCGATCATAATGTAATCGTATTGCTTCAACTTTATTTCCTCCCCTCATGGACTAGTTACTGATCAATCTCAGTGTACTGCAACGGTGCGGCGAACGATGGCGCATCCTGTCGTGCATCCCTCTTAAATAAAAGGGGTTCCATTGATTCCCGGAGACGTGTCTGTTACACTTCACGATTATAGAAGTTAATTAAAATTTAATACTATGTTCACCCGTAATTTAGATGATAGTCTTATGCTGTTTATAAGAAAATGGTTGAATTAGTCGCTGAAGGAGAATGTCCGGCATGTCCATTCGTATGAAGCTGCTCCTGTCTTACGCGGCGATGCTCGTCATACCGCTAATCTCGATGATCCTTTTGTCGCTGCTGATGGTCGTGTTCTTCCGGGGCGATTTGCAAAATATGAAGGGCTTGTACGAAACGACCGAGCAGCGATTCGATCGAGAAAACACGGAACATATCATTAAGGAAGTGTCGCGATCGGTGAAACGCCAGCCCGAGCTGCTGCTCGACCGCAGCTACCTTGAAGAGATCACGGCAGAGCTTCGAGACGAGGATGCCGGAATTGCCGTGCGAATCGGAGATGCTATCATTTATGAATCGGGCAGCATCGAGAAGGCATCAGATCTGACTGCAGCATTGCCTCCTTATGCGAAGAAGGATGATTACAGCTTATATCCGCTTATGAAGGTCGACAATGCGAGCTATTCGCTTGTCCAGTTTGATTTCAGTTATCGGAATAACGAGCAGGGGACGTTGTTCGTCATCTCGAAAGTCGATCCGCTAACATTTTATATTCGCAAATACTTACCAACCTTGTTCATTGCACTTATTTGTGTACTTGTGCTGACGCATGTGCTGTTAACCGCCTATATGTCGAAGAAAATCATCCGGCCGCTTCGGTCGCTTCGTGATGCTGCACGTCAGATCAAGGAAGGGAACCTGGACTTTCAACTGCAGATCGGTTCCAAAGACGAGATCGGACAACTAGGCATCGCATTCGAGGAGATGAGGTCCCGTCTTCAGCATTCGCTTCAGCTGCAAGCGCAATATGAAGCGAACCGCAAGGAGCTGATCGCGAGCATCTCGCATGATCTGCGAACACCGCTCACAGCCATACAAGGTTACGTGGATGGCATAATGGACGGCGTCGCGGATACGCCCGAGAAGAGTCGCAAATATATGCAGACGATTGCTGGCAAAGCCGAAGAGATGGATCATTTGATTCAAGAATTGTTCTTGTATTCGAAGCTGGATTTGAATCGGCAGCCTTATCATTTTGAACGCGTTAAACTGCTTCCGTTATTAGAGGATTGGTCGGAGGAGCTGCAGTTTGAACTAGAGAAGCGGGGCATCGCATTCGATAGCGATATTCGGCTCGACACAGATGCAGTCGTAATGCTCGATATGGATCACTTCAAGCGTGTATTGAACAACATAATTCAGAACAGTGTCCGGTATATGGATAAGCCGGTGCCCCAAATTCGATTCTTAGCTTATAGCAGAGCAGGGAAGGCGTTATTAGAGATAACGGATAATGGGATTGGGATTGATCCGCATGCGCTCGAACATATATTCGAACGATTCTACCGGGCGGATGAGTCACGCAATGCACACACAGGAGGCAGCGGCTTGGGGCTTGCCATCGCCAAGCAGATTATGGAGGGGCATGGAGGAACAATCGCAGCGACAAGCAGACTGACTGAAGGAACGGTTATTAAGCTGAGCCTTCCCATAACGATAGATGAGGGAATGATGGACGATGAAGAAGGTTCTGCTCATTGAAGACGATTTGTCGATATCTGAGCTGCAACGGGATTATTTGGAGATCAATGGTTATCAGGTCGATATCGCACAGGACGGTGAAATCGGGCTCCAGATGAGCCTGTCGACGCAGTATGACCTTATTATTCTGGATCTCATGCTGCCGAAGCTTAATGGTTTCGAGGTATGCCGCAAAATTAGGGAGAAGAAGAACATTCCCATTCTGATCGTATCCTCTCGACGTGAGGACATCGACCTCATTCGCGGCCTCGGCCTTGGCGCCGATGATTATATAACGAAGCCGTTTAAGCCTGGGGAGCTGGTGGCTCGAGTGAAGGCGCACATTACTAGATATGAGCGGCTCGTCGGTTCGGCAGAGACGAAGAACGACATTCATATTCGCGGTCTTCATATCGATCCGGATACGCGCAAGGTGTTCGTGAATGAGACGGAAGTCGTGCTCACGACGAAGGAATTCGATCTGCTCTATTTTCTAGCGAAGCATCCGGACCGGGTATTCAGCAAGGATCATCTGTTCGAGAAAATATGGGGAATTGATGCGATGGGCGATGTACAGACCGTAACGGTTCATATTCGGAAAATCCGCGAGAAAATCGAGAAGGATTCAGCGAATCCAGCCTATATCGAGACGGTATGGGGAACGGGTTACCGCTGTAAAGGATAAGAAGAAAGTCTGGCGATTCAAGCCAGACTTTCTTTTTTTGTGCCCGATGGGCAGTTAAGAAAATGTTAATAAAGGGTTCACGATTCGTTTAGGAATGGTCCTTATAGTAGGTAACAGTTGAGTACACAAGCTTCTAATCGTACAAAGGAGAGTTAGCAAATCATGCACAATGTAGCGAATGCAGTGATCCAAGGCATTGTTGAAGGATTGACGGAGTTTCTGCCTGTCTCCTCGACCGGCCACCTTATCTTGAGCGGCAAACTGCTCGGATTTACTGGCGATAAAGCGGATACGTTCGAGATTATTATTCAGCTTGGCGCTATTCTGGCTGTTGCCGTCATCTACTGGAGGAGGATATTGAGTCTGCTTGGTGTGGTGAATCTCGATTCTGGTGGTGCAGCTAATGGACAACCCGCACAGCGGCTTAATCTGCTTCACCTGATTCTCGCTTGTTTCCCGGCGATGGCGTTAGGATTAATCCTTCATTCCTTTATCAAAGATTACTTGTTCTCGCCATACACCGTACTAATCGGTCTAGTGGCAGGCGGTATCTTCATGTTGATCGGCCAGCGGCGGCAGGCACATGTACAAGCTGAAGCGATCGACCAATTAACGTATAAGCAGGCGCTGCAGATTGGTCTCTATCAATGTCTGGCGTTGTGGCCGGGCTTCTCCCGCTCCGGAGCGACGATTGCTGGCGGCTTGCTGTCCGGTGCCGGGTATCGGGCTGCTACGAATTTCTCTTTCCTAATCGCCATTCCGATGATGGTGGCAGCAAGCGGCTACGAGCTTCTGAAGAGTTATGATACGTTAACTTCCTCCGATTTAAGCTGGTTTGCCATCGGGTTTGTCGTTGCATTCGTGGTTGCGCTTATTGCAGTCATTACATTCTTGAAGCTGTTAGAGCGTTTCAAGCTGGCGCCGTTCGCTTATTATCGATTCATATTGGCAGCCATATTCCTCATCTACTTGATGTTCAAATAAAATGAGGCGGTGCGCCAATGTGTGATAAGCCGAAAATACTGATCATCTATGCCAAGTATGGTGAAGGTCACTATCAGGTTGCCCGAACGATGAAAGATCGGTTGGAACACACCGGACAGTTCGAAGTTTCGATGCTGGATGTGTTCGCGATGGCGCACCCGCTGTGGAATGCATGGACCCGATGGGCTTTTCACCAAGGCTCGATCTATTGTCCGAAACTGTATGGATGGATCTATCATTATACGAATAGGATCGACGCTGAGGGGCGGCTGAACCGTTGGATTCGTTTGATGGGCATGGAGAGAATTAAAGCGATTGTATTGCAAGAAAATCCTGATCTGGTGCTTCATACGTTTCCATTTCTCGCTGCTGCAGAGATGGATGCCGTGGTTATGGGGGAATGGGCGAGCATGACGATTGTTACCGATTATGTTATGCATAAGCGATGGCTTCACCCCAACACGGACCGATATTTTGTAGCGAGTGAGGAAATGAAAGCTTGGATGCTGGCGCAGGGCGTTCCCGCTCACCGCATCAACGTTAGTGGCATCCCGATCCGTGCTTCGTTTCTTCGCAAAGTATCTGCAGCGAAAGTGTATCGGAAATATGGGCTTAAGGAAGACAAGCCGATCATCCTCATGATGGCAGGTGCCAATGGTGTATTCACGAAGGTGAGTGAAGATATCCATCACCTTGTTGCTCATCATTCTGGGGAAATCGTAATCGTATGCGGTCATAATAATTCGCTTTATCATTCATTGAGGAAGCAATTCAAGCATACAGCGCAGGTTCACGTTGTTGGATTCGTAGAATCCATTGAAGAGCTGATGGCAGTGTCCTCTTGTCTTGTGACGAAAGCAGGCGGCATTACATTAGCAGAGGCGAGAGCAATGGGACTGCCCGTCATCGTATACCGACCGCTTCCTGGACAAGAGCAAGGCAATGCTGATTATTGGCATAGTCGAGGATTTGTTCGAATTATTAAGGACCGTACGGGGCTGCATGAGGCCGTTCAACAAGCAATATCGTGGAAAGCTAACAAGAGGGAAGATTTCGCACAAGAAAGACGTTCGGAGGAACTGCATGCAGCCGATATTGTGGTACAGGAAATCAGTCAATTTATGACGACTTTCGCTAGAAAGACAGTTAGCCCGATGATTAGTAGCAGGTTATTAGTTGATAATTAATGGAACTAGGCCAGCTATAGTGGAAAAAACTGTTGCATCACTCGTCGGATGGATACTAGAATAGATGCGTCTGTTGTTAATGAAACTTCATATTCGAGTATAAGGGAGATGCAGTCATACATGAAATTGATTGACCTTAGCGTACCGATTAGTCCGAACATCCGTGAGCCGCTGCCTGCGCGTATTGAATATGCCAGTCATGAGGACGGCGCGAAACAAGCTGCTGCTATACTCGGCTTGAACCCAACCGATTTCCCAGAAGGAAAGGCGTGGGCGACAGAGACGGTTACGTTGAACACACATGCAGGTACGCATGTTGATGCGCCTTGGCATTATTGGCCGACATCAGAAGGAAAGCCGGCTAGAACGATCGACGAGCTGCCGTTGGAATGGTTTTATTCCGATGGCGTTGTTCTTGATTTCAGCAGCAAACCGCCAGGTTACGAGATTACGACAGAGGATCTGATACAAGAGTTGGATCGAATCGGTTACACGTTGAAACCATTCGATATTGTCCTTATTCGCAGTGACGCAGACAAGCGGCTTTATCACGAGCATTATGCATTCTTGCACGCAGGGGTTACTGCGGAGGCAACGGTATGGCTGTTGGATCAGGGAATCAAAGTAGTCGGAACGGACGGCTGGGGATGGGATATCCCGCTGAATCTACAGGCCGAAGCGTTCAAGAAGGAACCGAAGGAGGGCGTCCTGTGGGCTGCGCATTATGTAGGCAAAGATCGTGAATACTGTCAGATCGAGAAGCTGGCGAACCTCGATCAACTGCCGCAGCCCTTTGGGTTCAAAATCAGCTGCTTCCCGGTCAAAGTGGAAAAGGCGAGCGGAGGTTGGGCACGTCCGGTTGCGATTTTTGAGTAAGAGGAATGTAGAGACAGGTGAACCAAGCCGCGGTTTTCGCGGCTTTTTTCTATGTCATGAATCGGTGCGGCATGTGATACACATAGGTTAAAGATGAGTGATGTAACAGGCGATAGGGGGACATGCGATAATGACGATTACGGTGAATGGCGCATGGAGTTTCGTCTCAGCTCCGAATTTGCACCCGATGCAAGTAACGATCAAAGTTAAGAAACCTGGAACGGCGCCAGGGTTTATATTCGTCGCACCTTACACTTTCTTTGGGGTAGAACTGATAGGCCAGACAGGGTCGCTGATTATGGATCAGGCAGGCAATCCGATATGGTTCAGACCGCTGCCGAATCGATTCATCCAGAATACGGATTTCCGCATGCAGCTGTATCAAGACAAACCTGTTCTAACGATGTGGGAAGGGACCATCTCCGGAACGCAATCGGCGAATCCGAATTTGCCGTATGGCGATGCGGAGCCCGGCGCGCGTCATCTGATATTCGATCAACACTATCGGTTAGTGCATACGGTAATGGCTCAGAACGGCTATACGTCCGACTTGCATGAGTTTACGATTACGAGAAGGAATACCGCTCTGTTGATTGGAGTAAAACAGGTGCCAGGTGACCTGACGCCATACGGCGGACCGGCCAATGGATTTTTCGATAATCATTCGATTCAAGAGATCGATCTTCAGACAGGGGAGCTGATCTTCTTCTGGGATGTTCTCGCGCATGTCAATCCAGCCGATTCGATGGTGCCAGCCTCGTCCGCCGAAAGCTCGAACGGAATATGGGATTGCTTCCATGTCAATTCGATCGAGGAAGGGCCTAACGATACGCTGCTCGTCAGTATGCGCCATATGTGGGCGATCTACAACATCGACAAGAAGACGGGGAATATCATCTGGCAGCTTGGCGGCAAGCGCAGCAGCTTCACGCTAGGTCCGAATGCCTCTTTCTCTTGGCAGCATGATGCACGCTACCGCTCCGGCGACCGCATCAGTTTATTCGATAATGCATACAGCGGGATGCCAGGTTTTCCTCCTCAGAGCCAAGCACACGGATTGATCTTAAAACTTGATATGGAGAAAATGACGGCGGTCGCTGATCGCACCTATTATCATGATCCAGCTCTGTTCGTCATCAGCCAAGGCAACATGCAGCAGCTCCCGAATGGGAACAAGTTCGTCGGGTGGGGGCAGGATCCATACTTATCGGAGTTTGCCGAACCTGGTAATACGCCGGACGATCCAGCCGTGAATTTACTCTATGAAGTGCAATATTCGAACCAGAATTTATCCTATCGCACATTCAAGAAAGAGTGGGTCGGTCTTCCGCTTAACCCACCTAATCTAGTTGTCCATATATCGGATGAAGTCGCTTCGTTATTCGTATCGTGGAACGGCTCGACAGAAACCGTCGCTTGGAAGGTACTGGCCGGTACAGCATTGGATTGTCTTCAAGTTATTGTCGATCATGCAGCACAAACGGGATTCGAAACGGAAATAACGGTCTTCTCCGAAGGGCCTTTCTTTCAAGTGAAAGCACTGGATCGGACCGGGCATGTGATTGGAACTTCGCTCGTCGTGAAAGGCGAGCATGACGATGACGAATAGCAAGAACGGAGTTGCTGTAATAGGCGGCAACAACGCACGAAAAGGGTCCGATGTGGCGTTCACATATAGGACCCTTTTTCATTCGCGCTGCTTATCGCTTCTGATTCAAGGCGAACAAGTAATTGTATTTGGCTGCATGTTTTTGTTCGTCCAGTATAATGCCGAGCAGCGTATTCTGATATACGCCAGCGGGAAGACCGGACCAGATCGACCGATACTTCTCTACGGCAGACAGTTCACCGAAGAGAGCCGACACGATGCCGTCCAAGTAGGAGACCGGTTTCTGGAAAGGAACTTCAGGTGATGGTCCAATCTCCTGACCCGTTAATTCCTTATACATGCTTCTGAACATTTGATTGTGACCGCGCTCATCGTCTCGAATCGAAGCAATGATATTGCGCTGCATCTGATCGGGCGCGAGTCGAATCAACTCTTCATAGAACAGCTCATCATGGCGTTCACCTTGCACAGCACTGCGAATCATCGCCAGCGCTTGCTGGAAAGTCGTTTGCCATATTGGCTGGAAAGACTGCCGATAAGCGGTTGAGTAACCCCAATACATCATTCATTTCCTCCCATACATCAGCTAGGTGCTAACCTATTTCTATGCATGTGCCGTCGTCCGAGTGCAGCTTAATCTTACCTACAGAATCAGTTAAGAAAAAATAAATAAATGGATGCTATTCTTTCAATAAGGTGTAACCAATAACGAAGGAGGAAGAGGATTGTGAACGAAATTACGAGTCACCTGCATCCAATACTGGTTCATTTTCCGATCGCACTTATTACGGCAGGCGTGATTTACGATTTAATACTGGCTTTTTCACGCAAACAGCTTCCATTAAGACAAGGTCTGTGGATTTGGATGACGGCGGCATGTGCCGCATGGTTGTCTGTGGCGACCGGTCCGGAGGATGATTCAAGAGGCAATACAACGTATTTGGATATTCATAGTACGCTTGCCGATGTAACCGCCTGGGTCGTTACACTGCTTGTGATTGCGAGATTATACATGTTGTTCCGCGGAAGAGATAAACTTGTACGCGCAGCATTAGCTATTTATTTGGTTGTAGCGATCGCAGCATGTGGCTTAGTGCTTGGCACGGGCTATTACGGCGGCAAAATGGTGTATGATAACGGAATTGGCGTTAAAGTGAATGGAATCGAAGTCAATCCGCCGATAAAAAAGGACAATTAGCCGTTTACGTGTGCGTGGACAGCTTAACTGGGCCGGCGCGAGATGTCGTTACCCGTTACAACGGGCTGCCGCCATTCGAATTGGAACTTGTGGGTGGACAAGAATATGGCATCAGCCTCAGCCAAATTCAAACGGTGGGGGTTCTGAACGAAGAGCAGTCGAATTCGATTCGGCTGCTCTTTGTTGATACCATTTATATGCTTTTCTTCTCCAGATAAATTAGGCTAAAATGGGATGTAATCACACGTTCGTGAAAGATGTGATAGCCTAGCTTCTCATATAAAGCAATATTACGAACACTCTTAAAGCCCGTGAATAATTCATAACGGGTTTTCGGGTACAATTCGCTCCGATAAGCGATTTTTTGTAAAGCTAATATGAGCGGAGCATCTGTCTTCAAGGCTTATGAAATGGTAATCTCCATTAGAACACATTCCTCCTTAGCCAATCTAACTGTGTTACCTATTTGCCTCATGTCATTACAATTCCATGCATGACCAAGTTATCCTGCAGCAATTGCAACGGAATAGTCGGTCGTCTCGACCTGTTGCCTGATAATCTATGGATGAGAGCTGTGATTACATTCATACGAGGTGAAGCAATGGTCTGGTTTAATGAATCCAAGAAACCTAAGCTCATGATACTTGGTACATTTCACATGGGTCCGACAAACGATCTCTTCAGCCATCAGCTGCAAGATATCTTAACGGACAAACGGCAACAAGAAATATCGGAAGTAGTCGAGCGAATGAAGCGATATCGTCCGACTAAGCTGGCACTTGAGGTCGAGACGAGAAACAGCGAGATAATTAATGGACAGTATGAGCAGTACCTAGCTGGGAGCTGCGAACTACGAGTGAATGAAATTTACCAGGTGGGCTTCCGGATTGCTTCAGAGCTAATGCATAGGAAGGTCTATTGTATTGATTGGATGGAGCAGGGAGCAAGTACGAGGGGGTCAGGAGATGTCTACGAATGGGCCAAGGAGCATCAGCCAGAGCTGTTCGAGTCAATATTCGGCTGGCTGCATCGTACCTATTCGAATGAAGACGAAGGTTCCTATCGAACCATACTAGATATGTACCGTGAATGTAATGAGCCATTCCAAGTTAAACAGCATCATATGATGTATGTCAACATGGCACGCATCGGGGATTGGGATCAATACATAGGGATGGAATGGCTGATCTGGTGGTACCAACGAAACTTGATTTTGTTCTCTAATCTTGCTCGAATCGTTGATTCCAGCGATGACCGAGTTTTGCTGATCGTCGGTAGCGCACATGTTCAGATAGTATCCCAGTTTATCGAAGAAAGTGGATTGTTTGAACTGGAGTTGGCCTACGATTACTTGCAATAAATAAAAGAATTTGTAACAAATGGCTGGGGTCGAGGCCGATAGCCATTCTAACTTAATGGAGGGCATAGCATGAATACGCTGAACCAGTTGAACAATGCACTCGCATTCATTGAGCAGAACTTGGAATATGAAGTGGACGAGAATGAAATTGCAAGACGAGCGTATTGTTCGGTGTACCACTTTAAACGCATGTTCTCGTTCCTTGCGGGCATTCCGCTGCAGGAATACATTCGCCGAAGGAGGCTCACGCTGGCTGCATTAGAGCTTCAGGATCGTTCACTGAAAGTAATTGATATAGCGGTTAAATACGGCTATCAATCGCCGGATGCTTTTACACGCGCCTTCCAGAGCATGCACGGCATGACGCCATCCGAAGCGCGCGTAAGCAGCCGTTCGCTCAAAGCGTATCCGCCGATGACCTTCCGACTATCGATAGGGGGACGAAATCCTATGAAGTATCGGATTGAACAGAAGGAAGCCTTTCAGTTGATTGGCGTTTCCAATCATGTGGTGCCTGTGCCGGAAGGCGATCATCCAGGCATGCTGCAAGTATGGAGGGATACGGATCAACGGACGTACGACCAGATGCTAGCACTGAATGATGTACAACCGTCGGGGATTCTGCATGTCGATTATCAGGTCGGAGAGCAGGTAGGCAATGAATTTGAATATTTGTTTGGTGTGGCCTCATCTCAGCCTTGTCCGCCTAATTTAACTTCGTTGAAGGTGCCAGCCCACACTTGGGTCGTATTTGAAATTCAGGCTCCCTGGGAGCATGGGACGTGGCACAGCATCTATGGCGAATGGTTCCCGACATCCGGCTATGAGCAGGCGAAGGGGCCGACAATACAAGTTGGCGGAGCAGAAGTAAAGCTTGGCGCGGAGAAGCAAGTGTACACGAAGTGCGATGAGGTTGAGTACTGGGTACCCGTTGTGAAGGTCATGTAGTAGACTTAATTGTCTTAATCAGCAGTACCTAAATCCCCGGATGGGATGCAGGTACTGCTATTTGTATTTATGAAAATGCTAGACCAGTTCTAGCAATATGATTATTATGGATATAATACCAATAATATAATGGATTAAGTGAGGAATCAACGAAATGTCACCAAATTTATGGTTAGCACTCATCATTTTCATTGTCATCAACGGCATTATCATATGGCAAATGGTCGTGGAGATGGAGCCGATGAGCAGACGAGTGCGCAAATGGTTCTTTATTGTAGGTAACGCAATCGCCTTATGTTTGTCCGTTGCAGAGTTTATTTGGATGGAGTTTTAGTTGAATGAAGGAAGTTAACGAAACACTTGGGAGCCGACCAGCTTCTGAGTGTCTTTTTTTTTGATGTGTTTGGAATAGTCAAAGTCGACGAAGCCTAACTCGCGGGCTCTTATGCATAATTACTACATATTGGGAAAAACCTAATGATGCCTTATATATCCAATTGCGGGAAGCGAGGGTGGGCGATGGAGCCAATAAATAATAAAGCAGATTGCAAAGAACAATTCACACCCAATCTTGCCACGAACCATGCCTTGCTTCAGGAAGTCTTGGGCGATAACGCAGATATTATTTTTCATGGCTTCCATACCGGAAATCATTTGTCCGCATTATGTGTATATTGCAGCAGCTTGTGCGATACCGAACGACTTGAGAGACAACTGCTGTCTCCTATGTTGGGGGACGACTTTTCCAGCAAATCTGATGCGGATACAGCTTCATTTAAGTCAGAGGGATATAACTCCTCAGCTTCCAATACAGGTCTACATGTTCCTATGTCTTCCATCCAGAACGTCTGTACGATCGATCAAGCTATTCATGCGATTCTGAACGGACAAGCTCTTCTGCTGCTGGAGGAACAGCCGATAGGCAGAGCTTATTCACTGCCCAAATCAACATCACGTGCAGTTGAAGAGCCTACAGCGGAGTCGACTGTCCGCGGACCTAGAGAAGGGTTTACTGAAAATTTAAGTGTCAACCTTTCTCTCTTACGCAAACGAATGAAAACTCCCTCATTGAAACTCATTTCTTCGACACAAGGGCAGTACACAAACACAGAAATCGTTCTCGCTTATGTTGAGGGTATCATTGATCCTGCATTAATAAAGGAAGTCCAATCAAGATTACGCAAGCTGAAGTTAAAAGGCGTTATGGAAAGCTATTATATCGAAAAAGGGATTGCGGACGCGCAGTACTCACCATTTCCGCAGATGATATCGACAGAACGGCCGGATGTCGTCGCAGCCAACCTTCTTGAGGGGCGCTTTGCGCTCATCATTGATGGAACGCCTTTCAGTCTGGTTGCTCCTGTATCGATTTTCTCGATGCTCCAATCTCCGGAAGATTATTACGAGAACCGATATATGAGTCTGTTTGTTCGATGGTTGAGATACATATTCGCTGTCATTTCCGTTATGCTGCCATCCGCTTATGTAGCTATAACGACTTATCATCAGGAAATGATTCCAACGGTGCTGCTGCTGAGCATCTCTAGAGCAAGGGAAGAGATTCCGTTCCCGGCATTGGTGGAAGCGATGATCATGGAAATCGCATTCGAAGCGCTTAGAGAGGCGGGGGTTCGGCTGCCCAAGCAGGTTGGCGCTGCTGTCAGCATTGTCGGAGCGCTCATTATCGGACAAGCTGCTACTTCGGCAGGTATCGTATCCGCTCCGATGGTGATTATCGTTGCGTTGACCGGGATCGCTTCGTTCATGATCCCCAGGTATGCAGCAGGTATTGTTTCGCGACTACTCAGATTCCCGATCATGATACTGGCAGGCACGCTTGGGCTAGTTGGGATGATGCTTGGCGTCATTGTGATTGTGATCCATCTAAGCAGCCTGCGATCATTTGGCATGTCCTATCTGTCGCCCTTTGCTCCAGCTTCGGCACAAGGGGTTAACAAAGTCCAGCGGTGTCACGACGTGGAGGAACACGTTAATTAGGCAGAGCATTGCAGCTGTGATCAAGGGGAGGAGAAAGTACGCATGTTAACCGATAAGGGACGAATTTCTGAAGTTCAACTGGCCATTCTGCTGCTGCCGACCATACTCGCTACCTCTATCTTATCTGCCCCTAGCATGACCATGCACTATGCCGGGCACGATATGTGGCTTTCGCCGTTGTGGGGATCCACCATAGGTCTTGTTGTTATTGGAATAAGTCTAGGCATTCATCGTTTATACCCGAATAAGACGATAATCCAGTCCAGTCTGCAAATATTGGGATGGTTTCCAGGCAAATTGTTCGGACTCGCATACCTTTTCTACCTGCCGCATCTGACGGGATTGATCATTAGAGAGTATGGCGAGTTTATCGCTAACAACGTTTTGCCGCGCACGCCACTATTCGTGGTGATGGGGACGATGGTCATTGTATGTGCACTTAATGTTCGCCTCGGAATAGAGGTAGTAGGTCGAACCTCACAAATATTCGTTAGCATCATTGTTGCGTTGTTGCTTCTTACTTTTCTCCTGCTAATAAAAGAGCTGAAGCCTCAAGAGTTTCTCCCGTTATTCGAGGACGGACCGCTTCCTTCCATACTCGGCAGCATACCGCCTGCTGCGTGGTTTAGCGAGTATATCGTGATCGCTTTCCTACTGCCTTATGTCAATCGCAAACGCAAAATTGGTAAAGTGATGATTGGCTCTTTGTTGTTTACAACCATCACCATGATCGTCACCAATCTCGTTTGTTTGTTCCTGATTGGCGATTTAACGGACAGCTTTGCTTTTCCGATGTTGATTGCTGCGCGATATATTACGATCGCTGATTTTCTGCAGCATATTGAAGCTGTCATTGTAGCCGTTTGGATTTTCGGTATTTTCGTCAAAATCTCCGTCTTTCTTTACATATTCTCAACAACGACGGCGGAATGGTTTGGTTTAAATGACTATAAGCCGGTTGTTGCACCATTATCATTCTTATGTTTAGCCTATTCCTACTGGGTTGTATCTGGTCATCCAGATATAGCTAAGCTATTGAGCGTCTCTGGGAATCTGTATACCTTAATGTTTCTTTTCGGTTTTCCTGTACTTTTGTACGGCTGTGCCTTGATGAGGAAGCTATTGAAGGGGGGAGGAGGTTAATCCTATGACGAAGCGTATAGGGAGTGAGTCTAAGACAGTTCCTGCAAAGCTGAGATGGAAACGGACCCTTCAAGCGCTGACCTTAATCAGCTTCCTGGTGCTTGCCGGATGCTGGGATCGAATTGAAGTCAATGATCTTGCCATTATTCTTGCAACCGGTGTTGATACCAGAGGAGACCAAGTCGAAATGACCGCACAAATCTTTATTCCGCGCAAGTCAGGAGGTGGAATGGGCGGAAGCAGTTCGGGTGAAACCAGTTCAAGCGGCGTAACCATGATACGTACCGCGGTCGGAAGCAATGTGGCTGAGGCGATGAACAGACTGCAGAGAAAGGTTTCCCGTAACGTGTTCTGGGGCCATTGCGAAGTTATCGTCATAAGTGAACAAGCCTCTAAACAAGGATTACACCAGTACCTTGATTTCTTTCTTCGGTTCACCCAAATCCGAGAGCATGCGTACGTATTCTCGACCGATAAGAAGGCAAGGGACATATTGGCGCTGCTCCCCCCTCTGGAGCGAAGCTCAGCTGAATCGTTGCGAGAGATGGGCAATCTGAAGTTAGGAACACATGTAACCGTCTTGAATCTTGCGCAATCCATTGAAGGTCCCAGTCGTTCCGCCGTTCTTTCGCGCATGCTTATTCTGGCGCCTACGTCGGGACAAAGTAAATTTATAAGTGACCCTTATGTGAAAGGCCTTAGTCTGATCAAAGGGGATCATTATGTGAAGACCGTCACCGAACCGATGAGCGTTGGGGTATTAATGCTCCTTAATCAGCTGAATAATATCATCATGCCAATAGACCTTGATGGGAACGAGGGAGCTGTTTCGATCCGTCTGATCTCCATGAGGACTACGCTGACTCCGAGGATCGCAAACAATGAATGGAGCATGATGATCAAGGTAGACGCAAAGGGTGAGGTTGTATTGAATACAACTACAAGATCGATTACGGATCCACACAAGAACACGATGGTTGAGGAACAGTGGAAGAAGAAGCTTACTGAATTAGCGGAAAATGCACTGAAACTTTCTCAAAAACAATTAAAAACCGATTTTTTCGGATTTTCGATACAGTTCCGTCGACATTACCCAAGGAAATGGAAATCGCAGAAGGAGAACTGGGATGCTACATTCGAGAACATGAAGGTGGATGTACGGGTGGATACCCTCATTACAAGTACAGGGAAGTCCACAGATCCTCAAGGGGTACCCGGTCAAAGCGTTCATTAATAATGGATCAATGAGGAGGCACAATCGATGAAAACGGCAGCATTCCTCGGCATTATGTTGATCTCGGCCGCCATTTTATTCATGGAGTTACGGAAGTGCAAACAGAAGAAGAACAGAATGGTCATTATGGGAATCATGCTTTTATCGACAGCGCTATCCATAACCCTGCTGTTCAACCCGCATTTGCCAGGTCCGACTCAATTGATGAGTGTGTTGTTCGGGAGATTTGATAAGATGTTAGGATGAAGGGGTTGTCTGATCTGGCTGCCATTGGTAGTATATAAGATAACTTAACACGTTTATGTGACTGGCGAAGCATGGGGAACCATGGGGGAGCATAAACGTTTGTGGCCGGACGCCTGGGCAGAGGTAAAGGGATTCAATCCGATCCTTTTGCCTCTTTTTGTTTTCCATTCGAGAGGAGCGTTACACATGTCAGCAGACTCGTTATTCGCTAATCCTTACCCTGGAAGAACATTGATTGTTGGACAGACGCCATTAGCATCCCATTACGTGCAAGTGTACTGGACGATGGGACGGAGTGTGAACAGCCGCAATCGCGTGTTTGAGAGTGAAGGGAATCACATTTCGAATGTTGCTTTCAAACCTGCGCTGATGGAGGACCCATCTCTTATTATTTATTATCCGATACGTGATTGGTGCGGAATTCATATCGTCAGTAATGGCGATCAGACCGATACGATATATGAGGGCATTCAACAAGGTCGAACATTTGAACAGTTGCTGATGACACGGGAGTTTGAGCCGGATTCGCCGCATTACACGCCGCGAATCTCAGCAGTGATTGATACGGTAAGTAAATCATATACGATCTCTATCCTGAAGACGCATGATAATGATCCTTCAGTATGCTTGCGTCATTTCTTTGATTACAATGCATTCAAGCCAAGCATTGGACATTGTATTCATACATATCGGAGTGAAGAGAATGGTATTCTGAAACCGTTCTTAGGAGAACCTTTCGAAGTGCCGATATTGGAATCCATTGAGGAAACGGCTGATTATTACTGGGAGCGGTTGAATGGGGATAACAAAATATCGCTTCTGGTGAAGTTTATTGATGTCCGCACAAAGGGGATTCAGTTCGCGATTCGGAATAAGCATTTATTATCTAAGAACTAACAGGTTGCTGTTGTTTGGAATGATTGCAATAATCCAGATTGAATTTGTATTGTTTAACCTTTCGTCTATATTGACCTTAATCTATCTTGCGGGTGGAATGATTGTCATAATACAAATGCAGCAACATTCTGGAAGATAAAGGTGGCAGCAGGCATGCAGAACAAAGACACGGTTATTCGCGAAATAAGTGCCGATGATTTACAGGATGTACAGGTTCTTGTCCAGCAGACGGCTAGGCGGTATGTATGGGATCCTCTTTTTACAGTGATGAGCGCTGAGGAAATCGGAGAAGAGTATCTCGGTGATGATGACAATCGCGGATATGTGGCAGTTATCGACAGTGAAATTAAAGCTTTCATGGGTGTCTCGTTAACGGAAGGCGGAAGTGGATTTATTCGTTACGGTGTAGATGAGCAATACAATAACATGTTGATAACTTTACTTAAGCAATGCGAAAGTTTCGTTCAAGCTAGAGGCGGAAGCAAAGTTTCATCGTTTTCCATTACTCGTTTCGGACAAATTCGCAACAAGGAAATCTCAATGCTCGAACAGCTTGGGTTTGAGTCGGACGAATATGCTACAACATCGGCACTCTTGTTCCTCAATAACTGGAGAGAACCGGATCATCTGGATACGACGAACATTGTCCCGATTACAGGAGCCGGTTTAGATGTTCTGCAGCAAATGTTAATGGATGACGGTGACAGTGTAACCAGAGTGCAGTGGAAAAGCACCTCCAAAGCTTTCGCGGGCACGGTCGCGATTGCACTCCAGGCTCCATCCGGCGAGATACAGGGCTTTGCCCATTATAAAGTAGCGAGGCTTGACCCCGTAGGTAATCCTATTAAAAATGTGAATGGATTCGCCCTACATTTTCGCCCCCAATTTGAATTAGCGCTTGATGAGAAAAGAAGGCTTTTGCGCGCAGCGCTATCATCCATGAAGCAGCTCGGCATCTGTAATGTGGCTACGAACATGCGCTTGAATGACTTTCAATTGTTCGTCCTATTGGCGACTGAAGGCTTCGATGAATTCGTTGCGAATGTCGTACGGCTCACGAAGGTTATCTAGCATGAAGAAATATACGAACGCCCATAAGGTGCTACCCGATGAGCTAGTTAAAGAGATTCAGAAGTACATTGAAGGTCAATATCTATATATCCCGCAGCAATCCCGCCAGCAATGGGGGGAGGGCTCGGGAATACGCGAAGAGCTGAGCAAACGCAATGAGGAAATACATCAACTATATCTTGACGGCGTACCCGTTCATAAACTCGCGGAACAATACAATTTGAGCCAAGAACGAATACGCGGCATCATATACAAAAAGCAGAGTCTATAAGCAGATGGTTTTAGACATGCTACTGAAACAGAACGAGTAAGCTTAGAGGCTAATCCATTGAAAGTGTGGTTTTTATTGCAAGATCAGGAGGATTAACATATGGAACTAGAAAAGCTAGATTTGGACCTAATTAATCAAGCAGAGCAAATCATTGAGCGGAACTTCGACAGCGAGAAGTATTACCATACCGTTGGAGCAGCCGTACGCAGTACGAATGGGAAAGTGTACATAGGGGTCAATTTGGACGGCATTCACGGATCATGTGCAGAGGCGATAGCCTTAGGCGCAGCGATTACAGCAGGCGAACGGGGGTTTGAATGTATTGTCGCAGTGTATGGTAAGGATGCTCCGCACAATGTGCTGTCGCCTTGCGGGAACTGTCGTCAGTTGATAGCCGAGATTGCACCTCAATGCAACGTTATTATACAGACGGGTGAAGGTTACAAGAAAGTAACCATTGCAGAACTGCTGCCATACCCGTGCTTGTAGGGGGTAGGCTGCATGCGTTGACGAGGGGGCTGTTAATATGTCGGAGGCCAATGATCTGTTGAAGCTTATCGACCGCGAACGGGATGCAGGTCGAGTAATCGTCATTATGATGTGCGGCATTGCAGGAGCAGGCAAAACGACTCGATCCAAGCAGCTGGAAGCACACGGCTTTGACAGGCTATCGATCGACGAAGAGGTGTGGCAAACGTTCGGCCGATATGGCGTCGATTATCCCGTAGAGCAGTATCGCGCTAATTTGGACGAGGCGCATAAACGGCTAATATCGCAGCTTGTTGCGTATATTCAAGAGAACAAGTCCGTCGTTGTTGACTCTAGCTTCTGGAATCGCCGCGAACGTGATCGGTATAAGCAGATCATAGAAGAGGCAGGTGGGTGCTGGCGGCTGTTATACTTACGTGTTCAGCCTGACGAGCTGAGGCGACGATTGAAGATTCGCAGTGAACGGTTCGATGCGAACGCAGCATTTCCCATAACAGAAGAGCTTCTTGCTAGATTCATCTCGGGGTTCGAGGAACCGAGCGGAGAAGGAGAATTCATTATCGATAATTAAGATCAATCAACATTGGATGATGAGTTGAATTATAGTGTTAGTGGAATAGGCATCCATCGATCGAGATGGCTGCCTATTGTATGATGGATAGGAGAGTTTGGCGATACACGATGAACCAATCATTATATACATGCATGGAGGTATGAGGGATATGAGCGGAATTGCAAAGACACCAGAACCACCGTATTATGCGGTAATCTTCACATCAGAACGGACAGAAGGCGATAATGGCTACGGCGTGATGGCTGATAAGATGGTCGAGCTCGCTTCCAGCCAGCCAGGATTTCTTGGAGTCGAGAGCAGCCGGGATTCGGATGGACTCGGGATTACGGTGTCGTATTGGGACTCGCTGGACGCGATAAAAAGCTGGAAGGACCATTCGCTTCACCAGGTCGCGCAGGAGCGAGGAAAGTCGAAGTGGTATTCCCGATATCGTCTTCGTGTGTGTAAAGTGGAACGAGACAATTATTTTGAGATGTAGCTGTAAGTTGGATTATAATCCGACGCGGTCCCGCGAGTCTGCGTTTGATGATGCTGTCCGAACGGATAGGACATTATTGAACCTTAATCTAGGCAAAATGAAAGGACGATTGCGATTACCGCAATCGTCCTTTTTGCATAATTAACCAATTACTCTTCCTCTTCCTCGACCGTCACCTGATTTAGGTTGGAGAACAGACCTCCGCGGAAGCAAGAAGCACCCGAAATGAATTCAAAGAACAGAATGGCCTGGTTCGGTATAATATCGCCGACCGGCTCGAACATGACGCGAACGGAGAACGATAAGGATACGGTAACGCCAGGAGCAATAGTGCCTAGACTGATACCGACCTGTGGATCAGCTTGCTGCACACCGTTTACGACAAGGCTTCCAGAGACGTATTCCAACGCTGGATTCAGATTGTCATAGAAGATCGAATTGATTGCGGCAATTTCCGATGACAGATTGGTAATTGTAAATCGATAATCGTAAGTGCCATTGACTTTAATTGTCCGCACCGATGACACTTTGAGAAATCTAGCGTTACTCGATACAGCCAGCTGCCTAACCGGATTCGTAATGGGTTTCGATTGAAAGGTTGCGGACGTTAATGTGTTATTCGATTGGAGGAAGTCAGCAATAACACTGAAGCTGTTCGTTAACGACGTTCCGCCATTGACCAGTAGGTCGAAGCGAACAATTATCCCTTGATGAACAGGAATTGGTCCAAGGTTAATGCCTTTGTTCGGATCGTCCATCAGTCGCAGTTCATCACCAACACGTACTGTTCCCTCAATGAACACGGCATTGCTGGCCACTTTATTCAAGAACCTCGTTCGAACCGCTGGCAGATTGCCATTATTCACGATAAAAAAGCTGTATGTGATACGCTGGCCATTGAATAGATTGAAATCCAAGAACGGCTGGAACACGATAAGGTTTGGCGCCGGTACGCTTGGAGTACGGTTAACCGTTATCCCAGTCAATAGTTCGATTGGTTGAATCGTTCCTATAATTGGCGGTATTGTCACACCGAGAATAGGCGGCAATGTTACGCCAGGGACAGTGACGGGATTCGCCAGAACAACTTTACCGCTTGCTGTGACGATCGGTGCTAAAGAGATTAACTCGCCAGGAAGCGGGGTAAAGCCTGGAATTACTACAGGAAGCACGGGGAGGAATTGACCCGGTATGGCCGGCACGTTCGGCAAACCGGCTATTGAAAGGACGCCAGGCGTGCATGTAGCTGGAGTCGTACCAGGTGCGACTGTCACCACACTGCCTGTGTTGATGATTATACCGCCTGGGGGAAATCCTGCGACGAACACTTGAAACTCGATCGTTACAGTCTGACCAGGGTCAATCGTACCGATAATGACCTGTTCCGTAATATCAACGCCGCTAAATTTGCCGCCATTGATTCTCAGGCTGGATGGGATGAATTTAATCTGATCAGGGAGACGTTCCGCCAATATCGCTTCGCCTGGAGCGGTCCCGATATTGGTTGCTTGAATGGTATACGTAATCGTGTCTCCAATATTGACATTAGTAACATTAGCTGTTTTACTTGCGATAATATTCGGTCCAGTAACGATAGGCGTTGTCGTAGAAGAGGAAGTGCTCGTTGTTGAACTTGTGCTGCTTGTAGCAGATGTCGTGGTTGAGCTGCTAGTGGTTGAAACCGTGACCGAGCTGGTGGTGGATGAAGAGGTAGTCGATGTGGTGCTTTCCGTTGTTGTCGTGCTCGTCGTCGAAGTTGGGACAGGAGTAGTCGTTGACGTCGTACTGCTAGTGGAGGTCGTTGTCGAACTTGTAGGTGTCTCACTGCCAGGCAAGCAGCCGGCAAATGGGATATTGTGCTCTTCCAGCGTGCCGCCTGCGTTAGATAAGGAGTTGGCGACAATGGTGCCATCAATATTGCCGAAGCCAATCGCTTCCCAGTTCGCATAAGGTGCAAGCACAGAGCCTGTGATGGACAGATTCTGATTGAAAGCCGTTGTCGCTTGAAAGAAGTTCCATAAGATTAACGCGGCATCCAAGCGTGTAGAAGTTATGCCGTTACGAAAAATGGCATAGCTGCCGAACCCTACATTTTCGCCACCTATTGTAATGATGATGGTAGAGCCTAATGGGGCAATGATATTGATTCCGTTAGCCGTGTCAAGCCGTAGTCCTTCTCCATCAACATTCAGGCCGTTAAACATGAATATATTTAGTTCGGGATCCGTTCCCGTCAATACGATCTGTCCAAAGTTATTCTCTACTGTGCCATTCGGTGGTATTGCGGACAAATTAAGGGATAGTGCAGTCAGATCGCGTTGAGCTGCCGGGAAATCGATTGGCGAACCGACAAGCGGTTGATTCGGCACACGATTGTTGTTAGTCATCGTGTATTCCGTGACCGTTCCCGTTGGATAAATAATCGTATTGCCCGCGAAGTTAGTGCCTGACTGAATGTCGATTTCGCCTTGAACAATGAGATCGGCTCTAGTTTGGGATACAGGAAGCCTGCTACCCACCGCGTAATTTACATAAGTTGCTTTGCCTCCGACCGCAACGCGGCCTTCCGAGTCAACCGATGATTGCGTATGATCCGTGAAAACGAATACGTTGAAATCGTTCGCGACTCCTAAATTAACACAAGCCATCCTCCGAACCTCCTCTCTACGCATGCATTTCACCATATTGGCCATCTACACAAAATATGCATACAAAACCGAGAAACCGCATAATAACGTTCTCAGCACGACGAGACCTGCTACAAATGAGAAGGGGAATGCGTACATGAAAGTCGCCATCCTGACGATGTTTAATGGACTCTCCAAAACCTATTCGCTTGTCAGTGTTGTAGAGGAACATCTGCACATGATGTTGGAAGCAGGGTACCACATAAAGCTGCTTGTTAGTCAGGATTGTTCGGATTCTGAGCGCCAAGGCATATACCTCGATGAACGAATCGAGTGGGTGCGCATTACAAATCGGCTGCGGGGAGAGCAGATCCATTGGCGAGATTATTCGCAGTCGTTCGGAAGAGTGCATGAGACCTTTTTCGACGAGACATCAGTTATTGCAGATAGTATGGAAGAAGCGCTGCGTGATGTAGAGGTATGCATGATGCACGATATTCTGTACCAAGGTTGGCATCTCGTCCACAATATTGCGATCAGGCAGGTTCAGGAGCGTCTGCCGCATCTTCGGTTCCTCGCGATGACGCATTCGCTTCCTGCTGTACGGCCGTTCCGTGCGAATTGGCCGCTGTCTGCAAGGTTTCAAGCGATGCCGAATACGGAATATATTTATCCGACTGCTTCGGGGCTTCCAGCGCTAGCTCGGCAGTATGGAATTGATCCGGCACGGTGCCACGTGATCTCGAATAGTTGGAATCCATATGCTGAATCCAGTGAAGCGCTGCGTCAGTTGGGATCGCGCGTGGATCTGATGACCCCGGATATTCTAGCGATCTATCCCGGCAGACTGACGCCAGGCAAGCAATTCGATAAGGCGGCTGCCTTGGTAGGGGCAATGACTGTCGAGACCGGACTCGACGCTAAGATCGTGTTCTGTGATTTCCCGTCGATGGATATTAGCAGCGAAGCATATAAGCAACAAATTCGACAGGCAGGAGAGCGCTTCGGGCTTGAAGGAAAAGGTGTGGTTTTTACATCGGACGAGGGCTGGCCAGACGGTTTACCACATCAAGCTGTGATGGAATTATTCGGGCTTAGCAATTTGTTTATTTGTTCCTCTTATTCGGAGTCATTCGGACTTATTGTGCTTGAAGCAGCGTCTCGGGGCAATTTCATTGTACTGAATGAAGCGGTCCCGGCGTTGGAAGAGCTGGGAAGACAGATGAATGCCTATTTCATGAGGTGGAATGCCCGTAACTTCGGGTATGAGACGAAGGAGCAATATAACCCCTCTGAGGAGGCCTATATTCGAGAGCACGCGGCTGCCATCGCGAAGCGGATGGAGGGAGAGACGATGCTGCGCGCCAAAACGATTGCAAGACAGCAATATAACCCGAAGAGGATTTGGGAGAAGCAGCTGAAACCGCTATTGGAAGGTATTAATCGAAATGAATAAATAACTACAAGTTCATGTTTACAACCGAACATATATTCGCTATTCTATTAGTGGGTAATTATTCCATATTATAGAGGAGCGTTCTAGCTGTGGAAATCGTTAAAGCAAGAATCGAAAATTCGTTGACGGTATTGTTAGTATCGGACCTGGCACGTTCGCAGGCTTATTATTCCGAAGCATTTGGATGTGACGTGAATGATTTCTGGGCGATTCGCGATGACTTCGCATTGGGCTTCAAACTCATTCAAGCAGAATCGATCGAAGACGTTCGTCCTAACCGTAATCATTGGAATACGTACGCGTATGTTCGCACGCATGGCGAGCTCGACACACTATTCGAAGAACTAAAGTCGAATGGCGCGAATATTGCCGCTGAACCAGTCGAGATCGAATTTGATTGGGGTGTGTGGAAGGAGTTTTCGGTGAAGGATCCTGACGGCTATGTCATCGGTTTTGGCTCGGGTAATAAGAATAGCGATTGAACATAGGATTGTGATTCGTCTAGTTGTGGCACATCTCACCCTTGAATAGAATAATGGTGGAGGTGTTCTCAATGGCGCAATCTAGACCAACTACAAGCGAAGTCGTATTGAAGTATAGGCTGCAACGATTGGAGCAAAGGCAGGAGACCGATCAAGCGCTCCTGAACTTGCTGGATGCTCAGACACCAAGTGATATTATCAATCAGTTTAAGCTTAAGCGGCAGGAACGGATGGAGAAGCGCCTTATTGAGATTGCTGAGCTTCGCAAGCGAATGGATGAACATCATCTTAAACGAGAGAATGAAGTGCTCACAGATATCGAATAAGATGAACCGCATATGGTTACGGAGGCCAGTGGAGTATGCCTTATGTACAGATCAATGATATGGAGATGTTCTATGAGAAAATGGGCGCTTCGGAAGCGCTCATTTTCTTGCATAGCCATTACTCCCGCGGGATATTAGCTTTCGCGAGTCAGATGCTTGATTTTCAGCAGCAATATAGCTGTTACTTCCCTGACTTTCGAGGACATGGTCGTACCCGCTGCAGCAATCTGGAATGGTCAACACCAGGTCACGCTAACGATATCATCGCATTCATGGATCAACTTGGCATTGATAAAGCTCATATCGTAGGATACAGCTCTGGTGCGAATGTCGGCTTATATATCGCTGTGAATCATTCGAATAGGGTCGCTTCCCTGACAACGATCGGGACAGGCGGAACATGTGAGCCCGATGGCGTTGAACAATTTGAACCAGAATGGCTGCTGGTGCATCACCGGCAGGATACGATCAATCAAATGATCGAACGGCATGAAGAAGCGCATCGAGGAGATTGGCAGCAATTCATGCGGCAATCGGCGCAGGATTGGCGACTGTATCCGCAATTGACAGAGGAGCAGCTAAGAACAATCTCATGTCCGTCGTTATTCATCACAGGGGAGCATGATCCTTATGCCGGTGAGGAGAAGGTAAGATGGTTATCATCACTTGTCGCGGGTTCGATGTATGATGTAGTGCCGGGCGGAAGTCATCGACCACATATGACAAGGGAATATCCCGTTCTGGTTAATGATACGATTCTTCGGTTTCTAGCGAGTGTTGGACAGGTTAAATGAGTATGCCTAGCACGTTAATATAGCCAGTCAATGGTTTCCTCAGACAGACTGCCAATAGGTGGTCTGTTTTTGTTTTCCCTTTTTCAACTCTGGTCAGTTACTTTTTACCATTTTATACGTCTAACATTTATCAGGGTTAACAAATGACCCGAGACCGATGCTGTCAGACGACATCGACTCCTTATGAGTGAGGTGATTACATGGTAGGGTTCTTCGGCTTCATTGTCATCATAATCGGAGTTTTGAACATTGTATTTCCACGAGCTGGTTGGTGTATGAAATATGGATGGCAATTCAAGAACGCTGAACCGAGCGACGCCGCGAAGGTAATGGCAAGAGTTGGGGGCGTGATAGGTGTCATTATTGGGCTGTTGCTAATGATAGGGGGACGTTTCGATTAGTTGAAGGGGCGGGTAGCAAGATGAAATATGTATTCATTATAGTGAGAAGGTCGATCCTCGTTGTTCTCCTCGTCCTTCTAATCCCGTATTACATTCAGAAGTTTACGAATGACATGGACCGAGGGATCGGGGGTTCGATTCATGCATTGCAAGAAGATGGCCCAGTCACGAAACTGCCGGTTCATCAAAGCTTTTAGATCGATAATGATACGATTACCGTCGATGCTGTCTATGTGACTGGACCAATCATAAGTAAGGCACAAGAGCTGCACAGGATGCGGCTCTTTTAAAGTTGCATTGATCTGTATCGTATCTGTTGTACACTAATTCACCAAACTGTTTTTGGTACAGAATGATCTATTTTAATGAAAATAATCACAAATTTAAGTTGCTGTTATATACAATTTAATAACCTGTATCATATAATTACTCAGGTAGATATTAACATTCTATCGATGGGTGGTGCTGTCCAGATGCTTATGAATATGAAAGAGGCGATTCGCCAGGGGCTTGATACGGCGCTTGCATCTCACGATGATGTACTGATCTTCGGTGAAGATGTTGGAGGGGTTGGCGGCGTGTTCCGTGTAACAGAGGGCTTGCAGCGGAAGTATGGCGAGGACCGCGTATTTGATGTTCCGCTCGCGGAATCTGCTATTTGTGGCATGGCAGTGGGGATGAGTACGCAAGGTTTACGTCCGATCGTCGAAATTCAATTCATCGGCTTCATCTTTGAAGCGATGGATCAGATGCTTGTCCAAGCAGCACGTCTACGGTATCGATCGGGCGGACGCTATCATGCGCCGATTACGTACCGTATTCCATATGGCGGGGGTGTCAACGGGGCGGAGATGCACAACGACTCGCTCGAGGGTTTAATGATACAAACACCTGGCATCAAAGTTGTTGCACCTTCCAATCCCTATGATGCGAAGGGGTTGTTGATGTCTGCTATAGCTGATAACGATCCTGTCATATTCCTCGAGCATCTGAAGCTGTACCACTTATATCGTGAGGAAGTGCCGGAAGAGGCTTACTTGATTCCGCTTGGTAAAGCCAACATCGTTAGAGAAGGCCGCAGCTTAACGGTCATTACATACGGTGCGATGGTCGCGCTGTCCGTCCGAGCAGCTGAACAAGTGGAACAGCAGCGAGGGATCACTGTCGAGGTTATTGATCTTCGAACATTGATGCCACTTGATATAGATACGATTGTGCAATCGATTCGCAAAACAAACCGTGCCGTTGTCGTCCAAGAAGCGCAGCGTACATCCGGTATAGCAGCAGAGGTTATCGCTCAGATCAATGAACGCGCCATCTTAAGTCTAGATGCACCGGTCATGCGGATTACTCCTCCGGATACCGTCTATCCATTCGGACAAATTGAAAATCAATGGCTGCCGACCGTTGAACGAATTGCTGCTGGAATGGAGAAAGCATTGGATTTCTAACAGGGAGAAAGGGAGCGCATAAGGTGCTAGTACCTTATGCGCCCCCCCCCCTTAGAGGAGTTAGCCACGAAACCGTTTTAGCTATTGGTAACGGAATAGCTGTTCACCATGAAATCAGAGCCAGATGCGGAAGAGGTAATCTCGAAGCCGAATTGCACGCTGTTCACGACGACATCGCTGAACCAGCCTTTAGACTTAATCCAGTTCGTGATTGCTAGAATGTCTACTGTTCCGGAGTTCGTATTACTTGTACGGACGAAAGAGTAGACGGCGTTCGCGCCGTTGCTGCCTTGGTACACGTTCCAAGTATGGCCGCCAACGCTAACATTCGAATATACCGCTACAGGCGTGCCTGAAGAGGACCAGTTGTACGAGATCGGATTGACTGCGCCAGCTTTGTTCATCCAGATCATGATTTCATAAGCGTTGTTCGTGCCTGCCCAGACATCGTACGTGGAGGAGTACGAACCGCTCGAAGGAACCGTTACATTGAAGCTGCTCTTAAGCGTAGAGATGGCGCTGATCTTCTTGTTGATCGTCTTCGTAACGTTCGGATACGATTTGATGCCGCCCGTATTCGGATGCTGCGCCCATACGCCCCAGTTGCTATACGAGTTCGCCCAGATGCTTTGATAGCCTGCGCCGCTGCCCCAAATGTTGTTATAAATCGTGTAACCGCCATTCGTCCATGTTGCCCATTGTGCAGAGGAACTCCAAGTAGCAGCATAAGCGACCGAGAAGGAAGAGAATACGAGAATGAGTGCGGTAACCAAAGACATCAGTGTTGTACGGCCTTTGTTTCTCATAGCGAATAACCTCCTATAATTATTGGTGTACATTCCTCGATTCATCGTTAAAACGAAAAAACCTGCTTCATGCTCACTTGCGTCATCGGTGAAACGGGGAGGCAGACGACGGCGTTCTGGGACGGACGACGAACTTCTACACTAATGATCACCTCCTTACGGTTGTGGGATAGAAAGCGCTTTCGTAGACGATTATAATACTCAATATTTGGCAAATCAATATAATAAATTCATTAATAACATGAACATACATTACATCTGTCAGATCGACAAAACCCGTGTTATGTCAGCATTTTCAGCAATTTCAGAGAGTCCTTTCGTATTTTTCTCAAGAAATGGTTCCATTGTTGTCACAAACGGAATGAGCTTCCCGTCATACGAGTATCAAAACCGAAAGGGATGACGGATATGACGATTCCAACAACGAATTTCGATATCGCAATTGTAGGCGGGGGAGTTGCAGGTTTAACGGCTGCACTGTATGCGGCGCAAGCAGGCAAACGCACCATTCTAATCGAGAAGCAGGAGCGGCTCGGCGGAAGAGCAATGACGAACAAAAAGCAAGGACATTACTTCAATCTGGGCGGTCATGCCCTGTTTCATGGCGATGCCCTCGCAACCTTCCGTGACTTGAAGTTAAGCTTGAAGGGTGGTAAGCCCGCTATCGAAGCGCATGGATTATGGAAAGGTCAGATTAGTACGATGCCTGTAGGTGTTAAATCGCTGCTAACAACATCGCTCCTCACTGTGAAAGGCAAAATGGAGTTTGCCAAATGGTTCACGAAGCTCGGTAAGATACAGACCGATAATTACAACCACTTGAGCGTACGTGAGTGGGTGGAGGGAAATGTGAACGATCCGATGGCTCGTCATATTTTATATTCGCTTATTCGCTCGTCCACCTATGTGATGGCGCCTGATCTGCAAGCAGCAGGACCGGTCATCCAACAACTGCAGCGTGCTCTGAATGGTGTCATGTATATGGATCGAGGCTGGGCTTCGATCATAGAGGAGATGCGTCAGCGGGCAGCAGCACTTGGTGTTCAATTCATTGCAAAACAAAAAGTCGTTGCGATTGAGCATCAGGAAGGACGTGTGCAGCAGATTCGTTGTGAGGATGGTACGGTGATCGAGGCTAATAACGTTATTGCAGCTATACCACCAGCAGCTGCTTATCAATTAGTTCCCCAAGCGGAAGCAACAGCGCTGCGCATCTGGAAAGAGCAAGCCATTGAGATGACAACAGCTACATTAGACGTTGCCCTACGTAAAGTGCCGCAGCAGAAAATCAATATCGTATATGGCATTGATCAGACGGTGTTCCTATCGAATCACTCGCAAGCAGCGCATTTGAGTGATGAAGGCGCTCAGGTGATTAGCGTCATTAAATACCAAGGCAAAGAGAAAGATGCCGATCAAGATTTGCGGGATCTGGAACAACTACTGGATACTGTGCATCCCGGCTGGCGGAATGAGCTGGCGGCCAAGCAATTCCTTCCGAATATGACGGTATCGCATGACTTCGTCCATCTGCAGCGCCAATCGAAACCGGGACCCGTTGTACCGGAAATTACTGGATTGTATGTAGCAGGAGAATGGGTATCGCATGGTGAAATGCTTGTAGATGCTGCGACAGCAAGCGCGAAGCGGGCTGTTGCCCATATACTCTCACACACAGAAACGGAGAATAAGGTAATTCATGAGCACAGAAGCATTGTATAATTCGTACCGCACACAGCTGTTTTCTCTGGCATACCGAATGCTGGGAAGCGTTATGGATGCAGAAGATATCGTACAAGAAACATTTCTCACTTATGATCAACTGCCAGATGTCTCATCCATTCAGAATGAACGGGCGTATTTATATAAAATGGTGACAAACCGCTGCTTGGATCTATTGCGATCCTCCGCCAAGCAGCGGGAATTGTACATTGGACCTTGGTTGCCGGAGCCTCTCATTAACCGGGAGTCACCGGATGATGATCCATCGGCTGCCTATATGCAGCGTGAATCGATCTCGACTGCTTATCTACTTCTGCTTCAGCAGCTCAATGCGGTCGAACGCGCGGTATTTCTCTTGCGGGAAATTTTCTATTACGGTTACGATGAGATTGCAGATATGGTAGGGAAAAGCAGTGCGAACTGCAGGCAAATTTATCATCGCGCTCAGCATAGCATTCATTTTGAGCCTGAACAGATGCCATCGATCTCGATCGCTGAGTCTTATATTAAGGAGTTCGTCCGTTCGATCGCGATGGGGGACACGAGTAGGGTGCTCGAACTAATTAGCGATAAAGTTGTTGTATATAGCGATGGCGGAGGCAAGGTTCAAGCGGCTAGGATTCCGATTGTTGGCATCGACAAGGTGAGTGCATTCTTCACGAACCTTCTTCGCATTAACGATGGCCAATACTTAATGGATTATTGTATTGTGAACGGGATGCCTGGACTTCAATTCCGAATCCAGGATCAGGTACAATATGTTTATTCGTTCGGTTATAAGAACAATCTAGTTGAAACGATTTACATCGTCGCCAACCCCGATAAGCTGCGGCATATTTAATTACTAGTATTGGTTTATTTTATTGGAGGAAATGTCTCATGACTAGATTGAAAGGCAGAACAGCTATTATCACGGGTGCTAGCCGTGAAGGGGGAATCGGGGCTGCCATTTGCCGAGCATTCGCCCAGGAAGGCGCGAACATTTTCTTCACTCACCTGTATGACTACGAACAATTACATTATCCGAATAGCGCTGATCTGCATTGGCCGGATAAGTTCGCTGATGAGCTTCGCCAATTGAATGTGCAAGTTGCGCATATGAGTGTGGATTTGGCCGCTTCTGGTGCAGCGATGCATTTGCTTGAAACGGCTCGTCAGACGATAGGATTGCCAACGATACTTATCAACAATGCTACGTATAGTGTTGATACAGACTTTCGTCAGATGAACGAGGCCATTATCGATGCGCACTGTGCTGTCAATATTAGAGGCACTTTCATGCTGTCTGCTGAATTCGCACGAATGCTCGAAGCGGAGCAGCGGGCGCATTCTACCTTATTTGAAGGCCGTATCATCAACTTTACATCGGGCCAAGGCAAAGGTCCAATGCCCGGCAATCTCGCATATGCAGCTACGAAAGGGGCTATCTCTGTATTTACTGAATCACTTGCTGCAGAGCTTGCTACTTTGCATATCACGGTTAATGCAATTGATCCTGGTCCTACAGATACGGGTTGGATGTCTGATGATGTGAAGCAAGCACTTCTGCCGCAATTTCCAATGGGGCGGATTGGAACACCTGACGATGCAGCCCGGTTGGCGACTTTCTTAGCAAGTGAAGATTCTCAATGGATTACGGGGCAAATTATTCACTCTAGAGGCGGATTCTGATTGGTTAATCGACAACGTCATATACGAAGAAAGCCGCGATTTTAGCGGCTTTTTATTTTTTTACAGCCAAAATCGCTTCTTCATATTGCTCTTCCCATCGGTTATTTGCTATGATGATCTCAACTTATTAAACTTATTTAATAAGTTGAGTGATTTCGCAATGAAAGGTGATGCACCTTATGACTGATATACACACGTCCCCCAAAGAGATGAAGAAGGCAATCACGCAGCGCATTCGAGCTGCACTCATTATGATGGGCAGCGCAACGAAGGCGGATTTATGCCAGCGCCTTGGCATTAGCTTCCCCACGATTAGCAAATTTCTTACGCAGATGGAGCAGGATGGCGAAATTCATTATGTAGGCGAAGATGATTCGAGCGGCGGCAGACGCGCGAAACGGTATGCTTATGACCCGGAATATATGCTGGGATTGGCGATCTTCGTGGAGAAAACAGAAACGAATTACACCGTCTTCAACTGTATTGGCGAGATCAAGGAAGAAGGCATAATGCCAAGCGTTCTTCAACAGGATGTGCAGCTGCTGGGCAATCACGTTGAGTCGCTGATTGAGAAATATCCGAAGCTCCGCTCGATTGCCATTGGTGTGCCAGGCGCAGTGAGCAACGGGCAGATTATTTTCATACCGCCATATCCGAACTTCCTCGATAATGACTTGAAAGAGACGATCGAATCTCGGTTCCAGATTCCGGTTATTGTAGAGAACGATATGAATGCGTCCGTGCTTGGCTTTGCTTCCAACAATGAGATTGAGAACGAGTCTCTTGTCTATCTGTACTTCGGGCAGAATGGACCAGGCTCCGGTATTATGATCAACGGCGATGTTGTACGGGGGAGCACATTCTTCGCTGGCGAGATTGCGTTGGTACCGCAAGATGGGGATCGATCTTTCGTACAGGCACTCAAAGATGAGAATGGCAGCAGCGATAATGGTTCCAGCGAGAACGCAAGTCTAGTGCCAACAGATGGCCAGATCGATGCCGTAGCCCGTCTTATCGCGACTTTTACAGGGATTACGAACCCGAAAGCAGTCATTTTCTGCAACGAAGAGATTGATGAAGCACTTCTAGCTAAGATCAAGGAACGCAGCGCGACCTATATGCCTAGGAAACATTTGCCGGTGCTGCTCAAGAGTGACTTCAAGGAAGATTACTTGAGTGGACTGCAGCATTTGGCGCTTGATCTTATGATTACGGGCTCTGACATGTATGAGTAACAAGGGTAAAATGAGGAAAACCACCTGACTCCATTTCAGGTGGTTTTCGCTTTGCTTATTTATATAACAATGGCACCGACAATGCCGCTTATTAAACCTAAGCCAATCACTGCGGTGAGAATAAACCAGACGACCCGCGCTGGGAAGGCGCTGCGTATCATTAACAGGGAAGGGAGGCTGACCGCTGGCAGGACAACGAGAAGCGCTGCCGCTGGTCCGCCGCCGAATCCAAGCGCCAAGAACGACTGAATGATTGGAATCTCTGCAGCCGTTGGAATGACGAACAATGCGCCCGCAATGGAGAAAATGATGACCATCAACGCCATATCCATGCCTGTCTCGCCAAGTGAAGGGAAGAGCCAAGCTCTTGCAGCTCCAAGTACAAGCACCGAGATGAAATAGGCTGGTACAACATTGAGTATCATTGTCCACATGCTAACCATCCATCTGCGCCACATTGGCGCCTCCCGCTGTGGTTGTGGTTCCATTGGCATCGATTTCTCCATGGTTTCATTCGAAACTTCCGCGTTACCCATTAGTCGAGCAGCGAAGTAGCTCACGCCCAGCGTAATAAGAAGTCCGAATATAATACGGATAACCGTGAATTTCCACGATAGTACGAATGTCATGAAGATGAGCGTTGCCGGGTTGATCAACGGATTGCCGAGCCAGAACGCTAGGGTCGCAGCAGGAGAAACCTTCTTCTTGTGCAGGCCGATTGCAATCGGAGCCGCGCAGCATGTGCACATCATGCCAGGAACAGAAGCCATGCCGCCAATCGCTGTGTTGCGAAGCGATGTTTGGCCTAATGCACGCTGCAACCAACCTGAAGGGAGCAGGACTTGAACAAGCGATCCCAGCACAATGCCGAGTACAGCCGCTTTCCATACTGCTTTGTAATAAGTAACAGCATAACTCCAGGCTGCATTCCAGGAGGGACTTGGAACGGTTGGTTCTTTACCTGTTAAGATCGAAGATCCAATCGTATGGTCCGTTATTGCTTTTATTGCTTTATGATAATACGGCCACCATTTCACATAACTTAGCCCTGCGGCAGCGATTAGGATGAATACCAGAATCAACAGAATGGTTTTCAAGTTGGCACCCTGTTGTCTCATCGATGTTTGATTGTGCTGCGACATACTTACCCTCCATCATTCTAATTGAAGCTTCAACATTATATCACAAAGCGGCATTCATTTTGCGATAGTAATCTGAATGATGTACTATTACTGAAGGATGTTATCGGCAATACATTACGAGCAATTCGAAAGGAAAGTGTGTCATGACTCAAGCGGAATCCATTAAACTTACATCATTATCAAGCAAAGGCGGATGCGGCTGCAAAATCGGTCCAGCGGATCTCATGCAAGTCATTCGCAGTCTTCCGCCAACGACACCCAATCCTGATCTGCTCGTCGGACTGGATACGAGTGACGATGCTGGCGTATATCGTTTGAACGACGAACTGGCGCTCGTTCAAACCGTCGATTTCTTCACGCCGATCGTTGATGATCCTTACTCCTTCGGCCAGATTGCGGCGGCGAACGCGATAAGCGATATTTATGCGATGGGCGGCAAGCCATTAACGGTATTAAATATCGTCGCATTCCCGATTACGACGTTAGACAAGCAAGTGCTGGCAGACATTCTGCGCGGTGCTGCTGATAAAGTACAAGAGGCGGGAGCGACGCTCGTTGGCGGTCACTCCATTGACGATAAAGAACCGAAGTTCGGAATGGCAGTTACAGGGCTGATTCATCCGGACAAAATCAAAGCAAATGCTGGCGCGAAGCCGGGCGACAAGCTGATTCTGACGAAGCCCATCGGCGTTGGCATTATGACGACCTCGATCAAGAAGGACCAACTGTCCGAAGAAGAAGTAAAACGCGTGACGAACGTAATGGCGACACTCAATAAGACAGCCGCTGAAATCATGAGCAATTATGAAGTGCATGGCTGCACGGACGTAACAGGCTTTGGTCTGCTAGGTCATGCATCGGAGATGGCGAAAGGCAGTGGTGCTGGACTACGTATCGTAAAGGATCAAGTACCGGTGCTGAACCGTACTCGCGAGCTTGCCGAGCAAGGCTTTGTACCAGGCGGAACAAAAAATAACTTCAATCATATTCAGCCGTTCGTCACTTTCCCGGATTCGATGGATCAGATCGACCGCTGGATCCTGTGCGATGCTGTAACTTCAGGTGGGCTGCTCATCTCGGTTAATCCAGAGCAAGCCGATCAACTGCTTGAACAGCTTGTTCAGCAAGGCGTTGAAGCAAGCATCATCGGTCATGTCGTCGACGAGCATCCCGGCCACATTGTTGTTGAATAACCTGAAGGTGTAAAGCAGCGTGACTTTAAGAGCAGAGAGACTTTGCGCGAGCGCAAAGATCCCTATGTCGTGTTCAAAGATCCTGATGTAGCAGCAGAGTGACTTTGATAGCAGAGAGACTTTGCGCGAGCGCAAAGATCCCTATGTCGTGTTCAAAGATCCTGATGTAGCAGCTGAGTGACTTTGAACTCCGTTCAAAGATCCTGATGTAGCAGCTGAGTGACTTTGAACTCCGTTCAAAGATCCTGATGTAAGGAGCGAATCGACTTGTTTCAAGACATTACAATTGAAGAACTTAGAGCCCAACGAGACAATAGGGAGCTCGTTACGATTGACGTTCGATCCCCATCCGAATTTCGGGAATCGACGATCCCTGGCAGCATTAACATCCCACTGTTCAATGATGAAGAGCGTGCCGAGATCGGTACGCTGTACAAGCAGACGAGCATTCAAGCCGCGAAGGAGAGAGGGCTAGAGGTCGTCTCTGCGAAACTTCCTGCATTCATCCGCGAGATCGATCAGATCAAAGAGAAAAAGGCTGTGTTCTGTTGGCGGGGCGGTATGCGCAGTAGAACGACAGCAACCGTTCTTTCATTGATGGGCATACATGTCTATCGGCTGAATGGCGGATTTCGTGCGTATCGCAAGTGGGTCGTCGAGACGCTGGAATCGTTTGATTTTAAACCAAACGCGGTTGTGCTGCATGGCAATACGGGTACGGGGAAGACGGCGATATTGAAGCAGCTTGAATCAGAAGGTTATCCTGTATTGGATCTGGAGCAGCTGGCAGGTCATCGTGGATCGATCTTTGGTGAGGTCGGGCTACGAGCAAACAATCAGAAAACGTTCGAAGCCTTGCTGCTGGAGAAGTTGCTGACGCTGCAGGATACGCCCTACGTCGTTCTTGAAGCGGAGAGCAAGCGTATCGGCAAGGCTGTTCTTCCTGATTTTCTCGTCAAGAAGAAGGAAGCAGGTACGTCGATTATGATCGAAGCGCCAGTGGATATGCGAGTACAGCGCATTCTCGAGGATTATCCGACAGGACATAAAGAAGTGTACCTGAAAGCTTTTAATGGCATTAAATCTCGTATTCATACGCCAATTGCAACTGAGATTGCTTCTTGTCTGGAAGCTGAACGATATGAACCGGCTGTTCGGATGCTGCTAGAGTACTACTATGATCCAAGATACAACTATACGACGGATCAATATGAGGAATCGCCGCAGATGACTCTATCTGTCCGGAGTCTGGACGATGCGGTGAATCAAGTTCGGGCTATTCTGGATCGGCAAGCTGCTCATTAGGCAGAGAATGACTAGATTTGAACTTGATCTATATATGGATTGTACAACCCTCTATCATAAGATAGAGGGTTTGTTGTAATCATCCTTGAATAGAGGGAGGCAGGTGGGGGAGCGATGAACGAAAATTACGCATACATACGGAATAAGGTTGAACAGATTGTACAAGGCACAGTGGATGCCATTGAGCCATTCGAGAACGTGCCGAATAATAAGGTTTATAAGATCATTGCGAACGGCAAGCCGTATATTTTCAAAACCTATAAACAGAGAACATGGCCAGAAGACGGCAAGCTGGCATACGTAAACCGCCAATTAATCGAGCATCACATTCGATGTGCGAAGCTCATCGTCTTTGATCGCAGCGATCCCTATTTCGAGACAGGGTATCTAATCGAGGAGTATGTGCCTGGCACGAACGCTGCGTTGATTGCTTTTGATTTAGAGTCAGGTTCAGAATTTTATGCCAAATTAGCTCGACTGGTATCCCAGGTTCATGCCATTCGAGTTCGCAATTATGGTTATATCGGCAGCGGCGAGGCTGGCTATACGTCGTTCTCGGCGTTCATGAGTGACAATTATGACGATATCTCGAATGCCTTGATATGTCATGGATTGTTCGAGCAGTCCCGGCTAAACCTGCTTAAGGAGCAAATAATGGCGAGACTGCGCCTGTGCGATAATTTGCCATCGGTGTTGAATCATGGAGATCTGTCGACGAAAAATGTCATGATAGATGCTCAAGGCGAACTAACGTTGATCGATTGGGATGATGCAATGTCGTACAATTGGATGGCGGAGCTCGCGCGATTGACGTATTGGATGAAGTTCCAATACAACGATCAACAAGTATACAACACTTTCCGAAGCAGCTTCTTAGCGCATTATACGACGGACTATAATGCGATAGATTTCGAGGACTTTGAGCACGCATATCATATTTGGATAGGGCTCGATCATTTGAATTATTATGTGAACACGCCGCAATATGAGCAGGCGTTAGCTTATTTCAATGAATGCGTAGCTCGAGTTGAGGACTAGTTATATACGACGTATGTTCCATTCGCGTAACTGTGAATGGAACATACGTTTTTGTTTTGATAGTAAAGATGCTTAAAAAGGTAAAATAAGGATGGTGTCGAAATATACAATTACTGTCTGTGTTACATATAGAGAATTATGAAAAGAGGAAGTCTTGTGGGGCTGTTGAACCATAAAAGAAGATTGGTGTATTCCGTTATTTCGGGAGTTGTGCTTGCAGCCGCCGCAGGTGGATCACTGATTCTCTTAAACAAGCATAATGCTGAGGATAATCTGATCGTATCCGATAAGGCGTTAACGATTGTACAGCAGAAGGACGGGAATACGGTCACGATACAGATGGGAATGTCCAAGGAGCAGATCGATAATCTGCTCGGAGAGCCTGAAGCATACCTTTCGCCAGAAGGCAGCGATTACTATATGTATGACGATGTGACGGTCGGTTATATGGATGATCATCTTGCGTTATTCTCGTTCGGGGAGAATTCTTCGTTGTCGAACGGGATTAGCTTGGAAACAAGCCCGAATGAAGCGGTCGAGAAACTTGGAGAAGCCTCCATCCCGAATTCAATGGCATACGGGTATCATTGGGACAGTAAGACTGATTCGCTTGACCTTGTGCAAGGAGAAGAGTTGATGAAACAGCTTGAAGGGCAACCCGATTTTTATCAACTCCAGTTCGGATCGAACGCACTAGGCAGCCTGTCCAGTATTCAGATCTCACGCAGTGATTATACACAAGCATTAGAGAAACACGTTACTCAGATGAACGAGGCTGTTATATTGGATGAACCCGCTCTGCCGATTACGCTAGCAGACTTATCTATGATTAAAGTTGATGGAGGAGCTCAGTCCGCGATATCACTCGGCATGACGAGGAAGGAAGCTGAGGCCATCGTGGGGGAGCCAATATCAGATTCGCGAATCGGCGGAGTTGGATATGACGGCATCCTGGTAGCTTATCGTAACGACAAAGTAGTCGCACTAACGATCCGACTGAGTGAGGAGTCCAAGACGCTCTACAAGACGGTGCGTGGTGCGGGACTACTAAACAGTCGGAAAGTGATAGAGGGGCTTTATGGACTAGCGACTTCTTATCAATCACCGTATTTGACTTATTTAATTAGCAGCGGTGACACGGTGGGGTCCTTACATCTTCTTACCGAAGCAGAGATGAATGAGTCAACGAACAAGCCGTCCTATTATTTAAGTATGCTACTTAACACAAACGACGATGAGCTCGTTGAATTCTTGTCGATCAGCGATTTGCAATTTGCGATGACTGGGAAGTAATACAGTAGTTCGTATTAGAGGGCTAAGGGGATGGAGTAAGAGACTTCCCCTTAGCCTTTTGTGCATCGTATAGCGGTGATTGCGATTCTGTTCATCGAATTTTCTAGTGATAGGAGGTGAAACTGACTAACAGGAGGGGTGCTTTGTTATTCATACTTATCATAAAAAAAAGTAGTAATCCAATCGTTAATATCAACATTATCTGATTTGCTATCTAGATGACTAAATCAGTTAATAAAACCATAAAAAGATAAATAAATTTGTTGATTCACTCCGAACACTATGCTATTATCCTCTCAAGACAACTGTGATTGGACAGAAGTGGAAGCGCTCACTTGGAAAGTAGGGGTTGCGATTCTAATTTTACCTGGCATCTTTTCGCTGTTGTTTTTCAGTTCGTTCATGGCCAAACTCCTCAGCTTCAGACCTTTTTTATACGCCATCGTTGATTTCAATGTTATCGGCAAACAGCTTAATTGGAAGACTTACTTAGCATCCATTGCTGTTCTTGGACTTGAATTACTGCTTGGTGTTACCTTCTCGTTAAACATCCTCCTTGGTATCAGCTACATTGCTGCTTTTCTATTGCTTGCTTGTTTCTCCTTACTCTTCCTGCGCCAACAGTTAAGCAAGAAACCGATCAAGTGCTCCTGCTTCGGCAGAAGCGATAAGTTTACGAACCAGAAGCTCGCGATTGTGCGCAATACGATACTCGCCCTATTAGCCTTGCTCGGGATAAGTCTTCAACCATCCTACATAAGCATTGAACACCCGCATGTTACGATGTTTCTCATCTATTCATCCATCGCTTATCTTTATCAGCTATACGTGGAATGGACGTATATGAATAAGCTGAAGAAGGAGGCGGTGGCATTATGACACTAGGCATTGTGATTTGGCTTATATTCATGACAGCGTTTACCGTTTCGGTTCGTATCATTCGCATACGACAGCAGCGGCTGAAGAGTGTAATTTTGCAAGAGATGGGCATTTCATTAAGTCCTGTTACAGCGCTCCTTGGCATCGGGTTAGAAGATAGAGCCTATATGCGTCACATCGAGCACATTCGTAGGAAGTATGGCGAGATTCCTATTCTTGTATTGTTACAAGCGCCTGCTTGGAAAGCAGATCTGATGCAAAGAAAGCTGCCTGCTGGAATTCAAGTTATTGCCGATGAAGATGCGGAGCGACTTCGTAAGCTTGAATTGATGGACTTGCCTTCTTATTTGATCACGGATCAGAAGTATCGAATTCGCGAGCACAGCCGAATCTTTGACGTTGCTTAGAAGGGAGCTTAAGAGCATGAACCAACCTGATTCTATTAGTAGGTACTTCAAGTCCCCGCTTATCCTTGGCGATTACTTGCCGGATATATCGATTCAAACACTGAACGCAGGGGAGCTCCGGTTGTACGATCTCATTACGAACCACTTGTTCTTCTTATGCTACAGTGTTGAATGCACAAGCTGTCTGGAATCCATGGAAATACTCGATCAGTTCCTTGAGCAGCATCATAAGCGTTATAACATAGCCATTCTGATCTACTGTAAAGAAGAAATGTTTGAAGAAGTGCAGCAAGTGTTCGGTGAACGGGTACCACATGTTTATCGGGTAACGAAACATGACCTGACGAAGAGAATGCGGGTAATGGAGCTGCCAAGCGGGTTTGTACTTAATCGGTTAGGACAGGTTGTAGAAACGAACAACTGTCTGTTCATGGGGGCGTTCGATCATATCGTTGAACCGCTAGTCAAAATCGTATAGACGAAGAGGGTGAATTCATGTCGCTAGAGAAATTGAAGAGCAAATTTATGGAAGCCTATGGGGGGCGCAAAACGGAGTTTACTCCTTTTGACGAGAACGAAAGGTTTCCTTATGAGAAGCTTTCTCCAACCCCTAAACTTGAATCGACTTCGATCTTTTATTTCATTTCGATGACTTGCAGTACATGCATGCGATTAATTCCAGAGCTTGCGCGTTTCAATGGCAATCATCGCTTCATTCTCGTAACAGATGGTGATCTGGAGGAAACGGAAGATATGCGTGAATACTTCGGGTTTGACTTCCCGATCTATTCGTTCTTAGAGGATTATGATGATCACTTCAACGTGCCGGTCACGCCATTCGTTTATGTTGTGAATACAGATGGACAAGTGCTTGAATACGGGAACGGCGAACAGCTTGATCAAATTGCGCAAGCGCTGAACAGTGAAGGTGATCGGAATGCTTAATGAAGTGGTTGGCCAACTCGTCATCGCAGAGCAGGTTCAGTTCAACAGCAAAGAAAAGTTTCATAATGTGCATCACGCGTACAATCATGTGACTGTACCCATTTTCCCTGCAGCGGTTGTAACGGAAGTGCTGGTCAAGGTGTTGTTTCCCGAATCGATGAAAGGCGATGTGGAGAATCGTTCTCCAGCCGTTGTTGTAAGAAATGCTTCAGGTAAGATTCTTAGTTATGTAGGGCTGCAGCCAATCTTGAATATGCGCCCGCCAGGCCGAGTGCCAGGGATTGATATGATAGGACATGTTCGATTCCCGGTTATCGAAGAGGGGGTTTACGAATACTCGCTGGAAATAGAAGAACGGCCAATTTGTAAGACTTATATTACGGTAGGCGAGGGTTAACAAACTGCCTATGAAGGGAGGTGACAATCATGGCATGTGTAGTTGATAACTCAGTTTGCCCAATCGCGGCAACTTGCTTGAGCACACAGTGCTCCGGCGGCGCTTATTATCAAAGAACTTTTCAATATAAAATTTATTACAATTGCGATGGCGTTTGCACACTGACTAGCCAATATAATCTCGGCTGCTGCTAGATTGTAGAGATCACCCCTCGAATGAGGGGTGATTTTTATATTACGAACTTCCATTTTTGACCTGCAGATGGATTGTGTTCAATGGTCCAAACCGATATGATGAGCTACATAGTGATATTGAGAAGCTTCTACTAGGAGTGGTGATTATGTTTACAGGTCTATCTGCATTTCCACTAACACCAATGAACGAATCAGGAATAGATGAGGAGGCTTTCATTCGACTCATACAGCGGGCGGCAGATGCGAAGGTCGACTCGATAAGCGCTTTGGGATCAACCGGCAGCTATGCCTATCTTACGCGAGAAGAACGGAAGCGCGCTGCAACATTTGCAGTACAGCACGCGAATGGAATCCCGGTTATGGTTGGGATTGGTTCTCTGCGTACGCGTGATGTTCTTCAATTTGCGGAAGATGCGCAGGAAGCAGGCGTAAGTGCAGTGCTGTTAGCTCCAGTTTCCTATCAGCCGTTGACTGAACGGGAAGTTTACTCACTCTATGAAACAGTCACTCGTTCGTTGTCGATTCCGTTATGTGTGTACGATAATCCTCGCGTGACGCATTTCACCTTCCGTGATGAATTATTGGGCGAGATCGCTCAACTGCCGAATATTGGTTCGATTAAAATCCCGCCTGTATCGTCGAACCACGATGAAGCGAAGGCGAGGGTGGACCAGCTTCGCGCTCTTATCCCTTCACATGTGAAAATCGGCATTAGCGGGGATTGGTCAGCTGCAGCTGGATTAAACGCAGGCTGTGATATATGGTACTCGGTACTTGGTGGATTATATCCGGAGATCAGTCTTCGAATTACACGCGCTGCTCTAACAGGCAGTGCAGAGGAAGCGCTGGCGCTGTCGGAACAGTTGGAGCCTCTATGGGAATTGTTCCGTCAGCATGGCGGATTACGTGTAATCGCCTCCGCTGCGCTGCGGCTCGGAATTGGCAGCAACCCCAATCTGCCTCAGCCGATTCAAGGGTTGGATGAGAAAGCACGACAACAATTGGACGAAGTTATTCAACGTCTAGCGCTTCAATCTTAAGGAATGCAGTTAGCCCAGAGAAGTCGATCCTCCCTGGGCTAAGCGCTTCATTCACTATGTACTTAATCCTTATCGTAGAACGATTGAGCAGCATCGGATTGCTCGTTCGAGTCCTGCTGGTACGCAATAAGAATGATATTGTCTCCCGTTGATCGCGATAACGCATGCTCGAGATCCTGAATCTGCTGAACGGCATCTACCGGTAAAGATGCGGTTGGATATTGGTGCATGAAGTGTTCCCTCCTTTTCCGCTCGAAAGTCACGGCTACGACACAAGTATTTCCTTTTTTCAACGATGTAAGTCACGGAATAGGGGAAGGTCTGAATGATGAGGGATTGGCAGCATGTCGTATTGGATTTCTGATTCTGCTGTATTCGTCGTAGGATGTACACACTAGTAAAGTAAAACATTTACATCTGAAGTGTTTGATAGTAAAATAATAATAAGCAGCAGTTATAGTAAGTTAACCAAATACGTTTCATACATAGGAGGAGCCTGTCGCCAAGGGCTCCTTTTGTACGTTTGCAAGATGACGGCATACTCGTTGCGCATGATGGCATATATTTAGGGTCACTAAAAAGCCTGACTCCAACGTTATCGTAAACATTCGTTAGCTGCTGCTAAGCAATTTGTAAAGGAGGTGTAGGAATGGAAACGCTATTCTTGTCATGTCTAGTCGGAGGCATTCTATTCGCCATAATTAGTGTTCTATTAGGTGATTGGATTAGTGCATCGCTGGACGGTGCGCTCGATTTCTTGTCGGTCGAAGGGTACAGCTTATTCCGACCTACTGTCATTGCTAGTTGGGTAACGATATTCGGCGGGGCAGGCTTGCTTCTACATGAATACACCGAATTGGGTAATATCGTGGTTCTCATCCTAACATTCCTCATTGCGTCAGCACTTGCTCTGGGCTTGTACTTCGCTTACATCCGACCGATGGAAAGGAGCGAGAATTCAGTAGGGTTCTCGATTCGCGAGCTGGAAGGTCTGATTGGCGAGGTGCTGGTCCCGATTCCCGCACAAGGATTCGGTGAGGTCCTGATTCAGGTTGGCGCAGCGCGTTCCAATTATATTGCTTCCAGCTTTTATGGAACTGATATTCCATCGGAAGCCAAAATTATCGTTGTCGATGTCGATGCGTCAGAAGGTGTCCTGTTCGTATCGAAATTCGATATATAAATCCAATCAGAGAGAGGAGAAGATTTGAATATGCCTGATTATTTGATTATACCGTCAATTGTTGTTGGAGTTATTATTGTACTGGGGCTTGCATTCTGGGCGAGATATAAGACTGTCGGTCCGGATGAGGCAATGATCGTTACCGGTTCTTTCTTGGGCAGCAGCAACGTCTCTACCGATGATACCGGTCGTAAAATCAAAATCGTACGCGGTGGTGGCGCATTCATTCTGCCTATCTTCCAGCAGTCGGAGTTTCTATCGCTTCTGTCTCATAAGCTTGATGTATCGACACCTGAAGTGTACACAGAACAAGGTGTGCCTGTTCTCGCAGATGGTGTAGCGATCATCAAAATCGGTGGTCTTGTTGAGGACGTAGCAACAGCGGCTGAACAGTTCATGGGCAAACCAATTGAGTCTTTGAAATCTGAAGCCCAAGAGGTGCTGGAAGGTCATCTGCGTGCGATTCTCGGTTCCATGACAGTGGAAGAAGTATATCGTAACCGCGACAAGTTTGCGCAAGAAGTACAAAGCGTTGCCGCACGCGATTTGAAGAAAATGGGACTTTTGATTGTTTCCTTCACGATCAAGGATGTAAGAGATAAACATGGTTATCTCGAAGCACTCGGTAAACCGCGTATTGCTGCTGTTAAGCGTGATGCGGACATTGCTGAGGCTGAAGCGATCCGTGACTCGAGAATACAGAAAGCAAGAGCGGAAGAAGAAGGCCAGAAGGCGGAACTGCTGAGGGATACGAATATCGCAGAGGCCGGCAAGGAGAAAGAGCTGAAGATCGCTGCGTTTAAGAAGGAGCAGGACACGGCGAAAGCAGAAGCGGACCAAGCCTATTCGATTCACGAAGCTCGTGCGAAGCAGTCTGTGGTCGAGGAACAGATGCGCGTAGAGCTCGTTCGCAAAGAGCGTGAGATCGACCTCGAAGGCAAAGAAATTCTTCGCCGCGAGAAGCAGTACGATGCTGAAGTGAAGAAGAAAGCCGATGCAGACCGTTATGCAGTTGAGCAGGCAGCTGAAGCCGATAAAGCGAAGCAGCTGCGTGAGGCGGATGCCGTGCAATACCGGATCGAAGCAGAGGCAAGAGCAAATGCGGAGCAGCGCAGGCTTGAAGGCCTCGCAATAGCGGATGCAGAACGCGCGAAAGGTACGGCGGAGGCGGAGGTTATTCGTCTGAGAGGCTTAGCAGAAGCAGAGGCGAAGGAGAAGCTTGCGCAAGCTTTCGAGAAATTCGGAGAAGCTGCCGTGCTTGATATCGTCGTCAAAATGCTGCCAGAACTCGCCGGCAAAGTTGCTGAGCCGATTAAAGGGATTGATCAACTGACGGTTGTTGACACCGGTCATGGTGAAGGTGCCGCTAGAGTAAGTAACTATGTCACCTCGCTAATGGCGACGGCTCCAGAGATGCTGAAGAGCGTATCCGGTCTTGATCTGAATAAGTTGATTAAAGGACTGACGAACAGACAAAACAACGTCGCAACCGGAAACGCAGAATCTAAAGGATTGACTGATGAAGCTAATTAAAGGTACGACTGAAGAAGCGTCCCATGTAAGAAACCAACTCATCGCATTCAATTCGGCTCATGTACCGAATGGACGTTATGAAGAGGTCAATCTGTGTGTGAAGAATGACCAAGGTGATATCATCGCTGGTCTCAATAGCGCGGTGTGCTGGAACTGGATGGAGATTGATATTATTTGGGTGGATGAGCATCATCGCGGCGAGGGACTCGGATCCCGCTTATTAACGGAAGCTGAGCGGATTGCGAGGGAGCATCATTGCTCTTTCATCAAGCTGAATACATTCAGTTTCCAAGCGCCTGATTTCTATCGAAAGTATGGATACGAGGTCATCGCGATCATCGAAGATGCGCCAAGCGGACACCAGCACTATTTTCTCAAAAAACAGCTTAATGATTAGGAATGAAGTCCGCGCCTGGCGCGGGCTTTATTCAATTTGTATCCAATAATTCATATTGGAGTGTAATGTGAGAGTATGGTTCTTTCAAATTGTTATAGGACCGTTCTAGAGCAGTATTCATTCATAGATCCGGATGTTCAGTTGATCCGTCATAATGAGAATATGACTTACAAAGTTACGGATAAGGGGACTGGGCGGTCTTATTAACACTCGGTTAATCAATCTTAGCAAGACAACTTCATTCTCGGGGACATCAATTACAATAATGTAATTATGATGTTATACGTTTTGATTAAGCATTCGATACAACCAATAGTTGTACACGATCAACTTTGCTTCCATTGTCAGCTAGTTCCAACCTATGTCATCATAAGTTCATCCTGAAGAGAGTTGGTGATTCTCCTCCATGGTAGAAGAGATCAAGTTTCATGAACGCATTAAAGTACTCCGTGTCGAGCGCAATATGACTCAACAGGAGTTAGGTAATTTGCTAGGCGTGACCAGTCAAGCCGTCTCCAAGTGGGAGACAGGCATTACGACGCCGGACATCACTTTACTGCCGAAGATCTCAAAGCTGTTTAACTGTACGATTGATTCATTGTTTTTCGGACGAGTAGAGACTCAGATTCATGCGAGAAAGTCAATGGTGCGTGAAGACCTGGAAAAAGCAAAGTTCGAGAGCTCGAACCTGCGTGGCGTTATCATGCGAGATGTAGTGATGGACGGCGCCGAAATATTCGACAGTCGGCTTAATGGAATGCGAATTCACCATGGCGGCATGGCTAATCTCTCTCTGAAGCATTTGGATCTGGACGGATTGAAGATCGGATTCAGCCAAATGAACGGCGCTGTTATCCACGATCTAGGCGGACATACGACACCTATTCGATTCGCGGAAAATGATTTTAAACACAGCACGGTCGATCGCTGCGACTTGGCTAATGTTGAGTTGGTGAACTGCAATCTATCCGGTATGCGGATTAAAGGCTCGTCGCTTAAGGATAGCTGGCTGCTCCAGCCGGAACCTTACGAGCCGATACATATTGATGCGGTAGATTTCACGAACAGTGTGATTATGAACAGTAACTTAGATGGCGTCAGAATTGAGAATTGCAGCATTGAAGGACTAATCATTAACGGGGTGCCAGCAGGTGAAATGATAGCATCTTATAAGCGGTAACTTGAAAAGAGACTATCTTGAGCGGCAAGCAGCCGGTAGAGATTGTCTCTTTCTCTATTTATTTAGCCTTAGCTCGATCAAAAATAAGGGACTAGCATACGTAATAACTCGTTGACATCACTAGTAAATGAGGCTTATACTCCACTTATTAAAATTGTTTTAATAAGTGTTTGAATATAGGAGTGGGACGATGAATCCGCACACGCATAACACTCTTCAAGTGAAGAAGATGAACGTTGAGCTTGTGAAGAATACGTTGAAGGCGCAAGGAACCGGTACGAAGGCGTCAATTGCTAATCTAACGAAACTTAGCGTTGCCACTTGCGGCACCATTCTGAACGAGCTTGTCGCGTCGAATGAAGTGATTGAGATGGAGACGGAAGGGCCAAGCGGCGGACGGCCCGCGAAGCAGTACAAATATAACGCGGACTTCGGCTGTGTCATTTGTCTGCTCATCAAAACAGAGGGCGGTATATTGTCCATCCATACAAGCAGTGTGAATCTGTTGGGAGAGACCCTTCGCGAGGCCGTTCATGCGTTGGACCGAATCGATATCGGGATTATTGATCAGCACATTGATGCGTTGATGAACGAGAGCAGCAATGTTCAGGCGATCGGGATCGGCATCCCGGGGGTCGTTCACCGCGGCGTTATCGGTGTCTGTGACGTACCGGAGCTTGTGAATCAACCGCTTGGACCATATCTTGAGGACAAATACGAGTTATCCGTTACGATCGAGAACGATATGAACATGACGGTGTATGGTTTTTACCACGAGCTTAATATCGAAGAGGACAAAACGTTCGCAGTCGTTACGTTTCCGAGAAATCATTTTCCTGGAGCGGGTTTCATTGTTGACGGACGGATCTTGTCTGGAAATACGAAGTTCGGGGGCGAAGTATCGTTCCTGCCGTTCGGTATTACGCGCGAGGAGCAACTGCGCCAGCTTCATACCGAAGAGGGGTTTATACGGCTCGCTTCTCACACGTTATCGTCGATCATCGCGATCATCAACCCGGTGACGATTGCGATTACAGGCGATCTGCCACAAGCTTCTCAGCTTGATGAGTTATATCAGCATTGTCTGAAGGACATTCCAGAAGTACACATGCCGCAGCTCATCGTGAAGAATGATACCAATCGCGAATATATGACTGGTCTTGCGACCGCAACGCTGGAGAGCTTAACGTACCAACTGCAAATCATCGCGAAAAGATAAGCATAAAGGAGACAACAGGGAGTGGAGAATGCAACTGGCAAGATGAGAAAGCTGTACATGATGCAGCTAGCAACGATTTTTATCGGATTTATCATTTTTGGTTTCTCGGAAAATATTAAAGGGCCCGCGATACCGCGCATCCAATTCGACTTCAGCTTGAATGAATCACAGTTGGGTACCTTATTATCACTCAATGCTCTTGGTTATTTGATCGCTTGTTCCTTCACTGCTTGGTTGACGCGGATATGGGGGATTAAGCGGGTTACGGTTATCGCTTTTGCCTCGATGGCGATTTCCGGCATCCTCATTTATTTCTCGAAGCAATACACGATGTTCTCTGCATCTTACTTCTTGATGTACATTGGCAACGGCATGTTGGAGATTGGTCTTGCCATACTAGGCGCACGGATCTTCGTTCGAAATACAGGCACGATGATGAACTTGAGCCATGGCTTCTACGGACTTAGCTCGACAGTTGCACCTCTCATCGCAACGGGATTGATGAAAGTTACGCTCTTCGGTCATACGCTGGACTGGCGCGGCATGTATCTCGTTATGCTAATGCTGTCCATTGTGCCAATCGTATTTGCACTGCTTAGCAAGTTTCCGGGAGATGAAATTAACCATGAGGAACGTACGCCGCTTCGAAGCCTCTTGCGAGATCCCGTTCTGTGGCTGATGGTGTGCATTCTTACATTCGGCGTCGTATCGGAGCTCGCAGTAGGCGGGTGGCTCGTTAACTTCCTGGAGAAAGCGTACGACTGGAACACGGTGAGAGCATCGAGTATGCTGTCTGCATTCTTCTTATGTTTCGCGCTCGCCCGACTTCTGTTGGGACCACTGACGGACCGAATCGGCTTCACGCTGTCGCTGATTATATTCTCTGGCATGTCTGCTCTCTGCACATTTGCCGCCATTCTTGGTGGGGAAACATATGCGTTCTTGTTCGCGGCAGCAGGTATCGGCATCGCAATGATCTATCCGACAGTTATGGCATTCATCGCCAAGCGTTATCCGAACGGCAGCGATACTGCGATTACGTTCACCGTAACATCGATGGGACTCGGCAGCGTCATCGGCAACTATGTAATCGGTGGTATCATTGAGCTGGTCAAGAAATCGGTAGGATCTGACTCTGATAAAGGGTTACTGCGAGGACTTCAAGCGGGATACGGCTTCATCGGGCTGTGTGCAGCACTATGTGCGGTAACGGGTGTCATTCTGTATATGCTTTTGCGCAAGCGCAGAGAAGTTATATAAGTGCATGATGAAACCGCCATTTATGGCGGTTTTGATCTGTGTATAAATGACTATAGCCAATCATTATATCCCTTGCTATTCCTTACACGCGGTATGATTAAGCTACTACGATTTGAAGGGGGCTGTGCTTGTGAAGCTTAATCAGGCTGGATTGCTGTTTCGCATCCATCGTCAAGAAGATACAGAGATGATCGTCTCGATGATCAACAAGGATCGTCACCATATGTCCTTTGGAACGACGACTAAGATGTTCGAACAAGAGCTCGACGAGCCAGGCGAACGTGGACGTGACAATACGTTTGTTGTTATAAAAGGAAGTACGATTGTGGGTTATTACTCCTTGTTCTTTGTTGATCAAAGTACGCATAATGCTGTGTATTGCTATGCGACCGTCGATATGGATTGGCGGATACAGGGCATTGGTACAGCGATATTCCATCATCTGTTCGCGCATCTTGAACGAATCGCACAAATCGAGAAGAAGCCAATTCATTTCATTCATCGTGCCATGACAAGTATTCCGGGGGAGACAACGTTAGGCATGAACTTGGGTATGGAGGAGATATCCAGCTTGCACATCATGTGTCTTCGCCTGTGGGTCAGATGAATCCTGATGTTACACCGAGCGGCTTCCGATTCTGCTCGCCGAAACTTGAAGACGCTGGCAAGTGGGCGGAAATTTATAGTGACGCATTCGGTAAGAACAAATCGGCAGAGAGTGTCGCGCATGAGTTTCAAGGAGCCGAGTTTGCTCCCGAACATTATTTGCTATGTGTAGATGAGACAGGGGAGTCTATCGGTTTGATTTGCGCCATAAATAGGGATAATCATGCTCGAATTCCGACAATCGCCGTTAAGCGTAAGTGGCAAAGGCGTGGTGTTGGCCGTGCCATACTAAATGAGATGCTGCGAAGATTGCAAGCAGAAGGAGCGGTCGATGTTCGTCTAAGCGTTGAAAGTTGTAATGGAGCGGCACTGACGCTCTATGAACAGTTTGGGTTTGAACCGGAATATCGGCGAATACATTATCGGACTATTTTTACCAAGTAGGTGATGGCTCGTCATCCGTTTGAATTTATGTCTTCCTGCGTAATGGCAAGCAGCACATGATCTTCCCAACGACCATTGATGCGCAAATAATGCTTCGCTAAGCCTTCCTCCCGAAAACCTGCTTTCTCTAGGACACGGAGGGAAGCTTTGTTAGTGGGCATGACACCTGCCTGAATTCGGTGAAGCCCAAGCTGCTCGAATGCGTGCCGGACACAATAATTGACTGCAATCGTTGCAAAGCCTTGGCCGTTATGAGCTTGATCGATAGCATAGCCCATGTATGCATTAAGAAATGCGCCGCCTGAGATGCCCGTTAACGCGATTCTTCCGACGAGCTGTCCGGACTCTTTTAGAAATACCCCGAATATACAAGATAAGCCGTTAATTTGATTCTCGTTATCTGAAGCAAGCTCAAGCTGCGTGCCTTCCAGTGTGTAATGTTGTTCGTTCCGTATCGGCTCTAGCGGCTGGAGGAACGTACGATTTCTTATTTTATAAGCAAGAAGTTCAGGTGCATCTTTCATTATAAAATGACGTAGTTCGATTAATTTCTCGTTCATTATATTCGTGCCTTCCGTTATGATTTAAGTATTGGGATTACAACATGAACAATAGGAGTTGAACGGGCATGACCGGACTACGTGAGATGCATATTGAAGATTATGATCAAATGATTGCTCTATGGCGCAGCATTGAAGGGCTGTCAGTTAGCAATGCAGACTCAAGAACGAATATTGAGAAGTATCTCGCCAGGAATGAGGGTTTTAGCTTTGTTTACGAGATCGAAGGACGCATTGTCGGTACGATTCTGTGCGGACACGATGGCCGAAGAGGCTTTATTTATCATACGGCAGTATCGCCACAGTATCGCAAGCAGTCAATCGGACAGCAAATGGTTGACCGGTGTCTGCACCAACTAAGCGAAGAAGGAATCGACAAATGTCATATCTTCGTTATCGACGACAATGAGGTAGGCAATCAATTCTGGACCCGAAATAACTGGGAGAAGCGGAGCGGGTTCTCTGTGTATTCTAAGGATACCCATTAAACGATTCTGTAATAGACACAAGAAGGCCCAACCGTCTGTCCTCCAGGACAAGTGGTTGGGCCTTCAGTTATTATCGATTCAAAATTAAGAAGTTTGCTCAGCGCCTGCGAGTCCGGCTTCCGAGACTGTAGCTGGCGTAGCTATTCGTTTCTTCCTGACGAGCAGTCCGAGCGGAAGTGCAATGGCAACGATAATCGTAGCCACCATGAACACATCGTTCACGCTCATCGTATACGCAAGCAGCGGAATTGTCGCTTGATCCTGCGTTCCGGATGCTGCAAGCGTCTGACCATGCGAAGTCTCATGGGAGATGAGCAGGGAGGTAAAGAGCGCAATGGCGAACGAGCCGCCTACGTTGCGCACCCAGTTATTGACTGCGGATGCATCGCCGGAAAGCGCACCGGATATTTCCTCCATACCCGCCGTACCAGTAGCTGCAGCAGCGAGAGATACGCCAATGTTGCGGACTGTCATCCAGACAATAATGTACGTATGGGAAACGCCGACATCCAATTGAGTCATCTCGTAGCTGCCGATCAGAATAAGGATGATACCTGCAACTGTCAGCCAGAGAGGCCCCAAGCGACTGTATAGCTTTCCCGCTACTGGCATGAACAGCGCCATGATAAGAGACGCAGGGAGCATGATGATCCCCGTATCCAAAGCCGAGATGTGCTGCACGTTCTGCAGAAATAGCGGAATGAGCAGCGTGCCTGAATATAGGCTGATCATAATTAAAGTTGCTGAAATCAATGAGATCGTAAACCGAGCGTTCGTGAACACGCGAAGATTCAGCAGCGGATGCTCAGTATGAAGCTCTCGCCAAATGAACAGCAACAGCGCCACAATTCCAAGTGCGAACAGCCCTAATGTATTCCACGAGGTCCAGCCCCATTGCCGTCCTTCGCTAAGGCCCAACAGAAGTGCTGTACTGCTTGTTACTACAATTGCGAGACCTGCGATATCAAGCGGTTTGCGGCTGCCGATTCGATAGTCCGGGATCATTAGTTGAATGAAGACGATAGCGATAATGCCAATCGGAATATTGATGTAGAACAACCATTCCCAACTGAAATTCTGAATGAGCCAGCCGCTGAGCGTCGGGCCGAATGCAGGGGAGAGCATACCTGACAATGCCCATATGCTGACTGCGAACGCCTGCTTTTCACGCGGGATGACTTGAAAGATAATCGTCATCGTCGCCGGCAGAACAAGACCGCTGAAGGCACCTTGCAGAATACGGAAGGCGATCAGCGATGTTGTATCCCACGCCAATGCGCACAACAGTGAGAACACGACAAAGCCGACCATGGAATACAAGTACAGCTTCTTGAACCCGAACCGATTGCCCAAATAACCGGTTAATGGTGCAATAACACCTAGCGAAAGCATAAATCCTGTCAGTACCCACTGGATCGTATTCAGATCACTGTGGAAATCCTCGATGAGAAAGGGCAGGGCAATATTAATCGTACTGATGCCCATGACACTGAGGAACGAGCCGAAGAAGATTGCGATCATGATCGGCCAGAACTTTATGTGGGTCGGAGCAGCATTTTCCAGCATGTTTCCTTCACTCCAATTCCTGTCTTTTTTAGTTTCTACATCATACTACACGCCCTAACCAAAGTAAACTAAATTCATTAAAAATGTATAGTTCGTACACAATGTTTACGTTATCCAAACATTCGATTATACTGTAGACATAAAGGGGGAACGTGGAATGAAGAAACCGGAGGAACAACCCGGCTTCCGATATAATGACCTCGAGTGCAAATGCAGGCTCGCCAACAAGCTGTTGGTCCCCTTCCGAAATTCGGGCTTTCAACAGCTTAGAATGGACGATATTGCGAAGCAGATGGATATTTCTAAGGCAACATTGTACAAATACTTCAGTTCCAAGGATGAGATCATTGACCTAGTCATTGATCAATTCGTAAACAGCGTCGAAGAGAATGATGCAGAGGACCTGCCAGGAGCAGAGAGCTCCTATGAGGAGCGCTTCCGCAACACGTTCGTACGGACGTTGTTGATCGCAAGCTATCGCTCGGAGCCTTTCTTGAAAGACCTGCGGGAGACGTTCCCGGAGTTGTATGGCAAGCTTGAATCAGCCATTGCCGCCCGCAACGATCGGCTGCGGATGTTCTATGAGAAGGGCATGAACGAAGGCATTTTTATTCAGCAGAATGCAACGCTGCTTATTATGCAGGATGAATTGATTTTCCGGAACCTGATGGATCCTGTATATCTGATGAAGCAGAATTTGACGCTGAGGAATGCGCTTTATGACTACTATCTCATTAAGAAGCGCCAGCTTCTATGTGCCGTACAATCGCAGAGCAGTGACGATGACGGCATGCAGGAACGGTTGGATCGTCTTGCCGGTAAGATTTTATATGGGATGAGTCAGTAAGGATAAGGTTAAGGATATGGATCTGCAAGCGTGAACCGTGGGTATATCCTGCGGTTTTTTCATGCACGGGAAGGGAACAACTAAAAGGTCAAATCTGCAAGTTCAGCATGGAGCAGAAGGCATCAGAACGATTAAGAAAGAAGAGGAATCGAGTGGGGAACGTCGCATCATGGCTGGAGCATTATGGTTACGGGATTCTATTCGCAGCGTTGCTGCTCGAGATGCTTGCTTTACCTCTGCCGGGTGAAATGTTAATGAGTTACACCGGCGTGTTCATTTCAGAGGGCAGAATGAATCTGTTATTGAGCATCTTAACTGCTGGCGTCGGTGTTACGATTGGCGTCACTCTGTCTTACCTAATCGGGTACAAATTAGGGGAGCCTTTCGTGCTGAAATACGGCAAACATTTTCACCTCGGTGAAGCGCAGCTGAAGAAGCTGTCGAACTGGTTCGAGAAATATGGTGAAAAGCTGTTGTTTATTGCTTATTTCATACCAGGCGTTCGTCATTTCACGGGGTATTTCTGCGGCGTGATGCGAATTCCTTTTCGTCACTATGCGATTTATGCCTATACAGGCGCTTGGTTCTGGGTCTGCACGTTCATCCTGCTCGGGCACGCGCTGGGCTTGAAGTTCGAGGCGTATCACCATACAATCAATCGCTATATGTTCATCATGATTATTGTCGGTGTTGCATCGTCGTTGCTGTTTTATTTGTTCCAGCGACTTAGGAAGAAAGCTGTATAGGACAGGGAAGCCGCATAATTGCGGCTTTTTTAATTTGGGCAGCGTGGTTATAATTGCCATATGTAATAAGCCAAAGGAGCTGGGATATGAAGTCGCTCGTGCTTACTGTTTTCTTCCTGTTGGAACTGGCCGCTATGATTGCGTTTGGTTATTGGGGTTATCATATCGAAACTGCAGGGGTGGTGAAAGTCGGACTTGCAATTGCAGTTCCTCTTGTTGTTATCGTGATGTGGGGAATGTTCTTGGCACCGAAAGCCTCGTACCCGGTCTTCGCTTATCCGACTCGTTCCGCATTGAAATTGCTAGTGTTCGTGCTAGCCTTCGCAGCGTTGTATGCGAGTGGGCAGGCTACATACGCTGTCTTATTTCTCGTTATTTCCGTCATCACAGTGGGTACGGTATTTATGAAGAACTGGCATCATATATGAACGAAGTAGTTTCTGGGCTGTCGATCATTCGATAGCCTTATTAATTTGCCATAAAAGACGAATAGGAAATAAATTTCCACGCATTTAATGCAACCAAATCTCCTTTGATATCGTTTGGATGGATAGTACCTGACTACAATTATAAGGGGAGAACAAATATGCGATTAAGAGTAAAAGCCAGTACTGCTGCTATGATGTGTGTGCTCACAGCCGTATTAATGGTGGGTTGCGATAATAAAGATAAAGATAACAACGCGGCAAGCAACCCTAATGATAATACGGTGGTCAATACCGATCAACAATCGGAGAAACCACCAGCAGATGAAATGCCGGATAAGAATAAGATCCTTAGCAATTATGAAGCACTGAAGGACGATAAAGCCGATATCCGCGGGGTTCTTGCGTTTATGAATGATTATTTGGCGCAATTGCCGGCTGAAGATGCAGATAAGGTTGCACGAGAATTGGTGGCGAGGTATGAGGAAGAACTGCCGAGTCGTCAGGATTCCTTCTATAAGGAGAATGTTACAGACGCATTGAATAAGTTGGATTGGCCAATCACCAAGGACAGCGTCAAACAGATTCAAGACGAATCGGTTCGCACGCTTGTTGAGGGAACATTCGCAGATGGATACAAGCTGGAGACGGTTGAAGGATCCATTTTCCCAATTGTGGATTACGGTTCTCTTCGCAAATATGCGAATGCATTGTCGCCGGCATTCACCTCGTACATCGACTTGTTAGCGCAGCAGTCCGATCAGAAAGCAATGTCTGACGGCGGTCTAGTCATCACTTGGGACCAGTTCGCGGATCGTATTATCGCATATGACCAATACGTATCGAAATATCCGACGACCCCTGAAGCTTCCAAAGTGAAAACAATGTATGAGGGAGCTCTGACAATTTATCTCAACGGCGCCGACAATTCACCTATTTATGACAGAGAAAACTCCTTTAAGCTGCTTAATGAAGTGAAAACTAGCTATGAGCGAGTTGCGAAGGATTATGCAGATACGCAAACCGGCAAGATCATTCAAGGCTTTATAGAGGTGCTTCAGCAATCCGATTGGCAAGTTCGTTCGACTAATGGCAAATCAGCCATTCCAGCAGTGGACGCCTATCGGGAGAAAGCTTTGACCGAACTTAAGTAATTCCGTTATAGATTGATAATTATAAAGACCGATTGTCTCCTTCATGAAGGAGGTGGTCGGTCTTTTCATGCAGAAAGAACATGCTGTTAGATACTTTCTATATCTATACCGCTTGATTCATGCTCGACTCTTGTGCAGATTTGGCTTTTCTTCGTCGCCAGCTTAGCATAACTAACGATACCGAGAGAAGGGTAAGACAAATGCCAAGCACCCGGAATCCTTCGAAACTGAAAGTGCCACCCATTATTACACCTATTAATAAAGAGGAGAGTATTGTCCCGAAGTATCTGGACGTAATGAATAAGCCGGATGCAACGCCGATCATCTCTTTCGGAGCACTCTGGAATAGAGCCGACTGAAGCCCGACATTGTTCAGACCATTGCTTACGCCAAAAGCGGCTAATGCCACACATACGCTTATTGTGGGTGAATTCTCATTAAGCATAACAAGCCACGCCGAACTAAATGTCATAAGCAGCGCCGATACAAGTAAGGCTGGCCGAGGTCCCGAACGGTCAATCCAACGCCCTGCGAATGGTGAAGCAACGAGCGAACACAGTCCGAGACTCAACATGAGAATGCCGGTATGGGACTCACTAACATGACGAACCGTTTGTAAGTAAGAAGGTAGTCCGAAGAATAGCGAGTAGTAGAGCAAGTTAACGAGCATGAATTCAAGGTTGACCAGCGTCATTGCTGGGTACTGAGCGAACACTCGTAAAGGGATGAATGGCGATTTCGCGCGTATTTCTTGACGAATGAATACGAACAGGAGAATACACCCGATTAGCCCGATTAGGATATGGGGTAACGATATAGTAGTTGAAGCTTTGACAGACAACAACCCGAAGAGCAAGGCGACCAATCCTATGGTGAACAAAATAATGCCGATCGCATCCATTCGCGTCAACCATTGACGAATGCTCCGATTATGATCAGTGGTCGTGTGGTCGTCCCGTGGTATTACCCTCCATGCCAATACGAAGCTTCCAATGACGAATGGAATGTTGACGAAGAAGATCGCACGCCAATCCCACCAATCCATGAGCATTCCCCCGACGAATGGGCCAATTGCCGCCGCACCAGACAGGAAAATACTTAATACCGACAACGCAGTCGCTTGCTTCTCCGTCACATGAATGCGTATAATCGCCATGCCTACAGCAACCATCATACTTGTACCGATGGATTGTAAGATCCGAAACACGATAAGCCATCCAAACGTTGCCGATAATGGAGCCAAGAGGGAAGCAGCAAAAGCAACGATGAGTCCTATAAGGAAGATCCTTCTGCGACCGTACAGATCACTCGCTCTTCCCATAACAGGTTGGGCAACAGCGCTGGCGATGTAGAACGAGAAGATGATCCAGGATACCTTGGTAAAGTCGAGATGAAACACTTGCTGCAAGCCCGGTATGGCAACCGCAACCATCGATGAATTGAGCGGATTTAACAATATTCCAAGTCCAACTGCTATCATCAGCCACCAGTTATGTGCACGCATGCTTATTCCTCCCAATAAGTTGTGATGATGTTATCTTATCGAATGTGACTGATTTACTCCAACGCATTTCATGTTATGATCTCATTGACTAGAAGGAATGAAAGGAGGATCAGAATGGAGCTTCTTCAACTGCAATATTTTATTACCGTTGCTCGATTAGAGCACGTTACTGAAGCTGCTCGTACGCTGCATGTGACGCAATCTTCTCTTAGCAAGACCATCCAACGATTAGAGGAGGATCTAGGCGCACCGCTGTTTGATCGGACAGGCAGAAATCTTCGTCTGAACGAACTTGGAACACGATTCCTGCGGCGCGCAGAACGGGCTATGCTGGAGTTGGAGCAGGGAAAACTTGAGATTAAGGACTTAACAAGTCAGGAGAGTCGCACGTTAGCGTTAGCTGTGACGACTGCAAGTACACTGCCGCCGATCCTCCGTGAATTCCGTAAACAGCTGCCGGATATTCAGTTTCATGTGCAGATGCTTGCGACGGAGGAGATGGTCACGCTTCTGCGCCGAGGCGAGGTCGACTACTGCTTGTCCTCTCCACCAATCCGCGGGGAAGATATCGAGTGTCAGATCGTATGTGTCGATCCAATTGTTGTTGCTGTTCCAGCAAGCCATCATCTTGCGCATCGGACAAGCATTTCGTTGAACGAACTTAGAAACGAATGGTTTGTTAGCGTGAAGAAGGGATATGGAACTCGTGATTTTGTCGATGAGGTGTGCAGGTCAGCAGGGTTTGAGCCGCAGTACATCTTCGAAGGGGACGAGCCTGCAAGGCTGAGCGCGCTAGTTGAGGCGGAGATTGGCATTGCCTTCATACCAAGCACAGCGCGTGGCGCCCGAGAGAGCATCCGATACTTAGCAATCGAGGATCAGCAATTGGTAAGGGAAATCGCGTTGCTATCGCACAAGAGCCGATATATCTCGCAAGCGGCGCAGCGGTTTCGTGAGGTCGTTATCGACTATTTCAAGTCAGTGACCGCAGTATAAGGTGGAATTTTCGATATTTGAAATTGACGTTCCCAACATGATTATGTATATTTATACATATGCATGAATACATATTCAATCGATAAAGGTGGGGCGGCATGCGGTATAAGGTATTTATTGACGGACAAGAAGGAACAACAGGCTTGAAGCTGCAGGATGCTCTGGCTCAGCGCTCAGATATCGAACTTCTACCCATAGACTCTTCTAAGCGTAAAGATAAGGAAGCACGAAAGAAACCTCTCAATGAGGCCGATATCGTATTTCTCTGTCTTCCGGACGAAGCAGCCCGAGAATCGGCATTGCTCGTGACGAATCCGAACACTAGAATCATCGATACGAGTACGGCGTTCCGATCCGACGAGAACTGGGTATACGGGTTGCCGGAAATTGATCTGCAACGCGAGCGAATTCATTCCGCAACACGAGTATCGGTTCCAGGCTGTCATGCTACAGGTTTGATCTTATCCTTAAGACCGCTTATTGATGCTGGCATTGTACCGCGTGATTATCCGGTAACCTGTACTTCCATTACAGGTTATTCTGGCGCAGGGAGAAACGGGATCGAGGAGTACGAGAACCCGGCGTTAGCTGTCGCGAAACAACTCAACGTGCCTAGACATTATTCGCTACAGCGTAATCATAAGCATATCCCGGAGATGCAATTATTGACGGGGTTGGAATATGAACCTTCCTTTACACCTGTCAAAGCCAGCTTCAAGCAAGGGATCGCAACCTCAATCCCTCTGTTCAGCAGGCTGCTTCCGAGAGATTCGTCTGCCCAAGAGATCCACGAGGTTCTATCCGTATATTATGAAAGCGAACCGTTCGTTCGCGTAATGCCGTACGATTCACAGCCTTATCTAGATGATGGGCATTTCCTCCTTACAGCTTGCAATAACACGAACCGACTGGACTTATTTGTATTTGGACATGACGATAAAATTAACATTATGGCGCGTTACGACAATCTGGGCAAAGGTGCCTCGGGGGCGGCGATACAGAACTTGAATTTGATGCTCGGATGCGATGAACGCTATTCCTTACAGGTATGACAGGGGGCGCTGACAAGGCGCCTTCTTTGCTATGTTGTATGGGATATTATGGCTGTAAAAATATAGTTGATGATGGTATATTGATGTTGCATATCAAACAACATTCATAACTTATACCTAACAGGAGACTTGCACATGCCATCCAACAATCTCAATCAAATCGCCGCGAACATGAAACGATTACGTGCCGAGAAGGGAGTAACGATCGGTCAAATCGCGGGAAAAACAGGCGTATCCTACGAAGTCCTAACTCGAATAGAGAAAGGCACCGAACCAAAGGTGGATCAAGCCACTTTAATCCTAATAGCGAGCTACTTTGGCGTGAAGACGGATGATCTGGTGGGCTCTTCCAGCATTGAACGCTATATGGTTACTGGTGGACGCAGAATCGATTTGTCCGACTTTACAGATGCGGAACTGACAGATCTTGAGAACTATTTGATCTTCTTGCGGTGGAAACGCTTAAAGGGCAAATCAGCTCAACAGCGTACATAAATCGAATAGTGTCCATCGAATAGGAAACATTAAGGAACAATATGTCATTCATAAATGGATTTAAAAGGAGGGATTATGGAGTTATTTCTTCTTATCCTAGGGTTGCTAGCCCTGATTGCTGTCTCTAATGTATTCAATCGTATCGTGCCATCTGTACCGGTGCCCTTGTTCCAGATCGCGCTTGGTGCCTTGCTGGTACTGCTGCCTGGTGGAATTGAGTTGGAGCTGGAGCCTGAATTGTTCTTCATTCTGTTCATCGCTCCATTGCTGTTTAACGACGGCAAACGTACACCGCGGGAAGAATTGTGGAAGCTTCGCGGCTGGATTCTACTGCTGGCAGTAGGACTCGTCTTCGTTACTGTGATCGTTGGCGGCTACGGCATCCATTGGATGCTGCCGTCCATACCGCTGTCAGCGGCATTCGCGCTCGCGGCGATTTTGTCACCGACCGATGCAGTGGCTGTGAGTGCGCTGTCCGGACGAATCAATCTGCCGAAGGGGATTCTGCGACTTTTGGAAGGCGAGGCGTTGATGAACGATGCGTCTGGTCTCGTTGCATTCAAGTTCGCTGTCGCTGCAACGGTTACGGGTGTATTCTCGCTTGCAACAGCTAGCTGGAGTTTCATCGTCATTGCGCTTGGCGGTGTATTGGCCGGTATTGTGCTGTCATTGGTGTTCATTGCAATTCGTTCCTTCTTGCGGAGACTCGGGATTGAAGATGCGACGATGCATATGCTTATTCAGATTCTAACGCCATTCGTCATCTACATGTTGGCTGAGGAAATAGGTGTATCCGGCATCCTTGCTGTTGTAGCGGGCGGGATATTCCATGCCGTCGCGAAAGATCGTCTGGAGCCGTACGCCACGAAACTGCAAGTGGTATCGTCCAGTACGTGGTCGGTTATTCTTTTTATCCTGAACGGTCTAGTGTTTCTAATGCTTGGCCTGCAAATTCCGCATGTTACGGAAATTATCTGGGAAGATCCGCACTTCAATAATGCGCAAGCAATCGGATATGTGCTCATTATTACTCTTGCGTTGTATGCGCTGCGGTTCGTGTGGGTGTACATCTTCTCTGTAATGGAAGGTGTGAGCAGCACCACTCGGGAACGTCTTCATTCTACGCTCTTGACGACACTGTCAGGTGTCCGGGGAGCGGTTACGCTCGCAGGCGCATTCTCGATTCCGCTTGTACTGAAAGATGGAAGTCCGTTTCCTGAGCGGGATCTTATCATTTTCCTCTCGGCAGGTGTTATCCTTGCGACCCTGCTTGTAGCAAGTATCGTGCTGCCGCTTCTGTCCAAGAAGCAAGATGGGGAGGGGGTGGAGCACAAGCATCTTACCGAGCATCAAGCACAGATTCGGATCCTGGAGAAGGCTGCAAGAGCATTGAAGGATGAAATAACCGATGACAATCGTGCGGTCATTGCTGCCGTCCTCGGTGATTACGGACAGAAGCTGCGCCAGATTCATTCGGAGCAAGGCTTTAATCGCGAGATGCGCGCTGATGTCTGCGACCGATGGCTGTTCGCCATACAGGCTGAGCGAGAAGAGGCAGCCAGACTCGTTGAACAAGGTGAAGTAGCGGCAGATACGGCGAAGCGCTTCGAATCGATCTTGTCCCGAACCGAATCGATCCTTGCGAACCGATCTATTGCTGTGTTCTATTCGCTTCGTCTTGCCCTCAAACAAGTCTGGAAACGAATCACAAGTGGCAGAGACGCCAGTTGGTCTGCGGCTGACATCGAAGCGATCCGAGAATTGCGGATGAAGACATCAAGAGTTGCTATTAACGAACTGCAGGTGAACATGAGGGAGACAGATAACCGGGCATGCACTGCAGTGATACAGCACTACCAGGAAGGCATTCGACGCGCGAACCTGAGTCTGAACGCTACCATGCACAACGACGAGGAGTTTCAGCGCGAGAAGAATGAATGGGAGCGCAAGGCCATTCAGATGGAGCGCGATGCGCTGCAGGAGATGTACGCGAGTGGTGAAGTTACGCTAAGCATGGTGAACCATCTAAGATTCTTCATTAACACGATGGAAGCGAGCCTAACGGAAGAAGAGATGGACTAAGGGCTCTATTCATTAATACTCTGTCTGAAAAGCAAGAGCGTCGCACAATGATAACCATGTTGTGACGCTCTTTGTTTTTTCAATCAACTAGCTTAAGTGTTTTAGTTTGGCAAATACGACCAGACGCATTTCATGCTCTCTTTTGGATCTGCTGAATTTGCCTGTGCATGTAATTAGATTAAGGCGATAATCAGTTGTTGGACCAAAGATGCGCGCTATTGGAGCTTCCTCTGTCTTAAAGGCCTCAACCGTTTCCACGATGTATGTCAATTGTTGTCCTTGTTTATCCTTTATTAGGATTGAATCACCAGATTTAAGACGCTTCAACCGAAAAAATACGGCAGGGCCCGTACGGCTGTCTACATGGCCATCCATAATGGCGTTGCCTTGTTCGCCTGGATTAACGCCTGGCTGAAGTACTCCAACGCGATCTAAGCGGGTTGGAACTCCCATCTGGCCGTTTTCTTGAAATTTGACAGGTTCGATCTCAGCCTGAACATGAATGGCTGGTATGGATAGCTCCAAAGGCTTCGCTAACGGCTGAGAACTGCGAAGTGGCTCTTGCTTTGTTTGTAATGGTTTTGGCGGTAAGTATCCCGAAGGAGTCACAGATTTTTTACTGGGTTGTGATTTACTATCGGGTGGTTTGACCTGTTGTCGCTCTGGCGTTTCAGGTTTCATCGAACAAGATGATGTCGTAATCATAACAATGGATAACATAAAGAGTAATGCGAATTTCATTAACTTCATGTCATGAATTTAAGAATAGAGTGAACTGGGAAGTTCACTCTATTCTTGCTCCTCTATTCAGTTTGCTCGCTGGCGCCGCCATAACCCGTTTTAGGCATTGGGGTTGTAGCCTTTGCTTTCAGGCTTTTTGCTTTCAAGCTCTTGGCATGCAAGCTTTGTGCATGAATTTTCTTTCCATGAAGGCTTTTTGCTTGCAAGGATTTTTTATGAATGCTTTTCGCATGCACTTTTTTAGCGTGCTTCTTCACTTCTTTGGCATGCATTTTTTTCTCATGAGCTACTTTCCCATGAACTTTCTTCTCATGCTCCGTCACTGGAGCGGCCGATACAGCAGAAACTGCAGAAAGCATCACACAAGCGGATAGAATTGCAGCAACGAGTTTTTTCACTTAACCATGTCTCCCTCAACTTATATTTTGTTTTCCCCACAGGTTAAAATCCGCTGTAACCCGCTTGTCTATGTATGTGAGTTGATTCCTATAGTTCCAGATTGTGCGAGGCAATACGATGTAAAAAAGGACACCTTCTCCGATGAAGAGAAGGTGTCCTTATATTTGCGTTACGGATTTAGTCCAATACCGCTGTCATATGAGCTTTCGTAATCGACCAGTGGGATGTTGCCCAATACTTTTCTTTATCCTTAACGTAGATGACTTGTGGGGATTCGTGCTTCACATTCAGATCCTCGGCGATCTGGTTCGATATCGGACGGGATTCGATTACCTTAACGAGCGTGTAGTCCACGTCTTGATTAGGCGATGCCTTCAAGTACTCTTCGTACTCGCGAAGCGCATTCGCGCTCACAGGGCAAGTCGTACTGTGTTTCAAAATAACTTGGCCGCGTTCGGTCGATTTAGCTACGATATCATTCCACTCTTCAAGAGTCGTTATTTCATTCCATTTCATCTTAAAGACCTTCTTTCATCTGATGTTTTTAAATCTACTTACTTAAAACAATTAAGTAATTAAATTTTATCATGTTCCTGTCCATAGTCAAGTTTAGCCAACGACAAGAGGTGTCGTTTCGTATTATCTCCTGTAGAAGAAAATGTTATTTTGAAGAGCTTGTGGCTTTTTACCCATCATCGGTGTCTATTGCATTGTGAGTTTACAACTATGTGATGGTGGTGTCGGCGTTGAACGTTTCGCAGCGTAATAAGCAATCATTGAACAGCAATGCATACGAAGCATGGGTAAACCGATTCGGTACACCCGCAGAAGCTGCTCAGAAGCTAATGTATGATCCCGTTAAGAGAGTCGGCAAGGTGATTGACTATATGGGGGAGATATCGAACAAGAAAATCGCTAACTTGCTTGGCTCCAATGGCAATAAAGCAGTCGCATTAGCGCTGCTGGGGGCGAATGTGACGGTCGTCGATTTCTCGGAAGAGAATGAGAAATATGCTAAGGAGCTAGCTGAAGCGGCCGGCGTGCCCCTTCAGTATGTCGTTTCAAACGTTCTCCAGCTTCCAGAGGAGATGCGTTGCGGTCAATTTGATATCGTCTATTTAGAGCATGGCATTGTCCATTATTTCTTGGATTTGCACGCACTGTTCCAAGTCGCACAAGAGCTGCTTAGACCAGGCGGTAAGCTTGTGCTGCAAGATTTTCATCCCGTAACGACTAAACTAATCTCATCTAGAGGAACGACTGCCAACATCCGTAAGCATAAGGTGACGGGTGATTACTTTGATACGACGATCGAGGAGAAGGAGATCGCTTTCACCAAATATTTGGATCAAGGCGAGAAGCGCACACTCACAGTCAAACTTCGCAAATGGACACTGGGGGAGATTGTCACCGCCATCGCAAATACAGGTTTTCAAATTAAATCGCTTGTAGAGTTGCCTAATCAGTCCTCAGAAGATTATGATCGAGGTATCCCGAAGACGTTTATTATTACTGCTCATCGGCTGTCATAAGGTAATACACGAAATCATCGTATGTATGACTTCACCCATCTATACCCAGACTAGAATTACGTCCGCCGATTTACGGCGGACCTTTTGTGCTAACCAGGTCAGAGGAAGAGAGTGAAGCTTGCTTGAACAAGGTTTTATTTCGAATGCTTTCCTTCGCGTTCTTGTTACTAGGCGTATTTCTGATTCTTGCTTTATTAATAAGCAGGAAGCAAATTCATGGATTCGATGACAGGCTGATTACACTCGTATCACGCCTATATTCACCGACTTCAACCGCAGTGATGAAGGGATTCACATTTGTTGGCTCTGGCTTGTGCATAAGTATTATCACGTTGTTGATTGTGTTCATGCTGTTAATAATCGGATATCGCCGAGAGCTAATTTTCTACGTTGGCATTATCGTTGGTTCAGGGCTTCTGAACCTTGTGCTCAAAATGATTTTCCATCGGGCACGACCAGACATTCACCGGATTGTACAGGCTTCTGGCTACAGCTTTCCGAGTGGACACTCCATGGCTGCCTTCACGTTTTACGGAATTACGATTTATTTCTTGTGGAAGCATGCACGATATGCTTGGCTTCGCGTTACAATTGTAACAATAGGAATTGTGATGATCCTGATGATTGGAATCAGTCGGATTTATCTTGGCGTTCACTACCCAAGCGATGTCGTAGGTGGTTATGTGATTTCGGCCGCATGGATAACGGCAAGTATTGGATCATACGAACGATTTCTAGAGAAACGGTGGCAGTCGAGAAAGTTTAGAAGCAAGATTGTTACTTGATCTTTGCAATTACGAACCCTACGAGGACGCAACCGAAACCTATTGCGGTTTTCCAGCTTGGCGTTTCTTTGAAGAAGAGATACCCGAGCAGGAGTGAGATGAGCAGCTCCAGTCCTTTGGATACAGCGAGTACATAACTGAGATTTCCTAGTGCTTTGAAACCGAATTTCACACCAAATCCAATTGCAAGGTTGGCTCCAAAGAAGAAGGGAAGCATCAATAATTGAAACTTAACCGTCGTCCAGAAGTCGGGATCGATATGCTTGCTCTGATAGGAGAATATGAAGTTCGCAGCGAATAAACCGATTAAGACGAGTAAGAAGCTGTACACGTATGACATTGCTGCACTCCTCCATTAATTTTGCGTCATACCGATAATGTTTCCTCAGAGCAACTTATTTATCTCCATACAGCATTGGCAAATTATTCATCAGGAGGATCTTCCATGAGAATATTTATCCTAGGTGCGACAGGTCGTGTAGGAAGCGTCATCGTCAACCAAGCGCTTCACGACGGACATGAAGTCACCGCATTAGTCAGGCAGCCTGATAAGGTTTTGTTTATGGATCGCAGGTTGACTTTAATTCAAGGAAATGCAAGGAACAGAGAGGATGTCTCCCAGGCTATTCGCGAGGCTGACGTTGTCATTAGTGCGTTAGGGACAGATGGTACAACCACGTTATCCGAATTCATGAAAATCATTATCGATGAGATGAACTTGCAAGGAATAAAACGAATCGTCACTGTGGGAACAGCAGGCATCCTGCAAAGTCGAGTGGAGCCCGAACTGTATCGGTATCAATCCTCGGAGTCCAGACGTCGAAGTACAACAGCAGCGGAAGAGCATCAGCGTGTTTATGAAATGCTTAATGCCTCTAATTTGGACTGGACGATTGTATGCCCAACCTATCTGCCAGATGGTGAAGCAATCGGCAACTATCGTGTTGAGCGGGACTACTTGCCGGAAGACGGTGTATCCATATCGGTAGGGGATACCGCTGAATTCACGTATCAACAAATCTTTAAGAAGGAGTACATCGGTACTCGCGTCGGAATCGCGTATTAATGATTCAATGAGCAAATATTAATAGTGACTATGGAGAGCCCGCCGTCTACGGCGGTGCTTTTTTCTTATTGGATGTTAGTTGTTGACGAATAGGAGATGCTTCTGGTATCATTCATTAATCGTAATTATTACGATTAGAGAAGAGGAGAATTGCCTCTTTCTTTTTTTGAACCATAATCGTAATGATTACTATTAAAAAGCGAAGGTGATAACAGAACATGACGAATAAAAAATTGCCCGTCACGGTATTGAGTGGTTATTTGGGCGCTGGCAAGACGACGGTATTGAATCACGTCTTACATAACCGACATGGGATGAAAGTTGCTGTAATCGTAAATGACCTAAGTGAAGTAAACATTGATGCGGCGCTTGTGAAAGATGGCGGAGGACTCTCCCGTACCGATGAGAAGCTTGTGGAAATGTCCAATGGCTGCATATGCTGCACGCTGCGGGAAGACCTGCTTATCGAAGTCAAACGACTGGCATTAGACGGCAGATTCGATTACATCCTCATTGAGTCTACCGGAGTTGGAGAGCCTGTCCCTGTCGCTCAAACCTTCAGTTATATTGACGAGGATCAAGGAATTGATCTGTCCCAATGGTGCCAATTGGATTGCATGGTGACAGTCGTTGATGCTTATCGCTTCTGGCACGATTTCTCTTCAGGCGAGTCGCTGCTGGAACGCAGTCAGGCTGTTGGGGAGAATGATGTCCGGGAGGTTGTGGATCTGCTCATCGATCAAATCGAGTTCTGCAACGTGCTGCTGCTCAACAAATGCGACATGATCGATGAACGAGAATTGATTGAGCTTGAGAACGTACTTCGCAAGCTGCAGCCAACTGCCAAGTTAATTCGTACGATTAAAGGACAAGTCGATCCGGTTGAAATATTGAATACGGGATTGTTTGACTTCGAAGAAGCAAGCCGTTCTGCAGGCTGGATTAAAGAATTAGAGAAGCCTGTCCATACGCCGGAGACGGAGGAATATGGAATTTGGTCGTTCGTCTATGAGCGTGTAAGACCGTTTCATCCGAACCGCCTGATGAACTGGATGGAGCAATGGCCGGAGGATGTCATTCGTGCGAAAGGGATTATGTGGGTCGCTTCCCGCAACAATATTGGACAGTCGATAAGTCAGGCAGGACCATCGGTCCATTTTGGACCATCTGGGTATTGGGTTGCCGCATTGCCACTAGAAGAGCAACAAATGTATCGCGAAGCAGAGCCAGAGCTGAATAACAGCTGGTCAACGGAGTATGGGGATCGGATCAATAAAATTGTGTTCATCGGGATTGAGATGGATCGTGAGCAGCTTACAGCTACACTCGACGATTGCCTACTTACCGAAGAAGAGATGGGGGAAGATTGGAGCAACTTCCGCGATCCGCTGCCGAACGCGATTGTTTGAGGGTGTAATTAAAGTTGATCAAACAAGAAACAGGGATTTAACGAAAAGCGGATTAGTAGGGAGGGCTGCTTATATCGCAGCTCTCTTTATCGAAAGGACTCCATTGCTGTTTGGGACTCTATTACTTAAAATGGAAGTGGAGTTAACCTATTCGGATAATGAAGGGGATTCACATGGAAAAGTTTCAATTTATAATTAGTGACACGCCAATTGAGCAGTTACAAGATTCCAAAATTTTTTCTGTTGGTCTTCGTACTGGAGATGAAACTGCTCGATTTAGGGGTTCGTTACTAACTTTGTTTGGAGACCCTATATGGAAAAGTACCAACAAAGAAAATTCATTTCTATATATCATTAAAGCTGTAAACGGTAAGGGACAATCCTGTGAGTTTTCCGTTTATGAAGGTGCTGGCGGGATTGGAATCGGTAGTCAAAGCGAAGATAAATATACATTTCAAGCAGCGCAAGTTTTCATCCAACAAGTGATTGAGACCACACCCTCTGACTATGAAGAAACGATAATATACGAGGACACCAAAAGTACGATCGTATATGGATGTAAAGACGGTATTTGCTATTGTAATGAAACACCGCAATTTCCATCCGAGACAATTAAGACATTGAGTTTACCAGTGTTAGAACAGAGTCAATTGGAAGAGGTACTCGCCATCGATTTTTCGAATATTGAAGATCCTGATGATATTTGGTTCTGGGATAATAATCTGGATCATTTCTCTGACATTCATTTTCCCACTATTCGCGACTTAATGCGGAAGGATCTATCCATACTTGCTGGTAAGACTATTAATTTAGATGAGGTGCGTCAGTTTAATATTGAAGATGGATTTCGCACGTCTTTTACTTCCGAAACACCTGAAATGGCTCTAAATGCATTAGCAGAAGTATGGGCGTGGCGAACAACTACAGGTAAAGCAACCGCTAAGAAACAATTAGATTGCTCTGCGTTTGCTTGGACTCTTTCAAGAGGCGTTTATGGGTTTTATGGTGGCAACTTGAATAAAAAGCATGCAGTTGCAAACAAATTATACGAAACGTATGAGAAGCAGCTCTCCTCTCAAGAGAATACCATCCGATTCTTTTATGCTTTACTTGATCTTTTCAAATTTAAGCGACAATTCAATCAGGAGTGAAACCAATGGCACGTGTGTTATTTATTAATGCAGGATCTGAAGGTCATATCAACCCGACGATCGGCGTAGTACAGGAACTGATCGCGCGTGGGGAAGAGGTTGTTTATTTCTGCGTTGAAGATTATCGTGAACGGATGGAGCGGACGGGAGCAGAGGTTCGGACAATTAATGGCCTTAAATTTATTCAGGCATTCATCTCCGGTGGCAGACGTTATCCGCTTGAACGTGTGAATGGATTGCTGCTTACCGCGGATATCGTGATTCCAACCGTGCTTGAACAGATTGAGGGCGAGCATTTTGATTACATCATCCATGACTCGATGTTTGGCTGTGGACGAATGATTGCACAGATTTTGCAGCTGCCAGCAATTAGCTCCTGCACATCTTTTGCTCAGTGCGAAGCTGATTTCAATGACATGTTGGAGAGGTCCTGGCGCGACGTTTCGAGCGAGGTAATTAATCCTATTAAAGAACAATTTTTGGGCTTAACAGAAGCACTCAAGGAGACGTATGGAGTCGATATCAACTCCCCTTATGAGGTGTTCTGCAACCCAGCACCGCTGACTGTAGTCTATACGACAAGAACGTTTCAGCCAGATGGAGAAGCGTTCGATTCCTCATACCATTTCGTTGGTCCATCGATTTCTTCGCGAGCGGAGAAAGACAATTTCGACCTGTCGATGATCGAGGGAAGAGAACCCATTTACATCTCATTAGGTACGGTATTTAACATGGCTAATGATTTCTATAAGCTGTGTTTCGATGCGCTTGGTCGCACAGAGCACATGGTCGTCATGTCGGTAGGCAGCCGAACCCAGATCGCAGAGTTAGGTGACATTCCGAGCAATTTCATCGTGAGAAACTACGTTCCCCAAACTGAAGTGCTGCAGCATGCGAAGCTTTTTATTACGCACGGCGGAATGAATAGTACACACGAAGGACTTTATTATGGCGTACCACTCATTGTCATTCCTCAAGGCGCAGATCAGCCGATCATTGCAGGACGGGTTGCTAATATCGGAGCAGGCATACAGCTGCAAATGCAGGAGTTAACGGTTGACAAGCTTCGGGACGCCATCGATCAAATATTGAACCAAACTTCTTATAGAGATGCAGCTGAGGAAATGGGCGAAACTCTTCATCAAGCAGGTGGATACAAGCAAGCTGCAGATGAGATTGTGGCCTATACCAAGCTAAATGAGCGGATATAAGCAAATCAATCAAGCAAAAAGCGACCATTTCTGGCCGCTTTTTGTTTACTCTGTTTCATTGATCTACAAAGGCATTACCCATACAATTTCTGCTATGCGAACACATGCTTGACGGGAGTGAAGCTGCAGAAGCACATGATCGGGTTTGACATCAACGATCGTTCCTTCGATCGCGCCGCGCGTCGTTTCGAGCAATACGCACCGTCCGATTAAACGTTGAAGGGCTTCAACTAAATAGGGATCAATGGACGACACCGTTTTTATATGATAAGGGCTGGTCTGACTAGGACTTACCTGAGTTGGCTGATTGTTATACGTGTACACATTGTCACTCCTTAAAAGTTTTACCCCATCATATGCCGTTGCCTATATCATGGAATACGCGAATGCCTATTTCTTATTCAATTTACATTCTGACATGCTGTCATAACCGCATAATGGCTATGCATACATATCTCTGAGAATGTAGGCAAGAGGAGGCGGAACCGTGGACGATAACAAACCGAACGATCAAGGATACGATCGAAGCTGGCAGAGTGGCACAGCTCCATCGCAGTGGAATGCTGCTCAGCGGCCGGAACACCACTCGCAAACGGTAGGCGAAAGGGGACCGATTCTGGAGCAGGACAGCATGCTGCATGAAACGCTTGAAACCTTTGTCCATGAGAAAATATTAGAGCGGCCAGTCCATGTAAAAGGATTTGGCGCCTTTGGTTATTTTGAAACGCTTCACTCCATGTCGGCTTATACGAAGCTGTGCTTTCTACAGCAGGCAGGACAACGGGTACCTGTTGCGGTGCGATTCTCACTCGCGGTCAGTAACAAAGGTACACCCGATACATCCCGCAACGTGCGCGGATTCTCGACCAAATTTTATACCGATCACGGTGTCTTCGACCTGCTCTGTAATCATATCCCGGTATTCCTCGTGCGGGACCCGATGCGGTTTCCGGAGTCGATTCACGCTTTCCTGCCATCACCGGTCAACAACCTCATCGATCCGAATCGATTCTGGGGTTTCATTGCTACAGCGCCTGAGGCTACCCATTTCGTCGTAAGGCTATATTCGGACGAAGGCACCCTTAAGAGTCTTCGCCATACGCCAGGACACAGCGTTAACACCTATGTGTGGAAGAACGCACAGAATGTCCGTTTCTATGTCAAATATCGCTGGGTTCCGCTTGCCGGCGAGCAATATATCGATGCGCAAGAAGCGGCTCGAATCGCCAGCGAGAATCCGGATTATTCAGGTAAAGACTTATATGACACGATTGCTAAGGGCACACCCGTCCAATATGGGTTGTATGTGCAGTTGATGAATCCGCAGGACGAAGCTGCGCTGTCATTCGATCCGCTCGACGATACGAAGGTGTGGGATGTACGGCAATACCCGCCGCTGCCAGTTGGTCGACTCGTATTGAACACGAACCCAACCCATTATCAGGACCAGATCGAGAAGTTGGCGTTCTCCCCGTCGAATCTGCTAGAAGGTGCCGAGCTATCTGATGATAAAATGCTGCAAGGACGCAGTAATATATATTCGGATTCACAGCGGCATCGTCTCGGCTCAGATTTCCGCCAAATTCCGATCAACCATCAAGCCAACTGGTCTCCGACTGATCAAGTAACGAGCGGAGCAGGGCGCTACATAGCGGGCAAGCTCGTTCGATCCAGTATTCCGAGAGCTGATAATTTCACGCAAGCGGGCCAGTTCTACCAATCACTCACACAAGTTCAACAGGATCACCTCGTTCAGAACCTCGCTGGTGATTTATCTGCTGCTTCACCTGAAATACAAAGAGTCGTGTTAGGCTATTTATCCCAGGCTTCTGCTGCATTAGGCGAAAGAGTGGCACGTCAGATCGCTGTACCGAAGAAGGGATGACTCACTCATTTACTTGAAAGAAACGAGGTCGGCCAATCATTATTGGCTGGCCTTTTTTGCATCTTAAGATTATGTTAAACGTCTCGAAATGATAGGGAGGAAGATCTCTATACAACGCAGATTCATACATCCTTCGTCCTAGGAATCAATTGTTCAGATAGATTGTTGGACCTAGCAATCTGTTCTGGTACACAAAGTTGTCACTTTTTACGTGCAGATCCCTATGTTGACAATTAAAGGCAGTGCGCCTATTATTGGTTTTGCAGTAATATTGATAATCATTATCAATAACATCATGACAAGGGTAATATTCTTCAGAACCTTGTCGCCAGGGAGGGAAGGACTTGAACCCGCAACCGGTTCAAAACATGCAGAACATCATCATTATGAGCAAAGCGAGGGAACTAGGAATCGATTGTAAGTTGTTACTGCCAGGATGTGAAGACTTTCTTGAGTTATCTTACAAAGGCAAGACCATCGTGATTAACAAGTCGCGATCGCACAAAATGACGCTGATGGCCGGATTGCTTGCTAAGCACAAGCAAGCGTCCAATCTGCTGCTGCGGCGTGCAGAGCTCCCTGTGCCCGAGGAAATCGTCGTCTCTGACATGGGTGAAGAGGCTCGTCAGTTTCTGTTGAAGCATCAGCTCATTACAGTCAAACCACTGGACTTAAACCGCAGCATCGGCGTTACGTTAAAGGTCCGTGATGAGGCTGAACTAGCCCGAGCAATCCAGAGGGTGCACCAGCATAGTTCAAGCATTATGCTCCAACGGTACGTGGAAGGGGACGATTATCGGGTGCTTGTCATCGGAGATCAAGTAGTCGGTGTGCTCGAATATCGGCCGGCTTATATCGTGGGGGATGGCTATTCCACGATCGAGCAGCTGGCGCGTAATATGAATGATGAGCAGCTGAGGCGCAATTCATCTGACTTGGCTAGCTCCTATCAGCTGGTAGATATGGAATCATACGATATACAGTATCATCTGCACCAGCAGAGTCGAACGCCTCATGACATCCTAGCTTATGGAGAGCAAGTAGAACTATATACGCTCGATAATGCAGCAGCGAGCAGCATTAGCGAAGTTATAGCGGATCGTACTCGTGATATTTGCAGTAGCAATGCCGAAGCAGCGATCAGAGCTGCGCAAGCGCTCCAGCTTGATGTTGCCGGAGTTGATATTCGTTGCAAACGTATCGACCTTCCACTGGATGAGGACAATGGGGGAATTCTTGAAGTGAATGCATTGCCAGACTTGGTGGATCCTCATTTATTTATCAACGAAGCAGCTTCGGACGTTATCACCGTCTATTTGAACTATTTATTCCAAGACTAGAAGGGGCGTTAATCATGATTGCAGCACAAGACATGGAAGCCTATCTGCAGCTTCAGAAGGACAAAGAATCCAATGCGCAAGCCTATCCCCGGCATTTTCCCCTCGTGATTGATCGAGCTAGAGGCATTATCGTCACGGACACAGACGGTAAGTCGTATTACGACTGCTTATGCGGTGCGGGCACGCTTGCATTAGGCCATAACCACGATGTAGTCGTTGCTGCTATTCAGGATACACTGGTTAAGCAAATCCCCTTACATACACTTGATCTTGCGACTCCGCTGAAACTCGATTTCATGCAAGAAATTTTCACGATGCTGCCAGAACCGCTTCGCTCCTCATCCAAAATTCAATTCTGCGGTCCGACAGGTGCGGATGCTGTAGAAGCAGCGATTAAGCTTGTCAAAAATGCAACAAAGGGCAAGTCGATTCTAGCCTTCCAAGGCGGCTATCATGGTTCGACTCAAGCGACGATGGCGATGAGCGGCAACCTGAGCAAGAAGCAGCATCTCCAGAGCCTGCTTCCGGATGTTCACTTCCTGCCGTTCCCGTATGAATATCGCTGCCCGTTCGGAGTTGGTGAAGGGAAGACCGCCCAGATCAGTGCGCAATATATCGAACAGCTGCTGGATGATTGCGAGAGCGGCATCGCAGCCCCTTGCTGCTTAATCGTCGAGACCGTTCAAGGCGAAGGGGGCGCTATTCCTGCGCCAATTGAATGGCTGCGTGAAATCCGACGCATTACGGCTGAACGAGGCATCCCGCTTATAATCGACGAGGTTCAAACAGGAATCGGCAGAACCGGCACGATGTTCTCGTTCGAACATGCCGGCATTATTCCAGATGTTATCGTCTGCTCTAAGGCAATTGGCGGCAGCCTGCCAATGTCGGTCGTGATCTACAAAGAAGAGCTTGACCAATGGAAACCAGGTGCGCATACGGGTACATTCCGCGGCAATCAATTAGGGATGGCGACCGGACTTGCCACACTGCGATATTTGCAATCGAATGATGTACTCGAGAATGTACGCGAGCGCAGCAGCCAATTCTTCCATTCGCTTCGCCGGTTGCAAGCTCGTGTACAAGAAATCGGCGATGTCCGGGGCAGAGGTCTGATGATCGGAGTGGAAATCGTCGATCCTCGCGGACAGAAAGATCGATTGGGTCATTTCCCACAGAGTGGCGAGCTCGCTGGCTTGATCCAGGAGCGATGCTTCCAGAACGGCTTAATTATCGAACTAGGCGGGCGCCGTTCCGCCGTTATGCGGTTTCTTCCACCTCTAACGATTACGGAGCAAGAGGCAGCAGAGGTACTGTTTATTTTCGAGAAATCGGTAATAGAAGCCGTCGAGATGATTACAAGCACATGCTGATTGCAGCATATGCGAGAAAACATTCCGTCTTACTAGCTATTCTCATCGGGGCATTCTCGTTGGTGCTGACGAACAGTGCCTTTAATACGCTGCTCCCAAGCTTTGTAACCACGTATGGCATTTCGACGGCACTTGGCGGCTGGATTATTACGTTGTATATGCTGGCTATGACGATAACGATGCCGCTAACCTCTATTGTCGTTGATCGGCTCGACCGCAAACGGACGTATATACTTGGGCTCGGGCTGTACGGACTGTTCTCGATTGTGGGCGGATTGTTTTATCAGCATGTAGAGGTGATTCTGCTTGTTCGCGTCATGCATGGCGTTGCAGCAGGGTTAATGATTCCAGTGTCACTTGTTCTGTTGTTCGATTATTACGGACAAGGAAAGAGGGGACAGGTAGTTGGGGCTTGGGGCATGCTGCTGACGATTGCACCTGCGGTCGGTCCAACGCTGGGCGGTTTTGTTATGCAATTCGGCGAGCTGAAGATTCTGTTCTGGATGAATGTGCCTTTAGCGCTTTTATCGCTCTTACTATGCTGCCGTCAGATTCAATCCTATGAGCCTGCCAAGCGCAAAACGATCCATCTGCAAGGGCTGCTGCCGCTCATGCTCAGTGTTGCATCGCTCAGTCTAGCCATCCAATTCGCATCGAATTCAGCGATTCCTGGATGGCAGACAGGCGTGTTATTCGGAGTTGGAATCCTGGCTGTGATCCGTTTCGTTCAACATGAGAATGGCAAAGAAGAGCCCTTGATCCGGTATAAGCTGCTGCGGCTTAATCGCTTGTTCACGGTTTCGCTTCTCATCTCGACGGTGCAGGATGCGGTGATGTTCGGCGTAATATTCGTCATGCCGCTTATTTTTCAAGAAGGACTTCATCTATCTCCATCCGCGTCCGGCGCTTTGTTTATCCCAACGGCTGTATGTACGAGCTTATTCGTATGGATTGGCGGACGCTGGCTCGATGCCGGTAAGTCGCTGCGATTTATTGCTTATGGGATTGGAATGGTAGCGTTATCTGTATTGTCATTTGCATTCGTATCAACGAGCGTTTCGCTTGTATTCGTTATTGTTCTCATGGCACTACGAGGAATTGGCAATGGCTTGTCCGATATGACGATGACGGCCATAGGACTGCAAGCGCTGCCAGAGGAGGATATGCACGAAGGATCGGCATTGTCCAATACGCTGCAGCGGTTGGCTTCTTCCTTCGCTGTCATGCTGCTTGCTGCCTACTACGACATCCGGTGGACAATGTTGGCAAGCAGTGGGATGGGCGCGGGACAAGCCAAGTGGGCGGCGCTGCAAGAAGAGTGCATCGTACTAGGGGTACTGATGTCGCTAACGCTTCCGCTCGTCGTATTCATTAATCATAAGAAAGCAGGTGCGACTGACACCCATGTGGACCAAGGAGGAGACGAAAGGCCGGGAACAGGCCAATGCTCAGACGTGTAAAACATTACTAAACTGCTATATTCGGGAGCTTGCAGCTGAACGTGGAAGCAGTGGTATAGAGATTAATACCGAAGACCACACATTTGTGATTTCGTTCCCGCATAGTTGCGCCGTCTTAACTGGCAAGCTGAACTATTATTCGGTAAGTGGGGAGCATGAGTACGAACAGCTCCTGACCGAGGACAAGGAAGAGTTGCAGTTCAAGACACTTCTTCAATGGATGATTACCGAGCTGCGCCATCGTGATCCATCTATTTCGCTAGAGCTGATTCAGGATTTTATCGAAAAGGTGGAGAACAGCTGCGACAAAATCGAGCTGTATTGGACGCAGTCCGCACATCACTCGGTAACCGACTATTTGTCCTCTGAGCAATCCCTTATCTACGGTCATCCTTTTCATCCATACGCCAAGAATACGGCCGGGTTCAGAGAGATAGAAACAACGAAGTACAGTCCAGAGCTTCATGCTTCCTTCCAGTTGTGCTACATGGCAATTCACCGAGACGTATTTCATCAGGAATGGATCAACTTTAGCTTACAGCTTGAATGGCCAGAAGAGATTGAAGGGCATGCGCGACAAGTGTTGGGAGAGAAGCGTGAGATCTATCAGTTGCTTCCGGTACATCCATGGCAGTACGAGCATGTCCAGACTATTAAGGCCATTAAAGACTATATTCGAGATAAGAAAATCATTCTGCTGGGCAGTTGCGGTCCGCTAGCCTATCCAACCTCATCGGTAAGAACGGTATACATCCCTGAGATGGCCTACAATATCAAGCTTCCACTTAACATCCAGATCACGAATCTAAGAAGAACGAATAGCTGGGAACAAATGCGCAGAACGATGGATGCCGCTCGTTATTTGTACGGACGAGACTGCTTCGCCAATGATTCTAATACCCGAATCGCGTATGAAGAAGGGGTGGAGGGTTGTTGTTTCAAAGGCGAGAATATTGCCAAAATGTTGACTGTAGCCTATCGCAAGGTAGAGTTCGATGTGACATGTACATTCGTCATGTCCAGTCTGATAGAAGCGCCGATTCAATGTGATTCTTGCCGGCTGTTTGCATTAATCGATCAGAGTATTCCGATTACAGAGTGGTTTGAACAGTACCTGCAGATCTCGCTATTGCCCATAGTGCGAGCGGCGCAAGAGCATGGCATCCATTTCGAAGCGCATCTGCAGAATACGCTGCTTACGTTGAAGAATGGCGTGCCGCATACCTTTATTATTCGAGATTTGGAGGGAGTTAGCGTTAATCGAGAGATTGCCGTCGAAGCAGCAGGCATGAGCCCCCTTTTCTATGACAAGGAACAGTGTTGGGCGCGTACGGATTATTATTTCATGGTGAATCATCTAGGTTCTCTTATCCATGCGATTGCTAGAGACAGTGGGATGGATGAGATGGTGTACTGGCGGATCGTACGGCATCTGCTTGAGCAAGAATACGAGGCCACTAGCAATGAGTATATTCAACATTTACTGACTGCTGATGCCTTCCTAGCGAAGAAGAATATGATCAGCTGCCTTGGAGGGCATAGCGAGACGCCTGCTTATACGCCCATAGATAATGTGATGAAGAAAGTAGGGAGATTAACGAGTGGAACAACGAATTAGAGCCGAAGAGAGCATGCTGCTGGATGATGTGATGGAGAGAATCATGCGCCAGACGCTGGAGGCCTTGCTGTTCGAAGGGATTATTAGTGCTGCAGAAGAGGGGCTGACGTGGACGTTCGAGGGTAGAGCTTCAAACGAAGATACGATTCGTTACACCTGTAAGGCACAGCGTAAAGCTTCATTCGGTCGTGTAAAAGTCGAGAAGCATTCCATTCGAAGAGAAGACAAGCCGAGCGTTGATCTTTATCGTTTCGTCGAAGAGGTCATCGTGAACCGATTGAATGGGGCATATGTTCCGCAGTTCGTGAGCGAACTATTCGAGACGTTAGCGAAGGACCATCAGTCCAAGCTGCATGAAGCTGAACGAATCCCGATCGCTGACCGTCATTATGATGCACTGGAAAGCTATATGGCGGAAGGTCATCCGTACCACCCCAGCTACAAATCAAGACTTGGTTTCTCGTTGATGGATAATTTCGCATACGGGCCTGAGTTCAATCAAAAGATTGCCCTGCAGTGGATCGCGGTTCATGAATGGCTGATTGATGTTTCCGTATCGAGAGGGGTCACCTCAGAGGAACTGTATGCCGATCATCTGACCGATGAAGATCGCCAGACGTTCAAGGACATTCTAACCATCTCTGGCTGCGAGGCTGAGCATTATGTATTCATGCCTGTACACCCATGGCAGATGGAGGACCGAATTCCGACGTTGTTCGTAGAGCAGTTAGCGAATAAAGACATCATTGTGTTAGGGGGATCGCGCTCGTCCTACCGTGCACAGCAGTCGATTCGTACGCTATCTCGCCGTGACAAGCAAGATGCCTCCTATATCAAGCTGGCGTTAAGCATCACCAATACGTCGACCAGCCGTATTCTGGCTCATCATACGACGCAGAATGCGCCACTGATCAGCGACTGGCTGCAGCGCATTATTCGGAACGACTCGCTGCTCACGAAGCTTAGATTCCAGGTGCTTCGAGAAACGATGGGACTTTCGTTGCGTTATCAGAACTTGTCATCCATCGCATATGGTTCGGCTTACGGTACGCTAGGAGCCATTTTTCGTGAAAATGTCTCGCTGCATCTCGATTCCAATGAGACCGCTTGGCCATTGAATGCCGTAACGCTGACGCAGCAGAACGGAGAATCATTCATTCAGTCTGCGATCGACCAGCATGGCATCGAGAGATGGAGCGATGCTCTCATTCGTTCCGTTGTACTGCCAATCATTCATCTGCTCTATGCGCATGGGATCGCCCTCGAATCGCATGCTCAGAATATTATTCTTGTACTCGAGAATGAGCTGCCAATGCGGATTATTGTCAAAGATCTGCACGATAGCGTGCGTTATGTGCCAAGTCAATTGCTCCATCCAGAATGGGCGCCAGTGCTGAATCCTGAACCAGAAACTCATCGCAAGTTCAATCGCTACTCGTTTCTTCAGACTGACCAAGTGTCCGAAGTACGTGACTATACCTATGATGCTTTCTTCTTCATCTGCATGACGGAGCTGTGCTTCACGCTTGAGAAGTGTGGTCTAGGTGAGCAACAGTTCTGGAGCAAATGCTCGGATACGATTCTCAGATACCAACAGGAGCATCCGCAGTACCAAGAACGATTCGAGCTATTCGACTTGTTCTCGGGTGATGGACGGATTGAAGAGATGACGAAACGTAGAATTTATGGCGATAGCGAGCTGTATTTCCGTACCGCACCTAACCCGCTGCGTCTTGCTGCAGGTGTTACGAGATGAGAAAGAATAAGCTGAAGGAGAAAATTGCTAGACGAAAATCGGTATTCGGATTATTCGTCTCCATCCCGAATCCAATCATTATTGAGATGATCGGCCATGCGGAATATGACTTCGTGATTATCGACTTCGAGCATGCCTCTACGAATGTCGAGACAGTCGAGGAGCTCATTCGTGCCGCGGAGCTCCTGGATATGACGCCGCTCGTTCGAATATCCAGCGTTAACCGGATGGAGATTACGAAGTTTCTAGACAGCGGCGCTCAAGGGATTGTTATCCCTCATGTCGAGCGTAGAGACCAGGTTGAGGAAGCGGTTCGTTATGCATTTTATCATCCACTCGGGAATAGAAGCTTGAATAGCGGAAGACCGGGTATTTTCGCCAAAAATTCTCTCTCCAACTACATCGAGGAGGCCAACCGGGAAGTGATGATCATCCCGATGATCGAGAGCATCGAAGGTGCGGAGAGGATCAGAGATATCGTGTCAATTCCGCAAGTCAGCTTCGTTCTAGAAGGCGCTGCGGATCTGTCGCAATCGCTATCCGTGCCATGGCAGACCGATCATCCGGAAGTGCAGCAGCTGTTAGATCACGTGCATAAGGAGTCGATTCAGCAAGGCATCCCGTATGCCGCTGTATCAAGAAGGATGGAAGATCACCTTCTGTGGGCGGAGCGCGGCGTTCAAATATTCGTATTGGGCGACGATCGTAATACAGCCTTCCGCGCCTATTGGAATAAGCAGAAGGAATATCGACAAGCGCTGGGGGTCAGATCATGATGGAGCAGCTTCAAGAATGGATCGCCAGCTGGCAGCGCGAGAGTCAGGAACCTGTGTGTGCCTATGTGTATGATCTAGATGGCATTCAGCGTCATGTTCGATCGATGTTGGATAAGCTTCCCGCGCACAGCTCGTTATTCTACGCAATCAAAGCAAATCCAGATAAACGAATCATTCTGGCGCTGCTTCCGCTGGTCAGCGGGTTCGAGGTGGCGTCGATCGGTGAGCTGCTTAAAGTAAGAGACGTTTCACATACCGTTCCGATTCTGTTCGGCGGACCTGGGAAGAAGGATGCCGAGCTGGATCAAGCGATCTTGAACAATGTGACTTATCTTCATGTGGAGAGTTTACTCGAGCTGCGTAAGCTTATCGAACTGGCCAAATATCGTAAACGCACCGTGCAAGTATTGCTGCGCATTAATTTGAGAACAGCGGATTTGCCGCAGACAAAGATACGGATGGGTGGAGGTCCAAGTCCGTTTGGACTTGATGAGACATTGGTCGAAGAAGCCATCTCGATCTTACGGGAGAACAGCAACACGCATGTGAAATTGTGTGGGTTTCATTTTCATTCCCTCTCGAATAACACAAATGCAGAGCTGCATGCGGAGATGGTCAGTTATTACGTACGTAAGGTTGAAGAGTGGGAGTCTCAATACGACATCGAGGTTAGCGTCATTAATGCAGGCGGAGGATTTGGCGTCACTTATGACGGTTCACCGGGCTTTGATTGGCCGCTCTTTACCAGGTTGTTGAAGCAAAGCGAGGAATGGAATCGATTGGGAGACACAGAGGTCTTCTTCGAGCCAGGGCGATTCATTGTGGCTGATCATGGCTATTACGTCACAGAGGTTATCGATATGAAACTGTCGCATGAGCAATGGTTTGCCGTCATTCGAGGTGGCACACATCACAATCGATTGCCGGCTTCATGGGGGCATGATCATCCGTTTCGGGTTGTTCAGACTGAGCGGGAATGGCAGTATTCGTGGGCCAAGCCCATGGTTGTTGATTCGAATGTGACAATCGTAGGTGAGCTGTGTACACCGAAGGACCGCATGCATACCGATGCTCAGGTGCCTCGACTGCAGGTTGGTGATGTCCTTGTATTCGTGAAATCGGGTGCCTATTGCTGGACAATATCCCATCATGATTTTCTCGGACATCCGCATCCAACATTCTACTATCTCACAGAGGAGGGAATCCCTTGCGCATCGATCTCGAAGTAGAACAAACACCAAACTATGTGATAGCTGAACGCCGTGTATGTAGGGAGCTCATGGATGCTTTTCTAGCAGAGCAATTCTTCGTCATGAATGAAGAGACGACCTGCAGGCTGGAAGCAGCGCCAAGCGCTGTACTCGATATGTACCCCGATGCGCCTGACAATGCTACAGTCTATATCGGTGAAATATGCTTCCTGATCGTTCCTAGTTACAGGCAAGGTATCCAATGGGCAATTGATACCCCAATCCTTAAGAAAGGGACGCTCGGTTATACAATCGTCGACTCTTGTATGGAGGTTTGCCAGCTTGTGCTAGCGCATTCGTTAACTGCGGAAGCCTACGCGCATCCTGGTGTTGCAGATTTCATGAAGGGGCTAGAGACAGCCATCTGGCAGCTAAGTCTTAGTCTTACACACGCTGTTGATCTGTTTGAAGAAGTACCTAGCACTTCATACGACTGGTTTGTTACAGCAGAACGGCTCGCATCGCTTCGAGATCGACCGTTTCATCCGCTGGCCAAGGCCAAGATTGGGTTCTCAGAGCAGGATTACAAGACCTATATGGCAGAGTTCGGAAATCCAACATCGCTCCATTGGGTGGCTATATCGAATGAATCGATAGCACGTGGGTGCCGGGAGGATTCGTATAGCTGTCTCGATCTGCTGGATAGTACGGTAAGGGCGTTACTCGATTCAGAGCTCGAGCGCAAAGGGATTTCGACTCGCACACATACGCTTCTGCCGGTTCATCCCTGGCAGATGAAGCACCAAATCATACCTTACTTCAACTATGAGATTGAAGCTGGAACAATTGTTGTACTGGAGACACAAGCAGGGGAGTGGTCCGCAACTTCATCCGTTCGTTCCTTTGCGCGAGTGCAGCAATCGAGAATGATGCTGAAGCTTCCTATAAGCGTATTGTCGCTCGGCGCTGCTCGATACTTACCTGTCGTTAAACTGCTTAATGGTCTCGCCGGCGAGCGAATGCTGCGACATGCTATCGCATGTGATGATACGTTACAGGGACGTGTTTTCTTATGTGAAGAGAAGCATTGGTGGGGCTACCTCCCAAGTGATATGGGGCTGTTCGATGACCATCCTCGGCATCTAGCCGCGCAAGTGAGGATGTATCCTTCAGAGCTGCTGGATGAGCGATACCGAATCATTCCAATGGCCTCTCTGGGCGTTACATTAAATGGTGAGCATCTGCTGACTGCGATTAATGGTGAACGTCCTACGGGGGATGAAGCAGTTCGCTTCTATGAGGAGCTGGCAGCAGCATTCTACGACATAACGATGAGATTGTTCAAGGTAGGCGTTGTACCTGAGATTCATGGACAAAACTGCTGTGTCGTGATGAGAGATAAACAAGTTGCGGGCCTCATGTTAAGAGATCACGATTCTGTGCGGCTTCACCAGCCTTACCTGGACAAGCATGGAATCGAAGACCCCTGTTATCATATCCGACCGGGCTATTCCAACAGCCTGTATAACGAAACGATTGAGAAATTGATATTCTATATTCAATCACTGGGAACTCAGGTTAACCTGGCTGCAATTATAGAGGCGATGGCAGAGTCCTACGACATTCCCGAGAAGCAGTTATGGTCAATTACTGGGAAGCAGCTACGACATGCGGTAGAGCGCATCGATATTCCAGAGAATGATCGCAATGTGCTGCTGCAAGTACTGTTCAAGAGTAAGACATGGCCTTCGAAGCTGATCATTCGTCCGCTGCTAGAGGCTGATGGGGTGCCAGGGGCGATGCCTTCGGGTAAAGGAGCAGGGTATAACCCGTTTCGAATTACTTGAACGGTGACCGTAAATAATGGAATGGAGCAGTTGCACATTGCAGCTGCATTTTTTGTTGTATTTTGTCAAATGCAGGAGGATAATCAATGTTTACATTCGAATATTAAACATACATTGCAGCCAGGAGTGTGTAAAAGTGAGGAAAGTATTGAGCAATCTGTTACTAGCATTATGCTTGATCTGCTGTATCTCCATCATGAGCGCAGCGTCATCGCCTGCAAAGTCGGAGCCATTGTTCCTCATTCAGCAGAACGGCAAGTATGGTTATATGGATAAGAACGGTAAGATCAAGATTAAGCCTCAATTTGATGCAGCTCATCAATTCTCAGATGGACGCGCACTCGTAGAGAAGAAGCAAGTGGGGAAAAACTCTACATTGACCGGCTATATCGATCAGCAAGGTAAACTAGTTGTTCCATACCAATATAACTATGCTATGGATTATCAAGAGGGTCTAGCGGTTGTAATGACCTTCGCGGACAATGGGACGTTCAACACCTTTCTTATTGACAAGTCTGGGAATAAAGTTATCACGCTTGGCCAATATTTTACGTTCGGCTTTAACGAGGGGAGAGCCGCAATAATAAGCGACTTATACTCTAAGAATGCTAAATTAGGGTACATTGATAATCGGGGAACAATAATTGTTCAGCCCCAATACCAATTCTCACCGCGTTATGATAACCCTATCTATCAGGAAGGCATGGCAGTCGTACATAGCGGAGAGCAATATGGCTATATCGATATGAACGGCAAAGAAATCATCCCTGCTCAATTCGAACTTGCACAGCCTTTTCAAGAAGGTTTAGCAGCTGTAATGAATACCAATGGAGATTGGGGATACATCGATAAATCGGGCAGATACATCATTAAATCTCAATTCGAAAACGCGCAGGCATTCAGCGATGGCTTAGCACCTGCATTAATCAATAAGAGTGGGAATCAGCAATTGTGGGGTTACATAAACAAAACAGGCAAACTTGTTATTCCAGCCAAATATGAGGACGCAGATCTTTTCTCGGAAGGTCTAGCGTCTATATCAATGAAAGTAGGCAATGATGAGCTGTGGGGATTTATTGATAAACAAGGAAAACTCGTCGTTCAGCCCCAGTTTGAATATGTAGAATCTTTCCATGATGGTTTAGCCCTAGTTGCTATTGATGATCGCGAAGGATATATTAACAAGCAGGGCAAATACATTTGGAAGCCAAGCAAGTAAACCAAGAGACCGTTCGAATGCGAACGGTCTCTAGTATTGTATGGAGCGTTTTGTAGTATGATTGTGTTAGATATGACGATATGTGATGGACGTCCTTAGCTAAAATGGAGGTAATTGAATGACTGCAATAAACGATCTAACACGTATTTATTTGGACTATAACGCGAGTACACCGATCGACCCTCGGGTACTGGAAGAGATGATGCCATATCTGACCGGCTATTACGGCAACCCGTCATCCTCGCATTGGGCTTCTGCAAACATTCATGAAGCGATCCAGCTGGCAAGATCTCGTGTAGCAAACCTCATAGGCTGCGATCCAAGTGAAATTATCTTCACGAGCGGCGGAAGCGAGTCGGATAACTATGCGATCAAAGGAACCTACTTCGCCAATCGGCACCGCGGCAACCATATCATCACGACCACGATCGAGCATCCCGCTATATTAAATCCTTGCGCTTATCTGGAGTCGCTAGGCGCGGAAGTGACCTATTTGGACGTGGACGTCTATGGACGTGTCAATCCCGCGGACGTGGCTGCAGCTATTACGAGCGATACGATTCTAGTGTCTGTCATGCATGCGAACAATGAGACGGGGACCGTACAACCAATTCGAGAGATCGGTCAAATAACGCGGGAGCGCGGTGTTATCTTTCATACAGATGCAGCTCAGTCGGTAGGCAAAATCGATGCTCGTGTCACTGATCTTAATGTAGACCTATTGACCATTGCAGGACATAAGCTATATGCGCCCAAAGGAATCGGAGCCTTATACATTAGACGTGGAACGCCAATCGACTCTTACATTCATGGTGCTGGACACGAATCCGGAAGAAGGGCAGGCACTGAGAATGTGCCATACATGGTTGCGCTCGGCAAGGCATGCGACATTGCTTCAAACAAAGATGATCTCATGCGGATTCAATCGTTATCCGCTCGGTTCTGGACACGTATATCGGATACGTTCCATGATCGTATCGTGCTCAACGGCCATCCAGATGAGAAACTGCCGAATACGCTCAATGTCAGCTTCAAAGGGATGATTGGTCAAGATATTCTCGACCAAGTGCCCGAGATTGCCGCTACAACCGGATCCGCTTGTCATACGGGCAGCATTCAGCTCTCGCCTGTACTGAAGGCGATGAATGTGGATCCTGCAATAGGCGCTGGCACGGTTCGATTCTCAATTGGCCGCTTTACTACGGATGAAGAGATCGAGCAGGCTTGCGATTTGCTGAGAGACAGGTTGATCCTCAAGTAGCCTCGAATTGAGCCGCAGCTATGCGGCTCTTTGTAATTTTCTCTATCTTGCTCTTTCATTCAAGATTACAGCGGAGCACGCCGGTTTTGGTTATAGTGATAATAGAAGAGATTCCGTGTTACGAATAAGGAGGCGGGGATTTGAGTCGCATCGAAACCAAATGGTTTGAATATGGACAACACGAGATCGATTATTTGAAACAGGCTGATCCTGAACTTGGTATTGTCATTGATCGGTTAGGTAAGTTGGAACGGGAGATCATTCCTGACCTGTTCACCGCGCTCGTGAACGCCGTAGTCAGTCAGTTGATCTCTGTGAAAGCTGCGCAAACGGTATGGGGCCGCATGCAGCAGAAGTTCGGTGCCATCACGCCCGAGCAGCTTGCCAATCATTCCCCTGATGATATCCAGTCTTGCGGGATGTCGATGAAGAAAGCAATCTGCATTCATACGATCGCTCGGTCCATTTCAGCAGGGGAATGGGATATTGATGCACTTCTCGGACTGCCCGATGAAGAAGTCATCCGTCAATTAAGCGGTCTGAACGGTATCGGACGCTGGACGGCAGAGATGCTGCTTATTCATTCCATGGAACGACCGGATGTTGTGAGCTGGGGAGATATAGCAATACGTAGAGGAATGATGCGACTATACAACTTATCGGAGCTCCCGCGTCAGTCGTTCGAGGAGTACCGTCGTCGATATTCGCCGTACGGAACTGTCGCTTCGATCTACTTGTGGGCATTGTCATCGGAATAGCGCGTTACTTGACACATAGAAGAGCAGCATCGTAATTGATGCTGCTCATTATTACGACCATATCTAAATACTCCGCTCCAACTGCAGCAGCTTCATCTTCATCTCCATGCCACCGCGATAACCGGTAAGTGATCCATTCTTGCCAATGACGCGATGACAGGGAACCGTGATCAATATTGGATTAGCCCCAATCGCAGTGCCAACCGCGCGAACTGAAGACGGCTTCTGGATATCAGTTGCTATATCCGAGTAAGAACGCGTCTCTCCGTAAGGGATATCGCATAATGCTTTCCACACAGCTTCTTGAAATGGAGTGCCCTTATAGTAGATCGGAAGCGTAAACTGTTCAAGCTCGCCTTGCAAATAGCGTATAAACTCATCCGCATAAAGCTGCATCACGCCATCATCATGAAGCAGGTCAAAACCTGGCATTCGGCGCTTAGCCCATTCTGTTAACTCTTCGAAGGGCTGATTGTGCGACCCAACAAAACATAATCCTTCTTCCACTGCAGCGAGATGCACGCTCCAGCCTTCATAAGATAGTAATGACCAATAAAGCTGCTTACGTATCGATATCGTTGTTGGCATGAGATCCATTCTCCTTCGTCTGCTGCTTGATCTGCCTGCGGTAGGCTTCGGGCGATAAACCCGTTAATTTCTTGAATAAGGTTACAAAATAAGGCGAATTAGATAGTCCAACTGCCTCACCGATTCGAGCTACGGTTCGATCAGTCGTGTTTAAAAGGCGTTTCGCTTGGTTGATGCGTACTTGCTGGATGTATGTCACAGGAGTGATCCCTTTGATCCTCTTAAACGTTCGATGCAAGTGATACGGCGTACCATGGCTGATATGCGCGAGCGTATCCAATGTCAACGATTCGTCATAGTGACGTTCAATGTATTCTGTTATGAGAGCAATCCATTCCTCGTCAGGCAGACGTTGACCGGATGGCCTGCATCTCTTGCATGGACGAAAGCGTGCAGCCAAGGCCTGTTCAGATGTGTGGAACATCCCAACATTATCCCTGATCGGTAATCTTGATTTGCATGAAGGACGGCAGAAAATGCCTGTCGTTTTTACCGCATAATAGAACTGGCCGTCATAGGTAATGTCGTTATTCGCAACCGCCTGCCATTGTTCATCTGACAAAGGGGCAGGCGACATCTTGTCTGTCCTCAAATCTGTAGTTGTCCGCTCCATATCCACTTTCCAATCCGTTGGCATTCGAATTCACCTCTAACGCTAGTATAACCCTGACTGGAGCCTTTTGTGTGTAAGATTGAATGTAAAAGCAAGATAACGAAATCGTAGATCAGCGTATTGTCCGTATCTATTGAAATCGCCAAGCAGGGCTATTACACTTAAGGAGCTACCAGAATTTACATGATGCTGCCAACAGAAAGGGGATGTCTGATAGTTAATGAGATTAAATAACCGATTGCCAATCATGCCTGTATTATTGTTAATCGCACTAATTATCTGCTCCGTTTATCTTGTCATTCAGTTAGTTTCTAAGGAAGACCAACAATCGCAAGCGTTAATTAGCAACGTTAATTATATCAACAGTACAGGCTTCAGTATCCGTTCCGACTCCACGAATCTTGATACAATAGCGAAGGGAACTATTTTTGCAGAAGGAAAAGAAGGAGTTGCGGATCGGATCTCAATTATTGCTACGATTGACGTCGACCCAAACGATTGGGGAGGCGTTGCCTTCTATATCCCGACTCATTGGTCGATTGTCAATATAACAAGCAGCTATCCCGATAACAAACCTCTAATGAATCCTTCCGATAAAGCTTCGATCTGGACGACAGCAGATACGAAGAGTGAATGGCAAGCTTGGGTTGAAGTTGGAAGAGAGCGGAGCTACCAACCAACCGGTGGTGGTCATGGTACTGTCGTTATTGAGCTCGTTTATGACGGACATGACAAATCAATACCGAATTCCATCGATTTCGCAGTTGAAGTCGGATCGAAGACCGAAGATGGCGTAAGAATGATGGGGCCTGATCATGTTCGAGTGCCAGTATCTTTATTAGAATAACGCCGCATTTTTGCGGCGTTATTTATTTTTCAGCCAGAGCTTAAATAAATTATGGAGGAGCTTAGTGCTAATGCAATTCTCAAATATAGCAATGGCAGATCATTCTTGCTTGGCTCGTCCAGCTTCGGATTCTATAATAGAGAGAAGAAGAGTATAACGGACACCATGAAGGGGGAATCATGCACATGCAGCTGAAGGATATTCAACCCTCTATCCAGCAAATTGCCGTAGCCATTGGTTCTGTCCTCCGAATCGACGTAGAGATTGCGGACAGCGAGCTATTCCGTATCGCAGGTACGGGTCTAGCTAAGCATGAAATATGGAAGGAAATGCGCAATGAGGATTACGTCTATCGGCAATGTATCGTCACCGGTAAACCCGTCATCATCGAGCGGCCAGGATTCCATGAACTGTGCGCGCCTTGTGCGCATTTTCGTAACTGCAAGGAGTTTGGCGAAGTGTGCTGCCCGATTCTGTCTGATGACAAGGTACTTGGCGTCATCGGTTTGATCGCTTTCGATGAGGAGCAGCGTGATCGGTTGTTCTCTGACGTGGAAGCGAAGCTGGATTTTCTGAGCAAAATGGCAGGGCTAATCGCGACGAAGCTTAAGGAAGCTGAGCTGCAGGCGGAACAGCTTATACAAGAACGCAAGCTCTCAGCGCTTATTGGCTATATAGATAATGGCATCATTCTCATTAATCATGATGGCGATAGCGAGTTTATGAACCCAGCCGCGCGTGCCTTGCTTCGACAGGATCGAGAAGGCCTGCCTTCCCGTGAACTGCTGGAACAACTGGTCGAACCGTTTCGATCAACGAGAAGACGGGAGAGGACGAAGGAACCGGAGTCGAAGCTCATCCCTGTGAAGATCGGCGATCGATTCATTCATCTATTCGTCACCTATCATCCATCAAGACCTGATGGTATCGTCAAGGATGCCGTGCTGATGCTAGCGGATCCCGAGCACATGACGGATGTCGCAATCCGCTACACCGAGGACAACTATAGGGGTTTCGAAGGAGTGATCAGCAATCATCCGCTTATGCAATCCCTCAAAGATATGCTGCGCAAAGTGGCTGGGAGTCGATCGCCCGTTCTTATTCGAGGAGAAAATGGAACTGGCAAAGAGCTTATTGCGCAAAGCATCCATCGATCCGGCGAGCGAAAGAACGGACCTTACGTCTCGTTAAACTGTTCCGCATTGCCTGAAGCGCCATTACATGCGCTATTGTTCGGAGGAGATGGCCGACCAGGCAGGCTGGCGGAAGCGGAGGGAGGTACATTGTTCCTCGACGATATCGCGTATATGCCGATGCGTATCCAGGTAGAGCTGCTCCGAGTGTTGGAGAACAAGGGGGTCTGGCGGGAAGGCGAAAGGGAGCTCCAGTCCGTTGATGTCAGGATAATTGCCGCGACTGACCAAGATATGGAAGAACGAGTACGTGGTGGACAATTCCGTCAGCAGCTTTACTACAAGTTGTCTGTCATTCCGGTTGAAGTACCCCCACTTCGGGAGCGGAAATCCGATATATTGCTGCTGGCAGAGCATTTTCTTCAGCTTCACGGGCATTCCAACCGACGGGAAGTAAGAAGGATTGGTGAAGATGCGAAAGCGATATTGCTCGCTTATCATTGGCCGGGCAACATTAGCGAATTGTCGAATGTGATGGAATATGCGGTTAACTTCACATCAGGCCGTACGATTGGGAAAGAGCATCTTCCAGACTATATGCGAACGATCGAGACTGCACACGACGGACTACAGAACAATGATACGGTGTTGAATCTGCGAACATTGGAGCGGCATGCTATCCGTCGAGCGCTTCAGGAGACGGCCGCGAGCGGGCAACCCAAAGAGAAAGCTGCAGAAATGTTAGGCATCGGACGGGCTACGCTCTTCCGGAAAATGCGCCAATACGATATGCAAGAATAGCAAGAGTATCAAATTGGGACTCGTCTCAATTTGATACTCTTTTTTATTTTGTCAGAAAAATGTGATATTGACGGGGAAAGACGAGTTGTCGCCGTCTCAATATGATACTTGTTCAATGTGATGTTACTGTTTATCCTTAGTTATGTAAGATAACTTAACACGTAAACGACATAACGTTTACTCGAGTGCTGATTTTTCATTTCCAAATGCTTGAATCTTCTTATTACATTGTTTCGAATCGAAAGCTTGCGTCGGCGCGGCTTACCTAGCGCACCGTTCCATATCACAGAAGGAGTGGAGAGAAACATGGGACATTATGAACTCATTGTACGAAATGCAAAAGTTGTTGACGGTACAGGCAGCCCTTGGTACTACGCCGATCTCGGCATCAAAGGAGATCGGATCGAGCGAATCGGCCGGTTAAGCGGCGCAAGCGCAGACGAGATACTTGATGCATCAGGACTCATCGTAACGCCTGGATTCATCGACATGCACAGCCACTCCGATTTATTCGTTCTCGCGTTCGGAACGATACCTGCCAAGCTTCGCCAAGGGATTACAACAGAACTTCTCGGCCAAGATGGCATATCGGCTGCACCGCTGCCAGCAGATTACATCGACCGTTGGAAAGGAAATCTATCGGGGCTTGATGGCACCCCAGATATCGAGTGGGACTGGCATGATGTTGACAGTTATCTTAACAAAATAGAAGCTGCTCGACCTGAATGTAATTACGCCTATCTCGTTCCTCATGGCAACTTGCGGATGCAGGTTGTTGGTCTAGAGGATAAACCAGCGACGAAGGAACAAATCGACCATATGGCCGTGCTTCTGCGACAAGCTCTAGATCAAGGTGCATGCGGATTATCCAGCGGATTGATCTATCTGCCTTGCATGTACGGCGATTATAACGAAATTGAAGCGTTGTGTGCGGTAGCAGCAGAATACGGTGTGCCATTCATCGTCCACCAACGAAGTGAAGGCGATGAAATTCTCGAATCCATGGACGAGCTGCTCGTTATTGCGGAACGAACCGGTGTTCATCTGCATTTCTCCCATTTCAAAGTGTGTGGACGAATGAACTGGCATAAGACACCCGACGTTCTCGCGAAGCTCGATCGTGCAAGAGAAGCTGGTATCGAGGTCACGTTCGACCAGTACCCGTACACAGCAGGCAGTACGATGTTAAGTGCTGTACTGCCATCTTGGGCACATGATGGCGGAACGCCTAGCATGCTAGAGAGATTAAAGTCTGCGGAACAGCGCAAACGGATGGCAGCCGAGATGGCAACAGGCGTTCCGGGCTGGGACAGCATGTACAACTGGGCAGGGCCGGATGGCATCGTCATTACATCCGTCACGACAGCAGCTAATGCAGCCTGTGTCGGCCGCACGCTGGCAGACATCTCCGCAGAACGAGGTACGGATCCGATCGAGACTGCTTTCGACCTCATAGCTGAGGAAAGCAATGCGATTGGCATGATTGACTTCGTAATGGACGAACCGTCCGTATCGCTGATTATGCAGCACCCGGCAGGAACGATTTGCACGGATGGTTTGCTTGGAGGTGAACCGCATCCAAGGGCATATGGCTCCTTCCCGAAAGTGCTCGGACGCTATACCCGGGAAGATAGATTATTCTCGCTTGAAGAGTCGGTTCGACGGATGACGTCGCAACCCGCGCGTATTATCGGCTTCACCGACCGTGGTACGATCCGAGAAGGTATGCGAGCGGATCTGGTTATTTTCGATGAAGCAGCTATTCGAGATACGGCTACTTATGAGAAGCCGCGTTCGTATTCGGAAGGCATCCGATGGATTATTGTGAACGGCAAGGTTGCCGTCGACGGTGAGCATGAACGCCGTGCGGCATCCGGTGAAGTGCTTAGAAGACGTTACGATATTTAACCAACTGAACGAATCATGCTCAACCAACCATTTCGCCAATCCAAGGAGGCCTTCTTCTATGAAACGTTCTTATACACTTAAGTCCGCAATGTTCGTGCTCGTTGCAATTATGCTGGTTGTGACTGGCTGTTCTAAGAAAGAAGATACGACATCAGCTGCCAATGACGATAAGACGACAACGGCGTCAACATCACGACTCGATGCAATCAAAGAGAAAGGTAAGCTCGTTATCGCAACCGGTGACTACTATCCATTCGAGTACCTCGATCCGGATACGAAGAAGCTCGTTGGCTACGACATCGATCTCGGACAGAAAATCGCGGACAAGCTTGGTGTGCAAGTGGAGTGGAAGGAAATGCAGTTTACAGCTCTTATCCCAACCATTCAGAACGGACAGGCAGATATGGCAATCGCCGCAATGTACATCACCGATGAACGTAAGAAGGCAATGGATATGTCTGAGATCTATATGAAGACGGGTATGTCGCTCGTTAAACGCGAAGGCGATGATTCGATTAACAGTCTGGAAGATTTGAAGGGCAAGAAGGTTGGGGTCAAAGCAGGTGCAACGAGCGAAACAGCGGCCAAGGAACTCGTTGAACAAGGGTATGACATCAAGATCGTTTCGTATAAAGATACAACGGACTACCTGCTCGATTTGCAAATGGGACGTGTCGACGCAGCCATCAATGATTATTTGAACCAACTCGGCTACAACAAGCAGCACGCTGAAGCGAAGCTCGCTATCGTCGGCGATCCTTTCACGGAAGCAGGTCTCGGTCTCGCTGTAAAGCAAGGAGACACGGAGTTGCTGCAGGTAGCGAACGATGTTATTAAGGAGCTCGACGCAAACGGCGAAGCGAAGACGATGTATGAGAAGTGGCTCAAGTAAGCAGCAGTGCATGAAGATGCGGGATGAATCGGTGTGAGCCGATTCGCCCCCATCTCGGGTGCGACTGGTGAGGGGGAGTGGAGTTATGAAGCTTGATTATTCAGTCATCATGCCGTTCATGCCGGTGTTTCTTGAAGGCGCATGGATGACCGTGAAACTGTCCGTATTGTCACTCGCGTTAGGTTTAGTGCTTGGGATTATAGGCGGTTTGTGCAAAACATCTTCTATTTGGCCGCTTCGTGCAGTTGCCAACTTATATACGTGGATTTTCCGCGGTACACCGCTGCTTGTGCAGTTGTTCATCCTATACTTCGGTCTGCCGCAGCTCGGCATCACGATGGGACCATTCCAGGCTGGCGTACTCGGCATGGCTCTGAATACAGGTGCTTATGCAACAGAGATCGTTCGATCAGGCCTGATGGCAGTCGATCGCGGTCAATCCGAAGCAGCAAGTGCGCTAGGTATGTCCCGATCCGTCGCATTGTTCCGAGTTATCGGTCCGCAAGCAATCAAAGTCATTATTCCGCCGCTCGTTAACCAATTTATTATGACGATCAAGAACTCATCGATGGTATCGCTTGTCACGATTACGGAGCTATTCCGGACAGGCGAATCGGTCATCGTATCTACGTTCCGAAGCTTTGAAGTTTATTCGGTTATCGCAATTATGTACCTCATTATGACAAGCATCTTGATGATTGTAGCGAAGCAGCTGGAGAAAGGAATGAGCGCCCATGATCGAGCTTAATCAAGTGAATAAAAGCTACGGCAAACATCAAGTACTGTTCGATATCGATCTAACGATCGCCAAACGTGAGAAGGTTGTCATTCTAGGCCCAAGCGGTTCTGGCAAAAGCACCGTTCTCCGCTGTATTAACGGGCTTGAAACAATTCAGTCTGGCGATATTCGATATGAAGGCGCATCAGTGATAGGCGACAAGGCAATGCGCAGGATGCGGCTTGAAGTCGGCATGGTGTTCCAGCGGTTTCACTTGTTCCCGCATCGGACGGCATTGGAGAACGTCATGGAAGGACCGATCTGGGTCAAACGAATGAAGAAACAAGAAGCGAGAGAACTGGCTGCTGATTTGCTCGCAAAGGTCGGACTGTCGGGCAAGGAAGATTCGTACCCTGGCAAGCTGTCCGGCGGGCAGCAGCAGCGCGTAGCAATTGCACGGTCGCTTGCCATGCAGCCGAAGGCCATTCTATTCGATGAGCCGACTTCAGCACTTGATCCTGAGCTGGTTGGTGAGGTACTTAGCGTCATGAAAGAGGTCGCAGCCGAAGGGATGTCTATGGTCGTCGTGACGCATGAAATCGGCTTCGCACGCGAAGTAGCGGATCGAATCGTATTCATGGATCAAGGCAAAGTGATCGAGACAGGTACGCCGGAAGAAATACTCGACCGACCACAACATGTACGGACGCAATCTTTTCTAAGCCGGATTTTGAAATAATCGAACTTGTAAGCAAGGGGGAAAAGCGCATGAATACGCAGAGCGAAGTGAACCGTCAACCGAAGGTCAATCGAGAGGAGCTCATTGCGTTAACGCAGCGGTTGATTCGGGCGAAATCCCTATCGGGAGAAGAACAGGAAGCAGCATGCATTATCAGAGAAACGATGCTGGAACTAGGGTATGACGAGGTATGGATCGATGCATATGGCAGCGTGATAGGCAAAGTGCAGGGCAGCGGCGGGGGAGCATCCGTATTATTCGACGGTCATATCGATACGGTGCCGATCAACAGTCCTGAGAAATGGACGCATGACCCATTCGGCGGCGAAATAGTCGATGGTATCATGTATGGCCGTGGAACGTCCGACATGAAGGCGTCTGTTGCAGCAGCCGTTCTTGCTGTCGGAGAAATTGCACGGGAAGCAAGAAGGACAGGCAATCGTCCGAAAGGCGATCTCTATGTATCCGGTACCGTCTTCGAGGAAGTGTTCGAGGGTGTTGCACTTGGCAAAGTGCTGGAGACCATTAAGCCTGACCTCGTTGTGATCATGGAAGCTACGGGACTGAAGCTGAATGTAGGACAACGCGGCCGTGCAGAAGTATCCATCGTTGCGCATGGACGTTCAGCGCACTCGTCCAATCCAGACGTTGGCATTAACGCGGTCTATGCGATGAATCCGGTTATCGATGCGTTGACAACCATGGAACCGACGGAACAGGCAGCGCTAGGCAGAGGCATCTCAGTTGTCACTGATATTATCTCTTCGCCGTATCCCGGCGCTTCGGTTGTTCCAGACCGCTGTGAAATTACGATTGACCGACGACTGCTCGTTGGCGAGGATTCTTCGTTCGTTAAGAGCCAATACGAGAGTTTACTACCTGCAGAAGGTACTTATGAAGTTAAGATTGCGAAGGCGGAGTTGGAATGCTACACCGGTGCGGTTCTGGGCGGTGAGCGATTCTTCCCCGCGTGGTTAGCCGATGAGGGAGACCCGTGGGTCGAACAGACTCTTCAAGCACTTCGAGGCATCGGACAAGACCCTTCAATTGGTGTGTACAGCTTCTGTACGAATGGAAGCTGCTCCGCTGGAACAGCAGGCATTCCAACGATTGGTTACGGTCCATCTTACGAACATGTCGCTCATATCGTCGATGAATACATCGAACTGGATCAGCTGGAACAGGCAGCAGAAGGTTACTATGCGATCGCAGCGCATATCGCCGGACAATAGACGATGACAACATGGTTACAAGCAAGGAGAGAGACTTATGACAGGACCAATAGATTGGAAATTTAACGAAATCGTTCGTACTACGGAGCAGTTGTCTTCATTAGATCGTTTCACATGGGAGGAAGCGAATCGAGCTCGAACGTTCCATCAGACTTTCGACTGCTATCGGGAGACACCGCTCGCCTCGCTGCCGAGATTAGCAGAACATTGGGGACTAGGCGGCGTGTACGTCAAGGACGAATCCTATCGATTCGGATTGAATGCGTTCAAAGTTCTCGGCGGCGCTTATGCGATCGGACGATACTTAGCGGAGCGTCTTGAGATGGATATCGGGGATTTGTCGTTTGAACGGTTGCGTTCGCCTGAAATACGAGAGCAGCTTGGTGAAATCACGTTCGTTACCGCCACGGACGGCAATCATGGCCGAGGGGTAGCATGGGCGGCGGCGCAGTTGGGCCAGCGGTCGGTTGTCTATATGCCTCATGGTTCATCGCTGACGCGGTTGGAGGCTATTCGCGCTGCTGGTGCAGAAGCCGAAATTATGCAGTGGAATTACGACGAATGCGTCCGTCATGCCGCCAGAATGGCCGACGAGCACGGTTGGGTTGTCGTACAAGATACAGCTTGGGAAGGATACGAAGCCATCCCGGAGTGGATCATGCAAGGTTACTCCACTTTAGCAATTGAAGCAATCGAGCAGCTGCGCGCACTTGATGTCCCTAAGCCAACCCATGTGCTATTGCAAGCAGGTGTTGGATCGTTCGCAGGCGCTGTGACCGCTTTGTTCGCATCATTCTATGGAGAGGAACGACCGGCGATAATCATCGTTGAGCCGAACAAGGCGGACTGCATCTATCGCTCCGCGACGGCGGGGGAGCTTCAGATTGTAACCGGTGCGATGGATACGATTATGGCAGGACTCGCGTGCGGTGAACCTAATCCAGTCGCATGGCAGCTATTGCAAGATTACGGCGATATGTACATTTCATGCCCCGATTCAGTCGCAGCCAAAGGCATGCGGATGCTGGGTAATCCCCTAGGTGATGATCCTGTTGTCATATCAGGCGAGTCAGGTGCTGTAACAGCAGGACTGCTCGATCATCTGATGACGGATCCGCAATTGGCGGATGCCAAGGACCGAGTTGGACTCACTGAAGCTTCTCACGTATTGCTTGTCAGTACAGAAGGGGATACCGATCCTTCGCGTTATCGAGACGTCGTCTGGGACGGTATGTTTCCAAGCTTTGCTAGATCATAACAAACAACCAGCCGCGGACATCAAGTCGTCGGCTGGTTGTTTGTTATGGGTTCAATATGAAGCGACTTGAACTGAGTTTCGTTGTCGTTTCAATATTTCTTGGGCGAGGTAAGAAAAGACAGGACGGCAATTGTAATTCGATTAAGAGATACAGATGTCCTCAGAATGGACTTAGATTATTAAGACCCAAGCGAGAATATAGCCACGGGGATTCATCGTCGTGTGGTCGTAAGATTGGCTTATATACGGTCATTCGACAGTTTTTTCTTTATAAAGAAGTTATGATGAGCAAGGTTAGACATCATCTGAAGATCTGCTGCATTCATTCGCGCCGCCATAATCGGTACATCAGGCGGCAAACTATTATGAGATTGAAAGGAAATGGGCGATGAAAAAGTTCTTCAGGTTATTCTTCGGATTCATTGGGGCTTGCACTGTACTGATGGTCCTTTTCCTGTTTGTAACCGATGCAGGACATCAATTGCGATTGACTGCTGCGGAGAGCATATTGTCTTCTCAGCATCGTCAATGGGCGAAGTACACGCTGTTGTCTCAAGATGAGCTGGATAAGATATTACAAGATATTCAAAATCCTGCATATATTAATAGCGTGATAAACGATGGTGAATCGGTAGGCGAATCGGATAATAGTAAGTTCACAATAAAAGAGAATGAGATCAACATTAAACTTGATACGGTTGAGAGAAATGTGGGAAAGACAAATCATTTCAAAGGCAAGGTAATGACCATATCAAATCCCAAAAGAGTAAAATTGGTTAGCTCGCAATTGAAGGACCATGGAGAACAAATATTTGTTATCGCCGAACGCGCTAAGGCTTTGGCTGCGATAAATGCAAGTGGGTTTGTTGACTTTGAGGGTCACGGCAATGGTGGTGCATCAACAGGAGTGGTTATTGAGAATGGTAAAATTAAAAATGAAAACCCTAACCAAAAAGATTATGTTGCTGGAATCACGTCAGAAGGAAGGCTGATAACCGGTAAATATAGCGCGAATGAAATGATAGCATTAGGGGTTGAACAAGCTGCAGGATTCAAGCCGCAACTCATCGTGAATGGTCAGAAAATGATTACGAAAGGCGATGGAGGGCTAGGAATCGGACCTCGTACAGCTATCGGACAAACAGCTGCAGGCGAAATCATTTTCGTTGTAATAGATGGAAGACAAATTCGTTCTTTAGGTGCGACATTAAAAGATGTGCAAGACTTGCTTTATGAAAGAGGGGCCGTTAATGCGATGTGCATGGATGGGGGTTCATCGTCCTCTATGTACTTTAATGGAGAAAATATAACAATACCTTCGTCGAAAAATAATATTCCACGTTATCTCCCAAATATTTGGGCTGTTATACCAGAGGCTGGGGATACGATAAATGTTGAATATGACGGCAAATCAATAACATCGCTTACCAATATCCCTAGCTAATATACAGACATCAGAAAAAATTTTGAAGATACTCCGGTTCCTGGTCAAACCGCAGTAAATGGCTTGTCTTCGAAGGGTGAAACGAATATAATTGAGGTAAATATTGGATGTGTGTAACTGGCGAGAACGTGGTGAACCACGAGGGAGCACGCATCGTAACGGCCGTTCGCCTGGGCAAAGTATTTGGATAACATTCCAAATGCTTTTTTTTGTTGTCTAATCCGATGAGAGGGGAAATGGAAATGGAAATGGCTCTGCGGTACGGCATGAACCCGCATCAATCGAAGGCTAAAATATTCACCTCAGGTGCACTGCCCGTTAAGGTTTTGAATGGAGAAGCAAGCTGGATTAACATCCTGGATGCATTAAATGCTTTCCAGCTTGTTAGGGAGCTCAGGCAATGCATTGGACAGCCGGCAGCAGCATCATTCAAGCATGTTAGCCCAGCCGGCGCTGCGGTTTATTCCCCGTTAAATCACTCACTTTCTCATTCCTACTTTGTAGATGGTCTCGAGCTGTCCCCATTGGCTGTTGCATACGCGAGAGCGCGGGGGACAGATCGGATGTCTTCATTCGGCGACTGTGCGGCTCTCAGCGATAAGGTCGATGTGACCACTGCTCAATTACTCAGCAAAGAGGTGTCCGACGTCATCGTTGCGCCAGCATATGACGAGGATGCATTGGCTATTCTGAAGAAGAAAAAGAACGGAAAATACCTTATACTCGAAGTTGATCCACATTACACACCTAGCCTAATCGAAACCAGAACAGTATTCGGTATGACATTGGAACAGGAACGAAACAACGTACAGATCTCCGCAGAGATGTTGAACAACATTGTAACCAACGAGCAACAAATACCTGATCACGCCAAACGAGATCTCTTAATCGCAATGATAACACTTAAATATACACAGTCGAATTCCGTTTGCTTTGCTTTGGACGGTCAGACGATTGGCATTGGCGCAGGTCAGCAGTCCCGCATTCATTGCACACGTCTAGCGGCGGGCAAAGCGGATAATTGGCGGCTGAGACAGCACCCGCTAGTTAGTCAAATGGACTTCCGCGCAGGGATCTCGCGGGCCGAGATCAATAATGCGATCGATGGCTGGATGAATGAAGACATCACAGCCGAAGAAGAAAGACGATGGAGATGTAACTTTAACGTCGTACCTCGTCGACTTGCGAAGAAAGAAAAGCAATCATGGCTGCAAGGTTTACGAGGCGTATCCTTCGCGTCAGATGCTTTCCTGCCTTTTCGCGATAATATCGATCGTGTCGCTCGAAGCGGCGTTCGATATTTGGTTCAAGCTGGAAGCTCGCTGAGGGATGATCAGGTGATAGAGGCGGCGAATGAATATGGGATGGTGATGGCTTATTCCGGTGTTCGATTATTTCACCACTGATGACAAACGAATGGATTGGTATATGCAGCCGGTTTGGAGGATTGCGCGATGAATAAAACGGACCGGATGCTGGCTATCGTTCTGGAGCTGCAGCGGCATGGGCTGAGGCGTGCAGAAGATTTGGCAGCGGTGTTCGAGACAAGCGTTCGAACGATTTACCGTGACGTACAAGCATTATGTGAGGCGGGCGTGCCCGTCATCGGGTCGCCAGGCCAAGGCTATTCGTTATCGGACACGTATTTTCTTCCACCGATATCTTTCACAGCAGAAGAGTCAGTTGCCCTGCTGCTTGGACTTGACTATATTGAGCAGCAATTCGATGCCGGTTACCATGTTCAGGCTGCTGATGCACGACGTAAGATTGAGGCAATCCTGCCTGGCGAGGTGCGTCGGGAGACGGCGCGGGTTCGCGCCGCCATGAAGCTGCTGGCCGTCGGAACGACCGGCAGCCAAGAGAAGGAAAGACTGTCCGTATTGCGCCAGGGGATTCTGGAGGAGAAGAAAATACGCTTCCACTACAGCAAGAAGATTCCGGAGTCGGATGGGAGCAGGCACAGTGTACGTGAAGTTGATCCATATGGTCTCGTACTGATCAAAGATGCATGGACTCTTGTAGCCTACGACGATATGCGGCAGGGATTGCGTCATTTTCGATTGAGCCGAATGAGTGATATTGAACTAACGAATGAACGGTTTCGACGCCCTGTAGACTTCGACCTGCATACCTATAGACCTCCCGATACCCGCGACGTAACGGTACGCCTTCATGTTGCTTCTACTATCATAGATCAAGTGTTAGAGAGTCCTTATTATTACATTGAGAGAGTCGAGGATACCGGGAACGGAGTATTGCTTACGCTGCGTATTAGGCATGAGTTGGAAGTGGTTGGGTGGATTATGAGCTGGGGACCAAGCGTTGTCGTGCTGGAACCGGATTCGCTTCGAGAACGTGTTCGTAACATTTTAATAGAATCGCTCAAAAGCTACTGACATAAGGCTGTCAGTAGCAGTGTTCTATGATAGCTCTATATTCGAAATTCGAAGGGAGCTTGATTCAACTATGAACACGAAACAATTATTGGAGCAATTCGAGAACACGGCCAACTACTACTTGAATGAAATTCCGAAATATACGCTGGAACAAATGAAGCGAACGCCGTCCGAGGACGAATGGTCGCTCGGCCAAATGTATATTCATCTCGTCGGTTCAGCGCTGTACATGCAGTTGCGCAATGTGGAGTTGTGTCGTGAGCAGGAGTCACCATCCGTCTCGCATGAAAGGTCTGAGGCGGTAAAGGCGATGTTCGCAGCCGGCAGTTTTCCTCCAGAACGAATCCGTGTTCCCGCTTCGCCGCAATACACGCCCAAACAACCTGAAAGTCTGGATGAAATGGCGCAAGGGCTTCGTGCGGTTATCGCCCGAATGAGGGAGCTTGAACCAGCCTTGGCAGCAATTCCTATAGATCGCGCGATTGCGCATCCGCGGTTGGGTTTAATGAACGCAGTTGAATGGTTCACCATTGTAGAGATGCATTACCGACACCATCTGCTGCAGAAAGAGCGTCTTGATTCTTTCCTTCGCAGCACGGCTTCCGCCTAGCCTCTGCAGAATGTAACTGTTCTGAGAATCGGATACAATAGATGCATTAGAACCGAGACTATCGTCCAGGATCTACTTGCTTAAATACATGAACATGGAGGAAGAGAACAAGTGGCAATCGTACAAGTCACTATCGTGCCGCTGGGCACTGGAACACCGAGTGTCGGCGCTTATGTAGCAGATGTCATTCGGGTACTCGAACAAGCTGAAGAGTCCATCAAATACCAACTTACACCGATGAGCACCATTATTGAGGGCGAATTGGACGATCTGCTTGCAGTCGTGCGCCGCCTGCATGAAGTACCGTTCGAGAACGGTGCGATGCGTGTATCAACATCCATTACGATTGACGACCGCCGCGACAAAAAGGGTACGATGGAACAAAAGCTGCAATCGGTAGAGGAGAAGCTTTTGTCTGAAATGGGATAAATGATACCCAATATTGACACGACACCAAAAAGTGTCCTATAATCAATATGACACTAAATAGTGTCCGATCGAAACATTAGCTATATCCTAGGAGAGGGTGTTGTGAGCGATAACAATCCGTTGAGGGATCCATTCGATGCTATTGCAGATCCAACACGACGTAAATTGATTCGCATACTGGCGGAACCTAGAGAAATTCCGCTGCATGAACTAACGTCACAATTCGATATGGGTCGCACTGCCGTATCGAAGCATTTGGCGATACTGAAAGAGGCGGGTTTGGTGCTTGACCGCAAGGTCGGCAGAGAAACCCGGTTCAGGCTGAACGCCGCTCCGCTCCGTGAAGTCCATGACTGGCTGTCGTTTTATCAGAAGTTTTGGACCATGAACATGATTACCTTAGGCCAATTATTAGAGGAGGAAGAGGAACAATGAGTTTAACACTTACTCTGGATTTTCAGTATAAGACAACGATCGAAAAACTGTGGTCCGCATTGACGGACTCCAGCAAGCTTGCCAAATGGGTTCTCGCCAATGATTTCATACCAGAGGTAGGTCACCAATTCCAGTTCCGAGCAGAACCGAATCAGTACTGGGATGGCATCATTAACTGCGAAGTACTCGTTGTAGACGAGGCGCAACGCGTATTATCTTATACATCGTCTGTTGGACCTGAGAAGCACACTGTAACGTGGTCGATTCAAGATCTTGGAGAGGGTCAAGTAAACCTTCATCTCGAACAATCGGGCATCTCCAACGAACAAGCACTCAATGGTGCCAAATGGGGCGTTACGCAATGGTGCGGCGAGCTTGCTAAACTGTTGGAGCAATAATCATTTCATGAACGATCTTAAACCGGCTGCAAGCCATTTGCAGTCGGTTTATTGCTCTTAGAGAAATTTCTGTTTTCGACAAACTAGCAGCTCGTTTAATGGTACAATTATGAATCTTTACTGCTTACTATTCTATTACGGAAGGATGTTCGTCTTTGAGCGCTAACCAGGAGTATATCGTTATATCGGGTGCGAGGGAAAACAATCTGAAGAACGTATCTTTAAGCATTCCAAAACGCAAGATCTCGATTTTCACTGGCGTATCCGGTTCCGGTAAGTCCTCGATCGTATTCGATACGATTGCCGCTGAATCTACAAGACTGCTGAATGAAAACTTCACGATGTTCGTGCGCACGTTCTTGCCCAAATATCCTCAGCCAGATACCGATGCGATTGAGAACCTGAGCATGGCGGTCATCGTGGACCAGAAGCGGCTGGGCGGAGGTTCGCATTCCACGATGGGTACAATTACGGACATTGCACCGATTGTTCGGCTGATATTCTCCCGAGTAGGCCATCCTTACGTAGGGCCTGCACATATATTCTCGTTCAATGACCCGCAAGGCATGTGTCCGGAATGCAACGGCATCGGCCGCAGGCTGGGCGTAGATATGAGCAAAGCTGTCGATATGACCAGATCGTTGAACGAAGGGGCACTTATGCTGCCTGATTATTCGATTGGCAGCTTCGAATGGAATATGCTCATGGAGGCGGGATCCTACGATCTTGACATGAAATTAAGCGACTATCCAACTGATCTGCTTGAGCAGCTGCTGTACGGCAAAGCAAGAAAGGTAGAAGTGCTGTTCGGCGGTAAAACGATGAACATAACGGTGGAAGGCGTTATTGAGAAATTCACTAACAAGTACATCAAACGTGATGTGAAAACAATGTCCGAACGTACGCAGAAGTCCGTAACACCTTACATAACGGAAGGTCCTTGCGCCAGCTGTCACGGTGCGAGACTTAGCCAGGCAGCCCTTAACTGCCGTATTAATGGATACAACATTGCGCAGCTGTCGGCAATGGAGGTTGGACAGCTTATCCGTGTCGTTCACGAGATTGACGATCCGATCGCAGCACCAATCGTTAAAGCGCTGACCGAGCGGCTGCAGCATCTGGTCGATATCGGCTTGGAGTATTTGACGCTCGACCGCGAGACGGATACGTTATCGGGCGGCGAGTCGCAGCGCGTTAAAATGGTGAAGCATCTAAGCGGCAGTCTGGTGGATGTCACTTATATTTTCGACGAACCAAGCGTTGGCCTGCATCCTCGGGATGTTCACCGCTTGAATGAACTGCTGCTGAAGTTGCGTGATAAGGGGAATACGGTCATTGTAGTTGAGCACGACCCGGACGTTATCAAGACGGCCGACCATATCGTCGATGTGGGTCCACACGCGGGAAGCCGAGGCGGGACGATCGTGTACGAAGGCAGCTACGAGGGCTTGCTCACGTCAGGCACTCTTACGGGCAACTTCATGAAGCGGCCGCTGCAGCTGAAGCAAGATTGCAGGCAGCCATCAGGCAAACTGTCCGTTCACAATGCATCACTGCATAACTTGCAGAACGTAAGCGTAGATATTCCAACCGGTGTTCTAACAATCGTTACAGGAGTCGCGGGCTCGGGGAAAAGTACGCTTATTAACGACATATTCCTCAACCAGCATACCGATGCAATCGTTATCGACCAGTCGGCGGTAGGGGTGTCCACACGTTCGAATCCTGCGACCTACACAGGCATCATGGATGATGTTCGTAAAGCGTTCGCCTCTACGAATAAAGTTAATCAAGGGTTGTTCAGCTTCAACTCCAAAGGAGCATGTGAGAACTGTCAGGGGCTTGGAGTTGTATATACCGATATTGCATTCCTCGATAGCGTGAAGCTGCCATGCGAAGTTTGCGGCGGCAAACGGTTTAAGGAAGAAGTGCTGGAATATAAGCTGAATGGCAAATCCATTGCTGATGTACTGGAGATGACGGTGGAACAGGCATTGTCGTTCTTCGAGCTGAAAGAGGTTGTGAAGAAGCTGCAGGCTATGAGCGATGTGGGGCTTAATTACATTACACTCGGACAACCGCTCAGCACGCTCTCAGGCGGCGAATGCCAGCGCATTAAGCTCGCAAGCGAACTGCACAAGAAGGGCAGCATCTACGTCATGGACGAGCCAACGACTGGTCTTCATATGTCCGACATCGGTCAATTGCTCGGGATCATGAACCGTCTGGTGGATGCGGGCAATACGGTTATCGTCATCGAGCACAATCTGGATGTGATCAGCCAAGCGGATTGGATAATCGACATGGGACCGGATGGAGGAAGCAAGGGCGGCCAAGTGGTGTTCGAAGGGACGCCAACGCAGATCGATCATGCGGAGCAATCGATTACGGGGAAGTACTTGAAGTAGATGTTCTACCTATAGCAAAACAAAGGGCAGCCCTAGGTCAATGAATCGACCTGAGGCTGCCCTTATGCGTTTTACTTCATGGAACCGAGCCATCCAGCAAGATTGGCGATGTCCGTATCGCTTAATGTTCCTTTGAACGCAGGCATGCCGCCGCCGCCTTCGTCAATACGTTTCGTGATATCTGCCACTGACAGCTTGCCGCCAACTTTCTGCAGGTTAGGTCCGATGCCGCCAGCAAGATCTACTGCGTGACAGCTAATGCAGTTGGCCTTATACACCGTTTCCGCAGCTGCCGCATCAACCGTGCCGCCGCTCGTATTACCTGTTGTTTCGTTGTTGCCAGTCGTTGTTCCGTTGTTCGTTTCTTCTTTCTTGTTTCCGCAAGCGCTTAGCGAAACGGCGAGCGTAAGCGCCATTAACCCCATGATCCATTTGGATTTCACCATCGCAGATAACACCTCATTCTTAGTATTATTGTCATACGTTTCCCATAGGCTTCGATTCATATTCGGATTCCTATTCGAAACGCATAACACGGTGTAAGCTGGACAATCTAAACATGGGTTTTGAAAATAATAACAAATGAAGCCGGAGAATCGAGGTGAACACGATTGGACATCAACGAGGATGTGGTGAGACACTTAACGGAGTTGAGGCGAAGGCTGTTAATCGTATTTAGCTGCTTCCTTGTGGCCATGTGTGGCGGACTTTACTTGTCGCCCCGCATTCTGCAGTATATCAAGAGTTCAGCGGCAGCTAACGTTCAGTGGAACGTATTCTCATTCACAGACGGACTGTTCATCTACCTGCGCTGTGCGTTTCTGCTGGCGATGCTGTTCACGCTGCCTGTGCTCCTGTATCAGGCATGGGCATTCGTTAGACCTGGTCTGACGTATAAAGAAGCGAAGGGTACGCTTGCCTATGTGCCCGTATCGTTCTTTCTGTTTCTTGGTGGTGTATCGTTCAGCTACTTTGTCGTATTCCCCATGATGCTGAAGTTCATGATTCAGATGAACCATACGATTGGAGCAACCGAAACATACGGCATAGACAAGTACTTTGTCTTCCTCTTTAGTGTCGTGTTCCCGCTGGGCGTTGCATTCGAGATGCCGCTTGTCATGTTGTTCTTGACTCGATTGGGGCTGCTTACGCCTGAGAGGCTGAATGTTTCACGTAAATATGCTTACGTGGGTCTAGCTGTCGTTGGCGCTTGCATATCTCCGCCGGACTTCGTCTCGCATCTGTCTGTAACCATTCCGCTCCTGCTGTTGTTTGAGATCAGTGCGCTTCTATCCAAACGGTATGCGCGCCGTCACGCATCTGCGTTCCCGTATCCAAATCCCGATCCCGCATAAAAACATTCGACGAAAAGAGGAGTATCTATGTTCAATAACATTGGCGTTTCAGGGTTGATTATCATTTTGCTCATCGCTTTGATCGTATTCGGACCGTCCAAGCTGCCGATGCTTGGCCGCGCATTTGGTGATACGCTTCGTGAATTCCGCAGTTCAACGAGGGGGATTGTAGAGGACGACACGCAACCTACTGCAGCGATTGAACAGGACAAAAAGGATTCACAGAACCTTCTGTAAGCGTAGGGGAGAATCGATCAGGAAAAGAACGGGGCCCAATAGTCGAAAGTGTGATTTTTCGAGCCCAATTAGTATCAAATATGTTCGTGAAAAAGGACCTCGACTTCCACCTTTCAGTGGGTTTCGAGGTCCTTTAGCTTGTTATTGGGAGGTTCTAATGACACATGACTGATTTGGAAACATCTCGATGGCGTGGTTTCTCAGACGAGAATGCCGCCTTTGTCACGATACTTCAGGATGCCTTCGGCCGTGCGGTAGGCTAGTGCACCAACCGTATCGGTCGGATTGTAGCCTGCATTTTGCGGGAAGGAGCTTGCCCCTACAACGAATACATTGTCCGCGTCCCACATCTGACTGTAATTGTTGATAGCTGAATCGCCTTTGTCCGCACCCATTATGACGCCGCCCGTGTTGTGAGTGGACTGATACGTCATAATCTCATAGGGGCCAAGATCCTTCAGGAAATCAACATGATCAGCGCCCATTTCCTTCATAATCTCTGAACATCTAAGTGCCAAGAACTTCGCTAACTCCTTGTCTTGATCTTCGAAGTCGAATGTAATTCGAATAAGCGGATCGCCGTACGCGTCTTTATAGGTTGGGTCAAGGTCCAAATAGTGATGTTTATACGACATCGATGATCCCTGAGCGCCAATGCTGAGCGTTCGATTCGCGTACTTGAGGGAGTTAGTCTTGAACTCCGAACCCCAAGTTGCCGTACCTGAAGGAACCGGGTTGTTCTGAATCGGCCGAGCGCCTGATTGGGTGAGTGTAATGACACCGCCGTGAATAAAGTTCAGGCTGCTGTGATCGAAATTGTCGCCATTGTAGTCATCAAGCGATACACCTAACGCACCTGCACCTGCATACGTATTGAACTCTTCCTTCTCGAAAAAGCCCGCCGCGCTCCCTTTGATCACCTGATAAGCATAGTTTTTGCCGATTGCGCCGTTGCCAGTAGCAGGATCATACGCTTTGCCGAGGCCAGATAGCAGCAGAAGGCGCGTATTGTTGAACACGTAGCTGGCCACGACGACAATATCGGCAGGCTGGATAATCTCTTCGCCTGTTGTAATGTCGATATACATAACGCCGGTTGCTTTGCCGCCTTTATGTATAATGCGTCTTACATCGGAGTGGCTCCGGATTTCGAATTTGCCCGTCTTGTTAGCGACAGGAATGACCGTTACGACAGGGTCGGCTTTGGCGCCATACTCGCAGCCGAAACGTTCGCAGTAACCGCAATATTGGCAGGCAGCGCGAGCAATCCCATCTGGATTCGTATAATTCTCCGACAAATTGGCGGAAGGCATCATATACGGATGGAGCTTCATGCGAGCTGCGGCATCTGCAAATTTCTGCAGAGACGGAGACTTCTTCATCGGCGGCGTCGGATAATCTGCGCTGCGCTTGCCGCCAAGCGGATTAGTCTCGCCAGAGATTCCGGCTGTTTTTTCGAATTTGTCATAATACGGTTCTAGCTGATCATAGGTGATGCCCCAATCTTGAATCGACATGCCCGCTGGCAGCTTATTTTTGCCATAACGCTCAATTGTTTTGCTGCGTATCTCGAAGTCGTAGGGGAGGAACCGATACGTATGGCCGTTCCAGTGCACGCCTGACCCGCCTAGACCGGTGCCGAGAAGGAAGGAGCCGTAAGAACGCATAGGAAGCGCTCGAACCTTCTCATTGCTGCGGAAGCTGATCGTCTCTTTGGACAAGTCTTGGAACAACTCATAGCGGAGTGCATAGCGCAATTCATCATGCACCATGAAATAATCTTCAGTTTTCCGCTCCTTGCCGCGCTCGAGACCGACAACATTTAGTCCTGCTTTCGTTAACTCAGCTGCAATAATACCGCCAGTCCAGCCAACGCCGGCGATGACAACATCGGTTTTGGGTAATGTTTTTGCCATAGCAGACTCCTTCTTGAGCTAATGCGCTGCCAGGTGATCTTGCAGGCTGCTCGGCTCTATTTTCGTAAATCCTTGGTCGATCGTCGCTGCATAACTCATCTGGTTGCCGGGATATCCGCGCATCCTCCAGCCATTCATATTTGCGTTCCCGCCATACAGCGGATCGCTGTATGCACCTTCGAGCGTGTTTGTCCGCAGCATTTTGAAGAACGCGCTTGCTGAGATCGATGTCAGCTTAGCCGTATCGGATTCGAAATCCTTCAGCACGGCATCCATCTCTTCAGGCGCGAGGGAGGTGAAGCCCTTCTGATACTTGGTATTGCTGTAGTTGTCCAATTCACGGATACCGATCTCATAAATTTCACGCCGCTTCAGACGTCCTTGATATCCTTGTTCTTTCTCGCCAGCATAGAACGGAGGGCTCATATAGTCGCGCCCATTGAAGCCGTAATCGCCAGCAAGCTGATGGTCGATGAAGAAAGCAACACCAAGCGTCTTCGCTCCTGGTCCGTTATCGTCCTCAGGAAAGATGCGCTCCGCTGCGCTTTCCACAATCTTGTACTGCTCCTGCGTGAAGAACATCAAAGCGCGGTTGTAGTTCCGTACTTCTTCTGTGCCAGCGCCGGTATCCGTCGCCGGTGGTTTCTCCGTCGTTTCATTGTTCGTTTCTTTCTTGCTGCAGCCAATGAGCGAGCTTAGAACACCACCAACGGCGAGACCGCCAAGCGCATATCCGGTCGTCTTCAGAAATTTACGACGGGAGCTGCTATGGATGTGGACGGCGTCACCTGACTCTGGTTCTTGAATAGCTGTTGAAGTCGTACTTTGTTTCTCTTCAGATACTTGATCTTCGGATTGTATCATCACATTCCCTCCTGAAATGTAATTCCTGGTCGCACGTTTATTGTTTTCCAAGCAAACATGAATATTCATTTCAGGAGCAAGGAGATGCTAACTTCAGCAACAGCCTCAAGCAGGGAGGATTGACGATGAGAATGAAATCAATGACAACCGTAGTATCTACACTAGGTGCTGTACTGCTTCTAAGCGGATGCGCGAGCACGGCTAACGAAGAGAACGTTGGAATCCACACAGCGCATTCGCCACATGCCGCTGCCGTAAGAGACCCTAATCTGATTCCTTCAGAGAATGGGATGAAGACCATGACAACGAACCGTCATGGCAGTACAACGAATGGAATGGGCACGACGGTGTACAGCATGATTGGCAGTTCAGGGCTGCATTCTACCGGTTTCTCCGCGCATCTGGAATCCAGACTCAGCGGTGCCGGAATCTCTGATGTGCGTGTATTTGTATTCGATGACACTGTTGTGCTAGCGACCGCTAAGATGGTGCCAAGCGCTTCCCAATATGACGATGTACAACGTAAGCTGCTTAGTCCGAATGAAGGATCGTCGGGCAAGGGCTCTACCCCAGGTGAAGGATTGGGAGGAATTAAGGCAACAGCTGCTTCCAGCCACGATAATCTGGCTCTAGCAGCCAAACAAATCGAGGGCTTCATGGGCGGCAAAGTTAAGGTGCTTACTGTCGAAAGCGCCCAAGCTGTCCAAATGATCGAGCAGATCCGGAAGGACGCTGCTGCGGACAAGCTGTCACCAGCCAAAATTGCAGGAGAGATTCAAACGCTGCTGCAGATCGTTGAAAGCAAAGGCATCAAGAAGTAAGAAGAAGAGCATCTGCCAAGGCCATAAGGCTGATCGGTGGATGCTCTTTCTTTGCACATAGCAGGAACCTTAACTAGCCAGCGAACGTAAAGCATGTTGAGATAGAGTAGAGGAGAGGAGAGGAGAAATTGCAAATTCATTTTATCATGGTCGATTGGAGGAAACCTTGTGGACGTTTTTGATGAATTTACATCACGCATTGAGAACCCGAGCAATCGGGAGAGGATGGAGGAGGTGCTTCGTTGGGTTGCTGTACAATTCCCGAATTTGGGCACTAAGATTGCATGGAATCAGCCAATGTTCACCGATCATGATACGTTCATCATCGGTTTCAGCGTCGCGAAGCAGCATATGTCAGTCGCGCCAGAACGGGCGGCTATTGCCCGTTTCTCGGACGAGATAGTCCGGGTTGGGTATGATCATACTGATCAGCTATTCCGGATGAAGTGGAATCTCCCCGTAGACTACGACTTGCTAGGAAGAATCATTGCGTTTAATATCGAGGACAAGGCAGACTGCACGACTTTCTGGCGCAAATAAGAAACACCGAAGGTCGCAATCAAGCAACCTTCGGTGTTTTGTTCATTAGAATAGATTCTTCGTAAAAACAACATCACAGGTTTGACACTTGTGTTATTCGTTCATTGTCGACTATGATGGTAGTAATGGATTTAGCCCCAATTACATACAATCGGGAACAGGTGTCTAATCGGCATGAAGGATGTCAATTAGACTTAATAGGGAAGTCCGGTGAAAAACCGACGCGGTCCCGCCACTGTAACGGAGGAGCAAGGCAGTAAGCGAGCGCCACTGATCGAATTCGATCGGGAAGGCCGCTGCCATGTGAAGATTCCGGAGCCAGGAGACCTGCCTGTTCTGACGACACTGCTGTACCTACGGGAGATAGGAAGGTGTTAGATGAACTCTCATAATTTACGATTATGAAGGCGTCTTTCCCTTTGCTTATTCAGGCCTTGGGAAGACGCCTTTTATTGTTGTTCACAGATACAGAAAGTAAAAGTTAATTAGGAATACGCAGCGGATATGGGGGAGGGACCATCGATGCGACATGAATTGATTCACATGTTATCCCATTTAGAGGATGAGCAGTTGATGGCTGCAGTTATTACGAACCTTAATGCAGAGGGTTACTCGAGCCTGCTGCATCATTTGGCATACACATCCCTAAGCACACAGGATCGATGGAGTGAAGTAATGAGCAGATTGCTTCGCTAAGCTATTGGTTGAGCACTTCAGCTTAGAAAATCGATGGTACGATGTATACTGATGCAATCGGCTGCATTTTATTGAAATAAGGGATAGCAATTCATCAGAAAATGTGCGAATATATATGGGGCTCGATGAATAAATATTCATGTTGGTGTTAACAATCGTCTGAGGATGGGATCATATGTTTAGAGAATCAATTCAGAATAAGAAAGCAGGGATCATTACATACGGGATGACTCCGCCCAAGCAGTCGAATACGACGGAGAAAATCACGGAGATCTCGCAAAAGCAGGTTGAACGACTGAAGAAGGTTGATATAGATGCATTGATTTTGTACGACGTACAGGAGGAGTCTGATCGCATTAACGAGGAGCGGCCGTTCCCTTATATGGCGATGCTCGACCCTGAAACCTATAGCGAACAATATCTACATGAGCTTGACGTGCCGAAGATTATTTACCGCTGTGTTGGCAAATATTCCGAAACAGAGCTGACAAATTGGTTAAAGAAGGGTACAGACTGTGACCGCTTCAGTGTATACGTCGGCTCCTCCTCGAGCCAGCAGCAGGTAACGCTTGAGCTGACAGACGCTTATAGACTGAGCAACCTGCACAATGAAGAGCTTACTTTCGGAGGCGTTATTATTCCTGAGCGCCACACGAAGAAGCATGATGAACATATACGCGTCGTGAACAAAATGAAACAGGGATGCAGCTTCTTCGTCTCACAAGCTACTTATAACGTCGAGGCATCGAAGAGCTTCTTGTCCGATTACTATCATTACTGTAATGAGCTTGAGATTGAGATGGTTCCCGTCTTATTCAACCTCGCGCCATGCGGCTCGACGAAGACGCTCGAATTCATGAAGTGGCTGGGCATCAGCATCCCGCGGTGGCTGGAGAATGAATTGAAATATTCAACGGACGTACTTGATAAATCGATCCAGCTTACGAACAAAATTTTCGAAGAACTGCTGGAATTCGGTCTAGAGAAAGGCATTCCTGTAGGCTGCAGCATAGAGAGCGTGTCTACCCGCAAGGTTGAGATCGAAGCCTCGATTCAGATGGTTAAAGACATTAAATCGCTGATCGATAAGAAGCATCTTGTCCATATTATCAGTAGCTAATAAGTAAGCAGTCGATCTGAGGATCGGCTGTTTTTTCTTTTGCCGAAGAGGATTGAACTTGTTGCAGTGGGTGTAAATGGTAATATATATGGGTAGACTTGTTTATCTCAAAGGAAGTGATGTTGATGAATAGCAGCTTCACGATTGAATTAAGGGCCTCCTACGCATTGAACTACTTGATCTATGTGCAAAACGCGGTTTTGAACAAAAGGGAGACAGGCAGCGAACGAAACAGCAAGTTTCCTTATCTCAACTGTGATGATTGGCATCTTACGGATGACAATTTCGAGCACGTCTTTACTGAAGTGTGGGAAGACATGTTGGGTAAGATCGCATTGAATCCTCAAAGCGACCATAACGGTGTCGGAGAAACGGAGAGGAAGGTATACTTAAGACTCTTCAAGCCAGATCGAGAAGGGGAGCTTGGTTTTGTTGAGAGCTGGCAATCATTCAATGCCTGGTTCGGCGGGTATTGGGGACATTACGCGATTGAATCGTTGATCGATAACACACTGATCAACGAAATGTACACGAAGCTCAGACCGCACTTCCAGTCCAATAAGCTTTCGATCCTTGTGCTATATGACGAGCCGACCTTCATACATAAGGAGCTGAAAGCTCTGCAACATGTAAACGTCGTATCGTTCCATCAGTTGAGGCACGCATTCGATCAAACCATTGAACGAATCATTAGAGGTTAGCAGTCGAGTTCTATGGTCGGCTGCTTTTCTATTGTCGTAATCACTAACTAGACAACAGATGTCTGACGTCTAATGGTGGATACATAAGGAGTGATGCGTATATATGACCAAGAAGATTAGAAGACCGTAACGACTAGCTGACCTCGTAATGCTTGCGTTGCAGCTAATATTGCAGCGAATGAGCATCCATCAGTATCCGAACTGATGAAGAAGCGTAAACAAGCGTTTCTAATAACAGTTGCGGGGTTAGGTCCAGCATTGACGGGTTGGATCGTTGATGTGACGGACAGCTATTCCAATGCATTCATTGCAATGTTTGTTCTTTGTTTGGCCAAGATGCTTATTTGTCTCGCATTATATGGGATACAAATAAGAAGAAATCCGAATAAATAAACAATAAACGCGAGTCAATTGATGACTACGCGTTTATTGTTTATTATAAACATTGGTTCCATATAGAGGTAGAAGAGGTGATAACCATTCGTCGGAAATGGTGGATAATTCTAATTTCATTAGCTGTCCTGTGTGGTGGCATTGGAATTGGATACAATCAATATCATAAGATGGTGGCATCCAGCCAAGCTCTATCTTGGAGATTGAATTGGGGATTCGATACGCCTCCAGCCGAGAAGGTGAAGAGCGTCTTTTATAACGGTGGGCGGGATCCGGATTATTACTACATAAGCGATTATGATGAAGAAGCTGTTCAACAGCTTGAGCAGCTGCACATTTGGAACAAGGTAGGGGACAATAGCGATGGGATACATGCACTCATCAATGGGTACAAGGAACAGATTCAACAGCTATATCAAGGTCATGTACGATATGGGAAGCTGTTCAACAAGTATCCGGTGGAATTCAATCAAGACTCCTTATACTTCACGCGTAAACAGGAGGATGGAAGCTACATTGTCGCTGTTCTTAACGTAGATCAACGACGACTCTACACGTTGGAAATATTCTTCTAATAGAAAGAGGTTGTGTATGAATCGAATTGTATGCTCAGCCATCCTCATCTTAAGTTTACTAAGTATGACGGCTTGTACGACACCTGTGCAACCTGTTGTTGTAGAAGAATCGCAGACAGCTGACAGTCCTCATTCCAATGAAACCACCGTTTACACCGGCTATGTGACCAAAATGACGACGGATCGCATTCTTGTTGCATCGGAAACCAATATTTCTGTTAACGGAAATAAGGATGCGTTATGGATCGGATCACTCGGTAAGTCTTTCTCGGTCGGACAGCGAGTAAGAGCGATTCTATTCGGGGATATAGATGCTTCCTATCCAGGTATAGGAGGAGCCAATCGTATTGACACCATCTCTATACCAGTCTCCAATGAAACAAAGCTAATGGCAGAGCAAGCACTTGCAATTGCGATTGGCAGTAAATCAGAGATGGAAGTGCCGATCGTCATGAACATCTCCTACGAGATGAACACCCATCAATGGTCGATCAGTCTGTTGGACGGTCTGGCTGACTCCGAACCCCGTAATGTCGAGAACATCTATATTAACGATGGAGACGGCTCTGTCGGCACACAGATTCCTTCTACTCCGATATACAATGCTTCCAACTTGGAGTTAACCGCACCGCAAGGATGGTCGCTCCGTGCAAGCGACCGGGGAGACGTGTCAATCCATGATCAAAGCAGCGCCACTGTAGGAGAGGTTACTACATACGTGTACGCAGTCGACTTTGACTTCAAGTTCTATAAACCAAACCACAGCGAAGTTACGAATGTGGAGGATATCGACATTCCGCTCGGGAGCGCTAAACTATACACGCTGGATGCAGATAACGGCACTGCCGCTTCTGGCATTGAAGGCACTCATGATGTTTATTACGCCGTTATCCCGATTCAAGACAAAGCCATCTTCGTACTGGAATTCTCGAGAGATGACAAAGAAGCTTCAACCAAAGAGCAATTCCTGGCGTTGCTTAACGGATTGCGATTGAATCCAAACTAGAACAAAAAGCCGCGCAGCTGCGGCTTTTTGTCGCTTAGTAGACGGCGCCATATTTCTTCCGATAGTCCGAAGGGGACAGGCCGGTTGTCGAGCGGAATGCCTTCGAGAAATAATGAATGGACGAAAAACCGTACTTAGACGCAATGTCGGTTATGGAAAGAGCGTTGCACACCAAATCCTCTGCGATTCGATGGAATTGAAGCTGTTTCACATAATCGTTTGGCGAATAGCCGGTGTCCGTCTTGAATAAAGCGTGAAAGCGGCTTTTCTTCAGCCCCAATTCTTCCGCCCATTGATACAAATACCGTTCGCAGGCCTCAAGTGTTTCTTGTTCTATCCGTTCAAGTATACGAGTAATTCGCGGATCACGCGTTCCATTCTTCATCGCTGCCGATACGTATTGATGGAGAAACGTCTGAAATGCCCCGTTGTACTGCAGTCGATCCCATGGACTGCGAGTGCTCAGCATTTCGGGCGGCGGTGTCAATGCATTGTAATAGGAGACCCATAGTTGAATGTTCGAGCTATGAATCATTTCGTGCAGCTCAATCGTCGGATGAACGCAGGAAAGCTCTTCACGATAATCTTCAACAGCACAGAAATAATCACGCTGATATTGAAAGTCTGGCCGATCCACGTGCTGCCAATCGAAATAAGCGCATCGGTGAACCATCGGATCATCGGAATCCGCCACCCAGCGATGTACAGAGCCAGCAGGTATATACACAAGAGAACCCGGCTGCACTTCACAGCATGTCCCATCTAGATCCAGATCACCTTTGCCTGATTCGATCAGGACAATGGCACTGGCGTAACATTTGCGAAGGGAGCACTGCTCGTCCGGGGCGAACACATATTTCTGTGCAAAAAGTAGCAAAGGGTTATAGGCCGAATAACGCGTAACATAATCCACTCGAAAGCTGTAAACCGGGATTTTCATTAGATTCACACCCCCGTATCGCAGAACTAAGCATCATGCTTGTCCCTTTATTATATTGGAATAAAGGACAAATACGAATCATTTTATCCAAAGACATGATTAGCCGCCGAACCTATACTGATCTTATTAGATCAACAGCCTATAACGATCGGAGCTGATCATGAATGGACAATTCGACAACTAGCCGCAACAAGTTAATTCTCAAATATCCGACTACGTGGTGGAATAACAAGTGGAGAGAAGGATTGCCTTCCGGCAACGGTAGGATCGGCGCATTGGTGTACGGCGCTGTGAAGGACGAGACCGTTATGCTTACGCATGAGGATCTGTGGCACTGGGGCCGCAAGGATGAACTCCCCGACGTCAGCTATACGCTTCCGGAAACACGCAGGCTGATGGACGATGAGAAATATCTAGAAGCAAGCTGGCATCTCACGAACGCTCTGGTAGACAGAGGCTACAAGACAGAGTTGGCGTCTCGGTTCCCCGTTGCAGATCTGAGACTAACGATGGAATGCGAGCATGCGTTCAAGCAGTACAGAAGAAGTCTCGACATGGAGACGGGCGAGATCACGGTTACATGGCAGGATGGTGAGAAGCGATATGAGCGGAAGTTATTCGTCTCACGAGCACACGATGCCATCATCTACGAAATCAGCGCGGAAGGACAGGCCTTCAATGGAGCGATACGCCTTGCCTTTCATCCTACTGACGAACCTAATCTAGTTGAAGCCTGCAAGGAGATCGAAGCAAGCGTTCAGACGAAAGGGAAGGGAGACTATTCCTATTACGCTGCCCGCAATGACGATGGAACGGACTTCGGCGCAGTCATGCGAGTTGTCACGAGCGCAGAAGATTCAGCAGCGAAGGCGCAAGATGGGATTGGCTTCCAAGGTGCAACGCGCGTGTTTGCTATCGTTAAACTGTTCGTGAAAGGCGATCGCGAGAGCGAGTGGAATAGACTGGAGGCCGAAGTGTCCGCCATTCCGACAGAATACAGTCAGCTCTTAACTTCTCATGAAGCTCTTCACGGCCCATTGTTCCACAGTGCAAATATAGAGCTTGGAGGACACCGGGAAGGAGAACGGACGAACGAGGAACTGCTGCTGGATGCTTATGATGGCGAGGCTTCTACCCAATTGGTGCAACTGATGTGGGCGTATGGTCGTTATTTGTTCATCTCCGGTACCCATGAGGAAGGTTATCCGTTCGGACTATATGGCTTATGGGGTGGAGATTATCAGCTTACCTGGTGCCATAACATGGCCAACGAGAATGTTCAGATGATGTATTGGCATGTACCTGCTGGCGGTCTGATGGATCTGATGCCCGCGCTCATACGTTATTACGAGAGTATGATGGATGATTTTCGTGAAAATGCACGCAAGCTGTACGGTTGCCGAGGGATCTATATCCCTGCCGGATCAACCCCAGGCATTGGAGTGCCGAATCAGATCGTGCCGGTCATTATGAACTGGACAGGTGCTGCAGCCTGGTTAGCGAGGCACTATTATGAATCTTATCTATATACGGGCGATCGCGCTCTTCTCGTGGACAAGGTGCTGCCGTTCATGCGGGAAGCAGTGCTCTTCTACGAAGATTTCATCGTGTTGGAGCAGGATGGTCAGATCAAATTCTATCCGTCCATATCGCCGGAGAACACGCCTGAGAACTTCATGCCAACCGATGGCCGGCCGCTTGCGCACCCTATGCCAACGACGGTTAACGCAACGATGGACTGTGCGCTTCTGAAGGAGCTGCTTACGCATTTGATCGCGGGCAGTCGAGAAGCTGATGTGTATAGCGATGATATCGCAAGATGGGAAGACATGCTGATGCGGATTCCGGACTATCAAGTCAATTCGGATGGCGCTATTCGCGAGTGGATGGATGAGCGATTCGACGATCGGTATAATCACCGTCATTTGTCTCATATTTATCCGATCTTTCCGGGGCAGGAATTCACGAGAGAAGAGCATCCTGAACGGTTCGAAGCGTTCGAAACTGCGGTTAGCAAGCGTCTTATCGGTGCGCAGACCGGTTGGTCGCTCGGACATATGTCAGCCATTTATGCACGATTAGGCGACGGCAATAAGGCATTAGCACAGCTGGATATTTTGTCCCGCTCCTGCTTGCTGAACAACTTCCTGACGCTGCACAACGATTGGCGGGATATGGGCGTCTGCCTCAATATGGAGGAAGCGCCGATTCAGCTGGATGCGAATATGGGATGGGTGAATGCGGTTCAGGAGATGCTGCTCTATGTCTCGCCAACGATGGTTAAGCTGCTGCCAGCGCTGCCGGACAGATGGCCGAGCGGTAAAGTAACCGATCTACGTTTCTGCACAGGCAAGGTGTCATTCGAATGGAATCGAGAAGAAGGTACGTTCCGAGCAGAGCTTACAGCGGAGAGAAACACGAAGATTACGTTGAAGCTGCCGACTGCATTTGATCACTATTCAATATCGGGGTACAATGTCACCTTCACGTCATCAACGCTGGGTGAAGGTTTCTACGATGTTATGATGGTGAAAGATGGCAGATTGGTTATAACGGTATAAAATAGTGGAAGCCGATTCACAGGAATCGGCTTCTTATTGTTGTATACTGATTATCCTCTAGGCGCCCACAGAATGATCGACACCCCGACCATACAGACAGCAGCGCCGACCCAATCGTACATGTCTGGTGTTTTCTTATCGACGAGCCATCCCCAAATGATTGCCAATACTATAAAAACGCCGCCATAAGCCGCATAGACTCGTCCGAACGAAGGGAAGTTCTGCAGCGTTGGGATGACGCCATACAAGATCAAGATGAGACCGCCAACAGCTCCATACCAGAGCGGCTTCGATTCCCGCAGCCATAACCAAACTAGATAGCCGCCACCGATCTCGGCAAATCCGGCTAGAATGAATATTACGATAGACTTCAGCAAAATGAATCCTCCTAGACACTTTTCCTCCTCCTAGCGTAAACAATTGGAATAGTTAACGTCAACTGATGAGCCGAGGTTTGCAGACTTCCTTTCGTACGAAGGAGGATATCCTGTCATAATGAAGAAAAAGATACTGCTATCGACTGCTGCGGCAGTGCTTCAGAACCTTAAACGTTCATTCACATATGGGTGAGGAAAGTCGAGGACTAATGGGATGACACCGTATTCGAACTATTTGCACTTCAATCGAGAACAATGGGCAGCGCTGCGGAATAAAACCCCCTTGCTGCTCTTAGAAGAGGAACTCGAAACGATAAAGGGATTGAACGATAAATTATCGCTTCCAGAGGTCGAGAAGATCTATCTCCCATTGATCCGTCTCATTAAGATGAGGATGCAGGCTTCTGTACATCTGCAGGCGATAACGGACGATTTTCTCAATGATGAGCCCGTTAAGAAGCCATACATAATCGGACTCGCGGGGAGCGTCGCAGCCGGCAAAAGCACGATTGCACGCGTTCTTCAGACGCTGTTGTCTCGCGGGGAAGATCATCTTAACGTACAAGTTGTAACGACGGATGGGTTCTTGTACGACAAGCAGACGTTGGAGAAGAATCAGATGATGCACCGCAAAGGATTCCCTGAGAGTTATGATTCGAGGAAACTTATCGATTTTATGAGGAAGGTAAAATCAGGTGTTGGGAGTGTCGAAGCTCCAATATATTCACATTTAACTTATGACATCATCCCGGATGAAGTCGATATCATCCATCAGCCCGACATCTTGATTGTCGAAGGGATTAATGTCCTGCAAGTCGATAAAACGAGGCATGTATTTGTGAGCGACTTTTTTGACTTTTCCATTTTCCTTGATGCAGAAGAGCAGGATCTGAAGCGCTGGTACATTGAGCGGTTTCTGCTGCTTCAACAGACTGCATTCCAGAATCCAATGTCTCACTTTCATCGGTATATCGAGTTGTCGCAAGAAGAGGCGATCCAGAAGGCGTCTGAGTTATGGGAGACGATTAATGCCGTTAATCTTAAGGAAAACATCTTACCCACAAGGCGCCGTGCAAATATCATTCTCAAGAAGGGGGAAACCCATCAAGTTGAGAAAGTGCTTTACCGTAAATTTTGATAAGGATTACATAACCTTAGAGCCGCATTCATGCGGCTTTTTTGTTTATCCAACTTCTATCTGGCTGGTATACTCTGCAACCTTATTGCACGAATCCCGTCTATATAAAAAAATGGATAAAAAGGAGATTTATTGTGCGTAACAAAATCATGTTTACCGCATTTGCAAGGTGATCCTGAATTGATACGCAGATCCGTAACGGATGATCTAGATGTTGATTTCTTAAGTGAACTTCATTTCTCCATGGGACCAACGATGCTTTCCACACAAATTAATGATATTAAAGTTATTCACTTTGGAAACGATCAGCCTAGAGAATATCAAGTACGCGTAGCCATTCAAACTTGGCTTGATACGACTACCATTACCTATTGGGATCTAACGGTGATCGAAACCGATACGAAGAAATACAAGACAGGTTTGCAATACTTAGTGAAAGCAAGGGATCGGGTAGCGGAGACGAAGGTAGAGGAACATCGCGTCTTCCCAGGGTTTACATATAGAATAGAGTAGATCAGGGCTCGAGGAGGGAAACATGAGAAACTATTGGATGATTATACTTGTAATTGTCATACTGTTGTCTGGCTGTTCCCGTTCAGGTGAATTAGAAATTCGAGACGTACCAGATGGAGCAAATCGTAATGCGAATACGCCTGAAATACTTGGATTAACGAGCGAGATTACACAAGTAACATCTTCTCAATTGAAACAAATCACGAACAAGATGACCTACAATGACGTGATTAATGTGCTGGGAAACACGAAGGACATCGGATCTGGCATATGGATTCTTCAATACGAGTATGAATCTGGAGATTCCCTTCAGTTAAACATTATCGATGGGCCAGATTCGATCATTAGCGAAGGAGATTACCAAGAGATCCAGGACCTATTAAGCACAAGTAAATAGGATCAATCCGCAGCCGCCTAATTCAGGCGGTTTTTCTATGCAATGGTTTTACGATTCAATTCGCACCTGCTTACACATTAATATTTATTATTTGCAGGAAATTTAAGGATTTCCAAGAATAACAATACCATATTGTTACAAAATGTACGCATTACGATTATCGAAGTTACAACGGTATCCGGGGAGTTGAAGCATTGAACGCTGTTAGGAGTCGAAGTGTTATAGCGCTCGTCAGGCGTAAAGGATTTCGAGATTTTCTTAACTTGGGTCTCAAGTATAAGTACTGGTATTTGGCTGTAATCGTGCTGCAGCTTGGCGGCACTGGCGCTTCGTTAATGCTCGCCGATACGAGCAGGCGTCTGTTTGACGGAGGTCAGAGCTTAACAAGAGACGAGTTAACTTCAATTATTATCGCAATTGTTTGTTTCGTAGTGCTCGGACTGCTATGTACGACGTTCGCGCGTATCTGCAATCAGATCATCAATACGAATGTCGTGTTCACTATGCGGCAGATCGTATTATCGAAACTGATTGATTTGTCACTGAGCGAACATGAATCACGTCACAGCTCGCGATCGCAGAATTTGCTGTTTAATGAGCTTGAAGTGTTCAAACATTTTATCGTCTTTGATATCCTCAAGTTAATTTCGCTACCGATCTCATTCGTTGCTGTTGGCGTCTATCTGTTAAACGTTAACCCGCTGCTCGGCATCGCCGCCATTCTTGTCGGCCCGCTGCAGCTTCTAAGCAATGTTGTCGTGAAAGAATCGTATAAGAAGCTTGTTGCTAAACAGCAGGAGAACGGCGAGGAAGTGTTCTTCCATCTGGGTGAGACGCTATCGGGTATGCGTGAAATCAAGATGAATCAACTCGAGACGTCCGTCATTCACCGTTTCGGAGAAGTGTGCAAACGCGGCATCAAGCTATGGGTGGACATTGAGAAAATGGAGGCCATTCGCGATCTCGTACGAATGATTCCAGAGAAGCTTGGCTATTTGCTCGGCATCGGTATCGGGGCAGTTCTGATGGTCGATGGTCAGATTGGACCCGGGGCACTTGTCGCATTCATTACACTGCTTGATCGGGTAAGCGCCCCGTTCAACGATATTACATGGATCATCAATTCGCTGCAAAGGGTATCGGCCGGAACAGAAAGCCTGCTCGATACGATGGAGATGGAACCGGAAGATAAAGGCGGAGATCTTATCCTGAAGCCAATGTCGCCATCCATTGAGTTCGACAAAGTCTCATTCGCTTACCCAGATAGCCTGCCCGTTCTTACCAATGTCAGTTTCCGAATCGCTCCCGGTCAATCGATGGCGTTGGTCGGTCCAAGCGGAGGGGGCAAGAGCACGATCATTAAATTGCTTTATCGCGTGTATAAGCCGCAAGAAGGTACCATCCGCATCAACGGCATACCAATCGAGGACTATACGTTAGAGTCACTTCGCCAGTGTCTAGCGGCAGTGACGCAAGATATCTATTTGTTCGATGGCACCATTCGTGACAATATCGCTGTCGGTCATCAAGATGCCGGCGCTAAGGAGATTCATATAGCGGCTGAGTTATCTCAATCCATTGATTTTATCGAAGCGTTGCCCGATAAGTTCGATACAAGAGTTGGTGAGCGAGGAATCAAGTTATCGCAAGGGCAGAAGCAGCGTATCGCGATTGCACGAGCAATTTTACGCCAATCATCGATCCTTGTCCTCGACGAACCGACGTCAGCGCTCGATGTTGAAACCGAATCGTTGTTCCAGCAGCAACTAGCCGACTGGTCAGGCGATAGTACGAAGATCATCATTGCGCACCGGCTATCAACCATTCGCAACGTTGACGTTGTCGTTTTCCTAGAGAAAGGACAAGTCAGAGAAACGGGAAGTCCAACAGCACTGATCCGCAGCGGCGGACGATTCATGGATTATTGGGAGAAGCAGCAGATAACCGAGTTTGTGGGTTAATGAGAGGAGTGGAGCATGCCAATTTCATAGGGACGATCACCGTAAGCCCTAATGTCTTAACTGCGATGTTAGAGGAGATCATCTGCTTAACCAAACAAGGGTTTAAGAAGTTTCTCGTCTGCACAGGACATGGCGGATCTTATTGGGAAGGCGCATTCATCAAACATATCAATTTCAAATATCCCAACATTATCGTCATAACTGCTAATCATAACAACCACGCTGCATGGGAAGAAGCAGTTTCTGCAGCGGGCTTGACTGGCTTGAACGAGATCCATGGCGGCTTGTTGTCGGTGTGTACGGCTATGTGGCTTTGTCCTAAATGGGTGAAGCTTCACTCGATGGGATCTGATGTCCCAACCGAGAATCGCCTCTATGCAGACTATGTCGGCTGGGATAAGCTGACCGTGGACGGCTGCTGGGGCCAATATGAGGATGGGCTACACTCACAATCCGAACTAGCAGATAAGGGCAAGATCTTCCGGAACACATTTATTCAGAGAAGAGCGGAAGGTCTCAAGGGCTTTCTTGAGGAAGGCTATCGCCGTAAAGTGCTGAGTAAATGACGGCTATTGATCATATATTCCGCAGATTACTAACCATGTGCAGCAAGATGTAAGCTTCATCCGTCTTGATTCCTCAATAGGAGTCGAGGCTTTTTTTTCTGTGAGTGAAACTTATCAAGATCTTTTACGTCTATGTAAAAAATGGATATATTGGAAAGTCATAATCGAAAGTGAGGTCGTTTATTTTGCGTACAATATGGATTATCGCTTTATCAACTTGTTTGCTAGTATTATCCGCATGTCAGAGCCCTTCATCGGAGTCGTCATCAGATATACAGACTATAAATACTGAATTAAATAACAAGGTTGTAGAAGCCGAGATGCAGCTAAATCAAATGTCGATGCAGATGGAGCAGTTGAAGCAGGAGAAAGAGTCCTTGTCAGACAAGATTAGTAACTCGATGATCAATTCAAATTCTGTCGATCAACTGGCAATGAAGTTGTCGCTCTTAGGAGCCATTTCGCACATGAAGGATGGAGGAGAAGCTAGCGTTCCTCTCATGAATGCGTTTATTCTGGCCAATCACTTGATTAATTACATATACGCGCTTATGCCGAATGACGAGGCATCCACCTATACGAAGTCGATGGATCCTTATAAAGATATTAATCAAGTAAAGGATCCCTTTCTTTATCTAACGCTGCAGGAACCGATCTCACTCACTATCAACACAACAACGGGCAAAGAGTCCGTCGATACGAAGGAAATTCTTCTCCTTGTTAAGGACAAGAAGGTGCCGCTGCTATTCGTAGCAGGCAATAATGGTTTTACCGGATATTCGCTGCTCGAGGGCTCCACATATGATTACAACGTATTATTCGGTCGATTCATCGAACATCGCGAAGCAATCGAAGAGCTGTTCCGTGATTGGTAGACAGTTCGTTACAGTTAACGCATACGACAAGTTGTGTCACCAGCTATTCGGAACATAGGTCACGCCCCTCTAGCCAAGCGAGTACTTATGGGCCTCAGGAGCAAATAAACCGTTGCTGGGAACAAGCAATAGAACCAGGGATCCCACCATTTATGGATGGTGAGCATCTCGGTTTGCACTAGTTCTAGCGTAAGAACGAGAATAAACACCGCGATTCCGCAATATTTTAACCACACATGCCCTTGTTGCAATTTCATGATCGCTACAATCATGCATGAACTGACTATATAGTATAAGGAAGCACAAGCAGTCGTATCATGTGCAGGATCGTTGAACCAGCTCGGATCGTAACTTCGATTCATGAACAACATAATAGGCAAGATATGCAACGTTCCCATAATAGGAGCTATACAAAGGAACAGGAGAAGGGAATGGAACATTCCGTTAACTGGACGCAGAAGGCGGGAATACAGCAGCTTTGCTACAGAGAAGTAGAATACTAATCCACCCGCTGTATACTCGATTCGCCACCAGTTCAACTTGTAGATCTCTAGCAACACGAATACCCATTCTATAACTCCAATGAAGACGATCAGTGCGGCAATTGCTTTCCATCGCCATTCAAATACCGCAATGATAATCGCAGCTGTAGGGATAACGAGCAAATTTGAAGTCAGCGCCCCCATATTGCTGTCATAATACGCATTGTTCTTTAACAAACCCGGAAGGTAAGTATAGCTGCTGCCAAAAATATAAATGATCGTTTCAATCATATATGCGATTTGGGTCATGATCAGGAATAAGAAGATAGCACGTACGGTACTCTTTGCATGGAATAACGTATACGTTAGCAGCAGAATGCTGCTAACGCTCAATCCCAGAAACCAATAGGCACTGTTAGGCATAAACATCACTTCCCAATAGATATACTCGGAGGGATCGGTATTCACCATATATTGTTCCAGGAGGCTTGCTGCCATTCAGTCATTTGATTCATGGTATGAAAATGATGATTCCGTCCATCCTAAAGATAAATAAGAAGTGAGCTGAGGAGGGGATTCAACTTTGTCCAGTTCATCGGGGTTAATGGCACCGCCAGCACGTGAAACGAAAATATTCGTTCCAGAGCTCGTTTATTTTGAACCCGATGCGCTTGATTACCCGAAAGGCCAGCGAATACACGATTGGGCCGAGCAGCAAGGGCTCCCGATTCGAATAACAAGCTCTCATAATCGTATAACCAATTTACCGGGCGAGACTGATCTGGAAAAATACAAAATTGCCAAAAGAACATTAGTCGTAGGCATTCGCAAGACGCTTAAGTTCGACCAATCCAAGCCTTCGGCAGAGTATGCGATCCCTATCGCTACAGGGTGCATGGGGCATTGTCATTATTGCTATCTACAGACAACGCTCGGAGCGAAGCCTTATGTCCGTGTCTATGTGAACACCAATGATATCCTTAGCCAAGCGAAACAGTATATCGAAGAACGTGCTCCGGAAATTACCCGCTTCGAGGCAGCCTGTACATCCGATCCAGTAGGTCTGGAGCATATATCTGGTTCGCTCAAGGAGTATATCGAGTTTATGGGCAAAGAGCCGCTCGGTCGGCTTCGATTCGTAACAAAGTATCATCATGTAGAGCCGCTGCTGGATGCGAATCATAACGGGCATACTCGGTTTCGTTTTAGCGTAAATGCAGACTATGTGATTCGTAATTTTGAGCCGGGTACGTCTAATTTCCACGAACGCATTACCGCCGCCGGGAAGGTTGCGCATGCGGGATATCCGCTTGGGTTTATTATTGCTCCGATTATTTGGCATGATGGCTGGGAAGAAGGGTACTCGGATCTGATTGCTAAACTCAAACAAGCTCTACCGCGAGAAACGACCTCTGATCTTACATTTGAGCTCATTCAGCACCGTTTTACCAAAACAGCGAAAAACGTTATTCAACAACGATATCCGAAATCAAAACTCGAAATGGACGAAGAAAATCGGAAATACAAGTGGGGACGTTGGGGACAAGGGAAGTACGTCTATCCGGATGATCAGGCGAATGCACTCAAACAATTCCTTTATCAACAGATTCACGATCACTTCCCTGAGGCTGCGATCGAATATTTCACATGACTAGTCGCGATATTTCGCGGCTTTTTTATATGTGGTGACAGGATAATGGGATTTGTGATAAACCGTGTCGTTACGATTCATACTCGTGCATATGATAAGGCAAGAGGTGATAGCCATGAAGCCGAAATGGAACAATACAAAGTCAACAAACAGAATCATTTGGGAAAATCGACTTCAACGACGGCTGCAGCAGCAGGATTTTGAGAAACAACTGCTTAAACTCATTGATCGTTTGCCGGAAGGTGAAACAAGAGAGGCGCTGCGAGAGCAGCATTTGGTTAAATTAGCGAAATGCCAAAGTGAAATTGCGTACCTTCAAGAAGAGATACAGAAATTATCATAGCTCTCGTAAAACTCGCCATAGAATGAACTAATGGGCTTTGCATGCAGCACGTTATACAAATTAGAGCGACGAGTCCTATAACATTCTGCCTCCGTCGTGAGGTTTTTTTTGTGTAGCATAAGGCTCCAACGGAGAGGAGCGGTGAACCGTTGAAACGCCACAAACCGATACGTCTTTGCCGTGACTGCCGGATGAAGCTTGATAGGTGCTGTTGCAAACCTAACAACAAGAAGCATCGGCATAAGCATCACTTAAAGCCCAAACCTGTGCCGCCAATTGGTGTAACAGGGCCTACGGGTCCAACAGGGGCGACGGGACCTGTTGGGAATACAGGAGCCAGAGGACCACAAGGAGTTCGTGGCGTCCCAGGGATGCGAGGCCCAGTTGGTGTTACAGGTGCGACGGGGCAAACGGGACCTTCTGGCCCTCAGGGTGAAGCAGGACGTGCAGGCGCTACAGGTTCAGGAGCTACTGGTGCTACTGGCGCGGCTGGTGTGACGGGTTCGACTGGGGCAACAGGTAACGCAGGGGCTACGGGAAGTGGAGCAACCGGAGGTACAGGCGGTACGGGGGCCACAGGAGCGACAGGCGCTACTGGTGGAACAGGTATCACCGGGGCCACGGGTATCGGAGTGACTGGGGCTTCAGGCGATCCTGGCTCGATAGGTGCAACTGGGGCTACAGGAACAACCGGAGCTACTGGAAACGCGGGCTCGACAGGACCGACAGGTGCGACAGGGATAAGTGGAGTAACCGGAACTACAGGTGATACTGGGGCAACTGGGGTAGGCGTGACAGGCGCAACTGGACCGACTGGAGCTACTGGTGTCACTGGTGCGACAGGAACAACCGGAGCGACTGGGATTGGTCTGACAGGTGCAACAGGAGCGACAGGGTCTGGTGCGACAGGCGCAACTGGTACGACGGGTGCTACAGGTAATGCAGGAGCTACTGGTACGACGGGGTCTACTGGACCAATGGGAGCAACAGGTAATGCTGGCGCTACTGGTGGAACCGGACCAACGGGTACAACCGGCGAAACTGGTACAACTGGTGTTGGTGTGACGGGAGCCACCGGCCCGACAGGTGCGACAGGTAACGCAGGCGCAACTGGTGAAACAGGTTCTACTGGGGCGACCGGATTTGGAGTAACTGGTGCGACAGGTCCTACTGGTGAGTTAGGCCCTACTGGACTAACAGGAAACACTGGTGCAACTGGACCCACGGGGGCAACAGGTGATGCAGGTACCACTGGTGGAACCGGGCCGACTGGAGCGACTGGTAACACCGGGGCAACAGGTCCGACAGGAGCCACTGGTGTTGGTGTGACAGGTGCGACGGGATCCACTGGGACAACAGGTGATGCAGGTACCACTGGTGGAACCGGGCCGACTGGATCAACAGGTGACACCGGGGCAACAGGTACAACAGGAGCCACTGGTGTTGGTGTGACAGGCGCAACTGGACCGACAGGTGCCACAGGTAACACTGGCGCTACAGGTGAAATCGGTCCAACGGGTGCAGCTGGGGTTGGTGTAACGGGAGCGACAGGTTCTACTGGGGCGACCGGATTTGGAGTAACGGGAGCAACAGGTCCTATCGGTGCGACAGGTAACGCTGGCGCTACTGGCGAAACCGGGCCGACTGGATCAACAGGTGACACCGGGGCAACAGGTATAACAGGAGCCACTGGTGTTGGTGTTACTGGTGCGACGGGACCAACGGGCGACACCGGCGTTACTGGTGTTGGTGTGACAGGCGCTACTGGACCGACAGGTGCCACAGGTAATGCAGGTACTACTGGCGGAACCGGACCGACTGGACCAACAGGTGATACGGGTGCCACGGGAATTGGTGTGACGGGAGCAACAGGTCCTACCGGTGCGACAGGTAACGCTGGTGCTACTGGTACGTCAGGTCCAACAGGAGTAACTGGGGTTGGTGTTACTGGTGCGACGGGACCCACCGGGGCAACAGGTAATGGTACCACTGGCGGAACCGGACCGACTGGATCAACGGGCGACACCGGTGTTACTGGGGTTGGTCTGACGGGTGCGACTGGACCAACAGGAGCTACGGGCTCGACTGGCATTACGGGTACTACCGGAATCACTGGCGCCACCGGCGCTACTGGAGCGACCGGTCCGACTGGCGCCACTGGCGCCACGGGACCAAGCGTGCTTGCCGATGGATTTTCCGCTACAAGAACGCCTACGGTATCAGCAACAGGAACGCAGCTTACCAACTGGACTGTCACTGATCCGTATTACACCGGGACTGGGTTTAACGCTGCTACGGGCACGTACACGGTACCTACATCGGGCCGCTATGCGATTAAAGCAACACTAACTTACACAACAACTGCATCCCTATCTGTACAGATCGGAGCCACAGTCAATCCAAGCTTTGTCATTCGACGAACGAGTGCACCGGTTACTGACTTGATTACTGGCTTATTTCCTATTCTGGACGTGAATATTGCACTTCTGTTGACGTTGCGTGTCATTCTGGGCAGTGCGACTGTTACATTAGCAGGCGATGTCAACCTTAATGCGGGTGACACCATCGGCGTCTTCTATGTCAACAGCGGCCTTACCGTCAACATCAATATTGGTGGAGCGACCGCATCCGCAAACGTATGGTCCATGCATCGATTGACCTGATCCATTAAGGACATCTTTCCCCAAGTAACGATAGGGAGGTGTCCTTTTTGATTTGAAAAGACAAACTGTATATTAATTGCTCGATAAACTGTTTCGTGAACGATTATTCTGAAGGTATACAGAAGAGATCAGAGATCATCCATTGAATGGGCAATCTTTTGTACTTCAATAACAAGTTAGGGATCGTCACAATGTTCTTTTTCGCCAAACTATTGGTATAATGAGGATTGTGTTATTGAATGAACAGCTACAGGAGGCACAAATACCAATGAGCAATCAATCCAACTATGCCATACATAATTCCGTTGATGGGTTCCCGTTGATCGAATTGACGGATGCAACGACGCAATCCCGAGTTGTCGTCTGTCCTGAACGCGGTGCGATCGTGATCCACTGCGAATTGAATGGACAAGAACTGCTCTATCTAGATCGGGAAACGTTCTTAAACCCACAAGCGAACATTCGAGGCGGCATTCCAGTTCTGTTCCCGATCTGCGGTCAGCTCGTTAACGGGGAGTATGAATGGAAGGGCAGCACGTATAAAATGAAAAATCACGGCGTCGCACGCGTGAAACCGTGGCAGGTCGAGACAACTGGCACAGACGACGGCGCTTATGTAACGCTGACGCTTCACAGCGATGAGGAGACATTAACTTCGTTCCCATTCGCATTCGAGCTGCGTTTCACTTATCGGCTTAAGGATGGCAGGCTGACGATCGAGCAGCATTATGCCAACCATTCCGAAGAAGAGATGCCGATGGTTGCCGGTTTCCATCCGTATTTTGCGACGGACAGCAAGAAGCTCGCTTACCGCTCAGATGCCACGAAGCTGCTCGACTATAACGACAATATCGAGAAGCCGTTCAGCGGAACGTATGACTTGAACGGAATGGTCGAATCATCCGCTTTGCTCGATGCGAAGCAAACGGAAATCGCATTTCCTTTGAAGAACGGCGGCGGCAGCGTTCACCTGAGCTACAGCGATGAGTTCCGCTATGTGGTCCTTTGGTCGGTGGAAGGTAAGCCGTTCGTATGTGTCGAACCGTGGACTGCGCTGAACGAGGCGCTGAACAATAAGAAGGGCCTGCTGCTCGTTGAACCCGGACAAGCAATTGACCTTCAAATGACGATCGCGTACGAGAAGTAACCTTACACTCTCTAATCCCAGGCTTCAGCTATGTATGTAGCGAGGAGTCTGGGATTTTTTATGGTAACAATTATATATATTCATTCTTTATATATAGCAGGCCTACCCGTTCTTGTATGCTGGGATATACAAACCTATTGCGCAGCACAGGAGGTAGCCTATGAGAGAAATTGATTACAGCGAATACTATTGGCAGGATGACAAAATAAGATTACGCGCAATTGCGATCGAAGATTGGGAAAACTGCTACATTGGGGGATTCGACTCGCCTGCACGTCGCCTACTCGAATGTATGACTGAACTGCCGCCTACAATTTCAGATGCCAAAAAGTTTACAGCGGAATTTGCTGATTTCGGTTCATCCAATAGACGGATCATGTTTATGATAGAGAATTTGAACGGGGAAAGCATCGGGGGAATCAACCTAAACAGCATCGATGAGCGAAACGGTACGTTCAGCATCGGTATAGTCGTTGACAAGAAACATCGCGGACAAGGTTATGGCACAAGTGCGATGCAAATCCTCTTAAAATATGCCTTTCTGGAACGAAGACTGAACAAATTCAATGACTATGTTCTTGAAGGAAATGAAGGTTCTGCAAGGATGATGAAGAAGCTAGGATGTGTACAAGAGGGGGTACGCAGACAGGTTGTTTATATAAACGGGCAATACATGGATTTTATTATGTTCGGGCTAACGAAGGATGAGTATTTAGCCATGCAAAGGGCAGAACAGCTGGACGAATAGGACTTAACTTAGGAGTCACTCCATTATCGGAGTGGCTCTTCTTCTTTAAGGAATTAATCCCAAACAAATACTTGTTATTGACATTAATCCATCGAAGTTGAAGGATATAAAGAGGGCATTAATTTTGCACCCAATTTACGGATAATCTAGTGCAAGTCGAGTTGTTTATAACAATTATGCTGATAGGTGGAATCTAATTGCGTATTGCGAAGGTAGATCTCTCAGAGCAATTCCGTCCATTATTGAACCAAACCAAACAAACCATGCTCGACGTGAACGCATCCGCTGCATCATTGCTTGTCATTCAGAACGATCGAGTCGTCTTGGAATGGTATGACGGTACTCACCATTCGAAGAAGGGAGCAAGATTGGTTGATTCGGATTCGATGTTTAATCTTTATTCCACGAGGAAGACTTACGTAGGGTTAGCAACCGCAATCGCAGCAGTTGAAGCTAATGTCCCGTTAGAAACACCCGTTTATCCGTATGTCAACGATATCCCAAGAGAACAATTAGGTGAGATTACCTTGCGTGATTTGGCAACCAAAACAGGTGCCAAATATTTCGGCGACCGCAGAATCGAAAGAGAGGAATTGGCGGGGAAAATCATTGAAACGATCACGGGACTTACGATTGCGGAACTCATCGCAGATCGCGTTCTAAATCCAGTGCAGCTGAATCGGACAGAATGGGTAACTTCACCTAAGGAGAATCTGGTTTGCGATTATCAAGCGGATGGCAAATACGCCTCGGTACGAATCGAATCCAATGAAGGACATGAACGCAATCTGTACACGAATTCGTTAGATCTTGGCTTATGGGGTAATCTGCATTTAAACAAAGGCGTTATCAACGGACAGAGGCTGCTGCCAGAGGCTGTGTTCAAGCTATATGACCAACTTCAATCGGAAGAAGGCTCGAGTAAGCGGCTATTCGGCTGGTATCACGAGGAACATTGGTATTACGCTACGGGAGCCGCGGGTTGCCATTGCATTGTGCTTCCGGAGTATCATGCTGTAGGCGTACGAATGTTGAATCGTTACACAGACAATTACATCGAAGACCAACTACTGTTTAACCAAACCCTGCTTAACTGTTTAGAAGATGCAGCATCCGTCGTACATAGATCTGAGTAAGTCTGAAACCTTATAAGAAGGAGTTAGTGAACATGATGGAACTAGGATTCAAAGGAAAACGTGCCATTATTACCGGAGGCAGCAAAGGAATCGGCCTCGCAACGGCCATGCTGCTTGCATCAGAGGGTGCCCTGGTAGCTCTAATCGCTAGAAATGAGGGACCTCTAAAGGAAGCTGCTCAACGGATTGCAGATAAGACGGGGACGCAGCCGCTTATCATCGCAGCCGATGTGTCCGTTGAAACAGAAGTCCAGCGAGCTGTTGGAGCTATTGTCGAGCGATTCGGCGGTATCGACATCTTGATCAACAACGCCGGCACTTCAGCGGCGAAGCCGTTCGAAGCCGTCGATGCCTCAGCTTGGACGGCCGATTTGAATTTGAAGCTGTTTGGCGCCGTATATTTCGCCAAGTCTGCACTGCCTTATATGCGTCAGGCGGGCGGAGGCGCAATCGTCAATGTTACAGCCGTAGGCGGAAAGACGCCTTCGGGTTCTTCGCTGCCAACCTCGGTCAGCCGAGCGGCTGGTCTGGCATTGACCAAGGCAATGAGCAAAGATCTCGCATCCGACGGCATTCGTGTTAACGCAGTTTGCATCGGATTGATTCGAAGCGATCAAATCGAACGCATGTGGCAGGCAGCCGCTCCCCACATGACATGGGATGAATTCGCTGCCGATCCACGGCATGATATTCCGCTCGGTCGGATTGGCCGGGCAGAAGAAGCCGCTAACGTCATTGCATTCCTTGCTTCTGATGCAGCGTCTTACGTAACCGGAACTGCCGTTAATATCGACGGCGGCAAGGCAGCCGTTCTGTAAATATTCACCTAGTGCCTAAGTCGCAAAAAATTGAGACGCAATTGCCGGCAGGGCGTATTAGAATGGATAAGCCCAATTCATTCGAAAGCAGGAGCCTACATTATGCGAAGCATCAAGATCGTTACCGACTCGACAGTGGATTTGTCCGAAACGGAACTTCATCAATACGGAATTGAGGTTGTCCCGTTAACCATCACGATCGGCGAGGAGCACTTTACAGATCGAGTGGACATTACACCTACTGAATTTATTGCAAAAATGAAGGCATCCGACAAGCTCCCGAAGACGTCCCAGCCATCCGTTGGCGCGTTTATGGAGATGTATGACCGACTTGGAGCCGATGGAAGTGAAGTCATCTCCATTCATATGACTGGCGGAATGAGCGGAACGGTAGATTCTGCTAAGATGGCTGCTGAGATGACGGACACGAAAGTAACTGTTGTCGATTCCCGGTATATTACGAAGGCGCTCTCTTTCCAAGTAATCGAAGCTTCGAAGATGGCCCAAGAAGGCCAATCGGTCGATGAAATCTTAGCAAGATTAGATGTCATTCGCGAACAGACAAGGCTGTTTGTCGTGGTGGATACGTTGGACAACCTGGTGAAGGGCGGACGTATCGGCAAAGGTGCTGCTTGGATCGGTTCACTGCTTAAGATCAAGATTATTGCGTCTCTTGAAGGCGGCGCATATAATCCGGTCGCAAAGGTCCGAAGCCGTGCCCAAATCATCTCCCACTTAGCGAAACAATTCGCAGATGATGTGAAAGGCAAGGCGATCCGTTCGGTGGGTCTCGTCCACGCAGAGGGCGACGAGCTGGCAGCCAAGCTGAAGGAAGCGATAGCGGAGCTAACAGGATTTGATCGATTCAAGATCGAAGATACGACCCCTATTATTAGCACGCATACCGGAGTTGGCGCGATCGGATTTATGTATTATTTTGAATAAGGATCACGGGAGAGTCGCTAAAGGCGGCTCTTTTTTTATTACATATAATATTAATTGGGTTAAAAAAGTAATCGGAATATTGGGCAGGTATTCCAATTGTATCTGTTGAAAAAAAGATTTAGAAAAAAATTGGGTCACCTTGTCGATTACGACGTTTCCCGTTCGTTGTGATTATAGAAAGCAGAGAACAAACAGTAAATGGAGGAGATCCACAATGAGATTTATGATGATTGTCAAAGCAAGCCAAGATTCCGAGAACGGCGTAATGCCGAGTCCAGAGCTGTTGGACGCAATGGGCAGATATAATGAGGAACTTGCAAGAGCAGGCGTATTGGTTGCAGCCGAGGGACTTCACCCATCTTCGAATGCCATTCGCATCTCATATCCTGTACCAGGCGGGAAGCCAAAGGTGATAGACGGGCCTTTCACAGAAGCGAAAGAAATCATTGCAGGGTACACGCTGATCGAAGTGAAATCGAGAGAAGAGGCGATCGAATGGGCCATGCGGATGCCTGATCCTCACGGCTTCGGAGAAGGGCAGATTGAGCTGCGTCAGATATTCGAGGCATCGGAGCTCACGCAGGATCACGATGCAATCGCCCGAATCGATGAATTGAATGCACAATTCACAAGGAAGCCACGGGCGTGAATGAACCTAACGTCCACCGCGCCATCGATGGGATCTGGCGAATTGAATCCGCCAAGATTACCGCTAGCCTGGCACGCATGGTACGAGATGTCGGGCTTGCCGAGGATCTGGCCCAAGATGCGCTTATCATCGCGCTCGAACGTTGGCCGCAAACAGGCATACCCGATAATCCAGGAGCGTGGCTGATGACGACAGCGAAGCGCCGGGCCATTGATCATATGCGCAGACTCAAACTCCGTGATCGCAAATATGAAGAGCTAGGCTGGGAAATCGAGCGTCAACATGAGCCGGATTGGGACGAAGCGCTTGACGATCCTGTCGGCGATGATCTGCTTCGGCTCATCTTCACGACTTGTCATCCGATTCTGTCAACGGATGCAAGGGTTGCGCTTACGCTCCGACTGCTTGGCGGCTTGACGACAGAAGAAATCGCAAGCGCCTTTCTCGTTCCGGAGCCGACCATCGCACAGCGCATCGTTCGGGCGAAACGTTCGCTTGCAGCTGCGAATGTCCCATTCGAATTACCGCCGCAGGCTGAGTTGGCAGAACGGTTGTCGTCTGTGCTTGAGGTTATCTACCTCATGTTCAATGAGGGTTATTCCGCTTCTTCCGGCGCCAGCTGGATTCGACCTATGCTGTGCAGCGAAGCGCTTCGTCTTGGTAGAATCCTTGCGGAGATTGCGCCATATGAACCTGAAGTTCATGGTCTAGTGGCACTGATGGAGATTCAATCGTCAAGATTCAGAGCGAGAGTCGGTCCGAGCGGAGAACCCATTCTGCTCCTGGATCAGAACCGGTCGCTGTGGGATCACCTGCTCATTCGGCGGGGGCTTGCAGCTATTCAGCGGGCTGAACGTCTTGGCAAAACATTCGGAAACTATCTGTTACAAGCTTCGATCGCTGCTTGCCATGCTCGCGCCCGCACAGCCTCGGAGACGGATTGGGTCAAGATATCAGCCTTATACGATGCTCTGTCCCAAGTGGCGCCATCGCCTGTCGTCGAGCTGAATCGAGCAGTCGCATTGTCAATGGCATTCGGTCCTGAAGTGGGACTTGAAGTTATCGATTCTTTGATGCAGGAGCCTTCATTGAAGAACTATCATTTGCTTCCCAGCGTGCGCGGCGACTTTCTAATGAAGTTAGGCCGTAAGAACGAAGCACACTTCGAATTTCAACAAGCTGCAAAGTTGGCAGGCAATGAGAAGGAACGCGAATTATTATTAAAGCGCGCAGTTGAGTGCGACGTGTAATTACACAACCACAATACGAGAGGGGTTTTACATATGAGTCAAGAAGTTATCGAGTACATGGAGAAGGTCAAAGAACCTTGGCAAGCAACTCTGTGCCAACAATTACGTCAAATTGTTCACAACGCGGTTCCCGACGTGCAGGAGCGCATCCAGTACAACAAACCACATTTTCTGAAAAATAAGAAATACGCAGCTGTCATTTCAACTTCGAAGGACGCGGTTAGCTTCACAATCTTTAATGCGACAGAACTTACGCTCCCAAAAGGGCTGTTCGACGGTCCGCCTGAGCGGAAGACGATCAAGTTCCGCAACGGTCAGCAGATCGACCAGAGCATGCTTACCGATCTAGTCCAGCAAGCTGCAAGTACATTATAGAACGAATGAGCTCAGCAAGGGTGGTTTCATGGCATACAAAGGAGATCTAACATGCAAACCGTACGCTCGAAAGACGGCACCCAGATTGCCTATGATAAAGTCGGCCAAGGTCCAGCGCTAATCCTGGTCGGGGGCGCGTTCAGCTATCGTAAATTTACGAGTATGGTGAAGTTAGCTTCGTTATTATCGGAGCACTTCACTGTCTATTATTATGACCGCCGTGGTCGTGGCGATAGCGGAGACAATCTACCCTATGCGATCGAGCGAGAGATCGAAGATCTTGAAGCAATGATCCAAGAAGCAGGCGGTTCGGCGCAGGTATGGGGCCTGTCATCCGGCGCAGTTCTTGCTCTGCATGCGGCAGCAAGCGGGGTTAACATAACGAAATTGGCTTTGCACGAGCCACCTTTTGTCGTTGATTCCGCTGACCGCTTGCCGCCCCAAGATCTAAGGCAACATGTGACAACGCTAATCGCCGACAATCGCCGAGCAGAAGCGATTAAGTATTTCATGACCAAAGGGATGGGGGCTCCTTCCTTCGTTGTTGGAATGATGCGATTGATGCCAAGTGTTTGGTCCAATCTTATGGCAGTCGCACATACGCTTCCTTATGATGCGGCCTTACTGGATGGCTATATTAACGGAAAGCCATTGCCCGTTGACCAGTGGGGCACCGTCCAGATGCCGACACTAGTGCTTGAAGGCACAGAGAGCCCGGCTTCTCTCCGACATGCCGCGCAAGCTCTAACTAAGGTTCTTCCCAATGCTCAGCTAAGCAGTAAGAAGGGACTTGGACATACGAAGCAGATCAATGCGGCAGTTTTTGCAGCTGAGCTAACGACTTTCTTTAAAGGACCTTCACGACAAAACACCAGCTCTTAAGGCTGGTGTTTTGATTATAGTTATACGGTTATTAAGTTGATAGCTTGATAAGTCGGAGCGATGCGCTCGTGATTTGTTGGTCTGCAACGCCACCGAATGGCGGGTATGTTATTGTCCCGCTGAGCGTGATCGTTGTCTGAGTACTCGTTACCGGGATAAGGGCACGCAGTTGAACGGCATCATTGGCCGCAAGTCGGATTATCGCAGTTGCGCCAACGACATCGACCTGTTCTCCTGGAAATACAGCCAGACCCGATAGCGTAGCAGCGGCAACCGTCCCGTTGATGAAAATACCAAATGCACAATGATTATCAGGAGGCAGGAAGGAGGCATTCCAGTCCACAGCATAGTCGCCGGCTTCCGATACCGTAAGCGTTGTTGACGTAGCCGTGATGCCACCAGTAATAACGGAGCCTGGTTGATCGAATTGATTGAATCGGACAGGCTCATTATTCGCAACCGTTTGAGTCGCATTATCATAGACGTTCGCATATGCTGTAGCAAATGTTCCCGGAGGCCCTTGCGGACCTACTGGTCCTTGTTGACCAATGGGACCTTGCTGTCCTCTTGGCCCAGTTGGACCAATGGGACCTTGGGGTCCTGGAGGGCCTTGCGGTCCGACTGCGCCTTCAAAGTTATTGATTATTTCATTGATCGTATTGATCTGATTCACGATTACATTCTTTTGCTCGACTGTCATCGTAACCGCTTGAAGCGTGATGAAGAACTGATTCATGATTTGTTGGACCTGAACGACCTTATTTATGATAGAAAGATTGATTTCTTTCAGCATCAGTATGATGTCTCTTAGTAAACGAAGCAGAATGGCTTTCTTGCAAATGCCGGATTTAGATACGAAATCGAACAGCCGAATCATTTGTAACCTTAATTGTTTACTGTTTGCAGTACTCATATCGCTTAAAGCTATAGGAAGGGCCTTCTCAATACCGCTGAGAATTTCTTGTACTTGAAGAAACTCGTCATCGGATAGGTGGGATCTACATTTCTTCTTCCTACGAGGCACGCATGAGCAACGATGCTTACAGCGTCTAGAGCTAGTTGATAGGCGGCTAGTGTTCGCGGACATCTTTTCATCTCCCTCGGCAGATCGTACTGTTCAAATGTATGTCGGACAAGTACCCGCCGGTATACGCTCTCGTCCAAGCGCTCAATTAATATTGGATAGAATCCGCTTTAACCCATACTCTCTGCTCGTAAAAGGCAGCCGATAGATGAATCGGTTGCCTTTCCTTGTAGTTATCAAATGGCCCCGATCGATAATCATTAGCTCAGAATCTACCCGTCTTACAGACGTATGAACAAATGATTGTTTCGGAACCTGCTGCGAACTGGTTACGCTTAGGATGTTCGAAATCAAGCGAGTTTCGTTTCGAACCCATTGCTAAGAAAGGGAGATGCAAGAAACAAACTCATTTCTGTAAGCGGTACCATGAACGACAATAACCAATTGGAGGGATTTAATTGAACAAGCATGCAGCCAAGTTAACGAGTTACGTTGTCTTTCTTGCGCTCGCACTAACCTTAGTCACCAGCGGATGGGGCAATTCAACCGCACATGCAGCCAGCGTGTCGATCACCAGCAGCGGAGGCTGGAATGAGACGACATTTGTACAATGGTCATCGGTAAGCAATGCCCAAGGCTATAACGTATATGTGAAGCCATCAAGCGCAGCAGACTCCCAATATCAGCAGCTTGATAGTCAATTAATCCGCAAATACGCCTCCTACTGGAGAGCGGATGCCGTAGGGCTCGCAGCAGGCAGTTACGTTATGAAGGTTGAAGCTATTCTGTCAGACGGTACCACAGCAAGTGCGGTATCGGGTACGCTAACCGCTTCTGCCCATGACCGATCCGGGTTTGCTTTCTCCGCGAACTCAACGTTCGGAACGGGTTCCGGCGCCTACAATAATAACGGTACGCTTAAGAGCGGCGCTCAAGTCGTGTATGTTACCTCTCAGAATGCGCAGACCGTAACGCTTGATGTGAAAATCAACAGCGCAGGCGACAAGCAAACCGCTGTAGGCATCGGCGAAATTTTTACGCTAAGACAAAAGGGGTATGATACAACGCCGCTTGCCATCCGGTTCATCGGTAAAGTGACGGCTGCTAACTTGAGCGGTCAGTTGAACAGCAGCGGCTATCTCCAGATCAAAGGCAAAACGGATTATTCTCCAATGAATATGACGATCGAAGGAATTGGACAGGACGCAACGGCTTATGGATGGGGAATTCTGCTCCGCTATGTCGGCAATGTGGAGATAAGAAACTTGGGCGTCATGTTGTTTCCAGACGACGGCATATCACTTGATACGGGCAATGCGAATGTATGGGTGCATAATAATGATATCTTCTATGGAGCTGCCGGCAGTGATGCGGATCAAGTCAAAGGCGATGGTTCCACAGACTTGAAGAAGGGATCCACATTTATAACGATCTCTTACAATCACTATTGGGATTCTGGCAAAGCCTCTTTGGTGGGATTAAGCGAAACAGCCGATTTCTACGCTACGTTCCACCACAACTGGTTCGATCACTCGGACTCGCGTCATCCGCGAATTCGTACGGGATCCGTTCACATCTACAATAACTTCTACGACGGAAACTCGAAGTACGGCGTCGGCGTCACGACAGGAAGTTCGGCCTTTGTGGAATCGAACTATTTCCGACATGTCAAATACCCAATGATGAGCTCGCTGCAGGGGACAGATGCGTTAGGTGAAGGTACATTCTCGGGCGAGAACGGCGGAATGATCAAGGCATACAATAATGTCATTGCTAGTGCAGACAGCATCATCTATGCGAATTCCAATGCAGGAACAACAGCGGCTAACGCAACATCCTTTGATGCTTATCTAGCTGCATCTCGCACTGCTTCAGTACCTAGCACATACAAAACAAAAGCAGGGGGAACCGCTTATAACAACTTCGATACGTTAAAAGAATTGGGCGTCAATGCAGCGAACATCGATGCGGCAAGCAATGTTGAACAAGTCGTATCTGCCCGAGCAGGCCGGCTCAATAAAGGGGATTTCACCTGGGAATTCAATGACGCCGTCGACGACACTTCCGATACGCTCAACACCGCTCTGATGTCCAAGATTCAAAGCTACACTACACAGCTCGTGTCCGTTGGCGGCAATTCATCCCCGACTACACCAACAGACCCAACAACGCCTACAGATCCTACGCCAGCAACCGTCGTTCACAACTTTACAACAAGCGGCACGACAAGCAGTTTCTTCAACATTCAAGGAAACCTGTCAACGACGAAGGGAACCGTCACCTACAACGGATTGACTCTTACACAATGCTTGAAGATTGAGAGCTCGACAAGCATCGGATTTACGACAACGGCTGCCAAGACGTTAACGCTCGTGTTCAACTCTGCGAATGGCACGTTGATCAAGATCGACGGCACAAGTTATGCGATGACCAATGGGATTGTCAGCGTATCGCTTGCTGCAGGCGCACATACGATAACGAAGGCTGATACAACGAATTTGTACTACATGAAACTAGAGTAGATGGATAGAGGTAGGTCAACCAGGCGCTCTGGTTGACCTATTGTTAATTGTCATTCTTCTCGTTCCAAAGTGAGCTATAATAAAGACATTCAGATTCTTCGTTGCAGTTGGAGATAGAGGAGAATAGACATGACTAAAGACACTGTTATAATCCGAGCAGAGCAAATTGCGGGCGATTTTCTTCAAGAGCAAGTAATAGGTTCCTATCAGATCTTGGATAAGGGCATGATCAATCAAGTATGTGTCGTTGAGACAGAACGAAATAAGGTTGTTGTTCGCATGAACAACCAAAGTACATACCCAAGTTATATAAAGGAACAATGGTGTATCGAGCAGGCAGCATCAGCAGGCATTCCCGGCCCCCGTGTCTTGTCCGTTGGAATTTGTGAGGATACAGCATATATGATTCAATCGTTCGTAGAAGGTGAGAACGGGCTTGATAGTGGGGTGCTTTCACGAACCGAAACGTGGAGGCAGTTGGGCCGATATGCGAAGATGATACATGCCATCCCAGTGAAAGGATATGGGGAGAATCTGGTCAATCCAGAGCAGGGAGAGTGGGTTTCACCTCCTCATCCAGGCTCGGATGGCAGCTGGCAAGGTTATATCCAGCACAACATCAAATGTTTGACAGACGAGGACCCATTAATCCGGCTTGGTGTCCTTACACCTGAAGAATCGATTAAATTACGTGAGCTTTTTGTCAAAATGAGCACGGAATCGTATCTTTTCGGATTAATCCATGGCGACCTCACGCTGAAGAATGTCCTTGTCGATTCAACCGGCCAAATGACGGTTATCGATTGGGGCAACGCTGCAGTAGCCCCCGTGCCGCACGGCGATCTAATCCATCTGCTGCTGCATCAAATGCTGGAAGACGGCTTGAACGATGTTGAATTCAATGCTTATCTGGACGGATATGGCATGAACCAGGAAGAACTTATAGTCACTAGACAATTAATGCTATTAAAATCCTTCGATACGGTCAGATGGGCGATTGATCGAAGTCCGGATCAGATCGAATCCTATGCGGCGATCGCCAAACAAGTATTTAGCTTGTATTATAAATAGAGGTTTGTAATGATTCGCAATTGATCATGCTTGCTTCAACATTGACAGCGCATAACGGAAGCAGCCCTCAAACTAATTTGGGGGCTGCTTCTTAGGGTTTTATTATCAAGCTCGCCATATCTGCTTGAAGTCAATCCATCCCAATGAATTGAACCGTACGGCTTTGTATGAAGGGTGGTAATCCGTATAGAATCGGCCGTGGAGCATGAAGAGAGTCTGATGTTCTTCACTAAGTCTGGTTTCAATGCCAGCATAAATAGACATTCGATCTTCTGCGTTGTTACATGCGAGTGCATCATCAATTCGCTCAAGTGTCCAAGCGGAAAGCTCCGGAGACAACATCCGATGTAAGAAGCTGTCCTCTTGTTCCAAGCGTAGTAACATATTTATGCAGCCGCTGATCTATCTATTGAATATCTTGAAGAGAACAGATTGGGCAAAGGGGGACAAAAGAAACCTCTGATTAAACCATTCCATATTAGGAGATACTCCCCAAGGAATCAACGAGCGACAAGGGGAGTGGACATCATACGACGCACACTATATCGGATTTATTCAATGACTCTCTTTGCGCTGTCTTTAACGATATGGATCGCATGCAGCAGCAGTTATGCAGCTTTACAGATTAACGCTGATCAAGATACTGAAGGAATTAAGATTAGCTTGCTTGAAGCCTATAGAATAGGGCAGCTTAAAGCTCAACAATGGGATGCGAAAGCCAAGTTATATTTACTGACTAGCGTGGATAGCGATCCGGGTACGAATCAAGGATTTGATGGAAAGAGAAGATATTGGAACATGGTATTTGCCGTTCCGGGAGCCGCGAAGTCAATCCTCTATACCATTCATGATAAGGTAATCATTCATGCGACCCCAAGTGAGGATATGTCAAGCATGAATGAGGTGATTGAACGATTAGGTACAATCAAGATCGACAGCACAGATGTAATCGAAAGGGCACAACAAGAGCTGTTTCCCGCCAAAGGGTGGGCATCCGGATACCATTTTAGATTATCAAGAAGCAGCGATATCGCACTGCTGGAGGTTGTTGGCGCTGACAGAGAGGGGAAGATCAAGAAGGTTTACTACGACGGATATACAGGTAAACGCTATATCCCAAACTAACAATCAATTCTATTCCTAATACAAAAGAAGGCAGTTGCGTGAGCAGCAGCGAAAACAAAAAAAGCCCTTGCCAACAAGGCAGGGGCTACAATTTTGCATATAAAAAGACGAAGTGATATAATCGGATTACGTGTACAAATAAAAAATTCGTAAAGACAGACCATTTTATAATTTTATTGTACCACGTCATTGGATTCCTGTCAAACGTAAACATTTTAAAGGTTAGGAGAGTTGTAGAATGAATGCTTTGGTTCTCGATCTTCAGACGATAGACAGTGCGCAGCAATCGCTTGTAGGTGGCAAAGGTTACAATTTAGCCGTACTGACTCATATTGAAGGTGTACAAGTTCCAGTCGGATTTTGTGTGACCACCGCAGCCTATCGGCAAGCGATCGAACACAATGAAACGTATCAGGCTTTGTTGAGTCAGCTGTCAAAGCTGAACGTGGAGGATCGTGAACAAATCAGTGCAATCAGCGGGAAGATTCGGCAGATCATTACGGAGTCAGTCATTCCATCTGAAATTGTAAACGCCGTTACTCGCCAGTTATCCCGGTTCGGTGAAGATCATGCATATGCCGTACGTTCTAGTGCAACCGCTGAAGATTTGCCGCATGCATCTTTTGCCGGTCAGCAAGACACCTATCTTAATATCATCGGCGTGGAGGCCGTACTGCACCATATCAGCCAATGCTGGGCTTCATTGTTTACAGATCGAGCAGTTATCTATCGGATGCGCAATGGTTTCGACCACCGTCAAGTGTATCTTTCCGTTATCGTTCAACGAATGGTATCTCCGCAGGCATCGGGTATTATGTTTACCGCTGATCCTATAACAATGAACCGTAGGCGGCTATCTATCGATGCCGGCTATGGACTAGGAGAAGCACTCGTTTCTGGGTTAGTATCCGCCGACAACTATCAAGTGAAGGAGGAGCAAATCATCGATAAGCGGATCGCGGTGAAGCAATTGGCTATCTACGGGTTAGAAGAAGGTGGAACGGAAACCCGGCAGATCGATCCCGATCAGCAGAAGAACCAAACATTGACGGACCAACAGATTTTACAACTTGGACAAATTGGAAGACAGATCGAGGGTCATTTTGGCGCTCCGCAGGATATCGAATGGTGTTTGGTTGATGATGCATTCTATATCGTTCAAAGCCGACCAATCACGACCTTATTCCCGATACCAGAAGCGGCTGATGATAACAATCACGTATATGTATCCGTTGGCCATCAACAAATGATGACCGATGCGATTAAACCGCTCGGATTATCGTTTTATCTGATGACGACTCGCGCACCAATGCGGACAGCAGGCGGAAGGCTGTTTGTCGATATTACGCCCATGCTGACCACAGCGGCTGGCAGAGATATGCTGGTCAATAACTTGGGACAATCAGATCCACTCTTTAAAGACGCACTTGTGAACATAATAGAACGAGATTATATCAAGCTGGTGACAACGGATGCCACACCAGCGACTCCAGGGAATGCCGGTAAAGGCGGTCCGCCTACAAGTGCTCAAGACCCAATCGACATTGATCCATCCATCGTTACTGAATTGATCCACAGCACGAAAGCATCTATCGAGGAACTGAAACATCTTATCCGAACGAAATCGGGATCTGAGCTGTTTGATTTTATTAAGGAAGACATGCAGCAATTAAGGACGATCCTGTTCGATCCGCGGAGTACAGCGGTTTTCATGGCGGCAATGAATGCTTCAGCTTGGCTTAACACTAACATGAAGGAGTGGCTTGGCGAGACGAACGCAGCCGATACGCTTACACAATCCGTTCCCAATAACGTGACTTCAGAGATGGGGCTAGCGCTGCTGGATGTCGCAGATGTCATACGCCTATATCCCGATGCCATTGTCTGTTTGCAACAAGCTGAAGATGACAGCTTTCTCGATGAGTTGCTGAAATTCGAAGGCGGGAAAGAAGCACAAGAAGCGATCTACGAATATCTAGATCGGTATGGCATGCGATGTGCGGGTGAAATCGATATAACGAGAACGAGATGGAGCGAGAGACCCATTACGCTTGTGCCGTTAATTCTCGGTAATATCAAGCGCTTCGAACCGGATGAAAGCAAACGGAAATTTGAACAGGGACGGCAAGATGCTTGGGATAAGGAGCAAGAGCTTTTAGCCCGACTGAAGCAATTGCCGGACGGCACGAATAAGGCCGATGAAACCAAACAAAAGATCGATCTCGTCCGCCATTTCATTGGTTATCGGGAGTTTCCTAAGTACGGCATGGTTAGCCGCTATTTCGTTTATAAACAAGCGATGCTGCACGAGGCTGAACAACTCGTACAAGCCGGGGTCATTCGTCATAAGGAAGATATCTACTATCTTACATTCGAAGAACTTCACGAAGTGGTACGAACCCAACAGCTGAACAACGAAATCATCCGCAAACGACAAGAAGAGTACCGATTATATGACAAACTATCGCCTCCACGTCTCCTAACATCAGACGGCGAAATCATTAAAGGGAAGTACAAGCGAGACCATCTCCCTGCTGAGGCTATTGTCGGCCTGCCGGTTTCTACTGGCGTGGTGGAGGGACGTGCCCGAGTCATTCTTAACATGGAAGATGCTGATCTAGAGGATGGCGACATACTCGTCACTGCCTTTACGGACCCTAGCTGGACACCGCTGTTTGTATCCCTAAGAGGGTTGGTCACCGAAGTTGGCGGGCTTATGACCCATGGTGCTGTCATTGCCCGTGAATATGGCTTGCCGGCCGTTGTCGGGGTTGAGCATGCGACGAAGCTGATCCAAGACGGGCAGCGAATACGGGTCAATGGAACTGATGGATATATCGTACTATTGTAAGGTTAATAGGGGGATTCGGATGAGCGGCTTCTCTTCTACTACAGAAGAGAAGCTGTTATTTTGTTGCTATTCTTTTTATAATAGAATCATTCTTCTACAAGATAGTTCAAATTAGAAGCTAATCCGTAAGGCATTCAACAAGATAACAGTCGAAGGGGTAGTTCATATGGACAACAGACTTAACTGGGCAGGCAACTACCGATACGGTTCGTCAGACATTATTGAACCTGGAACATTAGAAGAGGTCCGTGACTTGGTTGCTAAGAGCAACTCCGTCCGCACACTTGGTTCACGCCACTCCTTTAACGGGATCGCCGACACTGACGGCATCCAGATCTCGCTTCGTAAGCTGGATCGAGTCATCGCGCTCGATAAGGAGCAGCATACGGTTACCGTTGAAGGCGGGATTCGGTACGGTGAGCTATGCCGTTATCTAGATGACCAAGGCTATGCCTTACACAATCTGGCCTCACTGCCGCACATCAGCGTGGCTGGCGCCGTAGCGACCGGCACACATGGTTCGGGTGATCAGAACGCAGGTTTAGCGGATGCAGTCCGCGCCATTGAGCTGGTGAAGGCAGACGGAGAGATTGCGGTACTCACACGTGGGGTAGATCGCGACTTCGAAGGAGCAGTTGTTGGACTCGGTGGCCTCGGCGTCGTCACGAAGCTTACGCTGGACGTATTGCCATCGTTTCAGGTTAGTCAGACGGTATATGACCAATTGCCTCTTGCTGTACTTGAAGAGCGTGGATTTGACGAGATCTACTCTTCTGCATACAGTGTCAGTTTGTTTACGAATTGGGCTGGCCCCGTGTTTAATCAAGTGTGGGTAAAGAGCAAGCTGACTGGTGAACAAGCAAGCGTGCCAACAACTTCCGAATTCTTCGGGGCTGTGGCGGCTGCGGCTAAGCGGCATCCTGTACCAGGTCAGTCGGAGATTAACTGCAGCGAGCAGTTAGGCGTTCCAGGGCCATGGTACGAGCGGTTGCCTCATTTCCGTATGGACTTTACGCCAAGTGCAGGCAACGAGCTGCAGAGTGAATATTTCGTGCCAAGGCGTTACGCCCTTGAGGCGCTGCGCGCGCTCGAAGGACTGCGGCATCGCATCTCGCCTCTGCTTTATGTCTCTGAAGTTCGTACCATTGCGGCAGACAACTTCTGGATTAGCCCGTGTTATCAACAGGATAGTGTTGGCCTGCATTTTACGTGGAAACCAGAATGGGAATCCGTCCGCCAGCTGCTTCCGCTGATCGAACGCGAGCTTGCGCCATTCGGAGCACGTCCGCACTGGGCGAAGCTATTCACAATGGAGTCGGCCAGTGTGCAATCGCAGTATAAGCGGTTAGAGGATTTCCGTCAGCTGCTGCTTCGGTACGATCCAGCAGGGAAGTTCCGTAATGAGTTCCTGAACAGCTATATTTTCGGATAAAATAAAGAAGCTCTTCGGCTATGAACTGCCGAAGAGCTTCTTGGATTGAATGAGTAGGGGGAAGTTCAATATGATCCTTAATGCGGCAGTTTAAAATGCTCCCGCCATTCATTTAATCCTTCATCCATTCGATAAGCCTTATATCCCTCAGCCTGAAGCTTCTGAGCCGCAATTGCCGAGTACACACATAATGGACCTCTACAATAGGCGATGAACTCGACATCCTGCGGCAGTTTATTCATGACCGACTCCAATTCCTCCATAGGAACAGATATTGCTCCAGCAATATGGCTGACTTCATACTCTTCTTTCGGACGCAAATCTAGAAGAATAATGGACTCGTTGTTTAATTTCTCCCTCACTTGATCCATCGACAACGTCTGGATGTTATCCAGATGATTGATGAAATCATCCTTGAGCTTTGCAATATCCGGAAGCTGCTTCTCACTAATTCTCCATAAAGAATTAAGGAAATCTATGATCGAAGGATCGGCTAGCGAATAGATAACATGTGTGCCTTGTTTCGTATATTTCACAAGCTTAGCGTCTAATAACACCTGGAGATGGCGAGAGACATTGGCGAAATTCATTCCCGTGGCAGCGGTTAATTTCTCAACCGTTTTGGAACCTTGAGATAGCAAATGTAGAATTTCCAGCCGTTTGTCGCTCGATAAACTTTTGCCAACCCTAGCTAGTTGTTTATATAGATCATCCTTGATGGCGCTCGCAGAATCCAGCATTTCTTTCACAATCGTATCCCTCGATTCTATAGTCATGATCGCTTGTTACTTATATTACATCAGTTTATTCAAATACTCCATTGACTAATAATGTACTCAACCTCACTGAATGCGGTGGAAGTGATTATTATCATTTCCTTATCTAATATTCAATTAAACAATTGAATATTGCAATGAATTCGCATATACTCACTCTTACAGTGCCATATACGAATCGAGGAGGAGAATGATATACAAGCATTGTCGGTGGTGCAGGATCCGAAAAACTTGTCGTCTCGGACTGCTGAATCTCGAACAATACATAGATAAGGAGTGAAACAAATGGGAGAGAACGCAGTTGTACTTGGAGATCCGGCACATCACAATATGCCAGATTCCGTATTAGCGTATGTAAGATCGCCAGAGAAGCAGCGTCAGCTGCATGCCAAGACATTGAAAGTCGTTATTATCTCACAAATATTTGGTGGAGCAGGGTTGGCAGCTGGAATTACAGTGGGCGCGCTTCTTGCACAAGATATGTTAGGTACCGACAGTTATGCAGGGGTACCTACAGCTTTATTCACATTAGGATCAGCAGGTGCCGCACTCGGAGTTGGCCGGCTGTCCCAACGTTATGGCCGTCGCAGCGGCCTGGCATCAGGCTTCCTAGTAGGCGGACTTGGAGCGATTGGGGTTATCCTTGCAGCGATATGGAGCAGCTTGCCTTTGCTATTTCTCTCCATGTTCATCTATGGTGCAGGGACAGCAACCAACCTGCAGGCACGATTTGCCGGAACTGACTTGGCACTGCCTGCACATCGGGCCAAAGCAATAAGCATGGCGATGATGTTCACAACATTCGGAGCGGTTGCCGGACCTAATCTAGTTAAACTTACAGGTAAGCTGGCAACTTCCCTTGGCGCGCCTGCCTTGTCAGGGCCATTCATGTTAGCAGCCGCAGCGTACATTATAGCAGGCATTGTGCTGCTTATTTTCCTCAAACCCGATCCATTCCTTGTAGCGAAAGCCATCGCTTATGAGGAGAGTATTCGCACGCAAGCCACTGAAGCGGAACATACGCATGTTCACGAATCCAAGCTGAACAAGAAAGGCATAGCGCTTGGAGCATCTGTAATGGTGCTAACGCAAATCGTCATGATCGCGATTATGACCATGACTCCCGTTCATATGAAACATCATGGTCATGATTTGAGTCATGTCGGATTCGTCATTGGTATTCATGTTGCAGCGATGTATTTGCCTTCGCTCGTCACCGGTATTCTTGTCGATAAATTCGGACATATTAGGATGTCATACGTTGCTGGTATAACTTTGTTGTTGTCTGGTGTGCTGGCTGCCTTCGTACCTGGTGATTCAATGGGCTTGCTCGTTCTGGCGCTTGCACTTCTTGGGTTAGGCTGGAACTTCGGATTGATTAGCGGTACGACAGCTATTGTAGAAGCAACAACTCCGCATGATCGCGCGAAGACGCAAGGCACGGTAGATGTATTAATCGCCTTGGCGGGTGCGTCCGGCGGGGCTCTCTCGGGTATGGTTGTTGCACATTCCAGCTATTCTATTCTGTCACTGGCAGGTGCGATCTTGTCATTGCTTCTTATTCCGATCGTATTGTGGACCCGTAAACAATAATGAAGGTAGATGTGAGTGATCGTTACATGAAGTCGAGAACAGATTATCCCGTCATCATTATAGGTGCTGGTGTGTGCGGCTTACGAATCGCTTCGTTGCTTTCCGCTGAAGGGATCCCCTGTCGAGTCTTAGAGGCAAGAGGTCGTATTGGCGGCAGGGTGTTGACGGAGGAAGTGTTTAGCAGGCCTGAATTGGGCAGATTTGATTTGGGTCCAACTTGGTTCTGGCCGCAATATGAACCAACAATCGCAAATTTAATAAACGAGCTTGGCTTGAAGACCTTCCCGCAATATTCTGAAGGGAATATCCTCTCTGAACGGTCACATACAACGCCACCTCAGCAATTCGCACTTCCAGATGGGGCGATGGAAAGCTCGGTGAGGCTTGAGGGAGGGGTTCAATCGCTTATTGATGCTATTGCTGCCACACTTCCAAGCGGAACGGTTGAACTGAATCAACGAGTGAAGACGATCCGGCACAAGAGCGATGGGCTGCTTACGGTTGAAGTGGAAGGAATGAGGGAAGAAATCACAGCTAGTGCCGTCATCCTAGCGTTGCCGCCTCGCCTGGCAGTTAATAAAATATCATTCGAGCCCGCTTTATCGCCAGAGCTGCGGATGGACATGATGAACAAACCAACCTGGATGGCAGGACAGGCCAAAGTGCTTGCGATTTATGAGCGGCCATTCTGGCGCGACCAAGGGCTAGCAGGATTTGCAACAAGTTGGGCAGGGCCCTTGCAGGAAATTCATGATGCGTCTCCACTAACTGGATCTGGTGCGTTGTTTGGCTTCTTTGGCCTAACAGCCCGTAAACGAGAGGAGCTGGGAGAACAACGTATTCTGAAGCTTGTGGATGAACAGTTGAGAAGACTTTTTGGTCCATTGGCAGCCGAACGGATAGCGTTCCTGTATAAAGATTGGTCCATTGATTCAGACACAGCCACTAGCGAAGATGCAGAACCCATTCGCGAGTATCCAGACTACGGCCCACATTTGAACGATCCAACTTGGAACAAGAAGGTCTGGTTTGCCGGTACTGAAACAGCCTCTGCGCAAGGCGGACATCTTGAAGGCGCTCTTCAGTCTGCAGATCGCACCGTATATGAATTGTTGAAATCATACAGGCAAGACCATTAGGAGAGAGCTGCCACTTGGCAGTTCTCTTTCTCTTGTGCTGTCGATTCATTCAACCGAGTATTCCTACTCAAAGAGCGGGCATACAGAAGATGTCGGATATTTGATTCCAAGAAGAGATGATTTCGTAAGGAGAGATGCATGATGAATAGCAGTTTGGATGGCGAAAGACAAGGAGCCACGCCAACAGGAGGGCTATTACTCCAAGGAAAGACGGCACTAGTAACAGGAGCTGGGTCGGGAATCGGCAGAGCTGCCGCACTGAATCTTGCCCGCGCTGGAGCCAATGTGTGCTTGCTCGATCTGATCGACGAGCGTACCGAGGATGTCGAGAAGGAGATTCGCAGCATAGGTCGTGAAGCGGAATTCTTCGACGTCGACGTGTCAGATCCAGGCAGAATGGAGCAAGCCATCCGCGCCGCTGCTGAGCGCTTTGGCCGTCTTGATGTCATATTTGCTAATGCGGGAATCAACGGCACACTTGCCCCAATAGAGGACTTAACGCCAGAGACTTGGGATCAGACGTTAGGAATCAACCTGAAGGGGACATTTCTAACAGTCAAGAACGCCGTACCTCATATGAAAACCAACGGAGGCAGTATCATCATTACAAGCTCGATTAACGGCAATCGCAAATTCTCAGGATTCGGTATGTCCGCTTACAGCGCCTCCAAAGCTGGTCAAGTGGCTTTCGCGAAGATGGCTGCGTTGGAACTCGCAAGATATCGGATCCGTGTGAATGCCATCTGTCCCGGAGGAATTCAGACCAATATTGGAGAAAACACGAATAGTACGAAGCAGTTGGACAAAATCCGCATTCCGGTCGAGTACCCGGAAGGCGCACAACCGCTTGAGCATGGCCCGGGACGTCCCGAACAGGTAGCGGATTTGGTGCTGTTCCTTGCCTCCGAACAGTCTAGTCACATTACCGGCACGGAAATTTATATCGACGGAGCTGAGACACTCCTGTAGGAACCAAATGATCAATAGGATCGTATTGAACGAATCACCTCTATTAAACCGGCAGTCGATCGTAGGATCGACTGCCTTTCGTGTTTCGAGGACATAAAGGTAAATGTTTACATGCGAACAAATGATCGGATATAATAGGGTCATATAAACCTTGAAAGAAGGGTTGACTCTCATGACGCAAGACAATAGTGCAGATGTCATCGGTTATTGCTGCTTGAGGTTTCCAGTTGCCAATTTGAAGAAATCGGTAGATTTTTATTGCAAAGTGCTAGGCTATCAATTGATTTCGGCGGATTATTCGTTTGGCGAAGCACATATTGCTCTAAAGAATGGGAACGATCCAGGTATTTTCTTAATGGAAACGAAGCCGGAGCATGTCACTCCTCTGAAATTTGTATTTCCTCGATCATTCTTCGTCACCAACAGCACGGGACACGTAACGGTAATAGAACTGCTAACGAACAATCTAATCGCCTTACATGAACGAATCAAGCAAGATGGAGCTTCTATCGATAATGAACCCGTATTTGCAGCAGATTATGGTTACTTCACCTTCCAGGATCCAGACGGGCACTATATTCGGGCAGTCGAAATGAAAGTTTGAATGATGCCTCGAGTAAGCTTTGCCTCATTCGTCACCGATATAAACAACTCACACTACTACATACATTAGGACGGCAGCCGATCCGAAGATCAGCTGCCTTTCACTTGTGCTTAGTCATGCAGCCAATACCACTCCAGAGAACGAAGTGATTATTCCAGCGTTGATCCCCAAATATATGGATCATTCGTACCTGTGTATATGCCCTTGATCACGCGATAAGCAAGTTTCGGTTTGCGGTATTCATTAACAATCCCTTTGTTATTGAAGGAGCGTGCGCGGTCCCGGAAGTGGGGGAGATGACTGTGCAAGTCGGCACGGGTGTCCGCAAATTGCCAAACATAAGTACCGCTAATCTTCGAGTCGGATCGGAAAAGCTTGAGGGATTTGCTTAACAAATCAGCCTGATAATCTTCGCTGAATAGACGTGGTTCCCAGCCGGAGTCTCCATGTACGCCAGCTCCGCCAAATTCAGTCATTAGAACCGGTATGTTCTCTGCACCATACTCCTTGCAGCGCTCATGAAACACTTCTAGCATTTCCTCAAAACTGGTATGTCCGAAATACCATCCCCCGTAATAGTTAATGCCGATCACATCGAACAGTCCGAGACAGATGTCTGTCATCGGGTGCATGGTCGCATAAACCACAAGTCGAGACTGATCCTTGCTCCGGACGAGCTCGATCATCTTAAAATCAAAGGCTTGCTGGGAGCGTGTATCGATTTCATTATGAACCGACTAGAACAGGAAATATGTGGGACATTCCCGAGCCGATCGAACGGCTGCAGCTGCCGTTTCTGATGCCTATACAGATAGAGCGTCAAGGAAAGATTGGAGGGATGTTCCGGGAAGCGGAGAGAGAATGGGTACCTGGGGATCAAGCTCGAGAAACACGGGTGAAATCCGTATGGTACAGACTCATTCAAGAGTTGCATGAGGCTGCTCATGCAGGAGATAGACAGAGTGAGGAGGAAGGAATAGACGAAGCGCTTCGCCAGTTCAAGGAGAAGCTGGATACAGGATTTGCCTCGGATGTTCGCATTACTGAATTGGCGGAACAAACCGGATTTTCTCCTGTCTACATGCGTCGAACCTTTGATGCTCGGTATGGTCGCAGCCCCAAAGAGTATCTGGATCAACTGCGCTATGAGCATGCTGTCCGCAGACTCCGATTTACTAGTGATGCCATCACGGATGTAGCGGCTTCCTGCGGTTACGCTGACGTCTACCAGTTCAGCAAGGCGTTCAAGAAACGCAACGGATTATCACCGTCCGAATACCGCAGATCAAGCGATAGCACTTTGTTTAACTAAAGCTAGATAATCAAATAAGGAGCTCCCCCATTATCGGGAGAACTCCTAATTGATACAGCTGTGAGCTGACAACAACAGCTCACTAGGAAACTATCTTATGGCTCAATACCCCATTGCAGGGTGCCATTCATGTAACCAGTCATCTTCGTCCAATCCACATAGCTGGAGCCTGTTGGGCTGAACGAATAATCGCCCGTTTGCGTGTAGTTGGTCCAGTCCGTACGAGCGATGCGGATTTGAATCTCGGCAGACGCTCCTGGTGCGAGTGAACCCGCTCCGCTTGTGAAGCCGATCTCAAAATACGTGTCAGCACCTGTTTTTGGCGCAGCCATCGTCACGAAGGAGCCGGTTACGTTCGAGCTGCCAATAGCCGACCAATCGCACCAGAACGCTTGCGTTTTGCTCGCATCGATCGTGTAGTAGTAGCGCAGTTTGACCTTGGAAAGGTCCAAAGCGGTCGTACCTGTGTTCACGATATTAATGCGAGGAGCAATCGTGTTGCTGGAGGCGGACGTAACACCGCTGTACATCTGGATCTTGAAGCTGCCCGTTGTCGTCGTTCCCGCTGGCGTCAGTGCAACAACATTGGAAGTCGTCGAACCTGCCGTGTTCGTGGCAACAACGCGGTAATTGTACAACGTGCCATTAACGGCTGTTGTGTCCGTATAAGTCAAACCTGTCAGATTGGAAGCAATCACTGAGTAAGTACCGCTACCAGCAGCGCGCTCAACTCTGTATGAGGTTGCGCCAGTGGAACCCGTCCATGTCAGTGCTGCCTGTGCATTGCCGGCTGTACCCGACAATGTGAGCGAACCAGGCAGCGCGACGGTCGTGTCGACTATAGTTACCGCGAGGACTGGATCCGTGCCTGCACTGAAGTCGAACGTCAGGTTCGTCGTGCCTGCCGCTTGCGCAGCAAGGTAACTTTTCTTAATCGTAACCGTCGTGCCGGATACGGTGTAGTCCGTACCGGATACGAGGGAGGTGGAGCCATTCTTAATGCCATTAAACGTATTGCTATTCAATGTCATCGTAACCGCGATGTCCGCTTGGTTAGTCGTTTTCTTGTCGAACGAAGCGTTCGTCGGTGTGATCGTCGAGCTAGCTGTCGTGTCTACGACCGTTACTTTGAGCACGGGATCCGTACCTGCGTTGAAGTCGAAAGTCAGGTTCGTCGTACCTACCGCTTGCGCAGCAAGATAACTTTTCTTAATCGTAACCGTCGTTCCCGATACCGTGTAGTCCGTGCCGGATACGAGGGAGGCGGAGCCATTCTTAATGGCGTTAAGCGTGTTGCCATTCAGTGTCATCGTAACCGCGATGTCTGCTTGACTAGCGGTTTTCTTATCGAACGAAGCGTTTGTAGGCGTAATGGATGAGCTTGGGACGCTAACCTTTAGATTAGGCAGCTCGTCCAATGTGATAACATAATTACTTTGATACAGTGTTGTCAGCGTTGTAGGATTATTATTGGCGGAACTCGTAATAAATTCGCCATACCAAGGACAAAAGTAGAGCCAGCCGGATTTCTCCTCCGTCAGATTCTGTAGACTTGGAATGGTATCGTTCTCTGCCATGGCCACCATTTTCTTGCCACCAGTCAAATTAACCAGTTGATAGAAAATCGAAGTAATGGCATCCTCATTCGGTACACCGGACAAGCCGTCCGTACGGTTATAGACCGTATTGTACTTGTCATAGCCAACAATATCTACCTTATCGTCGCCAGGATACCATTGCGGAGAAGTGCTGTAGGTGTAGCTGTTGTAGATCCAGATAATGTTGTGCAAACCGTACGTTTGCGTCAGTTCCGTATAAAGCAGATTCCACATCTGCTTGTACACCGTTGCGCCTGCTTTAGCCCACCAGAACCACGCACCTTCGCCATTAGCACCGCCATTGCCTTCTGCTTCATGGAAAGGACGGAGCATGATAGGTACGCCATTATTTTGCAGAATCTGCAATTGTGCTGCGAGATCCGCAATGGCCAATTTAAGGTATTGGTACTCTTTCGTACCTGGAACTACTGCATTGGCTGTATTAAAATTGGTTTCTGTCGGCTTGTAAGTTGCATCTTTCCAATCGACAGCTTGTCCGAGCGTGTAGGTCGTGAAGTTCTTCGGTACATTGATATGCCAACTGGCTGTTGCGATACCGCCACGGTTGTTCACCCAATCGATCACCCGACTGGTCGTACCGTCTTCCCAACCGTACAACGGATTATAGTTCATGAAATCGAATCCGCGAATTGCTGGATATTTGCCAGTTAAATTGTGGATCCAATCGAATTCCAACTCATAATTGCCATTATTGCCGCCTCCGTAGATCTCTTGCTGACCCGAAATAATATGTTTGCCGTAAGCGCTTGTTAGATAATTCATCAGCAGCTGCGTTTGCGGTGTGGATTGAGCGTCTGTAAGGACAGGTTGAACGATCAACGGATCGAGATTGGCATAGTCAACGGTGAAGCTGTCAAAGTAGGCGAAGCCCCAGCCCGCCTTCAGTTGGATCGTATTGGTGCCAGCAGTCAGCTTATAGAAGCCAAAATCGAAATTCGACCAAGTAGTCGTGTAAGGCAGCATAAACGAACCTTTGTTAACCCCGTTAATCGTTAAATACTGAAGTCTGCCGTCTGGACTGAGCTCCTGCATGAAACGCGTGTTGATCGAATACATCCCGGTTGCAGGGACCGTCACCGTGAAGGTGATTGTACCCGAGCTTTGCATCCATACGAATCCCGTTCCGGTGTAGCCAGGCTTAGGCGTTCCATAAATCGAAGTCGTTACTTGCAGGTCGGAGGTGAGCTGAGCGTTCTCGCCTTCTATCGAGAAGAGTGGGGCAGCCGCATGTACTTTAGCGGGCACGGTCGTCAAGCCAAGCAGCAGGGCAAATGCTAGCATTATCGCACTTGCTTTTTTAAGCCAAGTTTTCATTACCACAATTCCTTTCTTAATGGAATATGTAACCGCTTTACTAGATGAACATATCGTGAAATGCGTTATGGAGATAGGCATTTTTATGACTTTACAATGGTAATTTAGGTACTAGTTATAACGATAAAATAGATTATTACATACGAAAAAAGAGCTCTTATGAGAAAAGAGCTCCCTGGACGGTTTTTGCACAACTAGTTTAAAGCTTGTTCAAGATCGGCAATAATGTCTGCGCTATCTTCGATTCCGATCGATAGTCGGATTAGATTAGGCTTGATCCCGCCAATGGTTCGATAGAATTCTGGAACGCTGTGGTGCACGGCCGCAACAGGTTGGGTAATCAACGATTCAACAGAACCTAAGCTAACCGCGCGAGTAAACAATTCGACGCGATTGAGGAACTGATTAACCTCCTGTTGACCACCTTGTAATTCCACGCTCAGCACCCCGCCGAAGCCCGTCATTTGATCAGCCGCTAACTTATGTTGAGGATGACTTGGCAAACCTGGGTAATGCACGCTCTCAATTCTCGGATGCTTATGCAGGTACTCCGCGACGCGTAGTGCATTCTCATTATGACGCTGCATACGTAAACCTAACGTTTTCATTCCCCGAATAAGCAGCCATGCATCGAAACCGTTGAGGTTGCCGCCCAACTTACGGTAAACATCTGAGCACTCCTTAATGAATGCTTGCGTTCCTACAATGGCCCCAGCCATGACATCACTATGACCATTCATATATTTGGTACAGCTATGAACAACAATATCAGCTCCAAGTTCCAGAGGCTTCTGATTCAAAACCGAAAACGTATTATCAACGATCAATTGAATATTGTGTTCATGAGCCAGATTCGCCAATTGGCGAATATCATAGATCCGCAGCGTTGGGTTACTTGGCGATTCTAACAATATGATCTTGGTATTAGGACGGATGGCTTCTTTAATAGCGTCAATGCTGGTAAAATCGACAAAGCTCGTTTCAATTCCGAAGTTAGGGAATAGAGAGTGCAGCAGTCCAAAGCTGCCTCCATAAATGTCAGCATGGCTAATGATGTGCTCGCCAGCCCTTGCACAAGTTAATATTGCAGTAGAGATCGCTGCCATACCAGACGCAAGCAGAAGAGCTGCTTCAGAGCCTTCTATTTGAGCGATTTTGGCTTCTGCTATTCCAAAGTTGGGATTGCCAAACCGAGTATAGATATGACCGCTCGATCTACCCTCCATTAGATCAAGCGTGCTCTCATTAGACGGAAAGGCAAACGTCGTTGTTTGATAAATAGGCGGAACCACCGCTCCCGTAGTAGGGTCAGGTCGTTCCCCGGTGTGGATCAGCTTTGAATTCAATCCTTGAAATTTATTGCTCAATCTGATCACCCTTTACCACAATATTCAGGCCATCCAGTTAAAAAGGGGCATATGTTATCTATACATTGGCGATCTTAGATCTAGAAGGCTTTTTCATTGAATATATGGGACGTTGTCGGAAACGCAGCGTTCGCCGATGTTATAGACTTCTGCCCAATAAAGTACCAACTTGTTTGGCCATCACTTGAGGAGAATGGGGCATTCCATTCTTGATCCACCATTCAATGATACCTACATAGGCAGTACCGGCATATTGAAGCATGATCTCGTCGATTAGCCCACTATTTTTACCGCTTTCTCTATCAATTTCACCTCTAAAACCATCCATGAAAGAGCTGAGGAGCCGATTACGAAATGAAGAGGGCGCCTCTTTGCTTGCCAACATGGTAGAGAAGAACAAATAATTGAACCGATGTCGATTAACGTATTTCCTCTGATTCTTAATCGCCGCTCGTTTGCAGGATCGACGATCGGAAGGATTCGCGAAACGCAGGAGATGCTTGACTTCTGCGCAGAACACCGCATTGCTCCTGAGATAGAAGTTATTGCTGCCGATCAGATCGATGAAGCATGGGATCGCGTGTTAGCTTCAGATGTTCGGTATCGTTTCGTAATCGAAATCAGCACGATGGACAAAGAATAGACAACCATAGACTAACTTGAAAACCCCGCGCTCTGCGCGGGGTTTTCATTTTGTATGCACACTTTATCATCATCAGAGTATTATGTTCGCAGAAGTACCTTGACTGTCACAGTAATGTGATTTATGATGCAATTGTGGAGGTGATGGTATGAGCGAGAACAAAATCACATCCGACCTGCTGCGCGGACATACAGATACGATGATATTAAGGCTCTTGTCAGAAGCCGATCGTTACGGGTACGAGATCGTCAAGCTGATTGCCGACCGTTCGGACGGCGAGTATGAGCTGAAGGAAGCGACGATGTACTCCAGCTTCCGAAGGCTTGAAGCAGACGGCGACATCGAGTGGTATTGGGGCGACGAATCACAGGGCGGACGACGCAAGTACTTTAGAATTACAGAAAAGGGCAAGGACACTTACGACCGCAACAAAAGCAATTGGGAGTATGCGAAGCGCGTACTCGAAAACTTATTATGAGGAGATGAAAGTTATGAATAAGAAATTGACGGATTATCTGAACAGTGTGTTTATGCCATACGATGGCGTGAAGAGCGTCACCGAATTAAAAGCGGATCTGCACGCCGATTTGCAGGAACGGTACCATGAACTCGTAGCTGAGGGGAAAGACGAAGAAACGGCGTTTAAGATGACGGTTGAAAGCATCGGCGACATCGAGCAAACGATTCTGGAGGTTGCTAACCTTTCCCGTTCGCTGGAACGGCAAGTGAAGATCAACCTCAAAGCAAAGGATCTGCAAGAAAGCGACTTCGCAGGCGTTTCTTTGCACAACGGCAAATTCAAAGCGAGTGCGCTGCGTGGAGCAGATTTTACCAATGCAGACTTGACCGGCAGCACGTTTGCGACAAGCGATGCAACGGATGCTAACTTTGAAGGCGCAAATCTAACCGACTGCAATCTATCCATCAGTACCCTTACGAATGCCCGCTTCAATCGAACGATTCTTGTTCGCACCCACTTTAACACGTCCGGGCTGGATGGCGCGCAATTCAAAGACGTAAAACTGACTGATGTTACGATAACCAAGACCGATCTGAGAAAAACCGTATTTGATAACTGTTTCTTCAGCGGCGTGAACTTCAACTATTGTGACCTGAGAGGAATGGCTCTGGACGGAATGATCTTTAACGGCGTTGTGTTCGACAAGTCGGCGCTGAACAACGTTTCCTTCAGAGGAGCGACGCTCAAGAACGTGTCATTCCGACTTCCGTTTTCTCTGACAAACAGATCTTACAAAGACTTCAAAACCGTCTGCTTTGATGGCGCAACTATGGATAAGTTGACTTATTCCGCGCTGAAGGGCATGTGGGTCGCCGACTTGTCTAAAGTCACAGTGGTTTAAATCACAGAGGGAGGGATTCTGATGCAACCCGCGCATAACAAAACCATACAGGTACGAGGACTTCACAAATCCTATAAGCAGCTTCAAGTGCTTAAGGGCGTGGATCTCGATGTGGAGAAGGGCAGTATATTCGCTCTTCTCGGATCCAACGGCGCCGGCAAAACAACGCTGGTCAAAATTCTGACCACGCTGCTCAAGCCAGACGGAGGTTCCGCGGCTATCAACGGCTTCGATGTTGCTTCACAATCGGATCATGTGCGTCAGGCGATCAGTCTGACGGGACAATTCGCCGCTGTCGATGAAATTCTGACAGGTCGAGAGAATCTGATCATGATCGCCAAGCTAAGATATCTCCCGAATCCGCGTCAAGTGGCGGACGATATGCTGCAGCGATTCGGCTTGACGGATGCTGCAGACCGCAGAGTGTCTACTTACTCAGGAGGAATGCGGCGCAGGCTGGACATTGCCCTTAGCATCGTAGGTAAACCACAGATCCTATTCCTCGATGAGCCGACAACCGGATTGGACCCAGAAGCACGAATAGAAGTCTGGAAGGTCGTCAAGGAGCTTGCCGACACGGGAATGACCGTGTTATTAACGACACAATATCTCGAAGAGGCTGAACAGCTCGCCGATCGAATTGCAATTCTGCATGAAGGTAAAATTATCGCCAACGGCACGCTTACGGAATTGAAGAAAATGTTCCCTACTGCAAAGGTAGAGTATGTAGAGAAACAACCGACATTAGAGGAGATCTTCCTCGCCATTATTGGTAACAAGGAGGCGATGTAATATGGAAGCGACTAAGAAACACTTCTTCGTCGATATTAGCGTGATGCTTGGACGTTCTATGCGCCATATTGCTCGCAGCATGGATACCATCATTACGGTAACCATTATGCCAATCGCAATGATGCTGCTGTTCGTCTACGTACTCGGAGGCGCGATTCAATCGGGAACGGATAACTACGTGAATTACCTGCTCCCCGGCATTCTGCTGATGGCAATCGCCAGTGGAATTTCTTATACCGCTTTTCGTTTGTTCACCGACGTGCAGCGGGGCATTTTCGAACGATTTTACACAATGCCGATTTCTCGCTCCGCCTTACTATGGGGGCATGTGCTTACTTCGCTTGTCTCCAATGCCATCTCTATGGTTGTCATCATACTTGTAGCTTTAATTATGGGGTTTCGTTCAACCGCAGGCATATTGCCATGGCTTGCAGTCGCTGGCATACTCGCATTGTTTACGCTAGCCTTAACATGGGTCGCTGCAATCGCTGGACTATCCGCCCGAACAGTCGATGGCGCAAGTGCTTTCTCCTACCCGCTAATTTTCCTTCCTTTCATCAGTTCCGCATTTGTTCCAACCGATTCAATGCCAACCGCCGTTCGTATATTTGCCGAGAACCAGCCCGTAACCTCAATTGTAGAATCGATTCGCGCATTGCTCTCAGGACAGCCGCTCAATAACAACATTTGGACCGCACTTGCGTGGTGCGTAGGAATTATGGTTGTTGCATACTTCTTGGCGATGAGGGCACATCAGAAGAGGGTGTAGAGAGTAGGGGGACATCACAATTTAAGCGATACGCAGCATTATAGAAGGACTTAATAATGAGCCATATTCCTGACGAGCACTTTCGTAATCGGAGAGTGCTTTTTTGTTTTGTCCCGCTCAGAAATAAATACAAATTTCGTAAATAATCCGTGGCATCCGAGGAAATATTTTAGTAGAGACGATTCATGGAAGGAGTTGTATCAACTTGTCAGTCCCAACCACTACATTCGAAGAGATCAAGAAAGTTGACCATCAACTCTCAGAAATGAGGAAGCATTATTTTTATGAGCACGATTTATTCAAGTATCAATGGTGGTTGTTATTAGTGCTTGCAATTGTACCTTGGATTATATGGGCCAAACTCGTTGACAAATCGAGATTAAGGGAGATATTGCTTTACGGGTCGATCATCTCCATTATCGTTGTACTTCTGGATGACACGGGTGGTGAACTTGGATTATGGTCCTACCCTTATCAACTCATTCGATTAGCTCCACGCCTGCACCCCGTCGATTTTGCCGTATTGCCTGTATGCCACATGTTGGTTTATCAATACTTTAGAAGCTGGAGATCCTTTGTCATTGCGAATGTAATCATGTCGCTGGTGTTTTCCTTTATTGCTGAACCGCTCCTCGTCTGGCTGCATATTTATGACCTGGATAATTGGAAGTATATCTATTCATTTCCGTTGTATATCGCAAAAGCAATGTTGGTTAAATGGATAGTTGAAATCATCATTCGCAGAAGCAAACAAGCAGCTGCACGTATATAACCGACGGTCGAAAGGAGGATTCGCACATGGACAATTTCCGAAACAAATTCCGAAACAGACGCTACATAGCGCATGTCAGCATTTTGGGAACAACGCAGCTGCACAAGCGCAATCCATTTACAATAGCCTGCTGGTCCATGGCATTTCCCGGTTTTGGCCATTTGCTTTTAAACAAATACTTGCGTGGATATGCGCTGATTTTATGGGAGATGTTTATCAATCAGAAGATCCATCTGAACTTAGCCATCATCCATACCTTTAACGGTCAATTCCAAGCAGCCCGAGATGTGTTGGATCCTCGGTTTATGTCTCTTTATATCCCTGTTTACTTGTTCGCCATATACGACAGTTATCGCACTGCTGTAGATCTGAACAAGATTTATCTTCTGGCACAAAGGGAAAAAGGGCGCTTTAATGAGTTTAGCATCGGAGCATTAGAGATTAATTACCTCGATAAGCGCAGTCCATGGATAGCCGTTATATGGTCCATGGGAATCCCTAGCCTTGGCCAACTGTACTTACATCGTATTGTTTTAGCCACATTTATATTAACAAGTACGCTGTTAATCATATGGCACTCCAATCTTATCTTAGCATTACATGATTTAATTTTAGGGGATATAGCCACCTCCACATCGGTACTCGATAAACAATGGTTATTGTATTTCCCCTCATACTATTTCTTTACCATCTACGATGCCTTTACGAATACCGTAGAAAATAACAAGCTGTTTAATGAAATTCAGAAAAAATACATGCAGGATCATTACCAACCAGCTGGACACCTCATCACAATCGGAGAACAATAACGATGCAAATTTTCGCCACTTTCGAATATTCTAACTTTGTCGAAATCGCCATTACTGAGCTGGAGCAGAAGGGTATCACGGCTATTTATGCGGTACCGCTTGACTTGCGTAAGAAGGAACCGAGGCTTCTAGATAGCATACACCGGGCTGACGGCATGTCCTTTATTGATAAAGGGATGATTCTCGCCTTTATGCTTGGGACCATTGGTGCAAGTAAAGGATTCGTATGGCGGGGAGGCCCGATCATTTGGGGAATTGTCGGGTCTTTAGTAGGCTTCCTTATTGGATCAGCGATAAGTTGGTTGATTTACTTGTTGAAACGGGATAAAAATCAACGTCAACTCAAAAAAGGGAAAGTAAGCGAAGTCGTATTAATTGTTACATGTGAGGCTGACCAGACGTCTGTCGTTGAAGATATACTCTGGGACCATAAAGCACTCGGATTGGCTATAACTAATTAATGCAAGCCGCCTAATCAGGCGGCTTTTTCGATTTCAATTCATTATTTTTTATATGCAATGAACAATTCGATGATTGCTGCTGTCCTTTCTAGTATTCAAACCGAAAAGGAGTCTTCCAATGAAACGATTAATTGAAGCGGTCATGCAGCGATCCGCCATTGTCCTTATCTTTGTTGTACTCATTCTTGCTTGGGGAGGCGTCTCGGCGTATCAAATGCAGCGCGATTACTTGCCGGGAATCAACAACACAACCTTGATGGTTTCCCTGCGAGCATCTTCTTATCAAGCCGATCAGATCAAACGAGATGTAGCAGCTCCGCTGGAGGAATCTTTACGCAAGACAAACGGGCTGACAAGTATTCAAACGACATCTTATGATGGCGGCGTGCTGATGAATCTGGCATTTCCAATGGATTACAACATGGATAAAGCCGAGCGGGACATTAAACAATTGCTGGTAGATGCCAATTTGCCAGATGGCTTAAGCAACCCCGTTGTAACAAGACTGACTTCGAGCACATTCCCAATTCTCAGCTACAGCTTGACTGCAGCAACGGAGCAAATCGACGATTTGATGCTTCAATCTACAATCCAGACCGATATCGTCAATCAATTGAAGTCCGTCCCTGGCGTTTCGGATGTACAAACGGTCGGCGGTGCGAATAAAGGTTATGTCGTGCTCGTACGCATGAAAGATTTGACGGATAAAGGGTTCACGCTGGATGATTTCAACAAATCCATTACAGCAGATATTCCATCTCTTCAGGGCAATGTGGCGAATGTGAAGAGCTCATTCCCGATTCGAATCGACGGTTGGGACTTAAGCGAGCAGGATCTGAACCAACTGCAGATTAAGAATAAAGATGGAGCGGTCTCATTATCCGAAGTTGCGTCCGTCTCGAAGTCGCTAACGGATGTGAAGACCGTATCGCGCACGAACGGCAAAGCAAGCGTTCAGATTAATGTGATCAAAACGCCTTCTGCCACGATTACGGATGTATCGAAACAAGTGAAAGCGCGTATAGCTGCAATTCCAGCTGTAAACCAGCATGAAGTAAAAATGCAGCTTCTAACCGACCGGGCTAACGAATTGAACCACTCGTTGATGGGACTTGTTCGCGAAGGACTGCTAGGCTGCCTATTCTCGATGTTATGCGTGTTGTTCTTCTTCCGTAACGTACGATCGACACTGTTGATCGCCATTTCGTTACCGATCTCATTGTTAGCTACAACGGCAGTTCTCAAATCGATGGATATAACATTGAACATTCTTACGGTTTCAGGTCTCATTGTCGCAATGGGACGTATTGTGGACGATGCAATCGTCATTCTGGATAATATGTACAATCGGGTGCAGGACAACAAAGGGAAAGCGATCCTGCCTGTCTTAGCTTCTGCTGTTGTCGAAATGCTTCCTGCTATCTTCGCATCAACAGCAACAACGATTGCCGTATATGTACCTATCGCGTTAGTCGGGGGTATAATCGGTGCTTCCTATTCAGGCTTTGCATGGTCGGTTGTCATCGCACTCATCGTATCGTTCCTAGTTGCAATGGTCGTAATTCCAACGTTCGCGTACTTCGGTTGGAAGGAACCGAAAGGCAAGGCAGTTACGCTTGAGCCGCTAATGAAACCGTTGCTTGTCGCGGCGCTTGCACGCAAGAAGACAGTGATCAGTATCTCGCTCGTTCTGTTTATCGCTGCAGGCATCTTTGCTTCGCTGCTGCCTTTCAGTCTGCTGCCTAGCTCGTCCAGCGGACAAGTCGCGATTCAGATCGAAATGCCGAAGGGATCGGCTCTGTCTAGCGTAGATAATAAAGTAAAGCAGGTTGAAACTGTTCTGTCTCAGGACGCTAAGGTCGATTCCTATTCATCCGTATTCGGGTCTTCTTTTACACCTACAGCAGACGATGTCTTCGATCAGGGCGGCGGCTATATTCAACAGCCGAATGTCGCCAATCTGTCGGTTGTTCTGAAGGATAAGAAGCAAGTCGATGCGGCGATTGCCAGCTTGCAAGCCGAGCTTGCGCCTGTTGCTGAACAATCGGTTATAACGGTTACGAATCAAAGCCTTGCAGGTGATGATTCCACCATCAAGATTACGCTCTCCGGCTCAGATCAGCAGACGCTGGATCAGTCGGCACAGCTGATGCGTACCAAGCTTGCTGATATTCCAGGACTTGCCGTCGCCGGCAAATCGGATTTGACTAACGGCATTCCGAAATTTGATGTACAGATTGACAAGGCGAAAGTGGAGGCAGCAGGTATCCAACCAGAGGATATTAACAAAATCCTGGCGCGTTATCTCTCCAAAGGAAAGGACTTTGATCTGCCTGCATCTTCAGGCAATGGTATTATTCCAATAGATGTGTATATTGATCCAATTGGACAGGGAACCAATAAAGATGCTGCGCTTCCTGTGTATACGCCTCAGCAAGTGCTCGCATCATTGTCTGCAGAGTCGTTGACAGGCGCAGGAAACAAGACCTATCGTCTGGATCAAGTCTCTTCCGTACAATTAAGCAACGCACCATCTACAATCGTAGAACAAGATGGCGAACCAGTTGCCATTGTATCGGCACAGATCACGTCAAAGAATATGAGCCAAGTGTCCAAAGCCGTGAACCAGACGTTGTCTGACATCCAATTGCCTAGCGGAGTAACCTACTCGACAGGCGGGATTACAGCTCAAATTACGCAGATGATCATCGAGATGACCATTGCGGTCGTCATTTCCATTCTTCTGGTTCTGATGATCACAAGCTTCGTGTTCAAAGGCTGGAAAGCGCCACTTGCTGTTCTGATTAGTATTCCGCTCGCATTGTCCGGCGTTGTTATTGCACTCTATACGATACGAGGGCAGTGGAATCTTGCCGCTTTAATCGGTGTGCTGATGCTGACTGGTATCGTTGTTACGAACGGTATCGTCCTCATTGATCGGATCGAGCGCAATCGCAAAGAAGGGATGCCGCTGCGTGAAGCCGTCATGTCGGGCAGCCTGTCGCGGGTAAGACCGATCTTCATGACCGCAGGTACAACGGTCTTGACACTAATCCCTTTATCTTTGACGCACAACGCAGATACCGTTATTTCACAAGTGCTTGGAATTGTTGTAATCGGCGGTATGATCACATCCACCCTTAACAGCTTTATCGTCATTCCGATTATTTATGAATGGATGCAGGGCAATAAGAGAACGAGCAACATCGTTGATGCCGAACAGTAGGGGTTGAGGACGAGTGGACGAGGAATTACATCAAATCATTCATCGTGCCAAACATGGAGATAAGGAAGCATACGCCCAACTCGTCAAGCAGTTCAAGGATCCAGTTTATCGATACGCGTTAGGCATGTTGAATGATCGAATGGATGCTGAAGACATTGCGCAAGAGGCATTTGTTAAGGCGTATTCTTCCTTATCTAGTCTTGAAAGTGAGTTTGCTTTTGCATCATGGCTATTTAAAATCGTATCCAACCTGTCCAAAAACCGTCTGAAGAAACGGATGAAAGAGCATGACTTTCAGGAGGAAGCCAATGACTCGATAATCGATAGGAGAGAGGCATCCGATCCATCGGAGAGATTGTCGATGGAGGATGCCCTTTCAAGGCTATCCGTTGAGCATCGCGAGGTCATTCTGCTGCATGATGTACAGGGCTACCGATATGAAGAGATTGCCCAGGTGACTAACGTTCCGCTTGGAACGGTCAAATCGCGTCTGTTCGCGGCCCGTATGGCATTACGTAAAGAACTTAGGAAGGAGGAACTTGCATGAAGGCCCATCTCGATGATCAGTTATCCGCATACCTGGACGATGAATTAATCGTGGAGGACAGGCTTGCAGTCGAAGCTCATCTCGAAAGCTGCGAGTACTGCCAAGCGCTCTTGGATGATTGGCTAAGTATGCAAGAGCAGGTGCAAGTTGCATTCCAATCCACCGAAGCGCCTATTTCATTTGAAATCAATGTGATGCAGGCAATTCAAGACGAACAACAAGTATCTGTCAGCAAAAGTTGGCTGATCCTTCCGTTGTTTGTACTATTCGTCATCATCATGTTGGGTATCGCAAAAGGCATGATGTTCATTAAGCTCATTCACAGCTCCATGAGGTTATCCATCGCTCTCCTATATATGGTGACTCATTTCATGTCCAGCATTCCGATCTTAGCGATTACGGCTGTCTTCTTATCGATTGCGATCTTGACCACATCCATTTATTATCTGAGAAGAGCCATTCGTCTAACATCGGTGGAGGGAGGATGATAGCAATGAAAAAACTCGCATTCGTTGGCAGCTTCATCCTGCTTCTGTTCCTGCTGGCGACTCCCGCACACACTTCAGCTGCATCTGTATTCGAACATCAGAATACGGTTATTCCAGCCGATCAAACCGTAGATGATGTGTACGTTGTTGGAGGAGATACCGAAATTGAAGGCCATGTCGCAGGTATAGTTGTTGTTATCAACGGCAACTTACATTTGGCGAACACTGCTCGAATCGATGGCATGATAGTTGTTGTAGGCGGCACAGTAGACCAGGAACCTGGTGTAATAATTGGCGATGACGTTTACAATCTTTCATTGGACGGTCCAACCCAGACGAGTTTATTGATCGGTGGTGGGCTTACCGTTGGTCTATGGATCATTCAATTGGGTATTGTGATCTTGCTTATTCTCATTCCTACATTGATTGGTCTGCTTGGTTCTAAAAAAATGACGATCTTCATCAACCGTTTCTCGGCAGCGTCATGGGGACGTTTGTTATACATCGGTATATTAAGCGGACTCGCACTTGCGGCAATCAGTGCGCTTCTGGTCATCACCATTATCGGAATTCCGATTCTGATAGTCGTCCTGCTTGGTTTCCTCGTCTCCGTATGTATCGGATTAACTGTAATCAGTTATCGAGTAGGGGAACTGATTCGCCCATCCGAGGGCAAGCCTGTATGGTTTAAAGTCATGATGGGATCTATCCTAATTGCAGCTGTAATCAGCATCCCGATCATCGGTTGGATCGTTCTCTTGTTGATTGCGCTACTATCGCTCGGCGTTTGTGTCGACTGGTTAGCCGCTAAACGTAAAAAGGTAAAAGTACCTCAAGCATAATCATTCAAAAGAACAGCGGATCCGCTGTTCTTTTCTCGTTCCAAATCAGAATAGCTGAGGGTTCCGAAATTTAAAATCATTCGCCGTCATGAAGCGGACATCAAGGTTGAGAGCGGCTGCTGTGGCACCACGTTTACGGTTGCCTTCGACAAGTGTCATGAAACACAAGTTCATTAAGATTGTTAACCCACGTTGTAATCCAAATTATGAAAGCGAATTCAGCCAAAGGACTAGATTTATTATTTGCCGATGAGCTTGACAAGAACCGTTATTGAATTTATGATTAGTAAAAATATTCGCTACTTACTTTTTTATCGTGAGAGTGTGACTACCGTCATAGTCGCAGAACAAGATGAAGGTTATAGTGGATATCAATGCGTAATCAAATTTTAAGCATACTGATCTTCGGGGCAGGTGAAATTCCTGACCGGCGGTGACGCTCAACAGCGAAGCCCGCGACTCCCTGAGCCGTCTAACGGCAAGGGGACTGACTTGGTGAGAATCCAAGGCCGACGGTAAAGTCCGGATGGGAGAAGATCGCCATTTCAAAGCATGCTATCCGCATGTTTTATTTGGCCAGCCCCGTTTCGTTGTGTCATTAGCGAAACGGGGCTTTTCTTTAGCAACTCCAAAATATGCAAGATCATCCCTGAAGGTTGGAATGCACGAGAAGGAGCATTCAACCATGAGCAACCTGTCGTCACACGCTTTGTTCAAAAATCGCGCCATCAGACCAGCGTTTGGGTTTGTTGTGCTAGGCTCCGCCTTATGGGGAGTCGACCCGTTGTTTCGCGTCCTGCTGCTCGATTATCTGACGTCGACCCAGATCGCACTTCTGGAGCATGTCATTCTGGTGCTGTTCATGGCTCCTGTGTTGTGGAAGCATCGGCAGCAGTTTCGCAAGCTTAAGCTTCGCCATGTAGGCGCGCTGCTGTTCGTCTCATGGGGCGGCTCCGCAATCGCAACGGTGCTGTTCACGAAAGGATTGGCATCGGGCGATTTGAATTCGGTGCTTCTGCTGCAGAAGCTTCAGCCTCTGTTCGCCATTCTGATGGCCAGATGGCTGCTGAAGGAGAGACTACCTAAGTCATTCGGCATGCTGTTTGTTGTTGCTATTGTAGGCACTTACTTATTATCGTTTGGCTGGAAGCTGCCGTTCTCCGATTTAAGCGGAATGATGCATACAGGCAGCCTGATGGCAATCGGAGCGGCGCTTCTCTGGGGCGGGTCAACCGTCATGGGACGCTACCTGCTGGGAGCCGTCAATTACGAGACCGTAACATCGCTGCGCTTTATTCTTGCGCTCCCGCTTCTGCTCGCGCTAACCCTTGGCGAACGTCAAATCTGGACGCTCCCAGGTGAGGCAAGCAGCATGGCACTGATCGGTCTTAATCTGCTGCTGCAAGCCTTACTGCCAGGACTGCTCAGCTTGCTGCTGTACTATAAAGGCTTGAGCGCCATCAAGGCTTCTTATGCCACACTGGCGGAGCTCAGCTTTCCGATGGTCGGCGTGCTGATCAACTACATCGTATTCCAGCAAATGACGACCTTCACGCAAATCGTTGGCTTTATCTTAATCTGGGCAACGCTGCTTATCATATCACGCCAGCAAGAGCGCTCCGCGAAGTCGGATAGGATTGTCCGTCCTGCGGCGGTTTAACGGCACGAGCAACGCCTTGCGAGTCTACAATAATACATGAACGCTGAAAGCTGCTTATGCGGCTTTTTTCGTTACAAGGGAGGCTCCAGTAGTGGAGCCTCTTTATGCTGCGCTTATTAATTGGCTGTAATTGGCAGGCAGCGATTTTCTCTTCGAATGAACAAATTCAACTTTTCGGTTGTCCTTTTAATCGTACACACAACAAAGAGAAAGAGGACATAACCATGTTAAATCTCGACTATAAATGGTTTCAATTCATCAACGGGCTTGCAGGTCATTCCGCATTGTTGGATTGGATTATGACTTTCTTATCGAAAGACGCAGAGTATCTGTTCTTCCTAGGCATCATTCTCTATTGGTTTACTCGTTCCAGACAAAATCGCCGCATGGTTATAGAAGCTCTTGTCTCCGCGAGTGCAGCCTTAGGGGTTTCTTCGCTTATAGGCAGGTTGTATTATCGCGATCGTCCGTTTGTTGACCACCATGTTCATCTTCTCATCAAACATGCAGCCAATGCTTCGTTTCCAAGTGATCATGCAACCGCAGCGTTTGCTGTGGCAACAGCCATCTGGTGCAGCAGACGTAAAGAAGGGTGGGGATGGCTAATCTTATCGGCTGGAATCGCTATCTCACGGGTTTGGACAGGTGTTCACTATCCGCTTGATATTATTACAGGTGCAGCAGTAGGTTCAACTGCAGCTATTATCATTCATATCTTGATGTCCGCACTAATGAAACGAGTATCGAAATCCGTCCATTCAGGAGGTGTTCAACCTTGGAAATCTTGACGAATCTTCTAGCGCATGATGGGTACTGGATCATATCGTTATTCCTGCTCCTCGAAATGTTGGCGCTGCCGCTTCCAGGCGAGATGATGATGGGGTGCATTGGGCTCCTCGTCTATGAACAACAACTTAACTGGTTCTATAGCATTGCAGCTGCCAGCTTAGGCGTTGTTATCGGTGTAACCCTTTCTTATTGGATCGGATACCGACTAGGAAGGCCATTTATTATCCGCCACGGACAAAGGTTCCATCTCACAGAAGCACGAATGAACACGATGGCACAATGGTTTGACAAGTATGGCGACAAGCTGCTTTTCGTTGCCTATTTTATACCGGGTGTACGGCATATGACTGGATACTTCTGCGGCGTGACGCGAATGCCTTTCCGACGCTACGCGATATTCGCTTATTCCGGCGCTATCTTCTGGGCCAGCCTATTCATCTCCTTGGGTAAATTTCTTGGTCCCCAGTGGGAACACTATCACTCGTCCGTTAACCATTGGTTGATCATCCTTGGCATCGCATCAGCATTAACAGCAACTGTTATTTATGTGTACCGCATCTATAAACGGAAAGCAGTAGAAGCGATCGATAGACTGCTTAAGCATAGTAGAAATCACATGCAATCATTGGACAAAGTAAAGAATACGCTCGAAGATTATATTGCATTTGTAATCATATGTACCCCGCTGGTCATCGGATTAATGCAAGAGCTTGTGGACCGGACGATTTTCAGTATTCGAGGGCTATGCTTGCCAAGGAGTTAATGAAGATCAACGTTTCAGATCATTAGGTGGCTGCCGATCTTTTCGGCGGCCTTCTTAGCATTTAATGATTTTCTTTGTATAAGGATTAAGTAGATACGGGGACAGTATTAGGATGAAGATTACGATGCTGCAATAATTTGTAGAAACCAATGCGTTGTTCTCGCGTATTACGTGACTGTCATCATAATAGGAGGGACTAAATATTAATGGACTCAGACAGTAGTCAGACAAGCTTGTGGGCATTATTAAAGAAAGGAAATACTTCATCAGCAATAGCAGCATTAGGCAATACCGGAATTGCAGTTATAAAAGGCGTTGCCGCCGCGACTACTGGAAGCGGTGCAATGTTCGCATCGACGATGCATTCGATAGCAGATGCAGTTAACCAAATGTTTGTTTTCGCCGGGAGTGTATTAGCTGAGAAGAAACCAACTCGCAGATTCCCGTCCGGATTCGGCAGGGTAATCAATATTTTCTGTATGATTGCCGTTATTGTCGTCACCGTCATGGCTTATGAAACGATTAGAGAAGGATACCATCTATTAAACCATCCTTCAGCCGAATCTCATGGATTCTGGCTTAACCTCGTTGTACTGCTTCTGTCCATTATCGTGGACGGCTATGTATTAATGAAAGCGATGAAAGAGATAGTACGTGAAGCGCGAATTGAAGCCAACGGGTTCTCATTCATTTCTAAGGCGTTTGCGAATGTCGGACGAGCTGCACCTCCGACACGGCTTGTATTCTATGAGGATCTTGTCGCAACAACAGGCGCTCTGTTAGCATTGCTAGCTGTTGTTGTCACAGCATTAACCAGCTTTACACTGCTTGACGGTATTTCAACGATATTAATCGGCTTCTTGATGATCGGTGTTGCATTCAAGGTTGGCTATGACAACATGGTTGGATTAATCGGGGTTGCGGCACCTAAGGATGTGGAGACGAAAGTGGCAAGCATCATTTTCTCCAATAGCTCCGTAACCGATATCAATCAAATGCGAATCCTGCAAGAGGGCCGTTATTACCACGTTGAAGCGATTATTGAACTCCAACCAGGATTATCGCTTGCAGCAGCAGATGATATCAAATACAAAGTGAGAGACAGCCTATTGAGTGATGCTGATATTACGGACGTGACGTTAGGCATAATAGAAGATAATGGGGTAAGGAACTGGAAACCAGAACTCGAGACCCTTTAAGATAAAACAAAAAAGTCGCGAAAATTCGCGACTTTTTTATGTACCCATTATTGTATGCAAACTCAAGATTTTGGTTCCAGTTGTTCTGGTTCTTTATTCATTTCATAAAGGCCTGAATAGGATTTAAACCACCTGAATAGATGCGTGACTATGACTTTCAGAATGGCATACCCTGGAACCGCAAGAATAATGCCGAGAATTCCGAATAGCTTACCTGCTGTAAGGATGACGAAGATAATCGTAATCGGATGGATACGCATCGCTTTGCCCATAATTTGAGGCGTAATGATCTTGCCCTCGAAGAGCTGAACAACCGTCCATACCACAACCATTTTCAACAACATGACTGGAGATGTAACCATCGCGACAACTAACGCCGGGGCGATGGCGATCGCTGGACCGAGATATGGAACTACGCTAGTGCAGGCTGCGGTAACCGCAAGAACAAGCGAGTAATCTAATCCGATGATTAAATAACCGATGTACAACAGCAACCCAACGCAGAAGCTGTCAAGAATTTGTCCGCGAATATAAGAGCTGATCTGATGATTCATCTCCAACATGACGGTAAACGATCTATTGCGTAATTTATTCGGCAGAAAGCCTAGGACGTATGGAGCCAATTTGCGCCGATCTTTCAGCAGGTAGAACAAAATGAACGGCACAACGATTATCGACAGCACCGTCTCGGTTAACGCGCCGACAAAGCCTCCAATGCTGCTCCAAGCATTGTTCAAGATATTGGTAGCATGACTGGAGAAGTTCTCCGTCAAGGTTGCAGGATCGAATCCGACCGCCTGTTGAAATTGATTGAAATACTCGCTGCCGATCAGATCTTCGAATCGAAGCTGAGCTTCTTGACTATACGCTGGGAAGTGATCGATTAATCCCATGATTTGTTCTCTTAGAAGAGGAATCACAGCGGTGACGATAAGCGTAATGATACCTGCAACAAGAAGATATAGGGCCAGGATGGAATAAACGCGTTTGATACGATGCTTCTCTAAGAACTCCACGATTGGATTCAACAGATAAAAGGCGACACCCGTTAGCAGAATCGGTAAGAATACCGTTTCGAGCAATATTTTCAGGGGATGAAAGATAAACGTGATCTTACTGATGACAAAAATATTCACCCCGAGCATCAACAGTATGAGAAGAAAGCTGAACAACTTCTGATTCAATAACATGAACTTCAATCTTTCGCTTAGCTGACGAGAATTGGGCAAAGAGAAGCACGTCCTTTCCATAAACAAGGTTCACTATTGTAATTATACACTTCATCACTCCAAAAATTCGAATAAGAGCAGCCGCTTATAACCAAAGATCGTTCGTTTGAGGGGCCGAGCTCTTCACAAGCAACTTCATCGTATGTATATGTGATAGTTACGTAATACGTAAAATGATCGATGTGGTTTCTAGAGTTTCTATAAAAATGTTTGGTGCTGTACAACTAAAGTTTGAGCCAACAAAGGGGAGCAGCAGCCACGAGCAAATTCTTAACAAAGGGATTATATATTCCGCATCTTCGTCAAGTATAATCTGGATATTCCATTCCCATAATCGAATCGAACTGGAGGCTATACCATTGAAATCTGTTCTGAACATCGCTCATCGAGGCGCATCTGCTTATTGTCCAGAGAATACGATGGCCGCATTCCAACATGCGCTTGATCTCGGTGCCACAGGAATTGAGACTGACGTTCAGATGACGTCTGACGGACATCTCGTGCTCATCCACGACGAGTCGCTGCAGCGAACGACGGGGTCATCCAAACTTGTGAAGGACGTGACGTTAGACGAAATGAAGCAGTTGGATGCAGGCTCCTGGTTCGATCCAGCATTCGCCGGAGAACGCATTCCGACGCTGCGTGAATTGCTTGAACTGGTAAAAACCCATGAAGGCATACTCATCAACATTGAACTGAAGAACGGTGTCGTGCTCTATCCCGGGCTTGAAGAAGCGGTCATCGAAGAGGTTCGATTCCAAGGAATGGGCGAGAGGGTCATCCTCTCCAGCTTTAACCACTATTCGCTAGTACTCTGCAAACAGTTGGCCCCTGAGATACGGACCGGTATTCTCTATATGGAAGGCCTCTATGAACCATGGGAATATGCTGCTCGGATCGGAGCGAACGCACTGCATGCTTACCATTATGCAGTGCTGCCAGAGTGGACGACACAGGCTGCGGAGCGGGACATCGTGTACCATCCGTGGACGGTGAACGAATTGGACGAGATGAAGCGACTACTTGAAGCGGGCGTAGCAGGTATCATTACCGATTATCCGGATCGACTCGGCGAATTGATCACAAGAAAATCATAGAAGAAACGCATTCTAGACGCAGATATGGTAAACTCTTATATGGGAACACCAGTTTGCATATAGGAGGACTAATAATAAAATGGCAGAGCCTTTAAAAAATATGTATCACGAAGCATTTCTTCGCGAATTCGGTATGAAGGTTCAAGGTGCGTATAGCGACTTTCAAACCGAAAGCTTCGCAGCAAGTGTGCTAGATGAAGGATGGGACACGATAGAGCTCAAAGGACGCATTCGTCGCATTGCGACCGTATTGGGAACGCATTTGCCTGAACATTATGCTCAAGCGTTGGACATTCTGTTCCAGATCGACGAGCAATGCGTCGGATTTCCTTATTTGTTTTTCCCTGACTTCGTAGAAGTTTACGGTACGGCGGAAGAAGATTGGGAGCTGTCCATGCGGGCGCTTGAACGTTTCACGGCTCGTTCGTCAGCCGAATTCGCGATACGCACCTTCATCGTTAAAGATACGGATCGGGCGATGCAGCAGATGCGTGAATGGGCGATGCATTCGGACGAGCATGTGAGGCGACTGGCTACCGAAGGGTGCAGACCACGGTTACCTTGGGGGCAATCGCTTCCAGTATTCAAGAAGGACCCGACTCCTGTGCTTCAAGTATTGGAGGTGCTGAAAGCTGATCCGTCTCTTTATGTGCGCAAGAGTGTCGCCAACAATTTAAACGACATTGCCAAGGATCATCCGCAGCTTGTTCTCCAGACCGCTTCGAACTGGATTGGTACCCACAGGGACACCGATTGGATCGTCCGCCACGCTTGCAGAACGCTGATCCGGAAGGCTGATCCGGCTGCTCTCGCTCTGTTCGGCTATGCGGAAGAGGTCCAAGGCGAGTCGGTTGCTGTTGCCGCATCGATCGAGGCGAAGCCTTCTGAGCTCAAGATCGGCGATAACTGTGAACTGTTGTACGAGCTGCGGGTACGTGACGGAGAGCCTGCCCGAATTCGGGTCGAATATGGTATCTACTTCGTGAAAGCGAAAGGACAAACGTCGCGCAAGCTATTTTTACTATCAGACAAGACCGTGCCAGGCGGCAGCGTTGTCTCGGGACAACGTACGCACCGATTTGCTGACTTGACGACCCGCAAGCATTATCCAGGTGAACACCGCATCGTCCTTGTTGTCAACGGGGTGGAAACGGCCGAATCGTCGATCAACTTAGATCTAACGACTGATACGTAGCTTCATGAAGTGCCGCGCCGATTCTAGCAGTTGTGCATGGCGTCAATGGAGAGACCCACTTTATTATGGTCACTTACCAGGGACAAGTAAGAGGAAAGCAACGAGTTTCCATTGCGCATATTCCAATCCTCCTCCGCCCATACTTTAATGAGATGAGCGCAAGGGAGGATAATACAATGGATATTAATCGGGCCAAAGAGATTGCCGTTTCTCCGGTTATGGTGGATGTAAGATATGACGGGGTGCCCATCTATATTCAGCATGTTGATGATACAAGGGAAACGGCCCGGATTTATCCGCTTACCGATCCCGAGCAAGAAACGGAAGTGCCGGTACGCAGCTTAACCGAGCCTTCATCAACCATGGCGATGGAAGTCGAACAAATGGCATGCCGGGTTTCAGACGGTAGTGTAGAAGAATAAGTGCGGTTAATAAGTAAAAGCATGGCGGTCAACCGCTATGCTTTTTGTATTTATTGAAGCTTTGTAGGTACTTTATCACGATGGAATCCGTTTTGCACTTCTGAGAAAATGCTTTCCGCTCCTGATGTCCGTTCCACATGCAGTTGAGGGAAATACGCCATCAACATACGTTCCATATCTTTGACGGTTACCGGTTTAGCTTCGGGGTACAGCTCGTAACCAAACTCGCCGTTATTCTCAATCGTACCGATCTTCACATCTTCACAATGCGAAATGCCCGCTAATCGTAAACGCTTCTCAAGGTCATCGACAGACATTCTGAGCTTGCGTAAATTGTCAACTTGCAGTTGTCCTTCATGGATGACGGACACACTTGTCCCTTTCAGTATTGACTCCATACGATTCGATCGAAGCGTAATCCACTCAACTGCGATTAGGAACACAATGAAGGTAGCAAGTGCCAGAACCGTCTTCGTCATTCCCTTGCCGCTCACTTCAGAACCAAGCACCGTACCAAGCGCCAATAGGATCATGACTTGCGGTATTGTCATTTGCGAGATCGATTTGCGGCCAGACATCCTTAGAAACAAGGTACCCACACAAGCCAATAGAATGGTGCTCCAGAATATCGTCCACATCGTCATTCCTCCTGATTTCCTCTATGCTTTAAGTATCCCCGAATAACGGGAAACAATGAGAAAAGTCCCAGAACGGAAGGAACTCTATAGCAACGAATCGTACAAAGACGTACCGAAAATCGATATCTTATACGAAACATTATCCAAGACAAAAGAACGAGGCTTGAACTTGGAGGAATTGCATGAAATCTTTCATTCAGAGTAATACAAAACCAAAGGCAGTATGGAAAAAGACCCTAATTGCCTTTGTCATTGGTGCATTATTGTTGGTCATCATATGTATTGTCATCTTCAACCTGTTGGTAGCCCGACAGGATGTATCGCTGTTGGAGCAGCCATTACCTGCGTCAACCATCGTATATGATCAGAACAAGGAAGAAGTGCTCCGTCTCTCGCCAAGTAAGTCTGAGCCTGTTAACTACGACAGCTTGCCTGATCGGTTAATTGAAGCTGTTGTAGCTGTGGAGGATAAGCGTTTCTTCGAACATAGCGGTACAGACCTTCAAGGCATCAGTCGGGCAATGCTGACCAATCTGACGAGCGGCCGAACGGTACAAGGGGCGAGTACGATAACGCAGCAGCTAGCCAAAAACGTGTTTCTAACACAAGAGCGTACCTGGACGAGAAAATGGAAGGAGCTCCTGCTTGCACAGAAGATCGAGAAAAATTACAGCAAGCAGGAGATTATCACCTATTATCTGAATCAAATTTATTTTGGCGAGGGCGCTTGGGGAATCAAGAAGGCTGCAGATATCTATTTCGGTATTCCAGTCGACAAGTTAACCCTATCGGAATCAGCGCTGCTTGCTGGAATTATTAAAGCGCCGTCTGCTCTGTCGCCATACAGACATCCAGAAGAAGCCAAAGCCCGCAGAAACGTTGTCCTGCAGCTTATGAAGGATCAAGGAAAGATCGATCAAGCTACATATGCTGCTTCTATAGCCGAACCGCTGCATATCCTCAGCTCTAAACCGGTCAACAGTGATGGGCTCAAGTACCCCTATTACATTGACCAGATGATTCGCGAAGCTGGAGAGAAATATGGACTCACCCAGAATGAGGTTCTTTATGGAGGGCTTCGCTTTTATACGACGCTCGATTCCCATATGCAAGAAGCCGTCGAAGATGTCTATGCGCAGGATGATAATTTCCCTGCAAGCAGCTCCGACCAGCTTATTCAGAGCGGCGCCGTCTTAGTTGACCCCCGAGATGGAGGAATTAAAGCACTGGTTGGCGGCAGAGGCAAACAGTCTTTCCGTTCATTTAACCGTGCTGTTCAGCTGAAGCGACAACCTGGCTCTACGATGAAGCCTATATCGGTGTACACGCCGGCATTCGAGCAAGGTTACTCTCCAGAGGATACGGTGATTGATGAACCTGTAAACTTTAATGGCTACCAACCGCGTAACGCAGGGGGCAGTTATCATGGCGAAGTATCGATCTACGAGTCCATTATTCATTCCTATAACGTGCCCGCTGTAAAGCTGCTGAATGAGCTAGGGATTGATACAGGGATGGAATCAGCCAAGCGATTCGGATTAGAGCTTACCGATGGGGACCGGAACCTGGGACTTGCGCTTGGCGGTCTGCAGGAGGGGGTATCTCCACTGGAGATGGCTGAAGCCTTCAGTGTATTTGCTAATGATGGGACACGAATCCCTACCCATACAATTATCCGTATTGAAGCAGCTAGTGGAGAGACAGTGGCAGAGGCCGATTCGAATGAAAGAATAACCGTAACCGATCCAGCAGTAGCCAGAACAATGACTGCCGTGCTCGAAGGTGTCGTGACCGAAGGAACGGGAGTCGCAGCAGCGATAACAGGCCGACAGATTGCCGGCAAGACGGGTACAACCGAGATGCCAGGGACGGATGGTCAAGGGATGAAAGACAATTGGTTTGTCGGATACACGCCACAGCTCGTAGGAGCGGTATGGCTCGGATATGATCATACGGACGCCACTCATTACTTGACGACAACCTCTAAGGCTGCCGCTGCCGTATTCCAGAAGCTGATGAGCGAAGCTCTTGTGGATCAACCAGTAATGAGCTTCCCTAAAGTGCCAGCTATTGCGACAAAATCAAAAATCAAAGATGAAAAGCAAAAGAAAAACGATGATAACGAGAAAAAAGACGATAAAAAGAAGGAAGAAAAAAACAAGAAAAAAGAAGAAAAGAAAAAGAAGCATGAGGAGAAGAAACACGGCAAAGGATCAGAGAAGAAAAAGGATGACTGATACAATTTCTGCACAAAAAAAACAAGGTTGTTACGAGAACGTTAAGCTCCAAGGCCGGTTTCAAGTTCATTGAAACTGGCCTTTTTATTACGAGCAAATGAATTATTTTATTATAAAATCAGCAAGTTCCATTCGTTTCGATCTTGTCTATACATTCCGACCAAGAGAGGCATTTGCACGTTAATCCGCTATCGAGTATCTGGATCATCGAATTAAGCTGTTGCTTCCGTTGTTCAAGCTCCGAACGTTTCTTCATCGCTAATTGCTCCCATCGATCCGAGATCGAGCCATCCGATTCAAACCCTTCTAACAATACGGATATCTCCTGAATCGTACAACCGGTTTGCTGCGCAATCTTGATAAAGTTAATGCGTTCAAGAAGCCGATCATCATAACGTCGTTGACCGCTCTTGCGTACTGGAGCGGGAAGAAGTCCAACCGATTCGTAATATCGGAGCGCAGATGCATTCAATCCAGCTAAAGCAGCAAGCTGCCCAATACCTAATTCAGCCATAACAACACCTCTTGACTTAAAGTTAGCTTTAAGTTTTATGATCCGAGTATAACTTCTATGGAAGGTGATGTAAATGAAGAAGAGAGAATGGTTCGCTGGTTTAGGAATAATCGCTGCTTGTGCTTTATGCTGCACGTTGCCGCTCATTGGAGGTGCTGCCGTTCTTGGATTATCATCGTTCTTTCTGAACCCGCTAAGCGTTGGCGTTCTATCCATTATTCTAGTAATAGGAGCTGGAGCTGTTGTTTATCGAAGAAGCCATAAACGCGGAGCTATTTGCAAGACAACCGGATGTAATTGTCATTCCTGCTCTAGCAAATGAAATCCATCATGTTGCAAATGCAACAAAATTACGTTAAGTTATATACGGAAGCGAGTGGATTTAAAGGAGTGATATGAAGCAATGACGATACAAATCCGCAAGTGTACCTTTGAAGACGCAAGTCTCCTACGAGAGGTTAGCATTGAAACCTTTCACGACACATTCAAAGATCAGAATTCACCTGAGCAGCTCCATGCTTATCTGAGTAGAGCGTTTAATAAGGAACAATTGGAACAGGAATTACTCAATAGCGATTGCCAATTCCTATTCGTTTATATGAACGATGAAGTCGCTGGATATATGAAAATCAACACCAACCGCGCTCAATCTGAAGACATGGGGGATGAATCCCTTGAGATTGAGCGAATCTATGTTAGAAGCAGCTATCAGAAACACGGATTAGGCAAAGTTCTGCTGAATAAAGCAGTAGAAGTTGCCATTGAGCTGAATAAGGAGAAAATTTGGTTAGGCGTGTGGGAGAACAATGAGAATGCAATCGCCTTTTACAAGAAAATGGGGTTTGTTCAATTCGGGACGCATTCTTTCTTTATGGGAGATGAAGAACAAATCGATTGGCTGATGACCAGATCGCTCCAATAACTGCAAAAAAGGGACAAGAGCCTTGTCCCTTCCTCCTAATATTATAGGTTTCAGTTCCTCATACTAGCGTTGTGTCAAATTCGTCCGGGGTATTAAACTCATCATCATCATCATTGGATTGTTCCATTAGCACATCGACGGGCACGGTTTGCTCCTCGTCTGGATTGGCTAACGGATGAATTCTCGCTGTGCCAGCGCCAATGTTCACTTGTTCGATAAATACAGGAACGCCTAAGTACGACACGATTACGATATCCGGAGAATCAGCAATCTCCTTCGCTCTGTATGTATCCACGATGTCATCACCTCTTGTTAAGTATTTACATATACCTTAACGATTATCCATCTATAGGAAACAACAACCTCTTTGTTCCTAAGTCGCGATGCCGCGGCTTTTTTATTCTGCATCCATTGCATCCGGATGGGCCGCAGGTTACGATTCTAGTAAAACACTTACTAGGAGTGCCATTCATGACGATTAACGCTGCTATGCCTTGGAGAGAAGTACTTACAGACGAACTCAATCACACGATTACCGGTGATGTCCGGATTATCGAAGCTTTCCCGATACCACAGCTGCAGATCGAGCGGAGAGTCTGGATTTATTTGCCTGGGAGTTATCACCATGGGGATCGGAGCTACCCGGTTGTGTATATGCATGATGGCCAGAATGTATTCAATCAAGCGACGTCATGGGGAAACGAATGGGGCGTTGATGAAACGTTGGAGCGCATGGCGTTAGAAGATCCGGCGCTTGAAGCCATCGTAGTCGCTATCGATCACGGAGGCAAGGAGCGCAATAATGAATATAACTTTACGATAAACGCAGAATATGGCTTCGGCGGCAAAGGTAAGGCTTATGCCGAGTTCATAGCAGAGACGCTCAAACCCTATATCGACAGCCAGTACCGGACGCTTCGCGAACCCGAGCATACGATGTTAATCGGAAGCTCGTTCGGCGCTTATGTCTCTCTGTACATCGCATTACGCTATCCGGATCAATTCGCGCGAGTAGGCGGGATCTCATTCGTAATGTGGCACGATAATGGTGCTATCATCGAATTGATCCAGCAGTCGGTTCTTTCTTCTGAACTGCTCCTCTATCTGAGCATCGGCGAACTGGAGTCCGACAATCCCGAATTTAATAAAGCTGCCCACGAGCATGTGGTACTGGTCCATCAGACGCTTATTGCAACAGGGGTTCCAGATAACCGCATTCGATTCGATTACGTAAAGGGCGGAACTCATCAAGAATCAACGTGGAGCCTGTTGTTCCCAGAGGCTTACCGTTGGCTGATGCAACCATAAAGTACAACGTACTGAATCAAAGAAAGGAGATGAAGAGATGATTAAAGGCTTCGGAGGGATCTTCTGGAGGACCCAAAACCTTGAACTTATTAAGAAATGGTACAGTGAAGTGCTGCAGATTGAAATCGATAACTGGAATGGAACTGTGATCAAATCCGATTCAGGAAGCGAGACTATCTTTTCATTCTTTACGGAGGACGATAGTTATTTTCCACCAGACCAGCAAGTGATGCTAAATTTCCAAGTGCATAATGTAAACGAAACGATCAAGCATCTAGAACAGATCGGTGTCCCTCTAGCAAAGGATAAAGAGGTAACTGATTATGGTACGTTTGTGTGGATCAAAGATCCTGAAGGTCGACTAATCGAGCTTTGGGAGAAATGAAGCGTAATCCTAACGAGATCAAGCTAAAGGTCGGTATCCATGGATATCGGCTTTTTTGGTGTTGACGACACCTGAATAGAAGAGTATTATCTTACCAATTTAAATTCTTTACGGGAGGATAGTAGATGACTAATATACAGGCTATTGTACTGGACTTGGACGGAACTTTGCTCAGTAGTGATAAATCAATTTCTCCTAGGAATTATGAGGCGGTCAAGAGATGTTATGATTCCGGCATTCCTATTATTATTGCTACGGCGCGGCCGCCGAGAGCAGCTAATCATTTTTTGAAGGCGTTTCCTTTAGCAGACTACATCGTGTATTACAACGGCGCTTTGGTTACTTGCAGATCGAAAACAGCCAAGCAGGCTATTGTCGTTTAATTAGTACGCAGGATATTTAATCCAATTAACGAAATTTTAGTGAAATGCGATAGGAGTGAATCCATGGAGATATATAGTTTAATATTTGCTCAGTTAGTAAGCAAGTTTGAAGAGATCAGAGATACCCTCAAGAAAGGGATAGATCAATTAGAAAATGACCAATTAAGTTATCGACCCAATGATGAAAGTAATACTATTGCAAATCTAGTCGTTCATATAGAAGGGAATATTCATCAAAGGATTGGCACAGGTCTCCACGGTTATGAGGACGTGAGATCTAGAGAAAATGAATTTAGTAATCCGTTTATGAAGTGTTACAACAGTGTGCAAGCCACTATTCTGAACACCTTGGTCAAATTCTTTACTTAGCAAAGATATGTTTAGGATCGTCGTATACAACGACTTCAATTTATAAGAAGACTTTTTAATAATAACCATCCGGAGAAATCCCGGGGTGAAATCCATTCTATGTAGATTACATTTTATGTTCACGTTCATTAGGCCCCTTCCAGAGAACGAAAGACAAGTTGCTGTTGAACAAGGGTATAGAGATTTCAAAAAGTTGAACAAGATTCTATCACAGCATTATAAATTAACTCCACTCCTCAACCTATCTGAAATAGGAATGGTAACTATTCCAGGACTATATGCTGGATGCATTCCTGAAATAGCAAATCAACTTAATAACGATTTAATAGAGGAAGAGCACCTACTAGACAAACCTGAATCATTGGAACTCTATAGTTTAGAGCGAATCATGGCATACATAAATATCTCTATAAAAGAAACAAAAGAACTGTTGAACACTTTGTAGTTGTTGAGGACATTACAAAAAAACGGCCTGCACACGGTGAGGGATCACCTACTGTGCAGGCCGCTTTCACATTTTATGAAACTAACTAGTTAACCCTCCATGCCGAACACTTCTGCAACAAGCTGGAACGAGCGAATACGCGCTTCGAAGCTGTGCGTGTTCGTAACGATCATGAGCTCATCGGCGTCCATCCGTTCTCGGACAGCTTCGAGTTTCTGCTTGACGATATCAGGGGTCCCGACAATCATATTGCTGCGGCGACCGTTGAGAAACTCGATATCGATCTCGTCATACGGATACGCTTCAGCCGTCTCAACAGAAGGGAAGTAGTCGAGTCTGCCACCACGATGTAGCATCAGGAAGAAGAGAGAAGTACTCTTGGCGATACGCTCAGCTTCTTCTTCCGTATCCGCGCAGAAGACTGCAACGGCCGCAAGTGCGTTCGGCTTGTCGTTGAACGAAGATGGCTGGAAGTTCGCTCGATATCCCCGAATCGCTTCCTCGCCGCCTGGCACGCCGAAGAATTGTGCGAAGCCGAAGCCCAGGCCGAGTCTAGCTGCGATCCGCGCGCTCTCGAAGCTGGAGCCAAGCAGCCACAGCTCGGGCATCGTCTCGATGACTGGGGCGGCCAATAAACCTGGGTACGCATGCGTTGGACCTGTCTCGTCACGCAAGTAAGTGATCAGATCGGCCACTTGCTGCGGATAGCGATCGATGGTCGTGAATTTGCCTTCTTGCAGGGCGCGCGTAGAGAGCGGCATGCCGCCTGGTGCACGGCCAAGGCCGATATCGATCCGGCCAGGGTGAAGCGCCTCAAGCAAGCGGAAGTTCTCCGCTACTTTATAAGCGCTGTAATGCGGCAGCATGACGCCGCCCGAACCGAGTCGAATACGCTTCGTGTGTGCCGCCAGATGGGCGAGGAATACTTCCGGACTGGAATGCGCGAGCGCTCTTGTCGCATGATGTTCCGATATCCAGTAGCGATGGAAGCCGAGACGATCGGCCTCCTGTGCCAGCCGTGTTGTCTCCATTAAAGCATCCTTAGCCGTGCGGCCTTCTGCAATATGGGATTGGTCGAGTACGCTTAGCTTCATGGTGTATTCTCCTCATCTCTGCTTATGAATTATGGTCAATCGCTTCAGCCATCGTCCGGTCGGTCAGATGGGCATAGATCTGCGTCGTCTCAGGCGAGGCATGGCCTAGCTGTTCCTGTGTCTTGTATATATCATTGCGCAAATAATAGTCCGTTGCAAAAGAGTGCCGAAGCTTATGAACCGATAAGTAAGGCTTGCCGAATCGCTTCGCATATTTGATGACCATCTCTTGAATGGCCCGCTTCGTCATCCGCGAACCTTCCTTCTTGCCATTGGCAATGGCGAGGAATAGGGCTTTCTCCCGCTTCGGTGCGTTATATGAAGTGTCGCGAATTTGCAGGTAGCTGGTCAACTCGTCGACGGCATCCTGACGGAAGTATACGGGCGTCTTGAACGTATCGTCATTTTTACCTTTTCGGAACACATAAGTCAGCTTCTTCTTCAAATCGATATCGTCCACGTTCAGATTCACGACCTCCGAGACACGCAGGCCGGAATGCAGAATGAGACTGATAATGCACGTATCGCGGATACGATTCAGCTGATAGCTGTACAGCGCCTGCTTGTTCGTCGCGACATCATGCTCGTAATCATGACTGACGTAGGCGAGGAAAGCTGTAATCTCTTCTTCCTGCAGCAATTTACCTTCGAGCTTGGCAGCGGTGTCCTTCGGCTTATGTGTGCGTTTGATCGACACTTTGGCCATAACATTGCGCTTGAGCAGAGGGTAGAAATCCTCATCCTCGGCAATCTGGCTCAAATAATGAAACAACGAGCGAAGCGAGGACAGTTTGCGTGTAACCGATACCCGCTTATTGTTATGCTCAACTCTCGTCATCAGAAACATACGGAACGAATCGATGCTGTCCATATGGAGGCGTTCCAGCTCTTCAAGCTTAATGTCCTTAATAGAAGGGCCTTCTGCAAGTCCTTCCGCCAGCAGGTAGGAGAAGAAGGTATCATAATCGCGCACGTACTCCAGCAGCGAAGAAGGCGACAGGTCAGGCAGCTTGAACTGAATGAATTTGTCGACATACCAAGGCATGAGCGGCACTTTCCGGTCCAGCTCTTGGCGGTCTCTAATCTTAATGACGTTCATGTCGGCGGTCAGCTCCTTGCTTCGGGAATGGGCGGCTGCGGCCCGTTCGTAATCTTTACCATTATACGCCTGCTTCGCGAGGGAGAACAAGTATTCGATAATTGTAGCTGCATGTCATAGATTGAACCGCCTGCAGCTGGTATAATCAAGGAGATAAGAAGATTAAGCAGGAGCTGATCACGCGTTGAACAACTCACCGCTACAAACCTTTCACCCCGTCATAGCCGATTGGTTCAGCGATGCTTTCGGTCAGCCGACCGATGTACAGATACGCGCTTGGGCGTCCATTCAAGACGGTCAGCATACGTTGATTGCAGCACCTACCGGTTCAGGCAAGACGCTGGCCGCTCTGCTGCCATGTCTTAATAACGTTGTTCTTGGCAAAATACAATCGTCCAAGCCGCGCGCCGGCGTTCGGGTACTGTACCTTTCACCGCTGAAAGCGCTTAATAACGACGTGCACTATAATCTCGTCTCTTTCATAGAAGCGATTGACCGCAGCGCGGCGGACCGGGAACCGAATTGGCCCGGTATCCGCTGCGCGGTTCGAACGGGCGATACGCCATCATCCCAGCGAGCGTCGATGGCGAAGCGGCCGCCGGATGTATTGCTTACGACGCCGGAATCACTCTATATTCTGCTTACATCCGAGCAGGGCCGAGCGATGCTCCGCACCGTCCAATACGTTGTGGTGGACGAGATTCATGATCTTGCATCGGACAAGCGGGGAGCGCATCTTTCGCTGTCGCTGGAACGGCTTGCTGATCTATGCGATCAACCATTTCAGCGGATTGGCGTATCAGCTACGCAGAAGCCGATGTGGCGTGTTGCGCGCTTCTTAGGTGGCTGGCAACCAGCAGTGAATGATTCATTAATCGATACGGCTTCGATTGAATTGCCGTCCGATGCGGATGAAGATGAGCGGATGCCGCACCCGCTCGGTTACGCGCCAAGACAAGTCGCTATAGTCGAGAGCGCAATGACGAAGGCCATGCAGGTGCTCGTGACGATGCCCGATCTGTCCAAGCCGATGACGACGCGCGAAGCGGTATGGCAGCCGCTGCTGGAGAGGCTGTTCGCCCTCATGGAGGGCTGCCGAACCGTGCTCATCTTCGTCAACAGCCGACGACTGTGCGAGCGCGTCTGTCTGCGGCTTAATGATGCCGCTGGCTTCGAGCTGAGCCGCGCGCATCATGGCAGTCTGGCGAAGGAGCGGCGGCTTGAAGCCGAGCGAATGCTGAAGTCCGGCGAGCTGCGCTGCATCGTCGCAACGTCATCGCTTGAGCTTGGCATCGATGTCGGGCATGTCGATCTCGTCATACAGATCGACCCGCCGTTTGACGCTGCTTCCGGCATTCAGCGGATCGGCCGCGCCGGTCACTCCGTAGGCGATGTGAGCCGGGGCGCCATTGTTGTACGGCAGCGAGGGACGCTGGCCGAATCGGCCGTACTAGCGAAGCTCGTCGCGGAACGAGAGATTGAACCGATCCAGATTCCGCGTCATCCGCTTGATGTGCTGTCCCAGCACACGGTGTCGATGGTAGCTGGCGGAGAATGGACGACAACCGCACTTTATCACCTTGTCTCACGCAGCGATTCGTTCCGGTTAATCCCATATTCGAGATTGCTTGCTATGCTGCAGGTGCTGAGCGGCTTCTATCCATTCGCTCGTCCGCTGCTCGACTGGAATCGAGATACAGATGTGCTGTCAGGACGACGGAGCAGTGGTATCGCAGCGCTGACCGGAGCGGGAACGATTCCAAGTAGTTCGGCTTATCCAGTCCACCATCTGGAGAGCCGCGTTCATCTAGGGGAGCTCGATGAGGAATATGTACACGAGAGCAACGTTGGTGATGTGTTCCAGCTTGGCACGAATAGCTGGATGATTCGCCGTATTGACCGCGAGCGTGTCTATGTGACGGAAGCGGGCAACAACTTCAGCGAGATTCCGTTCTGGAATAACGAAGCCCAAGGCCGTACGTCGGAGCTAGGGCTGAAGATTGGCGCTTTTATACGGGAGATGGAAGATCGGCTATCAATGGGAGACGGCTCCCGGCGTGATTCCTTTATCGGCCGTACAGATATCGAATCAGATTCGGCTTCCACTGCTGATCAACCATCTGTAATGGATGATCAGCCCCATTTTCGAACGGTTGCTGAGAATGAAACGGCCGATTGGCTGATGACATCATACGGCATGGATGGTACATCGGCTAACAGCCTGGTTGAATATGTGAATGCACAGCATGCTTTCGTTGGTTTGCCGACCGATCGACGGATTATCGTCGAGTACTATCAAGACGTTTCGAATAAGACGCATGTCATTATTCACAACTGGCTGGGCAGAAGGTTGAATCGAACATGGCTGCTCGCTATCGAGCGGCAGTTCGAGCAGTTGCTGCCGTATCGGCTGTATGGCAATGCGAAGGACAATGGGATTGAGTTCGTGTTATCGGAGTGGGATCCATCCTGGCTGCAATCCATCTGGCATGTCACGCCGAGCAATGTGGAGCCGCTCATTATGGAGGCCATCACAGGCTCGCCGCTGCTGTCCATCGCATTCCGCCACCTAGCGGAAACCTCGCTGCTGCTGTCTCGAAGCTTCACGAGGACACCGCTCTGGCAAAAACGGCTTCGCAGCGAGGAGCTGCTTACCGAAGCGATGCCGTATGCATCGCAGTTTCCGTTCTTGGATGAAGCAATGCGAGAATGCTTGAACCGTTTCCTCGATGTGAATGGATTGCACAAGGTACTGCAAGCGATCGGTACGGGCGAAATCGCCTTCGAAATCCGCGAGACTCAGTATCCATCACCGATGGCGACGCAGTTCATCGCGGACTATGTCAGTATGCGGATCTACGAAGGCGACGGGTTGGACGACAACCTGCGAATGCAGCTGTTGAACGTCAGCCGCGAGCTAGCGGGCAGTTTGTTCGGCGAAGAGGCTGTTCGAGGCGCAGTAACCGCGGAACTCCTGGAAGCCGAGCGCCGTAGAATGGCCGAACTTGCCGGGCAGCTTACGGCCCCGGACGATGTGCTCTCCTTGCTGAAGCAGCGCGGCGACATGGGGACCGATGAGCTTGTGAAAGCTGGCGGTGAAGCGGTGCTCCCTTTGATCGCGGAGCTGATCGAGCGTGGTGCCATCGTGCAGGTAACGCTTGGCGATACCGATGGAGCAGATGGTGTACGGCGCTGGATATGCCGGGATGAGCTTGAGGTTTATGCTCATTTTCCGGCGGAGGCGTCATCTGTTCAGTTTATTATTGGTCGTTATGCTGAGCATGAGCTATCGTTCACGGAACCTTCACTATGTGATCGTTATCCAACGCTTACGCTTCAGGAAGCGCATCAAGCGGTCGATACGCTGATTGAACAAGGCAAGGTGGAGCAAGCGCCTTTCGCTGATGGGCCGGATGAACGGCTGTGGACAGGACGGCGTACAGCGCAGCGTCTTATCCGACTGTCGATCGGTGAAGCGCGCAAACGGTCGCAGCCTGCGCATCCGAATCGTTGGTTCGTACAGATGGCGATGCGTCAATACGCGCTTAGCGGCACGCAGCAGCGTGGCGAAGAAGGTCTACGGGCGGTTATCAGCAAGCTGCAAGGACTGTTTCTGCCGCTGTCGCACTGGGAGACGATTATCTTCCCATCGCGATTGTTGGATTATCGGCCAGAGCAATTGGATCTGTTGTGCGCAACAGGTGATGTCATTTGGCTGGGCAGGAGGACGAATGGCGAGAAGGAAGGCAGGGTTGCCTTCTTCCTTGCAGAGAGTAAACCGTTGTATGCGCCTTACCTTGCTGAACTAGATACGCAAGCTTCGTCTCAGTCTGAATTGCTTCGACAGCTGCAAGATGGCGGAGCCAGCTTCTTGACGAAGCTGGCTCGCGATGCAGGCCAATCGCCAACCGACATGCTGACGAATTTGCTAGGGCTCGTATGGGAGGGCCAAGCGTCCAACGACCAGTTCGCCCCGCTCAGGCTTCATGCAGGCAAGAAGCAGGCGGACTGGGCACGCTCCGGCTCTGGTCTTGGCCGTTGGTATTGGACTGGTGGGTTAGCTGCTGAGCGTGATAACAACTCTCGAACGCCTGCTCATCAAGAAGCGGGAAGTGAAGCTCAATCATCGGCCATGCATTGGGTTCGTCATTTGCTCGATAATTATGGCATTGTAACCAAAGAGCTGGTTGCTGCCGTATCGCCGCTGCCTTGGGATCGAATGCTTCCTGTATTGAAGCAGCTGGAAGAGTGGGGCACCATCACGCGCGGGACGTTCGTGGATGGCGAAGCGTCGATGCAGTTCACGACGTCTGAGATTGCGGAATCGGTGAAAGCGGCTGTGCCGTTATCGGCTGACAGCACGGTGACCGTGCTCGCATCCGTAGATCCTGCGAATCCTTATGGCATTATCGCGGATTGGCCGACCGATGCGGCTTGCGCATTCGCTCGTAAAGCGGGACACTTCCTCGTGCTTCGCGGCGACCAGTGGTTGTTCTGGATCGAAAATAACGGCAGACGCATACACATGATGGACACTTCGGCAGACCGTTCATTGTCACCATTATCTGATGAAGGTTCGAACGAGGGTGCAAGTGGTAAGGTTATGACGAATGAAGCTGCGTTGAATGATCTACGGGCCGCATTGGCAGCGATCATGAGACGCCAGCGATTGTCCAAGATCGTAATTGAGCTGTGGAACGGCCAACCAGTGTTGGATTGTGCGGTCAGCAGCGAGCTGCGGGGAATCGGCGCAGAACGAGACGGTCAACGGCTTGTGTTATGGCCAAGTGCGCTTCGCTAAAGGTAAGGGATTAAACGTTCGTTAATGCAGTTAAATAGATAACCATTAGAGGAGATAACTGATTATGAGCATCCATTCCGTTCAAGCATTAGCCGATCAAATCCGTACGAATGTTGGACAAGTCATCGTAGGCAAGGAGGCCATGATAGACAAGCTTCTTATCGCCTTGCTCACCTCCGGGCATGTACTCCTGGAGGATGTACCAGGTACGGGCAAGACGCTGCTCGCGAAGTCGCTAGCGTTATCAATCAGCGGCAGTTTCAAGCGCGTTCAGTTCACACCTGACTTGCTGCCTTCTGATCTAAGCGGCATTAACTTCTATAATCAGAAGCTTGGAGAATTTGAATTCCGGCCAGGACCTTTATTTGCGAACCTGCTGCTTGCCGACGAGATTAACCGTGCAACACCGCGTACGCAATCGTCTCTGCTTGAATGTATGGAAGAGAGGCAGATTAGTATTGACGGCGAGACGCATCGGCTGCAGCCGCCTTTCATGGTTATCGCTACACAGAATCCGATCGAACAGCAAGGTACTTTCCCGCTTCCAGAGGCACAACTTGACCGCTTCTTGTTCAAGCTTCATATGGGATACCCAACGACGGAGGAAAGTGTACGCATTCTAAGCCGCTTCAAAGGAACGAAGCCGCTGGAGAGCTTGCAGCCCGTCGCATCGGCTGATGCGATTGTTGAAGCGCAGCGTGCTGTATCACAGATCGAGGTTAACGAGGATGTGCTTCGCTACATCGTTGTAATTGGCGAGAAAACACGTGAGCTTGAGGAAGTGGCAACGGGCGTTAGCCCTCGTGCGATGCAAGCGTTAATGGGAGCATCTCAGGCGCAGGCAGCGCTGAGCGGGCGGGATTTTGTTACACCAGACGATGTGAAGAAACTTGCTGTACCGGCGCTGGCGCATCGCCTTGTTCTGAAGAGTTCGGCGCGAGTGCGCGGCGATCGATTGGCAGCAGAACGCATTATCGAGCGTGTGCTGGACGGCGCCCTAGTTCCTGCCGAACAGCTTCGCTCTTAGGAGAGCGGAAGATGACGGCGTATTGGTTTCTTATTATAAGTGTCTTCATCGTAATCATTCAGAATCGGGTATTCAAAATAATGAGTTTGCACCGCGTACGGTACTCTCGGCAATTCGACCGTCGAACTTGCTTTGAAGGCGATGAAGTGGCGCTTGTTGAGACGATCACGAACGAGAAACGATTCCCGCTCCCTTGGCTGCGCGTTGAATCACTGCTCAGCTCATCGCTCCGGTTCGGTCACGATCACTCGACGAACTTGGATATTAGTTCGGGACAGTTTCTACAAAACCATCGGAGCTTCTTCAGTTTAATGCCTTGGCGGCGGATTCGGCGAACGCACCGTGTAACCGCTATTCGGCGTGGCTGTTATAAGCTCTCGACAGTGACTTTGTCTGCAGGCGATCTGTTCGGGCTCAGTGCAGATTCTAACACGATGACCTTCTCTGAACAGTTAATTGTCTATCCGCAGCTAGTGCTTCCGGATGATCTTGCCCTTCCTCCGCGAAGCTGGCAGGGCGATATGTCGGTGAAACGTTGGGTTGTAGAAGATCCATTCCGCCGAATCGGCGTACGTCCCTACCGTGCAGGCGACTCACTTCGTCAGGTGAACTGGAGCGCAACTGCGCGTACAGGCGATTTGCAGGTGCATCAGCTCGACACAACGGCGGATTACAACGTACTGATCGTCCTGAATGTCGAAGATCATGCAGAAGTATGGAGGACCATTAACGATGTGGAGACGATCGAACAGGGTATTCGTATCGCAGCAGGTACTGCGAGTCATTTGATCCGTAACGGCATGGAAGCGGGATTCGCCAGTAATGGTATTCTGGTGGACGATCTTCAGTCCGAGGTCTACGTACCGCCTTCTGGCGGAGAACCGCATCTATACGCGTTGCTAGAAACGATGTCGATGCTTCTTGTCGAGCGACAGCTGCCGTTCCATGATTATCTGAAGTTGTTGGCAGAGCGACTGGATCGTCCAACTGATCTACTGCTGCTTACAACGTATACGGATGATCGTGTCATTGAAGCAATCGATCGGCTATCTATCGAAGGTCACCGCATCGTTGTAAGGAATCTGCTTCCGGAGAGCGAGGCGAATGCTTCATGATGAACCGGAATGCAAGGTGGAGCATTGGACTGCGTATGCTTGCTCGGGCATGCTTCCTGACCTTGCTGCTGCTGCCTGCCATTGTCGCACTTGCACTCTATGCCATTCCATCTGAAGAACGTGTGCTGTGGATTGCTCTTCTGCCGCTCGTCCATCTGGCAGGCGATGCGATAAGCAGGCTCTTGTCCAAATGGCGAAGATGGATTCCAGAGACGCTCATCGTTGTATTCGTATTAGCGTATGTTTATTATCGATTCGGATTAACAGGCGAAGGAATATTGACTGCAGTCCTGTACGGGTTATTCATGATACAAGGAACGATTCGTCCTGCGAACGGTCAGATGCTGTCGTTTCATCAATTTTACTTCATATCGTCATTTTTCGCGTACTTGATTATCACCTTCTGGTACCGGAGCGATACAGAGCACGAAAGTTATGTATGGCTCATGAACATTGGAGGGATGTTGACCCTCGTCTTGTGTTTGTTCATATTCAATAACAGCAATATGAATAAAGAATCGTATTCAGATAGCAGCAGCGGAGCACCTATTTCCCGCTCTATCGTTAGACAAAACCGTGTGCTCGTCACGATTGTCGCGATCATTGCGCTGCTCGTTACCTCGATCTCCTGGATCGGTGACATGGTAAGCCGTTTGTTTGATTCGCTTACTGCGCTGCTGCGCCGTTTGTTCGCGACGTCGTCCGAAGATCCGCAGCGAGCCACGCCGCCTGAACAAGATCCACCCAATAATCTTGTGGTGGAGCCGCCATCAGATCCAAGCTGGTTCATGGAGTTGCTGGAGAAGATATTCATGTTCGTAGGAGGCATACTCTCAGTCCTCCTTGTCATTTGGCTGGTGTATACGCTGCTGCGCAAGGTGCCGTTCATTGCAAGACTGGTTGAACAATGGTTGCAGCGACTATCTCGGAAGGAACGAATGACAGCGACGGATGTCGGCTATGAGGACGAAATCGAACAAGTCGAGCATGAACGTGGAAGCTCCCGTCTGCGCAGATGGTCTGCATCGATGTTCAAAGGCCGTACAGAAGATATGTGGGACAAGCTGCCGGACAATGCGGCGCGCATTCGTGATCTGTATCGCACTGCGCTGCTTCGTCGGGAACGTCACGGTTATTCGGCTAAGCCGCAGCTAACGCCACGAGAGACGGCTGTGGAGCTTCAGCATAACCAAGGTCACGCTCCTTCACTGCCGCAGCCGCTTGTTGATTTGTATGAGCGCGCACGTTACAGCAGCTCGGCAATCGACACCCGGGAGGCGGAGCAAGCACGCGAAATGGAGCAGCAGCAAGGGAAGAAGAGATAAGAGCGAATAAGTTAGGTAAACTTCGAAGGAGTATTATGCCCTATGGCTGATACTCCTTTTTTAGGCTATGTTAAATTCTAATGTTGATAAATTGACCGTAGGAAACCGTGTTGGTGAAAAGGCGTATCATTGAGCTATCTTCCCGTCAGCGTAATCTTGAACGATTATTATACAATAAAGCAAAGATACAACTAATACATGTAATCCCACCAAGAGTTAACAGTATGCTGCCACTCCACTTATATTGTTCTATATAGTTTTGCAAAAATATATTGGCTTGATTAGCGTCCATACCACCACCCGTTTCCACCCTTATATAGTTAATTAATTTCTGGCTCCCCCACAAAACTGAATTGTTGAGCCGCACATAACCTGTGATCATAACGATAAGAGAAACTGCTAGTATCAGTAATACAAGTTTATTAATTGCTTTCACCTCAATAGCCTCCATTCTTTATCGCATTCAATAAAACAAGTGAATCGTATATTCTTATTCGCCAAGTGATTAAGCTATCCCGTCAGCCGAACAAGAATTAGCAGAGAGTTGAAGTTGGTATTCGAGATGGCGCATTTCGAACGATGAGTCAACAAATGAAAGAAAAAAAGCAGTGACTACCAGTGCCGAATCGAATCCGGTACTAGTGCGTCGCTGCTTTTTACGTTCCATCAGGTTCATCACGTCGTTGTCAACCCTGTCATTGTCATCGGGCCAAGATTCGATACACGCATTAGAATAAGGGTCAGTTCTTCAGGTGGCAGCTTAGCATCCATCTCCAGCCAGTGTTTCACAACACCGAAGTTGGCGGAGGATACATACGCGATTAAGTAATCGCGAGGAATGAGCATGTTCTCATCGCTAGGCTGCCAGAGTGCGAGGCGGCTGCTGATTCGTGTTGTGAATTCGGTCATGATACGCTGGGCGAATGAGGGATCGCCCTTGGGGCCAAGCATCACCTTCAGGAAATCAACATTATGCGCGAATTCCGTAAGCAGGCGTACGAGATTCGGGTAAGGCTCATGCTCTTCTCGCTGCCGGTTGTAAACCTGGCGCCAGAGTTTCTACCGCAAACGACACATGATTGGCTGTATACTTGGACGTCGTTCCGGTTCGCAGCGTCTGGTATGCGTAATTCGATGTACTTCAATGAAGTGGATGCAGCTTCAACAAGTCTTTCCGTACTGGCTTGGATTGCAGCGATCGGGTTAGTGCTTGTGATCGTTTCCGCTTTCAAAAAAAAAGCAAGGCCGCTGTAAGTGAATCAAGCCCACAATAAGTATGCATAGCTAACATATTCTTTAACAGGAGAGCCCCTTCAGATTAAGTTCTGAGGGGGCTCGTTGGCTTTGATTCGTTTAGCATGTTTTGTCGAAGGCAATACTGGATATATACACCATGCCGTGGAGAGGTGGGAGCGGAATTATGACATCGATCATGCAGCAAGCTCAGCAGCAATCGTTCTCACTCAATGATCTCCTCGTTCCTCAGCTGGATGCGAATGTACACACCATTCGATTGGCTACCGGGGGAAGCTGTGATATTGTTTATCGCGACCTCATGCTGGTGAATGGCGGACGGGCTGTTATCGTTTCGACCGATGGCCTGACGGATCCACAACAGTTGCAGCAATTCGTTGTTGATTCATTAACGCTTGATCCTACTTATGATTTCATGAACCAAGTGCCAAATACGCTCAAAGAATTACCATTCCATGAGCTGCTCAGGCAGTCTATTCTGAAGGCGGGGAGCATTGAAGAACACTCTCGTCTAGACGAGACATTAGATGCCTTGTTGTCTGGACTTGCGATTCTGCTCGTGGATGGATTTGATCGTGCGTTCGCGATCGATGTGAAGCATTATCCTGATCGTGCGATTACGCCGTCCGAGGCAGAGACTGTCGTTCGTGGACCTAGGGATAGCTTCACAGAGAATATTCGAACGAATACAGCGCTCGTTCGCAGACGAATCAAGCATCCGGATCTTCGTATTGAAGGACATAAAGTCGGGCGAGTCACGATGACGAATATCTCGATTCTATATATAAAAGGTATTGCTCGTCACAGCATTGTGGACGAAGTTCGCAGCCGATTGAAACGTATTGATATTGATGCCGTGCTTGAGAGCGGCTATGTGGAAGTGATGATTCAGGATAATGCGAGATCAACCTTCCCAACGGTTTATCATTCGGAGCGACCGGATGTTATTGCAGCAGAGCTGCTTGAAGGCAAGATTGCTATTATGGTCGATGGAACGCCGTACGTCCTCATAGTTCCAGCTTTATTCGTATCGTTCTTCCATTCGTCAGAGGACTATTACCAGCGTGCTGATGTGGCGAGTTTCATCCGTCTGCTCCGTTTTATCGGCGTATTCTTTACATTGCTCGGCCCGTCTTTCTATATTGCGCTGACCACCTTTCATCAGGAAATGCTGCCTACCCAGCTGATCGTACGACTAATTTCACAGCGTGAAGGGGTCCCGTTCCCTGCGTTTGTCGAGGCGATGCTGATGGAGATTACGTTCGATATCCTGCGGGAAGCGGGCGTTCGCATGCCGAAAATGTTCGGGCCTACCGTTTCCTTCGTCGGCACGCTAATCATTGGGCAGTCCGCTGTAGAAGCGGGAATCGTGTCGCCTGCCATGTTAATCGTGGTGGCATTCACGGCAATCTCTAGTCTTGTCATTCCCGAGACCAGCATGTCGATGTCGCTGCGTCTGCTTCGTTATCCGTTAATGATCCTTAGCGGGACATTTGGTTTGTATGGCATGATGGCCGGTATTATTCTGCTAACGCTCCATCTGTGCAGCTTACGATCGTTCGGCGTCCCTTATATGAGTCCGCTTGCTCCATTCAATGGTGAGGATGTGGGTGATACGCTCATTCGTCTGCCGCATTGGGCAGCCAATAAAAGGCCGCATCAGCTTTCTGTTGAACCTAATACCCGCAATCGAACGCCGAGACCACACCCAGAGCCGCAGGTGAATCCGAATGAGGAGCATAAGTAAAAACAGGATACTCAAACATTTGTTCCTATTGTTAAAAATGGTCTTCGTTATCTCGCTGCTTATCCCGCTTGCCGGCTGTTGGGGCCGATTGGAGCTTAACGATATGGCGATAACGATGGGACTTGGGTTGGATCTGGCTGATGACAACAGTTATATTGTCTCCATTCAGGTGGTTGATGCCGGAGAAGCATCGGCTACGAAAGGCAGCTTAGGCCGTTCACCTGTTGTAATCTATTCGTCCAAAGGGAAAACAATCGCAGAGGCGATGCAGCGAATGACGGCATCGAGTCCACGCACGATCTACAACTCTCATCTGCGAATACTCATCATCGGAGAGAAGCTTGCGCGGCATGGGGTAAGAGAAGTGCTTGACTATGTGTCTCGTGATCGTCAATTCCGAACGGATTTTCCAGTCGTGATCGCTAAGAACGATATGGCTAATTCAACATTGAAGCTGCTGACGCCGATCGAATCAATTCCTGCCATTCAGATGATGCGGGCACTTCAGAATTCGGAGAAGCATTGGGCGCCGACGATTGCGATTCATTTTGACGAGCTGATTCAAGGTCTCATCGCCAAGGGACGACAGCCCGTCGTGACAGGGGTTGTCATGATCGGAAATGCGGAAGCGGGAAGCAACCGATCGAATATTCAAACGACCTCTCCGAAAAATCGTCTCAAATTTACGGGATTGTCCGTATTCCGCAAAGACCGTCTCATTGGATGGATGACGGAGGAGGAAAGCCGTGGCTTTAATATTGCGATGGGCAAGGCTTATAGAGGTACTGGCAATGTGGGATGCGATGATGGTGATAAGGTCGCGCTAGAGGTGCAAGAATCATCATCTAAGCTGGGGAGTAAGCTTCGTGGCGATAAAGTTGATCTGTCCATTGATCTGAAAATCGAAGCGAACGTGGAAGAGGTAGCCTGTTCGATGCCGATGACCAAGGACGAGACGATACGGGAACTAGAGAAGCGTGCCGAAGCAACGCTAAGAAGGATTATTGAAAAGACTCTGGAACGTGTACAGCATGAGATGAAATCCGATATTTTCGGTTTCGGTGAACAAGTGCATCGCCATTATCCGAAGTATTGGAAGAAGGTTTCGAACGACTGGGACATGCATTTCGCAGAAGCTCAAGTGAAGTTGAATATCGATGTGAAGATACGTCTGCTCGGTACCGTCACGAACGTTATAGAACCAGAGGATACACAGTAAACTTGCAGGAGGGATGTCGGGTATGCCGTTATCGATCGTTTGGATTATTATCATAGCCGGCATCGTGATCGGCATTCAACGGGGAATGTTGTTCAACAAACCAAATGCGAACAAAGGTTCGACAGGAGAGAAAATCGCATTTTACACACTGCTGGTACTTGGCGTTGGGCTCAATATTGCTTTATTCAAAGACTGGCTGATGGTTTCTCCGTTAAATGTATTGCGGATGATGTTCGGTCCGGCTGCCGAGGCGATTGCGCAGTGGGGAATGGTGGGGAAGTAACGTGATTGAGGAACGAATTGGTGTACGACAGCTTACGATTCTTGTCATTCATTTCATGCTTGGCACATCAATCCTCATTGCACCTTCCAACCTAGCGTTTGTTGCGAAGCAGGACGGCTGGATCGCATGTATGCTAGGTATTCTGATCGTGGCTGTTTCTGTCTTCCTGTACGATGCACTAGCGAGGCGTTACCCGAAACTGACGTTTACGGGGATTATCGAAGTTATCGTTGGCAAATGGATCGGTAAACTGATCTCGCTGTTGCTGTTCGCTTATTTGTTTCTGCTGACGGCATTCCTTGTTCGGGTAGCGGGCAATTTCATTGCGACTCAGATTTTGCCGGAGACGCCAATCGAAGCCGTATCCATCATTCTGCTTGCCGTTATCGTTGCTGCGGTTGGTTATGGGATAGAGACGATTGCAAGAGCATCGGAGATGTTATTCTTCCCGGTGCTTATCCTGCTCGCGCTATTGGTACTGTTTCTGCTGCCAGAAAGTAAGCCAACCAATCTGCTTCCCATACTGGAGCGGGGACCGAAGCCGATCATGCTTAGTGCATTCTATCTGTTCACGCTGCAGGAAGTGGCTGTCTTCCTCATGCTGTATCCGAATGTCAGCAAACCGGAGAAGACGAGATTGGCGATGTTGAAAGGTATCATGGTTGGCGGAATTGCGCTTACCCTTACAACTACGTTCTGCCTAATGGTACTTGGTACAGAATTGACGGAACGGAACATATTCGCGAGCTATTCGTTAGCGAAGAAAATATCAGTCGCGCAGTTTCTGCGCGTAGATGCGTTCATGGCGATTATCTGGTTGATTGCACTGTTCTTCAAAGCGGCGATTAGTTACTATGGCGCATCCGTAGCGTTGGCAGAAACACTGGGTATACGCCGCTACCGGGTTCTGATCCTGCCGCTCGGTATGCTGGTAATGTGGCTCTCGATCATTGTGTATCAGAATATCGTGGAGTTTCTCAATTTCACGCCGGCGATCTGGTCGTTGTTCTGCATTTGTTTCGTTATTGTGCTGCCGATGCTTCTTATTGTTATCGATCGGCTTCGCTTCGGGAGTAAACCTGGTGGACAGCCGAAAACAGCGGGAAAATCGCAGGAGCAGCAACCGGCTGAACAAGCTCAGCAGACAAATGATCAAGATCAGAATGGTGATCAGACACAGGATCGGCAGATACAAGATCTGCTGACGGATGATCAGGGACAAGCTGGTGAGCAGGATCAACAGACTGATAATCAGGGACAAGCAAGTACGCCAGATGCGGGTCAGGACAAAGCCGCAGATCAAGAGCAATTGAACATAAACGGCTCAAACAATGATCATATGCCACCGCCAACAACGCAGCCTTTACAATAAAGGGACGCAGTGTCTGAAACAGATGCTGCGTCTATTTGTATTAGTACATAACCCTGTTAAGCGAATTTACAAATTACAGCTTGTGCTGCTGCAAATAAGCGGAGAAACTTGCCGTGTTCATCTCCATATGCCGATTGCTGCCTTCAAGCTTGCTTAACATAATGCCGCCCTCCAATAGGGATAAGGCAAATGTAGCCATCGCATCTGCATCTAGATCTCGCTTGAACTCACCTTGCTCGATTCCTTCTAGAATGATAGCTTTCATTGTGGCAAGTGTATTAGATAGACTTAGCTGCGCTCTCTCTCGAAGGAGCGGGTGGGAGTCGTCGCTCTCAACCGCCGTATTCTGCAGCGGACATCCACCAATGAACGGAGGATTATGGACGACATCGGCATACACATGGAAGAATGCAAGCAAACGGCCAGATGCGGTATTGGCCTCGTTCTGCGCTTCTGCGAATTTGGAACCAACAACGCCAACAGCATGTTCATAGGCTTCAAGTGCGATCTCATCTTTACTGTTGAAATAGCGGTATATACCGCCTTTCTTAATGCCTGTCGCTTCGATAATATCGTTAAGCGATGCGCCTGCATAGCCGAGTTGATTGAACAATTCTGCTGATTTTATGACGATATGCTCACGTGCTCGATCACCTTTTCTCATCATGCCTCCGAAAGAATAGATATTTAGGGGTTGCCAATTGCTGGATATTTGATACAATAGAAAATACCGATCGGTATCTTTTATTGTATCAGAACTTGGGTTGGAAGAAAAGTCCATGGGGAGTGGAGTATCATGACAATGAGAGAAGAGCTGGAGCAAGCGAAAGCTAGCTTTATAGCAAGGGTGCCTGAAGAGGCTCAGAACGCTATTCTGGGCCACATTAAGGAGCAACTGCAATCGGGGCAGTTGTTCGGTTTGCAGGAAGGTGAACGTGCGCCTGATTTTACACTTAGCAATCCAATAGGAGATACTGTTACGCTGTATGAGGAGTTGGTAAGGGGACCTGTTGTGCTTATTTTTTACCGCGGCAGCTGGTGTCCGTATTGCAATATTCAGCTTCGTGCATTCGAACAACGTATGTCTGACATTCGACAGCTTGGAACTCAGCTCATTGCTATATCTCCGCAAAGTCCGGACCATACGCTGACTCAGAGAGAGAAAGAGCAATTGTCTTTTCATGTGCTAAGTGATTCCGACGGGCAGGTAGCGGCAAGCTATCGGTTGTTGTTCGAATTGCCGGATGTTCTTCAGCATACATTCACAACGATCTTGAAGCGGGATCTTACGGTGTTTAATGCGACGGACCGTTGGATTCTGCCCGTTCCTGCAACATACGTGATCGATCAAGACGGCATTATTCGGTACGCATCGATTAACCCTGATTTCATGCAGCGTACGGAACCGCAGCAGGTTATAGAGCAATTGCAACGTATTGAACATCTGTAGACAAAGAAGAAGCCGATGGCGGATACATCCACCATCGGCTCTTATTGATTGATTCGGCTGCTTAGCGAGCAACCGTTTGTTTGCCTTCAGCAAATTGGAACAACGTTTCAACTTTCTCGTCCGTCAGCACACCGCTGTTATCGAATACGATAATCGACTCTTGCGGAATGTCCCAGTTAATCTCAGGAACGAATTGCACGCGCGTTGCGAACGAATCCCAGTTATCGAGTTTCCACTGATCACGCACCGTCTGACGGTCGATAATCCGCGTTCTCTGCGTTTCCATATCAGACAGCGTAACGACGACAACTTTCACATCGACGTCGGAGCGGGACAGACCAGCAGCGCTAATAACGTCCTCGATCCATTGTTTGTTCTTCAGTTCAGCTGTAAATGGGCTGATCATGAACACGTTCTGACCGGCTGCAAGGTTCTCGATGCAGATATCTTTGGTCGTATCGTATTCGAGGTCACGCAGGTTCTTCTTATAGAAATCAGAGTCGCGATCATTCGGATCCAGACCGTTCTGAACGAGCATGTGTTCAACGAAACGTCCGCCAACCGTATCGCGATCGAGGAAAGCAGCAGGAATACGAGTCGATAGTTTGCGTGCAACCGTTGTTTTACCCGTTCCGGCCACGCCTACGAAGAAAATAAGCTTTTGCAAAGTAATAGCCTCCACATCAGTTGATAGATTGCATTATTATAGCATTGATTGCAAAAGAACTGAATAGCATGTCCATTAGTTTACATAAATATGATTATGTGTGTTTGCCACATTGATATATGCTCATGTAAAGTTAGATGAGGGAGGGATAATATGGAAGAACGATGGCGCAGGCATCTTGGTGTATATGGCATTTGTGTTCGGGATTCTCATCAGTTGCTTTTGTTCAAATACAACGTATAACTAGTTGCGATTACATATTTTAAATTATGTATCCTAGAAAACAAGAACCAGCGTGGAGGGAGTTATTAAGTTGAATAAGTAAACAGAAAGAATGATTGCAAGCGTTTTCATATTTCAAAGTATAAAATACGCATAAATAGTCCAGAACTGATAACGTCCAAGTGTATGGTTTAAACAATTAGTGTGTTGCGTGAATTGATTAGTGAGTTGGCCGAGTTATGTAAAGAATTGATTGTGTAAATAGCGAATTCGGATACAAGTTGTGTGTGCGTGTAAACCGACTGCAGCGTGTAAAAACGACTAATCAAATCATGATACGCGAATGTTCACGTAGCGAAAGCTAACTGAACGAAGAAACTTAAGCTAAGTAAACACAATAACACAAATGATTGAGTAAATGATTGAGTTAAAACATGATAATCGAATCAGAATGAAAATCAACGTGGGAATTAACAAAACCGGATAATCCAATGACTGCCTGGTTTATCCGTATATACTTTTACACAAAACCCGTATTTTATACATATGTCTAAATGCTAATGTTTATTTCGTTCCTTCATTGGATCAAACAAAAAACCATCATTCAATCGAATGATGGTTTTTGACGGCACTCGCTTTCGCTTTTCCCAACCCGACACCGCCGACTTCTCTGCTTTTTCGAGCATTAGATTTACGATCTGTCGTCTCATCTCTGCAGGTTTTCTTCTAGCGGGAAACGGAAATTTAAAATCCGACAGTACTGTTGGCAATCAATCAATATTGGTAATGGTGCCCCGATCTCTGTTGGTAGATTATCGATAGCGTATTTAACTGCATCGTGGTTATCGTTTCGGCTTGGCATCGGTCTTCATTGAAAACTCCTTTGGTCAAGGTAAAGTGAAGCCGGTAGTAAGGTATGCTGAATCAACTGGATAACCTGCTGCTTATTGGAATTGATGAAGAAATGATCTCCCTTGAACATGTGGATAGAAAACTTCCCGTCCGTGTATTCGCCCCACTCTTCTCCATCCTTGTAGTCATAGCTGTCTTCTTTACCTAATAAAATCGTAATATTGCACGACAATTTGGAGTCTTTTGCTTGATACACATAGGTTTCAATCAAACGATAATCATTTTTAAGAATAGGCATAAACATATCTGCTAGTGATTTGTGTTCAAATACTTCTGGAGAAGTGCCGCCTAATTTTAAAACTGCGCTTTGAAATTCCGCATCAGGCAAAAGATGAATATCAGGCTCCTGTTTCTTATGATGCGGGGCTCCCCTTCCGGAAAAAAACATATGGATAGGGCTTTGTTTGGTTTCCATTTTGATGCGGTGACCCAGCTCGTAGGCCAACACTGTACCCATGCTATGACCGAATAGGGCAAAGGGACCTCCGTCCAAATCATGTTTCATCATTTCAAACAAATCATCTATGCCTTCATTCACGATATGGGGATAGAATGGAACATCCCATCTTGACCCTCTACCGGCCAGTTCGACCGGTATGACTTGAATCGTAGAATGGAACATTTTTTTCCAGGTGCTATAGGCCGTTGCCGATCCGCCTGCATAAGGCAAACAGAATAATTTGACTCGCTTCCTGGTATCCCAATGGGAATTCATCATTGTTTCACTTCCTGCTACGCTTATTTTCGTAGGATTCACATACGTCTGTTTCGAAATTTGGAAAACCTGGTTAAAGCGGAATCGCACCTAATTGGTTCGTCAATAAAGCGAAAAAGGGATGCGCCGCATCCGTCTGATCCAGCAGTTGTTGAATCCGCATATGTTGTTCTGCTTCAGAAACTCTTTTTGTTCTAAATACAGACATCAGCATATCCAAAGCCTCTGCCATTTGCTCGGTTGACGGGGCTTGGACCGTCTGGTCCAGCTCATCCTGAATCGACTGTACTTTTTGGTAAGGTTCAATCACGCCTGCCCGATATTCTGCCTGATCCCAATTTTGATTCCTGGTACTTACAGCGATAGCTAAACACTGGCTGATGGCGTTCGTTTTAGGTTGTTTACGCGTGACGATGCCCTTTACGTTTTCCACGTTTTCATTATCGAAAGCATAGGTAGCAATAGATGGAGCGTTTGTTGCCATCAATCTCGTGAGCACTGCTTTCGGGGTCATTTCGATAGCGACCTCTACCCCTAATTGCTGCAAATAATGCATGGACGCTTGCCATCGTACCGGTTCCGTGATCTGCATCGTTAAATAATGCGGAATCAACCGTTCAGTTTCATATGGCCTCGCGGTTACATTGCTGATCACGGGATAACGCAAGGGAGAATAATCATATTTGCCGAGCGCTTGGTTAAACAATAAGGAAGCTTCCTTCATCAGAGGGTTGTGGAAGGCGCCGCTCACTTTTAAACGAATCGCAATGGCGCCCAAGCCTTTCAGCATGTTTTCGACTTTAGCTACTGCGTCGATATGACCTGATATGACTACCTGGTCCGCTGCATTAAAATTTGATATCTTGACTACTGAGCCTGGCTCGGATACCTGTTGACAATAGTCTTCGATGACTTCAGCGCTGACTCCACTTACAGCGGACATGCAGCCGATGCTTTCCTTTACGGAATCCTGCATACATTTGCCGCGGTAATGAACCAATTGCACCGCATCCTCAAATGCAATCCCACCTGCGCAAGTGAGTGCGGAAATTTCCCCCAAGCTATGTCCCGCCAAACAGGAAGGCGCTAAACCGATTTCTTGCATATACACGCGAAAAGCGGTAACACTGCATGTTAAAATAGCCGGTTGTGTGATTTCCGTTTTCGTCAACTCTGCCAGATCGCCGCCAAAACAAAGCGACTGTAAATCAAATTGCAGTACCTCGTTCGCTTCTTCGAATGTGTGTCTGGCAATCTCGAAATTGTCATATATCTGTTTTCCCATGCCGACATACTGCGACCCTTGACCGGGAAATAAAATCGCTGTTTTTTTCATATCCGTTTTATATCCCCCTTTCAAACAAGATAATCGTTACACATGCTTCGCTTTTAATTCGGCGAGCAGAAGTTCCATGGCTTCTTTCTCCGACTCTTTCAATTGCACGGACAATTCCAGGGCAGAATCTATTAGATCCGCTTCGGATGTCATCTGGTACCTTAATAGTAAATTTCGCATATGTAAAGCCTTGTCATTAATATCACTGAACTTTTCAGTAAAAGACAGCGCTTTATCCAGAACCCCTACTTCCTCCAAGTAGCTGGCGCGCAGCATCATGCATTTCTTGTGTTCCCATAGGATATGAAAGAACCGGATATCGGGCGGTGCTTGTTGCAGTTTAACGAACTGTAGGTATTGTTCCATAAGCTCATAAATTTCCATACCATACGCGCATTCTTCCGAGGTCCACGGCATGCGGACCATCGTAAATCGCAGCGACGAGTTGTAAGAGTTGAGGTAATCTTCCAAGGATTCAATGATAAAATCCAGGTTTAACTCATAGGGAGGAAATCCGGTAAATTCGATCGCGAACGTATATTTCTGCCAAAAAAACTCGAATTCCGTCTTTTCATAACTGTTTTCAAGATCAGCATACGGAATCTGTTTATACGTGAAAATATGTTCCGCGTTAAAATCCATATTCAAATAGACTTGCTTTTCTTCATCGTAGCCATAAATCAACGTTTCCGATGTGTGATGCTTTTTTTGATAATAGATGGTGTCGGGTATATAGAATAAATCCACATACATGATGATATATTGACCTTCGTCAATCGAGTCCATTACATATTGGTGCAGATTGATGTTGTGTTGCTTCAGCAAACTGGTTTTAAATTCTTGAAATTCCAAATAGGGCAAACAGGGGAAATGATGAAAAGCAGATCTCATCGTAAAAAAGTTTAAAAAATCGGTACCTCTCGAATCGTCCGGATAGCGAAAACACCGCAATTGAATATAATTGCTGTGAAACCAAGGCATAAGTTCTTCATAAGCCATGGCTATGCTTAATATAAGTCCGTGGTGCAGGTACCCTGTAATCGGTGGAATTTGCACGGGCAACTCTGTTTTTCTCATCTGAATTCTCCCTTTTACATAATAGATAGACGAAGCAATGACTATGTTCCCAGCAGGCTTTCCAAATGAGAAACCAACAGACGAATGGTCGGATATTTGAATAAAATCCCTTTTACGGATACCCCTGTTGTTTTTTCGATTTCCATCTCGATTCTGATTGCCATGATGGAATGTCCGCCTAATTCAAAAAAATCATCATCCACGTTAATCTCCGGAAAACCAAGGACATTTCCCAAAAGCTGTGCCAATTGGTTCTCCATTTCGGTATAGGAATCTCCTTCAGGCTTGCCCGTAATCTTGATAAGGTGCTGCGTCATCATATATTCTTGGTAGACTTGTGTGATAGGAACACCCGCATTGCCTTGGGTTTGGGGAGAAGCGGCAGAGCTGCCGGAATCAGTATTGTGGTAGTTTTGCCGTTCTTGTTGCAATGACTCCGATAACGTGAAGCAAAAGTGATCCTCATACCCGAGAAAATCGTTCTCATAATTTAATTGGCCGACAATAACTCGTGATGCTTCCACAGCATTCAGGTTTGCAAAAGCTTCCATGGCATCAGGGGCTGACAAGATGCGGAAGAGTTGATATTTCTCATAATCTTTCCTATCGGTTTCCGAAAAATGATGCTCTGTCGCTGTCTGTTGAAAGCTATTCTCCCATGTCGGCCAATTTACAGTCAGCGTCCGTTGTCCATTCCTGCTTGCATAAGCGGAGAATGTATCCAAATAGGCATTGCCTGCCGTATACGCCCCAGCTCCGCTGCCACCTACCAAGGTCATCGCGGAGGAGAATAAGAGGACAAAATCGAGATTGTCCACTTTGGTCAAATGGTGCAGCAGCCAGGCACCGTGCATCTTGGAATCTATTGTTTGAACAAACTCGGACTCTTCGATCGGATCGGATATCTTGCTGCTTTCTTTGCCGACTCCATGCCCTGCACCGTGAATAATACCATTGATTTGACCAAATTCCGCTCGTAAGGCAGACAGCCTTTCTCCTAGTGATGCTTCATCCGTCACATCAACGCTGAAGCATTGCACCAGAGAACCATTCTTTTCTATTTCACGGATGCTATTAATTCTTGATACTGTCTGCGCATTGGTGTTTTCATTTATGATTTCATCCCATTGCTCCCGTAGAGGAAACGGTGTTCGTTGAAGCAACGCTAGATTCACGCGCTGTTTGGCCGCTACATGTTTGGCGACCTCCAAGCCGATGTATCCTAGCCCCCCCGTAATGATGTACACACCTTCGGATTTGTAGGTTAACGGCTGTTTGGACGGATCCAGCGAAGGAAGCTTCTCCATGATTTGCTCATAGGATTGAGCGTCGCGCCATGAAGTGATCATTTTTTTCCAATCATTCTCGATAAACTTTAGCAAATCGGATGCAGTGGCGGTTTCATCCACATCTATGCCTCTGCATGTAATCCAATTGTTTTCCCTGCCAATCACCTGAATAAAACCTAATAGGCTGGCGTTTTCCGGAAACAGCTGCTGTTCCGTTCCGGTTACTTCGTATGCGAATTGAGTAAATACCGTCAAATCAACCGGCACACGGCCTCGACTGTTGATCCATGCATGTGCTAGGTAATATAAGCTGTTGACGCCCCGATGCAAGCGCTGGTTCAGATCTGAAATACCGGCTGCTTCTCCGTCTCGATGCAAAGACGGTAAATGAATGATCTGCGCGATTTTTTTCTGCTTCAGCTCGTCAAACAACCGCTGATAGCCTTCGATGCTGCCATCCAAAGTGTATTTAAATTGTCCTTGTTTTCTAAATTCGCCGCCTAGTTCCACTTCAACGACTTCTTTGCCCTTCATTTTCAATTTGGTTACAAGCTCTTTGCCCCTGCCGGCAGCGTCGGTAAAGACGAGCATACAACCGAGGGTGGGACTTTTCTTGTTGAAGTCCGGTGTAAATTTACGCCATTGCATGCCGTATAGATAATAAGACGGCGATTTAATTTGCGGAGCAATATAAACCGGCTGCACCCAGCAACGGTTTCTTTCAAACGGATACGTGGGCAGGCTCATTCTTTTCCTGCCGCTATTCTTATATAACTCCTTCCACGGAATATCTGCTCCCATGGAATAAAGCTGGCATAGTCTCGCAACGAACGGCGAACGGTCTGCTCTGCTGTCCTGCCATTGCTGAACCACCGATTGAACTTCCTCAGAGAGTGCCTGATTATCCTTGGTTTGCGCACCTCTGGCTTGATAAAACACGTCTCCCTTATCTGAAGCATAATCCGGAAAATGCAGGCTTTCGATGATTTCGCGAAAGTGGTTGCCATCGGTTACGGCAAATGATAAGCGATACTGGTGATGCCCTCTGCCTATATTGGCTGTATAGCAAACATCATCCATATTAAGGATCGGATGCAAGCAAACGAATTTTTTATATTGCTGTACCAACTCTTGTAACGATGCCTCGCTTTTTGCTGACAGCGTAAAGATTTGCAGTTCATTTGACGGAAGACGGTTATATTGATCAACGGGCGCTTCCTCCAAAACAACATGACAGTTTGTGCCGCTTAACCCAAAGGCACTGACGCCGCATCTTCGCGGTAATAAGTCGGGCTGCCAGGGGACTGGCCGATCCAGTACGTATACAGGAGAATTCTCGAACGGTATTTTCCTGTTTGGCCTACTGTAATGCAGATTTGGAGGCAGCGTTTGATGCTTTAGGGCCATGACTGCTTTGAATAAACCGGCCAAGCCTGCCGCATGATCGAGATGACCGATATTCGATTTCAATGCACCAAGCGCACAAAACTGTTTGCGCTGCGTAAATTTGCTGAATGCTCTCGTCAATCCGTCGATTTCAATCGGATCGCCCAATTTGGTGCCTGTTCCATGCGCTTCTATATACGTAATCGATTCCGGATCAACCTTGGCATCCTGCCAGGCCCGTACAATGACGTCTTCCTGGGCTGCTGCGTTGGGAGCGGTAATCCCAATGGAACGGCCATCTTGGTTGATGTCACTTCCTTTAATTACCGCATAAATATGATCTCCATCCGCCACCGCTTTGTGGAGCGGTTTAATCATTACCGCTCCCACGCCTTCCCCGCTTCCAGTACCATCGGAGCTATTATCAAATGTTTTTGCCCGGCTTGTAGAAGATTCAACCCCTAAGGCAGGCCCCTCGTTCACCTTCAACGGAACCAGATTCAGCTTCACACTGCCGACAACAGCTTGATCGCATTTGCCATTTCGAAGCGCCTCGCAAGCCATATGCAAAGCGACCAAAGAAGAGGAACAAGTCGTATCGATGACCATGCTGGGGCCTCTGAGATTTAATAGATACGATAGCCGCGTTGCAATAAGAGACGGCATATTGCCGGGAAGCGCCACGGTTAATGATGCCTGATCCAGTTCGCTTACCATTCTCAGATAGGTATGAGGATCGGAAACAGGTGCCGTGTGCCCCACATAGACACCCGTTCTGCTTCCGTTTAGCTGCTCTCCTCCATACCCCGCGTCTTCCAAGGCGGAACAGGCGATCTCCAGAAACAGGCGTTGGTGAGGATCGATGACTCCGGCTTCCTTGGGGGAAAGCCGGAAATAATGATAATCAAATTTATCTACTTCCTCTAAAAAACCCATCTCATGATAACGTGCTCGATCCGAGTTTTGGTTGATATAGTTCAAGTACTGATCGATATCTTTTTTTCTTTGCTGCGGAAAATGTCCAATTCCATCCATTCCGTTTAGCGTATTTTCCCAGAACTGCGTTAGATCGTCTGCCATTGGAAACTTTCCCGACATACCGATAATGGCAATTTCATCATACGAGACTTCCGCAATCGTTATGTTTTCTTCATTACTTTCGACGGACTCATCTTCCAAAAACGATTTAAACATCGGCTCTCCCCCCTTTGAGCGATTTCTCCATATCCTTCAGAATAAGCCGAACTAATTTAACATATCGTTCAAATAATTCTTTCATTTTATCGTAAGCAAACCGCTTCGCATTAAATTGGAGAGTAAAGGAATAGGAATCCCGGCCAGGGGAAATCACGATCATCATATCGCTGGCATTGATGACATCTGTCGAAATAGCCGCATACTCTCCGACACCGAACATAGGGGCTGCATCCAGCTCCGATTTTTTCAAACTCAACATGTGAGAAACCGGGTACAATTGATCGGCCGCTTTCATTTCATCAAGCCCGGCAAGGATCGTTTGAATCAGTGAATCCATGTTGTCCACTCCCGCCATTGGAACCGACAATTGCTGCAGTCGGTTGGCCTCAGCATGCACATATTGAAGATGAATATGGGACTGCCTGGAAACATCGGCCAGCAAATATACATAAGCGGCCAACAGGATCACGTCCTCTTGTAACGCTGCTTTCTGAGCCGTTTCCGTTAAGAGCGCCAGCAAGTCCCCTTTGCATTCGTAATTAAGCACAGTCTGAGCAGAAGCCGGTTTGGATCCGCTAAAATAGCTGCGGGGGAAGTTTACCGTTTCCAATTGAACTTGCAGCCCGGTTTGAGCGTGTTGCCCAGATATAAATTCAGCTAAACTTCGAATGGTAGAATACGTGAATAAATCCGTGATCGGAATAGCATAGTGTTTTTGCAAGCGGGCATGTGCCTGAATCAATAGCAACGAATTGCCTCCCAAATCGAAAAAGTTGTAATGGACGCCGATGTTTTCCTTGGATACCTGCAATACTTCAGACCAAATATCCGTTAATAAGTTTTCCAATTCGCTCTCCGGAGCCGTATAACTAACGCCCATATCCATTACACTTTCATGCTGCAGCAATTCAAATCTGTCGATTTTACCGTTAGAAGTAACCGGCATCCTGTCAAGCAGGACAAAATGAGACGGAATCATATACTTAGGAAGTTTGGCCTGCAATTCCTGTCTCAGTTGGGTGACCGTAATCGACTCGCTGCCTGCAATATAGGCGCATAAATAAGATAGTCCCCGCTCTTCTTTCGCCAGAACGACGGCTTCTTCGATTTGAGGGTTTTGCCTTAACGCATATTCGATCTCTCCCAGTTCAATCCGGTACCCCCGAATCTTCACTTGGTGGTCGATCCGGCCCATATACTCGATAGTTCCGTCTGAAAGCCATCTCGCCAGGTCACCGGTCCGGTACATCCTGCTTCCCGTAGCAAACGGATTGTCCACAAACTTCTCTGCCGTCAGTTCCGGTCGATTCAGGTATCCTCTCGCCAGCCCCGTGCCGCTTACGCATAGCTCGCCCGGTACCCCAATCGGCTGCAGGCCCAGTTTCCCGTTTACAATGTACGCCTGCACATTGGCGATCGGTCGGCCAATCGTGACCTTCCCGCCTTCTTCCAGATTCCGGATGAACGTCGCCACCACGCTGTTTTCCGTCGGTCCGTATTCGTTGATTAGCTCCAGATCAGCTTTCAGCCGCTTGCTGCGGCGGATCAGCGATTCCGGGATGGCCTCCCCACCTAACGTGACCTTCCGCAGGCTTTGCATATCCTCTGCTGAAAGGTTTTCCAACAGCGCTCCGTATAGCGACGGCACAGTGAAGAAGTAGGTCACGCCTTGCTCTACAATCGCCTGCCGGATAGCATATGGGTCCCTGGATTCCGCTTCCTTCAGCAGGATCACCTGCGATCCCGAGACAATCGACATAAAGAAGCTGGCCACGAACCCGTCAAAAGCAAACGAGAACAGCTGCAGAACCCGGTCGCTTTCATCCAGTGCGTACTCATCCTTATGCCAATTGATCGTGTTGGCGATGCCCCCATGCTCCACCATGACGCCCTTCGGCTGTCCGGTCGTGCCGGATGTGTAGATAACATACGCCAGGTGATGATCCTGCACGGAAGGCTCCAGGTTGTCCGCCGAATAGCCCTGCAGGTCGTCCTCTCGATAGGCCCACAGTTGGCCGCGGTATGATGAACTTACCTTGAAAGCCGCGGCCGGATAGGTAATTACCACAGCCGCCCCGCAGTCCTCGAGCATGTAGGATATGCGTTCTTGCGGATAACTCGGGTCAATTGGTACATACGCCCCGCCTGCTTTCAGCACGGCGAGCAGGCTGACGATCATCTCCAGCGAGCGTTCCGTCATCACACCGACTACCGTATCTGTCGTAACGCCTCTCCCTTGTAACCGGCGGGCGAGCTGATTGGCTCGTTGATTTAATTCCCGGTACGTCAGCTGGCTGTCCCCGAAAACAACGGCGATCCCATCAGGCGTTTTCTCGACTTGTTCTTCGAACATGCGGTGTATGGTCTTATGCTGTGGATAATCCGTTTGAGTCCGGTTAAAGTCGGAGACAATCTGATCCTTCTCTTGCTCCGTGATTATCTCGATTTCACCCAACCGAACCGTCGGGTCGGCCACGATGCTTTGAAGCACCTGTATCCAGTGTCCGGCAAACCGTGCCATACTTTCTTGCTTAAACAGCTTGGTGGCATATTCCAGGTTGAAGCGAATGCCGTCCGCTTCCTCCATCGCTTCCAAGGACAGATCCAGTTTGGCTGCCTTATGGTCGTACTCATACGGCGTAAAGGTTAAGCCTTTAATTCCCTTCTGAACCTGATTTGTATTTTGCAAAACAAACATCGTGTCGAACAACGGGTTGCGGCTGGTATCTTTACGCAAAGCTAATTTATCTACCAACCACTCAAACGGGTATTCCTGATTGGCATATGCCTGCAGCGCATTCTCTTTCACTTGTCCTACAAACTCGGTGAACGTTTGTTCAGGATCGGAAACATGCCGAAGCGCCAGCGTGTTAATAAACACGCCCAACATATTTTCCAAATCCGCATGCGCTCGTCCCGCAATCGGGGAACCGACTACGATCTCCTGTTGCCCGGTATATTTCATCAGCAGCACATGATAAGCCGCCAATAACACCATATACAGGGTACTGCCGGTTTGCGCGGCAATCCGCTGCAGTCCCTCCGTTAGCTGAGAGTCCGCCATGAAGTGGATGCGATCTCCTTCAAAGCTCTGCATCGCCGGACGCGGATAATCGGTCGGCATGTTCAGCACCGGAATGTCGCCCAACGCTTGCAGCCAATAGGTTTCCTGCTGTTTCAGCGCTTCCGATTGGAAGAATTCCTGCTGCCAAACCGCGTAATCCTTGTACTGGATGCGCAGTTCAGGCAAGGCCTCTCCTTCATAACAGTCGATAAATTCCCGGGTCAGAATGCCCATGGTTGTCCCGTCAGAGATAATATGATGCATATCAAACAACAAGACCTGCCTGCCCTGCGTCCCTGTCGCCAAGCCAACACGAAGCAGGGGCGCGTTATGCAAATCAAACGGCCGGATAAATTGGCGGATGACAGATTCCAGTGCATCATCTGCTGAAAGCTCTTGCTGCTCATCGAATGCGTAATGCTCTACCTTACAGGCAACCGATTCCTGGATATGCTGCACAGGCCGGCCATCTTTCAAGTGGAACGAGGTACGCAAAATTTCGTGGCGGTTCACCAGGTATTGGAGGCTTTCTTCCAACCGGTCGGCATCGAGGTTTCCTTCCACGACAAAGGCTGCCGGCGAATTGTAGTGCAGCCCGTTCTCTCCCATTTGATTTAAGATGAACATGCGCCGCTGAGCGGCGGATAACGGATACGCTTCCCGGAACTCCGCTACAGGAATAGCTTCGTAGTGGTTTCCTGCCGCTTCTTGAATATAACGGGCGAGGGCTTCGATTGTCGGTTGCTGGAAAACTTCCTGAACCGGTATCTCAATTCCAAATTCCTTATGGATCCGCGAAATAAGGACCATGGCTTTCAGGGAATGTCCGCCTAATTCAAAGAAGTGATCGTGAATGCCAATCCGTTCTTTTTCCAAAACGGATTGCCAAATCTGAACCAACTGCTCCTCAATCGGATGACTTGGCGCCACATAACTGTCTTCCATGGCAAAATCTTTGTCCGGCTCCGGCAACGCCTTGCGATCAATTTTGCCGTTGGCGTTTAGAGGGAGTCTGTCCAAAACCATAAATACGCTCGGAACCATATAGCCGGGCAATTTGTCGGATAACGCTTCTCTTATTTCAAGCGTGGACATCGGTTGATGGAAAACCACGTAACCACATAGATAGAGGGACCCGTCGGCATCCTTTTTGTCGACAACGACCGCTTCACGAATTTGTTCCATCTTAAATAATTGGCTTTCAATTTCCCCAAGCTCCACCCGGAAGCCGCGAATTTTGACTTGGTGATCGATTCTTCCGAGAAATTCCATTTGGCCCGTCGGCAGCAAACGCCCCAGATCACCGGTTTTATACATTCTTTCACGTGGATCTTCCAGAAACACATTCTTAACAAAGGCTTTCGCTGTTTTATCCGCATCGTTCATATACCCGCTCGCGACCCCAACTCCGCCAATATACAATTCCCCGGCAACACCGCAAGGAACAGGATTCAAATGCTGATCAAGAATGTAAAAATAATTATTATCAAGCGGTTTTCCGTAGGGAATACTGCTCTGCATCGCCTGAACTTCGGTGATCGGATAATAATTCGACCATACGGTGGCTTCCGTAGCCCCGCCTAAACTGATGACTTCCGCACGAGGGAAATAAAACTTGATTTTGTCCGGCAGCGTAACCGGAATCCAGTCTCCGCTTAGAAACACCAATCGTAGATCAAGCTGCTTATAAGCAGGCGACTCTTCGCCGAGCATATTCACCAAGTGGTTCATCGTCAACGGCACGGAATCCCAAAAGGTTATATTCTTCGTCTGCAGCAAGCGAATCAATTCGGTATGGTTCAAGACTTGCTCTTTGCGGGCAATCACAATTTTACCGCCGCAAGCCAGCATTCCGAACACATCGTACACCGACAAATCAAAGCACATGGATGTTATAAACAGTAGCGTGTCTTGCGTGCCTACAGCAAAGCGCTTATTCACCCACTGAATTAAATTGACCGCCGAATGATGTTCAATCATTACCCCTTTAGGCACTCCTGTGGAGCCTGAGGTATAGATAATATAAGCCAGATCCGTTGCGTCTTTGACGATATTCAGATTCTCCTCCGGATAGCAGGCATACTTCTCCGGATCCAGGGACAGACAATTCGCGACATCCAACCCATAATCGCCGTCCGCCAAGACAGCAGTAATCTCCGCATGTTGCGCGATATACGCTTTGCGGTTCAGCGGATATTCCGGGTCAATCGGAATGTAGGCCGCTCCGGCTTTGAGAATGCCCAGCATCCCGATAATCATTTGAAACCCGCGATCGGCGATCAATGCGACGTGATCCCCGGATTTAACCCCATGAGCGACAAGCATTCGGGCAACTTGATTCGCCTTGGCATTTAACGCGCCATACGACATTTCTGCGTCGTCAACGATGATAGCCGTTTGATCCTTTTGCTTACGCGCTTGGTCTTCAAACAGTTGGTGCAAGGTTTGCGTATGGGAATATTTCGCTTGAGTTGCATTAAAATCGTACACAATCCGTTTATGCTCCGCTTCATTCAGCAGTGGAACCTCTTTCAGCATTCGTGTTGGATCACAGACAATGTGTTCAAGGATACGGACATACAGCTCATAAGCGGTGGCAATTTCTTCTTCATAGATATAATGCGTGGAATACTTGATCTGAATATTTACATGCTGCCGTGTCCGGGAAACCTCCAGGTCGAATAAGGTGTTCGTCATTTCACTGGATTCGAGCTTGATCTTCCGATCAGAGCCGCGAATCGTGCTTTGTGAATCTACGGCTTCCAAAACATGAAATTCCGTATAATTATACAGGGTGTCAAACAGTGGATTAATGGAATAATGATTCCCTTCTCCGATTTGTTGCGAAATATCGACCAGCTGCATTTCATTCGTAAAAATCGCCTGAAGGTGCGAACGGACCTTCTCCAAAAGCTGCTCTCCCGTCACATCGTAATCCAGTGCAATACGAAACGGCAGCGTATTTAAGAAGCAGCCCAGCATCGCGTCCCCATCCTCGATAGACGGACGATTATGGGTCACGATTCCTGTAACCAGATCCTTTTCCGTCGTCACAATATGCATCATATACAAGTAAGCGGAGAAGCATAGCTCCTTAATGCTGTACCCCGTTTCGCTCACTGTCTTTTCGAGGGATCGCAGAAGGCCGGACTCAAGCTGTTTCCGGTAAATGACCACACTTGGCTCGCGCCGGATTTGTTTGCCTGTCAGGTTGAAAGGCAGCTTGCTGCGTGTATATCCGTCCAGATACTGCTGCCAAAATAAGCGCGAGCCGTCGGAGTATTTATGAAACAGCTGCTGCGCGACATAATCCTTATAGCTGGCTTTGAGCGGTGTGAGATGCTCATTCCTGCCGCTTAGCAAGCTTTCGTAAATTTCTACCAGCTCTTTATTGAAGGTAGCTACGCTCCACCCATCTAGAATGGCGTGATGGAAGGACAAGATGATGCACACGTCGCAATCCGACAAACGAAATACACCAAGCCGCCATAGAAGCTCCCCGGAAACTAAAAATTTAGTTTGCAAATCCATCTGCATGTAATCTTGTATGGATTGTTCCTGCACAGCTTGACTCAAGCCGGATACATCTTTAAGCTCAAGAGCCGGAAGTACATTGCGGTGCACGACCTGAATCGGTTCACTGTAGCGGTCCAGCAGCAGGGTTGTTCTTAAGATCGGATGTCTTTCCGAGAGCTGGGCCAAGGCCTTGCAGAAGACGGTCCAATCAAATTCCAAGAATTGCAAAAGGTAATAAAACTGGTCGTGATAAATAGGCTCTGACGGCTTCAGCTTCGAGTAAAACACCATGCTTTGCTGGATGCCGCTCAGCGGATAATAATCCTCCGTATCCTCCGGCAATGGCTGCTCTAAGGCTTCGAGACCGATGCGTTGTTGAACAGCTTGAAGAAGCTCCAGCCCTTCTTCCCTGCTATCCTGCCGCTTGGAATGCTCGCTTGACAGCCATGCAGCCAATTCGGCGATTGTAGGGCGCTTATAAAAATCAGCTGCCAGCATGGAAATATGAAAGTCTTCATTGATTCTGCTGATTAAACGGATTACTTTAATGGAGTCCCCGCCGATAGCGAAAAAGTTATCATGAATCCCTACCTGATCCTGCCGCAGCACGGCCGCCCACATGTCGGCAATTTTCATTTCCATCTCGGTACTCGGGGCCGTATAGCTGTTCTGAGCTCTAGCTGATAAAAGGGGCTCCGGCAGTGCTTTACGGTCTATTTTCCCGTTGCTTGTCAGTGGCATGCTCTCCATCTGTACCAAATAGGCGGGAACCATAAAATCCGGCAGCTGTTGAAGCAGCTGTTGCCTGATCTTTGCTTCGTCCAATTTCCGTTCGGCCACAAAATAACCTATCAAAGCGGTGTCATTATCCTCATCCTGCCGGGCAATGACAATGCATTCGCGCACAGCTTCAACCTGCATCAGCTTACTTTCAATTTCGCCCAGCTCTATGCGGTAGCCCCTGACTTTTACCTGATGATCGATCCTGCCCAGATATTCCAGCTCCCGGTTTTCATTCCATCTGACTAGATCCCCGGACCGGTACAGCCTCTGTGTGGAATCAAACGGACTTTGGATAAATCGTTCGCGGGTTAGCCGCTCGTTGTTGATATACCCTCTGGCCACGCCCTCGCCGCCGACAAACAGCTCCCCGGCCATCCCTTGCGGCACGACACGGGAATGCTGATCCAGAATGTAGCAGCTTAATGTGGGAATGGGCTTGCCTATGTTGCTCGTATTCGAGTTTATTTCGGCTTCCCCGATTTCTTTGTAGGTAACATGAACCGTTGTTTCCGTAATTCCATACATATTGATTAGCTTGGTTTGCGGATACTTAGCCTTCCATGGCTTCAGCATCGCAGGCTTTAACATTTCACCGCCAAATATCACATATCGCAAAGATAGTCCGGCATGGTTTAGTGCGCTGTCCATATGGATCAGGTTAGAGAATGCGGATGGCGTCTGATTTAAAACCGTCACCCTTTCCCGAACCAATAGTTCTAAAAATTGCTGCGTATCCTTGGCAGCCTCCTTGGACACGATGACCAGCTTGCCCCCAAATAATAAGGCGCCATACATTTCCCACACGGAAAAGTCAAAGCAGTACGAGTGAAACATCGTCCAGACGTCCGCTTCGCTAAAATCAAAGAGCTGTCTGTCATTGAGCAGCAGCCTCACCACATGGCGGTGCTCGATCATGACCCCTTTCGGCCTGCCCGTCGTACCCGAGGTATAGATAATGTAGGCCAGATCGCTCGACTGATTCATCCCAGTCAAATTCTCATCCGAATGCATCGGAAGCTGCCGCATATCGATCGTCTCGAAGCCCTCAAGCAGGGAGGAATCGGTATAATGGGCTTGTGTTACTACATAACGGACGCTGCTGTCTGAAAGCATGTATTGAACTCGCTCCGAAGGATAAGCCGGGTCCAGCGGCACATAAGCGCCGCCTGCTTTGAGAATGGCCAGCAGGCCGACAACCATATCGAGGGACCGATCCGTCAACAGGCCCACTCTTTCGTCGGGCTTAACTCCTTTATCCCGCAGCTCCCGTGCCAGTTGGTTGGCTTTCTTGTTCAGTTCATCGTAAGTGAAATACTCATGCTCGAAGGTAACCGCCACCCGATCAGGATGGCTCCTCACCTGCTCCTCAAATATGGAATGCAGCGTCCGATCGCTAGCATATTGTGCTTGGGTATCATTAAATTCACTAATTAATTTTTGTTTTTCCGCAGGATCCGCCATATCAATCCATACTAGAGGAACATCGGGATACTGCGAGGCGCCCTGTAAATAGAGAAACAAATGTCTGGCAATGGCATCAATCGTTTGCTCCCTGTATAGTCTCTCGTCAAAACTAATCTTCATTTCAAGGGTGTCTTCCTGTTTACGAAACACAAAGCAGGTATCCGTCTCCGTTTCCTCGATGGCGGATGCAGGATGAATCCCTTCGAACAAACACGCGGTATTACATAACGGAGCTGCAGAAGATGCAGTACGCAAGGCAGTCAGCTCCAATATGCTTGGTATGGGATAAAACCCATACTCATTGGCCTCCAAAAAGCTCCGCTTCGTTTCAGTCAACAGCTGACGGAAAGTCAACGACTCCTCCTCAATCGTTACTTTTAATGGGAGCAGAACTGAATCTGGGGACGTTGGCGGTAGCTCGGGCAGCACCAATGGCATGCCTATCAGCATATCACTGCAGGCGGTATATTCATGCAGCACAATAGAAAGTCCGGATAACAATAGGAGATATAATCCGAAATCCGTGTGATTGCTCATCTGAAGCAGTCTGGATGCCAGGTTGGACGGAAGCTCATAGCTCCTCTCATTTATCACGCGTGATTGGGAGCGGGAAACCGTTTTATCATATGGGAATGTGGCAGGAAATGGATTTCCCTGCAATTGCTGAAGCCAATACTTCTTGGCCGATTCCATATCAACCTGATTGATTGACATGCCCTGAATAGACGGACGATTCATCTGCATCTCTCCTACACAAATTAGAAATTAAATTCAATATCCTGTATCCGTGCAGGCTTGCGTGTCGCATAAGGGCCTTGCAGCTGAATATCAGCGATCCTGGTGTTCGGATCCATCGTTACGGCTGTCAAAATTCGGACATAATCTGTCAACATCTGCTCAGCCGTTTCTTTTCGAAACAGCTTGACTGCATAATCCAATGCGAGGTTCATTTGCTCCTGCCTCTCCATAATTTCCAAGCTGATGTCTACCTTGGCTGCCGGGAGGAAGAACTCGTAGGGAACCACCTTCATATTGCCCGCATTAAGCTCCGCGTCGTCTTGATTTTGCAAAACAAACATGGCGTCGTATAACGGGTTGCGGCTGATATCCCTGGGCAGCTGAAGCTTTTCAACGAGCTGCTCGAAGGGATAATCCTGATTTTCAAATGCGTCCAGGGTAATTTGTTTCATCTCCTGCAAATAATCCTGAAACGTCATATGACTCTCGGGCTGACTGCGAATCGCAAGTGTATTAACAAGCATGCCGACGATTCCCTGCAAATCCGCATGTGTCCTCCCTGCAGCCGGCGTACCAACGACAATGTCCTCGGAGCCGCTATATTTGGACAAAAGAATGTGGAAGGCCGACAATACAACCATATACAATGTGGCATTGTTCGCAGCGGCAAGTGCATTCAGGCTTGTCGTCATCTGCCGGTCCAATGTCAGACGAATCCGCGATCCTTCAAAGCTTTGAACAGCCGGTCTCGAGAAATCCAGAGGAAGCCGAAGCGTCGGAATCGTGCCCGAAAATCTATTCTGCCAATAGGCTTCCTGCTGCTGAAGCGCTCCTTGTGCTAAGGATTTCTGCTGCCAAACGGCATAATCCTTATACTGAAGCCGCAGCTCGGAAAGCTCACGTCCGGCATACAAGCTAAGCAGATCCTTCACGATTATCCCCAGGGATACCCCGTCCGAGATAATATGGTGCATATCGATATACAGCACATTACGCTCTGGGAGCCTTATCAATACGGCTCTCATTAAAGGTGGAACCCGCAGATCAAATGGCTTCAGAAGGGACGGAATCATCTCTTCCCATTGATCATCCGTGAGATCCATCGTGTGTAATCGAAAATCAGCTTCCGGATGAATGATTTGTATAAACTCCCCTGCCGACATATCGAAGGAGGTGCGCAGCGATTCATGGCGTTGAACCAGTGCCTGGAAGGTCCACTCCAGCCGCGGAATATCCAGATCTCCCTCGATTATATAGGCACCAGGCAGGTGATAGGTCGTATCGGATAGATCAAGCTGCTGCAGAACGAATAATTTCATTTGAGCGGAAGACAAGGGATAGCTCGCCGCAGATTCCGCCTTGGGGATTTCTTCATGGGCTGAGGCAGCTGCATTTTGAATCGCTATGGCAAGCTGTTCGATGGTTGGCGCCTGGAATATTTCCTTCAATCCGAGCTTGACCTGAAAATGCTGCTGGACCTTGGCCAGTAAAGTTATTGCCTTGAGAGAATGGCCGCCAATCTCAAAGAAATTATCCTGTACGCCGACCCGTTCCAGTGACAACAGCCGTTTCCAAATTTCAACCAACTGCGCTTCCAGTTGATTCTGCGGAGCCATATAGTCGTTGCTTGACTGCAGATGGCCTTTAAGCTGCATCAATGCCTTACGATCCACTTTGCCGTTCGACGTCAGCGGCATGTTATCCAGTTGAATGTAAAACGAAGGAATCATATAGTCGGGTAATTTCTTCTTCAGATGCATACGAATGTCATTGACGTTTACCTCATGTTTGGTCACGAGATAAGCACAAAGCTGTTGATCCTCACCCGCCGAACCTTTGACCAGTACGACAGCTTCGGCAACATCCTCACAACTCAAGAGTGCCGTTTCGATTTCACCCAATTCAATGCGAAAACCGCGCAGCTTAACCTGATGATCCAACCGGCCCATATATTCAATACAACCGTCCGGCAGCCATCTGGCTAAATCGCCGGTTCGATACATACGTTCACCCGGCTGAAACGGATTATCGACAAACTTCTCTGAAGTTAGATCCGGACGATTCATATATCCCCTGGCCAATCCGACGCCGGCAATACATAATTCGCCTGGAACGCCGACAGGCTGCAGCTTCATGAACGCATCCACAATATACAGCTGGATATTATCGATCGGTTTGCCGATCGGGACCGTTTCCAGTACCTCACTCGGTTGGCATTCGAAACAAGTAACGTCAATTGCCGCTTCCGTAGGACCGTATAAATTAATCAGTTTCGCCGCCAAGTCCGGATAAAAGAATTGATAAAAGCGTTCCACTTGGCGAGCGGGGAGCGCCTCACCGCTGGCAAATACATGTCTTAAACTCTTCAAACTGTCGGAAAGCCTTCCATCTGAAGTTCCTTCAGCCTTATCTGACTCGGACTGCCGTTCTACATAATCCAAGAACAAGTGAAGCATAGAAGGGACAAAATGCATGGTGGTCACGTTATGTTCGGCTATCGCAGCAACGATTTTTTGCGGGTCCTTCTCTTCACGGGGTTGCAACAAACATACGGACGATCCTGCATAGCTCCACCAGAAAAGCTCCCAAACCGAAACATCAAAGGTAAACGCCGTTTTTTGCAAAATGACATCCTGGGGTCCTAGAGGATATTGCTTCTGCATCCAATGAATCCGGTTGACCACCGCCGTATGCTCGAGCATGACCCCTTTTGGCTTACCTGTAGACCCGGAAGTATAGATCACATAAGCTAAATGCGTTGGACCGGCAAGCGGCTTCAAATTAGAGGAATCATGATGGTACACCTCTGGATCCTTCAGATCCAGCCACAATCCGGAGAAAGCCAGCCGTTCCATCAAATAGCTCTGTGATAAAAGAAGCTTGGTTCCGGTATCATCCAGAATGTAGCGGATTCTTTCCTCAGGAAAGTGAGGATCAATAGGAACATAGGCCCCGCCAGCCTTTAATATGCCGAAAATTCCTATCAGCATCTCGAAGGACCGCTCCATCATAATGGCTACCGGGTGATCCGGCTGTACACCGTTCGCTCTTAACGTTCTCGCCAGTTGATTGGCTTTGCCGTTTAGCTCGCCGTATGTCATTTGTTCGCTTCCCAACACTACGGCAGTCTGGTCCGGCATGCCGGTTGCCCGCTCTTCGAGCCATTGGTGAATGGTCCTGTTGGAATCATACGCTGCATAGGTTTCATTAAATCCGAACATCAGTTGCGCCTTTTCCAACTTGTCCATCATGTCGATCTGCGAGATCAGCATCTCCGGCGACATGGTTACTGCTTTAAGAATTTGAACATAGTGGCGCGCAAACCGCTGCATGGTTTGATGCTGAAAAAGCTTGGACGCATAATCCATGCGAAGCTGCAGGCCCCCTTCGAGCTCTGCCAATTCCAGCGTAATATCAAACCTGCTGTAATGATCTTCCCCTGCATAAGGCTTTATTTGCAATCCGGTGATCCGCTTGTAAGACCAAGACATATTTTGATAGCTGAACATGGTATCGAACAAGGGGTTCCGGCTCAGGTCCCGCTGCACGTTTAGTTTCTCCACCAAATCCTCGAAGGGATAATCCTGATGCTCCAAGGCCTGCAGCGTATTGTTCTTCACCTCCGTCAAAAACTGACGGAACGTTTTAGCGCCCCCAGGCTTGTTCCGCAGCACCAGCGTATTGACGAACATACCGATCATACCCTCCAGGTCAGCATGCGGCCTTCCCGCTGACGGTGAGCCCACGACGATATCTTCTTGACCGCAGTACTTTGAAAGCAAAATATTGTAAGCAGCTAAATAAACCATGTAAGGTGTCGAGTTGGTGCTGGAAGCAAGCTGCTGGACCCTTTCTTGCAAACCGGAATCCAGGGCAAAAGCTACCCTGCCCCCTTCAAAGGTTTGGACCGTAGGCCGCGGAAAATCAGTCGGTAAATTCAGAACCGGAATGTCATCCGAAAAGGTTTGCAGCCAATATCGCTCGTGGCTGTGCATCAACTCTCGGCTAAGCTGCGTTTGCTGCCACACGGCAAAATCGCGATACTGCACCCGAAGCTTCGGCAAAGTGTCACCTTGATACAGCGTGAGGAATTCATCCATCAAAATCGAGATCGACACTCCATCCGCGACAGCATGGTGCATGTCGAACATCAGCAGATGCCTGTGTTCTGCGACAGGTATCACACCGGCTCTGAACAGCGGTGCCACTTTGAGATCAAAAGGACGAATAAATTGGCTGATAACCTCCCCTATGCCTGACTCCCCTGCTTCATACTCTTCTAGCGGGAAATCAGCTGAAGGAATCACCTTTTGTACGAATTCGCCATCTTGCCACTGGAAGCTTGTTCTTAGGCTTTCATGCCTGTTGACAAGTTCCCTACAAACACCTTGCAAGCGTTTTTTATCCAGCTCCCCCTCGACTTCAAAGAGACATGTCTGGTTATAGGAATTATTGCGCTCATCCAGCTGCTGAAGCACCAACAGTCTCTTCTGAGCCGAAGTGACAGGATAGTCCGGCCGATCTGGCACCGGTATGATATCCGTAAAGACCGATTGCTCCCTGGGTTCGATGGTTCTAGCCATTTGGCGGATCGTCGGCGCAGTGAACAGCTCACGCAAGGTCAATTGCACGTTGAATTGTTGATGAATTCGCGAGGCAAGCGACACAGCCTGCAGTGAATTCCCGCCGATATCAAAAAAGTGATCATCCAATTCAATCAAATTCATCCGCAAAATTTCAATCCATATGGCGAAAAGCTCACGTTCCGTCTTACTCCACTGTGAAGCATGCTCTTCTACAATTTCCCCCCTATGTATCTGGCCCTCATCGGTCTCGGATAGCTGCAGCAATTGATTCGCTGTGCAATGCTTTAGCGGAAGCAGGTAAGCGTAATGAGGCAAGCTCGAATCTTCCAGCCCTGACACAGTCCAGTCCCACTGCTGATTTAAGGAATGGTTTGGTATAATTTCGGTTTTATCTTCACCTTGTACAGACAAGCTTTTCTCATGCCGTAACGACTCTATTGCGGCCGCAGGTTCCATGCCTTCGTCGCGCTTGACTCGCTCAGTGTTAATTTGAATGTGATCCATTGCATCCGCAATCCGTTCCAATGGCAGCCGGTAACGGACACTGCCATTTTCCTCCCCGACGGCTTCCCATCCGGATTGATCCAGAAACAGTTTGAAGGGCTCGTTTTTCTTGCTTTTCACATAGGGAGCATCCAACGCCAGACCGCCGCAGTCTTTGACAAATTGCTTCAAAACACAGAGGATGGCTAACTCCACTTGACGGCCAAGCACTCGGCAGCTTAACAAAAATGTGTCTAGGACGAATGTCTGCTGCTCCATGGAACCGATTACCAAGCCGACAAAACCGTATTCTCCGAAGCGGTCCTCCACTTCAATTCCCCAGCACTGTGTTTTATCCGAAGCGAGCAGCATAAGGATTTCTTCTTCCGTTCTGCGTACCGTGCTCATGTTAAATTGATTCGTCCGCTGCGTAAGCTGTGCCGCTCGGGCAGCTTGCTCCGGCTCCAGACGGCGCATCGTCAGGCGCAGCTCCAAGCTTTGCAGGAATCCGTCGATCGTTCCATACTCGATGTCCTGACTGCTGCGGCGCTTAGCTTCTGCCAGGTAGTAACTCGTTCTTTTCCGGTCTTCCTCCGTGACGCTGAATTTATCAAAGGCCCATACATGCTGCAGAAAGGCAGAAATTTGCAGCGGATTCCCGGGAAGCTGCAGCGCAAGCACCTCTGGACAATGCTGTAAAACTTCGGAGCATTCCAGCGCGCTGTCATCCAGAAAGATAAAGCTGTCCAGACCCAGATTCAGCTCGTCAGCCAGCTGACGAAGATTCGCCGACTTGGCCTGCCAGTTGATTCTGCTGCTTACAAAATGCTCCCTTTTCAAAATCATCCGTGGATTTTTCTCAAATACATCCCATACATCCTGCTCATTGTTTTTGCTGCACAAAGCCAACAGCATGCCCTCATTAAACCGATCCAGCATGAACTGCTGCAATTCTCTAAACGGTGCCTCTAACCCTACCCCAAGAGGGCCGGTTTCACCGCTAACTCCCTGCCAAATCGTATTATCGCAATCGAGAATAATCGCTTTAAACTTTTGTTTTTTCCAAGCTACCAGGTTTCTTGCAATTACAGTGCCCATCGCTGCGTAAAATTCGTCGGTGAACGGCAGATGGCCCTCTTGATCCTTAATGGCGTCAAATATTTGCGGTTCGGTTGGAAACAGCGATGAACCGGCAGCACCGAAATCAATCAGATGAATGTGCTCGAATCCGCTTAACGTCTGCTTCCATCGTTGATTCAGGGCATCTACATAGTTCAGCATTTCGCTGCTCAACGATAAGTGAGTGGCTACCGGAAATACTCCTACCCAGTAGAACGCCTTTCCAGCCGGCTTCTCCAAACTTTTCACCAAATCCGTATAAATGCTTTCTAATTTAGCCTTCTTGACCTGTTCTGTGGATATATCGTCACGCAGAAAATCTTCAAAGCGAACAAGTAATACATTGACTCCCTTGTTGGCGGCGAACAGACTGGCAGGATCAAGCAGCTGCTGGAATACTTGATGATAGGGCGCAAACGTTACCTTGGTATCTAATTGAAACTGTCCGCACCACCAGCGGATCGTCTCTTCGATGGGCTCCGATGTGAAGGTTGCGCTCACGACGAGGTCAATGAGATCGTCCTGCTTCGCATGCTCCGATTCATCGACCGGCAGGTCCTGTTGAGCTGCCGGCTCCATTTCATTCCGCAGATGAATTTGCCCAAAAGGCACATCGGCATGCTCACCGGCATAGTCAGCAAGCATCAGGAATCGGTCCAAGAAGAGCCTCATTGAAGCTTCTGTGTACAAGGCCGTATCATACTGCATAACCCATACCATTTCCCCTGCCAAATCACTCCAAACATCCAATTTAAAATCGAGCGGGGAAGCCGAGTTATGCAGCGGATATTCCGAGAACGTCAGCCCTTCCTCTTCCATATTGAGCTGGGCCGTAGGGTTCATCTGAAATTCGTTATGATACACCAGCATCGTGTCGTATAGCGGATTTCGGGAACGGTCCGTCTTCAACTGCAGGTCACTGATCATTTGATCAAAAGGATAATCATGCGTATAGGCTTCTCCAATCGTTCGGTTCACCTGCAATAGGTGTTCCGTTAACGTTTGGGCAGGCTGAATCCGGATACGAATCGGCAAAAAGTTAATGAACATGCCGAACACGTTTTCCAAATACGGATGATTTCTTCCTGACACCAATGTGCCTACGACCATATCGTTTTGGCCGGTATTTAGATGCAGAAATGCCGTATACAAGGAAAACAGCAAAGAATTCATTGTCACGCCGCTAGTCTTGGCAAAGCTCTCCAACATGCTTCTGGTTTCTGCCGGTACAGGATATCGCAAAGACTGTCCTGCTGCCCCTTTTTGCGCAGGTCTAGCAAAGTCGGTAGGCATTTGAAGCTTAGGCAGCTCCCCCGACAGCTGTTCGAGCCAGAACCTCTTGTGATCGTCCAAAAGACCAGCTTGAAGCGCCTCCTGCTGCCAGACGGCATAATCCTTGAATTGAACCGCCGCAGCCTCCACCGCCCGCCCTTTATACAGCTCGCAAAATTGTTTGATCAAAATGCTCGAGGATACGCCATCAGAAATAATATGGTGCATATCGATCATGATCAGATGACGGCCTGAAGAAAACATGACAATGCCGACACGCAGCAGCGGCGCTGTGGCCAAGTCAAAGGGCTGAACAAAGCTGGAGATTACAGCATCAAGTTCGTTCTTTGAACTTTGAAAGCGTTTTATCTGAAAATCTACCGAATCGCTGATCAGTTGAACCGCCTGTCCATCCCTGAATTGAAAAGAGGTCCTAAGTGCTTCGTGATTTGCAATCAGCTCCCGGAAAACACCTTCCAGACGCTCCATATTGAGCATACCGTCCGACATGATACAAAAGGGTGTATTATTCTCCGTTCCTTGCGCTCCGAACTGCTCCTGTATGAAGACACGATACTGCGAGGAAGTGAGCGGGTAATGCTCTCGTTTCGCAGCCGGCTTCAAAGCAGCATAATAATCCGTACGATGATTTTGCTGCAGAGCGTTTTGTTCAAGGAAGCCCGCCAAATCAGCGACGGTCACATAATTAAACAGATCAGAAACCTCCAGAGGGACCGAAAGCTCCAGCCGGATCCGGTTCACGATTTTAAGCGCCAGGATGGAATCCCCGCCTAATTCATGAAAATTGTCCGCCACATCAAGCTTCCGAAACCCAAGGGTCTCCCCCCAAATCTGTGCAATTTCTCGCTCTACAGCCGTGTAGATGCCGGACGCTCTACCAGCCAATTCAACTTCCTCTACAGCAAGGGCGGCCGTTTCCCGTATGGAGGACTCCAGGACATACAGGTTTGCTGCGGCCTTGTCAATGTCCAGCCAGCAGCGGCTTGCTTCAAACGGATACGCAGGAAGACGCATTTTCCTTGGTTTTTGTCCTTTATAAAGCTGCTCCCAGGCAATCGACGCACCCTGTGCATACAATCTGGCAAGCTCCATCAGACTTGGTGCTGAATTCGCTGCCGGCTCGTTGCCGTTAGATAACGCACCCTCCGGCTTCTGGTACCCGTAAAAGATTCCTTGCTCCTCCCTGGAAGCCAAACCCTGTCTGAGCAGCTGCTCGCATTTGCCGATAAGCTCCTGCGAATTGTGAAATACAATTGCTAATCTATGCTCATAATGGTCTCTTTTCAGGCTTGCGGTGAAGCACATATCAGCCAAACGATCCTCTTGAATGGTAAGCTTGCTGTATTCCATCACAAGCCGTCTTAATGCGGAGTCGCTCTTGGCGGAAAGGCTTAACAAAAAGGAATCCGACTCGCCCGGGAACGACTTCCCTTCTTCAACGGGAGGCGCCTCTTCCAGCACAATATGGCAGTTCGTACCGCTCATCCCAAAAGCGCTGACACCACAACGGCGCGGCTGCCCTTCCGATTCCCATTCCATCAAACTGTCGGCCACATAAACCGGGGACTCGATAAAGTTAATCGTCTGATTGGGTCTGTTAAAATGCAGCAATGGAGGAATCTGCTTATGCTTCATGGCCAATACCGCTTTTAACATCCCTGCCATCCCGGCAGCGTGATCCAGATGACCAAGATTCGTTTTCGTCGAGCCAATCGCCACAAAATGCTTGCGGTCGGTGAACCGCCGGAATGCCCTTTGGATACCATCCACTTCAATCGGGTCGCCCAGCTTTGTACCGGTTCCGTGAGCTTCTATATAAGAGATCGACTCCGGATCCACGCCGGCGTTCTCCCATGCTTGTACAATAACCGCCTCTTGCGAAGCTGCATTCGGTGCTGTCATACCTATGGAGCTTCCATCCTGATTTACCGCGCTTCCTTTAATGACCGCATAGATGGAATCTCCATCTTGAAGGGCCTTGCCGAGCGGCTTTAGCAGAAAGGCAATGACTCCTTCACCCGCGCCGGTCCCGTCGGAGCTGTCATCGAAGGTTCTAGCCCGCCAATCCGATGCCTCAATGCCAATTTTTACTTCATTTGCCAAGGGCATGAGATGAACCTTCACGCTTCCGGCAATCGCCATATCGCATTCCTGGTTTCGAAGTGCCTGACAAGCCATATGCACGGACACCAGAGAGGACGAGCACGCCGTATCGATGCATAAGCTTGGCCCTTTCAGATCCAGCAAATACGAGATTCTACCCGCGATAATAGAGCTAAGATTGCCGGGAATCGCAAGGGACATCAGATCAGGATCCGTATCGGCCACCATGCTTTTGTAATCGTATAACGAGTCGGAGTTGTAGCCGACATAAACCCCTGTTCGGCTTCCGGCTAATTGTTGTCTGCTGTAACCGGCGTCCTCGAAAGCGTGCCATGCCGTTTCCAGAAACAACCGCTGGTTTGGTGTCGTTAGGCTGGCTTCCTTGGGGGATAGCTTAAAAAACGCATAGTCGAACGTATCGATTTCCTCTAAGAAAGCTCCATGAAAATATTCAGGCTCTCCCGAGTGGCGAATTCTTTTTTTAGCATAAGGCTCTATATCCCTGCGTCTTGCTTCAGGAAATTCGGAAATAAAGTCTACTCCATTTTGAATGTACTTCCAGAATTGTTCCAGATCGTCCACCAAGGGCAGTTTGGCCGAAATGCCGATTATTGCAATCTCGTGCATGGATAACTCTTCAACCGGCGGACTTTCTCCGACCCCCTGCTCACCCCATTTAATTACATTGAAATCCAGCATATATGCGCCCACCCTTTTATCCATGTTGTTCTGTGCGAATTCATGCACTAACCTTGACTTGCTCGACAGCAACAGGCTGCTTGCGCTCTGTATCCCTGTTTTTCCAAAGATAAATCATGAAACACAGCACACCTATTGTGCAAATCGTAAACGTCCATACAATGCCCCGTCCATAAGCCAGCTCAAGCTTTCTCACTACGTAATAAGCGGCAAACACGAAAAACTCGTTGATGATCGGAGCCCAAATGGATTTGTACCACTCAAACAACAAGCTAAAAATAAGAGCACCCAAACACGCGTATACCGTCAGCAGGGGATCCCAGTTGAAGAACAAGCCCCCATAAATAATGCCGGTCATCAATACGGAAATCCACATCGGCAGAGCAGACCGTAACACGTTATAGACCAAAGCCCGGAAAAAAATTTCCTTATAGATCGAATGGTAGACCAGAAATGCTATATATACCGGCAAAATAGCTGTCGTCAAGTAAACCGTCAATTGTTCAAATTGCGGGAAGTTTTGTGAGAAATAAGGGAATAAGAACAAGCACTGCACCCATACCCCCATCATGGTGCCCATGATTGCGATCAATACCCCGTTTTTAACGGAAATGCGGGTGAAATTGCTGACCTTAATCAAATTCTGCTTGTGGACCTTTTTCATTACAAAATAGTACACGACAAGGGCCAGAATATCGTAAGGGAGGAAGCCGAATATGTTATTGTGCCCCAACCATTGGTTTATCGCACTAATGCGCATAACTCCGTTATTCCACACGCCGAAAATAAACGGATAATAAACCAACGAATAAACCGATGTCCATAAAAACAAATTGCCGATCATCTTTAAATTGTTAATTTTCGTATCCTCATGCCAAACGGCCTTCAGGAGGACGATGATAAAAAGTAAGCATATTCCGGTGATAAGCAGTAAAACATGATCCGGAATGCTGCTTAATGCATCCAGAAGCCCCGTTTTCTTCGAGACGAAAATGATGGTGTTCATAACGGCGGCGGTGATAATAGTTGACCAGATGGACTGAAGACGGTAGTAGAGAATGCCATAAATGATTGCGAGAAAAACGGCGATTACTTGAATGCTTGGATTGGGCTGACAGTATCCGTAAATGACGGCTTGCAGCAGTAAAGCGGCAATGAAAGGCATTTTTTTGAGCATGAGATTGAATAAAATGCCCCGAAAGAAAATTTCCTCGAATAAAGGGCCGATGATGCATAACCCGATGATGATCATGATAAAGGACTGAGATCTCATAAACATGTCGATATATTCATTGAAATCCGGAAAGTGGTTAGCGATAAACGATACTTTAATCATGCAAATGAACAAGAGTCCTGTAAAAATCCCCATCAAGCTGGTCAGCAGGACATCTTCTTTGCGTAAGCGGGTGAAGCGGCTCATGGCTGCAATGCTTTCATATCGGTCCTTGAGCACAAGCCTCCTGATCTGAAAAATAACCAGAACCAGCACGGATGTTACCGCGAACATAACGCTGATCCAAATCGGCAGATTGTTAAACATAAAATTTCCATATGCCCCAGAATTGGGAACGATATAGTCATTGTGAATGGTCGCGACCATAAGGAAGGTCCCCAGCAGAAGAATTAATTCGCCCGTCATCGTCAAATATTTTTTCATCTTTCTTCGTCCTCTCCATCTAACCTCGGTTTTAAAATCTTACCTACTTCACATCTTCCGTTCCAGTTCCCCCGCCAAGTGCTCCAAACGGTCGGTGTCCGCGCGCTTGAAGGTTACAATCCGGCGCAGCCACGATAGGGCCTCGGACATTTCATCATGCGTAGGCGCTTGACCGGAACGCTCGGCTTCCAGACATATTTGCAGAATGTTATGGTACGATTCCACAACCTCTTTTTGATAGGTATCCTTATCCGGATTTAAATTGCGGGTACTTACAGCTAATGTCAGGCACTTATCCAAAAAGGACGGCTGTAGTTTTTTCATAGCCAGGATGGCAGAAAAGTCATCCTTATCATCCAGCGAATAGGTGCGAATGTTACGCGCGTTCCTGCGATTGAGCTTTTTAAGAACCGTATTCGGTCCCAGCTCCACCGCATAGGAGACTCCTTCTTGCTGCAGGTAACGAATGGTTTTCTGCCATTGGACCGGTTGTGTCAGCTGCAATGCGACATTTTGAATGATGCTTGACGGATCGGTTTCGTGAGGCAAAGCGGTCACATTGGAAATCACCGGACAGCACATCGGATAGATTTTATACTGCCGGAACTCCATTTGCAGCTTCTGGGCTGCAGGGGCCATCAGCGAGGTGTGGAAGGGCACCTTCGCTTTCAGCAAAATGACTTGTCCCCCTAAGGCTTCCAGTTTGGATGCTGTCCTCTCCACGGCTCGCCCATGTCCGGCAATCACAATCTGGTTGGGAGCGTTATAGCAAGCGATATCGCTTATGTCACCATCGGTTTCAGCTTCATCGCACAGTTCTTTAATTATTTCGGGGGACAGATGCTTGACTGCTGCTATGAGCCCCCCGCCTTCCGGTACAGCCTCTTCCATCCACTGCCCTCTGCGCCAAACGGCCTGAAGGGCATCCTGGTATCGAAATGCGCCTGCACAGGTTAATGCCGATAATTCTCCCAGGCTGTGCCCGGCCATGTAGGCAGGCTCGATTCCCGTCTCCTGCTTGAACACCCTATATGCAGCTATGCTGCAGGCAAAGATAGAGGCTTGGACGGCGGCAATTCCCTCTCCTTCCATTTGATCGTCTTCCAAAAAGAGGGCGGCCAAACTCAAGCCAAGTACATCCTCCGCCTCCTCCAATGTTGTACGGACAACAGGATATCGGTCGTAAAAGCCTTTGAACATCCCGCCGTACTGTGTACCTGTTCCCGGAAATAGCAACCCCACCTTATATGTCATTGCGTACCTCCTTCGAGTGCTGCCGCAGTTTGATCCTGCTCGATCGACTGGTTGGCTAACCAATTGGCCAGTTTTCCATATGCTTGTATGAATTGCTTGAGGGGCTCCTTGCGCAGTCTCCTTCCGGTAAATTCAAAGGTTAAGCTGATTCGTTCTTCCATAACCTCGTAGGAGAGAATAAGATCGAAGTTTTCTGACATCACATTAGAGCGAACGAGCGGATTTTTTTTATAAAACAGTACGACTGCCCCATTACCTGGCTCAGCGGCACTTCGTCTTGGAAGAATATGTACAGTACCTCTGTCTGCCATTTTCCGGAATTCCAACACAGTTGCTCGAATAAGCTCGGAGACATTCTGTATACCTTTCAAATCCAGAGAAAGTACATGGACACTGCCATCTTCCAGCATGATTTGAATCGCCTGCTCCGATTTTTTATTTAACTGTGCTAACAAATACAGATAAATGGATGACAAGACTGGAAACAGATCGGATTGCCTTCTCTTGCCAATAGAGGCTAATATTCGCGAAACCTGAACATCCAAGTGTGTAGTCAAAACAGCTCCTTCCTGCAGTTCTCCTCTTTTGGCAAAAAATTCACCAGGCAGCTCACTATACTGGAGCCACACTTCCTGCTTGGCAGCAACTGTTTCCGAATGGAGAAAAGCAGCCAATCCTTGAATCGTTGGGTAGGCAAATAAGTCAGTTACTTTCAAAGGATGTGAAAGTCTGGCTTGCAGCTTGGCATGCATCTGCAGAAGCAGCAAGGAATTTCCTCCTATATCAAAGAAATTGTCCTGCGTCCCGACTCGTTCCTGATGCAGCAGTTCACCCCAAATCTCTGCAAGCATCACCTCTATATCGCTCTGTGGGGAGATGTACTCTCTGTTCGACTCGTACGTTTCCGCAAATTGGTTTAACGCCTTGCGATCAGCCTTTCCATTAACGGTGAGTGGAATGGCATCCAAGTGTGTGTAATAGGCCGGAATCATGTAATCAGGCAGCTTGGCCGCCAAATGTGTTCGGATTTCCGCTGGGGCCAACTCCCGTTTTCCGGTCAGGTAGGCGCATAGACGCTTGTCCCCATTGCCAGACTCTTTAACCAGAACTACAGCCTCAGCAATGTCCTCCATCTCCATCAGAGCTGCTTCAATCTCACCAAGCTCGATCCGATAGCCGCGTAATTTCACTTGATAATCGAATCTGCCCAGGTATTCGATCTGGCCGTCAGGCAGCCATTTCGCCAAATCCCCCGTTCGGTACATCCTGGTCTGCGGCACGAACGGATTGTCTACAAACTTCTCAGCAGTCAAGTCCGGACGGTTGATGTAACCTCGTGCCAATCCGGTTCCGGCAATACATAGCTCCCCTGCAAGGCCAATCGGCTGCAATCGGTCGGCCCCATCCACAATATACAGCTGTATATTGTCGATCGGACTTCCAATCGGAACGCTTCCCCCTTGCATATCCGCCTCACAATGGTAGAACGACACGTCAATCGCAGCTTCCGTTGGGCCGTACAAATTGATTAATCTGGTATGACCGGATGATGAATCGAATCTCTCGCAGAAACGCTCCACATGCTGAATCGCCAATGCTTCACCGCTGGCAAACACATACCTCAAACTTGATAACGGATCGCGTGGGGCTTGTTGATTTTCTATCAGTTCGAGATAATCGAGAAACAAATGCAGCATCGAAGGCACAAAGTGTATGACGGACACATGATGTTCTTCCATGGTACGTATCATCGTCTCAGGATTTTTCTCTCCGCCTGGTTCCAGGAAGCACACGGCGGCTCCAGCCAAACTCCACCAAAACAGCTCCCACACAGACACATCAAAAGTGAACGCGGTTTTCTGCAAAATGACATCCTCATAGCCAAGTGGATATTGCTTCTGCATCCAGAGAAGGCGGTTGGCTACAGCATGATGCTCGATCATGACACCCTTCGGTTTTCCCGTCGAACCCGATGTGTAAATAACGTAAGCCAAATCTTGTGCTCCCGCCGTTTGGGGCAAATTTGTATTCTCGCCTTGATAGCATGCGGGACTGCTCAGATCAATCATTTTTTCAACCGGCAGTGCGGTGATATCTGAGCTGTTGTGGCCGGCGAACAGCTCATCTGCAGACATCTGTGTTAATAGAAGCAGGGCTCCGCTGTCCTCTAGTATGTAATGGATCCGTTCAAGCGGATAATCCGGGGCAATCGGCAGATACGCTCCACCGGCTTTTAATATGGCCAGGATACCGATCATCATCTCGGCGGAACGATTTGCAGCAATGGCCGCGATTCGGTTCGGGCCCAAGCCTGCCTGCTGCAGATAACGCGCCATCTGATTCGCTTTTTCGTTTAATTCCCTGTAGCTTAACCGCGTATTCCCGCAGATAAGTGCAGGCTGATCAGGTCTTATGCCGGCCTGTTCTTCCATCCATTGGTGAAGCAGCCGCTGCTGGGGATACGCATAAGACGTATCATTGAACTGGTGTAAAATCTGATGCCGCTCCTGCTGCGAAATCATCTCGATCTCGCCCAACAAAATTTGCGGATTGTCTGCGACTTCTACCATAACCGCTTTAAAATACCGGATCAGCCTGTCAATGGTCTCTTTTCTAAAAAGCCGTGTGCCGTACTCAAAATGACATGCAAGCTCTTTTCCGGCTTCCGCCACCTCCAAGGTAAGATCCAGCTTGGCGGTCGGATTGTGGAACGCGAATGGAGTTAATGTCCGTTCACCCATCCTAAGCTCGGGAATGTCCATATTTTGCATCACAAACATCACATCAAAGAGCGGATTCCTGCTTACATCCCGCGGAAGCTTGAGCTGTGTCACCAATTCTTCAAATGGATAATCCTGATGCTCCAATGCTTCCAGTGTGCGTTTACTTACCTGTTGTAGATACTCCTTGAAGGTATAGCCTGCTGAAAGTTCATTTCGCAAAACAATCGTATTCACGAACATTCCTATGGAGCCGTTCAGATCCGCATGCGGCCTAGCTGACACGGGGGTTCCGACGGCAATGTCTTCTTGGCCTGAATAGCGTGACAGCACAATGGTAAAAATGGCGAGAAGCACCATGTACATCGTCGCATGAGCTTCATCGGCCAATGCTTTCAGCTTTTCCGTCTCTTGCGGACTAAACCTAAATGGAACGCGGTCTCCTTCATAGTCCTTCAGCAGAGGACGTCTGAAATCCGTAGGAAGGTTCAGCAGAGGCACCCCGTCATGGAACTGCTCCAGCCAATACTGCTGCTGCTTTTTCAGCGCAACGGAAGCAAGAAATTGCTTCTGCCATACAGCGAAATCTTTGTATTGGATTTGCAAGGGCTGCAGCTCATGCCGGTCGTACAGCCGGGTTAATTCATACGCCAAAATCCCCATCGATACCCCGTCCGAAATCAAATGATGCATATCGAACAAAACCAGCTGTTTCCCATCGCTTAACTCAACGATACCTGTTCGGATCAGAGGCGCAGAGCTTAAATCAAACGGACGTATAAAGGCTTGTATGATTTCTTCTGCTGTCCTGTCCTTTCCGGACATTCGCTCGATGGTTACAGATGCATCCGAATGAATTTTTTGCATCGGGATTCCTTCGATCGACACAAATGACGTCCTCAGGATTTCATGCCGCTGCATCAGAGAATACAGAGCTTGCTCAAGCCTTAAGACATCTACCGGTCCTTCATAGGCCAAGGCGATAGGCAAATGATAAGACGTTCCAATGCCTTCCAATTGCTCAACGATATAAAGACGATATTGAGCCGAAGATAATGGGTAATATTCCTGATCAGCGGCAGGCGGTATCGGTTCTACGAAAGATGGTATCTGTTCCGTGATCGCAGCCGCCAACTGCCGGATTGATGGAAATCTGAATATATCCCGTAACTGAAGATTAGTTTGAAACTCTTTGTGCAGCATATGAAGCATCTGCGTTGCTCTTAACGAATGCCCCCCAATCACGAAGAAATTGTCCTCCGAACCAATGCTTTCCAGGTTCAAAACCTTCTGCCAAATGACCGCAAGCCTGGCTTCCACCTCGTTTTGCGGAGCGGTATATTCACCTCTTGAGCTTATATGTCCTTCCAGCTTCATTAAAGCCTTTCGGTCCGCTTTTCCGTTTGCCGTGAGCGGCATAGACTCCACTTGCACGTAAAAGGCAGGTATCATGTAATCGGGAAGTGCCTGCGACAAGCTCTTACGAATATCTGCCGCAGAAATCTCCCGTTCGGACACCAGATATGCATAAAGCACTTTATCCCCGTCCACCGCTTCTTTCAACAATACAACGGCTTCGACGATGTCCGGTTGGCGCAATAATACGGCTTCGATCTCGCCCAGCTCGATCCGGTACCCGCGCAGCTTGATTTGGTGGTCCAATCTGCCCAGATATTCGATGCTGCCGTCCGGAAGCCATCTTGCCAGATCCCCTGTGCGATACATGCGAGTCCCCGGAATAAACGGATTCTCCACAAACTTTTCCTCAGTTAATTCCCTCCTATTCATGTATCCCCTGGCCAGTCCAACACCTGAGATACATAATTCACCAGGTATTCCTACCGGAAGCAATTGATTTTCCTTATCCACGATATATAAGCGGATATTGTCAATGGGTCTGCCGATAGGAACACTGTCTACGTCTACCTCCGTAACACAATCGTAATAGGACACGTCAATCGCTGCTTCCGTTGGTCCGTACAGATTAATCAACTTTACCTGAGAGCCGGGAGCAGATGCCGCCCATTGATAGAACCTTTCCACATACGGCACAGGGAGCGCCTCTCCGCTTGAAAACACATAGCGCAGACTGTTAAGGCAACCCTTCAAATCAATGTTGGAGCTTCCGTCACTCCGCTCGAAATGGCTTAAAAACAATTGCAGCATGGAAGGTACAAAATGCAGCGTAGTCACCTTATGCTGTTTGATGGCTTGAATCATGATCTCCGGGTCCTTTTCCCCATCCGGCTCCAAAAAACTGACCGCTGCCCCTGCCCAGCTCCACCAGAACAGCTCCCAAACCGATACGTCGAAAGTAAATGCCGTTTTCTGAAGAATGACATCCTCCGGTCCAAGCGGATACCGCTTCTGCATCCAGTGAATCCGGTTCACAACTGCTGAGTGAGCAATCATGACGCCTTTCGGCATGCCTGTGGATCCGGATGTATAGATTACATAAGCCAGATCCTTCGGCGCAGCCGGTGATACCTCGTTATCGGCAGGAGCCGAATACAGCATTTCATCATCCAGATAAAAGATACATGCCGAATCTCTCATAGAAAGCACCGCCTCCGGTGCATCTCCAGCAGTCAACCTGCCTTCCCAACGGCGCTGGCTCAACAGCAAGGAAACTTCACTATCCTCCAGCATGTACTGAATACGTTCTAACGGGAAATTAGGTGAGATCGGCAGATAGGCCCCTCCCGCTTTCAATACAGCCAGCAGGCCAATCATCATTTCGACGGAACGCTCCATGATTACCGCCGCGATTTGATTGGGACCCAGCCCGCGCATCCTCAGTATTCTAGCTAACTGATTTGCTTTCGTGTTCAACTCGCTATAGGTTAATCGGATATCCTTGAAATAGACTGCCGTACGACTCGGATTCAACCGTGCTTGCTCCTCAATCCAGTGATGCAGCAAGGCATCCTCAGGAAAATCACAGCTCGTATCGTTGAACTCCAGTAAAAGCTGAGCCCTCTCCTGCTCCGACAGAATCGATATGTCATATAAATGGATTTGCTGATTTTCTGATATCTGGTTTACCACATTGCAAAAGTGTGCAGCGAATCTTTCCATCGTACTGTGTTCAAATAGATCCGCATTGTATTCCAGCACACAGTGAAGACCCTCGGAATGCGCAGCATAAATGTCGAGCTTTAAATCCAATTTGGCCGTATTTGTTTTCCACTCCTCAAAAGTTAGCTCCAAGTCACCCAGCTTCCGCTTTTGAGCAATATCCATCTGATTATGCATAATCAGCATCGTATCGAATAGCGGATTTCTTCCGTTTAGCGTTTTGGCGGAAGCATCGGCAATCATATTCTCATAAGGATAGTCCTGATGCTCGTAAGCTTCCTCAATGATCCGTCCACAATTACGTAAATAATTTGTAAATTCATTTTGCGTTTTGATTTGGATTCGTAGTGGTATATAGTTGATGAACATTCCCAGCATAGAAGCCAAATCCGCATGATTTCTCCCTGAAACAAGCGATCCTACCATCAGCTCATCCTGCTGAGTATACTTGCTCAATACGAATGCATATAAGGAGATCATCACTGCATTTAAGCTGACTTGATTCTGTCTTGCCAAATGCTGCAGGCTTTGAACCGTATCCTGTTTGATTGAAAAAGGGATCGTACGTCCGCGGAAGGATCGAAGCTCCCCGCGTTTGTGATCCGTTGGCAATTCAAGAACAGGCAGCTCTCCGCTTAATTGACTCCGCCAGTAGTCCCTATGCTGCGTTATCGTTTCCGAGCTCAATTGCCGCTTTTGCCAAACCGTATAATCGACATACTGCAGCTCCGGTTGCTCAGTTTCGATACCTTGCATGAGACTCATCAATTGTTCCATTATGATTTGAATCGATACTCCATCGGATATCGTATGATGTATATCTATTACAAGATGATGAGCATCCACATTACAACTGAAAAGGCCTGTTCTGAATAAAGGCGGCTGATGCAGATCGAATGGACGAATAAAACGCTCTATAGATGAATGGAGCTCCGCTGCTTCACAATGAATCACTTCGAATGGCAGCTCTACATGATCGTGAACCCTTTGCATAACTTCTCCCTCAATTTCGACAAAGGAAGTACGCAATATCGTATGGCGCTGCAGTAATTTTTCCAATGCACGCCGTATGACTAAAGGATCCGGAACTCCATTCATATGAATAACAAAAGGGATATTATAGCTGGTACCTATTCCGGCAAATTGTTCTTGCACGTACACCCTGAATTGGGATGGCGAAACAGGATAAGCCTCCTTCGGCTCCGCCCTGCCAATCGGTTCAAACGGTTGTGCCTCAATATGCTGCATATACACTGCCAGCTTTTGTATGGTTGACAATGAAAATAGCTGCTTAACCGGAATGTGTACATCGAACTCTTTATGTAGTTGGTTCAACAGCAGTGCAGCTTTGAGCGAATCCCCGCCCAGTTCAAAGAAATCCTCAGTGACGCCTATATGTTGCCGTCCTAACACTTCACACCACAGCCTGGCCATTTGCCGTTCCAGGAGCGTCTCAGGTAAAACTTCAGCCTGCACCTGCTTACTTTGCTCCAAGAGAGCGGCCAGTTCCGTTATTACGTTCTTAAAATCCCCATTTTCATAGCTTTGACTTAGTTTGAAACGCTGCAGCTTGCCGCTTGTCGTTTTTGGAATGCTTTTTACCGGAAGCACATGTAAAATATCGAGCCCCAGCGACTTGTTCAGCCATTTTTTCAAACGCATCGCCACATCGACGAACTTCTCCGTTTTCCCTCGGAATACGACGAATACGATAATTTCATCCATTCCTGTTTCTCCGCTGGGCACCCCGCAGACAGCTACTTTACCAAGCTCGATACCATCCAGTCTTTGCGCCGCCTCTTCCAAATCATGCGGGTAATAATTTTGGCCGCGGACAAAAATAATATCCTTTTTCCTGCCGGTGACCACCAGTCTTTGGTTACGAATAAAGCCCAGATCCCCGGTATGCAGCCAGCCGTCATCCGTTATCAGCTTCTTGGTTGCCTTAGGTTCGTTATAATAGCCTTTTGTTATATTTTTGCCCTTTATTTGAATATTGCCGACTCTCCACTCCGGTAAAACCAGGCCGTCATCATTACAAATTCTTACCTCACAATGCTCTACCGGGGATCCTACATCCACAAAAGTAATGCACTCAATCTCCGAGGGATCCGCTTCCTTGACGGCCATACCGGCATGCATGCTCCTGCGGTCCAAATGAACGGGGATCAGTGCCTCCCCTATCGGAGGGAACGTCACGGCCAAGCTTGCTTCAGCCATTCCGTATACAGGGAACATAACATTCTCCCCTAGTCCATACGGTTTTAATTCCTGTATAAAGCGACGGCTCCAAGATGCGGAAACGGGCTCGGCGCCATTAAAGATAAGCCGGACAGAAGATAGATTCCATTGCTCCGCTTTCACCCTTTTAAAATGCTCAAGAAAATGCTTGTATCCGAAATTGGGGGAGGACAGCAAAGTGATCCGATGCTCATTAGTCTTCTGCAGCCAAAGTCCCGGTTCGAAAATGAACAGTGCAGGCGGCATCAGATACAGGTTAATATCAGCCAGCAGACTGGTCAGGTGAGAACCAATGAGCCCCATGTCATGTGTCAGCGGCATCCAGCTGAGACTTGAGTCCTTCTGAGTAACCCGGCCGCCGGACAAAATAGCGTAAGCATTATGGATAATGTTACTGTGCGTGAGTATGACTCCTTTGGGGTTGCCGGTCGACCCCGAGGAAAACTGAATCATGGCAATATCCTGCGATTGAACAGAATGTATCCGACCAATTCCTAACGAGTCATCCACGTCCTCCGCCAAAATAACAGCCGAATGCAAGCTTTCCCAAGCCTTCTGCTTGTTTTCCTCGACGCAATAGCTCTCTATACCGTCCATAATTTCTCTTGTTGTGACAAGAAAAGGCCGTTCCAAAATCTCAAATATTCCAAGCAGCTTGGCCTTGTACTCCTTGTTATTACCGACGGTTACGGGGACGGGAATAAAGCCGCCGAGCAAGCAAGCCCAAAAAAACCGAATGAAATCATAATTATCCTCAAGCTGAAATATCAGCTCATCTCCGGCAGCTAGCCCTTTTGCTTGCAGAATGTAAAGCACACCGAGTGCTTTATCCAGCAGCTCCTTATAAGAAAAGTAAACCTCCTCATGCTTGGCAAGAAAGGTAATTCCATGCTCCGACATTCTTTTATCCTGTATCACCTGCGACAAATCTGCGTACTTCATCAGTAGGCCCCTTTTCATATTATGGTATAGCTAAGGGCTATCTCTTCACACGCGTGTTCTCTGCTAACTTACAGATTCATCGCGCTATGTTTAGGCAACTGTTCCTCAAGCTCAGTTGCAATAATCCCACTTTCCATTCTCAGAATTTTGTCCGCTTTCTCAAAATAACGGTCGTCGTGTGTAATCACGATCACGCATTTACCACGCTCCTTCATTTCAGGCAGCAGCACTTCATAAAAGAATTTACGATAATCCGGATCCTGATCCGCCGCCCACTCATCGAACAAGCAAACAGGTCTATCCTCTAAATAGCTGATAAGTAATGCAAGTCTTTTGCGCTGACCTGTTGACAGCTTGATGGTACTGAAACCGCTTTCTTTTATGTGGACTTTATCCTTTAATTCCAGAACAGATAAGTAAAATTCCACCTCGCCCATTTTATCGCTGTAATCAATTCCATATAATTTATTAAACAAATACACATCGCTAAAAATAGCTGAAAAACACGGACCTAGGTGTTCAGAGGCAACCTCTACCCCGTTAACCTTTATGCTGCCGCTGTCCGGTACGTAGAGTCCCGTGAGCAATTTGGCCAGTGTTGATTTGCCGCTCCCATTCCCACCTACGATAAAAATGATTTCTCCCGCTCCAAATTCATAGCTGATCGGGCCTACTGTAAAAAGATCACCCTTCGTGTTTTTGTACTCATAAACAACCTTGTCCAACTGAATACTGCATGCCTCGCAATTCCCCCGTTCTTCTCTCAGAGGTACTATAGCAACTCGCTGCTTATCATGACGTTGGCAATCCGGATATCTGCTTTTGTCCGTTTATCCCGATAATCCTGACAATTCTGATCCATATCCTGCTGAAACGCTTTGCTTTTGAGCCGGCTCAATGAAAGCTCTTTAAACCCTTGGAGCAGATCGGCAATGAACTTGAAAAATTGATTTTGCATATCCCGTGTTTGCTTCCAGAGCGCATTCGCCGACCTGCCCATCAGCATAAATATTGCCGCTGCAATTCCAACAACAAGGAGAGAAATCAGTAGGCCAAAAGGATTGATAAAGCCCAGATAAACAAACCCGCAAATGACCGTTATCAACCAAATTGTATGATCCCTTCCTTGTGCGCAGCTTGATAAACTCTCTCTTTCCTATGTATTTGCCAGATCGTATAAATCAAGTTTACCAAGAAGCAAAAACTAATTAACGCTAAGCTGAGCAAAATTTCCCATGAATACGTGTTAAAAATACTCTTTAATGTAATAAGAATCCCTTCTTTCCGATCACAGGAAGGTTAGATTAATCACCGGTAACGGAATGCAGATGCGAAAATTCCCTGCATAGCTCATCTCATGTGATTATTACGGCTTCATTTGGTAAATGTGCGGATTCTGAGCATACCGACCGCATATATTCCGGATCAATGTGATAAGTGCGATAGTAATAACGCGGAGCAAACTCGGTCGAATGAACGGACTAGTCCCGTAAACTAATCGTAAAATTGTCGAATATTACTGTTCTAGCCAACATATTCGCCGCAAGTGAACGGTATCGGTCCTCATGATGACCTTCCGATTCGTTCCTGTTCCTCAGATGATAAGAAAGCCATTAAATGCTTCACAGTTTCATGGCTTAATACCGGAAGATATGTGGCAAAAATTTGTGGTGATTGAATCAACTTCACCTCCTAAAACAAGCTTTTTATATCGAATGAGCTCCTAATTAGAGAAATTATATACTTGTGCAAATATTTAATATGTCGAAGCCTGCTGCCGGTTACTTTCTTTTTTTATCGAATTAAGGGATTTAAGTGTTGTAATGTTTTGTCCATAACTGCTTGAGCTTCACTACGAAGCTGGCTGCCGGCTAATAGCAGCGCTTCATTTGCGTTCGTAATTAACCCTCATTCATATAAAAATTTGATTAATAAATCGAGATCTACCTTGTGTTCCCACAGAATATTGAGAGGTAAAACAAGATTCAAGCCCATTGGGTCTATTTTTTCGTGCGCAATATATTCATCAAGCTGATCGTAATATTCATTCCAAATACGGCATTGTCGAGATATTCGGCTTGATTTCTCAACGTATTTCTCGATTGCAAATGGTCTTCCAGCAGCTGGGCTGCCAGATCAAAATTAAATTTATAATTCACACCCATTCGTTTTATGATTTTTATTGCATCGTCCTCATCCATGGTTCTGGTTGCTTCAACAATTGTAGACATAGGAAGTGTAAATTGCTCATAGTTGTATTGGTGGTGTAGGAATTGTGTGAGAACAGGGATCGATGTGGCTATCGATAATCCGAGTGGGAGTTCTTGTAACGTACGAGGTATATTCAAGCACTGGGGAAAGTACAATGAGTAACAACAGCGGTTATTTCGCGGTAACTGTATCCAAACTTCAAGCAACATTGACGTTAACTCCCGCAAAGAGCATCTATAACATCCTGGCTGTGGAGCCAGGTCAATCGCTTAAGGTAAAGGATAACAGCACGCTTTCGTAGACATATATCATTGAGCCTAACGGTGTAAAATTCACCTTAACCACTTATTCTACTGATGGCACCATACTTAGCCCAGAAACGGAGTATGAACTGAGCTATAAGTATAGCTCAGGTGTATATTGGGGTCACATCCATTCTAGGAGATCAGGCCAGATCGTATGGGTTTGCATCCTCTGTTCGAGCGGACATTAGCCGCATTGATACGTAAGCAATATCCCACACGCTCGGTACGCCTGCCCTAATATATGAACTATGACCCGTAAGATGGTCACTTTTTTCAAAGTGTCCATCTTACGGGTCATAGTTGAGCTATCGTTGCCCGTTAGGAGGTTAACCCTTACGCTTTTCCCCGAAAAACTCCCCCAAATTCGTAAGCCCCCATACTTCGGCAATCCGTTGGTTTTCTAGGCGGATAAGTTCAATAATCATCGGCTGTTTTTCAGAATCCGCTATATTGATTCCCTGAATACTTGTGCGACTCGCAGCTTTATCGCCATCAACAAGCAGATCTTCGACGACCACTCGGATATCCGGGAACCGTTCGAACATTGAAGCCCATGCTTTTTTAACCGCTTCAATCCCCGCTTGTAAGGGATGGCTGTAAAATCCATTTGTAAAAATATCATCTACCGAATTTATGTCTCTGCTATTGAATGCTTCGTACATTCGATAAATGATTTGTTCAGATTCCTCTCTAATCAAAGAATTTCTCTCCGTTTCTCCTGTGATTGCACTCACTTCTTCTTGTTTCTCATAGCGGCGAGCAGCTTCACATTTCCATAGGCTCCTTCCACAAATCGCCTATACTCTGGAGATTCCATCGGAACGATCGCGATTTTCCCCTTCGCATCGAAGTGAATACCCCATCCGTATTTTTTCGGGAGCATCGATGCTCTCAAGCATGGTTTCGGTTTCATAAAAAACTCGTCTCGAATCTGGTCCCCTCTCTCAGCTAACTCCTCCTCCGGAATGTTTTTGTGTCGGATATGCACGATGTACAAGAGTTCCTCCTGAGTATTGCCATACGGTTTATCCGCGAGTAACTCAAACTCGATACCCGGCTTTGTTTTCCCGTTTTTCTTGTCCAAGGGCTTCATTCCGGTCTCTGAGGGGCAATCCGCGGCAACGGTAATGAACGTATCATAGTAATTCCAGTCCATCCTCATTCCTCCTGAATCAGGTATAGCACCGCTCATCGATTTAATTAAAATCCTTTTCCTCCGAGCGGCCGAACCTTTACAGCACTGCCCCCTGCGATTAAATGCCGGCAACGCCCGATGAGCTCCAATACCTTCTCGTTTTTCAAAGATGCGGCATGAAACTCCTGACTCTCCCATAGCTCCGTAATCCAAAGGTCGTTAGGATCGTCTTCAGCCGCATGCAGGATATAATAGATGCAGCCCTCCATATCGTTCAATGTCGCGCTGGATGCCAGCATCATCTCCGCGAGCTCTTCCCGTTTCCCCTCGTGGGCCGTTAATTTTCCGAACATGGCGAACTTGCTCATCGTTCATTTTCCTCTCTTCTTGTGGAATTTGCCAACATGGCTTCGTAATGCGCAATCATTCGGGAGTTCGCCTCCACCATCTTTCCGATAAGCAGCTCCGACTCAATCTGCAAGGCTGTACCGTACGGCATCAAAAAATAAGGGACATACGTCTGCAACATCGAATGTTCTAACTGGAACACGGCCTCTTCGGGCATACGCTCAACGAGTGCATGCCCGAACAACCAATGATGACACAACTCGTTCAGAACCTGTTCTTGACCCTTAATTCGAACGGTCTCGAACTTAGCTGATCCGGTTGGATTAGGAAGCAGATGATCGAGCAGATGATCTTTAGCCGAGAAACCCGCCGGACGCTGGAAACGTCCCTCCGTCTCCCGCAATGAGCGAATACGGTCCACTCGAAAATTCCGCAACTCCTTCCGATAACCGCAATACCCTACCGTATACCAGTTCCCTTTCCAATAGACGATACCATAAGGGTTGAACAGTCGTGGAAGAGGGGCCTCACCCTTGCCCCGGTCATATTGCATTTCCACCGTCCGACCCTGTCCTGCCGCCGCCTCCAGCACTTGAAGATAGAGTTGAAGCACTCCGTCCGTTCGTGGATAAATGACGGATAAGGCAGTACTATGACTCTTAAGATGATCCAGTTGTTTCTCGTTCGCGTAGCGCATCATCTTGTCCATCGCTCGGGTTAAATCATCTGAGTAGGGGTACCCAGCCTCCTTAGCAAATATTGAGGCATGGATCAACGCCTTCTGCTCCTCGATATCGAAGAAGAGCGGGGAATCGGTAAACCGGCTTAGGATGCTATAGCCGCCGTTTGGGCCCGAATCCGCAATGATTGGAACCCCGCTGACGCACAGAGAATCTATACAGCGATAGACGGTCCGCACGTGAATCTCGAGCTCTTCCGCCAACTGCTTAGCGGTCATCCGTTTTCCAGAGCGCAGCATCCAGAGAATCGATAACATATTGTCCGATTTCGTCATCGACTAATCCTTCTTTCCAAGTATAACCAAGCTATTCCAAACTCGTTTTGAGTATAACCCTAAATCACTGACAAATGCAGTCAGTAATTTAATGTCTTTAAAAAAAGATGTGGAGTCCGCTGCAGGAATACGCCCCTCGTTGTTATGGAGGCTACAGGACACTAACATAGTCCCGTTGTTCAAGATGAGCACCAGTATTTAACCATCGTCATAAATCCGTTAATCTCTCATGAAGCTAAAAAGACCAATTTGAGACGGGTAAAGACGGATGCCGTTGATGTCTTTCAGCTCGGGGTGAGGCTTTAGAGATGCAATTGCTTGTGGGTTGCCGCAACCAAGCCCGAGATTAGAACCATCTGGAACCGTGGTCAACATCTTTACCCATTATAATTAAAGGGTCTCCTCGAGAGGGAGTCCCTTCTCACGGTTTGAATACCATTAGCAGAATCGAGACGAAAACGGCAAGAATAGCGACCGCTTCTAGCAAGGCGGAGCGTCTACGACTCAGTCGGTACGCCTCAGGTAGATCATCGCCCTGCGTCTGCTGCAGCAACTTTAGCTGTTGCTTGTTACCGACAGGAAGAAGTCGAGCAAAGATGACCAAAATGATAAAGAAGACGACAATCGAAGCCACATACCACTGCTCTCGAAATAAATAGGTTTCTTGAAAGCCAATCGCAAGACCCGTAAGAAGCAGTAGCGTGCCACCGAGTTTCGGCAGGATAGCCGTCTTCTCCAGCAACGAAAGCGCGAATTTGGTTTGACCCACTGTCCGGGCGCTGCTCATGATGATGGGATAGCAAATGACTGCGGCAATGGCTGTCACCGCGGAGAGGATATGGATGAACAACAGGTAATTGTACATGTATTGCCCCCTATTTAGTTGTTGTTGTGGCTTGCCGTTCTTCTCGATACAACATCCAGCCTATTACAAGCCCATATACGGCAGAAACGATATGAATCCAAGAAGGTGTTTTGTCCACCGCATTCGTTAATACCAAAGTTGCATCAATTAATGGTATCAAAATTGAAGTTAACATACCGACAAGCAATGCTTTTCTCATACGAAGGATCATCAAGACTAATAGGAAGATGCCAATAAACAGATCTCGGTCCGCTTTTATATACACAAGATTTTTATCGGCAGTGTCATGCAGCGGTATGCCAAATCCTCGAATCGCAGCTACTGGCTGGATAAAGCCTTTTACTCCTAAAAACAGCATCAACAGTGTAATAACACCCACTAACCAAAATGTTACTGACTTAAGTCCCCAATCAGATTTACTCATTTGATGATCTCCTTTTTCTGTTCAATTTGGTTTTCTGCAATATTAATGAACAAGCAAGCTCGGAACAGATTGGATATGGTCCACATATCTTTTAGCTTCTTGAGAGAGAAAGGCATCGTCCCCCTGTGACGCGCTGTAAGCAACAATAGAAGGAAGAAAACGGCCCTTACATTTGGTAATCGTTCTTTGGATCGGTTTTAAAAATTCACTGATCGTAAAACAATTGTCTCCTCCCGCACAGCATTCAGTAAAGCCCGGTTGGCACAGGATTTGTCCAGATCCGGATGTGCCAAGATCACCAAGATTCTTATACTGATTCCTCCCTGTTTTTAAAGTGGAGTTATATCCCCCCCAATTATTGAGTCAGATTATGTTTTTGAAAAGTACGCTTTTTATTCATACTTAGTCTTGAAGAGCGAACGAATAGACAACGAGTAAGAAAACCTTTTTGTGCTTTCTATATAGGTAGTGCGTTCAACCGTACTATGTTCGAAAAAAAATAGTACTATTTAATAACCGCATACTTAGGTACAATCGGTGATAAAGAACTTCGTTTGGCTTCTCTTGCTTGCTCATGGATTATTATTCAGCCACTCCCCCGCAAGGCATCGCTTTTGTTGCTGCTTTGGGTTGAAATGGACAAGGTGAACAAGGATCTGGCATAAACAATGTACCGGAAGGAGAATATATTAAATGTCACTAGAGAGCACTGACCCAAAAGTTACACAGTACATCGAAAACTCTGAGGATTTTGCCAAACCAATCCTCAATCATCTTAGAGAGCAGATCCACAAAAACTGCCCTAATGTAGTGGAATCAATTAAGTGGGCCATCCCGCATTTTGATTACAAAAACGATTTCATGTGCGTATTAGCCTCATCTAAAAACCACTGTTCGCTCACGTTTATAAAATCTGAGTTCATGAGCGATCCCCGATTTGCTGGTGGCAAGAAGGTAAAGCCAGGCCAGCGATTTATGGGCAGAATCACGAGTATGTCTGAGCTGCCATCAGATGAGGAACTCGCAGGCTTTATCAAAGAAGCGATGGATTTAAATGACCGAGGCGTGAAACTTGACAAGACAGCCAAAGCAGCGCCGGGCAGCAACCCAGTGGAAACTCCGGCATATTTCCTGGAAGCACTATCGAAAAATCCTACTGCTCAACAAGTTTTTGAGAACCAATCACCGTCATTCCGCAAGAACTACATCGTATGGCTTGAAAGTGCAAAGACCGATGCCACAAAACAACAGCGAATAGATGAAGCCCTGGAATGGATCGCCGAAGGCAAAGGTCGATTCTGGAAATACGATAAGTAAAAGAGCGCCTAACCTCGCGATCGGGGTTTCGAATCCCTCATCATAGCCCAAAAAGCGTATAGCAGTACTTAAATGACGAATACATTGCCATGTGGCTTATACACAACGGCGATGTATTTTTTTTTGCTTAAGCGTCAAATAGCCCCCACCTAACGGCGGGAGCGCAGTTCGACTAACCTATTCAGCTGCATTGTTGTTGAGTGGTCAAGTTACAATGGATGGCTTATCCATTCAACCCTCAGGTGGATTCTCAATCCCTTTAGCTGGGCCAATTACTAGAAGACCTAGTATTGAAGGGAAATCTGATTCACCGACGGCAACCCTTATTATAGTTTTGAAAGCAACATATAACGAAGAATCGCCCTCTTCCCCACATCGGAGTCAGCTTCTTTTAAGATTATGTAAAAAGTACAGGTATTGCATATTTCGCTTTTGTACTCCCTCAATCGATCGGATATCATAAAGAGAAAATGTTTCTCGGCGGTTACCATCACTGAGTACCGTAATTATTATGGGACATTATAATCTATCTTGTTAAGAAGGAGAAACCCTCTAATATGGACAGCACTACAAATAAAAGCAAATTGGCAGCGCTTTTGGAAGTATTAGCAGTCTCAACTAAACTTGGTCTTACTTCCTTCGGTGGGCCGATCGCTCATCTTGGTTATTTTCATGATGAATACATACGTCGCCGCAAATGGATGGATGAACGAACTTATGCAGATCTAGTCGCATTGTGTCAATTTTTACCTGGACCTGCCAGTAGTCAGGTCGGAATTGGAATCGGTGTTCTGCGAGCTGGACTTTTAGGTGGGCTGACAGCCTGGATTGGGTTTACTCTTCCCTCAGTCATTGTTTTGGTCTTGTTTGCCTTCCTTATGCAAGGATTTGATATTAGCAGCGCTGGTTGGATTCATGGTCTTAAGATTGTAGCCGTTGCCATTGTCGCTCAAGCCGTCCTTGGTATGGGACAGAAATTGACACCCGATCGGAATAGGGCAACAATTGCCATCATTGCTGCATCTATTACTCTCTTGTGGCAAACCGCATTTAGCCAAGTTATACTGATTGTTATTGCAGGAATTGTTGGCATGATACTATATAGAAAATCAACGATTCCTGAATCAGTGGATCTCACCGTACCCATCAGACGAAGTGTTGCGGTCCTCTGTTTAGTCGGCTTCTTTGGACTCTTGATTTTGTTGCCACTCATGAGGCAAATTATAGTTGCGGATTGGTTGTCATTATTCGATAGCTTTTACCGTTCAGGTTCACTTGTATTTGGCGGGGGGCATGTGGTACTTCCTTTGCTCGAACGTGAAGTTGTACCTACAGGATGGATTAGCAAAGCTGACTTTCTTGCGGGGTATGGAGCAGCACAAGCAGTACCTGGACCATTATTCACCTTTGCAGGATACTTGGGGGCGATGATAAACGGCGTTACTGGAGCATTAATTGCTACTGTCGCTATATTTCTTCCTGCTTTTCTATTAATCGTAGGAGCGCTTCCTTTCTGGAGCTCATTAAGGAAGAACCCAAATGTTCAAGGCGTACTAATCGGGATTAACGCAGCAGTTGTAGGTATCCTGTTGGCAGCTTTGTATAATCCTCTTTGGACAACGGCGATTCTGGCCCCTGTTGATTTTGCATTGGTTTCCATATTGTTTCTGTTGCTTGTTTTTTGGAAAATTCCGCCATGGATCATTGTTGTTTTTGGTGCTGCAGGTGGTTCATTAATTGCTTTATTCTAGCTTATTACTTCAACGGATGTATTTCAGTAAATATCAGTTCCAATTTATAAACGAGCCACTCTTTTATTTATGGGCTCGTTTTTTGAGTTGCAATCGGCAATTTTTTCGAGCTCTCGTAATACCTATGGATGGCCATTTAGACCTCCGCGTCTTTGATCCAGAGTATATTTCCAATATGTTTTTGAAAAACTACCAGATGAGAACTAAATAAACTCGGAAAGGAAAATGTGAACTGTGTCTGTGACCCTAAAAGTTATAAAAGTAATGGTCTCACTTGCTATTTACTCGGTAGTGCTCCCTTTTGCTGCTACTGAGGTTGGTGCTCGTAATATTGAAATTAGCAATGACATGACAATACTTGATAAATTAAGATCAGGTGGGTTCATTATTTATTTTAGACATGGAGAGGCAACGGTTGGCCAAGATCAGCCTGAACTTAACCTTAACGATTGCCGAACGCAGAGAAATTTAAGTGATCGTGGTAAAGAACAAGCTCAGGCAATTGGAGAAGTTTTTAAGCAGAATCCCTTTCCCATTCACTTGCCGGTCATATCTGATCCTTATTGTCGAGCGAAGGATACAGCGGACATTATTTTTGGCAAAAAAAACGTTACCGTAAATCCTAGTTTAGCCTCCATTGAAAAATTAAAAATGGAAGGTCTTCCAGCTGTAGAGAAGCAGCAAATATTATCGGATCTAACCAAAATCTTCGAAACTCCCCCTGCTCGCGGGACAAACACAGTCATAGTTGCTCACACCTTCCCACCTAATGTAGCTCTTGGTGATATTCCAAATCTAGGAGCTGTAATCATAAAACCAAAAGGATCCGGCAAAGGGTATGAAGTTGTAGGGAGAATTACGTCCGAAGAATTAATAAGGTGGTCAAAATAAAACTCCCCTCTGTCCGTGAATCATCCTGATGCCAATTAACAAAGCCCGCACGATCATAGATCGCCGGGCTTCTTTGATGATTCTTACAGGAAGTATACAGTCACTTCTTGCTCGGTTCTACGTTCTCACTTAGATTGCGATATCCCCAAAATAATCACCTGATTGGTTATCATCCCTCGGTAGAACATCCGAGTATGGCTGTACACGAGAGAATGCTCCGCTTTCGACGGTGTAGGCCGCAGGCGATTGTTTTGGTTTAAATATAAGTAAATGATTATATAAATATTTACTTATATTATTGAGCGTGTATAATACGGAGTGACCAAGATAAGTTGTATTCATGGAAAGGAGTGAAATTCCAATGCCGACCATTGATGAAATGTCGGAATCACTTAAGCTACTCTCTGATAAGACCAGATTAACCATTATTGCTTTATTGCGAGAGCGTGAAATGTGTGTTTGCGATATTGTCGATTTACTCAACACGACCCAACCTAACGTTAGTCAACATCTTAAGAAGCTGAGAACTGGCGGACTTATTAACGAAACAAGGCGAAGTCAATGGATTTACTATTCGCTGAATGTTGACGATAAGCCCTATTTAAAGCCAGTAATCGATGAACTTCCTTCAATGCGAGATCAAATCAATGCATTGAAGTCCCAAGGCTGTAATTAACTACAGGAGGTACTATGTTAGCACTAGCATCGATTATCTTTCTTGTTACTTTAGTATTTGTGATTTGGCAGCCAAAAGGACTTAATATCGGTTGGTCCGCATTAGGTGGCGCAATCATTGCATTAATCTTCGGTGTTGTTACCTTTCAAGACGTATGGGACGTAACCCAGATTGTTTGGAATGCCACACTAGCCTTTGTAGCTGTCATATTAATTTCTCTCATCCTCGATGAGATTGGATTCTTCGAATGGTCTGCGCTGCATATGGCTCGTTTTGCCCGAGGTAATGGGCGACTCATGTTTGTTTACGTCATATTACTCGGGGCTGCGGTGGCTGCGTTCTTCGCAAACGACGGAGCTGCCCTCATCTTAACGCCGATCGTCCTGGCAATGGTTCGAGCTCTCAAGTTTGATGAACGCATGATATTGCCATTTATTATGGCGAGCGGTTTTATATCGGATACGGCTTCACTACCGCTTGTCGTAAGTAATTTGGTCAACATTGTATCTTCGGATTTCTTCGGAGTTGGATTTGCAGAGTACGCAAGTCGCATGATCGTCCCTACCCTATTCTCGATCGCAGCAAGCTTGCTTGTCCTCTTCTTGTTCTTCCGTCGGAGCATCCCGAGGCAGTATGATCTGCAGCAGTTGAAGAAGCCTGCAGATGCAATAAAGGACTTGCGTCTGTTCAAGACCTCCTGGTTTATCCTTGCAGTGCTACTGATCGCTTATCTAACCAGTGAGTTTATTGATGTTCCAGTTTCCATCATTGCCGGCATTGCCGCTATTATCTTCTTGCTTCTTGCTAGACGTAGCCAGGAGATTCACACTTGGAAGCTGGTTAAAGGCGCTCCATGGGCTGTTGTAGTCTTCTCCATCGGTATGTACGTGGTTGTTTATGGTCTTCGTAACGTAGGATTAACGGATGAGCTTGGTAAGGTATTTGATTGGGTTGGTGATCAAGGTCTATTCGTAGCAACGGTAGGAACTGGTTTTGTTGCCGCCATTCTCTCCTCGATCATGAACAACATGCCAACGGTTATGATTGATGCATTGGCTATTCAGGATACGAATCCAACAGGAATCATACGTGAAGCGTTTATTTATGCGAATGTTATTGGCTCAGACTTAGGTCCGAAAATAACACCGATCGGTTCCTTAGCCACGCTGCTGTGGCTGCATGTTTTATCTAGTAAGGGCGTCAAGATCTCTTGGGGCACCTACTTCAAGACAGGAATTATTCTGACCGTTCCTGTACTCTTTATTACACTCTCTGGATTGTATTTGTGGCTTAAAGTCGTAGGCTAATACTTTGGATTACTAATTTAATGAAAAGGGGTCATTCAAATGACTAACAAACCACTTATCTATTTTCTTTGCACGGGCAATTCCTGTCGCAGCCAAATTGCAGATGGCTTTATGAACGCACTTGGTGGAGATCGGTACGAAGTAAAAAGCGCTGGTCTTGAGGCACATGGATTGAATCCACGCGCTGTTCAAGTCATGAATGAAGCTGGCGTAGACATAAGCGGTAACAGCTCTGACGTTATTAATGCTGATATCCTTAATCGCGCTACTTATGTCATTACATTATGTGGACATGCGGATGAGCACTGCCCTGTCATCTCGAACCCGAATGTAGTCAAGTGGCACTGGGGGTTTGATGATCCGGCTAAAGCAACGGGTACAGAAGATGAAATTATGGCGCAGTTTCGTAATGTTCGAGAAGCTATTAAATCACGTATTGAGCAATTCTTGAAGGATGGCGAGTAACATGGCGAATTGCAGCACGTTCTCTTTGATGCCTTTTGATTTATTGGTCATGGCGTACAAAATCTGCTCCCTCCATTATGGTTTCTCGGATCGGAGCCCCATGTTGTAAAGAGCGATTTTGTGCTCCTTTCTTTGGTCAAAAAGGCTGCTGGTCACTCACGTCAGCAGCCTCCAATTATAAAACAAACAATACATTTCAAGAGTACCGAAGCGGGGCCATCAGTCCCATCCTCCTATATGGTGGAACTATGGTTTATTTTCTAAGCCCTAACCCGACTCTGACATACTTATGCTGTCTCACCGATAGGAATAACACGACGTTTCACGATAACACCATTTTTAACAGTAAATTCGATAATGTGAAAGATAGGTGTCGGCGCGCCCTTAAGGAAGCCTTTTTTTACAAGAGGCGCACCGGCTCCCCCAGATATCGTATACCTCGTACCTTGAAAGGTTAAATGATCCAAGGCATGCACATGTCCCGCGAGAACTTGAGGAACCTTGCCTCGAATAGTAGACAGGAATCGGTTCAATTGTCCTTTAGCATTACCAAAGGTTGATGTTGGATCCTGAAAATATCGCGGATTTGCCCATTTCCCAACTCTGGGGGGCACATGCATGGTCACCAGAGTATTTTTCCGGGCCTTTTTTAATTGATTTCTCAGAAAAGCTAGCTCCCCTGGCGCAAAACCGTAGATCGTTTGCCCATTTGTGTTTGTGCCGATCTGCTGCGAGTTATTTAGACCGATGATAGTGGTTTTAATTTTAGGAAGTTGAATTCCAAAATGCGTAGGACCGATATATTTTCTGAAATTCGTAAGCGGACCGTTTATACCTGTGCCTTCGTGGTTGCCGGGAACGATGAAGAAGGGGATATCTGGTACGCCTTTAATCGGATCTTTAATTAGTTGCAGTAAGCTTTTTACAGGAACACCGGAATAAGATCCCCCTGTCTTGAATTCCTGATCGCTTCCCGTGAATACGGCATCTCCATTATGCAAAATAAATAAAGGTTTTTTCTTCAAATTGCGAATAGCGGTTAAGGCTGAACCAAATATCGCATTGCTCGTTTGCCCGTCCCCTGCCCAACTGTCACCCATACCAATAAAAGTGTAATTGTTTCCTTTCAACTTCTTTACATTCGTCAATAACTGGGCTTTGGAAGTAAGAAACAACGTGCTCTGTTTATTCGAGGTTGTATTCTTTAGTTTCACTTTCTGCGCTCTTGGTTTCAAGTTAACATCCTCTCCCAAGGAACTTAAAAGTTTTTTACGAATTGATAATTTAGTTAATGCACATGGGCTCTTCCAAGGTTTGAGGCAGGAGCGGATTAACAGCAGATTTTGAATAAACCAAAGAGACCCCCGAAAGGGTCAACTTATCGATTCGAGTATGATCTTGTCCACTTACAATTATTTTCTAAACGTACTCCGCATCAAAAGTGACGGGTACATATGAATAAAGTCTTGCGGTCCTTGTCTGAAACGGACCTTCCTATCAACGTATGGATGCGATGTCTGAGAGTGATGCTTATATGTTGATTCTGGTCAACGATCAAACATATGATTCGGTTAGACAATAAGCCGCCAAGCCTTCGAGATTAATATGCGGCAGTGATAAAAGGTTGCGGAGGGCACCAGAATAAGGTGCCCTCAACTTGCCGTTATTGTCAAAGCGGGCAACCTTGTCGAACGTGGTTATTCTATATATCGGTTGAAACATAAACGGAGTAGGTTGCGCTGTTCGAAACATTAGTATTTAAAAATAAAGAAAGCGCAGTATTTCTCGTTATCGGTGTACCCGGTATATTACTAGTCCAGGTGACGGTAGCGGACGTCACCACGTAAGGTGCTCCATTCGAGACGAGTACTGGATGCGGGCCCACATCGGTCGCTCTGGATGAGAAGATGATTGTTCCGGTAATAGGAGCTGTCACCGTCAACGTTACGGTTGCCACTACATTGGCAGGCAGCGGCGTTGCCGCGGTGTTTACTACATTCAAACATACCTCGTAGATGTAAGATCCTATCCCCAGATTATTCACGTCAATAGTACCAGAAACCCCAACTACGCTTCCGTTTCCCGAGATGACGTACGGTATCGTCCCCGATTCTGGGCCCGGCGAGCCAACGAACAATTGGAATCCCGCATTAGCCCCTTGAAATACTACGACTTTTGTCGAAGTGGTGGTTCCTGGAGGTCCCTGCGCACCTGTCGGCCCTTGAATGCCCTGTGGTCCTTGTTCCCCTTGTATACCTTGCGACCCTTGTGGACCAATTGGCCCCTGCAATCCCATTTCGCCTTGTGGCCCCATAGGCCCTTGCAATCCCATCGGGCCAGTAGGACCGATAAGACCTTGTGGCCCCACTGGACCGATTGGCCCTTGCGGACCTGCTTCCCCTTGCGCGCCCATCGGTCCGGCAGGCCCTGCATTTCCTTGTGGTCCTTGCGGTCCGACAGGTCCTTGCGGTCCTCCGGCAGGTCCGGCAGGTCCTTGCGGCCCGATTGGCCCTTGTGGTCCGGCAGGCCCTGGAGGACCGGAAATGGTTGGCGCTACAAATTCTATTTTGGGAGGTGGACAAGACAACGTAATCGTTTTTGCAGCTTGCCTGCGATGTTTGCGTTTGGCCCTTTTTTTTCCTGGAGGGCAAACTAACACGACTTTTTTCTGACAATTCCCTTCGTCTTGGCAGCCTTGCATTTTAAACGCCTCCTTCCTAAGTCCGTATACCCTATGACTGAGAGCTATCATTGGTTTGGACGTGCGTCCATTATTAGGTTAGGCGCCAATGCAAATTTATCAGTGTTTGTATGCAAACGCTCAGATGAGGCATATTTTCACAGCAATCAAAGACGCTGTTCTCCTCTTAACGCTCGATGTAACAGATTCCCAGCAGGTCGAGCATGTCGTTCAGCAGGCTGGATGTCATCCTAAACAATGCCTATTCCACACTGGTGAGCACCAATAGTGCCAACCAGTTCACCTTCAAGTGTTTCGATTGCGAGACTGAAGTTATCGCCGTCCGGACCTTTGGATGCTTGATTCCCAGCCCAATTCTTCGTACCTTCTTCAGACCTTGGAAAATAGATCACATCGCAGAGTCTAGCACTTTCCGAATCAAAATCGTTGTTATGGAACCCTTCCCAATCTGTAGGCAAGATTGCACGAAACCTTAGGCATTTCCTCGACTATGTGGTTTACTTCACCGCAAAGCCCGCGATTAATAATCGCGGGCTTTGCGTGTAAACCTTGTATTCGTTTATTTTTTACCGTTTGTAAGTTGTTGCGCCGCTAATGCGATAAACATAAAATGCGTAGAGCCGCCTCCCATTACATATTCCACCTGTTGCCACAAATAAGGGAACACTAGCAGTTCCGGGAAGTTGGGACGGATCAGTGCAGTACCCGAAATGACGCCGCCGGGAATATACGACCAGTCGGCTCGATTGAGTCCATACCCTACCGTTGCCGAATTGGCGCCCACTCCCGACGCAAACGACATATTATTGGAACCCGGATGACATCCCAGAACAAAGTTCAATGCATTGAAAATCAATTCGGAATCGAAAATATCGGGATAAGCCCTATGTAGGAAATAGTATTCGTATCCCAGTCTCTGGATGCCCCAACCCGCTCCCCAGATATGCGGGCGATACGGTATCCCGTACGGTGTTTCAGCACTCTGCCGCGCAAACTGTTCTTTCAAAGCCGGCAAAGCATCGCGAATCTTTGTTGTAAAACCGGCGTCATTCATCGCGTTTTCGGCTCGTGCGATAAACCAACCCACCTTGTCAATCGACTCGACGATAAAATCGGCTTCCGACAGTAAAAAGTCTTTATATTCTTGTTCGCCGGTGGTCAGGAATAATTCTGCGGCGGCATGAATTTTTGCCGTTCTAGCAAGGCCGGTCCCATCCGTAACCTTAAAAATCTCACAGGCCGCCTGTAAGGTCTGGTTACTTAATGTAGGGTTGAAATCTTTCAAAGCGCGGGCAGCCGCTGCCAGATGAGCGGCGGTTAGCAATTCGCGCGGCGGATTATCTTCAGTAAACACCCAGCGATCCGGGGCCATGCTCGCGCTGTCGCCAAGGTGTACATATTGCCGAAGGTCGCTTTCAATAATCCCCCGATAAAGCCGTCCTAATGCATTATAGGCACCCACTACGGACAAGACGCCGTGCTCGATCTGCTGCAGGATGTCATTTTTGCCGTCAGGCTGATGGATTTCGACGATTCGTTGGTCTTGGTCAATGGTGGTTGCATCGTAATAGACATCAAAGGCTTCGTACGCCAGAGCCAGGGTATAGAATTCACCGGACTGTGACTCTACGCGAAGGTCAAAATCGCCGGCATCGTGCCAACCGCCAGTATTTAGCCTCGGAACAATATCGCCCGGTTTGTAATTGGTCAATGTGGAAGGCCCTTGTACATATCCGTCAAAGTGATTGAGATTTACCGGAGCCATCCGAGCGTCGTCATGATGACAATGGCCATGCCATACGCGGTATTTTTCACTTACCCGCATATGACACATCTGTACGGGAAGGAAATACTCCAGCACCGGCTGCCAGACGCCTCGGTCGTAAACATCGCTGGCGATGCGGAAAATGGCCGACTCCGACGAACCGTAACGAACTTTGTACAGACCTTCTTCCCTAATGTCCGTAAAATCGAATTTCAAGTAGTGATAGCGGAGGAATTGTCCCCATTCCTGTCCTTCAGTTGAGAGAACCTGTTTTTCGCCTGTCTCTGTTATTTTGAAAAGAACCGGTTTTTCTCGTTTGCTATCACGTTTGTCAAGTTCAATGATTGCCGTTTTTGATTGGCTAGGATGGTATCCTACCTGCGATGTCTGAACAATTGCCGGAGAGATCCAGTGTTCTACGACATTAGGTGTGATGACCCATTGAATCGCATTATGAGTGGCTCCGGCAGGGACTTCGCTGCTGATCACAAACCAACCGTTGTTGTGGTTCATGCGCCCGTCGTATAACTTAAGCTCCGTTCCCTTGCTTTCAATGGTAAAGCGGTTGTAAGGGTCGTCGGGCCGCACTGTAAAACGTCTGCCAACAGCATACGGTTCGGCAATGAGGTCATCGGCAATAATCGGATTGTATCCCTTGTTGTCGCCGGACAGAAGTTTTAGATCAGCGTTCGCATCGGGTTCACTAAAATTCCCGGTATGCGAATAATTGGACGGCAGCGACAAAACAGGGCCGTTGGGCTGTTCAGGAAAGATTCCCGACCTGTTGTCCATTATCCAAGGCTTTCCGAACAACGCGCCGGGGAATAGTTCCAGATTAAAGCATATTTTTCCGACAAATTTGTCCGGTATCGGTCGATCCAAATCAACGGTAACGGTGACCGACGTGCCTTCACCTTTGACGATAACCTTGTAATTGAACTCGAAATCCGGATAGATCATCGGATTAAAGCCTTTCAAGTGCCTCGAGGAGTCCGGAAAACTCAGCGAAGTGGTGATCGTATTCGCCGCTTCATCCAGTTCGCGCTTACCTTGTTGTGGCACTGGCTGCCATTGTCCGGGCGTCTGTTCTAAACGTATATCGCCATTTGTAGCGACTCGATTGCCGTGCATAATGATACTTACACCGGATTGATGCCCCTCCGGATAAATATCGTCGAAGGCCATCACATCCACACCTAGGCTTTGAAAATATCCGGATGCGTGATTTAACTTGAATGCCTGTTTCGCAGAGGGTGTGGAACCGCTTACTTTTTCCATAATGCAGCCTCCTTTTTTTGTGTTCCTGATATTGATCATAGCCGTGGTCTAATGCATAGGTAATTACAGGGAAAACGAAAAGCCAGGTTCTATTGCGCTTCGTGTCGGGGACATAGGGAATGGGATCATTCCTCGCGTTTTCTAGAAATTATGAACGTCCTTTCATAGTCACACTAAAACACATTCTTTTTGCATAAACAAAAACCCTTTTACCAATGGGGCAAAAGGGTTACAAAATACTATATTTTTGGGCAGCCGATCCGCTCGGGCCGGCTGCGATTTTTTAGTTCCATATTAACACATATTTAAACTATCCTGCCCTTGATTACTTATTTCTAAGTCGGTCGAATGTATCTTGAAATTGTTGTCCAAATTTGTTCGGGTTATAAGCATCAGACCAATAAATCATCATTACATTTTTGGCTTCATAGATGAGTGGAACAATCATATCAAATGCTTCTTTTTGTTTATTAAAGTCATCTAATCCTTTTTTACGCTCGTTCTCTGATTCGAAAACATAAATAGAAAATTGGTCTAATTTAGCAGGGTCTGTATTCTCATTAGGTTTGCCTACTCGGAACCTATTCGGTTCTACGTTACTCAATATCCAATCGTTTTTAAGTGTTGCCACTGGTATCAGTTCAAGCCCTTCCGCCTTTATAGCTTCCGTTACGTCTTCCAAAGTTAATGAAATGACTACTTGTTGTGGTACCCGGTTTCTTTCTTCAGACGCTTTATCTGCTCCAAAGCATCCTGTCGTAATAAAGCACATTGCTATTAAAGTTAAGATAATTTTTTTCATAATTATCCCCCTATTCAACAGTTATTGACGTATGGGGTTAGAGGTATGTTGCAAGAGAAATGGAAATTGATATTAAGCTAATCTGCCCTTCGTATTATGAGATCAACCATTTCTTTCTGGTTGATCCTTTTTACATTAGCCTCGAGGTTTAGGGTAGTCGGGTCGAACGTACTTGCCCGTGGGACTTGATCCCGAGCGAGCGCTATAATGTTCACCCCTACTTGTCATGACCATGATTGAGGCTGCTACTGGTCACTCTGAGAAGCGAGTGAGCACATCCATCCCCCTAAGCCCGTCGATCAATATGGTTTAGTCGAAGGAAGTTCTGGAAGCAGCCATTGCATTTAAGGCGTTCTCAAAATAGCTATATACTTCATCTGCAATTCCCAGAAACTCTTCAACAAGTACATTACTATCTAAGTAACAAGCATACAGATAATCAACTAAAGCGGAGTCAATCTCACAATAGTTTAATATGGCATTCTTCATCTCAATAATGTCATCTTGCCATACACCTGTATCTTCTAAAATCAAAGAGTATAATGCCCGAATTAATCTCTTAGAGTATCCTTTAATATATCTAGTTTTCATTGTGTTATCACTAGCATTAGAAAGTAAACTATGTATACGATCTACTTCCTCCTTGGTCTCTGTATTTAAGTCTAAAATGAACGCTGGAGAAATAATAATGGGTGGTACTTTTTCACCAGCGTCATGACCATATACGCAAACACAAATTATTTTAACCCAAAAACCCCACTCATTTGGTTTACTTAATACATCGTCAATCGAGCAAATTATCGTATCAATCTTAGTTAATACTGGATATTCTTCTAAAAGCCTGTCTTTAATATTTGACAATCTTTCGTAATCAATATCTTTGGGATTTACACATACAATGGTAAAATCTGCATCTGACTTAAAAGGTGTAGCAGTTCCTTTTGGAATCGAACCACACATATAAATGCTATGAATCTTGCCTTTAAATTCAGTAAGTATATTATCTATATACTTATCAACAAAATCCTTATATTCACTTTGTATTACAATTCTATTTATAACTTTTTCTAATATCATCTAGACTCCTCCTAAATTAAGAACTTCTTTCGGCTAACGTTCTGGTATTCACGAGACCGATAGGCTTATGTGACCGTAGGGAAAGGGGCGTCAGACTTCAAGAATCATTTTACGCCCTCGCAGAAATTCAATTTTCAAAAGAACTCCCCCATCAATTATTAATTATTTTTGGAAAATTACAAATTTTCACACGAGAAGAAATAAAACAGAAAAAGCCCTAAGCTGACATATTTTCTTGTCAACTTAGGGCGAACTATTATGTCCGTGTTACCACCTAATTTCAGATTTCTCTGCACTCTATCAATACGGGATATCTCCGATATTGTTTCCTGAATAACGGTGGAACTCCGTTGAAGCCTACTAAGATTCCTCTGTTCGGTTCACAGCTCCGAGACTGCTTCAGTATTAGATCAATGAAGATTCGCACCAACCATCTTCTCTCTGTGAGATCCCTAATACCTACTATTTCTCATCATAGCCTTTTCGTTTTAAGTTAAACCAATGCTATCACACTCAACTTTCTACGTCAATTTAATTCCACTATTGTATAAATCTGTTTCTATGATATGACACCTCTTTTGTAATAGTGTGCAAAGTAACCGAGTTATTTGTAGTGTAGAAAGTTGGAATAGTCTTTAACCAATTAAATATGATTGATTGTATGTGCTTCTACAAATTAATTTGTAAAGGAGATTGTTCCAATGCCTATCGTAACTCTGTTAGATAAACTTGAATCGCAGAATTGTTACTTTGATTGCTATGTCAATGGCGTAACGATAAAGAATCAGCAGATAAACTGTTTTACCGTGTCAAAAGACTCGATATGGATACTTACCGAGGATTCTCATGAGATTGATGTTAAAATAAGCGAGTTTAGCCAAATTGATTTCGATGCGATTGTACAACACGCTAGAACGAGCTTAGATATGTTAAACTGCCTTCGCCTGCTGGAGGATGCCAAGAACTACAATGTATATTTAAGGAGGTCAAAGACCTCTGAGGGAATCATTATGGCTTTTTATAGAGTACGTCGTGATGCTGATTCCGATAGTGAGAGTACTGACGAAGTTTGAGCAATACTAATTTCATCAGGAGAAACCGTCCCTATGCATTCGAGGATAAAATAAAAATCCGGCAACCGTCGCTGCCGGTCTATAGTCCATATTGAGGTCTTTATTAGGTCTCTGATGTATCCATTCCGTCCGGACCATCGACTATATCGATTACACCGACAGCAATTATGGATACTGCAGCAGCTTTACCCAGTTTCTTGGCGCCATCTTTAATCAGCTGCTTATCATTTTCCTTAATGCCTGTCACAACATCTTTACCGCTTTCAACGACGTATTCGATTCCTTGGCCAGCACCTCTGACTGTAATCGTGACCGCATCTCCAAGATCATCGAATCCGGACTTAGCCTGCTGCTTATCCGCCGTTATTAAACCGGCGCCAACATCCCATACACCGCTCGCTGCTTGGCCTGCCAGCTCGCCTGTTTTTGCCGTCACTCTTTCCACATCGTTGCCGATCTCTTTAATGTAATCGCTATGAACAAGTTCACCGGCTACACGCACAGTACCTCCAAGCACTCTGCCTGTGAATTCGCCCGCCATCTTTCCCATGCCTTTCAACAAATCCATCAGAACACCTCCGTATCTTACTTTATTCTGTATAACGATTATTGACGCACTTCGTTTCATCCATTTGCATCTGGCACAGAATAAAAATCCCCGATACCGGTAAGGATCGGGGATCTCTACTTCTATGTTGTTTTGCTGTTGACATATACTCGTCGCAGAATCTGCAGTAACCTTGATCAGGAAACTACCCCGATCCCGGTCACATTCGATCCACTCTTTTGGATGGCATAGTTTATGACCTGCCCATCGTAGAATTCGATCGTGATCTTGATGGTTCCATCCAATACGGAATTGTTAAAGAAGTTGTTTTGGATACTGAACGTACCTTCGGAATAGTTGTCATTAAATTCAGAGCCAAACTGCATATACGGGAACCAGGAATTCGGACCGATTCTGTTGCCGGATGCATCATAGGCTGAAGCACGTTTTACCTTGGAACCGTTAAAGGTTGCCGGAATCGTAATTCCGGATGTTGTCGTGCCTGTAGCGGTTTGAAATACCGGCGCTGCATATTTGATTATATATTGATGCCATGCTGCACCTGCAGAGAATTGCAACTCCAAATCCGCAATGAGGCCGTATGAACCCTTTGTGAATTTCTCGTTTACAAATTTTTTTGAAAGCGTAAGGGTTGCGGTTTTGGCATTATAGGAATAATCGCTTTTCTTCAATCCTGCGATGCCTTTAAAGGTATTCCTGTTCAGCGTAAGCGGAATCTGAATATCCCTTGCAGCCTTTTCTTTGATATAGATTTCATTTAACCCTGTCGAATAGGAGGAACGTTGTCCCTGAACGGATGCTTTAATCGTTGACCCGATCAAATAATTCCAGTCATATGGCGCAACCCGATCGAATGCAGGCGGCCAGATCATCGTACTGACTCTGTATTTCGAGGCCATGTAATTCAAATATTCAAGATATTTCAGCTTCTCGCCTGACTGATTGGCTGCAGCGCCTTCATCGGAAGATAACCAGCCATATTCGCCGATGACAACCCCGATGCCTTTTGAAATAAAAGTGTTATTCAAGGTGTTGAAGAACAGATCCGTATTGGATCTCGGCGTTTGAGCGGAGTCTTTGTAAAGCTGTTCGTCAAAACCTGTAATACCCAGGTTGCCGCTATACACCCAGTCGCTGTAATAATGAACGGTGGCAATTATGTTTGGATCATTCAGGCCGGTGATAAAATTGTAGGTTGCAAGAGTTTTATCCTCGGCACTGTTTGTTTCATAAGTCGGAATAATAACCATTCTAGTTGCATTATTGCCACCCGAATGACGAATCACTTGATAGGCAGCCTGGTTAATCCTATTCAATTTATCCTGCTTTGTGACGGTTCCGGTATCGCTTGCGAATTGCGGCTCATTTATGGTCTCGAAGGATACGGTATTGGGTTCGTCCTTGAAATAATCCGCAAGCTGTGTCCACAAATCCACATATCGCTTATATTCCTCGGATGCCGTATTTCCATCCCAGTCTTTAAGCCAGATCCAGGAATCGTGATGCAGGTTGAGCATGACATAAAATCCTGCGGAAACGGCCCAGTCCACTACTTCTTTATATCTGGCTAGCCATGCGGAATCGATGACATAGTGTCCGTCGGCACCCATTGTATATCTGGTATAGGCGGTCATGGGGATGCGAATGCTATTGAAGCCTTTGGCCTTGGCTGCCACAATCAACTCTTGCGTGACCTTCGGCTGCCCCCAGGAAGTCTCATCGGATAACGAGAAGTCGTTTGAGTTGAAGCTATCAAAGGTATTAAATACGTTCAAGCCTTTGCCCATTGCTTCGACATAGGCCTGCGACGGAGATACCGCTGCTGCCGATGCGAGCTTCGAACTGTCAAACCCAAATGCAACCATCAAACATACGATCATCACAAATGCCGTCACTCTTTTCATGAATTTTGTTCTGTGTGATCCTATCATTAGAAATTCCTCCTGTCAGTTTCATATTGTTCTATCTCTCGAATTGCTATGAATCGAGATGAAAGAAAGCGTTTTCGTTAATCGCTTCCATGGATCTCAAGCTACCCTATATCCCTCCCCTAAAACTGAGATGATAACTTGTATCGGACTTCCATTCTGGATTATACAGGAAATAATAAAAGGCATCCTTCATTATCAAGTCAACAGAATAGCACAATAAAGACAACCTACTCTTGGAGGCTGATTATGCCATAGTGATGTTCCGCGACTCTGAAGTCTAGATTCATGTGATCAAACCAATGCAAAAAAAGGCTTCCAGAAGGTTCGGAAACCTGATTTTCAAATGAAAAGTCATCTCATGCCCTTTTTTTTGCTCCAGATCCGAAAAGATAGATAAATCAGAAGCAGAAATGCTGAATAAAGAGCAATGGTAATGATCGCATTTTTTGTATTCGTGAACAATTGTTCGCCGAGTAAAGCGAATGTGATCATTATTGGGAGTTTACCTACTACGGTCGCTAAGAAAAATGTAAAGAATGGGATACGAGTAATCGCTGAATACATATTCACTAACGGAGCAGGAATAATTGGGATGACTCGCGCGAAAAACACAGTCAGAAACGGATTGGTCTCGAACAGTTTCGTAAGATGATCGATACTCTTATATCTCGATATGATACTTCGTACCGAACTGGAGAACGTGTAGCGAACAACAACAAACATAATAAGTGCTGCGCTTGTTGAGGCTACTATATTAATTACTCCACCCACTACGAAGCCTAATTTAGCTCCGATTACCCCAGCGATTAGTCCAAAGGGTGCAATAGGAATCAAAGCTAACAGAATTGCTATGATCTGAATCAAAAAAATATTAGCGGACTCTTTCTGCTGAATCCATTCTAGAAGATGTTCTTTATTCAGAAGTAAAAAAAGAACGGTTAACGTATAACTAATGCTCAGTAACCACTTTTTCACGCATGACTCCTTTGAAACGGTATAAACCGTAGTGTCAAATGCCCCAACGATGGTTGCAGTCATACAATCGCAAACGGGGCTTCTTATGAAAACCATATTGATTGTAGTTGATGAAGAAAAAATTCGAGAGGTCGGTCCCAAGAGCACAACCAGCGTAACCAGAGACTAACATACCCCGCAGAGGTATATCAAGTGGGCAAATGTCTATTTTTAGAAATCCTTCATTTTAAGATGTTCTTCTCTACGACTACTATGTCTGAAGAAGTCTTATTTTTCAACCTAGCTCATTCCTCAATAGTTCTACATATGTACCAGATATGATGGTTCCATCGGATGTATTAACACAGAAAGGAATGAATGGAATGAAGAGTGATTGGAAGTTCAAAAGTATGGTTATAGCCGGGGGGTTATCCTTTATTTTGGCTGGATGTACAGGATCAATGAACGGAATGGATCACTCGAGAATGAATATGGAAGGGATAAAAGACTCTCGGAAGTCGACAGATGCTCAAACGGTAAAGCCTACTGTTCTAACGGGCAGAGAATTTAGTTTGACTGCCAGCAGTAGCAATCAGGAAATTGCTCCAGGCAAAACATTGCCAGTATGGACATTCAACAATTCTGTTCCTGGACCACAAATTCGGGTCAAACAAGGTGAAATGATAAAAGTTAACTTAAAGAATCAGTTGCCCGAGCCAGTTACAATTCATTGGCATGGTGTTCCTGTTCCAAATGAAATGGACGGCATTCCAGGTGTAACGCAAAACGCTGTCCAACCAGGTCAGTCGTTTACGTATGAGTTTAAAGCAGATGTCCCTGGTACCTACTGGTACCACTCACATCAGGATAGCGTAAATCAATTGGATCGAGGATTGTACGGATCCTTTATCGTCGAGCCCAAAGAAGGCACTGGCGTTGACCGTGATTATACGCTTGTCCTCGATGAATGGATGAGCTCCGGGGACATGTCCAGCATGGATATGTCTGGTGATAATATGTCAGGAATGGATCATAGTGCGATGAATACGGGCCATGACATGAGTATGTACGATCTGTATACCATAAATGGGAAATCCGGTTCTTTGGTGGATCAGTTCCCTGTTAAGAAAGGAGATAATGTACGAATTCGACTGATCAATGCGGGCTATTTGAGTCATCAAATTCATTTGCACGGACATGAGTTCAAAGTCACTTCTACCGATGGGCAACCTATAAACAATCCAGGTATCCTTAAAGATAATGTTGTAAGCATTGCTCCAGGTGAGCGTTACGATATTGAGTTTGTTGCTAACAATCCGGGACAATGGTTGATTGAGGATCATGGCAACAATGCTGCTGTAAAAGGCATGAAAGCACTGATCGTTTATGAAGGGGCTCCTTCAGGCTCAGACAAGTCGAATGAAACGGAAAATCTAACAAAAGTCGATATGAGCCGTTATGGCCAAAAAAGTGAATCCAATTTTACTTTAAGTCAGAAGTATACGTTGGAATATACGATGAATTTAAACACCGAAATGAAAAATGGTGAAATGGTCTACACTATAAATGGAAAAACGTTTCCTGAAACAGATCCGATAAACGTAACAAATGGAGATACCATCAAGGTTCACCTCGTTAATAACTCTAAATCCGACGATCATCCGATGCACCTGCACGGTCACTTCTTTCAAGTGCTAAGTAAGAACGGGGAGCCCCTTGAAGGGTCTCCAATCATCAAGGATACGTTGAATTTGAAGCCGGGAGAAGAATACGTTGTCGCCTTCGAAGCAAATAATGAAGGAAACTGGATGTTCCACTGTCATGATCTTCATCATGCCTCTGCTGGTATGGTTACAGAATTATTATATCAAAAATATAAAACTACCTTTGTTGCAGATCCTAACGCAGGCAACATGCCAGAGTAGTTGTTGGCAGTTCAACGAACAATGGTGAAGCAGCTTCGAGAATCGGAGAAGAACTTCGATATCATTGGTTCGAAAAGTTATGGTCGTGCCCCTACCTTCCTGCTTGCGACCGGTCACGATTTTATTAAACTGCCTTTACTCTCAATGAAACAGGGAGCAGCGCCGCGTTGGCCTGCTCCCTGTTCTGATTGAACTATCGTTTCCCGTTCTGGGAGCTCCATTCCTCTGAGGAAATGTTTGGGTCATCATCAAATCTCCATTACTTTTGAGAGAAAGCGCTCATGTCCATATAGGCAATTTCCCACAGATGTCCGTCCAAATCCTCGATGCTTCTCACGTACATAAAGCCATGGTCCGCCGGTTCCTTGGACTGTTTGCCCCCCGCAGCTAGCGCCTTGTCCGCCAGTTCGTCCGCTTGGGCTCTGCTGTTAGCGGAGAGCGCGATAATCCCAGTAGCGGCGCCGACAGCATCAGCTATTGGTTTGTTGACGAATGTCTGGAAGTACGACTCAGTCAGCAGTTGAACACACGTGTTGTCATTGATCACTAGGCATGCCGAATTTTCATCAGAGAACTGGGGGTTGAACTCAAAGCCGATACTGCTGAAAAATTCCTTTGTCCGGTTCAAGTCTTTCACTGGCAGGTTTACGAACGTGTGAGTTGATTTATACGCCATATTGGCCACCTCATCCTATTTTATGTATAATCCGCTTAGAGTTTTTTCCAAGCGCTCAATCCCTATACTAAATTACTTGGAGACCGAACTATTTGCTCCTGCCATTCTACGAATACCCTTGAGCGCATCACGCTTCAGGAATAAGAGGAAGAGCACTACGATCAAGATCGCGAATGGGACCATGGCATCTGCCACAAGGCCTGCGGCGAGGTTCGTCACGGTCGCACCGATCAAGATGGCGATCATGACAATGATCGATGCTACTGCTGCCTTACGGCTTCGATAGCCAGCGATAAGAGCCAGCCCTGCCAGCGCTTCGAGAACGCCGACGATGTAGATCAACGCGGCTGGCGTACCCAGTTTGTCGGTGAATAACTCCCTAATTTGGTCGCTGCTCGCGAATATCTTCGATGCTCCTGCAAACAGAAAGTCTAACGCAACTAAACCCTGCAAAATGCGTACTATCCATTTCATTAGTCAAACACTCCTTTCATTACCATTGAACTCCCCAAAGATGACAAGGTTCTCCTTTTCTAACGATCACAATTAGCACGTTCTTATTCAGTTTGCCGTTTAATTTCGTGAACGTCATTAGTATCGTTCATAAATTCGATATGGAAAAACCCCCAACCGCACATGTCGGTCAAAATAGAACTTAGTGTTCTTCCATGATCGGACAATGAATATTCGACTTTTAGAGGGACCGTCTGGAACACTTGCCGAACGATGAGCTCGTCTTTCTCCATTTCACGGAGCTGATTGGTAAGCATGCCTTGTGTAATCTCAGGAAGCTTGCGTCTCAATTCACCGAAACGTTTGGTTCCCTCCTTCATCAAAATAAATAGTATCAACGGCTTCCATTTTCCACCTATAACTTGCAATGTGGTCACTATTCCCTGTGTCCGATACGATTGATTTCTATCCGAATCCAAGAGTTCAACTCCTTATTACGCAAATTACGAATCTCGTACCCCTACTTTACCAAATTATACCGCATCTCATAAGTGCTATTTTTTTACGTACTTAGTATGGTTTAACGTACTATTCCATAATGAACACATAACCGTACGTTCTTCCTAACTTAGTATGAAAAATGAGCGTACTTTTCAAAAGATTCGTTCGACTCAATAATTGGGATTGTAGTCATACTTACTTGTAAAATCCAGGAGGTTTTGAAATGAACATTATGGTAATCATTGCCCATCCTAATTTAGAGACATCCCGTGCAAATCGAGCATTCAAGCTTGAACTCAGCAGACACGCAAAATTCGATGTTCGAAACCTTTATCAGGAGTATCCGAATTGGAAGATTGATGTGGAAAAGGAACAGCAGTTACTCTTATCTCATGATCGGATTGTTTTACAATTTCCGTTTTACTGGTACGGCTGTCCGCCCCTATTAAAAAAATGGTTCGAAGATGTATTTACGTATGGTTGGGCTTATGGACCGGGAGGTGATTATTTAAAGGATAAAGAATTTATTGTTGCAACAACAACAGGAGGTACAAAAAATTGCTATCGGGCAGGCGGAGACAATTGGTTCACGATCAGTGAATTTTTAAAACCTATTCAAAGAACGATTACCAAATGTAATGGAACTTATCTTCCTGCTTTTGTAACCTACGGTGCTACTTCTCAAGATAACGATGTCTATCTCTCTCAAGAAGCTAAAAGATATATTGAATATATCCAAACTTATTCAAGCTTGCTCATCCATTAATCTATGTCTTCTTGGACAAGAACTTATATCATTCAAACAAAAAAAGCCGCAACTACGCGACTTAATTTAGATATATTGCTAAGAATATTAATAGTCGGTCAGATAGTTCAGGTCCTGCTTCAGATGTTTGGCAACCATAGTCCGGAGCTGCTTCGCGCTCATTAATCTGGTCGTTGCGTTGCCGAATTTCCCGAGGGTCATGACGCCGGTATTAAGTGCTTCAGGTTCGAGTTTCGTGAATGTGTCGGATCCGACCCGTGCGCAGTGGCGAAACTGTGGCGTGTAGTGGCGGTCACCTTTGGGCCCGATCGTGTATAAGTCAGTTTTCTCGGTGGAAATCGTTCCGACTGCCCCATCCCATTCCTCGACCCCATGAATGAAGGTGTTACGACTAAAATTAACGCCGATCAGCAGGATCTGGGCATCCCGCTGCCAAAGTTTGTGATAGGTGCCGCCTGCTCCGCACGGGGTTTGCAGATGTTCCTCGCCCGCGATAAAGGACTCGGCATCTTTACCCAAGGCTGCCACTGAGTGGGTCGGGTGCAGAGAACGCACGACTCCTGGACGCTTGCGAAAAAGCTCCGTCAGCGCCCCGATGCATGTTGGCGTATACAAGTTGTCGCAGACCGGATTGTCAGTCCCGACATTGCGCCACGTATGCGCCCCCAGCACGAGCAACCCGTCCTTCATGTAGTCACTCAGCGCATCAAGCACAGTCTCCGCACCACCCTCGACCTCGCCGATTGCTTTGTACGAAATATGGATTTTCAACGTCCCGAGCGGGTCAACGCCGATATTATGAAGATGCTCGATCAAACCAGTCTTCGTAAACATAATGTACCTCCGTTTATTTCTTATTTAATATAAGTATCGTCTAGAGTAATACTAAATCATTGTAGGTTTTATTATAACTGCTGCCCGATAGTTTAATAAGAGTTACGTTCGATAAACGCTTTCCGAAGCAAAAGAAAACCCGCGATTATTCGCGGGTAAGCGGGCATTAATAGCGCTGAATCGCATATCGATGAAATCTTTTGGTTCTAGCCACTAAAAGGCTTTTGTGAAGGATATACCTTTCACTAACTTTCCATGTGTGGCTCATTTTATCTTTTCTTCGAATATAAACGTAATTTTTCGGGGAGGTAGCGTAAATCCGGTAGCCGCGAGTTCGGCATCTTCGCAAGAAATTGACGTCTTCTCCAATCGAAACATTTGCGAAGCGAACATTACGAAAGACTTGGCGTTTAAATAAAATCGTACCTCCAGCAACCAGACCTGTATATTTGTTTTGTTGGTTTGGAAAACGAATTATTAGTTTGCTGCTTGACTCTAGAAAATTCAAGATTGCTTTTTTCCCTACTAAATCTGCTCCCGTTCGTCGTATGGCCTTGATTTGTTCTTTCAAATAATAAGGCGAATAATAATCGTCGTCGTCGAATTTAGTAATGTAAGGGTAGGTCGACTTATTAATCGCAAAGTTTAAACACTTGCCTAACGACACTCTCTCAGGGAGTTGATATACCTGGACATTTTTATATTTGTGCGCAATTTTCCGGTATTTACTCAAATTCATATTGTCTTTATTCAAAATAATGATTAATTGTTTCGTTTTATATAGTTGTGCATTGTAATTTTCAAGAATTCGATTAAAAAAATGCGGTCTATTCGTTGATGTGACGATAGAAACTCCACCGATGGGTTTCTTGCTATAGATACAATCTCCCTCCCCGCTAATCATACAGAATATTTAAAAAACTTAGCTTCTGTAAATTGTATGTGATCTTAATTAGCGATGATTGTGCTAGTGTCGCAAAGCTTAGCCTCCTATTTAGCTGAGCTCGCTCTCTGTTACCCATTTATGGTTTTTAACCGGTTCTCCACCAGTAGTTGGCGTATAATCAACCATATATACGGTTGTTTGCTCGGCAGTATCAATCGTTGCCTTAGCTCCATTCATGCCCTCCATATGGTCAGCCATTAGAGTTACCTCTTCGCCTTTATCAAATGGTTTTTCGCCTGCATTCATAATCTCCTCTTGAATAACCCATTTATGATTTGTAACCTTTTCCCCACCTGTTGTCGGAACATATGAAACGGTATAAACCGTAGTGTCAAATGCCCCAGAGATGGTTGCAGTCGCGCCTTTCATGCCAGGCATATGGTCATCGAGTATGACTGCTTGACTCCCAACTTTAAATTTGGGATTATTAGCCTCTTTAAGCCCTGCAGGAAGTTTGTCCGAAGATGAATGTTCCATGTCCATGCCAGAATGGCCCATATTCATACCTTGCCCACTGTTGTTAGCAGCCTGCCCTTGATCCGAACTATTGCCACAAGCGCTTAAAGCAACAGCCAAGACCAAAGTGGCACCAAGTAAAGCTATCTTTTTTTTCATTATCATTAACCCCTTTCAAAGGTGATGATTCAATCTCTTCTCATTCTAATAAACAGTTGTGTAGATCTTGTGAGGAATATCACTGAGAATTAGGAATTTGAAACTCTACTTCGGTTCCTCTGCCTGGTTGGCTTTGGATTTCGATAATACCTCCATGCGCCTCGACTAACTTTTTAACAATCGTTAATCCAACTCCGCTTCCTCCAGATTTTCGGTCTCGAGACTTGTCAGCACGATAAAAACGCTCAAAAACAAACGCCAGTTCTTTGTGATCAATTCCGATACCGGTATCTGAGACTGAAATACTAACCATGTGGTCCTTCTCCGTTACCGCAACAGTAACTCTTCCGCCTGTGGGAGTAAATTTCAAGGCATTGCTGAGCAGGTTAACCATAATTTGACCAAAACGCATTTTATCTATAGAGGCTTGGACCTGCCCTTGATCTTGGAATAATAGCTTCACTCCCTTTTTTTCAAAGGCAGCTTGGTTTGCTATTATATGATGGCGAACTATTGAATGAATGTTCTCCTCATTGAAACTCAGTTTGAAGTTCGGTGATTCCACTTCAGTCAATTGCTCCAGATCGCCAACCAAGAATCGGAGACGCTCGATCTCTTCAAAACATGACTCCAACCGCTTAGGTGTTGGTTCCCACACACCGTCGATCATGGCTTCCATATGGCTTTTTAGCGTTGCAAGAGGCGTTCTTAATTCGTGGGCTACATCGGCCGTCATGGTTTTACGCAGCTGCTGTTGAAGCAGCAGTTGCTCGGCTAAATGATTAAGTGAATGACCAAGGTCAGCCAATTCGTCTTTTCCGTTTACTAATGCACGGGAAGTAAGCTCGCCTTTGGCCATTCGTTCAGCAACACTTTTCATATGGATAAGCGGTGCCGTTATTCGTTTTGCTACAAAGAGGCTAATTACAATTGCAAGTACAATACCGAGTATTGCAGTCCATAGAACGGATTGAATAAGCGCCTGCTCAAAATGCATATCAAACGCTGATGAGGAAGTCATATTGAGATCTTGTGATTGATGACGATACATCGTTAGATGATAGTGAGTTTCAAGCAGAAACGTAATCGTCGCAATAATGAGAACACCAGAAGCAATGCCAATGCACGCTATTGCGATTCGCGCATATAACCTTTTCATGCAGATTCGCCTCCAATAAACCGATAACCTACAGCAAAGACGGTTACGACGTACTCAGGCTTTTTAGGGTCGGACTCAATCTTTTGTCTTAAATTTTTAACATGCTGATCAATTGCTCGAACATTGCCTTCGAAATCAAATCCAAGCACCTTCTCAATTAGTTCTTCCCGTGAAAAGGTTCTGCCTGGATGTCTTGCAAAAGTTTGCAGTAATCGATATTCATTAGGGGTAAGAGTTACGCGGCTGCCGCATTTATGAACTTCATGCTTGGAAGGATGGAGGATTAGATCCCCATCCTTATACGATATGGTCTCAGCAAGAAGGATATCGTCTTGTGCTCGTCGTAAATTTGCCTTCACTCTGGCGATCAATTCGCGCGTGCTAAATGGTTTCAATACGTAGTCGTCTGCACCTAGAGATAATCCTAGGATACGATCATCTTCTGTAACCTTAGCTGTTAACATAATAATCGGCATCGTGGAAATCTGCCGAATCGATTTGCATACCTCTACGCCAGACAAGTCTGGGAGCATGAGATCTAGAATAACAAGATCAATGTTTCCACTTCGGACCAGCTCAAGTGCTGTGATTCCAGTATCCGCTTCTATTGTTCTGAATCCATCCTTTTGTAAATAGGAGACAACGACCTCACGGATTTTTTCTTCATCATCTACAATCAATATGGTCTTCATAGGAACCCCCGTTTACAATCAAATCAATTTGCAAGAGCCTCGCGGAGCTTATCCATCGAGATCCGTTTGATGAATTTCGGGAACTTCTCTTTATTCTTCCCATTCATTTGAAAATACGTAATGAGCTTATCCACCGTAATCATCATTTGTTCCGCATTTACCCCCGTAATGAACAGTTCCGCAAAGGTAGGTTTTAATGATTTAGGCTCTCCGCCGACATAGATATCGAATGTATCTCGCATCTTAACGACCCCGATATCTTTGAGTAACGGTTCGCTCGTCCCAAGAGCACAACCAGCATAACCGATTTTTACTGGCGAAGGTGTTGGTATTCCTGCAATCATGTCGTTTAACTTTTCTGCAATCGCAAGCCCGGCATCTTCAGCACCACGACAAAAGTTACAGGTTATAAGGCTTTTTGTAACAAATCCTGCAGGGTATATTTCTAGCTCTATTGCCGCAAGCTCCCTCTTTACTTCTTCTATTCGTTCCTCTTCCAGTTCAACATACAATTGCTTGAAGTTTGTTAGCTCGATTTTTGCATTTTCCCCAATAATAGAACCAAGGAGTGCAAGTTGTTCCGGTTTTAAAATGGTCCCTCCGACTTCGAATCCTGGTGTGACCGCGAATTTCATCATCCCCATGTAATCCTCTCCCCTCAAGGAATCTACAGTTTAATTCGCTGCAAGCGAAGCGCGTTTAACACAACAGATACCGAGCTTAGTGCCATCGCGGCTCCTGCTACCCATGGCGCGAGAAGCCCAATAGCTGCGATTGGAATGCCAAGCGTATTGTAACCAAGAGCCCAGAACAAGTTTTGCTTGATATTTGCCATTGTCCTGCGGCTCATGAAAATGGCGTCGGCAATACTGGTAAGCTCACCGCGTATAAGCGTCACGTCCGCAGCTTCGATAGCGATATCCGTTCCCGTTCCGATAGCAATGCCTACATCTGCGGTTGCTAGAGCCGGTGCATCGTTAATCCCGTCCCCTACCATCGCTACCTTTTTGCCTTGAGCTTGCAGTTTTTTGACTTCCTCCGCCTTACCTTCCGGCAGCACTTCGGCGAGAACGTGATCGATCCCAACCTCATTTGCGATCGCTTGAGCCGTCCGCTTGTTATCGCCTGTAATCATGATGACTTCAAGGCCCATCTGTTTCAGCTTGGCGATCGCTTCATTCGATGTTTCTTTGATCGTATCAGCGACGGCTACAACTCCGGCATACCGCTTATCGATCGCGATCAACATAGCCGTTTTGCCTTCGGACTCCAGCCGTTCCATCGCTGCTGTTGCCTCTCCAAATGAGATATTTTCATGCTGCAGCAGCTTACGCGTGCCGACCAGCACTTCTTTTCCTTCTACCATCGCCCGGATGCCATAGCCAGGAATCGCTTCAAACTGCTCCGTCTCTGTCAGCGTAATACCTTTGGCAATAATGCCGTTGACGATTGCTTCCGCAAGCGGGTGCTCGGATTGTTTCTCGGCGGAGCCAATTAAGCGAAGTGCTTCTGTTTCGTCAAGGCCCTCAATACGAACATCCGTTAGCTCTGGCTTGCCTTTTGTTACTGTCCCCGTTTTATCGAGTACGATCGTCCCTACTTTCTGCATCGATTCCAGATGCTCGCCGCCTTTAAACAGGATGCCAAATTCCGCTGCGCGGCCCGATCCGGCCATAATCGATGTCGGCGTGGCAAGACCTAATGCACATGGACAAGCGATAACGAGAACGGCAATCGCCTTTTCCAGGGCAGCAGCGAATTCGCCTGGAGTTATCCATATATACCAGACTAGGAACGATATAACCGCGATACCTACTACTATCGGTACAAAAATGCCGGAGATCACGTCGGCTATGCGCTGAATCGGCGCCTTCGAACCTTGAGCTTCTTCCACGACTTTAATAATTTGAGCAAGGGCCGTTTCTTTGCCGACTCGAGTGGCTTTGATTTTTAGGCTGCCGTTTTTGTTTACCGTTGCTCCGATAACGGCATCACCGGCTTTTTTCTCTACCGGGATGCTTTCACCGGTCAGCATGGACTCGTCGACAGCGGATGTCCCCTCTACCACTTCGCCGTCCACTGGGATCTTATCGCCAGGTCTTACTAGGACGATGTCACCGATGATGACTTCTTCAACCGAGATGATCATTTCTTGGCCATCGCGAATAACGAGTGCCGTTTTTGCTTGTAATCCCATTAGTTTCTTGATGGCTTCCGATGTACGCCCCTTGGCAAGAACTTCGAACAGTTTGCCTAGAATAATAAGCGTAATCAAGATCGCACTGGTTTCATAATACATATCCGGTGCATGATGATGAGCGTCTGCGGTAATCGCCCACTTAAGCGTTAAATACAAACTATAGAAATATGCGGCGGATGTCCCAAGCGAAACGAGCACATCCATATTGGCGCTTCTGTTCCGGAGCGCCTTATAGGCTCCCACATAAAACTGGCTGCCGATAACGAATTGTACAGGAGTTGCCAGAGCGAGCTGAACCCAAGGGTTCATCAGAAATTCGGGTAAGTATATCCACGACGTAAACGAGAAATGGCTCACCATCGCCCACAAAAGTGGTACAGATAACACTGCGGATAGCAATAGCTGCAGCTTTTTGTGGCGAATTTCTTTCTCCTTATGGTCGCCCTTTGCTTCTTCCTCTTCTTTACGAAAGGCTTTGTAGCCGAGTTGTTCAACTTTTTGCGTCATATCGGCTACAGATACTTGCGCTGCACTGTACTCGACATGAGCGGTTTCGAGCGCAAAATTGACGGTGGCCTTGCTCACGCCGGGTATTCTGCTTAAGCCTTTCTCAATGCGAGCCGCGCAGGCCGCACAGGTCATGCCGACCAACTTAAAGTCGACTTCATCTTTAACAGTGCTGTAACCGAGATCAGTAATTTTCTGCTCCATTGCCGAAACCTCTACTTTGGATGGATTAAAGGTAACAGAAGCTTTTTCTAGCGCAAAATTGACGTTAGCATCGTCAACCCCTTCCATTTTTTTGAGCCCTTTTTCAATCCGATTAGCACAAGCAGCACAAGTCATACCTGCAATTTGAAGCGTTGTTTGTTCTTGCTCTATTTGTTTTTCCATAAGCTCACCTCTCATTGTAATGTACCCCTAGGGGGTATATTATTATCAAAAAAAATATGTGTTTAGAAAGAGCTGCTAAGCAGCCCCCTCTGTTAGTTAATAACATCATAACCTTGTTCTTCGATTGCCTCTTTAATTGAATCCAAAGTAATGTTGGATTCATTGAATTCCACAGTAACTGTACCAGCGGATAAATCCACTTTAGCGTTCGCCCCGAGCTGCTTAACCGCGCCTTCAATAGAATTCACACAGTGATTGCAGGACATGCCTTGAACTTTAAGTGTCACGGATTGCATTGTCATCTCTCCCTTTGATAGATTAAATTATTTTATTAATTTATTCATGGTAATCATGAGCTCTTTAATGACTTCATGATCACCTTCTTGGATGCGTTCGATAACACAGCTATTCATATGGTGTTCCAACAAGAGCTTACCAACGCTATTCAATGCTGACTGAACTGCGGCTATCTGATTAAGAACATCATCGCAATAGGTATCTTTCTCTATCATGTTCTTTAATCCTCGAATCTGCCCTTCAATTCGATTTAATCGTGAAGTCAAATTGCTTTTTACTTGATCCGAATGATGACTCTTACGTTCATTTCTGTTGTTGTGGCAGCTTTCAACCTGCTCTTGTTCAAATTGCTCCATAGAATCACCTTCCCTGAACAAAGATTAACATACCCCATAGGGGTATATCAAGTGGGTAAATGCACATTTTGGGAATTTGTCGCTTCTTTGGGTTCTGCCGCTACGATCGATTCAGTTTTATCAATCCCAAATTCATTTTGTTTTAGTCCATGAAGTCTCGCATTTTTCACCTTCTCAATGTCAATGACCTTTCCATTAATCGCGACTGAAGGAATCATCTGAACGCCATACAACTTTGCTTTTACGATATTTTCGCTAGAAGCATGCCTTTTATTTAAGTTATAGACTGTAACGTCACATTTGGAGCAAGCTAACTCTTGTACTTCGATGACCATTTCCTCACACAAAAAGGTTCCTGCTGTAAACACTTCGATTTTAGCCATTCTCCAGTCCTCCATTCTTTAGATTCTGAATAACAATACAATCATTTTTTGACTGCACCATAGCGTTATTGGGTTGATTAACGACCGTTTCCAACATGGATTTAAGCCTATTTAGTTGGTTAACTTTCTCTTCAATCTTACAGATCTTGTCTTTAGCAAATAGATGCATTTCCTCAATTGGAAAGTAATCGTCACTTCTGAAAATTGATAATAGCCTTTTGATTTCTTCCAGGGTAAATCCTAAATCCTGAGCTCTCTTGATTAATCGAATATCTTGCACAGTTATTGATGAGAAAATCCTGTATCCCGATGAGTTTCTAGAAGGCTGAGGTATCAATTCTCGCTTTTCGTAATAACGAATGGTTTCGACATTGACACCAGCTGCTTTAGCTACTTGGTTAACTGTTAATCCTTCCATAATTCACCTCCCCCTATTGTTATTATAAACCCCTGACTTAGGTACAGGGTCAATAGGGCTTCTGCTTCGTCGGGAATGTACCTAAGTTCTTGTCACTGCGCTTTGATATGAACTTGATGACATAAATCAAAAAAAGCCGCGATTTATGCGGCTCCTAATGGGACTATGTTCTTGTCACCCGACAGTTGAATCTTTTCTATAAAAACCATTGTCACATTTATTGATTGATGTGTGCTAGCATTCATGGGACAGATTCAATTCGATGTGTGTATGACGTTATGCGCCGTCTTCCTAAAGAATCTGCTCAAATCCTCCCTAATGCTTAAGCAGTTCCTGCTCAAAACTCTCCTTAAGCGAGTCATTGCTGGCTTGAATCATAAATTGAATTTCATCCCATTCGCCCATCACTCGGCGTATCGATATTAGATCGTCCTCATCGGCATAAGTGCTAATATCTTTCAATATGGCGAACACTAATGCGTCTTTGGCTAGACTAAAGCCATCATCCACTCCCGAATTCAGTCGGTAGAATTCGTAAAAACGTTTGAAACGTTCCATGAGTGTTTCGTTTAATACCGAGGATAACAAAGCAGCAGCTTGTCCCTCCGTCTCGTCGGCCCGGTAGAAAGTATCATCTGGCGGAAGCATTAATACGGCCACTCTCCTTTTTATAGTCTAATATGTGTTACAAAGGTTTAATTTATACAATTATACATGTTTATCATTGAACCAAGCGATGAATGCATCCACGTCCTGAACTGGCAGTTTCAAATTGGCCGCTTACTGCTGGAGCCTGAAACTCAATTTGGTTGGGAATATCACTAAGCCCTTGTCACCCGACAATTGACTTCTTTGTGCTTCAAATCATGCTTTCGACCTTTCACTGCTCCGACTAGCCGATAAAAAATGCCGCACCTATGCGGCATATAATTGATGTTTTTCTTGTAATCTGACAGATTCGAACTACGCCCAGCCTAGGCAACGCCGAAAAAAGCTTACCAACGTTTTCTCTTATAGTTGTTGTGCTATCTCCCAAATATGCCCGCCAGGATCGGCGAAACTTGCAGTACGCACTCCCCACGGTCGGTTCATAGGACTGTTGAGAAGAACGACACCCCGTTCAATTAATTCGGTACAGACAGCATCCACGTCGTCTATTCGAATGGTGAGTACGAACCGTGACCCCGCCTGTGGGTTAGCAACCTCCTCAGGATCGACGAGGCCGCGCGCGGCAGAAACACTTAGTAAATTAATGCTCATGTTAGCAAAATTAAATACTGCAGAGTTGTCATCTTCCCACACGGAAGAGATACCAAAGACTTGTTGGTAAAAAGATTTCGCAGCTTGCAGATCCTCGACAAACAATGTAATGACATTAATGCTCTTGAACCCTAGAGCTTCCATTGTGAAGCACCTCTCTCAAGTATATGGATGTGGAATTTCTTCTTAAGTTCTTGTCCCTAAGCTGCATCCGTGTTCATATAGTTAATTGCCCACATATGGCCGTCCAAGTCCTCGAAGGCCCAATGATACATGAATCCATAATCCTCAGGCTCTTCATATGATTTCCCGCCCAAGGAGACAGCAGTATTCACGATTTCCTCCACCTTCTCTCGGCTCTCGAAGGCCAATGCGATCGTCATTTGAGCATACTTTGTTGTGTCAACGGTTTCCTTCTGCGTGAGCGACTTTAAAAGTTCTTTGGCGAGCAACATGACCTGCAGGTTGTCGCTCATCGTCAAATTGGTTTATTGTAATGATATTTAGGTGAAAGCTGATCCGGGAATAATTAAGTTATGTACACTTCGTGTCTCAAAAATTTGGCTAATGTGATGATTGGCGTGCGATAGATCCCAACTCAATTCATCGCGAATGATAACTTGTTCATTTCCTATAGTTACCACCCTGTCTAACGGGACAGATAATGTCTCATAAAGATACACAATATATTCTCTTATTAGTTCAAATAGTTTAAGTTCGATATGAATCGGTCGCTCGGAATATTTCATAGCGTCAGCCCAGATATCTGGATTAAAGCCGTCGTCAAAAATGAACCTGTGACCCGTATTGGAGAACGCAACGCGATGTTTTTGAAAATAGTTAAGTTCACAATCAACAATGTGATGAGCAAGTTGACGAATTGACCACTTTCCTGGTGCTCGGCACAAATCCAATTGTTCTGTGGTCAGACCTGTTATTGCATCTATAAGATGTTTAGGTTGATCTCTATATTGGTTCAAAAGAACCCTATCTGACTCTAGCAACATTTCCAAAAACCTCACTTTCAATTTGGTGAAGAAGATCACCCTAATTTTGGGTATGTTTCCTTCTTATTATAGGGAACGCCTGTTCCCTTGTAAAGTATTTCCTCCTCAAATAACCTTATAATGAAGAAAATTCATAATGACAGGGGGAAAATAATTTATACACATGAATAAGGAATATATAGCTCGTATCAATCAGGTGGTCCGATATATCGAACATAACCTGGCCTCTTCCTTTACCCTTGAGGAACTGGCCGGTATTTCCGCTTTTTCGCCCCATCATTTCCACCGAGTGTTCAAACACGTCATGAACGAGAATGTATTTCAATTTATCAATCGGCTGAGAGTAGAGAAAATCAGCAAGGTCATCGTATTTGATCCCGATCGAAGCTTGACTGATGTCGCGCTTGAGTGCGGTCTTCAATCGTCTGCCCACTTGTCACGAACATTCCGCCGGCACACTGGTTTGAGCGCGTCTGAATATCGGAAGAAATATAATCTTGAACGTACGAAAGAGCAGTTCGAACAGGAGCGAGCGGCCGCGAATGAAGCCGCTCAACTGCAGGAGATTGAGCAGAAGTATTCCAATCTTAAGATAACGATTCGTCTGCTCCCTGCTCGACAGGCCGCATGCATCCATCGCAAAGGATCGCTCATCCAGGAGATGTACGATATGACGGTATTAATGGCATTTAGCAAACTCGCAACATGGATGCAGACCCATGACCTGCTGGAAAGTGACAGCCAGGCAATCGGACTCATCTTCGACGATCCTTGTCTTACGGCGCAATCGATGCAGCGATATGCGGTAAGTTTCACCACCTCGAAGAATGTTTCTTCTTCTTTGGAAGTTCAGTCCATTACCCTTTATGGAGGGACATATGCAGTTATACCGCTCGCTGAACCATTCCATGTGCTGCGTGAACTTATTCATTTAGTAAAGATCCGTTGGCTTCCGCAAAGCAACTTTCAATGGGATGAAAGCCGGCATGAGATGGCGATTTTTCAAAGCACCGAACTATCCGATCCTGGGGATATGGTGCGGCTTGCCTTTTGTATTCCCGTCAAGCTGAATGATAACAAGTAATCTCCGCACAAATCAAAAGGGACGCGGATTCGCGTCCCTTTCTCCTCATTATTGGCAACCGCAGTAACCATTACATGGTTGGCCGTTTTCGTCTAGCAGAAACAATACATGCATGCTGTTATAATAACCACAAGCATGAGTTGTGCACATTGTAGTTGTACCACACATTACAATTCACCTCCCTTCGTTATCCTGCATGAATAACATTCCGAAGCTGCTGAGACTCCCTTTGACTGCTTTCCGAATTCTCGTACCATTGTGACTGTACGTTGTACATGCGTTCGTATTCGCCGCCCAGCCCCAGCAGCTCCTCATGGGTACCCCGCTCGACAATCCGCCCATTCTTCATCACCAGAATATAGTCCACGGCTTTGCAGATCCCGAGCCGATGGGAAATGAGCAGGGTAGTCTTGCCATCGGCCATACGCAGAAAATTCTCGTACACGGCAGCTTCCGTCAGCGGATCCATCGAGGCTGTCGGCTCATCCAGCACAACAACGTCCGCTTGACGGAAGTACGCCCGGCTGATGGCAATCTTCTGCCATTGGCCTTGCGACAGCTCGCGTCCTCCGTCAAACATAGGGCCGAGCGATGAATCAAAGCCGTCTTTCAGATCTTCGATGAACGCATGGGCTCCCGACTTGGCCGCAGCCAACTCGAGCCCTCCGTCATCCGTCATCCGTTCGACGGACCCGAAACCGATATTCTCACGCACCGTCAGCTGATAGCGTACATAGTCTTGAAATACCGCCGTTATCCGCTTCCGCAGTTCCGTTGGGTTCAAGGCCCTTATATCGATCCCATCGAATCGGATGGCCCCTTCTGAAGCCGTATAAAGTCCTAACAGGCATTTGACCAGTGTCGATTTGCCGGCACCGTTATCGCCGACGATCGCAATCTTCTGCCCGGGTAGAATATGAAAGCTGATATCTCTGAGAACAGGTACGGATTGGCCAGGATAGCGGAAGGCGAGGTTGTCCGCTTCAATTCCCTTCACACTTCGAACTTGCAAGGACAGCGGAGCGGAGGACTCCTCCTCCACCGGCAGCTCCAGAAAAGCAAACAACTCCCGGGCAAAGAGCATATTCTGATAAATCAGCGCAAGACTCGAAGAAATGGAAAGGAGCTGGTCTTTAGCCGAAATAAACGCTTGGGATAACGCTACATACTGCCCAATCGTCAACCTTCCTTGCGTTCCCAACCAGGCCAGCCCCAGCATGAAAGCTCCTCCCAGAAGGCCATTGAACGATTCCACGCCTCCATTGATCAGAATCCCTTGCCTCTCCAACCGAACTTCCTTTTGGGCATTTTCCCCGTACAAGCTTCTCCATCGTTCCATCAAATAGGGAGCTAGCCCAAACAACCTTATTTCTTTGGCAGCCTCCCGCCCGACCAGCAGCGAGAACAGATACTGCGTTTTGCGGGCAGTCGGCGTTTGAAAAATCATCAGCACAAACCGCCGCCGTCCAAGAAGCGTGTTGACGATAAAGGAAGGGGCGGCGAACACGAATAATCCTACGGCGAGCAGCCAATGAAAGCTGGCGATTACAAGGAAATAGCCGGTGAAGGTAAATATACCTTGCAAAACCGCAAACGTACCATCCACTAGAATCATGCTGCTTTGGCTGGCGGTCGCGCGGTGAAATGAGTCATAATAATCCGGTCGATCGTAATAAACGAGCGGAAGTCGCGACGATTGCTGCGCCATGCGGTCATCCAAATAGAACTTCGTTTTCATCTTAAGGGACGTCATGATGATGCTGTCCAGTGACTTTATGCCCGCAGCCGCTAGGGTTATCCCTAACTGATACAGGATAATCTCTCCTGCTTCTCGCAAAGGGTGGCCCGCCGTAATGACTTGGGTAACGGCGTTGACCAGCAGACTAACGAAATAGAGTTGAACGACCGATTGAAAGGCAAGCAGAAGTCGGCAAGCTACGGTGCCCATTAAACTAAACGGAGACACCGTCCATAGCAAGCGGTACATCTTAAGAAGGGTTATTACGAGCAGCGCCGATGCTCGCTTCGAGCGGTCTTCCGGCTGGCTAGGGTGCAGTGTGCTGTTCATGGTCCACTCAACCCGCGAGTTTCATGCTTGAGCGGCGTCCCTGCCTGACAAGTAAATCAATGCACTCTGCCGTGTTAATCATGCCCTTGGACAGCACTCTGCCGTCCGCAGACAGATAATAGGCGAACGGAAACCCTTCCAGCTTGACTTCCGCTTTAATGGATGGCGTTAGCCCATAGATAGGGGCAGAAATGCCGGCTTCTCTCAATTTCAATACAATTCTACCGTCGTGATCTTCCGCCCCGTCCATAATCACTTGCGTTTTCAGGTCATATTTCTTCTCCGCATACGGAAAGAGCGGATAGACGGTGCTGCAGACCGGACAAGTGCTTGCCGAGAATAGCAGAAGTGTACCCTGCTTGTCAGGATAAGAGACGCTGAATGGGATGTGCTCGACGACGGATTGGATATTAAACTTGGGAAATAGCGTTCCCACCGGCAAACCCGATGCGCTTGCCCCAAGCATCCGTGTCGGCTTTTTGGCGATGGTTAGGGTTAACATCGTTAACGACAAGACCAGGAGCCACAGCACAATATTGGAGATAGACGCCATATTCAATGGATTCACTTTCCTTTCGCCAAACGGTATCGAGACCGGAATGCCGCGGCAATGGCATAGATCATAAGGATGCCGAGGGAGCAGAAGACGGCAGATACGGTGTCCGTGGCCGCCATCTGATACAATCCCGTCCCTTCGCTATGCAGAAGCAAGGGAATTAGGCAAGCCGCAAGAACCAGCGAACGAACCAACGTTGCCGTTCCGAGCGGCTCTTCCACCAGGTTGCCGAAGCATTGGCAGTCCACTTTCTGCTCCTTGGCCCGGATCGCACGGATCGAGACGACGATGAAACCCGCCAGCATGCACAGCAGAAGCGCCTCCCCCGGCAGTCTTAGCGGCTCAATGAGCAGAAGCGCGGCAGCGACAATTTCAACAAAAGGGAATATCCAGGATAACCTTCTTGCGGAAGCGTCCTTGAAACCGATCGAGGACAGCGTTTCATAGAAGGAGAAACGGGAAGTCAGCTTGGCCGCTCCGGAGAAGAGGAAAACCGTTGCCAAAAATATCTGCAGCAAAACGTAGAACTCGTTCATACCTCACCCCAACTACCATAATAAAAATAGGTTGACCCCATCACATGCTTGTATATTGGCAAAGAAAAGGGACGCTGGATCGCATCCCTTTCCGGTTGTACCGGCAGGAGCTTACGTTAGCAAGTGCAATTCGAGTAGCATTTGTTTCCCCACTGGTCAACCCACCAATGGGTATAACCATTACTATTATTGTAGCAAGGATCAGTTGTACAATAATTGCCAGCTCCGCAACCTGGATACATATGATTCTCCTCCCAACGTATATTGAGTGTAAGCGCTTAATTGCTTACGAATATAATATATACCCGGGATTCAGGGAGCTTCTATCCAGTTATTGCTATGTTTTTTAACACTCCTTGCTAATAGTCGTCCCGCTGGCGTTGGTCAATAAAATGCCTCTGTCCCCGCGCTATGCGATGACAGAGGCATTCAAATCTCGCCTTCTACAAAAGTCGCCAATATCTACCAGGTTTCACCCTAATTTTAGGTGTGTTTCCTTCTTATTACTGGGGACGTTTGTTCTCTTGTGAAGTATTTCCTTTTTGACGATCTGCCCATTACTGCTCCACGCGCCGTGCGCCAAAGGATCGGACGACGAGTACGGCCGCACCCGCGAGAGAACGCGCAACCTACGATTCGTAGGCTGCAGGCGGGTTCGTTGTAAGTTTACGCTTCCGCTCAGGCAGTGCCATTCCTACTAATAGCCCTGCCAGCGATAGAACACCGGATACAAGGATCGCCGGGGCAAATCCATTGGTGAACATTTGAGCGGAAGTGTAATCGCCGTTCGCAGCGAATACGATGGCTAGAACCGCAATACCGAACACGCTCCCAAGCTGACGAAGCATATTGAATACGCCGGACGCTTTGCCGATTTCGTTCGAAGCGACAGATCCGATCACAACACTCATCGTTGACGTCTGCGCCATCGACAAACCACAACCGCTGATGATCATCGGCGCGATGAAGGCTCCATAAGAGGTGTCTGGCGCTGCAATAATCCCCATCCATAACATGCCGACCGTATGCATGAAGAGCCCGCAGACAACTAGCCGCTTCTCCCCTAGTCGGTTGACCAGATTACCGACGACCGGCGCGATTACAAATGCGATTGCGGTCCATGGCAGCATTCTAAGGCCTGTGCCTAACGGGCTGTAGCCCTGCCCGACCTGCAAATATTGAGCTATGAAGAACAAAGCGCTAATCAACGATGTATATAGCAGAAAGTTCGCTGCGTTGCCCATAGAGAAGGTACGAGAACGAAACATTCGCATTGGCAGCATGGGATGAAGAGCGCGGAGTTCCCAGCCGACGAACAGCAGTATGCAGAGAAGGCCCATTGTTATCGGCAGCAAGACTTCATAGCTGTACCAGGTCTCGCCCCCGATTCGAATCAACCCCCATACGAGTCCAAGAACACCGCAGGTCAACAATAGAAGACCTCTGATATCCAGCGCAATATTCGGCCCATGACTCTCACTGACGCGACTCCATAATGTCGCTAGCAAAAAGAGTCCGATCGGTACATTCAGCCAGAATATCCATGGCCATGCAATCCCTTCGGTGACGGCGCTGCCTATAACGGGTCCTGCGAGAACGGCCAGCCCGATGATTCCGCTGAATTGACCCATTGCCTTCGCCCGTTGCTCGGGTGGGAATGCAGCGCTTAGGAGAGAGACTGACAATGGCATGATTAACGCAGCCCCGACACCTTGAGTGGCCCTGAATGCGATCAGCCACTCTAGACTGCCAGCCATGGCGCAAGCAGCAGATGCAGTCGTAAACACACCAATGCCCACAGCAAAAACAAGACGTCTTCCGAACCGGTCACCAAGAGCCGAGGCGGTCATTAAGAGCACGGCAAAGCAGAGGATATAAGCGTTGACGATCCATTCTAGCGTCTCCAGCGAAGCGTCAAGCTCCCGCTGCATGGTACTCAGTGACGTGGATACGACCGACGTATCCAGTACGACCATAAATGCTGCGATTGAACTGAGGAGCAGGACCCAGCCGCTCCTTGTTGTGCTATTCCCTTTTTCCAAAATAACGCCCCCTTTAATGCGTACTCCAATATAAGTCGGTTGAGCAGGGGCGATTTCGACATTGGATGAAAAAAAAGTACCGCTAGCCTCTATGCCATTTTGACAGGTAGAGCTTAATTATGGGAATACTAACTTAAGTGACACTTAGGCGTATTGTATATCCTACAAAGGAGTTCTGACTACGAAATGAAACGTCTGCAAGAAGTCCTTCATCGCAGAACTATCAGCCAATTTTTCAATACACTTCATCGTTACAAGCTCCTTCAGATCTTGATCCCAGCTGCTGTTATTGCGTTTATTTACTGGGAAGGTAAGAACGAATTCCAAAAAATAAAATGGACAGGTACCCTCCACACGCTTCACCATATGAATCCGTTGACAGTGCTTTTATTAGTTGGAACTTCACTGGCCGCGGTTGCTACTGTTAGCGTTTATGACTTTGTGCTTTGACGTCATTTTCAAATCCCCATCAGTTTCTGGGAAACACTCCGTTATGCATGGGTAGCAAACACGTCGAACCGATATTATTGTTGGAACTGGTTAGGCTTATTGCGCGACGGCCCAAAAGAGAATAAATATAGCCAATTGGATTTACTATTCGCTGAATGTGGACGATAAGCCAGCAATTGAGTCGGTTCCTCAGCTAGCAGGGTTAATTGATCCAAACATTCATAGCTGCGGCACAGTTCGTCCACATGGTGAAGCTGAGCTTCGACAGCCGGAGAAGAACTTCTATATCGTTGGTTGCTGTAGTACGACGTAAAGCCAACTGAGTACCACCTCCCCCAGCCCCTCGGATTGCAATTAAAAGATAAGCTCAACGTTTGAATCGTTATTTTACTTTCTCCTTTATTTTCTGTTTTACATTCTCGTACGTTTGGTTATCTAATTCAGCGAATTCCGGAGCTTTCGAATATAGCGGGTGAATCTTTTCTTTACTTTTGTCCTTTTTGTCTGTTATATCAGTTTTGTCCATTTTGAAATAGCCTGCCGAGAAATGAGCGGAATGATATTTGCCTGTCTTCTCATCCCGATTTAAAAATAAGATGTAGTTATCACCTACTTGTACTTCCGGATCCAAGTTTACGTCAGCATTGTAAATGTTGAGCGTGGCTTCGTCGCCATCAATTTTCCCCTTGAGTGTGTCCGAGACGGAAATGACGATATCCCTCCCTTTCACCGTATAAGATGGGTCTGCTCCGGACTTATCCGCTATCGCTCTTTCAGGTGTGCCTTCCTCCATCGTGAACGTATTCGATGTGTCATTGATTGAAACGATCTCCCCGGATATTATGGTGTCGGCGGAATCTACAATTGCTTGCAAGTTTTTCGGATATCTGACACTTACAGATGCGTTGCCGGCACCTGCAAATTCCGGTTCCGTCCATCCCTCTTCAAGAGTCTGTTTGGCAGGACTATTGTTTAGTTTGCCGTATGCAGCAAAGCCAGCCCCTAGAAGAACTACCGCTAATACACCTGAAAGAAAGATATGTTTTCTCATCATTAACCCTCCATCTTCAAATAGCTTCATTGAAAATTAATAGCCATAAAACCGTTTGACCTCACCTATTTCATGATTTTGCGGTGCATAGTTTTTCTCCATCCACATGTATGTATAGCTCATGATCGAGGGATCCGTAGTTGGATCTGCTGGATTATACTTAGGATCGTGAGAATGTCCGAGACACAATACATGCCCGAATTCATGAGTCATTGTTACGATATAATCATGCTTCGACATCGACATATAGACAGGTTTGGGATTGAAATAGATTGAAGCAAGTTTGATTTGTTTGCTGGAAGCGGCGGCGGAATCATAGGTAGTAATGACACTACCGTTTGTGTCAACTACATCCGTAACCCCTATAACTTCATAAGTCAAGCTAGGAGGGCCAAAACGATTCGTCCAGTACGACTCGGTTGTAGTGGCTAGACGTACATTCGGAGCGGTTAAACTCGAAGATGTGGTGAATTCGACTGGAGCAGCCGAAGAATGCCACGCCGAACGGGCCGTATCATAGTTGGTTGACCAATTTCCACTTAAATAGACAGGATCAATTATGACCTTAAGACGCCCGGTCGATGAATTTTTGTTAATCCATCGCAAAGGAACAGTGCTAACACTTCCCGAACTGTTTACTTTGTAATACATTTCGTGATCGCTCGCATATACGTTAAGCGCAAACGAGAATACCATGGTCAAAATGAAGAGCAAAGAAACTAATTTTTTCTGCATAATGGTAAATCCATCCTCCCTAAATTTTTTATGCCTTGAATGATTCATGCAACATACAACACGTTTTGTCATTTTCACCTACTATCGGTCGAATTTTAAAGAGTTTACAAATATAGTTTAACGAAACAATTCGACTACTTGACTAAACAAAATTTAATTAAAACTGTAATAAATATAGCTTTGTGTATTATTATGATAAACACAAGCAGCCCGCGAATATTCGCGGGCTTTAATAACTTCCTAATAGTTGGTACAGCACTACTCCTTCGATTCAGTCTGGTTCGCGTTGTCGACGTTATCACTATCGACATCCTCGGCGCCTTCTCCAATCTTATTACCTAACGCGCCACCAACGACGGCACCTGCAATCATGCCGAGTGGTCCCAAAAAAGAACCCAGTGCAGCCCCTGCAGCAGCAACGCCGATGGTTCCCACAGCTTCACCTGAGAGCACATCAGCAGTGTTGTTGTGTTCTTCATTATGTTTACGCTCGTTTTTCTCCGTCAACTGTATCACTCCCTTGTTTGATATAGGGAAGCACGGCACTTTTCCTGCGTTAGTCCCAAAACATATATTGCCCATTTTCTTTTTAGAAACAACTGCCTTACGTGTCGTCATCTCTGTGGTAGTGTGACAAGCCGGCCGGAGGATGTAACGAGTTTGTCGCATTAGCAGTAGTTACCTTAGTCATCTCGTCTGAATAACTTATCGGGTTAAAGGTTAGGTTCAGAGCTATTTCCTATCGAAAAATGGGTTTGACATCCGATTTTTACGGCATTATCATATGAATAAGTATTCATATGTCGAGGAGAAGGTTGATTATGAACGAATACCGGGTTAAAGGTCTCTCATGTGGAAATTGTACGCTTGGGTTGGAACATCAGATCAAGAAACTCGAACATGGTGAAACAGCCACATTAAGTTATAATTCAGGCAAATTAAAGCTTGATCCGCGGGTGCCGATGGATCGAGTCGAACAGATTTTAAAGACGGATAATGCGTATATTGATTGGAGCCAGGCACAATCACAAACGCCTCCTCCCCCACTCGAGCATGCTCACAGCGATCATGACCATAGCGGTCATAATCATAGCGCCGGTAACCATACGCATTCCCATTCACATGACCATGCTCACGATCACAACCACGAACATGGGAATTCCAGAATCATTAAACTTCTTATTGTTGCAGCAGTCTTTTACGGTGCTGCCGTACTGGCTGGCGATCAAGTGAATGAGATCTTTCAAATCAGTATGTATGTAGTCGCAATTATCTTGAGCGGTTATTCCACTTTTATAAGAGGGCTAAAGAATTTAGCAGCGCTTAGGTTCAATATTGATACGCTGATGACGATCGCATTGACTGGGGCTGTTGCAATCGGTGAATGGAAAGAAGCAACGCTTGTAGCTTTGCTATTCGGTATTAATGAGCTGTTGGAAGGTCTTGGCATGGAGAAGGCACGACGCTCCATGGAGACGCTTCTGCAAGTAGCCCCTAAGGAAGCTATTCGCTTAGAAGAAGGTGTTGAGACTGTCGTTCCAATCGCTTCGCTACGCGTGGGAGATCTTGTTGTAGTAAAGCCAGGTGAAAAAATCCCTTCCGATGGCTTGGTCGAAGATGGTCGGAGCTCGGTGAACGAAGCTGCTATTACGGGAGAATCGCTGCCGGTTGAGAAGGCAGTTGGTGAACTTGTATTTGGCGGAAGCATCAACAATGAGGGTCTTCTGAACATTCGGATTGAAAAGGCGTATAAAGATTCTTCTCTCGCCACAATTCTTCACCTGGTAGAAGAAGCGCAGGAAACGAAAACACCAACTGAACTGTTTATTAACAAATTCGCACGTTATTACACGCCAATTATCATGATCATTTCAGCGCTTGTAATCCTTATACCTCCTCTTCTTATGGGTGGGGACTGGAGTAAGTGGCTGTATCAAGGCTTAGCTGTACTTATTGTCGGTTGCCCGTGCGCGCTCATACTCTCCTCCCCTATCGCGATTGTTGCCGGAATTACCCGCAATGCCCGTAATGGCATACTAGTCAAAGGCGGTGTCTTCCTGGAGCAGTTGGGTAAAATCGATACACTTGCCTTTGATAAGACGGGCACGCTAACAAAGGGAGAGCCACATGTTGAGGAGACTGTCGTTTATGATGAGCAACGCTTCCTCATGGTTGCTGGTTCAATCGAGAAGTCGTCTTCCCACCCTTTGGCTAAAGCGATTATGAAAAAGGTCGAAGCGGAACAAATTCAACTCGTCTCCCTTGATGAGATTCAAACCATGTCAGGTCAAGGGATTGTTGCTTGGATTCTAGGCAAACAGTACTGGTTAGGCAATGAGAAGAGTATGAGTCATTTGATTATCCCCTCACAAGTACAGGGTCAGATCGAAGCTCTTAAAGAAAAGGGTCTCACACTTGTACTATTGGCTGATCATGAACGAATTCTTGGCATGTTCGGTATCGCGGACGAAATTCGTGAAGAAAGCCAATTGGTCATTAAACAATTACATCGTGCAGGTATTCGTCGTACGGTAATGCTCACGGGAGATCATCAGAAGACAGCTGAGAAAGTCGCATCAATAATAGGTGTAAGCAGCTTCTACGGCAATCTCCTTCCCGAAGATAAGGTAAGTAAAATTCAGGAGCTTAGCCAGCAAGGGCCTGTAGCGATGATTGGTGATGGCATCAATGATGCGCCTGCCTTAGCGACAGCTCAGCTCGGGATCGCGATGGGCAAAGGGACGGATAGTGCGATCGAAACCGCAGATATAGTTCTCATGCAAGATCATCTGGGGAAACTACCTGAAGCCATTTCAGTTGCCAAGAAAGTGAACAGGATTGTTCGATTTAACATTACTTTCGCCTTGGGCCTGAAGATCATCGCCCTGCTTCTTACGATTCCAGGCTGGTTAACGTTATGGTTCGCTATCCTTTCCGATATGGGAGCTACTATCTTTGTGACGCTTGTAAGTCTGACTGTTCTTATTAACAATAGAAAACATTAATGAAAATAAAACAGGCGGAGATGTTACTCTCTGCCTGTTTTGTTTATCGATTAGACACTCATCATAACTGAGAAGTATTGGGCGTCCCAAAGACAAATATTAGATTCGTTATGACACAATGGATAATTCCATAAATATTTCGGCAAAATCATTATCATTGTATTTCGGTATCTCATAGAAGCCAAAACTTCGAAACACTGAGATCGCTTTATAAGATTGTTTCTCCGTGTCCAACCGCAGCATTTTAAACCCAGCTTGTTTTGCAAACTCTATTATTTGGCACATCATGCTTTTGCCGTAACCCTTATTTTGATATTCAGGTAAGACAAAGAATCTCTTTATTTCACCAATTCTGTTCTTAGAATCAATACCCTTTAAACAAATAGTCCCAATAACGCTCTGTCCTTCCTTCAATAACCAGAACCCTCCTCCTGTGTGGAAATATAGCAACTCAATACTTCTAATATCTGAATGCGACCCTTCAGGATCAAAGACATATCCTCTGGAAAGATACATCGTCTCCATAAACTTCTCCAATTGATTCTGGTCTGATGTATTGTATCTCTGCAGCAATAAGCATTCTCCTCTCTTGTGAATAAAATTAATCGGTTCCGCTGATCTTCCACTTTCCGTCCACCTTCATCAGCGTATATAATGTATCCCCTTCCGGACCAAATGACGAATCTTGATAACTCTCGTGGACAAAGACAGAGATCCCATCTTTCGTAACCACTATGAATTTAGGAGTAGTCAATTTTGTGATGGTCGTCTTCATTTCTTGAAAGATGTTTTGATCGATGCCTGACGCTGCATCCGAAGTGTAGGCTGCCGCGTAGTTGTCAACATTCCGTTCATTAAAGGCCGATACCCGTTGATTGATTACCTTTATGGCCGCAAGCTCATCCCCCTGATATGCCCTTTCATCCAGGAGCTCTGCGTGTGCTTTCGTAGTAGGTTGCTTATTAGTAGTTGTGGAACTGCTTGTGGTTACAGATTTCCCGTCATCGCTTGTGGCTTGTTTGTCTGTTACGGAAGAGCAAGCGGCCAACAGTGTTAATACAATCAGCGAACTGATTACCAGTATGTTTTTCAATCGATCTTCTCCCTTTGTCATAACGAATACGGATTGCCCTAATTTAGACGACTTCCTCCTTCACATTGTTTCGGCATTATCCAATCTCTCAGATCACAATATATGCATAAGCCTATAAAAGGAGTTATGGTTCTTCGAAGCCAATGATTCTTCTCTTATGTAGAACAAAGAGCAAGATCCGCGAGAATCTTGCTCTTGTTTGTTGTGTTAAGCATTAAATTTTGAACATACCCATTAAAGGCATTATCTGCTTCACCACATTAAGTCCAACTTGGATAGTCGGCATCATTTGTTTAAAAGACCCGAGAAAACCGCTCTGCTGACCTCCGCCTGCAGGCACTGATGGGCCTTCCGATTCTACTTGTTTTTGAACTCCCACTCCTGAAGAACCCGACGGGAAGGATGGCTTCGGCTTCAATAAGCCTGTTGCCATTGAACTAATAGAATTGAGCGCACCGATTCCCCCTATCAAGGAATCCAGCAGTCCCGATACTTGCACCTCCGGCGTCTTGGAACGATCCGAAAGTTTCACTCTCCCACAACTTCTCGTTTCGGAAAGGATTAGCTGATGGTTATGAATGGCTTGAACCGTTCCGACATAACAATTACCGTCATTTAACAACACGCAAACGGGCTGCCCGACACAACGATAAGCTTGTTTGACCGCAAGAGCTCTACCTACAGGTTCTCTTCTTCTAGGAGCTTTCCTGGTTGCCATCGTGTTACCTCTCTTCATCATTAGAAGTCGTGTCCACCGGAATCAAATACAGAAGAAAGGCAAAATGAAAAGCGAAGCAAGAATTGCAAACGGAAAAAAGAAGTCACCGCAGCCTCCGCCGCAACCGCCATAACCCCCGCCATAACCATCATAATAACTGGACAGTCTAGCTTGATGCATGGAGCGCATTTGTTTCTTGGAATGAGCGGATGACATAGATAAAGGTTTGCTGTCAAGCGTACAATCCTCCAGCATTAACTTACCGTCGGCTACTCCTTTTATCGTTCCGATAAAATGTCTTCCGTCATTCGTAACCGCACTGACTCTCCGTCCGATGTAAGGATAGACCGTATTATGGGCAATTGGATAAACTTCCTGCATATCTTTATTCCTCCTAACCTGCAGCTTGTTTATCCTAGATTATGAGAGAATCTGCTATAAGGACTGTACGATTGTCTTCTATTTGGAAAAAAACGAGATGTGCTCTGTTACTAGTGATGAATGGGTGTAGTCATGGCGGTAGTTTTGCATAGGATATCGGAAGAGGAAGAGGTGATTACGCGATGGATTACCCTACATTATTAGCCCGGCTCGGCGAAGGAAGCGCGCATCCAGGCGGTTTCCAAGCGACTAAAGAATTAATCGGACAAATCGGATTTGCGCGCGGTACAAAAGTGCTGGAGGCAGGTTGCGGAACAGGTCGGACTGCCTGTTATTTAGCCGGTTTGGGCTGCGACGTGACAGCTATAGATCGGAACAAGGATATGCTTCTGAAAGCAATCCACCGTGCGAAGATAAGCGGATTTCCCGTCCGCATCGTCCATGCGGATGTCAGTTCCTTGCCTTTTCCGGATGAGACGTTTGATGTCGTTTTTACGGAGTCGGTTACGGCTTTTACCCAAGGAAGCACGGCTATGCGGGAATATTTGCGAGTGCTGAAACCACAAGGCGTGCTTTACGATCGTGAGTTGGCTTTTGCTAGAAAATTAACCGCGGTGCAAAAGAAAAAACTCCAGTCATTCTACGGACTTCATCATATGCGAACTGTGCCGGAGTGGCTGAACCTGATTGGCAAATCAGGTTTTCATCATTACTCCGCCTCTCATTTTGTACAGATTAAACAACCGACCAACGATAACGATCCTCTGCGGGTAATGGATCACGAACTATTCACGAAACCAGATGTAGTTGCGATGATGAAGCAAAATGAACGCCTGATGAGCACCTTCTCTAATGTAATGGGCAGTATTGTAATTACGGCATGGAAAGTTTGAATGAAGATGCCGTGTGCCTATTTCTGTCGCTTCGTCCATCGGACAACAATACGTGTTTATTGATCCGTGTGAACTTCGGTCATTTCATAAGCGCGATTCGTTTTTCTTGATATATCTGCTGCATTAAGCAGTATGTCTGCTACAGCAACAGGCTTTCTAATATTTCTGAGCGCAAACACTGGCAAATCGGCATCAGTAGAAATTACGGTAATGTCACCAATGCCCAATATACGCTCCCACAAGTTTCTTTTAGTAGAACCATCACGAATTCTATACAGTCTAATCTCTTTTCTTCGCTTGGTCACGATCCCCGACTCAATAATAATTCTAGTGTTAGAAATTGTGTACTTGGTAAATGACGGGAGCCCGTAATTAAATGGCTTGCCTGACCATAAAATTTGTTCATCCATATTAGCACCTCACCATTTCTCTTCTCTCCTTGCTGTTAATCAAACTGTATGACCGGTTTCAGCACTTATGCCTCGCGGAACCCACGCGTAACTGCCTCTTGTCTGATTCAGTCAGGCATCCTTAAAATAAAAAAATGCCGCAAGGCTGCGGCATTCATTCGATATAAGTTCTTGTCATCCTACATTTGTCGACTCGACCGATCACGCTTCGCTTGGATACTTAAGTCCCCATGGCTCCCGGATCCGATCTAGCGTCTCCATGATGCGAACCGTCTCGTCGACGGTCAAGACTTGGCTCTCCTTGCGACCTTCGCGCAGGCACTCCATAGCCTCAATCGCCTGGTAGAAGTGGCCGGAAGGCTCGAGCTCGTGCTTGAAGACGATTGGTTCCTCCCCGTTCACATGCAGCGTCGCGGTCTTGGCGAACAGGAATCCTGGAATTTCGATCCGCCCCTTCGTACCGTAGATGACGGCATCGTTGGTCATAGAAAGTCGTACCGAGCTGTGCAAGGCGGCGGTGCGGCCGCCGCCATATTCGAACAGCAGCGAGAATTGCTCATCCACGCCTGTCTCGCCGATCAGGACAGAGCTCGCGATCTTAGACGGCTGCTCACCGCCATACACCATCGACGCGAAAGATACCGGGTAGATTCCGGCGTCGAGCAGCGTGCCGCCGCCCTTTTCCTTGTTCAGCAACCGGCCTTCAGGATTCCAGCCCGCGTCGAAGCCGAACTCGGCCTTCAGTATGCGCACGTCGCCGATCGCGCCGCTGTCCAGCCACTCCCTCACCTTAACGATTGCTGGCAGGTACCGCGTCCACATCGCTTCCATCAGGAATAGGCCCTTCTGACGAGCAAGGTCCGCAATCTCCCTAGCCTCGGCAGCGTTGATCGTGAACGGCTTCTCACAGAGCACAGACTTGCCGCCGCGCAGCAGCGTCAGCGCGTTCTCTTTGTGGATCGGGTGCAGCGTGCCAATATAGACGATCTCGACGTCCGGATCGGCTGCGAGCTCTTCACAGCTGCCATATGCGCGCGGGATGCCGAATTTCTCGGCGAATGCTTGCGCCTTGTCGAGCGATCGTCCCGCGACGGCGACGAGCTCTGCACCCGGCGCGTGCGGCAGCTCCGTAGCGAAGTTGTCCGAGATGCCTCCCGGTCCCATGATGCCCCATTTCACGATGCGTTGTTCCGTCATGAATAACTCTCCTTTACCTATCAGATAACTCTACCTTAACTGATTCGAAGGAGATTGCAAAGCATTTCGGTCAAACGAATTAGACCAATTCAATAGAATTCCAGCTTTACGGTTCGATGCCCCATTGCAGTGCTCCGTTCACATAACCAGTCATCTTCGTCCAATCGACGTAGCTAGTGCCGGTCGGGCTGAACGAATAGTCGCCTGACTGGGTATAATTGCTCCAATCCGTGCGGGAGATGCGGATCTGGATCTCGGCTGCCGCGCCTGGCGCCAGTGAGCCTGCGGCGCTTGCGAAGCCAATTTCGAAGTACGTATCAGCCCCCGATTTCGGCGTCGCCATCGTAACGAATGATCCGGTTACATTGCTGCTGCCGACGCTCGCCCAGTCGTACCAGAACGCTTGTGTAATGTTCGCATCAATTGTGTAGTAGTAGCGCAGCTTGACCGTTGAGAGGTTCAGCGACGTCGTACCTGTGTTTACGATCTTAACGCGCGGAGCGATCGTGTTGCTGGATGCGGTCGTATTACCGCTGTACATTTGAATTTTGAAGCTGCCCGTAGTCGTTGTTCCCGCCGGAGTCAGCGTGACGACGTTGGAGTTCGTCGAGCCTGCTGTATTGGATGCGACGACACGGTAGTTGTATAGCGTTCCGTTCACAGCCGTCGTATCCGTGTACGTTAAGCTGGTCAGATTCGATGCGATCGTCGTATAGGCGCCACTTCCTGTTGCGCGTTCAACTTTGTACGAAGCTGCTCCCGAAGAAGCCGTCCACGTCAGTGTCGCGCTTGCATTGCCGGACGTGCCGGAAGCCGTAAAGGCGCCTGGCAGGGCGACCGTGACCGAGGTGTCAACGATCGATATCGCCAGAATCGGATCGGAGCCTGCGCTGAAGTCGAACGTCAGGTTCGTCGTGCCAACAGCCTGCGCGGCGAGGTAGCTTTTCTTAATCGTGACCGTGTTGCCCGATATCGCGTAGTCCGTTCCGGATACGAGTGTGGCAGAGCCATTCTTAATGCCGCTAAGCGTGTTGCCATTTAGTGTCATTGTAACAGCGATGTCGGCTTGGTTAGCCGTCTTCTTGTCGAACGAAGCGATCGAAGGCGTAATCGTCGAGTTGTTCGCTGTCGTATTACCGATCCCGCTCATGATCGCATCGATAATGCCTTGCTGAGTGACCGCATAGGTAGACCGGTTGAACAATCCGAAGCCATGCTGTCCGTTATATCCGTTATCCCAATAAACGGGTACGGAGCTGTATTTCTTAGCTGTTGCGGCTATTGCTTTGGCGAATGCAGCGCGGTACGTATTATTCGTCGAATCATAGGCGGTTTTATCGATGGAGCCGAATTCGCCGATGACGGCAGGATACCCTTGCGAGACGAACTTGTCGTAAACGGACTTCATTTGCGATTCCAAATAATCTTCCTGTCCCCAGGTTGACTTCTTCGATGCGTTAGCTGCTGTAGCACCCCACTGCGTAATGTTTCCTGACTCCTCTCCGGCGAAGTCCCACGGCGAATAATAATGAACCGAGAGCATGATTCTCTTCTCTGTACTTGGAATCGCAGTAGAACGATATTGATCCGTTGGCATCACGAATCCGTAATTGCCGACCGTATAATCGATATTCGTATTCCAGCCTGGAATGAGAAGCCACCTTGCACTGTTGTTGCCTCCGGTTTGTCTCACGGTATCGACGAAGATCTGATTATATGCATTTAGGTTGGCATAGTAAGCGGTGTTGGGCGTACCGTAAGTACCGTCGAATTCCTCGTTCATCGATTCGAAAATTAAACGCTCGTCATAGTTAACGAACGTATTCGCGATCTGCTGCCACACCTTTTGGTATTTGGCCTTAATCGTCGTTTGATCGCCTGAATTAACTAATAGCCAAGAGCCGACGACGGAATTGTAACCGTCTCCATGAATGTTGATGATGACAGTCAAACCCTCGTTGTAGGCATAGTCGACCACCGTCTTTATTCTGTTCATCCAAGTTGAGTTGATCGTATAATTCGGTGCGCTTCCGATCAGATTCAAATACGAAACCGGAATACGGATCGTTTTGAATCCCGCTGCTTTTACCTTTTGGATGAGTGCCTGCGTTATAACCGGATTGCCCCACGCTGTTTCGCTTGGCGTACCGTTGTTGCTCGCTTCGAGTTGGTTTCCGAGATTCCAGCCAGCACCCATTTGAGCTACGATCTGCGAAGCGTTCAATTGATCGAAATCGTTCGTGAGCGCGGCCGATGCTGTCGAGCTCCAGCCGGAAATAGCGGTCGCAATCGCTAAAACCGCGGCTGACAAATAAGTCCTGAGAAACTTCATTTTAAATGCCATAACATGTAACCTCCGCTTCTTCTTTGTAATTTGAATGAAACCAATTCAACGAGTCTCCCGACTCTATTCATCGCCCCCTTTCATCTTCGAACTATTGAATGCGCCTGATTGAGTATGGAAGGTAGAGGGTATCAGAAGCATTAATACCACCACGTCCACAGTCAGTCCTATTAATCATACAGCCAACATCTGGAAAAATTCAATCATCCAATTCAAAAATCCGAGAACGAGGACGAGATGAATCTAGCTGCCAGTCACGCTAATCGATATAAGTTCTAGTGACCAATCGGAAAGCGATATATGAATGTATCGATAAAACAAAAAAAGCCGCAGTTACGCGGCTGTTAAGCATTACTATTGGTAGGTGGACATGACATAGAGAGTCTCTCCGTTGCCGCCATGCACAGCCGCTAATATCGACACAGCGCCTTCAATCGGCAGCACCCAGTCCAGTGGAACCGGTGGTTGCCAGCCGCCCTCGAAATAACGTATCGTATGCCACACCTTCCCATCCTCTGTAGCAAGGACGAAATGTGTTTGTCCTTCAGCCCCAGCACAGCCGCCGACAGCAACGACACGTTTCTCCATGTTCAATCCTTTGCCTAAATCGTTTAATCCGGTCCACTTCCCACCGTTACGATGACGAACGGAATGCCATAGACGTGCGCGGCGTGTAGCAAACACAAAGACAGTGTCTCCGATGTATGGACCTGCAGCACCTGCAATCGTGACGACGTCCCCTGTCCACACGGGTGAAAGCTCTGTTGATAGTTTCAGTAGTGGCCGCCAGTTCCCGTCGGAATTTCGGATGGCATGCCATAGCTTTCCGTCCGATGTCGTGAATGCGAATTGTACAGCACCGTTGGCGCCGTTCGTTCCTCCAAGCGCTACGACCATCCCTTTCACCTTAAGCTCGGTATGCAGATCAATCATCGGCTGCCATCTCCCGGATGATTCACGGACCGTGTACTTCAGAAGTCCATCGCTGGTTGTAAAAGCATAATGAACAGAACCATTCGCCCCGGCTGCCGCTGCGACTGCTGATACGCCAATGGTAATATTGAATACCCGAGAGAGGCTTTCCGGCTGCGACCAGCTGCCATCGGAGTGGCGAATCAGGTGCCATAGTTCCCCAGGTATGCCGGAATCCGCCCAGAGCGTGACGAATACAAAGTGCGTATCACCGTTGTCGTTGCTAGCTCCCGCAATCGACATGATTGGGCCCATAATGTTCAATGCCGCTTTCAGGTCCACCATTGGTTGCCAGCTTCCGTCTGCGTTGCGTACCGTATGCATGAGTCGCCCAGTTGTATTAGGCTTAGCGTACAATATGGCAGCGAACGCCATATCTGACGCGCTAATGTCTCTGCCTGCTTCAATTGCAATGCCATCCTTCATGATGGATGCCGGCAAAGGATAACTCATAACGGAGTTCGGGTCTGCCAGTATTGTTTGGTTCGTATAATCTGGATTTATGGGCGAAAGTATGGTCGCTCTTGTCACTTCTGGTGACCAGTTGTAAATGGCTTTATAATGAGCGATGGCCTTGTCGGAATCAATGTGAGCAGTGATCTCGGGACGTTGATGCTCATGCATAAAGCCAAGCGTATGCCCCGTTTCATGACGCACAACACGCCTGAACTCACGATCCGGCGTATCCACTTGGAGTCCGCCTAGATTCATCGTGGCCTTGTCTTGAGGTACCGATAGGATATCCGTTCCGATTACAGACCAATATCCGGAATTATCGAAGCTGATTCGGACCTGAGGATTGTTGGCTAATTCCGTTTCCGTAAACAAGATGTTAGCGGACACATTCCATGCGTTCATATGGCTCATGATGCGCGCTCTCAATTCTGCGGGAGGATTTCCGAAAAATCCGACGGTCAGGTTCACCCCTTTTCTAGACCACCGTTTTGCGTACAGTTGAGTCAATTTGAGATTGTTGGATTGCTCCTGTGTGGATAGATTCAATAGATGATGGGATTTTGGGGCGTTCTCGGGGTTGATCTCGATCGCTCTTGCAGCTGCTTCTGCTTGTAATTCGGGAGGTAGTTCTTTGATGTAGCAAATGAATGAATCATCGGATGAATCGCACATTGCTTACGCCCCCACTTATTAGGATATAAAGCTGAGATCAGTATATCGTATCTACAAAATTTTATATACATAAATTACCATGTCATAGATATGTTCTTGTGACCCTGTGGAAACTATGAAAAAAAGCATCTCTACCTTTTCTTAGGCAGCGATGCTTTCCTGTATTGTACGGCCGTTTAACCGGTCTGCGATTTCGCGCAGCTCTTGCAGCATTACATCAAGCTCTGAGCGCAATTGCTGAAGCTCTTCCTTGCATTGCTCTTGAATACGGTTCATTGCCCCTTCGTTCACATTCCCCATACGAATCTGGTACATCAGCTTGTTCTGCATCGTTTCGCTGTCGCTGATTCGGAATGCAGGCATTCTTGTTGGTTCCTGTTGCTTCGGTGTAATCATCGTTATTACGGCTCCCTTAACTGTTTTTTACATTATAGAAGTCCAATATTAACGACATATTCAGACAATGTTTGCGGAATGTAAGAATTTATTTATGCATAGTCAAGATTTCCACTATCTTCGCCAGTATGGCTATTACATGTAAGTCAAAGAAAACCACCCAGACGGTATATCTGATATGAACAATAGTACCAGAATATATATAATCAGCCCAACAAAAGCCCAGAGTATTGGAACACCGTCGCTATACTCATAGTCCTTGCGATTTGGATCGTTCTCCATACCATATCATCTCCTACATGTGTGGTTGTTTCTTCTACATAATAGGAAATAAAGAAATATCGGAATAGTACTAATTATTTGTAGTACCCACATCAACTTCACCGTTATCTTGCCATGACAATTATGATTGTGGCGGTAGCATGGGCTTAAAGAATCCGGAAGATGACAACACGATGGATGTGTTCACGGAACCGTAAGGCACAAGTCGATCCACAAGCGCAGTTAGTTCATCTACCGAAGCGACTGCCGCTTTAATGAAGTAACTTGCCGAACCGGTAATTCTGTAAAATTCGTAAATGTCCGGATCAGAGAGCAGGACCTCTTCAACTTTGCGGCATTGCACTTTCATATCACCCATCTGAATCATAGCTAGAACGGGCCTGCCGACTGCGTATTGCGAGACCCGGAGCGCTCTTGTCGGGTGGTTCACGTTTGCATGGGCTGCAACCGGACAATCGGTGGCGGGACTCGCGGGAGCCGCTTACATTCAAGAAGCATTCCATCTGTCGAGGAGGGGACGGCCTACGCACTGGCGCATGTATTTCTAATCGTCGCGCTGCTTAGCAACCTGTTCGGACTTCGCATCAGCGGGACTGTATCTTTGATCCTAAGCGGTATTGTTCTCCTGCTGCTGCTGGGAACATTGCAGTTACGTTACCTTCCATCAAGTATGCGCATCTGATTCCATTTGCTCCGCACGGCACCTCCGGGATCGGTCAGGATGCGTTTTGAACTTTTGGGCCTTCTTCGGATGGGAGAACATCACGCATCTGGTTCCCGAATTGAAGAATCCGAAACGCGACGTGATGCGAAGCATGTGGGTCAGCGTCGCGATCATCGGAGTTGTTTACGCGCTATTGTCGCTTGTTACGGTTGGGACGGAGACTTACGGGAAAGAAGTGACTACGGCTCCGCTGGCGCTATTAATAGGCAAGGCGATCGGGGTTGGCGCGGGCGCAGCGACATCGGTGATCGCATGCCGATCAGCCCCCGAAATCCTTGTGTTTCCATCAGGGTCAGCAAACGTATTGGACTACGAACGCGACAGCGGGGCTGCCCCAATTGGTCATAATAGACCTTTGGGACAATCCCCGCTGTTTTGTCATATCTATCATCATGCTAGCGCTGACTGTCGCGATACACGTCCTCCCATTCCTCCGGTGTTCCGGCATCAGGGAAAACGGTGACGACCGTCGCATGTGGGCCCAGCTCGTCCGCGACTTGGCGGGCTACTAGCAGGTTGGCAGCGGCAGACGTACCGATGCGGATACCTGTCTCTTCATATAAACGCTTCATCTCACGAAGCGTCTCTGGGAAGCTGATCGGCCATTGGCGGCTGAGCTTCTCCTCTTCCCTCTGTACGAATAGCTGCTTACGGCCATTGCCTAGTCCGCCTGAACCGTTATATTTGCGCAGACCGTTAGGCGGGTTGGGACTTCCATATGGCAGCTCAGCTGGGATGACGAGATGAAGCTGCGCATGCGGGAACGATTCGACGAGCGTATCGTATACGCCCATCAACGTGCCGCCCGTGCCGACTGAAGCTACCCAAGCGTCGATCCGATCCACCGGCAGCTGGTGCACGATCTCCGATCCCGTATGCAAACGATGCGCCGTGATATTAGCCTCATTCGTATGCTGGTATAAGAACGAATAGGCAGAATTGCGCTCGCTTAGTTCCATGGCATGCTCCATCACGCCCCAGAATCCGCGCTCTTTATCAACCAGAATGACTTCTGCGCCAAGCTCCTCCAGCTTGTTCACAATACGTTTCGAGACGCCGGAACTTAGCACAAGCGTGAGTCGGATCTGCAGATCGCGGCACATCGCCGCAAGCGACAGGCCAAGGTTGCCGCCGCTGTATTCGAGAATGTGAAGCTTATGCCAATCTTGGGCCGGCGTTCGCTGGAGCAGCTCGACCAACATGGCATATGCGGCTCTATCTTTGATCGATCCCGTCGGGTTGTCCCACTCGCACTTCGCGAAGATGCGGGCGGCACCTTGTGGCGTTGCAATCTCGATCAATGGCGTGTTCCCGACCTGCGATGCGAATGCCTGAAGACGATCCCAAGGTCCCTTCAATTGAACGTGCATACGATGCGTCCTCCTTTTCTTGAGTATATCTCCGCTCATCATGTAGGTAATGGGACTACTCTACGCGTTGCTGCATTTCGCGGTATACATGAACGACCTCCAGCTTCATCGGCGCGACCACATATAGAGCGCCGTCATAGGACGCAGCCAGCACGTGTTGGCCATAACGCGCTACTGTGCTGATTCCATTCGCTGCTATTTTGCTGCGTTTCACGGCGCCGCTTGCTAAGTCAACGCACATCATATGGCCCCAATAATCCCCGACTACGATCGTGTTGTCATCGACGAAGCATACTGATTTCAATGAGCGGCGTCCTAGCGAGATGGAATGCACCAAATCGCCGCGTTCCACATCATATACCTTCAGTGTAAAATCGCGCGACACGCTCGCAAGCAGCTCACCGGACGGGCTAATGTCAACATCATTGATAATCGCCGTGTGTCCGAGGTAAGAGCGATAAAGCTCGCCTTCGAACGTCCAAGTAACGAGCTCGCCCGCTGCCGAGCAGCTTGCACCAAGTGCGCGGGTCGGATGGAGCCTTAGCGCTTTGACTGCGCCGTCATGCACTTCAATTGTCCCTTTGCGCTCGCCGTCGCGACCGACTCGAACGATTGTGCCGCTATAGCAGCCGACGAAGCACTCTTGTTCATAGCCGGGATGGTTCGCAATGCGAATCGTATTGATCGGGCCTTCGCCAAGTGCCAGCTCGCGTTCATGGATGAGCACCCCGTCGCTGTATCCGAACAAATGCAGACGGTGATTGTGCGCTCCTCCCGCAACCAACCCGTATTGGCCGCTCGCTGCAAGCCCGTTCATCAGAAAACGGCCGGAGGCCGGTTCGAATTTGCACGCCTGATTGTTCTGCAGATCGATCAGCCTTACATAGCCGTCATCGCTGACCGTCGTGATCTGATGGCCGTCTAGCACGCCGATATCATTAAAGCACGCATTGCCCTGTATATCTGAAGCGCCGCTGACTTCTTTCAAGAGAGCGCCTGTTTCGGTGTCCCAGACAAGTACCGTTCCGTCGAAAGTGCCGGCAAGCAGCTTGCTGCCGTCCGTCGTGAAAGTAAGCGAACGTTCCCATTTGATCGGATTGTTCTCCAGCTCACGCTTCAGCTCGAAGCTGTGAGCATCCCAGATCAGAATGCGCTGGTCGTAAGCGGCGGACAGAATGTCGCCGGTCGCAGGCGATACATCGACCTTTTTAATGCCTGATGCATGGGCAGCGATATCTTGGATAAGCTCGCCGCTGTTCACGCTGAATACACGAATATGGCCGTCGTCGCATCCGAGAATGACACGTTCGTTCAACAAATCGATGACGCATGTGTCCGTCTCAACATCGAAAGGCCCCCACGTATTGAGCAGCGCTCCCGTATCCAAGCTCCATACGCGTAGCGTTTTGTCGTCGCCGGAGGAATAGATATAGCCTTGATGGTAAGCCAACGAAAGCACGTCCTTCTCATGGCCTTCCAATACTCGGGTGATGGCGCCTGTCGTCAGATCCCATATAAGGATACGATGGTCGCGAGAAGCCGAGATGCCGACTGTTTCGCTGGCGAATACGAAGCTCTCCACGTCGTCATAATGGCCATATAGAATGCGTTCCTGCTTATCGGTTTCCATATTCCAGATGCCGATGGAGTAATCCGAGGAAACGGAGGCTGCTTTGCCTCCTTCCCGGCTTACGACAATCGAGTTGACGAGATGCTGATGGTAGCCAAGCAGTCGGACCTCTCCGGTGTCGAGATTGAACTTGGCCACCGCGCCGTCATAGGCGGACGTTACTGCCCATGCTGTATTGCCGACCTGCCGAATTGCCGTCACCGGACCGCGGTGCTTAACGAACTGCTCGATTTGGATTTCTGACAGTAATTGAACGGACATGGAATATCGCTCCTTGTGATCATATTTTATTTGGTAAAAGGCAATGCTCAAGCTTCGTCTCTTTTACTCGGATGTTTGCGCATTCACTTCAGTCATCTATTACATCCTCCGCCAATCGGAATCCCATGACATAGATGTCGCGGGGGTATCGACCGTGGCGGCGCCTGCAGCGCGCAAGGTCGCGAAGTCGTGTGAAGCTTCCGCCTCGCGCTATCCGGTAGGTGCCTAGCGAATGAACAAGATCATCTTGGATATCCTCGCCGTTCGGATATGGTCGGTAATCGCAAGCAACATATTCTTCAACGTTGCCTGCCATATCGAAGACCCCGAACGGAGAACGGCCATGTGGAAAAATGCCGACAGGCGTGCTCGCAAGCAGCCCTGTCTCCACTGTGTTGGCGTGATCCTCCAGAAACGTATCGCCCCACGGGAACTCCCTTCGCTCCGAACCCGAAGCCGCAAACTCCCACTCGAATTCGGTCGGCAGACGGAACGCTCGGCCAGTCTTATCCGCCAACCACCTGCAGTAGGCTTCCGCCGCTCCTTCCGTCACCGTATGAACGGGATGGTTCGCCTTCTCGGCCGGGTAGCGGCCGAATACCCATGACGTCGGCAGTTCGGCTGACGGATTGTCGCGCACAAAATGCCAATATTCCAGGTTCGTAACCGGATATTGGCCGATAGCGTATGGCGATAGCCGAACCTCGAACATCGGAGACTCTTTGCGGATCCATTCTGCAATAATGCCTGTTTCCTTATAGCGCTCGACGATGTCGTCGACTTCCTCTGGAGCTGTGCCAAGCGTCGCCACTCCACCTGGAATGGGTATCATACTTGGCGCGAACGGGTTAATGCGCGGATCGCCTATCAACGACAGCAAGGTTCCTGCAGCCAGCCTTTCCTCTAACGGCCTGCTCTCATCCTCGCACAACGCGCTCAACGCCGCAGGCGTTAGCGACAGGATCGATCGGAACGAGTCGAACAGCTGCTCATGCCGCAGCACAACATAACCGTCGGGAAGGCCCATTGCCTGCCGGTCGGATAACTCGTTCAGTTGTCCGCGACAGTCTTCTAGCGAGTTCAGCTGTACACGCATAACGACGAACCCCCTTTTTTACATAATCGTATCGTACTCATCCAGTTCGACTCGCGCATTCGTTCTGCATAGCCGCATTGCAAGCTGCATTACCCGCGATTACTGTATTCTGCAGGCGCAAACAACACAAGGATGACCAACTCTTCCGTAATCGAATGGAAGCGGTGTGGAACATTCGCTTCGACAAGCACGATGCTTCCCGTCCGGACTTCATGCTCGTTAGCTCCCACAGTTATAGAGGCGCGACCGCTCACGATATAATAGAGCTCATCTTCCGTATGCGGCGATTGGGTATCAACAGCTCCCGCAGGAAGCCGGTACACCCCTGCACTCATGGAAGGAATACGTAGAAATTCGCAATAGTCGATGCTGCCGTGACGCATCGTATCGAGCAGTAGGTCCAAGCTCAATGCCATTCGCTTCAGCCTCCGATCTGCTTACCTTTCCCGGTTGGCTAGAGAGAAATCGCTTCTGATTAGTCCAAGCTGCCGGGCAAACTGCATTTCTCGGAGCAGCCCTTCGGCAACCCGGTAGAGCTGTCCAAGCATCACTTCATTGAAGTCGACATCACCGTCTTCATCTTCCTCGAGATCGTACTTCGAACATACCGCCTGCTCATTAATCGTTCTGGCATACACATTGCGGAAGATGAGCCGCAACCCGTTAAGCGAATTAATGCCAGTTCTATAACCGCCCGCAGCTGCGATCAGAGCGATCGGCTTGTCCTTCCATAACTCTGTCTTGGTGTAATCAATCGCATTCTTAATAGCGCCGCTGAAGCCGCCGTGATACTCCGGCGTGCCGATGACCAATCCAGACGCCAGCTCGATCTGCTCGATCCACGACTGCGCGCCCACTGGCAGCTTCACTTGATCGGGATCAAAGATCGGCAAGTTCAGATCCCCGACATTCAGGATCGAGGTCGTATATTCCTTGTCCAATAGGAAGCGCTCTACCGTTTGTAAAGCGAATCTCGTCAATGATTCCTCCTTAAGGCTGCCGCATACAAGCAAGATGTGTTCTGACAATGCCTTATCCTCCGTTACCTACACATATAGTCAATGCTACGATGCTTGTGCTTCGGCAGTTGTCGAAGTACTGCGATCTCGAAGCCCCCATACAATCGGTCCTGTACATGCTATGATGAGCAAGCTCACCAGCAGAAAAGCAACCGATGCATGTCCAAGCCCGCCGATATAACCAACAAGCGCGTAGCTCGTTATAGCGGTGACTCTTTGAAGCGAATTTATAATGGAATAAATGCGGCCCCGCAGGTCCACCGGTGTCATCTCGGCCATATATCCGGATACCGGACTTTTCGTTCCGCTCGCGAACAACCCCAGGAGGAAGAACAATGCCACAGCGGCTACAGCACTAGTACTCCAACCGATAATGGCAAAAATAATGCTCTGCATCACCAGCGAGACAAGGATGAAAGTCTGTCTTCGAAACCGCTTCTCCAATAGACCGATCAGCCAAGCGCCAATCGCTGTGCCGGCGGCCATTGCGCCGATCAAGGAAGCATACATTCCGCTCTGGTTCGACTCTGCAAGCCCGAGGCTCGACTGCGTATACAGCAGCGCCCCGACCGCTACGCCTGCAAGTACGAACGTATCCAGCAGGAACGAGCTGGCGACGAATTTCAGCTTCGCATGCGAGGACAGATAACGCGCCCCCTGAATGAACTGCTCGCGGAAGGACGCTTTAGCCGATGTATGGTCTTTCGGCTGCTCTGCAGGCATTCGAATGGAAGCCGACAGCAGGAACGATACGAAGAACGTTGCCGCATCGATCCATAATGCCGTACGAAGGCTGCCTACCGCGCTTATGACGAGCGCGGCGACGAAAGAGCCGCTAATATTCGCGATTTTGAACGAGCTGACCAGCAGTCCGATGCTCTTCACATATTGCGTTCGTTCGCATAACAAGGGAATGACCAGCGAACGGACGGGCGCGAAGACAGCCGCCAGCGAATGGGATAGAAAGATGAGCAAGTAGATCGCCCACACCTTATCCGTGAAGAAAATGCCTGCAATGAGGAAGCAACGTATAAGATCGATGGAGACAAGCAGCATCCGTTTGTTAAGCCGATCGATGAACACGCCCGCGAGCGGACCAAGCACGATCCACGGCAAGCTCTCAATGATGAAGCCAAGCACAAGATTCGTTGATGAATGCGTCATCTGATAGATAAGAAGCGGGATGATGACGAAGCTTAGCGCATCGCCTAGCTGCGATACCGTCTGGCCGGATAATAGTTTCATAAAGTTGCTATTTCGCATTACTGCACGATAAGTCGATGTCTGTTCCGTTGTTACCGACACCTTGTTGCCACCCTTTCGCAGCGTGCCATTAATTACGATCTGTTTGTCGGCACCGACCCGCTATACCATTCGGTATAAGATGCGAGGAACGATAAGCGCACCCTCGTCTTCATACAATCGGAGCGCTGCTTCGTTATCGCCGTTGACCGACCATTCGAGAAAGGCATAACCATTCTCCTCCATGTACTGCCTGCTTCCTTGAAGCAGCGCCCTGCCTAGCCCCTTACGGCGATAAGTCTCATCGATGAACAAATTGCTTAGATACAAAAAAGGCTGCGCCCGGATCGTGTTCCATGCGCTGTATAAGGAGACGAATCCCGCATCGACCCCGTCGTATCGGACAATGAGGTGAATGCCGCGGGAAGGATCTTCGAACAGTTCCGATAGCATAGCCTGTAATTGATCCTCGTCAGGATAAGGAATACCGTATTGATCGATGTAAGCTTTAATCAGTTCGGTGGTAGAAGCACGGTCTGCCTCTTGCGCCGCTCTCACCGTTATACTTTCGGATTGAATAATATGCACCTACGGAAGCCTCCCGTCAGTTAGCTGGCATGAACATGGCCTTCTTCGCTTCCATGTCGATCGAAGTATAGCTCAAGTCATGCGAAACGCCGTACGACCGTTGATGCCAGCCGCTCACATAATCGTGGATCAAATAGCAGCCGGCACGGAAGAACAACGGGCCGATTGGCATATCTTCCATCAGCAGCCGTTCCGCTCTGAAGCAGTAATCCATATACTTCGCAAGCTCCGCTTCCTGTCTAGCCTGCCGCAGAAGCGCGTCGTACTCCGGGTTCGCGTAGCCAGTCATATTGAAGGGGTGATCCTGCTGGCAAATATCGAGGAAATTAAGCGGATCGTTATAATCGGCGCCCCATACAGACAACGTTAACTCGTACCTCCGGTCCGCCATTCGCTCATTCTTCTCCAAATAGGGCACTGTTTCGAGTGCTACATCAAGTCCCAACCGTCGCTTCCACTGCTCGATCAAGATAGGTCCGAGTTCCTTGCCTAGATAGCCATCCTCGAATAGAAGCGTAAGTTTAGGCATTGAATCAAAGCCGAGAGAGCGAACCAGCTCGCGGAACGCTGTCGCTTCCTCATCGAGATGACGTACTATGAGGTTACCAAAGTGCTCACGGAACGATAAGTTCTGATCGTATTGAATGCCGGGCGGGATAAATCCCGTCGCTCCCTTCGATCCGTTCTGATAGATGAGATGTGCGAACTCATGCCCGTCGATTGCCAGCGTCATCGCTCGGCGGACTTCCTTGTGGCTAAGCAGCGGAATATCCGTATTGAACAACACGAGACCCGTTGAAACCTCGAAGCGCGAGCGGAAATCGGGATGGCGCTCATATTTGGGGATCTGCGAACGGACAAGCGGGATACGATCCAAGCCGCCCGTCTCGTATAACCGCTGTGCTTCTTCACTATCGAATAGAATGCGATAATGAACCGTCTCCAGTTGAATACTGGCTTGATTCCAATAGTGATCGTTGCGCTCCAACTCTAACCCTTCCGCATCCCACTTCACAAGTCGGAACGGACCGTTGAACACCGTATGCCCCGCCGTCGTGCCATAATTAGAACCTGCTTGCTGCACGAATGCCCGCTGCTGCGGGTAGAAGGTCGGCATAGCGAGCATCTCCAGGAAATGGACCGATGGACGAACCAGCTTTACGCGTAACGTAAGTGAATCCACCGCCTCGACGGCCATTTGTTCTAAATCGGCTTCACCGAGATAGTAGCTGCTTACACCTTCAATTAACTCGAGCAGCCGTGCGTATGCGGCGCCATTGCTTAATTCCACAGTACGTCGCCAAGCAAAATAATAATCGTCGGCGCGCACAGGTGATCCGTCGGACCACCTGGCATTCTCGCGAAGATGGAAGGTGTACGTCATGCGGCCCGAATCGATCGACCAAGCGCGAGCCGATCCTGGAACAACGTTCCCCTGCTTATCGATGCGCGTTAAGCCTTCGAACGTTTGACCGAGGATCATGAAGGAATAGAGATCGTGAGCTTGTGTCGAATCAAGCGTAGACAGCCGGTTCGTCATTAATAATTGGAGTCGTTGTCCTTCCGCTCTCTCCTTCTGCACCGCTTCTCCCTCCATCCGCAGACGTTCTCGTCGAGGCAAAATAAAACTCGCGAACTTTCTCCGGCACCCCTTCGATGACTCGATATACGTTCACGAAGTTGCCTCTGCCGCCGACGAGCAGTATCGGAACACCGTCGTCGCCAATCCTGCCAGCCATCGCCTTCGGAAAATCTTGAATTTGCTCGATCAAGCCGACCATCTCGCCATCTTCCTCTTGATACGAGCCTAGCTGATAGCCATAGCTAATGACGTGCGCATAGCCGTCTAGAATTTTGCCGTTCTCCTTCGTATTGACTAATAATTCGATAAATTCTTTCTTCACCTCGTACGTATCTAGATCGAACTCAACGTAACCGAAAGCGCCAACGATGTACATTTTACCTTCTCGCGTTGGCAGGAATCGCTTCGGAAACAGCTTAAGCGAGTTGTCGTGATGCAGCAGATCCTTACTGTCTGCAGCGTACACATATAGATTCGCATTCCGGGTAAAGAACATCCGTCTTCCGTCCATGCTGTATGTACAAGCCCACACTGGAATGCCCTCTGTCGAGAATTCATCCAGCTTCGTTCCGTCCTCCGCATTAAACTCCGTTACATAACCGTCGTCTGTCGACACCATCAACTTATCGAAGCCATGACTTAACGACAGGCTGCGCGGCAGGCCTAGCACTTTGCGGTACCAGAGCAGCGTACCGTCTTCAGCGGCGCGGAATACAACGTTCTTCCTGCCGATGGCAGCATACGAGCCATCAGGGAATGGATATACACGACGGATAATGCCGAAAGCATGTTGATGCTGGGCGATACGGTCGATCTGTATGGAGTTATAGATGCCATTGCGGTAGCGAATGACCTGTACGCCGTCATCCAACGCGCAATATAGCAAGCTTTCATCCACTGGATGCGGCTCCATCTGCCAGACGCATCGGCCTGCATAATTCGATCTGGCCGTAATGTTGCCATGTCGATCCGAACGAACGAGTTCGCCGTTCTGCATGAGGACGTACAGCTCATCGTCGCTTACATAGAGCATATTAATGATGCTGTATGGGAACGGTCCGATTATACGGTTCAGCCGAAGCTCCTTGTTCGTGTTGTCGAACACATAGATATGCCCATCGAAACCGCCGGTATAGACGTAACGGGACTCATGGTCGAACTCCAAGAACTCGATATCATCGTCTGTGAAATTGTACAACTGCAGACCGGTGCCATCCTTTTCCACCGTAATGACGCCATTACGAATGTTCTCATGTTCGTTAATCCCCGCATCCTGCGTAGCCCAGAATCGATCATGACGGCGGTCGTAACGTACCCAATGGACGTTATTGTTGTCTACCTTCAACGTGATGGGGAAATGTCCCGTCTCGAGATTGCCCAGATGAAGCAAACCCGACGTCTCGGAGACAGCGTGCGTATCTGCGCATTCGACGTTAATGCAATCGACGAACGAGTTAGCGCTGAACGGCTTGCGAATTTCTAGTAACTCGAAAGAATTGGCGTCTATAACGGCGAATTGGCTGTATCCGTTATTGCCATACACTTTGCCATTCACGACAGCTAACCCGCGATTAGACGCTGGCGAAGGCTCCTCGCCTTCCATTAATCCCACGTCGTCTCGCAGGTACATATCATCATAAATATCGAGCGGCTGCAGTGTGTCGAGATCCCATTTGGCAATCGAACCTCTGCGGTCTTTGGTGAATACGAAGCGGTCGGTAGCGAATAGACCATTCTTGGGCTCATTATACGAAGTAGTAGGAGAGGAACGAAGCAGGTTCAGATCGAGATCCAGCAGATGGATCCGTCCTTTCACATCCGATGCGAGAATAGCATTCTTGCAGGGTACATAGATCATCCGCATCATGCGGTCTTGTACATTCATAACGTGACTCCCTTCAGAAATAGGTTGTTACGCAGCCTGTTAATAGGTTTTGCAATCCGTAATAGCAGAACAATATCCAGCGCATGCTGGATGCAGCGCTGGATATTGTTCGATCAACTAGATGAGTGGTTCAATAATTCCGCGAACCGGTTTTTTGAATTGGCTTTTTTTCATGAGTAGTCACCTCCTGCAGGAATGTTATCGACGGGATAACGAATGCATCATTCCTTTCCCACATCGAATCATAATCGAACCTTGCCTCAATGTACATATTTTGATAAATTGACCAAAAATCGACATATGCAGTACTTTTAATCTACCTGTTTCTAACTAGATCTCGTTGGCAAGCTGAATTTATCTCAATTTCAATTCCTTCATCATTCATCATAATCAGGAACATATACATGGTGTGAAGCGCTATCAAAAGACCTACTGCGTAGTAGAACGCTTATATGCATTCAGGGAGGGCGGCGTTTGGAGAGGTTTCGTCTTCGGGACTTTTCTTACGGATGTATTCGAGGGGGATCGACCTGTTTTTATTATACTTCTTACAGTTTCGCCAAAAAATGATAAAAAAGTCCTGAGGATTAAGACAGCATCAAATCCATCACATCTTTTGTCTACTGCGGAGGGAATAACTCGATATGCTCTACTTTCTCATGATAATAAGCTCGAAGATCAACGACAAAACCCCTCTCACTGCTTGCACATAAGTGAGAGGGGCTTGATCCTTGTAAAAGAAGCGACTCTGTTCGTTCACTATTTAGAGCCGTTCATGGACGACTTCGGTGCCTGCGATAAAATCATGTATTGACCGTTTATCCTCACGGGCTGCTACCATGGTTGCACTTACAATAAGAGCAATGCCAAGCGTAAACCCGTAAATTAGGCCGGCAACTATATGTCGAAGCAGCATCGTTCCCAGACTCGGCGGTAGTCCGTCGCTTATCTTTACGATTCGAATACCACATATCCGTTTACCAATCGTGTACCCATTCCACAAAACCGGAGTAAGTAAGGTATACAAGAACGATATGATATCCGTAACATATTTGACACCCAGAGCATGTGCAATAATGGCCAGTGGCACCCCGACAATGATCGCGTCAAGAACCAGTGCACCGAATCGAATCCAGAAACCAGCAGGGTCATTCGTATTCACAACAACATCCCTCCCCTTAAGGTGTGCTGACAATAGACAAGACCACTTAACCTAATACGTTTCAAAATTTGGAAAAGTTGCAACTGCCATCACTGGAACTATTATATTCTCTAGCCGCCCTTCAGATGGCTGAGGGATTCCTACCCTTAACGTATTAGTGTCAAATAGCACTCCTTACGTACTCGCTCCTGCCACGATATCCTGGACTAGCACAAGTATGAAATCTCTTGCGGAATTGCCTTTTATTTCAGTTCTGGGATCTTCCACTCATGCAGATCCATCGAGCATTTGTCTAATCGATTCTAGGAATGAATAAAAAACAAATACGTAAACAAGATAAGGGTAGCTCATTTTTATGAAAGGAGGGTAATACTTGTATACTTTGTTAGCAATATTAGGGATAGCAGCTTGTGTTTATGGAGCGGTCAGTTCAACCATCATTGTTCGTAAACAGAAAGCTCACGTTCTTGATAAAAAATTGAGCTTAAAGACAGTCAAACATCCTGTCTCAGCGAATCCGATCTTCATTTACTATGTAATCGCTCCCGTGCTAGCGATTGTTATTGCAATGGTCTTGATTTACCTGACACAGTCATGAGGGTTGAAATTTATGAAAAGAGGGTGAAGATCATGGAGAAAAGAAGATATTATGTTTCTATACAATCCAGAAATATCATGCTTAATCAAGGGGATGCTGCTTATGAATTGGAGATTGATGCGACGAGAGAAGAGGTTGATAAATTAACTCTGTTGTTCAACGAATGGGAAGCGGCAGATGAAAAAACCTTTTTTCGTGCGCATATCCCGGTAATTCCATATCACCATGACAGCGAAAATGACATGTACGATTATTTGTTAAAACAAATATATAATACCGTTTATCAATTGGGTACTGACCAAACGAAACAACATATTTCTTCAATGAACTTACAAATGGGTTCAGAGACTGAACAATAATAAAGACTGCCCCCTTGTTTTCTATTCCCGATAGAGCACGAGAATAAAAATACTTAAAGGCACACCCGCTGGAAATACCATAAAAAGACTACTCCATTTCTCAAACACCAAACCCTTCTCACTTATGAAAAGCAGTGAGATGGGTTTGATGACTTTGCGCCGCAGTAATGGTCAGTGGCACTCAGACTTTAATCGTACCAAGAACCAGTGGATCAAATTGAATCCAGAAACCGGCAGGGTCAGTTTATTCTTCCATACCCTTTATTTTAAGCCTTTGGTTTACAAGAATCTGAGCAATATCCCTCATGTACATCCAGACAATCTTCGCAGCAGAAATGCTTGGAATGACATAAATCATCTGTACAATTGATCATGTTATCTGTAGGATTCCCACAGTGCTGACACTTGGCAATAGTAACTTCTTCATCCGTTTGATTGACACGTACGCCAATACGTTCATCGAATACATACAATTTGCCATCAAATAATCGACCTTGAACATCTGGGTCCTTCCCATACGTAACAATACCCCCATCAAGCTGGGCGACATCGGTAAATCCTTCATTCAGAAGTACACCGGTTAATGTCTCGCATCTAATCCCCCCAGTGCAATAGGTAATAACCTTCTTATCCTTAGCATCTGACAGATTATTACGAATCCATTCTGGGAATTCCCGGAACGACTCAATATCCGGGCGTATTGCATTGCGGAAATGCCCCATATCATACTCATACCCATTCCTGCCGTCAAGAATGATAATGTCTTCACGTTGAAGCTGCTCGTAGAACTCCTTAGGCGACAGACGTTTACCACTCATCGTATTCGGATCCAAAGGTGTGTCGTATCTTAAAGTGACGAGTTCCTTCTTAGGTCTGACGAATAGCTTTGTGAATGCGTGTTTTTCTGACTCGTCGATCTTGAAGAGAAGGTCTGTGAACAATGGAAGCTTATGCATATAAGTCATATAGGCTTCCGTTTGCTCCCAGGTTCCTGAGATCGTCCCGTTGATCCCTTCTGCTGCAATTATTATTCTGCCTTTCACCCCAAGTTCCTTGCAGAACTCAAGGTGTTCAGCCGCAAAAGCTTCATAATCATCAATTGCGACATATTTATAATAGAGTAAAATTCGGAACGGTTTCTGGTCTTCCATGTGGTAGCACCCCTTGTAGGTTGGTAATGTTGAAACGTAAAGCATAGGTTCAATTGAACATCATTAATACATAATAATATAAAATGCAAAAGAATAAAGCAAAAATAAAGCTCATCCATTAGGATGAGCTCTAGCAATAAAATCCATTTGACGTATTCAGTTTATTATGCCTTTATTAATCTTCTAGACCGATATATCCAGTCTGGCACCTAGATTGGGATGAGGAGCGGGAACCGACCTTAACATTTCCGCCAATTGCTGTCCTTGCTGCTCTGCCATGTCCTTCGACATTGACAATACCTGTAAGCTTGCCGATTGCGCTACCGAAAATTGGCTCATTGCCATTGAGATTGAAGCAATATCCATCTTCTAGACTCCTCTCGTTTCCGATTAATAGACATTCTATATTATCGGACAGATAGGCAGTGAAATTCACAGGACTGGCAAAATAACTTCCACCATAGTCCCCTTTCCAACCTCACTTTCAACTCGCATAGTCCCCTTATGATTTTGAATGACCCTCATTGAAACCATTAATCCTAATCCTGTACCTGTTTCTTTTGTCGTATAAAAGGGGGTTCCGATCTTGATCATTTCCTCATGTGGAATTCCGAACCCTGCGTCTTTAATTCGAATGTATAGTTTATCATTCATTTGTCTGGCTTGTATGATTACATCTCCGCCGTTAGGCATGGATTCAATGGCATTCTTTAGTATATTGATAAATACCTGATTGATACTGATTTGACAATGAATACAGGGTAAATTGACATCGAACTCTTTAATTATTTGAACATTATAAAGGTTTGCTTGTCCTTCAAGTAATCTTGTAACGTGATTTAGAATTTGTACGACGTCACGTAACTCATAAACCTCATTCGAAGGTTTAGCTAGCACTAGAAGCTCACTGACAATTTCATTGATTCGATCGATTTCGGATATCATGACGTCATTACGTAATTTCCTTGAGCCATCTATATCCTCTTTCATGTACAATTGCATGAATCCTCGTAAGCTAGTTAATGGATTTCTAATTTCATGGGCGATTCCGGCTGCAAGTTCACCAACTAATGAAAGCTTCTCTGATCTGCGGATTAATTCTTCGGATTGCATTCGTTCTGTTATATCACGGCCCATACTGATAACGTGTTGGATTTCCCCTGATGCATTTCTTATTTTTTTGGAGTGTGCTTCATGCCATATATAATGACCGTTTTTATGCCGCAGACGATTAATAATTATTCTGCTATCCGACTGATCCGTATTATCTTTCTGTAACCAACGACTGTTCAATTCCTCTGGATGCCAATAATCATAGACATATTGCCCGATAAGTTCATCCGGCTCATATCCGATTAGATTCCGGATCGCTGGCGAGACATAGGTGACTATTCCGTCAGGTGTTAAACGAATAATAGCGTCCAGTGAATGTTCAGCAATAAGGTTGTGCAGCTCTTCAATCTTCTTGAACTCTTCTTCCTTATGTTTCCGTTCGGTTATATCTACAACTTGGGAAATAAACAGATCTTCCCCATTCGCCTCCTGAAGATTCCTGACCGCTGTCACATTCAGAAGACCCCATAGAATAGCCCCGGATTTATGAACATACCTTTGTTCTATTTGATAACCGTCCATTTCACCGTGCACCAATTTGTTCCATAACTTCAGATCTGCTTCTAAATCTTCAGGATGGGGATTAGGTGAAACACCAAGGTCTATTAATTCACTTTCCGTATATCCTAACATTGTGCATAAAGATGGATTAGCCTTTAAGATGCTTCCATTACTAGATAACAAAGCCATTCCGATTGGAGACTTCTCAAATGTACGTGTAAAAAGACTATGGTCATTGAATTGAGATAACATTTGAACCTCCATGAAAAGCAGTATTGATTAGTCTCAATTAGGAATTATAACAGCATTTTGGGATTAATATAGCTATTTTTACAATGATAAGTTTATATAAAAAAATAAGAGCCTTTAGAATCGCTTCTAAGGCTCGTTGCGTGTTTTGAGAAACTGATTTGCAATCCCCATAGTACTATAAATCTGCGGAATGAGGGAATATCATTACCGGCTGTGTACGATTATCATTCATCCTCCTCACATTGTCCTTTTCAATATCCTGATCCTTGTCTTCAAGCGGCAGCGGCAATTGAATATCGATTTCTAATCCTTTGCCTGGCGCCGTACGCAGGACCGTCTCACCTTCTAGTCCGGACACCCTCTCCCGAATTCCAGCCAAACCCATATGGTCAAAGGACAACTGCAATCGATCCATCTCGATACCGATTCCATTATCTTTGTAACAATAACGGATGTTCTGCCCTTCGTAGTAGAGTTGCAAATGGACATGTGTCGCCTTCGAATGCTTCATCCCGTTACGCAGCAGTTCTTGCGTAATTCGATAGATCGCCAGCACATATTCGTCGCCCAGCTCCACGCGAAGATCTTGATGGTCGAACGTAATCGTGAAGTTCGCATTCAACTGCGCATAAGTACATAAATTCTCTATGGCTTGGATTACCCCCATCTCCTTCAAGAACGGAGGCCGAAGCTCATTGCAAGTTTCTCGGATTTGGTGGATGACATCGAGTAATCCTTCACTTATCTCATTCAATTGCGAACGGATATTCTCCGGCAGCTCCGCTTCGTCGCTCACGATCATCTCCAGCTTGCGATACCATACCAATTGATCCTGAAGAGCAGAGTCATGAAGGTCGCTGGCAAGCTTACGTCTTTCTTGCTCCGATAATCGGAACAGCAGGCGAAGGACCCACGGTGGGGCCTCTTCTCTCTTTAGATCAAGATCTTGTACAAGTCCCTCGATGAGCTGAAGGTTCTGGTACACGAATCCGACATGGGTGATAAGCGTGCGCAGCCACATCTTCTCGTCATGATTAAATTCCGTATGATTGACTTTGTCGCTGATCCATATCAGATGCTGCGTTCCGCTGCCCTGCCCGATCTTATAACAGATCCCTTTCGTTAGCTTCAGCTCTTGCCCGACTCTTGCACTCGACCAATTACGATGCAGCTGCAAATATAACTCCTTGAATGGGACGTTTCCGTACGCTCGTTTTAACGTTATCTCTTGATCTTCATTGCGGCATTCAATAAATCCAACCGAATCAATCGGCAGCAATTCAAGCAGTTCCTTCAGTACACATTCTTCTAGTTCGCTTACCTTCTTCACTTCAGATATTCGATCTGAGAAGCTTTCCAAACTCTGCTCGAATCTGTGTGCACCTTTAATGACTATGTTACGAAACTTGCGATCTAATGCTTCTATAGCATACAAGAAAAGAATACTTGAAACGTAAATGACTAGAAACATCCGTCCCCACGCAACGGGGCTAATCGATGTACCGATGAAGGCAAGACTCACCCCACCCATGAATAGTAGGGTCGGCAAGATGGCAAGGATCAAATAATACCGCAGCCTACTTATGATAAACTCGATATCGAATAATTGATTAGAGACAACAAGATATAAGTAAGTTAATGGCAAAAATAAAAAAGACAATACCGCTATGCCGCCGTTCACAAAAGGCGTTCCCATTAACAATATGGGCAAAAGTGTTAAAGCAATGAATGGGAAAAATGAAGCGATATTGCCGATCATCATATACTTCATTAAAGCTTGTTGGGATGACTTACGATACCTGACATACATCCGGAATTGAATAAGCATTGCGAGTAGAGTCCCAGTGATAAATATAATAAGCCCTTGATATTTAATAAATAACGGTGCAATTCGATTTCCAGTGTGAACGAGAATGTAGAATAAATAAAAGATATTCCACATCCCAATCGTCCCATATCCAATCGTAACAATTCGTTTATTAATGATAACAATTCCCATATTGCTAAAGTAACTACTTACAAAATGAATAAACAATATGGGAGATAATGTCAGTGTGAGCTCAAAAACGATAGCCGAGAATAAATCCCCGACTGTATTTCCGTATGCTGCCAAATATCCAAGGGATATTGACATTAGAAAAAATATTAATAATGAAGCTGAGTCGTCATATGGCTTCTTGTAGGCAATAAACGAAGAGAAAGATAGCATCAATACGAATAAAGCCATTGGAATAATGGATTGGTTCCACAGAATCGGACTCTTGGACATATCTGAGAAATCGAATTCTAACAGACTACCAGATCTCATGACGGTAATGTTAGTCGCAGTATTAATTTCGTAATGATCCTTTAGGTTCTTTTCTTCAATCGGTTGATGATCAACATTCGTTACAATATCTCCTAGCTGAATTCCTTGCTGAGCGGCCCATGCTTTGCTGTCCAAAGCGGATACAACCCACTTGCCATTGGATTCGTCTAATTGAACAGCAATGTATGGGATGCTAAAATATAGCATGGTCAGCCAGCCTGTAATAATAAGCGTGATCAATAGAAATACCCAATTTCTATATTTCGTGTTAATCAATGGTCCTAAACTCCTTAAAAAACCGGCTACAATTTTAGTGTGCCGGTTTAATCTTTCTTTATTATTAGAGCCAGTAGAAAGCACGAACTTGCTCTTTTGCAGTCTCCTGGCCTTTGAAGATGTCCAGCATCGCCTGCTGTTGTTTACTATTAATACCCGCCAATGCTACATCGCCTTGTACAAATTGAGTCATCATTCCGGAGTTCTGCTTCAATTGAGCAATCGCTTCTTTAAGCACCGTCATTACCACCTTTTATATAAAATGTATATTCTTTTGCTTGTCCCAAGTATAACACTGGAATCATGCTGCTGCATCGCAATACGGATTGCGGTGTTCCGCAATGTCTATTGCGGGTTGGAGCTAAATACCTAATCTACACAACATAATAGGATAAGATTGTATTTGAGTCTATGTCTATAGGTAAGCGTTTACATGAATATCCGCAATTGTCCCGCACACTTCCACCACTAGGACTGCGTACAATGCCTGCTTCTTATTATCCTACTTCCATCTGCCTATTCGATTGACAAAAATTACACATTCAAAACTATGAATAAAGCATTAATTGAACAGGCTGCCGGACAATTTCCGACAGCCTGCTTTTGCTAAACTATAGGTAATTGTTAGTGAATAATAAGGGATGCCATATTTCCCGCGTGTGCTATTGGGCGGCTTTAACACCACGAATAATAGCCTGCTCCAAAACCACTGCAGCCACCGTTCCTACCGCGGTTACAGCATCATTGCCGAGAAGGTGACTAGTGCCCGACCAGAATGCCAGGAATATCAGTGATGCCTCTAAGCGCACCGTGCGCGCCATCGATCAATACATCGGAACTCGGACCGATCGGCTGAGTCAGAATGCGCTTGTCGCAATTAATTCGTTTTTTTCATGTTGCACGATTTTCGAGATCGAAGAAACGATAAACTTTCGCCTTATATCTACCTTCTTAATGAAACCCACTCCTGTCTGAACGTCCCCTTCCACATTCAGCTTGGGTTATACAGTAAGGCAATGTTCTCGAGTAACATCCAGACGCCCATAAGTCCAAGCGCGATGCCTGACGCTTTCTCTGCCCATTCGCCTAGGTAAGGCTTGAATTTGGCGCCGAAAGTGACGCCGATCATAGTGAATGCGAACGATTGGGTAGCTATTAGTATGATAGTGAGCACGATCGGTGCTTGCATCAATCCGGCTGTAAAACCTACCGCGAGCTCGTCCAGGCTGATTCCGATCGCTACCGCTATTAATGGCCACACGTCCATCGACTGCTCAAACGCCGTATTATCATCCTCTTCCCGTTCGAAAAAAATAAAATAGATCGCCACTACCAACAACAACAGAGCGCCTATCACGGATATCGCGCCTTTGAAATAATGACCGAGCGCTCCCCCGATGATCATGCCGGCAATCGGCATGAGGGATTCGGCTGAAGCGAACACAAGCGCGGTTTTTAACTTGTACTTCGTCTCTTTTCTTAATCCCAACGAAGCAGAGACGACTAACGTATCGAAACCGAGTGACAGGGTTAAGATCCAGGCGAACAATGTTTCCAAGGCTATACCCCTTCCTACCGTCCTTAATTGCCAATATATTCAATAGGATATATCCATAGTACAAGCGTAGTATAGGATCGCCGCAATCGTGAAACCATAACGGAGGAAATAAATCATCCTCAAAGGCAGGTTAGGTTCATGAGAAGCAAAGTCTTATGCGGACTATGGGTCGCAGCTGTATGTCTAATGATGCTATCGGTTCCGGCTTTTGCCTATTCAGAAACGACGACAAACGGAGGAAACGGCGGGCTTGGCAACGGAATGGGAACAAGTACGCATGGCAGTCATGAAGGAATCTCCGCGAATCAATTTGGAACGGGGATGCACGTCCAGTCCTACAATGGAACGGCAAGCACGAGAGGTACGCACAACCACGAAGTCAGCATATACGGTACAGGAACGGGCAGTCAGTTCTTTAACGTAAACTCGAACGCGAGCGCTTCCGTCACGACGGAGCGCAATCTAGGGTACCATGCGCAATCGTACACGAACGACGGATATCGCGCGCTGGAGACGAACTCCTCAAGAGGCAAGGGATGGGGTTGGCTCGGATTGATCGGGCTTTTCGGGATTTTTAAACGTAATCCGCAACGCGATCGCTAAGAAGGTACATGCCTATGAATAACGATGCAGGTCACTCTCCGGGGATCGGATGGGGCTTTGCATCGTTTTTTTTACTTCTTGGACATTCTTATGCCGACATAGAATGAAACAGGTTATGCATCTCGTTTCAAGGAAGGAGGTGTGGTCATGTGGGTTAAGCCTGCTTTCAAGATCGTCGAGATTTGCGCAGAAGTGTCAGCTTATGCTTATCGCAAATGACCGTGCATTCCGTAGATATGTGGCATTCTCTTCTATAAAGGGGAGTATCGATGATTATTAAGTTGTTAGGATCGGCCGCGGGAGGCGGATTTCCGCAATGGAATTGCGCTTGTCCTAATTGCAGACGCGCGAGATCCGGCGACCCGTCCGCGCGCCCCCGGAGGAATGATTCGCTTGCCATAAGCCCGGACGGCTGCCGGTGGATTCTGTTGAACGCAAGCCCGGATGTCTGTCTTCAGACGGAAGAGAACGTCTGTCTCCATCCGGGCCCTTCTTTTCGCGGCTCCCCTATCCAAGCCATCCTGCTTACCGATGCGGAATTAGACCATACAACCGGACTCCTTGGGCTCCGGCAAGGCTCGTCCATCGATGTCTATGCGACGCAGCCTGTTCTCGGTGCGCTTGCGGATAGCTTTCCGGTCAGACGGATCGTTGAACCGTTCGCAAATTTTCTGTGGCACGAGACGAAGCCTGAGGAATCTTTCCCACTATTTGGGGGACAATTGTTGGTATGTCCGTTCGATTTGGGAAATAAGCCCCCTCGGTATATCAGCGCGGGTCCGCTTCGGGAAGTTACTGCGCAGCAGGAGCCTTGGAGCATCGGCTATCGCATAACGGACTTGAGAACCGGCGGAATCGCTGTCTACGCTCCGGGGATCGAGGCGTGGTCGCAGACGTTGGAGCGACATCTGGAAAGCGCTGATTGCATTTTCCTGGATGGAACGTTCTGGCTCAGCGAAGAGCTGCGCGAACTTGGCATATCGGAGCTGCGCGCTTCCGATATGGGCCACCTTCCCGTCGCCGGACCCGGAGGTAGCGCCGAGCTGTTCGCGCGTTTGCCGGCTCGCCGCAAGGTGTATGTTCACATCAATAATACGAACCCGATGCTGCTTGAAGATTCGCAGGAACGGCGTACGCTTACCGACCTCGGCATCGAAATCGGGTTCGACGGTATGGAGATGGAGGTTTAGATGTTGGAATCGTATTTGCTCTCGAACGAACAATTCACATCCCGCTTGCGCCAGGTGGGAGAGGAACGTTATCACGACAAGCATCCCTATCATATAGCCATGCACGAAGGCAAGCTTACCCCTGTTCAACTGCGGGCTTGGATCGCCAACCGGTTCTATTATCAAAAGAATATCCCGGTCAAAGACGCTCTAATCCTGTCCAAGCTGCCCTCCCGCGAAGATCGCCGAGAATGGATTCAGCGGATCATCGACCACGACGGCCGGGATGGCAGCGATGGCGGGATCGAAGCATGGATTCGATTGGGCGAAGCAGCAGGCATTCCGAGAGACGAAATGCTCGATGAACGCCACGTCCTTCCGGCCGTCCGGTTTGCCGTTGACGCATACGTCAACTTTTGCCGGTTGGAGCCCTGGCCTATCGCCGTCGCCTCCTCCCTGACCGAGCTATTCGCACCTACGCTTGTCTCTAAGCGAATCGGTGTTTTCGAGCAGTTGTATCCATGGATTCGTCCTGAAGGGCTCGCCTACTTTCAATCCCGGCTGACCCAAGCTCCGCGCGATGCTGATCATGGATTGAGCCTTGTTTTGCGCGAATGCAGGGATCGCAGAGAACAGGAACAGGCGATCGCTGCTTTGCAGTTCAAGTGTAATGTCCTCTGGGCCCTGCTTGACGCGTTAAGCTTGGCATTCCCCGTCGGAGATCACGACCGATGAGCGCCATGGCGTTGTCGGATCGGCCGAGGCTGCGCAGTCCGGGTCGAATGAAGTACGACAAAGCCCGGCAGTTGGAATTGCTGCTGCTGCCGGAGCGGGTCGTCGAGCTTAACGAGGCGGCGGGAGTCATTCTCCGGCTGTGCGACGGTCAGCGAACGATCGCGCAAATGATCGAGGAACTCGAGGCGAAATATGTTCAGACGGGCCTGGGGGACGATATCGTCGAATTCATTGCTTCGGCTGCGGAGAGGGGTTGGTTGGAGCTATGCAGCTAGTTTTGCCGTATGCCTTGACCGCGGAAGTTACGCATCGTTGTCCGCTTCACTGCCCCTACTGTTCCAATCCGATCGAGCTTCATCGCAGAGAGAATGAACTGTCGACGAATGAGTGGCTGAGCGTGCTGAAGCAAGCTGCCGATCTCGGGGTCGCGCAAGTTCATTTCACGGGCGGAGAACCGCTGCTGCGCCAGGATCTGGAGCTGCTCGTACGCTGCGCCAGGGAAGCGGAACTCTACGTTAATCTCATCACTAGCGGCATAGGGCTGACGGAAGAGCGCATCCGGCAGCTCTCGGATGCTGGGCTCGACAGCATTCAGCTCAGCGTACAGGCCGCATCCGCGAATCTTGCCGATTCAATCGCAGGTTTCCAAGCGCATGAATTGAAACGTCAAGCCGCACAGCGGATTCGCTCGAGTGGACTCCCTTTGCATATGAACGTCGTACTCCACCGGGCCAATCTACACCAGGTCGAAGAAATGATCGAGCTCTGTTTGGAATGGGGAGCACAGCGTCTTGAGTTGGCCAATGCCCAGTACTACGGCTGGGCATTGCGCAATGTCCAGCAGTTGCTGCCACGAAGGGAGCAGCTTCAAGAAGCCGAAGCCGCCTACTCTCGGGCGCTTGAGCGCTTCGGCAATCAAATCGAACTTCTATGGATCTTACCTGATTATTATGAAGATTTTCCGAAACCCTGCATGAACGGCTGGGGTAAGCTTTCGCTTACGGTAGCGCCTGACGGACGAGTATTGCCATGCACGGCTTCATCTGAAATTCGGAGCTTGTCATTCGAGAATGTGAAAGAACGCGATCTAGCATGGATATGGAATCATTCCCCTTCTTTTAACGCTTTTCGAGGCTACGATTGGATGCCGGAGCCTTGCCATAGCTGTGAGCGCCGCGAGGTAGATTATGGAGGATGCCGCTGTCAAGCTTTCCTGTTGACCGGCGACGCACGAGCGGCGGATCCCGTATGCAAGTGGTCCCCCCATCGATTCGCAATCACGGATCGGATCGGCTCAATCGATGATCATGCGCCTATCTATACCTACCGCGGCAGGTGACCAAGTCTTGGATCCTGGTCCCCTGGCTTAACCAAACCTATAGGCAGCTCGTCCCCGGCTCTTAGCACCTTGTCCTGCGCGATGAACTTCGTTAGTATGGTTTCGAAAAAAAGAGGATGTTTCTCCCATGTGGCCTTCGGCACCGTCAGAACGAACCGGCCTTGACGGTCGGGAATCGTCACAGAATAAGGCGTTCCAGGCGGGACATCGAGTCCGGCCAACAGGCCGTTGTACTTCGCTCCCGCCGAGGTCGTGCATACTAGATTAGGAGATTTGTCGTCAATTATTAAGCCTTCTTTGGGCAGGCGGATCTGAATGTCTACGCTCGTATCTCGGGGAAGAATAAAGACTTTGCCGTCCGGCAGCGTGTATCGGTGCGTGCCGACGATTACCGTAAGGTTCGTCTCCTCTTCCTCCGGCCAGTAATACATCTCGTATCTCCCATTTCGATCAGTCGGGGTTGACTTGGCGAAGCCTTCCCCGATTTCCCGGTCAATCCATACGATTGCGTCCTTCACCGGGCTGCCATTGGCATCCTCCACTTTGCCCGATATCCGATATTTATCTACTTGGAAAAAGGAAATCTTGTCGTTCTTCTCGATTATGAACCGAGCATATACTTTGACTCGGCTCGCGTCTGTCTCCGAAGTCGCTACCTTGGTTACCTCTATCGGATGGTAGACGCTTATCATTGAGGACGCCGATAGAATGGAATCGGCCATTTCGCTCTCTATCGGTTTGCCGGCGATCATGGCGTCTTGGACCGACACTACGCTCACGGGTTTGTAGGCAATGAGACTACGGTCGACGAGCAACTCGAAAGAGCCATCCTCCCGCGTCACGATGTTTCTTCCTTGCGGTCTAACTTGCAGAAGCGCATTAGCGACCGGTTGTTCGCCGTAAGTCAGTTTACCCTTGATGACAGTTAGGTGAGTGCCGTCGCTCTGCCACGACTTGGCGACAAATGACGTTTGGTCAAGCTCGATTCTGCCTCGAGGGACTTCCGCATGTGCGTTCGCCTCCGGATGAGAGGCTGTCCATAACCATAACACGGCTGCAGCGGCAAAGAGTACGAATAATCTCGCTTTGGTTATCAAGTAATAGGTCTCCTTTAAAATATTACAGCCAAGACAAGACGATACGCGTCCTGCCTTGGCCGCCGGGGTCGAAACTGAGTTATTGCGCGGAATGCGCTCCGCCTGTCTCGGCTGTGCCTGCCTTACCTTGCGTCTTGTTGCCACCTAGGCCGAACACATGCACCTTCGGTTTCGTTCCTCCCGTGGTGAAGACGATATACTCCTTATCGTCGACCGTAAAGATCGATGGGGCTGCCTGTACGTTATCCCCGGACGTCTGGAACGTCCAAATCACCTTACCCGCCTTGATATCGAGCGCATTAATTTTGCCGTCCAGCTCGCCGAAGAAAGCCAGTCCCGAATCCGTGCTCGTCAAGCCGCCGCGCTGCGCATCCGTCGTCTTGATCTGGTAAGCTTGCTTGCCGGTATCCACGTTGATCGCGGTAACCGTACCGTAACCTTTAACATTGGGGACCTCTTCCATCGCCGTGCCGAAAGCTGCCGCTCCGGGAAAATCCGGGGTAGCTGCTTCCGCTTCGGTTTTCGCCGATTTGTAAAGGGTAGGCGACTCGATGCCGGGAATCAAGACGTAATTCGTCGCCGGATCGTACGATTCAGGCGCATAGTTCTCCCCGCCGAGCACGCCCGGATAGCTGACCGTGCCTTCGGGCGTCGGTTTCTTTTTATCGATCTTGGCGAAAGGAATACCGTCCCAGACGACATCCCCCGTAGCGGCATCCCAGGCGAACCATAATCCGGACTTGCCCCCCTGTACGACAATCTTTTTCTTCTGTCCTTTTACTGTCGCATTGAGAATCATCGGTGATGCGGCTGCGTCATAATCCCACAAGTCATGGCTTACTTCCTGCTTAGCCCATACAATCTTACCGGTCATCGCGTTGACTGCTACGACCGAGTCGGTGTTCGGATTGTCTCCGGGACGGTTGGCACCGTAGAAATCCGGAGCCGGATTGCCCGTCGCGAAGTACATGATGTCGGTCTCTTCGTCGATTGCAACAGGATTCCACACCGTTCCTCCCCCTTGGAACTTGCTGTTCGCCAGCCAATCTTGGCCTTTAGGCGGCACAGTCCAGAACGGCGAATCCCAAGCCGGCGTCAAATCGCTTGCCTTGAACGCCGCTACGAAGCCTCGGACGCCGTTGTCGCTGCCGCTGCTTCCGATATAGACGTTGCCCTTGTAGTATTGGGGAGCAGTCGTCTCATAGTACCCGTTCTCGAGTGTAACCCCGTCTATATGGTCGCCAAGCTTGACCATTTTCACCAGCTTGCCGGTCTTCTGATCCAAGGAAATCAGCGAGTTGTCGACAGCCAACATAAACACTTTCCCTTCGCCTACCGCTACGCCGCGATTCGCGATAATCCCCGCTTTCGAGAAGCTGGCAGCTTGCTCGGCATCCGGCTTCCAATGCCAAATTGTATTCCCGGTCACGGCGTCAAGCGCGAACACCTGATTCCCAGCCGTCGTTATGTAGATGACCCCGTCGATGACAACTGGATACGACTGATTTCCGTTTTTGACATCTGCGTCGAGCGACTTCAAGTCCGTGGACCAGATGACGCCTAGATCTTTGACGTTATCGGCGGTGATCTCTTTGAAGGGGACGTGGCGATTATTGGCCAGAGAATAACCATAGGAGCCCCAATTTTGAAAGGAGGTGCCGGTGACACCGGTTTTGGATGGCGTTTCCGTCGTTTGTCCTGGCGTTGGAGAAGGTGTAACATTGTTTTTGTTATTGTTTCCGGAACAAGCACTAAGCACCAACAATGCAGCAACCGCCGCTCCGAATTTTGCATGCGTTTTTTTCACGGTTTAAACCTCCAAGGTGGATAAGTGTGAGGCTTCGTGATTCATAGAAAGACCAGCTTCACGAAATCTTCGTTAATTAAGGTATTTCCTAATTGGCTTAAATTATGTAAATGGTTGAAAGTCAAAAAGAGCCCTCGGACTTCCTATTAGGAAGCGAAGGGCTCTGGAGCATGCATTTCATGCATTTCATGCATTTCTGTTATTTAGGCTTGTTAAGATCGAATATCGTAATTAGTTGCATTCATGGTATCGATGGCGCTGGTCGTCTCCTTGTCATTCTGTATGTCGTAGAGCCTCCCGAGTTTCCAGCCGATTCCGACATTCACCACAGCCATCGCCCCGTATAAGATAACATCTCCCCAAGGCTCCGGAAGCAACAGATCGGCCAGGAGCCAACCGCCGGTCATCGAGATTCCCATCAACACGCCTTTCGTCGACGATTTCAAAACTAATTTAGCCATTCGCGCACCTCCGTTTGCAAGTTCCCTACACCGATTGTATGTTGGGGACAAGAGCGATTATGCCGTGAAAAAGGATGCTTTCCCTAGGATTAGTTCAGCAAGCAACGGGTATAATAACAGTGATTAATTTTAGGAGGAATCTACGCGACATGAAACAAAACTACACCAAGTTATATATGGTTCTCGCGCTGCTCACCCTCTTCGCACTTAGCGCATGCGGCAAATCGAACAACAATGAATCGAATACGCCATCTCCTTCAGCGCCGGAGGGGGGCGGGGCAACAAAAGAAATCACGGAAAATGCCGTAAACTGGTCGTTCAGCGAACCCGAGATCAAAGCTAATGTTGGCGATACGCTTAAACTCACCTTGAACAACCAAACGGGGGTTCACGGACTGCAGATTGAAGATCTTGGCGTGAATCTTAAGAACGGCGAAACCGCCACGATCAAATTGGACAAAGCCGGAACATACGAGTTTCACTGCAGCATTCAATGCGGTCAAGGCCATGACAATATGGTCGGACAGATTATAGTCGAATAGTTGCAGGCAATATGTCCGGCAATGGACTCTCGCTGGAACGAAGTGAGACTATCCTGTTATAAGAACAAAAAACACACGGCTGATACTTCCGTGTGTTTTTTGTTTCGGAAACCAAACCCGACTCCGATTCGGACACGTTGAACTCGCCCTCCATCAGCTGCGCAATATTGAGATGGATAGATGAACCCTATGTATACCCGTCTAACAACTAACTCCTTATCGTTGAATACCATATCCAAGCGGTCATATGCGAAAAGGAGATTCGAAGAACTTGAAACTACTAATCGTTGCACCGGAGCAAATTCCTGTTCCTCCTCCGTATGGAGGGTCGGTGGAAAATTGTATTTATCAAATAGCCAGGCAGATTAAAGGCAATCACGAGGTCACAATTGTAAGTCTGCACCGTAAGAGCCTACCTCGAACGACCAAGATAGGACACACGACGATTATTCGAGTGGACGGAGGATCCAGATCAACTTATTTACGCAATGCCATGCAGCGTGTCAAAGCCAATCGATATGACCTCATTCAAGTCGATAATCGCCCAAGCTTCATTCATACAGTAAAAAAGGCCTTCCCCACTACACCAATTTCTCTGTTTATGCACTCGATGACGTTTGTCTCCAGACCGATGACTACAACGCGTAAGGCAGCTTCCGATTTGAAAGGAGCAAGCCTGATTATAGGCAACAGCCAGTCGCTGAAACGTACGCTCAGCAGCAAATTCCCTGAACATAAACATAAAATCAAATTTGTGCATCTAGGTGTCGACCTGAACAAATTTCATCCTTCCCATAGTAAAGGTCACAAGCCTTTCCACGTCCTCTATGCCGGCAGACTCATTCCCCGCAAAGGCGTCCCAGTGCTAATGAAAGCCATCAAGATTGCACGCAAAAGCGATCCTTCCATTCGACTCTCCATAGCGGGAGGAACCGGGAATCCAACCTATAAAGGCTACCTAAGACGAACAGCAAGAGGTCTTGGAATACCGGTATCATTCAAGGGGAACCTTTCGCGCAGCCGAATGCCGGCTTTCTACCGCAGCGGCAACTGCTTTGTATGTCCTTCTCAGAAACACGAAGCATTTGGACTGGTGAACGTAGAAGCGATGGCTTCTGGTTTACCTGTCATTGCCTCCAGAAACGGCGGAATTCCAGAAATAGTTCAACACGGCCATAACGGCTTTCTTATCGGTGCATACGCTAAACCGGGAGCATTCGCATCTCAGATTATTAGACTTGCCAAAGATCCTGGATTGACGAGAAGACTTGCCAAACAAGCGAGAATAGATGCAGTCCATCGCTTTGGTTGGGGTCAAACTGCAGACAAACTCATACAGATTTATGAAGAACAGTTAAGGAGGTAGAGAATAACGTATGTCTGCACACGTTGGCAGTAAGTGGAGGAAAACCAATGCCCTCAAGAAAGATAAGCATGTTGTCCAGTACATTCCAGAGACGACCCGTATGAATAAGGCAAGTTTAAACAGCCTGTTACACAAATATGGAATGGTATATATTAAACCTGAACACGGAACTTATGGCAATGGCGTCATGCGGGTTGATAGACTTATGTCGGGCTATCGGTACCAACTAGATAAGAAAATCAATACCTTTGCTTCCTTCCCCGCAATGTATGCCTCGATCCATAAGGATACGAAGGGAAAACGTTACCTTGTGCAGAGAGGCATTAATCTTCTGAAGTTTAAAGGAAGGCGATTTGACCTTCGGGTGATGGTCCAGTTGTCGCCCAGCAAGCAGTGGGAGACGACAGGCATCATTGGGAGGCTGGCGAATAAGCGGAAGATTGTTACGAACTATCACAGCGGCGGAGAGATTGTGACAGCAGAACGACTGCTTGCACCACATACGAAGCTTGTGAGAAGCAAGTTGCAATCTCTTGCTAAGCTAGGCGTTCGAACAGGGCGTACGATGAATAAGTCATTCCCGCGTGTATATAAGATCGGACTGGATATTGCACTGGAAAAAGATTTTAAACCCTGGATTCTTGAAGTCAATACGAGTCCGGACCCTTATATTTTTCTCAAGCATCCGGATCGCAGTATATTCCGTAAAATCCAGCGTTATGAACGAGCGCATCATAAAAAATCTTCAAGCCGTTCAGTTCAAGATCCCCTTGTTCAATAATATTCAAATGGGCCGGAATCCATTGTATCAAGGATTCCGGCCCATTGTCGTTCGTTATTCTTAGAACTGATGTTAGACACTCTTATCAACGCAAGCGATTAATCGCTTCTCGATATCGGAAGCAATGTTCATCAAGGCCTCATTCTCGACCAACCCAATCAACGCCGTCGGTTTGGGCATGCCAATCTTGGTCGTTTCGTTCTCTACATATACGGCTAATTTGCAGGGAAGAAAATAACCGATCAATGCATTCTCAGACAGCACTCGCTTGGCTTCGACCGGATTGCATACTTCCAGGATCTGATAAGTCATATCAAGTTCTACGCCTTTCTCTTGCAACTTTTCCTCCATATCAAGCTTCCACAAAACACCGAATTTCTCAACCTTTAGATTTTCTGTCAGTGCCTCGACCGCTTGCTCAGGCGTTTTGGTTGTTTCAACCGTATAATGGAACATTAAATTAACCTCCCTTAATATCATTTCTGCACGAACATGATTTGGACACAGATTGGAAAGATGTCAGGAAATGATTTTAGCTACCGTAAACGCAGTGGCTGCAGCCATGCCGCCGACGAGCGTGGTTTGAACGGCGCTTTTTAACGGTTTTGATCCCGTAAATTTCCCTTTCACGTATCCGAAAACAAATAACGCGGTAAGCGTCGCGGCAACGGAAACGAGGAGCGCCGAGACGTCGCGATGAATAATCATATATGGAAATAAAGGAATGAAACCGCCCACGATATAGGATAATCCGATCGTTATCGAACTGTTGCGTGCTCGTTTAGGTTCAGGCTCTTCAAGTCCTAGTTCATGCTTCATCATGAAGGAAATCCAACGGTTCGGATCGCTGCTAATTTGTTTGACCGCCGGTTCAATGATATCTTCTTGCAGCCCCCATTCTCGGAGCACATCGGCTACCTCTTCTTTTTCATACTCAGGCAGCTCGATGATTTCCCGCCGCTCTCTCGCTAGTTCATTCTCATAATGCTCCTGCTCCGTTCGCGCTGCTAGATACCCTCCCAACCCCATTGCGATCGATCCCGCTGCTATCTCCGCTAGTCCGGCTATAACAACAATGTTCGTACCCGTCACGGAACCGGAAAGACCAGCAGCAAGAGCAAAAGGAACGGTCAATCCATCCGACATGCCAATTACGATGTCTCTTATCAGATCCGTTGCTGTAAAGTGTTTCTCGATATGCTTGTTGTTCTTCGGCTGATTCAATCGAATGCCTCCTTTGCACATGTCCAATGAACCTGACATGTTAAGGTTAATGGTCATTTATTATGATTCCCACTCGGAGGATTTACCATTACTGCACGAAAAGGAGGAATTGAGAATTCCGCCCTTTCGTTTTGAAATTTCTATTATCGGTTGGTATCAATCGTGTCCTTTCGGAGGGTTAACCGAAGCGCCATTCATCTTCACGCCGATTCCTTCCTCGTAAACCATTTTGCCGCCATAATAACCCGTACCTAAAACTAACGCGCATGAAGCAACGGCAAACACTAAATAAACGACAAGAGTGAGTTTGACGAAGGACTGTTTGCCGCGAATAATCAGGAATAGCCTAACCACGACCAGAATGGTGACAACCCACGCTGTAATATCCGCTAAAGTACTATGGGTCTCCAAGAACAAAGTATTGCCGCGTGCATCATCTTCGGGCCCCGTCGCCACAGACAACCATGCGGATAAAGCCGCAGCAAGCCAAATCCAAATTCCTTGTTTGAGGGGCAGTTCCCGCCGTCGGATAGATACGAACAGATCGTACAGCAAACCGATGGTTATCAGCACAATCGGAAAGTGGACAAGAATCGGGTGGATATGATCCAGGATTTCATTCATCTAATGGACTTCCTCCTTTATTTATGGACTTGCGATGGCCATAGGAAGGCCTGCTTTTCGAACAAGAGGTCTTAACTTCACATTGATCAATGCAGGTCTTATTATAAAGATACAAGCTTAAATATTTTTTAGAAAACGTCGCTTAGACTGCAGAATAACAAAACAAAGGGAGATAACAATAGCATGCGAGTTCTTGTAGTCGAAGACGATCCATCCCTGCTCGCGGCGATCCGCGGCATTTTCGAAAGCGAATCGTTTCATACCGAAACGGCTGAAACGGGCGACGACGGCTATTTCATGGCACGGCAGTCTATTCATGACCTGATCGTGCTCGACATCATGCTGCCAAGCATGAGCGGCGTCGAAATCGTTCGTAAGCTCCGCAACGCAGGTCATAAGGTACCGATTATCCTGCTTACGGCCAAAGATGCGATCAAAGATCGCGTGGCTGGATTGGACGCCGGAGCAGACGACTATATCACTAAACCTTTCGCTGCTCTCGAGTTGCTTGCTCGCGCTAGAGCGCTCCTGCGAAGACGCGGAATGATCGGCGCAGAGGGAGATCTGGTTTATGGCCGATTCCGTCTCTCTCCTGCTTCGCGTGAGGCTTTTATCGGACAAACGCAGCTTCACCTTTCATCGACCGAATATGAGTTGATGGAATTTATGGTATGCAATAAAGACCGAATTCTTACGCGCGAGCAAATTTTTGACCGGGTATGGGGATTCGATTCGGGAGCAGGCTTATCGGCGGTTGACGTCTACATCCATTATTTGCGTAAAAAGCTTGCTGCAGCTGGATCAGAACAAGCTGTACGAACGGTACGGGGAGTCGGTTTCATGTTGAAAGAAGATTATGAAGTTCAATAACGTTAGGATTCGATTAGTTGTTCTGAATGCAGCAGTGCTCTTCCTCATTCTGGCAGTACTTGGTTCCGCCCTCTTTGTGCATATGCGGTACCGATTATATACAGAAACGGACGAAGTGCTGCGGACGGCGGCCGAGCTAGTTGCATCTCACTTAGACGAGCAATCAATCATGAGACAAGATCAACCTGCTCTGGAACAGGATGATCGATTGACGTACATTTTCCGGGATGCCGAGGGACGCATCAAAGCGCAGTCCCCGGCCAACGCATTCTCCGAAGCTCAGATCGATCGAATCATCTATCATCAAGGTATATCCTCATACGAAACAATCCATATTGGAGAAAACCGTTACCGTGCTTTTCTTGCACCTGTTCCTCAAGCGCCGTGGGACGAGATCGAGTCGGTCACTGTTCTCACAAGTCTCGAGGATGACGACAGCACGCTTCATTCCTTACTGTTTGACATTATAACGGGAGTTAGTTCCGGTCTTCTCATCTCGATCATCGCGGGTTTTTTCCTTGCGGGTCGAGCATGGCTGCCGATTCGTAATGCCTGGGACAAGCAGCAGCAATTCGTGGCGGACGCATCGCATGAACTCCGAACGCCGGTTTCGATCATTCGCGCACAAACCGAGCTCCTGCTCCGTCATCCTAATCATTCCATTGAAAGGGAAAGCGACAATATTGCTGTTATATTAAAAGAAAGCAGACACATGGGCAAATTGCTAGAAGACTTGTTGACGCTAGCCCGGTCCGATTCCAATCAGTTAGAGCTGCACTGCTCGCTTTTCTCTCTGGATGCCATGCTATTGGATTTGACGAAGCAATTCCAGCTGCTCGCCGTCATCAAAGAAATAGAAATTCATGTTACGATACAGGAGACGATGTGGCTGTTGGGAGACGAAAGCCGAATCCGGCAACTCTTCGTCATCCTTCTGGATAACGCTTTGAAATATACTCCGTCTAACGGAATAATTGAAGTAGCCGTCAGAGCTTCCTTGCATCACGTATCCGTTTCTGTGTCGGATACCGGTATAGGCATAGCTAAGGATGAACTCCCCTATTTGTTCGATAGTTTTTATAGAGGAGATAAGTCGCGGTCTCGAATCGACGGCGGAACCGGTCTTGGTCTCTCCATTGCCAAATGGATCGTCGATGCTCATGGAGGAACGATTCGTGTCGAGTCCAAGCCTGACACGGGCACGCGCTTCGAAATCCAGCTTCCTCGCAAAAACAAGGCAAGCTTGTAAAATCCAAGACTGACCAGTGTTGAACGTGGATAACAATGGTTTCATCGGATTTATGGATTGTTATCATTGAAATCCTTATCCACTATTAGCCTCATTCGTTCTTTATAGAGCATTGCTATTCGATATCGATCGGATGCTGAATATTATCCTTATAATCATCCAGATAAAGTTGGCCGTTACTGCTTTTTACGGCGTAGAAGACGTCCTCTAGCTTTTTATTGCGCGCCTCTAATTGAGACAATATCCACGATTCTGGAATATGGTTGGATTTCAAATTATCATTCAAAAGCTGACCGTCGATTACGAGCTCAATCGGGAACTGCAAGATATTGCCTGCATTCAAATGTAAGTCCTTTAATGTCACGGCTTGCAGTTCCTTCTTCTTCTGGACGGATAGTTTTCCGTTAACCTCAAGAAGGGCGTACTCCACCTCTTCTATGTCAAAAATCTCTTTCTGGCGAAGCTGTTGATTCAAAGAGTCAAGTGTCATATTGTTTTTTCTCAAATTATCTTCAAGAATACGCCCGCCTTCCATGAGAACAGTAGGTGTTCCTTCTGTCCACATCTTAAATTTTCTGAATTTCATAAAAAGTTTGGATAATACATAGGAGGTAATTGTAAAGACTGACAATGCTATTATGAGGTGGACAACTGCTATTTTTTCGTTAAATGCAAAGTTCGCTGCCATAGCTCCTAGTATGACCGCCGTTACGAATTCGTGAAAATTCATATTAGAAAGGGTTTGCTTCCCTAATATTCTTGCAATCACCATAAGGATAAAGAATGCTGAAATACTTCTGATCAAGATGACGAGATGGTCCATCATGACAAAAACCTCCTGGTTTAAGCCCACACCTATACGTATAAGGTGTGGGCTTCTTGGATTAAATCTGTGGCTGAAGCATTCGATCCCAATGCCGATGCTGGGCAATTGCATGAATGAAAGACTGGTTGAATATTTTGTCCGCGTTTTGTTCTTCTGCGATCAATACACCATGCAACAGAGCATTTTTGTCTTGAGCATTCTGTACGACGCCTGCGGAAATAAGTAAACGAACGCCGTCGCCAACAGCGGCAATCGTTTTATAATGCTGAAACGCTTCACGAACAAATCCCGTTGATGCAACGTCGCTAAGCAGCTCGTTCACACCTTGGGCACCACCTATAACATAGACAGCGTCATACAATACGGATGCAGCCGTTAGCAGCGATTGCTGTGGTTCTATAAGTGTACCGTCGACACCTTTGACCGGAGCAATTGTGTTACTCACAATCTCCGCCGTTATTTTCGATGCGGTCAATTCTTTAAGCAATTCTTGCACCTTTGCCGTATGAAAGCCTGTACCGAGCATCACCGCCACTTTTCGCGTAGCAGCTGTCTTCGCACTAGTCATCATGCTGAGCGCTGGAGATATGACGGTCGGTGCCGCAGCGACGCCTCTAGCAGGCGTTGCCCCGATGCCCTCGGCTATCCGCACTGCAAGATCCTCTGCCACTTGGCTGAACACATCCACGACACGCTGCCTGATTTCTTTAGACATTACTTTTCCTAGCTCGAACCGGAATGCGTCTACGATCTGACTTTGTTCGATTGGAGACATGCTATGCCAGAACATCGAGGCTTGACTGAAATGATCGTCAAAGCTATTGCTTCTAGCCTTGATCTTCCGACCGTCCACCTTCTCCTCGTAATGGCGATAACCGCCTTCAGTCGCTGGTACAGGCGTAGGATGATTGTTCGCCAGGCTGTTTTTATGATAGCTGGTCTGCCCCTGGTTGATCGTCATCCGGTGCATGCCGTCGCGTTGATTGTTATGTACGGGCGCGATCGGGCGATTAATCGGAATCTCCGGGAAATTCGGACCGCCGAGGCGAAGCAATTGCGTGTCGGTATAAGAGAAAAGTCTTCCTTGCAGCAAAGGATCGTTCGTGAAATCGATGCCCGGCACAAGATGGCCGACATGGAAGGCGACCTGTTCGGTCTCTGCGAAGAAATTATCCGTGTTCCGATTCAGCGTCATTTTACCGACAATTCGCACAGGTACAATCTCTTCCGGCCATAATTTCGTCGCATCCAATATGTCGAAGTCGAAGTTGAATTCATCTTCCTCGTTCAAGATTTGTACGCCGAGCTCGAATTCAGGGTAGTTCCCCTGCTCGATCGCATTCCACAGATCGCGGCGATTGAAGTCAGGATCTTTCCCGGCTATCTTCTGCGTCTCATCCCATACTAGCGAGTGTACGCCCAACTTCGGCTTCCAATGGAATTTAACAAAATGCGACTTGCCCTCCTCATTTATGAGCCGGAACGTATGAACGCCGAATCCTTCCATCATACGGAAGCTGCGAGGAAGCGCCCGTCCTGACATGACCCACATGATCATATGAGCGGTTTCGGTGTTCATGCTGACGAAATCCCAAAACGTATCATGGGCCGACGATGCTTGCGGGATCTCGTTAGGCGGTTCAGGCTTAACAGCATGAATGAAGTCGGGAAACTTAACCGCATCCTGGATAAAGAACACGGGCATATTGTTTCCGACGAGATCGTAGTTTCCTTCCTCTGTATAGAACTTAACCGCAAAACCGCGTACATCTCGTACGGTATCGCTTGAGCCTCTTGATCCCGCCACGGTGGAGAATCGAACAAACAACGGGGTCCGAATCGATGTATCGGTTAAAAACTTCGCTTTCGTGTACGCAGCGAGCGATTCATACAGCTCAAATTCGCCATGGGCGCCGAAGCCTCTAGCGTGTACGACGCGTTCAGGTATACGCTCATGATCGAAATGAGTCATTTTCTCTCGAAAGTGAAAGTCCTCCATAATGGTCGGTCCGCGCGGACTAACTTTAAGAGAGTGCTCGTCGTCCTCTACCCGCAATCCCTGATTCGTTGTTAGAGCCTCGCCTTTGTCCATAACGCGATAGGCATCCAACTGCTCGTGCTTTAAGTTTTCTTTATCGTTCATAATAGGACTTCCTCCTGCTTCAAGATCAGACGTATTATCTTCTTTATCTTTCCAATATATTCAGTTATGAATGTTGGTCTTTTCTGTTGATCTTGTTAGATGCCGTTGAGGATAAACCATAAGAAAGCCAGATGACGTGGTTGTCATCTGGCTTTCCAAGATCGATGAATGGTTCTATTGTACGGTTTGCCGTATTTGCAATCCCAGATTACCGCGCAATGTGCTGTGCTCATATTCGGTGCGATAGATGCCTTTATGATTTCCTTAATTTATGCATTCACAAAAAGTCGAAATCTTCGATGGCGCAAGATGTTCATTCCGTATGCCGCTTCTTTGTATGGCTTGCTGTGAACGATGCAACGACTTCTTCGATATAGATATCTTGTTCGCCGATGTAATAGTTAGATACGTCATCCTGCAAAGCCTTGATTCTAGGGTCACGGATAAAAGCATCTAAAGCTGCTTGGGATTCAAAATACAAGTTGAAAATAAATGAATAAGGAGCGGGAGCGCCATGTGCCGAAGATAAGACCTTTTTAACCTCATACTTGGTGGCGCCCATCTCAAGAACAGTTTTCTTAGACAGTAAAGGAAGATGCGAATTGAAATAATAGGTTTCATCAAATGGGATCTCTCGTTTATAGCAGAAAGTCAATACGATCATGTCATCAACTCCTATGGGATTATAATGACACTATAAAGTATGACATTAGTGTTATAGTCAACTGTGAACTTCTTGCGGCAAATGGTGCTTGACCTAGATGCCGATTAGTGGCCGGGAAAACGGCTTATCGTAAAAACAAAAAATGCCGCAACTATGCGGCATTCATCCGATCATTGGTCTTGTCTACTCTACGAAATTAGTTTTACCATGAGCCACTAACATATTTCCGCTAGGGTCATAAAAATCGAAATCCATTCCTAGGATCTCTGTTTTACCGGATTCAGTCCGAATAGCCCCTCTTTCTTTTCTTACCTCGCCTATCTGCACCCCATTACTCTGTAGGTCGGAGAGTAGTCTTACGATATCAGTTGCTTCAAAACCGATAACTACCGACATCGTTCCCTGGTGCAATTCCTTTTCACACAGAAAGATCGATGGGCCCGAAGGGAGAGCAACTATTGCCATCTTATTGTCAGGTCGTTTAAAGTGCAGCTCGAATCCTAGTTTATTTATGTACCAATCCATAGATTCCTCAAGATGTTTAACTGGAACTTGTAGAAATGAGACACTGTTTAACATCGTTTCTGCCATATTATATAACCCCCTTATATCAGTATATCCCCATTTTACCATAACTGGATGCAACTAAATCGTAACAATGGCTTACGGACATGAGCCCGGCGGCATCCTAACGAAAAGACCGACAGGAATCCTGTCGGTCTACTTCTTGCATTTGCATATTTCATATGATTGATGGGCTAGTTCTGATACAAATATTCATCCCCCGCTATCACTGAGGCAATTTGATCAGAACCTCGTATTCAGCGCCTTGTTGCAGACGCTCAAGAACGCCCGATTCGACAAGCTCACCATTTACGTATACTTCCGTCGCCTGCACACTTGCATCGCGTTTCATCTCGATGTTGAGATGAGCCCCTCTGAACTGGCGCTTCACGGTAGCTTCTTCCCAATGCGTAGGAAGCTGTGGTTTGATTTGCAATCCGGATGGGGTTCCCTGCAAGCCGAATAGACCATCGATCAAGCAGCGGTATACCCAAGCCACAGTCCCTGTATTGAACAAATGGCTGGAACGCCCGGCTGTGCGTGGGAATTGATGATAAGCCCCGCGATAATAATTCGGGATATATACAGGCAATTGGCCCCTTCGAATGATATCCTCATGATTCGGTCCTGGAATCATCTTGCGGAGCAGTCGATAAGCGTTGTCCTGTTCACCCGCAGCATAAAGTCCGAATATATAGAATGCTGCCGCATGGTTATATACCGCCCCGTTCTCCGCCGAACCCGGATGCTTCTGTGTAACCCGTCCCACATCCTCGCGCATAGCGGTGTAAGAAGGAGCTAACTTCTCCACGCCGTACGGGGTTTCCAATTGTTCCTCTACGGATCGCATAAGCTTCGCTTTCTTATCATCATCCGCAGCGCCGCTTAACAGCGCCCAACCTTGCGGATTGATGAAGATGCGGCCTTCCTTGTCTTCCTTAACCCCGAATGCCACATTGTCATCCGTAATGCCTCGCACATACCAATCGCCATCCCACAGATAGCGATTGACAACCGCGTTCGTCTCCTCTGCTGCCCGTCGGAACGATTGGCTTGCCTCGATGCGGCCGCCAGCCTCGCAAATATCCGCCCATACGTTGAACGTATAGGCAGTCGCGATCGTCAGCCAGCCGGATACGCCTTTTCCTCGGACACCTACCATATTCATAGGGTCGCACCAGTCGCCTTGATGAATATAGTTAAGTCCGCGCTCATCGCGGTCTTTCATCAGATAGTGCATTGCACGGTCGATATGCTCCGATACAGTCACTAACTCCTCGCTGTCGGCAAAAGGCACCTTCTCGTCCAGCAGCGAATAATCGTTAGTCTCATCCAAATAAGCGCTTATGCAAATAGGCAGCCATACATTATGATCCGAATGCGGCACTTGATTGATGTACTTTAGTTCGGCTTCCTCGTGCAGAAGAATGCCATCCGGCATGCCTCCGTCCGCATTTTGCTGACTTATTGCCGTAAGGAAAGACGCCCTAGCGATCCGAGGCTTGATATAGCTCATGCCCATATGGTCTTGCAGATAGTTTCGCGTCTGCGGATCCGTCGTGAGTCGGTTCGTCTTACCATGATAATACATTTGTCGCGGCAGCCAGTGATTAATGAGATTGTCGAAATCGGCATCCGGCGTGCGGATCTCGAGGCATCCTTGACCTTCGCTCACATATTCGGAATATTCTCGCTCTGCTTTTTCGAAACCGTTTTCGAAATCGGCGTAAGTTTTCGTGAAATAGGTCTCGCGGATCTGTGCGATCTCTTCTTCGTCCTTAGCTGGTCCAAATAAGAAACGATATTCGCTCTCTTTTCCAGGTTCTAATTCCATCCGGTATTGCAGCACCGCAAGCGGCATTTCATACCGTGAGTCCCCATTGCTAAGCGCTTCATTCTCGATTGCACTCGGATGAGTAAGCCCGCCTTCTCCTTCAAATGCTTCCTGACTCGCTTCCCATGCATATGGCTTCCGATCTGCGAGGAGATACGTTTTGTCTTTCAACAATTTGATCTTGTCGTATTCTTTATACTTCTGGTAAGGCGTAATGGAAGAGCAAACCAATGCCTGCAAATCCTCGTTATACTCGGCAGATTGATTCATCCATGACATATAGCCGACGGTAAAATACGGATAGACGCTAATGTTCCGCTTGCTCGTCGAGACGTTCTTTACCTTGATCCGCCACATCTCTATCGCATCTTCCGTGGGCAGGCTCAAGCTCATCTCGACAGCCACTCCATTGCTTTCCGTGTTCCACACGATCCGATGTTTGCCGACCGCAAACGTATAACGATCATATTGCGCACGCACCGGTTCATAAGGCGCCGAGAAAATTTGACCGTTTGTTTCGTCTTTTACATATACGAACCGACCCGGATGATGAGCGTAGTACGGCTGTTCCGGCTGCATGAACGATTTTGCTTCTAAATTCGGCGCATGCGAATATTTCGCCGGCTCCGGCTGCATGAACTGGGATGTCGCGTATCCGCGGCAGCTCAACTGAATCATCATCTTTTCGTTCCATAGAAAACCTGAAGCCTTCGGCAGAACCGTAGGACTTGTAAGAACGTAATATTCGTTGTCTTCAGATGCTCCAATCATTTGTTTGCCTCCATAGACTTATTAAGAAGTTTATTAACGAGTGTTCATTGTATCAAACCTAGCAAGTAAGAACTATACAGCATTTTGGTTTATCCATATGTACAGTTGACTTATCTGGAATGTCAGGAATGTGAAGCTTGGAAGGCTCACACTCCATATCGATCATTCATTCGAATAGACCGAGTTTTTCGTACTCTTTCAGAGAAACGACGCCGTTCGGAATGAGACCGTTCTCGCGTTGGAACTTTTTGAGCGCTATCGTGGTTGAAGATCTGAACTTTCCATCACATTCACCGTGATAAAATCCTGCGCTTTGCAATCTGTTCTGAACAAGCTGTACATCAGCACCGACGTCTCCCTGGCTAATCATTCTCGGTTCTTGATTGCCTTCCCCAAGCACATGGCCGAATATCGTTACTTTCGTTCCGACAGGGATAATTTCATATAACTCCTCGACATCCCGATTTCTCATTCGGATGCAGCCGTGGCTGGCATGTTGGCCGATGGAATAAGGCTTGTTGGTGCCGTGGATTCCATATGTCCCCCAGGGCACATTTAATCCGATCCATCGAGAACCGAAAGATGGACCCCAATTCTTGCCCTTATAGATGACAACATATTCTCCGACGGGAGTTGGCGTAGAAGGATTCCCGACCGCTACCTGAAAGCTTTTGTAAGGAATGTGATCCAAATAAACGATAAGAAGATGTCGCTGCGGGAACACATCAATTGTAATGAGCCCATTATCTTTGACGATCGGAAGCGCGGGGCTCGCATGGATATGTATCGGCATGATTGTTTGGAGGATCATGAATATGATCAGTGTGCCACAAACCTGAAATCGGTATCGACTCATTGCCATCCACCCATAAACTTTTTTTGTTGGATCTAACGATGCTCCGAGATTGATTAACACGGATATAAGATACTTAAAACCGCTGTACTTTATGTATAGGGACTCTATTCCAATCTTCTCTTCTTATTCGGTCGCATGAATTTGTTTTATTGTAAAAAATAAGGCTCTATCCTTATCGGAATAGAGCCCTGACTCTTTAGAATGGCTTAACGACCATAAGCACCAATATGGCAAGCATCAGCAGCTGTGCTGCAGTCTCGATGGGTACGATCTTTCGGATCAACAATCCGAACTCTGCGGGTATTTCTTTACCCTGGTCTTGACTTTCAGATATGCCCTTTATGATTTTTCTCATACGCGGTTCGATCCATCCGTCGATCAGGACGATCATGAGCAGCGATAATAGGATGGATACATTGAGCCATATCTGGGATAAACCCATCTTGGTTATGAACATAAGCCAAACCCCGGTTATAATAAGCACGAATCCACCAATTTTGGGTATGATGGCAAGTTTAGTCGTTATTCCAAAAGTAAACTGAAGCTGGCCGACAGTTCTAGCTAATCTTCGAATGAGGGGCATCACGAAAGCGGGGCCAATGATTGCGATCGAAGCTAATATATGCATAACGAGCAGTAGTCCAAACAAATTAATGATCCCCTTTCTCCTCGCTTTGATAAGCTAAACCGACCCTCTTTCTATAAAAAGCTCCTCCGAGCTTGATATGGTTAAGCATACAATTTGCGACGTCGTCATAAGCGACATTCAGCTCTTGAAACCGACTGAACAAGTAACCGGCGATGTCTGCCTCGGAATATTCCTTGATCGTCTCTGGAATCGGAATGGGCAAGGATTCTGTTGTTACATGTAGATAAACCGAATCCGGAAGCTCTTCCGATTCAATCATTGTTCCTGGACACATAATGGACCAATCGAGTTTAGTTTGCTGTAGTCTTTCGTAATTCCGGTTATGATTTCGATACTCAGGCGGGAAACCAGGTAAATTGTTTCCGATAAGATCCGTGTATGGAATATCCAGCAGGCCGGCTCCTCCCATTATCCACACCCGCCCAGTGAAACTAGGTTGAGATTCACATTGGCTTATAATGTTATCGACGATACGAACGAATTCTTCTCCCTGGCCCGCGTGGCCGGCTGCAATAATAGCAGCGTCTTGATGTGCAAGCGCGTTACCGACGCTTATCGGGTCCATCATATTGTCCATGATCACCTTCACATGCTGTGCGGAATGCTCACCTAGTTGATCATAAAGTTTCTCGGAGTTTCGTACAAAAGCAGTCATTTCATGCCCCATTGTTATCCCTTGTGCCAGTACTCTCTTCCCCGTGTTCCCCGTCGCTCCGAAAACGATAATTTTCATTATTCTTTCCTCCTCTATAAGGTCCCTAATTGGTTAACTCAAGCTTAGCATCGCTTCCAATTGTTGTTAAGAACCCACTTTAAAGTAGGGTGCTTACTTAAAAGTAAGCTCTAATTTATGTTTAAGTTTCCCGAGGGATTGTATAAGATGTACCGCAAAGTAGCCAGCTCCGGTTTCCCAGTCGCTGGCTGTATCGTTCTAACTTTGATGACGATTAGTATCTCATCTTGATATGCATCGCTGAGTGGAGCGCTGCCGCCCCTAGCGGAAGAATGGTTAGCGGTTAATTAAATTGACATTTATTGATCGAAATTGTTATCATAACCATATGATGTAAGAATCATCCTGTAATGAAAGGGGGTGAAACTTATGAGAACATTCAGAAAGTCCTTGCTTGTATCAGGAGTATTGGCAATGGCGCTAAGCTTTCCTGTATCTGCATTCGCACAAGATTCGAAATATGTGGATATTGGAATTTGGAGAACTACATGTGGGTACAGCACTTATTATTCGGATGCGGAGGGTTACAGCGGGACTGTATATCTGTACGACGGCGGTGGCTGGAGTCCGGTCGGCAATAACAACGGTCTGCAGTATTATTGCAAATTTGCAGGAACTGTGTACAAGCCATAATAGAATAGTTAGCATACGAATGTTATAAATAATAAGGCACGCCTCTCAAGACAACAGTTCTTGCAGAGGCGTGCCTTATTGTTTAGTGTACAAGTTCATTGAACCAGCACTATGAAGCTGACTCTTCATACTTCCGCTTATTATGATTGTCTCCCCAAGCACACATGACTTCTGCTACAGGAATCAATGTTCTTCCGTAATCACTAAGGGAATATTCCACTTTAGGCGGGACGGTAGGGTAGATCGTTCGATCAACTATGCCTTCTTGTTCCAATTCTCGGAGATGTTGTGAAAGCATTTTTTGTGATACCTCAGGTATTAGCTTCTCCAGTTCGTTGTATCGTTTCGGGGATCCAATCAAATGCCACAAAATCATGGGCTTCCATTTGCCACCTAGAACATGAATGAGTGTCTCAATTGGACATTCACGTTGATGAATCATCGATGAGTCCTCCCCTTGCTTTGGACGAAATTACTCGCCTTTAATGCATATAACAAAATCTTACAATAGCCATACAATCAAGTCAATCGGTGAATGCTACGCATGTTTCTCTAATAAGACGAGGTGCAATAACAGTGTCCATTCTTATGTAGTCTAGAAACAGCCGCATACGGCTATAATGGGCTATCATAAGCCAAAATAAAGGAGCAATTATATGGGAGTTCTGACTGGAAATCCGAAAGACGAGCCTTTGCATTATGGAGAGATCTATAATATATGGGTCTATTCGGCAAAAGAGAAATCGTCCATTTCCACTTACCAGCTCTACTTGTCGCACGCAGGCGATAATGAGTTAAAGCGGTTATTGAACAATCTTATTAAACAAGCGCGACAAGCTGCAGCGGAATGCGACGAGCTGCTCGTCCATAACGGCATAATGCCCCCGCCTTCCCTGCCGGAGCGCCCACTTGTTAGGCTTGAGGATATTCCCGACGGGGCCCGTTTCTCGGATGTTGAAATCGCAGTCGCGATTGGCGCGGCTCTAGCTGCCGGCTTAGTAATTTGCAGTCAAAATACCGGGAGCTCGATTCGCATTGACGTCGGTTTATTGTTCTCGAAGTACTATGCCTTAATTCTTGCATCGAATGCTACCGTGCTGTCATTGAGCAAAGAGAAGGGATGGCTTGTTCCGCCACCGCTTCAGATACACCGACCGGAGCATTAACTACTTTGCAATGTGAATAACGATAAATAGAAAGAGCAGCCCGCAACTACACGGACTGCTTTCTGTGTTTGTACTTCGTTGCTTATACGCCTGCTCCTACAGCTTCCGGACGCTTGATTTGAAGCGGCGGCGGTATGAGCCAGCCTTTCTCTTTGCTTAGACGCAAAATCTGTACGCCGAGAGCGGCTTTGGTCGTATGGTATTTGCCGAATAAGGCGCCAACATCCTCGCGGATCGACATCCCCATAACCGTGCTGGCAGCAACAAGGCCGGCTGACAGATCAGCTGCTACCATTGGCGCAATCTCCTGATCAGCGAATCTTGCTCCTACCGGTATTTCCTCTAGATTCGCTTCTGGGCGTTCCGATGGCTTCGGAGCCGGCGCAATGCCGTTGGCGATCAGTATCTCGTCCAACTCGCTAATCTCCAATTGGGCTTGTCGAATAACATCTTCGACGATTGCGCGAAGATCCTTATCCCCCGTGTGGAATTTGAGCGCGTTGTAAGAGGAGACGCAGCCCTTTGCCGTAGTCGATGCCTGCCATATTGCGAAAATCTCGCCATAATGCAAGGGTTCATCTTTTGGGTTTCCGCTTAAAACGCCCATGCTGAGATCGCTCCTTCTAAGGTATAATGTCGTGCCCGGATCGCAGCCGAGAACACGTTTAATATATCCAGGGGGAACGCGATTATCCTGCACAGGATCTTGCCATGTCTTCTGTAATTACATTTGGGCGCTCCGACAGCTCGGTCGTATGACCGTTGGCCGTCTGCTTCTTATGCACCTACATTTCGGTAAATGCCGGAAGATAATCGGAGATTGAATCAACTATATGGCTTCCGGGAAATCCTCTAACAGCTCTATGGCTTGTTCCATATCCTTCTCATGCACCTTCAGCTTGATCACCGTTCCCGGCCCGTTAGGAAATACATCGGCGGATTGCACAATGCCAGCTTCTACAACACTTGATTCATTGACCAGCTTACATTTCACATTGTTCGTCTTCAGATGCTCATATTTGACCTGTAGCAGCTCAGCGTTAGGGCCTGCGGCTGTCAGCAGCGTTTTCCACCTCTTGCTTCGCACTATCAACCCAATACCCACCAGAACAATGACCGACAGAATAAGAATCAATTCCATGTAAAACACCACCTTAGGCAATTATTTGCATTCAGGATTCGATGTTTCTATTTATTGAGTCTTATTAAAGGGGTACGTTTAACATATATGGGTAACTGTCCGTTGACGCTTACCAGGCACTTATCTACAATACGTGTTTACTGAATAGGGTCGGGAATTTGATTAGCTTCGCGCAGCTCTTGATTTGTTTTGGAAGCTGCCATCTGTTTACCTAGCTTAATCATTTCCTCCATATTGGGAGCCATGCCGCCAGTTTGACGTGGCTGAAATCGATCTTGCGTTTGTTTTTCCCACTCATCGTTTAGATAAGCGTTGACCTCATTTAATTTGCATTCTGCTGCTCCAATAATTTCGGGAGGAATCGATTGTGTATCTTCAAAGAATGCATCGTCAACGTTGATGGAGCAAGTGAGATTATCGTGGACTTGAACCGGAATCATTAAACGGTATGACCTTCTTGTAGATGTGTCGTCAAATCTGGCACGATAGACCACTCGTTGTCTAAAACTAATCTTGCTGAATCCTTGAAACATCATCACATTCTGAATCGCAGAAAAGGGCAACTTGATTACAGACGTCGTAGTAGATTGAATCTTCATCTTATTACCTCCTTTAGGATTCTTTCCTGTGCCTGGTATTTACCAGTTTAGAGTAGATCGTTAATCAGCTCAACCTACATATATCCGTTTGAAGGGCCGTAATTCTTGATAAATCGATTAATAGTCAGAATATTCATTCATTTATTTATAATTCCTCCCGGATGCTGGCAATAATTGCTCATACACGGATTTACACAAAAAAAATGCCGCAACTATGCGGCATTCGTTCGTTATCATTCAAGAAATGGATGTCAATGTTCATGAGCTAGAATATTGATAAGCTTACCGAACGGGTCGCGAACATAAAATCGGCGAACGCCCCAAGGCTCATCAACAGGCCCATACACGATCGGGAATCCAGCTCTCTTCATGCCTTCTAATGCAGCGTCGACATCATCGACTTCAATCGATAGATCTGGCGTAAGTGTTTCTGAGCCCCCTTGTGAAGCGAAACTAATTTGAATGCTAGTCTCTTCGTTTAATCCGTAAGTTCTAATCCAACCATGATCCATCATTAAATCAAGGCCAAGCACATCCTGATAGAAACGTTTAGCTGCCGTTATATCGTTCGTATGAATATTGGCGACAATTCGTTTGACCTTCATTACTTACCTCCTGATGAATTTTCTTCAGATCGGCTGCCTTAATTGGAAATAATAAGAATCGCAATATCTTCTTCTAGTCGAGCTCTTCCTTGCCTAGTACGCTAGTACACCCTCTTTCTGGGGATAATCGTTCCTTGTTTGGTTTAATTGTCTATACACACGTACGACTTCTTCTGCTATTGCTTGATGGCCTTCCACATTCGGGTGGATCGGATTGCCGATCGGTCGCAGATCGAGAAACCGTCCTTTTCTATAGCCATCGATCCAGTACTGCTCGTTGCCTTTGAATAGGTGTTCCAAATCCAGCAGGTGGACATTATACCATTCGATCAACCGACGAATGTGCTGATTAATGATCTGCGTTGTTTTCTCCATTACCCACCAGTTGGGAAAAGGGTTATACAAAGTTCCAATAAGTATAGTTGTATTCGGATGGGATACAAGATCGATAATGCTTCTTATGTTGTTGGACAAATGCTCTGCTGCCCGGGTTAAACCAGAGGTGTTGCCGGTTAGCAGCGGTAACGTGTACCTGATCACATCGTTCCCGCCAATGACAAGCGTCACTAATCGATTCTCTTCACTCAAGCGGTCCCGACTTCTTGATAGCGACTGAAGCAGCTTATCCGATGTCCATCCTGGTTTCGCATGCATTTGCATCGCTACCTCGTCGAATTCCTCCAGCATAGCTTGAATGTGAGACGGAAACGGTGAAAGCTTAGTCTTCAGATCATGTCCGAACGTAATTGAATCGCCTAACGCCAAATAATCCATGATTTCGCCAACCTCTCACCCTTCTGCCATACGTGCATCAGCAACACAATGACAAACTTTGGATACATAATTTAGTATTGCAATTATATGACATACTACTATTTTTGTCTAATTGTGGAACCGCTTCCGACACAAAAATTACAAATTATTGTCCTGCCATCTCATAAATAATACTGGCAAATACAGAATAATCGTTTAACTCTAAAACGAAGTCTCTTGTGGGAAATAGCACAGGAAAGACAACTTGCATTGTGTTTATCAAAAAAAAAAGCCGCGCTATGTGCGCGACTCTTGAGATTGATAGGACGTGTTCAAAAGTTCGGTTTTTCGCACCAACTTTTTGAACGATCCATTAAAGCGTGTTATATACATTTTCACATTCTTCACCGGTAGGCTCATAGAAGCAATGTTTCTTCCAACGTCCGACGAGCGGCTGATTATACCAAGTTGGCGGACATGGTCCGGGATTCTCGAAGCTCCCTGGACGGAAATACCACAAGGAGAATTTGGCTGGCCAATTCCGCTCTCCATTCACTGCCCGTTGCGCGAGACGGCGTTCCCGATCTCTAGCGCTTTGATAGAACATACCGTGTTGCAGCGCTTCGAACGCATGCGGCTGGTTAATCATTTGAGGAATGGTCCGAAGTCCTTTGAAGTCGGAGCAATTCGCTCTAATTCGATTAATGCCAACATTGCCGACAAGGAGCATGCCCATTTCGCCTTCGGTCTCAGCCTCAGCCCTAAGCAACCGTGCCAACATGTCGATGTCCTGCTGCCTGGCTTTTACAACTGCCATTGGCTCACCTCTTTAGATTTCTAGACTCATCATATTGTAGGCGAAGCGGAAGTGTGACTCCATAAAATGAAAAACGGACCGATCTCACAAGAGATCAATCCATCTACTCCCTATCGCTAATTACTTAACATTTGCCTAGCCGTATTCGTCTTTGTTCTGTTGACATATACACGGCGATATAGAAGAAGCAAGCCAATATGAATAAGAGCCAGTACGAGATAGAGATTGCTGAATGCAAAGGCAGCCTCATTGGAATGCCACGGTATCCAGCTCAATCTTGCACCATGATCCATCACTTTGCCGTAAATCCCCGTTGCGACTGCACCGGAAAGGAAATTGCAAAGCGTCAACATTCCCATTCCAACCCCAATCTGATCCTTAGGAATACTGCGCGAGATGGTATTGGAAAGTACGATTTGCATAAACATTTGACCGACATAGCCGAGGGTGAAAATCAACCCAATCAGAACGGCCGGACTTCCAACAAATAAGGATAGCAGAAGAAAACAGCTGAATAATAACAATGACGCCGTGTGATAGACGAAGGAATTGCCTTTGGAGTCTGCCAATTTCCCTGTTTTACGACCCAGATAAGCGGACAAGCATGCTCCAGGCACCATGACAAAACCAATGACGCCTGGCGTGAGCCGATTGATATCCGATAGCAATTGAGGCGTTAGAAACGGCAGTGCATAACTGACACTCATCACGACTGCTGCAATCATTAATCCCATTAAATAGATGCGATCACGCATAAGTGTCCTGGAGATAAACGGGTCATCCGCTGTACGAATCCGCCATATGAAACCGATAACCAGCAATGCACTTCCGGCGCCAAGCCACAAATTACCTTGCGTTATGGCAAGCAGTAATAGGGTTACTGTCCCCGTAAGAAGTCCTCCTCCAAGCCAATCAATATGCCCGCCTTCTTTAATATCTGCGCTCAAATGCTTACGGTAGAATGGCATGGTTAGCAGAATAAGCATAGGAATCGCAAACAACCATCTCCAATGGACCAATGACACTAGAAGTGATGAAACAATGGGGCCGATCGCATTACCGATCGCTAAACCGGTAGCCGAAATTCCTAGTGCATGCCCCCTTCGTTCCGGCGGGAAATAGCGAACTGGAATTAACATCGCTAATGCCGGAATAACGGATGCGCCAACCGCTTGCAGAATCCTCGCCATCAGTACGAATGGGAATGATCCTGCTAACAGTCCTAACAATGACCCTGAAGCAAATACGAGCAGTCCAAACGTAATTAGATTTCGGGCCTGATATCGATCAAGCAGCTTTCCGTAAATAACGGAACCAACAGCATAGATCAGTAAATAAGCAGTCGACACCCAACTGACTTGAGCGACGGAGAGATCAAAGTCTTGTCGAAGCTCGGGAAGAACAATATTAAACATCGTTGCGCTCATGGAAGATATAATTAAGGTGAACGCAAGAAGCTTAATGAGCACGTTTCCTATAGCTGGTTGTGTGACATCAGGTTGTTCTGCTGACATTGTAGATTCCCTCCTGTTTCTCTTTATATTTACCAATATACCCCTCATGATCGATAAATGATAATATATATTAATGTATGTTATGATACACTCAAGTATATGGAAATGGCAGATTAGGACTGGGAGGATAGCTTTATGGAACTGCTGCAGCTTCATTATTTTCGCACGGTTGCGAAATATGAGCATATGACCAAAGCCGCTGAAGTGCTTCGAATTGCACAGCCTGCGCTAAGTAAGACCATATCACGTCTCGAAGAGGACGTTGGCGTCCCCCTATTTGATCGCAATAACCGGCAAATCCGGTTAAATCGCTACGGAAGAGCATTTCTGCAGCAGGTTGAAATTGCGCTAGGAGCGTTGGATGAAGGACGGCGCGAATTGGCAGATATGTTAGGTAAAGAGCAAGGAACCATAAGACTCGCTACTCCAACGCTTAATCGTCTCTCCTCCACCATAAGCGAATTCCGCAAGGCCAATCCGGAGATTGTATTTCGCGTGACCCAGATTCCTCCCGCTTCGTCGGGCGATATGATCGGACTGCTGGAGCGCGGTGACGTAGACCTTTGCTTCATTGCTGCTCCACTGAATCAATCTTGGATCAAAGAAAAAATCGTATTCAAGACAGAAGTCTGTCTTGCCGTACCAATCACTCACCCACTTGCAGGCAGAGATACGATTACCTTGGTCGAAACAGAGAATGAGGATTATATCGAATATCATGCGGGGCATCCATTCCGTCAAATTAACGAAGCCTATTGCGTAGAGGCAGGTATATCCCGAAATATTATATGCGAGGTAGATGAACCTTCGGCGCTATGGAGCCTTGTCCAAGCGGGGCTGGGCATTGCTTTTGTGCCGCGCAATACGAATGAAGATCCTAGTGTTAAGCTGCTGAACATTCAATCGCCGATCTGTAAACGCGAATTCTCCATTGCCTGGAACGACAAACGTTACATGTCCCGTGCATCAGGGCAGTACTTGGAATTCTTGGCGTCCTATAATCAACATGAGCTAATATGAAATTGAACAAACCGGATCGTTCTCCATTGGAGTATCGATCCGGTTTCGCATTTATCGATATAAAATTAGTCCCGCCATCCTACTTCAAGCGCTCTGCGATTAAGTTTAACAGCAGCGTCTTCTCTTCATTAGGTATCCACTCTGTAAGTCTAGCCGCAGCTATCGGTAACATCCAATCATCAATGTCACGGAGCTGCAGGCCAGAATGAGTTAGATATTGTTCTAAGTATTCTTTATTTATCTTTTCCCTCATCCATTCAAGTGCATCTTTAACGATGCTTGGAGCCTCATCAGGCAGCGTGCCATATCGGAATAACAGCAATGTGCGAGCGACATCTCCGGCCGGATTGCCGATCATCCCCGTCATCCAATCGATTACCCAGTTCCGATCTCCAATCATGACATTGTCCGGGTGGAAATCACCATGACATAGACGGTTTCCGTCAGGTAGGCTTCTCAAATAATCGATAATTTCTACCTTCATTTCGTTAGATAGTTCCGAAGCGTTCCGAATGTTACGAGCCAGAACCTCTTTCTGATTGAGGATGGATGATCCTTCAACCCGCTCCACATCTATTTCATGCTTATGAATGCAATAATGCAGATCCGCAAACTCACGGGCCAATCGAATGAGTTCGTTAGGGTACTGAACACTCCTATGCAGCAGTGTAGAGCCTTCCACTCGTTCGAACACAATCCCTTTCTTATGTTCCAATTCAACCAATTCGAAAGCTCTTGGGGCAGGAATTCCGAGGATGGCTGCAATCCGATTGACTTCGAACTCATAGTTCACCGCATCCGCTGGAAAGCCGTCTCTATAAAGCTTTAATATCTTATCTTGATCATGGGCGAATACTTCAGCTGTTCGGCCCTCGCTGATTTTTCTCAAGACTTCATCTCCTAGTACTATCAGTTTCATTGTTTCAGAACTCAATCAATTTCTTATCGATCTCTGCAATGTGTCCAATATCCGATGATCCGTCCCACAGAATAATGGCACTAGCTTCATCATTCTCAACAAAATCATGAAGCTGATCTAGTTGGCCAGAGAACAAAGCGCCATATTCAGTCCTCTCTGGACCATGAAAACTTGGTTGAAGTCTGAATTTCATTAAGCCTTTGAAGGTTAATGCTTGTAATTGTTGATTGGTTTCCTCTAATAGTTCTCTGACTACACATTCCCTAGCGGTTTCTCCATCTTCGATAATACCTCCGGGCAGTTCCCAACTGTTTCTCCATTTGTTATGCATGAATAGGTACTTACCCTGGCATTTCACTACAATTAGCGCATGCGTCAATGGGGCATCTAGCTCAGTGACATCAAGCTGATTCTCTTCCATTTCGGTGAACGCTAAGAAGATATTCCCCTTCTCATCTGTCATGATCGCCACGTCTTCTCAATCCCCCCTAGTTATTAGAAAAGGTATTTAAATGGTAAAATAATACTCCCCTTCTTAGAAATCGTCAATAGAAACATTAGTCGATTAGAAGGAGCTTAACAGTCAAGCTCGTCTTGAGAAGCATATATTGCGCACTTTGCGATACGATAACAAAAAGCCTGCTGAGTATGCTCAACAAGCTCACATTTGACTGTATCCGACTTCTCCCATTTATCTTTCAGACTGGCATCATATCCGAATAGCGAAGGCGACAGCACCGAGTAAGCTCGCTCATTTGTACCCAAGTAGATCGTCTTCACAATCCGATCCCAGTCTACGGACAAGCGAAGCGCTTCCCGAAGACGCTCTGTCAAACTCTATTTCACACCACAAATCGCTCAATTGCAGCAGCAACGCCATCGTTATCATTAGACGCGGTAACGTGAGCAGCACAATTTTTAAGTTCGATAATCGCATTATCCATTGCTACCGGAAACCCGGACATTTGGAACAAACCCAGGTCGTTAAAGTCATCCCCGAATACCATTACCTGTTCGGCTTTCACTCCGATTTGGCTTAACACCCATTCCACAGCTTGCTCTTTGGAGGCTGTTGCATGCATGATCTGGACCAAAGTCCCTTCGTCGGTCGCGATCACATTCACATGATCACCGAAATGTTCGTTTATATCTTGCCATGTACTGCAGCCAAGAACCAATATTTTGGTCGGAGAAAGCGAACGAATATAATCTGGGTCAACAACCTGAGGTTTCGGGTCATTCGGACGGATACCTAATTGTGCACAGCGGGAGTCGGGAACGGGATTGGACGTATAGCATGAATCATTAACCTCGTAAGAGAGGACCGACTGAGGTGCATGCAATTCAATGAATTGAGTAATCTGTTGACTGATCTCTATTGGAATACAGAAGTGCCGCTCACTTTGGATGGATCACCGGTATGTAGGCCGCATTATATACCACCAAAGTTATTTATCTGGTATTTGAATCTTATACTCTTCTAGTTCACCATCCGTAATAGCTGCGCTTTTGTACCGAAGCGTCCACATCGCTGTTTGTTCATCGTAAGTCACTTCACTGATCACGAGAATGTTTACATTCGCAATGTCCTTATCCAATAGAGCTTTACGAATAACTTCTTCTTGCGTAAGTTTTGCAGCAGCAGGTTTGTTCGTATCTGAAATTGTAACCTTCGATGCCACTCCCCCACCCGGATAAGAAGTCTCAATGCCACCTTGAAACCAAACTTGCACATATTGTCCGATCTCAATATTTGATGGCATATTCGAAACCCATATGGCATCATAGAACTCTTTTCCTGTTGCATTTATTGTTCTGCTTATGGGAGTAACGACTAAGGCCCTTCGATCATCCATTTTCGTCACGTAACCAACAAGTGCAGGATTTACTTCACTTTCTACGCTGCCGTTTGATTCCTTTCGCACACCGCAACTTGTGATCATTAACGCGATAATACATAGGATCGATAATCCTGTAATGGACCTTTTCACTACGTAACCAGCCACGTTCACGTTCAGTCCAACTCCTAATTTGAATAATTATCTTGAATAGACATTTTTTCTTGCGTCAAATGGTACCCATTCGCATCATGTTTAATAATTTGGATCATGTCACTTGTGTTATTAATGATCCACACCGTATCTTTATCAACTTGAACGGTGGAGAACGTTTGCGGCGATGGCTGAACGGGGATTCCATTAACGGTTACAAACGCGTCATTCTTATTCACTACTTTATTGACTGCCCATACCGTTAGAATGGTAAGCCATACCATCATTACAAGCATATAGACTTTTTTCTGCGACATGTCGCCCCTCCTTGGTCTCCCAGAAAATGGTTTGTAATAATTAGACGATACATTCTTCTTAATGTTGCGCTAATCTGCCGGTAACCCTATATCAGCAGGCACGTCCAAGTCGCCGAATTCATTGAAGGTCTAAGCAATGCAGGCTTCCAACGAATAATGGCAAGGCTCAATAGATCCATCATCAATTAACGAAAACAGCAGCCGACTATCTAGTCGGCTGCCGCATCATCCTTATTCCAATACACACCCTCGTCATTGCGGAATACGGTTGTGATAGAATTCAAAATACGCATTACACACTTCCTTATTGGGATACCTGAAGGAAGTCTTCTATTCCCTCAGCAATAGATTTTGCTACATGCAATTGAAATTTCTCGTTCCACATCGTTATTTCTTCCTGTGGATTAGATAGGAATCCAATTTCTAGCAATACTGCAGGCATTGTAGTCTGTCTTGTAACCAAAAAATTTGATTTTTTAATGCCTCTGTCTTTAAAGCACGTCTTTGTGGTTTCTGTATTCAAAAGACAGTGGCTTTATCTAATTCTTAATTCTTGATTATTAATTAGAACTGGAATCAATAAATAACTGATACTCTTTCATGTCTATTTTACCTATATACGTAATATAAGGATTATTATAACGAAAACTTAATACTGGTACCTCCGTTAACTTACGGATAGTCGAATCATGTAAATTCATAGCGTATATTTTTTGTTGATCTTTGCGGTTTAAAAATAAAAGCTCAGTGTCCGTCAAAATAAAATCTCTCGTGACTAGATCGATGATTGATGTCATGATGTCCGTCTTGGTATCATACTTAACGATCTGGGATTTCTCATCGACAAAATAGATCGTCCGGCCGTCAAATGCGAAGCTTCTTAATACAGGAATTCGGAAGAGAACACTCATAGCTCCTGTTGTTCGGTTAATTTTTCGAATTTCAGTTTGTCCATTACTTTGCCCTATGAGGTAAAGACTAGACTCATCCAGAAAGAAGGCACTCACGGTAAGGTAAAAACTTGCTACATATGTATTCCCTTTCACGAGCCCCAGCACGGTACCCTTATCGGTACTTAGCTTCTTTTCGAATATAATTTTTTCATTAAACCTCGTTATATCGACACCGATAACGGAAAACCTAGTAGCGCTTTCTTGAAACCCTATTTTTTCAAAATCTATTTTCATGTAGTAAATATATGTACCATCCCCATATATAGGTGCCCCTATTTGAGTTAATGATGTCATAGGATTACGAACGAGATTATGTTTTTCTCCGCTTGTTTTATCCTCAAAGACAATTTGATTATTTCCAAATTCCGTTTGTTCCATGTAAAATCGATACTTATCATTCTCAAAAGAGCCCTTGGATGAATAGTTATAAGTGCCCTCTATCATCACACCATTGAAAGAATTACAACCAACAAGCATTGATACCGCTATCCCAAGAACGAGTATCAGCAGTGGCAACCTCCGTCTTCGTTTTCGATGTTGTACAATCCACACATTCGTCCTCTTATGTAAGATCACAATGAGCATGACTACGCAAAGACTAAACGTAATTGTAAAAACTATAATCCATGAAGTAAAAGAAACCTCTCGAAAAATCAGTTCCATCTGATCTTTGACCAGGTTTCGCTTGAATTCGTTCCCGCGAAAAAAGCCAGTCGACACCATAAACCCAAGAGGCCCTGGCCATAAAAATTTGGATGATTCCAGTTTCAGCCCATAATAGGGAAGCAAAACGACCGTCGTACAAGAAAACAGAGTAATGGCATATTTCTTAAAACAAACCGATGCAAACAAAATTAGTGTAGCAAAACATAGGTTTCCAAGCAGTTTACCTATCGTTATCCATAAAAAGGATTGAAGCAGCGTTACATCTTTGATTGACGTGCCGAAGTAGGACAAACTTTGTAGGGGATAATCACCATTTTCTAAGCCATATTTGAAAGAATAGAAGCCATATCGCAGACCAGCAGTCACAAGGCAGAGAAGACTAACTATCACAAACACTAGACCGATTTTACATAACGTGTGAGTTTTTGCACCTTTTTTGACGGTGAGAAGGAGCGCATCCATCTTACTCTCAAACTCATAACAAAAGATAGGTGTAACTAAAAGCAAAACTAACAAAATAAATAGAAAGTCAAGACTATCATTGGAGAGTAGTCCATCCCAGCCATTAGTATTAAGAAATTTACGATTGTCTGGATTTTCTCGCACATAGACGTACTGATTATAAACCAGTTGAAAACCTACTTCGTTTTTCAGAATAATCGCTAACGAATCGGAACTTGTAAGGAACTCTTGTTCTCCTATATAACCATCATAAAAATTGTCAGTTACTCTTTGCAAAGCAACTTTCGCATCCGAAATCTTGTTCGCCTCGCTGGTAAAAAAGTGCTCGGTTTCCTCTGTGTAGGGACCCTGTACCTGATTGAGGTAGAACCGATACTGCATACGATTCATCTCAACTTCAGGGTTGGCGGGTTCATCCAAAATCACCATCGTCCCAATACTCAAGAAGAAATACAAACAAATAAATAATAAACCCTTATGAAGGAGAAGCATTTTTTTTATTTCATACTTCCAGATGGACACGGTTCCCTCCTCCCTTCCACAACGTATTCTTCCGGACGACAATTAAGATACCGCCAAGAAGCAGCGCCCCCCATGCTGTTGCTAATAGTAAGGCAGCTATATAACTGGGCAGAGGAAAACCCACTAGAGATACAAACTCTATTTTGCGGAACAATTCCCGATTAAATAGTAACACGAATGGGTTAATGACTTTTATCCAAATACGCCCCGAGCCCATAGTGACTTCTTCAAAGTAAATACTTATAAATGAAATAAATAAACTAATAATGAAAGGAATGAGTGCATTACGAAACAAGATCGACATGAACAAGAACGCCAAGGCAAACACAAGTATCCCCGCCGTTTTAATAAGTGCTGATAGTATTGCGTATTGCCATAGACTCACATTTAGTGCAGCATGGATAAAATCTACAAGCATGAACAAAGGGGAAGAAGCTGCGTCCCATGAGTCGAATATTATAGAAAATGAAACAAAATCTACAACCCAAAACCAAAATGATACACTAGATACAAACAAGGCTGAGGCGATAAGTTTTGCCCAAATTGTCGCCTTTCCTCCTGCTTTGGAAGTAAGGAGTAGAATATCCATTTCGGTTACCTTCTCATGTAGAAAAACGCTCATTAATCCGTACAAACAAATCAGCAGTACTAGCAGCCCTGAAAAATCATATTGAACATAATATTGGTACATTTCCGTATAGGCAAAACTTGTGATCGAACGGCCCTCGAATAATTTCGCTATAACTGCATTCTTATTGCGCTCATACGAGTTATCGACCGATTCATAGAACGCTATATTTTCCTTTGCCGCGCTAACCACACCTTGGGCGTACGCTTTGTAATCGTATGCGTACTTCATTGGATCGACATAATTTAATCGAAAGAAGTTCCAGTCTTCGTAGACATTGGACAAGTAGGTATCTGGAGTTCGATATTTTGTACTTGCTGTGTGATCGGCTGTCAGTTGTTCAAGCGGCAAATAAATATTCATGAGTTTCTCTATCCTCTTATTCGTAATAGCACCACCAAAATCGGCCCATTCCTTCCAATACAAATCCTTCCACCCAGGATTTGCAAGTAATGAGCTTTCCTCGTGTATGCTATATACTTTTGCAATATTTAGGACAGAAAAAAGTAGCATTGCTATAATGATGGATCTCTTCAGAAAATGTTTGCGCCATTCAAAACAGACCAGCCTTACCACTGTTCGCCCTCTCCAAAATAGTACAGAAATACATCTTCCAAATTGGCCTGTACGCTCGCTGCATGTTCATCTGGTTTCTCGTCATCAATAACCCGCAAAAGGATATTGTCCTGATCCCGCTGCATATTGCTGATTTTCAGCCTTTTAAGCTTCTCATCCAATGTTTTATCTGTTGCTATTACATGCCATACTTTTCCGTTTAAACTTTCCATAAGTGCTTGAGGAGTATCTTGTTTCAGCAGTTGTCCATCTTTTAGCAAAATAACCTGGTTTGCGATGAATTCGATATCAGAAACAATATGGGTAGCAAGCAATACGATCCGATTCTCTGAAAACTTAGTAATTAGATTACGGAAACGAATTCGTTCCTGAGGATCAAGTCCTGCTGTCGGTTCATCTAATATCAAAATATCAGGATCACCCAGCATAGCTTGCGCAATTCCGACTCGCTGGCGCATCCCACCGGATAAAGCACCAATTTTTTTTCTCGCAGCGCTGCTTAAATTGACAACCTCCAATAGCTCCTTTGCTCTTTTCTCTCCTTGTTGGAGTGGAATTTCCTTTAATAGGCACATATATTTCAAAAAGTCCATGACTTCAAAATTTTTATAAAATTGAGGAAACTGCGGTAAGTAACCAATATGGGATAAGAATTGGACGCCTGATTTTCTTGCATCTATATCATTGATAAGCACTTGCCCTTTATCACTTTTCAAAATACCAACTAAGATATTAATTAGCGTTGTTTTACCAGCTCCGTTTGTTCCCAGGAGCCCATAAACCCCCCTTTCCAATTCTGCAGAAAAATTATGTAGTGCATATTTACCTTTATATTGTTTGGAAATTTCTTTAAAAGCTACTTTCATTTGCGACCGACTCTCCCTTTTTTAAAACTGACCGACCACAACTTTTGTTTTCACCTCAATATTTTTTGCGCCTACTAACACGATATAAACCCGTCTCTCATCGATTATTCTAACGATTGGATCTTGATCCATATAACGCATATCTCCATCGCTTGGGATTTGTTGCTCATCTTCAAGTTTGCCAGTACTCACATCATATATCCGTACCTTCCAACTGGTATGTTCTGCGAGAGTCGTCGCGAAATAACTCCCCCTATCTGAGCCCGAAACGAATTGACTTTCTCCTTCTTCTATCATGGAAAGAAATTTTGTTTTTCCGTTAGTCATATTCATAACCAACAGCTTTCTCGAAGGTTTAGTAAAATCCTCAGCGAAAAGCACATGCTCATTGTAGGCCGTCAGCTCTTTACACGAATAATTCTCAAACCTTTGATTTGATAATAAGTTGTTGCGATCTATATTAACTGTGCCGCAAGTATCAAAAGACGGTCTATCAGGGACAAGGGGAATATCGAGGCTTTGTGCCTTAAAAGCCAAACTCTTATCCCAATTCGTAAATCCAATCTGTTCAAATGTAACAAGTCCCGAACGCGCCTGAAGATCTTCAAGATCCATGGACTTTAAATTTGTAATTGTTGTTTGTTGAGCAGTTTTAAAATCGTACAGATATAGTCCGTTAGTCGTCGCATAAGCTACTAATTTACCATCTGTCGTGAATGCTATAGATTTTAAGGACAAAATCTGTTCTTTCTCTTGTAATAAAGAATCGAAATGGAATTCTGATTGTTTAACTAGATGTGGATCGTAGAAGATAGCACTGTAGCTAATTACGACACCCGTTGTTATCAGCCCACTGCTTTGGGTTCCAGGATCGACAGCAACTCCAACAACCACATATCCATCCTCTACACTTTGTACCCATTCCTGATCGAATCCTTCATCTGAGGTCTCAGCCGTAGTGCGACCCGTTTCTAAGTTATACAGATATAGTTTGTTAGCCGATATCAATACATGGTTTTCATCCGCATAATAAATGTTTTTTATATGACCTTGTATCCCTTCCAAGTGTAATTCCAAAGGAGTGGAAGGTTCAGAAGAATTGGCAGATGGTTTATCACGTATATCGTCTACCTGATTTAATGATGAGTTATTATTAATCGGGAGAGTAGCTTCAGCAGTATCAGATGCAGGTGTATGATTTAATCGTGCATGTGTGCATCCTGCGATAAGTCCGGAGATTAAAATGGTCACAACCACTACCTTCATTCGCATCATAAATTCCTCTCCGCTCACCTATAAAGTAGTAAGGAAGGGGTCTTCATTAATACAACTACATCATCAGGAAAATCGTTTGCATTAATAGGAACAGAAACAACATAAAAAGTGCTAAAATCCTCTAGATTTTCTAGTTCAATATCGGCATCAATAACGGCTATATTGCCCTTGGTCAACTCAGTTTCAAAGGATACTCCGTCCTTGCTCGCCAACGCTTGATGATTGAGGTAAAACGTGTTACGGTATCGCATACCGGAGTGACCAAACAGGTTGAAGGTCACATGGAGATTTCCACTTTTCTGTACCTTAAGATTATCTTGTCGTATTTCACCATCAATATATAAATCGCTATACACATTTTTATCTAATGCCGCCATATCTACTTTTTCCATAATACTATGCTTATCAAATAGGTCTTGTGTCACTGGCTCCGTTGACAGTTGAACATGATTTAAAATCTCTTTGCGTGTATTAGGAAAAAAATCTACAGATTCAGCATTTTGATTGTAAATTAACGATCTGCCTACCTCCAAAGTCGTTTGATAGCCTCCATAGGAACTTGTTTTTTTCATATCGGGCATAAAACCTGGATTGTATATGCTGGCGATACTGACATGCAAATTATCCCCTTGTTGTCCTGTAACCGGAGTAAACTCAAAAGTGAACGGCGTATCTTGGTCATCCCCTTTCAATTCAAGGAGATGCATATACTGATAGTGAGAGTCACTCTCGTTTAATTTGTAAGGTTGAGGCTCTCCACCTACGAAAATAAAAAATCCAACATTTTTTGCTTTACCGGAAGCACGTACTGAGTAATCAATTTTTAATTCGCCACCATTATATTCTAAAGGAAGTGCCCTTCCACTTTTATCGAGCTGTGGATTGATGAAACCATGACTGATACTACCAAGAACGACGGATTCCGATTCATTTTTTCCAAATGGATTTTGATTTGAATCTTCAGAATTTTCAGCTTCCTCAATAGTCTTGACGGAGCATCCTCCGGTAAAGATTATAAGTACAATCATGATATGGAAAACTATGAGTCTATATCCTAATAGATTTTTCACCATATTATCCCCCTTCTTTATCATTTTCTTTTCTAAAGTTAAGTTCACACTAGTAAATATGAGAAAAAACAAACCGTTTATACTGTGCAGATAATACAAAAACCTCTCTATGTCTATCTGCACAGTATAAACGTTTACCTATGAATCAAAGGTTATTTACTTTAAATATGGGTATAGGTGTATACTGCAGAAGCTCCATACGTATTACCACCTTGCACACCATGCGTCCCATATACAACATACGTGTTTGATGGCAAGGGCCCATAATACAGAGGCCAAGACGTTTCGCCTCTTGAACTGTTAACTTGAGCTTTTGTCGCGACTGTTGCTCCGTTAATGTCCTGTATCGACCCAGCATCTGTAAGATAAGCATTATCATTATTGTAACTAACAGTTGTATGAATAACGGCATCTGTACCTGCGATTGTTAATGAACCTTTTAGTGTTCCATAACCTGTTGTTGAAGTGGTAGAAGTATTGGCAAACGCAGTTACGGCGAACGCCAAGCAAGCAACAGAAGCAATAACTCCAACAGTATATTTTTTTGCCAATTTCATGATAAATCCTCCTCATATATAATTTAGCATTTCAATAATAAATAGCATTGACCTGTATATCTCTACGCTCCTCTCTAGTCTCGTTCGTGCTTTCATTATTGGGTTGCTACTTAATAAACGAGGCTTCCTGATAATATCTGACAATAATCGAAAAATAATTTCAGTATTTGTTTATTGGCTGTCAGATTTTGAAGTGTTGTTACGTTATATAGATGTCGGTAAATGAAGTGAAGGGGGATATACTATTTCAAAGAAATACAATAAAGAGGCATAGAATAAAAATAATAAACAACAAGGAGATTATGGGGAATGAAAATCAAAGTACATTTAGCAGCATTATTATCTTTGTTATTAGTAGGTATTTTGCCTTATCAAGTATTCGCATCAGAAACGGCAGTACAAGCCCTTACAACACCTCCTCCCATTGAGATTGTTCCATATTCTGCTTTTGATTCGACATTCAAATATCTTGAAAACGGAATGGCCAATCTTTCTATTGTAAGCTCTAGTGGTAAAATCATGTTGGAAGGAGAATCCACAGCGACTCAATATGTTAGCACGATTGGCGTAAGAACCACTTTGCAAAGATGGACAGGTTCGGTTTGGGAGGATTACAATGTTGGTCAAGACTTGTCAGTATCAAATGATAACTATATTATTACGTCCAGACAATTAACTGTGCCAACAGGCTATTATTATCGAATCCGCTCCTTACATTGGACAATTCAAAATAGTGTACGCGAGCAAGGGGAACGTTTTACGTCAAGCCTCTTAGTAAACTAAAAACCAAGCGCTTCAAGCCGGTTTCGGGCTGTAGCGCTTGGTTTCTTTTAAACTCTCTTCTTTCTATTTCATTGATCGAGCAATTTTAAGTACCTGTTCCTCACTGAGCTTCCCTTGAATTTCTACAAGAACATCATCCCATAACCACGCGAGTCGCATTCCGCCTTCTGTATAAAGAACCAACACCCCATTAAGACCGTTTATACTAACATCTTCAATTTTCCCAGATGATTCATTTATAGAGCTTTTCCATCCTGTTCCATCAGTGTTAAGCTGCCTTTCAGTAATAAAGAAAAACTCTCCGGCTTCGTTTTTGTATTCAATTCGTATGGAGTGATATATTTTGTCTGTATCTAAAAATAATCTCACACGGTTCAAAGAGAAATTATTAGGTACATAATCTGCTAAACGCATTTTGTAATCTAATTTGTTGCGTGCTGTTTCAAGGGTTGTTACTTCTTCCACGACTATTCCTCCTGACATAGTGGATGAAGTTGAACTGTTTTCTTGTCCGACCTTGCTACCTAAAGCATCTGGAGGAGGCGCTGTAATAGCCCCGTTAGTATTCGTCCGCTCCTTTTCTCCAAAAAGGATATCTACTACTCCCTGTTTAGCGTCTTTCACCATTGTAAAAAAGCTTCTCATGGAGGCATAGCTTTCTTTCGGAGAGGTGGCAAACGTTCCAAGAATAAGTGAGACTCCTGCTATTGCTATTCCAATTTTAAAAGCTCTTTTGCGGTGGGATCGTTTTTGCTGCTGAATTAGTCTAGTCTGCATTCGTCTCCAAGCAGCTTCTCCATTCGGAATGTCAATTGAAGAATACAAATCAGAAATTGCCGACGCTAACTGATTGTTTTTATCGTCCTTTTGATTATTGAATTTCATGGTTCTCACCCCACTTTCCTTTGAACAGACTAGCTAATGTCTTTTTAGCTCTCTCTATACGTTTACCTAACGCATGTTCATTAATGTCTAGTTCCTTAGCAATTTCTTTGTAGGACATATTCTCCATGTATCGCATAACTAAAATAATACGTTGATTGAGTGTAAGCTCGTTGAGAGATTCGAGAAGCAGCTCATTCTGTACTGTTTTTTCAACTAACTCGTGTGTTGAATTAATTTGCCCGTTGCCCTCATATGTAATAACGGATTCAAGATCAAAAACCAGATGGTACTTTTTATTTTTTCTAATAAAGTCTATGGCAGTTCTGCGTGTGACTTGCATAAGCCATGCATTTATATTGGAATCAACCTTTGTTTTGGGGCCGGACTCCATAGCTTTTATAAAACCTTCCTGTATTACATCTTCTGTTAATGCGTGGTCACGGAGTATAAGGTAAATGTATCGAAATACAAGCTCCCTATATGCTAGAAACAAATTACGTTGAGTCAACACATCTAGCTCTCGAACATTACTACGAAATAGACCTAGTATGCGTTCATCCATAATGGCTCCCTCCTCAGTAGATCTATTTATTTCAGAAAGTCGGATTCTAGTCGATTAAATAGTAGACACCTAATCTAATAAAAATTGTTCGACTATTAATTCACGCATAATATTTCTCTAATTAATGCCATGTTTTATTTCAACTTCAATTTGATAATCATTACTGAGTTTCAAGTTTATTCTCTCCCTTTCTCTTCGCACTGTCATGTGATTACTACTCCTACGATTTTCTCAAATAATTCAACACATTAAACTTTCGCGCAATGGATATAATTCCCTTCCTGTCACTTAACAAAAAAACAGCCGACCATCTAGTCGGCTGCCGTGTCATCCTTCTCTACTATATCTCCCCATATCACTTCCCCTTGCGAGTCATCGCGGCCAACTGATCCCACTGCTGTTCCGTCACCATGAGCAAGTCATTGAACTGACCCGCTCCCTGCAGCCACTCTCCTCCGTCAATCGTGACGACTTCCCCGTTCATGTACGCGGCGTAATCGGAGATCAGATAGGCGGCTAGATGGGCAAGTTCTTCCTTATTGCCCACCCGTCGAAGCGGAATGCGGTTGATCATCTTCTCCTCTAACTCGGGGGTAGGAGAAAGCCTTGACCAAGCACCTTCCGTGGGGAATGGTCCTGGTGCGATAGCGACCTGACGGATGCCGTGACGAGCCCATTCCACCGCAAGCGAGCGGGTCAACGCCAATACGCCAGCCTTGGCCGCCGCTGAAGGCACGACAAACGCCGAGCCAGTGGACGCATAGGACGTCACGATGTTGAGCATGGTGCCGCCGCGCCCTTGGGCGATCCACCTTTTGCCGACTTCCAGCGTCGAATAAAATGTGCCATGCAGCACGATGTTAAGCACCGCATCAACAGCACGCGGAGAGAGGCGTTCAGTCGGGCTGATGAAGTTTCCAGCCGCATTGTTGACGAGCACATCGATGTGTCCGTAATGCTGCTCCACTGCATCTGCAAGTTCTTGTATTTGGGCAGGGTCCCGGACGTCACATCGTTGATAGAACACATTATGCGCTTCCCCGCCCATCTCCTCAGCTGCCTTCTTCAGTACGTCTTCGCGTCGGCTCGCGATCGCAAGATGAGCACCTAGTTGGAGGAACGTTTCCCCCATAGCACGACCGAGTCCAGTCGCGCCACCTGTAATGAGAACTACTTTATCCTTTAGCAAATCCTTCGCGAACGGTCCCATTCGTCCATTCTCCTCTGACAACGGTTTAGAAGGCCGGAGACTGTTTACCATTAACACCGGGAGCTCCAGTTGGAAATATCATGCCGAGTATGCCTACACCGCCGTAGGAGTCGTACTTAGTCATCGAATCAGTCTGCTCCCTTAGAACGGAAAGATCATGTATGGAGAACAACAGATAGTTTTTACTTCGATAATTTACTGGCTCTAATGGAGTGGTTCTCTGAAAATTGCTGACTTCTTTCTTAAGCACCCACTTCTCGAAATCAGAACGATTAGGGTTTGTCCACATCAGTACAAGCAAGAGTACACCAACTACGAGAATGAGCAGCCTCACGCCAAGCCCTCCTTACACAGCAAGTACACTTAAACCTATGCCATAACACAAGAAAGATGACTTGTTTTCCCAGTTGTCTTAAGTGGGGATTATCGAGTAACCCGCCTTTTTACAAGGCGGGTTACTTTGGGACATATATCATCATTAGAATTTAACATCGCTAACAACCAAAAAGACAGCGCCCCAAGGCACTGTCTCTCTTCAAGCTTATATCCAACTTACTTCAAAGCCGCCGGCAGCTTCACCGCTTGCAGCATGCCTTTGCTCTGAATAATGATCATCCCATTCGTCCGGAGCGTCTGTCCAAAATAACGCGAGTTCGCCTTGACCGAGAACACTGGCTTCGTCGTCGAATAATTATAGGCGTGGAATATGCCGTCCGATTGGCCAACAAATAGCCCATTGTCATAAATATCGGTCTGCACAGCCGGATTGTCCGTCTGCCAGCCAATCACCTGACCATTCGCTAGCTTCATCGCACTAATAACACCTGTCTTATAGTTGCGATACAACATCCGCTCTCCATAAACCTTACCGAATGGATACACATCCTGCATATACTGTCCCCAAGTCTTAACAGGCGCCGCATTCGCTTTATACTGCTTAAAGTCGTACTGCGCGAGCTTCTCCCCTTGGAAAATATACAGATTATCTCCATCCAGCATAGGCATGCCGGAAACGCCATCTTGAGCCGATTGTGTCGGATTAAACTTCCTCGTCCAGCTGTAAACCCGCGTCCCTTTCACAGCGCCAGTATGTGCATTAATTGCATTCATAATGATCGAATCACGAATCTGGCCATCGTCTGTCATATCGTAATTACCCATGTTATAGGTATCCTGAATGGAATAGAGCAATCCATCGCGTATAGCAATGGGATCCTGCGACCTGAATCGCGTCCACAGTTGCTTGCCTGTCTTTGCATCGTATGCATTGATCTGAGTTGAGGATAACGCGCCTTGTACGAGATATGACCGGATAACCACGCCATCAACTATATGCAGTTCACCATAACCAGCGGAGTATTCCGGCCCCTTCTCTTCGATCTTCCAGCGTAATGCTCCTGTCGATGCGTTAAATGCAAAAAGCTTCATATTCGCCGTTACATAGACCGTATCGCCGTTTGGTTCAATTGATTGTGCCTTGTCCACCTTCACAGCGGATATCCAATTCGTCTTCCCGTCCGCCGATATCGCGGATATGCGGCCATCACTATGCGCACCATACACGGTTCCTTCATTATAAGTAAGCAGCGGCTGCCAACCCGTTCCCTTGATCCACAGCTGTTTGCCTGTAGCAGCATCTAGGGCGAATAACTGACCTTTGCTGTCTATTGCGATGACTCGGCCATCTTCAGCAAGCGCAGCCTTCGTCTCCATACCGCTATAAGAGTCGTTCCAGTTACTGACTGGCACCGACCATAGCGGCGTTAAGAATGGTGCATGCACCTCGTACGTTTCCCAGTTCACGGATACGGCGGGCTGATCTGCCAATACGAGCTGCGTCTTAGATTCCGGCATTATACCGAATAACAGAAGGGCGGTTGCACCTGCACCAACTAACAATTTGGACCATAGCGGCATCACCTTGTTCAACTTCTGCTTCATCCGAAATCTCAGCTCCCCGTATGTAAAGAATACAATCTTGATTAAGTCTCATTCACACCCCTACAGACGTACTACGATTTCAAATGGTTGCAAAATATAAAAAAGCAGATTACGGAAAAAGTCCGCAATCTGCTTCACATCCTTACTTATCCAACTTGCTGTTCCGACTTCTCATTCAGAACGTCATTGAATGACTGCTGCATAAGCAGCTGCGACTGAACGAGATTCGCATACAAACCGCTCGTCTTCATAAGCTCGTCATGCGTGCCCTGTTCCGTAATGCTGCCGTCCCGAACGACAACGATCAGATCCGCGTCTCGGATCGTCGACAGACGGTGCGCGATAATGAACGCTGTACGGCCTTCCAAGACCCGAGCCAATGCCTCTTGGATATGCTGCTCGGTCTCCGTATCGACGCTCGAAGTTGCTTCATCGAGAATGAGGATGCGAGGATCGCTCAGCAGCACCCGTCCGAATGCGAGAAGCTGGCGTTGACCAACGGACAACTTACTGCCTCGTTCCTCAACTTGCGTCTCATAGCCATCTGGGAACTTGCTTACGAATTGATCGATGCGCACGCTCTTCGCCGCTTCCATCACCTTCTCTTCCGTAGCATCTTCATTGCCGTAAAGGAGGTTCTCTTCAATCGTCCCGGAGAAAATAAAGGAGTCCTGCAGCACGATTCCCATCTGGCTTCGCAGCGATTCGAGCGTCACATCTTTCACATCGTGACCATCGATCATGACTTGACCGCCGGTCGCATCATAGAAGCGCATGAGCAGGTTGACGATCGTACTCTTGCCGGCGCCTGTCGGACCGACAATGGCGATCCGCTGACCTGGTTTCACCTTCAAGTTAATGCCGTGAAGCACCTCCGGCTTATCCGGACCATACTGGAACGCCACATTCTTGAACTCCACTTCGCCGCGAATCGTCGGCAGCTCCTTCGCGCTCGCAGCATTTTTCACCTCAGGCTCGGTATCGAGAATTTCGAACAGCCGCTCCGCGGAAGCCATCGCCGACAACAGCTGGCTGTACACCTTCGACAAGGAGCTAAGCGGTCCCCAGAATCGCCATAAGTAGTTGATGAACGCCATGACGAAACCGATGGACAACGCGCCGTCGATAACCCGCTTCGCCCCGAACCAAACGACGATACACGTGCCGATCATACCAATCAGCTCAACGAGCGGCCAGACCATCGATTCCATCCGGATCGCACGCATGAAAGCTGATTTGTTGTTCGTATTAATCTCATTAAATTTGTTGTCATTCGCCTTCTGACGCGAGAACGCCTGAACGACGCGCATCCCTTGAATCGTCTCGTTCACGTTGCCGTTAATCGCAGACATGGTGCGTCTCGACTTCGACCAAGAGCCTTCAATCTTCGGACGAAGCTTGCTGACGATCAAGTACAGCATCGGCATTGTAATGAACGAGAGCAGCGCAAGCTGCCAATCCATCCAGAATAGAATCGCAACGATACCAACCAGATGCGTTACTTCCATAACCGTCGTGATCAGACCGCCGTTCACCAACTCGCCGATCGCGTTCGTATCATTCGTAATCCGCGACATGATCTTACCTGCAGGGCGTCCATCGAAGAAACGGAAGGACAGCGACTGCAAGTGATTGAACAACTGCTGCCTTAGATCGAACAGGACGCGTTGGCCAGTGAAGTTAATCAACTTCGTATGGATGTAGCCGAACAACCAGCCAAGGAAACGGAACGCAAGCAGCGATACCCCGATCCAGGTAATGAGCTCCATGTTGTTCTTCACGATACCATCATCAATCAAATAACCAAGCATAAGCGGCTCAGCTAAGCTAAGCCCCATGTTAAGCAGTACGATGAATATGACAATGCCGAGCGTTCGCCGATACGGCAGTACGTAGCGGAAGAGCCTGCGCACGTATGCGAGTTGAAACGGCTTTTCCTCCAGTTCGTCTTCCGAATCCCATTCGACTTGACTCACTGGCACTCCCCCTCTGTATAGTTAATTGTATTAATTATTAGTCTCGTAAAATAACGATAATTGCTGCAACTACGCGCATTCTCCAATTATTAATGATATTAATGACCCGATGCCGATGCCATTTCTTGACGCTCCAGCAGCCTGCGGAAGAAGCCGTCCTGCTCGTTTAACTCGCGGTGCGTGCCTTGCTGAACGATCCTGCCGTTGTCCAGCACGATAATGCGATCCGCGCGTCGAATCGATGATAGACGCTGCGCGATAATGAACGTTGTACGTCCTTTCATGACTTCAAGCAGTCCTTCATGGATTGCCGATTCCGTTGCTGTGTCAACGCTCGCAGTCGCTTCATCGAGTACAAGAATCGGCGGATCCATCAGAATGGCACGGGCAAGCGCAACACGCTGGCGTTGACCGCCTGACAGGCCGACGCCGCGTTCGCCGATCAGCGTGTCGTAGCCATATGGCATGTTGACGATGAACTCATGGATTTGCGCTTTCTTCGCTGCATTCTCGATTTGCTCCTGCGTCGCATCTGGACGACCGAACGCGATGTTATCGCGAATCGAAGCGGAGAACAGGAATGTTTCCTGCGGTACGATGCCGATGCTGCGGCGCAGTCCTTCAAGCTCGTAATCTCTAACGTCAATGCCGTCGATTTGGACCGAGCCATCCGACACATCGTAGAAGCGGGACAGGAGGGCGATAAGACTGCTCTTGCCGGAACCCGTCGCTCCTAGTACAGCAACTACTTCACCTTGTTTAATATCGAGCTGAATATTATGCAGCACAGCGCTCGTTTCTTGTTGCGTTAGTTCAAGCTCAGAAGCTGCTGCCGCCTCCTTCTTACTTGCATCTTCAGGCTGCTCATCATCCTTCTTGTCGAAGGCGAAGGTGACATTCTGGAATTTCACAACTCCGCGAATGTTGGCCGTATCAATACCGCCATCTTCTGGTGATTCGATATCTACCTTCGTGTCGATCACTTCGAACACGCGAGGCGCTGCTTTCAGCGCTTGTTGGAAGATGTTGATCTGCCAGCCTAACATATTAAGCGGCCAAATAATTCCCCACGTGTACCATTGGAACGCCATGAACGTTCCGAGCGACATTTTGTCGTTCGCAACATAGACCGCACCGACCCAGATCATGATGAGGAACGTCAAGCCGCCCAAGAAACCCATCAGCGGGAAAGCGTTTGCTTCCAGCCGCGCGCGATGCATGTTCGTTTCGAAGTTCTGCTCGTTGCGGCCAGCGAACTTGCTCTTCTCCTTGCCTTCGCTTGCGAAAGCTTTAACGACGCGAATACCTGAGATATTCTCTTGCAGCGTCGTCGTCAATCGGCCCATCTGCTCACGAATTCGCCCCCAAGCCGGACCTACCTTATTGCTGAACATCCACATGACGAGCAGCAGTACCGGAATCGGGCTAAGACTGAGCAGGGTCACCTGCCACTGCATGGAACACATGAAGATCAGCGTGCCTACGAACGTCGCCATACCTGCCACAAGCATCATCCCGCCGAAGCCGACGAAGTTCTTCACCGCTTCAATATCGCCCGTCATCCGGGACATCAGCTGGCCAGTCTGTGCCTTATCGTAATACTTGAACGGCAGACGCTGCAGATGTGCGTACATTTGCTTGCGAAGCGTAAATACGACGTTCTGTCCAATCAATTCTTGCGTGTACCCTTGTACGAAGTTGCCTAAACTTTTGCCTACTTGTAATCCTAGAAGTGCAAGTACCAGCAGTAAAACCATGTGCATGTCATTCTTGCTAATGCCATCATCGAACACTTTGCGCAGCACCCAAGGCGCAAGCAAATCGATCAGCGTCGCGATGAACATGAGCGCCAGCGTCACGACAGCCAGCATCGCGCTCGGTCTTACGTATTTCAGTAATCGAAGTAACGTTGCCAATCTTCTCTCTCCTCTCTCGACTTTCCCCTAATCGGCAACAACAAAAGAAGACCCAAGCCGCATAGGCTCGGGTCTTCCCGCAGACGACACGATATACGAAGTCACACAACAGAGACTTCGGTATATGCGCGGTTACGAAAAGGCAGGGCCGAATACAGCAAAGCTGTTCTTCCAGTTGTAGGCAGCAACAAACGGTTGGCTCGCAAAAAACATTTGTTGACTAACAACAGCTTTCATTTGTTGAAATTGACCAACAACAGCGTTCAGAACTTGTTTAACGTTTGGCATATTCGGTCCCTCCCTTCGTAAGTGTCGTTTTATTTAAGTGAGTTCATGGAAATATTAGCATCCCATCTTAAGGGGCGCAACCTTTTTATTTCCTTTTTAGAAAATAAAAAGCTTTACAAGTCTCTTTGCTCGAATAGATCCTCTGGCTCGATGCCATCTTCTACTGCAAATTCGAAGTCATCGATGTCATAGATCTGGACTGGAATCTCTGCTTCGATCAGACGTTCCTGGAACTCGATTTGATCCGATAGAATCGGTACTTCGAGCTTCATGCCTGCGAGCAGTACTTCCGTCTCAATAGGATCAAACATTTCGCCATACTGCGCGTTGTCGAGCGCATGAACGATTGTGAACTGGATGTTCTCGTTCAGCAGCAGCGGCGAGCTTTGGCGCCATGGCACTTGCAGAGCCTTTTCGATTTTTTTACGGTTCAAAGGATCCTCGAAGAATGCAATCAACTCTCCGATCTTCTCCTTTACATGCTTGTCATCAGATGGATCTTCCATGACGGGGTCTGCGCCGTCCTTCATATCGTATAGCTCCGCAATAGTCGAATAAGGAACGATATACTCCACCGGACGACTTGGCACCAGCAAGTGCCCATAAGTTGCCACCATCACCGCTTCAATAACAAAACGCCGTCGCATCTAGCTTCCTCCCAGTCGTGCAAGTCAACCCTATTATACATGATTCGAAAGCTCGTACACAGCACCAAACGCTGATTTATGCCAAGTCCAGCCAACTGGTTTGCACGAGGCAGCCGCTAGCAGTTACAATATTAATGATATGAACCATCCGACAGGAGGCTGATTACAATGATGCTCGGATCGTTCGAACAGAGCACCGACAGCACAGAGCAAGTCATTATTATTGGTGCAGGACCGTGCGGACTTGCCGCAGCGATTGCACTGAACGAGCTTGGTCTAAATCCGCTCATTATCGAGAGCCGGAATATCGTACATTCCATCTCTCAATACCCAACCTATATGCGCTTCTTCAGCACGCCGGAGCGACTTGAGATTGGCGATATTCCGTTCACGACCAACGGCGAGAAGCCAACGCGCCAAGAGGCGCTTGCTTATTACCGCACCGTAACGCTTCGCAAGAACATTCGTGTGAATGCTTTCGAGACGGTGACCGACGTTGTGAAAGAGGAGCAGACATTCCTTGTTCGTTCCATCAATCGGTTCGGCGAAGAGAAGCTGTACCGCACGGAGCGTGTTGTCATAGCGACAGGGTACTTCGATCACCCGAATAAGCTAGGCATTCCAGGCGAAGAGCTGGATAAGGTCAGCCACTTCTTCCGCGAAGCGCATCCTTATACGCGAATGAAGGTTGCCATTATTGGCGGCAGCAACTCGGCTATCGATGCTGCGCTTGAACTGGAGCGCGTTGGCGCTGAAGTGACGGTTGTCTATCGAGGCGAGAACTATGCTCGCGGCATTAAGCCGTGGGTGCTCCCGATCTTCGAAGCTCTAGTTGCCAAAGGAACCATCAACATGCGGTTCCAATCACGCGTAGTTGAGATCGATAAAGGAACTGTCACCATTGAAGGCCCCGAGCAGCGCGAGCAGCTCCCGAATGACTTCGTCCTCGCCCTCACCGGATTTCATCCGGATCGCGCCTTCCTCTCGGGAATCGGCGTAACGATCGAGGAGGACGGCAGTCCAACCTTCAATGACGATACGATGGAGACGAATGTTCCAGGCGTATATCTTGCCGGCGTAGTCGCATCGCGCAAACAAGCGAACGAAATATTCATCGAATCCGGACGGTTCCACGGGGATCGAATCGCAGCTCACATTGCAGCATCGCACAGCAATCATGTCTAATCTAACCGTTTGACAAGGAAGAAGCCTTTAGACCGCACCTGAAAGGTGATGGTATTGGAGGCTTCTTTTTGTAGCCATACGCTGATTGTTCATTATGATCCAAGAATATGCTCCATTGGAACGCTTATTTTATACAGCAATGCTCGAAAACAATACAACGTCCCCCACAACTCCGAAGAAATGGCATCAGGCGGCAGGTTCATGTTAAACGAAGCGGGAAATACCAGTCCAGCTTGCTGTACTTGCGCAGTTAGTTGTTCTAGATTAACGGTCGGATAATCAAAGGTTAACACCAACTTGCCGCCTGGCTTCAGCAGTCGGTGGAACTCCTTAAGCGCAAGACGTTGATCAAGCTCGCTCAGATGCTCAAGTACCGATATACAGAATATCGTATCGAAGTAGTTATCCGCATAAGGCATCGATGTGATACTTGCGTAGGCCAGATGCAGCCGAGACCAATCGGTATGCTGCCTCAACCGATTAGCCGCATGCTCTCCGAAGTCACGTACAGCATCCGCGTAAATCTCTTCTCTGGATAGAATGCGCACATCTAGGTCGCATGCATGTACCTCGCGCACGGAACAAGAAGCGAGATAAAACTTAAAAGGGTGAGAGATGCCGCAAGCCGCATCGAGTACAACATCCTGTTCACCCGCGAACTGGGAACACCAAGCATACTCGTACGGTCGGCTCCACCAAGTCGTCGGCAGCGGTACGATGAAGGTATCCTCACGATGGTCGGAATCAACGATAAATCTGGCGTCCAACTGATGATCTACATCTACGGAGGTCATATGACTGACTTCCCCCTCCTAGCCATCCTTTGTTGTATAATGAACGAATATTACTAATTTATGGAACAACCTTGCCTTGCATGACTACGTAGGATGGGAGGCATATGAACAAAAGCTCTGCCGAATCGGGATCGACAGAGCTTCTTGTGAAAGTGGCCATGCAGGTAGTACATAGGGGTCACAGCGCTAGCTGCAGCTGCTGCAGCTCCCGCCATCCGATGCGGATAAGTTTCTGCTCCTCAATCGTCTTCAGCACCAGCGGATCGTGCAGCAGCTGCAGTTCCCAGCCGCGCTTAACCGATTGCGTATGGAAGGCATCCAGCTCTTCGGTCAGTTCCATCGGATGAAGAACAATTTCGGATACGCCGGGCTTCAGATTAATGAGCATATGAACAAACTGATCCCGATACGACTCATACGTCTCCTCAGGCTGCATCGCGAATGGCAGACCAAGCAAATAATCAAGCACGATAACGCCGTAACTCTCCGCTTCTTCCGCGCGCTGCTTCGCGATGCTAGCCAGCTCTGGCGGGGCCATCTGCCCAGTCTCCGTCAACAGATGACGCGGAAGTCGAAACGGTAGACCATAAGCTGCGCATACTTCGAATACGGGCGTCAGAAAATCCCTACCGGTCGCAAGTCCATACAGACTTCCCATATGATTATCGGCATGGGTTGGCTTTACGCCAAGCTTTAATGCCATCTCCACCTGCGCAATCAACTCTGCCTTCACCTGAGACGGATCCGCCTGCCGTTCGAACGTCTTGGTATCCTTCGGAAAATACCCCTCATCGGTAACTAAGGAGTCCGTTAGCCCTGTTCGGCACACCGGTCCCCACTTGTACGCATCCCATTCGCTCGTCAATGTCCAGTGAACACCAACATCAAGCTCAGCATTTCTAGCACTCCATAATGCAGCTTCGCGCGCCCACCCGCAGGGCATCATGAGGGTAGCTGAAGACACCGCACCATCCTTCAGCAGCTTCGTAATCGTTTCATTGGTGGAGTGACATAGTCCAAAATCATCAGCGTTCAAGATCACGAGACGATCCTGATCGCTATAGCCTAGTGAACGTGCCGTGCTCATAGCTGCTCACCCTCCGTTCGTTGTGCCGTTCATACTCAGTATATGGCGGAGGGTTGTACAATCATTCGCCTAGCCTGTTGCGCAGCAGCATCACTAGCTCGTCATGCCGTTCATCAATCCATTGGCAGACCGCATCTGCATGCTGAATCTGGCCTTTCCACACTTCTGGAGCATCAAGCCCGTCGGCGCATCGGATTGCAAAATGGAGAAACACATCGAGCATTCGCAGCTTCATTAGCGACGGAATCGCTTCTGCCTCACTGCGAGTCAGTCGGAGCGCCTCGCCGAAACCAGCAGCAAACGTATCGAACGCCTTCAAACGCTGTTCATTCGTACGGCTAGCATGGATGAAATCTACCATGACGACCGAAGGTTCCATCGCTCTTAGATCTATCGTGCAAAATTCAAAATCCAAAATACCAACGACTTCATTATCGACTGCTACTGCATTCGAGAAATTCAAGTCGCCATGTATCCATTGGTGCGGCAACTTATTTAACTCCATTAACAATGGTGCCAAGCGGCTTCTCATAGCGAGTACGCGTTCAATCGCATCCAACACTATCGAATCATATGAACATCGGGCAGCAGTATCCAATACCTTCTCATCCGTCCAGCCTTCGTACGACTTCATTAGCTCATAATACGGTTTATACTGGGGCTCGCTTGTCGTCTCGAAGTTGGCAAGCCCGCGGCTAAGCAATCCCGCAGCATAACCAAGTGAATGAATATGCTCCGCATTCGACGAGGAAGGGCGACTTCCATCTATGTATCGGAATAAAGAGGCAAGCTTGCCGGTTGAAGCGGCTGTGACAGTCTCTCTCGCATTGTTGAGGACAGGCACAGGCACTTGCAGTGTAAAATCGGAATCCGACAGATAGCGAAGCACCTCGTGCTCCAACTTGACGATGCTGCGGTCCTGATGATTATCATAGATTCGAATAGCGAATCGACTCGTATCCGTCTCAATGAGCCGGGTCGTGTTGTTCATGCCTGATTCCCGATCAATCGCCTGCCATTCGCCTGCGATAGGATACTGTTTCATTATATCTATTAATAATTGATCGATGGATGTTGTCACGATGAATGGAATCCCCTTGCTTCAGTTAACGATATTAATAACTTAATATTACATGCATTAAATCCGACCCAACCGCTCTGTCAGCGTCTCTCGCCAGCTGTCGGAGAGCGCTGGTACAGCCAGCAGACGCTGAATGCCGGTTGCATCTGTTTTGTCATGATGCATGACACGGTTTGCTTCAGCTATGGTGATGCCAGCAAGATCTCGTTCCACAACGACCACTGGATCGCCAGCAGCGGCTTCGCCATCTTCAAGTACGCGTAGATAGAAACCTGTGTAACCTGTTTCTGTCACCCATGCGGACAATTCCGGTTTCTCATGCCGCGCTCCAAGCTTATAGCATGGTTGTCTCGGCTGCGTGACCTGCAGAAGCGCAGTGCCTACTCGAACTTGATCGCCGATGCACCATTCCAACTCTGACGAGCCGGTCAAGGTGAAATTTTCGCCGAATGCACCTGCACTCAATTGTACGCCGAGCCGCTGCTCCCAGTATGGGAAATGATCCGCGCTGTACACACAAATCGCTTTGTCGCTGCCGCCATGATTTTTCAGATCGGCCTGACCATCGCCAGGAAGTCCATTCGTTGTAAGTTGTATGCTCCCCGCTACTGGTGCCTTGCGAATGCCTGACTGTACCTCTTTATTGCCATGTTTAAGGGCATTCGGCATCCCAACGTTGATCGATACGACGATCGTATTGCCGCGATTCATTTCCCGTACTCCTCCTTTTTGACGATAAAACAGGCAACCTTATTTCCCATTCGATGAATGGGTGCAAAATCTATAGATAGTTTATCTTGACGTAGTAGCTCCTATATATTGTATAATACTAGTAACTACCAACAATTAGAAGAATAGAACGACACTCCAGATCAGCATTTCCGCCTTTAGCTGCTTCATTTCCCTCAATCATTGCGCCCATTATAACGGCAAACGCCAAACGTTGGCAAATACATATCGTCTTATCCGTAAGTTCGACACAGATTGTCGCAACCAAATTTCTAATTATTGTCGAAAAATTAACGAAGTTGTATATTTATGCGCTTCCCTGGGAAATATTTATTCAAATTTTCTGATCATTTCCCATCTAGAAATAACGGTCCGAATTTTCTTTCAATTCGCTGAAGTTCCGTACGTGACCGCCGCGCTGCTGTCTGCAGCCTCAGCTTAAACGCATTGCCACGAATGAGCGAAGCCAGCCATGCGAGCAGAACGAATACTGCGGCGGCTGCTCCGGCTGTAGGCGATAGCAGTATGATACTGCCTACTGAACCTGCCAGCATCCCAATCCAAGCCAACCAATTAACCAATACGCTGACTCGGCCAAGTCTCCAAGGTGCGGATTGCAGCTTGCTGCGCACTTTCTCCTTATTAACGAACAGACGGAGTCCTATTGGAATCGCACATGCTGACTGAACAGCAAGGATAGCGAAGCCGATCAGCGTCATGAGGGACGACTCTCCCCCACCCATCAGACCAACATAGAGTAACCCTAAGCTTCCAGCCAGCACAGCCGATACTGTAATGGCGGCAGAGGGCTTGCCGGTACGTGCAGACACTCGCCCGATACGTAAACGTTCAGGCAGTACGCCATCTCGTGATGCGGCGAACAAAGTGCGTGACAGGACGTTCATATTTTGCACGCCGGATAACAGCACTGCTATTACTAATAGGATGATTACAACGATATCCCACTTGACCCAAGGCTGCATAATCACGGAGATCCACTCGCCATAAGCGAGATAGCTATTATTCGTAACGAATGGAAGGCTAATTGTAACGGTGGATAGCAGCACGAATCCAATAACAAACATGTACACGGGAGACAAGAAGACTGCCCATGCTGTTCGAATGCGCGGATCGGCTGTTTCTTCCGCACCTGCTGCCCCTCCCTCGCTGCCGATAAACATACGCTGAAGCAGAAGCAGACCAACTAGCCATCCCGATACGGAAGATATGCCTGGATCTGCAAGGCCAGTATTGCCCAATAAGAAACTGGAATCGAATAACGAAGCAACAGGCGCCGATCCTGGGTAGATCAGCCATACCAACCCGCCAATCGTGACGACAGATAAACCGATAGCAAGTAAAGTGCCGATCCCAATCGTACGTCTCATCTGACGAGCAGCGATTAGGTTCAATCGCCACTGCAGCACATAGAACACGACCATCCACGCCAGCGTAGTCCCGCTTCCCGCTGTATAGCCAAAGCTTGATGATGCGAACGTATTCAATAGTTGTGCCCCGCAGTAATTCGTCAGCGCCAATAACGCGATATTGCCCACCCAATGCAGCCCGCCTGAAGCCCAACTCCATCTAATGCCCCCCAGAGCCAGCGCCCAATGATAGGGTCCGCCCGCCGTTGGCATAGCAGAGCTAAGTTCCGCCGTCGAAGCTCCCGCCGCAATGCCGAACAACCCGATTATAAGCCAGCCCCAGCCGATAATGGTCCATCCGCCATGTTCAATCGCGAGTCCGTATACGGTAATAGCCCCTGCAATAAGCCCAAGCTGCTGGAAGGATAAACCGAACGATGCTGAGCTTCGGTAATTGCGAAGCAGCAGCTGCGGAAAACCTAACCGGTTCAAGTCGTCCTTGTCATGCACCAATTGTGCATACGTCGAACCGCCATAGGATTGATGCCGTGATGCTCGAATGCTCGATCCTGCTGCATATGCCAATCCGATGGCCAGCAAGCAGATGATCGCGAAAACAGCCAGTGCTGCGAATCCAATGATCAACGCCTATCACCTCCGTCACTCTTGTTCGATGGTTCATTGTATGAGCATATGATTTCAATCAGCACCGAACGGCTTAATGCCTGCAACATGCCTAACAAAAAGACCGTACGACGCTTGTCTGCATCGTACGGTCTATCGATCAAGGTGAAACGAAGAGCTGGTCCTGCTCCAGATGCTTGGCAATGAATTGACCAATCGCTTGTATGTCGAATGGCTTCGTGAAGAATGCAAGTGCGCCTAACCGCTCTGCCTCTCGGCGTTTCGAATCATCCATGCTGCCAGTAACGAACACGCAAGGAATGGAAGCATTAGGACTGCCCTTCATGGAACGAAGCCGCCTGAGCAGCTCAATGCCATCCATACCGGGCATCTGAACATCGGTAAGAACGAGATCGACCCGATACTGCAAGAGCAGCTCTAGTGCCTCCTGACTGCTGCCAGCGCTCACTACGCCGATGCCCGTCTGCGTTAACACTTCCGTCATCAACTGACGCATTAGAGGGTGGTCATCCACTAGCAGGACAGATGGTTTATCTAGATGCGCAGGAACAATCGGTGTAACACCAGTCGGATGAGGCTCCTCTTCCTTATGAGCTTCATTCGTAGCTATAAGATTGTCCGATTCTGAAGCGTTCTCAGACGGAATCCTTCGGTGCTGTCTCGCTCTGACAAGCAGGGCAATTCCAGCGATGACTGCTATTGCAGTAATAGCGATTATGGTCGTCAGCATACTTCTCTCCTACAACATTAATCAGTTCGGATAATTAGTTATTTGCAGCCATAAGGCCAAGCGGGCCATTCTCGTCTATAATATCCTGCAAATCGTAGACGGAAATCGGGAAGTATCCGAACCCGTATACATAGGCGGTCAACTCGTATAGTTGAAAATAAACGACAAGCGCTCGATCTGCGATATAGAAGTCTTGATCGGGACGAATGGATTTGAAAGGCTCCAGCGTCTGAATATCTCGCTCGGCAATTTGCTGCGCAACTAGATCAGACAACCGTTTCACATAATCGGCACCCGGTTTGAACAGCTGCGCTAAGGTATAGGAGTGTCCCGACTCCGTATTGAATGTCAGCGACTTCTGAAGCGTCATCCCATGCGCACCGCCCGTATACGCATAGTTGAACAACGAAATACTGAATACATTTTTCTCGTTCGTCTTCGTCTCGAACCAGCCGATCATCTCCGAACGTGGATCTTCAAGTGAGCCTTGCTCGGAAATAAGCTGCTGCACACTTTTGCGAATTTCTGTATTAATTGCCTGTTCGGCAGCTGGATTCGGAGCGCCAGAAACGACGGGAATATGCAGTTCAGTCTTCGGATGTGTCACCTTGTGCGAATGAATCACAAGCGGTTGTTGGACAGCCATGTAGGAGCCACCTTTCTATACGATCAGATGGTCCATTATATGCGCCCGATATTTGCAGCCATTCCTATTGTAATTAGCTACAGCTGACGTTTCTCATGCTCCGTCAGTCTTCTGCCTTTTACATCGAACAGCAGCTTGCCGCCGCTAAGTCCGAACGTTCGATCGGCAAAACGTTCTGCGTAATCGCCTTGATGCAGGGAAGCGATAACGATGAGTCCCTGCTCCTTGCACAGCTTCTTCAAATCACTCAATACTTGGTCAGCGGAATGTGGATCAAGCCCCGTAATCGGTTCATCGGCCAAAATCACTTTCGCACCGTGGACCAGCGCTCGTGCGATTGCGATACGCTGCTTCTCGCCGCCGCTCAGCTTGTCCGCCTTCAGACGCGCTTTGTCGAGCAACCCAAGCTTCTCGATCGTATCCATCGCCCCCATATAATCGTCGCTGCGAACCGCGCCTGTCCAGCGGCGCCAGAATGGCGTCTGGTTTATAGAACCGATTATAACATTACGAAGCGCAGACTTGGTCTTATACAGAATGGGTGATTCCTCGAGATACGCTGCCTCGCGTCTTACTTTGAATTTGCCTGTCAACGGATTGGACAATACGTCTTTGCCGTCAAACTCATATGTACCTTTCGTCCATGCCTCACGGAGTGCGAGACAACGAAGCAGTGTCGTCTTGCCGCTGCCGCTGCCGCCCTTCAACGCGATGAATTCGCCTGGCTCAATCTCGAAGCTAATATCGTCCAGTACTTTAGGGCCTCCTGGGATCTGCCTCGTTAGGTGCGATACACGAATCATTGCCTAGTCTCCTTTAAGCGTAATCCTCTCTATCATTCTATCTTACGAGAAACAAAAAATAGTTTCCATCCGAACAAATGTTTGGTATAATAAAAACAAGAACAAATGTTCTATATTCCATTAGCCAATCCAATACTTGGATTTGAAGGAGGCCGATCAACATGAAGCGCTGCGAGAACTATCGTTATGTAGAGAAGAATCGCCCATTCCGGGATTTAACGTTCAAATTTTATAGCGACGGCAAATTAACGATTATCGATAACGAGTCAGGCGCTTCGATCGCGCCGAAGGAATTACGTGGAGACAGCTTCGACTTTTATGTCCGCAGACGTATTGATTTTATTAAGAACGACCTGACTGCCAAGCGGTTGAAATATGCTTAAAGCTTAATGACGTGAACGATCCGAGGCATGCATCGACTCCAATCGATCGCATGCCTCGTTCGTATGGGAAGAATGCCGTTTACATATGTGGTACATGAAACATACATTATAGTGTGTGTTCACAAAGTTCGATTTTCAGCACCGAATACTTTGTGAACGACCTCTTATAGACTGAGCTACACCGTTTCCTTGTTTATGCCATTAAGGCTTGGCGGCACTTCGCCTTGTTTCTTCGCCTTTGGTGTGCGCTCTGGTTCCTTGAAGCTGGCTTCATTGCGCTGGTTGTTGATTTTCTCGCTCTTATTGAATGGCACATCACTCACCTCCATCGCATAGCATTCGCGCATCGGGTTGCCATTATTCTGTTTGACTAAGGATGCTCCTTACGGTAGATTGATGTCAGGGGGATATTGCTAAGCCTATGCACTGCCGAGACAGCGCTTACCGGCTTCATGGATGATCGAACGGATGATACCGTCGTTTATCTTCTTAGATAAAGGAGTCGTGCCCAAGATGAAACAAACCATACTGTTTGACCTAGACGATACGCTCGTTTACTGTAACAAATACTTCTACCTGGTCATCGAACAATTCAGCGACTCTATGCTTACCTGGTTTGCCGGATACCCCGAGATTACGGCTGACATCATCAAGAATAAGCAGACAGAGATCGATATTGCTGGCGTGCATGTACTTGGTTTCAAGAGCGATCACTTCCCACAATCGTTCATCGATACGTATGTGTACTTCTCCGACATGACGGGACGCAGACGCTCCCCAGTAGAAGAAGACTTCCTGTGGAAGCTTGGACGCAGCGTGTACGAGCACCAAGTTGAACCTTATCCATTCATGGAATCTACGCTGAACGATCTGGCGGAATACGGCCATCAGCTGCATCTTTATACGGGCGGCGAATTGCTTATTCAACGCCGCAAGATCGATCAATTGAACCTTGAGCGCTATTTTGGATCGCGCATCTATATTCGTCGCCACAAGAACAATGAAGCGCTGGAGTCGATCCTTCACGAAGGCGATTTCGATCGCGCATCGACTTGGATGATCGGCAACTCGATCCGTACAGATGTTGTTCCTGCATTAACAGCAGGCATTAACGCCATTCATATGAAGGTAGATACCGAGTGGGTATATAACAATGTTGAGATTGCTGTACAGCCACAAGGCGCTTTCTTCACCCTACACCAATTGCCTGACGTACCGCCGGCTATACAACGGTATGTACAGGATCGCCATTAGGCACAGTGCGCTTCCATTCGAACGAGAGAATGTGCTGTGTACAAGCTGTTAGGACGGCCAAACATGACAATAAGGCTAGCTGACTACGTTCCCATGAACGTTGTGACAGCTAGCCTTATTCTTTACTTCATGGTCTTAATCCACTTCTACATCCAGTTCGCCAGTATCGAGATTACGGAGAACAATTCGACCTTCTGTGGGTGTTCCGTCCGGTAGAGCCAACTTAAGCTTTGCCGTCTTCCCTTTCTCCACAAGCGCCTTGACTTGTCCGTCTGTGAGTGAACGTCCAAAGCTCATCTTCCAGATGACGAACTTGCAGCCTTCCCGATAATTCGAACAGCCGTACCCTTTGCGTCCCATGAACAAGCTGCCTCCGCAGCCGAATCGCGGACATGCGGCAATGATCTTAGGGCCGTCATTAGGAGATGCTGGTTCTGCAACAGCTGTACGTGTTCGCGTTGTTGTCTTCTTCGTTCCAGCAGAACCGCCATCCCCTGATCCAGTCTCAGATGACTTCACGGCTCTGCCACCTCCGCTAGAACTAGCGGAAGCTCCTTTCGTGCGTGACACTCCCTTGCGGCCTTTGCCCTCGGCACTGCGAGGCTGCTCGTCACTCTCGAACGATGTCTTCGCCGCGCGTGACTGCAGGCGTACCTGATCAACAATCTTCGCAGCGAACTGCTTCACCTTGTTCATGAATTGCTCGTCCGAAGCCGTACCGCGTGCAATCTCATTCAGGCGGCGCTCCCACTGACCCGTCATCTCTGGCGAGGTGAGAAGCTCGACGCCAGCTCCGCGAATGAGTTCAATCGCCGTACGGCCTTTGAGCGTAATTACAATTTTCTTGCCTTGCATCTCAACATAGCCGACCTGCTTCAGACGCTCGATCGTTGCAGCACGTGTAGCCGGTGTGCCTAGTCCAGACTGCTTCATTGCGTCGCGCAGTTCTTCGTCTTCGATCTGCTTGCCTGCACTTTCCATCGCCTTGAGCAAAGTGCCCTCGGTAAAGTGCTTCGGAGGTTGTGTATCCTTCTCCTTCACAATCGCGTCAGCGCAAGTGACAGGAACATTCGGTTCGATGGAGAAGGGCTCGTCCACTACAATCTCCTCGTCTTCTTCCTCTTCCTTCGCATTGCTGCGGTTTGTGCTTTTCTTCTCCTTCTGCTGATCGGCATAGATCATCTTCCAGCCGATGCTGAGAAGCTGCTTCACCGTTGTCTTGAACGTCTCGCCTTCAACCTCAGTCAGCACAGTATGCATCTTATACTCCGCCGCTGGATAGAACTGCGACAAGAAGCGGCGAACGATGAGATCGTACAGCTTCTTCTCATCGGGATTCAACCCGTTTGCCTTGCGATGCGTCGGCAGAATGGCGTGGTGATCCTCAACCTTGGACGGGTTGCAAATCGCTTTGTTGCCTGCATGAACAAGATTGCGATTGGCCCCTTTAACGAGTGCGTCATAATCGGTTCCTTGCAGCGCTGACAGCGCTTTGTGCATCTCCGGAATATTCTGCTCCGTCACATAGTTCGAGTTGGTCCGCGGATATGAGATAACCTTATGTTTCTCATACAACGATTGCGCGATATCAAGCGTCTTCTTCGCAGAGAAGCTGTACCGCCCGTTCGCTTCCCGCTGGAGCAGCGTCAGGTCATACAGCTTGTTCGGATACTCTTTCGTGTCCTTTACCTCGTATGACGCGATCCGTGCAGGCTTGCTTTTAACTTTGGCAGCGAGTGCGTCCGCCTTCGCCTTGTCCGTCATCCGCTCGCCTTGCCACATTCCTTTGTAAGTGACATTCTGTTGATTGAAGTGCCCTTCCAGCTCAAAATACTTCAGCGACGCGAACGCCTCGATCTGCTTCTGCCGGTCATAGATAAGCGCAAGTACCGGTGTCTGTACGCGTCCGACGGACAACAGCACATTATGCTTCGTCGTAAACGCACGAGAACCGTTCATCCCGACGAGCCAATCGGCTTCGCTTCTCGCCCTAGCAGCCTTGGTTAAGTTCTCGAATTCGACACCTTCTCTGAGCTCGGCGAATCCTTTCCGAATCGTCTCTGGCGTCAGGTCGGATATCCACAGCCGCTTCACCGGCTGCTTAAGCTTCAGATGCCGTTGAATGAGGGAGAAGATATGCTGGCCCTCGCGCCCGGCGTCGCATGAGTTAATGAGCATGTCACTACGCTTGGCGAGCTCGCCAATTAATTTAAGCTGATCAATTGTTTTCCGATTTGGAACGAGCTTGAACGCGTCCGGAATAATCGGAAGGTCGTTAATGTTCCATTTCTTGTACTTGTCATCGTATGCATCCGGCTCCGCAAGCCCGATCAAATGGCCAATCGCCCAGGTGATGATGTACTGCTCCCCTTCTAGGTAAGTCCGGTGATTCTTCGCTTTCGGATCGATTGCGGCTGCGATGTTACGCCCCATATCTGGCTTCTCCGCAATGATGAGTGTCTTCAAGAAAGAGATCTCTCCTTTGCCATTCCTGTCATGCAAAATAGGCTGCGCTGAGGCAGCCCGCATTAGAGTATTTAAGCTTGGTCGAAAGAGGTGCTTCCTGATCCGACATCTCAGGGTGCTTGTATGAGTCTGTCTTATTCTATCATTAATCACGTTAACCTGTCATCGGTCTAATCGGCTATCCGTTTACTCATCGATGACCAGATGGAACGTACACCTTTTGCCCATTTCTCATCTTCTGCGTATTTGATATTAATCCAAGTGAATGGATCGATCTCTTCCGGTCTGTTCTTGCTCGCGCTGACGATAGTACGTGCTGCAATTCGCGCAGACTGCTTAATCGTCGTATTATATTCCTTCCAGCTGTGGAAGACGTTAAACGGGTTATTCACAATCTCCATAGCTCTATCATGATCCCTCGGAACGAAAGCCTGCTCCTGGCCTGTGATGGCGAACAACAGCAGCGGATCAATACCGAATTCATCTGCCGCTGCAATGATCGGTTCCATATACTTCTTCTCAGCTAACAATGAGTTCTTCGAATTCAAATACTCCGCAAGTCTTTCCAAGTCAATCTCGCGGTATTGCAGGCTAGCTGGCAGCTCATTCTTCGCAGCTGCAACAGGTGTCGGCGCGGATTCAGCTACAGAAGAAATATCCGACGCGGCGTTCTTATTCGAATCAGGTCGTTGCGAATACCAGCCGTACAGAAGCATGCTTGCAGCTATCACGATACTCATCGCCCCATACAGCAACGGGCGTTGCATCCCTCGTCTAGGATCAGATGCCGATACCCCCGCCTCCGCTGCTTCACTAACCGCCAGAATAGCTGCTGCACCTGCATTCATTACGAATGGCAGAATAACGGCTGAACCCTCTCGTACGGGCTCTAACGGCTGTGCATAGGGTGTGAGATAATCCGCCATCGTCTGCCACATAGGTTTGTCACGATTGCCGCCTTCAGATGACAAATTAGCTAACGCATCTCTTAAGATTTCTGGTTGAATCATTGCCTGCAGCTGCTGCTCGACCCACGCATGGAATGGTTCGAATAATGCTGAATCATCCATTGACAGTGGCAAGCATACTTCCACGATATCATCGACGCTTACCGGGCCTGACCGCTCGAGGAGCGCAGTCCGAATAAGCCGCGTCGTTAGGTCGCTGCGCACCTCATCTGTGAAGGCAGGCAGTCTCCTGTACACAATCTTACGTACGGCGTCCGCAACAATATCAGCATGCTTGTCCTGCGGCAAATCGGCGAACTTGTACTGCACATACGCTCTTATATTGCGCAATTCTGCCGACGTCAATATGTTGGCGTTATCGGTGGGCATGGGACCTACCTCCGCTGCAATCGGATGCTAGGAAACTATGAATCTAGCTTTTTGTATATCCCGATTTTAGCATATCTTTCCTCAGATTGGGGAGGTTAGATTGCGGATGCGCGCCTGAATATCTTCCGACAAAATGTACGCCGTAATTTGTTCTTTCTCCGACACCGTAAACTGAAATTCGCAGTCGCAGCCTTCATCATATGGCACCATTTGCGCGATTTGACCACCTGTTGTACAAATGACATAGATCGTTAAGTCATGAATGCCGTCCGGGACAGGCGTTCCCTTCCACAGTTCTGGAACAAGCTCAATATCAACCCATTGGTTGTCACGGCGCTCAATCGTTGGATCGAAGCCGACGAATTTAAGCTCTGTAATAATATCCGATCCGTATTGAATCATATACGATGCAACCTCCACTTTCCCGCTCTTCATCTTTTTATAAACTCATTCAGACACAACGAATATCGCTGCTGCCCATATCCATATATAGATAGCTTATCATAACGACGATGCTGTCGAAAATGAGAAACCCTCGTAGAAGACTCTTTAGTGAACATAATCTTTCTTATGTATCTAAAAAAGCACGATCCGCTAAAGTAGCGCGATCGTGCTTCTCATTCTTACATTTAACTAATCGTCTTATCTTTATGGCAGCATCGACGATCCCATCAGGAACTTATCAACTTCGCGAGCCGCTTCGCGGCCTTCGTTGATTGCCCATACGACCAAGCTTTGGCCGCGGCGCATGTCGCCTGCAGCGAACACTTTATCCACGTTCGTTACGTATTGGCCGTACTTCGCTTTCACGTTCGAACGGCGATCTTGCTCAAGGCCAAGCTCGTTAATGATTGTGCTCTCTGGACCTTCGAAGCCAACTGCGACGAGGACGATGTCTGCTTTCCACACCTTCTCCGTGCCTGGAATCTCCGTATATACTTTGCGGCCCGTCTCATCGACAGTACGCTCGATTTGCACCGTGTGCAGTTCCTTCAGGTTGCCATTCTCGTCACCAACGAATTTCTTCGTCAGTACCGAGAAAGCGCGTGGATCTTCGCCATAGAGTGCTTTCGCCTCTTCGTGAGCATAGTCCAGCGTGTAAACGTTAGGGAATTGCGGCCAAGGATTATTCACGGTATCGCGCTCAAGCGGAGCCTTCGCATGCGTGCCGAATTGAGTAATCGAACGGCAGCCATGGCGAAGCGCTGTTGCCACGCAGTCCGTACCCGTGTCGCCGCCGCCAATGACGATAACGTCCTTGTCTTTGGCCGAGATATAGTTGCCGTCTTCCAGATTCGAATCCAGATAGCTCTTGATCGTACCGTTCAGGTAATCCATCGCTTGATAGATGCCCTTCAATTCACGGCCTTCCATCGATACGTCGCGGGATTTCGTTGCGCCGCCGCACAATACGACTGCGTCGAAATCGTCAACAAGCTGTTGTGCAGAGATGTCTTTGCCGATCTCCGTGTTCGTAATGAACGTCACGCCTTCTGCTTCCAGCAGATCAACGCGGCGCTGCACAACGCCTTTATCCAGTTTCATCGTAGGAATGCCATACGTGAGAAGTCCGCCAATGCGATCCGCACGCTCGTACACCGTTACGAGGTGACCCGCCTTGTTCAGCTGCGCAGCTGCAGCGAGCCCTGCAGGACCGGAGCCAACGACAGCAACACGTTTGCCTGTCCGTTCCTTCGGAGGCTGTGGAACGACCCAGCCTTCCTCGAAGCCGCGGTCGATAATCGCCTGCTCAATCGTCTTGATCGTAACAGGCTGTCCGATAAGGCCAACCGTACAGGAGCCTTCGCATGGCGCAGGGCACACACGGCCTGTGAATTCAGGGAAATTGTTTGTTTTGTGCAGACGATCGAGCGCTTCGCGCCACAGTCCACGGTAGATCAGATTGTTCCACTCTGGTATAAGGTTATTGACCGGGCAGCCAGAAGCGTTGCCGGCCAGTTCCATTCCTGTGTGACAGTAAGGCGTTCCGCAATCCATGCAGCGTGCGCCTTGCGTGCGCAGATGTTCCTCATCCATATGGAGATGGAACTCTTCCCAATCTTTAATCCGCTCTACCGGATCGCGATCTGCCGGCAGTTCGCGCTTAAACTCCATAAATCCCGTTGGTGTAGACATGATCGCAACTCCCCCATCAATATATTCTCGATTCCCGAAGAATACTTCGGGAATTGATCAGCAACTTTAATCATAGTCTTTGCATGATAACGCTAGTTTAATAGTTGAATTGGGTTCATATTAGCATCATATCGCGCACTAGATAAATGGATTATCCGTACAATCATTTGCACCGTTATACATTTGGGAGTCAATTACCACTCGCTTACATTAGTCAGAATCACGACCGTTCATAGGTCAAGAAGCGATAAACGTACGGATTTTTCTCATTCTGTTCGCCAAGTTTACTGTCCGTCAAAACCCACTGACTTTCATCATACGCAGGCATGAAGGCATCTGTACCTGCGAACGATTCGTCTATTTCGGTAACGAACAATTTATTGGCGATAGGCATGAACAGATTATATATTTCAGCTCCGCCGATGACAACAAGCTCTTCTTCGCTGCCATAGCGCTCTAGTACTTCCTCAACGGACGTTACGACCTCGGCACCTTCCAGTGCCAGATCAGCATTGCGAGATAGCACAACGTTGCGCCGGTTCGGCAGCGCCTTAGGAAAGGACTCGAATGTTTTGCGTCCCATGACTACAGTTTTACCCGTTGTATAAGATTTAAAGAATGCCATGTCCGCCGGCAGACGCCACGGAATCCGGTTCTGGATCCCGATGCCCCGATTGGTGTCCATTGCCCATATCATCGAGATCTGACTCATTGTACCCACTCTCCTGTTCGCTGGTGCGCCCTCATTATACAGCTACTGGTGCTTTGATGGCTGGATGTGGTTCATAACCTTCGAGCGTAATGTTCGCCACATCAGCATCGAACACCGAAGTCCAATCTCCCGATAGTTTCAGCTTCGGAAGCGCCTTCGGTTCACGGCTAAGCTGTTCTTCAATCTGTTCAAGGTGATTCACATAAATGTGTGCGTCTCCGAGCGTATGCACGAATTCGCCTACTTCCAGTCCGCACTCATGTGCGATTAGATGAGTAAGAAGCGCGTAACTTGCAATATTGAACGGAATGCCAAGGAATATATCCGCGCTCCGCTGATATAATTGACAGCTTAGCTTGCCGTCGGCCACATAGAACTGAAACAGTGTGTGGCAAGGTGGCAGCGCCATTGTCGGTACGTCCTCTGGATTCCATGCCGATACGATTAATCGACGGGAATCGGGATTGCGTTTAATCGTCTCAATGACATCCTGAAGCTGATCGATTGTTTCCCCTTGCGTTGTTCGCCATGCACGCCATTGCTTGCCGTAGACGTCCCCCAGCTCGCCGTACTGCGCAGCGAACGCATCATCCGTCAATACTAACTGTTTAAAGCGGTCCATTTGTTCTTTATATTGAAGGGCAAACGATTCATCCGTCTGTGACCGAAGCCCGAAATTCGTCATGTCAGGACCGTCGTAGGCGTCGCTCTCAACCCAACGCTTAAACGCCCACTCGTTCCAAATATTATTCTTATGCTGAAGCAAATAACGAATGTTCGTGTCGCCTTTCATAAACCATAACAGCTCGCTTGCCATCGTTTTGAATCCGACACGTTTCGTTGTGAGCAGCGGGAAGCCTTCCTGCAGGTCGAACCGCATTTGATAGCCGAACACCGAAATCGTCCCCGTGCCTGTACGGTCTTCCTTACGTGTTCCATGCTCTAGTACATGCTTCAGCAACTGTAAATATTGATTTTCGTTCCGACTCATCTCATCATTCTCCCATCCATCTGCCTGTCATTCTACTAGCTGTATTGTAACATAAAATACGACAACGCAGGCAGACTGAGAAGGTGATGTCACAGTCCAAATTCGACCTTAGCTTCCCTTGTTCTTGCGATCTTCCATTCTTTTGCGGCGCTGCCGATATCGCTCCTCGCCCGTCGCGAATAGGGATCGCTCCTCGTCAGTCCCTGGCACAACACCAGGAACAGCGGTAGGTTTCCCGCCTTCGCCAAGCGCTACGAATACGAAGAAAGCTGTAACCGCCGTCATCCGTTCGCCTGTCTTCAAATTTTCCGTATCCGCCTTTACGTACACTTCAATCGACGTCCGATGTGTCCAAGACACGAACGATTCGACAATAATAACTTCGCCGACACGAATCGGCGCTACGAAGTCGATGCTATCAGTGGACACAGTGACAACAGACGTTCGGGAATGCCTCATTGCTGAGATTGCAGCAACCTTATCCATATATTCCATCACAACCCCGCCGAACAGCGTCTGCAGATGGTTCGTATCCGATGGGAAAACAATATCCGTTAGCACCGTTCGAGAATCTGATGCGGGTTTTGCAGTCAATTGCTGCGAAGCTTGTTGTTCATGTTGATCTGCCATGCCTACTGCCTCCTTCGATCTGTTGACGAACCGTACCGTCTTGTAAGGTAATGTATGAGCCGCCCAACAAAAAGAGGCCAGCGACGTTCTTAAGTCGCTGACCTCTAGAGCCGCAGACTTAAACCACTATAGGTTAGAGTCTGCACCATCATATTATTTTACAAACGTGTGGATCGGGTGACCAAGCGCTACTTCTGCAGCGTCGAGCACGATTTCACCAAGCGTTGGGTGAGCATGGATCGTCAGGGCGATATCTTCGAGCGTTGCGCCCATCTCGATAGCCAGACCGATCTCTGCGATCATGTTGGAAGCTTCGATACCGACGATCTGCGCGCCGAGTACGAGACCGTTGTCAGCGTCGGAAACGATCTTCACGAAGCCTTCAGCGCCGTTAAGCGACAGTGCGCGGCCGTTTGCTGCGAATGGGAATTTGCCAGCTTTAACGTTATGGCCTTTTTCCTTCGCTTCTTTCTCCGAGTAACCAACGCTTGCGCATTCTGGATCAGAGAAAGCAACAGCTGGAATGCATTTGTAGTCAACTACGCTTGGCAGACCCGAGATTGCTTCTGCTGCTACGCGGCCTTCGTACATTGCTTTGTGAGCGAGTGCTGCACCTGGTACGATATCGCCGATTGCGAAGATGTGCGGGATATTCGTACGGCCTTGGTGGTCGACTTTGATCAGACCGCGGTCTGTCATTTCGACATTGATCAGGTCAAGACCCAGCTCGCCATCCGTGTTAGGACGACGGCCAACCGTTACGAGCAGGTAATCCGCTGTAACCGACTCTTCTTTGTCGCCTACTGCGTAAGTTACCGTTACGTTGTCGGCTGTTTGCGTAGCGGACTTCGCTTGTGCGCCCGTTACGATCGTAACGTCTTTTGCTTTAAGCTTCTTCGCTACAAGGTTGGACATGTCTTTATCGAAGCCAGGCATAATCGCGTCGGAGCCTTCGATAATCGTCACTTTCGTACCGAATTTGCTGTACATTTGGCCAAGCTCGATACCGATGTAGCCGCCGCCGATAACAACGAGGCTCTTCGGAATCTCAGGCAGCGAGAGCGCTTCTGTCGAGGACAGAATGCGGCCGCCGTAAGGGAATGCTTTGAGTTCGATCGGACGGGAGCCCGTCGCGATAATGCAGTTCTTGAAGCGATAACGCGGTGCTTCTTGGTCGTTGAATACGCGAGCTTCGTTCTCGTTGATGAACATGACTTCGCCGTTGAAGTATTCAACTTTGTTCGCTTTAAGCAGCGATGCAACGCCGCCCGTCAGCTTCTTTGTAACGCCGTTCTTGAACTCTTGCACTTTGCTCCAATCCACTTTCACGTCGCCAACCGTAATGCCGAATGCTTCGCCGTGGGAAGCTGCTTCGTATTGGTGAGCTGCCGAGATGAGTGCTTTGGAAGGGATACAACCAACGTTAAGGCAAACGCCGCCTACCGTTGCTTTATCTACGCAAAGTACTTTATGTCCGAGTTGCGCTGCACGGATTGCTGCAACGTAACCGCCAGGGCCTGCGCCAATGACTAATGTATCAATATCGAGTGAAGCGTCTCCTACTACCATGTTTCGTTACACCTCCATGATGAACAGTTCTGGCTGAGCCAGCAGTTTTTTGATGAAATTCAAGAAGTTTTGAGCCGTTGCGCCATCGATGAGACGGTGGTCGAAGCTGAGCGACAGAGCCATGACTGGTGCTGCTACGATCTCGCCGTTCTTAACAACAGCTTTCTCCGAGATACGACCCGTACCGAGGATTGCAACTTCTGGGAAGTTGATAACCGGCGTGAAGAACATGCCGCCTGCGGAACCGATGTTCGTGATGGAGATCGTGCTGCCTCTGAGCTCGTTAGGTGCAAGCTTGCCATCGCGGCCGCGAGCAGCCAAATCGCTGATTTTGCTTGCAACGGAGTAAATGTTCTTGCGATCTGCATCTTCGATAACAGGAACGATCAGGCCGTTCTCCGTATCCGTAGCAATACCGATATTGTAGTATTTGCGCAGAACGATTTCTTGCGCTGCTTCGTCCAGCGTCGCATTCATGATCGGGAATTCGCGGCATGCTGCTACGAGTGCCTTCACGATGAACGGCAGGTACGTCAGCTTAACGCCTTTCTTCTCTGCGAAAGGCTTATATTTTGCACGGAGTGCAACAAGTTCAGTAACGTCAACTTCGTCCATCAGCGTAACGTGTGGAGCTGTATACACCGATTTAACCATCGCATTCGCGATCGCTTTGCGGATACCTTTGAATGGTACGCGCTCTTCTGGACGGTAAGCGTCGCCCGCTGCAACCGGTGCTGCCGGCTTCGATGCCGCTGCTGCAGGTGCTTCTGCTGCCGCTGGAGCCGCCGCTTCTGGAGCTGCTGCTGCAGGTGCAGCGCCGCCGGATACGAATGCATCGATATCTTCGCGCGTAACTTTGCCGTTCTTGCCGGATCCCGTTACAGTCGTGATGTCAATGCCATTCTCGCGAGCGTATTTGCGTACGCTAGGCGTAGCCAATACAAGTGCGCCGCTTGCTTGTGGAGCAGGCGCTGCCGCTTGTGCTGCTGGTGCCGCCGGTGCTGCTGCTGGAGCTTCAGCTGCTGGAGCGCTGTCCGCTGCAACTGTTGCGCCTTCAGGCAGTTCGCCTTCAACATCGATAACAGCTACCACTTCGCCAACATGCATCACTTGGCCGTCTTTCGCGAACACTTCAACAACTTTGCCTTCTACTGGACAAGGTACTTCAACGATTGCCTTGTCGTTCTGAACTTCCATAATGATGCTCTCATCATTAACCGCGTCGCCTGGCTTGATGTGCATTTTGACGATTTCGCCTTCATGCAGACCTTCGCCCAGCTCCGGGAATCGATATTCGAATTTTGCCATCCGAATGCCTCCCTCGTTCTGTATACGTGACCGACCTTCGCCTTAACAGCGCTGCAGGATCGATTATGAATTAAAAGTTCAGTACTTGCTTCGCCGCTTTAACTACACGCTCAGGCGATGGCAGCCATGCATCTTCGATTTGTGCGAACGGATATACCGTGTCAGGACCCGCTACGCGGAGCACTGGCGCTTCAAGGTGCAGGATTGCTTTTTCATTGATTTGTGCAATAACTTCAGCTGCTGCACCGGACGTTTTCTGAGCTTCTTGAACGACGATGACGCGGTTCGTCTTCTGAATCGACTTAACGAGCGTATCGATATCAAGCGGAACCAACGTACGAAGGTCGATAACTTCAGCTTCGATGCCTTCTTTAGCAAGCTCTTCAGCCGCTTTCTTCGCCGTGTGAACCATCATGCCGTAAGCGATGATCGTAACGTCTTTACCTTCGCGAACAACGTTTGCTTTGCCGATCTCGATCGTGTACTCGCCTTCGGGCACTTCGTCACGGAATGCACGGTACAGATTCAAGTGCTCCATGAAGAAGACAGGGTCGTTATCACGGATTGCAGAGATCATAAGACCTTTAGCATCGTACGGGTTCGAAGGTACGATAACCTTGATACCCGGTGTTTGGATAGCCAAGCCTTCGAGCGAGTCCGTGTGCAGCTCAGCCGCTTTAACGCCGCCGCCGAAAGGCGTACGGAATACGATTGGCGAGTTGTAACGGCCGCCGGAGCGGTAACGCATACGAGCAGCTTGTACAAACATTTGGTCGAGTGCTTCATAGATGAAGCCTACGAACTGGATTTCCGCGACTGGACGGAAGCCTTGCGTACCCATACCAACTGCCATACCAGCGATTGCGGACTCGGCGAGAGGCGTATCGAATACGCGCTCCTCGCCGAATTCTTCTTGCAGGCCTTCCGTTACACGGAATACGCCGCCGACTTTACCTACGTCCTCACCGAAAATAAGAACGTTAGGATCCTGTTTCAATTCCACGCGCATTGCATCGCGCAGTGCTTCAAGCATATTCATTTGAGCCATGATCGATGGAATCCTCCTTCAGCGATTTAGTCGAATATTATTGAAAGTCTGCCTTTTGCTCTTCCAGATGCTGAGGCGTTTTCTCGAACATCGAGTCGATCAGACCCGCTACCGTCATCTTCTCTGTTTGTTCTGCTTTCTTGATGTGCTCGTTCACAGTCGCTTTGGACTCTTCTTTAACACGATTCGTGTCTTCTTCCGTCCAGAGACCTTTCGCTTCCAGATACTTGCCGAAACGTACGAGCGGATCGCGTGTTGCCCAATCGTTCTCTTCGTCCTTCGTGCGGTATTTGGTCGTGTCGTCCGCCATCGAGTGTGGACGGTAACGATATGTGATGAGCTCGATCAGCGTAGCGCCTTCGCCGTTGCGGCCGCGCTCTGCTGCTTCGGATACTGCTTTATAGACAGCAAGCGGATCCATGCCGTCAACTTGAATGCCTTTGATGCCAGCAGCAACTGCTTTGTGCGCTACGGACAGCGCAGCCGTTTGCTTCGCATATGGCGTCGTGATTGCATAACCATTATTTTGAACGACGAAAATAACTGGAAGCTTGAATACGCCAGCGTAGTTCAGTGCTTCGTAGAAGTCGCCTTCGGACGAACCGCCGTCACCTGTGTACGTAATCGCAACGCGTTTTTCGCCTTTTTTCTTGAATGCCATCGCTACGCCCATTGCATGAAGCACTTGTGCGCCGATGATGATCTGTGGCATCAGAACGTTGACGCCTTCAGGAATTTGACCGCCGTGTTGATGACCACGGGAGTACAGGAATGCTTGGTACAGCGGAAGACCATGCCATACGAGCTGCGGCATGTCGCGGTAGCCAGGAGCTACGAAATCTTCTTTATTCAAAGCGTACTCACTGCAAACCATCGATGCTTCTTGACCGGATACCGGAGCATAGAAGCCGAGACGGCCTTGGCGGCCCAGGTTTACTGCGCGCTCATCCCAAGCACGCGTGAATACCATACGGTACATAATTTCTTTTAGTTGTTCATCGGACAGGCTCGGAACCAGGTCCGGGGCTACGACTTCGCCTTCAGGCGACAAAATGGACAACGGTGTAACTGGCTCGGACTGAACTTCGTAAGACGGTTGTTTAGTCACCACTTTGCTCATCGCAAACGCTCACCTCGTAATAAAATTTGAATATCACATACCTCTGTTATAGAATAATTATATACCTGTTTCGAGAAAATGGTCAAAGTAAAAACACGATATAACCACGGTTTTCTAAGTTTTAGACAACTTTTCATCGAAATTGTATATGTAACAGCAACAATTCTATAGTGTTACAGTGTAATACAATGTCACAATTGAAGCCTAGAAATGCGCGGACTTCCTATCTATTGTTTACCCACGAGATGAAGTTCTCATGCAGGGTGAGAGGAGCATGTCAATATGGATGACAAATATTTGAAACGAACGGTGAATAAAGAAGTCGTGGCAAGTCGCTATTTGCCTGATGGCGAACGCAAACTTCGCGTGTTTCTGCCGCCTGGTTATAATGAAGTGCTTAGTTACCCCGTTGTATACTGCCAGGATGGCGAAGACTTCTTCAACTTCGGACGCGTTGCCACCATCTCCAATCAGCTTATATTAGATGAAGGCATTGAACCGTTCATCGTAGTTGGCGTTGAGGTGGACAAGAAAGTGCGTACGGAGGAGTATTCGCCTGACGGATCGCTCCATGCGGACTATGTACGCTTTTTCGCTGAGGAGCTTATCCCTTTTATTGAAAGCAAATATCCGGTACGCCGTGACTCAGCTTCGCGCCTGCTTGCTGGCGATTCGCTCGGCGGAACCTCTTCCCTTCATATCGCTCTGAATAATCGCACCCTGTTTACACAAGTGTTGTCGCTGTCCGGCGCGTTCTTCGATTGCTCGCTTGATCTGATTGAGCAGGAATCCGATCTGTCGTGGCTCGACATCTACATGACCGTTGGATTGCAAGAGGATGCGTACGAAACGTTGGATCGCGGTGTGCACAATTTCATTGACCTGAATCGCGATGCGCGTGTACTGCTCGAGGAACGTGGTGCGAAGGTGTCGTATCTAGAGCGTGACGGCAAGCATACGTGGGGCTTCTGGCAGAAGGATCTGCCGGCGGGATTGGCGCATTTCTTGGATCGATAGATCGTGAAAAGTATCTCCTTACGGTCGTCCCACCGAAGGGTTATTGAAAACGCTGGACCAACACGGTCCAGCGTTTATTTATTTAGAGGCTGATGCTTTAACGGTTGGCATCGTGCTTATATGGTTAAAGCAGCGACATTTTCACCACTAAATCCTGCGAATGAGTGAGCATTCGTGAGAAAATCCCTAAAATACGAGGGTTATTGTGGCTAATTGATCATGTTGGACATAAAATTTGCCCTCGCCCACCCATTAACCTCGCTCGCAACCGTTAGCACACCGAACGTACGAATTTCGCGTTATTAACCATTGTTACAACCGTTACGTTCGATCACTTCCAACTAATCAAGACTTCGCACAACCTATACAAAGAAACCCCCGACATCCACTTAGTCGGGGGTTTCACACTGTTTAACCTGCTATGTCCTGCTTAATCTGCGCTAACAGGCGGTCGCAGCCGGTGGAGACGAGCTCATACACCTCTTCGAAGTTTCCCGTGTAGTAAGGATCCGGTACATCCGTCGTACCAGCTTCGGGAACAAGATCGAGCAGCTTGAACAGCTTCGCTTCGCCATGCTCACTCGCGCTCAATTCTTGGCGAATCGCATTAACGTTGCGCTCATTGCTGTTGTCCATGCACACTATATAATCGAAGTCGGAGAAATCGCGGCCATTCACTTGTCTAGCGCGCATACCTTCGTATGAGATGCCTCTGGAATCGAGCAGCTTACGTGTGCCCTCATGCGGCGGCTTACCGATATGCCAATCACCTGTGCCTGCCGAATCGATGCCAATCTCACTGCTTAATCCTGCTTCTTCTACTTTACGTCTGAATACCGCCTCTGCCATCGGAGAACGGCAAATATTGCCCAGACAAACGAATAATACGTGCTTCAACGGTTCCACCATCCTTTTCTAACGAGAGCGCCAAACGGATTGCCTATAGCATGCTTAATCGTCTTAGTCCTCTCAAGCTCAACAGCCCCCTGAGCGACAGCCTGCTTCTCTTTCGTCTCTTGTGCTACGGGCTGCTCCGGACGGTCATAAACGGATTGCGCGAATGCGTGCTTGAGCGAGCGGCGCGGCAGGCGCCAGCGGAAGTTCACGGAAAGCATACGAAGGACAATTACGATAGCGAATAACGTTAATAGCTCAATCGTCGATTCAAACCATTTGTAATAAATACATAGCCCTGCAAGCATTGCCCATACCGCGTAAATCTCGTCGCGAAGGACGAGCGGCTTGCGCCCGGCAAGCACGTCCCGGATAATGCCGCCGCCAATACCCGTCAGCATTGCCGCAACCAGCACCGCACTGACCGGGTGACCGATCTTCGTTGCATACAATGCGCCTTGAATAGCAAATGCGGATAAACCAATCGCATCGAAGAACGCTTCGCTTCTTCGCCAACGATTTAGCCAATTGACTGGCAGGATGAATGCGATCGTCATCGATATCAATGCGATCTTGAACAGCTCTCCTTGACTCCATAAGGTTGATACAGGGATGCCAATCAGTACGTTACGTACAACACCACCGCCAAATGCCGTTACGAGACCAAGCACGAACACGCCGAGAATATCGTACTCTTCCTCCATCGCGACGATGGCGCCGCTGACCGCAAACGCAATCGTACCAATAATACTGAACACGCCAAAAATGTCCATGTCCACTTCCGCTCTCATTGCCTCCGATTCTGTTCGACCGGCGTCCACTAGCCGGTGTCGTCCAAAGTTCATTGTAAACGCGTCATTGCGACAGCGCAAGACGACAATTTCCGTTAACTCTAACGAATATTTCACGTTATTAATTTAAGGCATTAAATATCAATACTCATACCCGTTCGCGCGAACTGTACATCATCAGGCAAACCATAATCACGTCGGAGATCCAGATCATGCGACATATGCGTAAACACGGTACGCTTCGGCCTTAGCTCCTTGAGCAATTCGAGCGCTTCCTTCACATCATATACCGATCGAGTATCGAACGGATAGGGCTCTTCATAGAAGCTTGTTCCGAGAATCAACAGATCCAAACCATAAAGCGGTTGAAGCTCAACATCCTTCAGAGCAATCGCATCCGAGCAATAGGCCCATGCCCGGCCTGTCTCGTCGTGGTCGAATCGATAAGCATAGGAGTAACCATTCTTACCATGACATACCTTCCACGCACGAACCTTCCAACCCCCAAACGTTAAATCATCATCAGCCTTTGCAAAATGGATCTGTCGGTTCAGCCACGGGAACCGACTGTTGATCTCTAGAATAACCTCTTCCGGTGAATAGGCTTCTCCCCTCCGCTCCAGCCAACGGCATGCATCCGCCCATTCAACCAATCCGCCGATGTGATCAAAATGCGCATGCGTTATTAGCATCCGCTCTGGCGCACGGACGCCTGCAGCTTCCATCTGCCGTCCCCAATCCGGTCCGCAGTCGATCCACATTTGGCCCAGTTCATCATCTTCGATCTGAAGAGCTGAGCGTAATCTCCGATTCTCGCCGGTGATACGGGCCTCCTCGCAAACCTTACAATCGCAGTAAACACGAGGGACGCCCATGGAATCACCTGTTCCGCGAAAAGTCAACCTTGTCATGCGCGAATCTCCTCTCATTGGCTCTCATTATGCTCATATGAACATGAGAATTTTCTCACTGAACTTTCATAAAACGACGAAAACCGTTGTACCGCCCCGCTTCCCACGCTCCGTGGAAAACGTTAGGAGATCACAGCTGTGTTATAGTAAATCCAGCAAAAGCTTAGTCTAACGATGGAGGGACAACATGAACATCAAGAAACCATGGATGAAGACTATCGTCAGCGTCATGCTGGGTGCAACCATCGGCTTAGCCTCGCTCGGCTTAGGATTCACAGGTCAAGCATCAGCGGCAACGCCTAAAGCAGAAGAAGTATTAACAACCGGCAAATCGTATCTCGGCATCCCATACCGTTTCGGCGCTCCAAGCAATGTCACATCTGCATTCGACTGCTCCTCATTTACACAGTACATATTCAAGGAGAACGGTATCGAGCTTCCTCGTACGTCGAAGGAACAGTCAACACTTGGTACGAAGGTAGCGAAGAGCTATCTAAGCATGGGCGATCTCGTCTTCTTCAGCTCCGACAGCAGCTCGACTGTGGCACACGTAGCAATCTACGCCGGCAACAACAAAATTTTGCACGCCGCTACAAGCTCCGGTGTTACGATCTCAAACATCGATTCGACCTATTGGTCGAAAAACTATATCACAGCGCGCCGCGTTATTAAGTAATAACGCGCTCCCCACACAGCAGGAACAGCAAACACGCTCCATGCAATAACATGCAGGTCGGTGGTTTGCTGTTTTTGTATATCCGCCCATTCAACGCACCTATCGAATGATCCCTGCTTCGCAACATAACCCTAACCTTTGGTATAACATTCACATACAAAAAGACTCTGCCCGCCCATTCCGTCACATCCGAATAGGCAAGCAGAGCCTCCATCCCACCAACACATTAACGGATTTACCCTTTGCGCTGCGGGAATTGCAGCATGATCGTTGTCCCGTGTCCTGGCTTACTCATCACATCAATCTGCCCTTCGTGCAGATCGACAATGCGTTTCGCAATCGACAAGCCAAGGCCCACGCCACCTGTCGCACGGCTTCGTGCACCATCAACGCGGTAGAACCGCTCGAATAAATAAGGAATCTCATTCTCTGGAATGCCAATCCCTTTATCCGTCACGTATACACGGACCGTCTGCTTCACCGAGCTAACGGTAACGTCAATCGTGTCTTTACTATATTTGATCGCATTATCGATCAGAATGACGAACAACTGACGAATCTTATCCCGATCGCCCTTCAAGTACACACTGCCGCTTGCTGCGTTCACCCTTACCGTTCGGCTGAAGGTCACATGCATCATCTCGGACAGCTCGTCCACAATGGGCACAAGGTCGAATGACTCCATGTTCAGCCAATCTTCCTGCTCTGCATCGGCAAGCGTCAGCATCGACTTCGTCAAGTTCTGCAGCCGCTCTACTTCACGCGCAATCGATTCAATCGCTTCATCACGGACTGCAGCATCATCCCTGCCCCAGCGCTTCAGCATTCCTGCATAGCTTCCGATAACCGTGAGCGGTGTCTTCAGCTCATGCGAAGCGTCTGCTACGAACTGCTTCTGGCGGGCGAAAGTCCTGTCGAGCCGCTCAATCATCTGGTTGAAGGCGCGCACCAACTGCTGCATCTCGGCCGAATCGTCTTCGGGTTTCGATTCGATTTTGCGAAGCTTACCGCTTCGGTCAATCTCACGCATCGTCGATACCATCTGCTGGATCGGAGAGGTGAGCCGCGAGGTGAACCAATAGGTACCGAATATCGCGAACAATATAGCGCCAGCACTTGTGACCGCGAGCGCAACGACGAGAATTTGCAAGTACGTATCGAGCGTATTCATCTTGCGCATGATTTCTAGACTCGCAACCTGAATCGGCCCCTCGTATAGCGGAACGCGCATGTACAGCACTCTTTTGCCGCCAAGCGTCATTAGACCCGAATCATGTGAGCGGTAGTAAACCGCCGGCTGATTCAGCAATTCCTTGTCCGAGCCTTCTTCACTCCAAATCTCGCCCGTTGGAGAAACGATGCGGATAAGCTCGTTCACGTTATAGAAATCGTTCAGCAGTCCGGGGTTCTTATAGGTCGCCAACTGCTGCGGATGGGTATTCTCCAGCAGTAGTTTCACCTTGTCGGTCAGCGACTGCTCCTCGCTCCGCGTCGTAATGTTAATAACGAACAAATACACGAAGATGTTGAACAGCAGCAGGATGAAGATAATCCAGAAAATCGTGAATAACGTATATCGTTTGCGAAGCGTCATCCATTCGGCTCCTTCAGCATATAGCCTACACCGCGAACGGTATGGATGAGCTTATAGCGGAAGCCTTTATCGATCTTCTGCCGCAAGTATCGGATGTACACGTCCACCAGGTTAGTCTCGCCAATGAAATCATAGCCCCATACTTCGGACAAAATATCTTCGCGCGACTTTTCTTCATTCTTATGCTCCGCCAAGTAAACGAGCAACTCGAATTCACGCGGCGTCAGGTCGACAGCCAGCTCCTTGCGGAACACCTTCCGGGTACGGAGCTCAATGGTCAGGTCGCCGACCTTAATAAGATCGGACCCTTCGACCTCCTTCGAGTGTTGTGCGAATATGCGAAGGATATTCCGGACGCGTGCAAGCAACTCCTCCATCGCGAACGGTTTCGTGACATAGTCACTTGCGCCGTGCTCGAAGCCGCTTACCTTATCGGGAACGGTATCCCTTGCCGTCAGCAGGATGACGGGAACCGTGTTCCCCCCCTGCCTCAGACGCCGGAGCACCTCAATCCCATTCAATCCGGGAAGCATCACGTCGAGCAGCACCAAATCCCAATTGCCGGTTTGCGCCATTTCGAGTCCGGTACGGCCATCAGCAGCTACGCCAACCGTGTAGCTCTCATGCTCCAGCTCCAGCTGAAGGACACGTGATATGCCTTCCTCATCTTCAATCACTAGAATTCGTTCATTCAAGTAAGCTTCACCTGCCCTCTCATCCAAGATGAGTATAAAGTTTAGAACATATACTCACGCTCTGGAATGAAACGTACTGTGCCGTCTAAATAACGGCGACAGCCGTTTCACCTTGTCTCTGAGGTTTATCGCGCAATATACAGCTAGTATGCCTTAATGAGGTTGTTCAAAAAGTCGTCTTTTGATCACGAAGTGAATCAGGAAGCCTATTCGGCGTCGAAGCTTGCGTTCACCTTCGAAGTCCGGTACTCATGTAGGTATTGCCTACACTCCGTTTCTCCTCCTTCAGGTTCTCGCAATCTTCTCGGTGCTGAAAACCCGACTTTTTGAACTCTCACTTAATGTGGCTGAAGCGACCACGATTCGACATCCCAAGTTTTCGTAACCCAATCTTCGTAGAAGTCAGGTTCGTGGGAAACGAGGATGACGGTGCCTTTGAATTCCTTCAATGCACGCTTCAGTTCTTCCTTCGCCACAACGTCCAAGTGGTTAGTAGGTTCGTCGAACAGAATCCAGTTGCTCTCGCGCATCATCAGCTTGCACAGGCGAACCTTCGCCTGCTCGCCACCGCTAAGCTGATTGAGCGAACGTGTAATATGCTCGTTCTTCAGTCCGCAGCGCGCCAGTGCAGCACGTACTTCGTGCTGGTTCAAGCTCGAGAACTCGTTCCAGACATCATCAAGCGGCGTAATGCCTGGTGCTTTCGCTTCTTGGGCAAAATAAGCCGGATGCAAGAAGTCTCCACGGTACGTCTTGCCTTCGAGCGGTTCGATTACGCCGAGAATCGTCTTCAGCAACGTCGACTTACCAACGCCGTTGCAGCCAACGATTGCGACCTTGTCGCCGCGTTCGATCAGAACATCCATCTTCGGCAGCAGCGGACGATCGTAGCCGATCGACAGACCTTTTGCCTCGAAGACCGTCTTACCGCTCGTACGAGCTTCCTTGAAGCCGAACGTCGGCTTCTGTGCTTCTTCCGGTTTATCGATACGTTCAATGCGGTCCAATTGCTTCTCGCGGGACTTCGCACGGCCGGATGTCGAATAGCGGGCTTTATTGCGCTGAATAAAGTCCTCCTGTTTCTTAATAAACTCCTGCTGCTTCTCGTAAGCATCAATATGCTGGTTTTTATTAATATCCGCCATTTGGAGGAATTTCTCATAGTTGCCGGTATAGCGCGTCAACCGTGCAAATTCCAGGTGATAAACAATGTCAACCACCGCATTCATGAAGCTCGTTTCATGGGAAATAAGCATGAATGCATATGGATAGTTCTGCAGATAGTTCGTCAGCCAAGTAATATGCTCTTCGTCCAAGTAGTTGGTAGGCTCGTCGAGCAATAGAACTGTCGGCTTCTCAAGCAGCAGCTTCGCCAGCAACACTTTCGTCCGCTGACCACCGCTAAGCGCAGCAACGTCGCGTTCCAGACCAATCGCATTGAGGCCGAGACCATTCGCCATCTCTTCGACCTTCACGTCCAACATGTAGAAGTCGCCGATATCAAGCGCTTCTTGAATTTCGCCCATACGCTCGAGCAGCTGCTCCAATGTATCGGGATCAGCATCAGCCATCTGACCAGCAATGTCATTCAGCTCATTCTCAAGCTCGAGCAGCGGAAGGAACGCATCCTTCAGCACGTCGCGAATCGTCTTGCCAGGTGTCAGCTTCGTGTGCTGATCCAAGTACCCGTAGCGGACCTTCGGCGTCCACTCCACACGGCCGCTATCTTTCAGAAGCGATCCCGTTAGAATATTCATCATTGTCGATTTGCCCGTACCATTCGCTCCGACAAGTCCGACATGTTCTCCAGCAAGCAGCCGGAAGGACACATTCTTGAATAGCGTCCGATCTCCAAAATTATGGGACAAATCTTCGACAGTCAATAAACTCATGTATTAAACTCCGTTTCTTCATCTAATGTGATTATAAATCGCGCCTCAAAGCATGAACGCGCCGGACTTATTGTACCATATCGAAGCAACGTTGTGGATGACCAAATGCCGCAGATGCTGTCATTTCTCGCCGATTACGACACGAATCACCTGTTGGAATGACGAGATCAACGTACGCCGATAAGCTGGGACATCCGTTACCCATCGTCCATCCCACAGCAGCTTCATCCACTCTTCATGCGGGATGAATGGCATTGAAGCCGCGGGCTGTTCAGGAAACATCGACAGCCATTCCGATCGCTGCGGAAACTTGATATCCTTATTCGCTATCCACAGCACCTTCGCCCCATCCCCACGCGCCGCAGCAAGCTCATCAAACAACTGCCGCATTCGAACTGCTGACCATTTGGCCGGATTCGGATCAGCAACAACAATAATAGTAGAAGCTCTATTCAGCCATCCAAGTCCGCTTCTCTCATGCCAGCCCGACGACAGATCAAGCAGAGACTTGCGAATGTTCGAGGCTTGCTCAACGAGCAGTCGAAACGAAGCTTCCTCATCCGCATGGATTGGCGGCCGATCCGGAGATTGGCAATACCAGTCGATTCGAGGTTGCTCGAATCGATAAAAGACCCCGTCTGGCGCTGGATTCATCGTGCCGTCAGCGCGAGATCCGTTCAGCCACGCATGCCATTCTGGCGTTTGACCTGACGACTCGATAGCGGACACTGAATATCCCCCGTTTGCTAGTAATCTGGCGAGCGTCATCGTCACGAAAGTAGCACCAGCGCCTGGAGCAGCCGACAGTATGACGGTCAAGTTTGGTAACCTGTCGCTAACATGACGCCCGCCAAGCATCCGATTAATGGATCGGCCAATCGGCCGCGCATCCATAAGCGCCTCCTCCACTTGCCGCATCGATGCGAAACGCATCGATGGATTCGCAAGCACCATCCGGTGAACCGCTGCTGCTAATGAAGGCGGAACGTCGATCGCCAGCTCCGCTGATTCGAACAGTCTCGTATTTCCAACCGCATAAGTGCGGCCACCGCTTAGAAGAAAATACAGCAGTGCACCCAGCCCATAAACGTCTGTACGTGCATCACTCTGGCTGCCACCCTCCTGTTCTGGTGCGGCGAAACCAGGCGTGCCTAACAAGACGGTATCGGATTGCACCCCTTCTTTATAGAAGCGTGCGATGCCAAAATCGATTAACCTCACATGTCCGCTCTTATCAATCATGACATTGGATGGCTTCAAGTCGCGATGAATGATTTGCGGAGTCTGCTCATGGAGATACGACAGCGCATCGCATAGTTGTAAACCGATCGAGACGATTTCATCAACGGGCATTCGCCCTTGATACCGACTTAGTCGCTGGATAACCGTCTCTCCGTGGACATAGTCCATGACTACATATTCGATCCCGGTTTCGTCCGGAGGGTAATAGTCAACGATCTGCGGCACGTTCGGATGGCTTAGCCTCATTAACATACGCGCCTCTTCTGCACAAATGTCGTAATCGGATCCATAACGGCCAGCTGCTTTCACTGCACGAAGCTTGCCCTGCAGCCGAGTATCTTCCGCCGCATATACAACCCCCATTCCACCCTGCCCGATGACACCTGCGATTCGATAACGACCCCCTATCATCATGCCTGCTTCGAGTGGATGACTGCCCGCCTGCATCTGCATTGTCGAATAATCCAACTCCATCCCTTAACCTCCCCGATGGACGAGAAAAATCCCGGCATAGAACGCACATGCATGCGCCATATACCGGGATTCTTTCCCATCACGTTCCAATTCAATTATGGCTTCATTATACGAGCGATTCCACCTCAACGCAAGCCATGACGAAGGCGCCCACACCGTGAAGATCATTCTCGCTCGTCGGACGCGTTACATAATTGTTGTAGTCTCCAGCAGAGGTGCCGATGCAGATGCCAGACAAGATGAAGCGCCCATTCTCATCCTTCTTGACGAAATCAAACAAACCATAATAGCCCTTAACAGCTGCTGCAGCATAGCTGTCTGGTACGATACCGAGCTTAACTGCTCGGCTGATCGCATAGATAAACAGGCAGGAGCAGGATGTTTCCAGCCAATTGTCATGCAGATGGCCTTTATCGATGACCTGGAACCAGAGTCCGCTATTCGGATCTTGAAATTGAATAATCGAATGGACGAAGCGGGCGAGTGCTTGCGACAGCTCTGTACGTCCAGCATGTCCTTCCGGCAAGCAATCGATGAATTGCGATAACGCAAGGCCGTACCAGCCGAGTGAACGGCCCCACAGCTCAGGCGAGCAGCCAGTGTCAGCATCTGCCCATGACATGCGCCGAGACTCGTCCCATGCGTGGAACAGCAGCCCCGTTCGCTCATCCGACATAAAGCGGCGCATCAACCGCTCCTGATGAAGCACCATATCGCGCAGTTCATGGTCACCGTACGCATTCGCATACTTCAGTGCGAATACCCCGCCCATATAGAGTCCATCCAGCCACATCTGATATGGATATTTATCTTTATGCCAGAAGCCGCCTTCCGAGTTACGGTTCAGCGTATCAAACAAACGTCGCAGCTTGCCGGCGGCGGTTCTATATTTGCCCCCTCCGCCAACCCGTGCATCCAGATCAAATAAAAGCAGACCTGCTTGAATGGCATCCAGCTCATCGCGTGCGAAATACAAATTGCCATTCGCATCTACCAGTTCATCGACATAACCTTGTATGTATCGTGTATATCGATCATCCGAAACGGCCTTCGCGAGCATGTCCATGCCGCATAGAAAGACGCCTTGATGATAGTGCCAGCGATGTGCCGGCGGCAGCTCGATTGGTGCATAACGACTTATGATCGAATCACAAGCCGTCGCTGCCCAAGCAAGCGGTCTCATCTCATTTGGTCTAGTCATAGAAGTTCCTCTCCATCTCTTCTTAACCTTTGATTGAACCTACCAGAGCACCTTTCGCAAAATGTTTCTGCAAGAACGGGTAGACGATCAGAATCGGCAGCGTCGACACGACGATTACCGCCATCTTCACCGCTTGATCCGGCGGCGGTACGGTGCTGTCCAGACTCGCATCGGATTCGAAGCCGCTTGCGAGTACGACAATCTGCCGCAGCAGCACTTGGATCGGCCATTTGTCGCTGTCCGATAGATAGAAGATCGCATTCGAGTAGGTGTTCCAGTACGTCACCGCATAGAAGAGCGATATCGTAGCCAGCGCTGGCATCGACAGTGGCAGTACGATTCGGAACAACGTTCCGAAATCGCTGCAGCCATCAATACGGGCCGACTCTTCAAGGCCATCCGGAATGTTCTGGAAGAAGCTGCGAAGAATGATCATATTGAATGCGCTGATCGCCGCTGGCAGGACTAACGAAGCGTAGCTGTTGATGAGTCCTAGATTTTTGACAACGATAAAGGTTGGAATCAGTCCGCCGTGGAACAACATCGTAATGACGACGAACAAGTTAAGAAAACGACGGCCGTCGAGATCCCGACGTGCAAGGCCGTAAGCCATAAGAGAGGTTAGCAGCATACTGAATAGCGTACCGAATAACGTCACGCCAACTGATACAGCCATTGCCCGCATAATTGTATTGGTTGAGAAAATAAACGTATAAGCATCAAAGCTCCACTGCGTTGGAATAAGAACGAATCGCTTCGCAGCAAGCTCCGCATTCGTTGTGAACGAGCCTGCCACGATATGAACGAAAGGTAATATCGTCACAAGCGCGATCACGGTGAGCAGCAAATAGTTGATCGCAGTGAACATTCGGTTACCGAACGTCCGATCTTCCACCATGATGGTTGCCTCCTCAAGCATAATTACGATCAATAGATGCCTTCTTCGCCCATTCGTTTCGCCAGGCGATTCGCGAATAGAACGAGCACAAGTCCGATAACGGATTTGAACAACCCAATTGCCGCACTGTAACTGAATTGCCCTTGCCGCAGACCAGCCGTATACACATACGTATCAATGATCTCTGCCACGTCTCGGTTCATCGAATTGAGCAGCAGATAGACATGTTCAAAGCCAAGTTCCAGCACATCGCCAATCTTGAGAATAAGCAGCACGACGATAACACTGCGGATCGATGGAAGCGTTACATGCCACATTTGGCGAAGCCGTCCGGCACCGTCCATGCGCGCCGCCTCATACAGCTGCGGATCGATAGATGCGATTGCTGCCAAATAAATAATCGTCCCCCATCCGGCTTCACGCCATATGACCTGAAGGATATAGACCGGGCGGAACCAGTCGGGACTCAGCAGGAAGTTGATTTTGTTGAACCCGAAGTATTCGAGCAAGGAGTTGATAATGCCGCCATCCATCGTCAGCATGACGAAGCTGATGGACACGATAATGACCCACGACATGAAGTGAGGCAAATACACAAGCGTCTGGAATGTCCGCTTAAATACCGACAAGCGAACCTCATTCAACATTAGGGATAGAAGGATCGGTATCGGGAAGAAGAAGACAAGATTAAGAGCAAACAGAGTGAGCGTATTGCCCAAAATGTTCAGAAAATCAGGCTCCGTAAACAATCTGTGGAAATGCTTTAGCCCAACCCATTCGCTGCCTGTTATCCCTTTGCCGGGATACGGCTTATAGTCCTCGAAAGCGATAATGAGGCCGAACATCGGAAAGTATTTGAAAATAAGAAAGTACAAGACACCCGGCGAAATCATGATATACAGCCACTTGTTCCGCCATATACGCTTGGCTAGCGCTCTATCGCGGCGAGGCATCGGCTTCATCTCTGGCATCTCTACGACTTGGTCCATGCTGATCCCCCTCTGACGTTAATTCTTGGAATGGGGGCTGCCCGAAGCCGAACAGCCCACCGAACTTCAACCTCATTTAGCATGTACTGCTTGCGCATTATTTGTTGGAAACATTATACTCGTCGATCATGGCTTGACCGCCGCGGCTCTTCCAGTTCTCGATGGCTTTCTCGAAGCCTGCTTGGTCGATCTGGCCATACATATACTTATAAGTTGCATCTGTCATAATCTCTTGCAGCTGAGCGCCTTTCTCTGCGAACGTAGCCGAATCAAGCGCTGCCGTCGGGTCAGCAATTGCGATTTTCTCATTGGCCGGAATCAGTTCCGAATCCGCATGAATACGGGCTGGCAGCGTGTTAAGCGGATCGTACATGCCGTTCGTCTCAGGCTCGCCTATTACGCTGTCCTTGTAGCCTTTAACCTCGCGTTCAACCTTCTCTTTGTCATCGGAGACTTTCGCTTTGCCGTCTACAACGCTGTAGTGAACGCCTTCAATACCCCAGTACATGACGTTTGCAACTTCCGGCGTCATCATTTTGTCGAAGTAAGCAAGAATCTTCTTCAGCTCTGCTTCGTCTTTAACAGCCGATTTCGGGAACAGAACTACGTTGTTATAACCAGGAATCGCCCAAGTCGATTGCTGTCCTTCAGGTCCTTTGATCAGTGCTGCTGTATCAACGACAGCTGTAGGAACGTTCTTGATCAAATCTTTGTTGAGCGAGTCGACATCCTGCATGCTGCCGATATATACGCCAGCTTTGCCGCTTGTGAACAGACTTGTCTGGTCCGTCTTACTCGTTGCGAGGAAGTCTTGATTCATGAGCTTCTCATTGCGAATTTTCTTCATATAATCCATCGACTCGATATATTGCGGGAACATGAACTCCGGCAGCAGCTGGCCATCCTTATCACCCCAGTTGTTAGGTGTCCCGAACCAGGAAGCGATCGTCTTGAATGCGCCATAAACCAGGTCATTACGATCAGCCAGACCAATCGTATCGTTCTTGCCGTTCTTGTCTGGATCGCCTTCCGTAAACGCCTTCATCATGTTGTACAGATCTTCTGTAGTCTCTGGCGCTTTCAGACCAAGTGCGTCTGCCCAGTCCTTACGATAAATGATGCCTTGACGGGCAAGCGGACGTCCGATGTACAGCGAGTAAAGCTTGCCGTCAACCTTCGTGTTATTAAGAATTTCCGGCTTCAGCTTGTTCAAGTTCGGGAATTCGCTAAGCAGCGGTCCGATCTCCCAGAACTGACCATCCTTGATCGCTTCCTTCATTGACATGAACGTCGCTTGGTTCTTCAAATAAGTGACTTGCGGCAGCGAGCCCGTTGCGAACGTTGCCGTCAGCTTCTCTTCGTATGTATCAGCTGGGAAGAACTGATACGTTAATTTGGTGTTCGTCAGCTTTTCTACTTCTTTCTTAATGTCATCCGGCGGCGTCTCCGCAATGTTCAGCGGCAGCATGATCGTAATTGGGAATGGTTCTTCTGATTTCGGCGTGTCTGCTTGCTCAGTCTGTGTCGTTTCGGTCGTCTTCGAACCTTGCGTCTCTTCACTTTGCTTCTCCTCTGATTTGCTCGAACATGCTGTCATGAATACGCTGATCGACAGCATGGCGGTCATCAGAATGGACAATGATTTTCTAGTCATTGTGCTAAGACCTCCGATTTTGTTTGTGGTTGGTTGCAAGCTCTACGATATAGGACGACTATCATTACCGAAACAATCATTAGCTCATAAAGCCTATAACGGCGCGGATTGTGAGCTAATGAGCATCGCTGTAATTTGCATGAATCGGCTAGTGGCTATTCATGATGAATGCGAAAAGCCCCGCTGTGCATACGCACAACGGGGCTTCTTCAGAATCTTATTGCATGCTCTCATATTGGTCCTGCAGCTCCTCGATGACCTTCGTCCCGCCGCTGCGTTTCCATTTGTCCACCTCATTCTTAAAGCGATCTAGGTCGATCTGACCAAGCATATAGTTGTAAGTCGCCTCCGTAATAATATTGTTCAGCTCTTGTCCATGCTCATCGTAAGTTTTGGAATGCAGGCTAACGGAAGGATCTTTCACTAGAAATTTCTCGTTATCCGCAACAAGCCGGTCTGCTAATTCAGTCAATGGCTCCTTCTGTGCAGCCTTCATTACATTCGGATTGCTAAGATCTGCAATCATCAGCGTATACAGCGCGTTAACTTCGCTAATCCTCAGCTCGCTTGTTGCCTCAGGCAAATACGCCATGCCGCTTCTCTCCTCATAGTGGCGGCCTTCGAGTCCATACAGCATCATATTGGCAACATCTCTCTCCATCGATCGGTCGAAGAACGCAAGCATCTCGCGCAGCTCTTCTTCTGTCTTAACCGCTTTCTTCGAGAACAAGTAAAGTCCGTTGTAATTGGGGATTGACCATATCCTGTAACCCTGCGGTCCCTCTAATCGATTCACGAGTGTGAAGGTCGCTTTGGGATTGACGGTGACTGCCTCCGTCGACAAGCGCTGCGCATCGGACATGCTGCCGATGTACACGCCAGCCTTGCCTGTAATAAGCAGGTTCCGCTGAATATCTTTACTCGTTACGGCAAAATCAGAATTGATAAGCTTCTCCGCGTACAGTTTGCCCATAAAGTCCATCGTGTCGATATAAGCTTGTGTCTCGAAATCGGCTATGAACTTCCCATTGTCCAGCTGCCAGTTGTTTGGTGTGCCGAAGTATGAGCCTAATGTCTTGAACGCGCCGTATACTAGATCGTTTCGGTCCGCTAAACCGACTGTATCCTGCACGCCATTGCCGTCTGGATCATTATACGTGAATTGGCGAATGACTTCGTACAGCTCATCAATCGTGGTCGGAGGCTTGAGCTGAAGTTTCTCAAGCCAATCCTGCCGAATGATAATACCCTGCCGCGAAGATGGCCGTTCGGTATATAGTCCATAGATATGGCCATCTACAGAAGCCTGTTTCATGATATTATGGTCTAGATGTCGCAGGTTCTCGAATTCATCCAAGTAAGGTCCGATATCCCAGAATACGCCGGAACGCATCGTATCTGACATGTAGATAAAGTCCGTGTACTTCACGAAAGTCGCTTTCTTCAACGAGTTCGTCGTGAGCGCCGCAGCCATTTTGTCCGAATAGACACCGTCAGGCACCCAAGTAATCTCAACGTTGGCATTGGTCTGTTGCTCGATGCGTTTGATGATTTCATTGCTCGGAGGACTTGGAAAATGGAGCGGCGCCATGATCGAAATCGTCGGGCGATCCTCGGCGGCAGATGCCGTTTTCGCATTTCCTTGACCCAGTGCACAGCCCGCCGATACTAGAAAGAGACTAGCGGAGCAGGCGGTAAGCACTGCCCTCTTCATGGCCTGATTCTTGCGAATCCATCCGATTCGTCCTAATTCCCCCTTGTCCATGGAGACAAATGCTGGCATAATTTTATTAATGTCGTTCACAAATTGATCATGATAAGTCCTCTTAGATGACCACTTTTCAGACAAGGTGCTGATGAACATGAAATCGCTTACTTTTCTAAGCAAGCTGACGATATACGGCTTTTTATTAAGTACGTTACCGGTATTATTCATTGGCATCTTCTCCTACTTCACATCATCGAATGAAATACAGTCACACGTTAATCGCGGCAAACAGCAGCTCATTCGTCAAATCAACTCCAATGTAGAGCAAAAGCTAATGACTGTCAACCAGACACTAAATCAGGTGATACATTCCACCGTCTTCCAGAAGGCGATGAAACAGAAGATGACGGAGAATGATTTTGCGCTATATAACGATCTTCAGAATGAAATTCGTTACATGCAATCGTTCGACACGAAGGTCGAAGACGTCATTCTCATGAACGAGCGCTATAACTGGATGGTGAAAAACTCCGGACTATATCCGTTCGAGCAATACCAGCATTACGCCGAGCTGTCAGGCATCATTCACAGCAGCGACAATACCGATTGGATGTTAACGCCTACTACTTGGTTCTACAGCGAAGAGAATACGAATATGGCGTCATGCGATTACAGCATCAGTCTGATTAAGAAATGGCCTTCTGCCGGCCTCGAGCATTATGGCGCTGCGATTGCCAACATCCCTGTGTGCAGCTTGCAGCAGATGGTGCAGCTGGACGATAAGACAGATGAGTCAGACAGCATTATCATCATCGACAGCAAAGGCCTGCTGCTTCTGCATCCAGACGCCAAGCTGATCGGACACCCCGCTGCAGATGCAGGCTTAGCCGATTTTGGCGCTTGGAGCGCGACTGACGGTCAGCTTCGAATGATGCTGAACGGCAGCAATTTCGCCATCACGTATCATCGTTCGGATCTGAATAACTGGACGTACTTGTCTGCGACTTCAATAGCCAGCTTAACTAGCGAATCGAACAAAATCGGCATGTACACGGCAACGGTCTGCTTCATCATGCTCATTATCTCGATCATTGTCGCATGGCTCAGCTCCCGCCGCATGTATTCGCCAATTGAGCGGTTGCTGTCACAGCTGCGGATGCGTTCGAATGAAGTGGCTTCCGGCCGCCGCGCGAATGAATTCCAAGTCATCGGCGAGCAAATGCAGCATCTGTTCCAATCGAATGAACGGCTGCAGGACGAGGCGAATCAGCATCTTCAACAGGTGAAGCTATTTGATCTGATGCGGGCCTATCAAGGAGCGATCAAACAAAGCGAAGTGGCGGATCGGCTCATCCGATTCGGTTATGGACACCAGTTGTCCAAGTGGAAGACGATGGTCGTCATGAATGTACAGATCGACTCCATAGACGGTACGAGGTACAAGAAGAGCGATATGGAGCTTCTGCAGTTCGCTGTTCACAATATGCTGCAAGAACTCATCCCTGTCGAAGATCGGCTTGATCCGGTGTTTATCGATGGTACGATCGTAACGCTCATCGGCAGTGAAACCGACCAGCAGAAGCTGTTCAAGGACAGCTTGAATGACCTTGCCGTACGCGTGCAGGAGCATATTGCGACTGTTCTAAGCTTGAACATCAGTATCGGGCACAGCCTCCCCTTCCACTCGGTCTCATCGATCGGAATCGCGTATCGTGAAGGTCTGGAGGCGCTCAAACATCGGATCCATTTGGGCGAGGGCATTATTGTGCCGTATGAAAGCTTTAGCTCGGGCAAGCATTATTTGAACCTGACCTATCCGACCCATCTGGAGAATGAGCTTATTGATGCAATCAAGCTAACGGAGCCGGACAAAGCGAAGCCTCTGCTGAATCAGCTGATGAAGGCGATCTTCACAATCGAGCTGCCACCGCAAGAGTATCAGATTCCGATGAGCCGCCTGCTCAATAATTTGTTGATTGTAATGCAGGAGTCTGGCATTAGCTTGAAGTCGATCCATCAAGGCAACGATTCGCTGTTCGAGGAGATGCTGGATCTGCATATCGTGGCCGAAATCGAGGACTGGTTCTGGACAACGGTCATCAAGCCGATCATCGGCATTCTGAATGACCGCCAGAATACGCAGTATCATAATCTGTCGGAGAAAATGATCGAGCTTGTGCGCCGCTACTACGACACCGATCTGACGCTCGAGCAATGTGCGGCTACGCTCCACTACAATGCCAACTATCTGAGCGGCGTCTTCCGCAAGGAAACGAACTACTCGTTCAGCGAATACTTGGCGATGTACCGCCTCAATATGGCGAAGAAATGGCTTGCAGAGACGAGCATGCCGATCAAAGATATCGCAGCTAAGCTGCAGTATAACAACCCGCAGAACTTTATCCGTTCGTTCCGCAAGTCCGAGGGGATTACGCCAGGGCAATATAGGGAGAAACACCTAGCGGTGTAAGTTATTGAGGATACTCAACTACGCGGCTAGTAGGGGGGGGTCTCCCCGCTCCGTCTGAAATAAATGATAAATACACCACACTGCAAGCGACTCCAAGGTACGTTGTGCCAAGAGTCGCTTGCTTCTTTTAGGGACCGTTGTAAGGGATACAATTCCCCATTCAGAGTAGTTAGACAACTAGGAGGTACTTGTGGAGAACGTTAAGATTGAACCGTACAATGAACAATGGCCAATGATGTATCAAAATGAGAAAAACAAAGTTGAAAGGATCATGGCCGATAAAGCGATAGCCATTGAGCACATTGGGAGCACTTCTGTTCCGGGGCTAACAGCAAAAGCTGTTATTGATTTCATGGTCGGTGTACGGGAATTAATCGAGGTTGAGCCTTATATAGAACCACTGGCGCAGATTGGTTACGAGCATGTATACCATGAAGCGTTTCCGAATCGGAGGTTTTTCAGGAAAGGTCAATGGAGAGCCGGAACGCATCACATGCATGTATATGTCTATGGCAGCGATGAATGGAACAACCAGTTGGCGTTTCGAGACTATTTGATTGGGCATCCCGAGGCGTTGAAGGAATATGACCGATTAAAAAAAGAGCTTTCGCTCAAGTATCCTCATGATAGAGCGACTTATACGAGCGCTAAGCATCCTTTTATAACGGAGATTATTCAACGGGCTAGAGGCTAGACATTAACAACCACAAGGAGATCGAATGGTCGGAATCGGGGGGGAACGAATTGAAGAGAAAGACAAGAGATATCACAGTTCGAGAGCAACAATTTGTCTATGTCATCAATCAGAAATACCATCAAGGAAGGAGTTATGTTACGTTGAACATCTCTCCTAAGGAACTTAAGAACAACATCTGCTCCTTCCTATTCGACACATGGGATGATCCGATTGCAGGGAGTCCTTTGTTTGTTGGCATTTCATTGAATGAACTTGGATCAGGCCATTTGGACACAATAAATTTGCAGCATCCGCGGCTGGTTCGTCAATTTATTATGTATGCCTTGGACCATGGCTGGACAGGTGCACAGAGAATTACATTTCCAGATGGGCTTGAGGTTATACAGAGGTTGGGATATGACGTTAGCCTACTGAAGAAGTAACCAACCATCTGCATAACTGCACTTGCTGTTATATCGCTTCTAAACGTGGTATTTCTCAACCGGTGCATCGAGAACCCACTCTAGAATCTCGATTTTGCCTTTGACGGCTTCTAATTCTCTTGCGTTCTCTTCACTATGTAAATTAGGCAGCAACTGCTGTAATTGAATGATCATTCGTTTAATCTGGTCTTCAGATCTCAGGGTTCTCACCTTCCATTTTGTTGAGTATGATCCAGATGTTCATCAACGTTTTCTTCTTCACAGCTGATGCAAATTTCACATCCGTAAGCCATGCATCTTCATCATTGTCATATTTGCGCACACTTAACAGTTCATCTATAGACATCTCATACAATTCAGAGATTTTAATTAATATTTCTAAACTGGGCATCCGCTCGCCGCGTTCATAGTTACTCATTGAAGATGTACCGATATTGAGTTGTTTGCACACTTCAACTGCGGAGAGTCCTTTGTTAAGTCTAACTTGCTTCAATCGCCGACCAATTTTCTCTGCAAAAGAAAGATTATTATTACTCATAACCAATACCGCTATCCTCCAGCACGATCTAGTCGTATAGTGTATTAGCATTAATCATATCACTTAACATCCATTAACGTCGAGAATTCGTTCCAGACATTATGTATCACATGTTAACTTTTTATAAAGATTTGGAAACTATTATTCAGTCAACCATGTGCTTGCTTCCATTGGTGCAGCATTACCGAACTGATGTATTCCGAAGTCTGTTAGGCTGGAATTCAAGATGGCATTACGAAGCGGATGAAGATTAGGTGTGAGTCGAATATCGATGTTGAGCTGAATGAGCAGATCAAGCGGATTGGTGATGACATCCATTTTGATCGGCGTAATGATCTCCTCGGAGATGTAGTAACCTGCATACTTGTCAAAAAGCCTGAATGATTCCGAAGGCAACTCGTAACGGTACAAGGCAGCTTTCTCGATCCTCTCGTACCAGCCCGTCTCAACCGTCATGACGATGTCTGACGCCGTGGTGCCGAAGAAACGAATGTTATCTTCCTCGGATAGATCCTCTGACCGCGTGCAAATAATTCTCGGACAATCTCGTGGGACATAAAACGTGAACTGATGCTCCTCATCGATCGCCCATACGACCGGGGGCATGTCTTCACGAGTCGCCTTAGCTCTCGGATGGAACACTTCAATATCACTCGAACTGCTGAAATGAAACAGCTTCATTCATAACCTCCACCTATATAATGGGTTACGCTAGTTCTTCCTAATCATGGAATTGCATTCTAGCATAACTCTTCACATTCCATCAATATGAAATTATCATTCGCTATCCAGAGCGCGTCAGGAGGAGGTCAGTATGAGCCGAGGAATTAGCTTCGTAATCCGCAATGAATATGGCAGCGTCCTTAAGTATATGCTCGCGCCCCTTCCTGTTGCTGCATACAACTGGTATGTCGGCGGCGAAGAGTCCTACCGTGTTGTGGAAAATGAAATGGAGCCCCTCTTTACGCGGGAATACTTCGGAATGGATGGCTCAACGCTTCAGCAGATCATTGAACATCCGAATGTTTATTTGATCTTTCTAGGGCTCAAAGCATTTCCGTTCAATTCCGAAATCATAGACGTCAGAACGTATGAGGAGTTTCTAAGCAGCGATTGTCAGTTCTTACTCCTTATCATTGATTCGGTGTATGTCGCTATGTATTGCAAAGATCAGATTCTGCTCGCGGATCTGTACTATAATGCGATGAATCTAGGGTACGAGAAAGTCCAATACATTACAGATGACAATGATTTTAGAACCAAGCTGTCGGTTTGGTGAAATGATAATTCGCCTCCCTACCAATTAGCACATTTAGAGACGGTTTCTCCCCCTATGCGCAAAAAAAGACGTGCCACCTTCCGGGGTACGCCTTCCTACCATTAATATTGTTTCGTCATAAACAACGTAATTTCCTCGCGATTATGGAACAGTTGCTTCGCGCGATGCACGATGAAGGCCGACTCCAGCTTTGCAATGACATCGCGGATCGTCTGCAACGGCTTGCGGTGCATGAGCTTAATCGTAACGATAGCCGTAGCGCCGTACGCCAGCGACTCGTTCAGATCAAGCACCAGCTTCACCATCTGCATCGGACTCCAGCTCATGTCGCACACGAGCAGGTCGAACGTGTTTGGCTTGAACTTGACCTCTGAAGCGTTGCGCTTCAGATATGTCAGCTTCGGATGATTGCGCAGCGACGGATGCATTGCACCTGGATCAATAGCTGTAACAGACACGCCGCGCTCTAGCAGGAGCGATGTCCACCCGCCAGGCGCTGCACCAATGTCAATCGCTTCACGGTACTGAGTATAATCCAATCCGAAGGCGCGTTCCGCCTCCAGTAACTTAAACTTCGCGCGAGAGATCTGTTCTTCCTCCCGCTGGAATCGAATAGCTCCACCTGGCCAATCCGACATCAACTCATCTGGCGTTCCGAATCCAACGTACAACTGATCCTTCACCGCGTAGATCGAGACGATAATCTCTGGGCTGCGCTGATCAGCCGTTGCACCAATATCGCGAAGGACGCCATCAAGGGATGTCTTCGTATCGAAAACGGAATGCGGATACGCGCATCCTTCCGCACGACGAACATGGACAGCCGTACGTCGGCCGCGAAGTATCTCCTGCGCTTGACCAACAATATTTGCCAACAATGGCAGCACTGCCGACTCTTCCGTTTCTGTCAAATTCAAAGACCCGTCGATGGGTTGAATGTGACGAAGGAAAACCGGCGGCTGCATCTGCAGCTGTCTTAACGTTTCTTCCCTGTTAAGCGGACTTTCGATGATAAAAGTCTCTGCCGGTGCTAGAATGCGGACAGCCGACCCATCAATCGATCGACGCACTTCCTCCATCGCTAACGGGGCATAACCTGTATTTGAGGTTCCGATCCATGTCGTGACCAGCTTATTATCTGTATCATTGAAGCTCACACTGCGGCTCCCTTCTCCGAAGGCACCACACGAATCCAAGGGCGCCCATGCTGCCAATCGATTTCAATCGGCAGCTCATACGCTTCGCTAAGAACGGAAGGCTGCAGCACTTCCTCCTTCGGACCCGCTGCTGCAATCCGTCCTCCGCTTACTAGCGCGACGTGCGTAAATAATGGCATAATTTCTTCGATATGATGCGTGACATAAATAACGGTAATATCCCGCTTGCGCAAATTGTCCAAATCAACAAGCAACTTCTCCCGCTCGTACAAGTCTAAGCCCGAGCATGGCTCGTCCATTATAAGGAGCTTAGGATCCTGCATCAATGCACGTGCCAGCATGACCTTCTTCCGCTCCCCTTGCGACAACGTCGAGAGCGTCTGTTCCGCCGTATGAAGCAGTCCTACCTCATCGAGCAATCCAAGCGCCTTCGCTTTCACTTCTTCCGGAATATCCTGATAGAAGCGAAGAAACGCGTATTCCCCAGTAGCGACAACTTCCCATACCGGATCGCGAAGCGTCAACTTCTCCATAAGCGACTGTGAGATATATCCGATCTGCTTGCGCACTTCGCGTACATCGCATTCACCATATCGGTTACCAAGCACATCAACGGTCCCGCTCGACGGGAATTGATAGCCGTTCATAAACTCCAGCAGCGTTGTCTTGCCCGATCCATTACGTCCGAGAATGACCCATTGCTCGCCCTTTTGCACATGAAAGTTAACGCCGTTTAATATCGTCCTATCACCGCGTATGAACGAAATATCCTGCATATGTATCATCATCGTTCCCCTTCCACTCTCCGCATTCTAAGCCTGCTGCGCCACTTTATCCTTCACTTCATCCGGCATAGGTCCGTAATGAAGCTCCGTTGTTATTGGCGCATGCTCCGACAGAAGCCGGTACATTTGCATTCGACCATATTCACTAGACGTATGTAAATACACTTCATGCGGCCATATTTGTTCCTTCACCATATATTCGACGACCTCAAGCCCCGTTGACTCGCCATAACCGAGATCATAATCGAGCGATAAAATGCCGATCGATAGTTCCCCTAACATCAGCTTACATTCATCCGCATTCCTCGCAAGCAAGAAGCCTTTCGGGCACGCCCGATAATCATCAAGAAATAAATGGTTCATCGCTTCATTCCCCATTCCTTCATCCGCATCAACTGGCTCTTATGAGAGCCTGTCCCGTCCGTCGGCGTCTCTAGAATAAATGGAATATGGGCTAATGCAGGCTCGGTCAGCATCCAGCGAAGTCCATCTTCTCCAATGCGGCCTTCGCCGATTATAGCGTGCCTATCCTTCCGCATACCCGAATCATAGAGACTATCGTTGAAATGAATCGCCGCAATATGCGGCAGCACACCTGTTTCTGCAGCCTTAGTCAACCATGGCGCGTGGGGCTCACCGTTCCAGCCACCGCTCGCGAACAGATGGCATGTATCCATGCAGAATCCGATCAACTCCGGCCTTTTGCACAACTTCCGTATCGTCGCCAGCTCCTCGAACGTCGTCCCCATGAATGCGTGGTCGCCTGCTTGATTCTCGATCAGCAGCTTGGCATGGCCTGACCAGCGGCTCGTCACTTCGTCCAGTGCAGCGATAATATGCTGATAGCCAACCAGCGGTTCCGGTCCCTTATAGATGCCAAAATGAACAACCACTCCGATAGACCCGCAGCTCTGCGCGATGTCCAGATCATTCAGGAGCGATTCGACGGTTCGTTTCCGCTGGCTCAGATCTTCGGCAGCCAAGTTTGTTGGATATGGCGTATGCGCGATGGACACCAATCCATGCTCAGCGCAATAGGCCGCACAACGCAATGCATCCGCGCGGTCGAATGATTTGATCGACAACCCACGCGGATTTTTTGGAAAATATTGAAACGATCCTGCCCCCGCCTCTGCCGCTCGAACGGCAGCTGCCCGATAGCCTCCACGTGTACTTACATGGCAGCCATAGCTCATATTAGCCCTCTGGCTGGCAGGTCGGGCAGTAGAAAACCTTCTTCGTCGCAACCTCGCCCCGCTCAATTGCAGTTCCACATTGTACGCAAGGTTCTCCGACGCGGTCATAGACGCGGCAGCGCTCATCAAAGCCGCCTGTCAATGTATCTTCACGTGTGAAAGGCGCATCCATATAACCGCCATAGGCAGTAGCCTCACGCAGCACAGATTGCATGGCACGGAACAACCGCTCCCAGTCATCCTCTTTAAGCGCAGGAATGCGTACGGTTGGACGAATCGATGCTATAAAGCAGATCTCATCCGCATAACAGTTGCCAATGCCGGCAATCGTATGCTGGTCGACCAGTGCTGTCTTAAGCGCTCCGCGTTTGCCCTTGAAACGCTCCTTGAACTTGCTAACCGTCAGTCTCGTATCCAGCGGTTCTGGGCCGAGCTCTTGGAAGCGCTCAATCGCTTCCTTCGCTGTAACGAGATGCACATAACCTAGACGTAGTCCGATTCCGAACAATTTGTGCTCACCGAACGACAGCTCCACTTGAACGTTGCGATCAGGACGATCTTCCTCATCACCATAATAGAGTGAACCGCCTAACATGAGATGAATAATGAGTCGCCTTCCATCATCGAGATGCAGCAGCAGATGCTTGCCTCTCCGTTCAACGAACCAGACGACCCGGCCTACAACAGCTTCAATAAACTGCTCTGGCGGCATATTAATCGTTTTGTCGCGGGTGACGACTACGCCTGTTATCGTTCTGCCGGCGATTCGCTCCGACAGAAGCTTGCGATACGTTTCCATTTCAGGCAGCTCCGGCATCCATCATCTTCCTTCCTGTCCGTACGTTTGCTTCTCTTATTGCCTGATTCGTTCCAATATATACGAGCCGAGTGCATCCAGATCCGCGCACACGACATCCGCGCGGCAGCCCGCCTTCTCCGCATACATTTCAAGGTTATCCGCGGTAGTAAGACCGGTCAACACCAGTGCTGTTCCACAGCCTGCGGCTTTGCCGGCACCAATATCCGTTGCTAGGTTATCGCCAACAACCCATGTCTCATCTGCACGAGCACCAAGTCGCTTCAGCGCATAGTTCATTAGAATGGCCGACGGTTTGCCGACTACAATCGGCACCTGTCCGCTAGCTGCTTGGATCATTGCACCAATCGAGCCGGCGCCTGGCATAAGTCCATGCTCCGACGGGAGCAGCAGATCCGGGTTGGTCATCACGAACTTCGCGCCTTTGAGCAGCTGGTCTACAGCGCCAGCCACCTTGGCATACGTCAATTCGCGGTCGATGCCTTGCAGTACGATGTCTGCTCCATTCTCAACCGGTTCCAGACCGGCACTAATCGCTGCTTCACGCAACCCTGTCTCCCCGATGATGTATACTCGTGCACCAGGGTGGATCGATGCTACGTATTCAGCAGCAGCACTAGCAGAAGTGCATACATCTTCAGGCGTTGCTGGAAGCCCCATGCCGCGTAGTCGGGCGGCAAAGGCATCCGGCGTGAGTGATGAATTGTTCGTTACATAACGAAACGGGATATTGTGATCGATCAGCAATTGCATGAGACGATCTGCACCTGGAATCATTACGCTGCCATGGTAGAGCGTTCCGTCGAGATCGAGCAGAACTCCTTTCATCGGCTTCAGATGAGATGTCATACCGAACCACCGCCTGCTGTGGACTGCAGAATGCGGTCAATCCATCCTTCTACGATTACACCGTCTTTCAGGGTAGGTGCAATATCAGACCAACGGTCATCGCCGGACAGACGAAGAATGTAATGATGCAGCGCGCCAAAATGGTTATCCACAGAGAAGCCCATCGTCGACTTCTCGTCTGGAATCAGTGCAAGAGACGAAGGCTCCGGTCTAGCGCCGAGACTGCCCTTCAGCAAATGAACCGCTGGAACCGCATCCCGTTCCAAATCGCATGTAATGGAACCACGCGTGCCGACGATTTGAATATCGAAAGCATCCGAACCCAGCGCAACACGAGATACTTCTGCCATACCATTAATGCCGGAGGAAGTCGTCAGGTGAATAATCGCCCAGTCATCGACATGAACCTCAACTAACTCGCTGCTTCCTGCAGCCGACGGACGACGTTTAACATGTGTATGTACACGGCCTTCCGCATGCTCGATATCTCCGAACCAGTAACGGAACAGATCAAGCGCATGCACGCCAAGGTCACTAATAGCGCCGCCACCCGACATCTTATTATCCAACCGCCAGCTGATCGGACGCTCAGGATTCAAGTAGCCGGAACGACGATATGCGATTTTACATTGTAAAATATCTCCTACTACCTGCTCGCGCACCAGCTCACGAATGCGCATCGATGCAGGATGGTAGCGGAACGTAAACGCCAATTGCTGCATAAGGCCAGATTCATTCACTGCCGCTTCCAACGCTTCAGATTGTGGAAACTGATCCGTTATCGGCTTCTCGCAATAGATCGCTTTGCCGCCAGCAATAGCTGCTCTTACATCTGCATCATGGCGATTGTTCGGAGAACAAATATCGATAACATCAACCTGCTCGTCAGATGCCGCTTCCTCTACGGTCGACACGACGCGGCGGAAGCCGATTGCTTCTGCTTGCGCATGGTTTGTGTCTGGATTGCGAGTAATAATGGTATCAAGCACTGGCAGTGCCGGGACTTGCTTAATAATCGGCAGCGCTCGCAACGCTGTCATATGAGTCTTCGCTATATTGCCGAAGCCGCTGAATGCAAATCGAATGGTTTTCATGTTGTTTCCCCCTACTGCAGTCACTTCAGTCGTCCTACTAAACACCTATCAAACGAAGTATGGCCTTCTGCCACAATACCATAGCAACGCGTATATTGCCAAGTTAATGCATAGCCGGTCAGCTAATTCCTCCCTGCTTGGGAGGACTCAAGGGGCGCTGCCCCTTGGACCTCCTGTTTAACTTACTCCACTCCCACCCAAACCCTCCCTCTCCCAAGAGGGAGGGCTCCAGAGGCCTCAGCTTATGCTTCCGATGTGGTTTCCTCGCGGAAACCTTTACCTCTGGACTCCTGGACTCGCGTTCTAGCGGCTTGGGTGGAGGGATCGCTTTCGTCCCTGTTCGGGACACGCTTTACGTTTGAGGGGACTAGATACGGTCGATGTTTGTTCTCGACCATTTGTACGTGCTAGGAGTCGCTTGTCGTCCCTCCGGGACACGCTTTTGGTTGGCGCTCGAACGAGTTAAGGGGCTCCGCCCCTCAAACCCCGTTATTTTCGTACCGTTGAAACCTTGGGGATTGAGGGCTGTGCCCCCTATACCCGTTTACTTACTCCACTCCCTCCCAAACCCTCCCTCTCCCAAGAGGGAGGGCTCCAGAGGCCTCAGCTTATGCTTCCGATGTGGTTTCCTCGCGGAAACCTTTACCTCTGGACACCTGGACTCGCGTTCTAGCTGCTTGGGCGGAAGGAGCGCTTTCGTCCCGGGTCGGGACACGCTTTACGTTTGAGGTGACTAGATACGGTTGATGTTTGTTCTCGACCACTTGTACGTGCTTGGAGTCGCTTGTCGTCCCTCTGGGACACGCTTTTGGTTGGTGCTCGAGCGAGTTAAGGGGCTTCGCCCCTCAAACCCCGTTATTTTCGTTCCAGTAAAACCTCTAGTGATTGAGGGCTGCGCCCCCTTATATGCAATTAATTATTCCACACTCCCTCCCTCTCCCAAGAGGGAGGGTTCCAAAGGCCTCAGCTTATGCTTCCGATGTGGTTTCCTCGCGGAAACCTTTACCTCTGGACTCCTGGACTCGCGTTCTAGCGGCTTGGGTGGAGGGATCGCTTTCGTCCCTGTTCGGGACACGCTTTACGTTTGAGGGGACTAGATACGGTCGATGTTTGTTCTCGACCATTTGTACGTGCTTGGAGCCGCTTGTCGTCCCTCCGGGACACGCTTTTGGTTGGTGCTCGAACGAGTTAAGGGGCTTCGCCCCTAATCCCTATTCAAACTGTTTTTCTCTATCCACCTATATCCTCCCTGCTAGGGAGGACCCCCGGGGTTTCCAACCCCGGAACTTCTGGCACCCTAGGTGCATAATTGCACCACCAATCATCACTACGCTTTTCCAAGCACATGTAGGTGCGTTTATGCACCTACGTGTGCCACTTCAACACTCACGACCTTACGTTGGTGTATTTCTACACCTATGTACAGCACTTCGACATTTCTAGTCCTACTTAGATGCATATCTGCACCTACGTGCATCACTCTCCGCCACTTCTGATTCCACGTATGTGCGTTTCTATACCTGCAGTGATCATCTCTCTGCTTTAAGGCTCCTGCGAAACAAAAAACAAGCGCTGCTCAGCATGCTTAGCAACGCTTACTCCAATCCTTACTACTTACTTCCCAGCTTTGCGCATAAGACGGTCGAGGCGATGGCGCAGCGCGTCGATTTCCTTGCGACGTTTGCTGTCCGCTCGGCCGCTGAGTGGTTGTTCGAGCGCCAGTTCCAATGCTGAGCGCGCATAGATCAGCGCTTGGGGCACATCTTTCACCTTGTGCTCATAGTACATCGACAGCTCGATATGCGCATCCCAATCCGGGAGGAAGCTGCGCTCAGCGGAACTGGCAGCCTTATTCCACAAGGAGATTGCATCTTCCCACTGCCCGAGCCGCTTATCGCGCTCTGCGAGCCGATTCCACACCGATGGCGATGCATCTGTCACGCGTCTCACATTAGCGAGCAGCGGTGCTGCTGAAGTCTCCTCGCCCATTCGTTCGAGCCACAGCCCTGTTCGAACAAGCTCTTCTGCCTCCGTCGGCATCGGCACTGCAGAACCGATTCGTCCTGCCAGCAGGTGACCGAATCGAATGGCGAGAGCAGCTAGTGACAGCATATCGATCTCATTGTGACGGAACACATCGAGCAGCGGCTTCGGATCGCCGTCTGCAAGATAAGCGAAATATCTGCCCGGTGCCTCCGAACCCGGCAGATCATCTTCTCGGAATACGCCAAGCCGCTCCTCCTCCACGTAGCTCAGCTTGCAGGACACAAGCGTGTTGCGCCAGATACTGCGCGACGGATGCAGAAAATCGAGATGAAGCGGTTCCCACACTTTGCTGCCGAATCCATTCATTATGAACCGGCTCTGTATAAGCGGCCAGTCGAACGTCCTTCCATTAAAAGTGACGAGGTACTGGAACTGCGGCAGCCGTGCCTTCAGATCGGCAAGCATCGCCCGTTCCTCTGCAGGATGTCGGATGATCGACTGTCGCACTACATAATGTTCACCCTCGAAGTAAGCTATGCCAAGCATGAACGGTACATTGCCCGTTCCCGCTCCCAGCCCTGTCGTCTCGAGATCGAGGAACAGCACATTGTCGGAACGAAGCGGCACGAACGATGCAGTTGCAGTTCCCGCAGATGCTGCGCCCATCACCTGCTCATCGCCATGAAACGCTGTCAAGGCACGAACAGCTTCTCCCCATTCCCCGAAAGAATGATGCCCATGATGGTAGTCGAGCGGGTACCGAATCTCTTTCGCCAGAAACTCACCCATCTCATTGCGCACCAGTCTCACATCATACGGCAGCCATTCAGGAGGCGATTCCGAATCCGACTGCTCAACGATTAAATCCTTGACCCCGACGTGTTCTTCTGCCGGGACGTTACCTACACTCTCCGCATCTATAACCGTATCCGCAGTTGCCGCAGCGGATACGTCCGCCTTCTCTCCGCGAAGCCGATTGAACCGATCGCGAAATGCGCTCATCGTCCCGCACCCGCTTCCCTACCATGAACCTTCATTATATTAACCCCAGCATTTCTACTGCCATTCGCTTCGCGTTTAACCCTTCGATTTGTGTACCAATGCAAGAAGGGCAACCGTCGGAGCAAGGGCATTTTTTTATTAAATTCTTCGCTGCCGTTTTAATTTCGTCGAAGCGCTTGTACACGTCTTCGGCTAACCCAATTCCACCAGGGTAATGGTCATATATAAAAATAGTTGGCAATTGCGTATGCTCGGCCCGAATCTGCGACACAACGTGAATATCGTTTCGGTCACACATCACATGGATCGGAATGATATGCCCCAGTACGTTGGCAATTCCTAATAGCAGCTGTTCAAGCGTTTTTGTGTCAATGCTCGAATCGACTTCCGTTAATTCCACCCAGGTCCCGCTGGTATGCAGTTCTTCTTCGGGTAGATTAATTGGCCCGTACCCAATGTTCTCGAAACTGGATAAACGGATTTTCTTGAAAATAGTGGGAATAGCATTGATTCTAACCTCACCGTAGTTAATAGAAGAAATGCGTCTTGTTTCCGTTTTGTCAATATCCAGAACATTAAGCTTAACGGCCAGATTTGCGTCTGTATAATATTCGACGTCAACCTCTCGAACGTAGGCCTTCTTATGTTCCCAGTCCAACTTCTCGACCTGGAACTGTACGCCCTCATGCAAATAAATGGCTTCATCATGCAGCAAGGTCATTGCGCTAAATCTGTCCATTTCTCCAATGATCTTTACGTTGGCTGTTTCTGTCTGGTCGACGATAATGACGTTCTCCTGGGCAGCAGATCGCAGACTTACTTCACTTGCCGGGAAAGACTGGTTTGCCCAATAATAACTATCCGTAACGCGGTGCAGCACTCTTTCTTCGACAAGGTATTCTAGAATTTCTTCTATATCACTAGGACCGAACGGTTCACCCGTCTTAAACGGAAGTTCATAAGATGCGCACCGCAGATGATCGACAAGGATAAGTAAATTCTCCGGGTTAATCCTCGCCGACTCCGGGGAACGATCGAAGAAGTATTCGGGATTCTGTACGATGTACTGATCTATAGGCGTATTGCTGGCTACCATTAATACCAGCGCTTCTCCATGTCGTCTGCCTGCCCGACCTGCTTGCTGCCATGTACTGGCGACGCTGCCAGGGTATCCGGTCATGATACAAACTTGCAATTGTCCGATGTCTACACCTAACTCTAAAGCATTCGTACTTACTACACCTAGAATATCGCCATTCCGCAGCCCTTTTTCAATTTCTCGCCGCTGATTCGGAAGATAGCCGCCGCGATAGCCTCGAATGGACTTCGCTGCAATTTCATTCTTCGTTAATTCCTGTAGATGACTTAAGATAATTTCAACCCTCACCCGGCTCCGGGCAAAAACAATGGTCTGTATTTTATTTGAAAGGAATTCCTTCGCTAACTCGTTGACCTCTACCGTAGAGCTTTTACGTAAATTAAGTGGTTGGTTAACGATTGGCGGGTTATAGAACACGAAATGTTTTCGCCCTTTCGGAGCTCCATTGTCATTGATAAGCCGCATAGGCTGGCCTGTCAGCTGTTCCGCTAATTCCTTCGGGTTGGCGATTGTCGCAGACGTACAAATAAATAAAGGGTTGCTGCCGTAAAACTTGCAGATTCGTTGAAGTCTTCGAATAACGTTGGCTACATGGCTGCCGAATACGCCCCGGTAGGTATGCAGCTCGTCGATAATGATGTATTTCAAGTTGCTGAATAAGCTTATCCATTTCGTATGATGCGGCAAGATAGCCGAATGGAGCATATCCGGGTTTGTTATGACGATATGCCCGACGGTCCGTACAATCTGCCGTATGGCCGGGGCGGTATCTCCGTCATACGTGAAGCTTTTTATATCAATGCCCATTTCGTTTATGATTTCGTTAAGTTCGCTTTTTTGGTCTTGCGACAGTGCCTTCGTTGGAAACAAATAAAGCGCCCGGCTGCCGTCGTCTTCCGCTATAGCCTGCAATACAGGCAGGTTATAACATAATGTCTTACCCGAAGCTGTCGGAGTCACAGCGACGATGTTTTCCCCTTTACGAACCGTTTCATAGGCTGTGTGCTGGTGCGTATATAATTCGGCTATGCCGCGTTTCTCCAAGGCAGCTTTAATTCGCGGGTCTACGCTGCCTGGCATAGGCCTTGTCTTTGATTCCTGCGGCTGTATCTCATGCCAATTAATAATATTCTCATTTCCCCGCAATTCCTCTATAAGCTGTGGAAGCGTCTTTCTCCGTAACAATGAATTCACCCCTCGACACTAGAACTGTTGTTCTTATTATAAATGTCCGTTGAAAAATAAAAAAGCCCTGGCGAGTGCCAAGACTTAACAAGTCGTATTACTTAAAGGATTCGGCTATTTAATTAGCGCCGACACGACGATCAAGTTCCAAGACATCATGAACCTTTTAAAGCCGTATTGAAAATCACACGTACGGCGGTTCCCACGTTTTTTTGTCCCAACCGAGTCTAGTGCTCATCACATTCAGATTGCGATCCAAAGTAACGGCCGCGCTGTAAGGCATCTTGTCGTTGCTCCAGAAACGAACATCGCTCCACGTCACTTCATAACCATCCAGCCGCTCCTGGATTTGCACATGAACGTTCGTAGCAAAAGCCATAAAGGCGCGCACGCCATCCGTCTGCATCGTCGCCAATGCTGGTTCTGTGCCGCTTAAAGTTGAAGTTTTCGCAATGGTTGCTTCTAGCACAATACCTTTACTGCTAATTTTGCCGGACTCATAACGATCTGGACCCTCCGCAACGAAATGCCATGCACGGCCAGACATTAACGGGAGCAGAGAAACACGGGTGAATTGCCCTAATGCTGCATACAGCTTACGCTGCCAGCGGATACGTTCAGTTAATCGCCATGCCATATACAATAGGGTTAGTCCATACAAACTTGCGAATACGGTCCCCATTGTGGAGGTTGGAACAAGACCCGCCAGCCAGATCAGGCCACAGAGCAGATGCGAACCGAAGATATAAGGATCGAACAAGCACAACGAGTCGAGATGGAGCCAGCGCCTGGTGAAAGGACGCAAACATTGCACGCCGTACCCGTTGAACAAATCGAGTGTAATGTGGAAACAGACTGCGAGGAACGTCCATAACAGGAGTAGTCCCAGATGATCCATTGCGCCGAACAGCCACGCCATTGGCCAGCCGATCACAACTGCCCACACCAGCGGTGCAGGAAGCGAATGCGTTATCCCGCGATGATTGCGCAAATAAGCAGTTTCTCCCTTCAGTCTAGCGACTGCGTCCAAATCCGGTGCATGACTGCCGAGCATCGAAGCGGCAATAAGCGCGTGCTGTAATGTCGGATCGGCAGCAACGGCTGGGAAGGCAAGTGCAGCGCCTGCTAGTGTGAAGCCGAGGAGCAGATGACTTGCAGAATCCATAACGATCTTCCTCCCTCACAAAAGAATCTGCTATACGCCCTATGCTAAGCGACAACCATTAACGTATTGTTTGCGAATTCTATCGAAATTGTAAGGAACACAATTGCGTGTATAAAGTAGCCAATGCTGTGCATCTTAAGCTAGGGCCCGGCGAAGATAGATCCCGGCCTACATAAACAACCTATAATGGAGGTTCAATGAACATGGCACCTAAACCGGATGACAGAAGCAACAACGCAGCGCGTCTGCGCGAATCGATTCAGAATACGCAGGACAATCTGCGTGAATCCGAAGACTACCTCGATGAGCATGCAGAAGAAATCGCACCAAGTGAATTGAACGCATTGAAACAGAAAAACAGCAATCGTCAATCCGCAATCTCCGGCTTCGAGAACGAATTGGAAGACGAAGAGCCGTTCGAATCCTAAGACCTCACCCGCCATCGCTATGACCAAAATAGGCTGTTCGAAACGCAGACGCACCGTCTGGCATTTCGAACAGCCTTTTTCAACCTATATCGTCAGCTTCTGCATGGGATGGCGAACACGTCTCCGTCGCTTGCCGCATCCGTCGCCGGGAATATCGTTCTTGCTTCGTCCGCAAGCCGATTCGCATCCGCAAGTTCATATCGCGAGCTAAAATGCGTCATCACCAGCTTATGCGCCCCTGCCTGCTTCGCAATCTCCGCCGCCTGCAGCGTCGTGGAGTGGCCATATGCCTCCGCCTTCTCTTCAAGGCCAGCGCCGAATGTCGCTTCATGCACAAGCAGATCCGCATCGTGCGCCAGCTTCACAGCTCCCTCGCAAGGCTTCGTATCGCCAAGAATCGTAACGATCCGTCCGCGGATGCTTGGCCCCATAACGTCCTTGGCACATACCTTTCGCCCATCTGGCAGTTCAATATCATTACCCGCCTTGAGACGACCATAGAGCGGACCTGCAGGAACCTGAGCATCCTGCAGCTTCCCAACATCAAGCCGGCCGGGACGATCATGTTCAACGACTCGGTAGCCGAAACATGGGACTCGATGCTCTAACGCCGCTGCTTCCACCCGGAACTGCCCATCATCGAACAATATACCTTCAACTGTTTCGACATAATGGATGTCATACGCAATATGAGAGCCGCTCAGCTCAAACAACGTGTCCACCATCTTCTGCAAGCCTGGCGGCCCATAGATGGTCACAGGGTCCACTCCCCCGTCATACGCACGTGTACTGAGCAGACCCGGTAATCCGAACACATGATCACCATGCAGATGCGTGATGAATATCCGGTCAATCCGATTCAGCTTAATCGGAGTATCGAGCAGCTTATGCTGCGTTCCTTCCCCTGCATCGAACAACCAGACCGATGACGATGGGGTCGGCAGCCGCAAAGCCATCGAAGTGACATTGCGCAGCTTGCTCGGCCTTCCCGCTCCCGTTCCTAATAAAGTAAGCTCCAAGCGTACGTTCTCCTTCCCAGCATTCAACGATGGATTACAATTCTCCTATGTGCAGTATGGCATGCGTCTCCAACTGTCATACGCACCAATCAGACGTTCCCTAATACAAACCTTACAGGAAGCACAAACACCTCCGGACGAGCCGCCCTGCTGACGGCGCCCGGAGGCATGGTTCATGCTTCTAATTAAGCTTTATCCACGTTAAAGTAACGTGCTTCTGGATGAGCGAATACCATCGCCGATACCGAAGCTTCCGGCTCCATCATGAATTCCTCGGTCAACTGTACGCCGATATCCTCTGGCTTCATAAGCTCGAACAGCGGTCCTTGATCCTCAAGGTTCGGACATGCTGGATAACCGAACGACACACGAATGCCAGTGTAGCGCGCGCCGTGACGCTGTGCCATCGTCATGTCGACAGGATCGGAGATGCCCCAGATATCGCGCATGATATGGTGAACGCGTTCTGCAAGGCCCTCTGCGAGCTCGATCGCGGTCGCTTGAATCGCATGCGAGAGCAGATAGTCGCCTTTGTCCTTGTACGCTTCCGCACGTTCACGGATGCCATGACCTGCCGTTACGACGAGGAAACCAACGTAATCCATCTCGCCGCTGTCCTTCGAACGAAGGAAGTCAGCCAAGCACAAGAATGGCTCTACGTTCTGGCGCGGGAACGAATAGCGATGCAGCACTTTAGAATGATCGGCTGGATCGTAGATAATGATGTCGTTGCCTTCCGATTGTGCCGGGAAGAAACGGTACATCGCATGTGTTTTGATCGAACCATTCGCAGCCGCATCGCGGATAATGCCGTCAACGGTTTCCTTCAGTTGTTCGGCCTTCGAATCGCCCGATGCGATAAGCTTATCGTAATTGCCCTTCAAGCCAAGGTGATGCCCCATCAGCGTCTGCATGTTCACATAAGGAACAACCTGTGCAACAGGGATGTTACGCAGTACGTGACGCTCCAAATCTGGCGGAACCATGACTGGCACTGTCGCCGATACGTTCGAACGTACCGCGCGAGTCAGCTCTGGCATAACTTTCGGCTCTTCCGCAATGCCGAAGCCTGCAGCGCGAAGCTCTGCATGATCGGCTTCGATTTTCTCACGATGCGTTGGATCAACCAACTTGTTCGCAATATCGAGCCCGTCCATTGCGTCCTTCGCATACAATACGAGACCATCATACTCCGGTGCAATCCGTGTCTTCGTGAACTTCCGCGTCAGTGCAGCACCGCCGACTAGAATCGGCGCGTCGATACCTGCAGAACGTAAGTCTTGTGCCGTTATGACCATCTGCGCAGCCGACTTAACGAGCAGACCCGACAGACCAATCGCGTCTGCCTTCTCATTGCGGTAAGCTTCGATCAGCTGCTCTGGCGGAACTTTGATGCCAAGGTTAATAATTTTGTAGCCATTGTTCGAGAGGATGATCTCGACAAGGTTTTTACCGATATCGTGAACGTCGCCTTTAACCGTTGCGAGAATGATTTTACCCTTAACGGACGACTCTTCCTTCTCCATAAACTGCTCCAGATGCGCAACCGATGCCTTCATGACCTCGGCGCTCTGCAGCACCTCTGCCACGATCAGCTCGTTGCCATTGAACAGTCGGCCTACTTCTTCCATGCCCGCCATGAGCGGACCGTTAATAATCTCGAGCGGAGCATACTTCGTCAGCGCTTCGTCCAGATCGGGAATGAGACCTTCCTTCGTACCTTCAACGACGTAAGAAGCAAGGCGCTCCTCCAGCGTCAGGTTCGTCGCTTTCTCCTTCTTCACGATCGTCTTATCGCGGAACGCTGCAACGAATGCTGCAAGCGTCTCATCATTCGTGTTGAAGATGAGATCTTCCGCAAGCTTCCGCTCTTCAGCAGAAATGGATGCGTAACGCTCGATTTTCTCCGAGTTAACGATCGCGTAATCCAGCCCCGCCTTGGTACATTCGTACAGATAAACGGAGTTCAGCACCTCGCGGCCTGCAGGCGGCAGACCGAAGGAGATGTTGGAGAGACCGAGAATCGTCTTCGCACGCGGATACTTCGCTTTAATCATCCGAATGCCTTCGATCGTCTCGACCGAGGAACCGATATATTGCGGGTCACCGGAACCAACCGGGAACATGTTCGGGTCAAAAATGATATCGTCCGGCGTAACGCCATATTTGTTCACGAGCAGATCATACGCACGGTCCGCTACTTCCATCTTCGCTTGACGCGATACCGCTTGACCCCGCTCATCGATCAGAATACAGACGACCGATGCGCCATATTTGTGCATCAGAGGAACGATCTTCTCGAACTTCGATTCGCCATCTTCTAAGTTAATGGAGTTTATGATTGCTTTGCCTTGCGAGTATTTGAGTCCGAGCTCAATAATATGATCGTAAGTCGAATCGAGCATGAGCGGCGCTTTAATCTTCTTCACCACTTGCGGAATGAATTGATGTACCGCGTACTCTTCATCCACATCCGTGTCCTGCAAGTTGATATCGATAATCTGAGCACCATTCTTCACCTGCGAGCGTGCAATCTCCGAAGCTTCGTCGAACGAACCTTCTTTGATGAGACGCTTGAAACGAAGCGAACCGGAGATGTTCGTCCGTTCGCCGACCATGATCGGACGGATAGCATCTTCGATGTAGACGGTATCGATGCCTGTTACTGCAGGCAAATGTTCGCCCACCTTAGAACGCGGCGCGAATTTCGCCATCGTCTCCGCCATCGCTTTAATATGTGCCGGCGTCGTTCCGCAGCAGCCGCCTGCTACGTTGAGCCAGCCGCTCTCCGCGAAGCCTGCCATCTTAGCAGCCAGCGAATCCGGCGTTTCGTGATACTGTCCGTTCTCGTCCGGAAGGCCCGCATTCGGATAGCAGCTGATCGCTGCGGACGAAATCTCATGCAACGTCCGGATATGATCACGCATAAACTCTGGACCTGTAGCGCAGTTTAGACCAATCGAGATCGGTTTCAAGTGCTCGAGCGACAGATAGAACGATTCAATCGTCTGACCTGCCAGCGTGGTGCCCATCGGTTCGATCGTACCCGAGATCATGATCGGAAGCTCTTTGCCTGTTGTTTCGATCGCTTGGCGAATACCGATACCGCCGGCTTTGACGTTCAACGTATCTTGGCTTGTCTCGAGCAGCAGCGCATCTACGCCAGCCTCAATGAGTGCTAGCGCCTGCTCATAATAGCTTTCAACTAACTGGTCGAACGTTACGCCGCCCGTAACCGACAGCGTCTTCGTTGTTGGTCCCATCGCACCAGCTACGTAACGCGGCTTGTCAGGCGTCGTATATTTTTTCGCTGCATCGACAGCCAGCTTAGCTGCAACTAGATTCAGCTCGCGCGCTTTTTCGGGAATATCGTACTCTTGCAGTACGACGCTCGTTGAACCGAATGTATTCGTTTCCAGAATATCGGCGCCAGCTTCCAAGTATTGTTCATGTATCTTTTGAATGACATCAGGACGCGTCAATACGAGCATTTCGTTACAGCCTTCGAGTTCCTCACCGCCAAAATCCTCAGCAGTCAGGTCCACTTGCTGAATCATTGTACCCATAGCGCCGTCCATAATCAGAATGCGTTCTTGCATCAACTGCTTCAAGTCGGGTTTCGTCATGCTAACATCACTTCGCTTTCGACAAAATCATTACCTTACAGTCTAACAGAATCCTGACAACGTGAAAAGGACAATCCGTCGACAGGCGCTTTAATTTGCATTACTTTGCAGGAGAATCAAGCACAATTTTACTACATAAGATCGTTAGCGTTTCTCATCTCCAATTGGAAATAGGGAACTTTGAACATTACAAAAGGGCGTTCCCATCATCGGCTGATGATCGGGAAACGCCCTCTATTCATCCTGTATCTGCTGTCGTGCTTGTGCAGATTATGTTCGACTATTCGATAATTGGGAGCAGCTCTTCCAGATGCGTAATTTCAAATGAAGGTACGATCTCATCCGTACGCTGCATGCCGTGACGGTTAATCCACACCGAGGTCATGCCTACCGTGTTCGCACCGAGAATGTCCGTCGTCAGCTTGTCGCCGACCATAACGCCCTCTTCCGGTGTAATGCCCAGCTTCTCCATAGCGTGTTGGAAGATGGAAGCGTCAGGCTTGCCTTTACCGAATGCGCCAGAAATAATAATGTGGTCGAAGTACGGAATCAAATTCGGTACGCCGTCCAGCTTCTCTTGCTGCAAGTCAGGCGAACCGTTCGTCAGAAGAAGCAGCTTGTACTTGCCCTTCAGATGGTCCAGCAGACGGAACGTTTCCTCATATACATAAGAACGCGAACGGCGTTCAGCTGGGAACTTCTCCGCAAGCTCAGCGCCAAGGGCTGCATCTTCAATGCCAAGTGCTTTCAAGCCGAGCGTCCAAGAATCTTTGCGGTAGCCAGGCGCTAGCGCCTGCATTGCACGGAACGATTCCAGTTCACCGCCTGTGAAATTGCCCCACATGCCTTCGAACGGGTTAATGCCGATCATCTTCGTGAATGGGAACGTCTCGTACGATTCATACAGAGCGCGTGCTTCCTTGCGTACGGATTCCTCGAGCGCTGCCACGTCTACGCCAGTTTTCTCGGCTGCATAGCGGCAAGTCGCCTCGAACGCCTCCTTCACACTGCGATCGTCCCACAGCAAAGTATCATCCAAATCGAAAAGAACTGCCTTCTTAGCCATTGATCTTGTCTCTCCCTACTCAACTCTTCTATGGTCGTTCCTCTGATTATTTCTCGCTAAACTGAACGCCGTGCTGCTTCGCAAATTGCTTCAGACGCTCCGCAATTTCCGTCGTTGGGTAACGGTTCATAATACGTGAGAACACCCAGTTACTGCCGCGAACACGCTCGATAACAACGTATCCTTCTTGCGCTGTGATCGACTTGATGTCTTCCGGCTTCAACCGACGGTCACCGCTGAATTTGCGCGTTTGAACGTAATCGGTACCGACTTTTATGTAAGGACGGCGTAATACGAACAGCAATGCTAAGAACAAATAACAGCCGATTGTAACCCAATACATCGTTGACTGCGTACTATCCGGTCTTACGAACAATGAATACATCGCCGTGATGAGTACAAGCAGAATCGGTCCAATATAGCTGCGTCCTTTGAACGTATCTGCACGCTCGCCAGATGGAACAATCGGTGTCTGGATTCCCTGCTTCTTACGCTGTTTGTTCAGTTGATTCATATTGTTGCGAACCTTGCGTTCCCATGAACGTGACACGGATTGCACACTCCTTCAGTGATGCAGCGGCCTCTTTAGTCGTTGAGCCCTCTGCTGAACTTCTTGATGAAACGTTTCGGATATTCGGATGGGAGCTCACTTGCTTCATCGAGGTTTGCCCAGACGCTTTCTGGCATCTCCCAGCCGATCGCGCCCATATTGTCCTCGAATTGCTCCAATGTACGAGCGCCGAATATCGGCGATGTAATCCCCTTGCATTGAATGAGCCAACGAAGGGCAACTTGCGATGTCGAACGTCCGAGCTCCTTCGCTGCCTTCTGAACCGCATCTCGGATAGCAAAATTACGCTCGCTGCCACGAACAGCCCAAGAGCTTTCTCCACCATTCGGATTTGCAAGACGACCCTCTGTTGGATATGTCGTACCATAGCGATCAGACAAGAAACCACCGCCAATAGGAGCCCATGGAATGACAGCGATGTTCTCTTCCAGACACAGCTCCATCAGCTCGCGGTCCATCTCGCGACTAACTAGGCTGTACTGCTGCTGAATGGATACAAAACGTGCATAATGACGCGCATCGCTCACCGCGAGCGCCTTCATCAGATGCCAAGCGTAGAAATTCGAACAACCTATGTAACGAACCTTGCCAGAAGTAATCAGATCATCCAGTGCACGTAGTGTTTCCTCGATTGGCGTTGCCTTGTCCCATGTATGAACTTGATACAAGTCAATATAGTCCGTTCCAAGACGAGTTAGACTCGCATCGATAGAATCCATTATATGCTTCCGCGACAGGCCTCCACCATTCGGATGGGCAGCAGTCGGAAACCGTACCTTCGTTGCAACGATAAGCTCCGAACGGCGCGACCGGATCGCTTTGCCGACAATTTCCTCGGAACGTCCGCCAACATAAACGTTGGCTGTATCTAGAAAATTGCCTCCAAGCTCAACGAAACGGTCAACCATGCGAAGTGAATCTTGTTCATCTGTTGTATTGCCGAATGTCATCGTGCCCAAGCACAGCTCCGACACCGCCAACCCACTATTGCCAAGCAATCGATACTGCATGTCCATCCCTCCATCTTATATCCAATATAATCTAATCATACTTGATATAAGTCGGGAACGTCACGTTTCTATCGATGAAAAATTAATGACCCTTCGGCTGTTCCTCTTCGCCTTCCCATTTGATCGAATCAAGCTGGTTGCGGAAGTTGCCTTTGAAGACGTCCAAATACTGTTTCCGAAGCCGCACACGCTCTTCGGTTTCCGCCTCTGTCAGACCGACCGTTTTATGTTTACGCGACAGCTCGTTAATCCGCGCGATAAGCTCTTCCATTTGCTGCATCTCCTTTCTGCTATACACTTGTTCGCATTATCCTACTACTTTGACACTTTCGACAATCCATTGTCAAGGTGAAAGCGCCTATTATTGAATGGTTTTAACGGATTGTATGAAAAAAGATGGCTTCATCAGGGGATCTCCCGATGAAGCCATCTTATCTTACTTCTACTATATTAGACGGGTATGATGAGCATCTGACCCGACTTAAGAACATCGGAGTCAAGATTGTTACGCGTCTTAATCTCGAACACGCGCTCCCGGATATCACCATCACTTGTTGCAGACGCAATGCTCCAGAGCGTGTCACCAGGTGCCACATAGACAACGGACTCGCCTGCAGTTGGCTCCGCAGGTTGATCGCTCATAGCTTCTGTCATTACCATTAATGCCCCACAGAATAAGATAACCGCGAAAGCTAAAGCAAAGCCCCACTTCAATACAACCATCAGCGCCTGCTTCTGCGCTTTGTTCAAACGAGCGCCTTGTGTCGATCTGCCGCGCGTCGTCGTCCGTACGTTCATTCTATTATAAGAAGCTGTCATGCTTGTCGTATTCATCATTGTTATTCGCACCCCAAACGTTTGTTCTATTTGTTGTCCATAATATACCACGAACAGTTGTTCGGGTCAACACATTTTACGAACAATTGTTCTGTTTAATTTACGAACGAATGTGCCCTCGAACTTATGTTTGTACGAACTCGGGTTCTGTGCTATAATTTGCTATAATCTTATTTTTGGAGTGATGATGGTGTCGAAGCTTTCCAACCGCCAGCTGGCAATTCTTGAATTTATCAAGAACGAAGTTCGGGATAAAGGATATCCGCCTTCCGTTCGTGAGATCGGTGAAGCGGTCGGACTGGCCTCCAGCTCCACCGTTCACGGCCATTTGGATCGACTTGAGAAGAAGGGCTTTATCCGACGCGACCCGACGAAACCTCGCGCTATTGAGATTTTGGATGGCGACGGACCTTCCGCATCCGATAATTTCTCCACTTCGTTCGCGAAAGTTCCTATCGTCGGTAAGGTTACTGCCGGTGTTCCTATTACAGCAACTGAGAACATCGAAGACTATTTCCCGCTCCCAACCCACATGGTTGGCGATCATGATGTCTTCATTCTGAACGTTATCGGCGACAGTATGATTGAAGCAGGCATTCATAACGGCGACTATGTCATTGTCCGCCAGCAGCCAACTGCAACGAACGGCGATATCGTCGTTGCAATGACTGAAGAAGACGAAGCAACGGTTAAGACGTTCTACAAGGAGCGCGACCATATTCGTCTCCAACCTCAGAATCCAACAATGGAGCCGCTTCGTTTGAAGCATGTTACCATTCTCGGCAAAGTCATCGGCCTATTCCGCGACATTCATTAAGACACGGACAAGCTGACATCTTTATACGACAGCATGTCAGCCTTGCTTCACTGAACTTGTCATACTATGATATACAGAACCTCGGACGATTCGACATTGTCCGGGGTTTTTGTTTTACTTTTTGATGACAATAATGATCCACTCCCTCCCAAACCCTCCCTCTCCTAAGAGGGAGGGCTCCAAAGGCCTCCGCCCTCTGGACTCCTGGACTCGCGTTCTTGGTGCTTGGGTGAAAGGATCGCTTTCGTCCCTGTTCGGGACACGCTTAACGTTTGAGGTGTCTAGATACGGTAGATGAATGAGATAGGTGGAGGAGCTCGATCCTAATTTCGTGCTTGGAGCCGCTTGTCGTCCCTGCGGGACACGCTCTTGGTTGATGCTCGACCATGTAAGGCGCTTCGCCCCTTTAGAGCCATAATTTGATTAACTGGGACTGCGCCGAACCAATTAATTAAGACACACAAAAAAGCACGATAACTCACCGTTAGGTTCGTTATCGTGCTTCATTTGTTTAAAAATTGCTATGCTCGGCGTTCGCTGATTAGTAAAGAGTCAGGTACTGGTCGCGTTCCCATTGGTGGATTTGCGTGCGGTACATGTCCCACTCGATTTCCTTCAGCTCGTAGAAGTGAGCAAGTGCATGTTCGCCAAGTGCTTCACAGATGACATCGCTGCGGAGCAGCTCTTGAAGCGCTTCTGCGAGATCAACTGGCAAACTTGGGATGCCCTCTTCAATGCGCTCTTCTTCGCTCATGATGTAGATATTGCGGTCAACTGGTGCTGGCAGCGGCATTTTGTGCTTGATGCCGTCCAGACCTGCTTTCAACATGACAGCAAGTGCAAGGTAAGGGTTCGCCGCAGGGTCCGGGTTACGTGCTTCGATCCGTGTGCTGAGGCCGCGGGATGCTGGAATACGTACCATCGGGCTCCGATTGCTTGCGGACCAAGCTACATAACATGGTGCTTCATAGCCAGGTACGAGACGCTTATACGAGTTAACGGTAGGGTTCGTAATTGCTGCATAAGCACGTGCATGATGCAGAATACCAGCCATGTAATAACGTGCCGTCGAGCTGAGACCAAGCTTGTCGCTCTCATCGTAGAAGGCATTCTTATCGCCTTGGAACAACGATATGTGACAGTGCATACCGGAACCGTTCACACCGAACAACGGTTTAGGCATGAAGGATGCATGAAGGCCATGTTGGCGTGCAATCGTCTTAACGACGAGCTTGAACGTTTGAATCTGGTCCGCTGCTTTGATCGCTTCTGCATATTTGAAGTCGATCTCATGCTGACCTGGTGCAACCTCGTGGTGAGATGCTTCTATCTCGAAGCCCATCTCTTCAAGCGTAAGTACGATCTCGCGGCGGCAGTTCTCGCCCAGATCCATCGGCGCAAGGTCGAAATATCCGCCTTGGTCGTTAAGTTCAGTCGTTGGATTGCCCTTCTCATCCGTCTTGAACAGGAAGAATTCCGGTTCTGGACCAACGTTCATCGACGTGTAGCCCATCTCTTCCGCTTCCTTCAGCGAGCGTTTCAGAATGCCGCGCGGATCACCAGCAAACGGCGTACCATCAGGCATATAGATATCGCAGATCAGACGTGCAACGCGGTCTTCCGTAACCCACGGGAAGACGACCCATGTGTCGAGGTCCGGATACAAGTACATATCGGATTCTTCAATCCGTACATATCCTTCGATAGAAGAGCCGTCGAACATCATTTTATTATCAAGAGCCTTCATCAGCTGGCTTACTGGGATTTCAACGTTCTTGATCGTACCGAGCAAATCGGTAAATTGCAGCCGGATGAATCTGACGTTCTCTTCCTTCGCAATACGCAGGATGTCCTCTTTCGTGTAACCCACAAGATCATCTCCTTCATCGTACAGATATGGATATCGTAAAGTCCGTGGTGCATAGCGCTTATAAAGGGTGTTTAAAATACAGCCGAGCTCATCAAGGTGCCGTTAAGAATGACAGCGCTTTAATGCTTGTTATAAAAACGAGAAAGCTGGCCTTGAATAAGCGATGCTTTGTTGCCTGGACGTTTCTCCAGCAGTTGCTGCTTAAGCAGTCGATGCAGCTGTGCATCAGACAGCTCGCGACGCTTCACTTCGGATTGCTCGCTCATAACCGTAGCTTCTTCGGATTCCGTGTTGAGCGGGTTCATCACTTGCTTAATGCCTGCGATGTTAACACCCTTCTCAATGAGCGATTTGATTTCCAACAGACGTTCTACGTCGTTGAAAGAGAACAACCGTTGATTGCCCGACGTACGCGCCGGCACAATCAATTCATGCTGCTCGTAATAGCGAATTTGACGAGCGGTCAAGTCGGTGAGTTTCATGACGATTCCGATCGGGAAAAGCGCCATATTTCTCCGTATTTCGTCACCCATGTTCGCATCAACCTTCCACTTCCGAGTTATGCCTTTATTGTAACGTTCCTAACATAAGGCGTCAAGTTGTGGCAGGTTTGACGTGTAAGATTCCGCGTTCAGCCATACGGCTTAACGCCGTAAGCACACCAAATTTCACATGAGCATAAGTAAGTCCACCTTGCATATAGGCGATGTAAGGCTCCCGAATCGGCGCATCAGCTGACAACTCAAGGCTGCCGCCTTGAATGAACGTACCCGCTGCCATAATAACTGGATGTTCATAGCCCGGCATATCCCATGGTTCAGGAACAACATGGGCATCTACCGCAGATGCCCGCTGAATGCCTTGAACGAAAGCGATGAGATGATCGGCGCTGCCGAAACGAATCGCTTGAATAAGGTCTGTGCGCTGCTCATGCCAAGCAGGCTTCGTCTCGAAGCCAAGCATTTCGAACAGCGCTGCCGCAAATACCGATCCACGGAGCGCTTGTCCAACCGTATGCGGAGCAAAATAAAGCCCTTGGTACATCCCGCGAAGCGTTCCGAGCATAGCGCCAACCTCGCCGCCGATGCCTGGTGCCGTCAAGCGGAATGCCGCGGCCTCTACGTATTCGGCTTTACCTGCAATATAACCGCCGGTCGAGGCAATGCCGCCGCCGGGATTTTTGATCAAAGAGCCTGCCATGAGATCGACGCCTACTTCGGTTGGCTCCGTCAATTCTGTAAATTCGCCATAGCAGTTATCTACGAATACGATGACATCCGGCTTAATCGCCTTCACCCGGCTCACCATCTCGCCTATCTGTTCAACGGTGAACGAGGAGCGCCAATCATAACCGCGAGAACGCTGTATGCCGATAACCTTTGTTCGCTCGTTAATTCGGCTGGCAACTGCATCCCAATCCACGAGACCATCAGGCAGCAGCTCGACCTCGCCGTATCCGATTCCCCAATCCTGCAGCGAACCTGTCCCATCATTCGGCTTGCCGATAACCTTGTGAAGCGTATCGTACGGTCTGCCTGTAATATAGAGCAGCTCATCGCCCGGGCGGAGTATGCCGAACAACGCAGTGCCAATCGTATGCGTACCCGATACAAAATGCGGTCTGACGAGCGCCGCCTCAGCCCCCATCACATCGGCGTAGACGAGATCAAGAATTTCGCGGCCTCGATCGTTGTAGCCATAACCCGTTGACCCGTTAAAATGAAAATCGCTTACCTGATGGCGCTGGAACGCTCGAATGACTTTCCATTGGTTGCGTTCCGCAGTCCGATCCAGCTGCGAAAAAGAAGCGGAAACGCGCCGTTCGGCCGCCTCCGCCCAACTTTCCAAGTGTGTCCATACCGTTTCTTCTTGATGCATAACGAATATTCTCTCCCTTAACTCCAAGCAATCAAATCGTTAAATTACGTAGTTGGTGCAATGAAAGGCTCCAAGATGCGCGTATGCTTCTCATAGTCCTGCTTATTCAGCTCGACGGTCAGCACCATCTGATCGCCGTCCACATCCTGTTCCTTCACTTCTCCCGTGCGATAGACAAGCGCGATCAGATCGCCCCGCTCCGCCGGAATAACGAAAGTTCGCGTGTCGCCAGCAAGCCGATCTTGTATCGTCTGGCGCAGCTTCTCGAGATCCGCATCGTCATATGCGCTCACGACAATCGAATCACAGCCGTCTGGCAGCAGCATCCGATCTTCTGGCGGACATAGATCCTTCTTATTGTACACAACAAGCGTCGGTTTGCCAGCAGCGCCAAGCGTTCCGAGCACTTCTTCTACGACCGCCATCTGTTCGCTTCGCGTCTCGGAAGAACTATCTACGACGTGCAGCACAAGATCTGCTTCACATACTTCTTCCAATGTCGCTCGGAAGGCAGCGACCAGATCATGCGGCAAGTTCTGTATGAAACCAACGGTGTCCGTCAGAATAATTTCTTTGCCGCTAGGCAGTTCCAGCGTCCGCGAAGTCGGATCAAGCGTCGCGAACAGCTGGTTCTCAACGTAAACATCTGCATCTGTCATTTGACGCAGCAGCGTTGATTTGCCGGCGTTCGTATAACCTACGAGCGCAACCTGCACTGCTCCTGATTTCTTGCGGCGTTCACGATGCAGCTGTCGATGACGTACAACTTCCTCGAGGGAATGCTTAAGATCCGAGATTCGATCCCGGATATGACGACGATCGGTCTCCAGCTTCGATTCACCAGGTCCACGTGTGCCAATGCCGCCGCCAAGTCGCGACAGATTTTTGCCGTGACCGGAGAGTCGTGGCAGCAGGTAGCTATGCTGCGCCAGCTCCACCTGAAGAATGCCCTCACGTGTCTTCGCACGTTGTGCGAAGATATCGAGAATAAGCTGCGTGCGGTCAATAATCTTCAGATCAAGCGATTCTTCAAGGTTACGCACTTGCGCACCAGATAGCTCCTGATCGAAAATCGCAGTAGTCGCGCCAAGCTCGTCAGAAATCGCACGCAGCTCTTCGACTTTGCCTTTGCCGATGAACCATTTGTTATCTACCGATTCGCGGTTCTGCGTCATCGTCGTCAACACTTCAACGCCTGCTGTCTCTGCGAGGTTAACAAGCTCCGCGAGCGATTGCTCGGGATTCATCCCGCTTCTTCGTTTATCTTCCGACGTCACGAGGCTCACGAGCACTGCGCGATCCACTAATCCATTATCTACTTCATGACTTGTATGTTTCATGTAACGTTGTTGGTCTCCTTCCATTGCTGCGTGTGGACCCTATTCATGTATCCTGTCTATCCGAGCAATCCGTCCCGTCTTCCGCTGCTGCTCTGGCTTTCGCATCGCAAATCTTCCGGGCGTATCGCCATCAACTCCTGCTTGCCTGGAACACTGTTCGAGTATTGCGACAGTAGGCGCACCGCCTGGTGACGGATCGATTTCTCGATCATATTGCGCACATACCTTGCATTGCTGAACGAGAACAACGACAGCTGCTTCTCTTGGATAAGATGCTGACGCATTTTGAACACCGTCTGGGGCTGCAGAACGTAATCACGATCCTTCGCCATCATCTCGGCAATCTGAATCAGCTGATCTATCGAATAATCTGGGAAGTCAATCTGAATAGGGAAGCGCGATGGCAGACCGGGATTCGTCTGTAGAAAATAATCAATCTCCGCCGGGTACCCCGCAAGGATGAGCACAAACTGCGTCCGCATATCCTCCATCGCCTTCACCAGTGTATCGATCGCTTCTTTCCCGAAGTCTTTCTCGCCGCCTCGAGCCAGACTATAAGCTTCATCGACGAATAAGACACCGCCGCTAGCTTTACGCACGAGATCACGCGTCTTCTGCGCCGTATGTCCGATATACTCGCCAACAAGATCCGCACGTTCGACTTCAATGAGATGACCTTTGGTTAGAACGCCCATTTTCTGCAGCAGCTTTGCAACGATCCGAGCAATCGTCGTCTTGCCAGTTCCCGGGTTTCCTTTGAAAATCATATGGTACACATGCGCGCCGCTATTCAATCCTGCTTCGCTTCGCATATGCGCGATTTGAAGCATGGCATAAATCTCATAAATAAGCGACTTCACATTATCTAAACCGACCATGACATCCAGCTCACGCTGAATATCTGCATAATGATCGCCAGGAGGCAGCGGTTTTACGACCGGCAAAGGTTCATTATCCGCTAACGGCGCAGGGGCTGTTCCTGCTTCTTGGCTTCGTAGTACGACATTAATTTGGCGGGATGGCCGAGTGCCGCTCTTCGCCCCTGAAGCTATGCCATTGTTCATTCGCTCGATCACCTGTCCCTTCGATCCCGTCGCTGCTGGCAGCCTAACATGGATGACGCGGACATGCGCCGCGCTGCTGCCGCTATATCAAGCATATTCCGGCAGTGGGCCAAAAAGTATGATAAAACATTCTACCCACCCAAACCCTCCCTGCAAGGGAGGGCCCCCAAGGGCCAAGCCGATGCTTCCGATGTGGTTTCCTCAAGGAAACCTTTACCCTTAGGAATCCCACAGGACTGGTCTAGGGACGTCGAATTGAAGTGGACTGTTGGTGATTGTCTAGAAAGACTCGAACGCTTGCATACAATTCGATGCACCTAAGCAACTTTGTGCTTTTCCTCGCTTTCGTCCATTCGGACACGCTCAACTACAGACGCTCCTGCGAATGGACCCCTGAGGGATCTGAAAACCGATATTGGCTCCGACTACCAACGATACCAAAGAGTGTAGGGATCGTTATTTATTAAAATAAGGTATTGTCAAATCGCCCGTTGACCAGCCGAAATGCATGAGAACGGCGTCCGCTTTCCACTTCGTGTAAGCGAGCGCTTCACGCGATTGGTTATATACAGGCTTCAGCACCTTCGAATGGAATGGCACCATCGTTGCATGAGTAATACCGACGTAATCAGCAATCTCCTTCGATCGAGATGCATGATAATCGTGGGTAACGATGAGGATGGAATGAAACTTCTCCCGTTCAATGATCGCTTTGCTGAACACCATGTTCTCGTAAGTACTCGTTGCTTGCTTCTCGAGCAACAGCTTTTCTTTCGGAACACCTAGCGAAACCAAGTAATTCTGCATGCCCTCTGCTTCAGTCAACGTCGATCCGTTATGATCGTTGCCGCCCGTCAGAATAAGCTTGTCCGCTTTCCCCTCTTTATACAACAAATAAGCGCGATCAAGTCGTTCCTTTAATCCGGGACTTGGCTTGTCGTTCCATAGCGCAGCGCCTAATACGATGGCAGCATCGCTCTTCGGAATCGACTTCGGCGGGCTCGAGCTGTTAATAAGCCACAGCAAATATGCGCACCAGAGAACACCCAATACCCCTATAGAAACGACAATCCGCAGCAAAATAAGCAGCGGCTTGCGTTTGCGTCTTCGACGCGAACCGCTGCTTAGCTTGTGCGGCCTGTGGATTGCCTTATTCACGATTCACTCAACTCTCCCGAGCGCTCTGACAAGCTCTTCCGATGCTTGAGACTGAGCGTAAAATAACGGAATCGTCCATTGCGAATAGCAGACAGCAGTCTTCCCGCCGTCTTACGTGCCATCGCTGCATCCTTGGACGTCACCTCGCCTTGGCGAAGCGCATCTTCCAGCTCATCTTCATCGAGCAGGAACACTTCACCGGAAGGCAGCACAACGATGTCTAGGTATAGATCGTCAAACCAAGGCACTTGCTGCTCCGTCATTCCCTGCGTCTTGCAAACATCAATATACCACTGTACTACTCTGCCCTTGTCATCAAACATCGTCGTTACAACAAAATGTTCGCCGCGCGGGAAGTGCTGCATCCATAAGTAGCCGCGATCCGCAAGGCATAGTCGTCTGCCATTGTATTCCTTCCACAACGGTTCGCGTAATTCGTGAATCCGATAAAATGTGACGAGTCCTCTGAACTCGTCGCCGTCCATGGCAAGACACATATAGCTCTTACGCAAAATACGCCGCCAATTTGCTCGGTCCGAAAATTTTCGTTTCATGCGGAACGTACCTTTCCGTTAAGATGCGAGGTGAAACGACTATTCCGTCATTATGCCGGTATCGTTCGTTTCATTCCGGAGAAATCCAAGAACGTATAAGATGAAAACTTATACGTTCTTGGATTGTGAGAAAAAGCTGCCGTCTAAGCAGCCAGTCTTTCCAAACAAGCATACTTCCAACATTTTTCCTTTAAAAAAAGCTTACCACATCTTAGGTTGCTTCACCAGCTTACGGACAAAATAAACCATGCTTCGTTGTCCACCTATACAAGCACCATCGGATTCGATGCGGGTACACAAAAGCAGAAGGACCGCCATCGTCGTCTACAATGACGTCTCTGGCAGCCCCCATGCTAGCTATTCAATTGTTGACTTATTTCTCTTCAATGTCAATCGAGTTGATCGTAATCTTGTCCACCGGCTTCGAAATCTCGCCTGACGCCGACATCTCGACCGGCGATTTCGCAATCGCCATAACCGTATCCATACCTTCGATAACTTTACCGAATATCGCGTAGTCCGGCGTTTGGTTCAGGTTCGCAGCATCGTCACCTGTACAGATAAAGAATTGACTGCCGCCGGAATCCGGAGCCCTCGTTCTAGCCATCGCGACTGTGCCAACCTCATACTTCAGATCCGAACCCAGCTCGTCCGGAATATGATAGCCTGGACCGCCTGAACCGTCCCCGTTCGGATCCCCTGTCTGAATCATGAACGTCTCGATAATGCGATGGAACGTAATGCCTTCATAGAATTTCTGTTTCGCCAAGAACACGAAGTTGTTAACCGTTGTCGGCGCTTCATCGGCGAACAGCTCGACTTTAAAATCCCCTTTGCTCGTATGGAACGTCGCTGTATACGACTTCTTCGGGTCTATCGACATTTCGGGCATTTCGGACCATTGCTTGGCTGTCGCTCCGCTTGCGGTTGCTGTCTGCTGGAGCGCACTTTCGTTCTTGCTCTTACTGCCGCATCCTACTGCTGCTATCGCAAGCAGCAGGATGGACAGCATTACAAAGCTGTAACGCGCGAACTTCCTCTTCATCATCCGACTGTTCCTCGCTTCTCCTCTAATTCAGCCAAACCTATCGTCTGATCCATTCGAGCCGACATCGAAAGGGCCGGCGCATCGCGAACTTACGGTGCCGGAACTACGACATCGGGTACGATTGGATCATTCGATCCGTTCGACCCATTACTCGTGGCAGGTTCCGATGGTCTGCCGCCTCCCGCATTGCCTGCTCCTGCGTTAGGTGTGGATCCCGTGCCGGCCCCCGTGCTGCCTGAGCCTTCTGCAGGCGGGGTACCGTTCTGATTCGTATTGTTGTTAGAACCATTACCGTTACCTGTGCCTGTATTGCCTGTGCCGCCTGTACCGCTGCCATTCCCGTTGTTTGTTCCAGTTCCGGAACCATTGCCATTGCTGCCAGTCCCGTTATTGCCACTGCCATTATTTCCTTGATTATCAGTGCCTTCTCCCGGCTGCTGAGGTTCTACCGGCGGCTCAGTCGGTTCGGTTGGCTCCAGCTCTTCTGGCGGAATATCAAGCGCAACTGCAGCCGATGGCGTGCCTTCAAGATCTGCCTCAGCGTTATACGCCGCAACATAATATTGATAAGACAAGCCCGGAGCAGCACTCATATCTTCTACATTGCCGTTATCCGCAAGCTCGAATACACGGGTAAATTCGGCTTCGCCCGACTCTTTGCGATATACGCGGTAGGTCAAGCCTGCACCTTCGACTGCATTCCAGCTCAACTTGACCGATTTCGAAACGGTGTCATATTGCGCTTTCAACCCCGTTACCTGCGCAGGCGCCGTATCGGTTGTTTTCTCTGGCTCTTGTGGCGTAGTCTTCGTAAAGCTGGAACGCGGTACATTCTTCATTGCGGCAGTCATGACCTTACCGAACATGGCTGCTGCCTGACCGCTGCTATTATGCAGCAAATGTTTCTCATCCGTCTTATCGTAACCCATCCACACGGCTGCTGTCCATTCAGGCGTATACCCGACAAACCAAACATCGCGGTTCGCGCTTGATTGAAGACCTTTAATACCGTGCTGCGTTGTACCTGTTTTGCCCGCTACAGGACGATCGAGACGCGCTTTGACACCTGTACCGCCTTGTTCAGTCACGCCCGACATAATTTCAGTAAGACCTTCCGCTGTCGACTGCTTGATAAGCTGCTTTGCCTTTGGTGCATGGTACGTATACACCGGATCTTCATTGCTGTTGTCGATACGCAATACAGTATGCGGATCGACACTTTTGCCTTCGTTGGCAAACACGCTGTACGCAGTCGCCATCTGAAGCGGTGATACGCCATTCGTCAACCCGCCCAGCGCAATCGCAAGGTTGCGGTCATCGCTTGTCAGATTGAAGCCCAATCGTTTCGCGAAATCAACGCCTTTGCTTACGCCGATCTGATTAAGCAGCCATACCGCAGGCAAGTTACGCGACTCTTTAATCGCCTGTTTCATGCTGACTGCGCCGATATATTTGACTCTGTTAGAGTCCGAAGGACAGTAATTGCCGAAGCATTGTTTATCGTCCCGAAGTGTGGAGCTCGGTGTGAAATCGCCCGTTTCTAGCGCTGGACCATAGGAAGAAATCGGCTTGAACGATGAACCTGGCTGTCTAGCCTTCGTTACACGGTTCCACGTCTTCTTCTGATAGTCGCGGCCGCCTGCGATCGCTTGGATCTCGCCGCTCCTGTGATCCATAATGATCATGGAGCCTTGAACCTTCACGTCGTCTTCGCTTTTCTCGAAGTTCTCGTCGTTCGCGAACTCCTTCTCTACGACCTGCTGTGCCGTCGGATTCAGCGTCGTATAAATCTTGTAACCGCCGACGCGAAGTTCTTCTTCGCTAATGCCGCTGGCTTCAACCGCTTCATCGATTACATAATCGACAAAAGCAGGATACAGCTGCGGGTTAGCCTTCTCGTTCAGCATTTTAGAAGGATCATAAACCTCTGCTGCAGCTTCGTTCTTCTGCTCTTCGGTAATGTAACCTTGATCGTACATGAGCTTCAACACAACCTGGCGGCGCGTCTGCGACGCTTCCGGGTCGTTGATTGGATTATAACGGTTGGGTGCTTTCGGCATGCCGGCAAGTGTAGCCATTTGCCACAGCTTCAGATCCTTCGGCTCGACGCCGAAGTAATATTCCGAAGCCTGCTTAATGCCGGATACGCCTTTACCGAAGTAAATACGATTCAGATACATCTCAATAATTTCGTCCTTCGTCATGTTGTTCTCAAGCGCCATGGCGATGGATGCCTCAGTTGCTTTGCGGAAGAACGTCTTGTCTGCTGTAAGGAAAATATTCTTCGCCAACTGCTGTGTAATGGTACTGCCGCCTTCCACTTTGCTTCTAGCGACAATATCTTTCACAACTGCGCGTCCAAGCGAGAAATAATCAATGCCCGAGTGCTGATAGAACCGCTGATCCTCTGTCGCAATGAAAGCATTGCGAAGCAGTTCTGGGATTTCACTTAGATCCACGTTCTCGCGTGCATCATTCGGTTTATACAACGATGCGATCTCGTTCTTGTCCTTATCGTATACAATAGAGGCTTCTGGAATGATGAGCTTATCTTGATTCGCTGCCAGTATCCGTTCCCCGTTCAGTATGATGAATAAGTAGCCGATAATGCCGCATACGACAGCTAGCGCAGCAGTGAAGAACAAAATAATAATGACTTTCTTTGCTGACAGCCGTTTCTTCTTTCCTTTCCTGCTTGTTGCCTTCTTCTGTCTTGTTCGTGGTTGGTCCGTCATACGGAAGAACTCCCTCCTATACAATGAAACAATTATCTCTATATCTATCTTTACCCGCAAATGAAAAGAACAACCCACTCTAATGAGCGGGTTGTCGGATGATCATTCCGCTATTTAGTTAAACGCGTCGGGTCGGCTGAAAGTTGCTACCGGCAGTTCCGCCGATTAGTGATCGTTCGAATGGTCCTGCATCAGAGAAACGTTACGCTGCGGGGTAAACGTCGATATCGCATGCTTATATACCATTTGTTGACGGCCTTCGCTATCAATTATGATCGTGAAGTTATCGAATGCTTTAATAACGCCGCGAATTTGGAAGCCGTTGGTCAAGTAAACTGTAACCGGGATGCTGTCCTTGCGCAGCTGGTTTAGAAACGTATCTTGAATGTTGATGGTTTTATTCATTGGCCGTTACCCCCGTCGAAAAAGATTGATTAGAAATATATTCAAGACTGAGCGAGAACTTTCCTGCTATTATACCATGAACTGCCTGCATTTTGTTGTATAAATTTAGTTCGGCATCGACCCAGTCAATATCCTTCATGTGCCGGAACCAAGACAACTGCCGCTTAGCGAACCGCCTCGTATCTCGTTTGAGCGTCTCAACCGCCTCTTCTAATGTGCAGCGTCCTGCAAAATACGGCATAAACTCTTTGTAGCCAAGCCCTTGCATGGAGACGGCATCCGAAGGAATGCCCCTCGCGATAATACGACTTGCCTCTTCTTCAAGCCCTTGCTCCATCATCAGATCGATTCTCTGATTAATCCGATTATACAGTTTCTGCCGATCCATCTCTAGTCCGATGATGCTCAGCTCATACGGCGATGTCTTCGTCTGCCGGCCAAGCTGCTCCGACATCCGCTCGCCTGTCAGCCGGTATATCTCGAGTGCGCGAATGATGCGCCGCCGATCATTCGGATGCAGACGTTCTGCTGATGCCGGATCCACTTCCGCCAGCTTCGCATGGAGCGCTTCGGCACCTTGTTCATCAGCATACTGCTCCATCGCCTGGCGAAACGCCGGATCGGAGCCGTTCTCAGCGAACTCATAGGCATAACAGACCGATTCAATGTAGAGGCCAGTCCCGCCAACGATGAACGGGATTTTGCCGCGCGCGGTAATGTCGGCGATAAGCCTGCGGCATTCTTCTTGAAAGTCAGCAGAAGAATAGGACTCTTCAGGCTCCCGAATATCAATCAAGTGATGAACGATGCCCTGCCTCTCCTCTGGCATGATCTTTGCGGTACCGATATCCATGCCGCGATACACCTGCATCGAATCACCCGAAATGATCTCGCAATTGTACGCCCTTGCGATGTCCAAGCTGAGCTGTGTCTTGCCGACCGCTGTTGGTCCGATCAGAACGAGCAGCTTCGGTTTGGCTTGCTCATCGTGATGTGAATGGTTGCTTGCACGGGCTTCATGTTGCTCGGTCAACTGGGATCACTCCGTACGTAATTTTCGATGTTTTCTTCGTCTTGCATCTGGTAAAGCCGAGCCGCTCGAACTCGTTGCTGCCCTTCTGTTCCTTCAGCATTACGCATTTGCGTGCGACACGCACGGCTTCTTGCACAGCCGATTCAGACAGTTTGCCGTGGTTAGCGAGACTGCGGAGCGGCCCTATTGCGCTGGATTCCTCAATCGCCTCTTCAAACATTGGATCGAAATAGACGATATCGACGCTGTTGTCAGGCAAGCTGGACAAGTAGTCCGTATGATTCGACCGCACTAGCTTAATGCGGCGCATCGCTTCATCTGCTTCAGCTAGACCTGAATCATAGCTGCGCAGTCCTTCGCGTACGACAACATGCAGCACCGGCTCGCTCTCCAGCGCAGTCACGGAACCTTCGGCGCCAACTGCAATGGAGAACACGAGCGAATCAGCTGCAAGTCCTGCCGTGCAGTCTATGACGCTGTCGCCCGGCTCGCAGCCAGACAGATCGATAAGCGGATCGCGATCTCCGCGCAGCAGTCTTTTCACACGAACGAACGCCATGCTTGGATGATAATAAAGCGGCTGTTCTGAGGTTGAGCCTTTATAATAGCGTACCTCGTTATCAAGCACAACGAGCAGTTGATCATCTGCACCTGCTGTCATTAGTTGGCTCAGCGTCTGCCCGCGGCGCAGCTGCAAACGTCCCGACAGCTCCTCGGCGAGCGCTCTAGCCTTCGCCATCGTCTGTTCAGAAGGCTTCACAGCTGTTGTTACGATCATGACATCACCCGTTTGAACATTTTTTCCAATTGATAGGTCGAAATATGCACAACGATCGGACGCCCATGCGGACAAGTATAAGGCTGTCGGCATGCGCCAAGACGTGCAAGCAGCACTTCACTCGCCTCACGAGTCAGCCGCTGGTTCGCTTTGATCGATGCTTTACAAGAACACATAATAGCCGATTTCTCGCGGAGCTTCTGAATATCGACGTTGCGTTTCTCTTGCAGAACCCATTCAATCATTTCTTCTATAATAGACTGCTCATCGCCAACCGGCAGCCATTCCGGATGCGAACGAACGAGAAAGGTCTTCGCTCCGAACGACTCCAGCTCTAATCCTACCTCGCGCAGCAGCTCAAGCTTGTCCTGCAGTTGGACTGCATCGCCAGCCGTCATCTCCAGCGTAATCGGGATGAGCAGCGGCTGTGAGGCTTGCTGCGGACGACCGAATTTCTCAACGTAATATTCATAGTTGATTCGTTCATGGGCAGCGTGCTGATCAATCATGTACAGACCATCCTCGCTCTGCGCGATCAAATAGGTGCCGTGCAGCTGGCCAATCCACGACAACTCTGGAAAAGGAGGCGTGTCCGGGTCCCGCTGAAACGGCGCTTCTGATACAGTCTCCGTGCTAGGTTGTACGTATTCATCGGTTGTCAACGTGCTATCTTGCATCGGCGCAGCACTGGAGGCTGCTGCCGCTTGCTGCGCGCTGAACGTTAGATCAGCTGCAGCTTCCCGGTCATGTGCTGTAGTTGCCGAGTCGTCTACGATTGGATCGTTAGGCGCTGGCGCGTAGAAATCGGCATCATCTACGGAAGATGATTCACGAATCGATCCACTCGTCTTCGTGCCAGGCGCATACAACCGCTCTGTTGCATCTTGCGGCACGTGCTCGCGCCGTTCAGGGAAGATCGGCGAATTGCTTCTCCATCCCTCGGAAGGACGATTCGACGATGACCCGCCTGACCGTTGTCCCCCCTGCGATGAGTTCGCTTGACTTGAAGCATTCAGAGGACTGTCTCCGAATGCGCTCGGTCGAACGGACGATGCATTCAATGACGGTGAAGAATTTGGTCTTTCTGCAAAAAGTCCGCCCCCTGTATTGTTCGACTGGCTCGCTGAAGACGCACTAGTTGAACTTGGGAATCCGGGCTCGGGTCGATGAAACGCAATTCGCTCCTGTACATAAACAGGCTTCGAGCGTTCATCTTTATCCGCTGCAGGCTCTGGAATATAGCGGTCACGACCGAGTACCTTGCGCACCGCTTCTTCTATTAAAGCTCGAAGCTCCGGCTCTTTGCTGAACCTTACTTCCATCTTCGAAGGATGGACGTTGACATCAAGCAGTGAAGGATGCATACCGATCTCAAGTGCAACGAGCGGATACCGGTTTATCGGCAGCAAAGTATGATACCCTTGCAGCAGCGCTTGATTCACGAGGAAGCTGCGAATATAACGGCCATTGACAACAATGGTAATCGCATTCCGATTGGCACGCGTTAGCTCAGGCTTCGAGATATAGCCATTCAGTGTATAATCCGGCGTTTCCGCCGAGATTGGATACATCGCCTTCGCAGCGCTTGTCCCATAGACAGCAGCGATAACTTGAAGCCGATCGCCAGTGCCTGGCGTCCGCAACAGCTCATTGCCGTTATGACGAAGCGTGAACGCAATGCCGGGATGTGCCAAGGCGATACGGTTCATATAATCGCTGATATGGCCCAGCTCCGTCTGAATCGACTTCATATACTTTAAACGCGCTGGCGTGTTGTAAAACAGGTCCCGCACGGACATTTCTGTCCCTTGTTGAGCGTTGACCGGTCCCTGCTGCTTAATAGTGCCGCCTTCAATGGCGAGTCGATAGCCCAGTCCATCTGCAGTAGGCGAGGAGATGCACTCGACGCGGGACACGGCCGCAATACTCGGAAGCGCTTCGCCGCGGAAGCCGAGACTCGCGATTCGGAATAGGTCCGCGCTGGACAACAGCTTGCTCGTTGCATGCCGCTGAAAGGCAAGCTCTACTTCTTCCGGTTGAATGCCCGAGCCGTTGTCGATGACGCGGATAAGATTTAGTCCGCCCTCTTCTATCGTCAAGTCGATCGTAGTCGCCCCTGCATCCACTGCGTTCTCAACGAGCTCCTTCACAACCGAGGCTGGCCGTTCGACCACTTCACCGGCAGCGATCTGGTTCGCTAACTGTTCATCCAGTACACGTATGGTAGTCATTCCCGCACTCCTCTCTCCTGTTGATTGACTATGTTATCGATTAGTCCGTCAGTTTCATCTTCATCTCATTCAGCCATTGCAGCGCCTGCATCGGCGTAAGATTGAGTACATCCAGTTTCTTAAGCTTGTCGGCTACAAGCTCCGCCTTCGGAGACAGCTTCTTCTTGGATTGCTCCTGTACGTTAAGTCCGGCATGTTCTGCAGCCGCAGCAGCAGCTGCCGACTCTTCACCGAATATGGACAGCTGTATAACTTCACTTGATTGCGGCTTGCTCGCCTCTTCAACCTCGTATACATGAGAGGCTGCGACTGCATTCTGCGATAGCTGCACATCTGTATAGCCCGGTTGTTGATCCTCTGCAACGCGATCCACAATTGACGTCGTGAGGGGCAATGGCCTCTTAACAACTGGCGCGTCCTCTTCGTCCAGCAACGCGTAGGCACGGCCAATGATTGTCTCTGGAAGACCTGCCAACTGCGCGCAGTAAATACCGTAGCTCGAGCTAGCTGCACCTGGGACAAGCTTACGCAGGAAGGTGACGTCGTCTCCATCCTCACGCACAGCCATGCATGCGTTCGAAAGCAGCGGAAGTGAATCCTCGAGGTGTGCCAACTCATGGAAGTGCGTAGAGACAAGTGCCTTACAGCCGATCTTGTCATGCACATATTCGATAACCGCTTGCGCGATTGCCATGCCTTCATTCGTCGAAGTGCCTCGGCCCAACTCATCGATAATCACGAGACTTCGCTCTGTCGCCTTATCGGTCATGATCTGAATGTCCTTCATTTCAACCATGAAGGTACTCTGACCGCCCGCCAGATCGTCCGCTGCCCCGATTCGTGTGAAAATCCGATCGACGAGCGGCAGCACAGCCAGCTTCGCCGGTACGAAGCAGCCAATCTGCGCCATGACGCAAAGCAAAGCAACTTGACGCATGTACGTACTCTTACCAGCCATGTTCGGGCCGGTGATGAGCAGCATCGATTGGCTGTCCTTCGCGAGCTTCGTTCCGTTCGTAATGAACGGAATGCCATCCATCAGCGCCTCAACGACGGGATGCCGGCCGTCCTCAACGATGAGATCATAGCCATCCGTGACGGTTGGACGTACGAACCGGCGCTCGGCACTTACGGTAGCAAGCGATTGGAACGCGTCGAGCGCAGCAATGCGCTCGGCAAGCTTTTGCAGACGATGAAGGTGTCCTGACAGATGCTCGCGCAGCTCGGCAAACCGTTCGTATTCGAGGTCGACCATCTTCTCTTCGGCTTCCAGGATAAGGCGCTCCTTCTCCTTCAGCTCTGGCGTTACGAAACGTTCGGCATTGGCCAGCGTCTGCTTCCGCTCATAACGACCCTCCGGCAAGCCCGCGAGATTCGCTTTGGAGATTTCCAAGTAGTAGCCAAACACTTTGTTGTAGCCGATCTTTAATGATTTGATGCCTGTCGCTTCGCGCTCGGACCGTTCCAGCTCAGCAAGCCATCGTTTGCCGTCCGTGCTCGCTTCGCGCAGTCGATCTAAATATTCGTCGTAGCCCGCCCGTATGAGTCCGCCTTCGCGAACCGAAACTGGCGGATCATCAACAACAACCGTTTCGATCGTATTGGCCAAGTCCGCGCAGTCGTCGATATCCGCAAACAGCGATTGAAGGGTTGAATCACCTGAATTCGCGCATAGGCCAGCAAGCGCAGGTACGCGTCGAAGGGAAGATTTGAGCGCATTCAGATCGCGGCCATTCGCGCTTCCGAAGGCAACGCGGCCAACTAGCCGTTCCAGGTCGTAGATTTCCGATAACTCGCGTCGCATGTCGTCGCGAATGATGAGATCACGATGAAGAGCTGCAACAGCAGATAAACGCTCTTCAATCGCAGCGACGTTAAGCAGCGGCTTGTCCACCCAGCGGCGAAGCAGACGAGCGCCCATAGACGTCATCGTCCGGTCAAGCAGCCAGAGCAGCGAGCCCTTCTTGTTCCGATCGCGCACCGTCTCGGTCAACTCCAGATTGCGGCGCGTGAATGGATCCAGAATCATGTACTGATTCGGCTCGTACGGACGAATGGTCCGAACGTGGCCGAATGATCGCTTCTGCGTGTCAGCAAGATAGCCGGTCAACGTAGCGATTGTACGCAGCCGCTCTTCAGATAGTCCTTGCAGCGATTGCTCGCCGAACTGCTCTTCGACGCCAGCCTGCGGCATCGGCTCTCTCGGCGTAAGCACAACAGGGCGTGCCCATGTTGCTTGATAAGGTTTGAGTCGCTCCAGTAACGCTTCATCGCCAACAATCTCGGCGGGATGATAAACGTTGATTTCATCGAGCAGCGCTTCAAGTCCTCCTGCCGCGGCGAACGAAGTAACATACAGCTCGCCCGTTGAGAGATCGCAGGCAGCGAAGCCGATCCGGCCATCGACGGAGGCTGCGCCGACGATGAAATTGTTCGCTTTGTCGGCGAGCGATTTGGACTCCATCACCGTACCAGGCGTGACGACGCGAACGATCTCGCGGCGCACGACGCCTTTGGCTGCGGATGGGTCCTCGACTTGCTCGCAGATGGCGACCTTGTAGCCTTTTTCGATCAGACGGGCTATGTAATTCTCTGCAGAATGGTAAGGAACGCCGCACATCGGCACGCGCTGCGGACCGCCGGCTTCTCGGCCGGTCAGCGTTATTTCGAGCTCGCGGGATGCGAGAATCGCGTCTTCGAAGAACATTTCATAGAAATCGCCAAGTCGGAACAGCAGGAAAGCATCTTTCGCCTGCTCCTTAATGGCGAGATATTGCATCATCATGGGGGTATAAGTAGGTGTCATGAATGCCCCTCCGTACGAGTAGTTGGATGTGAACACTATCCTTCATTATAGCACGAAACCTAATACGAAACGGAAGAGCTTCGCTTGGTGGGGAAGGTTATTTGAGTATAAGGTACACCTACCTCTCTCATGTCGCGTAAGGCCCTACGCGCCATTTGCGACGGAAGTCGGCAGCGGCATCCCATACAGTGCCTTGGCGCACCGCTGCAAACAGCGGCTCGATCCAGCGAGCGTACGCCGAAAAGGACGGCGCCACTGCCAGCTCGGCGGCGATGCCGTCAAGCTGCTGAACCAGTACCCGGCGGTCGCCTCGATAGAAGGCTTCCTCCACCCGCTCGGGCAGTAGCGGAGGCACGCGCAGCGACCATGAGTCGTGCGCGCACAGGAGCGTGAGGGCAAAAGCTGCCTTCGCAGCGGCTGGCGAGACGAGCCAGCTTGGCAGCGTGCGATATTCGAAGCCGCCGTGCGACTGCTGCCGATAGTCGCCCAGCATGCCATATCGCGGCCGCCGTCCGCTGTCGGACTCGATCATCGCAATAGGCAGCGCCACATACCGATCCAACTGCCGAAGCAGACGGCTCGTAAGCGGAACGCCGCTTAGATGGATATGCCCGCCGAGCGCTATTCCTCCAATCGGCATTGCTCCCGCAGCCCATCGAAGCGAATCGTCATCTACCTTCGCGTCGGCACGAATGAGCTGGCGTCGTACATTCGCAGCAAGCTCATCTGGCGTAACAGCAGGATCCGGGCGAAGCTCGCCGATCGGATACGTAAGCCGCTGGCCGATTAGCAGCGCATCGGCCCCAGCGCCGCCGCCAACGCCAAAGAACCGATCCGCGGACGCGATCCGGCCATTAGGTTTAACCAATACGAATTCTGGATCTGCGCCAATCAGAATGTGCTTATAGGGCTGTCCTGGCGCTGCAGCCAACGTGGTTGCATACATCGACTGAAACCGTCCTACCGCATTTGCCCAGATGGAACCATCAGCTTCGCAGAACGGAGGTACTTGCCTCACATCTAACGCAGCTGTTCTCCCATCGCCATCAATTGCAACAATCGCAATCCCAAGATCAAGTCCAAGCGAATACAGCGCTCGAACAGCTGCTCGAGCAACTCGACGAAGCGCCGGATCCGCTCCCATCTGTTTAACCAATTCAACATCGCTTAGCAACCGATCAGTAGACGTCAGGGCCGTATCTACTACAGCCTTCATTCCGTTCCCCTGTGACCAGCAGCGTTCCACCGCTATGACCTCGAGATGGAATACCGAGACAGCATAAACACGCCAACCATCGCGCAGCGCTTCTTGGATCAGCCGGTCTGGATCCAGCGCCTTCCGCTCGCCAGTTGGCGCATGCCGAAGCAGCCCTGCTCGCGACCAGCGGCGGACAACCTCCGCCTGATCCGTCAAAGCTTGAGAAGCGCCAGGGGCGAGCAGCATCCATGCAGCTGCGGACAACCCAGCGCTATCAGGCTTCACGCTGTTATTCATACGAGGCGCTCCGCTCACCACAATCAGTGCATCATAGGCATTCATTCGCAGGGGATCCGAGGGACCCCGTCGGTCGTCCCATACCCGCACGCACGACTGCTGCAGCTCCTCTGCCGACACGATCCTCGCCCCCTCTATCCCAACTTCTGCCCAAAAAAACAAAAAGAGGGCTGGCGCCCTCGTATTCGCCGCATCCGGCGCATATCCTAATGTAAACTGTCCCCTGAAGACAGCTTACACTTCATCATCGAGCAGATCCGGATCCAGATCTTCGAAGTCGCCGTCATCGCCGAGCGAATACTCCAGATCTTTACCGTAATCTTCGATGCCGCCTGGGATGCAGGCAACCGTAACTTTCGTCTCGGCAATCATTTCTACAGCAAATTCACGCTCAACCCGAATGATTACGCCCGAGCCGCTCGACGAAATGTTCGCCTCGATGCAGTTCGGCTCCTGAGTTGCATCTGCCGACACTTCCTCTGTCGTTGAACGATGCTTCGGGTCTACATAAGAAAGCGGGATGTTCTCCACATAGGAGACCGTCTCTTTCGCAACCTCGGTTTGCGAGTTTTTGCTGTAAGAATACCAGATGTTAATATCGTAAGTACCAATGACCTCGATACCGTCGCCCGATCGAACCGCTTCATATTGGTGGTTGATAATCCACGCGCCTAGAATGCTCGTGGGGTTATGAGGCGGAGTCACGGTATGGGATACGGTGGAAAACTTACGACCTTTGCCGCAGACAGCTTTCGTAATAATCTCTCTGTATTGAAGCTGTTTATCTGCAAGTGCCATCGATTATAACCTCCTCCATACAATCATTCACTTAAAGTGTATGCAGGACATAGGCTTTTGTTGATTAAACGAGCGGGACTTCACCCATTTAATTTCACGGCACCTGCGCCTCGCGAGACTTCTACATTCGTAAGATTAGCCACCGTATTCGCTGCCATCCGCGAACACTACGCCTAGTCTGTTGAGAACCGTCCTTCTGGTATCATCTATATGCGCGGCAATCTCATCCTATGTGCAGCTAAACGAGGCTCGCAAGGAATCTTCTATTGGAAGATCAATTGGGAAAAATAGTACAAGCCCGTCTTCCACACCGGCCAATCGTGCCATCCGTCAGCATATTCGAACCAGGTATGCGGAACATTCTTTTCCTTCAAATAAGCTTCCGTCCGTCGGCTGACATTCAGCAGGTTATCATGATCGCCGCACAGCAGCCACAGAAGCTTTAGCTGCTTGGATGCATATTCGGCGTCAGGCACAAGCTGCTCCGGCGACTTCGTGTTCGGTGCAGCGGAGAACGCTCCGATCCACGCGAATTTATCCAAATTGGCTAATCCGATGTTAAGCGACTGTCCTCCGCCCATCGAGAGACCTGCGAGCGCACGGTTCTCTCGCTCCGTCTCGACCGAATAATGCGATTCAATGAATGGAATAAGGTCCATGATCAGATCATCTTCGAACACTTCGAATGCCTTCACTTTATCCGCAGCGAAAATATCCCCTTCCGCTCGATCGTTAGGCATCGCCCGCCCGTTCGGCAGCACGACGATCATCGGTTTCAGCTTGCCATCTGCGATCAGATTGTCAAGAATGACCTCCGGGTGTCCGTTGCGATGCCACTCCTCCTCGTCTCCTCCAATGCCATGCAGCAAATAGAGGACATTATATTTCACATTCTCGTTATATCCAGGAGGTGTGTACACGAGCATCTTCCGCTTATTGCCGACCGTCTTCGAATCATACTCCACCGTTTCGATCGACCCATGCGCAATATCTTTCCGCTGCTGATCGAAGCCGGCAGGCGGAAGCTCGATGATAGGAGATGCAGCGTCCTCGACCGCGCCTTGCGGCTCTTTCGATTCGCTTGCATGGGCAGAAGTTTCAACGCTTTCGTCGACAGCTTCAGCAGAATTCGTATCTGCGGCATTACTGCCATCTAGTTCAGCCTTAGCCGAAGAAGCATTCGCCTGTGAATTGACCTCCTGTTCAGATCGGGAAGACTCCTGTTCCTGCAATCCTTCCGAAATTCCATTCCATTTCGTCACGACGATCACTCCTATAATGATGATGATTGCGACTGCAGCCGCTCCGTATAGTCTCTTCAAATGCATGTCCTCACCTATTCCATCTAACCGCTTATGCTTGGAACAAGCGCTGCAGCCATTCATATGCGCTCTTGCGCCATACCGTCCAATCATGATAACCCGGGCATGTGTACAACGTGCAAGCAACGCCTAAAGCTTGAAGCTCTTCATATTGCTTAACAATCGGCTCATAGCCGCCCTCCTGCTCTCCCATCGCAAGGAACAGCAGCTTCACCTGCGCGTTGAAAGCCTCGACATCGACGAAACGTTCTCGATGGTCGAACAAGCCGTGACCCTTGTGTTCCATGCTGCCGCTGAACATTCCTATCCAAGCAAACAACTCTAAGTGTTTGAAAGCAGTGTGCAGCGTCTGGAACGCTCCCATCGATAGCCCTGCCATTGCCCGTGATTCACGGTCAGTCAACACGCGAAATTGCTGCTCGATAAACGGAATGCAATCCTGTGTGAGAACGCTGTCAAAATCGCCCGGCAAGAAATCGCTCGTCTCATCTTCTTTGAATGCATAACCACTATTCATTACAACGATCATTTCTTTGCACTTGCCCTCCGCGAGCAGGTTATCGATCAAATAGTTGATTTTCCCCTGCCAGATCCAGCCGGTTTCGTTCTCGCCTCCGCCATGCTGCAGATAAAGCACGGGATAATGCCGGTGTACATTCGAATCATAGCCTGGCGGTGTATATACCCAGCAGCAGCGTGTTCTGCCTGTTATCTTCGACTCGTAGTGCTCCATGCGAATCGATCCATGAGGAACCTGTCGCAGCAAATAAGCGTCGAACGACGGATCGGGCACCTCCAGGAAGTTGACTGGCTGAAAGCCTCCATAGCCGTAAGCGGTTAACGGGTTCGTAGTAGAGACGCCATCCACGACGTAATGATGGTAATGGAAGCCTGGCGGAATATCGTCAACGTCAACCGTCCAATACCCATCCTCTCTTCGATGCATTTCATATTCCCGGCCCATCAAACCGGCTACCTTCACTGCATTAGCCGAAGGAGCATAGAAGTGGAACCGGATGCCGCCGTTCTCGAGCGCCTGAGCTCCTTTCTCCTCCTTCGCATAAGGGATGCGATTCAAATGACGGTCGATCCTAGACCATTCAACCTTTCGATCCAGCGGGTCAAAAAACAAGGCGTGGGAATAAAGTGCCTGATTCATCAACGAAACTACCTCCTATCGACATTCGAATAAATGGTTTCAATCCATACACAACACAAAAAGGTGTAATGCCATAATTCAACTATATACCACCTAATTCCAGCTACAACCTTATGATAAATGGTTTTCAACACCAAAAAACCATGCACCCTAAGGTACATGGTTCGATCCATTCGACTGCTGCAACAATGCCAGACAAGCAGCATCATTCTTCAGCCAAAGTTATGACGGCAATACTTGAGCCCGCTTCTTCTTCATCTGCTTCGCTGTTATTAAGAAACGATCCAGCTCCCGGCACAGCTCCAGCAGCGAGGCGCGAACCTCAAACTCTTGCCTTGTCTTAGGCAGATCCATTGCACGAAAATCTTCTCTTAACCGCGTCAATCGCCGTTCGGCTTCACCGACGTATACATCGCTCTTCACATCGTCTACGAGCCCTTCAAGCACCTCTGCAATCTTCTCGCCTTGCGGCACCGACTCATAAACGAAAGCAAGCAGGACAAGCATATGCTGAATCGAATCCAGCTGCTCCTTCCGCATCCGATAATAAACTTCCCAATACGCCTCGCCTCGTCCGAACCGGTTCTCCCGCCCTACCGCCGCGCGGGCTGCTCCAAGCTCAATCGCATGATGAACATCGAGCAGCTCATGCCCGTCCCATAAGTGGGCAGGGTTACGAAGCGTCATCGCCATATGGGTGAAAATGCCTGCAAATGCCTGCTCCGTATCAGCGCGCAATTGCAACAGCCTTTTCTCCTCGGTGGGCATATAGATGAGATTAATGACTGTCGCCCAGCCAAGGCCGGTCAACAGCAGCATAATCTCGTTTCCGATGAGAGACGTCGTCACTTCCTCTGCGCCGAATACATGAAAGACAATGACGGATGACGTAACGATGCCTTCTTTCAGATGAAACCGCGACAGAATAGGAAACGTCAGCATAATGAAGATGGCGACTACCCATATATGAAAGCCGAGTGTTACGAATAGAATAGAAGCTAAGAATAGGCCCAATACGGATGCGATAAAACGAACAAAGGGCATACGTACACCGCGCATGCGGGTAACTTCAACGCCCAGGATCGCAAGAATGCCCGCCGATAGAGGCGGGCTCAGCTCCAAGTATGCAGCTGTATAAATCGCAGCCAAAGCGGCTAGCGCTGTCTTTATGACACGAATACCCATCGCTCATCACCCTCTATTTTCCTCCTATCCTACCGTTCCCGCCTGCCGCCCGTCAACCTGCGCTCCAGAATGGTAACCAGTTGATACATCACCGTAGCGACGATCGCAATGATCACAAGACTTGCGAGCACAAGCGTGAAGTTAAACACTTGGAAGCCATAGATAATGAGGTAACCGAGGCCAAGCTTCGCAACAAGAAATTCGCCAACCATTACACCTACCCAAGATAGGCCGACGTTCACTTTGAGCGTAGAGATGATGACAGGGAAGGAAGCGGGAATGATGACGTATCGGAACGTCTGCAGGCGTGAAGCGCCGAATAAGCGGACGACCTTCACCAGCCCCTCCTCCACCTCTCGAAACTGGTTGTATATGTTAAGCGTCGTAATAATGACGGTGACGGACAACGTCGTTACTACGATCGACGTAAATCCAGGGCCTAGCGCCACGATGAAGATTGGGCCTAGCGCAACTTTCGGCATACTATTCAGTACAACCAAGTACGGATCGAGCACGCGCGAGACAAAAGGAAACCACCAGAGCAGCGCGGCGATAAGCGTGCCAACCAATGTACCAAGCACAAAACCTAAGACAGTCTCTCCAACGGTCATGCCGACATGAGACCAGATCGAGCCGTCTCGTATCATATCGAGCAGTAAATTGCCGATTCGGGAAGGGAAGCTGAACAATAACGGATCAATCCATTTGTTGCGTCCTGCCGCTTCCCACAGACCGATGAACAGGATAAGGATAACTGCTCTGACGAGCATCACAGCAATCGTCCGCTGCCTAGACCGAGTTTTATGCGACGTATACAACCCTGCCAGCCATTCCGAATTCGTCTCTTGTGACACAATATTAGACTTTCTCGTCATGCTGACCGTTCCTTTCCGTCCGAGCATCAACAACTGATGCCGCAACATCCTCTATGTCCATCTCTTCCCAGAGCCGCTCGAACAAAGGTTGAAAAGAGGGATGGCGCCGCGCTTCCATCGGAGCCGTACGTCGAAGCTCCTCCGGAACTTCGAGCGCAAGTCGGATTCGTCCCGGATTGCGTCCGAGTACAATAATGCGGTCACTCATTGCTGCCGCCTCTGCCAAGTCATGCGTAACCAACACTGCCGTCTGGCCGCGGCGTCGTATCGTATCCCATACCAAATCCTCTAGCTGCAGCTTGATGTGCATATCGAGCGCCGAGAATGGCTCATCGAGCAGCATCACATCCGGTTCAGTAGCGAGCGTACGGGCAAGCGCAACGCGCTGACGCATACCGCCGGATAGTTCATGCGGATAGCGCAATTCAGTCCCGCTCAACTCTAGTTCCTGCAGCAGCATGCGTACCCGACTCTTCGAAGCAGGCGTCAGCTTGCCATTAATCGCAAGCCCGATCGTCGCGTTATCTTGAATGGTGCGCCAAGGGAACAAATAATCCTGCTGCAGCATGTAACCGACGGAAGCAGAAGGCTCCGTCACAGGAGCGCCCCCTATTGTCACTTCCCCTCGCGTCGGTCGCAGCAGCCCTGCAATCAGATGCAGCACGGTCGTCTTGCCGCAGCCGCTCGGACCAACAAGGCTGACGAATTCGCCCTGACTTACGGTCAGATTAAGCGAATCGACAGCTAGCGATGCGCCGCCATCGTTCACATATACATGCGTGACGTTGTGAAGACGTAGCTTGCCATGATCCGGCATCCCCATCGCCCCCTCATTGATTCCTATTTAACCGACTTGATCGCTTCATTGGCGAACGTCGTCGTCACGAGTTTATCGTAAGCCGCGCGATCTTTCAGTTCGCCTGCGGAAGTCATAATATCAAGCAAGTTGTTCCATTCTGCCTCATCGACGATTGGATCAGTCGCATAAGAACCTTGCTGTTTGTAACGATCAATCGAGCTGATCGCAATGGCGCGGTCCGTATTCTCGAAGTAAGGAAGCACGACGTCAGCGATTTCCTCAGCGGAATGCGAAGCTACCCACAGCTGCGCACGATGAATAGCGTTCGTAAACTTTTGCACAACATCTTTATGCTTATTGATGTAGCTCGACTTCGTCATGAACACCGTATATGGCAGATGTCCACTCTCAACGCCGAATGAAGCGACAACGTGGCCCTTGCCTTGCTGCTCAATAATGGACGCTTGCGGTTCAAATAGCTGTACATACTCGCCTGTACCCGATAAGAAGGCTGCCGGAATGTTAGCGAAGTCGATGTTCTGAATCAACTTCAAATCTTTCTGCGGGTCGATGCCATGTTTCTTCAGCGTGAATTCGCCGGCCATCTGCGGCATGCCGCCTTTCCTTTGGCCAAGGAAATCTACACCTTTGAGCGACTGCCAGTCGAAGTTGTCGATCGGCTTGCGTGCTACAAGAAACGTACCGTCTGTCTGTGTCAGCTGTGCGAAGTTAATAACAGGGTCATCCGATCCTTGCTGATACACATAGATCGATGTTTCTGAACCAACGAGCGCGACATCAATTGTGCCGGACAGCAGCGCCGTCATCGTTTTGTCGCCGCCAGGCGTCGTCGTCAGGTCAATATCGATGCCTTCATCTTTAAAATAACCGTTAGCGATCGCCACGTACTCCGGTGCATAGAACAACGATCGCGTTACTTCGCCGATCGTCACCTTCGTCAGCTTGCTATCCGACTTGCCGCACGCTGCAAGCAGCGACACTGCCATCACGACGGCAAGCGCTGTAGACAGCCAGCTCCTCCGAAATTTCACCTTCATCCCTAATCCCTCCGCCATTTCGTTGCAATTTATGTACTCCAACCTATGCATGGGCAGATGCGGAGGTGCATCCGCGAGGAAGCATCACAATGGCATTCAAAACTTAAATCGTTCAGAATCATTGATGTTGAGAAACAAAACGCACGGTGAGAGCGCCATAAATACACGAGAGCGAATTCCCCCTCCCCCTTTTCTTTGAAACCAGAAAAATCCAAATGGTTGTTCTACCTTTTATTTACAAACATCAAAATCCTTGTTATTATCTATATACGTAATTACGAAATTAAATAAAAGAGGTGTCCCAGCATGAGTCAAACACGTAATTTCGAGCAGGAGCTAGACCAGTTGCAAATTGAGTTTCGCGAGCTCAAACAACTCGTATTAAACCTGCACGATTCACGCAGCAATCCCGTTTCAACAAACAAACCAAGCCTTGACATACGTACGAAAGCGCATTTATCCCATTCTCAATTGCAACCCCATGACAGCCAAGACAGCGAACTTCACTATGCCGGCCGCTACGCATCCACCGAAGGAACCACCGTATGGACGCCGCAGCGCCGCAGCATTGGTCAACTGCTCGATCTCGATTCAGACAAATCGGCTAAGATCATTGGGGCGCTTGGTCATAAGCAGCGTCTTGACATTATGAAAGCTGTACTAGCCAAGCCAATGACCGGACCCGAGCTCGTTGAGCTGCTCCAGATGGGTACGACAGGCCAACTCTACCATCACACCAAGGCATTAACGGGAGCAGATCTTCTTCGTCAAGATGAACGCGGAGGCGCCTATTTCGTCCCTGCGCATCGTAAGCTTCCATTGCTGCTACTGCTCGCAGCGTCATCTGATTTACTGGATACGAGCGACTATCTGGCGATGACCGAGCTGCGCTCGCAAGCCTCGCAGCTGTTCAATAAGGCAGATGACAACTATGACCCCCATCATCTGTTGTATGCTGTCATTGCTAATGCGGTTCTGGAGCATAAGGCTGGTTATTGTTCAAGAATCGATATCTTCCTCCACCGAGACGGCAGCGTAACGGTGTCTGATAATGGTCGCGGGATTCCGATTCGCGAACTTGAATCGACCGGCAGATCGATCGCGCAGACGGTCATGACCGATATGAGTGCAGTCCGGCTTCGTCCAAGCGCTTCACATATCGCTCCCGGAGCAGTGGAAGGCATCGATATCCCAAGCGTTAATGCATTCTCCGAGACGCTAGCGCTCGAGATTCGCTGGGACAACCGCGTTTATCGACAGGACTATCGCTACGGCATTCCTCAGACCGAACTGTTGACGATCGGTACGACAGTAGAAACCGGAACAAGTCTCACCTTCCGTCCAGCTTTAGATCTGTTCCGCTCTTCATTCGATCCTGCGATCATTTCGCAATATATCGCTGAGCTGCTAGAAGAGAATCCGACGTTAGCAATTCAAGTTATTGCGAACCATTAATTGAGCGACTGACCATATATCCACGCACAGAAAAACGGCACCATGCGCGATCTGCATGGTGCCGTTATCTAATTCCTATAGTTTGTAAATATCTTTATATTTCCGTTCCAAATACGTCACTAGATGCGACGGATCAAGCGGCTTGCCTGTCGTGCCGACGATAATCTCGGATGGCGTACGCGCTTTGCCCCATTTGTATACCCGTTCCGTCAGCCATTGCTTGATCGGAATGAGGTTGCCCTCGCCGACAAGCTGCCAGAAGTTCGGAAGCTCCCGCTCCAGTGTATCAGCGATTTGCGCTGCGTACATATTGCCGAGCGAATACGAAGGGAAGTAGCCGAATGCACCGCCCGACCAGTGGACGTCCTGCAGTACGCCTTCGCTATTATTGCTTGGCTCAACGCCGAGGTACTCACGATACTTCTCATTCCAGATCGCAGGCAAATCCTTCGCCTTCACGCCTTCATTGAAGATCAGCTTCTCGATCTCATAGCGGATAATAATGTGCAAGTTGTACGTCAGCTCATCAGCCTCGATCCGAATGAGCGAAGGTTGAACAACGTTCGTCGCCCGGTAGAAATCTTCAACTGGCACTTGATCGAATTGGCCAGGGAATCGGCTGCGCAGATCGCCATAGTAGCGTTCCCAGAACGGACGGCTGCGGCCGATTACATTTTCCCAGAAGCGGGATTGCGACTCATGAATGCCCATCGAAGTGCCCGTAGCAAGCGTCGTGCCCGTTAGCTCCTCCATCAGGTTCTGCTCATACAGCGCGTGACCGCCTTCATGAATCGTACCGAACAGCGCACTCGTCACGTCATCCGTCAAATAACGCGTCGTGATGCGAACATCTCCCGTATTAAGACCCGTAGCGAATGGGTGGACGCTCTCATCCAAGCGACCGGCCTGGAAGTCAAAGCCCATCTGCTCGAGAATGAACAGACTGAACGACTTCTGTGCTTCCTTCGCATATTGCTGACGGAGGAATGCCGTATTCGGCTGATGCGGAGATGCTGCAATCGCTGAAGCAAGCGGCACCAGCTTATCGCGCAGGCCGCCGAAGACACGGTCGAGCTCCGCAACGGTCATACCTGGCTCATATTGATCCAGCAGCGTATCGTAACGGGTTGTTTTTACGCTCCACAGATCGATGAATTGATTCGTGTATGTTATGATTTTATCTAGATAAGGTTCGAATTCCTCGTAGTTGCCCTTTTCCTTCGCTTCTTCCCATGCCGACTCCGATTGCGAAGTCAGAACGACATATTCCTGATACAGCTTCGGCGGAATCTTCACGCTTCGGTCATAATCCTTGCGCGTCTCTGTAACTAGTCGTCGATCAAGATCACTAAGCTGTTCGCTTGCATCCTTCTCCTCCAGGCGCGTAAGCAGTTCGCCGAGCTCCTTCGAAGTCGCAAGCTTGAAGCTTTCGCCAGACAATACGCCAATCGCTTCCGAACGCGTATTGAGTCCTTTGCGCGGGGCACCCGTACGCATGTCCCAATACAGGACAGCAAGCGCCTCATCGTAGCTTTTGATCTCCTTGATTTTGTCTTTGAACGTCTGCAGCGTTTGCTCGTAAGCGGTCGTCATCGAACATTCCACCTTTCCTTGATCATCCATTCTACTTGATCATACTTTTTGAACAACTTATAATCAACTTTAATGCCATAATAAAAAGAAACAAGATTGAACCGGTTGTCGCCGTCGCTTGAACGGCTCAGGAGGTTCATTCTAAATTGGTGGGAGGAGAAACGCATGCACATCACGTTTACCCCTTCGGCACAAGCGGCACTCGCCCCTTACCTCGCCGATGGCAAACACCAGCTGAAGCTTCATTATGACACTGAAGGCTGCGGCTGCGTGGTCAGCGGTGTTCCACAGCTTCAAGTTGTGGAGAACGGCTTGGATGGAGACGCGCTTGCAGAAGGTGATCCGTTCGCATTCTGGTACGAGCCGAGGTTCGAAGTATTCTTCGAGCCGAAGATGCGCATTCATTATGACGAGAGCCGTTACGCATACAGCTTGACGAGCGACAGTCAGATCTATACAAACCACTTAAGCTTCGTGCAATTATAGGAGGTAATGACAATGACACAACTTCATGAGATTATTGCGTACAACGAGAAATTCGTAGAAGAGAAACAGTACGAGCCTTACATGACGAGCAAATTCCCGAACAAGAAATTGGTCGTCGTCACTTGCATGGATACGCGCCTGACGGAGCTGCTGCCCAAAGCGTTGAACATTCATAACGGCGACGTCAAAACGATCAAAAACGCGGGCGCCATCATTACGCAGCCTTTCGGCAACATTATGCGTTCCGTTCTCGTCGCACTCTATGAGCTTGGCGCAAGCGAAGTAATGGTCGTCGGCCACCACGACTGCGGCATGACAGGCATCAACCCTGAATCGACGGTCGGCAAAATGGTCGATCGCGGCGTATCGGACAATACGATTAATACGCTCAAACACTCTGGCCTCGACCTGATGCGCTGGCTGCGCGGCTTCGAAAACGTGCACTCGTCCGTCGAGAACAGCGTTAACATTATCCGCAACCACCCGCTGCTTCCGCCGGGTACGCCTGTTCACGGCCTGATCATCCATCCGGAGACAGGCAAACTTGACCTTGTTACGGAAGGCTACGAGATCGCAGCAGCAAACGCTTAATACTTAATGGTTTAATGTAAAAAGGAACGTTCCCAGCCCTTTGGCTTAGGAACGTTCCTTTTGTTTATTTAGGGCAGCTTGCTGACGGGCCGCAATCACTTCGCTGCGGTCCCGGGTCAGATGACGCTGAATAACCGCAGCATCAATCTCCGAGCTTGGCGTTCCCCATCGCCATCCTCGTTCATCGCACTGCGTCAGGCAGGCTTCCCGCAGCAGCGGATCAACAATGGGCAGCTCCATATCGCTATAAGGAAAGCTGCTGTTCTGAGCTAACGCATCGCGGCGCCCCGCTAATTCGCGCAGCAGCGCTTCTCCATCCAGTCCAAGCTGCGCAAGCGTTTCGTCAGTGAGACGAACGAGCGCCGACGACCACATTTTGACCGCACCCGCTGTGTTCCCTCTACGGTGATGGTACAATCCAACTGCCACTTGGATGAGTCCGTGCCACGTATTCGTTAGCGGCTCGCCTTGATGCGCTTTCCAGTACTCCTCCAACAATTCATGGCATTCGAAATAGTCGCGGGTTGCATGAAATTCGGACAAATAGGATATATATGATAGCGGATAAGATGCTGTCATGTGCTTGACCATCCCCTCCTCTTTATGTAAATTGCGCAAAAAATGAAACCAACGTACATTGTAGCCGTATTAGGACAATATCGCAACGAGAGCCTTAAGTGGCTAACTACAGGAGGAGATTGTTTTGTTTAAGAAGTTTGTTGCAGTATTCATGGCTTTCACTTTGTTGTTCGTGCTCGTGAATCAGACGGCAGACGCCAAGCCGCGCGGCTCGATCAAATCGCCTAAGAAGAGCTACACGCAAACGCCGAAGACAGACAACAATGTAAGTCAGACGAATCCCGGCACGAAATCAGGTACGACAACCGGTACGGCCGGCAAAACGACGACAGCGAATCGCGGCTTTTTCAGCGGCGGCAGCTTTATGAAGGGTCTTATGATTGGCGGTATCGCGGGACTGTTGTTCGGCGGACTATTCTCGAATATGGGCTTCCTTGGCAACCTGATCGGCTTGCTCATGAACATTATGGCGATCGTCGCTCTTATCGCGCTTGTTCGTTTCGCCATTCGTTACTTCCGAGATCGACGCCATTCCTATAACAGAAGGAGATAAGGATCGCGATGCGTATATTCACGGACGAGATTATTAATGCCGTCTGTCTGCACATCGGACGCCGGAAGGGCATTGCACCAACCGAGGTTGAGGTGCAGCTGTCTTGGGATGAGGAATACGGTTTTACGGCTGAAGTATGGGTCGAGGGGCGCAGTCAATACCTCGTCGAGGCAAATCTGCTGGAAGCAATTGAGCGGTATATGCTGGAGCAGTACCAAATGCGCGTCTTCCGATCGCAAATTACGCTGGACGCAGATGAAGAGTTTTGGGCGGATATCGCCATATAGAATGGATGAAGCAGCATAGGGAATGTTCCTGTGCTGCTTTTTTATGCTGATATTTGAACGTATAGCTGCTAAGCTTTGCTTCATTCTCAAATCATCATTCATAGACAATCATATTCTTTCATCTCGCAATTCCCTTGATGGAAGCGATAAAATTGTTCGTTTGATCTACAGACACCGCCATGGGTTACGATTAATACACTGTGATCTCTATATGTTTCTTTCATTTCATCAAGAAGATTATAGATTCTTTGCGCTACCGCTAGAATCGACTCTCCCCCTGAAAACTTACTTGGAAAGTGTCTTTTACTTCTTTAAATCCTCATTGTCTCTTACAACGCCCTCGAATCTCCCGTAGTCCTGCTCCGTAAGTCTTGAATCAATAATAACGTCTTTTCTAATGGCATCTGAAATGATTCATATAGTTTCAACAAATCAACCTCTTAAACGCGACGTTGCAACTTGGCCGTACATTCTGTCGTTGTTGCAGTGGCGTACTCTAGATAATTCACAGAGCCGTTAAAGTTCAAATAAGCTTCATAACGCAAGCGGATTGCAGGTAACGTAATCCATTCAAGAACTTTATCCTTCGGCACCCACCTGCACTCGCTCGTTTCATCAGAAGTCGTTAGCTCCCCGCCTACAGCTAGGCACGCGAAATCAAACATGACCTTCGTAGGAACGTCCGTTACGCCGTCATGCCATTTATGTGTTGCTGTATTCGAAACAACATTGATCAAGTGACTGACCGTGGCATCGATTCCGCTTTCCTCTTTGATTTCGCGAATCACGCCATCAATCAGATTTTCTCCTACTTCCGTTATTCCGCCAGGGTATACCCAACCATCGTTATGTGTTTTCACCAACAGAACGTTGCCTTTTCCATCCTCAACAATTCCGCCTGCCGAAACGATATGTGTCGGAAACGACATTTTACAACCTCCAGTTATAGAATCAGCTTGCCTCATCCTTGAATGAGACATAGACATGCCAATCGTTATTTATTGGTCCTTCTATACTAACGTCGGACCATTCCGAAATGTTTCCAAATATTCCATACATTCTTCCTCTCTCCAATCAGGTTCGGATCCCCCTTCACGTTCCATTGAACGGATATCATGTATTGGGCAGCCATGCATATAGTTAAGGTGAACCTGTCACACCAGCACCTGTATAAAGGAGAGCACCGCTGTGAAAAAAATAATCGTCTTTGGTTTGCTGAGCGCAATGCTGTTGTTTACCGCCTCCTGCAGCTCGTCCAAGTCATCGACCGAATCGACGGATCCGCCAGCCGCAACTACACCTACGCCTGACCAGAACAACACGGACAATCCGCCTGCTGATCCATCCGGACCAACAACGTCTACCCCGCCTGGCAAACAAGACGATACGGCAACAGATGATCCAGCCACAGACCCTGCAACAACGCCAGACACGCCAACTGCTCCAGCCGTACCTCCTGGATTCGAATATCCGGACGCGGTCCGAGGTGTCTACGTTACTGGTTGGTCAGCTGGCGGCGAGCGAATGCAAACGCTGCTTAAGCTGCTGGATGACACCGAGCTTAATGCGATGGTTATCGACATCAAAGACGACGACGGTTACATTACGTTTAAGCCAGAGGGCGACTTGGCACAATTCGGACAGCCTTATATTCGCGATCCTAAGGCGCTAATGAAGACGCTTCAAGAACATCATATTTATCCGATCGCCCGCATCGTCGCATTCAAGGACAGCGTCTTGGCTAAGAAGCATCCTGAACTCTCCTATGTACTGGATGGCAAAGTGTGGCGTAACGGTAACGGCGACGGATTCATTAATCCGTTCCTGAAGGAGAACTGGCAGCACAACGTTGATGCCGCGATCCTTGCTGCCAATCTGGGCTTCCAAGAAATCCAGTTTGATTACGTCCGATTCCCGGAAGGATTCGAGAGTCGAGACAAAATTCTTCAATATTCAATGGGGGAATACAAAGATAAGAAGCCTACGAAATTCATCCAGCAGGAGAAACAGTATGCCGAAGCAACTGCGAAGTACAAGGAAGGTCTAACGCCGCTGCAAGCCGCGTATGATCAAGCTGCCGCTGACTATGACAGCGCTAAGACCGATGAGAGCAAGAAAACGATGGATGATGCGAAGAAGGCGCTTAGCGACTTCAAGAAAACAGAGCCGAAAGCGCCGGACTTCAGCGAGAAAGCAAGATTCACCCAACTAAGGGTGGATGCGGTAACGGACTTCGTTCAATTCGCGCGCGAGCAGTTGAAGCCGTATGGCGTCAAAGTTTCGGTCGATATTTTCGGTTATTCAGCCACCCTTCCTGAAGCGCCGGGCATTGGCCAAAACTTCAGCCGGATATCATCCAATGTCGATGTCATCTCCTCTATGATCTACCCAAGTCACTGGAGCGACGGTTACTTCGGCATCAAGCATCCTGACACCGAACCATATCGACTCGTTCAAGAGTATGCGAAACGTGAGCAAGAGAAGCTCTCTGCCCTTACAAGTCCGCCAATATCGAGACCGTGGATTCAAGACTTTACCGCCTCTTGGCTGGCCAAAGGCAGCTACATTAAGTACGGCAAGGACCAAGTAGACGCGCAGATCCAAGCGCTGAAGGATGCCGGCATTCATGAATTTCTCATTTGGAATGCGAACAACCGATATTCGGAAGGTGTGGATTATACGCCTTAATGCTAGTTGGGAAGAACCGCGTGGATTGCGCGGTTCTTTTTTATTGAGGTTGTCTGGGGCTTCGTTGATGTAACGGATGCATCATAGCAACCGTAAGTCCATGAGGCTGTACAACTAGACTATAAGTCTCAATGACTCTTATTGTGAAATGGGAAGACTTCACACATCTGCTCGTCAACAGAAAAATATGTATACCTGTCACTTTTGGAATCTTACAATACTTCGTTTCTAATCAATAAATGTTAGTCCACACATCACTCAATCGCCTTATTCCCTCAGCAATTTCCTGCTCAGTCAGACCACCGAAACCAATCATGACCGTCGAGCGAGGCGCATCCTCTTCTCGGAACCAATAATGGGATACCGGATAGACTCGTATGCCCGCCTGTGCAGCTTGATCAATTAGCTTCTCTTCCGAACACGAACCTTCACCAGACTTCTCGTGGTCAAAAGATAGCAGCAGGTGCAGCCCGGAGTGCTCGCCGATCAGCTTCACCCGCCCTCCGATATCGAAGCTTTCGCGAAGCGCTTGCAGCAGTACATCCCTCTTGCGCTGATACAGCGCTCGCATCGCCCGCATATGCGAACCGAAGCCGCCGCTCTCCATGAACAACCCCATCGCCTGCTGCAAAAGCGGGGATGCAAGCTGGTCATAGCTGTGATGGCCCAACAGGAAGCGCTCCATCAGTGCAGGGGGCAGTACGGCGTAGCTCAGTCGAAATGACGGAGTGAGCGCACGAGAGAATGTGCCAATATACGCAACGCGGCCATTGTCGTCCATCGCCTGCAACGCAGGGATCGGCCGTCCTGTGTAACGAAATTCTCCATCGTAGTCGTTCTCGATGATGAAAGCGCCGCACGACGACGCCCATTGCAGCAGCTTCATCCGCTTAGGGGCAGACAGCGTCATCCCGACAGGAAACTGATGCGAAGGGGTTACGTAGATGGCTTGAACCGCATAGTCATTTAGTCTTTCTGTGCTGATCCCGTCACTCTCCAGCTTAGATGGCGTCACTTCAGCCTGATGTCTGGCAAACAACCTTTTCACCCCTTCATTAACGGCTTCTTCCGAAGCGATTCGCAGTGATTTATCCGTCTCCCCAATAAGCTGCAGCACGAGATCAAGCGATTGATAGGTACCTGCTCCAATCACGATGGAGTCAGGATGACAACGTACCCCTCTGGTTCGATGGAGATAAGAGGCAATCTGCTCACGAAGCTCAGGCTCGCCTGCTAGCTCGCCATAACGAAACAACCGTCCGTCGTCAGGCTGCAAGCACCGATTCAACTGTTTACGCCATGAGGCTGCTGGAAAACGTGACCAGTCTACTGTTCCATATCCGAAATCAATTTCAAATTGAGGATGGTTCTTACCAGCATCTATGCCTTTACCCGCTCGTACAAATTCCGATTTTGATCCTTGCTCTGCATGCTCACGTTCGGGCTGAACAGCTCGACCTATTCCCTGCGTGTCCACTCCTCCAGATGGCAGATGCTCCGTATATAACCCGCTTCTTGGCACGCTTCGCACGTAACCTTCGGCCTGCAGCTGATCATAAGCCAGCGCCACCGGTGTTCGGCTTATCCCTAGCCGCGCTGCAAGCTGCCGAACCGATGGCAACTTCACGCCTGCGGTTATTCTCTCCTCGGCCATTTCACGCCGAATATACCGGTACAGCTGTACATAAATCGGATCATCCGAATGCTCATCTATCGATGGTGTCAAATCCATCATCTTCAGCCCTCCTCATATACTTCAATCTCCGCCTCCGATTACCACTACCTCTCATTATGCACCTAATTCATCCTATCTGTCATTTTTAAATAACTAGTTCTGTACATTTCTCAAATGACAGTTATCGTATACGCTATTCTCATCTTAAGCAAAGCGAGGAGGATTTCCGAATGTCCTATGCACTCCCCCATGTTGAACGCATCACTCCCTATCCCGTAACAGAAGCAGCTCTTGACCGTTCCATCGTCAAGCTGGACCAGAATGAAAGCCCGTATCCGCCATCCGAGCGCGTCATTCAACTATTGGCCAATATGGGTGAGCACGTCATGCGTCAGTACCCTGATGCTGCCGCATCACAACTGCGTGAAACCATCGCCGCGCACTACGGCTTATCACGTGAGCGTATCGTCATCGGCAACGGATCAAGCGAGCTTATTACCGCATTATTCCGCACTTTCATCGATCAGCAGAGAACCGCAGTCATGCCCTACCCGACCTTCGCGCTGTATCAAGTAGCAGCCGAAGCAGCGAATGCTGCCATCCATTTCGTCCCTACCCATGACGATTTCACGGTCGACACGGAGGCATTGTTGAATACCGACGCTTCTGTCATCGCTCTCGTTAACCCCAATGCCCCAACCGGTCGTCTGCTGAGCCGCGACGAAATTGAGACCATCGTTCGGAGGGCACCTGGACTCGTATGCATTGATGAAGCTTATATGGATTTTGCAGGCGAAGAACATTCCGCGATCCCATTGACGCTCGAGTACGACAATCTCGTCGTCCTGCGGACATTCTCCAAAGCCTACGCCTTGAGCGGCGCCCGCATCGGTTATGCGATCAGTTCTCCAGCGATCATTCGTGCATTCGAGAAAACGAAAACAACTTACAACGTCAGCAGCATCAGTTTAGCGCTAACGGTACAGGCCATGCAGGATCAGTCGCATATGCTAGGCATCGTTACTGCCATCCGCACTGTCCGTGATCGCTTCATCACTTCACTGAGGAAGATCGGATTCCAAGTTATTCCGTCTCAGACGAATTTCATCTTATGTACACCTCCTGCTCGTCAAGGCTGTCCCGATGCGCCTCAGCTCGTGCATCTGCTAGCCGATAATGGCATTGCGATCCGTTACTTCAACGTGCCGCGGCTTCAGGACAAAGTTCGAATTTCAATCGGAACGGAAGAGCAAATGAGCATCCTGCTCAACCTGCTCCACACCTTTTATCCAAACATATAAAATCCGCTGCTTATCGACACTCATCGACAAAATGGGCTATTTTTCCGCGCAACCTCTCCCACTCTATTAGCGTCTAATAGATTAGACCACCAATAGGGAGAGTGAGAGATAGCTTTATGAAACGCCAATGGTTAGCTGCAACAGCGCTGCTCGTAGCGCTTCAGACAGGTGCCGGAATATGGACTGGCGCACATGCCGATGCTGCACAAGCAGCCAAGATGACGCAGTACCGTGTCTATCAGAACGATAAAGCCTTGAAAGAATTCGCGGTCTATACAGACGCCGTCAAATATGCGCAATCCTTCGCTTATTCCCATGTGGAGAAAATCGCATCGCATACTTGGATGTGGGATAACTTCCCAAGATACGCCGTTTATCAGAATGGCGAAACAAACGCAGCACGACAGTTCCGTACATATGAAGAAGCCTTGAAATTAGCGAAAACACTGACAAATGCGCATATCCGTGATCTTGAGCAGCCGGGATGGTTGTACAGCCGTTACGCTGCCTACCAGTTGTATCAGGGCGACAAAACAAAACCGGCATGGTCCTTTATGACACTGGATGAAGCGAAGAAAGAAGCAAAGAACTGGTCGAATGCTCATATTGTCGATATTGCATCGCACAAGTGGGTATGGAATAACATCACAGCTGCACAATTGACCCAGCAGCGTGCTGGTTCAGCAGTGTACCAGATCATCGTTGATGGTATGCCGACCGACGACAACATGTATGCTGCGCTGACCGATGCTGTCCATTATGCTGCATCGATTACAAACAGTGAGGTTCTCAATACTGCCACTGGCATCATTGCTCATTCGAATGCAGCGCAGTATCAAGTGTTCCAGAACGGCCGTGCGATCGGCAATCCGCTCTTGGATTTGCAGGGGGCTATCAAATACGCGAAGCGTTTTGCGAATACACAGGTCATTGCTGACGGCAAGGAATGGTGGACGAATACGCCTTTCCTTACGGTCTATCAGAACGATAGGAAGCTGACATCCTTCCATACACGTGCAGCAGCCGTAACTTACGCCGCCACATATGCCGATGCATCGGTACGTACAGCTGACGGACATACGATCTGGTCCAATGAGCAAAAACTGCTGTACCTCGGATGGAATGGCACCTCCGATGCCAACTCCGTACTCGGACAACTTGCCGGCACGCAAGGACTCGATATCGATTCACCAACTTGGTTCGAGCTCTCTGATTCGTCGGGCAATATGACGGACCGCTCCACCAATGAGCTGGCGGCTTCAATCCGATCGCAGGGCATTACGCTGTGGCCGCTTGTTCATAACAATTTCGATGCGAAGCTGACAACCGCGTTCCTTGCAAATCCGAACGCTCGCCAGACGTTTATTAAGAAACTCGTTGGCCGTGCCTATGAGATCGGTGCAGAAGGCATCAACTTTGACTTCGAGGGGCTTGCAGCATCGGATCGCGCGGCGTTCACCTCATTCGTGAAGCAGCTAACGGATGCGGCGCATGCTAGCAAGTTGAAGGTTTCGATCGATTTGATCCGCGGCGACGTGGCGTGGAATGACAAGACGGCCTATGATTTTGCAGCAATTGGCGAGATTGTTGATACGGTTGTCATGATGGCCTACGATCAGCACTGGAAGGGCAGCGATACGCCAGGGTCAGTCGCTGAGCTCGGATGGGTCGAGCAAGGCGTTCAGCAGTATTTGAACTATGGCATTCCACGTTCGAAGGTGATGCTTGGCATCCCGTTCTATGTACGCGAATGGAAACTGGATTCGCAAGGGAATATCGTGAAGGACGCCAATGGCGCCTATGTATCCCGTGCGATATTCATGAATCAGCTATCGAAGGTCATTGCCGATAAGCAAGCCGTTGGCACCTACGACCCAGTATCCGGCCAAACGAAATACAAGTACACCGAAGGCGGCTTCACGTATGTATTCTGGGCAGAATCCTCTGCGTCTGTACTGCAACGAGTAGATATTGCTGATAAATATGACCTAGCCGGCGTTGCGTTCTGGCGCCTCGGCTATGAGGACTCATCCCTGTGGACTTCTTTGCTGCAGAAGAAATAACATTATAACCTTACCTTTAATAGAAAAGCGGCAGCCTTGGACGAAACTAAAGTCCCGGACTGCCGCTTTTGATGTTAATGTATTTATAGCAGATCAATGCACGGTGTTAAGGTAACTTGATCCCCTTCAGCAGATTCAACCGTATACACGCCAATGACAGCATCCAAATTCAACTCCCCGTAAATATGCGGAAACAGTTGATTATTACCATATAAGTCCTCATGAATGACTCGTTTCTTAACTAAAGCCTCATCCATTTCGAGCAGCAGAATATTGGGTTGATCTTCACATAATCGCCGCGCCAATCCACTGATTTGGATCCGAGTGCAGCAATGTATGAAGCCTTCTGACTTAAGACTGTCTGGTTCGTAACATTTACTCCCTCTCGCCTTATCCCATTCACGCTGTCCTACAAAATGAAATATAGTCATTTGGGCGCCCCCTCTCTGCTTTCCTGCCAGCATCTCACCTGCTGAAGAAAGCCAATTCCTGCTTCTATGACATTCAGTGCCTGATCCACAGACGATTTATTAGACGCGTACATAAGAACAGCCTCATAAAATTGTTGTATGTCATGCCCTATAGCGGAATGTCTAGGGACCATCTCTACCGCCTGGGCCTTCGTCAGTCCCCAAACTTTAATTCCGTTGTTCGTCTGGATGGTGAGCATCTGATACAACGCGGGCCACACTGTCGTGCAAAAGATTCTTACCGATCTCAACAGCCGATCATCGCCATGCTCAAGAAGGTTCTCGGTATCAAAAGCTTGATCGGGTTTCATCTCATCTAGAGCAGCCACAGCTTGGATATACAATTGTTCGTTAGTTAGTTCAGGGAATAATCGTTTCCCGCTGATGATTTCGTAGGTGTCCGGTACCAGTCTGCCATAACGTGCATGAGAGGGTGTAAACACTCTAGTTTGTATATATTGATAAGGGTTTGGATTTATCTGCGATAACTCACGATGTATAGCAGCACTTATTGTCAGTGGAAGATGGCCCTTATCGAAGGCCTGATCCTCTAAGTATAATTGGAAGTCAATATCACTCCATCCTTTAATAAATCCACCTTTGACAGCGGAACCATGAACGACCAGACCGATAAACCAATCTTCCGTATGTCTTCTGTACACTTCCGAAACCTGTTGAATGATCGTGCGAGTCTGGTCCTGCATCTCTCTATCCGAATTGAATGCGAGCATCTCCATCACCATCTTCATATTTGGGATCAATGAAATTAGAATAGAATACCAATTTTCCAGCATTAGATCAAGAACTAATTTACGTCCACTACAATAAAAAAACCAGTCGGCATCTCTGCCAACTGGCTTCTTCACATTACTGCAAACGGACACCGCCAAGCTGTTCCTTCAGCGCTACGCTGCTTGTCACAGGCGCTTGGCAGGCAAAGTCCCGACATACATACGCAGTCGGCTTGCCGTCCACTACACCCTTGTCAGCAACATGCTGCCATTTCTCGCGCATCGCTGCACCCTCATCACCTGGTGGTACGAACAGAATCGTACCTTGAGGTGCGTAAGCTTGCTGTGCGGCTGCGATCATCGCTGCCGTCTCCGCGTCGGAGCGATCGCCCGTTATAACAACATCAGGGCCAGCCGATTCCGCAGCTAGTCCGGCAAGCAGGATCATGGCATGCGCGCTCGGGAATTGGTTTACCTTCTCAGCCAGACCATCGAGCGTATCGTTAGCCCAATCGCGATAATGGATCTCGCCTGTCAGACGGAACAGCTTATGCAGCTGTCTTGCGGCGACGCTGTTGCCGGACGGCTGGGCGCCATCCATCGTTTCTTTCAAACGAATGATTAGCTTTTCCGCATCCGACGCTGTGAAGAAGAAAGCGCCATACGCACGGTCGCCGAACAAGCGAATCATCTGATCTGCAATCGTCTGGGCCCATTCCAGCCACTCGGGCTTGAACGTCGCTTCATACAGCTCATTCAATCCCCAGAGCAGATATGCGTAATCATCGAGGAAGGCCGGAATTGCGGCTTCGCCATCCCGATACCGGGCAAGCAGTCTGCCCTCTTCGCTCACGAGCTTGTTCTTCAAGAAGATTGCCGCGCGCTCCGCGCGTTCTGCATAAACAGGTTCACCATATGCTTTCGCCGCGAAAGCCAACGCTGCAATCGTCAGACCGTTCCATCCCGTTAGAATTTTATCATCCTTATGCGGGTTCACGCGATGCTTGCGTGCTTCATACAACTTGGTGCGGCTAGCGTCCAGTTCAGCGAGCAATGCTTCAACGGTCATTCCAATCTCATCCGCCACTTCTTCAATTGCCGTATGAATCAGATTAGGAATGCTGCTTCCATTGAAGTTTCCTTCCTCTGTAATGTCGTACACGCGATTAAATCGCTGTGCCGCCTCGGAGCCAAGCACCGCTTCCACTTCCTGCGGCGTCCAGACATAGAACTTTCCTTCCACGCCTTCAGTGTCCGCATCTTCAGCCGAATAGAAGCCGCCTTCTGCATCCGTCATCTCGCGTTCCACATAGGTGAAGATTTGCTCGGTAATCGTCCGATATAACGGATTGCCTGTGCGCTGGTACGCTTCCGTATAAACGATCGCAATCTGAGCGTTGTCACATAACATTTTCTCAAAATGCGGGACCAGCCATTGAGAATCCGTCGAATACCGCGAGAATCCGAATCCGATATGGTCGAATATACCGCCGCGCCACATCGCGTCCAACGTTTCTTCGGTCATCCGGAGCGCATTCGGCTCGTCAGCTTTCAAATCATATGCCATCAAAAGCGATAAATTGTGCGGCATCGGAAACTTCGGCGAGCTGCCGAATCCGCCATTGTCTTCGTCGAAAATTTGTGTGTACGTCTCATATGCTTGCGCCGCCATGGAAGGATCCCATTTGCCTTTGGATGAAATTCCGCGATGCTTGTCCAGCTCTGCACGGATTTTCGTCGCGGTTCCCGTTACCTCCGACTTTCCGTTGCGCCACTTATTCGTAAGCTGCGTTAGCAGTTCTTTGAGTCCAAACCGGCCTGCTGTACGTTCCTTCGGAATATACGTTCCTGCGAAGAAAGGCTCCTGCTTCGGCGTCATGAGGATCGTGAGCGGCCAGCCGCCGCTTCCTGTCATCGCTTGACAAGCCGCCATATAGAGCGCATCGATATCCGGCCGCTCCTCGCGGTCGACTTTGATCGCTACATAATCTTTATTCAGCAGCGCAGCTATTTCATCATCCTCGAACGATTCCCGCTCCATGACATGGCAGTAGTGGCAGGTTGAATAACCAATCGATAGAAAAATCGGCTTATTCTCTTTCTTCGCCTTGTCGAATGCCTCTCTGCCCCACGGATACCAATCGACCGGGTTGTGGGCATGCTGTAACAGGTAAGGGGATTTCTCATTAATCAATCGGTTGGATCTACGTTCCATTCCTTGCACTGACTGCACCTCCGCGGGTATGATTCTCTACAATCTTACCAAATATGCGGCTCAAAGGACACAAACCCTTACGGATTTCGTGTCCTTTGAGCGTAATTGTCTATCGACAGTTTAGCCTTGCTTTCCTTCAATCGCAACCAATAGAATCGCAGCGGCAAGTCCTAAACGGTGGTCCAGCTCATTGTTCGTATCGTGCGAGAAATCGACATTCAGCTTGCTGACGAATGGATTGAAGTTTTGCTTGAACTCCGTCACTTTTCTGCCGCGCAGCGAGACGTTAAACTTCTGTGGAACGAGGTTCGTCAGAAATCTTCTCAACAGCGCCATTCCGACACTGTCCTCCTGGATGAGGCCAATCTCTTCTTCAGATGGATTGAGAATAACCCATTCATCTTTCAGGATCGACTTCATTCCTTTACGTCGGAGTGAACCAAGATTTTCCCCCGTTACAGCATCCACTACGTCATAGGTAGCAGAGAAATCAATCACGCTGCGGGCTTGAATCGTAATGAGCTCTTCATTCATCGATTCGTCGCTGTACAACCGAATATCTTCCTTCAGCTTGAACGCCTTCATCTGGGAGAACATAACGACCTGTTCATTTTCATCAAAAATGTGGAATTTGGCGCCTATCAGCGATAGCACTTGCTTTCTGACCAAATATTTCGATTGCGCGAATTTCGGATTCATTGAAAAGCCTCCCCAATATGTATGTTGATTCGACAACTTTTCTTCAATCTATATGAATAAAATTCGACAAATGTCTCCTATTTCCTCCCTGAGATCGTTAACGTTATATCCCGTTAGAGTTGACGCCTCATACTTGGACGAATAACATGGTAATTAATACCTTTCCCCCACTAGATCCAAGGAGTTATATACATGACAAAGAAGAATTCGTCATTATCTGTTCTAAGTCATCGTGAGTTAAACCGCGCGCTCCTTGCTCGGCAAATGCTGCTTCAGCGAGAGAATATAACAGCGTTAGAGGCCATTGAACGAATAATAGGTCTTCAGGCTCAAGCAACGAATCCGCCGTATTACGCACTATGGGCTCGTCTTGAGAATTTTCAGAAGGAGCATTTAGCCGAACTGATTCTCAGTAAACAGGCGGTGCGTATTGCCTTGATGCGCTCCACCATACATCTCGTGTCCGCACAGGACGCGCTTATGCTTCGCCCTTGGGTTCAGCCTGCACTTGATCGAAGCTTGAATGGCGCTTACGGCAAACTTCTTATTGGCATTGAACCAAAGGTTCTAGCTGCTGCAGGAAGAGCGATTCTCGAGCAGGAAGGGCCAATGACCTTAAGCGATCTAGGGAAGCGTCTGACTGCACAGTGGCCTTCCTATCATCATGATGCGCTTGGCGCAGCCATTCGTAATGGGGTGCCGCTCGTCCAAGTGCCTCCAAGAGGATTATGGGGAATAACCGGACAAGCCGTGCTTACGCCTATTGAGACATGGCTAAACCAGCCGGTATCTTCTTCACCTGATGCCGAAGCACTGTTAATGCGGTACTTACAAGCATACGGCCCTGCATCGGTGAAAGATTTTCAAGCATGGTCTGGCATGACGAAGCTGCGTGACTTGTTCGAGCAGATGCGTCCGAAGCTCGAATGGTATAAGAACCAACAAGGTGATGAGCTATTCGATCTGCCTGATGCACCGCGGCCTGCATCGGATCTAGAAGTCCTCCCTCGTTTTCTCGGGGAATTCGATCATGTATTGCTGTCTCATGCAGATCGAACGCGGATTATGGATGAATCCTATCGCCGCCGAGTCATTACGAAAAATGGAATCGTGAAAGCAACAATACTCATCGACGGTTTTGTCGCTGGATTATGGACAATTGAAGAACGAGGGCACACTGCCGTAATGCATATTGAATCTTTCACTCCACTTTCATTGGAACAGCGTCTATTGCTTGAGAAGGAAGGCGAGCGGCTGCTTCGTTTCGCTGCTGAGGCAGTTGAATATGACATTGCGTTTGTAACAAGTACAAATGCGTAGAGAGGACCCTACAGTGATGAGCGAAACAATGACGACTCCTATACCGTTCCATAAGCTGTGCTCCCTTCTATCACTTGGCGAGATTCAAGGTGAACCACGGTCTCTATCTGGTGGATTCATGCACCAAATGTATGGAATCGAAACGTCACAAGGCAGATATGCGATCAAAGTGTTAAATCCGATGATTATGCAGCGTCCTACGGCGAAAGCGAATTTCATACGGTCCGAGCAAATCGCTTCCATGGCCGCTAATGTCGTGCCTGCTGCACCAGCGATCCAGCGAAACGGCGATTCGCTGCATTACGTTGATGACCATCATATGCAGGCATTCGGCTGGGTCCAAGGCGTTGTTCTCAATCCTGACGCCATTACTGTCGATCATTGCATAACCATTGGTTCGATATTGGCGGATCTCCATCTCGCTGACTTCACTTCCTTGAGCATAACTTACCCAATTTCCCATAACGTGCAGGAACCAACAGACTGGACTAGTTATTTGGCCCAAGGTGAAGGCAATCGGGCCATCTGGGTCGAAATGATGGCCCAAACCATCGATAATCTGTATAAATGGGACGCTCAAGCTAACGTGTCTGTCACTAAGCTCACCGCTAACACTGTCATCAGTCACAATGATCTCGATCCTAAGAATGTACTCTGGTACGACAAGAACCCGACGATTATCGATTGGGAATGTGCTAATTATGTGAATCCGATGCAGGACCTGATCGAGACAGCTCTCTATTGGGCGACGGATGGCAATGGTACTGCTAACCAAGAGCGGTTTCTCGCCTTCATACAAGCTTATTCATTGAAAATAGGTCCTCTCGTGACTGATTGGCATGTTGTGTTGTCAAGCGGCTTTGCAGGCAAACTCGGTTGGCTTGCTTATAACCTGCGTCGCTCATTAGGAATCGAAAGCAGCGATGCCGCAGAACAAGAGCTGGGAACCGAGCAAGTCAAAGCTACTCTCGATGTTCTTCACCAATATGCGGAACAATTAAAGGAAATCGAGTTGTGGCTGCATTCAATTGAATAAATTCATGAACAACAAAGAAGCTGCTCCCATGAGAACAGCTTCTTTGTTGTTCATGCCAAGCCCCTTACACTCGTTCGCCCGCAAATACTTGCAGATCCATCGGCGCTGCCATGAAAGCCGATGCATGCGTCACGAAAGTTTGAAAATGCTCGCTAGCATTGTGCGAGGCAATCGCAGCTTGATCCTTCCACAGCTCCACCATCGTGTAGTGATGCTCCTGTTCGGTGCTTTTCATCAGATTGTACGCGATATTTCCTTCCTCGGCTCGACTGGCTGGCAGCAATGCCTGAACCGCCTCATGAAAAGCTTCTTCTTGAGCCGGGATGATTTGTAGATGAGCGTGGACGATAAGCAATGGAATCAACCTTCTTTCTTATTCTACCCGTTTAAATGTTGCGATTGAGGCACCTGCACTAGCTTTAATATCTCCTCAAAATTGCTTAAATAGCACAAATACCCCTTTGTCTATGTCGAATATCCATGTTGGATTTCGATTCATGCAAAGGGGTGCCCCGATGTGCGATGAATTCTTAGCACTCCCGTGGAGGCTTATTGTAGCCCTTGTCGCCGTATGGCTGGAGTTTCTCGAGCCACTGCTTCTCGAGCATCTTGAGCTCCCATTTCACATCTGCAATTTTCTCCGTATCTTTCTCGTCCAGCACTTCGTACGTGAACGCATCACGGCCGAACTCTTTCCAATCCTTCTGTAACTCGAGGTTCGCAAACCGACCCATGTCGAGCTGCATTTGAAGGGTAAACCACTTATTCTTCAAATTGTTATGACTATCGATGAAGATTTTCCCATTCACGGTGTTCGTGATCTGCGTAATCCCCATGTAAGTCTTTATTTCCTTGAACTGCTCCTGCAGCTCCTTACGTCTGCTCTTATCCATAACACCTTAATACCCCATATCCTTCAAAATACTCGACAGCACGCGCAGCCGCTCGCCAAGCAGCTCATCGTCGTCTCTCAACGCCTGGCTGAAGAGCTTCATATCTTCGTTAATCCGATCATTATCCGTGCATACGGACACCGTCATGGCATCGCCTTGCATACCAACTCTATCGATAACGGGATTCGCGGGATCATACAAGTTCTCATATCGATATGCCTCTCGAAAATGGGACATCGACCGCGTAATCAGAATCGCTAGATCAAACACGCGATGAAACGGCAGCTCCTCGGATTGTCTCGACCATTTCTCGCCGGTATAACGCCACACTTTAGCCGAAATATCTACTTTGCCCCGGTCATTCCACTGCGCGAGACCAAGCGATAAACCTTTCGCATCCGTCTTGCCTGCGAAGCGTCCATCCACTTGCTCGTAATTTTCCGATACGATGACCGGCTTATGTTTCAATGATGTTGGAATTTTCATGTTAGGATCATCTCCATTTAATTGAATTACTAATTTACTAAATTACTAAATCGACTCCTACATCATAGCCTTATTCGTTCCCTCTTGTCAATCCCGTCACCCGCGGACAACAAAAAGCCGGCGCATCTCATCATGAGATACGCCGGACTTGTGCTAAGTCCTGCTATTCTTGTGGCGGCAGGTTCAACTGCCAATTAATATCGAACTTGTCCGTTACTTGACCGTAGCATTTGCTCCAGAACGTTTCTTGGAGTTCCATGCCTACTTTGCCGCCATCAGCCAGCTTATTGAAGATGGAACGAAGCTCTTCTTCGCTGCTGCCTTGGTAGGACAACGTAATGTTATTTCCTAACGAGAAGGGCATACCTGGGAACGTATCCGAGAACATCATTGGCGAGGAGCCGACGTTGATCATCGCGTGCATGATCAGATTCTTCGCTTCTTCAGGCAGTGGAAAATCCGGACTTTGCGGCGATTCGCCAAACGTAGACATCGTGACAATCTCCGTGTTGAATACGCGTGCGTAGAATTCGACTGCTTCGCGGGTGTTCCCGTTGAAATTCAAGTACACATTGATTGACATGAGTGAGGTTCGCTCCTTTATAATCGCGATTGTACTTACATGCCGCCGCCTCATTAGGCTAGTCCACATGTCTTTCTCTATTATAGCCTTCAGCTGGCGAACAACATAGCACAACATTGGTCTAATTTTGTCATTTTTCCAATTAGGACCTTAGTCTGATCCATTTTGTTTCAAAAGTACGGATTGCCGCATTCCCTTTTCCGGTATATAATGGCACTAACGCGCGTCCAGAAGGGAGCAAATCATGCGAAGTGAAGACATAGCTAAGCTGGCAGGCGTTTCTCGCAGCACGGTATCCCGAGTCCTCAACAACTACCCCGACATTCCACAGCGGACTCGCGAGAAGGTTCTGCGGATTATCGAACAGTATCATTATGAGCCGAATACTTCCGCCCGCGCCCTGGCCGGCAAGGGTACGGATACAATCGGACTGTTCGTAGTCAGCATGGCTGAGCGTCTAACCGGCAATCGTATCTACCAGAACCATTACTTCGCGCCTATCGTCGATACCGTTATCGACACGGCCAACGCAGCCGGTTATTATGTGCTCGTTCACACCGTTTACACGCAAGACGATTATCTGAAGATCAAACAGGCCTACCAGCAGCGCCGAATTGACGGCGGCATTATTGTCGGTACGCAGAAGGATACGGAGCGTATCGAAGAAATCGCCCAACTCGGCAAACCGTTCGTTCTGATTGACTACGACACAAGCGAACTGGCTGACCAATCCCTCGAGCAGCATCCCATGTCGATCATTAACTCGGATGACTTCGAAGGAGCATGTGAAGCGATGCGTCATTTGATCCGGCTTGGCCATCGGAGAATCGGCCATATTCGCGGGAGAATGAATACGTATTCCGGTCGCCAACGTTTTCTTGCGTACGAGACCGTCATGAATGAATATGGCCTGCCTTTTGATGATCGTGACATCGTAGACGGTGACTTCTTGAAAGAAGCCGCTTATGAGCAAATTGTTCGCATGCTGAAGCTGGACCATATGCCGACAGCCTTATTTTCCGCCAACGATGATATGGCGCTCGCCGCTATACAAGCGTTCCACGACAACGGCATAAGGGTACCTGACGACATCTCGATTATCGGCTTTGACGACATTCCGATTGCATCCCAGTATATCCCCAGCTTAAGTACGGTTCGTCTCCCGATCTACGACATGTCCAAGGAAGCGGTCAATCAGATTGTCGGCATGTGCAGCAGCGGCACCTCATCGCCCTTATCCTCAACCTTTCCTACCGAGCTTATCATCCGAGATTCATGCAAGCGTCTGTGAACCTTTCCCAAGGTTCACTCTATTTTTGACGCAAGCTAACGCGCGTTAGCTTGTCCGAAACCTGTTTGATGAATACAACTATTTTCCATTTCGAGAGGAGCTGCTTTATTCTATGAAATTCGGTTACTTCGACGATGTGAACAAGGAATATGTCATCACGACTCCACAAACGCCTTACCCATGGATCAACTATCTCGGCAATGAAACGTTCTTCGGCTTAATCTCCAACACGGCTGGCGGCTATTGCTTCTACCGCGATGCTCGTCTGCGCCGCCTTACGCGTTACCGCTATAACAATATCCCGGTTGATAATGGCGGTCGTTATTTCTATATCCACGACGAAGGCGACATCTGGACGCCGGGCTGGATGCCGGTTAAGAAGAAGCTTGACCGTTACGAGTGCCGCCATGGTCTTGGCTACACGTCGATCACAGGCGAGCGCAACGGCGTGAGTGTAACGCAGCTTTCCCTGGTGCCGTTGTCCTATACGGGTGAAGTGCATCAAGTCACGGTAACGAACAAATCGAATACAACGAAGTCGGTGAAGTTGTTCTCGTTCGTCGAATTCTGCCTCTGGAATGCGAATGACGATATGACGAACTTCCAGCGTAACCTGAGCACGGGCGAGGTCGAGATCGAGAATTCGGTCATCTATCACAAAACAGAATACCGCGAGCGCCGCGACCATTTCTCGTTCTATTCGGTCAACGCTCCAATCGATGGTTACGATACGGACCGCGAATCGTTCCTAGGTGCCTACAATGGCCTGGAAGCTCCGCACGCTGTTACAATCGGCCATGCATCCAATTCCCAAGCAAGCGGCTGGTCGCCGATCGCTTCCCATCAACTGAACATTACGCTTGAGCCAGGTGAAGAGCGCTCGTTCAACTTCGTGCTTGGCTATGTGGAAAACCCAGAAAACGAGAAATGGTCTGCTCCAGGCGTCATTAATAAATCGCGTGCTTACGAGATGATTGAGCGTTTCGCTACAAAAGCTGACGTGCAGCAAGCGATGTTTGATCTTGAAGCTTATTGGGAGCGTCTGCTCAGCAAATACTCGATCGCATCCGGCGACGAGAAGCTTGACCGTATGGTCAACATTTGGAACCCGTATCAGTGTATGGTTACGTTCAACATGTCCCGCTCTGCTTCTTACTTCGAGTCGGGCATTGGCCGCGGCATGGGCTTCCGCGATTCGAACCAAGACTTGCTTGGCTTCGTGCATCAAATCCCTGAGCGTGCTCGCGAGCGTATCATCGACATCGCTTCTACGCAATTCGAGGACGGCTCGGCATATCACCAATACCAACCGCTCACGAAGAAAGGAAACAACGAAGTCGGCAGCGGCTTCAACGATGACCCGCTCTGGCTCATTCTCGGTACGGCTGCTTATATCAAAGAAACGGGCGACATGTCCATTCTCGATGAGCAAGTGCCGTTCGACAGTAATCCAGATAACACAGCAACATTGTTCGAACATCTGAAACGTTCGTTCTTCCATGTCATCAACAACCTTGGACCACATGGTTTGCCGTTGATCGGACGGGCGGACTGGAACGATTGCTTGAACCTGAACTGTTTCTCCAAGGAGCCAGGCGAATCGTTCCAGACGACGCAAAACATCGAAGGCCGCATTGCAGAATCCGTCTTCATCGCGGGCTTGTTCGTATTTGTCGGTCCTGATTACGTTGAACTGTGCAAACGCCGCGGTCTTGATCAAGAAGCAGCAGAAGCGCAGGCATTAGTCGAGCAAATGCGTGAAGTTACGCTGGAGCACGGCTATGACGGCGACTGGTTCCTCCGCGCGTACGACCATTTCGGCAATCCAATCGGCAGTCACACGAACGATGAAGGTCGTATCTTCATCGAACCGCAAGGCTTCTGCGTCATGGCTGGCATCGGCGTCGAAGATGGCCGTGCATTGCGCGCGCTGGATTCGGTTCAAGAGCATCTGGAGACTGACTATGGTATCGTGCTGCAGCAGCCGCCATATTCCGAGTACTATTTGAACCTTGGCGAGATCTCCTCTTACCCTCCAGGATATAAAGAGAACGCGGGTATTTTCTGCCATAACAATCCGTGGATTATGATGGCAGAGACGGTTCTGGGCCGCGGCGACCGCGCATTCGAACTGTACAAGAAGATCGCCCCTGCATACCTTGAGGAGATTAGCGAGATTCACCGCATGGAGCCATACGTCTATGCCCAAATGATCGCGGGTAAAGACGCAGTCCGCCATGGCGAAGCTAAGAACTCGTGGCTGACAGGTACGGCAGCATGGAACTACATCGCGATTACGCAAGCCATCCTCGGCATCCAGCCGGACTTCGACGGCTTGCGTATCAACCCGTGCATCCCGCAGGCATGGGATCGTCTCGAAATTACACGCGTATTCCGCGGCGACACGTACCGGATCGTTATTACGAATCCGGATCATGTGAGCAAAGGCGTGGCACGCGTATCCGTGAACGGCCAACAGCTCGAGAACGCCGTTGTGCCAGCATTCGGCGACGGCCGCGAGCACCTCGTCGAAGTTGTTCTCGGCGAGTCAATCGCGCAAGAGGCAGTTCAAGCATAACAATTAAGGGACTGCACCTTCGCTGTCGCGAAGGTCAGTCCCTTTTTTACGTTTCCGCTGTCCTTGTTTATTTGTCCCGACTTAGCCACTCTTCCAACGAAATCCGTCCGACGATCTGATATCCCTTTCCTGCCCCGCCGGGCTTCGCAACAACGGTTCCAAGCGGAGGAATTTCACCAAGACCGAGGCCCTTAGGAAAGCTGTGCGCTACGAGAACCGTATTTAAACCTGCTGGCGGAATTTGTTCCAGAGCTGCCGTCAATGCTGTCAATGTCGCCTGCATTTCGGCAGGCGTTACCGAACTGCTCAGCCGGTAAATTCGATACCCAAGCATGTCCGTTCGCACGCTGTCGCGTCCAAAAGCAAGCTGAGCCGTTTCCTGCGTTCGGCAAAACGGGCTTGCGAGGATCGGTAAACGAATTGGGATGCGCAAATCACGTACAGCCGCCCCAAGGCGGACGGCAGACTGTCTTCCCGCCTCCGATAAGTTACGCTGAGTGGAGCAGTCATCGAATCGGAGATTCGGCTGATCGATATCCTCGCCCGTCTCGCCATGCCGCATATACAGCACATATCCGCCTTGCTTCAGTTGATCAAGCAGTTCAGCATTAACGGATCGAGTCTCGGCCATGGATGTCGTCGGGAGAATCACGGCTTGAAGCAGCATGCCAATAACAAACATCAACCAGTATCGTTTCATCCACTCTACCCCCTCCGTGTTTCCAGTTCCAGGAGATAGTGTGCAATTAAACGTAAAAAAATAATCGCTCGGATACACGCAGCAGATGCTCGTCTGCATCAAAAAAGAGAGGCTGATCATCGCCTCTCTCCTACATGAATCGTTATTCTTCCAATTGACCGCCCAGTGTCAGAATAACGGCTTTATCTTTCGTTACGACGACCGTGTGCTCGAATTGAGCAACCAAGCTGCCGTCCGTCGTCATGAGCGCCCAGCCGTCCGTGCCTTGGATGACATGGTCTGCGCCTGTCGATACGAATGTCTCGAGCGCAATGACTTGGCCTTCCTCGAGAATCGTTGTATCGTCTGGATCATAGTAGCTTACAATATGCTCCGGCTCTTCGTGCAGCGAACGTCCGATGCCGTGACCCGTCAAATTCTGCACGATGTGGAATCCGCGCTTGCGCGTCTCGCGGAACACGGCAGCGCCGATGCTGTTCAACTTCGCGCCTGCACGTGCTTTCTTGATCGATACGTCTACCGCATACTCTGCTGCTTCCAGCAAACGCTGCTTGATTGGGGACGAATCCGGCTGCACTACCGTAGTTGCGCCAGTATCTGCGTAGAAGCCGTTCTTGTAAGCCGATACGTCCACATTGACGATATCGCCTACCTTCAGTACGAGGTCGCCTGGAATGCCGTGCGCCACTGTTTCATTAACGCTGATGCAGGTATGTCCCGGAAACTCGTACATTTTGATCGGAGCCGACTCCGCACCATATTTCGCCAGCAATTCCCCGCCCAGTTGGTCCAGTTCAAGCGTCGTAATACCTTCGCGTACTTGTGCGATCAACGTATCGCGTACATGGGCAACAATAGCTCCGATCTCGCGTAATCCTTGCCATTCTTCTTCTGTCTTTACGATCATGACGATATTACATCCTTTCTCAATCCGCTAACAATCCAACGGTAATCCCTTATTGCTAAGCCAATCTTCTATTTAAAAGTATACTCCATCCCACGCTTTGTTACCATCGTTAACCCGTTCGAACAATTGTCCAAAATGATAAATATCACAATCAGGGAATTCCCTGACGCCCTCGGATAGGCATCTATAGTACAATTATCCCAATCATTCATATTTCGACAAAAAGTGAGGGTTACGACCATGACGCAACGTAAATTCGGCCTTGTGACCAAAATGGTACTCGGCATTACCGCGGTTTCCATCGTTACATATGGTATTAGCGCATTCTTCATACTCGTCCTTAAGAAGTGGATGCCATCCTCCATTCCGGATTGGGCCTTCAGCATCGGGACCTTAAGTCTCGGTATTATCTGGACAGGCATTCTAGGCTGGCTGGCCGCCGCCTGGCTTATCAAACCACTCGTGCAGCTGACCCGTGCAGCTGACGAAGCCGCAGAAGGCAATCTGCTCGTTAACGTCAAACCAAGAGGGAACGGAGACGAGCTTCAACGGCTGTCCACTTCCTTCTCTCGGATGCTGACTGACTGGCGCACGATCGTAGCAGGTCTGACGAGCAATGCGAATTCTGCGGACGCAAGTGCTGATGAACTGAAGCTGGCCATTGGACAAGCTGCTCATCATATCGAGCGTATCGCAACTGCAGTTGAACGGATCGCAGCAGATGCTGACAGTCAAGAACGTTCTTCGGCTGTCATGACCAAATCGATTGATCGACTGGTTCAATATGCTTCCCAGAATGAGACGGAAGCGGAAGCGACAAGCCGATTGGCGGGACAAATGACAGAGACAACTCGGACTGGCACGGCTTCGATCGGATTCATGCTCACCGACTTGCATCGTATGGCGGAAGAAAGCATTGAACTGGAACGCGCCGTCCGCTCTCTCGAGCAGCAGGTGAACCAGATCAGCCAAGTATCCGATGTTAGCGCTGAATTTGCAGAACAAACGCATCTACTCGCGCTTAATGCATCGATTGAAGCCGCCCGTGCCGGTGAGCATGGTCTTGGCTTCTCGATCGTTGCAGGCGAAGTAAAGAAGCTGGCGACCAAAAGCGCCGAAGCTGTTGGCGATATCCGTCAGCTTGTCCAAGATGTACAGAGCCGATTCGCATCGGTTAGCGACAAAATAGCAGCTCAACTCGCTAATGTGAAACAGCAATCCGAACGCGGTGAGTCCATCGCAAGAGCGCTGCACCAGATGAACGCGGAAACGGAGCAAGTTGGTGACTCGGTCACACGCATTGCAGATTTCTGCACGAGCCAGACTTCCGATGCGGCCAAGCTGCTGGATGAAGCAAGACGCGTTATGAAAGCTGCTTCAGCTATTACATTAGAAGCACGCGATGTCTTATCCTCAACGCAAGAACAGACAGCTGTCATGGAAGAAATCGCAGCATCATCCGAATACATGCGCGCCCAGTCTGCAGAACTCAAAGGCCGTACATCATACTTCCAAGTCTAATCCTGGTCTAATCCAGGTCTTATCCTGGTCTTATCCTTATTAAGCGTTGGCAGTAGAGCGTCGCAGACGCTACAATCTTCAATAACGGTTTTTGGATCCCGCAGGGATCCCCACGCTAGAACGCCAAACGTTAAGCGTGTCCCGCAGGGACGAAAGCGAGCACCCGCACACACTATCTCAGCAGCATGGAACTGAATGCGAACGCTCGAACGTATCTAGTCACAGCCGAAACAACCCCATCTCTCACAGTATCTAGACCAGTCCTCCGGGGTCCCGGGGTTGGAAACCCCGGGGGCCCTCCCTTGCAGGGAGGGTTTGGGTGGGTAGAAACTCCTGAGAGTTTGGGTGGGTAGAAAAAAATAAAGGGCCGCTTCGTCTTGGACGAAGCGGCCCTCTATTTGATTAGCGGTTAAGACGGTAGTACAGGTCGTTCCAACGAAGCTCGTTGCGGAACTGTTGAATCGTCGTATCTTTGCCGATAACGACAACTTCAACGTTCGTCAGTTCAGCCCAGTCAAGCAGCTGCTCCGTCGTAACAGCGTACGACAGTACCGTGTGGTGAGCGCCGCCTGCATGGATCCAAGCCTCAGCCGATACAGCAAGGGATGGCTCTGGCTTCCACAGAACGCGTGCTACCGGCAGGTTCGGCAGATCATGCGTAGGTTGTACTGCTTCTACTTCGCTGATGATCAGGCGGAAACGGTTGCCCATGTCGATGAGCGATGCGTTAACTGCCTTACCGGATTTGCCGTCGAACGTAATGCGCGCTGGATCTTCTTTGCCGCCGATGCCGAGCGGGTGAACCTCGATGCGCGGCTTCGTAGCCGAGATCGTAGGGCAAACCTCGAGCATGTGAGCGCCGAGAATCATTTCGTTGCCTGGCTCGAAGTGGTACGTGTAATCTTCCATGAACGACGTATCTTTGTTCTCAGCGATGATCTTCATCATGCGCGTCAGAGCAGCTGTCTTCCAGTCGCCTTCGCCAGCGAAGCCGTAGCCTTGCTCCATCAGACGTTGAACAGCGAGACCAGGAAGCTGCTTCATGCCGTGCAGATCTTCGAACGTCGTCGTGAATGCCGAGAAGCCGCCCTCTTCGAGGAACGATTTCATTGCGATCTCGATGCGAGCTTGGTAACGGATCGAATCCATTGCTGCTGCATTAGCTTGCGTTTCAGCCGTAATTTCATAAGTTTCGTGGTACTCGGTCATCAGCGCGTCAACTTGCGCTTCCGTTACAGCGTTCACACGCTCAACGAGGTCACCGATGCCGTAGCCGTTGATCGACCAGCCGAATTTGATTTGAGCTTCTACTTTATCGCCTTCCGTTACCGCTACTTGACGCATGTTATCGCCGAAGCGTGCTACCTTCAGGTTAGTGCCTTCCGAGAAAGCAACAGCTGTACGCTGCCAGCCTGCGAGCTTCTCCCGCACGCCTGCTTCTTCCCAGTGGCCAACGACAACTTTACGAGCTACGCCCATGCGAGCGCCGATGAAGCCATGCTCACGGTCGCCGTGCGCCGATTGGTTCAGGTTCATGAAGTCCATGTCGATCGTTTCCCATGGAATGTCACGGTTGAATTGCGTGTGCAGGTGGAGCAAAGGCTTTTTGAGTGCGTTCAGACCTGCGATCCACATTTTCGAAGGGGAGAATGTGTGCATCCAAGTGATAATGCCCGCACAGTTGTCGTCAGCCGTTGCTTCTTTACAGACTTGGAAAATCTCTTCTGGCGTCTTAACAACCGGCTTGAATACGATTTCGAATGGAATCGAAGCATCTTGGTTGAAGCTTTCTACCATTTGGAAGGAATGAGCATCTACTTGCTGAAGCGTTTCTGGACCGTACAAGTGTTGGCTGCCAGTCACGAACCAGAATTGATAAGGTTTGGTTTGAAGCATGGAACGAGTCCTCCTTATAGTGACGAATAATTGTAATTGACGTATCTCGACTTGTATGTACATGTTTAAAGTGAATCATAACCATATCGCGCAAAGGTTCATTGATACGACCAAGGCACTAGACGAAATGGGCATCTTCGCTTCAACAACTTGTACGAACAAGTTCCACCTCCTCATTGTAACGTCCCTCTATACCGTTTTCAAGCGTTAATTTGTATTCCCTTGCGTCAAAAATAATATGTACGTTAACGACAGGTTGCTACATTAATCCTTGACAATGATACAATTTGTATCATAAATTAAGAGGTAGGGATGTAGTAGAAAACGACTACTTCTGGTTGAGGCAATCGTAAGCCCAAACTTGCAGTATAACCGTAAGGAGTAATGACATGACCATGACGATGGGAGACCGCTTGAGGGAACTGAGGCTTCGAAAAAATTTGTCACAAGAGGAGGTGGCGCGCCAAATCGGGATAACCCGCTCGGCATACAGCCATTATGAAATCAACAATCGACAGCCAGTATATGATACGTTAATCAAGCTGTCATCTTATTTTGATGTTTCATTGGATTACATTATCGGCGGCGATCCGGATAAGTCTTTATCCGGCATTAATTCTGATACAGTCGAGATTTTCCGGCTGTTAAGCAATATGGATCAAGACAAGCGCAAGCAATCGATCCACAAAATGATTGATGTCATCCGGCAGTCGGAATGACTGCCGCATGACGACAACGTTCTTATTCTAAACGCTATGTTTCCGATTCAATGTGTAATTTACCATATGGAGCGCGATAAGCATAACCAAAGCTCCTGCTGCATACCCTGCCGCAATGTCGCTCAAGTAATGCACGCCGAAAAATAGCCGGCTGAAGCCAACACAAGCAATGCCTATTATACCGATAGTCGATGCGATCCACTTCGCAGTCCGGCCGGCTAAGGCGTACAGCACGAAGGATGCCGTAATCGTTCCGTAAACAGCCATTGCGAGCATTGCGTTCCCGCTCGGAAAGCTCGAGCCATCAACCTCAATCCCCCACGCTCCTGCAGGTCTAGGACGGTCTACCCAGCTTTTGAGCAACTGATTGCATACATAGGCGACAACGCCAGCCGCCGGAATATACAAGGCAGCCCAAGTACGGCGGTGAATGCCGAACCATATGCCGTACAACAACGCTGCTGCGACAATAACGACGGAAGAACCAAGATTCGTTACTGCTTTCCACAGCTTCTCCCCCTGCTGCCCCGCAAGCGATTGAACGGCTTCTGCCGCCTCTCGGTCGATCGTTAATGGCCCTGCATCTGGCAGCGCCAACACAATACCTCCGAACAACAGCGCACATATTGCGAACGCCCCGCCTCCAATCCACACTCTTCTCTCCATAATACCCTCTCTCCTCTTCCCTACTTCTGCATGGCTAATGGGAGGCGGATTAGGAACGATGCGCCGTGATCAATTGTATTGCGCGCCTCGATCCATCCGCCGTGCTGGTGAACAATCTCTTTCACAATGGACAATCCAAGCCCGCTTCCGCCTTCCGATGAATTGCGGGATTTGTCCTTCTTATAGAACCGGTCGAAGATATAAGGCAAATCCTCCGGATCGATACCGCAGCCGGTATCGGTCACCTCAATAACGACCGTTCCTCTCTCCTCCACAGCTTCGATCGTAATTCGGCGATCCTTATCGCTGTCCGCCTCAGGCAGATAGCGGAGCGCGTTATAGATCAGATTGGACATGACCTGTTCCATACGAGCGATATCAATTCGGATAATAGGCGACTCCGATCCTAATGAACCTTGTTCCATTTCGCTGGCAGTAAGCGTTATGCCATTATAGACGCAATGAAGTGCGCCCCCCACTCGATTCACATCGGTCTCAAATGAGAACTGCACCGACTCCAGCCACCCTCTTACGCTGACATTCACGTAATGGAACCGAACCTGCCCCGCTTCCAGCTTGGACAGCTCGAATAAATCATCGATCAGACTGTTAAGACGCGACAGCTTGCCCAACATCATATTAAGATGGCGCTGCTGTTGGTCTTTGTCCTCTATCAAGCCATCACGCATTGCTTCCAGATACCCTTGTACAAGCGTCATCGGCGTCCGCAAATCATGCGAGATGTTCGACAGCAGATGCCGCCTTGATTTCTCCAGCTTCTCGAGCTCGATATTCGAATGCTCCAGCGACTCGTTCGACTGCTTCAGCTCGTTGGTTCGAAGCTCGACCCGCTGCTCCAGATTCGCATTAAGCTCGCGCAGTTCGTCCGATACAAGTTCAACGTTCTGCATCGCGTTAGTAAATCGGTTAGACAAGATAATCGACTGTACAAGTATAAAGAAAGTGATGCCGAATGGAACAAGCTGCACCGACACATGTTGTTCGCTGTAGAACAAAATGTCATTGATGACGGTGAAGATGAAGAACGTAATCCCAGCCAGAACGAGTGTCGCTCCCTCTCGATTGCGTATACGGGCTCTCGTTACGACATACATACAGGTTGCACATACGATGACGATATAGAGCTGATAAATTACCAATACACGCGTATAAACAAGTACGGGAAGAACCGCAGTAGCAACGGACAGTGTATACCCGACCGCATTAAAAATCCAGTACGACCGCTTTGAACCCTCCTGCGGGAACATACGGTAAATGTATGTATACCCTGTGACCCCACATAGCGCGAATGCAATATACTCTATTCGCATGCCCAATTCCCATGAAGCGCCCGGGAACCGCTGGAACATCATCGTTTCGCCGGTAACGCCCATCCGGAACGCTACGCACAAGCAGAGAAGGCCGAAGGACAATGTGAACCGTTCCCTTTTGCGAAAAGCATATAGGCCCATATGATACGTACCGATAATGAACAGACTGCCGATTATGAGCATTTGCTCTGCAACGGCTAGAATTTCTTTGCGAGTAATCTCCTGCGTCGTTCCGAGCGAGAAGCTTGTCCATATCCCGCCCTTGCGATGTTTGTAGTTCGACACCTGGATGACGAGGTCAGCAATTCCGTTATCAGATGCAAAAGATATGACCCGCGGATACTGTTCCGCCTTGTTGTTCTCCGCAAGCTCGTCTACTTGGCCTGCTTCAGCTATCAGGTCGCCATTAATCCATAGCTTATAGGCGGTCATAATGTTCGGTACCCGTATAGCCAGTGTACCAGCCTCTTCAGGTACTCGAATGAGAAGTCGATAAGTCGCATATCCGAGACCTTTCCTTACCGCAGGCTCAAGTTCATAATTGTTCCAGGATGACGGTACACTTACGAAACTTTCACCTAAAGAACTATCCCCCCAATCGGTATTAGGACCTAATAGCTGACCCCCATAGAACATCCACGTCCCATCCATCTTGAGGATCCCTTCATGCTGGAAGTCCCAGCCGCTCAGGTCCAGTTCCCCATTCACAGCTTTAGGACGATGTGAGCTGTCCCCTGTCGTAAAGGAATTGAATAACCCTACATTCAGAATTACTGCAATAATTAACATGATGACGAAAATCCAAACTGGTTTGCGGATGACCATACCCTCCCCGGCTCGTTGACGCGCATTGGATGCGCGCATGTTGCGGTATACCGACCTAATGTCATTGCTTCATTTGTGCCGCTTCGATTATAATAATCGAGAAAGCAAGGAGGATGGAAGATGAATGTGAGCAAAATTTTGGTCGTAGATGACGAACCCGAAATCATTGAGCTCATTACGCTCTATCTCCAGCGCGAAGGATACAGCGTATATGCTGCAGATAATGGGACGGATGCACTACGAATGATCGTGGAGGTTCAGCCTGATCTTATTCTGCTGGACGTGCTGCTCAAGCAATTGAACGGACTCGATGTTTGTCAACAAATCCGCCAAATTATCGATGTGCCGATTTTGTTCGTAAGCGCGAAGAGCGATGATCAGGATGTCATTAAAGGTTTGGCAGCGGGCGGTGACGACTATATTACGAAGCCTTTCAGCCCAGGACAGCTGGTTGCTCGAATTAAGGCTCATCTGCGTCGCCAAACGCTTAACACGCATCACCATGGCGGGAATGATCGGAATCTGCTTATCTTCGATGGTCTGGTAATTGATCTGACCGCTCGAACGGTTCGCGTACATAATCAATACGTTGCATTATCTGTCAAAGAGTTTGAACTGCTATCTCTGCTTGCCAAACAGCCTAATCGTGCCTTTCATCTAGCAACGCTCTATGAAGCAGTATGGGGCGTCGAGAGTATCGGCGATACGAGAACGCTGATGGTTCATATGAGCAATCTTCGCAAGAAGATTGAGCCTGATCCAGCGAATCCACGCTGGATTGTCACGATGCGTGGCGTCGGCTATAAATTCAATACCGAGGAAGGAACTGACTTACAGAATGTATATCGCTAGCAATTGGAAAGATTACGAAGTTATTGATACGGGAAATGGAGATAAGCTCGAACGCTGGGGCCAATACTCCCTTCGGCGCCCAGATCCACAGATTATTTGGCCAATCGTCGATGAGACAGGTTTGTGGAAAACATCAGACGGTCATTACCATCGCAGCAACTCTGGCGGCGGACAATGGGAATTCCGCACGAAGCTGCCAGAGCGCTGGACGATCTCCTATGGCCCCCTCTCCTTCCACATTCGTCCGACAAACTTCAAGCATACAGGCTTGTTCCCTGAGCAAGCAGTGAACTGGGACTGGATCATGGAACGCATTCGGAGCGCGAATCGCCCGATTCGTGTGTTGAACCTGTTCGGTTATACGGGTGGAGCAACGGTTGCAGCTGCTGCCGCAGGCGCTGAAGTTTGTCACGTAGACGCAGCCAAGGGCATGGTGCAGTGGTGCAAAGAAAATGCCGAACTGTCCGGTCTACAGAATGCTCCAATTCGTTATATTACGGATGATGTGTTCAAATTCGTACAGCGTGAGCAGCGCCGTGAGCGTCAATATGACGCCATTATTATGGACCCGCCTTCTTATGGCCGCGGTACGAATGGCGAGACTTGGAAGCTTGAGGAGAACCTGTATCCGTTCGTTGAGCTGTGCATGTCGATTCTATCGGACAAGCCGCTCTTCATCCTGATTAACTCCTACACGACTGGCATTTCGCCAACTGTCTTGCACAACATTCTGAAGATGACGGTTGGACGCAAGTTTGGCGGTCAAATTCATTGCGGCGAAATCGGTCTGCCCATTACCAAATCCGGCATGAACCTGCCATGCGGCATTCTCGGACGTTGGGAGTCGGGCGAATAATGGCCGGCACTTCCGCTGAGCCTAACCAATCTCGGCGCTCTCCGATACCTGTCCTGTTCGAGGACAATCATGTATTGGTCGTTGTCAAACCACCAGGTACCCCGTCTCAAGAAGACGAATCCGGCGATCCTGATATGCTGACGCTGCTTAAGGAAGATCTGAAGATTCGCCATAACAAGCCGGGCAATGTATTCCTTGGCTTGGTCCATCGGCTTGATCGCCCGGTTGGAGGCGCGATGATGTTCGCCAAGACGTCTAAGGCGGCTTCTCGCCTGTCGGATACGGTACGTACCCGTGAGTTCGGCAAAACGTACATCGCAGTCGTCCACGGCACGCCTAAGCAACCACTAGCGACGCTGAAGCATTGGATGCGCAAGGACAGCAAGCGCAACGTCTCGGACGTATTCGACCGCCCCGTTGCTGACGCGAAGGAAGCAGTGCTTGATTACGTAGTCATCGCTTCATCTGGCGGTTTCTCGCTCGTAGCCGTTAAGCTGCACACAGGACGGTCGCATCAGATTCGTGCGCAGATGTCAGCTATCGGCTGTCCATTGTATGGCGATGCCAAGTACGGTGCAGCATCTGGCCAGCGTTCGGCCACGCACGGCACTGTAGCGCTCTGGTCCAGCTCCGTCTCCTTCCCTCATCCGATCTCGAAGGAGTGGTTGACCTTCCGCTCCATTCCTCCGCAGCAGGCGGCTGAATGGTCACGATGGCAGCTTGCGGATCTTGAACGGGCAGCGCATCGATTCGACGTATAACATAGCTAGCAATAAATAAAGCACCCTCTACCGAATTTCCTGACAGGACGCAATCGTGCGCCTCTTCGGAGTTCGGATAGAGGGTGCTTCTTATTAGGCTATAGACTCGCTGCTCTAAAGCGCTACGACGAGCGGCTGATCGGTTCTGCAGTGCCATTCGTAACTTTACCCAGTAAATAGACCAGCAGTTGCTGGTTGTGCGTAGAGATGCGATCCAACGCTGACTGAATATAAGTCGAACGAATCTCTATGCCTCGGTTAGCTTCTTCCACGCCTTTATCTGACATCGTCACCCATACAATTCGGCGATCCGACTCATCCCTATTGCGGATGATTAACCCGCCGCGTTCCATTCGATCCAGCAACGTCGTAATCGCTGCAGGAGTTGTTTCCAAATATTGCAGCAAATCCGACGGTTTCATCGGCTGATAGCGTTGCAGCAATTCTAGTACATTCAGCTGTCCTTCCGTCAGGCTTGGCGCCAGCGCCTCTTCCAAATGCGACTTCCACTCTTTCGTCAGCTTCATCCACAATCGAGCAAAATCTTCTGAAATCATCGACTTAACCCCGCTTCCTGTCCGTATTCCTGCTATTCCTCATTATACCATTTGAAAATGTCGATTAAAAGGTTAATCAACTTAATAATTTGCGCCATTAATCGACGCCAGCCGTGAACAAATTGACAGCGTTAGACATACAATGTGGCGAGGATTCGCGAATGGCGGCTCGAATGCGGATTATTGGCGTTGTTGCCAATAGAGCTTGTACGAGTGCGAAGGAGGTTGATTTGCAATGGATGACCGGAAAGCGGAAGTGTTGAGAAAGGTCCGCGCATACGGCATATTGAAAGACCCACAATGGCTGAATAAGCCGGATGAACCGGTGCCATTGTGGGTCCTTTTGGAAGCGCTCGTACAAATGATGGAGCGGCTGGAGCCGCCCCATACACCTTATGATTAACAACTAATGTCTAGATCGTGATGCTGCGTGTATAAATCTCTACAATCGAATCATTCTTCTCTGGCGCGACGAGCGGTTTACCAATCGATCTGCGCTCATCGAGCGGCGTCTTATCCGTCGACAGCATCCAAGATGCGCCGCTCGCCGCCAGTACAACGAGCACCTTCTCCTGACGGCAGTAAATGGCACCTACAAGGCCGTTGCCATTCGGTTTAACCCGCTTGCCTTCTTTGAACTCGAACGTCGCTATCCCTTTGCCTCCGCGGCCTTGGATCGGATATTCTGCCAGCAGCGATCGTTTGCCATAGCCGAGATCGGACAGGACAAGCACTTCTCCCTCATCATCTGCCACAAGTGCACAGCCAATCAGCTCATCATCATCCTTCAGCTGCATACCCCGTACGCCTGCTGCAACACGGCCCATCGGATTAACTTCGCTCTCTGCGAACCGAATTGCCATCCCTTGTTTGCTGACAAGCAGAAGCTCGCTAGTACCTGTGCTCTCCAGCACAGCGATAATCTCATCGCCTTCTGCCACTTTGGCTGCAGCAATAGCAGTCGAACGATTCGACTTATATTCCTTCAGCTCTGTCCGCTTCACTTGGCCGCGTTTCGTCACGAACAGAAGCGAAGCGTTTGCAGCGATTTGCTCAAAGTCACGTATCGTCACGATGCCCACAATCGCATCGTCCTTCGGAAGCGGTACGATATTGACAACTGCGGTACCGTTATCTTTCCATTTGAACTCAGGCACTTGATGGACGGGCAGTACGAAATATTGCCCTTTCTTCGTGAACAGAAGCAGCGTATCGATCGTGTTCACGCTGAGCAAATGACGGATAACGTCTCCGTCCTTCACCCCTGCGTTGTCCAGCTCGCCGCCTGAACGCGTATAGGACAGCATCGATGTGCGTTTAATATAACCATCGCGGCTGAGCGTAAGCAGTACGTCCTCAGACTGAACCATAACCTCTAGGTTAACCTTCAGTTCTTCAACCTCTTCGCGAATGTCGGATCGACGGTCAATACCGAATTTGGTCCGAATCTCGAGCATTTCTTCGCGAATGACGCTAATCAGCTTCTTCTCGCTCTCTAGAATGCTGCGCAAGTAAGCAATACGCTTCTGCGTTTCAAGCAGTTCTTTCTCGAGCTGCGTAATCTCTAGGTTCGTCAGACGATACAGCTGCAACGTCAGAATCGCATCTGCTTGACGTTCCGAGAACAGAAACTTGGATACGAGGTTATTCTGCGCATCTTGACGATTCTTGGACGCCTTGATCGTGGCGATAATCTCATCGAGCAGATTAAGTGCCTTTACGAGTCCTTCGAGGACGTGAGCGCGATCTTCTGCTTTCTCCAGCTCGAACTTCGTGCGGTTCGTAACGACTTCTTTCTGGTGATCGATGTACGCCGCAAGCATTTCTTTCAGTCCGAGCTGTCTTGGCGCTTTGTTAACGATCGCAACCATGTTGAAGTTGTACGTCACTTGAAGATCCGTCTTCTTGAAGAGGTAAGCAAGAATTCCTTGCGCGTCGGCATCTTTCTTCAGTTCGATTACGATACGCAGACCATTGCGTCCGCTCTCATCCCGTACCTCTGCGATCCCTTCAACCTTCTTCTCGAGGCGAATGTTCTCCATCGCCGTCACGAGTCTCGCTTTCACAACCTGATAAGGAATTTCCGTAATAACGATCTGCTGCTTACCGCCGCGAACATCTTCAATCTCCGTCTTCGAACGGTTATAGATGCGTCCTTTGCCCGTTGTATACGCTTCGCGGATGCCTTCGGCACCCATGATTGTACCGCCTGTCGGGAAATCCGGACCTCGTACGATAGACATCAACTCTTCAATCGACATCGACGGATTCGCCATGAGAGCGAAGCAAGCGTCAATCACTTCACGCAAGTTATGCGGCGGGATTTCCGTTGCAAATCCTGCTGAGATGCCGCTGACGCCATTCACGAGCAAATTGGGATAACGCGACGGCAGGACAACGGGCTCCTTTGTCGTATTGTCGAAGTTGTCCTTGAACGGCACTGTCCGCTTATCTATATCACGAAGCAGCTCCATCGCAATGGATGATAATCTTGCCTCGGTATAACGCATTGCTGCTGCCGGGTCATCGTCCTGCGAGCCCCAGTTGCCATGACCGTCAATCAAAGGATGGCCCATCTTCCATGGCTGCGCCATCCTTACCATACCTTCATAAATGGATGAGTCCCCGTGTGGATGATAGTTACCCATAACGTCGCCGACCGTCTTCGCCGACTTGCGGTAAGGCTTGTCCGGCGTATTGCCCGCATCGTACATCGCATACAGAATACGGCGCTGTACCGGCTTTAAGCCGTCGCGAACATCAGGAATGGCGCGATCTTGAATAATATATTTGGAATATCGGCCGAACCGATCGCCTACAACTTCTTCGAGAAACGCTGGCAGAAACTGTTCCAGCATACCCATTACGCTCTCCCCCTACTCTTCGAATTCGGTAAAATCGACGTTGTCGATAATCCACCGTTTCCGCGGATCGACCTTGTCGCCCATTAGCGTTGACACGCGCCGTTCCGCCTTCGCAGCGTCTTCGATCTGTACCTGCAGCAGCGTACGTGTTTCGGGGTCCATCGTTGTCTCCCACAGCTGCTCCGGGTTCATCTCGCCTAGACCTTTGTAACGCTGAAGCTCGTAATTTTTACCGAATTCCTTCAAGTAATTCTGGAGCTGCTCATCCGTCCATGCATATCGCACCGTCTCCAGTTTTCCGGATTTACGGGTTAACTTGTACAACGGCGGCTGAGCGATAAACACCTTGCCTGCATCAATCAACGGCTTCATGTACCGATAGAAGAACGTCAGGAGCAGCACTTGAATGTGCGCGCCGTCCGTATCGGCATCGGTCATGATGATGATTTTGTTGTAGTTGCATTCCGTATCATCGAATTCCGAGCCAACGCCGGCACCAACCGCCGAAATGATCGCCTTATACTCGTCGTTCTTCAGAATGTCGAGTAGCTTCGCTTTCTCTGGATTCATCGGCTTGCCCTTCAGCGGCAGAATCGCCTGATGCTTCGAGTCGCGTCCTTGCTTGGCAGAGCCGCCCGCCGAATCCCCTTCGACGATGAACAATTCATTGCGTGAGGTGTCCTTCGACTGTGCAGGTGTGAGCTTGCCGCCTAAGTTCGAGCTTTCGCTCTTCTTCTTGCCGGAGCGAATCTCCTCACGTGCTTTACGCGCCGCTTCGCGCGCTTTGGACGCTTGAATCGCTTTCTTCATGAGCATTTGTGCAGTCTGCGGGTTTTCCTCGAGGAAAACCGCCATTTTGTCCGCTACAACTGCATCTACAGCACTCCGTGCCGATGCGCTGCCGAGCTGATCTTTCGTCTGACCGACGAACTCAACCTCAGACATCTTAATATTGATAACGGACATCATGCCTTCGCGAAGATCGTTGCCCTCGAGGTTCTTATCCTTCTCTTTGAGCAAGCCGTTCTTACGGGCATAATCGTTCATAATCCGTGTATACGCCGTCTTAAAGCCGGTCTCATGCGTGCCGCCGCCGCGCGTCGGGATCGAGTTAACGAATGATGCAATCGTCTCTGTGTAGCCGTCATTGTATTGGAGCGCCACTTCGACTTCGATTTCGTCCTTCTCCGCAGCAAAATGAACGGCTTCGTGCAGTACGGTCTTGTCCTCGTTCAAGAACTGGACAAACTGCTTCGCTCCGCCCTCATAGTGGAATACAAGCTCATTGCCGTTGCGCTCATCCTTGAGCGTCACTTTCAAACCAGAGTTCAAGAACGCGATCTCCTGCAAACGCTCAGCAAGCGTATCGAAGTTAATCGTCGTACCGTTCTGGAATACGCGGCCGTCTGGCTTAAACGTAACCTTCGTGCCTGTCCGGTTCGTATTGCCGATGACTTCAAGCCCAGTCGATGGCTCGCCTACATGCTCTTTACCGTTCCCGTCGACCCAATATTCGAACCGCTGCTTGTGGACTTTGCCGTCTCGATAAATTTCGACTTCCAGCCACTCGGACAATGCATTCGTTACCGAAGCGCCAACGCCGTGCAAACCGCCGGATTTCTTATATCCTCCGCCGCCGAATTTGCCGCCTGCGTGAAGCATCGTGAAAACGACCTGCGGCGTTGGAATACCGCTCTTGTGCATCCCGGTTGGAATGCCCCTGCCGTTATCCTTAACGGAGATGGCATTGTCTTTATGTATGGTAACATCAATCGCTGAGCAGAACTTTGCCAAATGCTCATCAACTGCGTTATCCACAATTTCCCACACGAGATGATGTAAACCGGAGCTGCTCGTGCTGCCGATGTACATACCAGGCCGTTTGCGTACGGCAGTCAGCCCTTCGAGAATTTGAATATCGTCCGCGTCGTAATTCCGTTCGGCGGATGCTGTTTGTTTCGCGAACAGATCCAATTGCTCGGCCATACGCGCCCTCCTAAAAGTTTTTGCTGATGCTTAAGGGTTCGATACCTATCGAACCCTGATGAAGCAAAAACTTGCTTCGTAAGCATACGCTTGGTTTTTGCTGATGCTTAAGGGTTCGATACCCATCGAACCTGATGAAGCAAAAACTTGCTTCGTAAGCATACGCTTGGTTTTTGCTGATGCTTTATGAACCGATACTCTGTCGGATCAAAACGAAGCAAAACTTACTTCGCAAGCATAAAGTCTTTACAACGTAAGTTTTCTTCACTCAATCACAGCTTCGTCGTCGCTTATCCCCTTGCCGAATAATTAATACAAATGATCAGCTTTCTTGCCCTCGTTCATTCATCTACTTTAAAAAAGTTGTCGTCAGACGTTTATTTTAATTCAACATATCCTGTTTCGTAAAGACACTGAACGAAACGATAATTGCTGCGACCGCCCAAACCGCTAATACGCATACCGAAAATAATAGGCTCATGCCTTCAATTGGCGGCGGTGATCCTGCCAAATAATTCGTTAAATCGAGGTTGACTGAGAAAATATATTTGGCCGTATGCCACGACGAAGCCATATTCGTCAAGATGGATCCCGCGATAATAGCAGCCATCATCGTTACGATACTTGCTGCTGTGCTGCGCACAAGCACCGACACCATCAGCGCCAAACAAGCAATTGTCATCGCCGAAAGCCAGGATAAGCCCGTCACCATGAACAGATAAAACCACTGCGGCACCGCATGTACAGCCGAGCTGTCCACATCAGAGCCATGAATGACAAAGCCTGTGAACACCGGCAAGGTCCATCCCCCATATCCGAAAAATATGCCCGCAATGAGGTAAGACAGCACAACGGTGGCAAGCAGCGTTAACGATACATACAGCGTGAGCGCGATCAGCTTGCTGAGCAATATTTTCCATCGACGTACAGGCCTTGTCAGCAGCATCTTGATTGTCCCTGTCGAACGTTCTCCGGAGACAAGATCAGACGCAACAGCAAGCACGAGCAGCGGAATGAACATCGTTATCGCCGCTTCGACGAAACCTCTACTGAATGTAACGGCATTCGGGGAGTCAGGATTAACATCATGGTCCAAATAATATTGCAATTGCTGTACGGCAATACGTCGATATTGCTTCCATTCCTCTGGAATGCGCTCACTGGAGAGCTGATTCTGGTAGTCGGTTATTTTCTGCTGAAGCTGCAGTCGCCAATCATCAAATTTATCCCTATTGTTCAACGCAATTTTCATTTGCGCGTATGTAAAAACTGGAATAAGGACGAGCAGCACAAGAATAACGACGAAAAAACGTTTCTTCTTCCACACTTTCATCGTCTCGTTACGAACAAGCGGCAGCAAACTACTCAACGACATCGCCCTCCGTCATCGTAATGAACAACTCCTCCAGCGTTGGTGCTACCTTCTGCACGGCTGTAATGCCTATGCCCGATCTCGTCAGTCGCTCGACTGTATCGGCAATCCGCTCCTGCGGCATCGACGTAATGACAGCGCCTGGCAGCAGCGCCAGCACAGACTCATCGATATGCTGCTCCTGCTCGGGAACGATCGAAACATGCTCCAATTCGCGAAGAATCCGAACGCCCGCTTCCCGATTATCGAACTGCCAGATGACATAAGCCCCGCGCTGCGACAGCAGCTCTTCTACTGAGCCAACGGCAAGAAGTTCGCCTTTGCTAATAATCGCAACCCGATCGCACATTAACTGAATTTCACTAAGTAAATGGCTCGAAATAAATAAACTCATCCCCTGCTCCGCCAAGGTGCGAATAAATTCGCGCAGCTCCTTGATACCTTTCGGATCGAGTCCATTCGTTGGCTCGTCCAAAATCAGCAATTTCGGCCGTCCGAGCAGCGCTTGAGCGATTCCAAGCCGCTGGCGCATGCCAAGCGAGTATGTTTTGACCTTATCGTGAATCCGATTGTCCATGCCAACGATTTCGACGACTTCCGCAATCCGCGCCGCATCAATCCCTTCCTGCATACGGGCAAAATGCTCAAGGTTCTCCCATCCGGTCAAATAACTGTACATCTCTGGATTTTCCACAATGCAGCCGACATGCCGAAGCGCTTCTTCCGGTTCGCGCTGCACCTGATGACCGCAAATATAGATCTCGCCGCTTGTCGGGCGAATCAGGTCTACGAGCATCCGAATCGTCGTCGTCTTGCCGGATCCATTCGGTCCGAGAAAGCCAAAAATCTCACCCGCGCCAATATCGAAGCTAATGCCGCGAATGATCGAACGTCCGCGTATTTTTTTGGTCACAGCTTGTACGGACAAGACAACTTCGGATGAGCTGATCCCGCTGTCAACGGGTGCGGCAACGTTCGACCCAATCGGCTGTTTCGCTGCAAATGCCATGAGCAAGCTCCTTTCAAACCTGAATTTATACGGGCTTCAAGTTAGTCAATCGCCTGTACGATACGCTGAGCGATAGCGGCATAACCTTCGTGGTTCGGATGAAAATGATCGGATGAAATATATCGCGAAATATTTTCCTCAAACAAATCAGATGTTGGTACAAGCATCATATTCGGATGTTGGTGAATGACATCATAAGCGCTCCGATTCCAATCTTGCACCTGCAGGCTGCCGTCGCGAAGCTCCGGTATATCATAGAATGGGTTGTACAACCCAACATAAACGATGCGCGCGTCCGGATTAAGATCGTTTAACAGCTCCAGCGTCCGACGCAGCAGATCTGCACCTTTGTCCATGTTCATCTTTACTTCTTCAAGAGAAATTTGCTCTTCCGCTCGGCTTTCTGGTTGTGCGTTATCCTTAGCGTCGCTTTCTACTGCTGTATTGCTGTCCTGTTCATCCGCAGCATTCCCGCCCCGAGCGAATCGGAATAAGTCGTTCCCGCCAATGGTCAACAGCACAATGTCCGCTTCAGAGACAGCCAGCCGATACCCTTTGTCACTCTTAAGCTTCTGTACCAATTGATCTGCACGCATGCCGTTAATGGCAAGGTTGTTTAACAGCTGGACAGGCTTATCGTATTTGCCTTCCATCAGCTTGATCGTCTGCTTCACATAACCTTCGCCGGTCGAATCGCCTGTTCCCTTCGTCAACGAATCACCTAGCGCTGTGATATGGATGACATCATCCTTCACATAGGCATGATCAGTCGTGTCGATATCACTCAAGCTGGGCGCTTGTCGAGGGTTCAGAATATCGTTCATTGCAAAACCGAAACCGCAAATAAACACAATCGTCGTAAGCAAAGCGGTAATACCGATCAATCGCCATAAGGCATTGCCCCGATTCATACGGACACGCTCCCTCCTCGTTAACGGTTGGATTATCCTCTAAGATAAATCGAACGGAAATATTTTGCAAATTGTCCATAATCGGAATGTATGATTCGATATGTAATTAGGAGCTTTACGCGCACACATTGTAACGCTAACAACCTTTAACACGCACCGTCTTGATTAAGAAAAAAGACCCCGTTTCACTTAACTTGGAAACGGAGGTCTTGGATGCTCGTTGGACTCATATTACGCTTCGTTGTAATCAATGCGAAGCGATTGTGCCGCTTGCTGCGCCATCTCGCGCGCCTGCTCCACACCGCCCGCGCTGCTAAGCGCCACGGCCATCCTGCGGCCCTTCTTCGTCTCCGGCTTGCCGAATACACGAACTTGCGTATTAGGCAGCGACAGCGCTTCTTCAAGCCCGCTGATCGTGAACGACTCGCAGTCACGGTCAGCCTTCAGCGTATGTGTCGCACCTGGCGTAAGCAGACGAATCGTAGGGATAGGAAGCCCAAGAATGGCACGCGCATGCAGCGCAAACTCGGACAGATCCTGCGTAATCATCGTCACCATGCCCGTATCATGCGGACGCGGCGACACTTCGCTGAACAACACGCCTTCCCTCGTCAAGAACAGCTCTACGCCGTAGATGCCATATCCGCCGAGCGAATCCGTTACTTGCTTCGCAATACGCTCCGCCTCACGAATCTGCTCTTGCGACATCTCATGCGGCTGCCAGGACTCAATGTAATCCCCATCCTTCTGGACATGGCCAATCGGCGCACAATATGATGTTCCCGACACCGAGCGAACCGTCAGCAGCGTAATCTCGGAATCAAAATGAATAAAGCCTTCTACGATGACGCGCTGCTTCTTCGCACGTCCGCCTTCCATCGCGTAGTTCCAACAGCTCTCTACCTCAGCCTCAGAGCGGCATACACTCTGGCCTTTGCCCGACGAGCTCATAATAGGCTTAATGACACATGGAGTGCCAAGCTCCTCTACGGCTGCGCGAAGCTCGTCCAGCGTATCCGCGAATCGGTAAGGAGCAGTCGGAAGTTTAAGCGTCTCCGCAGCGAGACGGCGGATCCCTTCACGGTCCATCGTCAGACGCGCAGCGCGAGCCGTCGGTACGACCGTACGGCCTTCGCGTTCCAGCTCAACAAGCGTCTCGGTTGCAATAGCTTCAATCTCCGGCACAATCAGATCCGGCTGCTCCTGCTCGATCACACGGCGGAGCGCATCGCCGTCCAGCATATCGATAACGTGGGAGCGATGCGCTACCTGCATAGCGGGTGCATTCGCATAACGGTCTACTGCAACCGTCTCAATCCCAAGACGCTGAGCTTCGATTATGACTTCCTTACCGAGCTCACCCGAGCCTAGCAGTACGATGCGCTTGGCACGCGGGGACAGCGGTGAACCATAGTTAGACATGTTGACCTCCTACAAAGTGATTGCGTAAATTATTGCGCAACTTCATTGCATGCATTTCTCGAAAGCAAACTTACCTCGAAAACATGCTCTGTCGGCACACATAAGGCGGCAGACCGCTGCGCTTGTAGCGCTAATGGCCTGCCGCCGTTTGCTTTTCTTTCCATTGTGGACAATGCTGCTTAGAAAATCAAGTTAAATTGGCTCTACGCCGACAAGAAACGATATTGCGCCTCGATTAAGCCGTGGTACGTTCCGCGATGCGCCATCAGTTCATCATGCGAACCCTGCTCCACGATCGAGCCGTGGTCGAGTACGATGATCTTATCCGAATGGCGAATCGTCGACAGCCTATGTGCAACAATGAATGATGTACGTCCCTTCAGCAGCGTCTGAAGCGCCTTCTGGATACGAAGCTCCGTCTCTGTATCGATGCTTGCCGTTGCTTCATCGAGAATAAGAACTCGCGGGTTCGCGAGCAGCGCTCTTGCGAACGATAACAACTGACGTTGACCCATAGACAACACGTTACCACGCTCTTGCACTTCCGTGTCGTAGCCATCTTTCAAACTCATGATGAAGTCATGCGCATGTACAGCTTTCGCCGCCTCAACGATTTCTTCATCCGTCGCATCCAGCTTGCCGAAACGAATGTTATCACGAATCGTGCCGGAGAAAATGAATGTATCCTGCAGCACGATACCGATCTGCGAACGCAAGCTCTCCAGCGAAACATCGCGGATATCCGTGCCATCAATCAGGACACGGCCCTCGGTTGGATCATAGAATCGACAGAGCAAGTTCATGATCGTGCTTTTGCCCGAACCGGTATGACCAACAAGCGCGATCGACTGTCCGGCTTGCGCTTCAATCGTTACGCCTTTCAATGCAGGACGACCCGCTTCATATTCGAACACAAGATTCTCGAACACCACGTGACCCTTAACCTCTGCAAGCTTGCGCGCTTCAGGCAGCTCCCCAACAACAGGCCGCTCGTCCAAATATTCAAATATCCGTTCCGACGATGCCATTGCGATAAGCAGCTGCGAATACATCTGGCCTAGGCGGTTGATTGGCTCCCAGAAGTTGCCGATGTAGTTGGCGAAACCAACGAGCATACCGACTGTTAACAAATCGTTCTGAATGAGATAAGCGCCGTACCAGAACAGAATGAGCGAGCCGACAGCGCTCGTCAGTTCGATGATCGGTCCGAACGATTGGTTCATCGCTGATGCTTTGTTCCATGACTGAATGTTGGATGAGTTCATCGATTCGAAGAATTGGATGTTTTCCTTCTCTTGTACATAGGCTTGCGTCACTTTGATGCCTTGAATCGATTCGTTCAAGTGCGAGTTAATGCGGGACTGCTTAATCCGTACATCCTGCCATGCGAAACGAATTCTTTTGCGCAAAGCGCTCGATACGAGGAACATAAGCGGCACCGTCAGCATGACTGCAAGACCTAACTTGAAGTTCCATACGAGCAGTATAATAACGATGCCGACAAGTTGGACGCAGTCCATCAACAAGTTAACGACGCCGTTCGTGAACAAATCCTGCAGCGCATTGACGTCGTTCGTTACACGGACGAGAACGGAACCTGCCGGACGCTTATCGAAGAATCGGAACGACAGCGACTGGATATGCGAGAACAGATGGCTTCGAAGATCATGAATTACTTTCTGACCTACGATATTCGTATGTTTGATCCGATACATGTTCGAGCCCCATTGGATGATATAAAGGGCGAGCATGATGGCTGCGAACAGGATCAGCTTCGGGATGCTCGCTTCGCCATCTTTGGGATCAATCGCATCATCAATCGCCATAATGACGATCGTAGGAATAGCAAGCCGGGTGAGCGTACCGAGCACCATCCCGACGAGGATTACTGGCAGCAATTGCTTCCGATATGGCTTCAAGTATGTAAACAATCGGCCGAGCTGCCGCCAGTTGAACGGTTTCTCAATTAATTCATCATCCTGATAGATAAAACGTTCCTTGCGAGGCGCATCCTGCTTCTTGAAGCGCTTGGCTAGCTCTGTTGCTGACTCATTCTGAGGATTGCTCAATGGTACAGCCTCCCTTCGGTTTGCACTTGCTTCCGGTCCGATAAACCGGTCTCCGGCTCGCCTGGAATCCACGCATCCACTGCTGCTGCCGAATCATTGTCCGGTCGGTCTGCATATTGAATGCGGTAAACGTCGCGATAAGTGCCTTTAACCGCGAGAAGCTGTTCATGCGTGCCGCGTTGAACAATATTGCCTTGATCCAATACGATAATCTCATCTGCATGGCGAAGCGACGAGATCCGATGCGCGATAACGAATGTCGTGCGGCCTGCCATCAGCTCGCGGAAGCCTGCTTGAATCTCGTGCTCCGTCTCCATGTCGACGGCGCTTGTCGCATCATCAAGAATGAGAATGCGAGGATTGCGAATCAGCGCACGCGCGATCGATATCCTTTGCTTCTGTCCGCCTGACAACCCCATGCCGCGTTCCCCAACAACCGTGTCGTAGCCAAGCGGCAGCTCCATAATGAAATCATGCGCTTTCGCCAGCTTCGCTGCTTTCACGATCTGCTCCATCGTCGCATCCTTCATGCCATAAGCAATGTTATTGCGGATCGAAGCAGAGAACAGGAATGTTTCTTGAAAAACAGGTGCAATCGCACCGCGCAGCGATTCAATATCCAACTCGCGCACGTCGATGCCATCGATCGTCACCTTTCCCTGCTTCACATCATAAGCGCGCATAAGCAGCTGGATAACCGTTGACTTGCCGGAGCCCGTTCCGCCGAGCAGGCCAATCACTTTGCCTGGCGCTGCGTCAAGGGTGAAATGGTTAAGCGCCATCGGGCCATCCCCATAACCGAATGACACATTGTCGTATCGAACATGGCCTTTCATTGCATCGCCGCTTAGAACAACGGGATGCTCCGTATTTTTCACATGAACATACTCATTCAGCAGCTCCAGCATCCGCTCACCAGACGCCTTCGATTGCGTATAGTTGTTAATGTGGAATCCAATTCCCCACATCGGACCGATGATGTACCACGTTAAGCTGAAGAATGCTACGAACTCGCCGATCGACAGTTTGTCATGAATGACGAAGATACCGCCAGTAATGAGGAGAATGACTGCGCTCATATTCGCAAGAAGCTCCATCAGCGGGAAATAACGTCCCCAGACGCGAGATACGCCGATTTGGTTCTCTTGATAGTCGCTGCTCTTCTCTGCGAACTTGTTCACCTCGTACGCTTCGCGAGCAAACGATTTGACCGTACGAACGCCTGTGATATTCTCCTGTACGGCTGTCGTTAGCCGGCTCATGGCAAGCCGCATTTCGCGGAATGCAGGGTGAATGCTTTTCTCCAGACGGAGCGCCGTAAAGGTCAACAGCGGGATCGTCACCAACGTCAGCAAGGTAAGCTGCCAGTTGATCGAGAGCATCATGATGCCGCCGAAGATGACCATTAGAATCATATTAAGAATTTGGGCAAAGCCGAAACCGATAAAGTTGCGAAGCGCTTCCAAATCAGCGGTTAAACGCGACATTAAGTCGCCTGTCTTCGCATTATCATAATAACGAAAGCTTAAGTATTGCAGTTTGTCGTAACAGGCATTGCGCAGTCGATAAGCAACCCGGTTGCCGAGTCGACCGCCGAAGAAACCATGAAGGAACTGGAGTGTGCTTTTCAGCGCAATTACGCCTACGAGCGACAGCGATAAGGCTGGTACAAGGTTAAACCTGTTTTTCATGATGATATCGTCAATTAGAATCCGGAGCATATTCGGATAGACGAGACCAAGCGCCGTTGCTGCCATCAAGCATAAAATCGATGATAATAAATACTTCTTCTCAACCCAGTAGAACTCTTTCAATTGCTTAAAGACTTCCACACGTTCCCCTCTCTCTCTGTACTAGCCTGTTGAATTGGAAATACGAATGAATCGTAACAGCAACCTTAGGATAGTTCAAACAGGGTAAGTGAACCTAAATCCGCCTATGTGCTCCTTCGGTTCGCTGAGGAGAGCTTATAGGGGGGTATTCTTCCAAATCGTCCGTAATCCGCTCCAAATGATCACAATTCCTCCGTTTTTGCACAAAACAAACTTTGTATTTGCATATTTTGGCATGGCATAATATCTGAATGTGTATTGTATAATGGGGCCCGGCCCCCTTAACCGCGGTTAATGTGATTGTTAAGGGACTTCGTCCCTTGAACCCTTTATAGGTGGATAAGCGACTTCGTCCCTTGAACCTTTTATTTAAAACTTTTTCTACACAATCATAGGGACTGAGTCCTTTAAAACTCTCAAACCATATTTTCTACCCACCCAAACCCTCCCTGCAAGGGAGGGCCCCAAAGGTCGTGTGACCTCTGGACTCCTCACAAGGACGATTTCTTGGTTATAGGGGTACGTGCGCCCGCTCTTGTCGCCTTGCGGCAAAGCTCCTGTTCGCTGTATCTAGATACGGTTAGTCGTCCGCACACTCCAATCGCACGTGTCCACCTGTCACCGCCCATTGTAGAGACATTCGATTAGCTGCATCATTTTCTACACACATCCCTCCTTGAGGAGGGGCTCCAGAAGGACTTAAGCTCTTGGTTAAGTTGAATGTTATGCCCGTACTTGCCGCTTCCAGCGGCAAAGCTTTTGTACGAGTGATTAGATACGGTCTATCGTCTGCAAACATTGTTCGTTATTTGCACTTGTCACCGCCCACTGGAGATACATTCGATTAGCCACATCATTTTTTTACCAACCACCCTCCCAATAGAGAGGCGCTGGGAGTCTCATGCCTGCTGTAAAGAGCCCTAGAGACGCTATGTTCCACGAATTAACCATCTCTGTATTGTAATGAACTCCGGTAACGCTATTGGGTCATATTATAGCGAACAGACGTGAAAAATCGTGATATAAGGACGTCTTATTTCCTTAAAATTCTGGTGTGTAGTTTATCTGCAAATAACGTCTACTTGGTTCGTTAGAGCAGCGGCAACAATAAATAAAGTGCCGCATCCCATCGCTGGAATGCGGCACTTTATGGTCATGATTATGGTTGTAGTAGTGATTGAAGCGATTTGTGGAGCTCCGTTAGCTCGCTCAGGTTGCTGCCGTCTTGAAGGGATGCGAGCAGACCGTCTGCATAAGCGCGGGATTCCTCGCCGAGCTTGGTGCTGATTGCTGCTGCTGCCTCGCGGAGACGATCTTCGTAGATCGCGTTCCATTTTGCTGCTGCTCGATCGGACCAGCTGCGCAGTGGATCGGCCAGCATCGCTTCTATGTCCGTACGCATCGCTGCCTTGCCGTCGCCTTCGAAGAATTGACGCGGCGACTTGAAGCGGCTCCAGAACCATTTGGCTTCGACTTGGCCTGCTTCCCAACTGCTGCCGACATTGTCTGCCGTCCACTCCGTGCGGGCAAAGGCAGACGCTTCGAAGCCTGTTAGCAACTCAGCCAGCTCTGACGTTACACGTTCGTATCTTTCTTTCATAAGCGCATTCAGCGCATTATCCATACGCAGGGTCGTCGCTTCCAGCTCTTGCGCCAATTCGACGGCAAGCTGACGATCGAGCTCCAGCCATGACGTCCAGATCGCTTTCTTCAGATCGCGGCCGTCATCGCGCAGCGTCGACGGATTGAAGGCATTGTTGTAAAACTCGCCGAAACGAAGTCCGATCCGTTGCAAAACATAGAACAACAGCTCCTCGAGCTCGCGTTTCAACCGATCATACTGCAGATCAGCAAGCTCATTTACCGATCGAGCAACTGCAGATGCACGTTCAGTCTGAACGAGCAGCTTCTCACGCTGCTCAGCACGTTCTGCGGCACTGCCTCGAGCGGAATCAATCCAACCCGCTACTTGCGTGCCTGTACGTGCAATGTCTCGATCAGCAGATTCAACCGCCATGCGGCCCAGGTCGTCGCGAATGAATGTCGTAAACGATTGTTCGAATGCAGCAACACCGGACTGCTGTAACGCTGCTTCATCGCCGTCCTGCTTCGCATCAAGCGCTTGAAGGCTCGATACTGGGTAAAGACGAGGGAATCGAATCCCATGCTGAAGCAGGTTATCAGAGACGTGCTTGAGCACGCCCTCCAGCTCTTCCTGGGACGACGCGAGATCCGCAGCGTTTACTAGGAAGAACATTTTATCAAGCTCGAATTGATCCTTCACACGACCAAGCTGCATCAGGAACTGACGGTCAGCCTGTGAGAAGGCATGGTTATAGTAGGTCACGAACAATACTGCATCGGCGTTCTTAATATAGTTGAACGCGACGCCAGTATGACGCGCATTGACTGAGTCGGCCCCTGGCGTATCTACTAGCACAATGCCGGCGTCCGTTAGCGGGCAGCTGTAGTGCAGCTCGATCTCAGCTACGAAGCAGGAACGGGATTCTTCTGCCACGAAACGGCGATATTCGGTCTCGTCAACAGACAGCACTTGGTCAAGACTAGCTGAATGGCTGCTCCACCCTTGCTCCGCTGCTTTCAAGAAGCTGTAATGCGGACGTCCGCCTGCCTGCACCGCTTCTGGTCGCAGCGCTGCGATACGGCGCATCAATCCTGGCTCATCTGTAGGCAGATCCGTCTCGCCAAGAAGGGCGAGCGAATAACGAAGGTCGTCGAGCATGCCGTCCTTCGATTTCATGACAACGCGCGCGCTGCCATGTGGCTGCGAATCCGTTGGCGGCACGATCCGGTTGATCGCTGCCGTTGTCGGGTTCGGCGACACAGGCAGTGCGGAAGCGCCAATGAGCGCGTTCGCGAGCGATGATTTGCCGGCGCTGAATGCACCGAACAGCGCGATCGTGAACCGGCTGCTCTGCAGCCGGTCAGCCTTCTCGCGCATCGCGCGAGCAGCGGCGCCGAGCGTTGAGTGCGGCGCCAGCAGCGCAGCAGCGCTGCGCAGGCGCGCCGCCGCTTGGCGCTGCGGCGCAAAAGCGTCGCCGCCGGCTAGCGCAGCTGCCGGCGCAGCGGCCGCGCGAGGCGCGGCTGGCGCTGCGGCAGAGCCGCGCGCTTCGGCGCTCGCGGCGCGGCCCGCTGCGGCGGGCTGCTGCGAAGCAGCAGCAGCGCTTGGCGCGGCTGCGCGTGCGTCGCCGCGCGGCAGTGCCGTCGGCGCTGGCAGCACAGGCGCCGAAGGCTGATGCGGCAGCAGCGCCGCTTGAGCAGCCGCATCAGCCGCGAGCCGCTGCGCGAGCGCCTCAAGCTTCGCGAGCGCTGCCGCGCGCGAGCTCAGCGCATGAAGCTCCGCTTCTGCTTCCTTCACCGCTGCCCCATTGTTCGCAGCGATGAAGGCAGCGAACTCATCGATCAGCGGCATGGCCAGCTGGCGATACACCGACTTTACATCCGCGGCAACATCGCGGCTGTACGTCATCGTATACTCGTTGCCAAACGATGCACCTTTATTCACCCGCTCCGTCAGCCATTCACCTGTTGGCGACCATACGATTTGTTTCAGATACGCTGTAATCTGATCATCGGATAGACCTGCCCGTTCTGCTGCCTTCCGCAGCAGCTCCGTCAGATGCCACTCAATTGCGGATTTCACAACTGATTCAAACTCACTGCGAAATTGCTCCTGTCGCCGTTCCTTCTCCGCAGCCGTCTTCGCGCCTGCAAACAGCAGACCCGCCTTAAAGCCCGGTTTGCAGCTCTCGAGAAACTGGTGCGCAATATCACGCAGCGCAGCAGGCGTAATAATAGCGCCGTCGAGAAGCGATTGCACATCCTTACGCATGGCAAGGCGCTCTTGCTCCGCTTGACCGTTCAAAGCAGCGAGTTTGTCTTCAAGCGCTCGCAGCGTTCCCTTCACCTCGGCAGCTGCATCTTCGCCGCCTGCTTCTTCGAGGTAACGAAGTCGTTCCGGCTCCGCCAACTCCTCTTGCCTCTTCGCATGTACGTTGACCAGATGGCGCAGCGAAGCCGACACGCTCCAATCCGCCAGCTCTCCGCGAACGGATGCAAGCTTGCGAAGCAAGTCTTTGAGCGATTCATATTCATTGTGCGGATGGTTCGGTTCACGGCTTGTGACATACAGAATGCCTGCAGGCTCCAAATGCCAGTTGGCAAACGCCTGCTCGACGCTCGTACGGTATTCATCGAACGACAATTCACGCTCCCGATGCTTATCGATCTGGTTTACAACCAGATAGAGCGGCTTGCCCCAATCCTTCAATTCCTTGGCAAAAGAGAAGTTGATCTCCGATTGAACATGGTTGTAGTCCATTACATAGAAAACGACATCGGCGAGATGAAGTGCCGATTCCGTAGCTTGCTTATGCGCATCATCCGTTGAGTCAATGCCTGGTGTATCCAGTAGCATCATATCGTCGCTCAACAGGTCCGAAGGATATACAATGTCGACCGTCATATAACGGGCGCCATCAATGCAATATTTATTTAAGTGCTCCAGCTCCGACGTAGGAAGCTCTACCGTTTCATGACGGCCATCTAAGGTCATCTGTTCGATTCTAACGGCAGCACGTGGTCCGCCTTGAATCGTAACAACGTTAGCACTGGTTGGAATAGGACTGGATGGCAGCAGCTGCGCGCCGCACAATCGGTTAACAAGCGTCGACTTCCCTGCCGAGAAGTGACCGCAGAATGCAACGGCCAGCTTACCGTTCGCTCGTTTATCCGCCAGTTGCTTCAGCTTGCCTGCTGTCTCGCTATCGCCGGTCTTCACCATTTTGCCCTCTAAAATTTCAATTGCTTCTGCCCAAACGCTTTCTCTTGTTTCTGTTAAACGGCTCATCATCGGTTTCTCCCACTTTCCTCTCTCTAACGCCCGGCGCAACCTGCAATCGCCTCACGCTTCCCCTATCCGCATCTCTATGTCATATACATACGCATTCAACTCATGACGAGACTCCGCGATAATGACACTACGATGAACTCTTCTTCGTCTTCGCTGCCGTGCTTCTTGTAACAGTCGTTTTCCTCGCTTTGGTTGAGGTCGGTTTCATACGGCGAGCACCTTCCTTACAAATATCAAGCAGCGGGCAAATCTCGCACTTCGGCTGCTGTGCCTTACAATGATAGCGCCCAAAGAAAATAAGCGTATGATGCGTCTGCGTCCACATCTCACGCGGCACCAGCTTCATCAGCTTCTTCTCTACCTCAAGAACGGAATCATCTTCCTTTGCAACCCCAAGCCGCTTCGAAACACGCTCCACATGGGTATCTACCGCAATAGCCGGTACGCCAAACGCATTCGATACGACGACGTTCGCTGTCTTGCGTCCTACGCCAGGAAGTTCTGTCAGCTGTGCATGCTCGCGCGGCACATCGCCGCCATATTTGTCAATCACGAGCTGGCACAGTTTCTGGATGTTCGACGCCTTGCTTCGGAACAATCCGATTCGTTTAATATCCTGTTCAAGTTCTTCAAGCGGAACGGCCAGATAGTCTTCTGGGCGCCTATACTTCTGGAACAGCGACTCCGTCACTTTGTTAACCGTCTCATCCGTACATTGTGCAGACAACAGAACCGCGATCGTCAGTTCGAACGGATTGCTATGACGAAGCTCGCAATGCGCGTCTGGAAACATCGCGTAAGTTGCTTCTAATATGCGCTGCATTCGTTCCTTCCCTGTCATTGCCCTCTCTCCCCAAAAACACACTATTAGTCAAAAGTGTAGCGAAAAATGTCACGTCATGCAACCATAACAGTAAAACCAAAAGACCTCTGGAAGAATCCGATACATCGGTTTCTTCCAGAGGTCTTGCTGTTTAGAACAATTAACGTTTCTCGATTTCGATCAGTTTATCCTCATAATAGTAGAAGATAAGGCTGTCGTCATCTTTAAGCGATGTCGGCGAAATACCCGATCCGCCAGACGTCAACGGAACGCCTGCTAGCGAGAACTTATAATTCGTATCATTGATATTAGCTCGTTTGGTCTGAATCGTGTTTGTTGCAGAATCATATTTGAAGAACTTCTTCTCGACGCTTGAGAGCACCGTCACTTGCACTTTGCCTTGCGTATCCTTACGCACTTCAACGCGGTCGCCAGCCTGAACTGCTGAATAAGATGCCGACGAAGAGCCATTGCGAATAATGGAATAGCCAGTGCCAAGAGGTACATTAACGGTGCGTCCCGAGTAATCAACAAGTGCTACTTGTGAAGCATCCACACTCTTGACCGCACCTACGCTTACGGTAACACGCTGAAGATTAGATAGCGTGCTGCCTACGAAGGATACGTTGACGACGTTGCCCGCCGAAAGGCTGCCGAGAGAGATTTTCACCCCGTTCTCGTCCACCAGTTCCGCGTTGCTGGCATTGATTTCGATAGCGGAGTTATTTCCTTCGCGAACCGTAATTCGATTCGTTGAAGTATTTACACTCACAACCTTCATTTGCAGATAGCGGTGAATATAAATTCCGCCGACTTTGTCCTGTGTTTGATTCATCGTCGCTGTGATCGTTGCGCCCGATTGAACATCGGACAAAGCGCTGCTTGCCTTGCCAAATTGTTCAACATACGGCGTCTGCAACGGCAGGGTCATCAATGTGCCGTTCATGGAAATCGTCAGCTTCTGATTCGTCGAATCAACCGAAACGACAGTGCCGGTATACTTAAATGCAAGCTGAATTTTTACAATGGTGTCGCCTGTATAGCTGATCGTAATTTTGCGACCTTTAGCCAACAACCCGCTGGACACTGCTGAATCGATCGTAAATGCTAATCCGTTCATATCAATCTGGCTGTTTGCTCTTAGATAAAGCGTCCGCAGCTTGCCATTGCCATCGACAACGTTCAATGCTTTGTAGTCAGCATCGTAGTTGCGAATTTCTACGCCGACAGCCAGTTCAACTTTACGGCTCAATACCGAAATCTTCGTAATTTGATCCGATGCATTGATCGTCAATTCAATCTGATCGCTGTCTTGCAGATCCTCGAGCGTTGCTGTAGGCATGCCCTCGATATTGATAACCGTCGCATCTGTTATCGGCTTCGTAATGTATTTCTTGTCTTTCAAATAAGTGATCGTCTTCTTATCCGAACTGTAGAAAATACCGGACTCTACCTTAGCGGAGTTCGTAACTTCAACGACCAATCGAACGATGGCATCGTTCTTCACCTCGTACGAAATCTGGTCGCCTGCTTTCACGGCAGCCAGGGAATCAAGAAGCGTGTTGCCGCTCAGCAGAAGCGCGTCGGGCGATACGTTCCATGTCTCGGAAGCGCCATTCGAATTAATGGTAATCGCAGAAGCACCTACGGACTGCACCGTTCCAGTGCCTGTTTTACTTTGCGGCGCGCTTGCAACTTGAACCGAAATCGCTATTGGGGATGAACGGAATTTATCACGCGTAATCTTAACGGTTGCATCCTTCGTCAGTGCCGATACATCCAATACATTACCTTGTCCGTCAACCACTTGTAGCGAATCGTCGTAACGAATTTCAACAGGTTCGTCATTCACCCAAATCCACAGTTTGTGCGTCGATGGAATGATGCGATCAAACGTGCCGTTGATCGTCTCCACTTGTTGTTCCGTGCCTAGCAGTTCAACATATTGTGCTGCACCGTCTTTTATAATTACCGATACGCGTGCATATGAAATCATATTCGCTGCATTCGACAATTGCTCTTGATCGAACCGAGCAAATACTGTACTTGCGCTCGTTGTATACGTCTTCTCGCCATCAGAGGTATATAGACCTAGCTTACCATCCTTTAGCGATGTCAGAATGCCTTCTGTCTGCCCTGCATAGTTGACGGGATATTGGCCTTCCGCTAAGCTAAGCAGCTTCGCCATCATCGCACGCGTGACAGCGCCCGCAGGATCGAACTTATTGTTCGCAACCCCATTCATGAGCTTGAGCGATACCGCTTCATTAATGTAACCGGCGTAGCCTTCACCTACTGCAGTAGCATCATCAAACGGAATCTTCTGATTCCCCAGTGCCAATGCCTCAGCATTCTTGCCAATCGCCTTCACGGTAAGCTTCGTTACCCACTCCCTGGAAGCTTTCGCGCTGCCCCAGTCCTTGCCTTCCTTATCTGCAATAGCGAACTGTTCCTTCTGATCGATAAGACCCTTCTCGAATGCCAGTACAACATACGGAATGAAATAGTTATCAACATGGAATGAGGTTGGAAATACAACCGCTTCCTTACGATTCAATTGGCCTTCCAATCCGGCAAAACGAATCGCCATAACGATTGCTTCTTGGCGTGTCACGCTGTCTGATGGACGGAACAAACCGTTATTGCCGACGATAATGCCTTGACTTGCCAGCTTGGAGATATGCTTCTCTGCCCAGTGTGCAGGTGCAACGTCGGAGAACGGCGTTGCAGAAGCAGCTGTTACGGCTGCGCCTGTAGCCGCTGCACTTGAGGTTGTATCGTATGGCACCGCAGCTGCGGATGCAGTACCGCCAGCCGTCAGCGACAATGCTAGCAGCCATGCAGCTGCTTTATAGGATTTGGGATGATAAATCATTTACGATAGCCTCCTCGAATAGTAAACATGTCGCTCCTACTTGAAATCCAAGAACGTATAAACCTTCATGCTTAGGCTTGAATTATTCCGACAAAAAACGAACTGCGCCGTTCAGAGAACGGCGACAGTCGTTTCACCTTGATCAATCGAATTACTTCACGAATGGATGCGGCAGCTCTTCATGTCCCATCAGCGTGTCAACGGCTTCGCCGTCTTCAAGCACATCAATCGATTGGACATCGTCGAATTGGAACAACGTCTGTTTCAACGCTTGTAGAGCCAACATCTCACCTGGTGCTCCAAGACGTGCGCCTTCCGGCAAATGAACGTCTATTGTGACAGCCCCATCCTTCACGGATGACGATAGAAACTGTGCCTTGCTCCATAGTGACAACGCATCGATGCTGCCGTCCGTTTGCAGTGCCGAAAGAGCGGCCGCAATCTTCTGATCTGGCGAATCATATTCAATTTCACGATTAAGCTCGACAAGCGTAGTCAAATCCTGATCGGAATAATAAATATGTATCGATTGCTTAGTTTTCTCCGATGAGGATGGTTGCTCCGACTGGTCGCCAGCTGCCGACACGTTCGTATCCGTATTGGCATTGGCTTGCGGTGATTTATCCTTCGTACCGCATCCGGTGGCAGCAGTTACAAGTGCCGCTGAGAGCAGCAGCAGTCCGATCGTTGTACGTAGTTGACGCATCATGCTCACCTCATTTTTATTGAAGCTTCAACTGTTCCTTAAGACCGGAAACAATTGCTGCAGCAATTCGTGACTGAACGGCACTATCGAATAGCGCTTTAGAATCTGTCGCATTAGTCAAGTAGCCGGATTCGAGCAGAATAGCAGGCATCGTCGTTTCACGGATTACTTTGAAATCGCCGAACCGTACACCGTTGTCCTTGAGACCTGTTGCTTTCACCAAATACTTGTGCATAATTTGTGCGAACGGCTTCGAGTCTGCCCGATTGTAATACGTCTCCGTTCCATTCGTTGCAGCTGTAAAGCTGTTAGCATGAACCGAGATAAAAGCATCCGCCTTCAGTTTATTCGCAATATCTACCCGATCCTGCAAGGTTGGATACGTATCGCCCGTACGCGTATATGTCACTTGAATGCGTTTCTCCTTGTCGAGCAGATCCTTCACTTTCAGAACAATGCTAAGGTTAAATGTCTTCTCGAGCAGCCCGCTTGCGGTGCTCGCACCTGGGTCTTTACCGCCGTGTCCGGCATCGATAACGACCTTATACACTTTGTCTCCCGAACCTGTGTCAGGCGTTGAAGGCGTCGTAGGTGTTGTTGTTTCGGGTGGTACTACCGCAGGGTCGAATACATCTACTTGGATGCGTCCATTCTGCTGCGATACGTTATAAGACGAGGCAGCCTTCAGATCAAGCACGACGCGCAGCGTCGTTGGGCTATCTGGTCCGACAGCATAACGGATCTTCGTAAGCGATGGATGTGAATCAACTACAACCTGTCCCGGAACTAACGTCGATGCGAATGCCGAGTTCGGCAAGTCAATGACGATTCGATCAGGACCCGTAAGTGTAAACGCTTTATTCGGTGTAATGGTTCCATCGTAATCGATCAATACGCTTGCAATACCATCGAACTGCACCGTTTTCAAGAAGCCTTGGACATTGGATGGCACAGACGTGTTCGGGTTCGTATTGTTGTTATTCGAGCCTTCCGACGAATTTCCTGTATTGGAATCACCATTTCCTGAAGAAGATTCCGAACCTGAGGAGCCATCACTGCCAGAATTACTACCATTGTTGTTGCCGTTACTGCCATTTCCCGTACTTCCGCTTCCAGTGGAAGAATCGGCTGGCTTGTACAAATGTACCGCTTTGGTCGGGTTGTCGTAATACACTTGAAGCCCGAGACTCTCTGCGACGAAACGAATTGGCACCATTGTGACTTTGTTAATAATGGTTGCGGCAGCATCCAATTGTACGACGTTGCCATTCACATTGGCCGAGCGGCTGTCTACGATCAATGTAATAAGCGTAGAAGCATCTGAAATATCAACTCGTTTGTCTGACTGCTTCCAACCAACGTCATAACCTAAACCTTCAGCAACTATCCTTACTGGCACAAGCGTCGATTGACCAACAATTCGGGGTTCCTCTTGCGATTCCAACAATTTGCCGTTCAAGTAGAGCTTCGGCGTGACGGAAGCTGCTTGTCCGATCGCTGGGAACAGCGAGAAGAAGAGCGACAGCAACATGATGACGACAACTAGCTTTCTCATCTTTCACCTCTAAAACAGAATATGGATTGCCCGCAACGAATTACGTCGAGTAGACGCGCAATTCGTCTATTACAGACGAAAGATTAGACGCGCACTATCGGAAAAAGTTGCGTATAAAGGATAAATGTTGCGAAGTTTTTCGCGGAAAAGAGGGGCTTCGCCCCTTCTATCCCCTAAATTTCTACATATCTAGTTTCTTAGAGATCAAAAAACACCAAGCTTTCTAAAAATTCAAGATTTCTACCCACCCAAACCCTCCCTGCAAGGGAGGGCCCCAAAGGTCGTGTGACCTCTGGACTCCTCACAAGGACGCAGCTTTGACTACTTTGGAACGTGCGCCCGCACTTGCCGCGCCTGCGCGGCAAAGCTAATTGCCCGCTGTATCTAGGTACGATCAACCGACCGCACACTTCATTTGCACATGTCCACCTGTCACCGCCCATTGATGGTACTAAGACGGTACAGGGCATTGCCCCTATGGACACCGTTGACTTCTACCAGTTGTAGGATTCCAAGGGTTTCGCCCTTGGGAGCTCTTTTTTATTATCTCCCCACCTAAACCCGAGGAGAAAATAAAAGCGCTCTATGACTGCCTTACGACAGTCATAGAGCGCTTATGATTGGAATGATAATTTCAGATGAAGAGACAATTGCAGAACACAAACGTAATGTTGGACATCCTACTGAAGCTTCAATTGCTCTTTAATACCAGCAACAATCGCAGCGGCAATACGATTCTGGACGGCATTATCGAACAGAGCTTTCACGTCGTTTTCATTCGACATGTAACCATTTTCGAGCAAAATGGCAGGCATCGTTGTCTCTCGGATCACTTGAAAATCACCGAAACGAACGCCATTGTCCTTTAATCCCGTTGCTTCAACCAAATGCTTATGCATAATTTGCGCAAATGGCTTCGAATCGCTGCGGTTGTAATATGTCTCCGTACCGTTCGTTGCAGGTGATGTAAAGCTGTTGGCATGAATGGATACAAAAGCATCCGCTTTTATGTTATTCGCCATATTAACCCGTTCCTTCCGGGTCGGATAAGTATCGTCCGTTCGCGTGTATGTAACCTGAATGCGTTTTTCTTTGTCGAGCAATTCTTTCATCTTGAGCACAATGCTCAGGTTGAACGTCTTCTCGTACAGTCCACTAGCGGAAGATGTGCCCGGGTCAGTGCCTCCATGCCCTGCGTCTATGACGACTTTATACAGTTTGTCCCCTGAAACTGTGCTAGTATCCAATGGCAGCGTCTCTGGCAGCACGACAGAAGGGTCAAATACATCAACTTGAATACGTCCACTCTGCTCCGATACCGTGTAGCTCGAAGCTGCCTTCAGATCGAATACAATACGCAGAGTTGTTGAACTATCTGGTCCAACTGCATAACGAATCTTGGTAAGTGTTGGGTGTGAATCAACGACAACTTCTCCTGGGGTCAAACTAGATGCGAATGCCGAGCTCGGCAGATCAAGTACAATACGATCCGGCGAAGTTAACGTAAACGATTTGATACCTGCAATCGTTCCTTCATAATCAATTAAGACACTCGATGAACCATCGAATTGAACCGCTTTCAGCAAACCCGCTGCATTGGTTGGAAATTTTGTTGTATTCGGACTCGTACTATTATTTTTCGAACTTTCGGACGAATACTCTGCGTTTGAGCTACCTGATCCGTCAGAAGAAGGATCAGACCCTATGGAGCCCCCACTGCCAGAACTGCTCCCTGTACCTTTGCCGACGGCGCCCGTCGTACTGCCTGTTACGACGCTATCAAGCGTTGAATCCGCGTGTTTATACAGATGAACTGCCTTCGTCGGTTTATCGTAGTACACTTGAAGCCCGAGGCTCTCCGCAACGAATCGAATCGGTACCATTGTAACTTTGTTAATGATCATTGCTGCAGCATCAAGCTGCACAACGGTGCCATTCACACTTGCCGACCGGCTATCGACTGTTAACGTGATTTGGGTTGAATCATCTTGGATACTGATTTGTTTGATGGATTGGCTCCATCCAACGTTATAACCTAGTCCTTCTGCAACTACCCTAACAGGCACAAGCGTCGACTTGTCAACAATTTGGGGATCCTCTTTCGATTCCAATAATTTGCCGTTCAAGTAGAGCTTCGGCGTGACGGACGCTGCTTGTCCGATCGCTGGGAACAACGAGAAGAAGAGCGACAGCAACATGATAACGACCACTAGCTTTCTCATCTTTCACCTCTATTAAAGAATATGGAGGATTGCTCGCAACGAATCTCGTCGAGTAGACGCGCAATTCGTCTATTACAGACGAAAGATTAGACGTGCCCAATCGGAAAATGTTGCGCATAAAGAAAAAAATGGGCCAGGCCCCTTTTATCCCTTATTATTTTATTTCTACCTAAGATGGATCTCTAAGAATATAAACCTTTTAGAGTACAAGCTATCTAACCTTAAAGCGTTCTACCCACCCAAACCCTCCCTGCAAGGGAGGGCCCCATGGGACTCCCGTCCCCTGGACCCCGGAATGGGCGTGGGATTGACGTAAGAGCGGGTAAGTTACTGCGTGCTTGGGGTCGCGTACCCCTGTGGGGCACAGCTTTTGTTCGAGCTTTTTTTTGCAAGTACATACAAAGATAAGATTGGATAACAAAAAAAGCTCTGTAACTGCCTTAGGCAATTACAGAGCTTTCTATTTAGACAGGTTAGGCGATTAAGCCGTTTGACCTGCGCGTTTTGCTTCGAAAGCGGAGATTTTGTCTTCATGCTGAAGCGTCAGGCCGATATCGTCCAGACCTTGCAGCAGGAATTGACGGCGATGCTCGTCGAGCTCGAATGCGATGGATAGGCCATACTCGTCGGAGAGTACTTTGTTCTCCAGATCGACGTTCAGCTTGTAGCCATCATGCTTAGCCGTACGTTGGAACAGATCTTCTACTTGTGCTTCGCTAAGCTTGATCGGCAGGATGCCGTTCTTGAAGCAGTTGTTGTAGAAAATATCAGCATACGATGGTGCGATGATAACTTTGTAACCGTAGTCCAGAATCGCCCAAGGCGCATGCTCACGGGAGGAGCCGCAGCCGAAGTTAGCGCGGGAGATCAGAACCGATGCACCTTCATAACGAGCTTTGTTAGGCTCGAAGTCAGGGTTTACATCACCGTTCTCGAAGAAACGCCATTCGAAGAACAAGAATTGGCCGAAGCCGCTGCGCTCGATACGTTTCAGGAATTGTTTAGGAATGATTGCGTCTGTATCGACGTTTACGCGGTCAACCGGTGCGACGATACCTGTATGTTTAACAAAAGCTTCCATGTTATATCGTTCTCCTCTCTTAGGCGATTAGTTCGCAACTTCCGTCTTCAGCTTCCAGTCGCGTACGTCCGTGAAGCGACCCATAACTGCAGCTGCTGCAGCCATTGCCGGGGAAACGAGGTGCGTACGACCGCCGCGGCCTTGACGGCCTTCGAAGTTACGGTTCGACGTCGAAGCGCAGCGTTGGCCTGGCTTCAGAACGTCCGGGTTCATCGCGAGGCACATCGAGCAGCCAGCTTCACGCCATTCGAAACCTGCTTCTACGAAGATCTTATCAAGACCTTCCTTCTCTGCCTGCAGTTTAACGCGGCCCGAGCCTGGAACAACGATTGCCGTTACACGGTCGCTAACTTTGTAGCCTTTCGCCACTTCCGCAGCAGCGCGAAGGTCTTCAATGCGTCCGTTCGTGCAAGAACCGATGAAGACGTAATCGATCTCGATTTCGCTCATTGGCGTACCTGGTTTCAGTGCCATATATTCAAGCGCCGCTTCAGCAGCTTTGCGCTCATTCTCTGTTGCCATCTCAGCTGGGTTAGGAACAACGGATGTGATGTCCGTACCCATGCCTGGGCTCGTGCCCCATGTTACTTGCGGAATCAGCGAGTCAACATCGAATTCAACAACCGTATCGAACGTTGCGCCTTCATCCGTACGAAGCTGCGACCATTCTGCCACTGCACGGTCGAATGCTTCGCCTTGCGGTACGTATTCACGGCCACGCAGGTATTCGAACGTCGTTTCATCCGGTGCGATCAGACCAGCGCGAGCGCCTGCCTCGATCGACATGTTACAAACCGTCATACGCTCTTCCATCGTAAGCGAGCGGATTGCTTCGCCCGTGTACTCAAGAACATAGCCCGTTGCGAAGTCTGTACCGTATTGAGCGATTACGCCGAGGATCAAGTCCTTCGCCGTTACGCCTGGTTTGCGGGATCCGTTGAAACGGATTTCCATCGTTTTCGCTTTGGATTGCTGCAAGCATTGCGTAGCCATGACGTGTTCAACTTCGCTTGTGCCGATACCGAAAGCGAGTGCGCCGAACGCGCCGTGCGTCGACGTATGGCTGTCACCGCACACGATTGTGTAGCCTGGGTGAGTCAGACCGATTTCAGGTCCCATTACGTGAACAACGCCTTGGTCGATATTGTTCAGGTCGAACAGTTTAACGCCGAAGTCTGCGCAGTTCTGCGTCAGCGTATCGATTTGCTGTTTGGAGATTGGATCCGTGATATTAAAGCGATCTTTCGTAGGAACGTTATGGTCCATCGTTGCGAATGTACGCTCAGGACGACGTACTTTACGACCCGACATGCGCAGACCTTCGAACGCTTGCGGCGACGTTACTTCGTGAACCAAGTGCAAGTCGATGTAAAGAATGCTCGGCTTGCCTTCTTCCGAATGAATCACGTGGTTATCCCAAATTTTCTCAAACATTGTTCTTTTCTTAGTCATCGCGTTTCACCCCGTAATTGTCTATTTCTCATAATTGGATAAAGCAAAATAGTGCTTTAAATTAGTTTAACAATAGCATGTTCTTATTCATTGATCCAAGATATAATATCTATAAAAGCTATAGGTTATAACTATTATGACATTGCATATAGCGCTCTTTCAGGGATAAGCCGACATCTTACTTAGAATCGTTTTGTTCTTTCCTATAACAATTGGCAGCTCATCAATTATTTGCAGTTACCTAACCGTTCGAAAGGATGTTTCAGTCGATGGAATTACGTCAGCTTCAATATGTCATTCAAATTGCAAAAGAGAAAAATTTCTCCCGCGCTGCGGAGAAACTCCATATCGCCCAACCTTCACTCAGCCAGCAGCTGTCCAAACTTGAGAAGGAAATCGGCGTTCTTCTGTTCCGTCGGACGACTAACTCCGTCGAATTGACACATGCAGGCGCTGTGTTCGTCCATAAAGCGCAGACCATTCTTGATGCATCTGAACAGCTGAAGCAAGAGATGGAAGATATGGCGCATATGCGCAAAGGCCGCCTTGTCGTTGGCAGTCTGCCAATTACAGGATCGCACATCCTCCCTCTCGTACTGCCCGTGTTCGGCACGCAGTACCCGGAGATCGAGGTGGTGCTCATTGAAGATACTTCTGCCAAGCTGGAACAGTTAACCGCAAGCGGTGAGACGGACATCAGTCTGCTATCGTTACCGCTGTTCGACACATCGCTCGCTTGGGAGCCACTTATAGAGGAAGAGATTTGTTTGGCGCTCCCTCATCGCCATCCGCTTGCTAATCACACGGGCCAGATTCACCTCAAAGAACTTGAGAATGAGTCGTTCATCGTTCTGAAGAAAGGTCAAGGGTTCCGTCAGATTACGATTGATCTGTGCGAGCAAGCCGGCTTCGCACCGCGAATCGTGTTCGAGAGCAGTAACATTGAGACCGTGCAGTCGCTTGTCGCTGCGGGGATGGGCATTGCACTCGTGCCCAAAATGATCACTCGCGCGCCGCGCAGCGAATTTACGCCGCTCTACTTGTCGCTCGCCGACCCCGCCCCTTCCCGTACGCTAGTCATTGCGAGTCGGAAGGGCCGCTATTTGTCCCGTGCAGCAGAAGCGTTCATCCGAACGATGAAACGTACCGTCGACAAACATTACAATGGCTAGCCGGAATGCCCGGCTAGCCATCTTTTTGACCAAACAACTATTCGTAAAGCTTAGGACGGCGATCTTCGAAGATCGGAATCCGCTTACGCACTTCATCGACCAGCGCGAAGTCGATCTCGGCCGTCAGTATGCCTTCTTGATCGTCACTCTCCGCAATAACCTCGCCCCATGGATCGATAACCATCGAATGACCGAAGAACACCGTGTCGCCGCTTTGTCCGCAGCGATTGCATGCAATCACATACATCTGGTTCTCAATGGCACGTGCTTGGAGCAGTGTCCGCCAATGGTGAAGCCGCGGATTCGGCCATTCAGCGGGTACGAATACAGCTTTCGCTCCGGCAAGCGCGAGCTTGCGGAACAGCTCTGGGAATCGAATATCATAGCAGATCATCATGCCTGCAGGGGTGCCCTCAAGTGCCAACGTACCCATCTGAGAGCCAGGCTGAAGAAACTTCTCTTCATCCATGAGGCGGAATAGATGGATTTTGTCATAAGCGCCCAGCTCTTCCCCGCTGCGCCCGAACGCATGAATCGTGTTGAACACTCCGTCTTCCCGCTTCTCCGCAATGGAACCGCCAATCAGTAGAACCCCGTGCTCCTTCGCGAATGAAGCGAACTTCTCGCGCGTTCGAACTCCTTCCACATCTGCCAATTCATGAATGCGATCTAGTGCGTATCCGGTATTCCACATCTCGGGCAGCATAATAAGGTCGGGTTTATCTTCCGCTAAGACAGCTTTATTCAGCAGCTTCTCTGCCGTGACGAAATTGGCCTCTGGTTCCCCGATCTGAACGTCCATCTGGAGCAGAGCCAGCTTCAGTTTTGTATTTGACATGCTTGATCTTCCTTTGCGAACAGTTTGTATTTTCCTAATCATAACCCCTCATGGAACCGTGTCAAGACGGGAATGTTAACGTAGAACGGCGTACTACTATCGAAAGTTAAAGGAGACTGGACATGAGAAATCGTCTGTACCATCACTTCGCTGCCGTAGTAGCAGTTATGCTGCTGCTCGTCACTATGCTGAACCCAGCAGCAGCCCATGCTGCTGATGCCAAAGCGAAAGCACCGAGCCATCCCGTTCAAGTGTTCGATGTGAAAGCAGAGAAGGTCGTCAAGTCTGTCGATAACGACCGTCAGTATCAGAAATTCGCCCGCAGCTGGTTGAAGTCTGTTACGGGTTTCGCGCCGCAGCTTAAGTCGGATGACAGCTGTCTGTATGTATACCGCATACCGCTGAACAAACCGGCCAAAGTCAAGGTTTCGCAAACAGAGCTTGTCGTTCGTGAAGTGTTCCTGTTCAACTGTGCGAATAAACCGCCGCTTCTGCTTGTATTCGACGATCAGAGACGCCCGTATCTGCTGCAATTCAGCGCAGATATCGCACCTTTCGTTAAGAAGATCGGCATCCCTTCCTAATTGCAATATCCCGTCTTCCCTTCTGGCTTAAGCTTGTGGAAGGCGGTTTACATATCGAGCGGGCGCTGGCCCGCTCTTGTGCTGCCTGCAGCATTCTCGACACTCCCATCCGCATCGTGCTAAAGTATGGCATATATCGATCCGAATAGGTGGAGAGTGACGAAGCCGTGACCATGAATTCTAAACCTGTATCCATTCATCCCGCAGAGCGGATGGTTGGACTGCCGCAGCAGTTCTTCGCATCGCTTGTCGCTAAAGCAAATGCACAAACCGCCAAAGGACGGGACGTCATCAACTTAGGACAAGGAAATCCCGATCGCCCGACACCTTCCCATATTGTCGAGTCGCTCAAGACGGCAGCAGATAATCCGCAGTATCATCGATATCCCCCGTTTACCGGCTATCGTTTCCTTAAAGAGGCTGTAGCGCAGCGGTATGCCGATGATTATGGCGTTGAACTTGATCCTGATACAGAAGTAGCAATCCTGTTCGGCGGCAAAACCGGACTGATCGAAATTAGCCAATGCCTGCTTAATCCAGGTGACATTTGTCTTGTGCCTGATCCCGGATATCCCGATTACTGGTCAGGCGTGAAGCTGGCTGGCGGGAACATGTCGTTCATGCCGCTTCTTGAGCAGAACGGCTTCTTGCCAGATTATACGGCTATCCCTATTGAGGTTGCTGAACAAGCGAAGCTTATGTTCATTAATTATCCGAACAATCCGACTGGCGCTGTAGCTGATCTGACATTCTACGAATCGACCGTTCATTTCGCCCGTGAGCATAATATTGTGATTGCAAGCGACTTCGCTTACGGAGCAATTGGTTTCGATGGCCAGCGCCCTGTCAGCTTCCTGCAGGCAGAAGGCGCAAAAGAAGTTGGCATTGAATTCTATACCTTATCCAAATCGTACAACATGGCCGGCTGGCGCGTCGGCTTCGCACTTGGCAACCGAGAAATCGTCGGACTTATTAATTTGATTCAAGACCATTATTACTGCAGTCTGTTTGGCGGCATTCAAGAAGCAGCTGCAACAGCACTAACAGATTCGCAGACTTGCGTCGAGGAGCTTCGCGCGGAATACGAGCATCGCCGTGATGCCTTGTTCGAAGAACTTGATGCTATCGGCTGGAAAGCGACCAAACCTGGCGGCTCCTTCTTCTGCTGGCTGCCGGTGCCGAAGCCCTATACTTCATCTGAATTCGCTGATCTTGTTTTGGAACAAGCGGACATTGTCGTCGCACCTGGGATCGGCTTCGGCGAGCATGGCGAAGGTTACGTTCGCCTTGGACTTCTCGCCCCTGCTGAACGACTTCGTGAAGCGGTTCGGCGGATTGGCGCACTCGGTATTTTCCAAGCAGAATAAGTGGTACGGCTGAAGCCCGCTGGGGGCTCGCCTTTCTTTACACGCTACTGCAATCATGATATGCTGATTACATCGATTGAAAATACGGAACGTAATGACGGGACCAGTAAGTCATTTCCGCACCGCGCTCAGAGAGTAAATTCCGATAGGCTGCAAGAATTTACCGCGATGCTTGGCTGAATCCTACCCCCGAACGGCCGACGATGAGTCGGACAGTGCCTACTGTTACAAGGCATGAGCGGGACGACTCTCGCAACAGCGATTATTCATAATTGCCGTTGGCAGTCGTCAACAAAGGTGGTACCGCGGAAGCACAGACTTTCGTCCTTTATTAATAAGGATGGGAGTCTTTTTATTTTTCCGTTCTTTTTTCGAATACAATCGAATTACATACTTATCATTATTGTTACGGGAAGGGATCTTCATGGGAGAATGTATTGTAGTCAAAATCGGCAGCAGCTCGCTTACGTCAGATGAAGGCGGCCTGAACCGAAACAAACTTGATTTCTTTGTATCTGAACTATCATCGTTGAAGGATGCGGGCTATAGTGTCGTCCTTGTCACTTCAGGCGCAGTCGCTGCCGGATTCCGGGCGCTTGGGTTTACAAACCGCCCTAAGCTGCTTCACGAGAAGCAGGCTTCCGCTGCAGTTGGTCAAGCGCTGCTCATGCAGGCGTATCAAGAATCGTTCGGTCGCAGCGGCCATACAGCTGCACAGATTTTGCTGACGCGAATGGATTTCTCCAACCGCCGCCGCATCGAATGTGCGCTCATGACGATGGAAGAGCTGCTCCGTCAAGGCGCGATTCCAGTCATCAATGAGAATGACACCGTCGCTACCGAGGAACTGAAATTCGGCGATAATGACATGATCTCTGCACTCGTCGCGAATCTCGTGAAGGCTAAGCAGTTGATCATTCTCACCGACACTGACGGGCTATACACTGCTGATCCGCGCAAAGATAGCAACGCCTACCGAATTGAGCGCGTACCGCAAATTTCCGAAGACCTGATGCAGCTTGCAGGCGGATCCGGCTCTTCTGTCGGAACAGGCGGCATGCGATCCAAGCTTGAAGCAGCGCGCATCGCGATGCGCGGCGGCGTTCCCGCGTTCGTCGGACGTGCTGCCGAGCCCGGTGATCTTCGTCTTGCTGTGGACGGCATCGGTAAAGGCACTTACTTCGAGACAACGCTTGGCAACCTGCCAGTCAAGAAGCAGTGGCTTGGCTTCCACTCTATGCCGCTGGGCCGTATTATCGTTGATGCAGGCGCCGAAGATGCTCTTCGGATGGGCGGCAAAAGCTTGCTGCCAGCAGGCGTCGCAGAATTGTCCGGCGACTTCCATCACGGCGATGTCGTTGAAGTAACAGGACTGAGCGGCGATACCATCGGCCGCGGCATTGTGAACTATGATGCTTGGCAGCTCAAGGCAGTTGCCGGCATGAATTCGGATGAAGTGAAACGTCGCATCGAAGTAGCCCGTATAGAGGTCATTCACCGGGACGAATGGATAACACTGAAATAAACGTTGCTCATAATTGTTAAGGAGGAGTATGGACATGAGTGAAGTGAACACGATAAGTGAAGTACGCTCGAAAGCACAGCTTGCCAAAGGCGCTGCATCGGGCATGAACCGTCTGACGACGGCACAAAAAAATGAGGCGTTGCTAGCAATGGCGGACGCGCTGCTGACCGAGCAAGCGTCGATCATGGAAGCGAATGCGCGCGATCTGCAGCGCGGACGCGAGAATGGCACAAGCGAATCACTGCTGGACCGACTGGCATTGAACAGCTCCCGTATTGAAGCAATCGCGGAAGGACTACGTCAAATCGTAGAGCTGCCAGACCCAGTTGGCGATCTGCTCGAGACATTCGACCGTCCTAACGGCATGCACATCGAGAAGCGCCGCGTTCCGCTTGGCGTTATCGGTATGATCTATGAAGCGCGTCCGAATGTAACGGTCGATGCTGCAGGCCTTTGCCTCAAGACAGGCAACGCCGTTGTACTGCGCGGCGGATCCGCTGCACTGGATTCAAACCGCCGTATTGTCGAAGTGCTTCGCGAAGCGATTTCTCACACTGCAATGCCTGTTGAAGCACTCCAGATGATCGAAGATTCGAGACGCTCTTCTGTCGACGAAATGCTGAAGCTGAATGGACTGCTCGACGTAGTTATTCCACGTGGCGGCGCATCCCTCATCCAGAACGTCGTGCAGAATGCGACCGTACCTGTCATCGAGACTGGCGCCGGCATCTGCCACACCTTCGTCGATGAGTCGGCAAATGCTGAGATGGCTGCTAGAATCGCAGTTAATGCGAAGGCACAACGTCCATCCGTATGCAACTCGATGGAGACGTTGCTCGTACATAGCAGCTTCGCTTCGCACAGCCTGTCTGTTCTGACGGATGCGCTGAAAGCTGCCAATGTTGAGCTGCGCGGATGCGAACGGACACGCAAGCTGATCGCGGATGCGAATGCAGTGACTGAACAGGATTATGCAACAGAGTATAACGACTATATTCTCAACGTACGTATTGTCGATAGTCTCGATGAAGCATTGGCTCATATCGCTCGCTACGGAACGATGCATTCGGAGTGCATTGTTACGGAAAACACCGACAATGCAGAACGCTTCCTGGTAGATATCGACGCAGCCGCTGTTTATCACAATGTGTCCACCCGCTTCACCGACGGCTTCGAATTCGGCTTCGGAGCCGAGATCGGCATCAGTACGCAGAAGCTTCACGCACGCGGACCAATGGGCCTCCCTGCCCTTACTTCGACCAAGTACACGATTCGCGGCAATGGTCAGGTGCGCGGATAACTGAAGTTTGAATGTATTTCTAATGACTAATTAACGAAGGAATATCAGTTGGAAATGGAGGTTTACACATCAATGAATACATCTACTACCCCTACTGCCCTTGGCTCGATGCGACTGTGCTTCTATGGTGCAGGCTCGATGGCTGAAGCAATCGTACGCGGTCTGATTGGCCAAGGGCTGACAGCGCCTAACCAGATCGGAATGTTGAATCGGCAAAATGCAGAGCGTTTGTCCGAGCTGAATGACCGCTACGGCGTCGAAACGGCTGGCGACGATGCATCGAAGCAGGACATGATTCGCAAGGCAGACATCATCTTCCTCGCGCCGAAGCCTAAGGATGCAGCTGGCGTTCTCGAGCAGCTGCGTGATGTGCTCTCCCCTAACCAGCTTATTGTCAGTGTCATTGCCGGATTGTCGATCCGCACGATCGAGCAGTTGCTTGGACGCCCGATGGCTATCGTACGCACGATGCCGAATACGTCCAGCACGATTGGTCTTGGCGCAACGGGCATCAGCTACTCGGAATCTGTGACCGCTGAACAGCGGACGATCTCTGAAGCAATGTTTCAAGCTGTTGGTCTGACAACTGTTGTCGATGAGCCGCTTCTTGATGTTGTTACTGGCGTATCCGGCAGCGGACCTGCTTACATCTATTACATGATGGAGTCGATGATTGCAGGAGGCGTTAAACTTGGTCTAACGGCTGAAGCTGCGCGTGAGCTGACCGTACAGACCGTGTTAGGCGCTGCCGAAATGGTGCGTATAACAGGCGAGCAGCCTGCTGACCTTCGCCGTAAGGTGACGTCGCCGAATGGCACAACGCAAGCTGCGATTGAAACGCTGAATGCACATCAGTTCTCGACTGGCGTTGAACGTGCGGTTGCACGTGCAGCTGAACGTGCTGGCGAGCTAGGCGCTGATATTGAGCGGAGCGCATTGAAGTGAGTCCTGCATCGCAACATATCGATGCTGCGACTTTGACCGACAATCATAAATCAGAATAAACGAAATAAGCCTCCGATAATTCGGAGGCTTATTTCTTATAGAGGCTATTCTGATCACATTACGCAGACGCCGATACTGCCTTCTGCCGCTTGCACTCTTTGTTCCGGCAATGCCCGAAGTGTCCGATGAAATCAAGACGGTGATCCGTTACATGGAACCCGTATTCACGCTCCAGCCGTTCTTCAAGCTCCAGCAGCCAATCGTCCTTGATCTCCTTCAACGCACCGCAAGTATGACAAATGAGATGATGATGCATATGCTCATGATCTTCGCTGCGCAGATCAAACCGAGCGCTGCCGTCACCGAAGTTCATCTTCTCAACAATGTGCAGCTCCGTCAGAAGCTCCAGCGTCCGATAAACCGTTGCAAGACCAATCTCAGGATACCGAGCTTTAACAAGCATAAATACTTCCTCTGCGCTCAAATGATCCTGTTCGTTCTCAAGCAGAATGCGGAGTGTAATTTCACGCTGAACCGTTAGCTTGTAGCCTTTGGCGGTCATCTGCCGATTTATTTTCTCTATTTCTGCATCAATAGCCAGCATAGCGACACACCCTTCCTACCTTCTCATAATCCGATCTGAAAAGGTTTCCTTTTAGAATAATTATAATCTAATCGTAATACAAATGACAGCTAGATGCAATTGAAAGTTCTGACTGTACTAGGAACGGCCGCCTCTAAACTTCTGCGAATGAGCGCGCGCTTCATCCGCGTTCGTTACCCGATTACGGCTCCATTCGAGCAAAATACGGTCGATATAGCGGAAGTGCAGCTTACCTGCGAACACAGCTTCCTTCAGCGCGAAGCGGATAATATCATCGGAATACCGATCCTGATCGAGCCAAGCTGCGATCGTCTCACATTCCATTGGCGACAATGGACGACCGAATTCCTGCTCGAATGTACTGAACAGATTATCTTCCGCCGGCACAACAACAGCCAGTCCCTCCGCGACAGCAGCAGTTGACGCCGCGGCCTGACGATTCGCCATCGATGCAGCAGCACCGGCTTCCCGTTTCATCGCCGCAGCCTGCTGGCCTGCGCGCAGCAGCCAGCTTGTCCAATCGTAGCGTTCGGATCGAATGTCTGTCATCGGATCGGCATCCTCTTCGATCATCAGCATGCCATCCTTCATCAGCTTCCGAAGGGAATATACGACTTCTGTAACTGGCTTGCCCATTCTCTCGGCTAATTGCTCAGGTGTCGGGAACCCGACCCCTTCCGCATCGCGAAACGCCATCAACTGAAACAGCAGCAGCACATCGCTTTCTTCCAGCCCAAGCGAACTGTACGTGCGGAGCAAAACGGAGGGGATAAATACCCCTCCGCTGTTCATTGCATCACTTATACCTCTTGCATAAGCTTTCCATATCTCGTCTTTCAACCGTGTCCCTCCCAAGGTGAAATGGCTGATGTTAAGGATACAAACGGTATAGCGTTCGCGGGAACGCGATCGTCTCTCTTACATGCTCTAAGCCACAAATCCATGCGACCGTCCGCTCAAGACCAAGCCCGAAACCGGAATGCGGAACCGTGCCATAACGGCGCAAATCCATGTACCAAGCGTAAGCTTCCTCAGACAACTCGTGCTCTTGGAACCGCTGCGCCATCAGCTCAGGATCATCAATCCGCTGCGATCCGCCAATAATCTCGCCATAGCCTTCCGGAGCAATCATGTCGGCGCACAGAACCACTTCCGGCCGCGTTGGGTCAGGCTTCATATAGAATGCCTTAAACGACGCCGGATAATGGGTAATAAATACTGGGCGATCGTATTTCTCGGCAATTGCCGTCTCGTGCGGTGCACCAAAGTCTTCGCCCCAAGGCAGGTCGAATCCTTCTTTATGCAGCAGTTCAATAGCTTCGTCATACGTAATCCGCGGGAATGGCGCTTGCACCTGCTCAAGCTTCGATACATCGCGTCCGATCGTCTCAAGCTCTGTGCGGCAGTTCGACACGACCGATTGCACGACGAATGAGATGAATTGTTCCTGTACTTGCAGGTTCTGCTCATGATCTACGAACGCCATCTCCGGCTCAATCATCCAGAACTCGATCAAGTGGCGGCGCGTCTTGGATTTCTCAGCGCGGAAAGTTGGTCCGAACGAGTATACTTTCCCAAGCGCCATAGCCGCCGCTTCCATGTATAGTTGACCGCTCTGAGTCAAATAAGCATCTTCATCGAAATATTTGGTATGGAACAAGTTCGTTGTTCCTTCGCAAGAGGACGGTGTCAGCACCGGCGGATCAACGAGCGTAAAACCGCGCTCATCGAAAAACTGTTGAATGGCGCGAATGATTTGTGCCCGCACGACCATTATCGCACGCTGCTTCGGCGAACGAAGCCACAGATGGCGGCGGTCCATCAAGAAGTCGATGCCATGCTCTTTGGGCGTAATCGGATAATCTTCCGTTATTTGAATCGTCTCGATTCCTGTCACGGTCAGCTCATAACCGGACTGACTGCGCGGTTCCTCGCGAACAATCCCCGTCACATACAGCGAGCTTTCCTGCGTCAGCTTCTGCGCCGCAGCCCAAGTTTCTTCATTCACCTCGCTCTTCGCAAGCACGCCTTGAATAAAGCCGGAACCATCGCGAAGCTTGAGAAACTGGATCTTACCGCTCGACCGTTTGCCTTGCAGCCAACTGCCGATCACAACCGTCTCGCCGACCTTGCCTGCAACATCCCTGATGGCCGTCAAGTTGCTCGTTTGCATACAACCGCCCTCTTCCTCGAATAAAATAGCATTTCTAGCAACGCTCTACTTTCTATATTTACCGCGTTATTGATTAATTATAATCGGATGACTCGCGAATAATTGCATATGTATCTCTAGCGATAAGAAGCTCCTCGTTCGTAGGAACGACAAGCACGGTAATACGTGAGTTGTCCGTCGAGATACGACGCGTCTCCTTGCTCCGCTCGCTGTTGCGCGCCTCGTCGAGTTCAACGCCCAAGAACGTTAGTCCTTCGCACACGGCCTTTCGGAGCACAACCGAATTCTCCCCTACGCCCGCTGTAAAAATAATCGTATCCAAGCCGTTCATCGCCGCAGCATATGCGCCGATATATTTGCGAATCCGATAGGTGTACATATCAAAAGCTAGCTTTGCATTCTTGTCGCCATCATTCATAGCATCCGTAATTTCTCGCATGTCGCTGGACAAACCGCTGATCGCTTGAAGTCCGCTGTGCTTATTAAGCATCGAGTTCACTTCGCTAACGCTTAGATCCTCTTTATTCATCACATAAGGAACGACGGCAGGGTCTAAGTCGCCGCTGCGCGTTCCCATCATGAGACCTTCCAGCGGTGTCATCCCCATGCTCGTATCGAACGACTTGCCGTCTTTAATGGCTGTACAGCTCGCACCGTTGCCGATATGGCACGATACCATGCTAAGCGATGACAGCGGCTTGTTCAAGAAGTCGGCAGCCTGCTGGCTGACATAGGCATGCGAAGTACCATGGAAGCCATAGCGACGAACCTTATGGCGACGATACAGCACCATCGGAATAGCATACAAATACGATTGCTGCGGCATCGTCTGGTGGAATGCCGTATCGAAGACGACCACCTGCGGCACATCCGAGAGGTTCTCTTCCACTGCGAGAATGCCCATCATGTGAGCCGGATTATGCAATGGCGCCAGATCGAACAGCTTGCGAATCTCAGCTTTCACATCGCCCGTAACCAGAGCCGATTCCTTAAACGATTCACCGCCGTGCACAACGCGATGTCCAACTGCGTGAATCTCATCTATACGGCTGATGACGCCATGCTTGGCATCCGTCAGCAGATCAAGCACACGGCGGACTGCCGTCGTATGCTCTAGAATTTCACTTACGCTCTTCACTTCCGGCTTGCCAGCCGGTTCATGCGTTACGATCGAAGAATCCATCCCGATTCGTTCGACACGTCCGCTGGCGAGTACGGATTCATCCGTCATATTATACAGCTGATATTTGAGCGACGAGCTGCCTGCGTTGATTACGAGTACTTTCATGTCCGATCGCCGTCCTTATCGTATTTGAAGAAGCCAATGCCCGTTTTGACACCTAAGTGGCCAGCCCGAACCATCTTCTTAAGCACGATCGACGGACGGTATTTGAGCTCGCCATATTCACGGAACATCCGCTCAAGCGCAGCCAATACAGAGTCCAAGCCGAAACGGTCTGCCATCTCGAAAGGACCATATTGGAACGAGTAGCCGATGCGCATCGCGCTGTCGATGTCATCTACCGACGCGACGCCTTCTTCCAGTACATGCAGCGCTTCATTGATGAACAAACAGATAAGACGAGTTGTGACGAAACCTGGAGACTCGAACACCATGACGCCCTTCTTGTTCGTCACGACTTCGATGAATTGCTTCGTACGTTCGAACGTTTCGTCCGACGTCTGCAGGCCGCGCACAATTTCGACAAGGTCGATTTTGTAAACAGGATAAACGAAATGCATACCAATTACACGTTCCGGACGAGCTGTAACGCTTGCAAGCTCTGTTAAGCTCAAAGTAGACGTATTGCTTGCGATAACAACTTCTGGACCGCATACGCGATCGAGTTCTTCGAAGATCACTTTCTTCGCTTCCAGATCTTCCGTAATCGTCTCGATGACGAATTCGCACTGCGCGAGCTCTTCGATCCGATTCATCGGATGAAGGCGGTTCAGTATCTGCTTCTTCTCTGACTGTGTCAGCGCCCACTTCTCGATCTGTTTATCTAAACTGAGTTCAATTTGCGTAATCCCTGCCGCCAGCTTGTCATCCGACTGATCGAGCAAATAAACATCGAGCCCTTTGAAGGCAAGCATCTCTGCGATGCCCTGTCCCATTGTACCGATTCCGATAACGCCTGCTTTACGTACTGTCAAATCCGTCTCCTCCGCTCCAGCTGCTGTACTAGTCCGCAATGCATGTCTGTTTCACGCTCGTAAACCCAATTGCCCTATAAGTACAGATCTATCTATATATAGCTACATTATAACTTTTTTTAATGCAAATAAGAAGGCAGACGGAATGTCTGCCTTCATTTTGTCATACTTGTTTATACGGCTGCGGCTGGCACAGCTTTACGAAGCAAATCGCGGAACCTACTGCCGTCAACCACTTCTTCGCGAATGAGAATATCGAGCGCATATTCAAACGCAGGGATCTGCTCTTGCAGCATCGATTTGGTTTGCTTCAGCAAATCATCAAGCATGCCGGAAGCAAGCGTTGATAGCTTCTCTGGCGTCAGCATGCCTGGATCGATAATGCCGAGCTCTGTAAGACCGCATTCCGCCATCGTGCGAACCATATTGATTGCTTGATCAAAGTCGCCTTTCGAACCCGTGCTGCGGTTGCCGTAAAAGATTTCTTCTGCAGCGGCGCCGCCAAGCGCGATTCGAATTTGACCTTCAAGATAATCCTTCGTGTACAAATAACGTTCACGCTGCGGCTGATGGCGCACATAACCGAGCGCTTGACCGCGTGGCGATAACGTTACGTTCGCAACGCTGCCCGGTGCGACAAGCTCTGCAACAATCGCATGGCCCAGCTCATGCCGCGCAACGCGTTCCCGTTCCTCTCCCGTCGTCTCGCGATCCGTCTTCTCGCCCATCATCACTTTATCGATTGCACTCGTAAGGTGCGAGCGGCCAATCTGATCGGAGTTATCACGCATCGCATAGATCGCTGCTTCATTCATCACGCTCTCCAGCTGCGCGCCGGAGAAGCCGAAGGTTTCAGTTGCCGTACGATCAAGCAGATCAGCGGATTCCAATGGTTTATTTTTCGCATGAATTTGCAAAATATGCAGACGGCCTTTCACATCCGGCAGCTCGACGCCAATATGACGGTCGAAACGACCTGGACGAAGCAGTGCAGGGTCAAGCATTTCTTTACGGTTCGTTGCTGCCATAATGAGAATACGCGGCATCTCGGACGTATGAATGCCATCCATCTCCGTCAGCAGCTGATTGAGCGTCTGATCATATTCACGCTGCTGCCCGCCATCCCTTTTGCCGCCGATAACATCAATCTCATCGATAAAAATAACCGCAGCAGCTTTGTTTGCTTTAGCTGCTTTCTTGCGTGCCTCTGAGAACAAATCACGGATACGGCTTGCGCCGACACCGACATACATCTCGACGAACTCCGAACCCGATGCAGCAAGGAATACAGAATCCGTATATTGAGCAGCTGCTTTCGCAAGCAGCGTCTTGCCTGTACCTGGAGGGCCCGTCAGCAAGATCCCTTTCAGCGGACGGATGCCAAGTCGTGCTATTTCTTCTTTCTTCACTAGAAAATCAAGGGCTTCAATGAGCTCGCGTTTCGCCCGTTCTTGGCCGCCGATTTGCTCAAAGGTCAGCGCTTGTACCGATGATGCTTTCTTAGCCTGCGCACCGCGCGATGAAGCTGCAAGCGGCCCTTGCCCTCGCATCTTCGCTGCATACATCAGCCCGCCCACGATGCCTGCCACAATAGCAAGCGGAAGCAAATTAACACCTCTATACAATAGGAACACAATAAGGGACACAGCAGCGCCGATCCCCATCTCCAACTTATAATTTCGAAGCATTGTTCCACACCTCCATTGTTGCCGGCGTACGCGGCAGGATGATGTATTTCACAGCCTCTCCTTTATGAAGCGTTACATATACGTTCGTATCATCCATCTCCGTGTTCACCGTCAGTCCCGCATTCTCCGCGGCCAACTTATCAAGCGCCGCTGGAATTTGCGAGTACGTCTTCGTCTCCATCGCTTGCGCGACATCAAACAATACCGTCGACCACAGCTTGTCCAATTCGTCACTGCTTACTGCCCCTGATACATCAAGCTTCAACTCGCGGCCTTTCAGTACAGAAGCGCCATCATTCGTCAGTTGATCATAAACCGATCGCAGATTTGCTCCTTCATCAAGCGTCAGCGAAACTTTCGCTGCACCATTATCGAAACTCGAAGTCGAATCAACGACATCCGGAAGCTTGTTAATTGCTTTCTCCAGCGGTCCCTTGACCGCGAACTGATCATACGTATACCAGCCTCCGAACAACAAGCCAACACCGACCACAACCGACACAAGTGCAGGTATCCATCGAATTCGCATCGTACGACCTCCTATATATAAATCAATAAATGAATCATGCTCAACCAGTCGACCATAAGTCCCGCAACATCAATCTGTCAATGATTCGTTTGCCTCATTTGCTATACGTTGAGTATATCACAACTGATATACGAATGAGCGGTGTAATAAAAGGAAACGCCGCCAGGCATATGCGCAGGCGGCGTTATTCATATCGAATATACATCTTATTGAGCCAATTGCTTGGCTGGCAGCTTCAGCGTATTAATGAACGTTCCATTCTCGAAGTTATAGAAGGCATACTCGTACTTCTGCTCTCCGCTTTCGCTGCGGCTGTAGAAAACTTCCCACACACGTTGACCGTCTACAATGCCTGGCCGGACATGTTTAATGCTGGCGTCAGGCTTGTTCTGCAGCAGCGAATCGCGAATTTGCTGTTCGTTGACTGCATTAGCTGCAGGTACGGTTTCCGTTCCATTGTCACGGAGCCAGACATAGAGATCCTGACCATCTGCAGCCTTGCCTTCGACAACCCATACCGACTCATCCCAGACATATTTCTCGACGCTGTTCACCTCAGTCAGTGAAGCAGCTTCAATCGCTTGCTGCTCCGCTTTCGCTTCAGCCGACCATATTCCTTTGAAGATCGTGTTGTACCACATACCGAGCCCTGCAATGATTGCAAGCAGAAGAACAAGCGAGAGCGCTGTCCACCGCTTCGGGTTCATGAAAGGCGCACGCTTCTTTCTCGTTGCGCGCATCGATTACAACAGCCTTTCGAATGCAGCTTGAGCTTCCCGATAGATCCGCTCTTCATCCAGCGTCAAACACTCGCCTTTACGAACGATTTGCTTGCCGTCGATCCAGACGTGCACAACGTCGCTGCCCGATCCAGAATAAACGAGATGCGAGATAATATCCGTCAATGGGAAGAAATGCGGCTTATTCAGATCAAGCGCAATAATATCAGCCTTCTTGCCAGCTTCAAGGCTGCCGATCGAAGACTCCTGCCAGATCGCGCGCGCGCCGTAGATCGTACCGAGCTTCAATGCTTCAATTGCAGGCACAGCCGTCGGATCGCCGGATACCCCTTTATGGATTAATCCTGCAAGGCGGATTTCATCAAACGTACTTAAGTTGTTGTTGCTTGCTGCGCCGTCCGTACCAAGCGATACCGTTACACCCGCACGAAGGAGGTCTGGCACGCGCGCTACGCCGCTTGCCAACTTCAAATTGCTCGCCGCATTGTGCGAGATTGCGACGCCACGATCAGCAAGCAATGCAATTTCCTCATCGTTTAGATGAACAGCATGCGCGAGAAGCGTCGGACGTCCGAACATACCCAATTTATCGAGATGTTCTACAGGTCTTACGCCATAATCGCGTACGTTTTGTTCAACCTCTGCCGCCGTCTCCGACATATGTGTATGAATCGGTACATTCAGATCATGCGAAGCTTGAACGAACCGTTCAATGAAATCCGGTCCGCATGTATAAGGGGCGTGCGGCGACAGCATCGTACGAATGCGTCCGTCTGCCTTGCCTTCCCAGTCACGTACGAAGCCGCAAGCTTCACCGAATTTCGCATCCAGTTCTTCCGGCGAACCGAATCCGATAACGCCGCGAGCGAGAACGCCGCGAAGGCCGGATTGCTCCACAACGCCAGCAATAATGTGAGTACGATCGTACATGTCAACGAAAGCGGTCGTACCTGTCTTCAACATTTCAAGCTGAGCAAGCGCCGATCCCCAATGCGCCGAATTATCGTCGAACTTCGCTTCGAGCGGCCAAATTTTATCCTGCAGCCATGTCTGCAGAACCATATCGTCCGCAAAACCGCGAAGCAGCGTCATTGGCGTATGGCCATGCGTATTGATCAGACCTGGCATAAAGACGAGCCCTTCGCCGTTCACAAGTTCCGTTCCTTCGGATACTTGCGGCTCCTGCTCCCCTATGTAAGCGATGCGATCATCGATAACATGCAGATAACCGCGAACTACTGGCTGTGCATCGTTCATCGTAACGAACAAGCCGTTCTTAATCAGCCATTCACTCATCGCGTTCTAACCTCTCTTTTTCAATGTAATAAGCCAAGCTTAACAGCTCGGTCGTGAAATTCGCATGATGGATCCTTACATCCTCAGGTACCTTAAGAATGGCAGGCGCAAAGTTTAGTATGCCGTCAATGCCGGATGCTACCAGCTCATTGGCAACATTCTGCGCTTCGCTAGCCGGTACCGTAATAATGCCAATCCGAATATGCTGATCTTGAATGCTCGATCGAAGCGCCTCCATCGGCTGAACGGTAAGACCGTTGATCTTCGTGCCGATCTTAGATGGACTAGCATCGAATACAGCTGTAATCTGGACGTTATCCTTCAAATACGTATTATAATTGCAGAGCGCATGTCCGAGATTGCCTGCACCGATCAGAGCCGCATAATGCGTCGTATCGAGATTCAAGATTTGACGGATCTTCTCGATCAAATAATTAACGTCGTAACCGATTCCCTTGCGCCCGAATTCGCCGAAATAAGCGAGGTCCTTGCGGATTTGCGCCGGGTTCAAGTCCAGCTTCTGGCCGAGCTCCTGCGAGGATACGGTCTGCACCTCGCGGATGCTCAGCTCATTCAGCACCTGCAAATAAATCGGAAGCCGTCTAACGACCGCCTCCGATATTTTCAACTGCTGTTTCATGACTGCACCCCTTCCTGCTCGGTTCCCAGCCACTGCTGCATACGCGGAACAATCTGCTCCGTGTGCATATGCTCAATCTTCGGACCAGGCAACGAGTACAGAAAATATTTGCCATAATACGTTTCCAATACACGCGTATCATAGATAAGTACGATTCCGCGATCTTTAGCAGAGCGTACAAGCCGTCCAAACCCTTGTTTGAAACGGATAACCGCCTGCGGTATCGACAGCTTCATGAACGGATTCTGCTTCTGCGCCAACAACATCTCGGACTTCGCCTCCACGAGCGGGTGGTTAGGCGGTTGGAATGGAAGTCGTACGATGGCTAGACAGGTTAATGCATCGCCCGGTATATCTACGCCTTCCCAGAAGCTGCTCGTACCGAGCAGCACCGAAGCGCTCTGCTGCCGGAATCTCCGGGTCAGCTTGCTTCGATTGCTGCTGTCGATCCCTTGACCAAGCACTTGAATCTGATGCTGCTCAAGCGCCTCCTTAAGCGGATCATAGACCTGCCGCAGCATCCGATACGAGGTGAACAGCACCAACATTCGGCCTCCGAGCAGTACTGCGGAATCCGCCAAGGACTTTACAAGTAAGTCTACAAATTGCGGATCGCCGCCTGCGCCTTTCAACTGCGGGAAGTTGCGCGGAATGATGACGAGCGCCTGCTCGCGATAGTTAAATGGCGACGGCAGCTGAACGGTCGTCAACCGCCCTGCCTCCTCCATGCCGATCAAGCCGAGCTGTTCGCTTGCATATTGGAACGACTTCTGCACCGATAAGGTTGCGGATGTCAGAATAACGCTCTTCTTCGCTTCGAACAAATGCGTACGCAGCTGCTCGCTGACGTCGGCTGGAACTGCGTTCAATTGCAGCGATTTCGCTTTAAATTGTGCTGTCGCTTCCATCCAGTATACCGTATCTCGCTTATCTGCGCGAACGAATACCCGCATATCGTCACGTATGCGCGCCAAATCTTTGACCGCACCGTTCAGATCCGTGACCATGTTAACGATTGGCGTATCGTCGATTTTCTCTTTGATGTCGTTAAGCGTCTTCTCAAGCGTCCGAACAGCCTTATTGAGATCTGCATAAATGATGTTCTCCGTATCGGCGATCGTCGACCAGCCGGTTGGATGCTCATTCGGACGAATCCGAAATACCGATTGGCCGTTCTCCGTCTGAGTTGCTGGCGCTCCGCCTGTCGCTCCCATTAATGTATACATGAGCTCGAACATCTTGTCCCAATCTTCCCGGATGCTGGTGAATGATTTGCCCAGTTCATCTAGCGTTTCAATCCATGCAGGCACGCCTGACTCCGATTCGCCATGCAGCATCGCAATCAATTGGCTTAACAGACCGCCGCCGCGGCTGTCCTTTATTAATCGGTTAAACGGATGCACCAATGAAAAATAAGATAATTGCAACCCCAGGTGCTTGCTCGCTACTTCCTCCAGATGATGCGCCTCGTCAACGACGAGATGCTCATACCCAGGCAGAAGTCGATGCTCTGCTTGAATATCCGTGAAGACAAGCGAATGGTTCGTGATGACGACATCCGCAATATTCGCTTCATGTTTCGCCCGATGATAGAAGCAGCGTTTGAACCAAGGACAAGCTCGGTTAAGACAGGAATCAGCATCGCTTGCTACGGTTTCCCAGAACTCCCCGCCTTTGTTGCCGAAGTTCAATTCCTCTTGATCTCCTGTACCCGTCTCGCCCAGCCATATAATCATCTGCGCTGCGGTCATGAGATCTTCATTCGGAGATACATACTCCCGCATCCGCAGCTTCGTGTCAAACTTACGCAGGCAGATGTAGTTGCCCCGCCCCTTGAATATCGCTGCCCGGAACGGGAATGGCGCAACCTCTTGCAACAACGGGATATCCCGCTGGCGCAGCTGCTCTTGCAAGTTGATCGTGTGCGTACTGACGACGATCTTCTTGTTCTCCTTCACGCCGTAAAATAACGATGGCAGCAAGTAGCCGAGCGACTTGCCTGTTCCTGTACCTGCTTCAATGAGCAAATGCCGTTCATTATCGAGCGCCTTATGCACCTCATCGAACATGATCGACTGTGCTTCGCGTTCTTCATAATCGTTCATCATCGCTCGGAATCTGTCACGCACACCATCCATAAATTGCTCGAACGTCATTTTGCTGATCGCTTCTTCATCCATATCTTCCCGGGCTGGTTGAAGCTCTGCCCAGTCTGAAGTTTTCATTGCAAGCTGATTGAAGTACACATGCGACTGAAGGTCGAGCGATGTCTCACGTTCCTTCTCCTGAAGAGTCGTCTGAATGAGCCAGCTTAGATCGTCATAGCCGTTGAATAGCTCCCCCAGCCGCTGCAGACTAAGCAGCGGAAGCTCCTGCAGCTTGTGCATGCATGCAGCGAACAACAGCGATGTTGCTTCCGCATCGCTGTCTGCCTGATGCGCCCGCTCATGCGTTATGCCGAATGCCTCTGAGACAGCGCCCAGTTGGTACGACGGCAGAGTCGGATACAACATGCGAAGCATATCGACCGTATCAAGCCTGCGGCCTGTAAAAGGGCTATAACCGCAGCGATCAAGCTCGCGGTTTAAGAAGTGGGCGTCGAACCCGACATTATGCGCCACAAGGATTGCGTCTCCGAGCAGCTTGACGACCTCAGGCAGTACATCCTCCAATACAGGGGCATCTTTCACCATTTCATCCGTAATGCCGGTGAGGCCTGTAATGAACGAAGGTATCGCTTTTCCTGGTCGCACGAAGGAGCTGAACGTATCTGCTACGCTCAGCTCCTCGTTTAGCACGACGATGCCGATTTGAATAATCTCATCGTCGGCTTGATGGCCTGTCGTTTCCAAATCGAGTATGGCAAATCTCATCCGCGTTCCAAGTCCTCTCCTAACTCTCCTAACGAATCAGCTCTGCGCTTCCGAATCGAAGCGACAATGAACCGTTTCGTTCCTTGCAGCATTTTAAATTCATTAATGAATCAGCAAAGCTGGGATCCGCTTCATGCGCTTTTAGAAAAAACTGCTCTGCAAGTTCCAAATTCATATGCACCGCTTGAATGCACCCGAGAGCATTATAACCGATTGCGCGCCATTTGGCATGGTCCGTGAGTGATATTAGAATCTGGAAATGCTGTTCTGCATCAACCCAACGCTGCATGTGCATAAGGGTCATGGCCATGAATAGATGGGCGAGCTGGCACTCTGGCGAAAGGTTAATCGCTTTATGAAGCTCATCCGCTGCATGACTGAACATGTGAAGCTTGAAGTAACCTTGCCCTCTCGAAATGAAAACAGCGGTATCGGACGGGAAGTTCCATTGTTCCAGCTCTTTGGCGGCTCCAGACGGCGCGGACACTTGCTGAGTCGCTGCCTGTTCCGCTTGCGAAGCTTGAACCTCCTTGGAGGCGGCAGCAGCCGTAGCCGTGTAAGGCGGTGTCTGCTTCGTGACCGGCATGGATGGCTGTTCCTTCAGATCATCATAAAAGTCAGCAAGCTTCTCTTCGAACAACAGCCAATGCTCGACAATGGAATCGCTCATTGCTTTCAGAACATCCAGCTGCTTGTTCAAATGGTCACGCTTGGCGCCATTAACCCGCGGATACAGCTGCTTAATTTCGTCCAACTTGTCGTTCATCGTCGCGAACAGATGCGCAAACATAACGGCACCCGCCTTTACGTAAGAATGAGTGTAGAACGATACCGGTCGATGGTAAATGGATAAGGCCAACTTGATTGACCGGCCTTTAAACTCATTCTTTGTTGCGGGAGCTCATTTCATACCGCAACCCAGCCTTTACACAGCGCTGGCAGCGCATCGTGTTACAGAATGACGGAGTGAATTTCTTGATCCAGCGATTGAAGCTGCTCATTATTCTCGTCAAGGATAACAATTGTTGGCTTATAACGGCGTGCTTCCTCTTCTGTCATCATGGCATAAGAAATAATAATGACTTTATCTCCAGGCTGAACCAGGCGAGCCGCTGCGCCATTCAAGCAAATAACGCCAGAACCTCTAGGTCCTTTAATTACATAAGTCTCCAGACGTGCGCCATTGTTATTGTTCACGATCTGTACTTTCTCATTTTCCCACAAATTACCGGCATCCATCAAATCCTCATCGATCGTAATGCTGCCGACATAATTGAGGTTGGCCTCCGTAACCGTCGCGCGGTGCAGCTTCGATTTCATCATCGTTCTAAACATCGATTGTCACCTCCGAAAAGCTCAAAATCCGGTTGTCGATCAGGCGTGTGCGTCCGAATTTCACCGCGACCGCCAGCAGCAGTTCGCCATGTATATCAGCAAGCAGCTCTGTTGGCGCAAGCGGCGTCAGGTTCGGATAGGCAAGCAGCTCGACATAATCAATAGTTGCCAGCGGCGACTGGCGAATATGGTTAGACACCTCATCGATTAAGCCTTGAACGGTCATCGTTGCTGTCTCACCGATCTCCTTCGCTTTCGCTAGAGACCGGGATAGGACAAGCGCTTGTGAACGCTCCTCCGCGCTTAGATATACGTTGCGCGAGCTAAGGGCCAAGCCATCTGGCTCCCGTACGATATCGCATGGAACAATCTTAATTGGCATATCTAGATCGTCGGTCATCCGGCGAATGACCGCAACCTGCTGTGCATCTTTCATTCCGAAATACGCGCGTTGCGGCTGGACGAGATTGAACAGCTTGCTGACGACAACACCAACGCCGTCAAAGTGGCCCGGACGCGATGCGCCGCACAACCGATCTGTAACGATATCAACCGTAAGACGCGTAAGCGGCTTCGACGGATACATCTCTTCTACCGTTGGCAGAAATGCAATATCTGCGCCATTCTCTTCTGCTAGCGCCAAGTCACGTTGTTCATCACGCGGATAGCGGTCAAAGTCTTCATTAGGACCGAATTGGAGCGGATTTACGAAGATGCTGAGCACCGTAATATCGCATTCCGCTACCGAGCGTCGAATAAGACTTGCGTGACCTTCATGCAAATACCCCATCGTCGGAACGAAACCTGTCGTGAGTCCCGGCTGCTGCTTTCTTCGCTCTTCCAGCGCTTGACGCAGCTGCTGTTTCGTACGGCAAATCGTAATCATGTCGTCTGCTTCCTTTCTTGCTTCGTCGATTCATTGTCCGGATTGCTTCCCGAACCATAAAGGTGCGGCAATACAACGGTGCCAGGCTCAAGCTGGAACGTATGCTTTTCTTCTGGAAACGCGCCTGTTTTGACATCCGATACATAGGCGCCAATCGCACTGCGGATCGTCGTGCCGATATCTGCGTACGTCTTCACGAAGCGCTTCTCGCGATAGGGCGATGAATATTGCAATATATCATGAAAAACAAGAACTTGGCCGTCACAACCGCGTCCAGCGCCAATTCCAATCGTCGGAATGGACAGCTCCTTGCTGATTGCTTCTGCAATCGGCTCTGTCACAAGCTCTAATACGATTGCGAATGCGCCGGCAGCCTCGAGAGCTTTAGCATCTCGAAGCAGCTGCTCGGCCTCTTGCTCTAATTTACCTTGAATTTTGTAGCCGCCAATCTGATTGATCGACTGCGGTGTAAGGCCCAGATGTCCCATGACAGGCACTCCGGCGTGTACAAGCGCCTGTACCTCATCTGCGATATCCTCGCCGCCTTCCATCTTCACCGCGTTCGCTAGACCTTCTTGCAGCAGTCTTGCGGCATTCCGAAGCGTTGCTTCCCGTCCAATCCGGTACGTCATAAATGGCATATCCGCAACGACAAAAGTATTAAGCGCCCCTCTGCGAACCGAACGCGTATGGTACACCATGTCGTCAAGCGTCACTGGAATCGTCGTATCGTAACCGAGTACGGCATTGCCAAGTGAATCGCCAACAAGAATGACGTCGATTCCCGCTTCCTCTGCCAATTTGGACGACGGATAGTCGTACGCGGTCAGAACGGTAATCGGATTGCGATCTTGCTTCATTTTCTTCATCTTCGTGATCGTTAACGGTTGTGCCATGATTCGCTTCATCCCCTTTAAAGTATAGGATAAACACAAAAAAACCTTTTAGCCGCGCTAAAAAGGTCCCTAACGATAAAGGAACATGTTACTTAATGCTTCCTTCTGTCTCGGTCCCTAACGGCTCAGAGCAGAGTGCGCAGTTGCCTTACTGTGCGTGTTCGAAAAGTTCGGTTGTCAGCATCGAGAAAATTGCGAGAACCTGAACAGCTTATGCTTACGAAGCAGTTATTTGCTCGCAGGTAGTAACACTTGAAGTATCCGCAAATAACTTCAGGAGGAACGGAGTGTAGGCTAACCCTACATGATACAAGGTTTCCAGCGGAAACCTGCATCGGAAGCATAATCCCCGGACTCCGAAGGTGAACGCAAGCTTCGACGTCGAATTAACTTCCTGACTTACTTCGTGATCACAAGCGGACTTTTTGAACTACCTCTTAATGGCAATACTTGGGCTTAACTCCGTACATGATCGCAAGTGCAATTCCAAGCGGATACCGCCTTGCGTACCACGATTATAGCAAATAAATAGGATGGCGTAAATTCTACTCCACACCCACCCAAACCCTCCCTCTCCAAAGAGGGAGGGCCCCAAAGGACTCCGCCCTCTGGACTCCGGGACTCGCATTCTAGTTGCTTTTGGTGCGCGTGCTCGCTTTCGTCCCTGTTCGGGACACGCTTTATGATGGACGGACCTAGGATACGGCGGTTGATGGAGTTTGTGATCGATGCTCGAACCGAAGTGCGTGCTGTTAAGCCGCTTGTCGTCCCTACGGGACACGCTCTTGGTCGATGCTCGACCTGATTAAGGGGCTTCGCCCCTTTGCAACCTCTGTACCCAGACCTAACTTTATAGGCTACGCCCCTGTTGGAACCCACCATTCAGAAAGTGCAATTTCTTGTAAGCGTTAAAAGCGATAGTACCAGCCCTTGTCTATTGTTCCTTCGGTTGTCCCATCTCGCCGGAGAAGACGAGCCGGACCTCTCCGCTGTCCAATTGAAGCTGTATGGCTCCGCTCTCATGCAAACCAATGGCCCGGCCTGACAAATCGCCTTGAGGCGTCTGAATCGTAACGGGCTTATGAAGCGATACGGAGAGTGCCTCCCATAGTGTGCCGATCGGACCGAATCCTTCGTTCAAGTACAAATCATACAACTGCTCCCATTCGAGCATGAAATCAGCAATTACAGTTTCCCGCGAGAATTTGCGACCCGCTTGGATGGATAGTGAAGTGGCCCGTTCCAGCAGCTCCTCCGGGTAATCTGTTGGATCCAAATTCACGCTGATGCCCGTACCGGCGACGATATATTTAATCCGTTCGTCTTCTGCAGCGGACTCCAGAAGAATGCCGCTGATTTTGCGACCATTGATGAGCAGATCATTCGGCCACTTGATGCCAATCTCAAGCTCGGTCGTTCTGCGCAGACTACGGCATAACGCAACTGCTGTAAGAAGCGTCAACTGAGGAGCGCAATGAATCGGCGTGCTCGGACGGAGAACCGTACTCATCCAGATCCCCTTCGTATAGGGCGACACCCATGAGCGTCCCATACGACCGCGGCCGCTTTGCTGCTGCTCCGCAATAACAAGTGCGCCTTCCGGCGCTCCCGCTTCTGCCCAGCGCTGCGCTTCGTTCTGCGTAGAATCGACTTCATTGAACAGCCGTACTTCACGTGCGAACCGCTTCGTCTTCAACAATTCGTTCAGCTTATCGAGCGATAATGGCTCAGGCTTGAATAGAAGCCGATACCCTAGCTTGCGGGATGCTTCAATGACATAGCCCTGCTCCTCCAGCTTGCGAATCTGCTTCCAGACCGCTGTTCGGCTCACGTTAAGCGTTCGGCTAATCGCTTCACCTGACACATATTGTCCCTGCTCTTGATCGAGCAGCTCAAGAATGGTGTTCGCCATCGTTCATCCGTTCCTCTTCCATAGATTGCGCAAGCGTAAGCAGCGCTTCACGCTCATTAGGTACTTCTCCCAAAGCTGTTGCACGCAGCAGCGCATTCAGCAGTTCGCCTGTTCGAGGGCCTGGCTTAAGTCGTAGGCTTGTCCCGAGATCGCCGCCATTAACGGCAAGCTGCCGCACGGTCGTACAAGGCAGCGCGGCTAACTCGCTGGCGAGCAGCTCTAGGGCGTCACGCGATAGCGGTGCTCCGCCAAGCGCACCGTGCGCGTCAGCGTAGACGCGCGCAATGCGCAGCCATGCCTCGGCGGCTTCTGTGCCGAGGCGAAGCACCGCGTCGACCCATTGGACGCGGTGCTGGGGGGTTGGCTGCGATGCAGCCGAAGGCACTAGCAGGGGTTGCGTCGGCTCTTCAGACGCAATCCCTGCTGCTTGAGGCTGCAGAGCAGCTGATGCGGCGTCAAACGGCGCCGGTTGCGATAGTGCCTGCGATGCCAGCTGTGGCATCGCAGGCGCTGTCTCGGCGAGCGGCGAAGCCGCCGCATGCATGAGGACGACCGACCTTATCGACGCTGTGCGGCGAACCGGGAAGCGCAGGCGCTGCAGCGTCTCCTCGGCGTCATCCGGCGATAGACGGAGCGCCAGGAAGACGGCCGCCCAGCGGTCGTCCTTGTTCGGCAGCTGCGTCAGCGCTGCCGTAAGCGGCGGTACGCCGCGATCGCGGGCGCTGCCCGCCTGTGCGAAGCTAGGCGGCAGCGGGTCGCGGGCGAGCGGCAAGAGCCCGCTTGCCGCGAGCCAGGCGGCGGCGCGGTGAGGGCCGGCGCCGCCGACCATTTTGTCAAGCTCGATGCTGATTCGCTCCATCGCCACATACTGCAGCAGGTCGCGATTGCGACGAATGGCGCGCCATGCGCTCAGCGCAATCTTATAACCGAAAGTAGATGCGAATCGGATCGCCCGTATCATACGCAACGCATCCTCGCGGAAGCGTTCATCTGCCACACCTACACACCGAATGACACCCGCTTGGATATCGTTCATTCCACCATACAGATCTATAAGAGAACCATCACTGCGTATCGCCATCGCGTTCATTGTAAAATCCCTGCGAAGCAAGTCGCCATCGAGATTCGGAATGAACGAGACGCCAGAAGGACGGCGATGATCATCATACGCCGCCTCGCTCCGGTAAGTGGTTACTTCATAACTCTGTTCATTAAGCAGTACGGTAACGGTGCCGTGCGCCAGACCGGTCGGAACGGTACGTTCGAAGATCGACATGACCGTCTCCGGCAGCGCCGAAGTGGCGATATCAATATCCGTAAGCGGTCTACCCACGATAACGTCTCGTACGCATCCGCCGACGAATACAGCTTCATATCCGTTCTGACGCAGCGTCTCGAGTACAGACAATGCCTGCTTCATCTCCGCATTGTGGTACGGTCCCGTCATAACCTGCTCCTATTCCGAGCAGACCGGCATCGGAATGTCCACTTCTATGCCAAGCGTCCGATAATAGATCTGTTCATACTGCGCCGTAATCAAGTCATTACAGAATTCCAGACGCGCCCGCTGAATGCAAGCTTCGCGGAACTGTCGGAACATATCAGGATCAGACAGCAGCTTAATCGCGTTCTCCGCCATCGACTTCGTATCGCCAATAGGGGACAAGAAACCTGTCTTCCCATGCGTCACGAGCTCTGGGATGCCGCCAGCCATCGATCCGATCGTTGGCACACCGCAAGCCATTGCTTCGAGTGCGACAAGACCAAAGCTTTCCTTCTCCGAAGGAAGCAGCATTAGATCTGCGATCGAAATAATTTGAGCGACATCATCCTGCTTGCCAAGGAAATGCACCTTGTTCTCCAAGCCCAACTTATTGATCTGGCACTGAGCCTTCGTCAGCTCCGGCCCTTCCCCGACGAGCAGCAGCTTCGTGTCGGGCATTGCCTTCTCCACACGGGCGAACACATCAACAACGTCGCTGATCCGTTTCACCGGACGGAAGTTCGAGATATGCATGAGCAGCTTCTCGCCATTCGGCGCATAGTCCGCCTTCAGCGATTGGCATTCGCGCGGATAATAAATACGTTTGTCTACAAAATTATAGGTCAAATCGATCTCTCTCGTAATGTCGAGAAGCTCGCGCGTTTCGTTAATCAGGTCAGCGGATACAGCTGTTACGCTGTCGCTGCTATTAATCGCAAGACGGATCAAATCCTTCAACGATTCATCCTGTGCCAGGACGGTAATATCCGTGCCATGAAGCGTCGTTACCGTCTTCAGCTGATTGCCGACCATTTGCTTCGCCAGATAGGCGCAAATCGCATGAGGCACTGCATAATGGACATGCAGAAGATCGAGCTCCTGCATCTGCACCACCTGCGCCATTTTGCTAGCGAGCGCTAGATCATATGGCGGATAACGGAACACATAATAATCGTTTACTTCAACTTCATGGTAGAAAATATTTTTATGAAATTTTCCAAGCCGAAACGGTACGCTGTGTGTTATAAAATGGATCTCATGTCCTTTTTCAGCCAGCAGTTTTCCGAGCTCGGTTGCCACGACACCTGAGCCGCCTAGCGACGGGTAACACGTGATGCCGATTTTTAATTTCCTCGTCACGGTTCGCAACTCCCCGGATTACAAATTGTTGTATCCACAGTTATGTTAAATATCCTATGTCATTGCCCTTGGCATCATTCAATAGGACGTTTTAAGTTCGTTATATCTCTAGAATAGGGCCACAGTATGGGGCTTCTTCGTCGTAAACCCTTCCGCATAGGACCAGCCGCGCGCTTGTCCGAGCAAGCGATCGCGTGCTTCAACCCGATCGACATACCCGCCCGTTAGCGGAGTTGCGACACGGTCTTCGCCCTGCGTTACCGCCTCGAATTGAGAACGGTATGCACGAAGCGAATCCAGCTTGCTCTCATACACGTCCGAGACGTCTACCGCAAGCCGTACATCTTCCACATCATTGATATAATAAAAGATAAGCTGTTCGACTGTAACTGCCTCTATATGAGGCAAATAGCGGCGAAGCTTCGCATTGAATACGGCTTCCTCAACAAGCGCGCTGCAGCGATTATGATCAGGATGGCGATCGTTCCAATAAGGAGCGAATACGATACGCGGACGTTGCTTGCGGATTTCGGCCGTAATCGCTTCAACATGACCTTCAGCGCCAAGTCCGCGATCAGGCAGTCCCAGATTCGACCGAACCGTCAATCCAAGAATCTCGGAAGCCGCAGCAGCCTCCTGTCTCCGAAGCTCGACTGTTCCATTCGACGACATCTCCGCTTCCGTGAGGTCGCACATCCCTACGCGATAGCCAGCCTGAATATGCTTAACAATTGTTCCGGACATCCCAATCTCCGCATCGTCGGGATGTGCGCCAAAGATCAAGATGTCGAGCTTGTCCAGTCCGGCTCCTTCTATCTTGCTCATGGCTGCATCGACTCCGGCTTATACTTATGTACGAGCTCTCGCCAAGCAAAATCACCGCGCTCAAGCGCCTTAACAAGCAGCTCGGCCGTCGCAATGTTCGTAGCAACCGGAATGCCTTGCACATCGCAAAGACGCAGAAGGGCAATAATGTCCGGCTCGTGCGGCTGTGCCATGAGCGGATCACGCAGGAATATAATGAAATCCATCGTGTTCTCCGCTACCAATGCACCGATCTGCTGGTCGCCGCCGAGCGGACCCGAACAGAAGCGGTGAATTTGGAGCGACGTATTTTCCATAATCCGCTGACCCGTCGTTCCCGTCGAATAAAGCTGGAAACTTTTGAACACATGCTCGTAAGCTGTTACGAAGTTAACCATTTCCTCTTTCTTGCGATCGTGAGCAATAAAAGCAATATGTAACATAGCTGACGTTCCCCTCTCCGACTGTTGGTTAATCCATTAGATGTTCAAAACCGTAGATCATACCCTCATAGCCCATAACTTTACGAACTGCTACTGCGACGCCAGGCATATAGCCTGCGCGGTCATACGAATCGTGGCGGATCTTGAGCGACTGGCCGAATGCGCCAAAGATTACTTCCTGCTGGGCGAATACGCCTGGCAGCCTTACGCTATGTATACGGAAACCGTTGTAATATCCGCCGCGCGCGCCTTCAATCGTCTCTTCCTCATTCGGATTGCCTTGACGATGCTCTTCACGCACTTTGGAGATAAGCTCGGCCGTCTTGATCGATGTGCCAGATGGTGCATCCAGCTTCTGGTCGCCGTGATATTCGATAATTTCGAGGTTTGGAAAATATTTGGACGCCTGCGCAGCGAACTGCATCATCAGAATTGCGCCAATCGAGAAGTTTGGTGCAATCAGTCCGCCAATGCCGCGATCTTTGCACAACTTGTCCAATTCGTCGATCTGTTCTGGCGATAGGCCTGTAGCGCCGATAACCGGGCGGATGCCGCGGGAGATGGCTGCCTTGGCGTTCTCGTATACCGCATGTGGAACCGTGAAGTCGACGAGTACATCAATCGGGCCGCTATCCAGTGCTTCCTCCAGTGTCGAGCTGAACATTACGCCGCATGCTGGCTTACCAACAAAAGTGCCGGCGTCGACCGGTCCTGCAGAACGGGCAGACGCCGCGGTCAATACGAAATCCGCTTCATCCAACACCATTTTTACGACTTCGCGGCCCATGCGTCCGCTAGCTCCTGCTACTGCTACATGAATGGGTTTCGTTGTCATTCTCAATTCACCTGTTCCTTCTTCTTTGTCTTCTCTGATGACGATACCGCATCGCCCGTTTCTTCCGGCTTATCTCAGCGAATAACGACCTCGCTTCATCATCTGATGGATTCAGACGAAGTGCTTCTAATGCAAATCGCATGGCTTCATCCAACCGATTAAGCAGTACGAATGCTTTGGCCAGCCAATAATAGGCTTCAAAGCTAAGCGGATCCAACTCCACCGCTTCTTGCAGCGTTGCTGCTGCAATCGATGCATCAGGCGGTTGTTTGCCAAGCTCCTGTTTGCCGGACAACACCAACAACCTGGCTTGCACGGTATGGAGCTGATAAATATGCGCCTTCTGTTCGGGCTCCAGCTCTACGGCCTTCACCGCGTAATGAAGAGCACGCTCCCACTTACCGCTTCTGCCATATGAAATGGAGCACCTATAATAATAAGAAGCATTGTTCGGGTCGGCGGCAATCGCCCGTTCAAACCATAGGATGGCACCTTCGAAATCGTTCTGCAGAATACATTCGTATGCCTGCTTGAGGCAATCGTCCCCTTCCATATGCCCACCCCCCTTGTACACCGGTTGTGGTACAGCATATGTGAAGGATTCATTCGGCGTTACGGCGCTAGTTTAGCTGTCCTTCCGCGTCCACCGATTGGCGTCGCGCGTATTGAATTTATTCATGACAGCATCATGAGCTTGTGTCAGATCAATTCCGAGTGAATTCGCAAAGCAGCACAGAATAAACAGACAGTCGCCTAACTCCATCTCGACCGAATTATCGGCCTCGTCTGGTTTCTTCGGCTTCTCGCCATAATGATGATTAATTTCGCGTGCCAGCTCTCCGACTTCCTCCGTCATTCTTGCCATTAAGGCAAGCGGGCTGAAATAACCTTCCTTGAATTGCGATATGTAGGCATCCACTTCACGCTGGATGTCGGATAATGATTTATCGGCCATATGCATTCCTTTCTTTAAATCGCCACTGGCGGATTATTCTATATGTTAGCCTAAAGCGGCATTGAAAACAATGGTTTTCAAACTTCCGTAAAAGCAGCATACTAATTAGAAGCTTCGTGCTCGATATGCACACTTCCCGTCATCTTTATAATTGGACGATCTACAAGGAGGCAACGCAATGATAAGCAAACTATGGCAGCAAGCCAAATCGCTTGTTCCTATTATGGCTGGTACCGCCATTTATGCTTTCGGGCTCCATTATTTCGTTATCCCGAACCAGCTTATGGAAGGTGGCGTTACGGGTATCGGCGTACTTCTCAATTATGCTGCAGGCGCGCCGTTGTCCATTTCGACGCTAGTGCTGAACATTCCATTATTCTTATTGGGACTCAAAATGCTCGGCAAAGGCCAAATGGCATATACCATATTCGGAACGGTGAGTTTATCCGTTTTTCTAGCATTGATCGAACGCGCAATCGCACATGACTGGATCGTTCCATTCCAGACCGACAAAGACTACATACTCGCCGCTTTATATGCCGGGGTCACGCTTGGCTTAGGACTTGGCATCACCTTCCGATTCGGCGGAACGACCGGCGGCGTCGATATTATTGCCCGAATTGTTGGAAAGTGGAAGGGCTGGAGCATGGGACAAGTCATTCTTGGCCTCGATCTAGTCATTATCGGTCTTGCATTGCTTTACATTCCGAAGGAAAAGGTGTTGTACACGCTCGTAACCGTGTTTATTGCCTCCCGCGTGATCGATTTCATTCAAGAAGGCGCTTATGCAGCCAAAGCGGTCTCCATCATTACGAATGCGGGCGAAGACATTGCTTCGCGCGTAACCGAGAAAATGGATCGTGGTGTAACGCTAATCCCGGCGATTGGCGCTTATTCTCGCTCGCACAAGTATATCGTGTATTGCGTTGTGAATCGGCAAGAGGTACGAACGCTGAGAGAAATCGTCAAATCGATTGATCCGCGCGCCTTCATTGTAATCAATGATGTACATGATGTCCTGGGTGAAGGGTTTAAAGAAGACGAGTAACGATGCGCGGTCAAACCTACTTATGTGTGGGAACCAAAACAGCCCTGAAGGAGAAAGAACGTCTAGTAACGTTCTTTCAATCCTTCAGGGCTGTCTTATTGCTTCATCATTTAATCTTACGCTTCAAATATAATGGCGTCTGGCTGCCTGCTTCGCTTTTGTTCATTATTGCATAAGGCGTATGCTTGTATTTGCGCCAGGACACATAAGCAAGCAAGCTTGAGATGAGTGAGGAGATACCGAAAATCCAACGATGCGGTACACCGCCACCGATTGGCGCGATGACCGGTTCTTCCCGCTCTGCATTGCCGCTGAACAAGGCAGCCGTCGCTGCCTCGACAGGCGCCAGCACTTGCTGCGACAACTGCGAGGCAATTGTACCTCGCTCCCCTGCATTAAGGAGACGCGACATATAGGTAACACTATTCAGCAATGCGTTCATTTCGGTTGATTTGTCCGCTATTGCTGCTGCAATGGCGATCCGATCTGTGTGCTCCTGCAGCGTATGCAGCATTGCGGATGCTGAAGCATACGCTTGCGCATTACGTATATTGATTGCTTGCCGAATGCGTGCGATATCTTCTTCGATTATAGGTTCGTATTGCAGCCACATCGCATTGCTCGCGAGGCCGACCGATTGTGCGCCTGCTGCATCCACAGCAAGCTTAATTCGGGTTGCCTGCGGCCTCCATAGAACAGCAGATTTCTTCTGTTCAATATTGGCAAGCATAAGCTTGGCCTCTCGATAAATCGCCTGGAGCTGGCTCGACTCGTTTAAGCGTTCTGCCTCTAATAGTTCCTTCAACTGGCTGGATAGCTGCTGACCTGCATAATAAGCCGCCTGTCGATTACCCGCTGTTGAAGCCTCATAAATGGCATCTGCTGAGCGTTGCACTCGCTGCCATGTCGAACTAGTCGAAATCGATGTTGCCGTACGCTCTGATGGAGCTGCTGCCGCCGCTGCTCCAATAAGCACCACGGTCAGCATAAGGCTTAGCATACAAGCGACCAGCCATCTCTTTCTCACGTGACATCCCTCCACAGCTATTGCAGTTGCGAGTGCTTCTCCTGCTACCGCATTCATTCTAGCTTATGAAGAGACTGCCCAAGATAGACTAGCTATCCACTAACGAAATGCACTTCGGTGCGCATCCCGAAGAACAATCGCTGCATTCGTAACGATCCAACTGAATAAAGTGAGACCAAATGTGCAGATGCAAACGATAGGCAGATGATCATATAACGGCTGAGGCAGCCATGGAAACACATCAAATCGATAGTCAACAACGTCATTAAGCAGCAGCCACCCTACAGCTGCTCCTACTGCCGCGGATCCAACCGACATAAAACGAAGGAATAGCAACCCTTCTACAGCCATTCCAAGATGCGAGGCGATCAACATCCAATCCTGCCAGCCCATCGGCGAACCTTCCGATACGCCAGCTACAATCATCGCAACTGCCCAAATGCCATACTTCACCGACGTAGCAACCCCAAGCGCTTCAATAAGGTAACGGATCACACGTCCGATTGCCGTCTTAGGCTGCGACTGAACGAGCAAATAAACAAGCGATAAAGAGAAGAATAAACTTGCCGTCGGGCTGTCCGGAACGAAAGGCAGCATCCATAATGGCTTATGAGATGCGGTCCAGACAATCTGATCTCCATACCAGATATAACCGTAGATGGTACCCAGCACATTGACAATGAGCAGCGTCCACAACATACGCTGTGACGTCAGAAACTCGCGACTCCAATACCAACGAAGCGGCAATATACATACTCCTCTCGGCTAGACGATATCTCCTCCTTAATGAAGGATCGTCCGCACATAACCATTATCTAATTGCGAAAAACCTGACCGCTAAGATGACGGTCAGGTTCTGTTGTACAGCCTTATTGAGCTTTCTTCTGCTTAGCCAGCCAAGTCGTAAGCTGGTCAATCTCTGCAGCCGAAAGCGTATCTTTGAACGATGGCATACCGCCATTACCGTTCGTTACGATATTTACCAGCTCTTCCTTGGAATAAACATCCCCGATACCGTGAAGTGAAGGAACCTTAGCTTTGGGGTTACCGTTCAAGTCAGGAGAGTGACAAGTGATGCACTTCGCTGCTTTCGCAATGTCCATTGCTGGGTCATTTGCATCAACGAGTGCCACAGGCTCTTCTTTCTTAACCGCGCTGAACGATTCGCCCTTCTCAGCAGCTTCACGAGCTTTCTCTTCACGCTCGATATGCTCTGGAACCGTATTCGTGATCTCCAGTTCGTGCTGATAGTGATCCCATGATACTTTCGTCAAGTATACAAGTGAGATTAGAGACAGAATCATTAGTGCCGAAGTTACCGGGCGGCGATAGAAGCGGCGTTCTTTGCCTGTATCCAGGAATGGAGCAAGCAGGAGCGCGCCAAACGCGATACCTGGAACGAATACGGAACCGAGTACGACATAATCACCAGATGCATAAGGATATTTCAAGTATTGATACAGGAACAGGAAGTACCAGTCCGGCATCGGAATAAAAGCAGTATTCGTTGGATCCGCCGGATAACCGAGTGGCGGAGCCTCAGAGATCGTCAATACGAGGAAGCCAACAAGTACAACGCAGCCAACGAGCCATTCTTTAAGCAGGAAGTTCGGAATGAATACTTCCGATTTGCCTGGGAATGCCGTATAGTCGGGCGGTACGCTGTTTTTGTTCGTCCGCTTGCGTATGCGGGAGTCTCCTACGTAGACGATTTTCTCGTCAGATTTATGACCATGCGCCATCGTAATAACCTCCCTTCGCTTATAGCGGTCCCGAAATGCCTTGCTTACGAATCATGAAGAAGTGGCCTGCGAGCAGAGCGAGCAATGCGCCTGGCAGGAAGAAGACGTGAATCGCGAAGAAGCGCGTCAGCGTCTGCGCACCTACGATCGTACCGCCCTGCATCAGTTCTTTCAGATAGACACCGATGTATGGAACGGATTCAGCAATTTGCATGCCGACCTTCGTAGCGTAATAAGCTTTGTTGTCCCAAGGGAGCAAGTAACCCGTGAAACCGAGACCAAGCATAACGAAGAAAATAAGCATCCCCACAACCCAGTTCATTTCGCGCGGTGCTTTGTAAGAACCGGTGAAGAAGACGCGCAGGGTATGTAAGAACATCATAACGATTACAAGACTAGCGCCCCAGTGGTGCATACCGCGAACGATACCGCCGAATGCAACTTTGTGCTGCAGGTAATCGACACTCGCATAAGCATTGTTAATGTCCGGTACGAAGTACATCGTCAGGAACATACCGGAAAGAATTTGGATGACTGTGATGAAAAACGTCAAGCCGCCGAAGCAGTACACGAATGCGGAGAAATGGTGCGCAGGGTTTACGTGCTCAGGCACTTCATGATCCGCTACGTCTCTCCACAACGGCGCAACATCGAGACGTTCGTCAATCCAGTTGTATACAGCTTTAAACATCTGACTATGCGCCTCCTTTATACACGCGTATTCGGCTTAATTGGACCGAGATAAATAAATCCGCCATCCAGCTTCACTTCGTACTCGTCAAGTGGATTTGGCGCAACGCTCAGGTTCTTACCATCTCTGGTATAGTGTGCACCGTGGCACGGACAAACGTATTGATCGCTGTTCTCCGTATTCCAACCAATGGTACATCCCAAGTGTTTGCACACAGGCGATAGTGCAAAAATGTTTCCGTTCGCGTCTTTCGAAATCCATGCGACAAGCTCCGCTTCACTCTCGTACCAGCCGTCAACTTGATGGATTTTGAATTTGTATTCCACCGGATCGTTCGTAATTTTCGCTTCTTCAGTCACTTTAATGAACGCGCTCTCTTCTTTCTTCTGCAAGAGCGGATCGACAGCGAATCGAATCATCGGAAGCGCGACGCCGCCAGCCATAAAAGCGGTCGTTCCGCCGAGTGTATACGACAAAAATTGACGCCGGGACATTTCTTTGCGCACCGGTTTTTGACCTTCGTGATTGCTCATCTTCTGTTCTACCCCCTTTGCCAACCATATCTCCCGTCTTGTCCAAAGTGACAAAACCGTGGACGAACTAAGACATTTTCTATAATATCCTAGGTGTATGGGAGCGTCAAGAATATGGAAGACGTTAATTTGACCGATGCAAAAGCGTTTCATTTTTTGTTATGAAATTGTCACAATTACACGGGAACCTAATCCCCTAACTCATGACATCAACATTGTTTTCCCCATAATAGGAATATATTATGCATCAGATTGGCTAGACATGGATAGAAGGCGTCCACATGGAACGGATTCCCTGTCCAATTTGCTCAGCAGAGGGAACTTCTCCCGTCTCGGTTGGCGCGAAGATAAGATCCGCGGATGCTGTCGTCAAATTCGTTAACCGAGCAGTAACTACTATTATATAGCGGAAACCTATCTGCTTGAGCGAAGCGCATAGCTGCTCAACGACAGCATGTCCTACATCTTCACCTGTATAATGACAAGCCGGGTATGTAACAACTCTTCCTTTGAACGGAATTTCAATGCCGTCCATCACATCTCTCAAATCTTCTAATGCTTTCGTAGCTTCTGCTGGTGTCTCCAAGCCCGTTAAACCTGTCACAGGCAATAAGCACGTATCCAGATAAGGCTTGAGCTCGTCCCACTTGCTGCTTTCAATCTCGCTGAATTTCATCGGATCTCCCTTTCCTTACGATATGCTGTCATCCTCCCATCGTACCGCGACTGGCTTCGTTTGCCAACCCATTCCGCACAAAAATAGCCTGCACCGCGCCAAGACGGACATCAGGCTATTCTAAACTCAGCAATCGTCGCAGCCGGCTAATGAGAAAGACGGAGTGCGTTCAATTGTTCTGCCAATCGATGGAACGTATCCTCATCTCCGCTAGCTAATGCTAGATCGATATCACGATAAATCCGTTCGGTACGAAATTTCAGAACCGCATCGTCCAACACCATCTCTGCCGCCAATCCCAGCATTGTCTCATACGTTGCTTTCATTTTGTCCATAGGATACACCTCCAACCGGGGTTAAGAGATCCTATATTCTTTTCCTTTCACCACGTTGCTTTCCATCGTCTTTCTCATGCGCTGCAAATCGTCCTCGGTCCATTCTTTGACGACTTTGGCGGGTGATCGTAAGAGAAAGAGTATAGGTGGAATCTTTTTGTTCTCGGTTACAATTGAACCGGCTCCTACTAAATCATATTCACCGATCTCTGCTCCGTCCGTACGAAGGCCCCCCATTCCAATGAATGTGCCTCTGCCTATAGGACAGGAGACTACGATTAACCGCGAGTGTCCTGAATACGGATATCCACATCGCTGCAGCCCGCTTCCGCCTGTCAACGTTCTGCTAGTCTAGTAAGCTATAAATGACGGTTAACGAATGGAACGTACAGCTTCTTCTTTCCCTATGCTTCCAATTACGGCCGTTCCTAGTTTAGTCATTCGGATGACCGTGCCATATTTCTCATGCTCGCCGATGCGAACAAGACCCAAATGCAGCATCATCGCAATGATACGCTGTGCGAAGACCGATTCGGACGTATCATAATAATACGGTTTAACGTAAGGCAGCAACGTTCGCTGGAGCGACTCTGCTGTCACCCACTGTCTGGCAAGCCGATCTATCCAATTGACCAGCGCAACCAGATTCGGAATCGGCGTCTTATACACCTTCAGCCAGAAGCGATATAACTTGGCCGTCTCATCGATCCGCTCTTCGCCTAATCGTTCTATTCCTGTCTGCGTGAGCATGAGACGTTCCTGCGATTCAACTAGCAATTTACTGTCAACTGCAAAGTCGTACAATAAAGCAAGCCGATTCGGATAAACATGGAACTTGCGTCCATAGCCGAACCGCCATTCCCCTTTTTGCGGGAATGATTCTCTTACCCCCATATGCTCCATAAGCTGATGCAAGTTGCGCTTATACATGGAGCCATCCGACGAAGTCGGCACCTCATACCGCTGAACATATTGAAGCATATGGTACAAGTCTTCGCTGAGCAATCCCTGTTCATCCCGGTAAGCCTGCGGCTCCTCAGCTGCATCAACCATCCCAGACATTTTGCGTTCGAGCGTATCTCTGAGTCTTGTTTTCAAGTCCGCAGGTACGTGGAACATATATCGATTAGGTCCTGCCAGGCCATTGAACAACCAGCCTTGATGCTTGAACTTCAGGATGATGTCCCGCGGTGTAAGCTCCTTCACAGGATTCGCAGCCTTCGCCCGTTTCTTCACGCCGCCCTGCGCAGTTGCCTTGGACTTGCTAGTCCCCTTGGAATCAGCCGGCTGAGCTTCGCCTGCTGAGCTTACGGTTCCCGTCTGCTCCTCTCCGAATTTGCTTTGCTGAATGCGTGCGGTCAAATCCTCCATACTGAATGACGATCTTGTATCGAACAACAGAGAATTCAGAAACCGCAAATCTTCCAAACCTAAACGACTGACCTGCTCCTCGAAAATATCCCTTCGGCTAACGGCGGAGAGAATCGTTTGAATCAATTCGTTTTTGGAATTGCCGTTGCATTCGCATTGATATTCAACCGCAATCCGATTAAGCTGTTGAATGTCGGCATAACCAAGCATATCGGCCAAATTCATCGTATTCCTCTCCTTACATCAGGATCTTTGAACGGAGTTCAAAGTCACACCGATTTACATCAGGATCTTTGAACGGAGTTCAAAGTCACACCGATTTACATCAGGATCTTTGAACGGAGTTCTATGTCATACCGCTTACGTTGAATGTATTACCATTATGGGAAGAACGACGCTTTTTAAAACATGTAGAACCCGTTATGCACAAAAAAGACCGTTACGCCTGCGGCAGTAACGGTCTTCTTCAAAATTTAGTTTTCATTCTTTCTTTATACTTCTACATGTACGGTACAGTTGTACAATATAGGCGTCCAACCTTCGTCATTCCATTCGAGAATGGAATACGACAAATTGCCGATATGATCGTCTCCAATGGATTCGCATAATAAAGGTAGCAGTGCCGCAATTAGACCGCCATGCGATACGACTAGCAGCGACATATCAGACTTCTCTTGTCTCCACTGTTCGACGAAAGCATGCGCTCGTTCACGAACAGCCTCCATCGGCTCAATACCGTTCACATGCTCGACCGGCCACTCGCTGCCGAACCGCTCAACCCGTTCTGAACGCGTTAAACCTTCCATCTCGCCAAAATACCGCTCTCGCAATCGTTCATCCCCCGGAAGCAATGGTACATCCGCTGCCTCGGCGATTATACGAGCGGTCTCGTGGGCACGCTGAAGATCGCTTGCAATAATTGCGTCCCATTGGCGATCCTCGCTAGCGATTCGCCGGCCAAGCGCCTTCGCCTGCCGTATGCCTTCCTCGTTCAAAGGAATATCCGTCTGACCTTGAATTCGTCCTACTGCATTCCAATCGGTCTGACCATGTCTTACAAGACCTATAATCACGCTGCAATCAACTCCACAATTGAGGTACTTCTGCAACTAACATATCCATTATTTCCGTGTGCGAGCGAACCAATTCGAAAGCAGCAGCGTTGCGATCACACCGAACAAAGAGAATACGATCCAGTATTGCGGCACTGTCGGCACCACTTTCAGCACGAACGGATCGCTTATACTCGCTACAGGTACTTCGGCATAGAACTCGCCGCCAAGCACAGAGCCATCACCGCCAGCGCTTGCTGTCTCGAGCAGCCCTGTCATCGGCTCCATATTCTGTGCGGACGAGCCCCAATCTCCGAATATCGCATAGAGCAGTCCGCTAGCGAATATTGCTAAGCAGCACGCGATGAGGGCAATGCTGCGGAAGCGGAATGACGCTGTGAAGCGATAGGACCGTTCATGAACAGGTCGAAGATGTTCCATATCCGCATAAATCCGATCCATCACGGACTTATTCATTCGGTAGGAATCATCATCAAGCTCTGGTTCAAAGTCCCCGGAAAGCGATCGAATGATCATATCGCTCTCTTCCCACAATCGTAATTGTTCCGCGCATGCCGGACAATCCAAGAGATGACGGTCTATAGCCGTTCTATCTTCGTCCTGTTCAGGGAGTTCCCAATACAGACCGAGTTTCTCTTGACATTCGTCGCATCTCATCGCGTTCTCATCCCTTCATATGACTCATCCGTGACCACAGCCTCGTCAAAATACGGCTCGAGCTGTGTCTTCACACTCGCCCTTGCTCGGAACAACAGCGATTTCACAGAACTGACCGTCTGCCCTAGAATGCTGGCGATCTCCTGATAATCAAGCTGCTCGTATTCACGCAGTATGAGTGCGGATCTCTGTTTTTCAGGCAAATTGTTGATCGCCTCGCGAACCATCGTCATCCGTTCATTCTGAAGCAGACGCAATTCCGGAACAGCATCCGGCGGCGCCAACGGAACGACATTCGACTCCTCCAGCGGCACACTGCCCGCCTTCTGCTTGCGGAGTTCACTTAAGACGGTATTGCGAGCGATCGTATATAACCACGTCGAGAATGACGCGTCCAATTCGCGGAATGAGTGCAAGCTTCTATAAGCTTTATAGAACGTTTCCGAACATAAGTCCTCCGCCATAAGCTCGAGCTTCGCGCTCTTGAGCATATGATAAATAAAAGCGAGGATCTTGCGCTGGTATCGCCGCATCAATTCCGCATACATCTGGACGTTTCCGTCCTTAATTTCTCGTATTAATTGGGTGTCGGTCACGACAGGCGAACCTCCCCACCTGCGGAGTCTTCTCGGTTCGGCCTAACTATATGTACCGAATCGGAAGCAAAAAGTTTCTGTGCTTCTCAAAAAAATTATGAAGACGACAAATTCGTCTATAGATGAATTCAACTTATGCGTCTAAATTCCTGCCTCTTTCGACATAGGAGATACAGATTTTGCAATCTTACTCCTGCCAAATGCTTCTGTATTGTAACACAGCACAAGAACTGCGTGGATAAATATTTCACAAAGATCTTATCAATTTGGAAAGGCTTTCACGATTGTCGCTTGACAAAATGAAAACGTATACATATAATAAAAGTACAGTATGGTTTCTCTCCACTCCTATCCAAATACTTCGCACGTTGTGCGGACCACCTCTTTGTGAGGTGGTATTTTTTTTGCCATTATTTCTTACCCGTTTCCATAGGCTTCTTAAACATTTATTCGGTTTACAAAATAAGGACTGTCCGAATCTTCATTGAAGATCGGACAGTCCTATCCTTGTTTGATCCTTTAAAAATGAACCGAATATTGCAGCTCGCCAAGCGCGATAACGGCTTGATCGAGATCATCTTGCTTGCGGAAAGAGAGTCGCAGAATGCCAGGCACGTCTTCCCTGCTCTCAATAATTTGCATATTGCTCAAGTTAATATGACGATTGCCGAGCTCAGTTGCAATCCGGCCGATAACGCCTGGAGTATCGGGTACGTCAACATAACATTCATAGATCGCATGAATGACTCCCTTGCGTCGCTCTGGCAAGCTGTTGCGGAACTCACCAGACGTTCGGAAGGCTTCACCGATCCCTTCGAGATCACCCGCTTTGAGCATACGTGCGAACTCTTCAATGCCTTCATTCCAATCCTCAATCAAGCGCAGTAAGACATCTCGATTGTCCACAAGAATATCACGCCACATCGATGGATCGCTGGAGGCGATGCGCGTTATATCACGAAATCCACCCGCAGCTAGCTGCGAGTAGAGTTCATTGTTGTCATTGTAACGGCGGACCTGATTCGTAAGCGCGACTGCAATCATATGCGGCAGATGACTGATTGCGCCTACTATATCGTCATGCTCATCTGGATCCACGATGACGATGTTCGCTTTCGTATGAACAAGAAGCTCCTTCAGCTTCTCTACCGCTTCAGGCGGGGTTGTGCCATTAGGCGTCAATACATAGAAGGCATTCTCGTACAAATAGAGAGATGCTGCTTCCACCCCTGAACGCTCAGAGCCTGCCATTGGATGACCGCCAATGAATATCGCTTCGCCTAGATCAAGTGATCTTGCGCAAGCGTTCACGGACGACTTCGTGCTGCCGACGTCTGTAATGATGCAGCCCGGCTTCAGCTTGACCTCAGCCAACTGCTTCAAAGTTGATTCAAGGCTGCCTACCGGCCCGCACAGGAAAATAAAATCAGCGTCTTCAGCCGCCTCGCGCAGAGACGTCGTAGCTGAATCCACAACGCCTCGCTCGAGATACTTACGTACGGATGATTCGCGAGTCGAATGACCGACTACATACAGATCTGGCTTCCCTTTAAAACAGAGTGCCAGCGAGCCGCCCATCAGCCCGACGCCGAATATCGCGATTTTAACCATATGCTATCCAAGCACCGCCGCTTCTTGCAGTACTTGTTCCAGCGCCGTAATGAACTTCTCGTTCTGCTCGCGACTGCCGACCGTGATCCGAATGTATGTTGGGTAGTGACCCCATCCTGCGCGGGAGATGATGCCTTTGCGGAGCAGCGCATCGAACACCTCGAGAGAAGGCAGCTTCGTATCGAACATAATGAAATTGCCATGAGCATCGAAGTAAGACAGACCTAGACGGTCGAATTGCTCGCGCAGATAGTTCAGACCTTCCGAGTTGCGATCGCGGCACTCGTTCAGGAATGCAACGTCGTCGAGCGCAGCGCTAGCTGCCGCTTGAGCAACACGCGACGTATTGAATGGCTCACGCACTTGGTTGATCGAGCGAACAACGTCTGGATGTCCAACGCCATAACCGATGCGCAGCGAGGCGAGGCCGAAAATCTTAGAGAACGTACGAAGTACGATCAGGTTCTTGTACTGCGACAGCAATTCAATGCCGTTCGGGAACGATTCGTCCGTTACGTATTCCACATATGCCTCGTCCAATACGACAAGCACATGGCTTGGCACTTGTTTCATGAAGGATTCAATCTCATCCCTCGTTACGATGGTACCCGTTGGGTTGTTCGGGTTACACACCCAGATGAGCTTCGTGCGATCCGTAACATGGGTCAGCATCGCCGGCAGGTCGTGTTTGCCGTTCGTGAGCGGCACTTCGATAACGCGTGCATTCTCGACTTCGGCATTATGCTTGTACACGCTGAACGTCTGGTCTGCCATAATCGTCTCGTCGCCTGGAACGAGGTAAGCGCGTGCGAGCATCAGAATGACTTCATCCGAGCCGCAGCCGAAAATAATGCTATCCGTGCTAACGCCGAGTTGATCAGCGAGTTTCTTCGTCAGTTCAACGCTTGCGCCGTCTGGATAAATGCTGGCATTGTTCGAAATTTCATAAATAACGGCTTCCTTCGCGCGCTCGGAGCATCCGAACGGATTCTCGTTGGAAGCAAGCTTAATGACTTCAGAGAGACCAAGCTCCCGTTTCACGTCTTCTACTGGTTTGCCCGGTTGGTAAACGGGAAGATGGACGATATTGCTTTTTGGCTGCATGACTCCATTCACCTCATCAACAATTGTTGAAATTTCAATATATCCTATATTGTCTCACATATCCGCCACGTTGCAAAGCATAAATAACGCAGTAACGTACCAACGCTTCTTGGCATTATTACGTTAAAGCATTGAACCCGCTGCTCGGCTGAAACAATTGATTTCGTTGATGCGTCCATTCATTAGCATCGAATGCCATTCCATTGCAGGAGTTGATATAAGTTGAGACGAGCGTGGTATTTGATAGGACTCGTTGTTGGCTTACTAGCTGGGTGCAGCAACGAGGTAATAAGTACAACAGAGATAAACATCGAACCATCTTCACACACTGATGCTGATACAACCATACAGTCATATCTTGTTGAGCAGTCAGATAGTCAACCTTCTGAGCAGACGCCCCCCATCCCCTATGACAAAATCGCTCAACTGCTCCCTATTCAAGAGCCATGGGAACAGCAGTTAAGTGAATCGAATGTCTATTTCTCTTTCCATTCCGTGCAAAGCACGGCTCCGGACTGGATCCTGTTGGTTTCCGATCCGGCAATGGGACTAATGGAGAAACGATTGTATAAGTCATTGGATCATGGGGATACATGGAGCTTCGTCCATGATGTTAGTATAACTATCGACGGCTACGTCACAGGCATTACCTTCCGTGATGATCAGAACGGATGGATCACCGCTTCGCAGCATGGCCAGGAGCTCGTCCCTTTATATCGCACTTCGGACGGTGGCTTAACATGGAGCGCTCAATCCGTTGCCATCCCAGAAGGCTTCAACTACGGCAATGTAGATCCTCCTACATTCCAGGATGAAGCCGGTATGAACGGGACGCTAAACATTGAATTCGTCAACGATAATGATCGGAAGACGTTTCACTATGTAACGAATGACGGCGGCGAAACCTGGGTGACGGATTGAACCCTTGTTACTGAACACAAAAATCCCGATCGGCCGCTGGGGTCGATCGGGATTTATCAATTATCGATAAGTGCGTTTAGCGGACTTTCAAGTTTGCTACGAATTGACTGATCTCTTCAAGCGCCGCCTCTTGCTCCGCTTCGTTACGAAGCTTCGGCAATACCTCTTCGATCTTGCGAACAATCGCGCTGCCGACGATGACGCCGTCGCTCTGCTTGCTGAAGCGTTCAACCTGTTCACGGCTCGAGATGCCGAAGCCCACCGCGATAGGCACTTCCGCTGCAGCGCGAACGTCCGAGAGGAACTCGTCAATGCCAGCATGGAAGTCGGCGCGAACACCAGTAACACCTAGCGAGGATACGCAGTAGACGAAGCCACGGGCACGTGCTGCAATGCGAGCAACACGTTCCTTCGAAGTAGGCGCCACGAGCGGAATGAGGTGAATGTTCGCCTCTTCGGCCATCTCACGCAGGTCGCCGTCTTCTTCGAGCGGCAGATCCGGAATAATAAGTCCGCTGATGCCCTTATCCATGCAGAGCTCGAAGAAACGCTCAAATCCGAGCTGCAGTACAGGGTTGAAGTACGTGAACAGAATGAACGGAAGCTTAACGCCAGTTTTGCGAGCTTCTTCAGCAACATTGAGCACGCCTTCAATCGTCACTTGTCCGCCAGCTAGCGCACGTTCCGAAGCCCGTTGAATGACAGGCCCGTCAGCTAGTGGATCTGAATAAGGTACGCCGAGCTCAATCATATCGGCGCCTGCTTCTTCGAGCTTGCGGATAATTTGGACCGAAGTCGCATAATCAGGATCGCCAATCGTAAGGAACGGGATAAGAGCAGTACCGTCCTGTTCCTTCAATCGAGCAAAAGTTGCATCAATGAGATTCATTGCCGTCACCTCCCAAGTAGCCCATGATCGCTTCTACGTCTTTGTCGCCGCGGCCGGACAAGCTGACGACGATAATCTCGTCTTCGCCGAGCGTTGGGGCCAGCTTGATCGTCTGCGCGATCGCGTGTGCCGATTCTAATGCCGGAAGAATACCTTCCGTACGCGATAGAAGTTGAAGGGCTTCCAGAGCTTCTGCATCCGTAATCGGTACATACTTGGCACGGCCCGAATCTTTGAGGTAAGCATGCTCAGGGCCGATGCCTGGGTAATCAAGTCCAGCGGAAATCGAGTGAGCCGGCTGTACTTGACCGTACTCATCCTGCAGTACATAGCTGAGCGAGCCTTGGAAGACGCCGTGACGGCCTTTGGTCATCGTAGCAGCATGTTCGTCCGTATCGACGCCCTTGCCGGCTGCTTCTACCCCGATCAGCTTAACCGACTCATCTTCGACGAACGGATAGAAAATACCGATCGCGTTGCTGCCGCCGCCAACCGCTGCGACAACGTAGTCCGGAAGACGTCCCTCTTCCTTCAACATTTGCTCCCGAGCTTCGTCGCCGATAATGCGTTGGAAGTCGCGGACAATTTGCGGATAAGGATGTGGTCCTGTAACCGAACCAAGAATATAGTACGTGTCATCAACGTTGCTAACCCAGTAACGAAGCGTTTCGTTGCATGCATCCTTAAGCGTACGAGTGCCAGACATGACAGGTACGACTTCTGCGCCGAGCAGCTGCATACGGAATACGTTCAGCTGTTGACGCTTCGTGTCCTCTTCGCCCATGAACACTTTGCATTCCATACCGAGCAGCGCCGCGACAGTGGCGGAAGCAACACCGTGTTGTCCGGCGCCCGTTTCTGCAATGATCTTCGTTTTGCCCATACGCTTCGCAAGGAGCCCTTGACCAAGCGTATTGTTGATTTTGTGCGCACCCGTATGGTTCAGGTCCTCGCGCTTGAGATAGATCTTTGCGCCGCCAAGCTTCTTCGTCAGCCGCTCTGCGTAGTAGAGCGACGTTGGACGTCCGGAATATTTGTCGAGCAAATAACGAAGCTCCGCTTGAAATTCCGGGTCTTTCGAATACATATTGTATGCCTCTTCGAGCTCATTCAGCGCATTCATCAACGTCTCTGGAACGTAGCGCCCGCCGAACTGGCCAAACCGGCCTCTCTCGTCAGGTAATTGGGTCATGCTTCCCACACCTTTCTTACGAATGTTTTGATTTTGTCGATATCTTTAACCCCGTCCGTCTCAACGCCGCTGGAGACGTCTACACCGTCAGGGCTGTATTCCTTGACCAAGAACTCTACATTATCGAGACTCAGGCCTCCCGCCACGTAGAGGGGAACGCCAATCTCAGCGGATGCTTCCTTGTAGCGATTAATGACTGACCAATCGAAAGCGGTTCCCGTTCCGCCGCCTGCCGTATCGATCAACACTGCATCAACATGCCCTTTATATGGCATCAATTGCTGCTTCGCATCGACGACATTCGACTCTCCTCCGTCGCGGCCAAGGTGGAACACTTTCCACACTTGAACGCCAAGCTCCCGCTTCGCTGCTTCACAGTCTTCCGGCGTTTCACTGCCATGAAGCTGAACGACGTCCAGCGAAGCCGTATTCACGGCATGCGCAAGCGAAGCGAGGTCGCTATTAACGAATACGCCTACCGCAAGCGGCGCTTGCCCCGACGAAGTCGGCGCTTTCCAAGCACGCACTTCTGCTATGAGTTCAGCAGCTTGTTCTGCTGAAACTTGCCGTTTGCTCGGCGCGAATATGAAGCCAACAGCCTCGATGTCTAGATCATGCATATCACGAATGGTTGCAGTGTCACGCAGCCCGCATATTTTGATCCGCGTATAGGTTCCCTGACTTACCGTGGGACGAGAAGCATCGCTCATCGTACGCCCACCGGTCCCATCAGCTCCTCAATGGCATTGCCGACATGCGGCTTGCGCATGAAATGCTCGCCGATCAGAACACCGTCTGCTCCAACCGATTTCAAGTAAGCCATATCGTCTACGCCTGCAATACCGCTCTCGCTAATGAGGGTAATGCCTTTGCCCTTCGGAATAATGCCAATCAACTCTTCTGTCGTCTTCAGATTGGTCACGAAGGAACGCAGATCACGGTTATTGATACCGATGAGCGTAGCCTTGTCGAGTTCCAATACCGTCTCGAGTTCTTGGCGGTCATGCACTTCCACAAGCGCATCAAGTCCAATGGACTTCGCAATGTCGTGGAACTCCGACAATTGTTCCTTCGTCAGAATGGCTGCAATGAGGAGTACTGCATCGGCGCCGAGATCACGAGCTTCATAGATCTGACGATAATCAATCGTAAAATCTTTGCGCAGCAGCGGCACATTAACGGCTTGGCGAACAGCCTGCAAGTACTCATTCGAGCCTTGGAAGTAATCGCGGTCCGTCAGAACCGAGATGCAATCCGTACCCGCCTCTTCGTAGGCGCGCGCCAGGTGAACAGGATGGAAATCTTCACGAATTAACCCTTTGGAAGGGGAAGCCTTCTTTACTTCTGCAATCAAGCCCATAGGACGCTTGCGTCCCGCTGCCGACACGGCACGCTCGAAGCCGAGCGTAGCCGCCATATCTGCAATACGCCGCTCATATGCTTCAAGTGAGAACCGTCCGGACAGCTCCTCTACTTCCTGCTTCTTCGTTACTACGATGCGATCAAGAAACATGTCCCAACTCTCCCGTCGTTTGAATAAGCTGTTCCAGCTTCGCAAGCGCTTTGCCGGAATCGATCATTGCCGCAGCCTGCTGTACGCCCTCGCTGAGCGAGTTGACAGCGCCGCCCATATAAATGCATGCACCCGCATTCGCCAATACAACATCCCGATAAGCACCCTGCTCTTGGCCCGTCATAATCGATCGAATAATAGCTGCATTGTCAGAAGCTTCTCCGCCAATTATCGCATCGATCGAATGACGGCGCAATCCAAGCTCTTCCGGCGTCAGATCGTACGTCCGTACAACGCCGTCCTGCAGCTCCGAAATTTGCGTTGGCGCCGATATGCTGATCTCATCCAGACCATCATGGCTGCTTACAACCATCGCACGCTTCAGGCCAAGATCACCCAGCACTTCTGCAATCGTCTCCGTCTTGGTACGATCATATAGGCCCAGCAACTGACGGTCAGCGCCGGCTGGATTCGTCAATGGTCCAAGCATATTGAAAATCGTCCGAATGCCAAGCTCTTTGCGCGGTGCCGCCGCATGGCGCAGCGAAGGATGGTACAGCTGAGCGAACATGAACACGATGCCGATCTCGTTCAGACAAGCTGCCGCTTGCTCCGGCGACAGCGTTATGTTCACGCCTAGCGCTTCCAGCACATCCGCGCTGCCTGTTTTGCCAGACATCGCACGGTTGCCGTGTTTCGCTACACGAACGCCAGCCGCTGCAGCGATGATGGACGAGGAGGTCGAAATATTGAATTTGTGAATACCGGAGCCGCCCGTGCCGCATGTATCTAGAAGGTTAGTCTGTTCCGTCATAACATGATTGGAATAAGCACGCATCGCAAGGGCGAATCCTGTAATTTCGTCGCGTGTCTCGCCTTTCATACGCAGTGCAGTCGCAATGCCGCCGATTTGTGCAGGCGTCGCTTCGCCGCGCATGATGTAGCCCATCACTTCTTGTGCTTCATCGCGGTTCAGATGCTGCCCGCTGATCAGCTTGTTCATCGCGCCTGCCAGCGTGATCGTCGAATTCGTCAACGTCGTCATTAGTTGTTCGCCCCCTGCGTCGTAATCATTTCATAATCCGTGTTAATCGTTGTTCCCGCCTGAACAGTTGTACGTTTCTCGCTCGCGAACAGAAGCTCTGCTGTCCGAATCGCCTTCAAGCTTGCTTTCGCTTTGTTAACCGTCTCTTCGTATTCCTTCTCCGGAACCGAATCCCATACGATGCCTGCTCCAGCTTGTACATACGCTTTGCCGTTCTTGAAAATAATTGTCCGAATCGTGATGCAAGTATTCAGGCTTCCGCCGAATCCGAGATAACCAATCGCACCTGCGTAAGCGCCGCGCGATTCATTCTCAAACTCTGCAATAATCTCCATAGCGCGAAGCTTAGGAGCGCCTGATACCGTACCTGCTGGCAAGCAGGAGATGAAAGCATCGAAGAAGTCTTTATCCTGACGCAGCTTGCCGCTAACATTCGATACGATGTGCATAACGTGCGAATACCGCTCAATCTCCATATAGGAATCGCAGTGAACCGAACCAAACTCCGAGACACGGCCAATATCGTTGCGGCCCAGGTCAACCAGCATCAGATGTTCAGCGCGTTCCTTCTCATCTGCCAGCAGTTCGACTTCTAGTGCCGCATCTTCTTCCGGCGTACGGCCTCTTGGACGTGTACCCGCGATTGGACGGGTTTCAACTTTGTCTCCTTCGACCTTAACGAGCGCTTCCGGCGATGTTCCTACAATAATCTCATCGTCAAGCTTCAGGTAATACATATATGGCGATGGGTTCATCGTGCGAAGCACGCGGTATACATGCAGCGGATCTACTTCCGTTTCAATACTGAAGCGTTGGGAAAGCACTACTTGGAAAATATCGCCGGCGCGAATATATTCCTTCGCTGCATCTACATTCGATATGAACTTCTCTTTCGTCATGTTCGACTGCACATCGCCGAGATCCGGATCTTGCGGAATCGGTCCGCCGCTCGTCATTTGCATCGGAAGCGGCTGCTGCAGCTTCTCGATCGTCGCATCGATGCGAACGCATGTCGCTTCATATGCGGCTTGGATCTGCTGATCCGTTGCGCCTTCTTCGATATGAACGTTGCCGATTACTTGAATTTGCTGCTTCATATGATCGAAGACGATGACTTGATCGCAGAACATGAATTGCAGATCGTTCATATTGAGATCATCAACGCGATGCTTCGGCAGCTTCTCATAATATTGCAGCAGATCGTAACCGAAGAAGCCGATTGCACCGCCAGTGAATGGCGGAAGGTCTTTGATCTGCGGGCTGCGATAGGACCGCAGTTTCGCTTTGAGCAGTTCGAGCGGCTTGTCATGAAGCTCTGTCTTCACTCCCTGCTGCTCCAGAATCATCGTGCCGTTCTTGCCATATAGAAGAAGGAATGGATCCGTGCCGATGAACGAATAACGAGCCCATTGTACGCCGCCCTCCACACTTTCCAGCAGGAACGCATTGCGCTCCTTGTAGAAATGTTGAAACACGCGAATCGGTGTTTCCGTGTCTGCCATCGTGTGGCGGACGATTGGAATCAGGTTGTACGTACCAGCTAGTTGAATGACTTGCTGCAGCTCGTTGTTCATAGCGGATCTCTCCCTCGTGTTCATCTGAATTAAAAAAGCTCCTGCCGATGGCAGGAGCTTAACATGTAGGATGAGTGCATACAAAGAGAGAATACGAGGAAAGAAATGTGCCTTGATGATAGAATGCCCGCATAATTCCTAATTATCCCTAGGAATACATGCCACAATCCTCAACAAAGTCCATTCATCAATCGCTCAACTAAGCTTATCTCTTCTATACTCAGCTCTGCTCATCTCTACCGTTAGCTTCTACTGCTCACGGTCTGTACTGCTTCTATCTTGCCTCGTCTGTACTGCTCTACTTACGTTCTAATAACGACTTAACTTGGTATAACTATACATCGTCTACTAACGAACGTCAATGAGAAAATCTCACATGAAACCATTCGTCAATTACGCTTTGGACAGATCGGGACGAAGCAAGCGCGCGCCTCTCAGATAGACGTGTTTAATCTCGGCCTGCGTCTTCGTCGTATTCACATGGAGCATGAAACGGATGCATTTCTCCAAGCTGCCTTTAACCGGAATTTCCAATGCGCATGTTACGGGTACAAGCTCCCAGCCTGGCATTACTCGAATGGCTTTGGCAGGGAAGGTCGAATCCAACTCGCCTGTTACCGTAATCAATACGCTGCAAATATCTTCTGGAGCGAATCCGTTCTCTGCTACGATCGCATTGAACAATTCAACTGTTGCATCAAGAATTTGACCTTCTTCATTGCGCTCTACCGTGACGGCGCCGCGAACTCCACGTACACTCATTGCCAATCGGCCTCCTGTTTCAATTGTTCTACTGTCTCACGCACGAGCGAGGCTGCTACATCCGAACGAACCTCAACCCGGCCGATTGCGGTTGGCACGACATAGACAATGCTGCCTTCCGTAAACTTCTTATCGTGCATCATTGCACGCATAATGGCATCTGTGTCAAAATGCTCTGGCAAACGTACCGGCAGGCCGGACTTGCCAAACACGCGTTTCGTCACATCGTACACGTCTTGCGGCGCACCAAGCTTCACCCCAACAAGCGCAGATCCAATCATGCCGATTGCAATGGCTTCACCATGCGTAAGCTCACCGTAGCCAGCGACCGCTTCAAGCGCATGGCCAATCGTATGACCCAGGTTCAGGATGGCACGCAGGCCGCCTTCACGCTCATCGACCGATACGACTGCCGCTTTAACGCTGCAGCCTTTATACAACGCATAACCAAGCGCTTCAGGATCAAGCGCGAGCAGCTTGTCCATGTTCTCATCGCACCAGTCGACGAAGGACGCGTCCCAGATAAGGCCGTGCTTGATTACTTCCGCAAGGCCGCATTGCACTTGGCGCAGCGGCAGCGATTGCAGCGTGTTCAAGTCAAACAACACGAATGCTGGCTGATGGAATGCGCCGATAATATTCTTCGCATGCGGATGGTTGACAGCAACCTTGCCGCCTACACTGCTGTCGTGCGCAAGAATCGTTGTTGGAATCTGTACGAAACGAATGCCGCGCATATATGCTGCTGCCACATAACCTGCAAGATCGCCTACAACACCGCCGCCTAATGCGATAATCGTCGATTTGCGGTCAAGTCCTGCATCAAGCGCCTTCGTAATCAAATCTTCGAACATCGTCAGCGACTTCGAGCCTTCGCCCGCAGGTACAACAGCCGATGTGACCTTATAGCCTGCGCTTGACAGAATCGATACCAGTGAATCCAAATATAACGGCGCAATATGATCGTCTGTAATGATCATGAGCGGCGATTTCTTGGTTACACCATGCTTCTCAAGATAATCGGAAGTCTCCTGGAGAAGACCTTCTCCTATGTAAATCGGATAGGAGCGTTCGCCCAAATCAACCGTAAGTTCTCTAACTACATTCGTACCGTTCACTTATCATTGCGCTCCCTTCACCGGCTATTGGAAGCCCGGCAATGAATATACCCGTAACATCTTTGCTAATTATAGTACAGCCCCTTCGGTTTGACAAGAAACGTCAAGTGTGCGAACAGGCTGATAGGGCAAGGTTTCTGCGCCATTGACAGCCTTTGAAACAGACCTTGCAGAAGCAAAAAACCAGCTGCTTAGAAGCAGCTGGTTCAGCTTAATCCGATCCGATAATTATCGCATGACTGACGTACGTTCATTACGTTCCGGCGGCTCGATGACCGATCCCGGACCATCCATTACCGTACGAAGCTGTTCACAGCTCATACCGACAATTTGCGCACATTCCGAGATCGTAATCCACCCGCGCCGGTATGCTGCGAACGCTTTGCGCTTATCCATCTTGTCCCTCCATGGCGTTCGATTCCATTAACCTAGTATAGCAACAAGATGGTGCTGTCATACATTCGTCTTCGTGCAGCTGATATGAGCGAAAGAGTGCTGATGAATGGGAGCGATAACGAGAACCTTCAAACTTTTTTCCGATAAAAGAACGTTTCAGCCGTCTCGAAATTATACTGCTGCGGAGTGAATATCTGCTCCGTGCTTCCGACGAACAGAATGCCACCCGGCTTCAGTGCATTCGAGAACCGCTGGTAGATCTGATGCTTCGCTTCTTCCGTGAAGTAGATCATAACGTTGCGGCAGATGATCAAATCATAGGGGCCGCCATAAGAATCATGAAGCAAATTGTGCTGCTTGTATCGAATGGCACGTTTGATCCGATCATCAACCGAATAGATATCGCCGTCGCGCGTAAAATATTGGTTCAAATACGGCTTGGGCACATCGCGGACCGAACGATCCTGATACAGGCCGCTCTGCGCTTTCTTGATTACGTTCTGATCGAGGTCTGTCGCCGTAATCGTCGCGCGGTTCAATGCGCCCATTCGATCCAAGATCATCGCCGTCGTATAAGGCTCGTCACCAGTAGAGCAAGCTGCGCTCCAGATGGCTATCCGATTGCCGCCGGACAGCAGTTCGGGCAGAAATCGTTCCTCGAGCATCGCCCATCGATTCGGATTGCGCCAGAACTCAGATACGTTAATTGTCATCCGGTCTAGAAACTCATCCATGAGAGCTGACTCGCGCGCCAGAGCGTCAAGGTATGCTGCAAATGTACTAAATCCATGCTTCTGTCTTAGCGTCGTTAGACGACGTTTCATCTGCGTTTCTTTGTACTGCCCGAGATCGATTGCGGTTCGTTTCTTGATCTGCTCCACGAACTTGTCATAATCCGCATCCACCAAGCTGGCATCCTCCTGTCATGACTGCTTATGTCGCACTAGATCCAACGTTGAATCGTCAACTCATAATCGATAAGTTGTTCAGGTGCGAAGAACAGTGCAATCTCGCGTTCTGCATTGTCGATTGAATCCGAACCGTGAATCAGGTTGAACCTTGTATGTACCGCGTAATCCGAGCGAATCGTGCCCGGCAGCGCTTCTACCGCATCCGTCTTCCCGATCAGCGCGCGGGTCAGGGCAATAACATTGTCCCCTTCCCACACCATAGCGAATACCGGTCCGGATGTCGTGAATTCAATTAATGGCTCGTAGAACGACTTACCCTTATGCTCAGCATAATGACGCTCCGCAAGCTCCGGGCTAATCAGCATCATCTTGCTCGCAATGAGCTTCAGCCCTTTGCGCTCGAAGCGCCCGACGATTTCACCAATTAATCCCCGCTGCACGCCATCCGGCTTTATCATCAGAAATGTTCTCTCCATCGTCTCTTACCCCTTTCACATAACCGAACCGTAACTTAATAATTGCGCTTATTCACAAAATGAGCGATATCCCGCAAGCTTTTCTTCGCCGGAATATCGGGAAGTCCTTCTAAAGCAGCCAACGCTTTCTGAATATATCGTTCTGCAAGCTGCTCGGATTGTTCAATGCCGCGACTGCCGCGAATGAGTCGAATCGCTTCGGTCGTGTTAGCCGTTCCGTCCGACTCTCGAATTCGTTTAATCTCTTGCAGCAGCGGAACGCGAATGGCTTGTTCCTGCAGAGCGATAAGAACTGGCAGCGTCATGTTGCCTTGGCGAATATCAGAGCCCGGCGGTTTGCCGATCTGTTTGGCTGTTCCGCATAAATCAAGAAGGTCATCGCGAATTTGGAACGTCATCCCGACGTTGTAGCCGTATCGATACAACTGATTCGATACCTTCTCGCTCACCCCTGCGGCAATCGCACCGAGCTGGCAGCTAATTGCGATAAGCAGCGCCGTCTTGCGACGGATACGCAGCAGGTAACGACGAATCGATTGTTCCGTATTGAAGAAGTCACGAATCTGCTCCATCTCTCCAATGCACATCTCAACCATTGCTTTGGACAAGATCTGATGAATACGCGGGTTATCCAGCTGCGTCGCCACCGTGAGCGCTTTGCCGTGAATGTAATCGCCCGTATACATCGCAATCCGATTGTCCCACTTGGACTTGACGGTCAATTGGCCGCGGCGGGTCTCGGCATCATCAATGACGTCATCATGGACTAGCGATGCCATATGAATCAATTCCAGTGGCACGGCTACCCACTTCATTACGTCGAGATTGTAATGGCCGAACTTGCCGGAGAGAAGCACGATAACGGGACGAATCCGTTTGCCGCCTGCCTTCAGCAAGTGCACCGACGTCTCCGTCATCATCGTATGATCCGACGTCACCGCCTTCGCGAGCTCCGATTCGATTACGTTGAGATCGCCCTTCATCCGGGCGAATATATCCATTAGTTTCATTGGGTTCCATCCTTAAGGTTTTGCTAATGCAAAACCAACTTCGTAAGCATGACAAGAGCTATTGAAAAAATGCGAGTTCCGGTTCTCGTTCGAGCAGCCCTAACTGAGCGGCGTAACGGAAGTACAGCCGAAGCCCTTCCTGCCTTCGCTGCCCGAAATCATATTTGAGTGTCTGAAAATAATGATGCCAATAGTCCGGCGTACCGCCAAGCTGTTCACACGCTTGACGTACGAGCGGACTAAGATCAAACAAGCTCTTATTTTTACTATCTATCATAGCACGATGTACGGCTTCAATCCCATCATGATGTTCAGACGCCGCTTCCTTACGAACAGCTACGACAGCATAGGTCATTCCATAGCCGGTGAAACGATGCCACATCTCGCCTAGGTCGAACACTTCAAGCCCTTTGTCCAGCCATGAAGCATGAATCGCAGTGTCGCCAATGAGAAGCGCAGCATCCGCATGCTCGAGCATACGATCAAGGTCTGGCTCCATCGTTTCGTAAGAAGGATTGCCCTCTAGGTAGCAGGTCATTAGAATTTTGAGCAAGTTGACTGAAGTTGCGGACGTATTCGTCAGCGCAATGCGGCCGTTACGCACCTCATCTAGCGGCTTCTTCGAGAAGAGCAGGATGGAATGCACGGTACCTTCAGAGCTTACCGATAGATCGGGAAGCAGCATATATTGATCAGCGTTATACGCATAAGCGAACGACGAAACAGCAGACATTGCCAGTTCGCCATCCATCAGAGCGCGGTTCAACTGTGCAGGAATGCGGGAGACGATATGCGCGCCATGCGGCGCAAGCACATCATTCGTAGCATAATGGAATAATGGCCATGCATTCGCATAATCGATGCGGCCAACGGACAGCGGTACTTCATTCCGCATGTCCTTCACCTCCCCATCTCTTGAATAGGCGGTGTTCAATCGCCATGATGTCAAGTACTTTGCCAACCAAGAAATCGACCAGGTCATCTATACTTTGCGGCCCAAAGTAAAAAGCCGGCATCGCCGGCACAAGCTTAACGCCCATTCTAGCGAGTGTCAGCATATTCTCAAGGTGAATCGCATGCAGAGGCGTTTCTCTTGGCACGATGATGAGCTGACGCCCTTCTTTCATCATGACATCCGCTGCCCTTGTCATCAGATCATCCGATATGCCATGAGCGATCGAAGCGAGCGTTCCCATCGAGCAGGGCATGATGATCATGCCGTCAACTCGGAACGATCCGCTGGCAATCGAAGCGCCGATATCTGCGTTCGGGTGGAAGGTCAAGCGACCTCCACCTTCCACTTGGCTGAATCTTTCATCAAGCGCGGCCTGTCGCCGCGTGACGTCCCAGCCAAGCTCCTCTTTCAGAACCCTCCATCCGGCATCTGTCACAACGACATGAACTTCGGCACCCTCACGGAGAAGCACCTCAATCAATCGAATACCATAGATGGAGCCGCTTGCGCCCGTAATGCCGACTACCCAACGAGGAGGCCGCGCAGCTGCCCCGTGCTGCAGTCCGTTTACCATTGATGAAGCACCAGTACATCCAAGAGTGTAAAGGCGAATAACACGACGCTAAGCGTTCCGTTCATTGGGAAGAAGGCGATTTGAACGCGGCTCAAGTCGTTCGGACGAACCAGCCAATGTTGATAGAACAAAATAATGATAGCAATAATCGTTCCAACCAAGAATAGCCAGCTTAGATTCGTCAGAATAACAAGAGAAGCAAAGCAAATTGCTGTTGCGATATGGAACGAACGCGCAATCCATAGCGCACGACTGATGCCGAAGCGCGCTGGGATGGAATGTACTTTATGCTTCCGGTCAAACTCAAAGTCCTGCGTAGCGTATACCGTATCGAAACCTGCAAGCCACAAAGCAACTGCGGCGTACAGAACCCACGCTGCTGCATCGAACTTGCCGGTTACTGCCACCCAAGCGCCAAGCGGCGACAATCCGATCGTCAGGCCGAGAACGACGTGACACAGCCAAGTGAAGCGCTTCGTGTAGGAGTACAGCACAAGCATGAATACAGCAATCGGCATCAGTTGAACACACAGCGGATTCAACTGCGTAGAAGCCCAAATCAGCAAAGCGAATGAAACGATAATGAATACAATAACTTCTCCGATCTTCAACAAACCAGCTGGTATTGCACGTTTCTCCGTTCGCGGATTAAGTGCGTCAATGCCAGCGTCAATAAGCCGGTTAAGTCCCATGGCAGCACTGCGAGCGCCGACCATGGCAAGAATAATCCATCCGATCTCTGACCAAGCAGGAAGCTTGTCGTTCTCGACGATACCGCCAAGAATGGCGCCCATAAATGCGAATGGCAAAGCAAAAATCGTATGTTCAAACTTGATCATTTCTAAGAAGATGCGTATTTTGCGTATCATTGCTTGTCTTTCCCCTTTACGCCGATATGCAGCGCAGCGACGCCACCCGTCAAAGGAAAGGCTTGTACGTTCTGCAGACCGGTATCTCTAAACATCTGCGCTAGTTGTTCGCGTCCCGGAAACGCCCTGAGCGATTCAGGCAGCCATTTGTATTGCTCATAGCTCTTTGCCACAACGCGTCCCATAAACGGTAGAATTCGTTCGAAATAAAAATTATACATGCCTTTGAACGGCTGCCAGGTCGGCTTGGACACTTCCAAACAAACAACACGACCGCCCGGCTTCACGACGCGCTGCATCTCCTGCAGCACACGCGAATAGTCCGGCACATTGCGCAGGCCGAACCCAATCGTTGCATAATCAAAGGAATTGTCAGGGAATGGAAGCTCCATCGCATTGCCCTGTACGAGCTCGATCTGGCTGTTGAGCCCTTCTTTGTCTACCTTCGTCTTACCTACCTCAAGCATGTTTGAGCTAAAATCAAGCCCGACAGTGCGGCCGCTCTGGCTTGCCTTTGCAATTGCAATCGTCCAATCGCAAGTGCCGCAGCACAAGTCGATAGCCGTAGCTCCTGGCTGTACGTTCATTTGCTTCATCGTAAACTTACGCCACGCTTTATGACGGCGAAAACTAATTAGATCATTCATTAGATCATATTTGGGAGCAATCTTCTGAAAGACAGACTGCACATGTGTTTCCTTGGAATGCGTATCCACGCTGTCACCTCATCTCGTTATGCATCACGGGTTCTGCCAGCGATTGCAAGAATGTGTCTGCAATACTGTTCAATTCACCCGTGCACTGACTATTCGTCAGACGTTCTACCGCTGTCTTGAATTGTTCCACTTGTCGTGCAAGCATCTCCTCAAGCATCTCCGGTATCCGGAAACTGCTTGCCAGCTCCATGCTTGCCTGCTGGCCAGTATCTGAGCCAACAAGTTCTTCCAATAGCTGCCGGTCTTCACGCGATCCATTCTGTACGACGTACCAGTATCCCCAGCCTGTCAACTGCTGCCGTTGTCGAGCTCGCTGCCATTCCTCGTGAATGGTTTCACAACGAGAGACTGTAGTAAGCAAGTCGTTCCAATGGCTGGATAACGGCTCTTCGAGCAATTCATCAAATCCGCGGAACAGCTCTGATTTGATTGATGCGCTGTAGCCAACATACTGTTCTGCCGACATCAGAAGTTGCTGCTGTTGCGTATAGAAATCCATTTTTAATCGATTGACTTCGCACACCGCTTCGCTCAGCTTACGAACCATTCCGACCTTGCCAGCTTGAGCAAGCAGATTGTAGAACCTACTGCTGTAATAGTCGCCGCCCAGCACATTCAATTGTCTTGTGCGCATCGCACGCTCCGATAGCTGGGTGGTGCTCGTGTCTATTCGATCATGTGTGTCGAGGCCCATCTGAACGAGAGCAACAACGACAGCGTATAGCTCATGATGCTCTTTCTCCTTGCCATATGCATTCAAACATGCAGCAAGCAGTCGAATGCGCGCTTCTGGAAAAGCAGGCAATTCCGCATATAACGAAAGCATGTCATGCTCGGTGTATTTGCGAGTAAGTTGTACGATTCGGTCATGTATCATCTTAAGAAAGCCTCCGAACAGAGCAGCAATGCTTGCTGTCCAATTATCTAAACTATTATAGCACAAACAGGCCTTCGCGCCTACGCATGCTCTTGTTGTTCACGATATTGCTACAGGAGGCAATTCAGTCACCTTATTCACTGCTGCTGATCAATAAAAGCTGCATTGCGCTTCGACTGCCACAGCGGCGTGAAGGACATGCGCAGCCGGTTGCGCCAGTACGAATCGGTCTCCGCATTCTCAATGCCATGCCAGCCCTCTTCGCCTAGTCCGATCCAACGATCGGTCCGTCTCACGTCCGCCGCAAGCAGCAGCCGGTAGCCTGACCGATTCTGGCTCAGCGAACGCTCGAACATACCGGTCGCAGTCGACTGAGGCATCTCCCCGATGCGAAGCAGCACACGATTTACATTCGACAGCTGAAGGAATGACATTTGCCAGATCTGCTCCGCATCCTTCATCAGCGTTTGAACCGCCTCATCATCAAGCGTTTCGTCATCCGGTATGATCAAATCAAGCGACAACGTCGTTGAAGACCAATCTACCCGTTTCAGCTTCGCATGCAGCGAGAGCGTCAACAGCCAGTCCACGAGATTTGTATTCGTCAACCGTTTCTCAGCGGCTTGTGTCGGAGTCATATCTCGCAGCACCGGCGCCGCTTCATGTGGGTGAATAAACATCAGCATTCCTGTAATTAAAGCTGTAACCAGACTCATAGCCAGCATCGATCGGCCAAACGGCATAGAGGATCCCCGCTTTCGCTTGACCGCATTCCCTTGCAGCGGCCAGCTTGTTCTTCCTCTTATTGTACGATTCGAAGCTGAATGTCATTCCAATACCGTGAACAACAAAAAAAGCAGGCATTGCCTGCAGCACTTCTTTTACTGTTTAGTTATCCGTTTCGATCGTCCCATACTTCGTCAAGACAGTCGCTTTACCACGGATCTTGATGGCTGATGTATGATCGGTAAATTGAAAAATGAACACTTCGCCCCGATCAAGCTTCTCCGTGTGGTGGAATTTCGTATCGGTGCCACGTGTCAGTCCAATGACGACGACGCCTTGTTCCTTAGCCTTCACAACAATGTATTCGCCTTGGTTGTTATTGTTTTCCATGCCGCACCCTCCCTATATCGCGGATAACCGCTAATGCCTACAAAAAACTGCTCCTTTCGCAGCGAAGCAAGAAGCAGTGCAAACTTCGTTATGTAATGTACTACACGATTTACGCAAAATTGACTCTATCAGAACTGTGTATACGATGTCAATAGAACGGACCCGACTGAAGGCCCAGACAATGAAAAACGCCCGGAAGATAGTCTGCCGGACGTTCGCGAATATAATTAGTTGGAGCAAAGGTCTTTCAACGATTTGCCTGGTTTGAAAGCAGGCATTTTGCTTGCAGGGATATCGATTTCTTCGCCCGTTTGCGGGTTGCGTCCTTTACGAGCTTGACGCTCGCGAACTTCGAAGTTGCCGAACCCTACCAGCTGGACTTTATCACCCGTTTGGAGCGCGTCGGAAATCGCGTCGAATACAGCGTCAACTGCTTTCGTCGCATCCTTCTTCGACAAATCTGTCAACTCAGCCACTTTAGCAATCAGATCCGTTTTATTCAATGGTTTCACCTCCCCTGATGGCAGCGTGGGACGTTTCATTATCTTCTGTTTCTCCGAATGTTGCGAAAATATACCTGAGGCGAACAAACTTATAGTAATACAGCCGATTCTCAATTACAAGTATGTGTTACATTTTCTAGGCCTTACCTGCTGCCACGTTACGAATTGTCACGAATAAGCGCACATAAAACCGCCTTCTCGCAGCCGCGGAGGCATAGAGAAGGCGGTTTTACGCTTAAGCCTATCGGTTAGAGTATGATTGCAATCAAACCGCCAGAGCCTTCGTTAATAATCCGGCCAAGCGTTTCCTGCAGCTTGTAACGGGCATTGTCCGGCATCATCGCGATTTTCCCTTGAATGCCTTCTCGAACGATCGAGTGCAGCGATCTGCCGAAAATATCGGACTCCCAGATCTTGATCGGATCGTTCTCGAAGTCCTGCATCAAGTACCGGACAAGCTCTTCACTCTGCTTCTCGGTACCGATAATCGGCGCGAATTCGGATTCGACGTCCACGCGGATCATATGGATCGACGGCGCTGTAGCTTTCAGCCTTACGCCAAACCTCGAGCCTTGACGGATCAGTTCCGGCTCATCAAGCGCCATCTCGGCAAGCGATGGTGCGGCGATGCCGTAGCCAGTCGTCTTGACCATCTCGAGCGCTTCTGCGAATCGATCGTACTCCCGCTTCGCATGTGCGAATTCCTGCATGAGCTGCAGCAGATGATCCTTGCCTCGAATTTCGACGCCTACGACTTCCATCAGAATTTGGTCATACAGCTCATCAGGCGCATACAGATCGATCTCTGCGACGCCTTGACCCATATTCATGCCGCTAAGGCCGGCACGTGCTATGAAGTCATAATCCATGAATTGTGTAACGACGCGGTCCACATCGCGAAGTCTGCGAATATCCTTCACTGTGTCGCGAACCGAATTCTCATAATTCGTACGCAGCCAATGGTTGTCGCTGAGCACCATAACCCAGCTAGGGAGGTTAACGTTAACTTCGTGTACCGGGAACTCGTAGAGCACTTCGCGGAGTACCGATACCACTTCATCTTCGCCCATCGACGCTGCACTCAGCGCCATGACTGGAATATCATATTTGGCTTGAAGCTCGCTGCGCAGCTGCTGCGTTTCTTCACTGCGTGGACGAGTCGAGTTGATGATGAGGACGAACGGCTTACCGACTTCCTTGAGTTCGCCGACAACCCGCTCCTCAGCTTCGATGTACGAGCTGCGCGGAATTTCAGCAATCGATCCGTCCGTTGTTACGACGACGCCTAGCGTCGAATGCTCTTGAATGACTTTACGCGTACCGATCTCCGCAGCTTCTTGGAACGGAATCGGTTCTTCGAACCAAGGTGTCGTAATCATGCGAGGACCGTTCTCGTCCTCATAGCCTTTCGCACCTTGAACCGCATAGCCTACACAGTCGACCAGACGAATGTTAACCTCAAGTCCTTCCGCCACCTTCAGCTTAACCGCCTGATTAGGGACGAATTTCGGTTCCGTCGTCATAATCGTTTTGCCAGCAGCGCTTTGCGGTAATTCATCAATCGCACGGACACGGTCAGCATCATTCGTTATATTGGGAAGCACGACCGTCTCCATGAAACGTTTAATAAAGGTTGATTTGCCGGTGCGGACAGCGCCGACAACACCGAGGTAAATATCACCGCCGGTCCGTTCGGCAATGTCTTTAAAAATGTCCACTTTTTCCACTCAATATCCCTCCCAATTGATATTCCGGTACGCCGCCATCTCCACCGGACAAGAGGGGCAGGCTAGCGACTCTACTCGTACAACATTTTGGACTAGTAACATCTTATTGCGTTAGGAGGACAAATATGCACACTTACTTCATGAACATTTCTCCCTATCCGCAGCGCGCCCGGCCTTCCACGAATCACTTATATGCCCTGTTATACTAAAAAAGAACTTTATTACGTCTGGCGCATCAAGCGCTGTTCGCAACAAAGTTCTCTCTCAAAATACTATTCTAATTCGGTTCTTATTTGGTATCCGACTGAGCCTGTGGCTCGCCATTCACCCAAGTATAAGGAGGCGATTTCACCGGCACAAGGTCGGTAGACTGTGCTAGAAACTCCCGTACATCATCACCGTCTTGCGGTGTTGTGCCGCTCTTCTGCACCGCTTGTGCGATATCGAGGCCGTAGTCCAGATACACTTTGCCACGATCATCGATCATTGGTGAGATGGATCTGCCGCTGTAAATGGAGAGCAGTTCAGGCTCTTTCTGGCCCAGCTTGCCGAAATCAATGCGGTAATAACCTGGATAAGCTTCTTCCTTCTTCGGCAGCTCCGCCTTCGCGTCATTAAGCGCATAATCATCCATCCAGCGCTGAATGTCGCTTACCTGCTGATACATCGCAATATCCATCAGCTTCACTTGACGAGTCGTCTCTTCGTTAATGATGATGTAATAATAGTGACCTCCGCCTTCGAACGCTTGTGATGGCGGATCGGATATGTAATGACGGCTCTTCAGTTTCGCCCAGTCTACCCGATATTTCTCATATACAGGCGTTTCAGCACCGCTCGTTACAATGGGGAGCATGCCCGTATCAGTAAAATACTGATTGATGACCGTTTGCGCATTAAGCACTGCATCTTTGGCAGGTATTTGATTCTGAACCAACTGGTCCTTCGGATATAAGCAGCCTGTTGCAGTCGTCATGAAGAGAAGCAGCACGAGCGCTGCTCCTCCCCGGCGAACGAAACGACGGCTGGCTGCTGCCAGACGTATTCCTCGTTGCATAGCCTTACAGCTCCATTTCTACCATAACGTATTATCATCATCATTCTGCTGCTCCAGCAGCTTGCGTACGGCCGCACGCAGCGGATCCTCCGGCAGCATCAGTTCAACCGGCCCCGTAACTTTCGCCTGACAGCCAAGCCGATAGCCTTCCTCATGCAAGCTGCCAAGCTTGCGCAGTTCATTATCACCGGTCGGCGACAATCCGAAACGGTTCTCTCCCACATGGCGAACCTTGCACATCATACAGGATGCCTTGCCGCCGCAGCGCGTCACAATCGGCAAGCCGGCACGCCTCGCCGCATCCAGCACTGTCGTACCTCGTTTGATCATCGCCTTTTTTCCGCTAGGCTGAAACGTTACTTCATAGACGTTATTGTTCGTATTCATCGCGTTCCTCCGAGCGTATAGCAGCTGCTCATTCGAATGAGTAAGCCGCCAGCGAATGCATCCTCCATATCTCAAAAATACGGCTTATTAATAGCTGTGATACGTCCTTCCGTTGAAACGACGATAGCTTGGCAGCCGAGTCGATAGCCTTCATCGAACTCCTCAGGCTCCAGCCGATCCCATTCTTCGTCCGTAATCTCACCGAGCAGCTCCATGCCTTCCGTGACAAGGCATCTGCAGCGGGCACAAGTGCCACGCGAACAAGAGAACTGCCAATCGACATTCGCCTTAAGCGCCAAATCAAGAATGGATTGCCCTGTTATCGGCTCGATGACCGCTGTTTTGGATCTTCCTTTTAACTCCAGCATATGCTCAACCTCTTCTTATGTAAATACAGTGAATGCGCCATATATAAATCCAAATATGAGCATGACGAATGCAATAAGCGACAATACAGCTCGTACCGCACCTTTCGTCTTATATCTGGCGAACGATATTAGAAACGCCGCAAACGCCATCAAGCCAATGCCCAGAAACGATATCCACATCTTCGTCATAGGATCCATTCCGATTCACCTCACGTCCTAACGATTCTACCAACCGTGCATCTTGTTGTTATGTCGAATCTTTCCGTACTATTATAGCAGAACATGCCTGTTTGTCCCACCGATGGATCAGACAGTATTATGAACAAAAAAAAGAAACGGCTAACCGTCATACACTGACGGCGCCGTTTAGCCTTTCCCTATGTGTGAAAGCCATGACCGAATCGGTGCATCGGCAAGGCAGCCGTCACTTTTTAATCATCATCTTCATAATCGTTTCGATATTGTTCATATTCATGCCGCTTGCTTTAACAGCCTTCACGATATCGTTAATCGTCTTGTCGCTGACCGGAACTTTAGCCATTGAGGATACTTGTTTGATCAACTTCGTCAGCTCTGCCTCGCTCTGCAGCGTGCTTGCCGTTACGCCGCTCGCAATCTTCTTCACTTCCGATTCCGATATCGCCTTGCCCGTTTTCTTGTTGACGGCATTCAGAACGTCTTTCGACAGGTTTTTATCGTTGCCCATCTACCCGCCGCCTCCTCTCCAAGCGCTGCAACTTCGATTCTTTAAGAGGTTGTTCAAAAAGTCGTCTTTTGATCACGAAGCAAGCCAAGAAGCTATTCGACATCGAATCTTGCGTTCACCTTCGAAGTCCGGTGCTCATGTAGGTTTTGCCTACACTCCGCTCCTCCTTTTTCAGGTTCTCGCAACCTTCTCGGTGCTGAAAATCCGACTTTTTTGAACTCGCACTTTAATGCGAATCGTACGCTGCTAGCATCATATGAGAGGGCATTAGCTTTGGTGTAGGCCCCAGTCCTGAGCAACCTGCTCGCTTTCGTGTGTTCGTCCACGACCCATCAGCCTATTCACGGCTGTATTCGGCTCGCAGCCCTCGAACAGAACGCTGTACAGCTGATCTGCGATCGGCATCTCGACATTGTACTTCTCAGACAAGTACCTAGCGGCTTTCGTCGTCTTAACGCCTTCGACCACCATGCCCATCTGCTCAAGCACTTCATCGAGCGGTATGCCTTGCGCCAGCTTATGTCCTGCACGCCAATTGCGGCTCAGATTACTCGTACATGTCACGACAAGGTCCCCGACACCAGCCAATCCGGCAAACGTCAGCGCATTCGCCCCCATTGCCGTACCCAGGCGGCTTATCTCTGCAAGTCCGCGCGTCAACAGCGCAGCCTTAGCATTGGCACCGAACCCTAGGCCGTCAGACATGCCGGCGCCCAGAGCAATAATGTTCTTAATTGCGCCTCCAACTTCAACGCCAATTAAATCCGGGTTCGTATACACACGGAAATAATTATTAATGAAGCTGTCCTGTGCTTGCTCGGCTCTTGCTTGATCTGCAGATGCAACGACTACCGTTGTCGGCATCCGCTTCGCTACTTCTTCTGCGTGGCTTGGACCGGACAGAACGACAAGCGTTTCTTCCGGTCGGCCAAGCTCTTCCGATAATACAGTCGTCATACGCTTCAAAGTATCGCCTTCAAAGCCTTTGGTGGCATGTACGATAAGCGCATCGGATGATACATATGGTGCAGCTTGCTTGGCGATTTCACGCATTGCCGATGAAGTCGAAGCGAACAATACGAGCTCCGCTCCCTCCAACGCCTGCGCCATCGAGTTCGAAGCAGAAAGCGAATCGGGTAGTAGGCAATCCTGCAAATATTTGCCGTTCTTATGCAATGTGTTGATTTCCTCTGCCTGCGATTCGTTGCGCGTCCATAATGTGACCTGGTATCCGTTATCACTGAGTACCATAGCAAGCGCTGTGCCCCAACTGCCGGCAACAAGAACAGCAGCTTTACGCTGGCCCACTTCATTACCAGTCTTCATATATACCCTAACCTCTCTTCGTACCCAGCTTGTTCTCTTTGCCTTGTACAAGCTTCACTAGATTGGAACGGTGGCGTACAAAAGCAAATACACAAATAAGCAAGCTTGCCCAAAGCATCGGTCCGCTGCCCGTCATGATGCCGATTCCGATAGGAACAAGCGCTGCGAACAGAAGGGAGCCAACCGAGACATAACGTGTAGTAGCGATAACAGCGATTGCAACTACACCAGCAATAAGCGCAGGAATGAATGCCAGCGTTGCAATGACACCAACCGTTGTTGCAATCCCTTTGCCGCCCTTGAAGCGGAACCATACGGGCCAGTTATGACCAACAATGGCTGCAAGGCCGCACAATACCGGTGCCCAAGACTCATAGCCGCCATTCAATGCATGCCCGATCCAGACTGCAGCTACACCCTTCGCAATATCAAGGATGAAAACCGCAATGCCCGGACCTTTCCCCAGAACACGCAAAGTGTTCGTCGCACCCGCATTGCCGCTGCCGTGCTGGCGAATATCGATCCCTTTCACCAGACGTGCAATGACAATACTGAATGATACCGAACCTAACAAATAACTGATAATTACCGCTATGACTGCGTTCAACAAGCTCGTTCTCCCCTACTTGTCTAGCCAAACGACTAGTCGATTATAGTGCGTATGTCAACCGTCAACGCTCTTAATCCGAATCGGACTTGCGTCTTGTGAACAAACGAACCGGCGTGCCATCGAAGTTGAAGGCTGCACGGATTTTGTTCTCCAAGTACCGTTCATACGAGAAGTGCATAATCTCGGGATCATTGACGAAGATGACAATCGTCGGCGGCTTCGTGGCTACCTGCGTCGCATAGTTGATGCGCAGACGTTTGCCTTTATCCGTAGGCGGAGGATTGATCGCAACCGCGTCGGAGATGACATCGTTAAGAACGTGGGTTTGAATCCGCAACGCATGCTGCTCCGAAACGTGGTTCACCACCGGCAACAGCTTATGTAAGCGTTGTTTTGTTTTGGCGGAAAGATAAACGATTGGCGCATAGTGCATGAACAGGAAGTTATCGCGAAGATCCTCCGTGAACAACTGCATCGTCTTCTCATCTTTCTCTACAACATCCCACTTGTTCACGACAAACACACTAGCCTTGCCTGCCTCATGCGCATAGCCGGCAATATGCTTGTCTTGATCGATGATGCCTTCCTCGCCATTGATAAGAATAAGAACGACATCCGCGCGTTCGATTGCTTTCATCGAGCGCATAACGCTGTATTTCTCGGTCGTCTCATAGACTTTGCCGCGCTTACGCATACCGGCCGTATCGATTAATACATACTTCTGACCGTCGCGTTCGAAAGGCGTATCGATTGCATCGCGCGTTGTGCCTGCAATATCGCTCACGATAACGCGCTCTTCTCCTAAAAGCGCATTAACGAGCGACGATTTGCCGACATTCGGTCGGCCAATCAGTGCGACACGGATTACATCCTCATCATATACCTCGTCCACCTGCTCCGGCAGCTTCTCAATTGCAGCATCCAGCAGATCGCCGATACCTGTGCCATGAGAGCCGGAAATCGCTACAGGCGTTCCGAAGCCAAGTCCATAAAACTCGTATACGTCATCCATGCGGTTGAAGTTATCCACTTTGTTAACCGCTACGACAACGGGTTTATGCGAACGGAATAGCATCTGTGCTACTTCATCATCCGCATGGGTCATTCCGGCTTTTGCATCTACCATGAATATAATTACATCGGCTTCCTCGATTGCAAGCTCAGCCTGCATCCGAACCGATTTCATGATCTCGTCTTCGCCATCGATCTCGATACCGCCAGTATCGACAATGCTGAACGCTCTGCCGCTCCACTCGCCGGTTCCATAGATCCGATCACGGGTTACACCCGGTTTATCTTCTACGATGGCCAGCCGGTCGCCGATGACCCGATTAAAGATGGTGGACTTCCCCACATTCGGCCGTCCGACTATTGCAATAACGGGTCTTGCCATAACATTCCAACTCCTTCGATCATACTCACGACTATCACTATAACAAAAAACAAACAGCTTGGCTAACATTTCATATTAGAGGTCGTTCAAAAAGTCCGCTTTTGATCACGAAGCATCACAAGAAGTATAATCGACATCGAATCTTGGATGAAGCTGTGACTTCCGGTTCTCACGTAGCACTTCACTACGCTCCGATCCTCGTTCCCCGCTTGATCCAACCTTCTCGGTGCTGAAAACCGAATTTTTTGAACACGTATTTTAGGAGGTCGTTCAAAAAATTAATCACGATTCTTCCCCTCCGCCGCTGCCAGCGAACCTGAGCCGCCATTTCTCAGCAGCCACCCGCATTGTCCGAAACAGCAATCCGAGTACGCAAGTGGTGCACAACGCAAGCAGATAGCTGTCCCACCACGTCAAGGAGCCGATCCTGATTCCATCCATCGGATGTCCTGGCCGAAGCCAGCCTACAAGTATGGGTTGCAGCACAGATGCGAACGTAACGACAATCAACCGCAGCGGGCTGCTTGCAGGTGCCATCAGAACAGCAGAGATGCCCGTCATGAAGGCCGCATCCAAAGTCACATGATAAAAAATAAGCACAGGGTCATTCAAATACAGAATGCGGAGCCATCCGCCCATCATTGCTGCTAATAAGGAGGCAAACAACACATATACCCGTTGCAGGGTCCCTTCCTGCCGATAGAATAACATCCCAACAATCGCCCAAGCCGTAAGCCAGCATACGGATAACTGGATCGACATGCTGCCATGCCCATTCATCCATCGGTCGAACGATAAAGAGAATGGGGCTAACAGTATACAACCTGATGCGATTAGCGTCAGATAAGGCATTGGAATCCGCTCTGCAATCAATTCTTTCCAGCCAGTTGAGAATAAGATGAAGAAAATAAGTGTAAGCCCCATCGACAAATAACCGGCATTCATTGCACTATTCACCTCGCATGCCCCTATTATGCGCTGTGCAATACACTTCTACCCGCTTGTGCCCACCTTCTAGCGAGGGTCCTTAAGCCATCGCAGCTTGAATAGATGATTGTGTCGAATCCGATAGGAAGAATGGGCGAAGATTCGACTATACGGACTATATGTCGATATCTCCCGCATATACATTTTTAAACACGAATGACGAGATGAAACATTTAATATGCAAAAAAGCCCCCAAATCCACTAATTACGGATAAGGGGACTTTCTTTTTCGAACTCACCATTCGGCTGATGCCGAAGCGTGAATCACTTGAATTTGCTCAGTTTGTCGCCGAAACGCTCACCCAGCGTGAAGCTCAGGCTTTGGTTGTTAGCGGCAATTGCTGCGCTGTGGTCTTCTTTAGGCGCACGGGCAGGACGCTCGCTGCGTTCAGCACGCGGTGCTTGTTCTGGAGCTTCTTCCGTTTCTTTGATGCTCAGGGAAACGCGTTTTTGTGCTGGGTTGAAGTCGAGAACTTTCGCTTTCACTTCTTGACCCTCTTTGAGCACTTCGAACGGCGTTGCCACGTGGCGGTGTGCGATTTGGGAAATGTGTACAAGGCCCTCAACGCCCGGTGCGATCTCGATGAATGCACCGAAGTCAACGATACGACGAACCGTACCTGTTACAATGTCACCAGTATTGAAGCTGTTCGTTGCCAGATCCCAAGGACCTGGTTGAGCTGCTTTCATGCTCAGGCTGATTTTGCCTGCTGAAGGATCAACTTTAAGCACTTTCACGCGAACCGATTGGCCTTCGGAAACTGCATCCTTCGGATGAGCAACGTGCGACCACGAAATCTCGGATACGTGAACGAGTCCGTCGATACCACCGATATCTACGAATGCGCCGAATGGCGTCAGGCGTTGAACCGTGCCGTCAAGCTCTTGGCCTGGCTCAAGCGATGCCATAATTTTTTGTTTGTTAGCTTCGAATTCAGCTTCAAGAACTTCTTTAGCCGAAAGAATGACCTTGTTGTTCTCGCGGTCGATTTCTTTCACTTTCACGCGGAGCGTGCGGCCTTTGTAGTCGCTGAAATCTTCTACGAAGTGGCGCTCAACCATCGAAGCTGGAATGAAGCCGCGCACGCCTACGTCAGCCACAAGGCCGCCTTTGACTACGTCAGCAACAACAACTTCGAATGCTTCGCCGCTCTCGAATTTGCTTTGCAGTTCTTCCCATGCTTTTTCTCCATCGATGGCACGTTTGGAGAGCACGAGTTTTTCTTTCTCGTCGTCGATGCTGACGACTTTCAGTTCAACCTCTTGGCCAAGCTGAACCGCCGTGGATGCGTTGTCGAGTTGTACAGACGACAGTTCGCGCAGCGGAATCACGCCGTCATATTTATATCCAAGGCTAACTGTAGCTTGGTTGTCTTCGATTTTGACAATCGTGCCTTTGACCGTATCGCCCTTCTTCAATGATACGATGTTGTCCAAAGCATCTTGGCTGATCGTTTCCGCTGCTGCGGTTTCTTCAATCTTCGTTTCTTCTGACATGGAAAATTACCTCCTCAATTCATACCCCAACATTTATTTAAACCTGCCCGATCCGATTGAAACAGCCCGGGAACAGCGTTTAAAACTTTATTTGCGAAGTGCCCAGATATGGCTCATGATCCGCTCAGTTACACGTTCCAACGAATCCGAAGAAGGATCAGCTACAATATCGGACAGATCGACTGGTGGTCCGTAACGAACTACCGTTTTACGAAATAGTTTATAATTTCCATCAATAAAGACCGGTACGATTACAGCGCCGCTGCGAAGTGCAATCATGGCTGCACCCTTCTTCGCTGCTTCTCCACTGCTCTTCCGTGTTCCTTCAGGGAAAATACCCATCATGCCGCCGGATTTGAGCAGATCAAGCGACGCGCGAATCGCTTCCTTGCTGACGCCCCCGCGCTTTACAGGGAATGCGCCTAGCGAATGAATCAGCTTACCGAAGAGCGGAATGTCGAACAGTTCTTTCTTCGCCATAAACTGAACTTTGCGATCGAGCTTAATCCCAATCGTAGGCGGATCAAAGTTGCTGAGATGATTCGAACAGAGAATAACAGGACCTTCAGTGGGCACATGCTCCCGTCCTTGCGCTTCCAACCGGAACAATAGCCCATATAGAAGGCGCAGAACGGCACGACAAAAGATGTATATCATAGTTTACTTCGCCTCCGCCAATTTGGTTCTACTTAAATTGACGATGTTGTCCGCAACTTCATCGATCGTCATCGATGTGCTATCGAGTACAATCGCATCCGGTGCACATACTAAAGGCGAAATCTCCCGTTCCTGGTCTTTCCGATCCCGCTCTGCGATCTCTCGCTCCAACTGCTCCAGTGAGATGCCGTCTCGGCCATTCAATTCCTTGAACCGCCGTAGCGCACGTTCTTCTACAGATGCCGTAAGGAATACCTTCAGCTCTGCACCTGGCAGTACATGTGATCCGATGTCGCGTCCATCCATCACGACGCCTTTGTTATGCGCCAATTGCCGCTGCATGGCTACTAGGCGCAGCCGCACGCGTTCTACAGCCGATACTTGCGATACATGAAGCGTAACTTCACGCGATCGGATTGCCGTTGTAACGTCTTCTCCGTTCAACCGTACAACCTGTCCAGCCTCACTTGGCATTAACGTAATGTCAATGCTCTCAGCATGTCGGCTGAGCGCCTCCTTGTCATCCGCCTTGATGCCATTGTTAAGCGCGCTTAGCGTTACTGCTCTGTACATTGCGCCAGTATCAATGTAAATGTAGTTTAGTGTTTCGGCGACTTTACGGGCAACTGTACTCTTGCCAGCTCCCGCGGGTCCGTCAATCGCGATGTTGATCCGGTCCCGGCCGCCGTCTGGTTGCAATACCAACAGCGAACCCCCCTACTGAGATCAGCCTCACGATATACGCCCGCTGCTCCCGTTTACCTCTCAAGAAAAAAGCAGGCTCAGCCTGCGAACGTGAAAATTATACCACACTGCATTCCTCAATGCAAAGCACGGCCAGCCTTCTGAAACGGCATTCCTTCTAGTTTTTCGGCGTTTGACAGATGCTGTCGAATCCCATCGGAACGCAACGCGAACTGGGATAAAATGACCAAAACAAGGAGCGTCAGGACGATGTTACGAAGTACTCGGCTGACGTCCTCTGACAGTTTTCCATACCGTTCGCGTTCCTTGCTTTCATTGTCGAGCGACACCGACTTATCGGTCGCAGATTTCTGCTGCTTAGGACCTCTTTTATGTACGTGTATATCATCCATCCTTCATCACACCTTCCTATTATTGGCGGTTAGACGTAGGATATCCGATCACAAACAAGCTTATTCGCGATTAGCGGTTGCGGAAATCAAGCTGCCGCTCGAAGCAGTAGCGGATAATCTTCTGGCGATCTGAATTGGTAATGTTCTCGAACTTGGCCATTACATGCAGTCGTCCGGTTGATAGCGTATTCAAACGAACAATTGAAGCTTGGAACGATGCGTGTTCGATTGTGCCATTCTTGTATGATAGCAGTAGCCAGCAGTCTAGCAGATTCGCTTCTTCCAGCTTAGTAGAACCTTCACAAATAAACGAAACACCGCCACCCCCGACATCATCCGTCAATGCATTGAATCGATCCCCATCCGGAGTCAATGCAGCGACTTCTAGAGTCGCCGCAACACGCAAATAGTTTCTGCGCTGCGTCTTCGTAATGGAGGCCAGATCCGGCTTCTGAATCCGAATAAGCTGAACCGTGTCGTTAATAAAGCCTGTGACCTGCGTTTCAAAGAAATGTTGAACGCCTTCTTCATTCACATACACCGCGGTCAATGCATCCCCTATTAAAGGTCGCTTAAACCTCCCGGTCCGTTCGTGAATAAACATCTCGACGCAGAAGTCGTCATCGCGCTCATCGGCAATACGCGTCTTGTATTCGAACTCCAGTTCCTCACCCTGCTGCAGAGCAGCAACGAACTGGAATTGGATCACTTGATTGATTTTTGGCAGCAAACGGCTCCCCTCCCATACGGCGATTATAACACGTCGAATAGTGGGGAGCCATATCGAAACTTACATATTGAACACGTGCTTGTCGTTTACTTTTATTTGAGCTCCGGCATTTCTTCTATCGATTCTTCGACGCCGGTTTCTGCATTGATATAGATTTTGTAGCCTTCTTTGTTGATCGTGCCTGTAAATTCATAGCAGAGTGTCTCTTCGCTCATCTCGTTAAGGATCAGCGCCAGCGATTGGGACCGTATTTTCATGTCTGGATTGAGCGCTTGACGAGCTGCTTCCTTCGTAATCTTAGGCTTCGGCAATTTGCGTGCATGATGCTCGTACACATAATCAGATGCCTGCAATCCGACAATCTCGCCATTGTCCAGCGCTACCTTTACAGTTAGCTTCTCTGGATAAATAAGCACGCCGTCTTGCGTTGCGACAAAGGTGATTACTCCGTCATTGCCGTTCTCATCGTAGCTCGCTGGCTTCATCCCTTTATAGCCATGGCTATTCAGGAACTCCTCAGCCTTCTGACGCGCTTCCTTAAGTCCGATCGTCTTATTGCTTACATCACGCGGATTCATGTACCAGATGAGAAGACCGCCCTTTTGCGTAAAATCAAGCTCGATCTTATCACCGTTCTTCTTGCCTTTATCGCTGCTGCCGCTGATGTTCACCGTCGCTGAGTACGATGAATATTCTGTGCCTTGTCCATTCTCTACCACACGAATATCAGCACCCGAGTCAAGTCCTAGAAACTCTGCAGCCTTCTTCTTGATCTCTTCTGGCGTAACGTTATTTCCTTGAAGCATTTTGACCGTACGCTTCTGATACATGCTTGCAACGGATGGTCCCCAGTTTAATTCCGGGTATTCGCTAACCTTCTTGTCCACCGTCTTGAAGCCGTCGATAATCGTATTATCATTTACCGACTTCTCCGATGCGAGCGCAACCTCAACATCCATCCAGCGCAGATGATTCGACAACACTTTATCCTGCATCGTAAGCAGGTTATTCGAAATTTCGTCCGAACGCTGGTATAGTGCTTTCAGCGTCTTGAATTCATCATCCGTCAGCGGATTTTTGGACAAATCCCTAATCGCTGTTTTGTAAGCAAAGTTAGAGATGCGGGACAGGAACTCTTCAGTCGTATTGAAAGGAAGCAGCGTCAGTGGCAGTTGATTGACTTCATTCTGTGCTTGGCTTGTGAGACGCCAGACATTGATCAGCCCTTTGCGATGATAAGCCTGCGATTTGGAATTCACAGCAAGCGTGTTGCCCAGCTGTTTATGTACTTGCTGGACGTGATAGCTTAAATCGTGAAAAGCGCGCTGATATTGGTTTTCAGCTTTTATGAGAATCGAGTTTTTCTCCTGATGCTCTTGGTATCCCCAATAAATTGAACCGATACAGAGCAGTGTTACGAGTGGAAACATAATCGCACTCAGACGTTTATACATGACAAAAGCTCCTTTCTGTCCCAAACCTGACCTTAGTTTGGATTACCGAAAGAAGCTTTATTCACCGAACGTGCCTGCAATTGCCACGAATGTTCATATGCGGTTCATGGTCTATACCGGCTGCTCTTCAATTTCGAAGTCGTATACGTTGTTGCAGATGCATTGTTTAAAGCCCGTGTCGATTCTTTCCTTCTCGCGCTTGCCGCGGAGCACAAATTTCTCCCCGCATACATTGCAGCGAATTCTTACTTTAACTCGTTCTCCCGCCATTCCTCGATCGTCCCTCCTGAATAACCATTACGGAATCCAGTATGAACGGGAAAACTACAATTTAACCTCGTCTTCCCTAGGCAGGAAGCGAAATGGCGAACGATTCGAAGCTCTCTGCATATTTTTGTGCGCCCAGATCCACATGATTGCCATGAACGGCGGAATGATCCATACCCATTCTCGGTCGAAATACGTCAGCACCCAATCGTATAAACCATGGAACAAAATTGGAAGCAGCAGCGACATCGTCATATAGCGGGAAGACCTGGCCGGAGAAGCAAATTTGGCTTTCCCCATGTAATAGCCCATCGTTATGCCGAACAACGCATGTCCTGACACAGGCAGCAGCGCTCGAAACATCAGACTGCCGAAATCCGCTGGCAGCGTTAATGCGTACAGAACGTTCTCCAGCGTTGCGAATCCTAACGAAATGGATGCAGCGTACACAATACCGTCGTAAGGCTCGTCGAACTCTGTGTGATTATAGATGATGTGATACAGGACGAACCACTTTAAGCTTTCCTCCACAGCACCCGCTAGGCCAAATGCATGGAGAACAGGATTATCGCCCAGCCAAATCTCGAGTCCGCGCTGAATGATCATGATCGGAAGCAGCAGCAGGACACCAATTAAGAACATTCGCACAACCATATGAATCGGTTCCGCTTCATACTTATCCTTCAAATATAAATAAGTGAGAAGGAAAACGCCCGGCGCTATTGCCGCTGTTAGTACCGAAAACAGCATTCCTCTTCCCACCCCTTCGTCTCTTATAAAATGTGTTAGACCCAGCCGCGCAGTCGCGTCGCCTCTGCCGTCTTGCGCACACCTGCCACATAAGCAGCAAGGCGCATATCGATCTTGCGTGTCTGGTGTATTTCGTAGACTTGGCGGAAGCCCTTCAGCATCATCCACTCCAGCTTCTGATCAACCTCTTCTTCCGACCAGTAATAGCCCTGATTATTCTGTACCCACTCAAAGTAGGATACAATCACACCGCCTGCACTTGCAAGCACATCCGGTACAAGCAGAATGCCGCGTTCCGTAACAATTCGAGTTGCCTCTAGTGTTGTAGGGCCATTAGCCGCCTCAACAATTACACTTGCTTTAATATTCGGGGCGTTCTGCTCTGTAATTTGATTCTCGATTGCAGCTGGTACCAGCACATCGCAATCTAATTCCAACAGCTGATCATTCGTAATGGTCTGATTGAATAGATTCGTTACGCCGCCGAAAGAATCCCGTTTATCTAACAGGTCCGGAATATCGAGCCCGTTTTCATTATACAATGCCCCGTGCACATCGGAAATACCTATTACGACAGCACCGGCATCATACATGAATTTGGCAAGATAACTTCCTGCGTTGCCGAAGCCTTGTACGACTACCCGGGCACCTTTCAAAGGAATCCCTTTCATCCGAAGCGCTTCTGCAATCATTATGGCTACACCGCGAGCAGTCGCGGTCTCGCGGCCTCTCGAGCCACCCAGTACTAACGGTTTGCCCGTGATAAAACCCGGCGAATCGAATTCGCGAATGCGACTGTATTCATCCAGCATCCAAGCCATAATTTGAGCATTGGTCATGACATCAGGCGCCGGAATGTCCTTGTTCGGCCCGACAATTTGACTGATCGCCCTCACATACCCGCGGCTGAGAAGCTCAAGCTCTCGCATTGACATTTTGCGCGGATCACAGATTACGCCACCTTTGCCGCCGCCATAAGGTAGATCTGCAATGCCGCACTTAAGCGTCATCCATATCGAAAGCGCTTTAACTTCAATCTCGTTCACATCCGGATGAAATCGTACGCCGCCTTTGGTCGGACCAACCGCATCATTGTGCTGAGCGCGGTAGCCGGTAAATACTTTGGTTGTTCCGTCATCCATTCGTACAGGTATTCGAACGGTAAGAACACGCATCGGCTCTCTTAGCAATTCAACCATACTATCACTGTAGCCGAGTCTGCGGAGCGCTTGTTCAATAACTATTTGCGTAGAATGCAGCACATTCGTTGCATCAGGTGTCGTCATCTCATACTCCCCCTTAAGTAATTGCGATAATCGCTGCCGTGTCTTGTTGGAGACGGTAACAGCAGCTCAAGCTGCATCATCAGCAATCGTCGCATATGAATAGGAAATGTCAGCCAGCCTTCTATCTGTGTTAGTATCGTCGATGCTTAGCCTGCATATGCAGGAAGCCTTCTGAAAGCTGGCTAAAGCCGACAGTTAGACAAGAAGAAAAAACCTCTATCATGGTCTTCAGATGATGAACGACCTGATTAGAGGTAGGGGTGTAACTCTATGAGTGGCTAAAAAAGAGCATCCGCGCACGTTAAGGGCTGGCGCAGGATGCTCTTTATCTGATTCCGCTTAGAAGGAAAAATATTGACATAGCTGGCGAACGGCTCCCTCGTTCATGATGACCTTGCCATACTCTTCAAGTACAGCCTCCGTCACCGAGGTCGCTTCACCGAATTCGGCGAGAAGCGCTATGAGTGCATTATGTCTAGATGGATCGATACTGGTTGGATCGATTGCCATAATGTACTTGCCGTTGTAAGCGAACAGTCTTCCGTCATCAGTCAATTCCGACTGACTTAACTGTCGTCCGACAGCTATAACATCCTCGAAATCGCGGAAGGCGTACATAACCATGTCGCTCTGTTCTAGCGTTACTTCCATCTCGTACACATCTTCGTCCGATTCATCATCCTCATGGACGGAATCATCCGCGTGTACATTCAACTTGCCGCGTGTGACGATCACCACCATACCCTGAGCGGGAAGTGCGAACACCTCTACAGCAAGCGGACCACTGGCCTCAAACCCGAGTTCCGAATGAGCTTGATCCATCATTTCACTGAAAAGCTCATTCACCTTCGGAATTTCCCGCCACATGTCCTCCTTCTGAATGCCTCGCTCCAGTAGGTCGTCGAACGTCAGAAATATGCGTATTTTATCTTGGCTCAGCCGTTCGATTTTCATGACAGGATCCTCCTATGCAGCATCTGTTATAACAAGGTATGAGAACATACATGATGTGTGATTCCCTCATGCCATATTCCTATGTTACCATGTCCGCCCTATGATTGCACTATTGCAGACAAAAAAGGATCAGCCCTATTCGCCAATGTTTTGGCGATAGGGTGACCCTCTGAATGCTAGTATTGATGCTGACTTTGGCCTTAATGCGTAGTTGGGCTGCTGCCCATATGGGTCAAGCTGCTGCCTTCGCTGCCGCTTGCCGTTGATTTCATAATCGCTTCCGTCTCCCGCTTCACCTCAGGATCGCTCTCAATGAGCGCGCCGATTTGCTGCCATGCGGCGGCGGAATTGCCGGCGGAAGCGGCGGACCGCTTTGGGGTTGCATCCGCAGCCTCCTTCGTCCAAGAGCTAAGCTTACGCTCCATGACGCGTCCCATCAACCTTTTTCTCGCTGAAGACATCAAATCGCCTGTCGCATCAACCGCCCATGCTGCCATACCTGGACGCTTGCGGGATGCATATAATGCTGCGGCCATGCCAAGCAATCCACCAATGATAAACCCACTCATTCTCATAATGGGATCGACTCCTTCTATTCATATCCATAATCATTACGTTTCGACCTTAGTGTGCGCTTAGCTTGTTTCGTTAACCGCGTGAAATACAGGAAAAAACGCATACGATCCGCCCAGCAAAATATGATACAATGAAGGGCGTGTTCTTAAGAAGGTTAAACAAGATCATCATCACATATCAGACGGAGGTCCGAACCCCATGAAACGCATGCTGAAAGCATCTGTTCCCCTTACGCTTGCTCTCGCACTTGCTGCCTGCGGAGCAGCTGGCAAGGACACTACGAAGCAAACAACACCGCCTGCCGCCGAACAGACGTTAGACGTACCCGACAAACAGCCGGATACTTCCGTTCCTGACTCAACTGCTGTTACACCAGATTCTTCAGGCAGCACGTCCGGCGGTACTACAACGAATCCGCCAGCGACCGGGACGACAGATCCAACGCCTACTGATGAGACAACACCAACCCAAGCGGAACAAGTAAAGCTATATCGAATGAGCAAGGTATATCGTTTCGTTCCAATTGACAAAACAACGACAACGGATAAAGTTGTCCTCTTAACGTTCGACGATGGCCCGAAAGATGAGAAACAGGTTAAGGAGATGCTCGACATTCTGGATAAACATAAAGCCAAAGCGATCTTCTTCGTTAACGGATATCGCGTCAAAGTTCATCCTGAACTCGTGAAGCTCATTCACGATCGCGGTCAGACTGTCGGCAACCATTCGTGGGATCATATTGATCTGAAGAAAGAGAACAAGGAATCAATTGAGAAACAGATCGGGGATGTCAGCAAACAAGTCGAGGATATTATCGGTGAAGCGCCGAAGTTCTTCCGTCCTCCATTCGGTTCTGGCAATGATACGGTTCGCAGCTATGTAAAGGATCACGGCATGCTGTACATGACTTGGTCGAACGGTTCACTTGACTGGGACACCAAAAACAAAAACAAACCCGATGCCGTCATTGCAAACGTATTGGAGCAGCTGCATTCAGGAGCTAACATTCTGATGCATGAACTTCCTTGGACGATAGAAGCGCTCGACGAATTGCTGACGAAGTTGGAAGCCAAAGGATATGGCTTCATCGACCCTGATACCATCCAGATCGAGTCCGATACAACTGCAGCTACTGCTGATGCATCAGCAACAGCAGCTAAATGAAAAAAGTCCTGCCCGGGTAGGGCTAGGACGGGGAATGCAATTGTTTGCCAAACCAGAATAATGTAACGATTAGGATTAGAAAAATAAAAATAAGTGCATTGTAGAAAATCTGAGCGGTCTGCTGCTTATTAGACGGGTGAGTTTTACGTCTGGGCGGCAGGCCGTTTTCTTCATCCTCTGTGTATTCATCTGCGCTCGCTTGCTGCTGTTCGCTGCTAGTCCGAGCTCGCCTCGAACCATACTTCGCCATCCTGCTCATTCTTCATCGTACCTCCGAAACCGAATAATAAGTCCCATAATGGTATCGACTAGAAAATGGGTAAGTATCGGCGCCCACAGCGTTCCGCTCTGTATATAAATCCATCCGAGTCCGTAGCTGATCGAGAAGACGAGTCCTGTTGGTATCCAGTGGCGCAAATAGCGAACATGAATTGCAGCGAAAATGATACTTACCCAATATGGACCAAATGATTGCTGCATCGCACCTCGAAACAACATTTCCTCGCAAACTGCGACAATAAACGACATGACCACGATGTGCCATACGGGACGTTTTCTAAATAACCGCTCATTCACGCCGCCATCATCGGAAGCATGATCAGGCACAAACTTGCTAATTAGTACATCAACCGCAATAACAACGGCCGTTAATCCAACCCCATACATCCAGAAATTGGACTGCTCCGGAAATTGTAACAAATGAATTGGATTTCGATGCTGAAATAATAACCATACAATTCCGATAATAAGTGTAAGCAGTTGTGTTAGATACAAATTAATCAGTAAAAGCTTGTCATCAATTTGGTCCACAGACACTTGGCGAAGCTTAATTTTTTTAATGTCGAATTTTTTCATAACCAACCGCCTGTCCTGAAAACGTTGTATTCCCTTTTTTCCTTTAATCGCCTATACTAGTACCACATTCGACTTTATTCGAGCCATTACAACATATTCACTCTTATATATACTACCATATTGTGAAGGGGATTTATCCGAATGAATAAGAGCTTGTCTCGTTCTGAAATGCTAGTTAGCCTTGGGTTCCTATTCATGCTGGTATGCGCTGCAGGTGCTTTCTTCTTCGGCGTAGAGGTCGGAAAGAATCGAACGACAACGCAGCTGGAAGCAAGTAAAGAATCAACGGATAAAAAGCCCGTCTCAGGCACGCTTCAGCAGCAAGATCTCGTATCCTACTATCATACTGTATTTATGCCTTATCGTGAATTTCAATCCGAATGGATAGCAGTTGTCGAGAATGCAAACGCAAGGCAAACAACCGATTTGCCTACTGAGCTGAAACGACTGGCTTCTCTATCTCAGAAAACATTCAATGAAGTATCGGCAGTGAGCATGCCAACATCTACTCCGCTGGAACAATCCCAGCAGCAGTTGCTGAAGAGCATCGCATCATTCCAATCCGTATCCAAACGGCTGTCTACCAGCAAAGAGGGGCAATCTGTTGCACAGATTCTTGCCGCAATGCGCAAGGACACTGATTATAAATCAGCGGTAAACAAGTCACTGCAAGGTCAGCAATCCTATTATAATGCAATGGTTCAATGGGCTCGAACGATCAATTCCGACATTGTACAAGTAAACGAATTGCCTGGCACGATGAAAATATCGGTATGGAAATCGCTGCCTCTTATCGTAAAGAATAAACTTAGCGCCGATCTCATCTTAGCTTCAGGCACAGTCGTTAATTACTATCCGCAGGACTTGAGCAGCCGCATCGATGAATTCATTAGCTCGGGACAAGCTGCTAAGTTGAAGTACGACCTAATTGGTCCTATCTCCGAGCTGTTGATTGATACGAAAGCAGTGCGCAGCGGAGATTTCAAGAGCAGCATGGTGAACCAATATGCGAAGCAGCTGCTTCCGCAGTTGCCGTTCTTCTTATCTGATGAAGCATAACATCTACATAATTAATCAGTCATACTGAAACCCTTTAAGTTCTGCTACGGCTGCGATGCCGCCCACGATGTTGTGGAGCGCGTCGTAGCCGTTTTCTTGCATATAGCGGCATACAGCTACACTACGAACACCATGTCCGCATAATATGTACCATGATTCTTCTTGTGTTATAGAAGCAAGCTGCTCCGGAAAGATACTCATAGGAATATGTGTTGTTCCTTCAAGCCGATAATAGTCCCATTCATGATGCTCGCGGACGTCAATGATTTGTTCTGGCTTCACCGATCCATTGGCAAGCCGTTCTAGAAGCTTGTCCGCATCAATATTTTCCCATCGATTCACAGCGTTTTCCCTCCCTATGACGTTGAATGAATCATATCGGAAAATTCACGTATCGGCAAGTTTCGGCATTGCATTCCACCTGTTAACTACTTTAAAATAATAAGCGTTATGAGAAATGACGAATCATTTTTTCGCTTGGACAGGCTTTCGTTCCGATACTCGTTATCGTATTGAGACGATGTTTTTCCTCGAACCAATTCGTCATCATCCTATTGGTCGAATGACTCCAACATGGAGTTTTTCCTACATATTCACTGCAACACCATTCTTTTCACATTCAGACAGGAGGCAGTTTCCACATGTTTAAAGTGTTAGTATCGGATCCAATCAGTGACCTCGGCATTCAGAAGCTTGTAGATGCATCAGACGTTATCGTTGACAAAAAACCTGGTTTAAGCGAAGACGAACTCGTTGCCATCATCGGCGAATACGATGCTCTGCTCGTTCGCAGCCAAACACGCGTTACACCACGCATCATGGAAGCAGGCAAGAAACTGAAAGTTGTCGGCCGTGCAGGCGTAGGCGTTGACAACATCGATCTGGAAGCTGCTACTCAACGTGGTATTATCGTTATCAACGCACCGGACGGCAACACAATCACGACTTGTGAACATACGTTCGCGATGATGATGGCTGTTGCTCGCCACATTCCACAAGCTTACCTGAAGACGGTTGGCGGCGTATGGGATCGCAAATCGTTCCTCGGCGTAGAGCTTCGCAACAAAGTGCTCGGCGTTATGGGCATGGGCCGTATCGGCAGCGAAGTTGCTAAACGCGCTAAAGCATTCGGCATGGAAATCCTCGGCTACGATCCGTTCCTGACGGAAGAGCGCGCTGAAAAAATGGGCATTAAGCTTGCATCGGTAGACGACATCATCCGCAACGCAGACTTCATGACGGTTCATACGCCATTGACGCCTGAAACGCGCCACATGATCTCGCGTAAGCAATTCGAAGTGATGAAGCCAGGCATGCGCATCGTGAACTGTGCACGCGGCGGCATCATCGACGAGCTTGCGCTTGTTGAAGCAATCGATCAAGGTATCGTAGCAGGCGCGGCATTCGACGTATTCGAAGTTGAGCCTCCGGCACCGGATCACCCATTCTTGACGAATCCGAAAATCATCGTAACGCCTCACCTTGGCGCTTCGACGGTTGAAGCTCAAGAGAACGTTGCAATCGACGTATCGGAGCAAGTGCTCCACATTCTGCGTGACGAGCCGTTCATCAACGCAGTGAACATGCCTCCTATCCCTGCGAACGTTCGCAGCGTACTGCAGCCTTACTTCCCGCTCGGCGAGAAGCTGGGCAGCTTCATTGCACAACTGACGGCTGGCGCAATAAAAGAGATTGTCATTAGCTATGCAGGTGATCTGGCTGAAGTTGATACGCAACCGCTTAATCGTTACGTCGTTCGCGGCGTGCTTGCTCACCACCTCGGCGCAGACCAAGTCAATGTTGTTAACTCGATGCACCTGGCGAAAGAGCGCAGCGTAAACGTAGTAGTTAACAAATCAAGTGTTGCAAAAGACTTCACGAACCTCGTGACGGTAACCCTTCGCACAGAGGAAGTCGAGCGTACAGTATCCGGAGCACTGATGACAGGCTACGGTCCACGTATCGTTCAAATTGACAGTTATCCAGTAGACGTCGCACCAGAAGGCAAACTCCTTCTCGTGTCGCATACGGATAAACCAGGCATTATCGGCAGTGTCGGTACATTGCTCGGCAACAACGATGTCAACATCGCAACGATGCAAGTTGGGCGCAAACTTGCTGGCGGCGACGCACTCATGGTGCTCACAGTCGACAAGCAAGTGCCAGCATCGGTCATCGATGATATTGTAAAACTGCCAGAACTGAACAAAGCGAAAGTGATCAGCCTGTAATATGGTCATAATGCAAACGCCAGGGACGAAATGTCTCTGGCGTTTTTTGTCTGTATGTGAATAGCTCGTACAACAAACTCCTTCACTCTCCCCTTCTCTTATATGCGCTTCGATTCGATCCTCCATATTCCTAAAAACGGCAGTTACTCGACTGTTTCATCAATGGGCGGTGACTGGTGAGCATGAACGAAAAAGCATGCAGCTGCTATACCTTATCTAAACCCATCCAAACAAAAGCTTTGCCGCTGAAAGCGGCAATTGCGGGCACACGATCCATCCAATCCAAGACATCGTCCTTGTGAGGAGTCCAGAGGTAAAGGTTTCCGCGAGGAAACCACATCGGGAGCATACGCTCACGACCTTTGGGTCCCTCCCTTGCAGGGAGGGTTTGGGTGGGTAGATCATTTATGCTGCAATTATTCGACTGTTTCATCAATGGGCGGTGACTGATGGGCATGAACGAAAATGCATGCAGACGCTATACCTTATCTAGACCCATCCAAACAAAAGCTTTGCCGCTAAAAGCGGCAAGTGCGGGCACACGATCCATCCAATCCAATACACCGTCCTTGTGAGGAGTCCAGAGGTCACACGACCTTTGGGGCCCTCCCTTGCAGGGAGGGTTTGGGTGGGTAGAAATTTTTAACTCTTTAATTATTAATTTTTCGTAAAAAAACGGGGTCTAAAGGGGCGGAGCCCCTATACATGTTCCACGTTGAACAATATTAACCCCCTTAATCCAACAAAAAAAGCGCTCATTATGATGAGCGCATTGACAACTGATGATTCAAATCGACAGGAAGCAATATTGTAAATGTCGTACCTTTGCCGATCATACTATCCACTTGAATGCGGCCGTGATGGCCTTCTACGATGTTCTTCACAATCGCAAGTCCAAGACCTGTGCCACCCGACGAACCGCGTTTACGTGACTTATCCGCTTTGTAGAAACGCTCGAAAATGTACGGCAGATCATCCGTTGGGATACCTTCCCCTTCGTCTGCAATCCGCAGTACCACATTGGAAGGTTCAGACTGACCTGGTTCCTGCTGTCCCCATGCGCCAGATAACGTAATCATTGCCCCGCTAGGCGTATGTCTTAACGCGTTATCCAACAAATTCGTTAACACTTGTTCGAGCCGATCCTCATCCGCAGCCTGAACATGAAGCGGAGGAGACTCGGGAAGCTCGCATTGAAGTCGAATATCACGTTCCTTGGCGAACGCCATAAACTTACGATGAACGCGCCTTGCAAGTGCATCGATATTGCATGGCATAAGCTTAAGCTCCGTATGCCCTGCCTCCATTCTCGCCAGATCAAGCAAGTCTTTCACAAGCCGACCCATCCGAACGGATTCGTCGTGAATCACTTGAACAAGCTCATCGCGTTCTTCTGGCGAATCAGCGAATCCGTCCAACAGCGCTTCACTGTAGCCCTGCATCATCGACAACGGCGTCCGAATCTCATGGGACACGTTCGCAACGAAATCACGACGCAGCTTCTCCAGCTTGAACTCCTCGGTTACATCCCGTACTACCGCAACCGCACCGCGAACCGAATCATTCGATTTCAACGGTGCCATGACAACCGACCAAACCCCGCTTAGGAAATGAATCTTGTCACTGCTATCTATGCCCTCTGCAATGACATGTCCGAACAGCTCAAGCAGCGGCTTAGGCACCCCTGGTCGCGAGTTGTTCTCCTCATCCTCCGCCCAATCAAGCGAGTTCCAATGCGCCATCAGCTTATCGCCTGGCGGGTTGGACATCGTCACATTGCCTTCTGCATCAAACGTGATGACGGCATCAGACATACTGCGCAAGATGCTGGCGAGATGATTCTTCTCGAGGCTCAAATCTTTAATGAGCGAATCAAGATCATGTGCCATACGGTTGAATGCATGGGCCAGATCACCAATCTCGTCTGTCGAACGAATCGGAACACGCGTCTCATAATCGCCCCCGGAAATCGACGCAGCCGCTTTCTTCATCTCGATGAGCGGTTGCGTGATTTTGGACGATAGGAAGAAAGCAAAAAAAGTAGATAACAGAAACCCGATGATCCCGGTAACAATGAACAGCACTTTCACCTGATGAGAGGTGTTGTCCTGAAAGTTAATATCGATATATTGAAGCAGGAACATGCCTAGAATGAGCAGAACGACTGCTACCAGCACGATAATCGTCATCCACAGCTTGCCGACTACACTACGCCACAACCATCCCAGCTTCATCAATTACTTCGATACCTCAAGCTTATAACCAACGCCCCATACCGTAGTAATCATTGAAGCTGCTTCAACCGACACTTTGTTCAGCTTCTCGCGCAGACGCTTTACATGAGTATCTACGGTGCGAAGGTCGCCAAAGAACTCATAGTTCCATACATCCTTCAGCAGCTCCTCACGCGAGAATACTTTGTCCGGCGATACAGCCAAATAGTGCAGCAATTCGTACTCCTTAGGCGTCAGGCTTACCTCTTGCCCGCCTGCCATAACACGGTGTGCGTCATGCTCGATAATGAGATGCGGAAGCACGATGTTGTTGCTGGAATTCGATTCTTTCGTGAGGAAAGCCGTAGCCGATGAGCGGCGAAGGATCGCTTTCACACGATAGATCACTTCACGCGGGCTGAACGGTTTTACAACATAATCGTCAGCGCCTGCCTCAAACCCTTGCACACGGTTCATTTCTTCGCCTTTAGCCGTAAGCATAATAACCGGCGTAGCTTTCACCTGGCGAAGTCTGGAGCATACTTCAACGCCATCAATACCCGGAAGCATAACGTCGAGCATGATCAGATCATAATCTTTGCCCGCTGCCATTCGAAGTGCAGTTTCTCCATCCTCTGCTTCTTCGATCTCGTAGCCTTCCTTCTCCAAGTACATTTTGAGCAAGCGGCGAATGCGCTCTTCGTCGTCTACAACTAATATGCGATGCGCGAAATCGGTCATAAAGACACGGCCCCTTTATCAATAATTTAGGTGACTATACACCTGCATACGAGTGCAAGCCGGCGATAATGAGGTTAACGCCAATGAGCGTGAACCACACAATGACGAAGCCGATAACGGCCAGCCATGCGGAACGAAGTCCCTGCCATCCGCGCGATAAGCGGAAGTGCAAGTAAACGCTGTAGTATAGCCATGTAATAAGCGCCCATACTTCCTTCGGATCCCATCCCCAGAAGCGGCCCCACGCCTCGTTCGCCCAGATCATCGCGAAGATGAGTGCGCCGAGCGTAAACACGGGGAAGCCGATGGCGATGGCGCGGTAGCTGATCTCGTCGAGATCACTGGGCTTAACACCATCCATAAACGGATGAATGACAGCACCAAGCGGCTTACGAAACGCTAAGCGAAGCAGTCCATACAACAACGAACCTGCAATAATCGACCAGATAACGGTGTTCAGCTTGCGGCCGGCGTTAATGCCATTCATCCAAGAAGGCGTCTCGAACCAAGGCTTGTTCATGCCAAGGAAGGAATCGACCGACACCACTTGGCTGTTGTAAGGCTTAAAGATTGGCGGCAGATCGTATTGGACCTGCTCGACCCTTGTGATGGTCTGACCTTGCTCGTCAACAGTCACATTCTCTTGCGTGAAATGTGCTTCGTAGCCCGCTCCGCGGAACGAGAAGACGATGCTGATGAAGCCGATGACCACAACGATAACATAAAGCGTAAACTCGACCCAACGCTGCTCTTTGCGGGCTTTAGCGTCCTTACGAGTATAATCGACCACCCGAAGCAAATACATAAGTCCCGCTGCGAAACCGACTGCAAAGAATGCTTCGCCGAGTGCAGCTGTCGTTACGTGAATCTTCAGCCAATACGAGTTAAGCGATGGGATGAGCGGCTGCACATCCTTAGGGAATACAGATGCATACGCTACGATAATAACAGCAAGCGGAGTCGCGAACATCCCGAGAATCGGCTTGCGATAAATCAAGTAAATAATGGTGAAGGCGATCATGATCGCCATCGCAAGAAACGACATGAATTCGTACATATTACTAGTAGGAATCTGTCCGCTTCCGTACCAGCGAGTGAAGAAGAAGGTCAGGTGACCCGCAAGACCCACTGACGAGGTGAAGAAAGCAATTCGGCCCCAGCGCTGCGTATGATTCTTGGAGTCTCGGTTACTCCAGCGCTGACCAGCAATTGCGATTACATAAAACATAAACGCGAAACAATATAAGGCGAATGCAACTAGGTATGCATGTCCGCTAAACTCTACCCAATTCACGAATTATAACCCCCGTTATCGAGCTTATCGCTCTCGACCGTAATGCCCATTTGTTCAAGCGCCCAAGTTGTCTCCGAACGCATGCCAAAATGGTTTTTGTTCGTATGCGCGCCAAGCGACAATGTACCGTCATCAATCCGCAGCCATATCCGGCGGTGATGCCAATAGGCACCCATCAACAAGCCAAGCATACAAATGCCAAGACCAACCCATACGAATGGCAGCGCACGGTCGACCCGGATTAACAAGTAGCTCGTGTAAGAGCTAAACTTGACATTGTCCATGCCATCAACCCGGATTTGAATCTTAGACGCTATCGCTTGGTTGATTTTATCCTGACTGAAACGTTCTTTATCTTTCTCAAGCGGGAAATACATGTACGGTTCGCCATTCTCGTCAAGACCTGGTCCCTTCACGATAAAGATGAACGCTGGCGCTTTCGGATCCCGCGATTTCGTAACTGGACTGCCTTCGTCATTCAAAGCAAATTCCATGTAATTCGCTTTCAGCTCCAAGCTGTATGGACCAACCTCAAAGCTTGTCTTCGGATTCTTCATCGGCAGATCGAACGGTCCGTACTTTTGCCCCGTCTTCACATCTTCGATAACCGGTTTAACGGATTGCAACAGCGGCTCATCATCGTAACCGATCTGATAGAGCTTTACGCCCTTATAGTTCATTGGATGGTTTACCGTAATCTCGTATTGCTTCACTTCTTTGAGCTCTGGCTCAATGCCCGGCTCATCGCAAGAGCTGACGCATTCGTACATTACAGCATGCGTCTCATATAGCTTCGGACGCTGCTGCTGCTTCAGCCTGTCCGGCAGCTCGGTTTCATTATAGTACTCTACAGTGAACTTATCGTTCTTCACATAGTAGTCAGTACCGGCAACCTGTACGGTCTCCCCGTCGCGAACAGCGATCGTATTCTCTTCCGTCCAATGCGGAATCGTCCGAGCCAGCAGCGCGAGCAGCAGAATGATCAGACCGATATGGTTGATGTAAGGGCCCCAGCGGCTGAATCGGTTTTTCTCCGCGAGGAGTGCAGTGCCATTAATATGTACTTTGTATCTGCGCCGCTTAAGATGGTTACCGAACGACTGCACCCATTGCTCGGCATCCCCTTCAATAGCGCCGACATAGGAAGTCTTCTGGCGTGTAATGAATTGCAGATGCTTACGAATCTGCTGCTTGTTCAAGGCGCGATAGAGCGGAAGCACCCGGTCAAGACTGCAGATGACAAGCGACGTACCAATCATAACCAGCAGGCCGACGAACCACCAGGAATCATACATGGAGGAAAGCCCAATCTTATGATACAGCTCTCCGCTCCATCCGTACGCTTCTTTATAATACTCTGCATTATTGCCCTGAGGATAAATCGTACCAAGAGAGGCACCGACCAGTGTAATAATGATGATGATAACGGCGATACGAACCGATGAGAAAAAGTTCCACACCCGATCAAGTGGGTTCGGATTCCGCTTCTGTGACCGTCTGGCTACGCCGTCATACCGCATCTCTAGCGGCTCATCTGATTCTACAAGCGGTTTGCCGCATGACTCGCAGAGCAGCGTGTCCGGCGGATTCTGGTGACCGCATTCGCACTTCGTATTCTGAAACAAAACGTAAAGCCTCCTTCTGAACCTCACTCTCGCATGGAAGGCGAACAACTAGGATTGCAGCAGCTGATCTACCCGCGAATCGATGTCTTGTTCACTCATCCCGCCGACGAAGATGTCCATAATCGTGCCATCCGGCTTGACGAAGAACGTGGTTGGATACTGCGATAATCCGTACTTGCGCTCAATGACTCGATTCGCATCCCTTAGAATCGGGTAAGTAAGCGAACGCTCCCCGACGAAGTTGTTGACGGTTAAATCGTCTTCACTTAGGTTTATCGCCAGCACTTCAAAAGACTTGTCCTTATACTTGTCATACATACGCTGAAACTCCGGCATCTCCGTGACACATGGCGGACAGAATGATCCCCAGAAATTGACGACCACTGCCTTGCCCTTGTAATCTGCCAACTGATGCGTCTGACCGTTCAGATCAAGCAATGTAAAATCCGGCGCCGCCTTACCGACTGCCGGACGGCCATCGTCAGACGCAAACAGCGTCTTGCCGATCGCATATCCGCCGAGCAGCAAGACGCCGAGCAAGATGACGATCTGAATCGGCTTCCGATTTTTGCCCAAGCCTTATCACCTCTAGTAGATTGCGAAACAACCTAAATAATCCATTTCCTTAATTTGAACAAAAATCGACGGCATTCGCAACAATGCCGTCATGTTATACGCCCATCACTCCAGCTAAAGCTGTTAGCCCTTAACCTTTGCGTGTGCGCGTTGGTCTGCTGCCGCCAGTTGCACCTGGACGATCGCCCGAACGTGGTGTTTGCCCGCGTCCGCGGCTGTCCTGCGAACGACCACTGCTTCTGCCAGTCTCCGACTGCTTAGGTCTGCGGCCAGCATTAGACGTTTGCGTATTTCTTGCAGCATCACGCTGTGTTCCGGCAGCTGCTCGTCCACGCGGCGATCTTCCTTGGCTGCCAGCTTGCTGCTGACGGTCGCCTGGTCTGCGTCCGTCTGCGCTGCCCGCATTCTTATCGTAGCTGCCAATGACTTTCTCGATAACAGCTTCAGCATAAGATTTGCGGGAGCGGCCATTAGCTGTACGAGTGCTAGGCTTCGCTTTTGCAGGTTTACGGCCTTCACTTGCTTCAGAGACAGATGCCGTCGCTAATCCCTTAGGCTTTGGCTTCGGTTTCCACTCTGGCTTCTTCCCGTTACGGCTTGAAGCGATCGGATTCTCCTTGCCTTCTGCCTTCGCAGCTTCCGCACGAAGCTCGGCCACTTCCTTCGGCGTGAGCGGACGCCAGCCGCCGCGCTTCAGATTTTGCAAACCAATCTCTCCGAATTTGACCCGCTTCAGACGAGTAACAGGATGACCCACCGCATCGAACATCCGGCGAACCTGACGGTTGCGACCTTCATAGATCGTAATACGAATCGTGGATTCCTTGTTGTCGGCTTGAATATCTTGATACTCGACCTCGGCCGGAGCCGTCATCCCGTCCTCAAGCTCGACGCCCTTACGAAGCTGGTCCAGCTTCTCGCCATGCGGGACGCCATCCACTGTCGCCAAATACGTCTTCGGCACATGGTGCTTCGGATGCGTCAGCAAATTAGCGAATTCGCCATCATTCGTCAGAAGCAGCAATCCTTCGGTATCATAATCGAGTCGACCGATCGGATAGACACGCTGTTTGATGCCTGACAAAAAATCCGACACGACCTTGCGGCCTTGCGGATCCGATGCGCTCGTAATAACGCCCTTCGGCTTGTTCAGCATAATGTACAGCTTCGCTTCCGTTTCAATCGGCTTCCCGTTTACGGTAATGACATCTTCATTCGGATCGGCCTTAGCACCGAGCGTCTTAACTTGGACCCCGTTCACTTCCACCTGTCCAGACAAGATAAGCTCTTCGCATTTGCGCCGAGAGGCAATGCCTGCTTGCGCCAATATTTTCTGTAAACGTTCCAACTTTTTCACCTCACCCTCCATATTAACTTTAAGCACGAAAAAGCACAAGGTCGGTACTGACGGCCTTTACGCCATCTTGCCCGCACTTGTGCTTCCGCCTTGCTGTTAGAGGAAATTTCAAATTTGACAATTTGTTGACGCACGCTTGGAACGGCCATTTAGCTGAATAAAAGCAAGCAAACCGCAATCGAAGCGGCGAAGCCAACGAGGTCGGAGAACAAGCCAACCTTCAATGCATACCGCGATTTGCGAATGCCCACTGCGCCGAAATAAACTGTTATTACATATAGCGTTGTGTCGGTGCTGCCCTGTATAGTCGAAGCAATTCGGCCGATCATCGAGTCTGGTCCGAATGACTTGATAAGATCTGTTGTATAAGCAAGAGAACCTGCCCCAGTCAATGGACGAAGCAATCCAAGCGGAAGCACCTCGGCTGGTACACCAAGCGGAGCGAGCAATGGCTTGAAGAAGGATAACATGATATCCATTGCGCCTGACGCCCGAAACATGCTGATCGCCACCATCATCCCTACAATATGCGGAATAATACTGATAGCAGTGCCGAACCCCTCTTTGGCCCCTTCGACGAATGTCTCATAGACCGGAACTTTCTTAAATGCGGCGAACAAAGGAATAAAAACGATAAGTGCGGGGATCATCCATACCGATAGTGTTGACAGCCATTCAACCAACCGCCTCACCACCCTTTCCGGATTGCGTAGGCGGTGCCGTATAAGTCGGTGTGATCGGCGGTCGCTTCGAGCGCGAGGTTCGGCTTCGGTACCAGCGGTCTGCAAGTATGGCGGCTGCGGTTGCAACAGCAGTAGCTGCGATGGTGGAGCCTACAATTTCGGCGGCATTCGCAGATTCATATTGCAGCCTGATTGCAATTAATGTGGTTGGAACAAGTGTAATACTCGATGTATTAAGCGCAAGCAAGGTACACATGGCAGGGGTGGCCGTTTCTTGGTCTGGATTGAGCTTTTGAAGCTCCTGCATCGCTTTGATTCCCATTGGTGTCGCCGCATTGCCAAGACCAAGTAAGTTAGCAGCCATATTGCTCATGATGTAACCGAGTGCCGGATGATTGCGTGGAACATCGGGGAACAGGAAGCGGACGGCAGGTCCGAGCATTCGAGATAATACTCGAAGCAGACCCGCATCCTCCCCGATACGCATTAAGCCTAACCAGAAGACGAGAATGCTGATCAGTCCAAAACTGACCGTTACCCCCGTCTTCGCTCCATCAAACGCCGCTTCTGTAACCGCCTCGAGCTTACCCGTCACCGCAGCTGAGATCACGCTGACGACAATCATGAACAACCAGATCCAATTGACCATCGGCCGCTCACGCTCCTCCCCCGAATAATGCTCGTACAACGGCATGTAATGTAGCTGAGAACGAATAGCTGCCTGCTCTTGCGCTTGCTGCATTGTCTAATGCAGGAAGCGGCCGCTTCTCTTTCCATTGCAGCCGAGTGCTGGCCGCATCGTACACGGGAACGACGCCAATTGTTCTGCCTCCGAGCTCCCACTGAAGCATTCCACGCTCTCCCAACGCGTAGGGTGTGCTGGTGCTGCTTATTAAGGAAAGCTTGGAATGCAGCTGCTCTGCTTCCCCATTCGCAAGCGGATAACGGAACGTACGACCTGCAGCAAGCGGATAACCGCTGATCGGTTGTCCTTGCTTCGCTACAATCGTAAGCTTGTAGTGCTCAAAACCCCAATCGAGCATGCTGCGATGATCAGCCCAGTCATCACGATCATTGATCGTAACTGCAGCAAGTTGTTGACCATTGCGGGTTGCGGAGCTAACAAGGCATCGCAGCGCCAGCTTGGTGTAACCGGTTTTGACACCGTCCGCTCCTTCATACATGTTCAGCATCTTGTTCTTGTTCGACCATTGATAATCCCAAGATTCATTCGGATTCGGCGCCTTCTTCTCCCGAGTCTTCACAATCGTCGCGAACGTCGGATTATGAAGCGCGTAAGCAGTCAGCTTGGCGAGATCATCCGCAGAGGAATAATGACCTTCATCATCGAGTCCGGAAGGATTCATAAAATGGGTGTTATCCAGCCCAATCCACTCTGCCTTCTCGTTCATCATGCGGACAAATCCTTCAATAGAGCCCCCGACATGCTCGGCTATCGCAGTCGCGGCGTCATTGCCGGATCGAAGCATGAGGCCATACAGCATGTCCTCCAGCTTCATTTCTTCCCCCGCACGTAAGTAGATGGAGGAGCCTTCCTTGCCAGCAGCACGAACACTAACTTTCACTTTATCGGATAGATCCGCATTCTCGATCGCAACGATGGCCGTCATGATTTTCGTTAGACTGGCGATACGAAGACGCTGTTCCCCGTTCTTATTGTACAAAATCCGGCCTGACTCCACGTCGATCAGCGCCGATGCCTTCGCGTGTGTCCCAAGAGGCGGAACACTTGCAGCCGCATCGACTGCAGCAGGTCCGATCCCGATCGCAGCAGTCAGCAGCGCGACGGCTAACGCAGCATACGACAGCCGCCTAATCGACTGATGACGACGCAGCAACTTCATAGACATGCGATTGAAACCTCCTGTCGTAAACCATATGGCACAATTGAATGACAAAATAGCCGCGCAAAAAGTGCCTGCTTGTACAGCATATGTCCAAGCAGCCTTCTTTATGCTCCACCATACTCTAACGACAAAAACGGCATTCACCTGTTCGGTGTGCCGTTGTCTGATCCATCTATTCGGAAGAATGACTAATCAAGCCATCCCTTCTTATTCGCGATGGTGATTGCCTCAATCCGATTCTTCGCATCAAGCTTACGAATTGCCTCGGACAAATAATTGCGTACAGTACCGGCAGTCAGGTGCAGACTCTTCGATATTTCTTGTGCGGATAATCCTTCCCCTGCCAGCTTCAGCACCTCACGTTCCCGATCACTGAGCGGATTCCCTGCTTCCCACAGCGTAATCGCTAGCTCTGGGCTAACCGCGCGCCCGCCTTCATACACACGCCTTAAGGAGGCGCTTAAATCGTCGATCGGCGCATCCTTGAGCAGGAAGCCGTGAACGCCTGCCCGCATCGCGCGTTGAAAATAACCGGAACGCGAGAACGTCGTCAATATGACGACCTTGCATACGTGACGCTGTGCTGCTAGCTGCTCGGCAACATCTAATCCGGTCAAGATGGGCATCTCGATGTCCAAAAGACAAATATCCGGCTTCAGCGCATGAATAAGCTCCAGCGCTTTCTCGCCGTTCTCTGCCTGTCCGACTACTTCGATGTCATCCTCCATATCAAGAAGCGCACTGAGCGCCCCTCTCAACATGCCTTGATCTTCTGCGATAATGACCCTCATCGGCTGTTCTCCTATCTGCTTATTGAAGAACGATTCACATAAGGAACCGTAATCGACACTCGCGTCCCCTTCAATCCTTGCCGCTCCATTGTGATCTTGCCTTCCACCAGCTTCAACCGTTCTCTCATCCCTTTGAGTCCGTTACCTTCGCTTCTGCCCTTATCGGTTGGTTGTTCATCAATGCCACGACCATTATCGGTGACGATTAGCATCATGCTGTCATGCATGCTAATCCGCTCGATCGTGCAGCAAGAAGCTCCACTATGACGAACGACATTCGTCACGGTCTCCCGCAAACACATGCCCAGAATATTGTTGATTAGAGGCGTGATTGTGCCTTCACGATACTCCCCCTCTAGACGAGGCTCGATATTGGCCGCGGCTAGTAATTGCAGAGCATTATGGATCTCGGTCTCCACCGTAGCCGTATTAAGTCCGGAAATCAGCTCTCTGACCTGCTGAAGCGCAGCGCGTGAAGTCGCTTGGATATCCCTTACCTCTTGAATCGCACGATCTGTATTTTTGAGGATAAGCCTTTCCGTCAGTTCGCTCTTTAGCGTTATTAGTGACAACGAGTGCCCAAGCGTATCATGCAGATCCCGGGAGATGCGCGCTCGCTCCTCGTTGGCCGAGAGAATCGCGATTTGCTCATTTGCGATGTCGAGTTTCTCCCTCAGTTCTTTGGAACGCCGCCCGAAACGAATCGCTAACGGCATGAACAGCATAATGAGCATAGCAGGAATAACGCTTATCAAGTCATCACTAGTAAGCTCGTTACGGTATACGACAAGAACAGCTATCAAGAATACAAACAACGATATCCATGTGATGATAAACTTGCGCCTGGTAGGCATAATGCCGGTGAGCGGAGTTAGATAGAAGCCCATGAACATAAATCCAGGATCGACCTTGAGCGTAAATATTACAATGATGGCCATCTGGACATAAAGCAGGACGAACCTGCCCCGCTCGTGCAGAATGCTGTAAATGTACATTGCGGCAAATAATGCGATGACCAAGAGGCCGATTATCATCTCGCTGAACGGAAGCTTGAAAACGGCGTGCAGAGGAAATGCGAGATACACTAGCCAAATAAATGAAATGAACAAAGGCGGTCTCGTAGGAGACCGCTCGCCAAACAATGAATGCACGAATGATTTTATCAATTAGACCGCTTCCTGTTTTCTCATGATATAGGATGATAGTACCACGAAACCGATCACATATGCACCGAGAACGAAAACGCCATTCCAATCAAATGCTCCGCCGCCGATCAGATTCCATGCGCCGTGACCCAGCCAATAGGTTGGCATCGCATGCGCAATCGCGCGCATTGTATCCGACATCGTCTCCACAGGAAACCAGAGACCGCCCAGCATCGACATACCCAGATAAACGATCATGCCGACCACCTGCACAACGTCGGAGTTCCGAATCGTTCCGACCAGTGTTCCAAGCGCCATGAAGGAGAAGCTGCCAAACCAGATCCACAAGCCGCTTTCAATCCACTGTGCAGCGGATAACTCCACACCCTTGACCACAGACGCGATAATGAACAAAATGATGATCATGCACAAATTGATCAAGCCTTGCGCGATTACCTTCGAAAGGACGAATGCCCATGACGGAAGCGGCGTTATACGAAGCAATCTCGACCAGCCTTGCGACCGTTCTCTAGAAAACTTCTGGCTAAGCGTTGTAATCCCCGAGCCAACAACCCCGTAAGCCGACATCGACATCAGATAATAAGCCGCCCAGTCGATTCCGTCCACCGTAAGGTCTCCATCCATCGAACTTGTGAAAATAAAGTAGAAAGCAATCGGCATGACAATGGTGAAGAAAACAAACCGTTTATTCCGCATCGTGCGAAGCAGCTCCGATTTCAACTGCGCGATCGCCGCTCTTCTTACGCTTGTATCCATGTTAATTCCAGCTCCCTTTTCGTCCTCTTTATTAGTCTTCTTTGGCGCTGCTTACTAGCGAACGGAACGCTTCCTCTAATCCGCCGCTCTGGATCTCGATATCCTTCATCTCTACGCCGCGCATAATGAGCTCGGCGATCAGTCTATCGGTATCGCTGCTATACAATCGGACTCGCCGTCCGTTCCATTCCGCATCCGTTACGCCGGAAATTCCATATAAAACCTCATTCGTTACAGATGATCCCGCCGTGAACGTAATCGTGCGCCCAATCGTTGTTGCTTTAATTTGACTTGGCGTGCCGTCCGCTACGAGCCTGCCGTCGTTAATGACAACGATCCGGTCCGCTATCTGGTCGGCTTCCTCTAAGTAGTGCGTCGTAAGTACGATCGTGCGGCCTCTTCCAGCCATTGCTTTAACCGTATCCCAGAACAATTGACGGCTCGTCACATCCATCCCGACGGTAGGTTCGTCAAGGAACAGTACCTCTGGATCACCGGCAGCGGCCATTGCGAAGCCTAAGCGACGCTGTTGGCCTCCGGACAATGCTGAAGCCATCTTGCTGCGCTCGTTGGTAAGACCGCTAATCTGAAGGAGCTGAGCAAGCGGAAGCGGCGTTTTATAGTAATGACGGAAGAGATCAATCGTTTCCGCTACCGTCAAATTTTCGATAACACTGACATCCTGCAGCATTGCGCCAATGCGATCGCGGACGCTGCGCTCCTTCGGGTCACCGCCAAGCAGCTTCACGCTGCCGCTCGTAGGCTGGATCAACCCAAGAATCATCGAGACGGTTGTCGTCTTGCCCGCACCATTTGGTCCAAGCAGCGCAACGACACTTCCCTTTTCTACAGTAAGCGATAAATCGTTAACTGCTTTTTTTCCTTTATATACCTTCGTAACGTTGCTTATTTGTATCGCCCAATCCTTCATCGTTTCCATCCCCTGTCTATCTTTAAAGTTCGTTCATCCGGTACGCTCTCTCTGACTTCCTTATCTTACCTGAACGTTGCCACAGCTGGTAGATCATTTTAACATCTGTTTCGCATGACAAATGTCATATGATTCATCCTCAGCCATTATCCATTTGAACGATAAAAAAGCCTGTATCAGCTTATGCCGATACAGGCTTTTCGTGGCTTCCTTTTACAGAAGTGGAGACTCGGTAATGGTGGAATCCTGATGGTGGTGTTCGTTATTCTTCAGCATGCCTTGAATACGATCGAATACATGTGGTGCAGAATCGATGACGCGTTCAATGAGATGCGTGTTATTGTCGAGCGGTACGACCTTGACGCCGTGCGTGCCAACCACGAGGAAAGCGATAGGCGTAATCGATACACCGCCGCCGCTGCCGCCGCCGAAAGGTCCTTGTACATTTGCGTTCTGGCCTTCATGCGGTGTCGTGGACTGTTGGCCGCCGCCCGATTGACTGAAGCGGATGTCGCTGCCGCCGGCAACGAAGCCAAAGCCTACTTTGGAGATCGGCATAATAACGCTACCGTCTGGCGTTTGAACCGGATCGCCGACAATCGTGTTGACGTCGACCATTTCTTTAATATTTTCCATCGCGGTCTGCATGAGACCTTCAATCGGGTGATTGGACATAGATGCTCCTCCTTGGTGCGATATGGATAAGGATTACTTCCGTACGCTTTTTGTATTGTGCACGAACGAAGTTCAGATTATGTGTAGGAAGAAATCACAGAGTCACCTGACTTCGATGAACGTCTACGCCACCACTTGAATCTCGACATCACCAGACTGAGCTTCATACATTCGACGGTACAGCTCACATTGTTCAAGCAATTGATCATGTGTTCCAATCGCTTGGATTCGCCCTTGATCCATGACAATAATGGCATCCGCATCTCGAACCGTATACAGCCGATGGGCAATCGTAATGGTTGTCTTTCCTTCCGACAATCGCCTTAGAGCTTGCACAATTTCTCGTTCCGATTCAGAATCAAGCGCAGATGTTGCTTCATCCATCAGAAGGATGGGTGCATTACGCAGCATGGCCCTTGCAATTGCTAGTCGCTGCCGCTGTCCGCCTGACAAGCCGCCCCCATGCTCAGCCAACTCCGAATCCAAGCCCTGTGGGAGCTGCATGACGAAGTCAAACGCAAAAAAGAGCAGCCTCCGCTGCTCTCGCTGCTCTCCACATTCCGCAATCATCTCCACTACGTCTTCGGCAGAATTCGCTGCAGACCCGCCGTACCCGCCTTCATTTTGCGGATCGCATTGAGTACGCGCAGCCCAATAATGCCAGCCTCTCCAAGTCGCATCCGAGCGGCAAACTTCCATTCTGACGCAAGACAGGTACGGTTATAAGCCGGCCGCACATCTATTACCGGTGAAGCCACTAGCTGCATGAGCTGTGAGGCAACACCTACAGCTGTCGTTTTGACTGACCATAACATACCCGTGCACATCGCCGTCCACATGGCATCATCGGTGCCGACTTCCGTCACCCAACGCCATTCCTCTACTTTCACCTTCCGAAGCACCTTCGTTACAAGCTTTGCCGCGTCTTCTACCTGGACAATAACCATTTTGAGCCGGTTCGTTAGACTGATTACACGAGCAGCATCCATCTGCTCCTCTTGTTCATCGTGACCCTGCATATTGTCCTTCTCGGTCCGTACCTTAATGCCGTGATTCGTCCACTCTAGGACAGGCATGCGCCACTTCAACCGTACAAGGCCATATAACGCCTTAATATGAACCTCGAGATCGTCATCCAGGTTGATTTTCTTCATCTGGGTTGTCAGTACAATCGGAGAGAACCATACGAGCAATCCGAGCAAAAAAAAGAGACCTGCAGCCGCCCACCATATCCAACCATGTGAAAAAGCCGCCATATGCGGTTCCTCCATCCTCCAAGCAATTGGCTTGTGTTCCGCTTATCGTCATAACAAGCAGCAGTTGGTTATAGTATGGCCTTGCTGACAGATCTCATGTACTTATTCTTCTTCGTCTTCCTTCGCAGCTGCGATGCCCTGCGGCGCAGGTGGAATCGGCGGCAGCTCATCGAACGTCATCTGACGGCCGTCGAACCGTTCGAACAGCGCATTCGAGCCATCGTCGAGATCCTCCAACGTTACATGCGCAGGCTCCGGCAGCGCACTAAGCGCAGATAGACCAAAGTAATCCAAGAACGATTTCGTTGTTCCATATAGAATCGGTCGGCCTATTGCTTCAGCACGGCCAACCTCTTCGATCAAATCCTTCGAAACTAGAGAGTGAATAGCGCGATCGCTCTTGACGCCGCGAATTTCTTCGATATCGACACGTGTAATCGGCTGTCGGTAAGCGACGATCGACAGCGTCTCAAGCGCCGCCTGCGACAAACTCGCTCGAGCAGGCGAATAAGCCATCCGCTCAAAATATATTGCATGCTCTGGGTTTGTCGTCATGCGATAGGCGCCTGCGACCTCCGAGATTTGCACGCCTCTTCCTTCTCGTTTCAAATCGCACTTCAAATCGTAGACAAGCTCCGCCGATAACTGAGCATCGATCTGCAAAATCTCGGCAATCTGCCTGGCATTGAGACCTTCCTCTCCTGCCATGTACATCAAGCCTTCAATAATCGATTTGTAGCTCTGATAATCCATTATCCGACGTTTCCCCTCTCCAATGAATGACGATGTCATCGAACGACTGATGCTGATGACAGCGAACATGCTTCATCTTCATCAGCTCCAATATCGCCAGAAACGTCACGACAATCTCGTGACGGTCCATATTTTGCTTGATCAGCTTCGAGAATCGTACAGTCTCGTACTGCTTCAGCACATCAATGATATCGCGGATACGATCCTTCACTGAGATTTCATCACGCTTAACCGTCGCAACGAAATTGCGTCGAACCGCTCTTCGCAGCGCCTTCTGAAACGCACGCACAAGATCATCGATGTGCAGACCTTCTACCGGATTCGACGGCTGTTCATGCATGAACGGCGACAAATCTTCAGGCTCTTTCGCAAAAACAAGACTGCGCTCAAACTCCTTATCTCGAAGCTCGGCGGCAATGAGCTTGTACTTGCGATACTCGAGCAGGCGCTGAATCAGCTCTTCCTGCGGGTCAGGCCCGTCATCCTGCCAGTCCTCGAATTCATCGAGCTCGATGACTGGAGGCTTCGGCAGAAGCTGCTTGCTCTTAATTGACAGCAGCGTAGCAGCCATGACGAGGAACTCGCTCGTTACATCGAGCTCGAGTTCCTGCATGGCTTGCAAATAATTCATATATTGATCGGTAATCTCGCTGATGGATACTTCGTGGATGTCGATCTCGGCTTTGTCAATTAAGTGAAGCAGCAGATCGAGCGGTCCTTCGAACGTCTCCAGCTTATACGTCACCGTCACGGCGTCGTCCTCCCGGGTGATGATCGGCTATCATGATCCGCAGCAGGAATAATACTTTCTACGGATTTGGCAGCGCAGCAGCGCCTCCAATCGATTAGCCTTGAAGCTGGCGCGTCAGGTTCGCCATTTCGATTGCCGACGTTGCAGACTCCCAGCCTTTGTTGCCCGCTTTGGTGCCAGCGCGCTCAATGGCTTGCTCGATCGAGTCCGTCGTCAATACGCCGAAGATCGCAGGAACGCCTGTTTTCAGCGCGATAGCTGCAACGCCTTTAGCCGCTTCGTTGCACACGAAATCGAAGTGAGGCGTTGATCCGCGGATTACCGCACCCAGCGTAATGACAGCGTCATATTTGCCGCTTTCAGCCATTTTCTGAGCCGCGAATGGAATTTCGAATGCGCCTGGCACCCAAGCGATCTCGATCTCGGAATCTTCTGCGCCATGGCGCTTCAGCGCGTCGAGCGCTCCCGACAGCAGCTTCGTCGTAATAAATTCATTGAAACGTCCAACGACGATACCATATTTCAAACCTTGCGATACTAAATGTCCTTCATAATGTTTCATTGTTCATCTTCCTTCCACTTGGATACGATTAGATTTAGATTTATTAGATGCAGTAATCGTCATGTATTTTGTTCAACGTAACCCGATCAACGACCTCCAGGCCATAACCTTCAAGTCCTTTAATCTTGCGCGGGTTATTCGTGAGCAGACGCATTTGGCGTACGCCAAGATCCTTCAAAATCTGAGCCCCGATGCCATATTCCCGCAAATCCGGATAAAATCCAACTTTCTTATTCGCCTCGCCCTTGTCGAATCCCTGCTCCTGAAGCTGATAAGATTTTAATTTGCTCAGCAAACCTTCGCTTTTGGTGTCCTGCCGCATATAAAGCAGAACTCCGTTGCCCGCTTCATTAATCTGACGCATTGCCGCATCAAGATGCTTGCTGCAGCTGCACTTTTTCGAGTGGAACACATCACCTGTCAGGCACTCCGAGTGAACGCGGACAAGCGTTGGACGATCTGGCGAGATCTTGCCTTTAACGAACGCCAAGTGAACCTTGTCGTCAAGCTGATTCGAATAACCGATAACAGTAAAATCACCAAACTCGGTCGAAAGCGGCGTTTCGACTGCACGTTCCACCAGCCGTTCTTTCCCGTTGCGATATTTGATCATCTCTTCAATCGAGATGAGCTTCAGGCCGTGTTTCTCTTTAAACTCAATCAGATCGGGCAGCCGCGCCATCGTTCCGTCTTCTTTAATAATTTCGCAAATGACCGAAGATGGCTTCGCGCCGCACATATTCGCTAGATCGATCGCCGCTTCGGTATGACCGGCACGACGAAGCACGCCGCCTTCCTTCGCAATAAGCGGGAAAATGTGGCCCGGTCTGCGAAAATGTTCCGGCTTCGCCGTTTCGTCGATCAGCGCCATAACCGTCATCGAACGCTCATGAGCGGAGATGCCTGTCGAAGTGGATACATGGTCAACAGAAACGGTAAACGCTGTGCCGTGATAATCCGTGTTATGATTCACCATCGGGGGCAAATTAAGCGCTTCTGCACGCTCGCTCGTAATTGGTACGCACACAAGTCCACGCGCTTCGGTAATCATGAAATTGATCGCTTCCGGCGTTGCTTTCTCCGTCAGCACGATGAGGTCGCCTTCATTCTCCCGATCCTCGTCGTCGACAACGATAATCGGCTTACCCTGTTTCAAATCCTCGATAGCTTCCTCAATGGAGTCAAAATAAACAGATGTGTCACCCAGCAGCCGCGCGGCGCTTTGTGTTTGCTCGGACATGGTTAACCCCTCCACTTTCCAAATATCTATCTATTCCAATCTTATGTTCACATAAATCCATTATCCGCCAAGAATGAAGCCGTCAAACCGCCGCGTCCTGCGGGCTTCGTATTTCCTTCGCTTCCCCGGTAATTCAGAAGATGATCAATATATTTCCCGAGGATGTCCGCTTCCAGATTGACCGTATCGCCTGGCTGCTTATCATAGAGCGCTGTCTGAGCAAGCGTATGCGGAATGATTGAAACTGCGAATGAACCACCTTCAGCACGGATGACCGTAAGCGAGATGCCATCGATCGTAATGGAGCCTTTGGGAATGACATACTTGGCGAAAGGCTCTTCATCTTCGGCACGAATCGCGAACACAACTGCATTCGCATCAACCGTACGTGAGACGATAACGCCCGTACCATCAATATGGCCCTGTACGATATGGCCGCCGAATCGTCCGCCCGCCGCCATCGCCCGCTCTAGGTTTACCTTCGAGCCAGGCTTCAAATCTTTCAAGTTCGAATGACGATACGTCTGCGGCATTACATCCGCTTGGAACGATGTCCGCGTGAATGAGATAACCGTTAAACAGACGCCATTCACCGAGATGCTGTCGCCAATTGCGACACCTTCAACAATATGCGAGGCTTCGATCGTCAGCACCATTGCTTCTCCAGCTCGGGACGCGCTGCGAAGTTTCCCTACTTCTTCAATCAACCCTGTGAACACGCCGATCAACTCCTCTCTGCCGGCTTGTGCCGATTAGACGGATAACCGACAATGGCCATGTCATCGCCATGCTGCTCATATTTGACCGCTTCAAGCGTGATGGCATCCGCCATCTTGTCGAAGCCGCTGAACTCGAATGCTGCTGGTGCTGCTGCACCGCCGCCGATCAGCTTCGGTGCGATGAACAAAGCGATTTTGTCAACCAGGCCCGCCTCGAGCATGGAACCATTCAACCGACCTCCGCCTTCCAGCAAAATCGAACTAATCTCTCGCTCGCCGAGCAGCCTCATAGCTTCTGCAAGATCAACGCTAGCTCCATCACCGCAATCAATGACTTCAACGCCAGCCGCTTGCAGTGCTTGACGCTTATCAGCATCCGCGCTGGCTGTAGTCAGAATGATTGTTGGCGCTTCGCCATCTGTAACGACACGAGCCGTAAGCGGAATCCGAAGCTTCGAATCAACAATGATGCGGGTCGGATGCAGGGCAGCCACCTCAAGTCGAGTCGTTAGCTGTGGATCGTCGGCAAGCAGTGTGCCGATGCCGATCATAATGCCCGCATTGCGATGCCGCATCGTATGTACTGCCTGCCGCGACACAGCACCAGAGATCCAGCGGCTATCCCCTGTACGAGCGGCGACCTTGCCATCCAATGTCGACGCCGATTTGAGTGTAACGTATGGAAGACGGGTCAGAATGTATTTGTTATAAGCTTCGTTCATGTCGAGCGACTGCTGTCCCAACAGTCCATGGGACACTTCGATGCCCGCTTCCCGCAAGCGTGCGACACCGGTTCCCGCCACCTCCGGATTCGGATCCAGCGCAGCAATGATGACCCGAGCTACCTTCGCCTCGATTAATCGATCACAACAAGGCGGCGTCAGTTTCCGATAATGGCTGCAGGGCTCCAACGTTACATAGGCTGTCGCGCCTTCCGCTTCTGCGCCAGCCATACGGAGCGCATTCACCTCTGCATGCCCTTCGCCCCGCTTCAGATGCGCGCCAAGGCCTACTACACGCCCTTCCTTCACAATGACGCAACCAACGACGGGATTGATGCTCGTCTGGCCGCTTGCGCTCTCTGCCATCTGCAAAGCGAGTTTCATATAAAATTCGTCATTCATGATTGCAGACATAATCAAAAATCCCCCCGACCGGCAGACTGCCGACGGGGGGATGGGTAACGCTTGCGCTGGTACGCTGGCGTTATTGTGTTGTGAAAAACATTCAAAGCATACGCAAGCGAGGGTCACGATATCATCTATATAAACAAAGATGACAAAGAAACCCGTACGAATGGCGTATTTGTTGAATGCTTCCCTTCTCCCATCCAGACTATACTGTCGGTCCCGGAATTGCACCAGGTCCACCGAAGCCTCTTCTACGTGCAGGACACGAAAGATATTACGAGACTTCGGGTCACGGACTGACGCCGGAAGCTTGCGCCGTACATACGGTAGCATAAATAGCTTCCAACGATCACCGCCGGTTCGGAATCTCACCGCACCCCGAAGGAAAGTCGCCTATTGTATTACCTATTCGCCGCTGTTGAGCGGCAACGATATAGTTTCGTAAACTATACCACTCAGATTACTAATTTGCAAGGTTAGACGGCTTGATTGCAAGAAGCCGCGGGATCATCGACAATAGCTTGTCGTGTCCCCGCGGCTTCCTACGGAAGGACGAGATCGCGATTATACTTCGACGATTTCGACCTTTTCCATTTTGTCGCGGCCTTTGAAAGCGTCTACTTGTTCCATGCCTTCAGCAACTTTGCCGAATACAGTGTGAACGCCGTCAAGGTGCGGTTGTGGCTTGTAGCAGATGTAGAATTGGCTGCCGCCCGTGTTACGGCCAGCATGAGCCATTGCAAGCGTGCCACGCTCATGTTTGTTCGGATTGATCTCACAATCAATCGTGTAACCAGGGCCGCCTGTGCCAGTGCCGCTTGGGCAGCCGCCTTGAGCGACGAAACCTGGGATAACGCGGTGGAATACAAGACCGTTGTAGAAGCCTTCGTTAGCCAGCTTCTCGAAGTTCGCTACCGTATTCGGTGCATCTTTCTCGAACAGATCGATCTTAACGACAGCGCCGTTCGAAAGGGTAATGTGTGCTTGTTTAGCCATTATCGTTCAACTCCTGATTCCTCAAAGTGATCGCGCGAATGCACGCTCTGCGATACACGAATACTTATACGTTCGCCTTACGGAGGCGTTGTGGAATAACATCGTTCGCGACGATGTCATTCAGCGATTCGCGTTTAACCGCAAGCGATGCTTCGCCGTCTTTGACGAATACGACAGCCGGACGACGAATCCGATTGTAGTTGCTCGCCATTGCGTAATTATACGCTCCTGTGCAGAATACAGCAAGCAGGTCGCCAGACTCGGATTTCGGCAGCTCAAGATCCCAGATGAGCATGTCGCCGCTCTCGCAGCATTTGCCGGCTACAGAAACGGTCTCTTCGTTAGCTGCGTTCGCACGATTCGCGAGAAGCGCGTCGTACTTCGAGCCGTACAGTGCAGGACGCGGGTTATCCGTCATACCGCCGTCAACCGCGATATATTTGCGTACGCCTGGAATTTCTTTGTTCGTGCCGATCGTGTACAGCGTCGTACCCGCGTCGCCAACCATACTGCGGCCTGGCTCGATCCAGATCTCTGGCGTTGGGTATTCAGCAGATGTGAAGTTCGAGATGATCGCATCAGCAATTGCGTTAACATACGTTGCAAGCGGAAGCGGAGTGTCGCCTTCAACATAACGAATACCGAAGCCGCCGCCTACGTTGATAACGGAGAACGTTGTGCCGAGTTCGTTGCGAACTTGAACAGCGAATTTCGCTACTTTATCAACCGCCATGCCGAAGCCTTCAACTTCGAAAATTTGCGAGCCGATATGCGAGTGAACGCCGAGCAGGTTCAGGTTCGTCAGCTTCAACGTCTCTTCGATCGCGCGGAATGCCGTACCGTTGCCAAGGTCGAAACCGAACTTCGAATCTTGCTGACCGGTCGAGATGTAGTCATGCGTATGCGCTTCTACGCCTGGCGTAATGCGAAGCAGTACGTTAGCCGTCTTGCCTTTGTCCGCTGCCAGAGCGTTCAGAAGGCTCATCTCGATAAAGTTGTCGACTACGAAGCAGCCGATGCCAGCATCAAGCGCCATATTGATCTCGTCAGGCGTCTTGTTATTGCCGTGGAAGTGAATACGTTCAACTGGGAATCCCGCTTGCAGCGCCGTGTACAGCTCGCCGTCGGATACGACGTCAAGCGACAAGCCTTCTTGCTCTGCGATTGCGCACATTGCCATTACGCTGAACGCTTTGCTTGCATAAGCGACTTGGAACTTCAGACCTGTCGCTTTGAAAGCTTCAACAAATTCACGTGCACGCTGACGAACGAGTCCTTCGTCTACGATATAAAGCGGCGTGCCGAACTCTTGTGCAAGCACCGTTGTGTCGCATCCGCCGATTTGTAGATGTCCTTTATCATTAATTTCACTAGTCCCGTGCAAAAACATGGACAAAATCCCTCCGATAGTAAATGATGTATAGGAATACCAATTTCATTTGTACCCAATGTCATCAGTATACTCTAAACCATCTATCGGAGAAATGTATTTTTCATCATTTCATTTGCACTAATTTTGGCACTCCTCTAGGTGCGAGGCATTTTATCCCGCTGCTTCGGACGGAGCAGATTCGGACGAGTCCGATTGTACAACACTGGCGGCCGTACGATGATGTTGATCATCGCTTTCAGATCGAACGGAATGAACGGCCACATATACGGACGGTTGAATGAACGCTCCATCGAGAGTATCAGCATGACGAGCGTTGTCGCAATGACGAAACCCGGCACTTTGAACGACGCTACGCACACAATGAGAAGAATGCGAACGATACGGTTAGCAAGTCCAAGCTCATAGCTCGGCGTTGCGAACATACCGACTGCGGCAATCGCCATATACAGGATGACCTCGTTAATGAACAGCCCGGTCGATACAGCGATATCGCCGATCATAATCGCTGCGATGAGGGACATTGCTGTAGCTAGCGGCGTTGGCGTATGGACGGCTGCCATGCGCAGCAGATCGACACCAAGCTCAGCTAACAGGAATTGAACGACCATCGGAATCTTAGCCATCTTCGTCGGGCCGATGAAATCCAGCGCTGCTGGCTTCAGACTTGGCTCTAACACGAATAAGAACCAGATTGGCAGCAGGAACAGCGAAGCCATAATGCCGATGAAACGCACCCATCTCAAATAAGTGCCCATGAACGGCGTCTGACGATTCTCTTCCGCATGCTGGACGAGATCGAAGAACGTCGTTGGCAGCAGCATAACACTTGGCGATGTATCCACGAATACGGCGACGTTGCCTTCAAGCAAGTGAGCCGCAACAACGTCTGGCCGTTCCGAGTATCGGACAAGCGGATACGGATTCCAGCCCCTCTTGACTGTCGCTTCCTCAAGCTGTTTGTCCGCAAGTGGCAGGCCGTCTAGCTTCACCTGCTTGATTTTGTCGCGAATCGACTCAATCAGTTCTGGATCTGTAATGTCTTCCACATATGCGATACAGACGTCTGTCTGAGTACGCTCACCAACGCGAACAATCTCGTATCTAAGCATGGGATCACGCAGCCGCCGACGAACGAGCGATACATTGACCATTAGCGTCTCGACGAAGCCGTCCCTTGCGCCGCGAACGACGCGCTCCAGCGAAGGCTCTTCCGGTCCACGCGCCGGGAACGCTTTGGCATCGATGATAATCGCTTTGTCTTCACCATCAATGTAGAATGCAGAAGCTCCTGACATAACCTCGATCATCATATCATTCCACTTATCGACAGCCTTTACTTGAACGGCAGGCACATAGTAGTGCAGGAAGTCATGAACGGCATTCGTCGATATCGATTCCGGCTGCAAGTAGGTCAATCGAGTGAGTACATCGGTTAGTACGGTATCCTTGACGAGACCGTTGTAGAAAAACAGTGAAGTCCGCTTATCGCCCAGCGTCATCTCACGCACTACAATATCAAAGCTAGTATGGAAACCCGCATCTTCCAGCTTCTTTAGATATCCATCAATGCTGGCCGGTATAGGTTCGAATTGCTCCTGCTGATCGCCATGAGGATCGGAATGCTGCAATTTATTATGTTCTTGCTTCTTCCCTTTATTTGGGTTACCGCCGTGCTGTTGGGATGAATGTGCAGTTTGCCCCGCGTGATCAGAGTGACCCCCATGGTCGCCATGACTACTCTCGCCATTGCGATTCGCCGCCTTATGCTGCTTGTCTTCTCCTCCCTGCTGTGCCGACTGGCTATTATGCACGGCTGGTTCCTTGGATACAAGCTCAGCAGACAACAGCTGATGCAGCCGTTGTTTGTCCTTAATAAGTGACAACAGCTCAATATCGAGATCCTCCTGCGATACACGTTTCTTGCCGCTCTCGCCATTATGTGGGTCGCGATGATCTGATGGAGCGACAGCACCACGTTCAGCCTTCGGTTTAGCTTCCCGTACTGGCGGCTCGCTTATCTCCTCAATAACAGCCGTAAGATCCTCATCAGATTCATCGTCGCGGCTGTGCATGGATCTCGGGGCAGAATCGTGATCGATTGAATCTTCGTCTTCCAACTCCTCCATCATCGTGATCATTTCCGGTATGATGAACGTTTGATCGTCTGGTGTCTGTCTATCCCGATTTCGCATAGCGTCCTCCGTCCTCCTTGTTGCTTACCACTGATAATAGAGCCAATCAAACAGCGAGCCTGCTGTCTTGCCCAATACCATCGCCCACACTAGCGTTGCTATATGCTTAGACAGCGACATTCGTTTCGCCAATATGGGGAGCACGTTCATCACTTCCGTCAGCGCTGCTGCAAGCATACCGACGAACAGTCCATCCAGCATGCCTGCAATCGGCATAACGAAGTGGTTAGGCAAATACAGTCTCCAGTTTAATAAGTCAGCCACCGTCCAGAATAGCGCTCCTGCTGTGACCGCCGTTTCAAACCATACCGATTGCCGATACGCCTTGCCCAATTGAGCCAGACGTGGAATCAAGTCCAGAATGATGAGCAAAGAGACGAGCCCCGATCCGACAGCAATTCCGCCTCCCAGTCCAAGCATCGCAACGAATAGATTACGGCCAAGATCAAGCATGAGGTTCACCTGCCGGACCGCTTGGCCCATGGCCGCCTTGCTTCTTGCGCATCTCTTCCGCTACGACATAGGCGTTGACGTTCTCCTGATACAAATACAGCTCCACTTCAAGCGGATTCGGTTCCTCATTAAACCGTTTCTTAAACAGATGGTTAAAGAACAGCAGCATACCGAGACCGATGCCTGCCGAGTATGGTATCTGGAACCAAAGCGGGTGCTCCTCGTGCTTGCCTGTGACGAGCTCAGCGATTCGCATATGAACTTGCTTCATGCTTACATCCGTGTGAAAGTTCATAATGGCAAGCCCCGCGCCGAAAAATAACAGCAGCCATGAAATAAGGAGCACCGGCATTCGTGGACGCTCTGCCTTCTCGCCAACCATCAGGAGCACTTGCGGCTCGCCGAATGTCTCGATCGTCAGGTTCGGAAAGTGTGAACGGATCACACGTATCATCTGCAGCAGATCGATGACGACACGGTTGCCGTCAGCCGTCTGATGGTGATACAGAACAAGTGATTCCAGCACTTCTGCAATGCTATCATCGGTCAGCAGCTTTGCAGTCATCCCCAGAGTTACCGTGTCGCCGGCATGGATATGAACCCGCTTCTTCAGCCGCATATAAAGCACCGTCGGTGCCGAAACATTCCCTTCCAAGCGCCCAACACCCCCTGTTGCAAGCGACATACAACCTTTGTGAGGTAGTTCAAAAAGTCCGCTTGTGAAAACCGTACTTTTTGAACATGCAATTAATTGTGCATAACGGTTCTTCGATAGTATGGCTGCATTGGCATTAAAAAAACCAAATCGCCGCTTATTGGGCGATTTGGTTTTTGATGAGCTGCAATATTTTTTTCTCAAGCCGCGATACTTGCACTTGCGAGATGCCAAGCCTGCTTGCGACTTCCGACTGCGTCTGGTCGCGGAAGTACCGCAGATAGACGATAAGCCGCTCGCGTTCCGCAAGCCCTTCTATCGCTTCTGCCAATGCCAGCTTGTCGAACCATCTCTCTTGCGTATCGTCAGCAATTTGGTCCATAAGGGTGATCGGGTCGCCATCATTCTCGAATACCGTCTCATGTATGGAGGTGGGAGGCTTATTCGCCTCCTGTGCGAATACGACGTCCTCAGGCGATATGCCAAGCCCTTCCGCCACCTCGTTAATCGTCGGCAGGCGGCCAAGCGTCTTGGACAGCTCGTCCTTCATCTTGCGCACTTTATTCGCTGTTTCCTTAAGCGATCGGCTTACCTTCAGCGTTCCATCATCGCGCAGAAAGCGCTGGATCTCGCCTATAATCATCGGTACCGCATAGGTCGAAAACTTGACGTCGTAAGACAAATCGAATTTGTCGACCGACTTCAGCAGTCCGATACAGCCGATCTGGAACAGGTCGTCAGGCTCGTACCCGCGATTCATAAACCGCTGCACGACCGACCATACGAGCCGAATGTTGCAGTGGACAAGCGTGTCCCGAGACACGCTGTCTCCTGACTGGCTCAGGGCGATAAGACGCTTCACTTCTGCGTCATCCAAATACGGCTGCGCCGTTTGCTTCAAATCGACTTCCATGAGGTCCAACCCCTATGCGCCTAATTAAACAGCGCTTTTTTCGATTCGATTCGCTTCGACATCTCGATCCGTGTACCACGGCCGGGCTCGCTCGTCACTTCGAACCGATCCATGAAATTTTCCATTATCGTAAAACCCATGCCTGAACGCTCCAGCTCCGGCTTGGACGTATAGAGCGGCGAGCGCGCCAGCTCCAGATCCTCGATTCCATTGCCCTCGTCGCTGACGATCAGATGCAGCGTTTCGTCTTCGATCGATGCTTCAATCGTGATAAATCGAGCAGGATCATTATCGTAACCGTGAATAATCGAATTCGTTACCGCTTCGGACACAACCGTCTTCAGGTCGTTCAGCTCATCTAGCGTCGGGTCCAAATGCGTAATGAAGGCGGCGACGGTAATCCTGGCGAACGCCTCATTCTCACTGCGGGCGGAGAACGTTACGCGCATCGTATTGGCAGCTCTCGTCTCGTTCATGATACGACCTCCAGACTGGTGAGCGCCGCGCGCTCATTATCGTGAACAGCCAAAATTTTGAACAAGCCTGACATCTCGAGCAGCCGGTATACACTTTTATTCACGTCACAGACGGCCATTACGCCGCCCTTTGCCTTCAGCTGCTTATATCGGCCAAGTATGACACCGAGACCGGAGCTATCCATGAAGATCAAATCCTTCAGGCTGAGAACGACATGCTCGACTGTACTCTTCAGGATAGCTTCTTCCATCCGGAGCCGAACATTGTCAGCCGTGTGATGGTCAAGCTCTCCTCTCAGGCGCACAATCAACACATTACGTTGGTGCTCCAACTCTACTTGAAGACTCATATCCTGTTCACTCCTCCCCGTGATGAACAAGCATTTCTCCGCAGAGCCTCCCCATTCCTGCCTCACGACAAAACTAGAACCGCGACGCTATGAGCCGACAAATTGCGCTTCTTAATTTAGCTGAATAGACCGGAACAAGTCCGCTTCATCAACGTCCACCAACTTGCCTTCTCTACCGTAATCGGCGATTGAACCTCGAACTCGGTTAATTGCTGATTGCCCTGATATACGACAATTCGGCCAATGCGATCACCAATCTTAAGAGGCGCTTTAATATTCTTATCGAGCTGCAGCTCATGACGAATATCGCCGGTTGATGCGCCTTTACGCATCAATACGCTGTATGGATGAGTAGCTGTCAATTCCAGCTGTGCAACTTGGCCTTTCTCCACTGGCACCTTGCCAATTGGATCGCCCTGCTTGAAGATCGAGTAGTTCGTATACTGCGCGAACGAATAATCGAGCATGGATGCCACTTCTGCATTACGCGTCTTCGTATTCGGCTCGCCCATTACAACTGCAATGACACGCAGACCATCGCGACGTGCCGTTGCCGACAAGCAGAACTTCGCTTCATTCGTGAAGCCAGTTTTCAAACCGTCAGCTCCTGTATAGAAGCGTACGAGCTTATTCGTATTAACGAGCCAGAATGGCTTCTCCGATGACTTGCGGAGGTAGTCCTGATACATCCCCGTATACTTCGTAATCTCGGTATGCTTCAGCAGCTCGCGTGACATTACAGCGATATCATGCGCTGACGTATAGTGGTCTGCAACCGGTAGGCCGTTGCAGTTCGCAAAATGCGTATCGTTCATGCCTAGCTGCTTAGCCTTCTCATTCATCATGTTGACGAACTGTGCCTCTGAACCAGCAAGCTTCTCCGCCATCGCAACGGATGCGTCGTTGCCTGATGCGAGCGCAATGCCTTTGATCATCTCATCAACTGTCATCTCTTCGCCTGGTTCAAGGAAGATCTGTGAACCGCCCATGGAAGCCGCATATTCGCTCGTCGACACTTTGTCGGTCAATTTCAGACGGCCGTCATCAAGCGCCTCCATGATGAGCAGCATCGTCATAATCTTCGTAATGCTGGCAGGCGGCAGCTTATCATGGCTGTTTTTATCAAAAATAACCGTACCGCTGTCAGCATCCATCAGCACAGCTGAGCGCGCAGACGGTGCCAAATTGACCGCAGGGGAAGCTGAAGAAGCGTTCGGCGGCGTAGGTTCTGCGGCGGAAGCGTACACTGCCGGCAGAAGCAGCATGAGCGCTAAGGCGCTAACGAATAATTTAGTACAGACAGACTTGAACAAGAACGATCCCTCCTGAGCATGTTGCGGCCTTGTTCCATCCGAGCTGAAGTTACAGCATTGGAAGGACGGAACACACAGCGGCCATCTTTTTCCTTCCCATTATGGACAGTCTTCAGCCAATTTATTCCCAATTCCTGCATACAAAAAGACCGAACCCTGTTGAGATTCGGTCTATCTGCTGTTCCCTATAAACACTGAGCTACTCCATATACGAATAAATATGTTTATGGTCAGCCGGGGCGCTTGGCTTAATATGAACGGCTTGCTGCAGATCAGCGATCAATTCCGACGCAATCGACTTGTTCGTATACAGGTAGCCGACAACGTCACCCTCTTGAACTTCATCACCGTACTGCTTGATGAATTGAATACCTGCATGATGATCGATGGAATCCTCTTTCTTCTCTCTTCCCGCACCAGCGATCATCGCTGCTCTGCCGATTGTTTCAGCATCGATCTGGTGTATGTAGCCATCGCAGAGCGCTTTGATTTCGAGCTTGGAAGTGCAGCTGAATACCCAATTCTCATCTTCGAACACATCTAAGTTCCCGCCGAATGCTTGTACATACTCCGCAAACTTGTTATAAGCCGATCCATCGTCAATTACCTTGTTGATCTGTTCAATCGCCTCGTCTAGTTCAGCGAATTGTTCGGATAGACGAAGCAGATAGGCAACAGTGTCCACACATATTTGACGTAAATGGGAATCGCCTCTGCCTTTCAAAATCTCAATGCTTTCGTATACCTCGAATGCATTACCGACCATTGAACCTAAAGGCTGGTTCATATCCGTAATAAGGGCTGCAAACTTCTTATTGAAGCGACCGCCAATGCCGATCATGCTTGCCGCCAGCTCTTTGGCCGATTCAGCATCCTTCATGAAAGCACCTTGGCCGAATTTCACATCAAGCAGAATAATGTCGTTTCCTGCCGCAATTTTTTTGCTCACGATCGAGCTTGCAATGAGCGGAATGGAATCAACCGTTCCGGTTACATCCCGAAGCGCATACAGCTTCTTATCTGCCGGAACCAGATTGCCGGTCTGCCCAATAAGCGCAAATCCGACGGACTTAACCGTATCAATGAAGGTATCTACGGGTTGTTCGACGTTAATGTTCGGAATGGATTCAAGCTTATCAATCGTTCCGCCCGTGAGCCCGAGTCCCCGACCTGACATTTTGGCCATCGCAAGATCGAAGCAAGCAATAATCGGCGCAATGATCAGCGATACTTTATCGCCTACGCCGCCGGTTGAATGCTTGTCCACTTTCGCTTTCGATATCGCGGACAGATCCAATTGGTCACCCGACTCGATCATTGCTTTCGTTAAATAAAAAGCTTCCTCTTCGCTCATGCCATTGAAATAGACCGTCATAAGCCAAGCAGACACTTGATAATCAGGAATTGTGCCATTCACATAACCATGAATGACATACTGAATTTCTTCGAAGGACAACTCCGTGTCATACTTCTTCTTATCAATGATATCGGACATTCTCATTGTGCAATTCTCCTATAGATGAGATTTCATTCGAGCCAACGATCTCGACCACAATCGTTTGACATAAAGCGCTCAAACAAAATAGCTGCTGCCACAGGCCGACATCTGATCAACAGGTATAGAGCCTTGGCAACAGCCATAAATTAAGAAATCGATTTCGTAAAAGAACTCCCGTTGACTGCTTGCGATTGTTCCGCATAAATTCTACATCCCGCATAAGACGTTAGTCCTCCTCGGGTGTAGGTTTATTGTGGCACCGCGAACGATGCTGCTCTGTCAGGGCTTGTACGATTAACGTATCCAGCTGCTGACTTAAGTGCAGCACGTCGCGGTCCTGCAAGGTGTTCCTTAACAGGGCGGTATCTACCATTCTGCCACGAAGTTCTTCTAGACTTACGTACAGGGAATTGTTCATCTCTCGCTCCACTCCACATCTATAATCACGAACATTGTACTGTGAATTTCGTACAATGTATGTCATATTGAGTCGGTGAAGCAAATTTTTTAACCGACAAATAACGACGGTTACAGCTTCGGTACGACGTCGGATACGAGCTGAAGGAAGCGGTTTTTCACGCGTTCCGTCGTTTCCATTACTTCTTCATGGGACAACGGCTGATCCAATATACCCGAAGCCATGTTGCTAATGCACGAGATGCCGAGCACTTCAATACGACAATGACGCGCTGCGACGACTTCCGCGATTGTCGACATGCCTACAGCATCAGCGCCAATCGTGCGCATCATTCGGATTTCTGCAGGCGTTTCATAGGATGGACCAAGAACGCCGATATAAACGCCCTCTCGCAGCGAGAAGCCAGCAGCCTGCGCAGTCTCTTGTGCGAGTGCGCGAAGCCGACGGCTGTAAGCCTCGGACATATCCGGGAAGCGAACACCAAATCGATCCTCGTTAGGTCCGATAAGCGGATTTCGTCCAGTCAGATTAATATGATCGGAGATGAGCATTAGATCGCCAGGCTCATAGTCCGTGTTAATGCCCCCTGCCGCATTCGTTACGACGAGTTTCGAAATACCCAGCTCCTTCATCACGCGTACCGGGAAGCTCGTCAGTTCAGGTAAGTAACCCTCGTACATGTGGAAACGGCCCTTCATCAGAACAACTGGTCTGCCATTCAATCGACCGATGAGCAATTCCCCTGCGTGACCTTCAACAGTCGAAATTGGAAAATGCGGGATATCGCCATATGCAATCGTCGTCGCATCCGTTATGTAATCGGCTAATACACCTAGTCCAGAGCCAAGTATTAATCCGACCTCTGGCTGAATGCTTGTCTGCTGCCGTATATAAGCCGCAGCTTCCTCATAGGCTTGCCCTGTCAGTCTGCCAGCATTGTTCTCATTTGCCATCGTATTCCTCTCTCCTTCTCCCTGTCGATTGATCTCTATTACACCAGCCCTTTAGCTTAGCCGATCTAATAAACTTTCACCATTAGGCGGCATCGCCACACCGAAGTTATCCGCTACCGTTGCCGCAATATCCGCGAAGGTTGGTCTCACCCCGATGGAGCCAGGCGTGACAAACGCTGGGCTGTACAGCAGCAGCGGGACGAATTCACGCGTATGATCTGTGCCTGCATGAGTTGGATCGTTGCCATGGTCCGCCGTCACGATAAGCAAGTCGCGTGGTCCCAGCCTTTTCTCAAGCTCCGGTACAGCTCTGTCGAATACCTCAAGCGCCTTTGCATAACCAGCCGGATCGCGCCGATGTCCATACAAGGAATCGAAATCGACAAGATTTGTAAATAACAAACCTTCAAAGCTCGTCTCCAGCCGCTCCAGCGTCTTGCGAATTCCATCTTCATTGCTTTTCGTCGGCATTGATTCGGTAATGCCTTCCCCATCGAAAATATCGTTGATTTTGCCGACTGCTATCACATCATATCCATTGTCCTTCAATGCATTAAGCACCGTAGGCTCAGGCGGCTTTAACGCGTAATCATGTCGATTCGGCGTACGGACGAAAGCACCAGGGGTACCCACATACGGCCTAGCAATGACGCGCCCTACTGCATACCGAGGATCCATCGTCAATTCGCGGGCGATTTCGCATGCGCGATACAACTCATCAAGTGGAATGATTTCCTCATGTGCAGCAATCTGGAAGACACTATCAGCAGAGGTATAGACAATCCATGCGCCGGTCTTCATTTGCTCCTCGCCAAGCTCTACGAGTATTTCGGTGCCGCTCGCAGGCTTGTTGCCGATTACCGCTCGTCCAGTCCGCTCCTCGAAGGTGCGGATCAATTCCTCTGGAAACCCATTCGGGAACGTCTGGAACGGAATCGTCACTTTAAGCCCCGCAATTTCCCAATGTCCCGTCATCGTATCCTTGCCGACAGAAGCCTCTGACATTTTGCCATAAAATGCTGCAGGCTGTTCTTTGCAAGGCGTCCAGCCCGGAAGTTCAGCAATTCGGTCCAATCCCCAGCGGCGCATCCTCGACATTTGCAAATCTGGCACTTCGCGAATAATGTGCCCCAGCGTGTGTGCACCGGCATCTCCGAACCGCGCAGCATCCGGCATCTCTCCGATACCTACGCTGTCAAGCACAATCAACGCAATACGTTGAAACCGCATATGATAGTCCCTCCTGACATCAGGATCATTTCTTTGATCCATCCGGTACGAACATTATTTGGCTCGCGGATGCGAGCGTTCATACACTTCTTTCATTCGCGACTTGGTTAGTTGAACATATTTCTGTGTAGCAGCAAGGCCTGTGTGGCCAAGCATCTCTTGAACAGATCTTACATCAGCGCCGTTCTCAAGCAAATGCGCAGCGAACGAGTGCCGCAGCGAATGCGGAGTCAGTTCACCTTCAATGCCTGCTGCAAGCGCATATTTTTTCACTATTTTCCACAGCCCTTGCCTTGTGAGCCGCTCTCCTCTTCGATTGAGGAATAACGCTTGCTCTTCCGGATGGCTGCGTCCCAGATCCGTTCGTACAGTACTGAGATAAGTCTCTATCGCAGCTTGTGCAGATCGGCCGATTGGTACGATACGTTCCTTGCTTCCGGCAGCACAGCGGATAAAACCGAGGCTGATGTGTACATCGGTCACCTCAAGGGCGATCAATTCGGATACGCGAATACCAGTCGCATACAATGTTTCCAGAATTGCCATATCCCGAATCCCGATCGGCTCAGCACGGTCAGGCGCAGCAAGCAGACGCTCCACCTGCTCCGCAGGTATAATAAGCGGCGGCGGACTATCCGGCTTCGGCGCATCCATATCTGATGTAGGATCAGCGTCTACAAGCCGCTTGTCCATCAAATAGCGAAAGAACGCGCGAAGAGATACCCGATAACGGGACAGTGACGCATTCTTGCGTCCTTCATGTCTCAGCACTAGCCAATAACGCGCCATATGGTGTTTCTTCACATCACGAGCCGTATGGATGCCCGACTCCGCTGCATAGCGGATAAAATGTCTCACGTCTCGTTCATAAGATGCAAGCGTATTGTCAGACAGCGACCTTTCGTATGACGCATCCTGAATAAACGATTGCAGCTCCGTCTCCATGATTCAGCTATCCTTTCCGCAGTCGAATGACGTGCACTTAAACATTCCACAGCATGACTCCAAATTCCTGCATGCGATGGCGATTGTCGTCAGAAGGTCACTCAATTGCACGAATAGACAGCTCAAAACAGGCTGCAGTAGGTACAGCCTGAGCGCTTATTATGCCGCATGCGAGTCGTCGTGTCGTTACTATCGACTCATCATTCGCCATACCAATAGAACCAGCGAAGCCGGTCACTCATCGTGCTCTCGTCTGGTGTCTGCAGCGTGCCGGACACCTTCAGCGCCCTTCCGTGAGGCTCACGGTACGGATCGACCGGCGCAACAACGTCAATGAGCCATCTGTAACCACCGAAAGCGATCATTGTCAGCAGCATGAACAACAACACAAATACCAATCTTCCAAACCATTGGCGAATGGATACGACCATTAGCAATCGCCTCCTGCGTATCGTATTGGTTCACCATATGCAGGGATTCGCTTGTTCATTCGGCCAAGCCTATCGAATTCCATCATTTCTAGAATGGCGTGTATGGCAATCCGACCGCTTGCGCTACTGCTTCATTCGTCACAGCGCCGTTATGAGTGTTAACCCCTTTGCGAAGCGCGGGGTCCTTCATTGCGGCAGCCATTCCTTTATCTGCAAGCGCACGAGCATAGGGCAGCGTTGCATTCGTCAGCGCCAGTGTAGAGGTACGTGGCACAGCTCCAGGAATATTCGCAACCGCATAATGGATAACATCATGCTTCACATAGATTGGATGCTCATGTGTCGTTGGACGATCTACAGTCGCAATGGATCCACCTTGGTCAACTGCTACATCCACGATGACCGAACCCTTCTTCATCGTCTTGACCATTTCTTCTGTTACGAGATGAGGCGCTCTTGCACCAGGGATAAGCACGGCACCGATCAGCAGATCCGCTTTGCGTACGGCAGATGCAATGTTCGGGGGATTCGATGCAAGCGTGCGAAGACGTCCGCCGAATATATCGTCCAGGTAACGCATACGTTCTGCGCTTTTCTCCAAGACGACAACGCTTGCGCCCATTCCGAGCGCGATTTTGGCCGCATTCGTCCCTACAATTCCTCCTCCAATAATAACGATATCTGCTGGAGGCACACCTGGTACACCCCCTAATAACACGCCACGGCCGCCGTAGAACGATTCTAGATACTGTGCTCCTAGTTGAACCGCCATCCGTCCTGCAACCTCGCTCATCGGAGTTAATAGCGGCAGACCGCCACTTGCAAGCTGAATCGTCTCATACGCAACTGCGCTGACTCCTGCACCAGCGAGCGCCTTCGCTAACTCTATCGCAGCCGCAAGATGCAGGTAAGTAAACAGCATCAACCCCTTGCGAAAATAACCATATTCTTCAGGGAGCGGCTCCTTCACCTTCATAATCATATCGGAGTTGCGCCATACATCTCCTGCATGAGCAGCAAGCTCAGCACCAGCCTCTGCATATTCGTCATCTGTAAATCCGCTGCCAACACCGACACCACGCTGCACCAGTACACGATGGCCACCAGCTTTCAGCTGCATGGCACCTGCCGGTGTTAATGCCACGCGAAATTCATTATTCTTAATTTCTTTCGGCACGCCGATTCGCATGCTCTCGTCCCCCTCTGCCGCAACAGCGGACTAATGCCCTATTCATAAAGTGCGTGTTCAAACAGTCCGGATTAGTGGACTTTTTGAACGACCTCATAATTTGTATTATGACAGCTGAGCCGCTGACAGTCCTACAACATACGATTCTCCTGCCGCAGTAAAAATATGTGCCGCAGCGGCCATACGCCGTGACTGAGCGCAGAGGTCTCCATACTATGACTGTAGCCGCAAACGAATGGAGTCCCATCCTGCACGGATCGAAGGAGAGACGATAACCTTGGCCCAACTGCATCTGGAAAAGCTATTCGGGCAATGTGTCCGAACTTCCGCCGCAAAACATACGTCGAGACACCTCATCGGCTTTCGAGGCAAAACCTCCTATAATCAACTGGTTCAATATTTGGAGCGCAAAGGCATCAAACCGATCAAAACGATCAAATCGAGTCGTGTCATTTGCTGTTATATGAATACACGGAGCTTAAAGAACAAAGCACGTATTACATCGCTTCCCGCCGGCATTAAATTTATCGAGAAGGATGCGCGCGTACGCACGCATGCACTTCCCGCCGGCCAGCGCAGCGGTGCGCGCAGACGAAATAACAGTGGAGCTGGCAATTGTCCTGACCACGCAACTTGGAACATCTGCCGCGTGCAAGCACCTGACGTCTGGGCGAAAACCGAAGGAGACGGAGTGCGCGTAGCCATCATTGACACAGGAATCGCCAAGCATGCTAATCTTGCTATTGCAGGCGGTATCAACACAACGAATAGCAAATCGTCTTATTACGACGATAACGGCCACGGCACACATGTCGCTGGCATTGTAGCAGCGACAGGCAAGGATGGTCTGCAGCCAGGCGTGGCTCCGAAAGCAAGCCTATATGCAATAAAAGCATTAGACCATGAAGGCCTTGGTTATATCTCCGATATCATTGAAGGCATTAACTGGTGCATCAACAACAAAATCCAAGTTATTAATATGAGCTTCGGTCTGCTGCCCGGCGAACAAAGTGCTGCCCTGCAAGAAGCGATTCAGAAGGCTTATAATAACGGAATCGTGTGCGTTGCTTCTGCTGGTAACAGCGGTACGAGCAATGGGCGAATCGATGAGCCTGCCAGCTTCTCGGAGACGATCTCGGTTGCGGCATCGAACCAGAAGGACGAGATCGCCTCGTATAGCAGTCGCGGCGAAGGCATCGACATTACAGCGCCAGGCACCAACATACGATCCCTCACACCAAACAGCGGTTATGTCGAGATGAGCGGCACTTCAATGTCCTGTCCTCACGTCGCTGGAGGTGCAGCGTTAGTGCTCGCTGCTGACAAATCCCTTACACCGGATCAGGTTTCCAAGAAGCTTAAGTCGTGGGCGAAAAATCTAAACGGTTACAATCAGCAAGCCCAAGGCTCTGGTATTATGCAGCTGGCAGGCATTGCGGCTGAATCGGGAGCCCAGCCTTCCGAGCCACTCGTCAATCGACGCAAGAAACGGCTCTTCCGGCCGCCATCTTCACGGCAGAAGACTCGCAATCGAACTAAGACTGCACAGGCTGTAAAACGTACGTCGACCTCTCTCGAGCGTCCAAGACGGACGCCAACACGGAAATCAGCGCCAGCCGCAGCCAGTCGATTCGTAAAAAAAGCCAAATAGTCCATGAGACGAAAAAACTTCCGCACAGCCTTGTGCGGAAGTCGTTGTCCATGGACTTTCATTGATTCAATCAGAGCGTGCGAGTTGACGGCACAGACTCAAGGCCCGCTGCTTCATTCTTCTCTTGGCATCGACGGCATACCCCTTGGAAATCAAGGCGATGATCGACGACGATAAAGCCGAACTCCTGCTCCAGACGCTCTTCCAGCGGTCCGAGCCAGTCGTCCATAATTTCATCCATCGTTCCGCATTGTACGCAGATCAGATGATGATGGTGGTGCTGATTGCTATCCGTTCGCAAATCATAACGTGCCACGCCGTCTCCGAAATTCATCTTCTCCACGACGTGCATCTCGCTCAGCAGTTCAAGCGTCCGATATACCGTTGCAAGGCCGATCTCCGGCGCTTTCTCTTTCACGAGCATGAATACATCTTCCGCACTTAGGTGATCTTCTTCATTCTCCAGCAGCACGCGAACGGTCGCCTCGCGCTGCGGGGTTAACTTGTAGCCCTGCGATTGCAGCTGCTGTTTAATTTTCTCGATCCGGGCTTCCATGGTTTTCCCCCTCGCACACGTATTGCGCCCATTTCCGGAACATTTGCTTTCATTATATGAGCTTTGCGCGAATAAAGTCAAACGATTTAAACCGCAGATCGACAAGACTAGCCCAGCATAGGTGCCGCCCAACGCATGAGAGCCGGCGAAATGTACGCTTCGACAAGCGCCGCCGCAGTTACAGCGACCAGCATAAGCCCAAGCATCGAGCAAAGAGAAGCAAATGCAGGAAGCAGCCTACCTTTGCTCTGAAGCAGACGGAAGCGAATGACATGCATGGCAAAAGAAATCGATGCCGCGCTGGCTATGACGATCGCTGGCACAACGATGACATTCGGCGGCGCAACAGACGCTAGCGAGAACACAAGCCCTTTCCATCCATGCTCGCTGACGACGGTACCAATCGCGAAGCCGACGAGCGAGCCCTTCAAGAAGTCGAGCGCCAGCACAAGCGGCAGTCCAACGACCGTCATGCCGAGCACGCCGATTAATCCGATCCATTTGGCATAAAAGAAAAACCGATCCCAGAACGTCTCCACTTCATTGGGAAACATGCCCGCTTCCATCATTCGAATAAATCGATCCAGATCACCCGACAAATTCTGCTGCTGCTCCAATGTCAATGAATGTACAGCTAAAGCGCCGAACACGACACCGACGGCGAACAGCACCCCGATGAATACATAGAGTGTAATGTTGTCAGCTGCACGGCGTTTCAAAATCGTCGAATTCACGAGGGCCACCCCTTGTCCAAATGCGTTTCATAGCTAATCTATGATTGGACAAGGGAGGATATGACGTGGCTCTAAGCTGTAATAATCGCTATTTCATACGTTAAATTGTTAAGATCGCTTAATGGTTGGTGTTACACTTCACCCGTCAACTTGTATAGACGCCAAGCATATACCGCAAGAACCGTCTTCGCATCGCTAATCCGGCCTTCCTCTATATATCGCAGTGCTTCTTCCAGCGTTATCGCTTCTACACTCAAGTATTCATCCTCATCCAGGTTCATAGCGCCCTTCTCCAGCCCTTCAGCAAGATACAGATACAGCTTCTCATCCGCAAAGCCTGGCGAGGTATAGAAAGCGCTGATCGGTCGAAGCGATGCAGCGCGGTAACCCGTCTCTTCTTCGAGCTCCCGTCCTGCACATACGATTGGATCTTCACCTGGATCCAGCTTGCCTGCCGGGATTTCAACCTGAAACTTCTCCATCGGCTTCCGGTATTGTTCAACAACGAGCATGCGATCCTCATGCAGAGCGAGAACCGCTGCTGCGCCTGGATGACGTACGATCTCGCGTGTTGCCGTCTTCCCATCAGGCAGTTCAATCGTATCGACCTGCAGCGAAATGATTTTCCCTTGGAAAATAGGTTCGGTATGAATCGTTTTCTCCTGCCAGCTATCCAATTTCTCCTGTGTCATCTTTCTATCTCCCTTCATCATGAGGGCTTGTCATACGACAGCCCCGAACGGCATATGCTTCATTATACCAAATCGGCCCAGGCGAAAGCAGAGTGACTTTGAACTCCGTTCAAAGATCCTGATGTCACGTTCAAAGATCCTGATGTAGCAGCAGAGTGACTTTGAACTCCGTTCAAAGATCCTGATGTAAGGAGCGGTATTCATGAAAGCATACTATGCGCAAGAAAGCGTCAGATTGGTCGGCAAAGGATGGGAAATCCGCCGCCAGTTGAAAGAAATTTCTGTCCGCAGCCGTGAATCCGCAAGCGCTCCTTCGATGCTTGTCGATTATTTGCATCGCCGCAGTCCGAAACGTTAATGTTTCTTATGATAAAAAGGGCAGCAGGAACGGTGAATCCGTCCTCGCTGCCCTTCTTCCTATTGTTAAGCTCGTGCCGTCTTGTTAAGCTCGTGCCGTCGATTGACGGATAATCTCAACGACCAATTCCGCAACCTTCGCCAGGTCGTCTGCTTTAATTTGTTCCTTCGTCGTATGAATATGCTCGTAGCCGACTGCGAGGTTAACAGTGGGAACACCCAATCCGTTAAAAATATTCGCGTCACTGCCGCCTCCGGAATGGAACGTGCGCGGCGTAAGGCCAAGCGACTGGATTGCGGCCTTGGCAAGCTCAACCACTTCATCCCCGTCGCCGTACATGAACGCTGGATAAATAATGTCGCTCTCAAACTCTGCACGAGCGCCGAATTCCGCTGCTGCCGATTCAACCGCTTCGCGCATCGCAGTTACTTGCTTATCCAGCTTATGCTGTACGATGCTGCGTGCTTCTGCATCAAGCTTCACATAATCGCACACAATGTTCGTTGCGCCGCCGCCTTCGAAACGGCCGATATTGGCCGTTGTCTCTTCGTCGATCCGGCCGAGCGGCATACGCGCAACCGCCTTGGAAGCGACTTGGATCGCACTGATGCCATCCTCTGGATTGACGCCGGCGTGAGCCGATTTGCCGTGCAGCTTAATCGTTACTTTCGCCTGCGTAGGCGCTGCAACAGCAATGTCGCCAATCTCGCCATTGGAATCAAGCGCGAATCCAAGCTTCGCCCGAAGCTTGGAGCCATCCATCGCCCGTGCGCCGAGAAGACCGGATTCCTCGCCTACCGTAATGACGAATTGAATCTCGCCATGCGGAATTTGCTGCTCCTTAAGCACACGAATCGCTTCAAACATAGCTGCAAGCCCGGCTTTATCATCCGCGCCGAGAATCGTCGTACCGTCGGAGCGAATATATCCGTCATCATCCAGGCGCGGCTTAATGCCGTTGCCTGGCGTTACCGTATCCATATGGGAGGTGAACAGTATTACCGGCGCACTTGAGTCGCCAGAAGGAGCCAAGGTAGCAAATAAGTTGTTCGCGCCATGTCCCGTCTTCGCTGCCGCATCATCTTCTTCGAGCGACAAGCCAAGCGCAGCGAATTTTTGCTTCAAAACAACACTAATCTGTCCTTCGTTTCTCGTCTCGCTGTCCACTTGGACAAGCTCCATAAACTCCTGAATGATCCGCTCGCGCCCAATCATCCCAATCCCTCCGCTTCTTCATTCCAAATTATTCATGAATCGTGCATTTCTCTTGCTGTGAAGACGTGAATTTGTCCTACTATCTATGATAGGATATAGAGACAAGAGGTTCAACCTTGAGCCATGTCATGGGAAGGAGAGTGCCCGGATGTTCAGCAGTCGTGTAGTCAAAATCGTAGTCTGGATCATGCTCGCCGCGATGCTCCTGTCGGTCGTCGTCTCTGGCATAAGCTTCTTGCTCTAACGCTAGAGAAGCGCTCCCTCCGGGAGCTTGAAGCCGAATTGGCGGCAGAAATGCGGCAGAAGCTCCGCCGCCGCCCGTTCAGGCGTCATCGCCTCGCCTGTCAAATCCTCGAACGATGTAACCCCGTACTGCGAGATTCCGCAAGGGATAATGCCTTGGAAGCCTTCCCCACCGATTCCAGCCTTCAGATTAAGCGCAAAACCGTGGCTCGTCACAAATCCGCGGCGCGTGCGTGCACGATTAAACTTCACTCCGATCGCCGCGATTTTCAAATCGCCAACCCATACGCCGGTATATTCCGATTTGCGACCGCCAACAATTCCGTAACCAGCTAACCACTCTATAATAGCCTGCTCCAAGCTGCGAAGATAACCGTGCAAGTCCAAGTTCTCCGCATCCAGATAAATAAGCGGGTAGCCGACTAGCTGTCCAGGCCCATGATACGTAATGTCCCCGCCTCTGTCGATTTCAAACACGGAGATTCCGCGTTCCTTCAATTCCGCTTCATCAAGCAGCAGATGTTCACGGTGCAGATCCGTGCCCAGCGTATACGTAGGCGGATGCTGAAGAAGGAGCAGCGTCTCGCGCCGCTCCTCCTTGTCGATCTCTTTCACGTAAGCTTTCTGCAGCTCCCATGCTTCCGCATAGCCGATGAGCGGGATGTAGCGCGCATCTAGCTCGCGCAACTGTTGTTCATTCATCCCCATCTTGGTTGCCTCATTTCGTATAACCGGAAACGAATTCCGGATTAATAAAGCTTCGTATCGAGCGAGAAGCTCTCCAAGTTTTCTTTGACACGCTGTAAGAAACGTCCGCAGATAACGCCATCAAGAATACGATGATCGAGCGACAAGCACATATTCGCCATTGAACGAACGCCGATCATATCGTTAATGACAACTGGACGTTTGACGATCGATTCGAACGTCAGGTTGACGGCTTGCGGATAAACGATCGTCGGATACGACAATATCGATCCGAACGAACCGGTATTGTTGACGGTCAGCGTACCGCCGCTCATATCAGCGAGCGTCAGCTTGCCTTCGCGGCCACGGCGTGCCAGATCATCGATCTCATGGGCGATGCCAGCGATATTTTTCTGATCGGCATTCTTGATGACCGGTGTTGCGACCGAATCCTCTGTGCCAACTGCAAGCGAAATGTTGATATCGCGCTTGACGATAATTTTGTCCGTAGCCCATGTCGAGTTGATAATCGGATAGTCCTTCACCGCGTTGACAACTGCCTTCAGCACGAATGCGAGATACGTCAGGTTCACGCCTTCACGCTTCTTGAACTCATCCTTCAGCTTATTGCGAAGCTGAACGAGATTCGTCACATCAACCTCAATCATCATCCAAGCATGCGGAATTTCCGTTACGCTCTGCTTCACATTACGCGCGATCGCATTGCGGATCGGCGTAATATCAATGAAGTACTCACCGCGGCCTGGAATTTCGGATTCTACCTCGATCTGAGGGATACGAGGCGTCTCGGAGAGGTGAAGCCCCGTTGTACGCAATGGCGCCTTCTCCGTCTTCGTTGTTGCATCCTTAACTGCTTCAGCTGCAACTGTCGCTTTCGGCTGCCCGGAAGCCGCGTACGCCAATACGTCTTTACGCGTTACGCGCCCGCCAAGTCCTGTACCGCGAACAAGCTGAAGATCTACACCTTGCTCCGCTGCAATTCGCTGAACAGCTGGTGAATAACGTCCGCGCATGTCGCCTTCTGCAGGAATATCCTGCTCGTTATCTTCAGATGATTGCGAACTTGCAGTTGATACAGCTGATGATGAAGGAGCAGATACGGATGCACCAGCTGTATCATCAATCGCCTCAATGACACAGATCGGTGCGCCTACTGGTACATCTTCGCCATCTTTAGCGAGGATTGATACCAGTCTGCCTTCTACAGTAGAAGGAATTTCTGCGTTTACTTTATTCGTGATGACTTCACAGATCGGTTCGTACATGCTGATCATATCGCCCGGCTGCTTGAGCCACCGATCAATAGTAGCCGATACTAGCGATTCCGCCAGCTTCGGCATGACGATTTCCGTCAACGTCTTCATGCCAATTCGTCTCCCATCGGGCCCGCTGCCCATATTGTTAATAGTGCGGGTTCAAAATGTCAAAAAAGGACTGGTTGAACAACCTCTAATAGATAGCTAACTGCCGCATGGCGTCTTTTACCTTGGTCTTGTTCAACATGAAGAACTTCTCGCCCGGCGGGTTGATCGGCATTGCAGGCACGTCTGGTCCGCACACACGCATGATCGGTGCATCAAGCTCGTACAGCAGTTCTTCCGCGATGATCGCAGCAACTTCCGCACCGATACCGCCCGTCTTATTATCCTCGTGCACAATCATAACCTTACCTGTACGACGAACAGCTTCTAAGATTGCTTCCTTATCGAGCGGCTGCAGCGTACGAAGATCAAGAATATGAGCGCTGATGCCTTCTTCCTCTTGCAGCTCTTCTGCGGCTTCAAGAGCGAAGTGCAGCGGCAGGCTGTAAGAGATGACCGTAATATCATCGCCTTCACGTAGTACATTCGCTTTGCCGATCTCAACCGTATAGTCGGTATCCGGCACGTCGCCTGTAATAAGCGTGTAGCATTTTTTATTTTCAAAGAAAAGGACAGGGTCTGGATCACGAACAGCTGCCTTGAGCAAGCCCTTCGCATCATAAGGCGTGAATGGCGCAACGATCTTCAAGCCTGGCGTTCCGAAGAACACCGATTCCGGACATTGCGAATGGTACAAGCCGCCGAAGATACCGCCGCCGATAGGTGCACGAATAACAACAGGACAGCTCCAATCATTATTGGAACGGTAACGAATCTTCGCCGCTTCACTAATGATCTGATTGGTGGCAGGGAACATGAAATCCGAATACTGCATCTCTGCAATCGGCTTCATGCCGTACATAGCCGCGCCAATCGCAACACCTGCAATCGCAGATTCCGACAACGGTGTATCCATCACTCGCTGTTCGCCGAACTGCTGCTGCAATCCTTTGGTCGTCGTAAACACGCCGCCTTTCAGACCAACGTCTTCGCCGAGGACGAACACGTTCTCATCCCGCTCCAACTCTTCTCGCATAGCGAGACGCAGCGCTTCGATATACTCCATAACTGCCATCTATGCGCGCCCCCCTTCCGAATCTCCGTCATATACGTGCAGCAAGGTGCTTTCCGGTGTTGGGAATGGCGCCTTATCCCCGTAGCTTGTCGCATCATCTATAATGACTTTAAGATCTGCATTTAATTGAACATCCTGCTCTTCAGACCAAATGCCAGCATCGATTAAGTACTGCTTATATTTAGGAATACCGTCCTTCGCACGGTTCTCGTCCACTTCTTCCTTCGACCGGTAGGCAAGGTCATTATCAGAAGTTGAATGTGGAGACAGACGGTACATCATCGCTTCAATTAGAGTAGGACCTTCGCCCCGCAGCGCACGCTCACGCGCTTCCTTCACGACACGGTATACTTCGAGCGGATCATTGCCATCCACTCGGACGCCCGGGAAGCCATAACCAGCCGCACGATCGACGATACGTCCACCGATCTGCTTATGAATCGGTACCGAGATTGCATATTGGTTATTCTCACACATAATAATAACCGGCAGTTTATGTACACCGGCAAAATTGCAGCCTTCATGGAAATCGCCTTGATTGCTCGAGCCTTCGCCGAATGTTACGAAGCTGACGAACTGCTCGCCTTTCATCTTCGCTGCAAGCGCGATACCAACAGCATGCGGCACCTGCGTCGTTACTGGGCTAGAGCCTGTTACGATCCGAAGGCGCTTGTGGCCGAAGTGACCTGGCATTTGGCGTCCGCCGCTATTCGGGTCCTCTGCCTTCGCGAATACGGAGAGCATCAGCTCGCGCACCGTCATGCCTACACTAAGGACTAATCCATAGTCGCGGTAATACGGAAGAAAATAATCAACGTTTCGGTCAAGCGCGAAGCCTGCCGCTACTTGAGCTGCTTCTTGTCCAATGCCTGAGACGTGGAAATTAATTTTGCCAGCGCGCTGCAGGAGCAGTACGCGTTCGTCGAATCTGCGTGCAAGCAGCATCGTACGATACATTTCAATCGCTTGGTCATCTGTCAGGCCTATTTCATGATGGCGCGACATACGAGGTTTGGATTCCATCTCGTTCATGCAGCTACCCCTCCCTAGCGCTCTTACAGAACGCGTTGCTTTATCAAATATGTAACCGTTTATGTTGGTTTTAAAACCAGGTACTAATACTAGATCATATACATTATAACCGTTCTTCTGCAAAAAGGGAAACGGCTTGCATCACATGCATCGCCGTTCCCTTCGTCATCTCTGAGTTATAAATTTAGAACGCTGTCGACAAGCCATCCAGCGCAAGCATCGCCTCTCCAAGCGCCTCCGACAGCGTCGGATGCGGATGAATCGATTGCCCGATTTCCCATGGGGTTGCATCGAGCAGCTGGGCCAATGTGGCTTCAGCGATAAGGTCCGTTGCATGCAGACCAATAATGTGGACGCCAACGATATCATTCGTGTCCGCATCTGCAATCACCTTCACGAAACCTTCTGTTTCACCGGCAACGATCGCCTTGCCGATTGCTCCGAATGGCAGCTTCGCCGTCTTCGTCTGAATGCCTTTGTCCTTCGCCTGACGTTCCGTATAACCGACAGATGCAATCTCCGGACGAGAGTAAACGCAACGAGGAATACGATGAGCTGCAACCGTCTCCGGTTTGCCGCCATTCGAATGATCGACAGCAGCGAGCCCTTCATGAGCGGCAGCATGCGCAAGCTGAACACCGCCGATGACATCGCCAATCGCATAGATATGTCGTTCATTCGTTTGGTACTGCGCATTCGTCAAGATAAATCCGTTATTGTCTGTACGGATATCGGTATTCTCAAGACCGAGACCTTCCGTATTCGGAACACGGCCAACGCTGACCAGCATGCATGCAGCTGTCAGTTGAACATCGCCGTCTGTACCTCCTGCTGTAATGTTCACACCGTTATCGCTGCCTGCATATGTATTCGGTTGAACGGAAGCACTCGTTAGAATGCGGATACCGCGCTTACGGAATAACCGCGTCACTTCACGCGAAATATCTTCGTCTTCCGTCGGCAGAATACGCTCCGCCGCTTCTACGATTGTCACTTCCACACCAAAGTCGTTCAACAGCGACGCCCATTCGACACCGATGACTCCGCCGCCTACGATTAGAATCGATGTTGGCAGCTGTTCCAACGCAAGTGCATCATCACTTGTCAGAATTAGCTTCCCGTCAGCTTCAAGGCCTGGAATTTGACGCGGACGCGAACCTGTCGCAATAATAAGATGCTTCGAAACAACCGATTCCATCTCACCATCTGCAAGCTCAACCGCAACTGTTCCCGCACGCGGCGAGAAAATGGAAGGACCGATGATGCGTCCTTTGCCTTTGACAATCGTAATGCCATGCTTCGCCATTAATGATTGCAGGCCGCCGTGCAGCTGCTCAACCGTCTGCTCCTTCCGATCTTGAACGCGACCGAAGTTCACACTAACCGCATTCTCTTGTACTTCAATGCCATATGTACTTGCTTTCAACAGCGTCGCATATACCTCTGCGCTGCGAAGCAGTGATTTGCTAGGTATGCAGCCCTTATGAAGGCAAGTGCCTCCGAGCTTGTCCATTTCGATAATGGCCGTCCGTTTGCCAAGCTGAGCAGCGCGAATCGCCGCCGTATATCCGCCTGGGCCGCCGCCGAGTACGGCTACATCTACTTCAATTGCCATCTACCTTAACACCCTCTCCTGATTACCCGGTCTGCCGGTCTATGCATCTATTGTACAATTTTTCTTCAAAGAATACATACTTCAATCCCAAAATAGACAGTAGAAACGTGTTCATGTATGATTATTATGGAACTTAGCAGCATCTACATAATGAGAGGACAAGTAACGATATGAAAGCACAACCTAGTGTCATAGCGACACGCTTCATTGCAATTTTACTGCTCGTCATTCCCGGCCTGTTGGCGACCTATGGATTTCTGCGCATGAAAGATGCTCTGTACAACTATTTCGTATCCTATGGCGATGAAGTGAATCCACCGTCATTCGAATGGCTTACATTCGTTGTTGGCCTTATTCTATTTGCGATCGGAGTTAGCTTTATCGGCGGCTGGATTTTCTTCCGCGACCGCAAACACAACTACGTCGCTCCCCGCTTCCGCCAGAAACGCCCCCGTCCACCGAAGCCGACGACACGTCCTGGCTCTTAATCGAATCGCTGTCTAGAAGAAATGGACAAGCCAAGCCAGCTAGAACTGGCAGGGCTTGTTTTGATTTACGGCAAATTCTCAACATTCGTCAGCAACCATCGGTATAATGGGGGACAAGAACGGATCCTCCTTCTCCTTCACACAGCCTCTAGCAAGGACGAATACGCGGAATTCATTCGTACGGTGTTCGTTCTCATCATTATAAACGTACAGCAATCCATAAGATCCCGGTGCCATGACGCCTAAGGTTTGCATGATCTCAACTGGATCATATTTTGAAGTTGGCACATGATTATTCAACCCCGACAGCCACAGATGATACTGTCCATTAATCGCCTTCAATTCAAGCACATCTGTATTCGGTTTTAATAGTTCCACATACTTCATTACCCGATCATATATCGCCGCTGCGCTGTTTCCCTCTTCACCTGTGCTGTCCAGGATGACCGCCCAGCCATGATATTCGAACATCAAATGGTCCTCCTCTTCCGAGAATGATTAAATAACCAATATCCAACTTCAGTCACCGTGCCTCCCCTACTACAGTCTTTACCTTATTCCTTTATACATTTCTTCCTTTATGTTATTAACTTGCGTATAGCTGTCTGTACATATAGAAAAACCGCTTTCATCGGATTTTTGTAAAATCCAATAAACAGCGGTTGTCATTGTCCCGTTATCGTTATAATTAGCTCACTTTATGCTCAATGCGCAGTTTGTCAGCAACCATCGCAATGAATTCGGAGTTTGTTGGTTTCGACTTGCTAATGTTGATCGTGTAACCGAACAGGTGGCTGATGCTATCGATATTGCCGCGTGTCCAAGCGACTTCAATTGCGTGGCGGATTGCGCGTTCTACACGGGAAGGCGTCGTTTTGAATTTCTCCGCGATTGCTGGATAGAGCGTTTTCGTAATTGCACCTAAAATCTCGATGTTGTTGTACACCATTGTAATGGCTTCGCGCAAATATTGATAACCTTTAATATGAGCGGGTACCCCAATTTCATGGATAATGCTTGTAATATTGGCATCCAAGTTTTTGCCCTTAGCAATTGGAACAACATTCGATTTATTAGAAATAGTAGACGAACTATTGTACGAAGAGGTTGGTGTTAATACATTATTATTAACAACAAGCTGACGAATACGGTTTGCAAGGATTTCCATATCGAAAGGTTTGAGAATATAATAAGAAGCACCGAGTTGAACCGCTTTTTGCGTAATATTTTCTTGACCAAATGCTGTCAGCATAATAATTTTGGGCATAGGAGTAGGATTGAGCTCTCTCAGACGTTCAAGCACACCAAGACCATCAAGATGGGGCATAATAATATCTAGAATGAGAACATCCGGCATTCTTCTTGTTTCTTCAAGCAATTGAATAACTTCTTCACCGTTATATGCGATTCCCGTTACTACCATATCATTTTGTTCAGCAATGTATTCAGACAATAAATTAGTAAATTCCCGATTATCATCCGCCAATAATACTTCAATCTTACTCACAATATAGCCTCCCTTGACATTAAATCCATTTGATTTTAGGTTTATTGATTATAAGTTCGGCCTGCCCTTCTGGTGTATCTATAGTTTTCGACAAACCTGTTTGAATTCCTTCTGTCGAAAATTATTTTTCTTTATTTTTTGATTCACTTCATTTATAATGAATAATTTAATACAAAATCAACAATGATTCGTTTTCTTTCGACAAAAGACAGCAGCTTTTCAGTGCGTTTGTAAGTATACAGAGTAATGAAACGACAAAAAAAATCTCGAGGCCATTAAACGGCTTCGAGATTTTTGGGTGCTGATTTAACGAGTACGCCTGCATCCTGCAGCATCCATTCGATGAAACACCCGTATCCGCTCGTTGGATCGTTCACGAATACGTGGGTTACAGCGCCAACTAACTTGCCATTCTGCAGAATCGGACTGCCTGACATCCCTTGAACAATACCGCCGGTCCGCTCTAACAATCGTCGATCCGTTATTCGAATGACCATTCCTTTCGTAGCCGGAACCGATTGTTTCGTTACATGCACGATCTCAATCTGGAATTTCTCGACCTTCTGTCCGTCGATAACCGTCCATATTTCAGCTGGCCCTTCCTTCACTTCTTCAGCGAAAGCAACAGGGACACGTCGATTATCATAACCATGGTCAGGCTGATCAGTCATACCACCAAAAATTCCAAATGGCGTGTTTCGTTTAATGTTTCCTAAAATTTTGCTCTGTTTCACAAACTCCGCACGCTTCTCGCCAGGCTCACCATTCTGGCTTTTATTAATCGAGCGAACGTTAGACTGCAAAATTTGCCCTTCACCGACTTCAATAGGAAGCTGTGTGTCCATATCGGTAATGACATGTCCAAGAGCGCCATACACCCCTTGATCAGGCGCGTAGAACGTTAGCGTACCGACACCTGCGGCAGAATCCCGAATGTAGAGACCAAGCCTCCACGATTTGTCCTCGGCATCAAAGGCTGGCATAAGCTCACGCTCAATCATTTTGCCAGAACGCTTAATCGTAAGCTGCAAAGCGCGCTTCGCTACACCAGACTTCTCAATGACTGAAGCCAGCTTATGAACATCATTCATCTGCACGCCATCGACCTTCGTGATCAAATCACCAAGATGGATGTCCGCAGTCTCGCCAGGAGAGATCTTCTTGCCATCTTCACCTTTCACGAGATGATGCCCGACGACCATTATTCCTGCAGCCCTTACTTTAACGCCAATCGTCTGCCCACCCGGTATGACATGCAGATCCGGGACGACATTTACCTTCACGGTTTTAAACGGAATTTTACCGAATAATTTCAGGGACATTTCCGTCATACCGGCCTTGCTCGATTGCAGCGACAAAGGTTCGTTGAGATTGACGGAGGTGGAACGGGTAGTCGATCCATTCACTTGCAGCATCGCAGGGTCGACCGTAATTTTTGCATGAACCGGCACACCATAATCCAGACGTTTCGGCTGACCAGAGAATAATCTTAATTCATCAGGGAATGCGGCCAAATGCTGAATAGGGGTTGATGTCCCGATTATGCAAACGAAGAAAACGAGGACAAGACCAAACCATCGCTTCCGTTGGATGGAGTTCAATGATTTCACGCTCCCTGTTGTTCCATCGCTTGTCGTGATGAAGGCTTTATCGCCAATGGCGTACCTATAAGGTAACCTTGCCCCGTTTCTTTTATGTCCCGCAATTCCTTCCCTGTCTGGTTTGATTACGCGCCCTTGCGTTGTACCGCCAAGTCAAGCATTTCCTGCGCGTGATGACGCGTCTTCTCAGTCACTTCAACACCACCAAGCATACGAGCAAGCTCTTCAATTCGGCCGTTCAGCGACAACTCTGTAACTGACGTGCGCGTACGGCTCTCGATAACAGCCTTGTGGATTTCATAATGATGATCAGCCATACAAGCCACTTGCGGCAAGTGTGTAATCGAGAACACTTGGCAGCCTACCGACAGCTGGGACATCTTCTCCGCGATCGACTGCGCTGCACGACCGCTAACACCCGTATCAACCTCATCGAAGATAAGTACAGGGATCTGGTCGATAGCAGCGAAGATGCTCTTGAGCGCAAGCATAATACGCGACATCTCACCGCCAGATGCAATCTTCGCAAGCGGCTTCAGCGGTTCGCCTGGATTCGGTGCGAGAAGGAATACGGCTTCATCCATACCGTTGATGCTCAGCTTCGGTTCTGCAGGTTCTTGTTCAGCGTGATCGCCGCCAATTAGTCCGATAACAACACGGAACTGTGTACCGCCCATCTGGAGCTGCTGCAGTTCAGTCTCGACAGCCGAGGATAGACGGCTGGACGCATGCTTACGAAGAGACGTTAATTCGTAAGCCAGCTTTAACGCTTCTTGATACAGCCGTTGCTCTTCTTCTCGAAGCTGCTGAAGACGTTCATCACGGTTCTCCAACCATTCACATTCTGTCTTAATTTTATTGTAATAAACGAGAATCTCATCGATCGATTCTCCATACTTACGCTTCAAGTGATGGATCGTATTCAGACGATCATCAATCCATGCCAGACGTTCAGGATCGGATTCGATATTGTCGCGGTAATCACGCAGTGAGAATACCGCATCCTCAGCCTGATAATACGCTGACTGAAGCTGCTCCAGCAATGGGGCAATTGCAGTCTTATCGAAGGAGCAGATGTCCTCCAACTTCGATACCGCCTTGCCGATCGCATCGAGTCCTTGCGGGCCATATAGCAGCTCATAGGCTTCAGCAGCATTACCGCGCAGGCGTTCCGCATAAGTTAGCTTCCGTTTCTCTTCAGCTAATGATTCATCTTCGCCCCGCTGCAGCTGGGCTGTTGCAATCTCCTCAAGCTGGAATCTATACAAATCAAGCATCTGAAGCTGGCGCTTCGAAGTCTCCTCCAGCTCACGCAGCGCGGACTTCGCTGACTCGTATTGCTTATATAATGAAGCGTAACATTTCTTGCGCTCACCAAGCGGCTCTCCTGCATATGCGTCCAACCAGTCCAGATGCTTGTCCGAACGAAGAAGCGATTGGTGCTCATGTTGTCCATGAATGTTAACGAGACATTCTCCTGCTTCACGGAGCATCGACAAATTCACGGTCTGACCGTTAATTCGACTAACGCTCTTGCCCTGTGCGTTCAATTCACGGCGAATAACGAGCAGCTCTTCCGGCGATGCCGTTAAGCCATTACGAGCGAGCACTTCCCAGACGGGGTGATTGAGTGGCATATCGAATACAGCCTCAATCTCACTTCTGTCACAGCCATGGCGCACGAGTTCTGCTTGGCCGCGTCCTCCGACGACAAGGCTGAGCGCATCGATCAGAATCGACTTACCAGCACCTGTCTCACCCGTTAATACATGAAATCCATCATGGAAAGAAACCGTTACGTCTTCAATTACCGCCAAATTACGAATCGACAATTCGCGAAGCATGAGAATTCCTCCTTAGCATTCACTCTATATTCATATATATCCTCAACTTTGCGTACCTTCTAATAGGCTGAGCAGCCGTTCGGTTACTTCACCGCTCTGCTCCTTCGTGCGGCAGATGATTAGAATCGTGTCATCACCGCAGATCGTACCCATCACTTCTGTCCACTCCATGTTATCAATAAGCGCACCAAGCGTATTCGCTGTACCTGGGGAACATTTCATAACGACAAGATTGTCTGTGTAATCAATATGCGTAAAGTGGTCGATTAACGATCGCTTCAGCTTATGTATCGGGTTACTCTGGCGATTGTCTCCTGGTAAGGAATATTGGTATCGCCCGTCACCTGTCGGAACCTTTATCAGCTGCAGCTCCTTCATATCGCGTGAAACGGTCGCTTGTGTCACCTGCAGTCCAGCTGTACGCAGCGCTTCAACGAGTTCGTCCTGCGTCTCAATGACTTGTTTCGCAATAATGTCCCTTATTCTAAAATGTCGTAAGCCCTTCATCTTCAATGTCCTCCTGCTATTCCTCTCGGTCGTATACGCCGATATCGAACGTTATCTGATGGACCGTTCCGTCGGTCGTATCCACATACAATACTCCACTGCTCTCTGGCAGTAATAACGCATAAACCATTAACCGATCCCGTATGCCGCTGCCCGTCCAATCCATCGGTTGACGATCTCGTGAGCACTTGACTACATACATCTTGCCATCTCGCTCTGCAATGTAATCAATATACAGCCGAGAATATAACCGGTTCCCATTCCATCCAATCGAAATCGGGACACGATGTTTCCCGGAGGTGACGACATAGCCGCTCGCTTCTAGAATCTGTACACCAGATTCGTCAGCCGACCATACGCCTCCCTTGCCCAGCCTCAACCGCTTCATGCCTGGAGGAGCATGCAGCCAATTGTATATAGCGCGATAGATCCATAAGAGCAACAACGACCCCACCAACAACATGACGAACCAGTCGATAGATTGTTCCAATGGCAATTCCCCGCTTTCGTCTCGGTTCAAGCCTAAACGATGCAAGAGGGATATCCAACAATCCCCATACTTGCTCGTTAATCACATTCGAGGCGAACAACGTTGAATCCTGCTCTGTAGAATACGAACGCTTGTTTGGTAACCCTAGTGTATCAAATGAAGTATGCCCTGTAAAGGCGAACACGCACAAAAAAAGGCATTTTTCGAAAAGGCCTTAGCCCGTTCGAAAAATGCCTCTTCTTCCGCTTATGCTTTACCGGCACGGAATGTCTGGCCAGCTTCTGCAACAAGCGCTGCGATCCGATTGTCATCCGGCACAGCAGCAACTGCTGCGGCAGATCCCTGTTCGCCTGTCCACAGCCAGTGGACGAGAAATTCAATATTGCCTTCGCCGCCTGTAATTGGCGAGAATGTAATGTCTTTGGCCTCGAAACCGAGCTCGGCCGCGAAACCAAGCACTGTACGCAGCACTTCCTCATGCACACTTGAGTCGCGGACAACGCCTGACTTGCCGACCTTCTCACGGCCCGCTTCAAACTGCGGCTTAATAAGCGCTGCTACATCGCCGCCTTTCGCCAGCAGTCCGGTCAAAGCAGGCAATATCAGCTTCAGCGAAATAAAGGAAACGTCGATTGAAGCAAATGTCGGCTCGGGACCATCGAGATCACCAGGCTGCATATGTCTGAAATTGGTACGTTCCATCACGCGCACGCGGTCATCCGAACGAAGCGAATAATCGAGCTGATTATACCCTACATCGATCGCGTAGACGAGCGAAGCACCGTTCTGCAGCGCGCAATCCGTAAATCCACCTGTGGAGGCGCCGATATCAAGCATGATCCGGCCTTCCATCGGAATGCCGAATTGCCGAAGCGCTTTCTCCAACTTCAGGCCTCCGCGGCTCACATAGGGATGGGGAGCGCCCTTGACGGTAATTGCTGCCGCCCGAGGCACCTTCATCCCGCTCTTCTCCATCCGGTCGCCATCAACCAGCACGAGACCGGCCATAACGGCCGCTTTCGCTTTCTCCCTGCTTTCATAAAAGCCCTGCTCCACGAGCAGAACATCAATTCGTTCTTTCGTATTCGTCATGTTTCTCCTTCGAATGCTATCTTCCAAAGAAAATTCAAAAATCGGCTGTTCAGCACCGAGAAGGTTGATTTAGACCGAAGAACGAGTAGCGGAGTGTAGGCAAACCTACATGAGCTACAAGGTTTCCATAGAGAAACCTACTTCGAAAGCATAAGCTTTGGAGTTCGAGGGCTGAATCAAGATTCGATGCCGAATAAGCTTCCTGATATACTTCGTGATCAACGGACGATTATTGCCCTGTAGCCATTCGAGTGCGGCGCGGCATCATGGTCTTCACATCAGCAGCAACGCGCTCAGCGGTAAGTCCAGTCTCTGCACGCTGTTCCTTCACAGAACCATGCTCAACGAACACGTCTGGTACGCCTATAATCCGGACATTGACACCGAAAATTTGCTGCTGCGAGTAGAATTCCATCACTGCGCTGCCAAGACCGCCAAGCTCAGCTCCTTCTTCCAGCACCACAATTTGCATGCCGTCTTCTGCGAGAGAGCGAAGCATCTCTTCATCAAGCGGCTTCACGAAACGCGCGTTAATGATGCGCGGATTAATGCCTTCGCGCTTCAGCAGATCTGCTGCTTCTTCAGCCACGCTAATCATAGGACCGATTGCAACAATTGCAACCTGTTCGCCGCTGCGCAGCACTTCCCATGAGCCGATCGGAATCGCCGTCATCTCCGGATCGATCGGAACGCCAAGTCCGTTCGTACGTGGATAACGAACAGCGATAGGCCCATCGTTATAATCCATAGCCGTCTTCATCATGTTGCGAAGCTCATTCTCGTCCTTCGGCATCATCAGCACCAGATTCGGTACATGACGCAGGAACGGAATATCGTACACCCCGTGATGCGTCTCGCCATCTGCGCCAACAAAGCCTGCACGATCAATCGCAAATACAACATTGAGATTCTGACGGCAAATATCATGCACCACTTGGTCGTACGCACGCTGCAAGAAGGTCGAATAAACGGCATAAACCGGCTTCAAGCCTTCCATCGCCAGCGCGGCGGACATCGTAGCAGCATGCTGTTCCGCGATACCGACATCGATCATCCGATGCGGGAACCGACCGGCAAACTTCATTAGGCCGGAACCACCAGGCATGGCAGGTGTAATCGCAACGATACGTTCGTCCTTCTCTGCCAATTCCATAAGCGCATCCGCAAATACATCCGTATACATCGGTGGTCCAACTGCCTTAAGCATTTGGCCAGATTCGATCTTATACGGTGTAGCGCCATGCCACTTGAACGAATCTGCTTCTGCTGGCGAGTAGCCTTTGCCCTTCACCGTTACAACGTGAACGAGTACCGGACCCTCTACCTGCGAAGCCTGCTTAATGATTTCCATAAGCGATGGAATATCATGACCATCGACCGGACCAAAGTAAGTAAGGCCAAATTGTTCGAACAAAATGCCGCTTACAAGCAAATATTTCAGGCTATCCTTAAATCGTTCAGCTGTCTTTGCAATCTTGCCGCCAATCGCAGGAATCTTGTTAAGAAGGCTGTTCAACTCTTCCTTCGCCTTCTGATAATGACGATCCGTACGGATTTTGCCCAAATAATGATGAAGCGCACCAACGTTAGGAGCGATCGACATTTCGTTATCGTTCAGAATAACCATCAGGTTCTTCTTCTCGTGTCCGATATGGTTAAGCGCTTCGAGCGCCATACCGCCCGTCAGAGCACCGTCTCCGATAATCGCGACGACTTTGTTCGATTCGCCTTTCAAATCACGCGCAAGCGCCATTCCCATTGCCGCAGACAGCGAAGTGCTGCTGTGGCCGGCTTCCCAGACGTCATGCTCACTCTCGGAACGCTTGACGAATCCGCACAGACCCTTATACTTGCGGAGCGTATCGAACCGATCGCGTCTTCCTGTTAAAATTTTATGCACATAGGATTGATGACCCACGTCAAAAATAAATTTGTCAGTTGGACTATCAAACAAATAATGAAGCACCAAGGTCAACTCAACTACACCCAAATTCGGCGCGAGATGCCCTCCCGTTGCAGCAAGCTTCTCAACTAGAAACTGTCGAATTTCGCCAGCTAATGTTTCGAGCTCCGATACGGATAGCTTCTTCAAGTCCTTAGGATCGTTAATATTGTCGAGCAACACGGCGCTTTCCTCACTTTCGCTACTAACCACTAGATTTGTCGAACTATCGACTTTTACCCGTTTTTTAACCATTATAAATCAATGGTCGCGCTTCATCAAATAGTCGGCAATGCCGAATAGTCGAGCAGGCGCCTCGAGCTCAGCCTGGTTAAGCGCTTGTTTCGCAACATCGGTCAGTCGCTCTACTTCCATCTGGCTTTCTTCGAGACCGATGAGGAAGGGATAAGTCACCTTGTGCTGCTCCACATCGCTGTTCGTTTTCTTGCCAAGTTTCGCTTCGTCGCCAATCAAATCCAAGATATCGTCTTGAATCTGGAACGCGAGTCCAAGCGCGGTACCGAACTCTGTTACTCGCTCCAATTGCTCTGTTGTAGCTCCGCCAATCAGTGCTCCCGCACGTAGTGAGAACACGATCAGATCACTCGTCTTGTGCTGATGAATATACTTCAGCTGCTCGATCGATGTAACGCCTTGTTCACCTAGCATATCTGCCGCTTGACCGCCAACCATACCGGAAGCCCCGGCCAGCACAGACAACTCCTCCACAATTTGCAGAGCAATCTCAGCCGCAACGCCGTTCGAACGCGCAGACTGTACAATGCTATAGAAAGCATGCGTCAGTAGTGCATCTCCAGCCAGAATTGCCATTGCCTCGCCAAACACTTTATGGTTCGTCAGCTTGCCGCGGCGGTAATCATCATTATCCATCGCCGGAAGATCGTCGTGGATTAATGAATACGTATGAATCATTTCGATAGCGCATGCCACCGGCATTGCTGCTTTGACAGCTGCAGGATCGCGTCGAATGGCTTCCGCAGCGGCCAGAACGAGTACTGGACGCATACGTTTGCCGCCTGCATCAACCGAATAATTCATAGACTCGCGAAGCTCTGCTGGAACGTCCCACTTCGCAGGTAAGACTGATTTCAAAGCCGCTTCGACTTCGGCCGCAGTCTGACTGATATATTGTTGTGTAGTTAACGGCTCACTCAAAGCTTATTCCCCTCTATCTTCGTTTGGATGAACAAACGGCTTCCGCTGCACGCCTTGCTCCGTTTCTACGAGAAGCTCGATCTTGCGCTCCACCAGTTCCAGCTTGTTTCCGCACAGCTGCGATAGCCGCATGCCTTCTTGAAACAACTCAATCGCCGTTTCCAGTGGAACATCGCCATTCTCCAGCTTCATGACGATCGTCTCCAGCTTCTCCATTGCTTCCTCGAACGATAGCTGATCATTCGCTTCCATCGTTCTGATCACCTCGCATCGACCAAATATGGCAATCTAATAATCCGTCCGTCAGCTTCACTCGTATGACATCGCCCAGTTGCACTTCTTCTACCGAGCGAATCAGCTTCTTCTCGCTCTCGTCATAGACGAGACTATATCCGCGCGCCATAACTTTCAAAGGGCTCAGCGCATCCAACTGCCGGATCGAAGCTGACAATGCTAATTTACGTTCCTTAAGACGAACAGCCATCGCTGATTCCAAGCGACGCTGCATCGCGCCTCGTTTATCCGACGCTGTCTCTACCGCATGACCGGGGTGATTGGCTGCAAGCAGCGTACGCATACGCTCCAGCCGCTCACGGCCACGCTCAGCCTTGCGGACGGTCAAATGAGCAAGACGCTCTTGAAGCCGATCGAGACGTTCCGCTTGATCAAGCAAATACCGCCTTGGATGTACAAAAAATGGCGAACGCCTTATACGCTCCAGCCGATCTCTCGACACTTTCACATACTGCCTGCCAGCTTGAACCAGCCTTTGATTAAGCCGCTCCACCTGACGTTGAAGCTCACCGATATGCGGAACTGCCAATTCTGCTGCAGCTGTAGGCGTTGCCGCCCGCAGGTCAGCAACGAAATCCGCTATCGTAAAGTCCGTCTCATGGCCAACAGCCGAAATAACCGGGATTGCCGAAGCTGCGATCGCTCTTGCTACCGCTTCTTCATTAAATGCCCATAGCTCTTCCAACGACCCGCCGCCTCGCCCAACAATTAATACGTCGGTTTCGGCGATTCGGTTCATAAATTCGATCGCTCGCACAATCGATGGTCCTGCACCTGTCCCTTGGACAAGGACAGGACAGACGATAATCGGAATAGACGGATAGCGCCGCTGCAACGTAATAATTACGTCGCGAACAGCCGCGCCTGTCGGAGATGTAATGACACCAATCGCCCGTGGGAGCGACGGGATCGGCCGTTTGCGTGCTGCGTCAAACAACCCCTCGTTCTCCAGCTTACGCTTTAGTTGTTCATAAGCTAAATACAAGCTGCCAATCCCATCCGGTTGCATTGCTGTTGCATAGAACTGATAATTTCCGTCACGTTCATATACCGAAATGTTGCCCTGCGCAATAACCTTCGCCCCTTCCTTCGGAATAAAGGGAAGATTGCGGTTGTGCGAGGCAAACATAATGCACTTGATCCTGCTGTCGCTGTCCTTCAGCGTGAAATACATATGCCCGCTCGAATGGTGGGTGAAGTTCGATATTTCACCGCGAAGCCATACATCACCAAGCAGATTGTCCGCTTCCAGCTTCAGCTTAATGTATCGATTCAGTTCCTTGATCGAATAGATGCGAGGCTCTTTCGCCATTCACATCACCCGATTCCGTGTGCTTTCTTAGCTGCCTTAAGCGTATTGCTCATGAGCATCGTGATCGTCATCGGGCCAACGCCGCCCGGCACAGGCGTAATAGCGCCTGAAACTTCGAGGCAATCCTCGTAGTCAACGTCGCCCGCGAGCTTGCCGTCAGGAAGACGGTTGATGCCTACGTCAATAACAACAGCGCCCGGCTTCACATACGAGCGGTCAATTGCTTTGGCACGGCCGATCGCAGCAACAAGAATGTCAGCCTGCGAAGCGATTTCCTTCAAGTTAGCCGTACGCGAGTGGCAGATCGTAACCGTTGCGTTCTCGCGGAGGAGAAGCATTGCAACTGGCTTGCCTACGATGTTGCTGCGGCCGATAACAACCGCATGTTTGCCTGCAATGTCCGTTCCAGCACGCTTGATAAGCTCGATAACGCCTGCTGGCGTACATGGGAGCAAGCTGTCGTCACCGATGACCAGATTGCCGACACTCTCCGGATGGAAACCGTCTACGTCTTTATCCACGCTGATCGCATCGATAACAGCTTTCTCATTAATGTGTTTGGGCAGCGGCAGCTGCACGAGGATACCATTGATCGTCGATTGCTCGTTCAGCTTATGAATAAGCGCAAGCAGATCTTCTTCGCTTGTATCCGCGCTGAGGCGGTGAACTTCAGAGTAGAAGCCGAGTTGGATGCACGCCTTTTCTTTGCTGCCAACATACACTTTGGATGCTGGATCCTCGCCTACAAGCACAACTGCGAGGCCCGGTACTACGCCTTGTTGGCGGAGCTTGTCCGTCTCTGCTTTCACTTCTTCGCGAATCATATCCGAGATTGCTTTACCATTAATGATTTGTGCTGTCATGACTAACCGTCCTCCACCTTGTTTGTTCTATTTGTTATTGTTGATCTTGTTTGGAACTGTTAATGGCGCCAATCAGCTTGCCAAGAACGCCGTTAACGAATTTGCCAGACTCATCGGTGCCAAAATGCTTAGCAAGTTCAATCGCTTCGTTGATAGCAGCCTTTGGCGGAACATCATCGCGGAATACCATTTCGTAACAAGCAAGCCGCAGTACTTGGCGGTCAACGCGCGAGAGGCGGTCCACCTGCCAGCCCGTCAGATGCTGCTGCAGCATTTCGTCAATCGCTTTCTTGCGCTCTACAACACCCATAACAAGCTCGCGTGTATACTCATTCACCTTCGCTGCCTCTGCAGGAAGAGCACCAAGCTCGTTATCCTGCTGGCGCGCTTCCTCCATCAGCATATCAACAGCTTCTGCAGCTGTTACTTCATTCATTTCCATCTGGTACAAGCTTTGTACCGCTATTTCCCGAGCCAGTCTTCGTTTCATGGGGCCTCCCTCAATCTTCCGTAGTAAATCGGTCCATCGCCGTTTACCTCTAACGTTAACTATGATACGCATTTATGAACATGAGAAAACCTCTGTCGAGATCATTCGTTTAAGAACGAACATGACCGCGAACAGAGGCAAATTATGAAAAAAACCTCTATCGAAGCCAATACAAGATGAGCGACCGCGCTTAGAGGCAGATTTTATCACCAAAAAGAATTCGTTCTTTCGATTAATTCGAAAGCCAATGAATTCTGTTATGGAGAAAATCTTGTAAGCTTAACATTCAAGCTTAAGTCAAAGAGCATGTCGCTATCGCGACTAACCTATGATCTCCTCCCTGCTCCGAACAGCGGCTGCGAAGGCATCTGATTCCGGAGTACGGAGGAGACCACAGAATTACCGAAATGGACGTTGGCGGCTGAGCAATCGATCCACCCACTCCACCACCTTACTCCATGGGAGCAGCGGTCCTTCGTCCTTGTCAATCCGTTTGCCGATTACGTATCCGACAGTAATAAGAAAAGCAAATACGAGCATGTCCCAAAAACCGACGATCAAATAAACGACGCCCAATAGAAATCCGGCGGCCGCTCCGGCTATTCTCCCTGGATACTCGTTCAGCCATTGCCTCCACATCGGGCTATCCCCACCTCTATTCTACGCGGCTTTTGAATGCAGGAGCTTGTACCACATTCGCTACATATACCGATATGCCCGCAACCGGGATACCCGTGATCTCTTCAACATGGCCTTTGACCGAGCGTTGAATTTCTTCCGTGAGGACCGGAATCGAAGAATCCCCGTCTACCACTGTACGAATCACAATATCGAGGCCCGCTTCTGAGATGCGGATGCGTGCACGCAAATCTTTCAATCCGCGATGCCGGGAAGCTGCCTTCAGCGCCAGATTCTCAACCGTCTCCATCGAAATTCGAATATCGCCGAATTCATTGCGCTGATCGATAGATTGCGAAGTGCTTCCGCTACGCTTCACCGAAATGTAGAACAAGCGCAGACTAATCAAGAAGAGGACGACGCCAACTACTGCCCCGGCTACCTGGACCCACTGCACATCTTCATAGAATTGCGATACAGCGTCAACAGCCGTCTGCTCTGGAATCCATCTCAAGCTTATGCAGAACAGGCCGATCGAAGCTGCACCAATGACAATGCTGTACACGAAAAGCAATAGCTTGTCTATCACTCTGACCAACGTAAAGCCTCCTCTGGCATAACGGAATGAAAACCCCCTTGCGAAAGAGCAGAAGCCCAGCCACGAGGGGGTTTATACAAATCACTATTTCACCCGCTGGTATGCGTCTTCTTCATCCGTTTTCTCTACCGTCTTGAAATGCACGTCATGGATATGAACGTTCACTTCAACGACATGCAGCCCAGTCATCGACTCAATCGAGCGCTTGACACTGCGCTGAATGTCTGAGGCGACATCGGGTATGCGGTTGCCGAATTCGACAATGATCGATACGTCCACGGCTGCTTCACGCTGGCCGACTTCGACCTTCACACCTTTGGACAAGTTTTTCCGTCCTAGCAACTCTGCGATTCCGCCAACGAAGCCGCCGCTCATGCCGGCAACTCCTTGCACTTCTACAGTCGCCAATCCGGCGATGACCTCGATTACTTCAGGCGCGATTTGAATACTGCCAATATCCGTCCGTTCGTAATCTGCAGCAATCGTACTCATGATCATCTGCACCTCCCTTAAATTCGAGCGCATCTCCGAGCCTCGTAAGCCCGGAGGCTTATCCGCTTCTAATCTCTATACTATAACATCAGGCCAGATTTATGACAAACCTTGGCCTAATGCTTCCAAGCATTATACTTGTTCAGGCTCTGCTTCCGGATTGTTGACATCATAGTCTTCCAAAAACTTAATGTCGAACGTTCCTTTTACGAATTTCGGGTGATTGAGCAGTTTCATATGGAACGGAATCGTCGTCTTGATGCCCTCAATCTCGAATTCAACGAGCGCGCGCTTCATACGAGCAATCGCTTCATCACGAGTTGCGCCCCATACAATCAGCTTCGCGATCATCGAATCATAGTGAGGCGAGATCGTATAGCCCGGGTATGCTGCAGAGTCTACGCGAACACCCAGACCGCCTGGCGGCAGATAGAATTGAATTTGTCCGGGAGACGGCATGAAGTTGCGCTCCGAGTCCTCCGCATTAATGCGGCATTCAATTGCCCAACCATTCGGCTTGATATCCTCTTGAGAGAACGAGAGCGGATTGCCTTCTGCAACAGAGATCATCTCCGCAATCAGGTCAATATTCGTAATAAGCTCCGTTACCGGATGCTCAACCTGAATACGCGTGTTCATCTCCATGAAGTAGAACTTGCCATCAGGACCGAGCAAGAACTCGAGTGTACCGGCACCGGAATATTCGACTGCAAGCGCAGCACGAACCGCTGCTTGACCCATCTGTTCACGTAAAGCTGGCGACAGTACTGGGCATGGCGCTTCTTCTACGAGCTTCTGACGGCGGCGCTGCACGGAGCAGTCACGTTCGAACAGATGAACAGCATTGCCATGCTTATCGGCCATAATTTGAATTTCAACGTGTTTCATGCCCGTCAAATATTTCTCCAAATATACGCCTGCATTGCCGAATGCCTTCTGCGCTTCTTGTTGAGCTGTCGTAATCTGGCTGATCAGCGACTCTTCGTCTTCCGCGATGCGGATACCTTTGCCGCCGCCGCCTGCCGTAGCTTTGATGATGACAGGATAGCCGATCTGGCGCGCAACCCGAACCGCTTCCTCCATGTCCTCGATCAGGCCGTCAGAGCCTGGAATGACCGGTACGTTCGCATCTTTCATCGTTTGCTTCGCAACCGCCTTATCTCCCATCTTGGAGATCGCATTAGGCGAAGGTCCGATAAACGTAACATTGCATGATTCGCAAATTTCTGCAAAATCAGCATTCTCTGCGAGGAAGCCGTAGCCTGGGTGAATCGCATCGCATCCTGTCAGTGTTGCGACACTCATAATGTTAGTTAGATTCAAATAGCTGTCTTTCGACAGTGTTGGTCCGATGCAATATGCTTCATCAGCAAGACGCACGTGCAAGGAGTCGCGGTCAGCCTCCGAATAAACAGCAACCGTCGAGATACCTTTCTCACGGCATGCACGAATGATACGAACAGCAATCTCACCGCGGTTAGCGATCAAAATTTTATCGAATTTCAATTGGAAACCCCTTTCAGAAGAAGACTGGACAGCGAGTCGTCACTAGACGACTGTATCCCTTATTCCGGCTTAACGAGGAAGAGCGGTTGGCCGAACTCGACCAGTTGACCGTTCTCGACGAGCACTTCTACGATTTCGCCGCGCACTTCTGCTTCGATCTCGTTCATCAGTTTCATCGCTTCCAAAATACATACAACCGACTTATCGGTAACACGTGAGCCCTTCTGTACATATGGGCCTGCTTCTGGTGATGGTGCCGAGTAGAACGTACCAACCATTGGCGAAACGATCTTGTGCAGGTTATCTTGTGCTGCCGCAGCTGGTGCTGCTGCTGCCGGTACAGCGCTAACCGCTGCAACAGCTGCAGGTTGGACAGCTTGTACAACTGGCGCTGCCGCTTGAACCGTTACAACCTCAGTTTTGCCAGGCTTGCGGATAAGCAGGCGAGTACCTTCGTTCTCGATCTCTACCTCTTGAACCGTCGACTGGTCGATCAGCTTGATTAGTTCTTTTATTTCGTTCAGTTTAAACATTTGTAAGTTTCACTCCTTCATTATGTGAGAAAACCTTTATCGATGCCACTCGAAGTTGAGCGACCTACAGCTTTGCGAAGCAAAACAGCTTCGTAAGCATGAAGAAGGTTTTATCGCCAATAAGAATTCGAACATCCCTGTAAATCGGGCATCTTTCTAAATTCTTATGGGAGGGAAAACCTTTATCGAGGCCATTCGAGGATGGGTGACCTACAGCTTTGCGAAGCAAAGCGGCTTCGAAAGCATGAGGTAGGTTTTATCGCCAATAAGAATTTATCTTTCCTGATAACTCGGAACAAATAAATTCTTATGTGGAACAAAGCATGAATGCTTCGATCCGCGGTATTGATACCTCACATGGTAGAATGGCAATTGTTACCCATAACGAATGTATTATAACATAAACAATAAGGAACAAACATAGTTTTTCTGCCAGCGCTTCTTCTCCGCTGTATCCACTGGAGGGATATGGAAAATAACAAGAAGCTCCGCCTGCGGATTATTCCGCAAACGGAGCTTCTTCTCATGTCCATGTCACATAGTCGAACATCTCATCATTAAGGGACGTATTGGACGACAACCTGGGATGGCGAAACTTCCAGTGTCTTCGTTACGAGGTCAATAATATCGGCTGCTTGACCGCGTTCGAGTTTCTGGCTTTGAACCACAACATTATAGTGGCTGGCTTGATCGTCAACGACAGCAACCGGATACAGCTTACTGAGCTGCTCTTCCAGCGCGTTGATGCGGTCCATTTTATCCGACAATTCACTAAGCTTCGTCACCGCTTGGCCTGCCTCCTCGTAGCTTGCGCCTGAAGCATTCGCAATGACTGCCATCAGTTGATCTTCTTCCTTCTGGAACTGTTCATTCCGTTTATATTGAAGCTGATCAAAGATATTGTTGTTCGTCGTTGATGTGGTCGCTTTGTCCAGCGATGCCAACTGGTCGAGCGTCTTCTGATCCGCAGCGCTGATGCCTTCCGTATCCACGGTCGCTTTATTATCCGTCGAAGTCTTCGAGGAACCATTCACTTCATTGACGACGATTGCATCATCCTTATTGTTAGTCGAAGCCTCGGTTGCTCCTTGTACCCCCGTCGTCTGTTCCGCAGTCGTTCCGTTGTTTGCTACCTTGCTCGTGCTTGGATCAAGATCTTCCGTGAACAGATAGTAAGCCGATAAAATGACCATCAAGCTGAGCATCGATACGAGCCAAATTGTTTGTCTTTTCGTGTTCATAGATGAACACCCTCCCATTCATTCGTTTGTTATTTGAATGCAGGCCATATAGGCCGTTTCATTGCTGCTTCCTTGGAACGATCGAGATCCGGTTCACAGGGACGTTGATCCCCTTTTCTACCGCATCGAGGATAAGTCGCTTCACCGTCGGATTCTCAACGCCTTTGGCAACGATAAGAACACCACTGATGCGAGGTTTTATTTTCTTCGTAATAATCGGTTTCTGGTCGCCTGACTGCTCATACAGCACGATCGTGCCGTTGTCCGTCACACTTGTCATATGCCGTCTGCCGCCGCTTTTGTCCGTCTCCTCTGTTGTTTGCTGCGCCTTCTGCTCGTTGACGCTGTAGACGGTTTCCTCGGTTGAGTCCACACTGACAAGCACGTCGACGGTGCCAACCCCTACGATTTTCTCCAAAATATCTTTCAGCCGATTCTCGAGCGGCTGCTCGATCGATGCGAATGGCGAGTCGCTGCTGTTGGAGGACATGGCCGGTACATCGGATAGAGGCGGCTCGGAAGAATTCGTTGTTGGAGCGACGCGGTCGAATGACATGTACGCATTGATGATCATGATCGCTACTCCCAAAGCCCCGATTAGCAGCAGCCATCGCATCGCTCGTATCCTTGTCGGTCCACCGGTTCCTCCGCCAATAGCCTTCTCTAAGCTGTCGAGCCATTTGGCCACCAATATCCCCTCCTGACATCAGGATCTTTGAACGGAGTTCAAAGTCACTCCGCTTTACATCAGGATCTTTGAACGGAGTTCAAAGTCACTCCGCTTTACATCAGGATCTTTGAACGGAGTTCAAAGTCACTCCGCTTTGCATCAGGACCTTCAACGGAGCCTAAAGTCACTCCGCTTTACATCAGAGCCTTCAACGGAGTTCAAAGTCACACCGCTTAGCAATTTGCGTCCTGCGCTTCCTTACTTCGTTCTGATCTGAATCTGCTTAGGTGCGATACCCCATCCCTGACGAAGCGCCTGCTCAATGACGGACTTCTGCTCTGCGGTTACAGCTTCAGGCTCCTCATCTTTCACTTCGGTGCTCTCATCGCTGGATGCTGCGGAAGTCACTTCATCAACCGATACGCTGACCGCGATATCGACCGGCTGAATCGAGCTGCTGTTCGGTTCACCCGACTGCTCCTTTTCAGCTGCTGCCGCAGCTATCGTAACGAGTACCGAAGCGATCTTCTTGCCATCTTCGCTCAGCTTCACGACAGCGACGGATCCTTCCGAGCCCAGCCTGCTGTCAATCTCCTGTTCCATTGCGCTTGCCAACTCCCGCTCTGCCAGAGACGCTGCCTGCCGCTGACGTTCATTGCTAAGCCGCTGAGCTTCCTTCGAGATCTGCTGCAGTGTCGGCATCTGGGCCGTGCTGCTTGCGCCTGCCCGCTCCCAGGCATTCATACTGTCCTCTACGCGATCATTGAAGTCGCCAGCGAACAGCCGAATCAGCGGAGATAGAATCGTGAGCAGCACGATTAGCCCTACGACAAGACGCGCATATCGCTGCATCGCTTTGTTCGGCAGCAGCAGGTCGACGATTGCCGCAAGCAGGATGACCGTTATAATGTTTCGAAGCCACCCGCTCAGCCAGTCCAGCATGTTATGTCACCTCTCAGCATCCTTATAGCGCCCGTCATCGCATCATCATTGCAGCATTGCCCGCAGTTAGTATGACGGTCACAGCTAGGAAGAACATGAGTGCCACGGCTGCTAGCGCGGCGAACACGTAGATCATCGTCTTGCCAATGGTGTGAAGGCATGCAGCAATCGGACTGTCGCCAAGCGGCTGCATAACCGCGGCTGTCACGTTGTAGATGAGCGCCAGCGTCAATATCTTGATCGCTGGAAATGCGCATAAGAAGAGCAGAATGACGACCCCTGCGATACCGACCGCGTTCTTCACGAGCAGCGATGCAGAGATGACGGTGTCGGATGCATCGGAGAACATTTTGCCAACGACGGGTACGAAATTTCCTGCTACGAACTTCGCGGTCCGCAGCGTGACGCCATCTGTAATTGCGCCTGTCGCACCTTGGATCGAGATGACGCCGAGAAACAGGCTTACCAGTACGCCGAGCGTTCCGATCCCGATGTTGCGAAGCAGATTAGCAAGCTGGGTCACCTTGAACTTGTCAGTCAACGCACTTGCAATATGAAGTACCGCCGAGAAGAACAGCAGCGGGAACACAATCGTGTAAATGAGCGTTCCTACCGTATGAATCATGAAGATGATAATCGGATGCAGGATGGTCACCGTCGAGACGTTTCCGACGGAAGCAAGCAGTGTGAGCAGCAGCGGCACCATCGCCATCATGAATTGAATCATGCTGCCTATCGCATCCTTCGCGTACCCGATAGCTACGTTAAAGCTGTTGGCCGCGATAACGATCAACACCATGTACGAAATCGAGTACGCAACCTTGCTGACCGCGTTCCGTTCAAATGCATTTTGCAGCGTTTCGAGAATCGAGCTGAACACGGACAGCAGAACGATGGTGACAAGCAGCTTGCCGTTATACAGCACCTCATGCATCAGAAACTTGAATAACCCGCTGACAACTGTCGTTAGCTTCAAGCCTTTACCGCCGGGCATAATCATCTCCGTCAAGCTTGGCATATCCTTATCCGGGAAGTATGCGCCGTAGTTGGTCGTCAAGTCCGTCCAATACTTCTCGATCGGATCCATATTGAGCGTGCCAGCTTGTTCCTTCGCCAACTGATCGGACAATCCGTTATCAACTGATGCTGGTAAGGATGATGATGCTGCAGGTGGCGGGACGCCTGTCTGAGCTTCGTTCGTCCCTGCCATTTCAGCAGGAAGTGCCGCAGCCTGTATGATCTGTCCAGTTGACAAGGTCAAGACGACGAGTACAAACAACAGACGAAGGATGCGCATCGCGATTTGCTTCTTCACCTTCACTCACCCTCCCGGCGGCATTAATCCGAGCACCGTCTCAACGATGACGTGAATGATCGGAACGGCCATGACGAGGATAAGCACCTTGCCGGCAAACTCGATTTTGGAAGCGACCCCTTCTTGTCCGGCGTCCCGAACGATCTGTGCGCCGAACTCGGCGATGTAGGCGATACCGATTATTTTCAATATCGTCTTCAAGTAGATCGAAGGAATGCCTGTCTGCTCCGCGAGCTGCTCAAGCATGGAGATGACGGTATCGATGCGACCGATGATGTATAAGAAGATGAATAAGCCAGTGAAAGCTGCCAGCAGAAAAGCAAACATCGGCTTCTGCTCGCGAACGACGAGAATGAGCACAGTAGCGATTAATCCAAGACCGACAATTTGTATGATTTCCATTCCGATATACTCACCTCGTTGTCCGTGCGCTTACCGCCTGCCTTCACTTACCTGCTGGTTTACTGAAACAAGAAGATCGTTTTAATTTCCTGGAACAGATCGTTCAGCAGACGAACGACCATGAACAAGACGACAACAAACCCGATTACCGTTACCCAATGCGCCACCTCTTCCTTGCCCATCTGCTTCAATAACGTGTGAATCATCGCGATGATGATGCCGATGCCGGCGATCTGGAAAATGGCGCTTACGTCGATATCCATGTATGCGGCACCCCACTAAACCATCAGTATGACGACGAGTGCGGCAAGCAAGAGGCCGAGGCTTCTGCTCATCTTCTCGTACTTTGCTTGATCATCTCTTGCTGCATCTTCCTCTGCTTTCAACTGCACGGCCGCCAGACGCAAATGTTTCAGCTGATCATCCTTGTCGCTCATGCCGAGTATCGAGCCCAGCCGGAGCGTAACCGTCAGTTCCGGTGTGCGCATGGAGGTCGTCGGCCACGCTCTGCGCATGGCGTGATCCCAGCATTCCCGGAACGATCGGCCTTCTCCAGCCGACAGCTCGTCTGCCGCAGCTTGGAATAATCGGCCGACCGGCTGGCCCGCATTCGAAGCGGTATGCTGCAGCGCATCCGGCAGAGGCGTCTGCCCGAATACGATCTCCGTCTCCAACCTCTGCAGCGCGCCAGCAAGCTGGCGTATCTGCTTCGGCCGATCAGCGTATCGTGCTGCTTGCAAGAAGCCGATCAACGTGCCGGCAAACAAGATGAGCGAGGCGCCAATAAGCTTAAGGAGCATGTGAATCACCTGCTCTTGCAGTCACCGTCGGCTCTCGGGGCGATGCCGCGGAATGGCCTGCCGCCCGCGCTGCTGAGCCTGTCGCAATGCTTGCAGCAGCTGCGGCAGCCGATAGATCGACAACCTTGACTGACAAACCGGTTATCGTCCTTCTCAGCACGACGCCGCGTGCGAACGCACCTTCCTGAAGCAGTCGCTTAAGTGCCGGACGAGCAGCCGCTTCCTCCCATTCGCCTGCATGAGCGGTAGCAACGACTGATACCCCGGCTCTTACCGCTTCGCGGATCGCTTCAACATCCTCATCGCGGCCGATTTCATCGACGATGAGCACCTCCGGCGACATGGATCGGATCATCATCATCATTCCTTCCGCCTTCGGGCAAGCATCCATCACGTCTGTGCGAGGCCCTACATCAAATGTCGGAACCCCTCGAACGCAAGCGGCAATCTCCGAGCGTTCATCCACAATTCCAACCTTGCGGCCAGACCAGCCAAGCGCCTGAGGAGACTGCCATCTTCCATAACTGATTGCCCTCGCCAAATCCCGGATATAGGTTGTCTTCCCTTGTCTCGGTGCGCCGATAATGAGCGTCGACGCTATCGTTCGATTACTTCGGTCAATAAGCTGAGGCAGCGACTGTCCTGCGACGCCTGTAACATCTCTAGCAATCCTCACATTAAATCCGCCGATATCTCGTATTCCTCTTACGCGACCCTCTTCCAGTACAGTTCTGCCGGCTAGTCCGATCCGATGGCCGCCTTCTACCGTAATGAAGCCTCGGCGAAGCTCCTCCTCCATGGCATACACGGAGTGGTTCGTCATTCGCTCCAGCAGCTTGCGGCATAACTCGAATGATGGTTTATACGCACCTTCCGGGTTGTCGCTGAGCGATCCGCTGCTCGACACGAATGTAGAAACGCCTAGCGTCCACACTTCAAGCGGCCGATTGTCTCGAATACGTATTTCTTCCAACCCTTCCTGCGCCTTAGCAGGCATTCGGGCAAGCACGGCAGTCAGCTCAGACGGCAGCAAATGCGCAACGCGTTCCAACATACGGCTACACCTCTTACGAATGTTTGTCCTCTTCTCTGTTGTTTCAAGTGTATGTACTAGCCCGAATAATAGAACGCGAATATCGCGTCCTGCGTAGGTTTTATCTATAATTGCGTTCATAGAATGCTATTTTTTGAGAATCCCGATCATTAAGCAGGCTATACCTGCAGTAATCCACAGCATTTTGCCGTACGAGATTTTATCAGCAACCCCAACAAGTCCGATGGCTGTCGTCGAGATCAAGATTAGTGGTCCCACTAACGCCAGCGATGAATTAATGAGCAGCGCCTTGTTCACTTCGTTGAACCGCAGCATGAGCAGTGCTGCGCACAGCTCAAGCGATCCCGAAATGATGCGAAGCGTCGCCATGCTGAGCACGATTTTATCCAGCATCATCCACTCCTCCTTCCCTATTGATTCGCGTTCAAAAAGAAGAACGACCTCTATTGGTACAGCCTATGCGCGCCTGTCCGAATTTAGGCCGGGGCACCAGCCTAGGGCACGCTGCATATATTACCTCCATGACCTTGGAAAGGCGGATTCAAAGCATGCAAGTAGGGGTTATCGCAAGCGTCAATGAAGCGCGGGCGGATCAATTCTCACATCGGACAGCGATCGTCATCGATGTCCTTCGTGCAACGAGTACGATGGTCGCCGCTATGAAGGCAGGCGCAGCAAGCATCGTTCCTGCCGAGACCGTCATGGAGGCACGCGCACTCCTCCGTCCCGGCGACGTGCTAGGCGGCGAGCGGTTCAATCGCAAGATTACAGGCTTTGAGCTCGGCAATTCTCCGCTCGAATATCGCAAAGAGGCAATAGATGGCAAACGTCTCATCCTGACGACAACAAACGGAACGCGCGCCATCATGAAAGCGATGCGGGCAGAGAATATATTGACTGGCGCGATCGTGAACGCCACTGCCTGTGCCAGAGCAGCAATGGAGCTTCGCCGCGACATCGTTCTGCTATGTGCTGGCAGCAATGATGAATTTGCAATTGAGGATGGATTGTGCGCAGGGCTTCTGCTGGATCGGCTGGAGAACCAATGCCAGCATTCCTTCGAAACCGACGATTTCGGAACGGCAATGCTCGCCTTATATCGCAACCGTGCGGATAAACTGCTGGAGACGATCAGCCAGGGATCCGCTGGTCGAAGGCTGATTAAGATGGGGTTTGGCCGCGATGTGGAATGGTGCTCGGTGCCCGATTCCGATGATATTGTTCCACGGCTGAATGGCGATGCTTTGACGAAATGTTAAAAGCGCGATAGCAAAGAAGGCCTTCGACATCACACGTTACGGTAGATGCCGAAGGCCTTCTCTTTTGATAAAATCATATACTCCTTAATAGTCTCTACTTAAGTATGAATCTAGCATAAGCCGTGTCACCTATTATTGAGAAGTGATCAGCACCAAACAACCGAAAGCTGCTGCTGTCGGATGTGATCCAACAGCCGTAATCCATTGTCCATCGGCGGACAGCGTATATCGTTCGCCAGTCAGCCCGTCAACCATCGAACTTTCGCCAAGTCGATCTCGAAGCGGCAATGCCGGAACCGTGTAAGGATGCGTACCATTATTGATGACGACGTATGCCGTTTCACCATCCGTCTGCCGCAGAAATCCGAATGCATTATTCGCCTCATCGGCGAACACGAACCGCATCGATCCGCGGGTAAGCGAGGCATGCTGCTTCCGTAAAGCAATCATCGATCGGAACACTTCGTAGGTAGCAGCATCCCGCCCGTTCTCATCCCAAATCATCGGACGTCTGCAATCCGGATCGGTCCGTCCATCCATGCCAACTTCATCGCCGTAATAGACGACCGGCATGCCAGGCATCGTCATCTGCAGGCAGACCGCAAGCCGCATACGCGCCAAGGCCGTTTCTTGACTGTTCCACCCTCTGCCGCCGTTAAGACAAGCCGTTAGAAAACGTTCCGTGTCATGGCTGCCGAGCAGCTGCATCATCGCGCTGTACGCCTGATCGGTATAGCGCATCTGGAGACTTGTTAGAAGCTCAATGAATGTCTCCGCCCCAATGTTCTGCCGTGCGAAGAAGTCGAGCGCCGCTTCGCGGAACAAGTAGTTCATCACGCCATCGAATTGATCGCCGTGCAGCCAAGGGGAGGCATCGTGCATGAATTCACCGACGAGCAGCTGCTGGTTGTCGATTCCTTTGACCCTTTCGCGCAGCAATTGCCAGAACCGACGGTCTACTTCATTGGCAACGTCCAACCGCCATCCATCAATGCCCGTCTCGCGAATCCAGTATTCCGCAACATCAAGCAAATACCGCGTCACTTCCGGTGTCGATGTGTTCAACTTCGGCATCGTAGCGATGCCATTGCCGAATGTTTCGTAATTCGGTACAGGCTCTTGGGTAACGGGGTATGCGTCAAAATAATACCAGTCGCGATAGGCCGAAGCTTCCCCATTCTTCATGACATCTTGGAAAGCGAACAATTGGTCGCCGCTGTGATTGAACACGGCATCGAGCACAACGCGAATGCCTCGTTCATGCGCTTGCTGCACAAGCTTTTTGAACGTATTAAGGTCACCGAATGTAGGATCAATCTTGTAGTAGTCGGTTGTGTCGTACTTATGATTCGAAGGAGAATCGAAGATTGGGTTTAAGTAAACAGCGTTTACGCCAAGCTGAACCAAGTAATCGAGTCGATCAATAATTCCTTGCAGATCCCCGCCATAACGCGATTGTGGCGTAGGTTTCTCAGGACTATCCCATGGCTGTACATTCGCCGGGTTGATGGACGGGTCGCCATTGCTGAATCGGTCGGGGAAGATTTGATAGAATACAGCATCCTTCGCCCAATCCGGCACGCGTGGAATCTCGTTGCGGCAAAGGTAAGGAAATTGATAGCTGCCTGCCAATTCGCGCTGCGCGAATGTGCCTCTCTCTCCGACCCAGTAGCTGTCGCCACTGTTCATCTGAACCAGAAACAGATAGCGCACCTTCCGTTTCAATGCCGGCAGTACCACCTCATAATAATCGCTGTACCGATCCGAGCCAACCTTCTCCATAACGATCGGAAGCTCCGTACCCGGCGAATCATAACGATCCGCATACAAGGCCTGGCAGGAAGTCGCGCTCCCTCTTCTCACTTTCAATCGAACGTTGAGCCGATACTCATCGAGTGGATACGCATAAGGTGTCTCGCACACATGATAGATGGAACTAGGCATATCGTTTCGAACTCCTTCGCTTTGTAGTAGAATGAAAGCATAAGTGCAGTAATTACATATTCATCACGGTTAGGAAACCGGTTTCCTAACATTAGAATAACACACTCTCTCATTTTGTTCAAAATAAATCAGGAAAGGGTTCGTAATCGGCTATGAGCAAAATTACGATCAACGATATTGCGAAGGCGGCAGGCGTCGCCAAATCGACCGTATCGAAAGTATTGAACGACGCAGCCTCGATCTCCGAGGAGACGAAGCGCAAAGTTCGGGATATTATGAAAGAAATGAACTACACGCCAAGCAGCATTGCTACGCAGCTCGCGAGAAAGAGCAGCTTCAACGTCGGCTTATTGATTGATCTCAGCCGCAAAGACGACTTTCTTAACCATTTCTTCTACGCTATCATCGGCGGAATTGAAAGCGTCATTGGTAAACACCAATATGAGCTCACGATTTGCAACGCGAGCTCAAATCCAGGCGGAGAGAATGAATCACCGGACTTTATGAACCGGCTTGTCCGCAACGGCAAAGTAGACGGCCTCATTATGGATAGCTCGATCTGGTCAGCAGAAACGGAGCGGCTGTTATCCGAGCTGCAATTCCCTTATGTCCTTATCGGCGATGCGCCAGCAGAAGTTACCTATAGTGCCGTTGATATCGATAACGAGAATGGCGGACGGCTGCTTGCACAGCATCTCATCGCACAGGGCTACAAACGAATTGCATTCATATGCGGAGAAGGAGAAGGCGAGCCGCTCTTCGATCGAAGGGTCAGCGGCTGCGCAAACGCATTACGGGAGCATGGATTGGCGCTCGAATCACGCCTCGTATTAGCTGGAACTGCTAACGAGGCGAACGGACGGCTCTTTATGGAGCAGTTGCTTGCGCTTCCAGCCGAGGAACAGCCTGACGCGGTCATTTGCATGAACAACTACACAGCGTTCGGCGCACTTGAAGCGGCGCGAGCAGCAGGGGTTTCCCTGCCATCGCAGCTTGGCATTGCCACTTTCGATGACTATCCGCTTGCTCCATACACGAATCCGCCGCTCACCTGTTTGAAGATGGACACCTTCGAGCTCGGCGTACAAGCCGCGCATATGCTGATGACACGAATCAGTCAGCCCTCTGCTGCGGCTGAACAGCGGCTCATTCCAGCTGCGCTAATAACCCGTGCATCGACAGTAAGGTAGCTCCGCACCCATGCAGCACAAAAAGCCGGTTCGGAAGTCAGATCGCACTGACATCCGAACCGGCTTTTTCATTACCAATCTAGCTTAGATATCCTTCCATTTCGCCACCGTTAGGTTAAGCGTCTGCTGTCCGCCGGCTGTTGTGAACGTTCGGTTCGTAATATCGCTGCCGTTGCCGTTCACTTCAACCGTCTCCCAAGTGCCTCTTGTGAACTTGAACTGGAGAGCCGTACCGGATGCAATCGGAAGTGTAATCGAATACGTTCCATTCGAGTTGCGCGTTAACTTATAGTCGGCCGAAGCTGCGTTCCACGAATTGACCGTACCTGATAAGTACACATCAGCCGTTGCCGGCGTATTCGATGGGACAGTCAGAACAATCGTCAAGCTGTCTGCCTGCGGAACACCCGCAGTAATGACACCGTTCACTAACGTGAAGATACCTGTACCGAAGGAGTAGTTCTGAGAATTGTTGTTGTCCCACGTGCCGCTGCCGTTGTTAAACGCCGCTTTCAATCCATTGGCCGATCCAAGATCGATCGTTGCAACGCTATAACCCGCGTAGGACGATGCCGTCATTGCCAGTCCTGGCGCCGTTGTCCACGTCGTCGTTCCGTTTAAGCTGTAATGAATGTAACGGTTCGTAAAGCTCGTATTCTTGTAGTAAATCGTCACCGAGTTGCTGCTTCCTTGCGGTGTCGTTACCGACAGTGCCGCGCTTGCAGCGGACTTGTTGCCTGCTGCATCATACGCCTTAACAGTATACGAATACGTTGTGTTCGCTGCTGCCGTTTGATCCGTATAGCTAGTTGTTGTCGTCGTTCCTTTCAACACGCCATCGCGATACACCTCATATCCGGTCACGCCGACATTATCCGTTGATGCCGTCCATGTCAGCGGCACCGATGTTGCCGTAACTGTACCTGCTGCAAGTGCAGTTGGAGCCGTCGGCGCTTGCGTATCGACAGTTCCGCCGCTTGGTGCACCAGCCGTAATCGTACCTGCATTAAATGTCCAAGTGCCTACATTGAATTTGTAGTTCAGACTGCCATTGTTGTCCCAAGTTCCGCTGCCGTTATTGAACACCGCTTCCAATTGGACAGCTTCGCCGATATTCACGGTATACTTGTTATAACCTGCAACTTCAGCAGCTGGCATTGCTACGCCAGGTGCCGTAGTCCATGTACCGCCAACTGGGCGGTAATGAATATATGGCGTCGTATAACCTTGCTTATAGTAGACCGTAACGTTGTTGTTCACTGCATCAGGCGTAGTCAGCAAGAGCGCTGCGCTAAGTGCCGATTTGTTGCCTGCTGCATCGTATGCCTTAACGGTATAGGAGTACGACGTCAAAGGCGATACCGTTGCATCGGTATACGAAGTCGTTGCAGACGTACCTTTAAGCACACCATCACGATAGATCTCATAGCCAGTTACTCCGATGTTGTCCGTAGATGCCGTCCACGTAATCGTTGCGGAAGAGCCCGTTACCGTACCTGCCGTTACATTCGTTGGCACCGATGGCGCCACTGTATCCGTTTGTTGAATTTGCAGTGCGTAGATTTTGGCCGAGTTCGCCCCAATCGATACCGTGATTTGTTTGCCCGTTGCGCCGCCGGATTGTACCGTTACCGTGTCGGATGTGTTCAATTGGTTCGTCAGCACCGTGCCGGCTGTAAGCGTGCTTTCCGCACGAAGCGGGATCGTGACCGTCTGCGTACCGGAAGAAGCGTTGCTGAATACGCTAATGACTTCTTGGCCAAGATTCGTGCCCGAATCGATGCGGCGCGAGAAGGCGTACAGATTTTGCGCGGACCACATTTCGCGTTGTTTGCCTGTGCGAAGCGCTGCATAGTTCTGACGAATCTTATTCAGCTTCGCTACGAATTGGTAAGTGTTTGTATTCTCGTTAAAATAGTTCTCAATGACATTGCCGTTGCTGTCGCGCTTCACCATCGACCAGCGATTCCACGTATCGGCGATGCCGCCGCCAATGATCTGGCCATTGCCGTTTCCTTTGTTCTGCTCTGTGCCTTGGAACACGACAGGCAGACCGCGAACGGTGAAGATGAACGCCAGCGCGTTCTGCAATTTGTCTACGCTGCCGCCGGCTTCAGTCAAGAAACGGTTGCGGTCATGGTTGTCAATGAACGTCACCATATGGTTCTCGGAGCCGTTATAACGGTAATCCTGCGCCAGCGTGCTCTTCACATTCGAATCGAACGACTGACCGTAAGCAAAAGAGTTCAGGATCGAGAAGAACATCGGGAAGTCGAGCATTCCCCATTCTGCATTGCTGCCTACCCAACGGGAAACAAACTCTGCATTGCCGTCGAAATTCTCGCCGAATGTATTGACGCCAATGTAGTTCTGCAGTTCGTGCAGAACAGAAGGATTAACAAGTTTAGCAGCATCGACGCGAGCGCCGTCTGCGCCTGTATAATCGAACCAACCTTTGATGGAGTCGAATACGGCTTGCTTAGCCTGCGAATTGTCGAAGTCGATATCGTCAAGTCCGCCGAGGTCATGATTCTCGAGATAATCCTGTGCCCACTGCGTATAGTTGCCATCTGTGAGCGACCAGTTGATATCGCCGTTATGATGGTACCATGACGGGTTGTTGAAAGGCGCCGCCGGCTGAAGCCCTGGTACATCATAGAAGGCATTCGTACCTAGCATGTAGTCGCCAACGTGATTCGGCACGACGTCGATAACGACCTTAATGCCCATGCTGTGAGCCGTATCTACAAGCTCCTTCAGCTTCTCCTTTGTACCGAAGTAAGGATTCGCACTGTTCGGGTCCTTCATATTGTAGCCGTGATAGGCTGTATTTTTGCCCGTGCCATTGTTCTCGCGGTTCGTCATTTGCGGTTCAGCTACTGGCGAGATCCAGATCGCGGTATAGCCCATGTTCTTGATATAAGAAAGCTTATTGATAATGCCCTGCCAGTCACCGCCTTTCATATAACGGAAATCTTCTTCCGACGTTTCGCCGTAACGAATCGCCGCTCCTGTTGCATTGTTGGATGGGTCGCCATCATTGAAACGGTCAACCATGATTTGATAAATCGTATCGTTCTCGTCGAGTCCATTGCCGAGCTTAGCCGCTTCAGCCTTCAAGGCGGACAGCGTCAGCAGTCCGGAGTTGTCGCCAGGTACAGCCACCGGCTGGATTACACCTGTTAAGAGCATAGCTGCGAACAGCAAGAAGAAAGCAATCTTTCTCGTCGTACGGCGTTTTCTGAATATCGCTTTGTGCATGGTCAGATAATCCTCCTATTGGTTAAAAAGATAGATTCGTACGCTTCCGTTCGCATCAAAGGTCTTTCCACTTCTGCACGGTTAATGCCACGTTCGTACTGCCTGACGGTACCGTGTACGACCGATTCGCAATATCCGAGCCGTTCGAGGCAACTTCTACACTCGTCCAAGCGCCCCGCGTGAATTTATACGTCATAGCCGTTCCAGCCGTCAGCGGCAGTGTAATCGAATATTTGCCATCCGTTCCGCGCGTCAGCTTGTAGGCGGGATCAGCAGCATTCCAGTTATTCAAGCTGCTAGACAGATAAACATCAGCCGTTTGCGAGGTATTCGACGGTACCGTTACCGTGAAAGTGACTTGCTGCGTAACTGGTGTCGGAACACCTGATGTAATAGTGCCTCCACTATAAGTCCAGGTGCCGATACCAAAGTTGTAGTTGCTTCCCCCGTTGTTATCCCACGTACCGGAACCGTTATTGAACACTGCCTCAAGGCCAGTCGCTGTGCCGACATCCACCGTTATTTTGAAATAACCCGAAACCTCGGCAGCAGTCATCGCAACCCCTGGAGCAGTCGTCCATGCACCGCCCGTCGGACGATAATGAATATAAGGCGCACTGTAACCCGGCTTGTAGTAAACGGTGACTTTGTTCGTTGCAGGCTGCGGCAGCATGACGCTGACTGACGCGCTTAAAGCCGATTTATTGCCTGCCGCATCGTATGCACGGACCGAGTAAGCGTATGTCCCTCCTGGCGTTCTGCTAGAGTCCGTATAAGAAAGCGATGTCGTCGTTCCGATTGATGTGCCATCACGGAACACTTCATAACCGGTTACGCCAACGTTATCCGTGGATGCTGACCAGCTTAGCGCAACTGAAGTTCCGCTTGCATTAGGGACTGCGGACAGCCCGGCAGGTACGGTCGGCGGTTCTGTCTCCGGCAGAGGCGGCTGCAATGGAGCGCCTGACGTAATCGTTCCGCCGTTGAAGGTCCATGCGCCGAGGCCAAAGTTGTAGTTCTTGCCGCCATTGTTATCCCAAGTGCCTGAGCCATTGTTAAACACGGCTTCAAGACCGCTTGCTGTACCGACATCGACCGTTTTCTTGAAGTAACCCGGCACTTCTGCAGCTGCCATCGCGATGCCTGGAGCGGTCGTCCATGTACCGCCAGATGGTCGGTAATGAATATATGGCGCTGTATAACCAGGCTTGTAATAGACCGTAACTTCATTGCTGGAATTGTTCGTAGCGAACGTGACCGGAACACTCTTCTGCGAGCTGTTGCCGGCTGCGTCGACCGCCTTAATCTGGTACCCATACGAAGTTAATGCCGTCAGTCCTGAATCAATGAAGGTAGTCGCTGTGCTCGTGCCAACCGACGCGCCATCACGATAAATCTCATAATTCTTAACGCCCTTGTTATCGGTCGATGCCGACCAATTCAGCGTAATCGTCGTGCGCGTCTGCGATGGCGACGTCACATTCGCAGGAACCGAAGGTGCTTCCGTGTCAGGTACGATCGGTTTATCCGTCAAGAACGGATAAGTTCCTTGGATCGTTCCGTTCACGTCCTCGACCAGCTTGCCGCCTTCATTCTTGTACGTGCCTGCGCCAACGTAGACCGACTGAATATCGCTCTTCGTAACGTTTCCCTTCGCATCAACTGCCTCGATATAATAATCGACCAGCTGATTGCGGTAGTTGCCTAGATATGTGTAATACAAATCGCCCGTTTCTTGCGCCTTGAGCTTCTGCATCGTTGCCGTCGATGACGCCTGCCATGCGACGCCGTTCATATCAGGCTTCAGATCACGATGGTTCATATCATAGGTGACCCAATCGCTGACCTTGGCCGGATCGATATTAGGAACGCCTGCTGAAGCGAGCTGAACCGGATTGTACACACGGAACGTGTTGTCGGATGCATCAGCCGATGCATCGCGATGCGTACGCACCTTAACTTTAATATCCGAGATTCCGCTAACGTCGTAAGCGTAAGTATAAATCGCGAAGTTGTTGTCAAAATATTGCGCTGTCCAGCCCTCCGACTTATCCTTGTTCACGCTGCCTGGATTGTATGGCCAGCGCTGCGGCCACCAGACCGAAGGTCCAGTCGCATCCTTCGCAAGCTGCTGGGATACGAACGGCTTCGAGAAGTACAGCGATTGATTGAACGAAAGCGTAGGCTTGACGGAATCATCCACATTCTCGTCATAGTAGCCAAATCCGGAATCCATCGCTGGAATAAGGAAGTACCAAGCAAGCTCCGCCGGATTAGCGCCTCCCTTATAGTCGTTAGAGGCATCGCCTTTGACTGGGAAAGACATCATCCAAGGATTCAGTTGATTGCCTGTTGGCGCAACCTGACGATCAAGCGTCGTTGTCGGCTGCCAATAGTTCGGATGATCGGTGAGCCAGATCTGCTCGGCTGTCTGCGCATAGTTAAGCGCAGCTTGCAGCAGGGCGAAGTTGCGTTCCAGATAGTGATAGCCGTATTCGAAGCTGACGGTCATCCCTTCTGTCTCGCCATTGATGTTCTTCTTCGGCTCGTAATTCGTACCTTTGGCCGCATTGAAATCAGCGAATTGCCCTTTCCAAATGCCGAACGGCAGCTTCCAGTGATGCCACTGCGGGTCAGATGACGAATCTCTCGTATCGATCCATGAGCCATCCTGTACGTGAACAACATCACTTGACGCAGGCGTATTGTTGACCAGGTACTCATCGATGCCCATTGCCGTTACACCGGAATCACGGTATGTGACGTTGCCTGCATTCCGCCACGTCTCTTCCGAGCCCGCGCGTCCGCTGGAGTTGTCGCCATCATGCGCAACAACGAAGAACTGCTTCTGAGAAGTGAGCCCTTCGAACGACTTCAAATCTTTCGCCGTAACTTGACCTTGGTAGCCTTCTTCCCACGACTCGGCCTGTGCAACAGGTACGCCAACGATTTTGGACTCTGTGCCTGTCGTTGGATTCACGTACTTCACCCAATGCGGCGTCGAGGCGAACGGGAACTTGTTGCGTACGACTTGCTGTTCATTGAACATCGGCTGCGATACCCACGAGCCTACACTGCTCGTATTCTGCAGATCCGCACGGTTCGGCGGCGATACCATCGTGTCTACGCCCGGGTCGTTCAAGTAAGGGTAGTCCTTCAACGTCCGCGAGAAGTGGTTATTGCCAATGACGGACCATTGAATGCCCAGCTTCTCCAACACCGGAATGATCCGCTCCGAGAAGCCTAGCTCCGTCGGGAAGTATCCTTTAGACGACTGGAACGAGCTGCCCATGAAGTACGGTTGAGCTAATGTCACGTTCTGATAGATCAGATCCTTCAGCATGTACTCGTTGCCGACTAACGGACCCATCGAATGGTGACCGGTAAAATGGATCAAATCCAGCGTCCGCTTATTGTTGACGGTACGCAATGTGTCGTAGGCAGATTTCCATGGCGTTCCCCATGACGGATTGGAGTAAGCCGCTATGCCGCCATGCGTGACAAGATCATTGATGTTGTTCACAAGAGCGCCTGACATCGTCACCTGCATTTGGCCTTGCGGGAAGTTCTGCTTGATCGATTGCGCTACACTCCATGGCCATGTTAAGTAAGCGCCTGTCTTCGCGTAATGCGAGTAGTAACTGACAAGATCATCGTGCGGCATGACATTGCCATTCGGGAGGTAGTACGGATAATTGGCCGGTGGACTCTGCTTAAGCTCAATGACCTGGCCATCGTACATGTAACGGATCGGAGACCCTACTGCAGCCGATGAATAGCCGGTCGTATCGTAGTACGGCCAGAAGTTCGGCATATGGTTGTGATACACATGTGTTGCTGCAATTTCTGCGCTAGCTGTAGATGCAAAGGCTTGTGCAAACGATTGCACAACCAGCAATAAAAAAAGCCCGATCGTAATGTTCGTTCTTCTGGGAACCAACCTGCTCGACTTGGACTTCATGCGCGAAGTAATTATACTCACCCCACATTCATAAATTAAACGCTTTCATTGTTGCGAACTACGATCAATCCTTAATTGCTACAACTCCCCTCCTTCAATCTGAATAATACTGCTGCTTGTTGGGAAACCGGTTTCACAAGTAGAGATTAGCATGTCATTCCATCTTCCGTCAATAGCTAATAAGACCGACAAGCAAAAAAAAAGATACAGCTCCGTAATTATACGGGACTGTATCCTCTAATAAGTTCGTATTAACGACGATCTTGCGGACCGCCAACGAATACTTGCTCTGCCGTGTCCAGGCCATAAGCCGTGTGCAGGGAGCGCACAACATCGTTCAGGAGATCTGCTGCGATTACGCAAGAGCATTTGATCTCGGATGTGCTAACCATCTTGATGCTGACGCCCAGCTTCGAGATCGCTTCGAACATCTTAGCTGCTACTCCTGGATTGCTGACCATACCAGCGCCAACGATCGAAACTTTGACCAGGTTCGTCTCGGAAGTCGTCTCGCGGAAAGGCACTTCGCTGCGGATTCCTTCGATGACTTGAATTGCGCGGTCGCTATCGCTGCTCGACAGCGTGAACGAGAAGTCTGCTTTGCCTTCTTGTACACCACTCTGTACAATAATGTCCACATCGATACCGTTGTCAGCGAGCTCTCCGAACACTTTCGCCAGTACGCCCGGTACGTCTTCCACGCCCAAAATGCTAATTCTCGCCACGTTCTTATCAAAGGCAATACCGCTAACGACTACGCCTTGCTCCATGACTGCTTCCTCCTTCACCGTCGTTCCTTCATTCTCGTTAAAGCTGGAACGTACGACCAGCTTTACATTGTTATGCTTCGCATACTCAACCGCGCGCGGGTGAAGAACCGCAGCACCGAGGTGAGCAAGCTCAAGCATTTCATCATACGAAATCGAGTCCAGCTTGCGTGCGCACTTAACGACACGTGGATCCGTCGAATAAACGCCGTCAACGTCTGTGAAGATTTCGCATACATCCGCATTGATCGCAGCCGCAAGCGCCACAGCCGTCGTATCCGAACCGCCGCGCCCAAGCGTTGTGATCTCGCCTTCCTCTGTCATCCCTTGGAAGCCTGCAACGATAACAATGTTGCCTTCATCCAGCGAGTTGAAAATCCGGTTAGGCTTAATGTCAGAAATACGTGCCTTCGCGTGCACGGCTTCCGTCACAATGCCCGCTTGCCAGCCCGTGTACGAAACTGCTTGAGACCCTAGCTGATGTATCGTCATCGACAAGAGTGCGACTGAGATCTGCTCTCCCGTCGTCAGAAGCATATCCATTTCACGTGCAGGCGGATTCGGGTTCAGCTGTTTAGATTGATCGATCAGATCATCCGTCGTGTCACCCATTGCAGAGACAACAACAACAACACGGTTGCCCGCTTCCTTCGTTTTAATAATCCGCTTCGCTACTCTTTGCATTCGTTCCGTTGATCCGACGGAGCTACCGCCGAACTTCATAACAATCAACGACAAAGCTGTTCACTCCCAACCTTGGCATTAGCATACAAGTCAATATTATAGCACAAACTTTGTCGATTCGGGTACTGGTACCTACAAAAAAAGCGGCCCGGCTTGTCCGGACCGCCTCATCTTGCTCGTTCTATGCGCGGGAGATGTATTTGCCATCGCGCGTGTCGATCAGCAATACATCGCCTTCGTTGATGAACATTGGAACTTGTACGCTGTGGCCCGTTTCAACTTTCGCAGCTTTCGTTGCGTTCGTTGCCGTGTTGCCTTTTACGCCTGGCTCCGTCTCGATAACTTTGAGATCAACGCTCGTAGGCATCGTGATACCAATGATTTCACCTTGGTAGCTAGCGATGTTAACGTTCATGTTCTCTTTAAGGAAGTTGAGTTCCCACTCCAGTTGTTTCTTCTCGAGGTTGAATTGGTCATACGTTTCATTGTCCATGAACGTATATTCCGTACCGGAGTTGTACAGGTATTGTACTTCGCGGTTCTCGATGATTGCACGGCCGATCGTCTCGCCAGCACGGAACGTTCTTTCAACCGTGTTGCCGTTACGAAGGTTTTTCAGTTTGGAGCGTACGAATGCCGCACCTTTACCTGGTTTAACGTGTTGGAATTCGAGAACCGTGAAGATATCGCCTTCCACTTCAACAGTAAGGCCTGTTTTGAAATCGTTAACTGAGATCACAGCTTATGTCCCTCCTAATAATGTACAAAGCATGAAGCCTGCATCGGCGACCGCTTGCAACGGATAAAGCCCTCTATCTTCTTGGGATCGAGTCCGCCGCGCTATGCGCGAAGCTCGATCAGTTCCTTCGTCGAAGAGGTTAATATTTTAATCCCGGTGTCCGTGATGACGATGTCGTCCTCTATCCGAACACCCCCGAAACCGGGGATGTAGATGCCGGGCTCGACCGTAACGATCATGCCGGGGGTTAAAATCGAATCGCTGAGCTTCGATAAGCGCGGCATCTCATGAATCTCCAGTCCAATCCCATGACCGAGACTGTGGCCAAAATTGTCGCCGTAGCCGTATCTAGCTATAATGTCACGCGACAGCGCATCTGCTTCGCGTCCGCTCATGCCAGGACGAATGTTCGCAAGCGCATGCAGCTGTGCTTCAAGCACAATGTTGTAAATTTCACGGTGACGCTCGGATGCCGTGCCGACAACAACAGTTCGTGTGATGTCAGAGCAGTAACCTTTATAATAAGCGCCAAAATCAAGCTTCACGAACTCATTCGTACCAACAATACGCTCACTCGCAACGCCATGGGGCAATGCCGAACGTTCGCCTGATGCGACGATCGTCTCGAATGATGGTCCTGAAGCACCACCCTTACGCATGAACGTCTCCATCTCCAGCGCGATTTCGAGCTCGGAAAGTCCTGGACGAATGATCCCCAGCGCGAACTGGAACGTCTTGTCCGCCAGCTCTGCAGCTTCTTGTACAATCGCGATCTCTGCCTCATCCTTGATCAGGCGTAAGCCTTCCACAATGCCTGAGACAGGCTCCAGCTCAATGGAACCTAACTGCTCTGTCCATGCTGCGAACTCAGCGTATGTAACATGATCCTGCTCGAACGCCAGCTTCGCAATCTTCTTCGATTCCAGCAAATCACGTACCGTAACAATCGGTTTCGCGGCGTGCTCAATCAATTCGAAATCCGGTGCCTGGTCCGCTGCTTGCGTCATATAGCGAAAGTCAGTGAGAAGCCAGCTGTCTTGTGCTGTAATGAGCAGCATGCCTGATGATCCTGTAAAGCCGCTTACATACTTGCGGTTGTGCGAATAGGTGATCAACAGAGCCTCACGGCCCATCTGCGACAGTTGGTCGCGTAATCGATCTAATCTTGCATTGGTCATCGATTATTCCTCCCCGCACCTTGCTAACTTACTGTTTATCCGCGTTCCAAATGCGCGGCGAGCGCACGCAGGCCAAGCAGATAGCTGTCTGCGCCGAATCCCGCGATCTGGCCTACAGCGATCGGTGCAATGACCGAGTGATGCCGGAACGCTTCACGCTTATGAATGTTCGACAGATGCACTTCGACAACCGGCAGCGCCACCGTGCTGAGCGCATCGCGCAATGCATAGCTGTAATGCGTCCATGCACCTGGATTAATGAGAATGCCGTCGGCATGGCCGAAAGCCTCATGAATACGATCGATCACTGCGCCTTCATGGTTCGATTGAAAAAATTCAATCGCGAGACCAAGCTCCTCGCCCAATTGACGAACGCGTTCTTCGATTGCGGCGAGCGTGTCCGAGCCGTAAATACCTGGCTCTCGAATGCCCAGCATGTTCAAGTTAGGGCCGTTAAGTACGATAATAGTGCGCATGCTGATCCTCCTTGCGGCGACTGCCGCTCTCTTCGGAGCAAAAGTCCAATAGCCATTTTACCACAAGCCTCCGCCGTTTGAGAAGAGTTTCCTGCATGCGCAGCTGTATCAGGTCGGTTTAGGCATTTTGAAAGCGAATGGCTCCCTCGACGCTTCATCCGTAAACTCGAATGCAATGGTGTAGCCGATAAACAGCCCCCACAACAGAAAAACACATAATTCCGTAAGGAGCGTATTCCAGCCGATCATGGTCAGCTTCTGAGTGAAACCTAGACTTGGCCCCAGAAAGCCGAAGATCACAATCCACCATAGAAAACCGTATACGACACCCATGTGAGGTCCGCGAATCTTGCCGAATAAGGCAAAATAAAGCAGCGCAGCAATGATGCTGAACACGATAAAGACGCCTATGCCAACTGCATAGCCCCACCCCGTCTTCAAGAAAGACAATTTGAAGAACGGATCCGCCAACAAGCCAGGCGTAAGCTTCGTGAACTTCAGCCAATAAGCGACGCCTCGCAGCGTGTCCCAAATCAATCCGGCGAAAAATCCAAGCGATAGGCAAAACGTAAGCGGGTTCGTGTGCCCCTCTGTATCACTGCCGTTGTGGGAGCTATTACTGCCGCTTCCATTCGTACGCGTGTCTCTTGTACTCCACACTTTCGCATGTTTATTCATTGATGCACGTCCCCCCTAGTGCTTAATCAGCGCAGCCTTATTGCAGAAGCTGTACAAATTTTGCAGATTGTGCAGGTTATCGTATCTAGTATGGCATGAACCGACTAACGATAACCGCATACATCAGGTGGCAAACGTCTATTCAATCAAGTACAATAGAAATATAGCCGCAAAACCGCTCTCATGCGTCATGCGCATCTCATAAGGAAGGTGAATCCCTCTTGCCGCAATCGAACAGCATATATGGCGGGCAAGCCGTTATTGAAGGCGTTATGTTCGCGGGCAAACATGTGAATGTAACTGCCGTCCGCCGTAAAAATGAAGAAATCATTTATTATGAGGTCCCCCGTACGACCAAAAGATGGATTCAACCACTGAAAAAAATACCGCTTGTACGCGGTGTTGTCGGTATTTTGGAATCGAGCGCCAAGGGATCCCAGCATTTGAACTTCTCGGTTGAGGCCTACGCCGAGGACGAATTGGCCGATGGCAAATCGGATGCGGAAGTTACGTCTGCAAGCATTGCAGCCAAGGCCGAGCAGCCGAAGAAATCGGGGCTTAGCATGACTGCGATATTCGGTGTCGCGATCGCGGGCATTATCTCGTTCGTAGTCGGCAAAGCCGTTTTCACTCTTGTGCCAGCTTTAGTTGAACAAATGCTATTTGGACAATCATTCAAGAATATAATATTACACAACCTGATTGAAGGACTTATCAAGATCATTTTCCTGCTCGTCTACCTGTACGCCATCTCCTTGACGCCAATCGTCAAACGGCTGTTCCAGTACCATGGCGCCGAACACAAAGTGATCAGCGCCTATGAGGCGGGCGTCGAGCTGACGGTGAAGAATGTACAGCGCTTCACAAGGCTGCATTACCGGTGCGGAAGCAGCTTTATCGTATTCTCCGTTCTTGTTGGCGTCATTGTTTACTCCTTCTTCACATGGGATTCGCTGTGGGAACGCATCTACCTGCGTCTTCTGCTGCTGCCGGTCGTACTTGGTGTTTCGTATGAAGTGCTTCGCTTCACGAATGCGCTCCGTGACATTCCGGTGCTGCGATTCCTAGGCTATCCTGGCCTGTGGCTGCAGAAGCTGACGACGAAAGAACCGAATGACGATCAAGTCGCTGTATCCATCGCTTCGTTCAACCGGATGCGCGAGATCGACCGTCAGATGGAACAAGGGGACAAAGCTGTCGCCGTCTCTTAAGGCTCAGCGCGTTCCTAATACTCAATCGACAACCTCGTAAATACGTATAGGTACGGAACAATCGGCAGAGAGGGTGGGGAAAATGGTACGGCGAAACAAGGATCAAATATGGGGAATCGTCGTAGCGGCATTGGTATTGCTTGGGCTCGCTCAGATTATGAGGTCGGGGGTATGGACATCATTTGTCCTGCCTGCGGTCATACTGGGCGGAATATTGTTGCTGTACTTATACCCGCCCGGCCGAGCCCGCGGGTATCGCGCAAGCCATCCTAAGCCGAAGTCTTCTTCGCGAACACCGCGCAATAACGCGAAGCCTCGCTCTCGGAAGCCTGCTCCATTCAAGGTGATTGAAGGCGGCAAGGACGACGATCAGTATCCGCGATACCACTGATCAATGGGGGCTCCGCCCCTTCCACCCCGTTAAGGAAATTCAACAAATCAAAGGCTATCTATTCGTCTAAAGATTAAAACCAATTTCTCTACCCACCTAAATCCTCCCTGCAAGGGAGGACCCCCGGGGACTCCCGTCCCCGGGACCCCGGAAGGGGTCGGTGGATAGACAGCAACGCGGATTATAGACTGCGTGGTGTGGGTCGCGTGCCCTGTTGGGGCACAGCTTTCGTTCGAGCGTTGAAATGTGTGGAAAAAGCGTTGCTGAGCAGCGCTTTTTTCTTTTGTACAGATAAGAAACTGATTAAGATCAATCAACGAATGAGTTATAATGTGCCAAGATTAAACAAAGCCTATGGCCAAATCAAAAAGGCTGCTCCTGCGCTTGATGCGCTTCGAAGCAGCCTTTCGTTGTGTGCGATACTCACTCATTGTCCAATTGGTTGCGGATTGCGCGAAGCTCCTCGAGTCTTGAGCCATCGTGCTTGAAATATTCGACGAGCGTCTCGATGCAAGTAATCGAATCCCAGCTTAGGTGATGCTCGATCCCTTCTACGTCGCGATATATGTTCTCTTCCTGTACACCAATTATTTCTAGGAATGATTCCAACAGTTGATGCCTGTCCACCAGCCTCTTGCCCATCTTCTTGCCTTTGTTAGTCAAGATTAGCCCGCGGTACTTCTCATAAATCAAATAGTTGTCCTTATCAAGCTTCTGGATCATCTTCGTCACAGAGGACGGATGAACCTCGAGACCTTCGGCAATATCGGAAACTCTCGCATAGCCTTTCTCATCGATCAGCTTATAAATCCGCTCCAAGTAGTCTTCCATGCTCGGTGTCGGCACTGGAGAACCCCCTAACTCCCAATGTGCACCTTGTTCTTCGGCGCTGCTCCTAGTATCATACAACGTTCGTCACGCGACTGCAACCGACGAGGGTCTCCTCATCGGTTAGAACTTCAGCCACTCCGGCGTCAGCATATTGAGCCAAATCGTAATTTTGGTCATGCGGTCTGTAAACAAAAGAATACCCATCAGCAGCATGATAGCGCCGCCGATTTTCATCAGCTTATCCGAATAACGGAGTATCCATCTCGTCGACCCGATGAAAAATGCGAGTGCGAAGAAAGGAATCGCGAAGCCAAGCGCATACGCTGTTGTCATCTGAAACCATGTCCCTGGCGACGAGGCAGCAAGCGCTAGTATAGCCGTTAACACCGGTCCCATACATGGCGACCAGCCGGCTGCAAAACCGAACCCGAATACAAAGGCGCCGAAATAACCAGGCTTTTTCAATCTCAAGTGCATTTTGCGATCCTTCATTAACGCCTGGGGCTGGAATATGCCAAGCAGGAATAATCCCATCAGAATGATCAGAATCGCAGATAACTGTCGAATTAACGACGAATATTCGCTGAAGAAATCAGCGAATCGGTTCGTGCCGTATCCAAGCGTATAGTAGACAACCGAGAAGCCAAGAACGAAGAACAACGTATGTGTCATCGTCCGCCATCTAACGTCGGCAGGCTTCTCGCTAGATTTCAGTTCCGTTACCGATACACCGGTTATGTAAGACAAATAGGACGGATATAAAGGCAAGCAGCAAGGCGAAATGAAAGATGCAATCCCGCCGATAAACGCAATTCCAATGTTAACGTCCGCCAACTAGAACCACTCCTGTCTAATGATGCCCGATCGACGCCGCCCGTCATCCACTAATGCGGAAACGGACGCGTCCGATGAGCAAAAGCAGCAAAATAACGATTAGAAGCAGTACGATTGTCCCTCCGGGAGCTAGGTTCCAAACACCTGCAATAAGCAATCCGGCAATGACTGCCACCTCTGCAACGATTACGACGGTAAAAACCGACTGTCTGAAGCTCCGCGCGGCAACCAGGCTGCACGCTGCCGGAATCGTTAGAAGCGCAGACACGAGCAGCGCACCCACGATCTTAATCGAAGCGCTAATGACCAGTGCCGTCAGCACACTCATCATCAAATTATAATAGCGAACGGGTAAACCGTTAACCGCCGCTGCTTCCTCATCGAAGGTAAGCAGGAACAGTTCCTTCACATGCAGTCGCAGCAGGATAAGTACGACGGCAGTAACAACGCCAATAACGATCAAATCCGTATCGTTCAGCGTGTAGATGCTTCCGAACATGTAGCTCGTGACCGTCATATTAAACCCTTTGCCTAATGTGAATAGCAAGGAAGCGAGCGCAACGCCGCCGGACATAATGATTGCGATCGACAGCTCTGCGTAGGTCTTATAAGCTTTGCGCAGTTTCTCAATCGCGAAGGACGCCGCCAGGGCGAAAACAAGGCCAACCGCAATCGGATAAACGCCGATCAGAAAACCAAGCGCAACGCCGGCAATGGAGACGTGCGCGAGCGTGTCACCGATCATTGACAGTCTGCGCAGCACGAGAAACAGTCCAAGCAGCGGCGCAGTGACACCAATCAGCAAACCGCCGATCAATGCACGCTGAAAAAATTCACTCGTTAAGATGTCCAAGGTGTCACGCCTTCTTTCTCTCTCTCAAGCACTTGTCTTAAGCCGTTCAAGCTGTGCGAAATGTTCGTCTCTCCGCAGTCTTCAACATCATGCGAATGGCGAACATAGAACTTCAGCTTGCCGCATTCGCGTGCTGGCTTGTCCCCCAGATATCCGCGAATCATATCCATGTCATGCGACACCATCAGGAACGTCATCCGATGATGCTGATGCATATGCTTGATCAAGTGAAAGAAGCCGGCTTGCGTCTCGATATCGATACCGACCGTCGGCTCATCAAGGATGAGCAGTTCTGGATTATTAATAAGTGCTCTCGCCAGAAAAACACGCTGCTGTTGACCGCCCGACAGCTGGCCGATCTTCTTCAGTGCGAGATCCTCGATATTCATCGCATGCATCGCTTCATCTGCTTTGATCTGATCCGCCTTGGTCAACCGCTTAAACAGCTTGTGACGGCCGTAGAGACCCGATAAGACGACTTCGCGCACGGTCGCAGGGAACAGCGGATTGAACGAGTTCTTCTGCGGCACATAGCCGATACGATGCCAATCCTTGAACTGCGACGCCGGTGTGCCGAATAGTGATATGGAGCCGGACTCTGGCTTCAGCAATCCGACGATCATGCGAAGCAGTGTTGTCTTGCCTGCGCCGTTACTCCCGATCAAACCAACGAAATCACGCTGCTGTACAGAGAAAGATACCTTATCCATGACTTGCTGCGATTGGTATGAGAATGCAACATCCTGAAGCGTAATAATATCGGCATGGCAGGCAGCGGAGCTTGGCTTCGTCTCCTGCCGTTCCATCACGTAAGGTTCGGGCATAGTTACCCTCCTTCCATCTTCCTTCTAGCTATTGTAATGCCTTCAGCAGGTTTTGCAAATTCGATTCCATAATAGTAACATAATTGTCACCATTCTTCTGCTGTTTGTCCGTCAGTCCCTCGACTGGATTCAGCACAAGCGTATCCACATCTGCCTCATTAGCCAGCGTTTCCGCAAGTGTGCCCGATACAAGCTCCTCGAAGAATATATATTTCACATCATTTTCTTTCACGAATTTCGCAAGTTTGAGCAAATCCTGCGCGCGCGGTTCAGCGTCCGGTGACAGTCCCATAATCGATTGTTCATGCAGTCCATAGTCACGAGCAAGATAACCAAATGCTTGGTGAGAAACAACGATATCATGCTTCTTCACAGCGCCTAGCTCCCGCGTATATTGCTCATCAAGCGTCTTGAGCTGTTCGGCGACTTTCTCGTAGTTTGCTCTAAACTGTTCCTCATGCGCTGCATCGGCCTTGATCAGCATTTGCTTCACGTTGTCGGCCATCACAAGCATTGACTTCGGACTTACCCATGTATGAGGATCTACATCCAGATCGCCATGATCATGGTCTTCATGCGCCTCTTCACTGTCAGCATCCAGCAGCGAGATGCCATCACTCATTGCGCCAGTCATCAACTGCGAACCTTTAGGAAGACCTTCTAAGAAATCGTCAATCCATCCTTCCAGACCTGCGCCGTTATAGAGCAGCAGCTGCGCATTTGCAGCGGTATCCAAATCCCGGCTCTTCGGACTCCAATCGTGTGGTTCAACGCCAGTCGGAATAAGATTGATGACATTCGCATAATCTCCACCAATCTCGCTAGCCAAATAATAGAGTGGATAAAAGCTCGTAACGACATTCGTCTTATCTGCCGACAACTTCGAAGATGCTGAACTACCACAGCCGGATAATAGTAATGCTATTGCTGCAATCATAATAAGTGCGTATCGGGGTTTCTTCCAAACTCGTTTCAGTGAAGCATTCATATTCTATCGATCTCCATTTCGTCACCCGGTTGCGAGCTTAATCGTAATCGTAATGATAACTATTACGAGAGTCATTATACGGGAGCCTAGAACAGCGTGTCAATGCCTAATCGTAGAGATTACGAAAAAGAATCTTTTGAGTTTATAAACACACAATCTCGCAGCGCACGCTCAGGATCGATCTATTACCACTATGGGAACATTAAGCTTAATCTATTCAATATGAACCAAATTACAGCACCAAATCGTATACGTTCGTGTGAAAAAGTTTCGGTTGTCTGCACCTGATACCGAAATAACGTCATCTGATGCTTCGTGATCTTTTCAAAAAAAGCAGCCCCGATCGTCCGATTAAGGACTTTCGGGGCTGCCTGTATTTCAACAGACCATTACTTCACTTTCGCGCCGTTCGGCATGCTGTCTGGCACCGTTGCCAGCGTCAGCTGATCGCCTTCGGATGCTGCCAAGATCATGCCTTGCGACAGCTCGCCGCGCAGCTTGACCGGCTTCAGATTCGTTACGCAGATGACCTTGCGGCCAATCAGCTGGTCAGGCGTATAGAATTTCGCGATACCCGATACTACTTGGCGCTGCTCGAAGCCAAGATCCAACTGCAGCTTCAGCAGCTTATCCGCCTTAGGAACTGGCTCAGCAGCAATGACTTGCGCCACCCGCAGCTCAACCTTCGCGAAGTCCTCAATGCCGATCTCTTCGGCCATCTCAGGCTTCTCCGTAACGCCGCCTTCTGTTGACGCAGCAGCTTGTGCTGCTGGCTCAGCAGGAGCTGTGCCGCCGCTCATCGACGAGATAATGAATGCGATTTCTTCAGTCGCATCCAGACGAGGGAAGATCGGCTCGCCTTTGCCCACGCGCGTACCGCCTGGCAGCGTGCCGAATTGCTTCGCACTCTCCCATGCCGTCAACTCGCCTGCTTCGATGCCAAGCTGCGACCACATGGATTGCGGCGCGCTCGTCAAGAACGGCTGCAGGACGATTGATACAATGCGCAGCGATTCTGCAAGATGATACATCGACGAAGCAAGCTCGCCACGTTTCGCTTCATCCTTCGCAAGCACCCATGGCTGCGTCTCGTCGATATATTTGTTCGTCCGGCTGACAAACTGCCAGAGCGCTGTCAATGCAACGGAGAACTCCATTTTCTCCATTGCTGCTTCCAGCGTTGCAATGGACTCTGCAGCTTGCTCACGCAGCGGAGCATCGAATGGTGTCACATCACCTGCATAGGCCGGAATGACGCCATCGAAATATTTGGTAATCATCGCGACTGTCCGGTTCAGCAGGTTGCCAAGGTCGTTCGCGAGATCGAAGTTCGTACGCTCAACGAAGCTTTCAGGCGTGAACGTGCCATCGGAACCAAACGGCACTTCACGAAGCAGGAAGTAACGCAGTACGTCGAGGCCATAACGGTCAATCAGCTTCACAGGGTCGATAACCGTGCCTTTCGACTTGGACATTTTGCCTTCCTTCGTCAGCCACCAGCCATGCGCGAACACTTTCTTCGGCAGCGGCAGGTCAAGCGCCATCAGCATGATCGGCCAGTAGATCGTATGGAAACGGACAATCTCCTTACCGACAAGATGAACGTCAGCAGGCCAGAATTTGCGATACAACTCATCATCTTGCGTATCATAGCCAAGCGCCGTGATATAGTTCGACAGCGCATCGATCCATACGTACACGACATGCTTCGGATCATTCGGTACTTTAATGCCCCAGTCGAACGTTGTACGCGACACTGCAAGATCCTCAAGACCTGGCTTGATGAAGTTGTTGATCATCTCATTCTTGCGCGATTCAGGCTGAATGAAGTCAGGGTTATCGTTGTAGAATTGCAGCAGACGATCAGCATATTTGCTCATTCTGAAGAAGTAGCTTTCTTCCTTCACGAGTTCAACCGGGCGTCCGCAGTCTGGGCAATTGCCATCCACGAGCTGACGCTCGAGGAAGAACGATTCACACGGCGTACAATACCAGCCTTCATATGCGCCTTTGTAAATGTCATCCTGTTCAACGAGCTTCGTGAAGATCCGTTCGACGACGCGCTTGTGGCGGTCTTCCGTCGTGCGGATAAAGTCATCGTTCGAGATGTCGAGCTTTTTCCATAGCTCCTTGATGCCAACTACGATGTCGTCGACGAACTGCTGAGGCGTCTTGCCACTCTCTTGCGCCTTGCGCTCAATCTTCTGTCCATGCTCGTCCGTACCTGTCAAATAACGTACCTCGTAGCCGCGGAGGCGCTTATAACGCGCCATTGCGTCGCCTGCTACCGTCGTATACGCATGGCCGATATGAAGCTTATCGCTCGGATAATAGATTGGTGTCGTAATGTAGAATGTTTTATTGCTCACCTTTAATCGCTCCTTCATCGAATGATTAACTGCTTATGGACGACAAAAAACCCCCGTCCAACATGGGACGAGAGTTCTCACTCACGCGGTACCACCCAATTTCCTTCCCATGTCCGCTTGGCGGTATCGCCTGTGCGTCTCTTCATGGAAAGCTTCATTCGCCGTCCGTGAAGACGACACATTCCTTAACGCGGAACGACACGCCGCCTCTTGCCGCGCAGCAGACCTGAAGTGCTTGCCGCACCTCATGCTTCGCATTGCTCGATAGCGGTACCTCCCGGACCATTTTCCACAGCGCGCCTCATACCGGTTCCCAGCTTCTCCGGCTCTCTGCAATGACCGCTTGCTCGTACTTATCCGTTCATCGGTTAATCCACCTATACGCTTATATCCAAAATATATCGAACCGAGCTATGCGATGTCAAGGACTGCCGCCCTGCTGCGTTCGTTTCGCCTTCGGTTTGGGCTCAGGCACGGGATCATATCCGCCAGGATGGAACGGATGGCAGCGGCAGATGCGTTTGACTGCAAGCCAGGAGCCTCGGGCCGCGCCATGCTGTTCAAGAGCTGTTAACGCATACTGCGAGCAGGTAGGATAATAACGGCAAGTTGGCGGCTTCAGCGGCGAAATAACGCGGCGGTAAAAATGAACCGGCAGCTGCAGCACTTTATTCATCATGTCAGCAAATCCTCCTATCCTGCGGTTCCGTCACAACGCGAGCTTACTCTGCCGGCAGCTCTGCCTCATCCTGTCGGCAATCTTTGCAGTAGCCGAACACTTCAAACTTATGCTTCACAACCTGGAAATTATCCGGTACGTCCGTCGCATCCATCGGACAATGCTTAATCGGGTACGTCTTGCTGCATTGCAAGCAGATGAGATGATGATGATGATCATGCTCGCGACAGTGCTGCTTGAAGCGTACACCCTCCTCGAACATAACCTGCTCCAATACACCAAGCTCTTCCATAATGCGAAGATTCCGATACACAGTATCAAAGCTCAGGCCCGAATAAATGCGGCCCATATATTCATAAACTTCTTTAGGCGTTCTGTAGCCAGGCGATTCAGCGAACAGCGCTGCCAGCGTCTTACGCTGATCCGTAATGCGCAGTCCCTGCGCAGCCATCCTCCGAACAATCTCTTCCGTCGTCATTGTCTGCAAGGCAAACCCTCCGAATCAAGGTGAATCTACTACTCGTTCGTGTTGAACGACCTCTACTAATCATAATGCCGCAAAATAGAGACAGCGTCAAATGAAGGACCCTTGGCGTCTATCTGACAACCAAAGAAAAAGCTGCAGCAGCGCGCGTATTTGCGCACACTGCTGCAGCCTGAAACGAATGATTCCTATTACCACCGAACCGAAGGCAGTGGAGTAAACAACATCGCAAGCGGAAGATTGCCGCCAGGAGCGATCATGAACTGGATCTCTACCGTTTCCTCGGTTAGTCCTGTCCGGTATAGAACGCCTGCTTCGTTATTGTCCGTTATGGTCGGAGTGGAAGCCGGCAGGGTTACAAGCTTGCCATTAACGAGGAAAGCTCCCATATAGTAGCCGCCGCGCGGGTTGAGCGAAATGAGCGTGCGCGGTGCAACATGCGTCAGCTTCATTTTGTACAACACGCCGAAGTTGCCTTTATTGATTTCCAAGTTGCCTGTCAGGCCATCATAACCCGTAAGGTACGGATCCAGCTTGCCGTCGCCAATGACAAGGCGCTGCGGCGAATTGCCGAGCGTTTCATTGATTTCGATTGCGCGGTTCGTACCGTTAAATGTCCCGCGTACGTGTGCATCACGCTCTATGAAGTACGTCAGGTTCGGCAGCTCCGTTATTGGATTCTTGCCTTCCTTCACGACGACAATATGGAATTCCAGACGTTGGTCCGTGACAAGATCGGCGAATGCCGAAATAACTTCGCTTTGTTTAAGCGCGCGCTGCGAGATAAGCGGCAGCACTTCCTTCGTCTCGCCCGGCTTGACGGTCATCCAAGACGTTGCAGGGTTGGACGCGAGTGCCGTCAGGTAGCGAGCCGTTGACATTTTGCCTGTAGCCGACACTTGCGGATTCGGTCCACCTAAACCTGATGCGCCGATGCCGACGTTAGCCGTCACGCTGCCGTAGTTCGTTGCGAGCAAATACATTTTGACCGGTCCGCCCGTATTATTCATGTTGTGGAACATGAAGCGAATATCGCCGAGCAGTTGGTCCTCATAGGCAATGCCTTCGCTCGTCCACGTCTCCGGACTATTGCTGCGTACCATCTGTGCTGGCTCAGATACTGAGGTGAACGGAACGACCGTACTATTCAGCACCGAAGCACCGTTAATCGAATATTTCTCGCCAACTGGCGTGAATAGGCTGTAGTACTCTTCACGCGTATACAACACTTCACTCGAAACCGTAATATTCTTCGTTACTTGCGAGGTCAAACCGTGACGGTCCGTCACCTCGAGCGATACAGGATATTCCCCTGCAGCGAAGAACACTTTCTCATTGCCAGACCACTTGGCAGAAACGATCGAATTCTCGTCGTCCGTACTCCAATCCGTATACAACACGTTCTCACCGATTCGGTAAGTCGTCTTGTCCGTCGCAAAATCTGCCACTGGCGCTTGGTTCGGAGCTTTGACCTGAATCGTTACCGAATAAGGATCACTCCAAGTGCCGTTATAATCTTGGACTTGACGCGTAATCGTATACGTACCTGCTTCTTCGAACACATCCTGACGGCCGTCCCATACTTCGTTCAATATGCCCGAACCGCTAGGGATAACAGACTTATCCTTATACTGGACAAGCGTCTGCTGCGCGTAAATCTCCGTTGGCGAAACCTCGAACGCAGCTGTCGGCGCTTTAGGAGCAGTCGACCATGACAGCGTCATTGTCGTTCCGACAAGCGACAACTGCGCTCCCGTTAGAATGGACCACGATTTGACCGGAATCATGAATGACCCCTTCTGGTTAATCGCCGGTCCTGTCAATGCAGTACCGACACCATTCTTCATCACGGTAGTCGAGTTCGGCTTAAATCGCAGCTCGACACCATCGCTGGACGTCGCAATGGACTCCTTCGACGATGCGTTGTAAGTAACTTTGTAACCGAATTCCACAGCAATCGCCTTCAGCGGAATGTAAGATACTCCATTAATGAACGTTAGTGGCTGAGCCGCAGTTGTCTTCGCGCCATTGTGTACGATTGTTGTACTATTCTTCACCATTGTGAGCGTGTCCGTAGTTGAACCCGCCGCATACAGAGATGGTACATTTACTGCCATTTGCATCATTAACAACGATAAGAGCAACAACCATTTGATCTTTTTCAACACAACGACTCCTTTATCTCTACTTCATCCTATCCGTTCATTTGGACGTCATGAAGTAGGTAAAGGTTGCGAAAATTCGTCAGTTTGTCATGATTTGGACACAAAGATTAAACAGTTTCTTATTAATCTCATTTACCCATTGACTTTCATATTGATGACGAAACTAAGTGCCATAGCCGCAAACATGACGATACTTACGATGCCGAACATGGTGCGAACCCGGATCGAAGCAGCCAGACGAACAGCCCCCACTTCCATTCGTCTGCCTTCCGTTACAGTACGATGAGCAAACAGAAAGGCGATGATGCTTACGACAAACAAAATATTCGTAATAAACCATATACCCGACCACATATGTATGACCTTCCTTCTAATGAATGCGCTGTTAAAAAGAGAAAACCTCTATCGAAGCCTCTCGGAGATGAGCGGCTTCGATTAGAGGCAGGTTAAGCAAGGCTAACAGGAGCCGCCTAATTGCAGCATCCTGATAGCGGATTCATTCGTTCGCCCGTCAGACGAACCAGGTGTTCAGAATGACGCCGAACACCACTGCACTGACGACCGCGCCTGCAAACGAGAACCACCCGGAGCGATATCGCAGTTGAAACATCTTAAGTATGCCCAAGCTAAGCAGGGAGAATATGAGCATGATGAATACTGCTCCGATCACGAATAATGCAGGTGACACACTGCTGACGTCGACTAGAGTCATTGACAATCCTCCATCATCACTACTATATCTCGCTACATTATAGCGGAACGGCTGAGCCGTTTCCAGTAGCACTAGTGAAGAATTGATGACGATTGCTAGTAGCGTATCGGCGTTTCATAGTAGCGGCGGTCGACCGGCTTCTTGCGCAGCTTGATCTGGAGAATGCCGTCTTGGCATAATGCCTTGCACACGCGAGGATTCACTTGTCTGGGAAGTTCAATCGTCTCGCGCTGCTCTTGCGGAAGACCTTCGATTCGAATGCGATCCTCGCGGACGAACAAGCGCAGTTCAGATGGTCGCACACCGCGAGGAAGCTTCCATTTGATAACGATAAAATGATGCGTTTCGAATGTTTCCGCATTACTGCTGCCGGGCATTGCGGGCTTCTCAGGCATCGCATTGGCCATCATCGACTTCACATAACGTTCAACCCACCCGGTATCTTTCAGCGCGTCAAACCCGCGAGGAAGCTGCTGCTTCTGCATCCACTGCTCCATTTCATCCCACTTTACCATGAGCGATCCCCTCCTGCCCCCGGCCGCCGATTCTCCTGTACGTTATAATCTTATGCCGGAATGGGCATGTGCGGAACCAATGGGCGAATGCCGCATACGATAACGATATATGGAATCGCTAGACAAGGAGGTGGAAAGCCGTATGCCAGCAGTCGTAGGCTTCGTCAACATTACGAGCATCGGCTCCAGCGGAATCGTCCAATTCGGTGATGCCGTACAAGTATCGCCGTCCAGCGCATCCAAGACATACGCAGGCGCGGGATCTTTCTTAACTGGCAGCTTAGCGAACTCGAACAATGCTCTGAGCGCAACGAATACGATCGACCCTGATGTGCAGGACAATACGCAGAACAACGTCGCAAGCGGAGTTAATGCGATATGAGCAATTGGACCATTTATCAGCAAATTACAATTCAGCAGCTTCGGGTTCAGAGCGTTTCCAACAGCTCTGTCCTTCAAGTAGGCAGCGCCGGATCGATTCGATCATTGTCTCAGTTGTACAATTCCGGCGGTTTCACCGGACCAGCCCCTCAACTGGGCGAAGAAACCGAGAATCCGCTCTCATTCGTCCCGCTTCCGAATCCGAGATAAACCCGAAATAATGATGCGAGGTGCATGGGCATGGCTGTGACGAACAACAACGGAATCCCTTACGGCCAGCCCGCCGCTTCTGCGGCGGAGCGGCCGACAGCTGGGTGGCAAGGGTGGCCGACATGGGTTGCGCAAGTTCAACAGACGCTGCGGCAGCAACAAGAGCAGATTGCAATGCTCCAGAAACGCGTTGATATGCTAATGACTCAAGTGCAGACTGCAGCGGCTAAACCAACGTATCACATTGATAAAATCGAGTATCAATTCGATCAATTGAAAATAGAGAAATTGGATGGAACACTTAATATCGGCATTCAGCCGTCAGGCGATGGCGGCGAAGGCGAAATCGACCAATTCATCGTTCAGCAGGCGAAGAAGGGTAATGTTATCCCAAGCGGACCTCTTGGAGCTGCTGTTGATGGAGGCAATGGAGGAACAGGGATTGGAAACGCCGAAAGCGGTGCGCCGGGTTCATTAAACAGCAAGCCTAACGTTTTCCCTTCGGCTGGCCCTGCATCGATGCAGATGCCCCCGCCATTCGGAACGGTGCAAACACGAGTGAATGAATATTTAGATACGAAAGCGCCTCATGCATTAGTTAATTTCGAGCATGAGCTTAATGTCCCGCTTGATCCGTATCATCGCCGCATCATTATCGAGGATATCCGCCGGCAAGCGCCTACTCGCATTCAATTCTATATGCAGCAAGCATCATCGGGAGACATAGCTCAAGCAGATTCGCCAGACTTCGAGGATCAAGTGACAGCGAAGACGATTCGAGATGTGGATATGGCGATGAGGCAATACTTAACGAAACTTTCAAGCGGCGGGAATCAGCAGGAGGAGTGAACACCGTATGATATTCTATGTTGTGAATCAAGGGCTGCAGGTCGGTTCTATTGAGGTGCTTGGGGTATCGAGCTCATCATTGCTTCAAGTTGGCGATAATGATACCGTCGCCCTCTATTCCATGTTCGATACTCCGCCAGAGTCAGTCGTTGTCGGTCAGCTTGTAGCGCTGCAACTGCCTGAAGGCGCTGAAGAAGCTGAGGGAGAGCCTAGAATGCGAAATCGTATGCCAGTAAACGTCTCATTGATATAATGCGGCCGCGACTAAGCTTCTCCATTCCCGAAGCCAATCTGCCGCCGCCTGTGTTCCTTGATTTGAACTACGATAATTCACGTGTATCTGAAGTTCAAGGCATTAACCTAATAAATATTTCCCAAGCTGGCGTCATGCAGCTTGGAGATCGTTCAGAGTCTAACGCAATGCTGCGAGCGCTCGCTATTCAACGGCAGAAAGATCACCCTTACGCCGGTGACATATTCTTCGAGTCATACGTCATTTTCTCCCGCCCCATTCCTGCTATTATCGAGGCTGACGACGATGATAGTGTCGTCCAAACCTACCGACTGAATCAGAATCCCTGCATCTCCGTGGGCTGCATCTCGATTATAAGCGCAGGAGCATCGTCTCAAATTGTGATCGGAAGGGGACAAACGCATCGGTCGGAATCCAGGATCAAGCATATACGCCAATTCGCAGGCCAACAGCCGCTCCCGCCGATCTGCCCTTGAATGTATATCGCGCTTACATGCTCTTTGGGCATTTGACATAAAAGGCTCATCACCGCTCCTTGCATCGGCTTCTGCATCTGTGCGAACGCCCAATTCGCTCAGAGGGGGTATAAACGTCCATAACATTCCTCCTTGACCGACATACATTAGCATTGTGAGTTAAACCTTCACACAGAACCAATTAGGAGGTCATGAACTATGGGATATCCTGTTGCAGGAGCAGGTGTAGGACCTGGATACGGCGGTAGCTGCCTCGGCGGCTTCGGTGTCGGCGGAATTTGCACTAGCATCGGCGTTATTCTCGTTCTCTATATCCTGCTCGTTATCGTACTTCGCGCTGGCTGGTTCTGATCCGAGCGGATCTGATTTTAATGCAGGAAGGGCGTCCACCCGCACTTGATGCGGTTGGACGCCCTTTTGGCATTTGATCGAAGAATACCGATTAGAGAACGCAGCCTTTTTTGACAATGATATTAGCATATTGGGCGCGTTCGCTTGTAGCTACAATAGCATAAGCATGCTTGGCCCGCTCATAGAACGCAAACCGTTCCAACTCTTCTATTTGGATCGATTTCCCCTCATGCTTTTGCGTTAGTGCAGCATACTGTTCCCAGATTACAGGTACAACCGGATCGCCTGGAACAACTCCCATGACTGCCGCAGGCATGTCCACATACTGATCGAGCGGCAGTAGACTAAGGACTGCATCCAGCACTTCCGGCACGCCGTGTCCATCAAGGCGGACAAGCCGCTGCGTGTGGCTTGCTGCCGGGAAGTTGCCGTCTGCGATGACAAGCTCATCCCCATGTCCCATCTCCATCAGTATTTTGAGCAAATCAGGCGAAATAATTGGCGGTATTGACTTCAACATAAAGCGTGGTTCCCCCTAATTGTATGAATGCAGTGGAATAAACGTTAAGTCGTTAAACTTTTCTGCCCATAATGACAACATCCCGCTCCGCGCCATCCAGATCGCATGCGCCAGGAAGCATACCCCATTGCTCGAAACCGAACTTACTGAGCAGTCGCAAGCTTGGTTGGTTATGCCCGAATACGAACCCCAGCAGCGTCTTAATGCCAAGTGTATGACAACCGCTTATCGCACGATCGAGAAGCATGCTTCCAACGCCGGTCCCTCTGCTCTGCTCGGCAATGTAAATGCTGAACTCCGCAGTCGCGCGATAGGCTGGACGGCCGTAATAAGGCTGGAAGCTCAACCAGCCCATTAATGTATCACCACTGCGTGCTACCCAGATCGGACGTGTCTCCCAGTCGCGGTTATGAAACCAAGGTTTACGACTCTCAACCGTAACTGGCTCCAGATCGGCTGTTACCATTCGGCTCGCAACCGTTGAATTATAAATCTCGACGATCGCCGGCAAGTCCTTGTCCTCTGCTCTCGTGATGTTAATCTCGTTTCCCATTGCCAATCGCCTCCTGTAGATATTGCATGTCCTTAAATTATTATCGCATAGTTGCAAGGCTTGCTCCAATGCACGGAACTGCTCCTTTATTGCACAAATCGTTCACTCGAAAAAAAAAAGCTGAACAGTACATTCTCCTGTTCAGCCCTTTATCCACTCCACACGTACCGCAGCACGTCGGATCAGCCTCCTGCATTCCCGAATATTGCGATCCGATTCACCGCGATAACTCGCGGTACTTCTTCACATATTTAGTTACGCTTTGCACGAAGGTCGCATGAGACCATGTAAGCGGCGCTACGGACAGCGGTCCTCCGTCATACGGATTAATTTGCTCTGGGAGCACACCGCTCTCCATAGCATGGTCAACTACCCACTGCAACGTCAGTTTGGGTCCTTCCAGATCGCTCAGCGATTGGGCGGATTCGATCTCATAGTTCGCAACCCATAATGTACAGATGATCCAAGGGTTGCCTGGCACCTTCTCAATATCGCCGGACTGTTGAAAATAGTAGTCGTTCGTATAACGCGCCACGCCGCCAACCCCGGTTCGGATGCTTAACCCCTCTTTAATGGCGCGCATCGTGCGGACGACACGATCATCATCAACGGGAAGTACGCCGAACTCCCAGATCGCGAACAGACTGCTCTCCAGCGTCATATCCTTAATCCAACGATTGTCCTTCTGCACCAACCCCCGAGCGAACCGGCCCGTATCTTCGTCCCAAAGATGCGTAAGAATGCCGTGCTTCACCGCTTGTGCGGTATTGCGATAATGGTCGCTGCGCTCATAATCGCCGAACAACTCGGTGAAGAAGGCAGCAGACATCAATCCGCCATACACAGAAGATGCTGTGTATGTCCATATTCCATATCGTTCTTCCCACAGATCATAACTAGGTTTAGGCAGCGACAGCGAATGCTCCATATACTGCGTCAAGAAATGAGCCGCTTTGCGGATCAGGTTCGAATACAGCGATTGCGGGAGCTCTATAACCTGATGACGATTATAATCCTGCCATAACGCAAACAGGACGAGCGCGGTCTCGTCTTCTTGAATCGGCAGTCTTCGGCTTCCTTGCACGATATATGGATGCCAGCTCGAGCCTACTGTACCGTCTGGATTATATTTGTGATACAAATATCCTTCTGGTGCTAACGCTTGCGCACAAAAATGAAAAAAAGGTGCGATGACGCTGTGAAAGCCCGCCCCCGACATCGATTCTGCAATTAAAGCGCCGTCCCTTGGCCACATGTAACTGTAGTGATCCCGATTGTATTGCAAGATATCGGTGTCGTTAGCAGCTACAATGGCACCCCGTTCATCCGTCTGCGTCCTCACAATAAGCAGGCTCTGTTTGAACGTCTTAACAACTCCTGCAGGCAAATCGCCCATATCCTTCTCCGCCCGCCTCAGCCAATGCTTCCAGTAGATAACGATACGGCTCAGCAGCTTCTCCGGATGATTGTCCTGAACATACTGATTGAGTTCCTTAACTTCTTCCAAACTTTTGCCGATCGACATCCAGTAATAAATCGTCTTCTCTCCGCTAGGCGGTACAATCGTTCGGAAGCTGATGGTACTGTCTACAGATCCTTGCGCAATCGTATTGCCCATCAGGACGCCATCTTCCGCATCGCGCCATGTGCCTTCTGCCGAATGGAACCTCTTGATACCGGTCGAATATTGCATAATGCCGCCTTCATCGGAGAAACCATTAAACATAAAGTAAGAGGATCGCTTGTAGTGAAAGAGCGTATGATTTTCCGGAAAATAAGCCGCTGTATCCCCTACTTCAGATCCATCGATCATCAGGTCCTGATGAAAGAATAACCGGAATTCGCGAGGTTCGACCGCAAGATTGCGGACGACCACGCGTTTAATATAAATACATTCACGCTGATGAATGCCATCGTTCAGATGCAGCTGAACGCCGAGCGACTCGTTCGTCGCCCGCACATTCGTCACCAGCGTGCCTTCAATGTAATCCAGCTCGAACTTCCAGCTCGGATCGTCGAGCCATGCGAATCGTCCCGCAGCCCAAATGCCGAAGCGGCACGTTTGACCGCCGACATGGTTAAGCTGGCCGACGTATGGATAATAAATATCACGGATGAAGCAGTGATTATCAAGATTGAGAAGCATTTTTCCGTTGCCAATTACGAGATGACGGGCCATCTTTCTGTCTCCTTTCGAAGAGGCAGCAGTTCACTATAGAGGGACATGTACGATTTGGCAGAACGGCTCCAGCTATAGTCTTCTTTGGCACCATTGGCGACTATCGTCTTCCAATCTTCTTCATTCCGGTAATGCGCAAGCGCTCTGCGAACCGTATGAAGCATGTCGTGTGCGTTATAGCTGGCGAAGGTAAAGCCGTTACCCGTTCCAGTATATTCATTGTACGATTGTACCGTGTCTCTTAGTCCGCCGGTCTCCCGAACGATCGGCACTGTCCGATAACGGAGTGCGATCAACTGGCTCAAGCCGCAAGGCTCGAACTTCGAAGGCATCAAGAACATATCCGAGCCTGCATAAATTCGCCGCGCCAATCCTTCATCATATCCAAGTTTCAACGCGATTTGCTCCGGACGCCATTGCGCAGCGCCACGCAGCATTTCCTCATAGCGATAGTCGCCTGCTCCAAGGATGACCAACTGAATGCCTTCATCGAGCAAATCCCCAAGCACGCGGTCGATCAAATCAATACCCTTTTGTTCAACAAGGCGAGTCACAATCCCGATAACAGGAATCTGTTCCGATACGGGCAGTCCGAGTTCCCGCTGCAAAGCGGTTTTATTCTTACGCTTACGGCTCACTGACCCCCTATAAGGGGTTTCGAGCGCTGGATCATTCATTGGGTCGTAGCTCTCCGTGTCGATCCCGTTCAGGATACCTTGCAGCTCTGATGCGCGCCAGCGAATAACGCCGTCCAGATTCTCGCCCCAATACTCGGTCTGAATCTCCTCTGCGTAAGTCTCGCTCACTGTCGTCAGCCGATCCGCATACTGCAAGCCGGCCTTCATGCAGTTCGCCGCGCCGTGGAACTCCAGACCGCTTGTCCAGAACCAGAAATCGTCCATTCCAATCAGATCCTGAAACAGCTTCTGGCCGAAGACGCCTTGGTATCTCAAATTGTGAATCGTAAATACAGTACGGACAGAGCGGCAGAGCGGATCAAACGCATAACGCGTCTTGAGCAGGAACGGCAGCAGCGCCGTCTGCCAATCATGACAATGGATAATATCAGGTACGAAATCCAGATGCGGCAAACATTCTGCGATTGCAAAATTGAAGAAGACGAACCGCTCCGGATCGTCTTCGTAGCCGTACAGTCCATCGCGTTTGAAATATTGCTCATTGTCAATCAAATAAAAGGTGACGCCGCCAACAACACCGCGGAGTAATCCGCAGTATTGATGGCGCCAGCTAAAGTGGAACGAGAATGTATGAATCGTCTCGAAATGCTCCAAGAAGGATTCAGGAATGTCGGCATACTTGGGAAGCACGACTCGCACTTCCGCCCCTCGTTCGTTCAACGCTTTAGGCAGCGCCCCCGTCACATCTCCCAGTCCACCGGATTTGGCCAACGGCACAGCCTCCGAAGCGGCAAACAATACTTTCACGACACTTTCACTCCTTACATCAGGATCTTTGAACGGAGTTCAAAGTCACTCCGCTTTACATCAGAATCTTTGAGCTTTGCTCAAAGTCACTCTGATGTTGTAATTTGATTTCTTCTTCGGCAACACGACTTGCAAACAAATGGCTTTTATTAAATAATTTTACGTTTCCCAGCGACGAACGGCGATCCCGCCGCCCCGCGAATATCTCTTCCTTGCTCGATCATGACGTCCTTATCGAGAATGGCATAATCCAGCATGCTGTTCTCGCCTACAACGCCATTCTGCATAATGATGCTGTTGCGAATGATCGCTCCTTTGCGCACATGCACGCCGCGGAACAGTACACTGTTTATGACCGTCCCTTCAATGACGCACCCGTTCGCAATGACCGAACCAGATACCTTAGCCCCTTCCAAATAACGGGCAGGCGGCTCATCCTTGACTTTCGTATAGATCGGTCCCGGACGGAAGAACAGATCCTTCCACACATCGGAACGCAGCAACTGCATGTTGTTGAAATAATAGCTTTCGAGCGTATTGACCATGCCTACATAGCCATCAAACTGATAGCCATACACCTTCAGTTGATCAAGACGCGTCATAATGGCATGCCGAACGAGATGCTCCTGCCCTTGTGCCAGCGATGATTCCACCAGTTCAAGCAGCAGCTCGCGTCTAATGACATAAATCTCGGTCGACATAAGTTCTGTATTCAAACGTCCATAATGATCCTGCATCTCCAGGACACGCCCTGTTGCATCCATCAATACTTTCCGGCTCTTGCCCGGCGTAGTTGACGAGTGTTTCTTGCACACCACCGTAATATCCGCCTTTTGCCTCTCGTGGAACGCTACGACTGGCTCTAGATCGATATTGCAGATGACGTGGCTTCGGGCAAGAACGACATATTCATGATGGCTGCGCATCAAATAATCCCGATTCTGAAACATATGATAAAGGTCACCACGGCGCAGATCTTGAGCATCGTCGGAAGTCGGAGGCAGAATGAAAAGCCCGCTCTGACGGTTATGAAGATCCCAATGTTTGCCGGAACCTAGGTGATCCATTAAAGACCGATATTTCGTATGCGCGAGCACGGCAACGCGGGAAATCCCGCTGTTCACCATGTTCGACAGCACGAAATCGATAAGTCGGTAACGGCCGCCGAAAGGCACCGTTGCCGGACACCGGTTCGCTGTCAGCCCTTCCAGCTCATCCGGTTCATGTACAAGATTGATTAAGCCCATTACTTTATTTTTCATCACGATGGTTCGACCTCCAGCAGTGTTTTGTAGCTCGCAATAAACTCATCACTGCCGACGACCGTCACGCCGCCATGCTCAGGATGACCGATTGTTACGCCGTCTGCGATAACTGCACCGTCGCCCACAATGGTGCGATACAGCCGCACATCGCGACCGATGCGCGCATTCGGCATGACAACCGACTCTCGGACGATACTATCAATTCCCGTCTGCACGCCATAGAACAGGACAGAACGGTGCACATCGCCTTCAATCAGGCAGCCTTCATTCACGATCGATGACACGATACGTGAGCTTGGTGCAATATATTGTGCTGGTCGATTCGGACTAACGGAGTAAATCCGCCATTCTGGATCCGTCAAATCAAGCGCTGGTGAATCATCGAGCAGGTCCATGTTCGCTTCCCACAGACTTTCGATCGTACCGACATCCTTCCAATAGCCTCTGAATGGATATACGAACATATTGAGGCTATCTTTTAACATCGCAGGCAATATATCTTTACCAAAATCATTCGAGGAATGACGACTCGCCTCATCACGAATCAGATAACGCTGCAGCACATGCCATGAGAAAATGTAGATGCCCATCGATGCTCTATTGCTAGTCGGCACCTTCGGCTTCTCTTCGAATGCCGTAATTCGATCTTCATCGTCGGCATGCATAATGCCGAATCGGCTAGCTTCCTTCCATGGCACTTCAATTCCAGCAATCGTTACATCCGCACCTGTCTTCTTATGGTGCTCGAGCATTTTCTCATAATCCATCTTGTAGATGTGGTCGCCCGAAATCACTAGCACATATTCAGGATCATAACGATCGATAAAACCCATGTTCTGATAGATTGCATTTGCTGTTCCTTTGTACCATGCGCCGCCCTTCTGCTTCACATAAGGTGGCAGAATTGCCATCCCGCCGTCGCGGCGGTCCAGCCCCCAAGGGCTGCCGATCCCCAAATACCGGTTCAGGTCAAGCGGCTGATATTGCGTGAGAACGCCTACCGTGTCGATGCCCGAATGAGCGCAGTTGCTTAGCGTGAAATCGATAATTCGATATTTCCCGCCAAAGTAAACAGCCGGCTTCGCCAAATCCTTTGTCAATACGCCGAGTCTTTTTCCTTCTCCTCCGGCGAGCAGCATCGCGACCATTTCTTTACGCCCCATAGCATCAACTCCTAAATGTATTCAATTACTTTATAGTGAAGCATCAGACAGGAGAATGGCTTCAGCGTAACTTGCACGCTGTATCCGCGTCCGTGATAAGGGATTTCCTCGCTCATAAGCGGAGCTAAGAGGCCCTGCCGGGACACTTCCTCGCTGCTGTGCATCAACAGCTCATAGCTGCCCGACATCGGTACACCGATCCGGTAATTGCCATAGTCGTTGCGCGAGAAGTTACAGACGACAACGACGATCTCGTTCGCTTCTATACCTCGCCGTTCGAACGAAATCACGCTTTGTTCTGCATTATGTACATCAATCCAGCGGAAGCCATCGTAATCCCGATCACGCTCCCATAGAGCAGGTGTCGTGCGGTATACGTGATACAGCCGTTGTACGTACTTCTGCATATCTAAATGCAGCGGATAATCGAGGAGCATCCAGTCGAGTTGATCGAGATCTTTCCATTCATCGAATTGTCCCCAATCACTGCCCATAAACAATAGTTTCTTGCCTGGGTGTGTAATCCAATAACCGTAAAGCAGTTTTAGTTGAGCGAATTTTTCTTCGTAGGAGCCTGACATTTTGTGAAGGAGTGAACGTTTGCCGTGTACCACCTCGTCGTGTGAGAATGGCAGCACGTAATTTTCGGAGAAAGCATAGAGAAGCGAGAACGTGATGAGATTGTGGTGATGCTTGCGGTCAGCTGGGTCGAGCTGCATATAGCGCAGCATATCGTTCATCCAGCCCATATTCCATTTGAAGTTGAATCCGAGTCCGCCGAGGTAGGTTGGTGATGTGACTGCTGGTTGTGCGGATGAATCTTCGGCAATCATGAGCGTCTCGGGATAGTATTGAAATACGACTTCATTCAGTCTCCGGAGGAATCGGAGAGCATCTAAATCTTCCTTGCCGCCATAAGGGTTCAGCGTACGCAGCTCCTCAGGTTTATCCATATGAAGATCAACCATATGAGCGACTGCATCAACCCTCAGGCCATCTATATGAAATAGATCGAGCCAAAATATTGCGTTGGAGATCAGAAATCCAACAACTTCGTTACGACCGAAATCGAAGGAAAGGGTTCCCCACTGCGGTTTATCCGCTTTGCGCCAGTTCGGCCCTTCATAAAGCGGCGATCCGTCGAAATCGCGCAGACCGTGATCATCGCGGCAGAAATGTCCAGGCACCCAATCAAGAATGATGCCAAGCCCTTTCTGATGACAGCGGTCGACGAACTGCATGAACTGCTTTGGCGTTCCATACCGACTAGTTGCTGCGTAGAAGCCGGTAATCTGATACCCCCATGAACGGTCGAATGGATGCTCCGCAATTGGCATAAGCTCAATATGGGTATAACCCATCTCTGCGGCATAATCGACGAGCTCAATAGATAATTCGCTGTACGTAAGGAATTGCTCCTTGCCATGAATCTTCCAGGAGCCGGCGTGAACTTCATAAATGAGGAGCGGTCGATCGAAGAGTGCTTGCTTGCGGTCCATCCAGTCCGAGTCGCCCCATTCATACCCGTTCAAATCGGTTACAATCGAGGCTGTATGGGGTCTTAATTCGGAGCTGAACGCGTACGGGTCAGCTTTGAGCAGCTTCTGTCCACTTGCTGTCACAATCTCGTACTTGTACCGCTCGCCGTCCTTTAATCCATGAACAAAGCATGCCCAGACGCCAGTGTTGCCGATCTGTTCCAGCACATCCTTCGTACTGTCCCACTTATTGAAATCCCCTACTACACTTACCGAGGCTGCGTTAGGGGCCCAGACAACAAATCGGATACCTGTCTTTCGTTTCCACTTTATTCGGTGAGCTCCGAAAGTTCGGTAACTTCGATAAAGTACGCCTTCGTTGAACAAGTATAGATCATCCTGTGAGATCCCATATGGGAGCGTTAATACTGTCATCAATGTGACACCTCCTGTTAAGTTATTGTTAAGAATCATACATGATCAGGGGGGATATCGTGGAGGTTACCTCCATTATACAGGAATATTGAAAATTGGGAACCCTATTTTCAAAAATGCGTCATTGAATTTTACCTGTAAATAACGCAAAGTTCACATATATATGACACATATTTCACTCAAACTGAGCATATGCTTGTCACTTCGAGCGAAAGTTGTCGAAACCCTCCGAACCCAATCTTCACTCCATATTCGAAACCATTTCGCCCCCTTTTCATAGGCACATCTAATCTTAACGGGAAATATTACCATGATAAAGCGCCGTATAAGCCCACTAAAGAGTTTTCATCTGGAATTCAGAAACGTTTGGTACGTTTAGGTCCCGATCATATGGGCGGATTTAAATTTTTAAAGAAATAACCAATGTTAACGCTTCATTCCAGTACATGTTCAAAAAGGTTCGTGATCAAAAGCGGACTTTTTGAACGACCTCTTACAGTAATTAGATATATCGGAGCATTGCCCTTGCTATAGGGTAAGCCTATACTTGTGTCGTAATGGAAAATAGAATGAGAGGAATGGTAGCTTATCTTTCGGCAAATCTTTCAGACGATCCCGCAGCCTCTTGCGATCGTTCGCCGCCTAGGCCGTTCCTTTACGATTACAGATGCCAATCCTGCCTTTGTTCAGCTATGCGGTTACGAGCGAGAGAAGCTGCCCCACATTCCCTTTCGACACCTATTCCCTCGTATCGCTGATTTGAAGGGAGCCGTTCTTCCCGAAGATTACACTGAAACAATCATCGAGACTGGAACACGTGCACAGAAACCAATCGTATTGGATGTTAAACCACTTGAATCTGCTTCAGATGGATCGCCTTACTTTCTGCTGACCGCCACGGATCTAAGTGCCGAGCTATGGATCGAGCAGCAATCGAAGAGCGGAAAGGCGTTTTATGTCGGAATTATGGACAAGCATTATATAGTAAGGAAATTTCATGTTAATTTCGTGCCGGCCGTGGAGCCCGCTGACGTTACCGTGTTGAATCACTCTATGTTTGACTTTATTAGCGCTGCGGAGCATGACATTATCCGGGCTCAGTTAGCCCAATGTGCTATCGACAAAGTCCAACAGGACTTGTTCATGCACACGCTTCGTTTTGACGAATTAAGTGAACTTGCCATGCGCACAACAATCTATCCGATTTACAACGGATTCGGCGAATTCGAACAATTCGCTTTCTCGATCTGGGAAATGCAAGAGACCAGCAGCAGCGAACAATCGAGTACGAAGCTGAAAATCTGGATGGCCAAACGTGACTTGTCCGCAAGCCAGTTGTCGCAATCTACCGGCATTTCCCTACAGACGATTTCAAAACTTCGCAATGGTAAAATCAGCAAACCACAGCGTCTGACAGCCGAACTAATCGCCTCTGAGCTTCGGGTGGATGTCCAAGAGATTTGGCCAGAGCTTGTGCGACGCTAATTAAAGCCGAAACAGCTGGAGCTTTCCTTCTCACGGGATATCACATTTCATTCCTATGTACCGAATTATTATATTCACTCCTTCAATTGTTATATGTATGCAATTGCTAGAATGCTGTAAACTAACAGTACATCAATTGAAGGAGCTGAGCAGTTTGTTATCATCCAAATTGACCAAAATGTTATATGGCGGCGACTACAATCCTGAACAATGGGACAAGAGTGTATGGCCGGAAGATATGCGTATGATCCGTCTTGCAGGCATGGATATCGCCACGGTTAACGTTTTCTCTTGGGCTATGTTGCAGCCTAATGATGACACTTATGATTTCTCCACACTGGACGAGATTATGGATATGCTTCAAGCAAACGGCATCTATGCTTGTTTGGCAACTAGCACTGGCGCACATCCAGCATGGATGGCACGCAAATATCCAGAAATTCTCCGTGTAGACTTCGATGGCCGTAAACGCAAGTTCGGCGGACGTCACAATTCATGCGCGAACAGCTTGGTTTATCGCACCTATTCGGCGAAGCTTGCAGGCAAGATCGCTGAACGCTATAAGGATCACCCCGCCCTGCTGTTGTGGCATGTGTCCAATGAGTACGGCGGCGAATGTTACTGCGACAACTGCGCAGCTGCATTCCGCGTTTGGCTTAAGAACAAATACGGTACGCTGGACAAGCTCAACGAGCAGTGGAATACACGTTTCTGGGGTCACACGTTCTACGATTGGGAAGAAATCGTGCCTCCGAATATGCTCAGCGAACAATGGTCGACGCGTCACACTTGCTTCCAGGGCATCTCGCTCGACTATACACGTTTCAACTCGGACAGCATGCTCGACTGCTACAAGTTGGAGTATGAGGAACTGAAGAAGCATACGCCTAACGTTCCTGTTACGACTAACTTGATGGGCGCTTACAAGCCACTTGATTACTTCAAATGGGCGAAGCATATGGATATCGTATCGTGGGATAACTACCCATCCGCTGATACGCCTGTCAGCTACACCGCTATGATGCACGATCTTATGCGCGGCCTCAAGGGCGGCGAGCCATTCCTGCTCATGGAGCAGACGCCAAGCCAGCAGAACTGGCAGGCATACAACTCGCTGAAGCGTCCTGGCGTTATGGCACTGTGGAGCTACCAAGCCGTTGCGCATGGTGCGGACAGTGTCATGTTCTTCCAGCTCCGCCGCTCGATCGGCGCATGCGAGAAGTACCATGGCGCACTCATCGAACATGTCGGCCACGAGCATACGCGTGTATTCCGCGAATGCGCGCAGCTCGGCAGCGAGCTCTCGCAGCTTGGCGACAAGATTCTCAACGCGCGTGGTACAGCCAAGGTCGGCATCTTGTTCGATTGGGAAAACTGGTGGGCGGTTGAGTTCTCTTCCGGTCCATCCGCTGCCTTGAAATATACGGATGAAGTACACAAATACTACGATGCGCTCTACCAACAGAACATCGCGGTTGATATGGTTCCAATGGATGCTGATTTCAGCCAATATGACGTGCTGATCGCACCTGTTATGTACATGGTGAAACCAGGTGTCGCTGCACGCCTTGAGCAATTCACGCAGAACGGCGGCACATTCATCACAACGTTCTTCAGCGGTATCGTCAATGAGAATGACATCGTAACGCTCGGCGGCTACCCTGGCGAACTGCGCAACCTGCTTGGCATCTGGGCAGAAGAAATCGACGCATTGTTCCCAGACCAACGCAACGCAATCGTTATGAACGATACGTTCGGTAAGCTGAGCGGTCAATATGAATGCGGATTGCTGTGCGATCTTCTCCACAGCGAAGGCGCAGATGTTATCGCAACGTACGGCCAAGACTTCTACAAAGGTATGCCGGTTGTAACGCGCAACCGTTTCGGACAAGGCGAAGCTTGGTATGTTGGCACGAGCCCTGAGGCATCGTTCCTGCAAGGTCTGCTTGGTCAAATCTGCGCAGCGCACGGCATTCAGCCAATCCTTCCTGCAGTTGCCGGTGTTGAAGCAGTGAAACGGACGAAGGATGGCCAGTCTTATGTATTCGTATTGAACCACAATGCAGAAACTCAATCCTTCGATTTGGGCAGCGTAACTGGTACAGAACTTCTATCCGGCACGAAGCTTAGCGGCAGTGCCGAAGTAGCTGGCCGTGGCGTACTCATCATCGAAGAGTCCAAGTAATCAAATGGACAAAGCCCCCGCAGTTTCACGATAACGTGACTGCGGGGGCTTTCTTATGCCTATTATGTAATTGCAATTCAACAATAATCTTAAACTCCAGCCTGACGATTGAGATACTGCTCCTGCTGTGTTTGGTTCGCAGCTCCCTTCTCCTTCTCCTTCTCCTTCGCAGCTACCACATAGGCAGGCAAGCCGCCAAGCAGCATCCAGGCTTTCGGCACATAACGGAAGACGGAATGTACGGCGAGCATAGAGATCAGCAGCGCTGCAGCGAATCCGCCCCAAATCCAGAACACATACTCCGAGACGAAGGTGGATATGCCCATATCGAATTTGCGATAGATGGCAAGCACGAATGGATGTACCAAATAGATCGCGAACGAAAGCTGTCCGATAACTGCCAAAGTGCGATAAAAGAATTTGCCTTCAAACAAACGTTGAAGCAGATAAGCTGTGAACAACAGGACGATGGCAGACATCAGCGTCTGCACGTTCCATAACAGCTCATATAAAAGCGAATTATAATAAATATGATAAATTCGCGTTGCATGCCATATCGCAACATGCGTTCCCGAAACCGCCAGCCAGCTTAACCAAAGAGCGGAAACGGTCAGACGATCCGTTAACCGTCTCTCTTTCCACCCTCGAGACAACCAGCCATGCCAGCGTTCATAATAAATCGCAAGGCTAGCACCCAGCAGGTAATAAGAGAAATAGCTGATCGATAGACTGCCTTTAGGCATCCACTGAAAATGATAATGATGGTTTAGCATCACATATCCCCATTGCAGCAGCAACCCAATCGGGAAAGCCCAAGCAGCCAAACGCTTAAACTGCTTCAAAATTATAAGTACAAGCGGGAATATGAGATAAAACTGCGTATTGACAAATACAAAATACAAATGCGTATGTACCGAGCCAGTCGAGAGCTTATTTAGGAATTTGGACATCTCTTCATTAAAACTAAGCCACGGCGTATGATTCATCTGATGATTGAAGATGAAATAAAGAATTGAAATGAGCACATATGGAACAATAATGTAAAGCAAACGCTTACGATAAAATTTACGAATTAGCGATCCCGTTTCTGGCCGATCATAATAATTGTAGAACAAGACAAAGCTGCTCAGAAAAATAAAACAAGGAGTGCCGAATTTAAAAAAGATATTCATAATATTAAAGATCGAAAAATACTTGGAATGCAATCCGCTTATCGCAGCTGCAGTAGATGATGAATGAACACTAATAACGCCGAATAAGGCAAATGCTCGAAACAAATCAAGCTGTGGCAGCTTCGATCTTACTCGCTGCTTGGCAGGTTGAACGATTGACACAAAACCCCTCCTAAATGGTGTTCACTATACCCCTTCCATTAATGATTTGTATTGTATGAATTTAGGATATGCACACTTTAGACGTACCGATTCTCGAATAAGTTGCTGCAAATATGAAAACTAATCTATAACCTATACATCCTAATTATTGCATAACTAACTGAGCATTAATAGGCAAAAATTGTCGAATATACGAAAACTCTATTATTGGTCTGTTATTGCTCCAATATTGCAAGTCATCTACGTGAGTCGTAATGGAAAAATATTCATTAGAAAAACACTTTTCATCATATACGGCGAAATCAGCAAGTGTCTACCATCTAATGTTTAAGTTTTGCTAAAGAAACTATGGAAGGATCACTATTGTGTAAAATAAAAAAGCTTGCCGCCCAACTAAGGACAGCAAGCACTACTATTATTCCCAAATCATTAAGCAAGCTTTTCCGTATACAGGCGGCTTGTCTCGTTCCAAGATTGACCCGGCTGAAGCAATACGAATCCTTTCGTCTCGTCCGGCAGATCCACGTTCGGCGCGTCAACCAAGTTGATTTGCGGCTCTGGGCAGAAGAAGCCTGCCGATGCGCCATTGTTCCAAATCATCCACTGCTTGTAGTTCACTCCTGCATCATAGACAAGCTTGACGCCAATGCGGTGGTCAATGACTTCTGCGAAGTTGCGGCCATCAACCGGCGCTGCGGAATAGTGGTTGTCCAATGATTCTGCATAAGGCGATCCGCCTTGCGGCGACTTCATCGCTTCTTCTGCTGCCGTCATCGGGATCGTGCCACCCGTCGGCAGCATACGCTCGTCGAGCTCCCAACGTACGCCTGTCGTTACGTGAGCTGTTACATCTGCTTTCGAGCTTTCTGGCGCGAATGGTGCGTTAATGGCTGTATGGTAGCCAAGCAAGCATGGGAGCTGCTTGTCGCCGTTGTTCGTTACCGTACTCGTCTGAGCAAGTCCATTCGCGGACAACGCGTAACGGATCTCGATCTGGAAGCGGTGCGGCAGCACGCTGTATACACTGTCGTTCTCGTCAACGACATAACGAACGACAACATAACTCTCTTGATCGTTAGCGCCTTGATCAACGATATCCCAAGCTGCTTTATAGAAGAAACCGTGCAAATGGTTACCTGTTGCCTTCTCATTCACTGGCAGGTTGTAAGAAATACCTGCTGCTTCGAACTTACCGTCACGGTAACGGTTCGGCGGGAACAATACCGGGATACCATACACAGCAGGTGCTTCACGGAACGAGTCCATCTCTGCTTCTTCCGGTTCACGCAAAAACTTATATCCTGCTTCGACGTCGCGGAACGCAACGAGGTTCGCACCGATCTCTGGCAGCAAAGCTGCTTCATACTTGCCAGAGCGAAGCCATACGGCCTTCTCGCCGTAGAACGATCCAATCACTGCTTCATTCGCCATTTCTATCACTGCCCCTAATCCATTAATAGATTCATTAAATACTTTACGTTTTCAATTATACGAAGGATAAGGTGTCAGGGGCAAACGTTTTCAACGGTTTCCGTGCGTTAAATCGAAACTTTTTGTATAGATTGACCGTTAAAGATGGCAAGAACGGATCCATTATACAAATTGGTTGTTTAAGGGGGCTTCAAATGAATTACAAACGTCTCATGCTCATCGGACTCGCTTCGCTTATGTTAGCTTGCAGTATGACGGCATGCGGCAGCAAAGAGAAAGTGCATACAGCTATCTCATTAGAAGACCGTAACACGCTGGCAGCGGCAGCAGATCAGCCGATCATTCAGGCATCCAATAATTTCGGACTTCGCCTGCATCAGCAGCTATTGAAAGAGAAGCCTGGTCAGAATGTCTTTCTCTCTCCTCTTAGCATCACAACTGCTCTCGCAATGGTCTATAACGGAAGCGGCGGCGAGACGAAGGCTGAACTAGAGCGTGTGCTTGGCTGGAACAACAAGTCTGTCGATCAAATCAACGCTGGCTATCGCGAGCTGTTGAAGCTGCTGAGTCAGCCCGGGGAAGGCATTACGCTTCAGCTAGCAGATTCGGTCTGGCATAACGCGCAGGTCACCGTTAATCCGAATTTCTCTTCGATAATTAAAGACAGCTACAATGCAGAGATCGCGTCAATCGAAACTGACCAACCGGAGAAATCCGCTAAGCAGATCAATGGTTGGATTGCAGATCACACCGAAGGAATGATCGACAAGCTGATTGAACCCAATGCAATTGATTCGAGCCTCGTCATGATTCTACTCAATGCCGTCTATTTCAACGGCACTTGGAAAGATCAATTCGATGCCAACTTAACGAAAGATAAACCGTTTCATCTCTCTGACGGTTCAGCTCTGCAAATTCCATTCATGAATCGAACAGGTCAATACTCACACTTCAAAAATAACGACTATGAAGCAATCCGCATTCCGTACGGACGTGGTCAAATGTCGATGGTTATCCTTCTCCCATCCGCAGACAACAGCCTCGAAGCGCTTCAGGAGAAATTGTGGAACTGCAAAATCAGACTTCTAGAGCAATGGAAGAAGGGATACGGTTCGATTCAGCTTCCGAAATTCAATATCGGTTACAGCGCGACCTTGAATGAGTCCCTGCAAGCGCTAGGCATGAAGCAGTCGTTCTCCGACGCTGCAGACTTCTCAGGCTTGTCGAATGAACCGAACGTACGCATCTCTGAGATTAAGCATAAAAGTAAAATCGATATCAGCGAAGAAGGGACGAAGGCGGCAGCCGTTACTTCTATTGAGACGGTTGCTACATCCGCCGAAGTTCCTGTTGATCAACCATTCGACATGATCGTCGATCGCCCATTCTTCCTGGCGATTGCCGATGAACAGAGCGGCGCTGTTCTATTCACGGGCTCGATCTACAATCCGACCGCCGACTAATATTCGGAGCAAGCAGCGTACGGAGAAAATGAAGCTGAATGCAAAGAAGCTGGCTCCTATCGATTATTCGATTGGATGCCAGCTTCTATTCGTTATATTCAATCAGGCTTATTAAACGACCTTTTAAACAATTTCATTCCAGAACGTAACTTCTTCTTGCGTAAGACGAGCCGAAGCGTGAGCCTCAACCGCTGCTTTGCCAATCGCAATCAGCATAACCGTCTCATAACGTTCAGGTACGGCAAACAGCTCATTGAATTGCGCTTTGTTGAAACCGCCCATTGGCACAGTATCATAGCCGTGCGCCTTGGCAACGAGCATGAACTGCATCGAGACCAGACCAGCATCAACGAGACCGATATCCTTCGCAATATCGGATTTGCGGTACGGCGATTGTTCGCTTACAATACGCTCCACCATTCGTGTCTTAGTTTCTTCGTCCATGAAGCCAGACTCTACGGCACGGGAATAAATGGTCTCTGCATGACGGTACGATTCTTTGTCAGCGAGGATAGCTATGATATGAGAAGCATTGACGACTTGCTGTTGATTGAAAGCGATCGGAAGCAGCTGCTCTTTCTTAGCCTGGTCATCGATGACCAGGAAACGCCAAGGCTGCATATTGCTCGACGATGGAGCAAGTGTTGCCTCCTCCAGCATCTGCTTCATTTCATCCTTCGAGATTCGGAACGTCGGATCATATTTGCGAACCGAGTGACGGTCGCGGATGACCGTTTGAAAATCTGGGCTCTTTACTGTTGTTTGTACCATTATGGAATCCCTCCACTATCCGTGTAAATTTCTGCACAGTTAAAATAAAAAAGGACCGTTGAGCAGCCGCTGTATGGATCGCCATGAAGTCATTAACTGTTGATAATAATCCACAGTATATGCCATATATAACGGCGCTGTCAACAACGCCGTGTTCATACGTATAATGTTCTGTTTAGACCTTAAATTTGGCCGCATATTGACCAACTGTATGCTGCTGCATAACAGCCAACATGCTATGATCAAGCTCCGCAAGCAAATCAGTGAACGCTTCCTTCATATGGATGCCAAAAGGATGCGGCCCTGTTGCTTCCTCCATCGTTCTGCACAACTCCCCATTAATCTGGAGCGCCTTATAAATCTCCGCGAGCGTAATCGTATCTGGCTGACGAAGCAGCCGATAACCGCCGTCCCTGCCTTCTCTCGTCTCAATGAGCCCGGCTCGTGCGAGCTGTCCCATAATTCGACGTAGCAGCGTAGCCTCTGAGTGCAGCCGTTCAGCAAGCACACAACTTGGGCACGACTGCCCATTTATCGCAAGAACAACCATAGCCTGCACCGCTAATCCGAAGGTACGAAAGCTCGGCGGACAGCTCTTACGAATATCTGTCATGTGGTGTCCTCTCTCCCCCATCTTAAGTTCCATGCAAGTCGATCATTCACCTACTATAGCGTATCAGCAATGTTTTGACTAGATGGAATCGTACAAGCATAAAACCTAAACAAACCGCCATAAAGTGTTAGTACGCCTACCTATTCCCTCGATCGGCGGCGTGAGAAGGAGGAATCACCATGAATACCGATCCCGCATGGAAGTCGTCGTCCAATGTTGATGGCCAGCAGCATTCGAATCCGACTGACGAACGTTTCGAATTCACAGTACCGTCAGCTTGGTGGGGGCGCCATGAACCGAATGCATGGGCCGGATTATTCGTGCATTCCGGCAGCATCAAGCTCGATGCAGCACCAGGCCTATCTCACACTTTTCGTGTGATGACGCAAGCTGTGCCAGACCATGAGATTGACTACTCAAGCCCGCGAATCGTATCGCTCCAATCCATCGTGCGATGCTTAGATGAAGCTGGGCATACAGAAGCGAGTGCAGAGCGTGAACAGCTAGATTGTCTCCGTTTCGTGCAGGCCGATATTGCGAAGCTGCCTTACGAAGACGGCAAGTACGATATTGTGTTTGGGCTATCGGTGCTGCATCGGTTGCTGCGAGAAGATGCACAGGAAGCATTGGATGAATTTCGTCGTGTGTTGAAAAGGAACGGACTGCTTGTCCTCACATTCGATGAAAGCTTTAAAGATTTCCCTTCCTTCGCGCGGATGGTGCGGGCATGCGGCTTCTCATTCGCCGGCGAATTCGATTCGTATCCAGCAGATGAAACGCATAGCCCTGGAGCACGAGGAAGGTTGTACGCTTTTCGCGCAGAAGAGCAGAATCAATCCGAATAATACGAATGAAAAGACCGTTCCAATCGCAACTGCATGCGCATGTGGAAACGGTCTTTTTGTGTTGCGGTTTGAACATAACGGAATGATTAAGAGCAGCTGCCTGGCTTTTTCTTCTTAGGCAAATTGCCGCTTTCTCCGGTCAACCCTGCGCCAAATTGCTCGACACGGGATGGAGAAGCTGCTGGACCGTCATTTCTCGGCTTGCTGTTGCGACCTGACATGACATCACCTCCAACAGCGCTTAGGATACGCTGCTTAAGCGATATGCATGCAGGTTAGGTTCTACCAGTTTGCAACAATATATATATGACGATTACCTGACATGCTTATGAACGATGTTCTCAACATGCTGCAGATGAACCTGCATTGCATCTGAAGCTTGCTGCGGATTACCCCGAACAACAGCATCGAGAATCTCAGAGTGCTCTCGGTACAATTGCTCCGCAATGTCCCGATTGGCATATATTTCAACACGGCGAACATCACGAATCGCATTCGCCGTCTGCAGCATGATCGTCTCGAACAGCTGCACGATAATCGAATTATGTGTCGCTAATGCAAGTCCTTGGTGGAAAGCGAGGTCAAGTCTCTCGCCTTCCGCATCGTCTCCTGCCGCAGCTTGCATCTGATCGACGATCGACCTCAAATGCTCAATGTCCGCTTCCGTCCTTTTGCGAGCAGCAATCGCTGCATTCGAACTCTCCAGCGACTGCCTCGCTTCGAGCAGTTCAAGAAGTGTGGAGCCTTGAAGCTGTAATGCGTCAAGCGCTCCCGCAGCTTCACTCAAGGGTTGATCCCGCAGAACGCGGCATACGCCGCCCTGCCGAATTTCGATCAAACCAACCGCTTTCAATGCGCTCAGCGCTTCCCGCATCGTTGACCGTCCAACTCCGAATCGCTCTGCCATCTCTTTGGTGGAGGGCAATTTGTCGCCGACTTTCAGCTTGCCGCTCGTAATCATCCCACGGATTTGTTCAGTAATTTCCTCGTAATGGTTCCGTTTCTCCAGCTTCTCGATCTCCATCGGACAAGCCTCCGTTTCTACGTCAGCTTATCCAACGAACAAAGCGTACACTACGCCTGGTCCATGAACGCCAATCGTCAGGTCATTCTCGATATCAGCCGAACGGCTTGGACCTGAGATGAAGTGAATACCAGCTGGCAGGTTCTCTCGGCCTGCTTGATCGAAGTTGATCAGCGCTTCACCTAGACGTGTCTTTAGCCGTTCCACGGGAATGATAGCGAATAGAACGGTCGGCAGCAAACTAACTGAACGCCCTTTGTTCGCAGCAGACACAACGGTGATCGAGCCTGTATAAGCCACCGCATAGTCTGCCACAACAACACCGAAGTCAGCCTCTGCTGCACGAGCTCTCCAATTCTCTTCTTCATCCGTATTCCAGACCGTGATTCGGGCATCTGGCATCGCATCCTCAAGATTCATCGCTTCGAGCTCCGGCTGTCCTTGACGAATGATGTACTTCGCGCTCATCTCCGCAGCCTTGTCTGCAATAAATTGCTTCGCTTCATCGAAGCTGGCAAGACGGGCAACATGGCCGCCTGCAGCCTTGAAGTTCGCACCGAACCGCTCAATCCGTTCCTCCTCAGACCATTCAAACGTCCGCCAGAAATCCGGTGCACCACGGAAAGGATGAGCTGGCTTCTCCATTGGGCGAGGACGACCTAGCTTGGATGAAATACTATCGATAAACGACTTCTGCTTCGACTTAGAGGCCGTCTCCAACTCCTTCAACCATTCCTTATGCGTGTCCGCCATGACTGCTTCCTCCTCCTTGCTTACGCTCTGCAACGACCGCCTCCATCCGAGCTTTTAATGCCGGATCAAGCGTCGCTCCCTCTGCCTGCGTTTCCTTCTGAATGGTCGACCAGCGGTCGCGGAATGACTGCTTCGGCAAACTTGGCGTTACGCGATACGTATTCCAGCCCTTCAGCGGACCAAGCTTGATGCGAATGCCACCATCTCTTTCAACTAGCTTCTGGCCAAGCTGACCGAGTCGGATGACGCCACGCATCCGCTTCGAACCGCCTAAGAGCGTTGAGAAGCCCTTCATGCCGACCGACTCCAGCAGGTTGCCATTGCCACTCTCCACTTTCCGTCTCCGCAAGTAGACAAGCATGTCGTGCAGCGGGATTTTGACCGGACAAGCTTCATAACACGCACCGCACAAGCTCGATGCATTGGCGATGTCATCCCACTGCGATTCGTCCTTCTTCAACGCAGGCGTCAGAACAGCACCGATCGGACCGCTATATGTTCCGCCGTATGCGTGGCCGCCGATATGACGGTACACCGGACATGCGTTCAAACATGCGCCGCAGCGTATGCAATTGAGCAGCTCTTGGAACTCGGGATCGCCAAGCTGATTGGAGCGCCCGTTATCCACGATGATGATATGCATTTCATCCGGACCGTCTGCATCCTCCGTGCGGCGAGGGCCTGTAATGCCAGACATATAGACCGTCAGCTTCTGGCCTGTCGCAGAGCGCGGCAGCAGCGTAGCCATAACTTCAAGGTCTTCGAAAGATGGGATGATACGTTCCATCCCCATCAAAGTAATTTGCGTTTTGGGCACGGTAGATACCATGCGCGCGTTGCCCTCATTTTCGAACAAAACCATTGAGCCTGTCTCAGCAATCGCGAAGTTGCAGCCCGTCATGCCGATATCTGCTTCAAGAAATTTCTCCCGCAGCTTCTTACGAACGAAACCGGCTAGAATCTGCGTATCCGGCGCCAACGTCTCGCCCGCTTCAGCTGACAGCAGATCAGCAATCTGGTAACGGTTCTTATGGATAGCCGGGATAATAATATGCGATGGTGTTTCGCCAGCAAGTTGAATGATGTACTCGCCAAGGTCGGTCTCGATCGCTTCTACGCCGATTTTCTCAAGTGCATGATTCAAGTGAAGCTCTTCGGTCACCATCGACTTGGATTTAACGACTGACTTGGCCTGCTTGCGCTCCGCAATGGCCAATGCGATCTTAACTGCTTCCACATCAGTCTCGGCAAAATGCACATTGACGCCGTTAGCGCGTGCATTGTCTGCAAACAGATTCAAATAATAGTCCAGGTGAGCAATGGTATGCAGGCGGATTTGTCTGCCGCGCTCGCGCCAGTCGTCCCAGTTACCATGCTCTTCCGAAGCTGCTTTCTTGCCGGAACGCAGACGCTCCGTTGTGAACTTGACCGCTTTGCGCAGGAATTCATCATTCAGTGCGAGTCCTGCCCGTTCTTTGACGGTTCCGGGCTTCGTGCTTGCTGTACTCATCGTTACTTCACCCCTTCATAAAGCAGTTCGGCCAAGTGCATCACGCGTACGGGTTTATCCCGGTAACGCAGATTGCCTGCAATGTTCATCATGCACGCCATGTCCAGACCAACAAGCACTTCAGCTTCCGTCTCCAGCACATGATCGACCTTCTCCGTAACCATGGCACCCGAAATATCAGCCATCTTCACCGCGAATGTACCGCCAAACCCACAGCAATCTTCAGCAAAAGGAAGCGGAACGAGCTCCAGCCCTTTGACCTGATTCATTAGCGCAATCGGTTCTTCCTTCACGCCAAGCAAACGCGTACCATGGCATGAAGGGTGATACGTTACTTTATGAGGGAATGTCGCGCCAACGTCGGTAACGCCAAGCACTTTAACGAGGAATTGTGTGAACTCGTAGCTTTTGGCCTGCAGTTTGTTAGCCCGCTCCAGCATTACAGGATCCTTCTCGAATAGCTTTGGATAATGATGGAGCATTCCGATGCAGGAGCCCGATGGTGCAATGACAAAGTCGCTGTCCTCGAATGCCTCGATCAACGTTGTTGCTGTTTTGCGCGCGTCGTCCCAATAACCGCTGTTGAACGCCGGCTGCCCGCAGCAGGTTTGCACAGTTGGGAACTCTAGCTGTACGCCATACCGCGCTAGCAGACGAACCATCGCCTCTCCGACCCGAGGATAGATGGCGTCGCTAAGACAAGTGATGAATAAGGACACTTTCATGAGAAGAAACACCTCGTTTTGCCGCTAATCGCGGCAGATTGATTACAAAAATAAATAAAGTAATGGTCAACATTTATGATATCAGGTTGTCAGACAAGTTAAAAGTAAAAAAGAAGCTCGCTTGTCCGCACGGCTGTTGAACGTATGCGTTTTCAACGTTTCACAGAACTGGTTAAATGAATAGAGGTGCCGCGCGGCTCTACATGACGCATTTCTGCAACTTAATACTGCTTGAGTGGAGATCCATGTCATTGTGCACTTTAGATGCACTACTACATCTAATAGTCGCTTGATGGTCCATGCGCTGCACTTCTGCATCTTATTGTCGCTGGTTGCTCGCTTGATGCCCCATCTTATCTCGAATGGTTGCACGCATGACGCTCCATATGATGCATTTCCGCACCTACATAACTGCTTGGCTGCGATTTCTCCCATCATAGGTGCAGAACTGCACCTATGAGCTTGGGTATTGGCCGTTTCCTCACCCATAGGTGCAATTCTGCACCTATAAGTCCACTTGCCGGAACGCCGGCCACCTTTAGGTGCACTTCTGCACCTAAAGGTCCACGTTGCAATACGCCAGCTACACGAAGGTGCAGTTCTGCACCTACAATTCCACACTCGGTATTGTTCTCGCACTCTGTAGGTGCATTGCTGCACCTACAGGCCCAAGCAGCTCGCCTCACCTCGCGTAACGTCAACCATCTAAACCGTCAGTACGTTAATACCAAGCTCGCCCAGCTTGTCTGCCGTTTCCCGGGAAATGCGGCGGTCCGTCACTAAGGTATCCACTGTTGACAGATCCGCGACATGTGTGAACGAAGTGACGCCGAACTTGCTCGAGTCAGCTAGCAAGAAGACGCGTTCTGCTATGCCAATCATCTGCTGCTTCAAACGTGCCTGCAGCTCATTCGATTCGCTAATGCCACGCTCGAGGTGAACGCCTTTGCCGGACAGGAAGAGCTTGTCCACATAGTAGGTTTCTAATGATCGCTCTGCAAGCGGCCCAACAAACGATAGCGAGTTGTTTGCCAACTTGCCGCCGATCACGATGACCTCGATTTTCTCCTTCTGACTAAGTTCCGTCGCTACCTTAATCGAGTTGGTCAAGACTGTCAGCGGAATATCCGGCAGTCGGGCCGCCATATACCAAGCTGTCGTACTCGCATCCAGCAGGATCCGATCCTTCGGCTCGATGAAGCGAATCGCTTCTTCGGCTATCCGCCGCTTCTCTTCTGCATTCGTAATCTCGCGCTGCGTATATGGTATTTCGGGTTGAGACGCCCCTTCCTGCTTCACGCTTACCGCGCCGCCATGGGAGCGGCGAAGACGTCCCTCTGATTCCAGACGATCCAAATCCCTGCGAATCGTCTCTTCTGTAACGCCGCATTGGACGCTCAGCTCCGTCACTCGCACACTGCCCTTCTCTTGCACCAGTCGGACTATCATCTCATAGCGTTCGGCTGCCAGCATTGCTCGCGTCTCCTTCCCTACTCTTTGGTCATTAGTTCCAATACTTCATTGTGCCTGAAATCGTTCTTCCGCGTCAACCCGCCAGTCGTCTAACGAATGGGAAAACCAAGCGTCGACATTAGTGCATTCTCCGCCTGCGTTGAATCTAGACGGCTGTATTGCACGATAACCGGAATATCACTCGAGACTTCAATCGCGTAAGGAACACCCTTCGGAATCGATTCACTTCCATTGGACAGCAATGCAGTACGAATATGCTTCGTTCTTCTGCCAGGTACAACGTACCCAATATGTTCAATCGGATCGCGGTCTTCAAAATAAATCGTAAATTCCAGCTTAGCCGCTTCAGTTCCGCAGTTGAGCACGCACACCGATTCATGACTTTCCAGCTCACCAGAGCTTGTTGGCGGAATATAACCGTCCGGAATAATCCAATGTGTTGCACCGATTGCTTGTGGCATCGCGTTTCCCCCTTAACAACTTGTCCGTTTATGTTTGATTAAGTCCGTTTGTCTGTATTTTAAAGCATTTACATGCATTTGAATAGTCCATATCTGGACAAAATCAAAAACAAGAACACTACTATCGATAATCAACGGGGTCACACAACTAGATCCCAAGTGAGGATTACATAAGAATTTCAGTCACTCCTGAACATTTCGGAATCCTCTACATCTTATTGCAACAAATAAGCTGCCCCACAAGTTACGTTCCCTAACTCGCAAGACAGCCGTATCACTGTATGTTCGCTATCACTCGCACTCGAAATTCATGCCTTCACGCAATCAGCGTTGATGGGAAGCGATCGCATCACTCATCAGCTGTCCGTACTGCTCCAAGTCCGAATCCAATGCAGCCACCATCGCACTCCTTATGTAATTAATCTCCAACAAGATCAATTGCCGGACGTTGAATCGCATAGACCGCTCTTGTCAGCCTGAAATAAGTAACGGTGATCGGTTCATCTATCTCGAACTTACGAAACGTCTCATCGAACTGATTATTCGTCCGAAACTTGCGAAGCTTCTCTCCGCTATCTGTCCTTACACGAATTTTCCATCCATTATACAACTTCTGCTTATCCACTAACTCTCCATCAACGCTAATGTGATCCTTCCGAATCAGATCAGATACAATGCAGACTACAGATACAAAATGGATTAGACCTACGACAAAATACAGAAAATAAATCCATTCATCTGCCTCTCTTGAATGACTGATTAAAACTGACGCAATTATCATAGCCAGTATGATTAGCTTAGAAACCAATTGTATGGAAAGATGCGTTATGGTTGAAATATCAAATCAACTCCTGCGTTATCGATTGTTCCCCTGCGCATTCCAGCCTGCGAAGTTCTAAGACCCCTCTTGTGAGTCCAAAATAAGTTACGGCTATCGGATCGCCCATCTCCGCTAATAATGACGAGAAACGCTGGAGTCGTCAGAAATGACGGGACAATCAGCCACATCGGTCGATCAGCCGAAAGATTCGCTATCAGCCAAAAAACTGAAATAGCCAGCATGCCCAAACTATTGAACATAAGATACTTTAACTGCTTCATCGTAGACATCTTCGAAATCATCATCATCCCCTTGTCCTCATGCAAATAATTCCAAACGTTCCATATGAAAACTATTACGCGGCATTAACAATAAAAGTTGCGCCGACAATGAATGACGCCTCCTCCAACTATTTATGTAATCATCGTCCTCTATTGTTCCTAACAGTAAGGAGTGCTGACCAATCTCACATACCATGTTTCGTACTAACTACTCCCCCTCCATCCAAACGTTATTCTCAATGAACCAAATTCATAATAACGAAACACTTACTCCCACCCTCGCCAACTTTATTTTTCTTCAAAACAACGAGTAACTTGTAAATTTGTCCGCTTCGCTTCCGAACAGCAAAAAAACGTTGTGCAATATGGTAAAGTCGCACAACTTTCACCCTTTAAAAACGCTTGCAAAACACCTAACAAACCATTAACCTATCGTTAGTGGTTGTTATTATTAAGAATAACAAATGTCAACTTGGTGCGGATCAGGTTTCATTATTCGAATAGAGGAGCGCTGACAGGATGAATTGGAACGATCAAACGTACATTGCAGGCATGACATGGGGTTGGACGGGAACCCGCGGCACTTGGTCGACGAAGGAAGCCGATCAATCCATGGCATTAATGAAGGAACGACTCGGCATTAACTGGACAGCAATCACATTCGCAGCGCTGCAAGCAACGCCTCAATCGACTACCATTCCTTTCACTGAAGCACCTACAGTAACGGATGAAGAAGTTCGACATGCGATAGCTGAAGCGAAGCGCAATGGCTTGAACGTTTGTTTAAAGCCTGTCGTCAACTGTGCAGATGGAACATGGCGGGCTCATATTAATTTTTTCGACTACGATGTGCCTTGTGAACCCAAATGGTCCGATTGGTTCGCGTCTTACACCGCATTCATCCTTCATTACGCCCGAGTAGCGGAGGAATCAGGCTGTGAGATGCTGTGCATCGGCTGCGAGATGGTACAAACCGACCGTCGCGAGACTGAATGGCGCCAGCTTATTCGCGAAGTACGGAGTATATACAGCGGGATTGTGACTTACAACTGTGACAAATATCAAGAGGACCGCGTGCTGTGGTGGGACGCAGTCGACGTTATTTCATCGAGCGGCTACTACCCTGTCGGCGATTGGCAAGCTCAGCTGGACCGTATCGAGAAAGTTGTGGAGCGCTTCAACAAACCGTTCTTCTTCATGGAAGCAGGCTGTCCTAGCCGCCGAGGATCCGAGCATTTGCCTAACGATTGGGGCTTGCAGGGCGAGACAGATGGTGCCGCACAGTTGGAATTCTATGAAGCGATGTTCGGGAGCAGCAGCAGGCGGCCTTGGGTGAAGGGCTTTATGCTGTGGGATTGGCCTTCGATTCTGTACCCTGAGGAACAGGCGGCAAGCAATAACGACTACTGCATGTTCGGCAAGCCTGCTGAATCATTCATACGCAATTACTACGAAGGCGAGCTAGCGCAGCTGAATTACAGCAACAGCTAATCGAGGGGAGGAATTAGGATGACGGCAAATACGGACTCAAACGTTTGGGCAGAGGCATGGCGGCACGATATTCACAGCGAGCTGACGAACAATATTTTGGCCTATTGGATGAATCATACGATCGACCTCGCACACGGCGGCTTTGTAGGTGAAATTGATGATAACAACGAGATCGTTCCTAATGCGGACAAAAGTCTCGTGCTTAACACGCGCATCCTGTGGACGTTCGCGGCAGCCTATCGGCTAATCAAGGACGAAGCTCATCTACGCATAGCGGATCGCGCTTATGATTATATCGTTCAACACTTCGTAGATCAGGATTACGGCGGTCTATATTGGATGGTAGATGCGCAAGGCTCGCCAGCTCAAGCCCAGAAGATCGTGTACGGTCAGGCGTTCTCGATCTATGCGATGACCGAATATTATCGAGCGACAGGCAAACAAGATGCTCTAGATCTGGCGATTGGGATTTATGACTTGCTGGAAACACATAGCTGCGACAAAGCAAACGGCGGCTATTTCGAATCGCATACGCGCGATTGGCAGCCGAATGACATCTCCGAGCTTAGCAGCAACACCCTCCATGAGAAAAAGTCGATGAACACGCATCTGCATGTGCTCGAAGCGTACACTAACCTATTCCGGGTATGGCCTACAGATAGGCTTAGGCAGTCCCAGAGCGAATTGATCGCAATGACATTGGAGCATATCGTCGATCGCGAATCCAGCCATTTCAAGCTGTTCTTCGATGAACGGTGGAACAGCTTGTCCGGTCATATCTCTTACGGCCACGACATCGAAGGAAGCTGGCTCATCGCAGAAGCCGCAGAAGTGTTAGGAAATCCCGAGCTCATTGCAAGCGCGAACGCAACCGCTATACGAATGTCGGAAGCGGTGCTGCTCGAAGGGATTGATAACGATGGCGGCATTCTGAACGAGGCAGACGCCTCCGGCATTATTGACAGTAATAAAGACTGGTGGCCGCAAGCAGAGGCGGTCGTCGGATTTTACAATGCGTATGAACTCTCTGGCGACTCTCGTTATCTTGATGCAGCACGAGCATCATGGGCGTTCACCGACCGTTATATCATCGACCATCAGCAGGGTGAATGGTTCTGGAGCGTAACGAGAGAGGGTATCCCGACAACGGGCAAAGGCAAAGTGAATGCATGGAAATGTCCTTACCATAACAGTCGCGCATGCTTCGAAATGCTGGAACGATTAGAACGCACGCTTGCCCATACGGCAAGCAACCAATAGGAGGCTCATTCCGATGAACATGACCTATACATTAAGACGCGACGCGCTAACGAACCAGTATGAACAGCTTATCGGCCGTACGAATCGGCCTGTACCGCTTGGCAACGGCATATATGAACGTTATGAGCATCCTGTTCTGACTGCCGATCATACCCCTCTGACTTGGCGGTATGACTTCAATCCAGAGACGAACCCATACTTTATGGAGAGGCTTGGCATCAACTGCGTCTTCAATCCCGGAGCGATCTATTTGAACGGCAAATTTTATTTGGTTGCACGTGTAGAGGGCAATGATCGCAAATCATTCTTCGCCATAGCGGAAAGCGATAACGGCGTAGAGGGCTTCCGATTCTGGGATGAACCTATTGTAATGCCTGAAACAGATGATCCAGACATTAACGTTTATGATATGCGTCTCGTGCAGCATGAGGACGGCTGGATTTACGGGTTATTTTGCACCGAACGCAAAGATCCTGACGCTCCGCGCGGCGACCTGTCCAGTGCAATTGCCCAATGCGGCATCGCACGTACACATGACCTGAAGAGTTGGGAACGGCTTGCCGATCTGAAGACAGCCTCGAATCAGCAGCGTAACGTCGTGCTCCACCCTACCTTCATCGATGGCCGATATGCATTCTACACGCGCCCCCAAGATGGTTTCATCGACACCGGTTCAGGCGGCGGCATCGGCTGGGGCTTAGCTGATTCGATCGAAGAGGCTGTTATCGAGCAAGAGATCATTATCGATGAACGTCATTATCATACGATCAAAGAAGTGAAGAACGGCCAAGGACCTGCACCGATCCGTACCGACCGCGGCTGGCTGCATATCGCCCACGGCGTCCGCAATACGGCTGCAGGCCTCCGTTATGTGCTCTACGCGTTTCTGTCCGATCTGGATGAGCCGCATCGCGTCACCCACCGCCCTGGCGGCCATCTAATCGCACCGATAGGCGAAGAACGTATTGGCGATGTATCCAACGTTACCTTCTGTAATGGCGTCGTTGCTCTCGACAATGGCGCAGTGTACATTTATTATGCTTCTTCGGCTACACGCTGCCATGTGGCAGTATCGACTGTCGATCGGCTGCTTGACTATGTTATGAATACGCCCGAAGATCCGCTTCGTTCTTATGCCTGCGTGCAGCAGCGACTCTCGCTGATCGAACGCAATCGTACTTATCTGTCGTCGGAAACGGCTCAAGTCTAACCGTTCTGATCGTCTCTTACTTGTGTCTCTCCTATTTGCTGCTCTTCAGCAATCGCGATTTTGCGATGTTGAGGAGCTTTTTTCGTATAATTTCCGTATTAAAGGGTTGCATTATTCCAAAATGAACGTTAAAGTAAACGTAAATGAACCAAAATAAACTTAGTTAAACCAATTGAACTGGAGGCCTCTTCTAATGGAAATCCGTTATGCTGCACACCCAACTGATGTTAAATCGTACGATACGACGCGTCTGCGTCAAGAATTTCTGATCGAGAAGCTGTTCGTGCAAGACGAACTGACGCTTACTTACTCCCACGTTGACCGCTTCATCGTAGGCGGCGCTTTCCCCGTGTCCAAGCCAGTGAAGCTCGAAGCAGATACGCATACGATTGGTGCTGCAACGTTCCTTGAACGCCGCGAGATCGGCATCATTAACATCGGCGGCCGCGGTACCATTACGGTAGACGGCACGACTTATGATATGGAACCAAAGGACTGCCTGTATGTTGGCCTTGGCGCACAAGACGTTGTATTTGCTAGCGCGGATGCTTCGCAATCAGCGAAGTTCTACTTGAACTCCACGCCGGCGCACAAAACGTATCCAACGGTCAAAGCAGCAATCAGCGAAGCTTCCCCGAACAACCTAGGCGCTCTCACGACGAACAACGAGCGCACGATCTACCGCTACATTCATACGAACGGCATTCAGAGTTGCCAGCTCGTAATGGGCATGACGCTTCTGAAGCCAGGCAGCAACTGGAATACGATGCCTTGCCATACGCACAACCGCCGTTCCGAAGTTTATCTGTACTTCGATATGGCAGCTGACGGCAACGTCTTCCACCTGATGGGTGAACCGCAAGAAACGCGCCACCTCGTTGTTCGCAACGAGCAAGCGATCCTCTCGCCAAGCTGGTCCATTCACAGCGGTGTTGGTACAACAAGCTACACGTTCATCTGGGGTATGGGCGGCGAGAACCAAATCTTCGAAGACATGGACGCTGTTGCTCCACAGGATCTGAAATAAAATGATGCATTCGCACCGCCGCCATGAATTGATCATGGAAGCCCTGCTCGCTTCTCAAGAGGTAACCGTAACGGAACTCAGCGAACGGCTGAACGTTACGGGCAAGACGATTCGCGAGGATCTCGCCAAGCTGGAGGAGAAAGGGCTGCTCATGCGCATTCATGGCGGCGCCGTATTGGCGCATAACGATCAGCTCGGCATCCTGTCCCAGCAGGAGCCGCTCGATCGTCATGCCTCCGAGAAAGCAGAGATTGCTGAGCTAGCGCTGAAGTTGATCGAGCCCGGTGATATCATTGCATTGGATGGCGGCAGCACAACGCTCGAAATCGCAAGACGGCTTGCGAACAAGCCGCTTACGGTCGTAACGAACGATGTGCACATTATCGCGGAGCTTGCCCGCAAGGATGAGATTCGTCTCGTCGTCCCGGGCGGCTACCGCGTTCGCAATATGCTCGCAGGCGCCGAGGCAACCGCGTATATTCGCAAGCTGAACATTAGCAAAGCGTTCCTGTCAGCGACAGGCGTACATCCTGAGTTCGGCTTTACGATTTATACGGGCGACCTCGTCGACTTCAAACGAGCATTAATTGAGACGGCCAAAACCGTGTATGCTGCGGTCGATCATCATAAGTTCGGCCAAGGCGCACTGTTCACATTCGCTGGTTTCCATGAGGTTGCCGCTGTCTTGACGGACGCTGGCATGACGGAGGAAACAGCTGATCAATATCGACAAGCCGGCGCTTCACTTCAAGTGTACGCCGATCAGGAAAGGTAGGAACCTACGATGCTATTCGACCTCACAGGCAAAACCGCACTCGTCACCGGCACGTCCGGCGGCCTTGGCGCAGCAATGGCAATCGGCCTCGCAGAGGCTGGCGCTTCTATCGTTGCAATCTCTTCTTCGAACAGCAACAGTACGGTTGAAGCAGTACGCGCAATCGGCGGACAGATCGAACAAATCTCTGCCGACCTCTCCCAAGCAGATACGCTCGAATCGGTATTCGAGCGCGCTGTAAGCTGCTTCGGCAAGATTGATATTCTCGTCAACAACGCTGGCATTATCCGCCGCGCACCTGCGGCTGAACATTCGGCAAAGGACTGGCAGGATGTTATTGACCTGAACCTCAACTCGGTATTCTATCTGTCTCAACTGGCAGGCCGACATATGTTGGAACGCGGCAGCGGCAAAATCATCAACATCGCTTCCATGCTCTCCTACCAAGGCGGCATCAACGTTCCTGGGTATACAGCGAGCAAGCATGCTGTTGCCGGATTGACGAAGGCTCTTGCTAACGAATGGGCTGGCCGCGGTGTCCAGATCAATGCGATAGCGCCAGGCTACATGACGACGAATAACACTGCACCAATCGTAGCCGATGAAGCACGCTTCAAATCGATTACGGATCGTATTCCAGCTGCACGCTGGGGAACACCTGACGACCTAAAGGGTCCCGTTGTCTTCCTCGCATCGGCAGCATCCGATTATATGAACGGCCATGTGCTTAATGTAGACGGCGGCTGGCTGGCGAGATAATAAATTTTCTACCCGCCTAAATCCTCCCTGCAAGGGAGGACCCCCGGGGTTGGAGAGCCCCGGGACCCCGGAAGGGGTTGGTAGTGCGACAAAGATCTCTATGATTTACGTAGTGCTAGGAGTCGCGTGCCCCGTTGGGATACAACTTTTGTTCGAGCGTACTTAAAAAACGCGTTGCTTATGCAGCGTTTTTTTTATTTCGTCTGAGGTTGTGCGTTGTAGGCTTCTTGGATATCAGCAAGCTTCGTGAGAGTTGGCTCAATGTCTTTCACAAATCGTCTCTTCAACTCGATGTCGGCAGCTGGGTCGTCCTGACTTGCTGCAAAATCTGCTGATTTCTTCAACAATGTCATAGTTGCTTCAAGTTCATGCAGCTCTGCAGCAACATCTGCCATCGTTTGTTTCGTCCTCGTATCAAGCACCTTCGGCTTCGCCTTCCAATAACGATAGCTCGCGTTGTAAGCCGCATTCCAGATGTTCCCTCGGAAGGCTAGCATAAACAACTCCTGCTGCTTCGAAGACGTCATAATAGAACGATTAATCATCAACTGAGGATCCGCATTGTCGGTAGTGTCATCACAAAATTCAATTAATAGCAACAACCGCTCATTCATACTCTCTCCCTGCTCTTTGGCAGCATCAAGCAGCTTCTGTATAAGTGCAGGAGTGTCCGTATCCTTCACCTTACTAATCGCATCGAACACATCAGCCAGAGGCTTATAGGATGGTGTTTCTTGTATAAACGTACGGAAGGCGAGGTCGGTCTTGGCCTGATACAGCTGTTTGATTGAATTTCGATTCGCCTCTTCAACCTCCAGACGATGCTGACACCAGAGCACGATTAGAACAATGACAACGACGCTGATCGATAGCAGCTTCGGTATTCGGATAGCTGTATCCACCCTTTCTGATGACAATTTCTCTTGCTCGAAGTATGTCCAGCCGCCCCCCCTTTATCGCTCGTTCAAAATAAAGAAAGCCGAGCATCGTATCCCAGCGCATATCTGCGCCAGAATCCAGCTCGACTTTCTCCCATTATTTATTGCAGCTCCACAATTTGAATCGTATCGAGCAGCTGAGACAACCGCGTCAGTCTCGCAATTGGCTCTACGCCTCGTGAAGCAAGCTCCTCATCCTTCGTCTGATAACCAACGAATCGGATGCCGGCATCAATGGAACCTCTCCCATCGATCCAAGAGTCGCCGATCGACAGCCAATGCTCCGCCGGAATGCCGGTTCGCTTAACGACCTCTTGGTAGCCAGAAGGACCAGGCTTCATCTCCGTCATGCTTTCCCGTCCGACGATCAGTTGAAACCGTGAAGCTATACCCGTTCGAGTTAGTGCTTCCGTCGCTGCTTCTTCTGCATTGTTCGTAACGACGACGAGTACATATTCCTCTTCAAGCGCCGATAGCAAAGATTCCGCCTCGGGCTCAAGAGTCGCATCGCTCATGCCAACAATCTCATGCTGCCTAGTGATGCGCATCGTCTCTGTATAACGGCCAGCATCCAGCCCTTGACGCTTAGCCTGCTCAATCAGCATGGAAGTCGTATACTCCGTCAATTGCAAGCCCTGTTCTAAGAACCCTTGAGCCTGCAAATAGTTGTATACATCCCGCTTCATCGCACCGAAGTCAATGCGTGACTGCAGCAATGTATTGTCCATATCGAAAATAATGCCTTTGATCAAGCCGATCTGGGTCACCCCGCCAACAATCGTTATTTCGCTTCGCCAACGACAGTGAAGCGGCGGTTCTGATGTTTCGGCTGCTCCAATTCATCAACGATCGCAATCGCATAGTCCGCATAGCTAATATAGCTGTTGCCTTCCGAGTTGACAAGCAATTGATCTTGGCCTGCCGTGTATTTACCTGTACGGTTACCAGCTGGATCGAAGAAGGCCGATGGGCTGACGAATGTCCATTGTACGCCTTCCGACTGCTGCAAATCCGCAAGGTTCTGACCTTGGCTGCGCGCGGTTGCCAGATAAATCGCCGGGAATTCAGGCGTATCGTACAAACGTGTAGTCAGAGCTGGATCGACGAACAGACTGCCTGCCCCGCCGACAACAATCAGACGTGTGGATGGTGCTCCTTTGAGCGCTTTGATCAGCGCTTGCCCTGCCTCAATATGCAAATGTTCTTGACCACCTGGTGCGCCAAAAGCGTTCACTACAGCATCGAAGCCCTTTACGTCTTCTGCTTGAAGCTGGAACACATCCTTCTGAATGACTTGAATCGAAGAATCCTGAACCTTCGATGCATCACGGACGATTGCCGTTACTTCATGACCACGTGCCACTGCTTCCTTCACGATCTCCTGACCTGCTTTGCCGCTTGCTCCAATAACTGCGATTTTCATTGTTGAACGCCTCCTAAAAGTTTTTTTGCTGCTGCTTCACTGCAATCCTTCCTTGTAAGCAAAAAAAACTTACTTCGGAAGCAACAGCTGTTTTTGGTATTAGTAACCGTTACAGTTACAATTAAGGGTAAAAAAATGATACAGCTTCAATCTAAGCGGTTAACCCTGCGAGACAATCGTCTTTGTAACCTCTGCGACACTCGTCTTGGCTAGCGATTGCTCCAGTTCACGCTGCGCATCAAGAAGCGGTGGCATCAGTGCATTTTGAATATTGCGACCAACCATGCACTTAATGTTCGTATTCTGATGGACCGTGAACAACACGTCGTTCTCCGGCAGTTCGACTGCACGATAAACATCGTACAACGTGATTTCAGTCAATGGACGAACAAGCTTAATGCCTGTTACGCCTGGGCGCGATTCGATAAGACCCGATTTGCTTAGCAAGCTCATAATACGCCGAATCACAACCGCATTCGTATTTACGCTGCCTGCGATACGCTCCGACGTTATTTTGCCAGCATGGACATCAATCAATGACAAAATATGAACTGCTACGCTAAATCTGCTGCTTATCATGATCGATCCCTCCTGCCAATACGCTGTCGTCTTGGTTGTAACTATATCAGTTACATTAACAGAATGTCAATCGGTCTTATACAAAAAATTCGATTTGCTGCCACTCGCCTCATAACAAGCAAATGTATATGCCCCCGGTGCCATCAACAACCTGACATTGGGAGCATACACACATAACTGCTTCATCCATTCACGGAAGCGATGGGAGCGTGCTCTGAACGCCGCGTTCTGCCCGCACTTCCTCTGGCAGTTGCTTGGATGCATGCGGCACTTCGCGTGGTTTATAGTGAATCATCTCGTTCGAATGGATCGCGATGTACACTTGGCCATGCTGCGCGAATGCGCGAATTAGAATCGGCATGCTGTATTTGTTCTGGAATGCAAAATCTGGACCATTCCAACTAACTGTCGCATCACGCCCATGCGGCACATAATGCACATTGCGGCTGTGCGAATAACGCTGCACGATATGAAGACCAGCGCGATCAGCCGCATTAAACAATGTAGATGAGATTTGACAGATACCGCCGCCAATATCTTCCGACATTTCTCCCCGTACAATAACAGGTGCCCTCATGTAGCCTTTATCAGCCGTTCGCTGGCCTACCACTGCATTAAAAGAGAATACCTCGCCAGGGAAAACGACCGTGTTGTTAATTGCGTTAGCCGCAAGCGAGATATTATGGGATCGGTTCTTATTGTTCGAGTTGTAATAGGTCGCGTAATGACCGATCGCCTTCTCTTTTATTTGCGCAAGCAGCTCACTGTCCACCTTCGGGTAGACGGGCTGTTGAGGAACTTCCACCTGTGTGCTTCCGCCTTCGATAAGAAAACGATAAATATTTTCGGCTAATACGGCCCGATCCAGCCTTGCTCCCGATTTCTCCATCACAATACGGCCCGCACTGTCGAGCTTGGCATTCACCGGCGGACGATCCGTACGCCGAGCAAGATCGTCTCCCAGCTTATCCAGCTGTTCATCATAAACGAACGGTTCGCCAATGGCCCCAATTGTGTAGTGCTTGCGGTCGACCTTGGCAACGGGCTGTCCCTGCTGGACGATCGTTAATGTTCTAGGAAGCTCAGGTTTATAAGGGACTGGAATCGGCTGCGGCTGCGGTTGCTGCATGAGCATTAGCATTAATGCCAGCCAAGAAAAGACCATTGTCGCATACCCCCTGCATTTATCCTCTGCTAATGTGCCTTACTTTCGCTCCGCTTATGCTGGCATGCAGCAATAACCAACTTACGCAATGTCGGAAAAGCTACATAGTGAGGGCGATACAAGATAACAATACAAGTCGGAGTATAGTTAAGGAGGAGAAATACAAGGTGAAGCAGCATCATCATCGCTATCGGAATGGTCATACTGCATTTGTTGTTATCATTAGCTTCCTGCTGGCTGGCATCTTGCTGCCTAACGATTCCTATGCCTCCACCGAAGCTGCTGCTCGCCGTCCAGTTGCTCAGCCCCCGAAGGTCATCATGACGGTACGGGCTGATCCGGATGCACAGCTCGAAAGCCAGCTAACGATTAACAGTCCGATCATAACCAAAGCACTGCAGAAGGTTAGTCAGGAATCCGTTAATCAGGTGAATTTATATCCCGACATCGAGCTTACAATTATGCAGCAAGGCCAGCAGAAAGCATATAGGTTGGAGAAACAAGGCAGCTTATGGGATGAAACAGCCCATAAGCGCATCATCATTTCGACAGAAGCGGCACAACAACTGCGACTGCTGGCTGTACTGCTTCGTGAGCAGTATTATGGCAAGCTGATCGATTGGTCGCAGGCAAGGGAGTTGGCGCCGCGTAAAGGCATTTTTTCGATTACCGACATCGCTTCCGGCAAATCCTTCCGAGTGCAAAGGCGAGCAGGCAGCGACCATGCGGATGTACAGCCGTTAACGAAAGAAGATTCCCGCATAATGAAAGAAATTTATGGCGGCGAATGGAGCTGGAATCGGAAAGCGGTTCTCATTCATACGAATGGACATTGGATCGCAGCGTCCATGAATGGTATGCCGCATGGCGGGGATGGGATTCCTGATAATGATTTCTCCGGTCATTTCTGCGTACACTTCCTCGGAAGTACGACGCACAAATCGGATGAACCGGATGTAGCCCATCATCTTATGATCTACAAGGCTGCAGGCCAGGTTCGTGAATATTTGGACACCGCCTCCCCGGCTCTTCTTGCAGCAAGCTTTGTCGAGGCGATGGATCATGACGAGCCTTATCTGCTCACGCAAATTGCAGTCGGAATGCCGTCTGACAAAGTGGCGGAATGGACGAAACAAATGCCGGATATTCGCACGATTCGAATCGATAAGCCGCATAAGTCAAACGCATCGGATGGGCAACCGATTGATAATGGCGCATTAACGACTCAAGTAAGGCTCAACGTGACCCTGATGAAGCAGTCCGAGCAGCGGTCATCGTATCTGTTCCATTTCAATCGCAAGTCTTCACAATCGAGATGGGAGCTTACTGATGTAACGACTGGCAAGTGAAAGAAGACCGCAGCGGTCTTGTCAGGACTGCTGCGGTCTTCTAATTTGGATCATTCCGAACTAATAATCATATCGGCATTGGCTAATGGAGCTATTGCATTCATATAGAAGTCTTCAGCTTTCCAATACCTTAATCCGAATTTGTCAAGGTTAGCCTTGGCAGATGCAGATTCACGTTCGAATCGTTTCTCCCTTGGACAATCCAAATACACGACGAAGTCAAAATAGTCCCGCCACTCTGCTCGTTGAAGGAATACACCTTCAACAATCAGAATGCAGTCACTGGATAAGGCAACAGTCTTATCGCCTAATTGATCCAAACAAGAGTCGTAGAAGGGAAGGCTTATCTCTTCTGCTTGGCTTAACTTTGAGAATAATTGTTCACGTAATCGTTCAACATCCCATTGAAGGTTGTAATACTCGTACCATTGATCGAATTCAGTGTCGTATCTCTTCTTGCGTTCCACAATGTAGTCGTCGATGTGGAAGATGCAAACAGCTTTCCCGTGTCGAAGCAATCGCTCCCCCAATTCGACTGTAAAGGTGGTCTTCCCTGATCGACTTAGCCCGTCAATCCCAATGATTAGTCGTGAGTTCGTATGGCGGCTTAAAATAGAATCCGTTACCTTATCATAATCGACCACGCCTTCACCTCTCCAACGACGACTAACAGAAATTTATTCCCAGAACGATAAGCGCCCCTTCAATACTTCGATCGCTTGTGTTGTCTGATTAACGAACCCCCCTGGTACAGGTTCTTCCCATTCAAACTCAAATCCTGCTGATCGATAAAGCTTAATTGCACGATAAGCCCATGTCGAGGTAGGAATGTACATGACACAGTCGCCTTCGAGCTCTATCATATGTTTGATGCCAGCCGCAATGAGCGCCTTCCCTAACCCAACTCCTTGATGCTGCGGCTTAACGGCTACTGCGTGAACAAAGGGATGACGACGTTTATCCGTATAGTTCCACCAGGCTGTAAAGGTAGCCACTTTCTCTCCATTTGCTGCTTGTATAAACAAGGTTCTTCGCATCAACTCATCCTGAAAGGGCAAGTATCTCGTTGTAAAATAAACCATTGCCTCGTCCTGACTATCAAACTCCAGCACAGAAGCTTCAATGTCAGCCCAAGCCTCTTCGTCGCCTGTCTGATAATGGACGAAGGAATAGCCTGAAGGCAACTCAACTTGCGGCACTGCAGTTCCCGCCGCTCGCTTAAGGATTACCCTGTACCACTTCAAACTTCTGTCTAACATAGTTCCTCTCCCCTTTATCTACGCCACTCTTTGCTGCTTACAACCAGTCTATTGTTGACCAAGTGTTAATCTTCGACATTTGTTGTTCCTTACTCGAACAAACGGCAAGTTTATAAGCTTCATCAATCTCCAATAAACATCCCGAGAAACGTTCATATGGAGCAGGTGCTCGCAGTTGGATTACACCATCGCATTCAAATCGAAAAGAGAACGAATCAAGCGGCATCGACAACCCCTTCCCCACTGCCTTCACGAAGCTTTCCTTCAGCGCCCATAACTCATAGAACCGATTAACACGCTCCATCTCGGGCAGCTCCATCAACTGTTCATGCTCAATAGCAGAGAAGAAACGTCGTGAGATTTCCATATCGATCGGTTTGATTTGTTCGATATCAATCCCTACCGGCTCATCGCTGATCGCACACACGACCCAATCTCCTGAATGGGAGACGTTATAATGCATCCCAACAGGATGCACGAGCTTAGGTTTTCCGTGAGCATTCGCACCAAAGACGATCGCGTCATTGTGTATGCCGTTCCGTTCCATTACAATTCTACGAACAACAAGCTCCGAGAATAAGCTCCTTACGGCGTCTGCTTCGATACGGAAGCGTTCATATCGGCGCTGTCGGTCAGCCGAAACTTGCTCTAGCAGCCGTCGGATTACATAAGCTGGCAACGGCTCTATGCGAACAGTGAAAAGCTCGAGCATTGGCGAGGCTCCTTAATGTGAAAGTACTAGGTTCCCTTTCTTAAGGGTTGACCCTGTAGTCTAGTAGATATAGAATTCATTACATGTAATATACTGGAATTCAATTTCAATAGGAAGAGGATATTTCATGCGTGCAAGCACATTTCTCAACAAGCTGTTAATCGGTATTACAATCCTAGCAATATTCTGGTACTTCTATTCACTCATTCATAGTAATCAACGCTATCAGCTCCTCCAAGAGCAAACAGACAAAACATTTCAGAGGCAATTAGCGCAGGTAGGCGAATGCTTTGGCCAAGAGATGGATGAGACGGCCTTTACCCGTTGTATCGCGGCCGTTACAGCCGCTGCTTCTATTTCACACCTGACATCCTTCACACAAACGCAAGACGGCGAAACATTAGATTTCATCATGAACCAATTTATCAATGAGATGTATATCCCTGCAAATAAAACGACGATAATAGATCATCAAGGTGAGTTGAACAGCCTGTTCTTTCTATTAGCAAGGGACCCCGCTGACAAACAATTGACCAAACAGCTGAAGGACTTTGTCGGCAGTCTGAACTCCATTTAGAACCTATCTATCAAGAAGAGCCTGCTTCTCATCAGAGAGCAGGCTTCTTTCTTGTCTACTTCTCCAATCTGCTGTAACGGATATAATCAAAATCGGCTATCGGTTTCTAGGGATGGCAGTTGGAGCAGGATAGGTAATTACTTGTGAAATCGCATTTATCATAACGTGCTGCCCCCTCGATGCTTAGCTTCTATTCCTCATTGTAAAAGGGTAGAAGGGACAAGCCTATCGCAATTTCGCTAGATTCGTTGTAAATTACACTTACGATAGCTGCAAACATGTAGGGCACATTTTAGAATTGGGAGGTTAAAGGATGAAACCACGAATAACGGTTTTAACACTCGGAGTAGATGATTTAGAGAAGTCACTCTCTTTCTATCGAGATGGCTTGGGGTTTTCTACAGATGGAATTGTTGGCCAAGAGTTCGAGCACGGAGCCGTCGCTTTTTTCGACTTACAGGCAGGTCTGCGTCTTGCAATTTGGAATCGAAATGATATCGCCCATGATACTAAACTCCTTAAAACAACGGCAAGCCCAACAGAATTTACGATTGGACATAATGTAGGAAGCAAACAAGAAGTTAACGAGTTAATGGAACAAGCACAGAAAGCGGGGGCTGTTATTACAGTCCCGCCTCATGATACTTTCTGGGGAGGTTATTCAGGATACTTTCAAGACCCTGATGGTCATCTATGGGAAGTCGTCTGGAATCCGCAATGGGAAATTGAAGAATGAAAAACTGATTCCAATATAAACGATCAAATAATCGAACTAGCAGAATGAATACCAAACATAAACCCACCTTCAATAGGTGGGCTTATGTCTTGTTAGACAATTTATAGTGTGAATGAACTGAGCCTTATTTTAAAACCAATCCCTAAACCATTTGTTCAAATAAGTAAGTTTAACCTCCGTTTGCGTCGACCCGCCGCCTTCATGGCCATTGAACGGATAGATCACAATCTCCTTCTCGCTTTGAATACGGTTGTACGTCGCGTAATACATTTCTGGCGGACAAATTTCATCCTTTAACGCGACCGACGCAAGGACTCTACATGTGATTCGATCTGCCATATTCATCGTGTCAAAATAACTTAACGTGTCAAAGACAACATCCACTCGTTCAGGATGCTTCTTCACATACTCCGCCACACTAGCAAACGCACCATGCATGCCTTCCACGCGGCGAACAAGATTGCTGTTGCTAGGCACATCAACCATTGCCAATACCGGTCTGCTGTCCAAGGCCGCCATTGCCATCGCAAGCGCGCCGCCCTGGCTTCCGCCCTCCACCACAATACGCGAATTATCTACTTCCTCTTGCGCACAGGCGAAATCGATAGCCTTCATACAATCCATGTAGACGTAACGATAATAATACTCGTACTTATCATGAACGCCTTTGCTTGCCAGATTCGCTGAGAATCCGCTCGTCGTTGGCGCGCTGTTGCCTGTTTTGCCGCCTTGCTCTCTGCAATCGACGGAAAGGACGGCAAATCCCATCATCACCCAATGCATGAAATCCGAAGCTTCTCCTCGGTTATTCGAGAACCCATGATAATGAACGATGCAAGGATATTTCTCCTTGTTCAAGAAAGCAGGAACAATGTATAAGCCATGGATTCTCGTTTCATCCATCCCGCAGAATTGAACATCGTAAACATCGACATTAGGTATCGGATAATCTCGTTTCGTTCTAATAGGCTGCAGCGGCACATTCTGGGCTTGCTGAATCGTTTCGTCCCAGAATGAGTCGAAATCATGAGCCCGGGTTAACGCGGGATAATAGGAACGGAATGTTGATGTCGCTTCTTCGATATAACCCATTATTATTACTCCCTTGCTTGATTTGATGTCTAATCTATTTCATTGTAGTACAGTTATGTACATGTAAACAGGTCATGAATTAAAGGTTTTCCAATGAGAATAAGGCATAGACCAAGCAGCTTAATGATTCTCCTCACTCCAAGCTTAGTATCTTGAATATAAACAAGCCCCCGACGAATCGGAGGCTTTCATACACTTCTATCAAACCCTACAGCTCGACCTTCTTCATCAACCCGTCTTCGCCGAAGAACAGCTCCGTCAGGCAAGTCTCACGGTGGAAGCCTTTTCCTTCCGTAAACCGCGTGAGCGGTGTAACGAAGCGGTGGTACGCGATCCAATACTGATCGCGTCCTGGCTCGCGCATAATCGAATGGTGCGCAGTGCCGAGCATGTCTTTGTCTTTATTTTTCTCAAGAACCGTGTAGCGATATTGAACAGGCCCGTACAGGTTCTCCGATGTACCATAGTTTACATGGTAGTTCTCGCTGCCCGTGTCATCGCATGACCAAGTGAAGTGATAGAGTCCGCCACGCCTCAGGACCGTAACCGCTTCGCGGAAATCGTGAAGACCGTCAATATTCGCCATCGTATCTTCAATGACGCTTACCATGTCATCGCCCAGCTGCACAATTGCGCCATCGCTATTACCGAACAGCATGTATGGTGTACCATCTTCGTCGATATAGATGGACGGGTCAATCGTTTGACCCATCTTGATGCCGAGGCGCTTCATCATGTCCATCGTTACAAGCGGCTCCGGCTGCGCACGGAATGGACCAATTGGAGTATCTGCTACAGCGACACCAATTGCGCTAACGCCGCTTTTTTCCTTGCCGCAGAAGTAATAGTAATAGCGGTCATTACGCGTCGCAATCGCTGGCGCCCATGCGCTGCCAATCGCCCAAGGAACGTCGTCCGTTGCGAGATCCAGAATGAGGCCTTCATCCTTCCACAGGCGGCGGTCATCGGAAGAGAACACGTGGAACTGTGTGCCCGACCAGCCATCGAAGCCATCCTTGGTCGGATAGATGTAATATTTGTCACCGAACTTCGCGATGTCCGGATCAGCGAATTGTCCAGGCAAAATTTGTTGTCCATCGCCGAATACTGCAATAAGTCGAGCAGACTCCTCCGCTGTAATCGGCATGACGCCGCCGTGACGTTTTTTTGTTTTACCCAAGTCGAACTGTCCGTCTTCTAGCACACGGAATTCACCGCTTGCAAGGTCAGTTGTAACGAGAGGCAGATAACCTTTGCCCTCTGCGAAACGGTCTACGATGAGGCACCATTCTTCACGATCGTTGAATTTGAAGATTTGCGGCCCTTCCACGCCATGCAGCGCTTCCAGAACAGGTGCGTTCACGTTCGTGAAAGCATCTTTATCTAATGAAGTACCACGTTCTACGCGAATGTTCTTCGTCGTTTCGTCTTTGGAATAACGGTAGTACGCGCCGTTGCTCTCGATAATCGTCGTGTCGATAATATGGTTATCGCGCACGATGTACCGCTCAGCCGGCGTGAAGTTGCGGAAATCCCTCGTTCTCGAGCTATAGATTTTGTGCTTCCGTTCGTCTTCGCCCAGATCCGTCGTAGCAGATGCCCAGAACACGAGAAACTCGTCTGCTGCTTCGTCATATACCGTCTCAGGCGCCCACAGACAACCAGCACCTGGAATCGCAAGCGTAACCGACCAAGGAGAAGTCCAATTCACAAGATCCGACGATTCCCAGATGATCATGTCGCGGCTTCCTTCGTTTACTGCGCTCCCCCAGCCTTTGCCACTCGCAATACGAAGATCCGTAGCAATAAGATAGAACTTGCCATCCTTAGGCGAACGCACTACGAATGGATCCCGTACACCCTTCTCTCCCAACTCCGAACGAAGAACAGGCAGACCTGCATTCAAATCCTTCCAGAACAGTCCGTCCTCGGAATACGAGAAGTAAACCTGCTCCCCATCTGGCTGTTCACCGATAAAATGAACCAAAAGATACCCAGTATATGCGCTTTCATGAATGGTCAAGTGAAGTCCTCCTCAAGAGTGCTGAATGTATAACATAGAATCCACAGTTAAGATGCGGCAAAAATAATCAGCAAATCTATTATATACTTCCAGCATCGTTGCAAAATATAACATTATGTTCGCCCAATATAATAAAAATACATATAAAACGGTTTCGATCGAACAAACGAAAACCCACCCGGCTCGTTACCGGGTGGGCATCACTCTCAATACGAATCTACGGCTAGTATAGCGGATATTTCTGACGCAGATCTTCACGGTGAAGGATGTTGGAGTCCTCGCGGATATAATGACATACATACGACCGACGCCAGCGGTCCTTGCTGCGGTTTTTCTTGGACGAGTGGATAAGCAGTTCGCTGAAGAACAGTATATCCCCTTTTTCCATAATGACAGGGATCTGACGACTCGTGTCCACGCCTTCGGTCTCATCGGTCCACGCTTCATTCTCCTCGATATCCTTCACTGCGCCATGCGGCAGCAATCCGAGCTTATGCGTCCCCGGCATGACCCAGAGACATCCGGTTTCTACATCGATCAAATCTTCCATAGCCGTCCAAGCCGCTATCATCGTCATCGGATCATTTTTAATATAATAGTAGTCTTGATGAGAAGCTTGACCTGGGGAACCCGGTTCCTTATAGAAATACATGCTCTGTACGCATACCGCTTCCATCCCCATCAATTGAGCCAGCGCTCCCCGAACAATGGCATGCTTCATCAGTTGCCTGGAGAAGCTATCGTGCTTGTGCGGATTGAACAGACGCAGCGCATATTTCTTAGCAGGATCGACAGCAGCCCACTCCGGCATCGGGTCTTGATTCCGAATGTCATAGATATGACCATTAAATGCATCGACTAGATCCGAAGACATGCCTTTCTTAAACAAGAAATAACCCTGCTCTCTGAAAAAAACGACTTGTTCCTCGGTCAACGGCTTGAGTAAAGGCGCTGGCTCTGTAGGGTTCATCACATTCCCCCGCTTCCTTCTTCTAACTCCCTAAGATCGATTCATGTTCTACAACCACGTACTGCTGTCGATATTCAAGCGGCGTCAAGCCGAACCGGCGTTTGAACACTTGATAGAGATAATTCGTGTTAGTGAATCCATGCCGCTTGGCAATGGACTCCACCGTATTCGTCGATCCTGTAAGCTCTTCGCAAATCCGTTCCATGCGATATTGCTCTAGATAACTGCTGAACGAATCGATCCCGTATTTGGTAAGGATACGCTGCAGCTGCCTGCTGCTAATCTGGATGCGATCGGCAACCTCCTGCAGCGTAAGCATGCTGCTGTAATTGGCGTGGATATATTGAAGCGCCATCTCGTACCGATGCTGTTGTATCTCACGAGATGGTTGAAGCTGCTGGCCCTTCGAGTTCACCGTCGCCTTGGCGGCACGAATTAGAATTTGGATCAAACATTGACGTATCGTTGTATAGGCGCCAAGCTCCCCTGACTGCCATGCGAGATACGCTTGAAGAAAACAAGGCATCGCCTCATACTGATCCAGCAGCGGACGATGCGGAAAATCGATAAGTGCCTGCACGCATGCTTCCGCTTCTTTTCTCTCCCACTCCGAGCTTCCGCCTGATACGCTCGCAGAATCCATATCTGCATCCGCGTCTGCAACTCGTGTAATCTCCACACGTAGGCTCAACTCATCCATGCCAAGCCGCGCATCTGCTGACTGCTGATGGACAACGCCAGGACCGGTCAGGTAGAACATACCGGGGTTTAACTTAAACGTCTGATCGACAATCGTCACCGTTCCCTTGCCCCGCGGGACAAAATGAAACTCGAACTCCGCATGCTTATGGAACTTGATGAACAAACCTGGCTTAAACGTCGTCAAATGCCAGTTCAAGACGCGAATCTCATAACCACCCCATAGGAACCGCAAGTCCAGCAGTTCAAGCGCGTTCATCTTCTCCGCCATAATTGCATACGGATAGGGCTGTGATATCGGTTTAGCGTTAGTTGAGTTCATCGAGTTCATCGATACGAACCGTTCTGCCGTTTGCGACCGAGCGGTTCGAGGCTTCCATCAGCACCGTAAGATCTCTTGCCATTCGGATATTGTCCGCAGCGACCGTATCATTCTGAATATGCTCAACCCATTGCTGGAACGCAGAGATACGATCTGCTTCCTTCTCTACTTCCAACCAATGCTGATCACTCACCTTATTGCTCCGGTACAGCACTTTATCTTCCGGCGTCCCGTATAGGAGCGATCCTTCCGTTCCATGAACTTCAATCGTGAAAGGCGAATGGGCATTAACGAAACCAGCTTCTACGATCCCAATCCCGCCGTCTGCTGTCGTCAATATCGAGACTGCATTATCTTCCACTTCTTTACCGGTTACATATCCATATGAGGCCTGTACTTGCACCGGCATACCAAGGAACAATCTTGCCAAGTACATCGGGTGACAGCCCAGATCGACAAGCGCTCCTCCGCCGCATTGCTCCTTGTTATAAAAATGTGCCGGCAGCCAGTCTGCCGTGGCACCATTATGCGATAAACGGGTACGCACCTGCGTAACCTGACCCAGCAGACCGTCTCGTACAATTCGCTCGATCGCGGTCGTATAACCATGATTCAATCTTGGCAGCGAAACAGTCAGCCTCACGTCCGATTGCTCAACAGCCGCGATGATCTCATCCGCTTCTTGCGTCGTAAGCGCTAACACTTTTTCTGTGAATATATGCTTGCCAGCCTTTGCTGCCCGCACCATAATATCTCGATGCACGTTCGTTGGCGTATCCACCACTACGCCATCAATATCTGCACGTGCAAGCAATGCATCCAGATCCGCGATAAAAGGAACGCCCAGCTTCGCTGCAGCTTCTTCTCCTCGCGCCGGTTGCTCATCCCATACAGCGACAACCTCAGTGTCCGGATGCTGCTGCACTTCCTTCGTATAATCCCAAGCATGAACATGCCAATAGCTGAGCATCGCGATTCTGATCATCGTCATGCACTCCTCTTCTTGTTTCACTATAGAATTAAGACTTTATTTTAACTTAGCATAACGGGAATAAGACGAAAACTAGAACTTTAAGACATGAAGACTACACTATTACGACATTGCATATAACATTTCGGACATCTTATTGACCCACACTTACAGGCAAACCTATAGTAGGGACAGAATGATAACTTCAATCCTAAAGGAGATCAATCATGACCGAAACGTTACGAATTGGAATTATCGGCTGCGGCGGAATCGCGAATGGCAAGCATCTTCCAGCCTTAAGCAAGAACAAATATGTGGAGCTAGTCGCATTCTGCGACATCGTTGAAGAGCGCGCGGTAGAAGCAAAACAGAAGTATGGCGCCGAGGAAGCTAAGGTCTATACCGATTATCGCGAGCTGATCAAGGATCCCTCGATTGATGTCGTACATGTGCTGACGCCTAACGATTCCCACTCTTATATATCGATCGATTCGCTTGAAGCAGGCAAACATGTCATGTGCGAGAAGCCGATGGCGAAGACCGCTGCTGAAGGCAGAGCTATGCTGGAAGCAGCAGAGCGTACGGGCAGAAAGCTGTCGATCGGCTACAATAACCGCTTCCGTCCAGACAGCCAATATCTCAAGCAAGTGTGCGAACAAGGGGAGCTGGGCGAGATCTACTATGCGAAGGCTCATGCTATCCGCCGTCGTGCCGTTCCAACTTGGGGCGTATTCCTCGATGAAGAGAAACAAGGCGGCGGACCGCTCATCGATATCGGTACGCATGCACTAGACCTTACACTGTGGATGATGGACAACTACAAGCCGGTATCTGTTACGGGCTCCGTATTCCATAAGCTCGGCTCGAAGGCTAACTCGGCGAATGCCTGGGGACCTTGGGACCCTGCCAAATTCACGGTAGAGGATTCGGCTGTTGGCTTTATCAAGATGGCGAATGGCGCCACGATTACACTTGAAGCAAGCTGGGCGCTTAATTCACTTGAAGTGGATGAAGCCAAATGTACGCTTTGCGGTACAGAAGGCGGCGCCGATATGAAGAACGGCCTGCGAATTAACGGCGAATCCAACAGCCGCTTGTTCGTGAAGGAAGTTGACCTCTCTGCAGGTGGCGTTGCATTCTACGATGGAGCATCGGAACGCGATATCGACGTCGAATGTGCAGCATGGATCAACGCGGTGCGTAATGATACGGAGCTTGTCGTGAAACCCGAACAAGCACTTGTCGTTACCGAGATTCTCGAAGCGATCTACCAATCTGCGCGCACTGGCCAGACGGTGTATTTCGATCGCTAGATCGTTACTCATACTCTTCCCATTCATACCAAAGGGTCGAACAGCGGGAACACGCTGTTCGACCCTTGTGATTTTACTTCGTTACATTCACAACCATAACCGCACTCTCCGTCACACCTGCATCGTTAATGAGCTCTACGCGATATTCGTATTTACCCTTCGCTCGGCCTGAGATGACGGTCGCAGCTGTTTGTGCTGCGGGCGTCTTCGCCGTCAGCGATTGCGTGTCGATGAGTACGCCATTCTCGTACAGCTTATAACTCGTGGCATTCGTTCCCCACCACATGTTCATCGTCACCGTATAATCGCCGTTGTTATCCCAGTTATCGTTGGATAGGACTGGGTTGCCTGGCGATGCATCCTTCACCGTAACCGTCAATGATGAGCACGCCGTCGTCCCCCATGAGTTAATAAGCTCACAAGTATACGTATACTTGCCGTTCGCTTTGCCGCTAACAGACGTGACTGCTGTCTGAGCTGTCGGCGAGTTGTCGGTCAGTTTCTTCGTATCAATGAGTACGCCATTCTCGTACAGCTTATAAGTGGAGCCATTATAGCCGTACCACATATTCATCGTAATGTTGTAGCCGCCATCCAAGAGGCCTGTATCATAGCCGTTGTCGCTCGACAATACCGGCTTGCCAGGAGCGCCCATTGCTTTCTCTTCCGACTGCGCCGCCGTATATTGAATGCGTGGTGCAGATGGAAGCGTCATACCCGCTCCGAGGTAGAAGCTCGTATGCGGCGGTTGGTTATAGCCGCTGTTCTGCCATGCTACGCCGAGGCGATATACCGGATCATGCATCAGCGTACGAATCCGATAATCCGTCATGTCTGTCGTCGTGTAAATCCGCATCTCGGAGCTGTCAGCCGAACGCCAGATGACCTCCTCTCGCCAATCGCCGAACAGATCGGCTTGCAGCATTGGATTGCCCTTTGTCGAGTTGTTCGACAACGTGCCCGTTGCTGTGAAGATGTTATCTGTTGTCTTTGTTTCATAGTTCCACTTATCGATCTTGCCGACACCGGATTTCAGCGTCGTATCCCACTTGTGATCGAGCAGCTCTCGGAGCAGATCGCCATCCCACCAGATCGCAAAGTTCGTCGATGACGGAATTTTGGAGCTGATAAGCTGCCCTTGCGCGCTGTACAAGCCTGTGAGCTGAACCTGCTGCTCATCCGTCACAGTTGTTGCCCACATTTCCTCACCAGCATAATTCGGATCAAGATCAGCGGATAAACCGCGGCCCGTATCGATTCCTGTACGAACGCCCCAAATAATTTCACCTGTAGCCGCATCATGCATCTCCAAGCCATAAGGAGAGTCGGTATGCTCATGCACGTCGAACACTTCAAGGCCTGGACGCGTCGGATCGAGATCGCCGAAGTGCATAGCATCGCCATGTCCTAAGCCTGTTGAATAGAGCACTTCACCGTTATCGTCAAGCGTAAGCGATCCGAACATGATCTCATCTTTGCCATCCTGATCCACGTCTCCAACCGACATATTATGGTTGCCTTGCGCGGTGTAGATGCTGCCGTTCTCAATATCATTCGTATCGAATTTCCAACGTTTCGTCAGCTTGCCATTATTAAAATCATACGCAACAATAACCGTTCGCGTATAATAACCGCGGCTGAAGATTACGCTTGGATGCTCTCCGTCTAAGTACGCCACCGATGCGAGGAAACGGTCGACGCGGTTGCCATAAGCATCGCCCCATGCACTCACATCGCCACGTGGCGGGTCATAATTGACCGTCGACTCTGCGCCGCCCGTCAAACCATTGAATACGGTCAAGAATTCATCGCCAAGCAGCACATAACCCGAGCTGTTGCGATAGTCCTTCGAAGCATCGCCTATTACTTTGCCTAGGCCGTCGATCGTGCCGTCAGCCGTTTTCAATACAACTTCTGCCTTGCCATCGCCATCTAAGTCATACACCATAAACGGCGAGTAGTGCGCGCCTGCACGAATGTTCGGGCCGAGATTGATCCGCCATAGACGAGTGCCATCCATCCGATAGGCATCCATATAGACGATACCCGTATAGCCAGCTTGCGAGTTATCTCTCGCGTTGGAAGGCGACCACAACATCACAATTTCATATTGGCCATCGCCATCCAGATCGCCTACGCTCGCATCACCAGCGCTGTACGTATACGGCTGCCCATCCTTCGTGTAAGCATCAGCTGGCTTCTGCAGCGGAATGGACAAGTATTGTTTCGACCATACGCCGAATGCCTTCGTTGCCGGGCTCTCGATGTTGTTCAGCACCTGCGTAATCCGGTATTGCGATTGATCCGTACCGCTTGCATCGAGATAGTTCGTGCTGCCCGTAATTGGCGTCGCATTAAGCTTCACACCGTCACGGTAAACGTTGAACGCAATGGTGTCTGGATCAAGACCGAGCATACGCCAGCCGATATATACGCCATTCTGCTGCCTCACTGCTACCGGGCTGCGGTCCAAATATTCCATATTGCGATAAAGCGTTGTTACCGCTTCGGTTGCAAGCACACTCGATTGTGCCGAGATGCCGCCTGCATTAATCGCAGCAGCTTTGTAGTAATAAGGTACAGTGGTCAGTACCGACGTATCGGTATAGTTCGTTTCTTTCGTTTTGCCAATCAGCTGGAATGGTCCATTAGCCTTCGATGCGCGGTAAACACTGTACGCTCTAGCTTCATCCGAGCCTGTCCATTGAATCGTCACGCTGTTCTTGCCAATCGACTGCACCTTCAGATCGGTTGGCACTGGCGCAAGCGCCACCGATGGGTCGATCGTGGAGATGGAGAGCTCGTTCGAAGCTACGGACTCAAATCCCGTGTTATCGACCGCAGTTACCGAGTATACGTACTGCTGTCCAACATCACCTGTTGTATCACGGAAAGTCGTCGTGCCCGATACTTCACCCAGCAGTTCAGCGGTTGACGCATCTGACGCCTTACGGTATACCCGGTAAGCTGCTGCGCCATCGATTCCTGTCCATGACAGCTGCGTTTCTACTGGGTCGCGGTCAACTTGAAGCTCATCCAACTTCAGAGCTGTCGGCGCAAGAAGGATTGGCGTAATCTCCAAGCCATTCAGATGCGCGGTCTGACCGCTAATGATAAAGTTCATCTGGCCGTCACGAACGGCGACATTGTTGTATACCTTCTCCGCAACATTCTCTTTGCCTGATGCAATCGTTCCATAATCTTTGCCTTCAATTACGACATTCGTACGCGTGGAACCAATCCAGTCCCCAGTATACGATTTGACAGAGTAATAGCCATTAGGCAGATCGACCTTGAACTCATACGAGGCACCAAAATAAGCTACGAAGTCGCGGCGCAAAGCATCTGTAGCAGACCCGCGATCACGATCGATCATGCCCGTGCTGTCTGTAAGGCCATAACCCCGTTCAGGCGTATACAACACGCTGCGTGTCACTTCTGTATAACCTTCTGCAACAGGAGCTCCGACTGGGCCAAAATCATATTTGTACTTCGCAGATTTCGTATCAATCGCAACCTCATCCGAAGGAACCGATTCACCGGCGCCGTTCACGCCCGTTACGCGAACCGTATACGATTGGCCTTCAGCCATGCCGCCCATCGTGAAGCCGGCGACAGTCGCTGTGCCGACCATTTGATAGGACGATTCCGGGTCGGATGCGAGCTTACGATAGATTTTGTAAATATCAGCCGTTTCATCGGCATTCCATTTCAGTACCGCACCCGCGTTGCTGACGCTGCCTGCAATAAGTCCTGTAATCCGTGCTGGTGCATGGGCTGGCAGCTCGGCTTCCTTAACTGACTGTGCAAGCGGCAGATTCAGCTGCTCTATACCACCTGCGAGCAAGCGAGCGAGCTGGATCGCTCCGTATTCTTGGAAGTGGGTATTATCAGCAGATCCAGTAGGGAATGCCTGATAAACACCTGGATCGGTATACAGGAATACAGATGCCGTTGCTGCAAAGCCAATCGAGTTGTAGTAATCGATACTGAGCGCGCTCAGATCGACCAGCGACACCCCTTTGTCAGCGGCTGCTTCCTTCATGGCCTGTACGTATTCAGGGAAACTGACGTTGAATTTACCCGTATCGGCGTTGTAGTCGCGGCGGCCCATCGGCGTAACGAGAATCGGGATAGCTCCGCGCTGAAGCGCGCCTTCAACATAGTAATTCTCCAGATAGTTCTTATAGTCCGCCGGCGAAGCATAACGCTCAGGAATGCTGATCGTTGCATCGTTATGACCGAATTGAACGAGGAAATAGTCACCTGGCTTCAGGGCACGCAGTACAGTATCGAGACGTCCTTCGGTGATGAAGTTTTTCGTACTGCGACCTCCGATTGCTTGGTTGTTGAACGAGACATCGTTGTTGAAGTACCTTGGCAGCATTTGACCCCAGCCCGCCTGCGGTTCCCAATAAGGGTCATACGTTTGTACCGTAGAATCGCCAGCGATGTAGACGGTAGGGATTTCGCCTGGCTGACGGTCTGGCAGTCTCGTAATGACGATCGAGTTGATCTTTGCTGCTGTACCGATGAAGTTGAAATTCAGTTGACCATCAACAAGTGCGATCGCAAATTCCATCTCTAGATATTGTCCTGCCGTCTTCGCGGTCTGCTGTACCTTCTGAATGCTCTCCACGTTGATTCCTACATCCGTCGCATCTGACGCATCACCTGCAACGATCGATACCGTGTAGTCGCCATTCGGGAGATCTACATTGAACGAAGTGTCCTGCACCAATGCAAAGTCAGAGCGAATCGGATCGGATGTTCCACGATCTGTCGTCGTTACTTTCGACGCATCGGCGAAGCCGTACTTCAGTGCTGACGTATACTTATTCACCGAAGTAACACGAATATAGCCGTCTGCAAGCTCGCCATTACCAAAGTCGAACCGCTGTACGCCGCCTTCCGGCAGTTCTGCTGGCGGTATGTATACCGTGCTCGATACGGTTGCCGATGCAGCCGATTCGCCTACTTCATTCACAGCGATAATCTGATAATAATTGCGTTTATTCGTATCTGCGCTCGTATCCGTATAGGAAGGGGTTGTCGTCTGTCCGATATCGGTGAACGTTCCGTCTGCTGCATCCGAACGGAGGACGCGGTAGCTCGATGCTCCATCCGTTACGTTCCAATTCAATTGCACTGAACCTGCACTAACATCGCTGACCACAACACCCGATGGCACTGACGGAGGCTGCGGCGCAGGGATTTCGCTTACGCTTGCAGGTGCGCTGCGCTCCGATTCCAATCCGCTTGCGCTTATTGCCGAGACATAATAGGAATAACCGTTGCCTACCGTAACCGTGTTATCCGAATAGGAGGTGTTTGCCGTTTGCCCGATCAATGTAGGCTCGCTGCCTGCACTGTCGCTGCGGTATACCGAGTAATTCGCCGCTTCCGCAACACTGCTCCATGCGAGCGACACGCTGGAGGACGTAAGTCCAATGACTGTAAGTCCTGTCGGCGCTGCCGGAGGCTGCTCGACAACCTGCTGGATAACGAGGCCGTTCAGATAACCACCTGCGCCAGAGCCTGTAACCCCAACTGTTAATTGACCGTCGCTTACCGTTGTCCGATAAGTCGCCGAGGCAACCGCTGCTTTGGCGCTAATACTGCCTGCCGTGACACCTTCAAGCGTAAAGGTCGTCTTCGTCGTGCCGCTTCCAGTCAGGTCGCCAGAGTAGGCCGTAACATCGTATTGCCCATTCGGCAGATCCACTTTGAAGGTATAAGAGAGGCCGAGCACAAAATCGCTCGTCATATCATCGCTGCCCGCAACGCCAGAACGAAGACGTGAGGCAACCGCTTGATCGAACCCATAGCCCAATTCTGGCGTATACAGCATCGACTCGCTTACTCTCGTATAATCGTTCAAGACCGGGCTTGTCGCCGTGCCGAAATCATATTTCTTCACGATCGGATCCACAGCTGCTGCATGAGCATCCTGCACACCGACCGCTGGCAATCCCGATACGAATGTCGAGCATACGAGCGCCGCAGCTAGAAATGACTTGAACCCCTGTCTACGAAAAGATACAAAAGAGCCTCTCGCCGAATTCCCAGTCCTATTATATTTTATTGGCATATAATCGCTTTCCCCGCTTTCTGGTTTGGTCTGGTAGTCGAATCCTGATGTACGTGTCAACCGCTATAGATTGCAAACGCTTCCAAGAATTCCGAACAATGAGGGGGTGATCCTATTCTACATCCGCCCCTATCTAACTAGATTGTGTTCGCACCTCTCCTCTCACCTTCGTCCATATTGTGGCGACGCTTCCATTTATCACTTCGCTAATAAAATATCACAAAAAAAGAAAAAATCAAATAGAAAAACAGATTTATTATTAACAAAACAGACATATTCGGTAGCAAACAAAATTAAACCAAAAACAAACAAAAATAGTTATTAGGACTCTTGTTTTCCATGGACTTACTCAATTGTTTTAGCCAAAAAGATGCTTCTTTTCCATCACGCTAGAATCAAAAGTCATACCAATTTATAGAATTGTCCCCAGCTGCACAAAAAAACCGATCCCTTGAAAGGAGCGGTTCTTTCTGACTTTCTATTAAAAGAAAAAATTGGTGGTGTTAATCTTTTCTACTCCATTCAATTAAGTTAATCGCATTGCCATCAGGATCATAAACATCAAAATCGATATGAATATTCACATCTGAAGACCAATTTTTTATAGGGCCAACCTTTACCCCTTGAGCTACTAGTTTCTCATGTATCTCTAAGACATTATTGCAGTTTAAATTAAAAGTCGGATATTCTGAAGCTTCAAAACCCTCTGTTTTTATTAATGTAAGCAACGGTGACTTCTCATCAATGATATAATTAGCAATCCTGCCGCATTCCTCAATGTTGCGTAATTGAAGACCGAGGACATCGGAATAGAAACGTAAAGATTGCTCAAGGTCTGTTACCCTTACAAATACTGCTCCCATGAAATTCACAGTCATTTTTAATTACCTCCGTTTTATTTAATAATCAACTCTATCGATTTGCCTTGAGTAGCTGGTTTATCCGAAGTCATTGTCTAAATTGAGTACAATACAAATCCTTTATCAAGTTTAATCCAGTTGGTTTAATTTATCGTTAGAAGGTTTAGAAGTATTAGCGTTAAGTATCCAAAAATTGAAACAAATATTATCGATCGTTGACCATTGCTTCTAAATATTCTTAAAATAAAAAATATAGATAAAGAAACAGATATTGTTAATATCAAATAATTTCTAAAATCATTCAATCCAAAAATAACACTTGTACACAAAAGCGCCGACAATAAATATAATGCAAATCCAAAAATGCACTTTACTGAATACTTGTTTCTACCCATTTTAGTTTCAGTAACCCATTCTATTAATATTGAAATCGGTATACCAACAATTAATATGTAAGGAGCTTCAAAGACAAACAATATCGGACTTAACCTTCCAACCATAGAAGATAAAAGTAGATAACTAAATTCATAAATCAGAAAACAATACAAATATTCATTAATTCGTTTTATTGCAATCTTATCATCATTTTTTTCTTGATGTATTCCTGCATGAAAATCATAAGAACATGACCAACAATAGCCGTCTTCAGGATTGATACAACGATCACATAATGATTTTTTACATAAACCACATATTCTCTCACCATCATATTGATCATGATAGTAACATTTCATTTGTAATTTTTCCTTTTGGTTTTTAAGGTTTTAATCATTTCTGATAACGTCTTTCTATTCTCGAACTGTCACTGGATTAAGGGCTTGAAGCTCGAGTTCGACGGACTGCTATAACCTTTAGTTTAATCTACTTTCCAACTCCTTAATTGTCTTTAACCATTCCTCAAAGCTTTCAGATTCTTCCCATAAATCCTTTAGTTCTGAATCTAATACTATTTTTTGTAATGCTTTTTGAGCTCTAGGTAATAGATTTTTTCCTTTACCTTTATGTTCATTGATCCAATCGTTAAGTTCCTCATCATATTCTTCATTTCCTCGCCTATCTTGTAAAGCAGCCAACACTTCTATTGCACCTATTGCTATTGATGCGACATCTGCATCGATGTCATCATCTTCAACGACAAATTCAATCGACTCAGATATTAGGCTCATGTCGTCTGTTTCAATGAGTTCTGCAATCCAGTCAAGAACTGTATCGTTTTCAAGATTTCCATATCCCCAAGCTCCCATATAAGCACATCCTCGATATCATTTTAGAGTTCATTGTTATTAGATCTTTGGGAATTTCACATAAAGTCTTTGTACTTACGAACCCTAACTGGGTTAAGTGGAGAATGCACCGGGGCCGACGGACATAACCAGAACAAGAGGAGGATGTCCCTATACGTTAAGCCATGTTAAGTGAAGTACTTCTTCTTCATCGAAATTTCCCACACAACCTTATTGGTTGAATATCTAGTCATTATATATTCATCTTTATATATGTTTTCCCATCTTTCATTATTAAAAAAATAATCTATTTGAACTTCATCAAAGTATCTTCGTAGCAATCCACCTGAATCCAGATAGTAACAGGCTGAGTCTATCAAATTCTTAGTTGAATTAACTCTACAGATTAACAGTCCTTCAACTTCTAACACTCTGTTGAGTTCCTCAAGAACTTTGAAGGTGTCTTCATCTGAGAAATAATGTAACGATAGATCTGCAATAACTATCTTCACACTAGAATCATCAAATGGAATTCCTTCTCTCATATCAAATAGCCGAGTTTCAGCCGTAGGAATAAAAGATTGTAATCTACTTAGCGCAACCTCGGATAAATCGCATGAAATTACGCAATAATTTCGTTCTAATAAATACAAAGTGTTATTTCCCAGTCCACAGCCCAAATCAATGATTGGTTCATTGCAAGCAATCAAATACTCTTTGTATTTATCTAGCCAACCATCATATTTTGGTTTTTTCTCCGGTCGACTATGCGATTGGTTCCAATATTCTAATAATTCCACACTGACTCCCTCTTTTCAGGCTGCCGGCCACAGGTTCGACGAATTTAGCCGAAGCACTTACCTTCCTTACACTATCCTTCAATATATCTCTGTTTCTTGTTCTTATATAATACTCTACCGAACTCTTCTGTTGGTGGAATTACACGGATTATTCTGTTTGAATCTATCGATTGGTTTAATACGATCTGGTAATCCTCAAGTATATATTCCATAAACGCAGCATCGGTTAGTGTATCCTTATATAGAGTTGGTCTTTTTTGGAGTTCTTCTCTTCCTAGTTTTATGAAATCATGATCTTTGCTTAGCCATTCAACCGCATGCTGTAGAGTACTTTCACCAATTCGCCATATTATCGTATTTTGAATCTCTTTACCAAGGTCTTCTAGTGTTTTTATCGACTTGTCAAATTCATCATTTGTGGTAGCGCCCATAAAATGTCCAAAGTAGGCAGGTAAATCCCGTTCTCCTACTCTGAAAATAAAACCATTATATCGCTTGCCATCTTTTCTAAATCGCTTCAATGCTTTCATCCACCATCTATCTAGTGAGACGTGACCTGTAATGGGAAAGCAATACACTCCATTTCGGCCTTTATTTATACCGTTCTTTAAAATATTTTTTGAATTATTAACTGGAGACCAGTGAACGACAAGCATATGGCCAACTCCTGAATTATGTATATTGCAAATAATTTGTCTTAAGTTGTTATATTTATAGACCTCCGCCCGACCGAGGGCAGTATAGCCCGATGCGCGAATACGTTGATATAGGATGTCAGCAACTCCAGAACAACTGGTACTCATTAATCCTCAACTATTCACTTCGAATATGAGATTGTTACTGATCATTAGGTCCGTAAACCCAGTGCCACTTATCTAGTCCAGCCCGATGTCCCTGTCCAAACATTAATACAGTTACCATCAGGATCATAGAAATAAAACCACTTCCAATTCATATCTTCATCATTCACTTCTAAATCAGTTACACGAACAGAATTATTCTTTAGTTGATTATATAATTCTTCAATCTCTGTAACTACAAAACATAAATCGGTACATAAGATTTGTATTTTTCTATCTTTCTCATTTTGATTATTTCTTAAAAAGACTATTTGACCAGGGGATACCTGCATCGTTGCAAAATACGGGTTTCTCGCTAAGAGTTTCATACCTAGGTGTTTACTATACCATTCAATAGCAATGTCTAGATCGGCTACGGTAATTCCAGATACAGTAGTATTAATAATGAAGTTATTATACAAATTATTCCCTCCTGGTTTCATTGTTTATTTCTATAAATACTGTTTTATTGAATTTCTCTGATTTCCTACAACTACCTACCATCCAATGAAACTTCATTCGCCTCACAGCTTATAGAAATGAGCTTTCTCATAAATAAGAATCATAACAATATTTTACTATATCAAACCATAATTTTATATTATTTTCTAGTTCCTAGAACCCTAACGAACCTAATGAGCTCTAATTTCCGATTTCAAGCAGCTGCCATCACTTAACGAACATTGGAGGATACTCTATTAGTCCTCATTTTAACCACGTCAGAGTATTTTGCAGACAATAGGATCAACGATTCGTTAGCGTGTCATATTACACAGATCACACCTAATAGCATTTTCTGGGGTAAGGGGGATGTTATTTGTTATCCGCATTCGTTGCCCATATCTATTAGCTGCCTATGAGTCCTACGAAGAGTGGAGAAGCTTTCAGGAAAGATCACCGACTTCACAACATAAACGAAAATTTACAGAAGCGCCTTGGCTGCATAAGCGCAATGTCATCTATTATTTGTCCTATGCGTCCGGTTGGCCAGAGTCGATCTCTTACGCTACGAGTTCAAGTCCAACGGGTCCTTGGACGTATCGCGGTGTAATCATGCAGCCTACAGGCACAAGTGGCACGAATCACCAAGCTATTATTGAATTCAAAGGTCAACCTTACTTCATTTATCACACAGGCGCACTGCCGACAGGAGCAGATTACCGACGTTCAGTGGCCATCGAGAAGTTCAACTATAATGCCGACGGAACGATTCCAACGATTAATCAGACCTCTACAGGCGTAAACGGTTCGAAGCAGCGAATCATCAGGAAAAGCAGGATGCGACATGCAAGATTGTGAATTGATTCTCCATCACGATCAGATGGCATAATAAGCTGCCCTCTACAGGTCTGACTTCATCAAACAAAGAGAAGAGCAGCCATGTAGTCTCGCTGCTCTTCCTCCGATCACAAAAAATCACACAAACAATCTATTATTCACGTCCTGAATATTAATATATTAATTCATTCATCCTCAGCAAGAGAAACTCCAAGAGGTGTCATGATTCCGTCCATACTTAATGAATTCTTGTTCTTTCTATATTCAATTAATTTCTCTTCTCCTTTATTAACTGCCCACTTCAACAATACATCTCTCTCACCTTCGAAAGAGTATAGAGGCACACTAAATCCACATGATGTTTTTACGATTTCGATATCAGAGACAATGATTTGCCTATAGCCAGGCATCAATTCGAAGTGAGTTACAAGTTTATTCCATTCTTCCGTGTTCGGCAATACTACTCTTCCGTTTCCATACAGCCTTAGTATTAATGGTTTTCCTTGAAAGGACATAAACATAAAGGTTAGCCGATTACTTTCCGTAATATGAGCACTTGTTTCATTACCGCTTCCAGTCAAGTCAAGATAGGCAACTTTATTAGGCGATAGGATGCGGAAGACATCATGTCCTTTAGGGGAGATATTAACATGACCCGTAGCTGCAGCTGAACCAACAAAAAACATTTTTTGTTCTTTAATAAATTGTTCATGATCTGGCTGGATTGAATCGTATACAGTTCCCACACCTAATCCCCCCATAATCAAAATCGATTAACTTGCTTGTCTATCATTTGATCCATTAGCCGTAATCTCATAATTCCACACTTCATTATTGTCGCCTCTATAGAAATATGAGAACATGATCGCCTTTTTGTCTACAACATTTATGTATAATTGATATTTTATATTCCCCTTCTTAATCTCATCAAACTCAACTTTTTGAATATCTGGTTTATACGTGAAATTATTCATTGCCTCATCGTAAATCCAGACAAAGCTCCCATCGCCATATTCGTTAAGCGTAGGTTCTCCAAACAAATCCGTTATTTCGGTTTCAGTCAACCCGCTTTTTGCATTCTGTTTTAGATATTCTTTCGTTATAGCCGGACTATTATCATGACTCTTATCTGAACATCCGAACATGGTTATTAAGATAGCAATGAATACTAATGAAAGAATCGAGTTTTTCATTCGTGTCACCTCTAGATTTCGTTCACTGAACGTTACGAACCATTAAACCAGTCAGATCCTCATTGCTTTACCATCTCATCTGGCATTATCCAATATTCATTTCTTTCTTTATTGAATCTCAAAAACAATTTCCGTTGCTCACCTTTTTTAATATGTTTATAGCTCGTACCCGTGCCGTACAAGGCTTTTCCCGGGATAAAAGGCCAGCTGTGCCTTTTACTCACTTGTCTATATTTGAACGCTACAAAACTTTCACGAGCCTCGATTTCACTCCCTACAACGATATCTTCGGAAGTGTCATTATACATGATACTTAGTATTCTTATTTTTGTGGAAACCTTTTCAGCATTAATAATCTGTTTTCCTGTGCCTTCTGCCAATAATTCAATATCGGGTGTTGTTACGGTGGGGAAATCATAATCTCCTAATACTTGGTCGGTTCGATCAATTACAATCGTTCGATTCAGAATGAAGTATATCCCGACAACTACAATTAACAAAACAAATGAAATAATTAGCTTATTTCGAGTAAACCTTAACAAATTCACCGTGGGCATCTTATTACCATTCTCTCCACTCTTCCGTAATGTCCTCTCCGTCACTGATCTCAATTATCTTAGAACTCACACTTAAGGGCACAAACGGGATCTATGAACATAACCAGTTCGGAGTCGACTCGCTTTCCACCGTATCATCAATTGCCTTTTCCGAACCGAGGGCCGGGTGGCCCGATGCGTGTGATATCGTATTTAATATCATTTGTTATCAAAAAATCCGATTGGATAAAACTCACCCTCTTCTGGATCAACGTCGGAATATCTCTTAAACACAACTTGAAACTTGTCTGTTTCAATTAAATAATGTATTACTTCAAGAATTCTCTCCTTGCTTCCAATATCTATGAGAACCATATCACTTGACCAAAAATAAGCTCCATTCATGCATTCTCCAGAACTCTTATTTTCGTTACTCCTTGTTTGAATATATTTGTATGTAAAGAAGCTCGCTATCCATTTCATCCGATTTGAAAAGGTCACAATAACATCCGTATTTACATCCTCAATATCCCATTGCCCCTCAGCCCATACTTCTGCTTCTATCCAGATAATCTTAGATAAGTATTTTAGATCTGTTCCTTTCATTTCCTTATAACTCCTTTAAGTCTTATCTTCGGCATTATTCCGAAAGTCATTGTATTCACAATCTTCAAAATCTCATTGCTCCTTATTATCCTTATTGAACCCATACTTCGTTTCAAATTCTTTATTTGCTTCTCTAATCATTCCAAAAGGATTAACGACTTTTTTCCATAATGGCATAATCAGTCCAATAATGATGAGCACTATTCCAAATATAAATGTCAGTGTAGGTATGTTCCAAATTTCGTTTGGCATTATAAATTTTAAGCCCTGATAATCACCTGCTCGATTGCTTAGAGATGTGTAAATTATGATTTTCTCTAAACCACTCAAGGCGATTAGTACAATCCCTGTTATCAGAAAAACTAATCCATATGTTTTCAAATTAATTCCTCCTTCATTATAATGTTCCTTCTCAACGACTCCCGACTTCATCCAAATTCACTATGTCTGCCTGGTCATAACATAATCTTACTATAAGATTCCATATTTATGTATGAATATCTAAATCCTAGGATACCAACGAATCTGAATACTGCGAAGAGGCCATGGAAATTTCCACGGCCTCTTCTTCGAATTCGAATTATTTAGCGTACTTAGCTTGGCTCGGGTAAGTTAAGAATTTCTCATAGTCAATAAAAATCGCTCGTATCCGCGTCCAACGCGGATATTTGTGTGGAATCCGACAAATTTACAAGCCTGGAATTCAGATCGTTTGACAAGGTTTTCGCCAATCATTCGTTACAATCGGTTTAACTTGTACGGCCCTAAGATTCACCAATCAGTCGAGGGCATGTCAACGTGTTACGCTGTCCAATTGATCGTTGGGATCATTCGATTTATTGCGATCCGCATTATCCCCATTACGATTAGGAGTGGATATTCGTGAACAAAGAAAACCGTCAAACACTTATTCCGTATTTTATAACTGCTGTCGTTGCTTTTACAGTCGGCCTATATTTCGGAGTCTTCTCGAATCCTTTTGCGGTAGCCGCTCAGAATGACGAAATCCGGGTTATGGAAACGAATCAATCGGTACAACCCGCACCGTTGCTCTCAATACCGTTGCTTCCTGCCGTTCAGTTACCGCTGAGTCTCCTGAAGGCTCCCCTTCAAGAGCAGGCGGACCCCACCCCTAATAATCCAATAGATCAGCCCGAGATCAAAGTGCCGGAGCAATCTCCTCCAGCCACAGCGAAACAAGAGTACAAATCTCCGTCAACTGTTTCTACATATGAAACGACGGCAGATTATCTTAACGTTAGAGTAAACGCGTATAGCGAATCCAAAATCATCAACACCGTGACAAAAGGGACGGTTCTGGAAGTATCTTCTGTAACCGAGAACGGTTGGCTTCGTTTAAAAGACGGAGGGTACGTGCATGGCGGGTACGCCAAGCCAATCAATAAGGATGAGAAGATAGCCAAGCAGCTCCTGAAAGCCGTGAAGGAAGTTAAGACACTAGCGGTCGAGACGGAGACAGAGATAGAGACAGAGACAGAGACAAAGGTAAACGAACCGACGTCCAAGGTAGAATCGGATTCAGGACTAACCACCGAGCATATCGCGACGATTTTGAAAGGAACAGATCTGGAAGACCAAGGCTTGGAAAAAGCGATTTTACGTATCGAAGACGAGTATGGCATCAACGCGTTTTTCACCATCGCGGTCATGAAGCTCGAGAGCGGGAACGGCAGCAGTAAGCTGGCTACGAGAAAGAACAATTTGTTCGGTCTCAACGCAATCGACGGCAACGGGTACAACAAGGGACTCAGCTTTAAGACAAAAGCAGATTGCGTGCTTAAATTCGGACAACTGATCGCGAGCAAATACATAGATAAGGGCTATACGACCATCGAGAAAGTGGCGAAAAAATATTGCCCTGCAAATTCGAAATGGCCGAGCCACGTGAAAAATATTATGGAACGAGATCGAGACCTTCTGTGATCATACGACAACATTTGGGAGAACTACCGTTAGCCATAGGAACAGTATGACGAAATAAATGGAACAACTCAACAGAGTTGTTCCATTTATTTCTCTCTCGTTCTCTCTCCAGAACGAGTCTGCCAATTGCCCCGCTTGCGCCAAATAAAGTGATAAAAGCCGCCTTCAGGGCGGGTTCAATTCATGTGTTCATGCAATATTTAAGACGCTGGTTCATCACGTTTGCGCTCATTATGACCTTCTCCCCAATCACACATGACTTCCGCTACAGGGATCAATGTTTTACCGTATTCGCTTAGTGAATATTCTACTTTAGGAGGGACTGTGGGGTATACGGTCCTTTCAATAATGCCTGCTTGTTGCAAGTTGCGTAGATGTTGCGCAAGCATTTTTGAGGAAACGCCGGGGATGAGCTTTTCCAGATCGCTAAAGCGCTTGTCTGAATCCATCAAATGCCATAAAATAATCGGCTTCCATTTGCCGCCTAATACATGAATGACAGTCTCGATTGGATATTCTCGCTGATCAATCATGGATAAATCACTCCCTTACTTTGAATCGGATTGGATACTAAAGTCGGTAACGACTTGGTTAGTGGGAGTGGCAACCCCTGACAGACATTATCGTCCTTTTAATCTAGAATCGAAAGAGTGACTCGGACGATGTCGTCTAGAATCTTCTTGCCGGATATCGTCTTGGCCGTAACGATCAATCCCCCATGCGCATTGCTCAGATATCGCGCAAGCGCCATAAGATCTTGATGGCGTTCGTGAAGCTCGCCCTGTTCCTTCGCTCGGGTTAATGCTCGATAATAAGCGTCGATAACAAGAGCCCTTTCCTTTTCCAGGAAAGCGGCGATTTCGAGATCATGCGGCGCCATCTCCACATTCGTATTGATAAGGAAGCATCCCCTCGATCCATCCGGGCGGGATAATATCGCGGTTACCTCGCGAAACACGTTTGAAATCGCTTCTTTCCCTGAAGGTGTGCTGTCCAGAATATGAACCGTGTTGCTTTGATCGGCATAAAAACGGAGCGATGCAAGGAACAATTCGCGTTTGCCCCCGAAAGCGTTATAAAGACTTTGTGCATTGATTCCGACATGATTGACCAAGTCCTGTATAGAAGTGCCTTCATAACCATGCACCCAGAAAACGTCCACGACTTTGGAAAGGACCTCGGTTGTATCGAACTCTTTATGTCTGGCTACGTTCGCCCCCTCCGATTCATAAAGTTTCTCTCTTGCGGGATCTGTATGACTTGTTCTCCGTCAACGGGGCAGCAGGCTCAGGGTTATGTCGTAAAGTCGTTTCGCGGCGCTCTTGCCGAAGGCCTTGTGATCGACGCTAATGCGTTCGCCTTCCACGAAAGCGCTCAGCGGTTCGAGCGGCGGAGCGTCAATGCGGGCGATAATCGGCGCGACGGCTTCCGCAATCGATTTGCCGCGCTTCTTCAGCTCTACGATATGATCCGCGGTCGACTCGTCGTACTCGCCGGAGAAGCTGGTAGACACAACGCCCGGATGAAATAACGCATACTTAATTCGGCTACTCTTGTCATTATCGGCAAAAGCAACGCCAAGCAGGTCGTTCAGCTTGCCTCCTTGGCCCAAGGCCGCGCCACCATGATAATTTCTCTCGAGCCCGAGATTGTCCCATTGGATTGCGGACAGATTGTAGCCCGGTCCTGCTATGTTGGCGATGATCGGGTTGTCGGCTTTATCCAGTAACTCGATCAAACCGTAACTGAGCACGAACCGACTCAAGTAGAACAATGCGAAATTGTCCTCGAAGCCTTCCGCTGTTACGAATCGTGTCGAACGATAATGCCGGGCGCATAATACTAGAGCGTCAATCGCGGGGAGCCGATTCTTGATCTCCTCGATGACCCTCTTATTCTCATGAATCAGGCTCAGTTCCGCCTGAATGAAGGAAGCTCTTTCGCCGGCGTCAATGTCACGGGCGGCCGAGAGAAACGCAATGCTTTTCTCGGCATTGCGTCCGACGACGATGACGCGATCTCCTCTCTGTAGATATGTAATGGCCAGAGCCTTGCCGATGCCGTCGGTTCCTCCCGTAATCACGATATTCTTCATGGTGGACCTCCTTGAATATCGATTTATTGAAGGCGTATTTCAAATAGTCCTATGGGCCTACTTGGTTATTTACTCAAAAAAAAGTCATCGTTTTAACTAGCTATGGATATTTCGGCAACGCTGAGAGGTTTCGATCATGGCATCCTCTCCTTCATCGAAGAGAATATCATTTTCTTTATTGAGTGTTCAAGAATTAATTTTAACGATCATTAAAATAAAAATGCTTGCAATTCTGGAACGCAGTTCAAGCGATTCCCGAATATTCTTTACGCTTCCCTCGAGTATCTATAAGCTTAAGTCTCCCATTTATTCGTAACGACGCATCTACTCGGGATCTTTGAAGTGGGCCTGCATCCGCAATTATTTCGCTATCGCATATGATAAGGTTTCTGCATTGTCTGTAACGGCAATTTATATGATCGTTCTGGCAGGAATTAACATGCAATCGTCGAATGGTTAGGGCAGAAAAATGAATGAGGAGGTAAATTGATGTCCACGAGTACATCCCGAATTATTATAAACGCACATGCCGAGCGAGTGTGGGATACAATAACAAACCCTGAATGGGTCAAACAGTGGCAGTACGGCAGTCGTCTTATAACCGATTGGCAAATCGGTAGCGAGATCCGGTTTCGAACGGAGTGGGAAGGCAATATTTACGAGCAGTGGGGCACGGTGCTAGAGTTTGCACCTTATCAGTCTCTCAGATACTCCCTCTTCGCTCCACGTCCCGGCTTGGAGGACACACCCGAAAATTACTTCACCATGAGTTACGACTTGAGTACGGAAGGGGTTGGCACCTTGTTGAAGATTCAACAGATCGACAATCGGCCGGGCTCCAACAGCAACGATGAGGAAAATAACGTGACGGAAGACGACGAACAATCAGTGCTATTGGTACTTAAGCGACTAGCGGAGTCCACCAATTGATTGGATTCTGGCCCGGTACTTGCGAACTGGATTGGGAACCAACACACTTTGCTTTCTAGTTCTTGTCTCAATCAACAAGTCGATCTGCACAATTCAATGCCAAAGGTGACAATTCCCTCATGTTGTAATGTCATAAAAACGGCCCGCACGCGATAATCGCATGCGGGCCGTTCTGCGTTGCAGTTGTATACTAGGGCTTCAACGCGCACTGCTGCTCCAGCTTACTTATTGCCTAGAGACTTAAGGATACTCTGCACCAGAGCCGCGTAACCAGCGTTCAGTCCTTTCCCCGACTGGGCGCTCACTTCGTTGCTGAGGGCGTTCAAGGCATTGCCCACCTGCTTGGCGTCAGCGCCGGCCGCTTGCACCTGCTTCACCTTCGCTAACAGGCTGTTTACCAGCCCTGGTTTCGTAATGAAGCCGTTGTCACTGCCAGATTGAATCAGTGAGTCTAGATGCGCTATATCCATATAAACGGTAATTTGACGTGTAACCGTAACGGAATTCCCTGCCTTATCGCTAGCTGTCACGACAATGGAATGCACGCCGAGCGATAGACTCAATGGTGCTGTTTGAATCGTGTTGGATACAGGTATTCCGTCTAAAGTGACGGACGTCGAATCCACGCCGCTAGTTGCATCGGATACAGCAATCGGATAGTTCAAGGCATCACTAATCAGAACCTTCGTGATGTCCGGCACCGTGATCGCGGGGGCTGTCAGATCGATCTGAATGATCTTCTCTTTGTCCGCTTCCTTGTTGCCTGCCCCGTCCACGCTGTAGTAACCAAGAGTGTGAATCCCCTCCGAAGTAATCGACACCGAATTGCCGGTGACATAGGCTCCTCCGTCCAGGCTGTAAGACGTTGAAGCAACTCCGCTTCCTTCATCAGTCGCTTGGAGGATTACGTTCACGGGATGGGTTTGCCACCCGGTTGGGGCGTTATCCGTAGTTACAGGAGGTACCGTGTCGCCTGCAACAAGTTGCAACGTGCCAATCTTGAATAGATCCTGATAAGCCGTGCCTGTAGCGTCGTTCCAAGCGAACGCGCCAATGCGTGCACCGGCTTTCGCGTCGTTCACCTGAGCGTCAAAGCCGATCTGAGTACCAATCGCAGGCGTAATCTGGATAAACGGAATCTTCATCTCGACGGTGTAGGAATTCGTCGTCTCGTCGTACGTCGTCGCGGAGGTCATCTTCGTTGCAACGCCCTGATTATCCGTCATGCCTGCGTCTACCGTCGCAAAGCCGTCATACCGAACGCGATAATGCCCGGAAGCGTTCGAGTACATGGCGCTAGAACCGTTCGTCAGGTCAACATATACTTCAAGTGAATCCTGCTCCCAAGGGTTTGCGTTCCCCTTGTCCAACGGTTCGGACGGATCTTTGGTCACCTGCGCGAATACGTACAGGTTACCGTTGTCCCACAACATGCGAGCGGTAGCGGCCGGCATGTGCGTATCCGCCTTCGTAATGCCTGTCTGCGTTACATTGATATCGATAGGCGATGCCGTATTCCAAATGTCGTCTTTATTGCCATCGATGGTCGGAGTCCCTTTTGCGGCTGTTGCAGTTTTCCCTGCAGGCTTCGCTGGTCCCTTGTAATTCGCAAGGTAACCGGCCGGGTCAATCACGGCGTAAAACGCGTCTTTCGGGTACAGTTTGCCGTCGAACAGCAACGGACTGCCGGAAGACAACCAGCTGTTAGTGTCTGTCAGCCCCCAGAATGTGATGCGCTGCACCGTGTCCTTAAAGGCAGGATCGGTATAAACTTGCATCAACCGCGCGTACTGTGCGGCTTGAGCTGTCTTCTGATCGGGAGTCTGCGTTCCGCCTGTGCCAGCGGAGATGTCCAGCTCGCTGATCGACACTTTGACGCCAATATCCTTGAACATCTGGATCGACTTGCGCGTATTGTTAGGGTTGGTGCCGAGGCCGTTATGCTCTTGCATGCCGACGCCCTGAATGAGCTGCTTGCCAGGGTGATCCACAGCCCAACGGCTATTGATGTCTTTCACCATGTCGCGAACGGCCGCAGCCTTATTCTGGTCGTCCATGCTATAGTCGTTGTAGTACAACAGCACGTTGTAATCAGGCTCCGCCGCACGGGCATACTTGAACGCTTGTTCGACGTAGTTATCGTCCGTCGCCTTCAGCCAAGGGGTGGCTTTCAAGTAGCTATGCCAGTCTGTCCGACTAAGAGAGCTGTCACGGACGTTACCGCTGAACGCTTCATTGACAACGTCCCACGAGATAATGTTCTGCGTGCTCGCGTTAAACTTGCCGTCAAAATGCTTGAGCACCGCATTAATATAGTCGTTCATGTTCGCGTACGCCCCAGCCGCGGTCAGACCTGGGTTGGATGGAGTCGGGTCTGAGTCGGAGATCCTAGCGTTGTTTAGCCACGGAATCGACTGCCCTTCCCAGACAAGCGTATGCCCATGTACTTTTAGGCCATTGTTGATAGCGCTCTGAACTTCCGTGTCCGCTGCATTAAAGCTCAGATCCGCGACGTTATGCGTAGAGGCGCTGGTGCCGATCAGCGAAGCTGGCTTCATCGCGTTTTCTGATGTCACAACGCCAAACTGTGCTTTAATGACGGGCATAATTGAGTTTTGCATGTAATAGGGGCCGATAATGCTGCCCATCAAATAATTCGGGTACGTATTCTTAATGCTTGGCAAGGAGAGTACATCCGGGTTAAGAGTTGGTGTTGTTGTTCCAGCACTAGTGGTATTAACAGCAGACAGCGTAGCACTCCCATTCGGAACGAAACCATCAGTAGATTGGTCATCAAAGTTGGCAGTGTAAACAACATTGCCGGTTGTTGCGTCTTTTACAACAAAGTTGTCGATGTAGTAAGTTATATTCTTTGCATCCGTAGCACCGCTATCGCCGGTTTTAACAAATTGAAGTTGTCCGCCGCTTGCGGCTACATAAGTATATGTCGCCGTGTATGAAGTCCAAGCGGGACTTGCCGCGCTTAAAGCTCCCGTATTTTTAATCCAGTTGTAGTTTCCGCTAGTTTGTAGAACGATGCCTGCAACATCTTTGTCAGGGGTGTATAAGTCATAGGAGAAGGTGTAGGCTGTGCCGGCGACGAGGTTTAAGCCGCTTGCCCCTGTGTCTATGTGCGCACCATCCCACTGATTCCCACCTGTGGTTTGAACCTTAAGAAAATAACCATTTGCGCCGGCCGCACTTGCCTTTTGTACGATCCCATACTGCTGCAAGCACAATGCAACCGCAAACGCTAACACCAAAATCTGCTTAATTCGCTTGTTCATTGTGTTACTTCCCCTCCCAAAATATGATACAGCCACTCGGTAATAGATACATTTCGTATCATTCTAGTCGTGGCGGTTTGCTTTGCAATGAGCTACAGTCGTATCCGCAAGAACAACCAAGCCATCCCATCTGTTAGAATCAATAAACTGCTGCGAGCAAGATCGCTAAACATTTTCTTCTTTCCATGGATTCCCTCTGTTCGAGTTTAGAACCCATTGTTAAGCGCTTACATTTTGTTCAAAATTCCTCCTTTTCCTCCTTTTCCGAATTATCAATTCGATGATAATGTATAAGAAAACAGTTTACACTACACAGATTAAAGAAAGAACCCGTACATATTATAGGTCTGGAGTGGTAAGAGCGAAAAAAAGTGCCTTTAAGCAGATGACACATTACGATGCGGCCCATGACTTGGTCATCAGCCTATTCGCAGGGCAACGTCCCCTCAGATGTTTTCACAACATCTTCCTACTGGTTAAAGCGAAGTGTGCTGTAGCCTGTCGGTACAAAAAGGAGGCTGTCCCAAAAGTAGGTCAGCTTACTGATATTCAGACCAATTTATTGAAATTTGCCCGAAAACACTCTCCTTCTCGATCATACGCCTGACCGATAGCGCGTAGCCTTCCTCGCTTCGAAGCTTTTCCCGTACCTGCTCTTTGTAGCGCAGGTATTGGAAGCTAACGCTAATTTCTCGGTTTCCTTGCGCTTTCGTGCAATTCGCCTTGAGTGGACATCCTTCACAGCTTTCACTTCGATAGTGACGCCTTCTGATTCCATATCCACTTTCTGTCTTTTCTTTGCTTTCGTAGCGATACAACAATTGACGCACAGCCGCACATGTCCATGTATCTTGAATTACATCGTACTGCCAATTGTCTAACTTGCTTATGTCATTCTGCCAGCTTTTTGATTTTTCCATGTGATAGTTGCTGTACTTGACAACAGCTTCCAGTTCTTCACTTTCCAGATATGCATAATTTTCTTCTCCGCCATATCCTGCGTCGGCAAAAATGGTTTTCGGTAACTGGCCAAGTGCTGCTTTAGCCTTCTCCAGATGCGGTTTCAAGCAGCGTGTGTCCGTTGGTCGCTGATGCAAGCATTAATTAATAATGGATTGGTTTTCTGTTCCGATTTGTACATTGTACCATTGCGCATGTGGTCTTCTTTCATCCGCATAAAGGTAGCATCGTGATCGGTCTTGCTAAAGCTATTCCGATTACCTAGTACTTCTTGCTGAATTTCATATTTATGCAGACATGGGAGCAGGTCTTTGCGAAGCATACGTACCGCTTTCTTCAAAGGTTTGTCCTTCGGCCGGGATTGTAGTTGAGCCTCCAATTGCTGAACAGCAACCTCCAGTTTTTCGCTCGTAAGAGAAGATGCTTCGCCTAGCTCAGCGAGGTCATGCCCGGACTGATCTTGCTCTTCTTGCTGCTCTGATGCTTCAATGGTTGCGAACAAGGTCTTCACTTTCTCTTGCAGTTTTGCTTTCTGCTTTACAACAGCTTTGCCCCAGACGAATGTGTATCGATTTGCATTCGCCTCGATTTTCATACTATCCACAAAGTAATGTTCGAGCTTCACATATTTTTCATCTATTAGAAACTGAAGTACACCGGTGAAGACTGTCTCCAGTACATCTTTCATTCGCTCCGAATGAAAGAAGTTGATGGTACGGAAATCTGGGCGTTGTCTGCCGGCGATCCACATGAACATGATATTTTCACGAACGGCTTTTGCGATCTGGCGGGAGGTGTAGATCCGCTGGGTGTAGGCATAGATAAGCACTTTGGTTAGCATTTTCGGGTGATAGCTGTCTCGGCCACCACCAGGATAAGCGGTGGAAAAGATATTGTCGTCGAGACGATTAACCGCCGCATTCACGACGCGCACGAGGTGGGTTTGAGGAATATCTTCCTTGAGGTCCATTGGCAGGCAAAGTTGATCCAAGGTATATTGAATGTACAAAGAAACCGTTCCTTTCGTAAATGGTGGGTCGCACTTCCATTTTACCAAGGAACGGTTTCTTTGTGTTTCCTATTAGAAAAAAACAGGAGCTGTCACAAGGTCAAATTTTATGATCTTTTGGGACAGCCCCTTTTCGGGGTTAACGTGTCCCGCGAAGCAACTCTTGGATTTCTTCCAGCGTCCCGAGCGAATGAATAGCGCCTTTGCGAGTGGTAGCGAGCGCCCCGCCGGCGTTGGCGAAGGCGACTGTTCTGTGCAGCTCCTCTTCGCTCCAGTCCGCCGGCTTCGTCTGGCTGCCGAGCACGCGGTGGAGAAAAGCGCCCATGAACGCATCGCCCGCCCCTGTCGTATCGACGGGAACGACGCGGCTGGCTGCCACTTCGCCGGCGTAGCGCGCCGTCCGATAATACGTTCCTGCTGCTCCCCGCGTCACAAGCAGAACATCCAATCCGTAGGACAGAACAAGCTCTTCGGCTCCGGCAACGAGATCCGGCATGCCGACGTCAGACTGGCCCGTCAGCAGCGCCAGCTCCTCCTCCGACACCTTAACGATGTGAGCCTGTTCAAGCCCACTCTTCATCCAGACAAGCCCCAGTTCCTCGGTATCCCACAGAGACGGACGCCAGTTCGGATCGTAGGAGATGATCGCCCCTGCTTGCCGCGCCGCCTCAACTGCATGTAGTGTCGCTTGGCGCGAAGGCTCCGAAGTTAGCGAAATGGAACCGAAGTGGAATAGGCGCGTTCCGCTCGTAAGATCCAGTCGCACTTCAGCCTCCGTAAGCAGCGCGTCCGCTCCAGGCTGACGGGCGAAGTGGAACGAACGCTCTCCCAGCTCGTCCAAATGTACGAATGCCATCGTCGTATGTGCGTCCCTGCTTAACACAAGCCCCTTATCTGCGATTCCCTGCCGTATTAGCACATCCCGCAAATACTCGCCGAACGGATCCTGACCGACCTTGCCGATAAAGGCCGTCTTGTTGCCTAGTTTCGCGAGCGCCGCCAGCACATTGACCGGAGCGCCGCCGGGGTTGCGTTCCAACAAAGGCTCTCCGGATGCCGAAACGCCGTCCGGAACGAAATCGATCAAATACTCGCCGAGTGCTACCGCATCGTAAATTTTGTTCTCCATTATCCTTTGACCCCCGACATCGTGATGCCCTGAATGTAGTAGCGCTGCAGGAACAGGAATAGAATCAGGATCGGAGCCGTTGATATCGTACTAGCTGCCAGAATTTTGGACCAATCGCTGCCCGCCAGCGAAGAGAACGACGCAATTGCGACTTGGATCATCTGCTTCTTGTCGTCATTGATGACGATAAGGGGCCAGAGATACGAGTCCCAGTTGCCGAGAAACGTCATCAGGCCAAGTGTTATTAGCGCCGGAACGGCCGCCGGAACGACGATGCGCAAGAACACGCGCATAACCGAAGCACCGTCAATCTTCGCCGCCTCCATAATCTCATTCGGAATGTCCGCGAAAAACTGCCTCAGCAAGAAGATGCCGAATACCGACAGCGCGGATGGCACGATGAGACTTGCGTACGAGTTGACCCACCCGAAATTGTTCATCAGCAAGTAGTTTGGCACGAGCGTTACTTCGCCCGGAATAACCATTGCCGACATGAACAAGGCGAAGACGATCGACTTGCCACGGAATCGCAGCTTCGCGAAAGCGAAGGCGGCCAAGGCGCTTACGACGAGCACGATGCCGGTTACGGATCCGGCGACGATCACTGTGTTCCAAATGTAGCGTAGGAATGGATTCGTATCGTTGAAAATAACGTTTTTGAAGTTCACCCAGGTGAACTTCACGGGCACGAACAAATGCCAATTCAAGCTCGATGAATATTGGAACAGTTCCTCATAAGGTCGCAGAGATCCAGCGACCATCCATACGATCGGAATAATGCTGACGATGGCGATTAGCGTCATCATGATGTTTTTAAGCGCAAGCGCCATTTGCCGCATAATAATCCCCCCTAGTAGTCAGCTTTCTTATTGAAGTAGGTCATTTGCACAAGCGAGATGATCAGCACGATAGCGAATAGAACAAAAGCGGCGGCGGTGCCGTAGCCCATTTGCATTTGCTGGAATGCCACTTTCCAGATGTAATAGACGACTGTCTGGGTGGAGCCGTTCGGTCCGCCATTGGTGAGGACGAAGACGAGACCTCCCAGCTTGATTGCATCGATCGTCGTCATGATGACAACAAAAGCCATCGTTCGGTTCAGCATCGGCAGCGTAATACGGAAGAACTGCTGCGCTCGGCTTGCTCCGTCAACTCGAGCCGCTTCATATAAGTCTTGGGAGATGTTGTTCAGTCCCGCGAGAAAAATAATCATGAAAAACCCAGATGCTTTCCAAATGCCGAGAATGATGATGCCGTACATCGCGGTATCCGGATTGGATAAAAAGTTCGTCGTCGGCAGTCCCATCGATTTGAGAACTTGATTCAAGATGCCGAAGTCCTTGTTGTAGATAAGCTTGAACACCGTGGCTGCGACCGATGTCGAGATTACGACAGGGATAAAATAAGCCGTTCGAAACAAGCTTGTAAAACGACCGACTCGCTGAATCAGCATCGCGAGGCCCAGCGAAATCGCTGTCTGTACCGGAATGACAATGACGGCGAAGAACAGTGAATGCCGAAGACTTGCCAGAAACTCAGAGTCATTCATCAGCGTCCGGTAATTATCGATGCCATTAAAAGACCGGGTTCCGCCTACCATGTTGTAGTTCTGGAAGCTGATGATGAACGCTTGGATCATCGGATAGAAGACAAAGAGCAAAAGCGCTGCCAACGCAGGCAAGATGAACAGCCAGGCCGTTCTCTCTTCCCGGCGCAGTGCATGGCCGAAGGGATTTTCATTGCGGCGCTTGGATATCGATGAAGCTAGCTCGGTGTTTGCCATGGTTTTCCCTTCCTTTCAGTTTGGTGGATTGAGTGAATAAACTTGATTCTGAGTGCGAGCACCCCTTACGGCTCGTAGACGAACACGCTCATCGTCGCCGTTATTTTGCCGTCAGGCGTCTTCGCGATCAAGTCGGCTTGTCCTGCGCCTACACCAGAGATGTCAGCGCCGCTGCCGTCCGCTGCACGCTTCACTTTAGCGACAGACACATCGCTGGACGTCCATTCGAGCTGTTGAGGGGCTGCCAGCGGCAGCACGGACGACTTCACGGTTATATGCGCCCCAACCGCCACGTCTACGGATTCCTTGCCTATGAGAATGCGGCTTGGTACGCTGGAATCTGGATTCTCGTCACGCCACACCGAGCGCATCGGGTAGAATGAGGCTCCATCCAGCTTGACGCTGCCCTGCTCAAGTTCTAGCGACAAGCCATTGCTTGTCGGCTCGGGGAATACGATGGTCGATAACACCTTCTCTCCGTCTTCAGCAAACACTTCGAGCGTGGCTTCGTCTACATAGATCCGAAGAGACAACCTTCCGTCTGCAGACGGCTTCACCGGAGCCGCAAAGCTCTCCGCGAAGCCCGGCTCGAACGAAACAATGCCGGATTTCGAACGGTCGACTGTAAGTGTTCCTGCTGCGGCATTGTAGCGGATGCTGGTTTCCTCCGCCCCCGTACCATCTGTCCTTACCTTGAGCGCAAACGCGGCATCAGCCGAAACGGTGAAGATCGTATCCAGCTCATAAGAGGTTCCGCGCCACTTCCCGAACGCGTTCGAGTTAGTCGCGAGCTGCTGCGCCTCGAGCTTAAGAGCGGTGCCACGCAGCGAATCGAGCTCCTTGACAGGTTGTTGAATGAGACGGATTCCTTCACCTGGAATATCGCGAAGGATAAGCTCGCGCGGAACGGACATGTTGCCTTTCCAAGGATCGGTCGGCATCGTGAACGGGTAGCGCCAGTTAGACATCCAGCCGAGCCAGATGCGACGTCCGTCCTTCTCCGGGATGTCCGAATACGAGACCGCCGCATAGAAGTCCTTACCGTAATCCGTCCACAACACCGTATCGGCTGGATTATCATTATGGAAGGTTTTCCCGTCGAACTCTCCGATGAAATATTGCGCTGTAGAGCCTTTGGTCGTCTCGTTGTTGCCGACGCTTAGCGTCAACACCCACTTGCGATTACCAGTGCCATCTACCGGAAGCTCGAACAGATCCGGACATTCCCATACGGCAGCATGCGAACCTTGATCGATGCCGAATTCGCCTGTCTCGGTCCAGTTTCGGAGATTGGGCGATGAGTAGAATTTCACATGATTGTCGACTGATACGACCATGACCCAACGCTTGCTCGCTTCGTGCCAGATTACCTTCGGATCGCGGAAATCCTTCATTCCAGAATTTGGAATGACCGGATTACCCTCATACTTTGTCCAAGTGCGCCCACGGTCGTTGCTGTACGCGATGCTCTGCGACTGCACGCCGCTCTGGAAATGCGTAAAGATTGCAACCAGCCCGGATTTCCCTTGGAAAAAACTGCTCGTATCGTTCCAGTCCACAACCGCGCTGCCCGACCATATTTCGCCGAGCTCATCGCGCATCAAGGCGACCGGAAGATGCTCCCAATGCACGAGATCCTGACTTACCGCATGACCCCACTGGCCGCTGTTCTGATAAAATTGGTGGTACTCGCCCTCGTAGTACACCATGCCGTTCGGATCACTCATATTGCCGGACTCGACACTTAAGTGATACTGCGGGCGATAGCGTTCCGTGTAGTAATTCGCGATAGGGTTGAATCGGAAAGGGGCGGGCGGCGTGTAAGCTTTCTCCTCGTTTGTTTTTCCAGCGGATCCTTTAGATGAATCGGCGTTGAAAGACATCCACATCGCTCCACCTATCGCGAGCACAGCCGCTGCGCCGATAACGATCGCGGCCAGGGCCGACTTGGACTTGCGCTGAACCCCGTTCATTGCCCCACCACCAGTCCATCCACCTTCCAGAGCCGCATGCCTTTGAATACAAGGGTTCCTCCTACAGCCTGAATCTGCAGTCTGCGGCCTGAAGCGAGCGGATAGATGCGGCTGGTCAATACTCGGTCACCGTCGTTGATGAACAGCTCCACTGACGAGTTATCAACGAACAGTCGAAGTTGCAGTCGGGCATTCACTGTGGCAGGGAGCGCTGTCGTGTATATGCCGGAATCGCCGATTCCCGCCTCATTCCGGTTCAATTCGATGCTGCTCTGCGCCGCCAGCCAACGGATAATGGTACGTTGATCGGATACGGAACGTGAAGTCCCTGCGGATTCAGCGCCGGATAAATCCTCACCCGCTCCGCTGATTACGATCCGCAGCTCCTGCGCCTCTGTTTCGGACAACTCGATATCGGCTTGCCATTCAAAAGCCGTCGGCAGCTCCCAACTCCTATCTTCATCAGGCTGCAGACGGAGTCCGCTCTCAAAGTTTGCGACTTGCTCCCCACGAAGGGTGTCCAGCTCCTTCACTGGCCTTGAGGCAAGTGTGCCGTCTTCTGCAATTTGCAGTTCGCGTGCGAGCGTCAAAGCCCCATACCAGGCGCGCCCCGTGTTGATGAGCTTCGATCCCCACATGTCCATCCAAGCGATCAGGATGCGGCGGCCGTTGCTGTCCCGCATCGTCTGCGCGGCGTAGAAGTCCGGTCCGTCATCGATGATGCCGCTGCTCTCGGGGGTGAAACGACCCTCCGCAAAATCCATCTCTCCGATCATGTAGAGATTTTTGACGCCGTCCATGTTCATCGGGGAAACGATCAGGACGTACTTGTCGCCAAGTGGGAACAAATCCGGGCATTCCCACATATCGCCTTGCGTTCCGTCGCTCTCTGCTGCAACCCCCTGATACGACCACTCCACAAGGTTGGCCGACTCATAGAGGAGGGCGCGGCCGCGGCCGTTATTACCTGAGCCGATGACCATATACCAGCGCCCTTCATGCTCCCACACCTTCGGGTCACGGAAGCCGAAGCATTCACCGTCGGGACTGCCTTGAATGACCGGTACCGGATGCTTAATGAAGCGAATTCCATCCTTGCTCGTCGCCATAGCCTGCACCTCCTCTGGGGTGCTCCCATCGACGTGTGCGGTATAGAAAAGCACCATTTCACCCTCATGCTCCACTGCGCTGCCCGACCAGCAGCCGCAGCCGCCTTCGGGGGAGCCGAACTCGTAGGGCTCCGTAGGCGCAAGGGCAACCGGGCGATGCTCCCATCGCACCAAGTCTCGGCTGACTGCATGCCCCCAGTACATCGGGCCTTGGTAATCACCAAACGGGAAATGTTGGTAGAAGGCATGGTATTCGCCTTTAAAATGAATAAGGCCGTTCGGATCGTTCATCCAGCCCGACGGTGCCATCAGGTGATAGCGCAGGCGGAACGGATCTTGCGCCGCCCGCCCGGCTCCGGCCTGTACCGCTTTCTCCGCACGCTTAAGTGCCTCTTCATGCTCGGATTGACGGCTATTTTCCCCTGTATTTGTGCTTGTCATGTTGAATCCTTCCTTCCCGCGGCTTTCTATGGTTGTTTCGATTGACTCCATTGTAAAGCTGCGGGAAGGGCCAAGACTTTCACTATGCTTGGGGAGCAACTTTTAAAATGCTGGTTGGGGAGGGGTAACTTCGTCTACCCGTTACGTTTAGGCTTGTTCGATTTAGGCTCGTTCGGGCCAGCTTGGGCTGAACGCGCAGATAAGTAAAAATGCCGTTAGTTCTCATTCGTTCTCTGCTGCGTCTCCCGGTATTCTTTCGGGCTGCAGCCGTAATACTTTTTAAAGGAGGTGCTGAAATAGCTGGAGCTGGAGTAGCCGACGAGCATCGCGATATCCGTCAGCTTCAGTTCGGTCCCGTTCAGCAGGTCGGCGGCACGCGACATCCGGAGCCTCGTCAAATAATCGCTGAACGTAACGCCCGCGTTCTGCTTGAATAGGCTTGACAGGTAAGTCTCGTTCATATGAAACATTCCGGCCAGTTGGGACAGCGTCAATTCGTAAGGATAATTCTCGTCCACATACTTGCGGACCGCCTCCGCCTGCAGTTGGCCGCTGGAGGTTCGGCTGCTTCGCACCGCCTCCATGACCAGTTCGGCGAGCTGTTCAATTTGAGCAAGTACCTCCTCCCGGCTCCGATAGGTCGCTATCGAAGCTTGGCAATTCCATAGCACCTGTTGAAGCGAGGTGTCGCCCAGTTGGAACTTTTTCGCAAGCGACCCGAAGGTCAGAATGACCCGCAGCGCCAGGAATGTGAAGGCGAACATCGGCATGTCCCGATTCGGCGGGAACAACTCTAGCAGTTGAGCGGAAAAAGCTTGCCGATCCAATGTCTCGATCGCCTGAATCAGCCTTCGCTCCGTCTCAGCCGTGAATGACTGCGCCATATCAAGTGCTTCCCGCTGGGTCGAAGCGGAGGCCAATCCATCGAGCGTCCCGCGGCTCCAGGCCAGCATACAGCTGGCATAGCCGTTCTTCGCTTCACGCCACCCGCGAACGGGCTCGCCTATGCCGCCGACGCTCTCAAGATGCAGGTATGTCGCTGCATTGCGCCTCAGCTCGCGAACGAACTGCTCCACGGCTGCGTCCCCAGACTCCTTACTTCCCGTCTCCACCATCAGGAAAAACATCATCCACGGGTGCCCCGCGTCATAGAACGGGTACACATCCTCCCGCTTGTCGGCCGTCTCCCGGCAGAGCATGCGGAATGCCAACTGCAACAGATCGCGGCGTCCCTCCCAGCTTCGCAGCCGTCCCGGCGGCAAGCGCATCTCCAGTGTCGCGAAGCGCAGGCTTAGCGCTTCGCCGTCCAGCTTGTCGAGCTGCAATTGGTGCAGCCGATCCCGCACCGCAGACTCGCTTACGCCTTCCTCCTTCACCAATTGAAGGAGGAAATGCTCCTGCATTTGCCGCAGCTGCTGGTTACGCTGAACCTTCTCCCGCTGGCGCTCGCCTTCCAGCAGTCGTTCCTCCTTCAACTCACCCGCCAGCTTCACGAGCAGCGATGAAAGCTCCGCCCGCACGACGGGCTTCAGCAGGTAATCCTTGACGCCGAGCTGAATTGCCGACTTCATATAATCGAAGTCCGAATAGCCGGACAACACGATCACGCGCAGTTCCGGATACGCCTCCTTGCAAGCTCGAATGAAGGCGATCCCGTCCATTTTCGGCATTCGTATGTCCGAGATGACGATATCCGGACGAACCGCCGCCTCGGCAAGCATAGTGAGTGCTTCCTCTCCGCCGGACGCTTCGTAAGCGATGACGAATCCGGCACTCTCCCAATCGATCTTCGCCTTGATGCTGTTGCGAACACCTGCTTCATCGTCTACGAGCATGACACGATACATGATGATCAACTCCTGTTTGCGGGTAACCGCATCGTTATCGTCGTGCCGGAATCCGGTGATGAAGCAATGTGGACTTCAAAGGCATCGCCGTATTGCACCCGGCAGCGCGCCAGGACGTTTCGCAGCCCGATGCTGTTCCCCTCTGTGTAGAGGATCGCTGTCGTATCCGCCCCAGACAGCCCCCTCTGCAATTCGGCTGCCAGTTCCCCATTCATGCCGATTCCGTTGTCGGCAATGGTCAAGTACAGCCAACCGTCGCGAGCCTCGGCCCCCAGTTCAACAAGCGCCTTTTCCCCGTTTTCCAAGCTGTATTTAACTGCATTCTCAACCAAAGGCTGCAGAATAAACTTAGGCATCTTAAGTTCACTGGCCCCGGGTGCCTCTTCGATCCGGACCTGTAGTCGATCGTCGTACCTTAGCTTTAGGATGAACAGATAATCCCGGATATAAGCAAGTTCTTCCCGCACCCACACCTGATCGGAGCTCAAATCCAGCGAATACCGCATCATCTGCCCCAGTGCTTCAATTGCATCCATAACAAGATCATTGCGCTTCATCGCGGCCAGACCGCTAATTATTTCGAGTGTATTGTTGTAGAAATGCGGGTTGATCTGCAGCAGCAACGCTTTGTATTCAGCGTTTTTACGCCTCAGGTTCGTCTCGTATTCTGTTTCGATCAGGTACTTCAGCTGGTGCGTCATCTGTCCGAAAGCGCTGGTCACATAACCGATCTCACTGTGCCCTCGCTGGGTGTTCGGCATTTGCTTAATCGCTTCGTCGAACTCGCCTCGTTTCACAAGTTTCATGGATCGGGCCATTCGCGTAAGGGGAGTCGTGATGCTTTTGGATAGACTGAATGCCACGACGAGCACGATCACCAGCAGAATTCCACTAACGAGCAGCATCGTCTCCTTAATCCGGTTCAGCTTCGCATACAATTCCCGTTCCGGCACGACGCCTATGATCGTCCAGTTCTGATCCGGCAGCTCCCGGTAGAAGACCAGGTAAGGCTTGCCCTGATTTCGAATGGCAAACACGCCGCTCTCCCTCTTTTGCTTCCCCACCAGATTGGTCTGTCGAACTTTCGCAAGCTTGCTTTCCCCTTCCTGCAAAATGGCTTCTTCTCCTGTAAGTTGCTGACCGAGCACGCTTCGCCCATCGACGTCCAACAGGAAGACACGGCCCGTCTCGCCGAAATGAATCCGTTCAAGTGGTTCTCGCAGCACGCTCGTCGGATAGTTGACCTTAACGATACCCACGCTGGTCAACGTCTGAAGCTCAACAAGAGGCAGCAGGTAGCCGTTCACGCTCCGACTTCTCATGCTCTCGTCTGGCTGGTCCTCGTCCAGGTGAGCCCCAGTCCATTTCACATCCTGCTCCTTATAATCCAGAAACCAAGGCTGCTGTTCATATGTGCGGTCCTGCGTCCACAATCCGCCCTTCGCTGACGTAAAGAGACTGATCGAAACTCCGTTGGAATTATTCACCGCATAGGAGGACAGAAAATCCCGCACCTTGCGCTTCGACAGCAGTTCTTCTCTCTCCTGATCTTCGCTATCGCTATTGCGCAGATCGGCCAGCCAAGTCTGGGTAGTCGAGCTTCCGAGAACCTGGTTGCCGATATCCTCCAACTGCTTCATCAAAGTCGTTACATGGGAAGCGTACTGCTCGATTGTCTGCGAGGCGGACACTTCAAGGGAATTCTTAATAAGCTTCGCCGACTCAGAAGTTAGAATATAAACCAACGAAATGAACGGAATAATAAGCAGGATGGAGAAAGCAACCATAAGTCTGCTTCGAAGCGAGTAGAGCATGTCGTCTGGCCTCCGGTGAATGTAAGATGAGAGCGGTTTGAACGCAAAAGCCTGAAAAAGACGTCCGCTATTTGCGGATCGTCTTTTTCAGGTTATCGTTTGTTTCTATTTCGGCATATCGGCGTAAGCCTTGTCGATCTTCTTGATGGCGTCGGCAATCGCTGTATCAACGTTGCGTTTGCCAATCGATACCTCTTCAAACATCTTATTGACGGCATCTGACATCTGAGGGAAGATCGGCGTAATCGGACGCGAGCGGCCATATTTCTGATTCTGGATGACGAAGACGTTCTTCGGATATTCGTTCAGCTCAGGGAACTGCTTCGCAACGGAGTAGCGAACCGGAATATCCTTCGTTACGCTGCTGTACAGCTTGGAGCCTTCCGCTCCCGTCACGTAGTTTACGAACTTCCAGGCTGCGTCTGCGTACTTGCTCTTGGAAGAGATGGCGAGGGACCAAGAGCCGTTGGCCACCGCTTGCTTCGTTCCTTTAGGAAGCGGCGCGATATCCCAATCTTCGCCGAGCTTGAAGTTCGGGAACTTCTCTGCCAAGAAGGACAATGACCAGGAGCCGTCGACCGTCATCGCAAGTTTGCCTGTAGGGAACGGATCCGGCGGGTACTCCAGCGACGATACCTTGTCCTTATTATACAAATCCGCGAAGAACTGTACCGCCTTCTTCGTCTCCGGCATATCGAGGTAGCCCTTAGATGTCGTACCGTCCTTGTCCATGATCTCCCCACCAAACTGCCAGATGATCGGGTACTTGAAGTAAGCGGTCGCTCCCGCGCCTCCAAAGCCTTGGGCCGGATCGATGCCGTAAATGCCCTTTTTCGCATCAGTCAGCTTAATTGCCGCTTCGCGTACTTGATCCCAGGTTATCGGCTCATCCGGGTTTTTGGACGGTAGCGGAATACCTGCTGCCTCGAACATCTTCTTATTGTAGAAAAGAGCGATGGACGATTCGGTAAGCGGCGCCATGTAGATGTTGTCCTTGTACGTATAGGCCCCAATTGTACCTGCCGGAATATCGTCGAGATTACCGTCGGCCTTGAAATAATCCGTCAATGATTGCAACGCTCCTGATTGCGCGTAGGATGCCATGTTCGGCGCATCGATCGCCATAATATCAGGCGGATTGTTCGCTGCGATCGAGGTCCGAAGCTTCGCGTCGTAGTCCGAATAAGGAATCGGGCTCATCTCGACCTTGATGTCTGGATTGTTAGCATTGAATGTCTTGACCAATTGATCGTAAGCGGAGTTTTCGGCGTCATTGCCGGAGTTGCGCCAGAAGGTCAGCTTGACCTGCTCACTGGATGCGGGCTTGTCGGAAGCAGACGACGGGCTGGAGGTGTTCGCATTGTTGTCGGATGAGCAGCCTGCAAGGAAGGCGGTGGCGAGCAGCGCGCTTGTGCCGATGGCAGCAAGTTTTGTCTTTTTCAAGGATGGTACCCCTCTCTAGAATGTGTTTGTTTGCAATAACATCGTATCATTCATGAGAGCGCTTAATAATTCAATTTGCTCGGTTCCTGAGTTGTAAAATATTTAGAAGGTTCAAGAGACAGAAGTGCTTAGGGAAGGCTATGTTGAGTCTTTGGAATATATTTACTTATACTTCCGAAAAATGTTTGATTTATTCACATAAACTGACCGCCCGATGCCCAGGAGCAGCCAATTCTGCTCCGGGAAGAGGCGATAGAAGCATCATAAAATACAAAGTACCCCTGATCAACATTCGATTGATCAGAGGTATTTTTCGTGTGGAATAAGTCGTTCATCATTTCACTGCCAAGGTGACTATCTTATACGAACTTCATCCCGTCTTTGTTCAATTTGGCTGTTTATCAAAATAACCGGTTGACTGAAGCAGACGGCAGATCAGTGCGGTCGCTTCTGCGCGTGTCAGCGTTCCCGCTGGATTAAGCTCTCTTCCGTCGTTACCAGTCAAGATGCCGTTTTGAATTAAATAAGCCGCAGCTTCGTGAGCCCATGGGGCTAATTTGCCGACATCCTTGAAGACAGACAGTGCCTCGGCCTGTTGCTGCGAAGTAAGTGAATGAGTAAATTCGCCTTGAATCAGCTTCATTGAACGGTATATAGCGACTATTGCCTGCTCCCGTGACATCAGATCACGCCCGTGGAACGTACCGTCCTCATAGCCTTCAAAGATTCCATATTTCTTGACTGTCGAAGCGACTACATAATCCGCGCTACCCGTATCCATCAGCCCTAGGCCACGTGCTGTTATGGTTGCGAACTGTTCGCGCGTAATCTCCCCATCGGGAAGGAAGTGTCCCTGTCCAACGCCGTTAATCACAAGTCTCTCCCCAGCCATATGAATGATCTTATTCGCCCAATGATCCGCTGTATCAGAGAAAGCGCCTTGACCAGAAGCGAGTGCGTATGTGCGGAGGCCACTCCTCTCATGCGCCTTTGCATACAGCACACCATCAACATTTACTATGGTCGTAGGCAGATGACTTGCAGTTCCATCGGACTGAATCGATACCGCGGTTAACGCTGCCGAATCCCCCATGCCTTCGGGAAGCGCCAGCAGTACAGGATTGTATCGATTAAATTGCAGCACCTGTCTTTTCTTGTCCACCAAGCGGACCAAATCGACAACAAGGGGAGCGTTCAGCAACTTGTATCCGCCAGTTGCCGCCTTTTCATTAGAAACGGCAATCAGATCTTTGTCTGCATTCCGGATCGAGAGCTCAACCGGAGCGAGATCCGTATTTGTCGTGCTCCCTAGCTCCAAACCTGCGGCCTTAAGCGCTATTATCGCTTGAGGTGTATGGATCGTTAACACCGCCTGCGAAGCTGCCAACTTCTTAAGGTCCTTCATTGTTAAACCTTTAATTAATACATCTTTAGGTTTTTTAACTTTTATATCCATTTCCGGAACGTCGATCGCTCCTAGCAAATCGTTAAACTTGCCGTCGTCAATGGTGATCTCGATCATCGGTTTCCCGTCCCGGGAGATCTCCTTGACGTTAGCAAAATCAGATGTCTTGCCGTCTGCAAGCAACTCGGCAATGTCTTTGGCTGTCGCCTCCGGTACTAAGCCTGCCTCTGACCCTTTACCTTCATTAATCGGATCACCGCCATTCCCGCCATCACTCGGGTCGACGGGGTTCTTAATTTCTTGTATCCGCCATTGTTGACTCGAATCGGTGACGTCTTTAGCGAATAGGGCGATATCTCCTGTTACGTTTGCCTTCAACGCCAGTTCGGGATTTTTCTTGGAAGTGATTGAATACGTCCCATTTTCGTTTGCGATAAACTGCCAGCGCTGATTATCGTACCCGAGATAAGGATAGAGCTGAATAATATTCTGGCCCGTATCCCAATCCAGCGCCTTACCGCTCGACGCGGATCGAATCGAAGAGTCACCATTTGCAAGCGGCACGATGACCCATTGCTCATTGTTTCCGCCTGAGTAGACTACGGATTTCAGTCGCGCAAAGTTATCTTGAGAATCGACGCCCAATACACGGCCGTCCGCTGCACTCGTAAGGCTATATTTCCTCGTATCGGGCAGTGTACCTCCGGTTACAATTGCATTTTGATAATAGACGTAACCTCCAAAAACATTCAATCCGAAGTATCCTTGGTTGTAAGTATCGTCAATCAGATGAATGACCTGCTCTCCATCCAGTTCGATATGAATTAACTTGCCCGTTGCCACAATCTTGACATGGTAACTCCGGTTTCTATCCAGCACGCGAGGAACTTTGGCCAATACCATCCGATCCTCGACATCCGATTTACCGGGGGCTTTGTAGAAAAGGCGCAGCATTCGCAGATTCGGATCCAGATTGAAATAATATCCTGATGTTCCGTCCGCATTTGCCCTAAATAGAATAGAGGCAGCACCACTATCTGTAAGCTTGACATCGGTCTCATATACGAAGTCCGCTGCCTGTTTGCTTGACATGTAAGCCGCATCTGAGCCATAGAAGCCGCGAATACCTTGCGCTGTCGGAACCCATTCCGAAAGTGGATAAGACCTCCAGTCCTTCAAGTTAGTCGTAAAGGCTCCGACCGACACCTTAATGGTTCGTTTCACTGCTCCGTTCGCCAAAGCCACTGTTACGCTCGTCTCACCTTGGGCAATTGCCTTCACGACTGCAACGCCAGCCCCGTCTGTAGTTACAGTGGCAACGGTAGGATTTGCTGAAGCCCAGGTCAACGTTTTATCCGTTGCCGTATAGGGCACGACCGTGGCATACAAACGCCTCTCTTCTCCAGCACCCATCTCAACGGAATCCCTATCCAGCCTGATTTCACTTATAACTGTTGATCCGTCTATCATAGCTGGCTTCCAAACATTACGCAGCGGATATACTTTCAACGAGACGACTTTGATCTCTCCGCCTTTAGCGTACAAACTTAGACCGTCCCTAGCGCCGTCCGGGAATATTAATTCGGTAAACGTCTTTTTGCCTCCATCTGCAAATACTTCAAGCGAAGATTCGTCAATCAAGAGCCGCAAGCTGATGGTGCGATTGACTGGCTTGACAATTGCCTCATGAAGGGTTGTAAATTTATCCGAAAAATTATTAAACCCTGCTTTCGAGCGATCCACAAACAGCGTATTTGTAGACGATCGATAACCTACGACCGTCTTTTGTTCTCCGCCTTCGCGCACCTGAAACCCAAACTCCGACGCCGCTCCTGATTCAGGCAGCTCCAACTCCGCCTCGACTTCGTAGGCGCTTCCAGAAAAGCCAGTTAGAAGGTTTGTCGTCTGTGGCGTCACGCTCTCGTTACTCCAGGTCAGTGGTTCGCCTTGCAACGATTCCAACTCACCCACGGGCCGCTGGGCAAGACGTAGACCCTCATCCGTATCTACGAGATAAAGCTCACGAGGTATCAACAACTCGCCTTTCCAGGGTGAAGTAGGAAAGCTGAACGGGTAATCCCAGTTCGTCATCCATGCCATCATTATACGTCGGTTGTTAGGTGCATTCTGAAACGTCATGGAAGCGTACATTTCTTTACCGTACTCTATTTTAAGCATGGTTCTGACCGGATTGTCATTGACGAACTTACCGTCCTTTGTCAACTCTCCAATGAAGTAGCGGCTTTCCGAACCTTGCGTCTTCGGATTTGCTCCCGTGCTGATCATTAGCACCCATTTACGTACCGTGCCGCCCTCTACCGTTAGAGGGAAGAGGTCGGGGCACTCCCAAACGCCCTCCTGCCATTCGCCCCCAACAGAAATCTCGTTGAATCCGAATTGATCGGTGCGCTGCCAATGAATCAAATCGACGGAAGTTAGAAAATGAATATTGTCGCCACCAGAGATGACCATGACCCAGCGGTTGTTCTCATCATCGCGCACGACCTTTGGATCGCGGAAGTCCCAACCGCCGTCTTTGCCGCCGGGATTAGGAACGATAGCGTCGTTGCCATAGTACTTCCATGTTCGGCCGTTGTCCTTGCTGTAGGCCATGCCCACCTTCTGATTGCCGCCGGGTTTATCAGGATTGTACGACGTATAGTAGGCTATAAGGCCTTGGCCGCCTACATCCCCAAATAAGCCTGAATCATTATTAAGATCGGCTACCACTGAGCCAGACCAGATGTGGCCCAGATCGTTCCACTTCAAAGCGATGGGCATATTCTTCCAGTGCAGCAAATCCTTGCTGATCGAATGCGCCCACTGACCTCCGTTCTGATGGAACAAATGGTATTCCCCTTTGAAATAGACAAGTCCGTTAGGATCGCTCGCAGAACCTCGGACAGGCGAGTAATGATATTGAGGACGGTATAGTTCTTCATAATATTGGCCTAATGGTGTTGCGTACATATTTTGAAAATAAGATATGCCGTCCTTCACTGCGATCCCAACGACATTTTCACTAGATTCTTCTTCCAGCCCATCCCACTCCAATACCGGGTCCGCATACCCATCCACATACACCGTTATCGAAGCGCCTTTCATGATCGCCTCTATGTGATGCGATTTGCCAGCGGCGAGCTGCGGCGCTTCGCTTTCGGCCTCGACAGTCACTTTGTTCCCGTCTTTCTTCAACAGAGATATCGCATGTTCCGGTCCCGCTGCAAGCAGATATCCTCGCGTGCCATCCACGCTAGCCCGTAATTGCAGTGCCGCCGTCACGCCTGGCGTTTCTTTCCCCCTGATGAGATCGCCTTCCAGTATCAGGTTGCCATCATCTTCCGAAGCGCTCTGCGGTACGAGCGCCGTCCGAATCGACCATTCGCCATTCTCACTGTCCCCCCGGATGCCATTTAAGTGAGGCTGCCAATTGCCGCTAACTGTGTTCCAGTCTTGCAGATTTGTTGCAGGCTCGTTCGCCATCACGCTCTGAAAATACACAGATCCTCCATGGCTATACAACCCCAATCGCCCACTCGCGTATGTAGATGTTTGTGCCTGCAGCAAGGGGTCGTATTTCCCGTCCCAATACACTTTCACGGTATGCCCCTCGGCTTTTACGCGTAGCCGGTACGTTACTTCCGTAGTAATGACAGCAGGCGCCTCAGCCAGCAGTTCACTCCCCCCGGCCTCATTCAATGTGAATAGATAAAGTTTCTGAGAGCCTTGATCCAATACTGCCAGATACCCGTTTCTCCCGGTATCATCGGCACGCAACAATAGCCCCGCTGAAGCTCCTGGCGTAACGATCTTCAGATCCGCTTCGTACTCCAAGTCGCTGCCAGTCGTCGTCGCGAGTGCGGAGAGATGACCTTGGGCGCTAAGTTTGAGCCCGTTCGCATCGGAGTTCGCATCTCCGATTCCGCGGAGCTGCCAGCCTTCTAAGTTGCTTTTCAATCCGCGCCAATGTACGGATAGGTCATCTACGAAAATATTTTGAAAGACGACGGATGAATCATAGACATGCAAGCCGATCAGACCGCTAGCATAGGAGGCGTCCTCGGCACTCAAGACCGGAACCGCCCCTCTGTTCCAGTACACCCTCAACTGCGAGCCTTCTGCCATTGCCTTCAAATGATTGGTTTGACCTGTAGCCCATCCGACTTCCACTTCCTTATATATCCGGCCAGGCGAACTTTCATTTGCATTGAGCAGCCTGATCGTCGCCTTGCCAGGAGAATCACCGCGTACGATCTGCACCATGTACGATCCCCAGCCACTATCATTCGACCGAAGCACCAGCGAGGCAACGCCTCGTTCGCTCTTAAAGGCGATATCGGCTTCTAAAGCCAAATCAGCTACTATCTTGTCCGACATGGCAAAGAAATTGCCGTCCGAAGATAGCTTGATCCCTTCCGCCTTTTCTTCAAACGTCCCGGTTTCCTTCTGTGACCAGCCCCCGATATTTGAAGATACGCTCGGATAGGGGGCGTTAAGATCCTTGATCATCACATGCTGGAACACGGCTTGGGTGTTATAAATATGAAGACCAATTCGCCCACTGGAGTAAGCGCTGTCATTTATACTGAAAACAGTTGTTTCCTCACCGTTCCAGTATACGTTCAACTTCTCTCCATCAGCCCTGACCTGGAGTTTGTACACCGTATTTATATCAATTTGTACGTTCTTCTCTTGAAAAAGCCGATTAGGCGCCTGATCGTCCGAATTTAACAGACGCAGTTTATCTTGGGCTGGATCCAGCTGAACCATATAAGACTTCCAGCCGTTGTCGTTGGACCGGAAAACGAGTGAACCGACACCGCTATCCTTGACGAACTTTACATCCGCATCTATTTGGAAATTATCGGAGATCGCTTGGTCGATCGCAAAATAATTTCCTGAAGAATCGAGCTTAAGCCCTTCTTCCGTATCCTCGTGGATGCCTGCATCCCCGCCATAGCCCCAACCCGTCAGATTGGTTTGAAAGCCCTGAACAGACGAGGTAATCTGCTCGACGTTCACGTTCTGAAGCAGGACGTCGCCATCCCATACAAGAATGCCGAGCTGTCCTGTTTCCCGGGAACTATTGGTCACATCAAATATTGGCGTCTCTATGGAGCCGAAATAAACTTTAATGGAGGTATCCACGGCAACGACACTTAGCTTGTAAGGGGTATCCGTCACAAGTGTAGAAGTAGGAGTATAGGTATTGGATAACCCGCCCGGCCCCGTCAATCGGATCGCGTTTTGCGAAGGCTCGAGCTGAAGCTTATAGGAATCCCAACCATTCGCGTCGGCACGGAATACCAACGATGCATGACCATTATTGCTCTTGAATGTCATTTCCGCATCATAACGGAAATTCGTCCAAATGCCTTCTGCCAGAATCATCGTGTTTTGGGCGGCAGAAGAAATCAGCTTCCCGCTTGGAACATCTGACCAATCATTTCCTTCCTTTTTTGTCCAACCAGACAGATTGGAACTCCAACTGGTCTCCCCGTTCGTAGTTACATCCTTGTCAATCGTTTGCAACCCGGCCTTGCTCTGATCGATGAGTACTTCTGCTTTAACTGGAGCCACTACCTGCACAAATAGGATTAATACCAGCATAAGCGACATAAACAACTTGAATGCTCCCGAATACCTTTTCCTCAACTATGAACAACCCCCTTCTGTAAGTTCATCATCAATTTAATCTAGCCTGTTTTGGAATGATTTCAATTTGCTCTGATTTGTTCTTTTAATTTTTGGAGCATATAAAATCTTTCAATAGATAGCCAGAAAATTTAAAGAATAAAACAATCAATATGAAAGGAAACCGATGAAAATCGAACTGCATTACACTTTAGGTGGAGAAAAACATTTTGGCATATATAGAAAAATATAAGCGCTTACAAACCTCGGGTTTAAGAAGGGAGGAATTCATAAAACCGGTCGTCATGAAAATGCAAAAATACTCAAGAAAAAAAATGAAGTTCTTCCGTTTGATGGCTAAAAGTTGCTTGTTGTTAGGGGATTATGAGTATCATGGTGAGCACATGGCCGGGAGTAGCCCCAGTTTATGCGGCGAATTGGAATACGAATCTGTCCGGGGATACGACATTATCGGAAACTTGGACGAAGGTGGCAGGAGATTGGTTGAGCGGCGTCAGCGGCGTAGGGGCTATGCCTTTGATATGACAACCTCAGATGTAGAAATGAACTTTGTCTTTGAGACTGATGTGAAAGTAGACGCCTCTTCACCTTATGGCGTTGGATCTTTGGTCTTTCGTTCCAATGCAGACGGCAGCAAGTCCTATGTGGTCAGTCTCGACCCGAACCTCGTCGCATTTTTGCTATTCTGTATCAGCATTTATCGATCGTTGTTAATGCCTGTGCGTTAGATGAATCGATATTTCTTTTGCGATCTCTATTTAACACTTTCCTTCCATGTACCTGCACCATTTTCATTGCCATGTCCGTGTGTTATTAGACTCCGCTTTGTGCAGCAAGCTCATCCGATGCAGAAGCAGAATTCTTTTTCTAATCCTTTACAATTTTCACAATTACTAACCTTGGATCTGCCAAGAAATTCTCACTTTGGTTCTTCATTGCTTTGCGGTTTAGAGAAAAAGATCAGTTCTGAAGGATTTATCCTCTCGATTCATATTGTACGCGAGACGGAGCTGGAATCGCTGCAACTGCCATCGAACTTTGACAAAGCCAAAGTTGATGGCATCGTTTGCATAGAGTTGTTTAACAGAAAATACTCCGAATTTATTGATTCTTTAGGAATTCCCGCTATCTTCATTGACGCTTCGGCAGAATTATTCTATCCGGAATTGAATACGGATGTGTTGTTAATGGAGAACGAATACAGTACTTTCTGTATGACCAAGAAAATCATCGAACAAGGCAGCAAGTCACTGGGATTCGTAGGCGATTACATGCACTGCAAGAGCTTCCATGAGCGATGGATCGGATTCAACCTTGCTCTACAAACTTCAGGTATTAAACCTGATGACAGTTATAGCATCACCGAAGCAGACCGGTTTATTGCAGACCCTAAATGACTTGAGCAGAGGATTCATGAGATGGAGGCATTACCAGATACGCTCGTATGCGCGAATGATTTTATCGCCATTAACGTCAAGCGCATATTAAAAACAAAAAAAACTTCGAATACCGGAGGATATTAAGATTTGTGGCTTCGATGACTCACCTGAATCCATGATTGTGGAGCCATACTTGACAACTGATCATAGATTAACTCCATTGTTCCTCCAGCTTTATTTCATCATCATATTTCTTGAATTGAGCTCCTTTCTTTGGTGGCATAAAAAATCCCCTCCGGTTGACAGTAATAAGTTCATCATATCATGAACTCTTTTTTCACTGTCCACCGTAAGGGGATAATACCACAGGTTCTTTTACTTCATATTCTTTTTCTGTATTCACTCGGTTTACATCCAGTGATCTTTTCGAAAAGCTTCGAGAAATGTGTCGTATCTGTATATCCAACTCTTTGACAAACCCTCATAAATCCGTAGGTCGCTCTTCTCAAGAAGTTCTTTAGAACGTTCAATTCGAACATTTGTCAAATAATCCAGATAGTAATGTAATAATGAAGAAATGATGATGAACTGGACTTTTTTATTAGATTCCCTATCAATTACAACGGCTATATCCACAGTTGCTGCAAGTCTTACATCCCTCAACGTTCATAAGCGACGCCGAGCCGCAAGAGGTACAGAGATCAAGCGAGCTTGGCTGGCCAACATATCCGCCGGCTTGGCCTGCCTCTGGAGCTGCTTGGAGCGATGCTGGCGCGGATTGCTTCGCCGCTGAATGCGCTGCTTGATAAGCAGCGAATGCAGCCGCTTCCTCTGCCGATTCCGCATGTGTCTCGAGCGCCTTCGCTACCGCGTCGGCAATCGATTCAACGCGGTTAGCGCCGAAGCCGATCGCACCGGAACCGCCGATGCCCTTTAAGTGCTTCACGAGCAGCTTCACTTTGTTGCCGTGATCGCCATAGCGCAGGAACAGCGAGCAGACGCGACCGAGCGCTTCAGCCATTGCGAATACGTCCGAACCCGCTTTGCCGACGTTCAAGAAGATTTCGCTTGGCGTTCCGTTCATGTCATTGATCGTAATGTAAGCCATGCCGAATGGCGTGTTGACTTTATAGGTTGCACCGCGCAGCACTTGCGGACGGCGCTTATATTCTTTGTCGAACACTTGCTCCTGCTGCGGCGTTACACTTGCATTCAGCGTTGTGTTCAGCTGACCCACTGTCGTACTTTCTGCAGCAGCCGATGCGGCTGCCGTAGCTGCAACTGCTTCATCGGCCTGCGGCACAGGCGCTGGTGCAGCAGCTTCTTCCTTCTTCTCATCCTTCGAAGATGTGGACAATACCTGCACATCGCGGCTTCCGTCGCGATAGATCGTTACGCCTTTGCAACCGAGATCGAATGCGAGCTCATATAGCTCCTTCGTCTCTTCGACCGTGAAGTCGTTCGGCGCGTTCGCCGTCTTCGAGATGGAGCTGTCAACCCAGCGTTGAATCGCCGCTTGCACACGGATGTGATCCTGTGCGGACAGGCTCATCGAAGTAACGAAGTACTCTGGCAGCTCTTGACCTGGATTCGCGTCGATCCATTCCTGTGCGATCGGCACAAGCTGCTTGTCGTAGCCAAGACGACTCTGACGATAATATTCGAAGGCGAAGTATGGCTCGATACCGGTCGATGTACCAACCATCGTACCCGTGCTTCCCGTTGGAGCCTGCGTAATGATCGTGACGTTGCGCACGCCATTTTTCTCGACCGCATCGCCAACCTCTGGGTACTCCTCCACCATATTTTGCATAAATCCGCTCTGCAGATACAGTTCTGCATCGAATGCCTGGAACGAACCTTTCTCTGCAGCAATGTCCGACGAAGCCAGATACGATTCACGTGCAATGAAGCCGTACAACTTATCAAGGAACGACAGCGATTCAGGTGATCCGTAACGAATGCCCAGCTTAATCATAAGCTCTGCCAGACCCATCGTGCCGAGACCGACACGGCGTTCCTTCTTCTGATTCGCTTCATTCTCAGGGAAGTGGTACGGTGTCTTGTCGATGACGTTATCTAGGAAACGAACCGACCAACGCGTAACGCGGCTAAGCTCTTTCCAATCCACATCATCCGCAGCCTCGTCGTAGAACTTCGACAGATTAATAGCCGATAGGTTACAGACACCCCAAGCTGGCAGGCCTTGCTCACCGCAAGGGTTCGTACAGATGATCGGATTGAAATACCAGCTGTTCGACATTTGGTTGTAGTATTCCATGAATACGACGCCTGGCTCAGCCGATTTCCATGCCGATTCGATAATCGTATGCCACACTTCGCGTGCACGAACCGTTTTGTAGTGAATAACCGGATGACCCGCAGATTTCCACTTCTCCAGATCGCCGTCCCACAGCTCATCGTAGCCTGGCGTCTTCGTATCCGGGAATACGAGCTCCCACTCGAGATCTTCTTTCACAGCCTTCATGAAGCCGTTGCTGACGCATACCGACAGGTTCGCGTTGGTCACTTGGCCAGGCGTTTGCTTAACCGTAATGAAATCGAGCAGATCCGGATGCCAGTCATTGATCATGAGCATCAGCGCTCCGCGGCGGCTGCCGCCTTGTTCGATCAGGCCTGTCGTGTAGCTGAACAAGCCGCCCCAAGATACACTGCCGCTGGAGGAACCGTTCACGCCTGCAACGATCGCGCGGCGAGGACGAAGCGAAGACAGGTTGATGCCTACACCGCCGCCGCGTGCCATGATTTCCGTCATCTCGGAGAGCGTCGCCATAATGCCGCCGCGGCTGTCCTTCGGCGAAGGTATGACATAGCAGTTGAACAGCGTTAGCTCTTCACTAGCGCCCGCTCCTGCTGCGATACGGCCGCCCGGCACAAGCTTCCAATCATCGAGAATGTAACGGAACTTCTCTGTCCATTCCTTTTGCTTGTCAGCTTTCTCTACCGATGCCATAGCGCCTGCGAGACGATCCCACATTTCCTCCGGCGTCTTCTCGACCGTTAACGTCAGTTTCTCAACCGACGATTCAACCGTATCGCCGCTGCGCAGCTTCACCGTTACACGTTTGTCTTCGCGTGCAACGACTTCGCCCACTTCCTTCGTAGGAAATTTAGGATCGTCCTTCGTTAATACGAGTACAACATCCCCGACCTTCGTATCATTCGTATCTGCATTCTTCCATGCATAACGATCCAAGAAAATTTTCTCGCTTAGTCCTTCAAGACGCTTGCTTCCCGCTCTAACCATCCGCCTCGCATCCTCCCCGATTTCGTGTTCCTCTACCCATATGAATTAGCTATATTGCATGAAGTCGATACCATATATTGTGTCTGATCATCATTATACTATACTAAATATAGATACACATGGCGCGTACAAGCTGATTTTACCGATTCTCCATATATTTTCGCAAGCTTTCTACATTTTGCTCTAACAAGCTCGTCCAATGTCGATATTTCATAAGATATCTCACCTTGACATTCCACCCTCTTATGAATTGCCGCAAGCAAGGCCATACTAGAGCAATCACACCCACAACGTGGCAGGAAGGGAGCTCATCTATGCTGCAACCGAACCAACCGACGAATCCGTCACGCTCCGAACCAGCCGCGAGAGGCAAGCTGCATCCGCTCGTAGAATGGCAGTTTGACCGGTCCTGGTTCGACGAGCTGCAAGCCAGATTGAACCGCAACGGCCCATGGGATAACTGGCAGCTCTATCAATTGGCGGTAGAGGCTGAGCAAGCGAAACAGGTCACAAGCTTTGACGAACTCCGATGTCTGCGCTGTCTGCCTACACTTGAACCGATGCCCCATCAACTATCAACGGCCAGCAAAGTTCTGCACGAGATGGGCGGCCGGGCTATTCTAGCTGACGAAGTCGGACTTGGCAAAACGATTGAGGCTGGTCTTGTGCTCAAAGAATATATGGTCCGCGGTCTTGTGAAGCGAGCGCTTATTCTCGTTCCCGCATCGCTTGTGCTGCAATGGGTGCGAGAGCTGAACCAGAAGTTCGGTATCTCCGCAGTCGCGCAGAAGAAGGAGCATACATGGCAGTACGACGTCGTCGTCGCATCCATGGATACCGCCAAGCGGGAACCGCATCGCGAGAAGCTGCTTGCTCAAGATTACGACATGCTCATTATCGATGAGGCGCACAAGCTGAAGAATAAGAAAACAACGAACTACCAATTCGTTAATCAGATGAGTAAAAAATATTGCCTGCTCCTCACCGCAACGCCGGTGCAGAATGATCTGGACGAGCTGTACAACCTCATTACACTGCTCAAACCCGGCCAACTTGGCGGTCAGAGCGAATTCGCAGCGAATTTCGTCGTCGACAAACGTCTGCCGAAGAATGAGGACCAGCTTCAAGAAGCACTGTCAGGAGTCATGATCCGTAATCGTCGCGGCGATGGCGGCATCCATTTTACGAAACGGATCGTTCGCAACATCCCTCTCGCGCTATCGCCTGAGGAGAAGGCACTGTACGACGGCGTCACCGCCTTCGTAAAGGAACGAGTCGTCGAGACAATCGCCGACATGGCCAGCATGCTGTCGCTCGTTACGCTGCAGCGGGAAGTATGTTCCAGTCGTGATGCCGTCTTCGTAACACTCGTAAATCTCTTCAAGAAAACTGCTGAGGATTCACCTCTTCGCGCCAAAATATGGGGTCTTGTCGAGAACATCCGAGCCATCACCTCGAATACGAAAGCCGAGAAAGCAATGGAGCTTATTCGAGAGATTGATGACAAGGTCATCATCTTCACGGAATACCGTGCGACCCAAGAGTATTTGCTCAACTATTTCCGTGATAACGGTCTCTATGCAGTTCCTTATCGGGGCGGCATGAACCGCGGCAAGAAGGATTGGATGATGGATCTGTTCCGCGGACGCGCGCAGGTGCTCATCGCAACGGAAGCCGGCGGTGAAGGCATCAATCTGCAGTTCTGCCACCATATGATTAACTTCGATCTGCCTTGGAATCCGATGCGCGTCGAGCAGCGGATCGGCCGTGTGCATCGGCTCGGACAGCAGCATGATGTACGAATCTACAACCTGTGTACGCTCGGTACGATTGAAGAGCATATCGTTTCTCTGCTGCATGAGAAAATCAACCTGTTCGAGCTTGTCATTGGCGAACTCGATCATATTCTCGAACGTTTCGAGAAGCAGGAGCTTACAATCGAGCAGCAGATCGCCCGATTGGTCGCCGAAGCTGGCGACAGCAGCGAGCTGCAGCGCCGAATAAGCGGCCTTGGCGATTCGCTTAACCGCATTCGCACAGAGGTACAATCGGACAGCACGCTCGAAGAGGAAGACGCGCTGGGCAACTTGCTCGATGCCGTCGGCCAGACAATCTCGATGGAGGCTAGCCAATGAATGAACGCCAAGTGCACCGGTATGTACAACGGTTTCTCGATGCGATGGACTGCACCGTACTGGAGAAATCGCCCGCTCATTTCAAAGTGAAGCTGTCGCCAGCAGCAGACCGCGCACTGACGAATCGTCCATATTATTGGAGCTTCGTTGATCGTACTGGAGCCGAGCCGGAAACCATGTCGATGCTGCTCGTAACTGACCGAACTAAATTCGATGCAGCGGAAGCAGCGGCTGAAGCTCAGAAGCAAGCGCAGCAGCAACAACCAAAGCCGAATTCAGATGACCCGCTTTCTTCAGCAGCCGAGGCAGCTCTCGCCCGCTCCTTCGGGTTCGTTCACGGCGAGGTTAATGCGATTCGTATGCCAAGGGAAGAGCTTCATTTTGGCTCACGCAGACTGGATCAGCTGTTCGACGCCAGCCAAGCTGGCGGCAGCTACGTCTATTTGTTTCAAGAACCCGAACGCAAACATCTGCTGCCTTACGACTCTACGCCTTATACAGCATGGCTGGGCGTCAATATGAAAGTAGAATTCGCCAGCGATCGCAAACGGGAGGAGCTGTATTCCTTCGGTGTATCCTTAGCATCCGGACAATGCGTGGAGCGATTTCACGATCGGCTGCTGGATCTGAAGATGACGCCGAAGTTGCCGCCGAACGTCCACATTACGAAGAATGGCTTATCGCTAGGCAAGGCGTTATCGACGATCGAACAGACGATCGAGCGCAAGCTCAAGAATCAGGATTACAGCTGGGCAGCGCAAGCCCGTGAACGTCTGGATGAGGAATTGGCGCGAATTCGCAACTATTATGAACCCCTTATCGCTGCCGCGATTGTCGAGAATATACCTGCGATCACGGAACAGTATGAGAAACGACAAGCCGAAATTCGATGGCAGTATGAGCCACGTGTGACAGCTACCGCCATCAACTGCGGCATTTTTCATCTGGCTGGTATCGATTAAGCAGCATTCACACAAGCAATGACGGGTTTCGCAGCTTTACGGCAAAAATAGAACCAACGCCGCTTACGACCGCGCGACAGCTTCCAACAGCGTTCTCGGAAGCTTGTCCACTACAATGAAGAGGAACGTAAGCGGCTTCATATGAAGCGAAAGGCGGAGATATTATGCGGTTTCGTCATACGAAGAAGCTGTTCGTTATCGTGGCATGCGCTGCTCTGCTGCAAAGCACGGCAAGCATCGCAAGCGCCTCGGCTGATCAGCAGACTTCCCCTGTTCAATCATCGCAGCAGGTTAAGCCTCAAACAGCGGAAGAAAAGAAGCGTCTAGCCGATCAAATCCAGACATGGATGGACGAGCTCGCCAAACAGAAGCCGTTCGCCTCTTGGTCTGGTGCAGATTTTACGGTCGAACCCCTTGGCCCAGGTACCCATTCGTGGTACGTATCGATTTCAGCAGGCGGTAACAAAGTGGGTTACATGATTGTTCACGCAACGGAAAGCGGAGGATTCATGCTTGGCGAATACGGTGCCGGCAAGCGGCCGTTATTCGATTCTGATACGCTGAAGCAAACGCTGCTGCAGCAAGGCGTTATATCGAAGGACAGCACGAACAATGGACAACCATCGTTCCGTGCCGAGAGGCTATACGTGAGCGGTGTGCTCGCGGTCTGGAGAATTGTAACGGCGGATCAGGAGGTGCTGTACGCAGACGCAGCTTCCGGCGATATTTTGCCAACGACCGATTCATCTTGGAGCAAGGCTGTTGTCACCGCTGGGAAAACCGCAGCGCATGCATTTCCAACCTCTGCCGGCCTTCGGTCCAAAGTATATCGCAATCACTACGGGACTTCCTTTGACATCTATGCGGAGCTGCCATGGCTGACGAATACGGGAATGAAGGTTAAATATGTCGAACAGCTAACAAAGCCGCTCGAAGCGAATACGCCAATCCGTTATGTGGCTGAGCTGTATAATCAAACGGCCACCTTCGTCTGGGGGGTTGTCGGATACCAGCAATGGTCGAACAACGCCTTATATTTGGCGCTCGAAGAGCCCGATCCTGAGGGAACCGGGCGCAGCAGCGAGCTTCGTTACATTAATTTATCTGATCTGTCTCCGATGGGCAGCTTCTATCGTTGAGGATGCGCCTCGGAATGGGCACCATGCCCGCGTTTCTGTTCGGAATGACGTTTCTTCCATCCGTTCATCCAGAACATAATCGATAGCGGTGCTATACCGAACCAGCGTGTCATCCATGGCTCCCGCATGGCCTTCGCTTCTTGTCGAAGCTGACGGCGCTGCTGACGCTCCTCTGCTGGCTGACCGACATAGGTGACAAGCTGTTTTCCTACAAATTTGAAGAACTCATCGCGTTTATCTGCCATGTCCGTTCCCTCTCCCTCATCAGTTTGCGATTGCTGACATTCTAATTGTGCCCCGCTGCAAGCATCTATAATCATGAATGACTTTCCTTCTGATGAGCCACGCTAACAGTATGATGGTTCATGCAGGAAGGAGTCCCTTAATGAGACACTATAGACATCGTATCCCTCAAATAACGGTGCGGAGAATCGCCATCGTCTGCCTTTCTTGCGCTGTTCTGGGCTGGCTGCTCGTTGGCAGCACACCATCAGCTGATGCAGATGCTAGTCAACATTATAATGATGAGACGCCCGAACGATTGACTGGCCATGCTGCGGAGGAACAAGCAAGTACGCGTACCGATGCTCCACCGCGATACAAACGAGCACTCCCTTCTGCTGTCGTACTAATCGATGCGGGACATGGCGGAATCGATGGCGGAACGAGCAGCGGCCAAATTTTGGAGAAGGATATCAATCTGGCTGTTGCTCAGAAGCTTTATTTGTTATTACGCAGCCAAGGCATTACTGCAGTGTTGAATCGAACGGGCGATTATGCGCTTAGCGAAGACAATCGATGGCATGTGACCCGTTCTCGCCATCGCCGGGATCTGTCTCAGCGCAAAGGATTGTCGGACGAGATCGATACGACGCTGTTCGTCAGTCTGCATGTGAACGCAGCCAAGTCCAGCTCCAAGCGCGGCCCGCTTGTCCTTCACCAGACAAACGGCGAAAGCGCCCTGCTTGCTTTCTGCATACAGGACGCTCTCAATCAGCTTCAACGAACGAATGCTCTGCCTAGACAAGGCGATCCTTACTATCTGCTGCGATCGGTCAAACAGCCTGCCGTTATCGTCGAGATGGGCTTTCTGTCGAACGCCGCAGATCGAAGCATGCTGACGAATCGGAATGCGCAGACGAAGCTTGCCGTAACGATTGCTGCCGGTTTAAGGCAGTATCTGCTGATCGCCGGTCCTCCGAACAAGCTCGGAAACCTTGACGATGACCCCATTCTCGCGGAGTGAAGGCGTTGAGGACAGCAGCACAGCTGCTGTCTTCTTGCCCGATGGTCCAACGTGTCCAATCGCTACGCATTTCTCATGCTCTTCCAGATGCTTGCGCAGGATACCGATTTGCTTGGAAATATGTGCAACGGAATAAACATCGTCCAAGAACACATCGTTAGACACGAGCGGTACGTTCAGTTCGGCAGCTACCTTAGGAATAACGGTCTTGAACGTCGTACGGCTGTCGAGAAAGAACAACCCGTGCTCCTTGCACACCTGCAGAACAATGCGCATCACACGTTCATCCGCCGTTACTTTGGAGCCCATATGATTGTTCATCCCGACCGCAAAAGGAACATTATCGATCGCAGCTTCTACCCGCTTCCGAATTTCACTGTCTGGCAGATCGGTCGTCAAGGCGCCAGGGCCAAGCCATTCCTTCTTCCCTTTGTTCGGCTCCATCGGCATATGCACGATAACGTCATGGCCAAGCTTATGCGCCGTCTCCGCATCCGACTTCGTTGTTGGCATGAATGGCATCACCGCTATCGTAAACGGAAAAGGAAGCTTCATCATTTCGGCTGTTCCCGTCATTCCATTGCCGAAATCATCGATGACAATGGCGATACGTTTCGAAGCGGCCTTCGATTCGCTCGCTGCAGGCAAGACTGAGTTAGATTGTACAGGCGTGGCCGTTGTTCTGTAGGTCGTAAGGTTAGGCGCCGGAGCGAACGCTATCAGCATGAAGGTACCGACCGTTGCAGCAGCAATGCGCAGCATTCGCCGCGTTCGTGAACGTCGATGGCGTGTATTCAGGTTCGTCTTATCATCCAGCAATGGATTGCGATATCTCATTTCTTCAGGCACCGCCTTCTGTCTCAAAGTATGTTCATTGTGTGTGGCTTTACCGAGAAATATGTACCGGTCGCATGCTGTAAATACAGGCTATCCCCACCTTCGTCTGCACTGTCTGAAAATTTAAACTTTCTTAATATCGTTGACTTACGTTTAACGGACATGCTATATTAACTTTCGCAAGTTCATTGTGCGGTCATGGCGGAATTGGCAGACGCGCTGGCTTCAGGTGCCAGTGGTAGCAATACCGTGGAGGTTCGAGTCCTCTTGACCGCACCATCTATAAGAGGTTCCAGCGCATGAGCTGGAACTTTTTTTATTTCTATGGGAGGTGAATCGCTAATGGAGTGCCGTGTCGGATGTGCTGCTTGCTGCATTGCCATTACGATTAGTTCACCTATTCCCGGTATGCCAAGCGGCAAACCAGCTGGCGTGCCTTGTGTTCAGCTAACGGCGGACAATAAATGCAAACTGTTCGGCAAGCCGGAGCGTCCAGCTGTATGCGGCGGATTCGAGGCGGCTGAATATACGTGCGGCGAGACGAATGAAGATGCGTTCCGTATTCTTCGGATGCTTGAGGAATGGACAAAACCCTCTGCGAACGAACCCTAACGTAACATAGTTCGGCGAGCACGCGCTCAACCAACCTATATTAATAAGTGAGACCCCCCTAATGCTTTCATTAAGGGGGTCTCTTGTGCTTCGGCTCATACATACATTTGGATCGTAATAACTGACAGAATCGCGAATAGCACCGATCCGACAATTTCGATAATGCCTACCTTCATCGGCCGCATTTGTTTACCCGCGAACATAAAGGTACGAACGGACGAGAATAGGAAGGCTGCAGCCACATACGGAAAACCAACTACAATCGGGATGAACGGTGCTGCCGTGTGGTAAATGCGCGCATAAGCGATCCAACGCTTATTCGTCCGTTCACGGAACACCGACTTCACGAAAAAAACGCTGCCCATAAAGTATAAGAAATTGAACAGCACCAGCTCAGCCATAAGCCAATCCCAACCGCCTCCGCCTAGCCGATACGCTGCCGCAGCACCCAGCGAGAAAGTAACGATGGCACACATATCATTGATGATCGCCCGCTCCGACCGGTGTTTCGCATGCCATATATTGACGACAAGCAGCAGAAGAAGCGGCGCGCTGAAGTAAATAAGCGACGGCGTGTCAATGACCGGTGCGGCAAGACATGCCAATGCGAATGAACCATATCCTACACCCCAGCGATACAATCGGCTCCGATCCGCATGCTTCTTCATCGACTGCAGCAGCGGATACGAAGATAGGTAAATAAACAGCCATGCCAGAAATAGCAGCGCATGCATCCACCGCGTCTCTCCTGCAACCATTCCGAATACGAACGGCACACTGATCATCGCCCATCCGCCGTGTTCATGCGGAATGATGATTTTACTTTTTTTCATAGAAACAACCCCTCTTGCGAAATCATCCTTCGATCAATTATGTACCCTGTGCTGGATCCGATCTGTGACATTGTTCACTTATTCATCTGAATCTTTCATAGTACTATAATAGTTGCAACCAACAGTAGAACAAGTCTGCCCATCGTCTATAATGCCAGCTATCGAGAAGGAAGAAGGATTCCGATGAACAATCAGCGTATAGGTGCATTCCTCCAACAGGTGCCGCTGTTCCACGATTTGACGCCGCATGAGCTCGAACGCGTTGAGGAAATTGTAATCGACCGACAAGTATCCAAGCGGACAGCCATCTTCGCGGAAGGCAGCGAGAAAGAATCGGTCTACTTCATTTATAACGGTCTCGTTAAGACGTTCAAGACAGATGAGAATGGACATGAGCAGATCGTTTCATTCTTGAAGACCGGAGATATGTTTCCGCACACCGGCTTCTTCAATCAACAGCCTTATCCGGCTACTGCTGAAGCCCTTATAGATTGCAAATTAATCGCTATCCCTGTCCGTCAGTTCGAACAACTGATGATGAACAACCCCGGAATCGCCATCAAGTTAATGCGCGTTATGGGGGATAAAATCCGCGAGCTTCAGGAGAAGCTGCAAGTGATGTCTGGGCAAAATGTGAAAAATAAAGTACTCGCCTTTCTGCTTCAGCTTGCCGATCAGCATGGTGAGGTGCGGGCGCACACCATAACGATCAACCTGCCGATGACTCACCAGGAATTCGCCAATGCTATCGGTACGACCCGCGAGACGATTAACCGCATGCTCAATCAATTAAAGGATGAAGGCTTGATAGAGGTCGATCGCAATCGGATCGTCATCACCGATCTAGAAGGATTGAAACAGCAGCGCGAGTTGAAATAATAGAAGGAGCCCCGATACGCGATAGTGCGTTATCGGGGCTCGCTTACTTCTAATTGCTGTTACGCCACGGGAAGCTGCCCAATACGCGGGAACAAAATATTATTCTCGAGATGAACATGTTCGAAAATATCCGATTCCAGCTCCTCGAGCTTAATAAACGTCAACGTATACGTCTTGCATGCATCTTCCGGCAGCTTATAGCCATCCGTTATCGCTCTCATCTCCCGCAGCAAATCCCCGACAGCGCTGTGGTCCGACTCCAGCTCCAGCAGCCCGATCTCCACTTGCTTGCGCGCTTCAGCCGTTGGCTCTTCCGCATACCTTATTAATAGAGGGAACAGTGTCTCTTCTTCTGCTATGAGATGCTGATCCATCTCGAGCTTCAGCTGATGGAACGCGCGGTATAGCAGCGCAAGCTCTTCATGACCATTGCCATGTACGCGATAAACTTTCGTAATGAACTCGCTGAGCAGCGGCAGTTCTTTACGCAAGTAAACGTGATGGCGATTGACGATATGATCGACCAAATCTGCAATCGGCGCATCCTTCCACTGCGCTGGATCAATCGCTTCCTTATTGACCAGTTCAGCGTATGCCTCATTCAATTGCCGAACAATCTCGTTTCCATCGAGCCCGCGCGCTTGGATGACTTCGGTTAGCTTCTTGCCGCCTCCGCAGCAGAAATCGATCTTATACTGTTTGAACAGGTTACTTGCACCAGGAAACTCCGTCACAATTGCGCCGATCTTATCGTTGTCGCTGAATCGTTGATCCATATCCCATCCAACCTCCTGTCGTTGTGTACGAGGTAAGTATAGTGCATCCCCTGTCGCCTCATTGTGATCTAGAACACATTTGTGTAATTTTTCACTAAGTTATCGTTAGCTAACCAGTCCGTTTGCCAGCACCGCGAACATTGCTAATGTCGCTGAACATGCCGGCGTAACACTTCACTTCACCCGCGTCATTCTTTATCGCCGTAATGCTCAGCCATTCTAGATAAATATCGCCGTTCTTGCGCCGATTCCAAATCTCTCCCTGCCAGGACCCATGCTCACGCAGCGAACGCCACATCTCGTCGTAGAACGATTTGTCCTGGCGACCGGACTTGAGCATGCTCGGTTTCTTGCCGACCGCTTCCTCGGACGTGTAGCCCGTTACGGCTGTAAACGCGGGATTGATCGAAGTGATAATGCTGTTCGTATCGGTGATGAGGATCGCCTCAATCGTACTCTCGATAATGTTAGCCGACAGTCGCAATCGGTCTTGGTAATAAAGCCATACAACAAGGATGAGGCAGGACAGCGCAATCTGGGACAGCGCCATGAAGCCGATCGCATAATGGCCTGTTGCATTGTATAGAATGGTCAGAATTAACGGTGGGAAGAATCCGCCCAATCCGCCCATCATGGATATAATCCCATTCGCGATGCCTGCCTGCTTGCTGAAGTACATCGGCACCAGCTTGAAGATGGTACCGTTGCCGGTTCCAGCGCAGAAGGCAACGATCAAGCAGCCAAGCGTATACACTTTCATCGCTGGCGCGAAGGAAAGCACGATGCCTGATAGGGTAAGGCCTGCGAATACGACAATTAATATTTTGAAAGGATTAAACCGGTCCCCCAGCCAGCCCCCGATCGGCCGCATAGCTGTCGCAAGGACAATGAAACCCGCCGTACGTATGCCGGCATCCACCTTAGTTAAGCCGAAATGGCTGACCAAGAAATTCGGGAGATAAACAGTGAACGCAACGAAGCTGCCGAAGGTTAAGAAGTAGAACAGGCAGAGCAGCCACAGCTTCGCGTTCGGCGACACCGCTCGAATCTGCTCCATAAGCGGCGTAACGACCGGCTTCTCCTGCCGATCGCCAAGCACGAAGTTCAACACAGCCATCACAACCAGCAGCACACTGTACAGCAACACGGTCTGCTCCCAGCCGATGCGATCCGCAACAACAGGCGCTCCGAATGCGGATATCGCCGTCCCGAGGTTGCCTATGCCGTAGATGCCGTTGACGAAGCCGTGCCGCTCCTTCGGATAATATTTGGGCAATGACGTAACGCCAACCGAGAATATACCGCCGCCGATGCCGAGAAAGATGCCGCCGATAATAAGCTTCTCGAACGAATCGGCCGCGCTGATCCAGAACACCGGCGCAAGCAGCAGCACGAAGCTGATCATGAATAGCTTGCGAGCGCCGAAACGGTTCGTCCAATACCCGACCGGGACACGAGTAATGGAACCGAACAATACCGGCACAGCGGTTACCCAAGCCAATTGGGACGAGGTCAGCTTAATATCCTCTTTGATGAACGGCATCAATGAAGATAGAATGACCCATACCATGAAGCCAAGCACTAGGCTTACTGTCTGCAGCGGCAGCAGCCTTCTGCGAATTGAATTCATCTGCTCACCCACACTCCTCTAATTACGATTCGATCGGATCGATCCGTCTCTGCGTCTATACAACACATAACTGCGTCTTAGATAGCCGATCGGAAGACTGAACACATGCACTAATCGCGTGAACGGGAATACCAGATAGAGCGCGAAGCTCGTCATCATATGGATCTTGAACCCGATTGGTACCGTACTCATAAGCTCTGGATCTGGCTGTAATACCATCAGTCCCCGCAACCATGGGTTAATCGTCGTGCGGTAATCAAATTCTGTGTGGCTAAGCGCATTACCCGAGGTTGCGAGCACACCTGTCAGAATAACGAGTGCAAGTACAACAATCGCAACACGGTCACCTACACTGCTCGTCGCGCGAATACGGATGACGGTCAATCTGCGGTAAAGCAGGATCAAAACCCCGATTAGCGTTATCACGCCTGCAGGGAGTCCACCTGCGAGCGCACCAATATGGTAAGCCTCATCGCTAATACCTAGCGTGTGATAGACCGATACTGGTACCAGCAAGCCCGCGACGTGACCGAAGAACACCGCTATAATGCCATAGTGGAACAGTAGACTGCCCCACTTCAGCATCCGCTTTTCCAGGAGCTCGCTGGACTTCGACGTCCAACTGAACGGGTTCGTGACATACCGCCAGATGAGCGCAGATACGACGAAAACAACAATCATATAAGGGAGAACGCCCCATAAGAACCATTCCGGCTGACTCACTCTACCCCACTCCCCGCTAGCTGCTGTCCAGAAGCGAACGCCGCTGCCAACACCGTAACCATAGCAAGCAGCAGTTCGAACAACCCTGCATACGAATCCTGCCGGCCCTTCAACTCTTCATGAATAGCAGACAATGTTTGCTGATACTTGCCAATTACTTCAGCAGAATGCTTCACCCCTGCATGCGACACGAATTCAAGCATTAGCGGCAAATAATCGGGCAATTCGCTGCTTGTAAGCTCGAATCCAGCTTCTGCATATAAGCGCTTAAGCTCCAGAAGCGCCTTGCTCCGCTCTCGTTCCTCCCCATGCTGTCCATAGGTCAAATACAAATTCGATTTGCGTCCAAAATCAAACGTCCGAACATACCGGTCTTGCCACGCCAGCTCATTGGATGAAGCGGCTTGCTCGATGAACGCGAGTACCGTACGCCTCGCATCGTCATCCTGCAGCCATTGCGCATCCTCGCGGAGCTCGTTAAGCTGCGCGAACCATTCGCGGTCCGGATACCGTAGTAAGCAACACAGCAGCCCAAACAGTTGCTGTGATTGATCCCAGTCCATAGCCATCGCTAATGCCTCCCCTGTTCGAATACGCCGCATGCACCTGGTCCTCCAGCGAAGTCAAGCCCGCAGCTGCCCTGCTCGTTGAACACATCAGCAACCTGCTCGCGGTGCGATGGCGGGATGACGAAGCGATCGTTGTACTTCGCAATCGCGAGCAGCCGATACATATCTTCAATCGATTGCTTGCTCTGCCCAACCATCTCCAGCATCGCCGGATCGCTCTCGCGACCTGTCTGCTGATTACGCATATGGATGCGCATCACTGCCATCTTGCGCAGCACATCCCGAATGAGTTCGGTATCGCCAGCTGTCAACAGATTCGCCAAATACTCAACGGGGATGCGCATGTTATCGATCGCTGGGAAAATATCATTAGGGTCAAGCGAGCTGCCCTGTCCTTCAATCGTGTTCGTAATCGGGCTAAGCGGCGGCACGTACCAGACCATCGGCAGTGTTCGATATTCCGGGTGCAGAGGAAGTGCAATTTTCCAATCCATGACCATCTTATAAATCGGCGACTTCTGAGCGGCCTCGATCCAATCCTCCGCAATGCCCGCCTTACGTGCTTCCTTAATGACTTCAGGATCGTTCGGATCTAGGAAGACACCCATCTGTGCTTCATACAAATCCTTCTCATCTGGCACTGATGCCGCCTCTTGAACCTTATCTGCATCATAGAACATGATGCCAAGGTACCGGATGCGCCCAACGCATGTCTCTGAGCAAATGGTCGGCAGCCCTGCTTCAATTCGAGGGAAGCACAACGTGCACTTCTCCGCTTTGTTCGTCTGCCAATTGAAGTACACTTTCTTATAAGGACAGCTCGATACGCAAAACCGCCACGCCCGGCAAGCGTTCTGGTCGACGAGTACAATGCCGTCCTCTTCACGTTTGTACATAGCGCCAGATGGACAAGACGATACGCAAGCCGGATTGATACAATGCTCGCATATACGCGGCAAGTACATCATGAATACCTGCTCGAAATCCATCTTGATCGATTCCTCGATGCCGCGCATGTTCGGGTCCTGAGGCCCGGTCACGTGCACGCCTGCCAGATCGTCCTCCCAGTTCGGTCCCCACTCGATGTTCATATACTCGCCTGTCACCTTCGACTTCGGCCGTGCGACCGGTTGATGCTGCTTCGGCGGGCTGTTCGTCAGCTTCTCATATTCGTAGGTCCATGGCTCATAATAATCGTCAATCGTTGGCTGATCGGGATTGTGAAAAATGTTCAGCAACCGCTTCGCGCGAGTGCCTGATTTCAGTTCCAGCTTGCCCTTGCGGAGCACCCAGCCGCCTTTATATCGCTCCTGGTTCTCCCACTGCTTCGGATAGCCGATGCCCGGCTTTGTCTCCACGTTATTCCAGTACATATACTCAGCGCCTGCGCGGTTCGTCCACGTATTCTTGCATGTCACGCTGCACGTATGGCATCCGATGCATTTGTCCAAGTTCATGACCATGCCGACTTGTGCTTTAATGTTCAAGCCAATCCACCTCCTGCAGCTTCCGAATGATGACGTTCAAATCCCGCTGATTGCCGGTAGGTCCGTAATAATTGAAGCCATAACTGAGCTGCGCGAATCCGCCGATCATATGGGTTGGCTTCACATGGATGCGGGTAGGGCTGTTATGCGTACCGCCTCGTGTCTGCGAGATGGAAGTTCCCGGCACATTAATATGTCGATCCTGTGCATGGTACATGAATGCGATGCCTCGCGGAATCCGGTGCGAGACGACAGCGCGAGCGACAACGACGCCGTTGCGGTTGAAGCATTCAATCCAATCGTTATCGGCAATCCCGGTGTCAGCAGCATCCTCATGATTGAGCCAGATCGTTGGTCCGCCGCGGAACAACGTCAGCATCGGCAGCGAATCGTAATACATGCTGTGAATCGACCATTTGCTATGCGGGGTCATATAGTTGAGCACGATTTCTTTGCCGCCTTCAATCGGACGCTTGCTATGAGGGTGGAAAGGCGTATGATTTAAGACCGGTTTAAACGTTGCAAGCGTCTCGCCGAACTCGCGAAGCATCTGGTGATCGATATAGAATTGCTGGCGTCCCGTCAGCGTACGCCAAGGGATGAGACGCTCTACGTTCGTCGTGAAAGGCGAATAGCGGCGGCCGCCCTTCTCAGATCCGCTGAACGCAGGCGACGTAATGACGGTCTTCGGCTTGGACGTAATCTCATCGAAAGTGAAGCATTCCTCTGCCCGCTCCTCCGCCAAATCTTTCAGCTGCAAATTCGTTTTCTTCTCCAACGACTCCCAAGCGCGCACCGCCATATGGCCATTCGTCGTCGAAGACAGCGTTAGAATCGCCTCCGCTACACTGCGGTCCGAACTTATATCAGGACAACCCTCCGACAGTTTCGACATGCGCTGAACACCAAGCGTACGCTGCAGCTTCTCGTATTCCTTGGCAGCGGACCACGAGATGCCTTTGGTTCCAATCGGCTTATCCTTCACATTGGGTCCAAGCGACACCATCTTCTCGTACACGGCTGCATAATCTCGCTCTACGACATGGATGTGCGGCATCGTCTTGCCTGGAATCGGCTCGCATTCCCCTTTGCTCCAGTCGCGAATGATGCCGTGCGGCTGCGCGAGCTCATCGATCGAGTCATGAAGCAGCGGCGTTGCGACGATCTCTTTCTGCGGTCCATCGAAGCTCTCAGCAGCCATCTTGGAGAAGACGCGTGCCAGCTCCTTGAACGTATCCCAGTCGGAACGCGATTCCCACTGCGCCGATACGGCAGGGTTGAATGGATGCACGAACGGATGCATGTCGGTGCTGCTTAGGTCGCTCTTTTCGTACCACGTTGCAGCCGGCAGTACGATATCCGAATAAAGCGCTGTGCCCGCCATGCGGAAGTCGAGATTGACCATCAGGTCGAGCTTGCCTTCGGCCGCTTCATCCTGCCATTCAATTTCTTCTGGCCGCAGGCTGGACGAATCATCGCCAAGCAGTCCATTGGAGGTGCCGAGCAAATATTTCAAGAAATACTCATGACCTTTGCCTGAGCTTGAGATCAGATTCGCCCGCCAGACGAACAGAACACGCGGGAAGTTGACGGGGTTGTCCGGCGCCTCGATCGCGAACTTCAATTTGCGATTCTTCAGCTCTTCTGCGACATAAGCTCCGATCTCTTCCTTCGACTTTGCTCCTGCGCGCTCCGCATCCTGATGCAAGTCGATTGAGCTGCGGTCGAATTGCGGATACGACGGCAGCCAGCCGAGTCGCGCGGCCATTACATTGTAATCCGCAACATGCGTATAATGGGCTTTGCCCGTTAACGGCGAGATTAGTCGGTCAACTGGCATATCCTCGAACCGCCATTGGTTAGTGGCGAAGTAGAAGAAAGAGGTGCCGTTCTGCAATCGCGCTGGCCCTGTCCAGTCTCTTGCGAAAGCGATCGTCTGCCAGCCTTCAGCAGGTCGGAGCTTCTCTTGTCCAACATAGTGCGCCCAACCCCCGCCATTGACACCTTGACAACCTGTCATCATCACAAGATTAATAATGGCGCGATAGATAACATCCGAGTTGTACCAGTGATTAATGCCTGCGCCCATAATAATCATGGAGCGACCTTTTGTGTCGATTGCATTCCTCGCGAATTCACGAGCGATTTGAATGACCGTTTCTTGATTAACGCCCGTAATCGACTGCTGCCACGCCGGCGTGAACGGCCGATCAGCCGACGGATGCATTACGCTAAGACCTCGCTCGACGCCATACTTTGCAAGTACGAGATCATATACCGTTGTCACGAGCCGCGTAGTGCCGTTACATTCGATTGTTCTAACCGGAATCATCTGCTCCATCACATGCGCGCCATCATTATCGAAGAACGGCAGCGATACAGGAAGCACTTCTTGATGTACACCAAGCAGCGACAGGCGCGGAGCGATCGGCTTGTTGTCCTCAGCTGTCTCCATGCGCAAATTCCATGTGCCTTCCTCGCCCCAGCGATAGCCAAGGCTGCCTTTGGGGACGGCCAACGATCCGGTGCTGTCGTCATAGACAACCGTCTTCCACTCCATGTTATTGCCTAACTCGCCAAGGTCATCGGCCACAAGAAACCGCCCCGGCGTATAAACGCCTTCCTTCTCATCAATCGTGATCAGATAAGGAAAATCGGTATACTGCTTCGCATACGAGCTGAAATATTCGGTTTCGTTCTCCACATAAAACTCTTTCAGAATCACATGTCCCATCGCCATAGCAAGCGCCCCGTCTGTTCCTTGCTTCACAGACATCCATGCATCCGCGAACTTAACGAATTCCGCATAGTCAGGGCTAATCGAGACGACCTTCGTTCCTTTATAGCGCGCTTCCGCGAGAAAATGAGCATCCGGCGTCCGCGTCATCGGCAGGTTCGAGCCCCAAACAAGAATGTAGCCGGAATTGTACCAGTCGCTGCTCTCCGGTACATCGGTCTGATCGCCCCATATTTGCGGCGAAGCAGGCGGCAGATCGGCATACCAATCGTAGAAGCTGAGCAGTGGAGAACCAAGAAGCGATAAGAAGCGTGAACCCGCTGCATAGCTGACCATCGACATCGCAGGGATCGGAGAGAATCCGATGATTCGGTCAGGACCGTATTGCTTGATCGTATGAATCATGGATGCCGAGATGATTTGCGTTACTTCCTCCCACGAAGCGCGGACGAGCCCGCCTTTGCCCCGCGCCGTTTTATACGCACGAACCCGCTCAGGATTGTCCGCAATGCTTGCCCAAGCGCTTACCGGATCACTTTCCCGCTCCAGCGCTTCCCGCCACATCTCGAGCAGTACGCCGCGAACATACGGATATTTGACACGAAGCGGACTATACAAGTACCAGGAGAAGCTTGCTCCCCTCGGGCAGCCGCGTGGTTCGAAATCCGGCATATCCGGCCCTGTCGACGGATAATCCGTCGCTTGATTCTCCCAAGCCACAATGCCGTCCTTCACATAAATCTGCCAGCTGCAAGATCCAGTGCAGTTGACGCCATGCGTAGAACGGACGACTTTGTCATGCTGCCATCTTCTGCGATACACATCTTCCCATTCCCGGTCCGCAGTCTTCACTTCGCTCCAGCCATCTGCATATTGTTCCTTGCGCGTGAAGTAAGTGAGTTTTCTCCGTAACGACGATTTCCTGTTGCCCATTGTTAACCTCCTATAAGTTTTTTGCTTTGCTTCGTCGGAATACTTCCCTGCAAGCAAAAAACTTGCTTCGGAAGCATACGCTTCTGTTACTACGAGGTGCTGTCGAGTGTAAAAATACCTCGACCGCATTCGACATGGTGTGATGCCGATCACCCAAAATGGATTATTTTGCTTCAAATCCCGTACCCGTTCATCATTCCGTCAATTATCCGCCGATTTGCGACATTCGCCTGATTGTTGGTACGCCCGATTGCGCCTCGCCGCTTAGCGCTTTAGCCATCTCATGCGTCTGCGGTTTGCGTGCCAGGGCTGAACGGAACAACGACTCGATCGCCGCTGTGTCACCAATATGCTGGCGTACGTTGTATTCATCCTGCCAGTACAGACAAGCTTTGATATGACCGTCTGCTGTCAGACGAAGCCGATTGCAGCTGCCGCAGAAGTGATCGCTGATCGGTCGGATCAAGCCAAATGTGCCAGCTGCTCCCTCCAGTTGGTACGTCGTTGCCGGCCCGCTCCCGTAGATGTCCTCGTGTCGCTCATACGCCCAGCCTAATTCCGTGCATGTATCGAGTACATGAGACAGCGGCACATAGCCGGTTTTCCAGCTAACCCCGTCATTGCCAATCGGCATATATTCGATGAATCGAATATGAATCGGCTGCTCATGCGACATTCGCAGAAACTGTGCCACTTCGTTGTCGTTAACCCCCTTCATCAGCACGACATTGAGTTTGATCGGAAGAAAACCTACCTGATAACTGGCTTGTAATCCCTCCAGAACCTTACGAACATCGCCCCCGCGCGTGATCATTGCGAATTTCTCAGGCACAAGCGAATCGAGGCTGATGTTCACACGCGTCAATCCCGAAGCCTTCAGTCTGTCAGCAAACTGCGCAAGATAGATGCCATTCGTCGATAAGGCGATATCTTCAATGCCGGGAATAGCCGATAGATACTCAATCAGCCGATCCAGCCCTTTTCTTACAAGTGGTTCTCCGCCCGTAATTCGCAGCTTCTTAATGCCAAGCGGTGCCAGCACTTGCACGATCTCTGTAATCTCTTCATAAGTCATCAGCCGATGATCCGGGTCGAACTTCATCCCTTCCTCCGGCATGCAGTAGACACAGCGCAAGTTGCAATGATCGGTTACCGAAATGCGCAAATAGTCATGCACTCTGCCGAATGGATCGACAAGCAGGTTCTTATGCATGCGCATTCTCTCCTTCGTCCAATGACTCAACATGCTCGAGCATCTGGTTTAGCTTGCTTCTCGCCAACTCAACAACCGCTTCAATCTGCTGTTTAGACGGCTGATGCAAGTGGATACCTGCCACCACACTCACCGTTCGCCTGAGTCTATGCGATGCCAACGTTGCAAGCTCAACTGCCAGTTTTCCTTCTCGATGACCTGGGACTGTAACCACCTCACATGGAATGGGCTGGTCATCCGACCGATAAGCAGCAGCTACTGCACCAATATGAGCTGTTCCCCCGCTGACGAGAAACACCCAATCTTGCCCCATCGCCAGTGCTCGAATTTGTATTACATCCTCGCACGTATGACCGTTATCTCCATTGTTCATTGGCAGCTTTCCTTCCTGACGAATGACCTAATGGGCTAAGCATACTGCCAGACAAAGGCTCAGCACTGTGATAATGATCACTCTGCCACCTATGCCGATGCAGTTTATTGAACATCGTGTGACTATCATTCTCAGTGTGATGAGGCTCACAAAGAACGATTGCGGTATGCCCTATAATCGGTGGCATAGCCGTTCAATAGCATTCAGTAATCATGTGACCAAATAATCAAAGAGGAGCAGGTGCCATGAATGAGCAATCTGCAAATGTCGTGGAGTTAGATGTTAGGCCTTATCTGCGCAAGAAGCTTGAACCCTTTCAAGTCATTATGGATACCGTTAAGAAGCTCGGGCCAAGTGACATCTTCGTCCTTCATGCGACGATCAAGCCGATGCCGCTATTCGGTGTACTGAAAGTTCGGGGGCTCATAGGCAAGGCCGAGCAGCTCGGAACAGATCATTGGGTCGTCACTTTCGTGAATAAGAAGAACAAAAGCTGGTTGGATCGCATTGGGAATGCCGCTGTCGCTGTCGAGCAGCCCGCGATTGGACCACATGCGAAGTATTGCAATGCTACGGAGGATTTAGAGGAATTGCCGAGGACCCTGACATTGGATAATCGGGGGCTGGAGCCTCCCAAACCGATGATTCGGACGTTAAGCGCACTCGACCGCTTGCAGCCCGGCGATGCGGTTGTCATCCATAACGATCGGGTGCCGATGTTTCTGCTGGAGGAGCTCCAAAGTCTAGGATATCCGCATACCATTGAAGAACAGGCTGACGGATCCGCTAAGGTTACGATTCGCAAAATTTAAGGAGGCGATCGTCGATGTCTCGTCTCCCCTTTTATTTCATCGTGACGGGTATGATCGGATTTGTTCTCTATCAAGCCGCGTCGCTGCTGTCCTTGACCGGATGGGTCGGCGACGAACTGCGTGGCCCTTCAGGCTGGTTTCATATCCATCTATTCGTGTTGGGCTGGGCGACGATGTTGGCGATGGGTGCTGTCTATCAGTTAATCCCTGTCATCGCACAGACGAACGTCTACAGTGAACGGCTCGGCTACTTCCACTACATCGTCTTCACAATCGGTCTAATCGGGTTGTTGTACGGCTTTATTGCAAGTCAGATCCATTGGATCGCACTATGCGCCTCAGCGGCGTTCATCGGCATTCTCGCATTTGGCTGGAATATGGCAATGACGTTAAGGCGTGCATCCCGCTGGAATGCCATCACGATAAGTGCTGCATGCTCGATCGCATACCTTGTGCTGACGGGACTTAGCGGCATGCTGATGGGCATTAACTTCGCAACGGGCTGGTGGATCGACGGACATGACAATCTGTTTGGCGCTCATATTTGGATGGGGACGATCGGGTGGTTCGGACTGCTAATAACAGGCTTCAGCTACAAAATGCTGCCGATGTTCTACCTTGCGCACAACTATTCAACTAAGCCTCAAACGGTCATCCTGCTGTTGTGGAATACCGCTGTTGTACTCGGAGTGACCGCATTCTTAACGGACGGATCTCCTTGGCTTATCTGGTTCGCCCTTCTGCTACTTACTGCAGCGGTCGTTGTATACAATGTGCATCTTCTTCTTATTAGACGAAGCCGTCATAAACGCCATCCCGGATCAGGCATTCAATGGTCCGTCTACTGCAGTATGGCGTTCGGGATCCTGCTTGCTGTTTGGCTAACTGTCAGCGTCTATTCACCCGATCGACTGCTGGATGCTGACGTGATACGCATCGCGGGATGGTTGTACCTTAACGGCTGGGTGTCGTTCAACATTCTGAGTTATGCGTCCAAGATTATCCCATTCCTATGGTGGACGCATCGTTACGGCAAACAAGCCGGCAAGCCCGGTACGCCGCTGATGGCGGATATGCTGAGCGATAAGCATGTGCGCCTCGGCCTCAGTGTAATTGCTGCAGGCATACTGCTTGTCACTGTAGGCATGGTATTCGGTTCACAGTGGATGATTGAACTTGCAGGAACCGCATTATCGTTAGGCTCCCTCGTCTATATCAGTCTTGCAGCACTAGTGTTCACTCGTTAATGGAAACTTGAATAGGAGATGATCCTGATGGAAGCCTCGTCGATGCAATTACGCAATTGGCTGAAGGAGGTATACGATCCTGAGCTTGGGGTCAACATCGTCGATCTCGGTCTCGTCTATGAGGTTCGCCAAGAGCCGGACCGCATCTACGTGCAGATGACGCTGACAACCCCCGGTTGCCCGCTCCACGACACGATAATCGACAGCGTAAAATGGATGCTTGCCGAGCGATCCGGCCAGTCGAATATCGAGGTCGACATGGTGTGGGAACCCCAGTGGAAGCCAAGCATGATGTCGGAGGATGCGAAGGATATATTAGGGTACTTCTAAAGTTGATCCACTATACGAAATGGCGACTGAAGGGGATTCCCTCTGCAGCCGCCATTTCATTTGCTTATACCTGTACATGCTTGTTAGCTCCTACAGGAGCTTCCATGTGCATGCAACAGCTTGACTCGCATTTGCCCAGTCTTATCGACTTTGACTTTTGAAAAATTCCAGCACTTCAAACCAGTTATTAACCCGAACATAGCCGGTTTCATCTCGGTTATGAGGGGCGGTGAATAACAAGCCTTGGCCCCGGAACCTGACGAAGTTACGAGTGTTGTCATCAATCAAATAATCAGCGTTAATGATGCTCTTATCGCCGCAGAATACATAATTCATCGGTGAGATGAAGGAAAAGTGCTCGCACAGCCATTCATACTTTCCATGGAACGAAGAAGGATGCTCCATCGCTGCCGTCGTAATATAAATCTCGTAATCCTTGCTTAGCTCGCGGATCACTTCTTGACTTCCCTCTACTACGTCTAAGTCACGGAAGAAATTATCCTCATCAATAATAGCCGTGATCTCATCAGCCAAGTGCGGCCGTAGATGCCGAAGCCTCGTTCCTTGCAGTTCTTCAATCGTAAGCGTATCCCGGAACTTCTGATTGAACAGACGCAGATGCTTCGACGAGAAATCAGCCATCACTTCGTCCATATCGATCGCAATCTTCTTCAAACGACATCACCTCATTCTCTACGTATGGTTTCTTACCCTCTCCACAGGGCTCATTAACGATACTAACCCCTATTTTACCTAAGAAATAACATTATTGTAACACCTAACAGATTTTAATTAATTGCAGAGTTTACCGGCACAAATCCGATTGATACAGCCCTACAATCGTTTATTAATTATTGTTGACTTGCCATATAGATTAATGGTAAGATCTTTCTTGTCGACATCAGACAATATGCGGTCATGGCGGAATTGGCAGACGCGCTGGCTTCAGGTGCCAGTGGTAGCAATATCGTGGAGGTTCGAGTCCTCTTGACCGCACCATACTCTTACACATGACAAGCTCATGAATTGCTAATTAGCATTCGTGAGCTTTTTTGTTTATTAATCCAATTTTATATGTCATACACAGAGAATAAACAAAAAGCCATTCAGCGGCCGGATGATCCGGTACCGTTGAACGGCTTTCATCTATTCGGATTAATGCTTCTTACGGAAATTCACTACGAAGAACATAGCAAGTACAAGAACGATAAGGAGTGAACCTGTCGTAATTGCGTCTTTGGTGCTGCCTTGGTTGGCATTCGCCACGGTATTGCCGCCGAAACCACCAGGTCCGCCGCCCATTCCGCCAAACCCGCCCCCTCCGAAGTTTGCGCCATCCGGTGGTGCCATACCACCGAAGTCGCCTCCTTGCCCACCACCGAAGCCACCTTGGCCATCCTGCGGGAATTGACCGCCTTGACCGCCACCTTGCTGAGCTTGACCATTCATACCGCCATTGCCTGCACCCGGTTGAGCTTGACCGTTCTGAGCGCCGTTACCAGCATCTGGCGCTGCTTGACCGTTCTGATTCGTGTTGCTCGCATCTACCGCTGCTAATTGTATACTGAGCCCGCTATTGCCAGCATCTAATGAAGCGGTTTGAATCGTTGGCGCATTGCCGCCATCAGCATTTGCTGCTTTCAGATTCTGCACACCATCGCCGCCTTGTGCGGCAGGCGCATTGTTATTGCCTTGCGCATTATTACCGCCCTGCGCATTGTTGCCGTCTTGCGCCGCTGCATTATTAGCCCCATTCGCAGCCATGTTGTTGCCTCCCCTTCTGCCGCCTCCGAAGCCGCCGCCATTGCCTGAACCATCCCCGGACGCTTTAACCGTACCGTCCAGCTGTCCCTGCACACTAGCAACACGACTTGACGTGAACGTTAGCAGGGACTGTACACCTTGTTCGAACTGCTCATAGGTATAGAACGCAGTAGGATCCGCCTTCACATCGTCAGCGATCAGCTCCTGCATTTGCTTCACACGTGCTTGGAACGTTTCGTCATTCAAATAGTTATCGATCATGCTTTGAATCATTTCGTGATACTGCGCCTTGTACGTCTCGTTGCTCAGAAGCTTCGCAACAAGCGGACGCTCTTTGACGCTGCTATCGGTTGGCTCATCGATCATGTACGAGGTGTTGCTGCTCTCGCCTCCGCCGCCACCGCCGCCGAACATGCCGCCCAAACCGCTAAACGCCATGTTGTAATCCCACGGAAGAATGGAGAATATGCCGTTATTCTCGTACAGATAATAGTTCTGCTTATTGCCGCCTATATAACTGTCGGTATTGACTGTTACGGCATTAAATGCGATATAGCCCAGCGCGTCCTCGACATCGATTACACTCTCGATATCCGTACCATCGTTAAGCTTCTTGATCATATCGACTAGTACATCGCCGTTCGACTTCTTCGACTTGCGTTCAAGTCCCGGGTAGTCGGATTCTTCGTCGCCGCGATAGATCAGATCGCTGCCATTGCCCATAACACCTTTGTAAAGCGCACCATACGAGTTCCCGAAGTTACGTTCCAGATAGGCATCGCCAACCTGCTCAACGGCTAGATACAACCCTCGAAGCTCACCATTCACGTACAAATTCACATACGAAACTTCCGGCGTTGGCAATCCCATCGACTTCGCAAGCTCATAGGTGAGAAACTCGCGCATATACGTCGCATCGCTGTAGTTGTTGTTCAAGTTGATTTTCGAAATGCCTTGCAATGTCTGGTTTGTAACATATTCATCGAACGACAGCTTGAAGCTGTATCGATCCGAGTCCTGCATCTGCACGACTGAACGGAGCGATAGGTTGCCCTTCGTTCGGATGCCTACATTATCAAGCTTAATGCCGTTATATTCGACCGTTGCCGTCTTGAATTCCTCGGCAGAAGCATTGTCCAGCATATTCTGGAAGTCGTCAGGATCAAGCGTAACCTTCACATCAACGACTTTATCCTTGACGAATACGCTCTTCTCCAGCTGTTCGGTAGTTGCCGCAGCCGAGACTCCGCCCGTCACCGCGGAGTCGTCGGAGCTCCGATTATATTGATCGAATAGCAGTGCTCCGATTAAAGCAAGCACTACGCATACGACCAGAATCGGAACAGCGGTTTTGGATTTCATCTGGCACCGCCGATTAGGATACGTAATCGCCGCTGTAGCTGATGAGCACCGCACTTTTCACGCCGCGAAGGTTCGAAATCGCGTTAACGAAGCCGCTTTCCTTCTCTTTCACGCGTACTTCCAGTGTCAGCTCAATGTTGCCCGGCGTTACTGTTTTTTGTTTGACGTTGTAACGTTTTACTTTACCATGCACCTGTTCCATGAGTGTTTTCTCGCTGTCATCGCCATCGCAGTTCACCACGAGCAAATAAGGCGTTTCGAAAGACGATTTCTTGATAAAAATAAACATAATAAGACCGATAATAACCGAACCCGCGATTGCGAGCGAGAAGAAGCCTGCGCCTGTCACGATACCTGCTGCCGCTGCCCAGAACAAGAAGATCAAGTCGGTTGGGTCTTTGATCGGCGTACGGAAACGTACGATACTGAGTGCGCCAACCATGCCGAGAGACAGGACGAGGTTCGAGTTGATTGCTATAATGACCATCGATGTAACGAGCGTCATGCCAATGAGCGATACGTTGAAGCTCTTGGAGTAAAGCACCCCGCTGAAAATACGCTTATATAATAAGTAGATGAAGAAGCCTATCAAGAATGAGATTGCCATCGTGATAATGATTTTGGAAAGGTCGATATCGTTGACGAAGTTGTCTGTAATCGAGCTTTTAAGAAAATCGGAGATCGTGTTCGTTCCACCGTTATCAGCGGCTGCTGTCACTGTTGTTGTAGTCGTTGCTGCCATTATTATTGATCCTCCCATGAGTTAAGTTTCAGGAACTTGCGGCACATTACATATTTGGATGCCGACTGGCGTATCAGGCCTTCAAGCTGCAGTGCATCTCGAATGTGGTAAGGCAAATACTCGTCGAACTTTACTTCGAGTATAATGAGATTGTCATCAAGCGTATTGACCGTGCTCAAATTCGGATTGAATAGATCCGTCGAATACAATCCCGTCCGCAGCTGCTTGTCGAATGTAATTCGGACGTTGCCGTTCACATTCACGTAAGGCTCTCGCACATAGTCGACTATGACCTTCGGCCTTAGCAGTCGCTGCGTCATCTCCTTATACAGCTCCGCGCGCAGCGGTTTCGATGGAACGTTCAAACATTCATAGTTTCCAGCGATGATCGCATCCGCTTCCGCCCTTGTCAGCGAATCTTTCACCTTCGCGATGTACTCGTCCTTCTTCATTTTCTTCTCAAAATGAATGATCGAGTCGGATACGTTATAAATGCGAATCCGATATTTGTTCCGATCACGCAATCCGCCTTGCTTATCCGCAAGCGCCTTGTTCTCCGCATCGTCAAAGTAGAGGCTGCGAATGTGATACTCACCCGTTGGGCCTGCATGCTTATCTCGTGCCATGAAAGCGCTTAGGCGTTGACGAATGATGAAGTACTGATGGTAGTTTACGTAGTATTTTAGTTCGTGACGGAATTTCAAATGCTGCACTTGCAAAGGTGCCGGCTCGACAGCCAGTAGGCTATCCGTACTTGCCTTGCGCTCCAGCTCTGATTCCTGCATTCCGTCGTAGCGCAATTGTTCGATCGTTGTCATCGATGTCACCTCATTTCATTCGCATGTAGTGTCCTTGATGTGATTCATTATAGGTGGCCATCTTGAAAATACTCTTATCGCTAGCTGAATAATCGCTGAAAAGTTTACATTCTCTTAACAAATCATTTGATTCTGACCCTTCAATCATGCGATAGTTAGCTTCAATACTTATGGCTAGGAGGCTTAAGCGCTTGAGAATGATGCTTCAGACCGTTACAATTGCCGTCGTTATCCTTGCATTGCTTGCTCTATTATTCTTCCTGCAGCAGCATCGGACATCGCCTGTTTCGCTTCCTTATTCGGTCGTTACGACGTTCAAAGATAATCCAGCGGAAGCCCGGGCATTTGCTTGGTCGACCGATGATTCAGAAGCGGCATCCGTCGTTCAGCTTATGCCCGGCAGTGAGGCGTCTGCATGGAATACCGATGTAGTGCTAACCTTCCAAGGTCAGACAACGCTGCTAGAGATTAATGGTAATAAGATCGGAACACATAAAGCTGAAGCCACTGGCTTAATGCCTAGCACAACCTACACCTATCGCGTAGGAAGCGGAGAGGCACAGAGCTGGAGCGTGCCTGCACAGTTCACAACAGCTGCACTAGACGACACCAGCTCCTTCACCTTCTTGAACTTAGCCGATTCGCAAGGTGTGACCGAACCTGATTTCAAGCTCTGGGGAAATACGCTGAATAAAGCATTCGAGCTGTATCCGAATGCACGATTCGTCATCCATAACGGCGATTTCACAGAGAATGCCGATGATCCGGACGGCTGGCGATACTTATTTGAACAGGCTATGCCTTGGGCGGCGAGCATTCCGATCATGCCAGTCGTCGGCAATAATGATGTGTTGAAGAAGCAAGGTTCTACACCGCTCACTGCCCGCTTCAATCTGCCGGATAATGGCGTGAATGGCGTAGCGGGAAGCTATTCTTTCGACTATGGAACCGTGCATGTGGCAGTATTGAATACGGAGGAAGAAATAAGTGCGCAGACCAATTGGCTGGATGCCGATCTAGCTGCTACGAAGCAGCCTTGGCTAGTCGTCGCTATCCATCGGCCGTTGTATGGAGGCAATACGTATAAGAAGATCAAAGAATGGGGCGAGATTATTGACCGTTACAAGGTCGATCTTGTCCTTCAAGGGCATAATCACGAATATTCCCGCTCCTATCCGCTGCGGGACAACAAAGTAACAGGTGCCGCGGATAAGCCAGTTAAAGATCACGTTGGGACAGTCTACGTTGTCACGAATACATCAGGACCAAAGTTCAATGAGAAGAAAGAAGATCAGTTCTACCATGCGGTGCATTTCCAGAATGACAAGCAAATGTTTGCTGCAATTACGATAGATGGAGATACACTGACCTATACCGCTTTTACATCAGATGGCAGTCAGATGGATAATTTCACAGTGCAACACTAATGCATCAAACCGCATATCTGGGCATACAAAAAGGTTGAGCAGCAACGCTGCTCAACCTTCAATTTTCTTTATTAGTCTTCGTCGCGCATAACATCAGGTACACTGCGGTCATCAGCAGCACGCTCGAGCGTATATTCTCGGCTCAGCTTGACAACACGCTTGTTTACTTTGCGCAGTACTAGACTCGAATCATCCCATGCAACAATAATGCCGTATACATCGTTCGCAGCCAAGCCATCGCGAACAACTCGGACTGGCTCGCCGGATTGACGGAACGCATCCAGCTGCTCTTCCGTTATCATGACGATCTTCGCTCCTTACAGGATCAAGATTAGAGCTTATCCAATATTATCGACATGCTCCTTGGAATCATTCGTCTCATACCATTCGTCCAGTACACGAGAGGACATGACTCGCTTCGCAATATAATCCTTCTGGTGATCCAAGAACAGCTCGCGCCATTCCATGCCAAGCTCTTCGGCCAGCTTAACAATCGTCAACAGCTCGGACCAAGCAACATAACGCTTATACCAGAAAAATTGCGGGTGCTCAATCATATATGGATATAGATCATCGAATTCCGTATGCTTGCAATCGAGTGCACGCTCGAAATGCGTCTTCGCAGCAGCAAGCTTCTTGTTCATAAAGTCGTTCGTCATAATCTCCATCGTCTAGTGCCCCCTCTCGTACTCTTACAAATTAATTATAAGCGATATCCATCGGGGAGAAAAGAGTACAGCACATGTTACCATCAGTCAATGGGCGAAGATTTGCTATTCGAACGTTATCGATCCATTCGACAGCGAGGAGATACGAACGAGCGATTCTACGCGGTAACCTTGCTCCCGCAGCGCCTTAGCGCCTGCCTGGAACGACTTCTCTACTACGATTCCAAGACCGGCAAGTTTTGCGCCGGAACGCTCTATAATTTTGACCAGGCCGCGCGCTGCATCACCGTTCGCAATAATGTCATCGATGAACAATACCCGATCTGTTTCACTCAGCATCGAGCGCGAGACGAGCAGGTCGGTTACGATCCCCTTCGTAAACGACGGCACGCGTTCTACATAAGCATCCGGATCATTAATGAGCGTCTTCTTCCGTCTTGCGAACACAAGCGGCACGCCAAGCTCATGAGCGGTTGCGAATGCAACCGGAATACCGGATGATTCAACCGTAATCACCTTCGTAATTTGCGATTCTGCATATAGTCTTGCGAACTCCCGCCCCATCTCCATCGTCAGGACTGGATCAACTTGATGATTCAATATCGTATCAAGGTTCAGAACATCCGATGATCGAACCGAAGCGTCCTCTAATATGCGTTGTTTTAATTTATCCATAGTCAAGCCCCTTTCCGAAAAACCCTTTCCGATAACTTACCATAAACGATTATGCCGCGCAACCGTTCTGATCATCATTACAAACTCTTCTCGTAACCTTTCCTCACAATTTCACGTTATATCTATATACACCCATTTCCAATCTCTGATAGGATAGAGATAACGGGTACGAACGGAGGAGAACGCGATGAAATACGCATGGAAGAGATCCATACTTGCGATGACTTTAACGGTTACGCTTGCCGGTTGCTCGGTGACATCCAGCCATACAGAAGACGAACAAGTCGTTGGTAACGATCCAGTCGCTGCAGGCCAGATTAACACAAACAACAGCGGTCCGAATCAAGCTGTGAACAACAATGCTGATTGGAATGGAACGTCGGACAGCGGGACCTTGGAAGCGACAGGCGCTGTGAAGCCTAAACCTAAGCAGCAGGAGCCCAAATGGGACAAAGCGAAACCTACGCTTGCTGGTATCGCTTTAAGCCTGCAGAAAGCTGATGTGAAGAAGAAGCTGGGCACGCCAACCGACAACTATTCGCAGGATAGCGAGAGCGGACCGATCGATATTTTGGAGTATAAAGGGCTGACCATCGGCTTCGGCAGCGGAGACCAAGGTGTTCTGTTCATCGAGGCTTATGCCAAGGATGTCGTTACCGGTTTGAACGGCTTAAAGGTCGGCGATTCCGAAGAAGCTGCGGTGAAGGCGCTCGGAAAGCCTGATTCGCAATCATCCTACTTGCTCACTTATAAGACGGCCAATTCGCTGCTTAAGTTGGACCTGGATCCGGACAGCCACGAGATTTTGTCCATCAAACTGTTTATTGAAACCTAACTGATCGCAACACATTCAGATAACTGTCACAACAACCTGTCATGCCTGTCCGTCCACCGTCATACCTTGTCATAGAGGGGATCGGAAACGGGGGACGGATCAAATGTGGAAACGAATCATCGTCGTGCTGCAGGTGGCGTTTACTTATATGGGAACCGTTGTAGGCGCGGGCTTTGCGACTGGACAAGAAATCTTGCAGTTTTTTACCCGTTTCGGCTATTGGGGCTCCATCACGATTACACTTGCAACGTTCTTATTCATCTGGCTTGGCGCCAAAATGATGCTGATCAGCTCTGATATTAAGGCTGCTTCTTATGAGGATTTGAACAAAACCTTGTTCGGCGAGCGGCTAGGGAGCTGGATCAGCATTTTTATGATGCTCATTTTGCTCGGCGTTACTGCTGTAATGCTCGCTGGCGCTGGATCCATTTTCGAGGAAAATTGGAACTTCTCTTATCAATCCGGTCTGCTTATTACGATTGTCGGCTGCTTCTTCCTGCTTCGCAAAGGAATGAACGCGATCCTCGCCGTTAACGCAATCGTCGTACCGATGATGCTGCTGTTCACCGGCATCGTCATGTACAATACGTTCATGACGCCGGAATCAGACCGCTGGCTCACGCTTCAGACCGACCACCCGCTGTTCGCCGCATGGAGTGCTCCGCTCTTGTATGCTGCATTCAATCTATCCATGTCACAAGCCGTACTCGTTCCGCTCGGCGCTTCCATCCAAGACCGCCGCGCGCTCAAGACGGGCGCCCTCGTTGGCGGAATCGGTATTGGCTTCATGCTTCTCGCTGGACATATTGCGCTCTCGCTTCATATGCCTGGCATTCAGCAGTTTGCCATTCCGATGGGCGGAATCGCGAGACAGCTTGGCCATACTGCACAGTGGATTTATATTTTTCTCATCTTCGCAGAAATTTTTACGACGCTCATTGCAGATATCTATGGTTTGACCCTGCAAATTCGTCAACGCGTCAAATGGCCCGTTTCCATTATCACGATCATTATCCTTATATTCTGCTATCTGGCAGGCCAGATCGGGTTCGGTCCGCTGCTATCCACGTTGTATCCGATATTCGGCATGATCAGCCTCGGCTGGCTCGTCCTTATTATTCGGCATCGAAGAGTAGAACCCGTGCCGCGTCCGCGGGATCGCAATAACAAACCGTAACTTCTAACGCGAATGAAAAAGGGTGAACAGATTCGATTCTGTTCACCCTTTCTCTATGCAACCTCACTAAAACGACTGGTCATCGTCCTCTATTGGCTCTGGCGATAAGCTTACATAAACTTCCTTCAGTTGAGATACGACACGAGTCAACGAGTATACACGTTTCGCTTTATCCCATGCAGTCCGCGCAAGATTATAGCGATAGCTTGGATCGACAATCGTCTTCTCCATCGCCTCCGCGAGCGCATCGACATCCTCTGGCGGTACGAGCAAGCCGTTCACTTCATTCTCGATCTGCTCACCGATCCCGCCCACATTCGTCCCGATAAGTGCCAGGAGACAGAGCGCAGCTTCTGCGAACACAGAACCAAATGACTCCGCTCGAGACGGCAGGACGAACACGTCGAAGAACGGCATGAATTCCTCCGGATGAAGCATATAGCCATAAAAAATAATCTCGTCATATAAGTCCAGTTCTACCGCTAACTGCTCCAGCTCGGACCGGATCGGACCATCACCGATAATATGCAGCACGAACGGATGCCCCTGCTGCTTCAACTTCGCACACGCGCGAAGCAGAATATCGAGCCCTTTGGCCGGTACAAGGCGGCATACCGTGATGAACTGCGTCACCTGATTATCGTGGGCAATCGGACGGAAACGCTTCTCATCAAAACCGTTCGGAATGACGATAACATTGTCAGGATGATTCAGATAAGGTGTCATATACTGTCGGAATGATTCCGATACAGTAAGCAGCCGATCGACCTTATGCTCCAACTCGCGATAAATAGACGTCAGGAAGAGATGTTCTGTACTGCCCTCTTGAATGCGGCCGTTCAGGACCAGCTCCCGTTCAAAGCTGGAGTGAATCGTCATTAGGATTGGCGTATCCGGGAAAAGCTGCTTCATCACAAGCGCAGCTATTGGGTGATGCGCATGAATCATATCGTAAGAGCGTTTAATACGCATCCGCGTCCACCAGAGATAGTCCCGATACGTCTGCATATATTTGTCCACGATCGGATTGCCGGCAAATGCTGCAGCGTCGAACGTTTCAAAATGAACTTCTTCCTGACCTTTGTTCCGAACTCGCTTCGGCAGCGAGAACAGCTCCATCGTCCAACCTACGCGGTTGAATCGCTCCTGGATGTACGGCACCATCGAGGAGACGCCGCCTGGCTGCTCCGGTGGAAAGAATAATGCTTGTAAAATGTTCAAGGCAACTGCCCCCTAACCTTAAAAACTAGAAACATAAGCTGCCTACGGTCCTTCGACATCATCTGACTTTCGTCTCTAGGCGGTATGCCTTAAACATGATATACTAGAACATATGTTTCTGTGAAGAAAATAATATGTAACTCTATGAAACTGGTGGTATTGTACATATGACGAACGTCAATTGGCTAACCGGTTCAACCGGTATGATTCTCTCCTCTGCATGCGTCATCGTAATTGTAATACTGATGCTGTTCATGTCAGCAAAGCTTCACCAGAGCTATCGGAGATACAAAGTATACGGATGGCTGATTGCCGGACTGATGCTTGTCGGCATCCAGTATATTATTCGACTGTATATGGCTGCACCGGAGTCTAACGCATCCCCCTGGGCTTACTTGACGGCATCCACCCTACAGATCGTGTCATTCATCATTATAAACTTTGTTTTCATTAAATTATATACCCGGCCTTCTGGAAGGTTGATCGGATGGGCATTCATCTCGATGCTTGCCGCACCATTCATATTGACAGGAGCCCAATTGTACTTCGATGGCAGCCTGTTGGATCAGCCTGTCGACGGAACAAGCTTGCAGGTGCTTACGCTCGATTTCTACTCGCTTATCATTAACTTTCTCATACTTGTCGACACGCGCGGCATTTCGCTTAACCGCAAGTTTGTACTTAGTCTCGGCATTTATTTCTTGTATCAGCTGGCGAGCGTCGCAGACGGTTACGTCTTCCATGGCGAGAAGCCTTTTATCGTGATGCTGACTTATTACGTACCGATAATCTACTTTACGCTGCAGTTCCTTATGTTGTTCGAATGGGTTATCGAACGAATGCTCGACATTCATCAATCATCCATTACAGATGGCTTGACTTCGCTCTACAATCGTAAACATTTCATCAGCCGCTGCGAGAAGTGGCTGCGTGAACACGGTGTAATTTCGATTATTTTTTGCGATATCGATAATTTCAAGAAACTTAACGATACGCAGGGGCACCACGCCGCCGACGTCATCTTGAAGAAGGTCGCGGATATTATTAAAGAAGAATCGAACGGAATTGGCACCGCAGGCCGTTATGGCGGCGAGGAATTGCTCGCTGCTGTGCGCGGCAACGTTAAAGCCAAAGCGGCTGACGTAGCCGAGACGATCCGCCGACGTGTGGAGACAGAGACTGGCGTTACGATCAGCATAGGCGTTAGTACATCGGCATCCGGACAGACTGTTCTCGACGTTGTCAAAGAAGCGGACGAAGCGATGTACACCTCGAAGACGACGGGCAAGAACAAGGTATCGGTCGTTGCCAAGAGCACTAGGTCGAAGTCACGGCGCAATAAAGCGTCTGGCGAAGATTAATATCAGGCCTCAGGCCTTCCGAAATCTCGAATATCGATTAGTTGTCAAGTTGAATGTTCTACTTCTCTTATAATCATAAAAGGCTGCTCACGAAACGCATCATGCGCGACGTGAGCAGCCTTTTATACGTTAATTAATGTTCAATTGCATATGGGATCGGATCGCGATGTCCCGCTTCCTTGAAGCCTTTCAGGCGGAGCTTGCAGCTGTCGCATTCTCCACATGCTTCTTCCATGCCATTGTAGCAGCTTGTTGTCAGCTCGTAAGGCACGCCCATTCGCATGCCTTCCCGTACGATATCTGCCTTCGAGAGCGAGAGCAACGGCGTCTCGATCGTAATTGGTTTGCCTTCTACGCCAACCTTCGTGGCCAGCGCCATCGCTTCTTGCACCTTCGCAATAAAGTCGGGGCGGCAATCGGGATACCCGCTATAATCCAACGCGTTGACGCCGATATAGATGGCTTCAGCGCCTACAGCTTCTGCGAAAGACGTTGCGATTGCCAAGAACATAAAGTTGCGCCCCGGTACGTACGTAACCGGAATGTCGCTGCCTGCTTCCTCCGCATCTTTCTGTTCAATGCCCGTACTAGTCGGTACAGCAATGGAATCATCCGTCAGCGCATTGCCGCCGATACCGCGAAGAAAATCAAGCTTAATAACTTTATATCGGTCGCTAACGCCGTAGAACTCAGCAACTTGTTGCGATTTCTCCAGCTCGATCCGATGGCGTTGACCATAGTCGAATGTGATCGGATACAGCTCATATCCCGATTCCTTCGCGAAGCCCATACAGGTCGTACTGTCCAGGCCGCCGCTAAGAATAATAACAGCTTTTTTCGTTTCGCTCATGGCGTTGTCCGCCCTTTCTCTAGACCCCGCGCTTTGCCGGGTCCCATATAATTTTGTGAAGCTGCATGTTCAGCTTCACATTCGATAATCCCGCTTCCAGCATCCGTTCCACCAGCTTCGCCGGCGGCATGCTCTCCCATACTGGGCTGAACATCGGCAACGCCTTCGTTGGATAACGCTTCAGCGTCTCAACCGCGAAATCGAAATCGCGATCCGTTGCAATGACGAATTTCACTTCATCTTGCGGACGAAGCAGCGCGAAGTTCGTCGTCTCCATACGCTCATTCTCACCTGAATCCGGCAGCTTATAATCCATCACATAACGGACATTGTCGGCTTGTACCTTCTCGATGAACGGCTTCAGCGCAATCGCGCCATTCGTCTCGACATGCACATCAACAATGCCGTCTATGTCAGCAAGCGCCTGCAAGAGACGCGCAGACTTATCGCCGTACAACAGCGGCTCCCCGCCTGTGAAGCAGATATGCTTCGATTTGTAGGAGCGCACCTGCTCGACAATCTCGCGGATGGAAAGCGTAAACTCTGATTTGGCTGGCGGATAGCTATAGCTCGTATCACACCAGGTGCAGCGAAGGTTGCAGCCAAACAAACGCACAAAAACGGTCGGAAACCCGGCACGCGTGCCTTCGCCTTCGACCGTTTCGAATATTTCTACCATTGGAAGCTTCGTATCGAGCGGGTCACGCTCGCCCTGATGCATGTCCGAACTACTCATGGTCTGCCTCCATCCATTCGCGTGTAATGGAAGCAAAGCTTGTCGGGGTTTCCCACAACCTTACTTCTTCCACACGTACATTCGGATACAGGCCTTCTTCTACGAGTGCCTCATGGACCTGCTCATACATCCAGACGACCATGTTCTCAGCGGTCGTGTTCATAGGTGGCAGTACTTCATTCAAATATCGATGGTCGAGCGGGCCGATAATTCGTGCCTGCGCAATTCGCTTCATATCCGAGAAGTCGATGCTAATGCCCCGTTCATCCGGAACACCAGACATCATCAACTGGACTTTATACGTATGTCCATGCAAATTCATACACTTGCCATCATAATGATGAAGATGATGTGCACTGTCGAATGTGAATTCTTTGGATAAGAGCACTCTTCGATTATGATAACGCAGCTGGTGAGCTTGAATGTCCTCACCAAGGACCTGCACTTTTCTTGGAATCTCGTAACTCATTACAGCACCTCATTGTTCGCAATACGCCTATTATAGCATGGGGGCATGCCCCCTACAATGAGACATGCCCCTAACTATACCAAGTAGATTATAGAGGAAGTTCAAAAAGATCGCTTTTGATCACGATGTACCACAAGAAGTATATTCAGCGTCGAATCTTGGATAAAGCTGTGACTTCCGGTTCTCACGTAGCGAAAAGCCGTCCGGAAAGGACCGTAATCGCCTGCCCGATCAATATGACTCGGTCTTCTTCCAGCCGAACGGTCAGGCTGCCACCACGTGCAGAAGCCTGATACGCTCGGAGCTCATCTTTGCGCAGCCGCTTCGCCCAGTAAGGTGCGAGCGCACAATGGGCAGATCCTGTAACCGGATCCTCGTCAACCCCGATTGCAGGGAAGAATGCCCGCGATACAAAATCATAGCTGCTCGTCGCGCTCGATCGGCTCGTCACAATAACGCCTCTGGTGTTTAGCGCTCGCAGCAGTACCATATCAGGCTTCAATCCTCTGACGGTTGCCTCATCATCGGCCTCAACCAAGTAGTCGAGTCGATTGCTTCCGGTGAATCGGGGGATGAAACCCAATGCTTCGATCAGCTCATCAGGGGGCGAGAAGGGACTTACTGGCTCCGAAGGAAAGTCCAGCTTAATACCGCCGCCTGAACGGCATGCCGTTATCACGCCGCTCTTCGTCTCGAATCGAGCTGTTTCTTGTTCACCTATACGGCCAGTCTCATATAGAATATGGGCCGCAGCAAGCGTTGCATGACCACAGAGATCGACCTCAACGCGAGGTGTAAACCATCTCAATTCATACATCCCGTCTTCGAGTGGACGAAGGAAAGCCGTCTCCGATAAATTCATCTCTGCTGCTACCTTCTGCATCCATTCCCGCAACGGCTGGACGTCCAATAAGCACACGGCAGCGGGATTACCGCTGAAGGGCGTTGCCGTGAATGCATCGACAGTCCAGATCGGAACCGTACTTCCTGGTTGTTGGATTGAAAAAGCATGAGAACTCATTCATATTCCCCCTTGATTCGAAGCATCTACACCACCATCAGTCTGTTCGTACGATGCACATTACCGTGCGGCCACTGACTTCGACGCTGCAGGTTTAGCCTTATCAGCTTTCGCCTTCCGGTTCACGAGCACGATACCGCAGCATACAGCCGTCAACGAAGCGATGACCGCAAAGCCGACTTCTTCTCGGAGGAAGATAGCCGACATGATAACGCCAAATACTGGCGTGAGGAACAAGAACGAAGCTGTCGAACCTACCGAATTATATTTCATGACATAATTCCACACAACGAAGCCTGCTGATGAAATAAGGGCAGAATAAAACAGCAGAATGATAGCAGGAGTCGTCCAATGAAACGGTGCGAAACCTTCCACGACTCCACCGATGACGATGAGGGCAAGGCCGCCAATCACCATCTGGTATCCATTCACATAAGCAACTGGAAACTTCGATACTGACTGCTTCGATAATAAGTTGCCATAACCGGCAAAGAGCGCCGCTCCAAGTAATAAGAGTTCACCCTGTCCGAAAGCATTATGCCAGCCAAGCTCTATCCCTTTAGGGATAGCCAGCAGCAGCAGGCCCGCAAGTCCAAGCAATAGGCCGCCGGCTTTACGACGGTTAATACGATCATTTCGGTCTGCGAAATGTACAAAAATAATAGAAAAGAATGTGATCGTTCCAGAAATAACTGCACCGAATACGCCTGAGCTGTGTGACAATCCCGTGTAGAAGAACATGTACTGCAGAACGGTCTGCACAAGTGCAAGCGATAGAACCGCCCGAGTCGACCCTGCTCTATACTTGAGCGGTTCTTTAATCACAACCATAAATAAAAAAATGAGCAATCCGGCAAGCGTGAAACGATAACCGGCGAACAACAGCTGTTCAAACCAATCCGTTCCATCGATACCGAGTTCCTCATAGCTGCGTTTAAGTGTTGGATAAGCACTCCCCCACAGCAGCGTTGCGCCGACAGAGCCGGCGACAATGCCGAGCGGGTGGGTGAAAAACGATTTTGCGTTCATACGACAATACCAAGACCTTTATTCGTTATTCGAACCTTCGGCTAACGGAATTAATAAATCGACCGTTACTTCTTCCAAATGCTCGTCGAGGTAAAAAATTTCGAGCGACACGGCCGTGTCCTGCTTATTGAGCTTATGCTCCGTCATCCATGAAGTCAGCTGATCGTAGCCCTCTCCGATTCGCTTGTTCGTACAGGTGACCATCGCATACTTGCGCTCTGGAATCGTGAATTGCACCATGCCTGGCGGAACATGTTTCAAATGATTCACTTCATAACACGCCCAGTAGGTGGCGAACACTTCGTTGCCAAAATAAGGACTGTACAATGCGGAGGATAGTTCCGCCCCGTTCAGTTCATGTCTCCGAGCGAGAAATTCGCCCTGCAAGCGGATCGATTCATCCGGAAACGTCGAGTAGGGTCCGCAATAGCTCATTCCAACCAAATGAATTGCGGGCTTCGCAATGATCGAGCAGTTATCCAAGGCGCACTCCTCCTTGCAATCAGAAATGGTGAACACCGGCGGCTTCGCACTGTAGCCGTGTCCTTAGTGTATCATGTTTTACTGGGGCAAGGGTATACGATTGTTTCGACAAATCGGCCCATTTACAGCAATTTTGCATATAGTGGCACGTCGACAGGATGCCCTTCCATTCAGTCATTATGCAGATTTAACTTAAAAAGGAGCCATGCATCGGAATCGAGTTCCGATGCATAGCCCCTCCTATTAACCTAATTTATTGCGCAAATGCGACGGCACTAACGTGTCCGCCTATTAGATCGAACCAAATTTGTTCAGCGGCCATACGCGGAACAATACGCGGCCATCAATATCGGAATAGCTCACGGCGCCGAACACACGGCTATCTTCACTGTGCTCCCGATTATCCCCAAGCACGAACACATGATCTTCAGGAACAACATAAGGAGTTTTGAAGTTGTTCGGGAAGGTCTGCCCCTTCGCATACGTCTCATCAAGCTTCACATCGTTGATGTAGACGGATCCATCGCGGAAGTCGATCGTCTCACCTGGCAGCCCAATAACGCGCTTAACCAGGTTCCGATGCTCTTCCTTGCTGTTAATAATTACGATTTCGCCCCTTTTCGGTACGGTAAGATGGTAAGAAAGCTTGTCTTCGAATAGACGTTGTCCTTCAACCAGCGTGTTCTGCATCGATATATTGAACACTTGCACTTGAGCAAAAGCATAGTTCTGAATTAATAATGATAAGACGACAGCTACAACTATGGCTGTCAGCCATTCACGAAGCTCCTTCGTCCACTTCTTAGGACGACGTTTGCTTTCGGTTACATTTTCCAATGAATCCACTCTCCTAACTAATCTCATGAGCAGCAAGTTCAGCCGCTCTCTTCGCTTGATCGGTGAGCCACTCGACCTGACGGAGCAATTCCGATATCTGCCTTGAAGGGTATGCGCTAAATCCAAGCTGGTCCAAGTGATGCTGAATTGCAAATGGCGTTTGATGATAATGTTCCCTAAACATACGGAATGTGCCGCCTGTCGCCATGTAGCAACTCAACGCTTCCCTGCGCAGCATCCATTGAACCGTATGTACTTCGCCACGGCCTGTTACAAGCATCCGCTCTGCTTTACGGGCAATCTGCGTGTCCAGAATCGGCTCAAGCCTACTAATTGAACCATTCTGTTCGCGCAGAAAGTGCCGATAATGCGCCATTGACATCAATGAACCATCGATAGGCACTGCATTCTCCTGCGAACAAATATTTCGGAACGCTGAATAGGTTTCTGGCTCTTCTACTTGCATAATGGACAGCATGTTACTGCCCGAACAACAAGAATGGCGCATCCACGCTAAACTGGACGCAGCTGTAAGCCATGCCGCCTGTGCGGCTAATGATGCGCCAAACTGATCGTCGGTCCGGATACAACTGTCCAAACATTTCAAATATAGCTGCACCTGCTCTTGCGATTGCATAAGCATTTTGCTGCGTCCCTCAACGCTTGCGAAATAATCAATTACAGCAGGCCTCAACGTCTCGAAAGCACCATAAGGATCGTAAACAATACGCGCTTCGCTGAGAAATCGGTTGCGCCACGGCTGCGAACGCAGGACACAGCTGCCTTCCCAAGCGCGAATATGAAGACGAATAATAACTCCGTCATATAATACGTTCGAATCGATTGATTCAAAATCGGTTGAAGATACTACGACATATAGATTCAGGTTGCTATAAGCGTCAGCATCGCCTCTGCCAACAGAACCGCCAGCATAAGCGAACACCCAATCCGTTTGTTTGTTAGAAGCGATATACTGTCTGGCAGTATTCATTAACCGCTCCGTATAATTCATGACGCTGTTCCGCCCTTCCAATTCACCTGTGATAGCTTAACTGTCCAACAGGTATAAATACCTATTAATTTCAGTCTAAACGATCAAGCAGGCAGAGACGGATAAATTTTTGCTAAAGAATTGTGACAACGCTGTAGAGTCTACATCTGTTGACGATAAGAAGGAACATTCCAGACCGCATAACCGCTATTTGATATTTCAATTCCATTCAATTGCTGGCCGTAAGCGCAGCCGCCATCGATTCCTATTTTATCGCTGGAGAACCAGACAGATGGTACACCGTGCAGCTCAACTGCTCTTGTATGACCGAACAGAACTTTACGATCCAACCCTGTCGGTTTGCGCCAGAATGCTTCTTTCACATACATGAATTCATGGTCTGGCTGCGATTTCCAGTTGTCCCGATAGTCAGGATGAATACCAGCGTGCACGTAGAGATGACGTTCGTCCTCCGCGAACAATGGCAGTTCCCTCAGGAAAGCGATATGATCCGCGAACTCGCCATTCAGCAGTTGGCGAAGCCGTTCGATATTATGCAGACAAACATCTTGTCCGGCAATCCACTCTGACAGATCAATTGTTTCCCCTAAGTAGCTGGACGCCGTTGCAAGACCGCCGTGTGTAAGAAACTTATGAATCGTCTGGGCATCGCCAACTTCTGCAAGATCAACGAGACGCTGATCATGATTGCCTCGCAATGCGATCGCACCATCACGAACAAGCTCCATGACACGCTTTACTGTACCACGCGAGTCCGGCCCACGGTCAACATAATCCCCGAGCAGAATAAGCCGGTCACGAGTAGGCGCATATTTCATTCTGGCCAGCAGTTCATTCATCTCATCCACACATCCGTGGATGTCACTAATGGCTATTACACGCTGCATAGCTGGAGCTCCCTTCTGCTTCTCAAACTTTCATCTCTGCGGGACAAGCTTACTCGTTGGCTTAACAAGCCATTCGACCAATTCTCGCACGTCGTTCACTATAGTAGTGGGTTCGCAGGCAGTTAGCTCCTCCAATGACCCATATCCATATGCAACACCAATCGATGCAACCTGATTATTCGAAGCGCCGATGAGGTCATGCTTGCGGTCTCCGATCATAATTGCGTCTACTGCAGCAATCCCCTGATCTTGCAGAACATGCGCAATAATTTCGGATTTATCCGACCGTGTGCCATCCAAGAAACTTCCAGCCACTGATTTAAAGCATGAGTTAATATCAAAGTGATGGAGAATTCGCTCGGCGAAAACAGTCGGCTTCGACGTAGCAACATGCAGCGTGCAGCCTGCCTCTATCAACGTTTCTAACGACTCTTTCATGGAAGGATACAGATCGTTCTCAAAGATACCATGTTCGCTGAAGTACTCTCGGTAATAGGCAATCGCCTCCGTTACCTGTTCCTCGGAGAAGCCGTATCTCTCACGGAACGAAACCTGCAGCGGAGGACCTATGAACGACTTTAAAGCATCGCAGTCCTCCTCGATGCCGAACTTACGGAGCGCATACTGAACCGACTTCGTAATGCCAACACCAGGATCGGTAAGCGTACCATCCAAGTCGAATAGAATATGATTGTAACGCATAATAGAAACACCTTCCTTAATCTCAGATAAAAGATTTCATTGTGCAAATGAAGAAACGTAGACCGTTCTAGAATTGTGAAACCATCAGCGCGTTTCCTTCACAATCACGGAAGACGAAGGATTGATGGTCGTCGCTATAGGTCAGAATCGGCTCCACCTGGACACCTCTTCGTTTCAATACCCCATGTGTATACGCGATATTATCTGTACTGAAGGTGAAGGCGGCTCTAGCATAAGGCATGCAATTATCGTCGCGAAACAGGTGCATGACATAGCTATCGTCAATCATAAGCTCTGCGAAATCGTCTTCTTCATATGCGCCAAGCTCAAAGCCCAGCTTGCTGCAGTACCAATCGCTTGCTTCCTTCAATTGCTTCACATATACCATGACGCCGATAATGTTGCTTTCCACTAACGCAGGCATCGTCTTCTCCGCTCCTTAGGTAAGCTTCGTGATCGCATTGGTTCCTTTTGCTATGTACGATGGCTAATCGAGATTAACGATAAAACCGGTCTTCACTCCTTTCACGAAGCCGGCACCTTCATAAAATCGAAGAACCTCTTCACTCTTCGAGCCAGTCATCAGCATCACCTTGTAACACCCTTGCAAACGAGCTGATTCGATCGCTTGTCGGAGAACCGCATGACCGAAGCCGCGCCGCCGTTCATCTGATCGCGTTACAACGTTTTCGATCAGGGCATACGGTCTTCCGCCCCGAGTCAAATTGTCAACGATCACAAGCGTGCAGGAAGCGGCCAGCTTGCCTTCTGACTCAACGACCCAAATCTCCAAACCCGGGTTAGCCAGCATTCTCTCCCATTGTTCGTTAAGCCTCGCTCCACGCTCCAGCGGCACATCGTGCTTGTGCAGATCGTTATATAATTGAAGCAAATCTTCTAGTTCACGCGCTTGAATCTTCCGAATGATTGGCTCCATTGAGGTTTCGGCCTCCTTCACAATGTTCAGTCTTCGATTACTTGAAGCTTAGGCCAGCTAAGGTGCCACTGTTTCGTGCGCATACGCTGCAGATAATACTCGCGATTCTCGAATCGGGGACTTCGGCGAAGCACCATATTGAATAGATCATCAAGTCCGTACGGAGCAGCAATCTGCAGTTCGGCTTCATCATCCAATCGAACCCCGATACCCGTTGCCGTCTCCGGCCATAAGCTCATCGCATCCGCTGATGATTCATAAGGCGCATCGCCATTGCGAATGTGCATGCGTGCTTGATTTTTGACCGACCATTTGGGATTTCCCGTCTGCTGCTTCAATGCTTGTTCGAGCTCTTTCTCTACAGCTTCAGAGCAATCGGATGGATCGTAGTATATGACGTCAATATCATCATGTCGATCACGAGGTTCGAAACCGTGAAGTTCGTCCCACACAGCGCTTCGAATGTAGCCAGCAGCGATGTACCAATCTGGAAGCCCGTGGGAGCGAACTAGCCTAAGATCGCGCATAATGCCTGTATGACGATGAATAATTTGTTTAAGCTGAGTCTCTAATTCCGATTCTATATGGTCTACAGAGAAGTGCATCTGCTACCTCCACGATCGTATTTTGTACAAAAGCCATGTTCGTCCAAGAGACTCACTCGCTAGATGCGTTCCTACTTTATCGCGGAATGGAAAATCGTCCGGCTCGACTGGCAGCTTCGCAATGGGCTCAACAAGCATCTCGTTCGTCCATTCGTCGAAGGATACGCCCCCGCTCGATACAGATGGCTTAAACTGACTCGGCGGCAGCAGATAGACGGTTCCGTTCGTCCATGGATCATTGAGCTTCGTCGCTTTCGTCAGCGAATAGAAATGGTACACCTTCCCGCGCCCGCCTGCTGATACCGCTCCATTACGGAAGTTGCCGATCAGCGCCGCTCGCCGGAACACGGCATAGAAGATTGGCCAGATTGGATCCGTCGTCCCGAACACTGCTGTGACAAGCTCATTGTTGAACAACGTCTGCCGACGTGGTTCGAACTGATCGATCTCCGTATTGTTGGAGCCATGAAAAATAACGCCTCGCGTCTGCGCGATATGAGCGAGAAACTTGTATTTCGGTGCGCTTAGTTCATATTGAATCGTCCGATCCGGTCTCGCGCATCCCTCCTCGTAAAGACGGTCAAACGAGCGACGCTCCTCTTCCGTTAATTGAATGGTTGGAGCTGAGTGGAACAACGTACGCAGTAATGCTGAAATCAGCCAATTGCCCATTATATTGTTCAATGCTCCTTCCGTACGAAATAACCGTGAAATGATATTAATCTATATTAATATAATCTTCCATTTTTTGAAACAAAAAAACCGACCGATAAACGGCCGGTGCTAAAAATGCGACTCATATTTGCTAGGACTAACCCCATAATGCCGCCGGAACAGCTCTGCAAAATGGTTGTAGTTATTAAATCCAACATCAAGCGCAGCTTCGGTCGCATTACGTCCGGAGTGCTTGAGCAGCAACGCTGCCTGTTCAATCCGCATACGGTTCAAATGTTCAATCATCGTCGTACCTGTCTGCTCCTTGAACAAATGTGACAACCGCGAGGCCGATAAGTTAACAGCAGTTGCCAATTCATCGATTCGCAGCGGTTCTATCATATGGCTGGACAAATGCTGCAGCGTCTGTTCGATCCGAGGATCGAGCACACGATCTGTCCGTCTAGCAATAAGCAGAATAATCTCCTGCAGGGCATTGCTGCACAGCTGCTCCCAATAGCTGCTTCGTTCTCTTGAGTCGTGGAGCATGCTTCGGAATGCTTGATGCACGCGGTCCCTAAGCTCTCCTTCAGGAAGCGAGTGAACAAGCACCTCTTCCTGCGGCAAATAGCGGAATTCAGGAATCCGATGACAATGCACCCACATGAAATTCCAGCTATGGCCTGCCACTGTACCATAGGTGTGCGGTACACCTGCACGAAGAAGCGACAGCGTACCTTCGCCAACCTGTTTCTCTCCTGCAGGCGTCCGGAAATAACCTTCTCCGTCTAATGTGTAGGCGAGCAGCCAATCATCCATGCCCGTTGCCCGTGTCATTTGATAATGATCGTTCTCATTGAAATGTCCGCCAAAAATCGATCCCACTGGCTTGCTGCCATATTGCTCTGGCCGGTCAAACTGATTCATGGGTGGTTGCATTACACCTCACATGCCGCCAATTGGAGCAGCTCGCTAACTGTAACCATCTGATATCCACGATCTGCTGCCATATGGATAAGTTGGCGGACTGCCTCTACCGTCTGCGAGCGGTCCCCCCAACCGTCATGAAAGATAAGAATGCTTCCTGCCGATAGATGATCAACTGAATGCTCTACAATATGCTCGACTCCCGGGTTACTCCAATCGGTCGCATTCATATTCATAGCACCGATTGCAGGATAACCGAACTTGTCCGTAACAATAGAATGAACCGTTTCGTTATAGCCAAAATAGGGCGGACGGAATGTGCGGACCTCAATGCCTGTTACCTCTTTAATATTTTGAGCGGCGATCGACAGCTCTCGTATAACCTCATCTGGGGAAAGATCCGTCAAATTCGGATGTGTATTCGTATGATTACCGATCTCATGGCCTTCGGCGAGCGCTCTCCTAGCAAGCTCCGGATTAGCTTTCACTTGATTTCCAATCATGAAGAAGGTAGCTTTGCCGCCGATCTCTCTGAACAGGTCCAGAATTTGCGGCGTATAGTTGACGTCAGGACCATCGTCGAACGTAAATGCGACAACTCGTTTGGTTGTTTCAACACAATTAAGTATCATTGGGGCAGTTCATCCCTTCTCATATCTAAGTTAAGGTGTTCGGAAATACCTTCCCCGCCTAATGTGCAGGCGAGCAGACAGTCATTCATTCCCGTTTCCCGTGTCATTTGATAATGATCGTTCTCGTTAAAATGTCCGCCAAAAATAAATCTCGCCGGATTGCTGCCAAATATCTCTCGCCGGTCAAACTGACTCTTGGGGGATTCCATTATGCCTCACATGCCGCCAACTGGAGCAACTCGCTGACCGTAATCATCTGATAACCGCGATCTGCCGCCATATGGATAAGCTGCCGGACAGCCTCTACCGTCTGCGATCGGTCACTCCCGCCATCATGGAAAATCAGTATATTACCGGGACAAATATAATCCTGCGACTCCGCCACGATATGCTCGACACCTGGATCGCTCCAGTCGTTCGAATTTAAGTTCATCGCACCGATCGACGGGTATCCGAAATGTTCAGCGATTGTTTCATCCACCTTCTCGTCATGCGCTAGGTATGGCGGACGGAATGTTCGTACGACAGCTCCCGTCTCATGCTTGATGATCTGATCCGTACGCGTAAGCTCACTTATAATAGCTGAAGAATCCAGCTCCGTTAGATTCGGATGCGTATACGTATGATTGCCCAGCTCATGCCCTTCCGACAGAACCATTCGAGCAATATCCGGGTTTGCTTCAACCTGGCTGCCAATCATATAGAAGGTTGCTCGACCGCCTACTTCACGGAACAACGACAAAATTTGAGGTGTATAGATGGGATCGGGTCCGTCATCAAATGTGAATGCGATTACATTACGCTTCGTTGCAGCATGATCCACGAGCTTCATTCGCAGTTCTCCCCTTATCGCTTAAAGTAATTCTAGTATACAGCATACTTGCTGCAGGAAACAGAAAGAAACCAGTCTCTCTCGTAGACTGGCTTCGGAAAGCTATTTATTTGCCGCTATTATACTGAAGATCAAAAGCTCTCCGATGCTTCCGGCGATATGCGACCTTGCTCGTATCGATGGCCGCTTCAATCTTGCCGGCATCCGCATTGGAGCATTTTTTGCAAACCTTGATTTGAGTCCGGTCCGATTTGTTCTTGGTATACAGCAATTTAACTCTTGTTGCGCGACATATCGGACAGATGCCTCTCGATCTGTTCTCCATCTTCCAAACGGACCGACCGCGATTCGATTTGGCCATTCTCGTCTACCACCTTATATTAGAGAATTGTTGTGTTAACACTATCTCTTCTATAAGTATGTACAGGCCTTCTGCAATATGATAGATATTACTGATCGAATAAGGGTTAACATTGGAACATAGACAAAAATGCGGCAGCGTCTATCGCTTCCGCATCCTCTGTACTTCTTCTATTTATGATGCAGCACTTGCACTATCTTTTCTTTCGTTTGACCTAGTCGCAGATCCGCGCCATGTGGATGCAGCGGTTCACTCCAAGTAAACCCGTCTCCTTCGTATCTAGGGATCAGGTGCATATGGTAGTGCGTCAGGTCATTGAAGTTACCGCCATTTTGACAAATCGTAATGCCGTCCGGCTTGAACAGTTGTTTTAATACAGTAGACAGTTTCTTTGAGGCATCCATTACAGCATAGGCCGTCTCGGTATCTAATTCCTCAACATCCAAAAAGTGCTTCTTAGGTAGAATTAATGTATGCCTTTCATTAAATGGAGCGATATCGAGCACACAGGTGATTAGTTCGTCATCATAAATAATATACAGGTTCGGTACCCTTCCATTTGCGATTCTACATCCTAAACATTCAGTCACCAGCATCGCCCCAACCTTTCCATTATAGAAACCATATCGCTACAACTCCGCTCAGCCCTGCTATCGACATCATGATCCCACCGAAACGAGTTGATAGTTTATATAAATCCGAAGGTCTTTCAGCACCATCCGATTTCCAGCTCTCCGTTACCTGCCATAGGATTGAAGGCTTGATCAGTATCACAATGCCAATAATAACAAGCAGAATGAACACTATCCCCATAAAGAACAACTCTCCTTCCATAATTTGTATATAAAAACTCTAACATATATTTAATGGAATTAACAGTACGATGTGAACAACAAAAAAATCCCGACCCAAGACGTTAAGTCTTAGAACGGGATGTTCGTTTAGAAAATGGTGCCGGCGATAGGAGTCGAACCCACGACCTACTGATTACAAGTCAGTTGCTCTACCAACTGAGCTACACCGGCATAGTTGCGACCAATGATCACGAAGTATCTCAAGAGGCTTACTCGGCGTCGAATCTTGAACCGGCTCTCGAAGTCCGCTACTCATGTAGGGTTTGCCTACACTCCGTTGCTCCTTCTTCGATCCAATTCAACCTTCTCGGTGCTGATTGGTCTCTTTTGGTCAACTTAAAGGTTACACCTTCAAAACTTCTTTAGAAAAATGGTGCCGGCGATAGGAGTCGAACCCACGACCTACTGATTACAAGTCAGTTGCTCTACCAACTGAGCTACACCGGCATAGTCGACTGATGATCACGAAGCAAACTCAGGAAGTTTACTCGACGTCGAATCTTGAACCGGCTCTCGAAGTCCGCTACTCATGTAGGGTTTGCCTACACTCCGTTGCTCCTCCTTCGATCCAATTCAACCTTCTCGGTGCTGATCAGTCTCTTTTGGCTGCTAGAACAAGTCATTCTAGAAACCCTTGAAGGTTACACCTTCAAAACTGGATGCGAATGTTGAAACTTTAGCTTAGGTATTGCTTTCGAAGTTGCGATTTTGGCATTCGCCAAAACGCTTAGGATAAGCCCTCGATCGATTAGTACTCGTCAGCTGCACGCATTGCTGCGCTTCCACCTCGAGCCTATCAACCTGGTCGTCTTCCAGGGATCTTACGAATTGGGAAATCTCATCTTGGAGG
>NZ_JACXZA010000017.1 GCF_014779765.1 Paenibacillus terricola | reverse complement strand
TTCCGCCTGGGGAGTACGCTCGCAAGAGTGAAACTCAAAGGAATTGACGGGGACCCGCACAAGCAGTGGAGTATGTGGTTTAATTCGAAGCAACGCGAAGAACCTTACCAGGTCTTGACATCCCTCTGACCGGTCTGGAGACAGGCCTTCCCTTCGGGGCAGAGGAGACAGGTGGTGCATGGTTGTCGTCAGCTCGTGTCGTGAGATGTTGGGTTAAGTCCCGCAACGAGCGCAACCCTTGATTTTAGTTGCCAGCACATTAAGGTGGGCACTCTAGAATGACTGCCGGTGACAAACCGGAGGAAGGCGGGGATGACGTCAAATCATCATGCCCCTTATGACCTGGGCTACACACGTACTACAATGGCCAGTACAACGGGCTGCGAAGGAGCGATCCGGAGCGAATCCTATAAAGCTGGTCTCAGTTCGGATTGGAGGCTGCAACTCGCCTCCATGAAGTCGGAATTGCTAGTAATCGCGGATCAGCATGCCGCGGTGAATACGTTCCCGGGTCTTGTACACACCGCCCGTCACACCACGAGAGTTTACAACACCCGAAGCCGGTGGGGTAACCGCAAGGAGCCAGCCGTCGAAGGTGGGGTAGATGATTGGGGTGAAGTCGTAACAAGGTAGCCGTATCGGAAGGTGCGGCTGGATCACCTCCTTTCTAAGGAATTACCTGATCACGATGATGATCAGATAAAAGGCTTACAGTTGTTACTCGCTCGTTGTCAGTTTTGAAAGAACAATGTTTCTTTCTAAAAGCTGAATATCCGTTTGGTGTCGATGGCGGAGGGGTTCCACGCGTTCCCATACCGAACACGACCGTTAAGTCCTCCAGCGCCAATGGTACTTGGACCGCAGGGTCCTGGAAGAGTAGGACGACGCCAAGCGGGTACGCTTTTGTATCTCCAAAAATAGTTATCATATTGGCCTTTAGCTCAGCTGGTTAGAGCGCACCCCTGATAAGGGTGAGGTCGGTGGTTCGAGTCCACTAAGGCCAACCATTTCAATTTCATACGGGGCCATAGCTCAGCTGGGAGAGCGCCTGCCTTGCAAGCAGGAGGTCAGCGGTTCGATCCCGCTTGGCTCCACCAGATCAATCTTCTGATTGGTCGACTTTGCACCTTGAAAACTGGATAGCGAATAATGAAACATCCTTTAGCTTGAGTAATAAATGCTAATTGAAGTGTTCTCTTTATAGAAAACACCAGGTTAAGCTACTAAGAGCGCACGGAGGATGCCTAGGCACTAGGAGCCGAAGAAGGACGTGGCGAACAACGAAATTGCCTCGGGGAGCCGTAAGCAGGCTTTGATCCGGGGATGTCCGAATGGGGAAACCCGGCTGCGGTAATGCGCAGTCACTTCTTACTGAATACATAGGTAAGATGAGGCATACCAGGGGAACTGAAACATCTAAGTACCCTGAGGAAGAGAAAACAATAGTGATTCCGTCAGTAGCGGCGAGCGAACGCGGATTAGCCCAAACCTACGGACTTGTCCGTAGGGGTTGTAGGACGTCTCACATGGAGTTACAAAGGTGTTGGTTAGGCGAAGAGGTCTGGAAAGGCCCGCTATAGAAGGTAAAAGCCCTGTAACCAAAAGCCAGCACTCTCCGAGACGGATCCTGAGTACGGCGGGACACGTGAAACCCCGTCGGAATCCGGCAGGACCATCTGCCAAGGCTAAATACTCCCTAGTGACCGATAGCGAAGCAGTACCGTGAGGG
>NZ_JACXZA010000016.1 GCF_014779765.1 Paenibacillus terricola | reverse complement strand
TATCCGTTGCCGCTCTAGGCTATGTCCAGCCCTTACGATCCCTCGCGTCCCCGAAGCTCAAATCGATTTTGTAAATTTTTCTAACACCTACTAACCATGCCTCATACCTGTGCCCCCCCCCCCCGTCCGTGCCGGGTACACATACGAAAGAGCCCGACAGCGTCCAGCTTACCGTTGCTGCCACCTCTTCCTTCCTGTATCTAATGTCACGCCTGATCGTCTGACATACGTACAAAATCCATATTTTGTACGTATGTTGAGTAGTGAACAAAGCCCGTCGTTATGCGGTTATTGTTATTATCGAACGATCTTGAAGGGCAAAAAAACAGCTTGCTAGGGCAAATGTGTAGGAAAGTGCAAATGGTATGAGGGAGCTTGATAGCCGGGCAGAGAGAAGTAATTCCCTGCTAGTACCTTTCGTCAGTGACCCGGCTCTTGGCTTCTGCTTATCAGGGTAAACCGTTCCAGTACCACAAGAAGAGTCAAGATAGATACCTTTGGTCGTAGACGTCAGCGATATTGGCACGGAGGCCCACCAGCAACGGGGAATGGGATACCCTCAGCGTCACGACAGGTGCTCAGACCGAGAATTCCAGCATCAAGCTCATTCGAAAATTACATGTTTTTTTCCGCATATAAAGGAGAATGTTCCACTCGTAGTACAGATTCCTACTTGTCGTACGGAATCCGTAGTGCTAATATCGAGTTTAACGTCACTACATTCCCATCGAACGATTATTCGTTGGGAATGCAAAAAGACGAACCGGTGGTCAGACCGATTCGTCCGTATGTAAAGATTGGATGAAAGAATGTGCGGGGAGAACCCCCAACCAAAGCGAGCAGATTACGACGTGCTTCATATCGTGATCTGTCAAACCAAGAAGCCTTGAACCAGAACGCCTAGGAAACGTTCATCTGGTTTAGGGCTTATTTCTTTTTGTAGACCGTATGGATGTATGTCAACAATGCCAGTAAGAAAATTCCGCCAGTAAACATTAGCGTCAGTGTGTTGTTGTTGTCCATATTCCCTTCCTCCTCACCGAGCACCAAATGCTCTGGAAGGAAGACCCCGATCAACCATTCTCGTCCTATCGTGGCTCTATAATATATCTATATATTGTGCGGGTCAATATCAGTTTTTCGAGCTTCCGAAGCTGAATTTCTGGCTTGCCAACTAAGCATTATTAGTTGGTAAGCCGAAAACCCCACCCTAGGGATAGTTTTTGTTGGTTTCACTGATCATAACTGACCATTTCACGTTATTACCACGATGGAAATCCCGAAAAAAATTTTTAAAAACGGACGAACCTGTCCCACGAACATTACTCCGTCCGTTAGCCCGTAGCGTAAGCCGTGAGATTCTCGACGATCTGAGTCAGCGATTCGTCGTCCGTCGTAACCGTCACGCACTGCTTCCCTAATCGTGCCTTTCAACGTTAAAACTGTATAACTGTATTCCTGTATATCTGTAAAGTTTCCCGAATTGACGCAACTTATTATTCGCCCAGTCACTTGGACAAAATAACGAATATTAGCTTCTATACAATTGTTGATTCTACGCGCTTTTGAAGTTGGATTATCTTCAGCTTATCGAAATTAAGACTGAAGTGTATGCCACCCGCTGTCTATGTTTTTCCGCTCGAGTGGCATCCCCGATCCCGTTCACCTTTTCGTATGGCGCGGTTCTTTCCTTAGCAACTCCTCGAATGCCGAGAACGATGTGACTTGTTGTGCCAGTTCCCAGAGACGATCAAAGTTTATGAGCCCTTGGCGTCCTACGTATGTAGTCCAAAGTAGCATTTGTTCCGGTTGAGTCATTTTCAAATGCACCTTTAGAAGTTCTTTGAGGCCATTGTAGCTCATCGGTTTGCTTGTTCCGTATGCGATTTGCTCGTTCCTTGCTTTCTCGTATATCACTTGCAATTCAGCCTCATAACGGGCGTGCGCTTCGGCCCGGGCAATTGTTTCCGCTTCGGCAGCTGCTTGCGCTGCGGCTTGTAGAAACTCTTGTTCCGCCTTCCACATTTGCAGACGCTTTTCGTATAGCGCTCTAAAGTGCTCGTGTTCTTTTGCCTCTTGTTCTTCATGATGTAGCGCGAGGTTTTCTTGTAAGGAGAGCGCTGTCGAGATATTCATTCGGTAGCCCTCATTGACTGCAAACGCTTGGAAGGGTGCTATCTTTTGATCGGCAATGAAGCGATGGACGGAGAATTCGATGCTTTCGCTCATTGAATGGATATAGAACAGACTTCGGGTATCAATGGAAGGAAGGAACGGGCTGGGCGATAGGTAAGACATGACGGAAAATAGCTGGTTCGTATCCTCACTCAAATCCAGTAGAAGCTTGTCCCATGCTTCATCTTGTGGTGTCTTGGATGATAGATCGAGCTCGGATTCCCACAGGTAGATGGCGCGTGTTTTTTCGTCAATGACTTGTTCTTGGACATCTATGAACCAAAGGGTATCCAGACCTTTGTTTTTGAAGTAAGCGTTTCGTTCCCTTAGCTTTTTGACTAGTTTCTGATCCTTCATCCGGTCGACATTCGTGAGTACGGAGATGGCTGTTTCGACGCCTTTATGGGACATGACAATATCGGGAAGGTGGCTCCATTTTTGACCGGCCTTTGCAATATAGCCGAATTCAACTGACAATGACGGGCGAATCTTCTCTTGATTTTTAAGCACTTCATGAATCATTTCACGCAGGACGGAATGATGTTGTGCTTCTCGTTTTGTTTGATGGCTGTACGTCGCATTGCTCTCCTGCAGTTCGCAAGCTTCGCCGGGATTGTGGGCGAAGAAGAGTCCGCGTTCACCATCACGAACGCGTAGAAGCCGATGGCATTCGGGACATGAATAAGCTCCTTTGTTTGCGGCCTTTCTAAGTCTTTCTACCGCCTGCTTGCGTGGTAGAGAGGTATCAAGGCGGTCTTCGATGTATATAATAGCGCTTTGGTATACGGCATGATGCATTGTGAACACCTCAATAAGAGCTTTTTTCCTCAGTTTACTTATGCCTAGAATGATAGTAAAGAAGACTTACAGATTCTTGGATAATTGTTTTCCGAGTCTAACACTTTATTTTCACTCGACAGTAGAAAACAACGTGGTGGGGCGGTCGCAGTGCCCCCAGAACGACAAAAGTCCATCCCGAAGGATGGACTTTTGAGTTTAAGTGTTAATGACTATGAATCGTTATAAGATGCCGCAAGGACGCTGTTTTATTTTTGAGAGTTATATTGAGTGGCTTACTTTTTTAGTCCCTCACTTGATACGGTAGAGGATCTCCGACTTGTTCTGCCCCTCACTTATACGGCTGAGAATCTCCGACTTTTTGCTTTTTGACCGTGAGCTAACTCACATCTATTATTCTAAAACCTTTACTTGTTAAGTCAAGTAACCATGCGGGCCTAGTGAGTGTCTGTAGTAGGCTGTTCCAGGAGCGCAGCAGCTCCTTAGCTGGGGGTAGTATCAGCTAAATATCGTATTCGAGTAATGAAGAGAGTTCTTCTGAGAGTTGCTTATCGTCAACAAAAAATGCAATATACAAACCTGCTTGTCCAATGGTTAGATCATCAAGATCGGATTTTAAGATGTAGCCAGCGTTTTTCATAAGGTTCGAAAGATATTTTTTCTGTTTTTCCGTCGCAGGCTGACTACTGGTGTCCTCTTTCGGTATCAAAAGTTTGTTTAGTGTCCTAGTCTTTTTATCGAACACCGTTATAAAGATACTCCATGCCTCTTCGGCCGAATTACTATTAATTGAAACATCAGCCAATCGACAAGGAAACCACAGGTCATTTACACATGCTAGTTCATTAGAAACAGCAACGAAGACAGGTTTCCCCAAAGCAACTGCATAACCAATCTCTGCTATTGTTCCATAAGCATCCGGTCGATCAATCCAGGCAAATACAACGCTAGCTGCTTGAATCCAATTAGTACATTTAGTAACAACATTATAGCTATTTTGTTTGCTAGCTTCGTAACCGTTATATTCATCAATTCCGCTTTCACAGATTGAGGTATTTAAACCCCTGCCGTGAGTATTATCTCCATGATAACAACCATGATCGCATTTAATAAAATAAGGTCCACAGTATTGAAATCCATCAACCATTTTCATTACAAAGCCATTATTCGCGTTCCTTAGGTCTTTAAATATCCGATGTCTCCAATCGTTTTTACCGATCTTTCCGGCCATATAGACAAGTAATTTCCCCATAAAAAAACCAGACCCCACTCTTTTAAGATTTCCTAGCACTTGCCATCTTTGCAGCGCGTTTTAGAAATTCCTGATGCGATATTTCACCGCGAAGATTTTTCCGAATCAGTTCGTTGCCTATGGCGCCGCTTTTCACCTGCTTACATGATGGCTAGCGTAAATCACACCCTAGAACAGAGCGAACATGCAAACGGTCTATGTGGTCGATAAATCGAGTATATCACGCTTTTTTCGAAAAATAGCTGCAGCCAATATAGAATTAAAAGTAAATGAAAAGGAACGAACAAACGGAAGCACCGTTTTTAACCAACCCGCATTAGGTTTGTTAGACGTGGCTTCCGTTTTTTTGTTTCCGATCAACAAACTGAGGAAAAGTGACTATGCAAAAGAGGAAAAAGGATAGATTCACGGTTGAATATTCGGGAAAGGTAGAGAACTGCGGATCCCGAGAAATGGCACTTGTCAGAATGAAAAGCCTTAGACAAGCCCATCCTCTCCGCATGCATATCATCGTATACCACAACGGCAAACTGATCGCGGAATGCATGCCTCTACTGCAAAGCGGAGAAGTCATTGAAGACGACTGTTAACAGAACCAATCATTTAGACCAATAAATATAGCAGGCAAACGTCCAGCTGGGGGTCGATAAGCGCCAGCAATTTATCCGATAAGGTGGAATCAAACCAATGAAAATGAAGATCGCACTACTTTCTGGCATTGCCCTCTCCCTCATCATCGCCGGTACTGCAATGGCTGCCGACGCAAAAAAGGTAGCGAAAATTAAATTGAACGGCATCCAGGACAGCAAACTAGTAAAGATGTACAACGACAAATATACCGGTATGGATCTCCCGGCCGAACTGATTGACGGGACATTGTACTTCAAGATTGTAGAAGAACTGCCTTTCTTGCGTACATGGGGCTACTTCCCGGATAATTGGGCCGCTGCTGGTTTTGATATTGACGGCAAAACAGATGTATCGGTAACAACCGGCAGCAAGACTTACATCGACTTACTCGGACTGCCTCAGACGATTTCAAACACGGTAAAGAATCAGCTGAAACGCCATTTCTTCCCTGTTCGTTACGTATACGAGCTCGCAGGCTACAAAGTCGATTACGATGCTGCAGCGAAAACTGTCACCATCTCAGAATAAGAACACTTCCGGAGGAAGCGAACCTTTTCCCCTCCTGGAAGACAAAAAAGGGCATTAAGTGAACTATCACTTAATGCCCTTTTTTTGTGGCCTAGAACGAAAAAAGCCCATCCCGAAGGATGGACTTTTAGTTAAGTTAAAAACTGTGTCAAACGTTATTGGATGCCGCTAGGGCGCTGTTTTATTGCTGAGAGTTATAATAGCATGATTATTTTTGTTCGTCAACAGTGGATCCGGCTACTTGGCTATGGGCTTTTTGCATCTCCTGAATCGCCTTTGATTTCGAAAAGAAGAGGTTAACCATTTTATTGTCGATAAGATCCAGCTGGGCATTCGTCAAATAATGGTCGTCATCCTTTGTTGTTCTTGGGCTTGTAATACGCAGCTTACTAACCGTTCGAATCTGCGTAGGGAGCGCGTAAACCAACTTATCGTTAATACTTGGGATTTGCCCTAGATATACATCATCAGTATGTACGTCAGCTTCCCCCTTTCCATCATCGAGCGAACCAAGCGGAATCACGATAGCCGTTGGACTGGACCATTTGTTGTCATCCAAAATGACGCCCCAATGCGGACCGCCATGCTCTGAACCAACATTGAATCCGAAGTTGATATGCACGACTTCCCCACGCTTATAGTTCTTATTCTTTTTAGGATTGAACCCGACTTCCCACTGCAGATAGTTATTCTGTCGGGACAGCCAATGCAAAAGCGTTCTCCCCCGATGCTCGTCCATATTCTCAATGACGTTTTGCAGATCACTAAGAGCTTTAGCCGTTTGCTTCATCAATGCAGGATTATTTTTAACTACCAATCTATTTCCCCCTTTCTTCCATGAAAGCTATCATATCACAACGTAGGTCTATAATAATAGAAATGGCCGGGTTAGTAGTGCCTAGCTCATAGATCGAACACTTCCGGATGGAAGCCCGCGCGGCAGGTTGTATCGCTCTATTGCCGCCGCTCTGCAGCGTAGCGCGTAGCAGCTTCTCACCTTCCTGCAGCATGTACCTGGTTTATGATAGAATTAATGCAGTAAAATAATAGAACTTCCGGGGGGAAACCAAATGACAGTAGAATTATCGATTGCGGAACATCTGATGTACAGCACGGTAAGAATAGAGACATATACTGCAAGCGGTAACAGTACGGGAACAGGGTTCTTTTATCGAATGCTAAAAAACGGAAATGCCTACGTACCGGTTATTGTGACGAATAAGCATGTCGTCGAAGGTGGAGAAATTGGTAGAATGGTATTTAACATAAAAGAGAACGGAAAACGCGTGAATAACGGCTCCTTCGCTATTGAAATTCCACAATTTCGAAAGCAATGGATCGATCATCCGGATCCTGACGTTGATCTTTGCGTTATGCCGATCGCCGGTATCATGGAAGATGTAAAAAGGAACCACGGTGTAGACCTATATTTCGTGACACTGGATGAAAATATCGTACCCAATGAGACGCAAATTAAAGGGCTTGATGCGATTGAAGAAATCGTTATGGTTGGTTATCCTAACGGACTTTGGGATCGCGTTAATAATCATCCTATTATTCGACGGGGCATTACCGCAACGCACCCTGCCTTCGATTACAACGGCCAGGCTCAGTTTCTTATTGACGCAGCTGTATTCCCAGGATCCAGCGGGTCCCCTGTCTTGATCTACAATATAGGCACCTATGTAGGAAGAGATGGAGAGGCACGTCTAGGAAATCGGGTTCACCTACTCGGAATCATATACGCCGTACATCAATATACTGCCAAGGGTGAAATCCAAGTTATTGAGGTTCCAACCAAACAGCAGGAAATAGTGAATTCTAACCTGCCTAACAACCTGGGGTTAGTCATCTCAGCGCAAAAGCTTCGTGACTTTGACGATATTTTGCGAAAATTCATGTAAGCCTGGCGGCAGCCGTTTAATCAGACGCTTCCGGAAGGAAGCTGCCGGCTTCATCTAGCGCTGATTTCGGTCAATCCGAGCGCTTGGAATACCTTCCCGACCGTGCCCGTTGTAATTCCGCCATCGGCGTCTTCGATCATCGAAATCTGTTCCTGTGTCGTCCCGGCTTCTTTGGCTAGCTTCTGTTGGGTCCACCCTTTTTGTAGACGGTGAGCAAGCACCAAGTCACCAATGATAACGGGGAACGATTGGAGATACTCCACAACCTCAGGAAGTTCATTTGTCGTTTTCACGAAATCGTTATAGTCCTGACCTGGTTTTCTTGTCGTCAAAGACAAAGCACGTTGCAAGAATTCTTCTTCGCTGATATCCCCGCGAAGGCAACTAAGAATCAGCTCGTTTTCTTCCGGTGTTACGAACAAGCCTTCTACGTTCAAACTTGCCTCGGCTGTGTTCATGGCCTTCCTGATCCGCTCATCTGCCAGCAGTTTTTCGTAATAAGCAACCTTATTCGCCTCGAACTCATTCATCATCTTGTTCATTTCCAAAACTGCCACCACCTTTTTTCGTTTGCTGCAGCTTATTTCCCTGCAAGTAGGATTGCTTCTTCGCTTACCTCGGGTCAGAAAACGACCATAATTATGACCGATAAACGACTTGTAAGAGTAGAATTGCGACGTATGATTATGACTTAACAAAGACCGATAACGCTACAGATCAGTATGGCGACTCGTTGTAAGCTGCTTTTGCTTCGTCGATGGTCTTGAAATCGAATGCCCGATACATGGCACGAACCAACTTACTGATCTGTTCATCTGAGTAGCCAAGTTCCTTCGCTGCAAAGATGGCATACCCTTGCGCAGCGTTGTTGCTCCAGTCACTCTGAGACCATTGATCGCGTTCTAGGAGCTTGCGAAGGTACTCCGAGCGGTTGCCGTTGGCTTCGCCGTCAAAATGCTCCCAGAGGGCTTCTGGAAGCGTTAGAGACACTTTCTTAGTCACACCGAGTGACGGTCTACCAATCTGCTTCACAACGATCTGCTGGCCACTGGCGAGCTTGTAACGGCAATTTGCGCATAAAACGATTCTTTCCCCCTTAGAGATAAAGTCGATCACGTCATTTGTGCGACCACAATTCGTACAATTCATGGCGTTCTCCTTCGTATTAAAATTATTTTTATTATATAATAAAAGTTACTTAAATTCGATGTTTTAGGTAACTTATATTTGCTTGGGAATCGCTGAAGAAGTTAAGGAAGTTAAGGCAGGATAAGGAGCGTGTCACGCACAGACTACACATCAGCGGCAAAGCCGCTGAGAATACGGGTTAAGCGAGACTACAGAGCGGACTACATAATTAAATATTCATAACTTTAAAGACTACAAGCTGAATGAAATCCTTTCTATGATGATACATAGACGGACTACAAGCTTGACGAGTGGACCCATAGGGGGCTAGATATGCAAAGAATGTAACGGAGTTATCATGTCGACGACTGTCGTATAGTCAGCGCCGCAACTGGGTTTTTCCCGAATTGATAGTTTACGAGGGTAGTAGATTGTGGTAGTATTTGTCCTAATAAAACAAATAAGCCACGTTCGGGCGGCAAGAGGTGGGGACCTCTTAACTGCTCTATCCGATCTGACAATCGGTGAACAGGCGCGCGACACATGACTTTTTGTACCCTTATAGTAGCATCTTGTCCGTTTCAGGGCAAGATAAAACCTGCTATAGGACGGGATAAAAATACGGTGAAGCCCCTGATTCTCCTTTATGGGATCGGGGGCTTCTTTTGTTGTCAGCGGCTCCCCAGCCGTACATACCCGAATCTAATAGAGTTGGCAGCTCCGATCTCGCGAAAAAACGAGACGTCGAGGGCTTAGTTTCTTATTGCCTAAAAGGAGAAATATGGCGATGGCATTAACCAACAAGAGGGCGAAGCACTGGTCAAGTATCATCAAGTGGAAAGCAATGACGAAAGATCAGTGCAAACAGGTTACAAACCTTTTAAGAGCTTGGGACGAGCTGACAAGTGAGCAAATTGAATCATTGGAGGCATTTCTCTCGACAGTGACCATTTCAGCTGTAGCAAAAGCTAAAAAAACAAATTGGTCTGAATAAAGAACTATCAATTGAATACGCAAGGCGTGGAGAGCAGGAACAACACGTTAAACTTAGTAAGGGTGCGCATGGGAGCCGATTGCAGCAAAGTCCTGGCACTACTCCAATATTGCCTAACCATGCTCAGGTAGGAGTAGTAACGGGGAGACACCGATAAGGTCAGGAGGAAGCCAAGCCGTCGCAAGACGGGGAGGACGCATCAATCACGCAGGATTGGCTTTGCGTGGCAAAAGATGCGTGCAGCGTAAAAGCTGCTTGTTCGAGCATGGATGCGACGGATACTCGTCCGCGCCCTACGCGGCGTGACATGGACAACCTACTTAGTGCCATCAAATTCAGTCTGTTTGTTGGCGCTAGGTAGGTGATCTCTGCTCAGAAGCCTGAACCGCAACCCGATCAGCGTGATAGTTTCCTGCTTGCCCGTCAAGCATTTCAATAATAATTGTCGGATGTCGATGAAATAAATGTGGAGAGATCAGCCGCGAAGCGAGTTGAGGTCTGGGTGACAACGTGTTTTTCGTTGTCCCCATTCCTCAGCTTGCGAGTGGTCCCGTCCGATCTGGACGGAATTATTTCTAAAAAATCGTAGGAATCCAACGATTTACAAATAACAAAAAGCGCCTTCTGTGAGAGTTACAGAGAATTTTCAGACGAGGATTGCGAATGAAAAATGCAGAGAGAAGCTAAACCGGGTCACTGACGAAAGGTACTAGCAGGGAATTACTTCTCTCTGCCGAATGTATTCCTGTATTACTGTGAAACTGTATTTTCTGAGGAGGAAATAGGCGTGGGAATCACTATATCATTCGGGATTCAAAAAGGTGGGGCTGGGAAAACGACGACGACTGCTATAGTCGCTTTTCTTTTGGCTAAGTCTGGCAAAAGGGTGCTGGCTGTAGATTTCGATTCTCAGGGCAACCTGACGCAATTTCTGACGCAGCGCAACATCTACGACTTTACTGAACGAACTGCCTTAGAGGCATTAAAGAAGCAAGACGCAGCTCCGTTCATTCATGAAGTCACTGCGAATTTGGATATTCTGCCGGCTGAGGATCTCTTGATTACGTTTTCGGCTTGGCTGTATAAGGAATATCGAGGAAAAACTCCTGCCCATATTCTCAAACAAACACTCGAGTCAGTGAAGGATCGCTATGATTTCATACTGATCGATTTGCCGCCGAATCTAGGTGATCACACTATAAATGGACTAACTGCCTCGGACTTTGCTGTTGTTATGCTACAAAGTGAACCATTTTGTCATGACGCTCTAGATCGTTACATAGAAACACTTCAGATTGTGAAGAAACAGACGAACCCGGATCTGGTACTCGCAGGAATTCTAACAGTGATGTTAGATTCTCGGACGACCTTGGATACTGCAATTCTAGATAGGACACGAAGTGACTATGAAGACATAGTGTTCCAGTCTGTAATTAAACGCAGAAGCCGTATTAAGGAGTTCACTGTTACAGGAATTCAAGCGGCCACGAAGGCAGATCAGGATGCCTTAGATCCATACAACAAATTCGTAAAGGAGCTGCTTGATCGTGTCAAATAAAAAGGAAGCACTTAGCGAACTGCTGAACAAGAAACCTGTAAATACAAAAATACAGGAAAGTGTAGATACAGTTATCGACAAAGGGACGACTACTTCCGCAACAACAGCAGCAAAGAAGAAGGCTACGTACGAACTCGACATGGATCTGCATACCGAGCTTAAAGTGTTCGCTGCCAAACAAGACAAGAGAATGGTTGACATCGTGGAGCTCGCAATTAGAAGGTATTTAGAAGATAATCGGTAAATACAGGAATACAGGAATACAGGAATACAGGTTTCTGTATTTACGGGCGCTATAGAAAAGAAGCAACCGAAGCGAAGGAACGGGTGAACAGACCATGAGTCTCGGACATTATGACGTGTGGACCGAAGAGAGCGAATTTGGGGCATGGATTAAGGCTACGGGGGGTGGAAAATCGGCTCTTTCGGTTTGTCTGAAAAATTTTAAAACAGGCGAAAGGATAACGGCCAGTACGCAGGAAGCCCTGTCCAGCCAGGGGTTCGACGTTATAAGGCATGACGAGCCCTTTACAGGATAATATTGGGGCGAATATAATTATAGGTAGACGCAGGATTGTTCTCCCTCAGGCTTACGAAGGAGGACTTCCCATGAAGACAAATAAACTCAACGTGTGGTTGCTGTGGCTTAATCTGGGCATGCTTTTGTGCTCAGTAGGCACACTCACACTTGAATATCTAACCTATATCGGTTAGTACGCTAACCACTGCCGTTGCCGCCCTGCCAGATTGAACTTTTAGCTTTTCCCTATAAATGCAAAGTGGCCCCTACTCATCGCTTTGGCCGGTGAGAGTAGGAAGCCACTATCCGAGGGAAGAACCCTGCGTCTTGACTTGAACCGTTCGGTGCTACCAACACTGAGCGGTTCTTTTTATTTCCCGTGGTGACATCATGATATCATGACGTCATAACAACGAGTTACGCAACTCGTGTTTACGCAACTCGTGTTTACGCAACTCGTGTTTCTGGTTTGTTACTTTTATTATACGAAGCACTAGATGCAAAGTAAACGTCTCATTACGGATATTTTACTTCTCTCCGTTGATCTCTTTTGTGGAAGCGGAGGTTTAGCGAGCTGCAGCAGCCGAAGAAGGGTCCGGGGTGGCTTTTTTTTGTGATTCATTTAAGCTAGCGATTGGCGTTATCTCAGGTGTATGTTAATTACCATAAAAGATGCATACCGCAAGACGCGAAATACCGAGCATGGCGTAGCATTAGAAAGGATAAGTAAGATAAATACCCTATTAATCGCGCAGAATCCCCGAAATGGCAAATATGCAACACAATGTCAATTGTCGTTCTGTTGTAATATTTACACAAGACAGGCTACATTACCCCTTGCATCAAGGAACTTGCTGTACAGGGGAGGTGGTTCGCCATGACTAACGAAGCCCTGATTGCGCTTATTTCACTCATCTTCCAGATGATTACGTTCGCTGTAACTAGCCGCAACAATAAGTAAGACCCTACCATACGCCGCTAAACGTTTGGGTAGGATCTTATGGGTGGTCAAACCGCGAGGGGATTAATCTCGTGGCCTGTTTATGAAAACCGATCGGAGTGGTGTCCGGTCGGTTTTTTACATTGTTTAGATGTCGAAGACCGATAGTGTTTTCGTGAACATTCTTGAAAGTACGAGAGAATGCTGGAAAGTGCTAGAAAGTACTTGAAAGTAGAACTTAATTTCGATATTAGCACTCCCTGTTCTATACGACAAGGGGAAATCTGTCTTACGAATTGGACAAACATCGACAAACGTCGATATTCTCCGTTCGGAATTATCTTAATTCAATCGACTATCCGTTGCCGCTCTAGGCTATGTCCAGCCCTTACGATCCCTCGCGTCCCCGAAGCTCAAATCGATTTTGTAAATTTTTCTAACACCTACTAACCATGCCTCATACCTGTGCCCCCCCCCCC
>NZ_JACXZA010000015.1 GCF_014779765.1 Paenibacillus terricola | reverse complement strand
TAGCTCATTAAAAGCTGACTTGCTTTAAAACATATCGCTCATTGTTCAGTTTTCAAGGAACAAATCATTTCTCATTGTGTTTCTCGTTACCGGCGTGTTTCTCTCGGCCGGAATTAGAATATACCATGTTTTGATTTCGTTTGTCAAACACTTTTTTTTGAAAAAATAAGTATTTAACATCTCGTAATCTTTCGCCATTTCAGCGGCGGAATTACATAATAACATGCATGCCTTCGCATATTCAATGCACAAAATTTTACATTTAGATCTACTCAAATCAAGTTGTTGCTGCAAAGGAGACTTGGGATGCGGTTCAATTATTATCATGATGGATGAGCAGCGTAAGGTAGAATATCGTCACCATGGATGAAAGGTCAGTCGGCTCTCAAAAGGTGAGACCGCGATCGAGGATCTGTCTCGGATTGCCCGACAGTTGCTGGGATTATTCAGCAAACTTCCTTGCATGATCAGGACATTCGTCTATTTCATTTTCCTTATTGTCTGAATAGTCATGGAGGGAACTCAGAAAAGGCGGTGGATACTTTGAAACGGATAGTATGGAAAGGCTCCGCTCCCGTTAAGCCATCATCAAGGGAAAAGGTGCGGACCAAACCGGCAATTCCGCCAGGGTGGGCATCGGGGAACTGGTCGGGCTACGCTCTCAACAAATCCAAGAGAGGCTCCTGTCGCGATATCTCCGGATATTGGATCGTTCCCCTTGTTAAACCAAGCCGAACCAATACGTACTCATCAGCATGGATCGGCATCGACGGCTTCGGTAATTCTAGCCTGATTCAGACCGGCACGGAACATGATTACGTGAACGGCAAAACCCTTTATTACGCTTGGTGGGAGATACTTCCCGCTCCCGAAACCCGCATCCGCTTCCGAGTCTCTCCGTTTGACCTGATGTATGCGCGCATCACCAAGCTTGGCAGCAACAAATGGCGCATTCTTCTCGCCAACAAAACCCATGGCTGGGTGTTTAAAAAGGTTACTACCTATAACGGTCCCGCGACAACAGCAGAATGGATCATGGAGGCGCCTTCGCTCAATGGCAGAACTACGCGCTTGGCAAACTATAAAACAATTCTGTTTAAAAAATGCCGGCTTAATCGTAAAAATCCGCTTCTCCAGTCGAGTGACCGCGGAATTATGATTCAACGCGGCAAAATCGTCTCAACCCCTTCCCTCCCGAACCAAAGAAGGTCCAGCTTCTTCGTCGCTTATGGATCCCGAATGCCGAATCCACCTAAATAACTTTGCCTTTATGCAGACCCACTATCCAAAATTCACTACTGCCCATTAAGTCACCTATATAATTAATCAAACAAAACTAAGGGAGCGCCAAAATTTCCACCCTGCTCCCCTTCTAGTTGATCGGTTCCACACAACTTTTTCCGATCCGCTAGATCATCGGACACCGACAATCCGACGTCCTCAGGAAAATTAAAACCCGGCTCCTGTTCGTCCACTTTTGACGAATTGCCTCGTAAAGGCTTCTATTTATCGGCGCCACGATAACCATATAATCCGCGTGCGGTACTAGAAGCGTTTTTTCTATATCCGACTATATTTATTATATGCCCTCTCCGCTCAGACGGGTCTCGCGCTATGCAGCAGCAGCCCGATCTCTTCTGAAGGAGAAGGGCGGTAATAATAATACCCTTGTCCGATCTCGCAGCCGTATTCCCGAAGTATCCCAATCTCCTGCGGTTTCTCGATACCTTCGCAGATGATCTTCAGGTTCAAGTTGTGACCGATATCGATAATTAGCTTTACGATCGACGCGGCTGAGCTCTCCGTCATCAATTCCTTCGTGAACGATCGATCGATTTTCAGCGTATCAACCGGCAGTTGACGCAGCACGCTGAGCGAAGAATATCCTGTTCCAAAATCATCGATCGAAATTTTCACGCCTTGGCGCTTAAGCTCGTCAAGAATTACAATCGATTCGTGCATGTTCTGCATCATGCTTTCCGTCACTTCAAGCTCCAGCAGTTCAGGATTGAAGTCTGTATTCTCCACGATTTGTAACACCTTTGATGCAAATCCATCCGACTTGAACTGGCGGATTGAGATGTTGACGGCCAGTGTCAGGTCAGGTCTACCGGCTCGCTGCCAACTTTTCACCTGCCTGCATGCCTCCTCGAGCACCCATTCGCCCAAATCGACGATGACGCCGGTCTGTTCAGCCAACGGGATGAATTCGGCTGGCGAAATGGCTCCAAGCTCTGAGTGGGTCCAGCGTAACAACGCCTCCACGCCCCGTATTCTCCCCGTACTCATCTCCACCAATGGCTGATAATAAATCGCGAACTCCTGCTTGATGAGCGCGCATCGGAGATCGTTCTCCAGCTTCACTTGTCGCAGCAGCTCCTCGCTCGCAATAGCGGAGAAGAATCGATAGCCATTCTTCTCGCTGCTTTTTACCTCGTACATTGCCTTGTCTGCATATTGAATCAATGTATCGGCATCCAGCGAGTCAGCGGGATACAGGCTAATGCCGATACTTGGCGTCGTATAGATCGGCTTCTGATCGATCTGAAACGGTGTACGGAAGGAGTGAATGATCTGCTTCGCAAGCTGTTCGACCTGCTCCACCCGCTCAAATGGACATAGCAGCACGAACTCGTCCCCTGCATATCGGGCAATAAAATTGTTCTGGCCAATTGTGCGTTTTAGGTGATCGGTAACTTCCAACAGCATACGGTCCCCCGCATTGTGACCCATCATATCATTGACATTCTTGAAGTGGTCAAGGTCGATGAATAAGACAGCCAACGGTGCATCCGAGAATAATTGCTCCTCCATTTGTTTTTTGAGGCTATCACGGTTTGGCAGTTGGGTGAGCATGTCGTGATAGGCTCTATACTCAAGCTTATTGAAAGCATCATTAAGCTGTACATTCAATTCCAAGTTGATCTCGTTCTCCCGCTTCAAGTTACGGAAATAGAAGGCTAGCAGTGAGTAAAGAATGGTGTTTATGATAACGCCAATGAGCATGTTGCGTATCATCTCCATTGGCACTTCAGGCGAGAAAGATGGCATGTAGTAGATATAGTAGGTTGCTGCAAGGAATGTTGGAAGAGGCGAGGGCAAAAGGAATGCGAGAAGAACAAGCGTTAGATACATAACACTGATTAACCCATCGAATGATAGTTCCTGTAATGCAATATAGAATCCGAGAAAGGCGATTGAGGCGAATACATACTTGAGCGGGATCTTCTTGACGAGCAATGCGGCGAAGATGAATACGGCGAAGGCAAGGACACTGACGAGGCCACGAGAGGTGCTGACAGAATTGGCCATGTTCATGGAGAGAGAGATGGTTGAGATTACAATGACGATATTCGGTGTAATATGTACGAGACGTTTCACCCAAGACTGCGGTAGTTTCATCGTTCGCCACCTCGTCGTTTCGTCCTGTTAGGTTGCCACAAACTGCTTATTACAAGCTTACACATGAATACAGCATCACCTTTCTTTGTATTAGCACACAAAAGTCCCGATGACCTTATCTGGCATCATCGGGACTGTTCTGGTTGTTTATATTACTCTACAGTTACGCTCTTCGCAAGGTTACGTGGTTTATCCACGTCGTTACCTACTGCGAGCGATGCGTAGTACGAGATCAGCTGCAGCGGAATAACCGAGATAGCTGGCGACAGCAGCGGCAGCGTCTTCGGAATCGCGAAGAGCTCGTCGACCGATTTGCCTACCTCTACTTCGCTTCCCGCATTCGCTATTCCAAGTACATGCGCGCCGCGTGCTTTTACTTCCTTAATGTTGCTAAGCGTCTTCTCGTACAGCTCCTCCTGCGTTACGAGCGCGATAACTGGAATGCCGTCTTCGATCAGCGCCAGTGTACCATGCTTCAGTTCACCTGCAGCATAAGCCTCGGAGTGGATGTACGAAATCTCTTTGAGCTTCAACGAGCCTTCTTGTGCGACTGCATAGTCGACACCACGGCCGATGAAGAACAGGTTTTTATGCTTAGCGATCGATTCAGCCACTTGCTTCAGTACCGCGGATTGCTCCAGTACGGATTCCACTTGCTCAGGCAATTGGTTCATTGCCGCGAGCAGTTCGGTTACTGCAGCTTGCTCTACCGTACCCAGCGTCTGTGCCAGGTAGATGCCGAACAGATAGAACGCAATCAACTGGGACGTATAAGCCTTCGTCGATGCTACTGCGATCTCTGGACCTGCCCATGTAATGAGCACATGGTCTGCTTCACGAGCTACCGAGCTTCCGACCACGTTCGTGATCGCCAGTACGCGTGCGCCATTACGCTGTGCTTCACGCAGTGCTGCGAGCGTATCTGCCGTTTCACCCGATTGGCTGACGACGATAACAAGCGTATCCGGCGTAATAATTGGGGAACGATAGCGATATTCCGAAGCGACATCCGTCTCAACTGGAATACGCGCCAGGCGCTCGATGATCGTTTTGCCGACAAGACCTGCATGGTATGCCGTACCGCAAGCAACGATTTGCACTTTGCGGATGCCTTTGATCTGTTCATCCGACATGCCGATTTCGCCCAGCGTTACCGACAGGCCATCATCCGACACGCGTCCGCGCATCGTGTCACGGTATGCCTTCGGCTGCTCGTGGATCTCCTTCAGCATAAAGTGATCGAATCCGGCTTTCTCCGCCGTGACGAGGTCCCAATCGACATGAAATATTTCCTTGGAAATAAATTCGCCTTCGGTCGTCATCAGTTCGACACCTTCACGTGTCAGAACAGCCATTTCACCGTCGTTCAAAATATACACATTCCGCGTATGCTCCAAGATCGCCGGAATGTCGGAACCGATAAAGTTCTCGCCTTCACCGACACCAATGACGAGCGGACTCGCAAAACGAACCGCAACCAGCTTCTCTGGCTCATATTCTGTCAGAACGCCCAGTGCGAACGCGCCGCGCATCCGTTTAACCGCACGTTGAACCGCTTCAACGATGTTTCCTTTATACTCATCTGCAACCAGATGCGCAATAACCTCTGTATCCGTCTCCGACACGAAATTATGCCCGGCTGCAGTCAGTTCTTCTTTCAAGTCCAAGTAGTTTTCGACAATGCCGTTATGAACGACCGAAAACTTCGCCGAGTTGTCCGTGTGGGGATGCGAATTCACATCCGAAGGCTTGCCGTGAGTTGCCCAACGCGTATGACCAATGCCGACAGAGCCTGCGAGCGGCTCTTCCTTCAGCTGTCCTTCCAGCACTGCCAGACGACCCTTCGACTTACGAATTTCAAGGCCGCTTCCCGTGAATACAGCGATGCCGGCGGAATCATATCCGCGGTACTCCAGCTTCTTCAAGCCCTCGATCAAAATCTCCTGCGAATCGCGATTACCGATATATCCCACAATACCACACATTATATGTTGACCTCCGTTAAGTTCGATTTGCTCTAGCAACCTCACGGATTCCGTCAATGCGCAGCACACGTGTGCAGTGTTGTTTCCCTCCTGCCCACGTAACCGCGTTAGCGGAATCGTGGACTCTAGGGCTTCTTGGCTTGCTCAACTATTCTGCTAACCTGTCTTCTTCATCCATCGAATGCTCCATCATTCGTCAACGAAGGATATAGGCTAGTCTATAAAATGCGATTCTATGATCGCTCATTCCGCCGCATGTTTGGCCGACCGGTCACCCGATCGTTTTGCATGTTGGCTTACGGTATGAATGCACTACCGGGAGGTCCCCGCCGATAAATCCGAACGCCTCCACCTCGTCAGCTTGCATAGCCGCTCTTCCCACCGTGGGAAAAATCTGCAGCAGCTCTCCATTCGCAAGCTCTGGCGCTTATATTGCTTATGAAAACCTCGACCCTCGCTTTCATTTCTGGAATCATACAGTCTATCATATTCAGATTCGACTGTTTCTGCAACAATAATTTTCGACCCACCCATTAGCGACCCACCCAAACTCTCCCTCGCCAGGGAGGGCTCCAAAGGACTAAGTTTATGCTCCCGATGTTGGTTCCTTACGGAACCCTTTACCTCTGGACTCCCAAAGGACTTGCTTTGATACTTTTGAACTTATGCCCGCTTGTCTTCCCTACGGGACACGCTTTACTTTCATCGAGCCTAGATACGCCCTCTTCGTCTGCATCCAACTCGACGCTTCGTGCACCAGCTTCTGCTACAAGCCGCTTTCGTCCCTGCGGGACACGCTTTACGTTCGTGCACTCAACGTTCCGTCCTTATAGGACGTGATCTAATGTTGTGAACAATAACAACGCTTCTTAGGCAGATTTCATTGCCCTACATTGTATTACCCACACATCTTATACAGCTAACACCTCCCCATGTTTCACCCCATAAATAATATATGCCGGCTTCCCATTGGAAAGCCGACATTATTGGGCACAGCCTGTTCAACAAACAGCAAGGGATGAACAGTCGCATTGACTATTCATCCCTTGCTTGGTCGTCGGCTCAGGTACGGGAGCCGACCACTAATCCATCCCTATAGAACGCGGGAGTGCACGGAGAGCAAACAACGGTACAGCGAGTTTACGTCCGACTTTTGTATAGATGTTCCTACCCACTTAATTTAATCAAGGGAACATCTATACAACGGGAGGCGCAGTGCCGTGTTTGCTCGTAGTGAACGGTTCGCGTTCCCTCCCTGAGTTTACGTCCGACTTTTGTATGAGTGTTCCAACCGACCAATATAATCATAGGAACACTCATACAACGGGAGGCGCGGTGCCGCGTTTGATCGGAGTGTGCGGTGGCGTCCTGGATTTTTTTGTTCATTCAGCTTTGCTTTCAGTGCACACTGTGCTTTTTCTACTTATCCAAGCTCCGTTCTCACCACATCCACGATACGGTTAACATACGCTTCGACCAGGTCCTTGTCTGGGCCTTCCGCCATAACGCGGATCAGCGATTCCGTACCCGATGGACGCACCAGAACGCGGCCATTGTCGCCGAGTTCAGCTTCAACTTCGCTGACGGCTGCTTGGATTGCAGCATTGTCCTTGTATTGCGATTTATCTGCTACACGAACGTTCACGAGCACCTGCGGATATTTGCGCATGAGGCCTTTCAGCTCGCTCAGCGGTTTGCCCGATTGAACCAGCGTGTTGACCAGCTGCATAGCCGTCAGAATGCCGTCGCCTGTCGTGTTGTAGTCGAGGAAAATAACGTGGCCGGACTGTTCGCCACCGAGATTAAAACCGCCGCGGCGCATTTCTTCCATGACATAACGGTCGCCTACCGCCGTCTGTGCCGTGTTCAAACCCAACTTCTCAGTCGCTTTGAAGAAGCCGATATTTGCCATAACCGTCGTTACGATCGTGTCGCCGTTCAGTTTGCCTTCGCGACGCATAGCATCGCCGCAAATGCACAAAATGTAATCGCCGTCGACTTCTTCGCCCTTCTCGTCGATTGCAATGAGACGGTCTGCGTCGCCGTCAAACGACAAGCCCAGTTGTGCGCCATGTTTCAGCACTTGCTCACGAAGATACTCAGGGTGAGTCGATCCAACGCCTTCATTGATGTTGCGTCCGTTCGGTTCTGCGCCAACCGTAATCACTTCTGCGCCAAGCTCGCGGAATACACGCGGAGCGAGCTCATAGGCAGAGCCATGCGCGCAGTCAAGAACGACCTTTACGCTGGCGAACGAGCTGTTGATCGTTGTCTTCAAATATTCAAGGTAACGGAACTTCGCCGTTTCATCTACTGTCACCGTACCGATATCCCCGCCGATTGGACGTGGCAGCTCATCTACCTCTGCATCCATCAGGCGCTCGATTTCGAGCTCCGTGTCGTCCGACAGCTTGTAGCCATCGCCGCCAAAGAACTTAATGCCGTTATCAGCTACCGGATTATGCGATGCCGAAATCATAACGCCAGCGTCAGCCTTCAACTCGCGCGTCAGGTAAGCAACTGCCGGTGTCGAGACGACACCAAGACGAATAACACTAGCGCCAATCGACAGCAATCCTGCGATAAGCGAAGCCTCCAGCATTGGACCCGAAATACGTGTGTCCAAACCAATAACGATTGTCGGCTTATCTGCCTGACCTGTTAATACATAACCGCCGCAACGGCCAATTTTATAAGCAAGTTCGGGCGTAAGCTCCTGATTCGCTACACCACGTACGCCGTCTGTTCCAAAGTATTTACCCATGACTGTCTGATCCCCTTCAGTATCTAATAATGTCAACCTCTACCCCAATACTTCCCTCTCCCACAATCATCGCAGCAGCCTTAATCGTTAGCTTGGCTCTTCACGTTGGACCATAATCGAACCGAACCGGCATCTGTGCCTGTACTCGTTGGATTGTCCGTAGGAACGCCTGCATCGCTGTGGCTGCTGTCACCAGAACCAGAACCAATGCCAGTATCGGCACCTGAAGCAGCGCCATCGCCCGCTCCCTTGTCTCCCGCTTCGGAAGGAGGCGATGACGTATCTGTCGTTCCAGTTGTATCAGCTTGTTTGTCGCCTTCTGCACCAGCATCCGTCTTGCCTTTATCCACTGATGCATCAGGCTTCGTACTCGCCGCCTTACTATCTGAAATATCGATCACTGCTTTATATGGCGTATACACATGCAGATAGCTCGGAAGATGGACATCAAGCTGAACCTCATGCTGACCCACGCCTAACGACTCCAGCTTCGCAACAGCTTGTATATCTGCTTGTTGGAGCGTATTTAACAAGGAAGGCGCACCTGTAACAACGATATCTATCGCATTGTTAGCTGGTGTTAGCACTTTAGCCGTCATCCCCTCAGCAAGGCTGTTCAGCGTAATCGGCACCTGCTCGATCACCCGCTCACTCGTTGGTTCTACATCGATCGTTACGGTTATCTTCGTCGGATCAATGCTGGCGACACCCGCCATCGGTTCAATAGCATACGTGAAAGAGCCCGACTGTGTCACCTTGGTCAAATCAACGGTCACACCATCAAAATAATCAAGCTTGTCCAGCACATCCTGTGGACCATACACCGTCACTTGCTGCACAGAAGGCGTTACCTTCGCGACGCTCAACCCATTAGGCAGGGCACCCGAGAAGCCGATCTGCAGCGGAAGCGTCTTGTACGGCTTCGTAATCGGCACTTCTACTTCAACGACACTAGGACTTACAACAGCATCCTTCATCTCGTTCCCGTCATTATCGTAAACGACCACACGAGCTTTCTTCTCGCTGACCGTCTCTTCTTCTTCATTCACATTCACTTTGACCGCAACAGCGCCTACGTCAGCCAATTCATCTTCTGGTAAAGTGACGTGTACGCGATTGTTCGGCTTAATGATCGGCTCGCCAACCTTGTAGCCGTTAGCTGGCTGTCCTTCGGAAATAACCTGTACCTCGAATTCTTTCGTCTGCATCGGTACGATATTGACGAAAGCGCGATTTGGCGTCATCTGAACGAGCTCGACTCCCTTAGGAAGTTCGACCGATAACTGAACCTCGCTTCGTCCATCCGGCGCACGCGATAGATTCGCAGAGACGACATAGTCGTCAGGCTCGGCTGTTGCAAGCCGCGTTCTCGAGCCGCTGACGATGAGCTTAACCGTACCAGGTTCGATCGACCTTAGCGCACGCGTTTTCTCATCGAGCCCGATTGTCTTGATTTTGACGGTATCGATAACATGCGTGACGGCGGTTGACACATTCGAATTCGGATTCGACTCTGGATCAAAATGTACAACCGCCCACAGCAGCAGCGCCACGACGACAGACAATATTTTGAGCGCGGTTGGATGAGCTAGATATTTATCCATTCTGCTTATCCCCCTTCCGCCGCCAGAACGAGGTTTTAGCCTTCTCCGCCTGTGCGCTTGTTGGCATCAGCTCCTCGAACAGCTTCGAGATGAGCGATTCCTCCTTAATATCACGCACAATCATGCCATTAAGGCACAATGATACCTGTCCCGTCTCCTCTGAGACGACGATGGACACTGCATCACACACTTCGCTTACACCGATCGCCGCCCTATGGCGCGTTCCGAGCTCTTTACTAATGAACGGGTTCTCCGATAGCGGCAGATAGCAAGCAGCAGCCATAATCTGATTGCCGCGCACAATGACTGCACCATCATGGAGAGGTGTATTAGGTGTGAAAATATTTACAATCAGCTCCGAGCTGATTCGTGATTCCATCCCAATACCCGACTCAATGTATTCATTCAGTCCCGATTCTCGCTCGAATACGATCAGCGCACCGATATTGCGCTTCGCCATGAAATTAACGGCTTTAATAATTTCCGAAATCCGCTCGTTAATTTGGTCCCGCTCCAAGCCGGGTGATCGCCCGAACAATTTACCGCGACCAAGCTGCTCCAACGCACGTCGCAGCTCCGGTTGGAAAATAATAAGCACACTCACGACACCAAACGTGAACATTTGGTTCATCAGCCATTTCAACGTACCAAGATTAAGCCACGTACTGAGTGCCCAAGTTGCGACCAATACGAGAATCCCTTTCAGCAGTTGAACAGCGCGCGTACCGCGCACGAGCAGAATGAGCTTATATATGATGTAGCTTACGACAGCAATGTCTATGACATCTTTAATGCCGTTAGACCAACTCAAATCATTAAAATAATTCATCGTTATGCAGGCCCCCAAACGACAATTACCCAGTCGATACCCTGTTGACACAATGGATTGGCACGAACAGCCACTATTAGAGGTCATTCAAAAAGTCCGAAGTACTTTTTGAATACGCACTATTGGGCGTTTATTTATATCATCGGCCTTGTGTCCGGTAACTTATAAAAACACGCCATATGTATATGTAAACAAGAGGCGTCATTCCCAACCTTATTATTTTCTAGAAACGTGGATGCAAATCCTGCTCGCGAAACAAAAAAAGTGTCTCCGACATATCGGAAGACACTTTACAATGGATACCTTAATGCGTCATGTCGGTTACTGTTTCCGTTACCTTGTACCAGAACCAGTCCAGCGCCCGATCAATCGTCCGGCTGGAACCGGCAATATGCGCCGTCGAAGCAAGCTGCAGCTTGCCATCAATTACCGTCACATTGCCTTCCACATCACCTTGTACGTCGGCTGTTCCGTTCTCGATCGTCAGGCTTCCGTTCACCTTAGCTCCCGCAGGTACAATGACCTTATTGCCCTCAATGATAACATGCTGCAAGTCCTCGCCCTTGACGACTAGCTGACCATCTTGATGCCACATCGAGAGGAAGCTGGACAGCATGACGAAGCAGAACACAGCAGCAACCGATACCGCTGGATGATTGCGCACCCATCGGAACCAGGCTGTCTGTTTGCGCTGTTTCGGAAGAACGGATTTGATCCGCTCATTAAGCGCCGCAGATTGCGACGTTGTAATTGGGCTAGGTGAGCGCATTACAGTTGTCAGCAGAGACTCCGTTCGTTCCAGTTCATCGAATCTGGCGCGGCAGTCCGGACATGCCAGCAAATGCGTTTTCAGCTCACGTATATCTTGTGGTGGCAATTCGCCGTCCAAATAATCGTGCATCCATACGATGGCGACGTTGCAATTCATAGCAGCCATTCCTTTCCGCTTCATGCTTGAACATCAGATAGATGATACTATACACATACGCAGCGAGCGTTCGCCACGTTTCACATCCTTTAACAAATACGGTCCCAATTATTAACATGCTTTAAATGCAAGTTCAAAAAGATCGGTTTTCAGCACCGAGAAGGTTGGATTAAGCAGGGAATGAGGATCGGAGCGTAAGTGTTGTGCTACGTGAGAACCGGAGGTCACAGCTTCATCCAAGATTCGATGCCGGATTCACTTCTTGTGATGACTCGTGATCAAAAGCGGACTTTTTGAACCCCCTCTATAATTTGTGCTCCAGCCGCTTGCGAAGAAACTCCCTGCCTCTATGTACCCTTGTCTTGATCGTCGTGACCGGCATGTCCATCACGTCGCTAATCTCCTGCAAGGACATGTCCTGCAAGTAACGCAGCACCATAACCGTCTTGTACTTGGCAGGAAGGTTCTCAACGGCCTGCCTAATAATGCGCTGCGTCTCCGATAACACAATCTCCGACTCCGGTGTACGGTCGTCGCTAGGCATTACAGAATAGCCGTCCAATCCTTCATGGTCGGTTGACTCCGCATCCAGCGAATAGGTCGGTCGTCTGCGCCGCAGCCGATCGATACATAGATTCGTCGCAATCCGATAAATCCACGTTGAGAATTTCATCGAATCATCGTAACGGTCCAGATTCCGATAGACGCGCAGAAACGTATCCTGCACGACGTCCTCTGCTTCCTGCCGATTGTAAAGCATCCGATACGCCATATGATAAAGCTTGTCCTGATATAGGTCCACGATGTCGGCGAACGCCTGTTGATCACCTTTAAGCGCCCGCTTGACTAACCTTGCTTCCACAGATAGCAACTATTATTCCTCCAGACGTGACGTCTCCTCTAATCGTTTCCCGGAACGCCGCTCGGCCACAATAATCCCGCATAGAATAAGTACGATCCCTGCCACTTGCCATAAGCTGAGCTGCTCACCCGCAATCAGCCAAGCGAAGATTGCCGCTACAGGCAGTTCCATCGAACCAAGCATTGAAGCGAGACTGCTCCCGATTCTAGGGATCCCTATTGCAAATAGTACCGTCGGAACGACCTGTCCTAGCGTTCCCAGCACAAGGCCGATTCCAGCCATCTGCCATTCTCGTTCCCCTGCGCCAGCATGCCAACCGTACAACAGCACAATAAGCAAGAAGGCAGCAGTCGTAACGATTGCTGACTGCATAACAGGATGGCCGCTGAACTTTACTCTGCCCATTAGCCACAAGAACAAGCTGTACGAAACCGCCGATAACAACCCGAACACGGCACCGACCCGGTCTAATCGTTCGATTCCTGACTGTAACAGCCCAACAGCAAGTACCGTTCCTGCAAGTACGATAATAATCGCAATCCAGTTCCATCGGTTTGGCCATTTCCGATTCCATATGCTGTCTATCAAAATCGTAATCCACGTAAACTGAAAAAGCAAGACGATTGCAAGCGAAGCATCAATTCTTTCCAGCGCCTGATTGTACATGATCGTCGTCATTGCCATCCCGAATACGCCGATCGATCCAAGCTTCACCCACGGTCCGCGCAGCGGATTAGACCATATCCCCTTACGGAACAGTACCATTATCCATAATAGGAGTGCTCCCATTCCGACTTGATGAACCGTAATTTGTTCGAAGGTATACGATGCACCATAAGTCAATTTCACGATGGGCGACAGCATTCCGTAGCTTGAAGCACCCAGCAGTACAAGCAGTACGGCGAGGCCATAGCCCGACATCCTCATGTTTGTATTAATCCCCTCTTATTCATTCCAATATCACACTATATAAAATAGCACAAAAGGCCGGGCCAAGCGGTCCATTGCCGCCAAGCCCAGCCTTTTTCACATCGACCTCGTCCATCATGACTTAATCGATCGCCTATAGATCAGCCAATCAGCCCGTATTCCGAAGTCCCGCTGCAATGCCGTTGATCGTAAGCAGCACTTCACGGAGCAGGACAGCGTCGCTGCTGTCATCCGGGATCGAACGCAGCTCCGTCAGCAGTTGCACTTGCAGGTAGCTGAGCGGATCAACGTATGGGTTGCGGAGACGAATCGATTCTTGAATGACTGGTACATTGTCGAGAATTTCCGACTGACCCGTAATATCAAGAAGCATACGCAGTGTCCGTGCATGCTCTTCTTCCACTTGACCGAAAATACGGTCGCGAATCGTCGCATCCTTGATCATGCCTGCGTATTCACGCGCAATGAGCAAGTCCGCTTTCGCCAGTGCCATCTGCAGGTTGTCGATAAGCGAACGGAAGAACGGGAAGCTTGCGTACATATCACGCAGATTTTGCATCCGACCGCTGTCGCCTTGTACATACTGCTCAAGCGCATAACCTGAAGCGTACCATGCTGGCAGCAGGTAACGGCTTTGCGTCCATGCGAATACCCATGGAATTGCACGCAGATCCTCGAACCGGTCGCTGTTCTTACGCTTCGACGGACGGGAACCGATGTTCAGCTCGCCAACCTCAGCAAGCGGAGTCGACTCCTTAAAGAACGTCATGAAGTCAGGATCGCGGAAGATCAGATCTTGGTATTTGTTAAGCGCCGTCTCCGAGATGGAGCGAGCAATTTCATTCCATTCGTCGTTCTGCTTCGGCATTTGCTCTGGATATTTCGCCAGACGTGCTGCCGTAATAAGCGCCCACGTTGCTTGTTCCAAGCTGCGGTATGCGATATCAGGCATGCCATAACGGGAAGACAGTACTTCACCTTGTTCCGTAATCTTGATGCCGCCGCCAACCGTGTGAGGAGGCTGTGCAAGAATACTGCGGTTCAGAGGCATACCGCCGCGTCCGAGTGCGCCGCCGCGTCCATGGAAGAACTTCAGCTTCACGCCGAACTCCTTAGCAGCTGCTGTAATGTCATTAAGCGCTACGCGCAGCTCCCAGTTCGCCGTTACAACGCCGCCGTCCTTGTTGCTATCCGAATAGCCGAGCATGATCTCGTGCGTCTCGCCCATTGCTTTAACCGCATCGCGGTAAACCGGCAGCGAGAACAGCTTCTTCATGATGCCAGGTGCAGCATGGAGGTCGTCGATCGTCTCGAACAGTGGAACCGACTGCAGCGTGCAGCGAACCGTACCGTCTGCTTCTTTGCGGAACAGACCGACTTCCTTCGCGAACACCATTACCTCGAGCATGTCGCTCGCTGCTTCTGTCATACTGATCAGGTAGCTGCTGATGCACTTCTGACCAAACGTCTTCTGAGCACGGTATACCGTTTCATACACATCAAGACACTCGCGTGTCGATTCTGAGTAATCCAGGTGGCCGCTCGTCAGTGGACGCGGATCGTTCAACAGCTTCTCGAGCAGTTCAACTTTCTCGTCTTCTGACAGTGCAGCGTAGTTATCTACGACGTGCATTTTGCGCAGCACTTCCGTCATTGCATTCTCATGCTCTTGGCTGTGCTGACGAATGTCGAGTGCCGACATGTAGAAGCCGAACAACTCAACTTGGCGAATCAGCTTGCGAATATGTGTGTCTGCCGCGTAGTCTGCGAAGTGATGACGCAGGCTGCGGTCGATGATTTTCAGATCTTCAATCAGCTCATCCGGGCCGTTATAACGGTTGTCTGCACCGTCACGCGTATTCGCGAGCTTCTGAAGAATGTAGGCCACCTTAATACGGTAAGGTTCTTGATCATTACGCCAAGCGCCAACGCAATTCAGCTCGATCGTTTCACGGTCCGTACGGATGGAGTCTTCCAGTTCCGTCGTAATTTCAACGATGTTTGTGCTGAAGCTCAGCAGTGCCATCAGTTCTTTCAGCGACTCTGTATACTTGTTTAGTGCAAGCGCACGATGGAGCGTCAGCGTCTCCCACGTGATCTTCGCTTTAACCGAAGGGTTACCGTCACGGTCGCCGCCAATCCACGATCCGAAGCGCAGGTACGTTGGCACATGCCAGTCTTCCTCTGGATAGTATTTCGTCAAGCAGCGTTCCAGCTCTTCATATACGTTAGGAAGCGCCTCGAACAACGTCTCCTCGAAGAAGAACAGGCCGTTACGCACCTCGTCGATTACTGTCGGCTTGCGGCCGCGCAGCTCGTCCGTCTGCCACAGCGTGAATACTTCGTTAAGCAGCTTCTCGCGAAGCTTCTCGCGTTCACGGTGCGTCAGCGTAGGGTTGTCCAGCTGCATGACATCAAGCGCAATCCGTTTATGAATATCGAGAACCGCACGACGCGTTGCTTCCGTTGGATGTGCAGTCATTACGAGCTCGAGCGAAATGCCGCTCAGCATTTCCTTCACGTCTTCAATCGCAATGTTGCGATCCTTCAATACTTGTACAGCGTCCTCAATCGAGCCTGGCTGTACACTTTCACCAGCAGAACGTTCATAATCGCGTTTACGGCGAATACGGTGGTTCTGCTCAGCGATGTTGACGAGTTGGAAATAGAGTGCGAATGCACGAATCACTTGATGGCGGTTGTCCGGAGTCAAGGACGTGATAGCGGCCTTAAACTCGCTGTACAGCTCCGGATTGTACTCCGCACGAAGCGATTTACTCATCTCGCGGATATTCTCGACAACCTCAAGCAACTCTTTGCCGCCTTGGTGGACGAGTACTTCTCCCAAAATGTTGCCTAGAAAACGAACGTCACGGCGCAGCAATTGGTTCGCGTTATTCGCTTTGCTCGCAGAGACACTCGTTGCAGTCTGCTCAGACATACTGTTCCTCCTTCAGATCGCGCCGTACGCTGCCGTACTCAGCAGTCGGCTCTACGCTGCGGTGCTCTCTTATCTGTAAGCTTTCCTTTTTTCTTGCGATCCTGCCCGATAAGCGGTGCTCGCTTCGATACACTTTTTTCATCATACTACAAAACGGTGACGTATTGAAGTGTTGGGACATGATTCTGTCACATTCCCATTATCAGGAGGCCATAATGCAAAAAAACTCCCCATCCATTATGATGAGGAGTCGATTATTCATTTGATGTACAAGATGGCGTGCCCTAAGAGATTCGAACTCCTGACCTTTTGATTCGTAGTCAAACGCTCTATCCAGCTGAGCTAAGGGCACACAATCGAACAATACTTGTACAAAATAACTGGTCGGGATGACACGATTTGAACATGCGACCCCCTGGTCCCAAACCAGGTGCTCTACCAAGCTGAGCTACATCCCGAGAAAACGTGCCCTAAGAGATTCGAACTCCTGACCTTTTGATTCGTAGTCAAACGCTCTATCCAGCTGAGCTAAGGGCACACATTATGGAGCGGAAGACGGGAATCGAACCCGCGACCCTCGCCTTGGCAAGGCGATGCTCTACCGCTGAGCCACTTCCGCACATGATTTCTCAAGCCAGGCCTAAGAAAAAAAATAAACCTTCGCAGGTTTATCGGTTTAGCCGATATGGAGCGGAAGACGGGAATCGAACCCGCGACCCTCGCCTTGGCAAGGCGATGCTCTACCGCTGAGCCACTTCCGCATATAATTCCTCAAGTCGAGCCTGAGAAAAAAATAAACCTTGTTCAGGTTCATCGGTTTAACCGAATTTGGAGCGGGTGATGGGAATCGAACCCACGCTATCAGCTTGGAAGGCTGAAGTTCTACCATTGAACTACACCCGCAAAAATAACTGGTCGGGATGACACGATTTGAACATGCGACCCCCTGGTCCCAAACCAGGTGCTCTACCAAGCTGAGCTACATCCCGAGAAAACGTGCCCTAAGAGATTCGAACTCCTGACCTTTTGATTCGTAGTCAAACGCTCTATCCAGCTGAGCTAAGGGCACATATTATGGAGCGGAAGACGGGAATCGAACCCGCGACCCTCGCCTTGGCAAGGCGATGCTCTACCGCTGAGCCACTTCCGCAAATCATTTCGTCGTTGACATTCATCAGCGGCGACAAGAAATAATATAACAGATATTACGAGCAAGCGCAACTCCTTTTACGAAAAAACTTTAAACAATTTTGAAATGCGGAGGAAATTGCTGATATCTAAGCGTGTTTACAACGATGAATAGCTAACAAAAAAGCCGGTTCCCGCGATTGAATACGTCACGGAAAACGGCTTATGTAAGTCGCTTAAACTGCGGCTGCTTCACGTTGCTCAATAACAGCAGTCGTCGTAGAATACTTCGTGATCAACGCGTGTGGCAAACAAAGTGGTACGCCAGAACGTGGATCATACACAATATCCGCCTCGATATTGAATACATCGCGGAAAATTTCTGGTGTCATAACTTCAGTAGGCGACCCCTCGCCCATTACTGTACCTTTATTAATAGCGATCATATGATGTGCATAGCGGGATGCATGGTTAAGATCGTGTACGACCATAACGATCGTCCGGTTGTTCTCCTCATTGAGCTTCTGCAGCAATTGCAGCACCTCAAGCTGATGAGCCATATCAAGGAATGTCGTTGGTTCGTCAAGGAACAGAATATCGGTCTCTTGAGCAAGCGCCATAGCGATCCAGGCACGTTGACGCTGACCACCCGACAACTGATCTACTGGACGTTCTGCGAACTCCGTCAGTCCCGTCGATTCGATCGCCCAGCGTACGACAGAGCGGTCCTCCTTCGACATCGAGCCAAAACCTTTCTGATAAGGGAAACGACCGTAGGAAACAAGCTCAGTTACCGTCAGTCCATCAGGAGCCGTTGGATTCTGTGGCAAAATAGCGAGCTGCTTCGCGACATCCTTCGTCGACTGTTTATGAATAGACTTCCCGTCCAGCAATACCTGCCCTGCAGCAGGCGACATAATTCTTGCCATCGTCTTTAGAATGGTAGACTTGCCTGAACCGTTAGAACCGACCAGTGCAGTAATCTTGCCTTCTGGAATTGCGATATTTAAATTATTCACGATCATACGATCATCATAAGAAATATTCAATTGCGATGTTGTCAGTCGTTCCATCGATCGTTCACTCCTTTATGCTGCCGCTCATCTGTTCCTGATGCGGACATCCAGTACGCATTCGGAACCATAAAGCTGCAAAGGCTCACTCATGCATTGATAACGATTATCACTATAAAATAATGATAATCGTTATCATCCGCTTAGTCAATCATTTCTTCATCTAAGCATCATCCTTCTTCATTTTTGTCACAGCTTTGAAACAAAATAAGCCCTCCCTCCTTCGAAACAAGCAATACGATTACACACCCATCATCTCGATCCTATTCCCTCGTTTACGGACTAATGCCTATGTATCTGGCTTATGAAGCTGCTATGACAGCTCCGATCGCTATTCGCGCATGTAAAGCGGCCTTGAAGCACGGTAAGATCCTTCTAGCTCCACCAATCGTGTCACTGTGCCACACAGCCCTTCTTGACGCGTACGCCTCCCTACCGTATCAGAATGCTGCAGATCTCCAGTCACCTTCACAAGGGCTTTCATATCTTCGCCTACCACTCAAACAAGGCAGCACATCATTCTTGGCCGTACATGTATGATCATTAGCTCTAACCAAAGACCAACGATTGCCGTCACTAACTATTAATATAGTAGAAACTTAATGAAGAAAACAAAAAAGCTCTTGAGAATTTGCATTCTCAAGAGCTTGATCAGTTAAGTATGGTGCGCGTAGAGGGACTTGAACCCCCACGGTCGCCCGCTGGAACCTAAATCCAGTGCGTCTGCCAATTCCGCCATACGCGCATGATACAAAGTGAGCCATGTAGGACTCGAACCTACGACACCCTGATTAAAAGTCAGGTGCTCTACCAACTGAGCTAATGGCTCTCAAATGGCTGGGGATCAAGGGATCGAACCTTGGAATGACGGAGTCAAAGTCCGTTGCCTTACCGCTTGGCTAATCCCCAACAATTATGGTGGAGGCTGACGGGATCGAACCGCCGACCCTCTGCTTGTAAGGCAGATGCTCTCCCAGCTGAGCTAAGCCTCCATAATTAAAGTATATAGTGGTGACCCGTAGGGGATTCGAACCCCTGTTACCTCCGTGAAAGGGAGGTGTCTTAACCCCTTGACCAACGGGCCATACAGAAAAAAGAACTTGCTGGAGCTCTCAACCGGGATCGAACCGGTGACCTCATCCTTACCATGGATGCACTCTACCTACTGAGCTATGAGAGCGAAATGGCTCCCCGAACAGGACTCGAACCTGTGACAACTCGATTAACAGTCGAGTGCTCTACCAACTGAGCTATCAGGGAATAGGACGATTGATGATCACGATGTAAACTCAGGGAGCTTACTCGACGTCGAATCTTGAACCGGCTCTCGAAGTCCGCTACTCATGTAGGGTTTGCCTACACTCCGTTGCTCCTTCTTCAATCCAATTCAACCTTCTCGGTGCTGATCAATCTCTTTTGGCTGCTAGAACAAATTGTTCTAGAAACCCTTGAAGGTTGCACCTTCAAAACTGGATGCGAATGTTGAATCCTTAGCTTTAGCATTTGCTTACCTTCCGAAGAAGGATTTTAGGATAAGCCCTCGATCGATTAGTACTCGTCAGCTGCACGCATTGCTGCGCTTCCACCTCGAGCCTATCAACCTGGTCGTCTTCCAGGGATCTTACGAATT
>NZ_JACXZA010000014.1 GCF_014779765.1 Paenibacillus terricola | reverse complement strand
GGCACGCCGCCAGCGTTCGTCCTGAGCCAGGATCAAACTCTCCATAAAAGAAGTGCTTGTTTAGCTCATTTAAAACATTTAAACTGACAGTTTCGCTCGTTGTTCAGTTTTCAAAGAACAATTCATTTCGCATTCTGTTTCTCGTTGCCGGCGTGTTTCTCTCGGCCGGAATTAGAATATACCATGCACTTTATGATTTGCGCAAGTGTTTTTAATAAATTAATTTAAAAACTTTCATTCATCCATTACTGACGTATCAATTCTCATACAAATAGATGTGTATGTAACTGAATCTATCGATGCTAAATCATCGTCTTCAAGCGACTCAATGCATCTTCCCATAACAACTTCATCTCTTCTCTTATGTCCGGACCGCTCAAATTCTCTTGGTGAAAACTAATGGTCGTTTGATTGCTGCCCTTAGCGATTGTCCTTATTTGGACTGTTGAAGGCTTGTCCCAATTCGCTTTCTTCCATGTTAGCCGTATGTTCTGATGTATATTAATGGTTCTAATCTCGCCAGAGATCCCATCCTTACTTTGATAGCGTTGGCCTTTCTCCCAAGTAACCGAGTCTACCTGTCCTAACCACAACTGAACCCCTTCGGCTGAAACAATCAAATCCCAAGCCTTCTCTACCGGAATATCAAATGTTCTCCTTACTCCTATTTGAAAGCCTGAAGATTGCGTTTGTCCAATAACTTTTGACTGCATAATAGCACCTCCATATTCACTATTAAACCCCGCATTTAAACTTTTTTACTCGTTTGCTCCTTAAAAACTCTCCCGATTAATCATCATCTCAATATTGTTCCAAACCAACCCATCTTTCGACCTATAAACGTTTTCAGTAAACTCGTTTTGCGTAAATCCTATCGCTTGATAGCATCTAATTGCTGCATCGTTGAAGTCAAATACATTCAGTTTAATGGACTCCAGCTCGAATTCACCGAAGCCGATTTCAACCAATCTCTTGAGTGCAGCCTTTCCTGTCCCACGTCCTCGATCTGAATCACTTCCAATTAGAAAGCGACCAATGAATGCTTCCTTCTTCTCACTATTAAATCGACAAAGCTGAACCGTTCCATTAAACGTATTCGTTATGGAATCCATAATCCTTGGGGTCCACGGTTCCATTATGCCGTTTGCGAGGGAATCGACGATAGAGCTCATTGCCATCCGCTTCTTCCCCGAAGTGCCTCAAAATAAATGCGCTTGAAAAAGCCGCACATTCATTGCTTTGCTGGAGATCCATCCGATTAGCCTTTTCAATAAAATAATACTTCGGCAGCTCACTAGTATCAATCAAATCTCTCTTGGGCGGCTTAATATAATAAGAGCGCAGCACGACAACGAATGCCAGAATCAGCAGCAGTAAACCAACATTCATCCCCATTGTTCCTCCTATCTGATACTTGGCTTAAATAGCCGTAAAGTCCACCAGCCACAAGCTAAATTGGAGTTTGAGTCATGTTGCAGTATTCATTTCACAATATTATAGCGCTTTCAACATGTTGGTTGGACCTATTCGATTTGCATTGCTCTGCTATTCATGCAACAAAGTCATAACATGACTGGCCTTATAGATTTGATCAGTTTTCTCAAAGCCATTCTTCGTATATAACTGATCGGCAGCCGGGTTATCTGTATACAGGGTAATTATGTAAAAGTGCTTCTTAGCTCCCTCAATGATCGCTTCTAAAAGGTTTGTTCCAACTTTATGGCATCGGTAATCCTGCCTAACATATAAGTGTCTGACCCGTCCGATATCTACTCGACCAAGATACGGATCAATGTTCAGGCCGCCTACACCAACAACGGTTCCATCAATAATTGCAACGTATAATGATTCTCCCTGTTTGTTAAACTGATTGTCGCCTGACTCGTATTCGTCGATAAGCTTCTGAATAAATCGATAACCCTGAGACTTACTCTCTGCCAATAGGATGTCTAAATCATAATTATTCATTGAAGTCACTCTCATAATCATCATCGCACAATACCTTCTCCTTCAAGCTACACTGTACTAAGCGCTGCCACAGAAATCGTCCACACGATGAGAGCAAACAACAAGCCACTCCAGAAAACTTAAACCGTATAGGGAAGCCCTTTAACAATTTTCCTTATGGCTCTTAACAAGAATCCACTCTTTTTCCTGTCTTATTTCGTTCTTGTATCATTCTCTTCGTTGCTTGCTACTCTGAACAAATGCCCGTTAATATCTTCAAACGTAAACTCTCTTACATTCCAAGGCTTCGATTCAATTTCTTTTACAATGCGGACACCTTGATCTCTATACCACGCATATATGACATCCACGTCGTTTACGAATAGATAAGATTGATAAGGGTGAATCACATCCTGTTTGTCCAGATGGATTTCCACTCCACCGCAGTGTACAGCTCCATAACCCTCATCGTCCCAAATCCAAGCAACATCAAAGCCCAGCACATTCTTATAGAATTCGAGCGATTCCTTAAAATTCCTCACAGGCAATATCGTAATCTGACATTGCGCATAGTCTTTGAACATGATTAACACTCCTTGTCCTGAGATACAGTCGTAGCTAGTAGTTGGTAACCCCATGACAATCAACAAAATTTGTCCGCTTGATCTCTTCCCATTCTGTTCGTATTATGCTGTAGTAAATATCATCCCTGCATTCTCCACTCGCGTTCATGTAGTTGCATCGAAAGATCCCTTCCTGAGTTGCACCTAGTTTCAATACGGCTCTCTGGGATCGCACATTCTCTCTATCTACACTGAACTGAACCCGGTTGAAATGCATGGTCTCGAATGCAAATTTCAATAGTTCATATTTGCAGGCCTTGTTAATCCCGCTTCCTCGGAACGGTTTGCTGTACCACGTCCAGCCAATCTCAAGCCGCTTGCTGTCAAAACGAATATTCCCCAGTCTAGTCGTTCCGGCGATTTGACCACTCTGCTTATCGATTACAAGGAAGGGGTATCCTTGACCTGTCATCCGTACTTCATTCACTCTGTCTATATAGTTGTTGAAGTCGTCCTCATTCGTAATATGATTGCCGGAGTACCGCGTTATTTCAAAATCGTTAATGATCGGCCTTAAACCGGCAGCAAGCTCTTTATTGAAGGGGACGAGTCTCACCAGGTCGTTCTCTAACACAATTTGCTTCCTGTAAAAGTCAAAGTTCACAAGTTTCAATTCCTTCCTATGGGAGAATCTATTCAATTACGATTTCTTTGGGCTCCGAAGTCACAATCATATCCTTATAGGTATCATCATTATCTTTAATCCTAAATTTCGCCTTAGCCGTAATTGAATAATGACCGGGTTCTGATAAGGTCAGCATGCGGAACCGATCAGAGTTGGGATCGACATAGGAGTACGGTTTGTCAGGAAGAATAGTAGAAGCAATCCCTAATGCGATCACGAGCACAGTATCCTTTTGATTAACAAGTTGACCATTCTCATCTTTTATAGCGAACGTAAATAAATCAACACCATGGCTAATATCCCAACTCTTGTTTGATTCATTCGTTATAAATGCATTGGCCTCAAATGTTTGACCCGCCTTAATGCTTGGAGGAATTTCAAATCTTACCTTAAACATACTGTCATCCAGCAATTTTTCGGTAGAGCTGCAGGCTGAGAGTAACACCATTATAATAAGTGCTAGGAGTAACTTAATTCTCACTCTTTTCATCCTTCGTAAAATAATGATCATTCTGCTTATTTGCCCAGTTCCTTGTTTTCAAGATATCTCTCTAGCTCAATCATTTGATCCGTTCGATATACCTCTTGATCTGTATCAAAGACAATGTATACAGGAAAGCCCTCTATGTGTAACCTCTGAAGCTCTTCTTCATTGGGTGTGCTATTTGCATAATAGCCAGCTATGATTTGCATATAACGATCAAACAATTGCTGAAACTCAAATTCCTGATCAGTAGTCATACCAACAGCTGTGATGTAGTATTTCCCCTTCTCGGTAGAAAGCATCGACGTAGGCTTATATAATGGTTGCGTTTCGTTATTTGCATGATTACAACCCGATAGCGTAATGATTGCTGCCAGGCATAATAGATACATGAACTTCATGTGCTCCCTCCCTAATAACAAGACAATTCATTCAGATCGATTGTTATTGTATTCGGGCCAGAGGTGCAGAATAACGACTATAAGTACTTTTTGAACCCTTAGTCCAGCAGCCCCTTTTGTAGTTCCTCAACTTTTTCTATTTATTGAGTATCAGCTATTCCCAGGGTTCTATTCTCAAATCACTCCACTGTGATTTCCATCTATCTACTTTCTTATCATAGATTTCTTTAGTAATTTGGCGTTTGTTTGGTCTGATTACTTTATTAAATAAATCATCTAATCCATAAGGAGCGTATACTTCCCACATATGTGATCTTATTCTTATACCCAAAGATGTGGCTGTAGTTGGCCAAGTATCTATTGCTTCTTCTAATGAACGATATGGTGCGATCTCATATCCAAATTTGTTTCTGTACCACAGATGAACTCTTGCTTCATTCTTCACATCGATTCTAAAAGGGTAGTCTGGAAATAGTCCTTCAAGTTGCGCTTGCAGATTTCTTTCTGTTTCCTCAGATAAATCATGGTCATCATAATAAACAAAATCTACATCCTTAATTCCATAATCGAGTGGAAAGCCACTTATATCATTCCATATTGTCTGTACAATACATCCCGCTCCGATATAATAGTTATTCAACTGCAACTCATGAACCCTATTAAGAAATTCATAGATTGCTTTATGTTTTTGTACAACTTGAATTAACTTTTCTATTTGATGTCCAGGTGTTTGAATGTCTTTCACCTCCTCTTTCTATAGTTTATCCAACTGCATCACGGCCCTGTTCCACTTGATGTAACTCTTCAACCCAAACCATTTTTCTTTTTTTTCATATTTAATCACTCATTTCAATCAATCGTTCTTCATTCATAATCCTAGTGTTCGCCCAATCAATCATCTCAATAGCTGTACGCATCCTTTCGTCAATCGTGCCTAAGAACAAACCGTCCATCCACTCTCGAATGTGAGGTATTTCTTCCATAAGATCCCCGATATGCGGCAGCACACTGCCGGTCGGGGGAACAGGCTTGCCACATACCATCCATAATCCTTCTAGAATTTTGTACGACGTTGTTGATGTAACAAAACTTGCTTTCAATCGATCATTGGATTCAATCGCTGCAAAGATCTTGATCTTGGCAGTCCTAAGCCAATGATGTATTGCCTTCCTTTCCTTCATGCTCGCGTTGTAGTTATTAAATACACGTATAGCCTCGAGTCTTAGTGATTCGAAAACATTATATTTGTCGAACAACATTTTACCATCCATATACGGATAGGGCTCCATCGGGTTGGATTCAAGCTTATCGATTGCCTTCTGTCTGTCCGCATATTTTAACTCAACCAAGATCTCATCAACTGTAATCGCCTCGAATTGCCGGCTATGCCCATCTTGTAGAAGAACAACCAGATCAATGTCCGAAGTTGAATGAGCATCTCCACGTGCATGAGATCCCGTTAGCATCACGCCAATGACTTCGTTATCTTCATATAAGCTTTGAAGTAGTGACAGTATGATGTTCCTATGTTTCTCGCTTTGGATAAAAGACAATCATAAGTCATCGTTTCACCTCTCAAATCGCGTCCTCTAATTCCTATAATTGGTATTGTAACCTATTATTATTTCAACGGCACTACTATTTTGCGACAAAAAAGTGCCGCAGCTTCGACCTTAATTGATCGTATCTCGGCACTTCACTTCTGTACTAGGTTTTAAAAATCTTAAAAAAGTCCTCATACGTTGTTAAATACAAATCTGCTCCAGGAGTATTGTTCTGAAACAAACAGGTTTGAATACCAATCGATCTTGCTGGAATGATATCCAGCTCACGATCTCCAACAGCTAGGTCGATTCTGTATTTATTGTGCAAATAAACATAGGATGCCGAATCAGGCTTTCTTGGGTAACCATCATCGCCGGCCACGATCTCATTGAAATAGTCAGTCCACCCATAATGGTTGAGAATATGTATGACCTCATTACGGGGCTTGTGAGTCATAATCACATTTATCTCGGCGAGCTGTAGTACTTTCTCTACGTAGGGAAAAGGTGGCGTCAGCGCTGGATCGATATCCTGTTCCATTGCGAATACTCGCTTTATTTGCTGTTCAGTCAATCCATAGTGCCTCACTGCATGCGTAAACGATATTTTCAAATGAGCTAATATTTCTTCCTTAGATACTTGTCCACCTAGCTCTTCATAGAATATATCCGTATAAGCAGGGTAAGTATCAAACAATGTACCGTCGAAGTCCCATAAGATATTCATAACGTGCGCTATAGGTCTTTCTTCAAATAATAGTGAGTGTGTCGACCCGCATTCTCGATCGTTCCATAGATCTGAAAACCTTCTTTTAAATAGAAGTCCAATGCTTGAAAGCTCAGTGTATCCAGCTTAATAAAATCACACTTCTTATCAACTGCCTGCTTCTCCGCTTCTCTTAGAAGAGCCCGGCCATAACCTGATTTGCGCTGCTCTTCCTCCACATAGAGATAATGAATCTCCAACCAATTCCAACAAAACTCACCGACGATACCACCAAGCACCTCGCCGCTCTCATTAACCAAATGCAACTTCAGTTCCTGATAGCGGCCTTTGAGATCATCCGGGAAGTGCTTATGATTGAACTCGATCATCTTGTTTCTTACGTAATCATTGTTCTTAGCATCTATGTTATTCGATATGACTAATGACATATTGATCACTCCAATTCTCTCTGGTTGCTATTCTTTATTCTTCCGTGCTTAATCCGTCCCAAAGTTCTGTCAATCTCATCATATTAATTTCGTCATAAGCATGAATGATCCAGTCCGCGCCTTCCATATTCTCTCTCACATGGCTTAGTCCTTTAAACCCTATGCATCTCATTGCTGCGCTTTTTGCGGCATTCAGCCCATTATTAGAATCCTCAATTACAATACAGCACCTTGGTTCAACTGCCAACTGGTTGGCCGCTGCTAAGAATATTTCCGGATCGGGCTTCGAATGCTTCACATCGTCATCACAGATACACGCATCAAAATATGCTCGTATTCGAAACATATCCAATACGGCATCCATTCTTTTCTTTGATGCACTTGTTGCGAGTGCAATCTTGATCTTATTCCTTTTTAACATCTGTAATAAATCAAGTGCACCTGTAATCATGCCAATCTGTTTATACATTTCAATTTCTTTGTCAACTTTATAGGAGCTAAGCAGCTCATCCATAGGAACTGATAGATTAAACCTGTCTTTCACGATGTGCCAGAATTGACGGGAGCTTAAACTTCCCCACGACTTTATTTCTTCAATCGTCAATTGGCAGCCAAATGAACTAGCAGCATCGTGAAGCAATTCATAGGCTGCAGAATGCGAATCAATGATTACCCCGTCCATATCAAAGATGACCGCTTTCATATCCAAGCTCCTATCTCGCTATAATCAACCTTATATCCCGACGTGCTTTATCAAACTTACTCGAACGATTTCGTCCCAGATTGGCCCTCGTCTTACTTCCATGTACCCTAATTTCTCATTCATATCGAGTACGTGTTGGTTGCGTTCCTCCGTGTGGGTCACGAAGCGTCAACTCATGCTCTGACCATTGGAGATCTGAAGTTAGTGTTATTCCTTCATCTTTCAAATCAATTTGAACCATGAAATCAAGATCCGCAAGTTCTGCTTTTCTGATCAACCTAGTCACCAACTTAAGTATGCTTTATTGTAACTATCTACTCCAAAATGTTTGATATCTTCTTCCGTTTTCTATCTTTCCTTCGTAAACTCCACCTGTAAATTCATCAATTATCTTGGTCCAGAACTTCTGAGCCGGTACATTGCGAATAATTTGATAAAGCTCCCATTCGCCTTTCAATGCACTAAACAAATAAATAGCGGCTTCTTTACCAGTTCCTTGCCTTCGGTATTTCCGCAGTACGAAGAAATGAGCTAAGTAATTGTATTTCCTCGTTTCGGTTGTAGTCTCCTTAACCAAAGCGAACCCCGCAATTGCGTCGTTCACTCGAATAATATAGGGTTGATACGCTCGCTGTTCTTCCCAATATGAATCAAAATCAGGAAAAACATTGTACATTCCGTTAGGGTTTATATCGACATCCGTAAACTCGGTAAAGTCATACATATATAATTGCAACAGATTTTCCATAAGACCCTTTTCACTAGTAACAGCAAGTCGAACTTCGGTTGTCATTAACATCTCCCGCCATTCAGGAACATTTATTCATTAGTGAATACTTGCCTCTTCAGTTGGTGGTCTTCAATTAATTCGACACTTCTCATGCTAGCTGCATACTCTCTGATCTGGTCTTTAATATTGGGGAATAACACAATGTTGTCTAACTCTCTTAGAGGTATCCACTTTACTGCGGACTGGTGAGGATCTGGGTGCGCAGGTAATTGCGGCACTGAATGTTCTGTTAAAGTACATTCGAATATTAAACTAACCGCGTGAGGCTCCTGGTCACTATATTCTCCTGATTGGTTATGCGGTGCCATTTCGTATACTATAGCGAGCGGTCCAACTATTACTTCGGCTGCCGTCTCCTCAAATACTTCTCTGATGACGCCTTCCTTGATCGTTTCACCAGGTTCTAACCCGCCGCCTGGCAGGTTATAGTGAATTCCATCCTCGTTATATTCAACAAGTAGGACACAGTCATTTTGTATAATTAAACCTGTGCATCGGACTCTCACATGTGACATGGTGTTAATCCTCCTTAGTATTACGGATCGGCTTCCGGCGCTTAGTATTGACGGGTTATATGATGTTCGATCTGATTGTTAACTTTCAAATCCAATAATTTAGTTTTCAATTGTTCAGGATATACCACAATTTCGTTTAACTGATCTATAGAGAACCACTTAAAAATAAGTCTTCCATCATCCTCAATACCGTTAAATACATCCTCTTGCTTTAGAATCTCATGCTCATCCGGAACACTAATCAAATAGTAAAAACCGATCTCATGGTATTGCTTGCCGTCATACTCAAAGAAGTCCTCATTCACAAAAAGCAACTCCTTAACTTGAACCTCAATATCCAGTTCTTCTCGTAATTCCCTGACGATGGTTTGATCTGTCGATTCATTGAACTCTACTCTACCACCAGGTGGATTCCAGAAATCATCTTTTAATATTGTGTGCAGCAAAATACGATCATTATGAATAACAATGCCTGCAACTCTGAAGTTAAATTTGTTATTGTTTCTTTCAAAGGTAATCATACAGCCTTCATTCCTTTCAGCACGTATCAGGATGATCTTACTAATCGCGTTTCCTTTTGAGCGAATCATCGTTTCGCTTTATTATGAATTGTATTGTTAAAGCAATCACAATAACAATGATATAGATAGGGTAATCTTCTTTCAGATCTTTAAAACTAGGTTGTGAGCTTCCTGTAATAACTCCATATACGATTAACGCTATAACCCAACCTGCAATGCTGAATATTGTAAATCGGCTTATGAGTTTCTTATATATTTGAAAGTATTTAAATTGAAGAATAGTAATACTTAGAGCTGCGATAACAATACAAACCATGATTGTCATCTTAAATCTCCTTAGTCCGCTCAATATACCTCATAACAATTTCAACTCTCTCCTCAACGGACTGGTCTCCCTCTATACGTAGAATAGGACATGTTAAGTCTAGCATCCACTGCTCATGGAGCGCCTTGCTTCTCACTTCTAAACCTGCTGTGTCATAAAGCGCAGCCCAATCCAAAAACGCAACAGATTGTTCGTGTTTGTCACCGCCAGGCAATATCGAATCACCATATCGTTGAAATTCCCTATCCCGCAGCCGCTGTAATCTAATTTCTGCAGGAACATGTAGAAAAACAACTAGATCAAAAATCGACTTTAACTCATCTCCCCAACCGCAAATTGCTCCGGAGAGAATCCATTGCTCATGGCTGTCCATATCCTTTTGTAATGACTGAACTCTCTCCTGCGGAACCCTTGGGCTGCTGAACTTCTCTTTCCAGAAATAATCATCGCCATCAAAATTCACATGGGGCAAAATTTTCGTTAACTCGCTGCCTAGCGTCGTCGCTCCTGAGCCAGAGGCTCCAAAAATATGAATTCGGTTATACATGAATACCTCCCAATAAAGAGATGTCCGACAAATGCTCTTTCCAGCATTCATGCATTTTAGATAAAACCTTGTTCTTCAATTTTTCATTCAACCCAACTAATGTAGGATCTAACGCTACCCAATAGCTATAATTCATGAAGATGAATTTCCATTGTTCTCGAATCTCTTGGTTAAAGTCAGTCCAATCCTTCACGCAAAGCTCATGCCATAGCCTTAGCTGTTCCATCAATGTTTTCTCCTGAAAAGGTTCAGAGTCTGAAGTTATCCCCTCATATTCCTTCCCGTAAAAAACATCAATCAACTTGATTCGACCATCTATATTGGCATTCATTTCTTCCAGTTCCTCTGATGGAATCCACAATTCCTCGTGTGTCCTTGAACCTACAATTTGTTCTTCATACTTATCAATAAATGGGCACTTTACTGTAAACTCAGTAACGAAACCAACATATCCCGAGAATTTATCTTTGGTATTCCATTCATGTGCAATCTCAGCAGCATATTCTTTATTTAATACCGGATAGAATATCGGTTGTTCTGGCAAACGAGGAGGGAATGCTTTCAACTCTAAGTCTAGAATCAGCTTCATCTCCGTTAATCCTACAGGTCTGAAGAGGGTTTTCATGCTTAAATCCCACCTTCATAAAAAGTCTGTCCTACACACTCCAACACCTACTACTCACACCATCGGAATGACCTTAAACCGCTTTACCAATACAGGATCAATAAATTCAATATCATTGATAGCTCTGGCTTGGAACTCTTCTAATATCCTTAGGAAAATTCGACCTATTAGAATGCTATCCCCTAGCGCATCATGCCTTCTTAAATCCTTATCGTTAATGTTGTAGTATTTGATTAAATAATCTGTCCATATTATTCCCTTTATTTCTGGATGAAGATAGGAGAACAATGCCTTCGTATCTAAACAAGGATTCGTGAGCATCGGAAGGTTATATCGCCTACATTCATTCGATAATAACGGCAAGTCAAACTCATAGCCTGCATGAGTGATTAAGATACAATCCTTGGCAAACTCCAAGAAATCATTATATTTGTCCTTCAAATTAGGAGCATCTTCTAGAAAGGAATTATAAATACCGGTATACCGTTCAACCGCTTCAGGAATTGGCTTTGGAGATTTAATGTACGAATTAAAGGTCTTGTTCTCTAAGATTACTCCGTTCTCAATTATGACTGCGCCTATCTGAGTTATGTGCTCTGTCTCATGATTTATTCCGGTAGCCTCAAAGTCAAAAACGCAAAACCTTTGTTCCGATATATTCGTAATAGAAACTCCTGAAACAACGTATTCTGTATCAGAAATAGTTTTGATTTCCAATAAAATCACCCCGTTACCATTTGTGCATTAGAGTAGCATTCATCTACGGATTCAAAATCAATCATTGTCTGAAAACATATCGTTACATCGCGTTCCACTTAGAATACTTCAAATAGCTCCACTGCTTATTCTGCATTTAATACTCTATGGAAATCTCCGTACAAATAAATATACCACTACCTCTAAATAATGGTAATAGTTCAATTAAAGTCTTATTTACTTTTTCTTAACTATAGTTGCACCTTCTAAATACTGCCGTCCTTAAGATGTTGTGTGCAGTTATGCAACTGACAAGTCCATTGATTATTAATTTTCTTCAATATAGTCAACGAGGTATTGTCGAAATGTTGTGAAGGGTAATCGGGGAATAAAAATGCGAAAGTAAATTGAGCCAGCGCACCATGTGAAACGACTACAACCTTTTCACCTGGGTGTTTCTGATGGATTTCTTCTAGAAATTGATTCGCTCTTTTTTGAACATCTTCTATCGGCTCAATGCCAAGGTCTAGCTCTCTCCATTTCTCTCCCCACTTCTGTAGTCTTTCTTGTTCTGTCGTACCTTCAATTAATCCTCCTGCCCGTTCTTTGAGACGATCTTCGAGGTTAACTTTCTCTCCAATAGCATCCCCTATTATTACAGCTGTTTGTTTAGCTCTAGCCAGAGAACTTGAATAAATGTGATTCCACTCTTCTTTCCTTAATCGGTTCGCGAGCAGCTCTGCTTGTGCGATGCCTTCCTGATCTAGCGAAATATCCGAATTACCTTGCGCCCGACCTTCTTTGTTCCAGCTTGTACTTCCATGCCTAATAAGTGCAATAGTTGTCATTGTGTCCTCCTAATCAATCGTTCTCACGAACTCCACAAATCTAGTTCCTTGATAAGTCAGTTCGCCAATATCTCCAACCACATATAATCCGAAACGATCTCCTCTTACCTGCAATTCAATTCGACTACGGTCTTCAAACTCGAATGTAATATGATAATTGGTGTTAGCGCTTGAATCGCCGGATCCACCCCAGACCTCCGTTCTCTTATCGACGACTTTACATTTCTTCTTTATGACTTCTGCTCTGTTATTGGAGGTCCATGAGATTAGCCCTTTGGATATAATGAAGATGAAAGTTCCTACTATGAATAGTAAAATAAGTCCTCCAAACAATTTGAAAACCAACGGCATTTCGGCTATAAATCCTTTAAAGGTATTATCATATCCATTCACCAGGAGATCCCCCTTTCTCTACATTGGTATTTCATACTTTGAATTAAACTCTCTGATTATGCTTCTGAACCTTGGATCGAGTTTCAACATTACGTCTGATGCCATTTCGCTTGGAATTTCTTTGTAAAAGGCGTGTGCGATTCCACCTGCTATACATGCTATTGTATCGCTATCTCCGCCGATCGATATTGCTTTCCTTATGGCGTCTTCGAAATGATCTGATTCCAAGAAAGCTATGATTGCCTGGGGAACAGAGCCCTGACAGCTCGGATCAAACGTATACGTCGGTCTAATTTCATCTAGACTTTGCTCTAAGTTATACTTGAATTTCCGTTGAATGTAGTCTTTGATCTCGGCTTTAGACTCCCCATGTCGGGCCAGAAAAATAGCTGCAGCCACGGCCTGAGCGCCTTTAATTCCGTGTCGATGATTATGTGTTACAATGGCTGATCTTCTGGATTCAGCTAATGCTTCCTCCAGTGTCTGACTCGCGAATCCAATCGGGCTCACCCTCATTGCCGATCCATTGCCGTAACTTCGATACGGTTTCGAGGATCTGTTCTTCGCCCATTCTTCGAATTTCTGTCCGTAACCAGCATCAGGAAACCAATGATAGTACTGTCTATATCTACTGGCATATAGTTGTTTACTTGCTAGATAGTCTGCCAGCCTGTTCTTTTGTTTATTTCTGCTTAATACAGCATCTGCAACCGCTACGGTCAATACAGTATCATCCGTAAATCTAGTGAATCTGCTATACAACGGGAATTCAGTCGACTTCATATTGTGCCATTCATAAACAGAGCCAATTACATCCCCAATGATGGCCCCTAACATAGATGATTTTTCCTCCTTTGTCCATCAAATCAGACTGTTAAGGACCCAGAAAGTCTTCTTTTTCATAGATTAGTTAAGATCACTCTCGATCTTTTCAATACTTCTTTTCGCACGTTCGTTTAATGACTTCTTATCTTTCATATTGTAGTTCTCTAACTCATGCCCTGTATCAATGACCAGAGGCTTCTTGATAATATCGTCAAGAATTAGAAATGCTGTTTTATACGCTTCGATCCTGGAATCATGACTTAGTTGAGGTTTGATCTTGTTAATGATTTCAATTATCCCTTCCGCATACATGAGCTTAACGATGCTATCGGAACTCATCACATTTCTAGATGCAAATGATAGAACGTTCTTAAGAATCTTGTCATTCGGGTAATTCGCTGCAATGGAAACTAGTCGGTTGATTGCGTTCCAATCTCTGATCGATAACTCTTTCGTATATCGGGCTACCATTTCTTCAAACCAATCGGTCTCCAACTGCTTGGGAATGTTGTATTGTTTGTATTCCTCTATACATCCATTCCGAAACATTTGAAAAGCGCTGCCGTTATAAGTTGTAAACAGTTCTTTAGCTCTTCCTAACTGATCATTCATGCTAACACCATCTTTCTACTCTGGAAGTTCCAAATATTCCGATACTCTTGATTTCAGAATCTCGATCAACTCTTCATCCATATATTTAAAATCATCAGGAATGTCCAAGCAAATGACCTTCTTCGTGTTTAGCTTATATGAGAATTTATCCTTAAGTCTTCTAAGATGTTTCCTCTCCATTACAAAAATCATATCAGACCAACCAATATGTCCTTCCGTAACTTTGATTCTTGCGCCTTCTTCCGTGCCAGCGGATCTTACCTCATAACCATTGATTCCGTCGAAAATCTTCTCTGCAGTCAAGCTGCGCCACTTATTGCGGCTGCAAATAAAAAGTACCTTAATGAATTCCACCTGTCCTTTAATAAGTTTTTAAACCCTAATTCAGATCAATCACTGTGACTGTTTAATATACGAAGTTCCAAGATCCATTAATCCCCTTACAAAGATACGGTTATGTTGTTCCTTATCATCTTTATATTCGAACACCCAATCGGGCCAAATATAATCGGTCAATGTCCTTTTCCCGCTTACCGCAATACCAATTGTTTTACCCAAATTATATGTATCAGACTCGGATGAGCTGCCTTTACTTATATACACATTATTCTCGAATCGAAGGGTATCACCTTTTATTTCGTATTTATCGACCCAAATTCGTGTGTTGAGGAAATAGAGCAGAATACTTAAGAAAAGTAAGATGACTATTAGTCCAACAATTTTCCATCTTCTAATAAATATCTGCCTCCTTGCGTGAACATGTTGCCGGTCTAATGCTGCTGCCTTCTCCAATTCAATCCGCACGCTCTTTAATCGTTTCATAAAATTCTAGAATATTTGAATCTGTTGGCAGGCCTGACACTTGGCCATCCCCAATTTCAATAACGATCCAATCGCCAGTAAACGTCTTCCCGATATCCATCGTAAAGAAGCTGCTTCCAATCGTCTGCGCGAGTCGATTGAAGACCTCCAAATCAGGTATCTCCTCGTCGTATTGACTATCTTCCCAATAATTGAATAGATAAAGAAATTGATTTTTGAAATAGAACAGCCTGTATTCCTTTGAAAGTGGCATCTGACTTTTAGAATGTACAGAAATTCTTTCAAGGTTTACGAACTCCCTGAATACTAAACCTTCATTGATTTCATCACCTTGTCGATCAATGAAATTCTTGATCACCTTAGCTGCATGATTTCTATCCGAAGCATCTGGTATGTAAAATGACTCATGCCATTCGTGTTTCCTTGACTTCACATAATCCTTAACGATGATCGACTTGTTCCCAAACTGAGACAGATTACTGTATATCTGACTCCAATCATTCTTCAGATTTTCAATTGAAATCCAATTGCTATAAGGAGTGAATTCTTTAATCTTATCGTAAGAATTAGGCAGCCAATGACCATTCCGATATTCCTCAGGATCGTTAATAAGAAGTATATTCTTCTTCTTTAATCCGTTATATAGATCTTCATAATATTTGGGTTTTATCATCCAGCCTCTATATAGGGCTGTTACATAGTTTTCAGTATTCGGACTAATTTTACTTAAGGCCTTCTCGAGGTTTCCTTCCAGCAACTCTTCAAGACAAATCAACTTGATCATAAACCCCAGAGATTGTGCAGAGGAGTACTCTTGCTCATAATCCACATCAACTGCATTCTTATTCATCGGATCGGAACAAAAAATTAGAATCATATGGCCTCGACTCCATAATTAATTTTGATACTGCATTCGCAGAAGTTTCACTTAACAACGTGAGCATACGAAGTTTTCGATATTAAGCTCATTGTCTATTCATTTATCGGCCTATACACATGTTTCATATTTTCAAAATAACTGGTCTTGTCGAATATCATCTCGGGCACTAGTTCTAACCAGTTAACATCAGTACCAATTCGTTCATAGTTGTATGGTATCCCCAACTTGCTTGCATCCACGCCAATCCGACACCATACAACCTCATTGTCCCTATTAATAACTTCTGCAACAATTACAGTGCAAGTTAAATCACAGTCATCCGGACACATTAGAATAGGCAAGATAACTCTCTCATGATTCGATTGAAACCGACTTAGGACAAACTTTGCTTCATCCTTCAGGTCAATCCAATCTGTAATTGTTGGGATGATCCCTAAATATAAATCGTTTGGATACAGAGAATGGAGGTAAATATCTAATGCTATCCCATCGATTAGTATTGTTGGATGCTCTACCGAAGCATACTTACTCTTCAACATTTCGACAGAGAGACTATTCACTAGGGTCACTCTTCCTCTCATCTATTCTCTGTCTCATTTTCAATTGTTCAATCACTCTTTGATGCAGATATTCATATTGTTCTTGGTTTGTATCCAGCAATGCTTCTTCTCGATTCGATAGAAGATCCTCATATATAATCGTTTTACTAAATTGGGACTCTGTAAAATCATATCTTTGATTATCAATGTCGTTATAGAAATGCCAGCCCTCTCCAATATGAGTTTTTACTATACGTCCACCAATTAGATCATGGATTACAAGAGCAGTTACTCCACATTGACCCCTAGCTGGATTGTTAAGAGTCCATTTTGAACTGGATCTTAGAGACCAAGAATCTAATAAAATCTCGAGTAGAGCCTTTTTATCTAGGATATTTTGCATTCCACTTTGCTCCGATCAGATTAAGTAGATTATATTCATTGAGTTTCGAAATCACAGAAGAACAAAGCATTACTATAATCACTCTCATTTAGCTTTCTGTGGTTTCGTATAATGGCCTCTAATTCTCAAAACTTCACTACTAATCTTTTATTACTTATCTGTTTGAGCTGTGTATCCGTAAATATAGATCGAATCACTACTGCAGTGATATGGAATTGAGTATTCTTTGAGTATCCCTATAAACTCCTCAGTAATATCAATTACTTCAGGTGATATCAATCTCCCTATATTTACAATCCGTCTTGGTCTAACCCTTATCCATTCAACATCATAAAACGGCATCAGCCCTTCGACCCAATCCCCCACATACCACACATCTTCTTCAAACTCATTGGGGGAGGTAGATTCGACTAATACATACTTTGCTTGGAAAGGCGGTGGAAATGGCAAAATTTTTAGAACCGCGGTTTGTAGCTCTTTCCACTTTGTTTTATTCATTATTGAAGTTAATTGCCTTTCCTTTACTGCATTCATAACTTTTGCTTTGTAACGGTCACGATCCAATCATATTACCGCCTTTAGGGAACTATATTGCGTTGGACTTAATTCACTCAAACTCGCTTTAATAAGTCTTCTTATGAATCGAAGTCAGGTTATAAGATGATCCTCGACATATTTTTGTTATGTATAGAATTTGACCAAGGTGTTCTGAGTAATGAGTTGCACATTGTTGTAGCACTTCATAAATCGATTTTTCTTTCCCTCGCACATCTATTTTCCTTAGTAAATCTTCATTATGTAATTCCTTTACGTTATCAATCAGAAAATTAAAAGAGTCATCTATTCTATTTAACAAGTCATCTTTCGAAACATATAGTTCTCTGTTAAATTCATCGCTCCTAGATCTTATATCTTGATATCCATGAATACCTGTTCCAATTCTTTGGTTAATATTCCCTTCAATATGAACAACCAAATTAGCTATTGTATTACTTTCATAATTGGGTCGGAAATTCAATTCGTTATCATCTAATTGATCGATCCCCTTCTTCATGGTGTCCCTAATCTCTTCAAACTTACTAATTAGTTGAACGAATATTAGGTTATAGATATCCATGGTTCCACTCCTGTCTATACGGTCTATTACAGTAAATGTGTCCTAAATAAAGTGATTATCATTTGTTTTAACAAAATGATGATCACTCCCCTTAAACCCAGCTCATGAAGCGTTGGAGTAAAGTGCATCCTAATTAACTTTCTGAAATCTTTAGTATTCATGTTTTTATACCCTTTGTTAGATTTTCCCTGTCATTACGTCAATATCAGTCTTTAATTCTCAGCTGTGTCATCCTCGACTGGACATGGTCCCCTCATCCGCTACCTTTTCCGTTGTCTGCCCCTTATTCGCATCACTCATCCTAAGATATCCGCCAGACATCGTAAATGGAACTTCCTCTTTGCCTTCCTCCACAATACCATTGAGTTGAACATCAGGGTTATCAAAGTCCAGCAGCTTCGAATCCCCGAATACCTCTTTAATTGGCGCAGTGATTGTGTAAACGACCTTCTCGCCTGGCTTAAGATGCACTGGCCGGCCAGTATCCGTTCTCCCTTCGATCTTAAAAGGATTACTCGCGGATCCGTTAGGCTGAAGGATCGGATAATATAAGAAGAAATTCAGGTTTTCAATCGCTACCTGGCCTTCATTTCGAACCTCTATCACATAGGACCTATCATCCGCACTGGAATCGGAGCTAATCATATGAATCTTAATATCATTATCATCAAAATGTGTATCGCTACTAGCTTTCGAACATGCCGATAATAAAACAACGAATAATAAAATAATAATGCTATGAAATCTCACATTCTCACCTCGAAATCCATTGTGGAATTAACTCTACAGCCACCACCTTATTTTCCTATATTTTACACCACATCTCTTACGTAAGTAACCTTAAATCTTCAACCATCATATGTTACGAATCATTTTACTTACAACAACGCCAAAAAGGACTTCTTCGGAGTGAAGTCCTCGCTTAATTATCTATAATTGTTTTCCTCTATTCTTTTCTTAACGATCTCTCTAATCTCTTCATCTTCATCATTAATTAGCATTTGAAGAATCTTTAATGTTGCCTTTTTATTTCTTGCTAGTGAACTTCTTACGAGCGATTCATTGTCTTTAACTAATATCATTTGAATATCTTCTGAAATCTTGTTCTTAGAAGCAATTATGCTGCGGACTCTCCATTCTGGATGATCACACAAGGCTCTTAATACTTCTAAAGGGACTGTCTTGTTGTGTGCTACCCAAAATGACATATCCGGATATTTAGCGAGAACTTCATGCCATACTTCTATTGTTGCTTCATCCCACGCTGCTCTTAAATATTCTTCTTGCTTTTCACTTGTTCGTAAATGGTAAAATTCATCAGCTGAAGTAATCACATTCTAAGCTTCTTTCTTTTTTATTTGCCCCGGAATTAACCTACCGTTTTTTTGCAATCAAAGATTATGTATTCTCCGTGTTTCTAGTATTTGGTCAATGTGATGGTAAGCATGCTGAATATCATGTTCTAAAGCATCTCGGACTGTTGCTTCCCCATTCTGATGAATTAATACTCTATTCAATGAATCAGGAAGGCTATTGCATAGATATGTAATGTATTCTCTTATTATTTTAAACAACTGAATTTCTAGTTGAATTGGCCTTCTTACATGTTCAAGATTCTTGTTCCATACATTTGGGTCAAAATCGTTAAAGAAATACTTAACTCCTGTATCAGCTAACGCGTATCGATTGATTTGAAAATAATTCAAATCACATATATCTATTAATTATCTCTACATCTGATTGTGATAATGTATTTGTATTCATCTATAATCACTCCTTTTAAACTACAGTATTTCCGAAGGCACATTATGTTTTTGTATTCACGAACTCTCTCTGGCTAATAGGCAAAAGCCCGGTCACTTAAAAGATCTGGACAATATTGTCTGACACTTTTGTATGTGTTTGAAAGATGGTTATGTCATGATACGGTAATGGAATACATCCCTTCTCAGACGCTTCATTAATAAATGCTGCATTATTCTCTGAACTCGAATAGACGCCGATTGGTCTTTTTTGTGTTAGATTATCGCGTATGTAACATTCGTCCCCAGTAATAACATAATCCTTATTATTATGTTCAAAATAGATGACAGATGAACCAACTGTGTGTCCTCCAACGACCTTAAACCTAAATTTATTATCGAATAAATAGGTATCATTTACTTTCACTACATTTTCTTTACGGAGTCTTTCTTGTACAATTGGGTTTCCACTTTCCATAGTATGAAGATAGTCACTATAACTAATGATTATTTGTGCATCAGGAAACAAGTCAATATTATCAATATGATCAAAATGATTATGAGTAATGAAAATAACATCAACGTGATTTGGAATTATTTTATTCACTTCATCGTCGACATTACATAGCTCTATGCCCCATTGATTTGCAATAATAGGATCACGAAATCCGACATCAAATAATATCGTTTTATTATTATATTTAGCTATGTAGTATGACCATGAAATCTTAATTAAGTCTTCTGAAGTTTCATCTCGAAAAATATATTTAGCGCCTAATAACGATTCACCGAACTTTACGGCATACAGTTGCATTCATTTCTCTCCTTTAGTCTTTGCAGCTATTTCCTATAAGCTTATCAGTGTAAGGTTGTTCGACTGCTCGCGCTCCCCGAATTCCCCCTGAAGGACCGAGGATCGGAAGCGTGAATAAGTGTTATTTGAAGTCGCTGCCTACTTGAGTTTACATTTAATTAATCTTCATATGCATCCCCAATGGATTCAAAATCATCTCTTAACCAAAAGTAAGGATACTCTCCGTTATTTATAAACGCCCTCTCAATTAATTCTTCAAGTGATTTAGTAATGATTTGGTTACTTCCAGATATAGCATGAGTTTCATGAAAACTATCATAACAACGACCAGCCCGATTTCGATCTATGCTAAAATCAATTGAAATATATTCATAGCAGTCATATCTGCCAATGGTATACCAATTCATTGAAATATCTAATTCTTCATCCAACAATAGTTCATTGTAAGTCTCTTCACTTAAAATTACTTTGTTCGAAGGTAACACATCCATCGGTGGCAAAATTTCAATACAATTATCAGAGCTCTTAAATAAAGAAAGACCGCCACAAACAGAATAAAAATCAATTACTTGTTTTGGCATCATTAAGCCTTCCCTAATTATAGGTAGTTCGGATGGAGGAAGGACAATACAGTCATTGTGGTTTCTAATTTGATCTATAATTCGAGTTATACTCATAGTTGGTATTTTCCTCATTTCAATATCATTAACTTTCTAGAATTTCAATATAATATCCGTCCGCTTCAACATGTTCTTCAAACTCTTTATAAATAGACTCAATCTAGTCCATAATGGTCTGGTAGATATATTACTTGGTCTTGCTTGAAATATTTTGCAAACAAGATCTTCAGGAAACTGAATTAGAGCAGTAAAAATAACTCCCATAAGTTTCTCCCTGTATTTCCCACGATTGTATATAAGTCACTGTAATCACGAACCCGAGAGGCTCAAGGCGACAGCCGGCTGTTCGTAAGACTCTTATTTGAGGTCATTAAAAATGGTCTTCATGCTATATTACATTCAATGTCCTTCAATATATCCTTGATGACTCTTGCCACAAAGCCTATGTCTTTTTTCGAACTTGAATATACTTATACAAAAAGTAAATAGCAACAGCTACTAAAAAGAGAGGGATAGTTAAATACATCGCTAATCTTAAGATAAACTGTCCATAACTTGCATTAGGATCATCGAAAAACAAAGTGCCCACCAAAAAAAATAGACCACATAGTATTATTCCTAAAACACCAGGTACACCACAAACTAAAGCTATTAGTAGCCAACACCATTTCCTTTTATTGTTCATCAAATACCTTCTCCAAGCTGTAATTTAACTGAAGGTTTACGGAGGGTTATTCAGCTGTTCCAGCTTCCCCCTAAATCCCTCTACCGGACCGAATAAGAATATATGAATCGAATTCACTTTCTGGGTCTTCACCTTTAAATCTTTCATCATAGACTTCAAAACATACAATGTCATGTTGTTCATAATTATTTGATGCTAGCCAATCTATAAGGATATAAAATGTTTCACCAATCTTACTTAATGGGCCTTTATGAGTCATTCCAATATACTGACCAGCTGGTATCACATAAGAAAACATACCTTCTGGAATTTCTAATATATGTTCAACTTCTACCCCCGCTAAATAACCAGGTTCATTTCTCTTAATAACTCCAAAAGTTTCAGGAGAATTCTTACGACCCTGTATTTCTTGAATTCTGGAAAATAAAATAGACCAAGCATCTCCAGGGGTCATAGGACTTTCTATGTTTCCAATTCCAATTACTTTCTTTTCTTGAAATTCATAAACCTCAGGTTTCATATAGATAGCTCCTATCTTAGAGAGTTTGATGTGTCAGGCTGTCTCCACCCTCTGCCGGGCCGAGAGCGAATAGCCCGACATCTAAATATGGTGTCAGCAGCAGTCTCGACGTCTTGAAAACCTTACAAACTTCATATAGTATTTAATTACTCGTTATACCATTGTTGCTACTAGTAACCAATCAGAAAGGAGTCATAAAATGAAAAAGTATGTTTCTATATTAATTGGTCTTGTCCTCCTTCTTGGATCAATAAATTCTGTTTCTGCAAAAACTGAAATTATTACATACAAAAACTGCACTGAACTAAACAAAGTTTATAAAGGTGGCGTTGCACAATCCACTTCTGCGAAAAATAAAGGCGGAAAAACGAAATACAAGCCATTTGTTTCCAAAGAACTTTATGAAGCGAATAAAAAGAGTGATAGGGATAAAGACTTTATCGCATGTGAGAAGTAATATTTCTCGACCTTCCATAATGGAAGGTCTTTATTATGCGTTAATATCGAAGATTTCTGCTAACGTCTTTGTTCTCACGTACCCTATTGGCTTAAGCGCGCAAGCCAATGCAGGGTTGTCCGGCTGCCGACACTTCCCCGAAATCCCTCTGCTGGCCGAGAGCCGGATGGCCCGATTCGAGAGGCGTGAGTATCTTCCTCTCATTCGTTCTTGTCACTTTCAGATAACGTTCTTGTATTTATGAAACGACCCAGCCTTAGATAGCTCCTATCTTAGGCTGGGTCGTTTGTTGTCCAAGTATTCTTCCATCATTATACATCTAGTAACTAAGGGATGGTAGCCCCGAAGCGTGAATATGGTATTATGCATCGTTACTATCTTCGAAGCGTCACCTAAAAAACCTTTGATCAAGATTCCAACTTTATTTTTTACTTTGGTATATAAACTCAACTTCACCATCTAGCAAATATCGATATTCAAATAATTGCATTGTTCTTTCCCTAATTCTCTCTCGTTCATCCTTGGCTAGGCTTACCGATCCTTGAGTTCCAAGGTAACCATTATTAATAAATGTCTTTTCTACAAATTTTGTTTCCTTTAAGTGATACTGTAACCATTCTTTCTGCGATTCAATTAGTGCTTCTCTTGGTTCTCTATCCAACTTGGAAAGAAGCATTTTATATATTTGATTCAACTCTTTATCCCAAATCTCTGTATACTTGCCTTCCAACGCACCCCATCCCAACGTTGTAATATCCTCATTGGAATTTATTAATTCATTTAATTCCAACTCATAATCATGATCTATAGGATTTCGAAGCATTTCATCATAAAATTCTCCTTTCAAATCATAGTTCCCAATGCTCATGGATAACACTTCATTGTTAGAAGGATTTGATCGACCTTCAGTTATTTCTTCCGATTCTGTTCCATTACCTATACTCACTTCATCAGGAGGCAGTTCAGAATTCATTATTGATTTCGTTTCAATGTTCAAGGTAGTTGACTGACTACTATTTTGACAAGATGACAACATTATCGTAATTAACAATAATAAGAGTGTCTTACCTTTCATTAATAATCTCCTTAAATATTCTCTTTAATAATTACTGGTAATGGTGCATAACGTTCTTGAATTCACGAACCATCACTGACTTAAGGGTGCCAGCCCGTGTTCTCAGACTTAGCCAGTGCAGGGTTGTCCGGCTGCTCCCGCTTCCCCTGATTAAAAAGAAAATAAACTATTTATTACTCTTACCCCTTTGTTTGATATTTCATTTGGATTTTCCTTAACTTCATTCTGGAGATAATCATATGAAATCCATTCAAAATGCTCTAAACGCAACAATTCTGCAATTTGTTTTACAGGATGATTCTCATATAATTCTTCAAAATCCGAAATATAAAATATCTTTGTTACATCTAGCGGGGTTATGACTTTCAATTTATTTGGGTTTGCATTTGCAAGTTCAACGAAGCGGTCTCTATTGTATTCATCTTGATTTATTTCAATATCCTCTTCCCAAGTACACTCATAATGGAACGTTCGTTTCTTACCATCATATATACTAACCGACCACCCGTGATCCTCTGCATTAATTAGGTGTAACAAAACTCCCCTGTTACTGTTGATAAGTCGTTTGTTTGGTTGAAACTTACTTCCATTGGGGATTATCGTTACCCAATTGTTACTAGAGGGATAAACAAATCCTCTAAGCCACGCCCTTCTTAATAAACCAACGCCATCATTCTGTTCTGTTGAATATAGGTAGTAGATCTCACTGAATTCACTCATATAATCTCTCCTAATTTTGCTTTGTGTATTCCGCCACTTTCATATAACGTCTTTGTATTCACGAACCCTCGCTTGCTTAAGGCAATTAACGGGAGCCGGGTCCACGGACTTAGCCAGTGCAGGGTTGCTCGGCTGCTTCCACATCCCCGAAATTCCCCTGCCGGATCGAGGGCCGAATGGCCCGATGCGTGAATATGGTGTTATATGAATGTTACCGACATCCTCGAAACCCATTCAGTTCTTCTATTCTCTTATCGTTCCCCATATCATTGAAAATTCTGGTTTGGTCTTTATTATCAATGGTTTTAACCCTTGATCTTCATCAAAAAATAATTGTAAAAATTCATTTCCAGATCTCTTCTCAATTTCTATTCCTTTAACATTTTCAAGGGTCAGATCTATTAAGATTTGATCAGCCTGCTTCCATGCAATTCTAGTCCAGTGACTTCCAGGCTCTATTTCAAAGTATAATTCTCCATTAGGTCTACTTAATTTATAAATGTTGTTGTTATAAAAGAATGGAACCTTTTCATCTAATATCTTCGGTTCTGATTCAAAGAGTTCGATAAATTCATATTCTTCCGGAAAAGGCTTCATAATGTCCTCCTGCTCTTTAACGCTCTTAGAGTAATTCGGTAATTTCATCAAACGTCTTTGTATTCACGAACCCTCACTGGCTTAAGCGCGCAAGCGCGGGTCCGACGGACTTAGCCAGTGCAGGGTTGTCCGGTTGCCTCCGACTTCCCCGAAATCCCTCTGCCGGACCGAGGGCCGAATGGCTCGATGCGTGAATATGGTGTTAGGTGAAGTTGCCACTTCTACGAATACTCCCTGTCCACATGTCCCCTGTATTTATAAAATACATTCGTTCTACTCTTTCATTAATTATTGTTTCATCTGTTCTTATCGCCTTTCTACGAACTTCATTAATCTCTTTCTCTGTTTCTAGATCACTTTCCCAAACATAATATCCATTTATACACCTCTCCCAGACAAACTGATCTATCAATGGATGTCGAACAATTATTGAAAATTGTTTATGCTCTTCGTTATTCATAAAAATATTATTGTAATATTCGATTTCATCTCCAAGTGCTGCTACCACTTGTGAGTCCATGAATTCAGGATCCGCTAGCCATATCTTTAAATAAAATGGTTGCTTCAACTGTTCAAGTTTCTCTTCCCAAGACATAAATATTTCTATTAACCGAAAAATGATTTGTTTTCTGAATTTTTTCGGCGGATTCTTCTTCCCGACTTTATTAGCGTTAATATAATGCAGATTATAGAAGGGTTTAATCCATACCTTTACATATTCCTTGTTATGTTTTAATAAAGACTCGATATCCAATTGCTTGTGATATTCCGTCCATGAAGAGAGCTTCCTTGCTCGTCTCTTCATGCCTCTGATCTTCTTATGTACTGAAGTAAACTTCATGAATAACCTCCAAACCCGCTCTTCGGCAATTTCACCTAACGTTCACTGGCTTAAGGGCGCCAGCCCGGGTCCGACGGACTTAGCCAGTGCAGGGTTGTCCGGTTGCCTCTACTTCCCTGAAATCCCTCTGCCGGACCGAGGGCCGGATGGCCCGATGCGTGAATATGGTGTTATCTGATGCAACCACACTTCTTGAATAACCCAAAAGATTTACTTGGCTCTTAATAACTTAAACCTCTTTAGCGTCTTCATTATACTTATTTTATCTTCAATATTGATTAAGTCTTTCAGCTTCATATCCCATATTAATAAATCAAGATCTTCACAGAGCTTTTTACAGATCTCAATAGCAATTTCTATACTGCCGGTATCTTTAAAAATATTAGTTCTTATTGAAATTAGTTCAGCTTTTTCTTCTTGTACTCCGCTATTAATTTGAATTTCAACAATACTCTTTCCATTATCAAAACAGTAATAACATATATCATCAAAAGAAGGCCATTTACTCTCAGGTGAATAATTCTTAACAAATTCAATAGATCGGATTACACTAACCGCTTTATTAAAGTTAAAATTGTTAGGTCCAATGAAATCCATTCCATTCTCTGTTAATTCTGGTTTATTTCCTTTCGGAAATAATATTAATTGATAGTCCAAAATAGCCATTAATTCTCTCCTCTCTAGGTTTGTATCGTGGTTGTTTCAGATAACGTCTTTGTATTCACGAACCCTCACTGGCTTAAGGGGCGCATGCCCCGGGTCCGACGGACTTTGCCAATGCAGGGTTGTCCGGCTGCTCTCGCTTCCCTGAAATCCCTCTGCCGGACCGAGGGCCGGATGGCCCGATGCGTGAATATGGTGTTATCTGAAGGATCGGCCTTCTTTGTATCAACTAAGATCACTAATTGCTTTAATTTCTTGAATAATATCCTCGATTTTTGTAGGATCATTTATTTCAAATAAATAATTCGCTTCATCTTTACTTGGTCGAACTTCTATGGAATTTTCTTGCCTCTTCAATACCTCCATAAAGTTCGAGGCACTCCTAAATATGACATTACTTCTTTGGGATTGTTGAACACGTTCTTTTAGTAAATCACCTGGTAAATCAAAATAAACAATAATACTTTCAAACCCCTTGTCATGAAAATACCGAAGCATTTTTGTTCTTCCTGTTTTATTTAAATTTGAATTACTCAATATAATGTGGAATTCGCTTTGCTCAACAGCATAATCAACAATTGCATTGGTCACTGAGTATTTAAGAGTGTTTAGACCTTCTACTGGACGAAGCTTCTTATAATGACTATTAATAAATTCAGCATGATTGTCCTGATCAATGACAACAGCTTTTTGTATTACAGATTCTAATTCTTTAGCAAAGGTAGTCTTTCCACTATGTGTTTTTCCAACTGTCATAATTACAAGGCGGCTCATGAGATTTTTCTCCTCTTGATTTTTTTATGTATTAAACGTTGCCGATCTTTCAGATAACGTCTTTGTATTCACGAACCCTCACTAGCTTAAGGGGCGCAAGCCCCGGGTACGATGGACTTAGCCAGTGCAGGGTTGTCCGGCTGCCACCACTCCCCCGAAATTCCCCTGCCGGACCGAGGGCCGGATGGCCCGATGCGTGAATATGGTGTTATATGATGTCGGCGTCTTCTTTGAACAACATACAATAATTGGTTCTAATCCTTGATTATTATTGTAACCTTATGTTCCTCAAGCACTTGAAGGATAGTCTTAATAGACTTTGGTTTGTTAGCATATCCGCTAATCTCTATGGTAAAAGGGG
>NZ_JACXZA010000013.1 GCF_014779765.1 Paenibacillus terricola | reverse complement strand
AGCAGTTTGAAAGCAAGCTTTCAAACTGCTCCGCTCGACTTGCATGTATTAGGCACGCCGCCAGCGTTCGTCCTGAGCCAGGATCAAACTCTCCATAAAAGGTGTAATTCGTCTTCCCGCAGGAAATCGGATTATCACCGAGAAGTGCTTGTTTAGCTCATTTAAAACATTTAAACTGACAGTTTCGCTCGTTGTTCAGTTTTCAAAGAACAATTTCGACAACGTTTAACATCTTATCACATGATGTTCAGTTGTGCAAGCATTTCTTTTATGTTTGTTTCACTCGAAATGATGTGAATCAAACCGTTTATTTCGTGTCCGGCGTGTGTGTTTCTCGGCCGGAATTAGAATATACCATAGGCTGTCCACAGTGTGCAACACCTTTTTCACAAAATACTAAATTACTTTCTGCTGCCGGTCGGTCGAACGGGCCGCGCATATGGTTGGGCAGCAGCCCGCAGCCTTTACGCTATCGATAATTTCGCATATTCAGCGCGTAGCGTGACAACTCTTTGGGAGAAGCAATTCTGGCGAACATGCGGAAGATGATCTTATATCTCTTCGCAATCGCCTGCTTAATATCCTCATCCAGCCGAGAATCGTGTAGGTCGAGCATCATTTCATCCAGTTCTTTGCGGAGGACGTAGTCAAATTCTTTGCATTCTTTTTCATTGAACAAGATCCCGAGCATAACCGTCAGTCGGCCTCCTTAACAGCGACAATATTCACATTTAAACAAAAAGCGTCCTGCGCTGCTGCTTAGGACGCTACCTGCCGCTTTATTGTTATGCTCAAATATTGGTAAATTTATTACTTTTGCAACAAGTATGGTGTAATTGTGCTTTCGATAAGGGATGCAACGAGCAGCAGCAATACGATTCCGAGAAGAACAGGAAGCGTCGTAATGACGTATCGTTCAGTCTCCTGCGCCATGGCTTTGGCCTTCGAAGGATTGAACAGACACCCGAGCCAGCGGAACGCAATGTTGCCTGATCGTAGTCCATACGCTGCAGCAATTATTATGATCGGAATTTCGATAATGCCGTGCGGCAGTATGCCTTTAACTAATATTTCGAACATCGTTGATGCACCATGCTCTACATAGTACTTATGCATGAGGTAGCCGATCACCATCCCATTCATGACCATAAAGAATGCAGGGTACACACCAAAAAGAAAGCCGAAGTAGATAACCAGTCCCGCTTTCACCGCATTGTTCAAGAAAATAATAATGATAGCCATCAATGTCGGGTTCGACGATTGATTGACGATATCACTTAATTTCTTAATCCCCTCGAGCTGATTATCAAGAAAATCGGAGAAGCCTGTCGCTGTAATCCCCGCAACTATACCGGCAACAAAGAGTACTGCGCTAATGCCAAAGTAAGTACGCATCATTCGAAAATGTGCTGCCCACCCAAAGTTACGAAACATGCTGTGTATCCTCCTCTTAAAGATTCATAGAAAGATGAATATCTGCTATATGTACGAGCATAGGATTGTACTAGTACAAGGTGTACGAGAGTTTGTTATGAGAGGAGCGCCGACGGATGAACATGTTTTATGTATGGAACGGAAGGAAACTGAAGCGATATTTGATGCTTGCTGTAGCTGTTGTTTTCTCTTGCGGCATTATTTATGCAGAGCGCGACAATATTGCCGTATTCGCCCCCCAGCAACCGGCAGCCATCTACAGCATTCCGACGGACAAGAAGGTCGTTGCTTTAACGTTTGACATCAGTTGGGGGGACAAGCGTGCCGAGCCCATTATCGATGTACTGAAAGAGAAAGGCGTTAAGAACGTAACCTTCTTCCTCTCCTCCGTCTGGAGCCAATCGCATCCGGAGATTGTGAAGAAGATTGTAGACGCTGGCTTCGAAATTGGCAGCCATGGTCACAAACACGATTACTACAGCAAATTCAACGACGATGAGATCCGCTCGCAAATCACAACAGCTCATACGATCCTGTCTGGCTTAACCGGTAAATCACCTAACTTAATTCGTCTGCCTAATGGTGATTTCGATAAACGCGTACTTCGCATTGCGGAGGAATTGAATTATACGGTCATCCAATGGGACACGGATTCGTTCGACTGGATGAATATCGGTACGGACAAAATCGTTGAACGTGTCGTAAGCCGCGCTCATCCTGGGGATATCATACTTATGCATGCGAGCGATTCCTCTAAGCAAACCCGCGATGCCCTCCCTGCTATTATCGATCAGCTGCGTGCCAACGGGTATGATTTCGTTACCGTATCACAAATGATCGGACAGACAGAAGTTCAAGGCAAAACGGTAAATACCGATTCCTTAAACGATCCGTCTGTCCGACTGGAAGCTGCAGCATATGGTTTGTAAACCTTTAAAGGGGTAATACTAGACCGATTTTGCGACATTCGCGGAATCGGTTTTTTCATTGGCGCTGCCTACAAGCCTGTGCAGCCACATAATCTGGAATGCGTTGCAAATAAATAACGGCGTAATCATAAAGATGACGGATACCGCGTTCGTCTCACCGTTAATGCTTGGCCATGCCTCCAGCACGGTCACGACAAACATAAGGAAAACGGTCGGCACGAATGCGCTGCGGTTCGTTTGCTTCGCTTTGAAATAAGCAACGACAATCGAGCCAATGGCCAATGCGGTCGGCAGCACCCAGTACAGCCAGTTGCTCAAACGCTCACGTTCACCATAAAGCATGTAGCCAAGTGCGAATGTTGCGAACAACGACGTATACCCTTGGAGCATCGTCCACAAATATTTTTGTCTAAAAATGCTCAGTGCGATGTAGTTGACCGTTAAATAGGCGAAAAAGCCCATCATCGCGAATACGCCGATCATCAATCCGCTGATCGCCATCATCAGTGCGTTATAGCCTGTTTCCTCGACTTTCAGAAATCCGTACGATTGATCCGTAAATTGAAGAGCTAGTCCGAGAACGGTACAGGTAACAGCTCCAACGGCCATCGAACTCCAGAACAAGAAGAACAATTTGCGTATTGTCATGCTTTGTATTGACCTCCCAATTGTTATCCAAGGGGAATCGGCTGACCGTTCTTGCAACGGCATACGTTTCGTCCCAGAGAAATCCAAGCTTCATATAGATGGTTATGTAAATGATCTCGGATTTCAGAAGAGGCTGCCGCCCCTAATCATGCAATCTGCCCTTTATTTTACCACATTAGAATTTATAAGTCTTCGTGTCATTCCGATGATAATCGCGCGAACATTGCACATACTATCGTTACGAATAATCGTTGGCAATGGAAGGGGTATGGCACAGCATGCGATTATGGTTATGGATTTTAACAGCATCTGCCCTGCTTTCGATAACGGCCTGCGGCGCTGAGCCGTCATCGTCACAAAGCGAGCCGATTAGCTACAAAGACATGAAAACGATGGTCATCGATATTCTAAAAACCGAAGATGCGCAGAAGGCACTTCAAGAATCCGCCACTTCTTCGACAGGGAACACGGGGTTCAGCTCCAAGCTCCTATCCGTGCAGGATCAAGAGCAGGTCCGTATGGCAGTCAAAGAGGTTCTCGTCTCCCCTGATTATGACAAGGTGATCAAGACCTTAATGACCGACACCCGCTTCGCAGGTGAATTTGCTAAGACAGTTAACACGCAAAATAAGCAAATCCATAAGGATCTCATTAAGGACCCTACTTATCAAAAGGATCTCATCCAAGCGATGAAGTCACCAGAGATGGATAAAATGATCCTGGACGTGCTGCAGGGTTCCCAATATCGCAAGCAGGTTATGTCCTTAATGCAAGAGGCTATGCAGAACCCTCTGTTCCGTCTCGAAGTACTCGACCTGCTGAAGAAAGCCGTACAAGAGGAACTCAAGCCTGCTCCTGTCTCGACAGACAGCAAGAAGAAGGAATCAGGCAGCGGGGATAGCGGAGATAGTGGAGACAGCGGCGACGAATCCAAAGATGAAGAATCCGGAAGCGGTGACGAGAAAGATTCTTCAACATGATTATCAACAATAATGATTAACAACAAACCAGCCTTGCCCCCACTCAGGGTGCTCGGCTGGTTTGTTGTTGTTCGTTCCGACTAAACTTTACAATTTATCGATTACACGTTGTGCCAGTTCCGCATATAGCTTGCCAGTCTCACTGTCAGCCTTATAAACGGATGGTGAGAAATCAGGTTCAGACGGATGGTTGTCTGGAGCGCCTAGCGGAATCTGCGCGAGGAGCTCTGCATTCAGCGTCTCTGCAAGACGCGCACCGCCGCCTCTTCCGAACAAATATTCTTTCTCCCCGCTGTGGCGGTTCAAGTAGTACGACATATTCTCAACGACGCCGATAATGGCGTGCTCGGTCTTGATTGCCATCGCACCTGCCCGCGCAGCGACGAATGCAGCCGTTGCATGCGGCGTCGTGACGATAATTTCTTGGCTCTGCGGGATGATCTGATGTACATCCAGCGCAATATCGCCTGTGCCTGGAGGCAGATCAAGCAGCATATAGTCAAGCTCGCCCCACTCGATCTCGGCGAAGAAATTGCGAAGCATTTTGCCAAGCATAGGACCACGCCATACGACTGGGCTATTGTTCTCGACGAAGAAGCCCATCGACATGACCTTGACGCCGAATCGTTCGATTGGAATGACACGATCGCCTTCCACGTCAGGCCGCTCCTCGATCCCCATCATATCCGGCACGCTGAAGCCGTAAATATCGGCATCGATTAGACCTACTCGTTTGCCTGCACGTGCAAGGGCAACAGCAAGGTTCACCGTTACAGTGGACTTGCCTACGCCGCCCTTACCGCTCGCGATCGCAATAAACTTCGTACCAATCTCTGGTGACAGGAGAGGTGTTGGTTCAAGCAAACCGCCATGGCCTTTGACAGGCGCTCCTTGTCCCCCATTAGGCTGTGCTGATGCTGCCGGAGCCTCTGTAGGAAGCACACGGAAACGAAGATGCACAGACTCGATTTCTGCCTGCTTCAATGCCTCGCGTACAATGGTTTCAATTGGAGCCTGATCTTCCTGCTTAGCCGTTAATACGGTCATGGAGACGCTGTTGTCCTTCGATACTACATCGCGGAATTGGACGGACTGGCCAACCTCACCTGCACCCTCAACCGCTGTGCGAACAATCTCGATTACTTGTTCTCGCGTTAACATCGTACTGATTCCACCTTCTTAGCTATGTAAATAGTTGAGCTGATTAAAGATAACGATGCTGCATACTTCACTATTATAACATAGTCTACGGCGCCCTTCGATCAATGCACCGGTTCCGCTATTGAGGTGGTTGATGCTTTCTCCCCTGCGCTGAAACGAAGAATCCCCTGATAGATCGCTGCTGCAATTGACCGCTGGTAGTCGCCATCTTTCAATCGGCTTGCCTCTTCTGGGTTCGACAAGAAACCTACTTCCACGAGCGCTAACGGAATATCCGTAATCTGCTTCATTAGATATACCTCGTTCTTGATCGGCGATGCAATGCGAGTTGTGTTCGCCAGATTGCGCTTGATCTCTTCTTGAATTAATGCTGCGAATTGTCCGTTGTTCACTTGGCTCGGATAAAAGAACGTTTGTGCACCGTACCATTTCATGGATGGAATACTGTTCATATGGATACTGACAACAAGATCGGGTTTAGCATCCTTGATGACGGCCACTCGCTTCATTAGATCCTCTGTTTTCCGCTTGGCAACCTTCTTCGTATCCTCTGCAGCAAGATCATAATCGCCTTCTCTCGTCATCAGAACGATGGCTCCCGCCTGCTGCAAATAGTCGCGCAAATAAATCGCAATCGCAAGGTTCAAGTCCTTCTCGATAGCCCCCTCCTTGCTGACCGCTCCCCCATCAATGCCCCCATGGCCCGCATCTATTGCGATCGTTTTGCCAGACAACGGAAGCGACCAGGTCGTCCAAGTCCGCGAAGCCGGAATATCCTGTACGATGAGCACGACAGCAGCGATTACAACCAGAGCGCTGACGACGATTCGCAGCGTCCCTTTATAGTTCATCCATACGACAAACCGATTTCGAATCCGCCGCATAAATAAAACCACCTCACCCCACACGAATGATAACCTGGCTTTACGTGAAAGCCTGTACTATACCATCCATATGGGACGAGGCGGTCGTTTATGACTACATCGTTATTGAGTTGATTAAACTGGGCGGGCATAATTCGGCCATTCAAAGCCCCAAGAGGCACTCTGACGGCCGATAGGCAACGCTCAAGTCTTATTTGTGCAGACCGCACTCTGTTTTATCGTTACCCGACCAACGACCGGCCCGTTGGTCTTCGCCTGGCATTACTTGACGCGTGCAATGCTCACAACCGATCGATGGGTAATGATTGTCATGCAGTTTGTTGTAAGGTACGTTGTTCTCGCGGATATAGTTCCATACGTCTTCAGACGTCCAACCTGCAATTGGATTGAATTTCATGAGACCAAATTTGTAGTCATATTCAATCTTCTTTGCATTCGCACGAGTAGCCGCTTGATCGCGGCGAATACCTGTAATCCAGCACTCGTATTGGCTCAGAATTTGCGTGAGCGGCTGAACTTTACGGATGTTGCAGCATTGGTTAGGGTCGCTCTTCCACAGCTGTTCGCCATATTGTGCAGCTTGCTCTTCAGGCGTAATTGCCGGTTTCACCTGCACATAGCGAATGTTCGGATAACGAGCGGCAAGCTCGTCACGCGTTTCAAGCGTTTCTTTGAAGTGGAAATCCGTGTCGAGATAGAAAATGTCGATATTCGGATTAATCTTTTGAATCATATCAACGAGAACAACGTCCTCTGCGCCGAAGCTGCATGCGAACGTAATATTAGGGAACGTTTCAATCGCATATTGGATGATTGCTTCCGGTGTTGCATCTTCCAGTTCAACAGCTTTCTGTGCGGCAAGTGCCTCTTTCTCAAACAGGTTCATCGTTAAGACCTCCGTCCAATATTAATTCCTAGTAAGAGGGTAAGCTTTGCTCGTTATTATACGTCTTTCGCAAGGTTTGTTCAATGAATTAATTTCACTCTTACCGGCAAATACAAGCCTTTCATGAATAATTGGGCAGTATCGCCAATGTAGTTCGCTAACAACAAAAAATACCCCTTCCGAGCATATACATGCTGCAGAAGAGGTATTGGACTCGAAATTAACGTTTCGAGAATTGTGGAGCGCGACGAGCTGCTTTGAGACCGTATTTCTTACGTTCTTTCATACGTGGGTCACGCGTCAGGAAGCCAGCGCGTTTCAGAGAACCACGGAACTCAGGGTCTGCTTTGAGCAGTGCACGGGAAATACCGTGACGGATTGCACCAGCTTGACCGGAGATACCGCCGCCGTTAGCGATAACGATTACGTCGTATTTGCCCGTCGTATCCGTCAGTGTCAGCGGTTGTTTAACGATCAGCTTCAGTGTTTCAAGACCGAAATATTCATTCAGGTCACGTTTGTTGATAGTGATTCGTCCTTCACCCGGCACGAGACGAACGCGTGCTACGGAGTGTTTACGACGACCGGTTCCATAGTATTGAACTTGTGCCATGAAACTGTCCTCCTTTTATTAACCGCGAAGCTCGTACACTTCAGGGTTTTGTGCTTGATGCGGATGTTCCGAACCTGCATATACTTTGAGTTTGAGCTTCATTTTGTCGCCCAGACGGTTCTTAGGAAGCATGCCGTGTACAGCTGCTTCGAGAACGCGCTCAGGATGCTTTTGAAGCATGTCGTTAGCCGAGAATACTTTCAGACCACCTGGATACATCGAGTGGCGATAGTATTTTTTGTTTTGAAGCTTTTTGCCCGTGAGGACAATTTTCTCAGCGTTGATGATGACTACGAAGTCACCAGTGTCAACATGAGGCGTAAATTGTGGTTTGTGCTTACCGCGGATCAAGGCAGCTGCTTCGCTGGCCAGACGGCCCAGCGTTTTGCCTTCTGCATCGATAACAAACCACTTGCGATCGACTTCGTTAGGCTTAGCCATAAAGGTAGTACGCATGGGTGTTCCTCCTTAAAAATGTTTCAGCAATCCATTTATAATGAAACGTTCGCGTTTCAAGCTGATAATTCATCGTCTAAATTACATCTATTGCTCGTTTGGTTGGAGCATTTCTAATCGGGGCTGTGGGATAGCCATTAAAAATGCACAAGTTATATACTACTATAAATACTGGACTTTCGCAAGAGGTTTAACTTGTAAAATACAGCTAATTTGCGCTTTCCTGCGCCGAAATCTGCAATCTCGACTCTTCAACCGGATATTCGACTTCCCACAGCATCAGTCCATGTGCCATCGCCGTTGGACCGGTCGTTGTCCGATCCACCGCCTTAAGCATCGAAGGGATATCGCCAGGCGACAATTTACCTTCACCGACCCACATCATCGTACCCGCAATAATCCGAACCATATTATAAAGGAAGCCGCTGCCCGTCACGAACAGATGCAGCATAGGCCCATCCTCTTCAATACGCGTCTCGAATATGGTGCGAACATGATGAAGTTGTGTAGATTGGATCGATGTGAACGACGTGAAGTCATGCTCACCTACAAGATGTGCAATTGCCTCACGCATCGCAGCGACATTAAGCGGCGTCGGGTGGTGAAACGCATAATGACGGCTGAAGACATCCGGAAACTTATGACGGTCGATTGTATAGCGGTACGTCTTCCGCTTCGCCGAATGGCGCGCGTGAAACGCTTCAGGCGCTTCCCAAGCCTCCAACACGACAACATCGTCAGGCAGCCTTGTGTTGATTGCGAGCGCCCAACGTTCCTGTGGAATACGGGACTCCGTATGGAAGTTAAACACCTGCCCTCGAGCATGCACACCTGCGTCTGTTCGGCCGGAGCCGATAATGCGAAGCTCCTCGCCTGTCAGCGTCTTAATAGCCGCTTCAAGGATATCCTGAATCGTATTGCCGCTAGGCTGCGACTGAAAGCCGCTATATGTCGTTCCGTCGTAACTGACTACCATCACTATGTTTCTACTCACCTATATCCTCCCTCTCTAGGGAAGACCCAAAGGGCTGCGCCCTCTGGACACCCACCTAATTCCTGTTATAGGCCCCTAAGGGCTGACGCCCTCTGGACACCCTCTTTATAGACACCAACATGAGCAGGAATCAAAGGGCTAACGCCCTCTGAATACCAGCCTAAATCCTGTGTAGGACCCATAGGGCTGGCGCCCTCTGAACTCCCATTTTGCCGACTCCCACCTAAATCCTCCCTCTGGCCAGAGGGAGGACCCCAGAGAGCTCCGCCCTCTGGACTCCGGGAATGGTTACTTTGATACGCTAGTCGGTGTGCTCGCTTACGTCCCGTTGGGACACGCTTCCTTGTGGGGCTTCCTAGATGCATTCGAACGCCCGCGAACGATACGACGCTTCGATGTAACTAAGTGCCACAAGCCGCTTTCGTCCCTGTGGGACACGCTCTACTGTTGGTGTTCTCCCCTTGGCGCGCAAACGCGCTTTAGAGTTCATGTGCAAACAGCAAACGTGCGTATCCACAGCGGCCAGTCGTATTCTAGTAACGATATCCCCAAATCCACACGCTTCTCCACAGTTTCCACAGTGAAAATGCAAATCGAAGGATGAGTCACCACTGATCACAGGTGGATAACTTGAGAGAATCAGAGTTATCCACCTGTGAATAGGTCATTACGCAGGGCGCAAAGGGCCCGAAAATGCCGGCTCATGTATTACGAGCCGGCAAATTAAGTTATATCCCCAATGGAATGCGAGAATGCGTGGAGATCAGCGGCAGGTGCACGAGTTTACATCCGACTTTTGAATGGATGTTCCCTACCCTATTAGAATAGTTCATAGGAACAACAGTTCAACGGGAGGCGCGTGCTTGACGCATGCTCGGAATGCACAGGCGAAGCCGTTGCAACCGTGACCTTCCTTCCTCGAAACAGCTACTTGCTCGCAACGCACCCACGCGTTCCATTCATTCCAAGAAAAAAAGGTGGCCGCGAAGGTCCACCCTTTCTCATCCGATCCATCCGGTCGATTACGCGCGATCTACCAGTTCCAAATACACCATTGGCGCTGAATCACCGCGGCGCGGTCCCAGTTTAAGAATCCGCGTGTATCCGCCCGCACGTTCCGAGTAACGGGTGGCCAGTTCGGAGAACAGTTTTTGAATAGCGTCTTGTTCACCGTCAACTGTTTCACGACGAACGAAAGCTGCCACTTGGCGACGAGCGTGAAGATCACCTTTTTTCGCCTTCGTGATGAGCTTCTCAGCGATCGAACGAACTTCTTTCGCTTTAGCTTCCGTCGTTTGGATGCGCTCATACAGGAACAGGTCCGTTACGAGGTCGCGGAAAAGAGCTTTACGCGCGCTCGCGTCACGGCCCAATTTTTGGTATGCCATCGATTTCTCCTCCTTCTGCAAGATTGCATTTGCATGCTGCTGCTATCTATTCTTCCATGCGGAGGCCCAAACCAAGTTCCTCTAGCTTCTCTTGTACTTCCTCCAAAGATTTGCGTCCGAGGTTGCGCACCTTCATCATATCTTCTTCGGTTTTCGTGATCAGCTCTTGAACAGTATTGATGCCTGCACGTTTCAAGCAGTTGTAAGAACGAACGGAAAGATCCAGTTCCTCGATCGTCATCTCGAGTACTTTCTCTTTCTTATCTTCTTCTTTCTCGACCATAATTTCCGCGTCTTTGGCTTCATCGGTCAATCCGACGAACAGGTCCAAATGCTCGGTCAAAATTTTAGCGCCGAGGCTAACAGCCTCTTCCGGTCGAATACTTCCATCAGTCCAAACTTCTAAGGTGAGCTTGTCATAGTTGGTAACTTGGCCGACACGAGTATTTTCTACGCTGTAATTGACACGGGTAATGGGCGTGTAGATCGAATCAATAGGAATTACGCCGATCGGTTGATCTTCTTTCTTATTCCGATCCGCAGGTACGTACCCGCGTCCACGATTGGCGAATACCCGCATATGGAGCCGTGCACCGGAGGCTAAGGTCGCGATATGAAGATCAGGGTTCAAAATCTCGACATCGCTGTCCGCTCGAATGTCGCCCGCCGTTACGTTCCCTTCGCCTTCTGCATCAATTTCCAGCACCTTCTCTTCGTCGGAGTGGATTTTGAGCGACAGGCCTTTCAGGTTCAGTATGATTTCGGTAACGTCCTCAATCACACCGGGAACCGTAGAAAATTCATGAAGCACACCATCGATTTGCACCGAAGTCACAGCTGCGCCTGGCAGCGACGACAGCAGAATCCGACGAAGCGAATTCCCCAGCGTCGTTCCGTATCCGCGCTCCAGTGGTTCAACAACAAAACGTCCATATGTGCCATTCTCATTGAGCTCTACGGTTTCGATTTTCGGCTTTTCGATCTCAATCACTAGTAGTACCCTCCTTCAAAACGTCGCTCCGTTCACCGTACGTGTTCAGTCGAATCATGTAGTATGCCAAACCTTCACAACCATTATTCACAAGTTGCTGTAATTTGATACCACGTAAAGACTGAATTATACGCGGCGACGTTTCGGTGGACGGCAGCCGTTGTGTGGAACCGGCGTTACGTCTTTAATCAGGTTAACTTCAAGACCTGCTGCTTGCAGGGAACGGATTGCCGCTTCGCGGCCAGCACCTGGTCCTTTAACCATAACCTCTACGACTTTCATGCCATGCTCCATTGCAGCTTTAGCAGCTGTTTCAGCAGCCATCTGAGCTGCGAATGGCGTGCTCTTACGGGAGCCCTTGAAACCAAGGTTACCGGAGCTTGCCCAAGAGATTGCATTGCCGTGCGGATCCGTGATCGTAACGATCGTGTTGTTGAACGTCGAACGGATGTGCGCTACGCCGGAGTCGATATTTTTACGGTCACGACGTTTCGTACGTACGACTTTTTTAGGTTTAGCCATTGTGTGTTATCCTCCCTTCTTATTTCTTCTTGTTAGCTACAGTCCGACGAGGACCTTTGCGCGTGCGAGCATTCGTTTTCGTACGTTGACCACGAACAGGCAGTCCACGACGGTGACGAACACCACGGTAGCAGCCGATCTCGATGAGACGTTTGATGTTCAGCGAGATCTCACGACGAAGATCGCCTTCTACTTTAACCGACTTGTCGATTGTTTCGCGAAGTTTGCTAACTTCATCTTCCGTCAGATCACGAACACGCGTTTGAGCGCTAACGCCCGTCGTTGCAAGAATCTTCTTAGCAGTCGTTTGACCGATACCGAAGATATATTGCAGCGCGATTTCAACGCGTTTGTCACGTGGCAAGTCTACACCAGCAATACGTGCCATATGTCTTGGTTCCCTCCTTTATCTAGCCTTGTTTTTGTTTGTGTTTAGGATTTTCACAAATCACCATAACGTTGCCTTTGCGACGAATGACTTTGCATTTCTCGCAAATCGGCTTAACCGAAGGTCTGACCTTCATTGTGATTACCTCCCGAATCCTTCGGCGCAAGCCCGAAAGGCTTACTTCCGATAGGTAATACGTCCCCGTGATAAATCATAAGGCGATAACTGGATAACAACTTTATCACCGGTCAAGATCCGGATAAAGTGCATACGCAGTTTGCCAGAAACGTGAGCTAAGATTTGATGTCCATTCTCAAGCTCAACCTTAAACATAGCGTTAGGTAGCGGTTCAATTACCGTACCTTCGACCTCAATGACGTCTTCCTTGGCCACCGTCATTCTCCTTTCGCTTGCACGAACTTCTGAATCGCGTAGCGCAGCTTGGCATTCGTCACCCGGCCGGTCTCATTCATGCTGTTGACAACTTCGGTGTTGATGACCGACTGTAACTCAAGGTGCGCAATGTTCTTCTTCTTCGGCCGATCGAATCGTTTCTTATCGCCATCGGCAATAAGTACGAAACGTTCATCGACGATGCCGATGATAACCGCATAACCGCCCTCATCCTTGCCGCGAAGCACGGATGCGATTTGACCGATCTGCGGTGTAACATCCACGTGCATCAACCCGCCTCAGCATCCGATTTGGTTAGTATCTCATAACCATCTTCAGTTACGGCGACTGTATGCTCGAAATGCGCACACCACGAGCCGTCGACCGTGACGACCGTCCAGTTGTCTTCAAGCGTTCGTACATAGCGCTCTCCAATGTTGACCATAGGCTCGATGCAGAGAACCATACCTGGCTTAAGCCGTGGTCCCCGATCTGGAATCCCATAGTTCGGAATTTGCGGTTCTTCATGAAGCTTCGTGCCGATTCCATGACCGACATACTCACGAACAACCGATAATCCCGCATTCTCAACAACCTTCTGAACGGCATGCGATATCGTGAAGAGTCGAACATCCGGTTTAATCAGTTCAAGACCCGCATAAAGGGATTGTTCACATACATCGAGCAACCGTTGCGCTTCAGCAGAGATTGTACCAACGCCATACGTCCAAGCGGAGTCGCCGTGATACCCCTGATACTGCGCACCGATATCAATGCTTATGATATCACCTTCAGCCAGCTTCTGATTACTATTCGGAATACCATGCACCAACTGATCGTTGACAGAAGTGCATATGCTGGCAGGAAATTGATTGTAACCTTTAAAAGATGGAACGGCGCCCTGACTTCGAATATACGTCTCGGCGATTTGGTCCAGTTCGCTAGTCGTAATGCCGGGCCGTATCGATTGTTTAAGCAGCCGATGTGTATCAGCAACAATCCGCCCTGCTTCCCGCATCAAACGGAGCTCTGCTTCCGACTTGCAAACAATCATTAGTTTGAACCCCGCAGAACGGAAACGATCTCAGCAGTTACAACATCAATATCCTGTTCCCCGTCGACTTCACGAAGCAGCGATTTGCCTTCGTAGTACGAGAGCAATGGTGCTGTTTTCGAGATGTACTCATCCAGACGCGTACCGACTTTTTCTTCGTTATCGTCCGAACGTTGGTACAGCTCGCCTCCGCATTTATCGCAGATGCCTTCTTGTTTCGGCGGGTTATTCAAGACGTGATAAGTGGATCCGCACGATTTGCAGATGCGGCGGCCCGTAAGACGAGCAAGCAACAATCCGCGATCAACTTTCAAGTTAATGACGTGATCGAGCGAGCGGCCCATGTCCGCGAGCATACCATCAAGCGCTTCAGCTTGTTGCAGCGTACGCGGGAAACCATCGAGCAGAAAACCTTTGGAGCAGTCATCTTGCAGCAGGCGGTCCCGAACGATTCCGTTCGTAATCTCATCCGGCACTAGCAAGCCTTGATCTACATACTCTTTTGCTTTCAGACCCATTGGCGTGCCTTGCTTCATAGCAAGACGGAAAGCATCACCGGTAGAAATGTGTGGTACAGCGAACTGATCGACAATGCGTTCAGCCTGCGTTCCCTTGCCGGCTCCTGGAGGTCCCATGAATAGAATGTTCATTCCGTGTTCCTCGCTTTAAGCACAATAGGTCCGTTCGGGTTCCGACATACGATCAGCATGCCAGGACCCCGATATGAACCTATCTTTATTTATTGATAAACCCTTTGTAGTGACGTTTGATGAGCTGGCTTTCGATCTGTTTCATCGTATCAAGTGCAACACCGATAACGATCAGAAGCGAAGTACCACCGAGTCGAACCGACTGCGGCAGATCTGCGGCTGCACCAAATGCAACTGGAAGCAACGAGATGACCGACAAGAATACCGCACCCGCAAGCGTAAGACGAGTCATAACGCGCGTGATGTACGACGACGTTGGTTTACCAGGACGAATACCTGGGATGTAACCACCGTTCTTCTTCATCTGATCTGCCATTTGAACCGGGTTGATCTGAACGAAGGTATAGAAGAAAGTAAAGCCGACAATCAGAAGCACGTACAATAGCATACCAAGTGGTTTGTCATAGTACAAGTTCTGAATAACCCATTTCGCCCATTCCTTGTTTGCCCAGAACTGCGCGATCGTAATCGGGAACATGAGCAGCGAGATGGCGAAGATAACCGGAATAACGCCTGCGCCGTTTACCTTCAGCGGAATGTGAGTCGACTGACCACCGTACATCTTACGGCCAACTACACGTTTAGCATATTGTACCGGGATCTTACGGATACCTTGTTGAACGAAGATGACACCAACAATTACCGCGATTGCGACAACTACGATGATAACCACCTTCAAGATGTTCCAGAAGAGCATATCACCAGGGTTCTCGAATTCTGTAGCATAGATATCGCGAATATGTCCAGGCAGAGCTGCGACGATGCCCGCGAAGATCAGAACCGAGATACCGTTGCCGATACCGCGTTCCGTAATTTGCTCACCGAGCCACATCAAGAATGCCGTACCGGCAGTCAGGATGATCGCGATCATTGCATAAGTCGTAAACTTAGGATCAATAACCATCTCATATGAGTATCTACGGTTAAAGCCAACAGCCGTACCAAAGCCTTGGACCAGACCAAGGATAATGGTACCGTAACGAGTGATTTGAGCCAGTTTCCGTTTGCCGTTCTCGCCTTCTTTTGCCCATTCCGTAAACTTCGGAATAACGTCCATCGACAGCAACTGTACGATGATAGAAGAAGTGATGTAGGGCATAATCCCGATCGCGAAGATCGAGAAGTGGAACAAGGCGCCACCCGAGAAGGTATTCAACAAGCCGAACAGGTCAGCCCCGCTATCGACTTGTTTGAATACGTCTGTGTTAATATTCGGAACCGGGATAAACGAACCGATTCGGTAAACAAGCAAGATGAAAAGGGTAAACAGGATCTTCTTGCGAAGGTCTTCCACTCTCCAAATGTTGGACACCGTCTTGAACATTAGATCACCTCGGTTTTACCGCCGGCAGCCTGGATTTTCTCTACCGCAGATTGAGAGAATTTGTTTGCCTTTACAGTCAGTTGAACCGTGATTTCGCCATTACCCAGGACTTTAATGCCGCCCAGTGGATTTTTGACGATTCCTTTCTCCAGAAGCACTTCAGGAGTAACTTCTGTTCCTGCTGCAAAGCTGTTCAATTCTTCAATGTTCACAACCGCGAATTCCTTACGGAATGGGTTGTTGAAGCCGCGTTTCGGAAGACGACGGTACAATGGATTTTGACCGCCCTCAAAGCCCGGACGAACGCCACCGCCGGAGCGAGCGTTCTGGCCTTTATGACCACGACCGGCCGTTTTACCGTTGCCGGTACCGATACCGCGACCGATGCGCTTGCGCTCTTTACGGGAACCTTCTGCAGGTTGGAGCTCATGCAATTTCATCGTTCGTAGCACCTCCTTAATTGGTTTGCCTTGACAAAAGCTCGTATTATTTATACTTCTTCGACTTTGATCAGGTGGCTAACAGCGTTAACCATGCCACGAATCGCCGGAGTGTCGTTCAGGACAACAGATTGGTGAAGCTTGCGCAGACCAAACGATTGTACCGTAGCACGTTGCTTTTCGTTGCGACCGATCAAACTGCGAACAAGCGTAACTTGTAATTTCGCCATCTTGTTTTCCTCCTTAACCCAGAAGCTCTTGTACGGTTTTACCGCGAAGCTTCGCCACGTCCTCCGCACGTTTCAGGCGCGAAAGGCCTTCAATCGTTGCGTTAACCATGTTCATGGAGTTTGAGGAACCAAGCGATTTCGTCAGAATATCGCCAACGCCTGCCAGTTCGAGTACTGCACGAACTGGGCCGCCAGCGATAACACCGGTACCTTGGGAAGCAGGCTTAAGCAATACTTCGCCAGCACCGAAGTGACCGATTACTTGATGCGGGATCGTCGTTCCCACGAGTGGAACGTGAACCAGATTCTTCTTCGCGTCTTCAATACCTTTGCGAATTGCATCTGGAACTTCGGCAGCTTTACCGATACCAGCGCCTACATAGCCTTTGCCGTCGCCGACAACTACGAGTGCGCTGAAGCTGAACCGACGTCCGCCTTTAACTACTTTGGATACACGGTTGATGTGGACAACCTTCTCTGTCAGTTCTAACGTATTCGGATCTACACGCAAGTCGTTTTACCTCCTTGTTAAAAATTTTAAATTAGAATTCGAGCCCTGCTTCGCGAGCTGCATCAGCCAGTGCTTGAATACGTCCATGGTACAGATAACCGCCGCGGTCGAAAACGACTTCAGATACACCTTTCGCTTTAGCGCGAGCAGCGATCAATTCGCCAACTTTCTTAGCCGCTTCAATGTTACCACCGTTGCCAACAGACTCAGCAAGCTCTTTATCCATCGTGGAAGCTGCTGCGATTGTTACGCCGCTAAGATCGTCGATCAATTGCGCGTACATATGCTTGGAAGAACGGAATACCGACAGACGCGGACGTGCAGTCGTACCGTTAATTTTCTTACGAACACGCAGGTGACGTTTCAAACGAGCTTTGTTTTTATCGCCCTTCGTAATCATTCGGAGAACACTCCTTTCCGTTTGCCTTATGAAGCTATCGGGATAAGCCGACTGTTAAGCGACTTATTTCTTCTTACCAACTTTACCCTCTTTACGGAGGATGCGTTCGCCTTCGTACTTGATACCTTTACCTTTGTAAGGTTCTGGTTCACGAACGGAACGGATTTTTGCTGCCGTTTCACCAACGAGCTCTTTATCGATGCCGCGAACGATGATTTTCGTTTGCGATGGCAGTTCGAATTCGATGCCGTTGTCCGGAGCGATCTCAACCGGGTGAGAGTAACCTACGCTAAGAACGATTTTCTCGCCGCTCTTGTTAGCACGGTAACCTACGCCGACGAGTTCAAGTGTCTTCGCGTAACCTTCTGTTACGCCGCTAACCATGTTAGAGATGACGCTGCGCGTCGTTCCGTGCAGGGAGCGGTGAAGTTTGTTGTCCGAAGGACGTTCAACCACGATCTCGTTCTCAGCAACATTGATCTTCATATCTTTGTGCAGATTACGGGAAAGTGTGCCCTTAGGACCTTTTACAGTAATGGCGCTGTCGTTCAGACTGATGGTAACACCAGCTGGAACAGCGATTGGTTTGCGACCAATACGGGACATTTGTTACACCTCCAATCGTTGACGATTTATTACCACACGTAGCAGACGACTTCGCCGCCAGCTTTCGATTGACGAGCTTCTTTATCGGTCATAATCCCTTTGGACGTGGAAATGATAGCAATTCCGAGACCGCCCAATACGCGAGGGACTTCGTTCGATTTCGTGTAAACACGAAGACCTGGTTTGCTAATGCGTTTCAGACCCGTGATTACGCGCTCATTGTTGGATCCGTATTTCAGGAAAACACGGATGATCCCTTGTTTGTTATCTTCGATATATTCTGCATCGCGGATGAAGCCCTCGCGTTTCAAAATCTCAGCGATTTGCTTCTTCACTTTCGAAGCAGGCATTTCCACGGTCTCGTGACGAACGACATTCGCGTTGCGGATGCGTGTCAGCATATCTGCGATCGGATCAGACATAACCATTTATGTGAACCTCCTTCCCGAACTAAGACTGATTACCAGCTTGCTTTTTTAACGCCAGGAATCTGGCCTTTATATGCTAATTCACGGAAACAAATCCGGCAAACTTTAAACTTTTGCAATACGGAGTGCGGACGACCGCAGCGCTCGCAACGGGTGTACGCACGCACTTTGAACTTCGGAGTGCGCTGCTGCTTTACTTTCATCGAAGTTTTTGCCACTTGGTAAACACCTCCCGTGGATTACTTCGTGAACGGCATGCCCAGTTGGGTGAGCAGCTCACGAGATTCTTCGTCCGTTTTGGCCGTCGTTACAATGACGATGTCCATACCGCGAACTTTATCAACTTTATCGTACTCGATCTCTGGGAAGATCACTTGCTCTTTCAGGCCCAGTGTATAGTTACCGCGTCCGTCGAACGCTTTCGTCGAGACACCGCGGAAGTCACGTACACGTGGAAGCGTAATGTTGAACAGTTTGTCGAGGAAGTAGTACATACGCTCACCGCGCAGCGTTACTTTCGCACCGATTGGCATGTTCTCACGAAGCTTGAAGCCTGCGATCGATTTCTTTGCACGCGTGATTACTGGCTTTTGACCAGCGATCAGTTGCAATTCAGCAACAGCAACATCCAGCACTTTGGAGTTAGCAGTAGCTTCACCAACACCCATGTTGATGACAACTTTCTCGATCTTAGGTACTTGCATTACAGTCGTATAGTTGAACTTCTGCATCAGAGCAGGAGTAATTTCGTTAAGATAACGATCTTTCATTCTTGCTGCCATGATTCAATGGACCTCCTTTCCGTTCCGGATCAATTAGTCGATCACTTCGCCGGATCGTTTAGCAACCCGGACTTTTTTGCCGTTGTCGAGCACTTTGTAACCGATGCGCGTTACTTTACCGCTCTTCGGATCAATGTGCATAACGTTCGATACGTGAATCGGAGCTTCTTGCTCGATGATGCCGCCTTGCGGATTCGCTTGGGACGGACGAGCGTGCTTCTTCACGATATTAACGCCTTCAATCAGGACGCGGTTTTCACGAGGGAAAGCTGCGATTACGCGACCTTTTTTGCCTTTGTCTTTACCGCTGATAACGATTACGTTATCGTCCTTTTTCACATGAAGCTTGTTGTTATGCGATTCAAGAACTTTTTTCAGCCGTGGCATGAGTACACCTCCTGCATGCTTGATCGATCATGCTTATATAGCACCGTGGCGCTGCGCGCCAAGCGGGCATTAGATAACTTCTGGTGCGAGCGAGACGATTTTCATGAAGTCCTTGTCGCGAAGTTCGCGAGCAACTGGTCCGAAGATACGTGTGCCACGTGGGCTCTTATCTTCCTTCACGATTACCGCTGCGTTCTCGTCGAATGCGATGTACGAACCGTCTTTACGGCGAACCGAACGCTTCGTACGAACGATAACAGCTTTAACTACGTCGCCTTTTTTGACAACGCCGCCTGGTGTTGCTTGTTTGACGGAGCAGATGATCAAATCACCGATTGCGCCAACACGACGACCCGTGCCGCCAAGCACGCGAATGCACATCAGTTCTTTAGCGCCGGAGTTGTCTGCTACAGCCAAACGCGTAAATGGTTGAATCATTTGTACGTCCTCCTTTCGGAAAAATGCACTTTAATCCGAGTCCAGGTTCTTATACGATAACTGCTTCTTCAACGATCTCTACGAGTCTGAAGCGTTTATCTTTGGAAAGCGGACGAGTCTCCATGATTTTCACGACGTCGCCGATCTTAGCCTGGTTGTTCTCGTCGTGTGCTTTGAATTTTTTCGTGTATTTAATGCGTTTATGGTACAGATCGTGCTTTTTGTATGTTTCAACAGCAACTACGATCGTTTTGTCCATTTTGTCGCTTACCACTTTGCCGATTTGAACTTTGCGGGCATTGCGTTCGCTCATGTTCTTCCTCCTTCCTTAAGCCATTACTGACTTATCCACTGTGTGAATATTAACTGCTGATACCGAGTTCTCTTTCACGCAGGACGGTTTTGGCACGAGCTATTTCCTTCCGCACATCACGAATGCGAGTCGGATTGTCGAGTTGGCCCGTTGCCAGTTGGAAACGAAGGTTGAAAAGTTCTTCCTTGAAGCCTGCGACTTTTTGTTCAATCTCAGCAGAGGTTAGGTTGCGAAATTCACTAGCTTTCATTTGCTTCACCACCTACTTCTTCGCGTTTCACGAACTTCGTTTTAACTGGGAGCTTGTGAGCTGCGAGACGCATTGCTTCACGAGCAATTTCCTCAGGAACGCCAGCAAGTTCAAACATGATCTTGCCTGGTTTTACAACTGCTACCCACTTCTCAACGTTACCTTTACCGCTACCCATCCGGACTTCAAGCGGCTTTTGCGTGATTGGCTTGTGAGGGAAGATCTTGATCCACACTTTACCACCACGTTTGATGTAACGTGTCATTGCAATACGGGCAGCTTCGATTTGACGGTTCGTAATCCATGAAGGCTCAAGAGCTTGCAGGCCGTATTCGCCGAAAGCGACTTCCGTACCGCCTTTTGCTTTACCTCTCATGTTACCGCGTTGTTGCTTACGGTGCTTGACGCGTTTAGGTACCAACATGTTTAGTTGCCTCCTTCCTGAGCAGCTTTCTTCTTAGCAGTCGGAAGGACTTCACCGCGATAGATCCACACTTTTACGCCGATGCGGCCGTAAGTCGTGTGCGCTTCAGCTGTGCCGTAGTCAATATCTGCGCGCAGCGTATGAAGTGGAACTGTACCTTCGCTGTAACCTTCCGTACGTGCGATCTCAGCGCCGCCGAGGCGACCGCTTACCGACGTTTTGATACCTTTAGCGCCCGAACGCATCGTGCGTTGGATCGCTTGTTTCAGTGCGCGGCGGAACGAAGTCCGGCGCTCAAGCTGTTGTGCAATGCTTTCAGCTACGAGAATAGCGTCCAGATCTGCATGCTTGATTTCAGTGATGTTAATATGCACTTTTTTGCCGTTCGTGATTTTAGCAAGTTGGTTGCGGAGGTTTTCAACTTCCGAACCGCCTTTACCGATGACCATGCCTGGTTTCGCCGTGTTGATCGTTACGTTGACGCGGTTAGCGGCACGCTCGATCTCGATGCGGGAAACGGCTGCGTCTTTCAGTTTGTTTTTCAGGAACTCACGAATTTTGACGTCTTCAATAAGAAGTGCGCCGAAATCTTTACCAGCAAACCATTTGGATTCCCAGTCGCGGATGATCCCGATACGAAGACCGACCGGATTTACCTTTTGACCCACACGTTTTCCCTCCTTATTTCTCGGATACGATCAAAGTGATATGGCTCGTACGTTTATTGATACGGCTTGCGCGGCCTTGTGCGCGCGGGCGGAACCGTTTCAACGTAGGACCTTGGTTCACATAAACTTGCTCTACAACCAGCTTGTTAACGTCCAGCTGGAAGTTATGCTCCGCGTTAGCAATAGCGGAGTTCAGAAGCTTCTCCACGATTGGGGAAGCGGACTTTGGCGTGTGACGCAAAATCGCGATTGCCTCGCCAACTTTCTTGCCGCGGATCAAATCAACGACCAGTTGGGCTTTACGAGGTGCAATACGAACGAAATTTACATGCGCTTTCGCTTGTGCCATGGATGAACCTCCTCTCGTAACGTTGAGTCAAACCGTTAATTAACGGCGACCCGTTTTCTTATCATCGTCGCTATGGCCTTTGTACGTACGCGTCGGTGCGAATTCACCGAACTTGTGTCCGACCATATCCTCCGTGACATATACCGGCACGTGCTTACGACCGTCATAAACAGCCAGCGTGTGACCAATGAATTGCGGGAAAATAGTCGAGCGACGGGACCACGTCTTAATCACGACTTTCTTGTTCGCTGCGTTCAGCTCTTCAACTTTCTTGAGCAGGTATCCGTCGATAAACGGACCTTTCTTCAAACTGCGACCCATGGATGATCCTCCCTTCACTTAACGTGCGCGTGACGGTTACCCGTCACGCAGATTGTATCAAGCACTCATTACTTCGTACGACGACGAATAATGTATTGGCTCGATGCTTTTTTCTTTTTGCGGGTTTTGAAGCCCAGCGTTGGTTTGCCCCAAGGGGACATAGGCGATTTGCGACCGATTGGAGCGCGGCCTTCACCACCACCGTGTGGGTGATCGTTAGGGTTCATTACTACGCCGCGAACTTCAGGACGCTTGCCGAGCCAACGGGAACGGCCTGCTTTACCGATTTTGATAAGCTCGTGATCTTCGTTACCTACGGAACCGACCGTAGCGCGGCATTTTTTGAGGATGCGACGCGTTTCGCCGGACGTAAGGCGGATAACCACGTAGTCTTCTTCTTTACCGAGCAGTTGTGCTTCTGTACCTGCTGCACGCACGAGCTGACCGCCTTTACCAGGCTTCATCTCGATGTTGTGGATAACTGTACCGACCGGAATGTTCTCAAGCGGCAAAGCGTTGCCGATCTTGATATCGGATTCTGGACCGGACATAACTTGATCGCCAACTTTCAGACCTTTAGGAGCGATGATATAACGCTTCTCGCCGTCTGCATAGTTGATCAAAGCGATGTTCGACGTGCGGTTTGGATCGTATTCGATCGTCGCTACGCGACCAACGATACCATCTTTGTTCCGTTTGAAGTCGATGATACGGTATTTACGTTTGTGTCCGCCACCATGGTGACGAACCGTAATTTTACCTTGGTTATTGCGGCCTGCTTTCTTCGAAAGCGGCGCAAGCAACGATTTCTCCGGTTGGCTTGCTGTGATCTCTTCAAAAGTCGAGACGGACATAGCGCGGCGAGCCGGGGATGTCGGTTTGTACTTCTTAACTGGCACTTGGTTTCCCTCCTATCTTCAAGTTATACGGACTCGAAGAACTCGAGCTCTTTGCTTTCGGCGCTCAGTTGAACGATCGCCTTTTTCCATTCGGACGTATATCCATTGTGACGGCCATAACGCTTCGGTTTAGCCGGTACGCGCATCGTATTCACGCTGTCGACTTTCACTTTGAAGATCGATTCAACTGCGCTTTTGATTTCCGTTTTGTTGGCACGGATGTCAACTTCAAAGACATAACGCTTGTTAGCCATGAAGTCACTGGTGCGTTCCGTAATAACCGGGCGCTTGATAATATCGCGTGGGTTCTTCATTACGCAAGCACCTCCTGAACTTTCTCTACGGCTTCTTTCGTGATGATCAATTGATCATATTGCAATACGTCAAGCACGTTAATGCCTTCAGCTGCAACGATTTTCACGCCTGGAATGTTACGCCCCGACAATGCAACATTGTCTTCATAGTTAGCCGTAACTACGAGCGCTTTGCGAGCCACCTTCAGGTTGTTCAGGATAGCTGCGAATTCCTTCGTTTTTGGTGTTGCCAACGACAGTTGATCAAGAACAACGATTTCGTTGCCGATTACTTTCGAAGACAATGCCGATTTGATCGCCAGACGGCGAACTTTTCTTGGAAGCTTGAAGCTGTAGCTGCGTGGAGTCGGTCCGAATACCGTACCACCGCCTACCCATTGTGGTGCACGAATCGAGCCTTGACGAGCGCGACCCGTACCTTTTTGTTTCCAAGGTTTGCGGCCGCCGCCGCGAACTTCAGAGCGTCCTTTAGTCTTATGCGTACCACGACGCTCTGCAGCTTGTTGCAACAGTACCGCGCTGTGCAATACGTGCGCGTTCGGTTGAATTCCGAATACGCTATCCGCGAGCTCAACTTCGCCTACTTGCGAGCCGCTCACGTTGTAAAGAGCTACTTTAGGCATAGCTAGTTCCTCCTTTCTTTAGAAGCGATTATTTCTTCACCGTCAATTTGACTTTAACAAGTGCATTTTTAGGACCTGGGATCGAACCTTTAACCAAGATAACATTGCGTTCTGCATCGACGCGAATGACTTCAAGGTTCTGGATCGTGATTGTTTCAGAGCCCATGTGACCTGGCAAGTGCTTGCCTTTAGGAACGCGGTTAGCTTGGATCGAACCCATCGAACCTGGACCACGGTGGTAACGCGAACCGTGAGACATAGGACCTGTGCTTTGATTCCAACGCTTGATCGTACCTTGGAAGCCTTTACCCTTCGAAACGCCCGTTACGTCAACAAATTCGCCTGCCGTGAACAGGTCAGCCTTAACAACTTGGCCAACTTCATATTCGCCGAGGTTAATACCGCGAATTTCACGAATGTAGCGCTTAGGAGCCGTGTTGGCTTTTTTCGCGTGGCCGATTGCTGGCTTCGTTGCGTTCTTTTCTTTCTTATCCGAGAAACCAAGTTGTACAGCTTCGTAGCCATCATTTTCTTGGTCTTTCTTTTGCAGGACGACGTTCGGGCCAGCTTCGATTACCGTTACCGGGATTACGTTGCCTTCTGCCGTAAACACTTGCGTCATGCCGAGTTTTTTACCTAAGATACCCTTCATGTTGACACCTCTTTTCCTTTGCTACTCTATCATTTGGTCTTACAGTTTGATTTCGATATCTACACCGGATGGCAGGTCGAGTCGCATCAATGCATCAACCGTTTGCGGCGTTGGGTTTACAATGTCGATAAGGCGCTTGTGTGTGCGCATTTCGAATTGTTCCCGGGAATCCTTGTACTTGTGTACCGCGCGGAGAACGGTGATGATTTGCTTTTCCGTAGGAAGCGGAATCGGCCCGGAAACACCTGCACCGGAACGTTTTGCTGTTTCTACGATTTTCTCAGCGGATTGGTCAAGAATTCTATGATCGTATGCTTTCAAGCGAATACGAATCTTTTGCTTTGCCATATAAGTCCCTCCTTCTATCGCCCAATTTATTTATCGGACATACTCCGTGAGAAAACCCGCTCACACGCCCCATGGCAAAGGGGCCGGGTGTGTCGGCAACCTCTCACATCATCGCAACGTCACAGACCAACATGAAATATTATAGCGAATTGGGCGGGCGATTGCAACTAGAAGTTATACATCTTATCGTTACCAATTCCTATGTGTTAATTATTAGCACTTCTATGGCGCAAAAGCGGCATCAATTCGCAATGCGAACCGATGCCGGCTTCATCTATTCCTTCATTAATTATCCGAGCACAACACGATCGTCTGCAAGCTTGCGACCGCTAATCCGTTCGAACTCACCAAGCAGCCGCTCTACGGTCAGATCTTTCTTCTGCTTCGCATCGACATCCAGAATGATACGCCCTTTGTCCATCATAATGAGACGATTGCCTAACTTGATAGCTTGTTCCATGTTATGCGTAACCATGAGCGTCGTAAGAGACATCTCGCGTACCAATGTCTCTGTAAGCGAAGTGATTAATTCAGCACGCGCTGGGTCGAGCGCAGCCGTATGCTCATCGAGCAGTAGAATCTGCGGTCTCGTGAAAGTCGACATCAACAAACTAAGCGCTTGACGTTCACCGCCAGACAATAAGCCCACTTTCGCTTTAAAGCGGTTCTCGAGGCCAATGCCAAGCTTTGCGAGCTGCTCTTTGAAGATCGCACGTCTTACTTTCGTAACACCTATCTGAAAACCACGGGATTGGCCACGCTTGAATGCCATCGCCATATTTTCTTCAATCGTCATGTTAGGTGCAGTACCTGCCATCGGATCTTGGAATACACGGCCTATCCAGCGCGCACGACGATGTTCAGACTGCTGTGTAATAACCCGACCATCGATACTTACATCACCCGTATCCGGCTTCATAACACCGGAGATAATATTCATGAGCGTCGACTTGCCTGCGCCATTACTGCCAATGACCGTTACAAAGTCGCCTGGGTTCAATTTAAGGTTAATCCCGATCAGCGCGATTTTCTCATCGACTGTTCCCGGATTAAACAACTTGGATACTTTCGAGATTTCGATCATCGCGTTAACCCTCCTTGGTCAAATTACGCATCGGTGCCAAGGATTCGCTTGCCGCTTTGGCAAGAAGCTGTGCCGAACGCTTGCGCGCATTTGATTTTTTCTTCATATATTTACGTACAGAAGGGAACACGAGCGCGATAATAACGATTATTGCTGTAATAAGCTTCAAGTCAGAAGCTTTGAGCCATTCAACCCGCAGAGCAATACCTACAATAATACGGTAAACGATCGAGCCCAGCACAACTGCGAGAGTAGCGCGGAAAATCGTTTTTGCTCCGAAAATCGCCTCACCGATAATAACAGAAGCAAGACCTATTACGATCATGCCGATCCCCATCGAGATATCAGCGAAACCGCCCTGCTGAGCGACCATCGCACCCGACAGTGCAACGAGACCATTGGACAAGCTGATACCAACAATCTTGGTATTATCGGTATTGGCACCAAAGCTTCTAATCATACGCGCATTGTCGCCTGTTGCACGAAGACTTAAACCTTGATCCGTCCGGAAGTACATATCAAGCAGCAATTTAAGAACGATAACGATAATCGGCATAATAACGAGAACCGAAACGCCTGTGAAGATGGTTTCCGATCGAATTAACGAGATGTTCGGCTTACCCATGATCCGCAAGTTAATCGAATAAAGGGCAATCATCATCAGGATACCGGAGAGCAACCCATTAATTTTACCCTTCGTATGCAAAATACCTGTAAGCGCACCTGCAGCAAGACCTCCGCCAAAAGCAGCCAGCGTTGCCAACCATGGCTCTGCCCCGTGAGTGATCATCACCGCAGCAATACCTGCACCTGTTGTAAAGCTTCCATCAACCGTTAAGTCAGGAAAGTCGAGAATACGGAATGTAATATAAACGCCAAGCGCCATCAAAGCATAGAGAAGCCCGAGCTCTATTGCGCCATTTAACCAACTGGGCATTGCATTCCCTCCATTAGAAATTAATAAACGGAGTGAACACGAACGATCGGTCCACCCCGCGCAGCTTGTTTATTACAATACATTTTAAATCCTACTCAATGATATCGTTAGCAGCGTCTTTCACTTCCGCCTTCATTGCATCTGTAACCGTGATGCCTTGTGCTTCAGCAGCCTTCAGGTTAAGAATCAGGTCCAGTTTCTCTGGAACCGTAATCTTCATTTCGCCTGGCTTCTTGCCATTCTTCAGGATATCAACTGCCATTTGGCCAACTTGATAGCCATGGTCGTAGTATTTGAAGCCAACCGTTGCGAACGATCCGTTCTCTACTGTATCGCGGTCACTAGAGAACAGCGGGATATGATTTTTGTTAGATGTTTGGACAATCGCATCAAAACCGTTAACAACCATGTTGTCGAGCGTTACATAAAACGCATCTACACGGCCGACAAGCGATTCGGCTGCTTGTTTCACTTCGGATGTATTAGTAACCGGCGCTTTGACCAGCTCGATTCCGTATTTAGCTAGTTCTTCTTTGGCTTTGTCAGCCATTACGACTGCGTTCGTCTCGCCTTCGTTAATAATGAGACCAAGTTTCTTCACGTTAGGGAAGTTAGTCGAGATGAACTTCATTAATTGCGCGATTGCTTCTGGGTTCGTATCCGAAGCGCCGGATACGTTGCCGCCTGGCTGATCCAGGTTCGTTACGATATCAGCTGCAATAGGATCCGTTACTGCTGCGAACAATACTGGCACATCAGACACTTGCTGAACGACAGCTTGTGCCGAAGGTGTAGCAATTGCGAGTACTAGATCGTTTTTGTCACCAGCAACCTTCTGTGCGATCGACAGGTTGTTCGTTTGATCGCCTTGTGCGTTGTTATAATCAATCTTCAGGTTCTCGCCTTCTACCAGACCGCCATCTTTCAAAGCTGCAATGAACCCTTCACGAGTTGCATCCAGTGCCGGATGTTCAACAATCTGCGAGATCGCGATCTTGTAAACTTTATCACCGCTAGCCGCTGCTGAATCCTTGCTGCCTTCGTCATTCGATTTGGCTGTATTGCCGCATCCCGCGGATACGAGCAATGTTGCTGCCAGTACTAGTGAACCCCATACTTTCTTGCTGAACAAATGAACCCCTCCTGATGTAAGTATGTTTATCTACATATATATATATTAACTCTTAATATTTATACTACTTTGCTTGTGTTTACATCGTCAATGTCATTATTTTCAAAATATATTTGTAATTTTTAACCATTATAAATTTTGTCATAAATGCAAAAAAGCTGCCACAAGTCAAATGAATGACCTGTGGCAGCTCTTTGGATGCTAATACGACGTTACCGCCGTAATGGCATTATTTTTGGATCGTAGCTACTGCGCCAGCGCCTACCGTACGGCCGCCTTCGCGAATAGCGAAACGCGTACCTTCTTCGATAGCGATTGGAGCGATCAGCTCAACCGTAACCGTGATGTTATCGCCTGGCATTACCATCTCTTGACCTTCTGGAAGGTTGATGATGCCTGTAACGTCAGTTGTACGGAAGTAGAATTGTGGACGGTAGCCCGTGAAGAAAGGCTTGTGACGGCCACCCTCTTCTTTAGTCAGAACGTAGATTTGAGCCGTGAAGTTCGTGTGTGGTTTAACGGAACCTGGCTTAGCAAGTACTTGACCACGCTCGATGTCTTTACGGTCAACACCACGAAGAAGTGCGCCTACGTTGTCGCCTGCTTGAGCGGAGTCAAGCAGTTTACGGAACATTTCTACGCCCGTAACAACGGATTTGCGAGTTTCTTCATGCAGACCGATGATTTCGATCTCGTCGCCGACTTTGATCGTACCGCGCTCTACGCGACCCGTAGCAACCGTACCACGGCCCGTGATCGTGAACACGTCCTCGACAGGCATAAGGAAAGGCTTGTCTGTATCGCGCTCAGGCGTAGGGATGTAGCTGTCAACTGCTTCGAACAGTTCGATGATTTTGTCAGCCCAAGGGCCGTCTGGGTTTGCCAGAGCTTCACGAGCAGCGCCACGGATGATTGGCGTGTCGTCGCCTGGGAACTCATACTCGCTCAGAAGGTCGCGAACTTCCATCTCAACGAGCTCGAGGAGCTCTTCGTCTTCAACCATGTCGCATTTGTTCAGGAATACGACGATGTATGGAACGCCTACTTGGCGGGAGAGCAGGATGTGCTCGCGCGTTTGTGGCATTGGGCCGTCAGCTGCGGATACGACGAGGATAGCGCCGTCCATTTGTGCTGCACCCGTGATCATGTTTTTAACGTAGTCGGCGTGACCTGGGCAGTCAACGTGTGCGTAGTGACGGTTAGGCGTCTCGTACTCAACGTGTGCAGTCGAGATCGTGATACCGCGCTCGCGCTCTTCTGGTGCTTTATCGATTTGGTCGAATGCTACTGCAGCACCGCCGTATTTTTTGGACAATACAGTCGTGATAGCAGCCGTAGTCGTCGTTTTACCATGGTCAACGTGACCGATAGTACCGATGTTAACGTGCGGTTTATTACGTTCAAATTTAGCCTTAGCCATTGAACTTCTGCCTCCTTAAATTCAAATGATTATAGTTTATGTTGTATATGATGGTATCCACGGCTTACGAATAGTCGCGCAAGCCGCAAAATAACCAAGTAAACCTTATAGTAAGCTATTACTCGTCAAAGATAAAGATTATTGAGCACCTTTGTTCTTCGCGATGATAGCTTCGGAGATCGAACGTGGAACTTCTTCATAGTGAGAAAGTTCCATCGAGAATACACCGCGTCCTTGCGTACCCGAACGGAGAACCGTCGAGTAGCCGAACATTTCGGAAAGAGGTACCTTCGCACGAACGATCAGGGAGCCGTGTTTCGTATCCGAACCTTCGATGCGGCCACGACGGGAGCTGAGCATACCCATTACGTCACCCATGTATTCTTCCGGAACGCTAACTTCGACTTTCATGATTGGCTCAAGCAGTACTGGGGAACATTTGTCCTTAGCTGCTTTAAGCGCCATCGAACCAGCAATTTTGAACGCCATCTCCGAGGAGTCAACGTCATGGTACGAACCATCGACAACAGTTGCTTTGATGTCAACAAGCGGGAAGCCTGCGAGGACACCGTTCTTCATCGATTCTTCGATACCAGCTTGGATTGGTCCGATGAATTCACGTGGAATAGAGCCGCCAACGACTTTATTCTCGAACGTGAAGCCTGCGCCAGCTTCTTGTGGTTCGAACTCAACCCAGCAATGACCAAATTGGCCACGGCCGCCGGATTGGCGAACGAACTTACCTTCAACCTTAGCTGCAGTTTTGAAAGTCTCACGGTAAGCTACCTGAGGTGCGCCTACGTTCGTTTCGACTTTGAATTCACGAAGCATACGGTCTACGAGGATCTCCAAGTGAAGCTCGCCCATACCCGCGATGATCGTTTGACCCGTTTCTTCGTCCGTGTGAGCGCGGAAAGTCGGATCTTCTTCAGCGAGCTTCTGAAGCGCGATACCCATTTTGTCTTGGTCAGCCTTAGTCTTAGGCTCAACCGCGAGTTGGATAACAGGCTCTGGGAAGTTCATCGACTCAAGAATTACCGGGTTTTTCTCGTCACACAGCGTGTCGCCGGTCGTCGTGTCTTTCAGACCTACTGCAGCCGCGATGTCACCGGAGTAAACTTCGCTGATCTCTTGACGGCTGTTAGCGTGCATCTGAAGGATACGTCCAACCCGTTCACGTTTACCTTTCGTTGCATTCACAACGTACGAACCGGAGTTCAATACACCGGAGTATACGCGGAAGAACGTCAGTTTACCGACATACGGGTCAGTCATGATTTTGAACGCCAGTGCTGCGAAAGGCTGGTCGTCTGCAGATTTGCGAACCGTCTCCGTGCCGTCTTCAAGGGTACCCTTGATGTCTGGAACGTCGATTGGAGCTGGCAAATAATCAACGACAGCGTCAAGCATCAACTGAACGCCTTTGTTACGGTAGGAAGAACCGCATACAACTGGGAAGATTTTAACTTCGCAAACACCCTTACGGAGCGTTGCTTTCAGTTCCGCGATTGTGACTTCTTCACCTTCGAGGTACTTCATCGTCAATTCTTCATCAAGTTCTGCAACTTTCTCTACCAGATCCGCACGGAGCTCTTCGACTTTGTCTGCAAGCTCAGCTGGGATTTCGATTTCCTCAGGATCTTTACCAAGGTCATCTTTGTACTTATATGCTTTACGCTCAACCAGGTCAATCATGCCGATGAAATCATTCTCAGCACCGATTGGCAGTTGGATTGCGACAGCATTGGCTTGCAGACGCTCGCGCATGTCTTTAACGACATTCAAGAAGTCTGCGCCGATGATATCCATTTTGTTGACGTATGCGATCCGTGGAACGCCGTAGCGATCCGCTTGACGCCATACTGTCTCGGACTGAGGCTCAACGCCTTCTTTTGCACTGAAAACACCTACAGCCCCGTCCAATACGCGCAGGGAACGTTCAACTTCAACCGTGAAGTCAACGTGCCCTGGGGTGTCGATAATATTGATGCGGTGACCATTCCACTGAGCAGTCGTAGCGGCAGACGTAATCGTGATGCCGCGCTCCTGCTCTTGCTCCATCCAGTCCATCGTAGCTGCACCTTCGTGCACCTCGCCGATTTTGTGGGTACGGCCTGTGTAGAACAGGATCCGTTCAGTCGTGGTGGTTTTACCCGCATCAATATGCGCCATAATCCCGATGTTACGCGTATTTTTCAAGGAGAACTCTCTTGCCATGATTATGTCTCCTTCCGATTATACGAATGTGAATCCTACCAGCGGTAATGTGCGAACGCTTTGTTCGCTTCCGCCATTTTGTGCGTGTCTTCGCGCTTCTTAACAGCTGCACCCGTGTTGTTCGATGCGTCAAGAATTTCAGCAGCCAGACGTTCTACCATCGTTTTCTCACCGCGGTTACGTGAGTAGTTCACGAGCCAACGGAGACCAAGCGACGTACGACGCTCCGGTTTCACTTCGATCGGCACTTGATAGTTGGAACCGCCTACGCGGCGAGCTTTAACTTCAAGGACAGGCATGATGTTCTTGATTGCTGCTTCAAAAACTTCCATTGGATCTTTACCGGAACGTTCTTGAATAAGCTTGAATGCATCATACAGCAGTGTTTGAGCAACACCGCGTTTACCGTCGATCATGATACGGTTGATCAGACGAGTTACTAGTTTGCTATTGTACACCGGATCCGGCAGTACATCACGTTTAGTTACAGGACCTTTACGTGGCATGAGGATGTCCCCCTTTCTTGATTAATCGCTTGTTGTAGCATTGTAATAAGCCAGTTAGCTTATACGACCGCATAAGAATTATTAAGTTTCCAAGTGTTCAAGGAACGTTAAAATTCTTATTGGCGATAAAACCTACCTTTAAACGCGGTCGCTCATCGCTGAACTACCTCGATATAGGTTTTTTCATTATTTCTTAACTTTCGCACGTTTCGTGCCGTATTTGGAACGAGCTTGTTTACGGTTGTTAACGCCAGCCGTGTCAAGCGCACCACGTACGATGTGATAACGTACACCTGGAAGGTCTTTTACACGACCACCGCGGATCAGTACAACGCTGTGTTCTTGCAGGTTGTGACCGATACCTGGGATGTATGCCGTTACCTCGACTTTGTTCGTCAGACGTACACGGGCATATTTCCGGAGTGCGGAGTTCGGTTTTTTAGGAGTCATCGTACCTACACGAGTGCAGACACCGCGTTTTTGAGGAGCGCTGATGTTTGTAGCCTCACGTTTCAGGGCGTTGAAACCTCTTTGCAGAGCCGGCGATTTCGATTTAACTACTTTCGCTTGACGGCCTTTGCGGACCAGTTGGTTAATAGTTGGCATGTTGTTGCCACCCCCTTCCTCTATTCTCACTGCTTCAAGTCTTACTCAAAAAGTTAAGCCCACAGATCCAGGCGATTCATAAAGAAACAAATAAAAATTTCTGTCAGCACGTTCATCCAAAAATAAACTGCCAACAAAAATAACGATTCTCTATTCGTCTTCCGAAGAATCCGGAATAACCGCAGCCATAGCAGCTCCAACGTCGATCCCGCAGGTATCCCCTAGGTCTCGCATCGTCTTCACCCATTGCACTTCGATTCCCGATTCAACGCATAACCGAACGATTCGGTCCGTCAACCGCGGATCTGCATCTTGCGCGACATAGACGAGTACAGCCTTGCGTAACTCAACCATCTTCGTCGTTTGCTTCGTGCCGATCTTGTACTGCATGCAATCACCACTCTTCGTTCGACTAGATAATGATCACACGAACAGGCACACTTCGATATATTAGCACCCAGCGCCTATACATGTCAAGGCGAATCAAGTGAATAAATCGATATAAAAGTTTTGAAAATTTAGCCTCTCAAAAGAAACGGAACCCATTGGCGAAAGTCGTTACTCCAACCATCGCCAATGGCTTCCGATTACTTCATTACATTCAGCAATCCGTTATGTTAACGATTAGGATTCAATCGCAACAGACTCTTGATCCGCCGAATTGTCAGCCTCTAGCACTTCATCTTCCAGTCCAGCGAAGCGGATGCTCCGATAACGGGTCATACCCGTACCAGCTGGGATGAGCTTGCCAATGATGACATTCTCTTTAAGACCAAGCAGTTGGTCGACTTTACCTTTGATCGCTGCATCCGTCAGGACACGAGTCGTTTCTTGGAACGAAGCTGCGGACAAGAACGAATCCGTCTCGAGGGACGCTTTCGTAATACCGAGCAAGACCGGTTTAGCAACGGCAGGCTCAAGACCAGCCAGAATTGCGGTGCGGTTAGCTGCTTCGTATTCATGAATGTCGACGAACGATCCCGGCAGAAGCGGCGTATCGCCGTTGTCAACGATACGGATCTTGCGAAGCATCTGCTTAATCATAACTTCGACGTGCTTATCGTTAATTTCTACGCCTTGGTTACGGTATACGCGCTGAACTTCCTGAAGGATGTAGTTCTGCACGCCGCGGATACCTTTGATGCGCAGCATTTCTTTAGGGTCGATCGAGCCGTCCGTCAGTTCGTCGCCGGCATCAAGTTTAGCGCCTTGGCTTACGCGGAGACGCGAACCGTAAGGTACGAGATATACTTTCGTCTCTGCTTCACCCTGTACTTCGATCTCACGGCGGTCTTTACCGTCACGAACCTCTTTGACGACACCGTCGATTTCGCTGATCGTCGCTTGACCTTTCGGATTACGCGCCTCGAAGAGCTCTTGGATACGCGGCAAACCTTGCGTAATATCGTCGCCGGCAACGCCGCCGGTGTGGAATGTACGCATTGTAAGCTGTGTACCTGGCTCGCCGATCGATTGAGCAGCGATAATGCCAACTGCTTCGCCGATCTCAACGAATTTACCGGTCGCCAAGTTGCGGCCGTAGCACATTTTGCAGACGCCATGACGAGCGCGGCAGCTGAGAACCGTACGAATCTGCAGCTTTTGTACGCCTGCAGCAACGATCTCTTCCGCTTTGTTAGAGTCAATCAGCTCGTTACGGCGAGCGATGATCTCTCTCGTCTCCGGATGGCGAACGGTCTCGAAGCAGTAGCGTCCTTCAATACGGTCGTACAGATCTTCGATAACTTCTTTACCATCACGGATTTGGCTAACTGTGAAGCCTTTATCTGTTCCGCAATCATCTTCGCGTACGATAACATCCTGTGCAACGTCAACGAGACGACGAGTCAGGTAACCCGAGTCAGCTGTACGAAGCGCCGTATCGGCAAGACCTTTACGCGCACCGTGCGTCGAGATGAAGTACTCGAGGACAGTCAGACCATCACGGAAGTTCGATTTGATCGGGATTTCAAAGATACGACCGGATGGCGTTGCCATCAGACCGCGCATACCGCCAAGCTGCGTAATCTGCGATTTGTTACCCCGTGCTTTGGAGTCTACCATGAGCATGATGGAGTTGAAGCGATCCATCGATTTCATGAGAGCATCCGTAACTTGGTCTTTTGCTTTACCCCAAATCTCGATGACACGATCATAGCGCTCTTCGTCAGTGATTAGACCTCGACGATATTGATTCGTAACGAGTTTAACCTTCTCATCCGATTCCTGCATGATCTGCTGTCTTTCAACTGGAACTGTAACGTCTGCCACGGCAACGGTAATACCAGCACGCGTGGAGTACGTAAAGCCAAGCTTCTTGATTTGGTCAAGGATGACCGACGTTCTTGTCGTCTCGTAGATACGGAAGCACTCTGCGATAATATGACCAAGGTACTCTTTACCGACTGCTGGTGCAATCGCAAGATTCTCGGTGATATCACGCAGGTTTGCGCCTTTCTCGTAGACGAAGTATTTTTCCGGCGTGCCGTGCAGCAAGTTCGCTTTGGTAGCTTCATTGATGTACGGGAACGTATCCGGGAATATTTCGTTGAAAATAATTTTACCAACCGTCGTAGCAAGAAGCGCATCATGCTGCTTCTCCGTGAACGAGGTTTTGCCAAGTACACGCGCAGGGATATATACACGTGCGTGCAGCGCTGCTGCACCGCGTTGGTATGCGGATACGGCTTCGTTAACCGAAGCGAATACAAGTCCGCTGCCCTTCGCGTCTTTGTTGTCTACCGTCAGATAGTAGCTGCCGAGTACCATATCCTGCGATGGGGTAACGACTGGCTTACCGTCTTTCGGGTTCAAGATATTGCCCGATGCGAGCATAAGCAAGCGTGCTTCTGCTTGCGCTTCTGCAGACAACGGAACGTGAACAGCCATCTGGTCACCGTCGAAGTCGGCGTTGTATGCCGTACAAACGAGTGGATGCAGACGAATTGCGCGTCCTTCAACCAGAATTGGTTCGAACGCTTGAATGCCGAGACGGTGAAGCGTCGGGGCACGGTTCAGAAGAACCGGGTGTTCTTTGATTACTTCTTCAAGAACGTCCCACACTTCAGCGCTCACACGTTCAACTTTGCGCTTCGCGCTCTTAATGTTGTGAGCCAGGCCTTTGTTCACAAGCTCTTTCATAACGAACGGCTTGAACAATTCAAGCGCCATCTCTTTCGGCAGACCGCATTGGTACATTTTCAAGTATGGACCAACGACGATAACGGAACGACCAGAATAGTCTACCCGTTTACCGAGCAAGTTCTGACGGAAACGTCCTTGTTTACCTTTCAGCATGTGGCTGAGCGATTTCAGAGGACGGTTACCCGGACCTGTTACAGGACGGCCGCGACGACCGTTGTCGATCAACGCGTCAACTGCTTCCTGCAGCATCCGTTTCTCGTTCTGTACGATGATGTCAGGAGCGCCCAGATCAAGCAGACGCTTCAGACGGTTGTTACGGTTAATGACTCGACGATACAGATCGTTCAAGTCAGAAGTTGCGAAACGTCCGCCATCGAGCTGAACCATCGGACGCAGTTCCGGTGGAATAACCGGGAGCACGTCGAGGATCATCCAGTCCGGACGGTTGCCGGAGCTGTTGAAAGCTTCGATCACTTCAAGACGCTTGATCGCGCGGTTACGGCGTTGGCCTTGTGCCGTGCGAAGCTCTTCTTTCAGCGTGTCGAGTTCTTTCTCAAGATCGATGTCTTGGAGCAGTTTCTTAACTGCCTCTGCGCCCATACCAGCTTGGAAGCCATAGCCGTATTTCTCACGGTAGCTGCGATATTCTTTCTCGGAGAGCAATTGCTTCTTCTCGAGAGGCGTATCGCCTGGATCCGTAACGACATAGGATGCAAAGTAGATGATCTCTTCCAGAGAGCGTGGCGACATATCGAGCGCCAAGCCCATCCGGCTAGGGATCCCTTTGAAATACCAGATGTGCGATACCGGAGCGGCGAGCTCAATATGGCCCATCCGCTCACGGCGTACTTTGGAACGCGTTACTTCGACGCCGCAGCGATCGCAGACAACGCCTTTATAACGTACCCGTTTATATTTACCGCAATGACATTCCCAGTCTTTCGTAGGTCCGAAAATCTTCTCGCAGAAGAGACCTTCCTTCTCCGGCTTCAACGTCCTATAGTTGATAGTTTCCGGCTTCTTCACTTCTCCGCGGGACCACGATCGAATTTTATCGGGAGATGCCAGCCCGATCTTCATGTACTCGAAGTTGTTCACGTCCAACAAGGAGCAACCCTCCTTCGTCAAGTATCGCTTATTCGACTCCTGCTTCCGAGCCTTCCAAGTTCAAACTGAGCTTGTCGCTCTGAGCGTCGTCTTCGTCGTCGATTTCCAGCATTTCGATTTCTTGCTCGTCCTCAGACAAAATCTTAACGTCCATACCTAAGCTTTGAAGTTCCTTAATCAATACTTTGAACGACTCAGGAACGCCTGGCTCAGGCACATTCTCGCCCTTCACGATCGATTCGTACGTCTTCACGCGACCTACGACGTCATCGGACTTGACCGTCAGGATCTCTTGCAGCGTATATGCTGCGCCATAGGCTTCGAGCGCCCATACTTCCATCTCGCCGAAGCGCTGTCCGCCGAACTGCGCTTTACCACCGAGCGGCTGCTGCGTAACGAGCGAGTAAGGACCCGTCGAACGAGCATGGATTTTATCGTCAACCATGTGCGCCAGTTTGATCATGTACATGACGCCGACCGTTACTTCACGTTCGAATTCTTCGCCCGTGCGGCCATCGTACAGTACCGTCTTACCATTGCGCTGCATGCCAGCTTCTTCCATAGCATTAAATACGTCATTCTCACGAGCACCGTCGAATACCGGCGTTGCTGCGTGAATACCAAGTCGTTTGCACGCCATACCAAGGTGAACCTCGAGTACCTGACCGATGTTCATCCGCGATGGTACGCCCAGCGGGTTCAGTACGACTTCAACAGGCGTACCGTCTGGCAAGAATGGCATGTCTTCTTCCGGCATGATGCGCGCGATAACACCTTTGTTACCGTGGCGTCCTGCCATTTTGTCACCCTCGGAAATTTTACGTTTCTGAGCGATGTACGCACGAACGAGCTGATTAACGCCAGGAGGCAGTTCATCGCCATTCTCACGCGTAAATACTTTAACGTCTACGACGATACCGTCTGTACCATGCGGTACACGAAGGCTCGTATCGCGAACTTCGCGAGCTTTCTCGCCGAAGATTGCATGCAGGAGACGTTCTTCCGCCGTCAGTTCCGTTACGCCTTTAGGCGTTACTTTACCAACAAGGATATCTCCAGCGCTGATCTCAGCACCGACACGAATAATGCCGCGCTCATCGAGGTTCTTCAGAGCTTCTTCGCCGACATTCGGAATATCGCGCGTAATTTCTTCAGGGCCAAGCTTCGTGTCACGCGCTTCGGATTCGTATTCTTCGATGTGAATCGACGTATAAACGTCTTCTTTCACTAGCTTCTCGCTTAGAAGAATAGCATCCTCGTAGTTGTAACCTTCCCATGTCATGAAGGCAACGACTACGTTGCGGCCAAGCGCCAATTCGCCTTGCTCAGTCGATGGACCGTCTGCGAGAATATCGCCTTTGCGGATCACATCGCCTTTGTTAACGATTGGACGTTGGTTAATGCACGTACCTTGGTTAGAACGCATAAACTTGTGAAGCTTATGTTTAACGAGATCGCCCGTTATTTGTTTGCCATCGAGAGTCTCGATGCGGCGGAGCCAGATCTCATTCGCAGATACACGTTCGATTACACCGTCGAACTTGGAAACGATACATACGCCCGAGTCCTTCGCCGACTTATGCTCCATACCCGTACCGACGAACGGTGCTTTCGGGATCAGAAGCGGTACCGCCTGACGCTGCATGTTAGAACCCATGAGCGCACGGTTGGAGTCATCGTTCTCGAGGAACGGAATGAGCGCTGTAGCGACCGATACTACCTGTTTAGGCGAAACGTCCATGTAGTCAACGCGTTCGCTAGGCATCGTCAGGATGTTGTCATTGCGCTGTTTGTTGTAACGAACGAGCACAGTATCATCCGCGAATTTACCTTCATCGGTCAGCTTAGCATTCGCCTGAGCAATGACGTAGTTATCTTCTTCATCGGCTGTCATGTAATCGATCTGTTCAGAAACGATCCCCGTCTTCGGATCTACCCAACGATAAGGTGCTTCAATGAAGCCATATTCGTTGATGCGGGCAAATGTCGATAACGAGTTGATCAGACCGATATTCGGACCCTCTGGCGTCTCGATTGGACACATACGACCGTAGTGGGACGGATGAACGTCACGCACTTCGAAGCCGGCGCGTTCACGCGTCAGACCGCCAGGTCCGAGAGCGGACAAACGGCGTTTGTGCGTGAGTTCTGCCAACGGGTTCGTCTGATCCATAAACTGCGAGAGCTGGGAGGAACCAAAAAATTCCTTAATCGATGCGATTACAGGGCGGATGTTAATCAGCGCCTGTGGCGTAATCGCGTTTGCATCCTGAATGGACATACGCTCGCGAACGACGCGCTCCATACGGGACAGACCGATACGGAATTGATTCTGCAGCAATTCACCTACAGAACGGAGACGACGGTTACCAAGGTGGTCGATGTCGTCCGTGCTGCCGATGCCATGCAGCAGGTTGATGAAGTAGTTAATCGACGAAATAATATCCGCCGGCGTAATATGCTTCACCGCTTTGTCGATAATGCCGTTGGAAACAACCTTCACGACCTTGCCATCTTCAACTGGCGAGAATACGTTGATCGTTTGCAGCGGAATATCATCTGCATTCAGTACACCGTTCGCAACGTGGTAAGTTTTGAAGCCGACATTGCTCTCCAGCCGCGGCAAAATCTCATCCAACAGTCGACGATCGATCAACTGGCCAGCCTCTGCGATAATTTCCCCTGTAGCAGGGTCAACAAGCGTTTCAGCAAGACGTTGATTGAACAGACGGTTCTTGATGTGCAGCTTTTTATTTATTTTGTAACGACCTACATTAGCCAGATCGTAACGCTTTGGATCAAAGAAACGAGCTACTAGCAAGCTCTTCGCATTGTCAAGCGTTGGCGGTTCGCCCGGACGGAGACGCTCGTAAATCTCGATGAGCGCTTTCTCAGTAGAGTCCGTGTTGTCTTTATCCAGCGTATTACGAATATATTCATCTTGTCCGAGCAGGTCCAAGATCTCTGCATCCGTACCGAAGCCGAGCGCACGAAGCAGAACCGTTACCGGAATCTTACGAGTCCGGTCGATCCGAACATAGATAATATCTTTCGCGTCTGTCTCAAGTTCCAGCCATGCGCCACGGTTCGGAATTACTGTCGCCGTGTAGGTACGTTTGCCATTCTTATCGACCTTCGTACTGAAGTAAACGCTTGGGGAGCGGACCAACTGGCTGACGATGACGCGTTCAGCACCGTTAATAATAAATGTGCCTGTCTCCGTCATAAGCGGAAAATCGCCCATGAAAACTTCTTGTTCTTTTACTTCGCCCGTTTCCTTATTAAGGAGACGCACTTTCACACGAAGCGGAGCTGCATACGTAACGTCGCGCTCTTTAGACTCATCGACCGAGTACTTCGGCTCGCCAAGACTATAGTCGATAAATTCGAGTGACAGATTGCCCGTAAAGTCCTGAATCGGCGAAATGTCCTGGAACAACTCGAGTAAATCAGCATCCAGAAACTTCTCGTACGACTTTTGTTGGATTTCAATCAGGTTCGGGACTTCGAGCACTTCGTTAATGCGCGCGTAACTCCTCCGCGTGCGTCGACCCAACTGAACAAGTTGTCCTGCCAACTTAACCTCACCCCTCATGTCTGCTTCACAGCTTACGTATCGAAAAACAACAAAAACTTCCAAGACAGATCGTAATTTTACGCTTGATCTCTGTCCAACAATGGAAGTTTTCAGCCCATCAAGCGAAGCCGTGTTTACGTCCAATGCAAACGCAGCTTCGCCTGATGGAATTGAATCTTTGTGAAAAACAACTCCTAAATGAACCTTGGTTCAGGTTCAGGCGGTGCTTTTCCTTGCGAGATAAGAATGCGGTCATCTCAGCTCGATCGCTTCCTTATCTCGTAAAGAAAAGGCCGATCTCGAAATTCATTCGAAGAACGAGCAACCAACCGGAGCATGATGAATCAAAGCGCGCATAGTGGCTCATACAATGTAATTTTGCCCAAAACGTAAACATTATACGTCATTCACTGATTTTCTATGCATGAAACGCCTCGAATTTTGTTCTTGACATTTTAGCTAACTAAAGAGAATTAGCCCAGTCTAATACTGACATTTTATAATACTATCACATTCGAGAAGTCAAGTCAACAAATAGTTACGCATTTACCTAACTTTCACGCACAGCTCTGAAAATACGGTAACCCTTGTCTTTCGTCACTTCTTCTACGTTACCAAACAACTCTTCCAACTTCGCTTCAGCTGAAGGAGCCCCTTGCTTCTTCTGAATGACGACCCACATCGAGCCGCCAGGTTGTAGCAAATGGTAACCTTCTTCGAAAATACGATGAACGACAGCTTTACCTGCACGAATAGGCGGGTTGGTCACTATCGCGTTGAAACGCTTGTCTCGTACCGCTTCATAGATGTCGCTCTGCAATATCGTTACATTATGAATACCATTGAGCTTAGCATTCTCTCTCGCAAGTTCAACTGCACGCTCATTGATATCTATCATCGTTACATGACCCTGATCAACCAGCCGAGCTGCTGTTATTCCGATTGGACCGTAACCACAGCCAACATCCAGAACCTGATCCTGCTTATTAAGCTCAAGCGCATCGATCAATACACGGCTGCCATAATCAATTCCCGTCTTGGAGAATACACCAGCATCCGTCACATAGTTGAATCGATATCCGCGCAGCTCATCTTGATGCGTTCTGCGATCATGCTCTACGCCTGGCGTTCTCGTATAATAATGATCAGCCATAGATTCCTCCCTGATGGCAGTACGGTTGTAAATAGGAACGAACCCCTTGAAGCCCGGAAGCCTCAAGGGGTTCGCCATCTCTTAAGCGAGATTATTTAACTTCAACAGCTGCGCCTGCTTCTTCAAGCTTAGCTTTGATTGCTTCAGCTTCCTCTTTGGAAACTTTTTCTTTCAGAGCTTTAGGAGCGTTGTCTACTACTTCTTTAGCTTCTTTCAGGCCAAGACCTGTCAGTTCGCGAACAACTTTGATAACGTTGATTTTCGATGCGCCTGCGCTCGTCAGGATTACGTCGAACTCAGTTTGCTCAGCAGCTTCAGCAGCGCCGCCGCCAGCTACTACTGCAACTGGAGCTGCAGCTGTAACACCGAATTCTTCTTCAATTGCTTTTACCAGATCGTTCAGTTCGAGAACCGTCATTGCCTTGATGGCTTCCAAGATTTGCTCTTTAGACATGGTTAAACCTCCATAAAATGTTATAATTTTTTAGTTGTGTTGCTAAACAGCTGGCATTAACCAGCTAGTCGTATTAAGCTTGTGCTTCTTGTTTCTCCGAAACGGCTTTGACTGCCAGTGCAAAGTTGCGAACTGGAGCTTGGAGCACGCTGAGGAGCATCGACAGCAAACCTTCGCGGGATGGCAGGTCTGCCAGCGCTTTGATTTGGTCAACGTCTACAACACGGCCTTCAACAACGCCGCCTTTTACTTGCAGCGCGTCGTTCTTCTTAGCGAAAGTGCTAAGAATCTTGGCTGGAGCAACGATGTCGTCGCCGCCAAACGCGATTGCCGTAGGACCCGTCAGAACTGCGTCGAGTTCGGACAGTTCTGCGGAAGCCGTTGCGCGGCGAACGAGCGAGTTCTTCAATACTTGGAACTCGATGCCTGCCTCACGCAGCTGCTTACGGAGTTCCGTAACCTGAGCAACGTTCAATCCACGGTAGTCCGCTACTACAGTGGAAGAGCTGTTGCGAAGTTTCGCTGCAATCTCTTCAACTGCCAGTTGTTTCTCCTGGATGATTTTTGCATTTGCCATACTGTACACCTCCTGTTAGATTGTTGCACATTCCGTCACTTGCGTTTCCCCGCCCGTGATGCATGAGAAAGGCCTTCGCATAGACAATGCGAAGGCCATGATGGTCTGATCGATTCAACATTCCAATGAATGCGAAGCTCAAACACTGTATCATAACACCTCGGTAGGAAATTAAGCCTCATGGGCACCTACTGTCTACGGTATGCGTATTCGAAGTTTAGTGCAAATCTCTTAGCGGTACGAAGCCACGTTAACGCGAGCGCCAGGGCCCATCGTCGAAGAGATTGCAATGTTTTTCAGGTACACGCCTTTAGCCGATGCTGGTTTAGCACGGTTCAGCGCATCGATCAACGTTTTGAGGTTCTCTGCGAGTTTCTCAGCGTCGAACGATACTTTGCCGATCGGTGCAAGGATTTGACCTGCACGATCAAGACGGTACTCGATTTTACCAGCCTTAATCTCAGCTACGGCTTTGGAAACGTCAAACGTTACCGTACCGGCTTTCGGGTTAGGCATGAGGCCTTTACCGCCGAGAATACGACCGAGTTTACCGACTTCAGCCATCATGTCCGGCGTAGCTACGCAGACATCGAAGTCGAACCAACCTTGTTGGATTTTGTTGATCATGTCGGAATCACCAACATAATCTGCGCCGGCAGCTTCAGCTTCCTTCGCTTTTTCGCCTTTAGCGAATACCAGAACGCGCTTCGTTTTACCCGTACCGTTAGGCAGGACAACTACGCCACGAACTGCTTGGTCTTGTTTACGCGGGTCAACACCCAGACGTACCGCAACCTCAACCGTCTCGTCGAATTTTGCCGTAGCAGCCTTCTTCACGAGCTCGATTGCTTCAAGAGATTCATAAGTTGCTTCGCTGTCGATCAGCTTAGCAGCTTCAACGTATTTCTTACCGTGTTTAGCCATTGTGAGTACCCTCCTTGTGTGGTAGTAGCGGAATATCCTCCTTGCGGATGATCCTCCCACTTTCACGCCGACAGCCGATGCCGTCGAACGCCGTCATGCCTTATTAAGGTATGACGCGAGCTGTTGCATGCAACAGTCGGATTAGTCTTCGATAACAACACCCATGCTGCGTGCTGTACCTTCAACCATGCGCATTGCCGCTTCAACGGACGCTGCGTTAAGGTCTTGCATCTTTTGCTCAGCGATTTCACGCACTTTCGCACGTTTAACCGTTGCGACTTTCTTCTTGTTCGGTTCGCCGGATCCTTTAGGGATACCCGCAGCAACGCGAAGCAATACTGCAGCCGGTGGCGTCTTCGTTTCGAACGTGAACGAACGGTCTTCGAATACGCTGATAACGACTGGAATGATCAGGCCCGCTTGGTCAGCCGTACGAGCATTGAATTCTTTACAGAACGCCATGATGTTTACGCCTGCTTGACCGAGGGCTGGACCGATCGGCGGAGCCGGATTCGCTTTACCTGCTGGCACTTGCAGTTTTACCATCTTGATGACTTTCTTTGCCATGCTAAACACCTCCTTAAAAACGTAATGCCCATTAACTCGGAGCTAAGCTCCGTCTCGCCGGAGGCGCCGACGATTCAAGAAACCAGATTATTATATCTTCTCCACTTGAGTAAAATCAAGCTCCAGCGGGGTTTCTCTGCCAAACATGTTTACTCTGACCTTCACTTTGCTCTTATCCAACAAGATCTCTTCGATCGTGCCGACAAAGCCAGCAAAAGGTCCCACCTTGACATTAACAGTTTCCTTCAGCTCGAATTCGATCTTCGGCTTCGGCTCATCAATGCCCATGTGTTTCAGAATCTGATCCACTTCTTCAGGCAACAATGGAGTCGGTTTAGAGCCGGATCCCGTCGAACCTACAAATCCCGTTACACCAGGTGTGTTGCGAACAACATACCATGAATCATCCGTTTGAACCATCTCGACGAGGACGTATCCGGGGTAAACTTTACGCATGACAGTTTTCTTCTTACCGTCTTTGTTCACCACTTCTTCTTCCATCGGCACGAGCACACGGAAAATTTTGTCTTCCATGCCCATCGATTCTACGCGGCGTTCCAGGTTAGCCTTCACCTTGTTCTCATACCCTGAGTAGGTATGGACCACATACCATCGTTTTTCCATAACCATCCACCTTCGGACTCTTCTTAAACAATCAGTTCGATCAGTTCAGAGATCCCGATGTCTAGAACCCAAAAGTAGATCGTCACGAGCACGATCGTAACAAGAACGACAATCGTATAGCTTGTCAATTCTTTACGGCTCGGCCATCTTACTTTCTTCAGTTCTGCCCAACTGTCTGCGAAGAAACTGAACGTCGTTCCGAAGCCTTGCTTCATCTTAGCCAAAAAAGCCACGTTCACACCTCCAATAGACTATCTCGTCTCGCGATGAGGAGTATGCTCGTTACAGAACTTGCAAAACTTCTTCATCTCGATGCGGTCGGGGTGGTTGCGCTTGTTCTTGTTGGTTGCATAGTTTCTTTGTTTGCAGTTCGTACAAGCCAACGTAATGATTACCCGCATTGAAGTACACCTCCTGCGACGTACTTGGTGTTGCTCTAATATGTTGAATCATGATTGATTCCTGAGCCAATAGGTGAAAATTGCAATTTTAGACCTACCCAAACAGATTATCATATCGCAATTTTCGTGTCAATGCCGATATATTCAACAATATATTTGGCTGCAAGAGCGAGAAACGCGCGCCAACGCTGGGTTTCGCACAAACGACAGGGCATCGGGGACCCTTCCGAGCATTATGGCCAATTTCCGGCAAATTAGACATACTGGTGCATATACGGAACATCTATCATCTTCTGCACCCTAATGATTCGCTCTTCAAGCCTCTCCAACTAGCATGCCGGAATATGTTCTATTCTAGCAAAATAAAAAGACTCGCAGCGCGAGTCTTCGTCAAATAATCGATATTAAAGTTAGCCGCCAATGTCACGAACTTCCAAGTAGCGTTCAAGCTTGCGCTTAACCCGCTGCAGCGCATTGTCGATCGATTTCACATGCCGATCCAAGTCGACAGCGATCTCTTGATACGACCGGCCATCCAAATAGAGCATGAGCACCTTGCGTTCAAGATCGCTCAATATCTCCGACATCTTATCTTCTAATCCAACGAACTCTTCTTGATTAATGATCAACTCTTCTGGATCGGATACGCGAGTCCCGCATATTACATCCAGTAAAGTACGATCAGAATCCTCGTCGTAGATCGGCTTATCCAGCGATACGTACGAATTGAGCGGAATATGCTTCTGACGGGTTGCTGTCTTAATCGCCGTAATGATCTGCCGTGTTATGCATAACTCAGCAAATGCCTTAAACGAAGACAGCTTGTCTCCTTTGAAATCACGAATCGACTTATACAAGCCGATCATACCTTCTTGAACAATGTCTTCTCGGTCAGCGCCGATTAGAAAGTAGGATCGAGCTTTGGCGCGAACGAAATTGCGGTACTTGTTAATCAAATACTCCAACGCTTCGCTATCGCCTTCGCGGACCGCCTCTACGATATCTTCGTCCGTTCTGCAGTCATATCCGTCCGTACTCGTTTCTCTGAGGTCGATGCTCACGAACTATCCCTCCGGCCTGCAAGGCGTGCACTGCTCGACTCGCACTCTATCAAGCATAGCAACAGTATACATTATGTAACTTCTAACCGTCAACCAATCCGAGCGGAGTTAGATGCTTACAATCTAGTAGATTTGTAAGTTTTTGGCCTAAATATGTTAGGTTGATGTTAGATCCATGTAACAACTAGTGACATACGCCTTACATTTTACCCCGACGCCATTGTTCAAGTTGCGCCCGCACATCCAGCGGCAGCGTTCCGTCTACCGTATTCCGCTTGCGCGGGCGTTCTTCAGACTCGCGAATAGTCGCCTGAATAAGCTTTCGTTTCTGTTCAACATCGACCAAAAGCTCTCTTGCCGATACTCGCAAAGCCCCTTTGCCGAAAGCCACGTGCTGTTCGGTCAGATCAGACGTTGCAACATAGATATCACGCCCGCGCACTGTCAGTTCTGCAACGAGCCTTTCGATGCACTCATCGGCTGTTTCTTTCTCTTTGGTATAGACAACCTGAAGGCTATGTTGCTTAAACTTGGCACCATGTCCAGGTACCTGATGCGCGTCGAAAATGACGTACACCATCATTCCCGTGAACCCTTGATAGTCGGCCAGCAAATCCAGGAGCGCGTCCCGGGCATCTTCCAATTCCTCATCGCGAAGCCGCTGCAGTGACGGCCATGCGCCGATGACGTTGTAGCCGTCGACCAAAAGCACATCCTTGCGGTTCATTGCTAGCTGCCTCTGCGCTGGCGCAGCACTTCATACATCAAGACTCCTGCAGCTACTGATGCATTGAGCGAATTCAGCTTACCAGCCATCGGCAGCTTAACGAGAAAATCGCATTTCTCCCGAATCAGTCGTCCCATTCCTTTGCCTTCATTGCCTATAACGATTGCGATTGGCATATCGAACTTAGTCCGATAAACATCCTGCTCAGCAGATACGTCCGTTCCCGCAACCCATACGCCCTGCTCTTTCAACGATTCGATCGTCTGAGCAAGATTCGTCACCCGCGCTACTGGCACATATTCTGCAGCACCCGCCGACGTCTTGGATACGGTAGCCGTAAGGCTTGCCGAGCGGCGCTTAGGAATAATAACACCATGAACTCCCGTACATTCTGCTGTACGCAAAATAGAACCGAGGTTGTGCGGATCTTCGATCTCATCCAGCAGGATCAAGAACGGTGTCTCACCTTTTGCCTTCGCCGCCTCCAGCAGCTCGTCCACCTCGTAGTAACGATAAGGGGCAACCTGTGCAATTACGCCCTGGTGCGCAACCTCTCCTGCCAATGCATCAAGCTTGCGCTTATCCGCGAACTGCACGATAACGCCTTGCTGCTTCGCTTCGGCAATAATCGGTGCCGTCAGATGCTTCTGCGCACCTTCCGCGACCCAGATTTTATTGATTTCTCTGCCAGAGCGCAGCGCTTCGAGAACAGGGTGTTTGCCCGCTACAATCTCTTCGCTTCCTGCCTGCTCCTCGTCATGAATCCGCTCCGCTGTGCGCACCTGTTCATTCGAACGCTCGCGTCGGCGTTCTTGTTTATGTGGATACCGCTGTTTCATGCTTCTTCTCTCCAAACATCAGGATCTTTGAATGTGACATCCGCTAGTTCTTCGTTGCTTCATCATCCAAGGCAACGGCCAACAACTCCCGGATGCGTTCACCGCGGCGCTCGTAGAATAAGTAGCCGAACAGCGTTTCCAGTGCCGTCGCATGCCGATAATCGGCAGGGTCCGCATTCTTCGGCGGTTTGCCCGACTTGGCATTGCGCCCTCTTCGTACAATGTCTGCCTCTTCCTCGGTCAACAGCGGCGCCAGTCTCTCCAGCGTCACGTGCTGTGCCTTCGCAGATACCCGCTTCGTCGCTTCACGATGCAGATCATGCGATTGATGATTCGGCTTCGAAATCAAATATTGACGGATGAGCAATTCATATACGGCATCACCCGCATAAGCCAGAACGACCGGGTTCATGAGCCTTGCCGGTTTGGAGGGCTCATGAACGAGCAGGTCGAGCGACTCTGCTGCGAAATTGTTGTCATTTTCAATCATTTGCGCCGCCACTTAATGCCCTGAGGCGTATCTTCCAATACGATATTTTCTGCCGCGAGCAGGTCACGAATCTCATCGGCACGCGCCCAGTTTTTCGCCTTGCGCGCTTCGGTCCGTTCAACGATAAGGTTCTCAATCTGCTCATCCAGCAGTTCATCCGCTGCATCCGCTTGCGGCAGGAGACCCAGCGTCTTATCGAATTGCTCAATAAGCGCAAGCAGTGCACCGAGCTCGCTTGCTGTTACATCCTGCCGCTGCATCGTGTTGTTCGCTTCGGATACGAGCTCGAACAGCGCAGTAATGGCATCCGGCGTATTGAAGTCGTCGTTCATCTTTGCTTCGAACTGCGCTTGAATAGCAGCGAGACGAGCATCAAGCTCCGCGTTGCCAGAGGAAGCGCCCGCTTCGAATACGTCTGTTGACGCAAGCGATGATAGACGATATTGCAGGTTGCCTGCACAGTTCGCAATGCGTTCGATGCTTTTCTCTGCCTGCAAGATCGTATCGTCGCTGAAATTCAGCGGGCTGCGATAATGCGTCGCAAGCATAAAGTAGCGAATCGCGCTCGCTTTCGTACGTTTGAGCAGTTCACGTACCGTAATGCCGTTGCCGAGCGATTTGGACATTTTCTCATTGTTAATATGAATGTATCCGTTGTGCATCCAGTAGCGGGCGAGCGGCTTGCCCGTCAACGATTCCGACTGCGCCACCTCGCACTCATGGTGCGGGAACTGCAGGTCATGGCCACCGCCGTGAATGTCGAGCGTATCGCCCAAGTACTCGCGCGCCATCGCGGAGCATTCGATGTGCCAGCCCGGACGTCCGTCGCCCCATGGGCTAGCCCAATAGATCTCGCCTGGTTTGGCAGCTTTCCACAACACGAAGTCCTGCGCATGTTCTTTGCGCTCATCGACTTCAATTCGGATGCCATGCTGCAGCTCTTCCGTGTTCTGATGCGACAGCTTGCCGTATTCCTCGAACTTGTTCGTACGGAAATAAACGTCTCCGCCGCTTTCGTATGCGAACCCTTTGTCGACCAAGCCAGCAATGAAATCGACGATAAGCGGAATATGGTCCGTTACACGCGGATTGCGGGTAGCTTTATGGACGCCAAGCGCTTCAATATCTTCATTAAAAGCTGCAATAAACGTATCCGCCACTTCCGGCACCGTCGTTCCAAGCTGTTCCGCTTTGCGGATGAGCTTATCATCAACGTCCGTGAAATTGACGATGTACGAGACATCCTGTCCCGTGCTCTCTAGATAGCGTCTCACAACGTCAAAGAAGATAACCGGACGCGCGTTGCCAATATGAATGTAGTCGTATACAGTCGGACCGCATACATACATCTTCACCTTACCCGGCTCCTGCGGCACGAACGGTTCTTGTGCACGCGTCAGCGTATTGTATATCGAAACTGTCATTTTACGGATTCTCCTTCGAGTACGGGCTCCTTCTCCTGCGACTTTCCCGCTTGCGCCCTTAGATCTTGTACTTCATGTTTCAAATCATGGATTTCCTTCTGCATCTTACGCAGCATCTCGACAACCGGATCCGGAAGCTTCGTGTGGTCAAGTCGATCGCCGACCCGCTCGCCGTTACGTTTCACGATACGACCTGGAATACCAACAACGGTGCTGTTCTCCGGCACTGGGCTCAGCACAACCGAGTTGGCCCCGATATTCGAATTATCGCCAACTGTGAACGATCCAAGTACCTTCGCGCCAGACGCAATAACAACATTGTTGCCGATCGTCGGATGCCGCTTGCCTTTTTCTTTACCGGTACCGCCAAGCGTCACGCCTTGATAAATGACAACATCGTCGCCGATCTCGCATGTTTCGCCAATTACGACGCCCATTCCGTGGTCGATAAAGAGTCGATTGCCGATTCTTGCTCCCGGGTGAATCTCAATTCCGGTCATAAAGCGGCTGAACTGCGAGATTCCTCGTGCGATCGCGAACCAGCCCCTTGTATAAAACCCATGTGCAATCCGATGCGCCCATATCGCGTGCAAGCCCGAATAGGTGATTATAACCTCAAGCTTGCTTCTCGCTGCCGGGTCGTTATCGAACACGGCCTGTATATCCGATCGTATATGTCTAAGCATCTCGACTCCCCCTCTCCCATTCCCCGCCTGCCAACACACGCCACTTCATAAGGTGCATCTATGCAAAAACTGTTCCTAACCGCCCAACAAATTCATCCAACGTACGGAATAGGCGTTAGCTCATACCGAAAGCTTATTAAATCCGACAGCGTGCATTTATGCAAAAAAGCCTCTGTAGTCCATAAGGACTACAGAGGCGTATTAATCGCGGTTCCACTCTGTCTGAACGGTACACCTCGCCTGCATGGGCGGGGCATGAATCTTACCGTTGCTCTCAGCTGCCCAATAACGGTGGCATTCCCGTTGCCGCCTACCCCGTCAGCTTACTTCTATGCAGACGGATCGGAGCAAGGCTCCCAGGTGCAACAGCATCGCTGCGGGAATAGACAACTTACAGCCCACATGCCGTACGAATTCCGCGGTTGAGGCGGATTCGGCATGACGGTTGTCCTCTCTGCGAATCCCGTATTAGCGTACTACTCCTGTTCAAAGCCTGTCATTCTAATAGAGTTTGTTCAAAAGGGTTCTCGCAATCTTCTCGGTGCTGAAAACCCGACATTTTGAACTCGCACTAATATGCAATTGTTCTCGTTACGTTCAGTATAACGAATCGTTACCAAAGTGACAAGGGAAGCCGTAACGGAACAGCGCCCATTCCGGCCCCGGTTGTCTACTTTATTGGATTAGCGGCCAAGACGAAGCTTCAGTCGGTCAACAACCTTCTGTTTGCCCAGTAGCGCAATCGTCTGGTTCAAGTCTGGACCATGCGTCTGACCTGTAAGTGCCGCGCGAATAGGCATGAAGAGCGATTTTCCTTTGCAGCCTGTCTCCTGCTGTACAGCTTTGATCAGAGCTTTCTGATCATCGGCAGTGAATGATTCCGAACCTTCCACTTGAGCAAGGTAAGCACTCAGAACAGCCGGAACCGTTTCTTCAGCCAGCACTTCAGTCGCTTCGCTCTCATCCTCCACATTATCGCGGAAGAACAACTCGGTCAGCGGAACGATTTCGGAAGCGGAGCGCAGTTTATCCTGATACAGCGTCACGAGATCCGTTACCCATGCGAACGACTCAGCCGTCGTCGGTTCTGCTACGCGGCCTGCTGCCTGCAGGTGCGGCAAGCACATCGCAACGATACGTTCCGGATCTGTCTTCTTAATATACTCATTGTTCATCCAAGCGAGCTTGTTCGTATCGAACACAGCCGGGCTCTTGCTTAGACGCGAAGCATTGAAGACGTTAACAAGCTCTTCGCGGGAATAGATTTCTTGCTCACCCTCTGGCGACCAACCAAGCAGCGCAATGAAGTTGAACATCGCTTCCGGCAAGTAGCCGAGCGAATCGTATTGCTCGATGAACTGAATGATCGACTCGTCGCGTTTGCTGAGCTTTTTGCGAGTTTCGTTCACGATCAGCGTCATATGGCCGAATTGCGGCGGCGTCCATCCGAAAGCTTCATATATCATTAGCTGGCGAGGCGTGTTGGAGATATGGTCCTCACCGCGCAAAACATGTGAAATACGCATGAGATAGTCATCAAGAACAACCGCGAAGTTGTACGTCGGAATGCCGTCTTTCTTCACGATGACGAAATCGCCCATTCCTTCGCTGTCGAAGCTGATCTCGCCTTTGACCATATCGTTGAACGTATAAGTCTTGCCTTCCGTTACACGGAACCGAATGCTTGGCACGCGGCCTTCCGCCTCGAACGCTTGACGCTGTTCTTCTGTCAGGTCGCGATGGCGGCCGGAATAGCGCGGCGTCTCGCCACGGGCGATTTGCTCCTCGCGCTCTGCTTCGAGCTCTTCTTCCGTGCAATAGCAGCGATAAGCTAGACCACGCTTGATCAGGTCCTGCCAATACTCCTCATAAATTGCCAGACGCTCCGTCTGACGATAAGGGCCGTAGCCGCCGCCGATATCGACGCTCTCGTCCCAATCCATGCCGAGCCAACGCAAATATTTAAGCTGACTTTCTTCGCCGCCCGTTACATTGCGCTTTACGTCCGTATCTTCGATTCGAATAATGAATTGTCCGCCGAGACTGCGCGCGTATAAATAATTGAACAAGGCCGTTCTTGCATTACCGATATGTAGATGTCCTGTAGGCGATGGCGCATACCGAACGCGAATTTGCTGCTGTGACATGCCTTTATCCTCCTCTATTTCATTGCCGGCCGTGCAGCGCCGGCAGCTTGCGAAATTCTATAAATGAGTGTTCAAAAAGTTGGGTTTTCAGCACCGAGAAGATTGCGAGAACCTGAAAAGCGTATGCTTACGAAGCTGTTATTTGCTCGCAGGTGTAGCTTGAAGTATCGCAAATAACTTCAGGAAGAACGGAGTGTAGGCAATACCTACATGATACAAGGTTTCCAGCGGAAACCTACAGCGGAAGCATGACCTCCGGACTTCGAAGGTTAACGCAAGCTTCGACGCCGAATAGGCTTCCTGTCTCACTTCGTGATCAAAAGACGACTTTTTGAACTACCTCTATAATGCCTAAGATTATAGCGCATCCTTCACGAGGCATACAACTGTCTGCGCCGCGATTCCTTCTCCTCTGCCCGGAAAACCAAGTTTCTCCGTCGTTGTCGCTTTTACATTAACCTGCAACAGGTCATCTGCCTCAAGTACACGGGCAATTACTTCTACCATCTGAGGAATGTAAGGCAGCATCTTCGGACGTTGTGCAATGATCGTATTATCAATATTGCCGAGCTTATAGCCCCGCTCCTTCGCGAGCGCCCATACATGCTCCAGCAGCTTAACGCTGTCCGCCCCTTCATAGGCAGGATCCGTGTCTGGAAAATGCTTGCCGATATCGCCAAGTCCAAGCGCGCCAAGCACTGCATCTGCTACCGAGTGAAGCAATACGTCTGCATCCGAATGGCCAAGAAGGCCTTTCTCATATGGAATCGTTACGCCGCCAATAATGCATGGACGACCTTCCACGAGTTGGTGAACGTCAAATCCTTGTCCTACACGAATCATTGCGAAACTTCCCCCTTGAGTTCTATCCTTATTTTGTCGCTGACCTGGACACTCTCCCGCATCCCCAGCAAAAATTCGGCATACGGCAAATCGTCCGGCGTCGTAATCTTGATGTTCGTATATTCGCCCTCTGCTACGACAACCGGAACATTCAACCGCTCCACAACCATTGCGTCATCTGTACCTAAGAAGCGATCCGCTTCCGCTGTTTCATGGGCTCTAGTGAGCAAATCACGACGAAAAGCTTGCGGCGTCTGAATCGCCCACAAGCTTCGGCGGTCAGGCGTCGCTACGATGACGCCTGAATCGTTCACCTGTTTAATCGTATCTTTCACAGGCACAGCGATAACCGCTGCCCCCTGATCTTCACCTTTCATCGCTGCTGTGCAGCAAGCCCGAACCGCTTGTTGTGTAACGAGCGGTCTTACGCCGTCATGAACCATAACCCATTGCAGATGCGATGGCAGTGCCTTCAAGCCAAGATGCACCGAGTGCTGGCGCTCGGAGCCGCCTTGAACAATTGCAGTCACTTTCGTAAGCCCGTATTGGGCCACCCATTCCTTGCATCTGCCAATATCGGCTTGTCCTACAACCAGCGCAATTGCAGCTGTCTCATCCATGGATTGGAACAGCTCAAGCGTATGAACGAGAATCGGCTTATCCCGCAAGGTTAAATATTGCTTGCTCTCCGCCGTTCTCATCCGCGTGCCTTTGCCCGCCGCCACGATGACGACGCCCCATTGTGCGTTCATGATAATCGCTACCCGCCTCGCCGTATAATCCATAAAGGTTTATTACCTATAGAGGTCGTTCAAAAAGTCCACTTTTGATCACGAAGCATCTCAAGAAGTATATTCGGCATCGAATCTTGGATTGTACTTTTTGAACCCGAACTATATAAGTATCATCATACCGCGTTATTGCGCTTTTTCCAACAATTTCGGTTTTGCGAATATCATTCTGCCCGCTGAAGTCTGCAGAACACTCGTCACGAGCACCTCCATCGTCGTTCCAATATATTCGCGTCCACCTTCAACGACGATCATCGTGCCGTCATCCAGATAAGCGACGCCTTGTCCATGCTCCTTGCCATCCTTGATCACTTGAACGACGATTTCTTCTCCTGGCAGCACGACTGGCTTCACGGCGTTTGCAAGATCATTAATGTTGAGAACAGACACCCCTTGCAGCTCGCACACCTTATTCAAGTTGAAGTCGTTCGTGACAACCTTGCCGCCCAACGCCTTCGCAAGCTTCACGAGTTTGCTGTCTACTTCACCGATCTCTTCGAAGTCTCCCTCGTAGATCAGCACCCGAACATCAAGCTCTTTCTGGATTTTGTTCAAAATATCAAGCCCCCGCCGTCCGCGGTTGCGTTTGAGCAAATCCGAAGAGTCTGCGATATGCTGTAATTCTTCCAGCACAAATTCCGGAATGACGAGCGTTCCTTCGATAAATCCGGTTTTGCAAATGTCAGCGATACGGCCGTCGATAATGACGCTCGTATCTAATATTTTATGTTCCTCATACTTGCTCTTGCCATCATCCTCTGGCTGAACACTGCGGCGCTGAAGAAGCGCGGACAGCCCTGCGGACAGCTCTTCTTTCTTACCCAGACCTAACTGCAGCCCCATATAACCAAGCAGCAACGTCAGTATAACGGGAACAAGAAGACCGATACCATTAATCTTAGCAACTGCAGGATACAGAAGTGCTGCGAATACCAACCCCGCGAACACGCCAACTGCACCCGCCATCAGATCAGCAGCAGGAATGCTGGTGAGCCGTTCAGAGCCTTGTTTCACCTTGCGCATAATTGGTGTTGCTAATGTAGTAGCTGCTGCGAAACCACAAAATGCTCCTAATGCAATATACAAGTAATTCATACTAGACCCGCCGCTTTGCGGCATAGTCCCCAGCATGGACAAAGAAAGATCGCCGCCCATCCAAGCGTGCCACTGACTTCCGATCGATCCGCCCAGCCAAATGCCGATGATTTGAATAATTCGTTTCATGGCTTTATCCACCTCCATTATTCATTATGGTCAGCGCATTCGCCCATTAATCGCCGACTCATCCAATTTCTTTTGAAATGCCATTGTCAGAAGATTATAATAGACCTATGTGTTATGCCGAATCCGAGAGAGGTGGATGCAAGTGACATTGGATCAATTCCAGCAACAGGTTTCTGAACTGCTTCTACGACATCGCAGTCTGCTCGACGTCCTGTCCAAATACGGTCAAACGAGCTCAGCTGTAAATCGCGCCGTCGCCAAGGCTGTAACGGAATGCGGCTGCATTGAATTAAATGCGAAGAAGCAAGCGTTTAGCGTCGATACCGATCTGACAGCTGCACAATCTGTGCTGGAGAATCACATGAACGGCCAGCTATGCGAACAGTGCAGCGATGTACTGCGAGCCGAGCTTGGACGCAATCTGTTCTACATGTCCGCTCTTTGCAATCTGCTTGACATTAATCTGGAAGAAGTCGTCGCTCGCGAGTCTGACAAATGCTCGACACTTGGTCTGTTTAACATGAGATAGCGATCATCATACACTTTCGCGCATGCGAAATAGCCCGAGGCAGATGAAGCTTCGGGCTTTTTTACACGTAACCATCTATTCTTATGAGAATCTTCCGGAGGTTTAGAGACTAGCTCTATCGGTCATACTCTATCCTGCACCGCCACTAATCAATTACCAATAGGAGATGTTACATATGAAAATGACATTTCTTGGCCATTCTTGTTTTCTCGTAGAGTCCGAATCTGCCCGCATTCTAATTGACCCGTTCCTGTCCGGCAATCCTGGCGCATCAACCAAACCGGATCAACTGAGCGGATTGTCTGCAGTGCTAATCACGCACGGCCATGCCGATCATACCGGGGATGCTGTACAAATCGCCAACGCAAACGGCTGCCCGATTATAACGACTTTCGAACTGGCTATGTACTTCGCCAAACAAGGCGCTGCCGTTCATCCGATGGGAATTGGCGGGGCCTACAATTTCGAATGGGGACGCGTAAAAGTAACGCCTGCTTGGCATTCTGGCGGCATCGAATTCAGCAATAATGAATTTGAGGTCGGCGGCACGCCAGCGGGCTTCCTTATTACGATGGATGGTACTACACTCTATCATGCCGGCGATACGGGACTATTCTCAGATATGAAGCTCATTGCGGGATGGGCATCTATCGATGTAGCATGCCTGCCGATCGGGGATAACTTCACGATGGGAATAGAAGATGCGGTAACAGCAGCTTCGTGGCTCCAGCCAAAGCTGACGATACCGATGCATTACAATACATTCCCACTCATTGCGCAGGATCCTCACGAATGGGTCCGCCATATGGAGAAAGCCGGGCTGAACGGCCATGTGTTAGCAGACGGCGAAACGGTAGAGGTATAACGCTTTTACCCACCTTAAATCCTCCCTGCTAGTGATGAATTCACGGAGGGGCAAACATCCGTTCGAGGACAATAACCCAGTGGCATATAGAAAAGGCTTGGCGAATTCGCCAAGCCTTCTTTGTTGTCGTTAATCATTAACGTAGTAAATAGCTATCTTTTATGCGCTGTGCTCCGACTTCGCTGCCTCTTCTGCAGCACGACGTCTGCGGTTCTTGCGGGAAGTTAGACGCACAACGGCACTAACGTTTTTTTTTAAGCCATATAATGCATACACCAGCAGCGGCACGAAGATGATCTTCGACAGATGCTTAGGGAACAAGTATCCCAGAACGACAGCCACAATGACAACAAGAGGAACAACCCAGATTGCGCCTTTCGGAATGCCAATCTTCTTGAAGTTCGGGTATTTCACCGTACTAACCATCAAGAACGACAGCAGCAGGGTGCTCGCCATCAGTACGGCAGAAGGAATGTCCTTATAGAACAGCGCCAGCGTACACAACACGCCGCCAGCAGCCGGAATCGGCAGACCGATGAAGTAACCCGGCATTCCAGAAATGACGTTAAAGCGGGCCAACCGCAATGCGCCGCAGATCGGGAACAATGCTGTAATAATCCAAGAAGCTGCCTGGTTCAAATCTTGAAAAGCAACAACATACATAATGAATGCAGGAGCGACACCGAATGAAATGACATCCGACAATGAATCAAGCTCCTTGCCGAATTCGCTCTGTGCATTAAGCGCACGGGCAATTCGACCATCTACGCCATCTAACAGCATGGCTATAATAACCATCATTGCCGCCAATTCGGGTTTCTCATTAAAAACGAGAATTATGGCGACAACTCCAAGAAAGAGATTGCCTACCGTAAACAGGCTAGGTATCGACTTTGTGATCATCTCGTTCCACCTCATCTCTACTATGCCCAATAAATCATGTCACGTACACTCGCTTAATCAAAAAATTCCATCTACACCCATTCGGGCACGCATTCCCTCATTCTATGGGATTTAGATCTGCCTGTCAATGAACATTTGATCTTGGATCCGTTTGAGACCTTCCTTGATGGCGCGTGCACGCACCTCGCCGATGCCGTCCACTTCGTCTAATTCCTCGTAGGTTGCCATTACAATATGCGGCAAATGGTGGAACCTTTCCACAAGATTGTGCATGACGACAATCGGCAGCCTTGGAATCTTATGAAGCAGTCGATATCCGCGTGGAGAAACAGCGTCATCCGCCGACGTGCCCGCAAAGCCAAGCAGACGAATGAGATGCGGCGGATCCATAAGTTCATCATTGCTCAGCTTCTTAAGCGCTATCCGGATTTCACGGATTCGATCATCCGAATTGTCTTTCGCATAATCTTTCAGCAGGAACCAAGCATCTTCTTCAACGCCGCCTACAAGCTCATCCATCTGCATGCCGATCAGGCGGCCTTCCGTCCCAAGCTCAGTTACATAACGCTTGATCTCCATCTTAATGCGCACAACCATCTCGACCCGATGAATGACATGGGCAACTTCCTGCAAGGTAACAAGCTCCTCAAACTCTGCCGCTGACAAGTTCGTGAATGCTTGATTAAGCACAGCTTTATATTTCTCAAGCGTTTGAATCGCCTGATTCGCCTTCGTCAGAATAACACCCATATCTTTAAGCGCGTAGCGCAAATTGCCTTGATACAGCGTAATGACGTTGCGGCGCTGCGAAATCGATACGACCAGCTTGCCGGTCTGCTTCGCAACCCGCTCCGCCGTCCGATGACGAATACCTGTCTCACTCGACGCGATAGAGCTGTTCGGAATAAGCTGCGTGTTCGCATACAGAATCCGTTTCAAATCCTCGCTTAAGATGATAGCGCCATCCATCTTCGCGAGCTCATACAAATAGTTAGGCGAAAAATCACAGTTGATCGAAAACCCGCCATCGACAACTTCCATGACCTCAGGACTGTATCCGACGACGAGAAGCGCACCGGTCTTTGCGCGCAGGACGTTCTCCAGTCCATCGCGAAATGCCGTGCCTGGCGCGACCAGCTGCAGCAATTGGTGCATCACTTCAAGCTCTCTCTGCTCCTTCATATTGTGCCCCCTCTATCCGAGCGTTGCCTTGAGCGCCTCCGCTACGGTGGATACGCCGATAACCTCGATGCCAGACGGCGGTTTCCAGCCTTTCAAGCTGTTCTCAGGCATAATTACCCGTTTAAACCCTAGTTTCTCCGCTTCTCTTACACGCTGTTCCGCCCTAGATACAGCGCGAACTTCACCCGTTAATCCGACTTCGCCGAAGATGACATCGTAAGGCCTTGTCGGCGCGTCTCGGAAGCTGGATGCAATACTGACGGCCGCTGCAAGATCAACTGCTGGCTCATCGAGTTTCACGCCGCCTGCGACGTTTAAGTACGCATCCTGATTTTGTAGAAACATGCCCATTCGCTTCTCTAATACCGCAATAAGGAGCGCCATTCGATGATGATCGATACCCGCCGACATCCGCCGCGGAGACGGGAAGTTGGTCGGTGCGACAAGTGCTTGCAACTCGACAAGCACAGGGCGCGTACCTTCCATGCTCGCCACAACTGTCGAACCAGCCACGCCAAGCGGGCGCTCAGATAGGAACAGTTCCGACGGATTCGCCACCTCGCGCAGTCCACTCTCTCCCATTTCGAAAATACCGATCTCATTCGTTGAACCAAAACGGTTCTTTACCGCACGCAGCAGCCGATATGTATGATGGCGCTCGCCTTCGAAATAAAGCACACAATCGACCATATGCTCCAGCATTCGCGGTCCTGCGATTGCCCCTTCTTTGGTCACGTGTCCAACAAGAACAGTTGCGACCCCTTTGATCTTGGCGATCCGCATGAAGTGCGAAGTGCACTCTCTAACCTGTGCCACACTGCCAGGAGCAGATTGAACATTCGGATCAAATACCGTCTGAATGGAATCGATAACAACGAGTGCCGGTTCAACCGATTCGATCGCTTCCCGAATCGATTCGACATTCGTCTCGCACAACACATACAGCTGTTCCGACAGCGAGCCAAGGCGGTCCGCCCGCAGCTTCGTCTGTCGCACCGATTCCTCGCCCGATATATAGAGCACCCGTAAGCCGCTAGCAGCCAGTGAGTGTGAGGCTTGCAGCAGCAGGGTCGATTTGCCGATGCCTGGATCTCCGCCGACAAGCGTTAACGAGCCTGGAACCACACCGCCCCCGAGGACGCGATTCAGTTCGCCAAGCTTCGTATCGATGCGCGGTTCTTGATCACTTTCTATGTGTATGATGGAACGCGGCTTTTCTTTCGTTTGAAAAACAGAAGCACCCGCTGCTCCAGCCGTGCGAACAACCGTTTCCTTCTCCTCCACCATGGAGTTCCAAGAGCCGCAGCCCGGGCATTTGCCCAGCCACTTAGGCGACTCGGTACCGCACTCCGTGCAGGCGAATTTCACTTTTATTTTGGCCATTGTTGACTCCCTTAGCAGAAAACTCGTCAAATAAGAACTTATTCTTTCCTATGCTTGGAAGCTTATAAATTCTTATGTGGTTAATCAAAGTTTACCATTTTCACGTACCAATAGAAACCCCTAGAACGCGCAGCAAAAAGGGGAGAACCCTGGCGGCGTCCTCCCCTGCGTATCGTCTTTCTTAGTATATCGTTTGGTCTATGCCATCATACATTTATTCAGCCAGTTGCGTAAACAGCAGTTCATGCATCGACAATTTCGCGCCGAGCATGATCGGACCTTCCTCCGATTGTGCGTGTTGACCTGCATGCGGATGGGACGGTGCCTCAGCAGCTTTCTCCGTGCCCTCCGATGATGGCTTGCCTCTGCCGGCATGGGAATGCGCCTGTTTGAAGGCATCGCTGTTCTTCCAGCCTTCGAATGCCTCCTTGGACTCCCACAGCGTGCTGACTTTCAGTTCGTCGTGCTCTTCGCTCTCTGAGAGAAACAGCTCCATCCGAACGAATCCCGGCATTTGATGCACGCCCTTCGGGTTCTTGAACCTCTCCGCAACCGAGCGTCCATGTCCCTTCTTGATCGAGATTGTGTTTGTTACAAGTATCATTACATTTCCTCCTCTGCACACCATTTTAAGATCAATCATTATGTAAATTAGTATACCAGTCCGAGGCAGTCAGAACCAAATCGGCATATGAAAATGAACTTCGGCATAGCGTCTGCTTTTAAAATATTCGGATCTACCAACCGTTCCGATTGCGAAGTCCCGTAATGTGGGCAATATGATGCCTGCCATGCCAAGCATACATGCCAAGCGCGTCGTTGAGCGTCATCGCGCGGCCATGCTCCGGATGTACGAATGCACATTCGAACTGCTCTGCACGAAGACTCTTAAGAAAATAAACCCACCGCGCATGCAGCGCCTTCAACAAGGTCAAAGACAGTTTAATCGGTGCATTAGCCCCATCGGACAACTCCGCCCATCGATCCTCATAATACGGTTTTATCGTCGGAAGCTCCTCCGTAACGGCCAGCTTAAAGCGCATATACGAATTCATATGACTGTCCGCCAGATGATGCACGACTTGACGAATCGTCCACCCTCCATCCCGATAGGGTGTGTCTAACTGCTCATCGCTTAGCCCTGCTGCTGCTGCCGACAATTCTTCTGGCAGCCTTTCGATAACTTCAATCCACTGTGCCCGTTGCTCTTCATTAAGCTGCTCAACTGCTGTAAATATGCCAATCGGAAATCGCAGATCTTCCCGTTCATTCATCCTTCATCCCGCTCCTTCTTTATTTGCACTTGCCTATCTCATGCGCCTATTATTGCAAAAAGACATCGTGCAGCTTACGTTGCTGCACGATGTCCCCTCTATCCTATTTACTTATTCGCCGGTTCTGCACTATCAACCGACTCCGGTTCCTTGCTTGCACGGCTTACGACAAGCGTGCCATCCTTCTCATCGATGATGAGCGAGTCGCCTTTTGTAATGGTGCCCATCAGCAGATCTTCGGACAGACGGTCCTCGATATGCTTCTGGATCGCGCGGCGGAGCGGACGAGCACCGTACTGCGGATCGAAGCCTTCCTTCGCAAGGAATGTCTTCGCTTCATCCGTCAGAACGAAATCAACCTCTTGCTCTCTCAGACGTTTACGCAATTCATCCGACATGAGCGTAACGATCTGAGCGATATGCTCCTGCTCGAGCGAGTGGAATACGATCGTCTCGTCGATCCGGTTGAGGAACTCTGGACGGAAGCTCTTCTTGAGCTCTGCCAGCACTTTTTCTTTCATTTGATTGAACTCGCGGCTTGCATCCTGTACCGCTGTGAAGCCCAGCGTCGAATTCCGTTTGATCTGATCGGCGCCAACGTTCGACGTCATAATGATCAGTGTATTGCGGAAGTCCACAACACGGCCTTTCGAGTCCGTAAGACGTCCATCCTCCAGCACTTGCAGCAGGATATTGAATACTTCTGGATGTGCTTTCTCGATCTCATCGAGCAGCACAACCGAATACGGTTTGCGGCGGACTTTCTCGGTCAGCTGACCGCCCTCTTCGTAACCGACATACCCTGGAGGCGCTCCGACGAGACGAGAAGTCGAATGCTTCTCCATGTATTCGGACATATCGATACGAATTACCGCATTCTCGTCGCCGAACATCGATTCAGCAAGAGCGCGTGCAAGCTCCGTCTTACCGACGCCCGTAGGGCCGAGGAAGATGAACGAGCCGATCGGACGTTTCGGATCCTTCAGTCCGGCGCGTGCCCGGCGGATCGCTCTCGAAACCGCTTTGACAGCGTCAGTCTGACCAATAACGCGATCGTGCAAAATATCTTCCATCTTCAGCAGACGCTGCGTCTCTTCCTCAGCGAGCTTGCTGACCGGAATGCCGGTCCAGCTTGCAACAACCTGCGCGATATCCTCAGGCGTAACTTCGGAATCGGTGCGTCCTTGCTTCTCTTTCCACTGATTGCGCGTTACATCAAGCTCTTCGCGCAGCTTCTGCTCCGTATCTCGCAGCGCAGCCGCTTTCTCGAACTCCTGCGATTGAACCGCGGAATCCTTCTCCTTGCGGATATCTTCCAGACGGTTCTCCAGCTGCTTCAGGTTTGGCGGTACCGTATACGTTTTGAGGCGTACTTTGGACGATGCCTCGTCGATAAGGTCAATCGCTTTATCTGGCAGGAAGCGGTCTGTAATGTAACGATCGGACAGCTTAACTGCTTGCTCGATCGCTTCATCTGTAATTTTCACGCGGTGATGCGCTTCGTAGCGATCGCGCAGACCGTGAAGAATTTGAATGGCCTCTTCCGGCGTAGGTTGATCCACCGTAATCGGTTGGAAGCGGCGCTCCAGCGCAGCGTCTTTCTCGATATATTTGCGATATTCATCCAGCGTCGTTGCACCGATGCACTGCAGCTCTCCGCGCGCCAGCGACGGCTTGAGAATGTTCGATGCGTCGATTGCGCCTTCTGCGCCGCCCGCGCCGATCAGCGTATGCAGCTCGTCGATGAACAGGATGATATTGTTCGCTTGGCGGATTTCGTCCATGATCTTCTTCAGACGATCCTCGAACTCGCCACGGTACTTCGTACCTGCAACGACCGAACCCATATCGAGCGTCATAACGCGCTTGTCGCGCAGCGTCTCAGGGATTTCGCCTGCAATGATTTTCTGAGCGAGGCCCTCTGCGATAGCCGTCTTACCAACACCTGGCTCACCGATCAGAACAGGATTGTTCTTCGTCCGGCGGCTAAGCACTTGAATAACACGCTCGATCTCTTTGCTGCGGCCGATGACCGGATCGAGATTGCCTTCGCGAGCAAATGCCGTCAAGTCACGCGCAAGACCATCGAGTGTCGGTGTGCTTACGTTGGATGGCGCACCGTGGCTGCTCGATACGGCTTCGCTGCTGCCAAGCAACTGCAGCACTTGCTGACGTGCCTTATTCAGGCTAATACCGAGATTGTTCAGCACACGCGCTGCAACACCTTCACCTTCGCGAATGAGGCCAAGCAGAATATGCTCTGTGCCAACGTACGTATGGCCAAGCTTTCTAGCCTCATCCATCGATAGTTCAATAACTTTCTTCGCGCGCGGCGTATATGCAATATTCGAAGGCTGCTCTTGGCCGCGGCCGATGAGCGCTTCGACTTCATCTTGAATTTTCTCGAGTCCAAGGCCGAGGCCGATAAGTGCCTTCGCTGCGATGCCTTCGCCCTCGCGAATCAGACCAAGCAGAATATGCTCCGTTCCAATATTGTTGTGACCAAGTCTAACGGCTTCTTCTTGAGCCAGTGCCAGCACCTTCTGTGCACGTTCCGTGAATCTTCCGAACATCATTGCGATACACCCCCATGATTGTTGTGCTGCGAAATTTGATTTCGAATCAACTCCGCCCGCCGGATATCCCTTGCTTCCGGACTGAGCGCCTCATTGAACACCTGCTGCAGAAAACCCGGCTGCGTCATAACAAGCAGTTCATTCATCGCCTGCGTAGACACGCCATTGATCATCCCCAGATCAATGCCTAACCGTATGTCCGACAACCGCTGCGCAGCTTCCTTCGAATCCATGATCGCTGCATGCGATAATACACCGTACGATCGGCTGACGCGGTCCTCGATTCGAATCGGATTCTCGGCGACAAGCCGTTTGCGGGCCGCCTTCTCATGTTCAATAATTTGCTGAGCTACGCTGTACAGGTTGTCGATAATTTCAGTCTCCGACTGCCCGAGCGTAATTTGATTCGAAATCTGAAACAGATTGCCGGTCGACTCGCTTCCTTCGCCATACATTCCCCTAACGGCAAGACCAACCTGTGCCACCGCGGACAAAATACGATTAATTTGCTGAGTCAGCACCAGCGCCGGCAAGTGCATCATTACCGATGCTCGGATGCCGGTTCCTACATTCGTAGGACAGCTTGTTAGAAATCCTCTTCGTTCGTCGAAAGCATAATCCGCTTCCGCTTCGAAAATATCGTCAATGCGACTTGCCAGCTGCCATGCTTCACGGATTTGGAAACCCGGATACAGACATTGGATGCGCAGATGGTCTTCTTCGTTAATCATGATGCTGATTGATTCTTCTTCGTTCAATACAAGCGCACCGTTGCGTGATTCATTGGCTAGGTTCGGACTGATGAGATGCTTCTCCACCAGCACCCGCCTTTCAAGCTCGGTCAGCTCGCTTAGTTTGTATATATCGAAATGGCCAATGCCGCTCAGCTTCCCTTGTAAGGCAACTCCCGTCAGACGGTTCATTGCCTCAAGCGATTGTTGATTCGTCGCCAGCATCGGGAACGGGTATGAACGCAAATTGCGCGCAACTCGGATTCGACTGCTGATGACGATATCCGATTCAGGACCCTCTCCTTTCATCCAATCGCTAAGCGGATGCTCGGCAAAACGTCTCTTGGACAAAGTCAATAATCCTCCCTTCGCGCTTAAAGCCCTTCCGTTCTTCGCTCCAGCTCGCGAATTCGATCGCGGAGCTGTGCCGCCGCCTCGAACTCCTCGCTATCAATACGTATCGCCAGCTCGCGCCGCAGCTGCTCAATCTCCCGGCGCGTCTGGATAATGCCGCCGGAACGCTTTGGAATTTTGCCAACGTGCACCGTATTGCCATGAACTCGCTTGAATAATGGATCGAGCTTGTTCTCGAAACTGTGATAACAGTTGCTGCAGCCGAAACGGCCAATCTTACTGAATTGTGCATAGGTCAAGCCGCATTCCTCACAGCGTACGGTTTCCTGCTTTGCCCCTTGTCCTGTCCGTTCGAAATCGAGCAGACCAGACAGCAGACTGTGAATAGAGAATCCATTGGAGGAGCCGGGAATGCCCTCGCTCTTCTCGCGAGCGCATGATTCACATATGTGAATCTCGGTCTTCTCTCCGTTAACAATTTTCTGAAAATGAAGCGTTGCCGGCTTCTTTCCGCATTCCTGACAGATCAAGCCGCCATCCCTCCTTCGCCGAACTAAGCACCATGACCCCTGCGCCCAATGCGATCTTACCTCGTTAACAGGGAAATCAGCATCGCCTTCAGTAACCGCGCCCGAACTTCATCACGTATCGGCAGCTTCATCGCAATCGTATCGCGAGACATTGCCGCTTTCATCAGACTCGCCTCGCGCTTCGAAATATGGCGGGCTTCCTCTAATTGATAAATAAGGCCTTCTGCGGCATTCTGGTCGATCTGATCACCAATAACCTCACTTAGATACAGTGTAATCGTCTTAAGCGCTGGCAATTCCGCGCGCTGGATACGAATATATCCGCCGCCGCCCCGCTTGCTCTCGACAACATACCCCTTCTCTAACGTAAAGCGTGTACTGATGACGTAATTGATCTGCGAAGGAACACAAGAGAAACGATCGGCCAGATCATTGCGTTGAATTTCGACCGCACCTTCGGTGCTTTCCTGAAGCAGCTGTTTCAAATACTGTTCAATGAGATCGGAAATGTTACGCATGCACCAACCTCCCTCATGATGCGCCTTGCTTAGGTGTCTGTTGTCTTGCACGTTGCCTAATTACATTCGCTGCATCGGCAGCGAGGCCGCGCCTGCGACGTGGGCTGCGAACCCAACATCGTTGACTTTGACTTTCTTTGACCTTAACTCCATTATACGCATTTCAAATCGTAGGTCAATACTGACGAACATAAATTTTCAGAACATTGTAAAAACTACAAAACGGTATTCGCACCTATTATTATTGGTGGTCCACCGCATCGTTTATACCTGCCTAACCGTTAGATCTCGAGCCATAATCGCTTTATGCATCTATGATATAAGCGCAAATAACCTCCGATCCGTCTTGGATTGGAGGCTATCATGATGGTTAGAAGAAATCGTATAGGAATGTTTGTGCCTGTGGGATTAACTTTTCCAGCAGCCTTACGGCTTCTCTGCTTCCTCTCAGCCTTTGGAGCTGCATAAGCCGTTCAGGTCTACGGTATCCCATCAGCATGCAGGTCAGCGTCTGAATATCACAACTAAGCATATTAGCTTGCTGTTCAGCAGTTGGGTTGCTTACTCTATCCACAACTCCGTTTCCCTGCTTATCCACACTCAGCTTGAATACACCGTTATTCCACGGTGCATGAAGGTCTTCAACTTGAATACACAGCTCATGCACAGCTTCTGTGGATGGAGTGAACAAATAATGCGCAGCAAAAGCTTCAAAGTCCACAATGCGCGCCATGAAGTAGGGGATAATCTCATGTTTGATCCGCGGGTTATCCAGTGTGGATATCAAGTCGTCTTCCAAGGGAGCAATTGTTGTTACTTCTTTGGCCATCGAGTCGTGATTTGCGATAAATGTCCACAAGCTTTGTCTTGCCGTTTCATTCAAGCAGACCAATTCGTGCACAGTCATCTTCGATTCTTTCACATCATAGATGATATAGCCCTGTGGGTTCCCCGTCTCTGAACGATAAACCGCAATCTGGCCTTTCTTCCTGCCGTAAATTCGCTCCTCCCACCATTGTGGATTACGCGAAAGCATTCCGTTGTACCGCCGTGCATACTGTTCATAAACCGTGGACAACATCTGCGTGTCCGGTTGCGCAAGTCGCTCGACAGTACTTGGCACTTGTACACGTTTCGGCAGCAAACCCGATGGAATCGTATAGCGGCGATGTTCCATGAACATCTCCCAACCAAATCGCCGATAAAAGCCGAACTCGAACGGATGCAGCAGAGAAATGATTTGTCCATCCCGACGCATTACTTCAAGCGAATGTTGGAGCAGCTTAGAAACTAATCCTTGCCTGCGGTATTCGGGCCAAGTGGATACTCCCGCTAGGCCTCCCATCGGAATAGGCCTCCCGTTTATGTAAATCGTTAATGGAAGCAGCGTTAGCTGAGCTAACAATTTGTCGTCTTCGAACGCTCCCCATTTCTCCTCCGGTCGAAACTGCGATCGGCGCACAGCTCGCTCTTCGGCGGAAAAGTCCGTTTGAAAAGCGAATGAAGCCAAATCAATACTTTCCTCGTAATGAGCTTCCGTAATATTGCGTATGTTCAAAATGATCCAACCTCCCATAAGCATCTTTGTGTCGGTCGATGATCACGAAGTAATTCGTGAAGGTTACTCGGCATCGAAATTTGATCCAGCCTTTGAACTCCAAAGCTTATGCTTTCGATGTAGGCTTCCTCCGGAAACCTTGTAGCTCATGTAGGTTTTGCCTACACTCCGCTACTCATTCTTCAGCCTAAATCAACCTTCTCGGTGCTGATCGACCTTTATTTACCCCTTTGTCTCGTTCCGTAAACAACAAAAAAACGCCCGTTGTAAGTAACGGGCGTTTCCTCGTGCTTGGCGTCGTCCTACTTCTCCAGGACCCTGCGATCCAAGTACCATTAGCGCTTAGGGCGGTCGATGATCACGAGGTAATTCATGAAGCATATTCGGCATCGAATCTTGAACCGGCTCTCGAAGTCCGCTACTCATGTAGGTTCTGACCTACACTCCGTTGCTCCTTCTTCGATCCAATTCAACCTTCTCGGTGCTGATCGACCTTTATCTAAATCTTTTACCGTTCCGTAAACAACAAAAAAACGCCCGTTGTAAGTAACGGGCGTTTCCTCGTGCTTGGCGTCGTCCTACTTTTCCAGGACCCTGCGATCCAAGTACCATTAGCGCTTGGGGCGGTCGATGATCACGAGGTAATTCATGAAGCATATTCGGCATCGAATCTTGAACCGGCTCTCGAAATCCGCTACTCATGTAGGTTCTGACCTACACTCCGTTGCTCCTTCTTCGATCCAATTCAACCTTCTCGGTGCTGATCGACCTTTATCTAAATCTTTTACCGTTCCGTAAACAACAAAAAAACGCCCGTTGTAAGTAACGGGCGTTTCCTCGTGCTTGGCGTCGTCCTACTCTTCCAGGACCCTGCGGTCCAAGTACCATTGGCGCTGGAGGACTTAACGGTCGTGTTCGGTATGGGAACGCGTGGAACCCCTCCGCCATCGACACCAAACGCGTTCGACTGATGATCACGAAGCAAACTCAAGAAGTTTACTCGACGTCGAATCTTGATCCAGCCTTCGGCCTCCGTTGCTCATGTAGGTTTGCCTACACTCCGCTACTCGTCCTCAGTCTAAATCAACCTTCTCGGTGCTGATCAGTCTCACTAATTGAAGGTTACACCTTCAAAACTGGATGCGAATGTTGAATCCTTAGCTTTAGCATTTGCTTTACCTTCCGAAGAAGGATTTTAGGATAAGCCCTCGATCGATTAGTA
>NZ_JACXZA010000012.1 GCF_014779765.1 Paenibacillus terricola | reverse complement strand
TCCACGCGTTCCCATACCGAACACGACCGTTAAGTCCTCCAGCGCCAATGGTACTTGGACCGCAGGGTCCTGGGAGAGTAGGACGACGCCAAGCACGAAGCAAGCCGTGTCTTAATGACACGGTTTTTTTGTTGTTATACGGAACGAGAAAAGATGTATATAAAGGCCAGTCAGCACCGAGAAGGTTGAATTGGATTGAAGAAGGAGCAATGGAGTGTAGGTTAGGACCTACATGAGTAGCGGACTTCGAGAGCCGGTTCAAGATTCGACGTCGAGTAAGCTCCTTGAGTTCACATCGTGATCACTGGTCGATTATTCGTTTGATGTCAATGGCGGAGGGGTTCCACGCGTACTTATACCGAACACGACCGTTAAGTCCTCCAGCGCCAATGGTACTTGGACCGCAGGGTCCTGGAAGAGTAGGACGACGCCAAGCACGAAGCAAGCCGTGTCTTAATGACACGGCTTTTTTGTTGTTCCCGGAACGAGAAAAGAAGTATATAGAGGTCGATCAGCACCGAGAGGGATGAATTGGATGGAAAGCCTTATGCTTCCAAAGCTGCTTTACATTCGTAAAAACTTAGAGCAACGGAGTATAGTTTAGAACCTAGTTGAGTAGTGTAATTCGAGAACCGGCTCAAGATCAGATGCCGAATCTGCTACTATACGAATTACTTAGTGATCATCGACCGCTTAAAGTGTCGATGGTACTTGGACAATTGGGTCCCGGAGAAGTAAGACGACGATAAGTACAAAGAAAAGCCGTGTCTTTATGACACGACTTGTTTAATGTTACGGAACGATAAAAGATGTATATAAAGGTCGATCAGCACCGAGAAGGTTGGATTGGATCGAAGAGCATATGCTTCCGAGGCTGCTTTTACATTCGTAAAAGCTTAGAGCAACGGAGTGTAGGTTAGAGCCTGCATGAGTTACAAGGTTTCCATAGGAAACCTACATCGGAAGCATAAGCTCTGGACTTCGAGAGCCGATTCAAGATTCGACGCCGAATATGCTTCATGAATTACTTCGTGATCATCGACCGTCCCATCTAGCGATGGTAGTACGAGATATTTTCTGTATCTAGTTTAACAACCCCATCATAATGCTGTTTGCGCAGCTTAAAGCATATAATGAGTCCCGGAATGGCGAGCCATAGGTGCCAGAGCAGAAGACCAAAGAAGCCGGATTGCCTGATCCAGGGGAACAGCGCCCCAAGGACGCACAATCCAATCCAGAACATGGTCCGCTCCGTTTTGCGATAAAGGCCGAATTTGACCTCGGAGACAGGGCTATAGCCCATATAGGGAATGGTAATGCTCCAACCCCATCGCTGGCGCTGATAATTGTCTACTCGCAGCAAGGTCAGTCGGTTCAGAATAAATCGAAGGAGTGAGACTAGAGGCAAGCCAATTATTCCGTATAGGAGGCCACTCCAGCCGAATAGGATACTTTCGATAGCAATAAAGAGGAATGGAGTGATTTTGTAGACTTGCAGCAGCCTTGGATAAATATCTATTTTGCTGATGAGACGGTATTGGTATACAGTCGCGTTTACTTGTTCCTGTAAGGTTTGTCGCATGCTAAGCTGTCCTTTCCGAGGATATCAACTCCTTTATCGGTTGGAAGGCCGCTTTACTGAATACAAATCATGATTATTGCGCCCATCTATTCACCAAAGTCGATGCACCAACATAATCTGAAATAAATAAGAGCCCAATTGACTAAACTAATAGAATTTGTACCATAATAGTAGATATGATCGTTATTCCCCATAATCAATTTGCTTACAGGTAATAGTATCGAAGATGAAGGCAAATTGCTTTTAGGAGGTATCAACATGGAGGAAGCGAAGCATATTTGCAAGTGTATTATATGTGGTGAGATGAAGGGCGAGGACGAGGGTATCCGAATTGTAACAGAATTCATTTGTGATGACTGCGAGATTGATATTGTAGCTACGGATGTACTTGATGAGAAGTATCCTTTCTATATTCATCAGATGAAGCAAATATGGATTCAGAGAAACGCGTAGAAGCCTTTTCCGGCGATCGGAAAGGCTTTTTCATTTGGGGCATGTTATATTGAGAGATGATGAAGAAACAGCTAGCTAACAGTATGGATATAGATGATTAATATAAAGGATGGGCCCGATGGACAAAAGAGTAAGAGCGCCACTATACGAGTGTCTAACTACACATGAGGCTTCCAATCCGGTTTCATTTCATGTGCCTGGTCACCGTAACGGTCGGGCTTGGCGAGCAGGTACCGATGAGCAAGGGATTCGCCGTGAGCGGCTGGAGCGCTTCGGCGGGGTGCTATCAATCGATGTTACGGAGATATCTGCAACCGATGATTTACATGCTCCGGAGAACGCCATTGCTGATGCGCAGAGGTTGGCTGCTGGTGTATTCGGAGCGGATGAGACCATGCTGCTCGTTGGCGGCAGTACAGCAGGCAATATTGCAATGATTCTTACTGTGTGCGAGCCTGGAGCGCTTATTCTCGTCCAGCGTAACGTTCATAAGTCTGTGTTGAATGGACTGCGCTTGGCGGGCGCAAGAGCAGTATTCATGCAGCCTGCCTATGAGCCGGGAGAGGGAACAGTACTGGTACCGTCATTAGAAACGGTTGAGCAAGCGTTGAAGCGGTATCCTGACGCTAGAGCGGTCATGTTGAGCACTCCGAACTATTATGGCAGAGGGGTATCCATTAAATCGTATGCGGATTTAGCTCATGCTTATGGTATTCCGCTGCTGGTCGATGAGGCGCATGGGGCACACTATGGGCTGCATGGCGCTTTTCCAGTATCCGCAATCTCAGAGGGTGCGGACGCGGTCGTACAATCAACGCACAAGACACTGCCGGCAATGACGATGGGCGCTATGCTGCATGTACGGGAGCGGTATATGGATATGGATCGTCTGAGAGACATGCTAGCAGTCGTTCAAAGCTCCAGCCCTTCGTTTCCGATTATGGCTTCCCTAGATATTGCCCGGGCAATGATAGAGGAGGAAGGATCAGTCCTATTCGAGCCTGGATTGAAGCAGGCCGAGCAATTCAGATTAGAGATAGGACGACGGAATGGACGATTAATCGTCTCAACTATAGACAATGGCCAAGCTCGTGATATAGCAGCCAAGACAGATGATTATGGTCCCCAGTGGACAGGAGATGTTCGGATCGATCCGTTACGAGTTCTTCTGCGCGATAAGCTTGGCTTAGCGAGCGGCTACGAGCTGCTTCGAATGCTAGAGGGGCATGGCTGTTGGGCAGAGATGGCGGATGAATGCCGTGTGCTGCTCTTGTTCGGACCATTCGTAGGAGTCGATGAGACGAAGCGTCTCCTTGATGCGTGTGAGGCGATCGAGCGTAAGCTTGAGATTAGGAATGCCAACTATGATGAAGACAGAGAGGAATCACGACAGCAGGTAGTAGACAAACAAGATGAAGCGGATTGGATGATATCTGATCCAATACTTTTCTCAACGAAGAGAATGAATCGGGATATGATCACTGTCGTGCCGCTGCTCAGTGCTGCTGGTTGTATAAGCGCCGAGACGATTATTCCATACCCGCCTGGCATTCCTCTCGTATATGCAGGGGAGCGCCTTAAGCACTCCATAGTTACCAGACTCTCAAAGCTGGCTGAAATGGGCGCAAAGTGTCAAGGAGCATCCGACCCGACACTTCAGACAATTCGAATTATGGAGCATCCGACGGAAGCGTAATATGAACCCCTTTTGAACCGGAAACAATATAAATTCTAATGCAGTAAATGTGACGGTCTGTACCGGCTTTTGCTATGATAGATATAGATGGTATTTCTAGACGAATTGAGGCGTGGAAGTTGACGAACGGTTTGTTTATTTCGATAGAGGGCGGAGAAGGCGCAGGGAAGACAACAGTGATTACCGGTATAGCGGAACAACTCCGTGCCGACGGCCATAAGGTAATGACAACACGGGAGCCAGGAGGCATCCCCATTGCAGAGCAAATACGGGCTGTCATCCTAGACCGGAGCAATACGAGCATGGATGGGCGTACAGAGGCGCTGCTGTACGCTGCGGCGCGCAGACAGCATTTGACGGAGAAGGTAGTGCCAGCTCTTGAGCAAGGTCAGGTGGTGCTCTGTGACCGATTCATTGATAGCAGCCTTGCCTATCAGGGACATGCACGCGGTATCGGGTTTGATGAAGTGATGGCGATCAACGCATTCGCTATCAATGGGCTAATGCCGACGCTTACCTTGTACCTGGACGTAACGCCAGAGACGGGGCTGCGACGTATTCAGGAAGCGGCAGGACGGGAGATCAATCGGCTTGATCTGGAGGCTGCGTCTTTCCACCATAAAGTTAGGGAAGGCTTCCTATTAGCTGGGGAACGGTTCAAGGACCGTATCGTCGTTATTAATGCCGAACAACAACCAGAAGACGTGCTCAATGAATGTATTACGACAATCCGTGCACGCTGTGCAGGAATTTAACAGACTTTTGTCAAAATAATAGAGATAGCTATTAATAGCTAACTATCCATTGGTCTGGGGGAGGGATTGAAGATGAAGCTAGTCATCGCAATCGTGCAAGACAAAGATAGTAATCGGTTGTCCAATGCGCTCGTTCGGGAAGGTCTCCGCGCGACTAAACTGGCCAGCACAGGCGGGTTTCTGCGTGCCGGCAACACGACCTTCATGATTGGTATTGAGGATGATCGGGTCCATGAGGTGCTTCAGGTCATTCGATCGAACTGCAAAGTAAGAGATCAGCTTGTTACACCGGTGTCGCCGATGAATGGTTCGGCAGATTCGTATATTCCATTCCCGGTAGAGGTACAAGTCGGCGGCGCGGCCGTTTTCGTCGTTCCAGTCGAGCGGTTTGAGCATTATTAAATATAGACACGGTCGCGATCGAGGATCTGCGAACAAGAAGGGATGCGACAGCCTTTGAAAATCGAGTCAGGATGGCGTCCGCTTGAGCAACGGTCGCGAACGGATCAACAGAATAAAGCGATTGTGTCACGAAGTTTCTCAGACGTGATGCAGCAGAATGAACAGGAGCGGACGACCGAACAGCTTCAACGCAAGCTGCAGGATATATATAGTCAAGGCGAACGTCTGTCACGTTCCATGACGGTGCGTGAGCTTAAGCTGTATCAGCAGATGGTCAAGAAGTTTCTCGAGGATACCGTTAGACGTGGCGTTGGACTGAAAGAGCAACGCAGTTTCGATCGCCGCGGGCGGATGAAACGGTATAAACTGCTCGATGAGATCGATGAGAAGCTCATTGAGATGGCAGAGGAATTGCTTCAGAGCGAGCAGGGAAGACTGGAACTTCTAAGCAAGATTGGTGAAATTCGAGGTCTGCTTATTAATTTGTTTTATTAGTCAGTATTAAAATTATTGAGTATTAAAATGAGAGTTCAAAAAGTACGGTTTTCAGCACCTGATGCCGATTACACTTCTTGCGATACTTCGTGATCAAAAGCGTACTTTTTGAACTTCCTCTATTAAGGAAGGATACTGCATCATGAGTATGGACCAGGTGCCGGGACAAGAGAAAGCGAAGTCGATGCTGCGCTATGCGCTGCGAAGCGAGAAAGTGTCGCACGCGTATCTGTTCAGCGGGCCGCGCGGAACGGGGCGCAAGGGCCTTGCGCTCGCTTTTGCCCAAGCGTTGTTCTGTACGTCTGGTGGAGACGACGCATGCGGTCAATGCATCGAATGTCGGAAGTTCGAACATGGCAACCAGCCCGACCTCCATATGCTGGAGCCAGATGGAGCATCAATCAAGCTCGGCCAAATCCAGCAGCTGCAGCGGGAGATGTCCTACCGGAATGCAGGCGTTCAGCGAAAGGTATATATTGTCGAACAGGCGGAGACAATGACGCTTCAAGCAGCGAATAGTCTGCTGAAGTTTCTGGAAGAACCGCAGTCCGATATCGTCGCGCTGCTGCTTACGGAGAACGGCCAGGCTATGCTGCCGACGATCAGATCGCGCGTACAGACGATCCCTTTCGTACCGTTGTCTCCTAAGGAGCTGCAAGCTGCATTGGAAGCAGAAGGAATCGCCTCGATGCAGGCTCGTACCGCTTCGCGAATTGCTTCAGGGGTCGAAGCATGCAGGGCGCTTATCCAGCAGAATGGGTTTGCAGAAACAAGAAACGTAGTGATACAATTAGGTAAGGAGAGCCTAAGCCGATTCACTGCAGCGATCGTTACCGTTCAGCAGCAGGTCGTGAAATCTGATGTTGGACAAGATCCGCAGCTTTTGCTCACTATGTTGTTATTGTGGTATAAAGATATGATTCATTATCAAGCTGGAAGGCTTGAAGATATCGTTTTTATAGATCAGTCAGAATGGATTGGCAAGCATGCTTTCGCCCGTACACCAGATGGCTGGGTGAACTGCATGGAGCATGTGCTAGAGTGCAGCAAGCGAATACGCGCACACGTATCGACGCAGCTGGCACTGGAGCAATTACTGGTGAATCTACAGGAGGGCTAATGCCTTGTATAATGTCGTCGGGGTCCGCTTTAAGAAAGCGGGCAAGATCTATTACTTTGATCCCGTCGATCTGCCCGTAACGAAAGATCAGTATGCGATCGTCGAGACGGCACGCGGCATCGAATATGGGAAAGTAGTGGTGGGACAGAAGCAGGTCGGTGAATCGGATGTTGTCCTTCCGCTCAAGAAAGTAATACGTATCGCTAACGAAGCCGACGCGAAGGTGGTAGAAGAAAACAAACGGTCGGCGAGCCAGGCATTCACGACATGCTTGGAGAAGATTCGCAACCATCAGCTTAAGATGAAGCTGGTCGATGTGGAATATACGTTTGACCGCAACAAAATCATTTTCTATTTTACCGCTGAGGGTCGGGTTGATTTCCGTGAGCTGGTGAAAGACTTAGCTAGTGTGTTCCGTACACGGATTGAGCTTCGCCAAATCGGTGTTCGCGATGAGGCGAAGATGCTAGGCGGTATCGGTCCTTGCGGACGAGTGCTCTGCTGCTCGTCATGGCTGGGTGATTTCGAACCGGTATCGATCAAGATGGCGAAGGATCAGAATCTTTCGCTGAATCCGACGAAAATCTCGGGTTTATGCGGCCGATTAATGTGCTGCTTGAAATATGAGCATGACAACTATGAAAGTGTCCGCGAAGAAATTCCGACTATCGGTAAAATTGTCATTACTTCGCTTGGCGAAGGCAAAGTAACTGGAATTAATGCGGGGAGCAAGACAGTGTTTGTACAACTGCTCGACACCGGTGGTAAGCCTAAAGAGCTTCCGTTAGACGATGTCGTCGTGAAATAACCCGTTCCATCACGATCCTGAGGTGGGAACAAATTTGGATAACAATGATCTGTTTGTACAAATGGACGAGCTGGAAGGCCGCGTAGGCGCCGTTCACGCTGAACTCGGGTTAATGAAGCTGCATATGAAGAGATTGCTCGAGGAGAATAAGCGGTTGAGTATAGAGAACGATCGATTGCGCAAGCTGTTAAGACAAGGAACGGCTTTTCTGGAGACACAGCAGGAGCCGGCGGCTGCGGATGAATTACCGGATCATAAGGAGAGTGCGGAGCAATTGGACGTACTGCCTCCTGTCTCACCGGAAGCTGAGCCGTTCCCCGTAATTGGCGGCGGTCATGATAATCTTGCCCGTCTATATCATGAAGGCTTTCATATATGCAATGTCTATTATGGGCATTTGCGGACGGAAGGCGATTGTTTATTCTGTCTCTCGTTCTTGAATAAATAAGTTTCATTCCGGAGAAATCCAAGCCTTATGAATATTAGAGTGAAACTTATAATTGCTTGGATTTCGAACAAGACCCTTTAATGGGTCTTTGTTTTGTTTAGGCGGTATTATTGGCTACAATGAAGATAGGTAATGAGTGGGGGAACGTTGAGCGGTGGATGTCGACAAAGGATTAAAGAGCGGAGTTCAAGAGCAAATGATGACGAATGCGGGGGAAATCGAGCTGCTTCCAGGCGAACGACTGGATGATCTGATGACGAAGGAGCTCCAAATCATTCAGAGCCGAGAAGTGTTCAGCTTCTCGATGGATGCGGTGCTGCTCGCCAGGTTCGCCTCTGTGCCGCCACGCGGGCGGGTCATTGATCTGTGCACGGGGAATGGCGTTATTCCGATGCTGTTATCGACCAAGACACAGGCGGCGATCGACGCCGTAGAGATTCAGCCAAGGCTGGCGGATATGGCCAGGCGCAGCGTGGCTTATAATAAGCTCGGCGATCAGATTCGTATTATAGAGGCGGACCTGCGCGAGTATTGGAAAACAGCAGGTAACGGCATCTACGATGCCGTGACGGTTAACCCGCCTTATATGCCAGCACAGACGGGTGATCAGAATGAGAACGAGCATTATGCGATTGCTCGGCATGAGGTGCACTGCACGCTCGATAATGTCGTAGAGGCATGTTCAAGACTTGTTCGGACCGGAGGCAAAGTGTCGATGGTTCACCGACCGAATCGGCTGATGGATATTCTCGAGTCGTTCCGTAAGTGGAGACTTGAGCCGAAGCGAATCCGTTTCGTTCATCCGCATGCCGATGCAGAGGCCAATATGTTATTAATAGAAGCAATTCGGGATGGCAAGCCTTCAGTCAAGCTTCTGCCACCGCTAATTGTTTATACGAAGGAACGGCAATATACCGATGAGCTTGTGCGGCTGTACTACGGCAGCAATGGAGCGTGGGCCGCAGGTGCGGACGGAAAGGAGAACGAATGATCCAGGTTCAACGCAGTTTCGCAGGGGAGAGCAGCGGTACACTATACTTAGTGGCTACACCAATCGGCAACTTAGAGGATATGACGTTTCGGGCGATTCGAACGCTGCGTGAAGTTGATATAATCGCAGCAGAGGATACGAGGCAGACACGCAAACTGCTCACCCATTTCGAAATATCGACAAGGCTCGTCAGCTATCATGAGCACAACAAGAGAGCGAGCGGCCCAGAGCTTATTCGACTGCTGGAGGAAGGGTCTTCTATTGCGCTTGTTAGTGATGCGGGACTGCCAGCAATCTCGGATCCGGGCGCAGACCTTGTCCGCGATGCGGCTGAGCGGGGAATTAGTGTCGTACCGGTGCCTGGCGCCAATGCGGCATTGTCGGCACTGATTATATCGGGGCTGCCTACCGAACGATTTCTATTCGCAGGTTTCCCGCCAAGACAGCGCAAGGCATTAAACGAATGGCTTGCCAGCATCGCATATGAGCAGGGAACGATCATGATGTATGAATCGCCGCATCGCATTACGAAGACGCTGCCGGCAATGCTCGAGGTGCTTGGTGATCGCCGCATTGTAATGGCACGAGAATTGACCAAGCGGCATGAGGAGGCAGCACGCGGCACAATCACGGAATGCATTGCATGGTTGGAGGAGCATCCTCCGCTCGGCGAATATGTCATTGTTGTTGAGGGACGTACGGCACAAGCATCCGGTCACTCAGCAGATGGTAGCATTGCAGATATAGCGGACGGCGTTCCGAATGGGGCAGGCGAGCTGTGGTGGTCGGCTCTATCACTCGATGCGCATGTCAAACATTACGAGGGACAAGGCCAGTTGGATCGGAAGGAAGCGATCAAGCGTACGGCAGCTGACCGTTCGATGCAGAAGCGGGACGTATACAATGCGGTCATGCGTAAAGATGAAAGTGGATGACACAGAAGGTTATCCACCTTTTGTCCACATAGGGCACAACGTTTATCGAAGGTTACTGAGACGGTGAAGTTCGCGCGGCCGATTCGGTAGAATTGCAGGCGTGGAGCGGGATAGAGGCTATTGGTTCCGGAGAAAAAAAAAGACCTTCCAGGCCGGGTTTAAGCGCTGGAAGGCGTAAGGAGTATGAAAAAGGTTAGAATTAACATGTGGATAAGTATATTATAACCTATAAATCTTATTTTGTCACAGGTGCAGGCAATTCTGATAGGCAAACATTGCAAACAATTTTTCCTTTGAAGTATGCAACGTTCTCTGCATTACCGCAGAAGATACAAGCTGGCTCGTATTTCTTCAGCATGATGCGTTCTCCGTCCACATAAATCTCCAGCGCGTCCTTCTCACCAATACCCAGCGTACGGCGCAATTCGATTGGAATTACAACGCGGCCCAACTCATCAACTTTACGAACAATACCTGTAGATTTCATCATAGGAATCAGTCCTCTCTCAACATAATTATTAATTCGTCATCATTCGACACGGTTTTACTTTTTATGAAATATATAGTACCAAGAATACCCAGATCAGTCAATATAGAAAAATTGTAAAAAGCGCACTGCTTTTTCTGTATTTGCTGTAAACAAGGCATTATAACAATACAAATATAATACAACAAACTGAATACCTTTGGAAATGAACATACGACAGTTTTCGACAAAAAACATGTTCCTGTGTCGAAATCTTGAACAAATTAGCTTTTAAGGGGTGTAATTGACATGGAGCGACTGCTAGCAGAAGAGAAGGTTTTTAAGGATCCTGTCCATAAATCGGTGTATGTACAGGATGAGCTGATTTGGAATCTTATTAATTCAAGAGAGTTTCAAAGATTGCGCCGTATTCGACAATTGGGTACGTCCTACCTAACTTTTCATGGCGCTGAGCATAGTCGATTCTCTCACTCGTTGGGCGTCTATGAAATTACACGACGTATTATCTCGCAATTCGAGCGCAATGAGTATAAGGATTGGCCGCGTGAAGAACGACTCCCAGCCCTATGTGCAGCGCTGCTGCACGATCTTGGTCACGGACCTTTCTCTCATTCCATTGAGGCGGTTTTCGACACGGATCATGAAGATTGGACATGCCGTATTATAATGGGAGAGACAGAGGTTAATCAGATTCTGCGCGAAGTGGACGAGACTTTCCCAGCGCGTGTTGCAGCTATTATAAAGAAGCAATACGATAAGCCGATTGTCGTGAACCTCGTGTCGAGCCAGATGGATGCGGATCGAATGGATTATTTGCTGCGGGATGCGTACTTCACGGGTGTCCATTATGGCACGTTCGACCTCGAGCGGATCTTGCGTGTGCTTCGTCCTCATCAGGGACGAATAGTCGTGAAGGAGAGCGGCATGCATGCGGTGGAAGATTACTTAATGTCGCGCTACCAAATGTACTGGCAGATCTACTTCCATCCCGTCACTCGCAGCTCGGAGATCATCCTTCGCCACATCTTCGGCAGAGCTAAGGAATTGTACCATAATGGCTATCAGTTCGAGTGGCTTCCGAAGCCGCTGCTGAAGTTATTCCAAGGCGAATTGACGACGAGCGATTATTTCCTATTAGATGAAGCGTTAGCTCAGACGGTGTTCATGGCATGGTCGGACGAGCGGGATGAATGGCTGTCGGATCTGTGCAGAAGATTCTTACATAGACGGTTGTATAAAGAAGTCATTGTAAGCGATCATAATGAGGCGCTCTACGAAGAGGCGAGGCAGCAGCTGCGTCAGGCGGGCCTGCACCCTGACTATCACCTCGAAGTTGACTTCCCGTTCGATCTTCCTTACGATGTGTATCGGCCAGATGCCGGAAACGGGAAGAAGAACAGTGAGAAGCCTCCGATTCTGCTGCTTGATTCCGAGGGCGGACTGTCAGAAATTTCGGCTCGATCGGATATTATAAGGTCGCTGACGGGCTTGCATCAGGACAAGCACCGCTGGTACTTCCCAGACGATCTGCTCCGCCCTGTTGCACATCGACTGGACAGTCATATTCGCGCTATTTTCGGCTACTAAAATGCAAGCATTTTTATCAAAAAAACGGGTGTATATATAGGAAGGAGAAAGTTAGACAACATGAATGGAAAACTTACATTAATCGATACGCACACACACCTCGATAATCACAAATTCGACAGTGACCGTGAAGAGGTAATCGCACGCGCGCGCGAAGCAGGTGTCGAAATTATGGTGAATATCGGATTTGATCGCGAAACGATCCCAACGACGATGGCACTGGCGGAGAAATACGATTTTATCTATGCCGCAGTGGGCTGGCACCCTGTTGAAAGCATTCATATGCAAGATGGGGACCTTGAATGGATTGAGTCGCTCATGTCGCATCCGAAGGTTGTGGCAATCGGAGAAATTGGACTCGATTATCATTGGGATACGTCGCCTAAGGAAGTCCAACATCGTGTATTCCGTGAACAAATTCGTCTTGCGCGCAAAGTTGGCAAACCAATCGTTATTCATAACCGAGATGCGCATGAAGACGTCGTACGTATATTGAAGGAAGAGAAGGCTGAAGAGGTCGGCGGCATTATGCACTGCTTCTCTGGCAGTTGGGACACGGCGAAGGCTTGTCTCGATATGAACTTCTATATTTCGTTCGGTGGACCGGTTTCATTCACGAATGCAAGGGTGCCGAAGGAAGTGCTTTCAAAAGTGCCAAACGATCGTTTGCTCATTGAAACGGATTCCCCTTATCTGGCTCCGCACCCTTATAGAGGGAAGAGAAACGAGTCCGCATATGTTGCCATTGTGGCTGAAGCAGCTGCGGCAATTAAAGGTATGACGGTTGAAGAAATTGGATATTTAACGTCTCTAAACGCTAGAAAATGTTTCCGTTTCGATTAAGAATGGCTGAGATCGTGAGGAATCGGGACCTTACGCGTGATAAAAGTAGATTTTGCTGGGAAAACCGCTTCTCTTTTCGCTGAATTTCCTTAAATATCGTTTAAATCGTCTTTTATCTGTTCTTTACAATGCATGCGAACACGGGGTATGATTCATTTCAGAACTTACACAATGTATTGGATTTCCAGTAGTACGCTTAATCTCCTAACGGAGAACGGGGGAACCATATGCGGTAATGCTGCACAGTTAAGTGCACGCATGGAAGCATAAACCTATGGGGTGAATTTGGAAGCACTGCATAACGGTCTAACTGTTGCAGTGTGACGATAGGGCGCTCTCTTGCCCGAACCCGACAGCTAACCTCGTAAGCGCAATAGAGAGATCAACCTTCGAATCCCACTTTCCATGATTAGTCGCGACCAATCGGGAAGCCACGAAGCAGATGATCCTCTGTCGATGGCTTCTTTTATTTTTTGTATAAAGAGGCATACGTCGACATAGGGTTAACAATGGAGGTGGAGTGCGAGGGACTGGATAGCATGATTCGTCATGCCAATATACTATAGTCGCGTCAATTGTATCATGCGAAACACTCGACGGCGGGACTTTGAAGGAGGACCGAAGAAGTGGGCGTAATTCCGCAAGAGGACACCCATGGGAAACGATCATCCAGCATGTCATTCGCATTGCGATGGAAGCATGAAAACGTGCGGTTAATCACATTGAGTATAATTATCTCAATCGCTATGACTTTCATGTTATTGGTGTTGTTGTACGGAACGGCTGAGAGAAGCGTCTCCGTAGTAGTGAATGGACAAGAGAGCGTCGTGAAAACGAAGCAATGGGTCCTGCAACGCCTACTGGATGAACAAGCTATTACGGTTGGGCCGCATGATAAGGTGTCGATCCCTTTGAATGCAGCGATTAAAGATGGAGACCGTGTTGTTATCGATACGGCAAATCCTGTGACCGTAACAGCTGATGGCAAGACTTGGACTGTGTACACGACCGAGGATACCGTGCAAGCGGCGATCGAGGAATTAAATATTCCGGTTCGTAGCTATGATAAAGTATATCCGGCGCTGACGGCAGAACTGACACCGAACATGGCGGTGAAGGTGGTACGTGTGGAGCGTAAAGTAACGAGCTCCCAGCATACGGTTCCTTTCACGATCGTGAAGCAAGATGATCCTTCCCTCGAGCAGGGTAAGGAGAAGACCGTCAAGAACGGCACCGATGGTGTTGTTGTTAAACAATTCGAGAGCGTATATGAGGACGGCAAGCTAGTATCGACAGCTCTCGTCGAGAAATCAGTAGAAAGACCGACGGTCAATCAAGTGGTTGCTGTCGGCACGAAGAAGGCGCAGCCGAAAGTTACAACCTTATCGGCTAAGTCCTCGACCGGCCCGCAGACGGTATCGTTGAAAGGCATTTCCTTCAAGGCGAAGAAAGTGCTGAAAAATGTTACGTTGACGGCCTACTCCGCCGGCGTGAAGTCGACGGGTAAGAGCGCAAGCCATCCGCAATACGGCATTACGGCTTCCGGCACGAAAGTGAAGGAAGGACGGACAATCGCCGTTGACCCGAACGTTATTCCGATCGGCTGGTGGGTTTACATCGAAGGCATCGGATTCCGTCGTGCGGAAGACAAAGGCAGCGCGGTTAAAGGAAGCAAGATCGACGTTTATTATGAGAGCGAAGACTACGCTGAAGATTTCGGTATGAAGAAGGGCTACACGGTGTACATCATCGGTCCCAACAAACCGTCCTCCAGTTAGAGTTCGCAGAGTAATATGTATCGTAATTCACAGCCAAATATGCCATCATAAGAAGAGGCGATGCCTCTTCTTTTTGTATGCTCGCGGGAAGGAATGGCGCAAGATGATTAAAGAAATAATTGTGGTGGAAGGCAAGGATGATACGGCGGCCATTAAACGGGCAGTCGAAGCCGATACCATTGAAACAGGCGGCTCTGCGATCGGCGAACAGGTGCTGAAGCGGGTAGAGCTCGCAATGGAGCGTCGGGGCGTTATTATTTTCACAGATCCCGATCATGCAGGCGAACGAATTCGGCGAATTGTGGCACAACGCGTTCCTGGCTGTAAGCATGCGTTTCTTCCGCAAGAGGAAGCAATGTATAAAGGCGATATAGGTGTCGAGAATGCATCTCCGGATGCGATCCGCAAAGCGTTGGCTAATGTGCGGACCGAGCAGCTCGCAGGAGAAGGCGGATCAATTGAAGTCACATGGGACGATCTTATAGAAGCGGGACTTATCGTTCATCCTCAGGCGTCTGAGCGCCGAGAGGTTATAGGCAAGCTGCTTGGCATCGGTTATGCGAACGGTAAAACCTTCTACAAGCGCTGTGTAAGCTTCCGAATTACGAAGACGGAATTCATCGAAGCTTGGCGGCAAATGGAGCAGAAGTTGGAACAGGAGCGTGGCTAGATAATGAGCGGTAATGAACAGAAGAAGAATACGTCGGTAGAGGTAGCAACCCCATCGCGGACACGCGATATTGTTAAGAAATACGGCTTTGAGTTTAAGAAAAGTCTCGGACAGAACTTCCTGATCGATCAGAATATCCTGCACAAAATCGTATCCGCTGCAGAGCTCGATTCGACGAAGGGCGCGCTCGAGATCGGACCGGGCATTGGCGCGTTGACGCAGCATCTCGCTCAAGCGGCGGGCAAGGTGACAGCGGTTGAGATCGACAACCGACTCATTCCCATTCTGCGCGATACCCTTGCAGAGGAAGATAATGTCGAGGTTATTCATGCAGACGTGCTGAAGCTCGACTTGAAGGAGTTGTTTGCCGAACGGTTCAGCGATGTATCCGGCGTCAGTGTAGTTGCGAATCTTCCCTACTACGTTACGACACCGATTCTAATGAAGCTGCTAGAGGACCGACTCCCACTGGAGAATATCGTCGTAATGATCCAGAAGGAAGTCGCAGACCGGATGGCAGCGAAGCCCGGTGGCAAAGACTACGGCAGCCTTAGCGTTGCTGTGCAATATTATTGCGTACCGAGCATCGTATGCATCGTGCCGCATACCGTGTTCATTCCACAGCCCAATGTCGACTCGGCGGTTATCAAGCTGTCGCTGCGTGACAAGCCTGCGGTCGAAACACCAGACGAGGCCCATTTCTTCCGCGTCGTGCAATCTTCCTTCGCACAGCGCCGCAAGACACTCATGAACAACCTCTCGTCCTGGCTAGGCAAAGACCAGCGTGAAACGCTGACTACGATGCTCGAGCAGATCGGCATTGACCCAGGACGCCGCGGCGAAACACTGTCCCTCGACGAATTCGCCAAACTAAGCACCACCCTCCACCAAGCCGGCCTAGGCTTGCAAGGTTAACCAATTGACCCAACCGTATGCATGCGTGCATACGGTTTTTATTTTAAGACCGTAGGCGGACGCTCGAACTCCTTCCCCCAACAAAGCACTTAGATCCCATAGGGATCACCCTGCTGGAACGCCCAAAGTAAAGTGTGTTCCGCAGGGACGAAAGCGAGTGTTAGCACGCACTAACTCAGGCGCGCCGAAACGTAGGCGGACGCTCGAACTGCTCATCCCAATGTAGAGGTTTTAGATCCCGTAGGGATCACCATGTTGGAGCGTCCAAAGTAAAGCGTGTCCCGCAGGGACGAAAGCGAGTATTAGCACATACTAACTCAGGCGCATCGAATCGTAGGCGGACGTTCAAACGTACCCCAAACTCACCCCAACCTATCCTAATCCGCCAAACCCAGCTAGACCAGTCCTCCGGGCGTCCAGAGGGCGGGAGCCCTTGGGGCCCTCCCCTGAGATCAGGGGAGGGTTTGGGCGGGGTCGAAAAAGGATTGAAAAGGTTTAAAAAGAATCTTTGAGAACGCCGTCCCGCCAGGGACTAAATCCGGGAGTAAGGGGCGGAGCCCCTAGGTAAGCAAGGGAGCTCCGAGGGCCAAGCCCTCGGATATTCGTGTCACCTTCTAGGAAGGTCACCCATAGGATACACGAAGAGGTGATCTGCCCATGAAGCAAGGGGACTTGGTCGTCCGCAAATCTTACGGCGGTGACGTGCTGTTCCGCATTGAACAATTACGAGATAACCAACTAGCTGTCTTGAAAGGCACGGATTATCGGCTGCTTGCGGATTCGCCGCTTCTTGATCTGGCAGTCGTGAATGATCCGGATTCGACGCCAGCATCCCAGCAGGTTCGAATTAAGGTCAAGGAATCGCTGCGTCGAATGCAGGAGAAACTTCCGCCAGTACATGTGCAGGATGGACCGATTCGATTGGCGTCGCAGTCAACGTCATCGTCGAACCTTTCGTTCTACGAAATGCCGGGCAAAGTGCTTCATCTCGACGGCGATGGTAACTATATGCGTAAAAGCATGCAGCTGTACTCACAGATGCGCATTCCTGCGCATGGCATCCATGTCCATGAGGGACAGATGCCCGAGCTGCTGTATCGTCTGCTGCCGGAATTGAAGCCCGACATCGTCGTTATTACCGGACATGACGGTGTACTGAAGAACAGGCGGAGTGAGGACTTAGGCAATATCAGCAGCTATAAGAACTCCAAAAACTTCGTTGATGCCGTTCGCGTAGCTCGCGACTATGAGAAAAACCGAGATTCGCTGATCGTGATCGCTGGCGCTTGTCAGTCCCACTATGAGGCACTGCTGCAGGCAGGCTCCAATTTTGCAAGCTCGCCGGGCCGTATACTCATTCATGCTCTTGACCCTGTCTATATTGCAATCAAGGCGAGTGCAACACCGATTCGCGAGACGATTGACCTGCCGGAAGTCATTCAAGGGACGATTAGCGGGATTGATGGGATCGGTGGCATTGATACGATTGGACGGTTACGCAGAGGGCTGCCAAAGCCAAAATGGACGAAGCAGGCAGCGGAAGCGAATGTAATGATCTAGACGTAATTATATGACCCTATGTTTCAAGGAATAAAATTCGAAAAATACTATTGACACCAACTTTTGTTGGCTGATATAATTATTGACCAATTTGACACTGCCTCCCTGGATCGTTATAATGGACGAGAAAGAGGTGGTAGTGGACAATGGCAAAAAATGCGCTGTCGGAAATCAAACGCAGCTTAGAAGCCCACGTCGGATCTAAAATTCGGCTCCGTGCCAACGGAGGCCGGCGAAAGACCGTCGAACGCACCGGAGTACTGGAAGAAATCTACCCATCTGTTTTCATTGTCAAGCTCGATCAGGAAGAAAGCGCATTTAAACGCGTTTCATACAGCTATGCGGACATACTGACTGAATCCGTCGAAGTCCATGTATGCAACGAAGAAGGGCAAGTGCGCATCAACTATATACAATAGCAGTAGCGGTCGGCATCGGCCGGCTGTATCTAATGCGCATCCAATGTGGATGCGCATTTTTTTACAACATAAGAACTTATAATTGTTCCTCCATTTCCGCCGAATGAATACATACAGGGTCAGGGCAAGCTAAATAAGCATTAAGCAATTATTCGAGCTTGCTGAAGCTGAGTGACTTTGAACTCCGTTCAAAGACCCTGATGTAGCAGTAGAGTGACTTTGAACTCCGTTCAAAGATCCTGATGTAGCAGCAGAGTGACTTTGAACTCCGTTCAAAGATCCTGATGTAAGGAGGGAATACCGATGAGCAGAAGAAGACGGGGTACCATGTCCGAGAATTTGAAATATGAGCTGGCGAAAGACCTAGGTTTCTACGATACCGTTCAGCAGGAAGGCTGGGGAGGGATTCGCGCCAAGGATGCCGGCAACATGGTGAAGCGGGCCATTCAATTGGCGGAGCAAGCCGCTGCGAACAAGACGAATCAATAGTCCGACGCCAACGTTGCACCATCTGTTCAAGGTGTCAGCTGCACAAGCTTCCCGTTTATGATGGCGGGGGCTTGTTTGCATATAGATGCGTTTCCATTTACAGGCTTCACTCTTTTTCGCATTTCTTGACTTCGTTTGTTATAATAGGTGGAGTTAACCATACGAACGGGTGAAAATGATGAAAATATACGAGAAGGCCCCTGCCAAAATAAATTTGCTGCTCGACGTGCTCCATAAGCGCAATGACGGTTTCCATGAGGTCGAGATGATTATGACGATGGTCGACCTGGCCGATCGTCTCGAGATGGAAGAGCTGCAGCGTGATCAGATCATTATTTCGAGTCAGGCTGGATACATACCGCTCGATGAGAAGAACCTTGCGTTCCAGGCAGCGAGGCTGATTAAGGATCGTTATGACGTCCGTAAGGGCGTATATATTCATTTGGACAAAAAGATTCCGGTCGCCGCAGGCCTTGCTGGCGGATCAAGCGACGCAGCGGCAGCACTTCGTGGGCTAAACCGGCTGTGGGGACTTGGCATATCGGATGAGGAGCTATGTGTCCTTGGTGCAGAGCTTGGTTCCGACGTTCCATTCTGTGTAACAGGGGGAACGGCGATTGCAACAGGACGGGGCGAACGACTGGAGCGTATCGATAACCCGCCGCAGTGCTGGGTTGTGCTGGCCAAGCCTCCGATCAACGTATCGACTGCGGACGTATATGGCCGTTTCAAAGCCTCGGAGCTTAAATCTCATCCGTCTATGAAGGACATGCTGGATGCGATTGCGAAGGGCTCGTTCAACGACATGTGCACATCGCTTGGCAATGTACTCGAAGAGGTTACGCTGAAATATTATCCTGAGGTGCTTCAACTAAAGGAGAGCATGCAGAAGTTAGGCGCAGAAGGTGTACTGATGTCCGGCAGCGGACCAACGGTATTCGGCCTTGTATCGAAAGAAGCGAAGCTGGCGCGTATTTATAATGGCCTCCGCGGATTCTGCAAAGAGGTGTATGTCGTTCGAATGTTGACGTAGCTCGTAATCGGAACGTGCTGCGCTGTCATAGGGACGGCGGCAACCGTTTCGCCTTGATTAAATCCGTATAAAGATGGTATATTTGCTTTATAATATTCGGATTTTGGCGAGGAGAGATATACGTTGAAAAAATTGAAACGAAGTGCTCGACTCGTAGAAATGACACAGTATTTACTGAGCCGTCCACACAGACTCATCTCGCTGACCGCATTCGCGGATCGCTATCAATCCGCTAAGTCCTCGATTAGCGAGGATTTGGCGATTATTAAAGAAGTGTTCGAAGACGAAGGAATCGGTGAACTACATACGCTTGCTGGCGCTGCGGGAGGCGTGAGGTTCACGCCGAAGATCGGCCAAGACGCAGCGATGGAGACGATTCAAACGGTGTGCCGCCAATTGGAACAGCCGGAACGCGTGCTGCCTGGCGGCTATTTGTTCATGACCGATATGCTTGGACAGCCCGAACTGCTGTCGGAGCTGGGACGCATGTTCGCTACAGCGTTCGCTGGTCGTGAAATCGACGTCATTATGACGGTAGAGACGAAGGGGATTCCGCTTGCTTATGCAACCGCGGCGTGCCTCAATCTGCCGGTCGTAATTGTTCGTCGGGACAATAAAGTGACGGAAGGCTCCGCTGTGAGCATAAATTACGTATCCGGCTCCAACAAACGCATTCAGACGATGTCACTCGCTAGACGTACACTGCGCGAGGGCGCACGTGTGCTTATTATTGATGACTTCATGAAGGCAGGCGGAACGATCCAAGGCATGATGGATCTGCTCGGTGAGTTCAATGCGAAGGTTGCCGGTGTCGGCGTATTCGTTGAATCCGGTGAACTGGGAACGGAAGAGCGTTTATTGGAGGACTATGTGTCGCTGGCGAAGGTAACGGCAGTAGACTTAAAGTCCAAACAAACGATGGTAATTCCGGGCAATTTTTTTAAGTAAAATATAACAATTTGGACGGAGGAATCACGAATGAAACTGAAACCAGAAATCGTGAATGCAGCAGGCGCACCCGCTGCAATTGGCCCTTATTCGCATGCTGCTAAAGTAGGAAATCTGCTCTTTACTTCGGGTCAAATTCCACTCGGTCCAGATGGACAACTCGTTGAAGGCGGCATCGAGGAGCAAACGCATCAGGTGTTCCGTAACCTGCAAGCGGTACTCGAAGCAGCAGGCGCAACGTTCGCTGATGTAGCGAAAGCAACGGTATTTATTAAGGATATGAACCAATTCGGAGCGGTTAACGCGATCTATGGTTCCTACTTCGGAGATCATAAACCGGCACGCTCGACAGTAGAGGTTGCGCGCTTGCCGAAGGACGTTCTTGTCGAAATAGAATTGATCGCATCGGTATCTGTCGAACAATAGCGAAAAGTTTTCTATTGCAAAAAAAAATATATAAATAAGCATAAGTTTTCCAAAAAAATAGAAGGAATTTGCTCTAAAGTGTGGAAGTATACACCAAGTCTTCAAGAGGCAAAGGTGGTGAACACAAGTGCAAATTACAGATGTCAGACTCCGACGTGTAAACTCGGAGGGCCGTATGAAGGCTATTGCTTCGATCACCATTGATAATGAATTCGTCGTTCACGATATCCGTGTTATTGACGGCAACAATGGCATGTTCGTTGCTATGCCAAGTAAACGGACTCCGGACGGAGAATTCCGGGATATCGCTCACCCGATTTCTTCAACCACCAGGGAGAAAATCCAAGCTGCCGTACTCGCTGAGTACGAGCGCGCTGCTGCGGAAGAAGAAGTTATCGAAGAAGGAGCGTAATTGATGAGACGAAGAGAGCCTGCGGGCTCTCTTTTCTTTTGCATATGAATAAGATATAGTCAAATACAGAATAAGCGGGTTTTAAGCGAATGTTGGCAGGAGGTTATGATGTTGAAATTGATGGCGATTGTGCTTGCGGCAGGACAAGGCAAGCGGATGAAATCCAAGCTATATAAAGTACTTCACCAAGTATGCGGCAAGCCGATGGTGGAGCATGTGCTTGATACGGTAGATGCAACAGCATGCGAGCGTAAGGTTGTTGTAGTTGGGCACGGCGCAGAGTTGGTCAAAGCGACGCTGGGTAATCGCGCTGAATTCGTGCTGCAGGCTGAGCAGCTCGGTACGGGCCACGCGGTGCAGCAAGCTGCGGAGCTCATCGGTGAAGAAGAAGGAACGACTGTTATCCTATATGGCGATACGCCTCTAGTAACAGCTGAAACGCTTGGCAAGCTGCTAGAACAGCATACGAGTGCGGGTGCAGCAGCGACGGTGCTGACGGCGGTCGTTCCGAATCCGCAAGGACTAGGTCGCATTATCCGAGGCGAGAATGGACAAGTGCTTCGCATTGTGGAGCAGAAAGACTGCTCGGCTGAGGAAGCCGCGATTACTGAAATTAATACAGGCATGTACTGCTTCGACAACCGCAAGCTGTTTGACGCGCTGAAGCTTGTGACGAACAATAACGCGCAAGGCGAATACTATCTTACGGATGTCCTTGAGATTCTTCGTAAGCAAGACGAGACGGTTGGGGCTTACATCGCATCCGATTTCTCGGAAGGCATCGGCGTTAATGACCGCGTTGGCCTAGGAGAAGCGGAACAACTTATGCGTGCACGCATCGTGCGCGAGCATCAAATTAACGGCGTTACGATCATTGACCCGGCAGCGACTTATATTGAAGCTGGCGTTGTCATTGGTTCGGATACGATTCTTCATCCGGGAACGGTGCTGCGCGGCAAGACGGTCATTGGCGAGGATTGTGTGATTGGTCCCCAAGCGGATCTGACGAACACGAAGGTCGACAATGGCGCATCTATTAAATACTCCGTTGCAGTCGATGCAATTATCGGCGAGGAAAGCGCGGTTGGCCCATATGCGAATCTCCGTCCAGGCTCTGTTCTTGGCCGCGAGTGCAAGATTGGCGATTTCGTTGAGTTGAAAAATGCTACGCTCGGCGATGGCAGCAAAGTGTCGCATCTGAGCTACGTCGGGGATGCCGTCATTGGCAAAGACGTTAATATTGGCTGTGGCGCAATTACAGTTAACTATGACGGCTTCAACAAGTCGATAACCGAGATCGGCGATAACGCCTTCGTCGGCAGTAACGTTAACCTGATCGCACCGGTTAAGATCGGCGATGGTGCGTATGTGGTAGCAGGTTCGACGATTACGCAGGACGTAGCTGCTAATGACATGGCGATTGCACGTGTACGCCAGGAGAACAAGACAGGCTACGGCGAGAAGCTTCGCGCACGCGCGAAAGCGAAGAAGGAACGCCTCTCCAAACTTTAAGTGCGTCTTTAAGAAAACTAATGGGATGTCCGATTAATTCGCTTGGCTCTAGGTAAGCCTATGGGTGAAAGCGAAGGAGGTTATCCAATTGGGCATTCCATTGACAGTTGAAACAAGGAAGACAAGAACGAGGCGCGAAATTCGCGAGCTGCGCAGTCAGGGCAAAGTGCCAGGCGTTGTTTACGGGCCAAGTCTTGCTGCGCCAACGCCGATTGCGCTTGCTGAGCGGGAACTGCTGCCGCTGCTACGTTCGCATCCGAATGCTGTACTCTCGGTAGCGATTCCGGGCGGTCTGACCGAATCGGTCGTCATTAGTGAGGTTCAGCGTGATCCACTGACGCATCAGGTCGTTCATATCGATCTGAAGCAAATCAATATGAACAAGAAGCTTCGGACGCATGTTCGGCTGGAAGTGACAGGCGATAGCCAAGGTGAGCGAGAAGGCGGGATCATGCAGCTGCTGGCGCATGAGCTGGAGATCGAGTGCCTGCCGAATCAATTGCCGGAGGTCATTAAGTTCGATGTGACATCGCTGGGCGTTGGCGAGAACCTGCTTGTACGCGACATTCCGGTGCCTGCAGGCGTGACGGTTCGTTCCGATGCAGAACAGGTAGTCGTTACGATCCTTGCGCCGCAGCTGGAGCTGTCCGAGGAAGAAGCAGAAGCGCAGGCGGTCGAGCTGCATGAAGCGGAATCGCGCTCGAAGCATGCGAAGATGGAGGAAGTCAAGACAGGGGTCGGCGGCCAGAACGCGTAGCCGACGCTGTTACAGGGTCCGGCACTTGCTTGTACCTCACCCGTTGGGGGAATGCGGCAATCGTAACACCATAGCAAGAGAGGCTGCTTATGCAGCCTTTTTGTGTAATCCGAGTATTTGCAATTATAGGAGTTGAATCATACATATGAAGTGGTTTGTAGGGCTAGGCAATCCGGGAACGCAATATCAGAGCACGCGGCACAATGTCGGGTTTATGGCCATTGATGAGCTCGCCAAACGCTGGGGCATTAGTGTAACGCAGAGCAAGTGCAAGGCACTTGTTGGGGAAGGCAACGTGGGCGGCACGAAGGTCGTGCTGATGAAGCCGATGACCTATATGAATCTGTCGGGCGAGTCGATTCGCGCTTATATGGATTACTATAAAGTGGCGCTCGAAGATCTTGTCGTCATCTATGATGACCTCGATACGGAAATCGGTCGTATCCGTCTGCGCTATCAAGGCAGCCCGGGCGGCCATAACGGCATCAAGTCGATTATTCAACATGTCGGCACGCAGCAATTCAACCGTATCCGCATGGGCATCACTCGTCCGCAACCGGGCGGCAACATCGCCGATTATGTTCTAGCTAATTTCCCGAAGGCAGAGCAGGACAAACTATCCACGATGATCAGCCAGACCTGCGACGCCGCCGAGTTCGCGCTCAAGGCAACATTCGAGCAGACGATGGCTAAATTTAATGGCTAAGTAATAGGGACACCTTCTCTCCAAGGCGGAAGCCTGAGAACGTATGTCTGGTTACCATTCGTCCACTCGGGCTGACCACCTCCCGCATAAGATGTCAACGGTATTAAGACACGAGAGGAGTGGGAGCGGTGGTTAGATTGGTGAGCCCTCCATTTATTGTGCCAGGCGGCACCGTTGTAAGAACATCACGTCCGTCGGCGAATGCGCGTACGAGTCCGACTTTCAACCGACTTACGGTTGTTTGGGTGCAGACGAATGGCGTACCGTTTCGGACGACCAACTTCTTTGCCCAGCTGATCCGTAACGGCAGAGTCGTATCCCAAGCGGTGTTCGATCCGTTCGGCGTTGTCCGGTTCAATAATATCGGCACGCTGACGCAAGTCAGCTACGAGCTGCGCGCCTTTAACCCGGCAGGCATCCTGCAGCGGGTGCGGACGATTCCGGCAGGCGTCCAGACGTTCGCGATCATCGGGTAAAAGCCTTCGCTGACCATCGTTATATTGCTCCGATTCGGGGCATACTAACGTGTATAACGATTGGTCAGGAGGCATACATATGGCCGTGAACTACATTTGCCCGCATTGCCGGTCTACGGTAGGAACGATTGATAGCGCGACAGTAACGGAGCAGCAGCTCGGTTTCCATTTCTTGACCCCCGAGGAGCGCAGCGATATAATAGCGTATAACCCAAATGGGGACGTCATTGTTAATGTGGTTTGTGATTATTGCCGCGAAGCAATCGAAGCGAATCCAGAGCTTGTGCTTATACCGAATCCGCTTCAATAGCTTGGAATACAAGCGACAGCCTTAGCCTAGGCATCGGAATGGCTGAGGCTTCTTTGTGTGTTTGCCGAACCAGCCTCTAATAGCGTTATCAATAGAGGTTTTTCATCGTCACACGGTGCGATTGTATATACGCGCCGCAGAAGGAAGGTGCCGTTTCCATTGAAAGCGTTAATTAAGGCTTTTGCCGCAGATGCCGACTATCAGACCGTATTGTCGGGTATTACAGCGGGCATGCGGGAGCAGCTTATATCGGGTCTGGCCGGTTCGTCCCGTCAGGTTCTCATGTCAGCGCTGCGTACCGATTTGGATCGGCCAATGCTGGTCGTCACCCACAATATGTTCGCAGCTCAGAAAATCGTAGAAGATTTGCAGGAACTGCTGCCTCCGGGCGATGTTCTTCTTTATCCCGCCAACGAATTGGTGGCCGCCGAATCGGCTGTCTCGAGTCCTGAGACGCTGGCACAGCGCATTGACGCGCTGATCAGGCTGTCCCAAGGGTATCGCGGGATTGTCGTCGTTCCATTCAGCGGCGTGAGACGCTACTTGCCTGTGAAGGGCATCATGGCAGAGGCGCAAATCTCGCTAAAAGTCGGCGATACCATGCCGATCGATACCTTCCTCCGAAGCATGAACGGAATTGGGTATGAGCGAGTCGACCGCGTAGAGTCGAAAGGCGAAATGAGCGTCCGCGGCGGCATCGTCGACTTCTATCCGCTGACTTCGTCGGTAGCATGCCGCGTGGAGTGGTTTGACGACGAGATCGATTCGATTCGCACGTTCGATCCGGCGGACCAGCGATCGCTTGATAAGCTGGAGTCATTCGTTGTGACGCCATGCCGTGAATTGCCGGCAGATGAGCGCAGGTTCAAGAACGCAGCGCAGCAGGCTGCGGGTCTGCTCGAGAAGCAGCTTGAGCGGATGACAGATCGTACGGCGAAGGAGCGTCTGCGCGCCGAGATTGGCAGCGAGATGGAGAAGCTGCAGGAAGGGCAGTATTTTAGCGAAATGTATAAGTACGTCTCGCTGCTCTACCCAGAACGCCATACGCTGCTTGATTATATTCCGTCGGATACGCTGCTTATTATGGATGAGCCGCTTCGTCTCATCGAGACAGCTCGCCAGCTGGAGCGAGATGAGGCAGAATGGGCAACCCATCTGCTGTCTCACGGCAAGTCGCTTCCAGGGCTGCCGCTTGCGCGCGAGAACGATGAAATCTTGCACCACCGCGCGTATCAGACGGTGTTCTTGTCTTTGTTCCTGCGTCAAATTCCACATACGCAGCCGCAGAATATTCTTAACTTCATGTGCCGTGCGACGCAGAACTTCCACGGGCAGATGAACGTGCTGAAGGCGGAGATGGACCGCTGGAAGAAAGCCGGAGCGACCGTCATGATGCTCGCAGGCAGCGCAGAGCGGATGGACCGCATGCGCAGGGTGCTGCAGGATTACAATATTGAGCCGCCGATGCTCTTGGAGGGCAATCTGCAGGCTGGTTTTGAGCTGCCGTCGATTCATCTGGTCGTCATTACGGAAGGCGAGATGTTCTCGCAGAAACAGCGGAAGGCAACGCGTGTCGACAAGAAGATTGATAACGCTGAGCGGATTAAGAGTTATACAGAGCTGAAGGTCGGCGACTATGTCGTTCACCAGAATCATGGTATCGGCAAGTACCTAGGCATCGGCACGCTTGTTATTGGCGGCATTCATAAAGATTATATGCATGTCATGTATGCAGGCGGCGATAAGCTGTCCATTCCGATCGAACAGATCGATATGATTCAGAAGTATGTGGGCGCAGAGGAAAAGGAACCGAAAATCTACAAGCTCGGCGGCAACGAATGGAACAAGGTCAAAACGAAAGTCCGTTCGTCTGTCAAAGATATTGCAGATGAGCTCATTAAGCTGTATGCAGAGCGTCAGGCGAGCCCAGGGTTTGCTTTTGGCACGGATACGCCTTATCAGCAGGAGTTCGAGGCGATGTTCCCATACGATGAGACGCGGGATCAGCTTCGTGCAATTGATGAAATCAAGAAGGATATGGAGCTGACGCGTCCGATGGACCGTCTCTTGTGCGGCGACGTTGGCTACGGCAAGACCGAGGTAGCGGTGAGGGCCGCTTTCAAGGCGGCTATAGAAGGCAAGCAAGTGGCTATACTGGTACCAACGACTATTCTCGCACAGCAGCATTATGAGACGTTCCGCGAGCGGTTCTCCGGATATCCGTTCAAGGTGCAGGTGCTCTCCCGTTTCCGTTCCCGCAAGGAACAGACCGATACGATGAAAGGGATTAAGGCGGGTACGGTCGATATTATTATCGGCACGCACCGTCTGCTGTCGCAGGATGTCGTGTTCAAAGATCTGGGCCTGCTCATTGTCGATGAGGAGCAGCGTTTCGGCGTCTCTCATAAAGAGAAGCTGAAGCGGCTGAAGACGAACGTTGATGTACTGACGCTTACAGCTACGCCAATTCCGCGTACGCTGCATATGTCCATGCTGGGTGTTCGCGATCTGTCGGTTATCGAGACACCGCCTGAGAATCGGTTCCCGGTTCAAACCTATGTGCTTGAATATAGTACGTCGCTTGTCAGGGAAGCGGTCGAACGTGAATTAGCGCGCGGCGGACAGGTATACTATCTGTACAACCGCGTACAAGGGATTCATCAGATGGCTGATCAGATTAAGGCACTTGTGCCGGATGCGAGAGTAGCAGTCGGACATGGTCAGATGTCGGAGCAAGAGCTGGAGAAGACGATTCTCGACTTCCTCGACGGCGAGTTTGACGTACTGGTTAGTACCAGCATTATCGAGACAGGCGTCGATATTCCGAACGTGAACACGCTTATTGTTCATGATGCGGACAAAATGGGCTTGTCGCAGCTGTATCAGCTTCGCGGAAGGGTCGGCCGGTCCAACCGGATTGCCTATGCGTACTTTACGTATCAGCGGGACAAGGTGCTGACGGAAGTTGCGGAGAAACGGCTGCAGTCGATCAAAGAGTTCACCGAGCTCGGATCCGGCTTCAAAATCGCAATGCGCGACCTTGCGATCCGTGGAGCGGGCAATCTGCTCGGGGCGGAGCAGCATGGTTTCATAGCTTCGGTTGGCTTCGATCTGTATTCGCAGATGCTTGCCGATGAGGTAGCTGCCCGCAAGTCGCAGCTTGAAGGAACGACGCAGGTTGTTGAACGCAAAGTGTCGACGGTTATCGATATCAGCATCGATGCATACCTGCCATCGGATTATATTTATGACAGCATTCAGAAGATCGAGATTTACAAGAAGGTAGCCAGCATTCGCTCTATTGCGGAGGCAGAGGACTTGGGTGAAGAGCTTGTCGACCGCTTCGGCGATTTGCCGGCTGCGGTTGAGAACTTGCTTGCCGTAGCGCGGCTGAAGACATATGGCGGCGATTATGGCATCGAGCAGATTTCGCAAAAGGCGGACGACTGGACGATGAAGCTTGCTGAAGTCGGGCGGTTCGATAAGAAGAAGCTTGACCAACTTTGTCTCAAGTTCGAGAACCGGTTTAAGTTGTTTGACGAAGCAAGCGCTGGCGGTCAGCCGTATATTCTGCTTCGCGGCAAAGGGCTGACGCAGGAGCAGAAGCTTGAGCTGCTGGAGAAATTTCTTGAAGCTTGCAAGGATGCGTTAAAATCGAAGGGAGCACTCCAAGATGTTGCACAATAAACAACGCAGCTTCACAGGCAAACGCGGTCTGTCCGCTATGCTGGTGCTGCTGCTGTCGCTCGCGGTCGTTATGTCCGCATGCGGCAAGAAGACAGTAGATGTTACGAAAGCGCCTGCTTCTGATCAGGGCACCGTTGTTGCAGAGTACAAGGATGGTAAAGTAACGGACAAAGAGTTCGATCGCTATATCAGCTTCTTCTCCATCGTTAACCCATCGGCTGAAGCGTATCTGTCCATCGAAGGCATGAAGGAGCAATTCCTTCGCGAATATGTCGGCTACAAGATTCTATACAGCCGCGCCGATGCCAAAGCGAAGGATGCAGCGTCGGCAGACGTGAAGACGTTCGTGAAGCAGTTCGAAGAAGCGGCTAAGAGCGACGCGACCATGAAGGCGAAGATGGATAAAGCCGGTCTAACGAACGCTGATGCAGAATGGTTCTACCGGATGATCATCACGGTGATGGACCACTCCGAGCAAAGCGTGAAGGACGAAGAGATTAAGGCGATCTACGATAAGGCGCCAACGGACTTCAACAATGTATCGCTTCGTCATATCCTGATCGGCTTCAAGGATCCTTCCACTGGCGAGGAGAAGCTGAAGAAGGAAGACGCTCTGAAGAAAGCGAAGGACGTGAAGGCGGAGCTCGAGAAGGGCGGCGACTGGACCGAGCTGGCGAAGAAGTATTCCGATGATGAGGGCTCCAAGAATAAAGGCGGCCTCTATGAGAATCAAGCGCCGCGCGTTTGGGTAGAGGCGTTCAAGAAAGCGGCGAACTCGCAGGAAGTCGGCAAAATCGGCGATCCTGTTGAAACAGAGTACGGTTACCATGTCATTAAGGTAGAGAAGCGTGAGACGCGCACTTGGGAACAGGTGCCGGATACGATCAAGAAAGAACTTCGTCAATCGATCTCGACGAACAACCTGAACAAGTTCATGAGCGATGAGCTGCCGGGACTGATCACAAAGATCGAACTGCCGAAGGAAACGACCGATAAAACGAGCAATTCCACGGATACGAGCAAGGACAGCGGACAAGCCGGCACAGGCACCGACACAGGTACTTCGACAGATACGAATACCGAGAAGAAGGAAGAGGGCGCCGCGAAGTAAAATTGTAACGTGCCCGGAGGCGCGCAGAGATCATCTCTGCGCGCTTTTTCTTTATTTTCATGGTCGATGTGGTTCCCATTATGTCACATTAGTAACTTCCAGAAGCTACTAATGTGAATAGCCAACAATCTAGCAATCTGTTACAATACAAGAAGTTGAGATTTGTGAAAGGGGATTCATAATGGCACAGACAACACGGTTATCCGCATGGCGTCGCGGATTTTTACTAATGGCGGCCCTGCTTCTCGTCGTATCCGCACTAGCGGCTTGCGGCAAGAAAGAAGACAAGGTCCTTGCTGCCTATAAAGGTGGAGAAGTGACAGAATCGGAGTTCAATAAGTACGTCGCGTTCTACTCGATGTTCGATCAGCAGTTCGCGATGTATATCCAACTTCCAGAGGCGAAAGAGCATTATTTGAAAGAGTACGTTGGCTACAAAGTACTGTTCGATCGTGCGAGCAAAGAGGATAAGGATGCAGCAAGCGAAGGCCTTGATGATTTCGTTAAGCAATACGAGACGGCGGTTAAAGACAATGAGTCGCTGAAGAAATCGACGGATGAAGCAGGACTGAAATCCGCCGACGTTCGTACCTTCTACCAGCAGATCGTCACGATTCGCAAGTATTGGGAGCGTAACGTAACGGAAGATGAGCTGAAGGCAGAGTTCGACAAGAACAAGACGGGATACAACAAAGTTAACGTTCGCCACATTCTGATCGCAACAATGGATATGTCGACAGGCGCAGAGAAGCGTAAGGATGAAGAAGCGCTGAAGATCGCTCAAGATGTGAAGCAGAAGCTTGACGCAGGCGGCGACTGGAAGGCTCTCGCGACAGAGTTTTCCGATGACACGGGCTCGAAGGACGCTGGCGGGTTGATTGAGAACTATAGCCCGAACAAATGGGTTGAAGAGTTCAAGCAAGCGGCGATCACGCAGCCGATTGGCGTTATCGGCGAGCCAGTCAAGACGAGCTATGGTTACCATGTCATTAAAGTCGAGAGCCGTGAAGATAAGAAATATGAAGAAATCGCAGCAGATACGAAATCCGACGTTCAGACTAACGTTATCACAGCGAAGATGGAAGCGTTCATGACCAATGAGCTTGACGGTCTGATCGAATCGATCAACTTGCCGAAGGATGAGACGGCAACGGACAGCACGGGAACGACGGGCAGCGACACGAACAGCGGCGCTGCGACGGGCGACGACGCTAAGGCATCCGATGATGCCAAAGCTAAAGACGATGCGAATAACGCAACGGATACGAAAGATGCAGGTGCGGATACAAGCAAATAAGAAAAAAGATGAAAACCCCGACAATCGCACAAGCGGTCATCGGGGTTTCTTTGTTGTCTCATGAATGCTCGGTGTTGGGTTATTCCGGTTTCGGTTTCTTCAATGGAATTGAATGTTGTTCTTGCCTTTACGCTTCGCCTTATACATGGCCATGTCAGCGCTTGCAATTAACTGATCCAATGTCTCGCCATCCTTCGGATAAACCGCTACGCCAACGCTTAGCTGTACGCGCAGCAGATCGCCCCGAACATTAATGCCTCGCTCGAACCTCTCCTGAAGCCTCGTTGCATGGGCCTTCAGGGACAAATCATTTGCCCCTGGCATCAGCATAACGAACTCGTCGCCTCCGAAGCGAGATACGACGTTCGGTGAAGGCATCAGCTTCTGCAGTTCAAAGGCGACTTGACGGACAACATCGTCACCGAAAGCATGTCCCCGAGTATCGTTCATCTGCTTGAAATTGTCGACATCAATGAACCAGATAGCAAAAGGGGACGTTTCATCGGGCTTGTTCATCTTAAATTGCTGCTCGATAAGCTGAAGCATACGGCGGCGATCTGGCAGGCCTGTCAAAGGATCTGAGAACGCATGCAATTGAAGCGACTTCAACATACGGTTGAATGAAGCCCCTAGTTTGCCCCATTCGTCTCGCGCTGCGGCAGGCATGGCGAATGACAGATCGCCATCCGCCATGCGACCGAACGCTTCACGGTACATTCGAATTGGGCGAATAAAGCGGGCCGCTAGCAGCGCAGCGGCGAACAGGCCGATCAGCAGCGCAAGTACGATAATAAACGCTGTCGACCGGATGGCGGACATAGCAGCTGGATAAATGCGATCATGTGGCAGTTCGGCTGCAATCTGCCACTCGGTAGTCGAGTTCGTTACAAGCTGAAGCGAGGAGGATTGTTCAAGAATCGCCTCCGTGCCGTGTCCTGAATCCGCGAGAATGGTGCTGTTAGGGTCTGCCAGTATAAACCGAATACCATGCGCTGACGCTTCGTTACTAAGGACGTTCGTTATCGGCTCCAGGGATAGGTTGATGATAAGATAACCCTTGCTGTCCGGCAGTTGAGTTTCAATTGCTGCCTCTAAGCGGCCATTAGGAGTTGACGGCGGAAGAACAATCGGGTGGTGGATGGAAGCGCTGTCGGGAGTGAATGCAGAAGTCTTAACAACAGGCTTGGGCTGCGATGGCCGCGATATGACAACATCGGGTCTATGATCAGACCGGATAATGATATAACGGTATTGTTCGTGTTCTTCCAGGAACAGTTCAATCATTCTGTTAGACTCAGTTGGTGCCAAGGAAGGTTCGCTGCTGATGTCATCTGAGAACAGCTGTGACATCCAACGTGCATCTGCTTCGGCAGTATGAATCGTGTTCGTGAGTTGATCATCGATGACTGCGAGGCTCCGTTCGATTCTCGTATGGGCTGATTGTTCGGCCTGGTTGTCGATGAGCCGGTAGGTGAGCAAGCTGACTAAGGAGGTTGGAAGGAGTATGCCGACGGTAATCGCAACTGCAAACCGATACCGTAGGCCTAGTCTCGGCATCCAGTGATGCATCATAAGTCACACCCTGATAGTGGTAGTATTTAACTAGAGATAATCAACCATTATACTACCATGTTTAGGCGTGATGTCCAATATGAAAACCAAAATTTTAGAATAAATAAAGGGATTTTCGAAAGTTTTATTAACATTTTCCATAATTGTAATCCTGTATGTGTGCTATCGCTTCTTTAACTGACGTATCCAATGTTTCAATTGGTGAATAAACAGAAACCGTATACATAAAAGACGAATATACTTACTGTAGAATTATGTCATGATAAATGACACAAAACAAGAAAATTGTTTGCTGCCCCCCGAATATTGGGACAGTTTACGTCATATATGTCAGTGTATCTAACACAAAAGACCGGAACTAGATTAAACTTTTTAAGATTATGTCTACATCCAGATTATTGATGTAAACTATATTGACATTAAACTTTGTGCACCTCTATAATGGGAATCACGAACGATGGAACGAATTGTAAACCCAATGTTCGGAAACAGATCGTAATGGGGAGTGGGAGCATGAAGAAAAAGAAAATGAGCATTCACCGCACAGCGCTATTAATGCTAGTCCTGGCAGTTGGTCTTGCAGCCTGCGGAACGAGCAAGGATGAGCCGGCTTCGACCACAGAAGGAGGCACTACCGCAGCAACAGGTGGTGACACGATCAAGGTTGGCATTCTTCACTCCCTCAGCGGCACGATGTCGATCAGTGAGGTATCGGTTAAAGACGCGGAGATGATGGCAATCGAGGAGATCAATGCGAAGGGCGGCGTCCTTGGCAAACAGATTGAGCCAGTCATTGAGGATGGCGCTTCGGATTGGCCGACTTTCGCCGAGAAGGCGCGCAAGCTGCTATCTGAGAATAAAGTCGCAACGGTATTCGGTGGCTGGACGTCGGCAAGTCGGAAGGCGATGCTGCCAGTGTTCGAGGAGCTGAACGGTCTGCTCTGGTATCCGGTTCAATACGAAGGACTAGAGTCCTCGCCGAACATTTTCTACACAGGCGCTACGACGAACCAACAAATCGTACCGGCGGTCACATGGCTGCTTGAGAACCGCGGCAAGAAGTTCTACCTGCTCGGTTCCGACTACGTATTCCCACGTACCGCCAACAAGATCATTAAAGAACAGCTGAAGGCTGAAGGTGGCGAATTGGTAGGCGAAGAGTATACGCCGCTTGGACACACGGATTACAGCACTATTATTACGAAGATTAAAGAAGCGAAGCCGGATGTTGTATTCAATACGTTGAACGGTGACAGCAACGTTGCTTTCTTCAAGCAGTTGAAGGATGCGGGTATTACATCGAAGGATCTGACGACGCTGTCCGTATCGGTGGCTGAAGAAGAAATCCGCGGCATCGGCGCGGACGTGCTGACGGGCCACCTGGCGGCTTGGAACTACTACGAGACGACGGATACGCCGCAGAACAAGACGTTCGTTGAGAACTATAAGAAGAAATACGGCAATGACCGCGTAACGGCGGACCCGATCGAAGCAGGTTACGACGCTGTTTATCTGTGGGCGGCAGCTGTAGAGAAAGCGGGCTCCACGGACGTTGCGAAGGTGAAGGAAGCGGCGAAGGGACTCGAATGGGATGCCCCGGAGGGTAAAGTGAAAATTGACGGTGCAACGCAGCACTTGTACAAAACGGTTCGGATCGGCGAAGTGCAATCCGGCGGTATGTTCAAGGAGCTGTGGAACTCCGGCGAGCCGGTTAAGCCGGATCCATACTTAAAGGGCTATACTTGGGCAGCCACGCTTAGCGTGGGCAACTAGCATGAAGCAGCTGACTCAAGGCGGCTGAACATAATCTTACGCATGTAATGGGAGGGGAGAAGGAGTATTCGCTGCAGCAATTTCGGATACTCCTTTTGTCCTGCCTATAATCGACTCGCCTGTGGGGTGGACTTATGGCAATTTATATTACGCAGCTGTTCAATGGGCTCAGCGTCAGCTCCATACTGCTGCTAATCGCGCTTGGCCTTGCAATAACGTTCGGTCTGATGAATGTCATCAATATGGCGCATGGCGAGCTTATTATGATCGGTGCATATGCAACGTATGTGACGCAAAATATGTTTAAAAGCGCACTGCCTGCTTCCATGTTCGACTACTATTATATACTCGCGATTCCGGTAAGCTTCGCTATAGCGTTCCTGTTCGGATGGCTGCTTGAACTGTCGCTCATCCGGCATTTGTACGGGCGGCCGCTCGACAGTCTGCTTGCGACCTGGGGTGTCGGATTGGCGCTGCAGCAGCTCGCGCGTTCCATCTTCGGTGCGCCGAACGTCGGCGTGACGAGTCCGTCCTGGCTGGACGGTGGACTCACGATCATGGAAGGCGTCGTGCTGCCGTACAAACGGCTGTTCATTATCGCCCTTGTTATCATCTGCCTGCTTGCAATGTACTTCTATATTTATCGCAGTCGTGCAGGCCGCAATATGCGTGCGGTTATGCAGAATCGTGATATGGCAGCCTGTCTCGGCATCTCGACGCGCAGAGTCGATGCCGTCACATTCGCAATTGGTTCAGGCATCGCTGGAATCGCGGGTTGTGCGTTGACGCTGTTGGGACCGATTGGCCCGTCGCTCGGCACCTATTACATCGTTGATGCGTTTATGGTTGTTGTGTTGGGCGGTGTCGGCAAGCTGGTTGGTACGCTGCTCGGTGCGCTTGGCATCGGCATGACGAATACGCTGTTCGAATATTGGACGAATGCATCGCTCGGTAAAGTGCTCGTGTTCGTCTGCATTGTCGCATTCCTGCAGTGGCGGCCGCGAGGGTTCGTCGCGATGCGCACACGTTCATTGGATTAGAGGTGGCCATGATGACCCAAACTTGGAGTCGTGCCCGTATATGGGCACTTATCGGATATGCTGTCGCGGCGGCGGCGATGTTCGCTGCACCGCTGTATTTAAGTGATTTTCGGCTAAATTTGCTTGCGAAGTTTCTTGCTTTTGCAATCGTCGCGCTTGGGTTGGACCTAATCTGGGGCTATACCGGCATTCTCAGCCTGGGCCACGGCGTCTTCTTCGGTCTCGGCGGCTATGCCATGGCGATGCACTTGAAGCTGCAGGCAAGCGGCGGGAGGATGCCGGACTTTATGGATTGGAGCGGTCTTACCGCACTGCCTGCATTCTGGAAACCGTTCGAATCATTAGGCTTCGCATTCCTAGCGGGGCTGCTTATACCGGGGGTCTTAGCACTCATACTCGGCTATGTTACGTTCCGCAACCGAATCCGCGGCGTTTACTTTACGATTCTTACGCAAGCGCTCGTTATTATTGCGACAACGCTGCTGATTGGACAGCAGGCATATACGGGCGGTACAAACGGCATTACCGGCTATTCGAAGATCGCAGGCCAGTCGATTTCATCCCCGGATACGAAGCAGATGTTGTACTGGGTGACGGCTATTTTCCTCGTCGTGGCATTTGTACTGTGTCGTTTCCTGGTGAAGAGCCGATTCGGCAAAGTGCTGCGAGCGATCCGCGACGGAGAGAACCGCGTTCGGTTCATCGGCTACAACCCAGCGCTGTATCAAATGACGGCCTTCGCGATTTCCGGCGTTCTGGCTGGTCTTGCAGGCATGTTGTTCGTGCTTCACGTCGGCATTATTTCGCCTTCGATGCTCGGTATCGTTCCTTCGATTGAAATGGTGCTCTGGGTTGCCATCGGCGGCCGCGGCACGCTTATCGGTGCCGTGCTTGGCGCGGTGCTGATGAACGGGGCGAAGAGTGAGATTAGCGCGCAATATCCGGATGCTTGGACGTTCATCATGGGTGCGCTGTTTATCGTCGTAGTCGTATTCCTGCCTGGCGGCGTGACGGGTCTGGTGGAGCGCCTTAAATTCCGCAAGAGGAGCGTGAGCGAGCATGAGCAAGAAGCCGTCCGTCATCCTGCAGTGTGAGGATATTAGTGTATCGTTCGATGGATACAAAGCGATACAGGGCATGAATTTGACGCTTGAGCGGGGAGAGCTTCGTTTTCTAATCGGTCCGAACGGGGCGGGCAAGACGACAATGCTTGATGTCATTTGCGGCAAAACAAGATCGACGTCAGGTTCTGTGATTTATAACAGCAGCGACGGTCCGGTTGATGTGACGAAGAAGAAGGAGCATCAGATTGCCGGACTTGGCATAGGCCGCAAGTTTCAGGCGCCATCGATTTTCCCAACCCTAACGGTGTTTGAAAATCTAGAGATCGCCATGCGCCAGCGTCGAAGCGTCTTCGCGACGTTGTTCGCCCGTCTTACAGCGGAAGACCGCGAGCGGGTTGAGCAGCAGCTGGTGATGATCGGCCTGCAGGATAAAGCACCTTGGCGAGCTGGCGGTCTGTCGCACGGCGAGAAGCAGTGGCTCGAGATCGGCATTATGTTGATGCAGGAGCCGAGCGTGCTGCTGCTCGACGAGCCCGTTGCGGGCATGACGGACAAGGAAACCGACAAGACGGGCGAGCTGCTGAAGGAGATTGCGAAGCTGCGGACGATCGTCGTCGTGGAGCACGACATGGAGTTCGTGCGTAATTTTGCAAGCAAGGTAACCGTTATGCATGAGGGTAAGCTGCTGAAGGAAGGCGCGATGGACGAAATCCAGAGCGATGACCGGGTCGCGGAGGTCTATCTGGGGAAGAGGAGGAATGCGGATGCTAGCCGTTCAACAGCTTGAGGCCGGATATGGCGAAAGCATTATTCTTCGCGGCGTGTCGCTGAAGGTGAAGCCGGGGCAGGTCGTCTGCCTGCTCGGCCGCAACGGCGTCGGCAAGACGACGCTGATGAAGAGCATTATGGGCGTGCTGAAAGCTCGTCGTGGCGCGGTGACGTACGATGGCGCCGACCTGACGAAGGCGGCGCCGGCGCGAAGAGCGAAGCGCGGCATCGGATACGTACCGCAAGGGCGTGAGGTTTTCAGCCAGTTGACCGTATATGAGAACATTCTGGTCGGATTAGAGGCGTCGCGTGAGAAGAGTTCCGGCATTCCGCCGGAAGCGATCGAGAAGTTTCCGGTGCTGCCGTCGATGTATGAACGCCGCGGCGGCGATCTGTCAGGCGGACAGCAGCAGCAGCTGGCGTTCGCTAGGGCGCTGGCGTCGAAGCCTGAGCTTCTGTTGCTCGACGAACCATGCGAGGGTATACAGCCGTCGATTGTCGACGACATTCGAGACGTTATTCGCTCCATTAAGCAGGACGGTAAGACGGCTATTCTGCTCGTCGAGCAGAGCCTTGATTTTGTCCGTAGTGTTGGTGATTACTTCTACATCCTCGATAAAGGCGCTGTTGCCTGGGAAGGTGAGCTTGATTGGCTGAGCGACGAAGTGGTGCGGAAGTATTTGACGGTATAGGTGCGGAAGAAAAGGAAGCGGGAATGAAGGAACGCCCTGCAGTGGGCTCTCTGATGCGATATCTAAGATGATTGTCATATTTTATATGATTATTCGTACAAAACTCAATCTAAAGATGGTTGTCGTCCCGTATTCTATGTCCCTCGAAATAACATAGAGATTTTCTCGCATTTATTTGCCTTCGCGGCAAAGGAGGAGGCTCTCAAGTAAGCCCGGTGTATACGTACCGGGCTTTGCTGCATTGTAGACGGACAACGCCTGGATTTGCTGATTTAATGGCAAATGGATCTATTCCATTTCATGTTGTTCATTTGTCTTCGTCTTTATTTGATCAATGAATTTAGACCGTTTTACAATATAGTCCGAAATATCGCTGCGGAGATGGCCCTTTGCCCTTTCCAAGGTTTGATCAGCCAAGAAAGTCTCAGAGTTAACGACGCTTTTGATCCAATGTCCCATGATGAAATAGTCGTCGAGACTTGGATCGAAAGATCCTTCTTGCATCCTTTTAAAGAATGAGGCTGTTGACTTGCCCGACAACAGCGACGACGATTGACCGAATTCATCCGCGTAAGATGCGGAGTCGTCTAGAAGGCTTGCCAACCCGTTGCGCATGTTGTCCACTTGAACCTCCTTAGATAACAGGTGTTTCATTATTTTAAAGGCGTCCTCCTTATTCTTCCCTGCGCGCGGTACGCCAATATACAGCGATTGGGCAGCTGGGGCCAGGAGTTTATCGTCATTGAATACAGGATAGCTGACGACATCCCATTCCACACCGTTGGAGATTATATTGCTTTCTTGATCATAAAAGCCTTGCATTAATTGAGTGTCATCATACAGAGAGCCTGCAACCATAGCTATTCTGCCATTGGAAAATGCGTACATGCTGCTGTCTGTGGATGTTGCTGCGCTCTTTCCTTTACTCTGAAGTCCGTTCAGTCTTTTGGCGAACTGCTCCATTCTTGCCCACTCGTCCGATTCCAAATCAACCTGCTGCGTTGCGGGATTATATAAACGAATTGAAAGTTGGCTAGCTACTAGATCAAAATCTGCTGCATCGAGTGCCGACCATTTCTCGGGATTTGATACACGCTGGGCAAGGGCGATAACGTCCTCCCAAGTCATGCCGTCTGTTGGATAAGGTACATTCATCTCATTGAATATTGCTTTGTTATAAAATAACCCCACAACATTCTGTCCGAATGGAAGTGCGTACAGCTGGTGATCAGGTGCGGCAGAATTGATTTGTTCTAATGCTGACTCCTGAATGTTTAGATCGTCTGCCCGGTTATTGATGATAGGGTCTAAGTACCCGATCTCTATTAACAAGGGAAGAAACCGACTGTTAAATACGATAAGATCCGGGCTGACTTCTGAATTAAGCTTCGTAAATAGGTCGTTTTTAGACGGAGAGGCAAAAATAAACGGCGTATGGAACTCGGTAAACTTGAAATGAGTATCCTTGAATTGTTTCTCCAAATGTACATCCGCGAAGCTGCTCGCTGGGATGCCTGAAGACTGATCCCACCATATGTCCACCTTATCTGCTGACAACTTATTCTGGTTAACGTTCAACAAGTTGTCGTCAAGATTATTGAAGTCTTGAGAGGAGGAGTCGTTGCCGCCCGATGTACACCCAGATAGAGGTATAAGTAAAAATAAAATTATTATCATTGTCATCCGATATAGATTCCTGTCAAACGAATTATCGTTCATTTTAAAACCAACTCCAATCTATACAAATTCCTAAATTTAATTTTGTGTGGTCCCTAGTGACATCAAAAAAGTTTTTAGTCCGTTACAAATTCTCCAATTCAACATGAAAATGTCATTTTTGTTAATTGTAGATGAATACTAAAGGATTAATTCGTTCGAATCAACCCCACAAATTCTCGAATAGATACCTTGCAAATAATTGATATTAAATAGTTTCGATGGTTGTGAAATTTTTCTCATACTAGACAGGTGAGGGAGAAAGGGTGATTAGCTAACCTATCTGGCGATGTCATCCGACGTTATCCGAGGGTATTTGACCGTCCAATGCCTCCCTAATTTTGGACCAAAATCGCATGAAACCTCACATTTGACCGGTTTCACCCTCTTTTCCTCCCTCAGTTAGCCCGACGAACTTACAACGTTTATTCGACATTTTGTCTGACTTTTCGGCTCAAAAACCGACTTTTTCAATTTTATGTCAAATATATTGTGTTATATTATCTAACATAAGTGTTGACACAAGCGGAATTTGCCAATAGACTAAGTGTAGATGTTAGGTTATCTTACAACCAAATAAAGGTTCTCGCCAAGCCCCTTTACACCGGGAGCTTCAAGGATGAAGAACGACAAAGCTGTCTAGGGTTCCGTTGATCCCCCTTAATCGCACACTGAAAAGTATGCGTTGAGGGTGGTCAAGACTGGTCCGAGAGATGGCGTGCGATGGCCAATCAGCCGCGGCAGAAGCGGGCAGAAGGTGCGCATACACGGAAGGACAAAAGCCTGGGAGATCCATGTCTCCCGGGCTTTTTCTTATACTTTGGAACAGATAAAGGGAGTGGAGTCGGTGAGGAAATTTCGCGGCTGGATGCTAGCTATGGTGCTTGTGCTTATGATGTCGGCAGCTTTGACGGGGTGCGGCGGATCTTCGAAGGAAACGGCGGCGGGCGGTGCGGAAAAGCCGATTACCATTGCGCTCAGCCCTTGGCCAGGTTGGTATATGTGGTACCTCGTCGAGCAGCAAGGTCTGTTCGAGAAGCATGGGGTTAACGTGGAGTTGAAGTGGTTCCCGGTATACAGCGATTCGCTGCAGGCGCTCGCAACGGGTAAAGTAGATGCCAACTCCCAGACGCTTAGCGACACGCTCGCGCCAGTATCCAAAGGAATTGGGCTCAAGGCTGTATTAGTGAACGATAACTCGAATGGCGGCGATGCAATTGTGGCGAAACCGGGCATTCAGAGCGTGAAGGATTTGGCTGGCAAAACAGTGGCAACTGAGCTCGGAACGGTCGACCATCTGCTGCTCCTAACCGCACTCGAACAGAGCGGGATGAAAGAAAGTGATGTTAACTTTGTGAACATGACAGTTAACGATGCGGGTCCGGCCTTCATCACGGGCAAAACGGATGCGTCGGTGTTGTGGGAGCCGTTCCAGACGAAGGCGGTCACTGAAGGTAAGGGTAAAGTTTTGTTCTCTTCCAAAGATACGCCGGGACTTATTCCCGACCTGCTCGTGTTTCGGGACAGTGTCGTGAAGAACCGCAAGGAAGATGTTCAGCACATCGTTGACGCCTGGTTCGAAGGGTTGGAATATTTCAAAACGCATCCGGACGAAGCCATTAAACTGCTCGCAGAGAAAGCGGAGACGACGCCGGAGGAATTTAAGCTTGGCCTCGACAGCGTCAAGCTGTTCACGAAGGAAGAGAATGTGCAAGCATTCGGCAAACAAGAGGATTACTCGTCGCTTGCGTTCACGGCGAAGAAAACGGCTGATTTTCTGCAAGAGCTCGATATGATTAGCTCAATCAAAGACTTCGACGCAATCTTCGATTCGTCGTTTGTAACAGGACAATAAAGGAGGCGACGGAAGATGCGTGGATCGACTGCTTCTACTGCCACCCAGCAACAAGCCCAGCTAAGATCGGCGGGGCTCACAGACCTGCCTCCGACAGGGGCGACGACCGCTGTGACGGGGCTGAAGGCGAAGCGGCGCAAGCCGCATCGCATGCAGATTTTCAAGGATATCGGGTCAAGATCGTTCGGGATAACGGCAGGTTCATCGTTCCTCCTGCTGCTTCTTCTCTGGTCTGCACTCAGCTACACGGAGGCGGTCAATCCGATCTTCCTGCCCACCCCGGATAAAGTGTTGACCGAGATGATTCATCTGCTTGGCACCTCCGAGTACTGGCATCACATCGGCATTAGCGTGTTCCGCGTCATGGGCGGGTTCCTGCTGGCGTGTGTAATCGGCATTCCGATCGGCATATTCGCGGGTACGTTCAAATTCGGTGAAGCATTCATCGAGCCGCCCATGGAGTTCATTCGTTATATGCCGGCTGTAGCGTTCATTCCGCTCATCATGGTGTGGGTCGGCATTGGCGAATGGGCCAAAGTGATGCTTATCTTCATCGGCTGTTTCTTCCAGCTTGTCCTTATGGTTGCGGACAATGTGCGCCGCGTGCCGCATGATCTCGTGCAGGCGTCGTTCACGCTTGGCGCAAGCCGTTGGAAAGTCATCGAAACGGTGCTTATCCCCGCGATTCAACCGCAGCTGATGCACACGCTCCGCCTCATTCTTGGTTGGGCATGGACATATCTCGTCGTTGCAGAGCTCGTCGCCGTTAACAGCGGTTTAGGTTACGCCATTATGAAAGCACAACGATATCTCAATACGGATCAAATCTTCGTTGGCATTATCGTCATCGGATTGCTTGGTCTCATAAGTGACAGAATATTCGCTCTAATGAACAAACGTTTCTTCCCATGGGTGTAAAAATAACCGATTCGATAAGGAGGCAATCGATATGGAAAGCAATGCAATATGGAGCCCGACGATACGTCCTGGCGGCAAATGGTCGGGCACGATCGGGCGCGGCAAGCTCATCCGATTCACGGCGCTGGAGGCCGGTGCGAATGTGGCGATTCAGCTGTACCATGCAAACGATCTGACGGAACGCTACAACATGCCGGATTCGCTGAAGGCGCAGTATACGGCTCGCTATACGCGAGGCAATGTGCTGATGAGCGACAACGGACGCGTATTGGCAAGCTTCGTAGAAGACAGTCTCGGTTGGCATGATCCGATCAGCGGCTATTCTTATCGCGAAGCGACTGATACGAAGTACGGAACGACGAATTATCAGGCGGAGCGCAACGAATGGCTGCGCAGCGGTCAGGAGAACTTCGCGGTCGAGCTCGTTCGGAATGGACTAAGACCAAGAGATATGATGCCGGTCGTTAATTTGTTCTCCAAAGTGGCAGTGGATGCTTCGGGTGCGATGCGCTATGACGTCGATCATTGTCCGGCAGGCGCGACGGTGACGCTGCGAACGGAGATGGATACGCTGCTCATTCTATCGAACACGCCGAACCCGCTGGACCCGCGAGCGGAATACCCATCGGTTCCGGTCAAGATTGAGGTGTTGCAAGCGGTGCCGGCTGATGACGCGGATTACTGTCTGAACTTCAGGGGCGAGAACCGCCGTGCATTCGAGAATACCAAGGAATATTACACGCTGCTGGGCGTGTGAGATATAAACAATCGAACGGGGAGGGATTGCTTGTGTCAATCGTGAGAGAAGAGATGGTATTACCGCGCGAACAATCGGAAGCGATAGTGAACGAGGTGATTCCGGCGGGAGATGGCTGGATGCATGTGCTGGAACCAGGACAGGTGCTGCGCATTGTCGATATGGAAGGAAATCAGGCTGCGGATACACTGTTCTACGATGCAGACAATCCGGAGGATCACTACAGTGCAGTCACGACGATTGCGGCGCAAGGAAATATTTACTTAACGACAGGTTCGGTGCTCCGGGCGGAATCGGGCAAGCCGCTCGTCGAGATTGTTGCCGACACATGCGGCCGTCACGATACGGTCGGCGGAAGCTGCTCGGCGCAGAGCAATACAGTGCGATATGCACATGAAAAGCTGCATATGCACAACTGCCGCGACACCTTCATGCTCCAATTGGCGAAGCAGGGTGATGAGCGGTATACAAAACGTGATCTGGCACCTAACGTTAACTTCTTCATGAATGTGCCGGTTTCGGAGGATGGCGGTCTGACTTTCGCAGACGGCATCTCGTCGCCGGGCGCTTATGTGGAGATGCAGGCGATTGCTCGCACGATGGTGCTCATTAGCAACTGTCCGCAGCTGAACAATCCGTGCAATGCGTATAACCCGACGCCAGTGCGCGTCCTGATCTGGAACGAAGTTCGCTTGTGATCACGAAGCAGTACAAGAAGCAAAGTCGGCATCGAATCATTCTCGGTGCTGACAACCGAACTTTGTGAACACGTGCTGATAGATAGACGTTAAGCAATCATGGGGGATGGAGAGGATCATAATGTTCGACAAAATACTTATCGCCAACCGCGGCGCCATCGCCGTCCGCATTGAGCGCACGCTGCGCAAGCTTGGCATCGCCTCCGTAGCCGTCTATACGCAAGCCGATCAGGACAGTCTGCACGTCGATCTTGCTGATGAGGCGGTGCTGATCGGGGAAGGCGCTGCGAAGGACAGCTACTTAAATGCGGAGCTTATTCTGCAAGTAGCAGAGCAGACGGGTGCGCAGGCGATTCATCCGGGATACGGCTTCCTGAGCGAAAATGCGGACTTCGCCCGCGCCTGCCGCGAGCGCGGCATCGCGTTCATCGGCCCGACGCCCGAACAGATGGAGATGTTCGGCCTGAAGCACTCCGCCCGCGAGCTTGCGGAGAAGGCGGGCGTACCGCTCGCTCCGGGTACGCCGCTCATTACGGAGCTCGGCGAAGCGGTAGTCGCCGCTGCGGGCATCGGTTATCCGGTGATGTTGAAGAGCACGGCCGGCGGCGGCGGTATCGGTATGCGCGTATGCGCCGACGAACGCGAGCTGCGCGATGCATTCGAATCTGTCCGACATCTTGCGGAGACGAACTTCAAGAACGGCGGCGTGTTCCTAGAGAAATATATCGCCAAGGCGAGACACGTCGAGGTGCAAATCTTCGGCAATCGGTTCGGCGAGGTGGCAGCGCTCGGCGAACGGGACTGCTCCATCCAGCGCCGCAACCAGAAGGTGATTGAAGAGAGTCCGGCGCCGAAGCTGGCGCAGGAGGTGCGCGAGCGGATGTTCGCGGCGGCGCGCAGTCTTGCTGCGGAGGCTGGTTACCGAAGCGCGGGAACGGTCGAGTTTCTATATGATCCGACGACGAGCGAGTTTTATTTTCTCGAGGTGAATACAAGGCTTCAAGTCGAGCACGGCGTGACGGAGGAAGTGCTTGGCGTCGATCTGGTTGAGTGGATGGTGAAGGAAGCGGCCGATGAGCTGCATGGGCTCGAATCCTACGTGCCGACGCCGCAGGGACACAGTATGCAAGCCCGCATTTATGCGGAGGACTGTCATCACAGCTTCCGCCCAAGCGCTGGTCAATTAGATCGTGCCGTATTCTCGGAGGATGCACGCAATGAGACATGGGTGCGGGATGGCATTATTGTAACGTCGCTGTACGATCCGATGTTGGCCAAAATCATCGTGCACGGCCGCGACCGCGCCGACGCGATTGCGAAGCTGATCAAGGCGCTGTCGGAGACGCGAATGTATGGCATTACGACGAACCTGTCGTATTTGCAGTCGCTGCTGCAGGAGCAGGCTGTCGTTGAAGGCGACGTCTACACGCGATTGTTAAACAGCTTCGAACCGACCGAGCATGCCATTGAAGTGCTCGATGGCGGCGTGCAGTCGACGGTGCAGGACTATCCGGGCCGCAGAGGTCATTGGGATGTTGGCGTACCGCCGTGCGGGCCGATGGATCCGCTGTCGTTCCGCATCGGCAATCGATTGCTCGGCAATGCCGATGATGCAGCGGGCATTGAGCTGACGCTGCGCGGCGGTGCTTATACGTTCCGAAGCGACATCTGGATCTGCCTCACGGGTGCGGATATGGATGCGAAGCTTGATCAGTGTGAGGTGCCGCTCTACAAGCCGGTGCTGGCGCAGCGTGGTCAGGTGCTCCGATTCGGCGAAGCGAAGATGGGGCTGCGTACTTATCTGCTCGTAGCTGGCGGACTCGACATGCCGCGTATTCTCGGCAGTTCATCGACATTCACGCTTGGCGGCTTCGGCGGTCATGGCGGTCGCGCGCTGCGAACGGGCGATGTGTTAGGCGTTCAGCGGCAATCGGCAGTGGACGGTACCGACCAAGTGGCAAGTCTGGCTGAATATCAGGCTGAGCTTCCTCCGGCAGATCGTCCTGCGCTGACGCGAGAGTGGACGATCGGAGTGATTCCAGGTCCGCACAGCACGCAGGAATATTTGAAGCCTGTCTTCCTTGCCGAGCTTGCGGCAACAAGCTATGAAGTGCATTTCAACAGCTCGCGAACGGGCGTGCGGCTGATCGGGCCTGCTCCGCTGTGGGCGCGTGAAGATGGTGGAGAAGCGGGGCTTCACCCGTCGAACATTCACGATAATGCTTACGCTGTTGGTACGCTTGATCTGACGGGCGACATGCCGATTCTGCTCGGCCCAGACGGTCCTAGCCTTGGTGGCTTCGTCTGCCCGGTAACGACGGCTTCGGCTGAGTTCTGGAAGCTGGGTCAGCTTCGTCCTGGCGATAAAGTTCGTTTCCGTCTGCTGACGCTGGAGGAAGCAGATGGGCTGCGCGAAGCGCAGAACGTATGGTTGAACGCGATTGGCGATGACGCGCTGGGCGAGTCGCAGCTGCAAGCAGATACGGCCGCTGTTATTGCCCGGGCAATGAAATTGCCGGCGGAGCGGCCATTCGATCCGCAGTATCCGATCTTGGCGCAGGAGGTTGAGAACCGTCCATTCCCCATCACGATTCGCTGCAGCGGCGACGAGAACCTGCTTGTTGAGTATGGACCGATGGAGCTTGATCTGAAGCTGCGCTTCCAAGTCCATGCACTGATGCAGGCGATTGTGGACGATGGCGAAATTCCGGTTGTTGACCTAACGCCGGGCATACGCTCGCTGCAAGTTCATATCGACCGCGACATCATGACGATGCAGGAAACTTGTACACGGCTGCTAGAGCTCGACCGTCAACTGCCGCCTCTTGAATCGATTCAAGTACCTTCCCGGATTATTAAGCTGCCGCTCTCGTGGGATGATCCGGCGACGCAGCTCGCCATTGAACGTTATCAGCAAGGCGTCCGTCCGGATGCGCCTTGGTGCCCGAGCAATCTGGAGTTCATTCGCCGCGTGAATGGTCTTGATTCGATCGAAGACGTGAAGCGCATAGTCTATGAAGCAAGCTATCTGGTTATGGGACTTGGCGACGTCTATCTTGGCGCTCCCGTTGCAACACCAATCGATCCTCGCCATCGGCTAGTCACGACGAAGTATAATCCGGCACGTACATGGACGCCGGAGAATGCAGTTGGCATCGGCGGCGCATATATGTGCGTATACGGCATGGAAGGTCCGGGCGGCTATCAGTTCGTTGGGCGAACGATTCAGATGTGGAATCGACTCCGCAGCGCAACCGACAGCTTCAAGCACAACAAACCATGGCTGCTCCGGTTTTTCGATCAGATTCAATTCTATCCGGTCACCGCTGATGAGCTGCTGCAATTAAGGGAAGACTTCCCGCGCGGTCGTTATGAGGTGTCGATTACAGAGACAACTTTCGATCTCGGCAGCTATTTGCAATTCCTTGATTCTATTACAGACAGCGCGAACGCGTTCCGTATCTCGCAGCAAGCTGCATTCCAAGCGGAGCGAAATCGCTGGCACGAGCTCGGCCTTGCCGAATATGTGTTGGAACCGGATGCGCAGCACTCCTCTGTAGAAGAAGAGCTGCCGGAGGGTACGGAAGCGGTACGCTGCAACATGCCGGGCAGTGTATGGAAAGTGCTCGTCGAGCCGGGTCAACGAGTGAACAAGGGTGATGCGCTTCTCATCGTAGAGAGTATGAAAATGGAGTTTTCCCAGCAGGCGCCATGCGACGGGTTTATCGTAAATACGCACTATGTAAAGCCAGGCGATGCGGTGCAGGCGGGGCAGTTGATCGTTGCCCTGCAGCCTTCTGCAGCGGAGGTGTCAGTCTAGTGACGAAGACCATCATTCCCGAACAGCTGACGATTAGGTGGCTGCAGGAGCAGTATCGGAACGGAGCTTTAACACCGGAGGATGTCGTTGCAGAGATCATCCGTCGTTCTGAAGCGGACGCGAATATGAACATTTGGATTACGCCGCCATCAATGGAACTTATCCGCCCTTATCTCGAAAGGCTCCAGAAGCTTGATCCTTCTGAATCTCCATTGTGGGGCGTTCCGTTCGCAATTAAGGACAATATCGATCTTGCGAACGTGCCCTCGACGGCGGCGTGTCCGGAATTTGCCTATACGCCGGATGATCATGCGGTAGTAGTCGAACGGTTGCTTGCGGCAGGAGCGATACCTGTCGGCAAAACAAACCTCGACCAGTTCGCCACCGGTCTCGTTGGCACGCGCAGTCCTTACGGCGAGACGCATAACGCGCTTCGGCCGGAGCTGATCAGCGGCGGCTCAAGCTCCGGCTCGGCGGTTGCGGTCGCACGCGGCCAAGCCGCATTCTCGCTTGGCACGGACACGGCTGGCTCTGGCCGTGTGCCTGCAGCGCTGAATGATCTAGTCGGTTATAAGCCGAGCCTTGGCGCTTGGCCGGTGAAAGGCGTTGTCCCTGCCTGCGAAAGTCTGGACTGCGTAACGGTGTTTGCGGCTAATTTGGCAGATGTCTACACCGTTGACGCTGTGGCGCGCGGATACCATGCGGAAGATGCGTGGTCACGCCATCTCCCATTGCCAGAGGCGGCTGCGCCAACCCGACTGCTGCTGCCGATCGAGACGCCGTCGTTCTATGGCCCGTTCGCCGCCGAATACGAAGCGGCATGGGTGCGAGTTGTTCACCAGCTGAAGTTGATCGGGATTCCAGTGGAATACGTGGATACAGGTGTGTTCGCTGCTGCTGCGGCGCTACTGTATGAAGGGCCGTGGGTTGCGGAGCGTTGGGCGGGGTTGCAACACTTCATTGAGGCGAATCCGGGCTCGACGCTTCCCGTGACGGAACAGATCGTACGGTCGGGAGCCGATCAGTATTCGGCTGCTTCATTATTCGGGGCGATGCACAAGCTGCAAAGGTACAAACGGGAGGCGCAGGAGTTATTGCGAAGCGCTGTACTCATGCTTCCAACCGCAGGCGGGACGTGGACACGCGAGCAGGTGAGGGAGAATCCGATCGCAAGCAATCGCGATATGGGCCGTTACACGAATCATTGCAACTTGCTTGATTTGTGTGCAATTGCAATACCGGCAGGATTGGCGGCCGATGATCTGCCATTTGGCATTACGTTGTTCAGCGCGGCGGAGCAGGAAGGTCTTATTCGCGAAGTAGCGGAACGGCTGGCGTTCGAGTGCGAAGGATCGGACTTGGATGATAAGGCGAGAGTCTCCGGGACCAAGAATGCAAATCCGAAATCCGAGACCATTATTACAAAGAAATCATCTGCGAAGATACGGGTTGCTTTATGCGGACTTCATATGCGCGGGTTCCCGCTGGAGAAGCAGATGCAGGCGTGCGGAGCGCAATTTATAGAAGAAACGTTTACAGCAGCGCGATATAAGCTTATGGAGCTCCCAACGACACCGACGAAGCCGGGTTTGATTAAGCTGCCTGAGGGAGGCGCATCGATTGCGCTGGAGGTATGGGAGATGCCTGTTGCAGCATTAGGGGAATTCACTGCAGCTATCCCGGCACCGCTAGGCATCGGCAAGGTAGAGCTATTGGATGGGACAGAAGTTTCGGGTTTTATATGCGAAGGGTATGCCGAGCTCGCAGCAGTGGACATCACGTCATCGGGCGGATGGCGGGCTTATCGGAACGAACGGAGCGGCGTTACATCTTAAGGAGGGGTTCGGATGCAAAGTGCGAGCGAAGCAGTGACGGCAGTGAATGAGTCGCGAGAACAAGGGAGCACGGGCGCGGAGCGCGGAAGAATCGATATTCAGAACCTGCAGAAGGTGTATGAATCGCGCAAGAGCCAATTCCAAGCGCTTAAGGATATCGACCTGACGATTGGCGAGAATGAGTTCGTCACGATTCTTGGTCCATCCGGCTGCGGCAAGTCAACGCTGCTGCGCATCGTCGCTGGACTTGAAGATGCGACCTCCGGCGAGCTGACAATAGACGGGGAAGATATTATCGGTCCTGGCGCGGAACGTGGCATGGTGTTTCAAGGCTATACGTTGTTCCCTTGGCTGACTGTGCGGGAGAACATCGAGTACGGCCTGAAGCTCAAGGGTGTTCCGACGCTTGCGCGGCGGGGCATCTCCAACCATTGGCTCCGCATTATTCGCCTGGAGAAGTTCGCTTCCGCTTATCCGAAGCAGCTATCGGGCGGGATGAAGCAGCGTGTTGCGATTGCTCGTGCTTTGGCGAACCGTCCAAAGGTATTATTGATGGATGAACCGTTCGGTGCGCTGGATGCGCAGACGAAGGTGGAGATGCAAGAGATGCTGCTCGAGGTGTGGGAGAAAGAGAAGACAACCGTCTTGTTCATCACGCACGATATCGATGAAGCGATTTTCTTGTCGCAGCGCATTGTTGTGATGGGTGCTCACCCAGGGCGGATTATCCGTGAGTTCCGCATCGATCTCCCTTCGGAGCGGACGGCAGATGTGCGCGAGCTGCCAGTGTTTCTGCAGTTGAAGCGTGAGCTGGCTCAATTGTTAAAGCATGACTAATTCGTTTGATCCCATATCTGAGATGATGAGCGTATGCACCAATCGTTGCTTGCTGGGGTTAGCTTTAATGGCTAATCGACAGCGGTGAGGTTGGTGCTTGCTTCGTTTTGACTACATTTTGTGGCGGGCAGGTGGCCAACCGTAACCAAATTGATCCTTTCAAACTACTTGACGAACAGAAGGGGATGCTTGATAATGGGAAAACAAGGATGTTAGATAATCTAACATAAGAATTGAGGGATTAAAGGCATGCATATTCCAGATGGGTTTCTCGATGCGAAGACCTGGATCACGACAACCGCGGCAGGAGCAGGCGCAGTTGCGTACAGCCTTCGCCAGGCGAAGCTAGCGCTGGAACCGAAGCGGGTACCGCTAATTGCGCTTGTTGGCGCATTCGTATTCGCTGCTCAGATGATTAACTTTCCTATTGCCGGTGCCACCTCCGGGCATTTTCTTGGCGGAACGATGGTATCCATTCTGTTCGGTCCATGGATCGGTGCGCTTGTCATGACGGCTGTATTGCTCGTGCAGGCGGTCGTGTATCAGGACGGAGGCATCACAGCGCTTGGTGCCAATGTACTCTGTACCGGCTTCATCGGCTGTTTTGTAGGATATGGCAGTTATATGTTAGGTATGAAACTATTCAGAGGCAAAGGAAGAGCAATCGTCGCTTGGATGTCAGCTTGGCTATCCATTGTAGCGGCATCGGCAGGGGTTGCGGTACTGCTTGCTGCTTCCGGCACCTTCAACTTAGCAACGGCACTGACGGCAATGGTTGGCTGGCACATGTTGATCGGAATTGGAGAAGGCATGATTACGATGCTGGTAACCGGTTATTTGATGGAACGGAATGCAGTGATGACAGGAGGGGGCTTCAAGAATGAACGCCTATCGCGTAACCGAGCATAGAAAACGCTGGATCATCCTAGCGCTGATCACGATTGCGATTGCCTGCTTGCTGTCGCCTTGGGCTTCCTCGCATCCGGATGGATTGGAGCGAGTAGCGGAGGACCACGGTTTCCTTCATCAAGAAACGGCGGTCAATGAATTGGCTGCCATACCGGATTACGAGGTCGCAGGCATTCCTTGGGCGGCTGTCAGCATCGGATTGGCGGGAGCTATCGGCATTATGATTATGGCTGCTGTGTTATTTGGTTTAACTCGTTCGTTAACGAGAAGCGGAGGGGATCGGAATGAGCAGCGAACAGATGGACTTGAAGGAATCGATCGCATCTAATCCAAAAGAAACGACGACCGCTAATTATTCAGCGCTAGCTGACGCTGTATCGCATCAACACCCATATCGGCAGTCACGTAGACGCGTTCTGTCGGTGCTTGGTTTAATAGCAGCCTTGATGCTGTTCAGACATCCTGCCGTTCTTAGTGGAGCGGCAGGATGTTTATTATTGTGGCTGCTGTGGTTCGGACAGCCGCTCCGATCGATTGTCTCCCGCATGCTGCTCATTATTCCGTTCGCGCTGGGTACGATTGTTCTAGTTCCGTTTCAGCATCCTGATGGCGGCACTGCGCTGCTTCATGTAGGCGGTTGGACAGCGACGGAAGAGGGAGCACGTCATGCTCTTGTTCTTTTGCTAAAAATAATATGTGCGAATCTGCTCTTAACGTACCTGATCCTCTCGACACCGGTGTATCAGCTTATCGCAAGCCTACGAGCCATTGGCATGCCTGCCGTGCTGCTCGAGATGACCGTCCTCATGCTGCGGTATACGGGATTGCTTAGAGAGGAAGCGAGAGGAATGCTCCATGCGCAGCGCGCACGCGGCCTTCAAATTAGAGACTGGCGTTTCAAACGGCGGACTTGGCACAGATTAGGCGAACTGCTTGGCGTTCTGTTCGTTCGGGCCTACAGCCGGAGCGGACGTATTTATCAATCTATTGCCGCGCGCGGCGGTTTCGGCGGAAGTATGGGGAACGGCAGTCATTTACGTTCACGTTGTCGTTCGGGAACGATCGATGCGGATCCATCGAACCCATCGAACCCATCGAATCCAATAAATTCAACAAATCCGTTACATCTATTAAAGGAGGGCGAAGCCATGACGTCAGCGATCGAGGTACGGGAAGTGACCTTTCATTATGGGAACCGACAGGCGCTTAATGGCCTGTCTTTCAGTATCGGGCAAGGGGCGAAAGTGGCGCTGATGGGACCCAATGGAGCGGGCAAATCGACATTGATTGCATTGCTCAATGGGTTGGAACAGCCCTCCGCAGGTGAGGTTGCGATATTCGGCAAACGGATATCAAGCGGCAATGCACATCTATTAAGAACACGAGTGGGCGTCGTGTATCAGGATCCGGACGACCAGATTTTCTCGCCGACCGTTGGCGAGGATGTCGCCTTCGGACCACGCAATCTTGGGTTGGATGAGCTTACGATACAGCAAAGGGTCACCGAGGCGCTTCATGCTGTTGGACTAGACGGCTTCGACAGCCGTTCTCCTTTCGAGCTGAGCTATGGTCAGAAGCGACGGGTTGCGATTGCGGGCGTCCTTGCCATGAAACCGGACGTCATCGTTCTTGATGAGCCGATGGCTTTCCTCGATCCTAAGAGCCGCGATCAACTACAGCAGCTATTGGAGAAAATGCACGAAGAAGGGCTAACCGTCATGGTTGCGACACATGATGTTGATTTTGCAGCGGAATGGGCTACCGATGTTCTTATGATGAAGGAAGGCCAGCTGCTCGCTTCCGGCACGCCGGAGCTGTTGTTCGATGCGGAGCTGTTGTCGGGCGCAGATCTGCATTTGCCAAGGTTGGTGCGGCCATTCCGGTTGCTGAAGGATCAAGGGCATGTTCAGCCAAGAACGGTGCAGGATGCTGCACAGGCGATCTGGCAGTTGGTCATGCGAGGCGGCGAAGCGCTCAAATTACGTTCTGCTAATCGGATGGATGGAGAAACACGCCAGCGGGAAGGATAACAGCGAGCCCAATGCAGCGATGTATTCCCAGCCAGATGAACGGCCGAATAAATGCTGCCAAACGGCGAACACCTTGCCTTTTTTGTCGCCGATAAGGCGACGAATAAGAATATGGGAGGGGATGAATACTATGGTCGAGTTCCAAGCATCCCTTCTTCGATATAAGCGGACGGACAAGCGGCGGTTTTCTCACGCTTATACATTTGTCATCAGGACACGCTTCACAATGCGATTACCAGCGGCAGGTAACCAGTGGACTTAAAATCTTCAGGGAAAGTGGGGCAACAAGACATGAAAGCAACTGGTATTGTGCGTCGCATCGACGATCTGGGCCGTGTAGTAATCCCGAAAGAAATACGGAGGACGCTTCGCATCCGCGAAGGCGATCCGCTCGAAATTTTCGTGGACCGCGATGGCGAGGTCATCTTGAAGAAGTATTCCCCGATTGGTGAGCTGGGCGATTTTGCGAAGGAGTATGCAGAATCGTTGTCCGAAAGCACTGGGCATGTGACGCTTATCTCAGACCGGGATACGGTGATCGCTGTCGCTGGCGCATCCAAGAAGGACTTTCTGGACAAGTCAGTCGGATCCGTGCTGGAAAATTGTATGGAAAACCGCAAGACGGTTCTTGAGACATCAAGCGGCAACATCGAGCTGATCAAGGACGTGAATGAGACGTTCGCTTCTTACGTCGCTGCTCCGATTATTGCTGGCGGCGATCCGATCGGAACAGTTGTCCTGCTCTCCAAGGAAGAAGGCGTCAAGATGTCGCAAATGGAACAAAAGATGGCAGAGACCGCTGCTGGCTTCCTCGCCAAGCAGATGGAGCAATAGAAAGGCCATTCGAAGATAACTCTTACACATATACAGCCTTCCCCTGCCGGGTCAAAGACCCGGTCCACGGAGAAGGCTGTTTGTTGTGCGAACAGGATAGCTCAATCAACGAGAGAACGTAAGTGATCAGCGCGTCATTTAGAAGCGAACCCCACATATGTGCCGCGCTAGAAGCCGATCCACAGCCGCCAATACCCCATCTGAACGAAGACGATCCAGACGAGAATGAAGGTGAAGCCGATCGCAGTGGTTTCGACAACTGCGGCGCTGAACTTGCCTGATCGCATGAGCGGTACCCGAAGCTTCCAAGGAATCGGAGGAAGCGGCTGAATGCCGCGCTGTGACAAGGCGTCAGCGAGCAGATGCAGCAGATACGACAAGCCGCCTGCGATCGGTACGCTAAGCTCATCTGGCGCCATCCAATAAAGCGCTGCGGTCCATAGTCCGGTCGCGTACAACGTATGCGTAAATCCGCGGTGCGGCACGAGCGCGCTGACGACAAGCGCCAATCCGGCAGCCGATAGCCGCGTATCATAGATGACGCCGGCAACGGTGAGCGCACCGCCGACAATGAGCATAAGCAGCGTGCGGAGCCAGCGTATAGAAGCGAAGGCGGTCAATCCGATGGCTGCGCCTGCCGCCCAGTTCCATGGGTACTGCGTGCTTGTCAGCCATACAACAGCTGCTGCCGCAAGCAGAATAATAACCTGCAGGGCCCGTATGGCTCCCTTCGGAAACGTCCGGTTGGCGAGCAGTCCGTTCGGCTCATCCAGATCGGGCAGCAGACTGCCGACGATAGCGGCTGCGGCCGCCATGGGTGTGAGTGATGGTTGGATTAATGCAGTCAATGCGAGCGATATGCCGGTGCTGACGACAAGATGCGAGGAGCCTTTCATAGGGCACACCGCCTTTCAACAATACTAAGCGATATCCCTATTGTAGTGGAAAAAGTCGACATATGCAAACATATGTTTGCATATACAGGATTAGGTACAGATAATCAATTTCTCCGATACGACATACGAATTATCGTCTCCGACCGGTTTCATATAGAAACGGACCGTGTAGTCGCCGGTGACGGTGAATTTGTATGTAATGTCAGAGCTGTTGATCCAGAAATTCGTCTTCCCTTTGTCCGGGAAATTGCTTTGACCTGCTTTGCGTTCTTCGATTAGCGTCTCGCTGCCGTAAGGATCAACCAACGTAATTCGGAACGAGGAAATATCGGTCTCGAGAGAATCGATCTGCGCGAAAACATTGAACGAAACCTTCTTGCCTTTATCCACCCCGCCGAAGATCGAGTTGCCGTCCTTCGTAATCATGTGGACGTTAGGCGTGTCGATGCTGACGGTTTGCTTCTTCTCGTCCCATGCCGTAATCCCTTTATATTGTTTATTGACAGCATCAACCGCAAGATACGGTTTGTCATCGACCACAACGCCAAGGTTAAACAACTCTTGCCCGTTTACAAAGACACGGATTTTCTTTGTAAGCGCATCCCCATACACGACACTGGCACCGAAGCAACACAACGCAACGATAGAAACGAGGACGGTCTTGAACGTTTTGGACTTCAATGGTGCACCTCCTCTAAGTCATAATTATTTGAACATTAAGTTAGATGCACAAAACGTTGGAAAGTTGTACAGTATTTACTTTGTTTTTTACAACATTTTTCTGAGAACCGTCCAGGGGACACTTTTGGCCTATTTTGGCGGGAAATAGGGCGGAAATGTCTAATTTCCTGCTATAATGAAGCCATCGTATGGAATGGAAGGTAACCGACCAGAATGAACAGTGAGACGGGACAAGGAGCGCATAAGCACGTTTGGAACGGCGCGCTGCTGATGGCAGCGGCGATGCTGGTATCCAAGCTGCTTGGCGTGCTTCAAAAAATACCGCTGCAAAATCTAGCCGGCGACCGCGTCTTCGGCATTTATAACGCGGTGTATCCGCTCTATCAGCTGCTGCTCGTGGCGGCAACGGCAGGACTGCCGCCCGCGGTTGCGATCGTCGTCGCCAGACGGCTTGCTGCTGGAGATGGGGTAGGAGCACTGCAAGCAAGACGTGCCGCGTTATGGCTGCTGGGCGCCTCCGGCGCGGCAGGTTTTGCCTTGCTATGGCTTGGTGCGCCGCTGCTTGCCTCCGCGATTGGAGATGCGCATACATCGGGAGCGATCCGCTCCGTTGCCTTCGCCCTCTGGTTCGTCCCAGCGTTGTCGGCGCTCCGCGGCTACTCGCAAGGTCGAAGCGATATGTCCGCTCCGGCGGTGTCGCAAGTCGTCGAGCAGTTTGTTCGGGTAGCGGTGATGGCGGCCCTGCTTGCATGGGGCTTGTCTCGTGCATGGGAGGACTCGCAAATGGCTGCGGGCGCGATGGCGGGCTCCGGTGCGGGCGCGCTTGCAGCCATGGCGCTGATGGCCTGGAAGCAGCGGCGGCTAGCGCGTGCAGAAGGCATTGCATATGCGGAAGTCGAGGTCCATGCGGCTCAGAAATCAGGGCAGGTACAGAAGCAGCGGGGTCTCTCCGTGGAGATGAAGGAGCTGTCGAAGCTTGCTTTTCCAATGGCGTTCGGAGCTATTGTTGTGCCGTTGGCGGCTGTCGTGGATGTCTTCATGGTGCCGCGACTATTAATTGGCATGGGCATGCCGGATGCTGCGGCGATGTCGCAGTTCGGCATGTACAGCCGAGGGCAGACGCTGGTCCAGCTTGTGGCGATGATTAGCGGTGCCGCTGCCTCGGCGATGGTGCCTACGCTTGCCCTCTCGCGCGGGCGGGAGCAATGGGAGGAAACGCGCCGTCAGGCGGGGCTGGCACTGCGTGCTGCATGGTGGATTGGAGCGGGTGCAGCACTGGGCATCGCCTTGCTTGCTAGGCCAATCAATGTTATGCTGTTCGCCGACGATCATGCGACGGGAACCTTTGCATGGATTGGCTTAACGGCGCTAGCTGCGGCCGTTTCCACGGTGTCGGCGGCTGTGCTTCAGGGCTGCGGCCAGGTGAAGCTGCCAGCGCTGCTGCTGCTTGGCGCAGCTGCGCTGAAGGCGGCGTTGAACGCCGCGCTCGTGCCGGCGCACGGCATCGCCGGCGCAGCCGCCGCAGGCGTGATCGCGCTCACAGCGGCCGCGATCATCGCCGCCGCGGCGGCCCGCGCCGCGCTTGCAGCTTCGCCGCCCGCAAGCGCTGGCGCCGGCGGCACCGCCGCCGCTGCCGCTGCTGCGCATCGCGGCAGCGCGCTTGCGGCGGCGCGCTTGCGGCGGCGTGCCGCCTAGGCTTCGCGCTCGCGTGCATGGCCGCGGCGCTCGCCTTAACCGAGCGCGCAACGCACGCGCTCGGCGCAGGGCTGCCGCCGCGGGCGGCAGCGGCGCTGCAAGCGCTGACGGGCACAGCCGTCGGCGCTTGCGTCTTCGTCGCCGCGCTGCTTCGCAGCGGCGGCATTGGCGCGCGCGAATGGCGCGCGCTGCCGGGCGGCGAGCGAATGGCCGCCCGGTTAACGAAGCTGCGGCTCATACCGCAGCCGCAGCCTGATGCGCCGCGCGAATAGCGGCGCCGGCACGATGAGGAGGTTGAAGCAATGATGCTGCAACAGAAACCCGCAATAACCGTCGTCGGGCTTGGCTCCGGCGATGCGGACCAATTGACACTTGGCGTATGGCGCAGGCTGCAGAACGCTTCCCGCCTATACGTTCGGACCGAGCATCACCCGATGATGAACCTGCTGCAAGAGAACGGCATCCGATACGAATCATTCGACCGCTTCTATGAAGCGCATGATAGCTTCCCTGATGTTTACGAGGCGATTGCCTCGGAGCTTATTTCGCTTGCTTCAAGCGCAGATGGCTCGTCCGACATCTTGTATGCAGTACCTGGCCATCCGATGGTTGCCGAGCGCACCGTTCAGCTGCTTCGCGAGCGATGCGGCGATGCGGGCATCCAGCTCAACATTCTCGGCGGCGAGAGCTTCTTGGATCAAGCGTTCGTTCGCCTTGGGTTCGATCCTATCGAAGGGTTCCAATTGCTCGATGCGGCTGATTTGAAGCCTTCGCAGCTGCAGCCGGCGCTGCACACCGTCATCGGTCAGGTGTACGACGTGTTTACCGCTTCCGACCTGAAGCTGACGCTCATGGAGCGCTATCCGGATGATCATCCGGTCGTCGTTGGCCATGCGCTTGGCGTTGCGGACGAAGAGTCGATCGTCACCGTGCCGCTCTATGAGCTGGATCGGATCGACGGCTATGGCAACCTGTCGCTCGTCTTTCTTCCGCGTTCTGACGATGAGGCGTTGCAGAACCGATCGTTCGACCGTTTGCATGAAATCGTCTCGATACTGCGCAGCCCGGAAGGGTGCCCGTGGGATCGTGAACAGACGCATCAATCGATCCGCAAAAACTTCATCGAAGAGCTGTACGAAGCGCTTGAAGCACTAGATAACGACGATCCGGACGGCATGCGCGAGGAATTCGGCGACGTTATTCTGCAAGTCATGCTGCACAGCCAGATGGAAGAAGAGGTGGGCTCCTTCAGCGTCTATGATGTAATCCAGACGTTGAATGAGAAGCTGATTTTCCGTCATCCGCATGTGTTCGGCGACCGTGGTGCAAGCAATGCGGAAGAGGCGCTCGGCAACTGGGAACAAATGAAGGCGGAAGAGAAGAAGCGGACCGGCGAGGCGGAGAAGCGCAAATCGCTGCTCGATGGCATTCCTAAGGATCTTCCAGCGCTTATGCGCGCCTACAAGATTCAGAAGAAGGCTGCGAAGGTCGGTTTCGATTGGGATGATCTAGACCCTGTTCTGGCGAAAATCCAAGAGGAACTCGGCGAGCTTCGCGAAGCAGCAAGCGAAGGGACGCCGGATGAGAAGATCGGTGAACTGGGCGATCTATTATTCGCTGTCGTCAACGCGGCGAGATTCGTAGACGCCGATCCGGAAGAGGCATTGGCGCGTACGAATGCTAAATTTATGCGTAGATTCGCGTATATCGAGGAGTGCCTCCGTATAGAAGGCCGAACTTTTGACCAGACTGATTTAGTAGAAATGGACCGATTCTGGGAGGAAGCCAAGGCGAAAGAATAGGCGCAATTCGCCCATATTCGCTATATTACGGCGCTATTCTTCAAAATTCGCAAATTTTTTTAAACTTTTAGCAGGATTTTTTTAGCACTAGGCAGAATTACTAGGAAGCCAAACGGCAAATCACCCGAAAACGTATTAACGTACGGGGCCATTTCTATGATTCTAACCCATGAACTATAGGAGGCATTACTAATGAACAAGACGGATTTGATTAACAACATTGCAACAAAGAGCGGTCTGACGAAACGCGACGTAGAAGCGGTTCTTAACGGCTTCCTCGGTGAAGTTACGGATGCACTCGCAAGCGGCGACAAAGTACAACTGATCGGCTTCGGCACGTTCGAAACGCGCAAGCGTTCCGGCCGTACAGGTCGTAACCCGCAAACGGGCAACCCAATCGAAATCGCAGAATCGAAAGTCCCTGCATTCAAAGCTGGCAACAAACTGAAGGATGCAATCAAGTAATAGATGCGTCTAGATAAGTTTCTCAAGGTATCGAGGCTGATCAAGAGGCGCACCGTAGCGAAGGACGTATCCGAGCAGGGGCGCGTCTGGCTGAACGGCCGAGAGGCTAAGCCTAGCAGTACGGTGAAGCTTGGAGACGAGCTGACGATCCAATACGGGACGAAGCTGGTTACCGTTCGCGTTGAACGGTTGACGGAGACGACCCGCAAGGATGAAGCTGGTACGCTCTATACTTTGGTGAAAGAAGAAACGCGCCAATCGGACAACAGTCCGGATTGGATCTAGCGAAAACCGCTTCACGTTGTCAGGTAACACTGGCGGCGTGAAGCGGTTTTTGTTTATGCTGAGGTTCCTGACCCCGCAGCGGTTTGATCGCATTCAGAGACTCAGTACGGTAATGGACTCATCGTTGAATACCTCTCCATTGTCGCGGAAGCCGAAGCTTTCATACAGCTTTCTGGCAGGGTTGTTCTCCGGCTTATACGGAATCCAGCAGTATTGTGCAGGGCCTGCAGGGAATGTGCGGATAAACGCCAGTATTTCTTTCATCGCTTCTCGCCCATAACCTCGATTCTGGAACTGTTTGTCGATCATCAAGCGCAGAATGCAGTAGTTTCCTTCCGCTAGCGACGGCTCATCATACCCAGTAATGCCGTAAACCAACATGACGAACCCGACCGGCTGCTCATCTGCGTAAATTGCAAACGGGAATGGATGCCCGCCATTCGTTGCAAGTATATAACACGAAGCAACGCTTGATAGATTCGACGCGACATAGCGGCGTTGAACCTCTGAAACTTCTAAGTTAAAGATGGAGCGTCGGTTTTCCAAAGTCATTGTTCTAAGCGTAACGGTCATATGCGATTCCTCCTATGGGGGGGTCTTGAATGAATAAACCTGCAACCCGCATACAAAGAGTAACCGTTTCTTCCAAAATAAAGTAGACTTATATTTTCACATGGTTTATACTACTATAGTAAGGAGCTGGAAATAGCGCCCTTGCTTTAATTATGTCTAAAACAGGTATCGTCACATTGATGTGGCGATTTTTTTTGTTTATTTTCGAGAATTTAGCACAAACATCGATGCATCCTGCCCCATGAATATTTTGCTGCCGGAGTAGAAGTTTTCGATTTGAATATCTTTGTAGCCGATTCTCGTCATCGTGTCGGTTAGCTCTTGGTGGTCGAAGCCGTTATGAACGATGTCGGAAACGACATTCTCATTGTGATCGAAATCGACGATCAGCAAATGCCCGCCCTCATTCAGAACACCGAACAACCGAGACAGAACGAGCTCAATGTCAGGGATGTGGAGGAGCACCTGCACCATGAAAATATAGTCCGCACGAACAGTCGACAGATCTTCCGCTTCGATATCGAACCATAATGTATCTGCATTCTGAATGCGAGCATCTTCGATTTTCTGCTTGATTTGTTCGATCATCTTCGGTGATGTATCGAGGAAGAGCATAGAGCCGAAATCGTCTAACAGATTCATGCCGACAAGGCCCGTTCCGCAGCCAAAATCAATGGCGCTCTTATTAGCCGCGCCGGTTAAGTGTTTACGTATGGCATCTGCCGACACCTTAGCAATATGAATTCGTTCGGGCGTATCGTACATTTGCGCAATCATTTCAAACTTGTCGGTATTTGCCATCACATTCTCCCCTGTCCGCATCAATACAAGCAGCCGCCTCTACCCTCTTATGATACGGTAATCGCGCCCAACCTCCAAACCAGCGGCTCCCCGATCGTCCGGCGCCGATGCCAAGCGCCTGAACTGCGATAGCCTCTCTTACGCAGTTCCCGCTGAAGCATAAGCAGGAAGAAGCCATGCGAGACAATGAGCACACGTTGCCCTTCGCCGAAGGCACGCAAGGAGTCGACAAGCGAAGATGCTCTTGCCCTCGTCTGTCGCAGCGTTTCAGGCTGTGATGGATGAGAGACATACCAGGCGGCGCGTCCTATCAGGCTCCACAAGGTATGCGGCAGCTTAAGCCTCGTCTGACAGAAGGGCGCTATCTCTACTTCGCGCAGCGCGGATGAGTAGACGATGCCGCTCTCTTCCCCCCATAGATGACGGGTCGTATGAGCAGCGCGCCGCATGTCGCTGGATAAGCAGACATCCCAGTCGCCGGGATGGAAGGGGGATGCTTCAGGCAGCCGAACGGCCGCGCTATTGTAACGGTCGCACCAGCTTGCGAATTGCTGAGCGTCGCAACGCCCCGGGCGAGACGGTTGCTTCACCGGATAGTGCAGGATAAGCCCGATTGTCGTAGGCAATGCCGCGGCACGCTGCTCCGTGCTGTTCGCGAACTGGCGCGCTTCAGGTATCATTTTCATAAGCATATGAATCTCCTATGTTAACCGTATCTATATCGCTCTCTACAACGTCATATTGCCCATCCCTTTTGGCGGACATACGTTTCTTGCACAGGCACTCATAGATTACGAACCTACAGCCGATACATGTAAATAACGAGATACTGATCGGTTTTGTATACAGTCATACTATTACATCTATGCAGTCGTTCTAATCGTTACTGCTCCTTCATAGGCTAGTCTCGAAGGAGGGGACGCGGCCATGCAGGATCAAGGTAAAGGTCAGAAACGGCAAGAAATGAAGATGCAAAACCGCAAGCTGCTGGAGCTCTCTGGCGTGCGTAACGTCGAAAGCTTCGACAGTGAAGAATTTTTATTGGAAACCGAGCTAGGTTTTCTTACGGTTCGGGGCCAGAATCTGCATATGAAGCATCTCAGCCTGGAGCAAGGGCAAGTCGCAATCGAAGGATTGATCCATTCTCTCGCCTATTTGGATGGCAGTCCGCAGACGAAATCGAAGAGCCTGTTCGGGAAGCTGTTCAAGTGAATTTAACACTCAGTGAACAGTGGCTCACGATGAGCCTGATGCTGCTGTCCGGTATCGGCATGGGGGTTGTGTTCGACGGCTATCGCGTAGTCTCGCATGAGCTGCGTTTCGCCAAGTGGACGCTTCCCGTGCTTGATCTGCTCTATTGGGCAGCGGCGACGCTTGTCGTATTCCAGGTGCTGTCCGCCGGCAACAATGGCGAGGTGCGGGCGTACGTATTTCTGGGACTGGCTCTTGGCGTCATTGTCTATTTCCTGCTGCTCAGTCGAGCCGTCATCGCGACTGTCCGCTGGACGATCGGAGCGGTGCGCTATCTGATCGGCTTATTCATACGGCTGTTTCATATATTTATCATCCGGCCGCTGCTCATCTTGTACAAGCTGTGCAAGGTGCTGCTTGGGTTTTTACTGGCCCTTACTATTTTCTGCTACAAAATTGTGTTACAATTGATCCGTCCATTCTGGCTGTTGACCAGATGGATGTTCAGGCCGCTGCTGCGGCCATTGATGAATTGGCTGATGCCGATTGTCGCGCGGTGGCGCCTTGGAGAGAAGGCGGCTAACGTGGCGAACAAGACGGCCGCTTGGTGGAAGCGAACATTCGGCCGCAAACCCTGAAGAAAGGTGGTGCAGTGTTCTTGGCGAATGAGAGGCAGCGCAGATCAGAAGCGACGTCAGTCGGTTCGAAGCGTCGCATGCGGTTTTATATGGCGGGCGTTGTAATTTTCGCTTGCTGGGCATTGTATACGCTAATTAATCAGGAATTCAGCATGAACAGCGAGTCACAGCGATTGTCGGATGCAAAGGCGCAGAAGGTTGCTTCTGAGAAACAGATGGCCGATCTCAAACAGGAAATCGAACGTCTTAGCGACCCCGAGTATATCGGTCAGCTTGCTAATCAACAAGGCATGACACGTGACGGAGAGAAGATCATTCAGTCGGCGGAATAGTCGATGAACCTTGCAAAATCGGGTTCTTCGTCTGTTGACCTTGCTTTCTACGTTAAGCTATAATTACTTATAGTAAGGTCTTTGGAACGTGACGCGCTGTCTAGGATGGCGTCAACGTTTTCTTTTTAGACCAACATGTATAATTCCTTAGGGAGGAACATTTTCTTTTATGGCAATTGAAGTGGGCGCGAAGTTAGAGGGTAAAGTGACAGGCATCACGCATTTTGGTGCATTCGTCGATTTGTCTGGAGGCGTGACAGGACTGGTTCATATCTCCGAGATAGCCGACAACTACGTTAAGGACGTCAAGGACCACCTGAAGCTGGAAGATGTCGTCAAGGTGAAAGTCATTAATGTTGACAAGGACGGCAAGATCGGACTATCAATTAAACAGGCAATCGACCGGCCGGAGGGACAGCCAGCACCCCAACAGCGTGAACCACGCACAGGCGGCGGCGGTGGCGGATTCAACCGGGGCGGCGGCGGTGGACAAGACCGCGGCGGACGTCCATTTAAATCATCCTCTGGTAAGGCGCCGTATGGAAAACCGTCATTCGAAGACAAAATGTCGCGCTTCCTGAAAGATAGCGAAGAGCGTATTTCTTCCCTCAAGAAGAACACCGAAGGCAAACGCGGCGGACGCGGAGCTAAACGGGTATAGAGCGATATACGTTATAGCATAGGCATAATGAAGCAGAACCTTAATGGTTCTGCTTTTTTTGCGTTTTGCGGAGATATACCAATTACTTTCCCCCGAAAGTCCAGCTATCCCGACAGAGGAGACGTTAATTCGCCAAGCGGTAACGGTTACATGGCTTGTCGAGACATTTCGAACCGCTTGCCGGGAACAATGCTCAAACCCAAGCTGGGCCTGCACGAACGCGGTTCCCGACAAGTGTGCAGCATGACGGGCGTTTTGTCGTAAAAAAATTTTAGGCATAAAGCGATTTGTGACAAACTTCATAAAGGCGCGCGCCTATAATGGGAAACACATTAACTCGGAAATGGTGGTGTATCTCGTGAGGGAGAGAAGCAAGCTGGTTATGTTTCCAGGTGTTCAGCATGCGGGGACAACAGCGGTACAGAATGCGGTTCGCAAGGGCCGCGAGTGGGCTGCCGGTCGCAAGCTGATACAGATGGTCTCAGCCAAGAAATGGACAATCCTTCTTGTTGCCGTCGGGTTCTTGCTTGGTCGCGCTGTTATTCTTGAATCGCTCATGCCATTCGCCGCTGCTTATTTTGCCGTCCTGTATTTCTTAAGACGCGAAGTGAGTTTCTGGGCAGGCCTCGCGCTCGTCGCAGGCAGTTTCTTCGCACCTGTACCATCCCCAGGTTGGATCGCCATGGAGCTGGCAATTGTATTCTTAATGATTAAAGGGCTGGAATCTTACGAGAAAGCCGAGTTATCGTATGCGCCGCTGCTTGTGTTCACCTCTACCCTGCTCGTGAAGCTATTCGGCGCCGTATTGGCGCATACGCTGGGCTGGTACGATCTGATGATGATCGCAGTTGAAGCGGGTTTGTCCTTCGTGCTGACGCTTGTGTTTGTACAAGCTATCCCGGTGCTGACCATGACGAAGAGGTCGAGCGGACTGCGGAATGAAGAAATTATTTGTCTCATGATATTGATGGCTTCGATTATGACGGGGACCGTCGGCTGGAGTATCTATGGGATGTCGGCTGAGCATGTCATGTCGCGGTATATGCTGCTGTTGTTCGCTTTCGCTGGCGGTGCGCCGCTTGGTGCGTCGGTTGGCGTTGTGGCAGGATTGATTCTTAGTTTGGCAGACTTTAATGCGGTTGTGCAGATGAGTCTGCTGGCGTTTGCCGGCTTATTGGCTGGATTGATGAGAGATGGGGGGAAAATGGCGGTTTCGTTCGGCATGCTGCTGGGCACATCTATTCTTTCTATATATATAGGAAGTCAATCCGATGTGATGGCTTCCACTTATGAATCGCTTGTTGCAGCGACGCTGTTCCTGCTGACACCACGTCTGATGATTCGGACGATCTCCCGTTATGTACCGGGTACGCAGGAGCATGTGAAGTCGCAGCATGAATACGCTAGACGCGTCCGTGAAGTAACGGCGGAGCGGGTGGAGCAGTTCTCTGAAGTGTTCCGCCAATTGTCCAAGAGCTTCGGACAGTTCAATGGAGCTGTTGAAGCGGTGAAACGAGAGGAAGAATTCAACCATTTCATGAATGCGGTAGCCGAGAAGAGCTGCCAATCCTGCCATCGCCGCAGCATGTGCTGGGACGCGAAGTTTTATCAGACTTATAAACTGATGACAGAGATGATGACATCGGTAGAGGAGGGGCGCAAGCCTACGAGCAAAGAGATGCCGAAATCTTGGACTTCGCATTGCGTGAAGCCACAGCAGGTACTCGGCGTTATGGCGCAACAGTACGAGTTGTATAAGAATGATCGCCATTGGAAGAAGCAAATTATCGACTCGCGCCAGCTCGTTGCCGACCAACTGTCGGGCGTGTCGCAGGTTATGGAAGATTTGGCGAAGGAGATTAAGCGGGAAGGACAGACGCTGCATCTGCAGGAGGAGCAAATTCGCGAGGCGCTGGAAGGATTGGGCCTATCCATTCAGAGCATCGATATTATAAGTCTGGAAGAAGGTAACGTGGAAATCGAAGTTTATCATTTATTCGCAAGGGGGTATGATGAGTGTCGTAAAATTATCGCACCGCTGCTGACGGACATTCTGGGCGAAAATATTGCCGTGAAATCCGAACGTTATCCAGAGCGCAATGGTGAACCTGCACTTGTTACGTTTGGTTCGGCCAAGGAGTTTGAGGTCGAGACAGGTATCGCTGGTCTTGCCAAAGGCGGCGACCTGCTGTCGGGAGACAGCTTCAGCACCGTTGAGCTTGGCAACGGTAAATTCGCTGTCGCGATTAGCGACGGTATGGGTAATGGCGAGCGTGCTAGGTTGGAAAGCAGCACAGCGTTGACCATTTTGCAGCAACTGCTCCAATCGGGAATGGACGAGCGACTGGCAATCAAGTCCGTCAACTCGGTGCTTCTGCTCCGTTCCCCTGACGAAGTATTCGCGACAGTCGACGTTGCGTTAATTGATATGTATACGGCGAAGACAACTTTCCTGAAGATTGGCTCGACGCCAAGCTTCATCAAACGAGGAACGGAGGTTATTCCAGTCACGGCGAACAATTTGCCGGTCGGTATTCTGCAAGACATTGATGTGGATCTCATTACGATGCAGCTTCAGCCAGGGGATACGCTCATTATGATGACGGATGGAATCTATGATGCACCGGGTCATACGGTGAATAAGGAGATGTGGATGAAGCGGATGATTCAAGAGATTACCGTGACCGAGCCGCAAGCAATTGCCGATTCGCTGCTTGATAAAGTCGTTCGCTACCATGAAGGTGCTATTGTCGATGATATGACGGTTGTTGTCGCACGTGTCGAACGCCATCAGCCGGAATGGGCAACCTTCCGCTGGACAGGCATTCCGCGCTTCGAGCGCCCAAGGACGGTGAGCTAATATGAAGTATAGAGTGAGTGTGAATGGGAAGCGGAAGTCGAGAGAGCAAGTTAGCCGTGATCGGTATATCGAGCGTCTGCTGGCGCCGATTGAAATCGTAGAGGAGACGGTAAGTCAGCCGGAGAAGGAAGCTGAACAACAGCCGCATAAGGAGCAGCAGAAACAAGTCCAGCCGTATATGCGTATTAAGGCTCGAAGTCGTAAGCGCTCCCGGACAAGAGTGGCATTCCGGATGCTGCCGCCAAGTAAGCCAGTTCTTCGTTATACTCCGATCAAGAAGGAGATCCGACTGCCTGAGCAGCTTCTGAATCGAATGAGTCTGCCGACAATTGGAGCGGTGCCGCCAACCATGAAGACTTCCAAACAGGCCGTCGTACAAGTGCGTTCCTCTGATCGGGCGATGAAGCGAATCAGGCCGAGGGCGGTGCTGACACGAACCTATTCGAGATTCCGCATGGCGGAGCCGCCCACTGCAAGGATGCAGGCCCATTCATCCTATCAGGACATCTATATGATCTTCTCTGTGAGAACACGACGATTTAGCTCGCCTATCCGAGTGCCCCCGTTCGAGCGGGGAAGAAAGGAGGCTGGTCACCCTTCATGATGAAGAAGCCCGGAGCACGTGAGCGCCAGGATGGCGCTCGTATGCTCCGAGCTTCTTTGCGTTGTGACGGAAAGGAAGTGAACTCGATGCGTAAGGTCTATTAGCTTTCATATGGTTGAAAACTAGCGTCTAAAAACCTCGTGAACGGGCAACGCTGGTAGAGAGAAGCATCGATTTGCTAGCTCCAGCAACCCTAAGTTTAGGAGGCGATGGTATGAAACAAATTTTGCTCGTAACGGACGGCTGCTCGAATGTCGGCGTCAGCCCGGTTGTCGCAGCTGCACATGCTTATGCGGAGGGCATTACAGTGAACGTGGTTGGTGTCGTTGATAGAGGCGAGGTCGGCGATTTCGGCGCGACGGAGATTGAAGAGATTGCAAGAGCAGGCGGCGGCATGAGCCGGCTCGTCAATACGAAGCAGCTGTCGCAGACCGTGCAGATGATGACGCGCAAAACCGTCGTGCAGACGATTCAGCAGGCGGTGCAGAAGGAGCTGCGTCAGGTATTCGGACAGACATCGATAGAATCGCTTCCGCCAGAGAAGCGTGGCGAGGTCGTCCGCGTTATCGACGAGCTTGGCGAGACGTCGAAGCTGCGCGTCGCATTGCTCATCGATGCGAGCGCCAGCATGAAGCCGAAGCTTGCGGCGGTAGAGGAAGCAATTCGCGATCTAATGCTAAGCCTCCAGGCGAGGCAGGGAGCAAGCGAGCTGGCCGTGTTCCATTTTCCAGGCTCATCGTACGGGGATGACTGCACGCTCGACCTGGATTGGACGAATAATCTCTCTGGCGTACAGGCGATCTTCCCTAAACTGCAGATGCGGGGCACGACACCAACAGGACCAGCGATCATGCAGGTCATTGATTTTTACCGACAAGGGGATTATGGTAGAAAGAGCAGAGATGAAACGGACGGGATGATGAGTGACTACGTCGTTTAAGTTCAGCCTTAACCGCGGGTCGGTTGCAGCCGGCAAGTGGAAAGGGAAGCAGTACCGAGTCGAGCGAATGCTGGGGGAAGGCGCCAACGGCAAAGTGTTTCTCGTTGAGCGGCACAAAGCGTGGTATGCGCTGAAGGTGGGTGCCGATGCGGTGGACCTTCAATTGGAGATAAATGTACTGCAATCGCTCGATTTGCAGAAAAGATCGAAACGGCCGGAAATCGAGCCGTTTCTTGTCGATGTGGACGATCTGGTCATGCCTGACGGCCGTGAGTATCCGTTCTATGTAATGCGCTATGTCCGGGGCGTAACGCTGGCGGACTACCTTGCTAAAGAAGGATCAGAATGGTTCCCATTGGTCGGCTATAATCTGCTCCGAATGTTGTCTGATCTGCATGATGCAGGCTGGGCGTTTGGCGACTTGAAGGTTGAGAATATTCTCGTAGCCGAATACGGCCGAGTCGAGCTTGTCGACTACGGCGGTCTGACAGGGTTCGGCAAGAGTGTTCGACAATTTACCGAAATTTACGACCGCGGCTATTGGAACGCCGGCAGCCGCACGGCGGATGCCGGCTATGACTTGTTCTCGTTCGCACTGCTGTGCATTCAACTGCACGACAGCAAACATCTGCAGCTGCTCACGCGTCAGCTGCTGCCGCAGAATCGCTCGCCGGAGGAGCTGCTTCGCCTAGTTCAACAGCAACCGGCGCTCCGTCCATTTACCGGTTGGCTCAATCAAGCGATGACGGGCGGCTTCGCTAACGCGCGCGAAGCATCGGCGTCATGGCAGCGGCTTGTCAGCCGTTCCGATACGCTGAAGAGCGGACAGGCTGTGCCTGCCTGGATGAAGTGGATGTTTATGCTGTCTGCCGGCGCTGCCGCCAGTGCGGCAATATGGCTATGGATCGAATGGTAGATGGAAGAGAAGCACGTGACGACAGCAGGACAGCGAGGGGAAGGGTAGCATGGACGAATGGGTGAGGCGTCTGCTGGCATTCAAAGACGAGCATGGGCTGTGGCGAGAAGGGGATTGCATCGTGGCAGCTGTGTCGGGCGGACCCGACTCGATGGTGATGCTGCATCTGCTGCATACCGTATCGGATACTGAGCGACTGCAGTTGGTGGCGGCGCATGTCGATCACGGTTTCCGCGGACAGGAATCAGCGAATGAGTCGACGTTGGTTCGCACGTTCGCGGCGAAGCTGGGAGTTCCGTTCGAGTCGGTAACGCTTGATATGCCTTCCTATATAGAAGCCACAGGAATGAATAGTCAGCAAGCGTCCCGGATGAAACGATACGAATTTCTGCATGCGGTTGCTGCCCGCCATGGCGCTTCTCACATTGCGCTGGCCCATCATGCCGATGACCAGGCCGAGACCGTTCTAATGCGTCTTCTGCGGGGAACGGGGACCGGAGGGCTCGCCGGCATTCCCGTTAAGCGGCGCGATAAAAATGTGGAACTGATTCGCCCGCTGCTGCGTATAAACAAAGCGGAACTAGCAGCCTATGCAGATCTTCACAGCATTCCTTATGCGATCGACAGCAGCAATGAGAAACGCGATTATTGGCGCAACGAACTGCGGCTGGATGTGCTGCCGTATCTGGAACAGCACAATCCCCAGCTAAGTTCATCCTTGAACCGGCTCGCCGAGATCGCTTCTGCAGAGGATCAGTGGATGCAGGATGAAACGCGTCGCGCATTCGATCGATTGGCAGCTCGTTCGCTTGGGTCATTCTGTGAGCTGCAAAGAGCGGATTTGGCCAGCCTCCCGCTTGCTTTACAAAGAAGATTGATTAAACTAATATTAAACTATCTCTCGATGGAAACAGCTGGGTTAACGCCTGGTGATAAAGCGGATTTCGAGCGGATCGAAGCCATTCGGCATGCCGCGCTTGCAACGTCTCCAACTACATGGCAGACGGATGCAGGAGGAGGAATTCGATTTTATCGCGAATACGACAGGCTGAGATGGTGGATCGGTGAGCCGCATTCGCGCAAGTCCAGTTGGCCGCCATACGCGTACACAATTGAAGCAATGGATGACGTCTTGGACGTTCCAGAGGGGGGATTGTCGTTTCGGCTGACGAATGCAGTCACAGCGGCCGATGAGCGAGGGCGATATGGCGCTGATTTTGATGCGGACCAGCTCTTGTTTCCGTTAACCGTCCGCAATCGCAGGCCGGGCGATCGGATGAGCGTTGTTGGATTAAACGGCACGAAAAAAGTGCAAGATATGTTCGTTGATCTGAAAATCCCGCCATCAGAGCGAGACCGAATGCCGTTGTTGGTTGATGCGGCCGGTCAAGTGCTGTGGATCCCGGGAGCAAGACGCTCCGCAATTGCATTGACGGATGCAGGGACGACGAACGTATTGCGAATTCAAGCCGTACCCAGCACCACGAACATTGAATAAGCGGCCCTTGTATGATCATACATATAAGCTACGAGCGATTGAACTTGTTCAATTGCTGACTTATGAAGCAGCTTTTGCTCACCATGGAATTCTAATCGCATTTGTAATTCGCAAAATCAAGTTTATGCTTACGATGCGGCTTTTGCTCACCATGAGATTCTAATCGAATCCCATTTGTAATTCGCAAAATCTTTAGGAGGCTTTAATTTGCTAAACGATATCCAAGAAGTACTGTTTGATGCTGAGACGATTCAGAACAAGGTGAAGGAGCTCGGAGAGCAACTCAGCCAGGATTTCGAAGGGCGTAATCCGCTCGTTATTTGCGTCTTGAAAGGCGCGTTTATTTTCATGGCGGATCTGGTTAAACAATTAAGTATACCTGTAGAGCTCGATTTCATGGCGGTATCAAGCTACGGGGCCTCGACGAAGTCGTCCGGCGTTGTCAAAATCATTAAAGATCTTGATGTAACGGTCGAAGGACGCGAGGTACTCGTCGTCGAAGATATTATTGACAGCGGTTTGACGCTCAGCTACCTAATCGATGTGCTGGAACGCCGCAACGCGAAATCGGTAACGGTTGTCACCTTGTTCGACAAGCCGGCACGCCGTACCGTTGAGCTGGAGGCTGACTACAAGGGCTTCTCGCTGCCAGACGAATTTATTGTAGGTTACGGCCTCGACTATGCCGAGCACTACCGCAACCTGCCGTTCGTCGGCATTCTGAAGCCGGAAGTATACAGCAAGTAAGCAGTACCCGATTAGGATCACCTCAGTGTGACGCCGTCTCGTATTGTGATGGAAAGTCATGCTATGGTAAAATATTTAGAGCGTCTCGAGAGGAGGTTGGGGATGAATCGAATCATCCGGACATCTGGATTTTATCTACTTATTTTTTTGGTGACCGTGGGGATTGTCCAATTTATTAGCAGCCAAAACGACTCATCGGCCGAAATTCGATACGATGAGTTTAGGACAGCGCTTCAAACGGACAATGTCAAGAGTTTAGAACTTCAATTTGATGGCTATTCCTATTTGGTCACTGGTGAATATAAGAAGCCGCCGGAAGCCAACAAGAAGCAATTCTATACTCGCACGAGCGTCGATGAATTCGTCACGAAAGAAATCGACGACGCAGCATCTAAGAATGGCATTGAGCTAGAGTACAAGAAGATGAAGGGCGAGAGCATGTGGCTCACGCTGCTAACATCCATCATTCCTTTCGTGATCATCTTTATCCTGTTCTTCTTCTTAATGAATCAAGCGCAGGGTGGCGGCGGCAAGGTAATGAACTTTGGCAAGAGCCGTGCACGTCTGTATAACGAAGAGAAGAAGCGCGTAACGTTCGAGGACGTTGCCGGTGCCGATGAGGAGAAGCAAGAGCTTGTCGAAGTTGTTGAGTTCCTGAAGGATCCTCGCAAATTCGCAGCCGTTGGCGCACGTATTCCGAAGGGCGTACTGCTCGTGGGCCCTCCAGGTACAGGTAAGACATTGCTCGCTCGTGCAGTTGCAGGCGAAGCAGGCGTACCATTCTTCAGCATTTCCGGTTCTGACTTCGTTGAAATGTTCGTAGGTGTCGGCGCATCGCGCGTCCGCGACCTGTTCGAGAATGCGAAGAAGAACGCACCTTGTATTATCTTTATCGATGAGATTGACGCCGTTGGCCGTCAGCGGGGCGCAGGCCTCGGCGGCGGACATGACGAGCGCGAACAGACGCTGAACCAATTGCTCGTTGAGATGGACGGCTTCGGTGCGAATGAAGGTATCATTATCGTCGCAGCAACGAACCGCCCTGATATTCTAGACCCTGCACTTCTCCGTCCAGGCCGTTTCGACCGTCAAATTACGGTAGACCGTCCAGACGTGAAGGGCCGCGAAGCAGTACTGAAAGTGCATGCTCGCAACAAACCGTTGTCCAAGGATGTTAAACTGGACATCATCGCGAAACGTACGACAGGCTTTACAGGCGCAGACCTGGAGAACCTGCTCAATGAAGCGGCGCTCCTCGCGGCACGCCGCAACAAGAAAGATATCGCTATGGTTGAGGTTGATGAAGCGATCGACCGCGTCATCGTCGGTACAGAGAAACGCAGCCGCGTTATCAGTGACCGTGAGAAACGGATCGTCGCTTACCACGAAGCAGGCCATACGATCGTTGGCTACTTCCTGGAACACGCCGATGCGGTACACAAGGTTACGATTATTCCTCGCGGCAAGGCTGGCGGTTACGTCATCATGATGCCGAAGGAAGACCGCATGCTTGTCACGAAGCAGGAGCTGCTTGATAAAGTAACGGGTCTGCTCGGCGGCCGCGTCGCAGAAGAAATCTTCATCGGCGAAATTGGCACGGGTGCATACAGCGACTTTAAACAAGCAACAAGTATCGTTCGCAGCATGATCATGGAATACGGTATGAGCGATAAGCTCGGTCCGATGCAGTTCGGCAGCAGCCAGGGTCAAGTGTTCCTTGGACGTGATATCGGTCACGAGCAGAACTATTCGGATAAGATCGCATACGAAATTGATCAAGAGATGCAGTTCTTTATCAATGAGTGTTACGATCGGGCGAAGAAGCTCCTTACCGAGAAGTCGAAGGAAATGCATCTCATCGCACAGACGTTGCTTAGCGAAGAGACACTCGAGCTTGACCAGATCAAGCGTCTGATCGAGACTGGCTCGCTGACTGGCGAACTGCCTGCGGGAGAAACAACGACTTCTACGGAAGAATTCCGTTCCGATGTGAAGGTCGATACGATCGGCGGCGTGAAGGTCCGCATTCAGACGAAGGATAACGAAGAGTCCTCTACGCCTGTCAGCGATTCGACCGACAAAGCCGGCGACGACGATCGCGGCACTGGCTCAGATCCGGATAAGAACGAATAGTACTAAATCAATAGAGGCTGTTGTCTGGTTCTTAGAACTGGGCAGCAGCCTTTTTTTGCCGTTTCTATCCCTACATCAGATTTTCCCGCAGGAAGGATTTAGGTGAAATAGTACAAGGAATATTATTCCTGTAACACGCCTGTTATGTTAGACTTAACCTCATACATAAGCATCAATGGGGGAGTTTATCATGGCAAGAGGTTATCGCTGGAGGTCTATCGCGCTAGGTATTATTGCTGCGATCGTCGTCGTGGCGGCTGTACCGGCAGGCAGTGCCTATGCGCTCAACGTGTGGGGGATCTATAAAGAAGCGCAGCAGCTGGAGGTTAAGGGGAAATATGCAGAAGCGATCGCGAAGTATCAGACGATTGCTGCGGAGTTCGTGAAGCTGGGGGAATACGGCAACGCCACGAACATGTACCGCTATATTGGCGCTGACTATTCTTATCTCGGCAAGTATGATGAGGCTGTCGCCAACTGGGACAAGGAAGCGCTGTACGCAGACAAGGCTGGACAGACGCAGGTTAGCATTGCAGCGAAGCGCAAAGCTGATGCACTGCGCAGTCGCACGCAGCTGTTCGTCGAGACGCAGGCGGCTGTCTTCGGCAATGCGAATACGCATGGCGCACTCTTCGAGCCGAAGAACGGGGCGCTGCTGGGCGCCTACGCGGAGCTGGACCCGGCCGTGCATAATGCGGCAACGGGCAAGCCGTTCTATACAGAGGGGCTCGAGCAGCTCACAGGCAAGAAGCACGCGGCCTACCTGCTTTATTTTGAATATGGGAAGCCATTGTCTACACTAAAGAACCATATCGAGCATGCGAAGGCGGCCGGGACGGCACTCGAAATCGGCGTACAGCCGATGAAAGGGCTTGATGAGGTACAGGATGATGAGTACCTGCACCAATTTGCACAGGATCTGGCGGATGCGGGTATTCCCGTGTTCCTGCGTTTTGCGAACGAGATGAACGGCAATTGGGTGCCGTGGAATGGCAACCCGAAGAAGTATATCGAGAAGTTCCGTCTTGTGGCCAATGTGCTGCATAAGACGGCGCCTGACAATGTTGCGATGGTATGGGCGCCGGGAGCAACGCCGGAGTACACGATCAATGATTATTATCCGGGGGACGCGTATGTCGATTGGGTAGGCGTGAGCTTGTATACGATATTCAATCCGACACTCGATCCGTTGAACAAGGGCGAGGACCGTTCCAGCCACATCGAGAGGTTCGACTATATCTATAAGCAGTATGCGAAGCGCAAGCCGGTATTTATCTCCGAGGGCGGCGTGTCGTATATGTATCCGGAGAAAATGCAGGACAAGACGAACTGGGCGAACTATCAGATCAAGCAGTTCTATGCTTCGCTGCCGATGCTGTATCCGAAGGTGAAAGCCGTTTTCTGGTTTGACAGCAACCATGATAATTCCAGTCGCGTTAAGTTTTATATGCTGTCTGCGAACGATAAGCTGCTCAGCGCCTATAAGAAGTCGATAGCAAGCCCATTCTATCTAAGCAATATCGGTGACGAATCTCCGATTGCTTATCGCTCTATCGGCGGCTCGACGGTAGACGCGGGGCCGCAGAAGGTTTCGGCTTATGTGAAGACCTGGACGCCAATGCTCAGCAAGGTGACCTATGAGATTGGTGACAAGCTAGTCGCAACAACGATCGGTGTACCATGGACAGCAGCGATCGATTTCAAACCCTATAAGGGCAAGAAGATCGATATTGTGGTCAAAGCGTACGATATGGCGGGTAAGCTCGCTACGACACAGAAGGTGGCCGTAACGGTCAAATAGAACGGTACAGCCGCCGCTTCGAACGGAAGTGGCGGCTTATTTTTTGAAGAAGAGCGATTTGGTTGAAAAGTTGGACGACTCTGCTATGATCTAGCAATTGACAGCGTTCGTCGCAATGTGTACATTTAATGTTAACTAAAAAAACATTCATCTTTTGTTCACACTATCAATTATGCGGCGGCAAAGTATGTGCACGAATTCACATAGTCCATCATATTTTATGAATGAAAACAAGACCGCGCGAAGAGGAGAGACCTACCGATGGAAGCATTGGCATTGGAACGGAAAGCAGAGCAGAACCGCGAGCTGCGCGAACGACTCATGCAATTGAAGAAGGAGCGTAACGCCATTATTCTTGCGCACTACTATCAGCGTGATGAGATTCAAGAGGTAGCGGACTTCCGAGGCGATTCGTTCCTGCTTGCTCAGAAAGCTGCAGCAACGGACGCGGACGTTATCGTGTTCTGCGGCGTGCATTTTATGGGCGAGAGCGCGAAGATTCTTGCACCGAACAAGACAGTTCTTATTCCGGATGAGCGCGCAGGCTGCCCGATGGCGGACATGGTTAACGTTGATGGCCTTCGCAAGCTGAAGGCGCAACATCCGAACGCTACGGTTGTAACGTATATTAACTCTTCGGCTGAGATCAAGGCGGAGACGGACATTTGCTGTACGTCGTCCAATGCGCTGAAGGTTATCAACTCGGTTGAGTCCGATGAGATCATCTGGGTTCCGGATAAGAACCTCGGTCACTACGTCCAGCAGCATACGGACAAGAAGATGATCATCTGGGAAGGCTACTGCAACACGCATGATATGCTTACGGTTAAAGATGTTGAAGAGATGAAGGCGAAGCACCCGAACGCACAGTTCGTCGTTCACCCGGAATGCCGTCCGGAAGTTGTAGCGCTTGGCGACTATGTCGGCAGCACGACCGGCATTCTCGAGTATTGCAAAAACTCCGACTGCCAAGAGTTCATCGTTGGTACGGAGGACGGTACGGGTTATCAGCTGCGAGTTGACAGCCCGAACAAGACGTTCCATTTTGCAACGAAGTATCTGGTATGCCCGAACATGAAGGTCAACAATTTGAAGAAGCTTGTTAAATGCCTGGAGACGATGCAGCCGCAAGTTTATGTACCGCCTGCAGTCGCTGACTCAGCACGTCAATCGCTCGAGCGTATGCTGCAAGTGAAATAGTGATCGCATCCTTGTGACCTGGAGGCATCTGTCCTTATGATTCCTAATTATCTAATTGATGTACGACTGGATGAACTGCCGGTTGTTGATAAAGATGTAATCGTTATTGGGGCCGGCATCGCCGGTCTTTTTACCGCTATAAAAGCAAGTGAGCAAGGCTCTGTTCTCATGATTACGAAGAAATCGCTGATGGACAGCAATACGCGTTATGCGCAGGGGGGAATCGCCGCGGTCATTTCCGAGGACGATTCCCCGGCTTACCATCGCGAGGATACGCTCATTGCAGGAGCGGGGCTCTGCGATCGCGATGCGGTCGAAGCGCTCGTGCATGAGGGGCCGGACGGCGTGAACGATCTGATTCGGATGGGGACGCAATTTGACCGCGAGAACGGTGAATTCGCTCTGACGAAGGAAGGGGCGCACAGCCAGCGGCGCATTCTGCATGCGAATGGGGATGCAACGGGATATGAGATCGTTCGGGCGCTTTCGGAGAAAGCGATGGCGATGGACGGGATCGATGTGTGGGACGACCACTTCGTCATCGATCTTGTGACGCAAGATGGCGAGTGCTGCGGTGCGATCGTTCAGAAACCGGATGGCAGTCGCCTATTCGTTCGCGGCAAAGCGACTATTCTATGCTCCGGCGGCACTGGCCAGCTGTATCGGTATACGACAAACCCTGACGTTGCAACTGGTGACGGTGTAGCGATGGCTTACCGCGCAGGTGCTTACATAAGAGATATGGAGTTTCTGCAATTCCATCCGACATCGCTCTGCTATCCGGGCGCACCGCGCTTCCTGATCTCGGAAGCGGTCCGCGGCGAAGGGGCTTACCTGCGCAATATTAAAGGTGAGCGATTCATGGATCGCTATCACGAACAGTTGGAACTGGCGCCGCGCGACGTTGTAGCACGCGCGATCGTCAGCGAGATGGAAGAGACGAAGTCGACGTTTGTTTATCTCGACATTACACATGAGTCGGAGGAGATGGTGAAGCATCGTTTCCCGACGATTTACGAATACTGCTTACAATACGGTCTTGATCTGACAACGGACTGGATTCCTGTTGCGCCGGCGATGCATTATACGATGGGCGGCGTGAAGACGGATCTGAATGGCGAAACGAACATTAAACGGTTGTTCGCCTGCGGCGAAGTTTCGTCGACTGGCGTACATGGCGCGAACCGACTGGCAAGCAATTCGCTGTCCGAGGCGATTGTTTTCGGCAGACGGATCGTTGATCGAATTGCGGGTCTGCCGCCCCTGTCGTTTACGCCTTCGATTCATTATGAGGCGGAGCGCAACGGCGTGCCGATTCAGGCTGTCGTCGAACGCAGGTTGAAGCTGCAGAAGGTAATGGTTCGTTATGTCGGCCTGCGCCGCAGCGGAGAAGGGCTTGCTAGAGGCTTCGAAGAGCTGAAGCGGCAGTTGCCGATTTTCCAGAGCGTGCTTACGAAGCGGGAAGAATATGAATTTGCCAACCTTCTGACATGCGCATTGTTGACGACAGAGGGAGCGCTTGGGCGTGAAGAGAGCCGCGGGGCGCATGCCCGTGAGGACTTCCCGGAACGTGATGACAAGCATTGGCGCAAGCATACGGTGCTGCACCGGGAATATGGAGCAACAGAGGAGCGGATTCACGATGTATGATTACGCACTGCGCGAGCAGATACGTGCTTGGTTAGCTGAAGATATCGGCATGGGCGATATTACGACAGAGACGACGATTCCAGCGGACAGCCGTTCGAAAGCTGTTATTCATGTGAAGGAAGACGGCATTATTGCAGGTCTTGATATCGCGAAGCTTGTGTTCGAAATCGTTGATCCGGGTATTGTATATCAAGCGCTTGTACAAGATGGTGATCATGTAACCAAAGGGACGGTCATCGCAGAGGCAGAGGGCAGCACGCACAGCCTGCTAACTGGCGAACGGCTGGCGCTTAATTTGATGCAGCGACTGTCGGGCATTGCGACGAAGACGCGCTCTTTCGTAGATGCGCTTGAAGGACTGCCGACTCGTCTGGTCGATACACGCAAGACGACGCCGGGCCATCGCATGCTGGAGAAATACGCGGTTCGTGTCGGCGGCGGCGCGAATCACCGTTTTGGCCTGTATGATGCCGTCATGATTAAGGACAATCATATTAAAGGAGCGGGCAGCATCCGTGAAGCAGTAGAACGGGCGCGGGCGCGCATTCCGCATACGATGAAGATTGAGGTCGAGACCGAATCGAAGGCGCAGATTGAAGAAGCGCTGAATAGTGGTGCAGACATCATCATGTTTGATAATATGAGCTTGGAAGCTATGACGGAAGCCGTTCGTTACGTGAAGTCGCATTCGCCGCACGTGATTACAGAAGCATCTGGCGGCGTTCGACTGGAGACCGTACGCGGCATCGCATCGACTGGGGTTGATGTGATCAGTGTCGGCGGTCTGACGTATTCATTCAATGCGCTTGACATTAGTCTCGACCTGAATGAGAAGAAGGGCGGGGCATAAAGCGTGATTCTCGTAATTGATGTTGGCAATACCAATATTGTACTTGGCGTCTATCGCGGCAAAGAGCTGCTGCACCACTGGCGGCTGAGTACGAACCGTTCGGCTACTGTCGATGAGTATGGTCTCTCGATTTACAATTTGCTTCATCTGTCCGGTCTGTCCATTGAGCAGGTGAACGGCGTTATTATTTCGTGCGTCGTGCCGCCGCTTATGCGTACGCTGGAACAGCTGTGCATCAAGTATATGCGCAAGGCGCCGCTTGTCGTTGGTCCTGGCGTGAAGACGGGCCTGAACATCCGCTACGAGAACCCGCGCGAGGTTGGCGCGGACCGAATCGTCAATTCCGTAGCGGGTATCGAGAAATACGGCAAGCCGCTCATCGTCGTTGACTTCGGTACGGCGACGACGTTCGACTACATCGACGCGACGGGCAGCTACCTGGGCGGCGCGATTGTGCCGGGCATTGGCATCTCGACCGAAGCGCTGTATCAGCGTGCGGCGAAGCTGCCCCGCATCGAGCTTGTCCGTCCGAAGAGCGTCATTGGCCGCAATCCGATTACATCGATGCAGGCAGGCATTATTTTCGGCTATGCGGGTCAGGTAGACGGTATTGTCCGCCGTATCAAATCGGAGTTCGGCGTTACCCCGCGCGTAGTCGCGACAGGTGGACTTGCCGATCTGATCGCAGCGGAGTCGGAGACGATCGATGAGGTTGATCCGCTGTTGACGCTCGAAGGACTGCGTATCATTTATGAACGCAATCAGGATAATGCTAACGTAAGCGAAGCTTAATTATTAAATAAGAAATCAGAGTGACTTGAATAGGCAGAGTGACTTTGAACTCGATTCAAAGATCCTGATGTTACGTTCAAAGATCCTGATGTCAGGAGGCATCCGATCATGGAAGCACAACAAGACATTTTATTGCGGGGCACCGCATGGGGCGGCCGTATTCGGGTGTTTGCGGTTCGAGCAACGAATCTCGTTAGCGAGCTGCAGCGCAGACATGGCACATTCCCGACTGCAACGGCTGCGTTCGGTCGTACACTCGCGGCTGGCGCGATGATGGGCGCAATGATGAAAGGCGAAGAGAAGCTGACGATTCAGGTCAAAGGCGACGGCCCGATCGGTCAGATCGTGGTTGATGCAGATGCGAAGGGCAATGTGCGCGGTTATGTGGATCATCCGCAAGTTCATATGGCTAGCAACTCGCAAGGAAAGCTGGACGTTGCTGGTGCAGTCGGCCGCAACGGTTATATCCATATCATCAAGGATCTCGGCTTGAAGGAACCTTATCGCGGCAGTTCGCCAATCGTATCCGGCGAGCTCGCAGAAGACTTTACGTATTACTTCGCAGTGTCCGAACAGACGCCATCGGTAGTTGGTCTCGGCGTGCTGGTAGATACGGACGGTTCTGTCCTGCATGCAGGCGGCTACATTGTACAGGTTCTTCCGGGTCTGACGGATGAGGAGCTTACGCGTCTGGAGCAAGCGGTTAGTATGATGCCGCCAGTAACGGCACTGCTGGATCAAGGTGAAACGCCTGAAGAAATTTTGAAGTTCCTCGTTGGGGACGATCTGACGATTCACGATACGACGGATATTCATTTCCGCTGCCGCTGCTCGCGTGAGCGCACGGAACGAACGCTGATCAGCATGGGTCAGCAAGAGCTGCAACAAATCATAGAGGAAGACGGAAAAGCCGAAGTCGTATGCCATTTCTGCAATGAGACCTACATGTTTGATAGTGCACAGCTGCAGCATCTGCTCGAGCAAGCGAAACCGAAGCCCCTCCAATAATCGAAAGGCTTGACGGGGATGAAGAAAGACCGATTGCTGCAGGGACTGGTGTGCCTGCAAGCACTATGTATGATTGTAGTGGCTGTCGTTGTAACGAGCCACTACGTGCCGTTCCTTCGGGAGAAGTCGATAGACGGTTCAGGGGAATCGGGGGCGAACAAGGGGCAAGCCGGCAGCGCGACGGCAGGCGTGATTGGTGACCGTACGATTACCGAGCAAGAGCTTGATCAAGAGCTGCGGCGCCGATATGGCAAAGAGATGCTTCGAACGATGATGCTTCGCGAAGCGGTGAAACAAGAGGCTGCGGCAAGCGGCCTGGAAGTAACGCCGGAGCAGCTCCAAGCGGAGCTGTCCCGGATGATGGATGGCTACGAGTCTGAAACCGATTATTACGAGGCGATGAGGACGCAGTTGGGCCTAACAAGGCAGGATGTTCAGGATGACGCCAGCTACAACTTGCTGCTGGAGCAGATCGCGATTCGGAATGTGCAAGTGTCAGACGAGCAGGTGAATACATACATAAACGAGCATTCGGCCGAGTTTGCGGGAGCAACAGAGCTTCATCTTCGGTGGATTCTACTGCCCTCACGCTCATTGGCGGACGACATTCTACAGCGGCTCCAGAATGGTGAACGATTCGAACAGTTGGCACAGTCTGACTCGATTGATTCGTATACAGCCGACGGCGGCGGGGACTTGGGCATAATCGAATCGGATGATCCGTTCATCGAGAAGGTGCTGCTGGATACGGGGGCCTCACTAGAGGTAGGCGAAATCAGCGGCCCAGTTAAGACGGATGGCGGATATGCCATCGTTCGTTTGGACGAGCGGCGTGAGCATGGCGGCTTAGCGGGTGATCGTCTGATCGAAGAAGCATATCGCCGGGCAGCGCTTGAACTGGCGCCTCCGCTTCCTCAGGTTGAGGATGCACTGCTCGCGCAGTACAATGCACACTAGTCATATGCCTTGATCTTTCTGTCTTCCATCTGGAATAGACAGGAAAGAGGGTATTGACAATTTCATAGTGCGTTGATAAGATTGGAAATAGTAAAACCTACTGAACTAGTCGGAATAAGGAGGCAGTTTATCAATGGCTAAGATTGTTCAAAGTGTTACAGATCTGATCGGGGATACACCGCTTGTACGTCTCAACCGTCTTGTACCTGAAGATAGCGCTGAAATCTATGTAAAGCTTGAGTACCAGAATCCAGGCGCAAGCGTTAAGGATCGCATCGCGATCAGCATGGTTGAAGCAGCAGAGCAGGAAGGCATTCTGAAACCGGGTGATACGATCGTTGAGCCAACGAGCGGTAACACGGGTATCGGTCTGGCATTGGTAGCCGCTGCCAAAGGATATAAAGCAATTCTCGTTATGCCTGAAACGATGAGCATCGAGCGCCGCAACCTGCTTCGCGCTTACGGTGCTGATCTCGTCCTGACGCCAGGGTCGGAAGGTATGAACGGCGCAGTTAAGAAAGCAGAAGAGCTTGCTCAAGAGAACCCAAGCTACTTCATCCCGCAACAATTCAAGAACCAAGCGAACGTTAAGGTTCACCGCGAAACGACAGGTCCGGAAATCGTTGAAGCGATCAACTCGCTCGACGGCAAGCTGGATGCGTTCATCGCAGGTATCGGTACGGGCGGCACGATCTCCGGTGCAGGCGAAGTGCTGAAACAGAACTTCGAAGGTATCCAAGTATATGCAGTTGAGCCTTCCGCATCGCCAATTCTGTCCGGCGGTAAGCCAGGCCCTCACAAAATTCAAGGTATCGGTGCGAACTTCATTCCGGACATCTTGAACCGTGAGATTTATGACGGCATTATTACGGTTGAGAACGAAGATGCATTCGAGACGGCGCGCCGCGCTGCTCGCGAAGAAGGTATCCTGTGCGGTATTTCGTCCGGCGCTGCAATCTTTGCAGCTCTCAAAGTGGCGAAAGAACTGGGCAAAGGCAAACGTGTAGTTGCAATCGTTCCTTCGAACGGTGAGCGCTACCTGAGCACGCCGCTCTTCAACTTCGAGAACTAATTCATTATCGATAGATGATTTAAGGTCCTTCATTCCTCGGGAATGGGGGACTTTTCATTTCATCCGTAGCATTGGCGTTACAACTAACCTCTAGGCGCGGCTGCTCATCTCGTTATGGCCCCGGTAGAGGTTTTCTCGTTCCTATTGGAGCCGTCAGATCAGGCGCCACGCGCCTTTTCTTTTTCCTGCTGATTCTGTATACTAGGCGAAATAGCTGGAATTGTAACGGGGGTAGACGAGGTTGATCATCGACTGGGAGCAGTGGCTTCAGTGGCATAAAGAACGGACTTATACAACCTTGCCGATGCTTCACAAGCAGCCGTTAGTAGGTCTGAACAGCAGCACGGTTGCATCATGGGAATCAGCTTGGCAAGAGGCTGGTCCTTATTCAATCGTGCTTGAGAGCGGCAAGGGAGGCCGGTATACCTATTTGGGGCTTCAACCGGTGTCGGTTATTCAAGGCAAGGGCGAAAGCGCTATGTCGACAGAGTGGGTAGGACAGACAGCGGGGCAATCCGCTGAATGGCAGGGCAAACCGATTGACGTGGTAAGACGGTGGATGGAGCCATACGTTGGACCAGCACTTCATAGCGGGCCCAAATGGACGGGAGGCTGCGCAGGCTTTTGGAGCTATGACATTATTCGTTCTATTGAGCGGCTGCCAGTGCTGGCAGATGATGATCTGGGTCTACCGGATTACGTATTCATGCGATTCGACGAGCTGTGGATTGTGGACCGGGAAGAGGGGTCGCTTTACTGTGCTGTAAGCACGAATGTGCATGCCGATCTGAATGAGCGAGAGCTGCGCGCTTGTTTCGAACAAGCCCTTGTGAGAACGGAAGAGATGGCGGCGTTATGGACGAAGCTGTTCGGAGAAAGTCAATCTGCTGTTGAGAAAGTTAAGCTGCGGGAGCAGCGTCAACGTATGCTGGAGGAGGAGTCGCTGGCCGTCAACGTGGAAGCTGTTAAGGATACGTTCTCGCCATTCGGCAGAACCGCATACGAGGACGCCGTCCGCCGTATTCAACAGTATATCGGTCAGGGGGATGTATTCCAGGTCAATCTATCGCTTCGTCAGAGTAAAAAGGCAGCGGTCGCCGCAGAAGAGCTCTACGAGTGGCTGCGGCTTGTCAATCCGTCACCGTACATGGGCTTCATGCGCTGTCCCGATTTCCAACTGGTGTCTGGCTCGCCTGAATTGCTCGTTGAGCTGCGCGATGGTCTATTGGCAACGCGGCCGATTGCCGGCACACGGCGCCGCGGACAGACGGCAGAGGAAGACGCTGCGATGGAGCGGGAGCTTCTTGAATCGGAGAAGGAACGCGCCGAGCATATTATGCTCGTCGACCTGGAGCGCAACGATCTTGGTCGGATTTCGAAATACGGGTCCGTTCATGTGAAAGAACTGATGGTTATCGAGCGCTATTCGCACGTCATGCATCTCGTCTCGCAGGTAGATGGCCAGATTGCAGATGGCAAGGATGCATTCGATGTTATTGCAGCGACTTTCCCGGGCGGTACGATTACGGGCGCACCTAAGATTCGAACGATGGAAATCATCGAAGAGTTGGAGCCGACGAGGCGCGGGCCGTATACAGGTTCACTCGGATGGATTGACTACTGTGGCAATATGGAATTTAATATAATTATTAGAACGATAACCGTTAAGGACGGAGTCGTTCATGTCCAAGCTGGAGCAGGGATCGTCATCGATTCCATTCCGGAGCGGGAATATTATGAATCTCTTAACAAAGCGAAGGCGTTGTGGAAGGCAATTGGGCTCAGCGAACGCTTTGATAATGGAATAGAAGGGGGAGAGTCGACATGATTCTAGTCATCGACAACTATGACTCTTTTACGTACAATTTGGTTCAATACTTAGGCGAACTTGGCGAGGACATCGTCGTCAAACGCAACGATGAGATTGGATTGGACGACATTGCTGCGCTTGCGCCGGACCATATCCTTATCTCGCCGGGACCATGCTCGCCGAATGAAGCCGGCATCAGCTTGGCTGTCATCGACCGATTCAAAGGTGAGATTCCGATCTTCGGCGTCTGCCTCGGCCATCAGTCGATCGGACAAGCATTCGGCGGCGACGTTGTACGCGCAGAGAAATTGATGCATGGCAAGACGTCTGAGATTTTGCATGACGGCAAAACGATTTTCGAAGGAATCCCATCCCCATTCACGGCAACTCGTTATCACTCGCTTATTGTGAAGCGTGAGACGCTGCCAGACTGCCTCGAGATTACGGCAGAGACGGCAGAAGGCGAGATTATGGGTCTGCGTCACAAAGAGTATCCAATTGAAGGCGTGCAATTTCACCCGGAATCGATTATTACGGAGAACGGCCTGAACATGCTGCGCAACTTCCTCTCTTTGCGAGCAGGCGCGGCACGATGAAGGTCGGGTACAACGGTTCCGTCATAGAAGCGGAGAAAGCTGTGGTCGGCGTATACGACCACGGCTTTTTGTACGGACTGGGATTATTCGAGACATTCCGTACTTATGGCGGTGAGCCGTATTTGCTGGATCGCCATCTTCGGCGGTTGACGGATGGCTGTCGTGCGCTGCAGATTAGTTATTCGCCTGATGAACGAATCATTCGTGAATGGCTGTCGGAAGTGATTGCAGCTAATGATTTGGAAGACGCTTATGTACGAATGACGGTTTCGGCAGGCGATGAAGGGCTTGGTCTGCCGACTGGCGCTTATGAGAGGCCGAATGTCTGGCTGTTAGTGAAGCAGCTTCCTGTGACCCCTCCATCCGTTTATGAGCTGGGTCGGGAATTACGATTGCTGCAGACGGTACGGAACACGCCGGAAGGCGAAATTCGCTTAAAATCACTGCATTATATGAATAATATAATCGCCAAGCAGGAGCTTCTGCGAGCAGGCGCTTCGGCAGGAGCGGAGGGTCTTCTGCTGACCAAGGAAGGTTATCTGTCGGAGGGAATCGTCAGCAATCTATTTTTTGTCCGCAACAATCGGGTTTATACGCCATCACTCGACGCTGGGATATTGCCTGGCATCACGCGTGAGCGGGTGATGGAATTGGCTGCGGAAGCGGGATACTCTGTTGAAGAAGGATTATATCGGTGGAATGAGCTTGTCGAAGCGGATGAAGCGTGGATGACAAGCTCGATTCAGGAGCTGATTCCGATTACGACACTGACAGACTCGAACGGAGAGCATTATCAAGTTGGCAGCGGTCGCGCCGGACGCATTCATCAGCAGCTGTTAGCTAGCTATCGGCAGGACTGCAGCAAGGAGGAGTAGCGTGAACATCATAGAACATCAACCCGTTGTGCGCACCGTCCAATTAAGCGGCGGAGTTACATTAGAGCTCGGCAGAAGAACGCTCATCATGGGGATTTTGAACGCAACGCCCGATTCCTTCTCGGATGGAGGAAGTTATGACAATTTAAGTGCAGCGGTAGGGCGGGCTAAGCAGATGGCTGCGGAAGGCGCAGACATTATTGATATTGGCGGCGAGTCTACACGCCCTGGCTTCGAGCCTGTGTCTGCCGAGGAAGAAATCAGCCGCGTCGTGCCCGTTATCCGTGCGCTGCGAGAGGCGCTTCCACAGATGGCGCTGTCTATTGATACCTATAAAGCAGAAACAGCCCGCCAAGCACTCGAAGCAGGAGCTCATATCGTGAATGATATTTGGGCGCTGCGATACAGCACGGAGATGGCGAAGGTTGTAGCTGAATATGGCTGCCCTGTCATCATTAATCACAATCGTCCGGACCGGAACTATGCTGATTTCATTGCTGATGTACTTGCTGACTTGAAGGAAAGTGTTCGAATTGCGCATGATGCTGGCGTTCGCGATGAACAGATATGGCTGGACCCTGGCATTGGTTTCGCGAAGGACTACACAGAGAACATTGCGATGATGGGCCGATTGTCTGATCTGGCGGCGCTCGGCTATCCTGTACTTCTTGGAACTTCACGCAAAGGTTTCATTGGTCAGGCGCTCGGGGGCATCCCCGTGAATGAACGCGTCGAAGGAACGGCAGCGACAGTTGCGCTCGGTATCGCACAAGGATGCGGCATTGTTCGCGTGCATGATGTGCAGGCAATCAAGCGAACGGCGATGATGACCGACGCGATTGTTTACCGGGATCGCACACGCGGGTAAACGTATGCTTGCGGGGCAATTAATTTGCTTAAGCTTGTAAGGAGAGACGTACAGATGGATACGATGACATTGAAAGCGATGCGTTTTTTCGGTTATCATGGCGTATACGCGGAAGAGAATAAGCTTGGACAGAAGTTCGAAGTAGAGCTGGAATTGAAGCTGGATCTATCCCGCGCGGCGGCAGAGGACGACCTGGACGCAACGATTAACTATGCCGAGCTCCACGCGGTAACGAAGGAGATTGTGGAAGGCCCGCCCTTTAAGCTGATCGAAGCGCTGGCCGGTGCCATTGCAACGCGGCTTCTACAGTCTTATACTAATCTCAATGAAGTGACGGTTCGTGTCACGAAGCCGAATCCGCCGTTCGAAATTTATTTTGACGGAGTAACGGTTGAGCTTCGCAGAAAGCGGGATGAACATGGTACAATCGTTCCCGTCTAGTCAGGCGGGACTTAATGAAGCTTACGTAGCGCTGGGCTCTAATCTGGGCGACCGGGAACAGACGCTGCGGCAAGCGATTGAACAGCTTTCAGCAAGAGAAGGCATTCGGGTCGAGCGAATGTCGGACATATATGAGACAGACCCGGTCGGCTATACCGACCAGCCTGCATTTCTGAACATGGCCGTTGCGGTTCGAACTACACTGACGCCCGATGACTTGCTGACGGCACTGCTTGATATTGAGCAGCAGCTTGGCCGTGTGCGAGATATTCGATGGGGCCCGCGGACGGTTGATCTGGATTTGCTTTTATACGAAGATGTATCGATGGATACGGAGCGGCTGACACTGCCGCATCCTCGGATGATGGAACGAGCATTTGTTTTGGTGCCGCTTTGCGACGTGCTGACGAAGACGCATCCGCTTCGCGCGGCGGCAGAGCAATCTGCCACATCGGCCTGTCAGGACGGAAAGGAAGGCATCAAGCGATGGATAACGATCTATTAGCACAACGCATCCGCGCTTTTCGCAAATTAAAAGGTTTTACCCAGCAGGAGCTTGCGCAGCGGCTTGATGTTTCGGTGGCGGTACTTGGATCGCTGGAGCGGGGAACGCGCAAGCCGGATCCGAAGCTGCTGACCAACATTGCGGATACGCTTGGGATTGACTACAATGAATTAATTCGAATTAGCGGTAACTAGGCAATATAACGGAAGGAAGGAGTTACGAGTAGCATGCTGAAAATCGGAAACATCGAGATGAAGAACAATGTCGTGCTTGCGCCGATGGCCGGTGTCTGCAACCCGGCCTTTCGTCTTATTGCCAAGGAGTTTGGAACAGGGCTCGTCTGTGCCGAGATGGTAAGCGACAAAGCGATTCTTCACGGTAACAAAAGAACGATGGAGATGCTCTTCGTCGACGAGCGGGAGAAGCCGCTCAGTTTGCAAATCTTCGGCGGTGACCGCAAGTCGCTCGTAGAAGCTGCCAAGATCGTAGATAAACAGACGAATGCTGATATTATCGACATTAATATGGGCTGCCCGGTTCCGAAGGTAACGAAGTGCGACGCGGGGGCGCGTTGGCTTCTTGATCCGAATAAGATCTATGAGATGGTATCCGCTGTAACGGAAGCTGTCGACAAGCCGGTAACGGTGAAGATGCGTATTGGCTGGGATGATGAACATATCTTTGCTGTTGAGAATGCACGTGCAGTTGAGCGGGCTGGCGGCAGCGCAGTTAGTGTTCATGGCCGTACTCGCGAGCAGCTGTATACAGGCAAAGCGAATTGGGACATTATAAAAGAGGTTAAGGAAGCCGTATCCATACCTGTCATTGGCAACGGTGACGTATTTACGCCTGAAGATGCGAAGCGGATGCTTGAGCATACGGGTGTAGATGGCGTTATGATCGGACGCGGCGCACTCGGCAATCCGTGGATGCTGTATCGTACGGTGCATTATTTGACGCGCGGCGAGCTGCCTCCAGATCCGACTCCGAAGGAGAAGATGGAGATTGCGATCCTGCATATGGACCGTCTTGTCAGCCTGAAGGGTGAATCGACTGCGGTACGCGAAATGCGCAAGCATATGGCTTGGTATATGAAAGGTCTGCCAGGATCGGCGCGCATCAAGGATAACATCATGGAAGAGACGGGCCGCGACAACATGGTGGCAATTCTGAACCAGTACATCGACGCACTTCCAGAGGATGCGCATAAGCCGGTATCCGCCAGCTGGTCGGATGGCGAAGCCGCTGCACAGTAGGACGAAGTATGTCCCGCATGGGGGCTGGCTTTGATTGACATTTGATGTGATACTGCAATATAATCAAGCAATATAAACACAAGCAAGCGCTTCAATGCGTGTCCTGAACGAGGCGTCATGGAGCGGGCTTTGCGCAATATATTAAGTAATGGTGAATTCATACAGGCGGCATAAGGTGTATGAAAATATGTCACACGACAGGAGAATCACAAGATGAGCGATAAAGAGGTTATTCTAACTCAAGAAGGTCTCAAGAAGTTGGAAGAGGAACTTGAAAACCTCAAATCGGTGAAACGCCGCGAAGTGGCAGAGCGGATTAAAGTTGCCATTGGATACGGTGACATCAGTGAGAACTCGGAATACGAGGACGCGAAGAACGAGCAAGCATTCATCGAAGGACGTATTATTACGCTTGAGAAAATGCTGCGCAACGCTCGTATCATCAACAACGAAGATATCGATACGGATACGGTAAGCATCGGTTCCACGGTATCAGTGGAAGATTTGGAATTCGGCGATGTTGTGGAATATACGATCGTCGGTACGGCTGAATCGGATCCGCTTAACAACAAAATTTCGAACGAAAGCCCGGTAGGCAAGACGATTCTGGGCAAAAAAGTCGGCGCAACTGTCGAAGTTAACGTCCCTGCCGGCATCATTCAATATAAAATTCTTGAAATCAAAAAATAAGGTTTACGTACGGCCCTTTCGAAAAAGCTTCCCTTGGAAGCTTTTTCGTTCGTAAGTGAGGCTCGCATACAAATTAGCGCCTCCTTGTCTTGCCCCGATAAGGCTGCAGCGTCGGCGTCAACCGTTAGGAGTGGTTACAATTGGAAGAGAACCAACAGCAACAACTGGAACAACAAGAACTGAGCGAGCTTTTGCAAATTCGCCGCGACAAACTGGATGAGCTGCGTGCTCTGGGTGTAGACCCATTCGGCAGCAAGTTCGAGCGGACGCATTACGCCAAGGACATCATTACAGCTAATGAAGAAGCAACGAAGGAACAGCTCGAGGAGCAGCATGTCGAAGTAGCGCTTGCCGGCCGCATTATGCAAAAACGCGGTATGGGTAAAGCGTCGTTCGCGCATATCCAAGACCTGTCTGGCAAGATCCAAATCTACGCGCGTAAGGACACGCTCTCCGAAACGCAATATGCCGCATTCGACCTGCTCGATATCGGTGATATCGTCGGTGTTCGAGGTGTTGTCTTCAAGACGAACACGGGGGAGACGTCTGTTAAGGCGAAGGAGATCGTTGTACTGACGAAATCGCTTCTGCCGCTTCCGGACAAGCACCATGGTTTGAAGGATGTAGAGCTTCGTTACCGTCAGCGCTATGTAGACTTGATCACGAACCCGGATGTACAGCAAACGTTTATTGCGCGTTCGCGTATTATCCAGTCGATGCGCCGTTACTTGGATTCGCTCGGCTATCTTGAAGTAGAGACGCCTACGCTGCACAGCATTGCGGGCGGAGCATCCGCTCGTCCATTTATTACGCACCATAATGCACTTGATATGCAGTTGTACATGCGTATTGCAATCGAGCTTCATTTGAAGCGCCTCATTGTCGGTGGCCTGGAGAAGGTTTATGAGATCGGCCGCGTTTATCGTAACGAGGGTATCTCGACTCGCCACAACCCTGAGTTCACGATGATTGAACTGTACGAAGCCTATGCGGATTACAAAGACATCATGGCACTCACCGAGAACCTCGTGAAACATATTGCGCAAGAGGTGCTTGGTTCGACGGTTATTCCTTATGGAGAATACGAAGTAGACCTCGGTACGCCATGGCGCCGGGTGTCGATGGTTGATCTCGTTAAGGAAGCGACAGGCGTTGACTTCGCCTCGCAAATTACGGACGAGGAAGCACATGCGGCAGCGCGCGAGCACAAAGTTCCGGTTGAGAAGCACTGGGCAACGGGCCATATCCTGAACGCATTCTTCGAGCATTTCTGCGAGCACACGCTTATTCAGCCTACATTCGTTACGGGTCATCCTGTTGAAATATCGCCGCTGGCGAAGAAGAACGAGCAAGATCCACGTTTCACGGATCGTTTCGAGCTGTTCATCGTAGCGCGCGAGCATGCGAATGCCTTCACGGAGCTTAACGATCCAATCGACCAACGCGAGCGTTTCGAAGCACAACTGCTTGAGCGCGAGCATGGCAATGATGAAGCACATGAGATGGACGATGACTTCATTCGTGCGCTTGAGTATGGTATGCCGCCTACTGGCGGTCTGGGCATCGGTATCGACCGTTTGGTTATGCTGTTGACGAACCAGCCGTCGATCCGCGACGTTCTGCTGTTCCCTCATATGCGCCACCGCGCAGGTGAGTGATAGAGGTTAATAAGAGCCGACTGCCGTGTGCAGTCGGCTTTTTGTTTGAAATCGCAACTTTTTTGAAATTAGGGGTTGCAATGGGGCGTTCGCCTATGGTATATTCTAATTCCGGCCGAGAAACATAAGACCGGCGAGCTTAAAACGAATCAAACGTTGAAGTGAACAACTTCAGAATAAGATTTTAAAAAAAAGCTTGCAAGACACACGATCATGTGATAAGATAATGAACGTTGTCGAAACAAAACAAAAAGAAATGCTTGACACACTGATTAACATCTGGTAAGATGTAAAAGTTGTCGAAATTGTTCTTTGAAAACTGAACAACGAGCGAAACTGTCAGTTTAAATGTTTTAAATGAGCTAAACAAGC
>NZ_JACXZA010000011.1 GCF_014779765.1 Paenibacillus terricola | reverse complement strand
ATAGCTCCCGCTACCGTCGGCGCATGGTTGACTGGCGGCGCCGGGTTCACCGTAACGACGAAGGTCGTCGTTACACTGCCGCCGTTGCCATCGTTCGCCGTTACCGTCACCGTTGTCGTGCCCGCAGCCACTGGCGTAATGCTCACATTCGTTCCGCTTACGGATACCGTCGCCACGTTCGTATCCGACGATACCGCCGTGTACGTCAACGTATCCCCGTCCTCATCCGCGAACACGCCCGCCAGGCTCACCGTCTTGACGCTGCCGGACGCTTCCGCCGTTACCGGCGAGATAGCTCCCGCTACCGTCGGCGCATGGTTGACTGGCGGCGCCGGGTTCACCGTAACGACGAAGGTCGTCGTTACACTGCCGCCGTTGCCATCGTTCGCCGTTACCGTCACCGTTGTCGTACCCGCAGCCACTGGCGTAATGCTCACATTCGTTCCGCTTACGGATACCGTCGCCACGTTCGTATCCGACGATACCGCCGTGTACGTCAACGTATCCCCGTCCTCATCCGCGAACACGCCCGCCAGGCTCACCGTCTTGACGCTGCCGGACGCTTCCGCCGTTACCGGCGAGATAGCTCCCGCTACCGTCGGCGCATGGTTGACTGGCGGCGCCGGGTTCACCGTAACGACGAAGGTCGTCGTTACACTGCCGCCGTTGCCATCGTTCGCCGTTACCGTTACCGTTGTCGTACCCGCAGCCACTGGCGTAATGCTCACATTCGTTCCGCTTACGGATACCGTCGCCACGTTCGTATCCGACGATACGGCCGTGTACGTCAACGTATCCCCGTCCTCATCCGCGAATACGCCCGTCAGGCTCACTGTCTTGACGCTGCCGGACGCTTCCGCCGTTACCGGCGATATAGCTCCCGCTACCGTCGGCGCATGATTGACTGGCGGCGCCGGATTCACCGTAACGACGAAGGTCGTCGTTACACTGCCGCCGTTGCCATCGTTCGCCGTTACCGTCACCGTTGTCGTGCCCGCAGCCACTGGCGTAATGCTCACATTCGTTCCGCTTACGGATACCGTCGCCACGTTCGTATCCGACGATACGGCCGTGTACGTCAACGTATCCCCGTCCTCATCCGCGAATACGCCCGTCAGACTCACCGTCTTGACGCTGCCGAACGCTTCCGCCGTTACCGGCGATATAGCTCCCGCTACCGTCGGCGCATGGTTGACTGGCGGCGCCGGGTTCACCGTAACGACGAAGGTCGTCGTTACACTGCCGCCGTTGCCATCGTTCGCCGTTACCGTCACCGTTGTCGTGCCCACAGCCACTGGCGTAATGCTCACATTCGTTCCGCTTACGGATACCGTCGCCACGTTCGAATCCGACGATACCGCCGTGTACGTCAACGTATCCCCGTCCGCATCTGCGAACACGCCCGTCAAGCTCACCGTCTTGACGCTGCCAGACGCTTCCGCCGTTACCGGCGAGATAGCTCCTGCCACCGTCGGCGCATGGTTGACTGGCGGCGCCGAGTTCACCGTCACGACGAAGGTCGTCGTTACACTGCCGCCGTTGCCATCGTTCGCCGTTACCGTCACCGTTGTCGTACCCGCAGCCACTGGCGTAATGCTCACATTCGTTCCGCTTACGGATACCGTCGCCACGTTCGTATCCGACGATACGGCCGTGTACGTCAACGTATCCCCGTCCTCATCCGCGAATACGCCCGTCAGATTCACCGTCTTGACGCTGCCGGACGCTTCCGCCGTTACCGGCGAGATAGCTCCTGCCACCGTTGGCGCATGGTTGACTGGCGGCGCCGGGTTCACCGTAACGACGAAGGTCGTCGTTACACTGCCGCCATTTCCATCGTTCGCCGTTACCGTCACCGTTGTCGTACCCGCAGCCACTGGCGTAATGCTCACATTCGTTCCGCTTACGGATACCGTCGCCACGTTCGTATCCGACGATACGGCCGTGTACGTCAACGTATCCCCGTCCTCATCCGCGAATACGCCCGTCAGACTCACCGTCTTGACGCTGCCGAACGCTTCCGCCGTTACCGGCGATATAGCTCCCGCTACCGTCGGCGCATGGTTGACTGGCGGCGCCGGATTCACCGTTACGACAAAGGTCGTCGTTACACTGCCGCCGTTGCCATCGTTCGCCGTTACCGTTACCGTTGTCGTGCCCGCAGCCACTGGCGTAATGCTCACATTCGTTCCGCTTACGGATACCGTCGCCACGTTCGTATCCGACGATACGGCTGTGTACGTCAACGTATCCCCGTCCTCATCCGCGAATACGCCCGTCAGGCTCACTGTCTTGACGCTGCCGGACGCTTCCGCCGTTACCGGCGAGATAGCTCCTGCCACCGTTGGCGCATGGTTGACAGCACTAGACCCCGAGGAAACCGGCCAATTCGATTGGTTGCGATCGTCTATGCCCGTTTTCACCTGTTTGATTTGACTGCTCACTTGATTCAAATTCGCAATGATCTGAGACAGCTTGACATCCGCAGGCAATTGAATATCTTGAATCTTCACGTTATTGCCAAGCGTCACTCTTGCTTGAGGATCCGCAACATGCAAGGTGCTCACTTGTACATTCCCATGCAATTGAAACGGATGCCCGCCTTCCAATGCCAGATTTTGAACATTAGCATTCATGCTGACCTCAGATACGCCACTCGAAACAGATACATGACCAAGCGAATCCCCGCTTACTTGCACCCCATTGCCGGAAATACGCAGGGTGCCCTCAAAGCGGGTGCCCGTTGCATCAAGTACAACGCCATCCCGAACAATCTCTAGGCTCGACAAATCATTAATGCTTCGGTTCGTCGTCAGGAGATGTACAATCGCCCCCTGAAGCGCTTCGCTGTTGCGCTCCCCTAACAAGTTCCTCCATTCATTAGCTACCAAATAAGGAACGCCATCGATAATCAGCACATCTCCATCTACATTCGTAATCGTCCGAGTTTGCTCGCCCCGTTGGAAGATATCCACTAGAAACGTAACAATCTCTCCGCGTTGAACCATTTCTTTCGGATTGAAGTTCCCATCCTGTGTACCGATTAAACCAAGCCGCACAGCAGCCTCTACCTGATTAGCCGCCCACGCGGATACTTGCTGCGCGTCCTGGACATTCGTAGGCAAACCGCCTCGCGTATTTGCTCCGCCCACGGCACGCACAAACACCGCAGCCATTTCCTCGCGGGTTACAGGATCTTGCGGACGGAAGGAGTTTGCTCCTTTGCCGGTCATCAATCCTGCACGGGATACTGCATCTATGTACGAAGCGCTCCAGCTTGTATTCGGCACATCAGAGAATGAGGCAGGCTCATTGGACAGCGGCAAATTCATCGCCCGAACGAGTAACGCAGCAAACTCCTGACGCGATAAGTGGTCAAACGGTCTGAACGTTCCTACGGAATCGCCTTCCAATATCCCCATGCTACGAGCCTTCTGTATAGCCTCTTGTGATGCAATCGATAACCCCTTCAAGTCAGAAAAGCTTGACGAGCTAGTGCTTGTCGGATTGGGAATCGAAGCCTGATCCGCATAAGCCGCCCCAGGTATAATTCCAGTCAGCAATGCGCCGGCCAATAGAGAGCGTTGCAAGCGCTGTTTCGATAAAACCGTTCCTTTAAGTCTCTTTTTTTTGCTCATAGTAACCCCTCTGTCCGTATAATCATCATATTATTCTATATATCGACAAAACCCTCCCTTAATTTCACCTACAAAATCATCTTAGTTAAGACTTCGGAACTATAATTTATTCTATAAATCCAATATAATCGGTCCTAATATACTACAGTTTAAGAAGGACTGCTTGGGAATAGTTACAATACTGATAGTTATATCAGACGTTTCTGACATAATTCTTACAAATTCGACTTTTGTGACGCCTTTTCAGAAAATCAAGCAAGCAAAAACAGCCCGCACGGTGTGCGGACTGGGCTTTCGTCTATTTGGTTTATCGTTCATGCTCGACTACTAGATTAATCGCTCTCTCAATCAGTAGACTCGTTCCCGCAGCCTCAAACACGCCTCAACCCAGCGCTTCGCAAGCCAAGGCGCCGAGCCGAAATGGATGTGGGTATAACCAGCGGCGAGGCTTCCGACAGTAAAGCCTTCCGGCGATTGGCCGAACATCCCCTTCGTCACATAGGCGTAAGGAAGCGGCTCCTCGACACAATCATTCGGCTCATAGACCGAGTAGTGGAATTCATGTCCTCGCGCCTGCTCGCCTGGGCCGATAAGAAAATTGCCCGGCGCGCCGGTAATTTCCCGATAGCCCAAAGCAGCGAGCTTGCTCTGCATTCGTACGCGGCCCGGAATGATGCCGATCATCGGATAACCGACTCCGTTTCGCGCAACAATCTCCTCTGTCAGCACCATAAACCCGCCGCACTCCGCGATCGTCGGCAGCCCTCGGCGAATCGCCGAACGAATCGATTCCAGCGACTCGATCTGCCGGGACAGCGCCTCCGCGAATTCCTCCGGAAAACCTCCTCCGAGATACAGCCCGTCTGCATCAGCCGGGACCAACTCGCCTCTCAGCGGCGAGAATGGAATGATTGTCGCGCCATAATGCGTCAGCAGCTCGAGATTCTCCGGATAATAGAAGCTGAACGCTTCGTCTCTCGCTACTGCAATCTTCACCTTGGGCGAGATGGGATCCCCTGCAAACAGGGAGCTACCATGTATTGCCGCGCTCACACTCTCATTAACGGTTCCCATCGCCTCCAGCAGCCGATACAGTTCGAAGCCGCCTTTAACCCGCTCCGCCAGCAGCCCGAAGAATGGAGACAACTCCCCTCTTTCGATAGACGGTACCAAGCCCAAATGCCGCTCCGGCAGAACAAGCTGGTCGCCATGCTCGAGGTATCCGACAACCGGGATGCCGCACGTCTGCTCGACTGCCTTCTGAATCATCTCAAAATGTCCGCGGCTGCCGACCTTGTTCGCCACAACGCCGACAATTCGAACATCGGGATCGAAGCTTTGAAACCCTTGCACAATGGCTGCCGCACTCCTGGCCATGCCGCTGCAGTCGACGACCAGAAGCACCGGACTATCGATCAGCTTGGCAATGGCCGCGGTGCTCCCTTCGTTGCTGAGCGGGTCCTTCCCATCGAACATTCCCATCACGCCTTCAACGATAGCGATATCCGCCCCGCGAGCGCCTCTCTCGAACAGCTCGCGAGCAGCAACCGGCGCGCACATCCAGCTGTCCAAGTTGCGAGAAGGCCTGCCTGTTACAGCTGTATGGTAAGTCGGATCGATGTAATCCGGGCCGCATTTGAAGCCCTGCACAGCATAACCTAAGCTCTGGTATGCTGCCATCAATCCGATGGCGACCGTCGTCTTGCCTTCCCCGCTTCCTGGCCCCGCTATAACAATCGATCGTGTCATGCCAGCCACTCCTCCAGCTTCGCTTCGTCATATGCAGGATACTGATCAGGGTGCAGCATAGCAGCCAACTTGCTAAGCCCGGCGACTAGTCGCGGCGATGGACGGCAGTACAGCGGCTCCTCCATGACCAGCACGCGATTGTCCCGAACAGCCCGAAGCTCCGATCCCCCAAGGCGACTGCGAACGGTATCCGGCTTAACGAGATGCTGCTGTATGCCAACCCAGGCAAGCAGCATATAATCGGGATCTCGGCCGACGACATCCTCCCAGTCGGTCTTCACGCTCGCCCTTTCATCATCGGCAAATACGTTGACCGCGCCCGCCAGTTCGCTAATCTCAGTCAACCAATTGGCGCCGCCTGGCGTAAAGACCGGCTTCGGCCACCATTCCCAATACAACCTCGGTCTCTCTGTCACCGTCCGGCTTATTTCGCGATATTGATCCAGCATATGCTCATACCGTTCTCGTGCCGCAGCAGCATGCGCCAGCGTATCCGTTGCAGCGCCTACAGTCAGCATATTGCTGCCGATATCGGCCAAGCTGTTTGGATCAAGGACAATATAAGGAAGATTCCGCTCCTGCAGGCGCTCAATATTTCGTTCCATGCCTGGAACGCTCAGCGACGCGACGACCAGATCCGGTCGAAGCGCCTCCAGCGCGTCCATATCGATATCCATATCCGAGCCCAGCCGAGGAACGTTGTTCAACGTCTGCGGCCAATCCGAATATTTATCGACGCCAACAATGCGAGCAGCTAAACCGACGAATGCGAGCAGTTCTGTATTGCTTGGACACAGCGATGCGATTCTCATGGCTCCAGACCTCCTTTTCTTTAAAATTCGATGCCGCGAACAGCCGGCACACCTTCATCATAGTAATGCTTATGCGGCTTCATCTCCGTTACGAGATCGGCAGCGGCCAATACATCCGGCTGCGCATCGCGCCCGGTCAACACGAGATGCAGCCCTTGCGGACGGCGCTGAATCGTCTCCAGCACGTCTCCAAGCGGCAGTACATCGTCAATCGGGAAACGGTCGATAGCGAGCGCGTTGTTGATCTCATCCAGCACGACAAGTCCATGCTCTCCAGAAAGAATCCGTTCCTTCGCATAAGCCCACGCCTTCGCCAGCGCCTCGCGATGCTCCTCCGGCGTCTTCAACCAGGTAAAGCCGACGCCCATCTGATGAATCGGAATATCCAGCTTGTCGAGCATGATCGCCTCGCCATACGAACGTTCCGGCGATTTAATGAACTGAATGATCAATGGCTTTAATCCTCGCCCTGCGGCACGAATGGCCGCACCGATCGCTGCCGTCGTTTTTCCTTTGCCATCGCCTGTATAGACAAGCACCAACCCTCGTTCCTTGCTAGGCTTGCTTGTTTCCGTCATCTCATTCATTGCTGCTTCCCCCGTTCATGATCTCGTAGATCGCCGCCATATCGATATGCTTGCGAACATGGTCAGCTAGCCGATCAAAGCTCATCTCCCGTAGACTGCCGAACGGAGTTACCTCCTCGGACAACGGCAGTCCCTTGCTATGACGCGCTTCGTTCAGCCAATTATGGCGAAACTGATCATTGTGAAAAATATGATGGATATACGTACCCCATAGGAGGCCGTCATATGATATGGCTCCATCCAGATGATACGAAGTTGACTCTTCATTCAAGCGGCTTGACCGGATGCGGAAGGGCTGCATGACTGGATCCGTGAAGGTCGTCCGACCCATATGAATTTCATACCCTTCCACCGTTGTCGCTTCGTTCAAGCCTGCCCCGAACGTCCCTGTCACCCGCTCCGTCGTCTTCTCCTTCGCGAATACCGTCTCCATCGGGAAAAGACACAGTCCCGCTAGCTCCGGAACGTTCGATTCAACGCCGTCGGGGTCGAGCAGCCGTTGACCCATCATCTGGTAGCCCCCGCAGATGCCTACCGCTCTGCCGCCCTCTCGGATGTGCTTAAGCAGCAGTGCTTCAAGGCCGGATTCTCTTAGGAACAGCAAATCCTCCACTGTGTTTTTGCTGCCGGGTATAATGACGATGTCCGGCTCTCCCCACTCGCGTGCATGACGCACATAACGAAGGACGACGCCGGGCTCATGCTGCAGCGGGTCAAAATCGGTAAAATTCGAGATGCGCGGCAGCCGAATCACGGCAATATCCAGCTCATCGCTCGAGGCCGCACGCGTACGGTAGCCTCGGGCGTCCAGTGATGCCCCATCCTCGTCCTCCAGCTGCAGCCCGCCGAGATAGGGCACAACCCCAAGCACCGGCTTGCCGATTCGCTGCTCAAGCCAATCCAAGCCAGGCGTCAACAGCGAGACATCCCCGCGGAATTTGTTAATAATAATGCCTTTCACGCGGTCCCGCTCTTCCGGCTCCAATATTTCCATCGTGCCGACGATTGCTGCGAATACGCCCCCACGGTCAATGTCGGCAACCAGCAGCACCGGAGCGTCTGCCCAACCAGCCAGCCGCATATTGACAATGTCTCGATCCTTCAGGTTCACTTCCGCCGGACTGCCGGCTCCTTCGATCACGACAATGTCATTATCATCACGGAGACGGGCAAGCGCCTCCCGCACGATGGCCCCTGCTTTGGGAAGATAGTGCTCCCGATAATCCCGTGCGGCCATATCCATCAGCGGTTTGCCATGCACGACAACCTGCGACGCCATGTCCTTCGTTGGCTTCAGCAGGATCGGGTTCATATCGGTCGTCGCCGCAATGCCGCAAGCATCCGCTTGCATCCCCTGCGCTCTGCCGATCTCACGGCCATCAGGCGTCACATAAGAGTTGAGCGACATGTTCTGCGACTTGAAAGGGGCCACCTTCCTGCCGTCCTGCTTGAAGATTCGACACAGCGCTGTCGCAAGCAGACTCTTGCCGACATCGGACGCCGTACCCTGCAGCATGATCGTTGCGGCGAGATGCCGCGAGTCTGTCCCTTCGGTCTCGCACGACATTTCAGTATTGAAGCAGTCCGACATCATGAATTCCCTCCTAAAGTGAAAGAAAGAGGAGCACAATCTCGGCTCCTCCTCTGCATCTACCATTTGATCGCTTGTTATTTGACCGCTCCAGGATAAAGCGCGTTCGAGATCGCAAGCAGACCTTGCGTAATCCGCGGGCCTGGACGGGACAGCAAATTGCCGTCAACCCCGATTACCTGTTTGTCTTTCACCGCTTTAATCTGGTCCCAACCCGTGCGGCTGTAGATCAACTGATCGATCGTTTTGCCGCTGTCGTTGTCCATCCCGTCCAGCGTATACATAATAACGTCCGGGTTGTCGGCAACGATTCGCTCTTCATTGATCTGATACCAGCCTGCCACATCCGACGCGATATTGATGCCGCCTGCCAGCGTAATGAGTTCATCCATGAACTCGCCGCTGCCGACCGTCCAGCCCGGCGAGAACTCGATGTACATTTTCTTCTTATCCTTAACGGTCGCCGCCGCATCCTTCACCTTCTGGATGTCCGCATTCATCTGCCCGACCAGCGCTTCCGCTTCCGACTGTTTATCCGTGATTTGACCCAGTAACAGAATCTCGCTAAGCACGTCGTCCACCGATTTCGGATTCGACGCGAATACCTTCAGACCAAGCGAGTTCAAATGCTTGAGCGCCTCTTCGCTAATCGAGATGCCGGACACGACAAGATCGGATCCCGCAGCGACGATCGCTTCTGCATTAGGCTCGACTACGCCGCCGACTTTTGTTTTGCTCTTCGCCTCCTCCGGATAGTCATCGTAGTCCGATACGCCTACGATCCGGTCGTTCAAGCCGAGCGCGAACAACATTTCCGTCTCTGCCGGCGAAGTCGATACAATTTTCTCTGGCGCTTTCTCAAATGTGATTTCTTTACCCGATGCGTCCTTCACCGTAAGCGGATAGACCGTGCTCTTGGCTTCCTCTGTCTGTTCTTGTGAAGTTTCTGACGTCGCGTTCGAAACCGCATCCGCGTTCCCTTTGTTGTCCGTGCTCTTGTCCGCTCCGCATGCCGCCAACATCACAGCTAGCATAGCCGACATCAAAACTAGTAAAATACGTTGCATTCTTCTCTTCCCCTTACCGATTGTAATGGCGAGAATGCGCACAGTCCGATCCATTTTTATGAAAGGCCATACAACGAAAAAAAACCTTGTCTCCACAAGGAAACAAGGCGATACAAATCAGGAAAATAAACAAGCAAACAGACATAAGCGTCTGCCCTGATCGACCGATCCTTTCCGCGAAGGAGCTTCATTGGCGTACCGATTAGGCAGGTCTCCTGGCTTACGGGTTCATGACTTCCTCGCCTTCCCATTCGATAACGAACAGTGGCACTTCGAGGTCGTCCCCGTATTACAGTGGCGGGACCGCACCGGATTTGCACCGGTTTCCCTTTTAACCCTGCGCAATCCCCTTGAGCTCTAACAGCTCTTGAAGACCGACAAGGCACCTAACGGCATAAAAATATGATGGTTTTACGCAAAATCTCCCACTCATTATAACCGAGACTTGCGCACCTGGGAAGGCGATTCGGTCGATTGACAAGCAATTGTAACATGCCGGGCTACAGTGAACTCGCTCCGGACTCTAGAGCTTCAGGTATGAGCCTCTTCGGGGCCCTGTCATTTAAACTTCTTTCGTCAGCCCTTCCAAGGGTTCCGCTGCAGCGTCCCATATCCTGCTCCAATGCTGCCGCCATCCAACAGGCGGGTCTTGATTTTACGCTGCAAGGAGGTATGTTCCGGAAGATCGTGTATAGGAAGATCCGTTCTTCCATACACCCATCGGATCGAGCTGTCGTTCGTTTCATCTTCTCGAATCAAGTCGAACGCCTTCTGAAAGCGGACGATATTCGAGTTTTCCGGAAGCAGCTCGGCAAGAACAGGAGAAAGCAGCCAGGAATCGCACACCATATCGGACTCTCCATACTCCGGATAATATTGTTTGAAGAATGCTCTAGCGTCCTCATAGGACTTACGCAAGCTCTCGCGCCCCATGTCCGCATCAGCGGGAATATGGACATTGATTAACTTCTTGTCTTCCTTCTCGATCATTTCATATTCCAGCGCGCCGATTCGGAATTCGTGAAGCGACAGCTGTCTAGGAAACCACCATCCCCACACGAATGCATAGGCGCCATGCACCTCGTAATGCTCTTCAACGAATCGGGTGCAGAACTTCATCGTATCGATAAAGATGGTCTCGCTGATTCCTCTCTTCCCGTATTCCTTATGCGCATCTACTGCACGCAGAAGCATACACGAGAGCATTTTGCTTCCATCCGGGTCGTCTCCCAGAACCTCTGCTATATCTTTAACCGCCTTCTCCCAAGTGGAGGGGGCATTCAGGGCGTCTATAAAGGGCTCTGTCGTTGTCTCGTCGAACCCGCCCGCGAATTCCAGCACTTTTCTTTTCATTTGATCCGGCAAGCCAATGCATGCACACACTTCTTGCAAATTCATATTCTCTTCTCCTATCAAACAAAAGTGACGACATCATCTTCTATTGACACCATGCAGCTAGAGCGTCATCGCCTGCCCATACCGAGCTAGGAAAGCTTCCTTCTCTTTATAGTCGGGCATAATGCTCCCAATGAGCCGCCAGAAGGAACGATCGTGATTCATATGCTTGAGATGGCACAGCTCGTGCACAATGACATAATCGATGACATCGACCGGCGCCATCGCAAGGCGATAATTAAACATTAACTGCTTGCTTGAGCTGCAGCTTCCCCATTTGGTGCTGGACTCGGCGATTTCGATCGATTTGGGCACCAGCTTCAACTGTCGCTGATAGCCCGCAACACGCTCTTGGACAACCTTCTTGCAGCTGGCAAAATAAAACTTCTTCAATCGCTGCCGAAGCTCCTCTTCGCTCGCCGCTCCCGTATCAATCAGCTCTTCCAGCTTGTAGTAACGGCCGAGATGAAGAAACTTGCCTTGATCCTCATACTCTCGGATATGAGATACATCGCGAGCTCTCTCAATCGCATCAAGTTGCGCCGCGATTTGCTGTCCATACTGCTGTACGGCGCGCACAATCAGCTCTTCGCTGGTACCATTCGGTGCCTTCACCGTAACAAATCCCGTCGGATCGACATGGATCGATAACTTGCTTCGCTGTCCATAGGACACGTGGAATTCAATGATTCGTTCACCTTGTTGAATATACATATCAACCATTATAGCCTACACTCTGCAGCGAGGGATAGCTCGCGTTCATGCCATTAATGGGACGATGAAGACGCAGCAACCGCCGATGCCGTCGCCGCCGCCGTAATTGCCGCTTGCTGTGCAATGAGGATGTTCGTAAGGCTCGTGCTAAGCGCGGTAATTGGGACGATGTCAGAGCCCGATGATTCTTGCAGATGCTGATAAGCAACGAAGGCCGAGCTATAAAGCAACAACTCCGGCTCTGTAACCGACCATCTGCTGAAACCCTTCTGCATGCGCAGCCATTCAGACGTCTGCACAAGATCTTCTACGATGTCCCCATCATCGCAAGGAAGCAAAGTCAATACACCAAGCGAGGATAGCGTATCGGACCGGTCCATCTTAATCCCCTTGGAACGGAAAGCATCCTTCAGCCTCAATACTCTGGATACGGGGTCTGTCATTCCTTCTCCCAGGACAAGCACCTGAGATAATGCCTGCAATCCATTGCCAATACGCAGCTCAGCCTTTAGTAGGGTGTACAACTGCTCCATCCGCTCAGTCCCTGCTGTGACCTCAATATCGGAGAGTGCTAGCATCGCAGTGAAAATATAATCATCCTGTCCCGTCAGAAACGGGTGGTTCTCTTTCATCGCTGTATAGAAGGATCTCGCTCGCTCCGTAACATCTGCATACTGCTCTACCGTCGCATGAGCGGCGATCTGGTAAGCGGCAACCGATAGGTAAGGCGAGGATCTGAATTTCAGCCCTCTTAACAGCTCCAATACATCTAATGCACGAGCTAGTTGTGTATCAGGATCACTGGAGAGCGATAACTGCGAAGCGAAGCTAACAACCGCACTGCCTCTGAACGAAGAGAAGATGCCTGTGTTCTTCTTGATCCTATCTATATTTTCTCTAATCGCTGGTACATCTACTGTCCGATCTTCCACGGTATATAGCAGTGCCGCTAGTCGATTCACCATCGCGTGATGCCACTTGAATGACGTCTTCATCTCTCCAGCATTGTCTGCGAACAATGCCAATCTGTCCTTGTTCATTCTCACGATACAGACCTCCCTATTTTCAGGAATAAGACTTTGGAATCATATTACAATTCCATGATTCTATGTACAATATAAACTGATATTTTCCAAAATCAAACATTCATTAATCGAGAGGAAGTGACGGTATGAAGAAACAATGGATTGCAGCCGGAGCTGCAGCTATTCTGCTGCTAAGTACGAGCGCAGGCGTGTATGCAGGAACGAAGCTTCAGCAGATCAAGGCATATTTGGATCCTTCGATGAAATTCAAGGTGGACGGAAAACCGTTTCAGCCTCAGAATGACAAAGGCGCTGTTCTAGCCCCAATTTCCTACAACGGAAGTACCTATCTCCCCGTTCGGGCCATCTCCAAGGCGCTTGGCGTTGCGATTGAATATGACGGCAAGAACAATACGGTTCTGCTCGGCGAGAAGATCGATGGCATCCCGATTGCCGACGGTTTTACCGGCGATCAGCACACGAAGGATCCTCAGTTAACGAGCTACAATGGCAAGGACTACAAAGATGTATTCTTCAACAATTTGAGCGGCAATCGATCCAGCAGCTTTATCCTTTATCCGAAGGGCAAATACCAGAAGCTGTACCTCCAAGTAGCCGCTATTGGCAAGGATATCGAGAGATTCTTCGTTCAGGATGATCGGGACGATAGCAAGCTCAAAATCGACACGATTGCCGTTAGCGAAGGATTGAAAACATTCGAGATCAATATTAGCGGTGTAGATGAACTGTTTATATACGCAGATGTGGAGGATGGCGGCAGCATGTTCGTTCCTCTGACGACTTCCTATTACAAGTGAACATGAGTAAATACCAGAAGCCCTGTCCATTGGACAGGGCTTCTTTGTTGGCGCAACTCACTTGGCGCTATTTATTATTCTTAGGGTCAAGCGTATCCCGCAGCGCATCCCCAATGAAGTTGATGGATAGTACCGTAATAATGATGAGCACACCCGGCGGAAGCCATAACCAAGATTGGCTGAGCAGAACGGTAAGCGATTGGGCGCTTGCCAGCATATTGCCCCAGCTTGGCGTAGGCGGCTGAACGCCCAATCCGAGGAAGCTCAGTGCCGCTTCGTCGAGAATGGCTAACGCTACACCAGAAGTCGCATAGATCAGAATTGGCGCTACTGTATTCGGAAGAATATGCTGGAACAGAATTCGCGGCATTCGGAATCCAAGCACAACGCTTGCTTTCACATAATCCATCTGCTTGATCGACAACACGTTACCTCTAACGAGACGAGCAACGCCTGGCCAGCCCAGTACGCCTAAGATCAGAATAATGTTTAACAGCCCTGGTCCCACAATGCTGGACACGACCAGAATAAGCATGATGTAAGGGAACGACATGAAGATGTCTGTAATTCGCATAATAATGCCGTCAATCCAGCCGCCAACATAACCGGAGATCAGTCCGAGAACCGTCCCGATTGCAGCAGAGATCGCCACTGCACCTATACCGACGGCTAGCGATACTCTTGCCGCATAGATGAGACGGCTGAGCATATCCCGTCCGACCAAGTCTGTCCCGAGCGGATGCTTCCAGGAAGGCCCCTCCCCGAAGGAATCGGTTACGGTGGTTGGCGCATAGGCCGTTATGAATGGGGCCAGCACCGCGCACAGTGCAATGACACATAGCGCGAAGACCCCCGCTACCGCAAGTTTATGGCGCTTGAAGCGGATGAAGAACATACCCTTGGAGCTGCCATCTCGTTCGGTCCATACCAGATCGGTGCCAACTGCCGGTTCCGATCGCCGAATGAAATACCGTTTGAATAGATTCATGATTTGGCCGCTCCTTGATAGCTGTATTTGATTCTAGGATCGACCAAGGCATATAGAACGTCTGTCAGCAAGTTAGCAAGAATAACGACGAAAGCCGCTACCAAATTTAGTCCCATAATTGTGGAATAATCACGGCTCATAATCGAGGACAGTGTTAATTGCCCGATACCCGGCCAGGAGAAAATCTGTTCAATGACAACTGCACCTCCGAACAGAATCGGAATCTCCATGCCCAGCACCGTTACAATCGGAATAAGAGCATTGCGCATCGCATGGCGGTTAACAACAAGAAATTCTCTTAATCCCTTGGCACGTGCTGTTCGCAGATACTCCTGCCCCATAATCTCCAGCATGCTCGATCGTACGTAACGTACGTTTCGTCCCGCAACGCTAGCTGTCAGAACGATAACAGGCAGGATCATATGCCGCAATACATCTACCACTCCTCCGCTGCCGCCTAACACCGTCATACCGCTGGAAGGAAGCCAATGCAGCTGAAGAGAGAATATATAGATGAGTCCAAGGCCCAAGAAGAAGCTAGGAACCGATATTCCCAAGAATGAACCCGTCATTGCTGTGTAATCGAGCTTGGAATATTGTCTCGTCGCACTTAGAACGCCTAGCGGAATGGCAATCGCAACGCCGAGAATGAGCGAAGTCCCCATAAGCAGCACAGTAGGCCCCATATGGCTCCATATCATCTTCGTTACGGACTCATACGTAATCATGGAATAGCCCAGATCCCCGTGGAGTACGAGGTTCTTCAGCCAATGATAATATTGGACGTATACGGGCGAGTTCAGCCCAAGCTCTACCTTCTTCGCTTCAATCGCCGCGGCAGGAAGCTTCGGACTGACGAGCATATCGATAGGACTGCCTGGCGCCATTCTCATAATGATAAAGTTGATGATCGTTACCCCGAACAGAACCGGAATGGCAATCAGGATCCGTCGTATTACATAATTAAGCACAGCTAACACCCCGGATCTTCATCAATTGGAGAAAAAACAAGCGGATGCATGGTCGCCATCGCCAATCAGCTCGGGCTCTTGTTCACGACACTGCGCTGTTGCCACCGGACAGCGTGAATAGAACCGGCAGCCGTGGGACGAAGGGTTCGCATTGATCGCATCGTCCTGGAGCACAGTTCGCGCATTGAGCCGAAGCCGCGGATTCGCAATCGGGAATGCATCCAGCAGCGCCTTCGTATACGGATGCTTGGGATTACGGAATAACTCCTCCGCCGTGCCGATCTCTACAATTTTGCCTAAATACATGACCGCGATTCGATCGCTCATATATTTGACAGCGCCCAGACCGTGGGCAATAAACAAGTACGTCAGATTTAACTCTTGCTGCAGATCCTTGAGCAGGTTCATCACCTGCGCTTGAATGGATACATCCAGTGCCGACACCGGTTCATCGCACACGATCAGCTTCGGACGCAGCGATAAAGCACGGGCAATGCCAACCCGCTGCCGCTGCCCACCTGAGAATTCATGAGGATAACGATGCTTGCTCGTTGTTGGAAGCCCTACGATTTCAAGCAGTCGGTCGACTTCCGATGAGACTTCATTCTTCGGTACAATACGATGCACCAACAAAGGTTCAGCGAGCAGATCTTCAATCGACTTGCGAGGGTTCAACGATGAATACGGATCTTGGAACACAATTTGCAATTTCGATCGAAAATCGGTCATCTCCCGATTAGACAAGGAGGAGATTTCCGTTCCTTCGAACAGAATCCGCCCCTCCGTCGGCTTCTCAAGCCCGACGATGGAACGCCCAATAGTCGACTTACCGCAGCCGGACTCTCCAACCAAGCCGAGGGTTTCTCCTGGCAGAATCGTTAGGTCGACGCCATCTACTGCTTTAATGCTGTTAACCGAGCGGTTCAACAGACCTCGGCGAATCGGATAATGCTTCTTCAGTCCATCCAAGACGAGCAGCGGGGCTGGGGAACTGCTGGCAGCCTCGTAATTATTCATGAGCTTACTCCCCCTCCCGATTGTCGCTCGCTGCTTGCGGCTGCTTCTACTTCCCAGCAGCGAGTCCAATGACCCTGCTGCGTCGCTTCAAGCGTCGGCGGATGGCTGAGACAGTGTTCTGTTGCATATGAGCAGCGATTATGGAACCGGCATCCCTTCAGCGACTGGTACATCGTCGGAACGGACCCGGGAATCGATACTAACCTTGCGTCTTTGTCCGCATCCAGATGGAGAACGGACCTTAGCAGACCTTGTGTGTAGGGATGGCCTGGACGATCAAACAACGTGAAGACGTCCGTCTCCTCGACCACTTGCCCCGCATACATAACGAGTACGCGATCGGCGATTTCGGCAACAACGCCTAGATCATGTGTAATGAGGATAATCGCCGTACCCACTTCCGCGCACAGCTCCTTCATCAGCCTGATGATCTGCGCCTGGACAGTAACATCCAGTGCCGTCGTCGGCTCGTCCGCGATAAGCACCTTCGGTTTGCATGCGAGCGCCATTGCAATCATGACGCGTTGTCTCATACCGCCTGACAAGGCGAACGGATAGTCCTTCATAATTCGTTCAGGCCGCGGCAGGCCGACCTTCTTGAGCATCTCGATCGCGCTCGCGCTAGCTTGCTTCTTATCTTGATCGGTATGAAGCTGAATCGCTTCAATCATCTGGTATCCGATCGTGAAGACTGGATTGAGCGAAGTCATCGGCTCTTGAAAAATCATAGAGATCCGATTGCCTCGGATCTCCTGCATTTGCTTCTCATTCAGTTCCAGCAGATTGGTGCCGTCCAGAACGATGTTGCCATGATCGATGCGGCTGTTCTTGCCTAACAGCCGCATGATGGATAATGCCGTAACGCTTTTGCCACAGCCGGATTCTCCAACGATAGCCAATACTTCCCCGGCCTTCAGCGAGAAGCTCACATCGTCTACGCTAACGACTTGCCCTCGGTCCGTCTCGAATACCGTCCGTAATTGATTGACGTCTAGAACGTTCTCTATTGTGACTACCCCCTTACTGACGGATTCGTTGACTTGACGAAAGTTTATTTAACATCCCACTCATTCACGTTAATGAACATACCGAAGTCTTTCGGCGAAGCGCCTGTTACTCGATTGTTCACAGCACCCAGCGCTTTCGTTGCATAAATGGATGGCATCGGAACATCTTGTGCAATGATTTGCTGCAGCTTCGCGTAATCCGATGTGATCTTCGCTTCGTCCGTCTCGGCGCCCAAGGAAGCGAGAATTTGTTCAACCTCTGCATTCTTGTATCCGCTCGGATTGCCTTCATTCAAGAAGTAAGCGATGTCCGGCAGCGGATTGATCGGCGTCAAGGATACCGTCAGAATGCCCAAGTCGTAATCCATCTTCACCAACTTGTCGATCAGCGTTGCGAGGTCCAACATTTGAATTTTGACAGGGATGCCTACTGCGTTCAGGTTCTCCGCAATAATATTGGATGCTTGCTCGAGCGTCGCGTCACCGGAAAGAACCGACAGCGTCAACGTCTTGCCCGATTTCCAGCCCGATTCTTGCAGAAGGCTCTTCGCTTTCTCTGGATCGTACGCAACCGGCTGTACAGTCTCGTCACGGTATGGGCTGTAGCTTGTGAAATAACCATCTACAACCTCGCCAGCCCCCTTCAGCAGTTTATCTACGATTTGACCACGGTTCATGGCATAGGAAATCGCTTGTCTCTGCTTCGCATCCGGCACAACTTTCTCGTTGATGTACATGAATTGCGTTGCAATCGGCGGTCCATCCACCGTCGTTACGCTGTTGAGACCTTTGACCTTCTCATAGTCGTTGATTGGGATAACGCCGGCAGAAGGAATGTTCATATCAATCTCACCGCTCTGAAGCTGAGTGGAGATTGCCGAGCCTTGCAGCACTTTGAAGTTCAATTGTTCCAGCTTAGGAGCGCCCTTGAAGTAATCCTTGTTCGCTTCCATCGTGACGTAGTGATCGCGATCGATGCTTGTCAGCTTGAACGGACCGCTCGTCACTGTCGGCTTCTGCATGAAATCGCTCTTATTAATGTCTGCAGGCGCAATATCCTTCAGTGCGGATTGCGGCAGCGTCATCAGGTTTCTTCCGATCGTATCTTTAAAGATGTTAAGCGTTGTTGGTGCTTTAGTCGTGAACGTAAGCGTATGCTCGTCTACCTTCTTCACGCCAGCGATATCGGCCGTCCCTTCTGGCAAATAACCAGAATCGTCAATACCTTCAATAGTTGCGAATATATAAGCGTAATTGGAAGCTACAGCAGCGTTCGTCATCAGCTTAAGCGTAAAGATCACATCGTCAGCCGTTACAGGCGTTCCATCCGTCCATTTGGCTTGTTCGTTCAGTTTGACCGTAAAGGTTTTGTTATCCGTCGTCTCAATGGAATTCGCCAGCATTGGCTTGTACGTCAGATCCGAATCGAGTTCCACAAGCGGCGGGAACATCAGTCCTGCAACATAAGTGGATACCAAGCCTACTGGGGCGAGCGGGTTAATGCCGCTTGGTGCATACGTGACCCCGATATTGACGACCTTCTTGCCATTAGCTGCAGACGTGCTGTCCGTTCCTGCGTTATTGCTATTGGCGTCGCTGCCGCTGCAAGCCGTCAACGTGACTAAGAGAGCAGCAAGCAATAGCATTAACGACATCTTCATACCTTTTCTAGTAATCATGATTATATAACCCCTCTTTTTATTCCTATTATTCTTATTGGCTTTATCTGAGTATCGAATGTTTTTGAGGATTTGTCAATATGCATCGAAATTTGTCGAATATATGTCAAAAAAAGAGGACGGGTGACATTCTCCCGTCACATCTATTATGGATTCAACGAGACGAACTTAACGATGGACAACCTGCTTTTCCCCTGCCTTAACTTCGAAGGGCAGTCGATTCTGCCGCGGCGGAATCGGGCAGTTGAAATGATGCGAGAAGGCACAGGACGGCAGGAATGCCCGATTGAAATCAAGGACAGCAGTCCCGTCGGTATTTACGGTAACGAGCAGCATACGCCCCAGTCCATACGTTTCTTGACCATTCGTCAGGTCACCGAAGATGATGATGAGCGATTCACCCGATGCGAAAGGGGTCATTCGGCAAGGGACGCCATCTACTTCGAACTGGATCTCACCCGGTGACTGATGATGACGAAGGCTGCCCTCTTGATCGGCAATATGAGCAAAGGAAGCCGTCTGACCTTGCTCGCCTGCAACATAGGTTCCTTCGATAATCCATTGAGGGTCGTACGGGTAGGTCGAGATCGAATCGAAGCTTTGCACCGGTTCGATTTGTATATCCCACACGGCCAGCAAATGCTCAGATCCAGGCTGTTCGGTCGCCATAGCACTCAGCGTATCCGAGAACTGTACGACAGAAACATCCGACTCCAGCGTGACTGTCCCTTCGACGGGTCGGCCATCTACGGTAATACCATCCGAGATTGACGCAGTCAATAAGAGACCGTTTGACGCCGATGTACGAGGAGCCCATAGGCCCGGTATGCCATCGATACGTGTTGGTTCTTGGATATTCTGGAGAAGAATCAATGCCAGATCACCTTGGGGACCAATGACCGATTGATGGCGATAGGCTCTCCATTCCTCTAGCGGCATCATCGTTAAGCACCCTCTCCAACAACAAATTCGGACACTTTACGAATGAAAGCATCATGCTCTTCAATAAACGGCATATGTCCGCTCTCCTCGAACACAATTAGTTCCGATTGCGGAATCAACTGGTGCATTTCCTCCGATTGAGACACAGGTGTAATCCAATCATAGCGGGCAGCGACAATGAGCACAGGCATTGGGAATGCTAGAAGCTGCGGCCGCACATCATATTGTGGGATGAAATGTTTGAACGTATAGTTAGCAACCTCAAGCGATCCAATTGGACGATTGCCGGTTTCCATCATTAGCTGTTCATCTTTCACGTGGAAATACAGCGGGAAGTTGATGTCCCACCATGCAATGAGCTGCTCCTCATTCTCAACTCGTCCCTCGAACAGCTCAGGAATAACTCGAAGCTGTTCTGGCGTTGCGATACGGCTAGCGATCTCAAGCGCCGCAGGATAGAATTCCTTGCTCGGAGCTGTACAGATAAGTAGAAGCTTCTCCAGCGAAGTCGGATAACGGCTTGCGTACACTTGCGCAACCATTCCTCCGAACGAGTGTCCAAGTAGATGGATGCGATCGAAGCCCAAGTAAAGCCGCATCGCTTCGATATCGTCAGCTAATTGCTCTAGTGTACAAGTCGCCGGATCAACTCTCTCCGACTGGCCATTGCTGCGCAGGTCTAAGTAAACGATTTGCATATGTTCAGTCAGCGGCGTCAGCCAAGGCTTGAAGTCCGAGTGATCGCTTCCTGGACCGCCGTGTACGGCGAATAAAACAGGACGAGCCACCATAGAGCTTCCCACTGGCACATAACCGGATCCTTCAACATCAAAGTACAAACGGGTTCCATTCACAGTTGCAAACATAGATGAACACCTCTATCCATTCTCATATAAGTATATACTTTCACAATTATCCATGGTGAATTCATATAGGTCAACAAGGGTATATTAAGATAATGTAACAGTATAATTAGTGATTTGACTAGCAATACACTTTATTTGGAAATAATTATAACAAAAACCTGATCATATATGATCAGGTTCTGTACTGTTAGTTTTTGATTTTGCTATACTGCAAGGTTTCCCCGTTCTCCGTCGCTTCAATGACATCCGGCTTGTCAAAAGAGAAAGGGGCTGTCCCAAACGTCATACTAGATGACAGTTGGGACAGCCCCCATTGCGCTAGCTAGCGATTATTTCGCCGCTGCTGCGGAAGTTCTTACTTGCTCGTTTGCTTTCAGAGCGTCGAGGATGATACGGCCAAAGCCGCTGCCTTTCACGACTTCTTTAAGATCTGGTCTCGGTGGGTACATAGTTTGTCACCTCCTTTACTTAATATCATTTGATAAGGTGTCGAGTCTTAAATACCGCCTTAGATCATCGCATGCTGACTCGTACACAGCCTCTAATCGGCCATTACTCTCCCTCTCACCTATTCGCTTAGCAAACTTAGCGTACAATCGGTTGAGATAGCCATGGTCTGCTCGCACATGGAGTCGGACCCAACGAACATCGTTGTTTTCCTCTATAACTTGACGCAGCCAATCTCCGAAGCCTTTATAGAAAGCGTGGCCGCTGCGATATGCGGGCGATACAATGCTAGATTCTATAAATACCGTATCCTGATCTGCCTCGTAACGATATTGAATAAAGCCCTGCAGCTTACCATTCTCGTCATCAAACAAATGAATCCGACTCTCGTGCAATGAGACAACCAGATGCACAATCGCCTCTTGAAAAGGATAATGTTCGTCAAACTCGTGGCTGTGCTCGATATAGTAGCTGGCGAATCTCGCATAGTCCTTATCCTGTTTACATGGTGTCGCGTAGAGACGTCCCACTACTCATTCCTCCTTGCTCTCATGCATGTCATGACAATCTGCGCTTGAACCTTGCTAAGTAGCTGCTTAGCTTATCCAACGCAACACGGTACCCGACAACCGACTCCCCTATGCTTGTCCGCTCGGCGAACTTACCGAACAGCCTTGTCGTATAGTCATCCGTCCCCGTCCAAAATACTAGCTCCGATACCTCTTCGCCCAGCTCGTTCAAATGCTCCACAAGTGTGTACAGACCTTGAAGGAACAATGTCGTGCACCTATGCGTCTCTGCTAGATAAGCAACCTGAAGCTGTACAATATGTCGATCCTCATAGTTACCTTCGCCAGTACCGTGGATATAGCTGAATGCGCCAACAGCTTCCCCATCGTCATCCAAGCACAAGAAGCATTCATTCGCCATAAGAATGGGACTCGCAATAAAGCCGAACGCGACAGGAAAAGGAAACGGCAGCCTTAAGCCCTCATAATGAGTCAACAAAAAGTCGATGTACTTCCGTTGATACATCTCGGTAGCACAAACAGAAAACGCTTCGTACATGGTGTCCAAGCTCCTAGTTCTTTTGTTACATTATAGGCTATTTTTACCGATTAGACTATAAAATTTCGTTAATTTATTCCTTTTTTTCACCCTTTCGACAAACGGACATGGGCCTCTCAGGACCAAACATAGTCAAAAACACCCTCTGTTCGCCCCCGCATACTGCGATACGGAAATAGGCTGAAGGTGTTAATAAAGGTCCTTACCACTTCTATTGAGATTGTTCGGGAATATTGTCTCTAGGGATAACTTTTAGCAGATGCAATTCATCGTTGGCGATTTGATATACTTCAAGCACTCTTCGGAATGGTAACCACTCTACCGCGCCTGTAGATACTACTTTCTCGATTATTAGCTCAGGGGTATTATCATTATCAAAGTCTCTGATCTCGTACATACTAGTTGTTGTCTCTTCAATGATCCCTTCAGAATGTGCGCTCAAATACCCCTCATAGTAAGCCTCATCAATAGGTACTCGAGTAGACAGGGAGAGTCTCGGGATTTCTAAACTCACTTCTCCATCCCTATAGTCCGAAACGGTATATGCCAATTCCACCCTACCGTCTGTGTTACTATCCCATACTTTCACTAGACCGGTTTCATCATATGTAAAGACCCACAGGTCAGCTTTTGTCCCTATTTTATTCGTATTCCATAGGACGCTTACAAGGATTAGCTTATGGTTGGAATCCTTCTCGTTCAGTAGATGTATACTAGGCTCTTCATAAAAAGGATGCGTATCTTGTTCCAGCATGGATCCTTCTAATTTAATCACCGCCCGCTGAACCTCTACTTGCAGGTTGATATTCTGCCCCTCCAGGGTGATCGATGCCTGATCGTTCACCTTATCCCCATTCAAGTCTGCAAGAACCAGGCTCTTTCCACCGCCCTGATTATCCTCATCGTTATAATCAGGCGCTTCTGGATTACTACAACTGCTGTACAACAGCAAAATAACGATTGCAAGCAGCGATTTTACGCGTATGTACCCATTCAAAGTTTATCCTCCACTCCTCATCATTCCGGCCTGTCTCCTATTAATCACCTTCGAATCGCATCAGTCATTTTATCACTCAATTACCATAACATCACTTCCGCTATTTTCGCTGCAAACTGCAGAAAAAAAAATCCACTACCGCATGCGGTAGTGGATTTCGGTTGAAGATATAACTGCCCTTACAGATCAAGCCCAAGATCAAGCACGATGTTCAGCATCCGCATGATAATTGTCACCGACTCATTGCGAGTAGCGGTATCGTTCGGTGCGAACTTGCCGGCGCTGACACCGTTCACGATGCCTGCTTGGCTAAGCTGATTGATATTGCCAGCAGCCCAATGACCGCTGATGTCGGAGAACTTCGATGCCCCGTTAGCTGCGCTCATGTTCAGTACGCGAGCTAGAATTGCGGACATCTCGGCACGAGTGATCTCTTGATCAGGATTGAATGCGCCTTTGCCTGTACCCTGTACGATTCCTGCACGATGCAAGGCTCTGATAGCGGCATCCGCCCAGTGACCATCCGTATCGGAGAAGGAACCGTTCTCCCCTGTCGTATCAATACCTAAAGCACGGACGATCATCGCAACGAATTCAGCGCGCGTTACATGATCCGAGCCTTTAAACTTGCCGTTAGACTTACCTTCGACAATACCAAGCTGCGCAGCATATTCGATCGCTTTGGCAGCCCAATACTTCGCTGGCACGTCAGAGAAGTTGACTGGCGGATTCTCTTGCAACGCTTGCAGCAGCCTAGCTTTGATCTGCTCTGCGTTCGCGATGTCGTTGTTTAATGCCGGCTTCTCAGGAGTAGGCGTCTGCGTGCCTGAATCTGTCTCAGAACCTTCCTCTGGTGTGGCGCCGGGGTCCGTCGGAGTTACCGGAGTCGGAGTCGGCGTCGGCGTATACGTCGTCGTCACGTTAATCTTCAGTGTCGCAGGTCCACCCTCGCTGAACAAGAAGGTTAAGACATCACCATTCGACAGCGTTGCCAAATAGCTGCTCTTGATCGTAATCACCTGTTTGCCATCCGCAGTTGCATCAACGAGGCAGTAGTCGGTGTCGGCAAGTGCAGTATCGCCTTTCTTGATTCCCGTAAGCTTATTACCTTTTAGTGTTGCCGTCACCGTGACGTCAGCTTTGGCATCCGTATAGAACGTTGCCGTCGCCGTCGAGAGCGTAGAATTCTCTACCGTATAGTAGAGGTTCGGCGTAGGAAGCTTCATAGCTTGAACATCGGAGCGAATGTCTTCCCCTAGGTAGAAGCTCAAATGCTCCGGCTGATTGTACATCGCGTTCTGCGAGTTCGCAGCCAAGCGATATTCCGGATCATGCATCAGCGTATAAATCACATTGTCCGTCGGAATATTCGTTGTGTAGATTCTCAAAGCATTATTGTCGTTCGTGCGAACAAGAACCTCATCACGCCAGTCTCCGAAGATATCGGCGATAAGGCTTGGATTCGCCTTTGTTCCGTTGTTGGAATAGGTTCCAGTCAAAGTCTGCAGCGTTGTAAGCTCGCTGTTCCCCGTTTCCACATCATAATTGAACTTCTTAATGGATGGAGGGTTGGGTGAGTTCAGGTTGTCTGGCCCATCAAAGAACTCGCTAAGCAAGTCTCCGTCCCAATACAGGATGAAGTTAACAGGAGCCTTGTTAGCTACGCCAATGTCTCCTACATCGCCTGTAATAACCTTGCCGCTCATAATATTGTACATAGGCGTTCCTACTGCCCAGACCTCGTAGCCCGGCAAAGGAGTTACATTGGCTGCAACGCCACGCCCGACATCACCAAAGTTAGCTGCATACGTCCATACAGGTTCCCCTGTGGAGCCTTTAACTAGGGTTACGTTGTTAGGAGGTCCGGCTTCATGTGGCTGGAACACATAGATCTCGTCGCTGTTCGGTACCATAGCGCCTACATGCAGCGCGTCTCCGTGACCTGCAGCTGCTGTGCCCCTAGTTCCGTTGGTGCTCCACAACAGTGTTCCGTCTTGGTCCAGCGTGACGCCGCCAAGCACAACCTCGCTATAACCGTCTTGATCCACATCGGCAATCTGTACGTTATGATTGCCCTGATTACTGCCGGCGTTCCAATCCGCTAATTTAAACGTCCAAATTTTCTCGATCTTACCGTCGATGTACTGATAGGCAGCTGCAAAATGCGGACCGTAGTGACCGCGTACCTCGATCACTGTAGGATAAGGCGCCGCACCCTGCTCTCCATTCTTCGGCATATACGCTACCGCTCCGTTGAAGCGGTCGCTGCGGTTATTGTTGGTGTCGCCCCAATTGGATGTGATATTGTACGGTGCAAAATAGTCGACTGTATCAATCGGCGCTCCTGTCTCACCGTTAAACACCGTAAATGTTTCCGGGCCGGATGCAACTCGGCCAAGCGCCGTATCGTTGACTTTGTTGCCGTTTGCCGGGTTCTTAAGACCGCCTACCCATACCGCTGTCGGGTCGCCTAGAGTCCAAGCTGGCGTATCTGTCAGGTCATTGATTGTACCATCCGCTTTAGGAAGGTAACCCCTGGTTCCGTCAGCAGTCTTAACCGTGAACTCCGCTTTGCCGTCCTGATCCAGATCATAGAAGTTGAACGCGCTATGATGCGCGCTGGACACGATATTGATACCCAGGTTGATTCTCCACAGCAGCTTGCCCTCAAGGGTATAAGCATCGAATATCGTCTCGCCGGTATGTCTGTTTGTCAGGCCCGGATCCTGAGCCTCAGACGGATACCATTTGACTAGAATTTCATACTTTCCATCTCCGTTAACATCCGCAACCGAGGTGTCATTAGCTGTGTATTTAATCGGTTCCGCATTGGATGTCGCGCCATAAGCAAGCGCCGGGTTCGGACGATCTGCTGGCTTCTGCAATGGAATGTCAATGTAATTATTAGTCCATGCAGTTGCAGGTTCGCTTATTGAACCGGTATTAATCGTCTCTACTTCGTATTGGTCTCCGGCTTTACCGCCAGCATCAACATAATCCAGCGTAGCAACCGGTGATGCATTAACTTTGACACCGTTTCTGTACACGTTAAAGGTTAAACCTTTGTTGTATTCCGAAGCGAGCAAACGCCATGTTACAAGTATGCCTTGTCCGCTATCTACCGGAACGGCTACCACCCCTCTGTCCAGCCATTCCATGGAGAGCGGCTCAGTAGTCGCTTTATCTTTATTGCGGTTCTCAATGTAAAGTTTCGCTTTTACTGCCATTCGGTTTACCGCTACGTCAGGAACGCTTGTAAGCGTGCCTACATAGGTGAATACGCCTTGTTTATTCGGGTCGTAAACGAGTGTCGCAGCTGGCGTAGACCATGGAGCTTCTGTTAATGCCCAAGTTACGCCTACCTCGGCTGTACTGCCGTCCGCCAGCTTAACATTAATTGTAGCCGGTAGATTAAGCCCTGCCTCGTCAGCTGCATCCCCGATATAAACAGTCTTATACCAGCTCTGTTGCGTGTTGCTGTCCGCCGTTGCGGGACGCTCCGGCAAGAAGTCATACGGCAGCACTTCCGTTATCGTGTCCGCTGAAAGCGGCTTCGTAAAGAAATACAAGTTATCAACGCCATTATCCGTAACGTCGACGTTATTCCCGCCCGCGCGCTCACCGGTAAGAACAAAGGAGCTTATTTGATTTCCCTCGAAAGGTACCGTCACCACCGATGGCACCGCGGCAGCATTATCCCTAGGAACAAGGGATACCGCAGCAGTCAACGTATCGAAATCAAACTCTATGCCTACCTTATACCACACATTAACATCTTTATAAGTAAACGCATGGTAACGGTCGCTGCTCCAGAAATAAGCTGGATCCGAGCCGGTCGGCCCTGGCAGAGTCCCTGCAAAAGCGCCTATTGTCCTTGCGCCGTTCCACGTGCCAGTTCTTAAACTAAGCAGAACATTGGCTCCGTCCTGGAAGCTTAGGTTAAACGTATTCTGTGCCGTGGTAACCGCCGGAACCTTCCAGTCTAAATTGACATAAACCTTACTGCCGTAAACGGCGTGAGGCAAATCTCCCTTACCGCCGCGATTACCGGAGCCGGCTGCATCAAATCTGAAATAATTATTGATCTGAGGAACATCTTCTCTAGCGAGTTTGTGGTAGGTGCCACCAGCGAATATCCACAGTGGGGTTGCATCGTCACCGGCGAAATTGCTGCCGAATGCCTGCGTGTACCCTTCCGCTAATAGGGCGGAGAAATCTGGCGTTGGTTCAGTAATCGATGGTACATATTTGACATTGATCGGCACACTGCCCTTGATAGTGCCGTCCATATTAGACGTAGCTATAAGATTAGCATCACCCGCACCAATGCCAGTAACAGTTACGCTGTTATCATCGTTAACATTTATAGTGGCGATGCTGTCATCGCTGATCGACCATGTGAACGTTCTATCTGTTGCATTAATAGGCATGACAGCTGCACTGAATGTGGCCGAGTGCTTGTCCGCAAGCGAACCTGCTCCATATTCCAGATTAGCAGAGGTTGGAGTTATCGTTATTTCACTTGGGTTAATGATCGGTTTGACATCGCCGGATGAAGCAGCTTTGAAGATGATGTTATCTACACGCATCCCGTAGGTGCTCTCATCCCAATCAACGCCCGTAACCGCATTAAACCTTGCCCAGTTCTGTCCGCTTGCCCGGCTCGCGCCGATGCTCAAGCTGGTCAGCTTATCGGAACCTATTGCGATCGGCTGTGGCGTGGTATATGCCCTTGAACCACCGTCGTTAACGCTGATTGAAGCTACTTGCGCCAGAAGATCAACGTTTATGGTTGCCGTAAGTTTCGTCAGCCGCGGTACTTCTGTTAGCGCATTAGTGGCGGTGCCTGTTGCCGGAGCATTATTAGCAGCCATATTGCCGGTGTAAAAGGATACCGTTGCCGGTGAGTTCGCATTCGTACCTCCTCCGGAAGTTCGAAGCGTTACGACTTGATCCATATCGTCGTTAAGACGAACGTCAAGCGAGTTTGCGCTAGGGCGGGTAATATCAACCCACCAATCAAAGGTAACTTCAACCTTATCTTTGCCGGTAAGGTCATATTCTCCGCTATTAAGGGGAAGCGTCCACCAATAACTTGCTTGTTTCGCCGTACTCGAATCGGTATCGGATCCTGGCGGTTGAATACGAAGCACTTTGGAGCCCATGTCCGCTACCGTAATTGAACCAGATCCTGAGGTTGCCGGAGCACCAGTGACTGTCCCTGCTAGCTCGCCATTCTCAAAGTCCAATACACTTCCCACTTGGGTCAAAGCGACAGTTGTCGAACCGCCATCAGCAGCCAATACCGTTTGAGGGATAACCGGAACAACTAGTGCCAGACTCAATAATAGGCTGGTTACTTTGACGCTTAACCTCTTCTTTACAGCCCTATGTGCTGTAGCATGCATAGAGACATAACCTCCTTGAGATGTTGTGCCATACTACATGTTACAAGTTTGATGAAGCGCTTTCACGAAGCGATAAGGCGGACGGCTACCTCCTTGTTCACAGGATGATTATATGCAACCAGATACATGGAGATCGTATTATGCTTTCCTCTTAGCAACAATAAGACATTCTTGATTCGTCCTAGGATGATCATTTTTAACCCATATGATCAAAATAGATAGGTTTGAACAGGATTCGCGGGCCTGATAAGGGGCTTATTATAATAGAATTGTTTGTGATCCGATCGGGAAAAGTCTGGTATACAAAAAAGACGGCTGAACAATGTAACTCATTTGTTCTGCCATCCTTAACATCGTTATCAACGTGCTCAGTTTAATCCACCCTCGTGCTAAGCACAAACTCCGTATCGTCTTCAACGCGCCAGTCGGCCAGCCCGAAACCCTTCTTTATGACTTCGCGCATCGTCGATAGTTCCGGCTCATATTGCAGCAGTTCGTGGATCAGCGTCGTGAGCTGCCAGCCCTGATAAGCAAATTCCCGTTCGCTCTCCTCAAACTTGTGATATTGCCTCAAACTGCAGGTACGTTTCACGATCTCCTCGCCGACAAATTGAAACGCGATCAGCTTGTGGAATCGTGACGGATAGACATACAAACAAAACGATGAACCCGAACCTTGAAGCGGATAACCGACGTTTAAGTCGCTAAAATCAAAATTAGCCATCGGTCCCCAAATGTGTTGCAAGAACAGCCGTAGCTCTTCACGGAAGATGGAAGCCTTCTTTTTACTTGCAACCTGTTCAATCCATTTATCCACATTGGGGTGATAAAAGTCGGTTACCACCGGAATCCGCTCATAACCGAGCTCGTATTTATAGTGCAAAGCATTATCGTCGATTGAGATCACCCGTCCATCCTGAGCAAAAATAATTTGACCCTGTGTCATCGTATTCTCATAGATAAACTTACCATCCCAATTACCCTTGAACTCCATCCACGCCATGATTTCCTTCTCATTATCCGAATGGTGCTTATCCAAATGATCCTTTAGCGGGGCGAACGCCTTGGTTAGCCACTTCTCCGTTACCTTCCTCGGGAATTCTACATTCTGATACATTTCCATCCTCCTCGAGAGAGACAAAAAAACACCGAGCAAGCAGAATATACATTCTACTCGCACGGTGCTTCCGTGTCCGGTCTATGATTTTGAAATGATTGTATCATGAAAAATAAAATCTGTCTCACAGCTGTATGAAATAGCTGACCCCCTCGAATCGAGGGGGTTCGTTTTTTGCTGGAGCTACTTAGCTAGTGGGCGTTTGCCGTACCGATAGGAGTCATTGTTTCGCCTCCACCAGGCTTCTTATGTTTGAGTGCTTTGCGCAGCAGCGGGAGCAAGTAGTAGTCCAATCCATAGCGTCCTGCGTTAGTACCTGCGAAGAGCACGATTCCTCCGAGAAGGACAAGCCATGGGTTCGTGTTCAGTGTTCCGGCGAACATGAACATGAAGTTCATTAAGAGTCCGAAGAAGGCTGCCGCTGCAGTCAGTCCCCCGAGAATCAATCCGGCGCCTACGAGGAATTCGCCGATTGGGATGATGATGTTAAAGAGCTTTACGTTCGGCATCGCGAAGTGCTCGATGAAGTATACGAAGTTCGGATAAACCAACTCATGCGTCGTTTTATCGGCGATCGGGTTCGCGATTGCATTTTTCAGAAATCCAGCAGCATCGAAACCGCCCGTCAGCTTGTGCCAGCCCCCTTCGATCCATTGGTAACCAAGGTAGACACGAATGAAAATCATAAGAATCGCAACATATTTATTAGTCCTAAGCCATGCTAACATGACAATCATCTCCGATTTTATTATTGTGATTTTTTTCACGTAATATCCTAAAAAAATAACTAGCTTCCGAATTACTCGATAAACTGGGATTGCCGCGAGATATTAGATCGCTCGAACCGAGAACGTTTCTGAACTGGGGTTTTCATGGTTCATACTTCCCTTCTTCTTGTTGCTATGTATTGCTTTCTCCTTGCAGCTTTAATTTAACATACTTCGATAGAGAAGAATGTGATTTATATCACATTCTTTGCAGAATGCAAAAAGAATTCGAGCAGCGATCCCCTTGAAAAGGTCTGTTAGAGGGTCTCATCGCCGCCTCTCCTAATAAAAGCTCAAACCAAAACCCACAACCTGTATGGTTCCGGATTTTGGTTTGAGCCGTGGAGAATGGAATTACTATCAAGATTACCTATTCACAGCTTAATCTGGAGTGGGCTCGTATTGGTGACGGCTGCCAGCATTTTTTCGCCTTTAACCATTTCGGATTGGCATAGAGAGCATACAGGAACGACGGAGAAAACAAAATTATCTCTCATCCATCCGCGACAGTTTTCATCTGTACAAGACCATATGGCGGTTGGCACTAGGGGGATTTCTTCAAGTGTTTTTTTTCGAGAATTATTATACAATTGTACATCCCTCTTTCTCTCCATGAAATAGATGTTGCGATAAAAAATGCCCCAAACGAAATGTTCGTTCGGGGCTTGAAGTACTAACTTACAGTTTTACAACATTCTCGGCTTGTGGTCCGCGGTTGCCTTGTACGACGTTAAATTCAACGCGTTGGCCTTCATCCAGGGATTTGTAGCCGTCACCAGTGATTGCGCTGAAATGTACGAATACATCGCCGCCGCCTTCTACTTCAATAAAACCGAATCCTTTTTCTGCATTGAACCATTTCACTGTACCTTTTTCCAATTGGATAACCACCTTATTTATATTTACATGACCTTCTTATCGAAAAAGAAATAAAAAATTCACATACCGTACAAGGTTATTGCCTCTAGGTAAATAACCCTCTACGCTATGTGAATTCAGTCACGACATTTATATATACATCATATCACACAAACCCTTAAATAGCTAATCCCAATGGACCCCAGTTTAATGAATAATCGTTAGGAGCTCTGATCTGATGATTAGCGGATGCCAGGATACTTCCTATTAAAACACACGTTTGGCATAAGGCAGCATTCGAATTGCACTGGCGACAATAAAACAAACAGCGATAGAAAGGGCCGAGACCATGATCCATTTAATGATAGCCGGTACGCCGACTCCATGAAAAGCGATCGTCCATCCGACAACGACTGGCGGGTGAATCAAATAGACCGTATAGGCATTATCAGATAACCATTTCGAGAATGCATTCATCGTATTGAATCTTCTGTGGAAATAAGAAAGCAGGAAAATAATGATCCCTAAACAGATGAATGGCTCCCACATCGCATAAAACAAGGCCTGCATGTTAAATCCGCCGTCAAAATGAACGTCTCCATCTAATGCCCCGGTTAAGATCAGTCCGAGTGGCAAAACGGGCACCACGCCAATCAACGCTACCCATTTCCATAACCGTTCTATTTTGCCCGGAATTTGTTCCAACCATCCTTGTCTTTGCGCAATAATACCAGCAATGAACAGCAATATGTAGGATGGAAAGTAACCCAATTGCAGTTCCAAGGGTCCCGTGCCCGTAGGATAAACCAGACGTACTGCAAATGCGCTTAATCCAAGAGCAATCGCCACAGTAACGAGCGTCTTACTGTTGGGAAAAACAATCGATTTCTTCGTGATCCGATCTTTTGTAAGAAGTCGAAAGAGAATATAGAGCAAGGTGAAGTAAATAGAGGCTTCCAGAAACCAAGCAGGACCAAAGAAAGTCCAACGGAAACTCCAAACGTTATCCTTATAAAACTGAACCATCGTTTGTTGATCTCGAAATTTGGCATACCATACCGTCATAGGGCCAATCACAAAATAATAAATGAGCAGAGGAATTCCTAGACGTACAAGCCGCCCCTTTAGAAACTGAAAAGCTCCTTTTCTCTCATACGATGTCGGGAAGAAATACGAAGAGATCAAAAAGAAGAGTCCCATGAAGAAAGCCTGGCATACTCCGGTAAAGATCGTTAACAGAACAATTGTCGCATTGATTTCGCTCTTATCTACGTCATCAAGAATCCATGACCCCGACGCTCCGTAAGCAATAGCGGTGTGGAATATTATGAGCAACATGGTTAGAAACGTACGTATGTTATCCAGAAAAAATAGTCGATTTTTCATTCCGAGTAATCCTCACTATTTTTATCCATATCATACCATATTAAAAGAAGCGCGGCTTAGCATAACCACAATTTGCCGGATTGTTGCTATTACATGCAAGCTGTTCACAAAAGCCCCTTGACCGCAAGCGATCAAGAGGCTACACCTATCACTAGAAATCAATTATGACCCATCTGTCTTTCGTTTTCTCGAGGCGTACTGTGAGCTTCCCATCTATCCCATTGTCCATCGATTCGGTAAGTATAATCGTCTTTACATTCATCTTCGGATCTACTTGCTCAATCATGCTCTCATTATCCATTAACAACTCATGCAAACTGAAAGTATCAAAGTCTTTGAATGTTTTCCATTGATGTTCGAATCTCAATAACTGATCCTCCGTACATGATGGACATAGCTCTGCTAAGCGCTGCGTTAACTCAGGAGAATAGCCATCATCGAGTACATGCAGCGTTATATATTGAGCAATGACATCCCGCGCCTCTGCAGGATACTTCCCTAGATCAACGCTAGTCCGAGTCTGAACAAACTCGTGGTTACGGAGTTCGAATGTTCGAAGTACATGATAATACATAACATCATAGCTATATCGCTCTTGTACATAACCATCATATTTCCCATCCTGATCGGCATCAATTAACTCATCTACACCAGCTCCGGTAGCAGATGCGCTATATGAAATCTCTTCGAGCTTCTCTCCTTGGAGGCCAATAAGCCAGAATCCATCCAGTCCGCCCCCATTAGACAAGCCGAACGCAATGACAGGCTCAGGCCGGTCCTGCAAATGAATGAACCGGATGTTATACACTCCATAAGCACTTTGCAGCGAGTCGCCCAATTGTTTGACTTCGCTATTGTTTTCGCCAAGTACATAAATTTTATAAACATCCGAGAATGCAATCACCGCTTCCTCGATCCCGTCCCCGTTTAAGTCTACGGTCTTGAAGAAGTTAACATCGTCAAGGCTTCCAAGAGAGTGTTCTTCAACAAAAGCCGCATACTTCTTAGGAACTACAATGGATTCAGGAACTTTAGCTTCCCCGTCCGCCGAAGAGCCCGCATCTTGATTCACGGCGTCAGGTACCGAATACGGTTCGCCATTCACCAGAATGCTCTTGATGCGCTTCGCTTTTTTATCGATTTTCACCTCGATGGTCAGCTTGCCTTGTTCATTCACAAGTTCATAATCCCAATATCCATTCTCCTTGGCAATAGCCAGCAGTTTATCCGGTAAGTCCTGCGAAGTCTTCAGAGCCTCTACATCCGGGTACTGAACATAAAACTTTGGATAGGTAGACTCATTCGTCAATATAACCTTATGTAACTCGAATGGCACACCTGACAAAATGCTCTTGACCGGATGCGTCCAAGTTGCGATGTCGGTAATAACAATCTCATCCCTCGACTCATTAACCATCTCCGCCTGCTGATCTTCAGTTGAGCTCGGTATCGATCCCTCCTGCTGCTCCTCGCGCGTCTGGTCCGAAGAATCCGATTGGCAAGCAGCAAGTCCTATTGTTAAAGATAGCAAAAAAATCGCTAACAGCCACTTCTTCACAATGACGCCCTCATCTCTTTAGTACCGACTACATTCAAACCCATCATATCCTACAAAAGTAGTTGACTCACTTAAAATTTGGATAAAGGGGCTACGGACCCTTCGCTTTTACCACATAAATAAACCCCGACCTTATGTGGTCGGGGTTTACAAACAATGCCTTGCAGGTCTACGGTGTAGAATGAATGAGATCCTTTTAGTAAGGTCCAGTTTAATGATTCAAGAATACGTTAACCTTTTCAGTCGGAACGAAAAGGGGTGTCGCCTGTCCTTTTGATATTTCCCCTAAAGCTTCAAAAGACTCATTACTGCTTATACTCATGCTCTAGCTCTCGCTGCATATTGCCACAGTGGCCGTTGTAAACTTGCTCAGCAGTCTAAAACCGCGTCGCTTCTGGATCGGTTACATCGTAGCCGAATGCGTCAAGCGCCGGCCATAGCTCAGCAGAAATCGGGTAATTCGCGAACTCTATCGTCTGGGCTACCCGTTCCGGTTTGGTCATGCCGATAACTGTACTGGCAATTCGCGGGTCGCGAAGAGAGAATTGAAGCGCAGCAGCCGCCAGTGGCACATCATACTCTTGGCAAACTTTCGCGAACGAACGCGCCCGTTCGATTACGATTGCCGGAGCTTCGCTATAGGCGTAACGTGCATAGGCATCCGGACCTTTGGCCAATATGCCGCTGCCATAAGGTGCGCCGTTAATGACGGCGACGCCCATACGACTCGCGACATCAAGCAATGGCTCGGCACATCGATTAAGCAGCGTATATCGATTATGCGTCTCTACAGCGCTGAACGCTCCTGTTTCGACATATTGAATAAGCATATCGATCGGTCCGCCAGAAATTCCAATGTTACCGATAACTCTTTGATCAAGATAATCTCTCAGCACCTCTAGAGCCCCACCGGGTCCCATAATGTTTTCAAAGGTGGTATGTTCAGGATCATGAATATAAACGTATTGCAGACGATCAAGACCTAAACGTTCGAGACTTCCTTCGATCGATCGTTTGATCTGTTCGCCGCTGAAGTCGCCGGTCGTCAAGTCGCGATCAGCTTTAGTCGCCAATACGTAATCTGCCGGAAGCCCGCCATTTGCTTTAATCGCTTTGCCGATTCTCCGCTCGCTCTCGCCATTGCCGTATGCTGCAGCCGTATCCAAGAAGTTGATCGAGCTCTCGAAGGCAGTACGAAGCGTGTCCAGCGCCTGTTCTTCCAGCACACCATATTGGAAGGTTTCCGGCATATCTCCAAGCGGAGCGGCTCCAATACATAGCGGCGTTACGAGCAAACCGGTATTGCCGAGCGGCCGTTTGGATAAAAGTGTGTTCGACATCGTGTAGTCCTCTCTTTTCATTAATATCTAGATTATAACGACACGCCCAAGAAGCCGCGCGTCATTTGGAAATCGATATTACCTTTCTGGTAGAGACGCGGCACATAAGTATGCTCCATAATCTGCTTGCTTCGCTCAAGAATTTGACTCACCCATACGTCCGGGCTGCCCATGAGTACCAAATCAAGATCTTCCTGATGATTCTGCAGCATGCCCTGCTCTGCTGACATTTGCAGCATCGGTACGAACGGATGCGTCTGCATCGGACGGTTGCCGACCAGTGCAATCACTAATTCTACACCTGTAGCAGCGAGTCCCGTAATTGTCTCAACCCAATGTGTTGTAGGTGTCTCCATAACGTGGAGGCCATTGTTGCGAACATGTTCACCATAGGCGATGGACGGGCAAACTTGAGACGATGCAAAAAGGTGTTGGCCGAATGTTGTCGCTGCAAGCAATCCACTGTTCTCAGGAACGACGACCACGCCACCAGCGCCAACAATCATCTTGGTCAGCTGCGCTAGCTGTTTGCCAGCATCGTCGGTAATGGCACCGTCGCTTACGATTCCGATACGGAGTCCTTCCAGACCGACCGTCACCTTCTCTGCAGGCTCGACTGCTGCCAATCGATCGGCAAACCAAGCTTCGACCTTCTCGCTCACCTTGGCGATTCCCCCGTCAAGCTGGATGCTAGCATATCCGAGGCGGCTTGCATCGACGCCATGCACTTCCATCTGATGACGCATATAATCGTTGTGCGTTTTCTCGCAGCCATGCTCCAGCAGCAAACAGTGCTCCACCATCGGGTGCGTAATATAGCCAATCATCGTACGGGCAAACAGCGATTCAGCCGGTCCTCCTGATGTACCGCAGCCCTCCGTGTGTGCCAATGTGACAAAGCGAGAGAGATCAGACTGTCCTGCTCCTTGCTTGTTCAGACGCTGAGTGATCATGTTAGCTACTTGTCCAGCACATAGACTCGTCGGCACAATCAATCCAATATTGTCACTGGACTGCCGATCGCGATGTCGAGTAAAAGTAAATTCAATTGGATTAGCCATCGTTACTGCATCCTCTTGAATTTCAATTGGCGCTCCTGTCGGTACTGGAGCGTGCAGCAAGGCATCCAGCTGGCCCGCATCGTTCTGCTGCCAGTTGCGCCAAATTTGTACCTGAGCATGGCCCGCCTTCTCACCGACGCTTCGCTGGCCGGAAGCGATTTGGATCGCCAGTTCGAATACCTCTTGGCCCAGCTCATCCATCGACTTGCCTTCCAGATATTGTCCCGCATTCACGTCCATATCATTCGAGAGCAATTGGAAGCGGCGAGTCGTTGTGACTACCTTGACCGTCGGCACGTAAGGGAAATTGGTGATCGAACCGTTGCCCGTCGTAAAGAAGATCATGTTGCAGCCTGCGGCTACCTGACCAGCGATGCTCTCCAGGTCATTGCCAGGACTGTCCATGAAATAGTAGCCGCCGTCCTTCATAAGCTCCCCATACTCGGTTGCATAGTCAATCCGCGTTACAGGGTCTTTCTTCATGGCTGCGCCTATGGATTTGAGATAAATGTTGTACAAGCCGCGATACATGTTACCGCCAGATGGGTTACCTTCCGCGCTGGTGCCGTGCCACGACGTGCGTTCCTTAAACCGATCTACAAGTTCAAGAAATTTGCGTGCGGTTTCCACATTACGTACTTTTGAGAGAATATAAGGCTCCGCACCAATCAATTCATCGGTCTCAGCCAGGCTGGCCGCGCCGCCGTAACGCACCAATTGTTCCGACACCCAGCCCAGCAGCGGATTCGCGGATACGCCAGAGAATGCGTCCGAACCGCCGCACTGCAATCCGATACGCAAGTGACGAATGGATTCGGGCGTCCGTTGCATCGCATTAACAGTAGGCAGCCACTCCCTTACTAACGCTTCACCCTTAACTAACTCCTCGTCGAAGCTGTCTGTGAGCGACACGAACTTATGGAGCACATCATCGATCGGGTAGCCGTTCTCGCGCGCATAAGCCTCCACCATTTTGTTCGTGATCGATTCATTGCCATAATCGACAACCAATACGGCGCCAACGTTAGGGTTAGCGATAAACCCAGCTAGCGTACGAAGCAGCAATTCAGCGTTATTGGGATTCTCCGTGCCGCCTTCCGTATGCGCTGCAGGAACAATTCCGTCGACATTCGCATAGTTCTTGCATTCGTCATGCAGACGAGCGGCAAGCTTCTTCACATAGCTGCCCGTGTGCGAAGTAGTGCCAAGCAGGACAACGTAGTTCCGGGTACCAACCCCGCGATCTACATGGCGACGATACCCCATGAAAGTGCGCGTATCCTCGTAAGCTGGCGATGCTGGCGCCGGCTGGAAGTTCTCCTCGTCAAGAACATAAGGATGAACTTGATCCGCAAAGTTGGGCACAGGCGGCAATGCGAATGCCAGATTACGCACACTAAGCGCTTGCAGAACAGTTTCGTTGATCACATAGTGACCGGGCTGAATTGGCTCTAACGCCGCGCCGAAAGGCAATTGCCACGACAGCAGCTCTTCCCCTTGTGCAATTGCTTTCACCGCAAATCGATGACCTTCCATAACCGTATAATCCAAGGTGAAGGACTGGCCCTCAAACTGAATAACGGTACCGGAGTCCAACTGGCGAATCGCAACGGCGCAGTTATCCCCGGGCAAGGGAAGTCTGGCTACTTCTTCAAATTGATAAACAACGTTCATTTATCATTGGCTCCTTTGTTGTCAGATTTTCAACGCCATCTTCTGCAATTATCTTACTAGTAAGCAGTAATAAAATTATATCACTTATCCGCCCCTACGTGTCGTAGCTGATAAATAGTAGTTTTAAGACTTAGGCAGTTTTGCTCCAAAATCGTTTCCTAAGACTGCAAAATTCCGGCAGGTTCGGAGTATAAGCGCATCCTTCGTTTATGTGCTATTGTGTTACCGTCGGGCATACGGCATCAACGCTGGTAGTTATTTGTTCCGACTCTGCCTAAAGTGCCTATGATAAAATGAATCTGTTCATTCACATTGGAGGATCACACATACATGGCTGATGTAACATTTTATCGAGACGAGGCATTGCCTTTCTTGGAAGCAAAACGATGTCGGAAAAGCGACTTAGCTTATCAGAAACATTTTCATGAGGAACACTCAATCGGATTAATAGATGAAGGCGAAACGCAAGCGTGGTGCGAAGGCTTGTTATGGCGTGTGGAATCGGGAAGAATGATCAACTTTCCTCCGCACATGCTCCATGCTTGTCAGCCTGCTGAGAATGCCGACTGGAAATACAAAATGTTGTTCATTAAACCGGAATGGTTCGAACAAATCGAACTGCCTCATATCAATAGACTTCAATTTCCGTTTTTACTAGAGGACGGGAAGAACAAAGCATGCAGGAAACTATTCAATCGAACCATGGAAACCCTTGTCTGTAATGAATCTTCTCTGGAGATTGAAACTTCGTTAATCGAACTTGCGCACATGCTCATCGCTAAGCATGAATCCGACCTTGTGCACGAACCGTACGGAGCGCTGGAGCAGAAGTACGTCAAACGAGTCAAGGAATATATTCATGCGCACTACAAGGATCGGATCACGCTTGAAACGTTGGAGCAAGAGATCGGCGCCAGCCGTTATCATCTCATTCGATTGTTTAAGAAAAGTACGCATTTGCCTCCTCATGCGTATCAGAATCTGCTGCGCATTAATCATGCCAAGATAGAACTGAAGAAACGGCGGCCTATCGCCGAAATAGCCGTTAACACAGGTTTTTATGATCAAAGTCATTTTACGAAAGCTTTTGCCCGAATAGTAGGTGCGACGCCTCAAACTTACGCGATATCGATTTAGAAAAGAGCAATTTTATACAATCCTCTTCGTTGGTCTCGATTGTACACTGAAATCAGACAACAAGAGGAGGAACAGTATATGGTGACAAAAGTTGATTTAGAAAAGCAATTTACAGAAACAATGAAATCCATTGCTCGGCGAGGGGATTTGAAAGCTTATGTCGAGCAGACGCCATCCATCTACCATATGCTGCAACGTGCTGCAGCTAAGTATGTGACGGGAGAGGATAGAACTGCCGGTCTGGAAGCCGGGCTCAGGCTGATTAATAAGGGATATGCGGTTTCTTTAGAGTACATTGGAGAGAACGCGACAGATGTCCAGTCTTGTGAAGCGGCGGCACTAGAAATGAAGCAGCTTATTAAGAATCTGACTGATCGCGGAATGGCCGCTCGCGTGTCGTTTGACCTTTCCCACATCGGTTTATCGGTAGACGACGCATTAGCGTTCAAGCATTTGGCGACCTTGGCGGACCAGACCCAGCAAACTGAAATAGAATTATTTATTAGCATGGAGGAATCCGCCAAAACGGAAGCGATTCTTGCGATCTATGAACGTGCGGCAGCCATCTATCCGAATATTGGCATCACATTGCAAGCGCAGCTGCACCTCACAGCTCAGTACATGAATGACTTGCAGGCTGATCCTAGACGTCTGCGCCTTGTGAAAGGGGCATATCAAGAGCCGAAACATCTGGCGATTTCACGTTCAGACGCTCTCAATGAACGCTATTTACATCTCTTGGAGCAATCGATCGATAAAGGGCATCGCGTATCAATTGCCACCCATGATGAGCGCATCGTAGATGAGGTGATCAATCGGGGATGGGCGCTAAAGCCGGGGGTAGAATTCGAAATGTTATACGGGATTCGGCCGGATTTGAGCAGCAAGCTGAGGAAAGCAGGTTATCCCGTTCGCATCTATCTGACTTATGGCCACGAGTGGTATTTGTATTTATGCCACAGAATCGCCGAGTATCCGCCGAATTTATATCAAGCCGTTATCGACATCGCGTCTGATGAACCTGTTGATTCTGCTATGGAATATGAATAATAACGAGAGTACAACGTCGATGAAAGCAGAAACCCCGACCTCATGTGGTCGGGGTTTACATGGTGGAAGCGAAGCGTGGCTGTGCAAAACCACAATTCGCCGAGATTCGTTCCAACTTCATTATACATTTGAGCGCAATTTCTCTTCTAGCAGCTCTACAATTTCCTTCGCAGACTCAATCGCTTGTTCTAATGAATAGGTTAAACGATCGGTTACTGAACCGATATCCTCATGATCTTCAGGTGTTTCGAGCACTTTCTTAATTATCGCGGTCGTTCCCCTCATCGTCGCTGCTTTATTCATCAAGCGAAGGATGGCACTTATCGAATAGTGGGCCGCTCTTAGCGTGCGGATTATTTTCAATTGCCTTATTTCATTCTCGGTATAAGAGCGAGATCCATTAGGAAGTCTTGGTACCGTCAGCAATCCATTTCGTTCCCAATTTCGAATGGCTTCAGGTGTGAGATCTAGAATCTGTGCAACCTCACTTCGTGTATATGTTTGTGTATATGTTTCATTAAAAATAGAATGTTCCTCACTCATCCACAGCTCCGAAAGTTCAATCGCTTCCAATGCCCGAGCATATTGTATTTCTAGATGGGATAAATAATCTTGCGCAAGTTCTAGCGCTTGATTAAATTCCTCTTTACCACTGGCCTCTATAATGGCCCTTGCTTTTGCCCGGATGCGTCCCTGAACAATTTCACAACGAAAAGCGATTCTAGCTATACTAAGCTGAAACAAATGCAAGTCAGAATATAGGCGGTAGCCGTTCTCGCCTCTCGGAACAGATGAAATGTATCTCCACTCTTCGTAAATCCGTACCGTATTGGGATGCACCCCAGCTAATGCAGCGATTTCTTTTGTTCGGTACATCCCACACTCCTACTTCCACTTAAAAAATTTGATTGCGCCAAATAAGCTGACAACCGTGCATGTACCCAATATCAAGAAAGATACTACCCCTGCCATACCCGTCATGGTTTCACCTGTGGTTGCCACCTTTAATAAATGAATGCCATGCGACAAGGGTAGTATATCCATAATCCATTGAACGAAGCGCGGCATCACTTCATACGGAATCGTCGCTCCTGAGAATAATAACATCGTAAAGTACGCTACAGAACTCCACATATTTGCTGACTTTTGATCGGGCACGACACTTCCAATGAAAACGCCGATACTGTACATGGCAACAATAACAAAGGCATAAACACTCAAAAACACAAACCAGGAGCCTGCTAATCGATAATCAAATAACAAAATGTAGACAAGGGTAACGCCTATAAAAGAAACAAGCGCTGAAGAAAGCTGAATTAATCCTTGCGCAACCAGAATCTGTAACGGCGATACCGGCGTCACTTGAAATCGTTTAAGGATGCCTCGGTGACGATAATCAGCAATCGTCAGCGGCAGACCCATTACACCAGTTGCAAGCACACCAATCGTTATGACGGCTGCGTAAGATAATTCAAAGTTAGACGAACCTGCCGATGCATCCCTACTGAGCAAGTAACCATACAAGGCAGCTAATATAATCGGAAAACAAATGCCAAAAATTAAAATATCAATACCTTTCCACACTAGCTTGCCTTCAATTTTTAAGAGCGCAGTCATTGTATTCATCCCCATTGTTCCTCCTCGCCTGCAAAATGTAAATAAGCGTCTTCAAGCGTTGCTTTACCGCTAGCGATTAACACTTCCTGAATTGTTCCATGAAAGACAGTTTGACCTTTACGCAAAATCAAGATTTTATCGCATAACGCTTCTATTTCATCCATGTAATGCGATGTTAATACAATCGCCAATCCATCCTCTTTCATAGCTAACAGCTGCTTCCACAGCATACGGCGAGCCTTCGTATCCAGTCCTGTGGTCAGTTCATCCAGAAACACAAGCTTCGGATCAGGAATTAAAGCAAGGAGTACCGCGAGACGCTGACGCTCTCCGCCGGAAAGCAGCTTAACAAGCTGCTTTTCCTTACCTGCAAGCCCAAAGGTTTGTAACAAAGCGGGCACGTCAGCCGTTTTTTTATAAAGTGCTTGCCACTGCTTACATGCATCAGAAACCGTTAATTTATCTTGAAACCGGGTTTCTTGAAACTGTACCCCGACTTGTTCAAATACTTCCTTCCGGTCGCGAAACGGCGATTTGCCGACGATAACAAGCTCATCATAGGTACTTGTTTCAATGCCTAGCACTGCAGCAATTGTGGAAGACTTTCCTGCCCCGTTTGCACCTAGCAATCCTATCGCTTGCCCCGCCTCTAATTGAATACTGATCCGTTCGACTGCCACATTCTCGGCATAGGTCACGGATAAGTTTTTAACGCTTAAAACCATGATGTTCAACCCCCTAACTACTTTAGGAGGTAACTATAACAAATGAGTTGCAGGATGGTGTATTAGTGGAGGGTTTGAACTAGAATGGCAGTTTCGAGAAAAAGCAAAAACCACTACCTCATGCGGTAGTGGTTTTACATGGTGGAGGCGAGGGGAGTTGAACCCCTGTCCAAGATAACGCCATACAGGCATCTACAGGTGTAATCACGGATTTGATGTCTAACGATCACTTGTATCCGTTCATTAGATGGTGATAATTGGCTTTCAGGATACGATATAATAATTTCATTCTGTTTGGCGCAGAAAATATCTTTTCCCTGAAATAAGAGAACGCCGAACGACTTCCCCGCTTCGTATTGCACTCCATGCAAGCAGCGAATAAGTTGTGGGGCAGATCTGAGCCGCCTTTGCTTGAGGGGATAATATGATCAACCGTCGTCCCGGAGCGACCACACCACAAACAGTTGTAATGATCCCGTTTCAGTGCAGCCTTACGATAGTCACGAAATAAGAATGGATTGTATAGCAATTGGATGGTCTGCTCGTCTATCCAAATGGCGCGTGCTCGGTTAACTTCCCTCCAAGCCCGGTCAAGCACACATGGGGTTAGTTCTTGACCATCCACATTAAGCACGTTGATCATCATCGTCCAAGGCCTCCCAAGGCTCCTCGATCAGAAAAAATCCTTATGCCTAGGATTCCTTCGATGCGATGCTGCTACTCTTTATGTGCAGAGCGATTCTGTGGAAAAAGTAAAATTCACTACCTCTTGCGGTAGTGAATTAGCATGGCAGAAGCGAAACATGGATGTGTATAACCTCAATTCGCCGGAGTGACTTGCGTCATTATTTCGTGATAAATTCAAGAGTAAATCCACGATTGATATTTCCTATATCATCTCTAAACTCACCATCTCCGATAATGAGTTGATACTTCTGTCCTGACTCAATAACTTCATCTAATGTATTCATGAGATCATAATTAGGAAAGTATCTGATCCTATTCCCCTTTTTTTCCGCTGTCATTCCTACATAACCATCGTCCGATCCAATTGGCGTATTGGCTGTAACTAGCAGGGTATCGAAACTATTAGTAGTTGGCGTTATTCTTCTGCCAAAATCAATTTCAATTCCTTCCCCTAAATCAACCCCTGCAGCCCCATTCATAGGAGAAAGGTGTATGGCTGCAAACTCACCAACCTTGTAATTAAAGACAGTTGTTCCTGTATCCAGAATGGGGATATTGGTTTTCTCTATATGGACGAATATCCGATTATCTCTAAGCTCTACTGAACCAATCGTTTCATTATCGTCACTACTATCAATAAAGTGGGCAACATTATTCTCTAACTTGATATTTGTACCATCATAACTATATGTCCGAGCTATATAACGAAAAACTTATAGACGATTCGGTTAACTTCGCTACCTCTATCGTTGTACTATTTCCTCCTGCAGACGGTGTTGACGTATACCAATGTCCAGCATATCCTTCACTCTTCTCTCGCATTTTAAAATAAGTGCCATCCACTTTGTTCATATCGTTGATGGGCATCATTTTGCCCCAGTATGTGATAACCCCTGTGTTCGTTGTTGTCAGACTCATTAATTGATCACCTGGTTGATATGACGTATTCGTATTCGTCTCATCCGGTGAATAGCCACTGAACAGGAGGTTGATACGATTCGTGTCTCCCTTAACTTGAGCCAACAGCGTACTATACTCGCCAGCATCAGAATCATCCATCGTCACCTCTGCATGATAACCATCATTTTCTTTTGAAATATAGACCTCGTAGAATCTTCCATATTCCTGCGAAGTAATATCCTCTGTGAAAATATAATCACCCATCCACGAATCCAATTCTGGGGATGTTGATGAGATGGACTGGGATTGAGCTATATCCATTGGTGCTGCAGTTGAACTCGTGTCATTTTGCTGCTGCTCAGTTCTACCCTGAATAGGGTTAAAACCCTTATGCTCCGAGCATCCCAGCAAACTTATTAAGCTCATTAATATTATGACCACAAGTGCGTTTTTCATTAATATCCACCAAAAGGATAATATTTTTGGTAAACCAACTTTCAGGGGGAATATGATAATGTACCGAAAAATTGCCGCAATAGCACTGACAAGTGTTGTACTGCTTGGATCAACTGGTGTTGTTAGCGCCGCGAGCAACAATAACAACGATGTCGAAGCGCAGATTAACAAGATTTATCAAGAAAGAGCGAATCTACTAGGTGAGCATAAGGATGGATACGAGGTAGAATATGATAAACTAGAGAAGGAACTAGAATCTTTAGGGGTAGATTTCTTAACACCAACGGAAGCACAAGTTTTAATTTCACAAAAAAATTCATTAGGAGCAAACGGCTCGCAAATACAACCCCTAGTTGCTATACCAGCGGACTCAAATATTCATTAGTCTAGTTACCGGGCTAACTGGGTCAAAAATGGGGTTACATATGAAGTTGAACACGTAACGGCAGAATCCAATTCCCTAAGCTCTTCACTCAAGAACACGGGGGCAACGACTCTTTTAAACTCAAATACGTTGACAGCTGGTGTCTCCAATTTCTTTGTAGCACAAGCGAAATCTACTCTTGGTTCATTTAATGCTTATGTAGGTGCTGCCATAACTATATATGACGCGGTAAAGGACTTTATTTCTGATTCGAACTTTAGTAAAACAACTACAATCAAAAATATTACGGGCGCTTATATTTGGAATTGGTACGAATCAGTAGATTTTATGTTTGTTAAAAATGCTAGTAAGTCTGATGCTTATCAAAGCTTAGCGCTTGTTACTAGTACAGTTAGTGGCTCCAGTGCACTTTCTGTTCCTACGTTTAGCTATAGTTCAACAACTGGTGCTACAATTGGTGCACATATAGATCAGGGACCATCGCAGCCATTTAGTTTTACTGCCCTGTATCATAGAGATGGTTCTAAAGCAATAGATTACTATCTGGCCGGTCCTACTGGATATTCTTTTATAACTGAAGTAGATCTCAGGGGTGTTGATGGTAAAGTCGTTGAAACTATTAAGCCTCTTCAACCTAATGGCATGGCTTTTGTGTACTAAATTTTTTAATTATTTGAAGTTGGGATTTACGTCAAATCGTTTTTGACGTAAATCCCAACTATTTTAAGTTTTGGAGGGGAATTATGACATTAAAAAAAGCTATAATCTTAATCTCATCTGTACTGGTTGTTGTGCTAATAGGTGCTGGTTTGTTTTTATATAACTATAATTTTTCGGAAAAGGTTAACGTAGAACGCACTGCCGTCGTTTTCACCCTTAACGATTCTTCATCCGCGAAAAGCACCTCAATTAAGGTTAATGGTAAACTATATAAACCACTATTTCGCCAAAATAAATTTATTGGGACTTTTACAATAGATGCCTATGACTTTACAAAAGATCAAAACGTCACTTTATTTATAACTCAAAGAAATAAAGACATAAATATGGGTTCATTATTTTATCTAGACCCTTCACCACCACACAATATTAAACAATACGGTCTAATATGGTTTGATGATAAATTTGAAAATATCAATATCTGGCCATCTACTACCTGGATAGAGCTTAAAGATAAGAATCCGGCCTTCATTGCTACGGGGTCTAATTATGAACAGGCAACAGAAAATCAAATACTGCTGAGAAAAAAATTCGGTGAAGCGTTTGTTCCCCATGAATATGATTATGTAGTTAAATGATTTAATTATTATGATTAACAACAAAAAGCCCCGCTGCAGACTTGGTCAAGACCCTTATTAATGGACAGTAAGAAAAATCCCTACTTCGCAAGCTGGCTCTGGTACTGTACTAGAGTCAGCTTTTTCATGCTTTCGTTTGCCAGCTTGTAAGTCAAGTCCAGGCGTCGAAATCTTCCTGCGACCGGTCTTCATTGAAGGAGCGTGGATTCCCTTTCCTTTAAATTGAAGGAAGGTTCTAGCAGGGAATTATTGCTCTTTACCGAATGTATTTCTGTATTACTGTGAACCTGTATTACCAGAGAAGGGGAAATAAAGTGGGAATTCAAATAATGAAGCCTCTGCGATGTAAACCTCTGATAACAAGCAAAAACCCGACCTCACGCGGTCGGGTTTCACATGGTGGAGGCGAAGCGTGGCTGTGTAAAACCACAACTCGCCGGACTGTTTGACCCCTCACAATGGAGAGGTATCCTCTATTAGATGCCTATCTTACTAAGGATTTGAATGAAGTCATTATCCAATCATTCCCCTTCTTAGTCATCTCAGTTATAATTTCGTTTCTATTTTCACCCCGCGAATCATAAAAAGAAGCTGTATATTGAGTATAGCTGCTATTCCACTGAATCTCTTTATCCATGAGACCATGCAGGTTAATAAGGAATTTATTCCACTCTCTCTTCTGGGTACCGTGCATTTCATCAAGCGCTTTTGTAGCAAATTTTATTGCTTGTTCATCTGTTAATGGATAAGCCCGAACTTCAATGTGCTCAGAAGTTCCTGTCATAGTAGATTTATTCCACTTAATATAATCGTTCGGATAGAAGAAGTTACTCAAAGCTTTAAATTGAACATGCACTTTCCCACTGATCAGCAATGCTCCATTACCCACAGTAGCAGTAAAAGTTTTTCCATCTTTAGTTAGTGAAGCAGTATTAGTTTCCTGATTCCAGCTTACTACTGCGCCAAGCTTCTCTCCTGTTATACGGAGAGGAGCATATAATCTCCCTTCAGAAAGGATACCCTTTAAACTTATTGTAGCGACATCATCATTTGCAGCATATGAACTCACTGGACCAACCATTAAAGCAGCACTTATTAGACCTACTAATACTGTTCTCTTCATTTTAACCCCCAAAATTTTTGCCATTAAAGTGAAAGTTCAATTATTTTATAAATACTAACGTCTATTCGTACACATTGTAAGTGAAAAAATTCTAACTTAATGACGCTTCAGGAGGCAAAACAACTGTTCGCGTCGTAGTAGCAAAGAGCTTCTCTCCTAGTTAAAGTTCGTTCATTCAATGCCCCCGCACCGTGCTTCCGTGTCCGGTCAATCTTTTTCAAACAACCAACCCTGCTTCCAAAACAGCAAAAAACCACTACCTCATGCGGTAGTGGTTTTACATGGTGGAGGCGAGGGGATTTGAACCCCTGTCCAGAGACAACGCCACACAGGCTTCTACGGGTGTAGTCACGGTATTGATGTCACCCGAGCGTCGTCCCGTAACCGACTACGCGTTGGGTCAGCCTGATTATCTTCTTCCGTCGACCCCAGGCGGAGACCGAACGGCGTATCCCACTACTTGTTAGCCCCTAGTCTAGTCACATGGGCGATGCTAGGTAGGAGCACGCTCACAGGTTATTAAGCTGCGAAAGCGTAAGTTTGTTGTTGTTTGCCATTTAATTGGCTTTAGCGTTGATGAAGCGGACGCGTCCCCACTACCCGCAACCCATGCTCGAACTACCCCTGTCGAATCCATAAACGCCCCCGAATATCGGCATAATCGGCATCGTCAGTTAAGCGAACCGTTAGCCATGCAGGCGACTCGAATGGGTGGCACATTGCTGCGCCTTCATCCTGAGCACGAATGCTTATTGCTTGTCTTGCTGATGAACTCAGTATAACACGTCTTCCACGCTGATTGTCTAGTTGGTTGCTGGGAGATCTAGCGCTTCAAACCTGAACCGGTAAAAACTCCTCCATCTATCAGCAGTGAACCTAATTGTAGCAATTCGGCGTAAGGAAAGCAAGCCGTCGGCGCTTTGTCGCAGCACGTTATCGCAATCGCATTGGCATCTACTGAACGGCTTGTTCTCCAAGTGAGTATTCTCAGACTTTGTATAACTCACGATAATTAAATTTGTTCGTACCACCGCAGCAATTCAAGCGTCTCATCCTGCGTCGTCGTATATCCAGCTTCGTATTGCTTCATTGTCATACAATGAGCAGTCGCAGCTTCGTTGGTGCACTCATGCGCCCGATCGCAAGTATAACAAAATTGGACCAAGTACTTCGTCAGTTGTTCGTCTTTGTTCATGTTCATCATGAGCGTTCACTCCTTGCGCTTCTTGATGGTTTAATTATAAAATAAACATCCAACAAAGTATGTGATTGTTTTCACAATAAAAAGTTCTCTTTAGATGAAATCAGTCGTCTGGTCCACATCAATAGCACCTTAGGCATGAGCGCCCCTTGGATTTGGCATTGCAACCAGGAACCGATGCATACCATGCACGCTCCTATCAAAAAACCTCCAGGAACGCCGGTTCAAACACGCGCTCTGGAGGTTCCTTTATTTTCGATTACCGTGCGACCTTCTGCTTCTCGCGCAGCGCTCGTTGAATATCACGCTCTGCGTCGCGTTTCGCCGCGGTATCGCGTTTGTCGTAGTTTTTCTTACCTTTGCCAAGGCCGATCAGCAGCTTCGCATAACCGTTGCGCACATAAATCTTAAGCGGCACAATCGTGTAGCCTTCTTGCTTGGACAACCCGAGCAGCTTATGAATCTGCACCTTGTGCAGCAGCAGCTTGCGTGCGCGCGTCGGATCGGTTGGATTGTATCGATTGCCCTGTTCGAAAGGGCTGATATGCATATTGTTCACGTACATCTCGCCATTGCGAATCGTCGCGAATGCGTCGTTAATGTTCGCCCGGCCATTGCGGACCGACTTGATCTCCGTACCAGTCAGCACGATGCCCGCTTCATACGTCTCCTCGATGAAGTAGTCGTGCGAAGCTTTCTTGTTCTGGGCAAGCGGTTTGTTCTCTTGATTCTTCTTCGGCGCCATACGTCTTCACCTTCTCCTCGTCTGAATCGCTTCCATCGGCCAATGGGCCAGTTAGACATTAATTGTAGCAACAATCGATTACCAATTCAAGGCGTAGTAGGCCAAGCCCCCTCCCAGCTGCATAATCGCCTGCCCACAGGGAGATAACAATACAGCTGAAGAACAACCACCAAGAGGAGGCGACCGATCATCATGTCCCGCGGACACCACCAAAAAAATTCACGTAGAGACAGCGCCAAGAAGCAGCAAGGCCACGGCAGCCAGAATACGCAGTCCAAAACCGGCGATTCCAAAGACTCGACTAATGACTAATGTCAGCATCCTAAATAACACCTGCAGCGATATAGTTTAACTACAGAGCCTCTCGCGAATCGAAGGATGAACGTATCCAGAAGATTTGACGTGAGGCTTTATGCATTCAGACATGACGCTCTCTATCCATTCAATTCGATTGTGCAAAATAATAAGGGCATGCAGCTTTCCACCGTTATGGCTGACAGCTGCATGCCCTTCGTTATCTTATGCCTACTTCCGATTCTTCCTTACGAAAGCAGCTGTTGCGTTACCGCCGCCGCTTTTTTTCTTCTTGCGCGGCTTACCGCCGCCACCTGCGTTACCGCCTTCGCCACCGTCCGACGGACGGTTGCCGCCGCTGCCAGCGCTCATGCTGCCACCACCCTGACCCGGACGTTTATTACGTCCGCCGGATGAGCGACCGCCTGATGCGCCATGGCCACCACCTCCTGGCGCACCGCCTCGGCGATTGCCGCCGCCGCGTCGTCCGTTGCCCGGCTGGTAAGTGCCATCGTCGCGCTCGCCGCCGTCATCACGGCGCGGATTGCTGTTTGCCGGTACCGGCAGGCCCCACATATCCAGCTTTGGTCTGCGCTCCTTGCGAGGTGGACGCGTACTCCACACAGCACCTGTATCATGAGCAACCGGTGCTTCGAACACTTCATTGCCCGCTGGTGCCTCTGTGCGCAACACAGCTCCACCGCGTTCACCGCCGCTTTGCGCTCCGTGGCCTCTGCGTCCGCGACGTCCACGGCCTGCTCCGCCGCTCGCCGCTTCGCCCGCGTTCCGCGCGCCTTGCTCGACTGCACCTTGCACGCCGTCGCCTGCGCGTCCGTGACGCCCGCCGCTCACCGGTTCGACCGGCGCGTCCCACGTGCCGCGCTCGCCTGCGCCCAGCGCGTACTCGCCGCCGCGCTTACCGCGCCGTCCGCGGCCCGCCGCTGCTCCGCCGCTCGCCGCTTCGCCGCCTGCGCTCCGCGCGCCGCGTCCGCCTGCGCCCGGCGCACCGCCGCCAGCTCCGCGCTTGCCGCGTCCCGGCCCGCCGCCGCTGCCTTGCGCGCCGCCACCGCCGCCGCGTGCCGCCGGCCCGCGCCCTGGCCGCTCATCGCGGCCAAATCCGCCGCGTGCGCGCTTCGCTGCTGCGCCGCCGCGTCCGCCACTGCTGCCGCCGAAGTCGGCGAAGCCGCGGAAACCGCCGCTGCTGCGCGGCTTCATGTCGACCATCTCGAAGTCGATTGTTAGCTCATCCATGTTTACATCCGCAATCCGAATCTTCACTTCGTCCCCGATCCGGTATACCTTCGACGTACGTTCCCCGATCAGCACCATGTGCAGCTCGTGGAAGTGATAGTAATCGTCCGTCAACTGGCTTAGTCGGATTAAGCCGTCCACCGTATTGTCCAGCTCTACGAACATACCGAAGCTCGTAATGCTGCTGATGATGCCGTCGAATTCCTCGCCGATCTTGTCGAGCATATACTCGCATTTCTTCAGCTTATCGGTATCCCGCTCCGCATCCACAGCAACGCGCTCGCGCTCCGACGATTGTTGAGCAATGTCTTGCATCCGCGGAGCCAGCGCTTCCACTCTTGCCTCCGGCATCGCCCCACCGTTCTCGAGCACCTCGCGCATGACGCGGTGAATGACAAGGTCCGGATAACGCCGAATCGGCGACGTGAAGTGGGAGTAGAACTCCGCTGCCAGACCGAAGTGACCGAGGCATTCCGCATCGTACTTCGCCTGCTTCATCGAACGAAGCATCATCGTCGAGATCACCGTCTGCTCCTTCGTGCCTTGGATCTCCTCCAACAGCGTCTGCAGCGCACGCGGATGAACCGAGTTGCCTTTGCCCTTGACCACATAGCCGAAGTTCGAAACGATCTGCATGAAATGCAGCAACTTCTCGCCGTCTGGATCTTCGTGAATCCGATACAGGAACGGCACGCGCAGCCAGTGGAAATGCTCCGCTACCGTCTCGTTCGCCGCAAGCATGAACTCCTCGATAATCATCTCTGCGATCGAACGTTCGCGCTTAATAATATCGATCGGCTTGCCTTCCGGATCAACGATAACCTTCGACTCTTGGAAGTCGAAGTCGATAGCGCCGCGTTTCATCCGTTTGCGCCGCAGCTTCATCGCCAGCTCTTCCATCATCGAGAACATGTCCAGAAGCCCCGCATAACGCTCCTTGAGCTCCGTCTCTGGCTCTTCTTCCGTTGCGGTCAGAATACGCTTCACGTTCGTGTACGTCATCCGTTCTGTTGTCCGGATCACACTCGTGAATACCTCATGACGCACCCGCTTCATCGTGTTAGGGTCGAATTCCATCTCACACGACATCGTCAGTCGGTCAACCTGCGGGTTAAGCGAGCAAATGCCGTTGGACAACCGATGCGGCAGCATCGGAATAACCCGGTCTACGAGGTAGACGCTGCATCCGCGGCGATACGCTTCCTGATCAAGCGCCGAGCGCTCGCGTACATAATAGCCGACGTCTGCGATATGGACGCCCAGCTTGTAATTGCCATTCTCCAATCGTACGACATGGACCGCATCGTCCAAGTCCTTCGCATCCTCACCGTCGATGGTGACGATCGTCTCGTTACGCAGATCGCGGCGTCCCTGCTCCACAATCTCTTCTTCGGTAATCGAGTCCGGCGCAGCCTCCGCTTCTGCCATTACATCATCCGGAAACCCTTCCGGCAGCTGATGCTTGCGGATGATCGATAGAATATCGACGCCCGGATCGTCCTTGTGGCCGAGTACTTCAATAACCTCGCCCTGCGCCGCTGCGCGGCCTTCTGGATAAGCGGTAATGCGCACGACAACCTTTTGCCCCGATACCGCTCCGCCGAACTGTCCCCTAGGGACGAAAATATCGCGGTTAATCCGCTTGTCGTCCGGCAGCACGAAGCCGTACGCATCATGGTTATCGAATGTGCCGACCACCTGCGTCACAGCGCGTGTCACGACGCGGACAACCTCGCCTTCCATACGTCCGCCGCCTTCGCTCTGGGACGTAACGCGAACGAGTACGATATCGCCATTCATCGCACTCTTCAGATCGTTCGCATGCAAATACACATCCGGATGGTCCTTCTCCTCCGGAATCAGGAATGCGAATCCCTTCGCATGCGCCTGCACGCGGCCGCGAACGAGATTCATCCGTTCAATTACGCCGTAGCGATCATTGCGCGTACGGACGATTTGGCCCGACTCTTCGAGCTCATTAAGCAGCTTGAGGAATGCGCGGAAATCTCCCGCGTCGTCGATTCCGAAGTGCTGCTCCAACTCCTGATAGGTCATCGGCTTGTACGCCGTTTCTTTCATAAAATCAAGCAAGTCCTGCTCTAAGCTCATGATTCCTCCGCCCCCGACTCTACACTTTCGGGTCCCTTGTAGTTCGACAAATAAGGATATATTTTCATATACCATTAAGTATACACGAAACAGCCGCCCTTCATCCGCATACTTGCGAAAAATAGAGCTGTTTCCCCTCTATTCTGCCCCGCCGCTGAACCATTCGACCCACCATTCATTCTATTCATTCGCTTTCGCTCTTGTCCGAGGCCTTTCGACTTACTCATTCGATTGTTTTTCGAAAATAATTTCGGCTGTTAATCTCTACGAATCTATCGGTTAATCGTTCAGGCTCCTTGCATTCACCGAAATGTTAATAGGTGGACATTTCGAACTCAGCGCCGCGCATCGCAATTGCTCCTCTCGCCCCCTATTTAAGCAAGCCCATCCACCCTTACAATAAAAATGTAAGCGCTATCCAGCTGCCCCTCAGCTGCTGATCGCTGAACCCATTATCGTAAGGAGGAATATTATGTTTCGCTCTACGAGCACCACTTGGCAGCGACCTTTACGCCAATTGCTGACCGTCGCAATGGCTGTACTGATCGCTATTCCGCTGCTCCCGCAGCGCCCCGACTCTGCCTATGCAGCTTCGGCGCGCCAGATGGAGTTTCTGAATCGTGGCCTTGTCGCTGTCAAAGTAAGCAATGGCGTCTACTTAAGCTGGCGCCTGCTCGGCACAGAAGCCGCCTCCACCAGTTTTAACGTTTATCGCAACGGTACTTTGATTACTACAACGCCAATTACGAACAGTACCAACTACGTCGACACAGCTGGTACAGCGAGCAACACCTATACGGTGGCAGCCGTTGTGAACGGCGCCGTGCAAGCACAATCGACTTCAGCGACCGTATGGAGCAACAATTACAAGGACATCCCGATTCAGAAACCGGCAGGCGGCACGACGCCAGATGGAGTAAGCTACACGTATAGTGCGAACGATGCGAGCGTCGGCGACTTGGACGGCGATGGCGATTACGAAATCGTACTCAAATGGGACCCGTCCAATTCCAAGGACAACTCGCAGTCCGGCTACACCGGCAACGTCTATCTCGACGCCTACGAATTAGATGGCACCCGGCTGTGGCGCATTGACCTCGGCAAGAACATTCGCGCTGGCGCGCACTACACCCAATTCCTCGTTTACGATCTCGACGGTGACGGCAAAGCCGAGGTCGCCTGCAAAACAGCTGACGGCACCAAGGACAGCGCCGGCACTGTCATCGGAAGCTCCACCGCCGACTACCGCAACTCCAGCGGCTATATACTAAGCGGCCCTGAATACCTCACCGTGTTTGCAGGCAGCACCGGCAAAATCCTTCAAACCGTCAGCTACGAGCCCGCCCGCGGCACCGTCTCCAGTTGGGGCGACAGCTACGGTAACCGTGTAGACCGTTTCCTCGCTGGCGTTGCTTATCTGGATGGTGTTCGCCCCAGCATCGTCATGGGTCGCGGTTATTATACCCGTACCGTCATCGTTGCCTACGATTATCGCAACGGCTCGCTTGCGAAGCGCTGGACGTTCGATACGAACGCATCCGGTAACAGCTCTTATGCCGGACAAGGCAACCACCAGCTCAGCATCGCTGACGTTGACAGCGACGGCAAAGACGAAGTCATTTATGGTGCAATGGCCGTGAATGATGATGGCACCAAAATGTACACGACGGGCCTTGGACACGGCGATGCGATGCATGTCGGCGATCTCGACCCTGACCGACCGGGTCTTGAAGTATTCGACGTGCACGAGAACACGAGCGCGAAGTATGGCGCCGAGATTCATGACGCGAAGACAGGCGAGATCATTTGGGGTCAGAACACCGGTGTCGATACCGGCCGCGGCTTGTCCGGCGACATCGACCCGCGGTACCGCGGGGAAGAAGTATGGACGACGCCTGTCGGCGTCCACTCTGCTACCGGCACGCTGATTACGACGAGCTACCCCTCCCAGAACTTCGCGATCTGGTGGGACGGCGATCTGCTGCGCGAGCTTCTCGACCATTCTTATGACTCCAGCATCAGCGCCGGCGTCGGCAAAATTGACAAATGGAATTACTCAACGAGCAAATCTTCCAATCTCCTGACTGCGACTGGCACATACTCCAATAACACGACCAAGGGCACTCCGAGCCTCCAAGCGGACCTGCTCGGCGACTGGCGCGAAGAGGTCATCTGGCGCACAACGGACAGCAGCGCGCTTCGCCTCTACACGACGACAGCTGTTACGACGTACAAGCTGCCTACTCTGATGCACGACTCTGTCTATCGTCTCGGCGTTGCTTGGCAGAACGTTGCATACAACCAGCCGCCGCATACGAGCTACTTCCTCGGTGACGGAATGGCGACGCCGGCACAGCCGAACATCTATACAGTCGGCGGCACAACGCCTCCTGTCGTGACGGTCCCTGGTACCTTCACCTTAACGGGTACAGCTGGAACCGCACAAGCAGCACTGACGTGGACGGCATCCTCCGGCGCAGCGTCCTATAAGGTTCAGCGCTCGACGGCAAGCAGCAGCGGCTTCGCCGATCTAAGCGGAAGCTTAACGGCATTAACGTATACCGATACGACCGCAGCGGGCGGCACGACTTACTACTACCGTGTGGTTGCCACGAACTCCGCTGGTACGGCCACATCGAACACCGTCTCCGTCACCCCTGCTTCGCCATCTACTGGCGGCGGCACGACGACTGGCCTAGCCGTTCAATATCGCCCTAACGATACGGATGCAGCGAACAGCTCGGCGGCTCCGCAGTTCATCATCACGAACAGCGGAACTAGTGCCGTCGATATGAGTACGCTGAAGGTTCGTTACTACTTCACGAAAGACAACACGACCGCCTTCAATTTCTTCTGCGACTGGGCGCAAATCGGCAGCGATAATGTCCAAGCGCAGTTCGTCTCGATGACGTCGCCAACCGCAACAGCCGATACGTATCTGGAGCTAACTTTCAAGTCAGGCGCAGGATCCATCGCCGCAGGTGGCAACAGCGGTCAGATCCAGACCCGCTTCAGCAAGACCGACTGGTCCAACTTCTCCGAGTCGAACGATTATTCATTCAGTACGGCAAGCACCAGCTTCGTGAACAACAGCAAGGTAACGCTGTACGTCAATGGTACGCTCGCATGGGGCGTGGAACCGTCCTAATACGTACTGCCAATAAGAAGGGCTTGATCCACGTCAATCGACGCTGATCAGGCCTTTTTTATAAGAACCATGGGATACTTACCTACTAGGGCAGCTTTCTCCCCACCAAACACAAAACCCCTCAGCCATGCGCTAAGCGGCATGACCGAGGGGCTCTCGCTATCCTATTTACTCTTACACTCTCTCTTTCCTGCATTACCCCGACACATCAACCATTCCGCGCCGGCCGCCTTGACCCGCGCGCAGCATCGACAGAATCGTCGCGAACAGCATGAGTACCGCCATGAACCAGAACACCTCATGCAAGCCTGTAATGAACGGCTTCAGTGCTTCGCTCGACTCGCCCATGCCAACCTGTGTACCGGAGAAAATCGCCAGCATCGCTTCATGCGGAATGCTGTGTGTAATGATCGGCATCGAGAAAGCAATGCTCAGCATCATGCCGATGTTCGTCGTCAGCGATCGAATGCCGGATGCCTCGCCGCGGAATTTGGGACCAGCAGCATTCATTAGGCTGCTCGAATTCGGAGAGTTGAACAGTCCCGAGCCGATGCTGATCAGCGTCATCCACAACCCCATTTGCCAATAAGGAGTCGTGATGCCTGTATCTAGAGCCAGCCCTATGAGCCCCAGCATGCTGATGAACAGCCCCGCTGTCGCAGGCATCGTCTCTCCGAACTTGTCACCCAACCAACCCGCCACAGGCGAAAAGATCAGCATGCCCGCCGCAAGCGGTATGGTCAGAATGCCCGCTTCCAGCGCATCGTAAGATTGCGCGCCTTGGAAGTAGAAAATGAGCATGAACATAACCGCCATCCGTGCAATTGCATTGAGTGATGCCGAGAATATACCGAGTGAGAAGATTCGGTTGAAGAACAGCGGAAGATGCAGAATGGCCGCCGGATGCTTTTTCTCAATAGCAAGGAAGACAGGAAAGCACAACACGAATACGATCGCCGATACCCATACAACGGGTGACGTCCAGCTCTGAATGGCACCCCAAGTGAGCGCAATCAGCAGTCCTGTAACCGACAGCGAGTACATCGCGATGCCGCCCAGGTCGAGCTTGCTGCTCTTGACTGCCGCCTTCTCCTCTTTCATGCCCATTGCCCATAAGCTCCACAACACAGCCACAACGCCGAACGGCACGTTGAACCAGAACGTCCACTCCCAGCCGTAGTCGGTCGTCAGCCAGCCGCCAAGCACCGGTCCGATAATCTGACCAACAGCAACGACCATGATGTTAATGCCAAGCGCCCTGCCCAGTTCCTCCTTCGGAAAAGCGTCCGCAACGATCGCCGTACTGTTCGCCATAACCATAGCGCCGCCGACTCCTTGCAGAATCCTTAAGATGATTAACCACGTCGCGTCCGACGCAAAGCCGGATATGAACGATACAATCGTGAATAGAATCATGCCCCAGATATACAGCCGCTTGCGGCCGAATCGGTCCGCCAGGCTGCCGGCCATCAGCACAACGACCGTCTGTGCAACCATGTACGAGAGCATGATCCACATCGCCTGCAGCAGCGTCGAATGAAGGCCCGTAATGAGATCCGGCAGTGCGATAATTAAGGTGCTGAAATTTAAAGCGGATAACAGAGAACCTAAACTTGTAACCGATAACACCCACCATTTGCGATTATGAGACGGCATGATGGCCTCTTCCTCCCTACGCTCTCTATTTGGAAATAATTAACTCACCTATTATAAACGATATCTAACCCTCACGTAATGTTATGTTAAATAAATTTTTCCTATTGGACGCCAAAAAGCCCTCATACCTTTTCCGTAGAAGTTGTGGCATGAGGGAACGTATCATTGCTTGAATATATGATTGCAGGTCAGGCCGATACTTCTGGTTAGCTTCCTTGCGTTGCGCCGGATTCTTTCAGCTTCTTCACGCGGTCAAGCCGCTGGTTAAAGCCTTGACGCAGCTGTTGAAGCTTATCCAGCCTTGCATCGATTTGATCGATGAACCGCTGCAGCTCTTGCTCGCCTTGATCAAGAATTCTCGTTTTCTCCTCGGCCGAGTCCTCTTGGCGGTAAGCGCCGCGGATTTGCTCCAGCTTAGCCTCCAGTTCAACGATCGTCTTCACTTCCTGCAGGGAGATGCCGAGCACTTCCTTCAGCCGAATAATTTGCTCCAGCTGTGCAATAATCCGTTCATCATAATACCGATGGCCGCCTTCTGTTCTCGGCACACCGTTTAATAGTCCGATTTCTTCATAGTAGTGAAGTGTCCGCGCGGTTACGCCATAACGCTCGCATACCTCGTCAACCGAATATCTATCTTTCATTGTTAACCTCCTACAATACGCGCAAGCCAGAAATGGCTGGATAATCCATTATAATCGATATCCGCCTACGGCATAAGATACACAGGCTATTTTTTTACGATCTCTTAAGGTTGTGTTCCCCTGTTGTAGCGGCCATTTCATGGTAATATATTGAAAAATTATGTACATGAGGTGTTCCCGACTTGAGCTTGAGCGGAATTGATCTGGCTGTTATTATTTCCGTCGTCATCACACAGGCCCTCCTATCATGGAGGAGCTTATCCCATTCACGCTGGATCCTGACTGCTGTTCCCGTCACATTGATCGTCCTCATCCTCTTGCGTCTGCTGCTGAAGCCTATCGTATGGACGATACTGCCTGCATTTATCGTAGGCGCCGCTGAAGTACTCTACTGTCTGTACCTCATTCGCAAGCAGCGCAAATACAGCGCCGGAGACTCACACAACAATCGCAAATCAACGTTCATGCGACAATTGGGCGCAAGCGCACTCGCTGTTCTCCTAGCAGTCATCGCTGCCGCACCGCCCATTCTGCTGCCCGTGTTCACGCTGGAGCAGCCGCCAGGCTCGTATGCTATCGGCACAGCAATGTACCATTGGTCGGATGAGTCCCGTATGGAGACGGTCACAGATAACCCTTCTGACCATCGAGAGCTTACTGTTCAAGTGTGGTACCCGGCTGACTTGCCGTCCGTTACCGGACTTCAGCGTGCTCCTTATTTGCCTGAATGGGACGCGATGGCCCCGGCGCTTGCGAAGCGGTACCATTTTCCCGCATTCCTCTTATCTCACCTGAAACAGATCCAGTCACATGGTTATGCGGATGCGCCTGTATCAGCAAGCCAATCCCGTTACCCCGTCGTCTTGTTCTCACATGGGCTTCCCGGTTTGTATGCTACGAATACATTCCTGTTCGAGGCGCTCGCGAGCAGCGGGTATATTGTTGTCTCGATCAATCATACCTACTATTCGATCGCCTCTGCGCTTCAGGATGGATCGGTCGTAACGATGTCCAGCGGCTCTTTTCCCTCGCCTGCCGATTGGGATGCCAATGACTCATTGATCGCTGACGTCTGGGCCAAGGACGCATCATTCGTACTTGATCGTCTGACACAGCTGAATGCTGCGGGAGAGCAATCTAACTTTCCTCTTGCTGGTCATCTCGACTTGAATCATATCGGTATGGCCGGACACTCGTTCGGCGGCGCAAATGCCGTTGAGATGCTGTATACAGACAACCGGATTCAAGCGGCTGTGAATATGGATGGAACCATATTCGGCACAGGTGCCCGCAGTGCGCCGCTTCGTAAGCCACTGCTGCTGCTTCAATCGAAACGAGCCGCCACCGATGAGGTACCAAGCGATTCCGAGCTGAGCGCCGCCAGACTTACGAGAGCGCAGTATGATAAGCTGACAATCGAGATCCCAAGAAGAGAAACCAATGCCATGTCGGCTCCTGGCTCCCGTACTGTCGTGATACCAGGAGCTGATCACCTTGCTTTCACCGACCTATACCGTCTGTCTCCTGTGCTTCCGCTTATGAACCATACTGGCGACTTAGATGAGATACACCATCGCATTGCTGATGAGGTCATCCCTTTCTTCAACATGTATCTGAGGCCGTCATAGCCAACCCAACGGTCTTTTACACACGAGTCCGATAACTTGCGTTTTGACTATGTAAATAAAACAAAAAAGAAGCAGAGCCTATGGCTCTGCTTCTTCTCTGCGCTGTTCGCGCTTATGTCATTAGCTATTGACCTAGCTAATCGTTAACGAGTTAAGTGGTTAACACGTTTAATTCTTAACGAAGTAAGATACGACAAGCGCCAGAATGAAGAATCCAGCTGCGAAGCCGATCGTCAGACGCTGCAAGAACAGGTCCAGACCACGTGCTTTCTGTTTGCCGAACAAGTGCTCCGCACCGCCGGAGATGGCACCGGACAGACCTGCACTCTTACCTTTCTGAAGAAGCACGACAGAGATCAAACCAAGTGCCGCGATGATAAGCAAGATTTTGAATAAAATGTCCACTTTCCCACCTCCTAACAGCAATTTGCTTACTTCCTGACACTACTACCTGTAAGTAAATTGCTGACTTCGTAAGCATACGCTAGTGTCAAAGCCTTGTACGGAACAAACGTCCGTCAGTTTCAAGCCAAGCCTAAAAACAGTAATTTTATTGTATCACAACCACAACAACCACACAATACCGACTATTGCCGCCTCTCTTTTCATTTGGACTCGGTGCCCGTATGATGGGAATGAAAGATGCCAAGGAGGTGCATTCGCCATGAGGCGGATTCTATATATCGAGGACGATTTAGACATTGGTCTTATCGTTCAAAGTCATTTAACAGGCCGGGGTTTTGCCGTCGATTGGCTTCGTTCAGGCGATGGCGCAACTGAGCGAGTGGCCGATGCAGACCTTGTTATTCTCGATGTGATGCTGCCGGGATTGGACGGGTTCACCGTCGGCCAGCGGCTCAAACGCATTGCGCCTGACAAGCCGATCCTTATGCTCTCAGCCCGCTCCACCATCGACGATAAGCTGGAGGGACTCCAATTTGCGGATGACTATATGACCAAGCCGTTCCACCCCGATGAGCTTGCGGCTCGAATCGAAGTGCTGCTGCGGCGCAACGGCAAGGCCGACAATCAAGGGCAGATCAAGCTCGGTCATCTCGATATCGATCTCTCGAAGCCGATGTTTATCGACCAGCGATCAGGTGAAGAGATCATTCTGACAGGCAAGCAGCTTCAGATCTTTCTGTATCTGCTGCGCCATCCGAATCAGATCCTGACGAAGGAGCAGATTTATGAGGCTGTATGGGGCGAGCCCAGCTGGGACGGCGACAAGACGCTTAATGTCCATATCCGCTATCTTCGGGAGAAAATTGAGATCAACCCAAGCTCGCCCGCCATTGTCGAGACGATCCGCGGCATCGGCTTTCGGGTGAAGCAATGAATCGGCTGTTGAACTGGCTGTCGGACGCCCGTCGTTCGCTTGTCTCCCGTTATGTCATCCTCATGTCCGTTGCCGTCATTCTAATTCCTCTAGCCATTATTGTTGTTGTGACCGCTCTGTTCCTCATCTATCCGCCTTACGAGAAGGAGTATGCGGTCTATGGCGGTGCAATTGAACTCGAGAACAAATGGCATAGCGAGGTGAAATCGCTTGGAGGCAAGCCTGACGAGGTCATTCAGCAGAGGCTGGAGAAGCTCTACAAGCGTTATAACAAAGCGACCATCTACTGGGTCAATTCAGCAGGCGACACGCAGCTCCAGCTGCCTAGCGATGCGAAGATCCAGCAGCATTGGACCGCTGCTGATGCCATGCAATTCATGAAGGAACGACCAGGCAGCGACGAACTGTTCACGATTGTCGCCTTCATCGGCGATCAGCCCTCCGAAGGGTTTATCATACTGGAAGTGCCTCGGACGGTCATTACGCCAACTTTCAAAAATACAACTTTCGCGAAATATTGGTCCTTCGCCTTCCCTGCTCTGCTGCTGATCATTCTCCTCCTGTTCATCGGCGCTTCCTGGTTGTTCTTCTACCGGATCTCCCGCAGGCTGCTTCGCATGCAGAAGGCGATGACTTCAAGCGCTGCCGCCTTCCCTGGCATTCCGGGACGTATAACGGTTGGCAAGCAGGACGAGATCGGACGGCTGGAGTTCGCGTTCAATACGATGATCGGACAGCTCGAGCACGGCCGGCTGCGCGAGACGGAGGAAGAGCATCTGCGCAGACAGCTCATCGCCAACCTGTCTCACGATTTGCGCACGCCGCTTACTGCCATTCGCGGCCATGCGTTTCAGCTTAACGAGGAACAGCTTAGCAGTCGCGGACGCGAGTCGCTGCAGGTGATCGATCGGAAGGTCGACTACCTCAGTCGGTTGATCGACAACCTGCTCTCCTACACATTGCTCTCCGCAGGCCGTTACCCTTATCGTCCCGAGGTGATCGATATGAATCGATTGCTGCGCCAGCTGTGTGCGAACTGGTACGCCGCTTTCGAACAACAAGGCATCGAGCTGGAGCTGGATGCGCCTGATCACAGCTTCCGATGGGAGATTGATCCGCAGTGGATGGAACGGATTGCGGATAATCTGTTCCAGAATATTTTGCGGCATGCAAGCGCTGGGGGTTATGCACTCGTCCGGCTTTATGAATGGGAGGGCAGTGGCTATATCTCCTTCGTGGACCATGGTCCCGGCATGGACAGCGAATCGGACGAAGCAGGTTCGGGCATTGGCTTAAACATCGTCAAGCTGATGGCGAAGGAGATGGGGCTTCAACTTACAATCGACAGCTCCACAGCGGGTACCCGCATTACGCTGCAAGGTTTAAACCAAATTTAAACTTCTTCCTCCCGTTTGTTTAACCTTCGTTCGCTACAATGGGTTTCGAGGTGATCGAATCCTATGAAACAATCGACTACTACCGATTGGGTAATTGAAACTTCCGGTCTGACCAAAGCCATTGGGCGCAAGGCGCTCGTACAAGATTTGAATTTGCGTGTGGGCCGCGGCGAAATATATGGCTTCCTCGGTCCGAACGGCGCCGGCAAAACAACCACGATCCGCATGTTGCTCGGCTTAATCCGTCCAACGCGCGGCTCGGTTAAGCTGTTCGGTCGCGAGCTGAAGAGCAATCGCATCGAGGCGCTTCGCCGCGTCGGCTCGCTCGTCGAATATCCATCCTACTACGGCCATCTGACTGGACGCGAGAACTTGGAGGCTGTCCGCCGTATCCTCGGCGTCCCTTCCAGTCGCATCGATGAAGTGCTGACGATCGTAAGGCTGACGAAGGATGCGAAGCGCCCTGTCAAAGGCTACTCGCTTGGCATGAAGCAGCGGCTTGGCATTGCGACTGCACTACTGGGAAACCCGGAGTTGCTCATTCTGGATGAGCCAACGAACGGCCTAGATCCATCCGGTATTCTCGAGATGCGCGAGCTGATCAAGAGCATGCCGCAGCAGCATGGCATTACGATCGTCGTATCTAGTCACCTGCTCTCGGAGATTGAACAGATGGCGACTCAGGTCGGCATTATCGCACAAGGCAGACTCATCGCACAAGAATCGATCGGAGCACTGAGAGGCCGCTCGAAGGGCCGCCTGTCGCTTCGCGTTGGCGCCGTTCCGCAAGCGACTAAGGTGCTCTCAGCCATTGGTGTTCAAGCGGAGTCGGCTGCAGCGGCGGAGTCTTCGCGAACGGGAGCAGCCTACGACGAGAATGCCAATCGCATTCTGGTTGACTCCGTGGACGATGAGATTGCAGCCTACTATGTTCGAACGCTTGTGGAAAGCGGCATCGAAATATATCGCGTTGAGGAAGTAAGACAATCGCTTGAGGATTTGTTCCTGAAGCTGACCGACGGAGAGGAAAGCTTATGATGCTGCTCCAGCTGCTAGCCGTCGAACGGCTCAAAATCCGCCGCAAAGCGGTCTGGCCCCTTATCGCAGCCGGCGGCTTCGGCGTCGTCCTGCTGCAGGCCGCCAACTACGCGCTTCGGTATGACTATTTGATGAAGCTGAATGCCGATGACCCGTGGGGTCATTTGCTGAGCGAGACTCATTTTCTCGCAGTGCCTTCGCTTATCATCGGTATGGCAATCATCGCTTCAATGATCGCCGGCGTCGAGCATGCGACGAACGCATGGAAGCAGACGCTTGCACTGCCTCTGTCCCGCCTATCCGCATATGCCGCTAAGTTCGTGCTTCTGATTGGGCTAATGTTTGCCGCTTGTTCGATGCTCGCAGTCGGTACCATTGCACTCGGGCTATGCCTGTCTATTGGAACCGATATCCCCTATGATGAACTGCTTCGCATCTGCTATCTGCCACTGCTCGCTGCGCTGCCAATCGGCGCCATACAACTATGGCTGTCCGTCTCGCTGGCGAATCAAGCGATCCCACTCACAGTTGGCGTACTCGGAACGGTCGTATCGATGTTTGGCATGGCGCTGGGAGATTTCGTGCCGTACAAGTGGCCGATGCTCGATAATCAATGGAATGAACCGCTCATCCCTGCCGCGCTCGGCCTGGCTGTCGGACTGGTGATTTACATCGCTGGAAGCGTCCATTTCGTAAGAAAGGACGTGAAGTAACATGTGGGCTGTCTTACGTTCCGAATGGATCAAATGGCGCAAGTCGCCGATTCTGTGGCTGATATTCGTTAGTCCTGCTTTATGTTCGCTGATTGGTCTGCTAGAGAGCGACGACATGAGCAGCGGCAATCAGTGGGATCAGTTGCTGCACATGATGGGCGTTATGCATGCCCTTCTGCTGATGCCGCTGCTCACTGGCGTATTCGCCGCATCGGTATGTCGGCTCGAGCATGCAGGCGGGGGCTGGAAGCAGCTTCTGGCGCTGCCGGTCAGCCGAGGTGCTGTGTACATCTGCAAATTTGTTTCCGTTATGCTGCTCCTGCTTGCAACGCAGGCCGTCTTCCTCGCTGCTCTGCTTCTTGTCGGTATGGTCAAGGGCTACACGGACCCGATACAGTGGTCTAGTCTGCTGTTCAGCCTAATCGGCAGCTGGATCGCTTGCATGCCGCTGGCCGCCCTGCAGATGGGCGTATCCGTCGCGTGGGCCAGCTTCGCAGCGCCGCTCGCGATTAATGCGATCTTCACGTTGCCGAACATTATTATCGCGAACTCAGAGCGGTTCGCTCCGTACTATCCATGGGATCAGCCAGTGCTCGTTATGCTGTCCCAGCAGCTTGATGATGGGCCCGATGCCTTCCATCTGTCGATGACGACGCTGTATACGGTCATAAGTGTGAGTTTTATACTTTTCTTTGTAGTGGGGCATATGTATTTCCGGAGGAAACCCATCTAAGTCCTCCCTCAATGGAGGATTCCAGGGGCGCGGCCCCTGGGACCCCTTTATTCTACAAGTCTTCTCTTCTGGGAGTTCCAAGGGCTTCGCCCCTGGAATCCCTTTCTTCTACATATCCTATCTTTTTTCAAAGGCTCAAGGAGCTCCGCCCCTTGGACGTCAGCTTTTCTCTACCCACCCAAACCCTCCCTGCTAGGGAGGGCCCCATGGGATTCCGTCCCCTGGACCCCGGAAGGTGATGTTGGCGGGACAACGACGCTTATGAGTTGCTGCGTGCTTGGAGTCGCGTGCCCCTTGGGGCACAACTCTTGTTCGAACTTTCTACCCACCCAAACCCTCCCTGCAAGGGAGGGCCCCATGGGACTCCCGTCCCCTGGACCCCGGAAGGTGATGGTGGCGGGACAACGACGTGAGTGAGTTGCTACGTGCTGTGAGTCGCGTGCCCTGTGGGGCACAACTCTTGTTCGAGCTTTCTACCCACCCAAACCCTCCCTGCAAGGGAGGGCCCCATGGGACTCCCGTCCCCTGGACCCCGGAAGGTGATGGTGGCGGGACAACGACGCTTATGAGTTGCTGCGTGCTTGGAGTCGCGTGCCCCTTGGGGCACAACTCTTGTTCGAGCTTTCTCTACCCACCCAAACCCTCCCTGCAAGGGAGGGCCCCATGGGACTCCCGTCCCCTGGACCCCGGAAGGTGATGGTGGCGGGACAACGACGTGAGTAAGATACTGCGTGCTGTGAGTCGCGTGCCCTTGTGGGGCACAGCTTTTGTTCGAGCCCAGTAGTGTGTTCCAAAGAGCAACAACAACGAAGGACTGTTCGTGCTGATCGAAGTCTACGGTGACCTCGACTGCGCGAACAGCCCTTTTTGCACAACCTATGAACGTGATTGCTCTGCTGCGGCTAGGCCGAGAGCTAGTGCGCCGCACAAGCCTGCGTTGTCGCCGAGGCCTGTTGGGACGATGTAGTTGTTGATGTCTTCTGTCAGCTGGGAGGCACTTACGTACCCGTTCAGCAGACGCTTCACCTCCGATCGAATGAGCGGGAACAGCTGCTGTTGATGCATGACGCCGCCGCCGAGAATGACCTTCTGAGGAGACATCATCAGTACCGTATTCGATACCGACTGCGCAATATAGAAAGCTTCCATCGCCCATGCCGGATGGTCGACCGTTAGCTCGCTGCCTTTAATACCCCAGCGCTTCTCGATCGCAGGGCCTGCCGCCATCCCTTCCAAGCAGTCGCCGTGATAAGGACAGCAGCCAGCGAATGTATCCTCTGCATGCCGACGCGTCAGTATATGACCGCCCTCCGGATGCACAAGTCCATGCACGAGACGACCTTCCGCGTAGACGCCGATCCCGATGCCTGTACCAATCGTATAATAAACGCAGCTATTCAGCCCTTGCGCCGCTCCCCACACCGACTCCCCATAGGCTGCCGCGTTAACATCTGTATCCCAGCCATATGGCACATCGAAGCGCTGCTTGAGCGTACCGAGAAAATCAAATCCTGACCAACCCGGCTTCGGCGTCGTTGTCACATGCCCGTAGTCTGCTTTTGTTGAATTCAACCCGATTGGACCGAATGAGCCAATGCCGATCGCTTCAACGCCTCTCCCTTCGAAAAACGCGGCAACCCGCTCCATCGTCACTTCAGGCTGCTCCGTCGGAAAGCTTGTCCGCTCGTGGATCGCTCCTGTCTCATCGCCGATGCCGCATACAAACTTCGTGCCGCCTGCTTCTATCGCGCCAATACGCATGTCGTATTCTCCCCGCTCTCTACAGCAAGAGGACGGCCGCACAATCGCGTACCGTCCCTTATCATTGCTATTTATTATAACGATTAATATCCGCGTTGTCTGAAGAATTCCAAGCAGATCTTCGCGCTCTCCAGCGACGAAACTTGGAACTGCTCTTGCTCAACGATGAAGTATTCGATACCCGCTTGCTCCGCTACTGCCAATACCGGCTCGAAGTCTACAACGCCGCGACCGATTTCCGTATCCTTCGTGCCATCGCCGAAGTCCTTGAAGTGAGCCAGCGGCACTCGGCCCGCATAACGGTTGATATAGTCAACCGGAACGGCGCCGCCCATATGCACCCAGCCAAGGTCGAACTCTGCGATCAATTCTTCTGCCGAGAGATTTTGCAACAAGTGATCCATGATCGTTACGCCTTCTACTTGCTTCAGTTCGAAGTCATGATTGTGATAACCAAAAATGAAGCCAGCTTCACGAGCCAAGTCGGATGCACGTTTGAGTACAGCCGTCAACTTATTCACGTCTTCGATCGTTGGCACTTCCGGCATTGGCGCCCAAGGTACAACAATGTAAGTCAGGCCGATTTCTTTCGCATACACGAGCACTTCTTCGTATGCTGCCCACATCTTGTCTTCTGGTTCGGACCATTGCAGCGAAATGTGTGCCGAAGGCGCTTTCAAGCCAGTCTCTTCTAATACCTTGCGAACCTCTGCTGCCGAATGGCCGAAGAAGCCTGCGAATTCGACTGCCTCATAGCCCAGTTCAGCTACTTTGCGAATTGTGCCAAGAAGATCTGTTTCTGTTAGATCGCGAAGTGTATACAATTGAATGCCGACAAGCGGTTTTCCCATAATAATAAGCACCACCCTGATTGGATTGGACAATCTATGCTTCTACCTTGATGATAAGGGTTGTCCATCGCAGTTGCTATGTCGGTTTGTGCACGGATTATTTGTATTTTTGTCATTCATATATACAAATCAATGATATTGTTCCGTTCAACTACGAAAAAAACTCACCCCTAGCCTCGGACGCTAGGGGTGAGCTTGGATAACCGCTATGACGAGCGGTTATTATTATTTGTTGAAGTTTTTCAGGTTGTAGAACGCGCTTGCGCCTGCGTATTGAGCCGTAGCACCCAGTTGGTCCTCAATGCGGAGCAATTGGTTGTACTTCGCTACGCGGTCCGTACGGGAAGGAGCACCCGTTTTGATTTGGCCAGCGTTCGTTGCAACTGCGATGTCAGCGATCGTGCTGTCTTCGGACTCACCGGAACGGTGGGAGATAACAGCCGTGTAGCCAGCGCGTTTAGCCATTTCGATCGCGTCGAACGTTTCCGTCAGCGAGCCGATTTGGTTAACTTTAACGAGGATCGAGTTGCCTACGCCTTGATCGATACCGTCTTTGAGGCGAACCGTGTTCGTTACGAACAGGTCGTCACCAACGAGCTGTACTTTGCCGCCGAGACGGTCAGTGAGGAGCTTCCAACCTTCCCAGTCGTCTTCGGAGCAGCCGTCTTCGATCGTGATGATTGGGTATTTGTCAGCCCACGAAGCGAGCAGGTCCACGAACTCAGCGGACGTGTAGGACTTGCCTTCGCCTTCGAGGTGGTATTTGCCGTCTTTGTAGAATTCAGTCGATGCAACGTCCATACCGAGGAATACGTCAACGCCTGGCTTGTAGCCTGCGCGCTCGATAGCGGAGATGATCGTCGTGATTGCTTCTTCGTTCGTACCGAAGTTAGGTGCGAAGCCGCCTTCGTCGCCTACTGCCGTGTTCAGGCCTTTGTCATGCAGAACTGCCTTCAGGTTGTGGAAGATTTCAGCGCCTACGCGCAGAGCTTCTTTGAACGTTGGAGCGCCAACCGGCAGAACCATGAACTCTTGTACGTCAACGTTGTTGTCAGCGTGAGCGCCGCCGTTAACGATGTTCATCATTGGAACAGGAAGTACCTTCGCGTTGAAGCCGCCGAGGTACGTGTACAGCGATACGTCCAGAGCGTCAGCAGCAGCGCGAGCTACAGCCATCGATACAGCGAGGATCGCGTTAGCGCCCAGCTTGCCTTTGTTGTCCGTGCCGTCGAGCTCGATCATTTTGCGGTCGATTGCTACTTGATCAAGAGCGTCCAGACCGATGATTTCAGGCGCGATGATGGAGTTAACGTTGTCAACTGCTTTGATTACGCCTTTGCCCAGGTAACGGCTTTTGTCGCCGTCGCGAAGTTCTACCGCTTCGTACGCGCCCGTCGATGCGCCGGATGGTACGATTGCGCGGCCTTTACCGCCGGATTCAAGAGTTACTTCAACTTCAACAGTTGGGTTACCGCGGGAGTCGAGGACTTCGCGTGCATATACGTCAGCAATGATAGACATGGATGTAACACTCCTTCTTATTCATTAAGTTGTAATGGTTGCCAAGCATTTCGAAACCAACATTCCTATGGTATACGAAAATCGCTCGGAATGCACGTCCTAGACGCGCAGTCCGACATTATTTTCGTGTTAAAATACAACGCCCTTCGCTGGCCAGCAATCTATCTGAACGAGTCTCTCCACCCGTTGCTGATCCATGCGCAATTCCGGACATGTATGGTCTTACTTAACGATCGATTCGCCTGTCATCTCAGTTGGTTGTTTCAGCTCAAGGAACTTCAGAATCGTCGGTGCGATGTCGGCAAGAATGCCGCCTTCGCGCAGCTCAGCGCCTTGTTTCGTCACGATGAACGGAACCGGATTCGTCGTATGCGCCGTGAACGGACGACCGTTCTCGTCGATAACCATATCCGCGTTGCCGTGGTCAGCCGTGATGAGGGCTACGCCGCCTTTGGCCAGAACCGCTTCAACGACTTTGCCCAAGCACTCGTCTGTCGCTTCTACTGCCTTGATCGTAGGCTCCAGCATACCGGAGTGGCCGACCATGTCAGGGTTCGCGAAGTTGAGGATGATCGCATCGTGTTTATCCGCTTCGATCTCAGCGACCGCTGCAGCAGCAACTTCATAAGCGCTCATCTCAGGCTGCAGGTCATACGTTGCAACCTTCGGCGAGTTGATCAGGATACGCGTTTCGCCTTCCAGCTCAACATCGCGTCCGCCGCTGAAGAAGAACGTTACGTGCGGGTACTTCTCCGTCTCAGCAATACGCAGCTGCTTCTTGCCGTTCTGAACGAGCACTTCGCCCAGCGTATTGTCGAGGTTCTTCGGCGAGTATGCCACATAACCGCCAACCGTCTCGCTGAACAGCGTCAGGCACACGAAGTGCAGATTGCGCGGGTGCTGCTCGCCACGGTCGAAGCCGCGGAAATCTTCGTTCGTGAACACTTGCGACAGCTGGATCGCACGGTCAGGACGGAAGTTGAAGAACACGACCGAATCTTCCGATTCAACGAGTCCCACTGGCTTGCCGTCTTCAACGATAACCGTCGGCATAACGAACTCGTCCATTACCGACTTCTCGTACGATTCCTTCACTGCTTGCAGCGCGTCCGTATATTGAGGACCTTCGCCGTATACCATTGCGCGGTACGATTTCTCCGTACGCTCCCAACGCTTATCGCGGTCCATTGCGTAGTAGCGGCCTTGTACAGTCGCGATCCGGCCTACGCCAACTTCTGCGATCTTCGCTTGGAGTTGTTCCAGATAACCAACTGCGCTGTCTGGCGATACGTCGCGTCCATCGAGGAATGCATGGATGTACACATCGTTCATTTCTTCCTTCTTCGCCAGCTCAAGCAGGGCGAACAGGTGCGCGATGTGGCTGTGTACGCCGCCGTCGGACAGCAGACCGTACAGGTGGAGCTTCTTGCCGCTGTTTTTCGCCTGACGAACCGCTGTTACGAGCGTCTCGTTGTCGAAGAACTCACGGTCGCGGATCGACTTGCTAATGCGAGTCAGATCCTGATAAACGATACGGCCTGCGCCGATGTTCAAGTGGCCAACTTCAGAGTTGCCCATTTGACCTTCCGGCAATCCTACTGCTTCGCCGCATGCCGTCAGCGTCGTGTGCGGATACGTCGACCAGTAGCGGTCGTAGTTCGGTTTGTTTGCTTGTGCTACTGCGTTACCAACAACGTCGTTACGAAGTCCGAAGCCGTCGAGGATGATCAGTGCTACCGGTTTAGGTGCAGTCATCTTACTTCGCTCCTTCAACCAGCGCGATGTAGGATGCTGGCTCGAGGCTTGCGCCGCCTACCAGTGCGCCGTCGATGTTCGCTTGACCAAGGTATTCCGCAACGTTGTTTGGCTTCACGCTGCCGCCGTATTGGATGCGAACTGCGTTAGCCGTTGCTTCGCCGTACAGGCCGGCTACGATGCCGCGGATATAAGCGATAACGTCTTCAGCGTCAGCCGATGTCGACGATTTGCCCGTTCCGATTGCCCAGATTGGCTCATATGCGATAACGACTTGTGCTGCTTGCTCAGCCGACAAACCTTGGAATGCAGCTTCTGTTTGTACTTTGCACACTTCTTTCGTTTGGTCGGCTTCGCGCTCTTCGAGCTTCTCGCCTACGCAAACGATTGGCGTCAAGCCGTGCTTGAATGCTGCGTGCGTTTTTTTGTTAACGATCTCGTCGGACTCAGCGAAGTATGCACGACGCTCGGAGTGGCCGATGATAACATACTTCACGCCGAGGTCAGCCAGCATTACGCCGCTGATTTCGCCTGTGAATGCGCCGTTGTCTTCGAAGTGAAGATTTTGCGCGCCGATTGCGATGCTCGTGCCTTTCGCAGCTTCTACGAGAGCCGGAAGTGCTGTGAATGGTGCGCAAATGACGCTCTCTACACCGTCAACCTCCGCTTTGCCTTTCACTTCGGAGAAGAACGATTGTGCTTCGCCAATCGTCTTGAACATTTTCCAGTTGCCTGCAATGATCGGTTTTCTGCTCATGTCAGAGAAATCTCCCTTCAAGTGCATTTATTTATTATTAATCCGTAAGCTATTCAGCACCGAGATTGCTTCAGACCGAAGAACGAGCGTTACAGCTTACGAAGCCGCTTCTAATGACGTAAAAGCGGATAGCAGCGACATGCAGTCGGACCTGCATGAGCTGCAAGGTTTCCGGCGGAAACCTTCATCGCAAGCATAAACTAGCATTCTAGACCAGAGCAAAGTTCGATGCCGAATATGCTTCAAAGCGTTACTTCGTGATCAACAGCCTGTAAGACCGTTCAGCACCGAGAAGGTTGCGTTAGATCGAAGAGCGAGTAGCGGAATGTAGGCTAACCCTACATGAGCAACGGAGCTCGAGAGCTAATGCAAGATTCGATGCCGATTATGCTTCAAAGCGTTACTTCGTGATCAACGGTCTTACTTGTCGTTGAGGGCTACTACGCCTGGAAGGGCCTTACCTTCCATGAACTCGAGGGAAGCGCCGCCGCCTGTCGAGATGTGATCCATACGGTCAGCCAGGTGGAACTTCTCAGCTGCTGCAGCAGAGTCGCCGCCGCCGATAACCGTGTAACCAGCCGTCTCCGCGCAAGCTTGTGCTACTGCACGCGTACCATGGGAGAATGGCTCGATTTCGAATACGCCCATAGGTCCGTTCCATACAACGAGCTTCGAGTTTTTGATAACGTCTGCGTAGATTTCACGCGTCTTAGGACCGATGTCGATGCCTTCCCAGTCAGCTGGGATGCCGTCTACGCCAACGATTTGCGTGTTAGCGTCTGCGCTGAAGTCATCCGTTACAACGATATCAACTGGCAGGTACAGGTTCTTGCCAAGCTTCTTCGCTTTCTCGATGAACTCAAGCGTCAGGTCGAGCTTGCTGTTGTCGAGCAGCGATTTACCAACTTCATTGCCTTGTGCTTTAAGGAATGTATACGACAGACCGCCACCGATGAGGATGTTGTCTGCGATTTCGATCATTTTGTTGATAACGTCGATTTTGTCCTTAACTTTCGAACCGCCAACGATTGCCGTGAAAGGACGCTCTGGGTTGTTCAGCGCTTTGCCGAGAACGTCGAGTTCTTTCTCTACGAGCAGACCCGATACAGCTGGAAGCACGTGAGCGATGCCTTCCGTCGAAGCGTGCGCACGGTGAGCAGCACCAAATGCATCGTTTACGAACAGATCAGCCAGCTCAGCGAATTGCTTCGCGAGTTCTGGATCGTTTTTCTCTTCGCCTGCTTCAAAACGAACGTTCTCGAGCAGGAGCACGTCGCCAGCTTGCAGTGCAGCTACTTGTGCTTTAACCGCATCGCCAACAACCTCGTTTGCTTTTACAACCGGCTTACCAAGCAGCTCGGACAGACGCTCAGCAGCTGGCGTCAGGCGCAGCTCTTCAACCACTTGACCATTTGGACGGCCCATGTGGGAAGCGAGAATTACTTTCGCGCCGCCTTCGATCAGGAACTTGATCGTAGGGAGCGTTTCACGGATACGCGTGTCGTCCGTGATTTTGCCATTTTCGAGCGGTACGTTGAAATCGACGCGTACGAATACGCGTTTACCTGCGACTTCGACGTCGCGAACACTTTTCTTGTTCATAAGAGAAAGCCTCCTTCGGAATAGGCGAAGATGAATAATCCATTAAGTACTTGCGTTCGCTTCAGCGAACGCCTTCAAAACATCGCTATAATAAAAAAACGTTCCTTCAAAGAAGGAACGTTAAACCATTGGTTCAGCCCCCGCCAATATGGCGGAAGGCGCGAACCAAGGGCCAAGGCTCCGCTTAAGGAGCTGCGGCCCCCTGGTCCCGCCGGAACGGCGGCATCCCTTCCGTTGCACGGGTGCACCGCCGCCAAAGCGTGTCCGTCAGGACGAAAGCGTTCCTAGCACACTGTCATGCAGGAGCACCCGCCGTCCCTCCTACGCCCCAATACGGGGGTCCAGGGGGCGTAGCGCCCCGGGGCCCCCTTTGTAGACCAAGGGGGTTTGGGGGATTAGAAATCCTTACAGGCCTTTGCTTGCAACGAATGCAGCAAGGTCAACTACGCGGTTCGAGTAGCCCCACTCGTTGTCGTACCAGGAAACAACTTTAACCATGTTGCCTTCAACAACCATCGTCGACAGTGCGTCAACCGTGGAGGAAGCTGGGTCACCGTTGTAGTCGCTCGATACGAGTGGCTCTTCGGAGTAGTTAAGGATACCTTTGAGCGAAGTTTCGGAAGCTGCTTTCAGAGCTGCGTTAACTTCTTCAACAGTTACGTTTACTTTCAGTTCAGCAACGAGGTCCGTTACCGATACGTTAGGCGTAGGAACGCGCATAGCCATGCCGTTCAGTTTGCCTTTCAGTTCTGGCAGTACGAGGGATACTGCTTTAGCAGCGCCCGTCGACGAAGGAATGATGTTCTCTGCAGCAGCGCGAGCGCGGCGCAGGTCTTTGTGAGGTACGTCGAGAACGGATTGGTCATTCGTGTACGAGTGAACAGTCGTCATCATACCTTTTACGATGCCGAATTTATCGTTAAGAACTTTCGCGAATGGCGCGAGGCAGTTCGTCGTGCAAGATGCGTTCGAGATAACCGTATGAGCGGAAGCGTCGTACTTGTCTTCGTTAACGCCCATAACGATCGTGATGTCTTCGTTCGTAGCTGGAGCGGAGATGATAACTTTCTTAGCGCCGCCTTTGAGGTGAAGCTCAGCTTTTTCTTTAGCTGTGAAGATACCCGTCGATTCAACAACGATCTCAGCACCTACGGATGCCCAAGGGAGGTTTTCTGGGTTGCGCTCAGCAAATACTTTGATTTCTTTGCCGTTAACGATCAGCGCGCCTTCTTTAGCCTCAACCGTACCGTCAAGCTTGCCGTGCGTCGTGTCATATTTAAGAAGGTGAGCCAGCGTTTTCGTGTCCGTCAGGTCGTTTACTGCAACAATCTCAACTGCAGGGTTGTTCAGCGCTGCGCGGAACACGTTACGGCCGATACGGCCAAATCCGTTAATACCAACTTTAACCATTTGGAAATTCCTCCTAGACAATAAGTGATATATATACTCAAGACGATATACGACCCTGAATTCCAGCCGCGAGACCGTCAAGATATCCTCTGTTCAAAATGCACCTTATTAAGCATTGCCCAAATCGGCCTCATCAATAATCCTAACAATGACTTGTGCTGCCGCTTCGTCGGTGACAAGCACATCATCGTGTCCGAACCTCATGACGGCGGCAATCGCTTCGCCCTTGCTTACGCCTCCGGCTACCGCAATGACAACCTCCGTCGCTACAATGTCCTCGAGCCGCAGGCCCGCGGTATGCATCTTGTGAACGACAGCCCCATTCCGGTCAAAATAATACCCGAACGACTCTGCCAGCGCACCTTCCGCTCTCATCGCATCGACAATTGCTTGATCCACCTTACGGCGTCTAGCCATGACCATCGCGTCCCCTATTCCGTGAACGACGATTCTAGCCTTCCGAATGACATTCACGATTTCCTGAATGTTCGGCTCTTGCATAAGAGTGACGTACGCTTCTTCACCCAAATGATCGGGTACATGAAGCAGTCGGTACTGCGCCCCTGTCCGCTTCGCCATCATCGAGGCAATCGTGTTCGCCTGGTAGTCCAAGCTCTCACCAAGTCCGCCTCGTGCAGGAACGAACCAGTTCGTTGGCAGCGGCATTGGCGATGTCAGATGATTAGCCACCTGCGCCATTGTCGTTCCGCCTGTTACGGCGACGACATCGTCCTTGTTCAGCAATCGGGTCAATGCTTGGCTCGCAGCGCGGCCCAGCTCCCGCTTCGCTGTCTTCGAGGTGTCAGAGTCGCCCGGTACGATGTGCACTCGCTTCAGTCCATAATGGCGTCGGATCTTATCTTCCATATCGGATAAGCCGAACCATTCCTTGAACATCGGTTCCATCTCTGCAAGCAGCATGCGTCCTTGTTCACTGATGCGCATTCCAGAAGCATGAATCTCCAGCAGACCTTGCGCTTTCAAATAATCAGTCTCGGCACGAAGCACGCGTTCCGTCATCCCGAGGGTTCCGGCCAACGCGCGCCGTCCGACAGAATCAGACAGCATAACTTGATGCAGGATGAAGTAACGTTTCCTCATGACTTCCAATAAATCCGGCACAAGCTGCTGCTGCAGTTCGATCATGGGTCGCATCTTAGCGCATTCACTCCACTACAGCCGAATTCTTGCTTGAAGAGGTTGTTCATAACTTCTCGGTGCTGAAAACCCGACTTTTTGAACTCGCACTTTAGCATATGAAGAAACTTTGATGGGCTTCTGTCGATCTGGACATTTAACGTCCCGCATGCTCGATTTAGGTCCCACACTTATTTTATCGAATAGCGGAAAAGACTGCAAGTTCCTTTTCGCCCATGTAACCGTTTTCCGACACTTATTAGACAACTTTTATTTTTCTAATAGTCCGACACTTGCAATCCTATGGAAATTAAGGTATGATAACTCTCGTTCCGCTTTTTTGCGCCCGTGGTCCAATGGATATGACGTAGGCCTCCGGAGCCTGAGATCTAGGTTCGATTCCTAGCGGGCGCGCCAACCTTATAATGACTAGAAACCGACCTTGAGGTCGGTTTTTTTGCGTTCATTTTTGCTTAAAGAGTACGATAGTTGTCCCATTCGGTGCTCTAATGTGTCGTGCCCGCTGCATTTTATACAATATAAATCCCCTGCTCGTTCTACGAATTCAACACGCTGTTGGAGCTCGTACAATTGAATTGCGCTATTCCGGCCTTGAAGACGATCCGCCCGCTCCACATTCGATTCCCGTTGTACAAAATACAATTCACCCGCATATTCGCACCTTCTTCAACCCTCCTAGCCGCCTGAATACGTCCTTCAAATCCCCGTTATCACTTTGTTTGACTTTCTTTGACTTTTACTGATCAATCCGCTATTATAAAATTCATCAGCAGCACTTTCGCATCTTCTTATGCGGATCTGCAACTTTCGTTTTCGAGCGTTTGCAGTGCGTCGCATCTGACCATGCTAGTGCTGAAGCTATATTACATTTCCTATTCGGGAGGGAACTTTCATGGATATGAACTATGTGCCAATGGTCATTGAGCAGAATAACCGCGGCGAGCGCGCCTACGACATTTACTCGCGGCTGCTGAAGGACCGTATTATTTTTCTCGGGACGCCGGTGAACGACCTTGTCGCCAACTCCATCATCGCGCAGCTGTTGTTCCTTGCGGCAGACGATCCAGAGAAGGATATCTCCCTGTACATTAATAGCCCTGGCGGCTCCATCTCGGCCGGTCTCGCCATCTTCGACACTATGCAATTCATCAAACCAGACGTCTCCACGATCTGCGTTGGTATGGCTGCATCGATGGGCGCTTTCCTGCTTAATGCCGGTGCCAAAGGTAAACGCTATGCGCTTCCGAACGCTGAGGTCATGATTCACCAGCCGCTCGGCGGTGCTGAAGGTCAAGCGAGCGACATCGAGATTCGTGCTCGCCGCATCCTGAAGACGCGCGACAAGCTGAACCGCATCATGGCTGAACGCACTGGTCAATCGTTCGAAACAATCGAACGCGATACGGACCGCGACAACTTCATGAGCGCTGAGGAAGCACGCCAATACGGCCTGATCGACAAAGTCATCGACAAGCTGTAATCCGCTCTTCCGCGCATCACGACAGCAAGCCCCTCACTCCTTAATGGAATGAGGGGCTTTTCATCACGTCTACTATTACAGCAGCGCTATGAATGCTTTCGCCGCAATAGATAAGGGGACATCTTTTAACGTAGCTATCCCGATTCGTCTAGGCGGAATCGGTGGGGCAATCGCCAATTCCACCAATTCTCCCCGCTCTAATAGATCCTGGGCGAAATTTCTGACCACACATGCAATTCCGAATCCCGTCTGAGCAAATTCACTTAGCAAATCCAAGCTGCCAAGTTCCATGCTCGGCGTTAGTGCGACATCATTCGCAGCGGCCGCCTTATCGATATACGCTCTGGTGGCGCTGCCTTTCTCCAATAGCAGCAGTTCGTAATGGCTCAGCTCCTCCCAGTCAAGAGACAGAGGCTGCCCAGCCGCCACCCATTTGCGGTAAGTACCCGATACCACGAAGCAGTCCTGCACGATCATACTCTCTTGTATAAGCAGCTTTGGATCCTCCAGCGGCAGATTCACAATGCCGAAGTCGATCGCTCCTTCCTTCAACAGCTTCACCGTCTCGCGAGAGGTTCGATTCGTCACCTGAAACTGAACGCCAGGATACTGCTCATGGAACTGGCGCATGCGCGGCAGCAAATAATGCTTGCACAGCGTATCGCCCGCCCCAATACGCATTTCCCCTTCCGTAAGCGCATGCCGCTCTGCTAATCTCCGTTCGCCTGCATGAATGAGGTTAAAAGCCTGTTCGATGTGCTGATACAGCATCGCGCCTTCTGCTGTCAGCTTGACGCCTTTAGACGTCCGGAAGAACAGTTGGCCGCCAAGCTGTGACTCCAGCTGCTTAATGGCATGCGTGACCGCTGGCTGCGTAATATATAGATGCTCTGCCGCTCCTGACAAACTCCCCGCCTTCGCCGTCCAATAGAAAGCGCGGTACCACTCCATATTCGTAACGAGGTCGCTCACAGCCATTAATCTCCTTTATATTAGTCATTATGTATATTCATTTCATTAATATCATTATCGCACTTATAATCAATTTTGGAAATCCAATGATGATTAGAGGAGTGAATTGGAATGAGTGTAACAGCAGTAGTAGGAGCGAACTGGGGAGATGAGGGTAAGGGTAAAATAACGGACCTCCTGGCCGAGCAATATCACTGTGTCGTCCGCTATCAAGGCGGCAGCAACGCGGGGCATACGATTATTAATGCCTTCGGCAAATTCGCGTTGCATCTGCTGCCGTCGGGCGTGTTCACTAACGGCACGATGAATGTGATTGGCCCGGGCGTTGCATTCAATCCCGAAGATTTCCTGTGCGAATACGACAATCTGCTGGCTAGAGGCATTCCGGCACCGGAGATTCGCATCTCCGATCGTGCGCAGCTTGTACTCCCTTATCATATTCAGCTAGATGCATACGAGGAGGAGCGGCTTGGTAAACAAAGCTTCGGCTCTACCCGATCCGGTATCGCTCCTTTCTATGCAGACAAAGCGCTCAAGATCGGCATTCCGCTCAGCGCGTTGCTTGGCGATGAAACACAGCTTCGCGAGCGGATCCAAGCGGCCTTGGCAGCTAAGAATGCACTGATGCAGCATCTCTACCAAGCCGAGCCAGTTGATCCAGATCATATCGCTGATCGACTGCTTGCAGTGAAGAGCCGCTTGGAGCCTTTCATCGCGAATACATCCGTTCTTCTTCATCAGAAGCTCGCTGCCGGCGAGTCCATTCTCGTCGAAGGCCAGCTCGGCGCTCTTCGCGATCCTGACCACGGTAATTTCCCCTATGTCACTTCGTCATCAACATTGGCTGGCTATGCTTCCATCGGAGCAGGCGTTCCGCCGCACGCTATCAATCGCATCATTGCTGTAACTAAAGCTTACTCCAGCTGCGTGGGTGCTGGACCATTCGTGACTGAGCTATCGGGGGACGCAGCGGAGCAGCTTCGTCGTCTCGGAGGCGACGCAGGAGAGTACGGCGTGAAGACCGGCCGGCCGCGTCGCGTTGGCTGGTTTGATGCAGTAGCTACCCGCTATGGCTGTATGGTGCAAGGTGCAAACGAAGTGGCGCTCACCAATCTGGATGTATTGGGCTACTTAGACGAAATCCCTGTCTGTACGAGCTATCGTTTGAACGACCAAATAACGAACGAATTCCTGACAGCCGATCAACTAGCGCTTGCCGAGCCCGTACTCACTACGCTGCCAGGCTGGGGCTGTGACATCTCGCATATTCGCTCATTCGACCAACTTCCGCCACAAGCGCAGCAATATGTACAGTGGATCGAACAAGTCATCGGCGTACCGATCCGAATCATCTCCGTTGGTCCGAATCGGGAGCAAACGATCTATCGTTCTTAACGACATCAGCCGGCTGTATCCGACACTCTGGACGAGAACTACAGTCCAATAGGGTTAGTAACCTCGAAGTAGAGTCGCGCCCATAAGGCGCACGGCTCTATTTGCACGCAGCAGGCTCACACGTTCCTTGATAGGTAACTATCATGCTCGAACGAAAGTTGTGCCCCACAGGGGCACGCGACTACCAGCACGCCGTCCCCTCCAATGCACCTCTGTCCTGCTGCCGACACCTTCCGGGGTCCAGGGGTAAAGGTTTCCGTGAGGAAACCACATCGGAAGCATATGCTTAGCCCCATGGGGCCCTCCCTTGCAGGGAGGGTTTGGGTGGGTAGAACTCCTTATTCTAATATCCTTAGTTGGGTAGATAATTAAAAAGACCCCCTTTAAAGGGGGTCTTGCTAACTCGTCATCCGGACGATTATTGGTTTTCGAGCTCTTCTTTGCTTACGAGATTGACTAAAGCGGTTACAGCCTGATCAGCGTCAGAACCTTCAGCGCTAATGTGAATTTCCGTACCGGAGCTGATCGCAAGGCTCATGATGCCCATAATCGATTTAGCATTCACTTTCTTGTCGTCCTTCTCCACGAACACTTCGGACGAGAATTTATTAGCTTCTTGAACGAATAAAGCTGCTGGTCTTGCGTGCAGACCTGTTTTCAGACGAACGACAACGGGATGTCTTGTCATGGAAACCATACCCCCTACACATATTTCTATTGACATGAATGTAATCAGTCGTAATTCAGAGCAAAATAGCTTCTAAGCTGATGAAACCGCCGCAAACGCGGCATTTTGTTAATTATTATATCATTATCGCGCTTGTTGCACTAGGGAAAACGTCAGCCGTTACGTATTTTTTCAGCCAATTCATCAATTTTCCTCAGCCGATGGTTAACACCTGACTTGCTGACCTTCCCTTTGAGCAGCTCGCCGACTTCTGTCAAATTCATATCGGGGTGCATCAGCCGAATTTCCGCCACTTCTCGCAGCTTCTCCGGCAGCTGATCAAGCCCGAGTTCCTTCTGCAGCAGCTTAATATTATCGATTTGCCGAACGGCTGCGCCAATCGTCTTATTCAAATTCGCCGTCTCGCAGTTAACGATCCGATTAACGGAGTTGCGCATGTCGCGCATAATGCGAACATCCTCGAATTTGAATAGCGCTTGGTGAGCGCCGATAATGTTCAGTAGCTCAATAATCTTCTCGCCCTCTTTGATGTAGAAAATAAAGCCCTTCTTCCGCTCGATGCAACGTGCGTTCAATTCGAACTTGTTCGCCAGATCCGCGAGCGCTTGGCAGTGCTCTTCGTACATCGATGCGATCTCCAGGTGATAGGACGAGCCCTCCGGATTGTTGACCGATCCTCCCGCAAGGAAGGCACCGCGAAGGTAAGACCGCTTACAGCATGACTTCTTAATGATTTCTTTGTCGATTCCCTGCTGAAAAAGAAAACCTTCCGACACAATGCTTAGCTGCTTCAGTATTTCCTGAACTTTAGTCGGTATACGCACGATGTACACATTATTTTTCTTCAGCCGCATCTTCTTCTGCACGAGCAGCTCTGTATGTACATCGAACTGCTTCTTGAGAAGACTATAGATCCGTCTAGCAATCGCCGCATTCTCCGTCGAGATATCGAGTATCACTTTGCGGTTCGACAACGACACAGAGCCGTTCATGCGGATCAATGCGGACAGTTCTGCCCTCTCGCAGCAGGCGTCCATTTCAATCATTGTCAGTTCTTTTTTCGTTTGTGCCGCAAAGGACATGTCGATTCACCTCTTCCGTGTCATCCAGTCGTCTACTAGTTGAAAAATATGCTGACTCAGCCTCTCGGCATCGTGCCGCAAATAGGTGCGGAACAGCACCAGCCGGTCAGCGATTACTTTGTAACCGCGCTTCTTCACTTCATCCAGGTCGAGATGGACCGCCTTAGCGCCCTTCTCGGCATACTTGCTCTGAACCTGCGGCGGTATCTCGCCGTCATTGACGATAACATAATCAAACAAATGATAGCCAATATGATTATAGATTGCTTCGAGATGATCGCCTACCGAGTAGTTATCCGTCTCGCCAGGCTGTGTCATAACGTTGCAGACGAACATCTTGAGCGCTTCTGACGAAACAATGGCCTCGGCAAGCTTCGGCACAATCAGATTCGGAATAATGCTCGTGTACAAGCTGCCAGGACCGATCAGTATCGCATCAGCCTCTTGAATCGCTTCGACCGCTTCAGCAAGCGGTTCAACATTCGGAGGTTCAATGAACACACGCTTGATCGCTTTGCCTGCCTTTGGAATCATTGATTCCCCAGTTACGATCGTGCCATCCATCATCTCGCCTTTCAGCACAATCGCTTGGCCAGCTGCCGGAAGCACACGTCCGCGAACCGCGAGTACGCGGCTCAGCTCTCTGACGCCCGATACGAAGTCGCCGGATATATCCGTAATGGCTGCCAGCATGAGATTGCCGAGGCTGTGGCCTGCAAGGCCCGCGCCGCTGTTGAATCGATAGTTAAGCAAATTCGATAACAGCGGCTCTACATCGGCAAGCGCAAGCAGCACGTTGCGAATATCGCCTGGCGGCGGGATATGAAGCTCGTTGCGCAGGATGCCGGAGCTTCCTCCGTCATCCGCAACCGTAACGATCGCCGTTATGTCGAGCGGCTTCTCTTTTAGGCCGCGCAGCATAACTGACAATCCCGTCCCACCGCCGATCACGACGATCTTAGGGCGCTCGGATGCCGATTGTTCACTGCCTTTCATTCACGCACCCCATTTAATGCCGATCTCGGTCGGAGTCACGATGGCTGACGCGCACCGTTTCTGTATCACTGCTTCCGAGCATTCGGCCCAAGTATTCGGCAATCGCCACAGATCGATGTTTGCCGCCTGTACATCCAATACCGACGACAACCTGGCTTTTGCCTTCCTTCCGGTACAGCGGGATAAGAAAGTTCAGCATATCAAGCAGTTTGGTAAGGAACGTCTGCGTTTCCGGCCATTTCATAACATATTCATAAACATCCGGATTCTGCCCTGTGTTCGGGCGCAAATGCTCAATGTAGTGCGGATTCGGCAGAAAACGAACATCATAGATCAAATCAGCGTCGATCGGGATGCCGTATTTGAAGCCGAACGAGATAACGTTCACGTTGATGCCGGTACGCTCCGTGTTCGTGAAGCGCGACACGATCCGCTCCTTCAGCTGCGCTGGCTTCAGGCTGCTCGTATCGATGACCTGCGTCGCCATCCCCTTAAGATCCTCAAGCATCCGGCGCTCGAGACCGATGCCATCAAGCGGCATGCCTTCCGGCGCGAGCGGGTGTCTGCGGCGGCTTTCTTTGTACCGCTGAACGAGAACCGCATCCGTCGCATCCAAGAATAGAATCTCGCAGCTGATCGTATAGTGCTCTTTAATGAAGCTAAGCGACTCCGACAACGCTGTGAAGAATTCCCGGCCGCGCAAGTCGATAACGAGCGCTACCTTGCCGATCTTGCCGTTCGATTGTTCAATAAGCTCCGCGAATTTCGGAATGAGAACGGGCGGCAAATTATCGACGCAGAAAAATCCGAGATCCTCCATGCTCTGCACCGCAATGGTTTTGCCCGCTCCCGACATGCCCGTTATAATAACGAGCTTCGCTACTTGCACCGATTCATTGTCCATGCCTTGGTCACTCCTCTCCCAGGCCAAGCCGATAATGGCCCTATCACGGACAAACCCGCCGGTAAGGGCGGGTCAGCCTTCTCTCTGTTAGTGTCAGCCCGCTGGCCGACATTCCTTCATTACGCGCGCAGAATCAAGCCTGCTGCACCTACAACGCCTGCATCGTTGCCGAGCGTAGCTGCTACGATCTCTACGCCCTCCGCGATCACATCCGGCGTGTACTTGCGGAATTCCTGACGAATCTGATCAAACAGGAACTCGCCTGCCTTCGATACGCCGCCGCCGACGATGAAGCGCTGCGGGTTCAATACGACCGCAACAGCCGCCATCGACTTACCGAGGTAATATGCGGCACGATTCACGATGCGCGAAGCGACTTCGTCGCCAGCTTTCGCCGCGTCGATGACTTCCTTCGCCATAATATGCTCAACGAGCGACAGCGACGTACGGTCACCGCGCTCTACAGCGTCCTTCGCCATGCGAATGATGCCCGTTGCGGACGATACCGTCTCGAGGCATCCCATTTTGCCGCAGCCGCACTGAATCGCTTCAAGATCCGGTACAATCTGCATATGTCCAAGCTCGCCGGCCATGCCGTTGAAGCCTTCATAGATTTTGCCGTTTACAATGATACCGCCGCCGACACCCGTTCCGAGCGTATAGCATACGCAATGGTCGACGCCTTTGCCTGCACCTGCCCATGCTTCGCCGAGCGCTGCAACATTGGCATCATTATTAATACGCACCGTCTTGTTCAAGTGCTCTTCCAGGTAATCTTTCAACCGTACATCTCGCAGGCCAATATTGGGAGAGAACTTAACAATGCCGTTCGGAATGTCCAAGAAGCCGGCGATTCCTACGCCTACGCCACCGACCTGTTCCCATTCATAATGCGATTGCTCTACGATCCGCTTCGCATAAGTTGCAATGTTGTGCAGGATGACTTCCGTCCCCTTATCGCTTTCGGTCGGTCCTTCATACGTATGGAGAAGATCGCCGCTTTGGTTGCAAATGCCTACCTTTATGGCGGTGCCGCCGATATCGACTCCCACGTAGATTTGCTCAGACATTACTAGGCCACCTCGTTCACAAAGTTAAACTTCTTCTGTTACCAACTATAAGCGAAGCCTTCTAATAGGTCAAGGCACGCAAAGCTGGAACAGTTGGAAGGGGCTTCGCCCCTTTCTGCCCTATCGTTTTCTCCCATCTCGACTCCATATACGTTTTAATAGAAAGATTAAAAATTGTTAATCAACACCTCGCAGGAAGACGTATTCGCTCAACGAAAAACGTCCTTTCTGCACCGTATTCCGGCTCAAAAAGGACGTCTGGAAGGGATCCATTTATTACAGCGAAACGCTCCAGTCCTGGGTAATGTGACCATCCAGGAACTTCTCCGCCTCAAGCGCGGCCATACAGCCGCTTCCCGCTGCCGTAATCGCTTGCCGGTACTTCGTATCCTGCACGTCTCCGCAGGCGAATACACCTGGCACATTCGTCTCCGTCGTGCCCGGTTTCACTTTAATGTAGCCATGCTCGTCCGTTTCGACCTGTCCGCCCAGGAAGCCCGTGTTCGGCGTGTGGCCGATCGCAACGAAGATACCGCTCGTCTCAAGCAGCTCTTCTTCGCCTGTTGCATTGTCGCGTACCTTAAGCGCAGTAACGCCCATGCCGTTCGCGACAACTTCGATAGGAGTCTTATTCAGACTCCAGTTGATTTTCTCATTCTCGCGTGCACGATCCTGCATAATCTTCGAAGCACGCAGCTCATCACGACGGTGTACGAGTTCAACCTCCGTCGCGAAGCGCGTCAGGAAGTTGGCTTCCTCCATTGCCGAGTCACCGCCGCCAACTACGATAATTTTCTTCCCGCGGAAGAAGAAACCATCGCACGTTGCACAAGTGCTGACGCCGCGTCCAACGTTGTCTTTCTCGCCCGGAATGCCGATATATTTAGCCGATGCGCCCGTCGAGATGATCAATGACTCGGCAACCAGCTCACCTTGACCTTCAACCTGCAGCTTGAATGGCCGCTCAGACAAATCGACACTGTTGACCCAGCCCGTCCGGAATTCAGCGCCGAAACGTTCCGCTTGCTTCCGCATATTGGCCATCAAATCAGGGCCCATAATGCCTTCAGGGAAACCTGGGAAGTTCTCTACTTCCGTCGTTGTCGTCAATTGTCCGCCTGGCTCCGGTCCTTCAATTACGAGCGGCTTCATGTTCGCGCGCGCCAGATAGATGGCAGCCGTCAGTCCCGATGGACCCGTTCCGATAATAATGGATTTGTACATAAGTATGCCCTCCTGATCGACTGCAGGGCCGCTTGCCGCTGTATCAAGCGTGCAAGCAGCCCCTGTGCAAGATGCTATTCCCCCTTAGAATACCCTTGACGGGGGAGCATCAATCATGTTCATTCCTGTCTATACGATGCGTTTGCAGCAGCGCGTTCGTCGAGCGCATTTTGTCACGGATGCCGCACACATCATCAATTCGTTTCGCATGTCGGCTGACCGTCGCTGCCGTTGTTTCGTACTTGCGCGCCACTTCCTCGAACGAAATCGTACGGCTGTGCATCTTTGCCGTCCAATATTCCAGCGCGGCAGCCCAGCCCTGTATCTTGCCGAACTTCGGCACATCCGGATACAACCGCGACAAGAAATCAATCCACAACGTCAGCAGGTCATGCTGCTGCACAAGATCATAACCCGTTGCCCGCATGCGGCTAAGCGCGTCGTCCAATATAGCCTGCCAGCTTGCTTCCCATACAGGCAGACGCGTTGGCATCTGCTGCGGTTCAATAATGGTCTCTTCGTTGCCGAACACAGCCTCGATTGGCGCCGTCTCCCCAAGCGAGCGGAGCACGAGCAGCGCGATCCGCTTCAGATCGTCATCCTCGCTTGTTTCCTTCATGAACGCCCGCAGCGCTTCCTTCACTTCTTCATCACCAATAATGCCAAGCGCTTGAATAACTTGCAGCTTCGTCTGGCGGTCGCCGTGACGCAGCGCCCAGAAGAAGGAAGAGCGCACAAGCGGATCTTTCTTGAATCGTTCGGGCACAATTTCACCAGGGAGTCGTTCCCACAGCTTCATCTGCTCTTCGAACGGCAGATGATAATGATAGCTGATCGGCGCCGGCTGACTGCCGCTTGCGCGGATACCGGCCAGATAGTCCAAATAATATGACGCGACCTCCGACTGCGGATCATGACTGCGGCACTGCTGCCACAATCGCTCTGCTTCAGCGAGTCGGCCCGTCTGGCAAGCGGCGACTGCGGCATAGTGATATACGCTGGCATCTCCGGAACTACCCGTACGAATCAGACGGATAAATTGCCGGTAAGCTCCTTCATGTTCACCTAGAATACCAAGCGTCGTTGCCAGCTTAAACGCATGCTCCTGATGGAACGGAAACGTTTTACGAAGCAGAGCAAGCAGCTCCGACAGCTTCTCACGGTCTCCCAGATGCTGATAGAAGATTGCCAGATTGCACAATGCATGCAGGTTGCCTTCATCCAGCTCGATCACCTTGAGAATCGTCGCCATCGCCTTGTCGAATTGCCCCATATAATAATAGGCTAACGCCAAATTATTACGTGCAGACGAGAAGTCCTCGTACCGCTCTACGATATCTTCCAGCACTTTGACCGCCTGTGCGAATTTACCTTCCTCCAGCAGCATCCGCGCACGATCATGCTCCCGCATCCCGCCAAGCGATTTGACATTCGCTTGCTTCGTTGGACGAGCAAGCTCGAACGTCAGCAATTCCATCATTTCATCCGCTTCATCGATGAAATGCCCCTCGTCATCTTCCTCCAAGTACTGGACAAGAGAATCCTCTGCAGCCTCATACATCTCCATGTTGGCATAGTTGTTCGCCATATAGAAGTGGCATTCCGTCATTGTAGGGTCAAGCTCGTCAATGATCCATTTGAGAATCCGATTCGATTCCTCATAATTGCCAAGCTCGGATAGAATGCCGGCCATATTGCAATGATTCACTGGATTATCAGGCTCAAACTGCGCGGCGCGGCGAAAGTTTTTCAGTGCCTTGTCATAATGATAACGATCCAGCGAACGAACAGCCCGCTCGAAGAAGTACGTCGCGTCCCATTGGATGGGTATAATTTTTGCTAGCCTGCCTGAAACCGCCGCACGCTGCTTCTTAGTCATAATGCAAGGCACCTCCCGTAGTCGTCTAATGTTGGTACGATTATATCATAGCCCCGCCTATCCTTACAGGCTGGAAAAAGCGGAAAAATCGCGAGCGCATGAAGCGACCCACGATTTTTCGGCTGGTTGCTGGCTTATACGCCAGCGTTTTTGAACAGGGTGCTAATCGATCCACCCTCAATAATGATGCGGGTTGCTTCCGCCAGCATAGGTGCGACGGACAGTACGCGGTAACGCTCTGGACGATGCGCCGGAAGGGCGATCGAGTCCGTTACAACGACTTCTTTAATATTCGGGTGATCCAAACGCTGCAGGGCGTTGCCAGAGAACAGCGGATGCGTTGCGCATACGTAGACGTCTTCAGCTCCACGTTCCTTCAGTCCCTCTACGACGTTAATAATCGTGCTTCCGGTATCAATCAGGTCTTCGATGATGATCGGCGTTTTGCCTTCTACATCCCCAATGACGTGCGTAATGACTGACTCGTTGTGCGCTGGACGCTTCTTGATCATCATCGCGAATGGGCAGTCCAGGTAGTTCGCCAGCATTTCCGCAGTCGATGCCCGGCCTGCATCCGGCGAAACAACGATTGGGTTCTTGATGTCTTTATTTTTCAGGTAGTTGCTGATTATGTCGAGCGCCGTCAGATGGTCAACCGGGATGTTGAAGAAGCCTTGAATCGCCGGTGCATGCAGATCGATCGTCACAACGCGATGGGCGCCGACGGTCGTCAGAACGTCCGCCACCATCTTCGCCGAGATTGGCTCACGTGGTGCAGCCTTACGCTCTTGGCGCGCATAGCCGTAATGCGGCATGATGATATTGATCGTCCGTGCGGAAGCCCGCTTCGCTGCATCAATCATAATGAGCAATTCGACGAAATGATCGTTGATCGGATGCGACAGAGACTGTACTAGAAATACGTCGCAGTTCCGAATCCCTTCTTCATAGTTGACATAGATCTCGCCGCCTTTGAACCGGGACAGCTTGATGGCGCCGAGCTTGAGCCCTAGCTCCTCCGCAATCATCTCGGCCAATTTCGGGTTCGAGGAACCCGAAAAAATACGCAACTTGTCGCTTAACATGATACCCTCCTGAGCGTTTGAACCACTATAATTTTACGTACACTGCTTGTTCGACAATATTCATTATACATTGATTACAGCAGAATTCAAAAATCGACCATTGTTCTAATTCGGCGCTCAAACGTCGCTAGCTGTGTAAAACCGGCTTCTTTCAAACGCGATCGCGCCTGATCCAAGTATTCGGCCAATCTAGCGGGCTGATGAGCATCCGAACCAATCGTAATCGGAATGTCCAGCTTTCTTGCATAATCAAGCATCCGTTTGCCAGGGAACATCTCTGCGCATGCATGCCGAAGTCCCGATGCGTTCAACTCGATCGCCAGATCGTTGCGACGTACAGCCTCCAGCGCAGCGTTCTCCAGATGAGTGACATCTCCAGCCGGTTTGAAGCCGAACCGCTTGATAACATCAATGTGGCCCATGTAGTCGTAGAAGCCCGTATTTGCCGCCTTAATCACTGCGTCATAATACTGCTCATACACTTGCATCGGGTCGCGGCCTTCCCACCCATGCGTTTGACGGAAGTCGGTAATATCCCATGTCCCGAGAAAATGAACCGATCCGATTACATAGTCCCACGGATACGCGTTCACGATCGTCTCGATCTGCTCCTCGGAGCCTTCGATATAGTCGCCTTCCAGACCGACGCGAACATCGATCTGTCCCTTATACTTGTCCTTCAGCGCGAACGCTTCTTCGACATAGCGGGGCAGTTCCTCCATCGGCATCGCCATCTCCGGATAGTACTCATCCGGATTGACGTGCAGCAGCGGCATATGATCCGACACGCCGATTTGCTGCAGGCCGATCGCAATGCCCTGCTGGATGTACTCCTCCAGCTTGCCGACCGCATGTCCGCACCGTTCATGGTGCGTATGGTAATCGATTAGCATGTGCTCGGTTTCCCCTTCCGTGCTTTCGTGCTTTCGTGCTTTCATACGTTCGAGCTTGACTAACGATTCAAAAAGTTTTGTTTTTATTAACGATTCATTTTGTTCGTCGTTGGTTTATTATGGCGCTTTCCTAGCTCTGCCATAACCTCATCGAGCGAAACGCCCCGTTCGCGAAGCAGCACCATCAAGTGGAACAGCAGATCGCTCGTTTCACTGCGCAGCTCGTCGTTGTCGCCATTTTTTGCCGCAATGACGACTTCGATCGACTCTTCGCCGAATTTCTTTAATATTTTGTCGAGACCCTTCTCGAACAGGTACGTCGTGTACGCGCCTTCCGGCCGCTCTGCGTAACGCTTCGAGATAATCGCTTCGAGCTCATTGAGCATACGGAAGCGATCGCCTTGCGCGTCTTGTTCGACTGCTGGCGCCTCTTCCACAATCGGGTTGAAGAAGCAGGAGTATCGGCCCGTATGGCAAGCTGCGCCATTCTGATTAACGCGTACGAGCAGCGTATCTGCATCACAGTCATAATGGATCGAACGGATTGGCTGCGTATGGCCGCTGGTTGCGCCCTTATGCCACAGCTCGCTGCGCGAACGGCTCCAGAACCATGTCTCGCCGCTCTCGATCGACAGCTTAAGCGACTCTGCATTCATGTACGCCAGCATGACAACCTCTTTGCTGACGGCGTCCTGCACAATTGCTGCTACAAGACCGTCCTTATCCCATTTGATCTTCTGCTGCAGCTCCTCATAAGGCACCACTGCCGCATTCGTGTTGTCGCTCATCGTACTTCCACTCCCTTGCGCCGCAAATCGTCCTTCACTTCTTGAATCGTCATTTCTTTATAGTGGAAAATCGTAGCCGCGAGGCCTGCATCCGCTTTGCCCTCTGCGAACACATCGTGGAAGTGCTCCACTCGGCCCGCTCCGCCCGATGCAATGACTGGAATGCTCACGAGTTCCGATACCGCGCGAGTCAGCTTCACATCGAAGCCGTCCTTCGTCCCGTCCGCGTCCATGCTCGTCAGCAGAATCTCGCCAGCGCCGAGACGCTCCGCCTCGCGTGCCCATTCCAGCGCTTTAATGCTCGTGCCGTTCCGGCCGCCGTGCGTGAACACTTCCCATTCGCCCCACTCCGGATTGAACTTCGCGTCAATTGCAACGACGATGCACTGCGAGCCGAACTTGCGCGCGCCGTCCGCGATAAGCTGCGGATTGCGGATCGCTGCTGTATTGATGCCGATTTTGTCCGCCCCTGCGCGCAGCAGTCGCTTCATATCGTCAACGTGCGAGATGCCGCCGCCAACGGTGAAAGGAATCGTAATTTCGCCAGCCGTCCGCTTGACGACCTCAACCATCGTTGCCCGTCCTTCGACGGAAGCCGAGATATCGAGGAATACGAGCTCGTCGGCGCCTTCGCGGTCATACGTTGCTGCCAACTCAACTGGGTCGCCTGCATCACGAAGGTTGACGAAGTTGACGCCCTTCACGACACGGCCGTCCTTCACGTCGAGACACGGAATAATTCTTTTGGCCAACATGCCGATCTCTCCTCTCCGGTTTATCTATAGTATAGAATGCGATATTCGCCAATCGTTCTTATGCTTACACGGATGCTTTTACAGCCAGCTTAAGAAAATTGCCAAGCAGCTGCATGCCGAGATCGCTGCTCTTCTCCGGGTGGAACTGCATGCCGTACACATTATCGCGTCCAACGATTGCCGTTACTTGCTGATAATAGTCAACGGTTGCGAGCAGATCGCTCGCCAGCTCTGGTTTCACATGATACGAGTGGACAAAATAGACATGCCCTTCTTCAAGTCCTTCGAACAGCGGCGAGGATTGACGGAACGACAGCTTGTTCCAGCCCATGTGCGGAACCTTGTAGTCGCCTTGGAAACGCACGACGCGGCCCGGCAGCAGGTTAAGACCTTGGTGGTTTCCGTACTCTTCGCTCTCGCTGAACAGCAGCTGCATGCCGAGGCAGATGCCGAGCAGCGGCTTGCCCGTCGCAACGAACCTCTTCGTTACTTCGTCCAACCCCGTCTCGCGGAGATTGTCCATCGCGTCGCCGAAGGCGCCGACGCCTGGCAGAATAGCCCCGTCTGCTGCAAGAATCCGAGCAGGGTCAGCCGTGATGACAAAATCGAAGCCGAGGCGTTCGACCGCTTTGCTGACGCTATGCAGGTTGCCCATGCCATAATCGATAATGGCGATCATCGGTTACAGCACCCCTTTCGTCGAAGGCACTCCTTGTACGCGTGGATCAATGCTAGTTGCTTCGTCCAGTGCGCGTCCAAGCGCCTTGAAGACAGCCTCGATCATGTGGTGCGTGTTCTTGCCATAATGAACGATAACATGCAGCGTCATACGCGCTTCAAGCGCGAACTTCCAGAGGAACTCTTCTACAAGCTCAGTAGAGAAGCTGCCAACTTGTTGGGACGGATATTCTGCACGGTATTCAAAATGCGGACGGTTGCTCAAGTCGACCACAACCTGTGCCAGCGCTTCGTCCATTGGGACGAATACACTTGCATAACGTTTGATGCCGCGCTTGTCGCCAAGTGCCGTTGCCAGCGTTTGCCCGAGGCAAATGCCGATGTCTTCGACCGTGTGGTGATCGTCGATCTCTACATCGCCGCGAGCGTCGACCGTCAAATCGAACTGGCCGTGCTTCGCGAACAGGTCGAGCATATGGTTGAGGAAAGGCACGTCGGTTTCGAGGTTTACTTGCCCGCTGCCGTCGACGGCGAAGGCGAGTTTGATATCGGTTTCGTTGGTTTTGCGCGCCACTTCGGCTGCGCGTTGTACGATTTCGGACATTTATTTGACCTCACTTTGATTGAAATAAAAGACTAAATGCTTAATGATAAAACATTACGTTTGTGTTCTAGCCCGCTCCGAGCGCGGATCACTCTTCCGATCGCTGTTGTCCTCGGATTGTTCTGAACTTATAGATTCAGATATGGTAACAACCCGAGTGACAAAGGCGACCACTACGTTTCTCCAGAGTGATTCCGCACTCTCCGCTTTTGTTCGCGGTGGTGCATACGTCTAGCTCAGCACTTTTTATATAGCTTGGGTCCGCTTGGCTCGCATTGCTCGCTGCGCGGAAACACCTGAAGGTACTGGCTGTACCCGTCAGCAATCAGCTTTTGGGCCTACTATGTGCCAATGCAAGTACAAGTGCAAGTGCAAGGCCAGTGCAAGTGCAAGTGCAAGTGCAAGTGAAGCCTATGGCTTCTTACTTGCCGCCCTCTTTTTCCAGGCGGATTTCGATGGCGCGGGCGTGGCCTTCGAGGCCTTCGTGGCGGGCGAGCGTCATGATTTTGTCGCCGTTGGCGAGAAGAGCCTCTTTGCTGTAGTAGATCAAGCTCGACTTCTTGAGGAAGTCGTCTACGTTGACTGGCGACGAGAAACGCGCTGTACCGTTCGTCGGCAGGATATGGTTCGGGCCTGCGAAGTAGTCGCCTACCGGCTCTGAGCTGTATGGTCCTAGGAAGATCGCTCCTGCGTTCTCGATGCGTGCAAGCAGCGCCATTGGGTCCGCCGTGAGTACCTCCAAGTGCTCTGGCGCCATACGGTTGATAACGTCGATGCCTGCGTCGAGCGAATCCACGAGCAGCACCGCGCCGTAGTTGTCGATCGAGCTGCGTGCGATCGCTTCGCGCGGCAGCAATGCGAGCTGGCGCTCCACTTCAGCAGCAACTGCCTCAGCCAGCGTCTCGGACGCTGTAACGAGGACGGCCGAAGCCATCTCATCGTGCTCCGCTTGCGAGAGCAGGTCAGCCGCTACGTAAGAAGCGTCTGCTGAGTCGTCGGCAAGCACTGCGATTTCACTTGGTCCGGCGATGCTGTCGATATCGACGACACCGAACACGGCACGCTTCGCGAGTGCAACGTAGATGTTGCCTGGACCTGTAATTTTGTCGACTGGCGCAATCGAGTCCGTTCCGTAGGCCAATGCTGCTACCGCCTGCGCCCCGCCGACCCGGTACATTTCCTTCACGCCAGCTTCTGCTGCCGCGACTAGAATGTATGGGTTGATGCCTTCTTGACCGCCTGTTGATGGCGGCGTTACCATAACGATCTCAGGCACCCCTGCTACTTGAGCCGGAATAACATTCATCAGCACCGACGAAGGGTAAGCTGCCTTGCCGCCTGGCACATATACGCCGACACGCTTGAGCGGGCGCAGTACTTGACCGAGCATCGTGCCGTCTGGCTGCATATCGATCCACGAATTGCGCATTTGCTTCTCATGGAACGTCCGTACGTTCACTGCCGCTTCACGGATCGCAACGAGAAAATCAGCGTCGACTTTATCGTACGCTGCTAGAATCTCTGCTTCAGTTACGCGAAGCGAGGACGCATCCAGCTTCACGCGGTCGAACTGCTCTGTCAGTCGCAGCAGCGCTGCGTCGCCTTCCGTACGAATCGCTTCAACGATCGATTTGACCGCTTCATTCTGCTCCGGAGTGCCGTATTCGACCTGCCGGTCAATGTTGAACTGCTCTGCACGCATAATCCGCATAGCTTCATCCCCCGTTCACTCGCTCACCAAGGGCAGACCTGATATTCCCGATCAAGCCGCCCTTCGATAAGCCTTCTAATTATCCGTTCATTCTACCCGTACCCGTCCATTACACTCTTGCAGCTAACGTCTGCTGCAGCAGATCGCACAGCTTCTGAATAGGCTCGTTCTTCATCCGATAGCTCACGCGGTTCGCGATGAGACGGCTCGTAATGCCGAAGATCGATTCCATCTCGACAAGACCGTTCTCCTTCAACGTCTGACCGGTTTCAACCATATCGACGATACGATCCGCCAGACCAATCAGCGGCGCTAGTTCGATCGAGCCGTTCAGCTTAATGACCTCTACCTGCTGGCCCAACTCGCGGAAATATTGCGATGCCACGTTCGGATATTTCGTTGCGACACGCGGGTTAATAACCGGCTTCCAGTCTGGCATTCCGATTACGGACATCCGGCACTTCGCAATGCCAAGGTCCAGCAGCTCATACACGTCTTTATTTTCTTCCATCAGCACGTCTTTGCCGACGATCCCAATATCAGCTACACCGTACTCCACATAAGTCGGCACGTCGACCGGCTTCGCCATGATGAATTCCATCTTTGCGTCAGGCACTTCAATAATCAGCTTGCGCGAATCGTCAAAATCGACTGGAATCGGCAGTCCCGCTTCGCGGAACAACTTCGATGCTTGTTTATAGATCCGACCTTTCGGCATTGCTACCTTCAAAATCTCCTGCTGTCCGCTCACTACGATTGCGCTCCCTTCGTTCCCTGCGATCCGACAAATGAGATAAATGTAGCATATCCGTATCTGTCAGCAGAATTCGTATCTTGCTGCCCTGCTTCTACCCGCTCCGTTACGACACTAACGCCTTCACTGCGAAGACGCTGCGCTTCCTCAAGCGCCGCCGCGCGGCCCGCAGCATCATAGCTGATCAACACACGCTCTGGCTGCGCTTCTTCTACGCCATCAAGCAGTTCGAGCACGCGCGTCGTCTTAATCGCGAAGCCTGTAGCCGGTGCCGGACGTCCGAACTGGGTGAGCAGGTTGTCATAACGACCGCCGCTTACAACCGGGAATCCAAGATCCGCTGCGTAGCCTTCGAACGTCATGCCCGTATAATAAGAGAAATCACCGATCATCGTCAGGTCGATCAGTACATTCTCGCATACGCCATACGCCTTCAGCACATCCCAAATTTCGCACAAATGCTGAATGGACGCTTTCGCCGTTGCCGTACCGCTCAGTTGCAGCGCTTGATCGCAAATTTCTTGTCCGCCGCGCAGACGAAGAATGCCTTCAAGCTCCTTAAGCACTGGCTCTGCCAGCGAGAGGCTGCGCAGCAGCTCGCGGTAGCCGACATAGTCGCGGCCAAGCAGACATGCTTTCAATGCTTCCTGCGCCTCCGGGCGTCCTGGCAGCGTCTCCTCGAACAGACCGTTCAAGAAGCCCACGTGACCGATTGCGATTTTGAACCGTTCCACGCCAGCAGCCTTTAGCGATGCAATCGCCAGCGCGACAACTTCAGCATCCGCTTCAGCCGATGGATCCCCAACAAGCTCTACGCCTGTTTGGAAAAATTCCGCATCGCGGCCCGCTTCTTCCTCAATCGCACGGAATACGTTCGCATGGTACGACAGACGCAGCGGGAATGGCGTTTCCTTCAATAAAGACGATACCACACGCGCGATTGGCGCTGTCATATCCGAACGCAGCACAAGTGTCGTGCCACGGTTGTTAAGCAGCTTGAACAGCTTCTGATCGGATGTAGAGCTCGCTACGCCGACCGTATCGTAGAACTCCATCGTTGGCGTAATGATCTGCTCATAGCCCCAACGGTTCATGCACTCGAGCGTCTGACGCTCAATCCGGCGCATCTTCGCAACGGCGTGCGGCAAATAATCTTTGACCCCGATCGGTTTCTCAAACACTTTAGGTTTCGACATACGGATTCACCTTCTTAGCAATTGTTATAAGAATAGATTGCGGTTTGTTCTATGTTTGTGTTCCATCGTTCTCTCTTGTTAGTTCCATTATTCTATGTTCATCATCCAACATTACTTTGATGCATTAAAGCGATACCATGTTACCATACTACCAAAACAAAGGATTAGTCGTAATCGTACCATGATCTGACCATACCGTCAAGGGACAGCGCCCGCCCACGAAAGCACAGGAAAAGGCCAGCTCCACGAGAGAGTCTGGCCTTCACTTTGGACCTGATCCACGAAGCTCCTGCAGCGGGTTGCCACCAACGAATGCACCTGCAGGCACATCTCGATGTACAACCGAACCTGCTGCAACAACTGCTCCATCTCCAATCGTTACACCGGGCAGCACGGTTGTGTTGGCACCGATCATGACGCTATTACCAATTATAATCTTACCGATCCGATACTCGCCGATCAGGTACTCATGCGTTAGCAGTGTGGAATTGTAGCCAATAATGCAATTATCACCGACCTCAATCTTCTCCGGGAAAAATACATCGACCATCACCATCAACGCAAACGCCGTCTCGCGCCCCACCTTCATGCCAAGCACACGACGATAAATCGCATTCTTAACCGGAAGCGACGGGCAGTAACGCGCGATTTGAATCGCTACGAAATTACGTACCGCTTTGAACCGGCTCACCGTACGGTAAACCTGCCACAACGCATTCGGACCTTCCATCTTGAACCGTTCAACGTTACGTCCCATTCAGCACCCGCCTTGTCGATAGACGTTGGTTAGACGAACTTAAGCAAATCCTGCATGTCATGAATGATATGTTTCGCGCCGCTAGCAAGCAGCTTCTGTTCGCCTTTCAGCGACCATGCAACACCAACTGGGATGACGCCTGCAGCTGCAGCTGATTCCATATCAACCGCGCTGTCTCCTACCATTATCGTAGTAGCTGGATCGGCGCCAAGCTCCTCCATTGCACGAAGCACAGGCTCTGGATGCGGCTTGGCATGCTTCACATCATCAATTGATACGATGCTGCTCATATACTCGCGAATGCCAACGAAGTTCAAACCCCGCTCAGTCGTGAGGCGCATCTTCGTCGTTACAACGCCCAACTGAATACCGTGCTCATGCAGCGTTTTCAGTACTTCATTCACGTTGGGAAAAGCTTGCACATACTCGTCATGCACACGCAGGTTGAACTCACGGTATTTGTCTTGCAGATCCTCAACTTCTTCCCTGCCGGAGAACAATCGGAGCTGATCCACGAGCGGCAATCCCATCGATGGGATAATGTGCTCCGCGCCAAAGCCCGGTTCAACGATACCATCCAGCGCATGGATAAAAGATTGAATGATGAGCTCGTTCGTGTCGAGCACCGTACCATCTAAGTCAAACAACATCGTCTTGATTTGCTGCTGTGTCAAACCGTTAATCCCCTTCCTGCTTAAAAATCGGCCCCGCCGTCAGCCAATTAATGGCGGAGCAGACGGAGCCGATTGCATTCCTTATACACTCCCCCGATTAGGAGCCTCTTCACGAATGATTAGCTGTTGGCAGCATCCGAAGAATCAATCTTGATATCGGACGCTTGCTGCTTGCTCGATACAATCGGATCTAGATAGCGTACCGGATTGGCGATCGTTACGCGTCTTACAACGACGAATACGATAGCCGCGAGCAGCAGCACAACACTGACGAGCTGCGACACACGCACATTGCCTTCTACTGCGATATTCAAGTAACCTTGGCTGAAGCCCATCCACTCCATTGGCGTCCACAGTCCGTTCATGAACGATGCGAGCCAGTCCGGACCGGAGAATGCCAAGCTGTCCGTGCGCAATGCTTCAATATAGAAGCGACCGAGTGCGTACCAGAAGAAGTACGTGCACAGCAATTCGCCCACGCGCAGAAACTTCTGACGACGGAGAACGAACAGTATAATAATGCCTACCACATTCCAGAGCGACTCATACAGGAACGTTGGATGGTGGAAGATACCTTCCACATTCATCTGGTCAACAATCCATCCTGGGAGATGAAGCTTGTCCCGCAGGAACGATTCCTCTACAGGACCGCCATAAGCTTCCTGGTTAACGAAGTTGCCCCAACGGCCAATCAATTGGCCCGCGATAAGCGACGGCGCACAAATATCCGCAATGCGCAGGAAGTTGTATCCCTTCTGACGAGCATACAGAATGCCGCATATGAAAGCACCGATCAACGCGCCGTAGATCGCGATTCCGCCCTCCCATATTTTGAAGACGGACAAGAAATCATTCTTATAGCGGTTCCATTCGAATGCTACATAGTAGATACGTGCAGCGATGACAGCCGAAGGAACACCAAGGAGAAGCAGATCCATGAAGAAGTCCGGGGTAATGCCGAAGCGTTTGCCTTCTTGAACGGCAAGCAGCAGTCCGACCAATGCCCCCAAACCCAGGATGATGCCGTACCAGTGCACCGTAATCGGTCCGAGATCGAATGCAATTGGATTAAGACGAAGCGTTTCCAACATAATAGGGCCGAGTCTCCTTTAAATTATTAGAGTCACCGCAAGAGACCGGCTCGGTTAAGCCGGCTTGCTATCTCATTCATAATCATCCATGTCGTCTGCGATCGTCTCTGTAAGCTTGTTGGTGAATTGCAGTGCTGCATTATAACCCATTCGTTTCAAACGGTAGTTCATTGCTGCCACTTCAATAATAACCGCTAAGTTACGGCCAGGACGTACAGGAACGGTAACGAGCGGCACATCCGTATCGATTATGCGAGTCGTCTCCTCATCCAGACCAAGACGGTCATACTGCTTGTCCGGCTGCCAGTTCTCAAGTCGAATGACAAGCTCAATCCGTTTGTTGTTGCGAATTGCTCCTGCTCCGAATAATGTCATAACATTAATAATGCCAAGACCGCGAATTTCTAGCAAATGACGAATAAGTTCCGGTGCAGATCCATGCAGCTGATTATCGGACGTCTGCCTGATCTCTACCGCATCATCAGCGACTAATCGGTGACCGCGCTTCACGAGCTCAAGCGCCGTCTCACTTTTACCGATACCGCTGCCGCCTGTAATGAGCATCCCTATGCCGTATACGTCTACTAATACACCGTGAATCGTAGCAGTTGGTGCCAGCTTACGCTCCAAGAAGTTCGTCACGCGGCTCTGCAGAATCGTTGTCGCCATACCGCTTCGCAATACGGGCACATTCGCTTGTTTGGACTGTTCGAGCAGCTCAGTCGGCGCCTCTAGACCACGTGTAATTATGATACATGGCGCTTCATCATTGCACAGTCTCTCCATCCGCTCTGAACGGGATTGCGCACTAAGCGTCTGGAGGAATGTCAGCTCCGTCTTACCGAGTATTTGCACCCGCTCACGCGGATGGTAATGAAAATAGCCTGCCATCTCAAGCCCTGGCCGATATAAGTCATCTGTCGTTATCGTACGGCGAAGCCCTTCCTCGCCGGACAAAATCTCAAACTGGAACTGCTGAACGAGTTCCGATACTTTCACCTTTTTGGGCATCAACGCTGCCTCCCTCGCCGTTTTTCCAATGTCTTCATCGTAAATGAAAAACGGGCTAAACGCAATGTTTAGCCCGTCTCTTCTTATCGAATCGGTACCTTGACCTGCTGCAGCACGTAACCGGGGTACTGATCCAGTTCAAATGTCAACGGCTGTTTATACGGTTTGTTCGGAATCGTATACGTAATCTCTTGCTTATAATGATCTAAACTAGTATCCTGCAAACTGCTTATTCCTGAACCTCCATCCAGGTAGTAGGCATGACCCTCAGCATCCGTGAATGGCGTTGATTGATTGAAAAGATTATAGCCCTTTACGCCCTCAATCTTATCCATACCGTCAATCTCAATTGTGAGCGTCAGCTTCTGACCGTCACTACTAGGCTTTGTATCGACTAATCTCAACCGCTCGTCAGGTGTTTCAATCGTCTGAAGCTTATCTGTATCGATTACCAACTTACGACCAGTATCCACTTGATACGCTCCATCGGCAACAAGCGTCAGATGTTTGGGCCGGGTATAATAGCTGCTGTAGAAATAAATCGTAGACTCCGATCCCGAATCCCATTTCCACCGATTTCCCTGCTCATCCACTAACGCAAGCTCAATTAGCCCATTGGTCTTCTTCGTGTTACCTGGCATATCCTCAATCGGTACTTCGACCTGTAGCGGAGTGACGGTGACGTTACCTACATGGTACGATTGTCCGCCAATTTGGAAAACTTTATCGACGGTGTATTGTTCACGCATCGTTGCGAATCGACTCTGATCAATGTCGAACTCGACTTGGAATTTGTCTTGCTCGCATTCCGTCTGGAATACAACCCGATCCGGGAGCGTCGTTCCTGGCTGGATTCGAATGTCCACTTTATCGAATTTCTCCCCTGCAGCGCTATTGTCCTCATCACCAGCTCCCCAAGTCGTATAGCCAGCCGGGATTGCCTCACCATGAGCCCCTTGAATCTTGAAGCTGCTCAGGCTGCTACTTTTCGTAATCCCTTCGCCCTCAAGGGAGTAGAACAGAACAAGACGATGCCCATCCGTCATTATAAAATGAACCGTAAACGTTCTTCCGTTCACGGTATCCGATACCTGAACAGCCTGCATGAACTCATTGTTCGCAGCTGAACGAAGTGTGGAGTCGTAATCAATCAGCTGAACGAATTTGTTAAAGAAAGGAATATCCTTCAGCACCGAAGCGAAGACAGGGGAGACGCGGGTGAAGACCGCTAATAGCAGCAGAATACTTAAGACCGCTGTAGATGCTCTCATTAACAATCGGCGTCTTCGCACATTGCGGCTCCGTTGTTTCCCGCGCATCAGTCCACTTCGAATCACTTCCTTTAAAGCATCGTCTGGTATATCAACCTCTTCCTGCTGAATGGCCTGCCGATCGAACATCCAATTCGGGTCGATCTCCTCTGCTTGTCGCTCGTTAGGATACTCCTTATCTAGAGACTCGTCATCTCGACCTTGTTTACGCATGACTTCTATTCATCTCCTTCCCATTGACCTAACTCGGTTCGCAGCTTGCCTAATGCTTTATGCAGCCAGGTCTTAACGGACCCTATCGGCTTATCCATTAGAAATGCAATCTCACTCAGCGTCATATCCCGATAGTACTTGAGCACGACGACCATGCGCTCCTTCGCATCGAGCCGATCGAGTGCCACCTCGATCATCATCCGTCGCGCCATACGATCCGAAGGATCATCTGCATTCGACACATCCGGCATGAGCTGCGCATCATCCGTCGGTACCTCTCGCTTCTGCTTGCGCTGTATATCCATACATATACGAATCAAAATACGAACAAGCCACGTGCTCCAGTACCGCGGTTCTCTCAATGTTCTACGCTTCAGCCATGCCCGGCACACGGTCTCTTGTATCGCCTCTAACGCATTGACTTGATGGCGAGTATAACTGTAAGCAATGGCATATAGCTTGCCACGCTCCATCTCTATTCGACGTAGGAATGCTTCTTCGTCCCCTTGAATAGCGGCAGCCGCTAACGCGGTCTCATCTCCGTATGGTTCGTTCGCAATTGCACTTGGCGGTTCATATACGGTGAATTCCCGTTCCAATCACTCGCCTCCCATCTTCTCCAATATCTATTAGACATCGCAGTAAGCCAAACGGTTTTCTTAATACCACTTCAATGTGAGAAAACCTATATCGAGGCCATTCCGATGATGAGCTCGTAAACTTATTTATTCTTATGTGATAAACAAAAAACAGCCTCTGAGCTGTGAGCTCAGAGGCTGTTCATCTATTACGAATCGATTAGTTCTCGAATACGTTCAGTTCGGACTCTTTATCGAAGATGTGTGACTTGTTCATATCGATAGCGAGTTTAACGTTTTGGCCTTCGCGAAGCGTCGAACGACCGTCTACACGTGCCGTTACTGCTTGCGAACCAATACCGTTCATGTAAAGGATCATCTCGTGGCCGAGGTTCTCAGCAACATCGATGTGAGCCGATACGATCGTGTTAGGCGAAGCTTCCATGAACACTGGCTCTTCGTGGAAATCGTCTGGACGAATACCAAGAATAACCTCTTTGTTAGCATAGCCTTTGTCACGAAGAACTTTAGCTTTGCCTTCTGGCATAACAACGTCAATGCCGTCAGCTTTGAAGCGAAGCTCTCCGCCTTTGTCCGTCAGTGTGCCTGCGATGAAGTTCATCGAAGGAGCGCCGATGAAGCCAGCAACGAAGATGTTCGTTGGGTGGTTGTACAGCTCTTCAGGAGAAGCTGCTTGTTGGATGATACCGTCTTTCATAACTACGATACGGTCACCCATCGTCATTGCTTCGACCTGGTCATGTGTTACGTAGATAACAGTCGTTTCAAGACGTTTAGCCAGTTTGGAGATTTCCGCGCGCATTTGACCACGGAGTTTAGCGTCCAAGTTGGAAAGTGGTTCGTCCATCAAGAATACTTGTGGTTCACGAACGATAGCACGGCCGAGTGCTACACGCTGACGTTGACCACCGGACAGAGCCTTAGGTTTACGGTCGAGCAAGTGCTCGATATCGAGAATTTTAGCAGCTTCACGAACGCGTTTGTCGATGTCTGCTTTTTTGAATTTACGAAGTTTCAGACCGAACGCCATGTTCTGGTACACGTTCATGTGCGGGTACAGGGCGTAGGATTGGAATACCATCGCGATGTCGCGATCTTTAGGAGCAACATCGTTCACAAGGCGGTCGCCGATGAACAGTTTACCCTCGGAAATTTCTTCAAGGCCGGCAATCATCCGAAGTGTCGTCGATTTACCGCAACCCGATGGGCCGACGAGTACGAGGAATTCTTTATCCTTAATGTCGAGATTGATATCTTTAACGGATGCGAGATCGGAACCTGGATATTTTTTGTACACATGCTCTAAGCGTACACCTGCCATGAGTCATTTCCCCCTAAACAATTGTATGATTCGTTTCGTTATGTTTCTATATTAACTCAGTGCATCCCATATGACTATGCACATTCCTTACAAAAAATTTAGGTCCTTTTCGTAACTTTGTACAATAGCAAAATGATCTTCATTAATACTGCGTCTCGGAACACCCGTACATCCAAGCCAGATTCCTGTTTCAGCTTATCTAATCGATACAATAATGTATTCCGATGGATATATAGCTTCTTGGCAGTCTCACTTACATTACAATCCAATGCGAAGAAGGTCTCCAGCGTCGACAACGTCTCTGGTTCCATGAACACATCTGATCTTCCGAATGCCTGTTCCACATAACGAAGACGGACATTCTCCGGAATGCTAATGAGCAATCGCTCCAGGTGCATGTTCCATGGAAGATGAATATTCGATCCCATCTCAAAAATGCGTCCAAGCTCAATCGTCTCTTGTAGCAGCATAACCGATTGAACAATCGACTTCACAGGCTTCATCGGACGTCCAACAGCTAAATGACATTCGCCAATCCACTCGCTTGCCAGCATTTCCTGCAGACCTGATCCGATTGAAGCCAAGCTGTCCTCCAGCATCTCCGTCTGATCATCACGTTCATCCATTGTGTCACGCGTTAATGATACTGGAGCAAGAACGAGCCACTCCTGTGCCTTAAGCGGAATTACAATAACTTCTTCATCTAAGAAAGAAGCCAAAAGCTTCTGCAGGTCATTGAGAGCTGATGCCTCCGCTGCTTGATCCGTTTCTAATAAGAAAGGAATCATTTCTGCATAAAGCCGTCCATCCGCAGCTAGACTACCAGGTATCGTCTCCGTACCATTAATAGCTGCTTGCTGAACGATCCATTCCCCTAGTGCACGGGATTTACGCTCAAGATCTGATTTGCCATCCGTCTCAAAAGGGTGAGTTGACCCTTGTCCAGCCTGCTGCGTGATCGCCCACTGCACCAATGCCTTCTCTGTATCCGTCCAAGAGCTGCGCTTAATCGTTAATTGTCGCAGCATGCGATAGTCTACACGCCACACGACTTTAAGCGACTCCGCTTCCTCCATCCATACCGTACCCGGCTCTAAACTTGTCCATTCTGAATGATCCGACACGAGCAAATCTTCAGCAATGATCGGGCATTTCAAAATGTGCTGCAGCTGTTCCCAATCCGACATGCTCATTCCTTATCCCCTATCCATGTAAGCCTTTTTCTTTTAGGTCATTGTAACATACTCCCTACCATGCTTACGAATTTCTTGTATGATCGTTCCATTCGAAGAACACAAAAAAACCACAGACCGTAGTCTGTGGTGCTTGTTTGTTGGATAAATGGTGAGCCATGTAGGACTCGAACCTACGACACCCTGATTAAAAGTCAGGTGCTCTACCAACTGAGCTAATGGCTCTTGCTGTAAAATAAGTGGTGGAGGATGATGGATTCGAACCACCGAACTCAGAGAGAGCAGATTTACAGTCTGCCGTGTTTAGCCACTTCACTAATCCTCCATGTTAACGAACCTTCTGCGCCATTGCATCAGGAATCAAATGGTGGCTCGGGACGGAATCGAACCGCCGACACGAGGATTTTCAGTCCTCTGCTCTACCAACTGAGCTACCGAGCCTTATTCAATTTTCAATTATATCCCTGCATTAAATGTTGAAGGGAATGGCGGAGCCGACGGGATTCGAACCCGCGGTCTCCTGCGTGACAGGCAGGCATGTTAGGCCTCTACACCACGGCTCCGCATTCGTAAATATGGTGGAGGCTGACGGGATCGAACCGCCGACCCTCTGCTTGTAAGGCAGATGCTCTCCCAGCTGAGCTAAGCCTCCATGGGAATTGATTAAGGTAGTGGTAGCGGCGAAGGGACTCGAACCCCCGACCCTCCGGGTATGAACCGAATGCTCTAGCCAACTGAGCTACACCGCCACACTTGTCCATTGTTATGGTAATGGATACCATCAGGCATACAGCGCGACCAAGCGCTGCGTGTAATCCTATTCACTCAATGCACTTGTCATTGATTGACCAGGTGGTTACACCCTGAAAACTGGATGCGAATGTTGAATCCTTAGCTTTAGCATATGCTTTACCTTCCGAAGAAGGATTTTAGGATAAGCCCTCGATCGATTAGTACTCGTCAGCTGCACGCATTGCTGCGCTTCCACCTCGAGCCTATCAACCTGGTCGTCTTCCAGGGATCTTACA
>NZ_JACXZA010000010.1 GCF_014779765.1 Paenibacillus terricola | reverse complement strand
AGGGTCGGCGGTTCGATCCCGTCAGCCTCCACCATAATGAATATCGCGGGGTGGAGCAGCTCGGTAGCTCGTCGGGCTCATAACCCGAAGGCCGCAGGTTCAAATCCTGCCCCCGCAACCAATGATTACCTGAGGGTAAACAATCCGAACTTATAATGTGGAGCCGTGGTGTAGAGGCCTAACATGCCTGCCTGTCACGCAGGAGACCGCGGGTTCGAATCCCGTCGGCTCCGCCATTATAATCCTTAACCGGCTAGATTGCCATCAACAGGTATCCTCATTACTTTGGCGGTCGTGGCGAAGTGGTTAACGCATCGGATTGTGATTCCGACACTCGGGGGTTCAATTCCCCTCGATCGCCCCATTGTATCATTGGGGATTAGCCAAGCGGTAAGGCAACGGACTTTGACTCCGTCATGCCAAGGTTCGAATCCTTGATCCCCAGCCATTTTATTAAGAGCCATTAGCTCAGTTGGTAGAGCACCTGACTTTTAATCAGGGTGTCGTAGGTTCGAGTCCTACATGGCTCACTTTTAACTTTATATGCGGTTGTGGTGGAATGGCAGACACGCTATCTTGAGGGGGTAGTGGGCGTACGCTCGTGGAGGTTCGAGTCCTCTCAACCGCACCAAACTTAATATGCGGTCATGGCGGAATTGGCAGACGCGCTGGCTTCAGGTGCCAGTGGTGTAACAACCGTGGAGGTTCGAGTCCTCTTGACCGCACCATTAATTAATCTACACAAGTGGAATCAAAGATTTTGCGGAAGTGGCTCAGCGGTAGAGCATCGCCTTGCCAAGGCGAGGGTCGCGGGTTCGATTCCCGTCTTCCGCTCCATAATTAGCGCCCTTAGCTCAGCTGGATAGAGCGTTTGACTACGAATCAAAAGGTCGGGAGTTCGAATCTCTCAGGGCGCGCCATTTTACAATTTACTTACGGGATGTAGCTCAGCTTGGTAGAGCACCTGGTTTGGGACCAGGGGGTCGCATGTTCAAATCGTGTCATCCCGACCAGTAAGAGAGCAAACGGAATTGTCCGTTACATAATAGAAAACAAAAGCCTTTCGCTAAGTGCGAAAGGCTTTTGTTTGTTTATATCTCGTTAGAAGTAAAGCGACCTAGAGCATCATTGAACGCTGTTTAAAGTGAATGGCGAATACGGTGCCTTGATCATCGGAATGGACATGGATCTTCGCATCGTGTCGAGCAGCCACACCGTAGCTAACCGATAGTCCTAATCCTGTACCGTTCAATTTCGTGCTGAAGAAAGGTTTACCAAGTTTATCGAGCAGTTCATCTTTGATGCCTGTGCCCTGATCAATGATCTCGAGAACAACTTCGTTGTTAAGGGTGTAGGTCCGAATCGTTAATATCCCTCCTTCGTTCATAGCATCGAAGCCATTGATCGATAAGTTGAGCAGCAGCTGGCGAATTTCTTTCTCATCAAGGTACAAGGAAGGGCATGGCGAAAGATCCAGATTAATGGCATGGTTGGTGCATAATGCTTTGGATTGGATAAGCGGAAATAGTGTCTCGATAACGCTGTTGAGCGACTGCAGCTTGCGATGCGTTGAATTTATATTCGTAACAGAAAGAAACTCGGATACGAGATTATGAGCGCGGTCGAGCTCCTCGATCATAATGGACGTATGCTCTTCGGAGAAGTTTTTGCTTAACTGCAGGTATCCTCTCACCGTTGTCATTGGATTACGAATTTCGTGAACGATGCCAGCAGCCATTTTGCCGGTTAGATTAAGCCGATCCAGCCTTACCATCTCTTGCTCGAGGTACAGGCGCTCGGTAATATCAGTGATAATGGTGAGCAGGCAGCGTTCATTATGCAACAGAATCTGCTCGGTAGACATTAAACCTTCACGCAGCTCGCCTGATTTGGTCATGAAGCTGATGCGAATGTTGCGCAGCGGTATTTTATCCCCGGAAGTATGCTCCACTCCTTCCATACAGGTAGTATCATCCATGATATATTGAAGAATATCCCCTGGGCCGTTCAATACTTCATCCATACTGTATCCAGTTGCTTTCAAGAAGCTGTCATTTACGTTCAGGTAAGCTTTGTTACGAAGCGAGCGAAGAGAGATTAATGAGGGAGCTGCATCGAAAATTCGTCGGTAACGTTCTTCCTCCACAAGCTTCCTTTCAGTTACATCCCTTATCGAGCATACATAGATCTTCTCGCGATCTATATGGGCTTCCCCGATTTGAATGTCTACTGGAAACAGGATTCCATCATGTCGGGCAGCTGCTGTCTCGATGATGCGATGCAAGTAGTTCGCTTCACCCCAATAAATCATTATGCCGGGGACAAGCTCTTCGATATGCCTGCCGATCAGGCCATCCGGAGGATATCCAAACATTTGCTTGGCCGCTCGGTTAATATTCATGATGGTACCTGACTCGCTTATCGTGATTATGGAATCAATCGAAGTATCGCCAATGACGCTGAGCAGCTCATTTTGCAGCTTAATTTGTTCTTGATACAAATGCATCCGGACGATTGCTTCAATCTTCATCTTCAGCGTATCGGGATGGAAAGGCTTGAAGATGTAGTCGATGGCGCCTACGGAGTAACCTTGCTTAACATTCTCCGCGGCTTGGCTGATGGCTGTTATGAACAGAATCGGTACATGTTTTGATTTATCCCTAGATTTGATCAGTCTTGCAGTCTCAAACCCGTTCATTCCTGGCATCTGCACATCAAGCAGAATAACGGCAAAGTTAACGGACAGGACATGACGAAGCGCCTCCAGTCCCGAGCTGGCTGTATATAGCTGATAGCTAGGATGATCCAGTAGCGCTTCGAGCGCAATGATATTCTCAGGCCTGTCATCGACAATGAGTATGTTGATTATGCTGGTTGCGACGTTATTTAATTTTTCGATATAGCTTTTCATTCGCATCCATCTCCTTATATAAGGCACTGTGGCTTGTATAAGCGATACTTTCTTTATGTCCAAGTCCAAGAAACCCAGATAAGCATAAACTTTCATGGAAAAGCGTATGAACACGGTTCTGCAAGGCTTTATTGAAGTAGATCATAACGTTACGGCAAATAATGACGTGAAACTCGTTGAACGACTGGTCGACAGCCAGATTATGCTGCGCGAAGACGATGGAGTCTGCCAGGAACGGATGTAAGACCGCTCGGTCATTCTCTATGCTGTAGTAGTCGCTGAACGATCGACGGCCGCCTGATTGGGCATAGTTATGGCTATAAGCAGGTAGCTTGTCGAGCAGGAAGGCGCGCCGCTTCGCTTCTTCGATTATGTCAGCGTCCATGTCAGTGGCATAATAGCGCGTTTTATGATGAAGACCTTCTTCGTACATAAGAATCGCCATGGAATAAACCTCTTCACCTGTCGAACATCCGGCATGCCAGATCCGTATGCAAGCATAGTCTTGTAGTAGTGGTACAATATTCGTTCGGAACGCAAGAAAGAAGCTCGGATCTCGGAACATTTCCGTTACGTTGATCGAGAAATCGGCTATCAACCGCTTCATCGTGCTCCGATCATGAAGAATCTTCTCCTGGAGACCCGATATGGTCAACAGCTTCTCCGCATCATTACGATGCCAGATGCGCCGACGAATGGATGCCAGTACATAATCGCGGAAATCGAATCCGTAATGACGGTACAGCGCTTCAAGAAGCAATTCAATCTCGAGCTGTTCCAACGGATCGATTTTTTCGCGGTGTGAAGATGTTATTTTGTCATCATACAGATTCGGACTCATCATCGTTTCCCCGCTTATCTGTTCAACCAAACCTGTAGGATCGAGCAGAGCTGCTCCATGTTAACAGGTTTGCTTATATAGTCGGATGCACCTGCCTCTAAGCATTGATCACGATCGTCCTTCATTGCCTTCGCCGTTAATGCGATAATCGGCAGCGAGTGATACGCGTGCATATGGCGAATGGTACGTATCGCTTCATATCCGTCCATTCCGGGCAGCATGATGTCCATCAGAACAAGCTCAATTGTAGGATTCTGCTGTAAAGTCATAAGGGCTTCGGCGCCGTTCTCAGCGAACATGACCTTCATACCCTTGTTTTCAAGAGCTGTTGTAATGGCGAAAATGGTGCGCATATCGTCATCGACGATTAATACGATTCTGCCATTGAGTAGCGGATCATAATGTTCTGAGTCTGCTGCTTGATAAGAAGACTCATCCTGAGCAGCAATATCCGTCACTGCAGTATCGGCCGAAGCGGCAGCCTCCTCAAGAAGTAGTGGTGCTTCCGGGCAAGTGATGCCATCGCGGAGGGGCAGCAGCAGAGTGAAGGTGCTCCCCTTGCCTTCTTCACTATCTAAGACGATACATCCATTCAACAGCTTCGCAATATTCCGGCTGATCGAGAGGCCTAATCCGGTTCCGCCATATTGGCGGCTTGTTGAGCCATCTGCTTGTTGGAAGGCCTGAAAAATAAGACTCTGTTTCTCGCGAGGAATGCCGATGCCAGTATCCTTGATGGAGAATGCGATTGTCGATGTATCCAGCATAACGGACTCATCCTTATGCACTTGGCTCAGCATGGTATGATCTGCAAGATGAATGTACAGCATGACCTGTCCTTGAGAAGTGAATTTGAATGCATTGGCCAGCAGATTCTTCACAATTTGGAGCAGCCGCTGCTCATCGGTATACAATATGGCCGGCATTCGACCATCTACCTTGGTTCGGAATTGAAGGCCTTTCTGGCGGGCAACCGGAGCGAATTGCAGCTCGGCAAATTCACAAACCGCAAACAGGTCGACCTCGTTGCATTGAAGTTGTATCGTTCCTGATTCTATCTTGGATAAATCAAGCACATCATTGATGAGAAGGAGCAGATCATTGCCTGATTGATTAATGGTTCTGGCATACTTCATCTGATTCGCTGTCAGATTGCCCTCCGTGTTATTCGCGAGTATGTCGGAAAGAATAAGCAGACTGTTAAGCGGTGTCCGAAGCTCATGAGACATATTCGCTAGAAACTCCGATTTATACTGTGAGTTGATTGCCAATAGACCAGCCTTCTCCTCCAAAGCAAGCTTTGTCGCCTCCAGCTTCTCATTAATGCCTTTCAACGCTTCCTGTTGAAGCTGAAGCTCCTCCGATTGACGCAGCAGCTCCTCTGTTAACGATTGTGATTCGTGAAGCAGCTTCTCAATCTGCATACGACCGGCGATGCTGTTAATCACTATACCGAGACGGCTCAATACTTGATGCAATAAGGTGCGTTGAACCGGACTGAAGACGGTTAGAGAGGCCAATTCGATAACAGCAACGACATGTCCTTCAAAATCAATCGGAATGATCATGAGGCTCGCAGGAGCCGACATCCCTGTAGCGGAGGTGATCGTTATGTAGGAGTCGGGAATATCCGATCGTTCAATCGTTTGGTTACCGGCGGCAGCTTGTCCGACCAAGCTTGTGCCAAACTGAAAACCATCTTCCCCGACGTTGCGTCCGTCATATGCGTAGGCTGCAAGCTTGCGGACTGATGCGCTGCCGCCAGAGTCCTCACGGATGTAGAAAACACCATAACTGGCGCCTATGATAGGGGTAATAGACGTGATAAACTGTTGCGCTAGCATTTCCAGATCATGGATTCCCTGGTACATCGTCACGAGCTTAGCGATGTTGGTTTCCAGCCATGTAGTGTCCCGTTCTTGCGCCGAATAATGTTCGAGGGCGGTGATCATGTCGTTGAAGGAATTTGCAATGGCACCTACTTCGTCTTGGGTACGAACTTCAATGCGAGGTAGAACAGTAGTAGCATTGAACCCAGGTGTAATGCTAGAGATAAACGTCGTAATGCGTGCAAGATTGCTCGTAATATGCCGCGAAATCATCCATCCGATGATTAGCGTTAATATAAAGGTTAAAATGCTGATGATGCGGATAACGCTAGTAGCCCAATTGACATTGTTCGTATTGCGTTTGATGCCATCATTAAGCAGCGACTGTTGATGTTCTGAGATTGAAGCCGCTAGGGGACCAAGCTGCAAACCAATAGGAAGCACCTCGTTCTTGAAGAATGCGAGTGCGGCATCTTTGTCACGGTTATCTTCATATCTGTTAAGCATGATCTCGTACTGTTGATGGAAATTATGATTGAGTTGGTCGAGTTCTTTCGCTAACAGCCTGCTCTCGAATTGTGAAAGGAGCAGATCCGTCTCGGATACGCGAGCCTTAAGCTTGCTGTTAGCCGCTTGTAATCCAGATAGGAAGGCTATGTCATCGGTCAGTAAATAACCGCGCAGATCGTTCGTCTGCTGCAGCGCGAGCACTTGAATATCTCTCGTAGTCGTAACTATGGACACTTGCTGGTGGATGAGATCGGAGTAGGAGGCATTAAGCCTATTCAGATGGTGTAAGGAGACAATACCTGCGCACGCCACGACGACAGCTACGAACAGAAACGTACTGAGCAGCTTAGTACCAATCGTCAGCTTCAAAGGCATCCTCCTAATTAGCAGAATCAAAGGCAGACAGAAGGAATAAGAGACAAAAATAGAATCCAATGGAATTGTTTCTCCTATTATATGTTACCTCTATCTCATTCCTTTGTCATTTAACCTAACATGAAGAAGATTAAGAATGGCAGGAACTAAACAAGTTTGTCACAAAATTGTCACAATTACTATAGGTCATTTCGACATACTCCTATAGTCGGCCTATCCTATACTTAAATCATGTTTCAAGTGTGATAAAACATTACGCTTGATAAGGCGAGTTGAAACGAAATTGGGAGGGTAACCGTCATGGCTATGCTGATGATGAAGCGCAAGCACTTGTTTGCCGATTACGGCAGTTCCGTATTCTTTGATGAAATGTTTGATCAGCATGGTAAAGTTCGGCCGCCTTATGGAACGATGATGAAAGTGTTGACCAGGATGGGGATTGACGAGCTAGTGACACGCAATGGCGTCATGCAATCCGCAATGGTGACGCAGGGCATTACGTTCACATTATATAGCGACACTCCCGAAGACTCGTCCCTTGAGCGTACGATCCCGTTCGATATGATTCCGCGAATGATTCCGGGCGAGGAATGGCAGTTGCTTGAACAAGGACTGAAGCAGCGGGTGCAGGCTTTGAACCATTTTATATATGATATCTACCATGCTCAGAACATTATTAAGGATGGCCTAGTGCCCCGCCAATTGATTATAGATAATCCTTATTATTTGCCCGCTATGATCGGTCTGGAAGTTCCGGATAACACGTATATACCGCTCTCAGGCATCGATATTATACGAAGCGATTCCGGCGAGTATTATGTTCTGGAGGATAACCTGAGAACGCCTTCAGGCCTGTCCTACGTATACCAGAACCGTGCGCTGATGACGAATTTGTTCCCCGAGCTGTTCTTCGAGCACCGCGTACGCAGCATAAGCCGTGGGCTTAACGCACTGCTATGCAGTCTCCGAGCGCTGGCGCCAGGCGGTAAATCGGATCCCCTTGTCGTACTGCTGACACCAGGCATTCATAATTCGGCCTATTACGACCACACATTCCTCGCACAGGAGATGGGAATTGATCTGGTGGAAGGCAGAGATCTGACGGTCATCGACAAGAAGGTTTATATGAATAGCATGCAAGGCTTGCGTCAGGTTGATGTAATTTATCGCCGAATCGATGATGAATATCTAGATCCGGACGTATTCCGCTCAGACTCCATATTAGGTGTGCCCGGCTTGATGGAAGCCTATTGCGCCGGCAATGTAGCGCTTGCGAATGCGCCTGGGACCGGTGTTGCCGATGATAAAGCGGTTTACGCTTATGTGCCGGATATGGTCCGGTATTATTTGCACGAAGAGCCGATCTTGAGCAATGTACCAACGTATATTCTGGATAGACCGCATGAGCGTGAATACGTCCTCAGCCGCTTGTCCGAGATGGTCGTCAAGGAACGCTGCTTATCTGGCGGTTACGGCATGCTGATCGGTCCATCGGCATCGGAAGAAGAGCTCAAAACATTCACAGACAACATTAACCTTCATCCAGAGCGTTATATCGCCCAACCGACGATGAAGTTATCCTGCAGCCCGTCTTTGCATCAAATGGAGGTTGCGCCCCGTCATATCGATCTACGGGCTTTCGTCTTCATGGGACGGCAGGAAACCCATGTGGTTGCCGGCGGATTAACGAGGGTCGCGTTGAAGGAAGGTTCGCTTATCGTCAATTCCTCGCAGGGCGGGGGAACGAAAGATACTTGGGTTGTAGATTAGGAATATAATCGAGGTGATGGGATATGATGAATCGATTCGCTGAATTGTTATATTGGGCTGGGCGTTATGTAGAGCGGGCAGGTAATCATGCAAGGCTGATCGATATCAATTATCATATGCGTCATGAACTATACGGACAGCAAGAAAGAGAATATGTATGGGAGCGGCTGGTGGAATCAACGGGCAGCGTAGCCAGGTTCGAAGAGCTGTACTCCAACATCAACGCAGGCACGAACGAGCTGACGGTGATCCATTTTCTAACGTTCGAGCGCTCGAATATTAATTCGATCTTCAATTGCGTGCAGCAGGCAAGGAACAATATTCGTACGCTGCGGCAGCTAGTGCCGGCGGAGCTGTGGGAAGTGATTAATGCCTTCTATTTATGGCTGAAGGATCAGAACGTATCGCAGGTTATGCTGCAGGCTCCTCATTTGTTCTATCAGCGGGTGCGGGAATGGGCGACATTGTTCAGCGGAACCGTAGATGCGGCGATGGTTCGTGAGCAAGAGTGGGATTTCATTCAAACCGGCAAATTCGTGGAACGGGTGGACAATACACTGCGTATCGTCAACACGCTGCATCAGCAGATTCGACGAGAATCGGACTCCGAATCCGAGCATTACAATCGAACTGCAGCGCTGTTGAAGTCGGTTGGTGGTTTCGAGGCGTTCCGCAGGCAATATGCTGTGAATATTACATTCGAATACGCATTGGCCTTCATGCTGCAGAGCAGCAGTTTCCCGCATTCGGTTCAATACTCGCTTGATGCGCTGGTTAGTCATATTAACCAGATCGGACTGCCTAACCGCGACTTTGAAGCGCTCGATGAGCGGGTCAGCGAATTGGTGGATGCGATCAAATCAATTGTAGGACCTATCCGCAGCGGTCATATTCGTCTGGAAGATACAGCACTGGAGCATCTTGTATATTTGTCTAACCAGCTCGGAGGCGCGGTGTCTGCCGCCTTCTTTCAGAATATGTACGTTGGAGCATAACCAAGTCAATGTTGTTTCATTCCAGCAATAGTTGGAGCAGTGTCGATTGTACCAGAGGCTCACAAGAACTCGCGAATGCGAGCCTTGTGAGCCTTCTCATTATGTCTAGCGTTGCTTAACAGGCAAGCATGCGGTATGATCGTTAGAGTTACTGGTTGCTGTCAAGTGATGCAGCAGGATGAGAGAGGGGGCGGGATACCATGGGAGTACCAGCAGGCGTATGGATTTCGGCGGCTGTCATTCTGGTAGCGATTACGTGGATCACCTTGTGGGTTACGAAGAAAGCTTATTCGCGCAAATGGGACGAGCCTGATCAATAATAACGCTTCATGCAGCCGCTGCTTGTGCAGCGGTTTTTTCATACGGCCAGCCATACGCTGGCAGGAGGAGAGGTTCAAGATGAGTTTAATCATGAATGAAAAGATTAAAGCGAAAGAGCTTGATCTAACGGGACTGGATGGAGAGCCGATTGGCGTTGTATCGCGCGAAGAGGCGCTTGCGATGGCGAAACGGCTGAAGGTTGATCTGGTCTGCACATCGCTGATGAGCAGTCCGCCGCCATGCAAGCTGGTCGCACGGGGAGGTGCGAAGAAGGAACAGTCGCAGCAACAGCGGGAGGAACGACTGCAGGACCGACCTGCCAAGGAGAAGGAGCTGCGGCTGTCTGCGCATATTGAGGAGCATGACTACGACACGAAGCGTCGTCAAGCGGAGAAGTTGCTGACGGCAGGCAATCCGGTGCTGCTCGTCGTTAAGCTGCAGGGCAAGCAGGAGCAAGCGCCTGCGAAGGAGCTTCTGGAACGACTGCTGGTGGATCTGAAGCCGTTCGGAACGAAGGCGACAGGCATACAAGTTAGCGGCAAGCAGGCGGCAGTTCGCGTTAATCCTGCAGGCTAAAGCGCGGAATCGGAATTGGCGGCTTGCTGCGATGAGCGTGAGCGGCAGAGGCGGCGGGTCCGTGATGGGAAGAGCCGCCGCGATGAGCGACTTTTTTGTAAACGAGAGGAAGTATAATGCTCCCTGCAATTGCTATAGGTTCAACGAATATAAGCTTCTTCAGGGCAATCTTAAGCGCGTAATAAAAGGTCGTGCTGCCAATAAGATCGACAGCGATGAATTCGCGTATGGCGGAAATCGGCACAACAACGATGATGATTTCCCGTCTAATCCGAGACAAGCTGCATTCCTCCTTTGAATCGAACAACGTTATGTTTTATGCTTGTATGGCATTGTCCTATGAGAAGGAAATGAAAGATGCTGCAGCACAAATAAGAGCGCCACTCAATCGAGTAGCGCTCTTGTCGTTATAATTAGGATTAGATTGCGGAAGCTTCTTCAGCTTTGTCTGACGATGCTTCGCTGTTGCGTACCGCTTTCAGAAACTCGCGCATGAAGCCCGGCAGATCCGGCCATGCGTGACCGGAGACGATATTGCCGTCAACATAAAGCGTCTCTTCTGGATAGATGGCGCCAAGCCGTTCAACCTCGAGACGGCACGCGTTGTAAGCAGAAATCGTACGGCCCTGGAATAAGCTGTTGTCATTAAGGGCGAGGAACACCTGCGCACCGTGGCAAATTGCGCCGACTGGCTTGTCCTCCTCGAGAAAATGACGAACGATCCGCGGAAGATCCTTATCATTGCGAATAAATTCCGGTGCTCTTCCACCTGGAATAATAATGCCTGCATATTCGGTTGGATCAACGTCTGCGAATGCAATATCTGCCGCAAGACGATGTGCAGGCTTCTCCGTGTAAGTGTCCCAGCCTTCAATGAAATCGTGACATACCGTGTTCAGAACTTTCTTCTGTGGAGCAGCGATGACCGGTTCATATCCTTCTTCAGCAACTCGGAAAACAGGATAGTACACTTCGAGCACTTCTGCTGCGTCGCCTGTCAGAATCAGGATTTTTCTCGACATGATATCACTCCTCTGGGAATGGTTGACTTCACCTATTCCATTATCAGCTGATGCCATAGAAGCGTCAATGAATCAGCAGGAGGAGGGCGCAGGTCCTGTTGCAGGTCTGCTAATGTCGAACTTAGTCGCTGGTCGCTGGTCGACTAGGCTTACTCAAATGAATGGAACAGCGGACGAATTAACGTGCATATGAGCTGATCGATAATATCGTCTGTCGTATATCCATAACGGTCGCTCAGATGCTGAAGCGTATGCGGCGCGAGTGCAGCGATCATAATATGTGCCGTAAACGCAGGGTCGAAGGATACGGTCTGACCGCTATCCATCGCTTCCTTCAGCAGGCTGGTAAGCGTACCATGCAAATATAAATACGGTTGCGAACAGAAAAACTGCTGCGCATCGTCGTTCAGGCAGCGTGATTGGACAAGCGAGACATGAATCGCCTTGAGCAGCGATGCCTCGTTATGCGTGAACATGATGATGCGGCGGAACACTGCAATCAATCGCTCTAGTACTGGCGCATCGGCAAGCTGCTCTAGCTGTCCATCGATTTCTGCGCGAAGCCGGCCGAATTGATCGTCAATAAGCTCAAGACACAGATCGCCCTTCTGGGCATAGCGACGGTACATCGTGGCTTGACCGACACCTGCTGTCTTCGCAATCTGGTGCATGCTGACGGTGTCAACGCCATACTGAGTGAACAAATCGCGCGCCGTTTCCAAAATCAGCTCTGTCAGCTGTTGAGCGTCCTTTCGCTTAGGCGTCACCATCGTTCATTCTCCTTCCTTGGGTCACATTGACAAACGGACAATTGTCCGCTATTATTCAAATGAAGCATTAAGCGGACAATTGTCCGCATTCTTCACCAAGTCATTCTGAAGCTCCTTGCAAACTGTCAGGTTTTAATGGTTTTATTGTAACCCGATTGTTGTCAGCAGGTCAAATTTCAGAACTAGAGAAAAAAGGAGTGGAGTAAATGGCAAGTGCAGTACCAAGCAAGGCAGATCAGCCGATTACAGCTATTCTCGCCCCCCTGCTCGCAATTATTGTCGGCATGTTCATGGTCATTCTTGACGGTACCGCAATGAACGTCGCGGTTCCGGGTCTCGTGAAGGATTTCGAATCGTCACTTAGCACGGTGCAGTGGACGGTCATGGGTTACGCGCTCGCGCAGGCTGCGGTTATTCCGCTGGCCGGTTGGTTGTCGGACCGTTTTGGCGCCAAAAATATTTTCCTCATCTCTGTTTTCCTATTCACAGTTGGTTCCGGTCTCTGTGCACTGGCAGGTTCGGTTGAACAGCTGATCGCTTATCGTATCCTTCAAGGTATCGGCGGCGGTATGGTTGCTCCGATCGCAATGGCATTCACATATCGTCTGGCGCCTCCGGGCAAAGTCGGCGCTGTCATGGGTATGATCGGTATCCCGATGCTTCTCGCCCCAGCGCTCGGCCCAATTGTTGGCGGCTGGCTGATTGAAGATGCTTCGTGGCATTGGATTTTCTTGATTAACCTGCCGATCGGCGTTGTCGCTGTTCTGATCGGTCTGAAGACATTGCCGGCGATTGACCGCCAGCAAGTTCCTACGCTTGATTTCTTGGGTATGGTTTTCGGTCCGCTTGCATTCGCAGCACTCGCTTATGGTCTTTCCGAGGGCGGTACTTCTTGGACGTCGGCGAAGACGCTGACAGGCATTATCGTTGGCGGCGTATCGCTCATCATCTTCATTATTGTTGAGCTTAATCGCAAACAACCGCTGCTTGAGCTACGCGTTTTCCGTTCGGGCAACTTTACGAAAGGGATTATCGTGCAGTGGGTATCGCAAGTTGCGCTCTTCGGCACGATGTTCCTCATTCCGCTCCTGCTTCAACAATCGCACGGCTATGGCGCCCTGAAGACTGGTATCTTGATGCTGCCGATGGCAATCGCGTCGACGATCTTCATGCCGCTTGGCGGTAAGCTGTTCGATAAAATAGGCGCTCGCCCACTCGTTGTTGCGGGTATGCTTATTGTATCGATCGCAGCCTTCCTGCTGACGGGGATTGATGCTGGCGCGAGCCAATACGAATACATTCTTCCGCTTGGCATGCTCGGAGCAGGTATGGGCTTGTCGATGATGCCATTGAATACACATATTATTCAAGCTTCACCTGCGCACCTCGTAGGCCGCGTCACTTCGCTTACGGCTGCACTCCAACAAGTCGTAACGTCGTTCGCAATTGCGATTCTGACGACGATTCTGATGAACAAGGTTGGCGACTACAATCCGCAGTACAATCCGATGACGGATCCGATGCCTGTAGATGCATTCTCGGATACGTTCGCGATTCTCATCTGGGTCGGCGCAGCAGGTGTCTTGATCGGCTTCTTGCTCAGCCGTCCTAAGCCGCAAGAAGGCGCCGCTGCAGGTGAAGGCGTCGAGAAGCCAATCATGATGGTTAACCACTAATAAAGTATTGCCGATAGCAAAAGCCCCCGCGACAATCTATCTGTCGCGGGGGCTTTCCATGTGCAAGCTGTATTCTGCTAGCGCGTAAAGCTTTGAATAATCCGGTTCAAATAAGAACGTCTCGCAGCGAAGAAATAAAGGCTCTGCATGACGATATAGATACCGACGACCACTAGCGAATACTGCATTGCACTTGTCGAGAGCAGGTTGCCAAGCGCCTTCATAGCGAACATCGTATGCACGATACCGACGACGCATGGCACGAAGAAGATGATCGCGATCTGCATCGTTACCGTGCGGCGAATTTCGCCTAGCGTCATTCCGATCCGATTGAGCGAACGGAACTGTTCGCGGTCCTCATCAAGCTCCGTGAACAGCTTGAAGTAAATCATGCTGCCGGAGGCGATGAAGAACAGAACGCTGATGAACAGGCCAATGAATAAGGTAAGTCCCATGGATTGCTTCGTTGCCAAGTAGAGTGAAACACGGTTATCGAATTGATTCTGCTTATCTTCTGGAACTAGCTTCTCGATCTTAGCGGCGGTGTCACCCTGCGCCGTCCAGTTCTTCATCTCGAAGCCGTATACGACTGTTTTCATATCGTCTGGTACAGCCTGTATTAACTCTTCATATTGAGCGTTATCTAGAACGAGCAGCTCGGTCGCTGTACCTCTCGGGTAAGCTATAGCTCCTCCGCTAACTTGTTTGTCTACCGTTATCGTCAAATCGCTGCTATTGCCTTCGACCTTTACAGGAAGCGGCTTGCCGATCTCAGTCAGAGGAGATGTTACTTCCTTATACGGAATGATGTATACCGCATGTCCGGGATCGACCTCCAGAATAGGCCGCCCTCGGTGAAGTTCCTGACCGTATTTGTTATAGTCATCCTCGGATACGATCAATGCGCTCGTCGTTTTGGCGCTTCGACCGGAGGCTGGCAGCTTCGCTTCTGCCCCGACAAGCTTCACTTCATAATTGAGTTCTACTTTGTCTTCTTTGAGAATGCTCCGTACTTTATCCGGATCGATCACTTCATGTGTATTTAATCCTTTCTCGTAGAAGCTGATCGACTGCGGCAGCATGTCCATCTGCTGTTCCTTCGAGGCGAGGAAGAATACATAGAACGTACCCGATGCGGTAAGAATAACGGCGCTCATGACAGACACGGTGAACAGGATACGGGCATTGTCCTTCATTTTGAATACAAGCTGGGCAATGGTCATCAAGTTCGTCTGTTTGTAGTAAATGCCTTTCCTGCGCTGCAGCCAGCGGAAGACGATGATGCTAGCCTGCGTGAACAGGAAGAACGTACCGACAACGACCAGGCCGACGACAGGAAGCATATAGACAATAGCGTTCATTAACGTCATCGTGTACGCCATATAGTAGCCTACGCCCAAGCACAGCACCGACAGCAGCACGAGCCAGATCGATGCAAGAGGAGGCGACTTCGGTTTCTTCGAAGCTTTCAACAGATCGATAATCTGGCTTCTACCGACTTGGAACAACGTGAAGAGCGTAATGATCAGGAACAATACGAAGAAGCCGGCTGCTGTCAGAAGCAATGCCTTACCCGGAATAAGGAACCGAATTGGATCTGCCAAGTCGAGTATCTCGGACAGCGCCATTAAGAACAGCTTCAGGAACAAGGCGCCTAGCGCAATGCCTGCTCCGATTGCAAGTACTGAAGTGGCGATGCTCTCATACAGCACCATCTTGCGCATCTGGCCCCTCGTCATGCCGAATAGGGAGAGCAGGCCGAACTCCTTCTTTCGCGACTTAAGAAACGCTGACATCGAGTACAGGATGAAGAAGAATGAGAAAATAACGATAATATATTCACAGAACATCATGCCGGTACGAACGCCTTTGCCCATATAGATATGGCCATTGATAACGTCCGGGTGGAAGATGAATGCGGCATAGATGAAGAAAATCATGACCGAGAATACGCTGCTTAAGAAATAAGCGACATATTGATGCCAGTTGCCGCGGACATTCTTAATTGCGAACTGTCGAAAGTTCATCGAAGTTCCCTCCCAACACGCTCAGCGAATCGAGAATTTGCTGGAAGAATGCCTGCCGATTCGTACCCCGCCGAATTTCCGAGAAGAACGATCCGTCCTTGATAAACACGATACGCTTGCAATAGCTTGCGGCAAAAGGGTCATGCGTAACCATCATAATGGTTGCGCCCATCTGTTCGTTCAAGTCTCGCAACGAGTCCATGACATCCTTGGCTGCCTTCGAATCAAGGTTGCCTGTTAGCTCATCGGCCAGCAGAATAGCCGGCTGATGAATCATTGCCCGCGCGATGGCCGCCCGCTGTTTCTGACCGCCGGACACCTCATAGGTCCGTTTGTCGAGAATGGCGCTTATGCCGAGCAATTCTGCGCTCTGCTGTACGCGCTTCTCAATTTCTTTAATGTTCGTTTTGTCGAGCACAAGCGGCAGTATAATGTTCTCCTTGATCGACAGCGTATCGAGCAGATTGAAATCTTGGAATATAAAACCGAGCTCGCGTCTACGGAACAAGGCCAGTTTCTTCTCATTCAACACGGTTGGATCGATGCCGTCGATCTCCACCTTGCCGGACGTTGGTTTATCGATCGTGGCGAGAATGTTAAGCAGCGTTGTTTTGCCGCTTCCCGACGGGCCCATGACCCCAACGAACTCGCCTTTCTGAATATCGAGATGAATATCGTTTAATGCACGGTACAGCATTTTACCTTTTGATCCGTATACTTTCGTAAGCCCCTGGGCTTTCAGTACGCTCATTGTGAATCCCTCCATTAGATCTCTATTATGCGTTGCCGTAACAGCAGCTATGTTCACAGTATAAGCGAGCGAGGAGGGAGACCCCATTGATTTACCTTTCAATCGGCCGCGAGAACCTTACAAATTTGTCACCTTCCTATCCCAAGCTTACAGAGAGGCTTACGAGAAGAGCCCTTGATGAATGGCGCCATTGTGAAAATAAACGGTAATCGTCGTCCCGATTCCCAGCTCCGATTCGATCGCGAGATCGTGACCAAGACGGCTGCACACTTCCCGTGCGAGATACAATCCCATGCCGGTCGATTCCTCGACCAGCCTGCCGTTCTCGCCGGTGAAGAAGGGGTCGAATACGCGCGGAAGATCGTGCTCGGCAATGCCGATGCCTGCGTCCGTCACCGACAAGGAGCAGCGACCATCAGGCAGAGATGATGATACGGTGAACTGAAGGGTTTTGCTGCCCGGTTTGTCTTTAGAATATTTGATTGCGTTCGTCATGAATTGGTTCAGTACGAAAGCCAGCCATTTCGCATCGGTCTCGACGAACACATCGCTGCCCTCAACACGCGGGAAGATCGATGCACGAATGCATGCTTTCTTATGGCTGTTGATCGTTTCACGGACCAGCGGAAGCAGCGAGACGCGGTCGATGCGGACATCCATGCGGAATTGATCCAGCCTCGCCGTATGCAGCATCATTTCGAGACCGCGGGATATACGTTCCAGTTCCTCATGCATACTGCTGCGCAGTGCATGGATATCCTCTTCGGAGCCTTGAGCATCTTCTTCGGCGGCTTGCTGCAGGAGGAGGTCGATAACCGACACTGGCGTTTTCATATGATGAACCCACTGATTCGTAAAATGCAAATGCTGCTCACGCTGCCTGCGGTAATCGGCGAGCTCGTCTGCGGACGCTTTATGCTGCTTCTCTAACAGCTGCTGCACAGCTATCTGCTCACGTGTGACGCCACCTTGCACGCTCATGATCGACAGAGCCGTCGGCTTGTCCGATGCGTTCATGTCGGCAACCTGCCGATAGTATGGACGCTGGCGTGCGTAGTCCCATGCGATCCAGCCGAGGAGCACCACGGTAGCGAGCAGCACGATGTACAACAGGTTGCTAAGGGCTGGCATATAGCGGCCATGCTGAAGATCCAGCGTCAGCACGAGCATGGCGAAGAAAAGTGCAATGTAGAAGGCAACGATATAAGGAAGTCTGTCTAGAACAAACGAGCGGAATGTGAACAGTCTTCTGACTGGAGATTCGGCTTCATGATTGGGCGATGGCGAATGACGCGGTACCTGAAAGCGGGGCATATCGGTTCAGTTCACTCCTTATAGCAATTTCAATAGATGCGGATGAAGCTTCAATCAACCTGCGACAGGTCCAAGCGGTAGCCCTGACCGCGTACGGTCTCGATCGCTTTGGGCAGACCAAGCTCTTCAAGCTTCTTGCGAACACGCGTAACGTTAACGGTCAGCGTATTGTCATCGACGAAATGGACATTATCCCACAGCGCTTCGAGCAGATCGTCCCGGCTTACGATTCGTCCTGCTTTCGCGAGCAGTGAGCCGAGCAGCAGCGTCTCGTTGCGGGAGAGATCAGCTTGGCGGCCTTTCCATTCCACGATGTTACGGGCTTGGTCCAGCGTCAGGCCGCCCGCTGACAGCTCGTCGCTGCTCTGAGCGGGAGCTGCGTATTCGCCATAGGCTCGACGGAGCGCGCTTTTGATTTTCGCCATCACGACATCCAGATGAAATGGCTTCGTCATATAGTCGTCCCCGCCATTCTCGATCGCCATGACCTGATCCATATCGCCGACGCGCGCCGATAAGAAAATAATCGGTACATTGGAGACGGTTCGGATCTGGCGGCACCAATAGAAGCCATCGAAGTGCGGCAGGTTAATATCGAGCAGCACAAGATGAGGACTGGATTCGACGTATTCTTGCTTGAGCTCGCGGAATCGCGTCGCGCGGACGACCTCATAGCCATAACGTTCTATATATTGCTGCAGAATTGAAGCGATCTTGTCATCGTCTTCGATAATCATAATTCGATACATAAGAGGCCTCCTTGCCTATATCCAGTACTAGCCAGTACTAGGGTAGCGCATATTGTCTAGGCTGGCAAATAGGGAGCGGGGTTGAATGAAACAAGTTCATTATGCAGAACAAAAAGAAGCAGGTGCAGATAGGTATAGATCCGTAGACGGACCCCCCCAGGCAGCTGCTTCTATGTACCTTGATTACTTGAAGAATAGGAAGTGCGTTGGCAGCGAACGAAGCTTACCATCCGAAGGACTATTGACGACACGCCCGTTGAAAATAAGCGAGGAGGAGCCGCCGCCATCGAGATTGTATGCATCCACCGCACCGAATCGTTTGAGCAAAATTTGCAGTTCCTCAAGCGTGGCGCCAGAGCTGCCGTTCTCGTTGTAGCCGTCAATTACAAGGAATAAGAGCTGGTCGTCCTTATAGTTGGCGATAACGGTACGCGGCGCGCGTTTCGGGCTCACCTGCCACTTGGTCGGGATCTGCAGCGACCGACCGTCTTTCAGCAGAACGGGAACGAAGGAAGCGCCGAAGCGCGGCTTTAGCGAATCCAGCTGCTCTCGGCTGGAGAAGTTGCCGCCAATCAGCTTATTGTCTTCGCTCAAGCCGACGAAGAACAGGTTCGCGAACGACGGCTCGAAGCCGCCAATATATTCGCCGTTCATGACGGTTGTACTGAGCGGATAACGTTTGCCATGACCGTCGGCGAAACCGCCGGCATTCACGCCTGCAATGGCGTTGTAGCGTTTGACAGCGGACATTGTCGTCTCCGATGAACCGAATTCATCGTTGCCGAGTACCATCTTCATCGCATCTTTGCTGCCGAGCTTCACCTTCAGGGCGTAACCATTGAAGTTCTGCGCATGAACGGAGAACAGCTGCGCCCGAATTTTGTCCGATTGGATCGTGCCCGAGACACTGCCTAGCTTGGTCGTTATGCGGCGGTCATAAATAATGCGCGGCCGGTTCGTCTGACTCGAAGCTGACTCTGCAATTAATTGAATATTTGCATTCGTCTTATTGTACAGCGTCACTTGCTTCTTAATGGATGCCTGCGTAGCTTGGGCCAGTTCGGCTGCGGTATCTAGATCGGCAGCTGTCTCTTCAACACTGGATGCTGTTGATTCAAGGATCGTTGGTTCCGGCATGACCTGTTCGGAAATGATAATCGTCGCTTGATAGGTCAGCAGCCAGATCAGAATGCCGATAAACGGCGCACTTGCCAGCACCATCGAACGGTTGAGCACTTTGACGGGCCTAATCATTTGAGCACGTCCAGGTTTTTCTTCAGCTCTTCGAGCTGTTTCTTCACTTCGCTAAGCTGCGTGAACAGCTTGTTGCTGTTGTCCGTCTTGGCGCTTGCATTGTCCTTCGTGAAGGTCAGCAGCTCGTTAAGGGCATCAATCTTGCCTTGAAGCGCGGCGATCTCACTCTTATAGCTCGACTCGGCAGCTTGCAGTCGTTCATCGTATTGCTTCTGCATGGCTGTAAGCTTCACGTTCGTCTGTCTATTAATGTCGGCTGTCATCGAACTGGTCAGATGGTCGGAATACAGCTTGGCTCCTGCAATTCCTGCGCCAATCAGCATTACCCATAGAATGACGAAGACGATAAAGGCGCGATTGCTGCGGCGTTGTGCGGAGCGTCCTGTCGAGCGGGCTGTTTGTGATGCGGTTTGAATCGGTGTTTCCATTTTCGTTCACCTCTTGTGCAGATATTAGGCAATTTCGCAAGTGAACGGACGTGCGTGCGTTCTCTAGTAAGACGAATAAGCCCCTCGCAATAGTTGCGAGTGTCATTATATTGTAACAAAAAAAATGATAGGATTGGGCGCATTGGGCTTTTTGTTTGAATTTGTTCACGGCGCGTTGTTGCAGTATAATCGAAGCAGTCAAGTATGTTGGAGAAGAAAGGAGCTGCATCGAAATGAGTGAACAGCGTTCAGAACAGGCTACATTCGCAGGAGGATGCTTCTGGTGCATGGTGAAGCCGTTCGAGGAGATGCCAGGCATTATAAGTGTTATTTCCGGCTATACGGGAGGATCGACGGTTAATCCGACCTACGAGGAAGTATGCCGAGGCGGCACAGGACATACAGAAGCGGTTCAGATTACGTTCGATCCCGAACAGTTCCCTTACGAGAAGCTGCTCGAAATTTTCTGGCGTCAGATTGATCCAACGGATAGCGGCGGACAATTCCACGATCGGGGAGACTCGTATCGGCCAGCTATTTTCTATCATAATGAAACGCAGCGTCAATTGGCTGAAAGCTCGAAGCAGGAGCTCGAGACGAGCGGCCGGTTTGATCGTCCGATTGTTGTCTCGGTGGAGCCAGCGGCGCCCTTCTATGCAGCAGAGGATTATCATCAAGATTACCATAAGAAACAACCGCTCCGTTACAAAATGTACCGTAAAGGCTCAGGGCGCGACGCCTTCATCACGCAGCACTGGAAGCATCGCGAGGATGAGGCGAGCCTGCGCAAGCGGCTGACGCCGGCGCAGTACGAAGTAACGCAGAACAGCGCGACGGAGCCGCCGTTCCGCAATGAGTTCTGGGATCACAAGGAAGCGGGTCTCTACGTCGATATCGTCTCCGGGGAGCCGTTGTTCAGCTCGTTGGACAAATTCGACTCCGGCTGCGGCTGGCCAAGCTTCACGAAGCCGCTGCAAGCGACCGCTGTTGAAGAGGTGCTGGATGTGACGCACGGGATGGTGCGCACGGAAGTCCGCAGCCAAGTGGCGGATTCGCATCTTGGCCATGTATTCGAGGACGGCCCGCGCGACCTCGGCGGTCTGCGGTACTGCATCAATTCAGCTGCGCTGCGGTTCATTCCCGTTGGCCAGCTTGAAGCAGAAGGGTACGGCGAGTACAAGAAGCTGTTCAAGCAATAAGACAAAGCCCCGAGGCCATAATGGCCTCGGGGCTATCTTGTGCTGGTTAGACGACGCTGGGCTCAGCAATGAGCGCTTCGTCGTTATTATTTTCTATAATAAGTTCGATTTTCTTAATACGATGTTTGCCGACCTCACGGATAATAAACCGCAAATTGTCGTGCACGAACTGTTTGTTAGGCTTCGGATCTTGAATTTCGTTGTACAGCCAGCCGCCGACGGTGTCGACTTCTTCATGCGTTAAATCTTCGCCAATCAGATGGCCCAACTCATCGAGCGATACTTTGCCATCGAGCAAGTAACAGTTGTCTGCCAACTTCTCAATGTCTCTGCGTTCGTCCGCATCGAATTCGTCGCGAATCTCGCCAACGATAATCTCAAGAATGTCCTCAATCGTTATCATACCCGATGTGCCGCCGTATTCATCCATCAGAATCGCGATATGCATGCGTTCCTGCTGCATTTTACGAAGAAGCGTCTTAACAGGCATAACTTCCGGTACGGTCATAACAGGGCGGATCAGCTTCTCGAAGTTAGTCGGTTCGCCTTCCTGCTGCTGAAGGAACAGCTGCTTCGTGTTGATCATACCAATGATTTGGTCTTTGCTGTCGAAGGCAATCGGGAAGCGGGTATACTGCTCGCGGCGGATGACCGCCATATTGTCATCGATTGACTTGCTTGTGAACAAGCAGATCATATCGGTACGTGGCACCATGATTTCTTTGGCCAGCATTTCGTCGAAAGCGAATATTCGGCTAACGTAGCCATATTCCGTATTATTAATTTTGCCGCTCTGGAAGCTGTCCTCGAGAATGATCTGAATCTCTTCTTCGCTGTGGGCTTCCTCATGTTCCTTCGCGGGCTTAAGACCGAACAGACGGATAAGCATATTCGCTGAACCGTTTAACAGCCAGATGAAAGGATACAGAACCTTGTGGAACCAGATAATCGGCTTGGCAACCGCGAGGCTGATGAATTCCGCCTTTTGAATGGCCCAAGTCTTAGGCGCTAGCTCGCCAACTACAACGTGGAGGAACGTGATGGTTACAAATGCGATAAGGAATGAAACAATATGCGATGCTTCACTGTTCATATTCCATGCATCAAACAGCGGTAACAGCATTTGCTCGACCGTTGGTTCACCGAGCCAACCTAATCCGAGCGCTGTAATCGTAATACCGAGCTGGCAGGCGGAAAGATATCCGTCCAAGTTGCTTGTTACGCGTTGAACGGCTAATGCATTGTTGCGGCCCTCTTGTACTAATTGATCGACGCGGCTACTACGAATTCTGATAATTGCGAACTCGGTAGCGACGAAGAATGCGGTCAATGCAATTAATACAGCGACCAACAACAGATTTAAGCCTGTACTGCCCATTGGGTTCCATCACAATCCTTCTATGTTTATTATAAGTATCTTTCATAATACTATAGCAAAAATTGCGCAGTTCGGACAATGCGAGTGTAAGGGGGTGTAGGTCGATATGCGGTTAATTGGTCAGGAAAAGTGAAACATTCAACGAATTATTAGCGAAAAGCTCCACTTTACAGCCGCTATGGCGCGAGCGTATGATTGGTTCGGATATCCGTCCAGTATTCATGGCCGGAGACGACCTCATTTCGAGACAGAGAGCAGGCTGGAACTTCAATTATGGCGAACAAAAGATGGGCTTATGTTGGACTAGCGGCAGTAGCTGCTATATGGGGAGCTAATTTCGGCTTCTCGCGTATTGCGATGGAAACGTTTGATCCGATCTTATTTGCTTTTTTACGCTTTGGTTTAGCAGTACCCTGTTTCTTCGCCATATTATATTGGAAGGAAGGCAATGTTGGGATACCGCTCCGAGCAGCGCTGCAGCTGGCATTAATCGGGCTATTCGGCGTCACGCTTCTTGAAATTATCGTTATGTATTCAATTAAATATACGACGCTTGCGAATGCCTCGCTTCTGAATGTGGCTCCATGGCCGATATTCGCAGCGTTATTCGCACCGCTGTTCACGAAGGAATCGTTAACGCGGAGATTAGCGGTTGGCGGAATCATTGCGATTGCAGGTGTCTGCCTCGTCATACTCGGCGGGTCTGAAGGCTTCAGCCTGTCATCCGAGAATATGAAAGGGAACCTGATGGCGTTCTCGATCAGCTTAATCGGGGCGTTGTTTAATCTCTCCTGTATGCCGCTGATGCGTACGTATTCAGCGCTGCGTGTAAGTACCTGGTTCATTACGTTTGGAGCATTGTTTATGTTTCCATTGACGATTGGGGCATGGGGTGAGGTTGCATGGAGTGAACTTGGCATTAAGGAATATAGCGTTACCTTATATAATGTATTAATATGTACGGTCTTGTCCTTCATTGTATGGAATGCTGCCATGTACCGCGTCGGCGCGGCCCGCTCGAACTTCTTCCGGTATGTCGTTCCCGCTACAGCAGTAGCAGCGGGCTATATCATGTTCGACGAAGGAATTTCGTTGTGGCAGATGGGCGGAGCCGTACTGATGGCTGCGGGCCTTGTATGGATTTCAATTGACCGTAGAACCTCGGGAGCCTAGTAATAGCTATATTAATAGAATAGAAGATAAAGAAAGAATCCGTTCTTCTGCGCCGTTATGGGCATTGGAGCGGATTCTTTCTCTAGTTTATATAAATGTGAAATAGGGAGCTAGGTGTCCATGTTTCACATTGAAGTTAACTCCGTCATAAATATATAAATTAATTTTTCGATTTTCGCTATTTAGGTACTTGAAAACGCACTCATACGTGGTAAAATAAACAATGTAACAAATTAGTTAACAACTTAATATAATTGTTAAACTAAGCTGAGGGGGCGGTACTGACACGGATCAAGTGCTCATATGATGCGAACCACAGGTACGCAAGTATGAACGGCAGCGAAGAGTCATATCGAAACTTACAAGTTGGGTTGCGATTCAATGCTAGGCCACCGATCTGGGTAACTTTAGAATACTTGTTTTGAATGGTAATGTAAACGGTTTCTTTAAGCATTGCTCACTGGGTTGGATAAAAAAAGGAGGGTTCTACAATGAGTAAATGGATGAAATCTTTTGTTCTTGTGTCAGCGGCGGCGCTCGTGCTGTCGGCTTGCTCCAACGGCGGAAGTAAATCGGATGATACGAAGACTGATACGAAGGCAGATACGCAAGCAGCGGATACGACCGGTACGGATACAAAAACGGATGATGCGGCTGCAGATCCTGAAGCGGATGCTGACGTAAAAACGACGGAAGGCAACTCTTCCGACATGACGTTCCCTAAATCTTCGATCGATCCTAACATCTCCGGCGAAGTAACGTTCTGGACGTTCCTCGATAATAAGAAGAACGATGAAGCGCTGACGAAAGCATTTAACGCAGCTTACCCTAACATCAAGCTCAAAACGGTATTCGTACCATTCGACGATCTGCACAACAAACTGCAAACGACATTGGCTGCAGGCAAAGGTGCTCCTGACGTTGCACTCGTAGAACAAGGTCAATTCCCGCGCTACAGCACGGGCGGCGTTCTGACGAACCTCCTCGAACAACCTTTTGATGCAGGTAAATATAAAGATTACGTATCCGAGTACAACTGGAACCGCTGGTCCTCGATCGACGGTACGCAATTGCTCGGCATGCCGTGGGACGTAACGCCAGCGGTTACATACTACCGTTCGGACATCTTCGAAGAACTCGGTCTGCCTTCCGATCCGGACGAACTGGGTGAATACATCCAAGATCCAGATCAGTTCTTCACGCTCGCGCAAACGCTCAAAGCAAACAACAAGTACTCCATGGAATGGCGCGATTCACCCGTTCACTGGCTCGGCGACATGCTTGGCTACTATGACAAAGATCTGAACTGGGTTCGTAACACGGACGAATTCGTTAAGTTCCTCGATATCTCGAAGAAAGTAACGCAATTGAAAATCGCTCCACATGACGGTCTCTACAGCGACAAAGGCAAGCAGCGCGTTAAGAAGGGTGAATCCGTTATGTACGTAGCTGGTACATACGGCGCTCGTGACCTGGCGGCTAACTTCCCTGACCTGAAGGGCAAATGGAAAACGACGAAAGCGCCATGGGGTCTGGAGTGGGGCATGGGCGGTTCGACGTTCGTCATTCCTGCGCAAAGCCAAAACAAAGAAGCAGCATTCGCATTCGCTGAGTGGATCACGACTTCCGAAGCAGCATGGAAAATCGAAGTTGAGCAATCGGTTCAACCGGACTGGAAGAACATCACGTCGCTCGACTGGTACAAAAACCATGTGAATGAGTACCTCGGCGGTCAATCCGACTTCGCATTCTACTCGTCCCTGACGGATTCGATTCCTGTACGCCGTTACACGACGCTTGACGGTCTTGCATGGCCGCTGTGGGTTGGCGAAGTTCTTAACGCAATCGACAAAAACGTTGACTCCAAAACGGCGATTGCAAAAGCGCAAGAGAACATCGAGAAGAAACTTAAGCCAGAGAAAGACAAGCTGCTGAAACAGCTGCAAGGCTAATTCATTGGTTTAACTCCGAATCATCCTGCTTCTTGGGATGATTCGGTTGTTTTTGCCACATTGGAAAGCTCTCATTTCCGGGATGCTGATGAAATGAGCTTTCCAATATGGCGATAAAAACGACAATAAAAGTGGTCGCTCATCCTTGGGTGACTACGTTAAGTATTTTTTTATCGTATACGATGCGCCGAATCAGAAGGTTAATCGCAAGAGTTCATTTGGCAAGGGGGTGCTCCTTGGTGTTTCGTTGGCTGAAAAGGTTTAAGGTAACGATCGTTGTCGTAATTGCACTGATCGGATTTTTCATTTGGTGGAACGGTACGAGAGGTTATGATGATCAAGCGCTTGCAGGCTTGCCGGATTTGAGCGGCGTCGATGAAAGTTCGGTGCTGGAAGACGGGGGCAGCAAGTTGGAGGCATCGTATCAAGATTACTACGATGATCTCGTCAAGCAAGACGTTAAGGATGCAGAAGATTTCTCGCTGGCGTTGAATGGTGCTGATTACTCGGCAATTAGCAACGAAGGTGCAAAGAAGCTGGATCAATTAGGTGACCGCCAAGGTAATGTTGTGGCGCTTGAAGATGAAGAAAGCTGGGTTGAATATACGTTTGATGTTCCAGCGGAAGGTTTCTATCAAATGTCGATGGATTACTACGCAATGGAAGGCAAACGTTCTTCAATCGTAAGAAGCGTACAGGTGGACGGCAGTTATCCGTTCTATCAATCCAAGAAGCTTGAGTTTCAACGTATGTGGCAAGAAACCGGGGAAACCTGGAAGGACAATCAAGGCAACGAATTCAACCCTCGAAGGGAAGAGGTTTTCGGTTGGCAGAACCGTGCATTCAAAGATTCGGAAGGCAAGTCGTATGATCCGTTTCGTTATTACTTGACGAAAGGCAAACATACGATTCGGATCGGCAACATTCGTGAGCCCGGTGCCATCGGAGCCGTTTACATATTTGCTCCTGAGCATCTTCCCACATATGCAGATGTTCAGAAGCAATATGCTGAACAAGGCTATAAGCCAGTCAGCAACATTTTGATCAAAGTGCAGGCAGAAGAAGCGACGCTTCGTTCGGACCCAACGCTCAAACGGATTGAAGACCGCGAGCCGGATACGGAGCCTTTCAATAAGGATGCAATTGCACTTAATGCGTTCGGCGGAGCAAGCTGGCGTACGGGCGGTCAATGGGCGCAGTGGGATGTCGAAGTGCCTGAGAGCGGCCTATACGAGATTGGTGCCCGCTATGGACAATGGTTCTTGAATGGTATTCCCGTTCAGCGTTCGATTACGATCGACGGCAAGTTCCCATTCAAAGAAATGAATGAAATGACGTTCCCGTACAAATCGGAATGGCAAATCTCCAAGTTCGGCGCGAAGGATGACAGCGATCCTTATCTGTTCTACCTCGAGAAGGGCAAGCACACGATCCGCATGGAAGTGCAGGTCGGAGCGCTTGGACCGCTGCTCGAGACGGTAACGAATACGATTCGCAAAATGTCTCTTATCGGTCGTGAGGTTATCCAAGTAACGGGTACGAACCCTGACGTTAACGGCGACTGGACGCTGGAGCGCAACATTGTAAACCTGGTACCTCGTTTGCAATTGATGGCGAAGCATTTTGACGACGTTATTCAAGGCTTGTATGCGCTTGGCGTAAACCAAGGCAGCTCCGAAGTTAGTACGCTGTACGAGGCTCGCGATGTGCTGCTCAGTATGGCTAACGATACGAAGTCGATACCAGCGCGTATGAATCAGTTTACGGACTTGCAGTCGTCGCTGGGTACGTGGGTGAGCGGATTGACGAAGCAGAGCATGGTGCTCGACTATCTCATCGTCAAATCGCCGGAGCAGAAGTGGCCGCGTCCAGCGGCGGGCTGGCTTACACGTACGGGAACGATGGCTTACGACTTCTTCACATCGTTCACGAAGGACTACAGCAACGTAGGCAACTCGTACAAAGGCGAGAAAGTGCTTGAAGTATGGATCGCCCGCGGTCGCGATTGGGTCGACATTATTAAACAGATGATCGATGAAGATTTCACGCCTAGCACAGGCATTAAGGTTAACGTGAACGTTATTCCGGCGAACAACTCGCAGGTGCTCCTGCTTGCGAATACGTCCGGCATCGCACCTGACGTAGCGCTTGGCGTCGATGCGGAAGTGCCAATCGATTATGCCGTTCGTAATGGTCTCGTTAACTTGAAAGATTTCTCGGATTATGACGATGTCGCGGCTCGTTTCCGTCCAGGAGCATTGATTCCATATCAGTACAATGGCGGCAGCTTCGCTCTTCCGGAGAATCAGAACTTCAACATGTTGTTCTACCGCAAAGATATTATGGAGCAGCTCGGCTATTCAGAAAAGGACATCCCAGATACATGGGAAGAAGTTATGAACATGATCCCTGTTCTGCAGCAGAACGGCATGGACTTCTATTATCCGCACTCGCCGAATAACCCGGCGCTGGCGATCAACGAGTTCGCGCCATTCCTGTTCCAACAGAACGGTGAGTTCTATAAGGACAACGGTAAGAAATCGAACCTGGACAGCCCAGAAGCGCTCAATGCATTCAAGATGTGGACGGGATTGTTCACGAACTACAAGATCCAGAAGCAAGCTGACTTCTACAATCGCTTCCGTTCTGGCGAAATGCCAATCGGGGTTGCGGATTACTCGACTTACGTCCTGTTGTCGACAGCGGCTCCAGAGCTGACTGGCTGGTGGGGAATGAAGCCGATGCCAGGCATTAAGCAAGCGGATGGGCAAATCAACCGTTCGACTGGCGGTCTGGCACAGACGGGCATCATTTTCAAGAGCACGGATATGAAAGATCAATCGTGGGACTTCCTCAAATGGTGGACGAGTGCAGACACGCAAGAGAGATTCGGCTCAGAGCTCGAATCGCTGCTCGGCGTAGAAGCTCGTTGGAATACAGCGAACATCGAGGCGCTCAAAGAAATGCCTTGGTCGACTTCAGACATCAATGCCATCATGGAGCAATGGAACTGGTTCAAAGAACGCGAGGTCGTTATCGGCGGCTACTACACGACTCGTCACATTGCAAACATCTGGAACGAGGTTGTTCTGAACGGTAAGATTACGCGCGAAGCAGTGGAAGAGGGCGTTCGCTCGATCAACAAAGAGCTGCGTAAGAAACGCGAGGAGTTCGGGTTGGACGAAACCAAAGATTCGTCCAGCTCGGCAACGAGCGCAGCTAGTGTCACTGCAATGGATCAAGGGAAAGGAGGCGACAAACCATGACAACGCAATCATCGCCTGCTCTGAACGAGCAGACTAAGGTCAGCCTTCGCAAGCCTGGCAAATTGGCCGTTCTATGGAGCGACTTGAAGAGAGACCGCATTTCATGGATGTTTCTTGCGCCTTTCTTAATTTTATTCTTTGTCTTTACGGTTCTGCCCGTATTGACTTCGATCGGCATGAGCTTTACGTATTACAACATGATGGAACCGGCTAAGTTCATCGGCTTGTCCAACTACAAGCTGCTGTTCGTAGACGACGACATCTTCTTGAAAGCCGTCGGCATTACGCTGAAGTTCGCTTTCATTACAGGCCCGGTAGGCTATGCCATGTCTTTCATTCTGGCATGGCTGATCAGCCAAATTCCGATCAAATACCGGTTCTTCTATACGCTTTGCTTCTATACGCCGTCTATTACAAGTGCGACTGCAATGGCCGTTGTGTGGCTGTATTTGTTCGCAGGCGACCGCAAAGGTTTGCTGAACTACTATGCAATGAAGCTTGGCATTATCGACGAACCTTATCTTTTCCTGCAAAATATTCATTCCATCGTGCCTGTTATTATCATCGTATCGCTCTGGATGTCGATGGGCGTAGGCTTCCTAGCGTTCCTCGCCGGCCTGCAGAACGTGCCAAAAGATCTGTATGAAGCAGGATCGATCGACGGTATTCGTTTCCGGTGGCAGCAGCTCTTCTACATTACGATTCCAGCCGTTAAGCCGCAGTTGCTGTTCGGTGCCGTACTGCAGATCGTTAGCTCGCTGACTGTCTTCGACGTCAGTCTGCAGCTCGTAGGCTTGCCGTCTCCGCTGTACGCAGGCCATACAATCATGACCCATATGTACGATTATGCGTTCATTAAGTTCGAGATGGGCTATGCAGCAGCGATTGCAGTCGTCTTGTTCGCCATGATGATCGGTATCAATCGTCTCATATTCAAATGGCTAGGAAAGGACTGATACCACGATGACTGGCACTGTGAAAGGCAGAAGAATCGATTGGGGCGGCATCGTGCTGTATCTGTTTCTTACGGCACTCGGCGTACTGATGCTATTGCCTCTGATTTATATGATTTCCAACGCGTTCAAGCCGACGAGCGAGCTGTTCTTATTCCCGCCGCGCTTCTTCGTGAAAAACCCGACATTGATGAACTTCCGGGATTTGCTGCTCATTACGGGGACGACGTCCGTACCGTTCTCCCGTTACATCTTTAATAGTATTTTTGTCAGCGGCTGTATCGTCGTCTTCGGCGTCATTATTTCCGCGATGGCAGCTTATCCGCTGGCTAAACACAAAATGCGTTTCGGCAGCTTTATTTTTAACATGATTGTCCTTGCGCTCATGTTCTCGCCGCTGGTTGTGCAAATTCCACAATATTTGCTCATCAGTAAGCTGCACCTGATCAATACGTATTGGGCACTCATCCTGCCGTTCGTGGCAGCGCCTACCGGGATGTTCCTGATGACGCAGTTCCTGCGTCAATTGCCGGACGCGTTGCTGGAAGCAGCGCGGATGGACGGTGCATCCGAGTGGAGAGTATTCTGGGCAGTCGTTATGCCGATGCTGAAGCCTGCTATTTCGACTTTCGCACTGCTGAGCTTCATCGCGGCATGGAATGATCCGCATCCGGCTCAGGTATACACGACTGACGATGATATGAAGACGCTGCCGTTCGCAGTGCTTACGCTTAGTGGCGGTGTTGGTGTGATCGCCCGAGTCGGTACGCTCGGCGCAGCGAGCTTGTTAATGATTATCCCGACGATTGTTGTCTTCGTTGTAACGCAGCGAATGGTGCTTCAGACGATGGCACACTCGGGTCTGAAAGAGTAGGAGGGGCGCAGAATGAGAGTCATGAAAAGAGTAATGGCCGCTGCAGTGGCATTTGCCCTCCTATTCACGTTCATCCCGGGCGAATCGTCTGCTGCAACGCCTTACCAAGGTTATATATGGAGCACAAAAGGTAGAGATGTTGCCTCCATTAATGGCTACATGTACAAACAATCGATCGATGGTTTCGGTATGCCGTCCGGTGCATTCAATGCACCGGAGGACGTATTCATCGCGGATGACAAATCCGTATACGTCGTCGATACAGGCAACAGCCGCATCGTCCAATTGGATTCTTCGCTGCAGTACGTTCGTACGATCGGCGATTCGGAAGGCGACGGGGTACTGTCTGAACCTAAAGGCGTGTATGTAACGCCAGACGGTACGATATATGTAGCGGATACGAAGAATGGCCGCATCGTATTGTTCGATAAGAACGGTAAGTATCTGAAACAGTTCGGCAAGCCTGACAGCCCGCTGATTGGCGATACGTTCTCGTATTCGCCATCGAAGCTGCTGGTCGATAAGCGCGGTTACATGTTCGTCGTATCTGACGGCAACACGCAGGGCTTGCTCCAGATCGATAAGAAGGGCGCGTTCAAAGGCTTCTATGGTGCGAACCATATCGGCTTCAGCTGGGGACGCCTGCTGCGCAACATGTTCGCAACGGATGCGCAGAAGTCGCAAATGGCGACGATCAAACCACTTGAGTTCTCTAACGCCGTACTCGATAATGAAGGATTCATCTTCACGACGACGCTTGGGACGGAAACGACCCAAATTAAACGTCTCTCGCCAGTTGGTGTCGATACGATCGGCGGCAATCGCCAGTTTGGCGACCGCTGGAGCAATGGTCCGTTCATGGTCTCCTCGTTCATCGACGTAGCGGTTGACTCGAATGGTATTTTTACAGGTCTCGACCTTCAGACGGGTAAGGTGTTCCAGTACGATAAGCTCGGCAATATGCTGTTCGCTTTCGGCGGCATAGGTGAGCAGAATGGTCTGTTCGTTACACCATCCGCGCTCGCGGAGTCATCGGACGGAACCATCTTCGTTGCCGACAAAGGACGTAACCGTATTGATCTATTCCGCACGACGCCGTTTGCGCTGCTCGTACAGAAAGCTGCTGCTCTTTATGTAGACGGCCGCTATGATGAAGCAGAAAGTCTGTGGAATGAAGTGCTTCGCGAGAACGCGAACTATGAGCTCGCTTACTTGGCCATCGGCAAATCCCTGTACAAAGCGGAACGTTACAAGGAAGCGATGAGCTACTTTAAGCTTGCTAACTCCAGGGGCGATTATTCCGTAGCATTCAAAGAATACCGTAAGGAATATATGCGCGATCACTTCTTCTCCATCTGTCTCATTCTTGTAGGTGCGATTATACTGCTGCGCTACTTGATTCCTTGGGTTTGGAGACTGGTTGCACGCCGTATTCGCACGAAACGTCCTAATCACGGCGCTCAGCAAGGAGGAGGAATCCCGCAATGATTCAAACCTTTCAACTGATGAAGCAAGTACTGACTCATCCGTTTAACTTCTACAACGATATTCAGGAGCCGAAGCGAATTCGGTGGATGGATGCGGTCATCGTTATGTTGCTTGCTTTTATTGCCAAAATGGTCTCCATCGTCGTAACGGGCTATGCGTTCCAGACAAGAGAAGCGTACGAGGTTTCGTACTTGCAGGAATTCGTATGGTTGGTTGTTCCTTGGCTGACTTGGAGCGTTGCGAACTGGGGCGTTAGCGCCATTCTCGATGGCGAAGGCAAGTTCAAGGAAGTATTCGTAGGAAGCGCATTTGCGCTTGTGCCTTATGTCGTGATGATCATACCGGTAACATTGTTGACCAACCTGCTGGCGCTTGATGAGAATTCGATCTATTCGTTCCTCGTTAATGTGGCCATTTATTGGTCCGCTTGGCTGCTGCTTATCAAAGTAAAAGTACTGCATGACTTTGAGCCATGGAAAGTGATTTGGATTACGATTCTGAGCATCATCGGCATCGCAATCATTTGGTTTATCGGCATTCTGCTGTTCGGCCTGATGAATCAGTTAATCAACTTTATCTCAGAGCTTGTGCAAGAATTGAATTTCCGAAGGTAGGAGGAGCGAGGATGTTCAAACAACGTAAATGGCTGATCGCCGCGGCGATGTTGATCATCGTCGGCGGTCTGTATCCTTACCTCGGGCTAGCGGAAGGCGAGTCGCAAGGTGAAGAGACGGAGGCTGCAGCGGTCGTTGACACAGCAGACAGTGGGGCGGTTGATGCAGTTGCAGCAAACACCGATTCTGCTTCGGAGCCTGTCGTTATCGATACGGAAGCTGCAGATACAGAGGATGTAGTCGCTGCCGTACCGCTGACACCAATTACAGCAATGACGAAAGTGTCGGAGAATGATAAGTACGAGCTGTACATCGATGAGAAAACAGGTAACGTTCGCGTCGTAGAGAAAGCGACCCAGCAGCAATGGCTCGGATCACCGCAGGTGCCGAAGACGACGATGCCGAACAATAAGAAATTTATGGATTCCCCGGCTCACGTGAAATACACGATGGGCGCGGATACCACATCGACGTATACGCTGAAGGATAAAGAAAATAAATTCAAGATCGAGAAGACGGATTACGGCGCGAAAGTATCGTTCCATTTGAAGGAAGAGATCAGCTTCGCGCTTGAGTATCGTCTGACGGAGAATGGTCTTGAAGTGACGATTCCTAATGATTCGATCAAAGAAGAAGGTCAAGCGAGACTGCTCAGCATTGAGCCGCTTCCATTCTGGAACGCTGCATCAGGCGATGAACAAGGCGCGCTGTTTATTCCGGACGGTTCAGGCGCACTGATTACTTATAAGAAGGAGCATCCACAATTCTTCGCTGGTTATTCCGAAATGATCTATGGCGACGATGACGCATATGTAGCGCCTTCTCATACTGACATGGAGGCTGACTACGAGCGTGCGCTGCCTTTCAAAGAGAAAATCGCGCTGCCGGTATTCGGCAACTACCGCAATGGCGTAGGCTCTCTTGGCATCGTAACGGAAGGTCAATATGATGCGAAGATCAATGCAACGCCATCCGGTATCCGTGCGATCCCGATGTATCGGACCTCGACGGAGTTCATTTACCGGAAGCAGGACGTTATTTTTATCGGTACATCGGGTCAGATTCCGTTCTTCCAAGGTGAAAGAATTCCAGGCGATCGCAAAGTTCGCTTCGTGACATTGGAAGGTCAAGATGCGAATTATGTCGGCCTCGCGAAGGCTTACCGCAACTACTTGACGACGGAACAGAATGTTCAACCTGTTGAGCAAAGCGGATACCCGCTCAGCATCAAGCTGTACGGCGGTCTCATTCGTGACGATATTCTTGGATCGACCTTCATCAAAATGACGACGTTTGAGCAAGCGAAATCCATTATCGACGCATATGCGGCGAAAGGGATGACGAATCTCGAATTGACGTTTGAGGGCTGGTCCGATGAGGGCATGTATGGCGATCAACCGGATCATTTCCCAGTCGAGAAGAAGCTTGGCGGTTCCAAGGAGCTCAAAGAGCTTGCGGCCTATGCGAAGCAGAAAGGCATTAAATTATATTTGGAAGCGAACTACGCACGTGCTTATTCCGAGAGCGACGGCATGAGCAAGAGCAAGGACGCCATTCGCGGTATGGATAAGCAAGTGAAAGAAGATCCGAACTACTTCATCTCGGAACGCTGGAATAAAGACTTCGAGATGTTCTACCTGATGAAGCCGGAACGCGTCGTTGACAAGCACGTCATGAAAGAGCTGGACGATTACGCAAGCCTCGGCATTGATGGTGTGCAGCTATCCTATTGGGGCGATAATCTGTACTCTGACCTTGACCCGCGGACTATCACACAACGTGAGCAGACGGCAAGCACATGGGTTAGCGCGATCGATGCCATTCGTGGCAAAGTCGGCGCAACTGGCGTTGATTATGGATTCGCGTATACGCTTGGTCATGTGAATAAGATCAATAACGCACCGCTCGATTCAAGCCATTTCATCTATCTGGATGAGACGGTTCCGTTCTATCAAATTGCAATACACGGGTTAATTCCATATACGTCTTCGCCGATCAACCTGCGTGATGATGCTCAAGTCGAAAAGCTTCGCGCGTTGGAATATGGTGCACTTCCTAGTCTGGAGCTTACGTATGAGAAAACAAGCAAGCTTCAGCGGACATTGGAAACACGCCTGTTCAGCTCGCAATATACATCGTGGATCGACAACGCATCGTCGGAATATGCGGCAACGGCTTCATACTATGAGAGTATCGCTAACAAGGCGATTACGAATCATGAGAAGCTCTCGGAAGATGTGTTCCGTACAATCTATGATGGCGGCACTCAAATCATCGTTAACTATGGCAATGCAGACGCTATCGTGGGCGGAGTGACTGTACCAGCGCTTGGTTACACGGTACGGAATGGAGGTCAATAACCGTGAAAAACAAACTCGGACTCTCGATGAGAGGGCGTCATATTCTAGAAGGTTATTCCTTCATTTCGCTTTGGATTGCCGGTTTCTTATTGTTCATGGCCTATCCCCTTGGACGTTCGTTGTACTTCTCCTTTAACAATATGGAGAACAGTAAGAACGGCCTGCAAGCGACTTATGTCGGCATGCTGAACTATCGAACAGCATTCTCAACGGATATCGACTTCCTGCCGCTTCTGAAGACGACGATGACGACGATGCTGACGCAAGTGCCGCTCATTCTGATTTTCGCTATGTTCAGCGCACTGCTGCTTAATGGCAAAATCAAAGGCCGGACGATTTTCCGGGGGATCTTCTTCCTCCCGGTTATCATCGCCTCTGGTGCAGTATTGAAGGAGCTGCTGCAGCAAGGCGCTGCTCAGCTTCCGATCTTCTCGCAAGGCGATCTAGAGGAGAAGTTGAGCGGTTTGATTCCAGGGAACGTGCTGGAACAGCTGCTCGACTACGCAGACTCGCTTACGCTTGTCATGTGGGACTCGGGTGTGCAAATTCTGATCTTTATCGCAGGTTTGCAGACGATCTCGCCGCAGTTGTATGAAGCTGCGAAGATGGACGGCGCTACGAAGTGGGAAAGCTTCTGGAAAATCACGTTCCCGATGATAACTCCAATGTTGTTCGTCAATACGCTATACAGTATCGTAAACATGTTTACGAAGGCTGATAACAAAGTCATGGATTATATCGTCACTCAGCAAGTGTTCCAGAAGAATAACTTCGGGTACGCGTCGGCACTCGGATGGATTTACTTCTGCTTGATCGCACTTGTACTAGCAATCGTATTTGTTATTTTCCGCAGAAGCTTGTCTGCTACAGAAGGAAGGGGGTAAGAAGCGATGACAACAATGAAAATGCGCAGCCTGTCGGAAATTTCGATCAAGTCGAATGCAGTTTTGAAGCATACTGCCGCTAAGCGAGCACGGAACATTATCGGCATGGCGTTCTATTACTTCGTATTGCTTAGTCTGTCATTCGTCTTTGTTTACCCTCTGCTTTATATTATTTCGAAGTCGCTGATGCGGCCAGAAGACGTAGCGGATGCAACGATTCGTTGGATTCCGAAGATGTTTAGCTTAGGTAACTACAAGGTGGCAGCCGAATATCTCAACTACTGGCCGTCGTTGCTGAACAGCGTCATCATCTCGTTCGGCAGTGCGGCGCTCCAGATCATTAGCTGCTCGCTTATCGGTTATGGCTTCGCACGCTATCGGTTTCCGGGTCAAACGTTCTGGTTGGCGATGGTTGTCTTCACATTCCTAGTACCACCGCAGACGTTTGTCGTACCCCTGTTCTCGTTCTTCCTTGACTTGAATTGGGTGAATACGCACTTGCCATTCGTTGTACCAGCAGTTATGGGTCATGGCTTAAAAGGTGCATTGTTCGTGCTGATCTTCATTCAGTTCTATCGTCAGCTGCCGAATGTACTGGAAGAAGCGGCACGGATTGACGGTGCAGGCGCGTTCCGTACGTACTGGGGAATCATGCTGCCGCTGGCTAAGCCAGCTATGCTCGTTGTCTTCCTCTTCTCGGTAGTATGGCATTGGAACGATACGTTTGAGCCCAACTTATATTTGCTCGTACCGGAGTACTTCAACTTGTCGCAGAGCATGGCGTTCTTCAACGGCATTGCGGACGTAAGTTCGATGCAAGCCGCATCTTCCACAGGTGCTTCAAGCGCAATCGGTCAAGCGCCAACGCTGCAGAATCAGATTATGGCGGGCGTTATGCTTACGATTCTGCCGATCCTTCTTCTGTACCTCTTCACGCAGCGTTACTTCGTTGAGAGTGTGGAACGTACAGGTATCGCAGGCGAGTAATAAGAGGAACTACTTTAATTTTAATACGATTCAACCAAGCGCTCTTGAGCTTCGATATACGAAGTTCGAGGGCGCTTTTTCCTTTTGATTGGGAATGTTATAATTTGGACGTGCCACGATTATGAACATTACCATGGGAAGGGCTGAGGCTGGAGACATGCAGCGAACATCGAAGGTATTATACGTAGTTGGCCTGATCCTGTGCTTCATCACAATAATAGCCGCTGAGTTAATCTGGATCCCGGATCCGATGCGCTGGCCGGGCGGGAAGACCTGGCTGGAGATGATTGATCTTCTTCTATATGAGCCTTCCATTATTGCTTTGTGCTGGGCTATCGGGGCAGTCATTAGTTTACCGGTGTCTCATTCGATTAGCCGCATTGTTGTTCGAGTGCTTATTATTCTAGACGGCGCATTGACCTGCTGGTTCTCATGGACGGCTCCACGCAGCATCGTCGAATGGGTGGGATTGCTTGGCGTTGGTTGGTTACTCGTCATGATCGATTTAGCTGCATCTGAGCGCGCTTACCGACGACGAAACCGGATGCGGCGTACACCGACTCGAAGTATATCTGCTATTGTCGTTCAGGTTCTGCTGCTTGCTATATTCATAACACCGATTCGATACAATGTTACGTATCCGGGTTTAACGATGGATATGAATCATTATGCGAAGGTTGAGGGTGGTACCTCACACAGCAAGCTGACAGGCGTACTCGTTTTTGATCGCCGAGCGGTGGCGCTCGATTGGGTACTTTCTCATTGGTTATCGACCTATGAGCTTAGTCCGATTCCGCCGAATCAGCCGCCTCTGCGGGAAGCGTATGCTGAAGTTGTGGCGATGAAGTCTGAAGCGGAGACTACAGCTGCTGCGGTTGCCCTTCAGAAGCTGGGAATTGGTAAAGGAGCGGTTGCGGAGGGCGTAATGATTACCGCGATATCGAAGAATGCGCCAGCAGAAGGCACGTTGAAGGCCGGTGATCGAATCGTTCGAGTAGCGGGTAAGGAAACGAGCGATGTTGTTATTTTGTCACAGGTAATGGCGGATATTAAGGCTGGCAGCAGTGTGCAGGTAACTTATGTGCGCGGCAGCGATACACAGACGGCACTCGTGCAAACCGGCGAAGCGGAAGATGCAGACACTGGCAGTAAAAGGGCTGTGTTCGGTATTTCGGTACAAACCGCCTATCAATATGATATTCCCCGCACTGTTGATTACGAGCGCCCTTATGCGCATATTGGCGGTCCATCGCACGGCGCCATGCTTACGCTAACGATTATAGATCAGCTGTCTCCTGAAGGCGTAACACACGGCTGGCGTGTAGCGGGAACCGGTACGATCGAGCCGGATGGAAGCGTAGGTCCCGTTGGCGGGGTGATGCAGAAAGCTTATGCCGTCCATCGCACGGACGCTGAAGTATTCTTCGTTCCGGCTAGCGAAGCAGACGAAGCGAGACGTGGTGCGCCTGCCATGCGAATTGTTCCGGTATCAACGATTGATGATATTCTCAACTGGCTGAGTGAAAATAAGAAGAATTAGATGAAGCTTTCTCGACGGCTGTGAAGCCTGTCGGGAAAGCTTTTTTAGTTAGGTAAATTAGTTATGGTTGGATAATATTACATCGCCTTACGATTAAAGAGGCGGGAGATAGTAAGTGGCGGCAATACAATGAACTAGTTTAAGGATGGTGCCAGATTAAATGAATCAACGTCAATCGGGGAGAACAATGAAACTGGGCAAATATGCAGTAACGATTTTCTTATCAGCTATGCTGATCTTTAGCCTGCCAAGCACGATGCATGCTGTTGGCAAGGGAGCCAAAGGACCCGACGTCTATGTCATTCAAGGGATGTTAAAATCGCTGGGCAGTTACTCAGGGCCGATTGATGGCAAATATTATGTATTATCAGAAGGCGGACAGCAGAAGCAAGAAAGCGGCGACTCGTACTAACGATAGATTGCAGCACAAACACAAACAACGCGGCTCCCATGTCGGGGCCACGTTGTTTGTTGTTAGCACACACTTGACTATGTGCGATAGTAAAGCTTAAAGGCAATGTCTTGATAGTAGTTGCCGAAGCCGGAACCATAGATCGTTAGACCGCCAACATTGACGGCATCCTCTTCCACCGCGAGTCTGAACTTCCACTGCAGGCTGCGAATTGCTATATCGTCAATCGTGACGTCGGATACTTTCAGACCATCGATGAACGTGCCGGCATGCGTAATTTTGATCCGAACGAGCAGGCCATATTGATTAATATGGAGTCCCCACCACTCCGGCGTATAGCGTCCGCGCGTGCCGCCGAAATCGCCGGGGCTTGTCCACATCCCGATCTTAATGTCATTCAAGTAGAACGAAATATCCGAGGGCCAATTGTCGTTCGTGAGCGGCGCTTCCGAAGCCAGTTCCATCGAAATGTCGAGTTCTTCGGGAATTTCGTTATCCATGAGATAGTTCGGCACCTTATACTCGACGAAACCTTGAGAGAACCATAGAATCTTGGCGTCCACGCGTTCCGCATTCAAGAAGTAGCGCGGTTCATCAAAGCTGCCGCCGACAAGTCCCTGCTTCGTCGCAAGGCCGCAGGTCGGTTTGACATCGAAGTCGGTGTAGTGTCCAACCATGACGGAAGAAGAATGCTGATTCATCCGGGCGCTGCCCTTTATCGGGAATGCGATATCGATTCGGTCTGTGCTTAGCGAGCACAGCTTCTGTCCGCCGCCTTTGCCGGGAATCATCTCGATATGAATAATGCCGGCTTTCTCGAGCTTCTTCACGTGCATCGTAATGATCGAGTTGCTAAGGCTGACAGCCGCGGCTAGATCTTTCATAATCATAGGTTGCTGCGTAAGCAGCTCGATGATCTTGATGCGCACAGGACTCGATAAAGCTTCGAATACGGGCAAATTATCTTCGGATATCATGATCTCCATCTTGGGATAAAACCTCATTTACATTAATGTTAATGACTTTATTAAAATGATACATTGAAAACGTTTGTTTGACAAGGAAACAGTTCGCTTCAGGAAGGTTTTTACAGTTACAATTGTGCCCTATGTTTGACAATTCTAAACCATTCCCTTACGATATGAAATGACAATAAAACTATTAACCATTCAACACATGTATTAACTCCAAGTTGGTTTCATATGAAATCGATCAACTAAGCACGAACATTTTCTGGCAAGCACGATTAACTTTCGGGGGGAAGGCTAGAATGGTTGCAAACAATGGGAAATGGCTCAAACTATCGGGTGCAATTGCAACAGTAGCGCTCGGGGCAGGATTGGCCATTTATTATGGCGGATCGGGAGATAACGGGAAGGATGAAGCGGGTCCTGCAGTTCAGACGGATCAGGCTGCGGAGCAGCAAGCAGCGCCAGAGACAGCTATCGATCCGTTCCAGCTTACGATAGATGAGAGTAAGCCTGGCATTGCAATTAGCCCAACGTTGTACGGCGCATTCTTCGAAGATATTAACCATGCAGGCGACGGTGGTCTCTATGCGGAGATGCTGATGAACCGTTCGTTCGAGAATGCATCTTTGTCAGTTGAAAGCTGGAATCTATATACGACTGGCGATGGCGAAGGTAATATCGAGATCACGCAAGATCATTTGCTTAACAAAGCTCAGAAACAGGCGCTTGCAGTGAAGGTCGACAGCACAGCCATCAATGGTTGGGTAGGTGCATCGAATGGTGGCTTCTGGGGTTTATCGGTTACAAAGGGCAAGACCTACAAGGTATCGTTCTACGCAAAGGCAAGCAGTGATTTCAATGGCCAACTGCGAGTCAGCCTAGAAGATGCGGGTCGTACGGTTACATATGCAGAGCAGAAGACGGAAGCTTTGACGAAAGACTGGAAGCTATATACGCTTACCCTGACGCCTGATACGGATGATACAGGTGCTTATTTTGTCATATCGGCTAACACGACTGGTACATTCGTACTTGATGTTGTTTCGATGTTCCCAGAAACATGGAACAATCGAGAGAACGGATTGCGGGTCGATCTCGCGCAGAAGGTTGCAGATATGAAGCCTTCTTTCCTTCGCTTCCCAGGCGGATGCTTCATTGAAGGAGCTACGCAAGCAGACGCCTTTTATTGGAAAGAAACAATTGGACCCGTTGCTGAGCGTGCGGGACATAACAACATTTGGGGCTATCGGACGACTGACGGGCTTGGCTTCCATGAATTCCTGCAATGGTCTGAGGATATGGGGGCAGAGCCGCTATACGTAACGAACGTCGGCATTTCACACGATGGAGACCCGTTCGCGAACTATTCAACGTCTCCGATCGAAGAGCTTGGCACCTGGATTCAAGATGCGCTTGACGCTATCGAATACGCGAATGGTCCAGTAACGAGCAAATGGGGCGCAGTGCGTGCAGCCAATGGCCACCCGGAACCATTCAATCTGAAATATATCGAGGTTGGCAACGAGAACAACTTCCAGATGAGCGAATATGTACAGCGCTATCCGCAGTTCTACAGGGCGATCAAGGAGAAATACCCGGAAATCACCGTTATCTCGAATGCGGATAATGCTGGCGAGAAGGTCGATATGGTCGACGAGCACTATTATTTCGCTCCGCAATGGTTCATGAATCACGCGAACAAGTATGACAGCTATGACCGCAATGGACCGGATATCTATGTAGGTGAATACGCAGTTACAATCGATGCGGGCAATGGCAACATGGCTGCTGCACTCGGTGAAGCGGCATTCATGACGGGTATGGAACGCAATTCGGATATTGTCAAAATGGCTTCGTACGCGCCGCTGTTCGTCAACGTGAACGACCGTAGATGGAACCCGGATGCGATCGTCTTCGACCATGCTACCAGTTATGGAACCCCATCTTACTATGTCCAGATGCTGTTCGGACAGAATAAAGGCGATACGCTCGTACCGGGCGCGCTGACGGGCGGTCCAAAGGCCGAACTAGCGCCTATTAGCGGCGGCGTAGGTGTCGGTTCGTGGGCTACGCAGGTAGAGTATGATGATGTTAAAGTAACATCTGCAGATGGCAGCAAGGTGCTGATGGAGGATTCGTTCGACAAGGATTCTGGTACTTGGCAGACGATGAATGGCGACTGGGCGGTTCAAGACGGCAGTTATGTACAATCATCGGATCAGACGAATGTCCGCGCAACGACAGGCGATGTCGATTGGTCCAACTATACGATGACGATGCGAGCGCGCAAGACCGGTGGAGCGGAAGGCATGCTTATCATGTTCGCGGTGAAGGATAGCGACAACTATTACTGGTGGAATCTCGGCGGCTGGGGCAATACGAAGTCTGCAATCGAGAAAGCGCAGAGCGGCTCAAAAGCTACGATTGGCGAAGAATGGCCGCTGCGGGTCAATGATGGTCAGTGGTACAATATTCGCGTAGAAGTGTCGGGTCGAACGATTCGCTGCTACCTGGACGATCAGCTTATCCATGAAGTGACGGAAGAACCAGATGCAGGTCCGATCTTCCACGTGACAGGAATCGACCGAGAAACAGGCGATACGATTATTAAACTCGTCAACACTTCGGAGAAACAACAGCGGATGCATATTAACGTTGCGGGAACGCAACAACCGATTGCGGAATCTGCTGATGTCATCACGCTTAAAGCAGATTCGCTTGACGCGGAGAATTCACTGATGGAGCCAACGCTGATTGCGCCTGTGACTTCTGTCATTTCGAATGCCGGGGAATCGTTCGATTACGCGCTGGAGCCTTATTCTATCACGGTTATTCGGCTTCATCACAAACAATAATAATAGAGTGATATAACGACCAAGCGCTGTATTCCGTAATTAGGGGATACGGCGCTTGTTTGTTATGCGCAAGATTCTTTTCGACCGTTATTGAATGACGCATAACATTTGTCGTTAGGTAGTAAGGTTGAGCGCAACATAATTGTGGTAATTGCGGTCCCGATATTCGGTTAGAAATGCTATGAAATCTATTATGATAGAAACAGTTAAGTGACGAAAAGCACATTTATTCATTTATTAGAGCAATAAATAAATAGGCTGCTGATTAGGCAGGCAGAGAGAGAAGAGGGATGGAAGAATGACGAACAGCCGATATGACGGCTGGAGAGCGCTGCATCTATTTTGCCGCGGGACCAAGCTTCAGGAACATTTATTGCTAGACAAGTTATTGCTGCTCGTCATGCGCTTGCACGAGAAGGGCGAAGTGCGCAGCTGGTTTTATTCAAGATATTCTGGAGGCGGCGCCCACCTGCGATTGAGGTTGTTCCGCCCGACAGAACTCGCTATGAGACGACTCAGAGCCGCAGGGGAGCGGCTGCTGCTTAGTCTGCCTGATCGTCAGCAGCTTGATGATGAGCTTGAAGATCTGGACGTACTAGACGCTAACCCGTTCATGCTGCGTGAAGCTACCGTCGCTTTAGAGTTCGATAATTCGCGTACCGTTGAGTTTGAATACGAACCGGAATTTGCACGTTACGGTGGCGTTGCGGCAATGCCGATCAGTGAGAGACTGTTCCAACGGTCTAGCGAGACGTCGGCTGTCCTTATCAGCCAGACGCTGGGCAGTCGTTCGCTTCGAATGGTATCGGCCGTAAGTCTTATGATCATTACCGCATCACGCTTTGGCGTATTGAAAGATGAGCTTCCTTCCTTCTTTGCTGCATATGCCGATTATTGGAGCGTCTTCCTGAATGCGAAGGAAGCGAAGGTTCAGTATGACACGCAGGCTGCAGATGAAGCACGTGCTTTGTCAGCGCGTTTGACATCGCAGTCATTGGTTGGTAGTGAACTCCCGCAAGACGATGTCCTTGCCGCTTGGTCGTTGATGGTTGCAGACGCACAAGCTAACCTCGAGGAGCTTGCGAAGGCGGGCATGCTGCATGTCCCTTATTCGGGCCAGCCGGTTGTCCGACAAGAGGACCTGCTTGAAGCGATGCGGTCCATCGCTTGGTCTCACATACATATGATGAATAATCGTCTAGGCATGACGCCTTCTTATGAATATTACTTGGCAAGAGTTGCGCAGCGGTTATGCGAACTATCGAATATGATGGTAGATAAGACTTCTTAATAAGCAGAAGCTGCACTCGTGATCATATAGGTTAGACGAAGCCCTCTTCGGCACATAGGCCGGAGGGGGCTTTTTGTAGTACTACTGCGGTTGCTTGAAATGTGACTTATAGAGGGTTTTGTACGTTTATGGCGAAATAAATGAAGTAACATCGATGAGCGTGTCCCCATGACATTAGATAATAAAGGAGGATAGTCCTTACCAATGTCGATGATGTTACAATCAGCAATGGATCTGATGCGTGAAAGTGCAGCCAGAGCATTCCATGACGAGGAACTGCGATTACTAACGGATCAGTTCATTGTTTATAAGCAGAGTGAGGGAGGCGTGTTCGGAACAATTGCTGCACTTCATTGCAGAATGTTTGGCGGCAATGATCAACAGGCCTCTGCGGCTGCTGCGGCGGTGGAGCTAATGATTCTATCGCTTGATATCTACGATGATCTGCAGGATCAGGACAATGAACAGGTACCCTGGTCGGCAATATCTCCTGCGCTTGCGCTGAATGCAGCGATCGGATTGCAGGCACTCTCTGTTGATGTTCTGATGGAACTTCCCATTGCAATGCATCGTAAAATGGCGGCAGTAAAGGCATTGAATAAAGGCATTCTCAATGCAGTGAATGGTCAGCATGCAGATCTGTTGAACGAAACGATGACAGAGGACGAATGTCTGGCGATGATTGAGAACAAGTCCGGGGCATTAGTTGCTTCAGCATGTTTGGTTGGAGCTGCTCTAATGACGGATGAATATGCAGAACTAATAGAGAGCTATGGCAGAGGGCTTGGTGTCTCAGCGCAAATTAATAATGATGTAGAAGGCATTCAACGTTGGAGTACCCGCAATGATCTCTTAGCTCGCAAGCAGACGCTCCCGATTCAGTTCGTACTGGAGCAGCAATCGGAAGAGGCAGCGACGGTCAGAAGCTATTACGATGGTATGATAACCAGGGACGAACTGCTTACGGATAAACACGGCATTATGGACTATATTCAAAGCTGCGGCTGCATTGAATATGCGCTTATTATAGGAAGGTTGAAGCAGTACGAAGTAATGGGTGCAATTGAACAGCTTCCTGTCGCAGAGGAATGGAAGGAGCAATTACGGAATTTCATATAACCATGTTGACATGATGAAGCCCGCAATTGGCTTGTGTGTGAGCGCTTTCAATATTTTTGTAAAAGGCCGCAATGCAGATGTGGTTTCTTGCAGTATAGATTACGATGCATGCCTGTCCTAGTCATGGTATATTTAGATCAAGGCACAAAGAACCAAACAAATGTACAGTAAAGGGTGATAATAACAATGTTGAAGAATGTAATCGCTCAACTGAAGCAGAACCAAGAAATGATGAGTCAATTTCTGCAGGGCCGCATTGCACTCGCTGGTGTAAGCGCTGCGGAACAACAGGCAATGATGGATATAATGAAGGGCCAACAAACGGCTAAAGAACAAGTTCGCAACTATGTATGGTGGGCGGGAACCTAATCGAATAGCACGAACGAGCCGGCAGCGTGACTTCCACGTGCCGGCTAAGCTTGTTTAAGGAGCAATATTCCTATGACTAACAGAAATAATAGATCATGGATTGTTTTGTTCATTATGCTTCTATTAGCTGGCTGGTTTACGATCCTGCAGTTTACCGTTCCATACATAGGAATTAATTCTAAGCTATCGAATGGCAAATGGGTTGTTACTTATACAGATCCAGATTCATGGGGAGCAAAGGCGGGCATTCAGGTAGGCGATATAATAACGCAGGTCGACTCTCAGCCTCCTGATGATGAGAGCTTAACGAAGTTCTACGGCATCGCAAATGCAAGAAGCGTCGAAGTTATACGAAATGGGCATTCGATGCAATTTAATTTTACTGATTTTCGCAAACAACCTGTATCATTCAATCAAACCGTCATTCCAATGGCGTCTTTTATTTTGTTATTTACTTTCTCCTCTTTCATTGTCTATAAGAAGTCGGACGACCGTTCGGCCTTTTTATTAATATTATTTCTAATGTCAGTTGCGATAGGCTATTTGGCGGCTGGAGGCAATGCGAGGGGAGACGTATTCTCAGGTGTCATCATGAAGCTGATGTTAACCTTTGCCCCCGTATTTTTTCTTCATTTCTTACATGATTATTTTAGTAAGCTGGGCATCCAAGTCATCCATCGGGGGGCTATTTACGCCAGCTATGTACTGGTCTCCGTCTGGAATCTATTTATCTTTATCCAAGTATATGGCGTATTCTCGTTCCTCCGGGACCCAGGCAGTACTTCGAGGGCAGCGCTGGCCATCTTCATAGCGGGGATGGCAATCGCATTGCTTGTACAAGTTCGAATGTATATTCGTTATCGCAATACAACACATCAAGCGTTGCTGAAGTACATGATGCTCGGTAACATTGGATCATTTCTACCATTGATTCTTTTTGTGGTGCTGCCGTTTCTTCTGAATAGCGACAATGTTATTAACGCAGGTGTTGCAAGTTCCTTTCTCTTGCTGCTGCCATTGACCTACTTGTACTTGGTTGCTTCCAATCAATTGCTGGATATCGAGTTTATCGTAAGCCGGCTGCGGTATTTCTGCTTGATTGCTTTGCTTCCGACGTTGCTCATCTCGATTGGGATCGGACTCGCCTTCGCAGAGCGAGGCATTCATGCGCTTCAATGGATGCAGGTCATTTTGGTCGTATACGCATCAACCGTACTGACGCTGTATCTCAAGGAAGTACTCGATCGCAACTTCCGCAATAAGGTCATCAAAGGCGCTCATCAATTCGAGAAAAGCTTGGAGAGCTTCTCTCGTCGAGTATCCAGCGTGATGAAGGTAAGCGACCTGGAGCAGTGTCTGATGGATGAACTGTTCAGCTTGCTGCCGATTCAATCGGTTGGTTTTATCGATCGGGATCTGGAGGGTAATGTTATTACGCTGAAGCGCAGTCGAGGCGAGATACCATTCGAGCTGCTGCTGCCGGATTTGCAAAGTGGATTGTTCCGATTGAGCCCAGGTGATAGCATGAAGACGAAGTACGGCAACTGTTGCATGATCGGACAGGGCCGTGGGACGCAGCATTTTGTCTGGATCAGCGATAAAGAGAATCATATGGAGTACAATCATGATGAGAAGGTATGGCTCCGTACGATTATTACGTATGTCGGGTTCGTTCATCAGAATTTGCAGTTGATCGAAGGGTTAGTACAAGATCTTGATTCCAAGAAGGACGAGAAAACGCCGCCATGGGTGCTCCGGCTGCTATTCCGTCTGTCCGAGAACGAACGCCGCAAGCTGGCAAGCGATCTTCATGATTCGGCTTTGCAGGACCAACTGCTCTGGTACCGGAAGCTGGAGGCGATTATGAATGATGATACGATGCTCCCGGATAAGACGAGAGCAAGTCTGGAAGATATCCGTGAAGGATTGCTTGACGTCATCCACCAGATCCGTGAGACATGCAATGAGCTTCGACCGCCGTTCTTGAAAGAGATGGGAGCCATTGAAGCGATCGAGAATTTATGTACGCATGCGCAGTTGAATGCGAACTATACGATAACGTTCAAGCATCAAGACATACGTATGGAAATGGACGATGAATATGTCTTGACGTTGTATCGAGTTACGCAAGAACTGCTGCGCAATGGCATGAAGCATGCGAAAGCGACGCATGTGGAGTTGTTTTTACATTATGAACATCAGTGCATTCGTTATCGTTACAAAGATAATGGAATCGGCATGGAGATGGACAGGCTGCAATCGTCCTTTCAGCATATGGGACTGTCGGGTATACGCGAGCGGGTATCCGGCCTTGAAGGAGAGACCTATTACCGCACTGCGCCAGGCGAAGGGCTGGAGGTAGAGATCATTCTTCCGCTTCCCGATGAGGATAGCTGCGATTATCAGACTGGTAAGGAGGAGACTGCGTGATTCGCGTACTGTTGGTTGACGATCATCCTTCCGTTGGCGAAGGTACCAAACATATGATTGAACAGGATCCCGACATCCAGGTTACGATCGTGTTCTCTGGCGTAGAAGCCTTGGAACGACTAGAGCAACATAAATTCGATGTCATGCTGTTTGATCTGAATATGCCGGTTATTAGCGGACTTGAACTGACCAAGCGAGTCATTACATCGGATCCTGATGCGGTTGTGCTTATTTATACGGGTTATGATTTAGCGACACACTACAATATGCTGCTTGATGCAGGAGTTTCGGGTTTTATAAGCAAGGCTGCGACAAGAGAGCAGCTTATTACGGTAATCCGCTGCGCTTTGCGAGGCGAAGCCGTTGTTCCTGTCCAGTTGCTCAAGCAGCTGCGGCGCAGCGAAGTACGGTTCCAACAATCGGATGGGAAGGTCGTCGAAGAGGTATCGATCAATGAGAAGGAACAGCTCATCTTGCGCGAAGTAGCAACGGGCAGCAGCAATAAGGAAATTGCGGCCAAGCTGTTTATGAGTCAACGGACCGTTGAATACAATCTGACCCGAATATTCGAGAAGCTGAATGTTCGATCCCGCTCGGAAGCAATTGTTGAAGCTGGGCGTCTGGGACTCATCAATGAACGTGATATAACGTATAATGTTTAAAGTTTATGTAACTGCGCCTATTATCTTGACTTTCCTGTCGGATGATAGGCGTTTTCTATTTGCGCTATACGCAAACAAAAAGAGAATTATGCGTGGAGAATGCGGTGAAACGCAATGTTTATGCGCGGAAATGCATGGCTGATTTCGGTGAATATTCATTCCAGGTGGTTTAACATGTAAATAGGAAAGGTGGTGCTCTCAACAGGTTACCTTTGAGGAATGGAGGGATTTAATGAATACACAACCAGTCATTCGTGCCACTGGCATCGTGAAAACATATGGATTGATTCCCGTGATTCGCGGCGTATCGCTGCAGGTGAATCGCGGCGAAATTTTTGGACTAGTCGGGCCAAGCGGTTCTGGCAAGTCGACGCTGCTTGAGCTGCTGATGGGCATCAGACAAGCTGATGAGGGCGACATTCAAATGCTCGGAATGGATATGAAGAAGGACGCAAGAAAGCTGCATCACCGGATCGGATTTCAACTGCAAGCGACCGTGCTCTTCGAACGGATCAAAGTAATGGAAGCTTTACAATTGTTCCGTTCTTACTATAAGAAGAGAAGAGATTTGAACGATATTATTTCGATGTTGAATCTTAAGCAGTACTTGAATCAATACGTACGTAGTTTATCGGATAGTATTCAGCACCGCGTTGCATTAGCGATTGCGCTCGTCAACGACCCGGACATTATATTTTTGGACGAGCCTAGTACGGGTCTTGAAGATCCGAAGGCGATCGATGATATGTGGTCGATTATCGCAAGACTGCAGAATGAAGGCAAGACGTTCGTGATGACGACGCAGTCGTTGGATGAAGCGCTGGAACATTGCGACAGGCTCGCATTCCTTATGAATGGGACGTTGTCGATGTCCAGCACTTCGCAGGAGCTTATGCATAAGCTGCCTGCTGGCACACAGTCACTGGGCGAGATGCACACATATTTAGGGGTTCATAGGAGGAAGGGAGAATCGGCCTAATGCAATCCATGTACATGCACACTAAGATGGAGCTTAGGCTGCTGTCTCGGGATATTATCGGATTGTTCTTCGTTTTTATTATGCCTGCCCTATGCTTCTATTTCTTCGGCAAACTGTTCGAGACGCAGCACGCAGAAGATATGCAGTACTTCAATCAATACATCCCAGGGATGATCGGCATCGTTTTATTCACAGCCGGTTTCTTCATTGTTGGTCTGCAGGCGGTCATTGATCGGGAGAAGGGCGTATACAAGCGTTTAATAGGTACGCCTGTACGTTCGGTGCTTATTCTTCAGGCCATGGTGATTAAGGGAATGCTGGCGGTTGTAGTAGGTTCGCTTGAGATTATTCTGATCGGTCGTCTAGGACTGAATGCCCCAATCGAATTGAATGTCGCTCAGTTCGTACTATCTATGCTTCTTGCAGCTTCAGCCTTCATCTCCGTTGGATTTATTGTCGCAAGGTTCTTTCATCGATTCCATAGTGCAATGGCGATCGGATTCGTTACATTATATCCGATGCTGTTCCTGTCAGGTGCAACGATTCCGATTGATTCGCTTCCCAGCAGTCTGAAGACCGTGTCTCTATTCATTCCGCTTCGATATGCGGTACATTTGCTGCAGAATGGTTGGGCAGGCAAGTTATTTACATCCTCCAGCACTTGGGACGCAGTCGTACTGGGTGCCATTCTGGTATTAGGAATTATTCTTGGACGCAATTTCTACAAGTGGGACAGAGCCTAGTGATGATGCCGGGTTGACAAGAAGCAAGGTTCATCGCTACGCTATAGATAGATGCAGTAATGAACGCAGTAATTAACGTAATCACAAGTCGCCGTACATAAGATGCCCGACGCAGTATGCGCCGTGGTCTCTTGACGGCGACTTTTTATTTGAGCTGTTGTCCCAGTATAACGAACAATGACCGCGGTCTCCTCCTAGTAAGGAAGCAGGAGGCAGCCGTGCGAACAGGTGGCGACAACAAACAATGGGTAAGAAGAGCGTACCTTACAACGATGAGATGCTGTTTCAGAATACGTCGGAATCCCGAATGACGCTAGATGATGTATACGCTCGTATGACTCGGTTCGTTTCCTCGGATGTGAGAGCGTCGTATCAATTCGTTATCGGGACGGATAGCCAGGTGTTCGGCACGTATACGAAGTTTATAACAGGCGTAATCATTCGGAGAGTAGGGAAAGGCGTATGGGCATGCTATCGGCAGTCCATTGTGAAACGTCCGTTATTGTCGTTAAAAGAAAAGCTATCGTTCGAAACAACATTGTCGCAGGATACTGGTTATTTGTTCGCGGGAACGGTGCTTCCCGCTATCGAAGGGCTGCTTCTCCCATATGTGTATCAAGGGGCCGCACTCGAAGCCTTCATTGATATAGACGCGGGAACGGAGCCATTGCGAAATCCGACATGGGCGTACGTAGAAGAAATGGTCAATCGGGTGAAGGCGATGGGGATTTATACGCCGCGTACGAAGCCGGATTCATATGGTGCTTCAGCGTATGCGAACCGATTCACGAAACGTCCGGTACGGCTTGTTATGTAGGGGATGAATGAGGCGAAGCCCCTCCAGGGGGCTTCTACTTAGGATTACCGAATAAAGAGGCAAGATGGCGGAAAGGGTTGTTATCGTCGTCATCCTCTTCCACGCTGGAGTAGACAAGCTTCGTCTCGTACAGCGGATCATCGGATGCGTTATTATGCTCTAGCGTAATTTGGTTAAACATGCGGATGAACAACCGTGCAGTATTAACTGCGTCATCAAGCGCACGGTGCTGCGCGCCATCGAAAGCTAAGCCAGCCGTTTCAAGCGCCTTGGCCAAGCCGATTCTACGGCTTGCATCATTACCTTGCAGCTTCGTATAGAACAGCTGCAGATCATTCATGTTGCACAGCCATTTCAGGTCCAGCTTCATATCGCGGCATTGACGGACGAAGTGCTGCTTGTCATCGGGGCCCCACGAGCATAAGTAGTACGTGTCGTTGCCGATCCAGTGCAGGAATTGTTCGATTGCGTCACGGAAGGAAGGTGCGCTATCTACTTGCTCTTGCGTTATTCCGGTAAATTCAGTCGTATGAGCTGTAATCACTTTGTTGCGTTCCGGTTTAACATAGGTTTGGAAACGATCGATTTCTATCGGACCTTGTTCGCTGTCTGTTAACTTAACAGCGCCGATCTCGATAATATCGGCCGAATACTGCTGCTTGCGGAGCACGGTAAATTCTAGATCGTAAACAATATAAGTTCGCATACCGTCACACTCCTTTCTGTCTTCAATCGCTGCCGAATTCTTATTGGCGATAATATTTGCCTTATGCTTACGAAGCTGCGATGCTCCGCAAAGCTGTAGGTCGCTTATCCCCGAATGGCCTCGATCGAGGTATTCTCATTGTAACATGGCAGCTTAATCGAAGGGAGATGGTAAATCACGTGAATAACTGGGCCGATAGATACAAATCAGCACATTTTTGAATCGGCAAATTGCATGGGTGAGAGGGAAGAGAGAGCGATTAAATTGCAGATGGACAAAGAGAGGAAATGGAATTATATTACTCCTATATATCTGGAAAATCTTCTAACGTCTGCTATCTGCAGATGACTGATCACCGTATAGGAGGACTCATCGATGAGTATGGTTGGCAATTTGAAACGGATTTCGCCGGCATTATTAAATGAATTACTTCAAGGTGAAGTTGAGCTTGAAGAGGTGCTTTATGGTGAAGAAGAGGTAGATCAGTCGTTATATTTGGACAAGTCCTGGCATGCCATTCATTACCTGTTGAATGGTGCGGCATGGGAGGGCGAGGAGCCGCTTGTCCATACAGTGCTTGGTGGAACTGCGATCGGTGAGCCTGACGAAGATGAGATGGAGAGTGGGGAATATAACCCGACTCGTTATTTGACGCCCGAACTGGTCAAGCAGATAAGCGATGCGCTGCAGGGGATTACGGAGGTCGAGCTGCAAAGCCGTTATAATCCGGAGCAAATGACGGAGATGGACATTTATCCTTCGATAGACTGGGAAGATGATGGCGAACTCGAATATGTCATGGATTATTATCGAGAGCTGGTTGCTTATTACCGAGATGCGGCAGCGAACCAAGAAGCGATGCTGTTGTATATTACATAACAATAAACAGAGGATGTCGGATGTAAGTGTGTAATAGCTTCAACAATCCGTCTGCAGACGGAGATAGAACCAATCCCGAGTCGATTGTTCCAGGTGCTTCGAGAATGATAGTCTGAATTTAACAACTTCCATGTCTGATCGAAGAAGCGGCGGAAAAGGAGCGGGACAGATGTCTGCAACGGAGCAACGGGGAGAGCACAAGCAAGAATCGGGTAAGCCTTCGAAGAGTGGCAGATCTTTTTTATTTTGGCGCAAAGAACGGGTGGATCACTATGCGATGCCAGAAGCGAAAGGCATTCGAAGCGTCTTCGTGTCGGTTGAGTCTGCGAACATTACTGTCACTCGAACATTCGGAGGCAGCAGCATCGGCATACGTCTGACGGGCTGGGCGAGGCAGCATTCGGCCGATGAATTCGGCATTGAGACGCATAGGGAAGGCGATCGGCTGCATATTGGCATTCGTGAGCCAGTTGAGCAAGGCGGCATCATGAACTGGGGACAGCTTGAATTGAATCTAGAAGTCGAGCTTCCGGCGAAGGATTGGGACAGTATTCGGTTGATGACGGGCAGCGGCAACTTGAAAGTATCGCAGTTCGTCGCTAAGTCGACTGTCATCGAATCTGGCAGCGGCAACATAAGGGCAATGGATTTGAAATTGGAACAAATGCTGCGCCTGCATACGGGATCTGGCGATGTGACGGCAGAGCGGTTAACGGCTGGCGAATCGTTCATACACACGAACAGCGGCAACCTGACGGTTGAAGACATACGGCTTGAACAACGACTGGAGATGAACACTAGCTCTGGCAATATCGCCTCACAGCGGTTTGAGGCCGTACATTCAAGCATTTACTCCGGCAGTGGTAATATTGTGCTGAAAGACGGCGGCAGCTCTGTTAAAGCAGAGTCGGGCTCGGGCAACATCCGGATTGATCGACTGTTGATGACTGGGGATAGCGAGCTGTGGACGGGAAGCGGCAATATTGATGTTCATTTAGCATCCGGCAACACGGATGTGACTGTTGCATGCAGCACAGGTTCTGGCAACGGACATATAAGCGGAAATGGTTTAATTATGACCGAGCGAACGGATGATTCGTCGCGAATGGCTGGTCGATTCGGGGACGGCATCTTTAAGCTTCAAATCCGCACAGGTTCAGGCAATTATGCGCTTCATAAGAGCTAATTAAGGCTCGCGAATTATACCCTCTGGGGCTTCAGACCCTGGAGGTTTTTTGGCGTTTCAGAGTCGTTGACCGACAATACTCATGAGAAATCGCTTTCCGTCAACACGGTTGTCCACTACAATGATGTTACAGATTGTCCTTTTTACATGGACGATCTGGCATAATTATCGACTAACTTGCTGCCTGGAGGCCACAGATGCCGAGATACAATTTATTTTCCAAAATCGTTGTCCTCATTGTTGTCATGCTGCTTCCGATTATCGGATTATATTTCTACTCGAACATGACAAGCACCGATGTCCTTCGCTCGGAGCTGAGCAAATCGACTGAGAATCAGCTAGTATTCTTCCAGAACCAGGTGGATACGAATGTCGAGAATTTATCGCTATGGCCTAATTTGCTCATTCAGGATCCGGACATTGCTAGCTTTCAGGAAATTTTCCTGACCAGCGAGTATTTCAATCTGGATACGATTTCGCTTGTGAAGCGGATCCAGACGAAGCTGGGCATTCAAGAAAGCTCATCCAATTGGAAGAGCAGTCTCTACATCTACTCGCCTACGCTGCATCGGGTCGTTTCGGTGAACGACGCGAAGAGTTACGATGAAGCGGATCTGAAGAAGCGCATTAAGTGGGGTTGGCAGGTGAAGAAGCTGGCGGAGGGCTCCTTCCAATTCAGCTGGTTCACAGCCTCCTCCTACTCCAAATATACCGACCCTGCCAATGCGAATACGATCATTGAGGTTCGATTCGACAGCAGCAGCATTCAAGATATGCTTGATAAGTTCAAAAGCTCAGGCAGCAGCGATCCGTTCTACTACAACAGCGAGCTCGGACTTATTTATAATCGATCATCGGATCAACAATTGGCGCAGCAGCTCGTCAATCAGCTGCAGCTTCAGGAAGGCGAGTCCAACTCCAAGCTTGGCAGTCATACGGTTAAGCTCAATGGTCAGGATTATCTTGTTAATATGGCGCTGTCGGAGACGACAGGCTGGTATTTGATCGACTATACGCCGCTTGCGGATATTCTAAAGCCAATCAATCAATCGAACCGTTTGTTCTACTTCTCGGTTGGCTGCTTGCTGCTGATGAGCTGCCTTGCCGCGTATTTGTTATATGGCCAAGTGCAAGTGCCCGTGAAGAAACTGATTGTCAGCTTCCACAAACTTCGCAGCGGTGATTATTCGGTGCGATTGGAATCCAAAGGCAAGGGAGCGTCGGAGTTCAAGTTTCTGTTCACTCGATTTAACTTGATGGTTGCCCAAATTCAGGAGTTGTTCGAGAAAGTGTACGTCGAGCAGATTCGTGTACGTGAGGCAAAGCTGAAGCAGTTGCAATCACAGATTAATCCCCATTTCTTCTACAACTGTTTCTCCTTCATCTCGAGTATGGCGAAGCTTCAGGATTATCGGGCGGTTGTGGCCATGAGTCAAAATCTTGCCGCTTACTACCGATATACGACACGACAGGAGCGCGATGTGGTCCCGTTTGCGGAAGAACTCGACTTCGTTCATCACTATCTGGATATTCAGAAGCTGCGAATGAAGCGGCTTGAAGTGACGGTCCAAATTGCAGATGAAATGCTGGATGCAGGTATACCGCCGCTTGTTCTGCAGCCGCTGGTCGAGAACGCCGTTATACATGGGATTGAGTCAAGCGCAGAAGCGGGCAGCATCAGTATTACGGGCGAATCAGACGGCGGCAGCTATAAGCTGACCGTTGAAGACGATGGCATCGGGATGGATGCAGAGAGCATCCTTGTCTTGCAATACAAGCTGTCGAAACCGATGGAAGAAGAGATGGGCTGCGGATTATGGAATGTGCATCAGCGCATGCAGCTGCAATTCGGCGAATCGGCAGGCTTGACGCTTGGAACATCGGCAATGGGAGGTTTTAAGGTAGTGCTGCAATGGAGCGATTCAGCTAAGGTAGCATTGCTGGAGGCAGAGGCGAGACAACAAGACACGCCATCATTGGATCAGGAGGCAGGACAATGATTGATATATTACTTGTGGACGATGAGTCATACGTAACAGAAAGCTTGGCGCGAACGATTCCATGGCAGGATCTTGGCGTTCGTAGCGTATATCAAGCGGAATCAGCGAAAGAAGCGCTGCAGCTGCTTGAAGAGCAGGAGATTGATATTGTCGTAAGCGATATTCGGATGCCGGGAATGGATGGGCTCGAGCTTATTGCAGAAATTGCCGAGCGGTGGCCGAACGTACGCTGCATGCTGCTGACGGGACACTCGGATTTCGAGTATGCGAAACGCGCGCTGCAGCTCAAGGCTGCAGATTATATTCTAAAGCCCGTGAACGATGATGAATTCGTCGTCAGCATCTCCAATGCGGTTGAGAAGCTGCATGAGGAGTGGAAAGAAGCCGATAAGTACAACCAACTTATGTATGACCGCAAATCGGACTATACAGTGCTTCGTAACCATCTGCTGCATGACTTGCTGTTAGGGCATCAACTAAACGGCGCTTTGGTACAAAATAAGCTCCAGCAGTATGAAATTACACTTTCCGTCGATGAGCCAGCAGTGCTGATGTTAATCCAATACAGCACCCCGTTCGACGAATCTGACGCGCAATCTGCTTCTCTGATGGAGTATGCTGTCGGCAATATTGCCGAGGAAATATTCGGCGGAAGCTTCCGTGTCTGGTGCGGCAAAACGCCGCATGATTGCCTCGTACTGCTCGCCCAGATGAAGGACAACAGCAGGAAGCGTTATGGCGCAGTCGAGCAGCCTGGACCGGCCGTCCGCGAGCAATTATCTGAGGCGGCTGTTCGTTTCCAAGAACAGACGAGCAAGTTTCTGCGTTCGGAGACGTCCTGTTTTATCACACGGTGGTTCTCGTTTCCTGAAGGAGTGGCAGACGGCTATCGCAGTGCGTTAAGCGCATTTTTCCTGAATGAGCAGGGGGCTGATCAAAACCATTCGATTCATTTCCTCGAAGAAATGGTGGATCGCTCGCTTCCCGCGAAAGCGCTGGAGCAGCTTCATAAGCCGCCGACGCTGCTGCATTTGCTCGAATCCAAGCAGTGGAGCTCTGCTCGTGACAAAATCCATGAAGTATTTGATCTGCTGGGACGGACAACCCGTTCAAGAGAGCATCTGTACGAGGTATTCCTCTATGTGTCTAATGCATTCATGTACAGCGCGCATAAGCGGGGGCAGTTCATGACCGATATCGACCATTCGGCATTCGATATGCTGCTGGACCGTTCAGGCATTCATTCGCAGGACAAGCTTCGCGGTTGGGCGGTTAGTATGCTTGGCAAGCTTGAATCGGAGCTGTCATCAACCGAATCATCAACACGAACGCATCTGGTGAAGCAAGTGCAGGAAATTGTAGAAGAAACGTTAGGTCAGGATACATCCGTTAAGACGATTGCGGATAAGGTATATTTGCACCCCGTCTATTTGTCCAAAATCTATAAGGCCGACACTGGCGAGAGCCTCAGCGAATATATCATTCGAATGCGGATGGAGCGAGCGCATTACATGCTTAAGAAGACGAATAAGAAAATATACGAAATTACCGCGGAGCTCGGGTATCAGAATCCGCAATACTTCAGCAAAATGTTCAAGAAGTATTACGGCATGACACCGCAAGAATTCCGCGACATGGCAGATTAAGCGTTCATAACGATCAAATGGTTGTCAAAGGTGCAGAAATGTTCGATTTATGACATAGGCCGCTTGGCACCCCCATTCTATAATGAAAACGTAAACATATGATAAGGGGGAACAACATGAGAGCCAAAGTTAGAGCAACACTACTGTTGACACTTTCTCTGTTTCTGATGATTGCACTTGCAGCATGCGGCGGCAGCAAGGATGACAAGAAAACGACTGATTCCACAGGAACGACGACTGGAACGAAAACGGAGACCGGTTCGGAAGAGACAAGTGCATATAAAGATAAATACGATCCTCCGGTGTCGATCTCCACTGTATGGGCTGTTGCCCCTGAAGTGAAATTCAAGAACGGCGAGACGATCGAGAATAACGTCGCTACGAAATGGGCGAAGGACACGCTCGGCATAGAGATTAAATCGCTTTGGTCCGTTGCGAATACGAACAATGCATATGCGACTAAGCTTCGCCTAGCATTGACGTCGGGTCAAGAATTGCCAGACGTAATCGTTGCAGGCAACGAAGACCCACAGCTCATCCAAGACTTGATCGACTCCGGCGCCTTCCAAGACGCTGGTGCGCTGTTCGACAAGTATGCGAATGACACGTGGAAATCAGCGATGAATCTTGACTCGAATGTTTGGAATCCATACTTGCGCGATGGCGCTCGCATGGCGATTCCGATCCTTGATTATGCATACAACAACGACTACCTGCTCTGGATCCGCCAGGACTGGCTGGATAAATTGAACATGAAAGCTCCTACGACGATCGAAGAGCTTGAAACGGTTATGGAAGCGTTCAAGAACAACAATCCGAGTGGTCTTGCTCCAGACAAAGTTGTTCCACTGAGCATCGGCTTCAAATCGTCGATGAACAATTGGATGGGCGATCCATCATGGATCTTCGGCGCATATGGTACGATTCCACAGCAATGGAATGTTGGCGCAGACGGCAAGCTGGAGTATGGCTCGGTGAATGCAGGCATGAAGCAAGGTCTGCAGAAGCTGAACGAATGGTATACGAAAGGCTTCATTCCGAAGGAAGCAGCACTGTGGGATGAGAACAAAACGTCCGAGCCAGCAGTTGCAGGCACGGCAGGCATTATCCCAGGCCCTTACTGGATGAGCGGATGGCCGCTTCAAGATACGGTGAAGAATGATCCGAATGCCGTATGGAAGCCAATCGCACTGCCAGCAGGCCCGGATGGAAAAGTAGGCCGCCATGGCACTGCATTCTCTAACGGCGTAATTCTGATCAATAAGGACATGAAAAATCCGGAAGCACTGTTTACGTACCAAAATTACATGTTCGACAATATGGCAGACCCGCAGCCGGGCGGTCCGTTCGAGAACGGCCTGTTCAAAGGCTATGACTATGAGCTTGACGCTAACGGCAACGCGGTATACGGCGACGATAACATCTCGGGTGGCTCTATGAGTACGGTTCGTTATCTGCTCGTTCGCGACGGCGCTCGTATTCCAGACGCTCAGATGAAAGCATTGCTCAATCTGGCAGACGGCAAAGAAGCAACGACGCGTATGGAGAAAGACCTGAAGAACAACTTCGGTAAAGAAACGCCTGCAGCAGCAGTTGTGCTCATGGGTCAGAAGGACGCTGGCATGATGAATATGTACACAGGTCCTTCGACAGAAACGATGAAGACGAAATTCGACTACCTGAAGAAGATCGAAGCTCAAACGTTCAACGAAATCATCTATGGCGAGAAGCCAGCTGATTCGTTCGACAAATTCGTAGAAACGTGGAAGAGCTCCGGCGGCGACCAAATCACGACGGAAGTTAACACGTGGTACGACGGCATCAAGAAATAACATAGGCTCGGCATTGTTCCGATCCGTATGAGAAATGTCCCACATCACTCCGGTGAATGTGGGACATTTTTTTGTATCGGCACACACAACTCAAAGCAGCTCGAAAGAAAGCTGTGCCCTGCAAGGGCACGCGTCCCTAAGCACGGAGTCAACTCAACCGCGCCTAAGTCCTGCCGACAGCCCCTTCCGGGGTCCCGGGGTTGGAAACCCCGGAGGTCCTCCCATGCGATGGAGGGAGGAAATAAAGCTCGAAAGAAAGCTGTGCCCTGCAAGGGCACGCGTCCCCAAGCACGCAGTCAACTCAACCGCGCCTCAGTCCTGCCGACAACCCCTTCCGGGGTCCCGGGGTTGGAAACCCCGGGGGTCCTCCCATGCGATGGAGGGAGGAAATAAAGCTCGAAAGAAAGCTGTGCCCTGCAAGGGCACGCGTCCCTAAGCACGGAGTCAACTCAACCGCGCCTAAGTCCTGCCGACAGCCCCTTCCGGGGTCCCGGGGTTGGAAACCCCGGGGGTCCTCCCATGCGATGGAGGGAGGAAATAAAGCTCGAAAGAAAGCTGTGCCCTGCAAGGGCACGCGTCCCCAAGCACGGAGTCAACTCAACCGCGCCTAAGTCCTGCCGACAGCCCCTTCCGGGGTCCCGGGGTTGGAAACCCCGGGGGTCCTCCCTAGCAGGGAGGATTTAGGTGGGTAGAAAATCTGGTTGTAAATGTTTAGAAATATCAATCTAGTTAGGAAAACACAGGGTTTCAAGGGGCGGAGCCCCTATAAATTCCAGGTGTTTAAATCAACGGGGTCCAAGGGGCAGAGCCCCTAGAATCCTCCTTGCAGGGAGGACTTAGGCAGGTCCAACACATTGGTTGCAATTGTGCCATTTATGTTGGGTTTGATGTCTACTAACCCTCCTAGCCCACTTGCTATAATTCGAACATAAACGTTTACATTGGAGACTCGAGTCAGGGGGAACGAGCGAATGACACATCTAAAGAAATACTGGCCGCTTCACTTGATGGTACTGCCATCACTGCTGTTTTTGATCGCTTTCAGTTATTTGCCGATGGCGGGTATCGTCATGGCATTCCAGGACTTTAAACCGCGGCTTGGCATCGGAGGGTCGAAGTGGGTTGGGCTGGATAACTTCAGATTTCTATTCGAACGCGAGGACAGCATGCAGGTGATCTGGAACACGGTCGTTATCGCCGTGCTCAAGCTCTTCTTCAATCTGGTAGCGCCTTTCACATTCGCGATCTTCTTGAATGAAGTACGCAAAGATTTGTTCAAACGGTACGTACAGACGATGGTTTACTTGCCGCACTTCCTGTCGTGGGTCATTCTCGGCGGCATTCTGCTCAACGTTCTGTCGACCGATGGAGGTTTCATTAATCGGATTCTCGAATCGATAGGCATCGGACCGATCTTCTTCCTGGGTGATGGCAATTGGTTTCGCGTAACGGTCATCGTCTCGGATGTATGGAAAGAGTTCGGCTACGGCGCAATCGTCTTCTTGGCGGCATTGGCTAACATTAACCCGGCACTGTACGAAGCAGCCGAGGTTGACGGCGCAAGCCGGTTGAAGCAAACGCTGCACATTACGATCCCGTCCATCATGCCGATAACGATCGTCGTAGGCACGCTTGCGCTCGGCAACGTGCTCAATGCAGGCTTCGACCAAATTTTCAACCTGTACAACGGACTCGTCTACGATAAGGGAGACATTCTCGATACGTTCGTTTACCGAATTGGTATTCTCGGAGGCAACATGGGCTTCGCGACGGCAATCGGATTGTTCAAATCGGTCATCAGCATGGTGCTCATCTTTGTGTCCTACCGGATCGCGTACAAATGGGCCAATTACCGAATCTTCTAATGACGTGAGAGGGAGAGAGACATGTATCATAAAACATTATCGTACCGAGTATTCACGGTATTCAACACCATCGGTCTTCTGCTTCTGTCGATCGCTTGCATCATTCCGTTGGTCCATGTGCTGGCCGTATCGTTCAGTGCCAAGTCGGCCGCGGATGCCAATCTTGTAAACCTCTGGCCGGTGCAATTCACGCTGGAAGCCTACAAGAAGACGATCGATAATCCGATCTTCCTGCATTCGCTCTGGGTATCGGTCAAGCGTACTGTTCTTGGGACGTCGCTGACGCTGCTGCTCGCCTTTATGGCGGCGTACCCGCTTGCGAAGGAGAACAGCGAATTCAAAGGCCGGACGATCTATTCTTGGATCTTTGTCTTCGCGATGGTATTTAACGGTGGACTGGTGCCGTTCTATATGGTCATTCAGAAGCTTCACCTGATGGGCTCGTTCTGGGCGCTCGTGCTTCCGGGCGCGGTGAATATCTACTTGACGATTCTGATGATGAACTTCTTCCGCGGTATTCCGAAGGAACTGCAAGAGGCTGCAATGATCGACGGAGCTGGTCACTTCAGGACATTGTTCCGCATCTTCCTGCCAGTGTCGATGCCGGCGATTGCAACGCTCGGCTTGTTCAGCATCGTGTTCCATTGGAATTCTTGGTTCGACGGCCTGCTCTATACGAACAGCTCTAACCAGTATCCGTTGGCAACATTCCTGCAGACGGTTATTATTCAACGAGATCTAACCTCGATGAGTTTGGACCCGGCGAGTATGGCTCTCATTTCGCAGAAAACGGTAAACGCGGCACAAATCTTCATCGGCGCAATGCCAGTATTGCTTGTCTATCCGTTCTTGCAGAAGTTCTTCGTTAAAGGTCTCGTGCTTGGTTCGGTTAAAGAATAATTAGCATGGCGAAGGGGTTGTCTGTTCCGATGAGCAGTGTACGAATTCAAGGTATGGATGTATCGTTTCTAGATGAGATCGAGCAGGGCGGAGGCGCTTTCTACGAGGGCGACCTGCAGCGTGACTGCCTTCATATTATGGCGGCGAATGGCGTCAATTCCATCCGCCTTCGCATTTGGAATGACCCGCCGGGCGGCTTCTGCAACTTGGAGCGGACACTCGTTATGGCGAAGCGAATTAAGGCACTGGGGCTTCATTTTCTGCTCGACTTCCACTACTCGGACGTATGGGCAGACCCGGCGCATCAGACGAAGCCGAAGGCATGGGAGTCGCTTGATTTTGAAAGGCTAACGCAAGCCGTGTATGATTATACTCGTCTCGTATTAACCGAGCTTCAGGCACAAGGAACGATGCCTGACATGGTCCAGATCGGCAATGAGATTACGCCGGGCATGCTATGGGGAGATGGCTGCGTCGATGGTGAGGCGAATGACAACGATGTGCAGTGGGAGAAGTTCGCAGCGTTGGTGAAGGCGGGCATCGAGGCAGCGAAGGCGGTTGAGCCTGATCTGAACATCATGATCCATATTGACCGGGGCGGCGACAATGCGGCAAGCCGGCGGTTCTATGATCGGTTCGAACGGCTTGGCGTCCAATTCGATACGATCGGTCTGTCGTTCTATCCGTGGTGGCATGGCACATTGGATGATCTAAAGAACAATCTGAAGGATCTTGCGCTCCGCTATGATAAAGACATCGTCGTTGTTGAAACAGCGTACCCGTGGACGATTGCACAAAATCGCGAGCTCTCTTTTATCGTCAGTAAAGAGGAACAGCTGCATGCTGGCTATCCAGCAAGCGTGCAGGGGCAATCGGATTATTTGCGCGATTTCATTAGCGTCATTCAATCGACGCCGAACGGTCGCGGCATCGGCTTCCACTATTGGGAGCCATGCTGGATTCCATCCAAGCCGGAATGGTCCGTTGGGCATGGCAATAACTGGTCGAATCTGACGCTGTTCGATTTCGAAGGACGGAAGCTGAAATCGCTGGAGACGCTGAAGGAACCGGAGAACGTACCGCAAGGATAAGCGATCAACAAACGACAAAAGCTTACGAGCAGCAGCAGGAAATGAATCAGTTGGCACGAATACAAGTACGCGAAGGCGCGTTAAAGCGGCGGTTCCTATCGTCATCGTCATTGGCGGTGGCAGGGGACAGTCGCTTTTTTGTAAAATAGAAATGTTAACTGACACGATCAAGGAGATGACCGATATGGCAGCTACGCAATTGATGAAGGAACGCATCGCATCGCAGGAAGGTCAGCAAATGCTGACCAACCTTTACGGCAAGGATATGCTTGATATGCAGACGAGCCGCTACGGCTCGCTGCTGACTCAATACGAGGAATTGTTCGGCGCTGATGACGTTCGTCTGTTCAGTGCGCCTGGACGCAGCGAAATTGGCGGTAACCATACCGACCATAACTATGGCAAAGTACTTGCAGCAAGCATTAATCTCGATACGATTGCTGCATCCGCGCCTGTATCGGATCGCCGCATTACGATTGTATCCGAAGGCTACCCGGGTCAGACGGTCGTCGATTTGGACGAGCTGGGACCTATCGAGGGCGAGGGCGGCACGACGGCACTCGTTCGCGGCATTGCGGCAGGGTTCCTCGAATTCGGCTACCACATTGGTGGCTTTAATGCTTACGTATCGAGTAATGTGCTGTCGGCGTCGGGCCTTAGTTCGTCGGCTTCGTTCGAAATGCTCGTCAGCACGATTCTGAGCACGTATTATAACGATGGCGTGCTGGATGCCGTTATGATGTCGCGCATTGGACAATTTGCGGAGAACCGTTATTGGAACAAGCCATCCGGTATGCTGGATCAAATGGCCTGCGCTTATGGCGGCCTCATTACGATTGATTTCAAGAACCCGGCCCAGCCTGTCATTGAACCGATCGACTACCCGTTCCGTGACAAAGGTTATTCGCTTGTCATCGTTGCTACTGGCGGCAATCATGCCGATCTGACGGCTGATTACGCAGCAGTGCCTAACGAGATGTTCGAGGTGGCTCGTATTCTCGGCGGTAAGGTGTGTCGGGACATTACGGCAGAACAGATTTACGAGAATCTGGGTAAGATTCGTGAGCAAGCAGGCGACCGTGCGGTGCTGCGGGCGCTGCATTTTCTAGAGGAGAATCGTCGGGTGGACGAGCAGGCGGAAGCGCTTCGAAACGATGAGATCGGTAAGTTCCTTGCTCTTATTACCGAGTCGGGCAACTCGTCGTGGAAATGGCTGCAGAACTGCTATCGGGACTCTGACCCGCGCGAACAGGGCATAACGGTTGCCCTTGCGCTGACGGAGCAATATTTGCGCAAGATTGGCGACGGTGCATGCCGCGTTCACGGCGGCGGCTTCGCGGGTGTCATTCTTGCGATTGTTCCAGATGCTAAGGCGAATGAGTATGCCCAATTTATCGGCGGAGCGCTTGGTACGGAGACGTTCACGATCAATGTGCGTCAGCAAGGTGCAATCTGTCTGGCGATCTAAATGTACGACTGAAGCGGTTCGTGTAAAGAGCTTGTCTCCATATCATGCAGCAGCATGAGATAGAGACAAGCTCTTTTTTTTCACAAAGTTTCGGATATACTGTCTAAAGGCCTTATTCGCACAACTCGAAAGATGAAAGGGGTTACATCGCTTGAAGAAGCTGATGTTTATTTATGGTTTACTGATCATGTCCTTTATTGTGTATGTCATCAATTATCAAACGAGCAAGAACGATGACAATCCATGGGAGACGACGGGCGGTCTTCGGGGCAGCATTGACGAGAAATACGTAATGGTGACGTTCCAATCCGGTATCGACTACTGGAAAGGCGTGCTCAAAGGGTTCGAGGATGCAGCTGAGGCGCTTAATGTGTCCGTCGAATATCGCGGCGCGACGAAGTACGATCTGCAGGAGCAGATCACGGTACTTGAGCAGGTGATTGCGAAGCGGCCAGCGGGCATAGCGTTGACTGCGATTAATCCAGAGGCGCTCAATCCGACGATTAACAAAGCGATCAAGGAGGGCATTCCGGTCGTGTTGTTCGACTCAGGTACAACGGAGAGCAGGGCCTATTCGCTGCTAGCAACCGATAACTACCGCGCCGGCGTTATTGCTGCGAGGACGATGGCTGACTTGACAGGCGGCGAGGGCGATGTCGCTGTTCTGTATCAGCCGCACCAGATGAATCTCGAGGATCGGACAAGAGGATTCAAAGATACGATTCGTACGGAGTTCCCGAATATGAAGGTGGTCGCGGTCGTCGATGCGAAGGCGCAGCGATCCACGTCGCATGATGCAGCCATCCAATTGGTCGCGAAATATCCGGATTTACGCGGTATTTTTATAACAGAGGCTAATGGCGGCGTTGGTGTGGGGGATGCGATACAATCGCTTGGCAACGAGAAGGTGAAGATCGTCAGCTTCGATACGGACAAAGGGACGCTGGACATGGTGAAGGACGGCAGAATTGATGCGACAATGGCGCAAGGAACGTGGAGCATGGGTTATTGGTCGCTGCAGTTTCTGTTCCACATGAAGCATGAGCTCGTACAGGCTGCGAGTTGGCAGACGACGACGATGTCGCCGCTTCCGGTGCAGGTCGATACAGGCATTAACGTCGTGACGCAGCAAAATGTAGACGAATACTATGCGAAATAGGCGGGGGGACGGTCCTTTATGAAATGGAGCGGCTTCTCCTTAAACAATCAGCCGATTCGGTACAAGCTCGTTATTCATTTTCTGCTGATCGGCATTCTGCCTGCCATCGGTCTTGGCGTCTTGATCGATTGGACGGCAAGCCGAATTATCGAGCGACAAGTTAACGATTATACGATTCAGATGATCGGCAAAGTAAATGATAACTTGGAGCACTACGTCGAGAACGCGCAAAATATGACGTATCTGATCAGCTTCGATCCGAACGTCGATCAGTTTATGGAGCATGGCAAATATGACGAGATGGCCATTCGCACGTTTATGACGGGCTTCACGACACTGCATACGGAAGTAGCAAGCATCGTCATTGCGAATGATAAGGGCAGTTACATCAGTAATGAAATGTACGTGCGGTCGACGAAAAGCTTGACGGAGGACGACTGGTACAAGCAAGGTGTACAGAGTAAAGGGATTTTCCGTATCATCGGGCATCCTTCGGGACGCAATCTAGCTTCCCACGTTGATTATAAAGATAGTGAGGTCGTTTCTTTCGTCCGTGCGGTTGTCGATCCGATTACCCAGGATGTGAAAGGTGTTATTATGATCGATCTGAAGCTGCGTGTCTTCGCGGAAACCGTGAAGGATGTGCGGCTTGGCAAATCCGGTTATCTGATGGTGGTTGATGACAGCGGCGATACAATTTATGCACCGGACCATCCGCTGCTGCAGACACTGCCGGAACCTCCGGCAGAGAACGGCATAGCGCCAGCCAGTTCGGGTACGTATTCGGCTAAGGTGGATGGTCGAAGTCTGCAGTTTATTTATCGGACGTCACCTTTCACCAATTGGATGACAGTTGGGGTGTTCCCGAGCGACGAGCCTGTGTCCGAAATGCGTGAAATCCGGTTCTATGTTATCAGTTTCGCGTTTCTCGTCTGTTTGCTCGGCATAACGGCATCGTATTATTTGTCCCATTCCATGTCGAGGCCCATCGGTCAGCTGATGTCTTTTATGCAAAAAGCAGAATCCGGCGATCTTACGATACGATATTGGGGAGACCGGCAGGACGAGGTAGGCAAGCTGGGACGGAGCTTTAACCTCATGCTGGCGCAGATCAATCGCCTCATCACATTAACGGAGTTGCAGGAACGGCAAAAACGCGAAGCGGAGCTTCGCAGCCTGCAGGCGCATATTAAGCCGCATTTTCTGTACAATACGCTTGATACGATTCAATGGATGGCGCGGCGGCGCAATGCGGATGATGTTGCGGATGTCGTAGGCTCGCTCTCGAAGCTGTTCCGTATCGGACTGAACCGGGGAAGCGACATGATTCCGCTAGCGGAGGAATTCGAGCATATCAGCAGCTATATGAACATTCAGCAGACGCGCTACAGCGGCAAAATCAGCTTCACGGTTTCACTGGATCCAGCTGTTGCTGACTTGTATGTGCTGAAGCTGATGCTGCAGCCGATTGTCGAGAATGCGATTTATCATGGCGTTAAAGAGCGCCGCGGTCCTGGTGTTATCGATGTGTCGGCTAAGGAAGAAGACGGTGCGGTGCTGCTGCGTGTCGCAGACGATGGCGCTGGCATTCCGCCGGACAAGCTGGCACGTCTATTGAGCAAGCTCGAATCGATCTCCTCGGAAGGCGGTTCGCCCGACGGTATAGGCATACAGCGGGAAACCTACGGCAAGAATGCAGATAAACCTGCTGCCGATGTGTTGCTGGGTGGTTCCTCACAAGGCGGCGGTAGTTCGTCAGGCGGTGAAGGCGGAAGCGGCTACGGCATGATGAATGTGCAGGCCAGGGTAAGAATTGCGTTCGGCGATATCTATGGCGTTAAGATTGAGAGCCAAGTAGGACAAGGCACGGTCGTGACGATCCGTCATCCGATTATTCGCTATTTGGACAAATAGGATCTTGCGGGCTGCGGGCGTTAGTTCGATAAAGACTGAGAATGAGTTATTCAGTTTGGGGAGGGTGTAACGATATGGACGCTGCCATGTGGAAGGTGCTCATCGCAGATGATGAGGCCATTATCCGCTGGGGCATTCGAGATGCGGTGAAGTGGGAAGCGCTCGATATGGAGGTTGCAGCGGAAGCGGAAGATGGGGAAGAGGCATTGGAGTTGGCCATCGAACTGGGAATCGATGTGCTGCTCGTTGATTTGAGCATGCCAATTATGAATGGATTAACGCTCGTGAAGCATATTCGGGAGAAGCTGCCGGAATGCCGAATCGTTATTATTACAGGCCATGACGAGTTTGCATATGCGCAGGAAGCGATACGGCTCAGCGTGGACGATTATATTCTCAAACCGACGAATCCCGAGCAATTGACGCAAGTACTGACACGTATCCGTGAAGATCTGGCGAATAGCCGTACGCAGCAGCAGCATCTTGAGCATGCCTCGAAGCAGATTACGCGTAATTTTCCGCTGCTGCGGGAGAGGTTCTGTCTGGAGTGGATTAAGGGTCAGCTGACAGAAGCGGAGGTGGAGGAACAGCTTCGCTTCCTGATGCTGCCTGGGTCTTCGCCTCAGATTGTAGGCGTTATCCGTTGGCCGGAGACGGTCACCGGTGCGCCGTTAATGCCAGAGAAAGAGCGGCAGCTATTCCGCTTCGCGATTGAGAATATTGCTGCAGAGCTGCTGGAAGGTTACGAGAAGGTGTTGTTCCGCGATGATGCGGGGCTGACGGTTATGATTATCTGGGGAGAGCCTACGGATCGCATATTCCCGGAAATCGAGGAAGCCGTGAGGTCACATCTGAAGCTGCCCGTGCAGGTACAGGCAGAGACGTTCAACGGGCCATTAGATAAGCTGGCAGAAACGTATGAGACTGCAAAATCGGCGGTTTACCGCGATATGACGCTGTCACCGCTCGTGAGACGTGCGAAGCAGTTTCTGCAGGAGCATTACAGCGATTCGGAGCTGACGCTGGAATCGATGGCGGATGCGCTGCAGGCATCGCCGGTGTATGTGAGTCGGCTGCTGAAGCAGGAATTGGGTATGACATTCGTCGGATATTTGACGCAGCTTCGGATGAAGAAGGCGGTGCAGCTGCTTAACGGGACGGAGCTATCGATTAATGAGATAGCGGAGCGGGTCGGGTACGATACGCAGCATTATTTTAGTACGGCGTTTAAGAAGATGAATGGCGTGTCGCCGATTCAATATCGGAAGGGCGGGGCCTTCGACTGAAGGGGCAGGGGTAAAAACTTACTATGAGGAGCGGTCACTACGAAGGTGAAAGTTTTTCCGATCGCTGTTGTGTCCAGATTGTTCTGATTATGTAAGATCAGAAGAGGAGACAATCCGGACACAAAGGCGAACACTTAAAGCTTTTCGGAGAAAAGCTGCTTCGGAAGCATAAGCTTCGTTTCTCCAGAATCTTTCACCTGCTTCGTTCCCTGACATACTTGGGTGCATGCGCAAACATCACTCCGCTCCGCGGAGGGTGGGAACTAGGGGGATCTCGCTGTTTATAATTCAGCTCGCTGCATGAATGATTTTCAAGCTTGCTGTTAAGCTCGCTATATTTATTTAATGATTGGACTGAAACAGCTCTATGCGAGCTGTTTCTTTGTTTGGTAAAATTAGTTAGTTGGTGTGAATGGGCTATGTTGTCGTATGAAGGGTGATTCGTGGTGGAGTTTGGTTTGTTGTTGAAGGGGATTGTCATTGGGTTGTCGATTGCGGCGCCTGTTGGGCCGATTGGGGTATTGGTGATCCGGAGGACGTTGGCGCAAGGGCGAGTAAATGGGTTGCTTTCGGGCCTAGGGGCAGCGAGTGCGGATGCTGTATATGGACTTGTTGCTGGACTCGGGGTATCGATTGTTATGAATTTCTTGCTGGGGCTGCAGTTCTGGCTGCATTTGGCGGGCGGATTGTTCCTCTGCTATCTAGGCGTTCGAACCTTTACATCTATCGCTTCGGATAAACCGGCGAATGTTCAAGGCAGACATTTGTTTGGTGCCTATTCTTCGATATTTCTACTCACACTAACGAATCCTATTACGATCCTATCCTTTATTGGCATCTTCTCAGGATTAGGCCTAACGCAAACGAGTTCAGCTTCAGCACTAACGTTGGTCATCGGTGTGTTCACCGGTTCCGCTCTCTGGTGGCTAATTCTTAGCTCCATTGTAGGTCTGTTTAATCAGCGTATCAACACATCATCTTTAACCTGGATCAACCGGCTATCAGGACTGATCATCTTTTCGTTCGGTGCATATGCATTGCTTAGTTTGTTTGGTTAGAGTGAATGATGCAGCACATGTAACCGTCCCAATTTGAGGACGGTTTTTTTATTTTTCTTGAATGTAGTATATCTGAGAGAACAATTAAAACATGTATATTGGTTGAATGGCGGCTGCTGCGCGGGCAAGACCACCATGACCAAGAAGTTCGTTGAGGAGTTAGGCTTTCAAACGCTGCCAGATGAAGTTATGAAATGCTCTTCAGGATCCGCATCCCGGTCTTGATTGGGATGAGTGGTTTAACAGACCTACGGATGTCAAATATCAATGGTTGTGTGACCTTGTGGTAGAAATGATGGAATTCTTCGTTGTTGATTTGCTGCGAATGCCTGCCGATCGCCCCATCATTATTGATCTGGGGATCATGCCGGAACATATTCTGCCCTTCATTCCTAAAGAAAGAATGATATGCCTCTATACGTCGGATGATGAGATCGAGCGGTTATATTTCTTTAGGGAAGATCACAAGATGATATTGGACGTCATTAATCTTACTGCAGATCGAGTAGCAACGGTCTAGCATGCCAATAAGACCAATGTGAAATTTTCGAATGCGATTACGAAAGCCTGTATCGAGGCTGGAATCAAGACGGTCAAGAGAACGACTGATTTGAGTGTTGAAGAACAGTTTCGATTGGTCCGGGAGCATTTCGGGCTATAAAAATGGATAGACGATAATTACGGGGCAGTCGATCATTGTGATCGACTGTTTTTTTGTGCTGCATAAATTATCGACGGCTTGCCACTGCTCTTGTTAAAAACCCTAAGCCAGTAGGTGCAAAAGTGCACCTACGCGAAGAGCCAGCGTCGCTGAGAGTGCCAGTAGGTGCAAAAGTGCACCAACGCGAAGAGCCAGCGCCGCTGAGAGTGCCAGTAGGTGCAAAAGTGCACCAACGCGAAGAGCCAGCGCCGCTGAGAGCGCTATTAGGTGCAAAAGTGCACCTACGAGAAGGGCCAACGCTGCCGAGTGCGCCATAAACCTAATTGAAAGCGCTTCACAACAAAGTTCGTTTTTTATAAAAAGTGCTGATTTATTGTAAATACCGCATGTGGACCTGCTTGATATACTGCGTATGCACCCGTTGATCGGGGGCCAAAATCATCGAACTAATTTCATAGAGGTCGAGGGGGAAACGACGAATGAAAAAAATGTTGATATTAGTAATGGCGCTCTCCATGGTAATTATGCTGGCTGCATGCGGCAAGAGCTCAAGCTCGGATGGCGCGAACGGTACGGTTGGGGTATCGATGCCGACTAAATCGTCTGAGCGCTGGGTGAATGACGGTGCAAGCATGAAGGCAGAGCTCGAGAAGCTCGGCTACGGTACGGACCTTCAATACGCTGAGGACGTTGTTGAGAACCAAGTATCGCAGATCGAGAACATGATTACGAAGGGCGTTAAAGCGCTTGTCGTTGCGCCTATCGATGGCGAATCGCTGACGGACGTGCTGCAGAAAGCAGCTGATGCGAACATCCCGGTTATCTCGTACGACCGACTCATCAAGAAAACGGACAACATCACTTACTACGCAACATTCGATAACTTCAAAGTTGGCGTGCTGCAAGCTTCGTACATCGAAGAGAAGCTCGGCCTGAAAGACGGCAAAGGTCCTTTCAACATCGAGCTGTTCGCAGGTTCGCCTGACGATAACAATGCTTACTTCTTCTTCGACGGCGCAATGTCGGTACTCAAGCCTTACATCGATTCCGGCAAACTGGTAGTCAAATCCGGCCAGACGAAGATGGAGCAAGTCGCAACGCTTCGTTGGGATGGCGCAACGGCACAATCCCGTATGGACAACCTGCTTAGCGCGAACTATGCAAACGCTAACGTAGATGCAGTTCTGTCGCCATATGACGGCATCAGCATCGGCATCCTGTCCTCGCTCAAAGGCGTAGGCTACGGCTCGGCGAGCAAGCCGCTGCCAGTCATTACGGGCCAAGACGCGGAGCTGGCTTCGGTGAAATCGATCGTCGCAGGCGAGCAAACGCAAACGGTATTCAAAGATACGCGTGAGCTGGCGAAGAAAGCGGCTCAAATGGCAAACGCAGTCGTAAAAGGCGAGAAAGTTGAAGTCAACGACGAGAAAACGTACGACAACGGCGTGAAGGTTGTGCCTTCGTTCCTGCTCGAGCCAGTATCGGTAGACGCTGCTAACTATAAACAAGTTCTCGTTGACAGCGGCTTCTACACGCAAGATCAACTGTCCAAATAATCGTAATACAAATCGGCCGATGAAGAGGGCCATGCGCAGTCACAGGCAACCACAACAGCAGTGCCCTCTTCTAAGCTGTTTCCATGGAAAGAAGGTGCGAACATGTCCCAATACATCTTAGAAATGCGCGGCATCACCAAGACGTTCCCGGGCGTGAAGGCGCTGGAGGACGTTAACCTGAAGGTCAAGGAAGGCGAGATCCACGCGTTGTGCGGCGAGAACGGAGCAGGGAAGTCGACACTGATGAAGGTGTTGAGCGGCGTATATGCGCACGGCTCGTATACGGGCGACATTTTGTTCAAGGACAAGGTATGCGAGTTCCGCAACATTAAAGAAAGCGAAGAGCTCGGTATCGTTATTATTCACCAGGAGCTTGCGCTCATCCCATACTTGTCGATTGCGGAAAATATATTCCTCGGCAACGAGCGTTCCCGCGGCGGCATTATTAACTGGAACGAAACGACGCTGCGCACAAGAGAGCTGCTGCAGCGGGTAGGATTGTATGAATCGCCGAACACGCTCATCAAAGATATCGGCGTCGGCAAGCAGCAGCTTGCAGAGATCGCCAAGGCGCTGGCCAAGCGCGTTAAGCTGCTCATTCTGGACGAACCGACTGCTGCGCTGAATGAGGATGACAGCGACAACCTGCTGGCGCTCATGCTCGAGCTGAAGAAGCAGGGCATCGCGAGCATCATCATCTCGCATAAGCTCAATGAAATCGAGCGGGTTGCCGATTCCATCACGATTCTTCGCGACGGCAAGACGATCGAGACATTGGACAAGAAGCTCGACGGAGTAGATGAAGACCGGATCATCAAAGGCATGGTCGGTCGTGATCTGACGCAGCGTTTCCCAGAGCGGGAATCCAACATCGGCGGCACCATTCTGGACGTTCGGAATTGGAACGTTTACCATCCGCAGCGCGAAGACCAGAAGGTCATCGACAATGTCAGCTTCAACATTCGCAAGGGTGAAGTAGTCGGCATTGCGGGGCTGATGGGAGCGGGTCGCACGGAGCTGGCGATGAGCTTGTTCGGGGGCGCGTACGGCAAGAAAATTAGCGGTAAAGTGTTCAAGGATGGCAAAGAAATCAAATTCAAATCCGTCAGCGACGCGATTAACAAAGGTCTTGCTTATGTAACCGAGGACCGCAAGCACTATGGGCTTGTCCTCATCGATGATATTAAGCGCAACATCTCGTTGACGAGTCTGCCGAAGCTGTCGAAGCGCGGCGTGGTGAATCAGAACCGCGAGGTCGTTATCGCAGAAGATTTCCGCAAAAAAATGAATATCAAGTCGAGCGGCATTCATCAGAAGACCGGCAACTTGAGCGGCGGTAACCAGCAGAAAGTCGTGCTCAGCAAGTGGATTTTGTCCGAGCCGGATATCCTCATTCTAGACGAACCCACACGCGGTATTGACGTTGGAGCCAAATACGAAATTTATACGATCATCAACCAGCTGGCATCGGAAGGAAAAGGCGTTCTCGTTATTTCCTCCGAGCTTCCCGAAATTCTCGGCATGTGCGACCGGATCTACGTCATGAACGAAGGGCGTATTACCGGTGAGGTCACCCGTGAGGAAGCGACGCAAGAGAAGCTGATGAAGCTGATGACGAAGAGCAGGGGGTAATGCAGCATGGGTACACTTCTTAACATGTTCAAGAACAATATGCGCCAATATAGCATGATTATCGCACTCGTCTTTATTACGGTACTGTTCCAGATTCTGACCGACGGCATTCTGCTGAAGCCGCTGAACGTCACGAACTTGATTTTGCAAAATAGTTACATTCTCGTGCTCGCCATCGGTATGGTGCTTGTCATCATCACCGGTCACATCGATCTATCGGTCGGCTCCGTTGCCGCCTTCATAGGCGCCTTAGCGGGTATCATGATGGTCGACATGAACATGCCGTTCTACTTGGCGATTGTTGTCTCGCTTGTACTCGGCGCGCTCGTCGGTGCATGGCAGGGCTTCTGGGTCGCCTATGTGAAGATACCGTCATTCATCGTAACCCTAGCAGGCATGCTCTTGTTCCGCGGTCTGACGATGATCGTCCTTGACGGCAAGTCGATCGCACCGTTTCCGAAGGCATTCCAGAAGATTAGCTCGGGCTTCCTGCCTGACTTTACAGTTGGCTCGCTAAATTTCCTTACTATTATAATAGGCATCGTCATGTCCCTTGTTTATATCGGCATTGAAGTATACAACCGCAGGCTGCAGAAGCGTTACGGATTCGAGCTGTCGTCCGGCAAAGGGCTTATCGCCAAACTTGTCGTTATCGTTGCGGTTATTAACCTGTTCATGTATGTGCTTGCATCGTATAAAGGCATCCCGAACATTCTCATTATTCTGTTCGCACTCGTTGTCATCTACTCGTTCGTTATGAACCGTTCGATCATGGGTCGTCATATCTATGCGCTCGGCGGCAATGAGAAGGCAGCAAGCCTGTCCGGCGTTAAGACGAAGAAAGTGACGTTCTGGGTATTCGTGAACATGGGCGTTATGGCAGCATTGTCCGGTCTCATCTTCGCAGCTCGTCTGAATGCGGCTACGCCAAAAGCAGGCACGAACTTCGAGCTTGACGCTATCGCAGCTAGCTTCATTGGCGGCGCATCGGCATCCGGCGGTATCGGTACGGTTATCGGCGCTATCATCGGCGGTCTCGTAATGGGCGTCATGAACAATGGCATGTCGCTCATTGGTCTAGGCATCGACTGGCAGCAAGGCATCAAAGGACTCGTATTGCTCGCTGCAGTTGGCTTCGATATCTACAACAAGAACAAGTCTTCCTAATAGTAGTCATGAAAAGGGCGGTCCTGAATAAGACAGGGGCCGCTCTTTTGTGATGCGAACCGTTTGTGTGAATCTGAAGAATGTGCGGTGCACTATCCCAACTAGTCGTCGAACTCATGCTCAACGATATCGATCAGCAGCGTGTTTCGGTCTGTCTGCACCTCATCCTCGTCCCAATCGGTACGCAGATAACGGGGGATGACGAACATGTCAGCCAACTGCTCCTTAGACCAATGGTTGAGCTCCTTAAGGGGCTTGATCGATTCCAATGGCATTGGCCTCAAGGTGGCAAGACAGATGACGTTGTTAATTGCAAAGTCGACAACATCATTCGCATGATAGAGGGTGACCATGAACCCGGCGGTTCTCAGCGTAGCTTGCACGGCTGCGACATACTCCGGCATGAGCGAGACGAGGGGACATGCAATTGCGATGACTCCGCCGGGGTTAAGTCTTGCTTTGAGCAGCCGGTAGAACTCAACCGAGAAAAGCTTGGACAACTCGAATGCCAATGAGGAAGGAGCGGGCAGATCGATGAGAATGACATCCCAGCGGTCGCTGCAGTTCTCGATATAAGTACGGCCATCCCCTAGTACGTTGTTCACGCGTATATCATGCAGTGCGTCATTCGTGAAGCTGACGAAAGGTTCATAGTTCATCCCAAGTTCGACGATCATCGGATCGAGATCAACGGCTGTTAGGGTCTCTACGTCTTCATAGCGAAGCATCTCGCGGGTTGTAGTCCCCGTACCGGAGCCAATAATGAGCACAGCCTCTCGATTGACAGCAGCAGCCATCGGTACGTGAACCATGGCCTCTGCATACTGCTCCTCGGCTTCATTCGTGCTCATCATCCTCATGCCGTCGGCATAGAGATGATAGACGCCTTCACTCTCTGCAATTGCAATCTTGTGATAAGGGGACCGTGTGCGCATGACGACCTGATAGCAGCCATCCGGCTCTTCATCTGTCCGTAGAAAAGATTCAAGCCACTGCTTTCTCCAGTACAGCATTCGCCCGATGATTCCTATCATGCATATCCCTGCAATGAGGCCCACCTCAAATTCGAACACAAACACAGATGCCATCTCCTCCTTGAACCATCCCAAAGAAACGTACAAGCTCTCATTTCATACCTTATGCAGCATAATGCCCGTCCGTATGGGAGACAGCCCATTTGTGAACAAGTTCTAACAGTTGAGTAATGTTAGCGATATCCTGTAGAAAAGGGAATGCTATGCCGTTATACTTATTGACAATGATTATCACTTTCGAATATACTCCGTGATGAGATTTATATCGCGTGCCCATTCCGTTCTAAGTGAACGAATACATATAACCGCCTAAGGAGATGTCGTTGTTATGAAAGCCAAATTGATGTTTGCATCACTCGTACTTGCCATGTCTGTTGTATTCACAGGCTGTTCTTCTGATAATTCCAAGGAAACGGACACGGCGGCTAAGCCAGCCGATACGGCACAGACTTCATCCGATTCGTCTGATTTGAATGCCAAGCTGAAGGATGTACTTGAGCAATACCGCCAGTTCTCGATTGAACAGAGCGACCAGCTCATCGTAGAGACGGAGAAATTCGTTGCAGCCGTGAAAGGCGGCGATCTGGAGCAGGCGAAGGCGCTTTACGCTCCGACGCGCATGTACTATGAGCGTATCGAGCCTATCGCTGAAGCGCTTGGCAACTTCGACCCAGACATCGACGCACGCGATGGCGATGTTGAGGCTGCTGACTGGCGCGGTTTCCACCGAATCGAGAAAGGTCTATGGGAAGATAACAAGACAGCAGGTACGGAGGAGTTCGCAGATCGTCTGCTGAGTGACGTCAAATCGCTCCGTGCGCTCATGGAGACGGTTGAAGTCGATACGGCTATGCTGACGACAGGTGCTGTTGAACTGCTGAACGAAGTATCTTCGTCCAAAGTAACAGGTGAAGAAGAACGTTATTCGCATACGGACCTGTATGATTTCGTTGCCAATGTAGAGGGCGCGAAGAAGATTTATGAGCTGCTGAAGCCAGAGCTTGCCAGCCAAGATGCGGATCTGGAGAAGTCGATTGGCGAGAAATTCACAGCGCTTGAAGCGCTGCTGGCTAAATATAAATCCGGGGACGGCTATGTGTTGTTCACGGAACTGAAGGAAGACAATACGCGTGAGCTGAGCCAAGCGCTCGACGCATTGGCGGAGCCGCTGTCCCAGATGGGCAAAGCGCTGGGGGTATAACAGCAGCTATGGCAGCGAATCGCAAACAAGATAACGGCAATCGCGAGGATGGCAGTCGTAACATCAGCCGTCGCGATCTGTTGAAGATGGCCGGTATTGGCGGCGCGGGGCTCTTGCTCGGCGGCGCCGGTGTCGGCGCTTTGTTCAAATCAAATCAAGACAACAGCGCTTCAGCATCTGCTTCACCCACGAATAGCAGCTACCATGAAGAGATTCCTTTCTATGGGGAGCATCAAGCAGGTATTGTAACGCCGGCGCAGGATTTCGTCGTCTTCGCATCGTTTGATGTGACAGCGTCCTCTATTGATGAAGTGCGCAAGCTGTTCAAGGATTGGACGGCTGCTGCGGCTGTTATTACGCAGGGCGGCATGTTAGGTGAAGATAACGAGAATTTGAATGTACCGCCTTCGGATACGGGTGAAGCCGCGGGATTACAGCCATCCAAGACTACGCTGACGTTTGGTGTCGGGCCATCGTTCTTCGACGGACGGTTTGGCCTTGCTGACCGCAAACCTGCTGAGCTTCAAGACCTGCCAGCCTTTAACGGTGATGCGCTGCGCAAGGAATGGGTAGGCGGCGACATTGGGGTTCAAGCTTGCGCGAATGATATGCAAGTAGCGTTCCGCGCGATCCGGAATTTGGCCCGTGTTGCACGCGGTAAGGCAGCGCTTCGCTGGACGCAGGAAGGCTTCCAACGAACTAGCGGCGCGGACCCAAGCGGCGGAACGGCACGCAACCTGATGGGCTTCAAGGACGGAACGGGCAATCCTGACGTTACCGATGCAGCGAAGATGAATGAGGTTGTCTGGACGCAGTCCAGCGACGGTCCACAGTGGATGGCGGGAGGCAGTTACATGGTCGTACGCCGCATCCGCATTCGCGTCGAGGTATGGGATCGTTCGACGCTTGGCGAGCAAGAGGCGACGTTCGGACGTTATCGAACGAGCGGCGCGCCGCTTGGCGGCGAGCAAGAATTTGATCCGATAGACTTGGAGAAGAAGGACGAGAAAGGCAAGCCTGTTATTCCGGTGGGGGCGCATATTCGCGTCGCGAAGGAGAACGGAGTTCAAATTTTGCGACGTTCCTACTCTTATTCAAGCGGTCTGGATACACGAACGGGACAGCTGGACGCAGGGCTGCTGTTCGTTGCGTTCAATCGCAATGTGGCGAAGCAGTTCATTCCGATGCAGCGTACGCTTGCTGCGAGCGACCGTCTGAACGAGTATATCGAGCATAACGGCAGCGCGCTGTTTGCTTGCTTCCCAGGAGTCAAGGAAGGCGGCTATATCGGAGATACGCTGCTCTAGATTATTCTGTCATGCATACGGACTCATATAGATAGCAATAGCAGTGGAACAGACCGATGCGGCTGATTGAAAGCTGGATCGGTCTGTTCGATTGTTCACAGCAGGTAGGAGAAAGGACGCGGTGCTCGCATGTGGATACGTCAACAGCTGAAGCAGCCAGCAACGAGAATGCTGGGCCAACGGAGTAAATGGAAAAGGATAATGATTCTACTAGCGGCAGCGGTTCTGATTATCGCTTCTGTCAGCAGTTCAGCAATTGCATATGCAGCAGAGGCAAGTAATGTACAGCAGCTGGATGAAGCGCAGGCAGAGACACTCGGGAAGATCCTCCCGCTTGTCGGCGGGGCGCTTGTCGATATCGGACGCGACGACCACGAGGCAGCCGTCCAAGCAATCAATGAAGCTAGCGGTGAATGGCAGACGGTGAACGCCGGGAAGTCAGAGCTGGCTGCGAAGGTCGATGAAGCGTTCAACGCCGCAGCACTGGCTGTTGCAGATTCGAAGACAGACCCCGCCGCGGCGAAGAAGACGCTTGCAGCGCTAGCGAGTGCCGTCAATGCCTATAAGAAGGCATCGGTAGCTGATAATACGCCGACTGGGCCGGATGCGGCGGCAGGCCTTGTGCCAACGCTTCGCACGCTGCTCGGTCATATCCAAACCGAGGAATGGTCGGCTGCGAATGCTGATTATCGGATACTGGAGGGCGCATGGGCTAAATCCGAGCAGTCCATTCGCGAGGATAATACGACGGTCTACGGCAGCATCGAGACGCATATCAGCATGATTCGGATCGATCTGAGAGCGGAACCGCCGCGCGCGAATCAGGCGAAGACAGAGACCGAAACGCTGATCAACTATTTGAACGACTACGCTGCAGGCAAGCTTGCAGCTGCATCGGCCAACTCCGATCTGACGGTTGCGGATTTGATCGCAGTGTTGGATCAAGCAACTGCATTGATCCAATCGGAGCGTGCGGTTGAAGCGGAGGCGAAGCTGCAGTCGTTCATTACGATGTGGCCGAACGTTGAAGGCCAAGTATCGATCCGTTCCTCTTCGGTCTATCGGAGCATCGAGATCGAGATGACAGAGGCTCCAGGCTATTTGGTGGCTAATCCGCCGCAGCTTGATAAGGCGGAGGCGCTCGTCGAGCAAATGAAGAGCGAACTGACACCTTTTGTCGCGGATGCGAAATATACGGCATGGGATGCTGGCGCGATTTTGTTCAGGGAAGGGTTGGAGGCGATTCTCGTCCTTGCAGCGCTCTTATCCTACTTGAAGAAGACGGGCAATCAGAACAAACGCGGCTGGGTATGGTCGGGCGTATGGTCCGGTTTCCTCATTAGCGGCGTGATGGCATTGGTGCTCACATACGTAGTGACGAAGGCATCTTCGGGCAGCACGCGCGAGATGATCGAAGGTTACGCGGGTCTAGGATCGGTTATTCTTATGCTTACCGTGGGCAGCTGGCTGCACGGTAAAGCGAACCTGCAGGCTTGGAATCAATACATTGACAAGACGATGGGTGCAGCGCTCCGTCGCGGAAGCCTGTGGTCGCTGTTCGCCGTTTCGTGTCTTGCGATTGCGCGCGAAGGGGCAGAGACGACCATCTTCTATATCGGAATGGCGCCGTCCATCGCGCCAGGGCAGCTAGCGCTAGGGTTCGGCGTTACATTCGCATTGCTTATCGCGCTTGGATATATCATTATTACATTCAGCGTGAAGCTGCCGATTCGTCTGTTCTTCCTGACGGCATCGGTATTGATCTATTATCTCGTGTTCCGATTCCTGGGCGAAAGCGTTCATTCGCTTCAAGTGGCGGGAACGCTGCCATCGCATCATGTGGCATCGGTGCCGTCCATAAGCTGGCTTGGCATTTATCCGACATGGGAGACGATCATTCCACAGCTTGCCGTGCTTGCCTATATTGCGGGTCAGATTCTGATTGCACGCATGCGTGCAGCAAGGTTGGCTAGTGTATCGGCACCTATTCGATAAACAATAACATCGAGCAACCATTGAAAGGCTGTCTTGTCCAACGCTTTATACGCGCTGGGCGGGCAGCCTATTTTGTGTTTAAAGTGTAATATATATTTGACACTATGACAAAATTATATTACACTCAGATCATAAATTGGAATCCTATGGAAGGAGGTTCGTAATGGAAGGCTCGCTTATGAACAACATCCACGTGCTTCGTGCCCAGCGCAAATGGTCGCAGAAGGAGCTGGCCGAACGGCTTGGCGTCAGCCGGCAGACGGTTGTCTCGCTGGAGGCGAATCGCTACAATCCATCCTTAATGCTTGCCTTTCGTCTGGCGGAGCTGTTCGATACGGATATTAACCTCGTCTTTCAATATCAATCCGGTATAGGAGGAGATTCTTAAATGAACTTGTTCATGACGATTATGACACCGATTATTTTGTTGGCATTCGGCGTATCTTTGGTGTACTATTTAGTTATTTTTCCGAGGGAGAAGGATGAGCGCAGAAGCCGTATTCTGCAGATTGCATCAGAGAAGGCTTACCTTGTTCTCGTGTTCAGCATCGCGGTGTGCATCCTGCTTGGGCGGATTCCATCGCTTTCATTTGAAGGCGAGACGTTCAAGAATGGCATCGTGCTCTGTATCGCAATATCAGGTATCGTCTATTCTGGCATCACGGTCTATTATAATCGCAAAATATAAACGTACGTGTCACGAAGGAGATCATGATCGGCTATGGCAAACGAGGTACGACCAAACGATAGTAATGAGGCAAGCAGCGAACAATTCGCACAGCTTGCGGAACATAATGAACGACTGCAGCGCGAAGTGGAATCGCTCAAACAGGAGCTGGCGCAGTGCAAGTCGGAGCTTGCGAGCGCGAAGCGCGAGCTGCACCGATTGAAGGGCAAGAGCGGCGCAGCAGCGCGCAAGCCAGAGGCGATGTCGACGATGTCGACTCGGCTGCGCGACGCACTGTACGAATAGATGATGAGCGAGTATGTGTATGTATATGCCCATCACGAAGATGAGGCAGAGCTGTGCGGCATGGAATTGCGCGCGCTGCTCGGTATTCCGAAGATGGAATGGGCGAAGTTTGAGGGCTTCCGCTATGTGGTGAGCACACGTAAGGTGCCGCCGTCGCGGAGCCCTTTTATCAAGATGCGAATTGAAGTGGAAGCGGCAAGCGAAACGCTGGATGGTCTGGCGGAGCAGGCACCTGGACTCGATGCTGGCGGCGGGACGTTTAAGGTGCTGTACGCGGATACGGGCGATTCGCCTTTCAATCCCGACTTCGAAGAGAAGCGGGCGATTGAACGTCGGATAGGCGCGGTCATCCGCGGGACGGCAAGCATGCGTCAGCCAGATCGGCTGTTCGGCGTTGCGTACTTAGGAGGACGCTGGGTGTTGGGTATGGCAGAGGCAGGGGAAGCTGTATGGCTGCGTCATAACGAGAAGCCGCAGAAGTATTCGACGGCACTCAGTACCCGTGTGGCGCGGGCTGTAGCTAACATCGCCGTACCAGACCCGACAGGTATCTTTGCGGTGGATCCATGCTGCGGCATCGGGACTGTCGTTCTTGAAGCGCAATCGATGGGCATTCAGATGCAGGGGTTCGACCGTAATCCATTGGCGCTTCGGGGAGCTAGAATCAATCTGGCTCACTTCGGCTACCCAACAACATTGGCTGTAAAGGCGGACATGCTGACGCTTGCGGGGAGGTACGATGCAGCCGTGCTGGACCTGCCTTACAATCTGTGCTCCAAGCTGCCCGAGGAAGAAGAACTTGCGATGCTGAGCTCGCTTGGACGGCTTGCGCCAAGAGCAGTAGTTGTCGCAACCTCGCCTCTGGAACATAAGCTGGCGCAGACGGGCTGGCAGGTGACAGATGACTGCCAAGTACGCAAGAGCAGCTTCGTCCGATACTTGTATTTGGTCGCCCATGATAAGACGGAGTGACCATGCCTTGAGCGTTGCTTAGCAAGCGGGGGTTACAAGCCTTATGAGTTGTTGCTCACAAAATATACGGGACCGAAAGGGTTTTCGATCCCGCAAGTCGAATAGTTATGACAGCGTTATCAATACGATTACGATACAAGGAGTGTGGCCATTGACACTGCAAATGAAGTATCCGTACTTAGATACGAGTCTGACGATTGACGAGCGAGTATCCGATCTTGTATCGCGTCTCACCTTAGATGAGAAAATCTCACTAATGCCGACGCATCAAGCTGCTGTTCCAAGATTAGGTTTGGAGGAAGTAGGGGTTGGCGGCGAGGCTGCACACGGTATCGTTACGCGTGGCGGTACAGCGGCAACCGTATTCCCGCAGCCGATCGGGCTAGCGAATACTTGGAACACTGAACTGATGCAGCGCATCGGAAGCATTATGGGCGATGAGGCGCGTGCGCTGAATAATAACGACGGACGCCATGGTCTCATGCGATGGGCGCCAACGATCGACATGGAGCGCGATCCGCGCTGGGGGCGTAATGAAGAGGCATACGGCGAAGACCCGCATCTGACGGGCAAGCTGGCAGCATCGCTGATTCGCGGGATGCAAGGGGACCATGAGAAGTATGTGAAGATGGTTGCCTCGCCCAAGCATTTCTATGGCAATAACAATGAAGTCGGCAGGCTGGACGGTTCCTCTAGCATCGATCCGCGCAACCGAAGAGAATATTATTTGAAGGCATTCGAGCCAGCCTTTACGGAAGGCGGCGCATTGTCGATCATGACAGCGTACAATGAGATCAACGGGACGCCAGCGCTGGAGCATGCCGATATTCGCGGCGTACTGAAAGGCGAATGGGGACTGCGCGGCTTCACGGTATGCGATGGAGGCGACTTGTCGCAGACGGTTGATTTCCACAAACGGTATGAAACCCATGCGGAGTCGGCTGCGGCAGCTATTAAAGCGGGTATCGATACGTTGACTGACGATGCGAAACTCGTATGCGGTGCGGTACGTGAAGCACTGCAACGGCAGCTACTAACGGAGGCCGATCTCGATGAAGCATTAACGAATATGCTGCGTGTACGGTTCATGCTTGGCATGATGGATCCGGCAGAAGACAATCCATACAAGTCGATTCCGATGTCGGTCGTAGCATCGAAGGAGCATGGCGAAGCGGCGCTCCAAGCAGCAAGAGAGTCGATCGTTCTGCTGCGCAACGAGAACAATCTGCTGCCTTTATCGGCAGAGCAGCTGGATTCAGCAGCGGTCATTGGACCTCTTGCGGACGAGATGTTTCGTGGCTGGTACTGCGGCGAACTGCCGTATGCGATATCGCCGTTTGCAGGCATTCAAGCACGGCTTGGTTCGAAAACGGTTTCGAAAACCGATGGACTTGATCGTATCGCTTGGCGATCCGTTCGAAACGGTCAATTCTTGAAGGTTCAAGCAGCAGCGGAAGGCGGTAAGCCTAGTGTAGTCGCGGCTTCTGCGGATCTGAAGGACGCAGAGATCTTTGCCCATAACGATTGGGGCTGGAATGCGAATACGTTCTTCGCAGCATCGAATAGTAAATACGTCTCCACAGAGGGGGACCAGCAGGCGACGGCGTCTGCCGATGAAGTTTTTGGCTGGTTCGTCAAGGAAAGCTTCCAGCTCGTGCCGCAGGAGAATAGCTCGGCTGAGGATGCTGACAAGTCGGTCTATCGGATGCTCAGTTGGAATGGCCTTCCGATTGTTACCGGGGACAACGGCGAGTTAAGCGTTGGGGCGAGAGAAGCGGAGCTTACGTCCGACAGCTTGTACGAGCGTGTCGTCCTGCAGGATGGGTTAGAAGAAGCAGCGAAGGCTGCTGCTCAGGCATCGGCAGCGATCGTGTTCGTCGGCAACAATCCGGTCCTGAACGGGAAAGAAGAGATCGATCGTTATGGGTTGGAGCTGCCTCCTTCGCAGCAGCGTCTCATTCGCAGCGCGGCTGCGGCGAATCCGAACACGATCGTCGTCATTGTCGGCAGCTATCCATATACACTCGGCGATCTTGCCGAGCTCGTGAAGGCGATCGTTTATATGCCGCATGGCGGGCAGGAAGCAGGCACAGCAATCGCAGAGGCGTTGTTCGGCGATTATGCGCCGGCGGGCAGACTGCCGATGACATGGTATGCTTCGGAGTCGCAGCTTCCAAGCATTCTCGAATACGATATTCGCAAAGGAAAGCGGACGTATCAATATTTTGACGGGGAGCCGCTTTATCCGTTTGGGTTCGGCCTTACGTACTCGCCATTCGTTTACAGCGACCTTGCGCTTAGCAGTACGATGCTGCGGGGAGATGCGGATGTACTGGAACTGTCGTTCACCATTAATAACGTTGGCAGTATCTCGAGCGACGAGATTCCCCAGCTGTACATTCGTGCGGAGCAATCGTCTGTCGAACGTCCAATCAAGCAGCTTCGCGGTTTCGCAAGAGTTCGCGTCGAAGCGGGCGCAAGCCAGCGCATCACGTTCAGGCTGCCAGCCTCGGAGCTTGCATTCTGGGATGTCTCGCGTGAACGGTATTGCGTGGAGAGCGGTGAATACTCGATCATGATCGGTCGATCGTCTGCGGATATTCGTCTAAGCGCACGAATTCAAGTCGAAGGTGAGACAGTACCTCTACGCAGCTTATCCGCTTGGACTTGGGCGGAGAACTACAATGAGTATGAGTCCGTACGACTCGAGGAGTGTCGTGAGGGCGGAACGGCTGTCGCGCCGGTTGACGGTGCCGGTTGGATCCGATTTGACCATGTTGACTTTGAAGCAGGTACATCCTTCTTCGAAGCAAAGGTGTCTTCGGGAGATCCGAAGGGCGGCATCATTACGGTCCGTCTAGATGCAATTGATGGACAAGTGGCGGCCGTTTATCCAGTCGCCTCCACGGGGGAATGGCATAATTGGGCAGCTATTGGCAGCAGCATCGTGTCGATCAGCGGTCAGCATACCGTATTCGTACAGCTTGAGGGCGCGGTTCGATTGAATCGCCTGCGTTTTCAAGTATAAGTAATAGCTTTCAGAAAAAGGCTGCTTCGTCCGCCGGGTATCCGGGCGCGAAGCGGCCTTTTGGCGCATGTCCTTGCATTTGCATACAAAATGTTGCGAATAAGCACGTTCACGGAAATCCCAACGATTGCTATAGTCTAAATGATAAGCGCTTTCATCGGCGCAATCATCATGATGACGAGAGAAAGGGGATTTGAACGTGAGAAGAAAAGCAATAAGCACGGTCATGGCCTTGCTGTTGGCGTTCAGTTCATCTTGGTTCGGCTTGGGAGCTGTATCTGTATCAGCTGCGAGTACACCGGATGCAGGTATAGTCAACGGTGGATTCGAAACGGACATTTGGTCGGGCGATTCATGGACGATAAGTCCTAGTGATTATTGGAACACGGTTACGATTCAACAGAAGGGTCAACCAGACGTAACACCTGATGAAGGAGCGAAAGCCCTTAATTATTGGATTCAGAATACGGCTGCAAGCAGCCAGACATTCACCGTCAAGCAGACGATAACTTCGCTGCCAGCAGGGAGTTATAAATTGACGGTACGCTCTATGGGCGGGGCTGATGCTGCAGCTGGCAATGTTCAATTGTTCGCAGGCACTGCGACAAGTGCTGTAACGGCAACGACTGGCAATACGGTATGGGGAACAGTCAGCGTGACCTTTGATCTTGCCGAGGCTGCAACGAATCTTGATATCGGTGCTGTCATTAGCGGGGCGCCTGGCGCGTGGGGGTATCTGGATAACGTGAAGCTGGAGAAGATTCAACCAGCGGCGTCACAGCTTATGAATGGCGGTTTCGAATCGGACATTTGGTCGAATAGCGCATGGGCGTTCAATCCGATTGATTGGGATAGTGTTAAGATGCAGCAGAAGGGTCAACCTGACGTAACACCTGATGAAGGAGCGTATTCTCTTAATTACTGGATCATGAATACGGCCGTAAGCAGCCAGACATTCACCGTCAAGCAGACGCTGGCTGCCCTTCCAGCAGGAAGCTATAAGCTGTCGGTTCGTTCTATGGGCGGAACCGACGCCAAAGCCGGCAAAATTCAATTGTTCGCTGGTGACGCAGTAGGTACAGCGACGGCGACGACTGGCGATAAGGATTGGCAAACGGTCAGCTTCGATTTTGTTCTCTCAGCGGATAAGAAGAATGTAGCGGTCGGCGCAGTCATTAGCGGAGAACCTGATGCCTGGGGCTACTTGGATGACTTCAAGCTGACACAGACGAGCACGAATACGGAGCAGCCAGAGCAAGCCGACATCTTTGTGAAGAAAGTAGACGGGCTGTCGGCAGAATTTATTAAAGGCGTGGATATTTCCAGTATCCTGTCGCTCGAAGCGAGCGGCGTGAAGTTCTACAATGAAGCAGGCATTGAGCAGGATATTTTCAAAACGCTTCACGACGATGGGGTCAACTATGTTCGCGTGCGCGTATGGAACGATCCTTTCGATTCGCAAGGCCGGGGATATGGCGGCGGCGATAACGATCTTGCCCATGCAATCGAGATCGGCAAACGTGCGACAGCGAATGGGATGAAGCTGCTAGTCGACTTCCATTACTCCGATTTCTGGGCGGACCCAGGCAAGCAGCATACGCCGAAAGCATGGGCGAACCTCAGCTTTGAAGAGAAAAAGACAGCTCTGTACGACTATACGAAGGCAAGCTTGCAGGAAATGCTGGATGCAGGCATCGACATCGGCATGGTGCAGGTCGGCAATGAAACGAATGGCCGATTCGTCGGAGAGACGAGCTGGGCTAACATCAGTGCGTTGTTTAATGCAGGCAGCAAAGCGATCCGGGATACCAACTCTTCGATTCTGATCGCACTGCATTTTACAAATCCAGAAACTGCAGGACGCTATGAAGATTATGCGAAGAAACTGAAAGACAACAACGTCGACTATGACGTCTTCGCAAGCTCCTACTATCCGTTCTGGCACGGTACGCTCAGCAATTTGACGTCAGTGCTGAAGAATGTAGCGAATACGTATGGCAAGAAAGTCATGGTAGCCGAGACATCCTATGCGTATACAGCAGCTGACGGGGATGGACACGGCAATACGGCTCCGCAAAGCAGCGGTCAGACGCTGAATTATCCGATTACCGTGCAAGGACAAGCGACTGCTGTTCGTAATGTCATTGAGGCTGTCGCGAATGTAGGCGCTGCAGGACTAGGCGTATTCTATTGGGAACCGGCATGGCTGCCGGTCGGCCCAGCTTCCGAGCTTGAGCAGAACAAGCTGAAATGGGAGAAGTACGGCTCTGGCTGGGCATCGAGCTACGCAGGCGAATATGACCCGGCTGACGCTGGCAAATGGTATGGCGGCAGCGCTGTCGATAACCAAGCGTTGTTCGATTTCAACGGGCATCCGCTTCCATCGCTCAAAGTGTTCCAATACGTGAATAACGGTGCGGTTGCAGAACGGCGCATTGACGAGATCAAGGATATTTCGGTTACGGCGATTGCAGGCGAAACGATAGCTCTGCCTTCGAGCGTTACAGTAACGTACAATGACAGCACGACTGGCTCCGCAGCGGTAACATGGAATCAGACGCAGCTTGAAGCGGCAGTAGCTGGCGGCGCAGGAAGCTACAGCATTGAAGGCGTAACGGCTGACGGTCATACGGTTAAGGCGCAATTAACCGTCAAGAAGCAGAACTATGTCGTTAACGGAAGCTTTGAGCATAGCAATCTCGACATGTGGGAGATTACGTATCCAGAAGGCGTTAAAGAACATACGGATTATCAGGACAAAGCATCCGATGCGAAGACAGGTAACTACTCGCTTCACTTCTACTCGGGCGAAGGCGTTAACTTCAAGGTTGCACAGACGATTAAAGGTCTGAAGACAGGTTACTACAACCTGTCGATGAATATCCAAGGCGGCGACGCTGCTAACCCGGATATGAGCTTGTTCGCCATTGCGGGCGGTACAGAAGTGAAAACAGCTACCGGCGTGAATGGCTGGGTTGCATGGAACACGCCTGAGATCAAGAACATTCTCGTTACAGACGGCACGATCACGATCGGAGCTAATATTAAGGCAGACGCTGGCGCATGGGGAACGCTTGATGATTTCTATCTGAGCTACGCCGGCGAGTATGTGCCAACGTCAACAACCACTAACTCGGGTACTAGCTCCAGCAAAGAGGTAATCAAGATTACACTGGATGGCGGTACAGCGGTTGATGTGCAGCGGACGACGAAGTCAGATGGCACGAAGAAGGATGAGCTCAGTCTGCCAGCCGATAAGGCAAGAGATGCGGTTCAGAAGGCAGCCGCTGACGGACGTGACTCTGTAAAGATCGTAATTCCAGATCCGAAGGATGAAGTATCCGAGATCAATGTCAAACTGCCTGCCGATACCGTTCAAGCATTGGCATCCGGCGGCGTTGGCCTTGAAATTACGGCTGGCGGCGCATCGGTTATCGTGTCGAAGGATACGATTCATTCGCTGAGCGGAGAAGCGGTATTGTCGATTACGCCGCTGAAGAGCAGCTCGGAGTCGCAGGACGTCCTTAATCGCGCGAAAGGCGAGAAGGTTGTCGTTGCGGCAGCTGGGAACGGTGGAACGCAAGTAATCGGCCAGCCAATAGCCATTGAATCGAATGTGAAGCCTGTTGATGTCATGCTGCCGATTCCTAGTGATAAGATTCCAGCAGATGCATCGGCGCGTGAAGCATTCTTAAGCAATCTCGCTATCTATGTCGAACATAGCGACGGTGAGAAAGAGCTGCTGCAGCCGGAGCTTGTGCAGGATGCAAAAGGCGGATATAGTCTGAAATTCCATGTGACCAAATTCAGCACTTTCGCAATTCTTCATCTCGATAATTGGGCAGATCACCAGCAACAGCAGCCTAACAATTCGCAGGAGGCATATGTGAATGGTTATCCGGATGGCACATTCCGTCCTGGCCAAGCGGTAACGCGCGCGGAGATGGCTTCCATTCTGTCTCGTGTTACGGATGCCGACAGCTCTGCAGAGGGAATCAAATTCACAGACAACGCATCCTTCGGATGGGCCTCGGATGCGATCGCTAGCGTATCCGCGTCGGGTCTGATGACGGGCTATGAGGATGACAGCTTCAAGCCAGCCAAATCTATTACAAGAGCAGAAATGGCAGCCATCGTTGCAAGATGGCTTGGACTTGAAGGTGATTCGTCCGCGACATTCACGGATACAGCAGGTCACTGGTCCGCAACGTATATCTCGCTTGTAGCTGAAGCGGATTATATGAACGGTTATCCGGGCGGCAGCTTCAAGCCGGACCAATTCTTAAGCCGTGCAGAAGCGGTTACGATCATTAATCGCATTCTCCAATTGGAATCGAACAAAGAATCTGCAACTCCGACATGGTCGGACGTTCCAGCTTCTCATTGGGCATTCCAAGCGATTGAAGCGGCATCTGGCAAGTAAGAGTAGTTAACCCGATAAGCCGCGTCCAGCAACTGGACGCGGCTTATTGTGGTCACAGGAGTCCTCCTAAGTAATTGTCCTATCGTTGTATACGGGTTTGCTCAAATGTTATCATTATAGCCATAGACGAATCCCAGTCATTGACATGTTTCAGGAGGCATGATGGTGAGACCGAATTTGATATTGATTGAAGGACTGCCGGGATCGGGCAAATCGACGACGGCCCAACTGGTTCATGAAATTATGAAAGAATTGAACATACATTCACAGCTGATCCTCGAAGGAAATCTGGATCATCCCGCGGATTATGATGGCGTGGCTTATTTTAATAAAGTTGAATATGATGAATTGCTAAACGCTCTTGATCGCAGTTTCCGAGATCTTGTAAATGAACGTACGATAAGACTGGGTGACAACTGCTTCTTGGAATATCGCAAATTATTTAATGAACTCGGCTCAGTTGTTCCCGATGACTTGAGGCAAGCGTGTGCTTCCAAGGACATATATGAATTATCGTTAGGCCAGAATAGAAAGCTCATTGTCGATCGATGGAAACAGTTTGCTGAGCGTGCTGTACTTGGCTCGGACACGTACATATTTGAATGCTGCTTCATCCAGAACCCTGTTACGATGGGAATGATCAAATATGGTGCGGATGAAGAAGACGTAGTCAGCTATGTCTTAGAGCTGGCATCTGCTGCAGAGAAGCTGAATCCACTGCTTATTTACGTCGATCAGAACGACCTTGATCATTCGTTCAGAAAGGCTGTAGACGAACGGCCGCAAGAATGGTCGGAAGGGTTTATTGATTATTACACAAACCAAGGGTATGGTAAGCGGCAAGGCTATGAAGGGTTGGAAGGCACGATCCATGTGCTTAATGCAAGAAGCGAATTGGAACAAATCATCTTTAACAGGCTATCTATTGCCAAAATGAAAGTAAACAACTCTTCGTTTGATCGAGATCACTACAAACGAATTCTGACGGGCATTATTACGGAACGAATGTGCGTCAATGGGTAGAGTGGGAGTTCATGCATTTACAAGCTGCGGGGAGCGCCTCCGCGGCTTTTACTTTTGTTAGAACAGCTGCCAGTTGATTAGAGAAGCTGATCGGACATTGGGACCTCCTATTCGTATTTTATCGCGAGTTCATTGGCAGTTTTCAATTGTGAATGGAATAAGGTATTGTAAATTAAACGGATCATTGGGATCGAAATGATACACAAGTGTCTGTATGAAACCGCATGCGTACTTCAAATAATGTAGGTACGACTTATTTATCTTCCTAGACATACGTGGAGGAACTTAACGATGATGACGACTCCCTTGACGGTTTACTTAATGGCTGGCGTAGCGACGGCGAATCAAATGTTCAATGAATGCTGTCGCAAGCTCGAGAATATGCTAAAGCAGGAAACAAGCAAGCTGGACATTCATGTGCTGTTCCCGTATGGCAACAATAGCCGTAATCTGTGGGCGCAAGTGCTTGAAGTAGGCAGTGACTTAACGAATCGTCCGCCGCTGTTTCGCATTGGCGGACGCAAGGCTGCGGAAGAGATCAAGGCGACTTATCAGGGCAGCGGTCCAGTACTGCTGGTCGGTCATAGCGGCGGAGGTGCGGCAGCTTATCAAGCGGCAGTTAAGCTGCATAAGGACGGCGTGCTTCAGGACTTCCGCGTTGTGCAGATCGGTTCGCCGCGTATTCGCGTCCTGCCAGTGCTGAAGGATCGCGTCAGCTACTTTCATGCGATTGATGCCAATGGCAAGCTGAACGATCCAATCAGCCGGATCGGCAGTTGGGGTGGTTGGAGCAGAAGCGGCAGACGGGTATCGGTGCCGCAGTGGAACCATTTTAAATACGCGCCTGGTTATGTGGAAGGTATGCCGATCGTGGGCGGCCATGCGGATTACTTCAAACACGCTAATCCATTCGTCGATGCGGATGAGGTATGTAATTTAGACAAAACCATCGACAGAATTCGAAGCCGGTTGAACGGTTGGATTTGATCCGATACACTAAGGGTATTAACTAGTAGTATCGGAGGGATGGCTATGATCGATATTCGCAGGGCGGCACAGACCGCTTCTAACGACGCTGGATGGCTGCAAAGCCGGCATTATTTCTCGTTTGGCAGTTATTTTGACGAGAGTAACCGGCTTTTCGGCCCTCTTTGCGTTTTTAATCATGACATTATCGCAGGCGGTCGAGGTTTCGGCGCTCACCCGCATCGCGAGATGGAGATCGTATCCGTCGTCTTGCGCGGCGAACTGAAGCATGAAGACAGTGCGGGCAATACGGCGCTGACGACATTCGGCGGCATACAACGGATGACCGCTGGGACAGGCATCATTCATTCGGAAGTGAATCCGGGCGAAGAGCCGGTGGAGCTGCTTCAAATCTGGTTCATGCCCGAGCAGGCGCGTCTTGCACCTGATTATGAAACGACTCATTATGATACGAATGCATTGCGCGGTCGCTGGCTGCCTGTTGTAAATCGTGAGGGAGGTCCGAACATCGCGTCCATCCATCAGGATATTTCCATTCAACTGACCCAGCTGGAACCAGGTCAAGTGGTCAGCTATGAAGCGCAAGCGGAGCGTCTGCACTATTTGTACATTGCCAGAGGATCTGCGGAGCTGACCATTAATCGCACATCGAACACGTTATCAGAGGGCGACACGGTGCGGATGACGGATGAAACGAACATCCGGTTGTCGGCAATCGGCGAGCATCCGCTGCTTGCGCTGCTGGTCGATATGACACCGCAGCCGGTGCGTCAAGGAGGCGAGCAGCAATGACGGGAACACAGGCATCGCATGAGCCGAAGCGCCCGGGGCACCAGTCACCTCCGCCTGCAGGATCGAAAGTACTCATTAAGCTGGCGATTGGCAGGTTGCTTATAGATACGGCCATTGCAGGGCTTGCAATTGACGTCCGCGAATCGGATGACCGGTGGACGATTGAGGTCACTGGGGTGAATGCCGAGGATGCAGCATTTGTTGCAAGCAACGCGCCGTTTTTGAATTTATTTTATTTTGAGGCATTACCAGCGGAAGAAGCATCGGGTCAAGGCTCGATTCAAAAATATTGGATGTACGACGAACATCAGCCAATCGTCGGTTATGATGCCGATCGAGCTGCACTAACGCTGAACGTTGGCTCCTATATGGCGTACTCCAACGAGAAGGTTTAACGGTATGGCTAACACGCACACTTATACGAGGCGTGAAGAGGTCGCGAACGCGATTACGCATGGCTTTGGCGCCGCTCTGAGCATTGCCGCCTTAGTGCTGCTGATCGTGTTCGCTGCATGGAAAGGAACGGCGGTTCACGTCGTGAGCTTTACGATTTACGGGACGTCGATGCTGCTGCTGTACACAGCCTCGACGCTTGTGCATAGCTTCCCGGAAGGCAAAGTAAAAAATTTGTTCGAGGTGCTCGACCATTCGTGCATCTACGTATTTATCGCCGGGACGTATACACCGATTTTGTTCCATATTGTAAAGGGTGCGCTTGGGTGGTCGCTCTTCGGCGTGGTATGGGGAGTTGCAATTGCCGGCGTCGTGTTCAAATCGTTTTTTGCCAGCCGGTTTCTGTTCACCTCGACGCTGCTCTATATCGCAATGGGTTGGATTATTGTCATCGCTTGGGGACCGCTTGTCGAAGGTTTGGCGCCAGGCGGACTGCATCTGCTCATCACGGGAGGACTGCTGTACACATTCGGTACCGTATTCTACATGTGGCGAAGCTTTCCTTACCATCATGCGGTATGGCATCTGTTCGTGCTTGGCGGTTCGATCCTTCATTTCTTTGCGATTTTATTGTTCATCCTATAAGGCGCGACATCCAAGAGAGGGCTTCCGTACGGGGAGTCCTCTCTTGTTGGTTCGGGCAGGAGATCGATAACGTGAAGCGAATATACGTGGTGTAAGAAGGTTTGAGGGAGAAGGGCTAGTACAATCGGCTCACCAGCGCGTACAATGAAATGACACGAAGGTCATGCTTTACTAAAAATGGATGTCCAAACGCTGTTCTTGATTTGACAAATGGTTGGTATATTCATATACTTTTATATACTTACAAAAAGTAACCACAACACGCAAATGAATTTGATCAATACCGCCAGGCAACACTAGATAGAACTAACGCCGATGGTGGAGGGGAGCAGAAGCATGCACACCATTCAGACGGACATTATTTCCATATTGAAACGCAAAATTACGACTGTGCCAAGCGGCGACAAAATGATTTATTTGGTCGGCCCAGTCCGACTGCCTGTTTCCTTGGGCGGCGAAACGCATATATTCCAATGGTACTGCTGGCTTCGTTGCGACAAAATGGCCGGCGATACATGCCAGGACGATCAACAGACGACCGAGCAAATCATTTCGCGTTTGTCGGCGTCTAACCTTGCAGAGATGCAGCAGTCCAGCGTACTCGTGTACGGCGATTTCGAGAACGCGCCGGATGCTCTTATCCGCATGCACAGCATCTGCCACACGGGCGATATCTTCGGCAGCAAACGCTGCGACTGCGGCTACCAACTGGAGCAGTCGATGAAGATGATCGTCAAGCACGGCAATGGCGCGCTCTTCTACTTGGCGAACCACGAAGGCCGCGGCATTGGCTTGTTCAGCAAAGCGATGGCTTACGTGCTCCAAGAAGAGGGTTACGATACGGTGGATGCCAACCTGCAGCTTGGCTTCCAGGACGATATCCGCAGCTACGACGATGCGATTCAAGTACTGAAGCAGCTTCGTTCGAAGCCGGTTACGCTCATCACGAACAATCCGCGCAAGCTTGATGCTCTCGTCGCTTCAGGTGCGGACGTATCCGGACGAGTGCCGTTATGGGGCGATGTATCCGAGTTCAACAAACGTTACTTGGAAACAAAAGTACGCCGCTCCGGCCACTTCGACAGCAGCAGCAGAACAAACCCAACATCATAGCAGCATATCAATACAAAAAAGGACGGGCGCTCGCCCAATATGATTAAGATAAGGCACAAGGCAAAAATTAAGTCCAAGAGTGGGTTATCGTAAAGATAGCCTGCTCTTTTTTTACAATTAAGAGATATAGGACTTGACATGTAGTCAAAAATGTGTTTCGAAGCCCCTTGAGAAAACGAGGAGGTTTCGCCAAAGAATGAGTACGCAGTCTCATACGAGAAATGTCAGCCGAACCAGCACCTTATGTCAAAAACCCTAATAAAGATTTTACCCGAAAGAAAAACTGCCCTTTGAAATCGTAATGCAACTCCTAATCACAATGGGCGGCAACATCTATACAAGGAACTCTTGGAATCGCAGGGTTATGACGTAAACACCGCAACCACTTCTGCATTTGTTCAACAGCGGGATAAAATCCTGCCATCTGTTCTGGAATGTTGTTTCACAAATTTACGCAATCGTATACGAATATCAAGGATTAACGAGGATATCGATTACTGGCTATTGACGGTTCGGATTTGCATATTGCAACGGTGGAACTATGTTATACGGGTAAAGGATCTAGGTTCCAGTGGTATTCTTTCAGGATTGTGTTTGCCCATTGGCGGTTCGTTTGATGAAGAAGTTCATCTGACGCTCACAAAATAACAAACCAAGGAGGTGAAGGCTCATCCCGAAATTTACAAGTTTGTCCCTTTCTCGTCCACCTTAGATTTTTTGGATTGCATCTGAGTATGATTTCAATGAACAAGTTTTTTTATGGCGAAGCCGATTTCTATCTAGAAATAAATAGAAGTTTCATTGTATTATTTTAAAAAATCCTATTGTTTGAGGAGGAAATCGCCAGTTACATTAAAGATATCAAAAGCATAGCACCTGGACTCATGATGGAGGACTCGATCTGTGACGGGTGTAGTATTTATACTACGTGAATAGGAGTTAAAACGATGAAACTTCCTTTTTATAAGCGTATGTGGTTTTTAGTTTTGGTTGCGTGCTTTGGATGTGGGTTTATTGCAAGCCGGTTTGTGACATATCAAGACAACGATGCCTTTGTTCCGATATATATGTCATCCTTGATTCTATCAATCATTTTAGCTATCTGTTTTGCAAATTATTTTAAGCGGAAGGCTTCTGATAGACATAGAGGCATTCAGGAGAGACTCTATGCAATGCACGTTCATGGGCTGCCGATTGGAATCGGCAAACGGGTTGCCGTTCTGCTGGTCGAGGATGCACTGATATTTGAGGGCAAGGGGTTAGTGGCTCAAATCAAATTAGAAGATATACAAACAGCTACAGCTATGAAGTATAATAATTGGGCTACTGAACAAACAGATGCTATTATTAGGGGACATAGCGGAAGTGTATTGACTGGAAATTACGAACAATTCTCAGCTCGTATATCAGGTGCGGGCGGTAGGGTGATGAAAAAAGGAAATTACTTGGTTATTAATTACATTAGTTCTACAGGGCAACTATCATCGGTAGTATTTAATGGACTAGGGCTAGTCTCCACCAATAACTTTGTAAGAAGTATAAATAAACCACTTCCTGCTCCTCCTTCTGGAATAATACAGTTGTAACTAATGTGAACGCTGGCCTGGAGCTTCGTTGGCGTGCTCGTCAAGACGGCGTCGACGATGGTGGACAGCGCCATCATTTCTTTTGCACGTTTTTTCTTCGGCGTCATTTGCCTGGTTCTCTATTTGTTCATCCGGGATGGTAAAGTGGAGATCCGGCTAGGGATGAAATGGATTTGGATTGGCGCGGCTGGCAAAGCGGTCAATTACGTCTTCGAGAATATCGCCCTTAAGATCGGATACTCGTATGGCAATATTCTTGTGCAGCCTGTCCAGACTGTCGTATTGCTGCTGGCTGGCAGTTGGCTATTCAGGGAACGCATAGCACCGCGAGGATGGATAGCTGCAGTGCTGTGTGTGCTTGTTGTTGGCTGGAACGGCACACCTCTGGATGAAGCGGCCTGACGACGCTGTTATTCACGTTCGCTGGAATCGGAGCCGCCGCGCTGCTCAACTTCCCGCTGCGCCGCAAAAGTGCGAACGTACAAGCAAAAGCACAAGTATAGCCCCCTTTTTGGACGGCGCTCGCCGTCCTTTTTTGCATCTATATATGAAGTAAATATAGGCTTTAAATGACCAAATGGTGCAGCTTATCTTAATCTCATGAATGGGCGGTGACAGATGCACACGCTAGAACAAACTATGCAGACGTAGTAACGTATCTAGATACAGTTATCCAGAAGCTTTGCCGCAAGGCGGCAAGAGCGGGCACACGAGCCAAAATGATCAAAGCAGCGTCTTTGTGAGGAGTCCAGAGGGCACAAGCCCTTTGGGGCCCTCCCTTGCAGGGAGGGTTTGGGTGGGTAGAAATCTTAATCTCAATCTTATCTTTAGAACTTTTTAGAAATAGGGGTCCAGGGGCTCCGCCCCTGGGTCCTCCCATAGGGAGGATCAGGAGGGGAACGTTGGACACCAACCCGGCGGCCCCTCACAGAGCATCGCGGCATAGGCTGGGTCCTCCTTCGCCAGGTCGGCGAAATAGCTGCTAAGCACATGATTGCCGGATACCGAGCCCATACGGAACGAGCGCTTAACTTCTCCCCTGACATGCATGTAATAGAAAATGTTTTTCGTCTTCGGCTGCCGGTAGACGAGCGGAGGCAGATGCGGCACAATATCGTATTCATTCTGCACCCGCCAATGCTGTTTGATGGAGCGATTATAAGTACGGGCGAATTTCACATCGCCAACACGAGGAGAACCGTACGTATAGACAATAGGTTCTCTACCCGTATTCACGCAGATATCGAATGCAGCCAGCGTTGCAAGCGCACCGCCGAGGCTGTGTCCCGTTACGAACAGCGGCTTGTCGGGATCAGTTAATCGAACAATCGAGCGAACGTCTTGCTGACACGTCATATATATATCAGTGAAGCCTTTGTGCGATTGGCAGGATGTCTTCACAGGCTTGAACGTAACTTGTTGAGAGATAAAGTCGGATACCCAGTCCATCGCAGAGCCGGAGCCTCTGAACGCAAGAATAACCGTGCGGTCGGATTCAAGCACGAAGCCAAAATATTCGGGCTTATCCTCATAGGACTGTGCCTTGAACGAGCCCGCTACGCGATAGCCTGCAGGGACTAGGAATGATCCGTCAGGGCTGCCGTATTGTACATAGGTTTGGCCGCATACTGCAGCCAAGAACAAAGCCGTACGTGTGTCGAACTGCTGCCCATCATCGTTGTTTTTTAATGCCATCTGCCATCGCCTCCCTAAGCCGCGCCACACAGACAGTTCCCCACCTCTTATCCCGATCGCGGATCCTCAAGCGACCTTGAAAGAGGTTTACTTCATAGTTTATGAAGAAGAATGTGAATTCGGAACCATCGACATAAATCTACATAGAGCGACAAAATTGCATCAGGAAGCGACAAAATCACACATAGGATGCTGTGACATTTGGCACTATACTGAGAAGAAGGTCATAATGCATATCCAATAAGGTATAGGAAAGGTGACACCTGACAGATGGCAATTGTACAGTTTCCAGAAGGCTTCAAATGGGGAGCAGCAACTGCTTCGTACCAAGTAGAAGGCGCGTATCAAGAAGGCGGCCGCGGGCTGTCGATCTGGGATACGTTCGCACGTACGCCAGGCAAAGTATTCATGGGCGATAACGGCGATGTCGCTTGCGACATGTACCACAAGTATCCGGAAGACGTGAAGATGATGGCCGATATGGGCATCCAAACGTACCGCTTCTCAATCGCATGGCCGCGTATCATTCCAGATGGCTCTGGCGAAGTGAATCAAGAAGGTTTGGAGTTCTATCACCGTCTTGTAGACGAGCTTCTTAAATACGGCATCGAACCAATGTGCACGTTGTATCACTGGGATTTGCCGCAGGCGCTGCAGGATCGTGGCGGATGGGATAACCGTGAAACGATCGATCATTTCGTTCGATATGCCGAAATCGTTTTCGAATCGCTGAAGGGTAAAATTAAGCTGTGGGCTACGTTCAACGAGCCATGGTGCGTATCCTTCTTGTCCAACTACCTTGGCGAGCATGCGCCAGGCAACCGCGATTTGCAATTGGCGACGAATGTATCGCATCATCTGCTCGTGGCGCATGGCCGTGCCGTTCGCAAATTCCGCGAGCTTGGCATCGCAGGCCAGATCGGTATTGTGCCAAACATGGAATGGCGTGAGCCTTACAGCACGCGTCAAGAAGATATCGATGCTTGCGAGCGTCAAGCAGGTTGGCTGAATGAATGGTTTATTCGTCCTGTTATGCACGGCCATTACCCAGAAATGCTGGTTGAATGGTTCCGCGGCAAAGGCGTTGAAGTGCCGATTCAAGCGGGCGATATGGAAGACATTTCGCAGAAAATCGACTTCCTTGGCGTTAACTATTACACGGGTACAGTTGGCCGCTACAAAGAAAATGAAGGTCTGTTCGACTGGGAAGAAGTCGACATGGGCTGGGATCGTACAGACATCGGCTGGACGTACTACCCGCAAGGTCTATACAACGCCCTTATGTTTCTGAAGAACAACTATGGCGAGATCCCAATCTACATCACAGAGAACGGCGCATGTTATAACGATGAGCCGTCCGCAGACGGCAAAGTGCATGACGACCGCCGTATCCGTTATATCAAATCGCACCTTGCATCGGTTTCCCGTGCGATTGAGTCCGGCGTCAACGTTAAAGGCTACTATGCATGGTCGCTGATGGACAACTACGAGTGGGCATTTGGCTACTCGATGCGCTTCGGCATGACCTATGTCGATTACGATACGCAAGTTCGTACGCCGAAGGACAGCTTCAAGTTCTACAGCAAAGTCGCAGCATTGAACTGGTTCAAAATATAAGCATTTAGCATTGGACAAGCCGGCGGGCGGGATTTCACAATCCTGCTGGCTGGCTTTTTCTTTTCCTTTTTCTTTCATTCTTCGTGATCAAAAGCGTACTTTTTGACAACCTCTTAATGTTAATTTAACGTTGGGCAGGTATAATAGATCTATCTGTGCACTTATATTGATCGGAGGGAATTAGAGTGGGACAAGCAGTAAGCAAATCAACTTACAAGCAGAACCGTAAGGATTTACGAATAAGAAGCAAAGAACGCCAGAAGAAAGTTAGAACATTGATGTGGGCATCTGGCGGTATCCTCCTTGTTGCCATTATTTTGTTATTTGCATTAGCACCAAAGCCGGATCCAGCAGAATTTGATTTTGATAACATCCCTACGCTTGGAAGTAAAGACGCAAAGGTGAAAATTGTTGAGTTCGGTGATTTTAAGTGTCCAGCATGCCAGCAGTTCTCGCAGGACGTTAAACCTGAACTAATTAAGGAATATATCGATAAAGGCATCGTATCGTTGTCGTTCATGAACTATCACTTCATCGGCGCAGACTCGAAGACTGCGGCGCTGGCAGGATTAGCTGTGTATCATCAAAGCAACGATGAGTTCTGGAAGTATTACCAGGCGTTATATGACAAGCAGCCTGATGAACGTGAACCTTGGGCAACCGTCGATTATCTCGTCCAGCTTGCGAAGGATGAGAAGCTGAATATCGACTATGATAAGCTGCGCAGCGACATTGAGAATGAGACGTACGCCAAGGAATTGTCCGATCATATGAGCCGCGTACGTCAGCTCAACATTACAGGTACTCCAACGCTGTTCGTCAACGGAACGAAGGTCGGCGGCTCCGATACGCTCTATTGGGAGCCAGTGAAAGCAGCCGTTGAGAAAGCATTGAAGGATCTTGATGAGGCGGGTCAATAATCGATGAATGATGACAATCGCTCGTCTTTCTTTTATAACTACGGCCTGTACATGGCCTGGATCGTCAGCATTGCGGCAACGGCAGGCAGTTTGTATTTGAGCGAAGTCATGCATTTTACCCCATGCCGGTGGTGCTGGTTCCAACGGATCTTCATGTACCCGCAGGTCATTCTGCTCGGAATGGCGGCGTATCGGGGCGATCGACGGATGGCTTCCTATGTACTGCCGCTTGCCATTATCGGCGGATGCATCTCCGCTTGGCATTATGCAGAGCAGAAGGTTCCTGGTCTTTATAAAATGGTACCGTGCACCGACGGCGTTCCATGCAATGAAGATTATCTCGACTGGTTCGGTGTTATTACGATACCTCTGATGGCGCTTGTTGCCTTCATCTTGATCGCCGGTAACCTATGGCTTACGAATCGTGCTTACAAGCGCGAAGAAGCGCTGGAAGCGGCAGCCGAATAATAGCCGTAAATAGCTGTTCGAATGGTCTATTATAGACTGTCCGAACAGCTATTTTGTGTTATCGTCGTGCGGCTGCTTTGCCTTATCCAGCATCCATGCAGCGCTTCTTATTGATTCGTTTGCTGTAGGGGCGGGTATTAATAACATAACAATGCGGACTTGCGTAAGAAGAAACGAGGGTATGCGATGCAAGGTCAAGAACGGAGCAACGGCAGACTGAATATGCGGGTCGTCCTAGTCGACGATAACGCAATGAATGTAACCGTCGTGCAAGAAATGCTGAAGCGGGCAGGGTATCGTAATTTAAGCTCCTGCTCCTCGGCTGTTGAATTATATAAGCTGCTTGGTGTAAGCGAAGATGGAACGGATCTTAAGCCAGCTTATGAAGAGCCGGATGTGGATCTTATCCTGCTCGATATGATGATGCCTCGAATCGATGGCATCACGGCATGCCGAACGATTCTGGGCTTGGAGCGGCTCAAGGATATTCCGATCATTATGGTAACGGCCATCGGCGATTCGAAGAAGCTCGCCGAAGCGCTCGATGCGGGCGCTTCGGATTACGTGACGAAGCCGATCAATCGGGTCGAATTGATGGCGAGGATTCGTTCAGCGCTTCGACTTAAGCAGCAGAAGAACTGGCATCGGGAACGGGATCGGAGGCTGCGGGATGAGCTGCGCCTTGCACGAGAGGTACAATACGCGGTATTGCCGCAGCGACTGGAGAATGAGCAGATCGTCATTGATGCGATCTATCGTCCGTCGGAGGAGTTGTCTGGCGACCTGTATGCATGGCATAGGATCGATGAGAACCGATATGCAGTAGCCGTAATCGATGCGATGGGCCATGGGATTTCATCGTCGCTGGTCTGTATGTTTATCGCGTCCGTGCTGAAGGAAGTAATGAGCAAGCTGTTCGATCCTGAGGATGTTGTGCGTGAGCTCAACCGTCGGGCGATGCAGCTGCATTTCTCCGACCAGCTTATTCAGTATTACTTCACTGGCATCTATATGGTGATCGACATGGAGCGCGGCGTTGCGGAATATGTGAATGCCGGACATCCTCCAGGCTTGCTGCTGAGGTCGAGTTCCGGTGAGGTGGAGCCTTTTACAGGGGGCAGTCCAGCCATCGGGCTGTTCGAAGGGATAACCGTTAACAAGCAGTCACTCCGACTTGCGCCAGGCGATCGGATCGTCATTGTAACAGATGGTTTACTTGACCGGACGGACGATGCTGAAGAAGATCCGATCGAAAGACTTGGTATGAAGTTAACGAGCGGCGGTCTGGAAGATTACAATCGATTCCCTGATGATTGGCGAGAAGCGCTATTCGGTGAACCGATTGATGGCCGTGGACGTTCGGACGACCAGTGTTTGCTGTGGATTGCTTTGAAATAATGGATAAGATGCGCTAGTGTCGCTCTCTTTAAGTGGGGGCCTACAAATAAAGCCTCCTGTTCACCGAACGACAAGTCGGCGATACAGGAGGCTTGTTTATTTCATCAATATATGGAATCATTGACGGCTGCGCGGTTTGTCGACGGCGTTGGGATCCGCAAGATTCATCATGGTGAGCGATGCAGCACGACGATCAGTTGCTGCTTCATTGCTTGTCTTCTTGCCCCCATTGCGGCGGCTTCGCGATCGCGATCGCGACAACCCGTCAGTTGAGGCTGGACTGTTCTCCGCTAGCTTATGCCCTGCATCTGCAGCTGTAACTGGGGAAGGAGGGTTTGGCCTGCGGCCAATCCAATGAGCCCGCCACAGGAGCAGCCAAATGACTGCGGTTATGATCAGGTCGATCACACACATGGCAGGGAAGCTCCATCTCTTATCCATATAAGGAAGGCTGCGAATATTCATGCCCCACAATGCGCCAACGACGATCGTTGGAATAAGCAGGAGAACGACGTTAGCCAGTACTTTCAGCGTATCATTGCCGCGCTGCGTCGATGCAGCCTCACCCATGGCGATGAGCGTGTCGAGCTCTCTTGCATACGCCTGAATAAGCGTATCGATACGCTCCAGCTTATGCTGAAGGCGGGTGTACGCCTCGCTATTGATAACAGTACCGGCCGCAAACGCTTCTTTCAATGCGTTATGAAGCTCATTCACGGGTATGAACAACCGCTGCCAATGGAGCAGGTCGTAACGGCAATCAAACAATAGATTCATCCGTTCGATCTGTTGATCGCGACTTCGCAAAGTTTGCTCCTGTTCCATTAGCTTCTTCTCGAAGCTGTCCAGACCATGATGCAGCTGTTCAAGTACGACGCTCATCAAGGTCGCAAGTGCCTCGCCGCCATTCTTGCACTGCTGCAGCTGAATATTCCAAGGGGGCTGCTGTGTTCGAATCGACAACCGCCAATCCTCGTGAATGGTCGTAAGTTGATGGGCCGTCACCCAATAACGCAGCGGTTGAATATCTTTGTTATCGTCGGACAGCTGCACGAGCAGTGTTCCATATAGGAGCGGTTCACCATCTTCAAGCCGATGAACAACAATATGATTCGCGCTTCGCTCGAAGCAGTCGTCCAGCCATGCCGAGCATTCTGGCATGCGCTGCTTCATGGCAAGCAGTCTTTCTTGTGCCTGTTCATGCCGCAGCTGTTCGCGTTTATGGGCTAGGTCAGTTGGAGTTCCGCCCTCCAGGGGCTTGTCTATAGTCGTCCGTTTGGCTCGTGACGGCATCGATGGTAGTAGTTCAAGCTGCGATTGCACGTCGTCCCGAGCGTCGGTCGATTGCTGGTGCAGGTCTTCCGCGAACGGCTGCCGAAGCTGCAGCCACTCCCAGCCGGCTGGGAATCGAAACGTTCGTTCGTTCATACAATGCCTCCTGTTAGAATCGATACCGGTAGAGGTTTTCTCATTTCTCCATCATAACCCGAATGAGTGGAAGTGTTCAACGTAAATCACGAGAACAGCGCACCGATCATGCCGCTAATGCGTCATTCGTCGGTGCGCTGATTCATAGATCGGGATTATTGGATTCGGTTAAGCTTCTCCGGAGCTTCTCGATGGCACGGCGTTGAATACGCGAAATGCTCATCTGGGAGACGCCTAACTGCTCGGCAATGAGACGTTGAGGCACGCCATCCTCGAATACGAGCTTGAGCACTTGTCGTTCCTCCGGTTTCAGTGCGGACATCGCTGCTTCGATGTCCAGCTTCTTATCGATATGCTCATACTCGTCAAGCTGCGAGTGGAGGAGCTCGCCAAGCGTCGTTGTGCTGTCTTCTTCGCTAATTGGCGTATCGAGCGAAACGTAATGATATAGATCGCGTCCGCCAAGAATTTCGAGCGTCTCTTCGACCGTCAGCTCCATGTGAGCGGCGATCTCTTCGACCTTAGGCGAGCGTTCCAGCCGAACGGTCAGCTCATCGATCGTCTGCTGAACGGAGATCCCTTTTTCTTTAATACGACGGGGCACTTGGATATACCAAGATTTATCCCTAAGATAGTTCTTCATATGACCGATGATGCTCTTCATTGCATAAGGTTCGAACTGCACGCCAATCGCTGGGTCGTACTGCCGATACAGCCGCAGAAGCGACATCTGGCCAACCTGAATGAGATCTTCATACAAGTCTGGACGGTTCCGCGCAATCTTGCTTGCAGCCATTCGAACGATGGGCGCGTGATATTCAATTAATATCGTTGCAGCTTCATTGGTCGGATTCCTCTGGTACTCCGCAATCCGCGCGGCGCTATCATGAAGCTGCCGGGACGGAGGGAAGGTCATGCCCATTCCCCGCTTTTGGTCAAACGTTTGGTCATCATGACCTGCGTACCTGAGCCGCTCGACACTTCCACCTGATCCATCAAAGCCTGCATAAGGTAGAGTCCAAGTCCGCCAGCCTCCAGCTCGTGGACTGCCTTGCCATGCAGCGATTCGGCACTGCGCGCCACTGCTGCCGCATCGAAGCTGCTGCCGTCATCCTTCACGACAATGGATAAAGCATCGGCTTGTTTGATGAATCGGATCTCAACGCGAGGCTGCTCTTCAGGCGCTGAGAACGTTGTGCCTTCAGGCATGTCGCCGTAGGCATGGAGCACCGCATTGTTGCATGCCTCAGACAACGCAACCTTCATATCTTCAATCTCCTCGAAGGAGAAGCCCATTTTGCTTGCGACCCCATATAAGGTTAGACGAGCAAGATCGACGTATTCTGCTGCCGCTGGAACGAAGATCGTAATGATATCATCCTTCATAAGCATTGCATCATGATCTCCTTTCAGTACGATGATGGCGATGAGCCGGACAGGAATGGTGAAATGCCGGTCATATCGAATAGTTTGCGTATATTCGGCGGAATTGCCTCAACAAGGAAAGGTGCGTTCTTCGCATGACGTGCCCGCACAACGGACACAAGAATGCCGATCCCCGTACTATCGATATAGCGCAGATCGCGCAAATTGAGCACGAGCTCTCGGTCGCTTAGTTCCACAAGCGTAGACATAGCGGCGCGCATCTGGGATGCGGTCTCAAGGTCGAGCTCGCCATTCAGATATACGGTACAGCGCCCTTCCTGATTCTCTGTTCTTAGATAAAATTTATCGGGTGATTTCATAACCGATACCCCACTTCAATGGAATGCACAACGTTTATCTTTGTATTACCAATAAGAATTTATAAGATTTCAAGCCTAAAGAAAAGAACTAATTCTTATTGGCGAGATGAAATATAGTCTTACATGTGGATAAAATCTGCTTCTAAGCGCGGTCGCTCGTCCATGAATGACCGATAGAGGCATTCACATCTATTAAATAACCATAACCGCAAATAACGAGATGTGAAACAGGGCATAATGTAACCGATTTATCCCATCTCATGGATTCACGGCAGCCCACGGTTTTCCCGTGAACGGCAAGGAGGTTTCGATATGGCAAGCAAAATCGGCATTTTCGCATCGGAACGGAATGCGACTACCGCTGTGCAGCAGCTGCTGCAGGCAGGGTTTACGACTGGCGAGCTTAGAGTTATCGCCAAGGATGGCTATCACTCCCGCACGCTTGAGGCGGAGTGCGGAATGCACGTGGATGAGCTGCGAGATATCGTTGACGAAACCGGCAATCACTCCGATGGCTACTCGAATGGCGATTTCCGCCAATCGTCTCTCATCGGCACGTCTGTTGCTGCTGCAGGCGTCGCTTTTGGCAGTATCAACTATACCGGAGGCATGCCTTATGCGGCAGCCGCTTATCTGGCCGGGGTTCGCACGGATGGCAATGAATCAACCTACGACCGCATCTTGTCCTCGCTGGGCGTTGAAGATGAGAAGCTTGATGTGGTTCGCACGGAGGTTCAGAATGGCTCCATAGCGGTGATGGCATCAACCACAGAAAGCAAGACGCTCCTGGAAGTGGATGGAGGTCCGGAATTGTCGGTGTTAAGCAATGCTGAAGCGATTTACCGAGCGACGGGTGCGACACAAGTCGTGTAGAGCATAACGATTATATCAGCCGGTCATCCTGTAGCAGGAAGGCCGGCTGCAGTTGTTTATATCGAAAGAATGGATGGGCGATCTAGACGCACAATATCCGCAATTGGCGAAGAGCGACCTTGAATGAGCTCGTACAGCAGTTGACAGCCAATTAGACTATAGACCGTACCATTGCCGCCATAACCGAGGCAGTAGTATACATTACTGCGCACGGGATCACGTCCGATGAAAGGAAGGCCATCGCACGATTCGCCGAACGTAGCGCTCCATTCGTACTCGATTGGCGCTGTTAAAGTCGGAAACATTTGCATTAAACGGTCATGCAGTTTGTCGTTTCGTTTGTTTCGTGCGATTGCGCCCTCGATTGGCTCTGATGGATCTTCATCCAATCCGCCGATGATTATACGATTATCCTGTGTCGTCCGCATGTACAAATAAGGCCGGGCGGTTTCCCAGATCATCATCCTTTCATGCCAGACGACCAGCGGAGCATCTTGAGGCACGGTCACGATAACGAAGCTTCGATTCAGATCGGACTTAATCAGCTTGCTGCGCAATTCCTCCGGCTCATAACCTATAGCGAATATGACATGTTTGGCTGCAATGGTCCCACCATCGGAAGTGGTAAGCAGGTGCCCATCATCATTCGTGTGTTGTGCGACCACGTCGGTATGTTCATAAATGGTGAGGCCTTGCCGAACAGCATCCTCAGCAAGCTCGGTAATGAACACAAACGGATTAAGCTCCGCATCGCCATGCATTACAATTGCAGCAGGCTTCGTGAATGGGAAATGGGCTCGAATTTGCTGCGAAGACCACCATTCTACATCGAAACCGTGTTTGTGAAGAATTTCGTATTCTCTTCTCAGCTTGGGCACTTCCTGCTCTGAGCTGGCCAAGTAAAGACTGGAGCGCTGTTTGAAGCCTCCTCTTTGCGGAAGACGTTCGGTTAAGGCGTCTAATTGCTTAACGGCATCTTTACACGCTTTGTAAAAGAGGACCGCACGATGCTCTCCAATCTGATCAGCCAGGTCGGTCAGCATGATGTCATTCGAGAACTGGATTAGCCCCGTATTGGCTGAAGAACTGCCGCCGGCAATCGTTTCCCGCTCTAAGACAACAGTCCGCAAACCTTGGCTGGCAAAAGCATGGCCATTCGATATGCCTGACATGCCGCCTCCGATAATCGCGACGTCGCATTGAACCGACCGCTCTCCGAGCATGTCATAGGATGGGGCGGGCCTCGTTGTTGTGGTCGGCCAGTACATAGAACCTGCGTGCAATTGTTTCCTCGTCATCCAACAATCACTCCCGTTCTTACTATGTCCAATTCTAGTTATCCAATGCTCCATCATGGATCGATGTCCTTGCATCGACAAGAGCCGAATATAATCGATAGCAGGACGGGAACATTACTGAGCGATAAGCACAAAACGGCAGTGTGATGGAGCTGTTCGAGAGGGGATGCAGCGGATGGGTACGAATGCAGAACGAGTGGAGACCGGCGGTATTCCGCTGGCTGTGACGATAAGGGGCGCAGAGACCGAGAATGTGCATCATGGTCATATTGCTGTTGTGAATGCAGAGGGAACACTCGCCGCATGGGCGGGGGAAGCGGAAGTTCCGACTTTTATGCGGTCGACAGCAAAGCCTGTTCAAGTGCTGCCTATTATTAGCGCAGGCGTTATGGATATCCAAGGGCTGCCGGAAGCGGCGATCGCGATGATGACAGCTTCCCATCGAGGAGAACCTGTACATGTTCAGATGCTGGAGCTGATGCTGCGCGAATTAGGGGTGAAAGAAGAGCAGCTTGTCTTTGATGAGGGTCTTCCTCTCGATACAGAAGCTCGTGATGCGTACATCCAAGCGGGCGGCAAGCCCCGCAAGTTGTTCCACAACTGTGCCGGCAAACATATTGGACTGGTTGCTGCTTGCAGGTTGGAGGAATGGCCATTGGACACTTATGTCGAGCTTAACCATCCGATCCAGCAATCGATCCGCCATTGGATCGCAGAATTGACGGGGCTTGCTGCTGCAGAATTGACGGGTGGGTTCGATGGTTGCGGATTGCCGGTGTACACCATTCCGTTAAGCAGACTTGCGCTGCTCTATGCAAGACTGGCGGCCCCGCCTGTCAGTCTTGGAGAGGATGTACGGACGATGCTCGACCGCATTACAAGCGCAATGAATGCACGTCCTGATCTCGTGGAAGGAACGGGAAGGCTGGCGAGCCTGCTGCTTCGCAATAACAACTGCGTTGCCAAGAGCGGTGCCCAAGGCGTATTTGCGCTGGGATTGAGGAAGGAAGGGCTCGGCATCATTGTCAAAATGTCGGACGGCAGCGAGTCGGCCTGGCCCGTCATTCTATCCGATTCCTTACAGCAGCTTGCAAGCGCTGGCCTGCTGAGCCTTAGTGCAGCCGATCAGCTAAGTCAGCAGATCGGCGAATCGTTCCCGTCTTCCATGTACAATGATGCAGGCCGGTTGATCGGAAGACGGGAGTCCATCGTTAAGCTGCAATACGCTCAATAAGCGCAGTCGGGGCATTCCGCTCATTGAAGAATGTCGCGGCGATAAGAAGAGGGCGACTGCTCGTAGATCCGTTTGAATTGCTTGGAGAAATAGAGGGCATCGGGAATGCCTACGGATGCGGCGATCTGCTCAACCGTAAGCTCAGGGCGTTCCCGTAGTAGCAGACGGGCCTTATCGATACGAAGCCGGAGCAGGAAAGTGACGGGTGTCATGCCTGTTGCACGCTTGAACACTCGGGACAGATAAGCGCGGTTATAGCCAAGCGTTTCCGCCATTTGCTCGATGGAGACCGGCATGGCGAATTGGGCTGACAAGTAGTGCGTAACTTGGCGGACAAGCGTCTCGCCGCCATTCTCGCTGCGTTCCACACTGCCCTCTAGTCCAGCCGCCTTACTGCCATACATGCTGAATAGAAGCTGCAGGTAGCCTGCAGCTTCCACAGCGGCCATAACCCCGCCTTCCCGCAGCGACTGATAGACGTGCCGGTACAATACACGGGTCCGCCGGTCTGCCTCTTGCCGAAGCACCCGATTCGATCCGCGGAAACCGCATGACTCCAGCAGCTTGTCCGTCTCTTTCCCCTCGAAAGCAATCCACCGATACATCCAAGGTTCAGAGTCGCTCGAAGTATACCGGATCAACTGCTCCGGCTCGATTAGAAACGTATCCCCTGCCTTAAGCTCGTAGGGCGTCTCATCGACCGTGAAGGTACCGCTTCCCGATAAGATATAGTGCATGAGGTAATAATCGTAAACCTTCGGCCCAACCTTGTGACCTGGCTTCGTCTGGCTTTCGCCGGCGAACAATACGTTCAGCCCATGGAAACGTTCGGAAGAGTGGTTAGAGGCAACGGTATACGTATACGGATGCTTCATCGTTCGCATCTCCCTATTACATAAAGTGCATGTTCATAAATTTACCATAATATTAAAGTCACATCTTATAGTGTATTAAACGCTAAGTTATCCTTATTGTGCAATAGGATAGCGAATCATGCAAGGAATGAAGTCACATAAATCCATGTGAAAAGCACTTCACGCCATTTTCGATCATTCGCTGATTCCGTTATACTGGATACAGATAACAGCAATTCATTTCGATAAGATAAGGAATGTGATCGCTACAATGGCTAACCTACAACAACTGAAACAGCAATTCATTACGCTTTTCGGCGGGTCCGAAGATACAATCCGAGTTTTCCATGCACCAGGACGCGTGAACCTGATCGGCGAGCATACCGACTATAATGGCGGTTATGTGTTCCCGGCAGCGCTGACGTTCGGTACAACGCTGCTGCTTCGTCCGCGTACAGACAACAAGCTGGCATTCGCATCGACGAACTTCGAGCTGCGCGGTGAAGTATCGCTTGGAAGCATCGTCTACGACAAGAAGGATGACTGGATGAACTATCCGAAGGGTATCGTTCATGAGCTTCAGCAGCGCGGCGTTGTATTCAGCAGCGGCTTCGACCTGCTCTATCATGGCGAGATACCGAACGGAGCTGGCTTGTCCTCCTCAGCATCGATTGAGGTTGTGACGGCGTTCGCGCTATTGAGCGTAGCAGGCCAGCCGATCGACACGGTTGAAATTGCGAAGCTGGCACAACGCTCGGAGAATGAGTTCAACGGTGTCAAATGCGGCATCATGGACCAATTCGCTGTTGCGAACGGACAGAAGGATCACGCGATTCTGCTTATGTGCGACACGCTCGAATATGATCTGATTCCGTTCCAATCGGACGCTTACAAGCTTGTCATCGGCAACACGAACAAACGCCGCGGTCTGGCGGACTCGAAGTATAACGAGCGCCGCGGTCAATGCGAGCAGGCGGTAGCGGATTTGCAGCAGGCGCATCCATCGCTTACGCTGCTTGGCCAGCTGAGCCTGGAGCAGTTCGAAGCAAGCGAGCATTTGATTCAAGATGAGACGGTTCGCCGCCGCGCGCGTCACGTCGTAGAAGAAATCGATCGCGTTCTCCGTTCGATTGAAGTGCTGAAGGCGAATGATCTGGCAGCGTTCGGTCGCTTGATGAATGGTTCGCATGACTCGCTGCGCGACCTGTATGAAGTAACTGGCGCTGAGTTGGATGCAATGGTTGAAGCCGCGCGCAGCGTTGAAGGCGTGCTGGGCTCGCGGATGACAGGCGCAGGCTTCGGCGGCTGCACGGTATCGCTTGTTCATGAAGATGCGATTGAGCGCTTCAAGGAAGAAGTGGGCCGCAAGTATAACGAAGCGACAGGCCTTACGGCCGACTTCTACGTTTGCAGCATCGGCAACGGCGTAGAAGAGCTTGTATAAGCTTTCAGATAATCTATTTTGAACTACCTCTAAAATAAGGGAGAGATTCGGTATGGCAGTATTAGTAACGGGTGGCGCAGGCTACATTGGCTCGCATACAGTAGCCGCATTGCTGGAGCGCGGAGAAGAAATCGTCATTGTTGACAATCTGCAGCAGGGACATCGTGAAGCGGTGCTTGGCGGCAAGCTGTACGAAGGCGACCTTCGTGATGAAGCATTCCTCGATCAAGTGTTCAAAGAGAATTCGATCGACGCGGTTATCCACTTCGCAGCGAACTCGCTCGTCGGCGAGAGCATGACGAATCCGGGCAAATACTATCACAACAACGTGTATGGCACATTGTGCCTGCTCGAAGCAATGAACAAGAACGGCGTGAAGCGCATCGTCTTCTCGTCGACGGCTGCAACATATGGCGAACCGGAGCGCGTTCCAATCGATGAGCATGACCGCACGGTGCCAACGAATGCATACGGCGAGACGAAGCTGGCGATGGAGAAAATGATGAAATGGTTCGACACCGCTCACGGCATCCATTATGTGTCGCTTCGCTACTTCAATGCAGCTGGCGCACACGCTAGCGGGAAGATTGGCGAGGACCACAGCCCGGAGACGCACCTGATTCCAATCGTGCTGCAAGCTGCGCTTGGTCAACGTCCGCACATCTCGGTATTCGGCGACGACTACCCAACAGAGGATGGTACGTGCATCCGCGACTACATTCATGTCAGCGATCTAGCTGATGCGCATGTGCTTGCAGTTGACCGTCTCCGCCGCGGCGAAGACAGCGCGGTCTACAATCTTGGCAACGGTCAAGGCTTCTCCGTGAAGCAAGTTATCGATATTGCGCGCAATGTGACGGAGCGGGAAATTCCAGTCGTCATGGAAGCTCGCCGCGCAGGCGACCCTGCCGTTCTGATCGCTTCGTCCGACCGTGCCCGCAAGGAGCTCGGCTGGCAGCCGAAGCGCGACAAACTTGATGACATCATCCGCAGCGCTTGGCAGTGGCATTCGGCGAATCCGAACGGCTACGGCAAGAACTAATAGTGCGTGTTCGGCCTCTAAATAGAAGGAGTGACAGCTATGACAGAACAACTACATGCTGCAATTGATGCTGATCAGGCATCCATGCTGATCGAACGGCTTGTCCGCTTCGGTCTGCAGCGTGAAATGATTGATCCGCTTGATGAATCATATACCCGCAACGCCTTGCTTGAATTGTTCCAATTCACAGCTCCGTATGAAGGAAAGCTGCCGGAAGAAGAGTTGGATAGTCCGATAACGCTGCTTGAGCCGCTGCTTGACTTCGCAGCAGAGACAGGGCTCATTCCGGACGACACCCTCACGCAGCGTGATCTGCTGGATGCCCGCATCATGGGCATGCTGATGGGGCGCCCGTCGGAAGTGGTTGCTTCATTCCGCGCAACGGCGGAGCGTGAAGGGGTTGAAGCGGCGACAAACCGCTTCTATCAGCTGAATATCGATTCGAACTATATTCAAATGAACCGCATTCGGAAGAACCAGTACTGGCGCCACGAGACGACATTCGGCAAGTTGGAGATTACAATCAATCTGTCCAAGCCGGAGAAAGATCCGAAGGAGATTGCGCTTCTTAAGACGCTCCCGCCAAGTCGCTACCCGAAATGTCTGCTGTGCGAGACGAACGTCGGTTACGCAGGCAGAGCCGATCACCCCGCGCGTCAGAACCTTCGCGTACTGCCGCTGGATCTTCGCGGGGAACGCTGGTACTTCCAATATTCGCCGTATGTGTATTACAACGAGCACAGTATTGTGCTCAAAGGCGAGCATTCGCCGATGCGTATCTCGCATGAGACGTTCGGCCGTCTGCTGAACTTCATCGATGCTATGCCGCATTACTTCATCGGCTCGAATGCCGATCTGCCGATCGTTGGCGGTTCGATTCTTCACCACGATCATTTCCAGGCGGGCAGACATACGTTCCCGATGGAAGAAGCGCCGGTTGAAGCGTCGTTCGTCGATCCTTCGGCAGCGAATGTTCGCTTCGGAATCGTACGGTGGCCAATGTCGGTTATACGCGTCAATGGCAGCAGCAGCGCAGCTGTGATGACGGCAGCGAATCGAATTCTGGATGCATGGCGCGAATACTCCGATGCAGACGCGGATGTGCTTGCATACAGCGAAGGCGCGGACGGCAGCCGTATTCCGCATAACACGATTACACCGATTGCACGGTTGAACAACGGCGAATACGAACTGGATCTCGTGCTCCGCAACAACCGGACAAGCGAAGAGCATCCGGATGGCATTTTCCATCCGCACCGCGAACTTCATCACGTGAAGAAAGAGAACATCGGCTTGATCGAAGTTATGGGTCTGGCTGTTCTTCCTGGCCGTTTGAAGTCGGAGCTTGAAGCAATTGCAGCTTACTTAACTGGCGAGAAGGTATGGAGTGAATCGGATGCAGACGCGGATGCGTTCTCACTGCGCTCGCATGCGTCTTGGATTCGCGAACTGCTCGAACGTTACGGCAATACTCTTAGCACGGAGCAGGCTGCTGCTGTATTGCAGCAGGAGACGGGCGACAAGTTCCTTGCTGTTCTGAAGGATGCCGGCGTCTATAAAACAACAGAGGAAGGCCGCTCGGCATTCCGCCGTTTCATGGCGTCGCTCTCCCTGCGCGAACAATAATTGTAGTTCATTCAAATAATTTAAGATTAATGAAATATAATATATACAATAAATCGCTCTTGTTCGTCATGAAGTGGCAAACAGGAGCGGTTTTTCTATGTATATTGCACTAATTCGCGCGAACGATGTCTGAAATTATTCGTTTTGCACTATTGGCCTTTAGATAATATTTATGGTATTATTTTATAGAAAATAATACTAAATGATTTTTATATGATGTTTGGTCATTTTGTAACTTATTTTTTCAAGCCGAAATAGCGATTGGAGGAGTAACTGATGTCTAGCGCAATTTTTCCACTAGAAGAATTCATGAAGTTGAATACAGAGGAACAAATCGAGCATTTGAAGCGTTGGAAGATGGACTACACACTGAAGGACATTCGTGATGCTTGGGGCTTCAAGCATTCCGCACAATATTATATGCTGCTGAAGAAGCTGCGTATCTATGAGCGCGTTGTGAACAAGTCCGACAAATTTTTCCCGGGAGAGGCAGTCGCTCCAGCAATGTATGGCGGAGATCGTTTCGCGGCACAAGCTGGCTACGGCGCTTCGAGACAGCCTGGTGATCACTTCTCCTATCACCTGAACGTAACGCTGAGCGGTAACGAACTGGCAGAGAAGCTGGAGCGTGCGGCGCAGTTCTTGAAGGGTGAGAGCAAGCAGGTTTCGGTCAAACTGTCGATTGAGACGGTTGCGCCAACTGCGACACCAGAACCAGAAGCAAGCGAGAATGAGCAATAAATGATACAGAAGACCGAGGCTTCGTCACGAGCCTCGGTCTTATTTTCGTTACGGTATGTTTTTGTTGCTATTTGTAGAATAATGTTCATCCATGCTATAAAATGTAATTAATAATTTAAATATTTAAACTTATTGACTTATTGGTTCCGAAGCTTGCCCAGTTCGGAAACCAACGCCTCAACTTCCGAGATGCTAAAGTTTGGTTTGGAAGCAATGACCTCATATATATCCTTAATGTCCTCGTAGCGTTTGAGATCGAAGTGGCTTGGCTGCATTGCGGCAGCGGTTGCCATCTTCAGCTTGGATTTAATCTCATCGATCATAAACGCCATATTGCTAATTGTTGGCTCATTTAAGTTCATGTTAGGATCCCTCTCTATTCCATCGTTTGCTGTATTGTACCATGTCTTATCGTTCGTGTTCAAAAAGTTAGATTGGTTCATCGCCAAATTGCACCGCTTATCCCCGATAAGCTTCGATAAAGGCGTAATGGGGCTTGCCGTTCATTGCTGATCCTTATGAAATCAAGTATCATGGATGAGGAATGTAGGAAAGGATCGGAAGCGTTATTATGGGAATTCGCAGCAAAAATCGGCAGCCACAGCCTGCTGCCAAACGGGTGTCCATAACCGTTGATGCCAGCGGTATTAAGACGCTGTTAAGAACGGCTGCTGCGGCTCATCGGTTGGGCCGGGAAGTAGCGTTCGTCTGCATAGGTACGGACTGCTCTACGGGTGATGCATTCGGTCCGTTAGTTGGCACTGCCCTGCGGTCGAGGGGCTGGAACAATGTTAATGGAACAATGGAACAGCCGCTTGATGCGAAGCGGATTGCACATGAAGGAATCCATCAGCCAGCAGAGGCCATCGTCATTGCCATTGATGCATGCTTGGGCAAACCCGAATCCATCGGTATGTTCGCCGTTGCAGAAGGCCCGCTGAAGCCTGGTGAAGGCATCGGATTGAATTTGGCTCCCGTTGGAGACTATTCCATTGCAGGCGTTGTAAATCGACAAGGACCTAGACCGTATCAAACCTTACAAGCAACATCGCTTCATCTTGTGATGCAAATGGCGGAGTCGGCAGCTGCTGCGATTGATATAGCGCTGCGTGGACATCCTTAATACGATATACGATATGTAAGTCTAGGAGGAGTTATCATGAACAAACATTCGCTAGCAGATCGTTCTGTTGTTGTACATAATGGCGAACTGACAATCACATATGTCGATACGATGCCTGAAGGTGGCGCGAAGGTAAACGTTGTCTTGCTGCATGGGTACTGCGGCAGTTCGGCCTACTGGGAGCAGATCGTACCCCAGCTGTCGAAGGAAGGCGCGCGAGTAATCGTGCCGGATACAAGAGGTCATGGCAAGTCTTCTGCGCCTGTATCATCTGTTTATACGATGGAGGCGTTGGCGCAAGATGTACTAGCGCTTGCCGACGCACTTCAGCTGGAACAGATCGCATTGCTTGGGCATTCAATGGGCGGTTATACCGCACTTGCCTTTGCAGAGCAATATCCAAGTCGTCTTCGTGCATTCGGACTCATTCATTCGACCGGACTGCCAGATAGTGAAGCGGCACGCGAGAATAGAGATCGCACGGTTCAGAAAATCGAGGAGCAGGGAATTCGGACGTTTGTAGAAGGGCTTGTACCGAACTTGTTCGCACCGAATGCATCCGCTGAGTTGGTTACGCGAGCGATTGATATCGGATATGACACATCCGCGCAAGGCGGGCAAGCATCAGCGTTGGGCATGAAGGATCGTCCAGATCGCCGCAGCGTGCTGGAGACGTCGACTCAACCACTGCTGCTTGTAGCTGGGGCGAATGATGGCATTATCCCGGTGGAGCGTACATTCACGACGAATAGAGCAGGCACTAGCCAAGTATTGCTCGAGTCAGCCGGACATATGGGGATGCTCGAAGCGCCAGAGGAGCTTACCGCGGGTATACTTCAATTCTTAGCAACCATCTAGGAGGAGACGGCACATGCTTCAGCGTGACTATATGATGCGTATGATCGAAAGTATGACCGATACGCTTGGCCAAATGATGGGGCTGCGTAAGCAGCAGAAGCAAGAAGAGGCGCTTGCGTTGTCCGGCGACTTACTGGAGAAGCTGCTGCGGATGAAGCCGGAGCTTGCCCGGAAGCTGTCGGCTGGAGATCTAATCAGTATGTTGAGCCAGCGGGGGACTGCTGACCCTGAAGACTTGCGTGCGCTTGGTACTTTAATGTCAGCAGAAGCGGATACATTCGAAGAGTTGGGGCGCGATGCTGAAGCCACTGCGCTAAGAGGGAAGGCTCTTCATATGCTGCTAGCGGCAGAGGTAGAAGAAGAGGCGCATGCAAGCGTACTTGCTAATGAGCTTGGTTTATCCGCCGAGGCAGTGCATGAAGAGTCTGGCGAACAAGCTTCACTGGTTAAGTCGGATGAAGCGGCATTGTTGATGGAGCGGTTGGGCAATGCTAGATTGCCCCGCAGCACTGGGCTGTTAGCGGCGACTTCCTGTGAGCGAAGAGGATGGTATGACAAGGCGGAGAATTACTTATATGCCATGTATGAGGACGGCGTGGGCAAAGAAAGCGATCTGAAAGCTTTCTATAACCGGTTATTGTTATTGAATGACGATCAGCTGAAGACGGGCGGACTGCCTCGCGAGGAACTGCTGCTCGGCTTAGAAGAGCTTGATCGATGAAGGAGTGAATGTAATAGCTTTATGGAACAATGGCGGTTAGATTTGATGCGTTGGGTGGATGAAGGATTGGTGCTGCAAGCGACGCTCAGTCAACTTCGCCGCAAAGATGGAGACGCACCTGCTCGTACGACAATCCGTCCTGTACAATTAAAGGATGGGTTGCACTATCAGTTTGAATTTCATTATCCGAACAAAGCGAAGCATGAGAATGTGCCTGCGGCGCAAGCAGGTGAACGTGTCGCCCAGTGGCTGGAGGAGCATTACCGACAGGCGCTGTTTAAGACGAAGGAAGCTGACTATCAAATTCTGTTCAGCAAGAAAGGCAAGGCAGCGGTGCTGAAGAAGCCTGCTACTAGCCAAGCCGCCGAAACGGCAGACCATAATCGGAAGAAAAACCGTGTGCTGGCAGACAACGCACCCGCACCGTTCTTAATAGAGCTTGGCATTATGACAGCCGAAGGCAAAGTGAAAGACAGCAAGATGGATAAGTATCGTCAGATTAACCGTTTCCTTGAGATGGTAACTGACGTGCTGCCGCATCTGCCGACGGATCGGCCGGTTAAGGTCATCGATTTCGGCTGCGGCAAATCGTATCTGACATTTGCGCTGTATCACTTGTTAGTCATCGAGAAGGGCTATCAGCTCCAAGTGGTCGGTCTAGATTTGAAAGCGGATGTCATTGCGTTCTGTCAGTCTCTTGCGGACAAGCTTGGTTACGAAGGCCTCAAGTTCAAAGTCGGCGATATTGCCGAATACAAGGAGTCAGCCTCTGCCGATATGGTCGTGACGCTCCATGCGTGTGATACGGCAACGGATGCGGCACTGGCGAAGGCGGTTGGTTGGGGAGCTCAAGTCATTCTATCGGTCCCTTGCTGCCAGCATGAGCTGTTCCGTCAAATACAGAACGATAATTTGAAACCGCTGCTCTCGCATGGCCTGCTTAAGGAACGGTTCGCAGCGCTGGCAACGGACGCCGCTCGCGGCGCGCTGTTGGAGTCGGTTGGTTATAAAGTGCAGATGCTCGAGTTCATTGATCCCGAGCATACGCCCAAGAATCTGCTTATTCGGGCAGTTGCAGCAGAAGTGCCAGAATCAGTCAAGCGTCGCAAGTGGGACGAGTATGTTCAATATCGCAATATGCTGTCTATTGATCCCTATTTGGAGAAGGCGCTGGGTGAAGAGAGGCGTCCTCGGCCGGTAATCGAAGGTGAAAAGTGATGATTGGCGTTTGGGTTGAATTTGCCAACTATTTGATCCTGCTTGTTCTCTTTGTACTCGTATTCGTGCGGGGGTCCTTCACGACGCTGCATCGAATTTATTTGCTGTTCCATATGTTCATGCTGAATTGGCCGCTTGGTCAGACGGTGCTCTATATGGCGGAGGCGCCGGACTACCGGATGTACATTATGAAAATCATGTACGTCTGCTTGGCGGTATTAGGTTACGGTTGGTTTGTATTCGCGATTTTCCTGACAGGGCGATCCTACGTATACAACAAGCTAAGGCTGCTCGTCTCTGCCATCCCGTCTATATTAACCGCGAGTATAGTCATGATTAATCCTTCTCATTGGTTCATCAGAGAGACAGGAACGCGGTTGACAGAGGCGAAGTATGGTCCGTTGTTCTGGGTGCTTGTAGCGGTACTGTGTGCTTATATGGCGCGTGCGATTGTACTCATGCGTGGAGCCATTCACAACGGTGGCTGTGTGGAACAGCTCCGGAAGCAGGTGCAGATGGCACTGCGCGGACTTATTTTATTTTTGCTATTCGGCATCATTGATATTTTCGTTAATGTTATATTTGAATCGAAGGGACATGTAGTTCCGGGCCTAATGTCGCTTGGCATGACATTAAGCGGACTTTACTTTGTCATTGCGATCCAACGCAATCGCTTGTTCGATCTTGTGCAGTTTGCGCAGCAGGACGTATTCAATTCCATGTCTTCCGGAATCGTTGTTGTCAACGAACAGGGTAATGTTGCCGATATAAATCGTGTCATGCGTCCGGTTATGCCATTCCGCGTCGGAGACAAATTCGATATTCGAGTTATGCTCAGTACGATGAGAGCCGTGTCGGACCAATCCGAACTGTTCATCGAATGGCACGAGGCGAATTCGCCAGAACGTCTGGAGATGGAGGTGCTCGTTCCCTCATTTACAACGGCTAAACGTCATGTTGTCGTTGTATCCGCACCAATCAAAGCTAATAACGAAGAGACGGCAGGACGTATTATTACGATTCAGGACGTTACGGATTATCGGCTGCTTATGGAAGAGACGCGCAGGCAGAACGAGACGCTTCAACAGCAGAATCAAGAATTGCTGAAGATGCAGGAAGAACTGTCCGCAGCTAATCGCAAGCTGGAGATGATGGCGGTTACAGATAGTCTGACGGGCTGCTTCAATCGCCGCTATCTGCTGAACAGGCTGGAGAATGAGCTTCCTACGATGGCTATGTACGGTAAACCGGTTGCTGTGCTGTTGTTTGACATTGATTTGTTCAAATCGGTCAACGATACATATGGCCATCTGGCAGGGGATATGATCCTTGTCCAAACAGCGGAGACGATCCGCGCGATGTTGGGACCAAACGATGTGCTGGCAAGGTATGGCGGAGAAGAGTTTACGGTGTATATGCCTGGAGCTGGCATGAAGAAGGCAACGGAAGCTGCAGAACGGATTCGCAGAGCGGTCGAGAATAGCGAAGTGCTGTGGAATGAAGATATCGTTCAGTGGAATCAAGTGTCTGAATCGGAAGCGGCAGCCGGAAGCGAGTTTGTATCTGAACCATTCGATGCTTGTGTCAAGAAGTTGTCGGTGACGATCAGCATGGGAGTTGTAGCAGACGAGACGCTGCAGCCGGCGAATGCAATCGAATCAGCCGCCTATTTGCGGCAGTTGTTTGCGAGAGCGGATGAAGCGCTTTATATCGCGAAGAACGCAGGCCGCAATCAAGTGGTTAGCCGTCTGTTCCATCATCCAATCTGATTGATTGAGTATGAAGAAAAATCGATCAACATGTGCACAATGTGCACGTAGTCATTAGGCAGATGGTCATGGTACAATAGAAGGGTATTCCATATTTATTGGCATGAAGAAGGCGGGAACCTAGTATGAAGAAGGTAAACATTCATCAGATTAAGCCTGGGGACAAGCTGGCTAAGCCGATCCTGCAGGACAATGGGAATGTTCTCCTCGGCGTGGGCGTTGAACTGAACGAGCGGTTTATTGACAGACTTCGCAAGCTTGGCATCGACGTGCTGTTCGTTGAGGACGCTTTTACCGATGACCTTGAGCCGCCTGAGGCAATCTCGGAGAAGACACGTCAAAAAGCAGTAAATGCTATCTATCAGACGATGGCCAATTTGAAAGATCAGAATTTCATGAAGGGCAAAGCGGTTGCTCCAGAGATGGGACGTCAGCTGCGTCAGGTATTCGGAGAAATTCTTAATGACGTTATGGTGCGCGGCGACGTCATGGTGAATCTGACGAATATCCATACGACTGATGCTTACTTGTTCCAGCATTCCGTGAACGTTGCGGTATTGTCCGGTATCATCGGCATTGCCAAAGGCTACAATCGGATGCAGTTGGAGGAGTTAGGCATTGGCGCGCTATTGTTCGATATCGGGATGACGAAAGTGCCTTCGCAGCTGATTAACAAGCAAGAGGCACTTACAGACGCAGAACGGGCAGTCGTCGCGAAGCATACAACGGATGGCTTCGACATTCTCCGTAAGCAGCACGATATATCCCTGTTGTCTGCGCACTGTGCGCTGCAGCACCACGAGCGATTCGACGGGTCGGGATATCCGAGAGGTCTAAAGGGTGACGAGATTCATCTACACGCTCAGATTGTCGGTTTAGCGGACATGTATGACGCGCTTACATCGCCAAGGCCGCACCGCAAGCGGTATACCCCGTCGGAAGCGATTGAGTTAATATTCGCAGCCGGCAACACCTATTTTGATTTCGAACTGGTCAAGCTGTTCTGTAAGCATATTTCTGTATACCCCGTAGCAACGTCCGTTCTTCTTAATACAGGACAGATCGCAGTTGTATCGGCGAATAATTCACTTGCCGTTCATCGGCCGATTGTGCGCGTTGTCGAGGAAGCAGACGGATCCAGACCGGCGAGTCCATACGAGATCGATCTGAAGAACGAAGTCAGCATCCTTATCGTTAAAGAATTGTAACCTTACACCTAGATAGAGCACACTAATTGAATAAGCGGATATCGAACGATAATAGCAAACTTGTCGAAAGACAAGGACGCAAAGCCATAGGGCCTGACGATTGCAGAAGCAGCGTTTGGCAGCCTGGTTACCGAATTCGCTCCCTGCGTGATTAATTTGGAGCGGCTTCTGTTGAATGCGGCTTTTTTTGTTTGCTTTTTAACGAGGATGTCAAGTTTGGCTTTATCATTGGTCACTCAAGAACGTAAATAGAATCTTGTGCAGTCCATCATTAAAGGGGGTTCAGGTTAATGTCGATAAGGAGCGGGCAAGAGCTTCGCAAGAAGGATAAAGAGATGATTGCACCGAAGGCGCTTGTCCATAGCAGAACGATTGTTGAAAAACAGGACTATGTCACAACAGGCATCTCCACTTATGTGGAAGGAGAACTGCTAGGCATTGATCTGAATGAATACAAGCGGTTCGAGCTAGGAGATTCCGTGCAGCTTACTATTTATTCTCCTGTGGGTATTCACCGCCTCCAATCCACGATTATTGGCAAGGATGAGGGTTCGATTGCGGTTATTTTTCCGCCGAGGGCGTTTCAATTTGTCGAGAAGCGGGAAAGTCCAAGGGTTGAAGTGACCGCTGTCGGCAAGCTTCGGATTCCGGATGAGGAATCACCGAGAACGGAACGGAAACTGGAGCAACTAATTGCGCCATCGAATGCTGGATTGATGTCGGACGAGCTGCTTGCCGAACTGGATGAGCTGCTTCATGCAGCAGGGGTTGAGCATGATGATTGGGAAGGAACGCCGATCCGCGTATGTAATGTAAGCAACTCAGGCATCGGTTTTCTGGTTGAACAACCGACAGTGCCGCTGATGACGGGGGAAAGTGTCGAAGCGGAGCTTCGAATTGAAGGACAGCGAGTCATTCGGTGCATGCTTTCAATCGTTCGTTCAGAGAATACATCGGAGGGACGATATTATGGCGCTCGTTTCGAAGAGATGGCGGAGCTGGAGAAGCGTGCTCTTCGCGCATACATTCTTCGCGAGCAGGTCGGCGTGTTCTACAAGAATCGCAGAAAACAATTGAGTCGCAACAAAGCGAACCGCTCAGACAACTGAGCGGTTTTTTTCGTTTTATCCCTGACTAAGGCGGCAATACTGCTTATCAGAAGTAGTAGTATATAGACATTTGCTGCTTAGGGAGTGGGGGTAAAGGGTGCAGGAGCCGAAACAGAAGTGGATACAGCGGGAAAACCGACATAACGATTATGGCTTTGATAGCTTGCTCGATAGAAAAGGCCCGTTTATGAAGGGGATGGCTGCTGGTACAGTGGCTGCTGCAGCCGGAGCTGCGATTGTACAGGCTGGATTATATGAGGATGGAGCAGCATCTCTATTCTCGCTTGCAGCGGTAGTTAGCGCGGCATGTGCATCGTTTCTTCATACATGGCGTTCGAATAAACGAGGACTGTCCTTATCTGATCGGGTTTGGTGTAAGGGGAGTAATAATCGTCTGGCCGAGATTATGCTTCTATGTTTGTTCGGGTTATCAATCTCGAGTCTAGGACAGTTGTTGCTCCAGGGACAGCTGCCCTATTCCGCTGCCTCTGCACAGATGAGTATTCGCTGGCTCGGAGCTGCCGGGGTTGTGCTGCTGCTGTTTCAAAGGCGCTGGCGATCTGCACCGCAGTCTTTTGCAAGTGACCATGGGGACACGCTTTCAGCTTCTGTGACACTTAGTGGCCTGTTTATCACAATGGGTGTGTTAATAGGACCCGTCTCGGTCTTAGGTTGGTTCGGTGAATTGCCATCCCAACTCTTGAGAGGGTTCTTGCTTATGGATTCCGATATAAGAATCGCAAGTATCGGAACAAGGCTGTCGGGTTTCTTGCAGTATCCGAACGCTCAAGGCGCCTTCGCCGCTGCTTTGCTGCTGCTGCTGCTCGCGATAGGGACAACGCGTATGACGCATCGGCTTATGCTGTTTGCGGGAGCCTGTCTGCCTTCGCCGCTGCTGCTCGCGCTGTTGCTGTCAGAGTCGCGCGGCGCCGCACTTGCTTGCGCCGCTGGCGCAGCCGCGGGCTGCCTGCTGCTGCGCGGCCGCAGGCTGGCGCTCTGGCTGGCCAGCGCAGGCTGGGCCAGCGTATGCGGCGCGCTAGCCTGCCGCATCGCGCTGGCGCCGGCGCCCGCCAGCGGCGCCTTGCGCGCGGCTGCGCTGCTCGGCTGCTTCGCAGCCGGCGCCATGGGCCTTGCAGCCCTGCGAAGCAGGCTGCTCGCCCCAGGCGCAGCGCGGCAGGGCCGCGCGCTTGCTGCGAGCGCTGCGCTGCTCGCAGGCGGCCTCGCCGCGCTGGCTGCGCTGCCGCCGCAGCAGCTTTACGCGCGGCTCGGCGCGCATTACGAGACGGCGGCTTCGCGCGCGTCTCTATACCAAGAGGCGCTTCGCCTATGGCGGGAAGCGCCCCTAATGGGCCGCGGCGGTGACACCTGGCGGCATCTCGCAGGCCAGCGATTTGGCATTAACGAGGTGCACAGCGGGTACCTCGACATTGCGCTCAATGGCGGCCTGCTTGATTTATCGCTCTTGCTGCTGCTATTCGGCGCATTGCTTACCGCAGTCTGGCGTGCAGGCGAGTATCGCATTCTGCTGGCGCCTATGCTCGTCATGCTGCTGCACGCAGCGATTGATTTCGATATGAGCTACGGCTGCTGGTGGCTGCTGTTGTTTGCGATTGCCGCATACGGAGTGGATGCCCATGAACGAGCGAACTCGACTTACGAGTTATTATCCCTCGAACACGTGCCGGACCGCTTCACATAGCAGCTCATGTTCAAACTGACGCACACTCGGTGTTCGCATTTCCGGTTCTACAGCTCGGTTGTTATCCTCCGAACACGTGCCAGATCGCCTCACATAGCAGCTCGTGTTCAAACTGACGCACACCCGTGTTCAAACTGACGCACACCCGTGTTCGGATTTCCGGTCCTACAACTCGGCTCTTATCCCCCGAACGCGTGCCGGAACGCTTCGCATAGCGCCGCGCGGTCGACTTCCCACAGCTCGGCGATTTCGGCGCTGACGTTCTCGTCCCACCAATCCGACAATACTTTGCGATTGCTCTGGTTCTCGTGAATCCAAGGCAGATTAAGCGCTACCTTCTTGAAGTAGAGCTTCTCGGCTTCCTCCACCTTCTCCTTCGGAATCCATTTGTTCATCCGCTTGGCGGTGCGATACAGCTCGTTGCTGCAAGCTCTTTTGATTTTGCGAGCGGTCGGGTACCCGGAAGCATGCTTCTCGTTCGTGGGCCTCATACGACAACCGCCTCCTCTCTACGGCTATCGTATGCACCGATTTCACAGGCGGACACTAGCCTTAAGCGAGCCTCCAACCTCACTGCACGTGAATATACCCGACCATCGGCCCGTCGCTGCGCATATCCGCATGGGTCAGACACTTAAGTTCATACGTACCCGCTTGCTCAGCTGTGAAGCGGACGACGGTCGTTTCGCCCTTCTTCACTTCGCCCTTCACGCCGAGTCCTTCGATGACGAACGGATGCGTGTCGCCGCTGATGCCGATAATGCGCAGCTCTACAGGCACACCTTTCTTAACAACGATCGAGCCTGGATTGAAGATGTACGCTTCGAGCATCTTGCCATTACGATCCGTCGTCTCGAACTCGCCTGTTACGAGCGTAAACACCTGCACCCCATCGGTTGGCGCAGCCGCAGCAGGCTCAACCCTCGTCAAGTGTACCCGCCATAGCACGGCTACCAACAACGTCATGACGAGAAAGGCGCCGGCGATCTGCAAATTTCTTTTTTTCACTACGAGAAATTTAGTCATGCAACTTCTCCTCCGCTTATACGTATCTATTCGAGGCTAGTCTATGCGCAGGCCTGTCTGAACATGCCCCTTCCGGCACTTGGAGTTGGTATGCGGGTATGCTAGAATACGAAGCAAAGATAAGACATGCCTATGGGAGAGGCGGAAGGAGAAACCATGCACGTATTGTCAGATGTAGTGGCAACGATGCTCGAGTGGATGAAAGATCTCGGCTACTTCGGCATTTTGTTCGGCTTAATGGTAGAGGTCATTCCGAGTGAGGTCGTGCTTGCCTATGCGGGTTACCTGGTGTACGACGGGAGAATATCGTTCTTAGGAGCCGTGCTCTTCGGTACGTTAGGCGCCGTCCTGCAGAACTGGATTTTGTACGCGATCGGTCGCTACGGCGGTCGTCCATTCCTTGAGAAGTACGGAAAGTTTCTGAAGATTAAGAAGAAGCATCTCGACATTGCAGAAGGCTGGTTTAATAAATACGGCAAAGGCATCGTCTTCACAGCGCGGTTCGTTCCGGTTATGCGCCAGGTCATCTCCGTTCCTGCAGGTATGGCGCGCATGCCGTTCGGCATATTCACGCTGCTGACAGCGTTGGCCTCGTTGCCGTGGTCGATTCTGTTCGTCTATTTGGGACGCTCCCTCGGCGACAATTGGGACACGATCGAAGAGGAAGCGGGCAAGTATATTCATGAGGGCATTCTGATCGCGCTTGGTCTCCTCATTGTGTATGTTGTGTTCAAAATTGTACGTTCGCGCAATAACAAGAAATCATCTTAATACATCTGTTCTAAGAAGCGGACATGGACCGGCCCTTGGGCTGAGAGCATGTTCGTTTCTTTGCCTGTATCTGCCTAAATCTGCTACAATAACTGAAAACCGATCTTTTTGATCACGCAATAATAAGAAGAATAACGATTAATTATATCGGATATGAAAGCGAGGTTCGCCATCATGGGTAAAAATGTAGGTGCTAAGCTGGGCCAAGGCATTTCGCCGAAGCAGTTCATCGAAGGCATGACCAAAAATCAAGAACAATTCCGTTCCATATACGAAACCTTCGAATGGCCGAATAAGGAGGATCGCAAGTATTTCGAATCGCTTAATGGCCGGGATGATCTGAACTGCTTAATCATTGCTGCGGACTGGTGCGGCGATGTCGTTCGCAACGTTCCCGTCGTGTTTCAGGCGCTCGCTGTAAGCGGCATACCGACGGAAGTGCTCATCATGGAGCAGCATCTCGATACGATGGACGAGTTTCTGACGATGGGCGGACGCTCGATTCCGATTGTTATTTTTGCCGATAAAGAAGGTGTCGTGCGCGGTCAATGGGGCCCTCGTACGAAGCATGTGCAAGAGCCGATGATCGCCTTCAAGCTGGGCAATCCTGATCGTGAAGCGTCGGACTACCAGCAGAAGCTGACTGCGGCGCGAGAAGAGATTATGCGTCGTTATGGCGAAGGCGAAGGCACAGCCTACCAGACTGATATTATAAGCGAGCTGCGTCAGCTGCTCACGACGATTTAAGCCGATGACGAAGCTGAACATTCAAACCTTCTCTCTTGGCCCGCTGCAGACGAATTGTTACTTACTGACGGATGAATCCGGCGAGAGAGGCGTCATTATCGACCCTGGCATGGGACCGAAGCGCCTGCTTGAACGGATCGAGTCGATTCACATCGAGGCGATTTTGCTGACGCATGCGCATTTTGACCACATGGGCGGGGTAGACGAGGTGCGCAAGGCGAAAGGATGCCCGGTATACATTCATGATCTGGAGGCGGAATGGCTCGTTAATCCCCAGTTGAACGGCTCTACGAGATGGAAAGACGTAACCCCGCCGCTGACGACGGATCCGGCGGAATATGCATTGGACGAAGGTCAGACGCTTGAGCTGATCGGCCGCAAGTTCTCGGTTATGCATACGCCGGGCCATTCGCCCGGCAGCATCAGCCTGCTGTGCGGCTCCGATCTGTTCGGCGGCGACGTTCTGTTCCGCGCGTCCGTCGGTCGTACAGACCTGCCTGGCGGACGTGAACGGGATCTGTATGATTCGATTCGGCTTAAGCTGTTCAAACTGCCGGATGACGTCGTGGTATACCCTGGTCATGGTCCGAAGACGACGATCGGATTCGAGAAGGCGAACAATCCGTTCGTTGGCTTACACCGCTAGTTGAAGAGGTTGTCACGGTCTTTAATATGAGTACAAGATAGGGAAGGGGCTTGCTTACGTGGCTGTTGAGAAGCAGGATGCACCGACAGAAGCGAATGGAACGAAACTTTCGGATGAGCAGGCAGCAGCGGAACGGGAACGGATTATCCGCGATATTGCTGCCGAGCTGTCCATACCGCTGACGAAGGTGAAGGCAGCCGTGTCGCTGCTCGATGAAGGCAATACGATTCCGTTTATTGCGCGTTATCGCAAGGAGATGACGGGCGAGCTCGACGAGAATGCGCTTCGCGATATTGAAGAGAAGCTGCAATATCGGCGCAATCTGGAGGACCGCAAGCGCGAGGTTATCCGGCTCATAGACGAGCAGGGCAAGCTGACCGATGAGCTGCGCCGCGGTATTGAGTCGGCGAGCAAGCTGCAAGAGGTCGAAGATCTGTACCGTCCTTACCGGCAGAAGCGCAAGACGAGAGCGAGCGTTGCGAAGGAACGCGGACTTGAGCCGCTTGCGCTCTGGATCTGGTCCCAGCCGAAGCAAGGAGACCCGTTAGTGGAAGCAGTCCGCTATATCGATGCTGACAAGGGCGTCAATACGGCAGAGGAAGCGCTGCAGGGCGCCATGGATATTCTCGCTGAGAATATTGCCGACGACGCTGCAATCCGCACTTGGATTCGCAGGTTCACACACGATCAGGGCGTACTCCGGACTGAAGCGAAGGATGCAAGCGCGGAGACGGTATACGAAATGTACTATGCTTACCAAGAGCCGGTACGCAAATTGCCGCCTCACCGTGTGCTCGCCATTAACCGCGGCGAACGCGAAGAGGTGCTGCGCGTGGCGCTCGACGTTCCGACCGACCGCGTGCATGACTGGTTGAACCGTAATGTAATCCGCAAGTATACCGCACCGCAGGTTCAGACTGTACTTGCTTCGGTTATCGAGGATTCCTACAAACGGTTAATTGCACCTTCGATCGAACGTGAAGTGCGCGGCGAGATGACAGAGAAGGCGGAAGAACATGCGATCTCGATCTTCTCCGTTAACCTGCGCAACCTGCTGTTGTCGCCACCTGTTCATGGGCAGGTTGTCCTAGGCGTCGATCCGGCATATCGTACAGGCTGCAAGCTTGCTGTTGTTGATGACACCGGCAAGCTGCTCGAAGTAGCGGTCTCGTATCCGACGCCTCCGAACAACAAGGTGGCGGAAGCAGAGCGGATCGTGAATGGCATGTTGGACAAATACAACGTTAGCCTCATCGTTATTGGCAACGGTACGGCGTCACGCGAGACCGAACAGTTCATCGCCGATCTGATCGGCAAGCGTCGCCTGGCAGGAGCAGCAGGCGCGGATGAACTGAAATATATGATTGTCAGCGAAGCGGGCGCTTCAGTCTACTCCGCTTCCAAGCTTGCAGCGGAAGAATTCCCGTCGCTCGACGTATCCGAGCGGAGTGCGGTCTCGATTGCACGCCGTCTGCAGGATCCGCTTGCTGAGCTCGTGAAGATCGAGCCCAAAGCGATTGGCGTTGGCCAATACCAGCATGACGTCAGCCAGAAACGGTTAGAGGAAAGTCTGGGCGGCGTCGTAGAATCAGCCGTTAACCACGTTGGTGTCGATGTGAATATGGCGTCTCCATCGCTGTTGTCCTACGTAGCGGGCATCAATGCGACGATTGCCCGCAACATCGTGAAGTATCGCGAAGAGAACGGCAAGTTTGCGCAGCGCAAGGAGCTGTCGAAGGTACCTCGGCTGGGTGCGAAGTCATATGAGCAGTGCATAGGCTTCCTCCGCATTCCGGATGGGAATAACCCATTGGATAGGACGCCGATTCACCCGGAGTCGTATGCTGTTGTGGACAAGCTGTTCCGTGCACTGGGGCTAAAGCTGTCGGACGTTGGATCGGAGTCGATGCGTACGAAGCTGGCTGAAGCCGATGTGGCGCAGTTATCTGCCGCGCTTGAAGTAGGCGTTCCAACGCTTCGTGACATTATCGACAGTCTGCAGCGTCCGGGCCGCGATCCGCGTGAGGAGCTGCCGCCGCCGATCTTCCGGACAGACGTGCTCAAGCTCGAGGATCTGAAGCCAGGCATGGAGCTGCAAGGCACGGTCCGTAACGTTATCGACTTCGGCGCTTTCGTCGATATCGGCATCAAGAATGACGGCCTTGTTCATATTTCGCGCTTAAGCACCAAGTTCGTTAAACATCCAACGGATGTCGTATCCGTTGGCGATGCCGTAACCGTCTGGGTTCTCGAAGCCGACGCCAAGAAAGGCCGCGTAAGTCTTACAATGGTCAAGCCTGACTAGAAGAGGTATGTAGTACAAAGCCGATCCTGCATGGGATCGGCTTTTTTGAGAGTATTAATAAGGTAAATGTCGCATCGGAAAGCTATTTCACTTTGAGTTGCGATCTATGATCATTTATTACGTCACACAGTAAGTTGTGCCCATAAGGGCACGCGATTCCTGCCGCTCAATAATGCGACGGCGTCTCTGCCAATCCCACGTTCCCCATTCCGGGGTTCAGGGGGCGGCAGTCCCATGGGTCCTCCTTGCAGAGAGGATTTAGGCGGGTAGAATACGCTAGTTACTTGTAACGGTTTCTTCACTCGGACGCTGCTTAGCGCGGTAGAAATACCAGCAGTCATTCAGCAGACGAATCTGTCGAACGTCCTTCTTCTGGTACGCGCGCATCAGTTGATTGCACAGCCACTGCGGCATTTGCGTCGTCCCCCTCCCGGACCGTACTGTATGAATAGCATATGGGCAGGGGCGGGGCGATGTGCAGGTCCGAAACGATTTCATTCGCGCGAATTCGTCACGACGTATCTCAATTGCTCGCATTTTATTAAGATCGAGCTTCCTGCATAACAAAACGCACTGCACCTTCGTAGGACGGTGCAGTGCGTTTTCTCTTGTTTAATCTTCGTATTCTTCTTCGTACCATTGCTCCAATTGAGCTTGAAGGGCACGGATTTCTGTCAGCAGCGAGATGAGCGGGTACGATTGCTCTTTAATTTGGGCAAAATCCTGCTCCAGCTTGTTCAAGTAATCCAATCCGGAGATCGTTTGAATGCTCGTATCATGCAGCTCGACGTTGTCGCACTCCGCGATAGCGTACGGGAGCGCAGGGACGTTGCTGGCCGTCAACTTGTCGATTTCTTTATGCAAACGCAGATTGAGCGCGCTAAGCTGGTAAGCGTGCGATTGCGGCATTTCGACGAAATGAACCGTTTCATTCTGTTTCATCAGAACGTAGCGCATAGTTGGCATAATAGTACAGATTCTCCCCTCTAATAACAAAAACAGCTCGAACGAGATCGAACTTCTACTTGAAGTGTATCGCAGCCCGCCTTTACAATTCAAGTAGGTGGAGGAGATTATCGATGAATGATGAAACGCTGCAGACATGGGTCGAGCAAGTATCACTGGAGTGGTTCGGCAGACCTTTCAAGCATCGCGCGACGTTTAACAGCCGCCTGAAGGCGACGGGCGGACGATATTTTACACGATCGCACAATATTGAGATTAGTCCGCATCAGCTTGAGGCGTTCGGAGCTGAGGAGACGGAGAAAATAATAAAACACGAGCTGTGCCATTATCATCTTCATATTATGAAGCGCGGCTATCAGCATCGCGACCAAGATTTCAAGCAGCTGCTCACTCAAGTGGGAGCATCCCGGTACTGTCGTACGCTGCCGGAGCGTGAGGCGCGTAAGCCGAAGCCATTTAAGTACAAGCTTGTATGCGGTGCATGCGGGATGGAATATTTGCGGCGGCGGCGTCTCGATCCGACTCGATATCGGTGCGGCAAATGCGCGGGAAAATTATCACTTAAAACGCTTGACTAGGGTAGGACGGGCGTGGTAAATTATTAATTGTCACTGCACGATTTTCCCTGATAGCTCAGTTGGTAGAGCACTCGACTGTTAATCGAGTTGTCACAGGTTCGAGTCCTGTTCGGGGAGCCATGGAGAAGTACCCAAGTGGCTCAAGGGGACCCTCTGCTAAGGGGTTAGACTGCGTAAGTGGTGCGAGGGTTCGAATCCCTCCTTCTCCGCCACATTTTTTCTCGGATTTGCAGGTGAAGGACCGTGCAATCGATCGGTCTTTTTATTTTGTTCAAATGTCGAGTATCGGTAAGATGCTCGAACATTCAAGATAAAGTACTTGCAAAACAAGCTCGTGCGTGGTATGATCTTCAAGTCGCCTGATTTAAGCAGGTGAGTTGAGCAAAGTAAGGCCCGTTGGTCAAGGGGTTAAGACACCTCCCTTTCACGGAGGTAACAGGGGTTCGAATCCCCTACGGGTCACCAATACACCCCAAAAAGTGAAGAGCTGCTTTGAAGGTTATTCCGATTACTTTTCGGGGACCCCGGGGTTAAATATTATGAGCCATTAGCTCAGTTGGTAGAGCACCTGACTTTTAATCAGGGTGTCGTAGGTTCGAGTCCTACATGGCTCACCATTTGCTTCTTACCCTCGAAGCGAATGCGATGTTTTCTTTAAATGTGCGGTAGTGGTGGAATGGCAGACACGCTATCTTGAGGGGGTAGTGGGCGTACGCCCGTGGAGGTTCGAGTCCTCTCTACCGCACCATAATGAATCAAACAACAATCACTTGTTACTGTGCCGATTGTGGCATAGAGCAGAGTGATTTTTTTTGTTTTCAGCACTTTTTGACGGCTGCAAGGCCAGCTTGCCTTGGTTTCATCGTATCGCGCAAGTTCCTAAAAAAACATCACCATACCTGAAATCTCACACCTATAACTGCTCGATGTAAACGATTACACTTACAAGTGTAAGAGCTTTCGCAAGAAAGACAGAGCGAAATGGAGGTGCACCTGGGGTATGAGCGTCAAGGCAGAAACGAAGCCGAGTTCGCATCAAACAGCAACCGGCAGATCAAGCATTCAAGTATGGGTGCAGAAACTAATCGCGCAGCGATATTTGCAAGTGATGGCGCTGCTAGGCGTTGCATGGATGATTGTATTCAATTACATCCCGATGTATGGAATCATAATCGCGTTCAAAGAGTTCGACATCATCCACCCGATCTCGGCAGCGCCGTGGGTTGGATTCGATCACTTCAAAGAGTTTCTTGAAGATGACAGCTTAGGCTATGTCATTAAGAATACGATTGGCATGAGCCTCATTAAGCTCGTGATCGGTTTTCCGCTGCCGATATTGTTCGCATTGTTGATGAATGAATTGCGTTCCATGATATTCAAACGGTGGGTACAGACGATTACATACCTGCCTCACTTCTTATCTTGGGTCGTTCTTGGCGGCATTATGGCAACTTGGCTTTCAGACGTTGGTATCGTGAACAAAGTGCTTATGGCGCTTCATTTTATTCAAGAACCAATCACTTACCTCGCAGAGCCGAAGTACTTCTGGGGCATTGTCATTACATCTGATATTTGGAAAGAGCTCGGCTGGTCGGCGATCATTTATTTGGCTGCTATTTCGAGCATTTCTCCCGAACTATATGAGGCAGCAACGATTGATGGAGCGGGTCGCGGGCAGAAGATGTGGAATATTACGCTTCCATCGATCAAAGGGACGATTTCGATCTTGTTCATTCTCGCCATTAGCGGCGTACTGAACTCGAACTTTGATCAAATTCTCGTCCTCCGCAACCAGCTGAATGAAACGTCCAGCAACGTCATCGACGTGTATGTTTATCAGGTAGGCTTGTTGTCCGGCAGATATTCCTATGCGGCGGCAGTCGGATTGATTAAGTCCGTCATTGCGCTGATCCTGCTGCTTGGTGCCAACAGCGTTACGAAGCGCCTGAACAACACGTCCCTATTCTGATCAAGGCGGTGACCTAAGGATGTTTTCTTCGAAAAGGCAGTCGGCATCGGAATTTACATTTGAAATTCTCGTAACCCTTCTGATGCTTATCATATGTTTCATCACGCTATATCCCATCTGGTATGTCCTCGTCAATGCATTCAATGACGGGGAGGATGCAATGCGCGGAGGCATCTACTGGATTCCGCGAGTATTCAGTCTGACAAGCTTCCATGCCGTATTCCGCAGCGATGGCATTATGACGGCAATGTGGATTACGGTAGCGAAGACGGTAGTCGGCGTAATCGTTCACGTTTTCTTTACCGCAATGGTAGCGTACGCTTTCTCGCGCAAGGAGCTCATCGGCCGCAAGGTGTACATGCTCATCGGTACGATTACGATGTTCTTCGGCGGCGGACTCATTCCTTACTACCTGCTCATTCGCGATTTGCATCTGCTCGATAATTTCCTGGTCTATATTATTCCTGCAGCCTTCAGCTTCTTTGATCTTATCATCTTCCTCTCCTTCTTCCGGGAAATACCGGCAGGTCTGGAGGAAGCGGCAAGAATCGATGGCGCGAACGACTTCCAGATCTTCTACAAAGTCATCATTCCGGTATCGATGCCGGTCGTTGCAACAATCGCGTTATTCCATGGCGTGTATCAATGGAACGATTATTTCACCGGCATGATCTACATGAACGATATGGATCTGCAGCCGATTCAAACGTTCCTGTACCGGGTTGTCGCGCAGTCCAGCTCGAATCAGATGCTGGCGGCAATGCCAAGCGGTGTATCTGTATCGGTTACCAGCCAATCCCTTAAGCTGGCGACAATGGTTGTTACGACAGCGCCGATTGTCATTGTATATCCTTTCCTGCAGAAGTATTTCGTTAAGGGCTTCATGATTGGTTCCATTAAAGGCTAATCCCGTTCAACCTTAATTATCAGTCCGTGCGCTTCAAGATGTACGGGTTGCTAATAAATGCAATTATTTCAGAATCTCAGAAAAGGGGACTTATCAATGAGTAAAACACGTAGACTGTGGACCTCGATGATGGCATTGACTGTCGTATTCACGATGGTGTTCTCTCTCTCGGCTTGCGGAAGCAGCGACGATAGCGAGAAGAAGTCGGATGAGAAGACGACTAATGAAACAGCGACGACTGACAATACGGATAAAGGCACTGACGCAGCGGGAACTACGCCGGCCAATGCGGATGAGCCGGGCTGGAAAGCAGATGCGAAGGACCCGATTACATTTGACTGGTATATTAACTTCTCTTGGTTTAATAAAAAATGGGGCGGAGACGCCACTGCCGAATATATCACGAAGAAAACAGGCGTAAATATCAACTTCATCGTACCTGCAGGCAACGAGAACGAGAAGCTGAATACGATGATCGCTTCCGGCAAACTGCCTGACTTCCTCACCCTTGGGTGGTATGAAGAAGGCGTTCGCAAAATGATCGAAGGCGATCTTGTACTGCCGCTTAACGAATTGGCAGACCAATACGATCCGTACTTCATCAAAGTAGCAGACCCTGCTAAACTGGGCTGGTACACGCAGCCGAACGGCAATGTATACGGCTATCCTAACGCATCGTCTTCGCCTGCTGACTATGAGAAATACGGCAGCAACTTCACGTCGAACCAAACGTTCGTCGTTCGTAAAGATATGTACGAAGCAATCGGCAGCCCGGACATGAGCACGCCAGAAGGTTTCCTGAATGCGCTGAAATTAGCGAAAGAGAAATTCCCGGAAGTAAACGGTCAGCCGCTTATTCCGCTCGGCCTGCATGAGTTCACGGAGAACGGTAACTACTCGCTCGAAGGCTACTTGCAGAACTTCCTGGCGATTCCGCAAGAGAAGGATGGCAAGTTGTATGACCGCCGCCTGGATCCGGAATATATTAGCTGGCTGAAGACGTTCCGCCAAGCGAACCAAGACGGCCTGCTGTCCAAAGATATTTTCATCGACAAGCGTCCGCAAATGGAAGAGAAAATCGCGCAGGGCCGTTACTTCGCAATGCTGTACCAACGCTCTGACTTTGCAACGCAGAATATCTCGCTCTACCAGAAAGATCCAAACTCGGCTTACATTGCAGTTAACGGACCGGCGAACTCGGCGAAAGCGGCGCCAACGCTTTCTGGCCCTGGCATCTCCGGCTGGACAGTAACGCTCATCTCCAAGGATGTTAAAGATAAGAAGAGAGCAATCGAGTTCCTGACGTATCTGATCTCAGAAGAGGGCAACAAAGACATGTTCCTCGGCGAGAAAGGCGTAACGTACGATACGATCGACGGCAAAGATCAATTCAAGCCGGAAGTTATCGACCTGCTCAACAAAGACCGTGCGGCATTCGACCAGAAGTACGGCGCTTCTTACACGTACTGGATGCTGATGGATACGAACATGAACTTGGCATGGGCTCCGCCTAGCGTTGATCCGGCGAAGCAAATGGAAGACTGGACGAAAGGCAAGTCGATCAGTATGTCCGAGTTCGACAACCTTGATGCGCCCGCGAACTCCGAAGAAGGCATCGCAGGCAGCAAGAATACGCGCAGCTGGGGCAAAGCGCTGCCGAAGCTGCTCCTCGCGAAATCGGATGCGGAATTTGATGAGATCTGGAACAAATATGTAACGGAACGCAATAACAACAAACAAGACAAGATTGACGCTTACCGTCAAACCAAATACGAAGAGAACATAGCCAAACTTCAAGCCTTTAATAAGTAATCATACTGTGATAGCCTGAAAGCCTGCCCGTGCAGACTTTCAGGCTTATTACAATAACGGGCAAGGATGGTGCGCATTCATGATAAGACTTGCTCGGCAATGGGGTTCCAAGGTTTCGCTGGAAATCGGCCGAATGTCGATTCAATTCAAGCTGATCCTATCTTTTATTTGCATTATTCTCATTCCGATCATTCTCGTTTCGTGGTATTTGTTCCACAATGTTTATCTGAACACGATCAAGGAATTAACGAAGAAGAACAACATCATTCTCGAGATCGAGAAATCGAATGTGCTCAGCAACATGGAGGTAATGGAACGTACAGCGCAATTAGCCGTTTCTAACAGTGACATCGAAGATTATCTTGAGAGCGGCGTTGAGCTTGACACGGCGGGTTTGGTTGATTTTAAGACGAAGGTATTCTCCATGTTTCAATACTTTCTGTTTAACAATCCGAGCATTGCGAACATTCGGCGTTATACCGTTAATCCGAATGTACACGAGTTCTGGCCCGTCATCTTCAAAGAGGATCGGATCAAGAACAAACCTTGGTACAATACGGTCATTCAGCAGAATGGCATCGTATGGTGGGATATCAGCCGCAGTACGGAGAGCATTCTTGAGAGCGGGAACGATGTTCCGCTGTCGGTTTATGTGTCTTTGCTGCGGGAGCGCAAATATGCCGATGATATCCGACATAATGGCGTGCTTGAAGTCAGTATGGAAATTAACAAGTTCTTTATGAAGACGTTCAGCGATGTGCAGGATAACGATTCCCAAATGATCGTCGTGAATAGGGACGGCGTACCTTATACGAAGGATTCGTCGCCGCTGTTTCAGAAGCTTCCTGTCATGGAAGTCTTAAAGCAATTCGAATCTCATCGCATTGAAAAGGAATCTTCGAGCTTCTCCTTCTCGTATGAAGGAAAGCCTTATATTGGCATATACAGTCATCTCGGACAATTAGACAGTTATTTACTTAATATTGTTTCGGCAGAGAGCACGCTTGCCGACATCAGCAAGCAACGGAATACGATCATTATTGCAACGATCATACTCATCGCATTGCTGTCGATGATTTCCTATTTGCTTCACTCGCTTATCTTGAAGAAGCTGAAGATATTACGAGAGTCCATGAAGAAGGTGCGCAAGGGCGACTTCAATGTAGATATTGCCATTACGAGCATGGACGAGGTCGGCGAGATTGCGTTTCACTTCAGGCAGATGCTGAAGAAGATGAATGAGCTGATTGCGCAGGCGGTAAGCCGTCAAGCTGCCACGAAGGAAGCGGAGCTTAATGCGCTCAAGAATCAGATCGACGCCCATTTTTTATATAACACGCTTGAGAATATTAAAATGCTGGCGGAGGTCGAAGCGCAATACGCCATATCCGATGCATTGACGTCACTTGGCGGTATGATGCGGTACAACTTGCAGTGGACGAGCAATCATGTTCGGCTGCAGGATGAGCTTGTTCATATTCTGAACTATATCGCGATAATGAATATCCGCTATGATAATAGCCTCGAGCTGAACGTGGAAGTTCCGGAGGTTTATAAGGAGCAGGAAGTGCTGAAGATGTCGCTGCAGCCGATTGTGGAGAATGCGGTGAAGCATGGCTTCGGACATCGAAGCAAAGGGAAATTGACGATTACGATTAAAGCCTACGCGCTGAATGACGATTTGGTAATCGAAGTGATCGACGATGGCAACGGCATCGAGGAAAGCAGACTGCGAGATGTGAACATGTTCATCCGATTGGATGACGCCGTTTATCAGGAGATGCGAAGCACCGCCAATTCCGGGGAGAGAGAAAGCAGCGGGATCGGTCTTCGCAACGTGGATCAAAGGATCGTTATGAATTATGGCAAAGGGCACGGCATTCGAGTTGATAGTGTGTATGGCAACTATACCCGAGTGACCATGGTGCTGCCGTATTTGAACATAGCCGGAGGTAATGATGCGTATGCGAAACCTATTAATCGTGGATGATGAGCGGAACATTAGAGCCGGCTTGAAGTCGATGATCGATAGAGAGTTTACCGGAGCGTACACATTTTATTTTGCTGCGGATGGGGAAGAAGCTCTACAGGTACTGGAGGAAACGGAAATAGACCTCGTCATCACTGATATTCGAATGCCTGTAATGGATGGTATTACGCTTATTCAACGCATGCAGGAACGGGGTATTCGTGCTGATATCGTCATATTGAGTGGGCATGACGATTTCCAATATGCGCGGGCTGCAATTCGGTTCGACGTGAAAGAATATTTGCTTAAGCCGATCGTAAGAGAAGAGTTGTTCCGAGTGCTCCGTCGACTGGAGGAGGATTGGCAGCAGAAGAATGAAGCGGCGGATGAGCTGCGCAATACGATTGCGCTGAAGGCGGAGTTCGCCATTACGCAGCTTCAGAATGTACTGATGCATGATCGCTATTCTGCGCAAGAGATCCGCAGTCTGTTAGAAAGAGCAGCATTGTGCTGGATGGATGAAGGATTCCAAGTCGTAATCGTACGAATGAATAGCGGCAGCCGAGCGGTTGAGCGTAACGATTTCATGAATCGCATCGATAAAATGATTGGTTACGAGAATGAGCGCTACTGCATTCGTTTCTACGACAGAGAAGAACGTCTCGTTATCATTACGGGCAATTCTCATACAATTGAACGGTTGTCTACTTATATGAAAGAACATCCTGCTTGCGGGTTTCAAGCTGGCGTCAGCGAGCAGATAAAACGGATGGAAGCGGTTAGACATGGATATAGGCAGGCTGTTGCAGCAGTAGCCTATTCGGTGCTTCAGACTTCGCCTGACGTCATTCGTGCAGAGGAATTTGCTGACAAGAGCAAATCGTATAAGCTCCCGATTGAAGATATACAGAAAATATCCAATATGCTTGGACTTGACCGAGAAGCGGATATAAAACGTCTGTTGCAGCATGTGCTCGATATTAAGACCATTATCCGATACGACATTAGCTATTTAGAAGGTATCAGCCATCTGTTGAATGAGCATGTGTTCGATAAAGTCTTTCAGGTTTATGGTGAAGGTTCGCTAGAAATTCTGAAGCTGCATCGGACGGTCGGAGATATATATAACGCTCCATTCCATGATTATTATTACAGTGTGCAGAGCTTGCTGCTCCTGCTTAATGACTATGTCCGCCAAGTGCGCTCGGTCTATAACGACCGAAGTGAGATCGGACGCGCCATTAGCTACATTCAAGAGCATTATCATGAAGATCTGAATATGGCGATGGTGTCTAATCATGTATCGCTTAATTATTCGTATTTCAGTCAAGCGTTCAAGGATCATACAGGCGAGACGTTCGTCGCGTATCTGCGCAAGCTGCGGCTTCAGAAGGCGAAGGAGCTGCTCATGACGTCGGAGATGAAAGTGTATGAGATTAGCGCGAGTGTCGGCTTTGAGAATGTGAAGCATTTTACGCGCGTGTTCAAGGAAATCGAGGGTGTCTCGCCGCTTGAGTATCGTGCGATGAATGAATCGCTGGCCGACCAATAATAGGGGATTCAATAACTGCAATGATGGGAGGGGATCAGTGTGGTTTTGACGAACGATAGAGTAGCGGGATTTGTGAGTGTTGAGGGCAGCAGGCTTGTGAATGGCGATGGTGAACCATTTATTTTACGAGGTGTAGGGCTCGGCAGTTGGTTCTTGCCAGAAGGCAACATGTGGAAATTCCCTGAGCAGGGCGACCGCCCAAGACGGATCGAGCGGATGATTGAAGGTTTGATTGGCCAAGAGAAGGCAGCTGAGTTCTGGGAGACCTATTATGACCGCTATACAACGGAAGCGGATATTCGCAAGATTGCGGAGGAGGGTTTCAACTCGATTCGTATCCCGATCAATGCGCGGGCATTTATAGAGGAAGGAGAACCGGTACGGTTCAAGGGGAACAATTTGCGTCGCCTCGACCTCTGCATAGAATGGTGCCGCCAATATCATGTATATGCGATACTCGATCTGCATGGAGCGCCAGGCGGACAGACGGGAGCCAATATTGACGACTCCGAGAATGATCAATCTGAGTTGTATACGGATGAGACCTATCGTCGCATGACGATCGAATTGTGGCGGCAGCTTGCTGAACGCTACAAGGATGAATGGATCGTAGCGGGATATGATCTGTTGAACGAGCCGCTGCCGAATTGGAATGCGGCGCTTAATCCTGCGCTTATGCCGCTGTATCGGGATATCGTGAAGGCGATCCGAGAAGTTGACCAGAAACATATGATTATTCTCGAAGGTGCGCACTGGTCGACGGACTGGACCGTTTTTGATGAAATGATAGATGATAATACGCTTCTGCAGTTCCACAAGTATTGGAATAACCCGGATACTGAAAGCATTCAGAAGTATATCAATGATCGTAAGCGCTGGAATGCGCCGATCTTCATGGGCGAAGGCGGCGAGAACAATATCGATTGGTATTCAGGCGCTTTCCGTCTTTTCGAGGATCATGAGATCTCTTGGAACTTCTGGACATGGAAGAAGATGGACACAATCAATTCGCCATGCTCGGTGAACAAGCCGGAAGGTTGGGATCGTCTGGCGGATTATTTGGCTGGCGGTGAGCGGCCGAGCGGAGAAGAAGCAGAGCAGATTCTGTGGGCCTACCTGGATAATATCGCAATTGAGAACTGTACCTACCATGCTGAAGTGGTTCAATCGCTGTTCAGAAGAGCGCCAGTGCGGATCCCTGCTATATTCTATGGTTACCAAGGTGCGGGGATTGGCTTTCAGATCGGTGCAAGGGCCGAGCAGAACATTGGTTTCCGTGTGAACGATGGAACCGATATTCGGTTTGTTAATAGTGATCGGAAGATAGCGGACTTCCAGCATAACGGAGGGCGGCCTTGGAAACTGGATCAGCGGTTGTGTGTGCAATTGGCTGCAGGAGACTGGCTGGCCTATGAGTTTACTTCGGGTAATAACAGCAGCGATGAAGAGTCTGATGAGACAGCCTCTTATGGGATTGAGATTCATCTGCGAGGATCAGAGGAAGCGGTCAGCTGGAGCGGGCTTAAGGTAAGCCTTGATGGGTGGCAGCTGGATACTGTTCAACATAATAACGATGAGTGGACGATTGTTAGATTGGAAGAGTCGGTTGTGCTTGATGCTGGTCTTCATCGTATCGTTATTGAGGCAGTTGGCGGACCCGTTCAGATTGAATGGATTGATATTGTATAGTAGAGATAGAACCGGACCGTGCGAATGTTATCGTGGTTCGGTTCTATTAATTCTAGTATGTATGTTTTATATATAGTAGTATTCGATTAATTAATTAAAATAAATGATAAAAAGTAGTTGCAAAGCATGACTGATTCATGATATATTCTAATTCCGGCCGAGAAACGTAGGCGCCGGCGAGCTTGAAAATAATCAAATGTTGAAGTGAATAACTTCGATAAATGAATGAAAAAAGAGCTTGCGCGACACACGATCATGTGATAAGATAATGAACGTTGTCGAAACAAAACGAAAAGAAATTGTTGACACGCTGATTAACATCTGGTAAGATGTAAAAGTTGTCGAAATTGTTCTTTGAAAACTGAACAACGAGCGAAACTGTCAGTTTAAATGTTTTAAATGAGCTAAACAAGCACTTCTTTTATGGAGAGTT
>NZ_JACXZA010000001.1 GCF_014779765.1 Paenibacillus terricola | reverse complement strand
CCTAGGCGCGTCCAGTAACACTGGGTTCATCTTCTTCTCTGCATTTTCTTCGCGACTTCTTCTTCGTATAGAATGCTGTTTGGGTTCTTCTTTGAATATCTCTTCGGCAATGTCGCCTAACTATTATGTCTCTGCATTTCGCAAATCTACTCTTTAGTCCGTATCTTCTGAATTTCATTTTGTTGATTGAAGTGTCTGTATCTGTGAAGTTTATAAGTGTTGTACCGAATCATTTTCTGAAACGCGGTGATTTCCTTCAACTTTGACTCGTGAACACCCTTCTTGTCCTATACAGCTGGAATTACCACTGCGATATACTTACTTAATAAGTATTCTACTATAATATCCCAGATTATAGGTATCATTATATTCTCCCCTTGCTACCTTTTAAGTTCTTGTCATCGTCTTCATTCCGCTTGCCACCACCTAAGCGGGCACACTTGCTCATCTCCCAGCTAACGGCATCTTAGCAACTATTAAAATAGGACAACCACAAATCTCTGACAGACCTAATAAAACAAAGAGCCCGCGAGGCGCTCTTCGAGTTACTAACATGGTTTTGGGTGCAACATCTACACATCTTTATCCTGAATATTTGTTTACAGTAATCGGATAATGATAGATTTCAATATCCTCAGCAATGAAACCGCGTCTTTGCGCCGCTAGCAGCGTTTCATACATATTCCGTCTTCCTACTGGATTGTCGGTATGGAGATAAATCTTATTAGCCCTTAAGCCGTTCTCACAAATGTACTTCACAAGGTCATATCCGTTAGGTAACTCGCCCCCACGCTCATCTTCTCCTAAGTCATGATCAAGCGTCAGGATGTCAACATCATGAGTTTCAAGCAAATCTATGGCTTCTTGATAGTTCCGAGCCAAAACGAATCCATCAGGACAGTCACGAAGATCGTCTACATACAAATTAATAGTACGTGTCACCTCTATTACTCCCCTCTCTCCTATACTATTCCCCTGCCAAGGATCCTTTGTATGAATTAGCAGTTCTACACCGCCCTAGCATTCGGCTGCTGAAACAGCATCCGATACAACTCGCTCCGCTCCCACAACTCCTCATGCTTACCTTCATCGACTACTCTTCCGTTATCCATCAGCACAATCCAATCCGAAGGTTTGACCGAGGAGAATCGATGCGCGATAACGATAAACGTCCGCTCACCAGCCAACTGTTCGAGCGCTGCATTAATCTGTACCTCCGAAGCATGGTCAAGCATCGAGGTCGCTTCATCGAGTACGACAATACTCACCTTGGACAAAATGACACGCGCAAGCGCCAAGCGTTGGCGCTGACCACCCGAGAGCTGCACGCCTCGCTCGCCAATCATCGTCTCGTATCGTTCCGGTAGCTGATTGACGAACTCGTCCATATAGGCGAGCCTACACGCTTCTTCAAGCTCGGCGCCGCTCGCGTCTGGCCGAGCAAGACGTACATTGTCCGCGATGGACATATTGAAAATCGCCGGGTCCTGCATGACGACGCCAATCTCACTCCGAAGCGCCGATGTCCGCAGCTCATTAACACACTGGCCGCCAACCTTCACTTCACCAGCGGAAGGCTCGTACATGCCGAGCATAAGCTTCGCAAGCGTGCTTTTGCCCGAACCGCTTCGTCCAACGAGCGCCACACGAGATCCTCGTTCTACACGGAGCGAAACATTCTCTAGCGCATCGCGATCCATGCCCTCATAACGATAACTTACATCTCGTAACGTAATGGCATGCAACGATTCACCCCACTCCGCACTTAGCGTTGCTTTTTCCCCACCCTCATTAATAGGCTCGTTATCCGACTTCTCAACATCTCCGATCATCTCCTTCACCCGTTCGAGCGAAGGGATATCGCTTGCAAGCTGCAGATCCATCTCGGTGATCTTGCCAATGTGAGAGAAGAACTGTTCGTAGTACATCATGAACACTAGCAGCGTACCGATCGACAAGTCCCCATAGATAATCAGCAATCCGCCAATGAAATACACATTCATTCTTGTAATGAAGAAGTCCTTCACGGCTTGGAACGATCGGTTACCGTACCAGTACATATGCTGGCGGAAGAACGCCTTGGATATGGCATGCCAATGTTCTGTAAATTGCAGCGTCACACGTTTCTCCATACCGCTCGCCTTAATTTCTTTCCAGCCGCGCAGCGAGTGAGCAAGCCAGCCTTCATATTGGCCGAACCGATGACGTAATTGCTCGGACGTCCGTCGAGCGCCTGAACCAAGCCAACGAACCATCCAGAACGATAAAGGCACCATTAGCATGCCGAACAACGTGAGCTGCCAGCTGAACACGAACATCATCACGCCGCCAACAATCAAGTAGGACCAGCTAAACCCATAGTCTAGCAGCTGCTTACTGAAGAACCGATCGACCGCATCGACATCCTGTTCAATCCGATTTTTCATATCGCCCTTGTTCATCCGCTCGTATTGGGCGAACGGCATCCGTATATATCGGCTCCATACTGCTCGACGCAGTGTGAATGTCAGTCTGTTGGACAGTCGATTACCCGCAACCGTCTGTCCGCCTCTTATCGCACTGTCCAGCACATAGATGCCAACATACCCGCCGCAAATCCACCAGAGCGCGTGCAGATGCTGTGCGACCATCACCTGATCGACTAGCTGCTTGAACAGAAGCGGCGTTAGCATGCCAAGCGCCAATAGCAAGAGCTGTAAGCCCGCAAGTCCGAACAAAAGTCTGCGCTGCTTCCGCCATACGCCCTCAAAAGCACGCAGCCACGTCAATCGCTGCATGGACCAACGTTTCTTCTTCATACGGCCGCCTCCTCCAGCTCCGAATATTGGTCTTCGAACAAGATGCGATACGCGTCGCTCGTACGAAGAAGCTCCTCATGCGGTCCATACGCAACAATCTGTCCATCCTCCAGCACGGCTACCTGATCCGCTTCGAGAATCGTCGACAGCCGATGCGCAATAATCAGAACCGTAGTTTCATCGCCAATCTGCCGCCAACCCGCCTTCACAGCATGCTCGGCTTCACCATCAAGCGCCGAAGTTGCCTCATCGAACACAACAATACGTTTCTGATTAAAGAAAGTTCGCGCCAGCGCGATTCGCTGCTGCTGTCCACCTGACATCGTTACACCGCTTGATCCGCCATACGGTGTATCCAGCCCGGCTGGCAGCCGCATAATCTCTTCAGCAATCGATGCCTTCTGGCATGCAGCCCACAGTTCTTCATCCGTTCGTGAGCCACAGCCCCATAGTAGATTCGAACGGATGGTTCCTTCAAACAGATACGGTTCCTGCAATGCAGCCCCAACCGCTTGTCGGACAGATGCAAGACTGCATGCTGAGATCGGTACACCGTCAATCCGAATCTCGCCTTCATCCGGTTCGTACATACGGAGCAGCAACGAGACGAGCGTGCTCTTGCCTCCACCGCTCTTACCGACAATCGCGACGGTCTCGCCGCCGCGAATTCGTAAATTAACGCCCGACAGCACTGACGTATCGGGCCGATAGCGGAAGGAGACGTTGTCGAACACGATGTCTCCACGCATCACTTCCAGCTTCGGCGCATCTTTCATCGCCGGTTCCGTCTCCTCGCTCAACAAGTGAATGACACGTGCGAGACTGACTTTATTTTGCTGAAGACGGCCATTCGCTCCACTCATATTCCGAAGCAATCCATTCGCCCGGGAGAAGTATTCGATCATCGCAATGAATCCCCCAAGCGTTAGATGACCGTTCACAATAAGCAAGCTCGCCACAATGTAGAGAGTAAGATCCGAGACGAGCGTCACGAACGCAACCGCCCGATCGGTGCCGAATTGGATGGCGCTCGTTTTATTTTTCAAACGCATATAGGTGACGACACTATCAACAAACTGACGAGAAGTATAGCGTTCAGCGCCCATCAGCCGAATATCTCGCAGACCGGACAGCATTTCGACGCACCAGCCCATTAATTTGCCGTATTGCTTGCGTTGTGCATCCATCCGCTTCTTCGTTGCTTGCGTGAAAGCGAGCGTTGTGAAGGTAACAATAGGAACAACAAGGATCATAAGCAGACCTAGATACAGATTGGCATACAGCACGAACCCAATCGCCGTCATAAGCCGAAGCGCATTGGCCGACAGGTAGAAAATATTCCAATGAATCAGGTTCATCGCTTCTTCCGCATCCCGGTTGATGACCGTCATCATCTCACCTGTACTGCTCGAATGAAAGTACGATGCCTTCAGCGACACGATGCGTTCATACAGCCGTTTACGGATATCGAATGTGAAACGGGTAACCATGTACGTCCACACGCTGTTCAGGACGAGATGAAGTCCTTGCTCTGTCAGATAGATGAGACCATAGCCGATAACGATAAATTTGAAGAAACCCAGATTCCGATGGTAGAACACTTCGTCGACAAGCATACCGAACAGGTACGGATAGACCATTCCGATAACAGACGTCACTAGTACGCAAATGAATAGATTCAAGAAACTTAGCTTGTATCGCCGAATAATCGGCCATAAGGCTGTCAGCACACTTCGAAGCGAGACATTGGTCATTGTTCGTCTCCCCCTTTACGGCCGAACAGTTTCTCCTTCACCGATTGCCGGCCTATTGGAATATCAACGGTAATGGACGGTGAGTCTGTCTTCGCTTCCTTAACTGCAAGCTTCCACTGCGAAGCATCCGTGCGAATAAGTACGCTGCTGCCTACTCCTCCCGCTTCGATACTCGCGACTTCTCCGTCGTAACGTTCCCCGCTATTTCCGACATACCAGACTACGGCATCTCCTGCTTTGAGATCCGCTTCGGCCTGCATTCGATCAAGCTTGGCAGCAAGCATTGTAACGCTTGTCCCATCTTGTGTATCCATAGGCTGAGCCTGTACCGAAGCGTATTCGCGTACTGTAATGCTGTTTATCAGCAGTGTAAGTCCTGCGATGAGTGCGACAATAAAGAACAGTGCTGCAATCGGTGTTCGGATGAATAGATTGAAATACCACTTCCACAATTTCGTCCTAGTCATGACAAGACGCCGCCCTTTTCTACAAAATGGTACAAATCACGATAATCTACATCCTACTGAAAGATTACTATTTTGTAAATCTATCCTTTTTTTACCCTGTAATTATTGTTATAAACAGACTGGTTTACAAAATATGAAGAAGCCTCCGGATCGGAGGCTTCTTCTGTTAACCGTATGATTCAATTATTGCTGCGGCATTGCAAGATACGATGCTACGAAGATCGCCGGTGCGTTCCAATAGATCGCTATCTCGTTCGTCGAATAACTCTCCTTGTCGTCCACATAGGCTTTCATTGGGAAGACATCTGCTGGAAGCTTCGCTTCCGCTGTCGGGTCCTGACGCCCTGCATTCGGTCCCCCTGCGACTAGGCCAGGCACCGGATCGGTCACACCATCTGCTATCGATGGACGATGATGCGGATTCATAACCGGCTTGGAACCAAAGCCCGTCACATAACTTTGATCAAGCGCATTGCGTCCCATCAAATAATCGAACAGATTATGCGCGGTCAACAGATAGTCATAATTCGGTTGAAGTTCGTTCGCGATAATGAGAACGGTCGCCTTTTGCATAACACCCATATTGCTTCCCCAATAATAGTCACTGCTGTCTACTGGGATGCCAAAGCCGTTTGTTTCCGCCTGAGTGACCAAAGTATTGGCGTTATCCGTTATGGCGCTGCGAAGCGCACGCTGCACACTCGAATCCGCAAGCTTCTCATCCATGAACGCATAGGAGATCGTTCCGAATCCGCTCATATCAGCCCAACCTAACCCCATGCGGCTCTGCTGCTTGTAGTTGGCTTTGACATAGTCATGATAGACCGATTTGCCTGTTGTTCGATATAACTCGACTGCAGCCCAGAAGGTTTCATCGCTCGCCGACTCATCTCCGTATTCACCGGTTACGACGTCTGATGGATTGTGGAAGCCTGGCGCGTTCGGATTGTTCGCGAGCCAATTCCACGCTTTCTCGGCCGCTGCAAGCATCTCCTTCGCATACTCGTCGTCATAACTCTCATAAATACGAGATGCCATTGCCATCACTGCGGCAAAATCACCGGTTGCCGTCGGCGACACAGGCAGCACATACAGATTCTCATGAACCGTCTCCGGCATCACGAAGCCTTCGAACCCTTTGTTCGTCACCTTATGGTAGACGCCGCCGGATTGCGTATCTTGCATTTTGAGCAGCCAATCCAGCTCATATTTCGCTTCATTCAGCACGGCAGGTCCAATCGCGCCTTGGGGAATATCGGATTTCATGTCCTTGTAGCCCTGCGGGAACAGCTCATAACCCATCAGCATGAATGCGACCGCGTTGGCGCCCGGCGAGGAATAACGGCCGTAATCGCCCGCATCATGCCATCCGCCGGTTACATCCAGCTGCTTCGACTGATCCTCATACAATGTAGCGATCTCCAAGTGACACGCATCGTGGGTATACTCGCCAGCTGCGTCTGCTTCCAACGCAGTACCGCACCGCTGATAGTACAATCCTTTCAACAAGGCGTCCGCCACATTGCGATATACGTCAGTACCGATTGTAAAGGTATAGGATTTGCCGTAGCCGGGAACCTCGACATAATAGCTGCCGGGCTTGTCTACAGAAGTGAAGTCTGCTTTATAGACCAAATCGCCGGACGTGAAGTCGAGGACGGGTTCGTCTGCTTTGCCATCTCCGACGCCTTTCCCTTGCAATTTGCCCGTGTAGACGGCCTCGCCGCTATCCGCATCAACAAGCTGGAAGCTGTCGAAGTGAAAACCTTGACTCGTAATAATAGCTGCCTTCTCATCCTTCGGACGGAAGCCAAGCTGATTGATATGGATCGCACCCGCGCCCTTGCCTTGGTATTCGGCCGGATTGGATGCGCCTTTCTCCTGCCAATCTGCTGCCGCTTGTTCGGAAGTCTGATCCGTCTGCTGCTGTTCGGTCGTTGCTGACTTGTCTTGCGGTTGCGATTCGCTAGATGACGCAGAATTATCGCAGCCTAGCAATACTGTGCACATAGCGAGTGTGAGAGCTAGAGCACTCCATGCTCGTTTCAAGAATGTTCCCCCTTTGTTATATCTGACACATATGGGATGAAATCCCCTTTTCCCCACATTACAACAATACCTTTGTTAGGTAAACGCTTTCTTGTCAACATAATAGAAGAAATCAAACAAAAAAAGCTGCATGCAAGCAGCTTCTGATCCTATTCACTATCAGCTTCCAGATTATAACTGTTCCGGCAAGCCATGCTGATACATCTCCACGCAATTCGTATTGCGCTTCAAGGTTTCGATCGTTGCCGGATGCGGATCGGAGTATATGATCGGGTAATCAACTTCCCCATACTCGTGACGGACTGGAAATGCAAGACGTTCTTCTGTCAATGAGAACTCCGCTTGAACCCCGGGTTTATTGCCTCTTGCATCCAATCGGATCCATCTATCCAGCTCTGAGATAAAGACTGCGTTCAAAGCATGAATGCAATATCCGGTGTCCGGCGTGTCACCTAATGTAATACGCTGATAGCAGAAACCGACCGGTATCTCTGCTCGGCGCAAAATCGCACTAAGCAGGTTAGCTTTTGCATAACAAATGCCTTCTTGAAGCGTAAGGACTTCCGATGCGGCGCAGGTCACTCGCGTACTCCGGATATCCCAAGAATGGTCGATCTCGTCTCTCACGTACTCAAAAGCCCTTCTTATGAAATCGACTGAATCAGATGCCTCTGCGTTTAATCTAGCTGTAAGTTCTGCAATTAATGAATCCGTATAATCGACTTCTTCTGTCTCCTTCAAATAGTCGCTCCATTGGTCCGAGTCGCATACAAGGTTCAATCTCCCCACCTCACCCTATCATCGATTGAAATATGGATAACATTGGTTGGATACATTGAATTATTATACATATATATGACTAAATATACAACCTTAAAAAGTGCAACTTCTTCGCTCATAACGCGTCGATAGATTATCCCGCTTTAAAGGAGTGCAGCCATGAGAAAACCTTTCAAGCAAATCGCAGTTGCAATCTTATTCGCAATGATCGCAACCCTCATTTTCGATTACTGCTGGACTTCCAAATCCGAAGCGCTGCAGATCGCCGAGCGATATAACGCAGCGGAATCGTTCAAATGGGAGGTCAGCGAAATCAACAGTGAACGGGGTCATTGGATCGTACACCTAACGCCAGTAGAACAAGTGAAAGAAGCCGCGTGGCTGTATATCGACAAATGGATGGGTAACATCGATCATTTAACAACGACGGAGTAACCATCCCCCATTAGCAACAATCGCTCACTATTCTGCCTTTAATCTTTTCAACGTGATAACAGAAACCAAATATAGAATGAGAACTACTGCGAACAGATTATATAAGCTTGGGATCGAGGCAGCTGACAAGTAAATTCCATACGGGAGCGACCATATGAATACGATCCCCATTAAATAGCGAACCTTAAAGATCGATGCAGCAACACCGCAGCAAGCGGGCAATATCAACATCATGAATACGACCATACCCGTGTCTGTACTAATCTTAAAGCTTGAGTACGGATTCCAGAACAATAGGATACTACTCAATACAATGCACAAGAAAGAGCCGATCAAGCCTGTTAGTGAAAACTTCAATGCCACATGCCTCCTTCATTAATACACTGGAACATCGATTACAACTTATTCTTAATCCATCTCATGATTTCCTTCTTTACTTGATAAGGGTGGTTATACCGCTATTAACCTAATACAAAGCGGACATTTGGCATGTTGAACGGACCGCAGCAATCTGCGTCTTTTTGATCGATAGACTATCGAATATATTACTCGTACAACACCGCTTTGATTTTCTCATCCTCGATGTTCGTATTGTCGTACCAGTAGAATTCGCGATAAAAAAAGACAGCGCGTATGCGCTGCCTCACAATCGAATACCGTTATGGATCGTTACTTCTTCTTATATCCTCCGCGGCTGTCGGCCGCGATGAGACGGTTCATGTTCTGCTCAAACTCTACATCTGTTGCAGGCTTGTCGATCAGCGCGTCCGGGAAGCGAATGCCTCCGCCTACCCAGTTATTCGTAGCTGCGTTAAGTTGGAATCCTTTGGAGACGAGGAATTTGCGACGAATATCGGTAATGATGCGCTCCTGTGGAGTCGGTGTCGATTCTGGAGCCGGCGATGGAGCCGATTGCTGTTTGGCTGACTCGACTTCAGCTTTGTCCAGTTCTTCCTGCTTGCTCGGATCCATTTTCTCGAAGGAAGCCTTTTTCTTATTCCCTTCCAGCCAATCGAGCTGATAACGCATATGTGCCGGAATGACGTAATAGGTTTTTCCCTTGACCTGCTGCTTGGTGAGTAAATCGTAAAGCTCCGGACGCTTCTTGAAGCCTTCTTCGATTTTCTTCATCAGCACTTTCTCGATGGCGATCGGTACAACCTCGTTGCCCGGCATATAGATGTCGCACATCACTTTCAGAAACAAAAACTCGCCAACCTCGGTATCGTAATAAACGCTAAAGCTAACCTGCACGGATTTATCGTCAATGGTCATGAGCTTGTACATTGGAATCCCCCTCAATCTTATCGTTACTACTTTATCATACCTGCACACGCAAGTCACATCTGGGTACAGTATTTAAGAACCTATCACACCATCTCCATAAGAAAATAATCGCCGGAAGTTCGTTCTTCCGGCGATTAATCTATTTATCGTAAAAAGGGAATAACAGCTTCTGATTGCATTCCTCGTACATATTTGGCCGTCCACGAACAAAGCGTCCTCCAGCGTGACGTCGCGGTCGCTGACCAGCACCGAACGTACGCTATGCTCCTGGTCGTTAAGCGACGCGGCGTTCTTCACACAGTTGATGATGATAACCCGATCCGACGGGTAATGTACGGAAAGCTCGCGCGTCACAGTAATGGTTCTGCCAACATTCTTATTTCTTCGACAAATGCAATCCTCTTTCTTCCATTCCAGATAGCTAATGCCAGATCATAATTTTTACCACGTCTTTTTCCCCCAAACAAAAAAGCCGCAAAATCTGCGACTTTCTTCTATCTTCTATTCGATTAACCCACTACACTATGCAACCTTGAAGCCGACGCCATCACCTTGCGAATCGAATTGCAAATATAAGTCCTTATTCTCTAGATACCAGAGCTGGTCTTGCAGCATATAAAATTCGATGCCTTCGCTCACTACTTGAATGCGCGGCGCACTCGACTTCTCCTTCATAATGCCGAGGCTCATCCCAGGCACTACGCTGCCGCAGCCTCCGAGACGTACAAAAATATGAAGCTGATCGCCAGGCTGCAGCTCCATCTCATCAATGTACCAGCGCGCAACCGTGCTATCCACAATAATTCTCATCGCCAGCAGCTCCTGTCCTTGAGGATTCGTTCTTGATCTAATAGTATCGTGAGTCCGCTTTGTTCTCAAATGCGAATTATCACAAATTGTCCATTCCGTGCCATGTTCATTGCTTACACAGAAAAAGCCGCGGTCAGCGCGGCTTCATCTCTGCTCTAGCTCAATGAACCAACAATTTTGAGCACAGCCGCACGCGTCAACTTATTGCCGCCAACGGATAGTAGCTTCGTCGTTGCATGTGCAAGCGCCAGAGGAATTTTGCAGAAGCTCATCGCCGGACCGTCCTTCAGCTCTGCAATGTAATCATCTGCAAGCTTCAGGTTGCGTTTCGTATATTGGAGCATGTCCTTCAGGTTCCAGCCGTCCGGGAAGAAATCAACGCCACGCTTCAGATCTTCGTCCCGATTGCGCATGATGTTAACTGCCTGCAGCCCTCTGCCGAAAGCGACTGCTTTGTTCATATCCGATGCCGTACCATCGTACCACTGCCACAGCTCCGACAGCATCTCGCCAACCATGCCCGCAACGCTGTATGTATACCGATCCAGGTCCTCTTCCGTCCGGATGTCCCATCCCGTGTGAACCCAATCGGCCATTTGTTCTGACATCTTCGCTGTATAGCGCTGTACGATCGGAAGTGCTGTTGGTGGGCACAGAACGAGCCAATCATTCAACTGCAGCGTGACAGCTGGCAGATCGGATTGATGTGGTTCTAACACTTTGCTGATCGCCTCCAGCGGCTGCTCCGTACGAAGAGCATCGCGAATCTCGCTAAGCAGACTGCTCTTCAAGCTGTCCGGCAGCTGTTCATGATCTTCGATCTCGTCTATCGCACGCATGCACAAATAACCAGATGTTACGGCTTCCTTCAAGCCTGGAACCAGTCGGCTGATCGGAATGTAGAACGTCCGGCTCGTTTGTTCCAGCATTGTCATAGCATCATTCAACACAACGTTAGTGATGACAAACCCCTCCAACTATTACTTCGCGTTCTTCGTGTTTTACCCGTCTTTTCTTTATGATACCATACGTTGGTCCGTTGACCAAATGAGGAAGTTGTGACGAATGTCACAGATTCGTAATTAATATATTACAGTTCCATCCTGATACATCCTATCCTTTCAAAAAAGCGGCAGCAAAGGAACATTCGATCATTCCTCGCTGCCACTAACTGTATCATTGCATCCTATTAAAACGTATAATCACGTGTTATTCTGACTCTGATGATCCATTATTTACTTGTGCCGCCTGTAACCCGTATTTCCTTCTTATCCGCATCGTATACAACCTTAAATCCCGTCAGTTCCGAAATGTTCCGCAGCGGCAGCATCGTCGTATTCGCAATCACTCGTGAAGCTGTTATGGTAACAGTATCACCGTTTAACTTGACGGTGTTCGTAAGCGGCGTGTGCACTAACGTACGATCTCCGACAACAGCTGTGACGGTCTTCTTCTCATTGTTCCACGTTACTTTTGCTCCAAGCAGCCCGAACAGCTCCCGCATCGGAACGAATACCTGCGAGCCGACTATCGCAAGCGGATGCTCGAGTTTAATCACTTTTCCATTCACAATAAGCTTGCCATCATAATCATGCAGTACCGAGTAGCCATGATTTACGGCGATTTCGGTCATAGACAGCTTCGAGTTCGTAATTACAGCTTTCGTGCCCAGCTTGATCTGCGGGAACAACCAATGAATGTCATCGTTGTACATCCGAATACAGCCTGAGCTCACGTATTTGCCAATCGACTTGCTGTTGTTATTGCCATGGATCGCGTACGTTGTGCCCGCCGTTCCATTGACATCGAGACCCATCCAACGGTCACCGAGTGGATTGCTCGGATCTCCGCCAGGAATATGGTCTTTGTAGTAAGGACGGTTCTTGATTTTGTTCACAATCTCGAACGTACCTTCCGGAGTCAGTTTATTCGTCCGCCCCGTTGCAACGGGGAACGTTCGTATGAGCTCCCCGCCTTCGAAGAAGGCAAGTTTATTCGTCTTCTTATTGATGATAATAAGCTGATCACTGCTTTCTTTTGCCGCGGCATTGCTGACACTTACGATTGGTAACAACGTCCATAGCAGCATGCCTACAATCGTAACGATTCCAGTCTTCCATAGATGCGATTTCAGAACAAGACAACCTCCCATTCGTATATTGATGATGACTCAATATATGAATGGGACAGTTCGGGTAAGCACTTATTAATTGCGTTTTTTGTTGAAACTTAAGGTGCTTAGGTATCGTTTAAATATTCGCTTCTCTCTTTCATCAGAACCATCTCAACGAAGAAAACCGTTGCAGAAGTCATTGATTCATGACCTCCGCAACGGTCCTCTCGTATTCATTTAAACCCTAGAACGTAGGCAAGTTGTCTAGATTGTTATCGGTACGTCCATCCGCATCGGAACGAAGATGCTCATCACCGTCACGACCGCGAAATACATTGAGATGTTCGATTTCGTTATTCTTCACCATCGTTTGTGCGGTCTTGTAATCAACGACGCGGCCAGACGACAGCTTGAGATCTACGATATCGCCATCCCCATTCTTACGAACGGCTACGACTTGCTCGATATTCTGATTCATTGTCATTGTTAATCCCTCCCTACCCATAGATTGAGCATTTGGAGCAAAACTATACAAAAAAATCTCGGTTCCCTTTCGGGAACCGAGATTCATTCATCGCAATCGCAACCTGCGTGCTTATTCGCCGGACATCGTGCTGTCCTTCAGCATAACGTCATGCGCGCCGCCTTCAACAAGGCTTGTCGCCGATACCAGCGTGATACGTGCTGTCTCCTGCAGCTGTTCGATCGAGAGCGATCCGCAGTTGCACATCGTCGATTTGATTTTGCTAATCGTCTTATCGAGGTTTTCTTTGAGCGTACCTGCGTATGGAACGTACGAGTCAACGCCTTCCTCGAAGACGAGCGATTGCTTGCCGCCCGTGTCATAACGCTGCCAGTTGCGTGCACGGTTCGAGCCTTCGCCCCAGAACTCTTTCACGAAGTTGTTGCCAACCTTCAGCTTCTTCGTTGGGCTCTCGTCGAAACGAGCGAAGTAGCGGCCCATCATGACGAAGTCAGCGCCCATCGCAAGCGCGAGCGTAATGTGGTAGTCGTGAACGATACCGCCGTCGGAGCAAATTGGCACGTAGATGCCAGTCTCTTCGTAATATTGCTGACGTGCTTCCGCAACCTCGATAACAGACGATGCTTGGCCGCGGCCAATACCTTTCTGTTCGCGCGTAATGCAGATCGAACCGCCGCCAATGCCGACTTTAACGAAGTCCGCACCCGCTTCGACGAGGTAGAGGAAGCCTTCACGGTCTACGACGTTACCCGCACCGATCTTCACGTTGAAGTTTTCTTTGACCCATTTGACCGTGTCATACTGCCATTCCGAATAGCCGTCCGACGAGTCGATAACAAGGATATCGACGCCAGCGTCAACAAGGGCTGGTACGCGTTCCATGAAGTCCTTTGTATTAATACCTGCACCAACGATGTAACGCTTGTTCGCATCGAGAAGGCCAAGTGGATTTTCTTTGTCAGCATCATAGTCTTTACGGAAGACCAGGTGCTGCAGGTGCTGCTTCTCGTCCACGATCGGAAGACAGTTAAGCTTCTTGTCCCAGATGAGGTTGTTCGCTTCAGGCAGCGACATACCGGATTCGCCATAAATAAGCGACGAGAATGGCGTCATGAATTCACGAATTGGCTTGTCCAGCGAATCGCGGCTCATCCGATAGTCACGGCTTGTTACTATGCCAAGCAGTTTGCCGCTCGACGTTCCGTCTTCTGTAATGGCAACCGTCGAGTGTCCGTTCTCTTCTTTCAGGCGAAGCACATCGCGAAGCGTTTGTTCCGGTTTCAAGTTCGAGCGGCTCACAACGAAGCCTGCTTTATATTCTTTCACTTTACGTACCATTGCGGCTTGATCTTCAATCGATTGCGAACCGAAAATAAAAGAAATACCGCCGCATCTTGCGAGCGCAGTCGCCATGTTGTGATCGGAGACAGACTGCATAACCGCAGATGTGAACGGTATATTCATCATAATGTCAGGCTGCTCGCCCTTCTTGAATTTAGAAATAGGTGTTTTCAACGACACGTTGTCCGGTGTACAAGTCTTGCTCGTCAGATTTGGAATGAGCAGAAACTCGCTGAACGTACGGGATGGTTCCATATAATAGTGTGCCAATGCTCTCAACTCCTTTTTAGTTTTATAAATCAGATAATTAGAAAACCTCTATCGAAGCCATTCAGTAATGAGCGACCGCGAATAGAGGTAGGTTTAAGTGCGAATAACAATTTGAACTTATCTGTGCAACGGAAAACATTTTTAATAAGATAACAGAAATGAAGCGACACTGTCAATCATAAATGCTCGTCATTCCCGAACCTTAACACAACGTTACCAATTAATAGTACTCGACGTCCCTCTGCTCTTCGTCTGCCATCGCCTGAACGTCCTCAGCCGTAATCGTAATAATCGGGTATCCATCTTCTGCATGCCGTTTCAATGCCTTCTGTTTCATATATTTCGGGCTCGCTTCTCCCGCATCCTCATCATAGAACAACAGCATACCGTCTGTACGGCGCAGCAGCAGGTCGTCACGCGCAGTTAATTGCCATACCCCTTGATAAGGCTGCTTGCTGACAAAATCGTAATAATCGACTTGTTGCAGAATGCCGCGATAATAATCCTGCTTGCCCTCATTCCACTTCTCTTCCGGATTCGTATAAGCGGCAAGAATGGACAGCTTCAACTGCGGATAGGTTTTCTTCAAGCTTATCGCAACCTCGCAAGCCCATAGATCGACGCCGTATTGGCCCGGCGTTACGATCCATTCCAGACCTTCCTCAATAAGCGGCATTAACCGCGACTCGATTGCTTTGCGTATGTAGGGAATGCCCTTATGTTTCTGATCGTAAATCCCGAGCTCGTGTGCACGATAGCCGGTAACGAGTAAACTTTTCATCCGTTTGATTATCTCCTTGTTGCGACATGACACGATTGTAACGCCGCATGAACAACGCTGTCCACGCCTAAATCCTTTTGTCGCTTGAAAAATGAAAAGGCTGCACGGCGGATTGCCTGTGCAGCCTTGCTACTCTTGATGCATCATTAACCAGTTGAAGGAGTGTTCGGAACATGACCTTTCTGGTTTCTGTTGCTGTTCGTTGATGCTGCTTGATTGTCTTCCGCTTGCTGACTCACTGCCTCGAAAGCTTGCTGTTGACCACGAAACGTCTTATTTTTGCTTCGACCCATCGTTCGATCCCTCCTTCGCCTTCGGATGAAATCGTCTCAAGCGAGATTTAGGATGTCCAATTACTCGACCTCTATGCCCTTCGTCTCTTTGCCAAGCAGCAATACAGCTGCGGCCCCGATCAGGATGGTCACGAAGAAAATCGAGAAAATCGCGGAAATCGGCGTGTTGCGAGCAACTAATGCCCCAACGAGATAAGGTCCAATTACGCCGCCTACACGCCCGAACGATGCGGCAAGACCAACACCTGTCGAACGAATCGGCGTCGGGTACAGCTCAGGCGTATAGGCGTACATTGCGCCCCACGCGCCAAGGTTGAAGAACGATAAGCCGATCCCCGCAGCGATGAGCACACCCGTTGTAGTCGCGCTGCCGAACACGATCGCACATACCGCTGTAAGGATCAGGTACGTAATAAGCACGAATTTTCGGCCCGTACGTTCGATGAGATAAGCAGCTGTGAAGTAACCTGGCAGCTGCGCAAGTGTCATGATCAACACATATTCAAAGCTGCGAACGAGACTGAATCCTTTCATGACCATGACGGTTGGCAGCCACAAGAACATGCCGTAATAAGACAAGACGACGGTAAACCAGAGCACCCACAGCATAATGGTAGAGCGACGATGGGAGTTGCGCCAGATTGAAGCAATACGAGAACCGTAAGACAGCGACTGATCTCCCTTGGTTGTGAAGCGTACAGGATCGTGTATGGCCCGCCTTAGATATAACGCATAAATCACAGGAACGAGACCAATGGCGAAGCCGATACGCCAGCCGTAATGCGGAATGATGAAGTAAGCGATAAGCGCAGACAATATCCATCCGCCTGCCCAGAAGCTTTCCAGCAGCACGACCGCTTTGCCACGCGATTCTGGCGGTACCGACTCAGAGACGAGTGTCGAAGCAACGGGAAGTTCACCGCCAAGACCAAATCCAGCCGCAAACCGCAGCACCATCAATACGGCGAAGCTGCCAGCCAACGCAGATAGACCGCTCGCAACGGAGAAAATAACGAGTGTCCAGAGCAGGATCGCCCTTCTTCCGTAACGGTCCGCCAATATGCCGGCAGCGGCTGCACCCGCTGCCATTCCGATTGAATTCGTAGCCGTAAGCAACCCGATCTGATGAGGACCAAGTCCCCATTCAACACTTAACGCAGCGACGATAAAGGACAGCATGCCAACATCCATGGCATCAAACAACCAGCTTAGCCCTGCGCTTAGCAGCAGCTTGCGTTGATGACGTTCTCGGCCTGTACCTGATTGGAATAGGATCGAATTGTTCATATCGTTAGATTTCCCCGCTGCTGATATTATAATGAGCTGCAATTCGCATCATTGTTCACTCACGTCCACCTGTTCGCCGACTACGTTCCAACGGTGTGCGTACTTCACTAGCCGCGGATGCATCTGACTGGCCGATGGCCCCGACGTAAGCAGCAACCTGATGCGAGTAATCCAAGGCTCGAACGAATCATAGCTAGCGAACATGCTAGCCGTTTCCGGCGACAAGAGCAGAAACAGCGGTTTGCCATAGGTTTCAGTCAAATGACGAAGGGCGCTATCGATCGGCGTATACTTCTTACGTTTCCCTTCCAGACCTTCGATAACGACCCCCGATTCATCAATCGAACGCCGCCAGTCATGCAGCATATCCAGCCTTTTATAATAAGGCCGAACAGCATCCTCCGACATCCGTTTGGCTGTTGATTCATGCAGCGGATAAAGAACGAGCTTCTTGAATGACATGTTGTGCATCAGATCAACCGCTTGATCCAACTCCTTATCCGTTGCATGCTCAAACGTATCGTAATAGACTAATATCCCTTTACGTGAATCCACCGGCGGCTCATAGCCGTACGGCACTTGAATGTTATCCTGTGCCAATCGCATTCCTCCTAGCTACAAGGATTGAAGAAACCTCTGAATACGAACCAATGCCTCTTCGATCTTCGTAAGTGATGTTGCATACGAACAACGGATAAACCCTTCTCCGCCTCCCCCGAACACATTGCCCGGCACTGTAACGACCTTCTGCTCCAGCAGCAAACGTTCAGCGAACTGCTCGGATGTCAGCCCCGTTCCTGCAATCGATGGGAATGCGTAGAACGAACCGTACGGCACATGGCACGGAAGCCCGATTCGGCGGAAACCTTCAACAATCGCCTGCCGGCGAACGTTATAACTCTCCACCATCCGATCCTTCTCGGAAAGTCCGATTCGAAGCGACTCCAACGCTGCGATCTGGCCAAGAATCGGCGCGCACATGATGGTGTATTGGTGGATTTTGAGCATTGCTGCGATCAGCGGTTGTGGTCCGCATGCATAGCCGACACGCCAGCCCGTCATTGCAAACGCCTTGGAGAAACCATTGATGATCAGCGTCCGTTCTTTCATACCTGGCACAGCAGCAAGGCTAACATGCTTCGATCCGTACGTCAGCTCCGCATAGATTTCATCCGAGAGAACAACGAGATCATGCTCTTCCGCCACTTGTGCAATGGGCAGCCAATCTTCATAGGTCATAATGCTTCCTGTCGGGTTGTTCGGATACGATACGATAAGCACTTTCGACTTCGGCGTAATCGCGCTGCGCAGCGCATCTGCTGTCAACTTGAAGTTATTGGATGCGTCTGTTTGTACTTCCACAGGGATGCCGCGCCCAATCGCTGCAATCGGCGAATACGAGATGTAGCTCGGAACTGGAACAAGAATCTCATCGCCAGGTTCAATCAAGGCACGAAGCGCAAGATCGATAGCCTCACTGCTCCCGACAGTTACAAGCAGTTCTTCAGATGAGTCATACGTGACATTCCAAGAGGTGTGGACATAATCGGCAATTGCGCTTCGAAGCTCAGGCATGCCTGCATTCGACGTATACGAAGTTTTTCCCTGCTCCAGAGCGATCATGCATGCATCACGAACCGGCTGCGGCGTTACGAAGTCTGGTTCACCGACGCCCAGTGAAATGATTCCTTCTTGACCTGCTGCAAGGTCGAAAAACTTGCGAATGCCCGACGGCTTCATCTCCCGTACGAGCGCCGCCAGCCGGCCCTCGATCGAGTTGGATTTGGTTGCTGTTAACGATTGACTTAGCATTGGCGGATCTCCTCACATTAGGATCTTTGAACACGACATAGGGATCTTTGCGCTCGCGCAAAGTCTCTCTGCTATTCAAAGTCGCTCCTCTTCAATTTTGAACAACAAAAAAGACCCGTCCCCAATAAGGGACGAGTCTGAATACCCGTGTTACCACCCTAGTTCCGCTGCCACATGGGCAACGACACTCCATCACGCATCTATCAATGCGCTTCCGTCTAACGCTGGAATAGCGGCATGGCTTTTCAGCCCGCTTCTCGGAGATAGCTTTCGGTTAACGCCTGATCGTTGGTTTTCAGCACCCCAACTCTCTGTTGGATCAGTCGTATTAACGTACTCATTCTCGTCATTGAATTTATCGTTCGAGAAATATGAAATTACTCGTAATTATACACCCGTCATTCCAAATTGCAACGACAAAGTTTAAAGTTTTGTCCCAAATCGTTGGACAAATCTAAATTTAATGGCATGAAATACCGAGCCATATGACTGCGCCCATCTAGACGAATGCCATTACTTCTGCGGATTAGTGACAACTTCAACCGTCCGTGACGAAGCATTCCAACTGACCGATATGCCAAGCAATTCTCCAATGTCTTTGACTGGCACATACAGAGATCCATTCAATGTCACCGGGGCAAAAGACAGATCTTGCTGCTTACCCGCGATAACCGCATAAGACTTACCTTCAGTTATCGTAAACGCCCGTCCCTCATACGTGACAGTCGATGACTTGGTCTTGCTATCGTACACGACCTTAGCACCTAACGTCTCCGTCAAGAATCGGAGCGGCACGAACATCCGATTCGCTGCCGACATCATGTTCGGATTGAATTCTCGGACTTCCCCGTTCACCGACAGCTTCGCTGATGCCTTGGCGTATCCGTCCGCTACAGCATCCGAATCCGTGATCGGTTGTGTCAGCTCTGATGACAGATTGAATGCGTACAGCTTATTATCTGCTTGAACTATCAGCTTGTTGCCAATTGTCTGGAATGGTCCGTAATTGCGTGCATCCGTTTCATAACGGAACACAGACTTGCTCGTCTTCACGTTATAGGCTAAGACAGAACCATCAGTTTGCCCAATATACATGCCTGAATCAATCAAGTCTAGGCGGCTAATCGGATTGTCTACGCCATAATAAGAAACATACGAGTTTTCCAGCTGCTTGACCGCGAACAAACCTTGGAAGGTCGAATCTTGGAAATAGAGTTTACCGTTATAGGGTCCTGCGATCCAGCTGCCATTGGCTGAAATATAAGCCGGTTTGGAAGTCTTCGGATCAGCATGCACACCATATCGATAGATGCCATTCCCGCCCGCACCGATAAATAAATTATCGCCGTCAATAAGCAGCTGATTGGAACGCGGAACATAAGCTCCCGTACTTAACTGCGGTGAAGGGTACGTCTTGGATTCAACGACCTCGCCGGTTTCAAGGGATACGATATCCAGCTTGGCGATTGAAGCTTCGGTATCATCGATGTTCGGCCATTGGTCTTCGTAATACAGTCGATCACCATCTGCTCCCAACAGTTTGGAGTGGCTTCCGCCAAGCCTCCACAGCGTCTTACCCGTCTTCGGATCAATCGCATAGGTCGTGCCGACCATAATTGCGCCTGACTCCGTGGTATACATAAGCAGCTTGCCATTCACTAATTTCGGTACTGACGTATAGTAAAAATCATCATTCCGCCACTTCAGCTTCCCGTCTGACAATTGAACAGCAGCCACCGTGTTGGAACTCAGTACATACAACACGCCTTCTGTTTCTGAGACAGAGATTTCATTAATCGACTGGGATACAGTTCCCTTCGCATCCCTGAGCTGAAACAGCTTTGCGCCTTTCCCCGTCTTCGCATCAACCCGATATACGACGCCGCCTTCTTCGAATGCATATACATAATTGCCATATGCTGCAATCGAGTTGATTTGCAGCTTCTTGCCGAACGACCATAACTTCTTCCCGCTCGATACGCTAGTCGCATACAGGACACCTGACTTCACATAGAACACATTTCCGTTCGCAGCTTCAACATCCGGCCAATTGAATGCGTCCGAGGAAGGCAATTCAAGTTCGGCTGACCAGATAGGAGTCGCAAGCGGTATGTTCTTCTTACTGCTAATTGTCGCGTACGAATAGCTGGCGTTAACACCTGCACTGCCCTGTGCGGATACCGATCCGCTTAACAACCCTGAGATCGCCAATCCGATCGCTAGACACCCTGCTGTCGACGAAGTCCATTTGATTTGCATGAATCACAGCCTCCATTTCCATTTCTATTTCCATTCTCAGCCTATAAGTCTATTCACTGCCATTATAGACTGACGGAAGCGGAAGAAAGTTGCATCGAGTATGGAAATTAGCTGCTGGTTGAATCGTTCTGCTGATAGCTGCGATTGGCGTTCAACACCTTCAGCAGCGGAGGCGTAACAAGCGTCGTTATGATGACCAATACGATTACCGATGTAAAATAATTCTGCGGCAGAAGCCCCGACTCCAGCCCTGACGCCGCGATGATAAGAGCAACCTCGCCGCGCGATACCATTCCCGCCCCGATCATAAGCGCTGACCGGCCTCCGAACCCGGTCAGCCTTGCACCTAAGGCACCGCCAGCGAGCTTGGCGGCGATCGCAACAACCGTCAGCACGAGCAACAAGCCTAGTTGGCTGCCAAGTCCGTCGAAGGTGACATTCAAGCCGATACTTACAAAGAACACGGGAACAAACAGACTGTAGGCAATTGGACTGACCTTCTCTTCAACCTGGTGCTTGAACTTCGTCTGTGACAGGCTAATGCCCGCAGCGAACGCCCCGATAATGCCTGCGACCTCCATCCGCTCCGCAAAATATGCGAACGAGCATACGATGACAAGTGCACCGCTTATGACAGATTCAGTTACTTGATACTTCGACAATCTTTTCATTAAGGGCGGTACAATGAACCAACCAAGCAAGATGATAAGAACAAAGAATAAGATGTTTTTAATCGCAAGAGCCCCTAAAGAGCCTCCTTCTCCCGTACCGAGGACGCTCATCATCACTGCCAGGAGCAGAACGACAACTACATCGTCCACGACCGCTGCACCGAGAATGGTCGTACCTTCTCGGGATTGCAATGCATTCATTTCCTTCAAGGTTTGTACGGAAATACTGACAGAGGTCGCGCACAGCAGTACTCCTACGAACAGCGATTGCGGACCAGTAAGACCGAAAGCCAGCGCTATGCCATATCCTCCAACGAAAGGAGCGACGATCCCGCCAATCGCAACAGCAACCGCCGAACGCCAATTTCGTTTCAGTTGATCAAGGTCCGTCTCAAGTCCTGCGATAAACATCAGCAGCAGAACTCCGATTTCAGAAAACTCATGAATGAATGGCTCCGGCTCAATCCAGTGAAGAACGGCAGGCCCAAGAATAATTCCTGCAATGAGCTTGCCAAGAACGGACGGTTGACCTATCCTTACCGACAAATCGCCTGCAATCTTCGTTGCGGCAATCATAATCGCTAGAGACAATAACATTTGCATAGTTAATCCCCTTTCCTTGTGTGGAATTGCCTGAAAAACGCAAAAAAGAGCCTGTTAAATACAGGCTCTTCTGAAGACAGAGAAAACCCGTAAGTGACAGGCTCCTCCAGTTCTTGCATATGCGTTTTAACAATTATACTTTCTTATACTGCATTTCTGCAACTAAAATCGGTTCTTTCAAGATAAAGTGACGTTCTATGGCTTTGCGATATCCCCAATCCACTTATGCACGGCATTCAACGCATCCTGCTGCGAATGGCGACGCATCGTGTACCGGTATGTATGCCGTTCATCGTACAGTTTCGATACATTCGCCACGAGAGAAGCGGCATTGAGCGCCTCCTCTTCGAGCACCTCTGCATAACCCGCATCCTTGAACGAAGCCGCATTCAAGAGCTGATCCCCTCGGCTTTGCTTCTTCGAGAGCGGGATCAGCAGCATCGGCAGTTGAAGCGATAGAAACTCATAGATCGAGTTCGATCCAGCGCGTGTAACCACAATATCGGTCATAGCAAGCATATCAGGCAGCTGCTCCTGCACATACTCATATTGCCGATAGGATGGGTTATCGATGTTGCTTTCCAATCCGCCTTTACCGCACAGATGGACAACATAGAACCTTCGCGTCAGCTCAGGCAGCGCTGAACGAACGGCAGCATTAATCGCACGCGCGCCAAGACTGCCGCCCATGATAAGAAGCACAGGCTTCGACGCATCTAATTTGCAGAATGCACGGCCGAGTTGTGCAGCCCCCTGCCGAATCTCTTCCCGAATGACTGCTCCCACATGTCTTACTTCAGTTCCGCCAGCTTTAATATACTGGGATGTTTCAGGAAACGTCGTACAAATCCCTGTTGCGAACGGCATTGCGATACGATTGGCTAAACCCGGCGTCAGATCCGATTCATGGATCAGAATCGGCGTCTTGTTGAGCCTCGCGCCTAACACAACAGGCACAGAGACGAAGCCGCCTTTGGAGAAGACGACATTCGGCTTTAGCTTGCGAATGAGCCGATAGGCCTGCATCACGCCTCGGACAACCTTGAACGGATCCTTCACATTGCGCCAATCCATATAGCGGCGAAGCTTGCCCGTTGCGATCGGATGATACGCAACACCATCCAGCGATTCAATTAACCGCCGTTCAATGCCGTCAACAGAACCGATATAATCGACCTTCCAGCCATCTGCAATAAACTTCGGAATAAGCGCGAGATTGACCGTTACATGTCCGGCGGAGCCCCCGCCTGTGAACAGGATCGATTTCATACCCGTCTCCTCCCCGGGCAGACGTCTTATTCGACGTCAACACCCGCTTCAAGCTCTTCTTGGCAGAATTGCGCAAACACCGCAAGCTCTTCGTCTTCCAGATCAATCTCCAAATACCGATCTGTCGATCGTTCGCGCAGCTCGTATTTCACGATCCGCGATCCGCTGTCCGCTACGCTAAAGATAACGCGTGCATAAACACCATTCTCGGTATACAGCTCATCATCGTCCGGCACATCGAGATCGAGAATAAATTCGTATCGTTTACCGTCTAGAATGCCGAACGGGTCTTTCACGAGTTCTACGCTGTATTCTGTAATGTTTAGCATGGTGCCACCCTCTCTGTATTCGACGGTAAGAACCGCATAATCTGTTCAAGCACAAACTCATCTTCCAGCTGTTCGCCGAAGATCGAGACGGTGCCGCTGTCACTGCTCGTACGAATAAGCCGACCGATTCCCTGCCGCATCCGCAGCAGCATATATGGCATATCTACTTCGCGGAACGCATCCTTGGCATCCTTCCGCTTCGCATCGAATACAGGATCATGCGGCGGGAACGGTAGCGACCAGATAATTACGTGCGATAGCGACGGACCTGGAATATCCAGCCCTTCCCACAGCGTAACTGCGCATAGAATGCTGCGCTCATCCCGCTGGAACTCGGAGATGAGGTGGCTGATTTCAGCAGAACCTTCATATAGGAATCGATAGCTGCTCGACTCCGGATAACGCGCGAGCTCAGCCTGGAACTGGTGAAGCTCCTCGAAGGATGGGAACAACAGCAGCGATCCGCCTTTTGCTTCTGCTATGCCGCGCAGGACGATACCCATTTTGGCAGCAGTAGGAGTTGATGTTTCGGGATAAAGCACAGCCTTCATCTGTTCCTCGTAATTGTACGGCGAGGCCACGGAGAAGGACAAATAATCGCTGATGCCAAGGCTGGACGCTACGTAATCGAAAGAGCCGTCAACCGACAACGTTGCAGACGAGAACACAACCGGCATCCTCTTGCCGAATACCATCTCCGCGAGAATTTCCTTCACCTTGCGCGGCATAATGACGAGTGTGGTGCCGTCAGCACCGTTGTCCGTCACCCACGAGATGAGTCCTTCTGGACGCTTGAATAGCGACAACGCATACCCGATCATCTCCAGATGCTCCTCAACAATCTTCAGCTGGTAGTCATCGATTGTGAACAGACCGCTCTCGAACACCAGCTCCTCTTCGATTGTGCCGAGCAAGCTGCTAAAACGATTTATCTCCTTCATCAACGGCTCGCTCAGTATAACTTCACGCCGATTCGAAGCTGGCACTTGTACGCTGTGCTTCGCCAGCAGCTCGAATAAGGTCTCGCTCGACGAAATTGCGTCCTCGACCGCATATGCGAGCGATTCGCGAACTTCACCTTCCAGAAGACGCGTAATGATGCTCTCGAACAACGCATGTTTCAGCTTATAGGTGAGTGCGCTCTGCGCCGCCGTCTCCAGCAGATGGCCTTCGTCGAATACGACCGAGCTATGTTCCGGCAGCAGCGGAAGCTGACCTTCCCGCTTCCGTGCTTCATACGTCCATACATGCTCCATATAGAAATCATGCGAGCATATAATAATATCTGCTGCTTTGCGGTAATGCTCGCGTGACAGCGTCTGACCGCAGCGGTGTCGCTGACTGCATACGAGACAGTCCTGGAACACATCCCAGCCGATACGTCCCCACTCTTCATCCGACAGCTGCGGGTAATCTTTGCGATTCCCGTATGGATGGAACGCCTGCATCGTATCCGGCCGATGAACGAACGTTGGCAGGCCGCTGTGGATCGTATCATAGACCTCAGACGCCATCTCATCCGCACGCACTTCATCCAGTTTGTTCAAACAAATATATTGATCCGGCGATTTGCCGAGGCGCGCATCGATTGTTAGTTCTAGATGGCGTGCCAGCTTCGCAATATCGCCTTCTGGCTTCACTAGCTGTTCAATTAGAGACTCGTCAGCGCATGCGATAATTGCAGGCTTGCGCGTATAGCGTGCATAGCAAATTGCATAGAGCAGATAGACCAATGTTTTGCCTGTTCCAACACCGGCTTCTGCAAAAATCGTTTTCTTCTCGTTGTACGCTCGCTCCAGCTGAAACGCCATATAGATCTGCTCGTCGCGCACCTCGAAGCCGGCCTCCGGCAGCACCTCATAGAAGACGTCGGCGATCCAATCGCTCGCCTGCTGCATAAACGGAGTGCCCGGGTCAAATTCAAACGGATATTTAGCCAATTACGTCTGTGCCTCCACATTCATCAATAAACTCCATCGTTCCATTATACCGCAAAACAGGCTCATTTCACCCTCTAATTATGTATGCCGTTTCATCATCGTTTAAACGCAGTAAAGGCTGCGGATGTCCGCAGCCTTGCTTACTATGCTAAGTAATCTGATTTAATAAGGATATGGCGCGTATGGATTTCTTGTTTGTCCCCATTGCATTTGCTGCATTGGTTGGGTTGGTTGCATTGGCTGCAGTTGTTGCGCAGCGTCTGCTGCAGTTTGAGTAGTCTGCTGCTCACTGCGTTCCATGTATGTTTTATGACAGTACATATGCGAGATTCGAGGAATGACGACCGTTTCACCTTGTCTCAGCTGGCTTGGGCTGCTAACTTGCGGGTTGGCTTCTTCCAAGAGTGGATAAGGAATGTTGTAGGCGTGAGCAACTTGTTGAAGCGTTTGTCCTTGTGTTGCTTGATGCTGCGCGAAGATGCCATCGTTACGATCTTCTCCATCCTCTTCACCTTCTCGAAAGAATGGAAAGAAGAACGGCGAGAAGAAGAAGAATGGATACAATACTCGTCCAGGGAAAAACGGATGCGGAAACGGACGAAATGGACGGCGTCCAAATCCACCACCAACCGGCCCAAAGCCACGATTCATCGCTAGTACCTCCCGATTCAATAGTCATACGTCTACACTGTATGACTCTCGCACCGGCTTTGAGCCTATCGAAATAATAAAATTATTGTCACGATAGCTGTTATATACGTTGCGTTCAAATAGTTCGGCTTTCAGCGAACTTCCCCTGTAAACGTTCAAACAAGAAAAAACCTGAATCTGAATGTCCCTGATACGAATAGCCTGCCGAGCGATAAAATTTGTCCAACAACGGGTTCGAATCGATACAATCCAAACGGATCCGATCCTTGCCATCAAATCGAATGCTCGAATGGACCCATTGAAGGATAGCATCGCCAAGATTCAATCCACCGTATGCACGATTAATGGCTAATCGGTGCAAATAGACTGCTTGGTCGTGGCCTTCTTCGCCCCACAACGCTATATCCCATGCGCTTGGGCTGCGAAGCAGCGTGACGATTCCTGCGAGAGCCTCCCCATCCTTGAACAAGTAGACGTCGCCTCTACGCGCACACTCTTGCGTATTGTGGTGATCTTCACCCCGAAGCAGTCCATTCCACTGCGTAGAGCCTTTGCTCTTGAGCCATAGTGCCGTCTGTAACAGCAATTCCATGATAGCTGGAGCATCGTCAGCAGTAGACTGTATCGCTACAATTTGATTGACTACATGCTTATTTATAATATGGGCGGTATTGTCGGTATGGGTATTATGATGTATATCCATTGCCGTCTCTGCCTCCTCTGGTTCGCTTGGATTCGTCTTTATAGTGGTTTTATGAGCGAGTACGAACGATCCTCCGGCGAAATGCTCTCGATCTTGACGGCATCGATTGATTCGATATAGACGCAAACGCTTGGAAACAACTTTGGCTTGCCTGTAAGAAAGCGGCGGTTATTCGCTTGATGTTCTTCTATTAGCATTTCACATATAACACGTGCACTTCGGGCACCGTTACGAAGATAATTGCGGACTCGGCTTTGCAGCGCATAGTCAAGCTCAATTAGCGGAGGCTCTTCTTGCTCCACCTCGGCTTCCGATTCATCTTGCCATGCAAATAAGTCATACGATTGCGGGCTTTCCACAACCTTTGTTTTCTCAGGTTTAAATATTATCTCTGGCTGGGCTTTCGCTTCGTTCAGTCTCCAAGCCGCTGTCAACTCGGCGGCACGGATGGCACGCAGCTTCCGCACCTGCTTGTCCAGAAGCGGAAGGTTTAGTCGCAGATGATCCATTACATCTTCAGGCATCTGACCAACCTTAAGTAAATCAGGATCAACTGCCCAATCGGTCTGAAGCTTCACCAACAGCTCATCGAGTTCATAGTCAATGGCGTCGAAACCTTTAATAATCGCCGATACGACAACCGCATCAATTGCCAAATGTTCTTTCAGATGGTCGATGCCAAAAAATTTACGTTCCCCCGTCGTCTTGTGCTGTACTTGGTGCTGATAGCGGAGCGGTCTACCGCACTCGCATCTCAGAACGGGCGAAACCTGTCCTGCATCAATGTACCCTTTATAAATCCATTCGTCGAGCAGCCGTTCAATCTGCTCCACGTCGGTTCCTTCAGGAATCGCGTATCCTTTCTGTCTCGCCATCTCATTAGCAAATACTGTCCTTCTGCCCCGAGACAACACTTCGGTCAAATATTGCTGCTGCTCTTCCGTTAGTCTGCTCAATAGTTCATCCCGTACACCGATCTCTAACCGCATGCCGATTCACCTCATCCCATGGCGACATTTCTTTTAATACCAACTGTCCCGAGTATACCGCATCTAACCGGTATCTTGAAACAAAATAAAACCCACCCCTATCCCAAACAAGGATAGAGATGGGTGATGCGAACGATTAGCCGCGGCGCGCAGCCGGTTGGGCTGTTGCTTTAGCTTTGTCGTCATTCTTCGCAGTTTCAACGTTCTTCTCTTCATGCGGCTTAACTTTCTTGAGGAAGAAGGCAAGTACCAGCGCTACTACCGCGAACCAAGTTGCAACGACGAACGAGTGATTGATACCGTCGATCATGCCTTGGACTTGAAGCGGCTGCATGGCTGCTTCATCTTGCGGGTTCGTACCTGTGCTGATGATCAGTTCTTTTACAACTTCTTTCGTTTTGTTCGTCATGATCGTAACGAGCAGCGCGGCACCAAGTGCGCCTGCAACGTTACGCAGCGTTTGCTGCATAGCCGAACCGTGAGCATTGAGACGCTGCGGCAGCTGGTTCATACCTGCTGTCTGGATCGGCATCATGAGCAGCGACATACCGAACATACGGAACGAGTAGATCGTGATCAGAGCCGTGTAAGTCGTATCTGCTTCAAGATTACTGAGCATGTACGTTGTACCTACCGTAATCGCAAGACCTACAACCGCAAGCCAACGTGCACCGATTTTATCGAAAATAATACCCGTAATTGGCGACATGATACCCATCAGAATTGCGCCTGGAAGCAAGAGCAAACCGGATTCGACTGGCGTAAAGCCGCGAATCGTCTGCAAGTACAACGGCAGCAGAATCATACCGGAGTACATGGCCATCGTAACGATAACGTTGATAACCGTTGTGAGTGAGTACATGCTGAATTTGAATACCCTCAGCTCAAGAATCGGTTTCTCAACGACGAGCTCGCGCCATACGAACAGGATAAGTGCGACAACGCCGATAATAAGCGTCGTGTACACAGTTGCGTTGTTCCAACCTTCCGTACCTGCATCGGAGAAACCGTATAGGATGCCGCCGAAGCCGAGTGTCGACAATACAACGGCCGTGTAGTCCAGCTTCGATTTAGCATTGCGCGTAACGTTCTTCATTGCGTATGCGCCATAGATCAGAGCGAACACCGTAATTGGCAGCAGAATGTAGAACAGGACGCGCCACGAATAGTGCTCAACGATCCAGCCGGACAGCGTAGGACCAACTGCCGGTGCGAAGATCATTGCCAGACCCATCATACCCATTGCTTTACCGCGTTCTTCCACTGGGAAGATCGTCAAGAATACGATTGACATCAGCGGCATCAGAATACCTGCGCCTGCTGCTTGAATCAGACGGCCTGTGAGCAATACAGGGAAACTGTAAGCCAAGCCCGCAACAATCGTACCGATTGTAAACAAGCTGACAGCGACGATAAACAATCTTCTAGTCGTAAAACGTTCGATCAAATAAGCACTGATCGGAATAAGTACACCGTTGACAAGCATGTAGCCCGTAATGAGCCACTGTGCTGTGTTCTCCGATACATCCAGGTCCTTCATGATGCTTGGCAGCGCGATGTTAAGCAGCGTCTGCGCCAAGATTGCAACGAACGCCGCAATGATTAGCGAAGCAACGATTGGACCCCTTTTTAAATTTGATATTGCATTAGTCATGGTTAGGCTTCCTCTCCACCCTGTTGTATTAATTCTATAATATCCCGTTGAATGCGGAACATCGTATCGTAATCCTCCGCAGGCAGCTTCAGCAGCGGCTTCAGCCGATCTAATCGCATTACAAGAGCCTTATTAATTAATTCTTCACCTTGAGGCGTCAAGGTCAAAGAAATCGCCCGGCGATCCGTATCAGGCCGCTCGCGCTTAACGAGCTCGGCTTTGACCAGACGATCAATTATTCCGCTTGCCGTACTGTTGTTGGAATAAATATGTTCGGCTAACTCTGATAAGCCAATGCATGGCTTGTCGTGCAGTGCTTTAAGAACCATGTATTGGGGAGATGTGATGCCTATTTGCTGCAAAGTTACGTTCAATACTTGATACAGCTCTTTGTTCATTTCTCGAAAGGTAAGCAATAGTCGCTGCAGCCGCTCCTGATTCTCCAAATTAGGAACCCCCCTTCTAGTTTGATTAATAAAACAAACCTTTCACATACGAACATTTCGCATACGAAGTATTTTACTCAAACTAGAGTAGGTCGTCAATCCATTTTTCGTGCTATACTTTTGCCAGAAGCAGAAGTTTATTGGTGTCAAGGAGCGACTTCGATTGGGAAAAATGATGGACAAGAGCATGAATTGGCTTCGCTGGTTAATCATTAGCGTTGCCGTCGGATTACTGGGAGGGACTTCCTCCGCACTGTTCCTGTACGGACTTGAGCAGGTCACATCCGCACGCGAACACTCCCTCTGGCTGCTCTGGCTGCTGCCTGTAGGCGGCGCAGTAATCAGCTGGTTGTATGCTGCCTACGGAGCCTCCGCTGCCAAAGGCAACAACTTACTTATTGAGCAAGCCTACGGTGATCAATCGTATGCCCGCGTCCCGTTCCGAATGGCGCCGCTCGTATTGATCGGCACATGGACGACCCACCTGTTCGGCGGATCTGCTGGCCGCGAAGGAACTGCCGTTCAGCTCGGTGGCAGCTTGGCTGAGCAGTTCGGGGCGAGAATGAATCTAAATCCGCAGCAGAGGAGCATGCTCCTGCAATGCGGTATTAGTGCCGGATTCGGCTCCGTGTTCGGAACGCCGATTGCTGGCGCCATCTTCGCTGTCGAGCTGCTTGCCGCACACCGGAACTGGCGGAATCGCTTCATCGCGCTTATACCGTGTTTGATTGCGGGCTGGACAGGCGATTATGTCACGAGAGCTTGGGGAATTCGACATATTCAGTATTCGCTCGGTCAATTGCCTTCATTCTCTCTTCAATTATTGGCACAGATCGCTGCAGCTTCTATCCTGTTCGGCCTCGCGGCACTGCTATTCAGCGAGTTGACGCATGTGTTGAAGCAGCGATTCGCTGCTTGGATTCCGAATGCGCCACTTCGCGCTGTCGCGGGCGGTATTCTAATTATTGTACTGGTCTATGCACTGGGCACTCGTGATTATTTGGGACTGAGTCTCCCGCTGCTAAGCCACTCGTTCGAGGAAGCTGTTTCACCAGCAGCTTTCGCACTTAAGACCTTATTCACTTCGATTACACTAGGAGCAGGTTACCAAGGCGGCGAAGTGACGCCGTTATTCGTCATTGGTTCAACGCTTGGCAGTGCGCTCGCGGGGATTTTCCATATTTCCGTGCCCCTGCTCGCAGGTATAGGACTAGTGAGTGTCTTTAGCGGTGCAGCCAATACGCCATTTGCTTGTTTCATTATGGGTCTGGAGTTGTTCGGCACAGAAGGTGCGCTGTACTTGTTCATCGGTTGTATGATCAGCTACGCATGCTCTGGCCACGCTAGAATTTACCGTTCGCAGCGATATGGCTGGGTGAAAGCATCGCTTCCTTGGGTGAAGAAGAACACCGTACGAGAAGCTGCTGCTAAGCAGTAAAGCTAACTTTGGGCCAATGAAAGAAGAGCAAGCCGGCGGAATGAACCGCGAGCTTGCTCTTCTTTCTTTTACAACGGGATACGATACTGCGATTGATTCTCTACAATGTTCTCCCCTTGCTGATAAACCCATTGAAAATGGTATTGCGTTCCTTCATACCCGGTCCGCTTCTTAATATCAGGCGCAATCACATCATCCAACCGATCGAGTATCGTCTGCTGAATCGTCCGAAGCCGCTTCTCGTTGCTCTCCGCAAGCTGCTCAGCTGCTTCTTCAGAAGGCGCCGTCTGAAGAAAATAAGCAATTGCAATTTCCTTGTCTGTCAGATCCTCCGGCAGTGGCGAACCCGAACCCCGGAACACTTCTTGTACCGTATTCAGCCAATCACGATACAAATCCATCGTCACATCGTATACATGCGGATATTCGCTCATGTCCATCTCTCCTTCAAGCCACACAAATCCAGTCGTCATCAGCATAATACGGCCGCGGGCGATCAATCAACCCTAGATTTTGGCCATTATTATTCTTCATGATCGTCAGAAGATTCCACATAGCGCTGAAGAGCGAGCATTTTGTTATCCCAGAATCGATCATAATAAGCAAGCCAACGCTTCAGTTCTTGGAGCGGCGCTGGTTCCAGCCGATAGCGCGTCTCGCGTCCTACCTTTCGCTCGGTCAGCAGCCCGGCATCCGTTAGAATGCGCAAATGTTTCGAAACAGCCGTTCTCGACATCGAGAAGTGACTAGAGATGGTCGTAACGGGCATTTCTTCATCGCCTAACATCTCAAGCAGCTTACGCCGCGAAGGGTCGGCAATCGCTTGGAACACGTCTATTGCCGGCTTCGCATCGGGAGTGGGCTTAGCCTGTCCCATTCACGCTTAACCCTGTTCGATAACGCTAGTGAACTTCTTCATGATGCCATCCCAGCCTTGCGCCATATGCTCGCGAACTTGTGCATGAGGCTGATTGAATTCCGTAACCGCATCTAGGCTCCATCCGCCGTGTGTAAGCGTAAAGGTGGTTTTGCCGTCTTGTTCCGCGAGGTCGAACGAAAGCGTCCAGTCTTTGCCCCAACGAAATGCTAGACGATATGGCGGTTCCACTTCGGTTACTTTGCAAGGCGACATGCCGAATTGACCTGCATTCAGTTCGAATTCATAACCTACAACTGGCTCGAAGCTTGTTGGAGGCATGAACCACGAAGCAATCCCTTCGGCGGTCGAAACGGCTTTCCATACTTTCTCGATTGGGGCATTCAATACAACATTGCGTACTACATCAGGCAGTTGCTGCGAGTTTGTTTGGCTCATGATAGAATCTCCTATTCATTCGTTATTCGTTATTCATTGGATTGTCATCGAAAATTATGAAACCTTAAGGTTTCACATCGGAGTATATGACACCTTAAGGTTTCATGTCAAGCTGTAAAATATACATAAGAGAACCGTCCTTCCAGTTGGAAGAACGGTTCTCTTATGTATATTAATCCATCTAATTAAGTGAGGCAGCAAATGATCCAATGATGACAACGAAGAGAACGATATAGAGGACGAGAACAATCAATGCCATCAACAATGCTGCTTTAAAATAATTCGCTTTGTTCGGATTCGCATTGCCGCCGAACGCCCATACAAACATCATAATGATATTCACGATTGGAATAATCATGATCAAGCTAGCGATAAGCCATTCTTTGACGGAGACTACTTCCGCCACGTTTGGTTTCTGATAATTCACATTGTAATTCGTTGTTTCTTGGAATTGTGGACCCTGTTCAGTATGCATGTGTTGTAAAATCCTCCTAGTGATAATTATGTAAAATAATCCCTTGTACATTATACGTAATATTCCCGACAAAATCCAACATTAAATTCACATAAAAGTCACCATAACTAAACTCTAATATCTTGACATTAATTGAATTACTATAATTATTCGTTTTCTAGAGCAAAAAGAACCACCAGTTGCAGAACAACGCCTCTGCTACTGATGGCTTATTTAGAACCTTTTCTTTTCCCCTATACACCGATAATCGTCAGTTCCTTCGGAAACGTCGTCAGCGACTCCGCTCCATCATTCGTGATTAGCACATCATCTTCGATGCGAACACCGCCGAGATTCGGCACATAAATGCCCGGCTCGACCGTAACGACCATTCCTGGACGAAGCAGATCGGTATTGGCGCCATGAAGCGAAGGATATTCATGGATATCCAACCCTATCCCATGCCCAAGCCGATGCGTGAATAGTTCTCCGTATCCACACGATTCAATATGACGTCTCGCAGCAAGATCGGCTTCCAACATTGGAATACCTGGTTTCAACGCTTGAATCCCCAATTCATTCGCCTTCAACACCGCAGCATAGATTCGCTTCAATTCATCTGAGATTTCGCCGACAGCGAATGTACGGGTAATGTCCGACACATAACCATCTGCATAGACTCCCATATCGAACAGCAGCAGTTCCCCTTCGGCGATGCGGCGATTGCCCGGTGAACCGTGAGGCAATGCTGAATTCGCACCTGCTAGCACGGTCGTATCGAACGACGGTCCTTCTGCGCCGACCTTTCGCATCCGGAAATCGATGTCTGCCGCAATTTCCAGCTCGGTTACTCCTGGCTTCACGAGAGGCAGCGTTTCGCGAAGCACTTGCTCAATGAGCTGCACCGCATGCTTGATACGTGCAACCTCATCTGCCGATTTGACCGCACGCATAGCAAGCAGCGCATCATCAATGCCGGACAGCGATGCCTGCGGAAGCACGGATTTCAATCGTTCGAATTGCGATACGGTTACGCGCTCCTTCTCAATCGCGAACGTACCCGTGACTGACGTGCCCAGCATACCGGCGAGAATAGCATAAGCATCGTCCGTATCTCGGTGCGATTCTATTCGATCAACTGACGCAGAGGCTTCAGCCCCTGCCCGATCTAACTGTGGAACGAGCAGCTTCGATGTACCATCTGATGTAACGATCAGAGCGAGCAGGCGCTCATGCGGATCACTGCGAAACCCGCTCAAGTAGTACACATGCTTCGGATTCGTAATTATCGCAGCTTGGATCGATTGATCCGCCAATTGGGATGTTAGCTGTTGCAGCCGATCATTCATCGTAATCTCACCTTACCTTCTTCTCTACTGTTAGTCCAAAATATAAGCAAGCAGCAGCGCAGCCGTATTCACAACTGCATCCGCATGCGTCCGTTCCATTCCGTGAGACGCGTGAACGCCTGGTCCGATAAGAGCCGCACGAATATTGCTTCCTCCTCGCAGAGCTGCGGAAGCATCCGAGCCGTAGAACGGATAAATATCGACAGCGTAAGGCATTCCTTCCCGCTTCGCCAGTTCAATCAGCTTCGATGTCATCCCATAATCGTAAGGTCCTGACGAATCTTTGGCGCAGATGGATACATCCCGTTCTGTCGTGCTCAAATCATCACCAATTGCGCCCATATCAACCGCAATCATCTCGGTAATATCAGGTGATACATAGGCGCTGCCGTGACCAACTTCTTCATAGGTCGAGATGATGATATGAACCGTTCGAGACGGCGTGCGACCTTCTCGCTTCAGCCATTCCAGCAATCCGAGCAGAGCAGCGACACTCGCCTTATCGTCCAAATGACGTGATTTTACAAGTCCATTCGGCAGCATCCTTACGCGAGGGTCCCATGAAATGATATCGCCGGGCGCAATTCCTAAGTTCTCGGTATCACTCTTCGAATCAACAAGCTCGTCAATCCGAATAGCCATATTTGCCTCGTCGCGCTTCCAATCGCGCGCATCCGAATATACATGAACCGAAGGTTTCGTTGACAACACGGTTCCTTCATATTGCCGACCATCCCTTGTATGTATAAGACAGTACTCGCCTTCCACCGTCTGCATGGCATATCCGCCGATCGGCGTAAAGCGAATCGTGCCATCCGATTTGATCGAGCGCACCATCGCCCCGAGTGTATCAACATGTGCAGTAAGTGCGATAACGTTCGTATCAGTTTCACCCGGGATGACGATAACGCCGTTCCCTTTGGGCGAACGCTGCATCGTATATCCTAGACGGGTCACTTCCAAGTTTACAAGCTCCATGATCGCCATACAAAATCCGCTCGGACTAGGCGTTCGCAGCAAGCGATCGAGCATGTCCAATATATAAGCACGATCTAGCGCAGCAGCATAACCATTGGTCATCTGGATCATCACCTCATTAAGCTTTTTCGTACTACTCATTTCGTGAACAGATGGTGGATTGCCGGACCAACTGCCGATGATCCCTCTATGTCCTATTATACTCGATCGGCCGCATCCGAATCTGATGTTTCAATTTGTCCGCAAAACAATAACGCCAGCCGTCTGCGCAATCGCACAAGTCGCTGGCGTCAAGCCTTAGGATATCCGGCAGCCGTGCGTTTCACAGCTCGCCGTAGTCATCTCAATCTATACAACCTTATAGCGAGGATCAAATCGTACCTAATACGGTGTCATCCTCGTCTTTCCATCCGAACAGCGGCCACGACACGTTGCGACGAATATGAAGCGCAATGCCTCCCTCGGCCTTGCGAATCGTAACGGTTCGGCTGAACGGCGTCCACACCTCATGCTGAACCAGCTTCAGTTCACCTGCAGCGTTCCACTGTGCCCTGCCTGCAGTCGACTTCAGTCGTTCCCCTGCATACACCCACTGATCAATCCCGTATGCGTATTGCTGCCCGCCATCCTTACCGGTTACCGATGCAACAATACGATCCTCATGTTCGGTTAGTTGAATCGTCTCCCAACCCGCCAGATTGGGTTCCAACTGATAGTTCGTACCATATTCAATATAATTCTGCTTCACTCCTGCTTCACCAAGGCGTACGCTAAGCGTTAGCTCTGCGATACGATCCAACAGCTCTTGATGTGCTTCTTCATCGGCAGGCAGCGAATCCTCGCTGATAGCTGGCAGCAGATGCTCCCATACCGCATTCAGCGCCTTCTGTTCGCCCCAATCCGCAGCGTTCAATGCAACGAGCATGTTATGCGACGGGATGATGATGCATTTTTGACTATAGAGTCCTGAGAATCGATAGGCATCAAATCGGCAACGCCATAGCTGATAACCATAACCCGTCTCCCAATCATTGTTCGGATCCGTGCCATTGCTGACTTGGAGTGCCGAGGATGCATCGATCCAGCTCTCCGCAAGCAGACGCTGACCATTCCAGTTCCCCCGCTGCAAGTACAACAGCCCAAGCTTCGCGACATCCTCCAGCTTGATGCACATTCCAAAGCCTCCAGCAGGATAGCCGCCCGGCAGAATCGCCCACTCCGCAACTTCGATGCCTAGCGGCTCAAGCAGACGCGGAGCAAGAAAGGCTTGCAGCGACTGACCGCTCACGCGCTCCACGATGACACCAAGCATATGCGATGCTCCGCTGTTATAGGCAAAATGCGTACCTGGCTCATACGGAATCGGTGTTTCGAGAAACTTCCGGATCCAATCGCCGCCTTGCGCAATGGTCTCTTCTGTCGGATCGCCCGTATGACCCGTCGCCATTGCAAGCAGATCATGAATCGTCATGGCAAGCAAACGCTCGGACGGTTCTGCCGGAAGCTCATCGGGGAAATAGGAAACCACTTTGTCGTCTATCTGAAGCAGCCCTTCTTGTACGGCTAGTCCGACAGCAGTCGAGGTAAAGCTCTTCGTAATGGAGAAAATAAGATGAGGCAGCTCCGCCGAATACGGCTCCCACCAGCCTTCGGCAGCGACGCTGCCATTGCGTATAACCATGAAACCGTGGATTTCCAGCGCATCACGCTTCAGCGCATCGAGAAAAGCAGAAATCGCTTGGCTCGGAATACCTGCCTGCTCAGGTGTCGAACGAGGCAAACGGATCGATGATGTCATAGGGAAGGAAACCTCCTGTATCGTCGTGTAATGGAATGAATATGTCTTATTTCACTATAAGTTCTTGTTCACCTCTATAAACATATCACATCTGAGGAACGATCGGTCGACTGCAACTATGATATTAGAGAACGATCAACATAATGATTGGGTACGTGTTAGAGGCATCCATCAGACACAAAATTGGTTGTATGTCCTGCCGGTGTACTTGTTTTTCTGTATTGACAAATAATTATTTTTGTGTTATAATAAAATATTTTTCTATTTACATATGTGTCATTCGCCTTTAAGATAGGAACACGCATCAGGCTTACAGCTTCTCATGCGACGAATCGATCTAGGAGGGTAATGCATATGCAAGTAACGAATGGCGTTTATTTGGCGGCAGTGACGACTAGCGCAATGGGGAAACCGGACACGGTTTATCCTGTACTTCTTGCGGATGACAAGGATGCTGTATTAATTGACGCGGGATATCCGGGAAGGCTTGCAGACTTGCAACAGGGGTTCGAGAATGCAGGAATCGAGATCGCTAAGCTCTCTCAAGTCATTGTAACGCATCAAGACATCGATCATATCGGCGGTCTGCCTGCACTGTTGGAGTTCGCGAGGAATCAGCGGAGTGTTGAAGTATTGGCGCATTCGCTCGAGAAGCCGTACATTCAAGGGGACAAACGTTTGATTAAAGTTACCGATGAGGTGCTCGAGAATCTGGACGCAGTGATGCCGCCAGGGACGCCCGAAGCATTCAAGAAGGCCTTCCGGGCATTATTCGAATCGCCGCCAAGCGCACAGGTCGATCGGACCATTAAGGATGGCGATCGACTGCCAGCTTGCGGCGGCATTGTCATCATCGAGACGCCAGGACATACGCCAGGGCATATAAGCTTGTACCACGAACCTACACGCACCCTGATTGCTGCCGATGCATTGGTTGTCGTAGACAATCAGCTTAGACCATCTTTCCCCCATACTTGTGTGGATTATGGGCAAGCCGTGCGTTCACTGGAACGATTCGCAGATTTTGTGATTGATCGTGTCATCTGTTATCACGGCGGAGTTTACGAGTCTGATAATATAAACCGCCGAATAGCTGAACTAGCTGCAGAGGCTCCATCCATGAAGTAGGTTTGAGACTCTACAGCTCATGCAGCGTAACTTCACAGTTTATGAACAACCTAGCATTCGGGGATGTCTGACCCATCCCTCTCGAGATATAGATTGGACAGCCGCCATACCAGTGCAGCCCTTTAATGATTCCGCTTGCTGCTAATATACCCTTGTTAATGAAACGAAACAGCGGCGGGACGTTGAATTGCATCCCGTGAAAATGTCCCGCCATCAAATAACGAAATTGAGGCTTCATCCATAATAAAATATTCGGATCATGCGTAATGACGACAACCGGCTCTTCCACCTCTACCTTAGCGAGAGCCTTCTCTATATCGCTCTTCTTCGAGCCATAATCGTCGATGCCGACTAGGCGGAATTTGCCATCGATAAGAACTGAATCATTAAGCAATACCGTGAATCCAGCCTGCTCCAGGATCGAGATAAGCCGCAAGCGTTCCGGTTCTGCCAATCGGTAATCATGATTGCCGAGCACGGCGTATACGGGAATGCCTGCCTCACCGATAGCTTCGGCATAACATTTCACTTTCGGCAGATGTTTCGCTTTCTGTGTGAAGTCACCGGTTACGCATATGTAATCCGGCTGCTGCTGCTTAATGATTCGATTAATTCTTCGAGCCGATATACGTGTAAATTCCACATGCACATCGCTGATTTGGAGCACCCGAATGCCCAGATTGGCGGAAGGTACCCGTACACGCTCCAGCTTAAGCCATTGCGTCGGTACAATCAACAACACATAAGCGATTAACACAATAGCAACAACAATGATTGCAGTTACAAGCCACAAAACAGGCCTCCTCCTTCCTTCTCCTTCATTAACACATTGGAAGGCGGCTTAAGCAGTCCTTAACCAAGCAATTATGCATGCTTCTTCGTTTCAATCAAATGGTGCAGCGGCTCTCCGTCGTCGATGAAGCGCTGTCTGCCTGCTGCTGTCGGCAGCATACAGATATCCGCTTGCCCGAACATCCGATAGCGGATCTTTGCGATCCATGAATAGCCATAATCGCGTATGGGTGCGGGTAGAACGATCGCTGCATATAACAACGGCCACAGGCCGCCAAGTCTTCGAAATACACGCAATGCAGCACCAGATTTGGTGTAGACCCGTCCGCCTTCCATAAGCACAAGCGAATCGAGCTTCTGCGCATCCATACCAGCATGGGCTAGCAGCTTGCTGCCAATTTCCGATTGCAGCGCAGCAATTCGGAACCGCTGGCGCTTATCCCGACGAACAGCAAACTTGGTCATGCCGTGACACAAGGCGCAATCGCCATCCACCAGCAATATAATCGGCATACGATCTTGGGTTTGATTCGGTTCTGTCACCATGATGATCGCCCCTTAATAACCTGCACAATTTCTTTCCATCCTAGCATATTTAAAGGCGTTTGCAAGCGGCTATGATAGGTCAAGAACGTAATATCTCTGGTCCATGGACGAATTTCGAGAGCTGGATCAAGAATCAATGCTTATTCATTGGTCATATTTGGTCTTCTATCGCTTCATGTGCTATAATGACAGGCAATTCTACTACCTGATTGCCGGAGGAAATTCATGCTTACTTTTGAACAAAAGTTGTCGATTATCGAGTCATTCCCACAACTGCAGCGTAATGATGTATCGCTGGGACGCATTAATTTCCAATACGAAGAAAGTGTCTATGATCGAAAAAATATCGTCTACCATCTTCACCCGAACGGAAATGGTTTCGTCTATGCCGGACTTCTGAACGATCCGCGCAAAGATGCCAAAGGGCTCGTCAACATTCGTGACCTCGATGCCGATGAGCTGCATGCGCTGCTCTCCCAGTCGATCGCATCGCTGAGCGAGTTGACGGATTCGCCTGAAGCGCTCGCCATCACGCCGAAGCCGCCTAAGAAGCCGAAGGAAGAGCCGGCTGCAACTGAACTGGATGCGCCGGATTCCTTGCAGCAGCTGTGGCAGGATAAGAAAGGCAATACGCTCGTCCTTCGCTACGAAGATGATGCAGAGCTGTGGTATATCTGGGCACTGGATGCGCTGGACTGTGCGTTCGAGACTGAAGCAGAATCGGTTGAGTATCTGACCGAGGAAGGCTTCCGCCGCGTCAAATAATAAGTTAGGGGTTGTCCCTTACGGTTCTATGAACCGTAGGAGACAACCCCTTGTTTGTTCGAAGCGAGTTGTACCCGCTTCCTATCCTAATAATACGTTGGCAATACGCAGACCGGCTGCGAAATCGACAAGCTGTTGCCTGTAAACGTCAGCTCGCCGCTGTCCCGATTGACGCGGAACACCGCGATGTTATTCGTGTCGCGATTAGCAGCAAGCAGATGGCTGCCGCTAGGTGTCAGAGCGAAGTGGCGCGGATGGCCGCCTTCGACCGAAATATATTGAATCGTCGACAGCTTGCCCGTTGCTGCATCAATCGCATACACAACGATGCTGTCGTGGCCGCGGTTCGAGCCGTAGACGAAACGTCCATCCTTCGAGACCGTGATCTCTGCGCAGGTGTTCTCGCCTTCAAAACCTTCAGGCGGCAGTGTCGACAGCGTCTGGATCTCAGTCAGAGCACCATTATCTGCATGATAGGTGAAAGCTGTTACCGTCGAATCCACTTCGTTGATGACATAAGCATAAGGAGCTGTCGGGTGGAATGCGATATGGCGCGGGCCGCCGCCCGGGTGAATAACCGTCTCGCCTTGCGGCACAAGCTTCTTCGCATCGCGATCGATCGAATAAATACGGATCCGATCAAGTCCAAGGTCCTGCACGTATAGGTATTTGCCGTCTGGGCTGAACATCGACGAGTGCGGATGCGGACGATCTTGACGTTCAGGATGAACGCTGCTGCCTGCATGCTGCTGCACATCAAGCTGCTCGCCAATACGACCATCTTCCGTTAGGGCGCTGAGGCCAACCATGCCGCCATGGTAGCTTGCTACCGTTATGTACTCACTATTGGCATCCCGTTGGATGTGGCAAGTAGGTGCACTTACTGTAAATTCGCGGTTCAGCTGTGTAAGCGAACCGTCCGCTGGCGAGATTGCGTATGCGACAGCCTCACCATTTTTGCTGCCATCGGCATTCTTGCCTTCCGTAATGGCGTAGAGACGATTACGAGCTGCATCAACGTTTAAGAACGTCGGATTCTTCAAGCCGCTGTAGCCATGCAGCTGAGTAAGCTGCTCCGAGCTTTCATCGAATTGAAGCACGTATACACCATTCGAATCCGCCTCTGCGTACGAGCCGACGAACACGAGCAGTCTGGATTGTTCATTCGTCATTATGTATTCTCCTCCTAATCCCTTAAAGCCAGTTAACTCTTATCTTCCTGATTATATAAGGAGACTCCATAAGAAACAAATGAAAGCGTGCGAAAGCTTCAATGTTTATACCCGTCATGATATGATAAGACGCGTATGAAACGGAGTCCAATTAACAGCTTTTAGGAGAGTTCAACGATTATGTCTAACAGCGATAATAAAGATACAGCTGCACGTTCTGTGAGAGTTCAACTTATTCTGGACGTTGGCGGTGTGCTTTTGTCAAATCTGACACCAACGTTCTGGACACAGCTTGTTGAACGTACTGGTGTGGATTATTCTGAAATCCGTTCACGATACAAAAGCGAAGTTCGCGATGACCTGTGGTCAGGCGCCGTAGAAGAACCGCAGTTCTGGAAGTGGATGAACCAATACTGCCCTTCTCTTACGGAGGAAGATGGTCGTACCATGATTATGGACAACCTCGTGCCGCTGCCTTCGCTGGAGCGGCTCGTACAATGGAAACAGCTCGCTGACTTACATATCCTGAGCAATCATCGGACAGAATGGCTGGATCCGAAGCTTGCCGATTACGCCCAGCATTTCACGAGCATGACGGTATCAAGCCGCGCCGGCTCCTTCAAACCGAATGTGAGCATCTATCAGCACGCAGTTGCTGCAATCGGCGACGCGGAAGGTCCGATTCTGTTCATTGATGATTCTGCGAATAATCTCCAGCAAGCCGAGTCTCTTGGCTGGTCTGTATTGCTTGCCGATCAAGCCGGCGAATGGATGGACAAAGTCGAATCCACTATGCAACATTTACTCGAAAATTATAAATCAGAATGACTTTGAACTCCGTTCAAAGATCCTGATGTCAGGAGGAGTAAAATGAACGACTATCGGAACCCCCGTAAATATACGATGACGTTCCTCATGACTGGCGTCGTATGCGCCGCATTGTTGTCTGGCTGCGGGAGCAGCGACAGCAAACATGCAGGTGAAGCTGTTGATGGAACAAAGGCAAGTCAACCCACTGAAACGCATGCTGGGCATGTACATACGGAGACGACGCAGCTTGCTAACGGCGATGTTCAGGAAACGACAGCATCGTTAGACGTACTCCCTTCTTTCCTCGATGGACAGTCGGAGAAAGTAGTGCTCGCCTATCAAGCAGCTGCGATTACGCGTGACACGCTTGCATGGATTCCATGCTATTGCGGCTGCGGCGGCAGTGCTGGACATGAAAGCAACTTGAACTGCTTCATTGCCGAAGTCAATGAAGATGGTTCCGTTGTCTGGGATGACCACGGGACGCGCTGTGATGTATGCGTGAATACCGTGCTGCAGACTGTTCAGATGAAGCAGGAAGGTAAGTCCGTGAAGGAGATTCGCACAGCTATCGATGATGCATACCGAGTCGGGTATGCGAAGCCGACGGCTACGCCGATGCCTGCGTAAGATTTTTCTACCCACCCAAACCCTCCCTGCAAGGGAGGGCCCCCAGGGTTTCCAACCCCGGGACCCCGGAAAGACTGGTCTATGTACAGTTGAGCATCTCCTCGCTTACGTCCCTGCGGGACACGCTTTACGTGCGAGGAATCTAGGAGTGGTTGGGCACGTGCATACTTGTTCGATGAGACCCATCAGGCGAGCTTATACCCGCTTTCGTCCCTGTGGGACACGCTCTCCTTTTCTGCTGATGATTTACTATTTGCTATGAGTGATAAGTTCCAACATGCGGCGCTTTCTCCTGTCCTACCCCCCCCCCCCAAACTCTCAAGAGCTCTACCCACCCAAACCCTCCCTGCAAGGGAGGGCCCCCGGGGTTTCCAACCCCGGGACCCCGGAAGGACTGGTCTATGTACGGTTGAGCGTATGCTCGCTTTCGTCCCTGCGGGACACGCTTTACGTATGCGGGTTCTAAGAATGGTTGTGCAATTGCCTACGTGTTCGTTGAGACCCATCATGCGAGCTTTTACCCGCTTTCGTCCCTGTGGGACACGCTCTCCTTTTCTGCTGACAAGTTACTTCAGGATAATTGGTGATAATGATAAACAAAAGCCTCCAGCTTGCTGCTCTACTTCAGAGCGAGCGGCACACTGGAGGCTTATTTAATGGTTGTGATGGTGGCGATTTCGGTATATTTGCTGCATTTGGAAAAGTAGCGGTTACAACCGTTGCAACCAAACGCCATACGGTATGCGGAATTTACGATGTTGGATCAAGCGTTTGACGAGTCAGTACTGGTCCGCTTCGGCTTCTGTTGCCTCGGCTTGACCGTGGACGGATGCGCTGCTCATCATCCGATAGTAGGCGCCTTGCTGCTCCAATAGCTGCTCGTGGCTGCCATGCTCGACGATATGGCCTTTATCGATGACCATGATTGTGTCTGCATCTCGAATGGTGTTCAGACGATGCGCAATAATGAAGCTCGTGCGGCCTTCCATCAACTTGGCCATCGCCTCTTGGATATGCAGCTCGGTACGCGTATCGATGGAACTCGTCGCTTCGTCCAAGATGAGCATCGAAGGCTTCGCCAGCATGACGCGCGCGATCGCGAGGAGCTGTCGTTGGCCTTGGCTCAAGTTGCCGCCGTTCTCGCTTAGCATTGTGTCGTACTTGTTCGGCAGTCGCTGGATGAACGGGTCAGCATTCGCGAGCTTCGCCGCTTCTCTCATCTCTGCATCGGTCGCGTCAGGGTTGCCATACTTTAGATTGTCACGAATGGTGCCCGTGAACAAATACGTATCCTGCAGGACGACGCCGAAGCTTCGGCGCAGGCTATCGCGCGTATATTGATCGATCTCGATCCCATCGATCGTGATTTTGCCTGCTGTAGGATCATAGAAGCGCGTCAGCAGCTGAATGATGGTCGTTTTGCCAGCACCCGTTGGACCAATGATCGCCGTAGAGCTTCCCGCTGGCGCGACGAAATTGATGTCTTTAATAATCGGTTCATCAGCCTTGTAGCCGAACTTAACATGCTCGAACTCCACTCGTCCCGCCGGACTATTCATCTCCACCGCTTGCGGGGAATTGGCTGGCTCCTCTTTCTCGTCCAACGCCTCGAATACCCGCTCAGCACCGGCAAGACCCGATTGCAGCACGTTATACGTTGCAGCCAGATCGTTCAGCGGCCGCACGAATTGGCGTGAATACGTAATGAAGCTGGCGATGACACCGACGGACAACATCCCTTTGACGCCAAGAATACCGCCTACAATAGCGACAGACGCGAACCCGATATTACTAATAACGCTAAGGAGCGGCATGAGCAGACCGGACCATACCTGCGCTTTGTAGCTCGTCTCCCGCAGCTTATCGTTAATTTCATTGAATTCTTCAATCGCACGCTGCTCCTGGTTGAACGCCTGCACGACTTGGACGCCAGAGATCGTCTCCTCGATATGCCCATTCAGCGCTCCGAGCTGCGTCTGCTGTGCTTTGAACAGATCTCTCGTTCTTCGTGTAATCATGCGAGTTAGCGTATAGACGAGCGGTACGGTGATGAGACTAGCCAGCGTCAGCGTCGGGCTGAGCACAAGCATCATGACGAGCGAGCCGCCAATGCCGAGTATGCCCGACATGAGCTGCGTCGTCGATTGCGAGATCGTATTGCTAACGTTGTCAATGTCGTTGGACAAACGACTCATCACATCACCATGACGGCGGCTGTCAAAATACGCAAGCGGCAGCTGCTGCAATTTCTCGTACAGCGTCCTTCTAAGCCGGACCACAATACGCTGCGCAACGCCCGCCATCCAGCGGCCTTGCACGAAGCCAAGACAAGCATCGGTTACATATGCAACCGCCATCGCGATCAAGAAATATCGCAGCAGATCGAAGTCGACGCTGCCGCCTTTCATCGTATCGATAGCGCGGCCGATCCAATAAGGGGTTAAGAGTCCGATCGCTGCAGAGATAATGACAAAACAGAAGATGAACGACAATCGCAATCGTTCAGGACCAACGAAGCTCCAAAGCCTACGAAGTACGCCGAACGCATTCTTGGGCTTGCCTCCTGGCCCCCGTCCTCTGCCAGCGAAGGCTCCGCCTGGAGGACGATGGCCACCCATCGGCATCACAACAGGTTCCGTCTTATTCGAATCAGATCGATTGGGCTGCTGCGGCATGCTGATCGGCCTCCTTCCCATACTGCGAACGATAAATTTCACGATACACTTCGCACTCTCGCATCAATTGGCCATGATCGCCAACGGCAACTAATTGGCCGTTATCCATCACAAGGATGCGATCTGCATCCATTACCGATGTAATCCGCTGCGCAATAAGAAGCGTTGTTACCTGTGCGCCAAGCGCCTTAAGCGATCCTTTGATGCGAGCCTCGGTCAGCACATCCAATGCGCTTGTAGAGTCGTCGAGAATTAATATTTCCGGCTTGCGAACCAGCGCCCTTGCAATAGACAGACGCTGCTTCTGTCCGCCGGAGAAATTGACGCCGCCCTGTCCAACAAGCGAGTCGTAGCCATTAGGCAGTGCCCGAATGAAGTCATCGGCTGCAGCAATTCGAGCTGCTTCAATGATCTGCTCTTCGGTCGCTTCCTCGTTGCCCCAGCGGATATTGTCCTTCACCGAACCCGTGAAGAGTACAGCCTGCTGCGGGACAATCGCGATTCGACTGCGTAATGATGTCGGATCAACTAATGCAACATTATGTCCGAGGACGGACACTGTTCCTCCCGTTGCGTCATAGAAACGCGGAATGAGGCTGACAAGCGTACTTTTGCCAGAGCCGGTAGATCCGATAATGCCAATCGTCTCTCCTTGTTTGCAATGGAAGGACAAATGATGAAGCACCTTCTCGCCAGCCACACCATCGTAGGAGAAGGAAACATTATCGAATTGAATGCAGAAGCCTTCGCGAGCGGCATCTGCTGCTCGTTCATTAGACATAACCGAGCCGCTTGGACGCTCATCCTGCTGGAAAACGCTTACGATTCGAGTCGTTGACGACTTCGCTCGCACGAACATATTGAATACCATTGTGATCGTCATAAGCGAGAACAGTATTTGGAGCATGTAGTTGATGAACGCAACGACATGGCCGGCCTGCATGTGGCCGCCGTCGATCCGAACGCCACCAATCCACAGAATGACGATAATGCCGATGTTCACCGTCAATGCGATGAGCGGGTTGAAGATCGCCATGGCCTTCATCGCATTCTCATTGGCCGAGCGATAGGAATCGTTAGCCGCCTCGAACTTCTGCGCTTCATCCTCGTACCGGTTGAAAGCTTTGACAACACGAATGCCGGACAAGAAATCCCTCGTATAACCATTGAGACGATCAAGCGACTGCTGAACACGTGCGAACCTCGGGAAACCAATTCGAAGATTGAGCACGATCAGAAACGCAACAATCGGTACAACAGCGAGCAGAATGACCGACATCGGCGGGTTAAGCCTTATTGCCATAATGACGGCACCGATGCCGAGCAAAGGCGCTTTGACGAATATACGCATTAAACCGTTCACAAAGTTCTGGATTTGCGTCACGTCGTTCGTCAGCCTCGTAATAAGCGAAGCTCGATCAAGCTTGTCGATAGCTGAGAAAGCAAGCGATTGGACTTTACGATACAGATCGGCTCGAAGCTCGGCCCCGAACTGCTGGGAGACACGGCTGGAGACGAGATTGCGAGTCGCCGCTGCGCCAGCGCCAAGCGCAGTTATCAACAGCATAATTGCGCCGTTGCGATATACCACATCTAGATCGCCAGCAACGACGCCTTGGTCGATAATCTTGGCGAGCATCGCCGGCTGCAGCAGGTCGCACAACGCCTCGAGCATCAGGAACACGATCGAAACAATGAAGCCTTTGCCATATCGCGCCCGATATTTGCGTAATAAATACATCCGATTCCTCCATTCTGAGCAAGCCTGCCACCGTATTATACAAAACCTAAACATCCGCGATGATTATAATGCAAACGTTAAGGAGCCACAACCCGTCCTTCAATAGGCAATCCACACCATTTAGGTGTAAAATGCACAAAACGGTCGGAAATCCCGACCGTTTTGCCCTATTATGCCTCTATTTGCGTTTTTCTACAATTACATAACTGTAACTGTAATAATGTCTCCGTCTCTCGCTTGTAACAGAAGGACATCGCCATCTTGTCCAGGCTCGTAAGCACTGCCGTTAAGCTGGAGCTTCCAACCGTTCTCGCCTTTCAAACAGAACGTTCCCGATTGCGTAAAACGCAGCTCCGCTTGTGCCAGACGGCTGTCCGACCAAGCGAGATCAACTTCTGCACCGCCGCGAACGCGTAGTCCCGTCACTTTGCCGGACGGCCATGCGCTAGGCAGCGCAGGCAGCAAACGGATCAGTCCTGCATGCGATTGGAGCAGCATCTCTGCTACGGCAGACGTGCCGCCGAAGTTCGCATCGATCTGGAACGGCGGATGATCGCCGAACAAGTTCGGATGGATCGACTTCGCAAGCAGCCCAGCCAGATTCGAATAAGCTTCCTCCGCGTCGAACAATCGCGCCCAGAAGTGAATGATCCATGCACGGCTCCAGCCTGTGTGGCCGCCGCCATGCGCCAGACGGCGATCGAGCGTTCGGCGTGCCGCTTCGGCCAGCACTGGGGTACCGTCAGGCGTAATCGCGTCGCCTGGATGCAGAGCGAACAGGTGCGAGATATGGCGATGGCCTGGTTCTGGCTCTTCATATTCTTCAGACCATTCCATCAGCGTACCGTTGCTTGCGATCCCCTGCTCTGGCATATGGGCAAGGCGATCGCGCAGCTCGTCCGCAATCGGATCATCAAGTCCGAGCGTATCAATCGACGTCAGACATGCCTCGAACAACATCCGGATCATCTGCGTATCCATCGAAGGACCAACGCATAGCGCCCCTTCATTGCCGTTCGGCAGACGATAGCTGTTCTCCGGCGAGACGGACGGTGCCGTTACCCATCGGCCTTGCGGATCCTGTACCATGAAATCCAAGAAGAACTCAGCGGACTCACGCATAGCCGGATAAGCGCGATCGCGAAGGAACGCTTTATCTCCACTGTACAGATAATGCTCCCACATGTGCAGCATCAGCCAAGCGCCGCCCATTGGCCAGAACATCGCAGGCAGCCAAGTCGATACAATCGCTGTATCCGCCCACAGATTGCTCGCATGGTGAACGCAGAAGCCTCTTGCCCCATACATGACTTTCGCGGTATGACGGCCGTTCTCGATAAGCTTATCTGTATAATCGAACAGCGGCTCATGGCATTCTGCAAGGTTCGTCACCTCTGCCGGCCAGTAGTTCATCTGAATATTAATGTTCGTATGATAATCCGATTCCCACGGCGGCGTCAGAAACTCGTTCCATACGCCCTGCAGGTTCGCCGGCAGACTGCCTCGTCTCGAGCTCGAGATGAGGAGGTAGCGTCCATATTGGAAGAAGAGCGAGATAAAGCCAGGATCCTCTTCACCATCGCGGAAGCGAGCGATACGCTCATCCGTCGGCAGCTTGCTAAGCTCTTCATTTGTATTGGCAACACCGTTCAATTCCAAGCTGACGCGGTTGAACAAAGCGCCATGCGCCTCGATATGATCGCGGCGTACAGCTTCGTAACCTTTTGATATAACAGCATTAATAACTGCAGCGCTTGCTGCAACTGGATCAGCTTGATTGTAAGTCGTCGCAGCTGCAACGTAGATGACAGCTGCATCGGCGCCTTTAACCGTGACGCGATTACCTTCTGCCGAGACTTCCCCGCCTACCGCTTCTACACGGAGCAATGCTGCGTAACGTACGCCATCATCTCCGCATTGGCCTGTCATAAGTACGCCATTCGTGCCTTGTGGTGCTGCGTTCCATGCTTCCAGCCGGCTCAAGTCTGCCACGAACGAAATCGAGCCTGAGCGATCTGCCGATAGACGATATGCAATGACAGCATCCGGTCCGCTCACGAACGATTCACGTTTGTATTGTACGCCGCCAGCCGTATAACCGACTGCCGCAAGACCTGTCGCCAAATCCAGTGCACGCGAATATGTACCCGCTTCCGGCGCATCGCCTTCAATGCTGAGCATAAGCTCGCCAAGCGTCTGATAAGGTCCCATGCCATCTGGTATGGACGTCATCGTACGGAAAGCAAGCTCCTGCGCTTTCTCCGGTTCGCCTGCGAACAACAGACGACGGATTTCTGGCAAATTCGGGAGCGCTTCCAAATTATCACGTTTCTGCGGGCCGCCAAGCCACACCGACTCTTCATTTAATTGAATGCGTTCTGCATCCGGACGACCGAACACCATCGCGCCAAGCTTGCCATTACCGATCGGGAATGCTTCCACCCACTGATCGGCAGGCTTCGTATACCATAAAGTTGTATTATTCATAATGAAGTTGTCTCCTCTACTTTGAGATACCGATAACTCTTCTAACTATAACATAGCTGTACAGGGGTGAAAAGCCGATTCCTGCATCGCTTAGAACATATATTGTGTATAGAATCCCTGTCTTCCAAACTGGTGGCTGTTCATAAGACAACCCATCTATTCATCACATTCAAGGGTTCGATCATTATACAGCTGGCTTAGCCTCCATCAACAATTCCACAGGCGGCGAAAGTTGATCGTCGGCTTTTATTATCTCTGCTCGGGGAGCATCCGACTGAATAAATACAAATTCGTAAGTGTCTAGCGAATTGTTGTCTCCAGGGATTGCACTGAATATCAGCTGGTAAGTCCCCTCATGAAGGTTTACTCCTTTACGATCAGCTATACTCGCGATTTCAATCCCACTAGTACCTACTTCAAAAGGCAACCTAATGATCCTGCTAGCATTTTCATTTAGCTCAATCGTGTCTGAAATCTTAACTACTACCTTGCATTCCGGTTCATCCGTTAATGTCCCGAAGGAGACAGAGGTAGCTCTCCATGCAAAACCTTGATTATAGTGCGTTTCGTTCCAATCATTGAAATCTTCGTGCGGTAAGATCACGGCGATGGTTGTATAAAGGATGCCCAAACGAAATTCTGCTATCTCCACGTCGAGTCACTCTCCGATCTCTATTTTCAAACCACTACTGTCTACTGTCATTCTCTGGATTAACTTCAATCATCATATAAGAATTGAACCTTCATTCATATGGTAATAACAGGTAAGTTTTACATAAACAGCAAAAAGACCGCCATCCTCCTGGACGAACAGGTAGAAAAGGCGATCTTTCTGAATTGCGGTTTGTTAGCAGACTAAGCGATATTGTTGTGCCGTTCTCGGTTTCATTCCATTGCGATCAAATTATATCGACGATTACATGAATCATTCACATTATCAATGCGCGAATGCTGCGATACGATTGCTGGTTTAAGTCCAAGGATCTTTCTTTTTCGGCTGGCGCTTGATTTTATTCTGCACCTTCGGCAGGTGGCGCATGCTTCTCATCATTGGCCCTTTGCACATCGGACAAGGTTGGCCTTCGCTGCCGAATTCTTCTCGGACCCACGCTTTGCATTCCGGGTTTTTGCACTTGTAGATTTTCGTCGGGATTAGTTCGGGTTTTGATTCCTGTTCATCAGACATGGTTCAAGCTCCTTCTGTATTCATTAACCCGACTATTATAGCCCCTCCCCGATTGAAAAATACAGTAACGACCGACCATAATCTCCAATATCCGACACCGATGGAACGATTGTTTCAAATGGCAGCGCTGCCATGAACCAAACCTTGTCGTTCCAATATCTTTATCTTTAAATGTTATCGTAAATCTAAACAATAAAACCCGAGACATCTTCTTTAAGATGCTCGGGCCTTGAGTATATATGGTACTACTCGAATACTTTCACACGCGTTTCGAGCGGCTGGAACTGCTTCTCATTCGGCTGCATAACCTGTTTGCCGAACGGCATTTGGGCAAGCAGCTTCCATGTTGATGGAATGTTCCATTCCTTCTGTACCGCCTCATCAATCAGCGGCTGATAGTGCTGCAGGGATGCGCCAAGTCCTTCTTGTTCGAATGCGGTCCACACAATATATTGCAGCATACCGGAAGATTGATAAGAATAAGGCTCGAAGGCTGCTGCATAGGATGGGAATTTGCTCTTGAGCTCTTCAACCACGGATTGATCTTCAAAGAACAACACGGTACCATAACCCGCGCTGAAGCCTTTCATGCGGTCTTCAGTTGCTTTGAACGAATCGCCGCCGCCTGTCTTTGCACGAAGAATCTCGGTCGTCAGTTCCCACAGCTTGTCCGAATGCTTGTCGAACAGAACCAGTACACGTGCACTCTGGGAGTTGAAGGCTGATGGGCTATATTTAACAGCCTCTTCAACGATTTGTTGAACGCGCGAATTCGGAATTACTTTCTCTTTGCTAATACCGTATATCGATCTACGATGACGGACTGCGTTAAGGAATTGTTCTGCGCTTGTTGCATTTGTTGTTGACGTTGACATATGCGTTAGCACCACCAGATGAATGTATTTGTAAGACGGACACCTTATAGTGTGCGTCTGGCGAAGTCGCGGGATGCGAGAGAAATGAAACCAGCATTAAGTTGACGTAGGAAATGTGATAATGCTGGCTTCGCCTTAAATAACGTTAGCTGTGCTCGGAAACACTGCGCGCACTCCCACTCTTCGCCATGGAAGGGGAGCTTGGGCGTTACAGCTTTAGATGTGCTGTAACGGCCCTTATGGAAAGACAAGATACTTTGAAAAGACTGATTACTTTTACGAGACTGATACCTTAATACTTACCTTACCTCAACACTTTCTCCATACAATAGAAAGGCTGTATACGTCTCGGGAACATAACTTGGCCGCGGTGTTCGTATCCGAGGCGCTCGTAAAAGGCGACAGCGTGCGGATTGCCGCTGTAGACATCAAGTCGGACCGATTGAATCTGCTGCTTGATGCAGGTTTCATGGACGAAATCCATAAGCCGCTTCGCGATGCCAAGGCGTTGGAACTCCGGGTGTACCGCCAGTCTATGAACGATGAGATACTTCCCGTCGTTCATAGACCAATCGACCGTGGTATATTCATCCATTTCTTGATCATCGAACGAAATGACGCCTGCGATCCGATCATCGACAACCGCAGCGTAAATCGTTTCATTATGAATATCGTCTCGTATGACCTCAATGTTAGGATATTGGTCATCCCATTGATGAATGTTTTGGGCGGATAGGTCCCGTCTGCAAGATGCGAAGATGTTACGTATCGTCTGAATGTCATCATGAAGAGGTTGAATAATAAGCATGGATAACCTCCCATTCTTACAGCGCAGCCCTATACCGACACAGTCCCCGACTGCGGTGGAATTGTTGCTGCTGTGACCGATTTGGCGAGCAGATGGCGGGTAATATCTGCGATGCTGCTCGTTTCACGTGTTCGTATGAGCCAAATAACCGATCGAAGCAGCCATCCTGGCGGCTTTAACAGTTCTTGTCCGAGCAATGTCGTCTCGGCATCTCTGTTCATCGTTAACTTGAAACGATCCACGCTGTCTGCTTGCGACAGACTGACCGCGAAGTGCCAGGCGAAGCTGCGCGCCTTCTTCATACTGAATCGGATAATGACGTCTGTCGCTCTGCCGCCTAAGCGATCAAGCCAACCTATCCAAGGGGAGACAGCAGCAAGATCCCCTTTCACCTCGTCGATAAGCGATGCAAGGATATCGTTGATTTCATTGAAATCATGATGAAGCGGTTCTAGGGCGGCACCTGGACATGTTTCAGCGGCGGCGATGCCGAGATCATAATTAATGTGCGCATTCATGCCGAGAAGCAAATGCTGCAGCACAAGCGGTTCCTGCCGCTGCGCAGCGTCGAAGGCGATGCGCCAGCATAGGCTGCATTTGTCCTTACGGGAATAAGCGTCATAGGCATCCAAGAAGCGGTTGGCAAATCGAACATCAAACCGCTCCATTCGCGGACCATCCTCGAAACGCCCGTTCAAGATCCCTTCCTTCACTTGCGCGGTAACCATTCGATACATCGCTGCGAAGTAACCGATCCGGCTGCCTCTTTCAATCGATGACTGAATAATGGAGTCCAATCTGTCCAGCACTTCGTCAATCGTACGCGCATTGCTCATACTGCCCGTTGACATTGCCGCCATCATCGTCCACCGCCCTTTCCTACACCTCGAATGTTTGAAGTGCCTGAATCCTTTCATTCAAATTATCAATGGTCCACTGGGTATGTTCATCCTGATAGTGACGGTAGGCGCATTCAATCCGAAGCACAAGGGACAGATATAGGTCATACAGCAGCCGGCGTTCCCGCGTATTCGAACTAGCTGAAGGCGATTCGACTCCGTAACCATCAAGGAATGGCGTACGATTCGAAAAGAAGCTAAAGAAATGCTCCATAAGCGGGTCCCCCCACAAAGCGCGTTCGTGATCGATAAGACCGGTAATACGGCCTTCATTCACGAACACATTGCCCTCCCACAGATCCCACAGAACGAGCTTAGGTGCTGTAACCTTATCCAAACATATCGCATGTGATTGCGCAATCGATGCAATCTCTTCGTATGAAAGCGGCAGAGTTATTCCCGCATCAATGCCATCCTGCAGGAGACCGTCGATCATTGCTGTGAACGCTTCTCGCCAATTCGAGCGGTGCGATTGCGGCAAGCCGAAATAACCGAATGATTCACCGGTAATCGTATTGATACGAGCATTGTATGTACCAAGCTCACGCTCAATTACTATCTGCTCTTCTTCGCTCAACTGGTCGCGCAATGTGTTGTAGGGCTTTCCTAGCAATCGCTCTTGAAAAAAGTATCTTCCCGGTACAAGCTCCCGAGAGTCGTCATACCCATAGACAGCAGGTATCGGCACATCCACCCCTGCAGCAAGAATAGTACGCATCGCAGCTATCTCTGCCTCCATCATGTTGACTTCGTATCGCAATGTGCGAACTTCATCTGAAGGCGATACTTTCAATACAACCCCGCGGCCATCATTCAAATCAATGGAATAAGCCGTATTGAACCAGCCGTCACTCAATTCTACCGCTTGCAGCACTTTAGTTCCGCTGCCGAATGTGCGCTTCACCATTTGACCAATAACATCACTAGTCAATCGTGTCTTCGTCACGCTTTCCATAAGACTCCCCCTCCGCCTGTAAACTATTTCCTACGTTAATTTTATTATAGTAATGTAAAGGAAAATAAACTATCATAAATTGGATTAGCTATAGAACGATTCTGATCTTATGTTCGTTATTCTCGTCTGCTGGATGAAAAAACGTACGTTCAGGCAAGCTAATTCTATACATACCTTATAGGGGGAGATATTCTTGCAACGCATTATTCAAGTGGAAGAACGTCCACCGCTGATGACTAGCATCCCGCTCAGTCTACAGCATCTGTTCGCGATGTTCGGTTCAACCGTTCTCGTGCCAGCTTTATTCCATGTCGATGCTTCCACAATTCTGCTCATGAACGGCATCGGCACCCTACTTTACTTGCTTATCTGTAAAGGTAAAATACCTGCCTATCTCGGTTCAAGCTTCGCCTTTATTTCACCTGTGCTTGCCGTATTAAACGATGATACAGCTGCCAACTATCCAAAAGCGCTTGGCGCATTCATCGTAGTCGGGATTATATTTACCTTGTTCGGCATATTGATCAAGTTCACCGGAACCCGCTGGCTGGACATCGTCTTCCCGCCTGCAGCAATGGGCGCAATCGTCGCCGTTATCGGTCTCGAGCTCATTCCTACCGCAGCGTCGATGGCTGGCTGGATCGCGCCAAGCAACACACCCGATTGGACGCCTGACGCCAAATCCATAACAGTATCCGTGGTCACGTTGCTCATCATTATGATCGGTTCCGTTGCTTTCCGCGGGTTTATGAAAATAATTCCGATCCTGACCGGTTTCGTAATCGGTTATTTGTTAGCATGGATCATGGGCATTCCCGATTTCTCGAACGTCTCCACTGCAAGCGTCATTGCTTCACCGACATTCACATGGCCTGAATTTGATTGGGCCGCGATCATCACTATTATGCCGGCAGCATTCGTTGTTATCGCTGAGCATATCGGCCACTTGATCGTGACGGAGAAGATCGTTGACCGTGACCTGACGCGCGACCCTGGCTTGCATCGTTCGCTGCTTGGCAACGGCATCTCGACGATCCTGTCCGGCTTCGTCGGCTCGACTCCGAACACGACCTATGGCGAGAACATCGGCGTCATGACGCTCACGCGCGTCTTCTCGGTATTCGTCATCGGCGGAGCAGCCGTGTTCGCGATTCTGCTCTCGTTCCTCGGCAAGCTATCCGCTATAATCGCGGCTGTTCCGAATGCCGTTCTAGGTGGCGTCTCACTGATGTTGTTCGGTGTAATCGCCGCAGCTGGCATTCGTATGTTGGTTGATACGAAAGTCGATTACGGTAATCCACGCAACATCGCGTTGACAACGATCGTTCTTGTACTCGGCATTAGCGGCACGACGCTGAAGTTCGGCGACTTCGAGTTGAAAGGCATGGTTCTTGCAACCGTCGCTGCCATTATACTCAGCCTGCTTTTCGCGATTTTCGAACAGATCAAGCTGATTCCAAGTGACGAGAAGAATGACGAGAAAAGCTCGAGTCATTAATCAACACAACAAAGCCGAAGCAGCACATCTCATGTGCCGCTTCGGCTTTGTTTACTTATCTGACAGTTTCTCGAACAACCGCTTAAGCATCGTCGCCTCCGCCCAGAGTGGAAGCGGATCGTTCAGTTTCATTTTCCACGACTTATCCGTTAACAATCCTTGCGTATACAGCCACTCCACCGCATCGATCCGCCATTGCGGCGTTCCAGCCGGGTAATCGGCGGTTACGTCTGGCACAGGCGTTGTTGGCGTTGGCACCTCAGGCTCTACTGGAACAGGCGTTTCCGGTACCTCAGCGAGCTGCATCGCTTGACCAATGCCTAATGCAATAGCGTCGCACAGCTTATCAATGACGGTTGGGTTATTGAGAAGCGCAGCATCAATGGCATTGTCAACGAACAGATTCTCAATGAGAATAGCCGGCATCTTCGTCTCGCGAATGACTGCAAAGTTCGCTTCCTTCTTGCCCCTATCGTTCACGCCAACGGTGCTCAGATAGTCCATAATTGCAGCATGCACAACAACTTGCTTCTTACCCGATTCCTTCAACCTTGTGCCCGTATACACATAGGATTCAAAACCTCGACCGCCTGCAGCATTGTGGTGAAGCGCGACAAAATAATCCGCTTTCCAATTGTTCGCCATATCGGCCCGCTCCTGAAGCGGAATGAAGATGTCCGTATCACGAGTCATCTTGACGTCCACGACATACTTCTTGACGAGACGGTCACGTACCTTGAGTGCGATAGCGAGCGCTTTGTCCTTCTCTACGATGCCGAAGCCTTGGGCGCCTGGATCGGTTCCGCCATGCCCGGCATCAAGCACAACGATTGGCCCCGCTGCAACGGGAGTGGTTATGGATGGAATGGAAGCGTACAGCTTCATAATATTTTGCCCATAGCTATCCCCTGCCTGCATCGCCACTGCCAGCGATCCGTACTTCGTCTTATCAAAGCCCGGAACTGCCCACACGCCAGCCAGGTCCTCCCAGTTCTTCGCGGAGCCACGCTTCACGAGCCCGAATCGCGTATCGATTACCGTCTCGCCGGTCGGAACAGGATTGTTGGAGGCATACGCGTACAAATGTTGAATTTGTGCCGTTACCCCTGCCGTTACCGTCGGAAAAGAATTGCCTGCCACGCCGCCTGTCGCACCAATTCCTGCGTAATTGTTCTGTTCCGGCTTCACATCGCCGCCGAATCGGAACCAGTTCGTCTCATGAATCGCCTGCGCGAACGCTACGTCGCCCCGCACCCCATACTTCGCCCCAACGCTAAGGAAAACGGCAGCAATCTCTTCTTTAAACGCGGGATTCACTTTCTTCACGAACTGAACGAGCTCTTCCTTCGTTCGCACACTTGTCCCTAATATTGAATTTCTAGCTGTCGAATCAACACCTGTCGGCATCCGTCATCACCTCTTGCAACTATACTATATTGCTAGAATATGTATGCAAGAGCGTATTCGGAACTACGAATTGGTGCACCGACTGTAAAATTTCAGACAAGCGTGATGGATGGAATGATACTGTTGTGGAACAAGTCGCGAGAGAGGATGCCGCTGCCTCTGCCCGACGGCTTCTTGCGGATCACAACGACAGCGTCCAGCTTCGGTGCAACAATCAAATATTGACCGCCATGCCCATAGGCAAAATAAAACGGACCGCTTGCCTCATCTCCTTCATCCACCCACCAGTGACCGCCGTACTCGCCATATATTCGCGGCTCATAATGCTTAAGCGCCTTATGATGCGATCTTGTCGTCTGCTCTACCCATCCTGTTGAGACAATCGACGTGCCATTCATCTGACCCCTCTGCAAGCAGAGCAAGCCTAACTTCGCAAGGTCCCGCGAACCAAGATGGAGGCCTGTGCCGCCTTCATTAATGCCATTGTTCGAGCTCCAAGCTGCATGACGAATCGCAAGCGGCTCGAATAGTCGAGTTGAGGCGTACTGCATCGCACTTTCCCCAGTCGCTTGGGTCAGAATCGCAGATAGCATATGCGAACCCCCGCTGTTGTAACAGAACACTTTGCCAGGATCATGAAGCATAGGAACGCCAGCTGAATAGGCAACCCAATCTTCGCTCTGACGCATCTCGCGATATGGCTTATCGAAATCAGCCCACTCTAAGCCAGCAGTCATCGTTAACAGATGACCAACCGTTATTTGATGAATTCGCGGGTCTTCCGATCGTTGCAAAGGTTCGATCCATTGGACAGCAGGTTCATCCCATCCACGCAGCAGCCCTTCATCCGCAGCAATTCCGATCAAAAGCGACAATACGCTCTTCGTACAGGAAAAAAGCGGCTCAACACGATCTTCGCCAAGGTCATGCCATTCCCACGCAAGGGCGCCGTCTTTCACCAGAACGATGCTCTTCATACCGAGTGAACGGAATGATCGGGAAGTCCGATGCAGACGTTCATGATCTATATTGGCTTCTGTCGCGCTCACGATAGGCAGAATCGTGCTGTCTGCATCCGTATATTCTGTTCGAGTTACTAACATCGTGTCCGTCTGCCTCCTCGCGGCTTTCTCATGCTTGAATTATTCTTCTTATCTTACCACTATAAAACCGATTGCCGCTGAATACCGGCCATATAGGCACGAATCATATAGAGGAAGCTTTCATCCCGGTCGACCGCCATATTGAAGCCTCCACTCAAGATCAGCGAAGTATAGCCGTGCAGAAGGCTGCGAAATCCCCTTACTGCATGGATAAGATCAGCTTCATCTGCTGATGGAAGAAAAGGCCGAAGCCCGTTCGAGACAAGGTCCACCAGCTCAGCGGCCTTCTGCTGGATCTCTTCAGAATGCTCTCTCGCGTTGATATTGATTGTTGCTTCATACAAACCTGGATGCTCTATAGCATACTTTGCATAGGCAATCGCCAATGCAGGGATAGCACCGGACTCCGGCTGTTTTTGTTTCGAGACTGCTTCATGCATTACCGCTTGCAAGCCTTGCAAGCCGAGCAGCGTCAGCTTATTCCGAATCTCCGGCAATCCATTAACATGATTGTACAAGGATGGCGGGCGAACGTTCAATTGCTTCGCCAGAGTGGCAAGTGTAACCGATTGGAGCCCCGTCTCATTCGCAATCGATGCCGCAGCCTGCATAATCCTGGCATCATCTAATCCGACCCTTGGGCTCATGATCCGATTCTCCCTTGTGCAGATGCTGCGCTTGGGAGCGCTTGTTCAGCCGCTTGGATCGCAGCTGCCATTGCTTGTGCGGGCTGATGCATCAATGCGCCATGGCCAACGGCCAGCACCTCAGGCTGCAGCGCGAGCAGCCGCTTCGCGCTTGCTACTGCTTCTTCTTTGCTCCATGTCGCCATGGCTGGGAATGGGAATCGCAGCTGCATTTTACCCGCTACCGCTATACCACCTTTAGTCTGCATTGCATCGCCAGCGATCAATATGCGGCTGCTCTCCTGCCACAACGCGATATGTCCAGGTGTATGTCCCGGTGTAGGGATTACCGTTAACGAGCCTACTTTATCGCCTGGCTGGAGATCAACGTCAGGAGTCGTGCGGATTGTGCCAGGTTTCGGCACGCTGCCTTTGATCGGCTGCTGCGGTTCATTCGAATCCAATGAGCGATCACCGCGCAAGAGCCGTGCGTCACGAGCAGAGATGTACACTTTCGCAGCTGGAAGCTGCTGCTTGAGTAAATCAAGAGCGCCAATATGGTCGCCATGCGCATGCGTTAACACAATGCGAGTAATTGGTTTGCCTATCTCTGTTGCTGCCTGCTGAATATGTTTCGCGCTGAAGCCCATCGCACAATCGATTAGTGTAAGTCCGTCCTCTTCCTCCAACAGATAGCAGTTCATTGGCATGAGATAAGGCAAGAAAGTCAGCTGCGTCAGAGCGCCAGTTGTCGTTGTTTTCATATCGTTATCCTCCCTCGATTCAGAAAACTAATACCATTAGTTTTATTATAACTAATACCATTAGTTTTGACAATAGGTGTTTGCCGGATTTTTCTTGGGGGCTTGTACGCGGAAAAACAAAAAGCCGCATCATCATGCGATGCGACTTCAGGAAAACTTCATTCGTCCCCTCTTCTCGTACATCTTCGTCCTACCTACATTATTTCGTATGCTTTAGGAACGAATATCCTTCATTTCTTGCTTCTATATCCGTGAGGATTCGGTCCTTATGAGTATTAATATAATTGGTCACTGTCGCTTTCCACCATGCGTCTTCATACGGATGGGACATCAGCGTTCTAGACTCCTTGATCAGTTCCTGAACGGGAACGGACCGTATTGAACCATTAAATGATTTGGAAGGATCGGGCAGGTTAATTTCCTCTACTTGCAAATCTTTAACTGGGTGATTCGGTATGCTTGCCTTACCTTGAAGCACCTCGTGCTGCAAGGAGGAATACGTGACGTCAACACTCTGGAAAGCATTATCTAATAGAATAATAGGAACGACTCTTTCGGCTGCATGGAAGGCCCCCATCCTAGAGTTGGCGGATTTGATATCAAGCGAAGCGAACGCATCAATGATGCGTTGGCGAATCGCGCGGAAATCGTTAACTGCCTGTTCACGCTGCGCATGAGTTGTTGCGGATTCCACCTTGTTCGCGTAGGTATTCAACTCCGTTGCGATCATGCTAAGTTCCAATACACCATCGATTTTCTTTCCGGTTTGTTTAATCACTTCAGCGGCTGCCTTGATCTGATTCTGCACACGTTCGGTAAGGATCTGGGTTTGTTCGCGATCGAGCTCGACCAAATTCAGCAACCCTGATGCCGCCTGATTCGGTGCATTCGCTACTGTTAGCAGCGCCTTGGCTGCGGCTCGGAACTGTTCGGCGGATTCGTGACGCATGGCCTGCAAGTTATAAGGCTTGTCGCTGTCGCCGCCTTGTTGGATGATCTGCCGTCCGCGCTGGAGAGACTCATTCGCCGCTTTCACGGTAGCGTGGCGAGTCTGGTGATAAAGCCCTTTAGCGGCATCTTCCTTCGGCCATGCGTTCCATTCGAAGTTGAATGGCTGCGTGGAGCCTCCCGATTGCTGTTCCCAAGCGGCCAACATTTTGTCCCGTAAACGCCTGACGGCTTCTACGGCAACCGCGAATGCCACCCCGAAGAACGGGCTGTTCGAGTGATCCTTGCTGATCTGGCTGTGACTCGGCCCAGCAATTACAGCGTTCGGCGTATCTAGCATTGCCTTAACATGCCGTTCCGCTGCGGCTTTCTTCTCGCCGGTTTTCTCTTTAGCCGTACGTTCATTGTCCGCTAGATACTGGATAAGAGAAGTATCCGCGACCCGCGCATCAAGTCCCTGCGCCTGGACACGCGCTGCTACAGGTTTAAGTACCTGCGAGATGGCATGCCTGATTCTGCGTTGAATCGGAAGTCGTACTTTGTCAGGGATATGGAACGGAAGATGCGTGAACGTGTATATGCCTGCGTATGGAGCATTCAATATGGCATCGATCACCAAATTAGGAACATGGTTCTGGCTAAGATCGTGACGAATGCCCGCAGACAATTCCGTATTGCCTCTCAGCTGACTTTCGGAATCCTTGATCATTGCCAAAGTAAACTTCTTCTGCGCTTCGCGCTCTGCATTGTTGGCCGGCTCCTCTTCCCATCCCTCGCGAAGAAAATGCTCAACCACGCTGGCGATCGATACTTTCGTATCTTCGCCGGTGAAAGTGCCGGTCGTAAGCACCGGGCGCATAGACGGCTTGGCTCCTGGTTTTGATATATTGACCTCTGTTGAGTAGTTAAAGATCTTACGCGCATCGCCTGTCAGCGACGGCAGCAGATTGGCCTGCGTGCTAAGCAGGTGACCGACCGCGATTTCCGCCCAATTGGAATGGGCAAACAAGTCCTGAATGGCATGCATCGCCGCGCCGAAGTGCATCATCCCTTCCGGATTCCTGCCCGTCAAAGCGGCGAGCTCCAACCGTCGCTCAACGTGCAAATTGGTACGCCGAATATGGGCCATGACCCCCGTCTGGTCGGCTGAAAACAACGGTTTTCCAAGAACATTGCCGCTAGGTTCTACCGACTCCTGAAGGGTATCGAAGGCAGCCGGCCGTGTCGTTGGCTGCGCTCCTGTTACGTTAGGGGGTTTAGGCAAGATATCGTCCTGGTTCGTCAATCCCCCCGGATTGTCGATATGCTCGGCCGGAATATAGTAGCCGAATTGCTCCGATGTCATATCGCGCCCGAAATGGTGCACCGCGAGATAGGAAACAATCGCCCAAACCGCGTTAGAGCTAAGAAATTCCTGGGCAGCAGGAACAAAGAACTGATTGATATCGCGCATCCAGTTGCCGAAATAGACGGCAGAGGTCTCCTCGACCGTGAACCCGCGTCCGCTGTTGATGATGTTGCCGGATCCGTCGGTCATTAAGCCTGTTCGTTCTGCTTCCTCATGGATGCCAGCTTCGAAGCGCTGTATGCTGGGAACGCCAAGTCTCTGCACATCGAAACGTCCTAATCCTCCCGTGGTCTGACTCTGCTGCACGACATGCGTAAGCTCGTGCGCGAGCAGCCGCTTGCCTTCTCCTGTATCCGGTGAATATTCGCCTGTCCCGAACACGATATCCCGTCCTGTCGTGAATGCCCGGGCGTTGATCGCCTGTGCGGTTTGAGCCGCTCGAGTGTCATCGTGAATGCGTACATGGGAGAAATCATATCCGAAACGGGGCTCGAAGAAAGCCCTCGCCGATTCGGAGAGAGGCGTTCCTCCGTTCTTCAACGCTCCGATGTCGGATTCGACGCGTGGCGTCACTTCTGGCGTTGCCGCCGTGGCTGCTTCGCGCTGGATGAACGAGATTTTTTCAGTTTGCGCGCTCTCGCTGCACGAACAGGATTGCAGATGCTCATCCGCAATTGGCATCCGCATGACCTGCTCGGCTACACGGTCCGCCTCTTGTTCATATACGTCCCCTGGCCGTCCTATTGTAAGCTTAGCTTGAATCATCCGAGCGAGCGCTCGGTTTCCTAATGACTGCTGAAGCTGCCGAATCGGATCGGCGGCATAAGCAGAGACTGGTTTCGTCTTATCCGATGCTTCGGTACGTCCACCCTTCGATGTTTCTTTGTTGGCGTGGCCGGCGTGTTCCATTAATATCACCTCGAACTATATAAACGTTTCATATACCATTATATTCTAGCAACTTTTGCATAATGGATTAAGTTTATCTAAAAATATTTATTCCTTCCTTTTCTACGGCGATCTTCCTCTTATTAAGGCGATATGCAGTCCACACAAACAGAAAAAGCCCGTCCCTAGGACGAGCTTTCAATCCAACTCTTATATAGTAACTTCCACACCGAGCAGCTTGCGCGTCATATCCTCGATCGTGCTTACTTCATGCGTAGGACGGTGATGCGATTCCGGTTGACGGCCGCGGTTGTTCAGCCACACACAGCTCCAGCCAGACTCACAAGAGCCAACGACGTCGTTACGCCAGTTATCGCCGATGTAGATGCAGTTCTCCGGCTTCGTGCCGGTACGGCGGTTCACTTCCGCGAACAATCTTGGATCCGGTTTCGCCATGCCAAGCGCATCGGAGACGAATACCCAGCCTTCATTCGCGAACCGTCTCACGCCGAGCGCCTCAATCTTGCGAGTCTGGTGTACGACCGGCCCGTTCGTAATAATGCCGATGTCATGACCTTTGGCGCGGATAGCCTCCAGCAGTGAAACGATGCCCGCCGATGGTTGGATGACGCGCTGTTCCGCTTCATATGCAAGCTGAAGCCGATCTGCGAGCTCATCCGATACTTTCATGTCATACTCGGCAAATGCAAGAATCAGTCGCAGCCGGCGTGTTTCCTCAAGCGTCATCTTGCCCGCAACATAATCATCCCACAGCTCATCGCTGTGGTGACGCACTCTTTTGAACAAATGGTCGAATTCCGCCCATTCTTTATCCGTCCACATGCCCTCGCGAATGAGCGACATGCGGAACGGCTCCATCTGATCATACAGCGTATCGTCCATATCAAAGAAAAAATGTTTAATTTCTTGCATATTCGTCCAGTCCCTCATCCATCTCTCATTTGTTCAAATACTTCACATGTTCAGCCGTTAAGCTGCCGTCATGTATCTTAAATATGCCGAACGCGTAATGCGTGGACCGTCTCCGATCCGTCGGCGATCCTGGATTGAATAGGAGAATACCTTCGCGCTGCTTGTGCAGCGGTATATGCGAATGGCCAAACACAATAACGTCCACCTCGCCAGGTTCGAACGCGCGGAATGCGCGTGTCTCCGTATCCTCCCGTTTCCCCTGTCCGTGACCGTGAACGATACCGATTCGTACCTCTTCAAGCGTTACGATGCGGCGCAACCCTAGCATCCGGACAAGCTCCGGGCCGTCGTTGTTGCCGCAAATGCCATGCACAGGCGCATACTTGCGAAGCATCGTTACAACCGACACATCCGTCCAATCCCCTGCATGCAGAATGACATCTGCCGTCTTCAACGCTTCGACGAGCCGATCCGGCAGCTTCTTCGCCATTCGCGGCATGTGGGTGTCGGACACAACGACTACCTTTAGCATGCGCCCACGCTCCTATTCGTCAGCTATGTTCAAGCTTCTGGCGCCGCTTCTGATTCTACAAGCTGAGCCTTCGCTTCGCCGATCAATCGGAAATACAAATCGTCATCGTCTTCGATCGCATCCTCCACAAGCTCGATCTGTTCCTCTGGACCCGAACCATCGAGGAAGAACAAGCTGTAGCCCCAATCGCGGCCTTTCTTACTCTGCAGCGCCATCTCGTACTTACGCGCATGGCCTTCAACTTCAAAATGGACGAAGCCGACATAGCCGTCCTCTACCGAGTGCGTCATTCCCGCTTTCAATACGTTCAAGTTCATTGCTGCTCGTACCCTCCATTGGACCGAAATTCGATCTTTCTCCTGTCCATCATACCACTGCCGATTACGCCGTCGCCAGCGCCTTGCATAAAATCATTTACGTCCTGAAAGAAATCCGTATAATAGCTTAAGGAGTCAGCATTGTAACGGATGGGGAGATTACAGGAACATGGGCGTTCTAGCACCACTATTATTCGCACTTACAGTAAGTATGGTCATCTGGCAGCCGCGCAAGCTCAATATCGGCTGGTCGGCCAGCGGCGGCGCTTTAATCGCAGTGCTGCTCGGGATCGTCGGATGGCATGACATCATCGAAGTAACCTCCATCGTATGGAACGCTACTTTTACGTTTATCGGCATAATTATTATTTCGATTGTATTGGATGAGATCGGATTCTTCGAATGGTCCGCGCTGCATATGGCTCGTCTAGCCCGCGGAAGCGGTCGACGATTGTTCGTTTATATGGTGCTGCTAGGCGCTGGCGTATCGGTCTTCTTCGCCAATGACGGAGCGGCGCTAATTCTAACGCCAATCGTACTCGCAACGGTACGTGCCTTGAATATGAAGGATCGCATGATTCTTCCGTTCGTGATGGCCTGCGGTTTCATCGCAGATACAGCGTCCGTTCCGCTCATTATAAGCAACCTCGTCAACATCGTCGCAGCCGATTTCTTCGGCGTTGGATTCGCCGAGTACGCTGGACGAATGATCGTACCAGGTTTATTCTCCATCGGGGCAAGCCTGCTCGTTGTATATCTATATTATCGCCGTTCGATCGGCACCCCATATACCGTATCCGATCTGCCGGAGCCGAATTCCGTCATTAAGGACATGCAATTGTTCAAATTGTCTTGGGTTGTATTAGCGGTATTAATGGCAGCTTATATGTCCAGCGAATGGCTGTCCGTTCCGGTATGCGTCATCGCCGGTTTCGCTTCTGCTGTACTGCTTCTTGCAGCTAGACGCAGCCCTCATATCAACACTGGCGAAATTATGAAACAGGCGCCGTGGTCGATTGTCGTATTCTCCATTGGCATGTACGTTGTCGTCTATGGACTGCGCAATGTCGGTTTAACCGATCATCTTGCAGATTTGCTGCAGTGGTTCGCTAATCAAGGATTGTTCGCTGCATCCGTAGGCGGCGGATTCGTTGCTGCGATATTATCCTCTGTGATGAACAACTTGCCGACCGTCATGATCGACGCGCTCGCAACGGCTGATACGGAAACAACTGGCGCGATTCGGGAGGCTCTTATTTATTCGAACATTATCGGATCGGATCTTGGTCCCAAAATGACGCCAATCGGCTCGCTTGCCACGCTCATCTGGCTTCATGTGCTAAGTCGCAAAGGCGTGTCGATTTCATGGGTTGATTATATGAAGACAGGTATCGCATTGACTATCCCAGTCTTATTCATTACACTATGCGGCTTGTATGTATGGCTGCTGATTCTGCACTAATATATCGAAGTAAAGGCCTTGCGAAGATCTCCAACTGGAGACGACGCAAGGCCTTTTGTGTATAAACAGGATGATATCATTCTTACACGGCAAAAATATGATTGCCGATCTTAACCGTCTGCTTACGCGACCAGATCCAACTCGATGTTGCGGTGTTCGGATTGAAGTAGTACAACGCATTGCCTGTAGGGTCAACGCCGCGAACAGCGTCCGTTGCCGCCTGGTAAGCCGTGCTATCCGGCGTCAGATTGAACTGGCCGTCATCAACGGCAGTGAAAGCGCCCGATTGAAGAATAACGTCTCGAACCGTATTCGGGAATCCTGACGCTTGGACACGATTCATTACGACTGCACCAACTGCGACTTGACCTTTATAGGATTCACCGCGCGCTTCCGCATAGATGATGCGAGCGAGCAGATCGAGTTCTTCCTTGTTGACCGAAACTTTCTTCAGCAGCGACCATGTTTTCGATCCGGCAACGCCATCTGACGTCAGACCGAAATCAGCTTGGAAACGTTCAACGGCATCTTGCGTCATCGAACCGTAATAGGTCGTTACCGTTGGGTTATTGAAATAGCCGAGCACTTTCAGACGGAATTGCAGGTCTGGTACATCCAGCGATGTAGTGCCATAGCTTAGTGTCGAAGGCGATGCCGCGTGTGCGGCTGGCAGAACAGCACTAAAAGCAATCATCATACTTATAACTGCAATCAGCCATTTGGGCATGTTTTTGTTCCTGGTATTGATAGTCATGTTGTTACTCATATTGTTGTGAGCTCCCCTTTTCCTTAGGATGCGAATTTGATTGTTCGTATCGGTCGTTATGGTCGGCTCGCTGCTTGGGACTGAGTGTAGCACAGCACAGTTACAGATTTGAACCCCTTTTGCATAATTACATGGATTTGGAAAAATGAATTTATATTAGAAAAACCGCCTCCAAACGCAGTGGTGACCACGATGGAAACGGTTTCTCAATTCAGCGTAAAAACATCGATAATGGCGCCAATTGCTGCTCACGAATTAGGTCTGCAACCAGTCCTGCGATGCCACGCCCACCGAATTCTTGGAAGTGGCACTTCAAGCTCGGCCGCAAGATGCTTCATAGCCGGTATGTAATCACCATGGCTATGAGCCAGTTTGCCATTCGGAAGAAACAATCGGCGTGAAGCAGGAGTAATTAGCACAGGATGAGCGCCTTTCTCACGAGCCAATTCTATCGAACTGCGGCCCGACATCGCTTCATTCGCTGCTGCAACATCTGCCTTGAACAAGAGCGGTTCGCTATGTACGATCAATTATTTGGGTTCCTCATGCGTCACGATCAGATTCCCGAATGGGTCTTGGAACTTCAGGAAACGTCGGCCTTCGCCGTCCGTTACGATGCCGTCGGTCTGTTTCACGCCCGATGCTTCCAATTTCAAGGAGAGAGCGTCCATATCGTCAACTTCAACACCAAACACTGGATACGCTTCGCCGCCCACGGTAAAGTTCGCAGTCGATACGTCTTCTGTCTTCCATAGAAACAGATTGACTTCGTTCCCGAATGTCACCGATGCAAAGACACCGAAGTTTCCTTCAAGCCTGCAGCCAAATATATTGCAGTACCATTCGACCGCCTGATCCAAATCAGTTACCGGAACTTGAACATGGCTGATTATAGGTTGCTTCATCTCAATGTTTCCCTCCATTATTATGGTGTATTGCCGTCCGTCGCAGCTACTTTTCCGAACGCTTCCACTACCTTGATTAGTTCGCCGTAAAACTGATCGTCCCCTCCAACGATATGGTAATAAACATCCTTTACGATCAGATCGCCCATAGCAAAACCAATGCCTAGTTCGTCGTTAATCATCCCTGAGTACAAATAGCCGGTATACGACTCAGGTGTTTTCACCTGTTTGTAACTTTTCGAGTTCAACAGACTCTGGAGCCCGTCGATCTTCTCCTTATCTTCCGTACGATACAAGTAGCCGCTCCCGCCGTCGCGAAACTCAACTTTGTTAATGACGCTTCCATCCATTAACGCATCGAAAGTTGTGCTATCGGACTTCTGGCATGCAGTCGCGAGTACGATGAGCAATAACAAAATCATCGTTTTTCCGATTCGTATTGAGGTCATTTTATTGTAATCTCTCCTGAATCAGTGAGATCATTGATCGTTTTGCGTACCACAATGTCTCCCTTTGCGTTAAACGCTTGGATTTCGAAAGGTGTGGTGAGTGATTCTGGAAGTAATGAAAGCCAGATCTTGTGTTCAGCTTGAGCGTCTATCAGTTTAGCAGCATATACATCGGCATTCTGACCTTCGGTAACGATGTTTATATTCGTAATCGATGGATTAAATACTTCCCCATATACCAATGGGAACGGGTTGTTGACGCCATTGATCTTCTGCATAACCATATAATCTAACGATGAGTTTGTGATTGAACCAATTGAAAAACCGCCGCCCCAACCCCATTTCCAGCCAAGCCACGTTTTTCGTACGAACTCAAGCTGCAGGTCAGTGCCTTCTTCCTTATTGAAACGTTTGATGAACAGTAGCATGCCTTCTTTGACTGATTCCTTATGAATAACCTGCATCGTCTTAAAATCTCGAAACTTAAGAACAGCATCCTCTGGGGTCTTTCCTAATGGTATTCGCATGGTGCCTTCTAACCCGGTTTTATGGGACAACTTTTGGTCTGCGAAACCACCTGGCAGATCTTTGACAAGTGTGTACGCGACAGTTAGGAACAGACAAATTATTAGGATACCGGCGCCAATCCAATAAAGCCGCTTACGATTGTTATGTTTCAGTATGTCCACCTCGAAATCATCTGTTTATTTCAATGGCTGAAGCCCTTCTAATCTGTGCGCCATCAGTTTGTTGGCTAACCGAACAGCATCCGTCCGATCCTTCGCTGGAGCTGTCAGCATCAGACCATCATCTCCACCCCAGTAACGGGACCCATCTTCTCGTTGATCATAAAGTGTAAGTGTTACTTGGGAAAAGTCATCATTCGCATACAGATCGCCTAATTGAAAGCTGTACATATTGCCTTCTCCATCATACCAGGGGTAGATTAAATGAAAGGCTTCACCCTTTCGGGCGCTAAATGTAAGGTTTTTCACTATTTCCTTCTTTACTGGGATTGACTCACCTTCAATTTCTACCGTGCCTCGAAACTCTCGTTTCCCGCTTAACGTCCGACGGACGGTACCTTCAATTTGAATAGTGGCAGGTTCGACCTCAGAAGCATTGATCGTACCGAGACGGTATTTGAGCCCCTCAAGTCGTACATCAACTTCACGCGCGGAGTACCTCCACAAGCCATAAGCTATAGCAGTTACTAATACCCCGATTATGAGCAGCCACAAGGCTTTTTTCCTCAATTAACGATATCCCCTTTCAACATCATGCGATAAAGAATCAGAGTTATTATCGGCCTCATTTCCTGCTCTTCTTAGAAGCCAGCCAGAAGACGAATATCACGATCGGGATTAGAATAAACCATGGAATCGTAATCGAACTTTGAGTTATGAATGCTAATATCAACATCCCTACGGAGCCAAGGATGAGCCAAAGGCAGCCTCTGCCGAACGTTTCCATAGCAGTGGATTCACCATCGTTAGACGAAGAGTGATGATCACTATAATAGCGAGAACCATGTGACTTTCGAGATACAACTGTCCCGCAATATTTACATGTTGAAGTTCCGTGGGCTAAACGTTCATTGCAATGCTGACATACTGTGGAATTTAAGTTTGGTTTTCCGGAGTAAACTTTATCGGCGTTTGGCGTTCCTTCTACTCGCGCATCTTTAAGCGAAGTACCGCAAATGACACATATTAATGAACCTTCGGCGTTGGATTCACCACAATTCGTACATATCTTTACTGCCATTATGCAAACCACCCTCCCTGGTGAACATCCGAATAAATGGATTCCTAGGTTCATTTTACTAATAAGACGCTTCGAAATAGACTAAAGTTGCGCAAACCTTGAGAACCCCACATGATCTCTCTTACTGAAAGGGTTCGTTGGGCACCCTAGGTAGGAAGCTCCTCGCCAGCGAGGTGGCAAACCTTGCATAGGCCCAGTTATCAAGGATATAATTATGGTTTGATGAAGGTTAGGTTACCTATCGCCCAGATGGAGGTCGTATATAGATGAGCGAATGGTCTACGGAATGGGACAAAGAACAGCGGCGTGTTGACGAAGTCATTGCTGCGTTCAAGAAACGAATTAAGGAATATGAGCCGCTCGTCGGCGAGCTGCGTAGTGAGGTCGTCGATTTTCGAACCAATTTCTGGGACGATGTGACGGTCAACTTAAGCAATGATGACGACGTTCTTGAGACATTCATGAGTATGAAACAGCAGGCACAGATTCTGTCCGAGCGCGAGCACAGCCACCGGCATCTGCTGAATCAGCTGAAGCGGACGCGCAGGCTGCTGCCTTCCCCTTATTTTGGACGTATTGATTTTCATGAGAAAGGTACGCCGGCAAGCGAGAAGCTGTACATCGGCGTCGCTTCGTTCCTTGCCGACGATGGCGAGACGTTCCTCGTATACGATTGGCGGACGCCAATTGCAAGCTTGTACTATGACTTCCCTCCCGGCCACGCTGCGTACAATACGCCTGGCGGAGAGATAAGCGGCACGATCGAGCTTAAACGCCAATTCGCCATCCGCGACGGGCACATTCGAACGATGTTCGATACCGGCATGACGATCGGGGATGAACTGCTGCAAAATGTGCTGAGCAAAGGCGCAGGCTCCCAAATGCAGTCCATCGTCGCTACGATTCAGCATGAGCAGAACCAAATCATTCGCAACGACAGCAGCCGTCTGCTCGTTGTGCAGGGCGCCGCAGGCAGCGGCAAAACATCGGCTGCGCTGCAGCGCGCCGCGTATCTTCTATATAAACATCGCGAGCGGTTGACTGCGGAGCAGATGGTGCTATTTTCGCCAAACCCGATGTTCAACAGCTATGTCGCAACCGTACTTCCTGAGCTTGGTGAAGATAATATTCAGCAGACGACGTTCCAGGAATATCTCAACCGCCGACTGGCTGGCACATTTGACGTGGAAGATCCGTTCGACCAGATGGAATATGTGCTGACGAAGCAGGATGATCCGGAATATGACGCTGTTATTGCAGGCATTGCCTTCAAGGCGTCCTCCCGCTTCCTCCATCTAATGCGCAGCTACCGGGACCGTCTGCTGACGGAGGGCATGAGATTCAAAGGCATTCGGTTCAAGGGCCGTACCGTACTGTCCCGACAAGCCATTGAAGCGCAATTCTACAATTCAAAGTCGGCTGCCTCCCTTTCCTATCGGGTCGACGAGCTCAAGGATTGGATTATGCAGCAGCTGCGTAAACTCGAGCGCGCCGAACGTTCGGCCGATTGGGTTAAGGAAGAGCTCGATTATTTGGATCAAGAGCAGTATCAAGATGCATTCAACCGGCTAGCCAAGCGCCAGCAGGCCAAAAACCCTGCGTTCGACGACGCGCAGCAGGAAGAAGAGCTTCTGCGTGAAGGGGTTGTGCGAACACATTTCCGTCCACTGTACCGGAAAGTGAAGGCGCTTCGTTTTGTCGATACGAAGGGATTGTACCGCCAGTTGTTCGAGAACGACTCGCTTGTTGCTTCGCTTATCGGCGATTCTGACGAAACTTCGAAGGATAGAGTCGGCTTCCCTGATGAGCAGCAATGGAAACAAATTTGTGCTCGTACCGTTGGGTTGATGGATGAAGGCAAACTCGCGGCTGAAGACGCGACACCGTACTTATATTTGAAGGAATTAATCGAAGGCTTCCAGATGAACGGCAATATCCGCTACGTCTTGATGGATGAAGCGCAGGATTACTCGGCATTCCAGTTTGAGTTCGTGAAACGGTTGTTCCCGCGGGCACGCATGACCGTACTCGGCGATTTCAACCAAGCGATATTCGCTCAGGCGAGCGATCTGCATGAACGAAGCGGCTCACCTCTGGAAGGACTGTACGGACCGGAAGATACGGCTTGGATGAATCTGACGCGCAGCTATCGTTCAACGCGTGAGATCGTCGATTTCACTCGTGCGATGCTCGCGGACGGTGACCGCATCGTACCGTTCGATCGATCCGGCGGTAAGCCGCTTGCCATACAGTGTACGGGAGAACAAGATCGGGATCGGCGCATTATCGAAGACATTGCTGCATTACAGGCGGAAGGCTTCGGCTCGATCGCGATCATTACGAAATCGCAAGCTGAAGCCAATGAGGCGTTCGAACGGCTTCGTGCTGTACCTGCTCTAGGTGAATCACTTCGTCTCGTGAACAAAACAACGCCGCAATTCGAGCATGGACTACTTATCATTCCTGCTTATCTTGCCAAAGGCGTCGAATTCGACGCGGTACTGATCTATGATGCATCCGCTCGCTGCTATGGCCGTGAATCCGAGCGTAAGTTGTTCTACACCGCTTGCACGCGTCCGATGCATCGGCTTCGTCTGTATAATCCGATCGAAGCAGCATGGTCGCCATTCGTGCTTGGCGTAAGCGAAGAGTTGTACGAACGGCAATAGCACGTCTTATGCTAGCTCAATACCGAAGACCCCTTTGCGGGGTCTTTGTTCTATCCAGATCGAGAATGATTCAAGGGGGTGCACGGGTATGAGATCGGAACAGGAAATGATGCGTTTGTTTCTCGATGTTGCCAGGGATGACGATCGTATTCGATTAGTCACTTTGGAAGGTTCACGAACGAACAGCAATATTATGCCGGATTCGTTTCAGGATTTTGATGTATCCTATTTTGTAATCGACCTGCCCTCCTTCAAGCAGAATGACGAGTGGCTCGAAGTGTTCGGAAAGCGACTTATGATGCAGAAACCCGAAGATATGGAGCTATTCCCAGCCGAGCTTGGCAGCTGGTATTCATACTTAATCATTTTGGAAGACGGGAATAAATTAGACCTGACGCTCATTCCAATCGAAGAGACGGATGATTACTACAAGAATAGCGATGGGCTTGTTGAAGTGCTTCTCGATAAGGATGCTCTAGCTCCTTATGAGGTCGTTACATCGGATCGCCACTATTGGATTCAGAAGTTCAGAAGCCGACAGCTAGACAATTCGATGATTGCTGCAATGAGTTCTGGATGGTATCCAACTATATAGTAAAAGGCTTGGCGCGGCATGAAATCTTGTTTGCGATCGACCATCTGAATGAAATTGCGCGGCCTAATTTGCTTCGCATGATGGCCTGGGCGATCGGATCCGAGCAAGGGTATACGTTCAGCATCGGAAAGAACTATAAATTCATCGACCGCTATCTCGTGGAGGAAGATTGGAATCAGCTGCTGGCTACCTACTCTCAAGGTGGGTATATCGAGATGTGGCAGTCTCTATTCACCTGCTACGGATTGTTCCGCAAATATGCCAACATTGTCACCGCTAACCTTGGTTATCCGTATCCCGATTATGATGAAGCGATATCGAAGTATACACTGACGATTTATGATTCGGTAAAATAATGAAAAGCCGTTCCAATTGTCAATTGGAGCGGCTTCTTGGTAAGCAAACTAGCGATTAACTTCTCGTTTCCTGCAAATGAATGCGCAGCACCGGAATCTCATGAAACAGATCGAATACGACATTCTCGACCGTTGTCATTTTCCCAATCGTAACCTTCCCGCTCTCTTCATCTCGCATGGTCAGCGGATAACAAACTTCACTGCTGTTGAACAGCGCATATACCGCAGCCTCATCGAATTCGTAAGGCTTAGGATTCGTCTGATGGGTATTACCGTCTAGATCTGTAAAATGGAAAAATACTTGAAGCATGCGACAACTCCCTACTCTTCATGCTATCTACTATATTCAGAGGTGCTACATACATTCCGATAGATGTTGTTCGATCTGGATAACCTAACGGTTCCCATAGTGGCTAATGAGCTATTTTTTATGCATTTTAACCCATAACGGTTCTGACAATGGCTATCATCGTGATCCAAGTAAATTCTCCCCCTCTATCGTGCAATAGGCACTATAGCAAAGGCACTATAGCAACCGTAAGAATCAGAAATAATCAATTTTGTATCGAATAGCCACTTTAGTAACCGTTACACTCATTCTACTTTATAGAAAACGAGCAATCTATGTTACAAAGCCATACAACCTTTAGAATTGTTTAACCTCTACTTAATTGTCTCAAAATGTATCCTCGTTATTCTATCAACGCACGCATAATAGAATTGGAGGAGAATAACAACATGTTACACCGCTTACATCACAAATGGGCCGGTTTCGTACTGGCAGCTGCTTTACTGTTGTCGAGTGTGCTCGGCTATGCGCCGAATGCCGCTTACGCTGCAAATGCTGATGGATCATGGACGGTTGCAGAAGCGATTGCAACGAATTCCGGAACCCATACGGTGGAAGGTTACATCGTTGGACATGCTACTGGATCGTTGACAGCAAGCTTTAAGTCGCCTTATGCCAATGACTTCAACATTCTGATTGCAGACTCCACGACAGAACGATCCAATGCGAAACTGCTGGATGTGCAATTAACGGCGGCCTATCGCGCGCTATTCGGTTTGCAAACGAACGCCGATGCGATCATTGGTCGTAAAGTGAAAGTAACAGGTACATTGGGTGCTTACAACAATTACGCAGGCGTGAAATCCCCTACTGCCCTCTCGTTCATTGATGATACAACGACGCCTGATCCTGGCACTGGTGGCGGTACGACGGATCCAGGAACTGGCGGCGGTGGAACGACGGATCCTGTTGTAACACCGCTTCCGGACGGCACGGGCAAAAAAGTATTGTTCGACCAATCCCATGGCCAGACGGCAGGTGCTGCAGACTGGGTCATTGACGGCGCATTCTCCGACTTCGCCGATGGTCTGCGCGGAGCTGGCTTCGCGGTAGAATCGCTTGACCGCGCTATTCCTTTTACATGGGGCGAGCAGGCGGTTACGTACGAGAAACTGAGCCAATATGATGTATTCATCATCGGCGAAGCACAAGTGCCGTACAAGCAGTCCGAGCAAGACGCAATGCTTCAATATGTGCAAAATGGCGGCAGCATTTTCTTCATCGCTGACCACTACAATGCAGACCGTAACAAAAATCGTTGGGACGCATCGGAAATTATGAACGGCTACCGCCGCGGTGCTTGGACTAACCCAACGAAAGGAATGACAGCTGAAGAAGCTGCCTCACCAGCTATGCAGGGCGTTCAAAGCTCGGACTGGCTCGCTGCGAACTTTGGTGTCCGCTTCCGCTACAACGCACTTGGCGATGTGGACAATATGACGGATGTGGTTGCACCTAACCAGGCATTCGGTATCACAACGGGTGTTGCATCCGTAGCGATGCACGCAGGTTCGACCGTTGCAATTCTCGACCCAGCGAAGGCCAAAGGGCTCGTATATGTGCCAACTAATGTGCCTGCATGGGCGAATGCAGTAGATAACGGCGTATACAGCGGCGGCGGCCGCGCTGAAGGTCCATTCGCAGCTGTATCGAAGGTTGGCGCAGGTAAAGCCGCATTTATCGGCGACTCCTCCCCTGTTGAGGATCCAACACCTAAATATCTTCGTGAAGAAAATGGCGCTAAGAAAACAACGTACGACGGTTTCAAAGGTGAAGCAAACGACGCAACGTTCCTCGTGAATACAGTCAAATGGCTTGCTAACCATGAGAGCTACACCAGCTTGTCGCAAGTAACTGGCCTGAAGCTTGACTCACCGACTCAGCTGCTGGCATCGGAAGCGCCTGCGGCATCGACAGAGCCGCAAGCTGAGCCATGGTCGGCACCAGACGTAGGTTACAAATGGTATGATCCAACGACGTTCAAGCCTGGCTCGTACGGTTCCACTACAGCACCAGCGGTTGAAGCGCAATATGCTCTCGTACATCAAGCAACGCTGCCTAACGCAGTTCCGTTCCAAATCCGCGTAACCGTGAACAACCTGCTTCCAGGTCAGACGGTTACGGGACTAACAGCCGGCGTCTACCTGACTGGCGGAACGCAAGTTGCCAAGGTACAAAATGCAGATGGCACCTGGCCGACATCGTACGGCTACAGCTCGACTTTCTCAGTAACAGCTGACTCAGCTGGACATGGTTATAAGGATCTGACTGTTCAAATAAATCCATCTACTAGCGGCAGTGCAAACCTGCGCCTGCGCGTGAATGGTAACAACATCATTACGGAAGCCATGACTGTTGGCAATGTAGCAGCTGAGCCGCTGCCACAAGACCAGACTCCTGTACCAGCGACGATCTCCATTGCAGATGCACGTGCGAAGGCGGACAATTCGGTCGTGACGGTTGAAGGTGTTATTACGTCTGAACCAGGCGTTTTCGGTGGACAAGGCTTCTATCTGCAAGACAGTACGGCTGGCATCTATGTATTCCAGAATGCTGCAGGGTATCATGTTGGTGACAAAATCAAAATTAGTGCAATCAAGACGGTGTATAACACAGAAGTTGAACTAAGCGACCCTGTTGCATTGGAGAAAACAGGTACAGGCTCGGTTCCAGCTGTTCGTCCTGTAACATTCCTTAGCGAAGACAATCAAGGGCAGCTCGTTCGACTCGACAACGTCATTATTCAAAATTATATTACGGGTACGCCTGCTGGCTCCTTCGAATTCGATGCAGTGAATGATTCCACTTCCACTCATATTCGCATCGATGTTCGTACGGGTATTAGTCAGGCTGATTTCCAAGCGCAATACCCTGCGGATACGACTGTGAGCATCGCTGGCGTCTCGTCGATTTTCAAAGGAATCTACCAACTCAAGCCACTCTCGCTTCAAGATCTAACGGTTATCGATACGATCGCGCCTACTGCGACGGTAGCGTATAGCACTACGGCTCCTACGAACCAAGACGTTATCGCAACGATTACGTCTAGCGAGCCTGTTACGATCACGAACAACGGCGGTTCGGCAAGTTATACGTTCACGGACAACGGCAACTTTATCTTCCAATTCGTTGATGCAGCGGGCAACGCAGGCAGTGCTGCGGCGACCGTAAGCAACATTGACCGGACAGCACCTACCGTCACGCTTACGGTCGACAAACCTGTCATTGACCAGAACAATCACAAGATGGTTCCTGTTAATGTGACAGTTAATGCTTCCGACTCTGGCTCGGGTATCGCCTCCATCAGCCTGACTTCCGTGACGTCGAACGAAGCTGACAACGGAACTGGCGACGGCAACACGGAAGATGACATTCAAGATGCAGCGATCGGAACGTATGATACGTCCATCAGCCTGCGCGCTGAGCGCTCCGGCAACGGTAACGGCCGGATCTACACCATTACGTACACGATCACTGACGTAGCGGGCAACACTACTACAGCTTCGGTTCAAGTTACAGTACCGAAGGGCAAGAAGTAAGCATTAGACAACCCGAACGCAAAGCAGCCATCGACATCGATCGATGGCTGCTTTTTTTGAAAGACGAAAGCTATAAGAGTACACCTAGAAAAATCATATATTGCTACCTTCGCGCACAAGCAGGAGAATGATATTGTAAAGCGAATCCATAACTTGCGAACATATTCCATATTATGGAGGTTACTGCTAATGAATGAAATAAGCGGCCGTTATTATTCAGGTGATTTGACCAACTCTACGATCGAGAATGCTAACTTAAGCGAAACAACCATCAAATATGCAAACATGAAGAACGCTCAGTTCCTTCATGTTGACCTTACTGGCACTACCGTTCGGGCGAGCAATCTATCCGACATGAAAGTAGAAGGCAATGCATGGTGGAATATGCGCATGAAGCAGTGTGATGTGTATGGGTTGAATTTTGAAGCCGGTACGTTGGAGAATGCTGCGGTCACGAATTCGCATCTTGTTAATGTTACGTTCGACAATTGTATGATCGAGGGCTTAGTGATCAATGGTGTTTCGATCAAAGAGTTGATTGAGAACCATCCCGACTATCGCTTGAACGCGGAGGATGTCCCCCACAAGACACAATATAACGAAGATGGCAATCGAACAGAATAATCACATGGGATAATTATCCTCCCGTCAGACAAAATAACAACATTGCACAACGAATGTGGAGGCCTACAAATGAAACGCATGTTGTTACTCACCACACTAACACTATTAGGAACGATGCTCATAAGTCCCGCCTCCGTTCACGCTGACCCAACAATGCCTTGCAGTCTCGTCTTGGAGCCTACTGATCCAAACGACACGAATGCCAAAGGGGCAGCGCTCATCTACAAGGTGAAATTGACGCCCAGCTTCCCTCGGACGCACATTAGTATTCATGCATCCCATCTCCCAGCACCTGCTTCATTCGGGGATTATGACCGTTATGAGGGATTTGCTTTTATTCCGAACGTCATTAGCTGGAGGTTTAACCTCTACCCTACTTCAGAGCAAGATCCCGATTGGGTGGGGCGAATCGATACGATCACAGCAGACTTGAACAATAGTCAATTCCAAGTTCGTCTGTCGAATAAGGCAGCGAATCGGTTAGGTCAAGCTGTACTGTCGGGCATGATTACGAATTGCAAATAGCTTATTGAATCTTAGAAGCCACAATTACGTGGCTTTTTAATTTGCGAAGAAGCGGTGTCGTTGCATATGTAAGATTAGATTGTATGATATAGTTTCTCATATAAAGTGATAGCAGATTAGGAGCATTAAGATATGACTACACCTACCAATTGGAAAAATGGCGCTTCCGGTCGCAAGTTCATTGCTTCGTTCAGTGGCGGCAAAGACAGTACACTCGCGCTTTACCTCTCGATGCAGGTTGGCCAAGCATTGGGACTTATCGTCATGCTCGAAGAGGAAGGCCAGCGCTCACGATCCCATGGACTCCCGCCAGCAATCATACGCGCGCAAGCAGAGGCAATCGGCTTGCCCGTCTACATGGCCGCAGCAAGCTGGGAAGCATACGAGGAAGTATTCGTTGGTCTGCTATCTGACGCGAAGCAGAACGGCGCAGAAGTACTCGTTACAGGTGATCTGGATATGCCCGAACATGGCTGCTGGCATGATAAAGTAACGCAGCAGGTCGGTTTGAGTCTCGGCATGCCGCTCTGGGAGATGAATCACCGCGAGGCGGTTGAGACATTCATCCGGCTTGGATTTGAGACGTTGATTGTAACGGTTAATCTCTCATTGGGTATGCGAGAAGAGGATCTTGGCCGGACGCTTACGCTAGACTATATTAACGAACTAGAGGCTCGCAGTATCGACCCATGCGGAGAAGGCGGCGAATTCCACACAACGGTCATTAACGGGCCACTATTCAAACATCCCATTCCTGTTCGCAAGGGTGAAATTGTAAGACACGGCGAGTATGCTTTTCTGCCTCTTGAGTTGGCATTGGTTTGAATAATAGAACTCCGAACGTCGATCCCGCTGCACACTATGAAGAGACTACTCGCGACCACAAAAAAAACCGCTCTTAATGAGCGGTTCATTGCGTTTATTGAACGAAATCATCCCAGTAGGCCACTAGGCAATCTACTGCCCTATAGCCGTTTATCGTTAGCCTGTAATCAGCGCCGTTATCGTATAACCGAATCGCCCCATACTTGCACCGCGAACGCGAGCGACTCCCGTTACGACCAGCCGCTTCGAGGTCTCATCAGGGGTTAGCTGGAGCCTGACTTCGCCATTGATGAGCGCGAACTCACTCGGATTCCGATTAAACGTATTGATGGAGTTCGGAGCCAACAAAATAGTCGAATTGATAAGCGTCGCATCTAAGCCGAACACGAGCTCCTCCCCGTCCTGCCGAAGGTTGAATTCCACGGGAACGATGACAAGACTATCTTCGCGTGATACCGCATTCAAACCAAGGTCGACGACCCCGCTTGCAGACAGCAGCCGCTTATTATCAGGTAAGTCAATGAAGAAAGCACGCGGACGCACTATATTCGTCGGTGGAATGACAAGCGGCGCATGCTCGATTATCGTCTGACTACTCGATCTGGTGCAGGCCGACGATCGCGATCGTCGGGTAACGGACGGCTTCGTGCGGTGCCGCTTGCGCGGTTTCCCTAATTTCGGCATTCCGGCATTCCCCTTCCAAGTCAAGATGGAATACTGTATGCAGACACGAATACATGCGATTGATCAGACTGCCTATGAAACTTCACTATTATGCTGATCACTTGACGGACCAAGGATGAATATTCTATAGCACCTTTTTCAATTGATATTTCTTTATTCCTTCAGGAAACCCCTCCAGAATACCATATATCTCATATCCGCATTTTACATAAAAGCCAGGAGCTTGATAACTGTATGTACATGTTTCAACAAGCATACATCCTTTTTCCTTTGCTATCTGCTCCACACCTGCAATAAGTCTTGAACCATAGTCTTGACCTCTGTACTTCTCATCAACCCACAACACATCAATGTACAAACAATACATGAACATATTACACATAATTCCGCCTACAACCTCATCATCTTCCGTCTTCAGGATAAGGTTAATCGTATCGCTCCATTGTTCATCTAGAGGCCGAGCGTTTCTTCTGTTATGTTTGATCAAACCGTCGCAGACAGCCTTCGTCTCTTCTTCAGTCCAATCTTTTGAAATTACTAAATGCTCTTGCATATTATCATTCATTAAATCGTCCCCCATCTTATGAGTCTTTCTTAAAGAAACCCGTAATCCCCAGAATTACTCCAGCAAGAACAAGATAAAATCTAACAATGCCAGCGGAATCGGGATTCATATACAATGCGACTAACACACACAATATACCTAAGCACATCAATTTGATTCCTTGCACCTATGTAAACCTCCTGTCAATTACGGAAAGTACGTTCCCACAGTTGTTTAGCTACACCCGGCGAATATTCCTGAGGATGTATGACAACCGCCAACACTACGCTTACTACTATGGCTGCAATCCACAACACACTCTTGAATGACATAGACTTGAAAAAACGTGTGGTTAATATAGTAAGAATTACGAGAATAACATTAAGAAATAATGTTGTAGGAATGCTCACTATTCTCCCAAGTCCGGTATTAGCGAATAACTTGATTAATAAAAACAGGGTTACAATACTTGGAATCATAGCTGCAAAGAGAATAGTTATTGACTTCCTCATGTGGTATTCACCTGAGTTTAGGATACTAAGGGCTCCTATATAAAGTTGGGATAGAACCACTGTATATCAAAGAAGAATTCCTCTAATTTCCCGAATCCATCACTTCCATCAAACACCCTTTTCCATTGTCTTTCCACCATATAAGTATCAATATATCTAAATTCCAATTTGTTACTTTCCAATTGTATTACTAATAATTTAGGCCCATCATACGGATATTTCACTTCATTAAGTACAATATATAAATCACAAACTGAGATCCATCCGTAAATATGATTTGAATATTTAGAATCTCTGATAGAAACCACCAAGTTGAATAAACTTAAGAACTTGTTATCTTTACTACTTAGTCGTTCATAAAATGCACAAATATCATTCCATTCTCTTATCATGACATCACTCCAAAATAAGCTCTCTCCAATTCACAAAATATGGCGGTCGATGCATTGTTTCTATGTCACGCCAACATTCTCCATTAATATAACTATAGTAGCACATTTTGGAGTTCATCTGAGTATCATGAGATATGTGACTACTTCAATCACAGAGAATCATCGCAACCAGAAATAATGAGCAACCTCAAGATTCGATAACCCAATACATTTAAATATTATTAAATCCTATCTGTTTAATCGGATTTGGTGTATAATGAGCTAAACACAACATTCTTCTAAACCTATTGGAGGATTGCTCATGACGACTGAACTGAAGTCATCCGATTACGATTGCATTGATGAAGTGCCGCTGCATCGGGTGCGCGGCAACCAGCTTGGCATTCTTATAAGCGTTATCGCAGCATTCATTACGCAGGAGCTGTGGATTCTCTTCATCCCACTAGCCGTTCAACTCATTAGTCGCACGTATGGCGTCAAATACAATCTGTTTGTTCGATTACTGTCCCCATTGTTCCCTAGGAGCTCAGTGACCGAAAGCCGCGAGCTGCTTCGTTTCAATCAGCTGTTGGCGATTCTGTTCCTGACGCTAGCGCTAATCGGATACGCCATCGGCAGCATCGTGTTCAGCTCTATCTTCCTTGGTTTCCTGACTGTTGCAGTTATCCTAGCATTGTTCGGCTATTGCCCAGGATGCTTTATTTACTTTCAATGGAAGCAATTCCTCTCCAGACGCAGAGCTTCCTAATCTCTCTTACATCAGAATGCATCGTCCGAACATGGGCGATGCGTTTTTTTGTATGCTAGCTCAAACTCCTACGACAGGTTAACCGGACGAACGTCTAAGCCCACCTTTGCATACGATATTGTACCGTACACCACGGGAGGGCGAATCGATATGGCTGTTGAATTAACGGCGCTTCACTGGGTCTATTTGGCGTTTATCGTCGGCATCATCGGCTTCATGCTCATGCGCCGCGACACGACAATCGTCTGTATAGCAGGCGTGTTTGTCATCGGTCTTCTTGCGACCGAAAGTTTAAGCGGTTCCATAAGCGGTATTTTTAACAGCTTCATCTATGCGATAAAAGAACTCATCGGCACCATTCTTATCATATCCGTCATCGTGTCGATGAGCCGTGTCTTAATTGCGGCGGGCATCAACGAAATCATGGTTGCTCCGCTTACACGGTTCTTGCGTTCACCAGCACTGGCTTATTGGGGAATCGGAATTATCATGATGGTCGCTTCTTGGTTTTTCTGGCCATCGCCAGGTGTTGCACTCATCGGTGCGGTACTTCTCCCTGTTGCGGTACGCGTCGGACTTCCGGCCCTTGGTGCCGCAATGGCAATGAACCTGTTCGGCCACGGCATCGCTCTGTCTGGCGATTATATTATCCAAGGTGCCCCTAAGCTCACAGCTGACGCAGCCGGCTTGCCAGTCTCCGACGTTATGCAAGCGAGTGTTCCACTAGTCATCGTCATGGGTCTCGTAACAACGATTGCAGCGTTCTGGTTCATGCGACGTGATATGCGACTTGGCAAATGGAGAGACGGTATAGTTGCAACAGCTGATCAGGCAAATGATGACTCGACTGTTCCAAGCACAAACAGCGGATCGGGTCCTACGATCCAACTCTCCCTCGGCGTACGTCGAATGTTTGCAGTCCTCATCCCGCTCCTATTCGCAGCCGACGTGGTTGCAATGTTCATGCTCGACCTGCAAGGCGGCGACGCAACGGCCCTTATTGGCGGTACCGCGATACTCATTCTGCTGCTCGTGTCCCTGTTCGCACATCGTAATGCTGGACTTGAGAAAACGACAAGCTATCTTATCGACGGGTTTATTTTTGGCTTCAAAGTATTCGGTCCCGTTATCCCGATCGCAGCCTTCTTCTACCTTGGCGACTCCGGTTTCACCGCTATTTTCGGCGATGCACTGCCACAGGGCTCGCAAGGCATCGTTAACGATCTCGGCTTGGCACTCGCCCATCAAGCTCCGATGAATAGCGCCGTCGCTTCCGCAACGCTCACAACCGTTGGCGCGATCACTGGCCTTGACGGCTCTGGCTTCTCGGGAATTTCGCTTGCGGGTTCCGTTGCGCATCTGTTCGCCGTTGCGCTTGGGCATGGCGCAGCAACCTTGACTTCGCTCGGCCAGATCGCTGCGATCTGGGTCGGCGGTGGTACGTTGGTGCCTTGGGCACTCATCCCGGCAGCCGCCATCTGCGGCGTCAGCCCATTCGAGCTGGCTCGCCGCAACTTGAAGCCCGTGCTCATCGGTCTAGTCGTCACCACCATCGTCGCCATGTTCCTTGTGTAATCGCAGCACCTTCTACCTCAAACAAGAAAAAAGGGGCCGAACGATTAACCGTTCGCCCCTATTATCATTCAAGGTGTATTGAAAGAGCCTTTCGATTTCATTGTAAGGGATCTCACTCGATTCATTATATTTTGGGAGATCGTTACCAGGCTGCTCGCTGTTGTCGCCCGTGTTAATCTATATACTTTGCTATTTTTTTATTATAGCTTTTCCATATACATACCATGTACGATTTCCTGAATCATCTGTCTTTGATTTTATTTGGATTACTGCAGTTTCTCCAGTTCCTTTAAGCCATGTAAGAATAGCACGATCCTTCTTTTCATTTAACAGCAACGCCGGCAAATGATCTCCAACAGAAAGATTATTTTTTCGTTCATCACTGAACAATGCGTCCTTGAAACTATTTGATTCGTCTTGTGAGAGGTAGTTCGTAAATTCAATATCAAAATCGGCACTTGGAATTATTGACCACTTTTCGGTTTTTACAGTGGCATCATCAGACAAAATTTCATTTATTGCTTTGTCTTTTGCATGTTCCCACTTCTTCATCGACTCATTATATAATTCAGGGGTTCTTCTTTCTTTATACGACTTGTGTTCAGAGATATAACTTGTGCTGGTAATTGGTGTTCCATTTACTGTTTCACTCGGTTTATCATCACTTTTCGCCCAAACAGCAAGCCCTGTGGCCGTTAGCAGTAAGGTTGCACTCATAGATAGAATGAATTTTTTAGTCATCTTCATTTCAAAAAACTCCCTTTACCAAGTACCTACACCATACAAGTCAAGTGCTCAATTTTTGCCGTTCGCCCCTATTTTCGATTGCCGCCAATCTTGAACCCGACTGCCGCTGATAGCACTGCTACGAATGCAAACGCCAGGAAGATATATCCCTGCGGCGTGGAATTCTCGCGCTCGTGTTTCTCATGCATGACTGTAACGACGCCACCCTCATGCGTTACATCTACCGGACGAAGCGCTTGCTGCGTTCCTACCTGTCGGCCATGGTCAAATATCCGTCCATCCGTACCTTGACGATCGTCCTGCGGATCATAGGGCTGAACGAGGTCATCCAGTTGCTTTGCGTTAAATTCCGTTAATGGCTGAGTCCCCGTACATAAACCCGTTCGGACAACGTCACTATCCTTATCAGCGAATACGAGATATGAGCTGCCAAGCGTGAACGTATAGCCACAGCTGACTTCATCCCGAACCGTTCGAACGACCGTTTCCTTCTCTATCGACCCTTTCCATACCTTCGACACTTCGAAAGTAACAAGTACCGGATCGGCCGAGCTTACGAGTCCATCGTTCCGACCTACCGTATCGATGCTCGACACTTCACCAGCGAACACAGCCGATCTCGAATCGAGCTCATTCCCAAGCTCCGGGTATGTCGCACATGAACACGCATATACACGTTCCGCACCCACTAAAGGAAATACGACCGTTATAATCACCATTGCGGCTAACATCAGAAGAATCGATCGTGATTTGTTTCTCATGGGAATCCCCTTCCTTCCTGTGTAAAAATACTGCAGAAAGCCTAACAATCCGCTTCTATGCCCCATCAACCCGAATCAACCGCTCAGGAGTAAACTTGTAACTGGCCGATTCGGTTTGATCAAACTCTTCCCAAGCATCGAGTGTCACTTGTATTAATCCATCTTCCACTGTTGCCGAATTGTAATATTGGTTTGTCAGCCTGAGAAGTTCTGTGACTGTAGGCGTTATTTCCAGCCTCGAATCGTTCCACCGGCCGAAACTCACATCAGGTGGATGCATATGCAGCCCTTGAAACTGAAACACAAGTTCCGATGTACCGTCATCATCCAGATCGCTTACAGATGGAAGTCCCCATTGTGTAAAGCTATACCAACAATCCTGCGCAACATCATATACATAGTAGGTCATCAAGCCAGGCCCATTAGCTCCGCTGTCCACCGCTCCAAGAATGATTATCGGGCCGGCTTCATCTGTTGACTTATAGTCAAGCAGTACCAATGATCCTCCTTGTTCAGGGTGGTCGGACTCCTCGAGGCTCGTATTGCCGCAATCCCTATTTGTATAGTGTTCTCCCATATAATCAAGCAGTACAACCCGCAAATAACTCTCGTAGCAGAAGGCTGTCTCGTCTTGTTCTTGGTAGACGGATAACGAGACCGATTCCCCATTGATATGTCCAAAATCCACCGTCTTCGTCAGCTTCCAGCTATCCTTAACCTTTACTTTCTCCAGTTCTCCCACCTCAACTGGCTGGTACGACAAGGCGATCTCAGCCTTCAGCAAATCTCTTGGAACAGGCGGAGTCGGCGTTTCGCTCTCCTGCTCCTCAGAGTCCACACTATCATTAGAAGCAGACTCCGTCTGCAAATTATGGTCCTTCAAATCCTCTTGTGGCAGCATTGTATTCCTATCACCGCAAGCGGTCAGCATACCTATTATGAGCACTCCAATGATCACAACAAACCTAACCCTCATCGTTCAACCTCCCATGCTCATCCTTCTCCCATAGACGTAAACAATTGGAAAAGGTTGCTGAAACACAAAAAAGCTGCATCCGGCCTAAGCCGAACGCAGCTCTCTTGAAGCATGCTCGATATCGATTACACGACGAGCAGGAATACCAATATAGCAAGAACGAAACGGTAGTAAGCAAACCAAGTCAGGCTTAGACGCTTAACGAGGTTCAAGAACGTTACGATTGCGATCATAGCTACGACGAACGACGTGAACAGACCCGCCAGGAACAATCCGGCATCACTCGCCACCAGCGCATCGTGGTTTTTCAGCAGATCGACACCGCTTGCGCCAAGCATGATCGGAACGGACATGAGGAACGTAAATTCCGCAGCCGCGGCCTTACTAACGCCGAAGAACATACCGCCAGCCATCGTCGAGCCCGAACGCGAGAAACCGGACCACAAGGACAATATTTGGAAACAGCCGATTCCCAAAGCCTGCCGATAGGTAATATCATCAAGCGTTTCTGCAGATGGTTTACGTCGAACCTTCTCGGCCCCGATCAGTAATAAACCACCGGCAATTAAGCTGACGACGACTGTTTTGGGACCAAACAAATAATCTTTAATGAAGTCATGCAGCAAGAGACCCAGAACGCTCGCAGGGAACATACCTATGATGATATGTAAAATATTAAGGCCTGGCGCTTTCAGATTGAAACTAAGCAGCTTCAAGAAACGCTTCCAGTACAACACCAATACGGCAAGCACGGCCCCCAACTGTACGACAACCTCGAATGTCGTTGCCCTGTTGCCCTCAGGGTCGCCTAAGAAGTCAAGAACGTTTCCTGTTACGATCATATGGCCCGTCGAGGATACTGGCAGAAACTCAGTAAGTCCTTCCACGATGCCCATGATGACCGCTTTGACAATATCAGTCATGAATGAACCTCCTACAACATGGATTACATTGTTACTCTTTCAACTCGTTCATCTTCATTCCTTCTGTGCAGGCACAATAATTACGCCTTCAATCCGTATACAAGCATTGTACGACCGTACTAACCATTTTGTATAGCCATCCCTTGTCCGAAAGCGCATATTCTGTTTACCCAAATCTGATTCTGCTGAATCGTCTATCTGTTCAGGCACTCGTATGCGATTATGTCGAATAAGGTTTCGGTTGATAGCTGAATCGAGGCTCACGCTCCGTATTATCAAACCCGCGGTGCCAGATTGGCGTCGCAGATGGTGACATCGGCGGAATCAGCCATGACCATCTGCCTGTGACCGATCGGCCTGCGGCAAGTTCCTGCTGTTCGAATCGGCCGAACTGCTCTGCGGCGGTATGATGATCCACAATGCTGACTCCGGCGCTTTTGTAGGAATGAAGTACTGCGGCGTTCAGCTCGACGAGTGCCCGATCTTTCCACAGTGACGTATTCGTCGTCATGTCGTATCCGAACAGCTCTGCAATTGGACGCAGCTTGTTGTATCTACTGACATCCGACAGATTCCGGGCACCAATCTCCGTCCCCATATACCAGCCATTGAATGGCGCAGCCGGATAACGGATGCCGCCAATCTCAAGTGCCATGTCCGATATGAAAGGTACAGCATACCATTGCAGCGCAAGCGCTGAGAAGCGCGGCTCGGTTGGATGTATAAGCGGCACCTGCAGCACCAGTTCCTCTGGAATCTCATACACCGCAGGCGTTCCATTAGAAGGACCAATCACGAGAGGGAGCACATCGAAAGGTGTTCCTTCGCCTTTCCAACCAAGCGACTCACAGACACGAGTAAAAGGTACCGAAAGCGGATCGCCAACGACCGTACCGTCCGGCTGCTCATAACCTGCATATCGTACAAGCTGATGATTCCAGATACGAAGATTGTTACTGCGTCCGCCACCGTGTTCCTGCTCTTGCGCGAATATTGTGATCGCCGGCCGAATTCGACCGTTATTCGTTGCAAACGCCATATGCTCGAATACGGCCTCTGCCGCCTCATCGGAAGACTCAACCTCACGTGCATCCAATACGGCAAGGGATTGCCAGAACAGCCTCCCAATACAGCGATTGCTATTGCGCCATGCAAGTCGAGCGCCATGAGTCAGTTCTTCTGTGGTATGTCGATAGGTACCCGAGTTAACAATTTGCTTCATTACCTCAGTCATTCTAAGTTCTGTCTGTGCTTCATCTATGGCAAGCTCTTGATAGCATTGACGGATGAAGGCAGCCGCTCGGTCCATGAGCTGCTGTTGTTCCATTGTAAGTTCAATCATCTTCCTGCTGCGCCTCCAACCTTGCACACTCCATGTATGCTTATCTTAGTACATTCGTAACAATCTGCGACCAAGATTCAAGCTTCGAGTAAATCGTCTCTTCCCGGAGCTGTTCTACTGTAATCCACTGACCCTCTAGCTGATCGGTCTCACGGACATTTACTTCCCCATCCGCGTCAATATCGAGAATGACGAGCAGTCCGATATGGACTTTGCCCACCTCATTCTCATCATCATTAATGAAGCCAACCGTCGTGAATGTACGGCTCGAGGACTTAATCTCCAGCTCTTCCTCCAGCTCGCGAGACAGATTATCCTGCAGAACAGCAGCGAAACTCGGCAGCTCTGGATTATCATTCATATGGCCGCCGGCGCCGATCGACAGCTTATCGAATAGACGAGCTTCGCCACCGCCTCCAAGTCTCCGATACATGTAGATATCGCTGTCTCTGCGAATGACGCAATATGGAATCGGCTGTTTGTACGCAGCATTCTCCTCCGCATCGCCGCGGCGCATCGTCGAGTAGTTGTCAGCGATATTGGCAGCCAACACATCGACATTATGCTTCTCCTGCTCTACGCCATGAAAGTGAAGCGTCTCATTCGCAAACAATTTCTCTCTTGGTACGACTAGGATGATCTCGTCCATTTTCCCCACAATATATGTCCACCTTTGGCTCAAATATGTATCTTGTATCGTATAACGCGACTTCAAGCATTTTACCATTCGACACGTTAACGTAACAAGTCCAGATGTGTGACGAAATAACGTAGATATCGTAAGGCACAAGCTTGCGTCCAGTAAACTTCAGATCAAATCCACAGTCCTATAAGCTTGCTAGACAATGGTCCAGCACATGTTCCTCCCACTTTCTGTTCATTGTTGCAACGTCTATCCCTACAAGTAAGAACGAAAGCTATGATCGCATTAGGGATAGCAGAATGTGGAAGAACAGAGTACAATAGAATCAAATACAAAAGTAAAACTCTGTTTTATCTAACGAAACTAACGAGGTGATTCTATGTTGTTCACATTCGCTGGCATTGATCATGTCCAATTGGCTGCCCCAGAAGGCTGTGAGACGAAGGCTCGCGCATTCTTCGGAGGTATTCTGGGCTGGCAGGAACTGCCGAAGCCTGAAGCGCTTCAAGCTCGCGGAGGTGTCTGGTACCGATGCGGTGCGCATCAGGTGCACATTGGCGTACAGAAGGATTTTACACCCGCAACCAAAGCTCACCCTGCCTTTCATGTGCACAATCTTGATTTGCTGCGGCAGCATGTCATTCAGCAAGGCGTAAACGTTACGGATGACGATGCGCGTACGGAAGAGAATATTCGAAGGTTCTTTGTGAACGATCCGTTCGGTAATCGAATCGAGTTTCTCGAGTGGTTATAAACATCATCTTCCGGACTTTGTCTTGCAGCTAATTATTCAGGGGGCTATCGTATGGCAGAGAAAGCATCATTATTTCATCGTCACACAGGTGTATATGGCATTTGCATCACGAACAATCGCATACTGGTCATTCGCAAAATACTCGGACCTTACTCAGGACGTTACGATCTTCCAGGCGGAAGGTTGGAAAATGAGGAATCATTGCAAGAGGGCGTGATTAGAGAGTTTCGCGAAGAAACGGGCTGTACCGTTCGTGAAATGAAGTCAATCGGCGTGTGCGACTTTGCTACGACCTGGTACTTCCGCAATGAGCTAGAGACCGTTCATCATATTGCGATGCTATATACGGTAACAGTTGAAACCGCGGAATTAAATGATGAGGTCGAAGCTTTCGACGAACAAGATTCAAATGGCGCACTCTGGGTGGCGCTCGATGAAGTGACGCCGGATAATGCCTCTCCTCTCGTCCTTCAAGCCGTTGAGTGGATTCGTACCGGCACGCTTCATGTGAATCGGCAGTCGTTTGATTTTATTAAGTAACGAGCCCTGTGGCTGTCTATACCCTCAATAAAAGCAAGAGACATTCCATCACAGGAATGCCTCTTGCTTATTTTGTATTCGTCGTTAGTGAGTACCAATATCTTATACTTGCGTCGTCACAGCCGCTTCTGTTGTAGAAACAGGCTTCACGAGCGCTTTGCTCTCCCATTTTCTGCTTCTCCAGCGGAGGAGCATCAGGACGCCGCGCAGCCATTCGTCAATGGCGAATGCAATCCAGATGCCAAGCAGTCCGAACCCGAAGTGAACCCCAAGCAGGTACGACAACGGAACGGAGACACCCCACATCGATACCACTCCCATAAGAACAGGGAAACGCGCATCTCCGGCGGCACGCAGCGAGTTGATGATTACGATGTTGAATGTCCGCCCTGGCTCCAGCACGATGGACAGCAGGAAGATCGTCGCGCCGACGGTGATAATATCTGGGTCATTCGTGAACAAACCGATAATTTCATGCCGGAACAGTGCGGCAATGCCAACGATGACGAATGTAATGAGGAAGCTGATCTTCACACTTTTCATCAGTCGCTTATAGGCCTCTTTCATCTCGCCCGCTCCAACCATTTGCCCAACAATAATTTCCGTCCCCGCACCTATCGCGAGCGCAAGCGCCATGAAATAGTTCGATACGTTCATGACATATACGTGTGTATTCAGTGCAGTGACACCAATCATGTTCACGAAGCTCACAACCATAAGGTATTGCGACTGCCACGACAAATGCTCACCGGCAGCTGGCAGACCAACACTCATAATTTGTTTCACATAAGAGCCGTTCCATGTTACATAATCCCTATTCTTGATTCGTGAAGGAAGGCTCCTGTAAAGAATGACGAATAGTACAATGATGCCAAGCAATCGGCTAACAACCGTCGAGATCGCTGCACCCGTCACTCCCCATTCTGGGAACCCGAAGTTACCGAAGATGAGCAGGTAGTTGCCGGTCATATGCACGATGTTTACGCCGAGCGTAACGAACATAACGCTCTTCGTATTGCCGTTCGATCGAATGACAGAAGATACGGCGTAAGAGAGCGCTTCGATCCAAATAAAGCCGCCGATGATTTTCAAATACTTGCTTGCAATATCAATCTGCTCCTGACTCAATTGCATCAACCGCATGAGCGGCTCGCCGAACGAGACGAGAGCGATACTGACGAGAATGCCGAAAGCGAGATTAATCGTAATTGCGAGCGCCGAAACCCGACTCGCTTCTTTCTCACGCCCCGCCCCAATATATTGGGACACGACGACGCTGGTGCCGATTCCTACGAAGCCAAACATCAGAATACAGAAGAAAATAATTTCGTTGGCCATCCCTACCGCCCCGGTAGTCTTATCCGAGATGCGGCTAAGCATGAATACATCGACTGTGCCTAACATCATCCGAAGAACGGAGTCGATGAATATTGGCCATGTCACGGCGAAGAGGCTTAACTTCTTCCAAGATGGAATGCGTTCTAAAGTTGTCACAGTATGAAAACTCCTATCTAGTCTATATACGTTACCTAGTGTAGTGGCTGCTTGTGGCCGCGTCTATAGCATAAGGAAGGAAGTTTCAGTCATCATGTCCGTTTTGCCAACTGACCATAGTTATTAGACAATCGAGCATAATAGAGATAGGCCTTTAAACATGAGACAAGAATTCAATATATTCGTTAGTCCAAATGATATTCCAGTTTAAAGAATATTTAAGGATTTACTTATTTTTAATTTAAGTCCCTGCTCTATACTGGTTTCAATGAAAGGCAGGGATGCATGATGAGAAGTACAAGTGCAGTAAGATCGATTCCGGTAACCGTATTGTTCGTTGTATATATGTACATTTTGGTGAAAATCATATTGTTCAAGTTCGGCCATGTGGATCTCATGTTTTTGTTGCGACAAGCCAAATGGGAATTAGCCGACCTAGACCGAATCCAATATCGAATGAACATGGCGAATCTTATCCCTTTCCAGACGATTTCGGAGAATCTGAACAGCCATTCGCTGTACGATTCGATTCAATTCTACGGTAATGTAGGCTTATTCATTCCATTCGGCATGTTTATTCCTTTCCTGATGAACGGCCGCAGGCTTGGCATCTGGATGTACGGATTCGTATTCGTGTTATCCTTCGCACTATGTTTGCTGCTGGAATGTACGCAGCTGATATGCAGCATCGGTACTTTTGACGTGGACGATCTGATTCTGAATACGACTGGCGGTATGCTGGGCTGCGTGCTCTTCCATTTGCTAGTGCAAATCGTAGGACCCGATAGAGCTGCAACTGCTATGAGCTGAAATAAGATGCGCAAATAAACGAAACCACTCCCATTTGAAATGCACCTCCAATGTTAGATCGTATCTAACCGTTGGGGTACCGTTCACATTGAAGAGTGGTTTCATTGGTCTTATTGGTTTTATTAATTTCATATACGTTTCACAGCTGTTCATATATTTATGCTTGAATCAGAACCAGAGCAGCTGAAATGACCGTGAGTAACAGCGCCGGCGCCGCTTGCCCAATTGGGTGCTTAACTCGAAAATGCAGCAGGAATGCCACCAACATCGTAATGCCAAGCCAAATACCTGCCCATGCGGCAATATCCCGATTCCAATACCCGATAACGAGTCCGACAGCGCCCGCTATCTGAACGACTCCCGTCACCACTCGGAACCATTGCGGCAGCTTAAGCGAATCAAAGATGTCCACCCAATTCTTAGAGCCTGTAATCTTAGTAACGCCTCCGAATCCCATCGCGACGAGCAGAAAACTTTGCAAAATAAGAAAAACGATATTCATTACCTTATTCCTCCCCTTATTTCTAATCTCGGTAATCAGACACCATTTGGTGTCGTTTTTATTATAGGACACCAAATAGTGTCATGTCAACAGAATTTATTCGTGCGAATACGAAAAAAACCTCAGCACTTTCATGCCGAGGCTTCACTTTAATCGATCCCAATTATTTCCCCTTCAGCTCTGTCAGGTAATAGAGGAAAGCAACGATGGGAAACGCCATGCCAATGATTAATACAACGCTCCAGCTGACATTGGCATAAGCCCAGCCTCCAACTGCAGAACCAACGGCTCCGCCCATGAAGAACATCGCCATGAACAGTCCATTCAAACGGCTGCGAATAGCAGGATTCAAGGAGAACAGCGTCCGCTGCGCCAGAACTAGGTTTGCCGATACCCCAGCATCCAACACAATTGCAGATATAACAAGAATGATGATTCCCCAAGTCGAGCCTACTTGGAATACGAGAGGCAGCACCATCGATATGATAACCGTTACGAGGGCAATTCCTGTTGCCGGTTTCGTCCACCCACGGTCCGCCAACCGTCCGCCAATTGGTGCTGCGATTGCTCCGGCAACGCCTACAAGAGCGAACAACGCGATTTCCTTTTGCGAGAAATGAAAGACTGAACTGGATAACCTGAGCGGGACAACTGTCCAGAACAAGCTGAAGGTTGCGAATACGCAGGCATGGTACGCTGCCCGGCGCCGCAAGATCGGAGTCGTTCGCAGTAAGTGCCACAAGGAACTAAGCAGTTCTGTATATCGAGTCGTTGAAGTCGGTTTTCTTGCGGGTAGCGCCTTCGATAGAACGACGGCCAATAGTAAAATCGCTACAGCCGATACAGCGAATACCGTGTGCCAACCAAACAGGTCAGCCAATAAGCTCGATAATGGACGCGCAAGCATAATGCCAAGCAGCAGCCCGCTCATCACATTGCCAACAACGCGGCCGCGTGACGCTTCATCCGCGAGGTACGATGCGAAAGGCACCAGCACCTGCGCTGCCACCGATCCCAATCCAATAACGAATGAAGCCGCCAGGAATGGCACCGATTGTTTCGATACAGCTGTAACCGCAAGTGCAGCGCTTGTAAGCAGCAGCGACACGACAACGAGCTTACGATTCTCAACGATATCTCCCATCGGTACGATAAATAGCAATCCCACTACATATCCGATCTGCGTCAACGTAACGATATACCCCGCGCTGCTCGCTGACAATCCAATGGAAGAACGTATGATGCCGATTAAAGGCTGGGCATAGTAGAGATTAGCGGCAATAATTCCGCATGCAGCGGCTAGAAGAAACATGAGCCATGTTGGAATCGTTACGGTCGCGCCAATTGCTTTTCTTTCTCTCTCACTCATATCCGACAACTCCTTATTTCTATAAAATGGGCCAAGCGATGTTACCGTTCACTCTTGGTGTCTTTGGACGACTTTTTCTTTCTGACTCATTTACTGAACGTGCCGTTTAGTAATTCGATATCCATATACTAAACTGATCGTTCAGTTTTGTAAATAGGCATTTTCGGTTTTATTTTCCGATCGGAGTTGATATACTAAACGTACAGTTTCTATTCAGTGACGATATGAATCGGCTGAACGAAAGGTGACGATACAGATGAGCGGCCACAGAGGCAGACCTCGTAACGTAGAAGCACAGAACGCTATTCTCTCCGCATCCTATGAACTATTATTGGAATCCGGCTTCCAAGCCGTCACAGTAGATAAAATTGCCGAACGAGCGCAAGTCAGCAAAGCCACCATCTACAAATGGTGGCCGAACAAAGCAGCGGTCATCATGGACGGCTTCCTCTATGCCGCGACTGCCCGATTACCCGTGCCGGATACGGATTCAGCTATTCAAGATATTGTCACGCATGCGACGAATTTGACTCGCTTCCTAACGAGTCAAGAAGGAACGATCATCAAGCAGCTATTGGGCGAGGGACAATTTGATTCTGGACTAGCCGAAGCATATCGGACGCGCTACTTCCGCCCCCGCCGTCTTGAAGCAAGGGGCTTGATCGAGAAAGCGATCCGGCTCGGGGAGTTTCAACAAGACCTCGACATCGAGGTCTGTATCGATCTCATTTACGGACCGATTATATACCGATTGCTTGTGACTGGCATGACACTGGACGATGAATATGTGCATCAGCTAGTTCATTACGCAATCGAAGGGATTCGTTCCCGGTGAGATGAGTTCCCTTGAGAACAAGCAAAATGCCGCCCGTCGGCGGCATTTTGTATACCATTCAATTTCATTCAACCTCTGATTCAGATTCATTCGACAAGCTCACTTCCGAATCATTCATCTATTTCCTTTTAAGTTCTCCAGGCCTCATCCGTAAAGTTCAACTTGTTCAATGTCTTCACGACAATATCATGCAGCTTAGGTTTATCCTGCAGTACATAATTGAGCTGAATGTCTCTTATTATGGCTAATCGCGAGGACATAGGCGCGTCACTCATGTAGATCTGAAATATATTCAAATCAGGCGCAGCAGATTTGGAAATCGGGAACGAGATGTGCTCTTCTCCATTAAGAAGAGGCGTCGTTACTCCGAGTCCATCTTGTGTTTGAACCGTAACCTTGCGCTCCCGCTCCAATCTAACGTTCTGAACGTATTGATACGGATTCGTAATTGTAGGCATTGGAATATGGTCTAACAGCCACGAATGTAGTCTTTCACGTGCATGCTTCTCTGCTTCAGCTGGCTGGTATGGCGATTGAGAGGCTTCAATGCTCCATCGTTGTCTCTTCGCTGCGTAAACCTGTTCACTATTGAACGAGTTATAAAACAGTTCTGCATCCGTCATATTCACAGTTTGATGCGAACCTATACCGTTTGCACCACCACATCCTTATACTTTCCAGCAGCTGGAAAGTTTCGTTGTCATAAGAAAAAGCCCTTAGTCACAGCGGAATAACCGACTGTAAATAAGAGCTCTTAACGAACAAATTGTTGCTCGAATGCGCGGATACACTTCCCGTCTTTCGAATCCAGAACAGCAAATCGAATCTCCGTGAAATATGTCCCATAACCCTCGTCGTTCAACAACTCGTGCCACCAACGGGCAATTGTCGCAGGATCATTGCGGAATACACCGCAGCCGTACGCTCCTAAGACAAGATGCTTGTTCCCAAAATGCGCAAAAATCGCTAATGCCAGTCGCATGCGGTTTTTCATGACTCGCTCTGCCAATTGACTGTCCTCGCCTTTAAGCAAGACTTGACCATAATTGACTGCCGGCAGCGTCAGCACCGAGGCAGCTACGGGCTTCTTAATCAGGTTAAATCTCTCATCCCGGAAGAAAACGACTTCAGGCGAGTAGATCGCATGATCCGTATACATCATAGAACGAAAAGCGCGATTACTATCATAATAGCTAGGGTGAGTCAGCAATGTCCCATACAGTCCACTGGATGCTGCCAAACTCTCCTCCTGCGCCATTGCGCCATTCAGAAACCCACCGCCGGGGTTCTTAGCGCTTGCAAAGTTCAGAACGCCAACTTGCCCGATACGATCATTCGCATAATTAAGGAGCGCTTTAACCGTCGCTTCGTTGGAAACTGCACATTGCGCTTGACTATTCTGTCCTGACGGTTGGAAATCTCTTAGCCAGTCATTCCCTTCTTCGGGAGTAATCAGTTGGCTATTGTGCTCCGAATATCGCTGCGACTCAGCAATATCAATTCGAAGCCCCTGATAGTCATAGTATCCTTGCTGTTGAATCCTCAAGGTTTCTTGCGCAATTTCTTTACGATTCATATCGATTCCACCTCACTAGCTAATAATAGTTGATCACGTATCTCGGTCAATGCAAAACCTAGCAAATTGGACCCCTTCCACTTCATTGGATTATTCGCATTCGGATCCGCTTCCCCCATCCCAATTCCCCAAATCCGGTCATAGGGGCTTGCTTCAACAAGTATAGCGCGTCTCGTCGAAATCAAATAATCTCTAAGGCTCGGGTTCTGCGAGAACTTCGCCAAGTTTCCTCGCTTCACGATCTCATAGCATTGGCGGTCCCAGACGTCGCTATTGAAATTTCGCACTGCACGACCAAGCGCCTTCATCTCTTTGGGATTAGAAGACTTCAGAATCGCCTTCATCACTTCGTTGTCTTTGAATAATCGTGCTTTTTCGGCCATCATATACTGCTCCGTACAGGAGTATCGGACTCCTTCCACTTCGAAAGGACTGTTCCACCACTGGCTGAAGCAGCTTTTGCCAATCCTTCCGTCTCTCGAAGGCGTATGCCCCCAAAATAATAGAAATGTATGCTTCTCTCCTGCGGTGTAAGCCTGACGCAATCGAGTAAGGTTATAAATCATTCACAACACCTCCATGTTCCTTCGATATAGGCGGGATGGACGGTGACCTGCATTCTCCGTATAATGGTCCGTCTCTATCACGAGATTGGCGACTTTGCGCCGGAAAGCAGCCTTCAACAGCTCTTTGCCCAATATGACCTCATACACCTGCTGCAAATCAGTTAACGTAAACAACTTCGGCATAAGATGAAGCGCAATATCGGTATCATTCACCTTGCCCCTCAATCGCTCGATAGCGAAAGCAATGATCTTAGCATGGTCGAACGCAAGTCCTTCATTAGATACAATGGCATACGTGGTCTTGGTCGACGTTTCCGTAACAGTCACAGTCCACTCTACGATTGCTTTTAATTCTGCATGATCTGAACTTAATCTCAGCTCTTGCTGCGATTTGTGAACGTATCCGCCATCCATTCGTTCCTTGTACTCCTTCAAGAGCCGATATGATACTTTGAACCAAGCCGCATTAGCCGCGTCATCTCCTGCTTGTACCTGCAATAAATCGCCAATAATCAATGCAAGGTAGGAACAGCTCATCACCCAGGTGCGCGGATCCCGGCCAATATCACTGAATGTATATAACTGCTCTAAATACACATTGTCCACGCCTGTTTCTTCTTTCAGTTCCCTTGCTGCTGCTTGCTCCGTTGTTTCGTTCGGTCTCACGAATCCGCCTGGCAGTGCCCATTGATCAAGGAACGGGTGACCGCCTCGTTGGATAAGCAAAATTCTCAATTCTTTCTCCGGCAGCTTGCGATAGTTATTCTCGTCTGACTCCGTAACCGCAAAGATCACCATGTCTACCGCAACCGATGGACGTTCATAATCTCCCACCTGATATCGTTCTAGAAATTCACGTTCCGTTAGTCCGTCCCGATCTAATGGTTCCATTCAAGTCCGCCCTTTATCTTAGTATTATTTTGATAATATCACTTTGTTACTATCAAATGCAACAAATTCATTACCAGAAATATAGCATTGATAAATTGGCGAAAGTTTCTTATTTTTAAGAGGCTTGCGTTTTTTTGCAGCGATACACGAAATTACTAGATTTGAACAACAAGACTAGAGGTGGATGATGAAAAGAACGATTATTGCTTTATTGTCGCTATTGCTCGTACTCTCTATTAATCTTCCGACTTCCCATGCTGCATCTCCAACGATCAAATTGTATCTTGATGGTCAGAAACTAAGCTCGTCGGTTGCTCCCCGTCTGATCAATCAGACGACGATGGTGCCTTTACGTGTCATCGCGGAAGGTCTAGGCGCTAACGTAAATTGGGATAAGAAAAGCCAGATTGCTACTGTCTCAGACGATACTACGACAATCGTACTGCCGATTAACGGTTCCTATGCGATTCTTAACGGAACAACGAAGTCGCTGGAGCAAGCCCCGATCGTCATTGATGGCGTAACGCTGCTTCCGATTCGTTTCGTTGCTGAAAACTTTGGTCTTATCGTGAAGTGGGATGCGTCGACATATGCAGTTAGTCTGTGGAGAACCAATAGCGATGTGTCCGGCAGCGATCCAGCCGTCGATCCGGATGTGCCTGAATTACCGCCAGATCAGTATCCAGCACTGCAATCGATTCAGATGATCAATAACCTATTGACGATTGCTACCGATGGGAGCTTCTCGCCTAGTGTGTCCGTCTTAACCAATCCAGATCGCCTAGTCATTGATCTGCCAGGGGTAACGTTTAATGGCGCTATCAGTCAGCCTATAGATAATACGGCGGGTGTCGTATCCGACATTGCTTCCAACAACCCGTATATTTCGAATATCAGTTACATAATGAATAATTCGGAATCCTCGACCATTCGAGTCATAGCGGATTTGAAACAGAAAGTGAGCTATCAGATCCAGAACACCGGCGATGCTTCCAAATTGGTCATTCGCTTGGCTTCGGCTGCATCCGACAACACGGCTTCGAAGTCAGCGATTTATATTTACCATTCGCATGATCAAGAATCGTGGATCCCCGAGTTACCGGGCGTGAAGAATTCTGATTATGCGTTCAATAAGACGACCAATGTCACGATGTTAGGGGCTCGATTGGCTGGTGTACTGCAAGCGATGGGCGCGGAGGTTTATCAGACCTCGTACGACTATGAATCGATCTATGGCAGCCAATTCAATTATGCGAAATCGTATATTTATTCCGAGAAATCCATCATCAATCAACTTGCTCTGCATCCGCAGATCAAATACTTGTTCGATATTCATCGCGATACGAGTTCAAGAAGCGCGACGACAGCCACCATTCGCGGCACGAGTTATGCCAAATTGTATTTCGTAATCGGGCTTGAGAATCCGAATTGGAAACAAAATGATGCCTTCGCCAAGAAGGTACAAGCATTGGTTACGGCCAAATACCCTGGACTATCCAGAGGAATTTACTATAAAGATAAAAGCGTGGGCAACGGATGGTATAACCAGAACTACTCATCTAACAGCGCATTAATCGAAGTTGGCGGAGCGGCTAATACGCTTGCGGAATCCAATCGAACGATGGATATTTTGGCGCAAGCGATTAATCAAATTCGTCTTGGTGGGTAGTCTTATCGTAGGCATGAAGAAAGCCGCTCAATTCTGAGCGGCTTTCGGCTTTTTGTGTCCCACATTCTCCTGCAAACCCACTCGCGAAATAACCTTCCTTCAAAGAACTTAATCAGAGTGGACATTGACCAAATTTCCGTCAGGATCGAAGCATTCAAACCATTGTCCGCACCCGTCGTCATAACGGTCATTAGTTCGGACACCATTTTCCCTAAGAAGAGCGTAAACCGCTTCAATATCATCGGTGTGGTAAGTAAACACAATGGACGATCTGCCGATGTTGTGAGAATCTCGTTTCTTAACAAGTATAATATTGGGACCGCCTTCTATACGAATAATGGCGTTGTCTTCGATGTCTTGATCCGGGTGAAATGGAGGGCGCACCAATTCAAAGCCTAGCATTTCGACATAGAAATGAAGGGACTTCTTCAAATCGGACACATGCATGTCGATGGTGATCATTGCTTTAATTCTCGCTTTTACGCGCTGGCTAAATTGATTATCCACTTTGTGCGTTGTCAGAACCTCTGCTGCCATCTCGAACAACCCCTTCTTCATTTTTAATTTGGCTCTTCTTAGCCGACTTTCAACTGTGTTGCTCGATATATCTAAGACTTCACTTATTTCTCTCGTGTTAAAACCACTAATAAAGTACATATAAACGACATTACGATGATTCTCATCAAGCTGGTTAAAAGCCTGATGCACCTTCTCCACTTTCTCATTACGAAGGACAGCATCTTCAACCGTATGCTCTGACCTCATGTCGACCAAGTCAGAATAGGAGTCGACTTGCTTCGTACGGTACTTGCGCAGCCAATCAAGAGATAGTCTTCTCGCAATCGTATAGAGCCAGTTACCGAGCGTTTCTTCGTTCTCTAATTGGGAGAGATTGTACCATGCTCGAACGAATGTTTCTTGTGCGATATCTTGAGCTAAATAATAATCCAACACCACTTGGTAGGAAGCGGCGTGCACTACGTTTGAATACGTTGAGACCAATACGGTAAAAGCTTCTACATCCCCTTCTTTCGCTGCTCGAACAAGCTTCTTATCGATCATCACGGCTTATCATTTCCTTCCAACAATATAGACGTGAACAGATACGAATTTCCGTGCAAGTTGGGTTAAAAAAAAGCTTAATCCCATATTTTTCCAAAAACCGTCCCTCTTGTCGTCCACCGATCAGTGAGTTGTTCCCCTGTAAGTATGAGACTGCCACCATCCACTTCGATGGTTACTGGAAGATCATTCAAGCCGAACTTCGTTGCCGATTTAGGCATGATCCGCTTTCTCCCACCTCCTGGTGTAATAAAGCAATCCCCCGCGATTTCAATCGTCTGATCGAGAACATCATTATAGTATTGCCCTTCTGGATACATGACATGATGTTGTTCGGATTGAACATAAGATATGTCCAAAAACTCGAGTAACGAAGATTCGTATTCCGACCAATTCCCCTCCGTGATTTCAACAGCGAGTTTTGGACAAGGTGAATTATCAAATAGCTTTTTGGCATATTCTCCGTAATCGCTCAGGAGCATCTTATAGCCTTCACTGCCAGCGGGCCGGTCTTTGTAATACGGACGATTTCGATCTCTCTCCCAGATACGCTCCAGAAAACGTATACCGCGCTCTCGAACTAGAAAGTCGATTGAGTCATTCGTATTTTCTCGATAATAATAAACAAGAGTTGGATGAAGAGGAGTAATGATATCGTACAGTTTCTGGATAAAATTGCGAAGTTCTTCATATGATTTCCCAGCTAACAGAAAGCTATAGATCTGAAATTGAAAGATGCTGCTGTCCAGAATAACAACTTCATCCGAACCTATCAGCTTACTAACGAAAGACACCCACTTTTCAACTGCAATCTGTGCGTATCGATCAATGGAATAATTCCAAACATCGTATTGCTTTAAGTTATGGAGGGCATCCTTCCCAACAACTTCAAGTTGATTCCACTCCAATTCTAATAAATCAATTCCATACAAACTGCCATATTTCATTACCCGTTGTCCCAGTATGGATGCCATATGAGGATAGCGTGAAATATATGTATTGTACTCCGTTTCATCTAGTGCCGCCTCGAAGAAAAAGAGTGTAGGATGTGGTCTGGCTACTTCGTGAACCCATCTCGCTCGATGACCGTTTCTCTCTAGTTTATCGATAATAAATCCCGCGTTTGTTGACTTTCCTGTAGAAGGCAGTCCTTCCATTAGGATTAGTTTCGTTTGTCTCATAAAGTTCCTCTTATGTGCTTCCTCTCAATGTAAAATAGAATAAACCATCCTTCAAATCCTTATCTTGATTAAAAGCCAGCTTCTTCAGCAGCTTCTGTGATTGTACATTCTCAATTTCAGTTGTTGCCTCGATATAATCTAATTTCATTAAATCAAACCCGAGACGAATCATTTCGTGTAAAGCCTCCTGCATAATTCCCCGCCCCCAATATGGAGGAGCCAAATCAAATCCTATCTCGGCTTTCGTTTCATCTTGATCCGTTGACCAACAATGAAACCCGCAAGTTCCAATGAACTTGTTGGTTTCTTTATCGAACAATCCATATCTGCAACCGGTATCATTGATATGAAATGCAATGATCTCTTCAGCTTCTTGTAGATCTTTACACACTTCAATATCCATAAATCTAACTACTTCCGGAATTGAGAAATGTTTATATACAGCTTCTATATCCTCTAGGGTTAGTTCTCTCATGTATAGTCGTTCTGTTTCGATAATTGGATAATTCATTTCATGTATCCACCTTTTGACTTATGTATATAAATGCACCTTAAGAAAGTTAACTAATTGTTTGAAAGCTAATTGAACTTGTGGTTCTGTAAAATGGTGATCAAATACATGATCTGCTCCTTCAATTGTAATTAGTTCAGTTTGGATCCCCATACTTTTGAGCTTCTCATACATGATGGTAGATTGCTTGTATGGCACATCAGTGTCCTGATTGCCATGAAGGAATAAAGTAGGCGGATATTCTTCTGTAATATTGTCGATTGGATTGTATTGTTTCAATTTCTCTTCATCCAATATCGGATCCATCTTTGTCACCTCTTGAACCCACTTACCTTGCTGCCGACAATAAACATAGTAGTCAAATCTATCCCATGTACCACTTGTAATTTCGACATTTCCAATTCGATTTATAGCGTTTGCCCTATCAACTAGTGGTTTCGCACAATAGAACTCACTTGGTTGCGCATACCAGTCACCTAGAATATCCCCATACCCGTAGAAAGAAACAATAACATTGGGCTTATAATCCATGGTTCCAGTTAATAGACTAAGATATCCGCCGGCAGAACCACCTATTACTGCAATTCTTTTAATGTCAAAATCGTACCATTGAGTCGCATCTGTACGTACCCAATGAATGGCATCCCTTATATCTTCAATAATCCATTCAAATTTAGTTTCCGGCGCAAGGCGGTAATCGATATTCACCAAGCTAAATCCACAACTAGTGAAATACTCAATCTGTTCGACTGGCAGCCATTCCCTTGTCCCAAAGATTAATGCACCGCTATGAATGTATATAATTACAGGGGTTCTGGGTCCTTGATAATAGATATCTGCTTGAATCGAACAAGTCCCTGTCTGCTTATAAACCCTAGTTTCTTTCATCAACATCCCCCTCTCAATCAGATGTAATGTTATCTAAGAAACGCTCACGAAAAAAACAATATATAAGCACGGATCACCTTAATGTTGTTTTCGATTGTCTCCATTCACTTTTGCCGGTTCACTTCTTTTTCCAATTGTGTTATCATATTTAGTAAAGAAGCCGAGTGCTGCTAACACCCGGCTTGACAATTGGCTTGGATGGGTTCTCCCTACTGAGCTGAATAGGATGACAAAACCCACCATCGGCGCTAACCTTCGGGTGGGTTTTTACTTTCTCTTGTTGTTGGAATTAATGTATGTTAAAAGTGCAAGGATAAACGATCCAAATAGAAACATGACCGTTAACGCATCCTTTACTTCCATGGTATCACCTCCTTTCGAAGGGAAACCATGACCACCCAAGATTCAATTGTCTTCCCTATTGTACCATCATCTACCAATAAATTATAGAACAAATGTTCGAAGTTAGTTCTTCAACAATAGAAATCAAAAATACTGAGTTATTTACTTCACAAAGACCCCTTTCAAGGGGTCTTTGCATTGTCGGCTAATGTATCACTTGTATGATTTATCTCGTTCGCATCGTAAGAAGAATTCGATATGATTCTATGCAGCAGACCAACTGCTTTCTCAGAGAAGGAGCTCGCTCCGAACAACGCTGCCGTTTGTTCTAGGTGACGTATAATACCTTGAATCATTTCGATATCGGAAGAAGTGAGCATGAGCGCAGGCAGCGAATAGGTGCGATCCTCGTATTGGTAGCCCCGCCGCTTCGGATTGTAGACCAATGGCGCGAGCAGCGAGTCCGTCAAATACTCAATATCTCTACAAGCCTGCCGTACCGATATTTCGAAACGTGCTGCCAAATGGTTGCTGTTCGGATATTTGCCAAACCTTACTTGTTCGTCAAACCAAAGAATCCGATGCATGTTTCCCATGCTGTTCACCACACATTCCCTGCGTCTATTGGTGATCGTCGTACTCTCTTGCGATTATGCGAAGCCGCTCTTCCACGTTGATGCGACTTTCGCGTAGAACCCATTCTTGGAAGATATCATTGTTCCAGTAGTCCCATAATCGAAGACTGGACACGTCGAAAGCGCCCAACCGTGCGTTTTCTAATGATGCTAGAAATGGTTGATATAACGAATCCGCTTGCTGCCCGCTTACTCCTGCGACTGTGCGTGAAACAGCAAGATTATGCTTCGCCCATTCTCTCCCCGCTTCTGTATGCGGTGAAGTCAGCTCCTGAAGGAATGTCCATGCTAACGGTACGTTCTGGCATTGCGCTGAAATACAATAGCCATAAACCTGCACGATATTGCGCAGCGGTTCCTCCCCCATGCGAGGCGGCATCACGACCCCGAACTGTTCGCGGTGCTCCCGAGCCATTGGTTTAATCGCCCAGCTCGCATCGTAATACATAGCCATCTTATGATGGATAAAACATGCGACCCACGTCTCAGCGCCCACATCCTCGAATGGCGTCACTTCAAGCGGGTGATACATTTCGAGATACCGTCTTATCGTTTCCGCTGTTTCCGGAGAATCTAGATACCCAGAAGCCTTCTCCCCATCCTCCGATAAAAATGCTCCGCCGCGGCTCCACACTAGCGGCTCCACTGGGAGCAGCCTCGGCACCAAATAGGCACCGTAACGAACCACTTCACCATCGGCGTCATAACTGTTCAGCATCTGTGCCTTCCTAACGAATTCATCCCAGGTCCAATTGTCCTTGGGGTAAGCTACACCCGCTTCATCAAACAATGCTTTGTTGTAGAAAACACCTGGCACTTCCGCCATAACTGGAATCGCGCCGATACGACCTTTATCTGATGCAGCGTTCAGAGCTGATGGATAGAAGTCCAACACATCGAACGCGCTATTGTCCATTAAGGAAGTTAGGTCCAGAATGATCCCCCGATCAAGAAGATCACCAATATTGCTGCCATCCCAATCGAGTAGATCAGGGGCGCTGCCTTCCCGTATTGAACGCTCGATGATCTCTCTAGGAAGCGTCACAATTTCGATCTCTACACCTGGGTGCTTCTCCTCAAACTGCTTCTTCGCCAGTTCTAGCACCTTCTGATTCTTGTCATCACTCGCCGCTACCGACAGTCTCATGCTCATACACTCCTTTCATCTACGTTGTCTATTATAAAATAACTGGTATGACACAAGATGTCATGGCAACGATTCCTATTTGCATAATACAAAAATCATCAGTTTTGTACACTATCAAACTGAGTTATTAGCTTAGCGATCCGATGCTCCATTCCTATCTTCCAAAATATCACAACATGTTACATAATAAAATATGGAATTTCTTCTTTAAACTGAACAAGCCCACCTATGTAATAAACGATTCATTTCAAGCAATGGAGGCTATGAAAAGCATGGATATTAAGTTAGCAGAACAACTGATAGAACAATGGGCATCGGATAACGCCGATACCCTTGGCTTAAACCGTGAAAAGATCAGAGTATCTTACATTCTAAACCCTGGAGGCTTCAGTAACTTATCCCTCCGTTTATCGGATGAGGATAAACAGCTTTACGTCAAGCTGGCTCCACCCTATAAAGCCGCTCGGCTTCAGCAATGGGCGGACGTCAGCAGCTACTTAACAGATCACTATACAGCGCCTAAGCTAGTTCAGGCGATTGATCACGAAGTAGTGCCGGGATATTCGTATGGCCTTGTTTTTGAATATATTAAGGATGCGACTCCACTTGAGAATACTGAAAACCCTGAAGCCGTGCTGCCCAGAATACTAGAGACCATAGCAAAACTCCACCATGACGATCAACTCCGCTCCATGCTGCCTACAGTCAATTCGGTTACATATGCGGACGCATTCGAGGAAGAGTACATTAATCGGCTCACGGAGGATCTTGAAGGAATACGAGAATCTCGTGAATTACTTAGAGATTTTGTCTCGGACGAGATGATTGCATGGTTCGGAGATGAGATCGCAAGATTGAATGCAATCGTTCGGCAGACTCCTGCATTTCTTCTGCCTGCTATTGATGTGGTTCACAATGACTTAAACGGTAATAATGTTCTGGCGTATGGACGCGACGGATTCCGTATCATCGACTGGGACGACATCTCGGGTCAAGGCGATGCAGCAATGGATTACTCCGTATTGTTATGGCCTTATAAGCATGACGAATCATGGTCAATATGGAGGGAGAAGAATCTCACAGGATCAGATGCGGCAACCTTGGAACGGTTAGAGCTATATTTTCGGGCAAAGCTGCTTGATGAGGTTATTGATGTACTCGCCGATTATATCGAAGCTGAGCGGGTACCGGAGCACCGGGAAGCATTTCAAAACAAGGCTAAATCGATCCATCTTCGAGCTTATCCGCAATATCTCGCTCAATACGGAAACGGGTAAACATCTATTAGAAGCTTTCTAACCATTTCAGAATCGTACCTACTGCTTCCTCATATCTCTGACCGATTAGAACACCAGTATGAGTGGTATGCCAGAGCCCTTTGTATTCAGCACGGAGGTGCTCGGCTGTCACTCTACCTCTACGATCGTCATCTTCACAGTTCACCGCATTGACATCAAGACATGGACAAGTAATCAAACTGCTGTCGATCGATATCCCTTTACTTTCCGGTGTGAGGATAAAAGCATTAAACGCCTTAGCTGACTCCATCGCCAGATACTTTCGTTGGAATGCTATGTCCTCTTCCGATTCATCAATGGTTGTAAGTTCTTCACGGGCAGGAGCAGGTGCGACTAGTCCTTGGAACAATTGGCCTGCTTGGTGGTAAGGAACAGCTTCATACACTTCCCGGCTAATGACAGAATCGATTAACACGAGCCCTGCAATCTCAACGGTTTCTGCCAGCTTCTCGCTTAGGATCCCTCCCATGCTGAATCCGATCATAATCGGTGGACTCCCGCACTCTTCAATAATCTCTTTAACATCCTCCAGATAGTCCTCGAATGTAATGTTCGTCATATCCATTAGCCTACTTTTATAGTGACTTCTCATGTTCATGACATAACATTTCCATCCTTCACGGATAAAGTGAGGAATGTATTTGCTCCACATCCAACTGCCTGTGTAAGCACCGTGAACCAAGAGCAATGGCGGCCTTTTTTCCGCAGCTTGCAAGAGTTTCTCCCCTTCATAGATCTCTAGAAACAAATCATTGTCGCCAACATACTTCTCTGTGTGGATAGGCAATTCTTTTACGAAATCTCTCATGTTATTCACTCCTTGATATTTGGTTTGATATCAAACTATATGGTTAAAAAAATTAAAAGTTAACATGAATCTTTTTAAGAATTTGCAGCAGACTTTCCTTCTCTGTTTCCGTAATGTTCATGTAGAACAGGTTTAACACTTCTTGGGATATCTGTTCAAAGATTGGTTCCAACTCCTGCCCCTTGTCGGTCAAAGCAACATAAACAACTCTAGTATCTTCAATATCCCTTTCTTTCGTCACATAGCCGAGCCGAACCAACTTCTCAACAAGCGCCGTGACTGTAGATTTATCCTTCTTGATTCGCTTCGCAATATCAGCCATCGTGAGCCTAGTGGACTTAAATAGCGAATAAAAAATATCGCCATGCGAAGTACCAATACCGTCTACTCCGCGCTTCACCATCTCGGCGACAATAAACCGGTTAACTTTCTCTCTAATATTCGAAATCAATGAAATCGCGTCTCTGGTTTCCATACGCTCATTATAGTTTGACGTCAAACCAAATTCAAGACGCTAAGTAAACTTTTCACCACCCTAATTTTATCTTCTACAACAAAAAGCCGGGGAATTTCCCACGGCTTTCTCATCCAATCACTTTAGAGCAATATACTCTTGTAGTTCCTTAGAAGGCACAGCTTGTATCTGATAGTATTCCGACTTTCTTCCTTCGTTATCCGTATAGGTTAGTTTGACATTCATCGTTGTATAAATTCGTTCCATACTGACATTGATCTTCTGTTTATCGAGTACGAATGCACGGGCTAAACTTATTCCGAGTGGCTCTTGACCAGGTATTAAATTTACGGGTGCTTCGTTGATTGCATTTGTCGTAAACACATCGCTTGTAAGTAAATGTTGCTGCATCCATTTATCCAGCGAGAAAGACATCACAATGTTTTTCATTGGTTCTTTGATTTTTTTATAAAATATTCATAGACAATTCGATCGGCATCTTCGTCTTTTCTCAGGCTAATAGTTGCTGTAAGCTCGTATTTAAGAGAGTACTTCGTTTGCATCCCGCCACTAGCTATCTTCTCTTCTAAATCGACCTTCTCACTAAAAGCAGTCGCTTTATCATCGGCCATATCGGACTGCTCGGTACAGCCCGTGATAGCGATAACCGCCAGAATGAATATAAATGCGATTCTGTATTTCATGCTGTATTCACTCCCATATGAAGTAGGGTACACAAACCATGGAGGTGTCAATGAATCTCCGTAAGCTCATTATAGTTTTGATGTCAATCCAGACTCAATCTATCTTTTTTACACAACAGATTCGACTAATTAGTCGAACCGTTTCTCTCCCGAATTGCTTCCCTCGCAACCTCACGATCGTCAAAATGAATCGTTTCATCTGTCGTAATCTGGTACGTCTCATGTCCTTTACCCGCGATTACGACGACGTCCCCCGGAGTCGCCATTGTGATTGCATGCAAGATTGCTGCAGCACGGTTCTCGATTAATACATACTGATCTGACGGATATAATTTCTCTCGCAGTCCTTCCTCGATGTCGGATAAAATACGCGTCGGATCCTCTGAACGAGGATTATCGGAAGTTACAATCACATAGTCGCTATATTCAGCCGAGATGCCGCCCATGATCGGTCGTTTCGTCCGGTCGCGATCGCCTCCGCATCCGAACACTGTAATTATTTTGTTCTCGGCGAATGCCTTTACTGCCCGAAGCACATTATCCAACCCATCTGGTGTATGGGCGTAATCAACGAGCACAAGAAATGGCTGACCCTCGTCTACAATCTCTAAGCGTCCTGGAACGCCAGGCAGCGAAGCGAGGCCATCGCGAATCGTTTCCAGAGTCAAACCCTCTGCAAGCGCAGTCGTAATTGCTGCAAGTGCATTATAAACGTTAAACGTTCCTACCATAGCCATCTGCATTTCAATAGTTCCTTTATAAGTGACAGCACGGAATGCCGTACCCTGTGCAGTCATACGAATATCCTCTGCCTTCACATCTGCGTCTGTTTGGATACCGTACGTAAGGATATGAGCCGCGGTCAGTTGCTTGAAAACGGCCGACGCTTGATCATCCGCATTTAATACCGCAAACTTGCAAGCATTAGGATCGGCAGAGAACCGATTGCCAAGTCGAGAGAAGAAATGCCCCTTAGCCGCAATATAATTATCCATCGTTCCGTGATAGTCCAGATGATCCTGTGTAATGTTCGTAAATACCGCAGTCCGAAAATCACAGCCCAGCACCCGACCGGCATCAATTCCCTGCGATGTCACTTCCATTACGGCATATGTACAGTTCGCATCAACCATTCGTCTGAGATTCGCCTGCAGTACTGGCGGTTCCTGCGTATTGATGTCCGTTGTGAAAGTCGTGTCTCCGATTCTCGTCCCTATATTCCCCATCAGGCCCGCGATGTTTCCGGCGTGCCGCAGAATCGCTTCGATCATGTGGGCTGTCGTTGTTTTGCCGTTCGTGCCTGTAACTCCAATCAACTTCAGTTCACTGCTCGGGTATCGGTGGAAATGCGCTGAAAGTACCGCGAGCGCATGCCGCGAATTCTTCACAAGAATCATTGGAACATCGACTTCTATAGGTCGTTCGGCAACAACAGCAGCCGCTCCCGCTTGAACAGCGTTAAGAGCGTAAGGGTGCCGATCTTCCTGGTAACCAGGGATCTCGGAAATACACACGAATAGATCACCGGGCTTCACACGCTGCGAATGATTAGAAACACCAGTAATCTCGATCTCTGTATCTCCTTGAATTACCGCATTAGGAATTAGTGCTGTCAATTCACGCAATTTCATCTAAGCAAACCTCCTCAAATTAATCAGTAGGTACAGGTCATATCGACTTTAATCCGGATTCCGTGCATTGATAGTGCTTGATTGCATTCCGTGTTTGAATATCAAATTGCACTCTATCAGCGTCATTGTTATTTAAGATATTCTCCACACCATATCCTTTCAAGCTTGTAGCTGTATATTCGTTTCTTATTGGATCTAATTCAGCTATTAACCCTTTAAGATAAGCATCCCCATTGTTACGGACAGCCCAGATTGTAGCAGTCGCTTCATACTCAAAGAAGTCCACTAGGTAAAAATCCGTATCTACCCATAATGCCCAGTCCGAACCTGCTAAGTAGTCTTGGCAATCTGCCGTTAATTTGATCTCCATCGACTCGATCATACGGTCTTTATCTGGCGAATTTCCAAAATGGGGATCTCGAGAGGGCTGTACTTGAAGCCAAAAAGTATCAATTACATCGTAATCACCTGTTGGCCAAGATCGCTTTGCCGGAGTCGTATGACCTGTGCAATATACGCTTCCATCCAATCGTTTAAATTGGAACAATGCATTATTCCAGATGTCTATGTTTGATTGTACGTATACTTTACGATCGCCAGAAGAGTCCGTGTATACTCTCACTTCAGCTGAAACCTGTTGTCCGATATAAGGCGCCGAATCTTCCGTTCGAGAATAATCTTGATTCGGATTAGACCACATTATGTAATTTATGCACTCATCGATCGCGCTCTCAATATTCGCCATCGTGTATCCTGCTGGCAATCGCTCGTTAGTACCTGAATTACTCTGTATACCTAAACTGCAGGAACTAAGGAGCAGAATGAAGCTTACTGCGAGCAATCGCAATACAATCTTATTAGTCATAATTTCAAACCTCTGTTTCGATGAATTACCAGAATAGAGATTAGTGCATCCAATTCAAACAATGGAAAAGCGGTTAATTGTAATAGTGATATTGTTTCCTTCATCACAAAGAGTTTGCATCAAAAAGGAGGGTATAATATGAGTTGGTGCACGATGCGATTATTACGGCTGGAGTTTATGTGAATTTGACGGACTTTTCCCATTTCAAGTGGGCCCTACAAAGAAAGGAACAACTCTGGGTGTCGTTAGATTAGGCGGGCGCAGAGAAAATGGCGAAACAGGATGGGAATGTGCCTCACGTGAGGTGTTCGAAGAAGCATCCATTGCATTAACAGCGCTTAAACCACCAGCTACATACTGGTTTGAATCATCGGACCAACCTTCTTTGAAGAAAATAGGCTGGCAAGTAGATGACGTTCAACCTATTCTTGTTGGGAAACGTAAGGATAGCCGCTATGTCACACCGATCTATTTGGCATACTCCCATGATACTCCACGACCAGCAGCCGAAACAAAAGGTCTATTGCTTCTCACCCCGACTGAAATTGCAACAATTACGTCGGGCAATTTATCCCTTGGGCATTTCCTAGAGAACGGCGGGAAAGCGATCGTCGAGCACAACCTTCCGCTAAATCTACCTTTGGAACCTTACCCGCACCTTAGACTTGTTCATACCCTGTTAAAAATCCATCCCGAGATCGCAAACTCAGTTCAATAAATATTAAGCTCGCCAAATTTCATGCATGCTTACGAACTACAAATTCATTCTAATAAGGATATCAGTTCGGTGAAATACTGATTGCAGGATAAATACAGGAGGTGATCCATCATATGAGCACAAAAACAAATCCTAATAAACACAAGCCGAAAAGCAACCCGTCTCGTTCCAACGATCCGAACGATCAAGGGAAACCAAATGTGCAGAAATAGTCCGAGGATCACTTTGCCTAAATTGCATTACCCTACCCGGTCATTATGATCGGGTTTATTGATGTAAGCTATAACAGCGCCGAGGTAATCATCCAAAGGCTGCGAAGTGTCCACTTTCATACATGGCAGATGGGCTGGCTTCTTCGCACGATTGATGACTTCCTGCCATCTTTCTTCAGGTATATCAACCGGACCAATCTGGGTCATCATTCGTTCACGCTTGGTCAACCTATTGTTGAGTTCATGAATATCGTTCAAAATACACTCCACATACTTATAATTTGCATCATGTTTCAGTGCCAATCCGGTACCTTTCTCAACCAGAACATCATACAAACATGGACTATCCAGAATAACGTTATGTCCTTGAGAGAGATAGAAATCGACTAATGACCATTCCAAATGGTAGGCAGCTCCGCCTGCACGTTTGGGATCTACATCGTGGACTCCCTCTAGCTCCAGTCCCTCTATTAAGCCTGATTTCACAATATCATGGTCTATAATAACGGCTTTCGTGATCTTCGCTATTTCCCTGGCGAGCGTTGATTTCCCCGAGCCAGGGAATCCAGACATTTGTAGAAAGAACATGATTGCTCCTTTCAAACTCGTACTTCCTTCACATTCAAGTAATTATGTATGTTCCCACGTTCGAGTGAATGCAGTCGAACTTCGCCATACCTCTTCCAATGATAGGGACTATGAAAGTGATCAAAATGCACTCCTTCATTCTCTATAATCGAGTGAGGTTCGAATTCGAACGATTCAATTTCACCGCGCAATTGATTCAATGCATCGTCGAATGAATCTGTAATATTCTTACCATTGTCAGACTTCACCAAAACACCTTGTGGATTCTTGCGAATACGAATCTCCCCAAAGGCTAGAAAAGATAATATTCCGCTAGGCTTAAGCAATCGTTTTATTACAGGATACATCTCGACCCTTGCGTTCGTATGAATCATATCGTAGATCATTATGAAATCGATGCTGCTGTCTGGAATATGAGCTAGGTCCAAATGATTGGCGCACAGTACTTCAACATTAGACAACTCAGCATCCTGGATGCGTTGATGGGCTGCTTTGAGCGGTTTCTTGTCTTTATCCACGGCAATGACGCGACCTTCCACTCCTACAGCTATAGCGGCGGGGATTGTATAATGAGCAAGACCACAGCCAAGATCCATAGCTGTCATCCCGTTTGCAAGACCACATCTGCGTAATGTTTGCACGGCCTCCGTCTTTTCCCAATGACATACCTCTTCATATGCGTTCACACGGATCCTCCTTTCATTTCATCCGCCTGTCCGATCATTAATGCATGATAGTTCACGACTCGCAGCCCTTTCGGAGTGGAATGCCGGGCAAATATGTCTTCCACTTCTCTTAAGCATTCATCCCATACAATCTTCTTCAGCGATTCCTTCTGACCAAAACATTTCTTAATCAATACATCCTCAGGGCTCGACAGAAATTCAACCTCTTCAAAGATTTGGAGGTCTATCCTCTTCAGATTGCTCTCAGAAAGTTGTCTATCATATCGAGACTGAATATCGGCTAGGTAATTGTCTGGAAGTGGTGTGTACAATCCTGGAAATAATCGTCTAAGTCCACCATCCGTACCACAGTGATATAAACCGAGCACAATTCCGCCAGGCTTTAAGATCCGATGTCCCTCATCTAACCCTCTGTGAAATAGCCATGGACCTTTCTTCGTATAGATGACATCAAAAGTATCATCAAGAAACGGCATCTTCCCGTCAGCATCTACAACAAGAAATCGAGTAGATTGACTGGCATTTCCATTTGCAGTCGATATGTACGCAGGAACGACGTCGATACCAATAACTTCTTGGGTTTTATCAGCAAAAGTCATCGTGAATTCGCCATGACCGCACCCGACGTCTAATACTCGCGTATCCTCATTGAGAAAAGCAGAGATTTTGTCTGCGAAAATGGTTTCTGCTCTCGGTTCATCAAACACGGATTTCCATGGGTATTTATAAACTCCACTTTCAAGCGCCACATTGGCGTGCCACTCTGCCGTTTGGGGTGGAATCCAATACGGATGCTGCATGGGGTCAAATAATGGTTTTTGCATTTCGACGGCTCCTTTGCATCAAGATCCTCCACATATTGCCAGGGTGTAATTTCACTATTGAATAGTTCTCCCATTAGTTTCATTCCCCATTAGAAATAAATTTTGGTCCATCACTTACTACGATTAAGCATATAAAGATCTTTAATTTATTCTTTAAATGGTTAAATTATCCTCCTTTTTTTAAATCTCTAGATTTGCCGCCAATCCCCGTATTTCTTCACTTAACCTTCGATTAACCGGATACACTTCTTCCAGGTAATTTAATATGCACAGCGCGGACTCGGGAACACGATCATACCCCTGCATCATCCCACTGATGCGTGTCGCAAAACGTGGAAATCGCTTCTCTAACCGTCTCTCATTCCCGAATGGGTCAGGATAGTAATCCACTTCTTGCTCCAACAGGTGGAGAACGGATAGAATACTGTCGATCGCGTAGCTTTGAACAAATCTCATTGCTGATAGACGCTCACCACGTGCAAAGCGACCCAGACCTACGTATAGATTCGTCAAAGCTTCGTTCAGTGGAAAGTCCAATGAATCCTTTCTTACACTAATAATTGGATTGGATGAGTTAGCGGGTATGAATTGACCATACACCGGATCCTTCCATACGATTCGTCCCCCTTTATAGGAGACGTTCGCCAACTCCCATTCTTCAAACACAGCATATTCGCCGTAAATACCGTCCTCGAACAATATTTTGTAACCATCATCCGTATTCTTAAACGAGTAGGCAAGCGGGTGAGTCTCTTCGAGCCAATCCAATTGATCGATATATCTGCTCTTCTCCCCTGGTTTCACAATGACAAAGAAATCCAAATCCGAATATTCATCTAATCGTTCCATTTCGATCCCTACAGAACCTACACCTAGTAATACAAACGCTCCCCCTTTGCGCTCAAGCGTCCTCCCAATTTCATTGAGCCGTTGAAGCAGCGATTCTGTTCTCTTCATCACGATTCCTCCTTGGGTTTGGAATGCAAAAAGGGCCCAACCCCACACTTCTCAGCGAGGTTGAACCCTAAGGTTACATTGCCTTTATATTCCTATTGCGAAAATAACACGTATTCGTTGATGCTGTCAATCGAATCGTTCCGACATCATTTACTTAAATCCTTTGCGATTCGCTTGCCTTGGATGCTGCGGCCAGTTCTTGCTCTACCTCTTGCGCATACTCTTGCTTCTGCTCATCGGAATATGCCAGATATTCAGCCATGAATTCGATCACAGCTGCTTTCCATTGTCTTGCCCACTCGATATCGAACAGAATAGCCCCTGTTCTCCGCATGAGGAAATCGACGGGTTTGACGGCCATCTCCTCTTCAATTGCATATAGCAGCTCCGCCCGCAGATCAAGCGGAAGATCAGACGAATTCGCTTTCCCCTTCGCACTCTGAATCAAATCATGAATAACATTTACGTTCGAACCATAACGGCGGGCAAGCTTCTCGGACAACTCCTTCGTCAGGCCGAGATTTACACCTGCCGTAGTCATTCGATTGACGAACGAGAGGAATTGGCGAGATCCGCCTACATCGCCTCCGGATATCGGCAGCGTCTTCGTGCTGCATGGTTTAAACGTTCTGCCATTGGATTCATGAAGCTTGGTTGCCAGTAGGTCGGTTACCGTTTCAGCCATTTTGCGATAGCCAGTCAATTTGCCGCCCGCGATTGTAATGAGTCCGGAAGGGGACACAAAAATCTCGTCACGTCTGGATACTTCCGACGGAGATTTGCCCTCTTCGTAAATCAGAGGTCGTAATCCTGCCCAGCTGGACTCCACATCCTCCGCCGTCAGATTCAGGTCTGGGAACATGCCATTCGCAGCACCCAGTATATAATCCCGATCCTCTTCGCTCATGCGCGGATGAACGGTGTCTCCTTTATAATCCGTATCCGTGGTGCCGACGTACGTTTTGCCATCGCGCGGAATAGCGAACACCATACGTCCGTCTGGCGTATCAAAGTAGATTGCCTGGCGCAGCGGGAACCGGCTTCCATCGAATACGAGATGAACGCCTTTCGTAAGTCGCAGCGTCTTGCCCTGTTTCGAACGATCCAGCTCGCGAAGCGTATCTACCCAAGGGCCTGTTGCATTAACGATCTGGCGCGCCTTGATTCGATACGTTGCCCCTGTAATCAAGTCTCGGGCGAGGACCCCAATGAGCTTGCCTCCATCATAGAGAAGCTCCTCCGCCTTCACATAGTTTGCAGCTTGCGCCCCCGCTTCTACGGCTTTCTTCATGACCTCGATGGTCAGACGAGCATCATCGGTCCTATATTCCACATAGTAACCGCCGCCCTTCAAGCCATCACGACGAAGCAGCGGTTCTTTAGCCAGCGTCGCTTCTTTGCTTAACATTTTGCGCCGTTCCTCACGCTTGACCCCAGCGAGGAAGTCGTATACACGCAGACCGATCGACGTGGAGAACGCCCCGAACGTACCTCCCTTGTAGAACGGCAGCAGCATCCACTCCGGCGTCGTCACATGCGGACCGTTCTCGTAGACAACGGCGCGCTCCTTGCCGACTTCGGCAACCATCTTCACCTCGAACTGCTTCAGATACCGCAGTCCGCCATGGACAAGCTTCGTCGAACGGCTTGAAGTTCCAGCTGCGAAATCCTGCATCTCGATCAATGCGGTGGACATGCCCCGTTTCCGAGCATCCAGTGCAATCCCTGCGCCTGTAATCCCACCACCGACAATAAGTACGTCAAAAGTTTCATTATCCAAATTAGAAAGCCGTTTTCTACGATCCGTTGCAAGGTTTCTATTCATCTGTTATCCCTCATTTGTATTATGTTATATAAAAAAGAACCACATTCATCCCGCCGCGCAAGCGCAGCGGGAACTTTCGTGGTTCTCCCGATCTCCTACCGAATATTAACTTGTGAAAGTGATGAATGCATTTTTTATACGATACTCTTTAGACGGCCTAGCCTACTATGGCTTGAATGCCATAGCAGCATGAACTGCTTTCTTCCAGCCTGCATATAACCGTTCCCGCTCATTCTCTGGCATTGTCGGCATAAACGTTCGATCCAGCTTCCAGCCTTCAGCGATCTCTTGCTTATCCGCCCAATAACCTACGGCTAGACCGGCTAGATAAGCCGCTCCCAGCGCAGTCGTCTCGTTAACGACAGGACGTTCGACCTCCGCTCCAAGAAGGTCGCTCTGGAACTGCATAAGAAAATCATTGCGTACCGCACCGCCATCTACCCGTAACCCTTTAATGGGAAGACCCGAATCGAGGGACATTACCTCTAACACGTCTCTGCTCTGATAAGCGAGCGATTCCAACGTTGCCCGTATGAAATGCTCCTTCGTCGTTCCCCGTGTGAGTCCGAATACAGCCCCACGTACATCGCTGTCCCAATAAGGGGTACCCATACCAACGAAAGCCGGCACAACATATACGCCGTCAGCGGAAGTTACTCGCTCCGCATATATCGCGCTATCCGAAGTTTGCTTCAACATCCGAAGTCCGTCACGCAGCCATTGGATGGCAGATCCTGCGACGAATACGCTGCCCTCCAGCGCATACTCTACCTTGCCATCGATTCCCCAGGCGATTGTCGTTAACAGACCATGTTCGGAACGGACGGCTTCTTCGCCTGTGTTCATGAGCATGAAGCAGCCTGTGCCGTACGTGTTTTTGGCCATCCCCTTCTCGAAGCAAGCTTGACCGAACAGCGCTGCCTGCTGGTCTCCCGCGATCCCTGCAATCGGCACCTTGCATCCGAAGAAGTGATGCTCAATCGTTTGTCCATATACCTCCGACGAAGGACGAACCTTCGGGAGCATGGACGCTGGAATGTCCAGAATGCCAAGCAATTCCTCATCCCAAGTCAGCTCATGAATATTATAGAGAAGCGTTCTAGACGCATTGGAATAGTCAGTGACATGTACCTTGCCCCCAGTCAACTTCCACACCAGCCATGAATCGATGGTACCGAATAGCAGATCACCATTCTCCGCTTTCTTACGGGCTCCTTCAACATGATCAAGCAGCCATTTGATCTTCGTCCCTGAGAAATAAGGATCAATCAACAGGCCTGTTTTCTCATGGAAACGTTGTTCGTGCCCTTGACGCTTCAGTTCTTCGCAAATGTCATGCGTCTGTCTAGACTGCCACACGATCGCATGATGGATTGGACGGCTTGTATGACGGTCCCATACTACTGCCGTCTCCCGCTGGTTCGTAATGCCGATTGCCTCGATCTGCTCGGGACGAATATCTGCCTTGGACAGCGAAGCAGCAATAACACTGAGTACCGATACCCATATTTCATTCGCGTCATGCTCAACCCAGCCCGGTTGTGGAAAATATTGCTTGATTTCCTGCTGCGCCGTGCTGACAATGTGACCCTGCCGATCGAAAATAATAGCCCGAGAGCTCGTCGTCCCTTGATCGATCGCCATAATGTATTTGTGAGACACGTTAGCGTTCCCCTTTCCGCCCTGTATGCTCAAAATGCTTCCACAGTTCATAGTTCGACGTTGTCACTGCTGATGCTCCAGCCTGGAGCGCCTGCTCGACGTCTTGCACTGTTCGGATCAAGCCGCCTGCGAAGATCGGAACTCCCGTCCGCTGCGCTACCTCGGTGATGATATGTGGTATGACTCCTGGAAGCACTTCAATAAAGTCCGGTTTTGTTCGTTCGAACATGGCATAGCTCTTCTCAAGGGCATTCGTATCGAGCAGAAACAGCCTCTGAATGGCAAGCAGTCCGTTCTGCTTCGTCTTTGCAATCACACCTGCTCGCGTGGATACGATGCCCGCCGGTTTGACAACTTGGCATAAGTACTCTGCCGCATACTCGTCATTCTTCAGCCCTTCGATCAGATCCGCGTGCAGAATCGGCTTCTTGCCATGCGATTTCGCCAGATCGACGATCGGCCGAATTTGGCTGATGTGAGTGTCCAATATGACGATATATTCATACGACAGCTTGATAAGCTTTTCTAGATCCTTCACTTTCCGGGCAGCAGGCAATATGCTCTGGTTATGGAAGCTCATGTTGTCCTCCCCTTCCGCTTCTCACGGATTGGCTCACTTATATGACAAAAAAGGAGAACGACGAACTGACCCTTAGGGCCTAATTCGCGTGTTCTCCTTGTCTCCGCCACATCTATTAACTTGGGTCCATTATAAACGATACGGAAAGGAGTGTCTACATGAGAACGAATTTTTGTGATATTGTTCCGTCTTGTTGTAAAGACAACTCAGATTTTCCTTATTATCCATCTTCGAACGATTTTTATTATTTTAGTTCTGTTATTGTTAAGTGTTGAAAAGACAGTCTCTTATAAAGCCGAGCGGTTTTCAAAAAAAGCTTTTGCTATTTTCTTTGGAGCAACGCACCCCCATGCATCTCGGATACAGTCCTTCACTTCAGCATCCTTCGCTGATTCAAGTTTGATATGCATATAATTCAGGTTGGAGAATGTATCCGGGATACTGTAGCTATCAGGGTCATTCTGGATATAGAAAGCTCTTTCTTCCTTGGTAGTTTTTACGGTAAGAGTCTTCTTATCGTCCTGGATCACAGCAAAGATCTTGTTATTCATTCGAAAAGAGGGTTTACCCCAGTGCTCCACCTCTTCGGCTCCAGGCATCGATAGAGCCAATTCACGAATTTCGGTTATTGATAACATTCAAGATCACCTCTATATAGTAGCTTCACGAGCTTTGAAGATTTTTGATTGTATGTAATACACACGTTCAATCTCAGATTCATAATATCCAACATTGAATTGAGCAGTATCAATAAGGTCAGAAAAGGTATTTGGAAGCTTACAATCCAATTTAAGAAAATCAAAGTTCGTTGGAAAATCGTCCGCACTAGGGTTTGGTGTGTGTAAGTAGACCGCATCTGCTCCCGTATCTTCATCATGAATACATACCCATGATTGATACGGCTTATTTAGTTGCTCAAGTTGTTTTAAAATTCTCGTATATAGTAAGATATGCGCTTTAATGTGTGCCCTTCTTATTTTTAAACTGTCATTTCCTAAACCCCAGAAGTCGAGATGTTTATGCCAATAATCATACCAAGAATCATCGTCAGCATGTGCCTGAAAATTCTCAACCGATGACCATAGTTTTCTGAAGTATCTTTTTTTACCACGAAACTTCTTCAAAAGAGGCACCTCCATTTGTTGACCGCATTGGATTCCGACACAAAGAGCAGCTGCCGCGGCAGCAAACTACTCCTGGGATTTTGAACTAAAGAGAATCACTCCCTCATTTTTTGTAATTATTTGGCATGCAAGGCCGCCTGATTAGTTCCGCTATTCAACTATCCCGCTCGTTACCTGCTCTACTTCAATGAAACAGGGAGCAACGCCGCCGCGGTTCGCTCCCTGTTTTTGTTTATTTTTTGAACTATCGTTTCCCTTGAGCGTAATGAGGACTGATTATGCATAAAAGGACACTTGGGAGAGTGCCCTTTCTGTTTATCAAGTTTCCTGCATTGACTTAAGTCAATGCAAAGAAAACATTCCCCGGATACAATGGTGATGTTCGAGCCAGTTAGGACCTTACTGAATTCTCTTCTTTATTCGACTTAGCGATTCCGGTGTAATGCCGAGATAACTGGCCAGTTGATGTTGCGGTACTCGGTTGATAAGAGAGGGGCGTTTCATTAGAAGTGTCTTGACGCGATCTTCAGGTGAAGAAGCGATAAAAGCAGCGAAGTCTTCTTGGACCTGACTAAAATTCTCCTCCATCATCCTGCGAGTCATGGATTCCAATTGAGGGTGTTTATTGTACATATCCCTTTCTTTATCCAGATCGCCAATGACCATTATCGAATCTTCTGCGCAAACAAAAGTGTAATCGGAAGAATTATCAAGCTTGTGGTGATTGAAAATCGCAATAGCCTGCTCTTCGGTGTAGAAATTAGACGTGACCTCTCTGCCATCCTCATCAATCGAGTATTGCCTTACGCAACCTTTTAAGATGAAATAACATGCGGCAGGGGTATCTCCTTGTTGAAAGAGAACCTCATCTTTCGCGAACTTTTCTACACGTAGTTCGTTCACTATGGTTTCCTGATCTTCCTTGGTAAGAGAAGTCCATCTCGACATGTATTTGTACAGAATGTCTTCCATTAACTCTTACCCTCGTCTCGTTGTCTGTCATTACGTTCCCTATCCATTTTCAAGCATGGGGAGGCCTCTTGTAAATAGCTTTAGCAGTGAAATTACCGTTAGGAGGAATGAAGTCAATGAGAGCAATGGTTCAACTATCGTATGGTTCACCTGAAGTGATTGTTATGCAAGAAGTTGCGAAACCGTCGCCTGGAAACAAGGAGCTTCTCATACGTATTAAAGCTGCCAAAGTAGGGCCGTCGGACTGCGCTTTTCGCAAGGGCAATCCGTTTATGATTAGGCTGTTATACGGATTGTCCAGACCGAAATTTGCAATAGGAGGAACCGAACTAGCTGGTGTTATTGAAGCGGTTGGAGAGGAAGTACAGCATTTCAAGCCAGGGGATCGCGTCCTGGGGATGAGTGTCAAAAATTTTGGGGCATTCGCCGAATATAAGTGTCTCTCCGCTGATAACCCTCTTGCGGTAATACCGGACAACATTACCTTTGAAGAAGCCGTTGGTGTCTGTGACGGTGGCGCCACCGCATTGACGTTCCTGCGAGATAAGGCACATTTACGAGAAGGACAGAAAATATTAATCTATGGGGCGTCAGGTTCGGTTGGTATCTACGCTGTGCAATTGGCCAGATACTATGGCGCTGAAGTAACCGGTGTATGCTCGGGTGCCAACGAAGGTCTGGTAAGAAATGCAGGTGCAAACTTCGTCCTTGACTACAAGAAGGAAGATTTTACGAAAGCAGGCAAAGCTTACGATATCATATTTGATGCTGTAGGCAAATGCTCATTCTCAGATTGTAGGCGCGTGCTTACCGACAAGGGCATGTTTCTGACTACCGCCCCCAGATTGTCTACCCTCATGCAAATGATGTGGACATCTATGTTTAAAGGCAAAAGAGCTGTTTTTACAACCGCCGGGCTTTTGCAAAACAAATCGAATTTGGACTTCCTCATGGATCTTACCAACAATGGCACTCTGCATGCCGTGATCGATCGTCGGTATCCTTTGGAGCGTCTGCCAGATGCCCACCAATATGTAGAGACCGAACGTAAAAGGGGTAACGTGATTATTCAACTCTGAAGCCAACGTCGTTCATCGTTAAGCATGCCGTTATCTATGACACGATTCATTATGCATGTTCTTAAAGTATGCTGCCCGATACTTCAACGAACAACGGCAGTCGATCATTTACTGACCGTCTGCCTGGTGTCTTTGTTACGGTATTGTTACCCGCTAGCTCAATGATACACTCTTCAAACACGTAGATTGTAGATATAGTTTCACTCGCTTAGTTTGCAGTTTCTAGTGAATCAATCACTTTGTGGCCTCTCCAAATCCGTCTCGTTCATAATCATCAGAAACTCCGTATCCTCATCGCCGCTCTTGGAAGAGCTGCCGAGCAGAGGTGCGTCATTGGCGTAGACGGGAAAGTACCCGACATACATCGTGGATGGCTGAGAATAAGACTGCATGAATAGATTATCCATGATATTGGCGGCAGGCGCCTTGTTCAGCTTCTCGTCCTCACGCATAATGCCTGCCCATTCATCAGGAAACGGCATTGCACCATAAGGATGCTCCGTGACATTGACGAGCATTTCCATTTGCACGCGCGGTACATAGTAATATACTCCATTCGACATACCGGCATTTCGATCCCGAATAAGGTAAAAGCGAAATTCCTTCACTTTCTCAAGAGGATTATTATTCCATACCACATAACGGCCGGATGGATCGGAATGATCGGTGATTCTTACTTCGGGCCTGCCGCTCATATCAACTCTGACCACGCTCCATTTCCGCTTCTCCCATTTCAGGAATCCCATCCCGTGAATACCTTGACTAGATACAAATGGGATAAAAACTTGTTGTTCAGTCAGCTTAACATTGTTGAGAACGACTGCCGCGTCGGCTTTAGAGTCGAACTCGTTTAACTCCGCCATAATTTCGTCCACATTCGGAAGCGGACCCGGCTTGCCGTCATAAGTACGGAAGAAGACGATCACCGCAGCCGCAATTATAAGGATTACGACTATTACCAATCTTCTTCTTCTCATTCTCTTACCTCCATTCTCAACATCAGCTTCTCAGAACGGTAGTAGTAATATCGATCCTTCGCAGCGAGCAATAACCCCTTTCCGTCAGCTTCCAAGTAAGCTGAGGCATGCAGACCGCTCCCCCAGCGAGCTTCTGCTCCGATCAGTGCATAAGGGAAACGTTCATGCTGATACTGAGTGCCGTCCTCTAATTTGGATTCACGGTACCAGTCCAGCGTACCCGACATATCGGATGCCTTTACCTCTGCCAACGACCTCGAGAACAGCTCTTTCTCGAAGGTTGCCTCCCTTGCTGACGGATGAATGACAACAAGCTTCGCTTTCTCCAAATGGGCCAAGTAAGTGGAGGGTCATTGCGGTCGTATAAGGAACCATAAATGAATCCAGCAAGCAGAGCTGTCGCTAGAAACAAGTAGTTTGCCGTGAAGCCAATCCAAGCAAATTTACGATAGTGGGGCCAGGAGCGATTTCGTAGAAAGAGGTACGCAGCCCAGAGACCAATCGGCAATAAGGCAATATTTACGATCTGCCCGAATAAATGGATTTTGAATGATAACGACAAAAAGCCGGCGAGTGTCACGAGAAGTATCTTCCAGATTGGGCGCTCAGTCTCTTGCTTCTGGCGTTGGCGGATTACCAGACCAAGCACAATGAGCCAACCTAGCAATCCTGCAGCAGCATCTACTACATTCCAGGAATAATGCCAGTCTATTTGCAATACAAAACACCTCAATTTGTCCAAATGTTGTTCATTGCCCTTCACTCTAAAACAAAGTACTAAGTAAAACTCTTTATCATCACTATATAGTTATGTATACTATTCCTTTTATTGGAATTTGTGTAAAATTACCCTTTAATTATGCAAACAGCATCCGTTCATAGTGAACGGATGCTTCACTTACTTATTATGCTAAAACCTTCTGTCAGTGCAAAAAAAGATCCGCTCACTTCGGCGGTTGTTCCAACACGAACGGCCGTGTCCGCGTCACGAACTGGAAGCCCTGCTTCCGCAGAATCGGCGCGGAAGTCGGCAGCGCGTCGACGAAAGCATGAGTCAGACCGCGGTCACGGGCCTCCTGCAGCCTCGAGGCGACCAGCGCGGTAAAATGGCCTTGTCGCCGGTGGGTGATCTTGGTGCGGCCCCCGGTCAGTTCGGCGTATGACCCGCCGGTTCGGAAGTAGACTCGCCCACAGGCGACGGGCTCGCCGTCCACGTAAGCGATGTGGATGCTCATCTCGTTCAGACTCCCCTTCAACTTTAGAGCCAGCGCCCGCCGCTCTTCCTCCACGTTTCGCCTGCCAATCTCGCGTGACACCTCGGCGTAGTCAGCCAGGTCGCGCTCGTCCCGGACGATTCTGATATCGTACCTATCGACATCCCCGAAGGTGGCTAGCGATGCCTCGTCCAGCAGCAGAACCAGTACCTCCTCCTCGTCGTCGGCCTCGAACCCGGCGGCGACGAGCCGCTCGGGCAGGTCTTCGGGCGTGTCGTGGCCGTAGTACTTCCACTCCAGACTATAGCCACCGGCTATAGCGGCGTCCCGCTCCCGGCGGATCAGTTCATCGATCCCGTCCGCTGGACAACTGGCGAACACAATCCTGCACTCCGATCCGTCCTCGGTACGCTCCACGACTACGTCACCGCTGGAAGACGTCGTGCCCATCGCCCGGCGCTCCGCATCCAGGCCCGCCAGGATGTCGGATCTCACGAATTGGCTCATGTCACAGCGCTCCTTTGCCGATCTTTGCTATTAAATTGGATTTCAACTTTTTGCAACTGTCTATATATTACCATATCTTGAAATTAACCTGACCGAATGTTATCAAGTTCTTGTCATTCGATTTTGACAAGAACTTGATAACATCAAACAAAAAAGCCGCAGTGAATGCTGCTTTCAATGTTACTATGTTCTTGTCACCCGACAGTAACCGCCGATAGACGCAAAAAAGCGCTGCAATCATCCATAAACGATGATGCAACGCTAATTTCGCAGGCACTTTTGTGTCAACCGGATACGGTATCTTTGCGACCGGCCCATCTCGTTCGCTTCATCAGCTCCGGAAACGCAACCGCTAGCAGTACCAACAAGACCCCAGCCCATTGGAGCAAGCTTACGTGCTCGTGTAGAACGATGGATGACAGCATAACTGCGACAGGCAACTCGGCGGCGCCGAGGATGCCTGTCAAACCTTCTCCAATGTGCGGAACTCCTATCGCGAACAATACTGGAGGCAAGAACGCGCCAAACAAGCCGAGCATTACCCCAAACGGAAGCAGTCCCTCCAAAAGCGCGTGGTTGAACAGGAAGCTGGGTGGGAACAAGAGAAATACAAATAACATCCCCCCTGTAACCATCCAGGCGCTTCGGTATGACGGATGCATGGATGGCACTGCTTTGCCACTGAACAGAATAAACAACGAATAGCTTATCGCGGACATAAAGCCCAATATGACTCCCTTCCAGTTAAACTCGGACAAACCTTGATTAAGTATGCCTGCCGCTAGTAATGTCCCACCAAACAGGACGGTCAGCGTGATCAACATGATGCCGTTCGGACGCCTCCTCTGTTCGACCGAATTGATCAAAACCCCCATCCATGTGAATTGGAATAGCAACAAAATGGCTAGCGAATTGGGAATATATCGCAGGGATTGGTAATACAACAAACCTGTTACAGCTGTAGGCACACCAGCGATCATCAGGATGACTCGATTCCTCCACGATAACTTTGTGGCAGCCGTCGCGGATGAAGACGCCGTCCTAACGTTTCCGCTCCATCTTCCCTTCCACGTCATGAATAGAACGAGAGTCCAAGCCAATACGAACCCTATCAACAATTGGCTTCCCACGACCTCTCCGAGCGTATAACCTTTTGCGTACGCCTTCGTAACGATCGTGGATAGAATGCCGTAACAGACTGCGCCTAACAAAACCAAAAATCTGTATTTCATCTTTATGATTCCTTCCTTGGGTTTTCTCCGCCTTATATTGGAAACAAAAAAACTTCCTTACTATCGAATATAGAATCGTTGAAACTCGATTCCATATTCGTAGCAAGGAAGTTAAGGCTTCCTGTAGAGACCCCCACCCTGTTTTTCGTGGGGTTATACGAATGTATTGATGATTTATCAAACTAAAGCAAAGCAACATAACAATAATATGGCGCTCGCTAGCACTTGTCAACTGATGTCGGCAGCAGCTGTGTCAATGTTCAACTAACGTTCTCCCGTTGGAATACCGCGAATAAGGTACTCAATCATGGGGACAGTCCCCTACGTGTGACAACAAAATCGCACGTAACTCCTCTATTTCGGTAATCACTGCTAGAGGGCGAGGCTCTTGAGGTACTTGATAATTCCTCTTATTTAACCATATGGCTTTCAACCCTAATTGTATTGGAGCCGCAACATCATTTGTCCAAGAGTCGCCCACGACAAGTACCTGTTCTGGTGGTAAAGAAGTTATACTTAGAACATAATGATAAATTTCTGGGCTTGGTTTTTCATAACCGATAACTTCGGATATGAAAACATACTCTTTTGGAATGATACCATCTAATCCGATTGCCTCCAATTTATCATCCTGCCACCCTTTGCTTCCATTCGTCAATACTCCTATTTGATAATAATTACTAAGATCCTTAATGGTTTTGTTTATCATCACATTAGGCTTCATATGCTTTTTACTTATTGATTGGTAGAACATTTCAAAGTTAATTGCCGTTTCTACATCCGTTGTTTTCCCCATTTGATCCATAGAATAGAGAAAACGTTTAGTCCGATATTCGTCAAAAGAAATTTGTTTGCTATCTAATTTCTTTACTAAGAATTGTTCTACATTACAAAAGACTTCAAATAAATCGTCACTATTCATTTCACTGGTGAAAAAATGATTTCTGAACGCGTCCTTAACACTATTTTCCCAATAGTCGTCAAATTGTAAGAGTGTATCATCTAGATCAAACAATACCATTTTAATTGGATACATAATACTCTCCCATCCATTTCCTGAATATTATTTTTTCCAATTCTATCCTTCAACTCAGATGCATGCAACACTTATACTTAAACATTCTTTCAATTTGTTACTACTCTAACAAGTTGAAGTTACCGATGGATACTGTAGCTCAACTCTTCTGCCCGTCCCTCGGCATCTCAAAAGTACTGTCACTCACTATCCTGCCCTTTAGTTGGACAGCGGCGGTTTTCTAAATGGGATCGCCACCAACACAAATAAAAACTTAAAAGAACCGTCGATAAAGCTCTCTCCGACGTTCGCAGTGGAGCTGTGCGTAGATTTGAGTGGTCGATGCTTTCTCATGACCGAGCATACCTTGAATGATTTAATAATCTGCAGGGGGCCAATTTATTAGTTTTCCATCGTTGCTGAATAACATATTTTTTTTTACACAAATTAAAGACGTGTAGGAGGTGAATATAATGTCTAATCAAACCAACAAACGAGATTCCCAAAATGTCTCGAAGAAAGTAAAGGATACCGCCGGGGCTGTATTTCATTCTGTTCATAAAGGGTTAGAAGCAACTGAAAATGCTGCAATGAATGCTGTTGATGCAACAACTGACACAATAAACAATTTAACAAACAATGACGAGCAGTAATACAACTAAATCAAGCAAAAAGTAAATAAGGTTCCATGAAGTACTTGGAAATCGATTGGGAGCTTTCTTATTGAACGATGCTGCCCGTTTGCACAGCGACGACAGCCGATCTTGCTGACCGGCTGCCGTCATTGTTTGTTGAGCTATCGTTCCGATGATAGCGCAACGATCGTTTTTATAATCTGATTTCTCTGTTATGTAGTAACCATTCTCTAAAGTCGTCATCATTATTAACCTTATCATTGATTACTGCATTATAGATATCAACACTAAAGAATTTTTTGCGATATAATGGATGATTATATACACTATTCTTTAAGTTCATAATAGCAATTCTTTGAACTACATCAATTTGAGATTTTAAATCATGAATTGCCTTCTCTTTTTCATTAATTCCTCTTGAGAAATCGCCCAAACATCAACCTTCCAAGCATTTGAATTAATGTCTGTGTAACATCCCCAATAGTATATTTTTGGCAAGTGTTCTTTACGCCCGATCAGTTCATTTCGATAATTCATTTTTGAAGGTTTAATACATAACGAAATATCCTTGCCTAATTCAAAAAAGTTTTTTCGTTCATTCTATCGTTGGTTAAATATATATCTAAATCTCTCCAAGGTCCAACAAGTAGCTTCCGCTTACAGATACTTTCCCATATCCCTCTAAAATTCTCAATAAACCATTTCCGTTCAGTATTTCATCTGCTTCTTTTTTTATCGAGGAATTAAGTACTTCCAAATCAGAATTCATCATCTATACCTCCATCAAGTTCATCTTGTAGTGACTTGCTTACCAAACACATCTCAACAAATAACTATCCTGCCCTTCACTAAAACAAAAGCTGCAGCTGATCCTCCGATCTACTGCAGCTTTATTGGTTGAACTATAGCCTCTCGTTAACTTAATGTTTTAGGTATGACACCACTTAGCCAAATGTCCAAATATTAATACGATTTCCGTCGAGATCGTATAGATGATAGATAGCCAGCGTATTGACATTGCCTTCTATCGATGAAACTTCAATGCCTTCGTTACGCAGCAACTCATGAGCAGCCAAGAACTGATTGCTGCTCTCGATGACGAAGAATGGTCGCACAGCCGGATCCTGTATGCCGTTGAAAGCATCAGCTGGTAATTTCTCCAACGTAATTACAGACCCCTCTTCGTTCTTCAAGAGTGCATATGTAGCGTCCTGCTGAATCGCCTCAAAACCAAGGTAATCGGCATACCATTGAATCGATTTCTGTAGATCTGACACGCCGATGCGAATCGAGTCCGACGCGAACAATGCATCAGGAAACCGATCTCGGATCACTTGGCGAGTATCTACAGCAGTCAAGCGCGTGTTGTCCAGATCGTAAAAGTCGAACGATTGCACGTAACCCGGACCTTCATAGATTTCAGATACGCGAGTTCCTGACCGTTTCACCGCATCGTAGGCATCTTGCAGTCGAAGCGTCTCGAAGCAAAAGCGTACGTTTGCCTCTGGAAGCACCGACTCACCGTCATTTAAGCCTTTCAGCGTGATTCCACCTTCTGTCGGGAAGTTGAGATGGGTCATTTTTTCCTCTGGTAAGTCCCAGCTTACTTTGAGTCCCAGTGTTATGCAGTACCATTCAATAGCTTCCTTGCGGTTACTTCCTACTTTGATCCAACCGCCATCGTAACGATTTACTCCAAGTTTGTTCATGCTATATCCTCCCAGGATGAATATCTATATTGTCTGAGATAACAATAAACGTTCAAGTAACCTGAAGGTCAATCTTTTTTTACAATAGGTATCATGAGTTCGTAGTAATCATCTAAATGGTCGTAATAGCGTTGAATTCTACTGCCTGCGGGAATAAATCCATTCTTTGAAATAAAAGAGAACACCCGTTGACAACTATGTTTGAGGGATTTGTGACTAGTTAACGATACCCACATCATGGGTTGCATGCTTTCGATACGCAAATCCATATTATTGAAATCAATCTTCATCACAGAGTTTTGCGATGCAATCTCGAATCCAACCTCACCTAACAACCATTCGTTCTCAAGATCATGAATAAGTGCATAGCCATGACTCACCACGTTGACGCCGAGTTTCTCTAATGAAAAGCGATGTTCATTCACTTTCTCTTTAAAAGGAAGCTCGCTAGCTGCCGGGATTTTATCACGAATCCATATAAATGTTTTGGGTTCGCTCCAATTCAACAAATGAAGGTCATTATACTCAGGCCGAAATTGGTTCAAATATTGCTTGGCCAGTTTTATCGTCAACAATTTCCGTTCCGTTTCCTCACGCCACGCTTCGATAATGGATTCCTGGCGATCACAATCGCTTTCAAGAAAGCCCGAAATATCCGATAAGCTGATTCCGGCTTGCCTTAAGCTGTTGATGAGTTTCGCGTCACTCATTTGCCCTAACGTGTAGACACGATATCCGTTGTTCAGCCTTTCCTGCGGACACAGCAAACCCTTATCATCATAGAATCGTAGCGTACTTTTGCTGATGCCAGTCAGATCGGAAAATTGATTGATGGATAACTTCATTGATCAAGAGCACCCCACAAGATCATTGTCATAAGTGATAAGTAATCATTCAAGAAAGTTGATTAATTCCTTTTTTAAAAACAATAACAGAAAACATTGTTTGCTCCGTTTTACTGCTCTTTAGCTTAATGAAAAATGGAGCAGTTGCCGCCGGCAAACTACTCCTGAATAAACGTTTAAGCCGTTAGTTTAAACTCTCCCGAGTTTATTATGAAATAAGTTCTTTATTTACAACTTGTCCACCAACGGTAATTTGATAGCCGTTGAGATCACGGAATGTAAACTCGCTCCAATGATTTGTGTAATTCGGATCTCTAATGATGGTTATATTTTTATCCATAACTTCTTTAGCTATTAAGTCAACGGCATCCGTATAACAAAATACATCAAAATATTGTTCCTCGTATCTGGAACTGATTGGTTTCACCTCGTCTTCTTGTTTAGCTTCAACAAGAATGAGAGTCAGCTTACCTCTCGAAACATGGTGGTGAGGTACCTTGTCACCGATCACTTCATAATTAAAGCCTAGATCGGAATAAAACTGAACTGTTTGTTCCAAATTTTTGACTAACAAGACGAAAGAAGAACCACCGATAATCTCTGACAAAGTGAACACTCCCAATATTAAGTTATGTTTCCCTCTAAGTATAAGGAACACTTGTTCCCATGTAAAGTTTTTCCTGTTGAGGCAATCTGCTTGTTGCTAATTTTGCTAATTACCCTGCCTCATACCAGGTGGCTGCCCATGATAATATCTTTAAGTTCAATTAGAGTTTTGATTCGATAGCTGGCCTGTGAGAAGTCATGTGTTTGTGTAAAGTCGTTATGGACAATAGCACAGTCGATACCAGCCGCCACGGCTGCGTTTAACCCTCTGTTTGAATCCTCCACAACCAAGGTCTCTTCTTTGGCAGCGCCGAAGCGCTTTAGGCCGGTCAAGTAAGGTTCCGGGTGCGGTTTGGTGCGCTCGTAGTCTTCGCGAACAAGGACGAATTCCATGAACTGTACAATCTGGCGGTTTTCGTGAATTAGTTGAAAATCCGCACGTTTTGCAGTCGTCACGATGGCCATGCGGACATACTTTGACAGTTCGGCTAGCGTTTCAACTACGCCTTCGATCTCTATGGCTTCTGTTCTTAGATATTCCTGATAATAGACGTTGCGTACCTCACGCTGCTTGTTGATGATCTGTTCATCAATACCTGCCACCCTAGCTTGGGACCAAGTTCCGAATGACTGAGTCATGTCGCGCATGTACTGATCTTTATCCAAGGTAAATCCAATGTCAGCCAGAGCCCGTTCTCCCGCTTTGTAATACCATCAACCAGCACCCCATCGTGATCGAAGAGAATGTACTTTTTCATTGTTGCGTTCTCCTTTCGCATCTGCGGCAACCATGAGCGTATTCAAGCTGTCTGCAAATTTGTGCAACGTAATTTCAAATTACGCCCTGTTTGGGAATTTCGCTTAGAAAAGATAGGCATGTAAATTCTTTTTAAGCCGATCTTTTATAGAATGCGTACTGTCGACCGAAAATTCCTTGCCGGTGATCATTTCGTAGAGGCGGATATAGCGATGCGATAGTTCGATAACAAGGTCATCAGGTGCGGCAGGCAGGATTTTATCTTTATAAGGGTCGCAGTGCTCCCTGAACCAAAGTCGCAGGAATTCTTTGTCGATATTCTCAGGTTCCTTGCCCTCGGCTAACCTCGATTCGTATGTCTCTTGCATCCAATAGCGGGAAGAGTCAGGTGTATGTATCTCGTCGATGAGTAGAATCTCTCCTTTGTCATCAATACCAAATTCATATTTGGTATCTACAAGGATTAATCCGTTTCTAGCTGCGATCTCTGTGCCCCTGGCAAATAGCGAGAATGCAATTTTCCGCAAATGCTCCCAGGTCTCTTGGTCAATTAGACCTTCTTCAACGATTTGGGCAGCCGAAATCGATTCGTCATGTGCTGCTGATTTCTTTGAAGGAGTCAGAATCGGTTCCTCGAACTTCTGATTTCTCTTCATTCCATCGGGTAGAATATTGCCGCATAGGTCTCGGATACCTTGTGAGTATTGGACCCATGCCGAGGTGTCAGTTGAACCCGTAAGATAGGCGCGCACTACGAATTCGACCGGAAATACCTTGCACTTTTTTCCTATAGTAACATTCGGGTCCGGGATATTTATAACGTGGTTACTTACTATATCCGAGGTATGTTCAAACCAAAATGCGCTAAGTTGGTTCAATACTTGCCCTTTAAACGGAATATTGGCAAGAACCCTGTCAAATGCGCTTTGGCGGTCTGTGGTGATCAGAATTAGAGAATCACCTAGATCATATGTGTCGCGAACTTTATCTCTCCTGAACCCGGGTACATTCAGAAATGAGGTATCATCGAGGCAGTTCGTTAGGTTTTCTTGAATAGTTTCTTTGGTTATCATGGAAGCCTCCTTGATTTATAATTCTTTGAATTATGCACATAAACCATTCGACAATTGAAACAAAAAAAGCATCTGATCTACGATCAAATACTTTGCCCAGGCGTACGGCTTATGAAATATGTGCTCCCCCGTAGTTAGCCTACGTTACGCCAGTCACACATATTTTGATTCAATTTAATAATATCAGACAATTCCAAAATTCCCAATACTGTTTTGTATATATTTTACATTGCGGCTATTTTATCTTCACTAACTTCTTAGGCGTAATAACTCTAATTCTTGAAGAACTTCCTTTGCATCACAGTCGGGATTTAAGATATTGATTATCTCTGCCGTAATGGGAACATTATCGTAAATTTGTGCAACAACATCTAATGATAGCGATAATTCATAATAATCTCTTGCAAATTCCACAAAATCGTCTGGTGTATGGAATATACAGCCCACTAAAAAATCAGAACCATCGCTTCCGCCTTCTGGAATCTCAACTTTTCCCTTGTGCCAGAATGTATCACTGTTTTCACGCCAAATACAAAAGGTCACATCGTCTTGTTCAATTGCATCGTCTTCAAGTAAAGAGATTAATTCCTTTGGAACGGCCTCATAAATCCCTTGCCATACTTTATGTTCATCCTGCGCATATGGGCTTAACTCGGATTCATGATCGAAACCTTTTATTATGGAGCCTTCAGGGGAAAACAATATAATTAGATGATCACCTGCTCCATTATCTATCTTCGCCATACAAACACCCTCATCCCAATCTTGAACATAGCTATGGTAACGAAGCCATTCATCTTGACAAAGAATAATATTAAGTGCTGCTTGGATTTTCATCAGCTTTTTTAAGATAATTGGATTTGGTAAACGTTCTACCACATTCACTTCCATGAATCCCCACCCTTTCATCGTTCCTTGCAAAAGTTCTCATAGTTCCTGACGACAGTCATCCACTCTTCTTTCAAAGTAAAGAAGCTGCTAATAAATCTTTGTCAGCAACTCCACAACCTCATCTAGCGTGAGTCCAAAAGATTTGTAGTATAAAGTGTCGCTTGTCATTTGCTTCAGAATCATCTCGTTCCGTATGCGCAGCATCTCATCAGATGAGAATTCAGCTACAAAACATCCCTTACCTGTTACGGTATTGATCAACCCGCTTCGTTCGAGTTCTTCCCAGGCCTTCTTTACGGTGATAACACTAACACCAAGCTCCAGGGCAGCTTGTCGAATGGGTGGCAAACAAAATCCGTTTTCTAACTCCCCCTTCAGAATTTGAGCACTGATTTGTTCAATAAGCTGCTGATAAATCGGTTTGTCTGATGTGTTTGAAATCGATACATTCATAGAATCTCCACTTTCATAAAACGTTTCACCGCAATTCGATAGGCAATGATCGTGCATGCAACAAATATCACGATTCCTGCTATGAGAATAGATAGTTGAAGCAGCGTATTGTCAGCGCCGGAACCATTGAAAATATCGGACACAAACGGACTCTGGATGCCAACCCATTGAGCAATCCCGGCAAAAAGAATCGTGGCCGTAATGGATGCGACCATTGCGCCACCGTATTTATAAGCAGTCTTGTAATACATAGGGATTAGCACAAGGTTGAAGATCGCGAGCATTACAAAACATAATCCCCAAAAACCCATATGCGGCGCGAAGAAATAATAGGTCAGATTCGGGTATAGGTAAAGTGTAAATATACCATATATCATTGCCGTTGCAAGGTGCAATAACTCCATGATACCAATTACGGTTACCCTTGCTTTCACAATGTCTTTCTTGGTAACGGGCATCATTGTTGTAAAAATCAAATCGTTCTGAGATCTAAATCCACCGAGCATGTTCGGCACCGTGATCCAGCAAAAATACAAAGGGAGAATAAAATAGATCCAACCAGGCACGAGCATTAGCGCATTTATGAAGAAAGGAAATACCAAGAACCAAGGATTTATTCCTAATTTCAAATCCTTCATCACCAAGTTATACATGCGCATCCACCTTTTTCGCGTAATAAATCATGATCTCCTCAAGACTCGGTGTAGCAGCTTTAATGTCGGAAGAAGGATCGAAGTCCTTGGCATGGATCAATCCTGTAAAGCCGAATGAATTGATTTTATAGGATATCAGGTGTTCTTTCACTTGCTCCAACTGGCTCTCGCTGCCACTAAGTAATCGGTAGGATTCCATAAAACCATGTTTCTCAGCGCTGGCGATGATTTGCCCGTTATCAATGAAGGTTATAAAATCAGCGCATTTCTCTAAATCAGATGTAATGTGAGTCGAGAATAAAATGCTGATCTCGCCATCAAGGACGAGCTCTTGAAAAATTTCTAGCAGATCGACCCTTGCGACCGGGTCAAGTCCACTAGTCGGTTCATCCAGGACAAGCAATTTAGCGCCATGAGATAAAGCAAGGGCTAAACTATACTTCACTTTCATCCCCGTGGACAATTCCGCAATTTTCTTGTTTTCATCCAATTTGAACCTTCTTAGATAGCTGCGGTAGGTCTCATCATTCCAATTCGTGTAGAATTTCTTAACAACATCGGTCAACGTCTTGAGCTTGCTGCGTGTATAGAAATCGCTCCCGCCGAATGCATAACCGATTTCTTGCTTCAATTCGATTTCGTGTTCAGCGATATTCTTGCCCAGAATGTGTACCTCGCCGCCATCGATATGAATCATATTCAGGATAGATTTAATCGTCGTTGTTTTCCCTGCGCCATTGGCGCCGATAAATCCCATAATGTACCCCTTCTCCAGCTGAAACGATACGTCTTTCAACTCAAAGTTAGGATATTTCTTATTTAAATTTCGAATATCCATTGCCAGCATACCGTACCTCCTCATCAAATTGTGCATGTTGTGCATACACAATGTACCACAGACGGTTTTTGGAAGTCAACTGGTTATTGGCCCAAAATTGGATACGTTAACCTAGCCTGCAGGGAATGCGGTATAATGGAACCATGGCTGCTGCGTATATTGGGCTAGGCTATGGACTTGCTGGTGAGCAAGCCGTTCGAACAACATGGCCTGAGGTTAGACGCATTAGTCTTAAAAATCGGAGGGTGGTGCATGGTGCATGAGATTTAGCGAGTATACATACGAGAGGCCGGATGTGAAGGCGTTCGAGGTGAAGTTCAAGGAGCTGTTGGGCGCATTCGCCTCAGCGGGCAGCTACGAGGAGCAGGACGCAGCGATGGCAGGCATGAACAAGCTCCGCAGCGAGTTCGACACGATGCAGACGATCGCAAGCATTCGCCACTCCATCGATACGAACGACGAATTCTACAAAGCCGAACAGGACTTCTTCGACGAGAACGGCCCGATTGTGCAGGAATTCTTGACAGACTATTACCGAGCCCTTGTCGGTTCGAAGTTCCGTTCCGAATTAGAGGACAAATGGGGACGACAGCTGTTCCGGCTAGCCGAACTGTCACTGAATACGTTCAGCCCAGAGGTTATCGAAGATCTCCAGCAGGAGAACAAATTAACGACGGAATATTCCAAGCTTATCGCTTCTGCAAAAATACGATTCGAAGGCGAAGAACGAACTCTCGCACAACTCGGTCCGTTCCAGCAATCGACCGACCGCGATATGCGCAGACGCGCTGCCGAAGCGTCCTCCGGCTTCATGGCGGAGAACGAAGCGACCTTCGACCGCATCTATGATGATCTGGTTAAGGTACGTACTCGCATCGCCAAGAAGCTCGGCTTCGACAACTTCATCGAGCTCGGCTACGCCCGTATGAGTCGGACCGACTACGACGCGAATATGATTGCGAACTTCCGCAAACAGGTACAGGACCATATTGTGCCGGCTGTGACGAATCTCAAGGAACGTCAGCGGAGCCGCATTGGGGTCGACAATCTGCTCTATTACGACGAGAACCTCGCCTTCCTGTCCGGCAACGCGACGCCGAAGGGCGACCCTGACTGGATCGTGGCCGGAGGCGCGAAGATGTACGCAGAGCTGTCGCCGGAGACGGGCGCGTTCTTCCGGTTCATGCAGGACAACGAGCTGATGGACCTTGTCGCCAAGAAGGGTAAGCAAGGCGGCGGTTACTGCACGTATATCAGCGAGCACAAGTCGCCGTACATTTTCTCGAACTTCAATGGCACCTCCGGCGATATCGACGTACTGACGCACGAGGCGGGGCATGCGTTCCAGGTGTACGAGAGCCGTGGCTACGCGGTGCCGGAGTATGCCTTCCCGACCTACGAAGCGTGCGAGATCCATTCCATGAGCATGGAGTTTCTAACTTGGCCGTGGATGGAACTGTTCTTCAAGGAGGACGCTGACAAATACCGATTCGACCATCTTGCCAGCTCGCTCATCTTCATTCCGTACGGCGTGACCGTGGATGAATTTCAACATTACGTGTATGCGAATCCGGATGCGACGCCAACCGAGCGGAAGCAGGCGTGGCGTGAAATCGAGAAGAAATACCTCCCCCATCGCGATTACGCGGACAACGCATACCTGTCGGCAGGCGGCTTCTGGCATAAGCAGGGACATATTTTCAACTCGCCGTTCTACTACATCGACTACACGCTGGCACAGATCTGTGCGTTCCAATTCTGGAAGAAGTCCCGCGAAGACCGCGAAGCCGCATGGAACGACTACCTCGGCCTATGTCGTCTCGGCGGCAGCCTCTCCTTCACGGAACTCGTCAGCGCAGCCGGCCTGATCTCGCCGTTCGAAGATAGCTGCTTATCCTCCGTCATCGGCACCATCGAGGATTGGCTGGAAAGCGTGGACGACAAGTCTCTGTGATGCGGTTCATGTAGATTATCTAGTATTAATCTAATGAATTCTGTCTTTTCACTAAAAACAAAGGAGCAGTTGCCACGGTGGCAACTGCTCCTTCTGTAGTTGAATGAATGTTCCTGTTCGTTAGAACATCAAGGTTGCCATAACTCGAACAGATTCCCTTCCAAATCAGTAAAACTAAAGATAGGTCCAACAGGTCCGTTTTCTGGAATCTCGGTTATGATATTGACCCCGTTTTCCTTAAAACGATTGTACATTTCTTGAATACGAGGAGTAATGAAACAAGCTAGTGGTTGTCGGTAACCGTTGTCATATGTAAAGCCATAACTCCCCGCTGCTTGCGTTGCCCCTCCTCCGCCTCCCATAAGAAAAATAGCGGGTACTGTTGACCTCATACCGGCTTCTTGGAACTGGCCATTCTGATCGGGAAATCTCAATATAGCAATTTCCATCCCAGGTTTCACTTCATTGTGGGCTGTTGGTTGACATCCGAAGTTCTGTTGATACCACTTAATAGACTCGTAAACATCATTCACCGGGACGTATATACATGTGATTCCGGTGATGTCCTCCATTCTTTCCTCCGGTTTAATATCTTCATTCGTTCGCATATTCTCATTCCTCCTTCTCATGAGCGCAACAACGCCGCTAGCTATTTGTATTAAACTTAACTTTATTTTTACTCCAATTATCAATTTCTTTTGTTACATCACTGAAACTAAATTCTCCAGAAAACAACTTCCAGCTATTGTCATGATAAAGCGGCAGATATTGTTTATGATAAACCGTATCCATTACAATCGGGTCCAAATAACCTATCGTATTGGAAAGTTTAATCGCCTCTACATTCTTCCCTTTCCAGTGGCTGATTTCATCGTAGTAATGATCCAGCTCTGGGTGACGAACAGTTGTCACTTTTGCCTCATCCGCTAGAAACTTTTGTGTTTCTAACTCATAGAAGAAGCTAATGAATTTGTAAGCCTCTTCTTTGTATTGCGAGGCTTGAAGTATTCCCATTGGTGTAATTTGATGCATGGTAGCTTGCTTCTTAGTCCCTCTCGGCATCGGCAATACGTCCCAGTCGAACTTCCAACTCGGATCTGGCGGGTACTCTGCGGCAAGTAACAATGTTTTCCCTTCAAAAAACGGCTGAATCGGAAAAGTGCCTATTAACTTCTCATTAATAATCACCTGGTGTTTGTTGACAAGATCGTAAAGCCATTGAAGGTCCGCAATGACTTCAGGTGTATCAATAACGCTTTCCGTCAAATCCCCGTTCATGAAGAAAGGATGTTCCGCATGACCATTCGCGATTGAATATAAACATTTGACATACCACGTGATAGGCGGACTAAAATCAAGACCGTATTGCTGTATCGAAACATCTGTCGCCTTAGTCGCAAGTTCAACCATTTCATCATATGTCCAATCGTTAGACGGCATCTGCAGATTTAATTTTTTCAACAAATCGGTATTCACATAAAACCAATACGTGTCTAAAAATACGGGAAGAGCATAGGTTTGTTCACCTATTCTGAAGGTCTCTGGATGGTAGACGGCTTTCAGAAATATCTAGATAAGTTCAATGCTCGTACAGCAAAATGTTAAGTGTGACGGGTTCTTTGTTCATCATAACCTCCGGTGATCAATCTACTGTTAACCTTTGAATATTAACTTCCAAAACCAATCTTATAACCATCTAAATCTTGAACGATAAATTCCTTCCAACCCGATTCCGATATATTAAGTTCTGAAGCAAAGACGGCTCCTTTTGCTTTGAATTCTTCATAAAGCTCTTCTTGAGAATTCGTGTAAACCAATATATCCCACGGCGGACCGCCGGCGATATTACTGATTGGCTTTACATCTCGATCATTATCCGCTTCGTACATTAATAGAAATAATCCTTCGCGTGTTGTATGACCACAATCATCATGCTGACATCCTAGAACCTCTTCATAATATCTTCTCGAATTAATCAAATTGGATACAAGCAACAAAGTTGGACCCGTGTTTATTTTCATCTTTACGTCTTGTTCAAGAGACTGCTCCATCAACGGAATCAACTCCTTTTTTTAGTTACTACATCTCAATCAACATTAATTTGTTTCCATCAGGGTCCTCGATAATGATGATGTTGTGCTCTAGTGCCTCATGATGAATGACAATGTCGTTTTCTTTCAAAAATTGAAGCGACTGCTGAATATCATCTGACTTGAAGAACATCAAAGGTTGAGGGCCAGGTGACGCACCGTGATTGGAATCCAACAGGATCTCCGTTCCATCGACAGGTAAGGAGTAAACCGTAGACAGCCGCTTCTCCAAATAATCATCGTTGAAAGGCAGTTCCAACACATGGCTATACCATTCCACTGATCTCTTCATATCCGAAACATGGATAAAAATCGAACCTACTCTTTTTTCAATCCTGCTGCCCGTCCGACCAAAGGTACCCACTTCATCATTCAAACGTTCCATGTTAATGCCCCCTTATTAGGTGTAGGTCTAGCATTAAATATTGATGGACATATAGTTCTTGCCTTCAATAAACCCAAGACCTTCATATACCGGTTTAGCCATGTCTGACGAATGCAGCAGAATCTTTCTTATCCCTTGCATCTTCAAATCCCCTATTGCTTCACTAATAAGCTTGGATGCTATGCCTTGACGACGAAAGTCCGGTAAAGTGTAAACATTACTCATGTATGCAACTATTCCAGAAGGGTTATCAAACCGTGGCATCAATCGGCATAGGGAAAAACATACGGTTGAAATAACAACCCCTTTATCATCAGCAACCCATGCAACAAGTGACCCATCTGATAATCCCGATTGAAAATGGCTTCTGAATGCTTCATCCATACCATTGTTGTCTTCCCCGCCCAACAGTAACTTACGAAAATAAATAAACTGCGTGATATCATTCGTAACCGCTTGTCGTATCAGCATATGGACCTATTATTCACTAGTAGACTTGGCATTCTGCCATATCCCCAACCTTCCTTTATAATCGGAATTATTTTCCTTATTTTAGATTAATTATTTGTATCACACTGGTCAACTAAAATTTTACATGAAGGGTCGTTGAATCTTCACACTATCTTTTACGGCAAATAGGGCACCCACAGGGTACCCTAAGATGACCAAATATATAGTTGCATCTTTATAATACGGAAGCTTGTCGGCTTAAAAATTGTCGAACGGACCTATCGGTGCTAAGTCCAATCGCACGGCTATAGGCAGCAAGGGCAACCTCGTTGCGATTCATCTGCTTGTACAGATGACCGGAAAGCGCCCAATAGGGCTGATAGTTCACCACATCTTCAAACGGTATAGCTTCTAACAAGGTAACTCCGTGTTCGGGTCCGTAAGCTTCCGCGACCGCAGCTGCCCGACCGACCATCGCTCCCAGTGTGGGGTGATTACGAACGAGGCCCTCGTACAACTGCGCAATGGCAGCCCACTCGATACACCCCGTCCATGAACGATGTGCATGTACCGATTGGATCGCAGCCATAAGTTGAAAACGGCCAATCCGACCGCCTTGAGAAGCGGTATGTAGATAATGCTCTGCCTCCATGATGAGACGTTGATCCCATCGCGTGCAATCTTGCTCGGAGAGGGGAATATAGTTCCCCTCATCGTCATGCCGCGCCGCACGGCGAGCCTCACAGTGCAGCATAAGAGCCAGAAGACCGTAAACTTCAGGTTCGCGAGGTGCGAATCCAAGAAGCAGCTTTCCTAGATAAATAGCTTCCTCCGTCAATCCCTTACGAGGGGAATCAGCAATTGTTGCCTCATCCCACCCGCTCCCATAAGCAGCATAGATAGCCTCCAATACAGGCTCGAGACGATCTGGAATCTCTTCTGCATCAGGCATTTCAAAAGTGAGGCGTTCGGCACGGATTTTGGCTTTTGCCCGGGTAAGTCGCTGACTCATGGTGGAAGGCTTAGTGACGAATGCGGACGCGATTCGAGCTGCATCAATGCCGAGCACCGTCTGCAGCATAAGAGGCGTTCGCATCACAGCATCAATAGTTGGATGCGTGCACAGAAACATCATCTTCAGCCGTTCGTCTGGAAAAGCCGCGTTAGACGAAGTCAGATACTGAGCATCCTCCGACATGGCATGGAGTGTCGGCAGCGCATTCTCAGATATACGAGCTCGTCGCGCTCGGTCGATTAACCTCCTATGGGCGGCAGTAACGAGCCATGCTTCCGGCTTATCAGGAATACCGACCTTAGGCCAAGTTTCTAGCGCGGCGAGAAAAGCATCCCCGATCGCATCCTCAACAGCCTGAAGATCCCGCCAATTAACGGCCATATAAGAGAGCAATCGGCCATAAGCATCACGCGCTGTTTTCTCAATGACCTGATTAATTTCCATAGCCTATTTACTTCAACTGTGGAATGTTCTGTCTAACCTCAACCGTAGCGACAGGTGCTCGAGCCGCCCACTCTAATGCAGTGTCTATGTCTGGAACATCAATCACCATAATTCCGCCGAGCTGTTCTTTCGTCTCAGCGAACGGACCGTCCTGAACGACCGTCTCGCCGCCATGCCGCTTCATCGTTGCAGCTGTTTCTGGCGCGTAGAGACCTGCACCATACACGACAATTCCAGCCTCCTGCATAGCACGTGTATAATGCCTCCATCCTGCCAAATATTGTTCCTGCCTTGCCGGATCCTTTCTTGCCTCAAAATCTTCATGGCTCTCGAACAACATCAACGTGTAACTCATACAAATTCCTCCTTAAAGTTATAACTTGATTGTGGTTACACTATGATGTCGTTTCAGATGGACCGATTTCTACATTGGTAGAAAATATTTTTCCTTCCTCTGGTGACGGATCACGACTTGAATCTTACATACGCCCCATTGTATTGATCACTAGTCTCTAGATGTTTAACTTGATATCTAAAATTATGGTTATCTTTGATAGAATATCATACCTGATGCTACCTCGAATACGAGTACAGGGTGCCCTTCTTTCTTTTTCATCTTCTCAGAATGCCATCTAAGTCATGTACGTTTGTTGGATCGCCATCCCTTCGGGCAGGAAATGAATGCTGCCTAACGAATATTTGAAATCATGGAAAGCCAGATGAATGTACCGGACCTACTTCGAACGCATCCTTCACCTTATACTTAATCTAGTCAAACATATAGCCGATAAGGAGCTGGTAACGCTGGGCATTGACGATTCTACGAAGTTGTTCAACGATATGCTTTCTCTGACCGTGCAGCTCTTCTATGAGCGCGAGCGTTCGCTGGTCCTGCATGAGCCGCTTCAAGTTGCTTCGTCCGTACTCGATATTGGCTGCGGAAACGGTGCCTATTTGGAGGCGGTCAAACAGGACTACCCGCACTTAAGTTGCATCGGTCTCGAGAAGGACGAACGCATTTACCGTTTTGCTGCGGCAAGAACCGCACCAGGCCTGCAATTTGTTAATTCGGATTATCGGGAACGGACGCCATGGGCCGAGCCGTTCGATGTCGTCATCGCTAGGCTGGTCGCCCTACATCTCCCTGACTTCGGGCATTTTCTGACTTGGCTGCGAACCGTTACCCATGCCGATTCCTTGATCATCGTCATCGATTTGGACGACGACGCAACCGGTCCCTTGCCCGCTGACTGCCTGCCTCGATTCGAATCGTTATTCCGGGCTTCGCGCAAGCCGCTGCTGGATCGCTTCCCGAAGCCAGTCGGCAATCGGCTGGTTGAATTAACGGCGGCCTTCGGTGGCTGGCGAACGAAGCTGCAGCCTTATCGCATCCTGGCTGAAGACGGCGAAACGAAGCGGCTGATGCACCGCTACATGGAAACTGTGACCCGGATCATGCAAAGCGATCATCTGTCCGATGAGCGAAAGCAGGAATTGAACCACTGGCTTAGAGAGAAGTCTTTCTCCTATGGGGCCGGCATGTTCGCCTTATCGTTTCAACGCATTTGATTATCCATCAGGGAGGACCAGGATACGATGTCATGGAGATCCGATTACGAACATGAACTTGCCCACGTGTTCCGGGAAGCGGAACGGCTGATCGATGCCTTCCCGGCACCGCTAAATGACAAAGGGCGCGAATATTTGCAAGCCTTCAACCCGCTGAATCCTTCCGGAACGAAGAACCATATCTGCTACTTGCTTCCGTTTTGGATGCAGCCCATTACAGAGTTGGATTCACGGTGTTATCGCGATTTGTCGCTCGCCAACGTATTCGTCATGCTATATTTTTTCATCCAGGACGATCTCATGGATACCGCCCCGTCCGATTGGAAAGAACAGCTGGCACTTGGTAATTTGTTTCATCTAAGCATGCTGGACCTGTACCGCGCGATGTTTGAAAGCAGCTCCCCTTTTTGGAACTATTACCGCTCTTACGTGACGGACTGGTCCATTGAAGTTGCCTATGAGAGTACTTCCGTCAGCCTATCTCCGGCCAAGCTCGCGCAAAAGGCGGCGCCCGTCAAATTGGCGAGCACCGGCGCCTTGCTTCTCGCCGGTCGCCGCGAGCTTGAACCCGCCGTTTCCGAGGCAGTCGATCTTGTATTGGCTACGCTGCAACTGTCTGACGATTGGGCCGATTGGGAAGAGGACTTCGACTTGCATAACGCCAACAGCCTGATCGGCATGATTGCTTCCGAGAAAGCGGTGTCCCCTTCCCTGATTACTAGAACCGATATCAGGAATGCCATCTACATCGACAACGCCTTAAGCCGTTACTCGCAGATTACGCAAGCGAATGGCGAGGCTTTTGTTAGACTGGAGCTTTCTCTTCCCCATTTGGCCGCGTTCCATTCTCATTTAGCTGACAAGCTGACGGAGGCGGGCGATCATTTAAGCCAAATGAAGTTACAACTGCTCGGTGGCGGATTTACGTACTGGCTTTCGCAAAATAAACCTTCCATTTCCGGCAATTAACATGCTAAATAACGATGTTGAAAATTTGCCGGAAAAGTGGCATTGGATGATGACAACAGCACGATCGGCAGCGGAGGTTTCCGTCAAATTTCCCTTTTTTCAGCGCAATAATTGTCACATTCTAGCGATTCATGGTAGATTTGTCCTAATAATAGTGATAAACTTTTTCATGGTAGTATATTCCTATTAAAGAGGTGCAGCCCGATGTCTGAACAAGAGTTGCAGCAACAGATTATCGAGAAAGCATGGTCCGACGAATCTTTCAAAGCCAAATTGCTGGCGGACCCCAAAGCAGCGTTGAAAGAAGCTTTCAATCTGACTTTGCCGGAAGACGTGGAACTGGTCGTCATCGAAGAAACGCCTTCCAAGCTCGCGCTCGTCATCCCTCCGAATCCGGGTGACACCGCTACAACGGAAAGCGAACTCAGTACTTGGTAATGCTCAGTGGAAGACGAGACAATTGTGCTGTCCTTTAGCGGCGCGGTGAGTTCCTTTAAAGCCAGGCTATCAGCATACGTGATCGTTTTGTTACAGTCTAATATTCATACAAACAAACGCGAAGGTCATATAGAGACCTTCGCGTTTGTTTCTATATAGCGCGCAGCCGGGAAACGAATCATCGCTTCGGTGCCGACGCCCTTCTGACTCTTGAATTTTATCGTCCCCTGCATGACCTCGATGATCCTGAACGTCACCATGAGCCCAAGACCGGTTCCCTTGGTTTTGTTGGTGAAATATGGTTCCCCCAACCTTTCGAGTATACGCTCATCCATCCCGGCGCCACTGTCCGCAATATGAATGACGACCTGTTCGCGTTCCTCGTATGCCCAAATCTTCACGACGCCGGAGCCTTCCAGCGCTTCGATGCTATTCTTAATGATGTTAATCAATGCCTGCTTCAACTTCGAGGAATTACCTATGATCCGCAGCGAACGAGGCACGCTCATCTCCAAGCGGCCGCCCTGAAGGTTGGCCAGGGGGACGATAATGCCTTCCACGTGCTTGAATTCATCCGCTAAATCCAATTCGTGCACCTGTTCCATCTGCGGCTTCGCAAAGGTAAGGAAATCGGTAATGATCGTCGAAGCTCGGTCAAGCTCGTCGATGGCAAGCTTGTAAAAGTTTTCGGTATTCGGCGCGATGACGTGGCGTTTCTCGAGTATTTGCAGCATGCCGCGCGTGACCTGAAGCGGGTTGCGGACCTCGTGCGCTACGGAAGCCGCTAGCTGGCTGATAATCTCCATTTTCTCCGAACGCTGCAGCTCGGAGTTGTAATTTTCCAAATCCCGCGAGTAGGTAATGATCAATTTATGTTGATAGGAGATTCGACGCCCGAGCAGCACGATGAGCGATAGCACGAAGGCAACCAGCCCCCATTTCCACCACGACAGGTCGTACGTCTTGGAAGACGCGTAGAATTTCAACAATTCCGCCACGCTGACCGATGCAAAAATAGCCAATCCGATAGAGAGGATAATCGAATCGATATTACGATTCCACAGTTGCCTGACCAGAATGATGATTATCAGGATAAATTGGGCCAGCATGATCATGCCGATAAACGTAACCGATACGAAAAAGTAAAAGTGCTGAAACGCATAAACCGACGCCCAGTTGACGGTCAACGCAATGATTCCAAAGCTGGAATAGGCGATCTGGAGCCGGCGGAAATGCTTGACGATGCCTCGATAGCCGCTTCCGAACAACAGCTCAAAAAATATCATCAAGGACGGCAAGAACAAGTATAAAGACAGATCGAACATCCCTTGATAAATGAAACCGTACTCTCCGTAGAAGGTGTACAGGAACGGCGAGTACCCGATCAATAACCCGCCGATCGGCAGAATGATAAAGCACAGCGCGAGCCAGATCTTCAACAGATTCCGATCGAGAAAAACCGAGCATACGAGCATGACAAAGGCGATGAATACAAAAGCGCTGCCCAAGATGATGTCGAGTAAATCGAATTTCGCGTACAAACGCATGAGATCCTGGTAATCCGAGATATTAATTCCGCGTCCGAGGCCCAATCTGTCCGTTTGGCTTTCCAGATGCATGACTAGCTCTTGGCCGGTATTATAATTCTCAAGCGGAATCAAAACGCGGTTCAGATCGAACCAATGTTTGCGTTCCGAATGAAAGACCTCTTCCCCACCCAGAAAAACGGTGATGTTCTGCGCATAAATCGAATGAAAGAACACCCCTTGGTTCTTTCCGAATTCGGGAAGCTTGATTCGGATCCATGCGGACACCGCATGTTCCGGTTTGGATACTGCCGGCTCCGATGCCTGTATGTCCTGCCACCCATCAGCTTTCAACGCCTGATCGGGCACTGCAAGCCGATCCGCTTTCGTCTCCCATTTGATCTGCCAGGATGAGATTGAAGAATCTGCCGAAGCCGGGTATGCTCCCGCGGGATTCGGCAAGATCAGGAAGATAGTCGCTATGATCAGAAAAATCCGGATGAATATGTTTAAACTCATTCCTGCCGACACCTCAACACCTAGGTAAATTTAACTACGCCCGCCTTCTATAATTCGACTATATTCCAAGGTTTGCCTGCCTGATATTCGACATAAAAATAAATATCTTTCATTCTTATTCTCGTACAGGTCAATTTTACCTCAATGAGGCTCTGAACAGCATAAAAAAACCGCGAATTGCGGCTTTTTTTGTCAAATCGGGCAATAGAATGACTATTGTTCCAGTAAACCTCAGTCTTATATCTCCTTGTACCTCCCCGAAATCAATCTTTAGAAGCGCTCGAAAGGCGAAACAGTAAGGAGTTGAAACCTTCTGAGCGCTTGGTTTTGTGTCCGTAGTCATCATCAATATTGATATGTAAAAGGCGCCCTCTCAATGGAGAGAACGCCTTTTTTAAATTGATTTAGAACTTCCAGTCAAAATGCGTCTTCAGTAACTCTTTAAACATTTCATCATTAACCTCTTGTTTATGTTCGATACCATCTATCCACTGCGTAAAGGAAGAATTCGTTAACGTAATAGTCCCTCGATCTGTTCGTTTAGTCAATAAGGGTTTCTTGTTAAAGCGTGATTGCGGATGGTGAGTGATTATGCTCTGTACGTCATCTAATTCTGACAAGTCCTTTATCTCCTTGGTTGAATCAAATGCATATCCTACATTCCAATCATCATGTTTATGCTTCAACTTCATATGCAGCAGGCAATCTCCGTGCTCATTGTTTACTTTTTCCACTCTAAATTCGCCGTTGTCCGATACAACGACATCCCCATTTAAAGGAACCGGTTTTAAAGGGAGGTTCCCTCCAAATCCAGAGTCGACAATATACGGTTGCCCATTGTGTTCAATTAAATTGATGATATGCGTTCTTCCACTAGCGCTCCATTGGTTTTCATTATGGTCATAGGTGATACCTCTAATCATCGTTGCATGAAATCCGTTCTCGCATAGGAAGTAATAAAGAACCGTATTCAGTTCATAGCACAAGCCTCCCTCTTTACGAAGGATCATTTTGTTATATAGATTGTCCATAGTGATAGGAGTGTTTCGATTCTCAATAATGCTCAGATTTTCAAAGGGTATTTCTTTGGCCATCTTGATTAAGACATCATCTAATTTCTCGAACGTAATTGGTTCATTTTCTGGAATTCCTAGTCTTTGACGAAGGATTGGACGAATTAATTTGTTCATAAGTCAATTACCTCTTCGAGTAAAATACGTCACTATGCATATGCTTGATTTTGTCCCAGTTACCAGGATTCATCGTGTCTGGAGAGTTGTGCTCCAGAATGGCCTGATATAGTAGGGTTTTTTGTTCCAAATGGGCAACGTGCTGTTTGGCTTCTTCAAGCCTAGCGATCGCCTCCTTTTTATGCTCCATCATGAGTGAATAACGTTGTGAGAGGGTCGTATCCCCTTCAAGACAGAGATCAACGTACATTTTGATAACTTCAATCGGCATCCCGGATTGCTTGAGGCATTTGATGCCATGCAGCCAGTTGATCGATTCATCATCAAACATCCGAATATTGTTTTTATTACGTTGTACGCTTGGCACCAGACCTTTATCCGTGTAAAAGCGTACTGCGTGCTCGGTGAGTCCCGTTATTTGAACGGCTTCTTTGACTGTATACATGTGAATCCCCCCTTGGAAAATAAATATTATAATAGCTTGACTTCGTGTTACACGAAGGTTCTAAGCTTAGTGTAACGCAAACGGGTCGTAACTGGAACCCCCGCTACAGCGTCCGATTTAGGGGGAACGCCGTTTGCTGTTATACATTTGAACACTGGGAGGAATTACAATGCAATCCGTAACATTAAACAATGGTGTGAAAATGCCGATCATCGGCTTCGGTGTTTACCAAGTTCCTGATGCTGAAGAATGCGAGAAGGCCGTATATGAAGCGCTGGTAGCTGGTTACCGCTTAATCGATACTGCCTCCGGTTATCTGAATGAGGAAGCGGTGGGTCGTGCGATCAAGCGCAGCGGTATACCACGTGAGGAGCTGTTCATCACAACCAAGCTTTGGGTTCAGGATGCCAACTACGAGAGTGCCAAGCTGGCGTTTGCCAAATCCCTGAAGAAACTCCAGCTCGACTATCTGGATTTATACCTTATTCACCAGCCTTTCGGCGATTACTATGGCGCTTGGCGTGCAATGGAAGAGCTGTACCGTGAAGGCAAAATCAAGGCAATCGGGGTCAGCAATTTCCTGCCCGACCGTTTGATGGACCTTATCGTGCATAACGAAATCGTGCCCGCCGTCAATCAAATCGAAACGCACCCGTTCTATCATCAGATCGAGAGCACCGCTTTTATGAAAGAGCAGGGAGTGCAGCACCAGTCATGGGCACCATTCGCTGAAGGACTTAACAACTTGTTTGGGAACGAAGTGCTGGCCTCAATTGCAGAAAAACACAACAAGTCCGTCGCCCAAGTTGTGCTTCGCTGGCTTGTTCAGCGTGGAGTCGTTGTAATCCCGAAGTCGGTGAAAAAAGAAAGGATCGTCGAGAACTTTAACATTTTCGATTTTGAATTGAGCAAGGACGACATCGAACAAATTTCCACTCTCGATACGCGGAAAAGTCTTTTCTTATCGTACCATGACCCGGAAGTCGCCAAGATGATGGGGAACTGGAAAATCGATCTGTAAACTTGATTAAGCTCTAATGTTGATTTTTAAGCATAAGAAAACCGCCTTGATGTATAAGGCGGTTTATGGCGCTAATGGCTTAATAAATCATATTTTATGTAAGGCCTTGTTTAATTTTACCGACAATAGTTTTTTTATCCAAATCAACAAAAACTACAAGGTTCCCTGAAGAATTATTTTCAGTGTGTTTAAAAGTAACGGAGTATACTTCTTCTTTATTATATTTTTTATCAATCACAGCTTTTATTTCGTCATTCACCGTTACTTTATTTACAATAGAATCTTTAGGGCTTACAGGTATTAATTCCGATTCTTCATCAGTAAGAGCAGCATATGCTACCATCTCAATAGGGGTTTCTTGTTTAGATTCAATTAAACCACAGCTCGTCATAGTCAATACTAAAAAAAGTAGTATTGTAGTCTTTCTCAAGCTATCCCTCCAGTAAATTCCCATTTTATAAAATCATGACGTAAAAAGACTCTGAAAAGTTACGTTATCAAGGGCAGAGCTTACGCGTCGTGGCTGATCCGCTCCTTCTGTTCGGCAATCGAATACTCTCCTATATAAAAAGGAAAATGATCCACGAATCCCGTGGATTATTTTCCTTTTTACCAAACTTCCTTGAAGCCGATTATTTCGCGAATAGATGTTGAAGCACCTATTTGCAGAAATCATCTTAATAATGTAAGTATTTCCTTTACCGAATTATCAACAAACAATCGTTCTGGACGAGATTTCATAAACACTGTAAGTCCTATCAAAGAAACGACTAATGTTTGTGCTAAACGCTTAGCGTTTATACCGCTTTCAAGCTCCCCTGAGCGCAAACCTCGCTCAATCGTTTCTTGAAATATTACCGATAGATACATCTGATGTTCCCTTGTTAGGATTTCAAATTTCTCATCATGTGGCGAGAGTTCCACCATCGAATTGATGCAAAAACAACCCCAGTTTGGACTTTTTCCATATTCCTTTGCCACTATATTTTCAAAAAAAGCACGGAATGCCTCTTTAACAGAAGAATTATTCTGAAGATTGGCGCGAACATATGCAGCATGGGCGCTTGTATATTTGCGCAAAGCAGCTTCGAATAGTCCTTTTTTGTCTCCAAAGGTGGAGTATATGCTTGGTCTCTGAATGCCCATTCTTGATGTTAAGTCGCTTAAAGAGGCAGCTTCAAACCCTTTTTCCCAAAATAGATGCATAGCTGCATCCAATGCCTTTTCCCTATCAAATTCGCGTTGTCGAGCCATATCGTCCCCCTCTTTTCATACTTATTGGTATAATATTATTTTATGAAAATAAGACAAACCTGTCAATTAAATTAAGCTTATACAGTTTACACCCTGGTCTATATAGGAATTTGTTGACAGAAATCTTTTTTGGAGTTATATTTGCCAAACATAATTTCATACCAATCAGTATGTTATAACAGGAAATCTAAGGAGGCGTTATGTTTGGAAAAGGTTGTTGAAGAACCAGCTATCATTACCATGGATGACAAAGACAATCATGTTGACCTAGCTCAAGACACGCTAATAGCATCAGGATCAATGCCCGTATCTTTAATGTCTCGTAAAATGGCATTCTTATTTGCAATCGCCTGCGGACTGGCAGTCGCCAACATATATTATGCGCAACCGCTGCTGGACGCTATTTCAAACGAATTTGGCATTACTCATTCATCCGTCGGCATTGTTGTTACAATCACTCAAGCTTGTTACGCAATTGGACTGCTATTGCTAGTGCCACTCGGTGATTTATTAAATCGACGTTGGCTAATAGCTGGACAGATGCTAGTGTCTGTGGTGGCTTTAATTGTCGTTGGCACCGCCCCCAACAACATAGTGTTATTCATAGGTATAGCTGCGATTGGATTGCTTGCTGTAGTGACACAGACGCTCGTTGCATTCGCGGCAACTTTAGCTGCCCCATCCGAACGTGGGCGTACTGTAGGAGTTGTGACAAGTGGCATCGTAATTGGTATTCTACTGGCGCGAACTTTCGCTGGAATATTAACGGATTTAGCCGGCTGGCGTTCTGTCTACCTTGTCTCTGCGCTATTAACGCTAATCATGGCATGTGTATTGTTTCGGGTGCTGCCGCATGATGAGCGCAGCAAAGAATCATTGTCCTACCTGCAGTTACTTCGTTCACTGCTCACGTTGTTCGCACAAGAACGAATCCTGAGAATCCGTGCTGCATTATGTCTTATGATTTTTACCGCTTTCAGTATATTATGGACTTCCCTAGTGCTGCCTCTCAGCACTCCACCGCTCTCTCTTTCACATACTGCGATTGGAGCGTTTGGTCTCGCTGGAGTTACAGGGGCACTAGCAGCAGCACGAGCAGGTCGCCTTGCCGATCGAGGTTTAGGGCAAAGGACAACAGGCGTGGCATTGATACTATTGCTTATATCATGGTTGCCAATAAGTTATACTCAACATTCGCTGCTCGCATTAATCATCGGTATTGTCCTTCTTGACTTGGCAGTACAGGCCGTACATGTCACTAACCAGAGCATGATCCTTCCGTTAGTTCCCGAGGCACGCAGCAGGCTTACTGCTGGTTACATGATTTTCTATTCTATTGGCAGCGCCACCGGGTCAATCGCATCTACCAGTGTCTATGCTTACACAGGTTGGAACGGAGTGTGCTTGTTAGGCGCAATTGTCAGTGCTTCGGCTCTTCTATTCTGGGCATTAACCCGCCGCCTCAAATGACTAAATTCGAAATGAATCTATATGCAAGTAAGAACGTAGAACCCACTAACTCGAATCAACTATTTACAACGGCTGCCGAGGTATGTTATTCTTGTTTCCATAAATTTCGAAATACATTTGCAAAGGCGGTGAGAACCCATGGTCGAGGATAACGAGGAAATCAAACAAGCAGTGAAAGTGTACAAAGCACTCGGAGAGCCGACCCGGATCAAAATAGCGATGCTTCTTAAGGAAGAAACGAGTCTCTGTTGTTCCGACATCGGTAATAAACTTGATTCCGTTCCAAATTCAACGCTGTCTCATCACTTGAAACAGCTCACAGAATGCGGCCTTCTCTCGCTGCGAAAAGACGGTACGTATATTTATTACAGTGTCAATAAAGAAATTGCTCTGAAGTATGCCCCTTATCTTCTGGGATAGCCCTTTTTGCATTCATTATTTCGATATATTTAGAAATACGAAATTATTATGAAGAGAAATACGGATAAGGAACCGTAGTCTTATGGGATATGCGTTTATCGTTTGCAGTTTATTTCTATATATCTAGAAATATAAAATTATTATTTTAAAAAGAGATAAGGATAAGGAGTTGGAACGTTTGTCTTACAATTTGAAAATATATATGCTGGCTTTAGTCAGCTTTCTGGTCGGCACATCAGAATTCATTATTGCCGGCATTCTGGATAAAGTATCCGACGATATCGGTGTCTCGGTTTCTGCGGCAGGACAGCTAATCACCGTCTTCTCCCTTGCTTACGGGTTCGGGACGCCATTCCTGATGGCAGCCGCCGCCAAAGTCGACCGCAAAAAGCTGATGCTATACGCGCTCTCGGTATTTATCGTTGGCAACGTCGCGGCTTACTTTTTCTCCGGCTTCGCCGCCCTCATCGTTTCCCGCGTTATCGTAGCGCTCAGCAGTGGCGTATTTGTCGTCACTGCACTCACGGTCGCTTCGAAGCTCGCCCCAGCGGAGAAGCAGGGCAGCGCCATCGCCACGCTCGTCATGGGCTTCAGTACCGCGCTGATCGTCGGCGTACCCCTCGGCAGACTAGTCGCTTCTGCTTATGACTGGAAACTGGTTTTCGGCGGCATCGGATTTCTCGGACTGTTAGCGCTTCTGCTCATCGTCTTTGCGATTCCGAGGACGGATGGTGAGCAGCCTGTACCGCTGCGCGACCAACTCAAGCTACTCAAGAATCCGAAAATCGCCGTCGCACTTGGCATTACATTTTTCTGGCTCGGCGGTTACTCCATCACTTATACGTACATTTCTCCCTTCCTGCTTGATATTACTGGAATGAGCGAGAAACTCGTAAGCATCGCACTGCTTGCGTTCGGAATCGCCAGTCTGATCGGCTCCAAGCTGGGCGGCTTTAGTACCGACCGTTGGGGATTCAAGCGTACTCTCGTGACCGGCATGCTGTTCCATTCAGTCTGGCTAGTCGTGATTTCGTTTGCCGCGCATTCGCCGTCGCTGATGTTCCCCCTGCTCATGCTCTGGTCACTATCCGCCTGGTCGTCTGGCCCGACGCAACAGTATCATCTGATCTCACTCGCGCCTGAAGCGACCAGCATTATGCTTAGTCTCAACAGCTCCGTCCTGCAGTTGGCCATGGCTGCCGGCGCGGGTATCGGCGGCATCATCGTGGAAAGTGCTTCATTGACCGCCATCACATGGATTGGTGCCGCCGGCGTCGCCGTCGCCGCGCTCATATCGGCCGGGGCCTTCGGTTACTTCAGCGCCGGCGCGGCTTCCCGGGTAGGCTCAAGTCCTCAAATAGACCAACCTGGCAGCACCGAACGCTCCTGACCCATCATCTCAAGAAGAAGCCCGCAGCTACCGTTTTGACAAGTAGGCTGCAGGCTTCTTTTCACAAGTCACGAATGTGCACGCTCATCAATAACTCATATATTAAACAGTTACTAGCGTAATCACCTAAAGAAACAAGGTCATCTAACCGTCTGGTAAGCGAGGCCTATGGCTCCAGAATCAAAGGTTTTGTTTTCGATTAGTTTAAGATTGATCTTCTCCTTAACACCTTGGAATAACGGCAATCCCTTACCGATCAGGACGGGAGAAACCGTAATTTTATACTCATCAATTAAATCAAGCTGCATTAGGTGGTGTGCTAACCTAGGACTTCCGAGGATGACCATATCCTTGCCTGGTTGCTGTTTGAGATTCTTGATCTCTTCCTCGACATCTTCTTTCACGAGTCTGGAATTATTCCATTCGACATGCTCCAGCGTCGTGGAAAAAACGATCTTGGCCGTTTTTTCGATCCACTCGGCATGATCCCGTTCATGCTGTGAAGCGGATGGGTCCGAAGGTACAGATGGCCAGTAACTGTGCATCATCTGATAAGTCCCACGTCCCCAAATGACAGTGTCGGCAGTACTCAGAATTTCTTTCGCATGTTTCTCCAAATCAGCATCATAGGAAATCCAGCCAATGTCCATTTCACCATTCGGTCCTTCTACAAAACCGTCAAGCGATGCGTGCAAAAATAGAACGAGCTTTCTCATTATTATTTCTCCTCCGATTACGAATTTTTGTTCGTTTATTTGGTCGTTAGACCGTATTTCATCCTGATGTTATGTTTATCATAAATCATTACGTTAGGTAAGGTTCAAGTGCAAATCTATCTTTAATGAATATGGTTTGCTTAATTTGTTCCTCTTCTGAACACTCTAGGGTATTGGGACCTTGTCCAGCAACATACACCGTATCTTTCACTCCAACTGTGAGTAGGCTAAACCAACCGAATTTTCTACGCCAAAATATTTCTTCAATTTCATTCCCCGAACATGTTGAGCTATAGTTCTCCTTTAGTTCAATCATCCTTATTTTATTTGTATTACATCATCTTTCAAATTCAACATATCCCAAAGGTCTATCTCTTCTAAGTCTGAACATCCAATAACGATTTCATATTGACAATTAGATTTATTTATTTCAGTTATTACGCCAGCAACATCCATAGATTTATTAAGGGAGACATGGATTTCCATTCCTTTATTTATTTGCCCTTCTAACAAAACCCCTTGAAAGATAAAAGCATTAACTGTCTTCAATGTTTGGATTACTTGGAACTGTGCCATAAATCCCTCCGCAATCTTACGACTTAAGGTTTGAGCTAACTATTCGGTGAACCGGTTGAACTTTCCTGCAGTTGAACAAAAAGCTGCCACTCATGCCGGTAGCTTCGACTTTGGAATTCAACTAAAGTCTCCTGTTAGTTCAATGCGTTTCGATATAGCATACAAGAATTATCAAGGATACACTGTCCTTCTGGCAATTTTTCATTCAATGATTGATTTATTAAGATAGCATAAAACTTATGTAATTTATTTTTGAAAGTAAGATTTGCAAAGTTATATTTTTCATTTGGCCATGCTTCATTAACATCAAACAAACCTATCATATCTTCTTCAATTGCTAAACCACCCACGCTAAAATTTAACGTTCTATAAAGTGAAATTAATAAACAGATAAACTCATCAATTTCTTCATCTCTTATACCTGGCTGTTTCCACTCTGAAGCATCTTCTTTAGCTCCGAAAAAACTCATTGAGAATGACAATAACTCCGAACTTATTTTCTCAACGAATAGTAAAGCTCTCCGTTGTCGGGTTGTGTGCACTGTTAAGTTGATTTCTATTCGATGGATCATCTTACTGTGGGGATCATCCTCATCAAAAGGATAGCCCTCGTAAAATTGCTGAATATACTCTGGCGAGTTGTGTACTTCTATTTTAACGTCAATATTGTTCAGTTTAGAGATGACATTTTCAATTATCGTTGGTTCATGAAATATGAAGCTAAGTTCTAAAAACGGTCCACCTTGTAACCAACTCATTAATAATCACCTCATTATTATTGCTATACCGCTTCGCTCTTTCGAAGTTTAGAAACAGTGGAAAAGCGTCACAAAAAAAATCATTTTAATACGATGTGGCTTTTTACCTCCCTTCGGTGTCTAAGGAATTGTACGTTCAGGAGGAGGTACTACAGGTGTCACGAGCTCAAGACAAAACGAAAATCCCTGTTCTTCCGGAGGAGCAGGAGCACATCCAGCATTTCGAAGCCATCTATGATCAATATCGAGAGAGAATTCGAAATTATATCGCAGTAAAAACAAATTCGGCAGCGGCCGATGACTTAACACAACAAGCTTTTTTAAAAGCAATGGAAAACTATTGCTCATTTAATCATAACTCCAGCATATTTACTTGGATATTCAAAATCGCGCAGAATATTGTCAAAAACGAGTATCGTAAGAGATCACGAAATAAAGAAATCATGCAAGAAATTATCGATTTTCAGTCCCAATCGATTTCTCTCGATATAGCTAGAGATGTCGATATCCGCATCGATATTAGTGCTGCATTGGCCCAATTGAATGCATTAGATCAGCAAATCATATCATTGCGTTTTTTCGTCGACTGCACTTTATTGGAGATATCCAAAATCATTGGGATGCCTGAAAGCGCGGTTAAGAACAGACTTTACCGTGCTTTAAACAAACTAAAAAAAGAATTAAAAGAATGGGGAGACATAACTATCATGTCTATCAAAGAAATGATATCGATTGTAGATAAAAACGAGGCATCCACCAAGAATGATGGTATGAACAAGGTATACCATGACTTATTTGAAGAACTGAAAAACAATGTTGAGCGAATTGTTACAACCTTTCGTCATCGACCTTCACAGAAAATCTCTATCGAAATCTATCCGGATCTGTCCACTTTTCATCAAGCAATAGGCGAACCGGATGCGCCTAATTGGTTCATGGGTACCTATGATCACAACAAAATTAAAATCGTATCCCCACTAAATCCGGGCCCTGAACATTCGTATCAATCGGTTCTACGACACACGATAAGCTTGTTTACGATGTGGTTAGTGACGGATATCAATCCGTTGGCACCGAAATGGCTTACTCATGGACTCGGCGGACATGAAGCCAAACAAATGTCGCAAGAATATATCCAGTATAGCACCTCCGAAGCGATTCAAAATGATGCCGTCCCTAGCTTTCAAGCTTTAACGAATGATACGTGGGATTTCGAGAAGATCGGAGGATATGCATTCTCGAATTTACTCATAGAATATCTCCTTCATTCTTACAGTTCAGATGCGCTCAACAAATTCATAAGCGATGCCACTGATTTTCAAGGCGCATTTCAAGTATCGGAAGCTGAGTTGCACGCGATGTGGGTGCAATATTTAAAATCTAGATTTTCTTAAATTCTAAATTAATATCTGACCATAACAAAACCACCTTCGACAAGGTGGTTTATTCTTTCGTCACCCGATAGCTTAATGCTATTGGTAACCAACTGATTTTATTTGTATAAACACTAGATAATTACAAAATAAAGTGTACAAAACATATGTTCTCCTGTAAAAATATTCTATCACACTATCCTGCTATTTGCTTAATGACAGTGACCAGACTTAATCTTTTTAAATTCACCAGACATTTACATTCAAAAGGTAAGGCGTCCTCCCTACCGGGAGAACACCATCGGCGGTTTTAGTGCTCCGTACTTTTCTCAGCTCTTTAAGAAACAAAAAGGAGTAACGCCTAATTTATACCGATCTGCAAACAAACGTATCAGATGGAGTAGTGCGCTCTACAACACATATTTATACTTGCTAAACTTCATAATAAAACCGTCCATCTGCTACGCCGATTTGTATGATATTTCGTACAAAACCTCTGCGATCGTCCATCTGCAATGCCCTTTTGTATGATATTTCGTACAATACCTATGCGACCGTCCATCTCGTGCGCTGATTTGTATGATATTTCGTACAACCCTCTGCCATCGCCCATCTCATGCGCCGATTTGTATGATTTTTCGTACAAAGCCTCTGCCATCACCCATCCCGAGCGCCGCTTTGTAGTGCATATTTCCGCATAGCAAAATAAGGGAGCAGCAAGCACTCCCCATTGGCATTAACCCCTATTTCATCAACAATCATTTTCAATCAATAATCATGCTTCATAAAGCTTTTTGCCAGATGTTCTGCTTCAGGGTCACGACTGCTCTTCTCATGGTTCTCAAGCACATCGATTTTGTAAGTTTCCCCATCCCTCATAGCTTCATAAATAAAATTCTGGGGATCTATTAAACCGGTAATTTCATGTCCGTATTCCTTCAAGAAGTGAGCATAGTCTTCTGCATTTGGTTCCTGATCTTCCTCCAGAAATAGCAGTCCTCGGAATTCCTTGGCCTCTTTACCGTGAATAACCTTGAAGTGTACGATATGTTCTTTTTTCATCCCAATCATGCCTCCCTAAGAGCAATTGCTCTTGTTGTGAGCGTGCGTTAACTCAACGATCATTCTCTTCTAATTATGAATGTTCACGGGGATGAAAATCAAACCACAATTTGATGAATACTTCACGAAAAAGCGCACTAAGCAGTCTTAGTACGCTTTCATTGCCTCTACTATGAACAATTAGTTATTATCAATCTTCACGAGCGGCGTCAATGCACCGCGATGAAGCAGCTGCAGCTTGTGAAGCGCACGCGTGCAACCAACGTAAAGCAGCTTCGCATCACCTTCGCGATATGCCTCTTCCCCAGCATCTGCAATCACCACTGCGTCAAACTCAAGTCCTTTGGACAGGTAGACAGGGACAACCGTCAGACCGCCCTTATAGGCGGGCTGCTTGCTTTGAACCAAGGATGGAGTAAGACTCGCATCCTGCAGCACGTTATAGATCGCTTCGCATTCCTTAGCCGTACGTCCAATTACCGCTACAGTCTGATAGACTCCCGTACCAAGCATCGCCTGTACAGATGCCAGCAACGTAGATTCCCATGAAGTTTCTTCACATGGAATCACATCCACAGGTTCACCGCTCCGGAACACCGGAGTCGCCGGCTTCACGCCGCCATCCATACCAGCTAACACGTGGTTCGCGAACTCGATAATTTCCATGGTTGAGCGATAACTGCGATCGAGCTCGTAATACCCGACAATCGATGAATCAAACAGATCCATCTGCTCGCTCCAGCGGCGAACGCCAGCATAATCATGAATACCCTGCTGCAAGTCGCCCAGTACGGTAAGCGAAGGCATGCGTTGGCACAGCGCCAGCGCCTCAAGCTGCATCGGCGAGTAGTCCTGCGCTTCGTCAATGACGATATGGTCGAACATCGGCGTGTCGAGACCATACATTCGAATGTGCAAATATACAAGCGGTGCCAAATCCTCCGGATCGACGACGCCGGCTTTCAGCTGCTGCACCGTCCGCTTGGCAATTGCCTTCGGCACATCCGCATGAGCATCCTTGCCATCAAACAAAGTGCGATACAGCTGCGGTGCGCTGTAGGATGGCATTTTCTTTACATAAGCGTTCAGCTTGGAGTTTGCCTTCGACTTCGCTGCCTTATCGGTTAGCCTACGTTCCTTCCACTCCGATTCCAGCCACCGCTTCATCCGGCTGGCCAGACGTTCGCGGCGTTTCATTAGTGGTTCGTCGCCGCCATAATCGGTCTCGAACCATTCGCGGATACGGACAGGCGACAAGGTAAGACCTGGATGCGGTTCGAACGGCACATCCGGAGCCATTCTCCGTTCCACGTCCTTCAGTTTCTCATCTAGCAGTTCACGAAACGCTGCACGTCCCTTGTATCGACCAGGCGCTTCATCACGTTCAACTTGCGTACGTTTCTCCTCGAACCAATGCTCAAGCGTATCTGCAGCGCTCACGAGCTTCACTTCATGATCCAGCAGTGCTATTGACCAATCCGCAAACGTTGTTTGCGCGATATCGCCAACCCCAAGCTCTGGCAGAACGCCGGATATATAATCGAGGAACATGGTGTTCGGTGCAAAAATGATCATGCGGTTCGCCGCGATCCGGCCCGCATATCGATACAGCAGATATGCGAGACGATGGAGCGCTACCGTTGTTTTACCCGAGCCCGCTACCCCTTGAATGAATAGCGCCTTGTTACGCTCGGCACGAATAATGTTGTCCTGCTCCTCTTGAATCGTTGACACGATGTCGCGCAGCTTATTGTCTTTTGATTCGCCGAGACGGTACAACAGAAACTCATCGGACGCCCCAACGTTGTCCGCGCCACGCACATAGCTGTCGACCACGCGAACAAGTTCACGCTGGCGTACGAGGATATTGCGCTTCAGCATGATTTCGCCCGTCTCTTCACCCTCAGGCGATTCGTACGTCACCGGACTTTCCCCGCCGCTGAACGAATAGAACAAGCTTGCGATCGGCGCACGCCAATCGATGACGAGCGGGTCAACTCCCTCGTCATCGCCTACGCCGGCTTTGCCAATGTAAAGCGGCTTCACATCACTGTCCTTCTCATGCTTATAATCGATACGGCCAAAATACGGCTCTCTCGCCGATACTTCCAGCCGTTGACGACGCTCCTCGCGCGTCGCGTCGAGCACTTGCTCGGTGTAGTCGTTGCCAAGATACCGGGGACCGATCCCGCCTAACTGCCGATCGATTTCTTGAAGAGTGTGGGTTAGCCGCTGCTCTTCCTCCGGATGAATGCTGTGAACGGACATAACTACCTCCATCAAATGTTTGTCTTTACTAACCGTAACTATTTAAAAAGGATAAATAGAATACCATTATTAAACGGACTATGCAACAGACAATACCATAAAATACGCTCCGTGGACAAAATAAACAGCCTCGAGATTCGAGGCTGCATGACGTACCGTTATTCAGTTATATCCGATTGGAACAAACGTTCACTGTGCGGAACGCGCAAGCGCTGCAATTGAGCCGCGGAAATCAGGTCTGCCGTCATCCGTCCACAATAGCTCCACTACAAATGTATGGCGATTCGGATCGTATAGAGGATCTCCTACAATGTCCTTGTACGTTCTGGCGTGGAACACAAACAACGTCTTCTCGTCGTCGGCTGACGCCGAAAAGCTATTATGACCGGGACCATACATCGAGATACTCTCATCTGTCGTGAGAACGGGCTCTTGCGACTTGCGCCATGAGGCGGCATCGAGTAAATCCGCATCGCTATCTGCTTCAAGCAGGCCCATGCAATAATTGAAATCAGTGGCGCTAGCCGAGTATGTGAGGAATACCCGATCCCCCTTGCGAACAAATGCCGCGCCTTCATTCACTTTGTAGCCGATGATCTCCCAATCATATTCCGGCGTGGAAATCATCGTTTGCGGCCCTGTCAACGTCCACGGATTGCTCATTTTGGAGATGTACAGATTGGAGTTGCCTTCGATTGATGGATCCTTTTGTGCCCATACATAATAGCGGCTGCCATTGTGCTCGAAGGTAGTTGCATCGAGGGCGAAGCTTTCCCAATCGGTAATAACTTGCCCTCGTTCCGTCCAGCTGCCTTCCAGTGGATTGGCACTGTCATTCTCTAGTACGTACATCCGATGGTCGAACAGACCATCCTTCGTTTCCGTCGTATGTGCCGCTGCAAAATAAACGTACCATTTGCCATCGATATAATGCAGTTCAGGCGCCCAAATATTGGCACTAAGAATACCCGTCTCGCGTTTTCTCCAGACCACAACTGGAGTTGCTGTAACAAGGCCCTCAAGGTCCTGTGCTCTACGGATTTCAATTCGATCATACTCTGGTACGGATGCCACGAAATAATAATAACCGTCCGAATGTCGGTGAATATAGGGATCTGCTCTTTGCACGATCAAAGGTTTCATGGTGTTATAACTCCTTCTGAGGGACTATTCAGCCTATTAATTGATTCGTAAGTTTAAATACTAACCTTTAACAGCACCTGCAGTCATACCGTCTATGAAATATCTCTGGAAAGCGATAAACAGAATGAAAATTGGAATGATGGAGAAGAAGGAACCCACGATCAATAGGTCATAGTTATTTCCATAAGGCGTTAACAGTGTTTTCAAACCGATTGGAAGCGTAAATTTACTCTGATCGCCAAGCACCATGAATGGCCAGAGCAGATTGTTCCAGCTGTTCATACCGTTCAGAATGGCCATTGCCGCAAAGGAAGGCTTCATAATCGGCATTATCAGTCTGAAATAAATCGCATATTCGTTAGCGCCATCAACCCGGCCAGATTGAATAATCTCTTTGGGTATGCTTCTTAGATATTGTCTGAAGAAGAATATCGTCCCGGCATTCGCTATACCTGGCAGAATGATCGCTGAATAGCTATTCACCAAATGCAAATCATTGATTAAGCTGTACAGAGGAACCAGCAAGATTTCGAAAGGCACCATCATAATGAGCAAAACGCATATAAAGAGGAAGTTCTTCCCTTTAAAATCATAGGCTGCAAACCCATAAGCAACAAATGCGCTTACAAATAGGGTTAAGACCACTTGAGCAATCGTTAAAAACATACTGTTCCAGAACCATGTGAAATAATCATGTGATCCAGTGAACAAATAGATGAAATTATCAAAGCTCATGATTTTAAAATCCAGACTTAAGTTAAGACCATATCTGATTAACGATTCACCTGGTTTAAAGGAAGAAAGGGCCACTGCATAGAATGGAATCATAATTATTACGAATAGTACAATAAAGAAACAAATCATGACGATTCTAGCAATTAAGTTGTTCTTCGATTGACTTGCGCCCATTTTAATCCTCCTCCTTCTTGAACATTCCACTGAATTTCAGCTGCGTTAAATTGATAACCATTGCAATGACTAACAATACGATACCAACTGCCGCTGCGTAACCCAGTTTATTCTTCTCAATCCCTTGTCTATACAGATATCCGACAATGGTTAAGCCGATATTTTTCGGTGAATTGTTACCGTTAAACATCATTAAGCTCTCGGTAAACATTGCTAGACCTGCATAAACGCTAATGGTCGTCACATATATCGTGGTCGGCTTCAATAATGGCATTGTAATGTTTTTGAATTTCTGCCATGCTGATGCCCCGTCAATTGAAGCAGCCTCATAATATTCATTGTCAATGCTCTTCAAGCCGGAAAGATAATAAAGCATATTAACGCCTGTCCATCTCCAACATGCAAGGATCAACAGCGCTGCCATACTCCATTCTCCGTTTTTCAAGAATTTAATAGGCTCTACTCCAAATAAACCTAGGAAACTGTTCATTAATGAGCCTTCCATTTCGCCGAAAGTAAGGCGGAAAATAGTACCCGCAACGGCGACAGACGTCAATGCAGGAAGAAAGAACGAAGATTTGAAAAACTCTCTTCCCATCATTAACTTACTGTTGATCATAACGGCGAATAACATTGGGAAAGGAATCAACAGCACTAAAGTTCCCAGCATGTACACAACGCTATTCTTAATAGCTGTCAGAAACACTTTATCTGTAAATAATTTCGAATAGTTCGCTTCGCCAACCCATTTGGGATCCTGTCCCAACATCCGATCTTGGAAACTCATGACGAATGAATTGGCAAGCGGATAAGACCAAAATATTAAGAATATGAGTATGAAGGGCAATACAAACACATAAGGCGCAACTTTTTGAGAGTATACAAATTTCTTTATCATATTCTCAATCTCCCTTGAGATTGATTAAACCTGCCGACCACTATACCTGCCGACAGGTTTAATCAAAATCATTTACTTATTAGGTTTATTTCAATTCTTGTTCGATTGCTGCTTGTGCCTCGTCGAGTGCTTCTTTCACGTCTTTGCCATCTTCGAAGATAGCGTTCAAAGTAACCGTATTCAGGACGTTGCCGATCGTCGGTGAAGCTTTTACGGATTTGATCGCTTGAATTTCGTCTTTGATTTCATTCAACGTATCAAATGCATTTGTTTTGAAGTATTGAACGTACTCGTTATCAGGGTTTTTCGTTACTTTCTCATCTTTCCATACATCCATGTTGATTGGGTCGAATCCAAGCGTATTCCAGATTTCAGTCGTAGCTTCTTTCGAAAGCTTGGCGAACGCTACGAATTCTTTGGCCAGCTGAACGTTTTTGCCGCTCTTCGTGACGACTGTGCCCGTACCGCCCAAACCAACGGAACGTGGGTTGCCTACTTCAAATACAGGCAGTGGAGCAATTGCATACTTGCCTTTAAGATCCTTCATTTCGTTTACGAAACGGGACATGTACCATTCAGGCATCAATGCGCTTGCGTAGTTGCCTTTGTTGTATTCGCCTTTCGCTTCTTCTGTATCCGGTTGTCCGCCTGGGATCGTGTGGATAACATTGTTCTTCTGCAGGTCGACCAACATCTCAAGAGCTTTGATCATTTCTGGCGAGTTAACTTTAGGATTGCCGTTCTCGTCTGTGAAGTCAGATTTTTGCTGAGCAAGCAGCAGCGACTCTTGCCACATAGCCGAAGTATCAGCAGTACCTAAGTACTTGCCAGTCTTCTCATACACTTTGATGCCTGCTTGCTTGTAATCTTCCCAAGTGATGATCTTCTTGTAGTCAACGCCTGCTGCTTCAAGAATTTCAGTGTTGTAGAAAGCAAGCGTAGCGCCTACGTGATAATCAAAGCCATATACTTGGTCTGCTTTGCTGTAAATCGCGACACGTGCCGGAACGACAACGTCTTTGTATGGTGCGAATACATCATTCAAAGGCTCCAGCGGAACGTTGTCGCCTTCCAAGAATTTAGGGAATTGACCAAGCTCGATATCCGCGATATCAGGAGCGCCTTTGCCACTCGTAACAGCCAACAAGAGCTTATTGTGCATATCATCATAAGGCATAACCGATACATTCAACTTAATTTGTTTGTCTGGGTTCTCTTTGTTCCATAATCCCAGCATTTTATCCAAATGCTTGCCGTGCAAATCTACGAATGTCCAGAACGACAATTCTGTTGCATTCTCACCAGCATTAGCGCCTAACTGCGTTGTTGTTTTTGAATCATCAGACTTGCCACATGCCGACAAAACCATTGTCAAAATAAGGATTGTAACGATGGAAACTAAAGTACTGCGTTTTTTCATTTGTTCGTCATCCTCTCTTTTGTTGTTAAACGTTTAAAAATGGGTTGACTAGTTAGCAATGTTAATATAAGCGGTTACAATTGTGTCATTGACACCACTTTCCTTAACATTGTTCTAACTGTTTAATGAAAAAGCCCCCTGCGTACTCCCTCTCAAATTCTGTATTGTAAGCGCTTTACATTTTGTATTATAGTATATATGGAATATGTTTTATATACCCAATTGATTATAAAATCATAAAATTTATGGGGAGATGCGGCAAGTTGAAAAAGCTGGCGCTCTACAAGCAAATTCAAGAAGATATTATGAGGAAGATTAAATCAGGGCTGCTACGGCCAACGGACCGCATCCCTTCTGAGCAAGAACTGATGGACGAATACAAAGTAAGCAAAATCACAGTCAAGAACGCCTTAACCCTACTAGCTGATGAAGGATTAATTATACGCGTACAAGGCAAAGGAACATTCGTCTCCTCCAACCTTGATGTTTATAACATTGACACGCCGACTCCATCCGCACGCGTATCGTCCTTGCCACTCGTCGGCTACATCATTCCTACAATGAGAACCCGTGTCATACAGAAGCTTGTCGACTTCACGGAACAATTCCTGCAAGAAGCTGGACTCAGCATGGTACTGAGCATTACGCGCGAGTCCTCCTCTATTGAATCGAACGCCATTCGCACGCTGACGGAACTTGGTGCGCAGGGGTTAATCGTTTTTCCGACAGAAGATGAGAAGTACAACGAATCACTGCTGCGTCTGTCGCTCGATAAATTCCCATGCGTATTCATCGATCGGTATCTTCGCAACATTGAGACTTACACGATTACATCGGATAATTACGGAGGTGCGTACAAGGCAGTCTCGTACTTGCTGTCCGAGGGTCATCAGCGGATTGCGCTCATTTCACCTGAGAACTCCAATTCTGCTATAGAGGATCGCACGCTCGGCTTCGAGAAAGCGTACACCGATCAAGGCATCTCGATCGACAAGAGCTTGTGGTGTCACATTCCTCTCGACATTCTACGAGGTGAACGGGCATTGGACTATGTTAGCAGCTTCCTAGAGGAGCACAACGGAATCACTGCCGCCTTCACCTTGACTGAGGAAACTGCTCGTCTTACTTCAGCCGCCATCAGTCGATTGAACAATGACACCAACATCGAATTGCTATCTTTCGATAATCCTCATCTAGCAAGCGTGGCGTATGTGCAGCAGGATGAACAAGAAATGGCACGAACCGCCGTAAGGCTGTTACGTGAACAGATGGACAATATATACTCGCCGAAGAACGCCGTCATTCCTGTACAGCTTATTTTCCCTAGCATATAGAGAAAGATATCTTCTATATATCCCATCCGCATAGAATATAGCAATATGAGAAAACCTCTTTCGCAGCATTTCGAAGAAGAGCGACCGCGTTTAGAGGTAGGCTTTATCGCCAATAAGAATTCGTTCTTTCGAGAAACTCGAAAACTTATACATTCTTATGTGGTAAGAGAAAGGTGGGAGCAGTCTGAAAATTCGGAAAGAAATCAGAGGTTTTACGGTAGGCTTGTTGGCGGGTAGTCTTCTTATGCTCGCCGTGCCGACGTTTGCCGACACGGTGAAGCAATATGTATTGGTCAAAGTGGGCTATCCCGTGTACGTCAACGGACAAGAGTATACGAGTGGAGAGCAGCCCATTCTGAACTATCAAGGTAACACCTATGTTCCGATGAGATCGGTCGGCGATATTCTGGGCGCCGATGTGAGATGGAACAGCGAGTTAAACCGGTCTGAAATCACCTACGGTGGCGGCATGCCCCATGCGAACAATGCCTTCCGCCATATTCAAGTAACCGGCTCCAACGGCCATTACACCGTAACCGGGGAAGCGAGAGTGTTCGAAGCGGTCATGAACTACGTCGTTTCCGCTCAGAACAATGATTTGGCGGAAAGTACCTATATGCTGAACGAAGGGGCTCCGACTTGGTCCCCATTCAGCTTAAGCATCGTCATTCCCGCTGATCAATTGCCGCTAAGTGGAACACTTAAGATCGAGTTGTTCGAATACAGTGCCAAGGATGGCAGCCGAATTAACGTTATGCCGTTGGTGCTTGAGACTTTCACGCCGCGTGTTAATAATTAAGTGGTGAAGATCGAATAACAGTCCCTTGGGCTGTTATTTTCGTTTTGGGGTTTTCTAGCAGATTGTGGATAAACTTTACTGCCATCAGCATTTACAAATATATGACAGTACATTGAATCTCTTAGTTGCTGCTCTATTCATGATATACTTGTCGAATGTCCTCAACCTAAATTACGACTTCCGTAACGTTTAGAGGACTTATTTCCACACGCCGAATACTTCCGTCAGCACGTACAAATGGACGATTGCCATTGCAGGATAACCAAGCTTAAAAGCTGCATGCTTCGTTTTGTGACGGAACATCTGCATACCGGCAATGCCGCCGAAAGCACCGCCAATCATCCCGAGCGTTAACAACCGTTTCTCTGGAATGCGCCGACCATGATGGCGAGCTTGCTGCTTGTCATATTTCATCATGCCCCATAGAATGAAATTCACTGCTACGTAATAGGCGATAAGGATTGGAATCATGGATGAATCAACCTCAATTCTTTGAAAATATTATGATACATACAAATCATACAACGACATCATTGCTGACTATCATGGAGGAGCCTACATTATGATCGATTTACAAACTGCTGTCTCATTCATTGCCGTCGCCATTGCGCTGACGCTTATGCCGGGACCTGATATTCTGTTCGTCATCGCGCAAAGCATGAGCCGTTCTGCTCGAAGCGGCATTATGGTCGCGCTTGGCTTATGTACAGGCCTGCTTGTTCATACATCGCTTGCGGCACTTGGCATATCCGCCATCGTACTGTCTTCCGAAGCCGCCTTTACTGCAGTTAAATGGCTCGGGGCTGCCTATCTTCTCTATCTCGCTTGGAAGACCTGGCCGAGAAAGAAAACAACGAAACCAACAACTACAACTGCTATCAATACCCACAATGATACCGATCAGAAACAGGATGAAGTTACACTCGGCACGCTATATCGGCGCGGTATCTGGATGAATGTACTCAATCCGAAGGTTTCGCTGTTCTTCCTTGCTCTGCTGCCCCAATTCGTATCGATGGATAAAGGACATGTTCCATTCCAGATGGTCCAGCTCGGCTTACTGTTCATCATACAAGCACTTCTTGTGTTCAGTGCCGCATCAATCGTTGCGGGATGGCTCGGCGGATCGATCCAGCGCCGATCGAACAAATGGAATAAGCGCCTCTCGATTATCGAGGCGCTTATCTATGCAGCGCTTGCCGCGAATTTGGTTCTGCTTCATTTCTAGATGGCGCATTCGCTGGGATTTTGTACGAATTATCGTACAAAAGGGCGCTATGAGCAGTCCGGCGCTCGGGTTTTGTACGAATTATCGTACAAAGTGGTGCTCGTGGCTGCCCAGCGCTGGGATTTTGTATGAATTATCGTACAAAGTGGCACTCATATTATTCTCTCCGCTGTTCACTTACGGTCTCGGCCGCACTCGATTCGTCGGCACTGCCGCGAACGGGTCATCCGGCCAATAATGCTTCGGATAACGAACCTTTAATTCTTTCTTCACTTCGAAATACGTATTCCGCCAGAAGTTTGCTAGATCCTGCGTCACTTGCACAGGCCGCTGTGCAGGTGACAGCAGGTGAAGCGTAAGCGGAAGCTTCCCCTTCGCAATCCTCGGTGTCTCCTGCAACCCGAACAATTCCTGCAGCTTGACCGCGAGCACTGGCTGCTCCGGATCGGTATAATCAATCGCAATTCGTGAGCCGCTTGGCACCGTCATGTGAGTCGGCATTAGCTCATCCAATCGCTGTTTGTCGCTCCACGACAGCATCGCTTCCAGTACATGCATCATATTCAGCTTCTGAAGGCCGTCGCGGCTGCGTATTCCCGACACATGCGGCTCGAGCCAATCTTCGAGTGACGCAAGAAGCGCTTCTTCCGACAAGTCTGGCAATTCTGCATCGTACTGGCGCATGACGCGTATGCGATCCCGCAGTTGCGAAGACTGTTTGCTCCACGGAAGGATTGAGACACCCTCCACCCTTACACCATCCAGCAATGCAGCTGTTACGGCGTTGGGGTCAGGCTTAGCGATCTGTTCTTCCTTCAACACGAGCGCACCGAACATGAGCTTGCGTCTCGCCCTAACCGCTTGCGCGCTGCGATCCCATATGACCGATGCCTCTTCAGAGATTCGATCGCTATGATAAGCATGCAGCTCGCTTTCTTCAACATCTGCCGCGAGTATAATCCGGCTCTCGCTGTCGGCATCTTCCATCTCGGATGCCGCAATAAAGGCGGCGAACGACAACGGCTGCGTCGGCGTCAGCACAGCGCCTCGGCCGCTTGCGAGCAGGAAGCGCCCGTCGCCGCGGCCTTGGCCGACGCGATCGGGGTAAGCGAAGGCGAGCAGCGCGCCGATCGACAGCTCGCGAGCAGGCGATGCGTCGGTGTCGCGCGCTGAGAGCGAAGAGTCGGCGCTGCGTGACGACGGCGACGTGACAGCGCTGCGCGCTGACGGCGCGGCTTGCGAGCCGCCGCTGTGCGGCGAAGCCGCTTCGTTAGCGCCGCGCGGCAACGGCTGCGCCTGCGGCGCTTCGGCGCTGGGCGAAGCCCCAGCGCCATCCTGCGCGAGCGCGCGCTGCCATTGGCGCGCTTCCGCGAGCGCCTGGCGGGCGGCGGCTTCGTCTACGCCGCCGCCCGCCCCTCCCGGCGCCCCGCGCCGGAGCGCGCGAAGCGCGCCAAGCCGCAGCGCGATGTCGGCGCTGCGCTCGCCGCGCAGCGGATCGCGGCCGCTGAGCAGCGCGGCCAGCTCGCACGCGGTGTCCGCGGCGGCGTGGCTGATCGCCGCCGCGGACAACAGCATGCGCGCGAGCCTTGGCTGCGCGCCGAGCGCGGCCATGCGCCGCCCGAGCGGCGTCAGCCGCCGCTCGCGATCGAGCGCGCCGAGCTGCTGCAACAGCTCGCATGCGCTCGCATAGGCGCCGGCTGGCGGCTCGTCGAGCCACGCCAGCTCGCTTGGCGCGCTGACGCCCCAAGCGGCGAGCTCGAGCGCCAGCGGCGCAAGATCCGCTTCGAGCAGCTCCGGCGTGCTGCGCGGCGCAAGCATTAGCTGCTCCTGCTCCGTCCACAGACGGTAGCAGACGCCAGGCGCAACGCGCCCTGCGCGTCCACGCCGCTGATCGGCCGACGGCGCCGACACCGGCACCGTCTCCAGCCGCGTCATGCCGGTGCGCGGCGAGAAACGCGGTACCCGCATCATGCCGCTGTCGACAACAACGCGGACGCCTTCAACCGTAATCGATGATTCTGCAATCGATGTAGCGAGTACGATCTTGCGGCGTCCCGATGGACTTGGCGCAACGGCCTGTCCCTGCTCCTCGAGCGACATACTGCCATGAAGCAGTACAATATCGACTGCCTCATACATGCCGCGTCCGATACCCTGCTGGCGCAGCTGTGAATCGACCCGGCGCATCTCGCGCATACCCGGCAAGAAGACTAGCACATCCCCTTCATGATCCGGCAGGGCAGCCGTAACCGTACGGGCTGTCCGGTCCTCAAGCGATTCAGATCGCCAGAGCGCACCCGAACTGAAGCCTGCCGGACGATCCGAATAGACGGTCTCAACCGGAAAGGCTCTGCCCTTGCTCTCTATGATGGGAGCATCGCCAAGGAGACGTGCCACTGGCGCTGTCTCGAGCGTTGCAGACATGACAAGCAGCCGCAGATCCTCACGAAGCAGCGACTGTGCCTGCAAACACAACGCCAATCCAAGATCGCCATGCAAATGCCGCTCATGAAACTCATCGAACAGAATGGCGCCCACCCCTTCGAGCGAAGGGTCGCTCTGCAGCATGCGCGTCAATACGCCCTCCGTCACGACTTCGATTCGTGTCGCTGCACTCACCTTCGTATCGAGCCTAACGCGATAACCGACCGTTTCACCGGTCTTCTCGCCAAGCAGCGATGCCATATGCGCAGCCGCCGAACGTGCTGCCAGCCTGCGCGGTTCGAGCATAATGATTTTGCCGCCGCCAAGCCATGACTCGTCCAACAGCGCGAGCGGTACGCGCGTCGTCTTGCCTGCTCCCGGTGGAGCAACCAGCACCGCGTTCGAATTGGACGACATCGCTTCTAACAGCTCCGGAATCGCTTCATCAATCGGTAATTGAGGTAAACGTCTCACACATACCTTCCCTTTCTAACCTACAACCTTGCAGCAATGTCCAATCCTTTATTTCTTCATGCATCTGGACGCTATAATCTAATTAGAAAATATGTATATCCAGCATCCCTTTCATTCCACACGCTCACACCACAAGTGTTGCCATACCATTTGTTCTATCGGGTCTCTCCCGGATTCTTCAGACGAATCATCTGTTCCACTTGTCTGCCATCTCCTGGCAGCGTCGCCTCGAATGCACGAAGCTGAGAGGATCCATCGCCGTCGAGAAAAATGCCGTCCTCCATCTCGCCGTAAGCTTCGAGTATCGCCTTCCTGAAGATCGCAAGCGTCGTCTTCGTCTGCGATACGATCAAATAAAGCTTGCCATCCTTATCATAAACAGCCGCAGTCCGCAGCCGATTATCATCTGGGTAAGGTGCTTGCTCCGCATCCACCTGTTGACGCCATCCTGACTCATCCGTTGGGCGCATGCTAATGCCGCCTTGCGCCCAATAATGGTTACGATCCGTCACCTTCAAGTCCGCCGCATTGGATACAACCTGCACACTCAACTGATTTGCAGCCCCGTCCCACACAAGCGTCCCGCGAGCAAATTTCACGTTGCTGTTACCTGATCCATACGTTTCTGGCTTGCCTCCAACGGGCTGATCATTAATGACCGCGATGCTGAGCAGCATGCCATTAAAGAAAAATCCGCCGTTCACGCCATAATAGATTGAATTTGCAACATTGCCGCGTACAGCCTCAAGTGTTACCTTGCTTGGTTCTGTCACAAGCGCGTGCATAACAACGCCTTCTGCTTCCTCACGCACGTACGTATAGCCGTCATAGGCTGGTTTACCGTTCGTTCCATGATGTTCCGTCTGCGCTGCGGTGAGCCATATCGCAATGCCAGCCGCTGCACAAGAAAGCGCCACTGCCAACAGCACAACTGCTGCAATTGATGCTGCGCGCCCTTTCTTCCTATCCGGTTCAGGCGTAAGTTCGGCATTCACAGATTGCTGCGTTTCCATGCCGCTCATCAAGTGACATCGCCCAAATAAACGGGTGTCAGTTGACCCGAGGCTATCACTTGCCCGACCGTTTGCGGAACAAGATTTAAGGTTGGAAGCTTATCAATATCGATCCACTCTACGCCAATCTGGTTCGCATCCGGTACAGTCGCCGTATCATACGGGCGATCGGACAGCAATTTGCATTCGAAATAGCACTCGACTTGGTGAAATTCATTGTACATCGTAGCCGGCGCCTGGTTGCGCCCGATAAACTCACGGACATGGACAAGCGCAAGCGGCTGTATATCCTGTCCGATTTCTTCTAAACATTCTCGAATAATTGAGGCTTCGAGCGTTTCCCCATGCTCTTGTCCTCCGCCTGGAAAGCCGTAATGAATGCCGCGCTCGCTGTTCTTGAACTTAATCAGCAATATTTGTCCATCCCTGCGGATGATCGCTTTAGTCGCAATACGGATTTTCTTCATCCAACTTCTCCTCCGGCACCCGATAGTGTGAAATCTTCTGATTCTCGCTTAATCGAACCAGCCTTTCCTTTTGAACCACAGATACATAAGCAAGCCGAGCACAAACATTAGAACAAGGACGTCCGCGTATCCAGAACGCCAATGCAGCTCAGGCATATGATCGAAGTTCATCCCATATATCCCGGCGATAAACGTCAGCGGCATGAAAATCGTCGTTATAACCGTGAGCGTTTTCATGATCGAATTCATACGGTTGGAACTGTAGGACATGTAACTGTCCCGCAAATCGGCTGTCATTTCTCGGCTTGCGTCGATCATCTCCGACAGCTTCAATAGATGGTCATGAACGTCCGCGAAGAACGCTCGCTGCCCCGGCAGTTCATCAATTCGGTCTGAGCCCAATATTCGATAGAGCAGATCCCGCATCGGATTGATCGTCTTGCGCAAATGCAGCAGTCTGGAGCGAATATCAAACAGCGCATCGAGCAGCGCAGTTCCAGAACGTTCCGAATTCTCGATTTCCCGCTCCGCAAGATGATCATCTATCGCATATACGGCAGGAAAATAGCGGTCCACGAGCTCGTCCATCAAATGATACGCCGCATGCAGCGGCTGCAAACGCTTCTCATCCGAAGAAGGAGTCGCCAGTACTTTATCCATTGCAGCGCGAACTTCAGGTGACGGATGCGTATGGAACGTCACAACGAACTTCGCGTTCAGAAACAAATTCACTTCGTGAACGAATAGCGATTCCGGTTGCAGCGCATGCAGCACGAAGAAATGCGTTTCTCCGTAATGGTCCATCTTAGGGCGCTGCAGCCGATGCAGACAATCTTCAATCGCCAGCGGGTGAAAATGAAACCAGGACGATAACAGTTCAATCTCCTGATCCGAAGGCTGGTCAAAATCGACCCAATACCATTCGTAATCGCCGCTATTCGCGCGGATATCGTCCATCGTCAAATCGATCAGCTTCTCCTGCTTCTTCGTCACGGCGATAATCGACAGCATTCTTCAAACCTCCAAGCACCAATGTTCACCAAAATATGATCTATTGTACCATGTCCATCGTAGCATTGGTCAATCATTGACCCGCTATGAGCTTAATCCGTACTTGCAGTTGATTCGAAAATATCGGCCATGCTAGAATATGGCTTGTCTTAGCGTCCATACCCATTATTTTTTATTCAAATAAACTGAAATCGTGACGAAGCATCGCTCCAAGCTTGCTTCAATACAGCAATACGGAGGTGACTTAATCGATGATACGCGGAAGATTCGCACCGACACCTTCCGGTCTTATGCATATTGGCAACGCACGAACCGCCCTTCTCTCGTGGCTGCAAATACGCAGCGCGGGCGGCCAATTCATTCTGCGCATCGAAGATATCGATAAGCCTCGATCGAAGCCCCATTACGCGGAGCAGGCGCTGAGTGACCTGCGCTGGCTCGGGCTTGATTGGGATGAAGGCCCTGATATCGGCGGATCCTACTCTCCTTATGTGCAGAGTGAACGGGAAGAGCAATATGAGGCTGCGCTGCAGCTGCTTCTCGAGCAGGACAAGCTTTATCCTTGCTTCTGCAGCCGCGCCGACCTTCAAGCGATCGCAAGCGCTCCGCACGGTTTATCATCTGAGGGGCCGGCTTATCCAGGCCTGTGCCGTCATTTGACGCCATCCGAACGTGAAGAACGCGGCGCTGCCAAGCAGCCTTCACTCCGATTCGCCATGCCTGATCATCCGATTTCTTACGTTGATGAAGCGGCTGGTCCGCAGACCTTCGAGTCTGGCGCTGGAGGCGACTTCGTCGTCAAACGTGCCGATGGCATCATCAGCTATCAGCTTGCAGTCGTCGTCGACGATGCTGCAATGGGCATCACCGATGTCCTGCGCGGCTACGATTTGCTGGACTCCACGCCACGGCAGCTGCTGTTGTATGAAGCTCTCGGTCTGACGCCGCCGCGCTTCGCGCATGTCCCGCTGCTCTTAGGACCTGACGGCAATCGGCTTGCGAAGAGGCACGGCGCCATCTCGCTGGCTTCCATTCGCGAGAGCGGACTACCGCCAGAGCTCATCGTTGGCGCGCTTGCTGCATGGAGCGGCCTGCATGATCGTACCGAACCGATTGCAGCACAAGAACTAATTAGCAGCTTCAGTCTAAACAAAGTCTCAACAGCCCCCGTCGTTGTCGATGATGCGACGTTTAAGCTGCTGGGACTGGCAGATAACGATTGATCCATTCAAAAACCTCCCGTTAGGACAGCTTTGTCTCAATGGGAGGTTGATTTTTTATAGAAAGTTTCTATTCTCCATCCTTTTACTTCGATTCAAGATCCTTCTTAGCCAATTCCATAGCGACTGCAAGTTTTATCTGATTCGTTTTACTTAGCCCCTTCGACCAGTTTTCAATCGGAATCACACTCATGATCGGTGCTATTCGCTCATCATAACGGTCCAATTCAATATCGATTATGGAATGCGTATCTATAAGGAATGTAATGATATCTTCCCCCTGCTCGGGGATCCAATATAAAATGTAGGCCGTCTTCATCTCAGGAAATGTCTCTCTGATGACGCTAAGGAACCTTCGCATGTCTCTATCGTTGAACAGTCTTGTTTTCGAAGCGATTAATTGTTCCCTATAAGTCTGTTCCGTCCATGTCCCTTTAAGCTTCATGGTCTGCCTACTTTCTAAATAAACGATATGGATACTCCGATGTAAGCGCTCTGTCTGTAATGGACTTTTTGGCGTCTCTGGCAGTGTTCACCATAGGCGTATACTTTGACACCATAACCGTATTCGCTGTCGTTGTACCGTTGACCTTCCAACTTAGAGCCACCTAGCTTTGCAAGACAGTCAGGAAGGTCTCTCCGACTGCTCCATTCAGATTGAATCGGTATCATGAACGTTACTCGTTGACTCCCTACCTCAAGTGTGGACTAGAACCCGATTGATACCAGTTTCGACTAACGTCTATCAGGTTCAATCGTTACCCATCGAGATTGCATTTATAGAAGATGAACCAGTTGCAATGCACGTAACAGGTCCCACCTTATTAGATGGTGTGGTTGATTACAATTATACGAAGAGGACTGAATAAACCAAAAATCCACAGAACGAGGCGTGAATGCCTCGACTGTGGATTTTGTTATAAGTGCGATTAACGAGCCGTCCAGCCTCCGTCTGCTTTAATGACATCACCATTCACGAAACTGGAGTCGTCTGATCCAAGGAACAACGCGACACGAGCAATTTCCATTGGATCTGCCAGTTTGCCTGGACCAGCATCCGTAAGCGCAGCGAGACCAAGCGGATGTGGGGCTGTAATGGTCGACTGGATGTTTGTGTTGACACCGCCAGGAGCAATTGCATTTGCACGGATATTGCCGCCTTCACGACCATAAGTGGAAGCGATGTTTTTCGTAAGACCGATAAGACCATGTTTCGATGCAATATAGGCTGCGCCGCCGCGTGTACCGAACAACCCGCCGACCGAAGCATTATTGACGATTACACCGCCATTCGGCTGTTCTTTCATAATGTTGACTGCAGTACGGCATGCCATGAATGGCCCTTTGAGGTTAATGTCGATCAGACGATCCCAGAGCTCGTCCGATACATCTCCGACAGGAGTGAAGTTGTCCATTACACCTGCATTATTAACGAGAATGTCAAGCGAACCGTATGCCGATACGGCAGCGTTGATCATATTCTCAACGTCTTCTTTTTTCCCGACATTGACAACAGCACCTGCTGCTTCACCGCCGTTTTGTTTAATTTCAGTGACTACCGCATCTACACTAGCTTGATTGATATCCGCAACAATGACTTTAGCGCCCTCTTGCGCGTACAGCGTTGCAATTGCTTTGCCCATACCGGAACCTGCACCTGTTACGACTGCTACTTTTCCTTGTAATTTCAATTGAAACACTCCTTTATGTTGAGTTAGCTATTGCACGGTTTGAATATCATACACACCCTTATTATTGATCTTGAAAGCGTATCCTTCAATTTACATCTCGTAGACGTTTGTTTAAGTTTGAACACATGTATATAATTTTGTATATAGAAACGCAAACTTTAGACAACTTGGCGAGGGATGTGCAATGAGCAATAAGAACCCGAATAGCAGCGTGATCCGAACGAAAAAAGCGATCAAAACAGCCCTCATCTCTTTGCTGAACGAGAAAGATATTAGAGAAATTACGATTAAAGAAATTGTTGCACGTGCGGAATATACAAGGGGAGCCTTCTATGCGCATTACCAATTCAAAGAGGAATTGTTGGACGAGCTAATTCAGGAGACAATTGAAGGGTTCTTGGCTGCTTTCCGAGCACCGTATGAGGGAAAACGAGAGGAATATAATATTCACAATTTGACGCACTCCACGGTTGTAATTTTTCAGTACATCCAAGAGAATGCCGCTGCATTCAGTTTGTTATTCAAAGGCACAAGCTTTGGATTTCAGGAGAAGCTGGGTGTAGCGATTAAAGTCATCTATGAAGACGAATTTGAATTATTGTTCCCACAAATTCCTTCTCACATCAATCGTGCCATCTTCATAAATCAGTCCGTTTACACGATTCTAGGCTTAATCAGGTATTGGATTCAATCCAACTTCATGTACTCTGCTCAATATATGACCGAACAAATGCTTGAGATTGCGAAGTGGTCCTATTCGGAGTGAACAATCCAAGGGGCTGGTACTGCTATGCACTTACAGCGGTGGAGTTTCTTGGTCTCATCTACCGTTGGTGCATTAGTGCACCTATGGGGCTCGATATAGAGAGTCTCACGTTCTGTTGGTGCAGTATTGCACCTACGGAGATTGGATATCGTGGTTTAATGATCAGTAGGTGCAGGTTTGCACCTACCGAGATGGTTTATCGAGGTTTGGTGATTTGTAGGTGCAGTTCTGCACCTACGGTGAAAGATTTATGCTTGAAACGACTGATTCTACTCCTCGGAGACAAACACCCGTACTTTTTCACTTCTATACAACCATCTGCTAGCGACCAACCTACTCTCCCGCCCGTCAATCCTCATGCTGCGTCGTTACCGACTCATATACCGTGTCATAGACGAGCTTGCCGATTGCCGCACCCACTTCGGTTGCGGTGCCAGCATATTCATGAACAGCGCCGTAGGCGGGGTTGCCGCTTACTCCTAAGATAACGGCATCCGTCGACGTGCCTGTAGCGATGAGTCCGTTGTCCATATCGCGTAGGCCGATATCCTGTAAGGCAGCAGCTTTGGCTTCTGTTGCCGTCATGAGGGCGTTAACCATTGCCGAGTCGGTCATTTGTCCGTCGAACAGCAGCATCGTGTTAATTGTGCCAGCTCGCCATGCCGGGTACACTGTCCTGTCGCTGCCAGCGCGTGCAGCGTTGCGTGTTCCCGACGTGGTGATGCAGATAAGTTTGAAATGGCTATCTGCAATCTCTGCGACTGAGGCATGCGTAAGCTTGGCTGCTGTCATGAGAACGACGGAGCGCTTCGGTGCGAGGTTCCATTGACTAAGCTGCGAAGCAATCTCCTCTTGTGGATCGCCACCGTTATAATCAAGCGGCACCTTCCAATTCACGAGCCGATCAACAGACGATATTCCACCGTTGTAAACAGCATTGCTCAACGTACGGAGCCTATCAGGAATGGCGACCGTAATCCGATCGCCGTCCTTATCTCCCGATAACTCCGCGGTGACATCCTGCCAATACGCCGAGCGGAACAATGCTTGTGTGCGAAATGGCTGCATCTTATGTTGTCACTCCTATTCCAACCAGCGAATCAACGCTGCTGCAAACATTCAGACAATGCTTGGATAAGCCGTTCATTGAGTTCGCGAAGCTTAACAGCCACACGAATAAACCGTCCGTTTAATCCTTCAAAATGCGATGCATCGCGAATTAATACCCCGCGCTGCCCCATCAATTGTTGGAGCTGAGCTGCTTCAATCGCAGACTCGTCAGGTAATTTAATCAACAAGTAATTCGTTATGCTATCGAACACCTTGCAGCCAAGTGCCCCCAACGCGTTCGTCAGCCACGCCCGCTCCTCAGCGAGCCACCTCTGCGTACGATGCGCATACGCCTCTTCGTCCAGCACTGCCTCACCTATCCACTGCGCAAGCGAGCTGACACTCCATGGCGTCTGCTGCCCGCGCATCTGAGCAATCGTCTCCTCAGAGCCTACCGCATAGCCGAGACGAACACCGGGAATCGCATAGAATTTCGTCATCGATCGAATGACAAGCAGATTTGGCCGCCTCGTCGCTTCCTGAATGAGCGTGATAGCTTCTTCATTCGGGACGAAGTCGAGAAACGCCTCGTCGATAACAACGAAAGCACCCGTGTCAAGCAACTGCAGCACTAAGTCGCGATCTACGGTCACCCCTGTCGGATTGTTCGGAGAGCCTAGCATCCAGATTCCCGGACGATCATAGCCTGATGCTGCTTCCAACACACGCTCCGCCGACAGTCGGAACGAATCCTCCTCGAACATCGGTACCTTCACAACGCTGCCACCGTACTTGTGCGCCGCATCCGCATATTCACCAAAACATGGCACAGCTAGTCCGACACCTTGATTCGGACGCAGCGCACGGATCGCCAGATCAATCAACTCAGCCGCACCGTTGCCGCACAAGATATGATCTGGCTTGATTCCATGCCGCTGTGCAAGCTTGCTTCGCAGACCGCGAACTGCCGGATCCGGGTACCGATCAAGCTCACGCCACTTCGTCTCCAGCACATGAAGGACAACTTCCGGCGGTCCAAACGGATTCATATTCGAGCTAAAATCAACAAACTCGTCGGCGGTTATGCCGAACAAATCCGACGCGGTCACTAAGTCGCCTCCATGCCCATACCGTTCCAGCATGCTGCCACCTCCTACAACTTCGTATTACATCAACCACACTTTGACCGCAATGCATACTGCGACAAGACAAGCCGCCTCTGCCGCTTCATTCATAGCGCCATATGTATCGCCGGTCAGCCCGCCCAGCTTCCGATTCAGCCAGACCGCCAACAATGTCCCTGTCAGCGCTGCCGAGGCAGCAATCACAACCAATGAAATGACGGCTTTCTCGGCATCCAAATTAGAAAAATACAACAATACAGCCGATACGATCGCCGCTGTGATCAATGAACCTAACACATGCCGTAGCCTTGCAGCACGGAACATCGCACCCATTCCGCCCTCTCTTGCATTCGGCCACAGCGTAATCGCAGCCGTCATCCACCAGCGGCTCCATATCGGTCCTGTAGCCACCAACAACCAAACTGCAGGCGAATCTGCCCGTTCGAACAGCGTATAGAGTGCTGCAAACTTAATGAGAATCAGCACGACAGCGGCAATGACGCCCATCGCCCCTACTCGGCTATCTTTCATAATCTCGAGCATTTGCTCCCTCGGCCTTCCGCTTAACACGCCATCAGCTGTATCCATCCAACCGTCCAAGTGCAATCCACCCGTAAGCGCAATCCACCAACCAAGCGTTATCGCTGCAGCGAGCATCGGCATGTCGAGCAGATGCAGCAATGATGCTGCTCCGCTTGTAAGAAGTCCAATCAACAGCCCTGCAAAAGGGAACGAAATCATACTGACAGCTAGTGTCGGCGGGTCAAAGGGAACTTGAATCGGCAGCGGGATACGCGTCAGCAATTGAACGGCAGCCACCAGACCGTTCATGCTGTTTCTTATCGTACGGCCCACCATAACGCTATTACTCCTATCCATGTCAGCATTGTCGTCATATATAACAATTTAACCGTTTGCAGGATGTCGCCTGCCGCTAGCGTGCGCAGCGGCCAACCGAGTCGTGCCCGTTCACTGTCTTGTCCAAAATAACGGTTGATACCGCCGAGCTCGATCCCAAGAGCGCCAGCAGCCGCCGATTCGGGAATACCGCTGTTAGGACTCGGGTGCAGCCGAGCAAACTTCCACACAGCTCGGATCGATCGCCCAACCGACATACCTGGAAGAAGCATGGCCGATAGCGGCATCAACAGCGCGCTAAGTCTTGCTGGCACGTAGTTCAACACATCATCCAACCTTGCAGAGCACCAACCGAAATACCGATACTTCTCATTCCGATAACCAACCATCGAATCTAGCGTATTCGCAGCTCGGTATGCCATTGCGAGCGGCGCACCTCCTAGGATTGCGAATAAGAGCGGAGACAGAAACGCATCGACCGTATTCTCTGCTACGGTTTCTACCGCCGCTCTTGCCGCATCCGGTTCATCGATATGATCCGTGTCGCGGCTTACGATATAACCGACATATTTGCGCGCCTCGGGCAAATTGCCTGCCACCAGCGGACGATAAACGAGCATCGCCGCATCCTTCAGACCTTTGACGGCAATCGTCGTCGAGATGAACCATACACTGACTGCGTAACCAAGCCAGCGATGTATAGCATCGGCAGCGAATACGATCAACAGCATCGCTAGCCAAGCCAATAGTACCGTTGTTAAGGTCAGTACAATGCCACGAAGCCGAATAACGGAAGGCTTCGCATCAACATCAGCACCGCGGCGAAGCCGTTTCTCCAGCAAGCGGATCCACTGGCCGATTCGAATGACCGGATGCGTTGGCCATTTCGGGTCGCCGACGAGCAGATCGACGATCACTGCCGCCGCGCTCATTAACAGAAGCTCCGGCCAACTGTATAGAATACCGATCACAGGTCGTCCAGCGATACGGCAATCCGGCTGAGATCAACCGGGATTCCGCTGACGACGAGAAACGTTCGATCCGCTATCGCTGCGATTTGGCGATTCATTCGTCCCGCCGCATCACGGAACGTCCGCCCTAACGGATACGCTGGCACGATCCCGCTTCCCACCTCATTCGTAACAAGCAGCAGCGGGTAACGGTAGCCCGCAATGGCATCGACGAGCTGATCAACTTCCTGCTCCAGTCGTTCAGCCGGTTCATGCTCATAGGCAAGCAACGTATTCGTCAGCCAGAGGGTTAAACAATCTACAAGAACAACTGGTGCTTTATTACCTTCCTTAACCGCAGCATCCGTAGCTTGTTTCAAAGAACGAAGCTGCTCCGCAAGCGCAAGTGTTTCCTCAATCGTCTGCCAGCGGAAGGAGCCTTCCTCACGCTGCTTGCGGTGCAGCCCGATTCGCTCCCGCATCTCCTCATCGCCTATCGCTGCTGTAGCGATATACACGCCTTTATCTGCGAGCTTCGCTGCGTATTGCTCGGCGAACGAGCTTTTGCCGCTGCGCGCGCCGCCAGTGATTAGAACTGCCATGATTGATGTGTCCCCCTGTACAATCGTTACCCGCGTGATACGCCAGCACTGTCGAACGTCGCCATCTCGCGCATAACGCGCTGCGCCGCTTCAATGAAGTGGAAACACAACGCTGCGCCAGTTCCTTCTCCCAAACGCATGGACAGATGGATTACAGGCGATAAGCCGATCTTAAGGAGCAGTTGGCCGTGCGCCCGCTCGTCCGACAGATGCGACCCAATCATATAAGACACGGCATCCTTACACAACGAAGCTGCAATAAGCGCGGCCGCTGAAGAAATGAATCCGTCGATTACGACCGGACATTTGCGCGATGCTGCGCCAATAATGACCCCTGCCAAACCTGCGATTTCAAGTCCGCCCACTTTGCTAAGCACGTCGATCGGATCGGATGCGTCCGGTGCATTCGTCTCGATCGCACGGCGAATGACAGCCATTTTGTGCGCAAAACGTTCATCGTTAATACCCGTTCCCCGGCCTGCCGCCTCTTCAGGCGAATCGCCGGTCATAACGGACATCACAGCGGAGCTTGCCGTCGTATTGCCGATACCCATCTCACCTGTTGCAAACATCCGATAACCGTCCAGCCATAGCTGATCGACAACTTCGATTCCGGCCAGCACCGCTTCGATCGCTGTCTCGCGGGTCATTGCAGGTCCTCTAGCTATATTGTTCGTGCCATGCATAAGCTTACGGCTGATCAGCTCTGGGTGACTGAGCTCGGCATTAACGCCGATATCGACACAACGGACATCCGCGCCTGCTTGTCTTGCAAGCACGTTCACAGCAGCTCCGCCTGCCAGGAAATTCAACACCATCTGCGGCGTAACCTCTGCCGGGAATGCACTTACGCCTTCTTCGCATACCCCGTGATCTGCAGCCATCACAATTATGGCTTTGCGCGATAGATCGGGATGCAGCGAGCTTGTAATACCTGCAAGCTGACGTGCAATATCCTCAAGCTTGCCGAGACTGCCAGGGGGCTTCGTCAAATTAAGCAGATGCTGCTCCGCCTGCTGTATTGCTGATTCGTCCAGCGGCTCAATTCTCCGAATTTCCTCCTCTAGCTTGCTGCGCAGCTCACTCTCTCGGTTTGTTGACACAATACAACACGCTCCCTTGATTTATTAATGGATTAACGCCCAATTGGCTGCATAAATTGAATTCGATCCGATGGAAACGGCTCCTTCAACAACCGCCCTGCGCGGTGTAGAACAATTTGCGGAGTCCCGCCTTCTTCGGTATATATCACTTCCGCGTCTGCATGATAAACATCACGGACAAGCCCTTTCGTAATGACATCCCTTGGCTTGCCAGAGGCATACAGAGAACCATCTTTCATAACAAGCAGTTGATCGCAATATAACGAGGCTAGATTCAAATCGTGCAGCACTGCCACAACGATCATTCCCCGCTCGCGCTGCCACGCATGCACGGTCTCGAGCAGTTGAAGTTGATAGCCGATATCGAGATACGTAGTCGGCTCATCGAGCAGCATGATCAGCGGATTCTGCACCATGATCTGGGCAAGTGCCGCACGCTGGCGTTCACCGCCGCTTAATCGATCCAGCGGACGATGCTGAAGCTCAGTAAGCCCCATTCGACTGAGCGCTGATTCAATCAGCGGCGTAGGATCCTCCCGCTCATCACCGAACCAGCCCTGATAGGCGAACCGTCCCATTGCCACTGTGTCGCGCACGGAAAATCCGACAGGCGGCAGTCCACCCTGCTGCAAGACAGCCATTGTTCGCGCTAATGTTTTGCGAGGATAACCCCCGATCGGTTTACCATGCAGTAGAATCTTTCCCGAGGAAGGCTGTGCAGCACCTGACATGAGCCTCAGCAGCGATGTTTTGCCAGCGCCATTGGGTCCGATGATGCCATACATCCCTGGTTTCGAGAACGTGAACGTCATCTGATTCACTACTGTCGAATGGTCAATCGCCAGACTAACCTGCTTCGCTTCAATCATCCGTTACACGTCTCCTTTCCCGCCAAGCTTATGCCGATATAACAGCAATGCGAAGAACGGCGCACCAACAAGAGCTGTGACGATCCCAAGCTGTATCTCCCGCGGGGATAATGCAATCCGAGCCACCGTATCCGCCCAGAGGACGAAGATGCCGCCGCCAATTGCTGATAGCGGAATGATGCGACGATAGTCTGGACCTACTAGCAACCGCAGTAGATGCGGTACGACTAAGCCTACGAAACCAATAACGCCCGACACCGACACCGCCGCTGCGGTAAGCAGTGTGGAGCCGATAAGCACGATAAGCTTCGTTCGCTCGACATTAACGCCGAGATGAGCGGCATGCCGCTCGCCGAAAGCGAACAGATTCAGCCGATGGGCATAAAACGCGATAAGCGGAACGCCAACAATTAGGAACGGAATCAGCATGTACACATGATCCCAGCTTCGAAGTGCCAAGCTTCCCATCAGCCAGTATAGAATCTGATTCACAACCCCTTCAGACATAGAGACCATGAACGAAACAAAAGCACCAAGGAAGGACTGAATAATTACGCCTGCAAGAATGAGCGTTTCGATCGCCATCGCCCCTTTGGAACGGGCAAGCGCGAATACGGCGAACAACGTCAGCGCGCCGGTTACGAACGCAACTAGCGGAATCGTCCACAGGCCAAGCAGCGACTGCAGACCGAAGAAAATGATAAAAGCCGCGCCAACCGAAGAGCCGGACGCGACGCCTAATGTGTAAGGGTCTGCAAGCGGATTGCGCAGCACGCCTTGGAAGCCTGTGCCAGCTGTCGCTAGACAAGCGCCGACGAGCACCGCAAGGATGACGCGCGACAGTCGGATCTGCACGACGATCGCGACGTCACTATCGGACCAATCGCCGAACAGATGGATACCGGTTATTTTGTAAATAAGAATGCCCCATACGTCTGACAGCGATAAGCCCGCTGAACCGATCGAAACCGCCAGACCGATAGAAACGACAAGAAGGAGCATAGCTGCTCCTCCATATAAGACTGATCGCAGTCTCATTCGTTATTGAAATAGCTCCGGATGAATCGCCTTCGCGAGTACTTGCAGTCCATCTGCAAGACGTGGGCCGACACGGGACAGCGGATCCTCCGGCACCTCAACGAGACGATTATTCTTCACGGCGTCAATCACTTTCCAACCTGGACGGGAGTTGATCGCTTCCAGAATCGGATTCGGGCTCTCGGCCAGCGAAGGATATACAATGACTTGCGGATTGCTCTTCACGATCTGTTCAGCATCGAACTCATGCCAACCATTACTCTGCGCAACGTTCGTGCCGCCTGCCAGTGTCAGCAGCTCATCCATAAATTCACCTTTACCAACCGTCCAGCCTTGCGAAATTTCTATTAGTACAGTTGGTTTATCGGCGCCGGCAAGCTTCGATTCAACATCTGCTTTGACTTGGCTCATATGATCAGCCACTTCAACAGAAGCCTGCTGCTTATCGGTCAGAATGCCGATATTCTTAATCTTCGCAATGACGGCATCGTAAGTCTTAGGTTCTGTTGCATATACGTTCAGCTTCAGTGCGCGCAGCTGCTCGATGGCTTGCTTGTTAGCAGACACGGAAGCTAGGATAAGATCCGGCTGCAGCGCAGTAACCTTCTCGATGTTGGTCGTCATATCGCCGACTTTCTCGATAGCGGCAGCTTGCTCTGGATAGTTGCTGTACTCGTCGACGCCTACCACACTGTCACCAGCACCAATTGCGAATGCGATTTCCGTCTCGCTCGGCGCAAGCGTCACAATGCGAGCTGGCGCTTTCTCGAGCGTAATCTCTGTACCCGAATCATCCTTGATCGTCAGTGGATACACGGTCGCGCCAGGCTGCTCGGCGGCAGGCTCCGTCTTCCGATCATTCGTTTGCTCCGCTGTCTGTTCTTGCTGCTGCTTGTTCGAACTATTATCATTGTTCGTGCTGTTGTCCTTGCTGCCGCATGCTGCGAGCAGCATCAGAACCATTACGATTGAAAGAAGGCCCAATTTCCTCCATAACCGCAATTGTGCTTGTTGCTTGTTCATGTTCATCTCTTCCTTTCAAGCTATGTAAAATAAAAAAAGCATTCCCGCCGCAAGGGTCGGAAATGCTTCAGTCAACGAATCCTCGCTCCTGTCTTAGAACTGCATTAGCAGCTAGACAACAGATAGGACTACGTTATTAGCGATTATCCAACACCTTCCCTAACACCACGTAGGTAGATGCATGTACGAGACAGGCAGGTATCCTGACTTGAAGCCCGCGTACCAACGTCTTCCCAAGGAGATCCTCAGTGACTGGTGTCGGTGCGGTTACTTGGTTTATCTTACATGCCAAGCGCTTCTTACAGTGGCGGGTCCGTGCCGGAATTACACCGGCTTCCCTATTGTGCCGTGCGGATCGATCTGACTTGCATCGCCGACTAGCACCTGCTCGATTGCATATCCAATTGAATGAACGAAAGTAACTATATCATCGGACATGCTTTTTGTCTATCCTTCCCATCACAAAAGTCAATATAGTCCTTACCACTTCCGCCTAAGCTGCAACCGAAGGATGATCGCATTGCCAACAACTGATAATGAGCTAAGCGCCATTGCAGTTCCGGCCATCCATGGCTGCAGCTGCCCTAACGCAGCACTTGGGATGACAGCTGCATTGTAGAGAAAGGCAAGCGCTAGATTTTGCTTTACATTGCGCATCGTTAACCGGCTGATCCGCACCGTATCCGCAACCCCGGTAAGCCGGCCATGCAGCAGCGCAAGCTGCCCCGCTCCCATCGCCGCATCTGCTCCGCCGCCAATGGCAAAGCCGACATCAGCTGCTGCAAGCGCAGGGGCATCATTCCATCCGTCACCGACCATGGCGACAGAACCGTGTCGCTGCTGGAGCGAATGAATGAGCGCCACTTTCTGTTCCGGGCGCAGCGATGCATGGACTTCTCTTATCCGAACGCGTGAAGCGATGGCCGATGCAGCTGCTTCCCGGTCACCAGACGCAAGCACAATGTGCCGAATGCCAGCTTTGCGAAGCATCGCTATCGCTTCCCGCGCATCTGCTCGAAGCGGATCTGCTAATGCAATGGCTCCTTCGCATCGGCTGTCGACTGCCACGTACCATATCGTCTCACCTTTGCGTTCATGCTCGACTGCAAACCGTCGAACCGAGTCTGTTAACCGCCAACTATACTTGATTGCATAATCGTATCCGCCGACTGCAACCGTATGTCCGTCCATTTCGACTAACGATCCGCCCTCTGTGTGATTTGCTCTACTGCCAGCGGATTTGTTCGACATCCGGGTTGGTGTTTCATTATTGTGCGCATAAGCAGCACTCGATGCAGCAGCTCGAACGGCTGCAGCATATGGATGGGTCGCATGTTCTTCTGCAGCCGCAGCTAACCGAAGCAGCGCAGCAGGATGCAACGTCTCTGCATGAACAGCCGTCACTTGTGCACGGCCTTCTGTCAGCGTACCTGTCTTATCCAGTACAACAGCCTGCAGCTGAGCTGCTGTCTCCAGCGCATCAGCCTGTTTCAATACAATGCCCCGCTTAGCGGAAGCGGTTGATGCTGCCGCAAGCGATAAAGGTGTCGCAAGGCCAAGCGCGCAGGGACAAGCGGCTAACAGTACAGCCAACGCACGTATAAAAGCTGCTTCGCCATTTCCTTTCGTCCACCAGATCATACTTACGATGAACGTTGCGATTGACAGGCCGATCATCACAGGTACGAATATGCCCGCAATCACATCCACTTTACGCTGGACAGACGTCTTGGAAGCCAACGCTTCCCGCATCATGGCGTGAAGCCGCGACAGCGCTGTAGTCGCACCTGAGGCTTTCACATAAACACGAACTTCGTTTCGTGCATTCATTGTCCCTGCATAGACACGTTCACCGCGCTGCTTGGCAACAAGCCGGCTCTCCCCTGTCAGCAGCGATTCGTCCGTCTCCGCCGAATCGGATAACAGCAGGCCATCAGCAGGGAACGGCTGTCCAGGCTCAACGATTACCTCATCCCCCGCTTGCAGTAGTGCCGACGCAACTTGCTCTCGACTTCCTTCGCGAACAATGGTCGCCATCAACGGCTGAAGCTCGCCCAAACTGCCTAGCTCCGAAGCTGTGCGGCCAGCCGCCGCAGCCTCTATCCATTTGCCCAAGAGCACAGCTGTAATGACGACCGCCGATGTCTCAAAATAAAGCGCTGAATTGGTTTCAGCCATTGAGCTTCCGCCTCGGAACACCATGTAATGACTGTAAAGATAAGCCGCTGTCGTTCCTGTAGCTACGAGGACATCCATATTGGCTGCCCTCTGCTTCAACGCATAATAAGCGCCATAGTAGAATGGAGCGGCAGGCACTAATTGGATCAACGTTGCAAGCCCGAGCTGAACCCATCGGTTCATTAAGATAGTCGGTACCGGAATGAAGGAGAGCGCCTCAAAATGATGCGCCATCGGCCACAGCAATGGAATCGTCAGCAGCGCCGATAGTATGAGCCTAAGCAGGAGCATCGTCCTCTCCTGCCGGTCGAACGCTGGCCGCTGCTCCGAGGAGGATTGAAACCCAAGCCTCGTAATGACATTGCCGATATCATTGACGCTTAATCGTGATGGCTCATAGACGATCCATGCCGAACGCGAAGCATAGCTGACCGCAGCCTGCTTCACGCCAGGAAGACGACCAACTGCTTTCTCAATCCGGGCAGCGCAAGCCGTACAGTGCATACCACCTATTCGAAGATCGATAGAGATCGGATCAGATGGATTAGCTTCCAGTGGATGAGATTCAGCGTCCACCGTCTCTATCGGAGGTTTTAACATTTGAACAGACATAGACGCATCGCTCCTTCCTCGTCTCTCCCCATTGTATGTCCACTACGCGTCGAGCATGTCTCATGTTCTTGTTTCATACTGGCACTGGCATATGCTATCTATCCGCATCAAAAAAAGCCCGTATCCTCCCCATCCTGGTAGACGAAGAAAATACGAGCTTTATTCATTCCATCTCTGTTCAAAACTTACGTGTTACGCGCCAGAAACCACTTTCCCGTTCCAGTTCAGCATGCCCCCGGCCACATTAACGACTTCGTAGCCAAGCGCCGTCAAATAATCGCATGCTCGGCTGCTGCGATTGCCGCTTCTGCACATGAGAATGAACGGCTCTTCGCCGCCGGCAGCCAATTCCCCAACCCGCGCTTGCAGCTGCGACAGCGGGATGTTGATCGCCTCTTGCACATGGCCGTCTTCCCATTCATCAGGCTCACGAACATCGACTAGATACAGCTTCTCGCCTTGCTCCAATCTGTCGCGCAGTTCGTCCGTGCTTATTTCTGTATACATAAATCCTGTCTCCTTCAATAACTGAAATGGTCGTCCATTCCATTGTAACTAGATTGCAATAGCGATGTCCACCTTAGCGGAATTTAACAGCCGTACCGCTTACAGCGACCATCAGCATCCCGTCTCGGACTACCTCATAGTCAATGTCGACGCCAACGATACCATTCGCACCGAATCGAACGGCTTGTGCACGCATTTCTTCAAAGGCGACATCTCTCGCTTCCTTTAGTTTGTTCTCGTATGCGCCGGAGCGTCCGCCGATCACGTCTGTGATCGAAGCCAAGAAATCACGTACAATGTTAGCGCCCATAATGGCTTCTCCGGTAACAATACCGATATAGTCCTCGATTGCACGGCCTTCAATCGCATTCGTCGTCGTCATCAACATAAGGAATCATCCTTTCTGCCTATCGTTGATCTGTTGTTCATTGCAATTCTGTCAGCTTGAGCCCTACCCGTTCACCTGTCGATGGATTGACACTTACAGCTACTCGAATGGCATACTCACGGCTTGCCTTACGAACCCACAACCGAAAGCGATACTCCACGTTGCCGTCTACGGAAGGATATCGCCCTTCATAAGCATAGTCGACTACTTCCGCTTTATATTCCTGGCTTGTGTAATCAACCGCTTGCCGTCCCCATTGGGCATATTCAGGCTGAAGCCGCGCACTCGCAGCAGCAGCGCTGCTCGCCGTTGGATCAGCCAAAGCTATAAGTGTAATAGCTGCAATGAACCACTTCTTCCACTTCATTATTGGCATGGGAATCCTCCCTGTTGGATAGTTGAATAAACGGAAACCGAAACCGATCTTGTTTAATTTCTCTCCAATTGCCACGATTAATCCATACACAAAACCTAACAACAATTCGAGCCTGCTTGTATGCGCAAAAAGAGGTTGCCCCTTCACCAGTGCGCTGGCTTCGGGACAACCTCTACATATCTTGCGGCTTTAACAGCGATTCATCTAACCTTCACTAACCTTCGCTTATTCAGCCGATCTAGCTTTGAACTTCCGTTTGCGGTTCAGCAGCTCGTACACCATCGGTACGAAGATGAGCGTGAGCAGCGTCGAGCTCGTCAGACCGCCGATTACCGTAATGCCAAGACCTTTGGAGATCAGACCGCCGGACTCAAATCCGAGTGCGAGCGGGAGCAATGCGCCAATCGTTGCGATTGCTGTCATCAGAATCGGACGCAGACGCGTGCCTGCTGCTTCGAGCAACGCTTCACGTACGGACAAACCTTCTGCTTCTTTATGAATAACGCGGTCAACCAATACGATCGCGTTCGTGACTACGATACCGATGAGCATCAGCATACCGATCAATGCCGTAACACTAATCGTCTCACCTGCGATCAGGAGACCAACCAATGCACCGATAACGGTGAACGGCAGCGAGAACAGAATTGCGAACGGTGTACGCGCGCCGCCGAACGTGATGACGAGCACGAGGTATACGATAGCGATTGCGGCAACCATCGCAAGGATCAGCTGCGTAAACGCCTCGTTCATATCCTGCGTTGCACCGCCCATTTCGGTCGATACGCCAGCAGGAAGATCCATGGCATCGATTTGTTTTTGTACATCAGACGAAACCTTGGAGATATCGGCTGTCTTCGCATCTGCGGTTACTTCCGCATATACTTTGTCGTCTTTACGCGTAATCGTATTCGGCGACTGACCTTCCTCTACCTTCACAACATCCTTCAATGCAACTTCGAATCCGAGCGGCGACATCAGCTGTTCATTCTCGAGATCCGAAATGCTGTTATACGTTTTGGCTTCCACATGTACCGTAACATTCAGCTTCTCCCCATCCTTCGTGATGGTCGTCAGCTGCTCTTGCGTACGAACTGGGGAGATCGCCATTGCCACTTGACCAGCCGTCAAGCCGTATTGGCTCAGCTTCGCTTGATCAGCAACAAGCTTGTACTGCTTGTACGACTTCGCAAGGCTGGTATCGACATTCGTCAGTTTGTCGTTCTTCTTCCAGTTGTCAGCGATTTGACCTACAACGGTTTGCAGCGTGTCCATATCTGGGCCGTATACGGTCAGCGACATGCCACTGCCGCCAAGGCCGCCGCCTGTGAAGTCCTGCTGCTTCCATTCGCCTTTGCCGCCGAGGCCTGCGAGCATATCGATAACAGCTGTTTTCTCATCCTCGAACTTCGGCGTTTTTTCATTGTAATTCAAGTAGATAAGCCCTTGCTTCGAAGCGCCCGGGTTGAGCGGATTACCGCTGCCAATCGTGTATTGCATCATTTCTACATTGTTACGGCTGAGCAGCTCCTTCTCTGCTTTCGAAGCCAGATCTGTTACTTGCTCAAGCGTCTCACCTGGTGCTGGGTTATACGTAATCATCATCGTCTTCTCGCCCTCGGAAGGGAGGAAGCTGAAACCGATGAGCGGCGTCAGCAACAAGCTGCCGACGAGCAGAACAATCGCAACCAGCGACGTGATGACTTTATGATCGAGCGTCCAACGAAGCGTACGACGATATGCGCCGGCCAAGCGACCTGGCTTATCTTCGTGATGCTTCGCATTCTTCAATCCTTTGCGGAACATCATGTGGGCAAGCATTGGTACGACCGTAATCGCAACGAGCAATGAAGCGAGCAGCGAGAATACGATCGTCAATGCGAATGGCATGAAGATCTGGCCGACTGCGCCCGATACGAAGCCCATCGGCAGGAATACAGCGATCGTTACGATCGTCGATGCAAGAATCGGGATGAACATTTCTCGTGTCGATTCGAGCATCAGTTCTTTACCCGTCAACTTCTCCGTAGCAAGTGACATACGGCGGTACATGTTCTCGATAACGACAATCGAGTCATCGATTACCCGTCCTATGGCGACGGTCATGGCGCCGAGTGTCATTATGTTAAGCGTAATATCAAGTTGATTCAGAATAAGCAGCGCGATGAAGATCGACAATGGAATCGATACGACGGCAATGATCGTCGAACGAATATCGCGCAGGAAGATGAGAATGATGACGACAGCGAACGCAGCGCCAATGAATGCTTTGCTCAGCATCGTATTGACCGATTTCTCGATCGGCTCACCTTGGTCGTATACCGTCAGAATTTCCAAGCCTTTATTGTCTTCCGACAGGCTCTTCACTTCGTCCTTCACACTGTTGACGACATCAACCGTATTCGCGTCTGCCCCTTTCACGACCGAGATGCCGATTGCATCTTGACCGTTCGTACGGGAGATTGAAGAAGCCTTGCCGATAACCGTCAAATCTGCAACTTCAGACAGCTTCACTGTAGGCAGTTGAATCGCTGCACCGGCTTGCGGTGCGTTCTGACCTGCTGCTCCAGCACCAGCGCCGGCACCTGCTGCACCACCCGCACCCGCAGGTGTGACTGGGATCTGCAGATTGTTCAGATCGTCTTCCGTCCATATGTTGCCGTCGACAACTACCGTATTCTCTTCGCTGCCGAACGTGAACAGACCAAGCGGAACCGATAGGGACGAGCCTTTAATAATGCCCTTCACCGTATCTTCCGTCAGACCGTATTGCTGCATTTTGTCCGACTTGAACGTCAGCTCTGCCGACTTCACATGCTGACCGGAGATCTGAACAGACGCTACGCCTTCTGTGCCTTGAATGGCAGGAACAACTTCTGTCTCAACAAGCTTCGTCAGCTCTTCAAGCGACAGATCCTTATTCGCTACGCTTAAGGACATAACAGGGAAAGCATTCAGCGAGATACGCGAAATATCTGGCGCATTCACGCCTTCAGGCAGTTTCAGCCCGCTGATCGCTTCTGTTATTTCGGCCTTTGCCTTTTCCATATTTTTATCAAAACCATACTGGATAATGATGGAGGATGCATTCTCCATCGAAGTCGATGTTACGTTCTCGACTCCCTCCAGATTGCGAACCTGCTGCTCGATCGGCTTCGTCACATCGTTCATGACCGATTCCGGCGCGGCGCCAGGATAAACCGTTGTTACGCTGACAATCGGAATTGTAATATCAGGCAGCGTCTCCATCTTCATCTGCATGCTCGAGTACATACCGGCAAACAAGACGATGATGGTCATAATCCAGAGTGCAAATTTGTTGTTCAATGAAAATCGAATGATGCTTTTCAATACCGTCACTCCATTCCCCTATTTATAATTGTTACATCTATAGTGCAAATCCAGGCTGCATGTTTATACCTTTAGCCTGTATCCGACTCCCCATACGGTATCGATATATTGCGGATTCGATGGATCGAGCTCAATTTTCTCCCGCAGCCGCCTAATATGAACGGTTACGGTGCCAATATCGCCAATCGACTCCAATCCCCATACCCGCTCGAACAGCTCTTCCTTCGTAAAAACACGATTCGGATGTTGGGCAAGCAATAACAATAAATCGAATTCTTTACCCGTCAGCAGCATGTTCTGATCTCGTATCGTCACTTGATGCGTTAGCTTGTCTATCGTCAGTCCACGAATCGTCAACGAGTCGCTTCTGTTCTGATTATCGCCAGTAAGCCGTTCATAACGGGCAAGATGCGCTTTCACCCTTGCTACCAGTTCGCTTGGACTGAACGGCTTCGTCATGTAGTCATCTGCACCAAGCCCAAGGCCGCGTATTTTATCGATGTCCTCTTTCTTCGCAGATACCATTAAGATCGGCACATTCGCAGTCTGCCGAATACGTCGGCATATCTCGAAACCATCCATATTCGGCAGCATGACGTCCAGAATAATGAGATCAAACTTCTCTTCCAGCGCACGCTTCAGTCCAATGTCACCTTTCACCTCAATATCGGCGCGGTAGCCATTGCTCTCTAGATAATCGCGTTGAAGCTCTGCGATGGAACGCTCGTCTTCAATAATGAGAATGGACTTCATCGTTACAATTTCACCTGCTTTCTGCGTCATGCTCATGATCGTTCATCCATTGGCGCAGTGTTACAGTGATGGCTAGTCCCCCGCTGGCAGGCAGCTTGGCTTCAACATGTCCGCCATGTCCTTGTACGATCTGTTTCACAATCGCAAGCCCGAGACCGCTTCCGCCTGTTTCGGTGCTTCGCGACTGCTCCGTCCGGTAGAACTGGTCGAACAGCATAGGCAGCGCATCCGGTGCTACACCCGGCCCATTATCGCTAATTTCGAATTGAATGTAGCCACCTGGCAATCCATGCAGCGAGATAACTATACGCCCTTCGTCATCGCTGGTTTCATCCATCATATACTTAACACTGTTCCCAATAATGTTGTGAAACACCCGACTTAACTTTTCGGTATCAGCCGCCACCATCAACGGCTCGCCTTCAATCCCTTGCAGCGCCAGCGTAATGCCGGCTTTCTCCAGATCAATCTGCTGGTCTTCGGCGAAGTGCATAATGTAGCGACGAATATCGATTGGTTTAAAATCGTACGCCACATGCTGCATATCCAGCTTGGAGAACAAGAACAGCTCATCAATCAGGCGATCCATATCTGTCGCTTTGCGGTACACGGTGCGCAAATATTTCTCCTGCTTTTCCTGCGTGTTGGCCACACCATCCAAGATGCCTTCTATGTAGCCTTTGATTGCCGTGATCGGCGTCTTCAAATCGTGGGAGATATGCGAGAGCAGCCGTTTGCGGTTCTCTTCCTCCTGTAGTCGATCTTCGATAGAGCCTTTAAGTCGCTGCCGCATCGCCTCGAAAGCAATGCTGAGCTCGCCAATCTCGTCCTTGTTCATCGGCTTTACTTCACCATCAAGCATCCCTTCACTAATCTGCTCGGCCGATCGTTTAAGCGAGTATAATGGCTTAATGATGCTCCTGGAAACGATATAGGTTAGAAAAATGCTTGTTCCAACAAGCGCAAACAGTCCGATGGCAATAAATATGATCTTCCAATATATCGGAAGCTGTTCCTGCTGCCTGAGCAGCAGCACTTTACCTTCAACGCCGTCGGCGAACACGACATCTTGTCTGACGATTTGATACAAATAGCCGTCTAACGTAATTTGATCACGATTATCGTCGACCAGCTTGCCCCAATCTTCATGCGGCGCAGCTTCACGCAGCATAGGGGTTACGGCTGGCGGGTACCCTTCCCGCTCCAGAACAACACCGGCCTGCAATTCCGCCAGACGTTTCTGAAAATCGTTCAAGTATTGGTCGTTCTCCATCCGTTCTGGCTCGTACCGCAGTACATAAGACAGCTCACCGAGTGCAACCGCTTGCCGATCCTTATAATATTTCTCGTTCGTCATTAGCTCGTGAAGCGTCTGGTCACTGAGAAAATAAAGCAGCGATATGATCAAGCTGATCATAATGATGTTCGGAACGATTACCATCGCCCATAGGGCGACTTGCAGCCTCGTACGAATCGACACATTGCTCATCCTTCTGCTGTTATATGTTGCTATATTAGAATAGCGTTTAATTCTTAACGAATTTTAACTCATTTCTTACAAAATTATTAAACATTCTCTCATTCTAGCGTTATCCTATCGTATAATACGCAAGTAGAAGCTGTATGCGGCTCGACTAACGACGATTATGACTGGATACGGAGGTAATGATTAATGTCTGCTGCGCTTCGAATTTCGCGTCGACAGCAACGCGTATGGTTTGCCGTCATGACCGTCCTCTACTGGACGTCCATGTATATGTATGTACCGATATTATCCCCTTACTTAACATCAAGAGGGCTATCGCTAAGTATGATCGGCATTGTGCTGGGCAGCTACGGCTTCGTCCAGCTGCTCGTAAGATTCCCGATTGGGCTCTGGTCCGATACGCTCGGTCGCCGCAAGCCATTCATCATGCTTGGCCTTGCAGCCGGTGCGTTAAGCTGTCTGCTGTTCGTCATCCCAGGCGGTTTCGGTTGGTCGCTCTCTGGCCGGATAACGGCCGGCATATGTGCATCAAGTTGGGTTGCTTTCACGATTATGTATGCTTCGCTCTTCCGACCCGATGAAGCGTATAAGGCAATGGGCCAGGTAAGTGCGATGACAGTAGCAGGCCAGTTGCTAGGGATGGCCTTCAGCGCCCCGCTTGCCGATTCGTTCGGCTGGCATGTCCCGTTCTATATCGGGATCGGAGCTGGCATTGGCGGGCTGGTTGTTGCGTTGTTCATCCGAGAAGAGCCTGCCGCAGAAGGACGCCCGCCAATGTCGATCCGCCTGCTGCGCGGAGTGGTCCGGCAGCAGACGCTCGTTCGTGCTGCGGTGTTATCTGTACTTGTTCATGCGATGCTGTTTATCTCCATGTTCGGCTTCACACCGCTTAAGGCCAAGGAACTTGGCGCCGACGGTTGGCTGCTGACGGCGATCGTATTCGCGTTCATGATCCCGCACGCTATCGCATCCTTATTGGCAGGCGGCGTATTATCGGCGAAGCTTGGGGAATGGCGTTTGCTGCAAATTGGTTTCGGCATCGGTGCAATCGCCACCGCACTTATCTCCGTTAGTCCGAATCTTATCGTCCTGGCAGCTACACAAGCAGTGAACGGCTTTATGCAAGGCTTACTGCTGCCGATGCTGCTCAGCTTAGCTATTCGTGAAGCGCAGTTGAATGAACGTGCGACAGCAATGGGCTTCTACCAAGCTGTTTATTCGGTCGGGATGTTCGCTGGACCATTCGTCGCCGGCTGGATGAATGATCGCTGGAGCATTGACAGCGGCTTCTGGCTTGGCGGAGCAGCAGGCGCCATTGCGACCGTGTTGACATTCGTATGGGGACGTAAGACCGCAGAGGCGACACGAAGGTTGGAACATTGATATGCACATAAGAAAGTCCGCATGCTGCGTCTGGGCATGCGGACTTTTTGTTATAACCAATACAAGATAGCGAATAAAATGCCAAACACCACTGTAAGCTTGCTGTCCGAGATCGACCATCTGAGTACAATTCCACGAGTAGGTGTACTGCCGCCCATTCTTCCGTATCCCCGGGCTTCCAGCGCATCTGTCATCTCATCCGCGCCACGAAGCATGGCCAACATGAAAGGCGCCGTAATCGCGTACAACATTCGAGCAGGCAGCTTACCTGGCCGTGTGGTCGATTTGCCCCTTGCATGCGCAATACGAACGAAGCGTTCCCACTCTTGCTTGATCATCGGCAAGAATCGAAAAATAAGGGCAACCGTTAAAGCTAATGCGTCTATTGGCAGCTTGATCTTACGCAGCCAGCCAAGCGATTGTTCAATCGCTCGCTGAAGACGGATTGGTGTAACCAACGCAGCGATCGGAAGGCCCGTCACCATCACTACGAGCAGCTTACTAAGACGGAAACCAGTCTCCACTACCGGATGCCAATCGTAGCCGATGGAAGTCAGCTTGATTCCCGCGAACAGAATGAATACAATCACCATTCGGATATAGAGAATAATGGCATTGCGCCAAGGCGTAATCGTATATCGAAGCGGCCACCAGACGAATGCCGAAGCAAACAACGTCGCGACGAGCAAGCCCCACCAGTTCTGCTGCAGCAGGATGCCTGTAGCAAACAGCAAATAACTGAGTACGACAGCACGCGGATCAAATCGATCGGATGGTATCACTCTCGTATTGCTGCGGGGTGCTTGCCTATTCGTATGTTGAATGGATGGATTCGCTGCTGTTATCAATACTGCAGCATCTTCAGAATCGGTTATGCTATCCGGCCGATCGGGAGGATTCACAATGGCCTGACTGCCTGATTGAGCAACAGCATGATGATCTCCGCTTAGTAGTTGCTGTGTTAATGCAGCAGCAAGAGCCTTCGGTTCCATCCATGCTTCATCCGAAGCCGGCAGCTTGATGCCTGCTTGATGCAGGAAGGCTGCTGTCTCCAGCGGCTGGGGCAGCGGACCGCTATCCGTTGAAGCGGCTAATGACGCCGCGTACTGAACCGCTGGTCGGATTCCGATCGATACGGCAGAGCCATTATCTATCTCAAGGACCGCATCTGATATTGGGAGCAGAACCTCCAAGTCGTGCGCGACGATGATTGCACTTCCTCCTGCTGCGCGATGCTTCATTAGCAACACACACAACTGTTGGATTCCATCAGCATCCAGTCCCGCCGTCGGCTCATCGAGCAGCAGCCATTGCGGCTGGCACGCTGCCAGCATCGCGAGCGACAATCGCCGCTGCTGACCTCCGCTCAGCGTCTTCGGATCCCGCTCCAGGAATCGCTCCGATTCCAGACCTACTGCCGCTAACGCATCCTCCATACGTGCATTCATCTCTTCACCGCTGAGCTGATAAGGGCGCATAGAATAACGGAACTCGTCCGCCACCGTCGACAGAAACCACTGTGCGGATGACTGCTGCAAGGAAACACCAATCTGCATCAAGTATTCCTTATTGAGCTTCTTCTTCAACCACAGCTGCTGATCCGCTAGTTGAATGATGCCTCCAGCCGGTTCGCGAAGCCCCGCTAACGTTTCGAGCACCGTTGATTTGCCAGCGCCGTTATGCCCGACAATTAACGTAATCCGACCTGCCGGAAACGCCGCAGATAGAGCGTTCACAATCGTCTTACCGTCGACAAGTACGCTAAGATCATGGACATGCAGGCTGCCGTTGCTGCGCATAGCTGCTCACCGCCTTTGCAAGTGATGATGCCGTGAGCGGCATTGGAGGCTCGAGTGCAACACCTGATTGCTGTAATTCCCACACGGTCTCCACTACATACGTCGCATCCAGACCCGCTTCTTCACATGGGCTTTTCTTACTAGACCTTATATAGAAATGCTCCGTACTTCCATCGAATGTAATCCGCCCATCTTTCATCGCGACAACCCGATCACCTTCAATCAACTCTTCCAGACGCTGCGTGACCCAGACAATCGTCGTTCCTCTTCGATGAAGCTCTCGTAAAGCGGCCATCACTGCTGTCGACGCATGAGGATCGAGCATCGCCGTCGGTTCATCCACAATAAGAGCATCCGCTTCGCTAGCGATGCAACCTGCAATGGCTGCAAGCTGCTTCTGACCGCCGGACAACTGCGCGATTGGCTGCTTCATCCATTCGGTTAATCCAGTGATGCGCATAGCGGCATCAATCCGGCTAGCCATCTCTTCAGGAGGTACAGCAAGCTGCTCCAGCAGCAGGATAGCGTCTTCTTCTGGCGTCATGCCAACAAGTGCTGCTTCCGGATTCTGCGTAACGAGCGGAGCGAATGAAGCACCTGTCGCACTTGTCATCACGCCACTTACTCGTGGCTGACCAAGCCCTGCAAGCAGACGCGCAAGCGTGCTTTTGCCACTGCCATTCGTTCCGACAATAAACACCCACTCGCCAGACTTAATTGACAGATCAATATTAAAGAGCAATTGATGCTCCCTCGTATGTATGAGCGGTTGTCTCTCGCCACCAGCACCAGACTTATGCATAACCGCTGCCTGCACGAACAGATCAACGGATTCTAGCTTCCAACGATTTCGATGCAAAAAATTCACCCAACCTCTTCCTATATCGATAAACGTATGCTATGATTCTTTTCGTTAACCAGATTCAATTGATATTAGGTTAACATATAACGACGTACATAGGAAGGTGCAATCTATGAAAGCATTCAATATTCGCAGTATCGTATTCACCGCACTATTCGGCGCATTGTTCATCGCGCTTAGCTCCGTCAAATTCGATCTAGGCTTCTCGGCTGTACCGATCACGCTTCAGAATCTAGCCGTCATGCTCGCAGGTGCCTTCCTCGGCGCAAGATTGGGCTTCACCAGCATAACGATCGTGCTGCTGCTCGCCGCAACGGGACTGCCGCTGCTTCACGGTCAAGGCGGCCTATCTTATATGACCGGTCCAACGGGCGGTTTTATCGCCGCATTCCCGTTTAATGCCTTCTTCGTCGGTTTATTCGTAGTCATGCTGATGAACAGCCGGTTCTCGTCGAACCGGACCACGACAATTGTTGGACTTTTCCTTATCTTCGAAGTGTTTGGCTCGCTCCTCAGCTACGTAGGCGGCGTACCTTGGCTGATGCATTCCTTGGATTATTCATTCCACTTGGCAATGGTCAAAGGCTGCTATCCGTATCTGTTAGGCGACGCTTTGAAAGCTGTAGTTGCAACAGCCATCACGATGTCGCTTTATCCGTTCATCGCGATTTATCGGGCCAAACAATCGACAAGCCCCACTTCCGCAGCACACCAAACAGGGATGAGCCACTAGGCTCTCCCTGTTTTTTTGCACCTATGTGCTTATGGATGGATCAAACCCTTATCCAATCTCTACAACGACAGACGATAGATGTTCACAACATCTTCTTTGGTCAACTCGCGGAAGTGACCGCGCGTACCATTGCCGACCGTTTTCTCTGCCATTTCTTCGAAACGGCTGGCGTCGATATTGTAATCGGACAGACGCGAAGGCGCGCCGATCGAATTCCAGAACTCGCGCAGCGCTTTAATGCCTGCCTCGGCAATCTCACGGTCTGAACGGCCATCTTCACGAATTCCGAACACGTTCACAGCAAATTGGCGGAAACGAGCAACGTTATCGTCCAATACATACGTCATCCAGTTCGGGAACAAAATCGCAAGGCCGCCGCCATGCGGAATGTCATAAACCGCCGATACCGCATGCTCCATATCGTGGTTCGCCCAGTCGCCGAGAATGCCCATCGACAGCGTACCGTTCAATGCCATCGTACCGCTGTACAGAATCGTTTCGCGATACTGCAGGTTCGTCAGGTCGTTGACCAGATGAGGAGCCGTTTCAACGACGGCACGGAGAATCGACTCACAGAAGCCGTCTTGTACAGGCGTACGGTTGTCGTGGTGAAAATATTGCTCGAACACGTGAGCCATCATATCGACCATGCCATATACCGTATGATCCTTCGGTGCAGACGCCGTCCATTTCGCATCTAGAATCGAGAAAGCCGGATACACGTGCGGGCTAGCCCAGCCGTGTTTCTCTTCTGTCACTTCATTCGTAATAACGGAGTTCGAGTTCATCTCCGAACCCGTCGCTGCAAGCGTTAAGATCGTGCCGAGCGGCAAAGCGGACTGTACAGTTGCTTTTCTAGTCACAATATCCCAGAAGCTGCCGTCATACTTCGCCGCTGCTGCAATTGCTTTGGCACAGTCGAGCGTACTGCCTCCACCTACTGCGAGCACCCAGTCGATGCCCTCTTGGCGAATGATATCCGCACCGCGATGTACCGTCGACAGACGCGGGTTAGGCTCAACGCCAGCCAATTCATAAACGGTGCAGCCCGCTTGGTTCAACAGTTCATTGACCTCATCATACAAGCCATTGCGCTTGATGCTGCCGCCGCCATATACAAGCAGCACTTTCTTCCCATATTTCTCAGCTTCAGCCGTAATATGACGCAGCGACTGATCCCCGAAGTAAAGTTTAGTTGGATTGTGGTAGACAAAAGGACGCATGCTAGTTAATCTCTCCTTCCGATTATGTACATCTTCACTTCTTCATTATGATAAAAAACGTTAACAAGGTCAATCATAGTTGACCACTTTGTTTTATCGGTTTTATCAATAATGTCAAATCATGATCAATTCCGTGCTGTATTCTTTCCTAAAATGGTAATAAAAAAACAGGAAAAGCTCAAAAGCTCTTCCTGTTTCATTATTGTAGAAGGATTAGTTGCTGCAATCCGCAGGCTCATCCTGCTCCGTTGCGCCTTCCACTTCAAGCTTCTGTGCAACCGTATCGCGAACAACGCCGATAACGAGCTGAAGCATGTAATTGATATCGGATTGGCTTTGCTGGAATTGCGATACGATCGGCATGCCGTCCAGCTCATCCTGCAGCTCAGCCATTTCTTCCTCGATCTTCTTCGCCATTGCTTCGTTCTTGAACGTTTTCTCGAACGCAACGACTTCCTTCTGCTTCTTCTTCAGCAGCGCCATAACCGATTGTACGCGCTCATGTGCTTGAATTTGCTTCTCCGCTTGACGGTAACGCTGTACCTCCTCGGAAGTGTAGATCAAGTCTGCCAATTCTTTTGCCTTCTCCATGACGTCCTTACGAACGATCAAATCACGGGTATGGAAGCTTGGAACACACCGTCCTTCGTGATCATGATCGTGGTCGTGTCCGCCGCAAGTATGTGCGTGCTGTTCTGCCATTCTAATCTCTCCTATCGTTACGTTTGCTTTATCTATGCGATTAAGATACAGCTTCTTCGGTATGCAATACAGGTTCTCCCTTAATATGCCAAGTGAGAGGCTCCGTTACACGGACATGAATGAATTGCCCAATCCATTCCTTCGGTCCTTCGAAGTGAACGAGCTTGTTCGTCCGCGTGCGGCCGGACAGTACGTTCGCGTTGTTCTTGCTCTCGCCCTCTACCAATACCTCGACGATTTGACCATACAGCTTCTCATTGCCTACGCGTCCAAGCTCTGCCATTAGCCCATTCAGACGAGCAAGCCGTTCACGCTTCTCTTCGAACGGAACGTTGTCCTCCATGCCAGCAGCAGGCGTGCCTTCGCGCGGCGAGTAGATGAATGTGTATGCCATCTCGAAGCCAACTTCACGGACGAGTGACAATGTCTCTTCGAATTGCTCTTCGGTCTCACCAGGGAATCCAACGATAATATCGGTCGTAAGCACGACGCCGGGAATCGCTTTCTTAATTCGTTTCACCAAGTCGATGAAATGTTCACGGCTATACTTACGGCTCATTCGTTTCAATACTTCCGTACTGCCGGATTGTACAGGCAAGTGAATGTGCTCCACAAGATTGCCTTTGCCTGCCAACACCTCGATCAGATGATCGTCGAAATCACGCGGATGACTCGTTGTGAACCGAATGCGCGGGATATCGATCCTCGAAATGTCCGCCATCAGGTCACCGAACCGATACTCACGATCTTCGAAGTCTTTGCCATAGGCATTAACGTTCTGGCCGAGCAGTGTTATTTCTTTGTAGCCTTGACGCGCCAACTCTCGCACCTCGGCGATAACATCCTCCGGTCGACGACTACGCTCTTTGCCGCGCGTATAGGGTACGATGCAGTATGTACAGAATTTATCGCAGCCGTACATAATGTTGACCCAAGCCCGCATGCCTTCGCGTTTCTTCGGCAGATTCTCGATGATGTCGCCTTCCTTGGACCATACTTCGACGACCATCTCTTTGTTATAATAAGCGTTCTGAAGCAGGTTCGGCAGACGGTGAATGTTGTGGGTACCAAATACGATATCCACATGCTGCTGCTTCTCCATGATACGGTTGACAACGGATTCTTCCTGTGACATACAACCGCAAACGCCGATTAACAAGTTCGGACGTTCGCGTTTCAGTGATTTCAGGTGGCCGAGTTCGCCGAACACTTTATCTTCCGCATTTTCCCGAATGGCACAAGTATTGAGTAAAATAACGTCTGCTTCAAGTCGATCTTCGGTCGGCGCATAGCCCATCTGTTCGAACATGCCTTTCATGACTTCCGTGTCATGCTCGTTCATCTGGCAGCCGTACGTTTGAATCAGATAGTAATGCTGCTTCGCTTCGTTCATAGCTCTGAAGCCGTCCATGATATGCTCGGTTTCTGCATTCCCGAATGCATGAACCTGAACATCTTCTTTGCCCCTGCGCTTCTCTTCTTTATGGTTAGGCGCAGCATGTATCTGAATGTTTCTGCCGTTGATGCGGTAAGTGATCTTACCCTCTTCTTCGCTTACGACTTTCGCACCGCTAAAATCGAAATATCTAGAGTAGTCCTTTGACTCATTCTTGCTCACTGTTGTCTCACTTCCCCTCATCAACACGTATCTCTCTATTAAAGCTCGTGTTCATCGTGATCAAAAGCGTGCTTGTTGAACAGCCTATTAAACTTTAATTATCGTTCCATCAAGGAATTATACCATCTACCTATAACAATTTCCATTCTCCTTATTCGTGAAAAATATTATTGCAGCCCCTCCGGAAACCATGTCCGCAGGAACCGGATCCATTCCTTCGCCGCGTAAGACAAATAACGATCCTTGCGCCATACGAATGCAAGCCGCCATGGAATAATTGGCTGGTCCAAGGCGACGGCAGCGACACCATCTCCCGCTTCCCGGCAGATCGATTCCGGCAGCAGGGCAGCGCCTAGATTGGCAGCAACGAGTCTTACAATAAGATCCCACTGCGAGCTTTCGCACACAATGTTAGGACGGAATCCTTCAGATAGACATGCGGCGGGGATTCGATCATGCAGCGCGAACCCTTCACTGAACGAGATGAGCGGTTCCGGCTCAAGCTCCGTCAATGCAATTCGTCCTCTAGCCGCATACCGATGCTCCGGATGCACCAGAACCATTAGCCGTTCATCGGCGATCAGGATCGATTCGAACAGCTCCGATTTCGTTGGCAGCAGCACGACGCCGAAATCAAGCGCACCATTCTCAATATCGGCTTCTATGCGCTTAGCGCCATCCTCCGCCAACTCGATTGATATTCCCGGATACATCGCGTGAAACCGTCCGATTGGTTCTGCAAAATAACTAGCCCCTGCCATCGGCGGCAGACCAATGCGCAGCTTTCCTCTCCGGAGCGAAGCGAGCTCATCAAGCCCTGTCGTCAAATTATCAAAGGCATGCGCGATCACATTCGCCTGATCCACAATCAATTGGCCGACGTCCGTTGGTACGATGCGGGAACCAGAGCGATCAAACAACTCGACGCCCAACTCTTCCTCCACAGACTTAATCATTTTACTGATTGTAGGCTGGCTGACGAACATCGTCTGAGCCGCTTTCGTGAAGCTGCCTGTCCTAGCAACTTCTATGACATATTGCAAATGTTTGATATCGATTGCGTATCCCCGCCCATAGACCAAATTCATGAACATCATTCTTATTATTCATTTTACCTATATTACATTCGCTCGTATACTTGTCATGAACGAAAGGGGACTGCATCAACATGGCTTTATTCAAAAATTTGTCGCTCACCATTGCGCAGATCGCCTTGCTTACGGCGCTCGCGTTTGGATCAGACCGGGCGGCACAATGGCTTCATTTGCCCGTTCCCGGAAGCATCATCGGCGCTATTATTTTGTTCGCCCTGCTTAAAAGCGGTACCATACGGCTCCGCTGGATTGAACGAGGCGCGAACTGGCTGCTCGCACAAATGCTGCTCTTCTTCATACCGCCGTGCGTCGGCATTATTCAATACGAGGACATCGTACGTACGAATGGAGTAACTCTGCTCGCCGCCGTTATGATCGGAACAATCGTTGTGATGGCAATTATTGCACTCCCATCAGCCGTTATCCAAGCTGGCAAAGGGAGACGCCGTCTTAGAAGGCATGACGAGGTGAGCCATTCATGATCCCATTGATTTGCCTACTCGTTACGATCGGCATCTATATCGCGTCGCGCGCGCTTTACGCTCGATTCTCATTGTTCATTCTCACGCCAGTTCTCGTTACGCCGCTGCTGCTCATTGGCTTGCTGCTCATTACTGGCATTCCATACACTGACTTCGATAGCGGCGCACACTGGCTGTCTGATCTGCTTAAGCCCGCAACGGTTGCATTAGCCGTACCGCTGTATCGGCATTTTGATGTGCTGAAGAAGCATGCGCTTGAAATCGTCTGCGGCGTTATCGCAGGCTCAGCTGCATCTGTTATCTGCGCTGCAGCTGCTGGCGGATTATTCCACTTCAACGCTACGCTTACCGAGAGCTTGATCCCCCGGTCTGTGACGACGCCAATCGCCATGAACTTATCTGCCACGCTTGGCGGCAATCCGGCCTTCACCGCTGCGCTTGTCATGGTTACCGGGCTGACAGGCAGCTTGTTCGGCCCTGCAGTCATACGCATGCTTCACGTCGAGAGCGATGTTACGCGAGGCGTGATGCTTGGCACGTCCGCGCATGGCGCGGGCACGTCCAAAGCGTTCGAGCTTGGTTCGCTTGCCGGAGCCATTGCCAGCGTGTCAATGATTATTGCAGCCCTGCTTGCAATTATCGCCCTGCCGGTCTTCGCACAACTGATCTACTAAACATGAAGAAGCGGTCATCACTGGATAACTCCAGTGATGACCGCTTCTTGTGCTGTGAGAGCAATTTTATTAATCGATAATCTCCGCTTGTTGTCCATTCTCCACGCCTGCCGCATTCGCTTCATCGGTGTCGATATGCATGTCCAGCGCAAAATTCGGTGACACCCGCGCAACGACATTCTCGAATACAACGCCGCGGTCGCCGCCTACACGTACGCGCAGCTTCTGCTTGTCCACGATACCCCATTGCTCTGCATCGCTAGTATGGAAATGAATATGACGAGCCGCAACAATAACGCCTTCTTCAATCGTTACCTCGCCGACAGGACCTTGAATCGTAATGCCCGCCGAACCTTTAATATCACCAGACTCGCGAACAGGCGGCTTCACGCCAATCGCGAATGCATCCGTACGTGAAATCTCAAGCTGAGTCGCTGGACGTACCGGACCCAGAATGCGAACCTTCTGGAACGACCCTTTAGGGCCAACAACAGCAACTGTCTCATTCGCAGCATATTGGCCTGGCTGAGACAATGGTTTCATCTCTGTCAGCTCATAGCCAGCGCCGAACAAGATCTGTACATGCTCCGCTGTCAAATGAATGTGTCGGGCAGATACGCCCACTGGTACCATCTTCGCCATCGCTTCATCGCCGTCCTTTAATGCTATCACTATTGTAAAAAACAAGAAAAGGCATACGACTAATCGTTAGCCGTATGCCTTATTATACCTGTTATTATTGGAACTCGGCAACCAACTTGTCGAACGATTCGCGACTAATGTCGAGCGATTGCGAGCTGAGCGCCTCTTCCTTGAAGCCAACGATCATATCTTCGTAAGACTTGCGTTCTTTGTTCTGATAGATAAGACCTGTCAGCAAGCCGCCCGTCTCCATGATCTTGGTCATCGCTTGTATGCGGTTCGTCGGATCGTAGTCCGGGAACTCTGCCAGGTTCACGATGTTCTCCTTGAACCAGTCATACGTATTCACCTTGTTGAACGTTACGCAAGGGCTGAACACGTTGATGAACGAGAAACCTTTGTGCGCCATGCCCTGCTCAATCAGTGCCGTCAGCTGCTTCAGATCGCTGGAGAACGATTGTGCAACGAACGTTGCGCCTGCCGACAGCGCAATCTCGAGCGGCGACAACGTCGTCTCGATCGAGCCTTCTGGCGTCGACTTCGTCTTGAAGCCTTCGGCGCTGCGAGGCGATGTCTGGCCTTTCGTCAGGCCATAGATTTGGTTATCCATTACGATATACGTAATGTCCAAGTTTCGGCGAATCGCATGAACCGTATGGCCCATACCGATCGCGAAGCCGTCGCCGTCACCGCCGGATGCGATAACCGTCAGCTCGCGGTTAGCGAGCTTAACGCCTTGTGCAATTGGAAGTGCGCGGCCGTGAATACCGTGCAGGCCATAGGCATTGATGTAGCCCGAAATACGTCCCGAACAGCCAATACCCGAAATGACAGCAAGCTCTTCTGGCTCTAAGCCTACGTTCGCCGCGGCCCGCTGAATCGCTGCTTGGATCGAGAAGTCACCGCAGCCTGGGCACCAGTTCGGCTTAACGTTATTGCGAAAATCTTTAAATGTAGCCACTTAGTTCAACTCCTTGCATGCTTTATACACTTCGGATGGCAGGAATGGGCTGCCGTCATATTTGAGGACATTATGGATTTTGTCAGCGTAACCTGCGTGCATCTTAATCTGTGACGCCAGTTGAGCCGTTGCATTGTTCTCCAGAACAACTACGCGCTTCGCACTATTCAGGTACGGCGTAAGCAGGTCTGTCGGGAACGGTGCGATCAGACGAATCGTCACATGATTCGTCTTCAGCCCGTCTGCTTCTAGTCTACGGCGCGCTTCATCGATAGTGCCGCCTGTCGAGCCCATGCCGATAATAAGCAGGTCCGCTTGCTCGTAAGGAGCGTCTACTCGAATGGCATCACGGAATTGCAGCGAATTCAGCTTCTTCAGACGTTTATCCATCATATTCTTACGGTTCGTTGTGCTCTCCGATGGACGTCCAGTCTCATCGTGCTCGACGCCTGTGACATGGTGGATACCACCTTTTACACCTGGAAGCACACGCGGCGATACGCCATCTTCCGTAAGCTCGTAACGCTTGAACAGTTCATTATCATCTGACGCTGGCACTTCTTCAACCAATTTACCGCGCTTAATGACGATCTGATCGTAATCGAGCATTTCGCATGATTGTTTGCCCAGCGACAGCTGAAGGTCCGTCATAACGATAACTGGCACTTGATACTGCTCGGCAACGTTGAACGCCTCGATCATGTCATAGAAGCAGTCTTCGATCGAAGCAGGCGCAACAACTACCTTCGGAATTTCACCGTGCGTACCGTACACCATCGCGTTCAAGTCAGATTGCTCCTGCTTGGTCGGCAGACCTGTCGAAGGACCACCACGCTGCGTATCTACAATAACGAGCGGCTGCTCCGTCATACCAGCAAGACCGATCGCTTCCATCATGAGCGACAAGCCTGGGCCAGCCGATGCCGTCATCGTGCGAACACCTGCATAGTTCGCGCCGATTGCCATCGTGACAGCAGCAATCTCGTCCTCCGTCTGAACGACTGTACCGCCGAACTTCGGCAGTTTCTTAATGAGGTATTCCATAATTTCTGATGCTGGCGTAATCGGATAGGCCGACATGAGGCGGCAGCCTGCTGCAATCGTACCGAGACCGATTGCTTCGTTACCGATAATAAACATCTTCTGCTTGCCGTCTGCAGGCTCCAGCTTGAATGCTTCAATTGGACCGCCTGCTTGATCAAGCACGAAGTCAGCGCCTTGTTTGACAGCCTCGATGTTCTTCTCAACGACTGCTGCACCTTTACGGCCGAATTCTTCTTCTACTGCTTTATTAAACACTTCGAGCGGCAGTCCAAGCAGTGCCCATGATGCACCCGAAGCAACCATGTTCTTCATCAGGGATGTTCCAAGACCTTCGGCGATCGCCGTGATCGGAACAGCAAACAGTCTAGCGTCAATTCCTTCTGGCACAACGGGGCTAAACTTCGCATCCGCGACGATAACGCCGCCAGACCGAAGCTCATGCGCATTAAGATCAATGCTCTCTTGGTCGAATGCAACAAGAATATCTAAATCATCGGAAATCGCACGAATCGGACTCGTGCTGATCCGAATTTTATTATTCGTATGTCCACCTTTGATGCGAGAAGAGAAATGGCGGTATCCGTACAAGTAGTAGCCGAGACGATTCAGCGCAGTGGAGAAAATGCGGTCCGTACTTTCAACGCCTTCCCCCTGCTGTCCCCCGATCTTCCATGATAATTGACTGATCAAAACGTCCATCTCCTCTTTTATAGAACGCAGCAGCATTCGTATATATGTGTACGATTAGAATTTAATAATAATTATCATTTAAATTTTAGGGGAGGTAGCAGCAAAATGCAAGACTCGCGACCTGAATAAATGATCTGTCTTTGCGATGAGATTCGTGCTAAATAGAGAATATAGTGTCATCAGCCTAGCTATGCAGTAGGTAATTGTTCTTTCAAATACCGGATTGCATTACCCGAGGTGATATCGGTTACAACTTGTTCTGGGAATACCCGCAGCATCGCTTCTACAAGCTTAGGAACGTCTGCCGGATGGCGCAGCGACTGAACATACTGCTCGATTCCGTCGAAATCAGAACCCAGCATAAGCTGCTTAGCTCCCCCCAGTGCCGCTACATGCTCGATATGCCGAAGAACATCCGTGATGGTGGCGTTCCCGTCTTCTTTTACAAAATAAGGCACGTACGTAATTCCAATCCGTCCATCAATTGCTATGAGTGCTTTAATCTGATCGTCAGCTAAGTTACGAGCATGCGGACATAGCGACTTCGCATTCGAATGCGAGGCAATAAACGGCCGCTTCACGCGATCTGCCAGTTCCCAGAAGCCTTGCTCGGTCAGATGCGACACATCAAGTATGATGCCCAGCCGTTCGCATTCGTCAACGAACTGCGCCCCTCTCGCGGTCAACCCGCCTTGTCTAGGCTCCAGTACGCCATCTGCTGCCCAATTCGCGTGGTTCCATGTCAATCCGACTGCGCGAAGCCCGAGATGGTACAGCAGCCTTAGCATCGAGAAATCGCCATAGAGCCCGTCTACACCTTCAAGCGACAACAGGGCGCCTGTCTGCCCATGATGGACCGCATAGTCAATATCAGCGGCTGTGCGTATCAGATGCATCTTCGGATTCGAGAGTACATGTTCATAAAATAAATCGACGCTCTTCCAGACGGCAGCCTGGCTTGTCATACGCGGAGATATAAACACTGCAAACGTCTGCAGAATCGCTTGTGAAGCATGGAGTCGTCCCGGTGTCACATCAATTTGGCTCTCGGATCGGTCATCGAACGAGAGCTCCTCATGCTTCAGCAGCTTCCACAGCACGTCACAATGAAAGTCAGCTATCGGATAACCTGAAGTGGCGGATTCACGCATTGCTACGTCATCCCTTCCTATATTGTTATGCAGCATGCAAAAAACCTGCCTACAAATATGTAAACAGGTTTATCCATTTCGTAACTATTGTGCTGCCGTGCCTACACTGATCATCTAGGTTCAACGATCAATTTGATCGCAGTGCGGTCTTCACCATCGATTACAATGTCTGTGAATGCTGGAATGCAAATGAGATCGACGCCGCTTGGTGCTACGAACCCTCTTGCAATCGCTACTGCTTTAATCGCTTGGTTTAACGCACCAGCCCCGATAGCCTGAAGTTCTGCGCCGCCACGTTCTCTCAAAACACCCGCTAGCGCGCCAGCAACAGAGTTTGGATTGGACTTTGCTGAAACTTTTAATACTTCCATGAAAAAGTACCTCCTCGGGAATGATGGGTTAATTCCACTAGTTATAACTATTCGAGGGAGGCAGAAAGATTCCTTCTTTTCTTGCTTGTACTTTGTTCACTATTCCGAATTGTTTGACATTTAGAACAATTTATTTTGAAATTGAATATCGGTGCATCGATTTTGGATCAAATTGGCGGCTAGAAGAACATTAACGTCTCTTCCGTTTGACGAATCTTCTGAATCGAAGTCGCTTTACCCGTCGCATCATCTGTGTCCACTAACACAGCGTGGAAGTGCCAATCGCCTTCATCCACGACGAACCGGGTCGGCAGCTGCGTCAGGAATTTGTGCAGCACCGCTGTGCGCTCCATCCCAAGCACGCCGTCACGAGGTCCAACCATCCCTACATCTGTCAGATACGCGGTTCCTTGCGGCAAAATCCGATCGTCATTCGTCTGCACATGCGTATGCGTACCAACAACAAGCGAAGCTCGGCCATCCAGATGCCAGCCCATTGCGATTTTCTCGGACGTCGCCTCTGCGTGGAAGTCGACCAGAATCTGATTCGTCTTGTCGCTCACCTCTTCGATCAAAGCATCCGCCGTGCGGAACGGGCAATCGATTGGCGGCAGGAAGGTACGGCCTTGAATATTAATAATCGCAAGTGTCTTCCCGTTCGCTTTAATGATTGCTGCCCCTCTGCCCGGTGCCTCCGGCGCGTAGTTAGCAGGGCGCACGATGCGCTGCTCGTCGTCGATCCACTCGAAGATGTCACGGTTATCCCACGTATGATTGCCCATCGTAATGCCGTGTACGCCCGCTTCGAACAATTCTTTCGCGATTGTAGCCGTAATCCCCCGGCCAGCTGCCGAGTTCTCGCCGTTCGCAATAATGATGTGCGGATTATATTTAGTCTTAAGCGCCGGCAGCACTTTCTTCACAGCCGCTCTTCCGACACTTCCGACAATATCGCCGATAAAAAGAATTCTCATAATAAAACCTCCGGTTTTCTTTCATCAAGGGGCTGTTGCCCCTTGGACCCCTACTTGTCTTGAAGTTAAAGGGGCTTCGCCCCTTAGAACCTTAACTTTATTGATTAAGGGCTAGCGCCCTCACTATAACCCAATTGTTCTACCCACCAAAATCCTCCCTGCAAGGGGGACCCCATGGGACTCCCGTCCCCTGGACCCCGGAAGAGGCGTTTGAGAGGCGATAGTGCTGCTGAGTTAACAACGTGCTGGGAGACGCGTACCCCTGCGGGGTACAACTCTTGTTCGACGTGTGGTAGTCAGGGGCTGCGCCCCTTACGACCCTCGACTTCGATGAAACCAGATATCTTAAGGGCTTGCGCCCTCATTGTAACCCAATTTTCTCTACCCACCTAAATCCTCCCTGCAAGGGAGGACCCCATGGGACTCCCGTCCCCTGGACCCCGGAAGGGGCGTGTGAGCGGCTGTTGGAGGGGCTCCGTGACAACGTGCTAGGAGTCGTGTACCCTTGCGGGGTACAACTCTTTTTCGACGTTGTGGAAGTCAGGGGCTGCGCCCCTTACGCCCCCCCCCCGACTTCGATGAAACCAGATATCTTAAGGGCTAGCACCCTCATTGTAACCCTGTTTCTCTACCCGCCTAAATCCTCCCTGCAAGGGAGGACCCCAAAGGGCATTGCCCTCTGGACTCCCGAAGGACGGATCTATGTACGTTGTTGGATCGTCTGCCCGCTTTCATCCCTGACGGACACGCTCTAATGCGTACACGTTTGGTTATGGACTCTTCTGGTGCATACGTGTTCAATGTTCTCGCGATCGTTCTGCTTGTGCTCGCTTTCGTCCCTGCGGGACACGCTTTACGTTGGCTCATATCGCTCTTATACCTAATCCCCTTCAAGGGGATTAGGTTACATCCAATTCCACACCTGACCACACTCTCGGTTTCACCCCCGCCCTCTCAAGGAGGATTCTCCTCCCATGGGACTCCGTCCCCTGGACCCCGGAAGAGGCGTGTGAGCGGCTGTTGGAGGGGCTCAGTGACATCGTGCTGGGAGTCGCGTATCCCTGCGGGGGTACAACTCTTGTTAGGGGCGTGCGGTCAGGGGCTGGCCCCTTGGATATTAGTTGGTTTGCCTATAAGTTCATTATGTACTGCCAATTGCAGTGTTAACGATATATGTACATTGAATACTTGAAGTAATGTTAACCATCCGCCGGGTGTCACCCGAATAGACTAAGACGACAGCATATCATGCGGATGATAACCCTGAAAAACAAACAAAAGTGGCTGACTAGCAGCCACTTTCGTCGTTGCTTTAATTCAATTATTTCGCGTACTCGACAGCGCGCGTTTCGCGAATGACCGTAACCTTGATATGGCCCGGATAATCGAGTTCGTTCTCGATTTTCTTCGTGATATCGCGTGCTAGGCGGAACGCTTCCGTGTCGTCGATCTTCTCAGGCTGAACCATGACGCGAACTTCGCGTCCAGCTTGAATGGCGTACGACTTCTCGACGCCTTCGAACGATTCGGAAATTTCTTCGAGCTTCTCCAGACGTTTGATATACGTCTCCAGTGTCTCGCGGCGTGCGCCCGGACGTGCTGCCGACAAGGCGTCAGCTGCGCCGACGAGCATTGCGATAACCGACGTCGCTTCGCAATCACCATGGTGGGATGCGATACTGTTAATAACGACTGGATGCTCCTTGTACTTCTTAGCAAGTTCTACGCCGATCTCAACGTGCGAACCTTCGACTTCATGGTCAAGTGCTTTACCGATGTCATGCAGCAAACCTGCGCGCTTAGCAAGCGTAATATCCTCGCCGAGCTCGGCAGCCATCAGACCTGTAAGGTACGCGACTTCCATCGAATGCTTGAGCACGTTCTGACCGTAGCTAGTACGATATTTCAAGCGGCCCAATATTTTGATCAAGTCAGGATGCAATCCATGCACACCAACCTCGAAAGTAGCCTGCTCCCCGTATTCGCGGATACGCTCGTCCACTTCTTTCCGAGATTTCTCGACCATTTCTTCGATCCGTGCAGGGTGAATCCGTCCATCTGCCACAAGCTTCTCCAAGGAAGTCCGGGCAATTTCCCGACGAATCGGGTCGAATCCCGACAGTATGACCGCTTCCGGTGTATCGTCGATAATGAGATCGATACCGGTCAATGTTTCCAGGGCGCGAATATTGCGGCCTTCACGTCCGATGATGCGGCCTTTCATTTCCTCATTCGGAAGAGCTACAACAGAGACTGTCGTCTCTGCAACATGGTCAGCCGCACAACGTTGAATAGCCAACGAGATAATGTCGCGCGCTTTCTTATCTGCTTCTTCCTTCGCTTGCTGCTCGATTTCCTTGATCATCTGAGCTGTTTCATGACGAACTTCCTGCTCTACGTTGGACAAGATGATACTGCGTGCATCCTCCATCGAAAGATTCGAAATTCGTTCCAGCTCAGTTACTTGCTGCTTGTAGAGAACATCGATTTGCGATTGCGTTTCCTCGATTCGTTTCTCCTTGTTGGCAACTTGTTCTTCTTTGCGCTCAAGCGCTTCTAATTTTTTATCCAGAGTCTCTTCTTTCTGCTGAAGACGACGCTCTTGACGAGACGTTTCATTGCGCCGCTCGCGGATATCGCGTTCAGCTTCAGAACGGAGCTTGTGGACTTCATCTTTCGCCTCAAGCACAGTTTCTTTCTTCAGCGCTTCCGCTTCTTTCTTCGCATTCTCAACGATTACGGTAGCGGCTTGCTCAGCGCTTTGAATTTTGGCTTCGGCGATCGATTTGCGAATGAAATAACCTATCCCAAAGAAAATCGCACCAACAACGAGAACGATCAAGATCCATACAGCCGTTTGCATCTTGTTCACCTCCCCGTTGCACACCAAGTTTCAACGCTTGGGATGATATTTTGTTTTAAATCCAAGTAAGTATAAGTTTCCCCCTCCAATCGAATGGCATCGATTGAGGTTCCCTCATACTTGCGCTTGAATTTTACCGGAATGAAACGTTCTGTAACCAAATAAAGGATGGAGACAGCCGTTTCACCCTGTCCTTAGCCGGTTCCATACCGAATAATCGACTAAACTAAGTGAAAATAATCTGTTTCGAATCAATTTTTGGAAGGAAAATCGATTCAAAAAGAAAGAATACAAAATCATTTTATCTTTTGACAAATTCAATTGTCAAGCCATCCTAACTCTTCATCATCAAGAGCAGCCTCCTGATCAGCAGATGCACGCTTCACAGCTTGCATGGCTACATCCATCGGAAAGCCCCTTCTCAGCAAAAATTGAGCAAGTTTACGCCGCTTGTCATATATTTCGCCTGTCATGGATCTCCATTTCTTAGCAGCTGCAAGATCTGCAACTGCTTGCTCTGCCTCTCTCCCCAGCTCCTGAGATGCAGCATCTGCTGTATGCTTGTCCACTCCACGCATCTTCAATTCCTGTTTAATAAGCAGCCTTCCCTTGCCGCCCGAACGAAGTCGGCTTTCGGCAAACCGCTTCGCGTAATCTTCATCATCAATGAGACGTTCCCGCTCCAACCGCTCAATCGCATATGCGATTGGTTCAGGCTCAATCTCCTTGCGCTGCAAATACCGTTCTATCTCTTTGCTCGTCCGAGGTCGCAATCCCAAATAGTTAATCGCCAGTGCATAAGCTTTGTATTGATTATCCTCCGCTCGTATGTCGGAAATCGCAGATTCCGTCAATTCTAATCCTTTAAACAGACGGTGTCGAATGAGCAGGTCTTCATGAACGGACAACATAGGTTCCGAATCATTGTTCATATAAATATGATATCGGCGGTACTGCTTCGCGTCTTGTTCAACTGATGTAACCGTATAAATCATCGCCCAATTGTAACCTCCTCATGAACGAGGAACGGCACCTCGAATAAGGTGCCGTTCTCTTCTTGCTATGTGATTACCAATTGTTCTAGAGCAAATCCTCGAAAGTTGGCTCTTCTTCTTCTTCCTTCTCTGCTGCAAGTGCTGCAGCTTGGAGAGCGGAATCAGAAAGTTGCGTTGCTTGACGAATCTGTTTCTCAATCGTAGCAGCAAGTTCTTTATTGTCCTTCAAGAATTGTTTCGCATTCTCACGGCCTTGACCCAGTCGATCGCCATTGTATGAGAACCATGCTCCGCTCTTCTGAACGATTTCAAGTTCCGTACCAATATCAATAATGCTTCCCTCACGCGATATGCCTTCGCCGTACATAATGTCCACCTCAGCTTGCTTGAAAGGAGGTGCAACCTTATTCTTCACGACTTTAATCCGAGTGCGGTTACCGACGATATCGTTGCCTTGCTTAATCGACTCGATACGGCGTACATCAAGACGTACGCTAGAGTAGAACTTAAGCGCGCGTCCGCCTGGCGTCGTCTCTGGGTTGCCGAACATAACGCCGACTTTCTCACGCAGCTGGTTAATAAAGATCGCGATAACTTTCGATTTGTTAATCGCACCAGACAACTTACGAAGAGCCTGCGACATCAGACGTGCTTGAAGACCAACGTGGGAATCACCCATGTCGCCTTCGATCTCCGCTTTCGGTACGAGTGCGGCAACGGAGTCGATAACAATAATGTCGACCGCGCCGCTGCGAACGAGCGCTTCCGCGATCTCGAGCGCTTGCTCGCCTGTATCCGGCTGGGATAGCAGCAACTCATCGATGTTGATGCCTAGCTTGCTAGCATACAGCGGATCGAGCGCATGCTCGGCGTCGATGAAGGCAGCTTGTCCACCAATCTTCTGTACTTCTGCGATTGCATGCAGTGCAACCGTCGTCTTACCGGAAGATTCCGGTCCGTATACTTCAATAATACGACCGCGAGGAAATCCGCCGATCCCAAGGGCAATATCTAAAGCAAGCGCGCCGCTGGATACGGTCTCAACTTGCATGTGTGTCGATTCGCCTAGTTTCATGATGGAGCCTTTACCGAACTGCTTCTCAATCTGGCGGAGTGCCATTTCTAACGCTGCGCGACGATCTGACAAGTAACTCACATCCCTTTACTCTTTATAGTGTTATCATAGCTTATTTCGTTCTTGTTGCCAAGCATTTTTTCGAACATACATTCGCTTTTTTTTCTTCCTGAAGACGAACGATGCCCGAAAGAACAAAAAGAACCGCAGCAAATGATCCATTCGCTACGGTTCCTCCGTTAACTACGATTACTATAGCACGATTCTCAAAAACTCGGCAAGAGAAATTATAGCCAAGCACTCTCCCCAGCTCTGCTATTGCTGCTCAGCGCCGCCCAGCGCCTGCCACAGACGGTACAGAACGGCTTTGACAGCGCGTACGCGGATAATATCCCTCGTCCCGCTCAGATGCATCGTGTGGACTTCTGTCGGCTTCGAGCGTTGCGCAATAGCGTAATAAACGAGTCCCACTGGCTTGCCTTCTGACTCAGCTGGTCCAGCGACACCTGTTAATGAAATGCCATAATCCGCATCAGCGATCTCTCTCACTCGCTCCGCCATCATTGCAGCAGTCGACTCGCTGATCGCACCTGGTGCTCCTTCGCCTTCTAGCTGCGACATCGGGATGCCGAGAAGTTGATGCTTCATCCTATTCGTATAGGTAACAACACCGCCAGCATATTCCCCGCTGCTGCCTGGAATGTTCGTAATAAGCTCAGCGAACAACCCGCCGGAACAGCTCTCCGCAGAAGCCATCGTACGGCCCGTCAATCGAAGCAGGCGCACGACAGCCTCTTCTAACGGGATATCTTCCTGGGCGAACAAATGCGCTCCGACATATTGTTTTATTTTATCCACCGTAACATCGATCTTGCGCTGTGCTTCCATCGCCGTTGTTGCCTTGGTCGACACGCGAATCGCGACTTCTCCTTCTTTGGCATAGGGCGCAATCGTTGGATCCGTCTGTCCTTCAATTAATGGCAGCAGATCGTGCTCCAACTTCGATTCCCCGATGCCAGCAAACTTAAGCAGCCTCGAATAAAGCGGAATCGCGGTCCCCAATTCGCCGAGAAGCCACGTCAAAGCAGGTCCTTCGAACATGGGCTTCATCTCACGCGGCGGCCCAGGAAGCAGCAAATAACGTGTACCGTCTTCATGCAGGGCATTACCAACTGCAAGTCCGGCCTCATTAAATAGCGGCATTGCGCCTACAATCGACGTTGCCTGTCTTTTATTGCTTTCCACCATATGAATACCGCGATCTTGGAAGAATGCCGTAATCTTGTCCATTGAAGGCTGATCGTAGGTCATCTCGCGTCCAAGGTAATCCGCCAGCACGTCCTTCGTTAAATCATCCTGCGTAGGTCCTAGACCACCGGTAAACAGCAGCAAATCAGCGCGGCTGCGTGCCGTTTCGATTGCGCTGCGAATACGGTTCGGGTTGTCGCCCACCACCGTCTGATAATATACGTCTATGCCAAGATCGGCCAATCGACGTGACAAGAACTGAGCATTCGTATTCACAATCTGACCCAGAAGCAGCTCCGTGCCTACTGCGATTATTTCAGCTTTCATCGGTTAGTCCTCACTCTCAGGAACAAAATTGTAAGTGCTAAAGGAAGGAAGGACACCCTTCAGAATTGAAGGATGTCCGTCATTTAGGCAATCGGTATCAGGTTTTTGTTCTTGACAAAATAGTCGATGCCCGAGTATACGGTTATGACCGCCGCAACCCAGCTGGCGAAGATGTCAAAGCGAATATCGATGAAGGTGAATGGGAAATTGTTCAGCATGAGCGCAATGATCATCGTAATCTGAACAGCTGTCTTCCATTTGCCCCACTTGCTTGCGGCAATAACTTTATTCTCAAGAAGCGCGATTTGGCGTAAGCCTGTCACTGCGAATTCACGGCAAATAATAACGACTGCGATCCATGCATCGAGTTTATCCATCTCAACAAGCGAGATTAGGACAGCCGCAACAAGCACCTTGTCTGCAAGTGGATCAAGCAGCTTGCCAAGGTTCGTTACGATTTTGTTCTTACGAGCAATGTAACCGTCCAATCCGTCCGTGCTCGCTGCGATGATGAAGATAAGAGCGGCTGCAATCTGATTGTATGTAATCGAGAAATCATCAAAGTGAATCGGTTCCAAATCCAACTTGATCAATAGAAAAATCATGATGAACGGAACGAGAAAAATGCGGGCAATCGTGATCTTGTTAGCTAAGTTCACAGCATCTCCTCCCCGCTGCAGGATGCCACTAGCATACTATCCAAGCTGCCGTCCACTGTCATTCGACAAGTGAGAGGCTTACTGTCCTGTTCACTTGCACCGCTCAGCCATTGCATTGCGAAATGTCGTTCTGTCATGTCGTGCAATCCCCCAGATCTGACTCCATAAAGCTATCTATCCATATAAGTTAAAGTATAATACATGCCCTAAAGCGTGTCAAAATGACAAAACCGACGTCACTTTAGAGAAGAAACTGCAAATTGGAATTATCGATAGTTAATGAACTGCAGCTCTACCGGCAGGTCTGCACCACGGAGCAGCGCAATTACGCCCTGCAGGTCATCTCTGCTTTTTCCTGTTACCCGAATTTGATCGCCTTGAATCTGGCTCTTCACCTTGAGCTTCGAATCGCGGATCATAATGTTGATCTTCTTCGCCACATCCTGCTCGATGCCGGTTCGCAGCTTAATGTGCTGGCGGACGGTAGAATGGCTAGCTGGTTCAACTTTGCCGTAATCCAGGTTTTTGACCGGAACGCCGCGTTTAACCATCTTCGCAATGAGAATATCGATAACGTTACTCAACTTGAATTCGTCATCCGACGAAATAATAAGCTCTTCTTTCTCAAACTTAATGCTGCTCTTGCTGCCCTTAAAGTCGAAGCGAGTCTCCAGCTCCCGCTCTGCCTGGGTTATTGCGTTAGTAAGCTCCTGCATATCGACCTTCGATACAATATCGAATGAACTTTCAGCACTCATGAATTCGATCGCTCCTTTAGAATAGAACATTACACATACATTACTTGTGCCGTATTATAACCGAAAAGCGCTCACAAATAAAGGCATCCGCACTGAGGCGAATGCCTTTATTCAGCGAAAAGTTATCGAACGTTCTGTACTTCGCCTTCTTGGTCAGCTGCACCAGTACCAGTTCCAGCGCCATTATCTGTACCTGTGCCAGTGCCCGTATTCGTTCCGTTGTCAGTTCCAGCCACAGGATTGAATTGCAGCTTCTTCGTCGTCGTCCGGTTGCCGTCTTCGACAACAACGTCATCGATCGAGACTTCAACTAAATCCGCACGGCCGATATTCATATAAGTGGAGCCACTCAACGGAAACGTCTGTTCCGTGCCGTCAGCTGCGTTACCAGAATAAAGCTCTTTGCCTTTCGAACCGCCTTCACGCACCTCAATCCAGCTCTTACCGCCTTTAACCGTAAACTTCAGCACGTGATCCTTGCCGCTTGGTCCTACATCGTAAAGATCGATACGGCCCGACTTGCCCGCCAAGGTAACCGTTGTATCCGGGACTTTCGGCGGCTCCGGTTGCTGTACCGTCGTTCCTGTATCAGGCGTATTCGTGCCCGTCTGTGGATCCGTTGACGGATCCGTCTCCTTCGGCAAATCGATCGAATCCGTAATCTTCGTCTGATCGTCCGCCTTAGGCGCATTATCATTCGTATCGGAATTGTTAATTGCGTAGATCCATACGACTACCGCAATAACAATAACGAACGACAGCATAATGCCCGTGAAGCCGAACTTGCTCCATCGGTCGGATGATGTCTGCGACGCCCTGCGCGGCTGTTTGATCATAGGCTCTACCGCAGCCTCAACCGGCGCAGCAGGCATTTCGTGTTTGTATAAGCGAAGTACGTCATCCGCATTCAGTCCAAGCGTCTCTGCGTACGTCTTTACGAATGCGCGAACATAGAAGGTCCCTGGCAGTACTTTATAATCGCCTTCTTCGATCGCTTCTAGATACCGTTTACGGATCTTGGTTGATTCTTGAATATCATCAAGCGATAAACCGCTTTGCTCCCTTGCCTTCTTAAGCAGTTCTCCTAAATCTGACATATCTTCACCTCCTGATGTCCCTTTTCTATATATGCTCTGGTCTAGAAAGTCTAGAAATCATGAAAGCCGTTCGTAATCGCTTCATACGAAATCTCTTCATCCGGCGTATTACGCAGCTCTATAATCGTATCAAAAGTGCTGTAATCATAGTGTGATTCTTTAATGAAGATATCCGGATGCTCAATAATCTTCGTGGCAGGCATTGCCATTAATTCTTGAATGAGTGCGTAATGGCGCTCATTGGAACGCATGGTGCTGACGATTCCGTCAATGATAAAGATGCTGTTCGGATTCATTTCTTCCTCCGATAATTGACTGCGAACCGTCTGGCGCAGCAGCGTCGACGAAACGAAGGTCCAGCGTTTATTCGAGCAGACGCTTCCAGCGATGATCGACTCCGTCTTCCCTACACGAGGCATGCCTCGTAATCCTATAACCTGATTGCCTTCCCGCTTGAAAATTTCTCCGAGAAAATCGACCAGAACACCGAGTTCATCCCGTGTAAAACGAAATGTCTTCTTATCATCGGAATCACGCTCGATATAACGCCCGTGCCTTACAGCAAGAATGTCTAGCAGCGTAGGTGGGCGAAGCTTGTTAACCGTAATGTAATCCATCTTCGCAAGCATCTGGCCAAGCAGATCGATCTTGCCGTCATCATCGGTCTCGAGGAGCATGCCTCGCGTACGATCTTCGACGCCGTTGATCGTCAAGATGTTAACGCTCATCATCCCGAGCAAGGAAGCAATATTGCCAAGCAAACCAGGACGATTTTTATGTATTTTGTATTCCATGTACCACTGCCGCTTTTCCATTGATCCACCGTCCCCATTTGCCGTTCAATCTTCAAAAATTAATTCTACAATTTTCGTCACTTTCCTGCAAGCGAATGCAATTATGTTCCAGTGACTTATTAACCACTCACAAATCAGCATAAATCGCGTCAGAATACCACTATTGAGGCTTCACGAAGGAAACTTTGCGAGCCTCGATGTCAGTATATGCGTCCAAAAAATACGTATTTTACTGTAAATGAGAAAAATCTTATTTAACGTGTTAAAAAGCCCCCGGTGACGGGAGCCTTTGTCATACAACTGGCATTAATGCTGTACAAGTTTGCACATGAGTCTTGCCAGTGTTTTGCGTTCCTCTTCATCACCGGCATCCCAAATTTCTTTGAGCACCCGCTGCTCTTCATTTTTGGGATCGACGCGCTCGTCGAGGAAGGAGCCGATCTCATACGCAAGATTCGCAATGGTATCTTCAGAAAGTCCTAATTTCTTACCCTGTTCTAGACGAGCAGCCAAAAATTGCTTCCAAGAATCGAAATTCGAAAGAACCGTGGACACGGGTATCGCCTCCTACATTGATCTGCTCCATTCTCAGACATTATGGCTGAGTGGGCAACGATTGTAGTGTGCGCGAGTATGCGCCAGTCTATTCGAACAATTCAGTTTCGGTTCATTAAGTGATCCATCCGCCATTCGGGCTAATAATTTGACCCGTTATATAGGCTGACTCAGGTAATGATAAGAAATAAACCAAGGACGCAATTTCATCCGGCTGTGCAAAACGGCCCAGCGGAATTTCCTGCTCCAGCGCTTGTTTCTCAGAACTGTCGAGCTTATCCAACATAACGGTATCCACAGCCCCAGGCGCTACTGCATTAACGGTGACGCCGGAAGGTGCTAGTTCCTTTGCCAGCGCTTTCGTGAAAGCGTTCATTCCGCCTTTGGTCGTTGAATACAGCACTTCGCAAGATGCGCCGGACTGCCCCCAAACCGAAGACACATTAATGACTCGGCCGAACCGCTGACGAATCATCGGCGCCATAAACAACTGTGTCGTGAGGAACATGCTCTTCAGGTTGACGGACATGACGTCATCCCATTCCTGCTCCGTCACATCAGCCAACATCCCGTAATGGGCAACCCCAGCGTTATTAACCAGTATGTCTGGAACGAAACCGCGATCCTGCAGCTTGTCCTTCATACGGACAATTTGTTCTTTCGAGCGCAGATCAGCCGAGATTGTCATCACGTTCGACCCGAGCCGCATGCAGCGGCGCGCCGTCTCGTTGGCTGCTTCATGCGATTGCAAATAATGAATGATGATGTTCATCCGCTCCGCGGCGAAGCGCTGCGCGATGGCAGCGCCGATGCCGCGGCTTCCCCCGGTGATAAGCACCGTCATTTCGTGAAGCGGTTTGCTCAACTCGTTGTCTCCTCGGCAGCAACGATGGAAACGGCAAGCTGGTTCCAATCAAAATGCTCGCGCAGGCGATCATTAACTTCCTGCAATGTAACCTGCTCATATTGAGGCAGCAGCGCGAATAGATCGCCGCCACGAAAACGATATCGAGTAAACTCGCCAGCGATTGCTTCAGGGGAATTAAGCATGCGTAAGTAACCGCCTATTTTTTTGCGACGGGAACGCTCAAAGGCTTCGCTGTTAATGCCAACAGTTAGCAGCTTATCAACAGCTTCTCGTACGCGTGCTATCAATGCGTCCGGGTCTTTGGTCTCACCGCCAATGACTGAGAAGCTGTACTCTGGCGAAGCATTATACTCATGCGAGAACGAGTCCGAGATAAGCCCTTCATCGTACAGCGATTGATACAGCTGCGAGCTGGCGCCGAATACGATATCCAGCATGATCCGCGTTGCCACTTCCCGCTTCTGCAGCTCCTCGCCAGTGAAGCCTACCTTCGTCTCCTTCAAGCCAAACATGCATTTAGGCAGCGACACCGGAAGATTCAACAGCTTCCTTGACTCTTTCACAGCTGCAGGCTCTGGATCGAACGAGCGAATAATGCGGCCTTGCGACGGGAACGACTTGCGCTCTTGATTGCGGCGAACGAGCTCAAACACTTCTTTGGCGTCTACACCGCCAACCACGAACAGAATCATGTTCGTTGGATGGTAGAACGTCTCATAACATTTGTACAGCGTTTCCTTGTCTATCTGATAGATCGACTCCACTGTGCCCGCAATATCGATATGAATCGGGTGATCATGATACATCGCATCGAACAAGCCGAAGTACACACGCCAATCCGGATTATCTTGATACATTTGAATTTCTTGTTCGATGATGCCCTTTTCTTTGTTCACATTCTCATCGGTGAAATACGGATGTTGAACAAAGTCGATGAGCGTCTCAAGGTTCGCCGGAATTTGCTCCGTTGCCGAGAACAAATAGACCGTACGGTCGAAGCTCGTGTACGCGTTAGCCGATGCACCTTGATTCGAGAACGTAGCGAAAATATCGCCTGTTGGTTCCTCGAACATTTTGTGCTCAAGAAAATGGGCAATTCCGTCTGGTACGCTTACAAGCGGTTTCCCCTCTACGCCGAACCGATTGTCAACGGAACCGTATTTGGTCGAGAAGGTTGCATATGTTTTCTGAAATCCTTCCTTCGGAAGAACAAACACCTCAAGGCCATTAGGCATCACTTCGCGGTACAGCGTTTCTTGAACGCCTGGGTATGCAAGTGTTTCCATTGCTACGCCTCCTTCCTGTCACGTAAGAAGTAAACGGTATCGAGCTGTACGCCATTCGCTACACGCACAATATCGTCAACCGTCACAGCTTGAATTTGTGCAATCAGCTCTTCACCCGTACGCGTGCTGCCCGAGAACAGTGCATTAAAATCATACGCGATCAGCTCGTATGCAGAATCCTGCATTTCGCGAACATGATTGACGAGCATCGCCTTTGTCTGATTGATTTCCAGCTCACTGATTTTGCCGGCTTGAACATCCGCAATTTGCTCGCGAATGATTGCCAGAGCCCGCTCGTACTTATCAATCTCGATACCGGACTGAATCGTCAGGATCCCCTTGTGACCGTCGATACGGGATGATGCATAATAAGCGAGACTTGCTTTCTCTCTTACGTTTATAAACAATTTCGAGTGGGGGTAAGCACCCAACACGCCGTTATATACAAGAAGCGCAGGATATTGTTCGTCTCCGTAGCTAATTCCCGTGCGCAGACCTAGATTAAGCTTACCTTGTTTGATATCCATATTCTCAACGACGGTTTTCACATCGCGAGCAGTTGTACGAACATCCGTTGATGCAAAGGTACCAATATCGCCATCAGGCAGCTTGAACGATTCTGCGACTAGCTTCTCTACTTCAGCGAGCGATGTATCACCAGCTATGTACAGATCGAACACAGCCTCGTTGATCCATTGGTGATACCGCTCATACAATGATTCTGCCGTAATATTAGGCAGATCGGCACGATTGCCAAGAGCGTGCAACCGGTACGGATCGCCCTCGCACATCACTTCAGTGCAGCGTTCGGCAGCATAACGAATTTTATCATTAATGATTGCCTCTAGACGCTTGCGCAGCGTATCACGCTCTGCCTGCACATATTTGGACGCAAAATGCCCGTTCTCCAGCAGCGGTTCCGTCACAACCTCGCCAAGATAGCGCAGCGATGACGCGAGCAGCGATTCCTTAGATTCCACGAATGCATCATTAATGACATCCATTCGGAATTGGATGAATTGATTGTTTCCGCGCTTGAATACATCAAATCCGAAGCCTGCGCCATACAGATCATCCAGCTTCTCACGCAGCGCAATTGTCTCAGGCGTTGTATTCGTGCCACGACGGAATACAAATGGCAGCAGCGCAGTCGATGTCACATGATCTTCTTCCAGCGGAATGCCTGCATAAAGCGTTATTGCAAACGTCTTAAACCGGGTCGTTGGCAATACATGCAGTCTAATCCGGTTCACCCGGCCTCGTTCAAAAATGTTAGAACTCATACCTACAGCCCCTTCCGTATCCCAGCTTGATCGCTTGATCATCCATAGTAAATCTATTCCAGTCAAAGTTGTTCAATTACCATTCTAACGGATTGGAAATGGCAGAAGCAACCTGCGCCACATCGGGCGGGCTGCTTCTGTCTGAATGGCCAAGGCATTTATCCTTTTACATGCAAAAAATGTGCTTACCGATCGTCTTAACCTGCGGACGCGACCAAATCCACTTCGACGTTGCTGTCACCGGGTTGAAGTAATAGATGCATCCACCGCTAGGATCCCAGCCATTGATGGCATCATTCACGGCTTTCTTCGCCGTTTCGTTCGGCGTCAGATTAATCTGACCATCCGCCACTGCCGTGAACGCGCCAGGCTGGTAAATGACGCCTGAAATCGAGTTCGGGAAGCTTGGCGATTTCAACCGGTTAAGAATTACCGCAGCAACCGCAACCTGTCCTTCATATGGCTCGCCGCGCGATTCTCCATAAACGGCATTTGCCATTATTTTAATATCATTTGCCGAAAGGCCAAGGTTGTTGGATTTACCAATGTTTGTTGTTGTGCCGGTTGAGGTCGATTTGTCTGCTCCGCTTGAGCTGCCTCCCGATGACGATGGTTGATCACTGGCAGACGGTGCCCAATTTTTCGTCGCGTTCCATAGCTTCAGCTTTGTTTGAGCACCAACAACGCCATCTGCCTTCATGCCGAATTTCCATTGGAACCACTTCACAGAATTTAATGTGGTGTAACCGAATTGACCATCAATAGAACTGCTGTAGTATCCTAGGAATTTCAACCTGCCTTGCAGCTCTGTCACATCTTTGCCGGAGGAGCCTAGCTTAATGATTGCACTGCTGAACGTCTCTGCAGACCGGCCTTTGTCCGCATAGTGGAGCGAGTATGCTCCGAACAACAGCAGCACAATGACAACTGTCATCACTATCAGGCGATTTCTCATGATCGGGATCTGCCTTTCTCATGCAAGATGGTAAGTTTTTTGAAGCGCATCCTGTCGGTAGTATGAGAAACGGCTATCCTTTCTATTCATGCAATGGAGGCTTCGCCCCTTAGAGCCCATTGTATGGTCAACTTTCGCAAGCACAAAAAGCTCGAAACCGCATGATGCGGCTTCGAGCTTTCATTGAAAGTCCGAGTACTTCATTCAGCGAGAATGTGCGTACATGGTATGACTACTGCTGGCCGCCTGTGCGTGCGTTGGCGTGATCCGACGACCACAACACCTCACGAGGTTTACTGCCTTCATAAGGTCCTACAACACCTTTGGCTTCCATCTGGTCAATCAGACGCGCCGCGCGAGTATAACCAACGCGCATTCTGCGTTGAAGGAGCGATACGGAAGCCTGCTTCGCATCAATGACGATGTTAACGGCTTGGTCGAATAGCTCGTCCAGCATCTCTTCGTCCTGACCGCTGCCGGAGTCATCGATCTCCGGCACAAGCTCAGGCTTGTACTCTGCTTCGCCTTGTGATCGTACATACTCGACGATCGATTCAACCTCGGGATCGGAAAGAAATGCGCCTTGTACACGAATCGGCTTCGACATGCCAACTGGAAGGAATAACATGTCACCGCGGCCTAGCAGCTTCTCTGCGCCAGCCATATCGAGTATCGTACGGGAATCCACCTGAGACGATACACCAAAAGCAATACGTGAAGGGATATTCGCTTTGATGACACCGGTAATAACGTCTACCGATGGACGCTGTGTCGCAATAATTAAGTGAATACCGGCGGCACGTGCCATCTGTGCAAGTCGGGTAATCGCGTCCTCAACATCGTTCGCTGCAACCATCATCAAGTCGGCAAGCTCGTCGACGATAACAACGATGTACGGCAGAACGGCTGCAGGATTGGATTCCATCAGGTTATTATAGCCTTCAATATTGCGAGTGCCTGACTTGGAGAACAACTCATACCGTTTCTCCATCTCGACTACGATTTTCTTCAGCGCGAGTGAAGCACGGCGTGGATCCGTGACAACTGGCGCGAGAAGATGCGGGATGCCATTGTACATGTTCAATTCGACCATCTTCGGGTCGATCATCATAAACTTAACTTCATCCGGTTTCGCTTTGTATAGAATACTGGTAATAATGCCGTTAATACATACCGACTTACCTGAACCCGTTGCACCTGCAACGAGCAAGTGGGGCATCTTCGCCAAGTTGCCGACAATGGACTGACCTGAGATATCTCGGCCGAACGCAATCGACAGCTTCGAACCTGCATTCTGAAACGCACTCGATTCCATTACCTCGCGCATCGTAACGACAGAAACCTCAGAGTTCGGCACCTCAATACCAATAGCAGATTTGCCTGGAATCGGAGCCTCCATCCGAATATCCTTTGCAGCTAACGCCAATGCGATGTCGTCCTGAAGCCCAACGATACGGCTGACTTTAACGCCGGTTGCTGGCTGCACTTCATAGCGAGTTACTGCAGGACCTTGTACAACATCGAGTACTTTCGCACGCACACCAAAGCTCTCTAGCGTTGCCTCGAGCTTACGCTGCGATTCTAAACGATCCACGCCATCCGAGCCTTTACCGCCGCCTGCTGGCTTCGCAAGCAGCGACAAGGAAGGCAATCTGTACGGCTTCACCTTCGGTACGACAGGATGCTGGGCTTGCTCCGAATGATCTGCAGCTCCGGTCTGAAGCGCTTCGGTTTGTTCTTCTAACGATGGTTCATATACGTTATCCTGTTCGTCGATAATCTCATCATCCATATCCGGTTCATCATAGTGATCCGTTGTATTAGCTGCCGTCTCTTGTCCATCTTCAAATGCAGGCGACAGCGAGGACGGAGCAACGCGCTGTGAATTGTTGTCCGTTATATCGAATGGCGTGTTATCCTCTGCATCCTCATCGAATTCATGCTGCGAATTCATCCAAGGCGGCGCTTCTTCTTCCGCTTGCTGTTGCGTTTCTGTTACAGCCTCCGATTGCTGTGGAACACGCGTATCTGGGCTGCCAGCACGACGCAGCATTCGGCTCAAGATCGACTCAGATTGTCTGCCGTCGGACGATTGTTCTTCGGGTTCATTGCTGTGGTTACGATCTGTATGTATCCGTACGACTGGCGTTCTCGTCTGCCGTGGCGGCGGTTCTGGCTCCTGCTCATCATCATCGTGATCCATCGTCCATTCCCGCTGCTCGCTTCCGATCGGCTCGGTCGCATGTTGTCGACCACGCATCCATGGGAACAGCAGCGATCCTCTACGACTGGACGATGTTGAAGAATTTCCATCATTGTCGCCATCTTCATCCGCATCGTCATCGAAGTCATCCATCGTTCGGCGCGATAATGGAACCGCATTCCCTTGGCCTGCTGCTCTCGCAGCCGACACCGCTACCGTACGAGGCTGACGATTCGCATATTTAGCGCGGAGCAAAATGATAAGTCGACCGATTCGCTTCCTTACTGATTTCAAAATGTCGACATACGACTTTCCTGTAATTAACATAATCGAAATCGCGAACATGACGAGCAGCAAGAACTTCGTTCCGTATACGCCAAAAAGCGCATACAAAATCGTATACTGTACAGCACCTATATATCCGCCAGATATGTCACGTGACATAACAGACCCTGAAGGTGCCTCTGGTGACAGCAGCTGTCCTTGCAAATCGCTGCCGAGCTGATGCAGAATACTGCTCGCACTCATCTCAACCGCACTATCGACTGGATTGAATTTTCGATCAATCTCCGCTATTGAGCTCCATAAGGTCAAGGCCAGGACGAGTACAAGCATTCCTGTTTTGCGGCCCGACCACCCTTTAGGCCATGCTCGCTTGATCATAACCGTCAAACCAACATACACGCCTATTAATGCGATTACAAAATAATATTTGCCTAGAAATAATCCAAACAGCTTGGACAAAGAACGACCAACTGCCGCCTCACCTGAGAGAGCAATGACCGATATTGTTATGAGCAAAATTCCGTATATTTCGTACTTCAGGCTCTCACCTATCGATTTGCGTGCCTTGCGTCTTCGCTTCGCCATTCTGCTCACCTCTAATTAACGATTATACCATAGGTGGACAATTGTTCCTATCGAGAGAAAGGGAAAAAGCCCGTCCACGATTAATTCGTGGGCGAGCCATAAACGATATAAGCGCCAGGTTGATAACGCGGATTTAAGTAATGGTCGAGAGGTGCGTGAACGAGACGAACAAGCTTGCCGATGCCGGGAGCAAGCGGGGCTAGCTGCATTAAAGCACCGTCCTGCTCCAGCTCAATGAGCGGTTCGCGTTCGTCGTTCATACCGGCTAGCACCAGCTCCAGGGGCATCGATGTATAGAGTGTCATGAAGGCAACACACCTACAGGCGCTGCTCGACGCTGGCTTATGAGCGCATTAAGTGAGGCTATTGCTTCACCGATGCCGCCGATCGCATCGATAAGGCCATATTTCACTGCATCTGAACCGATGACGGTTGTGCCGATATCGCGGGTCAATTCCCCCGTCTTAAACATTAGCTCTTTAAATTGCTGTTCGCTCACTTTGGAATGCGTGGTGACGAATCGAACGACACGCTCCTGCATTTTATCCAAATATTCGAATGTCTGTGGTACTCCAATAACTAACCCATTCATGCGGATCGGATGAATGGTCATCGTCGCGGACTCCGCTATGAACGATTGATTGGCTGAGACGGCGATAGGCACACCGATCGAATGTCCGCCGCCCAACACGAGCGTAACGGTCGGTTTCGATAACGATGCGATCATCTCTGCAATGGCAAGGCCCGCTTCGACATCGCCGCCAACCGTATTAAGCACAATGAGAATGCCCTCTATCTTCGGATTTTGTTCAGCGGCGACTAGCTGCGGGATGAGGTGCTCATACTTGGTTGTTTTGTTCTGCGGCGGCAGCACGAGATGACCTTCTACCTGGCCAATGATCGTCATGCAATAAATATTTGACTCCGCAGGAGCCGGTGTTGATGTCTGTCCTAACTGCGTGATGGTATCTACGACAGAAGGCTTGCGATCAGCCGGCGGGGTAGGCTCGGGCTGCTCAGACTTCATATAGGCGAGCTCATCATTCATCGCTGTATGCTCCTTTGTATGACGGAATGTAGCTCATCATAGTATGGGACTCGACTGAATGATTATGCAGATGCTCGTGATTATGAGAACAAAAAAAGATGCAGCCTCACGCTGTTTCCAGCGCTTCTGCTGCATCTTGTATCGTCTGTGATTGATTATACTTCCATGATGATCGGGAGGATCATTGGACGACGGCGCGTTTGCTCATACAGGAAGCGGCCAAGCGCATCCTTCACGTTCGTCTTCAGCGATGCCCACTCGTTCACATTATCGTTCATCAGCTTGTTCAGCGTCGATGTGACGATACGGTTCGCTTCATCCAGCAGTCCTTCGGATTCGCGTACATAGACGAAGCCGCGCGAGATGATGTCTGGACCGGACAAAATCGTTCCATCCTGCTTGCTCAGCGTTACAACAACAACAAGGATGCCATCCTGCGACAGCAGCTTGCGGTCACGAAGGACGATGTTGCCTACGTCGCCTACACCCAGTCCGTCGATCAGCACGTTACCAGCTTGTACCTTCGAGCCTTTGCGCGCTGCACCATTCTGGAATTCAACCGTATCACCATTATCAATGATGAAGATATTCTCACGCTCAATGCCCACCGCTTCGCCGAGCTGTGCGTGCAGACGGAGCATCCGGTATTCACCGTGAATTGGAATGAAGAACTTCGGACGGATCAAGTTGAGCATCAGTTTCAGCTCTTCTTGGCTGCCGTGACCGGAAACGTGAACGCCGGATACCGAACCTGGACCGTAGATAACGTTAGCTCCAAGACGGAACAGCTCGTCAACCGTGCGGCCAACGTGACGTTCGTTACCTGGAATTGGCGTAGCTGCGATAATAACCGTATCACCTGGCAAAATATCGATCTTGCGATGCGTCGAACGCGCCATACGCGTCAGTGCGGACATCGGCTCGCCTTGGCTGCCTGTGCACAAAATAACGACGCGATCGGCTGCCATTTTGTTCACTTCTTCCGGCTCGATGATCATTCCTTCTGGAATGTTCAGGTAGCCAAGTTCACCAGCGATCGATACTACGTTGACCATCGAACGGCCAACGACTGCGATTTTGCGACGAGTAGCAGCTGCTGCATTCACAACTTGCTGGATACGGTGAACGTTCGAAGCGAACGTTGCAACAACAACGCGTTGAGTTGCTTTGCGGAAAATCTCCTCCAGATTATGTCCGACAACGCTCTCAGAAGGCGTAAAGCCTGGACGTTCTGCGTTCGTGCTGTCCGACAGCAGGGCAAGTACACCTTTGCTGCCGATTTCAGCAATACGCTGAAGATCCGCGAACTCGCCGTTAACCGGCGTGTGATCGAACTTAAAGTCGCCTGTATGTACAACGCGGCCTTCTGGTGTATCCAAGCAAACACCCAGGGAGTCTGGAATACTGTGGTTCGTCTTGAAGAAAGTAGCTGTGATCGAGCCGAGTTGAACTTCGGAATCCGCGTTAATGAGAATACGCTTCGTCTCGCCAAGCAATCCTGCTTCCTTCAACTTGCCTTCGATTAGACCAAGCGTCAGCTTCGTACCGAAGACTGGAACATTCAGGTTCTTCAGAACGAATGGCAGACCGCCAATGTGGTCTTCGTGACCGTGTGTAACGAGGATACCGCGAACTTTGTCGCGATTCTCGAGCAAGTAAGAAATGTCTGGAATAACGATATCGATTCCGAGCATATCCTCTTCAGGGAATTTCAAACCTGCGTCAACAATGACAATATCGCTGCCATACTGAATGGCATACATGTTCTTACCGATCTCACCAACGCCACCTAGGGCGAAAATGAGCAGTTTATCTTGATTATTCTTTTTGGACAACTGAATCTATACCTCCTATAAAGCTCTGCGTAAGCGTCATCAGCTTCGAAAGCATTATTTGTTATTTTGTAATTGTATGGGCCGTATCCTTAAAACGCCGCTCTACGTTAACCGGTTTCTTCTTCATTAAAATGGCCGCACCGAGTCACTTGTACATCATTATACATGATACAAAAGATGGAATACAAGGTGAAACGACTGTTGCCTTCTTCGAACGGCATCATGCGTTTCATTCCGGTGAACGATTAGCCTGTACATATAAGCGATACCTTATATTTCAAGTGAAGTAAAAACCCGCTATTATTCGAATTCCCACTAAAGAGAAAACCTCTACCGAGGACACCGAAGACGCGCGACGCGATTAGAGGTAGGTTTTATCGCCAATAAGAATTTATTCTTTCCTTATTGCACCAGGAAATATTAACTCTTAAGTAAAAAAAACCGATGCTTCGCCACAAGCTGCGCTTGCGGCCGATGCACCGGTTACATTCCCGCTTCGGATCGGCATAAATCCGTGCCGATTAAACAAGTTGGCGCAAGTATTCGCCCTCTGCTTCTGACAATGCGACGAGCGGCAGGCGGACGCCGCCGACCGAAAGGCCTTTAAGCGCCAATGCATATTTAACCGGAGCTGGGCTCGGGTAATTAAACAAACCTTTGAAGATCGGCATACTTTGGGCATGAATTACTGCCGCTGTACGTACGTCGCCTTCCAAATAAGCGTTGATCATTTTCTTCATATTACCGCCAATTATGTGACTGGCAACGCTAACAATACCATAAGCGCCAACTGCTAATGCTGGCAGCGCTACGCTGTCATCCCCACTATAGACACGGAAGTGATCGGGTGCGGCTGCTGCAATTTCAGTTAACTGATCAAGCGGTGCACAATCTTTGGTTGCTACAATGTTAGGAATTGCAGCTAATCGCAGCGTCGTATCCGTTGTCATGCAAATGCCTGTACGTGATGGAACATTATAGAGCATAATGGCAAGCTTCGTTGCTTCAGCGATTGCTTTGAAATGCTGATAAAGTCCTTCTTGGCTTGGCTTGTTGTAATAAGGTGCTACGAGCAGGATCCCGTCAACACCACAAGCTTCCGCAATTTGGGTCAAATGAATCGTATGAGCTGTATCATTGCTTCCTGTACCTGCAATAATCTTTGCGCGTCCGCCTGCGCGTTCTACTGCGAAACGGAACAATTTCTCTTTCTCTGTATCTGTCAGCGTTGGCGATTCGCCAGTTGTTCCTGAGATAACCAAACTGTCAGATTGCTGGTCTTCAATCAAATAATCAATCAATCTACCGGCTGTTTCCCAATCAATTGCACCTTCTGCATCGAATGGTGTAGTCATTGCTGTAATTAATCTGCCAAAATCCATGACGATTCCTCCCGCTTAGTTGAAACCGTAGACTGCTTAATTTATAGATCGGAGCAAGCGGCTAATGCCGCCTGCACCGTCATTGTCGTTATAAATGCAGTTCAAACTTCGCATGCAATGCGCGCAGCGCATCTGCCATGTTCTCCTGCCGTACGAGTACCCATATCGTCGTATTGGAATCCGCCGATTGGAGGATTGGAATACCAGCCTCGCTCAGCGCCTCGACGATTCTTGCCATGATGCCGGGCACTCCGTTCATACCGCCCCCGATAACCGATACTTTGGCACAGCCGCTTACTGCACTCGGCACAAAGTCGAGCTTCTCCAGCACCTGTACTGCTTTCTCGGCATCGCGGTCAAATACCGTATATACAGCCCCTCCAGGAGTCACGTTAATGAAATCAACGCTAATGCCATGGCGAGCCATTGATTGAAACACTTGCAACTGCACATCGACCTGTCCCTCGCGGGCATAGACCGATATTTGGGTAACACCCGCAACATGAGCAATGCCTGTTACATGTTTATCTCGAACCGTTGTTCCGGCTAACGAACGGTCATCGGTTACAAGCGTGCCTTCATCCTCAGAAAACGTAGACCTCACTCGCAGCGGAATACGTGCCTGTTGAGCGATCTCAACCGCTCGCGGATGAATGACTTTCGCTCCTTGCCTTGCCATATTACAAATTTCTGCATAGCCGACTACAGTGAGAGGCTTCGCTTCCGAAACAATTCGAGGATCGGCTGTTAGAATACCGTTAACGTCGGTATAGATATCAACCCGTTCAGCACGAAGCGCGGCGCCAAGCGCTGTAGCAGACGTATCGCTGCCGCCTCTTCCGAGTGTCGTTAGTTCACTATTCTCCGTCCGTCCCTGAAATCCTGCTACAATTGCAACTTCTCCGCGCTGAAGTGTCTCTATTAATGCTTCGGTACGAACATCAAGTATACGTGCCGAACCAAATGTCGAATCTGTCACAATGCCAGCAGCTCCGCCTGTTAACCCAGTGGCGTTAATACCTTGAGAGCGAAGTTTGCTAACCAGAACAGCTGTCGAGATGATCTCACCGCAGCCTAGTAGAAGGTCTTTCTCTCTAGCGGGCAGCGCATCGCCATTGCTTGCAATCATCCGAAGGAGCGTATCTGTCGCGTACGGATCGCCTTCACGACCCATAGCAGAAACGACTACAACAAGCGCATAGCCGCGATCCCGCTCTCTTGCGATGTGGCGAATGACAAATTCCCTCGCCTGCTCTGTAGCAAGCGAGGTGCCCCCGAACTTTTGTACAAGTATTCGCATGATGTCAGTCCTCCAAATTGATCAATGAAGACTACGGACGCCGGGAGCAGCTATTCGTATGAGAGTATTGCGCGATCCAAGTAATTGTGCTGGTGAACAGCGTTCCGAACAACGTCAGTTATGAACGCACGGAAGACAACAGCCCAACTTATGCAGGGGACAATGGCATGAAGCCATTCGTCTCCCCCTGCCTCAGGCGTGTATCTATCAAGAAATAGATAATGTATTACAATTCTATCTAGTACAGAAACCGCTCGACAAGCATCGGTTGAAGCTGTTTACCTTCAAGAGCAGCTTCACACGCTTCGACTACAAGATCCATACGCGCAACCAAGGAATTCGGTTTCTGTTCCGGATTATCTTGACCAAATGGGACGAAATAAATATTCTTCGCGACAAGTAGCTTCGCAATATTGGCTGCATTCAAACCGAGACCATCATTCGTAGAAATCGCGAGAACGACAGGACGTCCGTTACGCATCTGTGCTTTAGCCGCCATTAAAGGAGCGCTGTCCGTCAATGCGTTGGCTAACCGGCTCGTCGAATTGCCCGTAAGAGGCGCAATCAGAAGTACATCTAGCAGCTTCGACGGTCCGAGCGGCTCAGCTTGAACAATCGTCGATATTATATCGTTACCCGTAATCCGTTTCAGTTCCGACTGCCAGTGTTCCGAAGTACCGAACCGCGTATCGGTCGTCATCAGCGTATGAGATGCGATTGGCACTACATTCGCTCCCAGATCGACAAACCGTTGAATATGCGGCATCACTTCAGCAAATGTGCAGTGTGATCCTGTCAAAGCGTACCCGACCGTTATCCCCGACCAGTTCATGGTCTCTCCCCCCACAGCTTCGCATTGTCCATAATTAGCTGACATAAGCAATCCGCTATGATTCGTCCAGCCGTCTTCGGCGCGACGATACCCGGGAGACCGGGAGCCAACATCGCCTTCATACCACGCTTCTCAGCGAACCGAAAATCGGTACCGCCGGGCTTCGAGGCAAGGTCGATAATGACCGCCCTGGAGGGCAAATTCGCAATAATTTGCGCTGTGACTATCATAGTCGGAATTGTATTAAAAAGCAAGTCAATGTTACCAACTTCGTGCATCAAACGATCCGTATAAAACGGGAGAAAACCCATCTCCCACGCGCGCGCATAATGCTCTTCGCGCCGTACGCCGACCTTAACTTTGGCGCCTAAACCTTGCAATGTTCTAGCGAGTGTCAGCCCTGTTCTACCAATTCCGAGCACCATACAATTCGAGCCGTGAATCGTAATATCCGTATTCTGAATCGCCATCATAATGGCGCCTTCAGCCGTCGGAATAGAGTTGTATATCGCCACATCGTCCCGTTCAAACAACTCGACGAGCCCAATGCCGTGCTCCGCGCATAGGTTCATTAGATAAGGCTTTGCCATCCCTGCATATACGACCGCATGCTTCGGCAGACGTCCGATTTGTGCTGATGTAAGCCTCAGCTCTCGATCACTGAATACGGCGGTTACAAGACCGGAATCATCTGTTCCGACAGCTGGAAGCAGAAGCACGTCCGCTGTGTCGAACAGTTCGTCTCGCAGCTCGGCGTGTATAGCGCCATCTAATGACGTATGCAGCCCTTCGAATCCGACAACCGAGACAGCAGCGTCCAACTCCGTAAGCTTGCGAATCACTTCGAGCTGACGGGCATCGCCGCCGATCAGCAGGACATGAACGCCGGTGAGCATGAAGGCTTCACTCCTTTCTGCGCTCATAAGATATAGAGCATCATATGCGATAGCCTATAAGGGGGTGCCCCTTATACCCCCATTTTTATTACTTCACCCCCTTCCCCCTCGAGGGGGAGATTTTCACCCACCCAAACCCTCCCTCTAGGGAGGGCCCCAAAGGGCGTTGCCCTCTGGACTCCCGAAGGACTGATCTAGGTACGTTGTGTTGGGGTGCCCGCTTTCGTCCTTGGCAGGACACGCTCTACTGCGAACTTGTTTGGTGATGGGCGATTCTGGTGCATACGTGTTCGACGTTCTATCGAAAGTTCTGCTTGTGATCGCTTTCGTCCCTGCGGTACACGCTTTACGTTGGGTCATCTCGCTCTAACACCAAATCCCCGTGAGGGGATTTGGTACACTTAAAATCACATTTATACAAAACCTCGAGGTTTCACCCCCTGCCCCTCAAAGGGAACTTTTCACCCATCCAGACCCTCCCTCTAGGGAGGGCCCCAGAGGGAGTTTCCTCTGAACTCCCGAAGGACTTCTCTAGATACGTTGTGTTGGAGTGCCCGCTTTCGTCCTTGTCAGGACACGCTCTCATGCGAACTTGTTTGGTTACGGACTCTTGAGGTGCATATGTGTTCGACGTGCTCGCGATCGTTCTGCTTGTGCTCGCTTTCGTCCCTACGGGACACGCTTTACATTAGGCGATCGCCCTGGTTTCGACCTTGCCTCGAGCACTCGAGCATCCATTTTTAACGATCCAATCCCTTCGACTGTTGCATATTCACTGCAACGGTCGTGAGAGAGCTTAATGAGTGCAAAACTCAGATATAACGGTTGCTATTGTGCATATTGGGGTGGTTTACGGGTGAAATATGTGTTTGAGGGATCTATAACGATTATGGTCACCGTTATCTTTAGAATTGGATGGATTACTTGGACATAGTCACTATAACAACCGTTATATTGTTCAGCATGAAGACGGCCGGGCGCATAGTTTAGTTAGAAACAAAAAAAGACCTCATCTTCCACTTACGTGGATGATAAGGTCCTGCTTTTGGTTACTTTTATACACCTGTATGGCCGAAGCCGCCGGCGCCGCGGACGGTGTCCGGGAGTTCGTCGCTCTCGGCGATGGTAACGGCCGGGACGGTCTGGAATACCATCTGGGCGATGCGTTCGCCGCGTGTAATCACGAACGGCTCTTGTCCGTGATTGATGAGCAGCACTTTCACTTCGCCGCGATAGTCAGCATCGATTGTGCCCGGTGAGTTCAGGCATGTAATGCCATGCTTGAATGCCAGGCCGCTGCGCGGGCGAATTTGGGCTTCCAGCTGCTCAGGCATAGCCATCGCGAAACCCGTCGGAATGAGCTTACGTTCGCCAGGAGCGAGCGTTGTTGGTTCCGCCACAGCTGCATGCAGATCGAAGCCTGCTGCCGCTGCAGACATGCGCTCCGGCAGTTTCACGTCCTCGTTACCGGGAAGACGTTTAAATAGTACCTGAAACAAACTGATCCCTCCTGAGTTTGGCTGCAGCTTTATCGTTCGTGCCAACCACAGCCGTTGCAAAAGGAACGCTGAGCATCTTCTTAGTCATATCTGCAATGTCTGTCATCGTAACGTCATCAATTCGTTCTAACATTTGATCCAACGTATAATGTCTGCCGAGCATCAGCTCGTTCTTGCCGTTGCGGTTCATCCGACTGCTTGTGCTTTCTAGGCTAAGAATGAGACTGCCTTTGAGCTGTTCCTTGCCCCGGTGAAGCTCCGCTTCTGTTAATCCCTTGACTGCCAATTCACCGAGAACATCCATCGTAATATTCAACACATCGGATGTCTGTTTCGGCGCTGTGCCGGCATAGATCGTGAACAGTCCTGTATCGGCAAACGACGTATGGTAGGAATACACGGAATAAGCCAAGCCGCGCTTCTCCCGAATTTCTTGGAACAGTCGGGAGCTCATGCCGCCGCCAAGCGCATTATTAAGCAGCACCATCGCATACAAATTCGGATCCGCAATAGAGCAGCCTGGGAACGATAAACAGATGTGATTTTGCTCCGTCTGCTTCTTAAAGAACAAGTAGTTGCCGTTAAACGCCGGCGTGTCCAGCGTCTCAGCTATACCCGTGTTGGTGAAACCGCCAAAATGCTTCTCCAGCAGCTCAATCAAGCTTTGCTCTTCAATGTTGCCAGCAACGCTAATAACGACATTGTCGATGCGATATTGCCGCTGCATGTAGCTGCGCAGATCACTGCTCGTCATCGCTTTCAGCCGATCTTGAAGGCCAAGAATGGAATAAGCGAGCGGATGGTCGCCATATGCCGCGCGGGACGCATCATCATGCACTTTATCATCTGGCGTATCCTCGTACATTGCGATTTCCTCAAGGATCACATTTTTCTCTTTGGCGAGTTCCTCTTCATCCAGTTGGGAATTGAAGAACATGTCTGCGAGTGCGTCTACCGCAATCGGCAAATGCTGATCAAGCACTTTGGCAAAATAGCAAGTATATTCCTTCGATGTGAATGCATTAACGTTGCCGCCAATGCCGTCGAATACATCTGCGATATCTTTCGCAGTGAACCGTTCAGTCCCTTTGAACAACATGTGCTCAATGAAATGGGAGATGCCGTTATCTTGTGTATTCTCATGCCGCGAGCCAGTCTTGACCCATATGCCAAAAGAAACCGATCTGCACGTTGGGATCGGCTCAACAATCACTCGCAGACCATTGCTCAATGAATACTTCTTCAATTAAGAGTCCTCCTTCGTTTTGACGCAAGGTGAAACGGCCGAGTCGTCCATTAAACGGCACAGTGCGTTTCATTCCAGAGAAATCCAAGCCTATATATAAGTTAAAACTTATACATCCTTGAATTTGAACATAAACGTGATTACACGAGGAGCAGAGTCTCGCCGTTCAACAGATAGTAACACTATAACAAATTAAGTGACACCGCTCAACCGCCCGTATCCGTTCGCTTTGGCGATAAAGTATCGCTGACAGTGCCAAGTTGATAGCCTTTGGACTTGATCAGCTTGATCAGATCAGGCAGTGCATCTCGTGTCGAGGCTGTTGGATGCATAAGAATAAGAGCGCCTGGCTGCAGCTTGTTGCGAATACGGCTCACCACTACTGATGCTGGCGGCTTCTGCCAATCGATCGTATCAATCGTCCACAGCACAGTCCGCAAACCAAGCGAGTGCGCCAGAGAAACCGTCAAACTATTATATGATCCTGAAGGAGGTGCAAACCACCGGTTATCGTCCACGCCAAGCACAGATTTCAACAAACCTTCCGTCTTTGTGATTTGCTGATATTGCGCATCCCTACTTAAATTTCGCATATTCGGGTGATTGTAAGCATGGTTGGAGAGCTCATGACCGGCTGCTTGAATTTTTTTCGCCAGATCGGGATTATTCCTGAGCCAAGTCCCGTCTAGGAAGAAGGTTGCCTTCACATGCTCCTGCTCAAGCGTCTTCAGAATCGGCTCAATAAACTCGTTGCCCCAAGCTACGTTGATCATGAATGAAACCATCTTCTTATTCGGATTGCCGCGATAAACCTCCTGGGCGCCGAGATCATTCAAGCTGACTGCAGGAGAAACTTCCTTATAAATAAGCTTAAGCGGTGCACCTGCATCGTTACTCACATTCGCAGCGTATGTCCGATCAATGTCGACTTCCAGACCGTTATAGCCGGGAATCGCTTTCCATACGCGATCAACCCTCGCATCGATCGGCTTTACATTCCGCTTCTCGGCCTCGGTGCGAATGTCCTGCAGCAAACGTTCATTCGTCTGATCGCTATAGGCTGGCGAAGAGTGACTGCCTACATTGCGCATCGCTTGTATGTATTCATTGAACGGTCCGTTAAGCTTCACTAAAGCAACAATAGCGATTACGCATCCGGCCATTGCCGCAGCTTTGCCGTACTTCATCCGAACTCCCACCTTTCCCATGCTCACAATGTATGAGAAAAGGGACGAGATTATGCGCATGTCCAATGGAGTAAAGTGAACCAGTTGTTACCGTTCTTTCAACGAAAAGTATGTTCTCTTGAAAATAAAAAAGAGACAGATCTAATCTGGCTCTTCGTCGTATGGGCTATTCGATTAAAATAGGACGCTGCGTGAGTTCGGCTATGCCATGAACCACACGCAGACGTTTTACTGGGAAGAAACTTCCGATTCTTGCGCCAGTACTGCTTTGCGCGACAGATTGATGCGGCCTTGTTGATCGATCTCCGTTACTTTAACCGTAATTTGATCGCCAATCTTCAGCACGTCTTCAATCTTCGCAATACGCTCAGTCGATACTTGCGAAATGTGAACGAGACCGTCCTTGTTTGGCAAGATTTCGACGAATGCACCGAATTTCTCAATCCGTTTAACCGTACCGAGGTAGATTTCGCCAACAATAACTTCGCGGACGATGCCTTCGATGATCGAACGGGCTTTTTGGTTCATTTCTTCATTAGAAGAAGCGATGTATACCATGCCGTCCTGCTCGATATCGATTTTGACACCTGTCTCTTCGATGATTTTGTTAATGATTTTGCCGCCTGCGCCGATTACATCGCGAATCTTGTCCGGATTAATGCGAAGCGTCATAATCTTCGGTGCGTATTTGGACAGGTTTTTGCGTGGCTCGCTTATTACTTCAAGCATTTTGCCAAGGATATGCATCCGGCCTTCACGTGCTTGCTCAAGCGCTTGTGTCAGAATCGCACGGTCGATACCGTTGATTTTAATGTCCATCTGAATCGCTGTTACACCTTCAGCCGTACCAGCAACTTTGAAGTCCATATCGCCGAGGTGATCTTCCATACCTTGAATATCGGACAGAATCGAGAAGTGATCGCCGTCTTTGATCAGACCCATTGCAATGCCGGCTACCGGTGCTTTAATTGGAACGCCTGCGTCCATCATAGCAAGCGTGCTCGCGCAGATACTTGCTTGCGATGTCGAACCATTCGATTCAAGGACCTCGGATACGAGACGGATCGTGTATGGGAATTCAGATTCTGGCGGAATTACTTTGGACAGTGCGCGCTCACCGAGTGCACCATGTCCGATTTCACGACGGCCTGGAGCACGCAGTGGACGAGCTTCACCGACGGAGAACGGCGGGAAGTTATAGTGATGCATGAAACGTTTAGATTCTTCTGGCGAGATGCCGTCGAGAATCTGTACGTCACCAAGCGCACCAAGTGTACAGATGCTGAGTGCCTGCGTTTGACCACGCGTGAACAGACCCGAGCCATGTGTACGTGGCAGCAACGAAGTATCGCATTCGATCGGACGAATTTCGTTCAAGCCGCGACCATCCGGACGTACCTTGTCATGCGTAATGAGTCGACGCACTTCTTCTTTGACGATGTCGTACAGCACTTCTTTCACGTCATCCATCAATTCTGGCGTTTCTGCGTATACATCGTTAAAGTGAGCAACCGTCTCTACGTTGATTGCATCGATCGCTTCTTGGCGAGCATGCTTCTCTGGAATACGGATTGCCTCGTTCAAACGATTTGCAGCATATGCGCGAACAGCTTCGTTGACAGCGCCGTCAACTGCGTGCAGCTTCACTTCCATCTTGTCTTTGCCTGCAAGAGACTGCAGTTCTTCAATCGTTGTAACGATATTGCGGATTTCATCATGGCCGAACATAATTGCTTCGAGCATTACGCTCTCTGGCACTTCATTCGCTTCAGCTTCCACCATCATGATTGCATCGCGCGTACCCGATACTACGACAAAGATGTCGCTCGCCGCTTCTTGCTCAACCGTAGGGTTGATGATGAATTGACCATCAATACGACCTACGACAACACCGCCGATTGGTCCGTTGAACGGAACGTCAGAAATCGACAATGCAGCAGAAGTACCGATCATTGCAGCGATTTCTGGCGAGCAGTCTTGATCAACGCTCATAACCAAGTTTACGATTTGGACATCGTTACGGAAGCCTTCTGGGAACAGCGGGCGAATTGGACGGTCCGTCAGACGGCTCGACAAAATCGCTTTCTCGCTCGGACGGCCTTCACGTTTGATGAATCCGCCTGGAATTTTACCGACTGCATACAACTTCTCTTCGTAATTTACAGTCAACGGGAAGAAGTCGAGGTCCTTCGGTTCCGAAGAAGCGGTTACCGTACAGAGCACAACAGTCTCGCCGTAGCGAACCGTTACAGCCGCGTTTGCTTGTTTAGCCAAACGGCCTGTTTCCAGCACGAGCGGACGTCCGCCCAGTGTCATTTCCACTTTTTGCAGCATAGTATCCCTCCTGTCAATGTTGCATGAAATATTGCATTCATGGCAAACAATTCTGATTTCTTTAACATTACAAAAAGCAACCTGCCACATCCGCCCGTTTGTCGGACCGAAGAAAGGCTAGGTTGCTTTTTTCGATGCTTATCGGCGAAGGCCGAGTTTTTCGATCAATGCGCTGTAACGTTTAACGTCGTTGTTTTTCAGGTATGCCAGCAGTTTACGGCGTTGGCCTACCATCTTGAGCAAACCGCGGCGGGAGTGGTGGTCCTTCTTGTGCGTCCGCAGGTGGTTCGTCAAGTTAACGATGTTTTCCGTAAGGATAGCGACTTGAACCTCTGGGGATCCCGTATCGCTCGCGTGTTTCTTGTGCGTTTCGATAATCTCATTCTTACGCTCTTGTGTGATTGCCATCCTATGTTCACCTCCTAATCAAATAATCGCCTTCAGCCTCGTCACCGCCGGTGAGAGCGAGTAACCAAGCCGAGGTTCCTGTGCTGTATCGACAGCGAAAACTGTCCATGTAAGCAGCAACGTGTTACAGTATAGCACAAATGTACGTCCCATGTAAACCGCCGCCGCTTGTGCATTCCATCACAATATAGGACATGCTCAAAACGTTCAGTTTCCAGTAACGTGATCAAACACAACTTCTCGAACGAACTCTTATAGGTTGCGGCTTACGGTTGATGTTTCCTCAGACCCGAGTTGTGCAAGTTGTCTAGCTGCTTCATCACGATCACGACCGATCTGTGCAACAAGTTCATCGACAGATGCGAATTTATGCTCTGGCCGAATGAATGAAATAAATCGAATCCGAATCGTCTGATCGTAAAGATCGCCAGAAAATCCGATCAGATGGGCTTCGAGCACCGGCGCTTTCTCCCCATCCTTAAATGTCGGCTTCATGCCGTGATTCAGCACTGCCGGATACAATTGACCACCGATAACCGCTTGTGCTGCATATACACCAAGTCGCGGTGTCGTGTACGGCTCTACAAGTCCAATGTTTGCTGTAGGAAATCCTATTAGCCGTCCTCGCGCATGCCCGTGGACAACAACACCTTCAACTTCATATGGACGGCCAAGCAGCTGCTCAGCGAGCGCCATATTGCCTTCATCCAACGCTTCGCGCACATAAGTGCTGCTAATCTTCTGACCTTGCAGCAAGAACGGTTCGACAACCTCAGTCGTCATTCCTACTTCTTGACCAAGGGAACCGAGCATCGAAGCATCGCCTGCACCACGGCTGCCGAAGCGGAAATCAAATCCGACTACGGTATGGCGAACGCCAAGCGGTGCTAACACCTCGAAGACGAATCGTTCAGGCGAAATGCCAGCGAAGCTGTGGTCAAACTTCATAACGAACGCATAATCGACACCAAGCTCCGCGAATTGAGCCAGCTTGCTCTCAAGCGGTGTCAAACAGCTGACATACTGCTCGCCCTGCCCAAGCACAGCCTTCGGGTGAGGATGAAAAGTCATCACGGCTGATTTCAGCCCTTGCTGGCGAGCGGCATCAACTGCGCGCTTGATTACGTTCTGATGTCCTTTGTGAACTCCGTCAAAATGGCCGATCGCAACGGACAGCTGCTCGCTCTTCGATGCTAACGGCGAATCGGATAACGGAAAACCGATGGAAATCAGTTCCATAGCTCAAACACCCGCAATCTATTCAAAATTCTGTTCTTGCAAGAAGCTAATTAAATACTTTGACTGGGGACAACTGGCGCGCCTCCGCATTCCATTCGAAGATGCCGAGGAACCGTTCCTCCTCATCATACAATCGAACAGACTGTTTAGGTAAGAGCGAATTCACACCGCTAAGACGATGTGCTCCAATTCTTTGCCCTTGAAGGGCATACGCTGCGGCACTCTGTTTGACGATTGCCTTCGGCATATGGAACAAAGCCGCATCCGCAGTCATTAACCGCGATTGCAGCAGCCCATCTGCCTGTAGTGCTGCCACCTCTTCAATCGTCATGCAGTGCTCCTTCGTAAAACCTGCCGACATCGTACGAACAAGCTCTGCCATCGAAGCTGGCACACCAAGACGTTTGCCGATATCTACACACAATGTTCGGATATAGGTTCCCTTAGAGCAATGAACGCTAAAACGAATACGCGGACGGCTTGCATCCTGTTCAAATCCGAGCAGCGAAATGCTGTGGATCGTCACCTTCCGCGACTTGCGTTCAATCGTGACCCCTTGTCTGGCCAAATCATACAGACGCTGCCCACCGACTTTTACAGCCGAGTACATCGGAGGAACTTGATCGATCTCGCCAACGAAAGAGGCAAGAACGGAAGCTGCCTGCTCTTCTGTAACGGAGACCGTATCGACTTCCTCAACAGGTGTTCCTGTCATATCTTCGGTATCAGTCGCCACGCCGAGCTGCAGTACCGCCTCATAAGCCTTGGGCTGCTCCTGCAAGTATTCGACGACGCGTGTTGCACGTCCAATGCAGAGCGGAAGAACGCCTGTTACTTGCGGATCGAGCGTGCCTGCATGACCAATTCGCCGCTCGCGCGTAATGCCCCGCACCTTCGCTACAACGTCATGGCTAGTCCATCCAGCCGGCTTCCATACCGCCAATATGCCATCCATCAATTGTTCAACGCCTTTCTTGCCGCTTCCACCACTTGCAGCATTGTCTGCTCAAGCGGCCCTTCATGTTTGCAACCTGCAGCGCGAACATGTCCGCCGCCGCTGAACGATTGGGCAACAGCTGCTACGTCGACGACACCCGCTGAACGCATGCTCACTTTTACCTGACCATCCTTAAGTTCCTTGAACAGTATACCAACTTCAACGCCATCAACGTTGCGCGCGTAGTTGACTAAACCTTCCAAGTCTTCAGGCGCTGCGCCGGTGTTGGCGAGATCGTTCGCTTCTATGTATAGCCAACCAATACGGTTATCTTCGGAAAACACTAATCTGCTAAGGCCTAACTGCAGCAGCTTGAGCTGCGGCATCGTCATCCGCTCGAGCAAATAATCCGCGATCCAATGTCCGTTCACACCTAGTTGAAGCAGCTGGGAAGCCATCTCCATCACATGTGGTGTCGTATTCGAATATCGGAAACCGCCCGTATCCGTCAACAAGCCTGTATAAATCGCTGTAGCAGCCGACTCATCTGGCGTAATGCCAGCATGTCTTAATAAATCAAACAAAATCTCAACGGTTGCTGCCGCTTCCGGATGAATAACATTATGAACGCCGAATGCGTCATTCGTTGGATGATGGTCAATATTAAGAAGCTGATGGTCCTCAGAAAAACAAGACGCCACCTCGCCGATACGCCGAAAATCGGCACAATCGACAGCAATGACGCGGTTGAACGTTCGATTCGGCTGTGACTTGCTGTAATTTATGATCGTATCGCTAAGAGTTAAAAAATGAAGTCGTGAAGGCACTTCACCTTCGTTGATTAACGTAAAACGTTTGCCAAGCTTGTGAAGCAGCCATCCGACGACAACGGTCGAGCTGATTGCATCTCCGTCAGGCTGCACATGGGAGACGACCAGAAAGTCGTCTCCCTCATGCATAAACGTCAATGCTTGCTCAAGCAGAGCTGAGTAGCTCTCTGAACTTAACATCGCCTGATTGGTCATACTTGCCGCTCTCCACGGTTAATCTGTTCAAGCAGCGATTCGATACGGCTACCATATTCGATACTCGCATCAAATTTGAAGATGAGCTCTGGCGTATGGCGCAGACGCATCCGCTTGCCAAGCTCCGAGCGAATGAAGCCTGTGCCGCGGGCAATTGCCTTTAGCGACTCTTCCTTCTGCTCTTCGCTGCCCAGCACGCTGAGATACACCTTGGCTTGGGACAAATCGTTTGTCACTTCAACGCCAGTGACCGTAATGAATCCGATGCGCGGATCCTTTAATTCCGATTGAATAATTTGGCTCAGCTCTTTTTTAATTTGTTCGCCGACCCGACCAACTCGGACTTTTGCCATTAAGCGATCACCTCTCTACCTTTTCCATCACGAAGGCTTCGATGATGTCCCCTTCAAGAATGTCGTTAAACTTGTCAAGCGAGATACCGCACTCGTAACCTTGCGCGACTTCTTTGACATCGTCCTTGAAACGCTTGAGCGACTCAATTTTGCCAGTGAAGATGACTTTGCCGCCGCGCGTAACACGTGCTTCCGCATTACGCTGCATTTTGCCATCAATGATCATGCTGCCGGCAATCGTGCCGACTTTGGTCACTTTAATTAGCATGCGCACTTCTGCATGGCCTATAACGACTTCTTTGAATACAGGATCCAGCATGCCCTTCATCGCGTGCTCGATTTCATCGATAACGTTATAAATAATGTTATGCAGACGAACATCTACCTTCTCGTGCTCAGCTTGCGCAGTTGCCTGCGCCTCTGGACGAACGTTGAAGCCGATAACGATCGCATTCGATGCCGAAGCGAGGTTGATATCGGATTCCGTAATTGCGCCAGCGCCACTGTGGATGACGCGAACACGAACGCCTTCGATATCGATCTTCGCCAGTGCGCCTTTGAGCGCCTCGACGGAGCCCTGAACGTCACCTTTGATGATAACATTGAGATCTTTGATCTCGCCGTCTTTAATATGTTGGAACAAATCGTCAAGCGTTACGCGAGTCGTCGTCGTAAGCTCCGACTGACGAGCTTTCGTCATACGCGTTTCCGCAATTTGACGTGCTTTGCGCTCATCCTCGTAAGCGAGGAAAGGATCGCCTGCAAGCGGAACTTCAGTCAGACCAGTAATTTCGACTGGCGTAGAAGGTCCAACTTCCTTCAGACGACGGCCTTTATCGTTCACCATGGCGCGAACACGGCCGAAGCTGTTGCCGGCAATGAAGGCATCGCCGACTTTGAGCGTACCATGTTGTACGAGAATACGTGCAACAGGACCTTTACCTTTGTCGAGCTCTGCTTCAAGAACAGTACCGCGAGCGCGTTTGTTCGGGTTCGCTTTGTAGTCGTTCACTTCAGCTACGAGCAGAATCATCTCAAGCAGACCTTCGAGGTTGATCCGCTGTTTCGCAGACAGGTTGACGAAGATCGTATCGCCGCCCCATTCCTCTGGTACAAGGCCGTACTCGGTGAGCTCTTGTTTAATTTTATCTGGATTTGCATCTTCTTTATCGATTTTGTTAACTGCAACGATGATCGGTACGCCTGCCGCTTTCGCATGGTTTACGGCTTCGACCGTTTGCGGCATAACGCCGTCGTCTGCTGCAACAACGATAATCGTAATGTCCGTTACTTGAGCACCGCGGGCGCGCATAAGCGTGAACGCTTCATGGCCTGGTGTATCGAGGAACGTAATTTTCTTACCGTGAACTTCAACTTGGTATGCGCCGATATGCTGCGTAATACCACCCGCTTCTCCGCCTGTTACGTTCGTATGGCGAATGGCGTCAAGCAGTGTTGTTTTACCGTGGTCGACGTGACCCATGATGGTAACAACTGGAGGACGCGCTTCCAGATCCGCTTCATCATCCGTTTCTTCAACGGTTTCGAATTGGTCTTCTTCGACGCGGATTTTCACTTCGACTTCCTCAACGCCCATCTCTGTTGCGATGAGTTGGATCGTATCCAGATCAACTTCTTGGTTAATCGTAGCCATAACGCCCATGAAGATCAGCTTCTTGATAACTTCGGAAGCATCCTTATGGAGCAACTTAGCAAGCTCGCCAACCGTCATCGAACCACGTACGATAATTTTCTTCGGCGTATTGTCGATTTTCTCGCGTGGAGGCTGGTTGCTGGCGCCACGGTTGTTTCTGCCGCCTTTGCCGCCACGACCCGAACGGAATCCACCTTTGTTGTCATCATCGAAGCGACGGCCGCCATTGTTGTTATTGTTGTGGCTCTTTTGATTTCCTTTTCTCGAAGCCCAGTTGCTGGAAGCGCCGCTGTTCTCGGAACGCGAGTTTTGGGATGGTGCGCTTGTAGCGCCGCCGCGTGCGCCGCCACCAGGTGCACCGCCGCCGCCAAATGACGGACGACCGCCGCCACCTTGACCCGCTGGTCTGCCTTGACCACCTTGACCGCCGCCTTGGCCGCCGCGGAATCCGCCTCCGCCTTGACCCGCTGGTCTGCCTTGGCCACCTTGGCCTCCTTGACCGCCGCGATATCCACCGCCTTGGCCGCCTTGACCACCTTGGCCTCCTTGACCGCGATATCCGCCGCCCTGTCCGCCTTGGCCTCCTTGACCTCCGCCTTGGCCGCCGCGATATCCACCGCCGCCTTGGCCTCCTTGACCACCTTGGCCTCCTTGACCGCGATATCCGCCGCCCTGTCCGCCTTGGCCTCCTTGACCGCCGCCTTGGCCGCCGCGATATCCACCGCCGCCTTGGCCTCCTTGGCTGCCTCCTTGACCGCGGTATCCTCCGCCGCCTTGGCCTCCTTGACCGCCGCCTTGACCGCGGTATCCACCGCCGCCTTGGCCTCCTTGGCCGCCGCCCTGACCGCGGTATCCTCCGCCGCCTTGACCCGGTCCACGGTTGCCGCCTTGACCACCGTTACCGCGGTATCCGCCGCCTTGGCCTGGTCCACGGTTGCCGCCTTGCGTACTATTCGTATTCGATTGACTTGGAGCTTGCTGTTCAGTACTGCGTTGTTCAGTGCCGCGCTGCTCCTGTTGTTCGCCTGATTGGTTGGTTGTGTTCGTTGTCGTTTTAATAGAATTCATAGTCCCCTGTCTATCCTGTGAATGAATTTTGTTCGGATCCGATTGCGCCTGTGCGCCAGCATGCTCTGCAGCAGACGCCTGTTTTCGGTTGTCCTGGTGTTTCGGAGTTGCCGCTCCCGACACGGTAGCCGTCTCGGAGGCGCGTTTAACTGCGGCATTTTGTTTAATATCACGAAAGAATCCTTCAACCTTGGAGACCATATTGTTCTCCATGACACTCATATGATTATTCACCGGCAAATTAAGCCGCTTCAAGATCGTGATGATTTCTTTACTGCTCATGTTGAGCGATTTGGCATATTCGTATACGCGAAGCTTATCTTTATTGTTATCTTTGCTGTCCGGTTGTTTAGTCAATATTGTCCACCTCCGAATATGAGCTTAACTGACCAATGATCATCCGGGCGAACCCTGCGTCGGTGACCGCCACCAGCACGCGGGCTTCTTTCCCGATCGCCTTGCCCAGTTCCACTCGATCGAACGCTTCGGCTAGTTTGACATTATAATAGCCGCACTTGTCACGATACTTCTTCTTCGTGTTGTCCGAAGCATCCCCCGCAACGATGACTAGATGTGCTTTGCCTTGCCTTATCGACTTCAGAACCGTATCGTCGCCGGTAACGAGCTTACCAGCCCTCATTGCCATCCCAAGATGCGAGAGCGCCTTACTCATCATCTTCTGCACGTTCTTTGCTGGCAATGAATTCATCCTCTACCGCTATGAAATCCTGCTCCAGTTGGTCGTAGATGACCGGCTCCACTTGCGCTTTCAATGCGCGATCGAAAGCTCTGCTCTTCTTCGCCAGCCTGAAACAATCGACTTGTCCGCACAAGTAGGCGCCTCTGCCCGCCTTTTTTCCTGTCAGATCGATCAAGACATCACTTTCAGGTGTACGTACAACCCGAATAAGCTCCTTCTTGGGCATCATTCGTTGACAAGCAATACATTTGCGCAGCGGCACTTTTCTCGGTTTCACCGTGCTCCCCCCTCTCTGAAGCAAGCTCTATCCTGTTGACCGATTAGTCGATCGATACCGAATCCTGATGCATCGTATCGCTCTCTGGCGATCTTGGACGACCGAATTCTTGCTCAGCTTGCGTCTCGCTTTTAATATCGATCTTCCAGCCTGTTAGCTTCGCCGCTAGGCGAGCGTTCTGGCCTTTAATACCGATTGCTAGCGAAAGTTGATAGTCAGGCACGATGACACGCGCCATTTTCTCTTGTTCGAATACGATAACTTCCAATACTTTGGACGGGCTAAGCGCATTCGCAACGTACTCGTCGATGTTCTCCGACCAGCGGACGATATCGATTTTCTCGCCTTTGAGCTCGTTAACGATCGTCTGTACGCGCATGCCCTTAGGACCTACGCAGGAGCCAACAGGATCAACTTCCGAATTGCGGGAGTGAACCGCAATCTTGGAACGGAAGCCCGCTTCGCGTGCAACGGAACGAATCTCAACGACACCGTCATAAATCTCAGGCACTTCAAGCTCGAACAGGCGCTTAAGCAAGCCTGGATGTGTGCGGGACATAATAATTTGAGGTCCCTTCGTCGTATTCTCAACCTTCGTGATATACGACTTCACACGGTCGCCGTGCTTGAATTTGTCCGTTGGCATCAATTCCGTTAGCGGAAGCACTGCTTCTACTTTGCCAAGATCAACGAACAGATTGCGTGTATCTTGACGTTGAACGATACCGTTCACGATATCTTCTTCTTTGTCGATGAACGCGTTATAAATAAGACCGCGCTCAGCTTCGCGGATACGCTGCGTTACGACCTGTTTAGCGGTCTGCGCTGCAATCCGACCAAAATCGCGCGGCGTGACTTCGATATCAGCAATATCGTCGATTGTGTAATGCGGATTAATCTCGCGTGCTGCATCTACCGAAATTTCCATGCGAGGATCGAGAACCTCGTCAACAACGGTCTTACGTGCGTAAACTTTAATAACGCCCGTTGTGCGGTTAATGTCAACGCGTACATTTTGTGCAGTGTTGAAATTACGCTTATAACTGGAAATGAGCGCAGCTTCTATGGCATCGATCAGGATGTCTTTGCTGATCCCTTTCTCTCGCTCGATCTCGCCTAAAGCTTCAATAAACTCCATGCTCATTGCAATGAGCTCCCCCTTTCATACGATGACAGACGTGCTAGAATACGATAGCCAAACGGGCCGAAGCGACCTTGGCATACGGAATTTCGACGTTGCTCTGATTGACACGCATCTTCACAAGCTCGCCGTCGAATGATTGCAGCAGTCCTTCGAATTCTTTGTGCCCTTTAATCGGCTCGTACGTGGTTACATAAATATGCTTGCCAACCGCTTTATGCACGTCTTCCGGTTTTTTGAGAGGACGCTCAGCACCGGGCGAAGAAACCTCTAGGAAATATGCTTCCGTAATCGGGTCCTTCTCGTCGAGTTGCTCGCTCAAGTATTCGCTTACGCGACCGCACTCGTCGATATCGATGCCGCCCTCCTTATCGACAAATACGCGCAGGAAGTAGTTGCTGCCTTCCTTCACATATTCAACGTCAACAAGCTCAAATCCGTTCTCGTCGATGAAAGGTTTCACCATGTCTTCGACGATTTGTTTAATTTTCGAATTGCTCAAATGATACGAACCTCCCGAATGTGACAATGGAAAAATGGCGAGACAAAACGTAAAGAGTGGGTTTCCCCACTCTTTGTCAGTCAGCCTATCCACATCTTTACCAGAAAAATTATAACATAACCATATGACAGGTGACAACCGCCTTGTTCAAGGTGAAACGGCTGTAACCACCCTATTGGCGGTACAGTGCGTTTCATTCCGGAGAAATCCAAGTCATAGTATCAGATAATAATATACTTTCTTGGATTTCAAGGTGAAACGGCTGTAACCGCCCTATTGGCGGTACAGTGCGTTTCATTCCGGAGAAATTACGCGTTTAGAAGAGCGAGAGCTGATTCGATTCCGGCAGACCTCGGAAGACGCCCATACCTGTCAGAACCTCTACGATCGTCTTCGTTGCCTTCGATTTCATCTGGAAGTCTTCAATCGATAGATACTCGCCTTCCTCGCGGGAAGCAGCGATGTTCTTCGCCGCGTTCTCCCCGATGCCGGCAATAGCGGAGAACGGTGGAATAAGCGAATTGCCATCAACGATGAAGTTCGTCGCATCCGAACGATACAGATCAATCGGCTTAAACGAGAACCCGCGCGAAGTCATCTCCAGCGCCATCTCGAGCTGCGACACGCTGTTCTTCTCTTTCGGCGTTGCGTTGAAGCCTTTGTTCTCTATCTCTTCAAGCCTGCGGAAGATCGCATCATAACCTTGACATAACAGATCGAGGTCAAAATCCTCCGATATCCGAACCGAGAAGTAAGTCGCATAGAATTGAATCGGATAATAGAGCTTGAAGTAAGCAGTACGCACTGCCGAGATTACGTATGCCGCGGCATGCGCTTTCGGGAACATGTACTCGATCTTCAAACAGGAGTCAATGTACCATTGCGGCACCTTGCAATTCTTCATTTCTTCGATCCATTCAGGCGTCAAACCTCTGCCCTTACGCACGCTCTCTGTAATTTTGAACGCAAGAGCCGCATCCATGCCCGCTTTATAGATCAGGAACAACATGATCTCGTCGCGGCAACCAATAACGGTCTTGATCGTACAAGTGTTGTTCTTAATCAGTTCCTGTGCGTTACCGAGCCATACGCCCGTTCCGTGCGATAGACCGGAAATCTGCAGCAAGTCCGCAAACGTTGAAGGTTTCGTCTCTTCAAGCATCTGGCGAACGAACTTCGTCCCCATCTCCGGAACCCCATATGTTGCAACGGCAGAACGAATCTGCTGGGGCATAACCCCAAGCGCATCCGTTGAGTTGAAGACACTCATAACCTTCGGGTCGTTCATCGGAATGGTCGTCGGATCGACACCCGTCAAGTCCTGCAGCATCCGCATCATCGTAGGATCATCGTGTCCGAGTATATCGAGCTTAAGCAAGTTTTCCTCGAAGGCGTGATAGTCAAAATGAGTTGTCTTCCATTCCGCATTCACGTCATCGGCCGGATACTGGACCGGCGTAACATCCTCAACTTCGATATAATCCGGCACAACAACGATACCGCCAGGGTGCTGACCCGTGCTTCGCTTAACGCCTGTACAGCCCGAAGCCAATCGGTTCAGCTCAGCGCCGCGCCATTTCTTGCCCTGCTCTTCTTCATACTTCTTGGCGAAACCATATGCGGTCTTCTCAGCTACCGTACCAATCGTACCTGCGCGGAATACGCATTTGTCACCGAACATGACCTTTGTATAGTTATGCGCAACCGGCTGATAGACGCCTGAGAAGTTCAAGTCAATATCGGGAACCTTATCGCCTTTAAACCCTAGGAATGTTTCGAACGGAATATCCTGTCCTTCGCCTTTCATCGGCGAACCGCAGTTCGGACACGACTTATTCGGTAAGTCAAAACCGCTTCGAATGCTGCCGTCAAGGAACCACTCGCTGTGTTTGCATGATGAAGACGGGCATAAGTAATGCGGCGGCAGCGGGTTTACCTCGGAAATGCCGAGGAACGTAGCGACAATCGAAGAACCTACGGACCCCCGCGAACCAACCAGATAGCCATCTTCATTCGATTTTTTTACCAAACGCGCTGAGATTAGATAGTTGGCCGAGAAACCGTAGTTGATAATCGGTACAAGCTCTTTCTCAAGCCGCTGGATAATAACCTCTGGCAGTTCGTCTCCATACAAGGACTTAGCTGTGTCGTAGCATGTCGTACGAATCTCTTCTTCGGCGCCTTCAATTATCGGTGTGAACAGCTTGCTCGGGAACATATCGAATTTCTCGAACCGATCCGCCAGCTCGTTCGTGTTGCGGACGACTACCTCATAAGCTTTCTCCTCCCCAAGGAAAGAGAATTCACGCAGCATCTCGTCCGTTGTTCGAAAATGAGCATCAGGCTTGCGCATCCCTTTCAGCGGGCTGAAGCCAGTGATACCATGAATCGTGATGTCGCGGAACACTTTATCGCGCGGATTCAAGTAATGAACGTTGCCTGTTGCGATAACAAGCTTATTCAGCTTTGCACCGATGCGAACGACACGTCGGAGCGCTTCCTCGATCTCCGCGCGACTGCTGACGAAACCTTTTTCAACAAGATGCATGTAGAAGTCAACCGGTTGAATTTCCAGCACATCGTAGAATTGTGCGACATCTTCTGCCTCTTCTTCCGTCTTATTAAGTACGGTCTCGAAGAACTCGCCTTTCTCACAACCAGAGATGACTAATAGCCCCTCGCGAAGCTCTGTCAGCTTGCTCTTCGGCATGATGGCCACTTTCTTGAAATATTCTGTATGCGAAATCGAAATGAGCTTGAACAGATTTTTCTTCCCTGTACCGTTGAGCGCGTAAACGCCGCAATGGAATGGACGCTGGTTCGATAGGTCAAGACCAACGTAATCGTTCAGCTGATGCAGACCCGTAATATTGCGATCGGCACAATCCTTAAGCAATCCGAACAATACGCCGCCGAGTGCGATCGAGTCATCGATTGCACGGTGATGGTTCTCAAGGCTGATTTTATATTTATCCGACAATGTGTTCAGCCTGTGATTCTTCATCGTTGGATGGATGAAACGTGCAAGCTCCAATGTATCAAGCACTGGATTCTTAACCTCAGGAAGCCCGATCGCCTTGCAGTTCGCCTGAATAAAGCCGATATCGAAACGCGCATTATGCGCGACGAGCACCGTATCGCCGATGAACTCAATGAATTCGCGCAGCTTCGGTTCAAGCTCAGGCGCATCTGCCACCATCTCATCATTAATGTTGGTGAGCTGTTGAATATGGTAAGGGATTTTCTCATGCGGATTGATGAACGTCGAGAAGCGGTCTACTTCTTGACCGTCGCGCATTTTGACCCCTGCAAGCTCGATGATCTTGCAATTGATAATGGACAGACCTGTCGTCTCGATATCGAACACGATATATTCGCTGTCAAGCAACGACTGTTCGCGTGGATTGATGACCATCGGCACCGCATCGTTGACTACGTTCGCTTCAACGCCAAACAGAACGTTAATCCCATGCTTCTTAGCTGCTTTAGCGGCCTCGGGGTAGCAATGTACGTTGCTGTGGTCGGTAACCGCAATCGCTTTATGGCCCCACTTGGCAGCTGTCTTCACGTAATCGCTTATCGACGTAACAGCGTCCATTGTGCTCATCGCGGAATGGAGATGGAATTCGACCCGCTTCTCTTTCGCTTCGTCCTTACGGTCAGCCGGCGCCTTCACTTCGTGCAGATCGTTCGGCATCATGACTAGCTCAGGCTCCATCATGAAACGGTCATATTCGACGCGGCCGCGCGCTTTGATCCATTTGCCATTCGAGAGCTTGCTCAGAATCTTCACGTCTTCCTTCGTCTTCGCAAACATCTTCATCGCGATCGAATCCGAGAAGTCGGTTACATTGAAGGTGAACAGCGTGCTGCCGTTACGCAGCTCCTTCACTTCGAGACCGAACACTGTACCTTGTACAGCAATCTTCTTCTCTTCTTCGCGGATATTCATGATTGGAACAGCTTCCTCACGAATGTCATAGCCAACAGCAAGCGGCTGATCGCCGTCATCTGCCGCATCGTCAAAGGATTCCTCAGGAGCGCTCACCATTAATTGCTGAAGTGCTTCCCGTTCCTCTTGCTCTACCTTCCTTGCTAGTTGCTCATAGGCTTCTTGCCGGCTTTCTTGCCTTTGTGCAGCCGTCAGCTTGACGCGCACCGATCGAGCGAACCTTTCATCATAAAAACGGGATACTGCTTCGTCGATCCCTTTTTTCTTCGCAAGTTCAAGACCAGTCTGATCAAGCATCAGAATGCTCAGCACATCATCGTTCGCTTCGATTCCTGCTCTCGCCAGCCAGCCGTTAACCGATACCATCTCGCGCTGCGCATATTCAACGAATAAAGACCAATATTCCTGCGAAATAACGGAGGTGGGAATTGCGTTATCGTAGTGCATGACGATTGATATGGCTGCGATATGAGAAAGACGATCCGCAATCGTTCGCATGAACAGCGAGAACGTCGTTGATGGAACAAGAGAAGGCTTATGAATATGAAGCGTCCACTCTCGATTGGTTTCGCTAACGACAACCCTCTCGATATGTCCGTCTTGAAAATGTGCATGTATCATGTCTTCCGGCAGCTGCGCCTGACGCATGAGCAGCTCGAAACGCTGACGCTTATTAGTGTCCATAGCTTTTATCCTTTCCTAAAAGGAGAATGGGGCGGTCCCCATGCCCCCTTGTTGTAAGGGAAGGGGCTTCCCCTTGTACCCCGGTTGGTGACTTATAAGGGGCTTCGCCCCTTTGAAACCCCTGCTGTGAAACATTTACTTCTGGAAAGGGCTGCGCCCCTTTTGATACTATTTTAATAAATCTTATCCACTCCCACCCAAACCCTCCCTCTCCTAAGAGGGAGGGCTCCAAAGGGCTCCGCCCTCTGGACTCCTGGATGACGCGGTCTAGCTGCGTTGGGCGGTGGGGTCGCTTTTGTCCCTGATCGGGACACGCTTGACGTCTACTGTATCTAGGTACGGAAGATGAATGAGCAGCTAGGTGTGCTCGACCCTACCAAGTGCAGTTAAGCCGCTTGTCGTCCCTGCGGGACACGCTCTAGGTCGATGCTCGACCGGTTAAGGGGCTTCGCCCCTTTGGAGCCCTTGCAGTGAAATTCATTTTTGGGGGCTGCGCCCCTTAAACCGCTGTACTACCGAAATACGGGCTTCAGCCGCAAAATTTCGGCTTCGATGTCGAACTTTGTGATGATCGTTTTATATTATACCTGAAACGGAGCGGGTATGGGGGCTTGGGTGAAATGAAAATATAATCTGAAAATTAACAGCCGCCCTGTCTCCTTCGATGGAAACGGACGGCCTAAGGATTAATCAGGTAATTGCAGCGCTTGTAAATAACTGTTGTGGCCATAAACATTATAATAGTAAAGCCAGTTGGCAGCGATATTGAGTTCACCAGGCGAGTCGAAAACATCGAGGTCGTCGATCACCTTCCACTCCCCCAACATCCGATATGTCGGTGTAGACGGCAGAATATCTTCTTGGTTTGGGTTGTGAAGATTAATTCGTGCGATTACTTCGTATTGCGCAGAATCGCGCCTTACATAATAAATCCAACCGTCTGCAAGGTTCATGGAATGAACATTAACCGGGAACGTATGGAGCACGACAGGATTCGTACCATCCAGCTCAATCCGCTGAATGTTGCAGCTGCATGCGCCTTCTTCCTGCCCTCTTGTCCGGGTCAGATAATATATATGATCCTTATATTGCTGCACTGCGTACAAATCTTCAAGCCCTTGCACGACAACCTTGTCCTTGCGAGATTCCAATTCCATCTGATGGATCGAATAATGTTCATTGGCACTGTCGAAAGCAGCATAAATTAATAGCCCTTCATCCGTAATCTGAGGCGATAGGATAACCCCGTTCTTCAATATCGTCTCATTGCTCTTATCTTGAAGATCCATTACTTGCATCGGTCCATTCACATAATAAAGCCTATCGTTCCACAATTGCATCCATTGCAAATGCCTGCCGCTGCCACCCTGGTATACGACTGATTTGCTCCGCGTCGTCAAATTCAATCGATAAATCGATTCATCCATTGTATAAAATAATTCATTCCCCACTACATTCATGTTCTCCGCATAATCATCCGACAACGAGATCAAATGGCTGCCATCTGTATCGGTCATATAAATCCCGCCATTCAAATCAGAGAACACTATCCGGTTCCCATAATGGATCGTATAGCCGTCATTATTGCGATTGCCATTCTCTTCACGCAGGAGCAGGTCAATCGTTTCATTAGGCGTGACCAATTTGGTCACGCGTTTATTCGTTATATCCGTATATATTTCGACGAACTGATCGTCGTCAATGATTTTATAACTCCAGTAGCCATTCGCTTCGGCAAGCTCATATTGAAAACTTGGATCAACAAGCAGCCTTCCCGGATCAGAGGACAAAAAGAAGGTTGGATACGTTTGGTCATGGGATAACTCCACTTTCACCAGCATTAGTCCGTATCGCTCGAAAACATTCTTCGTTGGATGATGCCAACCACTCACATCCTGAATGATTAGTACCTCGTCCGAAGTATTTTCTTTTGTCTGCATCACCGTAATCGCCTTTGAATCCAATGTTGATGCTTCTTCTTGATTCGTATCGTCACTGCATCCGGCCAATAGTACAGCACATACTACTCCCCATTCTATACAGCGCCTCCATCTCATCTCTGCCCACCTTCCAATCCGCATATTACCAATACTGTATCATGGATAATTCCCCCCTGAAATCCCCCCTACATAAAGATTTATTCAATTCTATCGTTCTTCTTGAGCACAAAAAAACACCTCTAGGTTAATTAGCAACTGCAATTACGCAATTGTCCAATTTCACTTAGAGGTGTTCCTCTCATTACCATCCCATTCTACAGTAAAGCGTGTCCCGCAGGGACGAAAGCGAGTATCCACTCGCATGGTGCAGCACTTCGAACAAGTATGCAGACGTTCGAGCTTCACTAGATCCCATCACCCCTGAGCTTGTCCCAATGGGACAAAGCGGGCACACGTTCTACCGTCCCTAAACCGGTCCTTCAGGGGTCCAGGGGAGATATCCCCTGGGGCCCTCCCCTTTGAAGGGGAGGGTTTGGGTGGGGTAGAAAATTAATATGCACGTGCGAAAGCTACCGTGTGCTCTGCCTTCTCGCCGCATACGAGGCAGGTCGACTTGTGCGACGTTGGCTCGAACGGAATGTTACGGCTCGTAGCGCCCGTCTCTTCTTTGACCGTCTTCTCGCACGCTGCGGAACCACACCAGCCCGCTTCGACGAAGCCGCGTTTCTCTTCGAGGAACGCCTTCATCTCGTCGAGCGTATCGAGCGAACGGAAGTTGTCCTCACGGAACTGCTTCGCACGTTCGAACATATCGTTATGGATCTCTTCGAGCATCCGTTCCACTTCTTCTACGAGATTCGCTTGCTGCACAATGCGCTTCTCGCCAGAAATCCGGCTAACGAGAACAGCTTGTCCGTTCTCGCAATCGCGTGGACCGATCTCAATGCGAAGCGGAACGCCGCGCATTTCGTATTCATTGAATTTCCAACCAGGGCTGACGTCAGAACGGTCATCCACACGAACGCGTACGCCCGCTTGTTTGAGCTGGGCAAACAACTCATCTACACGAGGCATAACAACATCACGTGTCTTCGGCGGTCCGATTGGAATCATAATCGCTTGCGTAGGCGCTACCTTCGGAGGCAGTGCCAGACCGCGATCATCGCCATGAACCATGATCAATGCGCCGATAAGACGTGTGCTGACGCCCCAAGACGTTGTATGCGTAAATTGCAGTTGATTCTCACGATCAAGGAACTTAATATCGAACGCAACGGCGAAGTTCGTACCGAGGTAATGAGATGTACCTGCTTGTACCGCACGGCCGTCCTTCATCATTGCTTCAATGGAGTACGTATCCACTGCGCCTGCGAATTTCTCAGAAGGCGTCTTCTGGCCCATGATGACCGGAATCGCGAGGAAATCCTGCACGAAATCGCGGTATACATGAAGCATGCGCATCGTTTCTTCGCGTGCCTCTTGCTCTGTCTCGTGAGCCGTATGACCTTCCTGCCACAGGAACTCGCTTGTCCGCAAGAACGGCAGCGTACGTTTCTCCCAACGGACGACGTTTGCCCATTGGTTAATGAGAACTGGTAAATCTCGATACGATTGAATCCATTTGGCATACATATGGCCGAACATCGTCTCAGACGTTGGGCGAACAGCCAGACGCTCTTCGAGCTTCTCGCCTGCCGCTTCCGTTACCCATGGCAGCTCCGGATTGAATCCCTCCACATGCTCCTTCTCTTTCTGGAAGAAGCTTTCTGGGATAAACAGCGGGAAATACGCGTTGCGGTGACCTGTTTCTTTGAATCGACGGTCCAGATCGCGCTGAATATTCTCCCACAGCTCATAACCTTCTGGACGGAATACGATGCAACCGCGAACTGGGGAATAATCCATCAGTTCCGCCTTCTTGATTACATCAATATACCAACGGGAAAAATCCTCGCTCTGAGGCGTAATTTCGGTTACAAAACCTTTCTCCTTCGCCATAAACGCTCTTAGTGCTCCCCTCTAAACAATCGCAAAATATCATTATAAGTGACGACCAGCATCAGCAGCATGATCATCGCAAAACCAATAAAGTGAACCAGGCTTTCCCGATTCGGATCGAGCGGTCTGCCTCGCACAGCTTCCAAACCGAGGAAGATGAGACGGCTTCCGTCCAATGCCGGTATCGGAAGCAGGTTGAATATACCCAGATACAGACTAAGCAGCGCTGCCCAGCTCGTGAGCTTCGTAATGCCTTGTGCAGCAATCTGGCCCGTTACTTCAGCTGTACGTACTGGACCGCCAAGATCATCCAGTTTGAACTCGCCAAAGATCAGCTTCTTGAAGCCTTCGAAAATCGCAACGGTCATCGACTTCATATATTGACCGGAGTACTTAATCGTCTCTCCAAACGTTGCAGATCGGGTTGGATAAGCAAATCCTACGCCGACTTTACCGACCTTCGCATCTTTATCCAATACAGGGGTAATCGTTACTTTGCGCAGCTCACCATTACGAACAATCTCCCACGTGGTAGCTTTGCCTGGCGACCCTGCAATCAGATCAATAATTTTGCTCTCCTGCCCAACCTCGACCTTCATGCCATTGACGGAACGAATCTCGTCCCCTACCTTCAGATCAGCTTCCGCTGCAGGTCGTCCTGCCACAATCTCACCGACAAGAACCTTATCGGGATTGTCCACGGTTACGCCAGATAACTGAATGTAAATTCCGATTAGTACGAAAGCAAGCACGAAGTTCATGAACGGTCCGGCAAAAATAGCAAGTGCGCGCTGCCCGATCGTCTTGCTGCCGAACTGGCGGTCGATTGGAGCAATTTGCGTCTCTTTGCCTTTTGAAATCAGCAATGCTTGCGGATGAATGCGATACGTCTCCGATACCCCGTCCACATCGAGCGTAATGCTCAATCGGCGTTCCATATCGATTGCTTGTACTTCACCGCGAATGACCTGACTCCGCTCATCAAGACGGTCCAGATAAATTCGGGTGACCGAATCGCCGCTCAAACGGACGGCAATCGTCTGCCCTTCCGCCACATCGACGATTTCAGGATCTTCGCCCGCCATTCGGACGAAGCCGCCTGCCGGTATAAGACGAAGCGTGTATCTAGTTTCACCGCGTTTGAACGACAACAGCTTCGGTCCAAACCCGATTGCGAATTCACGAACAAGAATGCCGGCTCGCTTAGCAAAATAATAGTGACCCCACTCATGGATCGTCACGATGACGAAAAAAACGAGAACGGTCAAAAAGACGACCTGTATCATATGCATGGCTAGGAGCCTCCTATTCCTGATCCAACATACTCCAGCAGTACCCGGGTTGGCTTGTTCTTAATTTATCATTATTCTCCTATCCGATACAAGAGAACCGCCATGCTAGGCTCTACACGACTTCCGACTGCTGTCTCGCCCATTGATCCGTCTCTGCGATCGTCTGCTCGTCCGGATTAGTTAGAGTCTGATGCTTCTCAAGCACCGACTCTACAACCCGTTCAATATCAAGAAACCCGATTTCCCCGCGGAGGAAACGTGCTACTGCTACTTCGTTGGCGGCATTAAACACGGTTGTCGCCGTACCTGCCGCCCGCCCAGCCGCATAGGCAAGCTTCATCATCGGGTAACGCTCTTCGTCCATCTCGCGGAAGTTCAATGTACCCTGTTTGACCAAATCCAATCGACCCGTTGGCGTCGGACGGCGTGCAGGATACGTTAGCGCGTATTGAATCGGAACACGCATATCTGGCAGACCCAGCTGCGCCATCACGCTGTGATCTTCAAATTCCACATAGGAGTGGATGATGCTCTCAGGATGAATGACAACGCCGATGTCATCATAGTCAATGTCATAAAGCCAACGAGCCTCAATCACTTCAAGCCCTTTGTTCGCCATCGTCGCCGAGTCGATTGTAATCTTCGCGCCCATCGACCAGTTCGGATGCTTAAGCGCCTGTTCAACCGTTACATGGGCAAGCTCATCGCGCGTGCGATCACGGAATGAACCCCCAGAGGCCGTCAACGTAATCCGCTTAATCGAGCTGCGGCTTTCGCCATTCAAGCATTGAAAGATAGCTGAATGCTCGCTATCGATCGGCAGTACTGATACGCCTCGTTCTTGCGCTAACGACATGACTAGGTGTCCAGCCGTAACGAGCGTTTCCTTATTCGCAAGACCAACCGCCTTCCCTGCACGAATTGCTGCAAGTGTAGCTCCTAGTCCGCGACTGCCTACTATGGCCGTCACAACCATATCAGCCTGTCCATCAGCGGCAATCTCAATTAATCCTTGTTCGCCATAATAGACCTTCGTGCTTGCAGGCAGATGGAGTTTTACTTCTTCAGCCGCTTCTTTCGTCGCGACACATACTTGTTTCGGTTGAAACTGCTTCGCTTGTTCGAGTAACAATGCAATGTTGTTACCGACAGCGAGGCCTTCTATTTCGTACTGTTCCCGGTCATTAGCAATAACGTCCAACGTCTGTGTGCCAATGGAGCCGGTAGAGCCGAGTACGGTTACTTTCTTCGTCATGTCGAAATCCTCCTGACGCCTATGTGCCGAGTATCGGCTTACTGCTATATGCGGGTATGTATATAAACCTCTGACAGGGCGTTACTCAGATGAAAGACCGCATTATGCAGGTTGCTTATACTGTAAATAACCCCATAATGACGAGCAGCGGAAACACGATAATCCAGCTGTCGCAACGGTCAAGCACACCGCCATGGCCAGGCAGCAACGTTCCTGAATCTTTAATCCCGCGAATACGCTTATAAGCCGATTGAATCAGATCGCCAATCTGACCTGCGATGGCACACACAGCTGCAATACCAAGCGCTTCACCAATGCCGATCCAATCCGGTGCGCAGAGTGCAAACACAAGACCGACTACAAGCGCCAGTACGATGCCCCCAATCGCCCCTTCAACCGTCTTGTTCGGACTGATCGATGGCCAGAGCTTCGTCTTTCCAATAGCTCGTCCAACGAAATAAGCGCCAGCATCGGACGCCCAAATGCATCCGAACGCCAAGCAGGAATAATAAAGTCCGTGAGGTTCAATCGAACGGACTGTCAGCATAGCATCGAAGCCATAGCCAACATAGAACGCGCCGAGCAGCAGCAAGGAAGCGCCGTCGAGCGTCCATTTATTTTTGGACAAAACGGTAATTGCTAATTGTGCGAACATCAACACCCAGAGCACGGTTGTTACGGATGGCTGCTTCGTTCCAATTAACTCCCATGGAAGAACGAGAAGTAAGACGCCAATAAAACCGAGAAGCGATGAGGGATGAAACCACTCTACGCCGTTCATCTTGACATATTCATGGAATCCGATGAGAGCCAGCAGAACGATCAATATTGCATATACCCAATTCCCGGCTACGACTGCACAGGCAAAAACAGCTCCAGCGAGTACACCGGTCACGATCCGTTGTTTCAACTTGTTCACTCCATTATTCGTTACAAGCCGCCGTACCTGCGTGCGCGTCGTTGATATTCCGCTATCGCCTCGTGAAAATGGCTTTCCGAGAAGTCAGGCCAGTAGACGTCTGTAAACCACATTTCGCTATATGCCAACTGCCACAGCATGAAGTTGCTTAATCGAAGCTCACCGCTTGTTCGGATGAGCAGATCTGGGTCAGGAATTCCACTTGTGAATAGATGATCACTCATGGTCGATTCATCGATTTGCTCGGGGGACAGCTTACCATCGCGCACAGCCTCTGCAATGATCTTCACGGCATCCGTCATTTCTTTGCGGCTGCCATAATTAAGCGCAAAGTTGAGGATTAGTCCTGTATTCGTAGCTGTTCGTCTGATTGCTTCTTCTAATGCATCAATCGTATAATTCGGCAGCGCCTCTCGGTACCCCATCATGCGAACCTGTACATTGTTGGCGATCAGTTCCTCCAGCTCAATAGCTAGGAATTCTTGCGGAAGTTTCATCAGGAAGTCAACCTCAGCCTTGGGGCGCTTCCAGTTTTCAGTCGAAAACGCGTATAGCGTTAGGTATTTCACACCTAGCCGATCCGCTGCCATCGTAATTTGCTTTACTGCCTTCATGCCGGTATGGTGACCAGCAATGCGAGGCAGCCCACGGCTTTTAGCCCAACGACCGTTGCCGTCCATGATTATTGCAACATGCTGCGGCACATTCTCAACCGTCAGCGTACTTGCCTTATCGGATGACGGCTTGACGAATTTGGACCATAATCGATCGATCATCCGGGACTCCTCCTAATGATACAACAAACCCCACCTGTCGGAGGGGCAGCATCGTCTATTAAACTTCCATGATCTCTTTCTCTTTAGCAGCGAGCACTTTCTCTACTTCTGCAACGAAGCGATCTGTCGATTTCTGGATATCATCTTGGTGGCGGCGCGACTCGTCTTCCGAAATCGTCGATTTCTCGAGTTTCTTAATGTCGTCGTTCGCGTCGCGGCGAATGTTGCGGATTGCAATTTTCGCTTCTTCACCGAATTTCTTCGTGAGCTTCACAAGCTCACTACGGCGCTCTTCTGTAAGCGGCGGAATGCTCAAACGGATTGTGCTGCCGTCGTTGGAAGGCGTCAGTCCGAGATCGGATTTCATGATCGCTTTCTCGATTGCAGCTACCGAAGATTTATCCCATGGTTGAAGCAGAAGCGTACGCGTATCCGGCGTATTAATGTTAGCAAGCTGGTTCACTGGCGTCATTGCACCGTAGTATTCAACTTGAATGCGATCGAGCAGCGCTGGCGTTGCACGTCCTGCGCGAAGGGTGGAAAGATCACGCCTCAGGGCACCAATCGCTTTGTCCATCCGTTCCTCTGCATCTTTCTTAATCGCTTGAGGCACTAGTTGACACTTCCTTTCACAATTGTACCGATTCGTTCACCAAGAATTACACGCTTAATATTGCCGGATTCCGTTATGGAGAATACAATAAGCGGAATGTTGTTATCCATGCAAAGCGAGGATGCCGTAGAATCCATAACGCCCAGGTTTTTGTTCAGCACTTCCATATACGTAAGCTGATCGTATTTCTCAGCCGTTGCATCTTTGAACGGATCAGCAGAGTAGACACCGTTAACTTTATTCTTCGCCATCAGAATGACTTCAGCCTCGATTTCAGCCGCGCGAAGCGCTGCTGTCGTATCTGTCGAGAAGAACGGGTTACCCGTGCCTGCTGCGAAAATAACGACGCGGCCTTTCTCCAAGTGGCGAATCGCACGACGGCGAATGTATGGCTCAGCAATTTGCTGCATTGCGATCGACGTTTGTACGCGAGTCGGCACACCGATTTGCTCCAGTGCGTCTTGCAATGCCAGCGAGTTCATAACCGTTGCGAGCATGCCCATGTAGTCAGCCGTTGCACGGTCAATACCTTTAGCCGTTCCTGCAATCCCGCGCCAAATGTTGCCTCCGCCTACAACGATTGCAACCTCGACATTCAATTCCACTACTTCTTTAACTTGTTCAGCGATCGATGCGATGACAGATGCTTCGATACCGTAACCATTCTGACCGGCGAGCGCTTCACCGCTCACTTTAAGTACTACGCGTTTGAAAACTGGACGTTCCATTCCTTTTACCTCCATCTTGTACCTCGTCAAACAATGGCGAAGACACAATCACACTTAATCCGGGCATACAAGAGGGCGGGGCAGACAAATCCGCCCCGCCTGCTGTAATGCTAATTACAGTTTAGCTTGCGCCATAACTTCTTCTACGAAGTTATCAACTTTTTTCTCCAAGCCTTCGCCCAGTTCATAACGAACGAAGCGGCGGATCGAAATATTTTCACCGATCGTGCTGATTTTTTCTTTCAGCAGCGTCGCGATTGTTTTGTCTGGATCTTTGATGAACGATTGCTCAAGCAGACAGAACTCTTCATAGTATTTGCCAAGGCGGCCTTCTACCATCTTCTCAACGATGTTAGCTGGTTTGCCTTCGTTCAGTGCTTGAGCCGTCAGAATTTCGCGCTCTTTATCGAGTTCTTCTGCTCCAACTTCTTCACGACTAACAAATTTAGGGTTCGCAGCTGCGATTTGCATAGCGATATCGCGAGCAAAGTCACGGAACGAATCCGTTTTTGCAACGAAGTCTGTTTCGCAGTTGATCTCAACGATAACGCCAATACGGCCGCCTGCGTGGATGTACGATTCAACTACACCTTCCGTAGCTACACGACCAGCTTTGTTAGCTGCTGCCGCGAGACCTTTCTCACGAAGGATCTCGGAAGCTTTTTGGATATCACCGTTTGCTTCGTCCAACGCTTTTTTGCAATCGAGCATGCCTGCGCCCGTTTTTTCACGCAATTCTTTAACTGCACTCGCACTAACTGCCATACTATTACCTCCTGAATGATCGTTCTTATTTTCTCTCTTGTTTCAAAAAAAGGGCGGTGAGGAGGCTTTACACCTTCTGACCACCCTTTCTGTTGTATACCGAGTATGATTACGCCGTCGTTTGTTCGCCTTGGTTAGCTTCAACAACTGCGTCAGCCATCTTCGCCGTAAGAAGCTTAACAGCGCGGATTGCATCGTCATTACCTGGGATTACATAGTCGATTTCGTCCGGATCGCAGTTCGTATCAACGATACCTACGATTGGGATACCAAGTTTACGAGCTTCCGCTACTGCGATACGCTCTTTACGCGGGTCGATTATGAACAGCGCGCTTGGAAGACCTTTCATGCCTTTGATGCCGCCGAGGAATTTCTCGAGGCGATCTTTTTCTTTGCGGAGAATGATAACTTCTTTCTTAGGCAGTACGTTGAACGTACCGTCCTCTTCCCATTTCTCCAGCTGTTTCAGACGATCGATACGCTTTTGAATCGTTTGGAAGTTCGTGAGCGTACCGCCGAGCCAGCGTTGATTGATGTAGAAGTTGCCGCAACGTGCTGCTTCTTCTTTAACCGAATCTTGTGCTTGCTTCTTCGTACCAACGAACAAGATCGTGCCGCCTTCTGCAGCTACCGACTTGATGAAGTTGTACGCTTCGTCAACTTTTTTGACCGTCTTTTGCAGGTCAATGATGTAAATACCGTTTCTTTCAGTGAAAATATAACGATCCATTTTTGGGTTCCAACGACGCGTTTGGTGACCGAAGTGTACACCAGCCTCGAGGAGTTGCTTCATGGAGATAACCGCCATATTCACTACACCTCCTAATAATGGTTTTGGAATTGTTCCGCCGCCTGTCGCATCTTCCTTCAAAACTTGCCGTCCCGGCAAGCACCGTTGAAGGAATTAACTGGCGTGTGTTTTTAACACCGACAATTAATATAGCATAATAAAAGGCGTCATGCAAGTTAACATGACACCTTTTCCTTCAAGAATTCGACTTTATTCGATTTGCTTCGGTAGCCGTTAGAGGTTGTCCGGTCAGTGTCTTCACGACCTCGTCCAGCGAAGGTTTACCCTTGAACGCGAAATAGCCGGCGCGGACCAGCTTCTTGTCGCTCTTCATTTTGGTAATGAACTTACTTTGACTTGCAATGAGTCCGTTGTCTGCCAGCAGCTTCGCGGTTGAAGTCAGATTTGCACCTGGTTCAATTCGGATAACGACCTGCTTAACTATTGCCGATTGTTCTGCGTCCGCGTTTGCTGTTCCAGCGTCTGGGGCTGTAGGCTGCTCCGGCTGAACAGCTTCCTTCGCATCATCGGGCTTAGAAGGTGGATTAGGGGTAACTGGCGCTTCCGGCTTATTCCCCTGTTCATTACTCGCTTGCTTGCTGTCTGGAGCCGTTGCATTCGCTTCAGTGCTTGCCTCCGCCTTCGCTTCAGCCTTTGCCTTCTCAACCATCTGCTGCATTTCCTGCTCCGTATATATCGGCTCATTCAATTGATCCGAGTCTGGGAGCTTCGCGGTCTGCTGTCCCATCGTCATTAATTGAAGCAATAAAGCACCTGCAACAATACCCGCTCCAAGCCCGGATAGAAAGCGTCGGTCCTTAAGCACGTACGCCCTCCTCCTGCTTGGCCAGCTGAATAATGAGCTGAACTTCGCCTTTATTCATATTGAGCTTACGGCAAACAACATCGATTGACTTGCCGCTGTCGTAGAGCTCGAACAATTCCGGATAACGCATACGAATTGTATCACGCGGTACAGGTACTTCTTCTGCAGCAGCAAATGGTTGGACAAATGCAGCATCCACTGCCTCGTGAGCAGCCGTCTGCGCCTGTCCGATCACTGGCTGTACCACTACTTTCTCTAAACGGGACTCCAGTTCTGCGCACCGATGCTCCAGATCAATAATTCGGCGTTCACGGATAGCAAGCTGTTCGGCATTATCCGTCTGTGCACGTTTCACAAGGTCGACCAGTTCACGGTTGTCCGACTCCATATTCTCCATGAACTGTTCGAGTGCGATTTCCATATTGGTCGTCGTTTGTGCCGGAGGTTGCTCTTCCTTTCTACGAGGAAGCGTCCACGACAGAACTAGTATAAATGCGCCCAATAACGCAACATATCCCCATGGCTGCATATTCATCTTCTCTCCTGCTTCTTGCCGAAGGATAGACTGCGGCAACTTGCTATATGACTGAACTTGATAATTTATAGAGAAACATCGAAACTCTTACCTTTATAAGGGTGCAAATCCGATGGCTTGCGTTGGGGCTCAGCACCATCATGTGCATCGGTTTGACGGTTGCCCCTTTGCCTCGAATCACCTCGCTGCTGACGCTCTTCCCCGCTTCGAATCGAACCTTTGTCCGCTTTCTCAGCCGCTGCGTTGCGATGACGCGCATGATCCGTCTCTTTCGTAAAGCTGTCAGCAGCAAAGGAATGATCCGCAGCCGGTTTATTAAGCGCTTGGCTATGCGTAATGCTCTTATCCGGCATATTGGACATGGATACTTGAAAGTCGATTGGACGATAGGACAAGCTGAGCCCTCCCTTCAAACGCCATTTGCTCTAACAGCTGCTTGCTAACTAGATCGAGATAATGCTGACATCTCCATCTTGCAGGCGGAAGCAGCAGCGTTGGGTTGAATCCTTTACAAATCGGGTATAGCGGCCTATGACGATTTTGGATCCGCCATAGCACACATTCGCAACATCAACTCGAGCGGAATCTGAATCCTCCAGCGCCTTCTCGATCTCAAAAATGCGCTCGCGTTTCATATCAATCTGATCATTCGTTTGCCTCTTAGTCGCGCCTAGCTTCACTCGCAGCGCAAGCTTGTCATCTGACAGCTGGCCGGAAGAGGCAAGTTGGTCGAGCAAACTTAAAGCCTTCTCGGTTTTGTCGATGCTGTCGACCAACTGTCGAACGGAAGTCCGAAGCTCTTGCAGCTCGGTTCGCAGCTCCGGCAGCACTCCTACCTCGATTACGGTTGACGTGGACGTCGTATTACCGATCGTCCGTGCAGCAACTCTTTCGCCTGCTTGTACCACACCGCCAACGATAAGACCTTTCGCTCCCGAACAGATAACCGACTTGCCCGCTTTGAGCTGCGAATGCATGATGCTTTGGCTGACGATAATATTCTCGCCCGCTTGCAGTCGCCCATCTTGCACGAATGACAATTTAATGTTGCGATTCGCTTTGAGATAACCTTTGTCGCTAGCCATTACACCGCCTGTTATTTCAATGGAACCTTCAGATTCCAACTCAGCGCCTTCGACACCGCCGATGACACGAATATCGCCTGAAGCCTTAACGCGGAAGCCTGTCAGCACATTGCCGCGAATGACGACTGTCCCGACGAAGTCGATATTGCCCGTACGATAGTCGACGTCACCGTTAACTTCATAAACAGGAAACACATTAATTTTATCATTATCCGTCTTCGTCATTAGACCATCAATTGCCGCATACATGGCAGTCTGCTCATTGTTGAGGACGACATTCTTGCCAACCTTGAAACGAGCTTCCTTCCCGTTCTTGCCAGGAAGGACAACGCCCGTTACACTCTTGCCCTCTTTACCTTCCGTAGCCGGGATTCGCTCGGCAATAAGCTGACCCCGCGCTACGTTGTTGATTCGGTTAACTTCTTTCAGATCAACCTTACCATCTGCGGATTCAACGGGACGATGCATCGACTCGTCATCCAGGTGATGAATAAGCTGAATCTTCCCGTTCTCCCCTTGTTGGGCAGGATCTCCTGCAGCGATCAGCGTCTGGTTATAGAAGTAAGCCTTAGGATCTTTCGCTATTTTATGTATGACATCATACTGCAAACCATAGATGACTCCATTGTTCTTAACATATTGCTCCAGCGCTTCAGGCGAACAGGTAAACGATTCATCTGCTCGATTAAATTGAATGAATGCAGAAAGCTTATCCGCAGAAATCTGAATGCGAATATGTTGTTCTAATTGACCTGCCTCGCTCAAGGCGACTCCTCCTCAATTACGTATTTTGGAGCAACTGATCTTTATTTTTAGCTAAAGCTCCGCGAAGCCGCAGGATCGCCTTGGAATGCAGCTGAGATATTCGGGAAGGCGATAGTGACATCACTTCTGCGATTTCGCTAAGAGACAACTCTTCATAGTAAAATAGGGAGATGACGGTTCTCTCTTTCGGAGTCAAACGCTCGATCCCTTTCATAAGCGACTCTTTCAAATAAAACTCATGAACCTTATAATCAGGGTTTTTCGCTTTCTCGTCAACCAGTAAAGATAACCGTGTTTCTGACTCTTCCTCTCGGATCGGATCTTCGAGCGAGCAGATCGTTGTGACTGCAATTTCTTGCAGCATCACATTATATTCATTTTCAGATACGTTCAAATACGAACTAATTTCGGCATCCGATACGGAGCGCAAATATTTTTGTTCCAGCAGCTGGTATGCTTCTTCGATTCGTTTCGCCTTATCGCGCACCGACCTAGGAACCCAGTCCCCTTGTCTCAGTCCATCGATGATGGAACCGCGAATACGCCATGAAGCATAAGTTTCAAATTGCAGACCGCGTTCATAATCGAACTTCTCAATTGCATCAATAAGTCCCATTACACCGTTGCTGTACAGATCATCCTTCGAAACGGTCTTCGGTAATCCGATTGCCATTCGGCTCTTCACATAGTCGACCAAAGGCAAATACTGCTCAATGAGTTGCTTCTTCGCTTCGATGTCCTTTTCGGTTTTCCATTTGCGCCATTTCTCGATGTTAGACAAATGAGGCGTCTTCGGCTCAATCATCGTCTCACCCTCCTGTCAGGTGACGTACTGCTTTGGCTAATTCCTCTGGATCTTTGTTCTGCGTCGATACCAGCTGAGGCGGTTTAAGCGGTTGAAACTGGTGCGATTGCGCGCCAGCAGCTGCTGTTGCAGCAGGCCGGCTATTCGAATCCGATTTGAGCAGCTCATGCAGCTCTTCCGATTCATCCGGTGTCACTGCTTCAAATTGGGTGCCGGCATCTTGTCTTCCGCCCTGCTCATCTTGTCGCAAGGAAGGAAGAGTAGGTTGCGGCATTGCCATTTTGAGCACAGCCCGGAATAGATAAGCCAAGAGGAAGAAAGCAGCAAAAGCGTAGATCCCCCTCAAAATGCTGACTGCAAACGTGTTCCCACTCAATGAGAACAATAGCGACATCATGCCACCTACAGCTCCAAATCCGACATTCCACCGCCATGTTCCAATCATTATTAAATCTCCTTTATACCAAACTGAACGCTTCGAATCGTCAAGACACCTGTTGCACTATCGATTTCAATCGTTCGACCGAAATTCGCTCCAGTATCCTCTGCATGAATTGGAATCGACACCTGCTCCAAAGCAAGCTTGCACGACTCCACATTGCGAGGTCCGATGCGCATCGAATCGTTTTGGGAAGCGAAGGCGAACATTTGCGCCCCGCCTGCCATCTTGGCAACCATGCGTGTAATTGAAGCGCCCGCATTCTCCATCGCTTGAATAAGTGCCGGAATTGCTGTATCTGCATATTTGGCGACATTGAAACTCGTTTCTCTCGCAATCTCTGAAGTAGGAAGCATAACGTGCGCCATACCTGCTACCCTTGCGACTGAGTCATAAAGGGTGACGCCTACGCACGATCCCAGCCCGCTTGTCCGAATCAATGCCCCATTCGATGCGATGTTCAGGTCAGCCATGCCGACCTTGACTGTTAACTGCTCCATCATTCAGATGTAACCCCTAGCGCTTGGAAGATTTTATTGAATGACTCGGGATCCGGAATGAGGAAGAAATGGCCCTCCAACATATCTCTGCCTTCGAGGAATGCTGTCTCGATCAGGAGTGCGGAATCTCCCATTTCCCCGAATTGCAGTAACCCGTAAGACAATATTGCTCCTGCCATATCCATCGCTATGGATGGAACCGTCGGCATCATCGACAGCCCCGTAAAGTCAGCGAGCGATGACAGGTAAGACCCTCCGAGAATGTTTCCGATCTCGCATAAAGCCGACAGCTCCATTTCGGAGTAACCTGCTTGCTCGCGAATTTCTAGCGATAACAACCGATGCATCATTCGTTTTGCCGATGGCTCTTCAATAATGAAGAACATATTGCCTGGTGCATCCCCTTCGACTCGCAGGAATACAGCAATCACAATCTGCTCAGATCCGCCGACGATCTCGGCAATTTCCTCGAAAGGCAGCAGCTTCACTTTGGGAACAGCCATATCAACCGGCTTGTCCAGCAGACGGGACAACGCTGTTGCTGCGTTGCCCGCCCCGATATTTCCGACTTCCTTCAATACATCCAGCTTAAATGCGCCTAACCCTTTAAAGTCGTTCACGATTAAACCTCAAGCTGCTCAAGCTGGAGAATTTCTTTGCGGTTTAGCACCTCGGACAGATTCAGCATGACAAGCAGTCGCTTCTCACCAATCTTCGCAATGCCGTGCAGATACTTCGCTTTGATACCGCCAACAACTTCTGGCGGTGTATCAATCGATTCCGTGTCGATATCGATGACGTCATTCGCTGAGTCAACAATAAAGCCAACTTCTAGTTCATTGGCTGCTACGATGATAATACGAGAATTGTCCGTTGTTACCGTTTCTTCCAGGCCGAAGCGCCCTCTCAAATCGATGACGGGAATGACGACACCACGAAGATTGATAACCCCTTTAATAAAAGCTGGAGCCTTCGGAACGCGTGTTATTGGCTGAATTCGTTCAATCGTGCGTACTTTGTCTACTTCAATACCGTATTCCTCTTGTCCAAGCGCAAAAACGATAACCTTCATTTCTTCTGCCATTCGTATTCCCTCCCTTATTTAATGAAAGCATTCGGATCTATAATGAGGGCAACTTGACCATCGCCGAGAATCGTAGCGCCCGAGATGGACTTAATGCTTGGCAAATACTTGCCTAATGATTTCAGTACGATCTCGCTTTGGCCAATGAACGAGTCGACAATAAGCGCAGCCAGCTTGTCGCCTTTGCGGATAACGACGATCTCATTCTCTGTTTCCTCTTCTTCACGGTAACCAGGCACATCCAGTACCCGGGCAAGCGATACGACTGGAATAACATTTCCGCGGAACTCGATCATTTGATTGCCATGAATCGTTGCAATCTGATCGCGCTGTATGATTCCGGTCTCTACAATCGAGGAGAGAGGAATCGCATACTTTTCTTCGCCCATCTTGATCAACATAGCCGAGATGATCGACAGTGTCAGCGGCAGTTGAATCGAGAATACCGTCCCCTGCCCCTGCTTCGACCGAATCGTAACATGTCCACCGAGTGATGTAATCTTCGATTTCACGACATCAAGGCCTACGCCGCGGCCGGAAATATCCGATATTTTATCAGCAGTGCTGAAGCCAGCCGCGAAGATGAGCATTTGCATCTGCTCTTCTGTTAGACGCTTCGCTTCCTCTTCAGTCAAGACTCCATTCTTCACTGCAATTCGACTCACCTTAGCACCGTCAATGCCATTGCCGTCATCTTCAACTTCAATGAACACATGGTTGCCGCTGTGATACGCGCGCAAGTGAACCGTTCCGGTTTCTGGTTTGCCTGCCGCCATACGATCGGCTGGCATTTCGACGCCGTGGTCAAGCGAGTTCCGCAGCAAGTGAACAAGCGGATCGCCGATCTCTTCGATTACTGTGCGATCGAGCTCCGTATCAGCGCCTGATACAATCAGATCGATTTTCTTATCAAGCTGTTTAGCAATGTCGCGTACCATCCGAGGGAATCGGTTGAATACCGATTCAACCGGAACCATCCGCAGCTTCAGAACGAGATCCTGCAGGTCTGTGCTGACACGCGCCATATGCTCTACCGTCTCGATCAGATCGCTGCGTTTGATTTCACTTGACAGCTGCTCCAGACGAACGCGGTCGATCAACAATTCCGAGAACAGGTTCATTAGCGAATCAAGGCGATCGATATCAACCCGGATCGTCCGGTTCACCGCTACTGCACCTGCAGATGCCTGCGCTTTCGCTTCTCCCGTTTCCCGTTTAGCCGCTTCCCGATTCGAGGGAGCAGCTGATGCATTAGCTTGCTGCGGAGCTGCTGCTTGGTTGCGTGAATCTGTCGTTGGCGCATAGAGTTGAAGTGATTCATCATCGAGCAGCACAACTTCTGCCAGCTCGATCTCCGATACGCCTTCAATCTGCGACTTCAGCGCTTCCACTTGCGTTCCAGAAATCATGAAGACGACGAAGGAACGGTCGAATTTCTCCTGCTCCAGCTCTTGAACCGATGGCTCAGACTTGATGACTTCCCCGTTATTTTCGAGAACGTCGAACACCATGTATGCGCGAGCGGCTTTCAACACACAGCTTTCGCGCAGCGTTACTTTTATGTAATAAACTTGATTGCCAGCCTCGATCGATTGCTTCAGGACCGAGAATTGGAAGATATCCAGCAAAGCGTTGCCCGCGTTGCCGGCAGCTGCAGCTGCACTGCCACCAGTGCTAGCGGCTGTCTCTGCAGCAGGCTTGTTCTTGTAGTCGCCTTTGACGATCGATTGCAGTGCAGCATTAATCGCACTTACGTCTGCTTTGCCTGTTCCGCCTCCGACAACGTCTTGAACCATCGCTTCCAATGCGTCCAATCCCTTAAACATCGTGTCGAAGATAAAGCTATCCATTGATAACTTGCTGTTCCTAACCAGATCAAGTACGTTCTCCATTTCATGTGTCAGAGACGCAAGATCTTCAAAGCCCATCGTCGCGGACATACCCTTAAGCGTGTGAGCCGAACGGAATATTACTTGCACGATGCTAATATCGTTCGGGTCACTTTCCAGCTTAAGCAAATTTTCGTTGAGCGCTTGCAGGTGGTCATTCGATTCGTCGATAAACATTGACAAATATGCGTTCATGTCCATGCTCGAGCACCTCCGTTGTTTACTTCGCTAACGTACAGTTCCTTCTATTACTCGTTAGAACGCCTTGCAACTGCTTGTACTAGAAAGCTTGAAATACGTGGCAGCGGTACGATATCCGTTGCCGAGCCATTCTCAACCGCAGCACGGGGCATTCCATACACGACGCAGGTTTCTTCTGCTTCTGCAATGGTCGTTACTGCGCCGCTATCGCGCAGCAGCTTCATGCCTTTGGCTCCGTCACTGCCCATACCTGTCATTAAGACGGCATGGCGCCGCAAATCACCGCAAGTGACTGCTGACTCAAACAGCACATCTACTGATGGACGATGCCCGCTCCGCAGCTCATCGTCTGTCAGATTGATATAATAACCGTTTCGGTCTTTCGCCAGTTCCATATGAACGCCACCTGGTGCAACGTACACCGTACCGCTAATTACCCGTTCTCCTTGCACAGCTTCAGTCACTCGAACAGAACTAAACGCATCAAGCCTCTGGGCAAGCGAACGTGTAAAGTTCGGCGGCATATGCTGCACAACGAGTACAGGAGCATTGAAATCAGCCGGGAGCGCACAAATAACTTCATGAAGTGCTCTTGGTCCCCCTGTGGACGTACCAATCAACACCACACTATCGAAGATAGGAGAGCCTCTACGCTTATCTCCTTTAACTGGCAGCAGTGGATTGCGTTCTGCTGACCCTGCAGACTTGCTCGTCTCCAATTCTCCGGCAGACTTAGCGATCGTCCCGCTCAATCCAGTGTGTGACTCGGTTGCAGCCTTCTTCCGCTGAACCGTAGACTCTGCGTTCTTCGACGTATTCGTCTGTTTACTCTCATTGTCAGCTGCTGTAGTCGAAGATGAATCTTGCTTTATAACAAGCCTGCCTTCCGAACGCTTTCGGTCGGCAGGCTTTGGAACTGCAGTCTTCTTCTCCGGTTTCGGCTTCGACTGTGCTCGGCTTACCAACACCGCGATCCGAAGCTTGTCCAGCAGCTGTTCGCCTACCTGATTAATATCAACAGAACCATCAATCGCAGGCTTGCGAATGAAATCAAATGCACCGCGATGCAGCGCCTTAATCGTATCCCGGGTATTCTCTTCGCTAATACCCGACAGCATAATGACGGGCAGCGGTTTTTCATTCATAATCCGCTCCAGCGCTTCAAGTCCGTTCATTTCGGGCATTTCCAAATCCATGGTTACAGCGTCCGGCTTATGCTTGACGACAGCTTCAATCGCAGCAACCCCATTCGCTGCCGTGGCGACGACTTCGAACTGTTCGTCGCTCACTATAAGATCCGAAACGATCTTCCTCATGAATGCTGAGTCATCAACAACAAGTACGCGATACAACGCCATCCCACACCTCCGTTACCCAAAGGATCATTTCATCAGTCTAATCATCTTATGTAGAAATCCTTTGACACCGCCAGCTGCCGTTTGAATCAAAGTCGGCATCTGGAGATATGCACGCGCAATGGATTGAATCCCTCTTGCTGCGTCACTAGCAGGATAAGCAAGCGAAAATGGCTTTTGCTCTCGAACAGCCTTGCTAACGCTCGGGTCATCGGCAATAATACCAAGCAGCGGAACCTCGATCCCCATAAACTTGCTCGCAGCCATTGCGATTTTATCAGCAGTGTACTGACCTTCACGCGCATCCAGCGCCCGATTAACGATCAACCTGAACGATGGAGAATGACCGAAAGATCGAACCATCTTCATTAAGGCATAAGCATCTGTTATTGCAGTCGGCTCTGGAGTCGTAACAACTATGGTTTCATGCGCCGCTGCAATGAAGCTTGCGGTTTCCTTCGACAAGCCTGCGCCAGTGTCAAATAGTAAGTAATCATATCGCCCTTGCAGCTTATCAAGCTGATCGATAAACTTGTTCAGCTGTGCGTCGGACAATGAAAGCAGCTCATTCATTCCAGAACCCCCAGCGACATAATGAAGTCCTTGGGGGCCGAGCTGAATAATATCCCAAATCGTCTTATCCTGCTTAAGCAGATGATAGATGGAGTAGGTGGCCGAATGGCCCATCAGAACATCGAGATTCGCCATCCCGATATCAGCATCGAATACGAGTACGCTTTTGCCATATTGTTGAAGAGCAAGGGCGAAATTCAAGCTGAAATTAGATTTTCCTACTCCGCCTTTACCGCTAGTTACTGTAATAATGCGCGTCCCGCGTCCTGCCTGTACCCCTTCGTTACTGCGAATTAAGTTTCGCAGCGCTTCTGCTTGATCATACATGCGCCGGTTCCCCCAGAAGCATTGCGACATACGCTTCTGCGCTGAAATTCGAGATATCGTCTGGTACTGTCTGCCCGCTTGTGACATATGCAACCTGCAGTCCATATTCCAGCATCAGATTAAGTATTGTGCCATACACTGTCGTTTCGTCCAGCTTTGTAAAGATAACCTGGCGAATGCCATAAGGGAGAAACCGATCCGCAATAATCCGCATATCGCTCGTCCGGCCAGTCAGACTCATGACGAGAAATACAGTTCCTTGTTCTTGCGTATTCAGCATGCTGTTCACTTCAGACACATGCAGCTCGCTTCTATAGTTGCGACCTGCGGTATCCATCAGAATGAGATCCTTATCTTCCAAGCTGCTGAACGCTCTCGGAACTTCATTAGGAGAGAAGACGACTTCCATCGGAACGTTCAAAATGTTAGCGTAAGTTCTCAATTGATCTACCGCTGCAATCCGATAAGTATCTGAAGTAATAAATCCAACTTTCTTGCCTGCCTTAAGCGTTTGTTCAGCTGCAAGCTTCGCGATTGTTGTCGTCTTGCCGACGCCTGTCGGTCCTACGAAATAAACATTACGCTCACTGCTGCCTATCCCGCCATGCTCATATGGCCTCAACCAGCCGGTAATGATCTCCGCTGCATGCTGCCACACGACCGAACTGTCGGACCATTCATCATGCGCTTCGGACATTTCAACCATCATGTCTCGCAGCTTATCAATCCATTCAGCTGCAACCTCCTGCTCCTCAAGCCGCTCGCATAGCAAACGCAGCGCTGCTGGCTGGGAATCGACGGCTTTCTGCCGAGACAGCTTCATGATCCACTCTTTCATATCACGAATCTCTGTCGTTAATAGATGCTCCAATTCAGTCCGATGAGGAGTGCTTTCTCCACCACCAGCAGGAACACGAGGAGCGGCTGGCATTGCGTCTTGTACGACAGGAGGAGCAGGATTGAATTGTCCCTGCTCCAGCTTATCCGAAGAAGCAGCCTGCTGTAGAACGAATGTTGCTCGTTCTACAGCTTGGCTGGTTTCCAGAGGATCAAGCACCGCTGTTGCCGATGCTCCCCTACTATTAGACTCATAAGCTGCCCCATAAGCCGCTGCTGCTGTTGCTGCCGGCCGCTGCGGCTTTTGAATACTGACTGAAGACTGCTGCTGGGTTGGGCGGGGTTTGCTTGGCTTGGAAGTTTCACCTTCAACAGCTGCAACAACCTCTGTTTTTCGTTTGCGAAACATGCCCATAAAGCCGCCGATCTTAATATCTTTAGTGCTGAGGATAACAGCATCGCTGCCAAGCTCGCTGCGGATAAGCGGAAGCGCCTCCGAAACCGTATCGACCAAATAACGCTTCACTCTCACAGATTCACCACCCCAACACTTTGTACTTCAATATTCGGCTCAAGCTCACTGTAAGAAAGAACCGGCACATCCTGCATCGTTCGTTCAACCAACTTGCGCAAATACATTCGGATCGTTGGCGAAGCGAGAACGACCGGCTGATTGCCTGATTGAATCTGCTTCGTCACTTGATCCGTCAACCGCTGATAGATCTGCTGCGTCGATACCGGATCAATAGATAAGAAGCTGCCTTGATCCGATTGCTGCACCGATTCGGCAATCTTCTTCTCAAGTCCAGGCCCGACTGTAATGACTCTCAGCATTTCGCCACTTGGCGAGAACTGCTGTGTAATTTGACGGGATAGCGACTGTCTTACATATTCGGTTAGCACGTCGGTATCCTTCGTGTAATTTCCCTGATCCGCTAGCGTTTCGAAAATCGTCACGAGATCGCGAATCGAAATTTTCTCACGAAGCAGCTTTGCCAATACTTTCTGAATATCGCCGACCGTAAGAACGTTCGGGATCAATTCGTCGACCAGCGCTGGATAATTTTCCTTGACGTTCTCAATGAGCGCCTTCGTTTCTTGGCGTCCGATCAGCTCGTGAGCATGACGCTTCACGATTTCCGTCAGATGCGTTGCTACGACCGACGGCGGATCAACGACTGTATACCCCGATAGTTCCGCTCGCTCTTTCATCGTCTCATCAATCCATAATGCCGGAAGACCGAAGGCAGGTTCTGTCGTCTCGATACCGATAACGGATTCATCATCGAAACCTGGACTCATTGCCAAGTAGTGATTCAACAGCAGATCCCCGCGAGCAACCAAATTGCCTTTGATCTTGATCACGTATTCATTGGGCTTCAACTGGATGTTATCGCGAATACGTATAACCGGTACGACTAGACCAAGCTCAAGTGCACACTGCCGGCGGATCATAATGATCCTGTCCAACAAGTCGCCGCCCTGCTGCGCATCTGCAAGCGGGATAAGACCGTATCCGAATTCGAATTCGATCGGATCCACTTGCAGAAGGCTGATAACGCTCTCCGGACTTCGCACCTCTTCGATCTGCTGCTCCTCGACCAGCATCTCTTCTTCGATTTGCTGTTTGTTCATATTCTTCTGCAGTCTCCATGCGCCAAAGCTGAGAGAGGCAGCAATTGGAAGAGTCGAAAGTGGCCCAATTGGTGTAAATAATCCTAGAAGGGTTACTGTGCCTGCTACGATGTAAAGCAGTTTCGGATATTTGAGCATTTGGGAGGATAGATCCTCCGCTAGATTGCCATCCGAGGAAGCACGCGTTACGATCATACCGGCTGCGGTGGAGATGAGCAGCGCCGGAATTTGACTGACGAGACCGTCGCCGATCGTCAAGATCGAGTATGTATGAAGCGCTTCGTTGAACGGCATACCGTGAATCGCCATACCGACAAGGAATCCACCGATCAGGTTGATGAACAAAATAACGATTGCCGCAATCGCGTCGCCTTTGACGAATTTACTCGCACCGTCCATTGCACCATAGAAATCGGCTTCCTTCTCGATTTTGGTGCGACGCTCTCTAGCTTGTTGTTCATTAATCATGCCCGCGTTCAGATCTGCGTCGATGCTCATCTGTTTACCTGGCATTGCATCCAATGTAAACCGTGCTGCAACTTCAGCGACACGTTCAGAGCCTTTCGTGATGACGATGAACTGAACGACTACGAGAATGAGGAAGACGATGAAACCGATTGCAATCTCTCCCCCTGCTACCCAGTTACCGAACGTACTGACGACTTCACCTGCTTCGTGTTTGCTAAGAATATTGCGGGTAGTCGATACGTTAAGCGATAACCGGAACAAGGTTGTAATCAGAAGGACAGACGGGAAAATCGAGAACTGCAGCGCATCCTTCGTATTCATCGAGAGGAGCAATATCATCAATGCAGCTGAAATGTTAATGATGAGAAGCACGTCCATAAGGACAGTTGGGACGGGAATAACCATCATGAGCACAATGCCGATGATGCCGATCAAGATGACCAGGTCCCTAGGTTTCATGACGCGTTCCCCCGTTTCAAGATGATTTCACTCGGCCTTTCAGCTTATATACATATGCCAGCACTTCCGCCACCGCTTGAAACAAATCCGAAGGAATCGAATCGCCGATTTCCGAACGGTCGTACAGCGCTCTGGCGAGCGGCTTGTTTTCCATCGTAATGACGCCGTGCTCCTTGGCTGTTTCCCGAATTCGGAGCGCAACATAATCCATCCCTTTCGCTATAACGACAGGTGCGTCCATCTTGGAAGCATCGTACTTCAAGGCAACAGCGAAGTGAGTAGGGTTTGTTATTACGACATCCGCTTTCGGTACTTCTTGCATCATGCGTTGCAGCGCCATCTTACGTTGACGCTCGCGAATTCGACCTTTGATGAGAGGGTTGCCCTCGGTGGTTTTGAATTCGTCCTTAATGTCTTGTTTGGACATCCGCAAGCTTTTGTTATGTTCATATTTCTTGTAGAGAAAGTCGCCGACTGCTAGAGCGACCAACAGAACGCCGATCTTGATCCCGAGCATTAATGTAATCCCGCCTACGAAGTTGAGAAGCCCCGTTACGGGCAATTGATCCAGATGAAGGATCTGCCCCCACTTGCTCTTCAGCGATTGGAATACGACCAAGCCGATAATTAGCAGTTTCAACATCGCCTTAAGGAATTCAACGACTGTACGCATGGACATAATGCCTTTAAGTCCCTTAAGCGGGTTCAGCTTACTGAACTTCGGCATTAGCGGATGACCTGTGAACAGGATTCCGACCTGCATATAGTTGGCGAGCAGCGCAACAAGTACAGAGATAGCGAAAATCGGTGATAGCATAATAAGCATTTCGTACATTAAGCTTGTCATCAATGACATGATATTGCCTGGTGTTGCCTCCATCGTAAGCCATTCATTGAATAGACTGCCGAACAGCCCTACGATCTTGGTCTTGTAGAAAGGCCCAATCATAACAAAGCTCATAAAGACGAATAGCAGGATGAATGCGCCCGGTAATTCGTGTGACTTTGCAATTTGGCCTTTCTTCCGAGCCTCATTGATCTTCTTCGGTGTTGCCTTCTCGGTTTTTTCTTGGCTGAACATCTGCAGATCCAGCTTGAACCGATATAAGACTCTGTCGTCCACGTTGCAGTCACCTCCTCATCGGTACCAGCTGCCGCCTTATAGGGCGGCACCTAGCCTGCATTCGGTCGCTGCAGCATCGATAATAACTGATGAAGCCGCTCGAACATCGTCGAGAATAAATGATCGAAGAAATTCGATAAAGATGGCACAACGAGCGCCAGTATAAACAGACCGAGTAATATTTTCATCGGCATCCCGATTACGAACACGTTGTACTGCGGCGCCGTCTTGGCAAGAAATCCGAGACCGACGTCGGTAAGAAACATCGCGACAAGAATAGGAGATGCGATCTGGAATGAAAGCATGAACGTCTCAGAAAAGGTCGATAATACAAAATCCGAAACCTTTCCTTCGTACATGTGCTTGAATAGATCATTGTCGAGCGGCAACCATTGATAACTGTCCATCAGAGCTGTAAGCAAATAGTGATGTCCGTTCAAGGTCAGAAACACCATAATCAGCACCATATGTTTCAAGTTGCCTAATACAGGTGTTGATACGCCTGTCATCGGGTCGATGATGTTGGACATTGCGAAGCCCATTGAGATGTCCATTAATGCGCCTGCTGTCTGAACGACCGTGAAGAACAGATAGACAACAAATCCGAGAAGCAGACCGACCAATACTTCACGAATGACGAGTAATGCATAAGCAGCGTCCAGATCGACCGTCTGTTTCACCCCGTATGTAAGAAATACGATGAGTGAGAGGAAGAAGCCGATACCGATTTTGAACGTAGCTGGCACCATTTTCATGGAAAATATGGGAGCTACGACGAAAAACGCTGTCATTCGACAAAATATCAGCAAAAAAATAGGGAACCCCTGTGCGATCAGCTCCATCCTTTCAACCAGCCTATCCGATGTATTTATACAAGTTGTTCAAGATGTTAAATGTGAAATCTACCAGCGTATTCATAATCCAAGGACCAAAAATAATAATGGATGCAAACACGGCTACAATCTTCGGAACGAATGCAAGCGTCTGCTCTTGAATCTGGGTCGTTGCCTGAAAGATGCTGACAAGCAAACCGACGCATAGGCCGATTACGAGCATAGGTGCACTCGCCTTAAGAATTGTGAATACGGCTTGGCTTGCCAGTCCGATAATAAAATCCGCACTCATAGCTGTTCGTTCCCCTCCGCTAGCTCATATTAAAGCTCATCAGCAGTGATTTGACGACTAAGTACCAGCCATCCACTAGGATGAAGAGCAATATTTTGAATGGCAGCGATATCATAACCGGCGGAAGCATCATCATGCCCATCGCCATTAATGTACTGGATACGACCATGTCTATTATGAGAAACGGTATGAATATCATGAAGCCCATCTGAAAAGCTGTTTTGAGCTCGCTGATCGCATACGCCGGAACAAGAACCGTGATCGGAATATCCTCATAACTCTTCGGTTTCTCGGTCTTCGTATACTTCATGAACAAGAGAAGATCTTTCTCTCTTGTCTGCGAGAACATAAACTTCTTCATAGGCTCTGCCGCTTTCTCGAACGCTTGGGTCTGCGTAATCTCACCTTTCAAATATGGCTGCAGCGCTACTTGATTCACTTGCGACAGCGTAGGCGCCATGATGAAGAAGGTAAGAAACATCGCAAGTCCAATCAACACTTGATTGGGTGGTGATTGCTGCGTTCCAAGTGAAGTACGGACGAAGCCGAGTACAATGACGATTCGTGTGAAGCTGGTCATCAGCATCAATATCGCAGGTGCGATACTTAGAACTGTTAACAGCAATACGATTGAAATTGCACTAGAGCCCGAACCTTCGGTCTCATCGCCGATCGAGATGCTGACATTCGGAATCGGTTCTGCATACGCATGCGATTGGAACATTCCCAACAATACTAACTGAACGAGAGCGGCTGCTATAATCCATTTCGTTTTCATTCGTCCATCAACCGATCGCTTTGATTTGGGGTACGCAGCAGAGTTTCGACTTGCTGCTTGCGCTGCGACTGCTCGTCTAGCTTGCGGCGGAGCATTCTCTCGAAATCCGGCCCTTCAGACAATTGCTCAGTTCCAGCTTTGTCATTCGCACGGTTGTTCTTCTTCAGCTTGCCGAATAGCTCAGACAAAGCCGCAGGGTTCCAGCTGATCGCATTGCTCTGCTCCATAAGACTAATAATGTAGGTCGCTTGTTCAGGATCGTCCAGCTTATCGATCAGCGTAATGTTCTCTCCTACACCAACTACGTATATCTTGCCGGCCAATTCGACCACCTGAAGCGATTTGTGCTGCCCAAGCGGCACACCCCCCAGCGTACGAAGCGCCCGGTTTGCTCCCCAGCCTCGATTGCGACGGGCTAGCAGCTTAATTAATAGAATGATAAGACCGATAATGACGGCTAATACAATCATGACAGTGATTAAGGTACCTGTATAATTCGTATCGAGATGAAGCGAGCTCTCCGTCGTATCCAGTCCTTCGGACGCCGCGGCAGCCTTCCCGGCCATGAATGGGAGGATGGCTGTCGCAAGCGCCGCGACACGAAGCTGGCTGTTATTCATAAGGCTTAAGTCCTATCCTAGCGTTTTCTTGATAGCTTCAATTACACGGTCCGCTTGGAAAGGTTTAACGATAAAGTCTTTTGCGCCAGCTTGGATAGCGTCAATAACCATCGCTTGCTGTCCCATAGCAGAGCACATAATGACTTTCGCATTCGGATCCAGCTTCTTGATTTCTTTCAGTGCTGCAATTCCGTCCATCTCAGGCATCGTGATGTCCATCGTTGTCAGGTCTGGTTTCAACTCTTTGTACTTTTCGACAGCAACCGAGCCATCTGGTGCTTCTCCTACTACTTCGTATCCATTTTTCGTCAAAATATCACGGATCATCATACGCATGAATGCTGCGTCATCTACGATTAAAATACGGTTAGCCATCGTTCACATTTCCCCCTAGGATGTTATTGAATTTTTTGCATACGGTCCCATTGACTAACGATATCCGTAACGCGGACACCGAAGTTCTCGTCAATAACGACAACCTCGCCCTTCGCAATCAGCTTGTTATTCACGAGGATATCAACTGGCTCACCAGCAAGCTTGTCCAGCTCGATGATCGATCCTTGCGACAACTCTAGAATATCTTTGATCTGCTTCTGGGTTCTACCCAATTCTACCGTTACTTTCAGTGGAATGTCGAGAAGCAAATTGAGATTCGTGTCGTCTGCTTGCACATAAGGTGCCCCTTGGAAATTGGCGAACTGAACGGGCTGCACATTCACGTTACGGTTCGGATGCTGTCCATATGTATTCGGGCCCTGCGGCGGCATTGCGTACGCCTGCTGTGGAGGTGCGTAAGACTCAGACGGCGCTGCTGGCGGTGCAGGTACTGGTTGCTGCGGTACAGGCGCTGCAGTCTGCACTGGAGCCGCTATAGCAGCCGCTGCTACTGGTGCTGGCGCTGCTACTGGTGCTGCGGTCACCGGTGCTGGTTCTGGAGTCTCATCCATTCCGCCCATTAGCGTTGCTACCATTTGCTTAGCGAATGATACCGGCAGCAACTGCATAATCGTAGAATCAATCAGATCGCCAATCATAAGACGGAACGAAACATTAATGAATTCATCGTCTTGCGGCAAAGTATTAACGCCTTCACCGTTGTCGACGTCAAGAATATTGATACCCGGCGGCGAAATATTGACAAATCGGTTGAAGATTGTCGACATCGATGTCGCAGAGGAACCCATCATTTGGTTCATCGCTTCTTGAACCGCACTAATATGAATTTCATTTAGTTCTCCTGGCGGAACATCGCCTTCACCGCCGAGCATCAGGTCTGCAATGACTTGCGCGTCATGCGTCTTGATAACAAGGGAGTTAATACCTTGGAAGCCATCAACATATTGAACCGATACAGCAACATGCGGCTTCGGAAATACTTCCTTCAGCTCCGAACGTTTAACGAGCGTAACTTGAGGCGTCGTAATCTCTACCTTTTTGCCTAACAAGGTTGATAAAGCCGTTGCTGCGCTGCCGAATGTAATGTTGCCGATCTCGCCAAGCGCATCTTGTTCAATCGTATCGAGAAAATTCGCAATGCCTACTACTGCGTCAACTGACGTCATCGGCTCAGGATCGCTGGATGATTGCCTCAGCAAAGCGTCAATTTCTTCTTGACTCAAATAATCTTTACTAGTCATTTTCTTCCTCTACTCCTTCGCTGACAATTTCGTCAACCTGTACCGCAATTCGATCCTTGATCGAACCGGGACTGCCGATGAACTTGATTTTGTTTCCAACCTTTACACTCAGTCCTTCGCCAACAGGTTTATTGAGCGTGATGACATCGCCCTGCGACAAGTTAAGGAACTCAAAGATGCTAATGGTTGATTCGCCCAGCTCCACTGCTATTGGCAGCTGTGCGCGATTTACGCGCTGCTCCAGCATCTCAACCTCTTCAGGGGAGCGTGACTTCTTCTGCGAGACAAACCAGTGATGCACAGACAGCTTCGGCATGATTGGTTCAATAACGACATGTGGGATACATAGATTGATCATCCCTGTTGTGTCGCCTATCTTTGTGCTTAACGAGATAAGAGCAATCGTCTCGTTAGGCGATACAATCTGCATAAACTGCGGGTTTGTCTCCAGCGCTTCCAACCTTGGGGACAAATCAATGATCGTCTTCCATGCTTCCTGAAGACTTTCGAAAGCGCGGCTGAAAATCCGTTCCATGATCGTCATTTCGATCTCGGTCAGCGCATTCATCTTGGAAGGGGCTGTTCCTTGACCTCCCAAGAGCCGGTCGAGCATCGCATAAGCAACGTTCGGGTGCACTTCAAGCACCATACGGCCTTCCAGCGGCTCTGCTTCAAAAATGTTTAGAATCGTCATTTTTGGAATCGAGCGAATGAATTCGTCGTATGGCAGCTGTTCTACGTCTACGACGCTAATTTGTACAAAGGTTCGAAGCTGCGCGGAGAAATAGGTTGTCAAATACCGCGCGAAGTTTTCATGAATACGCGTTAAGCTGCGGATGTGATCTTTAGAGAATCGAGTTGCGCGCTTAAAATCATAGGAACGCACTTTTTTCTGCGTATCCTCTTTCTTTAGTTCCTCTGCGTCCATCTCACCGGACGACAGGGCGGCCAGCAGCGCGTCAATCTCATTCTGCGACAACACATCAACCAAATCTCTCACCCCCTTACAGGAATACCGGTCTATCGACTAGATCTGGGACATTAAGAAGTTCGTAATGTCGACTTTTACCAGCTTCTGATCTTCGGGAAGCTCTTGGTTGATCAAATTCAGGAGCTTCGAAGCTAGCATATCTTGACCCTTCGAACCATTCAACTGATCGGCCGTCATATCCGCGATCACGCGGTTGATGATCGGACGAATTTGAATGTCTTTCACTTTCTCAAAAGCTTCTTTCGATTTCTTGCTGTCTAGCTGAAACGCAAAGCTCGCAATGACGATGTAATCGTTATCGAGCAGATTGCGCTTTATATCCTTCAATTCAGAAGTGACCTCCACTCGCTTATCAGCTGATAAGACCTCTATCTTCACAGGTTCTGACGATTTGGCCTCCTTGCTGCTATCGTCGAACATCGTATTCAATAAAATAATAACGACGATCGCAATTAACGTAATGGCTAACAGGATCGAGATTAACCACGGTACCATTTTTCTCATATCGAGGGTTCCTCCGTTTGCTCGCTCTTATAGGTCGTCGCCGCAATGACGCCAATCGTCTGAAGATAGCGCTGAACGAGCGAAATCACTTCCGAAGACTTTTCGAGAACATGTAGTTTCTTACCGGTCGTGAGTGTAATGAGCGTGTCAGGCATTTCTTCTATCGTCTCAATCAATAAAGCATTAATCGTGATGGGCATACCATTCAACCGAGTTAAGCCAATCATACGTTTCCTCCTACAGGTATTGCAGCGTCACGCGCAATGGCTCAGCCCACTAAGCGGCAAAGCTGCTTTCGTAAGCATTGGCTGCTCCCGAGGAGAGATCTTAGGACCCCTCCCCGGCCACTGCTCTATCGTTTCAGATTGACAACTTCTTGCAAGATTTCATCTGAAGTCGTAATGATACGGGAGTTCGCTTGGAAGCCGCGTTGCGCAACGATCATCTCGGTGAATTCGCTCGTCAGATCGACGTTCGACATCTCCAATTGACCTGCAATAATAGCGCCAGTTCCCGTTTCGGCATTGTTAGCTGCGCCAACTTCGATCTCGTCTATGTTAGCGTTTGGCGTTACACGGTACATATTGCCGCCGACTTTCTCAAGACCGGATGGGTTCGTTACTTTTACTACGCCGATTTTGAAATCAGTAGCTTCTGCCGTACCATCCGCATTAATCGAAATAATCGTGCCGTCTTGTGCGATCGAGAAGGACGTTACGCCTTCATCCAGAATGATTGGCTCGCCGCCCTCAGCCAGAACGAAGTAGCCATCTGCCGTTACGAGTTGACGATTCGCATCCAGCGTAAAGTTACCTGCGCGAGTGAGGTAAGGAACCGCTTGCTCATCGTTGGCGCGTACTGCGAAAAATCCGTCGCCGTCGATCCGTACGTCAGTCGGTACGTTCGTCGTCATTGCGCTGCCCGCTGTATGAATTGTATCGATCGCAGCAATCGCTACGCCGAGGCCGATCTGCTTCGCGTTCGTACCGCCTTGCACGCCTTCTTCTGGCGCTGTCACACCCGCAACGCTCTGGCTCAAAATATCTTTGAACATGACGCGGCCGCCCTTAAAGCCAACCGTATTCACGTTTGCGATATTGTTGCCGATAACGTCGAGCTTCGTTTGAAAGGCACGCATGCCGGATACACCGGAATACATCGATCTAAGCATCTACTAAGTCATCCTCCCATATCTAAGTACATTGAATTTCAATCGCTTCAGTCGATCCGCGATTGGTAGGCTTCCTAATCAGGTCCAGCCTAATGGTGCTTAATGAAGAATGACGGCGCTGTCTATCTGGGTGAATACGGTATTCGATAATTGCGAATGCTCCATCGCAGTTACAACCGTTCGATTCGGTACATTAACGATCAGTGCAACATCGGGCATTACGATTAAAGAATCGACAGCACCTTTGGATGCTGCTTGATCAACCGCACTTGCTAGCTTCGTCATCGTCTCTGGCTTGATGGAGATGCCGCGCTGCTGAATTCGCTGCGCTGCATGCTGACTGAATTTCAGTTGCAGCTGCTGCTCCTGCAGCATTTGCTCGAATGGCTTGTCCGACGTACGTCCTGTCGATGAGCTTCCCGATGATGAGCGCACATCTGCTGGACGTCCTGGCAGCGGAAATAACGAGCCAATCGTTACTGGATTACTCATCGTTGCCGCCTGCTTCCTTATGCTCCGACGGTACTGTCGACGATGCAGGTACATATGTAATCGTGGTCAAATCGTCAACCTTCACAGTCCGGTCGCCAACCTTCGCGTACTGTGAGCCATCCTTGATCGAGATCGCTTCTACAACGCCTGAATAGGTCGTCTGGACACCTTGATCCGAGAGTCCATCCCATTCAACGGTCATACCGATCAGGCTGGAGGCTGAACCAAGATTTTGCCGAAGCTTAGTCATCTCTTGAGACATGTTCATCAGCTGCTCTACCGAGGAGAACTGCGCCATCTGCGCAATAAAATCTCGGTCTTGGAGCGGCTGGCTTGGGTCCTGATTGCGAAGCTGGGTCACAAGAATTTTCAAGAAATCATCTTTGCCTAGCGTTGTATCTTTCGTCGTTGCAGCTGCCTTCTGTACGTTCGACGTGCTGTAGTTCGGCCACACTGCATTCGTAGCATTGATCGCTGCTCCTGCCACTGCTGTCACCTCCATCCCCGCTTGCTTTGATGTACGTCCGTTAAGCCCTTACGTTAATACCACGGCCGTAGCCTAGCTCTCGAATAACGGACTGTTCCGTCAGCTCTGCCTCGAATGCAGATTCCTCTGATTCATTCGCGCTAGTTGTTCCATTGCCGTTATTGGACTGCTGTTTGCCGGATCCGTTATTTTGCTGTTGAGCCATTTGGCTGTCAACCGATTGCTGGGATACTTCCAGCTTCTCGACATTCAAGCCTTGCGACTGAAGATTCGCACGAAGCATGGCCAACTGGTTGTCCAGCATATCTTTGGCTGCGCTAGAGTCGGTCAAGAATAGTGCGGTTAATTGACCGTTCTGCATCGAGATTCGTACATCGACTTGACCTAGGTGCTCTGGCGTCAACGTGAGTCTAGCTTCCGACATACCAACGGCGGTCTTCACTTCGAATTTGTTAACCATCAAGTTCGCCATCGTTTCAGCAAATTGTTGAACAGGAACTTGCTGTGTCACTTGAACCGTTCGTGTCATTGTGAGCGTTTGTGCAGTCTCAGGAGCTTGTGCACTTAAGTTGATGGCAACAGGCGTTTCTTCTACGGATACCGTTTCGTCAGATGACTGCTCATTCATTTGCTGTTGTCCAGCAACGACTTGCAGCAGATTCGGACTTACCGTATTGCGATTCAATTGATCTAGCAGCGACACAGCTTTGACCGTTACTGTCGTTTGGGACTGAGCGGGTGCAGTGACCTGCTCGTTCTTACTGGATGATTGAGGAACTGTGTTCAGTACCGTTTCATCCTCTTGTGGAGCTGCTTGCTCTGTCGATGGCGCTTTCACCTGCTGCATCGTTTGCTGCAGCACTTGAAGCTGCGAGCTCAGCCATTCCGTTGCGTTTCCAAGTTTCGCAGCGCCTAATTGGCCGCTTTCAATCGTCTGTTGAAGCTGTACAAGCGCTTGAGCAACATCTGCCTTCAAGTCTTCAACTTCAAATCCCGGAACTTGCGGCAAGGGCTGAACAGGCTGTTGACCGAGAAGCGTCAGCATCGCATTCAACTGGTCTAACATTTGTTGAAGCGTGTCCTGTGCATTCGTATCGTTCGCCTGCTGCTGGTCTGCATTATCCTGCAACCCTTGCAGCAGTTCACCGATCGCTGCAACAAGCTGCTCAGCTGTCATCGGAACAGCTGCTTCGGACTTCGCCGCATTGGTCAGATCTGCTGTCGCAGTCGAAGCTGCTTCCGTCTTGCCCGATGCTGTGTTCGTACCGGAGGAATCTTTCATACTACCCGCAAGCTTCTGTCTGAATTGACCTTTACCTGTTACGGCTGTATTGGAAGAATCAGCTGCATTGGCTGGAGACTTCGACTGTGCCGCTGGCACTGCTGGCGTTGATGCAATTGCCATATCCATTTGTTTCACCTCCTTCCATCCAACGAAAGCAAGCGAAGAGATTATTTGCCCGTCATCAGCTTCGAAACGAGCTGTGCAGTTACGCCATTGTTAAGAGCCGACATTTCTTGCAAAATACTAGCGCGAGTGCTGTCATCTACAGCATTCAAGATGCGTAGTACTTTGCTAGGACTCAAGTCTGCCATCTTGATGAGCAGATCCGCCGCATTCTTTGGCGTCATACTTGCGAATGTTTTCTGCAGCTGAGCATTATCCAGAACCGTCGTCGACGTCTGCGTGCTGGATCCGTTCGATTTCGCTTGACGATCCAACTGCGCTTGAAGGGCAGCGATCTGGCGATCTTTCGTCGATACGACATCTTTCAGCCCCATCGAGATGTCAGCCGCTTTTTGCGCATTCATCTTTTCAAGAATTTTGGACTGTTTATCCGCAGCCATCGATTCGAGTACGAGCACAGCTTCATCTGTGGACATACTCTGCAGAATCGGAGCTGCTTTACTAGGTGTCATAAGTGCATACATGTTAGCCAGTTCTGTAACCTTAGCTTGATACTGTTCATCATCCAGCTGCTTCTGTTCGTTCGCTTTCGTAAGCGATTCAATCTCGCTCTGCAGCTGTTTGATCTGGTCATCTGCGAGCGTTGCTTTGTCTTGTGCTGCTGTCAGCTCGCTCGTCTTGTCATTCAACTGCTTACGCAGCTCATCAATCTTCGCCGTCGACTTCTCAGCTGCCACCTGTTGGTCGGTAGGCGCTTCCTTCGCTTTTGGATCAGGAAGCACATCTGCCAAGTATGGAATCGAGTTGCCTGCTTCTAGCATTTTGTTCCTCATATTCTCGTTGAAAAGCATTAAAAACACGCCAAGCAATATGATCGTGAACAAAATCGGCGTCAAGAAGAACATAAATCGTTCAAATCCGCTGTAGCGCTCATTGTCCAAATCCATTTCCGCCAATTTCATCCCTCCCGAAGTCACGGTTTACGCAAGCTTCTAGCATCGGTTAAGGGGCTGCGATCATGAAACGGACGGTCGCCATTTCATCTAGCTCGTTCTGCTCTTGGAGCATCGATGCTTGCCGGAATCGATTGAATGCTCGTTCCTTCGCTTGCAGCCACACTTTCTCGTCTTTCATTTTGACTGTCAGATGGCTGCGGCTTTGCTCTACGACTCCATTCGCCAGGCGAACCTGTGCGTTTTTGGTCTGAATGCTGCTGTCCAAATAGTTCAAGTACTGCTGAACAGCTGCCAGCTCACCCAGCGGTACTGCGGATTGAGCCATCTCCATCTGCCTCTCCTCCCACAGCTTCCGCTCTTCCAATAATTGATCGAGCGACAGCTGCTCAAGCTGCAGCTTACCTAGCGCATCCGACAACATCCATTCCGCTTGACGCTTCTCGCTTTCCTTTAAACCTACTATCTTCTCATAGGTGTATAGAAACTTTGCCACTTATCGTTCATCTCCCGAGAAATTGTTGAATGAGCAGCTGTTGCGCTTCCTCCAAACCTACCTTCTCGTTTGTTTTCTGCCTAGTAAATGCACGTATATCATCAATTGCATGGATGGCTTGATCAATTTTTTCGTTAGAACCTATTTGATACGCCCCAATATTGATCAAGTCTTCCGAACTCTTATAAGTAGCTAGCAAACTTTTGAGCGAATTGGCCGCATCCTGCTGCTCTTCCGTCACGATTTCCTTCATGACGCGGCTGATCGAAGCAAGCACATCAATCGCTGGAAAATGCCCTTGATGCGCAAGCTCGCGGCTCAATACGATATGACCGTCCAAGATGCCCCGAACGGCATCTGCGATCGGCTCATTCATATCATCGCCGTCGACAAGCACGGTGTAGAACGCCGTAATCGAACCGTTCTGACCAGTACCCGCTCGCTCAAGAAGCTTCGGCAGAGCCGCGAACACGGATGGCGTATAACCTCTCGTTGCAGGCGGTTCACCGATCGCGAGGCCAACCTCGCGCAGCGCCATCGCATATCGCGTAACCGAGTCCATCATGAGCATGACATTCAAGCCGCGATCGCGAAAATATTCAGCAATCGTCGTTGCAATCAATGCGCCTTTCATCCGAACAAGCGCTGGTTGATCCGATGTTGCTACGATAACAACAGAACGTGCAAGCCCTTCGGGTCCGAGGTCCTTCTCAATAAATTCGAGCACCTCGCGTCCGCGTTCGCCGATCAGTGCGATGACGTTCACATCAGCGGATGTATTGCGAGCAATCATCCCAAGCAGCGTACTCTTACCAACGCCGGAGCCTGCGAATATACCAACACGCTGACCTTGTCCTACTGTGAGTAATCCGTCAATCGCGCGAACACCGATACCAAGCGGTTCCTTCACGCGTGGTCGCATGAGTGGATTGCTAGGTGTATTGTTCGTAGAGCTGTGCGGCATACGGCTTGGGATAAAGGAACCATCAAGCGGTTGACCTAACCCGTCGAGCACTTTACCAAGCAGTTCAGAACCAACTTGAACCGTCAGCGGCTTGCCAGTCCCAACAACGTCGCAGCCTGGACCAATGGCATCCAGTTCGCCAAGCGGCATCAGAATCACTTTATTATCGCGAAATCCGACGACTTCGGCTTTCAATGGCTTCGCGCCTTTGGTCGGATAGATATGGCATACATCGCCGATACTCGCATCCGGCCCTTCCGATTCAACTGTCAGGCCGATAACTTGTGTTACTTTACCGTTAACACGAACAGGATCAATCCGTCTCAAATGTTCGAGATACTTCGCCGTATTAAGCTTCGGAACGGTCATTGGCGCTCCCCCACTCGTCGCTTTCGAGCGCCAGCTGAGTCAGCTCGCGTTTGATCTCGGTAAGCTGCGTATCAATTCGAGCATCAATGCTGCCGAAACTGGAACGGATAACGCATCCATGATCTTGTACGGTTACATCTGGAAGAATATGAAGCTCAGCTTGAGAATCGATTGCTAAAGCAAGTTCTTCTCTAGCAGCTTGCATGAATGCTAGATGCTGCGGAGCAACACATAATGTGATGACACCTTGCTCTTTGCGTCTTGCCAGAGACTTTCGAACCAAATCAATCGCAAGCTCCGGACTCATCGAGAGCTGATGGCCGATAATTTTCTCAGCGATCGCACAGCTAAGCTCGACTAGGAACGGTTCCGCTTCTTGAATGATTTGATCTCTCATCTTATAGGATGAGCTTAGCAGCTGCTGGGCATCTTCGATCCGATGCTGCCATTCACGCTGCAGATCGCCAATCGCTTGAGCGCGTCCATCCTCGTAACCAAGGCTGAATCCTTCGTCTTGTGCACGGCGGATTACGTTCTCGTCTTCTTCGCGGCGTGATTGCCACCATTGTTCAATCTGCTGCTGGGCTTCTGCCAACATCGTATTGCTTTGCGTCGTCGCCTCTTGCACACGCTCTTCAGCGAACTGCTGGGCATCTAGCAATATTTCATCACGAAGCGATATCGTTTCGGCATCTGGCTGCGGAATCTCTTGTTGAAAATGTTCATTCACCGGTGCTGATGGCACATAGCGATTGAGCCATTCCAATTTGCGCAAGTCTTCAACCGATACAACATGCGAAGACTTAATCAAATTAGACAATGATATCATCTCCTCCACCGCGAGCGATGATGATCTCGCCGGCTTCTTCCAGCCTGCGGATCGTTGCTACGATGCGAGTTTGTGCTTCCTCGACATCACGCAGCCGGACAGGCCCCATGTATTCCATTTCTTCCTTGAAGGTGTCCGCCATACGCTTGGACATATTGCGGAAGATCGCATCGCGAACCTCTTCGCTTGCCACTTTGAGCGCAAGTTGCAGATCGGCGTTCTCCAGGTCGCGGATAATCCGCTGAATGGAACGGTTGTCGATATTGACGATATCTTCGAATACAAACATGCGTTTCTTGATCTCTTCAGCAAGTTCCGGATCTTGAATTTCGAGCGCATCGAGAATTGTACGTTCCGTACCGCGGTCTACGCCGTTGAGGATATGAACGATCGATTCGATACCGCCTGCTGTCGAGTAGTCCTGCGTAACGGTTGAAGACAGCTTTTGTTCAAGAACTCGTTCTACTTGCGAGATGACTTCCGGCGATGTGCTATCCATGAGTGCGATTCTTCTTGCCACCTCAGCCTGCTTCTCTTGCGGCAGCGACGACAAAATGCTGGAAGCTTGCTCTGCTTGCAAATACGAGAGTACCAATGCAATGGTTTGCGGGTTCTCGTTCTGGATAAAGTTCAAAATTTGAGTTGGCTCCGCTTTGCGGGCGAAGTCGAACGGTCTTACTTGCAATGTCGCGGTCAGTCGGCTAATCACTTCGACAGCCTTCTGCTCGCCGAGCGCTTTCTCGAGAATATCTTTGGCGTAAGCAATACCGCCCTGTTGAATGTATTCCTGCGCAAGGCAGATCTGATGGAACTCGGTTAGAATCAGTTCGCGCTCTGCGCTGTCGACTTTGCGAACATTTGCAATTTCGAGTGTCAGCTGTTCGATCTCTTCTTCTCGCAGCTGCTTGAATATTTCAGCCGATACTTCAGGTCCTAACGTAATCAGCAAGATTGCTGCTTTCTGTCTTCCGGTCAAACCCCCATATGCTCGCGCCATGCCGACCACCTCTATTCATCCACAAGCCAAGTCCGAAGGAGATTAACGAATTCTTCCGGCTTGCGCTTGGCCAGCGTCTCAAGATTTTTTCTCACCTGATGGTCGTTCGTCACATTCTCCAGATCAATTGTAGGATACTCGACTCGAACCGGCTCAGCCGCTGCTGCAGCTGCCATCAATTGTTCGTTCTGCTTACGTTTGCGTCTTACGAAGAACACAAGGCCAGCGATCAATGCTACTGCCGCTGCTCCGATACCCGCCATCCATGCATTGCTCAGCTTAGATGTTTGCGATACCCCACCATCAACTGCAAAGTCTTGCGCCATAACCGTTACACGTTGGCTTACAACCGCATCGCTCGAAACATCAAGGCCCGATTGCGCGAGCTGCGTGCGAAGAATTTGTTTGACGTAATTCGTAATTTGCGATTGCGCATCGCCTTTCAGCGAAGCTGAGTTCACGCCGACACTGATCGTCAAGTCTTTGATCATGAAAGGACTGGACTCCACAATGTTTCTGATCGTGCTGTATTCGTAGTTACGGATGCTGGACGATTCTTCGGAAGAAGCATTGCCCGAATCCGTTGCCGTATATCCTGGCACATCCGTCTCACCCGTACCAGGTACGCCGCCTGCAGCGCCGCTGTTGTTCGTCGACGATTTGTTCGTATCTTGAGAGCTGATCAGTGCGCCATTGTTGTTGTTATTTGCAAGTGGCTGCAACAAATTCTGCTCCGAATGCGTCTTATCAAAATTAAGACTGCTTGCGATATATACCGTTACATTGCCTTCGCCGATCATTGTGCTCAAGTATTGCTGAATGTTTTTCTTCAGTTCGCTCTCATACTTGCGTTGGATCGTGAACAGTTGATCTGCCGAGTCCGTGCTTGCGACTCCGCCACTCTGTTCAGAGGAAAGCAGTTGGCCTTCCGGGCTAGCAATCGTAATGTCATCGATAGCTAGTTTTGGTACCGCTGTCTTTACCAGATTGAAATATCCGTCGATTTCTTTCTGAGTCGGACGATAACCGTTCGTAAATCTCATCGAGATCGAAGCAATTGCCTTATCGCCTTCATCGTTCGCGAATACGCTTTCTTCTGGCAATGTAACGAGCACCTTCGACCATTCGACACCCTTCATGTTGTTCAGAAGCTGCTGTACCTCGCCGTTAAGCGCGTTCCGGTACTTCACGTCGAACATGTTGTCCGTTTCTCCCCAAGCAGAGGAGTTTTCCGCAATCGAATCAAAACCGAGCGAACCGTTGCGAACAAGACCTTGCGAGCCAACTTCGATTTTCACTCGTGATGCTGCTGCGCTTGGTACGGAAATGCTTTTGCCATCGCTTGAAAGCTTATAGCTGACCCCGCTGCTATCCAAGTAGTTCATAACGGCTGCCGAATCTGTAGAATCTAAGTTATTGAATGCAACCTCATATTGGGTTCTTGAAAATATGTAAGTTAATATAATGATCGATAAGATAATTAATGCTAAACTAGCGCCTAACCAAATTCGTTGCTTTTTCCCTGTCTGTCCCCACCATCGCGAAACTCCTTCGCGATACCGGGCGAATGTCTCGTTCACAATGTCACCTCACCCATTGCTGTAGCCGCTCAATCTCTCCGTCTAAACTTGCGTTCGCATAATCTCTTGATAAGCTTCAACTACGCGATTGCGAATTTGTGTGGTGAGCTGAAGGCTTAATTCTGCTTGCTGCGAGGCAATCATGACTTGCGACACGTCAGCCTGTCCTGCCATAAACTTAACCGTCTGTACTTGTGCGTTCTTCTCCTGTGCGCTAACCTCATCGATTGCTTGCTGCAGGAAATCGCCGAACGATTGTGTTACTTCAGCTGGAGTCGCTTGGACATTGGATGTAATCGTTTTACCAGACTGAACCGATTGAATCGGGATTGATGTGATTTGCTGAATCAAGGTTTATCCCTCCGTCATGTTTACTTTCCGATTTCAAGCGCTTTGGCAAACATGGCTTTGTTGGAGTTCAACGCCGTAACGTTCGCTTCATATGCTCTGCTAGCAGAAATCATATCAATCATTTCTTTTGCAATGTCAACGTTAGGCATCTGTACGTATCCATTCTCATCTGCATCTGGATGACTTGGATTATAAACAAGTTTGAAAGGTGTTTTATCCTCAACGATTTGGGTTACTTTTACACCAGGGGATGCTGCTCCACTAGTACTTCCGCTTGAACTTCCGCTAGTACCATTGAGCTGGTTCTTCAATGCTTCTGAGAAATTTGGACTAGTCGGCTCCATTACAACCATCTTCCGTGAATAAGGGACAAATTTGCCATTAATATATTTGGCGCGAGTTGTTTCTGCATTGGCAATATTGGAGGAGATAACATCCATCCGAAGTCGTTGTGCCGATAGTGCCGATGCATTCGCGTCAAAACCGCCGCTAAGCTTCACTTAATTAAGCCCTCCCATCAATTGCGGTTCGCATCATCGAAACATCATGGTTCACTTGCTGAATGTACAAATTGTACACGAGCTGGTTCTTTGCTAGCAGCGACATCTCTCGATCAATATCAACGTTGTTGCCGTTATTGTTTATCGAGCTGTTCTCGTCTGTTGCGACGATAGGAGCAGGCACTTCCGACGATTGCCCTATTGGAATATGCTTAGCATTTGTTCTGAAGCCCGATATCGACTTCTGATTAGTTCCCATAGCCTCTGTCAGCAGATCCTCAAACAATACTTCGGAGCGTTTGAAATTCGGAGTGTCGACGTTAGCGACGTTATCCGAAATGACCTGCTGTCTCAGCTCAGCCGAATGTACCGCTGATTCCAACACTCGAAATTCAGCGCCATTTAACAATTTCACCGATTGTCCCCCCCGCTTTCTTGTTCATGATCTCTTAACACTATTCAACCTGAATTGATGTATTCCTTCTTTCTTCGACACCAAAATATTAAAAATAATATGGGAAAGTGTCGAGTTTTGCCGACAAGATTATCTTCAACAAATTCCTATTTTTGTACAATAAGAAAAAAGCCCTATCTTTTGAATACAAAAGACGGGGCTTTCCTACTAACAGCTTATTTATTCAATTTACGTCTTTAATTTGTCTAATTCTACAAGTAGTTGAGGATTCAGTATTTTGATATACGTACCCTTCATCCCGAGAGACCGCGTCTCTATAACTCCCGCGCTCTCCAGCTTGCGCAGCGCGTTTACAATTACCGATCTCGTAATGCCGACTCTGTCCGCAATTTTCGAAGCTACGAGTAGTCCTTCTTTCCCTTCTAGCTCTTCGAAAATATGCTCCACAGCTTCCATTTCGCTAAACGAGAGTGAACCGACGGCAACCGCAACAACAGCACGGCTTCTCGCTTCCAGCTCCACCTCTTCTGCTCGTTCACGCAAAATTTCCATACCGACAATTGTCGAGCCGTATTCAGCAAGAATAAGGTCCTCGTCACCGAACATCTCCGCATCGCGCGTCAGTACGAGCGTACCGAGCCGATCTCCGCCGCCGATGATCGGAACAACGGTCATCGTCCTCTGTCCGGACAATAACGGGAATACTTCAACTACGCCAGGGTCCGGTTCCGCATTCGTTACCGTCTCCTGCAGCTGCAGAAATCGTTCATTGCTCTCGTTCGAGAAGCGAATCTCGCCGAGCGACATCATGCGCATATGATCATGCTCATAAGCGCCAATGGCCGCACAGCCGAGAATCTTTCCCTTACGGCTAACTACAAATACATTGCCTTGCATCGTTGCGCTCAGCACCTCCGCCATTTCGCGGAAATTGAGTGCTTTGCCGGCTGCCCGCTGGAGCAGCCTGTTCAACGTTCTTGTTTTTGACAGAAGAGTCATTGTTGTATCCTCCCGAACCAACAGCCGCTACAAAATATACTGGCTCAAATCGCGGTTTTGCGCGATGCTTCCCAGTTTCTCCCGCACATACTCAGGAGTGATCGTAATTTGCTCTAATTGAAGTTCTGGCGCTTCGAACGACAGATCCTCAAGCAGCTTCTCCAGAATAGTGTGGAGACGTCTTGCGCCGATGTTCTCCGTGTTCTTATTCACATCTGCTGCAATCGACGCCAGCTCGCGAATCGCTTCATCCGAGAATTCGATCGCAATGCCTTCCGTCTCGAGCAGCGCTGCATATTGCTTAATCAGTGCATTCTTCGGTTCCTTCAATATATTGACGAAGTCTTCAAGGCTTAAGGATGTCAGTTCAACCCGAATCGGGAAACGACCTTGCAGCTCGGGAATGAGATCCGATGGTTTCGCAACATGAAATGCACCAGCAGCAACGAACAGCACATAGTCCGTTTTCACGGGACCATATTTGGTCATGACAATCGAGCCCTCAACAATTGGCAGAATATCACGCTGCACCCCTTCACGGGAAACATCAGGACCTGCGCCCCTTGACGGACTTGCAATTTTGTCGATTTCATCTATGAAAATAATACCAGATTGCTCAGCACGCGCAACGGATTCGGAAATAACGTCATCCATATCGATGAGTTTATTAGCTTCCTCTTGGGTAAGTGCCTTGCGCGCTTCTTTAATCCGCAGCTTACGCTTCTTCGAACGCTTCGGCATAAACTGACCGAACAGCTCTTGCATGTTCATGCCGCCCATGCCTTCCCCATTCTGACCCGACAACATATCGAGCATATTCGGCGAATTGTCTTCAACTTCAATCTCGATCAGCTCGTTCTCCAGGAGACCGGCTGCAAGTTTTTCTTTAATTGCCTTACGTTGTTCAGCAGTGGAAGCATCATGTACAGGTTCATTGTCTTCTTCTTTCGTTTGTTGACCTCCGAAGAGCATCTCAAACGGATTCTTTTGCGTCTTGGCGCTCTTAGGCGATGGAACGAGCAAAGAGACGATGCGCTCATTCGCAAGCACCTCTGCACGGTCTTTAACCGCTTCAGTACGTTCAGCCTTCACAATTCGAATCGCTGTTTCAACAAGATCCCGTACCATCGATTCAACGTCACGTCCAACGTATCCAACCTCGGTAAATTTCGTCGCTTCTACTTTAACGAACGGCGCCTGCACCAGCTTCGCGAGACGGCGGGCAATCTCGGTTTTACCTACACCGGTTGGACCAATCATTAGAATGTTCTTTGGAACGATTTCATCGCGCAGCTCTTCAGCGAGCCGGCTTCTCCGGTAACGATTCCGCAGAGCGATCGCAACGGAACGTTTGGCTTGCTTCTGACCAACAATGTACTTATCCAGTTCCGAAACAATTTGCCTTGGTGTCAATGACTCGTTGCTCATACTAGCATCCCTCCGCCGGTTATTGATTGGTAGATACAGTTAGACTTCTTCAACAATAATGTTGCGGTTCGTGAACACACAAATATCTGCTGCTGTTTCCAGCGCTGCTCTTGCCATATCTTTCGCTTCCAGATGCGTCGCATGCTGCTTCAGCACTCTTGCCGCAGCAAGTGCGAAGCTGCCGCCAGATCCGATCGCAAGAATCCCATCATCCGGCTCAATAATTTCACCGTTACCCGAAATAAGCAAAAGTCCCGTATTATCCATTACGATCATCATTGCTTCCAGACGTCTTAGCACGCGGTCAGATCGCCATTCCTTAGCAAGTTCCACAGCTGCACGCTGCAAATTGCCGTGATGCTCCTCCAGCTTGCCTTCAAATTTCTCGAACAACGTAATTGCATCCGCAACCGATCCGGCAAACCCAGCAACGACTTGACCGCGATACAGCCTGCGCACCTTCTTTGCGGTGCTCTTCATTACCATGCTGTTACCGAACGTTACCTGTCCGTCGCCTGCAATAGCGCCTTGACCATTATGTCGCACTGCGCATATTGTCGTCGCGTGAAATTGCATCTCCATGAATGGACGACCTCCTTTAAAGGTTATTTGCTTTAGATGGTTTTGGTGGTGAAATCACGCTGCAAATAACCTACATCGTAAGCATGAAAACCTACTTCGAGAGTAATGACTTCGTTTTGTCAGAGTTATCAATCTTCTATGATTATTAACCCTTAATAACCTTACATCGCAGGAGTCAAACAATTAAGACAAATGCTCGCGTTTGAATTGCTCGATCGATTCAAGAGCACGATTGGCAATCGCATCGTTCTTGTCCCGTTTGCTCTTCATCCGTTTCTCCAGTGGAGGGAACAAACCGAAGTTCGCGTTCATCGGCTGGAAGTGCTTGAAGTCAGCCGTCGTAATATATTGCGCCATACTGCCAAGCGTTGTATCTGCAGGCAATACAAGCGGATCCAGACCGCGAGCAACACGCCCTGCGTTCAAACCAGCGATCATACCGGATGCAGCAGACTCCACGTATCCCTCAACGCCTGTCATTTGACCAGCGAAGAACAACGAATTGCGTCCTTTGAATTGATAAGTCGCTTCAAGCAATCTTGGGGAGTTGATGAATGTATTACGGTGCATGACACCATAACGTACGAATTCAGCATTCTCAAGCCCTGGAATCAAGGAGAAGACGCGTTTCTGCTCGCCCCACTTCAGATGGGTCTGGAAGCCAACCATATTATACAACGTCCCTGCGGCATTATCCTGACGAAGCTGAATGACTGCGTATGGAAGTTTGCCTGTATGCGGGTTAATTAGGCCTACTGGCTTCATTGGTCCGAACAATACAGTCTGCTTGCCGCGAGAAGCCATGACTTCAATCGGCATGCAGCCTTCGAAGTACACCTCTTTCTCGAACTCTTTGAGCTCCGCTTTCTCGGCTGTAATGAGCGCATCATGGAACGTATTGAATTCTTCTTCGGTCATCGGGCAGTTCAAGTACGCTGCTTCCCCTTTATCGTAACGCGAAGCCAGATATACTTTGCTCATATCGATCGAATCCTTCTCGATGATCGGAGCAGCAGCATCATAGAAGTAGAAATATTCTTCACCCAGCAGCGATTGAATGCTTTGGGACAAGGAAGGTGCTGTCAATGGGCCCGTTGCTATGACGACGATTCCGTCCTCAGGAATCGCAGTCAGCTCTTCATTGCGCACCTCAATAAGCGGATGCTCGCGAAGCGATCGCGTCACATCGCCGGAGAAGCCATCGCGGTCAACCGCGAGTGCACCGCCTGCTGGAACAGCATTGCGGTCAGCGCTGTCAAGAATAAGGGAGCCAATACGGCGCATTTCTTCTTTAAGTACGCCAACTGCATTCGTCAGTCCGTTCGCACGCAAGCTGTTGCTGCACACAAGCTCTGCGAATTTATCTGTATGATGGGCTGGCGTCCGTGTGACGGGACGCATTTCGTATAAGGTGACAGGAACGCCCTGCGACGCGATTTGCCAAGCAGCTTCGCTGCCGGCCAATCCAGCGCCGACGACCGTTACTTTGTTAACTGAAGACAATGTACAAACCTACCTTTCGGAATGAAAACGGCTGCCGCCTCTAATAGACGGACAGCACGTTGTAATCATGCATGCGTACAAGCTTTACGCTTGTTCTTGTTCGTGATCCTCATCGGTATCTTCCGCAACCTGTTCGCTATGATCGCAAACCGTACACTGCAACTTTACGCCTGCCTTGCTGCGCTTCTCGACCATTAGGCCGCCGCACGAAGGGCATGGCACCCCGGCTGGCTTATCCCATGATACAAAGTCGCATTCCGGATACAAGTTGCATCCGTAGAATACGCGCCCTTTCTTGCTGCGGCGCTCGATAATGCTGCCCTTGGCGCATTTCGGACATGTGACGCCGATGTCTTTGACGATTGGCTTCGTGTTGCGGCAGTCCGGGAAACCAGAGCACGCTAGGAACTTGCCGAAACGCCCCATTTTGTAAACCATCGGTTTGCCGCACTTTTCGCACAACTCATCGGACACTTCGTCTTGAAGCTCGACTTCCTTCATCTCGTTCTCTGCGAATTCAAGCCGCTTCTCGAACGATTTGTAGAACTCGGATAGTACCTTCACCCAGTTCTCCGTGCCTTCTTCGACTTGGTCGAGATCGCCTTCCATCTGTGCAGTGAACTCGACGTCAAGAATTTCTGGGAAGAACTCCTCCATCAGCTGGCTCACAAGTCCGCCAAGCTCGGTCGGGATGAATTTCTTCTCTTCAATCGCTACATAACCACGCTTCTGAACGGTTTCCAGCGTTGGCGCATAAGTACTTGGGCGGCCAATACCGAGCTCTTCCAGCGTCTTGACGAGACGCGCTTCTGTATAGCGAGGCGGTGGCTGTGTAAAATGCTGCTTCGGCTCAATCGAATCTGTCGTGATGAGATCACCAACTGCAAGTGCCGGCAAGAATTTATCATCATCGTTCGTTGTGCCGTCGTCATTGCCCTCGACATATACCTTCATGAAGCCGGCGAACTTTACTTTGGAGCCAACTGCACGGAATACCGTTTCATTAGCTGTAAGATCGACCGTCATCGTATCCAGGATAGCCGAAGACATTTGACTTGCAACGAATCGCTCCCAGACCAGCTTGTAGAGACGCAGCTGATCGCGGGTGAGGAATTCCTTCATTTGATCCGGCTCGCGCAGCACGGATGTCGGACGAATCGCTTCATGCGCATCTTGTGCGTTGCTGTTCTTCTTCAAATAAATACGCGGCTCATCCGGAAAATAAGACGGCCCGTACTTCCCTTCAATAAAACCTTTTGCTTCTTCCTGTGCGACAGGCGAGATACGCGTCGAATCCGTACGCATATACGTAATTAAACCGACCGTACCTTCTTTGCCAAGATCAACGCCCTCGTACAATTGCTGTGCTACGGACATCGTCTTGGATGCGCGGAAGCCAAGCTTCCTTGCCGCTTCCTGTTGAAGGGAGCTTGTAATGAAAGGCGGCGCCGGATTACGAAGCCGTTCCTTCTCTCGCACATCGGTGACCGTGAACGGTGCACCGTTCATCGCATCAAAAACGGCCTGCATATCAGCTTCGTTGCCGAGTTCACGCTTCTCGCCAGCGACCGAATAGAATTTAGCTTCGAACGGTGCCCCATTTTTGTTCAAACGGGCTGTGATCGTCCAGTACTCTTCCGGCACGAATGCTTCAATCTCATTCTCGCGATCGATAATAAGCTTCACCGTTACCGACTGAACGCGGCCAGCGGAGAGCCCTTTCTTTACTTTCTTCCACAACAGCGGGCTGATTTTGTAACCTACCAATCGGTCCAAAATACGGCGAGCTTGCTGTGCATTGACCAAATCCATATTGATTGGTCTCGGCGTCTTGAAAGCATCCTTAACAGCCTGTTTCGTAATTTCGTTGAAAACGACACGGCAGCTCTTCGCTTCATCCAGCTCCAAGTAGTGGGCTAGATGCCAAGCGATCGCTTCTCCTTCGCGATCGGGGTCGGCTGCGAGATAGACAGTTTTCACTTTTTTGCTCGCATCCTTCAATTCCTTCAGGACGTTGCCTTTACCGCGAATCGTTATATATTTCGGTTGGAAGTCGTTCTCGACTTCTACACCAGTCTGGCTTTTCGGCAAATCACGAATGTGCCCCATGGACGCTTTCACGATATATTTGCTGCCCAAATATTTGCCGATCGTCTTCGCCTTAGCAGGCGACTCGACAATAACGAGCGAATCCGCCATTAAGCGTCCTCCTCTCCCAGCAGTTTAAATAATGGAATATGTAGAGCCGTTCTGTAGATGTATCCTGCGAGTTATACATAAATTTATCAGAACGGCGTGCAAAAGTCCAAGCGGTATTCCAGTAGCCTCATGCAGCTCGTCTGCTGAACATGGATGATCGAGCAGCAGATCGTATACGAGCTTGGCATCTCCTGTCAGTTCGTCGGTTGATTTCAACGTTGAAACTGGCTCAGACAGATGCTGCAAACTTTCACTCGGATAACTGGTATACGGTAATTGCTTAAACCAATCCTCGACAGATAATATCGCATTTGCCTTACGATCGGCAAGCAGTTGATTCGTTCCGGCACTCTTAGGCGATGTAACTGGCCCAGGAAGTGCGAACAGCTCGCGATCAAATGCGAATGCCTGCTCTGCAGTGATGAGGGAGCCGCTTCTAGCTGCTGCCTCAATGACTACTGTTCCAGCAGACAACCCCGCAATAATGCGATTACGCAGAGGAAATAGGCCAGGATGGAACGCCATACCTAACGGCACTTCCGTCAGCAGCAGTCCATCTACGGCAATTTGCCTGAATAATGAGGCATGTTGTGGCGGATAGATGCGGTCAAGCGGTGTTCCGAGCACAGCTATCGTGCTTCCTGCTAGCTTTACAGACGCTTCGTGCGCTACCCCGTCGATTCCTCTTGCCAGGCCGCTTACGACCGTCAGACCGCGCGCAGCGAAGCCTTGCGCCAATTCCTTGGTCATATGTCTGCCATAAGCTGTAGGCGTGCGTGTACCAACGATAGAGACCGAATGCCGATGCATCAACTCGATCTTGCCAATCGCGTACAACACCCAGGGCGGCTCATCGATATTACGAAGCTGGTCAGGGTAATCGGCATCATCCATGGTGAGGATTATCGCCTTATGCTTCGAATAGCCCGACATGATAGAATCATACCCCGATTCGAAGTCCGAGAAACGTCGAGCTGCTTCAGCGGCAGCCTCAGGACGAAATCCTGCCGTCAACCATACATCTACGCTGTCAAGCATGGTACGGTTCCACAGCTCTGCATCCATCGCGCGCTTAATCGATCTCCAACCAACCCCCGGCATTTGATGCAGCATAATCAACAACTTGCGCTTCTTCTCATCGCACATTCCAATAACCCCCATAATGGAGGCCTACATTCCTTTCCTATTGTGCTCTAGCCGGAACGAGAATGCAAGCCGCCTAATCGACTTAAATGCAAAAAAGCAGCCATTCGTGCCCAAAAAGGGCCGAAAGGCTGCTTGCCTTATCGTTAGAAACACGCTTGCCGAAGCATAGACGTGTTTCTTAACCATATTCACTTCATTATTTACGCGTAATGCATTTCTCGAGCAGACCTTGCTCTTCGAGTACGGATACGAGCGTAGAGCCCATCTCAGACGGCGTAGGCGCAACTTTGATGCCGCACGCTTCCAACGTCTTGATTTTCTCAGCAGCCGTACCTTTGCCGCCGGAAATAATAGCACCAGCATGTCCCATGCGCTTGCCTTCTGGAGCCGTTGCGCCGCCGATGAAGCCAACAACTGGCTTCTTCATGTTCGCTTTGATCCATTCAGCAGCTTCTTCCTCTGCCGTACCGCCGATCTCACCGATCATGATAACAGCATACGTTTCTGGATCTTCATTAAACATGCTGAGCACGTCGATGAATTCCGTACCTTTAACCGGGTCGCCGCCGATACCTACTGCGGACGATTGGCCAATGCCGCGCGTCGACAGCTGGTGAACAGCCTCATACGTAAGCGTGCCGGAGCGCGATACAACGCCGACATGACCTTTCGTATGAATGTAACCAGGCATGATACCGATTTTGCACTCGTCAGGCGTAATAACACCTGGGCAGTTCGGTCCGATCAGACGTGTTTTCTTGCCTTCCATATAACGCGAAACTTTAACCATATCGAGCACCGGAATACCTTCCGTAATGCAGATAACGAGGTCCAGTTGTGCGTCTACTGCTTCAAGAATCGCGTCCGCAGCGAATGCTGGCGGAACGTAGATAACCGAAGCCGTTGCACCTGTAGCTGCTACCGCTTCAGAAACGGTATTGAATACAGGCAGCGATGCCGTCGTTCCGTTCTCGAGCGCGATATCAACCGTCGTGCCGCCTTTGCCCGGCGACGTGCCGCCGACCATCTGCGTGCCGTAATCGAGCGCGCCTTTCGCGTGGAACAGCGCGGTTTTACCCGTGATGCCCTGCGTGATGACTTTTGTATCTTTATTGATCAAAATGCTCATCGAAATTTCACATCCCCTGAGAAAAAATTCGGAATTAGTCGCTTGTTAGTCCTTATTTCACGAGCGCAACGATCTTCTGAGCGCCATCCGCCATCGAATCAGCCGCAACAATGTTCAGGCCGGATTCGCCCAGCATCTTTTTGCCGATCTCTACGTTCGTGCCTTCCAGACGTACGACGAGCGGACGATTCAGTCCGAGCTCTTTCGCAGCTGCGATTACGCCTTCAGCAATAACGTCACAACGCATAATGCCGCCGAAGATGTTAACGAAGATACCTTTCACTTGCTCGTCGGACAAAATGATTTTGAATGCTTCCGTTACTTTCTCTTTCGTAGCACCGCCGCCTACGTCGAGGAAGTTGGCAGGGTCGCCGCCATAATATTTGATAATGTCCATCGTTGCCATAGCCAGACCCGCACCGTTAACCATGCAGCCGATGTTGCCGTCGAGTGCGATGTAGCTCAAGTCATACTTGGACGCTTCGATTTCTTTCTCGTCTTCTTCTTCCAGGTCGCGCAGCGCCACGATATCAGGGTGACGGAACAGTGCGTTGGAATCGAAGTTCAACTTGGCATCCAGTGCCATAACGTTGCCGTCGCCAGTTACGACGAGCGGGTTGATCTCAGCGATCGAGCAATCTTTGTCAACGAATGCCGTGTAGAGAGCGATCATGAAGCTAGCTGCTTTGTTCACGAGCTCTTTAGGAATGTTGATGTTGAATGCCAGACGCTTCGCTTGGAACGGTTGAAGACCAATTGCAGGGTCAACAACTTCTTTGAAGATTTTCTCTGGCGAATGAGCCGCCACTTCTTCGATCTCCGTGCCGCCTTCTTCGGAAGCCATCAGAACGACGCGGCCTGTACCACGGTCAACGACAACGCCGACGTAGTACTCTTTCTTAATGTCGCAGCCTTGCTCGATGAGCAGGCGCTTTACTTCTTTGCCTTCTGGACCTGTTTGGTGCGTGACAAGCGTTTTGCCGAGAATTTCACTCGCGTAAGCTTTCACTTCATCCAGGTTTTTAGCGACTTTAACGCCGCCTGCTTTACCGCGACCACCTGCGTGGATTTGCGCTTTAACTACGACGACAGAAGTGCCGAGCGACTTAGCCGCTTCAACTGCCTCGTCAACGGTAAAGGCTACTTTGCCTTCCGGCACAGAAACCCCATATTGCTTCAGGACTTCTTTGCCTTGGTACTCATGGATATTCATTAACGAAATCCTCCAATCCGCAAACTGAATCAAGCAATGTTAATGTGAAAACAAACAATTATAGTTTATCACTAAACGTTAATTCTTACCTCTATTTTAATAAAAATAAAATCTACTCTTTTGATATGGAATCAATCTAGTTTTGAGATGATAGCCATTATCCAACCCTACCGTAGTGTATCCCAAAATGTCTGAATCGACGCGGGTTTAGCCTCTATTTTGAGGAGATGCAGCACCCAGTCGTTGACATGTAATTATTCTCCTATTATGATGATTATAAATGGATACAAATGGTACGGAACAGTAAGGAAGCACCTTCGTCCGAATATGGCGGAGGTGTTTTTTATTATGTATGCACAAATGTTGGGAGCAAGCGTAAGCGGTGTCGAAGGAATTATGATTACTGTCGAGGCTGATATTTCAGGCGGTTTACCCCAGCTTAATTTGGTCGGGCTGCCTGATAGCGCAATTCGGGAATCGTCAGAACGCGTCCGCGCCGCAATCCGCAACTGTGGATTTCAGTTTCCGATGAGCCGAATTACCGTTAATCTGGCTCCCGCTGATTTACGCAAGGAAGGCACCGCCTTCGACCTCACCATTGCTGGCGCTATATTAGTTGCAAGCGAACAACTTCCAGCTGAAGCTTTTCAAGGAATGATGTTGATTGGGGAGCTATCACTTAACGGCGAGCTTAGAGCTGTCACTGGTGTTCTCCCGATGGTGGAGCAAGCGATGCGCAGCGGTATTCGACGAGTCGTATTGCCGCTAGGCAATGCAGCTGAAGCCGTGTTAATTCATGGGCTTGAAGTGTATGCCATCAGTCATCTCAATGAACTAGGGGCATGGGGTCAAGGTGACAGCTGGAAGGACTTCTTGTTTAATGTGGCACAATGCTCCAGCAGCCATTCAACTGTCGGCGCGGATGGCAGTGGACAAGCAATCCTGGACTACGCAGATGTGCTTGGTTTGCATGGCGCGAAGCGAGCTTTGCTGATCGCGGCTGCAGGAAATCACAACTTCATGCTAAGTGGCCCTCCCGGAACTGGAAAGACCATGCTGGCCAAACGGCTGCCAACGATTCTTCCGCCATTATCCGATGAGGAAGCGCTTGAAGTTACGAAGATATACAGCGTTGCCGGCAAGCTAGGCAGCAGTCCTTCCTCGCTCATTCGCATGCGTCCCTTCCGCGCTCCGCATCACACCATATCGACCGGCGGACTTATTGGCGGTGGCACTATCCCACGTCCTGGTGAAGCAACACTCGCTCACCGAGGTGTTTTATTTCTAGATGAATTGCCTGAGTTTTCACGGCCAGCACTAGAAGTGCTGCGCCAGCCGCTTGAAGATCGAGAGGTCACTATTGCGCGTACACGTGCCGTTACCCGCTTCCCAGCCCGCTTCATGCTTGCAGCTTCGATGAATCCATGCCCATGCGGATATTGGGGGAATGAAACAGGAGATCGACGATGCACTTGCTCAGATACAGCAGTTCTGCGTTATCGGAGCAAAATTTCAGGACCGCTTATCGACCGTATCGATCTGCTTCTTGAGGTGCCTCGCCCTGCTTCAATTCAAGCAGCCAAAGCAGGTATGTCCAGTACAGAAATGCGGAATAGCGTTATGGCTGCAGTTGAACGACAGGCATATCGCGCGAAGGAAATCGGGGTAAAAAGCAACGGAGAATTAGCCGGCGCTTCTCTTCATCAAGCAGCTAAGCTGTCGATTGAAGCTTCAACCTTATTGCGTCATGCTTTCGATGCCCTAGGCATTAGCTTTCGTGCGCATGATCGACTTCTTCGGCTTGCACGAACGATTGCAGATGTCGATGGAAGTGCGGAGATCAAGGAGATTCATATGTCGGAGGCAATCCAATACCGACGCGCGGGAGAAACCATTGGAGAGTAAATCTAGAACACGGCTTTCAGGTGCGTAATATCAGATGCAGTTCCGTCTGCCGCTAATGTTATCGTCATGGCGTCTACGCGCACAGGCATGTTATATAGCTTGTGGGCTTGAATGTACGCTTCTGCTGCAATTCTGACTTTGTACGCTTTACGCGCATCAATCGATTCCGCCGCAGTTCCATAAGCCATTGACGAGCCTAGGGTCCTAGTCCGCACTTCTACAATCACTAGCGTTCCGTTATGTTCGGCTGCTATATCCAGCTCGCCGGCTTTGCATCGCCAATTACGCGCATGAATCCGATAACCGGCAGCCGCCAAATAGGCGGCTGCCGCTTCCTCACCAAGCCGTCCTATCTCCACTCGGCTTCGTTTCCGATTAATCATCCCATCCTCCTGCCCGCTTATCCGAACGATAGATGAAGCTTAATATTTCAGCAACAAGCGCATATAATTCCGGCGGAATTTCCTGATTAAGATCGATCTTGGAGAGCACTTCAACGAGCGATGCGTCCTCCTGGACGGGAACGCCGTTCTCCGCTGCCTTCTCCACAATCGCATTAGCCAGATATCCTTTGCCTTTCGCCACAACGACAGGCGCCGAACGCTCACCTGGCTCGTATTTGAGAGCAACCGCTCTGCGCACCGATTCCGTTGTCTGTTCTTCTGCGGACGCAGATGCAGTTGGAGTCGATCTTGGCTTGTCTTTCATATCTTGATATCGACTCCTTTATAAGGTGTGCCGCCATAAGAGGGGATGTCCGGCATAAGCAGATCGCTAATTAACTCATCGGATTGATCACCGCTAGCAGTTGCATGACGCATTGTCGGCCTTACATTAAAGGTAAGCAGCTGATAACCTGCGTTATTCAAAGCATTCGCCACTGCCCCACGTTCGCCATCCGCAATGAGATTCATGACAGGGTGATCATTCCAAATATTCAAGTTCACGATCTTATCGACCACATGAACATCAACAACCGTATCGCCAAGCACCTTCAGATGCAGGTCAAACAAAAGTCGGCAGTTCGCGGCATCCAGTTCATTTTTAGCTCCTCTTCGTGTCTGCACATGGACAGAAGCTGTCTGGCTGCCATTCTCATCCTGGATCGGGATGAACAACGTAACATGTGTCAGTACAGAGCCGTTCCGTTCTGGCGCAAGCATCAGTTGCTGACCGGTTATATGATGAATGAGCTGTTGGGCAGTTTCACGCAACTGAGGTGGCGCGTCATCCATCGCGGCAAGCGACAACAGCGTACTCTTTAACGTTTCGGAAACGGCGTTCTCCGTCGGCCGAATGCCGTTCTGCAATGGCGCTGGCATTCCATCATCAGTTAGCTGAGGCGAGTGAACATGTGGTGTAGATGTTGTTCGTCCCTGTGCAGATGCAGCTTGTGCCTGGGCTTGCTGCTGGCCATTATTGCTACGCTCAGCAGCATGATCAGCTGTTCCGCCTTCAACAGTTGCTTCAACCTCATCTGCACCGACGGTCACTGTCGCTGTTGGTATGCCTGTGGGACGTGCAGGGGCTGCTCCTAAATCTAATGCACTCGGCTGCTTCATCATCGAGACTTGTTGATCCGCTGGTTCTTGATTAGAACGTGCTACAGGAGCTGCCGCAGTCTTATTATCATTCGTACTAGACGCTAGCTGCTTAGCGGTCTCATGCAGCAGCTCCTGCTCATGGTTAACCCCGAGCAGCTGCAGCATTTTACCAATCCATCCGTTAGTGTCGCTTCCTATGCTGGAAGGGGCTGCTTGACCTTGTCCAGTCGCAATCGTGGTCTCGGCAGATGCTTTCGCCAATATGCTATCCGTTTGGCCTGCGGATCCGCTTACAGCCGTTCTATTCATTGGCATCTCAATGGTATCGCCAGGCAGCTCCATCGCTTCATATGCTGCCGCCTTCTGTAAGGCAATCAGATTCGCAGACGGTCTCGACGCTTGCGCAGTCAATGCGTTCTTCGCACCTGATACGTCACCTGCATGATTGGATTCCGCATCTGCCGCAGCAGTATTCGTTGATCCATTAGCTGTTGATTTCATGTCCGCTAGAATAACCTTTAATCGTGCCAATGTATCGCCTACAGCATTCTCATGCTCATGTGCACCACTTGTGACCGCCTGCTGAGATGGTATGCTCTCCAGCTGCATCTCCAGGTCTGCCAACAGCTGATGCACTGGCTTGCCATACATGATTTGTCGCATTCCTGCAACCGTTTGCTCCGTAACCGGCATGCCCCGCCTCAGCGCAACAGCTGCTGCACGCATCCATTCCTCAGGGTCAACCCCCTTCGGCACCGACTCGACAGCCTTCTTCAGCGCCTCTATCACATCTCGCGTCAGCGGTATGCCATCCCGTTTGAGATCCCGAACGAGATCCATCGCCCACTTCGTCTCCGGCATCCCAGCTGCCTTCACAAGCTGACGAATCGTTTCATCTGTTGCTTGGTCAGCCGCTGTTTCAACTGGCTTCAGCACAATGGACTCCGATGTCGACTCAGGCTGTACCTTCAGCATCGCCGTCTGTCCCGGAGCGAGTGGTGTCTCCAGCTTCGCACGCACCTGAACCCCGTTAATTTGAACAATAGCATCCTTGCTATCGCTCTCCACCTTCATGACGACGCCTCGTACGACTTGACCTGGTTTCAGCTCCACCTTCCGGGTATCGCCGCTCTTCACATCACCTAGCAGGCCTCTCATCATTTGTGTAATGTTGTTGTTCAAGGTGTCAATTCCCCTCAATCTTCACGTATCTATATGAACGATATATCGGCATACGATGTGCAAGAGTTTATGGATAAAAAAATCGCCCCGATTGACATTTACTTCATTCGAAGTATGCCATTCGAGACGATCGCTTAATTATTCGTTTGTACATTAGAATAGAACCTGCTGCTCCATCTCCGCCATAATGTTGCCCAAGAACGATCTCCGATGCAACGGCGTAGGGCCAAGCGTTAGCAAGCTTTCCCGATGAACCTTCGTCGCATACCCTTTATGTATGGCAATTCCATAGCCTGGGTAGAGCATTTCCCATTCTGTCTTACACAATCGGTCCCGAGTCACTTTCGCCATAATCGAAGCCGCTGCGATAGACTGACTCGTCGCATCGCCTTTAATAATCGCCTGCTGAGGAATGTCCAGATCAACTTTCTCCGCATCCACCAGCAAATGTTCGGGATCTGCTCCCAGCGTCTGCACAGCACGTTTCATTGCAAGTCTGGAAGCCTGCTTAATATTGATTCGGTCAATTTCAGCCGCATCAATTCGAGCTACAGACCAATATAGCGCATGTTCAACGATAACATCGTACAGTTCTTCCCGCTTTTTCTCCGAGAGCTTCTTCGAATCATTAATGCCTTCTAGAATTAATCCAGGAGGCAGCACGACGGCTGCAGCGACGACGTCACCAAATAAGCAGCCGCGTCCAACCTCATCAATTCCTGCAATGAGTGTGCACCCTTGCTCCCACAACTGCTTCTCATATTCCAGCATACCCGCATCTCCCATGACGGTTATTTCTGCCGTAGTTCTTAATCCCCTAGTAAGTAGAAGCCGACTCAAGCGTCAATCGACCAAGCTTACCTGCACGCAGCTCGCGCAAAATAATACCGGATGTCTTCTCTAGATCGACACGACCGCCGCTAATGAGACAGCCGCGCTTGCGTCCAATCGCCTCCATAATGCGAACGATATTTTCGGCTTCTTCGGTATCTGTTGGACGCTCTTCCTCAATGCCATATCGTTCAACGAGCGTATCCCAGTATCGATTAATGAGCTCGCGCGTGGCATAAAAAGCAATATCTTCGATATCAAGAATCTGCTCTTTAATTGCACCTGTCATCGCGAGCCGGTAGCCAACGATTGGATCTTCGAACTTCGGCCATAGAATACCTGGCGTATCCAGCAGCTCCATCTCTTTACCGACCTTAATCCATTGCTGACCTTTCGTAACGCCTGGGCGGTCACCTGTAATGGCAATGTTACGACCAGCAAGACGGTTAATCAGCGTTGATTTCCCTACGTTCGGGATACCGACGATAAGCGCTCGTACTGCGCGAGGGTTTATCCCTTTCGCGATCTGTCGGTCGATCTTCTCCTGCATCAATTTTCTAGCAAGATCAGGAATTTCCCCAACACGCGTTCCCGTCGATGCGTCAACCGCAATACACTCGTGGCCTTCATATTTGAAACGCTCAATCCACGCTTCCGTTTCTCGCGGATCTGCAAGATCACTCTTGCCAAGCACGATCAATCGAGGTTTATTCAGTAAAATATCATCGATCATCGGATTACGGCTGGACAGCGGAATTCGTGCATCCAGCAGCTCAACGGCAAGATCGATCAGCTTCAGCTTATCTTGAATTTGTCTCCGGGCTCTCGTCATATGCCCCGGGAACCATTGAATACTCATTATGTCACCTCATAGCCAACATGCCTCGCAGACCTCTGCAATCGCAGCGTCCACGAGGCATGTCATTCATTATCTGATACGATTGTATCACGTTCGAATCTTAATGATGTTTAACAATCTTCGCTTTATCCATCGGCCAGAAAATAACGTCACTCCGGCCAATTACTTCATCAAGCGAGACGAAGCCGATCATTCGGCTGTCTTTACTTTCAGGACGGTTATCGCCTAGGACGAAAATATGACCTTTCGGAACTACCGACTCCGTAAAGCTTTCATTCGGGAAGTTCTGCGAAAACTGGCTGTTATTATAGTCATGGCCTTCCGCGTGAGCTTGATCGATCGCTTCCTTTATGTATGTCTCATCCACTTTCTCGCCATTCACATACAAATCGTCGCCCTCATAACGGATCGTGTCGCCTTCTACACCGATAACACGTTTAATGAAATTGCGACCTTCCTCTGGAACGTGGAATACGATAACTTCACCACGCTTAGGCTCACGGATTTTGTACAAAATTTTATTGACGATCACGCGTTCACCAGTCTGGAAATTCGGCTGCATGGACGGTCCATCGACAATGAAGGGCATAAACAGCAACCAGCGAATGATGAGCACGAGTATGACCGCGATTGCAATCGCTTTAACCCATTCAAAAATCTCTTTGCCGAACTTGCTCCCAGCAGCAACTGCTGTCGCCTGACCAGCTTGTACACCGCCATCCTCAAAATCGTGCGTTGTTTCCGTAGCTTCTGACGAAGCATGATGCTGTTCTTCTTGGCCTTCGATTCGATTGTTGTCCATATGCTCACCTTCTTCGCTCAATCTTATTTATATCGCTTGCGAACATGACCTGCCGCAACTGACATCATAATTATACCCATGAAACGCGAAGAGGAGCTTGTTATTGGCAAGCCCCTCTTCAACCATCCGATTAACGGATTTCTTTAATTCTTGCTGCTTTACCGCGCAGTTCGCGCAGGTAGTAAAGTTTCGCACGACGAACTTTACCACGGCGAGCCACATCGATTTTATCGATCTTCGGCGAGTTCACCGGGAACGTTCTTTCCACGCCTACGCCGTAAGAAATCTTACGAACCGTGAACGTTTCGCTGATACCGCCACCACGACGCTTGATAACGACGCCTTCGAAAAGCTGGATACGCTCGCGCGAACCCTCGATGACTTTAACGTATACCTTCAGCGTGTCGCCTGGACGGAAGCTAGGGATGTCTTTGCGCAGTTGCTCTTGCGTAATCGCTTGTACAATATTCATCTTGTATTCACTCCTTCCCCACAGACGTTCTTATAAACTCACCGACTCCGTAATGCAAGTCAGGTCATGGCTTATAGCGGACCGTCCGACTTTCGCACAACATTTAAAATTATACCACAGTATGTGCTATAACACAACAATATATCTAATCTTTGTGGGCACCATCAACATCTGGTTGAGCCGCTCGTTCCATGAGGCGCTCTTCACGTTCGCGAACGCCCTGCAGCCAGGAGCGCTCCTTATTCGTCAAATCCGCCTGCTCAAGCAAATCCGGACGTCGCTTGAACGTTCTTAGAAGCGATTGCTCACGCCGCCAAGCCTCGATCTTGCCATGATGGCCTGATAGGAGTATCTCCGGCACTTCCCAATCACGGAACACAGCAGGACGCGTGTAATGCGGGTATTCCAACAGGCCTGTGCTGAACGAATCGGTTACTGCCGAATTCTCATTCCCCAACACGCCTGGCAGCAAACGGGCCACGCTATCGATGACGACCATTGCTGGCAGCTCGCCGCCTGTCAGCACATAATCACCAATGGACAGTTCGTCTGTAACTAGATGCTCGCGAATTCGCTCGTCGTAACCTTCATAATGGCCGCACACGAAGATCAGATGTTCTTCGCTCGACAGCTGCTCTGCCTTCTGCTGCGTGAACGTCTCACCCTGCGGACACATGAGAATAATGCGCGGACGTGGGCCATCAGCAGGAACGAGGCTTTCAACTGCTGCAAACATCGGCTCCGGCTTGAGCACCATCCCGCCGCCCCCGCCATACGGGTAATCATCGACTGTGCTGTGTTTGTCCGTTGAGAACTGTCTGAAGTTGACGGCTTGCAGCGACACAATGCCCTTCTCTCGCGCTTTACCCAGAATGCTGGAGTTAAACACGCCGTCGAACATTTCTGGGAACAATGTCAATACATCGATACGCACGGCGTTAAATCAGCCCTTCCAGCAGTTTCACCTTAATCACCTTAGAGGCTACGTCCACATTGATCAGTACATCGTCAATGACCGGCAGCAGCACTTCACGGGCTTTGCCACGCTCATCCTTGCCTTTAACAACCCATACATCGTTGGCGCCTGGCGTCAGGATTTCAGTAACCTTGCCAAGCTCTACATCCTCGTCTGTCACAACGGTACAACCAATAATTTGGTGGTAATAGTATTCATCCTCCGGCAGCTCCACCAGATCGTTCTCCGAGACCTTCAGCGCCCAGCCTTTATATTTCTCAATATCATTAATATTGTCATAGCCCTTCAGCTTTACAATATATACATTCTTCTGCAATCTGGCGCTTACAACCTCTACTTTAATACTTGGAGCGCCTTTCTCCTCATCAACAAGCGTCAAAATGCTTCCCTTAGCGAAACGCACCTCTGGAAAATCCGTCTGCGGCCATACCTTCACTTCACCGCGAATGCCGTGCGAATTGACCAGCTTGCCTACTGTGTACCATTTGTCTGCCATTATCCATTCGTTCCTTTCTAAACAATAACGTTATCTGCTTCTACCTAAAAAGGCGGCTATTCAGCACAAGAGATGAACTCATGTTCAATAGTCGACTTTTTAAGAGGTCGTTCAAAAAGCACGCTTGTCATCACGCACTTTAAGAAAAAATTCGTCTTTATTGTTCCCATCGCGATGGGAAACTTGTAAACCCTTAAATGGCTATGTATTAAAAAAGGATTAGGACATTCATCCTAACCCCTTAAGGTGGCTTGTACAATTATGAGTCGATGTCGATCGTAATCCGGCGACCGGACTTCACCGCAGCAGACGACACGACAGTGCGCAACGCTTTTGCGATTTTGCCCTGTTTGCCGATTACTTTACCGACATCGGAAGGATTGACGGACAAGCCGAATACGAGATTACCTCGCGCGTCTTCCTTCTCACTGACGCGAACGTCATTCGGATGATCCACTAAAGCCTTAGCTATGACAAGAATTAATTCTTTCATCTTCAGGCCCTCCACCATTCAACAGTTATTTCTGTTGCTTGAGTTCATGGAATTTCTTCATGACGCCTACTTGCGAAAGCAAGTTGCGAGCCGTGTCAGATGCTTGCGCACCGTTCTGCAGCCATTTCAGTGCTTTCTCTTCATCGATGTTCACTTGTGCCGGTTGTGCAACCGGATTGTACGTGCCGATTTCTTCGATGAAGCGGCCGTCACGCGGGGAACGGGAATCAGATACGACTACACGATAGAAAGGGTTTTTGTGAGCACCCATACGTTTCAGACGAATACGAACTGCCATTTTGTTTCACCTCCTTACAAGAATCAACTGCTTAGACCATTAGCGAGGGAATTTCATCCCTTTGCCCATGAGCCCTTTCAAGCCTTTCATACCTTTGCCGCCTTTGCCCATCATGCCGGAAAATTGCTTCATCATCTTGCGCATCTCTTCAAACTGCTTGATGAGACGATTGACTTCTGCAATGTTCGTGCCGCTGCCGGCAGCAATCCGTCTGCGACGGCTGTAATTCAAGAGGTCTGGATTCCGCTTCTCATCCGTCGTCATCGAGCGAACGATCGCTTCAACGCGGTTGATCTGCTTATCATCAACTTTCATGTCTTTCATGCCCTTGACCTTGTTCATACCTGGAAGCATATCGAGCAGCTGATCCAGTGGTCCGAGCTTACGAACCTGCTCCATCTGTTCGAGGAAATCCTCGAAGGTGAACTCGGCGTTGCGCATCTTCCGTTCCATCTCCGCTGCTTTATCAGCGTCAATGCTCGATTGCGCTTTCTCGATCAGCGAGAGCATGTCGCCCATGCCGAGAATACGAGATGCCATACGCTCCGGGTGGAACGGTTCAAGCGGCTCAATCTTCTCGCCCATCGAGACAAACTTGATCGGACAGCCTGTAACGGCCTTGACCGACAACGCTGCACCGCCACGCGTATCGCCGTCCATCTTCGTCAATACGACGCCTGTCAACTCAAGCTGGTCATGGAAACTCTTCGCGACGTTGACCGCTTCTTGACCTGTCATAGCGTCAACGACGAGAAGCACTTCATCCGGCTTCACTTCGGCATGGATTTGCTTGAGCTCTTCCATGAGCGCTTCGTCGATCTGCAGTCGGCCTGCTGTATCGACAATGACATAGTCATGACTGTTCGCTTTCGCGTACTGAAGACCTTGACGTGCAATCTCTACCGGAGACACATCGTTACCGAGCGTGAATACCGGAGCCTTGATCTGCTCGCCCAACACTTGAAGCTGCTTAATTGCAGCCGGGCGATAAATATCACCAGCGATGAGCAGCGGCTTATGATTGCCCTTCATGAGCATCATCGCCAGCTTAGCTGTGGTTGTCGTCTTACCGGCACCTTGCAGACCCGCCATCAGAATGACAGTCGGCGGTTTGCTAGCTTTCGCAATCTTCGTTGCCGATCCGCCCATGAGCTCGATGAGCTCTTTATGAACGATGTCAACGACGACCATGCCTGGTGTGAAGCTCTTCTGAACTTCAACGCCAACAGCCTGCTCCTTCACCTTGGCGACAAAATCTTTGACGACCTTGAAGTTTACGTCCGCTTCGAGCAGAGCCAGCCGGACTTCGCGCATTGCTTCGTTTACGTCGTCCTCCGACAGCTTCCCTTTGCCCCGCAATTTGCCGAACACATTCTGAAGCCTGTTCGTCAAGCTTTCAAACGCCATGATGATTCACCTGCCTTCACTATTTGTTTCTCGCTTGCTCCGCCTGCCGAAGCGCTTCTGCAATCTGCTTCAGTGTGTCGGTATGCGTTCCGTCCTGAGGCATCGTCTCGATATGCGCTTCAAGCTCATCCAGCGCGCCTTGCAGCGCTTGATGCCGGCTGAGCAGACCAAGCTTCGCTTCGTAATTCTCAAGGACGGTTTCTGCACGCTTTATATGTTCGTAAACCGCTTGGCGGCTAATGCCGACTTCAGCAGCAATCTCGCCAAGGGTGAAATCCTCAATAAAATATTGCATTAGAAACGTTCGTTGCTTATCCGTCAGCAGCGGCTCGTAGAAATCAAACAGCATATTCATGCGATTCGTCTTCTCGAGCGCATCCGTGTTGGCGCTGGTCACGAGTACGTCCCCTTCCGTCAAGTATAATCACTTGACACTCACTTAACTTCTCCTATCATACAAGGCGGAAGTACAGGTGTCAAGCTTTTATACTTGTCAGTGCAGTCTAATATTTCGGATAACCTCTTAACTACCTTTATTGCTGTTCTTCTTCGTCACCCTGAACGTCTTTGCTTTGAATCAAACCAGCGAACAACGCATGAACGAATTGTTCGGAATCGAACACTTGAAGGTCGTTCATCTTCTCACCTAGGCCAACAAGCTTCACAGGCAGGTTCAGCTCATTGCGGATTGCGATGATAATCCCACCCTTCGCCGTTCCATCAAGCTTCGTAAGCACCAGGCCTGTTACGCCGCTCTTCTCGCCGAACAACTTCGCTTGACTAAGTGCGTTCTGACCAGTCGTCGCATCAAGCACGAGCAGTACTTCATGCGGCGCGCTAGGCACTTCACGCTGAATAACGCGGAAGATTTTGTTCAACTCGTCCATCAGGTTACTCTTGTTCTGCAGGCGTCCAGCGGTATCGCAGAGCAGTACATCGACACCACGCTGCTTAGCGGCTTGCACGGCATCATACATAACTGCGGCCGGGTCGGAACCCGCGCTTTGCTTGATGACATCAACGCCTACACGTTGTCCCCATACTTCCAGCTGCTCGATCGCCCCTGCACGGAACGTATCGCCTGCAGCCATAAGGACGCTTTTTCCTTCGGACTTGAACTTATGAGCCAGCTTACCGATCGTCGTCGTTTTGCCGACGCCATTAACGCCAACGAATAGAATGATTGTCAGACCGCTCTCTGCCATGTGCAGCTCTGGATCGTCTTTGCCCTTCAAGATTTCAACCAGTTTCTCGGATAGAATAGGCTGAAGTTCGGAAGCATCTTCGATCTTGCGGGCTTTCACTTCAGCACGCAGGCTGTCGATCAGGCCCACGACCGTGTTCACGCCAACGTCAGCACTGATTAGAATTTCTTCGAGCTCTTCGAAAAACTCTTCATCGATCTTCTTGCGGCGCGTAATCAGCTCTTCCACACGCTCGACGATGGCCTTACTCGTCTTGACTAGACCCTCTTTAAAAATATTCGTGACTGCTTCAGTCTTGGAAGCAATCGATTCCTTCAACCGTTTAAAGAAACTCATATTATGCCGTTCCTTTCCTATTCACATATCGGTAATCGTTAAGCAGTCGCAGATCCGTCCTCCATGAACGACTCATCCTCAAGCCGAACGGATACTAGCTTCGATACGCCGCCTTCTTCCATTGTAACCCCGTACAGCACATCTGCTTCTTCCATCGTACCTTTGCGGTGCGTTACGACGATAAACTGCGTCAAGTCTGAGAACTCGCGCAAATATTGGGCAAAACGTGCAACGTTCGCTTCATCAAGCGCTGCTTCAACTTCGTCAAGCACGCAGAACGGAACCGGCTTCACCTGCAAGATAGCGAACAACAGCGCGATAGCCGTAAGGGCACGTTCACCGCCGGAGAGCAGTTGCAAGTTCTGCAGCTTCTTCCCTGGCGGCTGTGCCACGATATCGATACCGGTATCGAGCACACGGTCTGGCTCAGCAAGAATAAGATCTGCGCGTCCGCCGCCGAACAGCTTGCCGAATACAACAACGAAGTGACCGCGGATCGCCTCAAAGGTGGAGCGGAATCGCTTCGCCATCTCGTCGTCCATCTCTTTGATAACCTGGTACAGCGTCGTCTTGGCATCAATCAAGTCGATGCGCTGCGCATCAAGGAATTCAAACCGTTCCTTCACACGCTGATACTCTTCGATTGCGCCTAGGTTAACATCGCCGAGCGATGTTATCTGCCGCTTCAAATCGCGAACTGCGTTCTGTGTTGCGGCAACATCCTCAGGTATCGGATAGCGTTCCTTCGCCAGCTCGTAGCTGAGCTCATATTCTTCACTCAGCTTGCGCAGCAAGTTGTCAAGTTCGACGTCGAGACGGTTAACTGCGATCTCCGTCTGCCGCATCTTGTCTTCGGTTTCCCGCAGCAAGGCACGCTGCTCCTTCGTCTCGCTCTCGCCGTCCTCAAGACCTTTAATCATATCTGCGCGTTGGGCACGCATGAGATCGGTACGCTCTGAACAATTATCCTTCTTCAGCTTCAGCGAGTTAAGCTGTTCGATCTGGCTGACCGACTCGGCAGCATGGCGCTCATCATCTTCGTTAAGCTGTTGATGCATGCTTCGCAGCGAGGACATCTCCTGCTTCGCGCGATTCACATCTGAACGTAATCTCGCCGCTTGATCTTCGAACGAGAATTTCTCCTGCTCGGCTTTCGCCACCGCGATTTTCAAGTCGGTTAGCTGTCCTTGCAGCTCTTCACGCGCTGACTCGGAAGCTTTGCGGCGTGATTCAGCCGCTTGAATATCGACCTGCAGCTTCGCTTCCCGCACGGATAACTCTTCGAGCCGCACACGAGCGGCATCTGCAGTTGCTGCGAGATCGCGCTGTTCCTCCGCTTGTCCCGAACGGTCTGCGCTGTAGAGCTGAAGCTGTTCCGTCAACTGCTGCAGCTGCTTGTCTAGCTGCAATAGTTCTGCCTTCAACTGCTGCTCCTCAATACGCAGCTGTTCGCCTCGCTCACGCAGTTCCTCGATATTCTGGCTGCGGATCGACTGTTCCTTGCGCAGATCTTGCATCTTCTGCCGGAGCTTTTCGGACTGCGTTCTGCATTCAGCAATCTCGTCATCCATCTGCTCAATCTGACGCTGACGGCCGAGCAAGCTCGCCCCCTTCTTCTGAAGGCTGCCCCCTGTCATCGAACCGCCGGCGTTAACAACGTCGCCATCAAGCGTAACGACACGGTAACGATATTGACATTGCGAAGCGATTTTATTCGCCTGTTCGAGATTTTCCGCGATAATGACATTGCCGAGCAAACTCGAGACAATGCTCTCATATTGGCGATCAGTCGAAACAAGGTCAGCGGCAATGCCAACAAAACCGTTAATCGAGGCAGCATTGCGACGATCGGATTCCGGCACATTACGGCCGCGAATAACATCGAGTGGCAGGAATGTAGCACGGCCAAGCTGCCGGGACTTCAGGAAGCTGATCGCTGCACGTGCGGTGCTCTCATTCTCCATCACAACATGCTGCAACGCGCCGCCGAGTACGGTTTCAATCGCCGTCTCGTACTTCTCAGGTACACGAACGAGTTCCGCAACCGCACCATGAACGCCATTCAAGCCGCCCTGCTGCTTGCGGGATGCCTTCAGCACTTCCTTGACGCCGTGCATAAAGCCATCAAGCGCATCCTGCATTTCTTTCATCGTATCGCGACGGGATACGAGCGCATCGAGACGCTGCTCCCACTTGCGTACTGTCTGCTGCGTTTCTTCATAAATTTGATACAGTGATTGCGATTGCTCGCTTTCATCTGTGTACTTTTGTTTCGCTTCCTGCAGTGCTTCCAGCGTGGACTTCAGACGAGCCGAGAGCTCATTCCGTCTTTCCTTGAGTTCTTCCTGCTGCTGCTGCCACTTCGCTTCCTCATCACCGATTCGCTCGATTCTGCGCTGGACGTTATCCTTCTGCTGCTCCGTATATCGAATCTCGTTACGAGCTTGCGCCATTGCACTGAGTACATCAAGCAATTCCGTCTTCAGCGACTCTTCAGCCTCAGTGCCCGCTTCTCCGACCGTGCCAGCCAACTGCGATTCTTCCTCTAGAAGTTGACGATGCAGTCTTGCAATCTCTTCTTCGAGCGACGCCGACTTCGCACGGAAATCAGCCTCTTCCTTCATTAAAGATGCAATCCGTTCATCAAGCGCTGTCATCGATTCTTCCAACTGGCGCTTGTTCTGCTCCAAGTTGCGCTTGCGTTCCTTCAATACTTCGCCATAACCTTCGCATTTCTCGTAATCTTCGCTAAGTTGGAGCATCTGCTCGTGAAGCTGATCAAGCTCCTGCTCGATCTCGCGCAATCGCATCCGATCCTTCTCGAGAAGCGCATCATGTCTGCTGACCACGGAGGCATACGAAAGCCGCTCACGTTCGAGATCGGCGAGCTTTGCTGTAGACGTATTCCATGACGCATGCACGGTCTCGATCTGATGAACATACATCGAAATCTCTTGGGTTTTCAGTTGTTCGCGCAATTCTTTGAAACGAATCGCTTTCTCCGACTGCTTCCGCAGCGGCTCAACCTGATCTTCCAGCTCGGATACCAAGTCATGAATACGCAGCAAGTTCTGCTCCGTCTCATCCAACTTCCGCTGCGCATCACGTTTGCGTGACTTAAACTTTACAATGCCGGAAGCTTCCTCGAAAATGCCGCGGCGATCTTCCGACTTCGTACTTAATATTTCTTCAATCCGACCTTGTCCGATAATCGAGTAGGCTTCTTTGCCGATACCGGTATCCATGAACAGCTCGGTTATATCTTTCAGCCGGCATGGCTGCTTATTGATCAAATATTCGCTGTCACCGCTTCGATGTACACGTCTAGTAACGGTAACCTCTTCGTATTCGAGCGGCAGTGCATTGTCGCCATTATCTAGCGTCAACGATACCTCACCGATGTTAACCGCCTTACGAGCATCTGATCCGGCGAAAATAATATCTTCCATCTTGCCGCCGCGCAGGCTCTTCGCGCTTTGTTCGCCAAGCACCCAGCGTATGCTGTCCGAAATGTTGCTCTTGCCGCTGCCGTTAGGACCAACGACGGCTGTAATGCCGCGTACGAATTCCAGTTCTGTTTTATCGGCAAACGACTTAAAACCTGATAGTTCGATCCGTTTCAGGAACATGTTCTCGGATTCACCTCATCGACTATTGTACCATAATGCAGTGGAAAGGTCAGGAGTGAGCTGTGCTACGCCTTTCTGAGGTAGTTCAAAAAGACCGCTTTTGATTACGAAGCTTCACAAGAAGTGATTTCGACATCAGGTGCTGAAAACCGAACTTTTTGAACACGCATTTAAGGTAAAAAACACAACAAAGCGCTGCAACAGCATCAATCATTTCCGCTGTGCAGCGCCTATCCTTCATTTACTTTTGCTGCTCAAGCTGCGTGCAGGCCGCTTCCGCGGAACGCTGCTCAGCTTCCTTCTTCGTTCGTCCAACGCCTACTCCATATGTCTGCTCGCCGATACGAACCTCAACGACAAACTCGCGATCATGCGCAGGTCCGCGTTCTTCCGCGATGCGATATTCAACAGGACCAAGCGCGCCATGCTGCGCTTTCTCCTGCAGCTTCGACTTGAAGTCTTTCACGAGCAGTGAACCGTTCTCTTCGATATGCGGGAAAACCTGCTCCGAGAGAAACGTCCGTACTCGTTCGAACCCCTGATCTAGATATATCGCGCCGATGAATGATTCGAACAGATCGGCTAGAAGTGCCGGCCGATGACGGCCGCCAAGCTGCTCCTCGCCGCGTCCGAGCATGACGCACGCGCCAAGCCCGAGCAATTCCGCGAAGCGTGCAAGCGAAGGCTCACACACGATCGAAGCGCGCATCCGCGTAAGCTCGCCTTCGGGTCGGTTCGGATACGTAAGGAACAAATGCTCGGAAACGAGCAATTGGAGTACGGCATCGCCGAGAAACTCGAGCCGCTCGTTATCCTCAATGGGCTTGCCACGATGCTCGTTCACATACGAGGTATGCGTGAACGCTTGCTTCAACAGCCGTGGCTGACGAAAACGAATCTGAAGCCGGTTCTGCAGTTGATCTAGTGCATCATGCCTCATACGCTCTCATCACAATCGTCGCATTGTGACCGCCGAAGCCGAAGGAGTTGGACAACGCCGTCCGCACGTTCGCTTTACGCGGCGTATTCGGTACATAATCGAGGTCGCATTCTGGATCCGGATTGTCCAGGTTAATCGTTGGTGCAATGATGCCGTTCTTGATCGTCAGGCCGAGTATGACAGCTTCAACACCGCCGGCAGCGCCGAGCAGGTGACCCGTCATCGACTTCGTCGAGCTGATCGCAACTTTATAGGCATAGTCGCCGAACGCTTTCTTAACAGCAAGCGTCTCGGAACGGTCGCCGACTGGCGTCGACGTACCATGCGCATTAATGTAATCAATTTCTTCTGGAGCGATCGCAGCATCCTTCAGCGCGCGCGTCATGCAGCGTGCTGCGCCGTCTGGATCCGGCTCAGTCATATGGTGAGCGTCACCGCTCATGCCATAGCCGATCACTTCGGCATAAATGCGTGCGCCCCGCTTCTGTGCATGCTCAAGCGACTCAAGTACGAGTACGCCAGAGCCTTCGCCCATGACGAAACCGTCGCGGTCGATATCAAACGGCCGGCTTGCTTTCTCTGGTTCGTCGTTCCGTACGCTCATCGCGCGCATGGCGCAAAATCCAGCCATCCCCGTTGGTCTGATTGTCGCTTCAGCACCGCCGCAAATCATAACTTCGGCATCGCCGCGTTGAATCATTTTGTACGAGTCGCCAATGGAGTGGGTTCCCGTTGCACATGCCGTAACTGCCGTGCTGTTCGGACCTTTCGCCCCTGTTGCCATCGACACTTGTCCGGACGCCATATTCGCGATCATCATCGGAATAAAGAATGGGCTGACGCGTTTCGGACCTTTCTCAAGCAGGATGTTATGCTGATCTTCCCAAGTACCTAGACCACCGATACCGGAACCGATCATAACACCAACACGCTCAGGATCAGCATTCTCGCCGATAGCAAGACCTGCATCCTCGACCGCTTTCTTCGATGCAGCTACTGCGAACTGCACGAAACGATCCATCTTGCGCGCTTCTTTCTTATCAGCATATAGCTCAGGGTTGAATCCTTTGATCTCCGCTGCGATACGCGTCGGATATTCGGATACATCGAACGCTTCAACAAGCGATACGCCCGACTTCCCTTCCATCAAATTACCCCAGAATTGTTCCAAATCGTTACCGAGCGAGGTCATGACCCCCATGCCTGTGACGACAACTCTCTGTTTCATTGTGTTCACCTCTACGGACAGCGATATTGATAGCAGCGCTAGACGCTGCCACCGTTGTGCGAATGTATATATAACGAAAAGCTTTATCTTCGTGACTATTCCCTATGCTTGGACTCTCAAAAAAAAGACTATATGATGGAGAGAAGTCCCGTTGCAATAACGGGACTTACGAACCTTACGTATGAGATTGTATGTAATTTACTACTTCTCCCACAGTGGTGATCTTTTCTGCGTCTTCATCAGAAATCTCCAAGTCAAACTCGTCTTCCAGCTCCATAACCAGCTCAACGACGTCGAGCGAGTCTGCGCCGAGGTCATCCTTGAAGCTCGCTTCTAGCGTAACTTCTGATTCTTCTGCGCCGAGGCGGTCAACGACGATGCGTTTAACGCGATCCAGTACTTCGGACATTCCGGTTCACCTCCTCTTTGGTATTATACGAGAATTGCGGACAAAATGCCAGCGTAACCGTTTCATTTGTACCCGTAATGAAAGGTTTACAAATGTTACATGTACATGCCACCATCAATGTGAATGGTTTGTCCTGTCATGTAGGACGCAGCATCAGAAGCCAAGAAACGAACAGCTTGTGCGATATCGTTCGGTTGACCCATGCGAGCAAGCGGAATTTGTCCAGTATGATGGGCTTTCGCCTCATCGGACAATTTATCCGTCATTTCCGTCTCGATGAAGCCTGGCGCGATGCAGTTCACAGTAATGCCGCGGGAAGCAAGCTCGCGCGCTGCCGACTTCGTCAGGCCGATGACGCCAGCCTTCGCAGCAACATAGTTTGCTTGACCCGGGTTACCGAGCGAGCCTACAACAGAAGAAATGTTAATGATGCGGCCTGAACGCTGCTTCATCATTTGGCGCGAAACGGATTTAATCCCATTGAACACACCTTTAAGATTCGTCTCAATGACTTGATCGAACTCTTCTTCCTTCATGCGCATGATTAAATTATCTCTAGTAATGCCGGCATTATTCACCAGAATATCCAGTTTTCCGAACTCTTCGATCGTCTTTTTCACGATTGCTTCGAATTCCTCGGACTTACCTACATTTCCTTGCACGAGAATCGCACGGCGGCCAAGCGCCTCGATCGCATTAGCTGTCTCGACTGCAGCGGCTTCACTGCCTGCATAGTTAACTGCAACATCAGCGCCTGCTTCTGCGAGTGCAATGGCGATTGCGCGGCCAAGACCACGAGATGCGCCCGTGACGAGCGCCGCCTTACCTTCCAGACCTGCAAACATGTTCAGACCCTCCTTCTACGAATCACTACCTGCAAGGCGTATGCTTATATCGTAAGCATACGCCTTGCCAGTATATACGCCAGTCTTACGCAACCGGATTTACTGCAGCTTCAAGTGACTGAACACTGTTGATAGAAATAATCTTTACATTGCGGTCGATTTTTTTGATCAAGCCTGCAAGCACATTGCCAGAGCCAATCTCTACAAATGTATCAACGCCAAGCGCGATCAGCTTCTGTACACTGTCTTCCCACAGTACCGGCGAGTAAACCTGCTCAATGAGCAATTGGCGAATAGCAGCGCCTTCGGTGACAGGTTCAGCCGTTACGTTCGCAATTACGGGTACCGATGCATCTGCAAAAGATACCGTCTCAAGCGTATCCGCAAGCTTCGCTGCCGCTGGCTTCATAAGCGAAGAGTGGAATGGACCGCTTACTTCTAGCGGAATTACGCGTTTCGCGCCAGCTTCCTTGCCGCGTTCAACAACAGCTTGTACGCCTGCTGCCGTGCCGGATACAACGATTTGGCCCGGGCAGTTGACGTTAGCCAATTCCACAGCGCCTGCATCTGCTGACACGGTGCTGCACAATGCAGCTAGCGCATCACGTTCAGCGCCAAGAACCGCTGCCATTGCACCAGTGCCGCCCGGCACAGCTTGTTCCATATATTCACCGCGAGCTCGTACGGTACGTACAGCATCGGAGAACGACAGAACACCTGCTGCTACGAGCGCACTGTACTCGCCAAGGCTGTGGCCCGCTACATAATCAGGCGTCAGGCCGCGGCCTTTGAGTGCTTCGAGCAGTGCCACACTGACTGTTAGCAAGGCTGGCTGCGTGTTTGCCGTCTGTTTCAGCGCATCATCTGGTCCGTTGAAAATAATATCCGTCAAAGCGAAGCCGAGCGCTTCGTCCGCTTGTTCAAAAACGCTGCGCGAGCCTTCGAACGATTCGAATGCGTCCTTGCCCATGCCGACGGCTTGAGCGCCTTGGCCTGGAAAAACGAATGCAATTTGGGACAAACTAAAACCTCCTTTTAAATATCTTCTACCCGCCCAAACCCTCCCTTCAAAGGGAGGGCCCCAGAGGACAGCTGCCCTCTGGACTCCCGCAGGACTGGTCTTGATTGGGTTGGTGCGTAAGCCCGCTTGATGTGGTTGTTGATGTTCGTCCCTGATCGGGACAACCAACAACCACATCAAGCTCCATTGGTTCATACCTATTGCCGTTAGAACGTCTGCTCACCTTGATTCGGCGCACCTGTGGCGACTTCCTGCTGCAAGCCGCTTGTCGTCCCTGTCGGGACACGCTCTACCTTAGGTGCTCCTGCCTATGTTGACGCGATGGCCTAAGCGGCCGCTCCGTTAGTTAAAAGACTATGTAGGCCCCTTCGGGACCGTGGGAGTGAGGCATATGGATCCCTGCGGGATCAACCATATGCTTGAGAACTAAGGGCGAAACAACAGTAAAAATAGATAAAAACAAAAACCTAAATCATAAAAGCAATCCCAAGACCTACTGTGTTACCAGTTCAGCACGGAAGCTCCCCAAGTGAGGCCGCCGCCGAAACCTACGAGGACAAGCGTGTCGCCTTTGTTGACTCGGCCTTGTTCGACTGCTTCGGCCAGTGCGACTGGGATCGATGCAGCGGACATGTTGCCGTATTTGTCAAGGTTGACCATGCACTTGTCTTCTGGCAGATCAAGGCGGTTGATCGCCGAGTTGATGATGCGAATGTTCGCCTGGTGAGGAACGAGGAGGTCGATGTCGCTCTTCTCGAGGCCCGCTTTGCGGAGCGCCTCTTCGGCCGCACTGCCCATAATGCGAACGGCGAATTTGAATACGTCGTTGCCTGCCATATGGATGAAGTGCTTCTTCTCATCAATTGATGCTGCTGTTGCCGGCAGTCGAGATCCGCCGCCGCTGATGCAGAGCAGCTCGCCGCCGCTTCCGTCCGCGCCAAGCTCGAACGATTTGAAGCCCCGTCCTTCTTCAACTGGACCAAGAACAACAGCGCCAGCGCCATCGCCGAACAAGATGCATGTGTTGCGATCCGTATAATCCGTAATACGCGACAGGCACTCTGCACCTACAACCAGTGCATGTTTGTACATACCCGTAGCAATCATGCTCGAAGCAGTTGCCAGGCTGTAAATAAATCCTGAGCAAGCTGCCGACAAGTCAAACGCAGCAGCTTTCTTCGCACCGAGTTTATCCTGCAGCAAGCATGCCGTCGATGGGAAGAACATATCTGGCGTAATCGTTGCAACAATAATAAGATCGATATCTTCTGCTGTCAGCCCAGCTGCACGCAGCGCTTCCTGCGATGCACGAAATGCCAAATCCGAAGTAGCTTGGTTTGGCGCAGCAATACGACGCTCCCGAATGCCGGTACGCGTGACGATCCACTCGTCATTCGTTTCGACCATTTGTTCGAGCTCAGCATTCGTTAATACGCGCTCCGGCACGTATTTGCCTGTTCCGATAATACCGACCGATGGCGTATTCAACATGGTAGTCCCTCTCACTTCCCGCTAATTTCGTTAGCCATGCATGTAGTAACGTCGCTAATCAGCGCATTGCGCGTCTGACGTATAGCATTCTTAACCGCTTTGGCATCGGAAGAGCCATGCGCCTTCACGACCAATCCGTTAACTCCGAGCAGCAGCGCGCCGCCATGCTCTTTGTAGTCCATTTTCTTACCCAGCGAACGCAAGCCCGGCATCATAATGGCTGCGGCCAGCTTCGTCAGCATGGATCGCTTGAACTCCGTCTTGAGCGTTCCCATGATCGTACTCGCCGTGCCTTCCATTGCCTTGAGCATAATGTTCCCTGCGAAACCGTCGCATACAAGAACATCACAATTGTGATGGAGTACGTCACGAGCCTCAACATTGCCGATAAAATTAAGCGGGGACGCCTCCAGCAGATCGAACGCAGCCTTCGTCAGCTCATTGCCTTTACGCTCTTCCGTACCAACGTTAAGCAGGCCTACACGCGGCTGGCTGAGACCGTCCACTTGTTTCCGATAGATGCTGCCAATCGTTGCATATTGCAGCAGATGCTCTGGCTTAGCATCCATGTTCGCGCCAAGGTCCATTGCGAGGACGCCAATGTCATCCATCGTAGGCATCAGCTGCGCCAGCGCTGGACGCTCGATTCCCTCCATCCGGCCAACTACGAGCAAGCCTGTTGTCATAAGCGCGCCCGTGTTGCCAGCAGAGATCATTGCATCAGCTTTGCCTTCACGCACCAGCTGGCCTGCGATAACCATGGACGATTGCTTTTTGCGGCGAACAGCCCTTACAGGCTCTTCATCCGGGCCGATCACTTCTTCCGCATGTTCAATTGTTACGTTGGACGGTTTATTACCTTGTATGCACGCCTCAATGGCAGCTGTATCACCAACGAGAACTAGCTGAATGTCTGACCATTCGGCTGCGGCATTCAATGCGCCTTGAACAATAAGTCCTGGCGCGTGGTCTCCACCCATCGCATCAATAACGATCCGCACGTTCTATTCCTCCCTCACCGATGTGCTCTCCCGCGGACCGATAGATGACAAAGTTCCCTTGAAACACCATCTCTTCTCCAACGTATGTGAACACTTCAACCTTTGCTTTGCTTTTCTCCCCAGAGATAGAGCGTACATAGGCTTTCGCTATACATTTCTCACCAAGCTTGACCGATCGGATAAACCGGATATCGGCCGTTGCTGTGAGCGCAATTTCATCATCAATAACTGCAACTGCCAGCGAATTGGCTTGTGCGAACACATGGTGCCCCCTCGCTATACCCGTCCGGGAAAAGACATGCTCGTGCATAATTTCGAACATCGAAATCCCGCTTCGATCAAGCTGCAAATCAACAATATCGCCGATTACTTCATGCAGCGGCAGCGAGCGGACCGAATCATAGGATCGCTCAGCCATCAGCTTCAGCCTTTCTCTCAGCTCTGGGATGGCGAGTTCTAGCCGGTCAAGTCTGATCGTCTGGATGCTGACCTTCAGCAGACGTGTCAATTCACGGTCCGTGATGAACGGATTCTCTTCGATCAGCTTCGAAAGCTGCTGATGACGCTGACGTTTGGGTAAACGTTCGATGGCTGGCACCTCCTTTACTCTGTAATCGTGCATGGTTGTTCATTATAAATTATTCGCGAAATCGCAAAAATGAAATCAGCTATTATAACCTGGTACTAAATTAGTATATGAGAAATCCTTTATCGAGGCAACTCTGAGATGAGCGACCGCGTTTAGAGGAAGGTTTTATCGCCAATAAGAATCTTACTTTTCCTTGATATTCGGTTCATTACAATTCTTATGTGGAGAGAAATCCTTTATCGAGGCAACTCTGAGATGAGCGACCGCGTTTAAAGGTAAGATTTATCGCCAATAAGAATCTTAATTCTCCTTAATATTCGGTTAATTACAATTCTTATGTGGAGAGAAATCCTTTATCGAGGCAACTCTGAGATGAGCGACCTCCAGTTTTGCGGAGCAAAACAGCTTCGAAAGGATAAGGTAAGATTTATCGCCAATAAGAATCTAACTTCCGATTAATAAAAAGACGGCGCTATGCAATGCCGATTCAGTTCATGAGCAGAACCGATCAACTTCGCAAGCGCCGTCAGATCATCTACACCATTAAACACAAAGTCCACTCGGTGTTGAAAAAAATAGCACTTCATCGCGAGATGAAGCACTACGAGTGGGAAACCGGCTTATTGCGAAATGATCTCTTTCGTTTTGTAATACCCGCACACTTTGCATACGTGGTGAGCAAGTTTCAATTCTCCACATTGCTCGCATTTCACCATACCTGGCACCGCCAGTTTAAAGTGCGTACGACGTTTGTCGCGGCGAGTTTTGGAAGTTCTTCGTTGTGGTACTGCCATGTTTCCCACCTCCTTCACAGAATTACAGCTGCAGAAGCAGCTCGTTATTTGTTGTCGTCAATGAACAAATCTTTAAGAGCAGCAAGTCGAGGATCAATGGATCCACGGTTACAGCCGCATTCATGTTCATTCAAGTTCTGCCCGCATTCAGAGCATAGTCCCTTGCAATCGCTGCTGCACATCGGCACGAAGGGCAGCTCTAGGAGCCACAAATCTTCAACGTACGGCTTCAGGTCGATGGCATCACCGATCACTTCTATCGTATCATCATCCGATTCTTCATCTTCAGGCGACAGCTCAGCGACCTGTTTGAACTGTTCATGGAACGGCACGTCCACCTTAACGGCGGCCGGGTTCAAACAGCGGGAACAAGCCATCTCAAGCTCGGAAGTCAAATGTCCATCAACGTGAATCAAGCCGTCTACTGCTGTAATGTTAAGCTCGACCTGCATCGGACTTGCCGACAGCACATCTCTGCGACCTTTCAACAGCGAATCAACCTGAACCGTCTCTTGGATAATAGGAAGCTTCCCTTTGGTTAACACTTCTTGAATACGAAATTGCATGAGATCACCCCAAACAAACAAAGATTATTATATCGACTCGACAATGGTTTTGTCAACATTTTCAGCGCATGATATGATGGTGCAAGAAACTTGTACTTTCTTGAATTTCAATGATAAGTATCCGAATCGGAGGATCTCCATGCGTACGGTCGGTATTGTAGTCGAATACAACCCTTTTCATAATGGACATTACTATCATGTACAGCAATCTCGAAAAATAACGGGCGCTGACGCTGTCGTTGCCGTCATGAGCGGTCATTTCCTTCAGCGCGGCGAACCTGCGCTGTTAGACAAATGGACGCGCGCGGAGATGGCGCTCCGTGGTGGCTGCGATCTCGTGCTGGAGCTGCCAGTAGCCTATTCGACACAGTCGGCAGAATGGTTCGCGCGCGGCGCAGTAGCCGTTCTTGATGCGACTGGTGTCGTTGACACGTTGTGCTTCGGCAGCGAATCAGGCGACATCGATTCGTTCTGTGCGGCAGCCGATATTTTGCGTGAAGAACCTGTATCATTCAAGCAAGCACTTCATGACCGGTTAGCGGAAGGCGTGCCTTACCCCGCCGCTTACGAATGGGCATTGTCTGCTCATGCAGCAGAGCAGGGAATTCCTCCTCTCGCAGTGGCGCAGCCTAACAATTCGTTAGGACTGCATTATACACTCGCCATTAAGCGATTGGGAAGTGCCATTACGCCTTATACGATCCGCAGAGAGAAATCTGGCTATAATGATCAGAAGCCTTCCGATGAATCCATCGCGAGTGCAACCGCCATTCGTAAGCTGCTGCTTGAAGCTGGCGATTTGGATGCTGCCCGACCATTCGTACCGAGCACAACACTTGCCCTTATGCAGCGTGAACGAGATAATGGCCTCATCGCCGCAGATTGGCGGTTGTTCGAGAAACAGCTGTTTCATGCGATCTTAACGCGCTCCATCGAAGAACTCGGAGACATTCACGAAATGACTGAAGGGCTGGAGCATCGACTGCTTCACACTTTAAGACAGCTGGACGAGATTCGTTTTGAGCCGTTGCTGGAGCAGCTCAAGACGAAACGATATACGCGAACGAAGCTGCAGCGTGCGCTGCTCGCCGTATTGCTTGGACATAAGAAGAACGAGCTGACACCCGACAAGCTTGCAGACGGACCCGGTTACATTCGCGTACTTGGTTTCACGTCTAAAGGCCAATCTCTGCTGAAGAAAATGCGCACAGCGTCACGTTGGCCGGTACTGACGAGCGCCGCAGGCGCCCCTGAACAATTGCCCTTCTTGCCGCTCGACATCCGCGCAACCGCCGTCTACGCACTAGCAAGGAATGCGAATGCAGCATCACGCGACCTGCTGCGTGACTATTACGAGCAGCCGATACGTATCACATCGAATGCAGATCCAATTAACGAATAACACGAGGATAGCCATGACAACCTAGCCGGTTGTCATGGCTATTTGTGCTAACTAACAGATCAAATGGTCTATCATGCCGCCATAGCACGTACAATGTACGGATTGCCCGTCTCCCATGTTTGGGGTCGGAGCCGACCGTCATTGAAAGGAGACTGCCCATGCGCCGCACCATTGTGCTTGCGATCGTCTCCATCCTGCTCGTAGCAGCTGTCATTCGCCAGCCAGACGCAACCTTCCAGGCATCGCTGCAAGGACTTACGCTGTGGTGGACGATCGTATTTCCTGGCCTAATGCCATTCTTAGTGCTGTTCGAACTGATGAGCGCATTCGGCGTCACCACGCTCGCCGGACACTTGATGGAGCCGCTGACGAGGAAGCTGCTGCGGCTGCCTGGTCCAGCGGGTCTTGCAATTGCTGCCGGCTGGTCAGGCGGCTATGCTGTTGGCTCTGAAGCGGCAGCAACACTTCGCCGCAGCGGCGAAGTATCTCGATCAGAAGGCCAACGTCTTCTCGCTTTGGCACATATGCCAAATCCGTTATTCATGATCATCGTCGTCGGCGTCGGGTTCATGAAGCAGCCTGCGTACGGCTTCTTAGCTGCGATCGCGGTATGGACGAGCAGCCTTATCCCGGCCCTAGTGCTATCGTTCAAAGATCGCCTCACGCCTCAAACACGTCACGATATGGCTAAGAAATCGACAAGTGCAGTTCCTTCTGCCGCTCCGCGCAAACTGCTATCGAGAGCGGCTTCTGCGATGCAGGCAGCGCATGACCGCGATGGACGCTCGTTCGGTCAAGCACTCGGAGATGCTACGATCAGTGCCGTTCAGAAGCTGCTCGCCGCAGGCGGGATCATCATTATATGTGCAGTAGTCGTACGACTACTGGAGCCGCTCTGGGACGCAGCAAGCCTGCTGCTCCATCTTCCGCACTGGGTGCTGGCAGCACTAATGGAAAGCCACCTGGGCGCTTATTCAGCCTCCAGTTCGTTCAGCGCGAATGTGAGCGCCGCGCTTCCGATTGCCGCGACGGCTGCTGGTCTCGCCTGGAGCGGACTTGGCGCAATCGCGCAGACGAGCGCCGCGATTCAAGGAACCGATCTGCGGCTGCTGCCCTTTATTGCCTCGCGCGTCGTTCATGCTATTCTTGCTGCCGTGCTTGTCCTGCTGCTATGGCGGCCATTCAGCTCACTCATCAAACAGCACGGGGGCGCAATGTCAGCGGCTAATTTTGACCAAACAGCCCTTATCCCGGACAGCGCAAACCGATGGATCAACGACGTGTTCATACACGCCTCGGACCTCACATCGTTCTGGCACTACATCCCTGCCGCACTCCTGGCATTCGCGTTATTGATCGTGTCCGCTGCCCTAGTGTCACTGCCCTTGCGAATCAAGATCAAACGTTGACTTTAGACTGTTCTATTGAACTGGATAATCAGCCTTGAATAGAGTGCACCTTCTCCTCGAGTTTCGTTCTCACGAACGGCGGAACAAGCTCAGACACGTTGCCTTTGAACCGTGCAATCTCTTTCACAATGCTGGAGCTTAAGTACGACCATTTGGGATTCGTCATCATGAAGATCGTCTCGATGTCCGGCTCGAGCAAATGATTCGTAGACGCCATCTGCAGTTCATACTCGAAGTCGGATACGGAGCGAATGCCGCGAACGATCGTACCCGCCTGCTTCGACTTCATAAAGCGGACGAGCAGATCACGGAAGCTGTCGATCTGAACGTTCGGAAACTCGCGCGTTACTTCTTGCAGCAGCGCTTTACGCTCTTCGACGGAAAACATCGGACTCTTGCTCGTATTGTTCAACACAGCTACGATCAAAGTATCGTATTGTTTCGATGCGCGCGCGATAATGTCCAGATGACCGTACGTGACCGGATCGAAGCTGCCAGGGTATACGGCGACGCGATTGTTGGTTTCTAGTTGACTGTTACTCATCTGCACTTCCCCCATCTTCAGGCTGATAGGAATAAATCGTAACAGCCGTCTCTCCGTACTTTGCATATTTCCGTTGAATGAAACCGCCGAACTGCTCGGGATACAAGTGCGAAGATTCATGCTCTACTACAATGATCGCATCTTGTTCTACCAGATTATGCGATGCGATGCTCTGCAGCATTTCGTCCATGTTCGTCATCTTGTACGGCGGGTCCAGGAATATGTATCGGAACTGCTCGCCCCGCTTCGCCATCGCTTTCACTGCACGATCTGCATCGTTGCGGTAAATTTCGCTTCGGTCCGCTAAGTTCGCAGTATTCACATTCTGCCGAATCACATCGATGCTTACTTTCTCCCGATCGACGAAAATCGCCTTGTCCGCCCCTCTGCTCAGCACCTCAATGCCAAGCCCTCCTGTACCTGCGAACAAATCAAGTGCGAGACCTCCGTCAAAATAAGGACCGATCATACTGAAGATCGCCTCTTTGACCTTGTCGGTCGTTGGTCTCGTATTCATGCCTGGCACCGCTTTGAGCGGACGCCCTTTGGCTGTTCCTGCAATCACTCTCACGTTGTTGCCCCCTTACAATGAAACCTCTCTATCAATCAATCGGCTATATCGTACCACATTTGAATGTTTGTAATAAAGCGATTGAATGGAAGATGACAATGCGGTGATTTATCGCAGGTGGAGGCATATTACACGCTAAACATGTTGAAACCTCTACTGCATACAAACAACAGCCGCTCGAACCAGATTCGAACGGCTGTTGTTTGTTTTTTCGCTACATACGTTCCGATACGACCTTGCCCTGCATGAATTGAATCAAATAGTCAGGGCCGCCAGCTTTCGAGTCTGTTCCTGACAAGTTGAAGCCGCCGAATGGATGAACGCCGACCAATGCGCCTGTACACTTCCGGTTGAAATACAAGTTGCCTACATGGAACAGGTCCCGTGCGAGCTCAAGCCGCTCTCTGCGGTTGGAGTAGACCGAACCCGTCAAGCCATATGGCGTATCATTCGCGATCGCCAGCGCGTGGCCGAAGTCATCCGCACGAATGCATGCCAGAACTGGCCCGAATATTTCATCCTGTGCAAGTGACGCTTGAGAGTCTACATCTGCAATAATCGTTGGTTCTACGAAGTATCCCGCTCCGTCGTCCATTCCTCCGCCTGAAAGCAAGCGGCCTTGAAGTTTCCCTGCTGTTACGTATTGACGAATCTTATTGTACGCGGCGCGGTCGATTACCGGCCCGACATCGGTGCCATACAGCGCCGGATCGCCGATGGTGAGCCGTTTCGTCAGCGCCGTTACACGCTCCGTCACTTCCTCGTATACATCCGCATGTATGATCGCTCGTGAGCAAGCCGAACACTTTTGCCCCGCATAGCCGAATGCCGACTGAACGATGCCTAACGAAGCAGCAGCCAGATCCGCGTCCCGATCGACGACGATCGCGTCCTTCCCGCCAAGCTCCGCGATAACTCGCTTAATCCACCGTTGTCCAGGCTGCAGCCTTGCAGCCCGCTCCACAATTCGAAGTCCAACTTCCATAGACCCTGTGAAGCTGACGAAACGCGTAAGCGGGTGATCAATCAGCACATCGCCGATTTCACTGCCGGAGCCCGGAACGAACTGAATGACGTCCTCAGGCAGCCCCGCTTCATGCATAAGCCGTACAAAACGAGCCGCAATCACAGGCGTTGCCGATGCTGGTTTGAGCACGACCGTATTGCCCGCAACAACGGCTGATGCCGTCATCCCTGCCATGATCGCAAGCGGGAAATTCCACGGCGGAATTACAATTCCGACTCCAAGCGGTACATAGGTCCATTCATTATCTTCGCCTGGAATGCGAACAAGCGGCTGAGGGGCGCATAGCCGTTCTGCTTCTCTCCCGTAATATTCGAGAAAATCGATAGCTTCCGCCGTGTCGACGTCTGCCTCCACCCATGTCTTGCCTGCTTCTGCAACAAGCCATGCCGAGAACTCATGTTTCCTTCGGCGCAGCAGCGCTGCCGCCTTATACAGTGTCCGCGCGCGAGCAGCCGGGTCCACTCGCTTCCAATGTTCAAAAGCAGCCGCGGCGATATCAACCGACTCGGCCGCACGTTTGCGGTCAGCCTGTGCGACAATGCCTAATGTCTCTCCGTGCCTTGCAGGGTTGATCGAATGCTTCATATTCTCTGGAACAATCTCTCTTCCCCCGATTAGGAGCGGGTACAGCTGACCGTAACCTCTTTTGATATCATCCAGCGCTGTCTCGAGCAGACGGCGGTTGTCTGCCAAGCTGAAATCCGTCATCGGCTCATTGCAAAATGGACCCATCATCACTAGCCGCCTCCCAATTGTCGTAAGTTGCCGCCTGTACACCTGGAATGACGGCACAAGTTCCTGTCTATATATAAGCAACCACCTCTAAATTCATGACAGCTTGCTTAAGTTCGCTTTTTGATCACGAAGCAACACAGGAAGGGAATTCGGCATCAGGTGCTCGAAATCGAACAATCGAACACGTACTTAAGGATCAGAGCTTTCAATGAAAGGACAAATGCATACAGGAAGGAGCTGGCGAGGATGGAAATCGGCATTCGTCTGTTTCGCTCGGTCATCCTCGGGCTGGCCGGCAACCCTGCAGCGGCGGCCCTCTCGCGCAAATATGGAATGAAGCTGGGCGCAGCCCGCTTCGTCGCCGGACAAACACGGGATGAGGCGCTCAATCGAGCACAGGAATTGAACGCTAAGCAGCTGGTCGTTACGATGGACCATCTGGGAGAAGGCGTCCGTACTGATAACGAGGCAGATGGATATAAAACCGAATATTGCGCGCTCATTGCTGCCATGAAGGAACGCGGCATTCAAGGAAATGTTTCTTTGAAGCCAACTCAAATGGGTTTAGCTCTCCATGAGGAACGGACATATGAACGAATTCGGACCATAGTGAAGACAGCGGCTGGCTGCGGTATGTTCGTCCGCTTGGATATGGAGGACAGTCCGTATACCGATAAGACGCTTCGCATCGTTGCGAAGCTTCGCACAGAAGGGCTGACGAATGTCGGACCGGTCATCCAAGCTTATCTGAGACGAAGCGATCATGATCTGAAGTCGCTGACTTCTTCACGAGTTAACGTGCGGTTAGTGAAAGGCGCATATAAAGAGCCTGCGCGGATTGCGTACCCGAAACGCGGCGACGTGGATTCTAATTTCAAACGGCTTATCCGTTCGCGGCTGGACAGCGGCGTCTATACTGCAATCGCTACTCATGACGAGAAGATCATTGATTGGGTCAAAGCCTACGTTAAGCGGCGCTGCATCCCGAATTCGGCTTTTGAATTTCAAATGCTGTACGGCATCCGAACGCCGCTCCAATTATCGCTTGCCGAGCAGGGCTACACGGTTCGCAGCTATGTACCTTACGGGACGATGTGGTATCCGTATTTTGTCCGGCGGCTGGCTGAACGGCCGGCCAATGTCGGGTTCGTCGTTCGCAGTCTGTTGAAAAGGCGCTAACACAACTCTACTTGCCAAGAGGAGGTGCGCATCGATGACTCGTGCTTCGCAATCCGCTGGCCAATTGCCTCATATCGCGATTATACCTGCCCCATTCGACTGGGGGGCGAGCCGTCGCGGTGCCTCACATGGACCTCAGGCTATCCTATTGTCTGGCCTTGAACGGAAGCTTCAGAATCTGGGACTGTCATACGTCGTGGAGTCGCCGGACTATCTGCCGGATGTGTCATTGGATCATCGAAGCGAGCAGCACTTGCGCTACTGGGGCAAAATCGCAGCGGTGAACGAAGCGATTGCGCAGAAAACGGCACAAGCAGCTGCTGCAGGGCAGTTTCCGCTGCTGCTCGGCGGCGATCATAGCATCGCGATCGGCTCAGTCGCCGGCGCTGCAAGAGGCCGCCGACGGCTCGGCGTGCTCTGGATCGACGCGCATGGCGATCTGAATACGCCGGGCACGACGCCGTCGGGCAACATTCACGGCATGTCGCTCGCATGCTCGCTCGGCCATGGCGACAGCCGACTAACATCGATCGGCGGCAGCTATCCGAAGGTACAGGCCGATCGGACGGTGATTGTTGGCGCGCGAGAGTTGGATGAAGGCGAGCGGCAGTTGATTCGGTCGGAGGGCATCCACTGCTTTACGATGCACGACATTGACCGCCGCGGCATGGCCGCGGTGATGGATGAAGCGATCGCCATCGTCTCGGACGGTACGGACGGGGTGCATCTCAGCTTCGATATCGACTCCGTCGATCCCGGCGAAGCACCAGGCACCGGCACGAAGGTGCGCGGCGGGCTGATGTACCGCGAGACGCATCTGGCGATGGAGATGCTGGCGGAGTCCGGCATCGTCACCTCCGCCGATGTCGTCGAAGTGAACCCTCAGCTCGATAACGGCCACCGCACAGCGCGGCTTGCCGTGGAGCTGATTGCTTCCTTGCTTGGCGAGCGGATTTTGTAACGGATGGATGAGCACGGGGCTGGCTGAGGAAGTGGCACAAACATTTTTGGAAGCTGAGGTATAAAAAGGTGCGGAAAGGTAATCCTACAATTATCGGCGTCGAGAGATGCCGTAGACAACCGCGGAGAAGACTTACGTTTCCCCATAAGCTCTTCGTCCGGTTTCTCCTCTCCCATGAAAGACCCTCGCTGAAAGGCGAGGGTCGATTTTTTTTGTGGAATCTTCCCGTTGTCGATCTAAACCACAAAATCAACGAACTCCGGTGCGCGAAGCATCCCATCTCTGCTCCAATGTCGCGTTCTAACTTGAGCCTTAAGATGGGGTTGAATGTATACAAAATCACGATCTTCTGCACACTTAATCTGCTCGGCTATACTAAAGAATGCCTTACGTGCAACAGGAGGAACAGCTAATTCGATTACACCAACTGAATGGCCTTGATAGTGAGCCAGCCAACCAAACTGGTTCTTGCGGTATCCCACCAAATCAACGTTAACGTAAGTGTAGTTAATGATCTTCAGCCAATCCGAGCTCCGCTTACCTACGTATTTCGAATTCCTGTTCTTAGCGACAATCCCCCCGAGATTCCGCTGCTGCATGAGGTCGAATAATGCCTTGCCGTTCTCCTCTACACACAACATAAGGCTGTAAAATGCGTTAGGCTGCAATATCCTGTGCAATAACAGCTTCCGTTCCCACAAAGGTCGGAGGCGCATATCTTCACCGTTGTAATAAAGGATGTCAAAAACATAATAATGAACGGGCTTAGTCTTTGAATTCTCGCGTATCCTAGCCGGTTTCGCGGCCCTGAATCGCTCCATGAGCAATTCGAAATCGAACTTTCCATCTTCGTCTGACCTTGCTACCTCTCCATCCAGAACAACGTCACACGCCTCAATCACAGGTATATTATGTAATTCAGGGTATTGTCTTGTGACTTCGTAATGATGTCGCGTATACAGTGTCACCTTCCCTTTATTCAACGATAAGAGTAAACGATGTCCATCTATTAAAGGTTCAAATACATATCGCTCATCATCAAATGGATGATCAGCTTGTTCAAGCAGCATGGGTTCGTAGAAAGTCATGATACATCCTCCGTATATAATCGGTGATATACAATTGTATCATTTCATTTACAGAAAATAATTCTGAAACCAATGCATATATATCCAACACATGCCACAAATTATTAATGCAAGATCACTTCTAGGGAGTTGACATATATGGCTAGAAACAATCAGTTGGTTGTACCACAAGCTAAAGCAGCACTGGACAGAATGAAAGTCGAAATCGCGCAAGAACATGGAATCGCTTTTTCGCCTGACGGCTACAACGGTAACCTGGTGACACGCGATGCAGGTACGATTGGTGGCAATATTACGAGAAGACTAGTTCAAATGGCCGAACAAACTTTGGGTGGACGAATTTAAACAATGAAGAAAGCCCCGTCAGCATACGCCGGCGGGGCTTCGTCATTGTTAGGATCGACCTCTATCTCAACCTCATTTATACAGCAGCCGTCGCAGTCGCGCTCCCAATTCGTGTCGCCTCTGGCACCTCGATCAAACGGCCGCTTCTCACATCATAAATATAGCCATAAATCGGAATCTCTTGCGGTACCAGCGAATGATTGCGGATGCGCTCCACGTCGTCTACAACGCTCTGTTCCAAATCATTAAATGTCAAAAATTCGATATAACGAGCCGCTTTGGATCCTGGACCTTGTCCAACATCCTTCCAGCCTTGCTCCGTCAATTGCGCCGTCTCCAGACTGTTCTCGAGCAAGCCGCGAATCGTTTCGTTCGTGAAAGTTTCCATGCCGCAGTTGGTATGGTGAATGACGAACCATTCTTTCGTTCCAAGCAATTTATAGGAGATAACAAGAGAGCGAATGGCATCGTCACTGGCGCGTCCTCCTGCATTGCGGATTACATGGGCGTCACCTTCGGCTAACCCTGCAAACTTCGCTGGATCCAATCTAGCATCCATACAGGTCAAAACGGCAAATCGCCGAGCTGGCGGGATTGACAATTCCGACTTTTCACCGAAAGATTCGGCATACGCTTCGTTTGCGGCCAATACCTCTTTCAATACATCGCTCACACTTCTCATCCCCTTAATTAAATTATTCCAATGAAATTACTAAGAATAAATGTAATTGAAAAATATGGAACTGTCAATATCGATAGATTCCTGACCGTTAAATACACAATTATCTTTTGAAATGCGCTGCAACCTTATGGTTATGGTTACGTCCATTATTATTGACCAAGTAGTTAGATTACCTACCTATCAGCAAACATTAGGGAGCGTAGTTATGCGATATACTAAAGGACTCGTTGTCCTGTTAACGTTAATTTCTTTAACGATTGCCGGATGTGCCTCGAAGACCGCGGCTGTCATCGATGATACCCTATCTCTAGCTGGTTCAGTGAACGATCAAGGTGAAGCCGAACAGAAGAAACAAGAAGATCAACCCGCAGCCGTAAACGCCAGTCGAATAACAGAATGCGGTACTGTTCAAGTCGGGACAGGCGAACAGAAGCAGCCCATGCCCTTGCGCTGTGTACAAGGTCAATACGCAATCGACGATGATCCCGAGCATCCGCGTTCGATCATTCCGGAGCAGCCTTTGGCTGATCTCGATTATGATATTCCATCCGATTTGAAGGATGAGCTAGCTGTATATTGGATGAACCAAGGATACGGAAACCAAAATGTCTTGCTGCTTGCTCCCAAGGATTGGATCGTTCAATCGGCAGATGTCGGAGCGAACGGATCGACGAGCGTACAGCTTGCAGACCCGGAGGATGACAAAGAGTTCGTCCAATATTTTGACAACGGGGGCTGTCAGGGCTGCTTGATCGGCAATATCGGCACCTACTTCCCATCGCTTAAAGATTGGGCGGATGAACAAGGGTTCCCCGCGCAGGACATGCCAGAGATAACGGAGAGTTCGTTGATCAACCCGAATCTTATCGCTTTCAAGAAGAAACCTGCCTCAAACGAATATGAATGGCGCGGCATTGCCTTCCAGGAGCATGGCGAGAGCAGCGGAGTGTTCCGGGTGGAGGAGGCGCAGCTGAAGTCAGCAAGCGGGATGGCTGAAACGATAGTCGGACTGTTCGGTACCCTGCAGAAGCCATCCGCTGAGACGCCTGATATGAATAGTTAGGGCACGACAGTATCGATCTGGGTAACGACCACGGCCACTTTATAATTGATCAAGGAGTACCTCCGCAGTCTAGGATGGACTCTTTGTTGATGGATTGGCCTTTTATTCACCCTTTACGCAACCACTCCATCATCAGGTCGAAAACCTTGACAGGATGGATAGGACTGCCGCTTCGATGCTGTAAAGCGAGGATATTGTTAACCGCTAATTCAAGTGTCGCTTCTTTGTCCACTGCATCCATAAATACAACCCGACTCGGCATAGTGGCATGCAAGTATTGATAATATCGACGTCTATGCTCATTCGCTGATGAAATCCACTCGAAATTGTCTCGATCTCGGAATGGATCGTTTTCTTTGCGTTGATATAATTGCTGTATGTCCGCATCTAGAATGATGTAGAGGTCAGCAAAACCGATCTCTCCGCTCTGTACCCTGCCACTATAGAACGCCTCTAACTCGTCCAAAGGCATGCAATCCCGGTATCCCTGCGACCAATTGAACCACAACGGTTTCATAGGATCAGTATCAAGGATCAACATGAGGTTATCCCCCTTGGTCTCGATCGCATTCCAGCGTTCTACCTCTCGCTCTAAGTAATAGATCGCTGTATCACCCGGCGAAAGTCCCGGAATGGGTTCCACAATAATCTCGTCTTGAATAATGAAGCCGCAACGTTCGCCTAGCGACCTACACAAAGTACTCTTGCCGACCGCGCTTGGTCCTTCTATGCATATTCTCATGTTCTACAAGTTCGCATCCTTTGAAGGTTTATTGTCTCTATCGTCATAACACCTGTACCATTGTTTCGATCTCTATCTCCTAACTTCCTGTTTGCACAAAAGGATGTTCTGCGCGACATTGCTAAATCATTAAGCCGAATACCAAAAAAGGCCGCGATCGCTGCACCAGTCTGGTCAACGATCGAGGCTCTATTACTAACGAACATTACTTGATAAACACAGGTTCAAGAATAGCAGCCTCTGCTCTTTCACTGCCATCATTATAAAGTTTGAAGCTAATGCTGGTTATATAGCGAAGCGGAATGTTTATCGTTTGTGTGCGTGTCGCTTTACTAACGGAGTACGTCTTATATTTACTTATTTTACCACCGTCATCCGTTAAGTAGACCTCGAGCTTTACAGGCTTGGAAGCAATCTTGCCAGCCTTGCTCTTGCCCAGATACAGCGTACCTTGGAATCTGCGGTATTTCTCATCGAGTTTAAGTGTGAATTCACTTTGCGATTTCGTTTTGTCGAGAAGCGTGCCGAGTGTCGTTGACATGTAATTTCGATATGTCGCACCTGATTGACTATTGGTCAGCACTGTGCCCTCAAACACAACATCTGCAGTGGCACCCGACGTATTAATCTGTTCGACCGCAATCGTATTTGAATTTGGCGTACGATCATTGAAGCGAGTCGGGTAATACGTTTCCCCTGCGGCGTTCAATGAGACCGAATCACCGCTGCGTTTAAACGTATATCCGAGCTCTGGCAGGAGCGCGCTTGGGAAGTATGTAACGCCGTTATCCTTCGAATCGTTCGTATTATCGATATAAATAGGCTTATTCGTCGATGTAATGCTCATTCTCACGCCATCCACATACACATTATTCACGCGATTATAATCAACGCTGATCTTCACCGCCGCATAGGCTGACGCTGTGCCGAAGATCAAACCGCCTGCTAGAAATCCGATAATAAACTTCTTCATAAGTTCATCTCCCCCATGTAATGAATGATTGACCCTGTGCCAACCTTGCAGCAATCATTATCGATATAATATGCCTGCTTAATCTGCCTATGCTGCTGAGTTATGCTGGATATCCGTTCGCAATCTCCATAAATGCTGCCGCTTGAAAACTTCGATAGCCCCTGCTTCAGTATACCTTTCGTTCACGATAGGGAAATAAAGGGGGTACTTCTTTATTTTACAACGTAATTACCAATAACGGCATCCCTATTTGAAACCGATCGCCCCAATCCCCTACAATAGAAAGGTACAATTCCATTCCGCACGGCAAGAAAGGATGATTCCCATGCTGACATTCGAACAGAAGCTTAATAACTATGCAGACATCATTGTAAAAATCGGTGCGAACATTAGGCCTGGCCAATCGCTAATGCTGAACGCATCGATTGAATCGCCGGAGCTGGCGCGGCTTGTTGTGAAGAAGGCCTATGAGGCTGGCGCTTATCAGGTGAAAGTCGTTTGGATGGATGACGTTGTCTCGCGCATCCGCTATGATCTGGCTCCTGAGCAATCGTTCCTCGAAGTGCCGACTTGGTCAGCCGGCGAGAAGCTGGAGATGGCGGAGAAGGGTGCCGCAGCCGTTACGATCAGCTCCGCCGATCCTGACCTGCTGAAAGGCGTGCCGCAGGAACGCATTCGAAACGCCGACCGTGTGCAGCGCCAAGCGAATGAGAAGTACCGCCAACTGTCGCAGGCGTTCAAGTTCAGCTGGTCGCTCGCAACGGTTCCTTCCGCTGCATGGGCAGCCAAAGTGTTCCCGAACCTTCCGCAGGAAGAGCAAGTCGCCAAGCTGTGGGATGCTATATTCACAATGGTTCGCGCGGATCAGCCTGATCCGATCGCGGCTTGGGAGTCGCATATCCAGCAGTTGCGTTCGAAAGCGAACTATCTAACGAAGAAACAATATAAATACCTTCACTACTCAGCGCCAGGCACCGAACTTACGATCGAGATGCCTGCTGATCATGTATGGCTCGGCGGCAGTAAGGCCAACGGCCAAGGCGTATGGTTCGTGCCGAACCTGCCAACAGAAGAAGTCTACTCTGCCCCGCTCCGCACAGGCGTCAACGGCATCGTCTCCAGCACGAAGCCGCTCAGCTACAACGGCAACATTATCGATCGCTTCTCGTTCACCTTCGAGAACGGACGCGTCGTAAGCGCATCGGCCGAGCAAGGCCATGAGGCGCTGCAGGGGCTGCTCGATACCGACGAAGGCGCCAAATACCTTGGCGAGATCGCGCTCGTACCTCATCGTTCGCCAATCTCGGAATCGAATATTTTGTTCTACAAAACGTTGTTCGACGAGAATGCATCCTGCCATCTAGCTGTCGGCAGCGCCTACGCCTCTTGCGTCAAGGGCGGCGCAGATCTTTCGCAGGAACAACTCCTTGAGCGCGGCCTGAACCGCAGCATGGCGCATACCGATTTCATGGTCGGATCCGCACAGCTGAACATCTACGGGGTTATGAACGATGGAACTAGAGAGCCGATTCTTGTGAACGGCAACTGGGCATTTTAGCCAAATCGGAGACCGAAGATATGAATATCCTCCTTCCGTTCGGACATTCTACAATAGGATGTATCCTATGATACCCAAATTGAATGTATTGGAAGGATGGCTGGTCCCGTGTCAAACGCAATTCGCGATATCATGTCGACAGATGTGTTGACGTGTACACCTCAAAACAACTTATATGAAGTAGCTGTAAAAATGAAGGAGCATGACATCGGGATTATCCCGATCGTGGAAGGTCAGAAGCTTGTTGGACTCATCACGGACCGCGATCTTGTCATACGAGGCTGCGCAGCGAAGCTGCCCGACTCCACGGCTGTATCACAGATTATGACGACTCACGTTGAGACGATCTCGCCGAATGATCAGATAGAAGGCGTGGCGCAGCGAATGGCCGTTAATCAAATTCGGCGCCTGCCGGTTGTCGAGAACGGCAATTTGATCGGCGTGGTCTCCATCGGCGATCTTGCGCTTCGCGAAGCACATGATCAGAAGGCACTGCATGCATTGAGCAGTATCTCCGAACATGAACATCGCGAGCCGCCCGCTGTGCACTAACGACGCACTAAGCGTCTATTTCGAGTCATTTTCGGTCTTCAACCTTAAATAACGAGTGCAAATATAAGCTCTTCTGCTAGTCGGAGTTCAACTCCATTAGCAGGGGAGCTTTTTTCAATATATAGAGCGGTTCAACTTGTTTCACTCCTGCTTTCTTTCAGCGCATGTTCAGCCACGACTCATAACCAATTCAGAAGACGATGCGACAATAGCGATACCTCAATAACCTTTACAATTTGCTAATGAAAGAAGGAAATCGCCTTGAAGGAATGGAGCCGCGCTCGAAAAATATGGGTGGGCACCTCGCTGGTGCTCGTCCTCACTGTCGGAACAGTTGTTTATAAGCTGGCCGATCGATATTTGATCGAACATGTAGAAGCAGTCGTTACGACGACTAATGCAGGCACGACAGTCGAATCCGCTCACGCTACTTACGACGATATGAATTACAACAGCGATAACGAATCGATAAGCATTAAGAAGGTACAGACCGGCTCGGGCAGCGACATGATTACGTATTTCGTTGCCGATGTCACGCTGAAGAACGGGACCACGCTGCAGACCGCACTGGCCGACAACAAGTTCGGCCGCAATATTACGGAGAATACATCGACCATTGCCGAGAACAACAATGCCATTCTTGCGATTAACGGCGACTACTACGGCTTCCGCAACGACGGCGTCATTATTCGGAATGGCACGCTCTACAGGGACGAACCGGTACGCGATGGCTTAGCCATGTTCCAAGACGGAACGATGAAGAGCTATGACGAGAAGACGGTCTCCTCCTCTGACTTGCTTGCGCAAGGCGTTACGAACACCTTCTCGTTCGGACCTATTCTGCTGAAGGATGGGCAAGTAACGAGCGACTTCGAGCATGTCGAGATCGACACCAACTTCGGCAATCGTTCCATTCAAGACGCTAATCCGCGCACTGGTATCGGCATTATTGCACCTAACCATTATGTACTCGTTGTGGTCGACGGCCGTTCCCGCAATTACAGCCGCGGCATGACATTGAACGAATTCGCCTCCTTATTCCAGGAGCTCGGCTGCACAGATGCTTATAACCTCGATGGCGGCGGCTCATCTACGATGTACTTCATGGGCAACGTCATCAACAATCCGCAAGGCAAACAGCAGGAGCGGGGCGTCAGCGATATTATCTATGTCGGGGCATAAAACGCATAAACCGCATCAGTCCGTCACCTAGAGTCCATGTAAGGAGGAGAGAACATGACTGTACTCATCCCATCCTATGAGCCGGATGAACGGCTCATAGGGCTCATTCATCAGCTTGTTGCTGCCGACAACCGAGACATTGTAATCGTCGATGATGGCAGCGGAGACAACTATAAGCGTATCTTCGCAAGCGCGAAGCAGCTGGGCTGTACGATTCTGACCCATGAACGCAATATGGGCAAAGGTCGTGCGCTCAAAACCGGCTTTCATTATATTAAGAAACTAAGCAGCAAAGATGGCGTTATATGCGCAGACAGCGACGGCCAGCATCTGCCGGCGGACATTATGCGTATCGCGGATGTCGTGGACAGGCTGCCGCACCATATCATACTGGGCAGCCGCCAATTTACTGGCGAGGTGCCGCTGCGCAGCCGCTTCGGCAACACGGCGACACGCCAGATTTACAAGTTCACAACCGGCACGGCCATTCACGATACGCAGACGGGGCTTCGCGGATTTTCGAACGATATGCTGGACTGGCTCTGCTCGATTCCCGGCGAACGTTTCGAATATGAGATGAACATGCTGCTGCAAGCGCGTTCTGCCGGCTACAGCCTAACCGAGATTCCGATCGAAACCGTCTATCTAGAAGAAAATAAGTCATCGCACTTCCGTCCGCTCGCAGATTCATTTGCCGTATACTTGCCTATTATTAAGTTCAGCGGAGCCTCGCTGCTCAGTGCGCTGCTTGATTACGGACTGCTGCTGCTCATCCATATGCTGACGGCTAACTTGCTGCTCGCAGTCGTCGGCGCAAGAATATGCAGTTCGCTAGCGAATTACACGATGAATCGCCGGTTCGTATTCGCAGAAGACGGACCTTCGGAGGTTCGTCGCTCGATGCCCAAATATTTTGCGCTTGTCGTTCTCATCCTCACGCTCAATTACGGACTAATGTATGGTCTGAACGAGATGGCGCATGTCCCGCTTCTCATCTCCAAGCTGGTGACCGAAGGCGTACTGTTTCTTCTCAGCTTCTGGTCGCAGCGCAAATTCGTTTATCCCAAATCTACTGGTTCAACAAGCAAGAAGCCTGCCGACTGTTAAGTCGCAGGCCTCTATTCATTAGCATCCCCAGAACCAGAAGGCGGCTGAATGCTCCGTATCCACGCTAGTATCGTTTCGTAATAGGGCTCATCTTTATAGTGCGCCGTATAGATTTCTTCAAATCCGCTTACGTCCGTGCCAAGCTGCTCCTCAACGATCCTCTTATACCATGGCAGCACCGTTGTCGCCAGCATCGACCTTTTCTCCTTCAACAGCGCCTCATCCGACAGCCCATATGAACGGTAATGGTCCAAGATGCTCAAATAACCTTCGATAAAATACTTCCCATAATTGTACCCGGTCGGCTTATTGCCCGCATACCCGAACATCGCTTTGTTCACAATGGCAAAGTTCGGATTATGACGCAGCGCCTCGAGCTGAAGATAGATATGATTGAAGCCCGAGCCGATAAACTTCGACTTTTCTTCAATCTGGCGATAAGCCTCACGCTGAATCATAATCGAAGAGATAAAGCCCGAATGAATGGAGGCTGTTTCAATGAACGCTTCCAGCCCTTCCAGCCGATGGACTTGACCGTCGTCGCCAAGCACATTCAAGAAATAGACCGAACAGTCGCGATTATTCTGAATGAGATTCAACATTGGCATGATCGTCAGGTCGGTGAAAAAATCATCATCGCCGTGCAGCAGCACGTAATCGCCCCGCGCATCATCCAACAGCTTGATAATGTTTCGCTCTGCCCCGATGTTGTCGTCATTGCGCCAATAACGCAAATTCATATTCGGATAAGCTTTGGCAAAAGAGTCCAGCACCTGCTGGGTAGCATCTGGCGATGCGTTATCGGATACGACAACCTCAAATAATGAACAGTCGCCAATCTGATGAACGATCGAATGGAGACATCGATTCAAGTCAGCAGCACGATTATAAGTCGGAATGCAAATCGATAACACCGGTCGCTCCCGCCTTCTGCGCATAACCGCATCGACGTCCTCTTTCGTTTTTACCGATATCCAATCGACAGCGTGAGTGTCGAACATTTTGATGACACGGGCAGGCATTCCCGCTGCAACACAATAATCAGGAATATTACGCGTCACAACGCTGTTCGCGCCGATGACTGAGCCTCTGCCAATCTTAACCGGACCGCTTATTACGCAGTTCGCGCCAACCCACGTACTCTCGCCGATAATCGTCTCGCCTTCTGTTTCGGTAATGCCCTGATAAGCGATCGGGACACCAATATGCCGGTATTCATGCTGCGTATCCATGATGAAGGACTGGGGGCCAATCATCGCGAAACGCTCGATTAGAATCCGATTCGCCGCCGACATACACACGTTTTTGTTAAACTGGCAGTAGTCGCCGATTATTATTTTGGGCCGATCACCCGTTACTTCGGTGCAAATATTGAACCATGCGCCAGTCCTGACAAACACACCGCTGCCAATCGCCATTTCTTTGCGTCCATGCGTGGCACAACCTGCCTCAATGATCGTGTTCTCGCCAAGGAAGTAGAAGCCTTGATAGGGGCTGTTATTGTCCTGAGAAGTTTCTGACGACGTTCCCACTGACTCTGCCTCTGACCTCTCTGGTTCTTTACGTTCCTCCTCGCTCATCCGACCGGCCCCGTTTCCTTACAGAATGACATACGACACCCATGGGTCTGTCGGAAAACGGCGGATCGCCGAATCACGAATCGGCAGCATCTCAAGCAGCGCGGAAGTCTCGCCAGGGAAAGAAGCGCAGTTCAACTCATCGAAGCAGATGACAGCCCCTTTGCCCATCCTTGGGAGGAACACTTCCAGCGCTTTCTTCGTTGGCTCATATAGATCGAAATCCAGATAGAGCAGCGAGACGAGCAGATGCTTATTCCGTTCCACATACGCGTCTGCTGTCGCCATGAAATCTCCTTGCACGAGTTCCATATTCGGGATATGCGACAAATAGCGCTCCGCCGTATATTTCTCGATGGAACGCTGCAGCTGGTCAATCGTCTCGCCTTTCAAATCGCCGGCTTTGAATTCGTCGTCCGGCTCTTGATCCTCTTCGGATACAGACGGAAAACCTGCGAACGTATCGAAGCCGATGATTTTGCGCGTATGATTGGATGGCTCATAAATGTTGGACAGCTGCGCCCATGTGAACAGCCCGCCGCCATTGAACACGCCGCATTCGACGATGCTCCCTGTTACGCCGAGCACATGCTTGAATATTTCGTGGCGGCACAGAAATTTGGCCAGACTGCGCTTCGTTGCAAAACGCGGAAATGCCTCTAGCTTATTAAATACGGACAGCTGCGACTGCTCGAACGTCTCCTCCGTTAATCGGTACGCCTCGAAATCGGACGGCCGATGATGCTTGCCGATCATCCCCATCGGCTTGAACGAATCTGTCATTGCCCGCATGCTCCTCTCACGATGTCCTGAAATCGTTCATAATGAAAACCCGACCGCTCAAGCAAATACGAATGACTCCCCACTTCCCGGCAAAATACGTCCGGCAGGCCGAATCGCCGCAGCCGAACGCCTCCGCCAAGCTCTGCCAGCACCTCTGCCGAAGCCGAGCCTAGTCCGCCGATCACGCTGTGCTCCTCGACGGTAACGAGAGGAATGCCTCGCCCCGCATACTTGTTGATGATTTCGGCCGGGAACGGCTTTACGGTCGGCACGCTCACGAGCGCAGCCTCCACAGGATCAGCTTCTTCACGCAGCCGAAGCACCCATTCCTTGGCACGGCCGAGTGCGGTGCCCGAAGCGAGAACTGCAATCTGCGAGCCCGCTATGAGTTCAATCGGTTCCCCAAGCGCAATTCGCGTATCCGGCTCATGTACGCGTGCCTCGCCAGACTTGCCAAGTCGGATGTACATCGGACCTTGATGGTCGAAGCTTGCCGACGTCAGCTCGCGCGCTTCGATATCATCGCCCGGACAGCATACCGTCATATTCGGCAGCGCACGCATAAGCGCGACGTCCTCCAGTCCATGATGCGTCGGTCCCTGACCGCCATAGGCAAAGCCCGCACCGACGCCGACAATACGGACGTTCGTGTTCATGTAAGCCGCGTCCACTCGAATCTGCTCATAAGCGCGCATCGTCACGAACGGAATGATGCTGTACACATAGACGATATGGCCTGCGAGCGCAAGACCTGCGGCAATGCCCACTGCATTTTGTTCAGCGATGCCAGCATTAAGAAATCGGGAAGGATATCGCTCGCGGAACGACTCCCAGACGGAGAACCCAAGGTCAGGTGTAATAACGAAAATGCGCTCATCCGTCTCTGCCCGCTTCAGCAGCTCGCGTACGAAAGCATTCCTCATCTCATCCCTTCCCCTCCCTGCCGCCAAGCTGTTCGACCGCAGCCTGCCACTGTGCATCGTTCGGCGACTTATAATGCCACTCGAGTGTATCCGCCATGAAGTCAACGCCATTGCCCTTCACTGTTCTAGCGAGCACAACAGTTGGGCGGCTCTCGACGCTCTGATGATCCAATGCATGAATTAATGCATTCCCATCGTGCCCATCAGCCTCTATGGCTTCCCAGCCGAATGCACGCCATTTGTCTGCTAGAGAGGCATAGGGCGACAATGGCTCCGTACGATCGAAGCCTTGCCAGCCGTTGCAGTCGACGACTGCTATCAATTGATTCAGCTTAAGCGACGAGGCTACTAGTGCAGCCTCCCAGATTGAGCCTTCATTGCATTCGCCGTCACCGAGCACGACATAAGTACGACTGCTGCGCCCTGCCTGCCGGTCTGCAATCGCAAATCCCGTTCCGATCGAGAGACCATGGCCTAATGATCCGGCGGAAGCATCAATGCCGGGCGCTGCTTTACGATCCAAGTGCCCTGGCAATTGGCCGCCGTCCACCGAATAGCTGTCCAGGACATTTCTCGGAAAGTAGCCCCGTTCTGCAAGCACGGCATAGAGGGCTGTACTCGCATGTGCTTTGGAGAACACCAGTTTATCTCGCTCTGGTGCATCTGGCTGATTCGGATCAACCCGAAGCACATGGAAGTAGAGGGCTACCATTATATCTGCGGCGGATAACGCTGCACCGACGTGAGAGGAATTCGAACGATATGCCATAGTCACGATAGCCCGTTTGACCGCTACGCTGCGACTTTGTTCCAACGCATCCGCATAAGAAGCGACCGTTCGCTTAATCCCGTCGGCGAGCGCTGTTCGCGGGCGCCAGCCCGTCTCGCGCTGCAGCTTGGCGGTGTCCGCTTCCATCATCATGACTTGATCATCGCGATAAGGGACTACACCGTATCGGATAATCGGCACCCGTCTGCCGTCTGGCGTGTACTCGATATGCGAATGCTCTAGATCCGAGATATCATCAGACGAAGCTTGCGGCACGCCTAACGGCAGGCCGCGAGGCAGCTGTGCAGCCACCTCTTCTCGCACATGCTCAGCGATATCGCGAATCGTTCGACTGACGCCAGAGCCAAGATTGTACACGCCAGGAGCTGGGTCTAGCCTGCGGCCGAGCTTGCGTTCCCGATGCTGACTCTCCTCCGATACAGCGGCTGTGGTGGATGCCAGATGCTTATGTCTAGCCGCTGTCGATTGCTCAGCCAGTAAGGTGAAGGAAGCCGCTGCATCATCGATATATACATAGTCCCAGCGCTGCTCGCCAAGCGTCATCGCAGGGCTTTCACCTGCCATTAGCTGCCGAACTAATCCCGGAATAAGCCAATTGTCATTATCGTCAGGTCCGTAAACGCTGAATATGCGCACCCAATAGCCGTTCAGCCCGTGGAGTGTCGCTTCCTCCAGCGCTTGCCTGCCTGCTGTGAGCTTGGCACGTCCATAAGCTGTTGTTGGCGCTTCTATCGCCCCTTCATCAGCGCGGCCTTCCATCTGACCATATTCCGCTTGCGAGCCGGCGCCAATCCAGCTGTTGCAGCCAAGACGCGCAGCCAGCCTTACAGAATCAGCTGCGGCCTCAACATTCGCTGTCTGCCATGCATCATTGCGAGCAGCACCGGCAACTCCCGCCCAGCCAAGCTGCAGCCAGCAGTCGAATCGTTCGCCCGCTGCCGCAGCTGTTTCAAGCTGCCCTTGCCAACTCGATGGTTGCAGCAAATCACCCTCGATCAACTGCAGCGCTTCTTCGCCGCGCGGCAATCGTGCTGCGGCTGAACCTGGTCGAATAATGGCATAGACCTGCCATCCTTTGCTCAGCAGCTCTCGGCATACGGCAGCACCAATGAAACCGGCCGCACCCGTCACAACTGCCGTGCGACGCTCGGTTCTCCTATCCATCTCTCGCGTCTGCTGCTGTTCCATACACGACCCCTCACTTCAAAATATCGAGCATCGAAACGATTCGTTGCGGTGCGTTCGACAGCTTCTCGACCGCTTCGCGGATTTCTGTCATATAGCCATAACTGAACACAATGAGCGTATCGACCGGTTCCTCCGACAAACGATTAATTGGAGCAATTGGCACGCGGGACTTAGGCGCAAGCAGTCCATGCAGCCCTGTATTCGCATCGCATACGTAGGCAATACGCCAAGCCGAAGTCATAGCCGCCATCGTCATGACGCCTCTTCCGCCACCGCCATACCCTGCAACTTTACGGCCTAGCGATGTTTCCTCCTCAACGAAAGCATCCAACCTTGCAATCCCCTGATCCAGCTCTTGTTGAAACGTATCATAATCGATCGTGGTGGCCTCCGTTAGCACGACTTCCGATTCCGGCGAATGCGCGGCATCCATCACTGCTGCTGCAATAAGCAAGGAATTGCCGCGCCGCTCACGCTCGGGCAGCAGCTCCGTTGTCAGCAACCGGAAACCGCTGTTCGCCAGTGCACAGCGGAGTGTTTCCGCTGTCCAATAGGTGTAATGCTCGTGCTCGAACAAGCAATATTCTCTTCGCTCCGCAATGCGCGATAGATCGTGCACCTCGAGCACCAGCAGACCGCGGCCGGGATGCAGCGTTCTGCGCGCCGCCTCGAGCGTACCTGACGGATCCGGCAGATGATCGAATGTATAGGTCATGAGCAGTACATCAGCAGGCTGGAACGCTTCTGGCAGAAGCGCCGCTGTCTGCGGCATGAACAACGCCTCCATCACCGGCACGCCGCGTGCACGGCTCACTCGGCACAACTCCGCAGAAGGCTCAATGCCGAACACTTCGGCGCCAGCACGTTGGAAGCATGCCAGCTGGGCGCCATCTCCCGAGCCGATCTCAATTACTTTGAAGCCTTGCTGCAGTCCAAATCGGTCACGCACCGTGTCCGCCAGCCGCTGCATGAACCGCGCAGCAAATGGCGATTGACCAACTGTATACCCATAATCGACGTAGTAGGGAGAGAGGTCACGCTCGCCTACCGTTTGCGATATGCCGCATGCAGTGCAGCGATACACATCAATATCAGCCAAGTAAGGGGAACCTCCGTAATCCGGCGGACGAAGCTCCTCCGTCAGCGGCATCGCGGGCATATGCACCCATCTGACCAGCGGCCCCTCCCCGCATACGCGGCATTTATGTCCCGAGCATCCCGGGTCGTTCGCAGCCATCCCCACGCCGCTCACCGTCGAATCAGTCGGCGTAAGCTTCTGCTGGTTACCCGATTGATCTACATCCGCTGCTTTATTGTTCATCGCCCGGATCCCCGCTTTCCGTTGCTGCTCGGAGCATGGCTGCCGCCGCTTCATATTGCCTGATTTGACGCATAGCGATCTCACGCATCGGCGCACCCTTGAACCATCGTTCATACCAGGACGCCGTATGATCAATGGCTTCATCCGTATGCCATACCGGCTGCCAGCCAAGCCTTATTCGCGCTTTCGTGCTGTCAAGACGTAGAACTGGCGCTTCGTATGGCCCTTCCAACGGTGTACCTGCATCCGGAACGGACGGCGGCTGTGCTCCCAGCTTGGCGGCCATCCTCCCTGCTAGCTCCTGCACGGTCATGTCTTGGTCGGCTGACGGCCCGAAATTCCAAGCCTCCGCATAGTTCGAGCCGTTCAAATAGAGCCGCTCTGCAAGCCGCATGTAGCCCGATAAGGGCTCCAGCACATGCTGCCAAGGGCGTATCGCATCAGGCCGGCGCAGCCGAATCGATTGGCCGGATTGCACCGCCCTCACCATATCTGGCACGATGCGGTCTTCAGCGAAGTCCCCTCCGCCAATCACATTGCCCGCACGCGCGGTTGCTATCGACGCGTTTCCGCTGCCATCACTGAAATAAGAATGACGGTACGCTTCCACCGTCAGCTCCGCACATGCTTTACTGGCCGAGTAAGGATCCATACCTCCTAGCGGATCCGACTCAACGAAACCATTTCCGGATGCGGTCCCTGCATAACATTTGTCTGACGTTACAATGACAGCTGCGCGGACAGAGGGCTGCAGCCTTACACTGTTCAACACGTTCGCCGTACCGTTCACATTGATCTCGAACGTCTCAGCAGGTTCTGCGTAAGAACGCCGAACAAGCGGCTGCGCAGCCAGATGAAACACGATATCCGGCTTTGCATCGCGGACTGCCTGCTGCAATCTGTCTCCGTCCCGTACGTCGCCGCGTACCCACGGCATGTCATGCTCAAAGCCGCATAGCCGATACATGGCTGGCGCTGATGGCATCTCGTCACTATAACCGACAACCTCAGCGCCAAGCATGCGCAGCCATAGTCCAAGCCACGTTCCTTTGAAACCGGTATGCCCGGTTATTAACACCCGCTTGCCCTGCCACAACTGCTGCTCTCCGCTCACCTGCTGTCCTCCCAGCTTTCTTAACGCATGCAATTTGCCATCGCCATCAACAAAAGCAGTGCCCTAACTTCCCCATATCCGCCAAGGCGCATTGCCCGAACGCCACTGCTCTTCCAGCAGCGCTCTATCTCGCATCGTATCCATCGACTGCCAATACCCGGCATGCTGATAAGCCATCAGCTGTCCCTCGCTTGCGAGCCGTTCCAGCGGCTCTTTCTCCAGCATCATTTCGTCCCCGTCTATTCGCTCCAACGCACCCGGCTCAAGCACGAAGAATCCGCCGCTTACCCAATGGCCATCCCCACGCGGCTTCTCCGCGAACGTCGCTACGGAATGATCAGCGCCAAGCGCAAGTGAGCCGAACCTTCCGACCGGCTGAACCGCTGTCACCGTCGCCAGCTTGCCATGCGTGCGATGATGAAGAAGCAGTTGCTGCAGGTCGATATCCGCTACGCCATCGCCGTAGGTCAGCATAAAGGTTTCATCCTCTAGATAAGGAGCCGCCCGCTTCAACCGTCCGCCTGTCATCGTATCGAGTCCCGTATCTACGAGCGTCACTCGCCACGGCTCGGCCTGATGCCGATGAATGGTCGTTACCGTCCGTTCGCCCCCGCGAAAGTCGAATGTGACATCCGATTCATGCAGAAAGTAATGCTCGAAGTACTCCTTTACAACGAATCCTTTATATCCGAGGCAAATGATGAAGTCCGTAAACCCTTGATGCGCGTAAATTTTCATAATATGCCATAAAATCGGCTTGCCGCCGATCTCAATCATTGGTTTCGGCTTAAGATGCGATTCCTCGCTGATCCGCGTGCCGAGACCGCCGGCCAATATGACGACCTTCATGCTTAAGCGCCTCCCTGCCGTTTGCGGCATATTGCAACGATGTACATTGGTTTGCCGCTGCGGAACTGGTGGAATGGCTGCAACTCGCTGCCCGCAGAAGAAATTCGATACTGCTCATCGCGATCTACGGTCATCTGATTCGTATCCCGCAGCCAGCGCATGGCAGCAAACTGCGAGTCATCGATCCAATTCTGTCCGTAGAGCGCCTCAATCGTATACTCGCGCAGAAGATCGCCAAGCAGCTCGCCAATGCTGTACTCGAACTGATGATGAGGATTAAAAGGAGCCTCTTCCCAATAATTCGATGCATTCGTCACTTCGCGATTCGGCGTCGAGACAATAAGCAGTCCTCCAGAGCGAAGCACGCGAGCCGATTCCCGCACCCATGCATATCCGTCCTCGACATGTTCAATCGTCTCGAACGATACAACCGCATCGAACGTGCCATCTGCGAACGGAAGCCGCAGCACGTCTCCTTGCATATACACGATGCCCGGTTTGCCATAATCCCGCTGTGCTGCTCGGATCGTCTCGACATCGATGTCGATGCCGATGACCGATGCAGCACCAGACTCGAGCAGCATGCGCGAACCATAACCAGCACCGCATGCCGCATCCAGCACATGCAGACTGGACACATATCTCGCTGCGGCTGTATAACGCACCATATGCTCGTCGTATACATCGCGGAACTGAGTTTTCACTTCTGCATTCACAACTAGGCGTTCGCCCGTAAAAGCGATATCATTCTGTTCCTTGATAGCTGCGTCGCTAGATGCTTCTTGCTGTGAACTTTCTCGGCTGCCTGCAGCAGTTGCAGGAGGGACGACTGCTGATTCTGATTTCGTCTCTGTCTGTTCCTGTTCTTCCTGTTCTTCCTGTTCTTCCTGTTCTTCCTGTTCTTCCTGTTCTGGCCGCTCCGCAGCTTCTTCATCCCTCGTCTGCTTCGCCGGAATCGATGTAGTCCGGCGGCCCATCAGGACGAAGTAAGAAGCCATCCGCTCATTATCGGACGTCTCGATATCCCGCAGAGCAGCCGTCATTATGCCTTCCTGATCTCGCTCAGCTTCCGGCTCCAATGCAAGCGCAGGCCGCAAGCCGCCGATGCCCGCTCCCGCCATAACCGCTGCCGCTTCATTCATGGTGTGCAGCAGCGAGGCGTCAACCGCCTCCCCTTCCGCTATCCGGTTGCTGTATCGGTAAAACTGTCGGTTCGCATATCCTGCCGCTATCCAACCGCCAACACGAAGCTTACGCGTAACAGCTGCCATTAGCTGAGGCAATGCTGCGTACGCATGCGCATCGCCGATCAGCACCATATCGAGCGTTCCATCGGGAATCGACCACTCATTCGGCCGACCGGAACGGAAGACCGTAATGCCGACCGCGCCTGCAATACGCGCAGCCGCTTCGTTCCTCTCTGCCCCATACAACTCTGAGCCTGGAAAACGATATTTGATCGCGAGCAGCGTACCGCCGCAGCCGCAGCCGATTTCCATTACGCGAAGCGGGTTCTTCTGTTTGAATTCGCCCTCGACCATCCCAAGCAGGTCCGTGCGAATATTAAGAGCGAGAGCTGGCCGAAACCCCCAAATGCTCATGAACTGGTCCGAATTTACATGCAGCAGCTCTTGAAACTGCTTCATATTCTCGCCGAACGATACGCTCCCGTAATGATGGATGAATGTATCATTGCAGAGCAGCAAGCGGTAGCCAGCAAGCCATATACGCAAACTCAGATCGTCATCCTCGTAATTCCCAATCCCGAAACGCTCATCCAGCGGACCGACCTTCTCGTAAGCCTCCCGTTTCATAAGCAAACAGTAACCGATCAGCTTGAGCCGCTCTTCCCATTTGGATGAATCAGAATGGTTGAACGATTCCGCGAACGACTCCATCGCATCTCCGTCCTGATAAGGCACCGGAATGCTCGTTAAGTAAGAGGCTGCATTCGTTACAGGACCTACTGCGCCTATTGCCGGATCGCTCAGCAGCGCTGCCTTCAGTCCGTCCAGCCAACGCGGCGTGACGAGCGTATCGTTATTGAGCAGCATCAGCAGCTCTCCTACAGCCTGTTCTAACCCCTGATTGCATGCTCTTGGAAATCCAGCGTTGTCCGCATTAGCAATGAAGCGGATATCATCCTGTTGTTCCAACCAATCTTGCGTACCGTCGCTTGATCCATTATCTACTGCAATGATCTCGAAGCTTCCCTGCGTCGTATGCCGGCGGATGCTCTCGATGCACTGCTGCGTATATTCCAGCTTGTTGTACGTTACTAGAATAATGCTCGTCAGCATGGGGACTCCGTTCCGCCGTTCGGATCATCGGGCTGAGGTGCAGATTCCCCGATCGGCTCCTGATTGTTCTCTGCCGTCTGCGCGATCCCAAGCGCCTGCTCCAACCGCAGCTTATTGTCCAGCAGATTGACATCATCAGGCAAATAAGCAAGGGCCTTCTCATTGTGCTTATAGGCGTTCTCGATTTGTCCCAGCTTGGCATAACAAATGCATAGCTGAACATGCGGCATCCACGTCCAGCAGACGAGGTTGAGCAGCCCCATATGATATTGCGGTTTCGGCAGCGTCAGCGCCAGCTCATACCAATGGACCGCCGCATCGTATTGTCCTCTCTCCTCGAAGCTGTATCCGATCGAGCAGCAATGATCCGCCCTTGGAACCGCGAATTGCAAGGCTAACAACAGCGACTGCATCTTCTTCTGCTTCTGATTCAGATGATGGTAGCACTCTGCCAGTTTGCTGTAGGCGAACATGCGATCCTCCGCCGTCTCGTTCTCATTACGTACAAACTGCTCGTATTGCTCTGCCGCCTCCGTATACATCTGCTGGTCGACAAGCTCATTGGCATAATACAGCTGGTTGCGGCTCTCGAGCTTCGCGCCTCCCTGCAGCAGCTTCTTCTTGAAAATCTCCATGTTCCTCGCAGAGTGATCGCCCATCCGCTCATGAGAGATCGCCACTTCAGAGACGTACACTTTGCCTTCTGTCACGTCCAAATATTCATGTATCGGGTTGTACCAGCGATAACCCTTCTCTCGCCTGACAATCCGATTGCGGCGGGCGCCAGCAGCCGGATTGCCTGCCTTATCGAAAGCTAAATGGTACTCCATAATAATCGAATCTATGTCGTCAGGCATTTTGGCTACCAGCTTTTTGAACGCCTCGCGGTCCTTCTCCAGCATAATGTCGTCAGCATCCAACCACATCATGTGCGAGCAGGTCGCCTGCTCGAATGCGAAATTGCGTGCCGCAGCGAAATCATCAATCCATTCAAAATCGAAAATACGGTCCGTGTACCGTGCGGCAATCGCTTTGGTCGCATCGGTCGAGCCCGTGTCAATGATGTTGATCTCGTCCACAAGATCAGCCACCGAATCGAGGCATCTCGCCAGCACCCCCTCTTCGTTTTTCACGATCATGCACAAGCTTATCGTTATCACGGGAGACCTCCTTGCATGCATAGACTGTTTGCTATCGTATGCCGATCCAATATGGTCTGTATGGACGCATATGCCCATATGCACAAAAAAATATGCGCCCCGAGGGACGCATATCTTTTGCAGCTGTGAAGGTGTTGAGCTTACACGGAGCTCGAAGCGATGCCGTAGAATGTTTCTGGGCCGTTGCGTGCGCCTGTCAGTACAGCCAGCGGGCCGCCGGAAATAAAAGCACTGTACACCGTTTCAGCCGCCGCAGGTGCAAGCAAGTCCTGCACGTTGAAGCTAACTTCACTGGAGCCGTTCAGCACGTCCAGCGCGATAGCCGATTGCAGCGTGTAGATCGTCGTGCCGCCTGTTACGCCGCGAACGATTTCGATTGTAAACGTATTGCCAAGCGCACCGCCGCTAATACCAACCGTTCCCGCAAGCGTTACGATTGGGTTAGCTACGTTTTTCGTTTGCAGACCGATGATGCCGAACAACTGAGGAACAGTCGTCAAGCTAACACCGATCGAGCCAGATGCATTCGCATTCATGGAACTTCTCATATCCAAAAAAGTACCCATAGCGATTCACCTCCTGTAATTCAAGATACAATACAGTATGGTGGTTCTATCGTTTTGGTTTGGACAACTTGCTCAGGATAATGGTTTATTTTGTAAAAGCTTCCGACTCGGCGCTTGGCATCTCGCTTTGCCTCCGACGAAGGCCGATCAGCAGCATGACAGCGGGAATACCGAACTGAAAGATTAGTATATAGTTTCTCATAAAATACTTGCCTAACCATAGATGGGTCGTATAGTTCCGCTCAAAGAGAGCGATGACGAATAGAAGTACGCCGATGACCCATGTGCATTTACATCTACGTTCCCGCAGGACGGCGCTTTGTTCGACGTAGGTGTATCTGCTCTTTCTGCCCTCTCAGTAAAAAGAGATAGGCGCATTTCTGCACCTATCTCCGCTTCTTCTGCCTTGCTATCCAACCCGTCCGAGCTACTCCGCATCTCCGCCTTCGCTCTCAGCTCCCTCAATTTGCTTTATCTCAAACCACTCGCCATCCACCATAAACCGTCCGCGGTAGCTGTCGATTCGGTCAACTGTTCCGATCACCTTCGTCTCTTCGTAAGGATGATACATCCGCAGTTCAATCGGCTGCCGCAGCTGGTAAGACTCTGTCATTAGCCGCTCTATCTGCTCCCACTCATGCTCGTCGAGCTCGACCGGTGCGCGGCGCTTCAATTCTTTGGCGCTGTTGATCAACTCCAGCTTATGCTCAGGCAGCATCATCCGGCTCGATTCCCACAGGCCGTTGCCTTGAAGTTTTTTGCTCATTTGTAATGACCTCCGATTTTGCCGGAACGATCCCGCGCTTGACCCGCGTGCGTCATTGAAACGGCGCGCATAATGACCGTATCCCCATACTTCTCCTTCAGCGCATCTGTGGCCCGCTCCAACGCCATGAAGCGCTCCCGATCATCGAACAGCGACAGCTGGTACTGCTCACTGTTGCTGAATTGTCCGAGTGTTACGCCTACCTTGCGGACCGGATTGCCGTCCCAATGCCGCTCCAGCAGCCGGACTGCCTCTCGGTAGACATGGTTGGTCACATTCGTCGGATCTGCCATCTTGAACTGGCGGAAGAAACCGGTCGGCCTGTCGAAGTCCGCCCCTTGGCAGCCGACCGCAATGACCTGACCCATGAAACCTTTGCTGCGGCACCGCTGGCACACCAGCTCCGTCAGCTCCAGCACAACGACCTTAATCTCCTCAAGCGTGCCGTAATCCCGAGGCAGCGTCATCTGATGCCCGATCGACTGCGGCGGCGATTCATGCGTACCCGGCGTCACGGGACTGTCGTCCACACCGCTCGCGATCCGCCAGTATAACTCCGCGTTAATGTCCGAGTTTTTGCCGAACTTGCGTCGCATCAGCTGCTTTAATCGATCCAGCGGCGTCGCCGCAAGGTCTCCAATCGTCTCAATGCCCATCGCGTGAAAATGGTAAGTCATCCGATTGCCCGCCATAAACAGCTTGCTGATCGGCAGCTTCCAGAGCGATTCCGCCAGTCGTTCCTTCTCCAGCACGTAGAGGCCCGAAGCATTCTTCTTCGCAAAGTTGTCGCATGCGGTTTTCGCTAATATTTTGTTCTCGGCAATGCCGAAGCGGCAGTAGATGCCCGTCTCCGACAGCACCTGCTGCTGCATGTGCCGCGCCATCGTTTCTACATTGCCGCCGAATAAATGCAGGGAGCCCGTCACATCAATAAACTGCTCGTCGATGCTGTAGGGCTCCACCAGATCGGTGTATGAACGGTAAATATCCGAGATTTGAAGCGACACTCGAATATATTCCGCCATCCGCGGGCGCACGACGATGAGCTCCGGACATTTCGCCACCGCTTCCCCTACCCGTTCGGCCGTCGTTACCCCCTTCGCCTTAGCGAGCGGGCAGGCGGCAAGCACGATGCCCGAGCGTCGCTCCGGGTCGCCGGCAACGACAATTGGTTTGCCTGCGTAATCGGGATTTTGCGATTTCTCGACGCTGGCATAGAACGATTGACAGTCTGCAAGCATTACCGTACGTTTAACAGCCATCGCGTTTCACCGGACAAAACGTCCTTCCACGGACGCAGGGTGCACCGCCATCGGCCACTTTCCGTGCAACCGGCATTCCAACCCCTCCTGTACAGAAACGTATGTTCCCCTATCGCTCTATATTATATACAGAACATGCGTTCCTATACCAGCCTATTTTTGTTCACAAAATATGACATCACGCCTGCCGCGGACGCAAAAAAGCCGCCATATGGGCGGCTTGAACGCAGGCTGCAGCGCTGGAATACAGTGCTGCAGCCTGCGGAAAATGTGGCGCTCAATTTAAACGAAGCGCACCAGGTAGTAGTTCTTCTTGCCGCGGCGCAGCACGACGTATTGACCGTGAAGACGCTGCGATGCGCTGACGACAGCTTCGATGCTCGTCGTTTTCTCGCCGTTGACGTACACGGCGCCGCTCTCGATGTCTTGACGCGCTTGGCGCTTCGATGGCGCGGCCTTCGATGCGATCAGCAGGTCGATCAGCAGCGGCTCTTCGCCTGCTGCATGCTCAACTGTCGGCATGCCTGCCAGCGCTTCAACGAGCTCGGACTCGTTAAGCTTCGTCACATCGCCGGAGAACAACGCCTCCGTGATGCGCTCTGCGCTCTCCACTGCTGCGTCGCCATGCACGAGACGCGTTACTTCGCGAGCGAGCTCGCGCTGCGCTGCACGCTTCTCTGGACGCTCGTTAAGCTCCGTCTCAAGCGCTGCGATCTGCGCGCGATCGAGGAATGTGAAATATTTCAAGAACTTAATAACGTCGCTGTCGTCCGTGTTGATCCAGAATTGATAGAACGTGTAGACCGACGTTTTCGTCGAATCAAGCCATACGGCGCCGGATTCGGATTTGCCGAACTTCTTGCCGTCGCTCTTCGTAACGAGCGGCATCGTAATGCCGTATGCGTCGCCGCCGCCCATTTTGCCGATCAGGTCGAGACCTGCCGTGATATTGCCCCACTGGTCGCTGCCGCCGATTTGAAGCGCGCAGTTGTGCTCCGTCCGCAGACGATAGAAGTCGTAAGCCTGCAGAATCATGTAGCTGAATTCCGTGAACGAAATGCCGTTCGCCAGACGCGAATCAACCGAATCCTTCGCCAGCATGTAGTTGACGGTGAAGTTCTTGCCGATGTCACGCAGGAACGTAATGATATCGAGCGGCGCGAGCCAGTCGTAGTTGCTCACGAGCTTCGCAGGGTTGTCCTGCGCATCGAAGTCGAGGAAGCGGGACAGTTGACGCTTCAGGCTATCTGTCCACTGCGCTACCGTATCGTCGGAATTGAGCGAGCGCTCCGTCGAACGACCGCTTGGGTCGCCGATCAGACCCGTACCGCCGCCGACCAGCGCGATTGGATTATGGCCCGCTTGCTGGAAGCGGCGAAGCATCAGAATCGGGAGCAGGCTGCCGATATGCAGGCTGTCTGCTGTAGGATCAAATCCGCAGTACAAGACGACGCGGTCATTGGTCATCTTCTCCAGCAATGCTTCGCGGTTCGTCGTCTGGTGAATGAGGCCGCGGTATTCGAGTTCCTCTAGGAAATCAGCGGCAATGCCCTTAACAGTCGGTTGAGTCATGGTCATAATCTTCCCTTCTATCATCTCATCTTAATATTGGCGAATATCGCAAAAAAGACCCGTTCCTGTCAGTTAGACAGGGACGAGTCATCGCGGTACCACCCTATGTTGAACATGCGCGGGGCATATTCCACTCTTGTCGGATAACGGTCGACGACCGTCTTGACCTTCCGCATACGCGGGTTCGGACATAAGAAGCTCCAGGACGTAATTCGCATTAAGCGCATGCACCGGCTCGCACCACCCGCCGGCTCTCTGATGCATAGGCTGACTTAAGCTACTGAATTCCCTTCGTTGCTTGTACGTATCAGTCCTTTTTATACCATTGATTAAGGTCTCATGTCAATCGCATGATCTTGAATCGGCAGCTCAGGTTCGCTGAAAGCCTCCTCCACTTCCTCTTCCGGACGAAAAGATGCGGCTGCCGCAAGCTCCAGCTTATCAAGCAGAAATCCGTACTCGTTCGTCATCTCGAACGTATTCGGAAGCGGCAGCCGCTCGAAATACGGGACGACGTCGACGGCCATCGTGAACCAATCCCCCGGCTCTGCCGGTTCTACGGCTTGATCCGGCCAAGCGTCAGCCAGCGCAGGACTGTAGGGGCGTTCCGCACCGGGCTTCAGTTGGCCGCCGAGCAGCCGCTCCTTATAAGGCACTTGAGCGGGATGCTCGCGCAGTCGTTCGAACAAATGCGGCGCAAAATCAGCGCGTGAACCTGTATGGCGTACGCTGCGGGCAAAGGCTGCTGCTCCATCGCCGATGCGAGGTACAGCGAACAGAAGCGCATACAACCTTTTGCCGATTTCGATCCGTTCATGAATGCTGCTGAATCGTTCGATAATAAGCCCCGCCAGCCGCAGCTCTTGCGGTTTCTGCCCATGAGCGTATGGCAGCAGAATGGCATTGAGCTGCAGCAACGATTGCACACCGAAGAACAACGTGTCGATGACGCGCTTCCGATAATACGGATGCTGAACAAGTCGGCGCTCGATGTAATGCTGTTCATTCACGATTAGAGCCACCGTGAGCACCGTGCTATTGCGCGTTGTCCAGAACTGCTCCCACACCGGCTGCATGAAGCCGGATACCCGAAGCATCGGCAGCAAATGAAATAAAGGGCGGCGGAAGCGCACGCTATGCTCATACAGCAGGAGCTGCGGATAGGCATCACCGAATATAAGTGCATTAGCCCGCTCTAGAAAAAGAAAAATGTCGTCCCGCTTGCGCTCGCTTAGCAGCCGGGGCAGCCATTCCCCTTGCAGATCCGTCATATTCCAGCCGCCATTGCGCGACACCATATGCGCCAGCATCGCCCAATGCAGCTCGGGACGCCGTTCATACATCGCTAGATAAGCCATCGTGCGTGTTACATTGTTTCGATTAAGCCGCGCCGTCTCTCCGCGAATGTAGTCCAACAGCGCCCGATCAGCGGCTTTCAAGCTGGCTTCAGTCGGAATCGGCAGTCCGGCCTGCTGCTCTAGCTTGCGCCACGACGATGCAAGCGCCGCGACCAGTGATTGTTCCAGCGGCAATGCAGAAGCTGAAGCCGACATCGCTTGGGACGCCGACATGGCCCGCCATTTGCCGACCGCATAGCGGATCGCATAGGCTACAGCGTCTATTGGCAGCCGCAGCACACGAAGCACTGCTGCTGCCGCTTCGGAACCAAGACGCCGCGCCAAGCAGCCTTGTGCTAGGCGGGCAGCGCGGCGGCGGTGAGCGTTCGTCACGCGCATCCTTCCTCTCCCGATTGACTCTTCGATCTATACACGCTGCAAATTGTGACAGTTGTACTGTTTGTATTATTTGTCAACTTTTACACTTATAAACACCAATCCGATATGCGCACACCTCGTAATCGATGTATAATAAGCGATAACGATGATCAGAACTGCGAAATCCAGCGTAGGAGGAGACCGCTAATATGTGCGGACGCTACACCTTAACCGTATCGCTTGAAGAAATGATGCTTCGGTTCATGATTGGGCAAACGAATGTGCCTTATCACCGGCCGCAATATAATGTCGCTCCCGGCCAGCTCGTGCTCGCCATTATTAATGACGGGGAACAGAACCGGCTCGGCGAGCTGAAGTGGGGCCTTGTGCCGCCTTGGGCAGACGATCCGAAAATTGGTTCGAAGATGCTTAACGCCCGCGCTGAAAGCGCAGCGGACAAGCCCGCCTTCCGTGAAGCCGTACGACGCAAGCGATGTCTCATCCCAGCCGACAGTTTCTATGAATGGAAGACGCGCCAAGACGGTACCAAGCAGCCGATGCGCATCGTCATGCGCGACCGTCAGCCGTTCGCCATGGCTGGCTTGTACGAGACTTGGGTTGCCGCAGACGGCGTGAAGCTGAGCACCTGCACCGTGCTGACGACCTCTCCGAACGAATTGATGGAGCCGATCCATAATCGAATGCCGGTCATGCTTCGTCCCGAGGATGAACCGCTATGGCTCGACCGCACAATAACTAATCCCGCTGACCTGCAGCATCTATTCCAGCCATTCGACGAATCGCTGATGGAAGCTTATCCAGTATCTGCAGCAGTCGGCAGCGTCCGCAACGACTTCGCGGAATTAATTGAGCCAGTGGAAGCATGATGAGACTGCGGCTGTCACGCCCCTTATAGGCCAACAACATGAAGCAAAGGCGACCTCAACAGAGGCCGCCTTTGCTTTATTTATTTTCAAACAAAAAATAAGTGAAATAACTTAAAGCGCATTTGGCTGGTACATCTTTGAATACAAATGGATTGCCGTTATTTGTTATTCACTTTCCGTTACCCTTGCCGTTGCCGTTGCCGTTGCCATTACCGTTGCCATTGCCATTGCCGTTGCTGTTGCCGTTGCCATTACCATTGCCATTGCCGTTGCCATTGCCATTGCCGTTGCCGTTGCCGTTGCCGTTGCCGTTGCCGTTGCCGTTGCTGCCAGTGTTATCAACGAGAAGCAGCTGGCCAAAATGTTCTGTCGTTTGCCACGAGGCGTTGGATATGTCGCTCCAGACTCTTACAGTATCACGGATGCCATCATTATTCGAATCATCGTTAACCTGGAAGTCAAATCCGATAATTTGTCCTGCGGTTGCCTTTGGAAGTGCAATGCGGGCTTCTACAACATATCCGTTCTCGACTAGCTTGACCGCAGACGTCAATTGAGACGCTTTTGCGCCGCTGCCGCCGAATGATTGAACATTTTTGAAATTAATACGATACTGACCGTCGTCATGTTCATACGTCCCAGATTTATGGTTGTTTCGATCCACGTACAACTCTATCGAGTCTTGTTCCCATGCATTAGGATTTTTATCGTTCAACACAGGGTCGATGACTGTAGCAAGAACGTAGAGATACTGAGCATCCCACATCACTTTCGCCGTGCCGACTGCACCGCCTTGGCCACTTACTTGCCTGCTCGTAGTAATCGTCTTCGCCCTGCTCCATACATTGACGTCTTCTATGCCATCGATGATGATTGCGCCAGACGCTTTCTCAGCTTGTTCTGTTCGAATGGCTGTATCGATCAGATTGACTAATCCGAAATTGGACGTATTCATATAAGAAAGCCCGGTTGAGTCATTCCAAATCTTCACATTCTCCCGAGTACCGTCGTCATTCGCGTCATCATTGATTTGGAAATCGAATCCGATCGTCTTGTCCTCGACCGCATCTGGTAAAGCAATTCGTGCTTCTACATCGTAGCCCGTCTCAGTGAGCTTTACTGCAGACATCAGCTGGGATGTGTTTGCGCTACCGCCAAACGATTGGACATTCTTAAAGTTAATGCGATATTGCCCGTCATCTGCTTCATAACTCGCAGTTTTATGATTGTTGCTATCGAGGAACAGCTCGATCGAATCCTGTTCCCAGACATTGGAGCTCTTGTCGCTCAGAACAGGATCCGTCACATGTGCCATCACGTATAAATAATGGTCATCCCACATCACCTTGGCCGTGCCGCTTGCTCCTCCGCTGCCCGTGACACTTCGGTTCGCCTCAATCGTATTCGCCTTCGACCATTCAGCCGGATCCTCGACGCCATCAATTGCAACGCTGCTCGGCGCTTTGACAGCGTTTATGGATTGGATACCATCGTCAAGCGTCAGCCTGGCGTAACGGGCAGTGCTGGAATTCTGAGTGTTCGAATAATCGCTCCAAGAGGTTACGGCGTTATCCTGATCCGCATCCTTCAAGCGAACATCGAAGCCTTTGCCTACATTCATGTCGCCGCCCGTAATCGGGATAGCTGCTTCAATGATATAACCGCCGGTCTTCTCCGTTACCGTATACGTAATACCGTCCGCCGCTGCGCCAGAGCGCTTCAATACATACGCTTTGTCGTCCGCCTCGATGCTTGCGGAATGCGAATTGTTGTCATCAAGGAACAGCTCGACTGAATCATTGGCATTAAGGGTAGCATCGTTCACTTGTACCGTTGCGTACAAATGCGTCGGATCCCACAGCAGCTTTAGGGTGCCGTTCACCTTGCTGCCTTCGATTTGCTGTGCAGGCTGATTCAGCCACAACAGCTCTTGCAGGTGATCAATGACTGGCGTGCCCTTCGCAATCCTTACCGCTTTCGGATCTCTTGGAAGAGTCGGCAGACGAGTAGGATCGACAAGAGCCCAATACGAATATTTGGCTTGCATGCGTTCGTCAAACGGCAGCGGCCAGTTATTCCGTACAACCGGGAACGTGCGCAGCCAGGTGTTCAAATCGTCTTTGCCCCAGAAGACGACGGCCGTAAGGTCGTCGGCATGCTTTTTGAATACGTCGAACAATTCCTTATAGCGGTACGCTTGCTTGATCGCAAGGTCTTCGGAGAGCGTATCGTACTTATCGTTATCGCTCGTATAAACGCTCATATCGAGCTCCGTAACTTGCTGCTCAACGCCGAGATCCGTGAACTTCTCGATCGTTTCGTCGATCGCCTGGATCGTCGGATTCGCAATGCCGATATGCGTCTGATGGCCGACGCCGTCAATCGGAACGCCTTTATCCTTCAGCCGCTTGACCAGGTCGTACAAATCCTGGCGTTTGACGGGATTATCCGTGCCGTAATCGTTAATATACAGCTTGGCATTAGGATCAGCCGCATGCGCGTATTCGAATGCCTTCTCGATGAATTCTTCGCCTGCGATTTGGTACCACTTGCTGTTGCGCAAGCCGCCCGGTTTATTGTCGCCTGGCTCAATGACTTCGTTCACGACATCCCAAGCGTAAATTTTGCCCTTATAGTGACCCATAACCGCATCGATATGAGCCTTCATCCGAGCAAAAAGCACTTCTTTGCTGGCCAAGTTTCCATTCGCATCCTTAAACACCCAATCCGGCGTCTGCGAATGCCAGACCAATGTATGACCGCGCAATGCAATGCCGTTATCGAATGCGAAATTAGCGATTTTATCGGCCCGCGCAAAGGTGAAATTGCCTTCTGTCGGTTCCGTCGCATCCCATTTCATTTCGTTGCCGGCCGTGATGCTGTTGAAATGCTTCTTGATCAACTGAGCGCCTGGACCATTCACATCATTGATCTCTTCGGCAACAATGGCTGTGCCCAGCTTGAAATCGTTTGTGAAAGAATCTTTAAGATTCGGAATATCTTGCTGAATCGTAATCGGGACGATATCTGGCGCTTTCTCAATCGAGAAATCGTCCACGTAGAAACTTAAGGTCGGGTAGTTGAACGACTCCATATAAACTTCAAACTTATCGATCGGGTTTTTCACTGTGTATTGTCCCGTAATTTTGGTCCAGCCGTTCGCGTTGGCTTGAGCCGAAGTGACCATCTCGTAATTATCTTTACCCTCTGTCGTTCGCTGAACGACGATCGAGACAGGAGTATCGGCAGTACCGACTGGCAATCGAACCCACGCCGTAAGCGCATACGTTTTACCTTGCTGAATAACAGGCGTTACGTTCAACTGGGCTCCGTTCCAGCCCTCCTGCCTATTCGAAACAAGCATGCTATGAGTGCCCGAATGAGCCGTTGACGTCTCGGACGTCAACACCTCGTTGCCGCCGCGCGCATACCAGCCTTGCAGGGTGCCGTCTTCAAAGTTTGTCGTAATCGAAGTCGGTCCGGAGGGCTCTGCGGGGCTCGTCTGCGTAATTGTAATATGGTCGACATAGAAAGAATCCAGCGTTGCCAACTCAAAATATAGCTGCAGAGCCGTCACATCGCCAGTGTATGTGTAGCTCCCTGACAACTTGGTCCATTGATCCGCTGTAACTGGCTGAGCATATGCCACGGATTCAAAATTGGTATTCGTTTCACCTGCAGCGGTGCGGGCAACCGTGAGGTTGGCTGTCGTAGCAGCAGTGCCGATCGGCAGCTTAACATATGCCTCGATTTGATATACTGCCCCTGGCTGAAGAACGTTGAGCATGTTATAGCCTGGCCCGTTCCAAGTCGCCTTGCGCGCCGAGGACAACAGCGCATGCGTACCGCTCTGCCCCGCATCTGCCGCGACCGTCAGCGTATCCCCCCTAGCTTCCCAACCTTGTGTCGTGCCGTCCTCGAAATCGAACGAGAGCGACGTCGTCTCCGCTTTCGCTTGCTTAGGCATCGCATTAAACATCGTCACTACTAGAGCGACTGCCATAAACAGCGAAGTGAAGCGCTTCCAACTTTGCTTCTTCATTAACACACCTTTCCTTTCGATGTATATTCCATTAAGCACTCCGAACGGAGCGCGTCATGGTCTCGCAACATAAAGCACGATCACTGAGTTGGATTTGCTGTGCGCAACAAAAGCCGAGAATCGTGCCAGCGGTACGTTACCCTATTGAAAGTTTACCGATAGTTAATTCGAGAGAAAATCTGTCAACGATTAGTAAATTACCTTTGAAAGTATTGTTTTCATATAAAAAGACGCCCAAAATCGGGCGTCTTCAATGACTGGACAGGCTCAAAAAACCGCGGCATATCGTTTTTAGTTTCACAACGCCTTCGCTTCTCTATGTGAAATCTTCTTCCCTGCGGTGCCGGTGCCGGCGCTTTCGCTGTTTCCTTTCCTCGGAAACTGCAGCTCATAGAGCTGTTTGTACCGCCCAGCCAATTGGAGAAGCTCGGCATGGCTGCCGCTCTCCACGATCTGACCCTGCTCAAGAACGTAGATGCAGTCAGCCTGCTGAATCGTCGATAGCCGATGCGCAATGACGAGACAGGTTCGGCCCTTCAGCAGTTGCGCTAATGCCTCTTGTATATGCTGCTCAGACTCGGTATCAAGCGAAGCGGTCGCTTCGTCGAGAATAATGATGCGCGGATTCTTCAGAATCGCCCTTGCGATCGAGATCCGCTGCTTCTGACCGCCGGACAACTTCACGCCGCGCTCGCCGATCATCGTCTCGTAGCCTTGCGGGAACGAAGCGATGAAGTCTGTCGCATTCGCCGCTTCCGCTGCAGCATGCACATCTTCATCCGAAGCTTCTAAATTGCCGTATCGAATATTGTCCATAATGGAGCCGTTGAACAAAATAATATCCTGCGAGACGATCCCGATCTGCTCGCGCAGCGAAGGCAGCGTAACCGCCTTCAGATCAAAGCCGTCAATCGAGATCGATCCTCCCTGCGGATCATAGAACCTCGCGATCAAATGAGCAATCGTCGACTTGCCGGAGCCCGAAGAACCAACAAGTGCTGTAATCTGTCCCGCTTCAAGCGTCAGATCAAATGTGGATAGAACGCCCGAATCATTGTTGTAAGCAAAATCAACCTTGTCGAACACGATGCGCCCATCCACTTGCGGCAGACGAACCGCATCCGGCTTCTCTACCACTTCCGCCTTCGTACCCAGAATCTCCATAATCCGCTCATAGCCTGCCGCCGCTTGTTGAATCGTGTTCATGATGCGGCTGAAGTGGCGGATCGGATTTTGCAGCAGCCGCAGATAAGCCGTGAACGCAACAATCGTACCGACGGTCATGTGCCCCTTCATGGCAAGCCATGCACCGAATACGAGCACAATCGCCAAACCGATAAAGTTGAGAAAATCGATAATCGGTTCATACGCTGCGCGTAAGCGGACGACTTGAATGTTCGCATCCATATTGCGCTGCGTCCGTTTGGCGAACCGTTCCTCCTCGTATTGCTCCGCTGTAAACGATTTGATGAGTCGAATGCCCGTCAACGCGTTCTGGAGATGGTCACTCACATCCGCCACCGATTCTTGCACAGTACGGAACGAGGCGCGCATCCGCTTGCCGAACAGCCGAGTCGTGAACAGCATGCAGGGGAATGTCGCCAGCAGGAGCAGCGTCAGAAGCCAGTCGATCCAGAGCATATAGAGCGCTATCGCGGTGAAAGTGAATAAATCCGTTACCAGCTGCATCATGCTGGACGAAATCATTTGCTGAAGAATATTAACATCGTTGGTAACGCGGGACATGAGATCGCCAGTGCGATTACGGTCGAAGAAGGCAACATCCATACTCTGCAAGTGACGGTACAAGTCGTTGCGCAGATCGTAGAGCACCTTCTGCCCAATCGAGGCGATTAGCGAAGTACTGAAGTAACCCAGCACACCTAACAGCGCAGCCGAACCCAGAATACCGATTGCAATGAGATACAGCTTGCTATAGGCCTGATCCGGAATGATATGGTCGATCGTAATGCGAGTCAATTGCGGGATAGCGAACTGCAGCAGCGAAATCGCGGTTAAGCAAACGATCGAGACGACAAGCGCCTTCCACTGTAACCTGACATGGGCAAAAATACGGACGAACATCCCGAAGATGCTTGCAGGCTTCACCTTCTCGCCTGTTCCGAATCGTCTCATCCCACCCATTCCGCCACCTGGACGGACTGAGTTATGCATCGGACCCGGCCCGTTCAATGTGACGTCTCCCTTCCCTGTTCCGTGCCTTCCGTAATATGCCTTAAGGAGAGCAGCAGGCCATGCAAAATCGTGCGCAGCGCCTGTGCCTTATCCGGGTCCGCAAGCGCTGCCCGCTCTGCCGCCTTCAGCAGATGGAGCAGCTCCTTGCCCTTCGGCGTCAGTCGGCGGTTACGCCGTACTCCTTCTGGCCGCCCTTCTTCTTCCTCGGCAAACCCTGGCTCCTGTCGTTCCTCTCCCGGTGAGCCGCTCTCCTCGTTGTCCCGTTCCTCGAGCAGATAGGCGCGCCCTTCGTCTGTAATCTCGAACACTTTCTTGCCCTCGATCTTCGACGAATTGACGAAGCCCTGATCCCGCAGCATCTGCAGCGTCGGATAGATCGAGCCAGCGCTCGGCTTATACGTGCCGCCAGACTGCTCTTCCAGCGCCTTCATCATCTGATAGCCATGCATATTCTCCTGCTGCAGCAGTTCGAGCAGCGCATACTTGACGCCGCCGCGGCTGAAATACCGTCTGCCCGAACCATTCGTCTCCCGCTCATTGCCCAAATGCAAAAACAATCGCTCTTCCTGCTGCCATACCGATGACATGTCGCAATCGCCTCCAATTAACGATATATCGTATTGTTAATGATTTTATTCTATGCGATATATCGTTATCTGACAATCCCTTCCTTGGCGTTCCATATAACTATGGCAAAAGAAAGTTACGGCGCTCACGATGCTCACAAAGACAAAACAAGCCCCAGCAAACCGTTGGCGGTTTGCTGGGGCTCGTCCTGATTTAATTATTTCAGCTGAAAGCCTTGGCTGGTCAAATAGGGATGCATATGCGCACGCGGCGGCTTTCCGTTGAATTTGCGATACATTTCAAGTGACCAGGTTGTCTGCTGCCCTCCGCCTTTGCGAGATGCATAATAACGACGTGTCACCTCATCGTAAGCGCGGATGGCATCGTCGATCCCATCCTGACGATATACTTCTTCGTGATAAACACCCTCCAGCGGCAGTCGCGGACGAAGGTCAGGCTCCTGATCGGATACGCCGACACACATGCCGAATACAGGGTACACGAGCGGCGGGAGCTGAAGCAGCTCGGTTACCTGCTGCGGATTATTGCGAATACCGCCAATGTAGACGATGCCATAACCAAGCGATTCGGCTGCAACAGCGGCATTCTGCGCAGCGAGAGCTGCATCGATCGTACCGAGCAGCAGCACCTCAACGTTAGTCTCCAGTGCCATATCCTCATGCAGCCGGACAGCCGTCTGCGTTTTGTTCAAGTCAGCGCACCAGACTAGAAATACCGGGCAATCGATAATATACTGCTGGCTGCCGCACAGCTCGGTCAACCGCTGCTTCTTAACCGGATCCTTTACTGCAATGACGCTATATGCTTGAATGTTCGAAGAGGTTGAAGCAGCCTGTCCTGTACGTACAATTTGCGTGAGATGCTCTTCGGGAATCGATGCTTCCTTATACCGTCGAATGGAGCGGTGGCGCTGTAATAAAGCGATCGTTTCGTTCATCTTTCCATCTCCTTCTCTCTGAACGTATCGTTAGCATAACACAAAAAGGCGCATAGCCATGGTTTCTCCAAACCAAGCTATACGCCTCCAGTTTACTGGCGAGCGCTGTATGGGAATGTATGGTTGCATAATGAACAATTCCAAGTATTCCACTAAACAATACAAATTTAGCATACGTCGAATGACTCGTCAAACGGAGACAAACAGCAAAACAGCCCCATCCATTATGGAGGGGCTGCCTCGTGGCATCATCATAAAAGAATGATTAGGCAGTCCTAACGAAAAGTAGCCCACAACTTAAGCAGATGAAACGTGTTGTTCGGATCAATTTTCTGGCTCAGGATGAATGTAATAATTTGATCTTCCTGTGCATCCGTCAAATTTTCCGACAACGCCGCCGCAGCTGATTTTACAAGCTTGCGAACCTTCGCGCGGTCTTGCAGATCGTACTTGTTAACATTCGCAAGCATTGTCTTCATTCGGTCCTTGACGACCGGGTTCTTCATCTTGAATTTAACCCGCTCGACCAGATCGGGCCGAATACCGAATTTCTGATAGCTCATGGGAAACACCTCCAGCCGGCGGAACGGCAACCGACCGCCGCATGTGGCAATCGCTTATACATATGCCGTTCGTCCCCAGAAGTTGCCTCTCCAAATGTGAAACAAACCTTATACCTACGCTTGGGCCATCAATCAAGCTTCTCGCCTTGAAACAGCGGATCCTGCAGCAGTCGGCTGCGCATTGTGGCCCTCTCTGGGTTCGTCCAGAAATCTGCCTCACCGGCTAGCTCTGCCGCATCGTCCCTCGCTTCCTCCAACACCTCATAATCGGCTACCATGTCGGCCAGCTTAAAGTCCGGAACACCGCTCTGCTTCGTACCGAAGAAATCGCCTGGTCCGCGCAGCTCCAAGTCACGGCGGGCAACCTCGAACCCATCGTCGGTTTCGGTCATGACCTTCATCCGCTCGCGTCCGTTCTCTGACTTCGGATCTGCAACGAGGATACAATGCGATTGGTGTTCACCGCGGCCAACCCGGCCGCGAAGCTGGTGCAGCTGCGACAATCCGAAGCGCTCAGCGTCGATGATGACCATCACCGTAGCATTGGGCACATCGACGCCGACCTCAACGACAGTAGTCGCAACGAGCACCTGCGTCTCATTCGCCCCGAACGCCCGCATCGCTTCGTCCTTCTCGGCAGACGTCATCCGTCCATGCAGCAGACCGACTTTCAGCTTCGGCAGCGACATCGCGATCGTCGCATGCATCTCGATTGCATTCTGCACATCAAGCTTCTCCGATTCTTCGATCAGCGGACAAATGACATACGCTTGACGCCCTTGCGCGACTTCACGCTCGATGAACTCGAACACCCGCTCCATTGCGCTTGGCTTCGTCCAATGCGTCTTAATCGGCTTGCGCCCCTTCGGCCGCTCCTTGATCGTCGATACGTCCATATCGCCGAATGCTGTTATAGCGAGCGTACGCGGAATCGGCGTCGCTGTCATTGTCAGCACATCCGGGCTCCAGCCCTTCCTTCGCAGGACGCTTCGCTGGTTGACGCCGAACCGATGCTGCTCGTCGGTCACAACAAGGCCAAGCGAACGGAACATGACATCATCTTGAATAAGCGCATGCGTGCCAACCGCGATATGAATAAGACCCATTTGCAAGCCTGCAATGACATCACGGCGGCGGCGGGCAGTCAGACTGCCAGTCAAGAGCGCCACTTCGATGCCTGACCCTTCAAACAGCCGCTGCAGCGATCGTAGATGCTGCTCTGCCAGAATCTCAGTAGGCACCATCAGCGCACCTTGATGACCGTTCTTCGCTACCGCATACAGCGCCGTAGCAGCGACTACCGTCTTGCCGGAGCCGACATCGCCCTGCAGCAGCCGGTTCATGCTGTGCTTTTGCCGAAGATCATGCGTGATCTCGTTAATCACCTTCTTCTGCGCATCTGTCAGCTCGAACGGAAGCGTTGCCGCAAACTCTCGAATCGTCGCGCTTTCGATCGGGAACGCCATTCCTTCAGAACGCGACCGCTGCAACGAACGGTATGCCTGCAGCTTGAGCTGAAACCAGAACAACTCCTCGTAGACGAGCCGTTTCCTCGCAGCCTGCCCTTCCGCTGTCCCATCGGGTTGGTGAATGCGCATAATAGCCTCGCGAAGCGGCATAAGCCGATGCTTCGCCACAATATCCGCCGGCAAGCTCTCCTCGATCAGATCGCCAAACTGCACCAGCGCCTGCGCAATCGTCTTGCGCATCCACGCGTTCGTCAGTCCACCGCCAACCGAATAGACCGGTTGCAGCGTTCCTGTACGGGCTTTACCGCGATCCGGAAATTCCGAATCCGAGACGGTCATCTGATGACGATGGGCTTCCCACTTGCCAGTAATCGTAATCTCACGGCCAAGCGTCAATTGATCCTGCAGGAAAGCGCGATTGAACCAAACGGCTTTCACTAGAAAATGCTCAACCTCAACTAGACACGTCAGCCGCGCCTTGCCTCGGCCGAATCGCGCCAATAGCGGCACACTTCGAATAATGCCTTGAACAGTAACTTTCTCCCCGTCTTTGGCTTCCGCCAAATCCCGCAGCCGGTAATCCTCGTACCGGAACGGATAATAGTCCAGCAAATCGGCAACCGTACGGACGCCAAAGGCGTGAAGCTCGCTTTCCTTCTGCGCGCTCACGCCCTTAACTTGCCGGACCGGAATTAGATCCAGCTTCATTCCTCTCACACCCTATGCATAAAAAGACCTACTGTACCTGGACCGGCATGCGTGCCGATAACAGGGCCAAGTTCGTAATACGTTGTGCCTTGTACGTTAAAATGTGATTTCAGCAATTCATTCATTTCTTGCGCGCCTTCGATACGTTCAGCATAAGCGAACGTTACCGTAACAGGCTCCTGACCGTTGAACTTCTGATTAAGAAGCTCGACGATGCGAAGCATTGCTTTCTTCTGTCCACGCACTTTATCGATCGAGGATACAACGCCGTCTTCGTCGAGCGTCAAGATCGGCTTAATGTTAAGCAGGGAGCCGATGACGGCCGAGGCCTTGCCAATTCGGCCGCCTTTCTGCAAATATTCAAGCGTATCCACGAGAAAATAAATAGTCGTCTCGGAGCGCAGCTGTTCAAGCACAGCAATGATCTGCTCCTTCGAGCTTCCTGCCGCCGCCATCTCTGCTGCTTTCAGAACGAGCACACCGATGCCGATTGATGCGGATTTGGAATCAAACACGGTAATATGCGATTCGCCGTCCTCAATCTCTACCATGGTGCTGCCGATGACAGCAGACTGATAAGTGCCGCTAAGAGCAGCAGCTAGATGAATCGATATAATATGGGCATCTGGCGTTTCCGTCAGAATGCGCTCGTACAATTCCTTGAACGCAATCGTCGATGGCTGGGACGACTTCGGCAGTTGGTCGGATACCGCCAGCTTCTTATAGAATTGATCCGTCTCAATGGTCACCGCATCCAGAAATGTCTCATCGCCAAATGAAAGCTGAAGCGGCACCATCTCGATCCCAAATTGCTTCCGTATATCAGCAGGCAAATCTGCCGTACTGTCCGTCACGATTCGAATCGTTGTCATACGCGCCTCCTCCTTCTTCCTCTGATTAGTAGTGTTCCATAACCGTAAGTCTCGCTGTCATTCAACCGCGAATACGTAAGGATACAGCGGTTGACCGCCCTCAAGCACTTCAACCTCTACATCCGGATGCTCCGAGTTCAGCCATTGCTTCAGCTCGCTCGTAACACTGGCGTCTGCATCCTCGCCAGTTAGCACCGTAATCAGATCGCCGCCCTCTTCAAGCATGCCGCTAAGCAGCGTGCGGCAAGCATCATTAAGATCCGACGTCGATACGACGATGGCTTTCTCTTGAATGCCGATAAAATCACCTTCACGAATCGCAATGCCGTCGATCGACGTATCGCGAACCGCCTGCGTAACTTGACCCGAACGTACTGATTCGGACGCGCGTTTCATCAGCTCGCTATTCCGCTCGATCGATTCATCTTCCCGGAATGCGAGCGCCGCAGCGAGCCCTTGCGGTACCGTACGCGTCGTAATAACCGACACGCTGCGACCCACCAGCTCCGCCGCTTGCTCAGCAGCGAGAATGATGTTGCCGTTGTTCGGCAGCAGGAAGATATGTTCGGCCGGCAGCGCCTCGATGGCCTTCACGAAATCTTCCGTGCTCGGATTCATCGTCTGACCGCCCGACAATACAATGTCGACGTTATTATCGAGCAGAATTTCGGCGATACCTTCGCCCATTGCGACAGCGATAATGCCGAACGGCGCGTACTCGTGCACCTGCTCCGGCGAAGTCGTCTGCGGAGCAGCTCCGCCAGTCAATACTTCTGCGGCAGCAAGCGCTTCGCGATCAGGCAGGATGTCTGATTCCGCATGCCCTTCTTCGCCCAACAAATCACGATGCTGCTCGCGCATATTCAATATGTGAATATCGATTAGCTCACCGTAAGGCAGCGCCAGATTCAGCACATCGCCGGGCTTGCGAGAATGAACATGCACCTTAATCACATCATCGCTCTCAATGACGAGAATCGAATCGCCATCCTTCGCAAGCGCGTCCTTGAAACGCTGCTCGTTGAATACGGGTGCAGATTTCGCTGCCTTATTACGATCGATAAAAAATTCCATGTCGTACAAGAACTCAATATCTTCCGTCGCTAAACGGGATTGAGCGGAATGCCCCATAGCTGGACGTCCAGCCGCTGTACTGCGAAGTCGATCGGCCATTCCGACGTCCTCCGGCAGCGCTGCTTCCGTAACGAATGAAGCTTCAGATGCTTCATGCTGCGGCGCATCCAATGTGGACAACACGCGCGCAAAGCCTTCGTATATATAAACAAGACCTTGACCGCCGGAATCGACGACGCCAACCTGCTTCAGCACCGGCAGTTGCTCCGGCGTACGCTGAAGCGCCTCGTTTGCTTTCTCGTAAACCTCACGCATTAGCTCGTCCGCAGTATTAGTCCGGCGCGAGATCGTTACAGCATGTTTCGCTGCTTCCCGAGCAACCGTCAGAATCGTTCCCTCGACTGGCTTTACAACTGCTTTGTAGGCCATATCAACGCCATACTGCAGTGCAGCAGCCAATTGTGCAGGGCCTGCTTCCTCCGATGCGGCCAGCGATTTGGCGAAGCCGCGGAACAGCTGTGACAGGATAACGCCTGAGTTGCCTCGGGCACCCATCAGCAATCCTTTGGATAACGCTTCGACGACCTTTCCGAGATGAGGCGAGGTTTTGCCCTGCAGCTCCTTCATCCCCGATGTCATCGTCAAATTCATATTCGTACCCGTATCGCCGTCTGGTACTGGAAACACATTCAACGCGTTAACGCGCTCTGCGTTCCGATTCAATAGCTCAGCCCCGGCAGCAGCCATTCGGGCAAAATCGATTCCGTTAATCGTGCGCTTGCTCAACGACTATTCCCCTTCCTAACTACTTAAGTACCCGCACGCCTTGCACAAATATTTGTACTTGATCAACCTCAAGTCCGATCACATCATTGAGCACATATTTGACCTTTGTTTGAATATTATGCGCAACCTCGGATATTTTGGTTCCATAGCTCACGATTATATGCAAGTCGATGTGCAGGCGATCCTGCTCGTGCCGCACTTCGACACCTCGGGACAAATTGTCCCTTCCCAGCAGTTCAGAAATTCCATCTTTCAGTTGCTTGCGGGAAGCCATACCGACAAGACCGTAGCATTCCAATGCCGCAGACCCTGCAATAACGGCAACGCATTCATCAGTAATTAACACTTTTCCAAGTTCAGTGCTCAGTTGCAGTGGCATGGAAACTCGCTCCTTTTCCTCATGTATCTCTATTGTGGACTTTCCAACATTGTACTATAAAGAATACAGATATAGAAGCGTATGCCACTCCAACTTTCAAGTAGATGTAAACGCATCCAATCTTAGACAGACTAATGCCCTTGAGTCGAACGGCTCTACACCTGTGCAAGCATAGCTCCTTTGACACACTTGAAGCTTCAAAGTATGAGTATAAGAGGTAAGTACTTAAAGCTCAGTGTTAACGACATTCTACAATGTTTTTCGACATTCGGCTAGTTCTAATGCGATAGATTGGCTTAATTCGCTCGTTTTCTTAGGAATAGCGTATCGAATGGCCAGGAATCCGCAGCGAGCGCCCCCTCAGGACTAGACAAGGAAAAGGAAATTGTGATACGATACTTGGGTATGTTTATATGCCGCTTCTTATGGGAAGCCGCAGTATTCGATGACGTATAACAAGCGACTTTCAGCGGATGCTTTTCATGCTGTTCTGCTCTGCCTCATGTGGGCGGATGCTTGCGAAGCCGTATGCTCCGCTTCAATTAAGGAGGTGTATCCATGTCTCGCAAATGTGCAATCACTGGCAAAGCGCCAAGCACGGGCAACCACGTATCCCATGCTAACAACAAAAACCGCCGCTCTTGGGGCGTAAACGTACAAAAAGTGCGCATCCTCGTCGACGGCAAACCGAAACGCGTATGGGTGAGCGCTCGCGCGCTGAAATCCGGCAAAGTAACTCGCGTATAATAGCCTGCGATAACTCGCAGCAACGAAAGACCGCGTCCTACGGGATGCGGTCTTTTTGTTATTCATTATATTAGTTGTCGGCTAATCCAAGATCCAAGACACTCTATCACGCACAATAAGTAAGCTGTACCCCAATGGGGCACGCGACTCGAAGCACGTAGTAAATGAGGAACGACTCTGTCCCGCCATTCTCCCACTCCGAGATCCATGAATCGGAACCCTAGAGGAGTCCTCCCGAGCAGGAAGAATTCAGCTAGGCAGAGTTAGTATCAGGCAGCATGCGGCGCTTGAGGGCATGTTCCGAGCATGCGCAGATGGAACACCCCTCGTGTACCGTTCCACGATCGTACTATCGCCGAGCCGGCCGTATTTAGTTTTTTTGGAACGTATTCAAGATGGCCTTGACGAATCCGCCCAAAAATTTCGGCAGCTTGATCGTGTAAAATTTCATGCTCCATCCCTCCTCAAAGCGCGCTCATCGAAATGTGGTACTGACTGCCTACATAGATGCTGCACGAAGCTTGTAACCCCAGTTCATCTCAAGAGCCTTCGTTCATGTAACCATCCTATGCATGATCTAGTCGTCCTATTCCAGAGCGGACAAGAGGCTAACCGTTTGTGGGCAGCGGATTATCCTGTGCGTACTGAACAAAAGCAATAATGATCGTAAGCAGCAAATACCATATAATCGACAGGCTGACAAACCAAATACGCGGCCCGACCCGATCCAGCTTACCGAACATTTTGATCCCGACAATAAGCGCTAGAAGCGAAAATAAATATTTGAGCGGACCTGAGATCGAAGCAAACAAGCTCAGACATAGGCCGCAAACAAAACTGAATGCAATAACGATAAGGACTGTGCGCGGTTTGCGCTCTTCATCAAGATCGACGTCAATGACTGGTTTCACTTTTTTACTCATCGCGATTACCTCAGTGATGCGACAGCCGCTGCACGATCCGGCGAGCCGTATACATAGTTTCCTGCTACAAGCACATTCGCGCCTGCCTCACGTACGATTGCTGCAGTTTCAGCGTTAATGCCGCCGTCTACCTGCACATGCATATCCGTAAGTCCGCGCTCCTGCAGCATGCCGCGCAGTTGGCGGAGCCGTGCTGCCGATTGCGGAATGAACGATTGTCCGCCGAAGCCCGGGTTAACCGTCATGAGCAGCACGAGATCCACATCCTCCAGCACCGATTCAACGGCCGATACCGGCGTACCTGGATTGATCGCCACACCTGCCGGCAGACCAAGCTCCTTAATCATATGAATAACGCGGTGAAGGTGAACGCATGCCTCTGCATGAACCGTAATCCGGTCTGCGCCAGCCTTAGCAAAGGCAGCGATGTACAGCTCCGGCTTCTCGATCATCAGATGAACGTCGAAGGGCAGCTTCGTGTAAGAACGAATCGACTCGACCACGAGCGGACCGAACGTAATATTCGGAACGAAGTGACCATCCATAATATCAATGTGAATCCAATCCCCGCCGGCTTGCTCGGCTGATCGAACATCCTCCCCCAGCTTAGAAAAATCGGCCGATAAAATCGACGGTGCAATAATAGTCATACGTTAGTACCTCCGCTTTCTCTCTTTCATCTCATTCATAAACGTTATATAGTGGGCGTGCCGCCCGGCATCCACCGTACCTGCCGCCAGCCCCTCTAGGACGGCGCAGCCCGGCTCATGCACATGCGTACAGCCTCTGAACTTGCACGTTGGAGATAGCTCTCGCATCTCGCGGAAACAGTAGCCTAAGTCTTCAATGCCAAGCTCTTGAAAATCAAGCTGGCTGAAGCCTGGCGTATCCGCAACGAGACCTTTATTCCCGATGTCAATGAGCTCGACATGCCGAGTCGTGTGCTTGCCGCGTCCGAGTCGATCGCTTATCGCATTCGTCTCAAGCGTCAGGCCTGGCACAAGGGAGTTAAGCATCGACGACTTGCCGACGCCGGATTGACCGGCGAAGACGGATAAACGTCCATTCAGCGTCTCCCGAAGACGGTCGAAGCCCTCTGAACGATTGGCACTCGTCTCGAATATTTCATAGCCAAGCGGCTTATATACGCTCTTTACACGTTGAAGCGCTGCGCGGGCCGATTCGCCGTCTTTGCCCTCTGCTTCCGTCAGATCGCTTTTGCTTAGGCAGATGACGGTGTCGAGACCGGCATGCTCAATATGCACAAGAAACTTGTCCAGCAGTTGGAAGCTAAGCTCTGGTTCCGTCACAGAGAACACGAGCACTGCAAGCTCGATATTCGCGACTGGAGGACGAATGAGCTCCGTCTCGCGCGGTAAAATCTCTTCAACCGTTCCTTCTCCATTATCCGTCAGCGAATAATGGACGCGGTCGCCGACGAGCGGCGACACGCCTCTTTTCTTGAAAACACCTCGCGCACGGCATTGTACAGGTTCAGCCTGCACATCGGCAGGCTGAACGTAGTAGTAGCCGGCAAGCGCTTTGACGATCGTGCCTTGCAGCTCTTTATTATTAGTCATGTTGATGGGTATCCTCATCCCCGCCATCCGGCGGGTTGGTGTCCGTTGTGGGCTGATCATTGGTTGTGGCGGTTGGATCATCGGTTCCCACCGTACCGGTAGTCGGCTGCGATGGCTGCTCGGTCTCCGGCTGGCCTTGACCCGGCACCGTCTGGTCCGTAGGCGTTTGATCTTCATAGGTAACCGTAAACGAATTGACGAACTGATTATCCCGAATAACCGTGACTGTGGCATCCTTGTTCGGCGCTACAATCACTTTGACGGAAAATTTCTGTGTATCTTTAATTTTGCGAGTTCCCCATACTATATTCTCGCCTTTTGCATCCGAATACGTAATTTTGATTTCACTGGTCGTACCTGCCTGTGCCGGCGAAATCATGATCGGGAGCGTCTTCTCAAGGGCATCCTTCGGCAATCCCGAGCTTACCGTAATCGATACCTCGGCTCCTTTGCCAACGTCTTCGCCCTCTTGATATGGGAATTGCTTAATGACGGTGCCTTCAGGTTCGTAGCTTGGTTCTCTAACGATATTATCATCCTTCAGCACCAAGCCCAGCTGACTGAGCATTACCTTAGCTTCCGCTTCTTTCTTGCCTACCAGCTTCGGCATGACAACCGTTTCTTGCCCTTTACTTACTATAAAATGAACCGTTTCTGTCTTCGGATCGAATTGTGCATTCGCTTCAGGCGTCTGCGACAGAATCGTACCTGGCTCTTGGTCGCTAAACTCCTGCGTGGTCGTTATACGGTCGTCACCGACGCCTAATGCTGCCAGATCTTCCTTCGCATTCGCGATTGGCTGGCCGACATAGCTGGTCATCGTCGAAAGCTCGCTGCCCTTGCTGACATACAGCTTAATAGACGCGCCTTTCTTGACCTTCATGTTCGCTTTGGATTGATTATAAACATAGCCCGCTTCAACCTCATCCGAATATTCACGCTCAATCGGATCTTCAACAACGAGGCCAGCCTCTTCAAGCATCTGCTTTGCTTCATCCTCGGTATGATTGATGACATACGGTACGGTGACCTCAGGCACATCCAAGCTGTTAGTAACCGCCCGAACCGCAAAATAGAGTCCTGCGATAATGACAAGCGTCGTAATGATCATCGTTGCAGGACGCTTCCACCACGCTTTGCGCTTCGTATCCTCTTCCCACTCAATCTGCTGCGTACCAGACAACGCAGCCCCAGCAGCGGTCCGATCCCGAGACTGAACGGATTGGTCATCCGCTGAACGGTTGGCCCCCGAGGTCTGCCGAATCGCAGGCATAATACGCGTCTCGTCCATATCATCAGCGATAGGCGTGAATACCACTTTCGGCTCATGCAGCCGTTCCGGCAGCATGCACGTTTCCAGATCGCGCAGCATATCGCTAGCCGATGCGTAGCGTTCGGCCGGATTTTTGCGCATAGCGCGCAAAATGACGTTCTCAACGCTTTGCGGAATGAGCGTGTTAATGACACGCGGCTCCACGAACGTCTCCTGCAAATGCTTAAGCGCAACGCTAATCGGGCTTTCGCCGTGGAATGGCAGCTTGCCGGTCAGCATTTGGTACAGCACGATGCCTAATGAATAAAGGTCGGACTTCTCCCCCGTGCTTGTCCCCTTCGCATGCTCTGGCGAGAAATAATGCACAGAGCCAACGACCGAACCGGTCTGCGTAATCGTTGATGCGGTAACGGCGCGTGCGATGCCGAAGTCGGTCACCTTCACCCTGCCGTTCTTGCCGATAAGAATATTATGAGGCTTAATATCACGATGAATGATCTGATTCTGATGCGCGCTTACGAGCGCATCGCAGATTTGCGCAGCAATATGTACCGCTTCCTCAGGCTGCAAGGGAGCGCGTTCATGTATAATTTCGTTCAAATTGCTGCCTTCCACATATTCCATAACGATGAAGTGCACATCTTCTTCCTGTCCGACATCATAGATGCTGACAACGTTCGGATGCGACAGCGAGGCCGCAGCTTGCGCTTCACGGCGGAAACGGCGAATAAATTCCTCGTCATGCACGAATTGTTGACGAAGCACTTTCACCGCAACTTTACGGTTGAGCAGAACGTCATGGGCTTTATATACGAGCGCCATGCCGCCGCCGCCGATCCGCGAAATAATTTCGTAGCGTCCTCCGAGCTCATGGCCGATCATTGTAAGGTACCCCCCTCGATTCTGTTGGCGTCACCTTGCAAGAGAACGACGGTAATATTATCATCGCCGCCTGCATGCAGCGCCAGCGAAACGAGACGTTCCGCCTTCCCGTCAAGATCCAAGCTTTCTGTTAACAGCGTCTCCACCATTTGTTCATGGCTGACCATATCGGTTAAACCGTCGCTGCATAACAAGAGGATGTCTGATGGCGACAACGTATAAAAGGATACATCAGCACTTACCTCAGGATCTGTACCAACGGCGCGCATGATCACATTGCGGCGAGGATGAACAGCTGCTTCTTCTGCTGTAATTTGCCCAGACTTCACGAGTTCGTTGACTAGCGTATGATCGTCAGTTAGCTGTACGAGTCCGTCTGCATTTGCTTTATAGACGCGGCTGTCGCCGACATGGGCAATGACTGCCCTTTCACCTTCAACAAGCGCAATAATAACGGTTGTTCCCATATTGCTGTACTGTTCATTGCTCGAAGCTGTCGTGTATACGACTTCATTCGCCTGCTTGATAGCAGTCTGAAGCAGAGCTTCGCATTCCTCGTTCGTTAGCCCGGCAGCAGCGCCGCTAATCGTTGCCTGAAGGGAATCGACAGTCATCCGGCTTGCTACCTCGCCAGCCAGATGACCGCCCATTCCGTCTGCAACGACTGCAGCAACAATGCCGGAAGGCAGTTGTTCAACCCAAAGACTGTCCTCATTCACTTGTCGGACGCGTCCGATATCCGTCCGGTTAGCAATAATCAATCCGGATCACCTCGCAGTGGATTCCATATGCTTCGCCCGCAGCTGGCCGCATGCAGCCGCGATATCGTGGCCCTGCTCCCTGCGGATCGTCGCATTAATTTTGTTCCTTTCGAGAATGCGCTGGAATTCAAATATATCGTCGCGCGGTGTACGCACGTAGTTGCGTTCAGGCACGTGGTTAACCGGGATAAGGTTAACGTGGCACAACATGCCTTGCAGCACTTGCGCAAGCTCTTCTGCATGCTCAGGACGGTCGTTCACGCCGCCGATCAATGCATATTCAAACGTAATGCGGCGGCCGGTCTTCGCAATATAGTAGCGAAGCGACTCCATCACATCGTTGAACGGGAAGCGGCGGTTAACCGGCATCAGCTTCGAACGGAGCGCGTCATTCGGCGCATGGATCGAAATTGCCAGGTTAATCTGCGTATTCTCATCGGCGAAGCGATAAATGTTCGGTACGATGCCACTCGTCGAGACCGTAATATGGCGTTGACCGATATTGAGTCCCTTCTCATGAATCATAATACGCAAGAAATTCATCGTTGCGTCATAATTCTCGAACGGCTCGCCTATTCCCATAATAACAATACTCGAAATACGCTCATTAGTTGCATCAAGCAGCTGCTGCGCCCATACAACTTGTGCGACAATCTCGCCCGCTGTCAGGTCCCGCTTCAGGCCGCCAAGCGTCGAGGCACAGAACGTACAGCCGACTCGGCAGCCGACCTGCGTCGTAACGCAAATGCTGTTGCCGTAGTTATGCCGCATAACAACGGTCTCGATTGCATGATTGTCATGGAGATTGAACAGAAATTTGACCGTTCCATCCTTCGACTCGAACTTCGTAATTTCGGTAAGCGTAACGAAACCAAAATGCGATTCGAGCTTGTCACGCAGCGACTTCGGCAGGTTCGACATCTCCTCGAAGCTCCGTACGCGTTTGACATACAACCAGTCAAACAATTGTCCAGCACGAAATGCTGGTTCGCCGTTGTCCTTCATCCATTGCTGCAGCTCTTCGAGCGTATAGTCATATATGGCAGGCTTTTCCGGCGGAATAATTTTCTTTGCCATTATCGTTATCACACCTACGTCTAAAATAAGGCGGACGCGTCAATCACGCATCCGCTGATGATTTATTCTACCACAAACGTCCAACGCAGACCACAAAGGCCGAATTAGGCCCGTCTTCGAAGCGTTGCTATATAGAAACCGTCGCTTCCAACATGGCTTGGCAGCAATTGAACATCGCCGCGGAAGTCAGCGCCGACAGCGCCCGCCTCGCGAAGTGAAGCAAGCAGCTCGTCCGGCCAATTCGTATCCAGCTCATAGTCCGGATGCTGCTGGAGGAAACGATCGATCTGCCTTTCATTCTCATCGCGCTCGATCGTGCAAGTACTGTAAACTAGACGACCGCCAGGCTTCACTAGATTCGCAATCGAATCGATAAGTTGATGCTGAATCGATGCAATCGCCGCGATATCCTCTTCTGACTTCGTCCATTTGATCTCCGGCTTGCGTGCAACGACACCGAGACCCGAGCATGGCGCATCCAGCAGCACGAGATCGAAGCTCGATGGCGCGAATCGGCTGCCCAGCTCGGCCGCATCGCCTGTTACCGCTTCGATGCAGCTAAGACCAAGTCGTTCCGCTTGCTGCTCAATCAGTGCCCGCTTATGCGGATGAAGATCATTCGCTACGACTCGTCCAACGTTCCCCATCAGCTCGGCCAGATGGGTCGATTTGCCGCCCGGTGCCGCACAACAGTCGAGCACCGTCATGCCTGCCGCCGGCTGTGCAGCTTGAGCGACGAGCATCGAGCTCTCATCCTGCACGGACCAGCGGCCGTCGCGGAAGCCGATCGTATCCGCGAGGCTTCCGCCTCTGCGGGCGACGACGCCGTAAGGAGACAGCGTCGAAGCCTCCGCCTCGATGCCAGCGTCTGCAAGCATCGAGATCGCATTCTCGCGCGTCCCGCGAAGCGGATTGACGCGAATGCTGGCGCGCGGCGGCTCATTGCCGGCCGCGCAGATGCGCTCCGCCGCCGCTTCGCCATAGGCGGCGATCCAGCGGGCGGCGAGCCACTCGGGATACGAGTGGCGGAGCGCGATGCGGCGGGCGGGGCTAAGCCCTGGTTGGCCCGCCGCAGCGATCGGCGACAGCTCCTCGCGGCGCCGGATCAGGTTGCGAAGCATGCCGTTCACCATGCCTGAGATACCGGCATGTCCACGTCGCTTCGCGATTGTGACCGCTTCATTCACCGCTGCATGCGCGGGTACGCGGTCAAGGAACAAAATCTGATAAGCGCTAAGACGAAGCAGCTGCAGAACCCACGGCTCCAGCTTCGCAAGTCCTTTCGATGCCAGTTCCGCAAGCGCGTAATCGAGCGACAGCTTGCGCTGAATCGTCCCATAGACGAGCTCCGTGGCGAGCCCGGCATCCGGCCGGGACAGCTCTGCATGCTGAAGCGCCGCATTCAGCACAAGGTTGCTGAACGCTTGCTCACGCTCTACCTTAATGAGCACATCGAGCGCTACTTCGCGAGCCGTTGCAGGGCGGCGTTTGGCTGATCCGCCTTGACCGGCTGCGCCATTCGGCTTGGCGCCAGGCTTCTTGCCCGCGCCAGTGCCAGTTGCTCCTGCCGGGCGAGATTTCTTATTAAATTTATTCGCAGGGCGATTGCCGTTTCCGACGGTACTGCCGCCCGTTCTTTCCTGACTCATTGTCCGTCACCGCCGAACCGCTGTCCGCGCTCAAGTCTTGCACCCTTCAGCCATTCTGCTGCCAACATCGTACGTTTGCCTGCGGGTTGAATATCAAGCAGACGAAGCGTGCCCGCACCAGTCTGAACAACGATACCTTCTCCATCAGTGGATAGAACCGTTCCAGGCGCATATTCGCTGCTCGCTGCTGTTTCTGTACGTTCGACGACGCAGCGCCACACTTTGAAAGGCTCACCGTTCCACAACGTGAAAGCGCCTGCCATCGGCGACAATCCGCGTACTTGATTGAATATTTGGCGCGCGCTGCGGGACCAGTCGATCCGCTCGTCCTCGCGTGTCAGATTCGGTGCGTATGTCGCTTCATCGTGCGCTTGCGCTACAGCCGTAACGTTCCCCGCTTCAATCTCAGGCAGTGTACGCGCTAGCAGATCCGCACCTGCAAGACTAAGCTTCTCGAACAACGTGCCCGACGTATCCGAATCTTCGATCGGCACTTCGACACGGCTGATCATATCACCTGTATCAAGCCCTTCCGCCATATACATAATCGTAACGCCGGTAACGCTTTCCCCATTAATGATCGAACGCTGAATCGGAGCGCCGCCACGATAATGCGGCAGCAGCGAGCCGTGCACGTTAATGCAGCCAAGCGGCGGCACATCAAGCACAGCGCGCGGCAGAATTTGTCCGTAAGCAGCTGTGACGATCAGATCAGGTTTCAGCGATTCAACCAACTTAACCGCTTCCCTACTACGCATCCGCTCCGGCTGGTGAACCGGAATGCCATGGACAAGAGCAGCTTCCTTCACAGGAGGCGGCGTCAGTTCACGTTTTCTGCCCTTAGGGCGATCAGGCTGCGTGAAGACTGCGACCACTTCATGGCCGCTCTCCAATACGCGTTCAAGCGACGAGACCGCAAACGATGGGGTCCCCATAAACACGATCCTCATGTAAGACTCACTCTCCGTCCTTGCGCCGGCGCTGCTGCTGTTGTTTCGTGATATCGAATACATTCTCTGCAATATCGGTAAACAGAATGCCGTTCAAGTGGTCAACTTCGTGCTGGAACGCACGCGCCAGATAACCGACAGCGTCGACTTCAAATGGGTTGCCATTACGGTCTTGACCCGCTACTTTGACACGGTTGAACCGACTTACATCGCCGTTCAAGTTCGGAATGCTGAGGCAGCCTTCCGGTCCGTATTGTTCTCCTTCGGTGTATGTGATAACAGGGTTAACCATCTCGATCAGCCCAGTCTCATCGCCGACATCGACGACGATAACGCGCTTCGAAATACCGATTTGAGGCGCAGCAAGACCTACGCCCTCTGCGTCATACATCGTTGCTGCCATATCAGTAAGCAGTTTGTGCAGGTTCGAATTAAATTTCGTTACTTCCTTCGCAACCTCACGCAAAACTGGATCTGGATCTTTTACAATAATACGAATACCCATTAAGGTTCCCTTCTTTCTTAGATGATTACTAGTATAGGTAGTTCAAAAAGTACGCTTTTGATCGCGAACAAAGTTTTCGCTTTATAAAATCATATGAGGATCAACATCAATTCCGAACTGAACGCCGCGGCCCTCCGCCCCTTGCAGGAAAGGCTGGAGCGTCTTGTTAAGCAGGCCGGTGGCGTCGACGTTTCCACGATATTTTATCATACATTGAAAACGGTAGCGATCTTTCATACGTGCAATTGGCGATGCGACCGGCCCAAGGACGTCCAGCGCTTTCGGGCCGCTTGTGCCATCCACTCTGCCATATACGCCTGCAGCGCCTGCCGCATCCCTCAGCCGCTGAGCGAACCGCTCGCCAACATCGGTCAGCATCGGAAGCTGCTCATGGGACATCGTAATCAGAATAAGCCGGCAATAAGGCGGGTAACCCATCGCTCTGCGGTGCATCAACTCTTCCCGTACGAATGACTCATAATCATGATGTTGAGCGGTCTGGATCGCATAATGCTCCGGCGCATACGATTGAATGACAACCTCGCCTGGAAGCTCATGCCGGCCAGCTCGACCCGCCACCTGCGTCAACAGCTGGAACGTTCGTTCCGCCGAGCGGAAGTCCGGCAGGTGAAGCGAAGTATCTGCTGCAATAACGCCGACTAGCGTAACATATGGGAAATCCAGTCCCTTCGCCACCATCTGCGTGCCAAGCAGCACATCCGCTTTTCGCTCCCCGAATTGCTTCAGCCATCGCTCATGGGAGCCCTTCTCCGTTGTAGTATCGACGTCCATACGAATGACGCGAATGCCCGGGAACAGCTTCACGAGCTCTTCTTCCACACGCTGCGTTCCCGTTCCGAAGAATCGAATGTGCTCGCTCTCGCATGAAGGACATTTCGCCGGCGCACCTTCGGAATGCCCGCAATAATGACAACGAAGCAAACGTGTCTTCTGATGATACGTTAGCGAAATATCGCAATGCGGGCACATCGCCGTATAGCCGCAGGAACGGCACATGACGAAGGTCGAATAGCCGCGGCGGTTAAGCAGCAGCACCGACTGTTCCCCGCGCTCCAGCCGATCGGCTAGCGCCTCATACAGCTTGCGGCTGAACATCGAACGGTTGCCCGCTTGCAGCTCGCCTCGCATATCAACGACTTCGACCGGCGGCATTGGGCGGTCCGCAACGCGGCCTGGCATCGATAGCAGCGCAGGTGCCGCTGAAGCGCCGCTTCCGTGCGGCGAACGAACGGCAGTCGCAGCTGCGTACGATTCAAGCGACGGCGTTGCAGAACCGAGCACAACGGCAGCGCCATGCTGCCTTGCCCGCTTCACCGCGACATCTCGAGCATGATATTTAGGGCTTTCTTCTTGCTTATAGCTTGATTCGTGTTCTTCATCAATGATGATTAAGCCAATCGATTCGAATGGCGCAAATATAGCTGACCGGGCACCGACCGCTACCTGTGCGCGGCGCTCACGGATTTTGCGCCATTCGTCGTACTTCTCTCCGTGCGACAGACGGCTGTGCAGAACAGCAACCGCATCGCCGAACCGCCCCTTGAACCGCTCTACCATCTGAGGCGTTAATGATATCTCTGGAACGAGTACGATCGCCTGACGCTCCATATCGAGACATTCTTGAATCGCCTGCAAATATACTTCTGTTTTACCACTACCCGTTACGCCATGCAGAAGAAACGGCTTCGGCTCTCGAGCATGAACGGATGCCGTAATCTGTTCAAGCACCCGTGCTTGGCTTTCTGTCAGCTTCAACGGCTCTGTCTTCTTAAAAGTACGGCCTGCGTAAGGATCGCGTTCCGTCTCAACCTCACGAATGGACAACCAGCCTTTATCCGCAACCGCCTTCACCACGGAAGCCGACGACCCAGTATCTGCGAGCAGCTGCTGCATAGGCACAGCTGCGCCGACGCTCAGCATGTGCGCAAGAATATCTCGCTGCTTCGCGGCACGGGCTGGCCATTGTTCAATCGCTTCCTCCGCTTCTTCCGGATTATCCGGCGGGAAGACGGTCGACACCTTGCGGATGCTCACCTTGTCGCGAATGGCAACCTGCTCCTCGAGCAAGCCTAGACGGATCGCAGCTTTTACGTATTCGCCGGCCCCAGGAAACCGATCCCGAAGCGCATCAAGCTTCACTGCCCCGCTTCGCTTCAACCATTCCCGCATGCCTTCTGGCAGCAGCACAGCATCAGCCGCGGCTGGCTCGCTCGCTTCGAATGCTTCGCTCCAGCGGACATGCCGCTCTGCCTTGCCCTTGAGCGCAGCCGGAAGCATCGCTTGCAGCGCAGCAATCATCGTGCAGCAGTATTTGTCGCTCACCCACTCGGCAAGCTCGATCAGATCAGGACGCAGCGGCGGCAGCGGATCGAGCAGCTCAGCGACTGGCTTCAGCCGCGACCGATCAACCTCCGCTGTATCCAGCGGTGCAAGGGCGATGACGAACCCTTGCAGCACCCGTCCCGCGAATGGTACGCCTACGCGGCTTCCAGGCTCGATCCAGCCTTGAAGCTCCTGCGGCACTTCGTAATCAAATGGCCGATCCGTCTGGCGGCTCGGCACGTCTACTATGACGCGCGCGATCATTCGCGCACCTCCCCGGCCTCCATCTGTGCCATCCGTTCTGAAGCAATCAGCAATACGCGTCTGGCCGCATCGAGCTTGGACATAATCGGCAGCGCTTCTACCAAGCCGCCGCTGTCATATACGCGAATGATGTTAGTGTCGGCATTAAAACCCGCGCCTTCCTCACTCACATCATTAGCAACGAGCAGGTCTGCGCGCTTGCGCTGCAACTTATCCATCGCATAACGATCTAAGTCGCCCGTCTCTGCAGCAAAACCAATCAAATATTGCGACGTTTTCTTCTCGCCGAGCGTCTGAAGAATATCCGTAGTTTTGACCAGCTCGAGCATAATGCGATCACCGCTCTTCTTGATCTTGGACTCTGCACGCATAGCTGGACGATAATCGGCAACAGCAGCCGACTTAATGACAAGGTCCGACCCTTCGAACCGCGACAATACCGCTTGAAGCATCTGATCAGCCGATTCAACGCGAACAAGCGAGACGCCATCTGGCGCCTTCGCCGTTGTTTTCGCTGCGACTACCGTTACTTCGGCGCCGAAGTCACGAGCAGCAGCAGCGAGTGCAAACCCCATTTTGCCAGAGGAATCGTTCGTAAGATAACGTACGGGATCAAGCCGTTCGACCGTTCCTCCCGCTGTAATGAGAACCTTCTTCCCTGCAAGCGGCTTGCGCGCGTACTCGTTAAGCATATCGCTGACGATCGCCACGATCGATTCCGGCTCTGCCAGACGACCTTTCGCCACATAGCCGCAAGCGAGCTGACCCGTCTCCGGCTCAATGAAGCGCACACCGCGTTCAGCAAGCAGACGAAGGTTGTGCTGAACAGCAGGATGCTCATACATATGTACGTTCATTGCTGGAGCAACAACAACTGGACAGGTCGCCGCAAGCAGAGTCGAGCTAAGCATGTCGTCAGCAAGTCCGTATGCCATCTTCGCAATCGTATTCGCCGTTGCTGGCGCAACAAGAATAAGATCCGCGCGATCAGCAAGATCAATGTGCGTAATGACGCTCGGGTCCTTCTCATCGAAGACGCCCGTATGCACCGGATTGCGCGACAGCGCCTGCAGGGTGAGCGGCGTTATGAACTGGCTTGCACCCTCAGTCATCATGACGTGCACATCGAAGCCTGCCTGTGTCAGCTTGCTGCACAGCGCTGCGCCTTTATATGCGGCAATGCCGCCTGTGATGCCGAGTACAATCGTCTTCCCTTTCATCCGAAGATCGCTCCCTTCCGAAAACAAAAAAATAACAACCGCAATCCGGTTGTCACTTTTCTGCCGTTCTGTTCGGCCAATATAGGGCGAGTTAAGCATGCGGTATCCCCGGCAGTTCGCTCGCCTCTGCCGATCTTACTTGTTGGATGCTGGAGGCTCAACCGATTCAACCACGAGCATGTCATGGTAAATCTCTTCAAGCGCCACGCCAACCTGCTTGTGCGACTTCGCATTGCGAATTTCCGGCTTCGCGCCTTCACGCAGCATACGCGCGCGACGGGATGCCGCTACAACCAGCTTGTATTTGCTGTCTACTTTCTCGATCATTTCATCAATGGATGGATACAGCATATCCTCTCACCTCATCTATGCTTTCTCTGAAGCTGCAGGCATTTGCGGCAGCTCAGTCAACAACCGATCCGCGCGGCAGTGCTCCGCAGTAATGATACTTTGGATTCGCTGGCAGGCAGCATCGATCTCGTCATTAACGACTGCATAATCGTAATGACGAAGCAAGTTCATCTCTTCAACCGCAACTGTCATACGGTGATCGATAACGTCTGCATTCTCCGTTCCGCGGCCTGTAATGCGCGACTTCAGCTCGTCGAGCGAAGGAGGCATCAAGAATACAAATACACCCTCAGGGAACTTCTGTTTCACCTTAAGCGCGCCTTGCACTTCAATTTCAAGAATAATGTCTTTGCCTGAAGCAAGTGTCCGATCGACAAAATCACGAGGCGTGCCGTAATAATTGCCGACATACTCTGCCCATTCCAGCAGCGCGTCATTCGCGATCATATCTTGAAATTGTTCCTGCGTTTTGAAGAAATAATTGATTCCATTAATCTCGCCTTGCCGTGGGCTGCGCGTCGTAGCAGATACGGAATAAACGAGCTCCGGCATACGATGACGCAAGCTTGCGCACACCGTTCCTTTGCCAACTCCGGACGGCCCGGACAAAACGATTAATAATCCTCTTTTCATAAGACTCCCCGTACTATTCGTCATTATCGTCATCTTTGGCGGACAGACGATGTGCCACTGTTTCTGGCTGCACAGCAGACAGAATAACATGGTCGCTATCCGTAATGATGACTGCACGCGTCCGGCGACCGTATGTTGCATCAATCAACATATGACGATCCCGTGCCTCTTGGATAATTCTCTTGATCGGTGCCGATTCCGGACTGACGATCGAGATGATCCGATTGGCGGACACGATGTTGCCGAATCCGATATTGATTAGCTTAATTGCCATCTCAACTTCCCCCTCCGGTCCTTCACATGCAACTGCGTACGTATGAAAAATGCTTGCTAAGATTCGGAACGAGCAAGTCCCGGCTGCCGGACAATAGAGAGAGGTTTGGCAGAGCCCTGCACTAGTGTTGACGAATTCAGAGGCCCTCATACTCTCATACCGACATGGCAAGTGCATTGTTTATCTATTTTAAAGGATTTCTATGCATCTCACAAGCTATTTTTGTATAAATCGGCTGAATATCGGCGAAAAACAACGAAATTCGACCAAATGCTCTATTTGCGGCTTTCCATCCTCGTACGGGATGAGGAATAATCTGCAAACTCTTATGCTCGTATCAAGCTGCAGCGCCGCTTACATTCATAGAGCACGAAGAGTGGGACCGGCTTCCCGATCCCACTCTTACTTCTTAATTAATGTAGCAATTAGAGCTGGCCTGCGAACACGACTGCTGCCGGTCCTGTCATGTACACGTGATTGTCCGCCTCGTTCCATTCAATGAACAAGTCGCCGCCCTTGAGCGAAACGGTCACGTTACGGTCTGTCAGACCGTTCAGTACGGAAGATACTGCCGTTGCACAAGCGCCGGTGCCGCACGCAAGCGTTGGACCTGCGCCTCGCTCCCATACGCGCATATCCGTGTGCGAACGCGAGTTGACCGTAACGAACTCTACATTTGTTTTACGCGGGAATGTCGGATGAGTTTCAATTTTGGGTCCCCATGCCGCGAGATCGAAATTGACGGCATCCTCCACATAAATAACGCAGTGAGGGTTGCCCATCGAAACAGCCGTGAATGTGAACGTACGACCTTCTACTTCGAGACGCTGCTCGATTACGCGCTCCGCATCAATCGTCGTCGGAACCTTCAAGCCGCTCAGAATCGGTTCGCCCATGTCGACGCGTACCGTCTCTACGATGCCGTCTTTCACGTTAAGTTGTACCGGCTGAACGCCAGCGCCAAGCGTTTCAATTGTAATATCGGTGCGATCGATCAGCTTGTTGTCGTACACATATTTGGATACGCAGCGAATTGCATTGCCGCACTGCTCGGCTTCCGAACCGTCGGAGTTAATAATGCGCATGCGGAAATCCGCCTTCTCGCTTGGCAGAATATAGACAAGTCCGTCTGCTCCAATTCCGAAAAATCGGTTGCACAGCTCAATCGCCAGCTCCGATGCATTGTCAGGAAGCGCCTGCTCTCCTGCGACGACGATAAAGTCATTGCCAAGTCCGTGCATTTTCACAAATTCCATATGAATCGTTCCCTTCTGCAAGTCATCCATGCGGCCGCTTACGTTGCAGCCACCGTCATTTTGGTACTAGCATAATGGAAAAGCAGGTCGAAACTCCATTCTCTAATTGCACATTCATTTGCACTATTCCGCTATAAGTTATGAAGCAGCAACAGCCTCCTGCCAAGGTTGCAGGAGGCTGTGAGCTTATTATCTTGCTGTAGAATGCTTGCTCGATGCGCTCCACTTCGCTTTTGGCTTTTTCCGACCGGAGCTGAGTACGCTGCCGATGCCCATTACGAAGGTCGGAACGCCCGCAGCAACAAACACGAGACACCATTCGCGGAAGTCGAGCGGCACTGTCTTGAATACCGGCTGAAGCGGCTTCAGATACAATACGCCCAGCATCAGGATGAGCGAAGAGAGTACAGCGAACACGAGATATTTGTTCTGCAGCAGATTGCGATGGAAGATCGACCGAGAGCTGCGGCAGTCGAATACATGGATGAGCTGCGCAAGCACGAGTGTTGCGAAGGCGACCGTCTGCGCAAGCACAAGCTGGCTCGCATCCCCTGGAGCTTTGGACAAGGTAAGCCAGAAGGCGCCAAGCGTACAGACGCCGATCAGAATGCCTCGGCTAATAATTTTCCAACCTAACCGCCGTGCAAAAATACTTTCACTCGCTGACCGCGGTTTCATCTTCATCAGATCTTTCTCCGCCTGATCAACACCAAGCGCCATGGCAGGCAGACCATCGGTTACAAGGTTCACCCATAAGATTTGAATTGGAATAAGCGGCAGCGGCAGCCCAGCCATCATCGCAAGGAACATGGTCAGAATCTCGCCAACGTTCGAGGCGAGCAGGTAACGGATGAATTTGCGGATATTCTCATAGATGTTCCGTCCCTCTTCAATCGCCGCTACAATCGTTGCAAAATTGTCGTCGCTTAGGATAAGCGCGGATGCTTCTTTCGAAACGTCGGTTCCCGAGATGCCCATCGCAATGCCGATATCGGATGCCTTGATCGCCGGTGCGTCATTGACGCCATCACCGGTCATTGCAACGACATGCCCCTGCCGCTGCAGCGACTTCACGATACGCAGCTTATGCTCTGGCGAGACGCGTGCATATACATAGATGTTATCTGACAGACGATCGAGTTGTTCATCATCCATCTGCGACAGATCGCGGCCGCTCATTGCGATACCTCCGCGCGGCATAATGCCGAGCTGGTTCGCAATCGCTTCAGCAGTAAGCTGATGGTCGCCCGTAATCATGACTGTCTTAATGCCCGCGCGGCGGCAAGTCGCAATCGCTTCACGCACCTCTTTGCGAGGCGGATCAATCATACCGGTCAGCCCGGCAAATACAAGCTGCGACTCTGCTTCCTCCGTCGTCTCGCAGCGATCATGCGAACGCAAGTCCCGATATGCGAAGCCGAGCACGCGCAGCGCGGAGCCTGCCATTTTCTCCGAGGCCTCTGCGACTTTGCGCTTGAGCGTGGCAGTGAACGGCATCACTTTGTCGTCCCACAGCACATATGCGCATTGTTCCATGAGCAAATCAGGCGCACCCTTGGCGCATACGAGCCTGCCGCCTTGGTGCGAGACGATCACTGACATCCGTTTGCGTTCAGAGTCGAACGGGAACTCGGTCACCCGCTTATAAAGCGGCTCAAGCGACTTCGAAGACATCCCCAGCTTGGACGCGAGTACGGATAATGCGCCTTCTGTAGGATCGCCCTTCAGCTGCCATTCTTCCTTGCGCTCTGCGCCTTTCTTCCGCTTGTTGTCCTTGTCTTCTGTTTCTACAGACCGAACGACCTCAGCGTTGTTGCACAATGCGGCAATTTGCAGCAATCGTCTAAGCGATTGGTCATGTTTCGGATCAACAGGCTTGCCATGCTCGTACGCTTCGCCGACAGGGTCATATCCTTCGCCAGTGATTTCGATCGCCCGTCCGCTGAGCCAAATGCCTGTGACGGTCATTTTGTTCTGCGTCAGGGTACCTGTTTTATCCGAGCAAATAACAGACGCACAGCCCAATGTCTCGACGGAAGGAAGCTTGCGGACGATTGCTTTGCGCTTGATCATCCGCTGCACGCCGAGCGCCAGCGCGATCGTAACGATAGCAGGCAGCCCTTCCGGGATTGCCGCGACCGCAAGGCTCACCCCGGCGAGGAACATGCCGTAGGCAGGCTGTCCATGCATGATGCCTGCGATGACGACGACGATAGTCAAAGCTACTGCGACGATAATCAATATTTTGCCAAGCTGCTCCAGCCGCCGTTGAAGCGGGGTTTCCATTTCTTCGGTCTTCTGAATGAGGTCCGCAATGCGCCCCATCTCCGTGTCCATCCCCGTTCGGATGACAACCCCTTTGCCTGTCCCGCCTGTGAGCATCGTGCCCATGAAGCCAATGTTACGCTGATCGCCCAGCGGCAGTTCTTCTTCTGTAATCGGATCCGCGTGTTTGCCAACCGGGACGGATTCGCCAGTTAGCGCGGACTCCTCCGCATAACAGCTGTTCGCTTGAATGAATCGAATATCGGCAGGAACGCGGTCCCCGCTCTCCAACATGATCAAATCGCCAGGCACCAATTCACTTGCAGGCACAATATCGGTGCTTCCGTCACGAACGACCTTCGCTGTTGGTGCCGACAGTGCCTTCAGCGCACGCAGCGAACGCTCGGCCCGAAACTCTTGTACGAAGCCAAGAACAGCATTCAGCACGATAATGGCAACAATCGTAATAGCATCAAGGAACTCGCCGAGCAAGCCGGAAATGAGCGTAGCGCCCATTAAGACGAGCACCATGAAATCTTTGAATTGATTCAAAAACAATAACAGCGGTGAAATTCGAGCCCCTTCTGACAGTTCATTGTGGCCATACTGCCTCAGCCTTTCCTCCGCTGTCGCCTTTGTCAACCCGCGAGCTGTATCGCAGCTTAACGATTGCTCCAGCGTCTCTGTTGGCAATTGATGCCATCTGTTCTGATCCATGCGAATAATCTCCCTCCCGCGATAAGCCGAATCGCCAACAATGCCTTTGCACAGGCGGACAGCCTTCCTGCCTCCAATCTATTCGGACAAACCGCAAATTATCCCAGTCCAGGGCTTAAGTTTTTCGCTTGACTATGGCATGATAGGAGGAAGACGCTAGAGCTAAAGGAGATTTCAACTACTATGTCAATGGACGGCATCGTTATTCGAGCTGTTGTGCACGAGCTTCAATCGTGTGTAGGCAGCCGCATTCATAAAATTCATCAACCGACCCCGCATGATCTTGTGGTACAAATTCGCGGAGGAGCAACGCCAGGCAAGCTGCTCTTGTCCGCCAACCCAACGTATCCGCGCGTGCATTGGACGGACGCTTCCTTCGTTAATCCGCAGGAAGCGCCAATGTTCTGCATGCTGATGCGCAAATATTGCGAAGGCGCAGTCATTGAATCCATTACGCAGCCCGGCAGAGAGCGCGTCATTCATATCGACGTTCGCCAACGCGACGAGCTGGGCGATCTATCGTTCAAACGGATCGTCATCGAAATTATGGGACGGCACAGCAACATTATTCTGCTGGATCCTTCAACGGGGACGATTCACGATGGCATCCATCACGTAACGCCTGCGCTCAGCAGCTATCGTGTTGTTATGCCTGGCGCAGCGTATACGACGCCACCTGAGCAGCATAAAGCTGATCCCATTCATGCAACTACGGAAGAGGCATTCCGTGCAGCATGGGATCAGGCAGAAGGCACTGAAGCGCCGGACAAACGACTTGTCGCTTCATTCGGCGGCATTAGCCCTCTTCTTGCAGGCGAGATCGTACACCGAGCATCCGCGGCGGAAACGGTGCAAGACGCTGCTGCTCTAACGCCTTCCGCGTTATGGCATGCGTTCAACGAGATGATGAATACATTCCGTGCCGACCGCTATTCGCCGAACATCGTAACGGAAACGCGCAGCGGCAAGTCGTATTTCTCTGTCACCGAGCTTACGAGGTATGAAGGCGAAGCTGCTCGCTTCGACTCGATAAGCGCTTGCCTTGAAGCCTATTACGGCGACAAAGCCGAACGCGATACCGTCAAGCAGCGTGCATCTGACTTGCTCAAATTCGTAGTGAATGAGATTGCGAAGAACAAGATCAAGCTGGAGAAGCTGAAGGAAACGATCGAAGAAGCCAAAGGCGCCGACCGCTACCGCGTACTGGGCGAGTTGTTAACCGCCTACATGCATTCGATCAGCAAAGGCGACACCGCAATCGAAGTCATTAACTATTATGACGAAGAACAGCAGCCGATTACGATTGAGCTTGATCCGCTCATGACGCCATCGGATAATGCGCAGCGTTATTTCCGCAAATATAACAAGCAGAAGAACAGTCTGCTCGCTGTCGAAGAGCAGATTAAGATTACCGAAGAGGAAACGGCTTATTTCGAGCAGGTTTTGCTGCAATTGCAGACGGCAGCACTTCAAGATTTGCAGGAAATTCGCGACGAGCTGGTGGAAGGTCAATATTTGCGTGATCGCGGCAGCAAGAAGGGCGGAAAGAAGAAGAAACCGACGAAACCTTCGCTTCTCTGTTATACGTCCTCAGAGGGCATTCCGATCTACGTAGGCAAGAACAATACGCAGAACGAATATTTGACGAACAAGCTGGCCTCCTCGTCCGACACATGGCTCCATACGAAGGATATTCCGGGCTCCCACGTCGTCATTCGCAGTGAAAGCTTCGGCGACACAACGCTGCAGGAAGCAGCCATGTTAGCTGCCTTCTTCAGCCAGGCGCGAGAGTCCAGCCAAGTGCCGGTTGATACGACGCTGATCCGCAACGTGCGTAAGCCGAATGGCGCGAAGCCGGGCTTCGTCATCTACGACAAGCAGAAGACAATCTTCATCACGCCAGATGAACAGCATATTCGCTCGCTGCCGTCCGTCATTAAGAATTAACGATACGCCAACGCTACAATAAGGATGAACAGAGCTTTACACTCTGCTCATCCTTTTTTTCGCACCTAATTCCTAACATCGTGCAGCGTTAAATAGAAAAGCCGTCCGATGCGACAGGTGCCGGTTGGTTCGCCATCGAATCGAACGGATCCATGGCTCGCCGCTTCTAAGCCGGCAATCCGAAGCAGAGTGCTTTTGCCGCAACCGCTTCTGCCTACCACACCTAGAAATTGCCCCGAAGGGATGGATAAATTCAATCTTTGAAGAACAGTCAGCTCGCCAAACTGAACACTTGCTCCTTGAATATCGATCCGTATGCCGCCTTCCGGCTCGCTCTTTCGATATTCCAACCTGTCAACTATGAATTATAGAGTACGTCCCCATTTCGGAATAAAAAAAGGCAAGCGCGGCCTGTTATTCAGCCAACGCTTGCCCTTACCCATATTTGATTATTCACTACCCGCGAGTGATAAACTGCTTCAATTGTTCCACTACGCTTATATCTACCGATCTGCCGCCCAGCGGGCCATGAAACACAACGCCGCGTTTCTCACCGTGGAAGTCCGACCCGCCAGTCATCACAAGTCCGTAACGTTCCGCCATAGCAGAATACCGCTGCTCATCTTCAGTGCTATGATCGGAATGATACACTTCAATGCCATGTACCCCATGTTTGACGATCTCTTCTACGATTGCATCGTCGCCATACAACCCCGGATGAGCGATTACACACACACCTCCAGCCTCACGAATCCAATCGACTGCCTCTATAGGGGTTGGCCTCGGCGGGTTGCAATAAGCAGCACCATGTTCACCTAGGTAACGGTCGAAAGCTTCTTTCATATCCGCAACGGCACCTCGTTCGATCAACGCCTCTGCAAGATGAGGCCGTCCGATCTGTTCGGCGCTATCCGCCTTCTTCCCGTTCCGCCGGGCGATCGATAGAACCTCTTCGAGTGTAATCGCAATCCCAAGCTCTTGCAGTTTCTCAATCATCATCAGATTGCGCCGGCCGCGAAAGCTCTGCTGTATCTTAATCCGTTCCTGCCACTTAACATCGTTCGTATCGCACCAGTAACCTAGAATATGAATGTCTCGGCCACTCATCGCCGTACTCAGCTCTATGCCAGGCATCACTTGGATGCCGATGCGGCTGCCTTCTGCCACTGCTTCCGCGCAGCCAGCCATCGTATCATGATCCGTTAATGCAACAGCTGCCAATCCCGCTTCCTTCGCCAGTCTAACGACAACAGCCGGCGCATTCGTCCCATCCGATGCTGTCGAATGAGCATGAAGATCTGCCCGTTCCCTTACAACCATTGCTTCAGATCCCTCTCCCGCAAAAAAGTTAAGAACGTCACTGCAGATATCGGCAGCAGCGCTGATTTCAGATGAATGGAATAAAAATGCCGTCTAAAGTTAACGTCAGCAAGCGGGACAACCCGTATTAATCCAAGCGCCACTTCGTGCTTGATTGACGATTTGGAAACAATCGAGATGCCGACGCCTGCCTCCACTGCTGATTTCACCGCTCCTGTACTACCAAGCTCCATTACAATTTCAAGCGAGTTCGGATCAATATCCTGATTCCGCAGCTGATCCTCCATAACGAGACGCGTACCAGAGCCCTGCTCGCGCACGACGAACGGATGCTTCACCGCGTCAGCCAACGTCACCTTCTCCATCGATGCAAGCGGATGGTTCGGCGCCACGATAAGAACGAGCTCATCGCTAAGAACCTTGTCCATCTGCATGTCTGCATGGCTGACCGGCGCTTCGATAAGTCCGAAATTAAGTTGATTATTCATAATATCTTCTATGATTTGGGCGGTGTTCATGACCTTCATACTGATCGAGATATGCGGAAACTCCAAACCGAATGGCCCCAGCAGCCTTGGCAAAATATATTCACCGATCGTTAAGCTCGCTCCCAACTGCAGGCGACCTTTGAGCTTGGTCGTAAAATTAGACATCGCTTGATCCGTCTCTCGAATCAACTCGAGACTTCGCTGCGCATACGGAAGCAGTGCGCGACCCGCTTCGGTCAAATCAATCCGTTTCGTCGAGCGCTGCAGCAGCTTGGTGCCGAAGTAATCCTCAAGCGATTGAACCTGCATTGTAACTGCCGGCTGCGTCATATGAAGCGCTTGCGCTGCGGCAGAGAAGCTGCCTTTCTCCGCTACGGTGAAGAAAATGTGTAATTGATGAAAGTTTAACGCCATAATCCGTCGTTCCTGCCTTCCCGATAGTGGCTATATCTTTCTATTATACCGCAAACGACCAGCGGTTACCGCAAATAAAAAGAAGCGCCGCCGGGCGCTTCTTCTGACTGCCGATTCATTATTTTCTCTTCCTGCTGTTCTTAATCAGCGTCATTCGGCGAGAATGACGAAGCCATGAGTAATAAGATTTCAAGTCACGAAGCTCAATGGTCTCCGACATCCGACCTAAGAACGTGACAACAATCATCTTATGAAGTGGATTACCAATCAAATCCTTTTCTTTCTCCAGCTCCGCGAATTCAGCGACAAATACGAGATCATCATCAATTAAGTATACGTCCTGCTCGTTGCGATAATAGGAAGCAACACGTCCTTGCTTCAAACATTGCCACATAAACTCGGCGATATCGGCGAAGCCGGTCTTACTGCTCTCAACGCGATCCATCCAACGACTCTTGGCGTGATTAGTAATTACGATGTCAGCGACCTTCTTATCAGCCAATTCCACATAAAATGGTTCGTAAGTACTCCATCTCTCGGTTAACTTGTCTCTCATCCCGACTCACCCCTCCCCGGGAAGCAGGCCTTTGTAACTATAAGTATGCACGCTTCCATTCTATCATTCCGTGTCGATATTTCAACATAAAAATAAGTCGGAGCCAATATTGTTATAAAATGTATTACTTATGAATTAAGTATACCACATATAATTCGCTTCGTTAAAATTAAAAATGTATAAAAAAATTCTCTGCGCCTTCCGTTTGGAACAGCGGTACGCAGAGAATTCTCTTGTTATTTATACACGCTAAAGACTGTAGGTACGAGTCTTGTCCGGCACTTTGCTCGTATACTCCGTCTTCAGTTCATTGCGGTAGGACCGCTCAAGCTTGCGTACAAAAGGAAGACGAGCAATATTACGCGATGTTTCCTCAGCACGATCCGCATCCACATACATCACGACATAGTGCATCTTCCTAGACATATAATGCACAGTGCCGTATTTATCCAACGAACGGGCCGCCTTCAAATCCGACACCCATATGATATAACCGGTACGTTCCGACAACATGACGACCTTCCCCCTCTATCTCCGCCTGCCCCATGAGCGTTATTGATACTTCCGATTATCCGCAGCCGCCGCTTCCACAACCGCACGAACCGCCGCCGCCGCATCCGCTTCCTTTTGGATTCGGATCGTTGCTCGGCACCTTCACCGTCTCGGAAACAGAATCGGCGATCAACCGTGATACGTCATAGAGCATGGTGTCTACAACCTGTTCAGCGGCCTTGAAGCTTCGCACTGCCTCGAATGTATTCAGATGCGCTTGCGCCTCGCGAACGCGATCCTTGGCTGCATGATAATCCGGATGGAATCGGCCGAACCGCTCACAGTCTTGGAACTGTTCCTTCGCCTTCTCCAGCAGTTTGACGCCAACCTGAACTTCGGCATCTTGATCAACAACGGATTTCCAATATAAATAATCGGCGACTTCAGCCGACTGGTTAATCATCTCGCCTAATTCATAGGCCCTAAGAACTATATCGGTCATATCTAGATCCGACATGAACTCAGCATCAGCATAGGAGATTGAATCCAATTCAAATCGCTCTTCAACCGTTGGCATCCATACACCTTCTCTCCTGTAAAAATGTTCGATCCTCTTTACTATACCATTTCGATGGACAGAACGATAGAGCATGCTTACAGTGGGATAATCAGCCTCATCTCTTCCCACATATCGGGCAGCAGACGAACAGGCTCGTATACCTCTCCCGTTCGCAAGTACCCTGCCACCGCCCACGAATCAACGTCATCATCTAGCCGCTCTGGGACAAGCTCAACGATTCTTCCGCCTGTCCGCAGCTGCAGCGGCGCACCCCACGCTAAAGCTTGCTCAATCATCTGCTTACGCGTCGATGGATGATAATGCCTCAGCTGGGCTGTCCACGCAGCAGGCCAATCCGAGGGCGCTTCTTCTGTACGCGCTTCATCAGGCAGCTGTTGTGTCGCAGTAAGCAGCTCGTACAGGTGAAGCGCATGCTCGTCATAAATGAACGATACAGGAGCAGCAGCGCCAATCACGTTAAACCGTCTCTCCTCGGGTTTGCGTTTACGATTAGCGCTTGCCGATAGCGGAGCTGTCGTCTGCAGCGTCTCCTCACGCTTCGAAGCCGGCCATCCCGCCCGTTCCAGCTCTCGCCGTACTACCGCCTCGTCCTTAGGCCGAATCACGAAAGTCTGATCGCCCAGCCGTTCAACCAATAATCCCGCGAGGCTGTCGCGCCCTGCAGCCGCATCTGCAATTTCCTTCGAGTCGCACCGCAGCAGCAGCACTTGTTCAATGGCTGTACGCCCAGTCCGCGATACCCAGTGTCCTATAGCATACTGCAATTCATCAGGCAGCGGCTCACCGCCAGACGCGCGTTGGAGGCTGGTTATAAGCTGTTCATCCGTAACCCCTCGTTCTGCGGCAGCCATAATAGATTGCGCGGTCAATCGATAGATCGATACCGTATCGTCCTGTACCCACTCTGCGATTTGTTCAAGCATCCACCGATCTGCTAACGATGCCCCTGGCGGAACGATCACCTCTCCGTCCGGCAGCACAAGAATGGACTCTCTGCTTTCATCATCATTAGCAACAGCCCAAGGATCAATAAGCCAGCGGAATGTCCAACCTCCATTAGAGGCCGCTGACATGCTTGCCCAGCCGCAGGCACACATCCCGTCAATCCATCGTGCGAGCAGCGGATGTATCCGTTCGCTTATTGGATAACTCTTATCCGGTTTCAACAATAACAATCCGGACACCAGAGCCGCCTGAATAGAATTACGGAAGCCATATCGGATCGCAAAGAGTCGCAGAAGCTCCGCCTCACGTACATTAGGATCGCCTGTGAGCCACCTCCCAAGGTTGTCGTCCGACCAGTTCCATCGCGGCTCTCCGTCGTCCTGGTGGACGATCAACCCAAGCCATGAAGCGGCATCAAGAGCAATCGTGAAACCGAGCGGATAATGTTCCTGATACATGGAGCGAAGGTCACTGAATGCCTCCGTTGATCGTAACGCAACAATCGCTTCAACACCTGCTGCTGTCTTTTTCGGAAAAAGCCCTTTCGCCGTCGTTTCCAGTCCGAGCAGTTGAAGCGCAGCATATGCGCGCACCAGCCGTCGTCCTAGCGGGGTAGGAACGGCAGCCCTGTCTACATCCCCAAAGCTCACGCTGCATCCATCAGCTCCAGCATCAGTGCCTGAAGGGATTCCATCATTCAATTCCTCAAGAGAATCAGATGAGTTGAAAGCGCGCAGCCATGCCAAGTAACAGTCCGCAGGCATGAACAGCAGCTGTTCGCCCCACGACTTGCGCACTGCGAATAGAAGCCCGTTCATTCGGAGCTCCCGAATGGCTGCTCTCAGCTCTGCGCCAGCCAGCCCAGCCTTTTGGATAGCGCGCGCGCGAAGCTGCTCTTCTTGTATCGGGAGCGGTCCGATTGTTCGCAGCCAATAACGCAGCAGCCGATCCGCAAGCGGCGACAATTGGTGGGCAGCGCTGCGCAGCAGATCGGGACATAAGACGGCATCCTGCCACTTATGATTGCTCCCCCATATAGGTGCTTGATTCAACCGATTCAGTTCTTCAGAGGGAAGCCGCTTGAGCAGCTCATTAAGCCTCATAGTCCGTCTCCTCCTTCATGACCGCAGAAGTAAGGCTATAGCGATACCCTTGCTCCAGCATAAAACGCTGGCGTTTCAGCGCATAATCAACCTCCATCGTCCCTTCCGTTACGAGGGAGTAGAAGATTGCGCCGCTGTGATCACGCTTGGGACGCAGCAGCCGTCCGATTCGCTGCGCTTCCTCCTGCCTTGACCCAAAGCTGCCAGATACTTGGACTGCCACCGAAGCATCCGGCAGATCGACTGCGAAATTCGCAACCTTCGATACGACGAGTACCGGGTACTCGCCGCGACGGAAGGAATCATACAACAACGCACGTTCCTCTTGATCGACCTCGCCTGTAAGAAGCGGCGCTCCCAGCTCTTCTGCAATCTGCTTCAGTTGACGAATATAAGCGCCGATGACGAGTGCTGAACGTCCAGGATGACGAGAAAGCAGTTGTTGTACGATCGCCGTTTTATTCGGGTTCTCAGCCGCAAGCCGAGCGCGGGCACGTACATTGCCGTCCCAGTACGCAGGTTCGTCGAACAGCGGGACACGCACTTCTTCGCAATGAATCGCTGCTATATCCCCCGTATGTTCCAACTGCTTCCATGGCAGTTCATATCGTTTGGGACCGATAAGCGAGAATACATCCCGCTCCCGTCCGTCCTCTCGTACGAGCGTTGCCGTTAGTCCAAGCCGCCGAGTTGCCTGAAGATCGGCTGTCATTCGAAAGACTGGCGCAGGAAGCATGTGCACCTCGTCATAAATGATCAAGCCCCAATCACGCTCTCGGAACAGCTGCAGGTGGCGGTACTCCTGTTCTTCCCCATTGGTTGCCATCATATTGTAGGTTGCGATTGTAATGGGTCTTATTTGTTTGCGTTTCGATGAGTATTCGCCAATCGATTCGCTGTCGATCGTTGTTTTATCCAACAGCTCATTCTTCCATTGATTCACAGAAGTCAGATTCGAGGTCAAGATCAACGTAGCGCATTGCAGCCGTGCGAGCACGCCAATGCCAACCATCGTCTTGCCTGCACCGCAAGGAAGGACGATCACACCGCTTCCGCCGCCTGCATGGCTGTCTTCGAAGAAGCGGTCTACCGCTCGCTCCTGATAGTATCGCAGCTTGAACGCAATGCCGCTTCTTGTCGTGTCGGCCAGCGAGACAGACAATGTTTCGCCGCTCCGATAACCTGCAGCATCAATGACGGGATAGCCAAGCCTAAGCAGCTCTTGCTTCATCGAGCCCCGTCTACCATGGTGCAAAGACAAGGTACTGCTATCAACATGCTTATCTGTCAACGACTTCAATGAAGGCTCGGCGGCAACCTCAGCCATAATTGCCTCATCACCTCTGAGCAGCAATTGCTCTTCATCGCCTGCCGACCTTTCAAGCGTTAACCGCCCATATCGCCCCATCGTTTGCTTGATCGATCGGATAACATTCTCGGCTATGTTGTAGCGGGCACTCTGCGTCAATGCGGCCACTACCTCATCTGACGTAGTCCCTAAAGAGGCTGCGTTCCATAGCGCTAACTGCGTCATGCGATAGGTGTGCAGAGGACCTGCTTGTTTGACAAGCTCAGCGAATGCTGGCAGCTGTTCACGAATACATTCCTCATCAACTGTTCGTTCATCATAAAGAATCGTTAGATCCGATAGAACGATAATCGGTTTCCCTCTCGACTCCGTCATAACCTCACTCCGATTCCACATAAGACTCATTACACAATTAGTTTCATATCCTGCTCCCCTTTTTATCCACTTCACGGCTAGTTCATTCGTGTATGCGACAGCTATTGTCGTAAAAATTCATCGTTTCGCCATAACTCTTCACTAGGAACGCCTGTTCACGAATGACAAAAAAGCAGCCGAGCTGCGCTCGACTGCTTTAACTTGCCACCATATATTCGCTTCGTAAAAATGGTTGGAATAACGATGATCTCTTACAAAGCTGCCCGATGTTCAGCCATACCGATTAACAATCTAGCGGATATGAGCATCGACCGCTCATCAATGTCAAACCTTGGATGATGATGCGCATGGATTGCGCCGCATGCCTCATTGCCCGCTCCAACGAACATGAAACATCCCTTCTTCTGCTGCAAATAATAAGAGAAATCTTCTCCAGCCATAATGAGCTCGGACCGCTGCACGCCTTCCGGCCCGAATAACTGCGCTGCCACTTCATCGAAACGAGCGGCTTCGCCCTCATCATTCACAACCGTAGGATAACCTTCCCGGTAGTCCAACTCAATGCTTGCGCCGAACATCGCAGCTGTATGGGCAATAATCGAATCCATGCGTTCTCTAATGAGCTTCTGAACATCACGATTAAACGTTCGTACGGTTCCGTTCAGCACGGCTTTCTCAGCTATGACATTGCCGGTCGTTCCCGCCTGGAATGAACCAACCGTTACGACAGCCGGATGAATCGGATCGACATTGCGGCTTACAATGGTCTGGAGCGCCCCTACTAATGAAGCGCCTGTCACGACAGCGTCGACCGTCTGATGCGGCATGCCGCCATGACCTCCGCGTCCGCTTACCGTAATGGTAAACTCGTCTGGCGCCGCCATTAGAGCGCCGCCGCGCGATGCAACGGTGCCATATGGCAGAGGCGTCCATAAATGCACGCCATAAATCGCATCGACGCCATCGAGCACTCCATCTCGAATCATCGCTGCCGCCCCGCCAGGACATAACTCTTCTGCCGGTTGGAAGATCAGTCTTCTCGAACCCCGCCATTCTTGGCGATTGGCTGCGTACAATCTAGCTATAGTTAATAAAGTTGATGTATGTCCATCATGGCCGCAGGCATGCATGACGCCCGGTACAGTCGATGCATATTCGCACGACTTCAAATCTTGAATGGGCAGCGCATCTATATCCGCCCGAAGCGCTATGCAAGGTCCGCTCTCCGCGCCTTCAATGTCTGCTGCCACGCCATAACCGCCTACCCGCTCAGTCACCTTGCAGCCGAACGAACGAAGCTTGTCCGCAATCCATGCAGAGGTTCGTTCCTCCTGAAACGAGAGCTCAGGATGCCGATGCAAATATCGGCGCCATTCCACCATTTCCGGGTAGGCGCTCTTCAACTCGTCCGCAGGATCCCAATGTTTATTCATCCTGATCCCTCCTATCCTTAATGCAGTCCTGATTAATTATTAATTGTAACAGAATGACCTTCCGCAAGGTAGTCATAGAACAAATTCATTTGACTGCCGGAAGGCTTGCGTACAAAGGTGAAACATACTATCATGAGTTAAGAATGGATACTAAGAAATGTGCAAGGATTTACAGCTCATTTCAACTTTCTTTGTGAACTATAGGAGGTCAACTGCTAATGATTATCGAGAATACGGGATTAAACGGCATGACAAGCGACCTGGCTCATCTGGACGAATCGTCGCATAAGCTCGGTTTCGTAAGATGGCAATGGGAATATACGCGCGCTACATACGATCTGAAACTAGAAGATAGTGCAAGCCACGAAACATACTTCGTGCGCATCAATACGCATGCAACGGAAGGCAAGCTGGAGAATCCGAATACTGTTCTGTCGCTCGACGATGTTTATATCGGTCGTGCTACTTTCCCGCATGGTCTGGATTATGAATCGCCAGTGCCTAGCCAAATCTTGAATATCGCGAACCAGCGTCTGCAGCAGCTTCGCGCACTGCTTGCATAAAGGGCGTCCTCATGAAATCAAAGACGGGATCCATATCAAAAGGGCGGCCTGATTTTTTACTGCTTGTGCTCATTTTGCTGCTTGTCGGCTTTGGTCTCGTCATGGTGTTCAGCTCAAGCTCCAATATTGCGGTTGCGGACTCGCGTTACAACTATGACGCGCTCTATTTCACGAAGCGTCAGATCATGTTCGCATTCTTCGGGATGATCGGCATGTTCATATTGATGAACATGCCTTATCTGTCTTTTCAGAAGGGAATCGGCATGCTGTACGCTGCAGGATCCATCGGATTGCTGGCAGTTGTGCCGTATATCGCGACAGAAATGCACGGAGCCCGCAGCTGGCTCTATATCGGGGGCTTCGGCATACAACCTACCGAATTCGCCAAGCTCGGACTTATTTTATATTTAGGCAGGCTGATAGCGAAGAAAGGCGAGCAGTTCCGAGATTTCCGTCGAGGTCTGCTGCCGGTATTTATTATTCTCGGCCTTGTCTGCGGTCTCATTATGGCGCAGCCCGATCTCGGGGGCTGTCTCATCATCGCAACTGCAGCCGCCATCATGATGGTTGGAGGCGGCGCTAACTTCAAGCAGCTGATGTCTGCCGGAGTTGTAGCCGCGGTTGCAGCGGGATTATTCTTATCCGTATCCGCGATGATCAATCCTAAAGGTTCGGCGTATCGGCTATACCGTTTCACTTCCTATCTGCACCCGCTTGAGAATGCGCAAGGAGCCGGCTTCCACCTCGTCCGTTCGTTAGGCGCATTGGGCCACGGCGGCTTGACTGGCGCAGGATTTGGGCAGAGCGTGCAGAAGCTCGACTATCTTCCGTTCCCGTACAACGACTTTATTTTTGCCATTATCGGGGAAGAATTCGGCTTTATCGGCAGTGTCGTCTTCCTGCTCATCTATCTTCTCTTCTTGTGGCGCGGTCTTATCGTCGCTCTTCGCTGCCCGGATGTGTACGGAACGATAGTTGGGACGGGCATCGTTGGTCTTATTGGTGTACAAGCCTTCATTAACATCGGCGGTGTTATCGGCGCAATCCCGATTACCGGGGTTACGCTGCCATTCATAAGTTACGGAGGATCATCGATCATCGTTGTCTTGTTAAGCATGGGCGTACTGCTCAGCATATCGCGAGAATATTATAAGACCGGCAAGGCTGATGCTCCCCAAACGATAAGAAAACAGCAAACAAACATCTCCATCCGATAAATTAATAACGCCCCGTTCAACACTGCGATATGGCAGCTGAACGGGGCGTTATTGTTGTTAGTATATGATTATTTCACACGCAGCGCTTCTGGATCGACGGGCTCATCTTCCTTGAAAGCTACGCCTTCAACCTTCACATTCACTTCTACAACATGAAGGCCTGTCATGTTCTCGACCGACTCGCGTACATTAACTTGCAGCGAACGGCATACTTCATGGATTGGAATGCCATACTTTACGATGACGCGCAAATCAATTGCCGCTTCCAGTTGTCCGACTTCAACGGAAACGCCCTTCTGGACGTTCTTGCCGCTGAGACGCTTCGCGAGCCCTTCTGAAATACCGCCGGACATTGCAGCGATTCCTGGCGTTTCTAGCGCAGCCAGGCCTGCGATTGTAGCGACGACGTCGTCGGATATCCGAATAAGGCCGGTTTGAAGTTGTTCAGTCATGTCGCTCTCTCCTCTAGTTACCATTTGATAATATTGTATCGGAACCGTGGTGCGGAAGCAAGCCGCGAATGCCGTCGAATTGGGGAAAGTTTACATACCCACCGATTTCCAGTATAGTATGGGCAGACTTAAACAATCCGTTCACTAATGAGGTGTACGCCATTGAAAAAGAAATTGTTTTTCACAGGTCTAATTGTCATGTTCGCGCTAAGCGCCATCGGCCATTTTGGCCACTGGGATATGACCGCCCAGTTCATTATATCGGCTATTGCAATCGTGTTCGTCGCAGGCTTCCTCGGCAAAGCAACAGAGAGCGTGGCACACTATGCCGGTCAACGGCTTGGCGGCTTTCTGAATGCCACATTCGGTAACGCAGCCGAGCTCATCATTGCGATTTTCCTCGTTAAGGAAGGTCTGTTCGACATGGTGAAGGCGAGTATTACCGGTTCCATCATCGGCAACCTGCTGCTTGTGCTTGGTCTTAGCTTCCTGCTGGGCGGGTTGAAGTACAAAGTGCAAACGTACAATATCAAACTTGCTGAACACAACGGCTCACTTATGATTCTTGCCATTGTCGCGCTCTTCGTTCCCGCTGTATTCATTAAGATGGAGAAGTTCTCCATCGACGAAGATAAGCTGCTCAGCATTGCCGTCGCTTGTATTCTCATCGCTTGCTACCTGCTATGGCTCGTGTTCTCGATGATTACCCATAAAGATATGCTTGCTGATGAAGTCATGAATGCCGACCACGGCGAAGAGCCCTCTTGGTCCAAGCTTACATCGATCATTATGCTCGTCGTCGCTACCGTAATGGTCGCTTTCGTCAGCGAGTGGCTCGTGCATACGCTGGATACATTCACGCACAAATTCGGGCTTTCTGAACTGTTTGTAGGTGCATTCGTCATTGCGATTGTCGGCAACGCGGCTGAACACAGCGCAGCAATCATGCTCGCGATGAAAAATAAAATCGGCGCAGCCGTCGAGATCGCAATCGGCAGCAGCTTGCAGATTGCATTATTCGTCGCACCTGTGCTTATTCTCGTCAGCATCCTATTCAATCATAACTCGTTCATGGACATCGTCTTCACGCCAATCGAACTAACCGCTATTGGCGTATCGGTATTCATTGCCAAGTCCGTCAACAAGGACGGTTCGACTAACTGGTACGAAGGCGTGCTGCTCCTCATGCTATATGCCATTCTCGGCTTCGCGTTCTACCTCGTCTAAACTAGCTATAGCAATTTGAACCACCGTCCTATATAATGGCAGTATCGGTAGCGATTCAAGCGGCCGATATCCAATTTAAAGGCAATGCTACCTGCGCACAAGCACAAGGTACAACCTCGAACGTCATTGATGACGGATCCGACGGTTGTGCCTTTTTTTGTTATGATCATGTGCGCCATCCTAGCGGCTTTGCAGTGCCGCACGCGAGGAGACGATGTCAATGTTGAGAGAAGCAATCTATCACCGTCCGAAAAATAACTGGGCGTTCGCCTACGATGCTGCACATATTTATCTCCGTATTCGGACGAAGCGCGGCGATGTGACGTCTGTAACAGCCGTTTATGGCGACAAATATGCATGGGAGCAAACAGTACAGCACTCTGAAATGCGCGTGTTCGCTTCAGACGAGTTGTTCGACTATTGGGAGACGGTCGTTAAACCGCCTTTCCGCCGGCTTCGCTACGCGTTTGAGTTGACCGATACAGAAGGAACCGTCGCTTATATGACGGAGCAGTCTTTCCTGACAGAGGAACCGAAGGATTCGCTGTCCTTCTTCGATTTTCCATACATTAATCCGATCGATCTGTTCCAACCGCCAGCCTGGGTGAAAGACGCCGTCTTCTATCAGATCTTCCCTGAGCGATTCGCGAGCGGCGACCCTTCGCTTACGCCAGCCAATGCGGAACCTTGGGGCAATGAACCGACCCCAAGCAATTTCTTCGGAGGAGATTTGCAGGGCGTCATCGATCATCTGGACTATTTGAACGAGCTTGGCATTAATGCCATCTATTTCACTCCAGTGTTCCAAGCACCTTCTAACCACAAATATGACACAACCGACTATATGAAAGTCGATCCAAGCTTCGGTACGAATGATAAGCTTAAGGAACTTGTAGAAGCTTGCCACTCGCGCGGCATACGCGTGCTGCTCGACGCGGTCTTCAACCACGCCGGCGGCACATTCCCGCCGTTCCTGGATTTGCTGAAATACGGCTCTGAATCGCAATACGCAGATTGGTTCCACGTGCGGGAATGGCCGATCTCGGTATCCGAGGAAGGCATTCCAAGTTATGAGACGTTCGCCTTCGTAGCATCGATGCCGAAGTTGAACACCGAACACCCCGATGTGAAAAGGTATCTGCTTGAAGTAGCGCAATATTGGATTGAAGAGATCGGCATCGACGGCTGGCGTCTTGATGTCGCCAACGAAGTGGATCATGCGTTCTGGCGCGAATTCCGTCAAACCGTCAAGTCCGTAAACCCGGATGCCTACATTCTCGGCGAGATTTGGCATGATTCGCTCATGTGGCTGCAGGGCGATCAGTTCGATGCGGTCATGAACTATCCGTTCACGAACGCCGTGCTCGATTTCTGCAGCTATGGCAAACTGGACGCGAAGCAATTCGCAGACGCCATCGGCAGTCAGCTTGCAGCTTACCCGCTGCAGGTGACAGAAACAGCCTTTAATCTGCTTGACAGCCATGATACGCCAAGGCTGCTGACGATCAGCGATGAAGATGAGCGGCGCATGAAGCTTGCAGCGTTGTTCCAGCTTACGTTCCCTGGCGTGCCATGCATCTATTATGGCGATGAGGTAGGTCTGACCGGCGGCGGCGATCCCGGCTGCCGCAAATGTATGGAGTGGGACGAAGAGAAGCAAAATCGCGATCTCTTCTCGTTCTATCAATCATTAATTGCAATGCGCATGGAACATGCTGCGCTCCGCGGCACCGGCTTCACCTTCCTCTCAGCCGAGACCGGCAGCAAGCTGCTTGCTTACGAGCGTCAGGAAGGCGCTGAGCGCTTCGTCATCGTGCTGAACGCATCTGAAGAGGCAGCCAGCTTCACCCTGCCTGCCGCAGGCACAGGCGCGCGTTGGGCAGAACAGCGATCCGAAGGGGCACAACTGAATTCCAATGGCACGATCGCACTAGACGCTTACAGCTACGCCATACTGCGAGAGCTGGTTTAAAGCGCTTGTCATCGATTCGGCTCGCAGATCATTAAGCACAGCCGGCGCCAACCAACTAGTTACTACATCGAGACGAACAAAGCCGTCCTAGAAGTCTTCCGACTTCTGGGACGGCTTTTGCATTTACCTGCTGCCGCGTTATTTAATAATGACAGTGCTATACGGTGGCAGGCTCAACGAATGCTTCTCCAGCGCCGCAGAGGAATCCGTCGTATGCACAATGGTCGAGAACGCACCATACGCCGTCTGATCGCTAATCACAGCTTGAAGCGGCTTGCTCGATAAGTTATGCACGACAAGCACTCGCTCATCTACCGTCATTCGAATGTAGGCCGACAGCCCCTTCTCATCGCCGAGCTTAAACGAATCAATTCCACCATCATGCAGCGCCTTCTCCTCGTTACGCCATTGTATAAGCGTTTTGTACCATTGCAAGAGCGAGCCCGAATCCGCCTCCTCCCGCTCCACGGAAACATCGCCGCCTTTGGCAAACATCGGTTCAATCCAGCGTGTATCGTCCGAGTCATTGAGCGAAGCCGTCCACGGCATCGGTTCCCGCAATCGTTCATCCGGCTTGCTGCCTGTTAAACCTAGTTCCTCACCGTAATAAATGAAAGGATTGCCCGGCATTGTCAGCAGCATCGCCGCAGCCATGCGCGCATGCTCCACATTGCCATTCAGCGCCGTCATGACGCGTGTCTGATCGTGGTTGCTTAAGAATGGCGCATCGACGAATGCTCCAGCAGAAGCGTGCTCATATGCGCCATATGCTCTTGAGAGACTAAACGCAATATCCGAATCCTGCTCGCGATCCGCTCCGCTAAGCAGCTTAGCTGCGAGGTCAAAGTTGAAGCCGCTATCTAGCGCATGATTCAGCAACGGGGCGATAACAGATGTGGAGTCCCACACTTCTCCCACAAGATAGACATCAGGCTTCTTCTGAATCAGTCCCGCGCGGAACTCCTGCCACCAAGCCTGGTTCAGATCCTGCACTTCTTTCGTATGAATCGTAGAGGCATAATCTCCATAAATATGCTTGGCTGCGTCCAGACGGAAGCCGTCGATGCCTTGGTCCAGCCAGAATTGGCCTGCATCGATCATTGCCTCGCGCACCTTCGGATTATCGAAATTCAAATCCGGCATGCCGCCCCAGAAAATGCTCAAATAGCGGTTATCCCCGCTCCCATGCCATGCACTATCCGCTCCTGCTGCGCTGTCCGTCTGTACTTTCTCATCCGCTGCCGCAAAATGATACCAACTCCTATACGGACTCGATGGGTTCGTCAGCGCTTCTTTGAACCATGGATGCTCGCTGCTAGTATGGTTGACCACGAGATCCATAATGACTTTGATGCCGCGTTTATGCGCTTCATCTACAAGCCGTTTCAGATCGTCAAGCGTACCATAATCCGGCTCAACCTTCTTGTAGTCTGTCGTATCGTATCCATGGTAGCTTGGCGATTCTGTAATCGGCATCAGCCAGATGCCGCCAACACCAAGCGAAGCCAAATAATCGAGCTTCGCGGTAACGCCATTCAAATCACCGATGCCATCGTCATTCGAATCTGCGAATGAGCGGACGAACAGCTCGTAATATACGGTAGACGGTTGTTCGTCGACAGCGCCCCAACCTGCCGTTGTATTCTTGGCGGTTCCAACCGCTTCCTGTTGCTTATCAGTTGCTGGCGATGGCTGTTCAGATGCTGTATTGTCGCTACTATCCCCGCAACCTGCAAGAAAGGACGACAGCAATAATGCTGCCGCCCCTGTATGAATCCACCGTTTCGCATGTTTCTTCTGCAATTTCATAAGACTTCCTCCTATTAGCCTTTGGACGCGCCGGACGTAAGTCCTTGCACCAAGAAGTTCTGTAGGAAGATAAACAAGATTGTAATCGGAATTGCAATTAATACCGCACCAGCGGCAAACAAAGTAAAGTTACTGTTCTGGAACGAGTTCACCATATCCCACATGCCGACAGCGAGCGTCCATTTCTCCTTCGTACGCAGCACAAGTCGAGCGAATATAAAATCTACCCATGCGCCAGCAAACGATGTGAGTGCAATGTACGTCAATACCGGACGGGACAACGGCAGCATGATCCGAACGAAAATTTGCATATGGTTCGCACCGTCGATTCGTGCCGCCTCATCCAAGCTGCGTGGAACCGTGTCATAGAAGCCCTTGACTAAGAAACCTCCAAGCACAGACCCTGCCGAATAGACGAGTACGATCGCCGTATGCGTATCGAGCAAATTGAGTTGAAGCAGGAAAATATAGATGGCAATAAGACTCATGAAGCTTGGGAACATACCCAGTACGAGCATAACCGTCAAGGTTGTCTGACGCCCCTTGAACCGGAAGCGAGACAACGCGTACATGCTTAACGTCATAAGAATCGTCGAGAATATCATCGTAAGGGTTGCGATCTTAAGCGTGTTCACATACCACGTTCCATACTGGAACTGCTTATTATGGAAGAGCTCCTTATAGTGTGCAAACGTGAAGTGATCTGGCCATAGATGCTCGCTGTACAACGAAGCGCCTGGCCGTAAGGAAGACAACACGACCCATAATGCTGGGTACAGCGCACCGATCGCAATAATGATGAGAATGATATAGCTGATAGTCAGCCGCAATACACTTTTACGCTTCCTCATTGGATCATATCCTCCTCTTTAAACGACCGCGAACGGCGATAGTTAATAATCGAGAACGTCGCGACGATTATGAAGATGATAATGCCGATCGCCGAAGCCATGTTGAATTGACTGAAGTTCAACGTCAAGCTGTACAGCCACGTAACGAGCAGGTCGGTATGGCCTGCATACTGATAATCGCCATTCACTGGCGCGCCGCCCGTGAGCAGGAAGATAACGTTAAAGTTGTTGAAGTTACCTGCAAACTGCGTAATAAGTATCGGTGCTGTCGAGAACAAAATGAACGGCAGCGTGATGATGCGGAATTTTTGGAATGCGGTAGCGCCATCCACTTCTGCTGCTTCATACATATCTTTCGGAATCGAAGTAAGTACGCCAAGAATGAGCACCATGGAGACTGGAATACCAACCCACATGTTGACGACGATAACGGTCACTTTAGCCCAGAATGGATCTGTCAGCCATGGCAGCGTGCCAAGGCCGAACGCCTTCAAATATTGATTGATCGGACCAAATTGGCCATTGAACAAATTCCGCATGACGAGCAATGAGATCAACTGCGGAATCGCGTAAGGCAAAATGAAGATCGTCCGCCACATTTTTTTGAAACGAATACCGGACTGCTCGATGAGAAGCGCTACTAACAAACCACCGAAATAGGTCGTGATTGTTGCAATAACTGCCCAAATAACCGTCCACTTCAAAATACCGAGAAACGTTCCGCTCCAAGATTTCAACTTGATCAAATCAGCGAACGTCTGGAAGCCGACCCAATCGACCAGCTTGGCCGGCGGTATATGTCCAGGCGACGAATAGTTCGTAAACGCCAGCATTATCGTAAACAAAATCGGCATAATGGTCAGGAACAACACACCAAAAGCCGGAACCGAAAGCAATAGATGCGGGAAATATCGGTCCGTTACAAAATGATAGGTTTGATAGATATTGTTCGGCTTGCCGCCCGTATCTCTCACTTTACCGATACGATGCGCATCATAAATGTTAGCGAGATAGATGCCAACCACAATCAAAATAATCAGTGCAATAATAATGCCGTCAATCATCAAATAAATCGAATGATCCCCTTGGATCACCTTCGTAATTTTCCCCACTTTAACACGCTGCTGCGCTTGATCGCCAAGCGTAATCAATCCCCACAGGCCATGTCCTGCTCTCGGAATCAAATAAATAAGGCTCGCGATCTGTATGCACAGAAACAAGATGCCTTTGCCAAACTGGCGGTTGTACAGTTGCCCTAGTCCCATCGACAGCACGGATAAAACGGCTGCGGTCGCGCGATGACGTTTCATTCCCGTCTCGCTCCCCTCCTGCAAATTCGCTGCTTCATTTATCTATTCATCCAGTATAAAAGCATCCCGCCGGGCCGAACCCGGCGGGTGCTTATCTGCTGCAACTCCGTTATTTGGAGTTTACAGCGTTTGCGTCTTTAATCTGTTGTACAGCATTGTCGAGCGCCGCTTTCGCGTCTTTGCCATCATTCCACACTTCGGACAACGCTGCTGCCGCTGGGTTCCATACGTTGCCCATCTCCGGAATCGAAGGCATCGGCTGCGATACAGCGAATTGGTCGAGGAATGCTTTGGATACTGCGTCGCCTTGAACCGAAGCGTCGTTGATCGCTTCTTTGTTCGCTGGGAGCGTGCCGTTCATCGTGAACTCTTTCAGTTCCGATTCTTTGCTCGTCAGGAAGTTCGCGAACAATTTAGCTGCTTTCGGATATTTCGTGAAGGAGTTAACATACCAAGCTTTAACGCCCGAGAACGAAGTCATTGGCTTACCTTGGATCGTTGGCAGTGGTGCTACGCCGTAGTCGACACCGGATGTTTTGTAGTCAGCCAGCGTCCATGGACCGTTGATGTCTATACCAAGCGTACCGCCCGTGAAGAGACCTTTCTTGATGTCGTAAGTTACGTCTCCCGTGTTCATTGGCAGAATTTCTTTGAGCGAAGCGAAGAATTTCGCACCTGCAACCGCCCCGTCGTTGTTCAAGCCGATATCATCAGCTTTCGTGCCGCCGTCGCCGAACAGGTAACCGCCGTTGGAGCCGAGGAAGCCATAGTTGAAGTAGAAGTTGCCGACTTCCCACATGATTGCATATTTGTTCTTCTTCGCATCGTTGTATGTCTTAGCGAACGATACGATATCTTCGAACGACTTCGGAGCGCCTTCTGGGAAGATTGCTTTGTTGTAGATCATCGCGTACGTTTCTACCGTACGAGGGTAGCCGTACAGGATGCCCTCATAAGAAACTGCTTTTACAGCATTCTCTTGGCTGTTGTTCGTTGTATCATCAGCGAACTGGTCATTCTCGAGCACGAGACCTGCCGATACAGCGCGGCCCAACTGGTCATTCGGGAAGTTTACAATGTCAGCGCCAAGGCCGGCAGGACCGTCCGTCGTCAACTTGTTCACTTGGTCCGGCGATTCAACTTCTTCGACTTTGACGGTTACGCCATATTTCGTTTCGAATTCCTTCGCCATTTCGTCGATAAAGCCGCGGCCTGTTTTGCTATCCCATACGACCAGGCTTGCTCCTTCTTCTGGCGTCAATGCGTCATCCGCTTCTGCGGGTGCCGGATCATCTGACCCCGTTGTTGCTCCTGTATCCGTCGAAGTCTCCGTTTGCGTTTCCGTTGTTGTCTTGTTGTCATCTTTACCGCCGCTGCCGCAAGCCGCCAACATAAATACCATCGTACCAATCGCCATCAATCCAACCCATCTCTTCATCGAAAAGAACCCCTCTCCTATTGTTGTTCCCGAACAGATCCGCGTCCTGACTACGATTATTCTGCTAGCAACGAGGTGCGCACCGGTACAGCCTGTTCTTAATGAATTCAGCGCGCATGAATGTGCAAACGTTTGTTCAATCGTGTGCACTCAGCCCTCCAAATTCATAAAAACAGCTGTATTCCCGACCGTTTAACCGCTCATTTCAGCATGTAAGCGTTCTATTCACGTCCCCATCATACACGACAGTGCCCACCTTTGTAAAAACGTTTGCACAAGCTGTTTTGGCCGATTTTTATTCAAAAATGCCATAAAAGTCCTTTATATCTCTCGTTTCCTTACCTATTCAACCGTTTTCATTGTCCGATCATGGTCAACCAGCCTGTCTATTTACATTCCCGTCATCTTGGATTAACATAAAGTGCAGCAAGATTACAAACGATTGCACAGAAAGGCTGTTGTCGTCATGGTAACGATCAAAGATATCGCCAAGCTGGCTGGCGTCTCCCCGTCCACCGTATCGCGCGTTGTTTCGAATCACCCGCGAATCAGTCTGGACACCTCGCGTAAAGTAAAACAAATAATGGATGAGCTCGGTTATCATCCGAATATGATGGCGAAGAGCCTCGTATCGAAGACGACGAACACGCTCGCGATATTGCTGCCAAGACCTGCAGAAGAGCTGTTTCAGAACGATTTCTTCGGCGAGCTGCTGCGCGGCATTCTGACACAAGCGAACCGGGCGGGCTATGACATGCTGCTTACAACAGCAACCGGCGAGCATGATGAGATCGAAACCGTATCGCGGCTTGTACGCGGCCGACGTGTTGATGGCGTTATCTTGTTAAGCTCCAGAGTGAACGATCCAATTGTCGCTTTCCTGGCCAGCTCGGATTTCCCATTCGTCTTAATCGGACGCAGTGAGTCCCATCCGGATGTACTGTCTATTAATAATGACAACAAGCAAGCAGCCTATGATGCTACGCAGCACTTGATTGCACAAGGCCACGAACGAATCGGTTTTGTCAGCGGCCCAGCGAATTTGACCGTCTCGAATGATCGTCTGCAAGGGTATCGCCAAGCGTTAGAAGCATACAAACTGCCTATTCGCTCAGACTGGACGGTTGAAGGCGAATTTCTGCAGGAGAGCGGTTACCGTGCAATGTCTCTTATCATGAGCTTGCCAGAACGGCCAACTGCACTTGTCGTCATTGACGATGTTGTCGCCTTCGGCGTTCTTAGAGGGTTGACAGAACTGGGTTACAAGGTGCCTGATGATATTAGTCTTGTCAGCTTCAACAATATATCGCTTTCCGAGCTCGCGACGCCTCCGATCAGCTCGATCGATATCGGCACGTACCAACTTGGCTATACAGCGGCGCAAACATTGATTCGCGCAATTAACGAAGAGACAATTCACCAGAAGCAGATTATTATCCCGCACCGATTGATGGTACGCGAATCATCGCTCACACCGATAAAGAGAGGTTGAAGCTTATATGAAACCAAACAAACCTTATTTGATTGATGCTATTGTTGGCAATGGCAAACTGCTCGCCGCCCTTGGGCGGACGGGCACCCTTTACCGCCTATGGTGGCCGCACATCGATTTCCCTCAGCATGCGGATGCAGTTCGCAGCGGTATTCGTTTCGGCGGACAGACGCAATGGCTCGATCATGCGGATGGCGACTGGTCACACACAGCCGAATATGTAGAGAAAACGAATATTTTCGAAGTGCGCTCCGTTAGCGGCAGCCATCCTGTTGCTATTCAAAGCCGATATTTCGCTGTGCCAGAACGCGACCTTCTCGTAATGGAGCATACTTTCACGAATACTGGAGATCAGTCTGTCGATTTCGAGTGGCTTACCCATTCTTCTTTCCATGTATGTGAGAGCGAGCTCTACAATACGACGATGTTCGAGCCTTCCCAGGATGCATTGGTGCATTACCGCAGCAATCATTTTTTTGCGGTCTCGAGTGCAAACGTATGCACTAAATTCCAAGCAGGTCATGCATGGAGTTGCGCACAACATGGCGAACTGGGCGGTTCCATCATTGACATGCAGCCGGATGGCGCGCTCGCTTGGCCTATTCAAGCACTTGCTCCAGGTCATTCGATTACCCTTCCGATCTACATCGCTGCTGGACATGACCGTGAATCGACTTATGCTGCACTGACCGAAGCGAAGAGCAAACCATCGTCGGAGTGGGTCCAAAAGACTGTCGACTACTGGCATCGTTACCTGGAGGCTGCAGCTCCTTGTCCTACAGAACGCGCAGATGTGAAACGTCTATATGAACGCTCTCAGCTTCTATTCAAAATCATGTCCGACGAACAAACGGGCAGCATCGTTGCTGCACCAGAATTCGACGAGACGTTCTCCCGCTGCGGCGGATACGCTTACTGCTGGGGCCGTGACGCTGCATTCATTACGACTGCGCTTGATAAAGCCGGGCTTCATCATCTCTCCGATTCGTTCTACGATTGGGCGCTGACAGCACAGGATGAAGACGGTTCATGGCAGCAGCGTCATTATCACGACGGTTCGCTTGCCCCAGCCTGGGGATTGCAGATCGATGAAGGCGCTTCGATTATATGGGGCATGTGGCAGCACTATACAACGAATAACAATCAAGCATTCGCAGATCGGGTGTGGCCAGCCGTTCAGAAGGGCGCTGACTTCCTCCTGCAATTCATTGATCCAGAGACGAATCTCCCCCTCCCAAGCAATGACTTGTGGGAAGAACGTCATGCTGAGCATACTTATTCCGCTTCAGCTGTATATGGGGCGCTTCGTGCCGCCGCTTCGTTCGGACAACTGCAGGGCGATCAATCTCGTGCGCAGCAATGGAATGAAGCAGCTGAACGGATAGCAGCTGCAATAAGCAACGATTGCTGGAATGCGGACAAAGGAAGCTTTTATCGTGGACGCAAGCTAACTGTGTCGGCAACCCGTTATGCGGATGAAATCGCGAAAGGCAGCGCTGGCTCAATAGAGCCAGGTCTCAAAAACTATTCCCGTCACGTGCTGGAATACGATCCAATCGTTGATATCAGCCTATTAGGTCTATCGATACCGTTCGCAGCTGTATCCGCGAATGATCCACGTATGGCCCAAACAGCGAATACAATCGAACAATTGTTAACCATACCTGGCGTCGGCGGCATTAAGCGATACGAAGACGACAACTACATTGGCGGCAATCCTTGGATTCTAACGACACTTTGGCTGGCTCATTACCGGACAGAGACCGGAAACTACGAAGCAGCGCATAAGTTGCTTCAATGGGCGATCGATCACCAGACAGAGACGGGTCTGCTGCCCGAACAGATCGACAAGACGACTGGCGCTACCGCATGGGTCGTGCCGCTCACTTGGTCGCATGCCATGTTCGTCCTTGCCGTAACGATGCTCGCTGAGCATGGTCAGATCTAATTCACCTTATACGTGTAAAGAAAAGCCTCCTTCCCGTTCATGGGAAGGAGGCTTTAGTGTCATACGCTTATCTACTTGGTTGCTGCAATTAGTAAAAACATCGGTCTACGAAGTTCGTCCTTCATACCGGGAATATGCATCATATCCGGAGATGGCTCCGGCTCCTTAACAGCTGTAATACGGAAGCCAGCACGAATGAGCGAATTCATATAAGTCGATAACGTACGATGATATTTGATGACGTTGTCAGTTAAGAATGAAGTGTCCCTCATCCCTTCCGACTGGTATCGATCGACTGGCCAATGCAGCGGTTTCCCCTGCTCATCATAGTGCCAATCCTGCTCATCCCGTGCGGTAAAGATCGGATGCTCGACCGAGAACACGAACGTCCCTCCCGGCGCTAAGCAAGCATACACATTCGAACAAACATCATCAAATGCTTCAATGTAATGAAAGGCCAGCGAGCTGATCACAACATCGAAACGGCCATTCTCGAAGTTTAAATCTTCAATGGAGCTGTTGACGTACGTGACTCGTGGATCATCCGTCAATTCCCGTGCCCGCTTCAGCATGTTATCGGATATATCAACGCCAACGACCTCACTAGCTTGCTGTTCAAGCGCATAGCGGCAGTGCCATCCGAAGCCGCATCCAAGATCCAGCACACGTTGGTCTTGCAGGTCTGGCAGCATGGCTTGCAGAACATGCCATTCGCCAGCAGCTTTCAATCCATCGATAGACCTAGGCATTTGTTCATAGGCAGCGAAAAAAGTTTGATCATCATATTTATTTTGTTTCATAGATACCCTCTCCTATGTACAAAAAAAGCAGTCTCGGATTTCCGAGACTACTTCTTGTTATTCAAAGCTTCGTAAAGTTTGGCCAAATTGCGTTCAAGCTTGCTCACAATATTACGACCTACCATCTCATCGACGAGTCCGGCACGCACTGCGAAGTCTACTTCACGGGAGAAACCATACATTTGCGTGTCCAATACTTCTTCATACAGCGGACATTGGCGGGTAGTCAAGTTCTCCATCTGAACTTCGATCAGCTTTTCGATTTTATTAGCATCTTCCTCAAGAAGATTGAGCGCTTTCTGGTGCAAATGATCCAAAACATCCGGTGAAGACATCGTATTCCCCCCTGTGTGCGTTCTTCGCCGTCTTCTATAAACCCTTCCTTTATATTAGACGAAAAACAAAAGAAGTACAAGGAGCAAACAGAACAAAGCGCCCCGTAGGGACGCTTTGTTCTGAATAATCGGCCTCATACGCCGACTTATAATCGATTACTCACCAATAACCGTAACATTCAGGTTATGTCTGCTGAATACTTCAGCCATTGCTTTCTTAGCCTCTTCAGCATCTGGGCCATGAACATGGAGCTCATACGCATGTCCGCCAAGAAGTGTCGTAAACAGTCCAAGGATGCTCTTCACATCGATATATTTGTTCTCTGCTTGAAGAACGATCGAGGACCGGAATTGGCTCGCCGTTTGGGAAATTTCTACGATTGCTGCGTTGTTGGACATATGAATCCCTCCACCATGGATAGTTACCTGTAACGTCTTCATCATACCGTGAAAAACAGCCGCATTCAAGAGAAAAAAGACCGTTATACCCAGTAATATCAAAAATTCAGCATCATCCTCTAACAATCACCGATAAATACGCTAGCGATGATTGTAAACGCAACCAATATCGCTTCCGTTGTTAACATTTACACATTGCCGCGAACTTAAACAATTTTGTTGAAGAGACTAAATAGGTATCTTGCCGGAAAAATTATATACTTAGAGTGAAAACCATAATAATCACTGGAAGGGGTACCGCTATGTTCGATCCACGATTAGATAAATTGGCAGATGTGCTGGTCAACTATTCAACTAAGGTGCAGCCAGACGAAAATGTTCTAATCGAAGCTTTCAACATCGATAATCCGCTTGTTAAAGCAATCATCGGAAAAGTTCACCAGGCAGGGGGCAACCCTTTTGTAAACATACGTGATCAGCAGGTAACGAGGGAGCTGTTGTTTAATGCGACAGAGTCTCAGATTCAGACTTGGACTGATTTTGACGCTTATCAGATGTCCCTGATGAACGCATACATCGGCATCCGCGGATCCAATAACCTCTACGAGCTGTCCGATGTGCCGGATGAGAATATGAAGCTCTACAGCACCGTTTACAACCATAAGGTGCATTCCTCTATTCGAGTCAACAAAACCAAATGGGTTGTGCTGCGATATCCGACGCCATCTATGGCACAGTTGGCTTCCATGAGCACCGATGCTTTCGAGAAGTTCTATTTCGATGTGTGCACGATGAACTACTCGTTAATGGACAAGAAAATGGATGCTCTCGTAGAGCTCATGAACGCAACAGATCAGGTACGCCTCGTTGGCCCTGGCACCGATCTCACATTCTCAATCAAAGATATTCCAGCTATCAAATGCTCTGGCCTGCGGAACATTCCAGATGGCGAAGTTTATACAGCGCCTGTCCGAGACAGCGTGAACGGCACGATCAGCTACAATACGCCAAGCCCGTACAACGGCTTTGTGTTCGAGAACGTAAAGCTGCGCTTTGAGAACGGTAAAATCGTTGAAGCGACCTCGAATGATACGGAGCGAATCAATAAAGTATTCGATACGGATGAAGGCGCTCGTTATGTCGGTGAGTTCGCGATCGGGGTCAACCCGCATATTTTGCACCCGATGAAAGACATTTTGTTCGATGAGAAAATTGCAGGCAGCATTCACTTTACGCCAGGGCAATGCTACGATACAGCCTACAACGGCAATGCTTCGGGAATCCACTGGGATCTTGTCCTCATTCAGCGTCCGGAATACGGCGGAGGAGAAATTTACTTCGACGGCCGTTTAATCCGGAAAGACGGCATCTTTGTTGCTGAAGAACTGAAACAATTAAACCCAGATCAGTTGAAGTAAGCGGTAGTCTTATCTATAAAGCAAAGGCAGATCATCTCGATCTGCCTTTGCTTTTGCTTATGGTAGATAAAGCTTTACATGTCGCCGAACGTCACTTCACCTGTGTAAGACTCTTCTCGAGATTTGCCGCCGGCTTGAAAATAAAGCTTGGAATGCTCCACCACGCGCTGCGGCAGCATCGATCGCTTGTCTGCCGTCACCTCATACCGTGTCTCCGCCGATAATGTGCTGAGCATCTCTGTAAGCTGCTGCTTCGCTTGCGTTATCATCTCAACCTGTTTCGAATTACCCTGCAGGTTATTGTCAATCAGCGCGCTCCATTGCTGCTCTATCCGGCTCGTCCATTCTTCCCGCGCTGCCGAAGGCTGCATCTCAATGACAATGACACGCTGCCCTGAGCCGACGGAGGTATCTTCCTTATAGGCAACATTCTTGGCTGCGTCTCGTATACGTTCCAGCTTCTCCAGCGGGTTTAAGCCCGCCCACAGCCCGTTAGAAAGCCCCTCTTCTTGGGTCCCCCCATCTACGCTCGCGGACGCAAGCGGCCGTATCCCGTCTTGTATGGCGCTTGGCAACCATCGGTCTGGTCCGCGCTGCGCCAACAGCCTCCACTGCCCGCTCGTCGATTGCAGCCCTATACCGCCAACGCCGCCATTATCGTCGCCGTTCCCCGTCATTTGCACCTTCATCTCGGAATGTCCCGTTACTTCACCTTTATAAGACAACGAACCGATCGTGACACCTACAGGAAGCCCAACCCCGCTCTGTCCAGTGAACGTGAATTGATCGACACCCGCAAGTCCAGAGATGGACAAAGCAAGGAATCGGTCGGCTGACATTCGATCCGTCATGCTTCCACAGCCTGTCACGCCGAATAAAGACGATATGCTATACAGCGTCAACAGCCAGATTTTCGATCGAACCGTCGACTTCCGCTTGATCATACTTCCCCCTCCAATTCCTTATGGGTTCGTGACAATCAAGCCTAATGTATCCATAACAAAAGGACACTATGCGGATACCCGCCAGTGTCCTTTATCCAACAACTACACAGTTTCGTCCATTATGCTTCGCTTGATACAGCGCCATGTCAGCACGATAGAACAACGCCTCGACGCTTACTTTATCGTCCTCGAAGGTCCACTCCGATAGACCGCATGACACCGTCACTTTAGGATCAGTGTCACTCTCGACCTTCGCACGAATCCGCTCCGCTATCCGGTATGCCTGCTCTCTTCGAATCTCCGGCAAGTAGACGGCCAGCTCTTCGCCGCCCCACCGCGCAGCTGTATCGGTGCCTCTGATCGAGGATTTAATCACATCCGCCACTTGCACAAGGATACGGTCGCCGACTTGATGCCCGAATGTATCGTTCACATCTTTGAATTTATCGATATCGACGAGAATGAGCGATCCGCATCGATCTGTCCGCTGCTTGCGTTGAATCCGGTCGTTCAAATAATGACGAGCATTCAAGTTCGTCAGATGGTCGGTAATGACCATCCTTCTGACCTCAGCATGCAGTGATGCGTTCGACATCGCGAGCCCAATGTGGCTCGACAGCACCTGCAGAAGCTTGTAGTTATCGTAGGAGAAATAATGCGGCATCCGATGTCCGACCATGATGATGCCCGCAACTTCGGATCCTGCCAATATAGGAGCAGCGATCAACGACCGTGAGCCTGTCTCCTCCATCCAGCGGGACGATACCGCATTCGTAAGCCAATAGTCCGAAATAATGACTGGCTCTTGCGAGCGATATACAACACCGGTAAATCCGTATTCGGTCGAAAATTGTTCGTTCTCAAAAGACGGCAGGCTGCTCGACATGACGACAAACTGCTGTTGAGCTGGATCGTAGCTGAGCAAACAGCAGCAATCAGCCTCATAGATCCGCATCAACTCACTCGTCGTGTAGTGGAACACATCTTTCAGCTTCAGCGACTGATTCAGCCGTTTCGTCAATTCATTAATAAGTCGCAGCTCGCCAATCATAACGTTCGACTGCTCATACAGCTTCGCGTTCTCGAATGCATTGCCAGCTGTATCCGCCAGAAGCGTGAGAGCCGTGAAATCGGCTTGATTCCACTGTGCAGCAGGCAGTACGAGACGCAGGACGCCATATACCGCTTGCTTGCCTGTCATCGGAACGACAACATCAACGAATCCTTGATCCCGCTTCCGCATATTCGGCTTAGCCTCGAGAAACGCCTTCGCGACGAAATCGCCTGTCGGATGGTTGAATTGGAGCGACAATACGCGAGGATCGCCTTCAAGATGGTCCTGTGACAGATACAGCCGAATCTGTGATTCGGGATATAACGTGCTAAGGCTGTTCATCATCTCCGACAGCACGGAAGCGACATCAATCCCGTCGTACAATCGTTTCGCTGCCGCGAACCAAGATGCGCGATTACGCGCTTCCTGCTCGGATTCGCGCTGCGCCCGCAAAATATCCGTAACGAACATCCGCTCGAATCGTCTATAGAAACAGTTGCGCAAATGAAAAGATGCAGATTGAAGCTGCCCTGTGATCGCTTCGTCAATAACCTTCGCCGAAGCTGTCAGCACTACAAATGGAAAGCTGTTGTCTGACCGACGCTTGATCGGCACCGCAACTGACCTCCAACCCTCGTGCTCGATAGTTTCAATATTATGGGATACGAAAGTAAGGCAAGAGGCTTGACGCGCTGCCTCCAATTGGCTTGTCTCATCGTGGAAGATGCCCGACCGGCAGATCACCATCATATCCGACGTCAGCAGACAAAGCCCAGCCTGATTGAAGAGCGGTAAACCGCTGGACTCTGCCATCCAATCTTGAAAGCTATCGTTAAGCAGCGAAATCAAGTACGGAATATCACTGCTGTTAATGTCTTCAAACTCATACCACAGATCCTGCATTCTGGCAGGATTGGACGTTGAAGCATCCGCGTTGCTGCTATAGTCTCGCAAGGAAGCATACCACCCTTCCGTCTCTAGAAACCAGGAGTGTACAAAGTTGCAGCCGTTCATTCGTTAGTCGCTGTTTCTCTCTCTTTCTATCATACTTGAAATTTGTGATTTGTGCACTATCCGCGTAGGTCTTTTGTATCAAAATGTTGGACAGAATTGAAATGTTTAATGAATGCAGTATGCTTGACAATGGCAGTCTGAATCCTATAGAATTTATTAATGATCATTGGGCGGGGCTTTTTGTGTCACCCTTAGGAAACAATCGCTGATAAACCTGCGGCTGAACTCGTTTATCAGATCTGTAATTGAGGCTTGCTTCGATGAAGTGAAGATTGTTTCCGGCGAAACAGCAACCCCCTTTTCAAAATCCCAATTTGAAGAAGGAGTTACACACATATGTCACGTTATACAGGTCCTAAATTTAAACTTAGCCGCCGCCTCGGTATTTCCCTGAGCGGTACGGGCAAAGAAATTGCTAAACGCCCATTCCCACCGGGCCAACACGGCGCTAACCTTCGCAAGAAAATTAGCGGCTACGGCATGCAATTGCAAGAAAAACAAAAGCTTCGCCACATGTACGGTTTGAACGAGAAGCAATTCCGCAACCTGTTCGACCGCGCTTCGAAGCTGAAAGGTATCTCCGGCGAGAACTTCATGTTCCTGCTTGAGAGCCGTCTGGACAACCTCGTTTACCGTCTTGGCTTTGCGAACTCCCGTGCAGGCGCACGTCAGCTCGTAGCACACGGCCACGTAACGGTTAACGGCAAGAAAGTCGACATCGCTTCCTTCACGGTATCGCTTGGCGATGTAATCGGTCTGCGTGAGCGCAGCCGCAGCCTGAAATCGATCAAAGAAGCTCGTGAAGGTCGCGTTCACGTGCCTAACTATCTCGACTTCAACGAAGCAGCTCTCGAAGGTAAATTCCTTCGCCTGCCAGAGCGCGCTGAGCTGTCGCAAGACATCGATGAAAAACAAATCGTCGAGTTCTACAGCCGTTAATCTTAACGACTGCGAACCGCACAATAAAGCCCTTGGACATATGTCCAAGGGCTTTTTGTTTAACCTTCGAATCAGCTGTTCGCGCTCTTCACTTCAACGACCTGCACAATCCCCTTCGCTTTGCGTCTAGCATGAATCCAGTGAGCCAAGTACGTCTGCCCGATCATGAACACGCCGCCCACTGTCCAATAAAGCGGCATCGCTGCTGGTGCCGAGAATGAGAACAATCCCATCATAATCGGCGACAAGTAGACAAGACCTGCTAGCTGTTTCTGAGGACCACTCTCTGCACTCGAACCCGACATCCGCTGCATGATGATCGATTGAACCAAGTAAACCGCTGCTGCGACCAACGGCATAATATGGTCGGTTGCACCAAGCTTAAACCATAGGAATGAATGTTCCTTCAGCTCCGGCGTCATGCGAATGGCATAATACAGGCCAGTCAGAATCGGCAGCTGGATAATAAGCGGCAGACAGCCCATCGCCAGAGGATTCACGCCGTGCTTCTGATACAGCTGCATCGTCTCCTGCTGCTGCTTGCGAGCCGACTCCGGGTCCTTCTTCGATTGATACTTCTCCTTCAGCTGCGCAAGCTCCGGCTGCATCGCCTTCATTTTCTCGCGCATCGCCATTTGCCCCGTCTGCTGACGAATCATGAGCGGCATGAGCACAATACGTACCAATAGCGTCATCATAATGATCGAAATACCATAACTGCCGCCGAACCAGTCCGCTAGATGCTGAATGAGCTCAGAGAACGGATAAACAACGTAATGATTAAAGGTGCCTGGCGTGCTGCTGTCGATCGTTCCCTTTGCTCCACAACCGCTAAGCAGCGCTAGAATAATAATTAGGAGAGCAATGCCGTATCGACGCGAAATGGGTAACCCGAATGTTGTTTTGTTTGCCATTGTGTATAGAATCCTCCTCGTATGATAGCAATGATGTATTCATACGAGGACGAACAGTTGGATGTATCATCATCGGGCGCTTCCTTGCGTTTGACCTTTCGGCATAAACTATGTCGCAAATTCGCCCATTCTCTAACGCGAGGCGTAGACGGTTCTGCCAGAGTCAGCACCATCTGCACGCTTGGATGCCGATCGTGTGACGTGCCGCCGGTCCACCACAAATATACATAGGCAAAAGAACAGAGCACGCTGATCGAGAATAAATACGGAATAATATCCTGCAATTCAAACATCGGGGTCACCTCCTCTCTACGTCGCATTTTTTCTCTATTGTAGCTTGTCGTCAATATGCACTGCAAGCGTCTTGCATGTTTCCGACATTAGGGTTATGCTGGATTCGTTTTGATATCATTTAATCTGTCGGAGATGTGACCCATGCTGCAATTCACTGGCAAAATAAAGAAATTCAAGCTTACGCCGCCTCAAGTGCTGACGTACGGCTTCCTTATCATCATTCTAACAGGCACCTTCCTATTGGCTTCAGGTCCAGCCAACACAGGCGATCCGATGTCTTACATCGATGCATTGTTCATGGCTACGTCCGCGGCATGCGTAACGGGTCTGACGAGCGTTAATGTAGGCACTGATCTAACCCACTTCGGCCAAGTTGTATTGCTGCTGCTCGTCCAGATCGGCGGTTTGGGTTTTACGACAATGGCCAGCCTTATCGCCATCGTTCTGCGAAGACGCATTTCGTTCCGTGAGCGGCTTATCTTACAAGAAGCGATGAACCAATCGACGCTAGAGGGCATTGTCCCACTCATTAAGAAAGTTATCTACTACTCGCTTATCATTGAGGGATGTGGCGCAATCCTGTTCTCCGCCCGTTTCCTAATGGAAATGCCGGTAGGACAAGCCATATATTTCGGCATATTTCATAGTGTATCTATTTTCAACAATGCGGGCTTCGATCTGTTCGGCATGTTCCCGGAACGTGCGTCCAGCCTCATTCATTATGTTGAAGATCCGTTGATTAATGTTGTATCGATGATGCTCATCATACTTGGCGGGTTAGGCTTTATCGTCATTTCGGACTTAATTACGTACCGTATCAACCGCAAGCTGACCCTTCACTCGAAGGTTGTCTTGATTACATCAGCGGCACTAATCGTGTTCGGCACTCTCGTCATCATGATATTCGAGTATACGAACCCCAATACGATGGGCCCCCTTAACTTTGTGCACAAGCTATTCAGCGCCATGCTGCAGTCGGTAAGCTCCAGATCCGCGGGCGTTAGCACGCTCGACACGGGCTCCTTACGTCAAGCTACTCAGTTCATGATCGTCCTGCTCATGTTCGTTGGCGCAGCTCCTGGTTCAACTGGCGGCGGTATTAAAGTAACGACGCTCGCCGTTCTTATCGGTGCCGTATATACAATGGCGCGTGGTCGTCAAGACGTCGTTCTGTTCCGCAATCGTCTCGATCAGGATCGCATCCACAAAGCGATTACGCTGACATTGCTATCATTCTTCCTGATCGTTATTGCAACGATGGTGCTATCAGCGACAGAAAGCGCGCCATTCCTTAGCATTTTGTTCGAGGTGACCTCCGCATTCGCTACGACCGGCATGTCAGCTGGCTTATCTGGACATCTGACAACATTCGGGAAGCTATTCCTCGTACTGCTCATGTTCGTCGGACGGCTGGGTCCGGTCACACTCGCCTTCGCACTAACGAATACGCCGGAGAAAGAGAAATTCCGATATCCCGAAGGACGTATAACGATAGGATGAGAATACATGCGATGCCAATAAACCGGCCCGTGTCTACGGGTCGGTTTATTGTTTATAGGCCTTGTTTAATACAAGAATGGAAGCGGCACCTTCGACTGGCAATTTGAGCCCGTGAATAGATGCCTAAGCAATTCTAATTATGCTATAATAACTCTGTTAATCAGAGGAGGAATTCGCTTTTATGACAGACGGTCAGAAGCCATCATCACCCGCGGTACATAGCAAATGGCGAGTGTTCGGACTCGTTGTTTGGATCACGTTCAAGTGGATGTTTATTTTCGGTTTAATGATCGGCTTATTCGCAGGTGGTATTGCAGCAGGTTATGTAGCCTCGCTCGTTAAGGACGAGCCGGTACGGCCGCGTGCTCTTATCGAGCAGAAGCTTGATGAAAACTCGGAGACCGGGTTCGTCTATTTCAACGATAACGTCACACCTATCGGACAGCTGCGAACGCAGGAAGATCGGCGTCTCGTTGAGACGAAAGACATTCCGCAGCAGGTTATCGACGCGGTACTTGCTACCGAGGATAACAACTTCTATAAGCACTTCGGCATCGATCTGAAAGGTACGGCACGCGCCGTGCTGCAGAAGGTGCTTAATAAAGAAACGCAAACCGGCGGCAGTACGCTCACACAGCAAATTGCACGTCGTATGTTTCTAAGCTTAGACAAGACCGACAGCCGGAAAGTCAAGGAGATCTTCCTATCCATTAGGATGGAACGATTCCTGACAAAAGATGAAATTTTGACGGCCTACTTGAACAAAGTTCCGTTCGGCAACAGCTCGAGCGGCTACAACCTGTACGGTATTAAAGCTGCAGCCAAAGGCATTTTTAATATTAATGATCTTAATCAGCTCAATATTGCACAGGCCGCTTATCTTGCAGGACTACCTCAACGTCCATCCGCTTACACGGCGTATACGGGTAAAGGCGAATGGAATGAGAAAGGTCTGAAGCTCGCGATTGAACGGCAGCATAATGTGTTGTCTTACATGCTGAACAAAGGCCGCATCAACCAGCAGCAGTACAATGAGGCCATGCAATTCGACATTCGCTCTTCGATGGCGAAGCCAGCTAAGAAAGCCTATTCGACATTCCCGTACCTCATGCTGGAGTCTGAGCGTCAAGCGGCGCAAATATTGCTCATGCAAGAGAATCCGGATATGACGAAGGAAGAATTAGCAGCAAATCCGACGCTGCTCGAAGATGCGCGCGATCAGCTTCAGCGCGGCGGCTACCGGGTATACACGACGATTGATAAGAAAGTGTACAACCTGATGCACGAGATTGGCGAGAACCCGGATAACTTCGCTCCAGACAGCAAAGAGAAGGGCATTGAGCAGATCGCTGCCATGATGATCGACCATAAGACTGGCGCAATTCTTGGCATGCTGGAAGGACGCGATTTCTATGAGGAACAGATGAATTTCGCGACGCAGATGACAAGGCAGCCAGGTTCGACCATGAAGCCGATAGCAGCGTATTTGCCAGCGTTGGAGAAAGGTCTGATTCAGCCGGCAGGCGTCCTTGACGACTCGCCGATTGTTCTGAAGGACTGGCAGAAGGGCTTCCACATCCCGAAAAACTCGAACGACCGCTATCTTGGTCTCGTGACGGCACGCGAAGCACTCAATCGCTCCTTGAACCTGCCAGCACTCAAGCTGTTCTTGAACAAGGTTACGATTCCGAACGCATGGAGCTTCGCTCGTTCACTCGGCATCACGACGCTGCAACCGGAGGATGACAATGCACAAACCGGTGTAATCGGCGGTTTGAGCAAAGGTGTAACCGTTGAAGAAATGACGAATGCATATGGTTCAATCCCGAATAACGGCGTTTTCAATGACGCCTATATGATTTCGAAGATTACCGATGCAACGGGCAAAGTGATCTACGAGCATAAAGCACAGCCTAAACGCGTTTATTCCGAACAAACCGCGTTTCTGATGACCGATATGCTGCGTACCGTTATTTCTGATCCGAACGGTACAGCACATTCGCTCATTTCAAAGCTTAAGAATTACAACAAGATTCCGATGGCAGGCAAGACGGGCTCTACGTCTGATTACGGCGATGTATGGTTCATGGGCTTTACACCGGACATTTCGCTTGGCGTATGGGCTGGCTATGAGAAATCGATTCATACGCTGTCCAAGGACGGACGTACTCGCGCCCGCTCCATCTGGGCTATGATTATGAACGCTGTAACAGATGCCAAGCCAGAGTTGTTCCCAACGAAGGAATGGTCTAAGCCAGACGGCATCGTACGGGCTACCGTATCCAGCGTCAGCGGCAAACTGCCGACCGACCTGACCAAGCAAGCCGGCAAGCTTGTTACTGACTGGTTCAACAAGAAGTACTTGCCGAAAGAAGCGGACGATGCTCTTGTGAGCATGGCATACATTCCGTACAACAAAATCAACTATATTCCGAACGAAGCAACGCCTCTCGATATGGTTCGTCAACAGGTTGTCGTCAAACGCGAGAAACCGATTGATCAGCTGATGGCCGAAATCCAGAAGGCACAAGAAGCACTGCCAGCCGATAAACGGCGTCCACTCTCGTTCTTCATGCCTGAGGATGCGAAGAATGACGCACCATCGACTGTCGATCCGCGCATAGACGATGGCGCTGCACCTAGCGCACCAATCAATGTTCGGTTGAACACTGTCAGCACGACGTCAGCGAACATCTCGTTCAATGCGAATTCGGAAGCAGATGTTGTCGGCTACCGACTCTACCGTGCAGACTCGCCAACCGCTTCCTTCAAGCAGATCGGTACAACGATTCTAGTTGGTGAGCAGACCGTATTCAAAACCGATACAGCAGGCGGCAGCGGATACAGCTATTACATTACAGCGGTTGACGTTGTAGGTCACGAATCAGCACCTAGCCGTATCGTCGGCGCGAACTCAGGCCAGCAGCCAACAGGCACGGGCACTGGAGATGGGGCTGAAATTATCGATCCGAATCTTGGACTTGGGGATGGTACAGACGTCACCGGATCCACTGGTACCGATAACGGAAGCAGCACTGGAGACGTTTCGCTTGCTTCCCCTTCCGCCCCTACGGGACTTAAGGTTGAAGCTTCGGATCTCGGTGTCAAACTGGCGTGGAACGCCAATCCGGTATCCGACCAAGTTACGGAATACACGGTCTACTTCAGCGCCGACAGCAATGGCAAATACGTCAAGCTTGGTTCGACGGCAGATACGCACTTCGAGTACATTACCATCATGACGAAGGGCACCTATCAAGTACGTGCAGTGAACGAGCAGGGCGAGTCCGCCGAGTCGGCAAGCTTCTCGTATACGCCGTAACCTAAAGCAAAACATAAATAAGGCTGAGCAGGTTAGATACCTGCTCAGCCTTATTCGTTATGACAACATCTAGTTATATGTTAATCCTCAATTGTCGATAAGTCGCCTGTCGGGAGATTCAGCTCCCAAGCCTTGAGCACACGACGCATAATCTTACCGCTGCGCGTCTTCGGCAGCTTATCTTTGAATTCGATCTCGCGTGGTGCAGCATGCGCTGACAACCCTACCTTGACGAACTTCGCGATATCTTCCTTCAGTTCATCCGATGGCGTGAAGCCCTCACGGAGTGCGATAAACGCTTTAATAATCTCGCCGCGAATAGGGTCCGGCTTGCCGATAACGCCAGCTTCCGCAACCGCAGGATGCTCAACCAGCTTGCTCTCTACTTCGAATGGACCTACCCGTTCGCCCGACGTGTTGATGACGTCATCGATCCGTCCTTGGAACCAGAAGTAGCCATCCTCATCCATATAAGCGGAGTCGCCCGAGATATACCAGCCTGGGATGCGGAAGTATTCTTCATACTTCGCATCATTGTTCCAGATGCGGCGCATCATGGATGGCCATGGCGTAGCAACTGCTAGATTACCCATTCGATATGGCGGCAGCTCATTGCCTTGATCATCGATAATCGCAGCGCGAACGCCGGGAATCGGTTTGCCCATCGAGCCTGGTTTAATGTCCATTGACGGGTAGTTACAGATAAGCTGTCCGCCTGTTTCAGTCATCCACCATGTATCGTGAATTCGATGGCCGTACACCTTCATGCCCCAACGTACAACCTCAGGGTTAAGCGGCTCGCCTACACTAAGCACGTGACGGAGGCTGGAAAGGTCAAAGCCATTCACAACGTCCTCGCCTGCACCCATGAGCATACGGAACGCCGTAGGCGCGCTGTACCATACCGTAACGCCGTATCGCTGGATCGTACCATACCAATCCTGTGGACTGAATCGGCCGCCGCGAATGACGTTCGTAGCGCCGTTCAGCCATGGAGCGAATATGCCGTAGGATGTTCCCGTTACCCAGCCTGGGTCAGCCGTGCACCAATACACATCGTCTTCGCGAAGATCCAATACGATCTTGCCCGTGTAATAATGCTGAAGCATTGCATTCTGTGCATGGAATACGCCCTTGGGCTTGCCAGTCGATCCTGATGTATAATGCAGAATCAATCCATCTTCACGATTGAGCCATTCAATCTCTGCCGCATCGGAAGCCGTGCTCATCTCCTGCTCGAAGTTGATGATACCGTCTGAAGCTTCAACTTGTCCGAAGACGATGATGCTTTCCAGGTCAGGCAGTTCATCACGCTTAATACGGCCGAGCAGCGAAGGCGTTGTTACGATCGCTTTGGCTCCGCTGTCCAGCAGACGATCCTTCACAGCTGTTTCCATGAAAGCTTCGAACAGCGGTCCAACGACGGCACCTACTTTCAGAATGCCGAGCAGACTGATATATAATTCAGGTGTACGCGGCATGAATATAAAGACGCGGTCACCCTTCTGTACGCCTTGCTTGCGCAATACATTCGCGAATCGGTTCGAGTGTTGGCTAAGCTGTTCAAACGTCCAGCTCTCATCTCTTGCAGCGTCGCTGTAATGCAAAGCAATCTTGCTGCCTCTTCCTTCTTGGACGTGCCGGTCAATCGCTTCATGAGCCATATTCACTTTGCCCGTCGTGTGCCAAGTGAAATGCTGCTCGATTTGTCCCCAGTCGAATTGCTCGCGTGCCTCTTCGTAGTTTCCGATATTGGAGCGGTTCGTTGTTGCCGGTATACGTTCTTGATGCAAGTTGATCATGTATGTCATCCTCCCATCAAACTATGTTCTTTCCAAGTGAAAGATTGATTTCGTATTGCCCACAATTTAAAATCATACGCATCTAAAGAATGCGTTTTCATTTGCATGTATGTTATTATACCATAGAGTCGTACAGCAACAATATCCTTTTCAACATGCCATCATTATGCTAGGTAAGCTGTTCATTTCCGTATGACACAAAAGAAGGTGATCAGTTGGAACATTTGAAGGTGTACCAGCGGCTTACACTCCTCATTCGTGACCGTGAGCTCGTCATTGAAGGGCCTATTCCGCCTGAGCGGCTGCGTCAATTGCACATGCATGAGCAGCTGCACGCTTTTCGCCGTCCGGCTGAGCAGCTGGAGGCGCTGATCGAGATCGCCGGTTTGCCGGAAGGACGGATTATCGCGTGTATCGACGACGACACCATCGTAGGCTACGTTACGTTCCATTATCCTGACGAGCTTGAGAGATGGTCCGATGCGAATATGGAAGATCTAGTCGAACTAGGTGCAGTCGAAGTCGCGCCGAATTACCGTTCCGGCGGCATTGGCAAGCATATGATCCAGACTGCGTTCGCAGAAGGACAGCTGGATCGAATGATCGTTTATACAACCGAATATTACTGGCATTGGGATCTCGAAGGGATGAAGCTTAGCGTCTGGGAATACCGCTCGATGATGGAACGCGTCATGCAGTCCATCGGAATGGTCTGGTTCGCTACAGATGATCCCGAGATATGCTCTCACCCCGCCAATTGCCTGATGGTTCGCGTAGGGCCTGATGTACCGCTGTCATCAGTCGAACAATTCGACCGGGTACGTTTCCGCCAAAGGTTCATGTATTAAAAAGCAATTGCCAAGTATATGCTTACGAAGCAAGCAATTTGCTTGCAAGTAGTTATTTCGATGAAGAAAGCAAATTGCTTTTAGGAGGATCGTCCATGTCGGCGAAGGCCGTATTCATCCATCATCCTGACGCAGAGCTCTACCGATTTCACGAGCATCATCCCTTCGACCCGACCCGTCTGCAGTCGACGATCGATTTGCTTATCCGCTGCAATGCGCTGGAACCCGACGACATCATTATCCCTCAGCCTGCGGATGATGAGGCACTGCTTACCGTTCACCGGCCAGATTACGTACAAGCTGTTCGCCAGCTAAGCGAGCCAGCGCCGCCTGCAGACGCTGCAGCTGCGGCTGATAAATACGGTTTATCGGATGAAGATACGCCATATTTTCCAGGAATGCACGGAGCAGCTGCCGCAATCGCCGGAGGATCTATCTGTGCCATTGAGGCTGTCATAAGCGGACAAGCCAAACGTGCTTTTCATATGGCTGGCGGGCTGCATCACGCCTTCCCGCACCGCGGTTCCGGCTTCTGCGTCTACAATGACGCTGCAGTCGCTATTAAGCGAGTACAGGCTCAGAACGATCTGCGCATTTTGTACATCGACACCGACGTTCATCATGGCGATGGCGTCCAATGGGTATTTTATGACGATGCCTCGGTCTTTACTTATTCGATCCATGAGACGGGCAAATTTCTGTTCCCTGGCACCGGTTTCCTTCACGAACGGGGAACGGACAGCGGCATTGGCGCCTGTATGAATGTCCCTCTGGAGCCCTATACGGAGGACGACTCTTGGATGGACAGCTTTCGAGCTACGGTAGAAGAGGCAGCTCGCTTATTCAAGCCGGACATCATTGTTAGCCAGCACGGCTGTGATGCGCATGCCTACGACCCACTCTCCCATATGCACTGCAGCATGCGTATTTATAACGAGATGCCGCTCGTCATCCGCGATCTTGCAGACCGCTATACGGACGGCAAATGGGTCGCATTAGGAGGCGGAGGCTATGACAAGTGGCGCGTTGTCCCACGCGCATGGTCGTTCGTCTGGCTGGCTATGACCGATCATCCGCTTCTAGCCCGGATTCAAACCTCAGCTGAGTCACCTCTCACCTTGTCAGAGGATTGGCGCCAAGCGTGGGCTGACGAAGCTGGCGGCATTGACGCGTTACCTGAGGAATGGCTGGACGATCTGCTGCAATGGACGCCTATGCCGCGCAGAGACGCGATTCAAGCGGCTAATCAGGCTACATGCAGTCGTGTCCTACAGAAGTAACCCACCTATGTCCTCCCTCATAGGGAGGACTCCAGGGGCTTTGCCTCTGGGACCCCTTATTTCAAAAACTAAAAAATTTAGATTTAATAATATATTTTCCCCTCGGCGGGGGCCATGTAACCCAGTTTATCTACCCACCTAAATCCTCCCTGCAAGGGAGGACCCCATGGGACTCCCGTCCCCTGGACCCCGGAAGGGGCGTGCCAGGGACTGTTGGTGATGTTTAGTGACAGCGTGCTGAGAGTCGCGTACCCTGAGGGTACAACTCTTGTTCGAGCTTTTTAGTGTGTTGATGGAAATAAACAGCTACTCAGTTGCTTTTATTTCGGAAAAGCTTGCAAATAAACAATAAAGGACAGCCTCGCTAAGTACGAGGCTGTCCTTTATTGTATCTAAATACATTACACCAATCGTTAGACTACTCCGCCTACCGAATTGCGTGTAATGACTTCGTGCGGCAAAATAACTTTGGCCTGCTCGACAGTTTCCTTCTTCATCAGCTTCGTCAGAAGGCGCATCGATACAGCTCCGATATCGTACATTGGCTGTGCAACCGTCGTAAGCTGTGGACGTACCATCGACGCCATACGGCTGTTATCCACGCTGATGACCGAAATATTCTCAGGAACTTTCAAGCCAGCATCTTGGATGCTGTGGATTGCACCAATTGCCATCTCATCCGTAGCTGCGAATACCGCAGTAGGACGCTCTGGTAGCTCCAAGAAATATTTGACCGCTTCGACGCCGGATTCATAACGATAGTTGCCCGTACGAACGAGCGACTCATCATACGTAATGCCTGCTTCTTCAATCGCACGCTTATAGCCGTGGTAACGGGCATAGCCGTTCGACGGATCCTGCAGTGTACCGCTGATCATCGCAATGCGGCGGTGACCATTCGCAATAAGCGTACGGACAGCATCATAAGCAGCTTCCTCATGGTTGATATCAACGGAAGGAATGACGCCATGCTCGTCCGTCGTCGCGCAGAGAACAACGGGTACGTTCGCCGTCTTAAACGCTTGCAGATGCTCGTCCGTTACAGCCCCGCCCATGAACAGCAGACCATCGACCTGCTTCTCCAGGAGCGTGTTAACGACGCGAATTTCTTTCTCTTTGCGCTTATCGGCGTTACACAAAATAATATTATAATGATACATGTTGGCAATATCTTCAATACCGCGCGCGACTTCAGCAAAGATCGCATTCGAAATGTCGGGAATAACTACGCCGACAGTCGTTGTCTTCTTGCTGGCCAAGCCGCGTGCTACAGCGTTCGGACGATAGCCAAGGCGTTCGATCGCTTCGTATACTTTCTTGCGCGTCTGCGGCTTCACATTGGGGTTATTATTCACAACCCGCGATACTGTGGCCATGGATACGCCCGCTTCTCTTGCTACATCATAAATGGTTACCGTCACGGTCCTTCTCTCCATTGCTTCGTATTTTATCGCACATCATTTTACCGTAATGATACGACAAAAATTTACTTTCCGCAATGTTCACGGAGATGTTCCTCTAGCGAATCATACGTAATATGCCAGTGCGAGGCATTCCAAACCGACTTCCCGTCCACGATCAGAATCGCTTGCGGGGATGCATGCGTAATTCCTGTCCGCTCTGCAACAGCATTCGATACAGGACGGTGTTCCACAACATGCACGAGTGTTTGACGTATGCCGCTCTCCTGATGTTCGTTCACCCACTTCTTCCAAGCCGCGAACGCCGCAGCGCTAATTGGGCAGCGCGTGCTGTGCTTGAAGATGAAGAGCGGTTTATCGGTCGCTGCTGTCGCAGTTTCCCACTGCTCTAAGGTGGTTAATACATCATAGTGAGACATGTCAAATCCCCCTAACGAATCGCATTCACATCCATTCAACCTAATGAGTATACCCTAGTGTTTACGGTGCGATGGCGCTTCTATGTATGGAGGCTGTATGACTGAGCTGCGTCAAACGTTTCGAAATATCGTTCTTCCACTCATTGTCACCGATTTTCTCGGCAAGCGAATAAAGGTCCAGCAGCATATCGATCCGTTCACCTGCTAGCCGATCGATCAATGCCGGGTCCGGCTGCTTCTTATGAACATCGAATGCTTCCACAAGTAAATTCGCCCATTCGTTCCAATCATCGAAACGAAAAGTTTGTTTCTCTGGCTGCGCGCCTAATTTGCCGATCAGTCCGGTCAAATCAGTCTTGACCACAGTATACACCTCACTGCGGCTGCACGCTTTGCAAGTATACACGGGAACGTTATCGATTTCCACTTTACTCGAATAAATGACGGTACGAAGCTTCATTCGCATCGTTTCACCGCATGAACACGTCTTCAGCAACAAAAGTCACTCCTTCACCTGAAGGGCAGTACGCCGCTTTAATGCAACGTAAAACTGATTCGACTTTTGTTATATAAAATCCTTCTCATAAACGCATGTAAGTTTTGCTAGTTCGCCACACGCCGCCACCACCGTCTTAATGTCGGAATGCTAATTAGCAGTACAGCGGCGCTCGCTCCAATCGCATCATGCAGCAGGTCATGATAATCCGGCGTTCGCCCTTCCACAAACTGCTGATGATATTCGTCCGTTATGCCGTACAGCGTACATAATAAGACAATGATGAGTTTAGCCGACACACGATCTGACCCTTTACCGCCATAATAATCAAATGCCAGCGCAAGCGCAAAGTAGGCAGCATAATGTCCCCAATCAAAACCCTCCATAGAAGGGAATAATTCCTGGAACCATGGAAGAAAAACAGTGTTCATCTCGCTTGCCGGCTGATCGGATAACCAGAATATAGCAGCCATCACCAGCACAGCTGGCAGCAAACGATATAACCGCAGCCGCGATTGCTTCATTGCCTCACCTTCGTTACAATTGAAGTGCTCATCCAACAATAAGCGTTACCCTGTATTACCCATCATATGGAATGGAGAGGAGTTCACTAGAATGAGCCTACATAACCAGACGGTCATCTGCCTGCTTGATGACGAGTTTGAAGATTTGGAATTGTGGTACCCGGTATACCGTGTACGAGAGGAAGGCGTCAAAGTATTGTACGCCGGACCAGTCAAAGGCAAGACCCATATTGGCAAATATGGCGTCCCTGCAACAGCCGATTTGTCCTATGACGAATTGAACAGCGCAGCGATTGACGGCCTGCTCGTGCCTGGCGGCTGGGCGCCTGATAAAATTCGCCGATATCCGAAGGTGCTTGAGATCGTGCGGGAGCTTAACGAACAGAACAAGCCGATCGGCCAAATTTGCCACGCAGGCTGGGTGCTGATTTCTGCGAAAATTCTTCATGGACGCAAAGTGACATCCACCCCGGGGATTCGCGACGATATGGAAAATGCAGGTGCGCAGTGGTTCGACGAGCCCGTTGTTGTCGACGGCAACCTCATCTCCGCTCGCAGGCCGCCGGACCTTCCCGAATACGGCCAAGCCTTCGTCGAAGCGCTTCGTGCACGCGGATAAGACTATAGCAGCCGGTCCTCCTTGCAAGCGCATGGAAAGGCCGGCTGCTCTTATTTACCCCACAGTCATTGGATCGACGCATCATAAGCTTTAAGCTTGTCGTGGATGTCCACGCTAGTACGGCAGCGCAGCAGCTCCGCGAACAGCTCTTGGCTCTCCTGCTGGCAAGTGCGCAGCAGTCGTTCCTTCAACTCAAGAATCGCATGCCCAGACATGCTGAGCTCGTCAACGTCCAGCGCAAGCCATATCGGCAGCGCGCACAAATCGCTTGCCATTTCCCCGCATACGCCAACCTTGATGCCTTTGCTCTTCGCTGCTTCAACCGTCATTCTTAACATTCGCAGTATGGCCGGATGGAAAGGATCGTACATGTAAGAGATTTGCTCATTCATACGGTCAACAGCAAGCGTGAACTGAACAAGATCGTTCGTGCCAATACTGAAGAAATCAACCTCTTCCGCAAGCAGATCCGCGATCTGCACAGCTGCCGGAAGCTCAATCATAATACCGGTCTGCAAACCTTCGTCGAATGGCAAACCTTCAGCTCTCAGTTCCTGCATCACTTCCTTCAGCAGCCGATTCGCAGCTCTTACCTCTTCAACGGAAGAAATGAGTGGGTACATGATTTTGACCTGACCATAATGGCTCGCCCGAACGATTGCCCTTAGCTGAGTCTTGAACAGATCCGTCCGATCCAAGCTAATCCGGATGGCGCGATAACCTAGGAACGGATTATCTTCTTCCGGCAGATCGAAATAATCGAGCTGTTTGTCGCCGCCAACGTCAAGGGTGCGAATAATTAACGGTTTGCCGTCAAGCCGCTCCGCTACGCTGCGATATACGTCGAACTGCTCATCCTCGCGCGGAAAACGTTGCCGATCCATATAGAGAAACTCGGTACGGAAAAGTCCGACGCCATGCGCACCGCTGCTAAGCGCAACTTCCAGCTCCTTCATCGAGCTGATATTCGCTGCAAGCTCCAGCTTCTTGCCGTCCGGCGTAACTGGCTGCACGTTAGCGAAGCCGCGAAGCCGCTGACGGTCCTCGCGCTCCTGCTTCTGCAGTTCGCTATAGTGCTTTACTTCGTCAACGGACGGATCAAGGATAACGATACCTTCAGAGCCATCGATGACAAGCATCTCGCCCGTCTGGAACGGGTCATCCTGCATTTCATCGATATCAAGACCCACAACTAATGGAATACCCAGCGCGCGCGCCATGATGGCAGAATGCGATGTCGTGCTGCCCGACAACGTTACGATGCCTAACACGTGCTGCGGGTTCAGATGGGCCAACTGAGAAGGCGAGAGTTCCTTCGCTACTAGGATGAACGGCTGCGTATCTGAAGGCAGTGTAATCTCAGGTGCGCCAAGCAGATGTTTCAGCAACCGGTTGCCGACATCCTTGATGTCGAGCGCACGCTCCTTCATGTACTCATCGTCAAGCAGATCGAACATGGCAACGAAGTGGTCGATCGCTTCTTTCACCGCCACCTCTGCCGCCTTGTACTGCCGCTGAATCATCCCTTGTATTTCATTCATAAAAGCTGGATCATCCAGAATCGCCAGATGCGCATCAAAAATCGTCGTCTCCGCAGGTCCAACAACTTCTCGAAGCTCATCCTTCATCTGCTCGATCTCAAACTTCGAAGTGCGTATTCCCTCATATAGGCGATCGAACTCGCGGGCTAAATCCGCGACATCGATTTTTTGGTCGGTCATTTCCCATTCCCAGTTGGGTAGAACGAACGATTTGCCGATAGCTATTCCAGGCGATGCACCAATTCCGTTAATCATCGCTTCTCCCCCCACCGTCTCTCTCTGTTAAGACGACCGACATAATCGAAGCCTGACCCTTCTTCACCGCTTTGAATGGTGCGAAGCGCCACGTCTTGACCATATCGGAATTTGTAATGACCATCGGTGTCGCAAGCGATTTGCTCGCCTTGCGCACGCGATTTAGATCAAACCGAATGAGCAGCTGTCCTGGCATGACAGTCTCGCCCTCTTGCACAACCGCTTGAAAATAACCTTTGTCCGTCAACTTCGAAGTCTCGATTCCGATATGCAGCAGAACATCGAGTCCAGACTCGGACCGGATGCCAATGGCATGCATCGTCGGGTAGATCATGAGGACAGTACCTTTCACCGGTGAAACAAGCTCTCCCCTGTCAGGCATGAACGCAACGCCCTGCCCAACCAGCTTGCCAGCAAAAATAGGATCCGGCACGTCCTCCAAAGGCATCATACGGCCCTGCATAGGCGAACAGAACAAAACTTGCGATTGCCCATTGCGAATGACCTTATTCATCTCTTCCTTGATCAGCTCAGAGAATGTGCCGAACACAACCTGCACATGTCCACCGCCAAGCCGGATTACACCCGCTGCGCCAAGATTCCGCAGGGCGTTAATGTCCAACTGCTTCTCGCTTTCCACCTTCAGGCGAAGTCGGGTAATGCAAGCTTCCATCTGTACGATGTTTTCTTTGCCGCCGATTGCTTCGAGAATAAGTGGTGCACGGTAAGGAATATCTCCCGCCCATTCATCGAGCTGAGAGCCTTCCTCGCGTCCAGGCGTTGGAATGCGAAACCGTCGAATGGCCCAACGGAACAACACATAGTAAATAATGCCAAAAACAAGACCGATCGGAATGATAAGCCACCCTCGCGTTGCCAGATGCTCATTAAGTACATAATCAATGGCACCTGCCGAGAACGAGAATCCATGGCGAATACCGAGCTCATATGTCACCCACATCATGACACCTGATAAGAGGGCATGCACGACGAACAAATACGGCGCAACGAATAAGAATGCGAATTCCACTGGCTCGGTAACGCCTGTTAAGAATGAAGCAAGAGCAGCCGTTAGGAACGTTTTGCGAATTTTGGGCTTCAAGTCCTCACGCGCTTCCTGAATAATCGCGAGCGCGATTGCGGGCAGTGCGAACATCATCGTTGGATACAGTCCTGCCATATAAGCCCCTGCGGTTGGATCTCCTGCGAAGAAGCGCGGCAGATCGCCGAAGGTAACCGTGCCGTCCGGCGCTGTGTAGCCGCCAACCTGAAACCAGAAAACGTGGTTCAACAGATGGTGCAAGCCAAACACAACGAGTATCCGATGAATAAATCCATACAGGAACACGCCAAACCCGCCGGCAGAATCAACAATTTCCCCTAAACGAATCAAGCCGTTCTGAATATCATCACTTGCGCCAACCATCATGGATGAGAAAATAACTGCAAACACACTGACAAACAACGGGACAAACCGAGGTCCGCCGAAAAACTGTATGTATTCGGGAAGCTTGATATTTTTGAAACGTTCGTAACTTAATCCAGAAACAATGCCCATAATCGCACCGATCATTACGGTTGGTTCGATCTCCGGATTACCGGCATTCGTAATCCCCTTATAAATAAACATAGCGACAAGTGCTGCCATTCCAGCCGTTCCTGCATTGCCGGACATGCCAAGTGCAACGCCTATTGCAAATATATACGGCAAGAATGTAAAAATAGCCTGGCTCGCCAAAGCCAGATAGTCCGCCATCTGAGGCAGATGGATCCGGTCCCATGGCAGCACGCTTAAGCTAAGAAATATGGATGCTGCAGGCAGAGCGATCATTGGCAGCATGAATGATCTGCCGAGCTGCTGCAGCCGTCCGAGGATGTTCACTCGCTGCTGCCTCCTCTCATTTGTTCAAGGTGAAACGACTGTCGCCGTCCTTTAAAGATCGTACGCGCTGCTGTGCGTTTTGTCAAAGAGGTGTGTACGATAAGGAAGGCTGTTTTCAGCATTATCGCCGAAAACAGCCCTCGTTCACTGCCTCATCTACACTTAGTGCTGATTCGATTCATATCCGCCAAAATGCGAAATAACAGGACCTGCTTGCTGATACGCGTTCGTCGCCTCATATACCGGATGCTGGCCAGTGTGGCTTTGTGCAGCATAACCTGCGTTCATATGGGACGCACCGAAATGCTGCGGCTGGTAGAATCCTTGGTTAGCCTGATTTGATTGGTTCGATTGTTGATTGAACACTTGGTTAACCGGACCCATGCTGTCTTGACCCGCTTGGTAACCATAACGGGAAATCACTGGACCTACGCCATATTGGCCTCCCGTTTGCGCTTGCGAATAGCTATGCGACTGCTGAGGCTGTTGCATATGTTGTTGATACTGTTGCTGTTGATGCTGTTGATGCAGGTCCGGGCCTGCTTGCCAGCCCACGCGAGAAATAACAGGACCAAGCGATTGGCTCATCGGCGTATATTGTTGGTAGTGTTGATTTCCGCCGAACGCCGATTGGTTGGAATAGTTGTGTTGGCTGTTCGATTGATAACCTGAAGGAATAACACCTGGTTGACCGAAGCTTGGTTGGCTCAATTGGCCTTGGTAATGGGACTGTACATAGTGGCCTGCTTGATTCGGTTGCTGCTGTTGGAAATTGGACTGGAACTGCGAACCTTGCTGGTTAACTGGATACATTCGATGTCATCCTCCTCAGATGCTTGCATAAGTGGGCTTCACAAAACAGTGCGTCATCGCCGCTGTACCATGTCGGAAACCTGTTTTATTATGGGAAGAGACATCGAATAATATCACATTATTTTTTTGTTTTTCCGTGCGGGAGAAGAATGGAATCTTCTACCTTGATGCAGCGATCCATTACAACGAACAGGCCATTGTCTTGTGCTGTGGCAGCTGCTTCCTCATTGGCTATGCCAAGCTGCAGCCACAATGCCTTCGCGCCGATTGCAACAGCCTCCTCGGCTACTGGCGGCGTATGCTCGCTGCGTCGGAATACGTTGACGATATCGACAGGTTCTGGAATGTCGCGAAGCGTCGCGTAGCTTTTCTCGCCAAGAATCGTCTCGGCGTTAGGATTGACCGGAATAATCCGATACCCCTTCGCTTGCATTGCTTGTGACACCATATAAGACGTACGATCCGGTTTGTCGGACAAGCCGACGACTGCGATCGTATTCGAACGCTCCAACAGCTCCTTCAGCTGCTCTCTAGAAGGATGTGCATATGCCATGTTCAAAGCCCTCCTGCCCTACCATGTAATGATCGTATAAGCATCATCTATATTGCCCTATTGCAATATATCCGAGTTCATCAAATATTACTCCACCCATTCCACTTGCGCGCCAAGCGCCTTCAGGTGGTCGAAGTAGATTGGATACGATTTCGCAACATGATGCGCATCCTTGATGCGGATTGGACGCTGCGAGCGCAGGCCTACGATCGTCAGCGCCATAATGACACGGTGATCGTAGTGCGCATCGATCTCAACGCCGCCTTCTACACCTTCAGGACGGCCATGGACGATAATCTCGCTCTGGCGCTCTTCTACGTTTGCGCCAGCTTTACGAAGCTCATTCAAGTAGTCCGTAATACGGTCACATTCTTTGTAACGAAGATTCTCAACGTTATAGAAACGGGAAGTGCCTTCAGCGAATACAGCTGCTGCTACCATCGCAAGCACAGCATCCGTTGCAACGTCCCCGTCGAATTCCACTGCTTTCAGCTTCTTGTTGCCTTGAATGCGAACTACCGCGTCTTCATGCGTAAGAGGTACTTCCATCATGCGAAGCACGTCAACGATCGCACGTTCGCCCTGCTTGCTCTTCTCTTCGAGACCGCGGAGCGTAACATCGGATTCCGTAACCGCTGCAGCAGCAAGAACCGCTGCAGAACCTGGGTAGTCACCTTGCACGCGGTACGTCTTCGCAGCATACTTCTGACGGCCTGGGATACGGTAGTGCATCAAGTCTTCGCTGGCATGAATAACGATACCGGCTTGCTCGATAACTTCGAGCGTCTGACCGATGACGATCTTCGATTTGAGATCGTGCAGCACTTCGATTTCGCTATCTTCTTCAAGAAGCGGCGTCAGGAATAGCAGTGCGCTAAGGAACTGCGAGCTGATGTTGCCGGATACCGTGATTTTGCCGCCTTTCAGATTGCCGCCGCGAATCGTAATCGGCAGTTTGCCTTCACGGTGCTCAATCTGTGCACCAAGCTGCTGCAGCGAATCAATCAGATCGTCATGAGGGCGCTTGCCGAGCGAATCCGGGTACGTATTCACGAACGTAATCTCAGGGCTAAGCGATGCGATTGCCATCAAGAAACGAAGTACCGCACCTGCATTGCCTACGTTCAATTCTTTCACATTGCTTGGGCGGCTGCCGAAGCCGGTAATGACGATTTTCTCATCATCCTCTTCAATCGTCGCGCCCAAGTCGCGAATGCAGCGGCGCATTGCATCGCTGTCTTCGCTATGTGCGGGATAGTACACCGTGCTCGTACCTTCTGCAAGTGCTGCTACAAGCAGGTAGCGAGTCGTATAGTTCTTAGAAGAGAGTGCTTGAATATCACCTTGAAGCTTTGGTGTTGGGGTTACGATAACATCCATATTCGTCGATTCTCCTTTAAAGTTATGTAGAAGTAGAAGTTGTCCACTGCTCAATAATTGCGCTGCACACCTCATCCGGGGTTAGACCGGTTGTATCGATCGACAATGTGGCAAAATCATATGCCGTTCTGCGTGCATCGAGCAAACGCCGTACATTAGCGGTTGCATCTCCTTGCAGCAGCGGTCTTGAAGGGTCATTGCCCACACGTGCAATAATATGTGCTTCGTCTGCCTTAAGGGCAACGACGAAGGAGTTGCTCAGCATGCAAGCCCGATTGGCCTCGCGCAGTACGGCACCACCGCCTGTTGCAATAACTGATGGTTGTTCCAATGCCATGAGCGCCTGCAAGGCAGCTGTCTCTACATCACGGAAATAATCTTCTCCACCTTCAGCGAACAGTTCGGGGATTGACTTGCCTGACCGGCGTTCAATCTCTTCATCTGAATCGATTCGCTGCCAGCCCATCCGCTCTGCGAGCAGCCGCGACACCGTCGATTTGCCTGTCCCCATGAAACCAACGAGGACGATTTTGTTGAATGTGCCTTTGTTAGGTGCAGCCGTTTGTGGATTGGGTTGTCCACTCATCCATAATCCCCCTAAAACTGCTTTCTTCGTCAGCATATGCTTAGCAAATTGCTTTCTACGTACGCGTCTTCGTAAGCGCATACCGCCTTATCATACCATTTTTTCCGTAAAGCCGTGTATAAAAATCTTTCTTTTGCCGTAGAGATGATAGTAGTACATATGAAGTGGAAGGGGCCGTCGTTCATGAATGTCAATCCAACGTCGAATTCAAGAAATAATCCTGCCGCGGAACGCGTCAACCGTCTGCTGGACAGCAGCTATCCGCTCTGCCGCGATGATGTTATCTGGCTGCTGGAATTTATTAAAAAGAAAGTGGCTGACGCAGACCCAAAGTTAATGGATCTGTCGCAGCCACATTTGCTTAAAACGTTTCATTCGTTCGCCGAAGCGTCCATGAGCCTCATCCAGCGCAAGAGTGGCGACCATGAGGTCGACCGTCTTCGCCGTTGGCTGAAGGATGCAGTGGAAGGCGTGTCGTCCCCGTTACATTAGGACAACCCCCATCCTCCTCACCCACTCAGGCAATTAGTTGCTCATCCAGTTGTGGTGGAACGTGCCTTCTTTGTCCAGACGTTTGAACGTGTGAGCGCCGAAGTAGTCGCGTTGCGCTTGCAGCAGGTTAGCAGGCAGACGCTCCGTACGGTAGCTGTCGAAGTATGCGATCGCGCTTGCGAACGATGGCACTGGGATACCTTGTGCCACAGCCGTTCCGACAACTTCACGCCATGCGCCTTGGTACGACTCGACGATCTCTTGGAAGTAAGGATCGAGGAGCAGGTTGGACAGCGCAGGGTTGCGGTCGTATGCGTCTTTGATGTTCTGCAGGAAGCGTGCACGGATGATGCAGCCGCCGCGGAAGATCATTGCGATATCGCCGTAACGCAGGTCCCAGCCGTACTCGTCGGATGCCGCGCGCATTTGTGCGAAACCTTGAGCGTACGAGCAGATTTTGCTCGCGAACAGCGCTTTGCGCACGTTCTCGATGAATGCAGCTTTGTCGCCTTGGAATGGAGCAGGCTTAGGCCCTTTGAGCAGCTTGCTAGCTTGAACGCGCTCTTCTTTCATTGCGGAGAGGAAACGTGCGAATACCGATTCCGTGATGATCGACAGCGGAACTCCCAGGTCGAGCGAGCTTTGGCTCGTCCATTTGCCTGTGCCCTTCTGGCCAGCGGAGTCAAGGATGACGTCAACCATCGGTTTGCCCGTCTCAGGGTCGTATTTGGAGAAGATGTCAGCCGTGATCTCGATCAGGTAGCTGTCGAGTTCGCCTTTGTTCCACTCCGTGAAAATTTCGTGCAGTTCTTTAGCATCCAGGCCAAGAACCGATTGCAGCAGGTTGTACGCTTCGCAGATGAGCTGCATGTCGCCGTACTCGATGCCGTTGTGAACCATCTTAACGTAGTGGCCTGCGCCGTCTGGTCCGATATATGTGCAGCATGCATCGCCGTTAACTTTAGCCGAGATTGCCGTCAGAATTGGCTCAACCAGTTTGTAAGCCGACTCTTGTCCGCCTGGCATGATGGAAGGACCTTTCAGTGCGCCTTCTTCGCCGCCGGATACGCCCGTGCCGATGAAGCGGAAGCCTTTAGCTTCGAGGTCTTTGCTGCGGCGCTGCGTGTCAGGGAAGTATGCATTGCCGCCATCGATGATGATGTCGCCTTCCGTCAGGTGAGGAACGAGCGAATCGATCGTTGCATCCGTACCTGCGCCAGCTTGAACCATGATCAGGATCTTGCGTGGAACTTCAAGGGATGCTACGAACTCTTCAATGGAGTACGTAGGCACCAGGTTTTTGCCTGCTGCTTCTTGCATCAGATCGTCCGTTTTCTCACGGGAGCGGTTGTATACAGATACAGTGAATCCTCTGCTCTCAATGTTAAGGGCCAGGTTTTTGCCCATTACTGCAAGGCCAATGACGCCGATTTGCTGTTTAGACATCTGTTTCTTCCATCCTTTATCTCACATAATTTGTTTCACAATACTACCTATTGTACTCGTTTTATCCGCTGATGAAAACTGTCGTTTAGGAAAAAAGCGCCTTCATTCATTACTTTTTCTAATCGCATTATTAAGTCTTTGTTATTCTACGCCAAATGAGAAACCCTCTATCGAGAAAATTCAGGGATGAACGTCCCCGCTTCGCCTCGCCAATATCCTTTCCAAATTCACTCGAAAATTAAAAATTCTTATATGGAAAAAGCAGGTTCGACGCCATGTTGGCCGCCTCCCCTGCTTCACGTAACTTCCTGGCTATATTTATCCGCAATTCGTCACAGTTCCAGCTGGAGCATCTCCGAACGGAGGCCGACAAGCTTCTCCTTCGACGATGCAACCGTCTCCTCATCATTGTTCGACAACGCCTCGTACAGTACCGACAACTCATAGTCGAGCTCGTAGCGCAGAACAACCGCTCGTTCCTCCGCTCTTTTCGACTGGAACGCCTGAATCATCTCTTCGATCGTTACAAACGGTTTTTTTTGATAAATAATCCGATGTTCCATGCCGGACACCTCCACTAAACGTATAATTTCACCGAACATAATGTTCTCGATTACGATTTGACGATCTTTAATCCGCTTCACGACCGCGTGGCCGCGTGTGTCGTTGATCAGCTTCTCAATTAACTCCGACAACTTCTCGTCCTTAATCAAATAGTCGCCAACAATCTTGTAACGCTGCTTGATGCGCTGGAATCGCAGCTTGACTAGCTTGCGCCCCGTACGAATCGAGATTAGAAATTGATATTCCGTTTCGCTCCAATACAGAGAGTAGCCTTCCTGAATCAGATCCCGAATGAGATTCTGGATTTGCCGGCGGTCGAATCGCAGCTCCAAATTGCAATATTCAACTTCGTGGCTCTTGTTCAACGGCAATCCCTCCCTTGCTTCGGAGATAATCAATCAGTAATTGGCGAAATGTTCTGACAATTACCTCTCGTATCTAGTTTATACTTCATCTTATGTTCTGGCAACTTGGATTATTGACTATTTTTGAACGTTGGAGCGCCCGATTTGTCTCGGCCGTAGACAGATCGACCATCCAGCGCGTGCTGTGACAATTACTTGTTGAAGAAGAGGGGTATTGTCATCCTATTCACCCTCCCCGCTCCAATATCCATCTTCGGCAAAAAAAGTTCTTGCTCTGCGCGTCCGAAATTTCGAACCTATTCGTGAGTGGAACGAAAACAGGACGATACAGCCTATTCGGCCGCATCGTCCCCCTTCATGTTACGTTGTAATTAACCACTAATAGCCTGTTTGCTGGGCCGCAGCACCACTGCGCCGAATGCAAGCAGCACCACTGCGAATAACAATATAATAAGGACAGGTACAGCAACCGTACTGATGCTTCCGCCGCCTGATAATCGGTCGGCAGCTTCCAGCAGCCACTTCTGGGGCGTGAAATTCGCAAGCTTCTGCATAAAGTCCGGCATAATGGAGATCGGCCAGAAGCATCCGCCAAGCATACAGGTTGGAGTTATTACAAGGTTGCCGATATTGCTCAGCTGCATGCTGTTGCGCACAAGTCCAGCGATGGCACTCGCTAGACCAACCGAAGTGATAAGGAAGCATTCCAGGAGCAGGAACAGCATGAAAGGCGAGAAGCCTGGGTCATAACCGAATAGGTAGCAGCATAGGCAGACCATTATAAATAGCTGCAGCGTCCCTACCGCAACGATACCGAGGAAGTTGCCCAACGCAATTTGGTATCCTCGGACAGGAGCCGTGAACATGCGCGCCATCGTCCGGTGCTCGCGATCTTCCATAATTAATGAAATCGAACGCATGACGAGCAGCAGAACGAATAATAGCATCAAACCGATCACTTCGGGATTGGCGATCGTCTCGCCGATCTGCATATCAGCAGCTTGCGTCGCGATCCGATTCTCGTGCACCGTTGCCAGCAGCTCGTCTAGACTCTCTTTAGTCAATTGATTGTTTTGTGCCAAAAGAGCAGCTGCATGAGACATTCGCTCCGTCTCCGCTTCTAATGATAAGGCAAGCGATGCGTTCCACAGCTGTTCATTCATTCGATAGAACACAATCGATGGCGACTTCCCGGCTATCAGCTGATCGGAGTAATCTGCCGGAATGATAATGGCGGCATTGATATCCCCATCTTCGATCGATTGCTTCAATTGCTCATCCGATCCCGATGCAACAGTCGCAATATCATACTTCGGTTCCTGCTCGAGCTGCTTGCCGATCATTGCTCCATAGGAGCCTTTATCTTGGTTTAAGATCGTAATCTTCGGTTCTGTATCAGTGGTCGATGCGAACAAGGCAACAATACCTGCGAGCACAAAAGCCGGGAGCAGAAGACTCATAAAAACATCTCGCCTTGTGGACAAGACACGGCGAATAAGCAGCTGCGCAATCGTTAGACTAGGCATTGACCTTCACCACCTTTGACATTCTTGCTGCGCCTACTGCGAGCAGAACGGCAGCTATTAGAGCAAGCATCCCAATCGGCATCCATAGCTCGGCGCCGAGAGCGCCGTTCATAATGCCTCGCAATCCTTTGGTCGACCAGTAATTAAGCGTAAACTTGCCAAGCTCGCCAATCGTCCCTGTCAAATTCGCCACCATACCTCCGCTTAAGAAGGTCGCAACGAAGATGAAGATGCTGTAGAAGGAGCGGAACGCTTGATTCGATTTGAAGAACGAAGCGATCACGATCGCAAGACCGATTCCTGCTGCAATCGATAGTAGGCAAACTAACGCAGTCAGATCGAGTCGATTGCCCCAATCGACATCGTAGACGAAGGTTGTGAATGCAATAATGACAATGCACTGAGCAATGCCGAAGCAGACAACGCCTGCCAACTTCCCGTAGACGACCATATTGAAGCGAGATGGCTGCGTATAAATTCGCTGCAGGGTGAAGTTCTGCTTCTCGTTCTGCAAAGCGATCGTTCCGGTCAATCCCGCATACAGCAGAAACATAATCAGATTCGAAACTGCGTAATACTGATTGGCGTTCACAGTGCCGAACAGATGGCCTGCGCTCGCTCCGAGCGTTCCGACTTGTACAGTCTCTGCCGAAGCGTCCGTGTTCGTACTTGCCGCTGCCCCTTCTGCATTCGCGGCATTGCCGATGCCATTGATCGCTGCCGCCTGCCTCAAGTTCATCTCTGACAAATACCGATCAGCCACAGCCCGCACGGCGATGTTGCGAGAATCGTCATGACCCGGCATCAATACCCAGTGCGCTGGTTTCCCTGCTGCGATATCAGCCGAGAAACCTTCTGGAATGACGATGCCATAATCGTATCGACCGCTCTCTACGGATTGAAGCGTCTCTTCCTCTGACTGTACAGATTCAACCCGTGCGTATTGCTTTATTGCATCCGAATGCCAATAGTCATTGACGGAGCTGCTTAACGAGCCTGTATCTTCAATAAAAAGACCCACCTTGGCAGGCTTCATCTCCCCGCCAAACGCATGACCTAGCAGCAGAATAAGGACAAGCGGCTGAAGGAACAACGTCAATACGAGGTTGCGCATCCGGCTGAATGCGAGTATCTGATATTTAGCTGCCGTTAAGAATGCATGCATGTTCGATCTCCTCCCCTATCCTTACTGATCGCGAAGCGATCGGCCCGTTAATTGCAGAAACAACGTCTCGAGTCCTGGCTCAGTGCGTGTCATCGTTCGAAGTGAAATCCCGTGCTTGTGGAAAATAAAAAGAATATCTTGCAAAATCGCAGCCGAATCTTTGCAGATGACCTCGATAATCCCTTCACCGACGGAGCCCGCCTGCTTAACGCGCGGCAGACTGCTGATCTCCTCTAATGCCTGCGGCTCTTCGCGATCCAGTTCGAACGCCAGCTTCGTGTCTTGACCTGCTTGCAGACGAAGCTGTTCCTTCGTTCCGCAGGCAATCAGCTTGCCTTGATCCATTACACCAACTCGCGAGCATATCGCTTCAACTTCTTCCATGTAATGACTCGTGTATATAATCGTCGAGCCTAGCCGATTGAGTGTCCGAACCGAATCAAGAATATGGTTGCGGGACTGCGGATCAATGCCGACCGTCGGCTCATCCATAATGATAAGTTTCGGACGGTGGACGATCGCGCAAGCAATATTCAGCCGGCGCTTCATGCCACCTGAGAACGTCGAGGGCTTATCCTTCGCACGGTCCAGCAATCCGACGAATAACAGCGCTTCGTCCACTCGTTCCTTTAACAGCTTGCCGCGCAGCCCATACAGCTTAGCGAAGAACGTTACATTTTCTCTGGCGGTAAGGTTCAGATAGATCGCCAGCTCCTGCGGGACAAGACCGATCTGACGTTTGACATCGATCGGTCTGCTCTTAATCGAGCTTCCGCCAACCGTGATATCCCCTCCATTTATATCGATTAGCCCAGACAACATCCCGATCGAAGTACTCTTGCCGGCACCGTTAGGACCAAGCAGCCCGAAAATTTCTCCTTCTTCTATTTCAAGGGTGAGATGATTCACCGTCATTACCGAATCGTACTTCTTCACAACATCGCGGAAATTTACAAATGCGTTCATCGTTTCGCTCCACTCCTCATCTCTCATCTATTGATCCCATTGTATAATGAGGACTTCGCGCCGACAGGTATAGAAAGTCATCAACTGCATATGACGAAAGTCATCTTCATCCAAACCTCATCCGAACCGGAAGAAAGTTATGCTATAATTGTTCAAAAAGTCAGATGGAGACTCACCTTGATGACGCTGCTCATGACATGGCTACGCCATTTATTCATCATCATCCCCGCAGCCGCAACATTGTTGGCACGACCCATCGATTTGTCGACCAGCCTCTTCGTCATCTGCGTCCTGCTCGCCGTGCTCGCGGTGAAGCTTGGTGAACTATTTCCGCGTCTAGCTGCGTTTCTTGCTGCGTGCGAGCTAATCGGCTTAGGGGCTATGTCCTATAAGTGGGACGGCTATCTGTTCTTGATGCCGTACTCTACCCTGATCGCCATCTATTCGCTTTCGTTCAAGCCGAGGAGCTTATCCGTGTGGGCAATAAGCGGACTTGCTGTTCAGTTCAGTGCGATGAACGGCAGGGAACCGGAGCTGATGTTTACTGCTTGCTTATTGTGGATGCTGTTATCTGCTGTCCTGACTGCTGCGAAGCAATATGACGAGAAACGGAATCGGACGGAGCAATTATACGATCAACTCGCGATGCAGAACGAAGAACTGGATGCCGCAAGGCGGCGTGTCGTGGAGTACGCTGCACAGATTGAGCTGTACGCACAGACAGAAGAGCGCAATCGAATCGCGAGAGACATTCATGATGATCTAGGACATCGGTTGATTCGGGTCAAAATGATGGCGGAAGCCGCTCTGCATCTATTCGACCACGATGTAGGTCGTGCGCGCGGCACCGTTGAACAGATGCGCGACCAGCTTCAAGACAGCATGGATCGTATGAGGCATACGGTGCGTAAGCTGTCGGCATCCGATGAGGAGAGCCGCGTCTACTCGCTCGACAAGCTTGTCCGGGAAGCTAGTGACATGCTTGGAATTGAGCTATCTTTTACGATTACGGGACGTCCGGAGCCGCTGTACCCAAGCATCGAATATGTACTATATCGTAATGCGCAGGAAGCCATCACGAATGCCGTTCGTCATGGCGGTGCGTCGCATGTTTCGGTAGATTTGGATTTTCGGCCAGATGGTATAGTATTGTCTGTCGATAATGATGGATCATTGCCTGAGGAGCCTGTAACAAACGGACTTGGTTTGCGGGGGATGCAAGAGCGTGCTGCGCTCGTTGGCGGTACAATGACTTACCAAACCGAAAGACGTTTCAGTGTGAGGACCTGGATTCCAACCCATCCACAGACACGTGCAAAGATTCAAGGAGGATAAACGCTATGATTTCGATTCTAATCGTGGACGACGATCCTTTCATTCGCGAGAGCATGAAGGTTATACTGGACCTCGACGATGAATTGACTGTAGCCGGCACATGTCAAGATGGTCTAGCCGCTTATGAATTCGTACAGAAGCAGCATGTCGATGTCGTGCTGATGGACATGCGGATGCAAGGCTGCGATGGCGTGGAGGGAACGCGATTAATTAAGTTGCTTCCTAATTCTCCATCCGTGCTCGTCCTAACGACATTCGACGATGATGCGTACATTGCTGCAGCCATTCGGAATGGCGCTAACGGATATTTGCTCAAAAATGTCCCGCCAAGCCGCATCATTAGCGGGATCAAGACGGTTCACGAGGGGTCCCTGCTCATCCACCCCGACATCGCCCGCAAGCTGGCTGGCATGATCGGTTCGGCGACAGTTGATGGTTCAGCGGTTGTGAAACCACCTGTCGGCGACGTGCAGGAGCGTGATTTGACCCGATACGGCTTGACTGCTGCGGAGCAATCGATCGTCAGGCATATCGCCGACGGCTTATCGAACAAAGAAATAGCGGCCGCACTCTATCTGAGCGAAGGAACTGTGAAGAACTATATTTCCGAAATCTTAGATAAGCTGGAGCTGCGCGACCGGACGCAAATTGCTATTTTCTATTTGAAATTACGTGGATAAATGAATTGGAGTGACTTACAACCATGACAACGACGACGAATTCGACTGCAGCACTGCCTGTGGCGCCATTGAATGAGGCGGGCTTCGTGCAAGATGACTTCGCTACGTTTACGATCGATGGACTGGAGCAGCGCATGGCTGCCATCCAATCGCGTATTCAGCCTAAGTTTCGTGCGCTCGGCGAGCGTCTGACACACGAGCTCATGCCCGCTGCCGGGGACGAGTTGTTCCTGCACATTGCGAAGCATGCACGCCGTACGGTCAATGCACCGAAGGACACATGGATGGCGCTGTGCAACAACAAGCGCGGCTATAAGCAGCATCCTCACTTTCAGCTTGGCCTGTTCGACGACCATTTGTTCCTGTGGCTTGCTTTCATCTACGAGCTGCCGAACAAGCCGGAGATTGCTTCCAAGCTGCTCGGAGAATTGGATATGGTCATCCGTACGGTACCAAGCGATTACGTGGTTTCGTTCGATCATATGAAGAAAGAGAGCATGCCAGTCGCTGGTATGACGGAATCGGACTGGCGCGCTGCGCTGACCCGTTTCCGTGACGTGAAGTCGGCGGAGCTTCTTATCGGTCGCCATATGACACCCGGCGATGCGGTTGTGCAGAGCGGCGAGAAACTGCTGGCGAAGGCCATTGAGACGTATGAAACGCTGATGCCGCTTTATCGAGTAGCGATGAAGTAGGTTGGTGACTAGCAAGCTTTTTCACTTGGCATATCGTGTGGTGGGAGGCAAATAGAAAAGCGCTGCTGGCATTTTCGCCGGCATCGCTTTTTTTTTTGGAATGCAAAACATCTGATGCTGTTCGAACCAATCTAATCAAAGTGGCAGGAACAGATCTTTGTTTAACTAGTAAATCAAATCTTCCCTGATTTCAATGTCATGCTGCGTGCAATGATCTCGATACTTCTTCAACACCGAATAGATATCATCTTGGCCTGTGATTTGGTTGTTATCATCGAAATATTGGAGAGCACCGCCAAGTATGAATAAGGTGATGACTTCTTCGTCTTCCGTGATGAGGGTATGGATGTCACCTGGCGGTTCGAATACGAAAGTGCCTGGCGTCGCAACCCATGAGCGCCCTTCGTATCGCCATTTTCCTTGTACATTGTAACCGATGACGGAGCCTCCTGTGTGCCGGTGTTTGCCGAGTATTTGATTGCTTGCAATTCGGAATAAGTAGATCCACGTCCCTGTGCTCAGGTCAAATCGAAGCGGCTTGAAGTGACAGGATTCATTGTCTGTGAACGGAACCCACGGCAGTTCTTCAATATTCACAACCCGTTCGGGCAGTTGAAATCGTTCCGCCAGTTGAATGACAGTCTCTTGAATGATGTTGGTCATACAATTACTCCCTTCTTGCTTTATATAGCTGATCTTTCAGCATCTGCATACTCTCAGCAATGGAGTGATGCGCTGTATCGATGGTAATAGGTTCGCGATCCCATATTTCAAAATCACGATTAACGACTTGTTCCCACGTAGGGGGAACTAATCCGGGAATATCGATTGTTCGCGTCTCCACTCGATGTCTGTGCTCTTCCTTATCCGAGCAGATAACCTCGATTTCAGCATAAGGAATATGTAGGGACTCCGCTACTTCTCGCCAAGCTAAGCGTGTTATAGGGATGGGATTCACTGTATCGGCTATCACATCCAGACCCAATCGGAGATTGTGCGAGGCAAGTCCATAACAAACCATATATCCCTCAGGTCCTTCGATTCGAACCCCCGCATCCCGCATCGCCTGCTCTACGACATCAACTCGCAGGTGCACCGCCTTGAGCTCTTGCGCTAAAGCCGATGACAACGTAGATTTACCAGTGCCAGGCAAGCCGCTGAAAATATAGAGCATCGTGTCGACTCCTTCTATGCATCGTCAATATGAATAAATGCTAGTTAAATAATAACATATTTAGTGAAGTGTAACTTCGAATCGGCTGCCATATTGGAGTTTAACATTCCAGGTCTGCTTCGTGGTTTTGCCTTCTTCTTGGAATTGAATTTGCTTGGGCATATCCAATTCCACAATGTAAGTTCCAGGCTTTCCGCTGTCATTATGGAGGAACCAAGGGATATTGATCTCGAACAATTCTCGAGGAGCAAGCTTCCCTGCCATTGGTGGTATTCTATACGTATAAAGCGCCTTAATATTGGCTGCATTACTACTGTCTTTCTTGTAAACATTCAAGGTCATTGTAACGGCGCTTATATCAACTGTGGTTGTGCCGGTATTCATTAAACTAAAGTTAAAAGGGATTACGGGTCGTTCCGCAAATTGAAACTCATCTCCTGATGGAACGATAAAACTATAAATCGGTTTCTCGACAGCAGGATTGTTAAGATCAAGCTGCGTATTCGTTGTCACATGGACAATCGGTTGAACGAGGACACGATAAGTAACATCGCCGTCATGTGCAAGCAGCGCTTTAAACGATCTTATATCTCCTGGCCTAGGAGGGTTAATTTCTTCGTCATTGATATAGACGTATTCAGAGGTTTGTGTAGGTCTATCCTTACTAATAGCCTGTATCACGATTTCCTTGCCGCGTATATCTTTATTAATCTTCACTGTACCTTCAATTAGTGCTTTATTGTCCCCCTTACTGACGATATTGCCAAGTGATACTGAGCCATCGCTGCTGGTGATGTTCATTCCATCAAGCGTCGATGAGCCAAAAACTTCAATTTGATTAAGCTTGTCGCTCTGACCTGAGGCAGCTTTGAATGTAACAACAGACCCTGTTGCCTCTGCAAATAATCTTAGAGGGATGTAGGCTTGATTATTGAAGCTAATAACAGTGGCGCCAGTGGATGTGCTGATTTCCTTGACCTTGTTACCATCGTGAATCGTGATCTTACTTGGATACAGAATACCTTGAATAGTGTCAGGAGCCGCAGCAGCAATAGAGAAACTGAGAACAACACCGCATAACAATCCAACCCAAAACTTTCTCATCCTTTCACTGTCCTTTCCTCTTTCTCTTTATTCATAAACGGTAATAATATCCAATTGTTGCACGATAATGAGTACCAAATAAAAAAGGAGCGCCCTTTAAGCTTGGGCGCTCCTTCATAAGTAAAGGTATATTGCTTAATTCTGTACAGCAACGTTAGCTGCTTGCTGTTTAGCCGTCTGCGTTGCATTGCGGCGTTGTTTGCGCGACTTGAGGAAGAAGAACAATTCATAAATGCAAGGCACAATGATGAGCGTGAGCAGCGTTGCAGCCGTCAGACCGCCGATGACGACGATCGCCAAGCTTTGCGAGACGATGCTTCCGCTCTCATGCGAGCCGAAGATCAGAGGCAGCATCGCACAGATTGTAGCGACAGCTGTCATGACGATCGGGCGCATACGTGTCGTTGCAGCTTCGATCAGCGCTTCGCGGATCGACATCGTTTTCTCGTTCTGCTTCACGCGGTCGATCAGTACGATCGCGTTCGTGACAACGATGCCGACCAGCATGAGGCCACCGAATGCGGCTGTGAAGTCCGGCGTAACATTGCCGATGATCAGACCGATAACAGCACCGATTGCTGCGAGCGGCAGAGAGAACAGAATCGCGAGCGGTGCGCGAAGCGTTTTGAACGTGAGCACCATAATCAAGTACACAATAAGGATCGAAATAAGCGCTGTAACCCCAAGGTCTGCGAAGTCGCCCGACTGGTCGACCGAAGCGCCGCCAACGATCAGCTTCACGCCATCCGGAACTTTCAGCGAATCTGCTTTCTTCTTAATGTCTGCGCCTACGACGGATAACTTCTTCGGATCGGCCACTGCCGTTATGCGTACATACGGTTTGCCGTCTTTATGGTAGTACATGCTTGGCTCTTCCGACTTCACGAGCTTCGCCACTTGCGCGATCGGCGTCGGTCCGTTATCCGTCATTACCGTCAATTCTTTCAGGTTTTGCTCTGTTTCTGGTTTAATCGTTGGCTGCAAAATTACAGAGGAATCATGGCCATCAATGTTCAGCGTACCAATCGGCATTGGGTTCAGCAGCGCTTGAAGCTGCATTGCCACGTCTTGACCACGCGCTTTGAGCGGATCGATATCGAACGTGTAGACCGTCTTCTTCTGTTCTTGGTTACTGGATACTTTCAGTACGTTATCTACTGTTTTGATTTCAGTCATGAGGCTCGCTGCCGCTGTGCTAAGATCATCGAGATTATCGCCAACGACGTCGACGAATACGGACGAACCGCTGCTGTCGCTCATTAAGCTTGATGCACTTGCTTGGATGTCGCCGTTATCAAGGCTGGACTGCTGCGCTTTGATGTCCGACATCAGCTTATCTGCATCTGCCCCTTCCTTCACAAACACCATGAACGTAACAACGGTCGGCGACGATACACTGCCATACTTTGCATTATCCGAGCTATTGCCGTACTGCATAAATTCTTTGTCAACCGATTGGTTGCCGATCAAATATTGTTCCAGCTTCTTGCCGTTGTCCAGCACCTTCTCAACTGTCGTATCGCTTGGATATTCCAACGTCACGTTCAACATGTCTGCGCTGGAGGAATCAATAGCACCCTTCGGCAAGCCTATATAAGCACCTATCGATCCGACGAACAGAACGACTGCGATAAGCAGCGGCACCCATTTGTGCTTCAGATTCCAACCGAGGAATGCGGCGAAGCGTGGTGAGCCTTTATGTTCAACAGCTTTCGTATTGCGAAGCAAGACTGCACTTAGGATAGGTACGACTGTCAATGCGACGAGCAGCGATGCTAGCAGCGAGTAACCAACCGTCAGTGCGAATGGCAGCAGAAGCGCTTGGAGCGAACCGCGAAGCAGTGCCATCGGCAGGAATACCGCTACCGTGACGAGCGTCGAAGACGTAATAGCAGTCGAAACCTCCTTCGTTGCATCGATAACGAGCTTGAAGTTGAACGACTCCTTTTGCAGCCTGCGGTATATGTTCTCGATAACAACGATACTATCGTCTACCAGACGTCCGACTGCTACTGCGACACCACCGAGCGTAATGATGTTCAGCGAAACGCCGGAAATTTGCAACAAGTAAAGCGTAATGCCGAGCGACAATGGGATTGAAATGATCGTAATGAGCGTTGCACGGAAATTGCGCATGAACACGAGAATGACAATCGTGGCGAACAGAGCGCCCATCAGCACCTCTTGCATCATGCTGTTGACCGAATCAACGACCATATCCGACGTGCTAATAAGAATGGATGCTTCAATATCTTTATGGTTTGCATTGAGCTGGTCCACGATGTCTTGAACCGACTTGCCAACGGTTACAGCATTCGCATCCGCAGCTTTGGATACCGTGAGCATAATCGTATCTTTGCCGTTCATACGACCGATGCTCTCCTGCTTCTTCGCCATCTCAACGGTTGCTACATCGCTAAGCGTTACACCTTCTGCAAGCGGCAGTTTACGAAGCGTCCCCAAATCATTGATCGATGCGACGACGTTCACGTTGCCTGCTGAACCGTCGATATTTTGCTCACCGATCGATGCCGACACGCCGCGACTTTGCAAGAGACCCATAATAGCTTGGACTGTCAAGCCTTTGCTGGAGAGCTTTGCAGGATCAGGCGTAATCGTAATTTGAGGTGCTACACGTCCGGAGACCGACACTTGACCCGCGCCGTCCGCTTTCTTAATCTCCGTCTCGATTTCCTTGATACGCGCTTCTTTCTCTGCATCCGTCATGGTCTGATCAAACGTTACAACTACCCATGAAATCGGAATCATTGATGTATCGAATTGGACAACGAACGGCTTCATAACGCCACTCGGCAGCTGAACATTCGCTACGCTGCGCTCGATCTCCGCCTTCGCTTCCTTCATATTCGCCTTAGAGCCGAAGGCAATCTGAATGCTCGCATATCCGTCACCGGTCGTCGAGAACATGTCGGACTTGCCTTTGGTGAATTGAACCGCCTCTTCAATCGGTCCAGTTACTTGCTTCTCTACTGATTTGGCATCATAACCTGGTGCTAATACGGTCACAGCCACCGAAGGTTGATCCATTTTGGGAAGGAACTCCATCGGCAGTCTCGCATAGCTGATCGCACCTAAGCCTAGTGCCATAATAATTAGCAGCACAACGGCCGAGCGGTTGCGAAATGCCCACTCCGTCAACTTACTCATTCTCTATCCATCTCCTTTAATTTCCTCTCTCATATCCATTAGCAATCATACAGGAGAGCAGGGAACGCTCGAAAACGTCCGAGGTCGGTTTTCTGACTCGTCTATGGTTGGAGCTTCCACTCCGTCTAGAGACCGAGGAAAAAATGAGTGATTACTCACTACTCAACATTCTTTATTAGTAATATACTGGATAGTGAGTAAACACTCATTCCATCCGATCGGAGTGAAATCGATGATGAGCGTACCATTAGAAAGTTCTCTTCCCCCAGCGATCGTACTGGACGAAGTGACGCGTTCCTTCAATCATCGCACCATTATTGATCATGTGTCCTTAACCGTCCAGCAAGGCGAGCTATTCGGATTGCTAGGCCCTTCTGGTTCCGGCAAAACAACGCTAATCAAGCTGATGGCCGGTATCGACCGTGCGGACAGCGGCAGCGCACATATGTTTGGTGTTCATCTCCCAAAGCTCGAAATGCTCCATCGTTTCGGCTATATGGCGCAGTCCGATGCGCTGTACATGGAACTGTCCGGCCGGCAGAACATGGCTTTCTTCGGCAAACTGTACGGACTCAAACGAGCGGTTCTGAAGCAGCGGATCGAAGAAGCGGCACGCCTCGTCAATCTGACAGAGCATCTGAACAAGCAAGTAGCCGCTTATTCCGGCGGCATGAAACGCAGGCTGTCTCTAGCCATTGCGCTCATGCATCAACCTTCCCTGCTCGTACTGGATGAGCCAACTGTTGGGATCGATCCCGTCCTTCGCCGCTCGATCTGGCAAGAGCTCCGATCACTAGCTGCGCAGGGTACAACGATTATCGTGACGACCCACGTGATGGATGAAGCAGAGAAGTGTGATCGTCTTGGACTTATTCGGGAAGGACGATTCATTGCAGTTGATACGCCTGCCAACCTGCTCGCGCAAACAGGCAGCAGCAGCATTGAAGAAGCTTTCATTACATTGGGCACCCGCATGGAAGGGGGCGCAGTCCGATGAGAGTTAGTGCATTAGCTCTGCGCATTATGCAGCAGTTTGTTCGAGATCGCCGCACGCTCGCCCTGCTGTTCATTGCTCCACTGTTTGTATTAACGCTCATGAAGTTCGTGTTTGACGGTCAGTCGGTATCACCGGACATTGGCATCGCTGAGATGCCTGCTGCCTTGACGGAACAGCTTACTTCATCGGATGCGGATATCCAGAGCTATTCCAGCATCGATGAAGCGATGGCAGATCTGCGGAAGGGAAATTTAGATGCCGTATTGACGGTAAACAACGGTCGTCCGTCAATTACCCTAGAGGGCAGTGATCCTTCGACCAATAAAGCTGTGTTGCTCCTGCTTCAGAACATCCTGCGCGAACACGTGAACATCGATACGTCACTTGTCGTGTCTTACTTGCATGGCAGCGCTGATATGGCCTCATTCGATTCATTTGGTCCTGTCCTCATCGGTTTCTTCTCGTTCTTCTTCGTCTTCCTGCTGGCGGGTGTCTCCTTCCTGCGCGAACGAACGAGCGGCACGCTTGAGCGATTGCTGGCAACTCCGATACGAAGACATGAGATTGTTGTCGGCTATCTCGCAGGCTTCGGCGTATTCGCCCTGCTGCAGGCGACATTGATCGCTGCTTATTCCGTCAAAGTGCTCGATATGTATATGGTAGGATCGATTGGCTACATGCTGCTGATAAACCTTTTGCTGGCTCTGACTGCTTTGACCTTAGGAACATTGCTCTCCTCATTCGCAAGCACCGAATTTCAAATTATTCAATTCATTCCGATCGTTATCGTACCGCAAGCATTCTTCAGCGGGTTGTTCAATCTTGAGGCAATGAATCCGTGGCTTCAAAAGATAAGTAACATTATGCCGCTGTACTATGGTGCGGATGCGATGCGCGGCATTATGATTCGCGGGGAAGGCTGGGGAGATTTCGGAGTGGATGCTTATGTGCTGCTTGGCTTCTCAGCCTTATTCGCGCTGTTGAATGTTATCGCACTTCGCAAACATCGCCAGCTATAAAGCAATAAAGGAGTGACACAGCATGACGCAGCAGCAGCCAATCGATGAGTGGCTCAAAGAATTGATGCAGCAAGACGATCCGCAGCTTAAGATGACTGACAAACAAGCCCGGATCGTCGCTGCCGCTGCGGAAATATTCGCCCGCAAAGGGTTCGCAGCCGCCTCCACCAGTGAAATCGCTCAGCAAGCGGGCGTTGCCGAAGGGACGATATTCCGCCATTACCGCACGAAGAAAGATTTATTGCTATCCATTGTCGCGCCCGTTATGACGCGCCTGGTCACGCCTTTCGTCCTGCGTGATTTCGGCCGCGTATTCGAGGACCGATACGACAGCTTCGATCAGTTTCTTCGCGCGGTCATTGAGAATCGGATTCTATTTCTGAAGAAGAACATGTCCATTCTGAAAATATTCGTGCAAGAGGTTCCCTTTCACCCCGACCTGCAGGAGCAGTTCCAGAAGGTGGTCCTGAAGCAGGTGCTGGCCCGAATGACGGTTATCGTCGACCGATTCCGCGAAGACGGCATGCTCATCGACCTGCCCTCCTCCACGATTATTCGGCTCGCCGTATCTACTATGATCGGTTATGTGGTCGTTCGTGCGTTGTACGGCGAGAAGGAAGGAGCGGAATGGGACGATGAGCAGGAACGGCAAGCGACGATCGATTTTATCATGAGAGGCCTTGCCGTTCCAACGCCTTAACGACCAGCTACTGCTGGGCTTCCCGAAGGGCCTCGGCCGGTGCGAGCTTCAATGCTCCGCTGGCCGGGGCCATATTCATAACCAGAGCTGCGACAAGCAGTGTAAGCAGGAGTGGAATGATCGTATCGAATGGATAATGATAGAGCACGGGCTGATCGCCAGGACGTGTATCTTGTTTAAGCGTATTGATAAAAACTTGTGCGCCTGTCGAGCCGATCAACCAGCCCACCGCAAGCCCCGCTATACTAATGAGACTGCCTTCCAGCATAAACATCCGGCTTATATGACTGCGGGATAATCCGACGCATCGAAGCATTGCAATCGACTTCGCCCGCTCCTGTACAGCACGAAGCTGTACAATAACAAGGCCGAACAGACCAATCAATGCTGCTACCATCGTAAATCCAATGAAGCCTCTAACTAGCTGCTTATTAATGAGCTGCTGCGCCCGATTATTCGCATAAGGCGATTCGAACGTCGTAATGCCATTCATCAGCATCGTCTCTTCAAGCCGCTGCGTAATCTTCATATCCCGGTCATTGTATTGAAGAAGCACTAAACCCTCTTTGAATTGGTCCGGCCACTTGTAGCCATACTTGCGTAGCTCCTCATGTACGGCTGGATTCACGTAATTTGTTCGAAACAAATAGGTCTGCATCTTCGATTCCGAGTTATTCTCGGCAAATCCTGCAACGATGAACGTCCTTGTTTCATTCGCTACCCACTTCTCATTCATCATTCGCAGTTTCGACTCATAGATCGGAATTTCAATTGTATCGCCAGCCTTAACGAGAACCTGCTTATCGAAATCCGCCCGATCCGGATAAGGATACAAATACCACATGGGCAAAATGATATAACGCGCATCATTCTTCACCGCCGACCACGCTTCTTCATCACTAGTGAATTGAGAAGCCCGCTGTCGCAGTTGCAATCCCCCGCCAGCCAACAATTCGTCCGTTACCGGTACGAATGCGTGGCCGACTCCATTTTCGTTTATAGTCAGCATGTAAGGTTCCAATATCGTGCTTCGCTCCACGATAGACTGTACTTCTTCATTACTCGCCACAACATCCAGGATGCGACGCTTCTGTTCCTGCGTATCGTAGCCTACGTAGCCGTTATACCCAAGTACGGTCTGGTTCGTTTTCTCTACGTCCTGCCGTTCATAGATAGTTATATACAGCGAAGTTGTCAACGTCAGCATCATCATCATGAGCGCGAATAACAGCGCAATCGTATAGGTCCTTGCTGGATGCTGCCTGGAGAATCGGCTGGCAAGCAAAATCGATACTTGTGGGAATCGAAGCGTTTTAGCGATCCAGTCTATCGGTCCCGCAGCGTGTCCAGCCAAACGAAGAATGATGTAGAGTGCGCCAAGGCAACCAGCCAGCCAAGTCATCAGGATCAAAAGAATGAATTTGCCCGTTGCTTCTGGCGGATCCGCAACAAGTTGACTTAGATGAAGGATGACCGCACAACCAGCGAGAACCAACATCAGTATCGATTTCTTGTGCCGCTTCTTAGTTGTACGAGCATCGCTGATCGTATCGTAGCCTCCTCTGAGGGCATCGATAATCCGAACTTTACCGGCTTTGCGTGCAACAAGCAATGCAACGATCATCATGAACAACACGATGATAGCCATGACGATGAGCAGACCGCCAATCGAAATATGCGGCACGACCGTTATGTTCATCCCTGACGAACGCGCTAGTTCTTCCGCATATGTACCATAGAACAACTTGACTAACAGAACGCCGCTCCCTATACCTAATGCAGTACCCAGTACAACACAAATAATAGACAGCACCATCGCCTCTGCAACGAACATGCTGCGAATGTGACCGCGCGACAACCCGAGCGCTCGAAGCACTCCGAACATCTCACGCCTTGCATCCGCAATCATCGCGAGGATTTGACGGAGCAGCAGTAAACAAGAGGCGATGGCTACAGCACAGATTAAGAATACCGTAATATACTGCTTTCTCATCTGATCAGCCTGACCCATTGCCTCCCATTTGACGAATTGAGACTGGAACATTGGTTCAGAAGGTGTTGAAAAACCGTTCAGTGCAGAAGATCCTACTGCATTACGAGCCAACAGCCGATCGTAGCCTTCCTTCATGCCGGTCAGTTGACGCACTGCGCCTTCGGACACGATAACAGTCCCAATACTTTTCGCGTTCTGCCCACGGTAGCCGGGCAGCCCTTGCGTCGGTACGATCTGCTTCACTTGTACAAGCAGCGAATTTCCATTCACCGCTTCCAGCCGGATCGCATCATCAACGTTCAAACCGCTAAGTGATGCCGTCTGCTCATCAATAATAGCGGAATCATCAGCCATCCCCGTTGACCAGAGCTCGCTCGTGCTGGTGTCATAGGAGGCTGCTGCTACTGAATTGAAGCCCATTACATGTACACCAGGCAGCGCTCCTGCTGCTTGTCCATCCGCTTGCAGCTTCACCATGTAAACATCCGTGCTAACAACAGGTAGAAGTTTTATCGAATCCCCTATACGCTTGTAACTACCTACAATCTGATCGACTTCCTTATTCGAGAATAAGCGATCAGCATCTTTATCCTTAGGGATCAACTCCCAGCTCACTACGCCATAATGGCGATTGATCCAATCATCGGCGCTTCTGCCCACAGAATGATATTGGACATATGCCATGACGATAAGCATCGTGCCGATTGCACCTGCAACGATCGTCAGCACCGTCTGCTTCCAGCTGAGCTTCGCGTTAGCGAGCGCCATCTTCCATACGATTCGCTGCCTAATCATTGCACCACCAACCCATGATCCAGCACACGTCCGTTATGCATCCGTATGATCCGATTCGCTTTCTGTGCAATGCTGCTATCATGCGTGACCGTTACAACTGTCGTTCCATCATGTTTGTGCAGCATGTCGAGCAGTCCAATGACTTGCTCCGCCGACTCGGAGTCCAGAGCGCCTGTTGGCTCGTCCGCCCAAATGATGGCCGGTCGTCCCACGATGGCCCGCGCAATGGCTACACGCTGATTCTGCCCGCCGGACAGTTCGGATGGATAACGACGCGCCTTGTCTGAGAGCCCAACACGATGGAGCGCCTCCATCGCCTGCTTCTTCGCATCAGATGCCTTGAATCCCCTAGCCGTAAGCGGAAGGGAAACGTTCTCCCAAGCTGTCAATACCGGAACGAGATGATACGCTTGGAATACGAATCCCATTCGTTCCAGACGCAGCTGTGCCAGCTCCTGCTCCTTCAGCTCATGAAGCGCGACATTTCCGATCCACACTTTGCCCTCGTCCAAAGTTTCAATGCCTGCCAGCACATGCAGCAGTGTCGTTTTGCCACAGCCAGACGGCCCCGTTACAGCGACAGACTCCCCTTCAGCGATCTCAAGACTAATATCTCGCAGCGCATATGCTGCTGCATTGCCTTGCCCGTACGTCTTCGTCAAATGTTCGACTCGAATCACGATTCGTCTTCCTCCCCATATCCTAATGAATTACTGCTACGGATAAGGTATCAGACTCATGTGCAGCCATTATCGAGCAAATGTGCAGAACTTGTGCAGATCGCTAAACCGTAATAACCGGAAGCTGCAAGCGGAAGGTCGTCCCTTCTCCCCATACGCTGTTCACCTCAATCGTCCCGCCATGCGCCTCTGCATACTGCTTAACTATTGATAGGCCCAGCCCAAGCCCACGGCGTTTATTATCGTTGGTATGTGAGGCACTTCGGTAAAATCGTTCAAATAGATGGGCGAGCTGCTCCTTCTCGATACCGAATCCATCATCCTTTACCGACCATGTTACGCTCCCTTCCTGCTGATGCACCGATATGACAACCTCTGTTCGAGCATGCTGAATCGCATTCCCGATCAAGTTGACGATCAACTGGCGGACACGAACCCGATCCGCATAAACCATCACATCGGTTGGCCCGTCCAATTGTATCGATAAGGTCTCTTCCTCAGCCTCGCCTTGCAACGCCTCAATAACAGCCTCGCTAGCTTCTCGGAGCGAGAACCAACTCTTCTCTAGCGGCAGCTTGCCCGCTTCTGCCAATGCGAGCTCCTGCAAATCATGAACGAGCTTCGTCAAATAGAGCAGTTCATCATGCATAAAAGCCGTCTTCTCGAGTGGCAGCGGCGTCTCGGCAATTAATGCATTCTCAAGCTGAGAACGCATAATGGCAAGCGGTGTACGCAGCTCATGCGCAATATCTGCAACCATCGACCGCCGAACAGTCTCCAGCTTGCGCACATAAGCATCGATATGCGCTAAATCGTGCTCCAACCGGTTATCAGTCGCAGCGAATTGTTCGTACGGATCAGCGACCGGGCTTATAGGGGGATAGATGTCGCCACTGCTTCGAGAAGGTACGATCCCCGCTATACGCTCCTGAACACGATTCATCATACGCGATGATTCGGAACGCCAACGTTTAATCAACAACAACCAGAGCGCATAGCAAGTTATAAAGGCGATAATCGATCCAATCCAAGCTGCACCTGGAATACTCGCTCCGCGACTAATCGCAGTCTGGGTATAGCCAATAATGGCGCCATCTTCAACAATCGGTTTGCGATTATCGCTGGACCGTTCAACTGCCGCGCCGCCTTGTGCCACTCGCTTGCCATTAACATCGAATACAAGTACGTTTAAAGCATGGAGCGGATAATCCCGCACATCTGCGGACAACCTCTCCTCCAGTCCTTGCCATCCACCTTGAGTTTCATAATAGTTCGCTGCATATCGATTCCAATAAATCGCCTGCTCTTCATTTCGATCCTTCAACGCTTGCCGTTGAACGAACCAGCCACTCCCTAGCAGCAATACAGAAGCGAACAACGCTGCTATTCCACCAATGTTTGCCGCTGTCACCCAAGTGGACCGGGACCCATTCGAATCGTTCTTCTTCATCAAAGGAATAAGGGCACCTCCTGGACGTCTAACCAAACTTGTAACCGACACCATAGACCGTAAGCACATATTTCGGCTCTGCTGCATTGTCCTCCAACTTACGTCTAACATTGCGAATATGAGAATCGATCGTGCGTTCGAAGCCCAGATAGTCATCACCAAGTGCAGCTTCCATTAGATGAGCTCTTGTATATACGCGTCCGGGATGCTGCGCAAGCTGCCAGATTAGCATGAATTCCGTACGTGTCAGATCGACCGGAACACCATTCTTCTCTACAACGTAACGATCAGGATCAATCGTCAGCTCACCCCGACGAACAATCGCAGATTCGCTGCTTGTTTCGGGGCCGGACACTTGCCCAGCACCGCGCTCCGCTCGGCGAAGGACAGCCTTAATCCGAGCTGTAAGCTCCCGTAGGCTAAACGGCTTTGCCATGTAATCATCGGCTCCTAATTCAAGTGCCAGAACTTTATCGAACTCGTCCCCCTTAGCGGTCAGCATAATGACAGGAAGACGCCATTCATTCGCATTACGCTTACATAGATCGATGCCGCTTGCGCCACCTGGCAGCATCCAATCTACAAGCAGCAGGCTTGGACGATGCGACTCGATGTGCTGAACAGCCTCATCAAAGCTAGCCGCACCATGGACTTCGAAGCCCTCCATCTGCAAATATCGAATCCCTTCTTCAAGAAGCGCTTGCTCATCCTCTACCCATACAATCGTTACCCCCACAGCGACTCTCTCCCCCGTATGACTTTTCCTATGCAAAAAACCGACCCGAACGTCCGCTGCAGGGACATTTCGGGCCGGCTTCTGGTAAGCCTAGCTTCGACCTTGATGTTGTAATCCTAAGCTGCCGTTATGCCGTCTTCGTATGCGGGTCATGCGCAGGCTGACGATCCATGCGTCTGAACTGTGCAAGCAGCAAGAGCGCTGCCAGCGATAGAACACCGCCAACGACGTATGGCAGCTGCAGATTCAAGCCGAACAAGAAAGCGCCAAGCAGCGGGCCAGTAATACGTCCCAAGCTGTCCATAGACGAGCTAAGCCCCGAGGCAACACCTTGTCCAACCGTCGTCTTCTGTGTAATAAGCGAGGTGACGCAAGGGCGAATGAGCGCATTGCCTACGCCGAATACGGCCAGCGCTACCGTTGCCCATACAAGAGAATGCGAGAACATGAGCAGGAAGAAACCGATTGCTGAGATGATAAGGCCCAGCATAATATACTTCGGTTCCTCGCCTTTCTTGATTCTTCTGCGAACAACGCCGCCTTGAATGAGCGCTCCGACGATTCCGCACACGAAGAACATGAAGCCGACCTGTCCTGGCGTTACATCAAACCGTTCGATTCCGAAAAACTGCAGCGTTGCTTCCATGCCTGCAAGGGAGAACGAAACGACGTACGCGAGTATGTACAAATATTTGAGCGGTCCCGTAAATGCCGTCCATCGGGATGGGTTGCGCTCACTCGATGAGCGGCGGCGCTCCGGCGCAAGCGATTCGCCGAGCTTCGCCCATGCGAGCAGGAAAGTTACGGTCGATAGACCGGCAGCGACATAGAATGGTGTCTCCAGCGACACTTGGCTGAGCAATCCGCCGAAACCAGGACCAATTGTAAAACCAAGACCGATCGACATGCCGACAAGTCCCATCCCTTTGGTCCGTTGTTCAGGGGGTGTGATGTCCGCCACATAAGCGACGATAACAGATGTAACCGCACCCGAGAACAAGCCGCCAAGGACGCGTGACGCATACATAAGCGGCAAGTTGCCTGCCGCAAGACCAAACAATAGGAAGCTGGCTGCAAAGCCGAGCACGCCTGTTAGAATAACCGGTCGCCGTCCGATACGATCGGACAAGCCGCCCCACATTGGAGACAACACGAACGAGACAGCGGAATAGATGGCAAGCATCAGACCGGTATGCAATTCGGCAGAGCCTGTGTTGGTCGCCAGAATGAGCTCCGGCATTACCGGTATAATGATGCCGAAGCCGACGAACGTAATCATAAGTGTTGCCATAACGATTAGCAGACGTTTGTCTTTCATTTGGTTAATCCCTCCATCTGCCTATCGTACCATAACCGCTGACTTGCGTGTGATGAACAAATGAAGAACGAACAGCGAGATCAGCACGACGCCGCTAACAAGAAACGGCGAATGCGGACCGTATGTATCCCACATTTTGCCCGATAAGATCGAACCGAACACCATGCCTGCTCCTTCAATCGTTAAGAAGAAGCCCCACACGGCACCCCGTTCTTCCTTCGGAATCGCTTCAGCAATTAAGGCATTCCAGGACGGTATAATGAACGCATAGCTTAAGCCAACGAGTGCGACGATCGGCAGTACGAGCAATAGGTCACGCGTATAACCAAGCAGCGTAAGCGAAATAGCAGCAGCCGGGAAGCCGAGGTGCAGAAACCACCGCGTCCCGTATTTATCGACTGCTTTACCGACCGGAATCAATCCGATTACGGTAAAAGCTCCACCAGCCAGCATGTACATACTGTACTGTTCTGGCTCCAAGTGAAGTACCGTCCGCGCATAAAGAGTCAATACCGGCACAAGAAGACCCAGCGCGAAATTCTGCATGAACATTGCCGGATACAGCAGTTTGCTTGCATGCATAGAGCTGCTGACCTTAGCCAAATACGTACGGATACGTTCCATCATAGGCCGACTCTTATGATCATGCTCTACGGCAGCTGACTCTTCCCGACCTTCGATCGCCCTAGATTGCTTCCGACCCGGCAGGAATATCGTCACCAGCGTTGCGATAACCATTAGCGCGATTAATATTTTGAACGACAATTCATAGGAGTGAGAAATGAAGAAATTAATGACGATAGGCCCCGCTCCAACGCCAATAAGCCAAGCCATATAGACGACACTCATGATCGTGCCGCTAGCCTCCGTGCCTGCAACCGCCGTCGTTCCTGTAATGACACAAGGCCATAACGGAGAAGTACCGACGCCAATCAACAGACAAGCGCAAATGATCCATGGCATATCATCGGTGACGGCAACGATGACGACAGCGGCGAATGTTAACAGTACGCCTGTCAGCATGACGGCTCGATAGCCAACGCGATCGATAATCCAGCCAAGCGGACTGCGGAACGCATTATCTCCTATATATTGAAGGGCTAGCGCCCATCCGACGGCATAAGCAGATAATCCAAGTACCGTGCCCATGTAGACCGGCAGAATGGAAACCATTAGCGCGCCTTTTACAAACTCAACAAAGAACATAATAATAAGCAATTGGATGACAAATGGGGAAGTGAGTACTCTTCTTCCTGCAATAGCGGTACTAATTGTTGACATGTGCTGCTCCTTTCCTAATTCGCAGTTCAAGATGCAAGGCAGACAACGGATGGCCTTCGGCCAAAAACTTGCTTGCATTCCCCCCTGTTTTTGCTATACTCAACTTTGTTTGTAACTACGAGGCTAGATGAAAGGCTGGGATGAAGCGATGGATCATAACAAGACTCCGCTCTTCAGTGCGCTTCGCCGCCATGCGGAGCAAAATCCTTTACAATTCCATATCCCCGGACACAAGAAAGGCATGGGCAGCGACCCTGAGTTCCGGGAATTTATCGGTGATAATGCGCTATCAATCGACTTAATCAATATCGCACCACTGGACGATTTGCATCAACCGACAGGCGTTATCGAACAATCGCAAAAATTGGCAGCAGATGCCTTCGGAGCCGATTATACCTTTTTTTCCGTCCAAGGTACAAGCAATGCCATTATGACCATGATTATGTCGGTGTGCGGCCCCGGCGAGAAAATTATCGTTCCGCGCAACGTACATAAATCGGTTATGGCTGCGATCATCTTGTCCGGCGCTCGCCCTGTATTCATATCGCCTGCCCGTGACGGCAATCTCGGGATCGACCACGGCATTACGACCCGCTCCGTCCGCCGCGCGCTGGACAAACATCCGGATGCCAAAGCCGTGCTCGTCATTAACCCGACTTACTACGGCATCTGTGCCAACCTGAAAGAAATCGTCGAGCTGGTTCACAGTTATGATGTACCCGTACTCGTAGACGAAGCGCATGGCGTGCTCATCCACTTCCACGAGAAGCTGCCTATGTCCGCGATGCAGGCTGGCGCCGATATGGCGGCAACAAGCGTTCACAAGCTGGGCGGTTCGATGACGCAGAGCTCTGTCCTTAACGTTCGTGCCGGGCGCGTCAATCCAACTCGCATTCAGACGATTATCAGTATGCTGACGACGACGTCAACGTCGTATATTTTGCTCGCATCGCTTGATACGTCTCGCCGTCATCTGGCTCTCAACGGACATGAAATGGCCGAACGCGCGATTGAGCTTGCCCAATATGTTCGGGCAGAAGTTAATACGATTAAAGACCTGTACTCCTTCGGCGAGGACATCTTGGGCGGAGAAGCGACGTATGACTATGATCCGACCAAAGTAACGATCCATGTCCGCCATCTCGGCATTACGGGCTACGAAGCAGAGAACTGGCTGCGCGACCGCTACAATCTCGAAGTCGAGATGAGCGATATGTATAACATTTTGTGCCTGATTACGACTGGAGATACCCAAGAAACGGCAGAAAAGCTGATTCATGCGCTGCGCACGATGTCCGACGAATTCCATTCGAAGGGCGAAGTGAAGGAACTTGTGGTCAAAATCCCGGAGATTCCGCATCTGGCTCTCACGCCGCGCGACGCGTTCTACGAGGATACGGAAGTTATTCCGTTCAAGGAATCGGCAGGACGCATCATTGCAGAATTTATTTATGTTTATCCGCCAGGCATTCCGATCCTTCTGCCGGGTGAAGTCATCTCGCAGGAGAACATCGATTATATCGTTGATCACGTGGAAGTCGGACTGCCGGTCAAAGGTCCGGAAGACCGTACGATTCAATTCGTGAAAGTAATCGCTGACGAAGAGGCGATTTTCTAAGTTAAATTGAGGTTTATTGATGATAAGCCGTTCTGCATTAGCCGCGTTCAGCGCGCTATGTCGGACGGCTTTTTTGCATGACGCATCGCAGTCATTGTCAGCTTTTCCCTGGCCATGCTATGATGCGTATAGGAGGTGTGCGCAGATGGGAAATCACGCTTACATTCGGTTAGTTCAAGGCTCAGCCGCTCCGTCGGGCATCACATTGGAAGAGCTGGAGCAGTCGCTTGAGCTGTATCAGGATGCGCTGAAACGAACCGGTCATCAGTTGAATTGGGAATATGAAGAGGCAGCATTTCCTTACACGGTTGAGAAGGTTGTTAAACCGTCAGGCAGTGAACCGGCATGGCTGTACCTACGAGGCAATGCTTCCCGTTATCGACACATCGCATTAAGCGCAACGGCAGCGAATGAGCAAGCCGAAGAGAGTTGTCCAACCGTGCAAATCGTCCTCCCCGATGGCGCTACCCATGGCGATAAGGGCAAAGCGACTGAATTGTGCCGGTTCATCGCACAGCGGTTGAAAGCCGAACTTACGCTGTTCAACGGACGGGTTATGTATTTCAATCCTCGTAAATGAGGGATTTCGCAGACAGCGTTTATACAATCCATCTTTCTTAATTCCAATCAAATTTCTTATATGGACAAAAAATGCCTGCAGCATAAGCTGCAGGCATGTCTTCTTACTAGAAAGCTCGAACGAAAGTTGTGCCACACAAGGGGCACGCGTCTCTCATCACGCAGTAACTAGACTACGCAATCGTCTTGCCACCAGCCCTTTCCGGGGTCCAGGGGACGGTAGTCCCATGGGGTCCTCCCTTGCAGGGAGGATTTAGGCGGGTAGAAATCTTACTTGCTGTTCTCTGCAGCAGCAATTTCTTCGTATACTTTCGTAACGCGATCCCATTCAGCATCATCTTCGATGCCTACGAGGAACGCTTCTTCGTTCTCTTCTTCGATACGGAAGATGAGACCGTCTTCTTCTGGATTGTTGCGGTCGATCAGAACAGCGTATACTTGCTCTTCGGATTCAAACGTGTAGACCATTACCATCTCACGCTCTGTACCGTCTTCATCCGTCATTACAAATACATGCTCTTCATGTTCATGATCGTGGCCGCAGCCGCAATCATCGCCATGTACATGTTCATGTTCGCTCATATGTTTTACCCCATTTCGCTCATTAATACGCCTATAGGCGCATATACCCTCGTATCGTATCATGTTCGACCCATGTGGTCAAACGCAAAACACCGGCCGAATAATCTCAGCCGGTGTCACCTTTTCTTATTGCGCCGTAATCATTTTCTCCGAAACTTGCCGCCACTCATCGTTATCGTTAACCTTCATATAGAAGCGAACCGAATATTTGCCTGCGGAGTCGAAGAAATATTTGAAATCGCTTGTACGGAACCAGAAATTATCCTTCGTCACATTAACCGATTGCTGCTGGATGACCTTCTCGCTGCCGTAAGGATCAAAGATCGAGACTTTAACCGCAGAAACGCTGGTCAACAAGTTATCGATCTGAGCGAACACCATGAACGACACGCGGTTATTTTTGTCCACGTTGCCGAACGTAACTTCTTTATCGGACGCCTTAAACAAGAACATATGCACATTCGGTTTATAGACCGTTACTTTCTTCGTATTCTCATCCCAAGCGATGAGCGCCTGCAGCGTATTTGCAATTTGACGAAGCGGCAAGTATGTCTTGTTGTCTTCCAGCACTCCGGTATCGTCTAGTTCACTGCCATTCACAATGACGCGTACCTTCTGTACGGCAGCATCAGCGAATATCATGCTTCCTCCCCACACGGACAGCAGCATAAGTGCAATGAGCACCTTTCTCAACCTCATAGATGTATACCCTCCATCGCCTGTCTGATGAAAGGTTATACTCTCCTTTCCCGGTAAAGTTGCGCCTGTAAAAACAGATTATGAATAAAATTTCATAAAGCTGTCGTAACCTGTAGAAACTCGCGCTTCCCCGGGAAATGAACCCACCGTTAATTACCCGTTGTTAATGATAAGTTTTGGTTAGCGGACATGGAATGCCCTTGCCGATCGCGCCTGGCTCCTGCATCCGCTCCCAATACTGCGTACCGCGTGCGCAAGGCGTCTTGCATACGGCACAGGTGTCTGACAGGACCAGCTTCATAAAGGCTTGTTTGCGGTCCGATGCTGACTTTTTCTTCTTCTTCGATGCTTTCGCTTTACCCTTGCTCATAGATGTCCAACACCTTCGTTCTTCATAATGCGTGTTCTCAAAGTTCGGTTCGCAGCGAGCTTTGAGAACAACCTCTTAGTCATGGCGGATCTATCACCATCATATGAAGGTAGGTGCGGACGCGTACCCAGAATGGGCTTAGCTGTTAATAGGCTGATATCCTTTAGGCAATCGTATAGAATACATCGTGGAAACCGTACATGGTAGGATAAAGGTAGGTATTGGCGCTTCGTTAGATGAGGAGGAATTAAAAGTGACAGCTGCAATTACGATGATTGGGACGGGCAGTGCGTTTGCCAAAGTATACGATAACAACAATGCAATCATTGACGCGGACGGGTTTCGGCTGCTCATCGATTGCGGGATTACCGCACCAGCCGCACTACATAAGTTAGGCGTCTCGTTCGGCGACTTAGATGCCGTTCTCATTAGCCATACCCATGCTGATCATGTTGGAGGACTTGAGGAATTTGCGTTCCAAATGCTGTTCGTTCATCAGCGCAAGCCGGTTCTATATATCCCCTCTCCACTGCGTGAACCGCTGTGGGAGCATACCCTCAAGGGCGGGCTCGTCCAAGGGTCGTTGCAAACATTAGAGGACTTCTTCGAAGTCCGTGAGCTTACGGTCGGTGAACCAACCGAGCTTGCGCCCGGTCTGGTGATTGAACCGATCCGGACCGAGCACATCGAGGGCCGGCTCAGTTACTCATTCCTTATCAACGAGCGGTTCTTCTATAGCGCAGATATGATTTTTGACCGTGAGCTTCTGCAGCAGTTGGTGGATGAACGCGGCGTTCGCTCTATTTTTCACGATTGCCAGCTTACTGCCCCGGGTACGGTTCATGCCTGTCTGGATGAATTGCTGACACTGCCGGAATCCATCCAGACGATCACGCGGTTGATGCATTACGGGGATACGATGCAGCAGTTTATCGGACGTACTGGTCTTATGAGTTTCGTGGAGCAGGGTAAATCATACGATATTTAATGTCATTCAGCGACGCTTGGCATCTTCCGATCCCAACCCGACTCTTCGTCCGTAAGCGTTGGCGAGTACAGCTTGTCCACTCTATTGGACGGTGCGTTAATGCCGCCATGCTCAATCTTAGGCTCACCATATACATCCTTACGGACTCGACTGCCATATACATCTTCTCTCACAGTCTGTACATGCTGTGTCGCACTTGCTTGGCGAGCCTCAAACCATCCATACTGGTGTGCAGCTCTAGTTCCCATTACACACAAAAGCAGCGCAGCCGCAATTCCAAGGGCTGCGCCGATCCATGCCGATTGAATAAATCTCAACGTCATTCCTCCAATTGATGTCGCTCGTGATGTTCGCTAGTATATCCTGTTAAGAGCTTCCTCAATCTCGTCTATTGTCTTTGGGAAGCTTTCTTCGCCAGACGAATGTCTCATCATAAGCTAATGAATCTTTGATCACAAACCGTGCAACATTCGCAATGACTACGCCAACAATCCCAAACAAACCGATTAACCAGACGATCAAATGGGCGTATTCCTCCGCCATCGACACTTCCGCCTCCTATGCGCTTTCTATAAAGTTATGCATATGAGGTATGTCTATAGAACGACAATATGGCGCTTGGTGCGAATAGCGTCATCACTTCGAGTCATACTAATGGCTGTTCCAACCAACTTCCATTAACGACTCGAAAGGAGTGCCTTCCGTCTTGACTCACAACCTGGAATCGAATTACGACTGCTCAAGCGCATCCGCAGATCTGCCTGAGCTCATAAGCGAGCTGCAGCATCTGCAAGCGCAGCACCCACTGTCCGATGATCAACAGCAAGAAGTGAATCGGCTTGAGAATCAAATCCGGTTCATCCGCAACAAATGCGATATTCCGCATGAGCAGTCTTAATGCAGGTTGATGTTTTCGTATATGGTTAAAGCCGCTCATTGGGCGGCTTTAACTTTTTTATGACTTAAACGATTCATGTCGTTATGTATTATTTCGGCTCAATTTGTTAAGAAAAGAGTAGACAAACGTATCGGCAGCGTGATATATTATTCCATGTCGCTTCAATAAGTCACGTGATCTGTTAGCTCAGCTGGGAGAGCACTATCTTGACAGGGTAGGGGTCAGTGGTTCGAGCCCACTACAGATCACCATATCTTTAAACCGTTAATTAAATACCCATTATGATCTGTTAGCTCAGCTGGGAGAGCACTATCTTGACAGGGTAGGGGTCAGTGGTTCGAGCCCACTACAGATCACCAAATTGCAATTTCACTCCCGACTTTCGTCAGGGAGTTTTTTTGTGCGCTCTCCTCCCCTATTCCTTACCAATAAACAGTTGAAACGGGCTTAAGAGATTAGTATTAATAGATGAAGCTGCCGATCCTATCGACAGCTTCATCTTTTTACTTACTAACTAAGCCGTCTCTTAGAATCAGCCTGCCCAATAAATAAGAATATAATTGTTCATGTCCTTGCTACCCGTACACAATACTAATTCTGATGAACGAATCCGTCCTGTTTGGAATAGCCCAGCGAATGCGCCATAAGCAGCGGTTCTAACTGTTCGAAGAATACAGGTGCTGTAGCTGGCAGGTCGAGCTTATCGGTGTCAAGAGCGTATACGGCCAGACGATAGAGATGATCACCCGAATAACGAGGAGGTTCGGCACCGTAATACTCGTTTAACTCTACTGCACCATCCGAGAATTTGCCTGATGCACCTTCTGCGATTCCCCCGTCTGATACCGGTATATTAAGAACGCTCCAATGAATAAAGTTGTCAGCAATCGGGTGAATATCATACATCACCACAGCAATTGATTTAGTCCCTTCTGGCGCGTCTTTCCAACTGACAGGCAAGCTAATATTTTGCCCGTAGCCATGCGAATATTTGTCAGGGATGTTATTGTAGGCCGTGAATGCATCTGACCAAGCCTTAAAGCCCGATGTTGAAGTTACCTTTGAAGCCAACAACATGCGGTTTGCCGAATCCCAGCGCAGCTCCAGGCCTAAGGCAGCCTCAATAATTCTGGAAGATACCATCATATTGCCGTGATCGAGGACAGCCTCATGATCCAGCTCATATACAACCCCATTAACGTTAACTTTAGATTCCCCGAGCTTCTGCGTGGCTGTGAATCCTTCACCTTTAGCTGACCACGACTGCATATCGCTATGCCACTTCACAACCGCTCCAGCTGCTTCGAATACAGCACGTAGAGGGATAAGCATTCGCGTATTCACCATCTCGCCTTTCGTTCCGATCTTCTTGCCGTTCACCGTCAGGTCAAATTCCGTATTCCACTGGAGATAGCTTGCTACATTGCTAGCGACATCTTTGTGAATAGTTGACACAGCGTTGGTAACATCTTCAGTTGCATAAACTTGCGGTATGGACAAGGTCAACATAAGCCCGAGACTCAATGCGATTTTGCCAGCCTTCAAGGTCGTTTTTTTCATACTGAAATCAAATCTCCTTCGATTTGTGTTTACGAAGCAGCGCCACTTTGTAACATTGATTTGTGTTGTCGACGCTTTTTATGTTATATTCGTTTATGAGAATTTGTCAATACGAGGTGAAGAAAAGAAAAATGCTATCCGTGGAGAAACAAATGCTTTTCTTATTGTCCAAAACAGATCAATTGCAATCTCAAGATCTCATCCGGATCTATGAGAAGCGAGGGTACTCTGCTCCTTATATACGTAATGGACTATCTAAGCTGAAGAAAGAGCAGTATGTCGATAGCCCTACTCGTTCCACCTACAGCATTACGGAATCTGGACGGACGTATATTCGCTCCATCAATCGTAAACCAACGCTTTATTCCACTTATTGGGAGGGAACCTGGCATCTGGTTCTTATTTCTTTCCCGGAATCGGAACGCAAACGCCGAGATCAATTACGCGCCGATTTGCTCCAAACTGGACTAGGGCTGTTGTATAGCGGAGTGTATGTTTCGCCATGGCCATACGAGGAAGAGCTGTCAGAATTATTTCACAAGCATAATGCCGGGCAAAATGTAACTGTATTTACTGGGAAGTTGGATCACGGAGAAATCACCTCTCAAGAGGCAGAGGAAATTTGGTCACTAAAAGAGGTTACGAGAGTCTACGAGCAAAAACTGCATTGGTACGAGGAGCATTTTGAACCGCTCTTGCAAGATACTTTGGACAATCGTTCATCCGTATCTTTAGAGGTGTATGCCTTAGAGATGTTTGTCCTATTCCTTACATTGGGAGAAGCCATCAATGAACTTTATCTCATCGATCCCATGCTTCCGCCGCAGTTGCTTCCTGATAACTGGAGATGCCGTGATATTCTTCAACAGCTGTCAGTTGTCTTGACCACAATTATCGATGCCATTCCTTCTGAATCTGATTATGCAAGGTTTGTCAAATAGTTGACATTAAGAGTCCTGGGAGAAATCCCAAGACTCTCCTGTGTACACTTTGTTGATCATTAGCCACCGATGATTTCAGAAAATTGTAACGATCTTGCCATCAGAAGAGACAATCATTTTGAACCTCTGCATCATCGCACACCTCCGTTTAGGTATCTAAATAGAGACAACTTCTCGACTTATCGTGCGTCCTGTCGGGAGATGTATGCTAGTAGCCATTTGGTGAAATACGGAACTTTATTCTTGAGCCCCCTTCCCCTGATTAAGTTTCTTCATACATGCCAATAATCTGAATCATGGATAAAATAATACTTTGGTCCGTATGGATTCTTACAGCAATTCTTCTGCTTGTATTTATCAAGCGTGACAACTTCATAAACGCCCAGCTGAGTTTCATGTTCATGCAAATACCTTGCTGGTTATTCGGCACGCTGGTCGCTGAAGGCAAACTAATCGAATATCCGATTGGTTTTCTTAACAATGTTTATAAAGCTAGCTTTACGTTCGAATTCTTCGTGTTCCCATCCATAAGCGCAATATTCAATGTATACTTTCCGACCCATAAGAGTTGGTTCATCAAAACGGTGTATACGTTGTCTTTCCCGGCAGCTATGACGATTGTGGAGGTTCTGCTTGAGAAAAATACGGATATAATTACTTACATCAGATGGTCGTGGTACTGGAGTTTTATCACGATATTGATTACATTGTTAATCTCCTACTGGTATTATCTTTGGTTTTTCAGGAAAATAAGGGCGATTAGCAAGGCATCATCCTAGTAAAAGCCTCGATGCCGTGTTACCACTGGCTCGTTGGAGTTCTACGAAAGCCTAGACGGTTCCTACACAGTTAATAAAGACATAAAGGTCATGTTTTACAAGTCAGCCATTACTTCAATTACTAAAATAGATCCGCTCGCTCCCTCCCCATTTCGCATAGGATATGGCGGAGGGATTTTATATGCCTAATTATCGGATCATCGTCGATCTGTCCGATCGTAGACTCTATTTGCTTGATGGAGATGTTGTGACACGCGCTTTTCCTGTTGGCATTGGCAAAATGCTGACGTTGACGCCTACTGGAGAGTACCGGATCGTCAACAAGCAGCCGAACCCAGGCGGCCCCTTCGGCGCCTTCTGGATGGGCTTGTCGAAGCCGCATTATGGCATCCACGGAACGAACGATCCATCTTCCGTCGGTCATATGGTGTCGCACGGCTGCATTCGGATGTACAATCAGGACGTTATCGAGCTGTCCACGCTCGTTCCGATCGGCACACGAGTGACGATTCGTCCTTGATTGAAGCACGCGATCCAGACAGAAGTGCCTCGCCGCTTTGTCTGGGTTGCGATTATTACATGACACGGGGACAATCATCTAAATAACTTGTGCAACATTTCCTACATACTCAACGTTACTAATGTCAAATACGATCATCGAAAGGAGCCATACCCATGAAGAAGACCTTGAAACTCCCCCTTCTGATCGCTTTAATGACAAGTCTCCTATTCCTCATCGGACAATCCGTCTTCGCATTCTCCGATACGCAGAGCGACGTCAACGCAGACAAAATCACCAGCCTGCAGAAGCAGGGCATCCTGTCCGGAAGCGGAGGCAAATTCCGACCGAACGACAAGCTAACGTACGCGGAGGGCATCAGCCTGCTGGTGAAAGGTTTTGAACTGAAAGATACGAATGTGTACATTAAGAAGCCCGAAGCGAGTGACTACTACACACGAATTCCTAACAATGCTTGGTACGCCGAGTCCTTTGTTATTGCGCATGCAGTTGGTCTTGATGTCCCGAAGGACGTAAATCCAGCGGCGGCATTGACACGTGAACAGTTCGCGCATTACCTATTCCAGTCGATCATCCACGACCGCGACATCGCCTTCATCGAGCTGTTCATACTCATTAACGACGGCGATGCCATTAACACCACCTACATGGATAGTGTGCAAAAGCTGATCATCTCCCAAATCGTAAAACTCGATGATAAGCAAAACTTCTATCCGAAGCAGAAGATTATCCGCAGCGAGGCTGCCGGTTGGCTGTATGACGGCATCGAGTTCGCGAAAGCTCACGACACGGATAATAGCGGCGGCGACGGTTTAACGGATGTGTATAACACGCAGCTGTCCGTTACTCCAGTTAACAAATCGGTCAACGAAGTTACCGTAACCGCAACTGTTCCTCACCCTGGCTACGGCCTTCGCATTGCATCGATCAAATTCGAAGGCAGCAAAGCGCTCATCAATGTCGAGATCGTCCAGCCTGATCCTGACCGTATGTATGCGCAGGTCATCACGGATCTGAAGGCCGTTACTTATGTATCCTCCTCTTATACGCCGGAAATCGTCATTGCGAGCGCAGTCAGTAATAGCGGCAGTGGATCGAACGGATCGACGAGTATCGTTGATTCGCCAGACACTGCTGTAAGCTCAGAGCCTCCAGTCAAAGCTGCTGCCGGAGCTTAACCGAACAGTTAGGTAATAACACAAAAGAGCGCATCGTGCTGCATCCCCCTTATCGAGGGAGACGCAGACGATGCGCTCTTTTTTCAAATTAATACTAGTTCAGTTCCGTAGAGGATGGAATACGCCAATCGATTGGTGGCTGCCCCCAGCTTGTAAGCATCTCGTTCGTCTTCGAGAACGGCTTGCTGCCGAAGAAACCGCGATGTGCGGCTAACGGACTGGGATGAACGGATGCGATGACGCCATGTTTGTACGTATTAATGAAAGCGGCTTTCTGCTGCGCATAGCTGCCCCACAGAATGAATACAACCGGCGTCTCACGTTCATTAAGCGCAGCAATGACAGCGTCAGTGAACCGCTCCCACCCCAGCCCTTTGTGCGAATTCGGCTTACCATCCCGCACCGATAACACGCTGTTGAGCAGCAATACACCTTGCTTCGCCCATGCGTCCAGCGAGCCATGATCCGGCACTTCACAGCCAACGTCGGCTTGAAGCTCCTTATATATGTTCCGCAGCGAAGGCGGAATCGGAATCCCTATTGGCACCGAGAAGCTGAGTCCATTCGCTTGGCCGGGTCCATGATAAGGATCTTGCCCGAGAATAACGACTCGCGTCTGCTCGAACGGCGTATACTCCAAAGCTTGAAACAGTTGCTCTCTCGCCGGGTATATGGACTCCCCTTCATACTGCTCGTCCAACATCGTCATAAGCTGCTCATAATAGGGCTGTGTCAGCTCATTCTTCAGCTTGTCTTTCCAATCTTGCTGCATGATCATAACCATCGATTCGTCCCACCTCATCACTTGCTATTCCTCTAAGTATATCGGACATGAACGCACAGTGACAATGAATTCGAAGATGATTTGATTTCCCATATCCAAGTGTAATATGCTCTTAGGGAGAGAGAGGAGCGATTCCATGAATTCGCATGATCAGATTGAGCAGCTTAAACTTTTTAAAAATAAAATTACCCGTTTCCTAATGGTGTACAAGTTCGCCTTGGACGAGATGGAGACGAAGATCGAAATCTTGAAAGAAGAGTTTCATCTTTTGCACGATTACAACCCGATTGAACATACGAAGTCTCGGTTGAAATCGCCGGAAAGCATGATGAACAAGCTGTTCCGCAAAGGCTGCGAGCTATCGCTCGAGAGCATGAAGCGCAACATTAAAGATATCGCCGGATTACGCATTACGTGCTCATTCATATCGGATATCTATCAGATCAGCGACATGCTGCGCCGCCAGCATGACCTGCGCATTATTGAAACGAAGGACTACATCAAACATCCAAAAGCGAATGGCTATCAGAGTCTGCACCTGCTCGTCGAGGTCCCTGTTTACATGTCTGACGGGATGGAGAGTGTATGTGTCGAGATACAAATTCGTACGATCGCGATGGATTTCTGGGCGAGCCTGGAACACAAAATTTTCTACAAATACAACGAAGCCGTCCCTCAGCATCTGCTGCAAGAATTGAAGGCTGCTGCGGACTCTGCGAACGCGCTTGACAAGCAAATGGAGCGGCTGCACCGTGAAATTTCCGAGATCAAGGAAGCCAACGCCGCCGATGAGAATGAGCTCATCAAGCGGATTACGATAAGCAATCAACAGTTCTCGTTGCCAAGCTCGCTGCTCGATTTGATCGTGGAAGAAACGAAAGAATAGATTGTAGAGTGAATGAGAAACCTCCACAGCCGCCGAGCGGTTGTGGAGGTTTGTTTGTAATATCTGAACTATTGGCAAAAACCGAAGAAATTCAAGCATTCTATACAAGTAATAAAAAAATAGGTGCAGTGTCCAATACTCGGGGTTTAAAGCGGTTTATAAGAATTTATCTAAAAAGAAAAAGAAGCGCCATAGAGAAACTTTCTTCTCATATGGCACTTCTTATACGTTAACAAGCTCTACTTTTCTTAGTGGCTTTTACGGTGTTGAAATAAAAGAACCACTTGCCTGCTGAATATAATGGATTTGGTTTCCATCATAACCAGTTACCCCTAAAATAATTTGCAATCGTTCATTAACAGGTAAATCTCTAATTACTATAGTATGTTCAGGGTTATCATCACTTAGTTGATACCATCCTGAAGTATAAAGAAATTTCTGTTGGTCGATACTCCAAACTCTATAATCATAACCCGCATATAACATTACGGGTCTAGAGGTGGACATATTAAATGTAACTAACATAGTGCCATCACAATGGTTACAAATAACAGGTGTTGAATTGTTTGTCTCAGGAAGCGTTATATTAATATAAAAAGGTTGTTCATAAGCAAACGCACTAGTAGAAGTTCCGAAAATAGCAAAAACAATTACTAAAACAAGAACTAGCTTCCTACCAATTTTATTAAATAACAATTAAATTCCCTCCCATATAGTAGTGGTCAGCCGGCCAGCTAATCAAGGTATATTATATCACAAACAACCAACTTATTCCATAAAAATTTAATAATTTACAATTGCGATTTATAAAAGGAAATATAAAGATTTTCATTGGACTTTTCACTTCAACAAACATAAAGAACTGCTACGGCTAAAACCTCTCTCAGAACAATCGTTGTGTCAGAAACGAACTTGTCACGAGAGTGGAAGAATCCGCTAACTATTTCGAGATGGCGATTTGGAATGCCTTCAATAACTGCGGCAAACTAACCGTTACCAGAAGTTAGACACTTATTACGAGTCAACATTAACCTACTTCAAAGACACGAGACACATAGTAATCTCGTCTTCCTGGTACTCGGACCTTCCTGAAAGGCCAGTGGTCACCAGTTGACTTGTCCCATGTGCTCATAAATGGAATTTTCAAGATGGTCATAAGAATGTGTTGCATCAGGAAACCCTCTTAACATGCATCTGAACTTGTCAGATCCTGCAAAGGAGGTATTATCAGCTTTTTATGAACTTCTATAAATCCTATGTACCTAGATTCAACACTCTGGGCTCATGAATATACAGGTTCGCAAAAAAAAGAAAAAACCTTGATTTCTCAAGGTTTTTTCTGGTATGCCGAGGACGGGGGTCGAACCCGTACGATGGTCACCCATCGCAGGATTTTAAGTCCTGTGCGTCTGCCAATTCCGCCACCCCGGCACAATATGATGAAACTCTGGTGGGCCCTACAGGACTCGAACCTGTGACCAATCGGTTATGAGCCGACCGCTCTAACCAACTGAGCTAAAGGCCCTGATAACATCCACCATCGCTGCTGCTGTAAAGCTATCAGCGACTAATTTCTCAAACGAAGACAAAAATTAATATACTATATTTTGCCGCTCTAAGTCAACAGTTTTTTGAAATATTTGCGATTAATCATGGTAAATACCGCACGCCGTACCTGCCTTTGCGCGATCGGAACACTTCAACCTCCGATGGGCTGTCATATCCATAAATCCACCAATCGTTCTCCATACGCCGTACCAGGCAGCCAGCTTGGAATTTCGTCTCGTAGAGCCGGCCCCAATAAATCCATTTCATGTGTATCGCCTCCACATTCTGTGTGACTAAGAAGTTGTTCTTAATGTACCCAAAAAAATAACCCGCAATCGTATTTGCGATTGCGGGTTAGCGATTGCGGGTTTTCCTTATCGTGCAACAGCAGCATCCGTTGATGTTGCTTCAGTCGACTCTGTCGCTTCAGCCGAATCCGTCGACGTTGCTTCACCAGAAGCTTCTGCGAGCGGCTTCACATCAATAGTACCGCCGCCATCGCCGCCGTTCGGGTTCGCCTTGAGCTTCTCGAGAACGGCGTTACCTTTCGTCTCCCAATCTGCAAGCGCCTCCTTCGCCGTCTTGTTGCCTTTGACGACGTCGTTGAATGCATCATTGCCGGCGTTGGTCGCTTCCCAGATGCCTGGCTTCTCGCGGTACAGTTTATCCATATCCGTCGCTGAAGGCGGGATTGGCTTCAGCGAATAGAACGCTGCAATGTTGAACGGCGTAGCACTTTCAGACGCCTTAATGAACGATTTGCGGGACGATAGCTCGTATTGGCTTCTCGACTTCAGCTTCGCGAGCTCAGGGCTGTTCGTGAACTTGATGAACTCCCAAGCGTCATCCGGGTTCTGCGCTTTAGCATTAATGCTCATCAACTGGCTGTAATAGATGTTGCCGCCGATGCCTGCTGCCTGTTGATGCTGAGGAACGGTGACTACGTCCCAATCGACTGGAGTAAAGTTTTTGATCTTCGATGCATTGTCTTTCGCCAGCGTCAGCTCATTCACATAGCTGAAGTCGGAGATTGTCATTGCAACACGGCCGCTCAGGAACCAGTCGTTATCTACTGGATTGTAGATGCCGGCATCGCCGCCCTCTTTGTTTTCATTCATCTTCTGAACGTCATCGGAGTCCGGAATAATATCATCTTTATATAGGCCTGCAACGACCGTCAGCGCGTCTGCCCAGCCCTGCGTATTCACGAGCATCTTCTCGCCTTTGTCGTCCCACGTCTTGAGCTGCAGCGTGCTTGCATAATTCTGAACGTCATAGATGCCGTTGCTGCCCGGCCAGCGGTTGAACGAGAGACCGTATTTGCGGTCCTTGCCCTCGCCCTTGGAGACGCGACGTGCCAAGTCCACGATGTCTGGCCAGAACATGCCGTCCGTCGGAACGCTGACGCCTGCGTCTTGGAACAACTTCTTATTATAGAACAATGCGGAAGCGCTGAACGTCGGTGTCAGTGCGTACAGGTTGTTGTCTCCCACTTGCTTGATGCCATCCAATACGGTTGGTACATAGTCCGTCAAATCGAATTTATCTTGTGCGATCAATGGATCCAGCTGTTGAAGCAGATTGTCTTGGACCAAACGTTTCAGCTGCGTATAGTCAACCACTACAACGTCTACTGGATTCTGACCGGTCAACATCTTCTTCAATTCTTCATAAACGTCAGGCTGCTTCTGCTGGTTGTTCGGATCGTACGTCTGGAATCGCGAATCATCATTGTTGATCGCGCCAACGATCTCAAGCTCGATATTCGGATGCGTGAATTCGAACGTATCCGTATATTGTTGGCGGAACCAAGGTTCATTGTCCTTGCCGCCATACAGCGTGCCGATACGCAGCACCCGCTTCTCCGTTGAACTATCTTTCTCTCCCTTGCTGCATGCCGCCATCAACGGCACAAGCATTGTCAGAGCGACCGTCGTCGCTGCAGCACGTTTCATCCAAACTCTCTTCTCCATGTTATCTACCCCTCCAATGTTCTAGGCGGCGTGATGACGATGCGTTCGCCATCAAACTCGATCGATGCCTTATCCTTAATGTTCAGCGCGGACAAATATTCCTTCGGAATTTGCATCCGGCCGACGCGGTCAATGACCACGTATTCCTCGTGAACCTGCTTCAGCCCGCTGGCCCCTGCCGCGATCTCTTCATCCAGATGATGATTTCGCTTAATGAACTCAGTACTCGTCATGCCGTCACGGATTGCGACAACACGGTCAACCTTGCTTGCAAGCGACAAGTCATGCGTAACGATAACGATCGTAACCCCAAGTTCACGATTCATTCGGCGAAAAATATCCATGATCATATCGCTCGTACGCGTGTCGACCGATCCTGTCGGTTCATCCGCGAGCAGCATCTTCGGTCGGTTGGACAGCGCGATTGCAAGCGCAACGCGCTGCTGCTCACCGCCCGACAACTGATGGAGCTTATTGTACATGCGCTCCTTCAAGCCAACCCATTCCAGCAGCTGCTTCGCATAAGCGCGATCCGTGCGGCCGGCAAGCATCATCGGCATCTCGACATTCTCGAGTGCCGACAAGTACGGCAGCAGGTTGCGCGCGTTGTTCTGCCAGATGAATCCGACGGTATCACGCTTGTATTCAACGATCTGCTCTTCCGTAATCTTGAGCAGATCCCATGGCCCGACTCTGACGGAACCGGCCGATGGCCGGTCCAGTCCGCCGAGAATGTTCAGAAGCGTTGACTTACCGCTGCCGCTGTTGCCGATGATGGCCATCATCTCGCCATCTTCAACCCGCAGGTTCAAACCTTGGAGGGCGACAACCTCGAGATCATCTGTTTTGTAAATTTTGACTAAACCTTCGCAATCTATCATCGTCTACCGCTCCTCTCCCATCTTGACTGCCTGATGAACGCGCAGCCTGCGGATATGAAGCAGCAGCAGCATAGCGCCAAGCACCATCATGACTGAAACAACCAAGTACAGCTGGTTCGTATCCTGCGAATCGAATACAACGCGGAACGGCGGAACCGAATTCTCGACGTTGTCCGTCGTCTGCAGGAATGGCAGGAACAGCAAGCTCGCAATTTTGCCAATTAAGATACCGAGCCCTATCGATAAGCCTGCCGTGAACAACTGCTCCAGCAGCAGCATACCGGTCAGCTGTCTTCTCGACAGCCCCATAGCTCGAAGCACGCCGAACTGAACGACGCGACCAGACAAGTTGAAGAACCAATACAATACGTAGCCCGTCAACGACACGATAATCGATACGAGGAAACCAAGGCTCAGAATACCGAATACGCCGCCGCGCGTCGGATGCTTCGATTGCGTCAGCAGCTCCGTTCTCGCATCGGTTACTGATGCAAGCTCTACGCCCTGCTTCTGCAGCTCTGTCATGACCGGACCAACCAGAGCGCCCGGCTTCATCTTCAGCCATACATCATAAGGAATAATCGGCACTTGATCGTAGATGTAATCCAGGTTTGCAATAATGAAAGGCGACTTATCTGGATACTGCGTCGGCCAATAAGGCACGATACCTGCGACCGCAAACTCGATGACGCCGTCCGTTAAACCAACGGAAATCGTATCGCCAAGCTTAAGCTGATATTTGTCAGCAACCGACGATGGTATAATTGCCGCTTGCTCGAACAAACCTAGATTCCTCAAATAATAGTACGGATGGACCGGGAATAGATCATTGCCAAACCATGCGACTTTCGAGAAATCGACGTTATCGATACCCATCAGCGTTCCTTGACCTATCGAACGGTCAGCAACCCTTACGCTGCCTTTGGTCTGCAGAACACGCGCTGCGGCTTCAACGCCATCCATCTCCTTGAATAGCTGGAATGGCGGTTCAGAGTAGTTGATCCGTGTCGGTGCGTTGCCTCCGCCCGATTGGCCTCCGCCACCTTGACCACCGCCACCACCGTTACCGCCGCCGCCCGAACCTTCACCTTGGCCGCCACCTTGACCGCCGCCGCCGTTATTGCTATTGTCCGAAATGCTGACTTCAGCCGTGCCTTCCCAAACCGTCTGCATAATAACGTCCGTACCGTATTTGTACTGCGTCCGTTCTGTCGAGTTCAGGTCAATGGTACGCGCTGCAGATGCGTTGTACACGCCAAGACCAAGCGTCAGAATGAGCAAAGTCATTAACGGATAATAGCCTTTCGACGAACGTGACAGCTGAACCAATGTCAGATAAAGCGGCACCGGAAGCAGCTTGCGTCCCAGCCAGTTGAATAGCTTCAGCAACCATGGGAATATGCGCAGGAAGAATAGTCCCAATGCGAATATTGCAATGGCAGGCACGAAGAACAGGAATGGCTGTACGTTCAACTGGTCCGTTGTCATGCCGGTCTTGAATGAAATCATTTGCCGCTCATTGAACAAATACCATCCGTATCCGGCAACGCCAAGCAGCGCAACATCCAAGAACCAGCGCTGCCATACCGGCCTGCGATCGGAACGCGCCATCTGCTGCTTGTAGACGACGATCGACATGCGCGCATAGCTGATAGCTGGAATGACAGTCGCAAGAATGGCTAGCACAACTGCCGCAACTCCAGCGATAATCGCATCCATCGTGAAACCGACCGGAATCGATTTGCGATCGACGAATGTAAGGAAGCCGTTCGCGGATCCGATACTCTTCGCCATGAACCAGCCTAGAAGCGGTCCAATTGCAAGAGCCAAGACACCTAGCAGCAAACCTTCTATCAGGTAGATCAGAATGATTTGCTTCGTCCGTGCACCGCGGCTTCGCAATACAGCGATATCGGAGCGCTGCTTGTCGAGCGATTGCCGCGCATTCATCGCGATGAAGAAGAACACCATCGCAATCATTGGCGCCGCCAGCGTGAACAGCAGCGTCTGCAGCTGGATGCTCTGCTTACGGAATTCCGAGAGCGTCGACGCGAATGAAATCTCGACTTTCGTATCTTTCATATGCTGATACAAGTCGATATTCATGCGCTCCAGCGTCCGGCTAAGCGGTGACAGCTGGCTCGTTGTAATCTCTCTTAAATCAAAAGCATAATACCAGTTCGCCGTATGCATCGGGATATGCTGCTGACCCATCAGACCATCTACCATCGTTTTGTCGCCAATAAGCAGACCGCCCATCAGTCCTTCGATGCCTTGATACCAATAGGGATCGGTATCCAACTTCGGCTTGAACGCGCCAACGATCTTTACTTTCAGCGTCAGATCAAGTCCGCCATATACGGGATATTCGAATTCATCATCGATATGAATATCGTTGCGGAACATCGCCTCTTCCAGCATGACTGCCTCGATAACGCCGTCACCGCTGCTGCTTGCTGAATCAACGAACCAACGGCCTTGCGACAGATCGACCTTATCTTCCAGACCAGACATCGTCATGAGCGACATCTGGCGCACACGGCTAGGATCCACCTTCGTAATATCAACCGGTACAATCTCAGAACTACGAATGGAATAAGTGCGTACATCTGTTGATATCGGGAAACCGACTTGCTTCGGTACATCCGTGTGTATATATTGGTCTACGTCCTTAAGCGCTGTAAGATCAGTCTGCGACCCGGCTGCCGCCTGATTACGAATGAGCAATGAGCCTGCTGGCAGACCAGCGCTTTTCTCCTGCAGCGACTGCGCGACAACGCGCTTCAGCGCTCCATCGGCGTACATCGGAATACTAGTCGTGAACGCAACTGCAAGTACCAGCCCGGCGAACGTGCTGAACGTCAGCCAGCGGGTGTTCCACATTTTGCGATACAGAAATCGAAACAACGGGATCCCCATAGCTTATCGACCTACGACTTTCTGTCCCGGTGTCAATCCTTTCAGGATTTCCGCTTCGGTAGAAGTTTGTTGGCCGACCTCGACGTCAACCTCGCGTTTCGTACCATCCGCCTCGATAACCTGCACATATTGGCGGGCGCCAACGCTGCGCAATGCGGACAGCGGTATAACAACCGCATTCTCCTTGCGATTCACGATAATGTTGAGCGAGAGCGGCGTTCCCCTTAGAAGCCCTTCTGGCATCTTCGAGAGCTTAACGAGCAAATAGTCCTCCGGACGCTCCGGCTTCTGCTGACCGCCGCCGTTCTGACCGTTGTTATTATCCGTCGACGTCGGGAGCGGAAGCTGCTTAACGACGCCTTTCACTTGACCGATGCCGTTAATGTCGGCAACGACCTCCATACCCAGCGACACTTTCGCCAGCTGATCCTTCGTCAGCTTCGCTGCAGCTGTCAATTGGGACGTATCCGCAACGATACAGATCGGCTGATAGGTTTTGATCTCGTCGCCCTTCTGCACGTTAAGCGCAACGATCGTGCCCGAGAAAGGAGATGTCAACACCGACTTATCAATCTCTTCTTGCAGATCGGTCAGCTCCTGACGGCTTTCCTCGAAATCGATAACTGCACTCTCGAAATCAACAGGATCCATTTCGTCCTTCTTCTTCAACGTTTCCTTCATACTTGTTTCTTTACGACGGAAATCAAGATTTTTCGTTCGCAGCTGTTTGCGCAAATCGTCCACGTCCAGCTCGCCGATCGGATCGCCGGCCTTTACATCCTGACCGTTCTTAACATAGAGCTCTTTCAGCCGTTTGCCATCGAGCGTGAAGAACAACGTCTCCTCCTGCATCGAAATAACCTTGCCAACGGACGATACCTTCGTCTCGAGCGTAGCTGTCGTCACATCGTATTCCGGCTTCTTCGATATCGTAGGAGGCGCAATCTCGGGAAGCTTCTCCTCCTCCTGCTCCTTCGGCAGCAAGCCGCAGCCTCCGGCCGTTAATAATGATAAGCTGAGCACCACAGCTGCACTCCGCTTAAATAAACTTCCCATCCACCATCTCGTAAACATGGTCGGCAACCTCCAAAATTGTAGGATCATGCGTTGTCATGCATATAGTCACTTGTTCTGTTGCGATAATTGTTTGGAAAACTGCCATGATTTGCGCAGCCATCTGCGAATCCAGCTCGGCTGTCGGTTCATCCGCCAGCAGCAGCTTGGGACGATGCGCAATCGCCTTCGCGATCGCTACCCTCTGTTGTTCGCCGCCAGATAGCTCGAACGGACGGTGATGCATCCGCTTCTCCAAGCCTACAAGCCGCAGGCAATGGGCTACGCGTTCCTTCCACTCTCTCTTCGGCACACCAGCCATACGAAGCGACAGTTCTACGTTCTCCCAAGCAGACAGAAGCGGCATCAGCGCATAGGCTTGGAAAATAAAACCGATTTCCATCCGTCTGACCTTCGTCCTGTCATTGTCGCCAAGCTTATGGAACGGCTTGCCATCAAACCAGATCTCGCCTTTGCTCGGCTGGTCTAATCCCCCCAGCATATTCAGCAGCGTTGTTTTGCCAGAGCCAGAGCGGCCTCTAAGCATCACAAGCTGACTAGGAAGCACCTGCATCGTAATGCCCTTCAGGACATGGAGCGGCTGACCGCCTACGCTGAACGTACGTTCAACGCCGCTGACGGTCATGACTGGTTCACTCGACACGATTCGGTTGTTCTTCGGAATGGCGGCGAGTTCGCTTGCTGCATCCTGCTTCACAAGGCTGTCAGCGGAAACGGCGATTTCATGCTGCGCAAAATCGCCATCGGATGCCCCGGATGAAGTAGAGTTACGCTGAGCTTTTTTGGTTTTCGATTTTGTTTTCCATGTGGTCAATAAACCCATAGAGGGGTTGTCACCTCCGCCTATCCTTTTCATTTTTCTCATTTATCCTATAGACGGAAGCATTGGAAGAAAAGTTACGCCCAATTACGATAATTTTCCTAAAACAATTAAAAATCGCTCATATTTTCGAAAATCAAAAAAATCCCGGGCCAAAACAACCCCTCAAAGAGTGTTTCGGTGCCCGGGATGGCTTATTGTGCATACGTTCTCTTCGTGTTTATCGAACTTTAAAGTGCGAGACGGCGTTAGACAAATCGCTCACGATTTCTTTGAGCTGCGCCGCCGATTCCGACATGCTGCCCATAAGCGCCAACTGTTCTTCGGTTGCCGCTGCAACCGATTGGATTTTGCCCAAATTATCAGCCGCTGCCTGCGAGGACATCTCCATCGATGCGCTCACCTGTTCCGCGCTAGCCGACATTTGCTCCGAAATCGCCGAGTTCTCCTGCAGTTGATCGGACATCCGCTGAATCGCATCCGCGATCCGCATGAATTGATCATCGAGCGCCTCGATCGTGCTGCTGCTCTTATCTACCTCAACGAGTGTCTGGTTCATGGAGCTGGATGCACTCGATATATCCGTCATCGTAGCCGTTACAAGATCCCGGATGCTGTCCGCGGATTGGAATGACTGCTCCGCCAATTTCCGAATTTCGCCGGCAACAACCGCAAAGCCTTTGCCATGCTCCCCTGCACGTGCAGCTTCGATCGAAGCGTTCAGCGACAAAATGTTCGTCTGTGAAGCAAACGCCGTAATTTCATCCGCAATCTTACCGATCGTGCCCGAGTGATTCTCCAACGTCTGAATCGAACTCGCTAGACTTGTCATAATCGCTTTCATCTCATTCATCTGCCCGATCATATGATCAAGAGACTCCCGTCCCTCTGCAGCATGTGACGAAGTGTCGGTCGACTGCGATGCCATCTCCGAAGTATTATCAGCGATGCGGGCAATCCCGATTGCCATCTCTTCAATGGCACGGGCTGTTTCTTCGGCACCTCTAGCTTGCACTTCCGTGCCGCTCGTTACTTCCTGGATATGTTCCGCGATATGATTAGCAGAAGCTGCCGTCTCACGAGATGCGGTATGTAGGGATACAGAGGATTCCGCTACCTTGTTAGCGTTGTCGATAATGCCGCCGATCATCGATTTCAGGTTGCCAATCATCGCATCCGTACTCTTCAAGATCGTACCCAACTCGTCCGAGCTGTAACGAGCTTCTGATTCAACCGTCAAGTCGCCCTGCATAATACGGGACGTCTTGGAGGCTGCACTGCGCACGGATCTGCTAAGCAGACGCATGACGAAGTACATGAGCAGTACGATGACAATGACTATGATTGCTGCTGCAATAATCGCTGATTTCTGCGAAGCCTTATTATCGTTATCAATCTTCTCAAGCGCTTCAAGCGCATATTGATCCAGAATGTCACCCAGCGCATCGATGCCGCTTCTGCCTGTTTGGAATAATGCATACAGCTCAGCATCGCCATGCTTGCCGCTCTCGAGCGTTTGAATAACCGCCGATGCCCAAGCGTTAAATCCGGAATCAAAATCTTTGAACAATGCCGATACAGGTCGATCCTGACCTTGTGCTGTAATGTTCATAAGGCCTGCTTTCTCCATCAACTGGCGGGCAGAAGCCATACGATCATTGGCCTGTTGAATATTCTCTTTGACATCCTTCATCGCATTGTCGCGTTCTGGTCCTTTCGGATTGCCAAGATCGATAAATGTAAAAGCGGATAACGCTTGATAGACATCGCGGTCGGCGTTCATGATTTGGTTATTGGCTGAGTAAGACGTGATGTAGAGCTGCTGTTTCAACTTATCTACCGTTGAATTGACGTATAACGGGTAGTAAATGGACGTCCCGATATACAGTAAGAATGGAATCGAAATTAAACCAATAACTTTCGTTCGAAAACCTAATTTCATAACACATCTTCCCCTCTTCTTAACCCATCTTCTAGTTGTCAGAGCACGTATTCACATGGCTGCTATTGATCATATCGGAGAAACAATTTCGGATAATTAGAAGAAAAAGCATAAATGCCGAAAATGAGCAAAAATGCTTAGAAAATTATAAAAGCCACTAAACTAATTGCGCATAAAGCGCGTAGTTTAGCGGCTTTTTGTTTATACCATTAATGATCTTCCAACTCAATTATTGTCCAAAAGCTTGAGGGTTCTCTCGCCACGATTTGAGCGTTTCGATATCCGACGACTGCACTTTGCCGATCTCGGCAGCCACTTCGATGAGCGCCGAGTAGTTCGACAACGTCTCAAGCGGAATGCCTGCATTCGCGAACGCATCCGATGCCGCTGCGAACTGATAGGAGAAAATCGCCAGCACTGCGTTTACGTTTGCACCAGCCTCTTGGACAGCGATTGCCGCTTTGAGCGAGCTGCCGCCTGTCGAGATCAGGTCCTCGATGACGACAACATTTTGTCCAGCTTCGATGCGGCCTTCGATTTGGTTCTGTTTGCCGTGGCCTTTCGCTTTATCGCGAATGTAAGCCATTGGCAGACCAAGCTTCTGTGCAACCCATGCAGCGTGCGGAATACCGGCTGTTGCTGTTCCTGCGATAACTTCAGCATTCGGGTAGCGCTCACGGATAACAGCTGCAAACCCTTCAGCAATAAGATCGCGAATCGCAGGATAAGTCATCGTCAGACGGTTGTCGCAGTAGATCGGGGATTTCAAACCGGATGTCCATGTGAATGGCTCGTTCGGACGAAGTGCCACCGCTTCAATCTCAAGCAGACTCTTCGCAATTTCACGCGGAAGTTGTTCTACAGATACAGTTGTCATACTTCCATCAGCTCCTTAATAATCGATTCAAGCGCTTCGCGAGGGCTAGGCGCTGCTGTAATTGGACGGCCAATCACCATATAATCCGTGCCTGCTGCAATAGCTTGCGCCGGCGTCATGATGCGCGATTGATCACCGATGTCCGCACCGGCTGGACGGATACCTGGCGTAATCGTCTGGAACGCGCTGCCGCAAGCTGCTTTGATCGCAACAACCTCTTGCGGAGAAGCAACCACACCGTTCAAACCAGCTTCAAGCGCAAGGCGCGCATAGCGAAGTACGGCTTTATCGACAGGACCTGCAATGCCGATCTCGTCGTTCAATACCGCTTGGCTGGTACTCGTCAGCTGCGTAACTGCAATTACAGAAGGACGCTTCGCTCCCGCTGTCAGTGCAGCGTCGACACCTTCGAGCGCAGCCTCCATCATCGCACGGCCGCCAGCTGCATGCACGTTGAACACATCCACGCCAAGCTTCGTAATGCTGTTAGCGCCGCCCTTAACCGTATTCGGAATATCATGCATCTTCAGGTCAAGGAATACGCTGTAGCCACGCTCTTTAAGCGCTGTAACGAACGCCGGACCAGCCGAATAATAGAGCTGCATGCCAACCTTCATATAGCAAGGAACGCCTTCCAATTCGCGGAGCAGCTTCTCTGCTCCCGCCGCTTCCGGATAATCAAGCGCAACCATAATGCGTCCTGCCGCTTGCTCATACGTCAAACCCATCGCGATATCCCCTTTCGGTCTTTACCGTATTGATTTTGTTAAGCCAGACATGGAAGGCGGCCACCCGCCGCCGTCCTGAAGCTCCTGTTCGGATCATCAAGGACAGCAGTCGTTGGCCGCTTACCGTCTGTCTTATTTGAATACTGGCATCGAACGGGACGAGAAGTTAAGCGTCTCGAGCATGCGGAGCAATGCGCGAACCGTATCGAGCGACGTCAAGCAGACAGCGCCGTTCTCTACCGCTTCACGGCGGATGCGGAATCCGTCACGCTCAGGCGTTTTGCCCTTCGTCAGCGTGTTGACGACGAAGTTCGCTTGACCCGTACGGATCAGGTCGAGGATGTTCGGCGTGCCTTCGGAGAGTTTGTTCACACGCGTTACGCGCAGACCTGCATCTTCGAGTGCCGTAGCCGTACCGCCTGTTGCGATCAGCTTGTAGCCGAGCGCTGCGAAACCTTCCATCAGCTCAACTGCGTCTTGTTTATCTTTATCTGCAACCGTTACGACGATTGCGCCCGTCGTAGGGATTTTCATGCCTGCACCGATCAGACCTTTGTACAGTGCTTTCTCGTACTGTACGTCGCGGCCCATAACTTCGCCTGTCGATTTCATCTCTGGCGTCAGCGTAGGGTCGACCCGGCGGAGCTTCGCGAACGAGAACACCGGTACTTTGACCGATACATACTCGTCTTCTGGCCACAGGCCGTCCGTGTAACCGAACGAGCTCAGCTTCGTGCCGAGAATCGCTTGCGTTGCCAGGTTTGCCATCGGCAGATTCGTTACTTTGGAGAGGAATGGAACCGTACGGGACGAACGAGGGTTAACCTCGATGACGTACACTTTCTCTTCATGGATAACGAACTGGATGTTAACCAGACCGATTACTTGCAGTTCCTTCGCAATCTTAATCGTAATGTCGATGATCGATTGCTTGATCTCATCGGACAGCGATTGCGGCGGATACACGGCAATCGAGTCACCGGAGTGAACGCCTGCGCGCTCGACATGCTCCATGATACCCGGGATAAGAACTGTCTCGCCGTCGCAGATAGCGTCGACTTCGGCTTCTTTACCCAGCATGTAACGGTCGATAAGGACCGGATGCTCTGGGTTGATCTTCACTGCTTCTTTCATGTATACGAGCAGCTCCGAATCGGAGTATACGATTTCCATTGCGCGGCCGCCGAGCACGTACGATGGACGTACGAGCACCGGATAACCGAGGCTTTGTGCGACAGCGACTGCTTCGTCAACATTCGTTACCGTGCTGCCCTTCGGCTGCGCGATGTCGAGCTTGTTAAGCATAGCTTCGAACTTCTTGCGGTCTTCTGCTGCATCGATGCTCTCGAGGCTCGAACCGAGAATGCGTACGCCGGCTTTGGCAAGTGGAGCTGCCAGGTTGATTGCCGTCTGGCCGCCGAACTGTACGATTACGCCGATTGGCTTCTCTTGTTCGATAACGTTCATTACGTCTTCGAAGAAGAGTGGCTCGAAGTACAGGCGATCCGATGTCGAGAAGTCCGTCGATACGGTCTCTGGATTGTTGTTGATGATAACCGCTTCGTAGCCCGCTTTCTGGATTGCCCATACAGCGTGTACCGTCGAGTAGTCGAACTCGATACCTTGACCGATACGGATCGGTCCGGAACCAAGTACGAGTACCTTCTGTTTGCTCGATTCCGTTACTTCGTTCTCTACTTCATATGTCGAGTAGTAGTACGGCGTCGTTGCTTCGAACTCAGCTGCGCACGTATCTACCATTTTGTATACAGGTTTCAGTCCTTGCTCCATACGAAGTGCGCGGATCTCGTCTTCGTGCGTATGCGACTTCGCAGCGCCTTCGCGGCGGAGCTCAGCGATCGAACGGTCGGAGAAGCCTTTGCGCTTCGCTTCATACAGCGTTTCACGCGTCAGCGTTGCTTCCTTGCGAATGCGGTCTTCGAATGCGATGATGCTCTCGATTTTGTCAAGGAACCACCAGTCAACCTTCGTCAGATCTTGAATGTCGAGCAGTGCCCAGCCGCGGCGGAATGCTTCCGCGATCAGGAACATGCGCTCGTCGTCTGGCTTGACCAAGCGAGCTGTGAGCGTCTCGTCGTCAAGCGACGAAGCTTCTTTCAGGTTCAGACGGTGTACGCCGATCTCGAGCGAGCGAACCGCTTTGTGAATCGACTCTTCGAACGTACGGCCGATTGCCATGACTTCGCCAGTCGCTTTCATTTGCGTGCCGAGTTTGCGGTTAGCCGACGTGAACTTGTCGAACGGCCAGCGTGGGATCTTCGATACGATGTAGTCGAGCGTAGGCTCGAAGCATGCATATGTTTGTCCCGTAACTGGGTTCACGATTTCGTCCAGTGTGTAGCCGATTGCAATCTTAGCCGCCATCTTAGCGATCGGGTAGCCCGTTGCTTTGGAAGCAAGCGCCGACGAGCGGCTAACGCGCGGGTTAACTTCGATGACATAGTATTGGTAGCTGTGCGGGTCGAGCGCGAACTGTACGTTACAGCCGCCTTCGATGTTCAGCGCACGGATGATCTTCAGCGATGCCGAACGTAGCATTTGATACTCGCGGTCGGACAACGTCTGGCTTGGCGCTACGACGATCGAGTCGCCCGTGTGAACGCCTACTGGGTCGAAGTTTTCCATGTTGCAGACAACGATACAGTTATCGTTCGCATCACGCATAACCTCATATTCAACTTCCTTCATGCCTGCGATCGATTTCTCGATCAAGCACTGGCCGATCGGGCTGTAACGGATACCCGATGCAACCGTCTCAAGCAGTTCTTCTTCATTGGCGCAAATACCGCCGCCCGTACCACCCAGCGTATATGCTGGACGAACGATGATCGGATAGCCGATTTCGTTAGCGAAGTCGACTGCTTCTTGTACCGTCGTTACGATAACGGATTCTGGAACTGGCTGCTCCAGTTCGCGCATCAGTTCGCGGAACAAGTCGCGGTCTTCGGCTTTCTCGATTGCCGTCAGCTGCGTACCGAGCAGCTTCACGTTCTCGCGTTCCAGCACGCCTGCGCGCGCCAGTTCGACCGCCATGTTGAGACCCGTCTGGCCGCCCAGCGTTGGGAGCAGACCGTCCGGCTTCTCTTTGCGAATGATTTGGGATACGAAGTCGAGCGTAATTGGCTCGATGTAAACTTTGGAAGCCATGTTCGTGTCGGTCATGATCGTGGCTGGGTTGCTGTTAATCAGAACAACCTCGTAGCCTTCTTCCATCAATGCTTGGCAAGCTTGCGTGCCGGCGTAGTCGAACTCAGCCGCTTGTCCGATGACGATTGGGCCGGAGCCGATGACGAGAATTTTTTTGAGTTCATTATTTTTGGGCATACTGCAGTTCTCCCTTCAGCGTCTCCTGCAGCCGTGTTTGAAGCGGCTTAGCTGGATTGTTTTTCTTATGATCACGAATCATGTCAAGGAATTGATCGAACAGGTAGCTCGAGTCATGCGGGCCAGGCGCCGCTTCCGGGTGATATTGAACCGTGAACACAGGGTGCTTCTTATGTTTCAAACCTTCAATCGATTTGTCGTTGTTGTTGATATGCGTTACTTCCAGATCCGTACCAGCAATCGTATCTTCCATTACCGTGTACCCGTGGTTCTGCGAAGTGATGAAGCAGCGGTTCGTTGCGAGTTCTTTAACCGGGTGGTTACCGCCGCGGTGGCCGAACTTCAGGCGCGTCGTATCTGCGCCGCAAGCGAGTGCGAACAGTTGGTGTCCAAGGCAGATACCGAAGATCGGGAATTCGCCGATCAGCTGCTTGATCGTCTCAACTGCGTAAGGAACGTCTTTCGGATCCCCAGGGCCGTTGGACAATTGAATGCCATCCGGATTCAGGCGGCGGATTTCATCTGCCGTCGTGTTATGTGGTACGACGATAACGTCGCAACCGCGTTGGGACAATTCTTTCACGATACCGCTCTTCGCTCCGAAGTCGATGAGAACGATGCGCTCTTTGTTGCCTGGTGCCGAGAACAGCTGTTTCGTCGACGTGCGCGCTACTTGATCGCGGAGCAATTGAGCTACGCCCAGACGCTCTTGCAGTTCTTCGATGCGCTCGTTGCCAGTCGTCAGAAGACCTTTCATCGTACCGAAGTTACGCAGTTTGCGAGTAAGCATACGCGTATCGATGTCGCTGATACCCGTGATGCCGTATTCCTTCAGCAGGCGATCCAGCGAATACTCACCGCGCCAGTTGGATGGCACTGGCTCGTGGCGGCGTACGACGAAGCCATGGATGTAAGGGCGAACCGACTCGAAGTCGTCGCGTGTAATGCCGTAGTTACCGATGAGCGGGTACGTCATCGTTACGATCTGACCGCAGTAGGATGGGTCGGACAGCACCTCTTGGTAACCTGTAATGCCCGTATTGAATACGACTTCGCCTGCCGATTGACCCTCAGCGCCAAACGCGAGGCCCGTGAACAGCGTTCCGTCTTCCAACAAAAGTCTTGCTTGCATCCGAATTCACTCCTCAGAAGTTATATATTGTAGTGCCGTAATTACGCTTTGTTGTATACGACTTGACCGTTGTAGATCGTCGTCGTTGGCCAGCCGTACAGCTTCCAGCCGCCGAATGGCGTATTGTTGCTCTTCGACGAGAACGTCTCAGGGCGAACTTCGCGCTCGTTCTCGAGGTCAACGATCGTCAGGTCAGCTGGTGCGCCAGCTTCCAGACGGCCTGTTGGCAGTCTGAATACGCGTGCTGGATCCGACGTCATACGCTGGAGCAGGAAGCCAAGCGTCCATTTGCCCGTACGTACGAACTTCGTGTAGAGCAGCGGGAATGCTGTCTCGAAGCCTACGATGCCGAATGGCGCAAGCAGTGGTCCGCGTGCTTTCTCTTCTGCGCTGTGCGGCGCATGGTCGGTTACGAGGATGTCGATCGTCCCGTCTTCGAGACCTTCGATAACTGCTTGCACGTCGCGCGGCGTGCGGAGCGGCGGGTTCATTTTCCAATTCGCGTCATCTACGCCTGGAATGTCCTCGTCCGACAGCACGAGGTGATGCGGGCATACCTCTGCAGTGATATTCACGCCAATCGACTTCGCAAGACGGATCAGACGGACCGACTGCTCTGTGCTGACGTGGCAGACGTGGTAGTGAACGCCTGTTGCTTCGGACAGCAGTGCGTCGCGTCCAACATGGATGGCTTCCGATTCATTCGGAATGCCCTTGAGGCCATGCTTCTTCGCGAAGTTACCTTCCGACGCCCAAGCGCCTTCGACGAGCGAGTCGTCTTCGCAGTGTGCGATAACCGGCATGTCGAGCGACTTCGCGAGCGTCATTGCGTTCTTCATCATTTGCGCGTTCTGTACGCCTACGCCGTCATCCGTGAAGCCGATTGCGCCAGCCTCTTTCAATGCAGCGAAGTCCGTCAGTTCGCGTCCGAGCTCGTTCTTCGTGATTGCTGCGTAAGGCAGGACGCGTACTACGCCTTCCTTAGCTGCTTTATCAAGAATGTATTTCACGGTTTCAGCCGTGTCCGTTACCGGCCGCGTGTTCGGCATGCAAGCGATCGTTGTGAATCCGCCTGCAGCAGCCGAGCGCGTCCCTGTTGCTATGTCTTCTTTGTACTCGAAGCCTGGATCGCGAAGATGCACGTGCATATCGATGAAACCTGCGCTGATCAGCTTGCCTGCGGCGTCAATTACTTCTGCGCCAGTCGTATCCGGCGTCGCTGCGCCGTCCACGATTTCTGCAATTGCATTGCCCTCTACTCGAACGTGCTTGCTCTCTACAGTGCCTGCTGCTTCATTCCAAATCAGTCCGTTTAGTACCCAAAGTGTCATTCTTCGCTAACTCCCTTCATCGTTGCCGTTCATCTATGTTCACACTAGCTTTAGCTCAGTGCCCGCTCCATAACCGCCATTCGGATTGGTACGCCATTGGACATTTGCGGGAAAATGCGGGATTGCGGATGTTCGACTAACTCGCTGTCGATCTCGACGTCGCGATTCACTGGCGCCGGATGCATGATGATCGCATGCGATGCCAGTTGCTTCGCGCGTTCAATTGTTAATCCGTAGCCTTCGCGGTATGCCTCTGCCGAATTCATTACGCTGCCTGCATGACGTTCCAGTTGTACGCGAAGCATCATGACGACGTCTGCGCGGATTGCTTCGTCCATCGAGATATACGATGCGTCAAGGTCCGAAGCGCGCATGCTGTCCGGTGCGCAGAAGTTTACGTTCGCCCCGAACTTGCGGAGTGCCCACAGATTCGAACGAGCGACTCGGCTGTGCTGAATGTCACCGATAATCGAGACGTTCAAGCCTTTCAAGCTGCCGAACTGCTTGCGCATCGTGTACAGGTCGAGAAGTGCTTGTGTTGGATGCTCGTTATTGCCATCGCCCGCATTGATGAGCGGCACTTTGACATTCTCAGCGATCTCAGCCAGCATACCGATCGGCTTCAATCGGATGACTCCGGCGTCAATGCCCATCGATTCGAGTGTCTTGACCGTATCGTAGATCGATTCGCCTTTCTCAACGCTTGATGCTGCTGCTGCGAAGTTCATCACTTCTGCGCCGAGCCGCTTCTGCGCCATTTCGAAGGAGAAGCGCGTCCGTGTACTGTTCTCGAAGAACATGTTCGCCACGAATTTGCCTTGCAGTACCGGATTCAACTTAACCGCTTGCTGCTCCCAGTAGGCTGCTCGATCGAGTATCGACTCGATCTCTGCTGCATCCAGATCTTTCAGTCCAAGTAAGCTGCGTTGTTTCATTGCCGTTGTCGTCATTTGGGCGAAGCCTCCCTAGTCCATTTGTTAGCCGCATACGACCCGTGACCCTTGGTGCTTGTTCGTCAGCTTAAGTTGATGCTAATCGTTACTTTGTCATCTCCATCAACCTCAGCCAGCGACACTTCAATCTCTTCCTGCTTCGAGGTAGGAACGTTCTTACCGACAAAATCCGGTCGAATCGGAAGCTCTCGATGACCGCGGTCCACCAGCACTGCCAGCTGAATGACCTCCGGTCTTCCGCAATCCATGACGGCATCCATCGCAGCGCGAATTGTCCGTCCGGTATACAGCACATCGTCGAGCAGTAGAATGCGTCGTCCTTCAACGTTCAGTCCGCAGCCCTTCTCTCCATTACCCGCTGTACTGCGATCTCTAGCTGCTGATCTGCGGTCATCGCGGTATGCGGTAATGTCGAGGTCGATCACTTCAACCGGCTTGCCCTCGATTTCCTCGATCAGCATGGCCAGCCGCTCGGCGAGGTAGATACCTCTTGTCCGAATGCCTACCAACAGAACATTGTCTATGCCTTTGTTTCTCTCGACAATTTCATGCGCGATTCGAGTCAATGCGCGTCGGATCGCTGTCTCGTCCATTAGTATCCGGTGCTGTTCTACCGTCATGGAAGCCGCTTCCTCCTTCATCCTCATCAGGCGAGCGTGCACAAAAAAACTCCTTGCCCTACAGGCAAGGAGTCAGCTTGATAACTCGGTGCACTCACAGTGCAAACCGACGGCACCGGATTTAGGCCGCAGAGAAGACGCGCCCATAGAATCAGTGCTCGGTTCTGCCGTCTGTGGGCCGACCGAGAAATATGTTATCACGCTACCTTGCCAGCCTCTCTGGGCTGATTTAAAGGTACTGCTTTATCGAAAGAAATTATCCCACATTCGACACCAACTGTCAAGGCTCTCAGTAGCTTTTCCGCCCTTTTGTTATCAGGTTTGTTGTCATTATTATGGGTGCTGCAAACAGGTATTACTCAGACTGCCCCGAGATGGTTATTGGAGTTGCTGGCTGATTATGTTGTGAGCCATCAAAAAACGCCACCATCCCAAGGAATGGTGGCGTTCCGCTAACAATTACAGTTTCAACTTCTGGATGCGCTCTACAGCGCGCTCCGTATTCTCGCGGCTGCCGAACGCCGTGAGGCGCAGGTAACCTTGACCGCTTTGGCCGAAGCCTACGCCCGGCGTGCCCACAATGTTCGCTTCGGACAACAAGCGATCGAAGAACGACCACGAGTCAACGCCGTTCGGCGTCTGGAGCCAAATGTATGGCGCGTTCACACCGCCGTACACTTCCAGACCGATCGATTTCATGCCTTCACGAATGATGCTTGCGTTCGTCATGTAATAATCGATGATCGATTTGACTTGTTCTTTGCCTTCTGGCGTATAGATCGCTGCAGCGCCACGCTGCGTAACGTACGACACACCGTTGAACTTCGTTGTGTGGCGGCGGTTCCACAGGTCGTTGACAAGCAGCTCGTTGCCGTCTTTGTCGTAGCCTTTCAGCTCACGAGGAACGACCGTGTATGCACAACGAATACCCGTAAAGCCAGCCGTCTTCGAGAAGCTGCGGAACTCGATCGCAACTTCGCGAGCACCTTCTACTTCATAGATGCTGCGCGGCACATCCGACTCTTGGATGAATGCTTCATATGCGGAGTCAAACAGGATGATGCATTTGTTCGCTTTCGCATAGTCGACCCATACCTTCAACTCTTCCTTCGACAGCGTCATCCCTGTTGGGTTGTTCGGATAGCACAGATAGATGATGTCAACTTTACGCTTAGGAAGCGCAGGCTTAAAGTTGTTGGCCGCATTGCACTCCAAGTACTCGATATTGTCATAACGGTTCGTCTCACGGTTGAACTTGCCGGAGCGGCCAGCCATTACGTTCGTATCGACATAAACCGGATATACCGGGTCTTGAACCGCGACAATTGCATCTTGGCTGAAAATTTCTTGGATGTTGCCGACGTCGCATTTCGATCCGTCGCTCAGGAATACTTCATTCAACTGAATGTCGACACCACGCGACTTATAGTCATTCTCGATAATCGCTTGCGTAAGAAAATCATAGCCTTGCTCCGGGCCATAGCCGCGGAACGTTCCCGGCTGCGCCATCTCATCGACGGCTGCATGCATCGCTTGCACGACAGCAGCAGGAAGTCCTCGCGTTACGTCACCAATACCGAGGCTAATAATGTCGGCGTTCGGATTCTCTTGCACAAATTTCGTACGGCGTTTCGCTACCTCAGAGAACAAATAGCTGCCCTGAAGCTCCAAATAGTGCTGATTCATCTGCGTCATTGCTCGATCACCTTTCCGTGACAGGGCGCGGGAGCAGCGCTCCCGAACCGCGTATATTCATGTTAACAGCATAGCTCATCCTATACGTCGACTAAAATATACGAATGCGCAAAAAATTTGTACTATTTCACGGCTTATCGTTGACGTAAACTGTGCAGCACATGAGCCATATCATCTGGAATCGGTGCTTCGAACTGCAAGAACTCGCCTGTTCTCGGGTGTTCGAAGCCGAGAATCGCTGCATGAAGCGCTTGCCCCTTAAGATCTACGGTCTTGCTGCGTCCGTACATTGGATCGCCTGCCAACGGATGTCCGATATACTTCATGTGCACGCGAATTTGATGCGTACGACCTGTTTCGAGCTGCAGCTCAAGCAAAGTGTAATCCTCGCCCAAACGTTCGATCACATTGAAATGCGTTACAGCATGCCGGCTATTCTTCTCCGTAACGGTAAACATCTTACGATCCCGCTCATCTCTGCCGATTGGCGCATCGATTGTACCTCGTTCATGCGGCACTTTGCCATGCACGAGTGCAATATACTTGCGAGTGACCGTGTGATCTTTCAACTGTGCGGATAGCGAAGCATGCGCGGTATCGTTCTTGGCTGCCATCAACAGACCTGACGTATCTTTATCGATACGATGCACAATGCCCGGACGGATCGAACCGTTAATGCCCGACAGATCTTTGCAATGGTACAGCAGTGCGTTAACAACCGTACCCGATGAGTGCCCCGGCGCAGGATGAACGACGAGCCCACGAGGCTTGTTGATAACGATAACATCGCTATCCTCATACACGACCTCCAGCGGAATCTGCTCTGCAACAATCTCCGCCGGCTGCGCTTCAGGCACGTTAACCGTAACAACATCGCCGATCTCCAGACGGTGTTTCGATTTCATTTCTTTACCGTTTACTAGCACAGCGCCAGCTTTAATCCAGTCTTGAATTTGTGTCCGTGACACCGCTTCGTCATCGATAGCTTCTGCTACGAATTTGTCCAGACGTTCGCCGACAGCTGTCTCGTCGATTTCCCACTCTAGAGAGGTGCCGTCATCCGAAGCATCGTCCTCGTCATCTAATTCATATACATATTCAATTTCGATCTCTTCTTGATCGTTATTCCAATTTTGCTCCATTATGCTCTATCTTTCCTTCCACACCTATTCTTGCGGCTGTTTCGGTTCCGAATACGACGCTGCAATTGCCTTGTCCACATAAGTTCGTTTCTCCGCTCTTGAAGCAAGCAGCGAATCCAGAACAATCAGACCAACACCAATGCAGATTGCTGTATCAGCCAGGTTAAAAATCGCGAATGTATAGCTTCCGAACGTAAATTGCAGGAAATCGACTACCTCGCCTGATTTTGCACGATCGATGAAGTTGCCAAGAGCGCCTCCAAGCACAAGCGCCAGTCCAGTAAGCAGAAGCGCTCTGCCCTGTCTACGGGTTAGAAAGCTCATATATCCTACAATTCCAACCGTGATGATGATCGTAATAATGAGAAAGAATACACGCTGATTCTCAAGAAGACTGAACGCTGCACCCGTATTCCGGAACGAAGTGATAACGAAGAAATCTCCGATTACCCGTACCTGCTCATACAGATCTAGCTCCTTGACGATAACCTTCTTGGATATGTAGTCCACCGCAAACGTAATACCACTAATTACAAGATAAAACAATAAACGCAGCATCGTTTCCCTCCTAAAAAGCAATTTGCGTTACTTTCCGAAATCATCTTCCTGCTTGCAAATCGCTGGCTTCGTAAGCATATGCATGACAGTCCAATCTATTGTAGCATAAACCGTGCAGAAGCGACCATATCCTCCAAGGACGAAGGTCCTGCTGCGATCATGCAGAACTATCCATAACAGGCTTCAACCCCCGCCCCCCATCCTTGCTAAAATGTCGCTTCTCCGCTCACCCTATAGGTATTGCCGCCGCATCCGAAAAGCGTGGAAAAGCATAATCGCTTGTTCAAAAAGTCGGTTTTCAACTTCTTGAACAACCTCTATAAGGAAGGTGCTGACATTGACGACACTGAATGAGCAGCAAATCGCCCAGTTTCGAAGTCGACTAATCGAAATGAGTCGATCAATCAAGCAATCGCAGCATGACAGCGAAGAAGGTGGCTTGGCAAACTCGCTGAAGGATGAGACAGGCGAGTTGTCTCCGATCGACAACCATCCGGGCGACGTTGCAACTGAAATGTTTGAGCGAAGCAAGGATCTAGCGATCCATGAGCTGCTGGATTTTCATCTTGAACGAATCGATGCTGCACTCGTTGCTATCGACAATGGCACATACGGCAAGTGCATAACATGCGGTCAAGCCATTCCGATTGAACGGCTGGAGGCACTCCCAGATTCGCTATACTGTACTCAGCATGCGCCACGACAGGAGTTGTCCAATCGCCGTCCAGCCGAAGAAGACTTCCTGCAGCCTGCCTTCGGCCGAAGCCGCCGCGAGGAGGATGGCTATGTCGAATTCGATGGCGAGGATGCTTGGCAGATCGTCGAGCATTATGGCAACTCGAACTCGCCTGCCATGTCCGAAAACCGTGAAGTCGACTCCTATAACGAAATGTATACGGAAGCTGACGAGAACGAAGGGTTCGTCGAGACAATCGAAAGCTTCTTGGCTACCGATATTACAGGACGCGTCGTCTCCGTCGTCCGCAACCGCCAATACCATGAGTATATGTCGCATGGCGAGGGCGACGATGAACTGTCTTTCAATTCTAACGATAAGGATGAAGGTTCGTACGACGGCAGCACCTTTTAATACATTTTACCTTCCAGCTGTGCTTGAACGACTCTAACCAAATCAGCTACGAAATCGCCAATAATCGGAAGGTTTAATGCACCAAGCAACCGCAGCACATAGAGGATGGTCGCGGCGAACACGGTAAAGCCAAGCGCGATGCCAACGCCGCGTGCTGTCCCGGACAAGAAATTGCGCCAGATGAGCCGAAACGGTCGATTTAGCAGCTCGATGTAGTCGCGTATTTGGGCACGCTCCATATCTTTGGCTACCTGATGCAGCTGCCGGTCTACTGCATTCAATGAAGCCCGAAGAGCAGATATCTCTTTCTCATCGGCATCTTTTGTTATGGATACCATAATGACGGCCCATCCTCTCGGTGAAAGATAGGGGCGCAGCGCCCCTTTACCCCTTTTTCGTAAAATTACTTTAAATTCTTTGTTGAAAAAACTTTACTGAAAGCTTTCTACCCACCCAAACCCTCCCTGCAAGGGAGGGCCCCATGGGACTCCCGTCCCCTGGACCCCGGAAGTTGCTGTTGGCGGGACAGGGGCGTGGATAAGTTACTGCGTGCGTGGAGTCGTGTGCCCTGTGGGCACAACTTTTGTTCGTGCTGATTAGAGCCTTACCCCTGTGGGGCACAACTTTTGTTCGAGCCTCTCTCTAACCACCCACACCCTCTCCCCGCAAAGGAGGCGCTTTGGACCCCGGAATGGATGTGGGATTGACCAAGGCGTGGATCAGTTAATGCGCGCGTGGAGTAGTGTACCCCTGTGGGGCACAACTTCTGTTCGTGCGATGCTCTAAATAATTAAGTTCTCCTAGAAACCGGAAACTTATAAGTTCCTAATAACAACACCGAGCGCAAGCTTGATGAGTAACCATCAAGTTTGCGCTCGTTTTTTGGTTTGGTGCTATTTAGATTGTCCTTATTTCAGGATTTGAATTCCAACGGTCTTGCCGCCGAGCTCGACACGTTCCATATGTTCGGCTGAACCGAACGATACGGTGTTCACGAGTACGTTCTCGCGCAGGACGTTATCGAATGCTTGAAGCGCTGCTTGCAGCTCTGCATCGACTTCGAGTACGAGATCGATACGCTTCTCGATCGGCAGATCCAGCTTTTTACGCGTATCCTGTACAGCGCGAATGACTTCGCGGACCCAGCCCTCTTGTTCAAGCTCAGGCGTAATATCTGTGTTGAGTGCAACCGTCAGCGAGTAACCCGATGCCGATGCGAAGCCAGCTTTCGCCTGCTTCTCGACAAGCAGCTCATCAACGGTGATAGCGATCGATTCGCCTTCTGCTGTCGTGAATGTCAGACCGCCGCTTTGAACCGCCGCACGTGTTTGCTCTGCTGCCAGTTCCTTCAGATAACCTTGGATTGGACCAACGTTCTTGCCGAACTTCTTGCCTGCTACTTTCAGGTTCAGCTTAAGCGTGAAATCAACGAATCCGCTGTCGCTGTTCTCGATAACGATCGTCTTCACGTTGATTTCATCTTTGATGATATCTTCATATGCCGCTACATCGAAGTCGCGGTCAAGCGATACGATCAACTCGGACAGCGGCTGACGCGTCTTGATGCCCGTTTCGTTACGCACGTTGCGTGCCAGCTCAACGATTTGACGTGCCGTCTCCATGTCGCGCTCCAGCGCTTCATCGATAGCCGACTCATCTGCCGTTGGGAAGTCACCCAGGTGAACGCTGCCTTCGCCTCCGAGGTTGCCGTATACGTCGTCAGCAAGCAGCGGAGCGTACGGCGCGATCAGGCGCGACAGCGTGATCAGAACGTGGCGCAATGTACCGTATGCAGCCAGTTTGTCTTCCGTCAGGCCGCTTCCCCAGAAACGGTCACGCGAACGACGGATGTACCAGTTGCTGAGCTCGTCAACGAATGCCTCGATTCCTTTGGCAGGATTAAGGAAGTCATTCGCATCAAGACCTTTCACCACTTGCGTGATCAGACTGTTCAGACGCGAAACGATCCACCGATCCAGCTTAGCCGCAGACGGTTTGTACGGATGCTCGGCTGGGTTATAGCCATCGATCGTAGCATACAGCGCGAAGAATGCGTGCGTGTTAACGATCGTGTCGATCACTTTCGATTTCGCTTCGGCTACGATGCCGCGCGAGAAACGTTTGCTGTTCCATGGTGCGCTATCTGCGAGCAATGCCCAACGGAATGCGTCCGTGCCGAACTCGTTGATGATTTCCCAAGGATCGATAACATTGCCCTTCGACTTGGACATCTTCTGGCCGTTCTCGTCGAGGATATGGCCTGTCGAGATTACCGCTTTGTAAGGCGCTTTGCCGTTGAACAGCGTCGATACTGCGAGCAGCGAGAAGAACCAGCCGCGTGTTTGGTCGATGCCTTCGCAGATAATATCTGCTGGGTATTGATCTGCAAACTTCGATTCGTCGCTGAACGGATAGTGCTGCTGCGCGAATGGCATCGAACCGCTGTCGAACCACACGTCGATGACTTCAGACGTACGCGTCATAACGGCGCCTTCCGCAAACGGCGATTTCAGCTTGATTTCATCCACGTAAGGCTTGTGAAGCTCGATATCCTCCGGCACAAAATCAACCGCGCGCTCACGCAGGTCAGCGATGCTGCTCGGTGCATATTCTTTGCCCGTCGCTTCGCACACCCATACGTTAAGCGGCGTGCCCCAATAACGGTTACGGCTGATGTTCCAGTCGACCAAGTCCTCCAGGAACTTACCGAAGCGGCCTTCACGAATGTGACCTGGATACCAATCTACTTCACTGTTGTTCGCGATCAGCTGATCTTTGACAGCTGTCGTCTCGATGAACCAGCTCTCTGTTGCATAGTAGAGCAATGGCGATTTGCAGCGCCAGCAGAATGGATAGCTGTGCTCGTATTTCTCTTTGCTGAACAACAGTCCGCGTTCGCTGAGCATTTTGACAATATCAATATCGCAATCTTTAACGAAACGGCCCGCAAGGTCCGTCACTTCATCTACATAGCGGCCTGCGTTGTTCACAACACTCAGCATGCTGATGCCGTTGGCACGCGCTGCCTTATAGTCATCATCACCATGCGCTGGCGCGATGTGAACGATACCCGTACCGCTCGAATCGCTGACGAAGTCTGCACCGATAACAACATGGCCTTTCTCAATCGCAACGTAACGGAACGGAGGTTCATAGCTCTTGCCAACAAGGTCTGCGCCTTTCACCGAACCAACGATCTCGTATTCGCTATCTTTAAACACGGATTCAACAAGCGCTTGTGCAACAACGTACGTTTCTTCTCCGCGTTTCACTTTCGCATAATCGAGAGAAGGATTCACAGCGAGCGCAACGTTCGCTGGGAGCGTCCATGGCGTCGTCGTCCATGCAAGCACGAACTCGTTCGAGTCTGCAAGCTTGAACTTCACAGTAGCACTCAGATCTTTAACATCCTCATAGCCTTGAGCAACCTCATGCGAGCTGAGCGTCGTCTGGCAGCAAGGACAGTATGGGCTTACGCGGTGACCGCGGTACAACAGCCCTTTCTTATGAATCGTAGATAAGATATGCCATACACTCTCGATGTAATTGTTGTCGAGCGTAATATACGGATTATCCATGTCCGTCCAGTAAGCGATAGCTTCCGTCAGTTCTCGCCATTGCTTCTCGTATTCGAAGACGCTCGCTTTACATTTCTTGATGAACGCTTCTACACCGTAGTTCTCGATCTCTTGTTTGCCGGAAATGCCCAACTGCTTCTCAACGCCCAGCTCAACTGGCAAACCGTGCGTATCCCAGCCTGCTTTACGAACGACACGGTAACCCGACATCGTCTTGTAGCGGCAAATAAAGTCTTTGATTACGCGGCCAAGCACGTGACCGATATGCGGAGCGCCGTTAGCTGTTGGAGGTCCTTCATAGAATACGAAGTTCGGTTTGCCCTCTCGGTTCGTAATCGATTTCTTGAATGTTTCCTCTGTTCTCCACTGTTCTAGAACGCGAAGCTCGCGGCTCCGCGCGCGTTCTTTGACGTCTACGCGTTGCATCGTTGTCAGTCCCCTTTCATTGTGAACACATCATGAGAAAAATTATATCAAGGCTGCTCGAGAATGAGCGACCTCGTTTAAAAGGTTGGTTCTACCGCCAATCGAAAGCGTGAACTTAACATTCGATTAAAAACAAAAAAGACCCGCCCCAATAAGGGACGAGTCATTGCTCGCGATACCACCCTCGTTCCATTCATTCTTCCGCATGAGCGGTCCAACGTTACAGCGCATAGCTGCAGCGAGGCATGAATGGCACCTCTGTCACGAACGGGCTCCTTCAGTGGAGCTTGCGTCCGAGTTCCCTGTAACGGAGGACATCCGTCAGCGCTTACTGCTGCAAGTCCGATGTTATCGCATGAAGCGATAATCGGGCTGTGCAATTTCTGCACTGCTTCTCGGAGAGGATATTCCGATGCATACCGAACGCCGGCTTTCAGCAATTGCCGGCTCTCTGGGGAACGGAAACGCAGCGTACTTGTTCTCGTCAACGAAGTTCACTTTCATTCATAATATAACTAGTTATAGCGCAGCGTGCCGAAATTGTCAAATTCGGCACGCTGCATAGTGTTCCTATTAGACAACAGCTGGCTACAGACGCTCCTGTGCTGCTGCAGCGTTCGACTCCAGCGCTTCCCAGCCGTCTTGGCTGAGCAGCTCCAGCTGCGCTTCGACGAGCGTGCGGAACCGTGCACGATAGATCGAAGCTTGTTTCTTGAGCTCTTCGACTTCAAGAGCTACCTTACGCGATTTGGACAACGCTTCGTTGATGATCCGATCAGCGTTCTTCTCTGATTCCTTCACAATCAGCTGCGCTTCTTTCTTCGCATTCGTCTTCACTTCATCGGCAGCTTCCTGCGCGATAATAATCGTCTTGCTGAGCGTCTCTTCAATGTTAGTGAAGTGATTCAGCTTCTCTTGCAGGCCAAGCAGCTGATTCTGCATTTCTTTGTTCTCGCGAATTAACGACTCATAATCTTTGATGACCTGATCCAGGAATTCATTAACTTCATCCTCATCGTAACCGCGAAGTCTTCTTCCAAACTCCTTATTATGTATGTCCAATGGCGTTAGCGGCATTGGCGCACCTCCTAATGGATATGACGGAATCTGTGTTGAACGTAATCAATCTTGTTCGACAGCACCGTCCAAAATCCTGCATCAGATCAAATATATTTCCCGATCAGCACGCGAACTCTGCCTTTTTTTGTCATTCCTTCAATGTCCAGTACTTTGAAGCGGCCAAGCCCCTTCATCGAAATAACGTCGCCAGCCTTCAGCGCCGCAGAAGGGTCTTCCACGACCTTCCAGTTGACGCGGCATCTGCCAGCTCGTATAGGATCGACTATTCGTGCTCGACTAATTCGGAATGCATCGCTGCTAATTCCATCAAGACGCAGAGAAGCCACCGAAAGGCTCACTTCCTCCAGCTTCGGCACAACGACGCGAAGCGCTGATAAAGGTATCAGCTCTGTCAGGACATGAACCCGGTGGACTTGACGCAAATGAATATTGACATAGTCAGCAATCTCTTCCGTGACGAGACAATGACAGCCATCCTCGTGCACATGAACGTCGCCGATCAAATCTCTTTTCACGCCAAGCCCGAGCAGCGCCCCGAGATAGTCCCCGTGGTCCAGCTCCAAATGGCCTTGCGAATCGGCAGTAACTGCGATTGCCTGCACACCCATCGGCTCATCGTCGAGATAGGCATAATCCGGCGCAATGATCGCCCGCATTCGTTCGGCATGCGGATCGCCGCCTTCGAATCGAACCTCGACATGACCATTGCGATTTGCAAGCGATCGTACGATCTCAATCTGCCTAGGGTCTAGAAAATCAGTTCGTTTCCACTCATGCCGCTCTGCGGCCCGCTCGATCCACTCATCCACCCGATCTACGAATGAACGCTCGTCCGGGTGGAAATGGTCATAAATATTGCCCTTCGCCATCGATCATATACCTGCTTCTTAAAGGAATAGATCTAGTACGAAAATAATTCCGTACGCGATGAAGTTCAACGCTAATACCGCAATAAATGGAGAGATGTCGAGCATGCCGCCGATTGGTGGAATGAATCTGCGGAAGACGGACAAGTACGGCTCTACAATTTTGCCAAGAAGCTGGCCGATGAAGCTGTCACGTGCATTCGGAAGCCACGATAACAACACGTAGCCGATAATAAGAAATGTATATATGTCCTCAAGTCTGAACACATACCAACTAAGTGTGCTTAGCAAATCAAGGTCACCTCATTCGTTTGTAATCCTGTTCGTCCACTAGCAGCTCGGAGATGGTACCTTGAATTTCCACGTTCTCTGGCGCACAGAAGAAAATGCCTGGTCCGATACGGTTCATCGTTCCGCTGACCGCATAAAGCGTGCCAAGAAGGAAGTCAAAAATCCGTTTCGCAACATCGCTTGGCACACGCTGCAGGTTGACAACAACGCCGCGGCGGGCACGAAGATGATCGGCGATTTCCTGCGCTTCTTCGAATGAACGTGGTTCGTTCAACACAACCCGAACATTCTTCTGCGAGTGGATGCTCACAATATTGGAGTTCTTTGATTGTTTACGTGCTTCGAAAGGCGAGGTTTCAAAATCATTCTCGTGTTCCTCAGCATGCTGTTGCTGCGGCTGTGCTACTTTCTCGTGTTCAATGATTTCTTCCTCATCTTGCAGACCGAAAAAATTCATGAAACGATTCATTACACTCATTACTTATGCCTCCTCTTTCCCCACTAGTATCGTACCAAGACGTACCCAGGTTGCTCCTTCTTCAATTGCCACTGTAAAATCGTTGGACATGCCCATCGAGAGCTCGGTCAACGGCTGCTCCACAATGCCAAGTTCATTGAGTTGATCGCGCAACTGCCTCAGCGCTCGGAATACAGGTCTCGTCTCTTCCGCTTCTGCCTCGAAAGGCGCCATAGTCATCAGGCCAATCGGCCGAATGGACCGAAGCTGGCTTAACTCGCGTAGAAACGCCGGTACTTCGTCCGGCTCCAATCCCTGCTTGCTTTCCTCTCCTGATACGTTGACTTGAATGAAGCAAGGAACGATGATGCCAAGCTTGTCTGCTCGATCTGCGATGGCTTGCGCCAGCGACAGCCTGTCCAGTGAATGAATGTATGTAAACTTGCCGATGACGTCCTTCACTTTGTTCGTCTGAAGCGAACCGATATAATGCCATACCGGCGCTTCCGACTGCGGCAGTTCCTGCAGCGCTTCCCACTTAGACTTGGCGTTCTGCCAGCGGTTCTCCCCTAACTGACGAACCCCATGTGCGACTACGTCACGCACGCTGTCGAGCGATACATACTTTGTTACAGCGACGACGTTCACTTCATCACGGCTGCGCCCACTGCGCTCACATGCTGCCTGAATTAATTGTTCCACATCTTGTATCCGTTCTGTTAACGTCGACAAGAGGTTCACCTCTTCTCCATGCCAATCCAGCTTGCCATTCGGCCTGTTGCACCTTTCTCCGCTCGATGCGAGAACAGCAGGTCTGTCCGACAACTGGTACACCATGTTGATATTTCGATATGAGTCGGCAAAATTCCTGCTTTTATCATAATCTGTCGGTTGATTTCTTTCAAGTCGAGCATCGCCTTGCCGTCTTGCGTCCGGCGAATCATCGAATCAACTGCCGTTAAATTCGCAAAACTGCTGCACAGCTCCTCCATCCGACCGATGACAGGACCGTCCACCTCATAACAACACCCGCCAATAGCAGGCCCGATCGCGCCTCGCAGCTGCGATGGGTTGGTCCCGAATGCCTTCTTCATCGCTTCTACCGTCCGACACGCGATCTCAGCAGCTGTTCCTTTCCATCCGGCATGCGCCAGTCCAACGGCCTCATGAACGGGATCGTAGAAGTACAGGGGTACGCAATCTGCATAAAAGGATGCTAAGAGCACGCCGCGAACATTCGTTATCAGCGCATCCGTATCCTGCAGCGCCGAATGCCGCGAATCCCGGCCTTTGCCCATATCGTCAACTGTTACAATATGCACGTTGTCGCTGTGCACCTGTTCCGCACATGTAAAGGCCTCGAATGGCCAGCCAATCGCTTCGGACAGAAGCTGCCGGTTTCTCACAACATCCTCATTGCGGTCACCGACATGCAGCCCCATATTCAACGACGACCAGCAGCCCGTGCTAACGCCGCCAATTCTCGTCGTGAAGCCAGCCGTAATACCGGCATCTGTATTCTCCCAAGCTTCAAGCCGCATGAGCGATGCACCCGCCTGCTTAGCCTGATCCCATACAAATGATTCCATTCGTACCACCTCTTTATGTCTATTCAGTTCAGTTTACCATAGGGCAGTACGACGGAACAGAAAAAAGAGAGCCCGGCGCACGTCAAGCGCCCCGGCTCTCCTTACATTCGCACCTGTGTTTCTTCCTCCTCCGTCTTATAAGCAGCCTTCGCTTCATCAAGACGAACGAGCACAACATCAGCGCCAATCTTTACGATGTTCCGCCACGGAATGATAATGTCGGTGCCGCCGCCGAACATGCCGAAAAATCGGGTGAACGTCGGCACGACGATCGAATCGATGCGGCCCTGACGAAGATCAAGCTCCAGATCGCTTACTTGACCCAGCTTCTTCCCGTCCACGATGTTGATGACATCCTTGGTCTGAAAGTCAGAAATTTTCAAGCCGCTCACCGCTTTCTGCGCCAAGATGGTAGGCCAATGCCCATGAACTCCTGTTATTACTATATGACCATCCTGTCTAAAATGTCCTACCTGCGCAAAAAAACGGCGCAGCCAGCGCTTCGCCGTTTCGTAAGCTTTGAACGAGATCGTGGATCAATCAGGTTTTGACATGCTTCTGCATCTGCTGAATGGCGGACTTCTCCAGACGGGATACTTGCGCCTGAGAAATGCCGATCTCATCTGCCACTTCCATCTGGGTCTTGCCTTCAAAGAAGCGCATGGACAATATCATTTTCTCGCGCTCATTAAGCTTGTGCATCGCTTCGCGGAGCGCAATTTCCTCAATCCATGAGATATCCTTGTTCTTATCATCGCTAATCTGATCCATCACGTAGATCGGATCGCCGCCATCATGATAGATCGGCTCGAATAGCGAGACCGGATCTTGGATAGCGTCAAGAGCAAAGACGACGTCCTCCTTCGGCACGCCGAGCACTTCTGAAATTTCGAAGATCGTTGGCTCTCGCGAATTCTGGTTCGTTAAGCTGTCGCGTACTTGCAGCGCTTTATAAGCAATGTCTCGAAGGCTGCGCGATACGCGAATCGGATTGTTGTCACGCAAGTAACGGCGAATTTCACCGATGATCATCGGTACGGCATAAGTACTGAATTTGACATTCTGGCTTAAGTCGAAATTATCGATCGCCTTCATCAGGCCGATGCAGCCGACCTGGAACAGGTCGTCGACATATTCGCCACGGTTATTAAACCGCTGAATGACGCTGAGGACGAGCCTCAGATTGCCGTTCACCAATTTCTCTCTTGCTGCCCGTTCGTTACGCGTTTGCAGCGCTGTAAACAGCTCCCGCATTTCCACATTCGTCAGGACAGGCAGTTTACTGGTATCCACACCACAGATCTCGACTTTGTTTCGGGTCAACGTGATTACCTCCCAAGGAGAAACATTAATGTTCATTATCTCCCCGCCCCCCCGAAATATTCCTGCCCCCGACACAGTTCGACACGCCTTGTGAAAACGTTGTCGCCTAAGCGGCTGTTGAGATGAAAGCGCTGTACCATTGCAAGAAAAAAAGAAAACAAGCTCTCGGTCCAGATGACCAGAGAGCTTGCTTTTGGATTAGAATCCTAGTGAGAGATGGCGAAGCTTTTTTTGCTGATCCTCTTCGCTTCCATCTGTCTGAACCTCGCCACGATAAGTGAGATTGCCCGTTGCGACATCAACAATTGCGATGCCGCGTATATACGAATTTGCTTTATCAAGCCTGTACAGGATTTGGGCGGTATGATCATCATAAGGACGAACATCGGTATCATCCAAAACTCCCCATGCACGCGAATTAACTTTCCAAGAATTCACTAATGGATCCCCAACTTGACTTAAATCATAAGCTTCGAAGTAAACGACACCGTCTTTAACCATGAATCGTTCGATCTGTGTACCAACAAGATTCATGCTGTCTGTTCTAAAATCCCTATTACTCTTAAGCGCAATTGGCCGTATTGAATCATTTGCAAAGCTATACACATAGTAATTTGGGATTGAATTTGAGTCAGATTTATCTTGCACATCATCTTCAATGATTGCGATTTCGTTATTGAAAGAAACAATTTGGGTGCTATGAAGAGTATCGGGTTCATTTCCAGGCAAATCTGCCGTCATGTCCGTTTCCTTCGTAATCGATTGCTCTTTCAAATCAATGTCGAGGCGAATAAGCTTGGAAATCCGATTGACTTGATTTTTGTCCCCGAACTTGAAGTCTTCATAACGTGCCATATATACACTTATACTCGAAGCATCCACGCCACGAATCATTATTGTATTCCAATAAGCAGTCCCATCGCGTTGTGGCAATTCCAGCTTGAAATAAAAGTCCTCATTCGTTTCTTTATTAAGAGCCCCCACCGCAAGCCCCCAACGTCCATCGACCTGATTGCTGTATGCATAACCGAGCATAGTCGGCTGATCAACGAATAATCCGAAAGGATATTTACCTTTCATAAATCGGCGCTTTTGCTTTGTGTCACCAAACTTCTTGTATACCTCATCATCCCCTGCAAACCACTGAAAATGATACCGACTGTCTTTATAGGATGTCTTCTGTTGACCAATCTTCATAGACGTAGAAACTGAGCCCGAGTCTGTATAGTTATAATATCCTTGGACAGCAAGATTGTTCCCTAATGATGCATCACCCTCAACAGCAACGAGCTTAAAATTGGGTCTGCCGTTATTTTTCCAGCCTGATGCCGCATACATCCCGACTCCCACGATGACAAATACTATGACTGCAAACGCCATGCCATACTTTTTAAACAATGATAAGCCTCCTCTCAAACCGCACCGCAGATGCCGTTGTCTATATCGTGAATTTCTTTGCTAGCAAATATTGACTGAACCATACTGAAATACTGCTCACAGCTGCCAATAGAACAAAATAGAATATTGTCAACTGCGTTTCCATCATCAAATATCTATAGTTGGATTGAAGAATGATGAGCGGAATGACGATCACGAAGATTGCAGCAGCAGCATAGATCAGACCGGCAAGAATGCCGGACCAACGATAGCTGCGTTCTAACAATATCCCAGTATATAGAATGATTACAGCTGTAATTCCCGTTCCATAGTACAGAAGTAACGCAACGATATTTGGAGATAGAAGAATATTCAGCACAGGATTAATCAGAATGAGCATCTGTAACGGAACATCTTCTCTCGCTTCGCTTGGTACGATCGATTGATAGATTGAATCCCCAATCGGCAACAGCAGTTGCTGTAGTGCGAGCAGCGACAACATGACCAACAACGGCGCTGTCAGCTTCGCCCAGTATAGATTACGTCTCGATGCCGGGAGCATTAACAGTCTTGTCATGAATGGATGACGACCAAGACTATCCCGGTACCAAATGAATACGAAATAGAAGCCAATAAAAGCCGCACAGATGAAGATCGATAAGATCAACCAGCTAAGTTCATCGAATGAGCTCGAATAACTGAAATAACCATGCGCCTGCACATATTGCTCCATCGTAGATAGATGCTCTACCTTCATCAAACGATGCGCATAATCCATTTCCTTATTGGCTGTGGAATATGCATTATACAGCTGCAGTATTGTCGTAATCACGACAAGAATCCCAAGCGGCAGTGCCAAGCGTTTGAGCTCAAAGTTTAGAAGCCTCCAGTAGGTCATCGCTTATACACCTCCCGCATGACATCAACAACCGACTTGCCTTCCTCCATCCGCATATCCTCGCTTGCGAATTGCTTCGTAATGAGCCCATGATCCAACATAACGACATAATCAAGCAAATGTTCGATCTCTTTTATTTCATGAGTGGTTAGGATGATGCCGCGGCCTTCTACCATATCACTTGAGAATACCGCTGCAATTTCTTCCCTGCTGAATATATCAACGCCTGAGAAAGGTTCATCGAGAAGCATATAGTCTGCATCCATAGCAAGACCCATCAGCAGATTCAGCTTCGCCGCCATCCCCTTGGACAAGGAGTTTACTTTGTCGGCGGCATTCAATTGAAATCTCGCAAGCAGCTCGTTTGCCCGTTCGCTGTTCCAATTCCGATAATAGTCTTGCATGAAAGCAAAGCAGTCCGCGATCCGCATTCGTCCCGGCATCGTCAGTTGATCCGAAACATAAACGATCCGCTCATACATCGCTTGATGAGGCGCGCTTCCATCAATTCGAATCGATCCGGACTGGATCGGCGTAAGGCCCATAATTGCCTTCAGAATGGTCGTCTTTCCTGCTCCGTTAAGTCCCGTTAGACATGTGATGGCACCGCGTGGCGCGTTGAAAGAAACACCTTGCAGCACCTTCTTGAGGCCGAACCGTTTCTTTACATCAATTAACTCAATCATTTACGTTACTCCTTTCTCTCCCTGATCCTGTTCCGACTGCGAGGCTTGTTTCTTCTCCAGCCGTGTCCGAATGAGCGAGAGCAACTGCTCTGCAGGTACTTCAATGTTGTTAACGGAAGCAAGGAAGGTGTCCACTGCCTCCGTCAGCAATTCTTCGCGTATGCGGCCCAGTATGATAGTGTCACTCGTAATTCGACTCGGTGAGTTTCCTTCGGTTACGATCAAGCCTTGTTCCTCCATTTCCTTGTACGCCTTCTGAGCCGTGTTCGGATTAATGCCGAGCTGGTTGGCCAGCTCGCGCCGAGACGGAATCGTATCCCCTGACTGCAGCTTCCCGGTTGCGATTCGCTCCTTAAAATGCCTCACGACCTGCAGATAGACGGGGTCCCGATTGTTAAACAGCAGTTCCATCCGCGCAGCTCCTTTGCATACTTCTTAATCGCTTGCTATATTACCCATTTTCTAGTGTGTGTACTATGTAGTTCATACACCATGACTGTATTATGACCCTAGTACACTTCATTGTCAAGTCTTTCCCACCAAAATCCTCCCTTGAGGGTGGCCCTCAGGGTTTCCACCCCTGGACACGGTATAAATTCCAAGACTTCTACCTACCCAAAACCTCAAGAGTTCTACCCACCCAAACCCTCCCTGCAAGGGAGGGCCCCATGGGACTCCCGTCCCCTGGACCCCGGAAGGGGCTGGTGGCGGAACTTTAGCGCGTGTATGAAACTTCGTCGTTTGGAGTCGCGTGCCCCTTTGGGGCACAGCTTTTGTTCGAGCTTAAAAGTACGTTCTGACTCGGTCAGCGATGAACCACGTTAATGCATAGTTAGTCTCAAACCCACCTTGCATATTGTAGGTGCATTTCTGCACGTACAAACACCATTTCCCAGCTCTCAGCCCAATATAGGTGTATTTCTACACCTACAATGACCTCATCGCCGCTTGCTGCCTCTCGTAGGTGTAATTCTGCACCTAGACCTACCATCACTTATTGCCTTATGTAACAAAACAGGAAAAAGCGCTGCTGGGCAGCGCTTTTTCCTGTTTGGGCTATATAGTTGATTGGTAGGTTCTGTTGTGCCGCATTAGGTACAATTCGAACTTACACCATCTTATTGAACTCTTTGCGAAGGCGCTTAATGATTCGTTTCTCTAGGCGGGAGATATAGGATTGCGAGATACCGAGAAGATCGGCGACATCTTTCTGCGTCTTCTCTTCTCCATCAGCGAGGCCGAAGCGAAGTTCCATAATGATACGCTCCCGCTCTGTTAACTTATCCAGTGCCTTGTGCAGCAGCTTGCGGTCAACCTGCTCTTCGATGTTCCGATAAATCGTATCGTTCTCGGTACCAAGAACGTCCGATAGGAGCAGTTCATTGCCGTCCCAGTCGATATTAAGCGGCTCATCGAAGGACACTTCTGTGCGCGTTTTGCTATTGCGGCGCAGATACATCAGTATCTCATTCTCGATACAACGGGATGCGTACGTCGCCAGTTTGATTTTCTTCTCTGGGTCGAACGTATTGACAGCCTTAATTAAGCCGATCGCACCGATTGATACTAGATCCTCGATATGAATGCCTGTATTCTCGAACTTACGTGCGATATACACGACAAGCCGCAGATTGCGTTCAATGAGCATGGCGCGAATTGCGGTATCGCCGGAAGGAAGCTTCTCCAGCAAATATTCCTCTTCTTCACGCGTTAACGGCGGTGGTAGTGCCTCGCTACCGCCAATGTAGTAAATTTCTTCACTCTTCAGCCCGAATAAAAACAGGACGCGGTAATAATATAGCTGAAGAACCAGTTTCCATCTCGTTATCATGGCATTATGCCTCCCGTCAAGGTGATATACGCCGTTACATTACGCCCCACCACTCTGCTCCGCCATCGACGGATGAATGACCGCTCGATACGTTCGGTCTGACGACAACTGACCGCCGTCCAGTCCGATCAACGCTCTGCGAGTGACGATCGTGTCTCCATTGCACTCCACTGTAACGGCATCCGGCTTAAGCGCAAGCATAAACTGCGTTCCACGGTTTATGCCCCGGTAAGGCACCAGCCGAAGCCGGTCCTGCCAAATAAACGGCTGCTCATCTTGCTGAGCTACCAGCTTATCGACTTCCGCCTGGCGGATGCGTGTCATCCACGTAGACGGCAAATCCGCTTCAAGCAGCGACGCCTCGATGATCGTAACCGGCGTCCGCGTCAGCGGATCATAAAGTTGATTCCCCGTATCGATGAGTCCGTCACACTCGATTTCACGGTCGCCAATCGTCACCTTCAGTTTCGCAACATGCGCTTTGATAAGCGCTTTCTCACGACGGGAAACCACAACTGAGCGTGCGATGTACAACCCTACACAACCGGCAGACCCAATGAAGATGAAGCCCGCCTTAAATTCGGTTCGTATGCCGCCTTCGATGAATTGCAGCCCCCGCCATAACGCCAGCGAACCTTGCTGCATAATTAAATAATAGAACCCGAGAATAGCACCGGCAGCAATAAAATTAACCGCATAAAACGCTGCGAACGTTCGACCGTATGCACGAAGACCTCCGAAACCGAATGCGATCCACAGCATAATTAGCGATATACCGAATTTGAATAGAAACGTATACAGAAACGACAACGACGGAACGAACAACATGACAACATACAAGGCACCAAGAGCACTCGCCCCGACGATTCGATACCATACTGTACGTATTCCCCGAACCCACGCCGTAACGAGCAGCAACGAACCATCGATCAACATCTCTTTCATGAACAAAACGTCAACGTATACCGCCAGTGATGATCACCTGCCCGCCGGTTCCTGGCCGGACTCGCCTACCTCGCATCGCCCTTCAGGAACGATTGAGACTAGTATATTGTAATCGTATTTCGATGTCTGTCTATTCATGACGCAGGGGACGATCTTTTTTTGTCGGAAAAGGGGCCCTGCCCCTTTTGACCCCACTATTTCACATCTATCTAAACCATCATATCTAAACATCAAAACACTGAATTCTACTCGCATAAATTAAGTGTTCTACCTGCTTAACTGAACGATTTCTACCCGCGTAAATCAAGAGTTCTACTCACCTAAATCCTCCCTGCAAGGGAGGACCCCTTGGGTTTCCAACCTATGGACCCCGGAATGGGTTGATGGCTCGACAGAAATGCGCGTCATTAACTGCGTGCTAGGGGTCGCGTGCCCTTGCGGGCACAGCTTTTGTTCGTGCTAACAATTGTGTCGCATTTATTGATAAGTTAGTTCAACGCTCCCTGTACCTTGTAGGTGTACTTCTGCACCTGCAATCAGTATCCCAATACCCTCTACGCCACGAAGGTGCACTTCTGTACCAAATAAAAAAAAGCCCGTTTCTGGCAGATAATCTGCCGAAACGGACTTGATGTTAAAAGGAATAGCTTGTCCTAGCGATCGCCGCGTGGGCGGTTGCGGAGGAATGCCGGAATGTCGAGCTGGTCACTCGATGTCGGCGTGTTGCTGAACGTGCGCATGCCGGAATTGCTGGATGTGCCAGCTGTTGCTGTACGTGAATCTGTCGATTCAACGGGCTGACCAGGGCGGCGTACTGGTTCAGGCATCGGTCTGTGCTCGAAGCCTGTCGCAATAACCGTCACTTTGATTTCTTCTTTCAGGCTATCGTCGATAATCGCGCCGAAGATCATGTTCACTTCCGGATCACAAGCTGCGATTACGATCTCAGCTGCTTCGTTCACTTCATAGAGCGACAGATTCGCGCCACCCGTAATGTTCATAATAACACCGCGAGCGCCATCGATCGACGTCTCAAGCAGCGGGCTTTGGATTGCTTTGCGAGCAGCTTCCGATGCACGGTTCTCGCCCGTCGCCATGCCAATGCCCATCAGTGCCGAGCCGCGTTCCGTCATAATTGTCTTCACGTCTGCGAAGTCGAGGTTGATCAGACCCGGTACTTGGATCAGGTCGGAGATGCCTTGTACGGCTTGAAGCAGAACCGTGTCTGCTACGCGGAATGCTTCGAGCATCGGCGTCTTCTTATCGACAATTTCGAGGAGACGGTCATTCGGAATAACGATCAGCGTATCTACTTTTTCTTTCAGCGCTTCGATCCCGTGCTCAGCTTGTCTAGAACGCTTAGGGCCTTCGAACGTGAACGGACGTGTAACGACACCTACCGTCAGCGCACCGCACTCACGCGCGATCTCAGCGATGACTGGTGCTGCACCCGTACCGGTACCGCCGCCCATGCCAGCCGTTACGAATACCATATCTGCACCCTTCAGCGTATTGCTGATGAGCTCACGGGATTCTTCTGCAGCTTTCTTTCCTACATCCGGGTTCGCTCCTGCGCCAAGTCCGCGCGTCAGCTTGTCGCCGATTTGCAGCTTATGCTCAGAGTGCGCCAAATGGAGCGCTTGCGCGTCCGTGTTAACCGTAATAAATTCTACGCCTTTAACACCGATCTCAATCATTCGGTTAACGGCATTGCTGCCGCCACCGCCACAACCTATAACTTTAATTTGTGCCAGTTGTTCCATGTCCATATCAAACTCCAACATCTGTCGTTTCCCCCGATCAAATGAATTCGCTAAAATAATTTTTGAGTCGCTCGAACAATCCGGGTTTCGGCGATGTAGAGACGCTGCTTGTGGCTACCTTGCGAGCAGCCGGCTTCTTCACGGATACGGACATGCTCTTCGCACGGGCGCTCTTGACTACGTAATGGAGCATACCGACGCCATTGTTAAACGCAGGGTCGCGCACTCCAATAAAGTCAGGCACTGCGATCCGAACAGACGATTCGAGCTCCTGCTGCGCCAGACTAAGCGTCCCAGGCATCGAAACCGTTCCACCTGTCAGCACATATCCGTTCACTTTGTCACCGTAACCAAGCCGTCTAACTTCCTGCCTTACCAGGTGGAAGATCTCTTGCATCCGCGGCTCAATAATATTAGCCAAATCCACTTGAGTAAATTCTTTCTCGACGTTGCTGCCCATACGCATAACTTTAAACTTCTGATCTTCTGCTGCATCCGAAATAAGCGAGCAGCCGTACTTTAATTTAAACTTCTCAGCTTGCTCCGTATGCGTGCGCAAACCATATGAAATATCGTTCGTAACATGTTCGCCGCCGACTGGCAGAGTAGATGTTGCTACGAGTCCGCCGCCTTCGAATACCGAGACCGTTGTTGATCCAGCGCCAATATCGACCAGCACCGTTCCCATCGTCCGCTCGTCTTTCGTTAGCGACATCGAACCGGATGCTAGAGACATCAAAACCCGATCAGAAATATGCAGATCGGCTTTCTCTACGCAGCGGATCAAATTATGTAAGGACGTCTTAGTCCCGGTGATTATCGTCGCCTCTACTTCCAGACGTACACCAATCATGCCTCGCGGATCAGAAATTCCCTCCAAACCATCAACTAAGAACTGTCTAGGTACAACTCCGATGATCTCACGTTCTGGCGGAAGCGCTACTACTCTAGCCGCCTGCATCACACGTTCGATATCTTCTTCGCCAATCTCACGATCTTCATTCGATACAGCGACTACTCCGTGGTTCGTTTGCAATGCGATGTGATTACCTTGGATGCCAATACAAACCTCGCTTATTTGAATGCCGACCATCCGCTCAGCATGATCGATCGCGTTGCGGATCGATCTAACGGTCTGATCGATGTCGACAATAGCACCCTTGCGGATTCCTTCTGAGTCGGCCGATCCAACTCCAATAATATTAATGGCTCCATTCGTAATTTCACCAATAATAGCACGAACTTTGGATGTACCGATGTCCAAACTGACGATGATTTCGCTGCTGCTCATCGCGCGCGGCACCTCCATTCCCATAAGAAAATAGGACATTCATCTTGTTAACAATCTACATATTCAACATGATTGACGGCTTTCCTCTTTTTTCTACAAAATTTTCGTAGAAATAAAGCTTCCAATTTCCAGCAACCGCGGCGTCAATCACCATCATCTGTGAAATGAAAACAAACCTAAATCCGTAACTAAAATTTTACCATCGATTGAGACTATTGAGTAGACTCTTTTTCAAGAGTTTCCATATTTTCTGCTGAATCTGGCAAATATGGCTCATACGTATCAGCAAGCAGCATCGTTACTCTGCCAGGCTGCTGTGTCTCGGTAACGGCATTCAAAGTGTCCAACTTAGTTGCCAATACCGATACTGCCGTAATAACTTCGAAGCGCGTACGTGTATAAATGCGGATACGATCCGGATAGGCATTCGATGGATCAGGGCGAATTTCTGATAAATCGGATAACTGTTGAGCCGGAATTAAGGCGAGTTGCTTCGAAAGCGCTGTCTTGATAGGATCATCCTTTTTCCAGCCAGACAACAACGGCTTATCGACAACAAAGTCAGCATTTGTCGCAGGAACGCTTGTCCCATTCGACAGAATCGCCATTATTTCTCCTTCAGGCGATAATTCATAGCCAACAGCGGCAAATTCTTGTACGCGAATTCGTACTTCTCCGGGGAAAACTTTCGTCACGGTTGCCTGCTCAATCGACTTGCTTGTGCGAAGCTTTCGTTCGACCGACCGCTCGGTAAAGCCGAAGAAAGCATCTCCAATAGAAATACCCGATAGCTTACGGATCGAATCCTCATTTACAAAACGCTGCCCGGCTACCGTTACCGTCGATACCTCGCTGATCGATGAATTAAAGAATAAAACGGATAACACAACAATGAATAAGAGCAGCAAAACCATCTTCAGCCTGCGATTGCCGCGTCGCTTCACAGCAGGCTCTCGAAGCACGGGCATCGATTGTTTCACGCTTGTCCCACCTTTCTCAAGGCGAAACGGCTGTTGCCGTCTAGCGGCGGCGCAGCGCGTTTCATTCCGGCGAAATATAGGCTCGCAAGCAAGGTATAAACTTATAGAGTCTTATATGACAAAAAAGCATCCGGCCCCCGCAACAATTGCAGGCGCCGGCTGTGCTCACACGATTAACCATTCGTTACCGCACGATCGTCTGGTACCGGCGATAACCGGCTAATGCGGGAGCCGAGATGACTCAGCATATGCTCAATTCGATCATAGCCGCGATCTATATGATGCACCTGTTCAACGACTGTACGTCCTTGTGCAGCAAGCCCGGCTACAACCAGGGCTGCACCTGCCCGCAAGTCTGTTGCTTCTACTGTCGCGCCATACAGCCGTGGGACGCCACGGATAATAGCCGCGTTCATATCGACTCGAATATCCGCCCCCATGCGGGTCAACTCCCCGACATGTTTGAAGCGACCTTCAAAAATCGTTTCTTTCATAACGCTTACGCCGTCTGCTAATGTAAGCAGCACCATAACTAGCGATTGCATATCCGTCGGAAATGCAGGATACGGATTCGTTACAATGCGCTCGATCGCCTTCGGGCGCGAAGCGGCATTTACTTTGATTATATCACCGTCCGCCGTAATCTGAACACCTGCCCTGCGAAGTACATGGATCAGAGAGGAGACATGCGACGGATTCGTATTTTGCAGAACAACTTGACCTTTCGTAGCGGCGGCAGCAACCATAAGCGTGCCTGTGACGATACGGTCCGGGATGACTTGGTAGCGGCAAGGGCTTAGCGACTCTACCCCTTCAATTGTAATCGTGTCAGTGCCTGCGCCGATAATTCGAGCGCCCATCGCATTCAAGAACCGCTGCAAATCTTGGATCTCCGGCTCACGCGCAGCGTTGTTGATCGTTGTCCGGCCTTCCGCTAGCACTGCAGCCATCATAATGTTCTCCGTCGCGCCTACGCTAGGGAAAGACAGATGAATATCCGTGCCGTACAGCTTATCAGCTTGACAAATGATCCGATTGCCGGATTCCGTAATCGTTGCACCGAGCGCCTGAAGACCGGATAAGTGAAGATCGATCTTGCGTTCACCAATCGCACAGCCGCCTGGCTGATAAATATGAACTTCTCCGAAGCGAGCAAGCAGCGGTCCCATTAAGAAAATCGAGGAACGCATCTGGCGCATCAGCGTCTCGGGCACGTGCGGCGAATGAGCTGTGGTTGTGTCGAGCACGACTGTATCCAGGGTGTGCTCCGCCTTGCAACCGAGATCTCGCAATATGCTAAGCATAACATCAATATCGAGCAGCCTAGGCACATGGTCGATTGTAACTGTACCGCTAACAAGCATGCTAGCAGCCAGTATCGGCAAAGCAGCGTTTTTCGCTCCTTGGATCGCAATGGTTCCTGAGAGAGGTTTCCCGCCTTCAATCACCAATTTATCCAATGTATCACCTCCGAATTACCGCTCACCCATTACCAATACCTCAGGCACCAGGTCAACTCCGTAACGGTCCTTGACTGTATGCTTGATCTGTTCGATTAGGGTGAGAACGTCTTCGGCTTTCGCTTGCCCGGTGTTGATAATGAAATTGGCATGTTGTGTCGATACCTCGGCGGCGCCAACGCGAAGCCCTTTGAGTCCGGCTTCTTGAATGAGTCTAGCTGCAAAGTCGCCTGTCGGATTGCGGAATACGCTGCCACAGCTTGCAAGCTGCAGCGGCTGCGTGCTCAACCTTCGCCCTTTATTGGCGGCATAAACAGCCTCGATCTCCTCACGTTTGCCTTCCGCGAGCTGGAAGGTAGCTTCAACAACGATTCCCTTCTGCTCTTGAAGGATAGAGTGGCGATACGAGAACGCCATATCTTCAAGACCATACGTTGCCAATTCCCCGTTCTCACGAACAATGACTGCCGATTTGAAAATACGTGACACATCCGAGCCGTGCGCTCCAGCATTCATATAGACGGCACCGCCGACCGTTCCTGGAATCCCCCCCGCGAATTCCAAGCCGCTCAGTCCTTCCCTGCCGGCCATGATCGCCAGTTTAATGAACGAATAACCAGCACCTGCCCGTACCGTCGTACCGTCAAAATGAGCAAAGTCCAGTCCTCCGCCGGTTTTGATCACAACGCCACGAATGCCCTTATCTGTTACGAGCATATTCGAGCCGCGACCTAATCCGGTCCAAGGAATGTTATGTTCATTCAGCCAACGGATGGTCGACACTAATTGATCGATGCCGTGCGGGATAATGAGGCAATCGGCGGGACCGCCGATTTTCCAAGTTGTATGTTTAGCGAGCGGTTCATGGTACAGAACCTTACCCCAGTTATTCTGTTCCAGCTCCGCCAATATGGATTGCATCGAGTCGTACCTCCCCTTTACGTCATTCCAACCGTAAGCCGCCATTCGCGGAAATACGGTCTGCCGGGCCGTTAGTTATTCGTTACAATCGTGCCGCACGGTGACGGTCGCGATTTATAACGTATCTTATGCCCCCGGCATATGGAGTGTGACAATCGCCCAATGTGAACCGACCCTCGCCAACCTGTTAGCGGCGCGGTTCGTTTCATCCTGGTGAAATCCAAGCTGAGTATAAGGCGAGACTTATACTTTCTTGGATTTTGGACGGTGCCACGTTTATTCGAAACTGCTTGCTTACAGCTCCGCATATAGCCTTAATAATAGTCAGGTTATGCAATACTAACGGCGGTATTTGCGAGATTGGCGCAACCGCTGCAGCTCATTGACGATCGTAACGGCTGCCGAAGGCATGCCGAGCTGTGCGGCGGCTTGCCCCGTCTTCGCGAGCAACTGCTCATCATGCAGCAGCTCCTTAACTGTGTCGAGCAGCGAATCGCCGCTGAGCTCCCGCTCCAGCAGCATGCGTCCTGCACCAGCCTCCACAAGGCTGCGTGCATTCGCCTCTTGATGGTTGTTCGTCACATTAGGCGATGGAATAAGAATGGATGGAATGCCAAGCGCCGTCATCTCGGCAATCGTCGAAGCGCCTGCGCGGCATACGACGAGAGAAGAGGCGGCCAGTACATCCGGCATATTGTGAAGATAAGGCACGACGTGCAGCTGACCGCTTCGATAAGCTGGCAGCTCCTCTACGCGCTTCATCGTATTGTCATAATACGACTCACCAGGTACAAACACAAAATGAACGCCCGGCAGCTGATTCAGCTGAGGCGCCATCGCCAGCATCGCTTCATTGATCGCCCGTGCGCCACGGCTGCCGCCGAACACAAGGACGATTTGCTTTGCATCGGATAGACCAAGCGACGCCCGCCCTTTGGCTGCATCTGCCCGCATAACGTTCGTCGCGCAAGGGTTGCCGGCATAGACGGTCCGCTTCGCTTTTTTAAAATGTTTCTCCGATTCAGGAAAACTGACGGCCACTGTATCTACATATCGAGCAAGAAATTGGTTAGTCAAACCAGGGATTACGTTCTGTTCATGAATGACAGTCGGTATGCCAAGCTTCGCTGCAGCGTAAACGACAGGCCCGCACACATAGCCGCCAGTCCCGACGACTGCATCCGGTTTATATTCACGAAGCAGCCGCTTCGCTTTGTTGACTCCTCTAAGGAAACGAACGATCGTCTTCACATTGTCCAATGACAGTTTGCGTTTGAAGCCGGTTATTTCGACTGCCTCGAATCGAATGCCCAGCTTCGGTACGATTCTGCTCTCCAGCCCCTGCGTGGTGCCGATATAGAGCAGCTCGGCGCCGGATTCCTCCTGCGCCTGCCGCCCAATCGCAACAGCCGGATAGATATGTCCGCCCGTCCCTCCTCCGGTTAATACAATTCGCATGAATGTGTCACCTCGAATAACGGGATATATTAAGTAAAATGCCCAGCGCAGTCAGCAGCAAGGTCAATGAGGAACCGCCATAGCTGACAAGCGGAAGCGTAATGCCCGTTACCGGCATCATGCCGATAACCACACCGATATTAATAAGTACTTGTACGCCTACAATGCCGATAATGCCTGCAGCCAGCAGGCTGCCGAACGTGTCCGGCGCTGCAATTGCGGTCTTAATCCCCCGCCATACGAGCACAAGGAACAGTCCGATCAGTAAAGTGCCGCCTATGAACCCAAGCTCTTCGGCCAATATAGAAAATATAAAGTCCGTCTGCGGCTCCGGCAAATAGTTATACTTCTGCCGGCTCATCCCTAGTCCAAGCCCGATAAGCCCTCCGGGACCAACCGCATACAACGATTGAATGGCTTGATAGCCTGCGCCAAGCGGATCCTGCCAAGGATCGAGGAAAGCTGTTATGCGCTGCAGTCGATACGGTGCAATCGCAATAAGCACGACCAGCCCCGCTACACCAACCATGGCAAGCGAGCCTAGATGAGCAAGTCTGGCGCCGGCTGTATAAATAATTAACAATGAAGCTCCGACCATTACTGCCCCTGTTCCAAGGTCAGGCTGCAGCATAATGAGGCCGAATGCCGTTCCCATAAACCCGAGCGGCGGCAGCAATCCGCGTGTAAAATGCGTGACTTGCTGTTGATTGTCAGACAGCCAACGGGCAAGGAACATAACCATCGCCAGCTTCATAAACTCGGAGGGCTGAATACCGAAGGAGCTAATGCCAAGCCAACTGCGCGCACCGCCGCGAACGACGCCGACGCCAGGTATAAGAACGATGACTAGAAGCCCGAAACATACGAGCAAACCGATGCCCGCCCAGCGCTTCCATATGCTATAGTCGACATTCATTGTGAACAGCATCGCGCCAACGCCCAGCAGGGCGAAGAGCAGCTGACGCTTCACGTAGTAGAACTTATCGCCGAACTCGTGAAAGGCAAGTACAGCGCTGGCGCTGTATACCATAATAATACCGATCGTGAGAATAAGTCCAATCGAGCCGATCATCCATACGTCCGGGGCGGAACGAGCTTTAGCCATTGCGCTGACACCTCTAACACGTCAATAGTAGGGACATGCCCCCTATTACAAGGTATGCGCCGATTGTTTAAAAATGCGCCCGCGCTGCTCATAGGACTTAAACATGTCCCAACTTGCGCACGCAGGCGATAAAAGCACGACGTCGCCGGACTCTGCCAGCGCAGCCGCGCGCCGGACAGCCTCCTGCAATGTCGCATCGGCGTCCTCAACAGGTTCGACCGTTTCTACGGCTGCTAAACCTGCCAGCTCCGCCACATGCGCGAGCTTGCCCCTCGTCTCGCCAAGCGCGACAAGCGCCTTGAGTCCACCGAACCAAGGCTTCAGCTCCATATAGTCCGATCCGCGGTCAAGTCCGCCGGCTATCAGAACGACCTTATCCAGCGGGAACGACTTCAATCCCGTTATCGTTGCGACGGGGTTCGTCGCCTTGGAGTTATTATAGAAGGTTACACCATTGCGCTCGCATACAAGCTCGAGGCGATGTTCCACTCCGTGGAACGTACGCAGTGGCTCGCGAAGCGACTCGATAGGCGCACCAACTGTAATTGCCGCCGCAATCGCTGCCATTGCATTCGCAGCATTGTGCTTGCCGGGAATGCCCAGCTCAGCAACCGGTATAATCTCGGTGACTGTACCATTCCGATCGCGATAGATGATCGTACGAGCTACGTCATCAGCTGAAACCGCGGGCGCATCGCCGCCAGTGAATTCCGTTTCAGCTTGGTAAGGCGGTTCAATGTACATGCCATGCTCCAGCCGTTCGACTAGCGAGAACGGAAGCACTTGGCTTTGTACCTGCGAGGCTATCGCACGGCAGATCGGATCGTCCCAGTTCAGGATAGCCGTGTCTTCCTCCGTCTGATTAGCGAACAGCTTACTCTTCGAAGCAACATAGTCTTCCATGCCGCCATGATAGTCGAGATGCGTCTCTGCGACATTAAGCAGCAGCGCAACTCGCGGACGGAATGCAGTCGTGCCTTTGAGCTGGAAGCTGCTAAGCTCTGCAACAATCGTGTTCTCCGGAGTGGCCTGCTGAGCAGCTTCACAGAGCGGAGTTCCGATATTGCCGGCAACGATCGGATAGCTGCCTGCTGCCTCTAGCAGATCGCCAAGCCAAGTTGTCGTTGTCGTCTTCCCGTTAGAGCCTGTAATGCCAATCATCGGCGCAGGCGACAGCAGGTACGCAACCTCAACCTCGGTTACGATTTCTACGCCGTGCGCTTCCGCTTGTTGAACAGGGCTCGCGGTATACGGTATACCTGGATTTTTGACCAACAGCACAGTGTCTGCCGTCACGAAATCTTCTGGATGATAGCCGCAGATGACGGGAATGCCCAATGCCTCCAGCTCTGCTGCTTCCGGGCTTAATTCGCGTTCCTTCTTGTCGTTCACGACAACTTTCGCGCCAAGCGCATGAAACACTTTGGCAACGCTGACGCCGCTCTTCGCTAAACCAAGAACGGCGACGTGCTTATTGCGGTACATTGACGGATGATCCATAACAGTGACCTCTCTCTATTGTCAAATGCTGCAGCCAAGTTGAAGCGGCTATCGCCGTCCATGAAGTGGCGCAGTATGTTTCATTCCATTCCGGAAAAATCCAAGCCAGTATGTAGTAAATAAGGATACTTCCATGGATTTAATCTGAAAACGGCTTCGCCGTCCTCCCGACTAGCGAAAGGACGGCGCCGCTATCATAAACGTTACAAGCAATGAATCAGCTATATGCTAAAATGCTTTGCCTACAACAAGTCCGATGGCCGCCAGTATAAAGCCGACAACCCAGAACGTTGTCACAACACGCCATTCCGACCAACCGGACAGCTCGAAGTGATGGTGAATCGGACTCATTTTGAACACGCGCTTGCCTCTGAGCTTGAATGATGTTACTTGAATGATAACCGATAGCATCTCGAATACGAATACGCCGCCGACGATAATCAGAACAAGCTCCATCTTCGTCAACATTGCAACTGCGGCAAGACCGCCGCCGATGCCAAGCGATCCAGCGTCGCCCATGAATACTTTGGCAGGGTGCGCATTGAAGACAAGGAAGCCGAGCACTGCGCCAACCATAGCTGCCGAGAACACGACCGATTCATATTCATTGACGCTCAATGCGAGAATCGTGAATGCGCCGAACGCAATCGCGCTTGTACCTGCAAGCAGGCCGTCAAGTCCGTCCGTAAAGTTAACGGAGTTACTCGTAGCAAACATAATAATAACAACAAATACATAGTAGAACCAGCCAAGATCGAACGACCAGTGCGTGCCTGGGACGCCGATCGACGTATCGTGCCCCATCCGATGGAGCAGGATGCAGACGATAATGCTGAACAGCAGCTGTCCAGCGAGCTTCTGCTTAGCGGTAAGGCCTAGCGAACGTTTGAATACGATTTTAATATAATCATCTAAGAAGCCGACAAGCCCAAATCCGAGCGATGCGACGAGCAGCACCCAGAAGTCGTTCGTTTTATCCGCAAATTTCAGAAAGGCAAGCAGCAATGCCAGCATTATGATAATGCCGCCCATTGTTGGCGTGCCTTGTTTCTTCAAATGGCTTTGCGGGCCGTCCGTCCGAATCTGCTGCCCGAACTTCATGCGGCGCAGGAGCGGGATGAACAAAGGTCCCAATAGTACCGCTAGAAGAAATGAAGCTCCGATCGTAAGCAAAATGACCTTGATGTCCATTGTTTCACCCCCTGTCAGTTCTCCAAAGCTTGGACAACTTGCTCCATACGCATGCCTCGCGACCCTTTGACAAGCACGAGGTCATCGCTGCTAAGCTGCTCGCGCAGCCAAGCCGTCAGCTCTTCTTTATTCTCGAAATGTCGTACGTCTTCTGCACGGCCCGCTGCTGCGAATGCCTTCGAAGCTCCATCTGCAATATATTGCGCGAGTGTTCCGCATGTGAGCAGGGCATCCGCCTTTTCCGGTGTAACATAAGCGCCCACTCCGCGGTGCAGCTCTTCCTCTTCCGGTCCAAGCTCCAGCATATCCGAGAGTACGACCCATTTGCGGCGGTAACCGTCCAGTTCCTCGACCAGGTCAATCGCTGCACGAACCGCTGTTGGATTCGCATTGTATGCATCATTAAGCACTTTGGCGCCGTTGAACGCCGTTACAGGCTGAATTCGCATGCCCGTTAACGTTACCGAAGCCAATCCTTCACGGATCTGCCCAGCGGATACGCCAAACCGATGGGATACGGCAATGGCAGCAAGCGCATTGCTCACATTGTGAGCGCCTGGAACGGGTAGAAACACGCCCTGCAGCTGCTCCTGCTCCTCGTCTGAGAGCTGTGGAGATACAACATCGAACGTCGCGGAGTCCGCATTCAACGTAATGTTTGCTGCAGACCACAAGCAGTCTTCGCTGCTGCCGAATGGAACAAGTTCCGTTTGTTCCGGTAGTTCGATCTCAGCTAGACGTTCTCGTATGAGCGGTTCATCTCCGTTGAAGATTAGTGCGCCGCCAGGTCGAAGACCCGAGGCAATCTCCAGCTTCGCTTCCGCAATGCCAGCGCGCGAGCCGAGCTGCAGCATATGCGCATCGCCAATATTCGTAATGATTGCCGCATCCGGCGAAGCGATGTTCGTCAGCAGTTCAATCTCGCCGAAGTCGCTCATGCCCATCTCCAGCACAGCTGTTTCCGTCGACTCATCCAGCTGAAGCAGCGTTAACGGAACGCCGATATGGTTGTTCAGGTTGCCTTCTGTTTTATGCACGCGAAATGCGGTGCCGAGCACCGCTGCGGTCAAATCCTTCGTCGTTGTTTTGCCATTGCTGCCTGTAATGCCGACGATGCGAACATTCAACTGCTCGCGGTAAGAAGCGGCCAACCGTTGCAGTGCAGATAGCGTGTCCGCTACGAGAATGATTGGAGCATCAGCAAGCTCATCCGGAATTGGAATGCCTTCCTCCCACAGAGAGGCTGCCGCTCCCGCGGCGAGTGTCTGCGCCGTATAATCATGTCCGTCGAACCGTTCCCCGATGAGCGGTACATACAATTGTCCTGGCTGCATCTCACGTGAGTCCCGCGTGATGCCATGAATGACAATGTTCGAATCCCGTTCTCCGTGCGCCAATGTTCCACCGCACATGTCGGCGACTTGACCTAAATTTCGTTTAATCACTTGTTCGTTCCCCTTATCGCTTCTTCCGCCACGATCCGATCATCGAAAGTGAGCGTTTCACCGCCGATTAATTGATACGTTTCATGACCTTTCCCCGCAATCAATACTACATCGCCCGGGCTTGCCATTTCAACCGCTTTTTCAATCGCCGTGCGGCGATCCTCGATGAGCATGTAACGATCAGTTGCAACGTTATCCGCCTTGAGACCTTCTTCAATATCGAGCAGTATCGATTGTGGTTCTTCAAGGCGTGGATTATCGCTTGTAATGACACATACGTCTGCATATTGTGCGGCGATGCGGCCCATGATCGGCCGTTTCGTACGGTCGCGATTGCCACCGCAGCCGAATACGCAGATGATGCGGCCTTCAGCGAACTCCGAAACGGTACGGAGCACGTTCTCTAGCCCATCAGGCGTATGCGCGTAGTCGACAATAACAGCGAACTGTTGTCCAGCGTCTACCGATTCTACCCGCCCTGGGACGCCAGGCAGCGCTTCGAGACTTCGTTTGATCGTATCGAGAGATACGCCTTCGAGCAAAGCTGCCGACGCTGCAGCTAACGCATTATAGACATTGAACTTGCCAACCATTCGAATGACGATATCCGCACTTCCTGCGAACGTATCCAGCCTGAACGCCGTACCTCTGGACGAGATGCGAATACCGCTCGCGTGCACGTCTGCTTCGGATTCGATTCCATATGTAAACGTCTCAGCTGCCGTTAATTTCGCGAAGGTTGCAGATGCAGGATCATCGGCATTCAGCACCGCATAGCTGCGTTCTCCTCCCGCATCGCTGAACTCATTGCCGAGCCGTGCGAACAGCAGTCCCTTCGCAGCTGCATACTGCTCCATCGTCTCATGGTAATCGAGGTGATCCTGCGTTAAGTTCGTAAAGACAGCAGTACGGAATCGGGTGCCGAGGACACGGCCTTGATCCAGCGCATGCGAGGATACTTCCATCGCGCAAACATCTACATTGGCATTCGCCATATCCGCTAGCATTTGCTGCAGCTCCAATGCGCCTGGCGTCGTACCGGACATCGGCACCGTGTTGCCTGCATAACGCGTCTCGATCGTACCAATGACTCCTGCGTTCTTGCCTGCTTCCGTCATAATCTTCTCGATCAAATACGTCGTTGTCGTCTTTCCGTTCGTACCCGTCACACCAATAAGACGAAGCTTCCGGCTTGGGTGATCGTAGAAACGATCTGCAATGATCGCCATTGCCGTCCGGCTGTTCTTCACAATCAGCTGCGGCAGCGGAATATCAAGCTTTCGCTCTACGATGAGCGCTGTGGCGCCATTCTCATAAGCTTTGGGCGCATAATCATGGCCGTCATCCTTGAAACCGGGAACGCAAATGAACAGCGAGCCCGGCCTAGCTGTGCGCGAGTCGTTCTCAATTGCTGTTATCTCAACACTGCCATCGCCTTCGAGACGAGCAGTTGCAAGCCAGCCTGCAATCTCATTCAATTTCATTGGTGCATCCCCTCCATTCATTATTATTCCATTATGATCGATCTTGCCGGATTTTCAACCATCGGTTTCTTGCAATTCCTTCCTCAAGCAGCCGCAAGCATATCTTCTATTCATGATCATGGCCATCATTCGATGTCTCTGGAAGATTCTCTTCGCTGCCCAGATAGATACGGATCGTCGAACCTTTCTCAACCCGCGTGCCTGCCGATGGCGCTTGGCGAATGACCGTTTGCCCCGTGCCTGCCGAGCTAAGGTTGAAGTTCATATTCATATCTTCATACAGATCCGACACCGTCTTGCCTACAAGATTCGGTACAGTGACAATCTTGTTCTCATCAATCTTATACTTCTTATCGACCTGCTGCGTTCTTGGCGGAATCCCCAAATAATGAAGCGAATCATCCAAAATGTTGCGAACTATCGGCGCGGCTACGACGCCGCCGAATTGGATCCCTTGCGGATTATCGACCGCGAGATAGACCACGATCTGCGGATCGTCCGCAGGAGCGAAACCAACGAACGATACGATATGCTCGTTCGGCGAGTAACGGCCGTTTATTACCTTTTGCGCCGTACCGGTCTTGCCTCCTACCCGATAGCCGTCAATAAAGGCATTACCGCCTGTACCCTGTGCAACGACAGTCTCCAGCGCTTCTCTCACCTGCTTAGAGGTCGATTCGCTAATCACTTGGCGTACTGCTTCCGGCTCGATCGATTCAACCGTCTCGCCCGTATCGGGATTAATCCATCCCTTGGCAATGTGCGGCTTATATAATGTACCCCCATTTATCGCAGCTGCAACAGCTGTAATCTGTTGAATTGGCGTAACGGACACCCCTTGACCGAATGCCGTCGTCGCCAGCTCGACAGGACCAACTTGGCTGAGCTTGAACAGAATGCCGTTTTCTTCGCCATTAATATCGATGCCCGTCTTCGAGCCGAAGCCGAATTTGCGAATGTAATCAAACAGCGTTTCTTTGCCAAGACGTTGGCCAAGCGTTACGAATCCGGGGTTGCAAGAATTCTGTACAACTTCAAGGAAGGTCTGGCTTCCATGTCCGCCCTTCTTCCAGCAGCGGAGCCTTGCGCCGCCAACCTCAACCGCGCCTGGGTCGAAGAATCGCTCATTGAGCAGATCCACCTTCTTCTCTTCGATCGCGGCTGCTAACGTAATAATTTTGAACGTCGAACCAGGCTCGTACGTCATCCATACTGGCAGATTGCGGTCATACACTTCCTTTGGGACTTCCCGGTACTGGTCCGGCTGGAACGTCGGCCTGCTGGCCATGCCCAGTATTTCGCCGTTATTCGGGTTCATTGCGATTGCGATAATATGATCCGGATGCAGCCTCGCTACCGCTTGATCCATCTCCCGCTCCATAATCGTCTGAATCTGTTTATCGAGGGTCAACTGCAGGCTAAGCCCGTCCTTCGGAGCATTATACGTGTCTCCTGAGCCAGGCATCAGATTACCCGCAGCATCAGAGAGATAAGCGACGCTGCCCGGAATCCCTTTCAAGAACTGATCGTACTTCGCTTCTACACCCGTCAGACCTTGATTGTCGATACCGGTAAAACCAAGCACATGTGCAGCAAGACTACCGAACGGATAGTATCGCTTGTTGTCCTCACCGATCATAATACCCGGAAGTGCCAGCGCCCTAACCTCTTGCGCTTTCTCCAACGTTACTTTGCGTCCTTCCGGCGTAAGCTTGACGATGGAAGCCTTCTTCTGGAGCAACGGCAGCAGCTTCAACTCGGACATGCCAAGCACCGGCGCCAGCGTACGTGCCGTTGCCGCCTTGTCCTTAATTTGAACAGGAACTGCCCAGATGGTAGGCGAGCTAATATTATAGGCCAGACGTACACCGTTGCGATCCAAAATCTCTCCCCGCTTGGCGGTAAACGGCACTTCCCGACGCCATGAATCCTCAGCCTTAGCGGCCAGCTCCTCGCCCTTCCACAGCTGCACGTATGCCAAACGCCCGATAAGCCCGAAAAAAGCGATGATGCCAACAAGGAGCGCCGCAAACAGGCGTCTGCGTACGGTTACGTTCGATACTTTCATTCCTTCGCTTCCTCCTCCCGATCACAGCGAGGTGCGTCTCATAATACGTGTTCACAAAGTTCTTGAACAACTTCTTATAGGGACAGACTGTACGCCGCTTACAGCCATCGTATTCAGGAGGTCCAAGCAATAGAACAAGCCCGCGCCCATATGAGCGCGGACTGCTTCATCAAACAGTAAACTCGCTAATCGTTCGGCTCGCTGCTAGACCCTTTCGATTTATCGTCGGAAGAGCCTTTGTCCGATGTTCCTTCATTCGAATTCGGATCATCTGGCGCAAGCACCAGCTTTAATACACGGATGCCATTCTTCTTCTCTATCGCCTGAGACACGACATAACCTTCGCCCTCTGTAATAGTGCGAATGCCGAGCAGCGTGCTGAATTCCATCGCATCGCGTAACGATAAACCTTTCAGATCCGGCACCGTTAATTGATCCCGCTTCTCGGTAATCAGATAGACCTGCTGCGACAGCGGAACGACAGAACCCGCACGGGGAATTTGCTGCAATACTTCCTTGCCCTTGCCCACCGTCTCCGATGTCAGCTCCAGGTCCTTCAGCTTCAAGCTTGCTGTCGCTGGCGGCTTGCCCACGAGATCAGGCACAGTCGCTGTAGGCGGCTTATTATTTCCTGCTTGCTCAGCCTTCAGTTGCGCTTCCTGCTCCGCTGTCAGTTGAGGCTTCACGCCGAGCCGACGCAGACTCTGCTGAACGATTTCTTTGAACACCGGCGCAGCCGCTGTACCGCCGCCGACATATTTGTCATTGGGTTCGTCAATGACGACGTAGACGAGAATCTTCGGATTGTCGACCGGTGCGAAGCCGATAAACGAAACGACAAACCTGTCAGACGAATAGCCGCCTTTGCCGTTTCTGAGCGTATTGTCCCACTTCTGTGCCGTACCGGTCTTACCCGCAACACGATAACCTTCAATATATGCATTCTTACCCGTACCGATCTTCTGGTCCGATACGACCTGTTCGAGGTACTCGCGAACTTTGCGTGAAGTATCTTCCGAGATCACTTGACGCACGACCGTAGGCTTACGCACCTCGACCTTGCCTGTTACCGGATCTTCGATCTGCTTAATGATTTGAGGCTTCATCAGCTTGCCGCCGTTAGCGACTGCCGAGACGGCTGCGACCTGCTGAATCGGTGTAACAGATACACCTTGACCGAACGTTGCAGTTGCAATCTCACTCGCGTAATGGAACTTGATCGAACCAACAAGTTCGCCAGGAAGCTCAATACCCGTCTTTGCACCAAATCCGAAATTCGTAATGTAGCTGCGAAGTTTCTCCTCGCCGAGGCCCTCGTAACCGAGATGAACAAACGCGACGTTACTCGACCGTTTCAATCCTTCTAAGTAACTGATTTCACCCCAGCCATCCCGCTTGATGTCCCGAATCGTTACGTCTGCTACCCGAATGCGCCCTGACATATACGTAGCTTTCGGATCGAATATCCCTTCCTGCACAGCCCCCGCCAACGTTACAATCTTGAATGTTGAACCTGGCTCATACAACGAACGAACGGCATGGTTATAGAACCCGCTAGGATCCTGCGTCGAATAAGTATTCGGATTGGCAGACGGAAGATTCGCAAGTCCCAGAATCTCCATCGTATTCGGATCGACTGCGATAGCCGTAATGCTCTTCGGCGTATACTTGTCATAGGCTTTCTGAATCGCTTGCACGACATAGTTCTGAATCTCATTATCGATGGTGAGCGTAATATTGCTGCCATCACGCGAAGGCTTATAGTCAACTTGTCCGCCATCGAGCTGAATCCGATTGCCGTCCTTCTGATATTTGCGATAGCCGTCTTCGCCTCTAAGCGTACTGTCGAAGAAGGACTCCAAGCCGTATTTCGCATTTCCGTCCTTATCAACATAACCTAGTATCTGCGCTGCTAGTGAACCTTTCGGATAATAACGTTTCGATTCATTAATCAAATAAATGCCGACATCAACGCTGCGCGTCTCATCCTCAAGCTCCTGCTTGAACGCTGCGATCTTATCTCCAAGCGCGGTATCAATCTTCCAGCCATTCGGATGAATCTCGCGTTGCGCATAAAGTACGCCATCTTCATTCTTGGCCGTTGCGATCTTCCGCATGTCCGATTCTTTCATCTTCAGCAGTTCTGTCAGCTTCGTAATAACTTTATCGGTAATGCCAAGCTTATCAAGCTGCTTCGGGCTGACGGCAACGGTATAAGCCCTGACATCCATTGCCAGCGCATTGCCATTACGGTCCAATATTTCGCCGCGTTTAGCCGTTAGATGCTCTGAGGCAGACCAGTAGCTCTCCGCATTCGAAAGCCAGAAATCCGCTTTGACAACCTGTACCCAATACAAACGACCAATGAGAATAACAAAAAAGAGGGTAATCAGCCCTCCGATTAAAAATATAACTCTCAATCTTATTCTTCTGATCATAGTCACTCACCTAGTCTTTCAATGCAAGGTCCGTCTCGTCGCTCGGCTTCGTCACTTTGATCACGTTGCTATCTTCTGAATCTGTTGCTTGGTAGCCAAGTTTATTCTGCGAGTAGTCCCTAATTCGCTTCGGATCCTTCAGCGTCTCAACCTGCGTCTGCAAATCCTGAATCTGCGCATTCATCTTCGACTGCTCTTTCGTGATCTGCATTACTTCATATTTCATCTGATAGACTTCCGCGTAACGATAAATGACAGCCCCCATCACGAGCACGACCGCAATGATCGTGAACATATAGAGCAGCTTCTCCTTCATCGGCAGCGTACGCTTCACCACTACGGTTCGTTTTGTTTCCCGGACAACCTGCCGCTGCCGCTGTTCCTGCTGCTTCTTCTTCGGCTGCAAAGCCAGATTGCCATTCGTATAGGCCATGATGATCCCCCTCTCGTTAATGCGCCGCGCATGACACGACTTGATGATCTATGTTTTATTGCTGGATGTACGTAGTTAGTTGGCTCCTTATGCGGCAAGCAGAGGAGACTATAGCTTCTCTGCTACCCTTAGCTTTGCGGAACGGGCACGCGGATTCGCTTCCAGCTCTTCTTCGCTCGGTAAGATCGGTTTACGATTAACCAGCTTAAGCGTCCCCTTGCCGCCGCATACGCACAGCGGAAAATCTGGCGGACAGGTGCACTTCTCCACATACTTGGTAAACGTCTGCTTGCAGATTCGATCCTCAAGCGAGTGGAAGGTAATAACCGAAGCTCGTCCGCCTGGCTTCAAGCAGCGAACTGCCTGCTCCAGTGCATCCTCTTCTGCGCCTAGCTCATCGTTGACGGCAATGCGCAGCGCCTGGAACGTCCGTTTCGCAGGATGACCGCCTGTACGGCGGGCTGCTGCTGGAATACCTGCCTTGATGAGTTCAACAAGCTCGCCTGTCGTCTCAATCGGAGCATTCGCTCTTGCGGCGATAATTTCACGGGCAATCTTGCGCGCAAACTTCTCTTCGCCATATTCAAGCAAGACGCGGGCGATATCCCGCTCATCCCAAGTATTCACGATGTCGCCTGCTGTGAGTGCGATACCGCGGTCCATCCGCATATCGAGCGGCGCGTCATGATTGTAGCTGAAGCCGCGTTCCGCTTCGTCTAACTGTGGGCTCGAAACGCCAAGGTCGAACAAAATGCCATCCACCTGCGGAATGCCATCCTTCTCCGGCACACCACACTCGCGCAAACATTGCTCGAGGTAGCGGAAATTGCTCTTCACGAGCGTTACTTGCTCCATGAACGGCGCAAGTCTGACACGTGCGTTGTCGTGCGCCCAATCATCTTGATCGAAGGCGATTAACCTTCCACCTTTGCCCAACTTAGCTGCAATGCCAGAGCTATGACCCGCTCCTCCGAGCGTACAGTCGACATAAATACCATCCGGCTTAATGGCCAATCCATCAATCGCCTCGTCCATGAGCACTGTTACATGTTGAAACACACGGTCAACCTCCCATTCCTGCTGTCGATTCTAGCTGTCTCTACCTATCAAAAGTTAATATCGAAATCAACAAGCTTCTCTGCAATTTCATTAAATGCTTGTTCAGACTGCTCATAGTAGCCTGCCCAAGTCTCTTTGCTCCAAATCTCCACCCGGCTGGATACGCCGAGAACCATACATTCTTTATCCAGCTTGGCATATTCGCATAAGTGTTTCGGCAAATTTACCCTTCCCTGTTTGTCCAACTCGCATTCGGTTGCACCAGAGAAGAAAAACCGGGTAAAAGCACGTGCGTCAGACTTCATGAGTGGAAGCGCCTTAAGCTTCTGCTCCAGCACACTCCACTCGCTCATTGGATAAATGAACAAACAGTTATCCAGACCGCGCGTAACAATAAAGGTGTCGCCTAGAGCTTCACGGAATTTAGATGGGATGGTCAGACGGCCTTTGTCATCGATGCTATGCTGATGCTCGCCCATGAACACGTCCGCCCCACTCCTTCCCCTTTATCCTCCACAACGCCCCACTTTTCTCCACTAAGTCACACTTATTCGCCACCTAAAATAAAAATCCTTCTACTTGCCATCGATTATTAAAATAATTTTATGATATAAATTATCGTGCTTCCCGCCTCCCAAAGCCCGATATTACGGGATTTCTCCCCACTCACCCTCCAAATCAAACAAAAAAAGTGGTTGCGCAGGTCCCAACCTGCACAACCACTTCCTATTCAGCGGCCACCCACAGCAACCGCCCCACTCTCTACCACTTCAAGACGCAGCGCGTCTTCCAAGCGAGATCTCCACTTCTCCCCACTTCAAGGCGAAGCGCGTTCTTCAAGCGAAGTCTCCCAAGTTTCCAACCCCAGCGATTAGCGGGAGCGAATCTTTCGGCGACAGCGAAGAACATTTGCCTGCGGAGCGTTTCAGTTCTGAGCACCAGCCCATTATTTTTTACTCGTGCGACGTCCAGCTATCCAGATAAGCCTTCTGCTCATCGCTCAGCTTATCGATAGCAATGCCAAGGGCTTCGAGTTTCAGACGCGCAACCTGCTCGTCGAGTTCATAAGGCACGTTAGCAACTTTGCGGCCAATCGCTTCGTATTGCTCGTTCACATAACGAAGTGCAACGGCTTGCAGCGCAAACGTCATATCCATAATTTCCGCCGGGTGTCCGTCGCCTGCTGCGAGGTTAACAAGACGGCCTTCTGCAAGCAGATAGATGCTGCGTCCGTCCTTCAGCTGATATTCCTCGATGTTGCGGCGTACCGTACGAATATTCGAAGAAAGAGCCGCAAGCTCCGGTTTGTTTACTTCGATATCGAAGTGTCCTGCATTGGACAGAATCGCGCCGTTCTTCATCACTTCGTAGTGCTCGCCGCGGATAACGTCACGGTTGCCCGTTACCGTTACGAAGATATCACCTGCTCGAGCAGCGTCCATCATCGACATAACAGCGAAGCCATCCATATATGCTTCAACAGCTTTGATCGCATCGATCTCGGTAACGATAACATTAGCGCCAAGACCTTTGGCACGCATCGCTACCCCTTTACCGCACCAGCCATAACCAACAACAACAACCGTCTTGCCTGCAACGACAAGGTTCGTCGTCCGGTTGATGCCGTCGAATACCGATTGACCCGTACCGTAACGGTTGTCGAACAAATGCTTGCAGTATGCATCGTTAACCGCAACCATCGGGAATTGCAGAGCATCCTGCTTCTCGAGCGCTTTCAGGCGGATAATGCCCGTCGTCGTCTCTTCGGCGCCGCCGCGAATCGTCGACAGGAGATCCTGCCGCTCCGAGTGAAGAATCGTCACAAGATCGCCGCCGTCGTCAATAATCAGATCCGGTTTCGTCTCGAGCGCTTTGATCATCAGCTCTTTGTATTCCTTCGGTTCTGGATTGTATTTAGCGAATACGCTAACGCCGTCCTCAACGAGCGCTGCACATACGTCATCCTGCGTGGACAATGGATTGCTTCCCGTAATCGTTACTTCAGCGCCGCCTGCTTTTACAACCTTCGCAAGATACGCTGTCTTCGCCTCAAGATGAAGGGCAATCGTAACTTTCAAGCCTTTGAATGGCTGATCGCGCTCGAATTGCTCGCGGATGCGGTTCAGCACGGGCATGTGGGCGCTAACCCAATCGATCTTCAGATGGCCCTCTGGCGCCAGCGACATATCCGCTACAATACTCGTTTGCTTCGAATCAATACTCATGTACATCTCTACCTTTCATTCGATAATGAATTACAAATATATAACGCGATGTCCGCCATTCGGATCATATGGCAGTTCTTGCAGACGTTTCAGCCAGTCTAATCCGTAACGGTTCCAATAAGCTGTCATATTCAATGCGCGTTCCTGCGGTTTGCCCGCTGGCCATATAGCCAAGCCGATCCGCTCCCAATGGCGAAGGGACGCTTCATGACTTTTGCGGAACGCGTCCGCTGTCTTCGATTCCAAATAGCTGATTTGCTCAATGATCTTGCTCATATTCGTCTGACCCAATTTCTCCAGTCCAGCCTGCACCTCTGCAGCGAGCGCCACCAGCGGCGTGTACAACTGCTCGAACTGATCCCTGGCGTGGCCGAACTTCGCAGCAATGTCGTAACGATCCTGCGCAGTGAGCCATGCCTGCTTCTTCTCCTCGAAGCGTGCCACGACATCATCGAACGTCAACTCATACTTCAACATATGCTTGGCAATCGTTCCTTCGACTAAGGTAAACGACATGCGAGGTGCAAGGATAGGCATCTCCATTCCAAAATGACGGAACGCTCCGCCTAACTGCGCCCAGTACGCAATCTCACCGGGTCCAAGCACAGCAGCCAGCACCGGCAGCACATAATCCTGCATGATCGGCCGCGTCAGTACATTGTTGCTAAGCTGCTCCGGTTTCGTCTCTGCCAATCCAAGCAGCTGCTCCCGGCTCCAGCTCGACTCTCCTTTGCGATCGGTAAACCCGCTTCCATCCTCGCGCTTGTACAGAAGCACACGCTCGTCCTTCAAGCCGAACTCGTCATTCTCAGGACGGAACAAGAACAAATTCGCACAACCTGGCGTGTAAGTCGCCTGTGCCCGGTAACCCAGCTCAGTCAGTTTGGCCGATGCATTGCTGTACGTATCGCCAAGCGGCTCCTGCTCATTAAGGATACGACAGAACATTGGTGCTTCAAGCGCTCGAAGCTGTTTATCGTCTGCATCCATCAGGACAAGTCCTTCACTGCCGAACAGCGTCATAATGAGATATGCGAATGATTCGCTCAAGGTGCTGCTGCTTGCCGAGATCGACCGCAGCTTATCGAGCAGCGCTTCTTTGAACTCAGAGCCAGGAAGCGTAGCCGCGAGCTCTTCAATCGCAGCTTCCCATGTCTCTGCTGACACAGGCGTTCGGCTGACCGATGTGCGAGGGCCTTCTGGTCTTGCAATCGACAGCTTGCGGAGTCCTTGATCCGTTACCGCCATCACATGATTCGCTTCATCCCAATCATGATCTTCGCCCGCAATCCAGAATACTGGCACAACGGCACGACCAAGAACCGAAGAAGCGTGTTTAGCTGCGGATATCACCGATACTGCTTTGTGGATCACGAGCAGTGGGCCTGTCCATAATCCAGCCTGCTGACCGCCAACAACAACAAGCGCGCCATCACCAAGCGCATCGATATTGGCCGCCACTTCCGAGGTCATGCCGTAACGCGAGTTATAAGCACGAAGCACACCTGCGATTTCCACGGATGATGCACGCTTGCTGACCGAACGGTCAAGATATTGCGCACGATTGCGCCAAGCTTCCTCCGAAGACGGATGACCGCTGTGAAACAGCTCGCCAAGACGTTGATCCGATTGCTGCGCATAAGCTTCACTCAACGGCTGTGAACCCGGAAGCTCGTAAAATTCAGTAGATGTCATATCCCATTTCAACCTCGATCCGCATCATATTCAGCAGCTCGTACGAACCGCACTGTATGCATAAAGTCATCATGAATGTACGATGTTAAAAGTTAACTTATTCATTGTACACAATGGAGCCTTGCAGCGTCAAAGCTCATAAATTCATGGGAATGAAAAAGCCACCCTGCACTTATGCCGGATGGCCGCCTTCCTATCCTATTGATCTACATCGGAAGCAGCAGCACCTTGCCAATTCCGATAAACATAAACAACACGTACAAAACACTCATAAACAAAAAACCGATTCGCCATACCGCCCGAAACACTTTCTTAGAATCCACTGCACCCCGCTTGCGGAACTGCATATTGCCAATAAAGCCGCCAAGCAGCAGCAGTACAAGTACAATCAAGTAGAAGCCGAAGCTGCCGCCGAATATATTGTTAAATAATACAGCTACACAACCTACCAGTAATACGGTCGTCACGTCCATCGCTAGCATGAACGCTTTCTTCCTATCGTTAGCGAAAGATCCATAGCCCCAATAAATGAGAGCGAACGGAATGACTGGTATGACTGCAAGAAATGCATACACTTGCCGAACGCTTTCCCATAGCCACATACCCGCCGCCTCCTTCAATGTACAGTGTTATTTCATTGCATTCACCAGCAGTGCAACGGAAGCATTCACGGGTGCCTCAAGCCCATACTGCGCTGCCAAACGGCAAACGCTGCCGTTAATCCATTCAATCTCCGTCTGCCGCCCTGCCCGAACATCTGCGAGCATGGACGATACGTTCTCCGATGTGCGCTCGCAAACTTGCAGCACCTGCTGCCAGCGATCTTCATCGCCAGTCATACCTGCCGCAACAAGCACATGAAAAGTCTCATCATACAACGCCCGCATTAGCGAAGCACGACGAGGATGCTGCGGAAGTTCGCCGTTGCGAACGTCAAACAGTGCGGTTAAAGGATTAATAACGGCATTCACGAGCAATTTCTGAAAAATACGATTATTCATCTCTTTCGACAACTCTGATGTAATTCCTGCTAATGAAAACGCATTCAATAACATTTTATGCCGTATTTCTTGCTCAGACTGCTTCATTCGTTCATTTAGCCCGTCATCGCTCGCCGATTTTTGTCTCAAATCGTTAAACGCATCCCCAATTGCAATCATACCTTCGCCGGTATGTTCAACCGTCCTCGGCCCATGCCGCAGCGCGCCTTCCGTCGTAACGCCTGTCAGCACGTAAGCATGCGGGACAGCTTGAACCAACTTCTCCACATGTCCAATCCCATTCTGTAAACCAATGACTAGCGCGTTCGGATCAGCCAGCTTACCAACCTGCTCCAGAAGAGCAGCTGTTAATTGCGTCTGCTTGACCGCAAGCAGGATGATCTGTTCCGAATCATCCATCTGCGGCAACTTGCGGCTGCATTCCTGCAGCGGGAAAGCATCTACATCAGCAACTCGGATGACTCCCTGCCTCACCAGCTCTATCCCATCGTCTGCAAGCCGCTCTGCTTGCTCTGCTGTTCTCGTCCATATCGTGACAGGATAACCTGCCAGAGCAAGTCTACCCCCATATAGCAATCCAATTGCGCCGCCGCCTATGATATCAAATCTCATGAAACACATCCTTCTTTATCGGTAGTTCAAAAAATACGCTTTTGATCATGATTTTGAACTCAAACCTATATATAGTAGTAATCAGTTTTATGTACGAGTAAGGTTTGTCCAGCCTACTGGACAATTTTAACGCAAAAACGCCCTCCGCATCTACTCATGCGAGGGCGTCTGCTATAGCTGATCCATTCGGTTATTCGATGCGCTCCAAGTTGCCGTTAGCATCCATTTTGAACCGAGGTTTCAGTTCATCTTCTTCATTTAATACTGCTAGTCTGCGAGCGCGATCCATAATCTGAATCAACGTTTTGTAGTCATCGTTAACGGTCCGATAATCCGTCTGTGCATTCGTGACTTCACTGTTGAGCCGGTGATTCTCAGATCGCAGCTCGGAAAGCTCTTCATCGCGGTCGAGCAAATCCTTCTCCAGCAGCTTTACTTGGCGTTGAAGCTCTTGATAGGCGCCACGCCATTGCCGCAAGAATCGGATAATACCGTCTATCGTAATGCTTTCCTCAGAGATTACATCCTGCTTGAATGACTTCGTGTCCTCATCCACAATGGTGAGGGATGAAACATGCGGTGCAGCTGCAACAGAAGACGATTGTTTCTTCAAATAATTGCGCTTCTGTCTATGCTGCTTAGCGATCTGAATCGCTTCCTCATAGCGTTTGCGAACACAGCTGTTCCAACGGAATCCGCAAGCTGCAGAGGTTCTTCCGATCCGCTCTCCGACCTCTTCGAAGGCAGCAAGTTGTGTACTGCCCTCTCGAATATGTCGCAGCGTTACCTCCGCAAGAATGATATCGTCGTCTGGACTCCAAGCATCTTGTCTGACTGCTGTCATGCTACCCAAACCTCCTAACGTTAAAGGCGCTTAATTATCTCTATGCCCTTGGTAGATTTCATAGAATCTATCGGATACTAATTTATATATCCATTTTTTTATAAGCTCATACATGTTCGGCAACGATTGTGTGCAAACTATAGGTGCAAGCTGTCCAAATGATTCAAATGTACCGAATGTTACCCTCTTACTGGAGACACTTTCTTGGATTTGAAAAAGTTTTCTGGTTTGTCACTGATTCAGGTTTACACTGCTTGTACGTAACGTTATAATTGGCAATAGAAAAAAAGGTCGAATCGAAGAGAGGGGGATGGAGAATGGCACGCATGTTTCGCGTTCTTGGCTTTTGGTGTTTCGTCATTGGCCTGATGTCGTTTGCAGGGGACATGACCGAAATGTCGCTCTTGTTCTTCATGCAAGCCGCCGCGTTCATCTTACTCGGCTATTTGAACTTCTCGGAACGTACATACATACTCATGTTCTGGGGCTACATGGTGTTCTCGTTTGTCGGATTCAGCTACTGGACCGTATTTAAGATGGGTCTCCCATTCTAATACACATCAAACGATCGATACCGCAGCACAAGAAAACAACCGGAATCATACCGATTCCGGTTGTTTTTGTATGCGCTCTATTCGAAAATCGCCTTTGGTCAGAATGATGATCTTGAACGTCTCGCTCATTCCGTCTGACAGCAGCAACTGCCGAATCGCTCGATTGCGCTTCGCCGTCTCGCTGAACGGGTCTCGATCCTGGTGACTGCGCAGCAGGTCAAGAATACCTTGATCAATTAGAAATTGCAGCTGCGTCGTCTCTTCAGCAGCCGTCCACCCTGCTTGCTCCGCCGCTCTCCTGAGCGCCGTAAAATTAACATGTGCGGTAATATCCTGTCCGCCAGGGGAGATGAACGGATCATCATGAGCAAGATGCTGTTTATAGCATAGCAACGTCCCGTACATCCGATATGCTGCACGATACTCCTCTGCTCGATGTCCATAATCGATAAGAATCAGCATCCCGCTCCGTACGATTCCGCCAATCATAGCAAGCCAATGCTCCGCGGCAAGATTCACTTCCGTCTCCTGCCCTTCGACCATCGGAATTCCGTCTGCTTCAATAGATCGCGCAATTACATTCGACGATAGCGGCATGTGAGCCCATTGAAATCGGATGCCATCTTCACGCTCTGATAGGCTTACACCCAGCTCCATCAGCATTCCGCCACGTTTAACGACTCGATGAACAGGCATCGCATCGATCAGCTCATTCGCCGCAATAATGAAATGACGGTTCTCAGCGATCGTTCCAAGCGTCTCTATCGCTTCTTCTGAGCTACTGTAAGAAACCGAATTAATTTCTACTCCACTCGCATTCTGATGTAAGGTTTCAATACGATGACGCGCCGCTTGCAGATGAGCCGGATGATCATCAACCACTTTATAATCAACCTGCCGCAGCCACTCTGAATGCTCTTCCACCCAGGCTCCCAGCATCTGCGCGGTCATGGCTCCCGTACCTGCACCCCATTCAACGATTACACTTTCGCCTTTATTCCCTGCTGCAGCACGCTGAATGTAACGCGCCAACATATGCCCCATTATGCCTCCAATAGCTCCACTCGTATAGAAGTCGCCCTCCCGACCCGTTCGAACGTTGCCACTCCGATAGTAGCCCTCTTGCTCGTCATATAAACACAATTCCATATATCGACTGAAAGTAATCGCCTTGCACGCCTCACCTTCAGCTGTCCTCGCATGTAATCCTTCCGAATCTATAGTTTCGGCTATACGATTAATCAATCGATGCTTCAGCATGTCCATTCTGCTGCCACTCCTTGCTTGATTCAGATATAATAGGAGAAATGAACGCATACAGTAATGCTAGGCTTGACTACATTCGCTGACGCTTACGATAAGGAGGAATCCTAGCATGATCGCCTGGATTCAACGTACGAGTATAGCTGCAATTGCAGCAGCTCTACTCTTGTTCGAGACGGTCGGCACTGCCTCAGCCCTAACCCCTGATGATGTAGAGATTCAACAACTGCTAGAGAAAAGCCTGTCAGTCGTTGAAATCGATAAAGAAATATCGCGTGTGCAGCAGGAACAGGCCCAGCAGCAAACGATACTTGCCGCTACGCAAACTCGCATCGATCAACAAGAGCAGCAGCTCGCCGATCAGCGCGAGGAGACCGGCCGAATTCTCCGCTCCTACTATATGGGCGAGCGGGACTGGCTGTTGAAGGCGCTACTCTCCTTCCACTCACTGCAAGAATGGATCAAGCTGCTGGACTATATCGATATTATTTTCTCGCGGGACCGTACGTTAATGACGCAATATGCAGAGCAAGCCCGCTCGCTCCGCCATGAATACGAAGAGCAGTCGGAGCAGCAGCGCAAGCTGCATCAAGCGGAAGAGGATTTATTGAAACAGCGTGACCGAGTCGCTCAGCTTCAGAAGGAAATGAACATTACGCTAGAGGGGAGATCCGATGCCGACAAGCTTAGATTGCTAATGAATGAGCTTAACACTTACTGGAACAATGTCGGCGTACGCGAGGTTCGCACGTATTTTCAAGCGCTGTCGGAAGCGATGGATCATTTGCCCGATTGGGCGCAGAAGAACAAGGAGTATCTGGAGATCAACGGCTTCAATTATAAGCTGAGGATTCCGGAGGATGCACTCAATGATTTTCTCCGTGAGCAAAATGAGATATTCAACGTATTCGCGTTTCATTTCAAGGATGGACAAGTGATTGCGAGCGGCTCGCGGGACGGCATATCAATCGAGGTTATTGGCACTTATACCGTCGAATCTGATCCGAAGAACCATATCCAATTTCATATTAATTCGCTCAAATTCAACGGCATTCCGCTGCCGGATACGACAAGACAGGAGTTGGAGCAAACGTTCGATCTTAGTTTCTATCCGCAGCAGATCCTTAAGTTTCTTACGGCAAAAGATGTCTCCATTAGTGATGGTGAGCTTGTCGTTTCGCTCGCTGTGAAATTCTAACGTTACTTCGATATGTCTGACTGAGATCTTTAGGAAGCAAAGCTGTTATTCCATAGTTCGGCAATTTCTTTCAACCAGTTATCATCGTGACTTAGATCGTTCCATACCTGCTCCCAATTCGCCAATCGAACCGGCCACTGCGGATCAAGCGTCTGGCTGGTCATCGCATCAAGCTGCTTCAGCCAGACGAAATCAGCCAGCTTATTCATGCCAATATCCAGAATGTTTTGTTCTCGCGTCGTATACAGCGGTTTAAGCGAAGGGAGCAGCCTGTACCGATCATAACTTGTCTGCTGCTCATCTTCACCGGCAATCATCTGCAGCCATAGTGATACCGCTTCTTCCTTCGCTCGGCTATGCGCGAATACAACGAAGCTTCGGCCGCCGTACCAGCCGTTCGGATATCCGATTGCCAGCTTCGAGCGCCGCTCCAACGTCAAGGCTTGCAGTTCAGACCATCGCATTACAGCCGATAGCAGTTCGCCTGCCGCAAGCTTCTCGGCTTTGTCTTTGCCGTTAGCCCGGCTGACTGTAAACGTCGTCCCTTGTCCCTCGGCAAGAAAAGCGAGCCTTTCCTTCAGATCTGCATCGAAGGGCTGAAGCGGTTCTGTCCGTTCCTTGGATGGAAATGAATCCAGCCATACGAGCAGTTGACGCGCATCTGTCGGGTCAAGCCGCACAAGCGGAACATCCGGCAGCTCCGCCCCCTCAGTGGACGCTAGATCAGCAAATGAGTTCCAATCTGCCGGGATCGTTCCGCCTGTCAGCTGATCTAACAACGGCCTGCTCCACACAACTAACTGCGGGTCAGCATCCTTCGGCATTCCCCACCAATAATTATTCCAATTAAGCGGCTCAAGCAGACCGCTAAGCCAGTCTCCAGGCATCGCTGCAACCAGCGAATCAAGCGGTTTCAGATAGCCGAGCACCGCAAACTCCTTCACCCATCCGCTATCCATCAGCGCAATATCCGGCCCCGTACCAAGCTGTGCATCGCTCTTCAAGCTGTCATACGCGAGATCGGGGCTAATATTGCGCAGTTCTACCGTAATGTTCGGATTCGCCTCCATAAAACGGGATGTCGCTTCGAGCATATTATCAAACTCATTCTCATGTATGGAAACGCTTACGATAATGTGCTGCGGATCATTTCCTGATTGCCCTGCGGGCAGCGGTGTAATCGTCTCGCCGCGTTTGGTCGATGGCGAGGAATTTCCATTCGGCAAATTGACCAGTGATAGGAAAACAACAATAACAGCCGCTAATGAACCCGTCAGCAGCAGGAGTGTTGATTTGCGATATACCACAGCACATTTTCCTTCCTTTCCAAATGCAGGTATAGTTCTATCATATCAAATGGGTCGCTCCGTTGTCTCCCACTACTTTATGACTTTTAACCTACGATTCAATAAAGGAAGGCTATGTATTGTTTCTTGATTGATTATCAAGTTATCAAGTTCTTACTTGAAATCTTAACACCGTTCTCAACTTCGCCTGTTCGGTCTTGCGAGGATCAGACAAATAAATTTCTCGATGAGTTTTACTTGCACGGATGAAGCCATGTTCAGTACAGTAAGCTTCCATTCGCGCGAAGCTTTCAGGTTCATCTTCAAAACTGCCCCTATGCATCATTTGACAGCATATACCATCTTCTACATATTCAAAGCGAACTCTGTCAAGGTACGGATTTGATTTTTTCCGCTTCGTCTGTCCTACAAATCGTTCGAACTCCTCTTCTGTCACAAAGTCAGGTTGACGTATCATGATGTTGTACTTAAAGTTGCTTTTATCTGTTGAGGGCTTTGAATAATCAATCAAATCCCATATCCCTTCAAGCGGAAAAACCGTATACTCATAATATCCAACGGGTACATCTTCACTTTTGTAGGACATTCTCACTGCATAACTTAAGCTGTACAAAGCTTCCGTTGCCTTGGCGTATTCCTCTCCATTAGGGTCTCCAGTTCCACTGACAATAAAAAACGGCATCCTCGGCACCTCCACAATTTCAGGAAGCGTTGTCGGCATATAAAGTTGCTTAAAATCTTTTTTGTAATCTACCTTAACCAAGTCCATCATCTCCTTATGTACAGTTATGAAAAAATGCTGCAAGGGGAAAGATCGCTCTTCGAATGTCTCTTAACATTGATGTCACTCCCAATTATAGAACAAACGTTCGCAATAATCAAATATTAACATCATTGCTTAACATCGCCTTATGCCAAAAAAAGACGGACGCTTCTGCGTCCGTCGCTGATTCCTATTAAGATACGCATTCGAATGACTATGCTACAGCAAATCGGCTGCAAGCTGCGCCAGCTTCGACCGCTCGCCTTTCTCCAGCGTAATATGACCGCTGGAGCTCTCACCTTTGAACCGTTCGACGATATGCGTGAGGCCATTGCTTATGGAGTCCAAGTAAGGATGGTCGATCTGCTCTGGATCCCCCATAAGCACGATTTTACTGCCTTCCCCTACGCGCGAGACGATTGTTTTCACCTCGTGCTTCGTTAAGTTTTGCGCTTCATCAATGATAATGAATTGCCCTGGGATGGAGCGGCCGCGAATGTAGGTCAGCGCTTCGACCTGAATGCTGCCGAGCCCCATTAATATTTTATCAATATCGCCGCTCTTCTTCGTATCGAATAAATACTCGAGGTTATCATAGATCGGCTGCATCCACGGTCGCAGCTTCTCCTCTTTCTCCCCTGGCAAATATCCGATATCTTTGCCCATTGGCACGACTGGCCGGGCGATGAGCAGCTTCTTGTACTTATGTTCATCTTCAACTTTCAGCAGGCCTGCGGCGAGCGCCAGCAGCGTTTTGCCGGTCCCTGCCTTACCTGTTAAAGTTACTAGCGGAATATCGTCGTTGAGCAGAAGCTCGAGTGCCATTCGCTGCTGCGCATTGCGAGCCGTTATCCCCCATACCGCATCGTTGCTTAGATAAAGCGGCTCCAGCCTCACCCCATCCTGACTCACTTTAAGCAGTGCCGACTTCGAAGTTCCCATTTCATCCCGCAGGATAATGAACTCATTCGGATACAGCTTCATCGACAACTGCAAGCTTTTTACGGACAGAAACCGGTACGTGTAGAACTCATCTATGACAGAAGGATGCACATGAAGGGTAGAATAACCGCCGTATAGATCCGTTGCAGAAACCGTTCGATCGGACAAATAATCTTGCGCTTGCAGGCCTAACACATCTGCTTTGATCCGGACAAGAACGTCTTTGCTTACCAACACGGTTCTTACGTTCGACCCTTTCTCCTGCTCCTCCATATCATAATTAAGCGCCACAGCGAGAATCCGATTGTCGTTGGTCATTTCGCCGAACATCTCTTGAACGCGGACGAAGCTCCGATGGTTAAGTTCCACCTTCAGCAGCCCGCCATTCTTCAGCACAATGCCCTCGTGCAAGTGTCCCTGCTCCCTCATGCTATCAAGGAGACGTGAGACCGAACGTGCGTTGCGGCCCAGCTCATCGGCCAGCCGCTTCTTGGAGTCGATTTCCTCGAGTACTATCGCCGGTATGATGATCTCATTGTCGTCGAATGCGAAGATGGCTTGCGGATCGTGGAGCAGCACATTCGTATCGAGCACGAAAATTTTTTTCATCGCGGACCCTCCTGGCGCCGAAATCGATGTGGTGACGAAAGGCATACATAACCATATTCAGCTTCGGGCAAACTATGCAGCGACGACAAAAGTGAATTGTGAAAGGTCTGGTGGCGATATGCGCATATTACTGGGTTGCCTTGCGTCCGCTACCGTGCTGTGCCTGCTGACTGCAGGATGCGGCACCGTGGCGCGCAATGAGACATCACCCTCTCCTCAGAATAATCCGAATGTAAGAGTACAGCAGACAGAACCAAGAGCCAAGCCAATCACCGACAGCAAATCCGTTGCGAACCATCTGGAATCGTTAGCCAAAGGTATTCCCGGCGTTCGTAATGCGCACTGCGTCATCGCCGGCAACGTTGCTGTTGTAGGTATTGATGTCGACTCGAAGCTGGAACGCTCTCGTATCGGCACGATCAAATACTCCGTAGCCGAAGCGTTCCGCAAGGACCCTTACGGAGTTAATGCCGTTGTGACTGCTGACATGGACTTATCCGAAAGGCTGAAGGAAATCGGTGCCGACATTCGCAACGGCCGACCGCTCCAAGGCTTCTCTGAGGAGATGGCGGATATTATCGGCCGCATCGTCCCTCAGATGCCGCGCGATACGATACCTAAGGATGAGCATACCGAGCGGAGCAGCACGAACCAAGCGCCGAAAATCAACAAGAACATGTGATAACCTTGTTGATGTCACTCGGAGATGAACGATCTTTGGCAGCTAATAATAAATTGTGGTAAATTCAACGCAAATGAGTACACAAAAAGCCTAGCGATAATCGCTAGGCTTTCATCATGACGGAAGACCATACTTGTCCTTCCATCGTATTCACATTGCGTACAAGACGGCATGCAGCTGCTAATGGTTCGCCAATCAAAGTTATCGATGTAACTTCGGATCTCGCTCGGATAAGTTCAGTCATCCGCATGACCTCCTCGGCAATGGCGTCTACTGTATATCCCCATTATAGCACAGCTTATACGCTTCGTACTACTACTGTTCGGACAATTGGGCTCTCAGCGCCTGACGGGTATCCGCAAGGCTTTGTTCATCCGCATGTACATAAGGACTGACCCATTTGCCTTCAAGCGGCTTAAACTCGACGTCCGAACGCGTGAGACCGAAGTAGGTAAACATCAGCTGGCGGACTTCCGACTCCGGAATGTCCGTCCGCATGTTGCCGCCCACTGCTCCGATAACGGATCCGAGTTTCGTTGCGCCGCCAAGTGACTTCAGACGATCGACAATTTCACCCAGCACCTCGCCTTGACGACGATTGCGGTCGAAGTCGCTCGACATGTTCTTGCCGTCGTTCGATTTGCGGTAGCGAACGAAGTCAAGTGCCTGCTCGCCTGTGAGCTCTTGGCGGCCCTTCTTCAGGTCGATATTCGTACCGTCCGCATTATCGACATAACGCATGTCCATATCGACGTCGACCCTGACCCCGCCCAATGCATCAACGACATCCGCGAAGCCTTGGAAGTTGATGATCGATGCATACTTGATATCAATGCCAAAGTAACGGCCAAACATCGTCTTCATATTATCAAGTGCCTGGAGCTTTGCTTGCTCTTTATCTTTCGTCGTCTTCAACGCATCATGATAAAAACTCGCATAATAGCTGTTAGCTTTGTGTTTCGCATATCCCGACTGTTCGATCCGCGTATCGCGCGGCACGGTCACGACCGTCACTTTCTTCGTCTCCGGATTCAATGCCGCGATCATGATGACGTCCGTATTCATCGTACCGGTCTTCTCACGCGAATCAAGCCCAAGCAGCAGAACGGCAGTCGGCTTCACCTTGACCGACTCTTCTGCCGGAACCTCGATCTTGGTCGGAAGTGAGATCTTGTCGATTGCCTTGCCGGCTTTGAAGAAAAGATCGACTACAAACCATCCGATCAATAGAACGGCCGCAAGAATGAGCATGCCGATAATTCGGCCCCATCGAACACGTTTCTTCGGCTTTACTACCTTACTAGTCTTATACGTCTGCTTCTGGTTGCCTGCATTAGACACCCTTTTGCCCGAACGGGGCGGCAGCGGCGTATTCGAATCCACGTAATCACCTTCTGTCCATGTGTCTTTCATGATTGACAGCGATCATTATAGACATCATTCACCAGTTGGTCTGCCGCTTCACGATCGAAGAAAAACAGCTTAGTGCCGCCCTCCTCCTTCTCGATGCGCACATACACCATCGTCGCATCTTCGGAACTCACGTTAACCTTGCGTATCCCGTGATCCTCCCGAAGCACTTGCAGGAAAAAATCGCGTGTATCGAGCGCAGCCTCATCATCAGGCTGCGCCTGCGCCACACGTTCGATTTGCAGCCAATTGAAGAGAGCATCCTCAAGCTTCATCTGACCCATCGCTCCTCGCCTATTGCAGGCTAATGGTTACTGGCTAGAATCTGTCTTCACATCTCCGTTGCGCTTGTTGCGCAGCTTATCGTACAGCTGCCGTCCACGAAGCATCATCATCATAAGGATCGCCACTGCCATACATTGAATGATTGGGAGTTTATCGACCTGAAGAATGTACAGAACGAAAGCTCCAATCGCCATGACTAGGTGTGCAAGAACTTCCTTGAGGATCGGCAGTCGCTTGACTCGGAACACCGCATTGAAGATGTAAATGATGCACGCCAATATTAAGACGTACGTAACGAGCGGATGGTTGCTAAACCATTCTTGCATCGTACAAATCCTCCTTCAACTACAAAGCATTACGCGTTGGCTTGTGCCATTTTGCGATGTTTCTCTGCACGCTCGCGCTCGCTCTTGTTTAGGATCTTCTTACGCAGACGAACCGACTTCGGCGTAATTTCGCAATATTCATCATCGTTGAGGTACTCCAGTGCAGCTTCAAGGGAGAACAGGATAGGCGTCTTCAGCTTAACCGTATCTTCCTTCGTAGCGGAGCGTACGTTCGTAAGTGCCTTCTCTTTGCAGATGTTTACGATAATGTCGTTGTCGCGGTTGTGCTCGCCAACGATCATACCTTCGTATACTTCCGTACCTGGCTCGAGGAAGAGCATACCGCGATCCTCTACGCCCAGCATGCCGTAGAACGTCGACGAACCATTCTCGCTCGATACGAGAACGCCTTGATGGCGACCGCCAACATTGGAAGCAATAACTGGACCAAAGCTATCGAATGCGTGGTTCATAATGCCATAACCGCGCGTCATTGTCAGGAAGTTCGTACGATAGCCGATCAGACCGCGAGCTGGCATGATGAACTCAAGGCGGACTTGGCCCGTACCGTTGTTAATCATGTTCACCATCTCAGCTTTGCGCGTTCCAAGGCTTTCCATTACTGCGCCCATGCTCTCTTCTGGTACGTCAATGAGCAGACGCTCGTACGGCTCGCACTTCACGCCGTCCACTTCTTTAATGATAACTTCAGGCTTCGATACTTGCATCTCAAAGCCTTCACGACGCATGTTCTCGATCAGAATGCCGAGGTGCAGCTCGCCGCGACCAGCAACGATGAATGCGTCCGGGCTGTCCGTATCTTCAACGCGCAGCGCAACGTCCGTCTCCAGCTCCTTGTACAGACGTTCACGAAGCTTACGGGAAGTTACCCACTTGCCCTCGCGGCCTGCGAATGGACTGTTGTTGACGAGGAACGTCATTTGCAGCGTTGGCTCATCGATCGTCAGGACAGGAAGCGCTTCTGGGTTCGCTGGGTCAGCGAGCGTTTCACCGATATTGATATCTTTAATACCAGCAATTGCAACGATGTCGCCAGCGCCAGCTTCTTCAACCTCAATACGTTTCAGTCCGTGGAAGCCGAACAGCTTCTCGATACGAGCTTGTTTAATGCCGCCTTCACGCGTCATAACAGCAATAGCTTGACCTTGTTTTACAATACCGCGGTTAACGCGGCCAACGGCGATACGGCCCAAATATTCGTTATAATCAAGCAGCGTAACGAGGAATTGAAGCGGCTCCTCTATGCTTTCCGTAGGCGCTGGAATTTTCTCAACAATCGTGTCGTACAGAGCACGCATGTTCTCTTCCTGCTTCTCTACCTCTGGCTCCAAGCTCGACGTACCCATGAGACCCGATGCATATACAACTGGGAAGTCCAATTGCTCATCCGACGCGCCAAGCTCGATGAACAGATCGAGCACTTCGTCGATGACTTCAGCAGGACGAGCGTTCGGACGGTCGATTTTGTTAACAACTACGATTGGCGTCAGGTTCGATTCGAGCGCTTTGCGGAGCACGAATTTCGTCTGCGGCATGCAACCCTCGAAGGAGTCGACAACGAGACATACGCCGTCAACCATTTTCATAATGCGTTCTACTTCGCCGCCGAAGTCAGCGTGGCCTGGTGTATCGACGATGTTGATCAGATACTCTTTGTAATTGATCGCCGTATTCTTCGCCAGAATCGTAATACCGCGCTCCCGTTCAATATCGTTCGAGTCCATGGCGCGCTCTTGTACCGCTTCATGGTCGCGGAACGTACCGGATTGCTGCAGCAGCTTGTCTACGAGCGTCGTCTTGCCGTGGTCAACGTGGGCAATGATTGCGATATTACGGATGTTCTGTCTTTCTTTCATGTTCTTAATCCACTCCAATTTGTCTTTGTTCTATATTATTACCGGTTGCGAATACAGGGGGCCAACATTACCAGCGTGACTTGCGGCCGCGTCCAACTGTCAGCCACAACCCAGCTCCGATCAATACAAGCCCTATGACATAGATACTCCAGCTTGAAATGAGGATGAATCCGAATGCAACGACCGTCACGGCCCCCAAGCCGACGGCTAGCTGCAGTGCAAGGCGAGGCTTGAACGGTTCGAACGCGTAATACTCATACAAGCCTGCCGCTGGACCGAACAGCACGAACGGCCACAGCTGATGAAAGGATGACCATCCGAATACGCTGCAGAACAGAAACAGCAGCCCGTAAACAGATAGTGTTCCTGCTGGCACAAGCGCAACTGTCGGAAGCATTCTCCCGAAATAAAGCACGTGCAGCAGAATGCCTGCGATTAGCAGTATGACTGGCCACAGCACACTGCCAATAAAGCTGAAAAAGCCCGATTTGCCAAGCAGAATGACAAGCCCTGCGCCAAGCAGAGCGATTCCCGCATAATGCTGTTTAGACACCATGTTTCCCCCCGATCGTTCCGGTTACAATCGGTATCTGTATCGCCGCCAATCTCTTTCGACGAAAGACGACACGATCCCGTCACTTCTCGCAACCTCTAGTGTAATAGAACTGCGCATAAAAAACCAGTGTAAACCACAGGATGCTTGCAAAAAGTAAAAGCCGGCTCATCCACTCCGCAGAGTTAGATGATGCCGGCTTACGAATGAAATCCCCTAATGCGCACGTAATTTCGGCCTTCCAATCAGTCCTATAATAATTACTAAAGGGATGCAAAACAACGGAATCGCATCGTGCATTGTCGCAGAGCTGTGAATCAATCGGCTTAAACCAGGATCGCTCACGAGCATCTCGCCAGCCGCATATCCAAGCAGCGCAGCACCAACATAAACCAACGGCGGAAACTTTCGAAGCAAAGCCCCAACGAAATGGCTGCCCCAAATAATAATCGGAATGCTGGCGACAATTCCAAGTATAAGCAGCACCGGCTCACCATCCGCAATGGCAGCAATTGCGAGCACATTATCCAAGCTCATTATAAAATCAGCAGCAACGATCGTACGGATCGCCACCATTAACGACACTGAACGTTTGTTCTTCCCGCTACCCGTCAATTCCGCTTCCTCGCCATTGTAAGCATCGCGGAACAGCTTCACTGCAATCATGCCTAGCAGCAGCGCGCCAGTTGCTTGCAGATAGGGGATTTGGAGCAGCGCAACCGCTGCCACCGTCAGAATACAGCGAAGCAGTACAGCGGCAGCGCTCCCCCACCATACGGCCTTCTTCCGCTGGGCGCTTGGCAGTCCGTTGCTCGCCATTGCAATAACGACGGCATTATCGCCGCTAAGCAGCATATTAATGAGGACGATCTGCATAAATACGAGTAGGCTATCCAACATGTACACACTCCTTAAAGCAATTTGCTTACTTCTTAGAGAAACTAGCTGTGAGCAAATTGCTTGCCTCGTAAGCATACGCTTAGCAATTCGCTTACTTCTTAGAGAAACTAGCTGTGAGCAAATTGCTTGCTTCGTAAGCATACGCTTAGCAATTTGCTTACTCCCTCGAGCTACTGCCTGCAAGCAAATTGCTTGCATCGTAAGCATACTCTTAATCAGAGGTATGTCCCTGCATGTCCGAATATGATTACAAAATGATTGAAACGGCAGGCATCGTTCGTCCGTAAGCAGTACTAGTTGAACACATGAGGAGGGCTTATTGGAATGGAGCTGGAAATTTTATCATGGGCGTTTGCTGCTGCTCTACTGCAAATTGTGTTCATTGACCTGGTACTCGCAGGCGATAACGCGATCGTCATCGGCATGGCTGCCCGCAATCTCCCGAAAGCGCAGCAGCGCAAAGCGGTAATCGGGGGAACGATTGGTGCCGTCGTTATTCGTGCCGTAGCTACCCTGCTCGTTGTACATTTGCTCGAAATACCATGGTTGCTGCTCGTCGGGGGTCTGCTGCTGCTATTCATCGCTTACAAGCTGCTGGTGCAGGAAGAAGATCATGACAATATTAAAGCTGGCAGTACATTGTGGCAGTCCATTCGCACGATCATTATCGCCGATGCCGCGATGGGATTAGACAACGTTATCGCAGTAGCAGGCGCCGCACACGGCAACGACCTGCTCGTTATTCTTGGACTCCTTATCAGCATTCCAATTGTCGTCTGGGGCAGCACGCTGTTCATCCGCCTCATCAATCGTTTCCCATGGATCGTCTATATCGGCTCCGGTGTTCTCGCCTATACGGCTGCCAAGATGGTTACGCATGAGGAGAAGCTCAAATCATTCTTCGATAACGCGTGGGTGTTATGGGGCTTTATCGCACTGTGTATCCTGCTGGTAGTTCTTGCGGGCAAGGCAACGAACAGTCTGAAGCGCAGAAGGAAGCAGCGCTCGGGCAAACAAGCCGTAATAAGCAACAGGGACTCCGCATAGGAGCCCCTGTTTTTTCGTATATGACTTTGTTTAGAACCACCGGTCTTCAGCTGTTTCTGCTGCCTGCTTCTGTGGCTGTTCCTGCTTCAATACAACCGTCACGGTATTTTTCACAGCGAGCGCAATCATCTCATCCAGATTCGGAATCAAAGCTTCCGCCTTCTCGACCGATTCCAAATTCGGATTCGTCGTCGGCGACTTCGGCACGAATAAGGTGCAGCAATCCTCATATGGCAAAATACTTGTCTCGTACGTACCGATGCTCTCTGCGATCCTGATAATGTCGACCTTGTCCATCATGACAAGCGGCCTTAGAATCGGCAGACTCGCTGCTCGGCCGATTACATTCATGCTGCCAAGTGTCTGGCTCGCGACTTGACCAAGGCTGTCGCCAGTTACAATGGCATGAGCGCTTTCGCGCTCTGCAATTTGTTCTGTAATGCGCAGCATCGCGCGGCGCATTAACGTAATGATCAGCCGCTCCTGTCCAGCTTGAACGAAGCTTGTCTGAATGTCTGTGAACGGCACGAGATGCAGCTTGAATTTGCCATTCGTATAATGAAGCAGACGCTTCGCAAGTGTAACGACTTTCTCTTTCGCCTGTTCGCTTGTGAATGGATACGAGTGAAAATGCACGGCTTCCAGCGTCAGCCCCTTGCGCATACCAAGCCAGCCGGCTACCGGGCTGTCAATCCCTCCTGATAGCAGCAGAAGCCCTTTACCGTTCGCACCATAAGGGAAGCCGCCCGCGCCTCTCTCGACGTCGCAGTATACATAAGCGGCGCCTTGTTGAATATCGACACGAAGTTCGACCTCTGGTTTGCGAATATCAACCTTTAGCTCCGGCGTTTCGCGAAGGACATGCGAAGCGATAAGATGATTCATCTCCATCGAATCATGAGGGAACTGCTTCCAGCCCCGTTTGACCGTCACCTTAAATGTGCTCTTCGGACCTTTATTCGCCCGAAACACCGCAAGCGCTGTGTTGCGAATCGCATCCAGGTCCGCTTCCGTCTTTTTGACCGGGCTAAATGAGACAAGGCCGAATACGTCGCGCAGCGCATCGGCAATCTCTTCGTACGGATGGTCATTGAGCATGACGTAAAGTCTGCCGTAAGTATGCTGAACATCAGCCCGATCAAACGGACGGAGTGCCTTACGGACATGATCCGCAAGTACCTGCTCGAATCGGTGACGGTTTTTCCCTTTCACCGTAATTTCGCTGCCTAGACGCAGCAGTACCATATCATAAATTGCAGCCGACAATTAAATTCTCCTCTCCATAGGCTTCAGTTCAGCAATCGTACGCTGGATTGCATCGGCAAGCTGATCCACGTCGCTCGCCGTATGCTCATCTCCGAAGCTGATTCTGATTCCGCTTGCCGCGCGTCTTGCGTCGCCTGTCATCGCCATGATCACGCGTGATGGCTTGTCATCCTTCGAGGAGCAGGCCGATTTGGTTGAAACGATAAAACCAAGCTTCTCAAGTGCATGCACGATCACTTCCGGCTTCATTCCAGGGTAGCTGAAATGAACGATATGCGGAGCAGAACTGCTATCGTCTTTCCCGCTATTCATTACTAACTCCGTTATTGGAACGAGCCGATCAATGAGCTGATTGCGAAGCTGCGACCATTGCTTGTTATGGTTCTCCGCTGCCTCCATCGCCATTCGAAACGCCTTAGCCGATGCAACGATCGCGGGTGTATTGGATGTGCCTGCACGCAGGGCACGCTCCTGCTCGCCACCTGTAAGCAGCGGTGCAATCACAAGCCCGCTCCGTATATAGGCAATGCCGACGCCCTTAGGTCCACGTACCTTATGAGCGGAACCAGATAACAAATCAATTCCCCAGCCAACCAGATCAATCGGCAGCTTCCCGATACTCTGCACCGCATCAACATGGAACAGTGTCTTCGGATGCGACTTGAGCAGTTGTCCGATCTCAGCTATCGGTTGGATTGCTCCCGTCTCATTGTTGACGTGCATGATGCTTACGAGTATCGTTTCCTCCGTCAACGCAGCCTTAAGAGCCTCCACGGATACAATTCCCCGCTCATCTACAGGCAAATACGTAACGGTATATCCTTCATGCTCTAATTGTTGAAATGTCTCGTATACCGAGGCATGCTCAATCGATGTCGTAATGAGATGCTTGCCTCTGCTTGCAAATTGCTTAGCAACGCCTCTAATGGCGAGGTTATTGCTTTCTGTGCCACCGGACGTAAAAACCCACTCTTCGGGCTTCGTATTGAACAGCTTCGCAATAAGGCCCCTTGAGCGTTCAATTAACTGACCTGCATCAGCGCCAGCCTGATGGATAGAGGATGGATTCGCATAGTGAATGCGCATCACTTCCGCTAACGTCTGGATGACTTCTTCGCGCGGCGGCGTTGAAGCGCAATGATCAAAGTAAAGCATATCCTTGTCTCCTTTCTAAAAGGATCTCTACCCACCTAAATCCTCCCTGCAAGGGAGGACCCCATGGGTTTCCAACACCTGGACCCCGGAATGGATTGTGGGATAAACAGAGCCGTAGATTATCTACTTCCTGCTGGGAGCCGCGTGCCCGTTGGGCACAACTTTCGTTCGAGCTCTTATAAAATCAAGAAAGGCTCCTCACGGAGCCTTTCGACAACGATAGTATAAGTAATTAATTGCTGTACGATTTCTTATTGCTTAGCCGCCAGAACTTTCGCTACATAACGCTGCGTTTCGACTGGGAGCGAAGACGCCAGTGCTTGGAGTTGTTCGTTCGTCGAGATCTGCAGACGATCGACACGACCCGGTCCTGCGTTATAAGCAGCAAGGGCTACTGCTTCATTGCCGTTATATTTGTTCAACAGCGAGGCAAGGTAACGAGTGCCTCCCTCAATATTTTGCGCAGGATCAAATGAATTGTAAACCCCAAGGCTCCGTGCTGTTCCATCCATAAGCTGCATAAGGCCTTTCGCGCCTGCAGAGGAGACCGCATTCGCATTATACGACGACTCTGTCTGGATAACCGCTCGAATGAGCGAAGGATCAATGCCATACTTCGATGCAGCTTCATTAATGTAATCATCGTATTCCGTTGAAGAAGCCGAAGAATCTGATTGCTGCTGCATTGAAGCATACAACAAACCATCAAGGCCTGCAATTGGCGGTATGATATTATCTCCAAGTCCGAGTGATGCGTATGACGAAGCATACGACGAAAAATCAGACGTATCCATGCCCGTCCCATTCATCATATATTGCGACAGCAGCGTATCAAATATGGAAGATTCACCCTCACCTGTTGCGGCTGTGAATGGCGATGCTGCGTAATCGCTTGTTTTATTCGTCCACTGCATCTGGAGCAGTGTTGCCATAGTACGCGGATCGATGCTCATATGATCTCTCCCGATGTTATGTAATGGTTAAAAATGATACCTTCGCATGTTTCGATATTATTTTACATGGTTTCGAGAAAGTTCGCCAGTCCCAACTCAAAAAGCCGATATTCCCGACAATCGGAAATACCGGCTTGTTTACATTCATCGGGCTGCCATATAGATCGGTATGAGCACCAGATACACGGCTGCTGCAATAATACCTAGCGTCATGGACCAGATGCCAAGCGCGCGGCTGCCTGTACTAAATGCATACAAACCTAATGCGGCTGCAGTTGGCCCCATGATGACCGGCCATAGAAACCAAGAAGCGATAGCGAATATGAGACCAATCCATCCCACTGTAGACGAGACTGATGATCTTTGCGTCGTCTCCTGATATACATGAGCCTCATGACGCTTATGCGCGTCCGGCAAATAGCCCGTATAGCTCGGGAATGCCCCAGCTTCAGCTGAAATTTCCGTATCGTCCCGCCGTTTGCGTCTCCATACCGTGCGGCGCGGATGATGATTGTTCGGTTCTTCAGGCTGTGAGCTCCAATCTTCCCAATCGTTGCCCATCTCTGTCACCTCTTCCGAAACGTTTGGCAGCAGGTGACAGAAGATTCAGTTGCTTCATCCTGATGATCGATAAATGATTCACTTGCAAATTCCGCGTAAAACGAGGCATGTGCGTCTAAATCAACCTCGATCTGATCCGCATTGCAACGATTGCCTTCCTTCCAGAACGTACAATTCGAAACGCTGCACTTGACGCCACTTGGCATCTTCATCACCTCCGCTACTAGCTTGCCGCAGCGGAGGTTTGCGCATGCGAGGTTATTTTTGCCCTTGCATGCGGCGTTGGGTCATATAGTCGTTCTCATAATAAGCAAGCTCGTCGCGAAGCTCCTCATACACTTTGGACACTGACAGCACGATTTCACGTGCAGGGCGAGTTGGAACGAAACGGAAACGAATCGCATCTTGCCCCGTGTACGCGTAACGACCATCTTCAGAATAACACTCATTCTTCGGATAGAAGAATGCGGCAACCGCTTGATGATAAGCTTCATACAGACTGCGCTCTGCAGCTTCCGTATCGAAGTTCGGACGGCGCAATACGATGCCGATTTTCTCATAGACCGTTTCCGAATACACAAGCAGATGACGCAAGTCAGCGAGCAGCCCTTTATAGAAGAGCGCCGCGCCCTCGCTCGTATCGCCGTTCGCAAGCTGCGGCACTGCATATTCGTTAAGGAACGACTCTAATTGGACAATAGCTTCCTTCAGCTTCGCGTGGGTTGTTTCGCTTAAACCTTTAACGTTGGCAACTGGCATATGGAGTTGCTCCCCTTTCTTATCCATCAAGGTGAAACGGCTGCCGCCTTCCTTCAAGCTGCACAGCGAGTTTCTTTTCCGGTAACAAATAAGCGCACCTATAAGCATCATCTTCTAGAAGTCGTTCAAACTTTTTGAACAGGAACTTATAGTGTCTTATATTTCAACAAAATCTTTATTATCGTACCATAAATGACTGCTCGATGGTACACTCCTTCGCCTCATTCTCCGCATAATTTAGATGCCGTTTTCTTACTCTAAGGAGGAATGCTGCGAACAGCCCCGCATAGGGCAGATGGAGGAATTAGAGTTGCGACAACAACAATGGAAAAGCTGGATCGCCTTGGCAACAGCTGCGCTTATCGTTCTGCCGCTTTCGTCCTGCTCGGAGCCTAAACCAAAGAGCAAGCCTGCACCATCCGCAACCACCAAGTCACGCGCGGAGTCAGTTAAAGCCGAAACGACGAGCAAGCTCAAAATTATGCAGCACGATATGGATGCCACTTCAATGCTTTGTACAACGGAATGCACCAAAGATTTCGCTCATTTGGCATCCGGACATGCAGAAGGTTCTACGAAGAGCGAGAAGATAAAAAACATGATGGACATGCATAAGCACATGCTGTACATCAGCTGGATGAACGACAAGCGTGCCGTCGAACGAGGAGCCGTTCCGGCAACTGTCCGTGACAAAGCGGATAAACTGCTGTCGGAGGCTCGTGCTGCTGTTAAGAAGGGCGACAAATACACATCATCTCCGTTCCTTCATAACGGACATCGGTACATTGTACTCGGCAGCCCTGAACCTAAGCATCTCGGAAGCGGCGTTGTTGGTCTCGTGAAGCAGGATGTCGTTGGCCAAGTCGAACGGCACCAGCGCCGGAATCTGCGGCTTGTCCCGTACCCTGCCGAAGGACACTACCGTGTTGAGTCCGTCAAAGCGAACTCGACCGAGGAAATGACTGTACGAACTGGCGAGGATAATGGCGGCGCAAGCCATTATCATGTTAACGAGGTAGTCGTACGTTTCCACAAAGACCCAACTGATCTTGAGCTTGCGCAAATCCGTAAAGACATCAATGCATTGACGATCCAAAAGCTTGGTTATACGTTTGTGTTCAGATCCGAAAAGATGGAAACGAAAACGATGATGCGTTATTTTGAGCAGCGCTGGAACCCAGTTTATGTAGAGCCCCATTATTTATATATGACGAATGATCGTCAAATACAATCAGGACAGTCGGCTCCATTATCGTTGGATGACCATAAGTCGGTTATTCCGAATGACGTACTGTATAAGGAATATCAGTGGAACTTGCCGAGAATCAGCACAGAGAAGGGATGGAGCGTTGGTCGAGGCAGCGATCAAATCCTAGTTGGCGTGCTTGATACTGGCGTTCAAGCTGATCATCCCGATCTGACGGGCAAGCTCGTCAATGGCATGAACATCGTGAGTCAAGAAGAGGCGCCGGAGGATGATGTTGGTCATGGCACGCATGTGGCGGGCATCATTGCAGCGGCTGTTAACAATGGCGAGGGCGTTGCGGGGATGACTTGGTATAACAAAATATTGCCGGTCAAGGTGCTCGACAGCAGTGGTGCCGGCTCCACTTATTCGGTCGCACAAGGCGTTATCTGGGCAACAGACCACGGAGCCAAGGTCATCAATATGAGTTTAGGCAATTATGCTGAAGCTCAATTTCTGCATGATGCGCTCAAGTACGCCTTTGACCATGATGTTGTACTTGTCGCTGCCAGCGGTAATGACAATTCAGAACGTCCTGGCTACCCGGCCGCTTATCCGGAAGTGTTGGCAGTTGCAGCAACCGATCAGAAGGGTCAGCGGGCTTCTTTCTCGAACTATGGCAAATATATCGATGTAGCCGCTCCTGGTGATTCTATCGCAAGCACCTATCCAGGCAGCCAATATGCCGCGCTGTCAGGCACATCGATGGCAAGCCCGCATGTGGCAGCACTCGCTGCGCTCATTCGGTCCATCAACCCTGAGCTTAAGAACACGGAAGTGATGGACATCATCCGGCAGACAGCAAAAGATCTTGGCGAGAAGGGCAAAGACATATACTTCGGCTATGGTCAAATCGACGTCGAGAAGGCGCTCGATGCCGCAGAACAGTCGGCTGTATCGCTGCAGCGTTACCCGCATAATGTCGCGCGTAAGTTGGGCAAATCAACCAAATAAAGCTCAAATAAGCGCAGGCTCACTGCGCTTATTTCTGTAATAAACTGATCCATCACTTCATGGAGCCTATGGCGGAAAATACAAAAAGGAGCTGCTCTGCTGTCATGATACATGACGCAGTGCCAGCTCCTTGTTCGTTAACATAATTGGTTCGTGCGGAAAGTTTGCCGTAAGCCGGGTTCTGTACTTTCGGTGGTGTAAACGGGAACGACCCTCCCACCTACTTAGCGACAATCATCTATCTAGGCCGAACATTGCTGAACGGCTCAAGCAACCAACCCGAACACGCCCCGGGCAAGGGTGCGCCTCACAGCGCTGCGTTCTCTCGGTCTTGCTCCAGATGGGGTTTACCAGGAACATAGTCACCTATGCTCCTCGTGGTCTCTTACACCACGGTTCCACCCTTACCTGATCCGGCATAAGCCGGCCATCGGCGGTCCATTTCTGTGGCACTATCCTTCAGCTCGCGCTGACTGGACGTTATCCAGCATCCTGCCCTACGGAGCCCGGACTTTCCTCTCGCGGCCTATAGCCGCCAGCGATTGTCTGTCAAACTTTCCGGTTCGCTTAGTTAGTATACTCGCAAATTTACGAAAGCTCAACCCATTATCGTAAACCAATCCAACCAAACATTATACGAATTGGAATGGCTCTGTCGATAATTGGGATGCAACGACCTCTGTCGTCGATTTACGTTCTGCAAGACGAGCAGCAAGCCACTCCGTTACACGCTGCTTCATGATCTTCTCTACGTTGTGACCAGGATCAATGATCATCATGCCGTCAGCAAGTGCATCATGTGCGGTATGGTAATCGATGTCGCCTGTTACAAGCACATCTGCACCAGCGAACGAAGCCGCTCTGACGTATTTGGAACCGGACCCGCCAAGTACGGCAAGCTTCTTCACTGGAGCGTTCAGATCGCCTACAACGCGAACGAAAGGCACCTCGAATGCCGTCTTCACACGTTCGACCAGCTCACCTAGCGATGCAGGCTGTTCCAGCTTGCCCACTCGCCCAAGACCGAAGGAACGGCCTTTCAAGTCAATCGGGTACAAGTCGTAAGCAACCTCTTCGTAAGGATGCGCCTTAAGCATTGCTTGAACGACAGCACGATGAATGCTGTGCGGCACAACAGTCTCAATTCGCACTTCTTTTACCTTCTCCAGCTTGCCCTGCTGCCCGATGAACGGATCAGTCCCTGCTCCTGGACGGAACGTACCCGTTCCTTCAATGACGAAGCTGCAGCTATCATAATTGCCGATTGTTCCAGCGCCTGCATTCCACAGCGCTTGCTGCACATGCTCTCCATGCGTTTCAGGTACGAAGACGACTAGTTTATATAGCTTATCCGTATGAACTTCCTCAAGGCTTGTGCGGCCCTCTGACACGATGCCGAGCATATCAGCCATCCAATCGTTAATGCCGCCATCCGTTACATCAAGATTCGTATGTGCGATATAAACAGCAATGTCATGCTTTATGAGCTTCTCGTACAGCTTGCCTGCTGGTGTCGATGTATCAATCTTAGCCAGTGGTCGGAAAATAATAGCGTGATGCGCAATAATCATATTCGCACCCGCTTCGATCGCTTCCTCAACAACTGCATCCGTAACATCAAGCGCAACCAATACCTTTGGAATTGGCTTGCTTAGCGTACCGAGCTGGAGTCCAATGCGGTCTCCCTCCACAGCGTAATGCTTTGGAGCAAGCTGCTCCATCAACTGCGCTACGGTTTGTCCTTTCGCAAACATGCGAGCACCTCCTCTATTTGCGCCATTTCAAGGCGGAACTGCTTCGCGCGAACGATCGCTTCATCGGCTCCCGACTGTTCCATCTGCGTACATATGCGATCCATCTTACGGAGCTCGCTATCCCATTTGAGATAAAATACTTCATTAGGTTCAGCAAGCAAGTAAGGTCCAAATCGGTAAATCAGCTCGACAGCCTCATCATCACTGATGAGTGAATTCGCTTGAACAGGAAGATGCAAAGCCTTGTACAACTCTCCATTATGCAGCGCAGCATCCTCCACCCGCGTCGCGCGAAGCACTTCATAAATTTTGCCGTCTTCTTCGAGAATCCGTTCTTCCATAAGTGCCCAGCCATGCTCTGTAAGCCAATGGCGGACTGCATCTTCCCCTACGTTCGGTTGAAGCACAAGCTCTTTAACCTGCTCCAGCTTCCCTGCGACACGGCCTTCTTCGAGAATAGTAGCGATCAGATGACCGCCCATACCAGCTATTGTTACTGTATCCGTCTCGCCAGGTGTGACGACAGCCATGCCATTCCCTTTGCGCACATCAACCTTTTGCGATAGCCCCGCCTCGCGAACCTGCCTGCGCGCAGCTTCGTAAGGCCCTTGATTCAGCTCGCCAGCAATGGCTGAAGGACACTGACCCTTAGATACAAGATAGACCGGCAGCAACGCGTGATCCGAGCCAATATCGGCTACACGCGCACCGTCGGTCACAAGCCCCGCAATTGTGCCAAGGCGATGAGACAATTTCGTTATCATTAAGCGACCCACGCAATCCATTGTTTTCTTAATCCGAATAGCAGCCCGCCGCCAATGGCAATCTTAGCGAACATAAGCAGCTGCGGCCAAGCACGTTCTTCTACGAACATCGCACTGTACACTTCCGGCATAAACCAAATGAAGCAGCCCACGATGAACAATACCGCTGCAACCGGACGCGACCAGCGTTGAATAAACCAACTGAACCAAGCAAATACGAATGTGATCGGCAGCCAATACAGCTGGATCTCATACCAAGGAGGTTCCGCATCCCGTCTTGCAAGCACCCATGCATATAACAGCAGCAGAACAACCCATCCTGCTAATTGAAGCAGCGATAATCGGGCACCGATGCCATAACAGATCCACAGCAGCGCGCATCCTGCTAGCAGCAGCGCCTTTGAAGACCAACTGTCATAGCTATGCTGATGAAGCAAATAGACGCCCATACCAAGCAATCCTAGCATATCCAACCCGATAACAGCGATACCTGCCGCCTCGTTCTTACGCCGAATTCGTTGGCCGTACCAGAGCAAAAGCACGAAGCCAACAGCCGTTACGCCTATTTGCAATAGCGGGTGAAAAGCGTTAAAATGAAGTACAACGAAGCAAATCAAGGAAAAAAAGACAATTGCAAACAGCCATTGTTTGCCTGAAGCGCTTCTTGCAGCTTCAGCAGCGCGTCCCGTTAACCGGGTCGATGGCTTTACTTGTTCCGCTTGTTCAGCATACAGATTTAGCAGGAAATCGCAATAATGATCCGGCAGCAGCTTGCTTTTGTGCCAATATTCGATTTCTTGTACGATGACTTTTCTTCGTTGCTGATCCATAATCCGCTCCCCCTCAGATTTGGAAAAAAAGACCTTGCTGCATAAAGCAGAAAGGTCCTAGGCGATTATTCAAGAAAATCTTTCAATCGCTTGCTGCGACTTGGATGTCTCAGCTTGCGAAGCGCCTTGGCCTCAATCTGGCGAATCCGTTCGCGCGTAACGCCGAACACTTTGCCGACTTCCTCCAACGTACGCGTACGTCCGTCATCGAGTCCGAAACGAAGGCGAAGTACGTTCTCCTCCCGCTCCGTCAGCGTGTCCAGTACGTCTTCAAGCCGCTCCTTCAGCAGCTCATAAGCGGCTGCGTCCGCCGGCGCAAGCGCCTCCTGATCCTCGATAAAATCGCCAAGATGCGAATCGTCCTCTTCACCAATCGGTGTTTCAAGCGATACCGGCTCTTGTGCAATCTTCATGATCTCTCTTACTTTATCGGTGCTAAGCTCCATCTCCGCCGCGATTTCTTCTGGCGTCGGTTCGCGTCCCAGCTCTTGCAGCAGTTGACGGGAAACCCGGATAAGCTTGTTAATGGTTTCAACCATATGGACCGGAATCCGAATGGTACGTGCCTGGTCGGCGATCGCACGGGTAATAGCCTGACGAATCCACCATGTTGCGTAGGTACTGAATTTGTACCCCTTCGTATGGTCGAATTTCTCGACGGCCTTGATCAGACCCATGTTGCCTTCTTGAATCAGGTCGAGGAACAGCATGCCGCGTCCGACATAACGCTTCGCAATACTTACAACGAGACGCAAGTTCGCTTCCGCAAGACGGCGCTTCGCTTCCTCATCGCCCTTCTCGATCCTTTTGGCCAATTCCACCTCATCATCTGCCGATAACAGCGGAACCCGTCCAATTTCTTTTAAATACATGCGCACCGGATCATTGATCTTGATGCCTGGCGGCAACGATAGATCATCATCGAAATTAAATTCGTCGTGCTCTTGATCTCTATCCCGATCATGCTCGTCCCGACTCATCGGGGAGTCATCGTCATTCTCATTGACAACCTCGATTCCTAAGTCATCAAGCTGCTCGAAAAACTCATCGATTTGTTCCGGATCCTGATCGAACGGGGCAAGCTTCTCCATTATCTCTTTGTACGTTAAGGAGGATCTCTTCTTACCGTGATCGATCAGTTGGTCTTTAACCAACTCAAGCTTCTGCTCCGTATCTAGTTCAGTATGTTGATCATTCGCCATATTCCGACTCCCTCCTCCCTAGAAACGATCGTCCTGCCGTCCTTTCAGCTGTCTCTCTAGGGCTATAATCTCACTTGCAATTTGCACAGCCTGCGCAATGTCTCCGGATCGCTCCGCCCGCACCAACTGTTCCTTCTTCTGTTCAAGCTCGCGTAAACGAGGAACTTTACGAATTTCCCGGATAAAATCATCGAGCAGCTGCTCATTGAATGGAAAATCGCCGTCCATTAACAGAATCGAAGCGGCTGTTCGCTCAAGACGATCGTCTTGAAGCGTGGAGATGAACCGTTTGACATCAGGATCATGACCTTGCGCATAAAATGCATATAAATAAGCAGCAAGCGCTGCGTGATCCTCAACATTAAAAGCATCGCCTAATTGATCGTGCACCGTTCGAGCCGTTGCTGCATCCCGCATCATAACGGACAACAATTTCCGCTCAGCCTGCTGATAAGCAGGCAACAATGCAGGAGGTCCGTAAGACGAAGGACGCTTTTCATTCCTACCATTATTCCACGAAAAATCGTTATTATCCCTTGGACCTTGCAAATTTTGATTTGTCAAGCGAACCGCGTTAACATCCTGGTTCAGCGTATTCATCGAAACGTCAAATTCACGTGACAGTTCCTTCAGGTACACCTCACGATCAATCGCCGACTCAAGCTCAGCCACGATTTTGGCTGCTTCAAGCAAATATTTGCGACGCCCATCATCTTCTTCTAGCATATGGTTTTTTCGCAAATATATAAGCTTAAATTTCACAGCCGAAACGGGGTGATCCATAACGTCGCGCAGGAATGCGTCGGGGCCGTAAGCATCAATCGCCTCGTCCGGATCCATGTTGCCAGGCAGCATTGCGACCGATACGACCAACCCTGCTTTCTCGAACATCGGGATCGCCTTCATGGCAGCCGCTTTACCTGCCGAGTCGCCATCATAGCAAATGATGATTTCGTCAGCCGATCGGGCTAAGATCGCCGCATGCTCGTCCGTCAGTGCCGTCCCCATTGTCGCAACACCATTACGAATGCCTGCACTCCATGTCTTGATGACGTCCATATACCCTTCGAACAAAACAACCTTGCGCCGTTTGCGTATGTCGGGCCGGGCGTTGTTGAAGTTGTACAAGATGCGGCTCTTCGTAAATAACGGTGATTCCGGAGAGTTCAAATATTTGGGCTGTCCATCTCCCATGATGCGTCCAGCGAAAGCAATCACTTTGCCGTCTCGGTTCCAAATCGGGAACATAATCCGTCCGCGGAAACGATCCACATAACCGCTGCCATCCTGCTTCGCAGACAGCAACCCGCCTTTCTCCATCAATGGAAGTGGAAACTTCCTTGATTCAAGAAACTTAGCGAGCGTATCCCAAGACTCCGGCGCATATCCGATCGAGAACTGGTCGATCATCTTGTCTGACAATCCACGTCCACGCAAATAGGCAAGCGCCGATTGGCCCTGCTTCGTATTCATCAACAAGTGATGATACAGCTTGGCTGTCAATTCGTGCGCTTCAATCTGCTTGTCGCGGTTCGGATCTGCCGGTGGTCCTGCATCCGCAGCATCAGCCCATGTAACGGGAATTGCCGCTTCCTCAGCCATTACACGTACCGCCTCAGGGAACGAGTACCCTTCGATCTCGGCGATGAAACGAATGACGTTGCCGCTCTTGCCACAACCATAGCAGTGGAAAATCTGCAGCTCGGGAGTGACGGTAAACGACGGCGTTCGTTCGGAATGAAATGGACATAGGCCTTTCATGTACTTCCCGTTTTTGGTGAGATGCACGTACTTGCCAACCGTCTCCACGATGTCATGCGCGTTGCGTACCGCTTCAATGGCGGATTCCGGAATTTTTCCGTATGCCACATTACTCACCCTTATCCTCTTGCACCTAATTACTATTCGCTAAGGCTGACTAATCTCCTGCCGTGGGCTCAAAAGTTTTGTCAGTTTTTGCTGAAACCGCATTCGATCCTCATCCGTCAAAGCCCTCGGACCCTTGGTGCGGCCTCCTGCGCGGCGTCTTCGTGCCGACTCGTGGCGACGCTCCAGCAAATAGCCGATTTGCTCCTCGACGATTTCTTCCCCTCGATTAGAAAGCACCAACCCGCCTTTGGCGAGCACAAGCGATGACAGTCCCAAATCCTGCGTTACAACAATATGTCCCCGCTTCACAAGATTGACGATGTACAAATCGACCGAATCGTTCCCGCGGTCAACTTGAATCACTTGTACCCCCGCTGCCGGCTCAAGCCAATGGTCATAGGACGATACCATAATGACAGGAACCTTGAACTGCTCTGCAACGAGAGCAATTTCACGTTTGACCGGACAAGCATCGGCGTCGACGAGGATCACTCTTTCCTGTGCAACTGATTGCATTTGGGGCTGCATAGCCAACATCACCATTCATCGATTGATTAAATAAAATATCTTACTATTAGAGGTTGTTCAAAATGTCCGCTTTTGATCACGAACTATTATATACGGCATTTTTCTTTAAAATCCTGCTCAAGGTTAATTCTGAAGTCGAATCCGCTCCATAATTAGGCTTGCCGTCTCTTCCACTGCGCGGAACGATACGTCAATTATCGTACAATCGAGCTGCTTCATAATACTTTCGGCATAGGCCAATTCCTGTTCGATTCGCGTCGTCGCTGCATATGCCGCACTATCCGGAAGACCAAGCGCCTTGAGACGTTCCTTCCGAATGATGTTCAGATACGGAACACCGATCGTCAGACCGATGATTTTATCCTTCCGAATCTCGAAGAGTTCCTTCGGCGGCTTCAGCTCTGGCACGAGCGGAACGTTGGCAACCTTGTACTTCTTATGTGCGAGATACATCGACAACGGCGTCTTCGACGTCCGGGATACCCCGACGAGAACGATGTCCGCCTTAAGGACTCCCGTCGTATCGCGAGCATCGTCATATTTGACAGCGAATTCGACTGCATCCACTTTGCGAAAATAGTCGGCGTCCAGCACGTGGTTGAGCCCCGGCTCCTGCCTTGCCGATTTGCCCGTCTGACGCTCAAGACTCTCCACAAGCGGTCCTAGCAGGTCAATACACTCAACCCCTTGCGTTCGGCCGAGTTGAATCAGCGCTTCGCGAAGCTCGGGAATAACAAGCGTGAACAAAATGATCCCGCCCGTCAGCTTGGCCCGCTGGATGACTCGTTCAAGCGCTGACACATCTTGAATAAAGGGAGCTCTGCGAATATCCGCATGAATCGGATGGAATTGCGCCGCAGCTGCTCTGACAACGAATTCGCCTGTCTCGCCCGCGGAGTCAGACACGACATAAACGATCAGATTTTGTTCCATACCTGGCTCCCTTAGCATTTGGCACGATTCGTAGCGGTGGTAAGTTGGAGTTCTCACCCGCTGCGGTGCGAAATGTTCCTGCGATCGCTGTTGTCCTCGGATTGTCTGAACTTATGAGATCGTCACAATGTAACAATCCGAGGACAAAGGCGAACACTTAAAGCTTTTCGGAGAAAAGCTGCTTCGAAAGCATAATCCCCTGTTTCTACGGAACAATTCCGCCCCTTCGCTCCACGTCCATCTCATGCCAACTGCTTCCCTTTTTTAATGATGATCGCTCGTCCAATCCGGACTCGCGTAGCTGCAAATCCTTCGCAGCTTGACCCTCTTTACTGTTGGACTAGCTTTATAACGAAAAAAGTGCAGCGTTCGCTGCATAAAGTTCACCATACATATTACGTAAGCAACTTACTTTTTGAGACGCTTGTTACCTATTTGACGTGAAGGTATATTTTACCTTCACTCATCAAAGATATTCATGATGTAGGGCCATAAAATGGCCCCATCATTTTATCTCCATCTGTCAACGCATCGAACGAGTAATCCCTCACAGTCTTTCTACTCCGTGAGCGGAGTCTAACGACGCGAGCGACCAAGTTACCCAAAAAAATGAGGTGAGCGCAGCGCCTACTTCAGCGGAGAGGACAGAATCATTCTGGAGAAACGAGCTTATGCTTCCGATGCTAGCTTTCCTCCGGAAAGCTTTTAGCGCTCGCCTTTGTCACTCGGATTGTTACCACTTCTGAACTCATATAATCAGAACAATCCGAGGACAACAGCGATCGGAAGAATGATCTGTCTTCGCAGCGTTGAACTTTCTACAATGTCACTTCTACCAGACCAACTTACTCACATCAGCGAGCTTCACAATATCTGCCGAGATCGATGCCAACGTAGCCAACCGGTTACGACGCACTTCTTCTTGCTCCGCCATTACCATGACCGAGTCGAAGTAGCCCGTAATCGGGGCCTTCAGCGACGCGAGCGACTCCAGTGCAGCTGCAACATTGCCACTAGCAAGCTGCTCCGAATACGCCGGATGCACCGATTTCCAAGCATCGTACAGCGAACGTTCCGCAGCTTCCACGAAGAGCGTCTCGTTCACTTCCGACGTCTCTGCCTTCGCCGCCAGATTGTTTACACGGCTCCATGCATCAACGACCAGCTTGAACTCATCTTTCGTTTCGCCTGCCGCACGTGCTGCCAGTACTGCAGCGCGTTCAACCGTCAGCTTAAGATCGTCGAAACCAGCAGCCATTACCGAATCTACAACGTCGTAACGTACACCTTGCTCCGTCAATACGTTCTTCACGCGCAGAGCGAAGAAGTCATACAGGTCTTTACGAATGTCAGCGGCAGAACGTTTCAAACCGCGCTGCTCGTGAACCGAAATCGCGATATCGAACAGATCGCCGAGTGCAAGCGGCAAGCTTTGTGCCAGTACGGTCTGTACGATACCTGCAGCTTGACGACGAAGTGCGTACGGATCTTGCGAGCCCGTTGGGATAATGCCGATCGAGAAGCAGCCGACGATCGTATCGATTTTGTCGGACAAGCTGACGATTGCGCCTGGCAGCGTTGCCGGCGCACGGTCGCCTGCGAAGCGAGGCTGATAGTGCTCATTGATTGCTTTGGCAACTTCTTCGCTTTCGCCTGCTTTGCGCGCATAGTCTTCACCCATGATGCCTTGCAGCTCTGGGAACTCGCCGACCATCAGTGTAACGAGGTCAAACTTGCTAATATCAGCGGCACGGCTAATGTCAGCTGCTGTAGTTGTATCAGCACCAACATGCGATGCCAGCTTGTCAGCAATGACGCGGATGCGGCGTACTTTGTCCGCTACCGTACCAAGCTCTTCTTGATACACGATCGTCTCCAGCTTCGCCAATGCGTCTGCAATTGCGAGCTTCTGATCTTCCGCGTAGAAGAACTTCGCATCGGACAGACGAGCGCGAAGAACTTTCTCGTTACCTTTGGCAACAACATCAAGCGATGTACGGTCGCCGTTACGAACGGTAACGAAGAATGGCAGCAGCTTGCCTTCCTTATCAAGGACAGGGAAGTAACGCTGATGTTCGCGCATCGACGTAATCAGAACTTCTTGCGGAATGTTCAAGAACGAAGGGTCGAACGTACCGAACAGAACGCTTGGCGTCTCAACCAGGAACAGAACCTCTTCGAGCAGATCTTCCTTGACCGCGATTTCCCAGTCTTTTTCCTTAGCAAGCTCTTCGATCTGACGAACGATCTCCGCTTCACGCTCTGCGATGTCAGCAATGACATACTGTGCGCGCAGTGCTTCCACATAATCAGCAGGCTTTGCAATCGTCGTCTCGGAACCAAGGAAACGGTGGCCGCGCGTTACATTGCTGCTCTGAACACCAGTAATCTCGAGTGGAACGATGTCTGTACCGAACAGCGCGATCAACCATTTGATCGGACGAACGAACTTCAGATCATAGCTGCCCCAACGCATGTTCTTAGGGAACGTCATCGATGTAATGATGCCCACGAGACCTTCAGACAGCACCGTTGCCGTCTCGACGCCTACGCTGCTTTTGTTGCCGTAAACATATTCAACGCCAGCCAGTTCTTTAAAATAAAGCTGTTCCGGTTCGATGCCTTGGCTGCGTGCGAAACCGAGTGCTGCTTTGCTCCATTCGCCTTGCTCGTTTTGAGCGATTTTGCGCGATGGACCTTTCACTTCCTCGTTCACGTCCGATTGCTTCTCGGCAACTTCACTTACGAGAACAGCAAGGCGGCGAGGCGTCGCGTAAGCTTCTACCTTGCCATAAGCAATACGGGAGTCATCCAGCCATTTGGACAATTTATCTTTCAATTGGTTAACCGCAGCGCGTACGAAGCGTGCGGGCACCTCTTCAAGACCGATTTCGAACAAAAGATCTTTTGCCATAGTTACGCATCTCCTTTCTTAAGCAGCGGGAATCCGAGACGTTCGCGTTCCTCCAAGTATGTCGCTGCGCAAGCGCGAGCGAGGTTGCGGACACGAATGATATAGCCCGTACGCTCTGTTACGCTGATTGCACCACGCGCATCAAGCAGATTGAATGCGTGCGAGCATTTGAGAGCATAGTCATAGGCCGGGAAAACAAGATTGCTCTCGAGTGCATTCTTCGATTCTTCCTCGTACATGTTGAACAGTTTGAACAGCATTGCCGTGTCAGACTTCTCGAACGTATATTTGGAATGCTCGAACTCAGGTTGCAGGAATACGTCGCCGTATTTCACATCGCCAACCCACTCCAGCTCGAACACATTTTCTTTCTCTTGAATGTACGAAGCCAGACGCTCCATACCATACGTAATCTCAACAGCGATTGGGTTCATATCGATGCCGCCAACTTGTTGGAAGTACGTGAACTGCGTAATCTCCATGCCGTCCAGCCATACTTCCCAGCCAAGACCCCAAGCGCCAAGACCTGGATGCTCCCAGTTGTCTTCAACGAAGCGAATGTCATGATGGGCAGGGTCGATGCCGAGACGCTTCAAGCTCTCAAGATACAGCTCTTGAATGTTGTCTGGCGACGGCTTCATGATCACTTGGAATTGGTGATGCTGATACAGACGGTTCGGGTTCTCACCATAACGACCATCTGCCGGACGACGGGATGGTTCAACATAAGCGACATTCCAAGGTTCTGGACCGATTACTCGGAGAAAAGTCATAGGGTTCAGCGTACCTGCACCCTTCTCGACGTCATATGGCTGTACGAGAATGCAGTTTTGTTCCGCCCAGAATTGCTGCAGCGTAAGAATCATGTTCTGGAAATTCATTTTCATAAGCTCTACTCCTTTTTAGTATGTGTTCAAAAAGTCGGGTTTTCAGCACCGAAAAGATTGCGAGAACCTGAATAGCGTATCCTTACGCTGAGGTTATTTGCTCGCAGGTTGTAACACCTGAAGGGTCGCAAATAACTTCAGGAGGAACGGAGTGTAGGCAAAACCTACATGATACAAGGTTTCCAGCGGAAACCTACATCGAAAGCATAAACTCCGGACTCCGAAGGTGAACGCAAGCTTCGACGTCGAATTGGCTTCCTGATTCACTTCGTGATCAAAAGACGACCTTACACAATGTTCAAGCTCAAGGCATCGCTATTCGGTCCTTATGTAGACACAAAAAAGCTCCCGCCTCTACGCCTGATTAATCAGACGTAGGGACGAGAGCATGCTCCCGCGGTTCCACCCTACTTGGCAGGCGCTGCATGAAGCCCATCGGCCTCCAACGATCCTACCCTCTTTTAAGCAAAATGCACTCCAGAGCGCCCCTTCATCGAATGATCCGTCCGGGCTTTCACTATCCCCGAATCGCTATACGGCCGACCGCTTCCGATTACTCTCTCCATCATCGCACATATACTTTATTCAAACTTGCCTTGGAATATAGTATTCGTTTTTCATGCCATTGTCAAATCGAGACCGGCTTTGTCGATCCATCTTCCGCAAGTTGGGCGGTAGATGAGCGGAACGCCGATGCGAACTTTGTTTTCTTATGATGGCGCCAGCGCAGGAAGCTGACCGTCCCACGCACATATTCATCGCTGATCATCCCGATATAGATACCAAGGAGCCCATACTCGAACGGTATGGCAAGGTAATACGAAACAACAACCGCGCAGAACCACATGATCGGAAGGGTATAGTACATAACGTTTCGACTGTCGCCAATTGCATTAAGCGACTGTCCAATCGCCATGTTCCACATTTTGCCCGGCTGCAGAATGAGATTAAGCCACAACAGCGACAAGGCGCTGTCGATGATGCGCTGATCGTCGGTGAACAACTGAAGCAGTTGATGACGGAACAACAGGATAACGCCGGTGTTCACAAGCACGATGGCGATCCCCCGCACGAGCACCTTATAGGAATCGGAGTACATCTCTCGATAACGGCCGGCACCGTACAAGTAGCTGATACGAATCTGTATGCCCATCGACAGCGACATCCCGAATAGGAACGCGAACGATTCGATCGTGTTCAGATATGTACGCGTAGCCAACTGCTCGGCACCCATCGTCGCAATGAATGAGAAGATGGTTAGCTGCGAGAACGTCCATGACGCGCCATTCATGCTTAGCGGCCAGCCGAGCTTGACGACTTCCTTCAGCAGCTTGCGGTTAAACTTCATAAACTCGCGGAACAGTATTCGTTCACCGAATGCATGCCGGAACAACCGCAGCTGGAATAGCATCGCTGTTGCACGAGCAATGATCATCGATAAAGCTACACCATACAAGCCCCACTTCGGAAGTCCGAAAGCGCCGAAAATAAAACCGTAGTTCAGCACGATGTGGAGTACGTTCATGCCGACAGCAATGAGCATCGGCGAACGCGTATCCCCCGTGTTGCGAACCGTCGTACTAAACGACAGATTGAGCGCCGTAATGATCATGCCGCCACCGACAATGGACATGTAGGTATGCGCCAGCGGGCGAATCTCTGTCGGTACGTTCAGCATGTTAATGAACAGGTTCGTGCAGCAGACGAGCAAGACCGATACAACGATGCCAATCATCGCTGTAATGGCCACCGACATCACGCCGATCTGTCTCGCCTCCAGCTTCTTGTTTGCCCCCAGCTTCTGAGCAATGAGAATACCGGAACCGCTGCAAACGAGTGAAAATAATACGATTACGGCATTGAAAAATTGCGTGGAGATGCCGACGACGGCGACTGCATCGTCCGAAATCCGGCTCACCATGACGGTATCTGCCGTACCAAGCATGAATTGAAGCGTCATCTCAATCATGATTGGCCACGTCAGCGCCCAGATCGACAGCTTCGATTCATTCGAAGAAACCGAAGCCTTATTTTTGTTAAACATATTGTCAACCGCCCCTCCTGTCTGACGCAATTGTAAAGGCATGCGGAAAGTCCGTCAAACCTCAAATGTAATCGAATTCATCCATATACGCCGAAAAAAGAAAGAGATGTTCGACATTTCCGAACATCCCTTCCATATTAGCCTATGAGTGCCGTTATATCTCGTATTTATCCATCTGATCAAGAAAGTTTCTGGATTTCAACTGCAAGCCAAGATGGGAATCGAGCAAACGACGCATCACTTTCTTCACCTCTTGCTTCGTCTCCGGCTTTAGGGCAATGTTGCCCAGCCTGCGAAGGTCCAGCTTTCGGAACAACCGAAGCACCTTTAGCGTCCCATCGCTCAGTCGGATCGCATACGGATCACGGTGAACACATCGTCTGCACAGAACGCCGCCGCCGCCAACACTGAGTACGAACGGAGCCTCCTCCGAGTCGCACGATACGCAGTTATCCAGCTGTGGATCGTAACCGGCTCTCTGCAATATTTTCATCTCGTACAGATGACTGACGATCTGCGGATCCTTGTCTGCCTGCAGCGCCTCAAAACATGCCTTTAATTGGACATACAGGAACGGATCCGACTCGTCATCCTGTAAACTGCGATCCGTCAGTTCCGCTGCGTAGGAGGCATATGCAGCCAGCTCTAACCGTTCCCGCAGCAAATGGTGAGACTCCATAATCTCACCATGGTTTAGCGTTCCGAGCCCGCTATTCCCTTTGAAAAACACAAACTCCCCGTATGTAAACGGCTGGGCGAGCGAGCCATGACGGCTTCTTGCCTTCTTCGCACCGCGAATAATGACGCCTGTCTTGCCGCCGCCCTCCGTCAGCAGGGTTACGATCTTGTTGCCTTCCCCATAATCCATACTTCGAATAATGATGGCGCAGGTTCGGTACAGCATCCCCTATCTTCTCCCATCGCAGGCATTCGCCCTGCGCCAGTCCAGGAGCGCAAAACCGTGGATGCATCGAACCAGCTGCTCCTACCCGGAAGCTGGCGTTCCTTCCTCCTCGCTCTCCAGCATATCGAGGGAGGCTGCATCATCTGCGGAATTGTTCTCGCTAAGCTGGTGCATTTCCTTGTAGAGCAAAAACGCGTCAACGTTGCCCGTCAACGAAAAATACTTCCACGAAAAATCTCGCATACGTATTCACCCTTTCCGCCCTGTGAGAAAACCTTTATCGAGGCCATATGGAGATTAGCGGCCGCGCTTAGAGGTAGCTAACATCGCCAATTAGAAAATTGGGGCGATCGTCGCCTGACATCTATAGGTTGCGAAATATGGGGAATACGTATCCTTGTCAAAATTCGTCAATCGCTCTGACCCTGCTTGCGATTAATCGTTCTGGAAGCCGAGATCCTTCAGAACTCGATCCTGGTTCCGCCAGTCCTTCTTCACTTTGACCCATAGCTCAAGGAAGGTACGGGAACCAAGCAGCGTCTCAATATCGCGCCGCGCCTTCTGGCCGACTGACTTCAGCAGCGCGCCTTGCTTCCCGATAATAATGCCTTTCTGCGAATCCCGTTCGACGAAGATAACTGCGCCAATATAGACGACACCATTCTCTTGTACACGCATATCCTCGATCTGCACGGCAATGGAATGAGGAACTTCCTCGCGCGTCTGATGCAGTATTTTTTCACGGATGAGCTCTGCAACTACGAACTGCTCCGGGTGATCCGTAATCTGGTCAGCTGGATAGTACTGCGGTCCTTCTGGTAAATATTTGCTGATTTGTTCCAGAAGAGTATCCACATTATTACCTTGCAGCGCGCTGATCGGCACGATCTCAGCGAATTCATACAGATCCTTGTACTGTACGATCGTCTTCAGCAGCGTCTCAGGATCAACCTTATCGATTTTGTTCATGACAAGGAATACAGGCGTATTCTTAACTTTCTTCAATTGCTCGATGATGAAACGGTCGCCGCCGCCAAGTCCTTCCGATACATCGATCAAGAACAGTGCCGCTTCGACCTCTTCCAGAGCGCTGACTGCCGATTTGACCATGAAGTTGCCCAGTTTCGATGTCGGCTTATGGATACCTGGCGTATCGAGAAATACGATCTGCTTGTCATCCTTCGTGTATACGCCATGGATTTTGTTCCGCGTCGTCTGCGGCTTGTCCGACATGATCGCAATCTTCTGCCCGATAATATGGTTCATCAGCGTCGATTTGCCGACGTTAGGCCGTCCTACAATGGCTACAAAGCCAGAATGAAATTTGCTTTTACCGCGTTGTTCGGTATGATTCTTCATCAATGGATATCCCTTCTATGCTTGCTCTGCTATGTTTATTTTATTTGTTCAAATCAGCTGCCGAGAACGCGCCGGGCAGCAATTCGCCGACCGTCATGACCGCTCGGTCGCCATGCAGGTTGCCCATCACAACGGGCATATCAGGTCCGCACAGCTCCAGCAGCACCTGGCGGCATACCCCGCATGGTGCGATCGGTCCATCCGTATCGCCGATGACAGCGATCGCCTGGAAAGTCCCTGGCTGACAGCCATCTGCGATTGCCCGAAATAATGCCGTCCGCTCCGCGCAGTTCGTCGGACCATAAGCTGCATTCTCGACGTTGCATCCGTAATGGATACGTCCGTCCTTGTCCATAAGTGCTGCACCGACTTGAAAATGGGAATACGGCACGTAGGCTCGATTCCGAGCTTCACGCGCCGCATCCATCAACTCGCCCCATTGCTGCAGCCTGTTTGCTGCTTCAGACATGCATCCAGACCTCCCAAGCTTATTGCGATCCGTCTATCTGTCAAACAGTTGATGCCACATCGGCGGACCGAGCAGCAGCAAGCCGATACCGATTGCAAAAATAACTGCGATAAGTACAGCGCCAGCCGCTGTATCCTTCGCTGCCTTGGCGAGCGGGTGCTGCTCAAGTCCAATGCGATCAATCGTCAGCTCAATCGCCGTATTGACGATCTCCAGCGCGATAACGAGTGCGAACAGGACGAGCAGCAAAGCCCACTCAATCGTCTCCAGCTCCAACCATATGGCAGCCGCTGATACGAGTAATGCTGCTGTAATATGGATACGCACATGCCGCTGTGTCCGTATCGCATATGCGACTCCTGCGCTTGCAGCGCGCAGGCTCTTCATGAACCGCCGCATTAACGCGGCAGGCCGGCCTTCTGCAGCACCGCTTCTTGCTTGGCCGTCATTTCAGCTTCCGTCTCGGCATCCTGATGGTCGTAACCGATCAAATGCAAGAAACCGTGCACGAACAGGAAGCCGATTTCACGTTCCAGCGAATGGCCGTAATCTTCGCTCTGCAGCTTCGCCCGTTCCGTCGAAATAATAATGTCGCCGAGCATGCCGGAGAACGGGTCCTGCTCATCTTCCGATTCAACTTCAAAGACGATTTCCGGCTCTTCCTCGCCTTCTTCCTGCATCGCAAACGACAATACGTCAGTTGGCCGGTCGATATTGCGGAATTCGCGGTTCAACCGATGGATTTCTTCATCATCGACGAACGTCAGCGATACTTCGCCTTCCGTAATGCCTTCCTGCTCGCCTGCGATTTGAAGCAGCTGCTCCAACCGCGTAATCCAAGCGTCCGGTATCTCAATCTTCGATTGTTCATTGCTCCAATCCAATTGCAAGCTCATGCCAGCCGCTCCTTCGGTTTGACGTCTTCCGGATATTCAATGCGCGAGTGGAAAATGCCGATGACGGCTTCCTTCAGCGTCTGTGCGATCTTATCGAGCTCTTTCATCGTCAGGTCGCACTCATTGAATTGATTGTCATCCAGACGGTCTTTAATAATCTTGTGGATCATCGTTTCAATCTGTTCCATCGTCGGCTTGCGCAAGCTGCGGACCGCTGCTTCAACACAGTCTGCGATGCCTACGATCGCTGCTTCCTTCGACTGTGCCTTCGGTCCCGGATAACGGAAATCATCTGCCGTAAAGTCCGGTTCGACACCATGCTCCTCTGCCTGTTTCAATGCCTTGTGGTAAAAATATTTCAGGAACGTCGTTCCGTGATGCTGCTCTGCAATATCTCGAATCGGCCGCGGAATGTTGTAACCTCGCAGCATCTCAACGCCGTCCCGCGCATGCGCAACGATAATCGATTTGCTCAGCTTCGGCTCGATTGAATCGTGCGGATTCTCAATATTGGTCTGATTCTCGATAAAATAGTTCGGACGCTTCGTCTTCCCGATATCGTGATAGAACGATCCTACCCGGCAGAGCAGACCGTCCGCTCCGATTGCCTCAGCGGCAGCCTCGGACAGGTTCCCCACCATAACGCTGTGATGGTAGGTGCCTGGCGTTTCCGTCAGCAGCTTGCGCAGCAGCGGATGGTTCGGGCTCGACAGTTCAATCAGCTTAAGCGCAGATAGAATGCCGAACGTCACTTCGAAGAATGGCATAATGCCTATCACGAGTACAGCGGTAATCAAGCCGCTTGCAAAAGCGAAGCCGGTTGAATACAGCAGCTGGCTCTCATCGATTTTCTCCCCAAGCAGTTGAATCGCTAAGACAGATAGAGCGCCGAATAAGCTCGCCATAATGCCGGCTTTCAGAATCGTCGAGCGTTGGCTCGCACGATGAACGGCGAATATTGCCGAGAACGACACAACAGCGATTACGAAACCATAATCGAAATCGAACAACCGCTCATGGCTGGCATTGAATATGATACTGCCAGCAATCGCGAACAAGAACGAACTGACGATAGCGACCTGCATATCCAACAGAAGCGCGATGAGCATCGTGCCCGTCGCAACTGGCGCCAGATAACCGACATACGAAGTATCCGCTGTCTGCGGCAGACTGACGATCTGCATCATCGTCAAATTCAGAATGAAAATGAGCAGCAGCATGAACAGCTGTGGATTGCCATACTTCGGCTTCGCTCCGCTGATGCCGCCAGACTGCGCCATGAAATTAAAGAGAATGACGACGAACAGCACCGACAGCAAGAAAGATCCAAGCTGCGGCCAGTACGTTTTCTTGTCTTGAAGAAGTCCTGCATTCTCGAGCAGCTCATATTTCTCAGCAGTGATCATCTCGCCCTTGGCAACGATGACTTCCCCTTCCGGAATAACGACGCGCTGCGTCATCTCGCGTGCATGTGCCTTCGCGTCATTCGTCGCTTCTTTATCAAAGAACTTGTTCGGCATGATCGCATATCGAGCCAGCTCCTGTACGATCTCGCGCGAAGTGCGGTCGGTCAATGTACTTGTGTTGACGAGCTCGGATACGCGTGCGCGCGCCGTCTCCGCGTCGCGCAGCTGCTCGCCCATCAGCTTGCGAACCGTTTCCATCGCGACGCTGCGCATTTCGGTCAATTTATCCTGAGACAGCTTCGGAAGCTTATAATACGTTTCTTCAGGAATCGCATATTTCTGTCCTTTGGCCGCTTGCAGCATTTCGTCTAGCAGCGTGTCGTTGTAAGTGCCAAGACCTCGGTTCGTCTTCGCATACTGCTCGAGGTATTCATCATATTTGCGCGGAATTTCATTCCGGTAAATTTCGATTTTCTCTTCCGTTGTGACACCATCATCCATGTTCAGCTGATCCATTCGCGCAAAGATTTGATCCGCTAGCTGATCGCCGCGAAGCGCAACGAATGTATAGATCTGTTCAACCGCTTCCGCGGCTTTCTCCTGCGCTTGCAGCGTCGCTTTCTCATCGAATATTTGCTTAGGCGCTTCAATCGTCTTCTCGCTGACCGCGCCTTTCATCACATTATACGTTTGCGGTACGAGATAAGGAGAGAAATTGAAGTAGAACAGCAGCATGAACAGAAAAAGCAGCGCGTAGCGTACGCCCGCGCTCTGCTTCCAGCCTGTCGTTCTCGTCCGATGCTTATGACGGTTGTCGTGTTTTACGTCCATGCAGCGTACAATCCTCTCTATGCTTGGTTTTCCGCGTCGTGGTTGTAAGCCGTAATAATTTTCTGTACCAAGGTATGACGTACGACATCCTGCTCCGAGAAGGTAATAAATCCGATTTCATCAATGCCTTGGAGAATGCGAGACGCCTCAATGAGACCACTCTTCTTGCCCCTTGGCAAGTCAATTTGTGTAACGTCACCTGTAATGACCATCTTCGAGCCGAACCCAAGACGCGTTAGAAACATTTTCATTTGCTCAGGTGTCGTATTCTGCGCTTCATCGAGAATAATAAACGAATCATCAAGCGTCCGTCCCCGCATGTAAGCAAGCGGTGCCACTTCGATCATGCCGCGTTCGAACAGCTTGGTCGTCTGCTCAAGGCCAAGCACATCATGCAGTGCATCATATAGAGGTCTCAGGTAAGGATCAACCTTTTCTTGCAGGTCACCTGGCAGGAAGCCTAGATTCTCACCGGCTTCAACCGCAGGACGCGTCAGCATAATACGTTTGACAGCGCCTTCCTTCAGCGCCGCGACTGCAAGCACGACTGCAAGATACGTTTTGCCGGTGCCGGCAGGTCCTATGCCGAATACGATATCTTTCTTCTTGATCGTCTGAATGTAGTGACGTTGTCCGATCGTCTTCACACGAATTGGCTTGCCTTTATACGTCGTTGTAATCGTATATGTCAGCAAATCAAGCAGTTGATCGGCCTGCAGCGAACGTGCAAGCTCCAGCGCATAGGTCACATCCCGCTCCGTCGGCGTGAATCCGCCACGAATCAATTGCAGCAATACACTGAATAGCTGCTCCAGCGATTCAACCTCTTCTGCGTCGCCGTGAATGACAATCTCAGCTTCGCGCGATTGAATCGAAGCGCTCATTTGTTCTTCGATCAGCCGCAAATATCGGTCCTGAGGACCAAATACTGCAAGACCTTCCGCTGCGTTCCGCAGCGTCAATTTTACCGATTTCGTCTCATTGTGCAAATAGACTCATTCTCCTTGCGTACTCACGATTGGCATTTCGGTCACAATAGATTGTTCGACTTCCAAAAGCACTTTCAAATAAACTTTACCATTGTCCGTCTTTTCATGCAAAAGTTTTTCCGCCACAATAACCGCATCTGCCCCAGCTTTCGTCATCAAATCGGCTTTGGCCTGCTGTATTCCCTTCGTTACGGCTTCTTCCTCCGTCAACTTCCGTTCATCCACGCGGACCTCTAGTACCGACTCCTTCATTCGGCCGAATGGGAGCTTAATCCCATGCCAGGACAACTGCTCCTCCCTTTGCACCACTTCGTAATCTGTATAAGGAGTTTTACCGAATCCGCTGACCTGCAGCGCTCGTCCTCCTGCAACAACATGCCACTTCGTTGTAGACAGTCCTGTATATACTTTAACCTTTTCTGTTAATGGGGAAACGACGTCGTACTCATGCCATACAATGCCGCGCACTTTCCCTTTGGCTATAACGGTCTGAATGTTCGTCTCGTCGCCCAACGAGCCCGAAATGAGGATATCGCCCTTCTTGACACGCATATTGCGTTTAACAACCGGTCTGCCTGTATCGGCCTGTATATCGGTGATGACCGCATCGTCAGTCGCGATAAGATGTCTAGGACTTAGCAGCGGCCCCTCATTAGGCTTGGTCGATTCTACGATATTAATAACGATGGACGTCCCTTTCTTCTCCACTCCGACCCAAGAAGCGTCCGGCAGACGCGCGGCGATCTTTTTGGATAAAACAGCTGGATCCTGCAGCTTGAATGACCACTGCAGCTGATGGACGCCCTCCGCTTCCGCCGCCTTCAGAATCTGCTCGTCCGAAATTCGAATATTGCCAGAGATTTGAACGTTCCATACAAGAGAGGACAGCAAATATAGTCCGACAAAAAACAACAAAAGTCCGACACCGAAAAACACGCGGCGCCGCACCTTCAATATCCAGAACGGCATCCCGTTTCGGCCTGTGACATGAACGCGGCAGCTTGTCCGCTTTAAGTAGGGACGAAGACGGAAAAAATGTCCCACCGTCGTCTCAAATTCCAATTGTCCCTCGCTTGTCCGCCTAATGGACCATAATGTAAGGCCCCCTTGAAGCGCCTGGTTGACGAACGATTCAAGCTCGCCGCCTCTCGCTCGCACCGTGACGATGCCCTTCATCCAGTGCAGCCATGTCCCCTTCATACCGGTCGCTCCTCTCAACGCACTTCAATATGCTTAATGACGCCTTCAACGAACACTTCCTCTGTCCAAATCGTCCGAATGACCAGGTCTTCGCCGGTCACCTCTAGCTCGCCCTTGCTGAGCGCAAGACGCAGCCGGTCGCTGGAGAAGTGAAGCACGCCGCGATGGTTCTCAATATAGAGCTGCCGGTCGCCGATCATCGTCACACGCGGAAGGTCATATACAACATCCTGAGGAAGCTCCAACAGGTTCGCCGTCCACTTCTGTAATCTGCGGTTCATTCGACGCATAGCGGTATCAGCTCCCTCCTCCCGTACTTTACCAACCTATGCGGCCCTATCCCCTTTTATGAAGCTAACATCCATGATGAAGAAGCGTTTTTAGGAACAAAAAAAACACCGGCGCCAGATAGCTGGCGGCCGGTGCTTCGAATTAGATGCGTTATTTGCTGCGATATGGACGTTTGGCGCGGGGAGGCCCTAACACCTCCGACCATATGATTGCCTGCCTCAGCGTGGCTGCTGACAGCTCTGGAGACGTGTTATCAGAGCTATCGGATGCCTCGATTGAAGGTTTATCGGCTGCAGCAATCATCGGCTGCCGCCGCGGTGCAGGCGTCACGGTCTGAACAACAGGACTCATCGGGCGCTGCTCGACCGGTGCAGGAGAAGGGGAACTTGCCGCATACGGCGAGTACTCTCCTTCTTCTTCTTCCTCCTCGTCATCCTCCCAAACCCTCCGTCCTGCAGACGGCTGGTTCTCAGGCGCACTATAGACAGGCGAAGGAACCGAAGGGCGTTCTCCGCTTCCGAACGGAGGCATCTGACGGGGCTGTCTGTTATTGTTGCCTTTCATCTTGCTAATCGCAGATAAAAGGAAGCCGCCTACTACGATGACGATGTAAATATTTTTAATTAAAAACTCGATCAGCTTCTCCATAGGAGTTACGCCTTATGATCATCGGATGGAGCGTTGGACGCATCTGGCTTGCCGATCGAGCTGCGCATTTGCGTATCTGCTTCAATGTTCTTCAAGTTCATGTAGTCCATAACACCGATCTTGCCGCTCTTCAATGCATCCGCCATCGCAAGCGGCACTTGCGATTCCGATTCGACAACGCGAGCGCGCATCTCGACAACTTTCGCTTTCATCTCCTGCTCTTGTGCAACAGCCATCGCACGACGTTCTTCCGCTTTCGCTTGCGCAATGCGTTTGTCAGCTTCAGCTTGCTCGGTCTGGAGATGAGCACCGATATTCTTGCCTACGTCTACGTCCGCAATATCGATCGAGAGAATTTCGAAAGCTGTGCCCGCATCAAGTCCTTTGCCAAGCACCGTACGCGAAATCATATCCGGATTCTCGAGGACATCCTTATGCGAGTTGGAGGAACCTACCGTCGTTACGATACCTTCGCCAACACGTGCGATGATCGTTTCTTCGCCCGCACCACCAACGAGACGTTCAATATTGGCGCGTACCGTAACGCGTGCCTTAACCTTCACTTCGATACCGTCTTTCGCTACAGCAGCAACGGTAGGCGTTTCAATAACACGTGGGTTAACGCTCATTTGCACAGCTTGAAGTACGTCACGGCCCGCAAGGTCGATTGCGGCAGCACGCTCGAACACCAGGTGAATGTTAGCGCGCTCAGCTGCGATCAATGCATTAACGACGCGGTCAACGTTACCGCCTGCAAGGAAGTGACTCTCCAGTTGGTTAATGTTAAGACCTAGCCCCGCCTTCGTCGCTTTAATAAGCGGATTAACAATGCGACTTGGCACTACGCGGCGCAGACGCATCGCAACGAGCGTAATAATGCTGATACGTACGCCCGACGCAAATGCGGATATCCACAACATGATCGGGAAGAAGCTGAGGAAAATGATCAAAAAGATTACTACAACAGCAATGATAAGCAATGTGACGATTTGAGGATCCATGCATACAACTCCCTATTCGTTATTGGTTGAGCGAACTTCCTTGACGACGATGCGCGCACCTTCTGCCGTCACGACAACGACAGGTACGCCTGCTCCAATAAATCGGCCATCGGTTACAACATCGAGTCGTTCACCGTCGATATCGACTGTACCGGCTGGACGAAGCGGTGACAATGTAACACCTGTTCGTCCAATTAGCGATTCGCGTGACGGAGCAGATACATATCCTTGTTCGGTAGTTAGTTTATCGCGAAGAATGAATTTGTTCCAAATGCCGCGATGGCCAAATTTCTTCGCCATGACATACACGATGATTGCCGCTACGACCAATGCGATGAGCAGCGCATACAGCGCCGTGAGCGCATCATGCGAGGCTGTCACAACCCCCGATATGAGCGAGATTGCTCCGAGGATGCCCAGAATACCAAAGCTAGGAATAAACAGCTCAGAAACGAGCAGCGCAAGGCCTAGAACGAACAGAAGGATGGACTCCTGCCCTGCAAACCCTGCTACATAATGACCGAAGAAGAACAACACGAACGATACAAGCCCGACTATACCCGGAATGCCAAAGCCCGGAATCATCATCTCAATCGCGATGCCGGCAATACCAAGTATAAGCAGCAGCGTTACAATAATCGGTGAAGTGAGCCATGCCGCAAGATTCTCAGCCCATGTCGTTGTAACTTCAATCTGGGTGCGTCCTTCGAGGCCGAGCCACTTAATCGTTTCTTGAACATTAGCTGCTACATGATCGGCATAACCCGCCTTCTCTGCTTCGGTTGTAGTCAGCGTCAGAATATCGCCGCTTGCTTTCTTACGCCCAATTTCCTTTAGATCAATCGCGGCATTCACATCCGTCATCGCGGCTGCATAATCTGGATTTCGACCGTGCAGTCGCGCCGCCTCCACCATTTCACCTGTCCAGAAGGAAATGGTCTTCGGATTATCGATAAGTTCGCCAGAGCCATTAACGACAGCTGCAGCACCAATCGTGCTGCCGGGCTGCATCACAATCTGCTCGGCATTGAGCGCAATGTACGTGCCAGCCGATACAGCCTTCCCTTCAACGAAAATAGTCGTTGGAACCTTGCTCGTACGGATCAGTTCACCAATGTCCATGGCACTATCGACCCGCCCGCCGAATGTGTTAAGGACAAGCACAATGCGTTCTGCATGCGCCTCATCAGCTTCCCTATAGGCGCGTTCTAGGAATGACTCTAATCCCGCCTCAACGGTCTGCTTCGCGTGCACGATATACACCGCTCCGCCAGCGGCGGATGAAGACTTCACTTGCTCGTCTGCGCTCGCAGCCGAAGCCGTCGCGTGAGCGAACCACGGGAGCATAACGATGACAAGCAGCATCCAAACAGCACAGCGCAGAAGCGGATTGCTTCTTGCTCTTAGGTTTCGAACATACAAGTGACGATGCCTCCCCCTTCTTTGCGTTTACAAATGCATACGCACAAATAGGCCTTAGGTTGCGTTTATTTGTCAGATGCTGTATGCACTAATGCATAGGTACCTTTTCGAGCTTCCTCTATTATACAGAAAAAACACCCCCTCTTACGAGGGAGTGTTTAGGTCCGTATGAATTTATTGCAAGGATTGTTGCACAATCGTGTTTACCAGTTTACCATCAGCGCGCCCTTTAACCTTAGGCATAAGAGCGGTCATGATTTTTCCCATCTCGGCTTTCGAAGAAGCACCGGTTTCCTGGATGGTCTGCAGTACAATTGACTTGATTTCTTCTTCTGTCAGCTGCTCGGGAAGGTATACACCAATAATATCGATCTCTGCGGCAACATCTTTGGCAAGGTCATCGCGGCCGGCTTTATTAAATTCTTGGAGGGAATCTTTACGTTGTTTGATTTCACGACTCAGTATATCAAGCACTTCGCTATCCTCCAAGGAACGACGCAAATCAATTTCCGCGTTCTTGATGGACGCACGAATCATGCGAATCGTAGTAAGTCTAAACTTGTCCTGATTTTTCATCGCTTGCTTCATATCGTCGTTCAATCTTTCGCTAAGGTTCATTGGGACATGATCCTCCTAAAACTTTCTTTTCCGCGCAGCCTCGGACTTCTTCTTGCGTTTCACGCTTGGCTTCTCGTAATGCTTGCGCTTCTTAACCTCAGCAAGAACGCCGTCCTTTGCGATGGAGCGCTTGAAGCGGCGGAGTGCAGCATCGATAGTCTCGTTTTTGCGAACTTTCGTTTCAGACACCAGTTTTCCCTCCCTCCGAAACAGACCGTCCAGAGCATTTCACCGTAATCAAATTTCATTATAGAGGATAAGGAAAGGCAGTGTCAACTTTCTAGGCGCGAAACAATTGTACCCAATTTTCGTCCGCCCAGTATATGGATATGCAAGTGACTCACTTCCATGCCGCTATCCTCATTGCAATTGTTGACTAGGCGATAACCCGATTCTGCGATGCCAAGCTCCCGCGCGATCTGACGAGCGGCCTGGAACAGCTCGGCAACGACTGCGTCGTCCTTACCTGTCTCCACCTCATTCATCGTATCGATATGCTTCTTCGGAACGATGATGACGTGCACAGGCGCTTGCGGCGTAATGTCATGAAAGGCTAGAACATTGTCACTTTCATATGCTTTGCGGGACGGAAGCTCACCATTTACAATTTTGCAAAAAATACAACTCATCTTCTACACCCTCTCCTGCCCTCGCGGCTATAACTACGTTTGAATAACCTCTGTATGTACAATAAATCCATCATATCGAATTCGGGACCGCTCGTCCAATCGCATGCAAACGTTCGGCGCCAGATGCACTGGTCCTTGCCTGGAAGGATGCATCCAAGGCGCCATGCCGTCCGATGTTGTACTCAATAGAATGGCAGCAGCGACAGCCCGACCAGCGCGGCCAGCGGCAACGTCTGCCGGATAAAGCGGCGGCGCGGATAATACGGGTATGGATAAAATGGTGCGCCGATCGGTCCGCCAAACGGTCCGCCGAATGGCGAAAACCCGCGCGCATCCACGTATACAACGCCGCATGGCACCGCCAAGCATACAAATTGATCATCGATATGCTCGACGATTCCGTCAACGCACCAGCCGTTATATGTCCGTGCCAGTACATAACGATTCATACGCTGCTTGCACCAATGCTTCATCTCGGTTTTGTCGCCTGCCGCCGGTGCCGTTACCTGCGGTACTGGCGCTGTCAGCTGTTTAATGCCAGTCGGCTGTTTCACCACGGCTCCAGGCTTTGCAGCAGCACTCGGCTTCGCAGCCGTCTCCTGTTTCGCTGACGTTTCTTGCTTCGCAGCTTCCGTTTTGGCAGTCGCCTGCTTTTGACCCAATTTACCAAGCTCCATGTCAGTTCACCCTCCTGTCTCCTACAATGTATGCAGCAATAGGCATTTGGCTACTGAATGGCGTTTGGTGCGCCCTTTTTCGCTTTGTACTTATCCGTTTGAGGATGTACCTGTCTGCGCCTCGACAACCGCTTGCTCAAGGGCCAGGCCAGTATCGACCCAGTTGCCGCCTGTCAGCACCGACATTTCGACCAACTTGTCTCCGCTCTCGAGCTTGAACGATGCTAATTGTTTCTTCAGCTTGGAGTAAAGCGCCTGCATCGACTGAATCGACTGTTTGTCTTCTGCCGTCAGTTCACCAGTAATCGTGCCGATAGCAGCAAATTGGCTGTTCAACGCTTGCAGCGCCTTCTCGCTCTGTTCATCCTTAATCGGTGGCGATAAGGTATGGCGGCGAGCATCGTCAATGAAGAACGCTAGATCCACCTGGCTAGCAGACGCTTGACCGAGGTCATACAGCTTCGCAGCGCGGTCGGCAGACGTTGATGACGCCAGGCCATTCAATGCGTCCAGAGCGGCATCAACGTGCGCCTTCGCGGCTAATCCATGGTTGATGATGGACTGACCGTCTCTCTGCTTCGTGTCTTGTCCGTTCTGCAGATCCTGGGAGTAAAAAAATACGTTGCCGATCAGGCTGAACGTCAGCAAGACGAGCAGGATCGGCACTGTGTATGAACGTTTCTTCGGCGTTTCCTTTTCCACTGATAAACCCTCCGTCAAATTCCATGTTCGATTCGTCGTATTCGTATCGCTTATCGTTATCGCAACCGAACCGTAACGCCTCCGCTCAGGAAGTGCACATAGCTCTCCTGGATAGGCATGCCTAGCGACAATTCCAGCGCTTCTGCATAAAGCTCCAACTGGAAGCGATGCTTCTCGGCTGCTTGCTCCCATTGCTGCAAATAAACCTGATCCGTCTTGTAGTCCAGCAGTACGATGCCATCTTGGTCACGGAACAAGCAGTCTACGACACCCTGAATAAGAATCGGCTCCTCTTCAGAGCCTTCCGCTTGAGCGCCATAGACGCGAGCCGCCGGGAACGTGCAGCTGAATGGCACTTCCCGCTTTACCCAGTCCGCCATCAAGATGCGCTGGCCGAGCGTGCCTGTGAATAGCTCTACAACAGGTTCTAACGAAATAACCTCAGCCTGCTTCACTGTCATAATCTGCCGTGCAATCAGATCATCGACCAATGTTTGCAGCACTTGCAGCGTGACAGGCTTGTCCAATGGGACATGCTGCATCAGCAGATGGCTTGCGGTTCCGCGTTCTGCTGCCGTAAGAGCATTCTCCTCCATGAAGCGAGGTCTGCGCAGGCGGAATGTATAAGCTGCGCTTGGTTTATCATCTGTTGATTGAAGTTGGGTCAGCAGCGCAGCTTCTTCCTCACGCTCGGCATGCAGACGTTTCATCTCCGTTACAGAGGTTTTGGCCGGTACGGCTGCTGCAGATGAATAACGGTATGACCACGACAACAGCCGGTCCACTTCTTCGGCTGCATCAGAAGATTCCATAATCGCAAGCTCGCTAATCGCCTGCATCCGTTCGCGCTTGTCCCGTTCCTGTTCTTCATCAGCCTCGATAACGATGGCTGATTCCTCTGCGAACAGCGACGCTGGCATAACCGCGAACCGCCAGCCCTCCAGCGGCAGACGATCGGCTGGTGTACGGCCGTCAAGTGAAGCGATATCGGCCGCCGCTTGATCAGCTGCAATAACAGCGTGCGCCTCGTCCGGCATGCCCGCCGGCGTGGCTACTGATGTGGAGATCATGTTACTTCCAGCGGCAAGCGGCCCTATCCAGTCGATATAAGAACGCGCAGCTGCCAGACGATCATCGGACAACCGGTTTTCACTATCTACAGCCCCGGCCCATTCCTCCAGCTTCGCTACAGCATCTTTCAATGTGCCGACCAGAATCATTTTCTCCTTCGGCCGCGTGAGCGCAACGTACAGAATACGCATTTCCTCCGCAAGCATTTCCATTCGCAGCTTGCGTCCGATAGCAAGGCAAGGGAGCGTCGGATAACTGACGCGCAGCTCGGCATCAACGAACTTCGGCCCGTAGCCAAGTTCCTTGTGGAGCAGGAATGGTGCGTTTAAGTCCTGCATGTTGAACATTTTGCCGAGTCCAGCCACGAACACAACCGGAAACTCGAGACCTTTACTCTTATGAATCGACATGATGCGGACGACATCTTCTTGCTCACCCAGCGCGCGCGCCGTACCCAAGTCCCCGCCCGTATCGCGCATCCGCTCGATAAATCGGAGGAAACGGAACAGTCCTCGGAACGAGGTCGATTCGTATTGGCGCGCCCGGTCGAGCAAGGCTCGCAGATTCGCCTGGCGCTGCAGGCCGCCTGGCAGGCCGCCGACGAAGTCATAGTAGCCGGTCTCGCGGTACAAGGCGGCCAACATCTCCGTCACGGAGCCTTGCCGTGCCGTTTCCCGCCATTGTTCTAGTCGGCTTAGGAAGCGGTCCAGCTTAAGTCGAATATCCTCGCGAACGGACGCTTGCGCAGAGGCACGGCGCACCGCATCGTAGAAACTGCCTCTCCCTGCATCGATTCGAACCTTCGCAAGATCTTCAGCGGTTAAGCCGAAGATTGGCGATCGCAGAACGCCTGCGAGCGGAATGTCCTGATACGGGTTGTCGATGACGCGCAGCAGCGACATCATCACTTCCACTTCCGTCGCGTCAAAATACCCCGTTCCAAGCTCCGCATACGCCGGTATTCCGAACGTCTGCAGCTCTTCGATCAGAATCGGGGCCCAGCTGGCAGTTGCGCGCAGCAGGATGACGATATCGCGCATCTGGAGCGGCCGATATCGCTTCTGCTTGCCATCCCATACCGGATGGCCTTCCGACATCAGATCGATAATGCGGCGGGCAATTACGCGCGCTTCCAGCTGCGCCGTCTGCAGATCAGCTGCATCCGCTTGCGGCGTTCCTTCTTCGGACTCGGCGGAATCGGCATCGAAATCCTCCGATACCTCGGGCTCGCTCTGCGTCGCTGCCCCGTTCCGATCGACTAACACGAGCTCGGCTGCGCAGCGCCCTGGAATATCTGGAGGCGGGTACGATGCGCCGCATACCAGCTCCGCCCGCTCATCGTACTCCAGTTCTCCGACGCTCTCGCGCATGACTGCGCGGAAGATGCCGTTGACGCCGTCGACGACCTCGCTGCGGCTTCGGAAGTTGCGGGCTAGATCGATGCGTACCCCCTGCTCTTCATGATCCGCAGCGTCGCTTGCACTTGGGACATGCAGCTTATCTACGAGATCGGCAGGCGTATAGGTTTTATATTTGTGCAGGAAGAGATTCGGCTCTGCAAGTCGGAAGCGATAGATGCTCTGTTTCACGTCGCCAACCATGAAACGATTGTCTGCACGGGCGATGAGCGATACGATCGCTTCCTGCACCGTATTCGTATCCTGATATTCATCAAGCAAAATCTCGACAAAACGTTCTTGGTATTCCCGCGCTGCCACGGAAGGGATTTCCTTCTCCGGCGTTGACTTTGCATCGCGCAGAATCGATAAACAGCCGTGCTCCAAATCGCTGAAGTCGAGCAGCCCTTTATCCCGTTTCAGCGCCTCGTACCGTTGACCGAAGTCGATAACAAGCTCAGACAACGTCTCCATCATCGGCGTGAGCTCCGCAAGTTCTTCCAGATACTGCTCCGGTGTACGGCGGAACCAGCGGTCAACTACACCCGACAGCAAGTCTTTTACTTTATCCCGAAGATCTTTGACGCGCTGCTGCAGCACCTTGTCATATTCATCGCCGCGCATACTCTTCAGCTTGCCGAAGGATATAGCCGCAAACGTTTCTGCCCACGCCTCCCAAGGCTCAACCGATGTTAAGCCGAGTAAGTTCGACACCATATTCAAATCGTCAGACAGCGTCTCGGCATAAGGAGCCGGACCAGCAGGCCGTTTCGTCAGCTCAAGCGCCTGCTCCAGCAGACCAACCGCTCCGATTAAGGAAAGATGAACATCGGCCTTCGCGGCTTCAACCCATTCTGAACTGCCTAACGACGAAGCCTCCGCTGCACGAAATCTAGCCGCTGTCTCGCGCAGCCAATGATCCGGCCAAGGATTGCTTCTCGAGAAATCATACAGCTTCTGTACGAGGCGATACAGCGGCTCGTCACCACGCTCTCCGCCATATCGGTCGGCCAGCATCATGAATACGCCGCTGTCAGCGTCCTCGCCGGTATATTTGTGCTCGAACAGCGCGTCGAGCGCATCGATGCGCAGCAGCTCGCTCTCCGTCTCGCCTGCCATCCGAAACCCCGGATCAAGACCAATCAACGGGTAGTAGCTGCGGATGACATCCAGACAGAACGAGTGCAGCGTCGTGATGGATGAACGATTGATAAGCGCAAGCTGTCGGCGCAGGTGCTCCGACTCTGGATTGCGTTCTAGCGCCCCTTCAAGTGCGATGCGGACGCGTTCCTTCATCTCGGAGGCCGCTGCCTTCGTGAATGTTGCAACGAGCAGACGGTCGACGTCGGTATCGTTCGAGATTTTGCGAATAATCCGCTCGACCAATACAGCTGTCTTGCCGGAGCCGGCAGCCGCTGCAACTAGAATATTGCTTCCTTCTGCCGATACTGCACGCCACTGATCATCCGTCCATGCGGCGCCTTCCGGCTTCGGACTAAACGTTACGCCGATCATTCCCGTTCCCCCTCGTCATGAATGCCTCGGCCGCTGCCGCTGTTTCGCGAACATGCACGTTCGGCTCGCCGTCCCCTGCTCCCTGAGACCGAAGCACGGACCATACATCGTCCCGACCCAGCTTCGGCAGCTTCGCGTATTCATTCCCCTCATACAGCGGATCGAATTGGCACACGGGCTTGTACGAACAGAACGTACATGGCGATTTGCCGCCCATCCGGTATGGCGATATCGAGACCGCGCCGCAGCCGATCGCTCCGCCGATACGACCGATCGCTTGCCGCACCGAGACGCGAAGCGACTCCCAGCCTTCCTCGGCTAATACCGAGGATGTGCTGTAGAAGGAGCCGTCTTTCTTAATCGCAAGCGGCAGCACCTCGGAATGTCCGGAATCGAGCTCGCCATCCATAAGGCGGACTACACGTTCGTCGGCAACTAGCAGCCCTTTAGGCTTAAACTTCTTCAGCCGCTGCTTGCGTGCTTCCTCGCGATCCATGCCGCCCGATGAGCTAAGCAGCGGATTATGCACATGGAAATAGAGCACACCAGCTGGCTTTACTTCTTGACCGAGCCATTCCGCTCCATGCGTCAACAGCACGTCGAGGTAAGCGAGCATCTGAAGCGACAAGCCAAATGCGACTTCTTCCATCCGTAAGCTGGTCGAGCTGGACTTATAGTCCATAACGCGCAGCAGCAGACCTTCATCCGTCTCTGCCGCATCGACGCGGTCGATTCGCCCGACCAGCTCTACTTCGCCGCCTTCCGGCGTTGGAATGATTAGCGGAGGCAAATGGCCTTCCGGTCCAAAATCAACTTCAAGACCAACCGGATGAAACTCTGCGCGGCGCGCATGATCGGCAAGCATCATAGCAGCCTGCGTAATGATCGCCTTCAGCTTAACGAGCATATAGCGATGTCGTCCGCTGCTTAGCAGTATTTCCGATTGCAGCCGCGGCGCAATCGCCTCCACCGTTTCTGCGACGACATCAACCGCTTGCTGCTCCGTAACCGCACCCCAGCGTTTGCCGAAGCGATCAGCAATCCGACTAAGCGCAGCATGGAACAACTGCCCAATATCCGGCGCCTCCAACCGATAGATTGGACGCTCCTCCAGACGCAGCCCATATACGGCAAAATGCTGAAACGGACAAGACACAAACCGTTCCATACGAGAAACGCTTGCTCGTAGACGCTCTCCATAAAGCTGACGCGCCGTCTCGGGATCCAGCGGTTGAACATCATTCGTATAGCCAAGCGCAGCAATCCGCTGACGCAGCGGCTCCTGCCAGTCCGGACGGATCGCTAACCAGTTGAAAATATCCCACCAGATCGCATCCAATTCAGCGCCTTGCTGCCATGCACGCAGCTGTGCATTCAAGTAAGGCAGCACGGCTGCAGGGCGAACAATGAACGATAGCTGCTCGTCCCTGCTCATCTCCGTTGTTGGTTCGCTGCTGAGCGTCCTTTCTTGAAGCAGCGGGAACATCACGCGCAGATGCCGAATCAGTTCGGAAGGATGAAGGCTCTTGCCTTCTTCATCCGCCATCGCATAGCTTATCCACAGATGGCGGCTTGGCGCAGCAATCGCGTTGTAGATCATGAAGCGTTCGTCAAGCAGACGACGCCGAACACTTGGCGCTAACGGCAGCCCTTTGTCCGCTAGCGTGTCGCGTTCCTGCTCGGTCAGGATGCCGTCCTCCTGCATCCGCATCGGCAGCACGCCGTCGTTCGCTCCCAGCACATAGCATATTTTCACCTCGCCCGAACGTGTCCGATCCACGCTGCCGATCAGCACTTGATCAAGCGATGGAGGAACAGAGGCGAGCTTCAGACTGTCGAGGCCGGTCTCGACCATACCTGCGAATAGCTCTGGCGTCAGCTGCTCGTCCCCTGTCATCTCGACGAGCTGGTCGAGCAGCGACATGACGCCATCCCACAGCTGGCGATGGGAACGCGACTGCCTTACGCGGCCCGCTTCAGCGTCCGCACGGCTCCAGCGCTCGAGTCTGTCGGCAGCGTCCGCGCGTTCGAGCAGCCGGTACAATGCCATGCACATGGACCGGACATCCTTCGCGCTGCGGAGCGCGTCGCCGAAACGCTGGAGCGGCGCGACAATCGCTTCGCGCGCCTCCAGCACGACTTGGAAGCGAGCAAGCTCACTCTTGCTCGCTTCCGCCGCCTCTTCGTTGTCGAGCGATTCGCGGACGAGCGGTCTCCAGCTTTTCTTATCGCACCAGCGCCAGCCGTCGATGCCGGCGGCGAGGGCGTAATTTTCGAGAAGGTCAAATGACTCACGGGTTAATCTCGACTCACTGCTATCCGGAAACAACAGCTCTGTCTTCATGCAGCGGCATACCGCGTCATAGCTCCAGCCATGCAGCACCGTCTCCATCGCCGAACGAATAAACTCGACAAGCGGATGATGCGAAGCAGTACGCTTCTGGTCAAGGAAATAAGGAATGCCATGATCATGCATCAGCTCGGTGAGATAGTCCGTATAATCGGTTGCGTTGCGCACCATGATCGCCATATCGCGCCAGCGCATGCCCTCTTCGCGCGCACGGCGGACCATATCGCGTACGGCGGCTTCCGCTTCTGTCCGCCTATTAGGCGCTGCATGAAGCGATACTTCACCCGCAGGCTGTTCAGGGTCGAACATCGCTTCCGTACTGATGGACGATGGCATTGGTCTGCGGGCAGCGTAACTTCGCTCCGCATGCGCAAGCGCTGCTCGTCCTTCGAAACGCGGCAGCGCAGCGCTGCTCAATGTGATCGTGTCGAGGATCTGCACACCGTTTAATTCCGCAATCTCACGCAGCTTAATAAACGTCTCGGCCGTTGGATGGAACAGTTCGAGCTCATGCGGCTGTTCTCCCGCCTCATAGGGACGGTCAAGCGTTAGTGCGATTGTTACGTTAGATGATGCGCCAATAATCGCAGCAAGCGCTTCGTACTCCTTCGGCGTGAAGCCATGGAAGCCGTCGATCCATATCTCAGCGCCTGCTACAGCAGAACTAAGCGCGAACCCTCGTGCGAGGTACGTCAAATAATCTTCAGCATCTGCATATAAATGTGCGGTTTCCAGCTCAAGCGATTGGTAGAGCAGCTTCAAATCATGCATTTTGTTCGCTAGTAACGGTGAAGCTGCTGCATCTGCAGCGGGGTGAGTATTCGTCACATCTGCCAGCTGTCCGTCGTCTACTCCATACCGCTTCCATTCCGTCAGCAGCTCGCCGAGACGCTCAATGAAGCCAGGCTGCGAGCCTGCTCCTTGAAACAGCTTCAAGTCCGGCGACAAACGATGCATCAGCTTGTAGAGCAGCATGTTTTTGCCGTTCTCATCAATCGGCACAAGCGCTGTTCCGCCCGTTTCTTGCATAACGCGAAACGCAAGACGGCGGAAGCTCAGCGCCTGGGCACGGATCGTGCCTGGACGCGTGCTCTCGCGCAGCATCTCGTATTCGGTCTGGAAGGTTGCCTGTTCCGGCACCAGCATAATAAGCGGCGGACCATCGGGCTCCGTCCGCAACTTGGCGCGAATTTCGTCAATGCAGTACCGGGTTTTCCCCGCCCCGGAGCGGCCTAACACAAATCGCAGCGCCATCTCGATCCACCTTTTCCCGATCATTTTCACGCTCTTGGCGACGCATGAAGTGACTTCTATTCTAGCATATTGCGACATAGATTTCACAGGGAAGTCGAACGTACATTCTGGGAAAAGACGAGCGATTGGGCAGTATCATCAATGATGGTTTTAATACTTAGATGATTACAATAATTTTTGCGCCGGAATCCGCTGCGAGTCAGGGTCATGCTTACGATCGCTGTTGTCCTCGGATTGTTCTGATTATATAAATTCAGAATTTGTAACAATCCGAGTGACAAAGGCGAACGCTTAAAGCTTTTCGGAGAAAAGCTACTTCGGAAGCATATGCTTGCTTCTACAGCATGACCCTGACCCCTCCGCTTTGCGGACGCAAATCAATGCGTTTAAAAGATAATTGCGACGTGCATGATCCGCCAGTTGGAGCCGGGGGATCGAGATTATTAAATAAACTTAACGGCGGTGCTTTTAGATATTAGCACCGCCGTTTCTTGGGCGATGATTAAGCCGCTGCTCGGCTGGTGAGTGAGTCGATATAGGCAATCCTTAACGGCCGACATCGGGCTTATTTGGCCCCTATAGGACCTTTTTCCACTGTAAAGGTTGTAGCTGGGCTTATTGGCTCGGATTTGTGTGGAAATGCGGCTCTCGGAAACTATTAGCCACTGTGGGAACCGTTACGTTTGAGAAGTGGCGATTTTCGGCGTTATAAGCACTGTGACAACCGTAATACCAATGAGCGTGTATAAACGTATAGTTTCGTATGGGGAGAGGCTGTTGTGGCTAGGCTCTATTGAGTTTAATATGGTTCCCTGTGGTGTGCGGCTGTTGTGGTGGAAAGTTTGATTTATTGTGCGGTGGTGAATGCGTCGAGAATGAGAACAGACGGTGCTAGGGGATGATAACACCGTCGTTTAAGAGCATATTACTCTGATAGGGAGTAGACGTTGTACTTGAGATAATGATTATTGGTTTGGATGTCGGCGGTTGAGCGAGTTAGTCCGGAGGATGCGTTTGCATGTTGGTAGGAGCGGACGATTTCTTGGGTTAAGCCTACAATTTGAGGATCTGCTAATACGTCGGCGATGGGGACGTATTTCACTTCTGAGATTTCTGCGCCGTCTGCGGCGAGATCTCCTGAGATGGCTTCCATCTCGAAGATGAAATAAATGCCATGCTCAGAACCGTTAGGCTGTTCTTTCAAGCCGGTTCTGACGCCGATGAGACGTTTCGGGACTGCGTGGATCCCTGTTTCCTCCTTCACTTCTCTGACAGCCGCTTCTTCGAAGGATTCCCCTTCTTCAACAAATCCGCCTGGCAGCATCCGCAATCCCTTATTCGCACCATACGTAACTTTTACGAGCAGCACTTTGTTATCCCTAACAATCAAACCTCCAGCCGAAACTGCGATTCTCATGCTTTCCCCTCCATCTGAACATGATTTGCTGTGATCTTATCACACCTAGTTATATAAAAATTATATCGAATTCCTATCTCGTAATAGAAAAAGACTATAAACGATACTCAGTCAGATGAAAAATATATTCTGTGCAATATTTACAACAGTTGAAAGGCTTGAGCGGCTCCAGTACAATGAAGCTTAGTAGAAAGGACTGATACGTCATGAGAATAGGCATCTTGGACCAAGCGCCGATTGCCAAAGGCAATACGGCGACGGGTGCGCTGCAGAACGCGGTTGAAACAGCGAAGCTTGCGGAAGAACTGGGCTACCACCGCATGTGGATGGCTGAGCATCATAATTTACGCACGTTGGCGAGCAGCGCGCCTGAGATTACTGCTTCATTCCTTGCCGCGAAGACGAACCGCATTCGCGTAGGCACTGGCGGCATTATGGCGATGCACTACTCGCCGCTCAAGATGGCTGAAATTTTCAAAACGTTGAGCGCCCTTGCGCCAGGCCGTATTGATTTTGGCGTGGGACGTGCGCCAGGCGGCGATCATCGTTCCACTCAAGCGCTGGCAGAAGGCCGTCCATATATGCCAACGGACCTTTATGATAAAATCCAGACTACCTTGGACCTCATCAGCGAACAGTCGCTCTCTGACTCGCTGCATGATGAGATCGTAGCGACACCTGCCGAGATCCAGCTGCCCGAGGCGTGGCTGCTCGGTTCAACAGGTAACAGCGCGATTCGAACAGGCCGACTAGGCGTTGGCTATTCGTTCGCACAATTTTTCAACGGGGAAATGTCCAAGGCTATCTTCGATGCATACAAATATAACTTCGTCCCTTCGGCTTTCATGGAGAAGCCCGTCATTAACGTGACGTACTCCGTGTCCGTCGCCGAAACCAAGGAAGAAGCTGAATACATTGCGCTGCCCGGCGATCTAAGCCGCCTCTTCCTGATGAAAGGCCGCATCCAGCAGCCGCTTACACCAGATGAAGCGCTCGAATACCCACTGACCGCATCGGACCGTGCGCTTATCGAATCCAACCGCGAACGAAAGCTGCATCTGGTCGGTACCGCTTCAGAAATCGCCGATCAACTGCGCGCGGACCAACAAGCGTTCGGTTTCGATGAGGTGATGATCTCCGCTTCGGCTCCAACCCAGGAGATCCGATTGAAGCAGCTGCGGCTGCTAGCCAAAGAGCTTCTCTAGGCCCCTCAATACAAAAAGACATTCGCCCCTCAACGACGAGGGATGAATGTCTTTTATTTTAATTACTCGAGTCTTCAATTCTGAGATCCATTACATTCGTATCAGGATTCAGCCATTTGCCGATAACTTCATTCGCAAACTTAACATCATCTTCATCAAGGATGTAATAATAGACGCCATTCTTCATGGAGTCTTTGCCTTTCAGCATATAACTCGTGATTTGCGGTGAGAATTTAAACGTCGATTCCGCCAGATCAATAATTTTGTCTGGCTTCATATTCGTTTGCAGATTGTTTCCGCCAATCCGAATGACATCATCGATCTTGGTCACGTTGTTAAATGTTTTGATCCGACTGAACAGCTGGCCAATAAACTCCCGCTGCCTTGCCGTCCGATTAAAGTCGGAGTCTTCGCGATACCGCACATAGTTCAATGCTTCCTGGCCGTTATATATCGGCTTGTTCGCCTCGATCGTGAACTTCTCATGATCCTTTTGTTTATTCACAATATCCTTAGTGATGGGAAGCTTAACGCCGCCTAATGTATCTACGATATTGATAAGGCCTTTAAAGTTAACCGTTGCATAGTATTGAATAGGCTGGTCAAGCAGCTTCTCGACGGTATTGATCGTCATGCTTACGCCGCCATGCGCATACGCCGAATTGATTTTACTTTTCGCATCGCCTTTGTAGCCAACGATCGTTGCATAGCTGTCCCTTGGAATGGACAGGAGCAGCATTCGATTATCTTTAGGCCGCACAACCGAGTAAATAAGGGTGTCGGAACGAGCCGGTTCATCCGCCCTCTGGTCCGTGCCAATGAGCACCAAGGAGAACGGCTTATCGGGATCATCAGCTTCCGCTGTATCCGACTGTTCATCGCCTTCTAATGGGACATAGGAATCTTCAAGTGTAGTTTTAATGCCGTTCTCGAAAAAAGTATGAAAAGCGAACAATGCGAGCTGTTTCTTAAAAAGAAGTCCCGAACCTGCTGCGAGCACCAGGATGATGCCGATCACTAGCAGAAGCGGGCGCCAACTCTTCTTTTTCTTCCTGGCTCGCTTAAGCTCACCGTTATTTTTAGCCATATCATTTCCTCATCCTTCTTTTGGTTTAATCGTTCTCGCCCGTCTCAGGCCAGCTCTTCAAGGAATCGAACATATGCACAAACCTAATTAACCAATCACATCGTCTGTAAAACATGTAATGAATATCAAATTTCACCCTTCTTCGACAGAATGCTCATAAAAACAAAAACAACGGACCTATGGAATCTCCAAAAAGTCCGTTGTTTTTCACTTAAATAGCGAACCGCTTATCGTTTACTGCGCACTTCGAAAATCGCAAACTTGAGATAATGTCCTTCGCTGACACCTAGAAGCTGCGGGTGGTCTTTGCCTGCAGCGCGCCATTCAACGAGACGAAGCAGCTTGCCTGCATCGCTTGCCGCCTCTTGAATCGTATCGAGGAACAACTCTGGCTTCATGTGGTAAGAGCAGCTCGCCGTTACAAGATAGCCGCCTTCGTTAACCAACTTCATGCCGTGCAGGTTAATGTCCTTATAACCGCGGACTGCGCCGCCGACTGCACCACGCGTCTTCGTGAACGCTGGCGGGTCAAGAACAACGACGTCCCAAGTGCGACCGCCGCCTGCAGTCAGCTTCTTGGAGGTGTCAACCTTGCCGCCGTCCTCGCGGTTAACGACTGCACGAGCAGTACGCTCGTCCACTCCTCTTGCTTGCTGGCGCAAATAATCAAACGCATCGGCTACCACGAATTCTACCCGATCCTCGAAGCCGTTGCGGGCAACGTTGCGACGAGCGGTGTCAATCGCATGCTCCGAGATATCGAGGCAGGTTACTTTCTTCGCCCCATATTGGCACGCATGCAACGTGAAGCTGCCTGTGTGAGCGAAGCACTCAAGCACTGTAGCGCCATCCCAATACGGGAACGTGACTTCTTTGCCATTCGGGTTAACAGGAACGCGCTTCACGCCTGCTCCATCCTCCGCAGGCACATCCTGCAGTCGGATGCCGCTTCGCTCGCCCCAGCCCGTCATAAGCGGTGCGATAGAAGCCCGATTTTCCCGCTGGTCGAAGAAATAACCCGTCTTCTGCCCCTCAACAATATCGACTTCGATCTTGAGGCCGTTCTCCGTAATTTCAACGATGCGTGGGCAATCGCCATACAAAACGCCTGTCCGCTGCTCGAGACCCTCTAACGAACGCACGCCAACATCGCTGCGCTCATAAATGCCCTGAGGCGCAAACACTTCGATAAGCGCTTGTACAATCGCATCTCGGCGTAAATCCATGCCAAGCGTTAGAATTTGTACGACAAGCACGCCGCCGAAACGATCTACCACGAGTCCTGGCAAATAATCAGCTTCTCCATATACGAGCCGGCAATCGGCATCGCTTACGAAACGACGGCGATGGTCAGCGCTGCGCTGAAAACGTTCGCGGAAGAACGCTGTGCCCATCTCGATACCCGTTTGATAGCTGACAATCCGTACCGTAATTTGCGATGCAGGATTCCAGAACCCGCTCGCAATATATTTGCCTTGGTGGTTGAGCACATCCACAATGTCGCCTGGTTGTGCTTCGCCATCCATCTTGCTGATCTCGCTTGCGTATACCCAAGGATGACCTTCCTCGATCCTTTTCTTCCGGTTCTTGCTCAATATAACGGTCGCGCGCGTCATAGTCGTCCATCCTTTCCGCAATCTTTATGATATTGTCCAATCTTTAACTAGAGGCTTGTCATTGCAGCTCTCGCTGCCACATACAAATACGAATAGTGCTTGTACGTCATATCGTCGTATGTATGATTTCATGGAGTCACCATGCAGTACTACTGATGCCTTATCGAAAGGAGCCATCGCTATGATGCATACCATTATTATACCTTTAATTCTCGGGTTCGCGATATTCATGTTCGGCATGAAGCTGATGGAGCTGGCGCTCAGCCGCTGGGCCGGACCCTACTTGGCTGCTGTGCTAAGGCGTTTCACGGCTACACCCATACACGGTCTGCTGACGGGCACTGCAACAACGGCGGTGCTGCAGAGCAGCACCGCCGTTACCGTCCTATCAATCGGCCTCGTCAACACGGGCCTATTAACATTCTCACGTACGCTTGGCATTGTACTTGGCACGAACATCGGTACCTGCATAACAACCGAGCTCATAGGGCTGCAGCTCGGTCGTGTCGCCATGCCGCTGCTTCTTGCAGCTTCTGTCGCTTGGCTGCTGACCGCAGTTCTAGGCGAGATGCGTATACTGGCATGGAGCCGTGCACTGCCTTTCTTGCAGCCCGTTCGTCTGATAGCCGTTGCATCAGCAGGCTTTGCCCTTATCCTAATCGGCATTACAACGATGCAGTCGATTGGGCCGGCTGTTCAAGCTACTCGCTTATTCGGAACATTCCTTGAACGCTCGCAAGGAAACGTGCTGTGGGGCCTTGCAGCAGGTACGCTGCTAACGGCAATGGTACATAGCAGTGCTGCCGTCATCGGCCTTGTCATGGGACTTGCCGCTACAGGCGCTATGCCCATCGATGTTAGCGTCGCCATTGTACTAGGCGCCAATATCGGCACCTGCTTCACTGCGATACTCGCCGCAATCAGCGCGACGAATGCTGGCCGGGGCGTCGCAGTCGCTCATATCGTCCTGAACGCCGCAGGCGCGCTGCTGTTCCTTCCGTTCATCCCGCTGTTAGCAGCTGCAGCAGGCGCAATCAGCGACTCTCCCGCCGCTCAGATCGCCCACGCTCAGACGATCTTTAATATGGCGTGCTCGCTTCTGGCCCTGCCGCTGTGTTACCTGCCGGTGTGGAATTCACGTTTCCTGCAGCCTCAGTAACAATCGCAACACCTGCGCTCGTACCAAGACGCGTTGCACCTGCATTCAGCATAATAAGCGCTGTTTCACGGCTGCGGATGCCGCCTGAAGCTTTAACCCCGATACCAGGCGATACGGATTTGCGCATGAGACGAATGTCCTCTTCCGTAGCGCTGCCCACGCCGAAGCCAGTTGAAGTTTTCACGTAATGGGCGCCTGCTGCTTCTGCTACCCGGCACGCTTCGAACTTCTGCTCATCGGAGAGCATGCCAGTCTCAAATATGACTTTCACGATCGCGCTGCCTTCTACAGCCCGTACGACAGCACCGATATCGTTCGCTACGACTCCGTAACGGCCTTCGAGCAATGCACCAATCGGCAGTACCATATCGATCTCGGCAGCGCCGTCATCCACCGCTTCAGCCGCTTCGAATACTTTCACCTTCGTAGACATCGCACCAAGCGGGAATCCAACGACGGCGCTTACAGCGACATCCGTTCCAGCCAGCTTCTCCGTGCAATACGATACCCAAGAGCCGTTCACGCATACGCTGTAGAACTGATGCTCCATCGCTTCTTCGCACAACTTATCGATGTCAGCAGCCGTCGCGCCTGGCTTAAGGAGCGTATGGTCGATGAACCTTGCAATGCTTTTCTCAGGTGACCACAACTCAAGCATGACTCTCTGCCTCCAAGCCAAGCAGTCTCAGAGCGCCAGCAACAATCCGATCATTGTTGTCGTAACCCGATGTCCGCTGCTTGCGCCATGCCTCTTCAGGTGAGAACCAGTCTACGCCGCGGATTTCTTCCACCTGCGGCTGCAGCGTTCCCCCGATCGCTTCTACAAGGTAGTAATGAACTTCCTTGTCCACGATCCCTTTGGACTCATGTTTATATTGATATTTAATTTGATCGATGGGTGAAATGATGGAACCGATCATGCCCGTCTCTTCAACGATTTCACGAAGTGCCGTCTCCTCGACCGTCTCGCCTGGTTCCATCTTGCCCTTAGGAAGCGACACTTTGCCATAACGATCCTGAATCAACTGAATTTGCAGCACATTGTCCTCGGTGCGACGGAATACGACGCCTCCGGCCGATATTTCTTTCATGCTCGGCACTCCTCTCACGGTTATCGATTGATTTACAGCGCCTTCGCTTCCAGAGCAGGTGCGCTCATTTCATGGCGAACCGACGATGTGCCTTGATCCAATACGCGTACGAGTTGACCGCGACATTCGTTCACGCCTGCCTCCGTGATCTTCACGCGGCACAGCTGACCAACGAGCGCTTCGGTTCCTTCGAATACGATTTGCAAGTAGTTATCCGAGTAACCCATCACAAGACCTGTGCCTGGCGCACCTTTGTAGTCTCGTTCAGGAATAACGTCCACAACCTCGCCAACCCACTTCTTCGCATAATCAAGCTGCATGCTCTCCGACAGTTCGATCAGCTTGTGTACGCGTTCGTTCTTCACTTCCTCGTCCACTTGGTCGTCCATGCGGGCAGCAGGCGTGCCTGTACGCTTCGAATAAGGGAATACGTGCATCTCGGAGAAAGCGATATCCTGCATGAAACGGAAGCCTTCCTCGAACATTTCCTCCGTCTCGCCAGGGAAACCAACGATTACGTCCGTCGTAATGGCGACGCCTGGCAGTGCTTCATGCAGACGCTTAATCTTAGCAGCGAACTCTTCCGTCGTGTACTTGCGGCGCATCCGCTTTAATACGGAGTTTTCGCCCGCTTGCAGCGGGATATGCAAATGACGGCACATTTTACTCGAACGATTGAGCACGTCAATCATTTTCTCATCGATTTGGCTTGCTTCAATGGAACTAATTCGGATACGCTCCAGACCTTCCACTTTGTCCAGCTCCATAATCAGATCGGCCAGATCAAAGTTCTCCATGTCGTCGCCATAACCGCCCGTATGGATGCCCGTCAGAACGATTTCCTTGTAACCAGCCGCAACAAGCTGCTCTGCCTGCGAGATAACGCTCTTCGGATCACGGCTGCGGGACAAACCGCGGGACCATGGAATAATGCAGAAGGTGCAGAAGTTGTTGCAGCCCTCTTGAATCTTCAAGAAAGCACGCGTACGGTCGGCAAAATCAGGCACGTCGAGTTCTTCGAACTCACGCGTCTTCATAATGTTGCGAACAGCATTAACCGGTGTACGATCCGATTGGATCTGACCAACAAAATCAAGCAGTTTCTCGCGATCCTGTGTACCTACAACAAGGTCGACGCCTGGAATGGCTAGAATCTCTGCTGGCGATGTCTGCGCGTAGCAGCCCGTCACTGCGATTACGGCATCCGGGTTGCGGCGCACCGCGCGGCGAATAATCTGGCGGCTCTTCTTGTCGCCTGTATTCGTAACGGTACATGTATTGATGATATAAACGTCAGCAGTCTTCTCTTCAAAATCCACCTGCTCATAGCCGGCGTTTTTGAACAGCTGCCACATCGCTTCCGTATCGTAAAAGTTAACTTTGCATCCCAAGGTGTAAAATGCGACTGATGGCATTTCTTATAGTCCTCCCATTTCTCCGGATTCGTACAGCAGTGCCGTCAGTGCGACTATACCCGCTGTTTCCGTACGCAAAATGCGCTTGCCTAAGCCAACAAGCACGGCGCCGGCAGCCTGCGCCTGAGACGCCTCCTGCTCGGTGAAGCCGCCTTCCGGCCCGACAATGACGAGCGCCCGCAGATCGCGGCGCGCGGCGAATGGCGCTGCCGCTCCGCGCAGTCCAGCAGAGCCGCTGCGTCCTTCTTCCTCATAGCAAAAGAGCACCAAGTCATATTCCTTCATGCTGCCGACAAGCTGCTTCCAGCTCAGTGGCTTGGCGATATCAGGAATACGACTGCGATGCGCTTGTTCTGCTGCTTCTTTGGCGATTTTCTCCCAACGCTCCAGACGCTTCGCTTCCTTCTTGGCGTCATACTGGACAATCATCCGCTCGGATTCGAAAGGAATGAACGCATAAGCGCCAATCTCCGTCCCCTTCTGGATAATTAGCTCCATCTTATCGCCCTTCGGCAAGCTCTGAGCGATCGTAATCTGCCAAGCAGGCTCACGATCGGAAGCCAATAGCTCCTCGATCGCGGCATCCACGCGTCCTGCTGCAATGTCGGTAACCTTCGCGATTGCCTCGCGCCCCGCTCCATCGCTTACGATGAATGAATCGCCGACGCGCATTCGCATGACACGGGATGCATGATGGGCATCGTCGCCCATCAGTGCAACCGTATCATCTGCGAACTGCTCCACCGGCACAAAATATCTCTGCATACGTCATACCACACTTTTCAGAGGTTGTTCAAAAAGTCCGCCTTTGATGGACCTTTTGAACTCGCACTATTTACGAAAGTTCCAAAATACTAACCCTCATCATACCATGGAACGGTCGTGTAATCCATGTTGAACTCGTTGCCAGCTAGAGGAACCATGGTTGAATGATGTCATTAAACGCAAGCATAATATCGTCAATCAAGCCGAATAGCGGTCCAATTGTAATGTCATGAAGCGGCGGAATGAATACGAGCAACAGGAAGAAGATCATGCCCCAGTGCAAATTTTGTTCCAGCTTCATCTGCACGCGAAGCGGCAGCAGGTTCGAAATAATCCGGTAACCATCAAGCGGCGGCAGCGGAATTAGGTTGAACAAGAACAGCAGTATATTAATCCAAACGAAATATTTGATTAAGAAAATATAGAGCGCCTTCTGTACACCAATCGAGCTTGAATCAAGTATACCGGTGCTAAAAAGAAGGTGGAAGACGATGAGTCCAATAAACGCCATCACCAAGTTGCTGATAGGACCGGCAGCCGTCACAATTATACTCATCAGCCTTGGCCGTTTGAACCGGTTCGGGTTCACTGGAACAGGCTTCGCCCAACCGAAGCCTGCCAGCAGGATAAGAATCGTTCCAAGCACGTCCAGATGGACGCGCGGATTGAGTGTGACACGTCCTGCATTATACGCTGTCATGTCACCAAATTTATAAGCTGAATAGGCGTGTGCGAACTCGTGCACGGTGAATGCAATAACGAACGTCAGGACGACAAATGGAAATTCATTAAACGGAAACCAGAGAAGGCTCTCCATTCCGGCTTATTCACCTGCTTTCGGCTTGCTCGCAACGAAGGCGATCCAATCATCTTCGCGGCGGCGGTCTACAATCTCAAAGCCTGCCTGCAGCAAGCCCGACTCCACAACATCCTCTTTGTTCTTCCAAATGCCCGAAGCGATATAGAAGCCGCCTGGTTTCAGCGCGTCATATACATCACCGATGAACAACATAATTATTTCAGCAAGAATGTTCGCTACAACAACGTCAACAGGCACGCTCACATTGATCGGACCTGCATCCGCTCCGCTCTCGTCCTTCGTCTCGCCCTTCAGTACGCCAAGCAGGTCGCTCAGACGGACGTCGATCTGCTCTGACAGGCCGTTCAGACGCGTATTCTCTTTCGCGCTGGAGACCGCAACAGGATCAAGATCAACTGCAAGCACCGCTTTCGCGCCAAGCTTCATAGCGCCGATGGCAAGAATGCCGGAGCCCGTACCAACGTCGATGACTTCTTCGCCGCCACGGATAACAGAATCAAGCGTACGCAAGCATAGAGCCGTCGTAGGATGCGTTCCTGTACCAAACGCCATACCGGGGTCAAGGTCGATGACGCGCTCATTCGGACCCGCTTCATACTCCTCCCAGGTCGGACGAATCGTCAACCGTTCGGATACACGGATCGGTTTGAAATACTTCTTCCACGAATCTGCCCAATCCTCTTCATCCACCATCTTATAGGACAGCTTGAAGTCACCGGGATCAAGATCGAATTCCCGCAGTCCCGCGATAAACGGCTCGATCGCTGCGATCAATGGCTCCATATCCGTCTCTTCTGCAAAATAGCCCTGAATAACCGCATCGCCAAGCGGAATGTTATTCAGCGGACGGTCGTACCACTGGCCCAACTTCGTGTCGCGCGGACGCTCCAACGAGCCGGATTCCTCAATCGCTACGCCGCCTGCTCCCGCTTCGTGCAAATAATCAGAGATCGCCTCGACGACTTCCTCGCGTGTCGAGATCGTTAGTTCATGCCATTTCAATGTCTTTATCCTCCTAGAACTTCTTGTACTTCTTGAACTTCTTCTTGGTACGGCTTCGTAAGAATACACCGTTAACCTGTGTCGGGAGCATTTGCTCCACTTGTACGACCTGATAGCGACTATTGTAGCATAAATCGGACCATAAAATCTTCCTGCCCCCTCCCTAACGCTCAACCAAGCCCATTTTTCAAAAAGGACAAGCCCCACCTATTGACACTCAGGTTCATCGGTTGTATGGTTAGTTACATGAGTAATTAACCAACACGGTGGTGAACGCAAATGGGTCCTGCAATGGATGATACAAGGCCAATTTTCTTGCAGATTGCTGAACGGATTGAAGACGACATTATCGAAGGCGTACTTGAGGAAGAAGCGCAGGCGCCATCTACAACTCAAATTGCGGCCTTCTACCACATCAACCCTGCAACGGCGGCGAAAGGCGTCAACCTGCTTGTTGACGAAGGGATTTTGTACAAGAAAAGAGGGATTGGCATGTTCGTAGCGACAGGAGCACGAGAGATAGCACTGACGAAGCGCAAGGAGCAGTTCTATGAGCAATACATTGTCAGCCTTGTTAGAGAAGCTAACCGGCTAGGCATTACCGCTGAGCAATTAAGCGACATGATCAAGAAAGGGGCTGTTCAGCAATGACCTATGTAGTCGAAGTTAACGGTTTAACGAAAGCCTATGGCGATGTCAAAGCGGTCAACAACGTTAGCTTTAAGCTGGAAACAGATAAGATCTACGGCCTGCTCGGCAGCAACGGCGCCGGTAAAACAACGATCATGCATATGATATCTGCTCAGCAGTTCGAAACGAGCGGCAGCCTCCGCGTATTCGGCGAGCACCCTTATGAGAACAATCATGTCCTGCAGCAGGTTTGCTTCATCAAGGAAAGCCAGAAGTACCCTGACAACTATAATGTCCGCGACGTGCTGGAAACAGCGGCAGATTTGTACCCGAATTGGGATCAGCAGTTTGCCATGTCTCTTGTGGAGGAGTTTCAACTCCCGCTGAAGCGCCATATGAAGAAGCTCTCTCGCGGCATGCTCTCCTCAGTCGGCATTCTGATTGGTCTTGCGAGCCGTGCGCCGCTGACGATATTCGATGAACCTTATCTCGGATTGGACGCAGAGAAGCGCCAGCTGTTCTACGATCGGCTGCTAGAAGATTACGCCGAGCATCCGAGAACGATTCTGCTCTCCACCCACCTTATCGATGAAGTCGGAACGATGTTAGAGCATGTGCTGCTTATTAACCGCGGCCAACTGCTGTTAGATGAAGAAACCGACTCCTTGCGCGGGCGCGCCTTCTCTGTATCTGGTACGGCTGCAGCTGTCGATCGTTTCACTTCAGGCCGCACGGTCATTGACCGCCAGCAGCTTGGCGGACTTGTAACAGCTTCAATTCTGAATAATCCAGGCCAATTGAATGGGCAGGCAGAAGCCGAAGCAAACGCTCTTACCGTTGCACCTGTGTCCTTGCAGCAGCTCACCGTCTATTACACGCGATTGCAAAACCGAGACTCCGTATCATCGAAGGGGGCCAAATGATGAACAGAACATCTGCCGTTATGCGCATGCATTTGCGCAAAAAGTTAAATTGGTTACTCGTTCCGGTTGCCGTCCTTCTCTCCAGCTTCATCATTAATGTGCTCATCGGGGCATTCGCCGAGGATCCTATCTACACAGGCGGCCTATCATCGATCTTCGTCTACATGATGGTCATGGGGATCATCACGTTCGCACAGACGTTTCCCTTCTCGCTTGGCATGGGCATTCGGAGAGCCGACTATTACAAAGGGACTTTCGCGACAGGCCTTCTAGCTGTCTTCGTCTTCGCAATATTCCTGTTCCTTATGTCAATGGCTGAGGGCAAATGGACGAATTATTGGGGCGTACGACTTCATTTCTTTGATCTGCCGTACTGGAGCGACGGTCCGATCATTAACCGGCTGTGGATTCCTTTCCTGCTGCTGCTCTGCATGTTCGCTGCTGGTTTTCTGATCGGCACGTACTACCGCCGTTTCAACAAAACAGGTCTGCTGATCGGCGCGCTCGCTATCGTCCTTCTCGGTACAATCGCCTCGTTCGTTATTGGTCTGAACGACTATTGGACGAATATCTTCCATTGGCTGCAAGATCAAACGATGGCCGGCCTTGCCCTATGGACACTACCGTTTACAGTGCTGTTCGCGGCGGTCTCTTATCTGCTGCTTCGCCGCTGCACCTAACGAATGTCTTCTATATTTAAAAGCGCCTCATCGACCTGATAGATAGGTTCGATGAGGCGCTTTGCTATAGACGAAAGCCGCTAGCAGATAGTCGTTATAGTGGTCGAATCGTAAACTCGAACGACAGCGATTGGTTCGCCTTGATCCGATACTCCTCATGAACCGGAGCGCCCCAGCTGTCATCGCCGCCAACGCCCATCTGACGACCAGCAACGGTAACAACAGTATAATGTACCTTTGGCAGTTCGTAGTGATGCGCTGCATTCTCCAGCTCGAACGCTGTATACGGCGAGATATTGCACTCTACCGGCTGCGTCGCAGGTGAAGTAATCCGGATTCCGTGATTGCTGTCATCTGCGATGTCGACGCGACGGACACCTGTACGGTTGCCCGATTCCTGGGGCACAACATAAGCCGCAACGTTATCGGACGCTTGATTGCGGAAGACGCCAAGTCGAGCGCCGAATGCGCGGTCAATGTAGTTCTCCTCTGGTCCTAATGCGTAATATTCGAGGTTCGAATAGTCTGCCGGCACTTTGAACGATAAAGCGAAGATAGGAAGATCTGGCAGACCTTCAGTACCGTCGTAACGAGATTGAACGTTCACGCTGCCATCCGCATAGACGGTGTAGCTAACCGTGACCTCTACATCCTTGTTGATGCTAAGGGCATAGCGATACGATACCGTTACGCTGCCGGGCTGCTCCTTGAGCTCGATGTCGACACATTTGCGTGTCAAGCTTGCCGCATACCAGCCAGCCGCTTCGAAGCCTTGCGCATATCCCTTGTCGTTGTCCGTCGACGCTCGCCAGAACAGTGGCGCCGGCGGCGTTGCAATCATCTCGCGGCCGCCATAACGAAGCGAGGTCAGACTGCCGGCCTGCTTCGAGAACATGACCGTGAAGTCGTGTCCATGCACGCCGATATTGACGTCGCCATGGGCAACGCGCAGCGGACCTGCAGGAAGCGCAGCTTGCTGGTTGCTCTCAACAATATACACATGCTGCCCGAATGCAACTTCATAGCCTGCATCCGCCCACAATTCAGGCTGCTTCAGCACTAACGATACATGAAGGGCATACTCACCCGCCTTGTCCGCTGTGTTCGGGAGATCCAGTGAAATATACTTCTCCGTTTGCGCATCCACTTGAATATCCAGTTGTCCCGCGTACACCTCTTCACCCTCGAGGAATAGCGTGTACTTCAGAGCATAGCCATCCGTACCGATGAACAAATTCTCATTACGGACATGTACGCCATTCGCATCCGGCGTCAGCTTCACATTCTGGTACAAATATTTTACTTCCTGCATCTTCGGCGATACGCGGCGATCCGCGTACACGATGCCGTCTGTACAGAAGTTATAATCGGTAGGACGATCATCAAAGTCACCGCCGTAAGCAAGGAATGTCTCGCCATAACGATTCTGCTTCACTAACACTTGATCGATGAAGTCCCAGATGAAGCCGCCTTGATACTTCGGATATTTGTTCTCCAGCTCGGTGTACTTGTGCATGCCGCCGACGGAGTTGCCCATCGCATGCATGTATTCGCAGCTAATGTAAGGCTTCTGCGGATTATTGTTCAGATATTCCTCGATCATATCAGGCCGAGCATACATCCGGCTCTCCATGTCGCTCGTCGCATCATAATCGCGGTTATGGAATACACCTTCATAATGAACGAGACGGCTGCTATCCCGTTCGTGGAAGTAGTTCGTTACACTGAGAATAACCTCACCAGCATACGATTCATTCCCGCAGGACCAGATCAGAATCGATGGATGGTTTTTGTCCCGCTCCAACATGGATACCGCACGATCCATAACAATATCATGCCATTCCGGCTTATTGCCTGGAATGTTCCATGAAGGCTCTACAGCACCCATCTTCTGCCATGAACCGTGCGTCTCCAGATTCATTTCGTCAATAAGATAAATGCCGTATTCGTCACACAGCTCATACCACCGCGTCTGGTTCGGATAGTGAGACGTTCGAACCGCATTCATATTGTTCTGCTTAATCGTCTTAATGTCCCACAGCATATCCGCTTCCGTAATGACTCGGCCGCTGCGGTGGTTAAACTCATGGCGGTTCACACCCTTGAAGACGATGCGCTTGCCATTGATCTTCATGATGCCGTCTGCCATCTCGAAACGTCGGAAACCAACCTTCTGCGGTACGACTTCCACAAGAGCGCCGGATTCATCGAACACTTGCACATAGAGGGTATAGAGATAAGGACGTTCTGCGCTCCACAGCTGAACAGCGCCAGCATCGAGCGATACAGAGACAAGCTCACCCGACGATGAGGCTTCGCCAGTCACTACTTGATTCCCCGCTGCGTCTTGAAGCTCGAATGCGATACGACTCGCAGATACGCGGCCAATCATCTTCGTATCTACACGAAGCGTACCCTCGCTATATGTCTCATTCAACTCAGCGCGCACAAACAGGTCACACACGTGAACATCGGGTACCGTATATAGATAGACGTCGCGGAATATCCCCGAGAACCGCCAGAAGTCTTGATCCTCCAGCCAACCGCCTGTGCTGCGCTGATAGACCTCAACAGCAAGCTTATTCTCACCTGCTTGCACATAAGGCGTAAGATCAAACTCCGAAGGCGTAAAGCTGTCTTCGGAATAGCCAACGAACTTGCCGTTAAGCCATACATAGAAGGCGGATTCCACGCCTTGGAACGAAATATATAGAGGTCTGCCGTCCATCTGTTGCGGCAGATCAAACACTTTTACATAACTGCCTACAGGATTGTCGTTCTCCGGGATCGCTGGCGGACGCAAATCATGATGGCCATCCCATGGATACATCGTGTTGACGTATTGCGGCTTGCCGTATCCTTGCAACTGAATGTGGCCTGGCACTACGATGATGTCCCAGCCGCCACAGTCATAATCGGCCTCATAGAACGACGCAGCCCTTGCAGCCGGATGCACTGCGTAGCTGAACTTCCAATTGCCGTTAAGGCTGTGCCGCATCGCCATCGGCGCAAGCTTCTGCGCCTCTTCCATCGTTCCATAGTAGCGATGATCCGAATGAGCAGGAATTCGATTAACAGCGAATACTGCCGGATCCACAAGCCAATCGAGGCTTGGTTTTGTTACGTTAGTCATTGCACTATCTCCTGCCTTCCTATATCAAACCGTTACTTCACGGAACCTGTCATACCTGCTACAAAATGCTTCTGCATCAGGAAGAACACAAGCGCTGTTGGAATCGTCGAGATGACAACGGCTGTCATAATGACGCCGTAGTCAGGCGAGTAGCTGGAGCCCAGATTCGAGATCAACAGCGGAATGGTTTTCTTCTCCGGCGTTTGCAATACGATCAGCGGCCACAGGTAGCTGTTCCAGCTCGACATGAACGTAATGATGCCTGCAGCTGCGTAAGTTGTCTTCATCGTTGGCATGTAGATGCGGAAGAACAAACCAAGCTCACGGAGACCGTCGATGCGGCCTGCCTCAAGCAGTTCCCTCGGAAACATCTTCGTGCTCTGCCGGAAGAAGAAGATAAGGAACGCCGTCGTGAAAGTTGGCAGAATAACCGCTGGCAGTGTATTGACACCAAGTGCCGGGAAGCTGTTAGCGATTGACGCGAACATTTTGAACAATGGAACCATCAATGCTGCGAACGGAATCATCATCGACATAAGCAGAATATTGAACACGGCATCCTTCGTCTTGGTGCGGAAAATTTCAAATCCATAACCCGCAAGCGAAGCGACCAGCAAAGCCAGAACCGTCGTAATAATCGAGATCTTCGCCGAGTTCCAGAATGCAGTTCCCAGATCGATCGTATCCGTTAGCTTCTTGAAGTTATCAACCAAATGCGAGCCGATCGTCAGCTTGCCCTTTGTGACATCGACGGATTTATTCGTCGCGCTGATGAGCATCCACAAGAACGGGAAGATCGAGACGAGCGAGACGACACTTAGGAACACATAAGTAAACGTCCGTTTCAACTTACCCATTATTTATCACCTGCCGCTTTAAACTGTACGATCGACAAGATGACGATCATGATTACGATGGAATACGAGACAGTCGCCGCATAACCGAAGTCCGGTGAGTATTTGAACGACAAATTGTAGATGTACTGAGAAATCGACATCGTTGCGTTACCTGGTCCGCCCTTCGTAATGTTCACAATTTCATCAAACAGCTGAAGCGTACCGATCGTCGACGTAATGGACGTGAATAGGATGATAGGCTTGAGCAGCGGAACCGTAATGCTGAAAAATTGTCTAACAGCTGACGCGCCATCGATCCGTGCAGCCTCGTAGATCGAGTTGTCGATATTTTGAAGCGCGGAGAGGTAGAAAATCATGTTGTAGCCTGTCCAACGCCATGTGATCGCGATAATAATGGTCACCTTCGCCCAGAAGGGATCCGTAATCCATTGAATCGGCGCTGAAATCAAATGCAGCTTCGTAAGCAGCATGTTGACAAGGCCGTCTGCACCAAACAAATATTTGAATACGATCGAGTAAGCAACTAGCGATGTAACGCATGGAAGGAAAATCGCTGTACGGAAGAAACCTTTGAATTTCAGCTTGCTGTCGTTAAGTAATACCGAGATGAACATGGCGAGCACGATCATAACCGGCACTTGAATAATTAGGTAAATAAAGGTGTTCTTAACTGCCGCCAGAAATGTTCTATCGCTGAAAAGCCGCTTATAGTTGTCGAGACCCGTGAAGTGCAGATTTGCACCTTTGCCTGTCTTGAACGACAAGAGCAGCGCTTGAATCATCGGGTAGAAGTAAAAAGCTGCAATCATGATGACTGCGATTGCGATGAACCACCAACCGGTAAGTCGGCCTTTGTTCATGAGCTTAATGCCGGGCTTTGCCGTTTTCACGTCAGCCTAACCCCTTTCTGTCTGAAAATTCGTGTACCTCTGGATAATAAAAACCTTGGGCTTGCTGCTCCGCCTTGCCGCCATGATTGAATCGGCAGGCGGAGCATGCGAACGCCCAAGGTTTCATGCCGTATTAGTGGATTTGCGTTTCTGCTTGCGATTGTGCGTCAGACAGCACCTTATCCAGCGCTTTGCCGTTCAAGTAGTTTTGCACTTCTACGGCTAGAAGGTCTTCGATCTCATACGTATGCATGCCGTAGTTAACGCGCGGAATTTGCTCCGTCCATTTTGCGAAATCTGCAGTAATCTTCTGACCGCCGAAGAATTCGTCTGCCGCGCTGTACGCTTCGCCGCTAGCGGCTGCCTTCAGCGTTCCGATTGCACCAATTTCCTTGTTCAAGTTCTGGTACAGATCCGCATTCGATCCGAACGTTTGCTTCAGGAAGTCAGCTGCTGCTTCTTTACCGTCAATATTAAGCACGTACCACGAGCTGCCGCCAAGGTTCGATGCATGTACCGAGCTAGGCGTGTTCGGCAGCGTAGGGAATGGTACAACCGCCCATTGGCCGGATTGCGAAGCTTCCGCTTTGACCGATGCCGTAATCCAGTTACCCGTTGGAACTGTTGCAACGTCGCCGCTGTTGAACGCGCCAACGAATTGGCTCCAGTCGGACGTTACTTTCACGATGTCCGCTTCCATCAGCTTCTTATACGTTTCAAGAGCTTGCTTCAGGATTGCGTTATCTTTGAGGTTAGGCGTCGAGCCGTCTTCTTTCGTGTACCAAGAACCAGCCGATTGAATCATCATGCGGATCAGGCCCAGATCGTTAGGATCTTGCGTCAGAAGCGCTTTACCTGTTTTAGCCTTCACTGCTTTACCGATTTCAATGATTTTGTCCCAGTTAACGTCTTGAAGATCTTCTACTTTGTAGCCTGATTGCTCGAGCAGGTCTTTACGAACATACAAGCCTGCTACGCCGGAGTCGAACGGAACGCCGTATTGTTTGCCATCCAAGCTCGTTGGTCCGATTTTGTAATCTGCAAAGTCGGAAGCGTTGATTACGCTCGACAGATCATAGAACGCATCCGGGTAAGCTTGCAAGAAGCTTTGTGCGCGATAGTCTTCGATAAGTACGATGTTAGGCAGACCTTTTGTCGTGCCGGAGTTGAGTCCCGTGTTCAACTTCTGAACAATGTCGGCCTGCGCGTTTTCCTGAACATCGATTTTTACATCAGGATTTTGAGCTGCGTATGCATCCTTCGCCATATTGAGAGCCTTGACATTGAAATTAGCGTCCCATGCCCAAGCGGTCAATGCCTTCGTACCCTTCGAAGCTGTGTCGTTCGTACCTTCAGAAGTCGATGTTCCGTTGTCTGATTTGCTCGAGCATGCCGTCAGCAGAACGAAGCTGGCGAGCAACAATACGAGTACTTTTTTCAAGCGTAACAACCCCTTTTCTTCATACGATGCTTATGTGTGGTGATTCCATGAAACCTTCGTTGAAAGCGTTTGCCGGCTAACAACATCATCATAGCACCCTGCGAAAACCGGTCGTTAGCAATAAATTTGCATTCCGCTTGTCATTCTGTTGTCCTTTGTAAAGCGCTTTATTCACGGCTTTGTAAACGTTTTAGCTTCTGGTACTTTCTTTAGGTCATTTGTAAATCCTCTAGCTACAACAGCGGCATTCGAATTCTAACCTTCGTTCCTTCGCCAGGCTTACTGTCAATCTCAACCCCATAAGCTTGTCCGTACAGCAGGACGATACGATCGTGGACGTTACGGATGCCAATGCCAGAGAACAGCTGCCTGCCGCCTTTCGGATTAGGCAGCTTGCCGTTATCTGACAGCCCTTCAATCCCAGAGCCATTGTCGACGATTTCACACAGCAATGCACCTGCCTCTGCCGAAACAAGCACATAGATATAACCATCCGGTTTATCGTTGAAGGCATGGAAGAACGCATTTTCCATGAACGGTTGAAGGATGAGCTTAGGAACCCGAACATCCATGCAATCCGGAGCGACAAAATAACTCACCTTGATTCGTTCACCATAACGCATGTGGTTGATGAACACATAATGCTTCAGGTTCTCGATCTCGTCGCTGACCGTAACGGTCTCGCTTACGTTGCCGATCGTATTTTGCAGAAGCGAAATTAACGAATTGATCGTTTCCGACGCCTTCTCCTTGCTGCCCTGCTGTACTAGTATTTTGATGGAGGCCAGTGTGTTATACAGGAAATGCGGATTTATTTGCATCTGCAAGGCGGCAAGTTCTGCATTATGCTGTTCTCGCTGCGTTTCGACCAGACGTTTCACGTAATCGTTCAACTCGTCCAGCATGTAGTTATAAGCATGGCCAAGCTCCTTCACCTCGAAGCTGCCTTTGACATTAATATAGTTGTGGAAGTTTTTCTTAGTAACATTAGACATCTGCCTAACGAGCAGCGACAATGAGCGTGTCAATCTCTTCGAGATGACGAATACGATCAAGAGCGCCACAAGAACGATTGCAGCACAAATGAGCGCCACCGCCCGCGTGTTCACGAGCTGCTTCAGCGCTGTTTTCTTATCGACCAAATTGATGAGAAAGAAGTCGTAGGTGGGCAAATATTCGGCCAACAGCACATATTCGCCGCCCATAACCGAAGCATTCTTATACTGAAGACCACCCTCGTCGATCTCCTTCGCATAACTCAGCAGTCCGACATTTAACTTCCCGATCAGATCATCGCGATTGCTGGATACGATGACACCTGACCGATCGATGATGACTACATCGTTCCCGTCGCTTGTGAAATTCGTGTAGAAGCGCTTGAAGGCTGTCTCCCGAATCGCGATATACAGATCCCCATATAAGGTGCCGGTCGTCCGATCGTACAGTGCCTTAGTCGCCACAATAACAGGGTTAAGCGAACCTGGCGTTCCACCGCTGAATTGATACATCACCCGTTTGGGCTCAGCATTCGTATTAATGGTGATGGGATGCGCGCGCAGCTGATTTTTGGGAATAGGCCATACGGTATTGTCGCTTGTATAGCTTCTCCCGTTCGTGCCTGTAATGGTCATTCCGACATCATAGGCATCCAGATTGGCTTGATACTGCTTCATCAGCTGAATAGCCGTGTAATAAGTTTTGTTCGTTGCGATTGTGCCACTGTCCCCTTGCGTGAGGAAGCCCTTGATCGAGCCACTCTGCAGAACGTTGTTTGCAGCTGTAATAACCGCATAATTAAACGACTCGAAGTTCGTCTTAATCTGCGTAATCACCTTCGAATTCGTAATGCTGAAGGTATTCATGAACAAACGCTCCGACATTCGAATCGTCACCCAAGATGTCAGAATGGTCACCGTGATGATGCTCACGACCATGATGACGAACATTTTGACGAACAACCCGTTATATTTTAACCGCTCGACAATCGCTCGCATCGCATTAGTCCTTTCGCTGCTGCCGCTGCAGCTGTTGTATGCGGTATTGACTTGGCGACAGACCGGTCCGCTTCTTGAACACTTTCGTGAAGTAGCTGTGATCCGAATAACCGACCATCCCGCTAATTTCCGAGATGGATGCTTCTCCGTCCCGCAGCAGCTCGCTCGCCTTCTCCACCCGAATTTTGTTGAGGTATTCATTGAACCCCTCTGGATTATGTGAAGCGAAGAACGTCGACAAGTAGGATGGGTTAAAATGGAACACTTTCGCGACTTCCGTAAGCGTCAATGTTTCAGTGAAATGAGTATGAATGTAATCCAGCAGCAGTTGCATATTCGGATTCGTCGTCTGGTCCTTCGCGCCGATCAGTTCTTCCGCTTCGCCGATGAATGCATTAAGCTGATCGACGACATCATCAGCATACTTAGCTTCTTCAATCGATTTGAAATAAGCATACTTATGCTCCTCCAGTGATTTCACATCGATATCCATATTGCCTAGCAATACAATCATATTGAAGATGATGTTGCTCAGGAATGATTTGAATTCGAAGATGTCCATTCGATAATCGCCGCTCATCGCGGTTACATGCTCACGCAAATAGTCCAAGGCTTGACCGAACTGTTTGCGGCGAAGCTGATCGGCAAAATCGTTTAACTGGAACGGCCCAACCGACTTCGCCGCAGCGGGAAGTTGATCCATCGACAACAGATGCTGAGCAGGCAAGTAGAACCGATAACCGAGCAGCTTCTGCAGCTCGCCTCTGTAGATTTCGCCCAATTGATTGAAATCCTCAAACGTACGGCTGAGCATCCAACCCAATTCGAAGGAAATCGTGCTATCAGCTATCGCTTCAGCCAATTTATCGATCGCTGCCCTCGTCCGAATAGAAGCATTCAGAAGTAATATCCAATGTTGATTCTCCGTTACCGCTATTCGGTATTCGATCGGATGGTCTTTCAGTAACCGAACCGCCAGCTCTTGCAGCATCGATGCGGTTCCTTCTGATTGCTGTCCAGCACGCCTCAAATCCGTTCCGAGCAGCCAATAGCGATCATAAGGAAATGCTTCTTGAACCGTACCGTCGGACTCGACCGTATCAAAACCAGAAAGAAGCTTCTCCATCTTCTTCTCAATAGATGACGCAGCACGCTCATTCGATCGCTCCAACTGCAGCATCGGAATTCGGCCCGCTGTTTTTCTTAGAATCGCCAGCAGCTCCTGCGCATCAAGCTTTGGCTTCAGAATATAATCGGCCACTCCGCTCTGAAAGGTAGAACGGACGTAATGAAACTCACTGAAGCTGCTGAGTACGATCACTTCAATTTCAGGACGACTAGCTTTAAGAATTCGGGTCATTTCCTCTCCGTCCATGATCGGCATGACAATATCGGTTAATACGATATGCGGCTTCGTAAGCTCGATCAACTCCAATGCTTCCTTCCCATTGGATGCTTCACCAACGATCTGAAACCCTTCCTGCTCCCAGTTCAAATAATGCTTGATTCCTTGCCGAATCAATATCTCATCGTCAACGATGACGACACGGCACAGACTCGTATCGGTCATTCTCGGATTCCCCATTCGCCATTCGAAGTTAATTCGTTCTATTATACCCGAATACGTAATCGCGGCAATACAAAAACGGGCATCCCCCGTTGGCAACGAATTCGCGATGCCATAGGTCATACCCGTTTCTATTGTGTATATTTATATCCGGCTCTGTCTTACAGACGCTCGCGAAGCCACTGCTCGAAATTGACTGCCGACAACCATTGCTCGGCGAGCAGCGTGTGACCAGCCGTCGTCGGATGGACACCGTCCCACATCCAATACGAAGCGTCAGCACGATTGCTAGCCTCATTGAACACCGATTGCAGCGGTACGAAGATTGCATCGTATTCCTCAGCAATGGCGCGAGCCACGCGCTGTTTCTCAATTAGTCTAGGCTCCCAATCCTGCTCCCAACGTTCTGCTGTCATCCCTGTACGAAGCGCAAACGGTTCGCATACGACGAGCGTCACAGACGGATCGTTCTCTCTTGCTTCCTCGAGCAGTCTGCGCAGCGAGCGTTCGTATCGGTCGAAGTTCGCTTCTCCTTCTCCAATGCCACGAAGAATATCGTTGATGCCAACGAGGATGCTGATCATCTGCGGACGATAAGCAAGCGCATCCGTCTCCCATCTCGCATACAAATCGACGGCTCGATCGCCGCTTACGCCACGGTTGATGAAGGTGATGCCATGTTCCGCATAAGCAGCGCCAATTCGACTTGCAATAAGATAAACGTAGCCATGGCCGTGGATATGATTAGGGTCTTCGCTGCGACCCCTGTTGCCGTCTGTTATGGAATCCCCTTGGAACAGGATTGTCAGCTTGGATTTGTTGTCGCTCATGTTGAACTCTCTCCTCCTATGCATAGATGGTGTTGAACGAATTGTCCGATCTGCTCAATTGATTCGACACCCTCCGGCATAATGCCTGCCATCAACTGAAACGCGCACCACATATGTTCCCATACCTCAATCTCCGCGTCCACGCCTGCCGCCTGCGCACGTTGAACAAGCCGCTGACACTCACCTAGCAGTACCTCGTCGCCACCTGCGTGTACGAGCAGCGGCGGCAATCCCTTCAACTCAGCGCCAACAGGATAGAGGAGTGGATCAACGGAAACTTCCTGACCTGTATATAGTTTAGCACATTGCCGTGACGTGTCACGGCTCCCAAGCGGATCTGCTTCTACATTCGATTCATACGTCTCACTGTCGTAATGGATAAAGTCAGTATGCGGGGATAACAGAAAAGCAGCAGCAGGCAGTGGTTCTCCCGCATCCCGAAGCGATAGCAGCGTCGCTAACGCTAAATAACCACCGACCGACTCGCCGCCAAACACAATATTCTCCGGTTGTACACCTTCTTGCAATAGCCAGCGATAAGCGGCAATACAGTCCTCATTCGCAGCGGGAAACAAGTGCTCCGGCGCCAGCCGGTATTCGAATACGAGCACTCGTTTACCTGACGCTTGTGCGATCCGAGCAGCCAGATCACGATGCGTATCGCATGTGCCAGTCATGAAAGCACCGCCGTGCATATAAAGCACAACGCCAGGCTCATTTGCTGACACATTGGGCGTGCTGACCCACTCTGCCCGCATGCCGGCAGCATGAACGGGATGAACGATCGTTTCCGTTAACCTCGGCAATGAGGCCAAAGCGGCTGCTTGCTGACTCCTCGCTTCTTCGACACTCATAGGCTGTACAGAACCCATCTGACGTAGAAATTGTTTAACCCCCTCGATATGCTCCCTCGTTGAACGCTGCATGCCATTTCATCTCCTCGAATGGAATTGAATGATCCGGCAACTTATGATTGATGCTGCCCGCCGCGGGCAAGATGATAGCCGCTGTGAGCGGCCGAGAAAACATCCATGAACAGCTTGTCGAACATGGCACGGTCCATGTCATAGCTGCGGGTCCACGAATCCGCGAAGCAGATGTAGCCGAACAATGGCAGGACGCCGTTGAAAAATTCGCCAACCATTCGTTCCTTTCGATCCTTGTCCGAGCTCGCGTCGTCCGCTGCTGGTTCTGCCTCGGAATCAACTAGCACTTCCACAACCCGATACATAATTGGCTTCTCTGCACTCTTCTTGAGCGACTCCATGAACATGACGCGAATCAGATCTGCATTCGCCATTGCGAAGCTGTAATAATGGTTCATCCGCTGCTTCACGGCATCCCCATTACCATGATTAACGCCATCAGACCCCGATCGGAGCAGCGCCTCATAGGAGGTTATAAATTCGCCCAGCAGCACGTCCAGCATCTCATCCTTGCTCTTGAAGTGGTAATAAATGAGCGACTTCGGGACGTTCGCCTCCTTCGCGATTTCATCAATACGCGCGCCTTCAAAGCTCTTCTCTGCGAATACGCGCACAGCCGCCTGCAAAATCCTCTCACGTGCGTTAGGCACATTTGTTTTCCCCATCGTGCTGTTGACCTCATCTCTAATTTAGTACTGAATGGTCAGTTTTAATCATAACAATAAATCCATAATCTGTAAACCAATTTTCCTTGGCACAAAGAAAAGGCATAAGCAGCTCGCAATGAGCTTCTTATGCCTTCTACTGTCTATTCACGAGAAAGTATTAGCCAAACGTGTCCGCCACATTCGGCTCGCCCCCCGTCTGACGAATCAGATGGAGCGCACGTTCTAGAACATCCGGATTCACTGTTGCAGTTAAGAAGCCGCCATCTCCGGTAACTTCTTCAGCGCGAAGGAGCCTAAGCTTCATCGCTGCTTCCCGAATACCCGCTTCATGCGTATATGAGGCGTGGATGGCGATGCCTTCGGCCTCATCAGACGAATTCATGATTGCTCGCCTTTGGCACGCTGATCCGCAGCAGCTGCGCGCTGCTGCGCGACACGATCCGCTTCGTCTGCCAGCTCTTCCGAGAACTCAACGTCCTCATTCTCTGCAATCGGCAAATTGCCGAAGTTTACTTTTTCCATATCGGATTTTTTCAAGTTTACCATGCCGGATACGCCCTCCTAAAAGTAATTTGCTTACTTCTTCGACATTACTGCCTGCAGCAAATTGCTTGCTTCGTAAGCATACGCTTTGTAATTTGCTTACTTCTTCGACATTGCTGCCTGTATCGGTCTTAGAACCGATTATAGGATGGGCGTCCTTGCTGTAAACTATGCACGCAGCACGGGATGGGGCTAACTACTCTCCGCGGAACGCTTTCTTCATCCGTTCGAAGATGGACTCGTGATGCTCTTGTTCTGGCTCCTGAGCACCGTTGCCGCCAGACAAGCCGCCTAGCTGACGGATCAGTTCCTTCTGCTCGTCTGTTAACTTCGTAGGCGTAACGATCGTCACTTTGACGTGCTGATCGCCGCTTCCGCTTCCACGCAAGCGAGGAACACCTTTGCCCTTTAAGCGGAACGATGTGCCCGTCTGTGTGCCTGCAGGCACTTTCAGCTTTACTTTCTCCGTCAGCGTTGGCACTTCGATCTCATCGCCAAGCGCTGCTTGTGCGAACGTGAGCGGCACCTCGCAGAAGATATCGTCGTTGACACGCTCAAAGAACTCATGACGCTTGACGCGGAGAACGATATATAGATCACCTGCAGGACCGCCGCGAAGACCACCTTCGCCTTCGCCAGACAAACGAATTTGCGCGCCATCGTCGACACCCGCCGGGATGCGAACGTTAATTTTGCGCTGCTTCTTCACTTTGCCCGCACCATGGCATGTACCGCATTTCTCTTTGATGATTTTGCCTTGACCACCGCAGGTCGAGCATGCTCTTCGGTTAACCATACGGCCAAACGGCGTATTCTGTACAACCTCTTGCTGGCCCGTGCCTCGGCAAGTTCCGCAAGTTTCTGGTTTCGTACCTGCCTTCGCGCCTGAGCCGTGACATGTATCGCAAGATTCCGTACGCGGAATCGTAATTTCGGTTTCTTTGCCGAACACCGCTTCCTTGAACTCGATTGTCATCGAGTACTGCAGGTCGTTACCACGCTGCGGTGCGTTCGGATCACGACGACCGCCGCCACCACCGCCGAAGAACATATCGAAAATATCGCCGAAACCGCCGAAATCGCCAGCTCCGCCGCCCATTCCGCCGAACTGGTTCGGATCGACGTGACCATGTCGGTCATACGTATCACGTTTGCCAGCATCGCTAAGAACGTCATACGCTTCCTTTACTTCTTTGAACTTGGCTTCAGCATCCGACGCCTTGTTCACGTCTGGATGGTATTGACGTGCCATCTTGCGGTACGCCTTCTTGATCTCTTCCTCATTAGCGTTCTTATCAACACCGAGCACTTCATAATAATCGCGCTTATCAGCCAATTCCTCTCACCCCCACGTTGTTCCCACATGCCAAAACGCTGCGCTGTACATAGACACAAGGATAGGTCAAAGCCAGGCCACGCCTGACTTTGACCTATCTTCTGCGATCGCAAACGGTCGAATCATTAAATCCAAGAAGAGTTCATCATACTCGAAGCGAAGTACTTCGATCGATGTTTTTATTATTTCTTGTCGTCGACAACTTCGTAATCCGCGTCTACAACATTATCTTTGTTAGGGCCCGCATCGCCAGCTGCACCTTCTGGTCCTTCTTGGCCAGCTTGTGCTCCGCCAGCTTGCTCATAAAGCTTAACGGACAGCGCTTGAACCACTTGCGTCAGCTCTTCGACTGCAGCATTGATTTGCTCCAGATCATCGCTTTCAACCGCTTTTTTCACTTTTTCTTTTGCTTCTTCAGCTTTTGCGATTTCGCCTGCATCTACTTTATCGCCAAGATCTTTCAGCGTTTTGTCTACCGAGTAGATGAGCTGGTCTGCGTTGTTCTTCGCTTCAACGAGGTCGCGGCGCTTCTTATCTTCTTCAGCGTGCAGCTCAGCGTCTTTCATCATACGTTCAACTTCATCATCGCTCAAACCGCTCGACGAAGTGATCGTAATTTTCTGGCTCTTGCCCGTACCTTTGTCGAGAGCCGATACGTTAACGATACCGTTGGCATCGATGTCGAATGTAACTTCGATTTGTGGCACGCCACGTGGAGCCAGTGGAATGTCTCCGAGCGTAAAGCGGCCCAGCGTTTTGTTGCCAGCAGCCATCTGGCGCTCGCCTTGCAGGACGTGAATTTCAACGCTTGGCTGGCTATCAGCATACGTCGAGAACACTTGGGATTTGCTTGTAGGAATCGTCGTGTTGCGGTCGATCATCTTCGTGAACACGCCGCCTGCAGTTTCGATACCGAGCGACAATGGCGTTACGTCGAGCAATACGACGTCTTTAACGTCACCTGTCAGGACGCCCGCTTGAACGGCAGCACCAAGTGCTACGACTTCGTCTGGGTTAACGCCTTTGTGAGGCTCCTTGCCGATCAGCTTCTTGATTGCTTCTTGAACGGCTGGAATACGAGTCGAACCGCCAACGAGCACAACTTTATCAATGCCGGATGACGTCAGGCCTGCGTCATTGAGTGCTTGGCGTGTAGGTGCCAGCGTACGCTCAACGAGTTCAGCCGAGATCTCTTCGAATTTCGCACGAGTCAGGTTGAGCTCCAAGTGCTGCGGAACGCCGTCAACCATCGTGATGAATGGAAGCGAGATCGTCGTCGTCAGAACGCCGGACAGTTCTTTCTTCGCTTTCTCAGCTGCATCTTTCAGACGTTGTACTGCACCTTTGTCCTTGGACAGGTCTGTACCATGCTCTTTGCGGAATTCCGCTACGAGATAGTCGATGATCACTTGGTCGAAGTCGTCGCCGCCAAGTTTGTTGTCGCCGCTCGTTGCTTTAACTTCGAAGAAGCCGTCGCCAAGCTCGAGGATGGATACGTCAAACGTACCGCCGCCGAGGTCATAAACGAGGATTGTTTGATCTTCTGTTTTCTCAAGGCCGTAAGCAAGAGCTGCAGCCGTTGGCTCGTTCACGATACGAAGAACTTCAAGACCAGCGATTTTGCCTGCGTCTTTCGTAGCTTGACGCTGGCTATCATTGAAGTAAGCAGGAACCGTAATAACGGCTTGCGTTACCGATTGGCCGAGGTATGCTTCAGCATCAGACTTCAGCTTCTGCAGAATAATAGCCGAAATTTCTTGCGCTGTGTATTCTTTGCCTTCAATTACTTCTTTATGGTTCGTACCCATATGACGCTTGATCGACATGATCGTACGGTCTGGGTTCGTAATCGCTTGACGTTTAGCTGTTTCACCGACGATACGCTCGCCGTCTTTCTTGAAGCCGACGACCGATGGCGTCGTGCGGTTGCCTTCCGGGTTCGGGATAACGACGGCTTCGCCGCCTTCCATAACTGCTACGCAGGAGTTTGTAGTACCAAGGTCAATACCGATTACTTTACTCATCGAAATAGCCTCCTCATTGTTCTTATCCATATATTCAAGCTTAATGTCATCAATGACATTAGCCGCTTACTTTCACCATTGCTGGACGAATAACTTTATCCTTCAGCATATAGCCCTTCTGCAGTTCTTCGAGGACGATGCCCTCTTCATGATCAGCAGATTGCTCTTGCATAACAGCCTGATGGAATTCAGGGTTGAATGGTTCGCCCACCGCTGCCATCGGCTTCAAGCCTTCTTGTTCGAGCACTTGGTTGAACTGACGCGATACCATATCGACGCCTTTGGACAACGCCTCGAAATCGTTATTCTGCTTCGCAGCAGAGATTGCACGTTCGAAGTTGTCGACAACCGGCAGAAGCTGCGTAATAAGCTTCATTGTTGCATATTGTGCAAGCTCCTCGCGTTCTTTCGTCGTACGACGACGGAAGTTGTCAAAGTCTGCTTGAGCTCTTAAGTATCGTTGTTGATGCTCCTCAACCTGACGTTCGAGCTCCGCGATGCGCGCATCGCTTGCCGATTGTCCTGCTTGTTGTTCGCTGTCCTGCTCAGCAGCAGATTCATTAGTATGTGTTTGCTGCTCTTCATTTTCGATGTTCGTCACAGTTGGTTGTTCCTCCATCGTTTGATCGTTCGCACTCATCTTGCTCACCTCCTTAAAGCAATTTGCTTCTTCTTAGAATTGACTACCTGTAAAACAAATTGCTTGCTTCGAAAGCATACGCTTAGCAATTTGTTTCTTCTTCGATTTAATTCCTATAAGCAGATTGATTCCTTCGTAAGCATACGCTTAACTTGCCCGTCTCGGACGAATCGATATGCACCTTGTCGATCCCGCCAGATCAGCGTTCCACCATCAAACGTACCAGCGGGACAGCAATGCAGCCATATCTCTCGACACGACATCCAGTAATCCGATGACCTTCGCATAATCCATGCGAGTAGGACCTAAGATACCTATCGTACCAAGCGATTGCCCGTTCACGGCATAAGTAGCTGTAATTACACTGCAATCATTGATTGCCGCATGCTTGTTCTCAGTACCAATCCGCACTTGAATGCCTGACTGCGTTGACGACAACATCTTGGATAACGTCGGCGTCTCTTCTAATAGATCAAGTATCGTCTTCACCTTGTCGACGTCCTTGAACTCAGGCTGTGTCAGCATATTCGTCGCACCACCGAGGAACACGCGATGCTCATGCTCATCAACAACAGGCAGTGCATGATCCAGCATGCTCAAAACCTGCTCATAATGGTCAACATAACGGCTTAGCTCATCGCCAATCTCCGAATACAGCTTCGACGTTACGCGCATCATCGGGATACCCGCCAGCTTGGCATTTAGAATATTAACCGTCTTCTCCAGATCCGTAACACTGACGCCTGGCGGCAGCGAAATCATCCGATTCTCAACATGTCCCGTGCTCGTTACGACGATAGCAACAGCTGTCTCAGCATTGAGCGGAACGAGTTGAAAATGCTTCAAAGAATGATTAATCGATTCAGGCCCTAACGCAATAGAAGTGTAATTCGTCATATTCGCCAAAATGTTTGCCGCTTGCTGCAAAATTTGCTCGCGCTCTGTCATTCGTTCCGCAAAATAAGAGCGGAATTTGGTCATTTCCGTCGGGCTGGCGCCACCTAGTTGTATCAAATGATCGACATAGTAACGATAGCCTTTAATGGAGGGAACACGTCCTGCGGACGTATGCGGCTGCTCCAGAAAACCAAGTTCTTCAAGATCCGACATTTCGTTGCGAATGGTCGCCGGGCTAAAGCCGACATCGCTTCGCTTCGAAATGCTGCGTGACCCTACGGGCTCGGCAGAACGTATATAATCGTCTACTATGGCGTTCAATATCATTCGTTGTCGATCCGTTAACATAACCGAAACCCTCCTCTTGATTTTCCGGCAGAACATTTGCTTCCCGCCTAACCGTTAGCACTCATTGTCGTCGAGTGCTAATCGTCAATACAAAAATACCAAACCAACTTGACGATTGTCAAGTCAGTTCAGTACTTTGAGTACAGCTATTTCGTCGCAATTGTGCTGCTTAGGGCAGTTCACACAATCGGCCCATACTTTTTCCGGGAAAATCTCTTTATTCACAACTTCAAAGCCGTTCTTCACGAAAAATTGATCTGCATACGTGAGCGCCATAACTCTCGTGAGTCCCTGTTCCTTAGCCATCTCAAGCAGCTTATCGACTAGCTTGCTTCCGATACCAAGCCCTTTGTATCCATCCGTCATGCCTAGCGAACGAATCTCAACCAGATCTTTGCCGAGCTGGCACAACGACCCGCAGCCGACAACCTCGTCGTCTACCTCTGCAATAACGAAGGAGCCGATCGCTCTAGCGAGCGCTTCGCGGCTTCGCGGCAGCATAATTCCTTTCTCTGCGTAGCCTTGTATAAGATGGTACAGTACGTCAACATCCTCTGCAGCCGCCGGTCTGCAAACTACAACCGCTTGCTTCACGTTCGTCCCCCCGTTTCGTCGTCATATAAAACAATATGAATAAATATACATCGAAACGAATGAATGTTCAATAGAGAATTTAATGTTTTTCAACTATTCGGAAGCGACCGGAAGCACCCCAATAAAAGCGCCGAAAACCTCGTTCCCAAGCGGAATCCCTTTCTCCGTTAGACGGTAGCCTCCATTGCTAGGAATCGCCTCTAGCAGGCCGTCTCGTACAAGACGATCAAGCTGCTCGCCGAATACTCCCTCCATCGTATGGCCAGGGAATTGACGACCGAATGATTCCGCATTAACGCCTTGCAGGAGACGCAGGCCAACCATCATGAAATCTTCCATCGCTTCCGCATCGGAAATCTGATTCGTATCCAGACGCGGCAGACGTTTGTTAGCGGCATCGATATAAGGCTGGACGCCTTTAATGTTAAGATGACGCTCACCACGCGCATAACCATGAGCACCTGCGCCGAGTCCATAGTACGGCTCATTGCGCCAGTAGGTGGAATTGTGTCGGCTCTCTTTACCCGGAAGAGCGAAATTGCTGATCTCATAATGCTTGTAGCCAGCTGCATTAAGCTTATTCATAACGACCAAGAACATCGCGAGCTCTTCATCCTCTGTCGGAAGAGGCAGTTCATTGCGCTCATACAGCTTATGGAATAGCGTATTCTCCTCGACCTTCAAGCTATACAGCGAATAGTGGGTCAGGTCAAGTTGAAGCGCCTTGTCTACGCTGTCGGACAACTGCTCAACGGTCTGCTTCGGCAAACCAAACATCAAGTCGATCGACAAGTTGGTAAAACCAACTTTCTTCGCATTCTCGATGCTGCGATATACATCAGCCGTATTATGGATGCGGCCGATCCGCTCCAGCAATCCATTATCGAAAGATTGCACGCCAAAGCTAATTCGGTTAACGCCGCCTTCTATCATCGCGGTGAGCTTATCGATATCCGTCGTGCCCGGATTTGCTTCCATCGAGAACTCCACGTTCGGAGACAGCGGGAAATGACGACGCACAGATTCCAAGAATCGCTGCATCTGTGGAGGTGTAAGAACAGTCGGCGTACCGCCGCCAACGAATACGGTATCGATTATCTCTGGCGGAAGCGCCTCTACCGTCTGTTTCATCTCGGATTCCAGCGCATCCAGATAGGCATCGACCGGCTGCCCTTTCAATACGAAGGAGTTGAAATCGCAGTAGTGACATTTGTTCGTGCAGAATGGGATATGAATGTAAAGCGCTCGTGGCGCGTGCATAAGCATTGGGCCTTCGCCCTCCTTGCTGGACCTCTCTTGAATAGGCTGATGCCTATAAGGCCCTCTAATGAGAAAACCTCTATCGAGGCCATTCGAAGATGAGCGACCTACAGCTTTGCGGAGCAAAGCAGCTTCGTAAGCATGAGGTAGGTTTTATCGAAATATAAGACTGCATAAGTTTTCAACTTATATGTGAGCTTATATTTCACCGGAATGAAACTCACTGCGCCGTTCAAAGACGGCAACAGCCGTTTCACCCTCGCCAATAAGAATTTGTTCTTTCGAGAGACTCGAAAACTAATAAATTCTTATGCGGTAAGTGAAAAGACAGGAAGAGCAGCGCCCTCCCTGTCCATACATTACTGCATGAGCGACTGCGAGCAGTCGGCTTAGTCCTCGTCGATCTTGAGTACTGCCATGAATGCTTCCTGCGGAACTTCGACGCTGCCGACCTGCTTCATGCGCTTCTTGCCTTCCTTCTGCTTCTCGAGAAGCTTCCGTTTACGGCTAATGTCGCCGCCGTAGCACTTCGCGAGTACGTTCTTCCGCATCGCCTTAACGGTCTCGCGGGCGATAACTTTCGTACCGATCGATGCTTGGATCGGAACCTCGAACATCTGGCGAGGGATAAGCTCGCGCATCTTCTCGCAGATAATACGGCCGCGGTTATACGCACGTTCGCGGTGAACGATGATGGACAAGGCGTCGACCTGTTCGCCATTAAGCATAATATCCATCTTCACCAGATTCGATTGGCGATAACCCAGCATCTCGTAATCGAATGATGCATAACCTTTCGTACGAGACTTCAATTGATCGAAGAAGTCATAAACAATCTCGGACAATGGCATCTCGTACGTAAGCGTAACACGGTTTGTATCCAGATACTCCATGTTTACGTATTCGCCGCGCTTGCCTTGGCACAGTTCCATAATCGTGCCGACATAATCATTCGGTACAATTATGGAAGCTTTCACGTAAGGTTCTTCGACGTACTCGATCTTGCCGACCTCTGGGTAGTTCGACGGGTTATCAATTCGCAGCACTTCGCCGTTCGTCAGCGTAACGTGATACACTACGCTCGGTGCCGTCGTAATAAGCGGGATGTTGAACTCGCGTTCAATTCGTTCTTGAATAACTTCCATGTGCAAGAGGCCAAGGAATCCGCATCGGAAACCGAAACCAAGCGCTGTCGACGTCTCTGGCTCGTATTGGAGCGACGAGTCGTTAAGTTCAAGCTTCTCAAGCGCTTCACGAAGGTCGTTATAGTCTTGCGATTCAATCGGATACAGACCGCAGAATACCATCGGGTTAATCTTGCGGTAACCTGGCAGCGGTTCTTGTGCTGGACGCTTCGATTCCGTAATCGTATCGCCGACACGCGTATCTTTCACGTTCTTGATGCCGGCAACGACGAAGCCTACGTCGCCAACTGCCAGCTCATCAACCGTCGACATGCGAGGTTTGAACGCGCCAACCTCGATAACCTCAAATTCTGCGCCAGTTGCCATGAACCGAATTTTCTTACCTGCTTTGATGCTGCCATCCATAACGCGAACATAGACGATAACGCCTTTGTACGGGTCATAGTGAGAATCGAAGATGAGTGCCTTAAGCGGCTGGTCTGGATCGCCAGTTGGTGCTGGCACCTTCTGAACGACCTGCTCCAAAATCTCGCGAATACCGATGCCCGCCTTCGCGGATGCTAGAACGGCATCACTAGCATCGAGTCCGATAACATCCTCAATCTCCTGCTTTACCTTCTCCGGATCTGCGCTTGGAAGGTCAATCTTGTTGATGACCGGCAGAATCTCGAGGTTGCTGTCGAGTGCCAAATAAACGTTCGCCAGCGTCTGCGCTTCGATTCCTTGCGCCGCGTCAACGACGAGCAGCGCGCCTTCGCAGGCCGCCATGCTTCGCGATACTTCGTACGTAAAGTCGACGTGTCCCGGCGTATCGATAAGGTTCAGGATGTACTCCTCACCGTTATCCGCTTTGTAGCCGAGTCGAACGGCCTGCAGCTTTATCGTAATGCCCCGTTCCCGCTCGAGATCCATCTGGTCGAGCACTTGCTCTTGCATTTCACGCGTCGAGAGTGTTCCTGTGTATTCCAATATACGATCCGCCAATGTCGACTTACCGTGGTCGATATGAGCGATAATGGAAAAGTTTCTTATTTTCTTCTGTCGTTCGCGAACGTCCGCCATGCGTAACCCCCACACTGTCTAAGTGCTAACTATCCCGTTAATTATAGCAGTATTGAGGCCAAGCGGCAACGGATGGCTCAATCCATTATGCCGTCGAACATCGAAACGAACAATTTGATGCTGCCGCTCGACACGGACTGCAGAACGCCTGCCGCTCCGTCCGCAAGCTTATTCACCGTCGGTTCGCTTGTATCATAGGGGACACCAGGCAGCCTTTCATTACCGTTGTAACCATCACGGTTCGAATTGACCGATTCATTCGTACCTTTTGTGTATTCTTCATCTCTTGATGACGTATTCCGCTCCACTGTCGTATTCGTCGCTTCAGGAGTTAACTGATTGCCACCATTGACCGCCGGCGCCTGAACATCAGCGCCGACAGGTCCGTACACATTGCGGATTCCATTATCCGCCGAATCAATCCCATATACGATCAGCAAGGCGATGGCGCCGCCTGCTAGCGCCCATTTCCATCCGTCACGCTTCATATCGCGCACCTTCCTTCTATATCATCAGCTTTCCTTCGGCGCGGATACTTTCTCTGAATCGCCCCAATAAAGGTCAGCGACAACTTCTGCCAGTGCATCCGCCGTTCGATACGATTCTTCCAACGTGTTGTCAACACCGCCAACCTCGATCAACAAGCTTCCCGTAGACAACGATTGATTGTATTCGCCGTTGCCTTCCTTCGACGTCTTACCCCAGATCCCACGGGATATGCCTGGATATTTGGCCTCCAGCCCCTTCTGAATCTCGGTTGCCAGCTTCTCGTTCTGACGCCAATTCGGATTCTCCTGACCAATTATGAAGAATACCTGCGCATAGTCTTTGCCGTTAATCGTCGTTGTCGTATATTTGCGTTTCTGAGAATCGCGATGAATATCGAATATATATTTCAGTTCGTTGTTAGCAGCTAACGCATCTTTTACAATTTGTCGTGAATATTTGTAGGATTGCACCCATTTATAATTCTTGATCATAGTCGGGTAGTCATAATCGGAATCCGATGCGCCGATACCGCGTTCCGCAAGCTTCGATGCCATACGTTTGCCGACAAGCGTAATGTTCTGCTTGGTTGAAGTCGGATCATTGCTCTTGCCGCCTACGATCGGGAACCAAGATTCGCGATTGTGAGAGTGATAGATAAACACAACTTGATTATCTGTCGAATTGGCAGGCGGATTGGAATCATCGGATGGCGGCGTCTGCGAATCATCCTTGCCGCCAGGCTCAGTCGTATCGGGAACCGTTGTATCCGGCGCATTATCGGTTTCATCTGGAACCGGGTCGTGGGAATCAGGGACAGTTGAGCCTGTGCCTGTACCAGTGCCCGCATTACTACTAGAGCCTGAAGACGTGTTGTCAGGAAGCGGCGGATGATCTTCTGGCCCGATCGCCGTTTCATTGCCTGACCCTTTGCGAATAAGGAAAGGCTCGTCCGTCGAAAGACCTGGCATCTCCCGAGCGAGCAAACTTTGCGGATTGTTCGGATTAATATCCGTCACGAGTTGCAGCAGAAATGCGCTTACCTGCTTCGTCGACAGCACGCTGTCCGTTGAATCTTTATGCTCGGATGTGAATGCCGGCACTTCCATTTCTAGCATATCCGAGAACATCGTTCCGGAAACGTTCGCCGCGAAACCTTTCATCGTTGACACAGGCGATGCCGCCGTACGTTGATGGATCATATCTCCGAGACCAATTGCAACAAAAAATGCCATAGAACTGACCGACATGATTGCGAATGTGCGGCCCGTTACGAGCAGATTCCTCCATTTGCGGCTTCCTCTGCTCCAGTTAAACGTTACGATCATTCGTTTCATTGCTGCCCATCCTCCCTATCCTATCTTTCCGATCATAGCTTGATACTAGCCTATGAGAATAAGAGAAATGATAGAACCAACTATTCGATAGGGAGGTTTACAACCTAGTGAAAGACTTCTACCCACCCAAACCCTCCCTGCAAGGGAGGGCCCCAAAGGTCGTGTGACCTCTGGACATCTCACAAGGACGCTGCTTTGTTAACTTTGGAACGTGTGCCCGCACATGCCGCATCCTCGGCAAAGCTAATGGTTTGTTGTATATAGTGACGTTATGTCGACCGCACAATTAGTTCGTACATATCCACCTGTCACCGCCCATTAAAGTTACAGTCGATTAGGTGCAGCATACTAAACCGAACATACTAGAGTGAATTGAGAGACGGAACCTATGTTGCTGCGTGCTAGGAGTCGCGTGCCCTGTGGGGCACACCTACTTTCGAACATACTAGGAGGGTAAAAAAGCGTGTTAATAGACGAGGCTTACTTCGAACAAAAAAAAGAGAGACGCTTGTATGCGCCCCTCTTTATGCGAGATTAGTTTATCGTTAATGCGTATACGCAGCTACGTTCGACGTGTCCACGGCGTCGTGCAGAGAGGCATTCAAGCCGCTCGCGATAATGTTGGCGATATCTTCGATGAACTGGTCGATTTCTTTGGGCGTGACGATCAGATCGTGCCCCAGCGGCTGAAGCACTTCGCGAACGAGTTGAAGCCGCTCGGTCTCTTCCATTTTGTGCATCAACCCCATTACTTGCGATCCTGCGTCGCTCGTATGCTTCGCCAGATGTTCCTCCAGCATGCGTAAACTATCGTTTACTATATTGGAAGCGAAAACGACAGTCGGTACGCCGATGGCAACGACCGGTACGCCAAGGATTTCTCTTGTCAGCCCTTTGCGCTTGTTACCGATGCCAGAGCCCGGGTGAATGCCAGTATCTGCAATTTGGATCGTCGTATTCACCCGCTCCAACGCCTTCGATGCAAGTGCGTCGATGGCAATGACTGCATCCGGTTTCGTCTTCTCAACGATGCCAAGCACGATTTCGCTCGATTCAATGCCGGTAATGCCAAGCACGCCTGGCGCTACTGCGCTCACTTGCCGATAACCCGGCGACACTTGATCCGGCATAAGCTCGAAAAATTGCCTTGTAACCATCACGTTCTCAACAACAAGTGGTCCAAGCGCGTCGGGCGTAACGTTCCAGTTGCCTAAACCAACGATTAGAATTTTGGCTGTCTTGCCAATGCCAGCACGTTCGAGGAAGGCTTCGAACTCCTGTGCGAATTTCGTTGCCACTTTATCCTGAAGCGTCGTATCGCCTTTCCGCAAATCCGGCACTTCCAGTGTGACGTAACGGCCTGGCATTTTGCCAATTGCTCGTGAGCCTTGCTCCGTTTCGACGTGAACGCGAGATATCTTGATGCCGTCCTCGTCTGTAAGATCGGAGTGGACGCCCGGGATTGGACCTCCGTTAGCTGTTTCCGCCATTTCCTTCGCTTCCAGAGCGAGATCGGTACGAACGTCAAATTGACGCAAATCGAGTTGATCCATGCGCATGACCATCCCTTTCCTTCTTTGCCTTTAGTGTGCGATGGCGAAGTACGTTCTATGCGGTTCAAGCGTAATGCGATATAATGGATGAACTGTGGCAGGTAAGCGACACTATCCGTTTTACATCATGCGTTGCTATTGCTTTTTGGGCTTGCCCGTGATAAGATATTTTAAGTTGTGTTGCAGTATTGGGTTTTTTCCCTTTTTACAGGAGGTGAATGTGATGCCAAACATTAAATCCGCTATCAAACGCGTAAAAACAAGCGAGAAACGTCGCGCTCTGAACGCTTCGCAAAAATCCGCACTTCGCACGGCCGTTAAATCTGCTGACCAAGCTATCGCTGGCACAGACGTAGCAGCTGCTAAAGCAGCACTCGTCGCAGCTACGAAGAAGCTGGATAAAGCAGCAACTAAAGGCCTGATTCATAAAAATGCGGCTGCCCGCAAGAAATCCCGTCTGGCGAAAAAGCTGAATGCCCTTTCGGCACAAGCTTAATGAACGACGGCACCAAGTTCCTCGGAACTTGGTGCCGTTTTTTCATTTGAGCTGATATTCCACGTCCGTTAGAAAGCTGTATGGCGAGATCCTACATAAGGGTTTACTTATTGACGAAATCCCACATTCAATGAAAGAAGACTGCGCGCCGAGGCACGCAGTCTTCTTTCATTCATTTGCTATTCATTACGCCGAACGAGAGCAGAAACAGCTCAAGTCCAAGCGTCTTGTCCACTTGGCCCGTCTTCATACGGTAGTCGAGCTCCGCGAGCTCAGACAGGCTGTCGCCCAGTCGCTGCGTCGATAATCTAGACGACTTCTCTGCAGCCAGTTTCACGCGGAACGGATGAATGCTTAGATGCGAAGCAATCTGCTGCGGCGAATACTGCTGCGCCGACAGCTCCTTGACCTGGAGCATAAGGCGCAGCTGCGAAGCAAGCAGCGCAGCGATCTTGATCGGCTCTTCCCTGCGGAGGAGCAAATCCCGATATAAATTTAGCGCCTTATCTTTCTGCATGCTTGCAATGGCATCGATAAGCGAGAATACATCCTCTTCGACGGTCGAAGCAGTCAACAGCTCGACGCTCGTAACATCGATCGTTCCGCCCTCTCCCGCATACAGGCACAGCTTATCCGTTTCTTGAGCTAACTGTTGAAGTCGCGTGCCTGTACGCGTCACGAGCAGCTCTGCTGCATCATCTTTCATCGTACGGCCTTGTTCCGCTGCCCGGCGCGTTACCCATCTGCGAAGCTCAGGACCGTCCAGCTCATTGAAGCTGACGAGCGCCCCTTGTTCCTTCAGCCGCTTAACTAACTTCCGACGCTCGTCAAGCTTGTCTGCATATACCATGAACAACACAATCGTCGACTCCATCGGCTGTTCGATATATTCAAGCATCCGCTCAGCGCGATGCTCAATCTTGCCTTCCTTCGTTCCTGCACCTGCAGCAGCCAGCACCGAGGCGTCCCGTATGATGATCAGCTTCTTATCCACGAAGAAAGGAAGCGTCTCAGCCTCTGCAGCCGCTTCCTCGATAGCCGTCTCGGACGTATCAAACTTAACGATGCCGAGTTCCCGTTCCTCGCGGTTGAACAGCTTGTCCGCTAACATCGAAGAGAACTGCTCCATCCGATAACGATCGCTGCCGTACGCGACATAAACAGGCCTGAGTTTGCCGCTCTTCAGTTCCTTCAAAGCTTCTGTTGTTTCCATTGGCGCCTCCCCAGCTGAACATGAGCAAACCTAACACTTCTTATGTAGTCAACAAAGGGATGGAGCATTGATCTCCATCCCTTTGTCCCTGAACATCTATATAAACATCAGCCGTGCAGGTCCATGGCACCTGCCGCGGTGATGGTCATACGACGTCAAGGTAACCGTCGCTGACGCCTTCTATATACTATACGCAAGGCCATCAGCATGTGTGCCGATTCGTTTATCGTTTTACTGCTTCTCCACAGACCAGTCTTTCGTATTGATCTTATAACGAGTCGTGTTGCCATCTTGATCCTTCACGACGAAGAACAACGACACGCTGTCATCCGACCACGTCAGGCTGCCGATCTCGCCTGTAAATTTGCCGCTATCGAGCAGCACCGTTCCTTCTTGGACCGAATAAACGAATACCGCTTGATCGACAATGGCTGTAGATAATTTACCATTCGGAGAAACCAATACGTTCGAAATATCGGCATCCTGGGAATTGCCTGTGCTCGTAATCGCCATTGGCTCCCCGTATTGATCCTTTACGATCTGCGCCATGGAATCTTTCTTATCCAACGATTCCGATCCAGCAGTCCCCGTCGCATTCGCCACGTTCTTCGATTCATCCGCAATCGATTGCTTCGGCGGCGCAACCTCATACTCATTCGTTACGCTTGTATCGGCCGGCAAATCGGCATATGGCGATTGAACCGAGTATTTCTGGGCTGCATCCGGATCTGACGTACTGGCCTGATTATCCGTCACGCTACGTCCATTCTCCTTCGCCGCACTCTTCGTTGAAACCTCCGGCGATTGAATATGAACTTTCTCTGAATCTGCCGCAGCGTCAGGTGCGCTCTCCGTAAAGCTAGCAGCAGAATCTGCTGTTGCAGTGGCCATATCCATCGATTTCAGTTCAGCCGTGTCACCAGACTTCGATGGCGTGACCGGATTAGCAAATACGAGTACGAGACCAACGACGATACCAGCTGTAACAACACCGCCAATGGCGGTCCACGATACGTTCCTCAGCCATCCGCCCTCGCGCTTTCTGGATGTTCTCCGGTTCGTTACGCCGGTTTCGGCAGGCTGATTCGGCTCAGCAACAGCCGCGCTAATCTCAGGAACAAGCTGATCAAGCTGAGGCATAATTGCATCAACCAGACTGAAGGCTGGAACAACCTTCGGCAAGTTCTCTAACTCAAGAGACAATCGCTTAAGCCGTTCGAACGTATCCGCGCAGTCGGAGCAATGCCGTATATGTGCGAATAGCACTTCAGCCTCATGATCTTCGAGATCATGATCCAGCTGCCTCTGCATATATGCCATCACCTCTTGACAATTCATCCGCGGACACCTCCTTGTTGATATTCATGAAGTAGCGACTGCAGCTGTTGTCTTGCTCTAAATAGATAGGATTTGACCGTATTGAGCGGCAAATTAAGGGAATCTGCTATCTCATTGTATGAAAAATCCTGCAAATAGCGCAGAACGACAACAGCGCGATGATGTGACGGAAGCATCTCAATCGCCTGTCGTATATCTTGTGCTGTAAAAGTCGACAGCACTTCATCTTCGACGTTCGACTTCTCATGGAACACAAGATCGTGCTCCTCGACAGAGACCGTCGGCTTGTTCCGTCTAAACTTGTCGATACATATGTTCGTTACAATGCGCTGAATCCACGTCTTGAATTGCGCTTTCTCTTCGTAAGAATTGATTTTGGTATAAATGCGGATCAGTGCTTCTTGCGCGGCGTCCATCGCATCCTGCTCATTATTCAGTATATAGTAGGCTGTCCGATACACATGGGTTTCAATCTCGCGCAATAAGGTGATGAGAGCGTCGCGATCGCCCGATTGAGCCGCTCTGATGAGACTAGGCTCCACCAATGAAGGTTCCCCCTCTCATACAACCTTATCGACGTCTTCACGGTTCCAAAGGTTGCACGCTTCCTAAAATTATATTAAAGAAATTCAAATTGAATTAGATTGGCCTATGACTTATCTACCAAACTAACCTTTAGAATAACAGAAAAAGAGGTCGTCGTACATAGTAAGGATTTACAGTATATTACAGCTAGTCCTTCCACTTGTGCCTGCTCCAACGAATCGACAGTTCGCCATCCGGCTTCACCGCGAAGTCTGTCTCCCCGTCCCGATCTGTGCGCCACACCGTAACATCTGCATGGTCAAGCCGTTCCAGCGTCTCTGCATTAGGATGGCGGTACAAATTATCTTTACCAACCGAGATGACTGCGTAAACAGGCTTCCAATAAGACAACCATTCCGAGGTTGTCGAGCCTTTGCTTCCATGGTGTGCGACTTTCAGCACATCAAGACAATATTTATTTTTTGTCGAAAATGATGTCTTCATGGAAAAATCTCTTGTACATGCACTCGAATCAGCAAAATGATCTACCATCATTCGTTCGGATGCCTTACCGATATCACCGGTCAGCAGAAACGTTCTGCCGTATAACGTGAGCAGAAACGCAACGCTGCTTTCGTTCTGATCGCCAACTTCACGCAGCCGCGCTGCAGACATCGATGCTTCTGGCCACAATACATGAAGCGAAGCGCCATCATCAGGCTGCCAGTTCATACCCGCTGCCGCCTCGAACATCGGAATGCGAAGCTTCAGCGCGGTCTCCATTAGTTTAACTGCATCCTCCGAATGTTTAACCGTGCCATTCCACCAAATCCTTCGAACGGGAATCGATTCGATAACCGCTTGCAACCCGCCAATATGATCGGAATCCAGATGCGTAATGACAAGCAAATCGATTGCATGCACTCCTCGCTGCTTCAGCAGCGGAACGAGCACCTTTCGCCCGACCTCGAACGGATCCTGTCTTACTTGCCATGCTTCCTTCTTTTTGCCAAAAGCTACCGTACCGCCGCCATCAACCAGCACATGCTTCCCGCTCCCCGTCCGAATGAGCAGCGAGTCGCCTTGACCGATATCCAGCATACTGAATTGTGCAGTTCGATCGAATGCATCCGGCATCCAAGCATAGCCTAGCAAGGCTGCAATCATCATAACGGATGCTGCCATGCCAGCAAGCTGTCGCTGACCGCTCAATGTTGTCCCTGCTTGTTCGCCGCCGCTATCGAGCGAGATTGTAATTGCGTCAACCGCTGAGGAAGCGGATGCCCTCTCCAAGTTCACTTGACGATAATTCGACCATTGTCTTGCAGCATGAAATCCGATTCCCATCGCCACGTACCATAATACGATCCACCAAATTGGCGGCTGTGCCCATACGGTTTGCCAGCCTCGCAGCTCTGCCGTATATTGTACGAGCATAAAGGTAAGCCCGTTCATCGTCTGTCCCGCAGCAGCAAGCCATTGACCGACCAAGGTCCAGATCGGCCCGAGCGCTAGCGATGCTGCGCCTAACGGCATGACAATGAAACTTATGAAGGGCACAAATACGAAATTAGCCGGAATCGACAGCGGATTCCACTGATTGAAGTAATAAATAGAGATTGGAAACGAGACAAACTGTGCGACTAACGTCACGACTACAAGATCAAGCAGTGCCTTCCCCTTGCGCCAGCGCGGCAGCAATGCACGTACGGGCGCAACACCTACAATCAGTCCCGCTGTTACGAGGTAAGACAGTTGAAAGCCGACATTGTGTATGTATGTGGGGTTCCATAACAGCATTAAGATAGCGGATGCGGATAAAAGGTGCAGTCCATCCTTCAGTCGATTCGCATAAGCAGCGAGCAAGCCAATGACCGCCATTAGCCCTGCGCGTACAACCGAGGGCGAAGCGCCGGATATAAGAACATAGAACGGTGTGAGCGCTGCCATCATAAGCAGAGCACGTTCACGCGGCACACGAATCAACCGAAGCAGCGCATGCACGACATAGAGAAAGACAGCAACATGCAACCCCGATATCGCTAATATATGCGTAAGTCCGAGCGCTGAAAACCGTCTGAACACCTCGGGATTCATATCGTCGCTGTTGCCAAGAACAAGCCCTTTCATATAACCTGCTTGCTCCTCTGGATACAGTTCCTCCATCTTGGATCCGAGCCAGCTTCGGATTGCATCCATATGTCCTAGCATTGCCGCTATCGTATAGGGTGCACCCGGTGACACAGAAGCTTGTTCAGCCCCCTTGACACGCAGCAGCCAATAGATGTGATTCGTCGACTGCAAATAGGAGCGATAATTAAATCCACCTTCGTTCGAAGGACCAGAGGGCCGTTCGAGCACCCCTCTCACCTGCATATGCTCGCCGCGCCGCCAAGTATACGCCTTCCGCTGCTCTTCTTCAGTCAGCAGCTTTAATTGCACCTGTATACTCTCATTTATGATTCTCGGTGTTGTTTCGGCATTCACTAGTATCGATGCAGCTTGAAGCTGGAATTGCACACTGTCTCCATCCACCTGAATAGGAGATAGGATCATCCCTTCCACCTCTACTTCGAATGTAACAGGCGGATAGCTGCTTTGTGCCGTCTTCAACAGATCAGGCAAACCAGTTGCCCCTCGATAATCCGACCATGCTGCCCACGCGCTTCCGGCGCAGCATACAGCTAAACACAACACCGCTGCGCGGCTGGTTGACTCTTTCATCAATACGGCTGCTGTTAGCATGAGAATAAGTCCTCCACTCAGCAGCCACTTTACGAGCAACGGCTGGCTTGTGACAGCTATGCCGAGTGTCCAGCATACAGCGAGCCAGACGATTATTCTCCGATTGATCAAGTGCCATCCTCCTTGTCCGCAAGACACAAAAAAAACCTCTCGTACATCCCTTATGTGAAGGAGTGCACGAGAGGTTCTTCCTCTGTTAGTTTCGTTATGAGATGACCGAACGAGAAGTTTTCTCAGGCGGTTCATATTGGTCGATTGTTCGAAAAATAATGCCTTTGCTCCGCATCAAAGTCTCTACCTTCTCGCTGTCCTTCGGATATGGCCGATGGAACACGATCTCGCGGATGCCGCTGTTGGCGAGCATATTCGCGCAAGTCCAGCACGGTTGATCGGTTACATAAACGGTTGAACCTTCACGATCGTTCCGGTCAGTGAATAATAACAAATTTTGCTCTGCATGGATCGTTCGGATGCAGCGCTCTTTCTTCACCATTGCCTCTACGCCGTCCACGATATCCATCGCATATTCCTCGACGATCATACAACCGGCTTCCAGACAATCTTCTACACCCATTGGGGCGCCGTTGTAAGCCGTCCCTAACAGCTTCTTCCCTTGCACGAGCACCGCGCCGACATGCCGCCGATTGCAGCGGGATCTTGTAGCAACCATATAAGCGATATCCATGAAATACGTATCCCAGTCCTTACGGGATGCATCTTGATTAGCTTGTGTCATTCGTATATCGTCCTTTCCTTGCAGCCTCGCTCTCCCTAGGAGCCGATGCAACTGATGTTACCGTTTATTGTCGCATATTTATGGAAGAGCTACAACAGAGGCGCGCAGCTTCTCGATCATCTTCGCTCCGATGCCTTTCACACGGTCCAAATCATCAACCGACCGGAAAGGGCCGTTCGCCTCACGATCGGCAACGATTGCCGCAGCCTTCGCCGGTCCGATGCCCGGCAGCTCGTCTAATTGCTGAGCAGTGGCGTGATTGATGTCGATGCGCCCATCGGGAGCGGCGCTCACGACGGCGCTTGACTCTTCGGCAGCTGGAGCTGAAGGTGGTTGTGCTGTTTCAGGTAAACTGGCATTAGGAGCAGTCTGTGAAACAGCAATAGTTGCGACACTATTGTTTCCCGCTTGTTGAGAAGCATCTGCTCCGTTGGGTTTCGCGCTTGGGATTGCCGCATCAACAGGCGCAGCCGTTGCTCTTGCTGGCGATCCCGATGCTTCCTCCGTCAGCAACGCGTTAAGACTCTCATTCAATGGCTGCCAGCTGTCTTGTGTCCCCTGCTTCATCCGATAAACACCAAATCCAGCAAGCAATGCTCCAATACAACCAATCAAGATAGCTAGGCGCACCGGATGCGAGTGACGCGAGGATTCCGATCGAGCAAACATCGCTTTAACCTCCATTTCATTTTCTCCTAATCGCAGTTATAAAATAGCCGTCATGCTGGCCACGCTCTCCTGCATACAGTAGTAAGAGCATAAACGGGTCTTGCCGCCTAACGCTTGATCACAGTTGCAAGGGAGGGGTACCGATGAATGTCGGGTTTATCGGCACAGGCAGCATGGGCAGCCTGCTCATCGGCGCATTCATCACATCGGGCGCGCTCAAGCCATCACAGATCGCGGCGAGCAATCGGACAATTGCCAAGGTCGAAAGTTTGGCTATTCAATATCCAGGCTTACGGGTTAAAAGTACGAATGCAGATGCAGCACTAGGACGAGATATCGTCTTCTTGTGCATCAAACCACATGAGTTCCATTCCGTGCTCGCCGATCTTCGCGAGATCCTCCGTCCGAATCAGCTTGTCGTGTCGATTACGAGTCCGGTCATGCTGGCGCAGCTGGAAGACTGGCTGCCATGCAAAGCGGCCAAAGTCATTCCGAGCATCACTAACCATGTCGGCAGCGGAGCTACGCTCTGTATGTATGGAAGCCGTGTGACTGACAATGATCGCGAGCGTCTCGAGCAGCTTCTTCGCCATATCAGCGAACCAATCCGCATCGACGAGCAATACACACGAATTGTGTCTGACCTTTCGAGCTGCGGACCGGCATTTTTCGCCTTCTTCCTCCAGCGCTTCGTCGAGGCAGCCGTTGAAGAAACCGGCATCAGCTATGAAGATGCACTAGCTGTCGCGAGCGCAATGCTGCTCGGCACAGGTCGTTTGCTGACAGAAGGGAGCATGACGCCAGAGCAGATTCAAGAGCGTGTCGCCGTGCCTGGCGGGATTACAGCGAAGGCACTGGAACTGCTTAATCTGGACTGCGACGGCATGTTTAACCGCCTTATACGTACGACGCACGCCAAGTATAAAGAGGATGCTAGCAAAGTCGCTACCTCCCTATACGGCGAAGAGGTGAACGGCCAGTAACACGCTATGCTTTAGCGTGACGGGCCGCTCACCTCTTCAAGAGCGGATCATTGTCTGTTATAGGGTACGATCAAAAACCGGAACACAGTTATATTGAAGCGTACAGCGATTAGTTAGCTACGATGTTCACGAGTTTGCCTTTAACAGCAATTACTTTGCGAATCGTCTTGCCTTCAATCGCTTGCTTCACTTTGTCGAGCTCCTTCGCCAGGCGCTCCATTTCCTCTACGTCCGTGTCAGCAGCAATGCTGAGACGCTCCGCAATTTTGCCATTCACTTGGACGACGATTTCGACCTCTTGGTCGACTGTCCAAGCTTCCTCGTATGTTGGCCAAGCCACATAAGTAACGGACTCCGAATGACCCAGCTTCTCCCACAGCTCTTCCGCGATATGCGGCGCAAGCGGCGACAGCATCTGTGCAAAATGCTCCATTGCTTGGCGCGGCAGCTCTTCTGCCTTGTACGCATCGTTGACGAAGATCATCAACTGGCTGATCGCCGTGTTGAAACGCAGCGCTTCGAAGTCTTCCGTCACTTTCTTGATCGTACGGTGCCAAGTCCGTTTGAACGCGTCGCTGCCGTCCCCATCCGCAATCTTGGCATTCAGCGTTCCGTCTTCGTTTACAAACAGGCGCCATACGCGGCTCAAGAAGCGATACATGCCTTCTACGCCGCTGGTGTTCCAAGGCTTCGTTGCTTCCAACGGTCCCATGAACATTTCGTACATACGCAGCGTGTCGCCGCCGAACTCGTTAACAATAACGTCCGGGTTAATAACGTTGCCGCGCGACTTGGACATTTTCTCGTTGTTTGTGCCAAGAATCATGCCTTGGTTGACCAGCTTGTGGAACGGTTCCTTCGTATCGACTACGCCGAGATCGTACAATACTTTGTGCCAGAAGCGCGCATACAGCAAGTGGAGAACGGCATGTTCTGCGCCACCGATGTACAAGTCAACCGGCAGCCATTCGCGCTGCTTCTCCTTCGAGCAGATCTCATCGCTATTGTGCGGATCGATGAAGCGCAGGTAATACCAGCAGCTGCCTGCCCATTGCGGCATTGTGTTCGTCTCGCGGCGAGCTTTCATGCCCGTCTCCGGATCGATCGTCTCAACCCACTCCGTTACATTCGCCAGTGGAGATTCACCAGTGCCCGACGGCTTGATCGCATCGACATCAGGCAGCAGCAGCGGCAGCTCCGATTCCGGAACCGGCTTCATTGTGCCATCTTCGAGGTGCAGAATCGGGATTGGCTCGCCCCAGTAGCGTTGACGGCTGAACAGCCAGTCTCTCAGGCGGTAAGTCGTCTTGCCTTTACCTTTGCCCTCTTGCTCCAGATGAGCGATCATCTTCGCAATAGCTTCCTCATTGCCCAGTCCGTTCAAGAAACCGGAGTTAACGTGTTCACCTTCGCCCGTATAAGCTTCAGCTTGCACGTCTCCGCCTTTAAGCACTTCGACGATATTCAGGCCGAACTGCTTCGCGAACTCCCAGTCACGCGTATCGTGGCCTGGAACAGCCATGATTGCACCTGTGCCATAGCCAGCCAGTACATAGTCGGCGATCCAGATTGGAAGCTTCTCGCCGTTCACTGGATTCACTGCGTAAGCACCTGTGAATACGCCTGTTTTCTCCTTCGCAAGGTCAGTACGCTCGAGATCGCTCTTACGTGACGCCACCTCTTGGTAAGCCTCAACAGCCGCCTTCTGCTCGGCTGTCGTAATTGCAGCTACGAGCTCATGCTCTGGCGCCAGTACGCAGTACGTTGCACCAAACAACGTGTCAGGACGCGTCGTGAATACGACGAGCGACTCGCTGCTGCCGTCGATTGCGAACGCAACTTCCGCCCCCGTCGACTTGCCGATCCAGTTGCGTTGCATTTCTTTAATGCTTTCTGTCCAATCAAGCTCTTCGAGATCCTCGAGCAGACGTTCCGCATATTCCGTAATTTTCAATACCCATTGACGCATCGGCTTGCGGACCACTGGGTGGCCGCCGCGCTCACTCTTGCCGTCGATAACTTCTTCGTTCGCAAGAACCGTTCCGAGCGCTTCGCACCAGTTAACCGGAACTTCTGCAACGTAAGCGAGGCCCTTATTGTACAGCTGGATGAAAATCCACTGCGTCCATTTGTAGTAATCTGGATCCGTCGTGCTGAATTCACGGTCCCAATCATACGAGAAGCCGAGAGATTTGATCTGACGACGGAAGTTGTTAATATTCTTAACCGTAATTTCACGTGGATGCTCTCCCGTATCGAGCGCGTGCTGCTCCGCTGGCAGACCGAATGCATCCCAACCCATTGGATGGAGAACATTAAAGCCGCGCATCCGCTTATAGCGGGATACGATATCCGTTGCCGTATACCCTTCCGGGTGACCAACGTGGAGACCTGCGCCAGATGGATATGGGAACATATCTAATGCATAAAATTTCGGTTTGCCCGGATCCTCTTGGGTAGCAAACGTTTTGTTCGCATCCCAGAAGCGCTGCCACTTCGGCTCGATAACAAGCGGGTTATAGCCCTGTTGATTCTGATTGTCCTGACTCATAAAAAAACTTCTCCCTTCGCGACACTTTCCTTCATCCTAGGTAAATCCAAGCTCAAGAATAAGATTAGGACTTATCCTTCCTTGAATTAAAAAAACCTCCCGTCCCAGCGTATAACGCTAGGGACGAGAGGTTGTTATTCCCGTGGTACCACCCTAGTTAGCGCGGACGTGCTTCGTCCAATCGCTCACTCAATGCCCATAACGCGGGCGATTCGGCACTATGTAACAGGTATTCCTGATCCATCGTGCGGCTCCGAGGCGAGATTCTTCACGCGTCCGCACCGGCTTGCACCTACCGCCGGCTCTCTGCAGCGTACGTCTGCGAGTACTGCTCCTCATCTTGGCCTGTTGAATTGTTACTGTACAAGACCGATAAGTAATTGTACATATATAAAAAGATTATAGGAGAAGCCGCAGATGATGTCAACCAATGCAGAATCTGAATCACCGCACTTCCACACGAATGACTGTCGGATGAATAAATCGGACGATTTTGCGGCAAAATGATAGGTATGACCGATCAGGTACGAAGCAGCTTATCCAACAAATATGTACGTAATGATTGACAGCAGCTATAATATCAAGCTATTCTATCGTGTAGACCTTATATAGACAGGTGGTATGTGAAATGTCATTCAATCCGGTTATTATCGACATTGCCGACTCCGGGGATTACAACAACAAAGAAAAGATCTACCAGCTCATCGTAACGCTCGATGACTATTCGCGCACCCGCTTCTTCCTGAAGAAGGATCCGGAATGGCAGCTGGTCGACGTGGCTCGCTTATTGAATATTCCGTGCCCTGTATGTCGCAAAGATTACTACTGCAGCTGCATGAAACGCCATCTGCCTAGGCTTGAAGAGCAGTTCAAGGCGAAGATTGACAGCTATGCAGACCGCCTCAAGTTTATCGGTTAATGTGTAACTAGCGAATGCGACTAGCCCCGGTATCGCCAGGATGTCTCTTCCATATGGAAGGTGGATGTCTTGGCGTTAGCGGGGCTTTTTGCGTTATTCTACCCACCCAAACCCTCCCTGCAAGGGAGGGCCCCATGGGACTCCCGTCCCCTGGACCCCGGAAGGTGTCGTGGGATTGACAGAAGTGCGGGTTAGTTACTGCGTGCTAGGAGACGCGCGCCCCTGCGGGGCTCAGCTTTTGTTCGAGCATATTCCAATACCGTTGATAAGTATAATAGGAGCCGAATGCCTTACGCAGGCTTTCGTTCGAGCATTATAGTTTGTTTTTAGGTGAAACAAGTTTATATCATCGCAATATAAAACGCGCTGAGCCATATGCGGCCAGCGCGTTTTAGTTTGGTGAAAATATAAGTGCGTTACTTGTATGCTGCGAAAAACAGCCGTTCCGCTTCCTGCGGCGCCTCGCCCGTCAGCGGTTTCGTGCTGAAGTCAGCGAAGCGCTCTACACGCGTGAAGCCGGCTCGCAGCAGCGAGGATACTAGCCAGACCGAGTCGTACGCCCGTTCTACGTGCGTCTCTTCAATGCGAACGAATCGTCCGGACGGATCCTGCTCGTCCCGTGCGAATATCGTCAGCGCATGCTCAATCTCATTGAGTTGTGTATCGAGTTCGCTGGTCCATATGTACGCTACATCCCGCTCATCGAGCGTGAACGGCTGCTGATCCGCATACCGCTGCAGCTGAGTTGGGGGAAGCACGTCGAACAAGAATACGCCACCTGGGCGCAGCCCTTGGCACGTCGCGTGAAACGCAGCCTCTACATCCTCTTCCTCGGTCAAATAGTTCAAGCAATCGCAGAACGAGATAACCGTGTCTACCTTTTCCGGCAGCTCCCACTCCCGCATATCCTGCTGCAGCCAGCGGACCGAACCGCTTCCAAGGCGAGCTTGATACTGCGGTGTCTCATCCCATTTGCTGCGGCCAATCGTCAGCATATCTGCCGAGAGGTCGATTGCATAGACATGAAAGCCCGATTTTGCAAGCGGGATCGACAGGTTGCCCGTGCCACAGCCAAGATCGACGACCGAATGCGGCATCTCACCATCCTGTGACCATATCGTTCTAGCGAAACGAAGCCAGTCGGCATAAGGCATATTCTCCATTAGCCGGTCATAGACGGCAGCAAACTGTCGATAGGACGCCATCATTGCGCAGGTCCTTTCGTTGCATCTGCTGAGCCATCTTCGGTTGGCTTCGCAATCAGCTTGGTCCAGTTACCTTCCTGCTCAATGATACCGTCGCGCATAAGCTTGCCAAGCGCGCGTTTGAAGGCGGATTTGCTAATTCCGAAACGCTGCTTCACGAGATCAGCTGGCGTCTCGTCCGAATAAGGCATCGCGCCATTCGGGCGTTCCTTCAAGAACGCGAGCACCCGATCCGCATCCTCCAGACGGCCAACTTCCTTACGTTCGCCAAGCGATAGATTAACGCGTCCATCCTCACGCACGAACGTTACGCGTGCGCGTACCCGCTCACCCAGCCTCAGCGTCCGATTACGCTCGGGAGCCGGAATCATGCCGAAGGCGCCGAAGCCCAATACACCGCCGTCCAAGAGGACGAATGAGCCCATCTGCAGCGTCTTCGTTACCCAACCTTCAATCCAGCGATTACGCCAGTCGGAAGGCGCACGGAACACTTTGGTCATGAAATCATCTTCGCCTGCAAGCTTGGCAATAAGCCGTCCCTGCTTATCATTGTGCAGCACAACGAATACTTCGTCACCGATAACGGGACGGAAGTCTTTATTCTCTGGCAGTTCCGACAGCGGGAGCAGCAACTGGCGGCCGAGGCCGATCTCTAGGAAGCAGCCAAGCCGCGGATGAATATCTGCTACGCGGAGCCGTGCCATTTCGCCCAAGGTGATGAGCGGTTTGCGCATCGTCGCCGAAATACGGTCATCGGTATCGTAATAAATGAATACCTCGACGTCATCGCCGGCTTTTATTTTCTGGCCAACAATCTCGCTATAATGGAGCAGCACATCTTGCGTTCCATCCGTCACGAAGAAACCATAGGGCGACACTTCACGTGCCACCCGCAGTCGAACTATCGTACCGGCAATCATGCGAACTCCACGACTTTCGCATCGGACCAGAGCCGCTCAAGATTGTAGTAGTCGCGCTCATCACGGTGGAAAACGTGCACAACGACATCGCCAAGGTCAATGAGAACCCAACGAGCCGAGTCCATCCCTTCGATACCACGAACGCGAACACCAATCATCTCGGCCTGTTTGCGAATTTCGTTAGCAATTGCCTGTACCTGTACATCCGAATTACCGGAGCAGATAACAAAATAATCGGCTACGAGCGAAATTTCCTTCAAGTTAAGCGCAACGATACGAGTCGCTTTCTTCTCTTCCGCTGCAGCAACTGTTACTTCTAGCAATTTATCAGCATTCACTGTCATTCTTCAGCCTCCATTTACTTGTCTTACCATATCATTACGCGCCAGCACGGTCAGCGGGAAGATTCGTTTGCCCTTCTCGATGAGAAAAGTTATTGTGCCATCGAATCCAGTCAGCAACGCCTTCTCCACACTATGCTCGGCTTCACTTCGAATTTTATTCACGCCAGGAAAGTCTCGGCTTGGCTCCATATAATCGGCCAGGCATACGATTTTCTCCAGCAATGTCATGCCAACACGGCCTGACGTGTGATAACGAATCGCATCCAGCACCTCAGCATCCGTCACACCGTAATCTCGCTCTGCTATAAAAGCGCCAACAGGAGCGTGCCACAGCTCTTTATCGTAATCGAGCAGCTCCTCAGGAAGCTTCTCTTCACGAATAATCTGTTCCATCCGAGCTGTCGGCCAATACTTGGCGACGTCATGCAGGATGGCTGCCAGCTCGGCACGGACAGGATCCACGCCGAACCGTTTCGCTAGCTTGACCGACGTTTCCATCACGCCTTGCACATGCAGCCAACGCCGTTCCGGCATCTCTGCCTTCACCGACTCAATCATCGCTTCGCGGTCCATACAGCCCCTCCTTCATGATTTCTGAATAGACTGGCTCCGATACCAAATACCGAATCGATCGGCCGCTCATGCGCCGCCGCCTAATATCGGTTGAAGAAATGCCCATCGGCGGCATTTCAACGACAGATACACGGCGCCGCAGATGCTCGGGGAGCCGTTCCAATTCAATCGGCTCATCCGGGCGCTCGACCCCGATGAAACGAATAAGCTTCGCCAGTTCATCGATCCGATGCCACTTCGGCAAGTCATGAATGCGATCCGATCCGATAATATACGCGAATGTACAGTCTGGTTCTCGTTCCATTAGCACGGTTATCGTATCGTAGGAATAGCTGACACCGCCGCGTTCCAGCTCAATCGTATGCGCATTAAAGCGCGGCTCGCCCGCGATTGCTAACCGAACGAGGCGCAGACGCTTCTCTGCGTCTACGCCTTGTGTGCCTTCTTTGAGCGGTGGTACATTCGTCGGGATAAACCATACCTCGTCCAGCTGGCACGCATCAAGCGCCGTCTCTGCCGCCAGCAGGTGACCGATATGGATCGGATCGAATGTGCCGCCCATGATGCCGATGCTCTTCATCGATTAACGAGGCAGCTCGATCGTCTTGTGATCGCGTGACTCTTTGTAGAGTACAATCGTTTTGCCGATAACTTGAACCAATTCACAACCCGCGCCTGCTGCCAGCTCAGCGCCAACCTCGCGAGGATCCTCCGAGCTGTTATTCAGTACGTTAACCTTGATGAGCTCGCGAACCTCAATCGCCTCTTCGATATGGCGAACGAGCTGATCGTTCATACCGCCCTTGCCGATTTGAAAAATCGGAGTCAAATGATGCGCCATCGAGCGCAAATACCGTTTCTGCTTGCCTGTCAACATGGATGTTATCCCTCTTTCTGCTTGCCATTAATCTCATTTTTGTCTTATCGCTGCAATGCCTCTAGCACCGTCTCGCGCATCGCTAACGCTGGTGCCGACTTCCCTGTCCAATACTCGAATGCATACGCGCCTTGATAAATAAACATGCCCAGACCGCCATGAATGCGGCAGCCTGCACGCTCTGCATCCGCCAGAAACTTCGTCTTCATCGGATTATAAATAATGTCGCTCGCTACCGCTCCAGGCCGCAGCCAAGAAGCATCGACCGGCGTCTCTTCCACATTCGGGAACATACCGGTAGACGTTGTATTAATAATAATATCAGCATCCGCGCATACGCGCTGCAGTTGATCGTTACCGACACCGATGACCGATGTCTCTCCATTCAATGAAGCGGCGAGCTCGATAGCCTTCTGCTCCGTCCGATTGGCAATCGTAATCGACGCTGGCGCTTCCTTCGTAAGGGCATAGACGATACCGCGAGCAGCGCCGCCTGCTCCCAGCACAACAATGCGCTTGCCAGCAAGCTGAGGCTCAGCCTCTTCCTTCAGCGAACGCACATAGCCGATCCCGTCCGTATTGTAGCCCGTCAGGACACCGTTGTCGTTCACAATCGTGTTCACGGCTCCGATAGCTGCGGCCGACTCGTCGATATGATCGAGATACTGCATCACATCCAGCTTGTGCGGAATCGTTACATTGACGCCCCGAATGCCCATTGCCCGTACACCTGCAATGAAGTCGCCGAGCTTGTCCCCTGTAATATGAAACGCCGTATACACGCCATTGACGCCGGTTTCACGAAACGCCCGGTTCATCATAATCGGCGACTTGGAATGCCGTATCGGATCGCCAATGACGCTGAACAGAACCGTATGGCTGTCTACATGCTGAATCGCTTCTGCCTTACTCTCTGCTGCTGCAGTCATTCGAGCCACTCTCCCCTATCGGTTCGAACGCTAGCGCGGATGATCGATTAGATCAACGCGCGGCGCACGTGAACTTTAATCCCCTTCGGCGCGTAGACGTCTACGACCGCTCCTGCCGTACTGTTCGCACGCATCCAGCCAAGGCCCGATACGAATACATCGTATTCGCCGCCGCGCGGAATACGAAGCGAATGACGCGTCCATGCCGGCAGCTCGTCGAGTTCTTCGACAGATGGCGGTGACAGCAGCTTGCCTTTATGGTTAGCATACAGCTCGTCCGCACGCTCCAGCTTCGTTCGATGAACATCCACACCGTTCGATAGATAAAGCGTAAACGACTGATGGTCACCGGATACAAAATCAAACCGAGCCAGCGCGCCAACAAACATCGATTGGCCTTCATCCAGCTGATAAACGAGCGGTTTGATCGGCTTGTCCGGCGTAATCGCCTGCAATACGCTGCGCGGAACAACCTCCGTCATCCGGTGGTTGTAGACGATTCCTGGCGTATCAATGATCGCTTTGCCGTCATCGAGCGGAATGTGAACAGCATCGAGCGTCGTGCCCGGATAACGGGACGTCGTCAATTCGGCATCTAGATCGCTGTAATCATGGATAATTCGATTAATAAGCGTCGACTTGCCGACGTTCGTTGCGCCAACGACATAAACGTCGCGTCCGCGGCGGTAGTACTCGATTGCATCAACGACGCGATCAAAGCCGATGTTGCGTTTCGCACTGCAGAGCACAACCTCAACCGTACGAAGCCCCTGCTCCTTCGCTTGCTGCTGCACCCAGTTGCGTAGGCGGTTGTGATTAACCGCTCGCGGCAGCAGATCGACTTTGTTCACGACGAGCAGCACGGGATTATTACCTACAAACCGCTGCAGACCCGAGATGACGCTGCCTTCGAAATCGAAGATATCGACGATATGCACGACCAAGCTGTCCGTGCTTGCAATGCCGCCAAGCAAGCGCAGGAAATCGTCTTGATCGATTGCGATCGACGAAGCTTCGTTATAATTCTTAATCCGGAAGCAGCGCTGGCAAATCGTCGGCGTCCGTTCCAATGCTGATGCAGGGATATACCCCGCTCGTTCCTTATCTGTCGTCTGCAGCTTCACGCCGCAGCCGGCACAACCTGTGTCCTTACCCGGTTGTTCTGTTACTGTCACTTCGCTTCCTCCTCATACCATAGACCCTTTTTGCGCAGGCTTCTCAGCGCGATCCGCTCGATCATGCGATTGACGCGGGTCATCACGCCTTCATCCTTTGGAGCGATCGGCAGAACGAGAATCGTGTACAGTCCCAATCGGTTGCCGCCGAGTACGTCCGTCATCATCTGGTCGCCAATTACAGCAGTCTGATCTTCTCGCAAACCGAGAATTTCGAATGCTTTGCGGAACGCTTTATTGCTAGGCTTCCGAGCGAGCGGAACGTATGGAATGCCGAGCGGATCGGCAAAACGCGACACACGCACATTATTATTATTGGAAACGATGACAATCTTGAAGCCATGCTTGTGCAGCCTGTCCAGCCATTCGATCAATCTTGGCGTGGCATGCGGTTCCTTGGCTCCGACCAGTGTATTGTCGAGATCGGTAATAATGCCTTTGATTCCGCGGCTTGCAAGCGCTTCGATGTCAAGATCGTATACAGAATTAAGGCGTAAATTCGGCAACAGCCGTTCAAACATAGTTTCGACTCCCCTGAAATGACCTGCTTACTATACAACGAAACTATACCATAATAGCCGAAAATGTTGCAAAAAAATACCGCACGGCGCCGAATCGGCGCCATGCGGTCGATCTCCTTCTGTTACATCCTTTCCCTTATGGAGCGTACCATTGATAAGAAACGATCAACTTCCGCCTGTTCGTAGACGGTCGTTCCGTATTTGGCCCGTTCGAAGCAATCTGCTACTGTCTTCAGGTCGGAACGCAAATACGTTCGTTCCTTCGCCCATCGTTCCGAAGCTTCTCGTACCGTTTCCCACTCTTCCCGATGAAGCCCCTTCCGCCTAGCGAAGCGTACTAGCCGATTCGTCTCAACGACGATCCGCTCGTTAGCGTTAGTTGCTCGATACCGAATACGAGCGAACGAATCGGCCAGTTTCTGCCGACGGAACCAAGCGTATACGAGCATCGCGGCCAGAATCGCAATCGAGAACCACATGACCATACGAGGCGAGAAGAATGAGCTGTTGGATTCTACGACAGGCGCATTCGTCATATCCGACAGGTCAATGTCAGGAACGACAACCTCTTGCTCATCTTCGATCGGATATGGAAACTCGAAGCCCGGTGTCGCCTCGAATGGAATCCAGCCGAAACCGCTGAAGTAAATCTCAACCCATGAGTGTGCATCAGCATTACGAACCGTATACGTGCCTTCACCATTCGGATTACGCGTCGCTTCATCCGGCACAAAGCCTTGATAACGCATCTCGTCTTCATTGTAAGGAAGGACGCCCGGCGCATATCCTTTGACCCAGCGGACGGGAAGCCCTGCCGTACGTCCAAGAACAGCCATTGCCGTCGAGAAGTAATCGCAATACCCTTCCTTCACTTCGAATAAGAAGGAGTCAACAAAGTCCGGGCTATTGCGCAGCGAAGTATCCGGTTCGTTCGTATAAGCGAAATTATCTTTCAGATAGGTCTGGATGCGCAGCGCCTTCTCATAGTCATTCTTTGAACCGGCAGTAATCTCCTGAGCCAGCTTCGCAACGCGGCTTGTGACCGTCTTCGGCAAATTGTAGTATTGCTGATGATCGGCTTTATCCGGATCCGATGCTCCCCACCCGGCCGTTGTCTGGCTCAAAGCAGTGTTATTGAGCGCTGGCAGCTCCGATACAACCGAATACGTCTTCGGATATGTTTTGCTGGTTAAGCTCATACCTGCGCCCAACCAACGAAGCTCCCAGCCTTCCGGATTCCAGCTTAATTCGGGTGGGATTTTGCCGGTCTTATCATCGCCAACCCAGCGAAGCTGCTTGGCAGGTGCAGCTGCGAACAGTACCGGGTAGGTGTCCTCTTCGCGAAGCATTGTGAACGACTGCGTAATTTCGATCGTTTTCGCTTTGCTGCGATCCTCTTCAATCGGCAGCTGCTGATTCTGCTGCAAATTTCGAATCTCATTCCCTGATTTCTTCGACTCTTCCCAACCATTGCCCGTATAGATCGAACGAGTCTCGCCACGCCAGTAGCTGCGATGGGACGTGCTGACAGACATCACAGGAGAGTAATCGAATTGAAATCCACCGCCTAGCTCGGAGTCATTCCGGCTATAGCCTGAGCTTGTGTCCCCAGACGAGAAATCTCCTATGCTTCCGATAACGGGAAGATCATCCGTATACGAGCCGATGACTTTCTTGCCATGCGATTCCGCCCACAGCGTATAAGGGTCCTTCATGATCGGCGCAATGCTTGGCGTTAGAATTCCGAGCACCATAATGCCAGTAATAATCGTCACAACCGGAAGGAAGAAGCTAATCGGGTATTCCAGCAGTTCTGACCAGCTGTTCGGATGCTCGCGCTGAAACCGGTTGAAATGATCGGCTACAAGCCAAGCAAGCGATGCGAATATTGCCCAAGCCGTCTGAGACCACAAATAAATGATCGTATAGGAATCGGCAATCATAAGTGACAACAGGCTCGCTGCCGCGAAAATAATGATTCGTCTTCGCTTAGTTGCCCACATCGAGAAGAATAAGGTCAACCCCCATACTAACGCTGCTAGCTGGATGAATGGACTTAGTTGAGATACATTATCTACGACCCACGACCATAGATTCGATATCGATCGCCAGTTCTCGGGTTCAATGTACTTGTAGCCCGCCGTATGGCCGGAAACAATGACTAATACTGCCGCTTGCAGCACCATCCGGTAAGGCAGGCGCCAAGGGATCAGCCATTCCAGCGCAACGGTCGAAAGAAGGGCGAATTGCACGCAGCTGAATGTCTCTTCCCACCAATAGTCTTCGAACACATGCGTTAACTGCCAGATGATGATCGCCGTCATAAGTGTTGCAATTCGTCTATACCAGCTATCCTGAAGTCCCGCACCCAGCCGCGCTATCAATGTATTTGGACGATTCGTTGATTTGGTTGAATTGACGGTTCTAGCCATCGTCATGAAGCGCCGCCCCCTTCCAGCACAGACGGAAGCTCTTGCAGCTGTCGCACGCTGTGTGCCGTCCACCCTTTGGCACGAAGCGATTGCAGCCATGCTGTCTTGATCTGTCTTCCCAATCTCGTATCTAGTTCATCAACTCCGATATACGTCAGCGCTACCCCTTTGCGAGACAACCAGTTCATTGCGCGAAGCATGTCCTCATTCGCAGCGCCTGATACAATGACGACAAGCGTACCCGGCTCCCAGACAGGTTCAAGGCGCTGAATGGAGACATAAAGAGGATGCACAGCATCCGGCTCCACGATCGTAAGATGGCGGATCATCTGCTCACGCTGCTCAATGCCTGTTCGCGGCGGGAGAACCGTCGAACGTTCGCCAGGCGAGACGAGTCCCATCGCAGTCTCATGCCGCATGCCCAAATCAATAATGGAAGCAGCAACGGAGACGGCAAGCTCGAATCGCTCCTGCCGAATGCCATAAGCCTCGGTATGCCGGTCGAGAATGACGATTGTACGCGGAAGCGACTCGCGCTCAAACGCTTTCGATTTCCATTCGCCCGTCTTTGCCGTTGCATTCCAATGCACACGCGACAGCTTATCGCCATACAAATATTCTCGAACGCCATTAATTTGCGTCGTTTCCTTCGCTGCGCGAGGCGCAGAAGCATGTGAATGCGGTCCGCGTAAGCCGCGGCGGATACGATACCAGTTACGCAGCGGCACCGCTTGCGGCGCAACGCTGAACGTTGCATTCGCTTCGAATGAACCACTGTGCTCGAATAGGCCGAATACATCACGCGTCAAACATTGCGTCGGAGCGAACTGATAGACGCCCCGTTTGAGCGGTGGGGTCGAATAGATGACTTCACCGGAACGCTTCCAATTCGGAACAAACGAAGTTTCGAATGGAATCGATTGACCGTCATGACGGAGCAGCCTGTCCCGCACGAGAACATAAGGCAGCGGATAAAAGCCAGGAACTCGAATATCAAGCGATACCTCGACACTCATGCCGCTGTGCATCGTCCCGTCGGCGCTGCTATTCTGCGCAACTCTCCGCGTTCCCTGCGCCAGCCGAATGCCTGACCATTGACCCAAGATAAGATAAATAATAAGAACGTTCAGGATGACGAACATCATGATCGGCGTTTTGCCGCCCTGGAACATGAAATACATAATATTACAGACATAGATGACCGCGACAAAAGCCCAGCGCCAGCGGTTGGAAGAGCGATTGCTCCCTCGCATAATCATCGCTCCAGACGGACCGGCACCTTCGTCTGTTGGAGGGCGTCCTGCACAATATCTTCGGGTTTCAGGCCGTTCATCCTCGCTTCAGCGTGCAGGATGATCCGGTGTGGAAGCACCGCTTCCGCCATTCGTTTCACATCATCCGGCGTAACGAAGGCACGCTCACGCAGGAAGGCTGAAGCGCGTGCGGCACGCGTAAGGGATACAGCAGCACGCGGGCTCGCTCCGATAAGTGTTGCACGATGGCTGCGGGTAGCCCGTACAATCGATACTGCATATTCGGCAACCGCGCTGTCCACATGCACTTCTGACACAAGCTGCTGCAGGCGAACCAAATCTTCAATTTCGGCTACCTGTTCAATCCGATCCGAAGGATGGCTGCTATCGCTCGCCATAATCATCCGATGCTCATCTGCAGCGGATGGATAACCGAGTGACAGCTTCATCATGAAACGGTCGAGCTGCGCCTCTGGCAGCACATACGTCCCTTCGAACTCAATCGGATTCTGCGTTGCAATAAGAAGGAATGGACGCGGAAGCTCATAGGTCTCGCCATCTACGGTTACATGACCTTCTTCCATCGCCTCAAGCAGCGCCGATTGGGTCTTGGTTGTTGCCCGGTTTATCTCGTCCGCTAACAGCAGGTGGCACATGATCGGGCCTGCCCGGAACAGAAACGTCTCTTGTTTGGGATGATAAATCGATACGCCTGTAATATCTGTCGGAAGCAAGTCAGGGTTACATTGAATACGACGGAATTGACCGCCGATTGATTTAGCAAGCGCTTTCACAAGCTGCGTCTTTCCAGTTCCCGGTACGTCCTCTAACAGAATATGTCCGCCCGAAAGCACAGCTGTAAGCATCCGATCAATTTCATCTTGCTTTCCCAGGATACAGTTCTCTAAATTAGCACGAATTGCAGAGCATAATTGCATATCTGACTGGCGCAGTTCCATCGTTACGTTCCTCCCGGTTACAAGTTATTAGGTTGTAAGATCTATGTAAAGAAGATACAATCTTATCCTATTTTACTAGAAATATCGAGAGCCGTACATCTGCGCACACGCCAAAAAAAATTGGAGGATTCCACAGCGGAACCCTCCAATTGTTTCGTATAAGACATCCATTCTAACGCTTTGTTGTGTTCAGCCTTTCGGCCTAATGACAACTGACGCAAGGAAGGAGAAAATGATGGCAGCGGATATGCCGGCGCTCGTCAGCTTGAAGATACCGGTAATGACACCAACCCATCCATCTTCTCGCAGCGAAGTTAATGCGCCATGCACGAGTGCATTGCCGAAGCTTGTAATCGGTACCGTTGCGCCCGCTCCGGCGAAATCGACCAGCGGGTCATACAAGCCAATGCCATCCAGCAAGGCTCCTGCGACAACTAATGTGGCCATCGTATGCGCTGGCGTCAGCTTGAACACATCAAACATAAGTTGGCCGATCACGCAGATCGCGCCGCCAACAAGAAACGCCCATAGAAACTGCATGCCCTCACACCCCCTTGGCGCTAATTGCAACCGCATGTGCTATGCAGGGGATCGATTCCCCTTGCTGGAAAGACAGCGGTGACAGCAGTGCGCCTGTTGCAGCGACGAGAATACGTTTCAGATCGCCGTTTTGTACCTTTTTGAGCAGATGCCCGTAAGTGACGACAGCCGAGCAGCCGCAGCCGCTCCCCCCAGCCTGAACCTTCTGCTTGCTAATGTCGTACACCATCAATCCACAATCGTTAAAAATGGTATCGTTCATCGGCACACCATCACGGATCAGCAGCTCTTTGGCAATAGGATGCCCAACCGAAGCGAGGTCACCGGTCACGATAAGATCGTAATCGGAAGGCGAACGGCCTGTATCGTTAAAATGTGCCGTTATCGTATCGACCGCTGCTGGCGCCATCGCTGCACCCATGTTGAACGGGTCGGTGATGCCAAGATCCATTACTTTGCCAATAGTGGCACATTCAATAATAGGTCCATTGCCCGTTGCAGCCACAACGGCAGCTCCCGCGCCAGTAACCGTATACTGTGCAGTCGGAGGCTTCTGCGATCCGTATTCAGTCGGATAGCGGAACTGTTTCTCCGCCGTACAGTTATGGCTGACCGTACCAGCCATTGCATGCTGGGCGTTACCCGAATCAATCAGTTGCGCAGCAAGGGCAAGCGTCTCCATCGAAGTGGAGCATGCCCCGAACATGCCGATGTAAGGAGCGCCAAGCGAACGGGCAGCGAAGCTGTTGCTGATGATTTGGTTAAGCAGGTCACCGCCAATGTAGAACTGAATATCGTCCTTCTTCAGGCCCGCATGAAGGACTGCGAAATCGGTTGCCTGTTCCAGCAGCAGCCGCTCGGCTTTCTCCCAGCTTTTCTGCTGCATGTCGAGCTCAGGATGTACGAGATCGAAATCGGATGCAAGCGGGCCTTCGCCTTCATCCGGCCCAACAACGGTCGCAGCCCCGATAATGACAGGCTTGTTCTCGAACCACCAGGTCTGCTTACCCTTCAGCATATTAGTGATTCCCTCCCGTCCCGAATATCAAGTGCCCGATCCCGACGAAAAAGGCAGCTACCGTTCCATACACAATAACGGAGCCAGCCAACTTGAACATGTTAGCGCCAACGCCAAGCACAAGCCCTTCCGTGCGATGCTCAAGCGCAGCCGAGCACATCGAGTTGGCAAAGCCGGTAACGGGCACTGCCGTACCGGCGCCTGCCCATTGCGCGATTTTGTCATAGACGCCAAGCGAAGTAAGGACGACAGAGATAAAGATCAAGGTAGCGACAGTCGGATTGCTTGCTGCTTTCTTATCCATCCCCGCCAAATGAACGTACAGCTGTTGGATGAATTCGCCAAGCACACAAATCAGTCCGCCAATAACAAATGCTTTAACACAGTTAGTCAGGATGGAACGCGAAGGCTCCCGCTGCTTGGCGAAATCCTGGTATTCCTTTGGTGACATGTTCATTTTCTGATAAGGGCCTCCGCCCGCGCTACTCGTGGACAACGTGGTCATCTCCCTTGCGCCATAGTTGGCTTCATTATTTGTTAAAGTTGGCGCACTTATGTGAGCTCCGCGAGTGAATATTACGAGAGGGGCGAACATAAGGGGTGTTTTGTAACTTAAACATTGCTTCGCAGGAAAGATTTCATCCGGCACAAAGGCGAACGCTTAAAGCTTTTCGGAGAAAAGCTGCTTCGGAAGCATGGGCTGCCGCTTCTCCAGAATCATGTGGAGAGTCGAGAAAGCACAAAGAAACCTTTTCTCCCGAACCCTAGGAAGTTCGATGTGAAAAGGCTTGAATACGTTGAGCCGATCGACTCTTATCGGGATAGTTTAATCAAAGATTGAAACGATAATTAAGAATAAGGCCAACAGGACGTATAAAGCGATCGATATAATCATTAACGTTCGTCTGCTCATGGCACATGCTCTCCTTCCGCCGCCTCTGGCGGGCCTCTATACTCACTAATGTATGGCTGAGGAGGCATATGCGGAAATTGTCCACATGCTTAAGCAGTGCGATCGCTTACACGATTGCTGAGTATGTATTGGAATTAATTGAGTACAAAGTTAACAGGCTTTCGCCATAATGTACCAGCCATCCGAATCGTCCGGATATCGACATTCTATAATGACGCGATAACCCAATCGCTCATAAAATTGAATGTTGGCAGGCAGCGACAATCGAACTTCCAGCCGCACTTCAGACAACCCGCGCCCTGCAGCGAGCTTCTCTAAGAAACGGACGAGCTGCTTGCCAATTCCCCGCCCGCGTGCGCTTGCAACGACTGATATTCGTCCGATATAAACATAATCATCTTCCACACGATACTGAGCAGAGCCGATAGCTTCACCTTCGGCTATAGCTAGTACAGCACCTCCGCGTGGACTAAGCTTGCGAATGGTATCCTCAAGCTCCTCGCGCAGGGCGCCTGATGGCGGGTGCAGCACACCCCGATATTCCTCGAATGCCTCGCGCATAATACGATGGACGATTGGCCATTCATCGATTACAGCTTCACGAATTTCAATCGATACGGTTTCACTGGCCATGGCTTATTCCCCCCTGTTCGACTCCTGCTCTTTTATGACCTGCTCAATGCCTAACGAAATAAGCTTTAATGCAATAGTTTAATTTTACGAACCAAGTAATGTTTGCGCAAGAAAAGCAAGAAATAGTCCGTTACGGGGTTATAAATACGACATTGCCATGAGTAGCGAGTGAAGCGCACGCCATGGTTTTCATCTTGAGTGGTGGCGGATGATGAGGGAGGACTTTGTTTGAACGGTAAAAACCCGCACTTGATGTGACTCGGGGGATTCAAGTACAGAGGCTAAAGAACAACCCTCATCGAAATATCCAATGAAGCCAACTTACATACACTTACCTATAAAAAAGCAGCACAGGGGTTAACGCCCTATGCCGCCTTCTGAATCCGCCTTACTATTCCTATTCTCCGTCACAGTATGCAACAACCTGCTCGTACGGCAGTTTGCCTCCGTAGATATCAAGCGCGCTGCCGATCGTAATATCGAGCTTGCCGCCCGACAGCTCTTTGAACAGCGCCAGATCGTCGAGCGAACGTGCGCCGCCTGCATACGTGCATGGAATCGTTACCCACTGCGCAAGCGAGGAAACGAGACTTTGCTGAATGCCGCTTTGCTTGCCTTCAACGTCAACAGCGTGAATGAGGAACTCATCGCAATACTGTTCAAGAAAACGAATATTGTCCTCGTTAACCTCAAAATCACTGAACTGCTTCCATTGATTCGTGACCACATACCATTTGCCATCGCGTTCCTTGCAGCTAAGGTCAATGACCAGCCTGTCAACACCAACCTCTGCCACAATCGCATTCAAATTGTCCATATCAAGCTTGCCATCGCGGAAAATGTAAGAGGTGACAATCACATGCGATGCGCCTTGCTCCAAATAATGCTTCGCATTGCCTGCGTTAATTCCTCCGCCGATCTGCAAGCCGCCGGGATACGCATTAAGCGCGCGAACCGCTTCTTCTTCATTACCGCCGCCGAGCATAATGACATGGCCGCCGACCAGCTTGTCCTTATGGAACAGCTCAGCATAGTGAACCGAGTCGTAGCTGGATACAAAATTTTCGACGACTGCGCCTTGATCCGTGTTCAGCGTTTCGCCGACAATTTGTTTTACTTTGCCCTGATGCATATCAATACAAGGTCTGAATTTCATTGGAATCCCCTCACGAATGTGCTTGATGGCTTGAAACTAGCTCCCTATATCCTAACACGTTCATAGCGGATGGTCGACACAACAAGTCATATACAGAACACGATAAATTCGTTACAATCGGAATCACTTATTGTGCTGCAGAGCGATCGGAGGCTTCGCCATGAACCAAACCAAATATGTCATAATGCTCGTCGGCACAACCTTTCTAATGGGGATCGCATTTCCGATTGGCAAAATCGGTCTCGATTACGCGCCTCCCTTCCTGCTCATGTCTTTCCGTTATTTGATTGCAGGAGTTTTGCTGGCGCTGCTTACGCTTCGCAGGCAGCAACCGCGAGGCATACAATGGCTGCAAGCTGCGGCAATCGGCCTGCTGCAGACGACAGGAGTCATGGGCTGCGCCTATTTCAGCATGCGCTGGATCACGTCCAGCGAATCCGCGATTCTGACCTTCGTCAATCCGCTGCTCGTCATCGTGCTTGGCACGCTGCTGATGGGCGCTGTTTATCGGATAAGACAATGGGCTGGCGTTGCTGTCGGTTTTCTCGGCGTTGCAGTCACCTTCGGACTGCATGTCGACTTGTCGCCAGGGACGTTCATCTGTCTTGCTGGCGCCATTTGTTTCGCTTCCGCAACGCTGCTCATCAAGCGCTGGGGTGCCGGTTTTGACATGAATGTGCTCGCTGCTTATCAGATGCTCACTGGCGGTATCGTACTGCTGGTGCTGAGCTTTATTGCAGAGAAACCGGTATTTAAAGTTACCTCGACCTCTGTGGCTGTCGTATTGCTACTTGCGCTGCTCTGCTCGATCGTACAGTTCACTTCCTGGTATCAGCTGCTGCGGCAAGGCGATGCGGCAAAGACGAGCTCCTTTTTGTTCCTTGCCCCGCTGTTCGGCGTATTGTGCAGCTGGCTGATGCTTGGAGAGAAGCTTCATCTCTACACGGGTATCGGCGGCGCGCTCATCTGTGCAGGCATCTTCCTCGTCAATAGCGCCAATGCTCAGCGCCCTGCCAAACACAACACAGCCGCCATGTAGATTGAACTCTTGGAACATAGAAAGCGCAAGTGCTGTTCATCAGCACTTGCGCTTTCTGCTTACAATTCCGTGCTCTTCGTCTGCGCAGTCCCCGACTTCAGCCGTTCGATCGGCTCCCGCAGCAGGCTGCTGAGCAGAATGCCTTGGACTGTTCCTAGAACGAGCGAACCGATCGTTATGGGCAGACCAAGATACGGCAGCATGAACCCTGTTCCCATATCTTCTATGCCAATCTTCAAAATAATAGGGATCGAAATCAGTACTAGGAATATACCGAGAGAGAAGATGAACATATACCATTTCCCATCGGCGGTTAGTGCTGTCACGATGCAGTTGCTGATTAGCAATGCTAACAACCATATAATAATGGCTGAGCTGCTCGTGCTTGTGCTCAAGGCGCTAAGGAATACAGTAGACAATATGGCATGCAGCAGTGGAGCCGCCAACAGCTCGATCAACCGTTTCAGCATCGATTTGCACCCCTTCGCGTTATATCGCATCGCATTCGCCAATTGCAATCCACTTCAACCTTACAGCAGCTTCACAACCATCCCGATAAAATAAGCAGCCGGAATCATGATGAATTGACCAAGCATCGTTCCCATGAATCGAGAAGTCATTAGAACTACGTACACTTTGCCCAGCTGATTGCGATATTGCTCGTGCTGCAGCGCCTTATCCGTAATAAGCCCCAACTGTGGATCGATGAAGATCGTGAGCAGAATCGTCGCAATGCCATTAATAATGCCGGATGCCTGCGAGGCTGTCGTACTGAATGCAGGAAGCAGATGCGCCGTATACAAGGAAGCCATAACTCCAACGGTGTAAAAGGCTGTGACGAACACATTCATAATAATGAGCCGATACGGGATGCCTAAATATCGAAAGTAATAAAGCGAGAAAGCAGGTTTCCGCAAGTAATACTTCGTATTCTTCAGTTGGCCGATTGTCACGCTCGAAACCAGCTTCGGAATGGAGCCTGCCAGTTCGAGCTTCGCAATAATACGGCCGAATAAGCTGACGAAGGTCGGGAACAATGCAATGGCGATCAGTGTCCCTACGGACGAGGCCAGCAAAATAATGCGCATGTATTGAATGAGCGGAAAATCCACATTCGTCCGCGCGAAGTCGACGAACTTGGCAGTCAGCGGCGCTTGCAGCAAATTGGCAGTACGGGATACGAGTACGATGATGCCCGTCAGGGATAACGCGACTGCTATTTTATTGAGTTTCACACCCGCAAACCGAATGGCGTACGACAGTGTCTCGGACGTATGAATGACCATCGTTAGAATGAAGACGAAGATTAGCTTCTCAATCATAATGCCTGCTTGACCGCTTGGACGAATGCTGCTGGCTCATCAAGCGAGAGATGAATTTGACTGACCCGCTTCTTCATGCCAAGCAGCCCAAACCGATACACAGGCTGTCCCAAAGTAATCACACAGTTGATCGTATCTTCCACGCCGATCATCGATCGAAACCATCGCGGCGTTGCGGCCACTCGCATGACAGATGAAGTAGCTCCCAGATCACCTGCATGGCTGATAAGCCGAATGTCTTCCATTTGATCTAGATGGAACTGAATCGATTGGCGGAGCCCGACGTTCATATTTACTTCCTTGCCAGTTAGTCTTACTCGGCCTCGTCGGACCAGATTATAATCGCCAAACATATATAAAATCGCGTAAAGATGGATGATATGCGTTAGATTAATCGTCGCTTCGGGAAGTTTCTGAATGAGCAAATAATGAAATGCCACCATCTCAAGCACTTGTTCATGAACGATAGCGAGAAATAGAAAGACATACATGCTTCGCCGATGATACGTGAAGGCATGATCAGCAAGCTTCTCCTTCGGCTTGCCCCAACGGAACAACGCATGATAGAGTACGAGCAAATCACCCAGCATCGCCTGACGGCGTCTGGTAAGACTGAACATCAGCATCTACCTCCGATCAACAAAATTACACCGCTATTTATTCTTGCAGAATCTAACCGTATGGTCCAACACGCCAATCACTTCATTCCATTCGAGCAGCTCCAGCGGTTCATGCTTCGCTTCTGCTTGGCGATCGAAATCAATCGTTAGATCGTTAAGTATGCCTTGCAGGAAACGGCTGTCGATCTCTTCGATATCTGCAGGCTCGGGTACTAATGGCAGCAGCCTCAGGCTGTAGTGGTCGATCAGCTTGCCGTTCAACCGCCAGAAATCACGGTAGTACGCAGCTTGCGCTTGCTTCTTCTCCGGCTGCGACAGCCATTTGATCCGCTTGTTATAGATGCTCTCCATCCATATCTGATCGGAGATGAGATGATAATAATAGCCAAGATGAAACGGCGTAGTGCTCGCACTGAAATATTTGGCCCCAAACGCCTCATAATCCGTTACCCAGGCTCCCTCAGCATTCGCTTTAGCAAAATGCGATTTCGCCTTTGGTTCGTTCATATGCTTGTGCACATCAGGAGCAAGTCCGCCAATTAAGAATTGATCGTCCCGAATTCCAGTCGCTTCATTTAACAATGTAGATATCGCATAATGCATCATTCTCGATCCCATGATTGAAATAGCTCCCTCCCTGCGTCGGCCATATTCGATATAGAACAAAAAAGACGAGTCATTCGGACGTCGTCTTCGATGCTGCAATCACTAAGCTGCTACAGAGTTAGTCCAGCCAGATAAGGATTGCCTTTCAATATGCTGCGTGCTTTGCTCTTCGTAGTCGATTGCCGGAGTAGTCCTACCAGACGGTTAAGCAGCAGCCAACGAATGACTGCAATAGCCTCGAACGCCTGCTCCTCTTGCAATGACAGCGGCACAGCAGCCACGTAAGCATTGCGAAATACTTCTGCATGACGTTCACTCGCATAAATTCGAAGCAAGGCACATGCCCATGCATAGTCGTATCGCGGATCGCCCATCTGACCATTCGTCCAATCAATGATCGTGCATTTGCCGTTGTCGAACACCACATTACCCGAATTAAAGTCGCCGTGGATAAGTCGATCATACCGATATCCTACCTGATCCATTAAATGGAGAAGCCGCTCATGCAGATCGCCATGCGCTTCAATATTCGGGAAGAAATAACCAACAAAATCATACGCAGGCAGCAGCTCAGGAGCGATGTTATCAATAGGCATCCGATGCAAATCGACCAGCCGTTCTGCAAGCTCCGACAGCATCCCATTATCCAGTTTCTTAGGCGGCAGCCCATCATGGCTTGTCACAAGAACGGCGTTGCCGTCCGGATCGACGCCCCACCCGATCGGAACCGATACTTGTACGCCGCTATCTATTAACGCATGAAGCAGATGAAACTGCCGATTGATGTCCGGCTTCGAATCTCTGTTCCATACTTTCCATACGTATGCCTCCTGCTCCAGCAGAAGCTTCGTCACCTCTGCTTCAAGCCCGGAAGCCATCGGCTCCAATCGGACCTCGTGCTCGCGTGCGACAAGCTGTTCCAGACAATCCGTTGAACAACTCCACTTCGTCGCGCTTATCTGAATCATCGATTCGCATCCCTTCTTCCCTATCTATACGCCCGAACGCTCAGACAAGTACTCCTCCTGCAAAATCGCCATGCAGACGATATCCGAATACTTGCCGCGTGAAAAATGTTTGTTGCGCAATCGGCCTTCTTCACGGAAGCCGCACTTCGTATAGCAGCGAATCGCCCGCGCATTGAAATCATGTACTTCGAGCTCAAGACGCTTCAAATTCAGCTCTTCGAATACAAACTGCTGCAGCAGCCGAATGGCAGCTGATCCAATTCCTTGATTGTGCAGCTCCGCGTTGCCGATCACCATGCCCATCTCGGCGTATCGATTCTTCCAGTCGATACGGAATAAGTCGATCTGGCCGATGTAGAGCTCGGTCATCCGGTCTGCGATGACGAAACCTTTTTGCTCGGATGAGCCCTCCAACATGGTGTTCAAATACGTTTCAGTCCCGCTCAACGTGTGCGGATATAAGAAAGCGTCTGACAAGTATTGGGTAATCTCGGGGTCATTGCACCACTCCCGCATGCCTACCAAATCTTCTCTGCGATATTCACGAAGAATAATCGTGTCGCCAATTAAATGCGGCAAAGGCTCACCCCTCAAACAGTCTTGATCTATGAATCTAGCAGTCTACTGCTTCATTGTTCATTAAATGTATCATATTCCCAATCGCAAGGAAATATCAGCGAGGTTCCAACAGAGGCGTCCAACATGAGAAGGGGAATAAAAATTGCCGTTTGTACCGCGGGAATAGTATCGTTCTGCTCGGCAGCTCATGATGCCAACTTTCAACAGAACTTATTTCCAGCAGTATAAACGGCAATAGGGGTAGATCGAGGGAGAGGATCGTCGTTATTCAATAAGCAGCTCTTATCCATACTTTCTCCTTAGACGCTCCGTTAAGATGACTTGCCAGGCAAGCTCTTCTGTAAGACCGCATCCGCCTGCCTTACATATTTGAAACGCTCATAAGCTTTAATTGCAATTTCATTATCTGCACCAGTCAATACACTTACTTCCGAGACGCCTCTCGAACGAAGCTCCTCTTCGATATGAGCCATCAGCATTGTCGCTAGGCCGTTGCCTCTTGCCGGCTCTTCGACGAACATTTCCGTAAGATAACCGTGTTTCTCCCGATAACAGAACGATTCGAAATACTGAGCGCATGCATAACCAACCGTATGTCCATTGAGCAGTGCAATGGCTACAAGCTCGTTAGAACGAAGCAGACTGTCGCGCACTTCCTCAGGCGTCAACACGACACCATTAAACACTTCATTGAGCCGAGCTAAATCTTCTGCGTCATGAATATAGGCCCGACGGACCTCTTTCTTCGCTTCTGTCATTCGTACCGCCTCCTGTTCTTCCATTACTTATAGGACGATCAACAATCAAACCGACTATTCCGTGCTCAATTATTGAACAATATACACTTCTCGCGGCGTGACGGCAAGACCTATCACACTATTCGGAAAACTCGCGGTTTTTCGGGGATGTTCGCAGAAGATTGGGCTGACTAAGGCGATGAGCGGTTGAAAATCTACAATAAACACATTAGGCATCCGCTTTTTCTTGTAGTAAGGTTAACGTAGGACCTTGCGCGCAAACCGGCAATTTCCGAGCTGCAATACGTAAGCTAAGAGATGCAATTGCAGCGCCTAAGGTTCCATATTGATGATCGCCTATTTCGTTTATAACAAATTTGAAGTTGAAAGCACAAATTCTAAAGAATAAGGTGAGCTTATTTGGAGAAGTTGATCCAATATTCCACGCCCAGGTCGCTGCTCAACAAAGGGACAGGCTTTCTAGCCGGCTACTCCCATTCCCTTAATCCATATACGGGATGTGCATTCAGCTGCTCTTACTGCTATGTCCGGCAAATGCCCGTGTCCGTCTTCCGTCAAGCGGAATGGGGGACATGGGTCGATGTGAAGCAAGGTGCATCAGAGCTGCTGCGACGCGAGCTTCAGCGCGCGAAGAAACGAGGACCTGTCACGATCTTCATGTCCTCCAGCACGGATCCGTACCAGCCTATCGAATACAAGGAACGCGTTACACGCTCGCTGCTTGAGGTCATGGTTTCCGATCCGCCGGATTTCCTGCTCGTTCAGACGCGAAGCCCGCTCGTCACGCGAGATATCGATCTGCTGAAGCAGCTTGGCAGCAAAGTGCGGGTCAGCATGACCGTCGAAACTGACCGCGACGATATGCGCAAGCTGTTCTCGCCGGAGGCGCCTCCCATCCAAGCGCGGCTGCGGGCGCTTCGCGAGCTTGCTGCTGCGGGGGTTCCGACGCAAGCCGCCGTTGCGCCGATACTGCCAAGCAGCGAGGCGTTCGCATCCGTCCTTCGTGAGCATGTGACACGGGTCGTACTCGACAACTTCGAGCTTGGCGATGGCAGCGGCGGCAAACGGACGCGCAGGCTTGGCATCGAAGCGCTGTATAAGCCGCTCGGACTGGAGCATTGGTACGGAGCGCAGGCGCTGGATGTGTTGACGAAGCGGATGCAGGTTTATTTTCATGAAGATGAGCTGTTCATCAGCCAGAAAGGGTTTGAGCCATGAAGGAAAGGAACGAGATTGAACAAACACGCACCTCCATCTTTACGATATTTCGGGTATCGTTGAAGCTTGGCTTCACGTCGTTCGGAGGTCCGATCGCGCATCTTGGATATTTTCACTCAGAGTACATTAATCGGAGACGTTGGCTCGATGAACGCAGCTATGCGGACCTCGTAGCGCTCTGCCAGCTGCTGCCCGGACCTGCCAGCAGTCAGGTCGGAATCGGCATCGGTACGATGCGCGCCGGTCTATTAGGCGGGATAGCCGCTTGGATCGGATTCACACTCCCTTCGGCTCTCGCGCTTATGCTGTTCGCCCTGCTTCTGCATGGGCTCCCTGTCGACAGTTATGGCTGGATTCACGGGTTAAAAATCGTAGCTGTCGCGATAGTCGCACAAGCTATACATAGTATGGGTGTGAAGCTGATTCCCGATCGCAGCCGTGCAACGATTGCAGCTGCCGCGGCAGCCTTAACCCTCCTCTGGCCGACGTCTGGCAGCCAGTTGCTGACGATCGCAGGTGCTGCACTTATCGGACTATTCCTATATCGACGCAGTGAGGCTGCTGAAGCATCGCCGCTGCCAATGCCGATTAGCCGTCGGACAGGTATGGCATGCCTTCTATTATTTGTGCTTCTATTGGCCCTCTTGCCAATCATTCGAGCGGTAACCTCAAGTCACTGGGCTGCGCTTATGGATAGCTTCTACCGATCAGGCGCTCTTGTATTCGGCGGAGGGCATGTTGTGCTGCCGCTGCTTGAACGGGAAGTCGTGCCGACCGGCTGGATTAGCAGCGGTGATTTCTTAGCTGGTTATGGGGCAGCGCAAGCTGTTCCGGGTCCCTTGTTTACTTTCGCTTCCTACCTCGGAGCAATAGATAGCGGTATATGGGGCGCATTGATCGCAACCGTTGCGATCTTCCTGCCCGCTTACCTGCTCGTCGTCGGAGCGCTGCCGTTCTGGCACACGCTGCTTCATAATTCAAAGTTTCGCGGTGCTGTTGTCAGCATTAATGCAGCAGTTGTCGGTATTCTGATCGCTGCCTTCTATGACCCGATCTGGGTATCCTCCATTACTGGCGCTTATGAATTTGCACTCGCACTCATCTTGTTAACGATGCTGACGTACTGGAAGCTTCCGACTTGGATCATCATCCTGGCAGGCGCACTTGGCGGTATGCTCATCCAGCAGCTATAAGAGAGAAGAGCCTCAGCAAGTCGGCCGGAATACGGCTCGCCTGCTAAGGCTCTTCTTATTTGCGCTTCATGCTGCGGATCAATTGCTTCGTATCCGGATCGATACGAAGCGATTCCGTAATCTTTTGCAGCGACTTATTATAGGTGAACGTATCGAGGGTACATGCCGGACTGCGCAAGTAAGCCATCGTTTGCTCGGGGACATTCGTGAAGCAGGTTGCAATCGCCCAAGCGACAGCCATCTTTACATAGTAATGATCATGTTTGATCACATCGAGCAGAGGCAGCACTTGATCGATATAAGCCTCGTTCGCATAATAATTGAGCAGCATCACAACACCGAATCGGATGTCATAGGGCTGATCCGATGCTAGATAGGGCTGGATAAACGACCAGACGCGCTCTTGATGTTTTTGCGTGATTTTCAGCCCAATGCAGAAACTATCGCATACCGACCAATTGTTGATCTTCGGAACGAAACCTACGATCGCCTCCAGCACCTCCTCAATGTCTGCCTTCGCATAACCGATGACGAGCCCCTGCAGCATGATCTCTTCGAAATATTCGTCGCTCGCCGCCGCGAGATACGCTTTCCAATCACCTCGGGCCAGCTGCTGTGCCATCTTGCGCAAGATCGGAATGCGGACGCCGAGGATGTTGTCTACACCGGGTATCAAGGACGAAGAGAAGATGCGGTACTTCTCCTCGGAAGCCTCTAACAATTGATTTCTTATCGTATCGTTTACGAAATTATTCATTAATCGTCCCCGCTTACATTTGTTTTATCACTAACACTATCAAATGAATGACTCCGTCGCATATAAACGCTCCGTTCCTGGAAGCCTAGCGACTTCCAGAAGCGGTAGCCCTGTTCGTTCCAGTGCATGACTTCGATATCGAGGTCATCGGTGCCAAGGAATTGGGTCAAGGCGCGGAAGGCGGCTTTGCCATTGCCTTGGCCTCGGGATGATCGGCTGATGAAGAACTGGCGCAGATAAAGCGGAGACCGGCTATGATCGACCAACGCATAACCTAGAACCGTGTCCTCTGCTTCGAAAATGTAAGCTGCATAGCTGCCTTCTATAAATGATTGCATTCGCTCCCGCAGCTGCGGGATGTCCATCGGATTATCATGTCGCTCGTCTTCAATTAGCTGCTTATTCATCGCAGCAAGCATATCCAAGTCTTCTTCGCTTCCGATACGAATGTTCACTTGAAAGACAACCCCTTCGCCTCAAGCGCTTGACGAAGCAGCGTAACGGCCTTAGGGCCGACTCCATGCAAGCCTTTAAATTCAACTTCCGTGAGTGTCGTCAACTGCTCTAGGCGCGTAATCCCTGCGTTTCTTAATGCACGTAATGCTGGTTGCGCAAGCCCTTCCGGAAAGCCGGTGCCTTCGATACCGATCCGTTCCATCTGTGTGCGATCCCCTTTCTGAAATAATAATAAAGATTTAATAAATCGTTAATTTCTTGCCGCTAGTATTAACCCAAAGCAAGAATGACAGTCAATAGAATTGAGGTGACGGCAGACCGGAGATCAGCCATCTTGTTAAATGACCAAATCAGTTTACAATTTGAAAGGAGCCTATCGCATATGGACGCAACGAACAACGTGATCGGTTCATCCATCAACAAGATTCCACAGCTCACCCTGCTTTTCTGGATAATGAAGATAGCGGCAACTACATTAGGCGAGACAGGAAGCGACTTATTTACAGTCCCTGGCTCGGAAGATAACTATCTCATTCCATTCTTATTCTTTATCGGCATCTTCGTCGTTTTCTTAGGTATTCAATTGTTTGTCAAAACGTATATCCCACCCGTCTACTGGGTTGTCATTACGTCTACAAGTCTTGCTGGCACGGCCTTCTCTGATTATATGGATCGTTCTTTAGGGCTAGGCTATATGAAGGGCTCTTTGCTACTGGTTGGGCTGCTTGTCCTTATCTTTCTGTTCTGGCACTTCACAGAGCCAACACTCAATGTCAAACATATTGCAACCAAACGTGTCGAGGTGCTGTACTGGATTGCAATACTTGTATCGAACACATTAGGTACCGCAGCCGGCGACTTCTTGTCTCATAAAGAGGAAGGAGTAGGAAAGCTTGCTGGGGGTGGAAGCTTCCTGGAGCAAGGACTAGGACTTACAATCGCACAAGGTGCCATGCTGACCGGAGGGTTGATTGTCCTTGTTCTGCTAGCTTACTGGTTCACGTCAATTAATCGAGTCGTGCTTTTCTGGGTTGCCTTTGTATTAACACGTCCGTTCGGGGCTACCTTTGGCGATTACTTAATCAAACCTCACGATAAGGGCGGACTCGGACTTGAGAATGGTACACAGATCGCTTCCGGCATCCTTCTTGCTGTCCTTGTCGTCTGCATTATCATTCAGTATGCAGCGCCTAAGCGCAGCATTCCTTCGGCGGCCGAACCAGCTTAATAGAGGCCATCTGCACCTATGAGGCGTTATCGTGAGCATTAAAGGAGATGCAGCTTTATGAGCAGCAAACAGAAAGTTTGGATTCCAGCCATCCTAATCATCGCGGTTGCACTGCTTCTATTAGTTTATTATTACAGCCTGGATATCCCCCATGCTCGACCGGATTTTCGAAAGGAGAAAGAGGCTGGCGGACAACTATTCACGACAATGGGCACCATCGCGTTGTATGTGGCCGCTCTTGGGTTCTCTTGGCTTTGGTTTAAGAAAAGTCGGAAGTCCCCCTCTCGTATCGTGAAAGCCGTCGGCACACAAATTCATAGAGCCCATCAATGGCTTGGATGGGCAGCGCTGGCGTTAGGTACTGCACATGGCGTATATTTGCTCCTGACACGATCTGACGATCACAAAATATGGTCAGGCATCGCAAGCTTTGCGATTCTGCTTGCCATCGTCGGGTATGGCGTATTCATTCCACGTATCCGCAACAAATGGATGCGTATGGTTCATCGGATGTTAGGGATAGCATGGGTACCGATCGGCTTCATACACGCAGGAGGCTCGATGCTGCTTGCAGCAGCGCTTACAATCGCGATCGGCATCCTCGTCCGCGTACTTGAGAAATATGCCCAGAGTACCAATGAACCAACTAACAATTGAAGGCATACCCGATTCCGATGATCATTGGTCAGCTTCAGGACACAACGTTGACAGCAGCCATGCAATGAGCAGATTGGTCTGATGAATCGAGTAAGTTGGAACTGGGAACGAAAGCTCTGGAACCCAAGTGACAACGGCAATTACTTGTCGAAGCCGATGGACGAGCTCTACATCCTTGGCTGAACGAATCATAACGACTTTGGGATAATCCGCTTCTTTAAAACCTTCAACGATAATGGCATCCATCGCAAGCATGCGGCGAATGATATCATCCAGCTCGGAGGATTTCTCCTCCATGATTACCGTTCGTTCGCTGGAGGTAATCGCCGTCATGCTTGCACCTGCCTCCCGATGCCTCCATGTATCCGTACCTTCATGGTCAATATCAAACCGATGTCCGTCATGCTTGACGGTGCCGACGGCGTAACCCTCTTCCGTTAGCGCACGCACCATATTTTCAACCAAAGTGGTCTTGCCTGCGTTCTTGTAGCCAACAACCTGAATAATGTTCGTCATTTAGACATCGCTCCATCCAACGGAATAATTTGCACGATATCACCCGCTGGAAAACCTGTCTTCGTCGGGGGAATGACAATAAGACAATTCGCTTCTTTCAACGATAGTATGGCGCTCGACTTATCTCTGCCGACAGGCTTAGCATAGTGTTCTCCGCCGTTGCTGTACCAATAGCCACGGACGTAACGTGGATAAGCATTTACTTTCTTATAATCAACCGCGAGATGGCATGTCACTGTTTGTGCATGATCCACCACAGCGCCTTGCAGCTGCTGGATAACGGGTCGGACGAACAGCTCAAACCCAACAAAGCAGGCAGAAGGATTGCCGGATAACCCAAATAACAGCTTGTTCCGCCAGCTTCCCGCTGTTGTCGGACTGCCGGGCCGCATCGCGATTTTGTTAAACAACGTCGTTCCTTCCCAACGAAGGAAGAAATCCGCCATGATGTCATAATCGCCAACGGAAACCCCGCCTGTCGTCACAATCAGATCCGCATCTGATGACAGCAAATCGTACAGCATCTGCTCTGCTCGAGGGTAGTCGTCCGGGATCTGACCGATTAGCTGCGGTTGCCCGCCAGCCGCAATGATCTGAGCCGAGAGCATGTAGGCGTTGCTATTGCGGATTTTGCCCATTTGCATCGGATCAGACAACTGCAGCAGCTCCGAACCGGTTGACAATATGGCCACCTTCGGCTTGCGGTACACAGGGACCCGGCTATAGCCAAGCGATGCAAGAATAGCAGTATGACCAGCGCCAATCCGCTCCCCTGCTTCAAGCACAAGCGTCCCTTCGCGAGCTTCTTCGCCTATTGGCGTTATATTCGTGCCGGATGCAACTTTCTTCTGAATGCGAACGATGCTTCGGCCTTCGCTCTCCACCAGCTCCGTCATCTCCTGCATGATGACCGCATCAGCGCCTTCCGGCACCATTGCGCCTGTCATAATGCGGGCTGCTTTACCTACTGTAATCATGTATTGCGGTTCAACGCCGCATGGAATATGCTCGATGACTTCGAGTTCTACAGGAGCTGCTGCATTTACATTCGCAAGGTCCGATGTCCGCACAGCATAACCATCCATGCCTGATCGGCGAAAATGCGGGATTGGCTCCTCTGTTTGCACCGATGCCGCCAGCCTGCGGCCAAAAGCATCAACAAGCTCAACCTCTACAGCGTCAGCAGGTTGAGCACAGCGAAGAAGCAGCGCTCTTGCTTGCTCGACGGTCATCGCCCGGCGATGATATTTATTATTCGGACTGCGATCGATGGCTGCTTCCAACTGCACTACCTTCTTCCGTTTCTTTCTCCATACTCAGCAGTTGCTCATATTGCTGCGGCGTATTCATGTTGAAGACGAATCGAGTATCGATACCCCATCGCTCGAATGTCCAAGCATTAACGGTCTCGTAAGCGATCTGATCGAGAAAAGCATTGACCCTCCGTTGTCCCCCGTCCAACATTGCTGCAATCAAATCGGCGCACCGCTTGTCGTAGATGCCATGCAGCGGGTGATGCTTCTCCCCGATGAATGGCACGACCGCATCGCTGCCTCGATCATGTTTGCGGCCAATCATCAGCATTGCGGCCTGTATGGACAGATAGGGCATATCGCAGCCGACAACCCATACATCTTCATGCTGTGCCAGCGACAGTCCGGCATGCATACCTGCCAATGGACCTTGTCCGGCATAATAATCCGTAATAATCCTAACTTCCGAATCGACAATCGGGAGATAGGTCTTGGGCTCGTTCGTAACGAGAATAATTTCTGTGCATAGCTGCTTCAGAATTCGGATCTGTCGCTGTATCAATGTCTCTTGATGTACCGTGAGCAGCGCCTTCGGCGAGCCTCCCATTCGACGGCTTTGCCCGCCTGCGAGAATGACGCCGGACAGCCTAACTTTCTCCACACATGGCAGCGGATTCGCATCATCCAGCATAATCATACCTCCATGTCACTTTGTCTCACATTGTACTTCCATTATGGGGCATTCAGCGGTCGGACTCAATGAGATTGATCACTTTAATGAACAGAACGGATCAAACAATTCTCGAAAAGAAACTGAGCTACTCTGTTGTTCCTCCGTGGTGCAGACATCTGTTGAGGATGAGTTGAATGTAAAAAGAGGTGTCCCGGTCATACGCGATGACAAATAGGACACCTTGCTTCGATTCTTCGGCAGCCGCCTACTCCTCTGCGGCGGGACGATACTTTTCTTTATATTCGCTTGGGCTGAGGCCCGTATGATCTTTGAATACGCGCGAGAAATAATGTTGATCGCTGAAGGAAAGCGCGTCCGACAACTCCTTTATCTTAAGGTCCGGCTTGGCTTGCAGCTGCTTGCACGCTTCTTCGATCTTCAGATCCATGTAATATTGCACGAACGTCGTATTCGTGAATCGCTTAATGATGCGGCTAATATAAGACGGGCTGACATGGAACTTCGCCGCCAGGTCGTTAATGGACAGCTGCGAAGACTTATGGAGCTGGACGTAGCTGTCCATTTGCTCGAAGAGCTCTTCCCCGCTTTTCCGGTTGCGCGCATGGAGCAGCTCGAAGTTTCTCGCACACCAGTCGAGCAGCTTATCGCAGAAAGCGGAGTAGCTATCGCATTGCAGCATTTCCTTCACTGCCGCTGCCGCAGCAAGTCGTTCTTCTGGACCGTTGTCTGGAAGGTTGTGGACGAATGCATCGGCTATGGCCGCAACCAACCGTTCTAGGTCAACATACCTTGCATGCTCGCTGTACGACTGCTGCAGCTGCTCGCCAAGTTTCATGTGGAACGGCTGCGGTTGGCGTTGTTCGATCATGTCCGTAAACGGTTTGATTATAGCCTCGTTCCGTTGTTGCTCGGGAATGCGGTAAGTGGTATCAAGCAGGACGGCCTTATCAAGCAGCACCTCTTCGTCCAGCAGGTATTTCAACCTGTCATAATGCGTTGGAAGCTGGCCCAGATCAGCGCCTTGGAAGTTGCCTGCCATCGCAATTTCAATTCCAAGGGAAAGCAACCGCTGTTCGACGGCTTCCATCCACGCCACGGTCGAATCGACGCGTTCTTTGACGGCCGATTGAACGATCACGATGTACCGATCGGAATCTTTAGCAGGGAACAGCCAGCAGCTTTGCGGCTTGCATACTTCCTGAAGTTCGGTTTGAAGTGTTTCGACCTGCCAATTCCCTGTATCCGGTACGAAAGGCTGTTTGCTCATCAGAAACATCGAAACAGACTGCTCGAGCAGCTCAGGGCTTAGCCGCAAACTAGCCAGGAAGCGCGGAGCAACGATTCCTTTCAATGGTTCCAAGCCGACCTCGCGCCGTTCTGTGAGCGAATCGATGACTCGCGCCATCACGTCCAGCAGTTGGTTCCGTTCAACGGGCTTCAACAAATAATCGAATACCTGCAAATTAATCGCTTTGCGTGTATATTCGAAATCGCTGTAGCTGCTGATTAACACGACCTTCAGCGCTGGATACAGCTGCTTGGCCTGCTCGATGAGTTCAAGACCGTCCAGCTTGGGCATCCGGATATCGGTAAGCAGAATATCTACCGGATGTTGTTTGATATAATCAAGCGCATCTTCGCCGTTATAGGCAGTTGCGGCAATCTGTATCGGAAGCTCCGACGACTCCAGAAGCGACTTGATATTGCGCAATATCGGCTTGCTATCTTCGGCGATCAAGACGGTGAACATATCCTCGCCTCCTTCCAATCCATGTACCTCTTCTAGTAAAAATCTTCGGTGAGCGAGGCGATAATTTGCACCGTAGCGCCTTTGTCCTCTCCCGTATTGTTGTACAAATTGAAAAACAACCGGTTCTTGTACATCAATTTCAACCGGTTAACCGTGTTGACGACGCCCATATTGCCGAAGCTTGAAGGCATGTGAAGCTTATGCTCCCTGTCCTCGGAATTCGATATGTTATCCATGATTTCGTTCATTTTGTCCGGTGCGATGCCTTCGCCGTTATCGCTGATTTCGATCGCCCAGATGCCGTTGTACAACTGCACCCGGATTAGAATGCGCCAAGGCGGATCGGTATTGTCGAAGGCGTGCTCGATGCAATTCTCGACAAACGGTTGAATAACGAGCCTCGGGAGCTGAATGAGGTTTGCGGCATCGTCCGCAATGATTTCCCATTCGAGATCGTTCTCGTAGTTTTGCTGAACGAGCGACAAGTAATTCCGGGTGTGCTCCAGCTCTTCCGCCAAGCTAACATGCTGGTACGGTGAAGAAACGATATAACGCAAGGAATCGGACAGTTGTTTGCACATATCCGACACCGCTTTGTTCTTGCCCTCTTGTGCCGCAATGCTGATCAAATATAACGCGTTATGGATAAAATGAGGCGCGATTTGCGCTTGCAATGCCGAATTTCTCGCCTTCATTTCTTCCTGAAGCGCTAGTTTCTCGCTTTCGATCGACTGCTGGAGGCGATCGAGCAGCTCCTGGAACGAATCGCTTAAGGCCATCAACTCGTTGTTGTGCGACTGGTTGTCCACTTTGACGTTCAGATTGCTATAGTTGATTCGGGAAATCTGGCTGCGCAGCTTTCGAATCGGCAGCAGCAGGTTGCGTGTGGTGAAGTAAATATACACGAAAGAAAACAACATCAGCAGCGTAATGAGCAATATCGACAAGTATTGTACGGAATTGACTGACCCAAGAACGGCGCGCTTAGGTGTAACGACATAAGTAATCCAGCCTGTATTCTCCGACATGTCATAAGCGATGTAATTGGAATCCCCGTCCAAATACATGCCGCTGCTTTCGCCGTCTCGCATCTGCAGGAAAGAAAGTTCCGACTGCTCTTTAGCGTTACGGGAGCTGGAAATGATCTGGCGATTTTGATCCAACACATAGACGTCCCCGACCGCGACATCCTCTGTCGACAGCTGCAGATCGGACTGATCCAGTTGAATGGATAGGTACCCATAGATCTGGCCATTCTGATTGATAATGGCTCTGTCGAATGCCGAAATTCCGTTAGGCTGTCTATATAAAATATATTCGTTTTGGTCCAGCTTTTCTTTGAGGTCGGGTTCAAGAAGCGACGGATTCGTCGAATAGCCGATATAGGAAGCGACTGCTCTGCCGTCGAGATCATAGATGATCATATCACGAATGTCCACGCTAGGACCGATCGCTTCGAACATCATCTCTTTCAGAATACGGTTTTGCCTAAGACCTTCCGCGGAATCCGTAGAACGGTACCCTCCCATTAAAGCTGAGGGAACTTGCTGGTTGGACAATACGCGCTGCGATAACTGGTTCTGGTTTTTGATGTATTGGTCCAGCTGTCTGCTGATCTTGGCTGCCGTGAGCAGCTTTTCGTTCTCGTTGGTTTCCTTTAACGGCCGGATGACTTGCCAATTCACGTAAGCCAAAAAGAAGCACAACACAAACAAAAGCAAAATTAAAAACATAAGGAATACTTTCGTTTGAAGACTCGCCTGCGCAGGAAAAAAGTTGGTTTTCTTCATGAAGCCTTTCAAGGGACGATAGTCCTCCGATCTATGTTAGTTCAGAATTTTACACAACAAAGGTAAAGGTCAAACATGTACCTCCCGGTGATAAAAATCTACAATTGGATTGTAAACGGATTCAGTCGAACATACAACAAAGGGAAACAAGAGGGGAGAACAACATGAAACAAAAAGCACGTAAACTATCCATCGGCGCACTCGCAGCCGTATTTGCTTTAACGTTGGCAGCATGCGGTAACGATAGCTCCAATTCGGAAAGCGGCGATAGCAGCAGCACTAGCGGCGGAGGTAAAAAAGTCACGATCGAGCTGGCATTGTCCAAGAGCTCGCAGGACTCCGCATTCGTACAACAAGACCTGCTGGACGAGTTCGAGAAAAAAACCAACATCAAAGTTAACCTGCAGCTTCTTCCTGCGGAACAAACATCTACGGTTCTTCAAACAAAGCTTGCCGTTAACGAAACGCCTGACATCTTGCAATACAACCTGGCAAGCGCTACGACAGACCTTAACCTTGAGCGTAACTTCGAAATTCTGGACGACCAGCCTTGGGTGAGCCGCCTTCTGAACAAAGACGTGCTGTCCGCATACGGTCATGTTTACAGCTTCCATGTAAGCCAAGATACAGGTATGCAAGGCGTTGTTTACAACAAAGACATCTTCAAAGAGCTTAACCTCGAAGTTCCGAAAACATACGACGAATTCCTGGCAGCTTGCGAGAAGATCAAAGCAGCGGGCTACACGCCGCTCTTTATGCCTTTCAAAGACAACTGGGCAGCTAACGTAATGCCTGGCGCCGCATTCGGCGAATACGTAACGAAGAACGAGCCTACGCTGTTCGACGATCTGAACGCAAACAAGAAAAAATGGACGGATGTTCCTGCATTCCAAACGATCCTCGACCAACAATACGATCTTTACAAAAAAGGCTACACGAATACGGACGTGCTCAGCGACAGCTATGACATGGCAGCCGGCCAATTCCTCGACAAGAAAGTTGCAATGATGTTCATGGGCGACTGGCTGATCGAATCCGTAGAACAACAAGATGCTAACATGAACCTTGGCCTGTTCGCGTATCCAACGGATAACAGCGGCGACGCTTACCTTGGCGCAAGCCCGCTTGGCGGCCAGCTGTTTGTCCCTAAACAAGCCAAACATAAAGCAGAAGCAGAACAGTTCCTGAACTTCATCGCTGAGAAAGAAGTTGCACAAAAAATCGTGAACGCGCAAGGCTACGTTTCGAACTTCAACGACGTAACGACGCCTGAGCTTCCGGATTACAAACAAGAAATTCTCGACAACTACATCACGCCTAAGAAAACAGCTATGACGATGGATGCTTATATGCTGGTTGATCGCAGCGAGCTGTACAGAAGCTTGCAAGATCAGTTCACGGGCAGCAAAACGTCCGAGAAAGTACTCCAAGCTTGGGGCGACAAATTTGCCGAGCTGATGAAAGACAAAGGCGAAGCAGGATTCTAAGCCATCGCAATAACGAATCCGTTTAACTTGTAAGAGAAACACTGTAAGATCGCGGCCGCTGTCCCTAACGGCGGCCGCATCTGTTAAACAAGCATCAGATAGAGAAAAACAAAATACACAGTCTTGGTGGGATGGAAGATGATAAAACGCTCCAAGAGCATGTATGGCTATTACCTCGTTTGGCCAGCGCTACTTATTTATACGATATTTTTTGTTGCACCAGCCATTATCGGCTTGTTCTATTCCTTTACGGACTGGCGCTTGGATCGAATCGGCGTCCATTTTATCGGCTTTGACAATTTCCACAAAATCTTTACGGACGATACCTTGCTCCTTGCAATGAAAAACACGCTTATTTTTGCGATAGCGACCGTTGTCGGAAAAAACGTGATCGGCCTCTTGCTGGCCATCGCTTTAAATATGCGGCTGAAATCCCGCAATTTCTTGCGCGCAATTTTCTATTCGCCTTCTATTCTGAGCGTACTCGTTATTTCCATTATCTTTACGCCGATGCTGCGCACAGAAGGTATGGTCAACAAGTTCTTTGACTCCATTGGTCTTCATTTCCTGAGTCAAGCTTGGCTCACGAACCCGGATCTCGTTATCTGGACGGTTGCTTTGGTTGCCATCTGGCAGTCGGCCGGTTTCCAAATGGCCATCTATTTGGCTGGTTTGCAATCCATCTCCAAAGATTATTATGAAGCGGCAATGATCGACGGCGCCGGCGCTTGGAAAAGCTTTACGAACATTACGGTTCCGCTATTGCTGCCTGCGCTTAACATTAACTTGATGCTTACGCTTATCGGCGGTTTGAAGGTATTCTCCGAAGTATTCGTTCTGACGAGCGGCGGACCAGGCAACTCCTCGCAGGTTGTCGGTACGATCATTCTCCGCGCGTTTGGCGAAGGCAACTGGGGCCTTGGCACGGCGATCAACACATTGTTGTTCATTATCGTCACCCTGATTGCCATTCCGTTGCTGATCTTCATGCGTCGTAAGGAGGTTACCGAATAATGAGCTTTACTCGTAAACTAGCGCTTCGCAACTACATCGTCGAAATTGTACTGCTTATTGCTTGTCTCGGCATCATTATCCCGCTGTTGCTTATGATCTTCGGCTCCTTCATGACAAGCGCCGAGGTGTCCAAATTCCAGATCCGGTTCCCGGATAAATGGATGTTCTCCAACTACGTGACCGTATTTAAGGAAGGCGGCCTTGCCCGCGCGTTCCTGAACGGTATCGTCATTACAGGCGTATCAGCCCTCTTGAACATCTTCACGTCTTCCGCAGCCGCTTTTATTCTGGCTCGCCGCGAAAGCAAGTTCTCGAGTTTCCTGTACCTGTTCTTCTTCATGGGTCTTATCGCTCCGATGTCCACGATCACGACGATCCGCGTCGTGCAATGGTTGGGCTTCTATGGCAGCGTTACGAGCGTCATCCTGATTTACGCGGCTTTGAATACGGCGTTCAGTATCTTCCTATACAGCGGATTTATCAAATCCGTGCCGAAAGCGCTTGACGAGGTTGCTTTCCTCGAAGGCGCAAGCCTGCTCGGCGTGTTCTTCCGCATCATTACGCCGCTAATCGTTCCGGTTAACGCGACAGTAGCGATCATGGTATTCATGTCGGTATGGAACGACATCACGATTCCGCTGTACTTCCTTACGGACAGCAAGACGTGGACGATGCCGCTTTCCATCTACAACTTCTACGGCAAATACAGCCGTGACTGGAACTTGATCTTTGCCGATCTCGTCATGACGTCGATTCCGGTCCTCATTCTTTATTTGCTGGGTCAGAAATATATCGTCAGCGGCCTCACGGCCGGCGCGGTCAAAGGTTAAGCCTGAGGCTAGCTGCACAGCATACCAAAAGAGCCATTCCTACAAGTCATCGAAAGATGCTTAAGGGATGGCTCTTTTTGCTTTTTACGGCTTCCGAGTTATTTTAATTGCCTGTAGAAACCTTTCATAAGACATTCTCGTCTATACATTATATGGTAAATTATGCGTGGAAGGATGATATCATGAGTATCCAATTCATAAAACCTGTTCTATCGTTTACGCTGGTACTAGCACTATTCTCCGCTTTGATTCAACCTATTTTTGCAGAGGCACCGCATTCGTCATACATCGGGAAGAACTGGAACGCTCCTGATACGACCGATACCATCAAACCCAAATGGAGCGTCGTGATCGATGTCCCCAAAGATTCTAATGCAATAAATGGGGGCACGATTGCGACGGGTGGAGGTAAAGTTTATGCTTTCCAGCATGGGCACCTACTCGCGATAAACGCGAAAACTGGCAAAACGTTATGGACATACGGGTCCGGAATGGTTTCGCCTTTAGCTTATCTAGATGGGGTCGTCTACGCGGTCTCTGAAGACGGTATTGTACATGCCATCAATGCAGCAAATGGGAAGAAAAAGTGGGTGACCACTAGCCGAACAACGGGAATTACAAGAATACTCGTTAACGGAGAAAAAGTTTACATCTACAACGGCCATATACGGGCATACGATACAAAATCCGGAGCGTTGCTGTGGACGGATAATTTCCCCAATGAGTTTATGGAATATGACATTGTATTCGTTAAAGGGAAAGTACTGGTGAGTACGGAGTTCTCAGGTGCTTATACCTATGCGTCTCTGTTGGCATTCAATGAGAGTAATGGCCGCCTCGCTTGGGAAGCAACTAACGCTAGCGCTCCATTATATGTTAAGGAAGATCAGATACTTGTACAACAAACCTCAAGCTTTATGAATCAACTTGATAAAACGACTTTGGATACGATCGATCTATTGTCTGGAAAAGTTGTCACATCGGTCGAATACAAGGAAAACGGCCAAGCCTGGATCGATTCCGGGCGTGTGTATATTTTTGCAGCGGGGGTTGTCTATGCCTATCCGCTGGATGCAGCTCCTGATCAAGTCTCGAGGGATTCTTATCGATCAGACATTTCTTACAAGAATTACTGGGCCGGAGGCCCTGACGCGGGAAGAATTCTATTTACGGACGGAGACTATATAACGGGGTCGAAACTTATCAATAAGTCGGTCGTGTACTACGGCTCGGCGGGATTTCAGGGTACTTCTATGGCCCGATTCGACACGTTTGGCAATGGGTTATACATTGCATACACGGACGGGAGGCTGGAAGCGAAAGATTTGATTACGGCTAAGAGGGTTTTTGTGATTCAAACCCCAGGAAGAGTTTTCGGTCCGACTCTGCGTGAAGATGGCATGATCATTGTCCAATCGCAAGGAAGTGTCAGCGCCGTATCTGAACCTACCCTTTTAAAGGCAAAGTAACCTAATCCCTTTGATTCCAACGAATATCTTTCACTAAGGCAGATTTCTTATGGTCAAATATCAGTATTAGAATTTAACATATCATACACAAAGAGCCTCTATCACCTGCCTAGGCAAATTGAGGCTCTTTGTAATTAGCGAATCGGTTCGACCCGATATATCGCCGTCTGCCCATTCGCAGCCGACACTTCCGACACGTTCCAGCCGAACGACAGTACGGATACGAGGCGCTCATACTGCTCTGGCGTAAGAGTCGCTGTTACCGATTCCGAGCCTGCGTCGAACGTCAGCTCTGGTTCAAGACCGTAAGCGACAGCGATCCAGCTGCGAATGCCGCGAAGCGTATTGTATTTAATTCTGTAACCTTCGGTAACTGCATGTTCGAACGTTTCGGGCTCCGCTTCTGCGTACGCACGAAGCTCCTCATATTTGAACTCATATATGCTCGTATCGACCGGAAGCTCGCCTTCACGTACATCCTTCAGGAGACGCTCGTTCGACCAGCCCTGAGAACGCAGCGACTCAAGCAATAGCGCCTCCCATTGCGATAGCAGCACACGGTCTGCAGCATTTGCATGACTCATACTCGATTCCTCCTTATGAAAAACCTCTATCGATGTCTACTCGAAATGAGCGACCACGCTAGAGGTTAGCTTTTTCATCGTAAAAACATTCATTAACCCTCGATAGCCGCCCAATGCCCTGGACTTATTTCTCGCAGTTCAGCGTCCAACTCCGACTCCGTAGGCTTCCATACAAGCCGCTCTACGCGTGCGTGTGGATCCGGAATCGGTATCGACGACAGAAGTGCTTTCGTATAAGGATGCAGCGGATTGTCGTACAGCTCGTCGCTGTCCGCTACTTCTACTAAGCGGCCTCGATACATGACGCCAATTCGATCCGAAATATGTCGCACCATCGATAGATCATGCGCGATGAACAAATAAGTCAGGCCGAACTCCTGCTGCAAGTCTTCCAGCATGTTGACGACCTGCGCCTGTACAGACACATCTAGCGCCGATATTGGCTCATCGCATACAACGAATTCCGGACGTACGGACAACGCGCGCGCAATCGAAATACGCTGACGTTGCCCGCCGCTGAATTCATGCGGATAACGATACAAATGCTCGCGCTTCAGACCGACGCGTTCCAGCAGCGCTGCAACCGCCTCCGTCCGCTCAGCGCCTCTGCCAATGCCATGAATGTCCATCGGCTCGCCGATAAGGTCCAATACGGTCATGCCCGGATTCAACGAAGAATACGGGTCCTGGAAAATCGACTGAATCCGTCTCCGAAACGGCTTCAGCGGCTTCTCTCCAAGCTTGGACAACGGCTGACCGTCGTAGAACACCTCACCCGCCGTATAATCGTACAGCCGCAGCAAGCATCTGCCTACCGTCGACTTGCCGCTGCCAGACTCGCCTACAAGGCCAAACGTCTCGCCTTTGCGGATTTGGAAGCTAACGCCATCAACAGCCTTCAGCACCTCTGTGGGTCGTCCCCACGTATCCTTGCTTTTCACAAAATGTTTCATCAGGTTCTGAACATCCACCAGAAGCTCTTGTTTCGTCAATCTGCTCATTGCGTCTTCGCCTCCTCGTCAGCGAGCCAGCACATGGAGCGATGTCCCGGTCCAAGCGTATAGATCGGCGGCAGCTCCGCGCATTTGCTCATGGCATGCGGGCATCGCGCCATAAACGGGCAGCCTTGCGGCGGGTTGAGCAGATCTGGCGGCGTCCCTTCGATTGGTACAAGCCGCTCTCGCTCGCCTGCGCGCTTCGGAACGGAACGAAGCAGCCCTTGCGTATATGGATGCTGAGGCCGATAGAATATATCGTCCACCGAACCGGACTCCATGATCATGCCGCCGTACATCACAACGACTCGGGTACATACCTGCGCCACAACGCCAAGGTCATGCGTAATGAGGGCAATCGCCGTATCCGACTTTTCCTTCAGCTCTTTCAATAAATCCAATATTTGCGCTTGAATCGTAACATCAAGCGCCGTCGTTGGCTCGTCCGCAATAAGCAGACCTGGCTTGCACGACAGCGCCATCGCAATCATAACGCGCTGCCGCATGCCGCCGCTGAATTCATGCGGATATTGGCTCAAGCGACGCTCGGGCTCCGTAATGCCAACTTGGCGCAGCAGTTCGATCGCTTCCCGCTTCGCTTCTTCCTTGCTAAGGCCGCGGTGACGACGAAGAATCTCGATCATCTGGGAGCCGATCCGTTTCACCGGATTCATCGCTGTCATAGGATCTTGGAATACCATCGTGATTTCATTGCCGCGCAGCTTCCGCCATTCCTTCTCCGACAATTCCGTCAGCCGCTTGCCTTTATATTCGATGGTGCCGCTAATAATCTCGCCTGGCGGCTCGATTAGCGCCATTATCGCTTTCGCCGTAACGCTCTTGCCGCTTCCGGACTCGCCGACAATGCCAAGCGTCTCGCCCGCATCAATATGCAGACTGACGCCGCGCACAGCTTGGTTATCCCCATCGCGGGTATGGAACGATACATGTAATTGTTCAACAGTCAGCAGCCGTTCCGTCATTCCTGCTCCACCCCTTCTTGCCTTAATCGCTTCTTGCCTCGCGCGGTTTTTATCGTTTCGTCAGCCTTGGCTCCAGTCCGACGCGAAGGATATCACCAAGCACGTTGAAGCTGAGCACCGTCAGCAGAATGAGCACCCCTGGGAAAATCGCCAAATACGGCGCCTGAGCAATAAAGCCCTGCGCGTTGTTCAGCATACTGCCCCATGTCGCATTCGGCGGCTGTACGCCGAAACCGAGGAAGCTGAGCGACGACTCCATCATAATGGCCGACGCAACGTTATTCGTTGCCCCAACGATGATGACCGGAACCAAGTTCGGCACAATATGTTTCCAAATAATGCCCCAAGCGCCTTGTCCGGACGCCTTCGCATACAGCACATATTCCCGTTCCTTCAACGTCATTGTCTCTGCACGCACGACCCGTGCGATATTCATCCACATGAGGAAAGCGATAATAACAATGATGTTGCCGACACTCGGCTTCAGATAGACGCTGAGCAGCAGCAGGACAAGGAACGACGGAATCGATAGAAAAATTTCGAGCAAACGCATAAGCAAATTGTCCAGCCGTCCCCCGAAATAACCGCTAAGCACGCCGATGCATGTACCGATTCCAGTGGCCAGAATCATGGATGCGAATCCGACCATCAGCGAGACACGCCCGCCGTACATGGCTCTTGCGAAGTAGTCACGGCCATAGTCGTCTGTTCCGAACCAATGGGAACCATTCGGGCTCTGCAGACGCTCTGCCACATTCATAACGTTAGGATCATTCGGCGCGAGGAAAGCGAATACAGCGCCAAGCGTAAATAGGATCAGAAGAATGACCGCGGCAACGCCCAGCTTGCTGCTCCATAGCTCGCGTTTCAAATTTCGCCATTTGCTGCGATTCATATCGTCACCTCATCGTTTTAATGCGCGGATCAGCGAAGCTGTACGCGATATCCGCCAACAGATTGCCTAGAATAAGCAGAACGGACGAGAACAGCGTAATGCCCATCAGGACCGGATAGTCCATCCCGCGAACCGCCGTCATCCCGAGCGACCCAATACCCGGCCATGTGAATACCGTCTCTGTCACGATGGCGCCTGTCACCAGATCGCCCATTGACATGCCAAGCAGCGTGATGATTGGCAGCAATACATGCTTGAGCACATGGCGGAACAGAATCGTATAACGGCTCGAACCGAATGCTTTTTGAATAAGAACATATTCTTCACGCAGCTGTCCGATCGTGCTGGATCGAATGTAGCGCACGTATACAGCAAGAAATCCAAATGCAAGCACGAAGCAAGGCAAAATGCCGTGCTTCAGCACATCAGCCGCCGAATTCACGCCAATCGTCCGCATCCCCATACTTGGCAGCCAGTGCAGTTTAATCGCGAACAAATAAATAAGAAGGATGGCGAGCCAGAACAGCGGTACCGAAATCCCGATGTATGTAACCAGGTTGATAAGCTTATCTGACCAACGGTTCCGATTCGCGCCAGCGACGAGCCCTAGAGGAATAGCAAGTATAACTGCCAGCCCGATTGCACACGCCATCAAGCCTGCCGTAGCTGGCAGACGGTCAATAATTTGATCAAGCACAGGCTGATGATTAATCAACGAGTAGCCGAGATTGCCGGACAACAGCTGCTTCAGCCATTGCACATACTGGACATAAGCAGGCTGATCCAGACCGAGGCTGTGCCGAATCCGTTCAATATCTTCCGCATGCATATTCGGCGTGACGAATGACATCACAGGGTCTCCCGGCGCAAGCTTGATCATGGCGAAGCAGACGATCGACACAAAGAAAAGCATCGGAATCGTTTGTGCCAGCCGTTTGACGATTAATTGTCTCATTCGCTTCTTCCCCTGCCTCTTTAGCGAAAAAAATAAGCTGGGAAACCAGCTTATCGCCGATCAGCCAGCTTATTTTTCTCGTATAAATTCATGTTCAAAAAGTTCGGTTTTCAGCCTTTTTGAACTTCCTCTTCCATTATTTCAAGTAGATTTTGGACAGATCTTCGAAGATAACGACCGGTTTAAGCACCGCTTCTTCGACACCGCCGTAACGTTTGTCTACGGCTACGATAGTCTTCGTGTATGCGATTGGATAGATCGCTGCATCTTCCGCAACCAATTGCTGTGCTTGCGTGTACAGCTCGCCGCGTTTCGCTGCATCCGCTTCGCCTGCACCTTTCTGGAACAGCTCGTCCACTTGCTTGTTCGAATAATGCGAGTAGTTGGACGAATTATCAGTCGTGAACAGGATCGAGTACGCGTCAGGATCGAAGCCCATAATGTAGCCTGCAACCGTCAGGTCGAAGTCTGTGGACGTACCGCCATACACTTTGCTGTTCAATGCCGATGCGTCGATGCTTTGAATTTCCACTGCGACACCAACTTCTTTCAGCTTCTGCTGAACATACAATGCGATCGATTCCTGCGTCTTGTCGCCGCTCTTCACGACGAAACGGAGTTTCGTAACGCCAGCTTGCTGGAACAGCTCTTTCGCTTTGGCTGCATCGTTATCGAACGTTGCAACGTCATTCGTATGGAACAGCGTATCCGGCGTCAGGAACGAATGAGCAGGGTCCGCATATTCAGGCGACAGGTAGGCTGCCGTAATCAGCTCTTCGCGGTTCAGTGCATAACCAAGCGCTTGACGCACTTCTTTTTTGTTCAATACGCCGAGGTCGCTCTTCTCATTAATAAGGATGTAAGACAGGCGGCCTTCGCTGTAAGGCATCAGATCGAAGTTGCCTGTACCTTGAATCGTTGGCGCATCCTGCGGCGATACATAGTTAATGTTCAGCTCGCCATTCTGCAGAGCAAGATTCGCTGCGTTCGTATCTTTCGCGATGCGATACGTTACCGAATCCAGATGCGGTTTGCCGCCAAAATAGTTGTCGAAACGCTCAAGCGTTACATATTCGCCCGTTTTGTATTCTTTGAACTTGAACGGACCGGAACCAACTGGCGTGTTGTTCTTCGTGCTTTTCTCAATATTCGCTTCGTTCTCGAAGATATGCTTCGGAATCGGCGTCAATTGCACAAGCGTCGCTTCGAATGCAGGTGCAGCTTGGGGCATTTTGAACTCAACTGTCAGATCGTCGATTTTCTTCGCTTCGATCGGCTTGCCGCCAATCATCAGATTGCCGCGGAACATGCTGTTCTGCTTCTCGTCGAGAATGCTGTTGATCGTGAACACAACGTCGTCAGCCGTCAGAGGCTGTCCGTCATGCCAAGTCAGGCCGCTCTTCAGCTTCAGCGTGTACGTCATGCTATCTTCCGATGCCGTTAGGCTGTCAGCCAGGTAGTATGTTTTCTTGCCGTTGTTCACTTGGAACAGAGGTGCATACAGCGATTGGTCAATCGTCAAGCTGACGCGGTCGCCAGCGTAGTTCGGGTTAAGAATAACCGGATCGGCACCGACTCCGATAATCAGATTGCCGCCGTCCTTCGGAGCCGACGTTTCCGTCTGCTGTCCGCTGTTGTCGCTAGGCGTTGTTTTGTTCGAGCTGCTGCCGCATGCTGTAATCAATGCCGTGAGCAGCACAAGAATAATTGCTGTAGACCATTTCTTGCTCATTACCATTCATCCCCTCTGTCTATCTTGCCGCTATTGTTTTTGTATTGTATATCGGTTTAGTCGGATTATCAAAGGTTAAAATATTCCAAATGATGTGAAACCGCTTCCGCTGACTTATACTAGGCACAATGCGTTTCTTCCGGACGAAATCTGTTTAAACCTTATCTCCAATATAAGAAAGCCCCAGACGATTAATCATCGCCTGAGGCTTATCATTCCCTTATTTTAGACCGTTACTCACCCGCAATAATTCGATACAGCGCCTGCGTTCCATCATTGTCGCCGCCATGCTCTACGAGCTGTTCATAGAGCGACTGTGCCAACTTAAGACCAGGAAGTTCTAGTCCCATCTCAGCAGCAGAATCAAGTGCAATTCGAATGTCCTTCACAAAATGCTTCACGTAAAACCCAGGCGCGTAGTCGCCTGCGATCATGCGCGGCGCCAGATTCGACAGCGACCAGCTTCCGGCAGCGCCGGAGCTAATGCTCTTGAGCACCTGCGTCTGATCCAAGCCGGCAGCTTTCGCATAAGCGAGCGCTTCGCTTACGCCAATCATATTAGAAGCAATCGTAATCTGATTGCACATCTTCGTGAATTGACCTGCGCCGGCTGGACCTTGGTGCACAACGTTCGCGCCCATCAGGTCGAGCAGCGGCTTCACCGCTTCGAACGCATCCCCATCGCCGCCAACCATGATCGACAGCTTCGCTTCGCGTGCCCCGACATCACCGCCAGAGACCGGAGCATCGAGCGCATGCAGTCCTTTGCCCGCTGCTGCTTGCGCAATCCGTTTCGCGAGTGTTGGACTTGATGTCGTCATATCAAGGAAGTAAGCGCCAGAACGTGCATGGTCTAGCAGCCCCTCTGTGCCAAAATAAATTTGCTCTACGTCACTCGGATAACCGAGCATCGTAATGACAACGTCCGACTGCTGCGCAACTTCCTTCGGCTGATCATGCCATACAGCGCCTTGCTGCAGCAGACCTTCTGCTCTCGCCTTCGTGCGATTATAGACATGAACCTCATAACCATTCTTCAACAGATGGCCAGCCATGCTGGCACCCATAATGCCTGTCCCTATAAACCCGATGACTGTACTTGCTGCACCTGCCTGCTTATTAACCGCCATCTTCGTTCGCTCCACCTTTCGACCGTATCGAATATAGATTATTTCACGAAAACATGGCCGCCAATCGAGGCCGTCTTCGTACGTGATTGGAACCATTCACTTTCTGCGGGGGCACTGTTGAAGTACAATGCGCCGTGTGACGGGTCGATTCCCTTCGCAGCTTGAATGGCAGCCTTGAATGACTCCGCATTCGGCAGTTTCCAGTATTGGCCGCCAGCCACCGTTGTAAAAGCGCCTGGCGCGAAAATCACTTTCTCGATCGTATCCGGGAAGTCCGGTGAATCGACGCGGTTGAGAACAACAGCCGCAACGGCAATCTGACCGTTGAATGGCTCTCCGCCTGCTTCTGAGTATACCACACGTGCCAGTCTGCCGAGATCTGGACGGCTCACTGTTACTTTATGTAGGGCATGCATCGTCATCGGCCCTGCAATCCCATTCTGAACGATGGCAGCATTACGCTGAAACTTTTTGACCGCCTGCTTCGTTCCTGAGCCGAACTTGCCGTCGGCTGCAGAAGATAAATAACCGAGCATCCGAAGTCGTTCCTGCAAATCTACAACCTGATCGCCGGTGCTTCCAACTGACAGCGCGGCATAGCTTGTAGCAGCATGCGCCTTCTGCTGAAGCTGCGGCGTTAATAATAAAGATCCAATCATAAGTCCGATCAATAGCCATCCAACCTTTGTTTTAAACACGTACAATAATCCCTCCAAGATGTAAATGTGCGATGATGGGCAGGTGTCTAACACAAAATATGCAAACGGTCTAACGCCAACACATTGTAACATCAATTGCGGAATTGCCAATGTTTTCAGAGAAAATTCTAATGCTTCTCATAACGTTGGAGAAGACCGAGAATAGGCCATTACTAAGGGGTATCGGACGTTAATGCCGCGACCCGAGACGATCGAATAGCGTCACAATACCTAACAAAACCGCACACATGGCCCATACAATCGGCTCGAGCTCAAGCAAATACCAAGGCCATGGTCCCAATAGGTCGAGCAGCGAGCCACCTTCTGGTTTTCTCGCCAGAAACATAAAGTTAGTTCCCGCAATAGCATTGATAATAGCGCCCGGAATGGCAAGTAGGTGGAGCGCCAACACAGCCATTGGGAGTGAACGAAGCGTCGGACGCATTCGCTCGACGGCTGTCATATATACGGATGCAGCGATGATGCCGATATGCCCAAGGAAGAAATGAAAATAACGAAATTGCGGAAAGGTCTGAACGAGATCCGGCGTCAACATCGCCTGCAGAGCGCCAAGCGTACCCAAGTAGACGACAATGTTGTACAAGAACCGGCTGCGGGTAAGCAGCATCACGACAGATAGCCATAGTGTCATTGTGCACAGCTCGAATGGCAGCGACCAAACCGACCATTCCCCTTGAATCGTATAAGTGATGTACAACGCAGTTTCTAATCCTGCAAGCACAGCGGCGATAATGACTGCTGCGATGCGGCTTCCGTTTCCGACGCGGAGTTGTTTCCGATACAGAATGATGCCTATGCACACTAGCATACCGACAATAAGCGCAACCCAATGAGCGGCTGAGAATGGAACGAAAGTGTTCATTATATATCCTGCTCCTTATTAGCATTAAGTGTTTGATGAGCTCATTGTAGTCGGGAGGAACTGCATCGAATAGTACTAATCTGACGTAGTACTATCGCAATGAAGATCATTACATTTATAAAGAGAAAACCCCCGCTGCGCTCGAAACGATTCGAGCATGGCGAGGGTCATCTATCGGTGTTGTAACCGAACTTGCTGAACACGAACTTTAACTATCGCTGCTGATTTCCTGTACGCGTGCCGCATCATCGGTCGACGAAGCAGAAGCCAATGCCGCTAATGGCTGGCGCGGAAGCTGAAGTTCAATCGTGTGCGTTCCGCCATCATCAGCCAGATGAATGCAGACGCCTGAAGCATCGCGTCTCGCCTCATGCGAAGGACGATGAACGCTCAAGTTGCCGGCTTCATCAATATCTAGCGGAAGCGAATGAACCGAAGCGTCCTCGATCATCCGGACTTTGACCTGATAGAGCGTCTTGCCATAACGGTACTCGACCTCGTAACCTGGCCAATCATGCGGCACCGCAGGGCGGAAGTACAGCTTGTCTCCTTCTTTGCGAAGACCGATAATCCACTCGATGCCCGCTTGGTACATCCAGCCCGAAGCACCCGTATACCAAGTCCATCCCGCCCTTCCTTTCACAGGATCACGCGTATACACATCCGCCGCCATTACATAAGGCTCGCCAGCGTATTTGCGCACTTCGCCTTCGCTTCGCGCATGCGTGACCGGATTGAGAAGATGGAACAGGTCGATTGCTTTATCGCCATTGCCTAGTCCGCACCAGGCAACAATGCTCCAAATGACGCCATGCGTATACTGCGCACCATTCTCGCGGATGCCCGGCGGATAACCTTGAATATATCCCGGATTCGGATCGGTACGGTCGAATGGCGGCGTCAACAATCTTGCGACGGCGATATCCCGATCAACCAATTCACGATCGAATGACATCATCGCCTGCTGCGCGCGCTCGCGTGGCGCAGCGCCAGAGATGACCGACCACGATTGAGCGATAGCATCAATGCGGCACTCTTCATTGCGCGTTGAGCCGAGCCAGTGCCCTTCGTCTGCTCGTGCGCGGCGGTACCATTCACCATCCCATGCGGACTTGTTAATAGCCGCACTAATCGCTTCCCGACGTTCACGGTAGGCGGACGCTCGCTCCGTGTCGCCTTTCAACTCGCACACATCCGCGAATTTACGAAGCACATCGCATAGGAACCAGCCGAGCCAGACGCTTTCGCCTTTACCCAGATCGCCAACCGAGTTCATGCCGTCGTTCCAGTCGCCGATTCCCATCAGCGGAAGTCCATTCTCTCCGAATCTCGAAGCTCGTTCAATCGCTCGAATGCAATGCTCATATACGGAAGCCACTTGATCCGAAAGCACCGTTGGTTCATATCGTTCATGCTCTTCGTCGGTGAGCTGCTCGCTTCGAATGAACGGGGCCATCTCGTCCAATACCGACTGATCTGCCGTCTGGGTAATATACCGTGCAGTTGCATAAGGAAGCCATAACAAGTCGTCCGAATACTTCGTCCGAATGCCGCGGTGCGTCTCTTCATGCCACCAGTGCTGCACATCGCCTTCTTCATATTGATGCGCGGAGTGCAAAATAATTTGCGCACGTGTTATGTCCGGCCTAGCATGGAGCATGGCGATTGAGTCCTGCAATTGGTCGCGATAACCAAACGCGCCGCCTGCTTGATAGAACGCGGTTCTCGCCCACATTCGGCAGGCAAGCGCCTGATAGAGAAGCCAGCCGTTGATCAAGTAATCCATTTCTTTGTTCGGCGTCGTAATTCGTGTCTGCAGCGTCGTCTCTTCCCAGAAACGAACAGCTTCCTCATACGCTGCCGCGCATGCTTGTCCATTATTATATTTGCGGACCAGCGCCACTGCCGCCTCTCTGGACCACTCCGCGCCAAGCAGGATATAGACCGTTCTAGAAGCGCCCGCTTCCACCGTCAGCTTCAGCTGCACAGCCCCGCATGCATCGTGCTGCGCGCCTACTTTACCGGACAATCGTGTCCGTTTCATCGCGTCGGGTGAAGCTGTCGAACCGCCTCGTCCAATCCATTCCATCCGATCTGCGGTGTACGATAAGCGATCCGACAGCGAAGCTTCAATCTGCTGACCGTCTTTATCATGAATCGCAAGGAACGCCCAATCATCGCGAAATGTTTCCTGATAGCTGTTGCGAACGAGCATGGCCTGCGCATCCGCATCCCATTCGGAGACGATGTGCGAAGCGCTGATCTGCCGCTTCACGCCGAGCACCCAATCGCATTCGTAGAAGACCGAAAGCTCCTTCGCCTCATCGCTCGTATTGTCGAGCTTGAGCTCGACAATCTTAACCGAATCCGACTTCGGCACATACACCGTCATCTGCTGCCGCAGCCCGCGGTCCGCTCGGCGGAACCGCGAATAACCGCGGCCATGCGCAACCGTGCAAGCTGAATCTTCTGATGCAGGCATCGGCGTAGGCGAGCTGAACAATCCGCTTCGGTCGTCCCGGATGAAACACACTTCGCCTGGAGGGTCGAGCACAGGATCATTCGACCACGGCGTCAGCTTACATTCGCGGCTGTTGCGCCACCACGTATAGCCGGTTCCAAGCTCCGTGATAAGGAATCCGAACTTCTCGTTCGCTACCACATTGCTCCACGGCGCATGCAAGAACTTGCCGCCGCGAAGAGCAATCCGATATTCGCGTCCATCAGGGGTAAAGCCTCCCCAGCCGTTGAACAACGCAAGCTGCTCAACGGATTCCGCAGCATACTGCTCTTGCTTGTTGTTAGCATGCTGCATTGATGCCGTTTGCGGCTGAACTTCCAATGACGCTGCCCATTCATGGACCAGCTTCGGCGCTTTCAACTGCGCCTTCAAGCTAGGTCCGTCCGCGCGCAGTACATAACGGGCAACGGCGAACAGCAGCGTCCGTTCTTCCTCGGACATCTGGTTTGCAGCAACCGGATAAACACCGCCGGGACGTACGGCGTGCTTATCAACATTTTGCTCAATAGCGACACGCAGTCCATCCGTCACATCCTGTTGATAACCGCCCGCTGATTCATTCACGATGACGAGATCAAACGGCAGCCCTTTGCGGCATAGATAACCGTGCCCGCTCATAAGCCGGATCGCGAACGGCAGCTGCGCCCTATCCTCCAATGTGACAAGAACGATCGGCAGGTCGCCGGATATGCCCATCGACCACAAGCCCGACTGCCCTTTCACATTCGCTTCGATGCTGGCCGCCCGCTCCTGACGGAGCGGCGACGCGTATAGCACTCGTCCTGCAAGTGTTTGCAGCAGAGAGGCTTCATGCGCAGTAAGACGCTGATGACGCAGGTCGATGCGGCTGTGCGTCCAAGCGAGCTGGAATGTCCGATCAATCTGCTGCTCATCGCACAGCGACTTGGCGATGCTGATCGATTCGTCGCGCGACTCTGCAACGCCTGTTACCCCGAACAGCTTCACCGTCTCGCCTGGACCAACCGACACTCGCCGACGAATGGCGAAGATCGGATCAAGCACGGCTCCGACCGTCCCGGTCAGCTTCATGTGCAGGCTTTGCGGATGCTGCATGGAATGTCCGCGGCCAATGAAGATGGCCCGATCTGTCTCATATTCAATCGGTCCTAGACTCTCGCATCCAATGGATAACGTCTGGAATGCCCACCGATGCTGCTCATGACCGTCTCGCGGTCTGCGTACCGCGAGCAGGCACTCCTCCTCCGCAGCATATTCCGTCTGAACGAACAGCTTGCTGAACGCCGGATGCGCATCGTCTGCGAGCGGCGGCGCAAGCACGACCTCCGTGTACGTCGTCACTTCGAGAATACGCGTCTCCGCGCTTACATTCGTCAGCTTCAGCCGGCGAACTTCAACGTTATGCTCAGGCGATACACAGATATCAAGCTCAGTGCCTACCGGTCCGTCCTTGCGCATGAAGCTCGCCTGATGGAGCGAGAACTGTATCCGCATGTCATCTGAAGGTATACGACATGGTTCATAAGCCGGCGACCATACAGCGTCACCGGTTACGTCGCGGATGTACATGCCGATTCCAGGCGGATCAATGACGGGATCCTCATGCCATCTGGACAATGCGATTGATCCGTGTCTCGTGAAGCCGCCGCCGCTTGCTGTCACAACAGAAGAGAATGAGCCGTTGGAGAGCAAGCATACTTCCGGCAGCGGAGTGATCGGATCGGTAAATTCACGCAGCGGCGCGGTCCGTTCCTGATCCTGCACAATGCTCGTCCGTTCGGTGTACGATTTGGCCGAGTCTGTAATAATGGCCGGCTTGTCCGGCATCCGTTCTTGCAGCAGCAGCTCCGCAGCTTGCACGCGCTTGTCGGCATGGAATCGGTCGACCATCGTCCGAGGCAGCAGCTCATTGGCAAGCGTCAGCAGACTCATTCCTTGGTGGTGGACCATGAAGCTGCGGATGACGATGCTGCTCTGTCCTTCCGGCATCCGCTTCGCGGTGCAGTCGATCGCTTCGTAGTAGCCGTGCTCGCCGCGCGCCCCCATCTCTTCCATTCTGCCAAGCGCCTCTAACGCTTCTCGCTTGGCATAAGGAATTGCCATAATGGTCGCATATGGCGCAAGCACAAGGTCCTCCTCCAGCCCGCGCTGGAATCCAAGCCCCGGCACACCAAATGCGCGATACTGGTAATTCATTTGATAATCGAATGCGTAGTAACCTGACTCCGATATGCCGAACGGCACCGCACGCTGACGGGCGTACTCGATTTGTCGACGAACCATGCCGCGATACGTCTTATCCCATAGCATTCGGCGGTACGTCTTCATCAGCAGCGCAGGCATCAAATATTCAAACATCGTGCCCGACCATGAGAGCAGCGTCGCATGTTTGCCCGACTTCGTCATCGCGCGGCCGAGTTTGAACCAATGAGCAGCGGGCACTTGACCCATGGCGATCGCCAAGAAGCTCGACTGGCGAGCTTCTGAAGCTAGCAGATCGTATAGGATCGTTTCTTTGCGATCTGCAGACGCATGATAGCCAAGCGTGAACAGCTGCGAAGCTTCGTCATAAAGCGGACGGAAGTCCGTCTCGTTAATAAGCTTATCCAGCCGTGCGATCAATCGTGACGTCTGCTGACCGATTCCGGTACCGCCTTTGCGCGCAGCAGCAGCTTCCGCCGCATACTCTGCGATACCTTCTTTCACTGTTACAAGATAACCGACGAAATTGCCCGAGTCGACGGTTGATACATACAGCGGAGGCAGCGGCCTCAACGTCGAAGTTTCGTACCAGTTATACAGATGGCCGTTCCACTTATCCATCCGTTCGATCGTATCCATCGTGCGCTCCATCCGGCGCAGCATATCGGACGTGTCGATAAAACCGAAATCCCTCGCTGCGAGCGTACATGCCAGCTGCAAGCCAATATTGGTTGGCGACGTTCGTCTCGCTGGTCCAACCGGCGGATCCAGCTGGACGTTATCCGGCGTCAGCCAGTTGTCTTCTTCCACCGTATATTGGTCGAAATAAGACCAAATATCAGCTGCCAGCTTCGTCAGCGTCGCACGTTCCGAATCGGAGATCGATTCCGTTCTTACAGCAGGCGGCTTGCTTAGCCAACCCGCAACGGCAGGAGCGATCAGCCACACGACAGCAATCGCTCCGCCAATCCAGCGAATCGATGCATATGCTGATGTCCAGCTTAGAATGCCATATGCAACTGCGAGTACAAGGCCCCAGCCGAAGCCGCGAATAGCGCGCTGCTGCTTGCTTCTCCTCTCGACCTCTGCTGAACTTGTCCATTCCAGCAGCCGGCGCTTCGATCCATACAGCCGATACAGCGTTCGAATAACCGCATCGCTCATCACAACGGCTTGATAAGGAAGCGTGACAAGCATAACTAGCGATTGTCCGAATGCTGACAACAGGGCGGCTGGTTTGCGGGCCAATGCGCTCGGCGAGATGAACGTTCTAATCAGCGGCAGACAAATCGTTAATAAGGCGACTGCCGTCAAGGCGGTCCATGCCCGGGACGGCATCAGCGGAGCAGCGAGCAGCGCAAGCAGAAGCGCTGGCTGCAGCAAACTTCTCCGCATGTTGTCGATGATCTGCCAGCGCGTGAGTGACGTGAGATCTACCTTCTGCAGCTCGCCTGTCCGATTGCATACACGGGGCTTCAGCCAGCAGAGCAGCTGCCAGTCGCCTCTCACCCAGCGGTGCAGCCGTTGTTGATAAGAACTGAATGTGGCCGGATGACCATCGATCAGCTCAATATCCGACAGCAATCCGCCGCGAAGGAACCCGCCTTCGAGCAGATCATGACTCAGCACATGATTGTCCGGAATCCGCTCGCTAAGCACAGCCTTGAAGCTGTCGATGCTCAAGATCCCTTTACCGGTAAAAATGCCTTGTCCGAACGTATCCTGATACGGATCAGACATCGCGAATGCGTAAGGATCAATACCTGGCTCGCCGGACCACAGCCTTGCTAAACGCGACCTCGAGACCGACTCATAGCTGACGCCAATTCGCGGCTGAAGCACCCCGTATCCTTCGACTACGCGTGTGCGCGACGCGTTCAGACGAGGGCGATTATACGGAAGATGCATCGTGCCGACCATACGCTGCGCAGCGCCAATAGGCAGCGAGGTATCGGCATCGAGCGTTATCATATAATGGACATCCTGTAACTCGACTGGCAGTGCGCGCTCTTGGAAGCTCGTCCCCTCATCGCCTCGAAGCAGCCCAATAAACTCAACGAGTTTGCCTCGTTTGCGCTCCCAGCCCATCCATGCTTTCTCCGACTCATTCCACTTCCGCTTCCGCTGGAACAAATGGAAGGTCTGGCCTCCGCTTTCACGCGGATAACGAGCATTGAGCTCATCAATCCGTTCACGCGCTGCCCGGTACACCTTCTCATCCGTTGTCATCCGTTCCGACTGTGCATCGGCATAGTCCGTCAGCAATGCAAAATACAGCTGCGGATCCGGATTGGACAAGTAGTGCAGTTCAAGCCGATTCGTCAGCTCCTCTACATCTTCTTGCTTCGTCCAAATGATCGGCATAACGACGATTGTCTTCGCATCCGATGGAATACCAGACGAGTAATCATACCGAAGCAATGGCTTGGAACGAATCGTGCCGCCAATGAACGTGTGACTTGCTGCAATCGCCCATTCTGCAGCTGGCATGAGCATAAGAATGATCGCAGCTACCCACGCACCTGTCGTTAAGTCATTCCCGCTTCCTGCCCACCAGCCGAACAAGACAGCAAAGACGATGAAGGCGCAGCCGATCATCGACAGATAAGCAGTACCCCGCCGGCGTCTGACGGCAGCGCCGCGATGTGTACGTGGATTCGCATTGCAGCTGCGCAGCGACTCATGAAGCGCTTCTACGCCTTGATGATCCAGCAAGTAATAAGCTGCGAAGCTAGAACGGGGAGGCACACCTTCGACACCGTCTGAATGCTCTGTCGAGCCTCCGTCACGACTCAGGTTCACGTCTGCAAGCTCTACTGCTTTCGATGCAATCAAGCTCTCTGGCACATTGAACCGACGAGCGAGACGCTCGATCCGGCTTCGCAGCGTATGTTTACTCGTATCATCCAACCGTGCGTATGTGCCGGCTGTTTCCTGCGTCAGCGTTCGATCCACCACGCTGATTCGATCAAAATACAGCTTCCATTGTCCCCTCGACAATGTCCGAATGCTGCCGATCAAATGACCCGTTTCCACTTCATGCGAAGCCTGAAGTTGATGCTCATAGGTTACAATTCGGTTCAAATTATCCGTATCCGAATCGAGCTTGCAGATAAGCCATTCCCGCACGGAAGCTGCATCATCTGCCCATTCGTTCAGATGACTGACGAGATGAACGAGAACAGCGCCTGACAGCGGCAGCGTCTGTCCATGCTTCTCCAGTGCAGCCTGCATATCAGCCGCACACAGCTTCGTATCCGGCGGAGCAAGCGACTTCAGCAATTTCTCTACACGCTGGCAAGCTTCGTGCCGTTCCCGGACAAGTCGCATTAGCGCTGCCATGCGACCGATCGCTGCCATACGCAGAAACACAGGCATAAGCCATGTCTCCGCAAGCGTCAAGACTGCAATTTCCTGATACGCGTTAATGAACGAGACGAACGAATCCAGATCAAGTCTGCCATGCGTCGCCTCGAAGTACGTATTGCCGATAGCGACAGCTCGCGGGCGTTCTTCTGCCCTCAGCCATGTTTGACGAGACAACGCCCCGCGCTTCAGCTCCTTCTCTACAATCTGCGCTTCCTTCTCGATAAAATCGGCGTGATCCAGCAGCCATTGTTCCGCAGGCTGCGTGCAGACGCCTCCTTCTACCTTCAGCGCTGCAGCGAATTGCCGCAAGCTCTCCCTATCGCGATGCCACTCGGCAAGCCGCTCCCTGCTATTCCAGCTGCCCATGATCGGATCATGAGTCAGCGCCAGTTCATGCGCTTTTTGCTCCAACTGCTCGGCGTTCAGTACCATGGGTCCCCCTTGCTTACGTTCGTCTTTATACGTAATCGCCTTCCGCAATGAAGGCTGCGGAATAAATACCGATAAGGCATCTGACGCAGGTCTCTCCGCGCACAGATGCCTTAAGTAAATATTCCCAAGACGCCCGACTTTTATGATTAACAGCAAGGAAAAATTAAAAATAGCCGTCTGCCGGCATGTTAATATTTTGCAAATTTCGTTCTGTCCGAGCAGCGAAAGCCGCTTTATGCAAGCGATTTCATCAACAGCCAGGAGCCTCTCTATCTGAACAGTCTACGTGCTGCATTTCCTCCTTCCCGCTCACTTGACATCGGAATCCAGCGCCTCCCGATTTCCATTTATGAGTCTGAGGGTATAGGTGTTTTTTCCTTATGTTGTGTATTCGATAACATCACGGGTGAAATGCATCTGACTAAGATTGATACGATAACCAGCCCTATGCCGGCGCATGGCATCTGCATCCGTTCACCGAATCTTAAATTGGGACAAACATTGCGTTAATAATAGACATCTACATTTTGTACGTGAACATGACACAATGTGCCGCTTAGAATCGAATTGGGGAGGAAGTTTACGAGATGAAGATTCATAATGGATGGAAGGCTGCGATGCTTGGAACGGTTGCTGCAGCACTCGTGATTACAAGCTATGTATCCAACGGGGAAGGTAAACAAGAAGCCGATGCGGCAGCTGTACATGCGAAGAACGTTATTCTGTTCGTCGGTGACGGCATGGGCCTTGCTGCACGCGATGCCATTCGCCTTGCAACAGTCGGAGAGACAGGAAAGCTTGCGATGGACGATATGCCATACGTTGGACTTTTCCACACGAGCTCGACTGTACCCGTCACCGATTCCGCAGCGGCTGCAACAGCATTCGCAAGCGGCGTCAAGACCTACAATGGCGCAATTGGCATGGATGCAAATAAGAAGAGCGTGAAGACGATTCTCGAATATGCCAAGGATCTTGGCAAAGGCACAGGCATCGTCACGACCAGCCAATTAACAGACGCAACCGGTGCGGCATTCGGCGCCCATGTCGAAGACCGTTCGAAGCAAAGTGATATTGCCCTGCAATACCTCACTTCTTCGAAGATTGATGTACTGCTCGGCGGCGGCGAAGACTTCTGGTACCCAGCTGGCACAGCAGGCGCATTCCAGGACGAACCTGCTGAAGATCCAACAGAGAAAAGCAAAGGCACGCAAGGAAATCTCGTGAAGAAAGCGCAAGAACTCGGTTACAAATATGTAACTAACAAGGCAGATTTGCTCAAAGCAAACGGCAGCAAGCTGCTCGGCCTGTTCGCGAACGAAGAGATGTTCCAACAGAAGCCGGAAGGCCAAGGCGATATTTATAATCCGATCGTACCGCTGCCAGACATGACGAAGAAAGCAATCGACACGTTGTCGAAGAACAAGAACGGCTTCTTCCTCGTCGTAGAAGAGGAAGCAACGGACGAGATGGCGCATCAGAACAACGCGAAGCTGACGATCAAATCCGGCCAAGAGCTCGACAAGGCGGTTCGTATTGCGAAAAATTACGCGAAGGCGCATCCGGAAACGCTCGTTCTCGTATTGTCAGACCATGAAACGGGCGGCTTCGCAATCGAGCCTGTGGATGCAGCTGACGAGTCCGGCGACGGCATCTCCGCCGAAGACGGTCCTTTCCAAATCGCCGGCACGAAGAAAAACTTCGTTGTAGACTGGACAACTTCGGGTCACACGGCTGTCGATATTCCAGTAACGGCTACAGGTTCGCGTTCGGAGCTGTTCGCAGGCGTTTACGAGAACACGGACATTTTCTTCAAAATCGCTGAAGCAATGGGCATTAAGGTTAAGAAATAAAAAATAACGAAGAGCCATGGAGATCTTCATTCGAAGATTTCCATGGCTCTCTCTTTAACGGTTGACCGATGGTCGAACCTGTCTTAGCTTCGTATTCGATTTCGAGTTCTGACGCATCGATGCCCGCACTGCGAACAACACAACGACAACGAGCAGCGTGCCGCCATACATAAGCTTGGCAAGCGGGTTGCCGCTGCTAGTGCCGACCATGTAGCCATGCACCGCAGCGCCAACAAAGATCGGGTACGCCAATAAGTGAATCGTCAGCCACACATGCCGATTTATTTTGTTTCGATAGTCCGATGTAATCAGCAATAACAACATGCCATACAACGCAAGGATGCCTATTCCATTGCCAATCGGATATTGCTTAGATGCGAAAGGAATGAGCAGATCCGCCCAACGGTAAGGAACATACGTGCTAATAATGAGAATCGCCGCATGAAGGAGCGCTACAGCAGTACCTCCGTTGGTTAGATACGTATGCCAGCGATATACCTGCGCCTTTCGTTTTCCCTTCACGAATGGAAAGCTGTACAGCATGCCCAGCGTCAATCCCGCAAATATCGTCAAATAGGCCGCGATGCCAAATACTCTCGTTAATTCCCACACGGGCCAAGATGTTATCCAATTGATCATATCGGCTTACCGCTCCCTTCCTCATTCACTTCCTTCAGCCAACCGTCTGAACGACGCTGCAGACTGCCTGAAGGATCTATCATCAATGCATCATAGGCCGGTGTTAGCTGATTCCTCATCCGACTTAACCCTTCTTCTCCTATAATGCAAATCGTCTTCGCCCATACCTCGCAAGCAACAAGATCAGGCCCTGTAACGGTGCATTGAACAATGCTGCTTCGTGACGGACTGCCCGTACGTGTATCGATCAAATGATGCTTAATCCCCTCATCCGTCATCCATCGTCTGCCGAGCGTTCCAGAGGTTGCGACTGCTCCCTGCCCGATCATCCGATAAATCGTACTGCCGTCCTCTGCTATCGGATCTTGCACATCGATTCGCCAGATCGGCTCGCCATTCCCGTCATTCCACGCATGCAAATCGCCGCCTGCGTTGATAAGGCCAGCTCTGATTCCACACCTCATACGCAGCCATTGCGTAAGCTTAGCCGTTGCCCACCCCTTCACGATACCTCCGAGATCTAGTTGAATATCGGAAGATAGCTGAACCGATTGCATGCCCAGATCCAGTACCATCGGCGTTTGCATCAGACCTTTATATGGCTTCTGGTCATTCACAAGCAGGCCCGCATGGTCATCATTGTAATCACTTACAAGTTCTCTGCCTATACCGACACGTGATAGCTGCTCAAAGGAACGATTATAGCCTGCCTTGTCCATGCTTTGTCCTACGAATGGAGAGAAGATGCCGCCTGTCGTCTCTTGATACCACAGCGTCAACTGCAGCACATCCCGCATCATGCTGGAGATCATGACTGGCGCTCCGCTTCCAGCCGTTCGATTGATGCGAGACAGTTCGCTATCGGGGCGGAAGCGGCTGAACACCTGCTCCACTTCCTCGTACCAGTCCACTGCCAACTCAACCGCTTCACTCATCTTGTATCCATCACATACAAGCGACAGCTCGACATCGGTATTCATCGCACGAAACCGATAAAACATCGGCTGCGCGATGTCCGCTTGGCTCATCATGATGTCCGGGTGGAGGAACGGAAGCCGCCTCCGCCGCCTTCATTGACGGATCCGCCATTCCTATCGCCGCTAAAGCCGCCATCCATGCCGCCGCCATTGAAGCCGCCGCCCTGCTGCCCTCGCATGCCATGCCTGCCTCGACGCTCCACCCACTGATCTGCGCCGTCCTGCGATTGGCCGATATCTGTGGACTGCTGCACATTATTGTTGTTTGCATTGTCACCCACCGCTTGCGCTGCTGCGAATTCAGGGCTTGCCTTAACGGTATTCAGCCCGATCGCGACGAGAATTGCGCCTGCCGCACCAAGCGGCCACTTCCATCGTTTCAGCTTCTTGCCTACATTACCCATGGATATCGACATCCTTTATTACAGATTCATATTGGATTTGATATCTCTATTTAATCAGTCGAACCTTAAATGAACCTTAGACGGAAACTGAATATTGGCTGAAAATCCATACTTGTCTCCTGCATGCAGAACAAGCCGATCGACCTCTTCGGAAGAGGCCTGATCGGCTTGTGCTTATACATGTATAAAGACTAGTTAAGGAACCCTTCGAGTGCAACGGTTGGCTTCATATCCGAACCCCATGCGCCCTTGTTATACCCGCCGTTATAACCCGGAGTCGACTCCGGCTCCCAATAGAAAACGCCAAGTCCTTTGCCGCCGGAGATGTTGCGAATCTTCGTCTTAATGTCCGCAATGAAGCTCTTCGTTGTTGATGCCGCGCTGTAATCGAGGCCTATCTCCGTAATCATAACCGGCTTGCCGTAGCTCGATATCATGCTGTTCGCATTGCTTATCGTCTGCGTCACCTTCGTTGACCAATCGGACGTCGACGGATACAGCGACATGCCGACGATATCGAACGTAGCGCCGTTTGCAATCAAACCGCCGATATTCCATGTGAACAGGCTGTTATCATAACCGTTGGACAAGTGCACGATCGTCTTCGTGCTGCTGCTGATCGACTTCACCGCATTGTTGCCCGTATTGATGAGCCATGCGTAATTTTTCATACTAACGGAAGCCTTCCCATCATCCCACAACATCCCGTTGTTCGTCTCGTTGCCGATCTGCACCCAATCCGGCGTTACGCCATTGTTCGCCATCGTCGTCATCACGTCGCGCGTCCAATTCCACACCGCATCCATCAATTGCGTGAACGTATAGCTCTTCCATGCAGCCGGCTTCGTCTGCTTGCCCGGGTCAGCCCAAGAATCACTGTAGTGAAGCGACAGCATAACGCTGAGCCCCGCTGCTTTGGCCCGCTTCGCAAGCGCGGCCGCCCGCTCCTTCGTTAAGTAGCCATTGCCATAATCGTTGGATGGATTGACCCATACGCGAATACGAATGGAGTTGATGCTGTAATCATTCTTAAGAATGTCAAAAATGTCCCGCTGCACGCCATTCTTGTCTTTCCACTTGTACCCCTGCGCCTCCATCCCAGCTACCCAGCTGACGTCTGCGCCTTTGGCGAAGGTCGGTGCCGCCTCCGCCACCTTCGGCCTTGCTGTCTCCACTGACACGAGCGTTAAACAGATCAACGCTGCCAGCAGGATAAGCATACCTCTTTTCAACATACTATTTTCCTCCTATGCGATTGTCGAATGGAGAACATAGGATTAGTATAGATAGAGAAGGATCACTGAAACGATTCATTCGCTTCTTCATTGTAAGCGCTCTATTCGGGCGTATAATAGGATAGGATGCAAACAAAACGGATGCTTTTATAGCCGTTTGGCAGACGTCCCTATATAATAGTCATAGTTCTTTCCGATAACAGTATTAATAGAGATCGTTCATAACCCGAGCACGCATTGATAGCATAGTGACAAAGGAGAGCTCCTTCATGTCCGTTACCATTAAAGATATATCCAAGCAAGTTGGCGTCAGCTACTCGACCGTGGCCAAGGCGCTCAATAATAGTCCGCTTGTCAAAGAAGCTACGAAGCGCAAAGTAATGGAAGCAGCCGAAGCGCTCGGCTATACGCCAAACCTTGCAGCCCGAAGCTTGGTGACCAAGCGCACCGGCCTAGTCGGTATCGTATGGCCTGGCATCGACCGCACCGCGCTTTCATCGCTTGTTACATCCATTCAACGCCGTCTGGCAGAGAAGGGCCTGACCGCGCTGCTGTCGATTCACGAGCCGCAGGAGGCGATCTCTACCTTCGAGAACCTGCGGGCGGACGCCATTCTATTGTTCGAAGAGAGCACAGCCGACATTATCGCTCGGCCGTCTCACAGACGGACGCCGATGATTTCGATTGGTATGCCAATCAAACCTGGCGTGCCCTATGTCGATATGAATCGGCGGGAAGCCATTCGACTCGCGGTTGAAACGCTGGTAAGCAGAGGTTACGAGCGTATTGCTTATATCGGACCGTATGTGGAAGCATCGGTACAACAGCAGGAGAAGTGGATCGGCTTCAAGGAAGGGCTGCACCAGGCCGGCATCGAGTTTCAAGAGGAATGGGTTATTGATTCGCACGGTCTGCTCTGGCAAAATGGTTACCACGCAGCCAAGCAGCTGCTTAAGCTGAGTGATCGGCCTGCAGCAGTCATTAGCGGCAGCTACGATCTGGCTGCGGGTATTATTCGTGCCTTTCAAGGCGAAGGCATCTCGGTGCCGCAAGATATTGCCATCATCAGTTATGATCACATTCCGCATATGGAGCAGCTAGAGATTCCGATCTCCGCCGTCGGCGTGCCTGAGGCAGACCTTGCAGCGGCGGTTGCCGACACGCTGCTGCTCGCCATCGAATCCGTCGATGATGTGCCAGATCGGACCTCCCTTACGCCGGCATACATACATCGGACATCGGATTGACAGGTGAACAAAGAGGCGTCCAAGCACATGATGTGCCTGGACGCCTCTTTGTGTTTACACCTGCACGAGCATATGCGGCGGTTCGCCAAGCAGCTGTAACCTTAGCGCACTCCAAGCTGCTCGCAGCGCTTCTTGCAGCGGCCAAGCCGCTGTCCCTGCCGCCATTACGGCAAGCCCATAGCGGTGCGTCAGTGATGCACCAACCGTTACCCCGTATGCGCTGCGGTCAGGAAGCGAAGCAAGCGCCTCCCGCACGGCTTCGACGTGCTGCTCGCCCATGCGATCGCCGAAGGCAAGCAGCATCCCCATATGGGTTGCCTTCCCCCAGCTGCCCGGCACATGCAGCTGCTGCAGAGCAGGCTCGATCAACTGACGCTGCGAGCCGATCAGCTCCTCCCCATACCGGACAGTCAGTCGGCTGTCGAACCGTTCATACTGGAATGCTTCACCGCGAAGTGTACGCCCGGGACACCAGACATCGGCTTGGACCCACAGCGATCCAGGAGCAAGACGTACATCCGTCTCGCTCCGCAAGGCCGCCGAACGGTACAGCATGATCGGCTCTGGCATATGCTCCACAACAGCTCCTTCCTTCAGCATGAATGACTGCTTGAGCGCAGCCCCGCCCTTCTCACCTGCGGGATGCACTTTCGTATACGACTGATTCGTTACGAACAGCCGGCTGTTGCTGCCGCAATGCCATTCAAGCTCGTATCGATCGCCATCCAGCAGGCCAGGCGATACATCCATGACAATAACGCCCAGCCCTGCCCCGATTGGAAAAGCTTTCGCAATCTTCAGCGGCGCAGTATGGTATTTGCTTGTCATAACGGTTCGATCGCCATGATGCTCGAAAGAAGCTTGCAGCCTCGTCAGTCCGAGCGCTGCATCCTCGAGGATCTTAGTGCGCGTGATCATGATCGTGATGATGACGCTTATGCCCGTGTGAATGCTCATCGCCAGCTGCATGCTCGGCAGCATGGTCATGCGAATGCGCTAATCCTTTGGCATGGGCAATCTCGTGTTCAAGCCAGTTCACAATATCCTGCACTCCGCTCTCGCCAAGCAGATTGGAGAAGATGAACGGACGCTCACCGCGCATCCGCTTCGAATCATCGCCCATGACGCGCAGGCTGGCGCCGACATACGGAGCAAGATCGATTTTGTTAATGACAAGAAGATCGGAACGCATAATGCCGGGACCGCCTTTACGCGGGATTTTCTCACCTTGCGCCACGTCTATAATGTAGATAAAACGATCCGCCAGCTCGGGACTGAACGCCGCCGCCAGATTGTCACCGCCGCTCTCGATAAAAATAATATCAAGCGGCGAGAACCGACGCTCCAGCTCTTCAATCGCTTCGAAATTCATCGAGGCATCCTCACGAACCGCCGTATGCGGACAACCGCCCGTCTCTACCCCAATGATCCGCTCAACAGGCAATACGCCTGTTGCTGCAAGAATGCGCGCATCTTCCTTCGTATAGATATCGTTCGTAATAACAGCTACGCTGTATTTGCCGGACAGCTCTCGAGCGAGCCGCTCGACGAGCGCCGTCTTGCCTGATCCTACCGGACCTCCGATTCCGATGCGAATCGGACGCGATGCGTCGATCTCCGGCGTTACCCACTCGTTATGGCTATGACCTTGTCCTTGGCACATTTATAAAACCTCCCATGTGTACTATCAAATTATTAATGCGTGTTCAAAAAGTCCGGTTTTCAGCTGCCTCTATAAAATCAAGACATAAACAATCGCGAATACAACGTTTCGTGCCGCATCATAGCAAGCTCCGCCATCGGCATGTTGGAATAGGCCTCCTCCGGCTCCAAGCCTTCGGCAATACGCCATGCCTCGCTGGTCAGCGGCGTCAGCCGTGCAATAAGCCGCTGGCCTTCCGTCTGTCCGATGGACATCAGACGTAATGCACTGTTGATGCAGGTGACCATGCATGCATACCAATAGCTCTCCATCGCCTGCTGGAGCGATACGCCAAGCTGCCAGCAAATATAACCGTGCACTAGCGGATGCGTCGACAAGCAATTCCCTGCCCGTGCCGCCTCAGCTATGGGCTGCCAGTTCAAGTCAGGCCACATGTCGACTGCTAGCTTCAGCAGCCTTTTGCCCATTTTCTCCGCACCTGACCTTGTCTCCGCCGCCAACCGCTGCGTATGAACGATCCGTTCTACCGCCCACAGCCGTTCCCATTGTTGGGTGTCCGCATCGCGATACACCGCTTTAATGACCATCGCATCGCTTGTCGCCCAGCTTTGCCGAAGCATCGTCTGCACGTATGCCTCAAGCGCTCGGCTGTCCGTCAGTTTATCCTCCTGCACCATCGTCTCGAGGCCGAACGAATGGGAGAAGCCGCCGATGGGCAGCGCAGAATCAAGCAGCTGCTGCAGAGCCAGCCAATGTCTAGCCATAAGCTAGAATAAGAAGTAGCGCTGCGCCATTGGCAGCACCTCCGCTGGCTCACAGGTGACGAGTTCCCCGTCCACCGTGACGCGATACGTCTCCGGATCGACTTCAATGCGCGGCGTCGCATCGTTATGAATCATGTCTCTCTTCGAGATCGAGCGGCAGCCTCGAATGGGCTCCACTCGTTTCGTCAGGCCAAGCCGATCCTTGATCCCGCGATCATAAGCGGCCTGCGAGACGAAAGTGATCGAGCTGCTGGCGATCAGCTTGCCGAACGATGCGAACATCGGGCGCCCCCATACCGGCTGCGGCGTCGGGATCGAGGCATTCGGATCGCCCATCTGCGCGAAAGCGATGCTGCCGCCTTTCAGGACGAGATCCGGCTTCACGCCGAAGAACATCGGCTGCCATACCACGAGATCGGCGAACTTGCCGATCTCGATGGACCCTACGAGATGCGATACGCCATGCGTAATCGCTGGATTAATCGTATATTTGGCAACATACCGCTTGATGCGATAGTTGTCGCCGTCCGCATCGTCCGGCGCTAGCGGTCCGCGCTGGCGCTTCATTTTATCCGCTGTCTGCCAAGTTCGAATTATGACTTCTCCTACGCGGCCCATAGCTTGCGAATCGGAGCTGATCATGCTGAATACGCCCATATCGTGCAAAATATCTTCCGCCGCAATCGTCTCCGGTCGTATGCGTGAATCCGCGAATGCGACATCCTCCGGAATACGGCTGTCGAGGTGATGACATACCATCAGCATGTCGAGATGCTCCTCGATCGTGTTTACCGTGAACGGACGCGTCGGATTCGTTGAGGAGGGCAGCACGTTCAGTTCGCCTGCCGCCCGGATAATGTCCGGCGCATGTCCGCCTCCAGCACCTTCGGTATGGTACGTATGAATCGTTCTGCCTTTGAATGCTGTCAGCGTATCTTCAAGGAACCCCGCTTCGTTAAGCGTGTCTGTGTGAATGGCCACCTGCACATCGTATTGATCTGCAGCGGTGAGACACGCATCAATGGCAGCAGGCGTTGTTCCCCAATCCTCATGCAGCTTCAACCCTATTGCTCCAGCTTCAATCTGCTCGACGAGCGGTCCGATGAAGGATGCATTGCCTTTGCCCGTTAAACCGATATTCATCGGAAAAGCTTCTATCGCTTCCAGCATGCGGGACAAATGCCAAGCGCCCGGCGTTACCGTCGTAGCATTCGTTCCTGTAGCTGGACCTGTGCCTCCGCCGATCATCGTCGTAACGCCGGAAGACAACGCCGTCTCGATCTGCTGCGGGCAGATGAAATGAATGTGCGAGTCAATGCCGCCCGCCGTTACGATTCGCCCTTCGCCTGCTATAACTTCCGTACTCGCGCCTGCAATCATGCCCGGCGTAACACCATCCATAATGTCCGGATTGCCTGCCTTGCCGATGCCGACGATATGGCCGTCTTTAATCCCGATATCCGCCTTCACAATGCCCCAATGATCGATTATGACTGCATTCGTAATAAGTGTATCGAGCACGCCCTCTTCACGGAGCGCGCCGCTGGATTGTCCCATGCCGTCACGAATGACTTTACCGCCGCCGAATTTGCATTCATCGCCATACACGGTATAATCTCGTTCAATGCGTGCCCACAGCTCTGTATCCGCAAGTCTTATGGCATCGCCGGTCGTTGGGCCGAACATTTGGGCGTAACTGCTTCGATCCATGCTGCTCATTTCGCACCCTCCTCCCACTTCGCAAGTCTTGCGCTCACTTCATCGCTCATCTTGCCATGGGCAGCCTCGCCCTCACTTAGACCATTAAGTCCGAATGACCGTTTCGCTCCACCTAGTTCAACAAGTCGAATCGGCTTCTCCTCGCCTGGCTCGAAACGAACCGCCGTTCCCGCCGGAATATCGAGCCGCATGCCAAATGCCGTTCTGCGGTCGAAGCGCAGCGCGCGATTCACCTCAAAAAAATGAAAATGCGATCCTACCTGTACGGGCCGATCACCTGTATTAACGACCAGTAACTGAGCAGTCCGCCGACCAGCATTCAGTTCGATCTGTCCGCTTACCGTCCGATATTCGCCTGGAATCATCGCTTCACTCTCCTATCGGATGATGAACCGTTACAAGCTTGGTCCCATCAGGGAATGTCGCTTCTACTTGCACCTCATGAATCATCTCGGGTATACCTTCCATCACTTGCGCACGTGTCAGTACCGTGGTGCCGTATGTCATCAACTGTGCAACCGTCATGCCATCGCGTGCACCTTCCATAATCTCCGATGTGAGAAGCGCAATGCTTTCCGGATAATTGAGCTTTACGCCGCGCTGCATACGCCGCCGCGCCAGATCGGCCGCAACCGTAATAAGCAATTTCTCTTTCTCGCGTTCTGTCAGCTGCATCCTACCACGTCTCCAATCGCAATCTCATGGCATATATTTGTTCGACTGAGGAATAACTTACCAACATTATAGGTGCCCAGCTTCAACATGTAAACATTTTTATGTTATGTTTTCTGACATAAAGTTTGTATCGAGCGTCTATTGAGTTTCGATCCGCATATTTCATGTCCGAATTCCTAACATAACTTTCCGTTTTTCCACGCTCATCTCATAGAAAAAAGCCAGTTCCCCTAAGAGAACTGGATCTGGCTTCCATTCTTCTATTCATATCATCGAACACTTCAAGCTCAACGTATGATTACTTAATTATTTTATATAGAACGAACAACGTTAATTGCCCAGTTATCCATACATACGACGGTTTGGAATCACTCTCCTCTAGCATCGGTTCTACAATCCGTATTATGATCAGACCGGCAAAGCAAGACCTTTCCTCGTTTGTTCCTTGAATCGACTCTTCATTAACGATATCTGTCATTTTTATAGATTTTCCTTAACATTTCGACTGCTGCATGAGTCGATTGAACCATACGTTGCTGTGGTCACAAACCTATCGTTGTGGTAAACTATTTGCTATGGACAAACTCATGGGAGGGACTTCAATGTCGGCATCTAAAAACAAAATGCGTTCCGATATGATCAAAAAAGGCTTTGACCGTGCACCGCACCGGAGCTTGCTGCGTGCAGCAGGGGTTAAAGAGGAAGACTTCGGCAAACCATTCATCGCAGTCTGCAACTCGTACATCGACATCGTTCCAGGACATGTGCACTTGCAAGAATTCGGCAAGATCGTTAAAGAAGCGATCCGCGAAGCTGGCGGCGTTCCATTCGAATTCAACACAATCGGCGTAGACGACGGTATCGCAATGGGCCACATCGGCATGCGTTACTCGCTCGCGAGCCGCGAAATTATCGCTGACTCCGTTGAAACGGTCGTTAATGCGCACTGGTTCGACGGCATGGTCTGTATCCCGAACTGCGACAAAATTACGCCAGGCATGATGATGGCAGCACTTCGCATCAACATCCCGACGATCTTCGTCAGCGGCGGCCCAATGAAAGCGGGCAAAACGTCCGACGGCCGTTCGATCTCGCTGTCCAGCGTATTCGAAGGCGTTGGCGCGTTCCAATCCGGCAAAATCGACGAGAAGAGCCTGACAGAGCTCGAGCAATACGGCTGCCCAACTTGCGGTTCGTGCTCCGGTATGTTCACGGCGAACTCGATGAACTGCTTGGCTGAAGCACTTGGCCTTGCGCTGCCAGGCAACGGTACGATCCTCGCCGTTGCACCAGAACGTAAGGAATTCGTTAAACAGTCCGCTCGCCAGCTGATGGAGCTGATCAAGCAGGACATCAAGCCTTGCGATATCGTAACCAAAGATGCGATCGACAACGCATTCGCAGTCGATATGGCTATGGGCGGTTCGACGAATACGGTTCTTCACACGCTTGCTCTGGCTCATGAAGCAGGCATCGACTACCCAATCGAACGCATCAACGAAGTTGCTAACCGCGTGCCGCATCTGGCGAAGATCGCACCAGCATCGGATTGGCACATCGAAGACGTTCATAACGCAGGCGGCGTAAGCGCCGTGCTGAACGAGCTGTTCAAGAAGGAAGACGCACTTCATGGTGATGTTCTTACTGTTACAGGCAAGACGCTTCGCGAGAACGTTGCTGGCTGCGACATTCTGAACACCGAAGTTATTCATACGCTCGATAACCCGCACACTGAGCGCGGCGGCCTGGCTGTCCTGTTCGGTAACATCGCTCCAGGCGGTGCAATCGTAAAAGTCGGCGCTGTCGACAAATCGGTTGGCGGATACCATAAAGGTCCTGCGATCTGCTTCGATTCGCAAGAAGAATGTCTCGAAGGCATTGCGAAAGGCCTGATCAAAGAAGGCCACGTTGTAGTTATCCGTTATGAAGGACCAAAGGGCGGCCCTGGTATGCCAGAGATGCTCGCACCTACGTCCCAAATCATGGGCATGGGCCTCGGCGCGAAGGTTGGTCTGATCACAGACGGCCGTTTCTCCGGTGCATCCCGTGGTATCTCCATCGGTCACATCTCGCCAGAAGCAGCTGAAGGCGGCCCGCTCGCATTCGTACGCGACGGCGAAGAAATCGAGCTCGACCTGAACAACCGTACGATTAACCTGCTCATCGATGAAGAAGAGCTTGAGCGTCGTAAGGCTGAATGGCAGGGCTTTGAGCCTAAGGTAACGAAAGGTTACCTCGCTCGTTACTCCAAGCTCGTTACGAACGCAAGCAACGGTGCGGTTCTGAAAGCATAATTTCATACCGAATAGCGATGGGCTGTCCAACAATTGGACAGCCCATCGTTTTTATTTTGATAATAATAATGACCGTACAACAAACAATACAACATATCCGATCAAGAAACCGAAGACGTTGAGGATAATATCATCAACATCGAACATCCCCCGCTTCGTTACAAGCTGCAGCAGTTCAAGCATTGTGATGCTCGCTGCGAATAACAACGTCCATACAATCGGATTCAGCTTTGCCGACAAGGGTAACAGAAGTCCGAACGGTACGAAGAGGACTATGTTCCCAAGTAAGTTGAGCATTGCCGCTCCTCGAGCTTTATGGGCAATCCCTATAAAATAAGTGATCGTATCAAATGGAATGAAGTTATATCGATAATCTGTAAAATGGGCTCTGTTGAACCCAACAAACATCCAGTATAGCAGTATACAACCATACAATACCGTCAGACCTGCAGCCACTCTTCTGCCGCTCTTCGATGCCACGCTGTACAATCACACTCCCCGCTGCTTATTCCTGCTCTGGCGCCTCTGCGAAATAATGCAGCAATTGATTCTTCAAATCCTTGTTTCGTGACTCATTGACAACCATCACTAGGGGGCCCTTCTTACCCTGCACTTGAAAATGAATGATTGTTTTGGTGCCTTTCGATTGAATGGTATACCCGATTATTCGATCTCTTGGTACATAGTGAACACCAAGCTTTAACCCTTTCTCCCCTAACACCGACGGATTTATAACAAAGTTTATACCGAGTGCTGTGAATACGATAAACAAGGTATGTGTGCCAGTAAATGCTTGAATGGTCCAAACAACTGCAGATAAAATCACGAGTCCAATTAAACTAGCCTGCGTCTTTGCTGTAGGATAACCGGTAGCAATCGGTTTCCCCGCACGATTACGGTTCGCTGCAGCCATAATGGCAATCACCATAAAGATAACAAACAGCCCACAGCTTATACCGAAAATAATTGAATCCCACGTACTCATTGCGTCCTCTCCTCCATTACATACCACGCTTATCCCAAATAAAAACCGGTACATCGAGAACTCTGCATTCTCGATGTACCGGCATGATGATTGATTATGGTTCTGTGAAACGAATCCGAATCGTTAGCTGCCTGCCTTGGAGCCTTCAAGATGATCAAATTCCAGTTCGAGCTCTTGTGCTGCCTGAACGGTGCTAGGCTTAGATAGGTGCTGCTTCTTCTGTGCCTCAACCTTGCTGCTTGCTGCTGCCTCCGGTTCCGTTGAAGCAAGCTCCAGCAGCTTAGGGATTGGATAGATTAAAATATGCGGTTTAAGTTCGACAGCATGGCGGCTGCTGCGCTTATCTGCATCCGAATGTTTAGGCGTTGGCGTCAATACGCGCATTAACACCTTTAAGTAAATCTTGCTCATGGAAGCGAACATTCCTGTTGGCAGCTCATGTACGCTGAAGCCAAGCTTTTCTGCACCTCGATGTATCATCGTGACGCCATAGAGCGTTTTGGCCTTCACCGCTTCAGGATCGCGTGCCAACGCGGATGCCACTGTCGGCAACTGCTTCTCCACCATGCGAACAAGCCGGATTGCAGCGGCAATCGGCGTAGCTGATTTATGCGCGATTTCGAGGAGTGTCCGATTATCAAAATGCAGTTCGGCAATGGTATCTTTATTCTCTAACGTGATGCCGCTGCCAATCTCAATCGATGCCCCATGATACTGGGTTAACCGATAATGGAAAGATGGACTTGGCAAACCAACCGGCTTCGTGCGGAAGACCATGTGAAACAGGCTTTCCCATCGCAGCCACAGCCAGATCATGATTCGCTTTAATCGGCTTGGCACTAGCCCGATCGCTTTATCCGTAAGTGCAATCATCTCATCGATACCGACGAATTGGAATCCGCGACGTTCCCCTTCAGCCAAATAGGCCTCTAGCGCTTGAATCATATTCTCAGGCGCACGCTCATCGGCACCGGGCGTCATCCCGCAGTCGTGCAGCAGCAGAACTTCACCGGGACGCATCTTCTTCATCATTCGTTGACGCAGCCGGGCTGCTCCCAGCTTGTACTTCCAATCACCGAATATGGCGGACCACAAAATAATATGAAGATGATTACCTGGAGAGTAATCAAACGCATTCACGATGCCCCATGGCGGACGGTAATAGATAGCGTCCAGACCCGTCGCGTCCTTAATTACTTCTTGTGTACGCTGGATATGCCACTTCACTTTCTTCGGACGCATCAGCCAGTTCGTTTTGTGCTCGTAATTATGAATGCCGATAACATGACCTTCATCACGCATACGCCTCAACAGCTCCGGATGCTTCTCCGCATGTGCCCCGACTACGAAGAACGTCGCTTTGGCATTGTAACGCTTCAAAAGATCAAGCAAAAGCGGCGTATAACGCGGATCCGGACCATCATCGAAGGTTAGTGCAATCTCACGCTTGACGCGTCCTCGCTTGAATGCGCGGAAACCGAACATTCGGCTTATTAACCCAGGGAGAAAAGCGTAGAAGGTCAGCGCGTAGAACAATAACAGAAATAAATTTTGCATAGCTTATTCCCACCAAATTCAATATGTAGTTAGTGTTTACTTATAGAAAGCCCACTATTAATTGTAACATACGTTCGGCATAAATAGGCATCTAAATGCGAACTGTAGTACAATGGAAGAAGTATGCATTCGACCACGTCCAGTAATATGTAATTTATGAATATTAAGCTGTTCGAAGAACTATTTTGTGAAAGGGAGCTGCGCAGATGATCGTGTTTTACAAAAAATATTGGAGGACCGCCTTCGATATTGCCCTTATCGCTTTAACTGTATACTTAACCATGTTTGCCTTCAGCTATTTGTACAAGCTTGCAACTCCCGTTTTCTTATCCTTCTTTATTTATTTGTTCATCGAACCACCTGCTCGCTGGTTGAACAAGCTCGGACTGAAGAAGTCAATTGCATCCGCCATCAGCGTACTGCTGTTTACATTGGTCATCATAAGTATCTTTCTTGGAGCTGGCTTTATTATTGCCGATCAGGCCAACCGATTAATTGTGAACCTGCCGAAATATCAGCAGCTTCTCCGTGAACAGGTTGAAGCTCATTCCGATTGGATTTCGTCCAAAGTGGATAGTATGCCGCCCGACCTGCTCAGCCAGTTCGATTCGGTTGTTGATTATGTAACGAGGAAAGGACAGTCCATCGCAACTTCGTTCCTAATTACGTTATCTAATTATTTAACAAGCTTCTCTGCTTTTGTTTTTAACTTCTCCATTGGCATCATTCTGGCGTACTTCTTAAGTGTTGAGATTAAAGATTGGAAGCGGACAGCGTCGGAGAAAACACCAAAGACGTTCAAAACAGCGTTCGAGTTTCTTCGCGACAATGTATTCAAAGGAATTGGTATTTATCTGAAATCGCAGCTTAAGCTGATTTCGATTACGTTCGCCGTTATTTTCATCTCCCTGCTTCTGCTAGGTGTCCAGAACGCCTTCACGATTGCAGTAGTCTGCGGGATTTTCGATGTGCTTCCCCTGCTTGGCGTAAGTACGGTATTCGTGCCTTGGATTATCTATATGTTTATCGTTGGCCATACGTCGCTTGCCATCTGGGTAACCGGCCTGTTCCTTGTCGTCGTGTTGGCCCGCCAGATTCTCGAACCCAAGATTACGGGCGATACGCTTGGCGTCTCTGCGTTCACCATGCTGACCTTCATGATCATTTCGTTGTCGCTGTTCGGCGTCGCAGGCGTTATCCTGTCTCCGATCCTGATCATTCTAATCAAAGCCTTGTACGATCAGCGGTATTTCCATCGTTGGATTCGAATGCCGCAGGGCGAGTTCGACAGCAGCAGTTCAGAACTTGCACCCGAGACCCCAGTGGAATAACATAACTTTATCTAGGTGTAAAATATAAACCGCCCTACGTTTAGAGCATTCTATGCTCTTTCCTAGGGCGGTTTCTTTACGTTTATTTACTGCTTCTTCGCAGCTATATCCAATATCGCGCGAAACAGCTTTGTCGCTTCATTAGCGGTGTTAGGTGTACGGTTCTCGGCCAACACTGCAATCGCATATTTCGGAAACTTTAAAGGCCCATAACCAATGAACCATTGATTGACACGATCTACGCCGCTGCGAGTTACTTCAGCCGTGCCTGATTTGCCTGCTGCATCCCAGACGCCATTCTGGATGGAGCGTCCGGTCCCTACTTTAACAACAAGCTGCATCCCATCCATTAGCTCACGCGCTGCTGCTGGCGAGATTCGCCCTATTGGCGATGCTGCTTCATGTGGCGGAAACGATACAAGCCGTTGTCCGTTTGCATATCGGATTTCGCTAACGATGCGCGGCTCTGCGACATGACCCATATTAACAATCGTTGCGATCATATTCGCGGCCTGAAGCGGAGAGATACGCACATCGCGTTGTCCGATGCCCGTCTGCGCCATAACGCCGCCATCAACAGATGCCTGCTTCCGATCAAAAATTCGCCCCGCTTCCTCTTCCTCCAACAGTCGTATTGGGCCTGCGAGCGGCCCCACTGATTGTTCCGAATGCCAGCCTACCTGCCTGCCAATTCCAAGCCGGAAAGCTGTGTCCGCTAACTGTCTGGCCGTCAACCGCTCCGCTATCGTCGCGAAGACGATATTGCATGACTTTGCAAGCCCTTCACGAAGCGTAAGCTCGCCGTGGCCGCCAGCTTTCCAGTCAGACAAGCCATACCGTCCGTATTCACCGCTGCAGTGAAATGTTTCGGAAGGCATCGATACGCCTGCTTCAAGCGCAGCCGCTTCCGTAACCAGCTTGAATATCGATCCTGGTTCAACAGCGCGTATAGCATGATTGGCAGCCGCTGACCCAGCAGCATCTACCTGCTCCGGATTCAATCGTGGTCTTGATACCATCGTTACAATATCGCGAGTGGCCATATCCAATACAACAATTGCCCCTTCCTTCAATCCAGAGCGATCCGCATATTGTTCAACTGCCGCTTGCAGACCTGCATCAAGCGTCGTAATGACCTGCAGCGGATACAAACGGTTAACAGGAGCTGCTACACGGACATCTAGTCCTTGCAGAGGCTGACCGGAAGCATCTGTATAGTACGATGCCGTTGTACCGCCATCACCCCTGAGCAGCCGATCAAGAGAGCGCTCCAGCCCTGCTCCTCCAATTACCGAATTTAGCTTAAGTTCGCCTATCGCGTACTCGTGGCCATAGGCCGTTTTGATCCGTTCTGGATGCTGACTTATATAACCTATTGTTTGTGAAGCAAGGTACGGAGCCATATAGCGCAGTCGATAGGGAACAACACGCACGCCATTGATATGAACCGTCTTTAACGCTTCAAGCTGTCTCTCCGTAAGAGCAAGCGGATGCGTACTGCCCGCTTCAAGCCAGTAGCCTGGTTCCTTCAGCTCAGTTAGACGAGATTGGAGCTGCTGCACGGAAACGTCAAGAATCGAAGCTAACCGGCTAATCTGTTCCGCTCCTCCACGCTGACCGGCCTGCACAGGGAATAGAGCAAGCGCCTCAATCGACTGACCCGTCAACGGAATGCCATTCCGATCGACGAACTCTCCCCTCCCTGCATCAATTATAAGCTCGCTATCCCGCTGCTCTACCGCTTGTCGGGCAACTTGCGTTTTGCTGCCCGACTGCGTCCTAGGCCACAGCTCCATGACGCTTAGCCTCCACTCCCATATGCCGAACAACACTGTCATTGCAACTGCAATTGTTATAAGTCGTCTACGCAAAGCAACCTTTGCCCCCGCTTCATCCTATTGGTGTTAGCATTATTGCCCAATCTACCCGCCTAATTCCTCCCTGCAAGGTAGGACTCCAGGGGCTGTGCCCCTTGGACCCCCTAATTATGTATGTTTAGGGGCTAGCGCCCCTTAACGAACCTCCGAATTATTTAAGGGCTAGCGCCCCCTCTTTTTAAACCAATTGTTCTACCCGCCTAAATCCTCCCTGCAAGGGAGGACCCCATGGGACTGCCGTCCCCTGGACCCCGGAACTGGCGTGGGATCGGCTGATGGTGCAGTTGAGTTACACCCTGCTAGGGGTCGCGTACCCCTGTGGGGTACAACTCTTGTTCGAGCGGGTAAGGGGCTATGCCCCTCTTGACCCCCTTTTAAAACCAGTTTTTCTACCCGCCTAAATCCTCCCTGCAAGGGAGGACCCCATGGAACTGCCGTCCCCTGGACCCCTGAATAACCGTGGGATCGGCTGATGGTTCAGCTGAGTTACTCCCTGCTCGGAGTCGCGAACCCCTGCGGGGTACAACTCTTGTTCGAGCGGATAAGGGGCTGTGCCCCTCATGACCCCCTCTTTTTAAACCAATTGTTCTACCCGCCTAAATCCTCCCTGCAAGGGAGGACCCCATGGGACTGCCGTCCCCTGGACCCCGGAACTGGCGTGGGATCGGCTGATGGTGCTAGCTGAGTTACTCCCTGCTAGGAGTCGCGTACCCCTGCGGGGTAAAACTCTTGTTCGAACGGATAAGGGGCTGTGCCCCTCAAACATCTTAAGGGCTAGTGCCCCTTCCGTATTATTGCAACATTACCTTTTCTGGTTCCGTTACTAAGGTTGTTAGTAATATGGTAATTCCGCATCGGCTGAGAGCGTTTCGGAAGGAGATCGGTATGAACAAGAGATGTACATTTCTAATTAGAATAGGATACATATCGCTTGTTATTATCGTTTTGTTGTCCATAATCGGGTGTAGTGATAACAATAACGACAAGCCTAAAGGAGGGCTTCTGCCCGACGCGGATTTGTGGTTTCTTGAAACGGCATCTTCACTTAGAGTGATAGCTTGGAATCAAATGACCGAGCAAGAGCAGTCAAGAATTGTAGGGGATTGGCGTGAAGCTGAAGTTACCATTGCCCAATGGAGTGATGTTCCGCTCAAGCAAACAAAGGTTGAACCCGAAGTAATCTATAAGGTTACATTCAACACGGCGTTAGACGCTCTGTTAGGGCCAATTGGTATTTATTTCGACGCTGTCACCAAAACCATTGTTGGTTATGATGTAAGAGAGTAGCAGCTAGTATAATAATCGCAAGCAAAAAAGACAGGTCCAAGAATGCTAGGACCTGTCTTCGTTATGAGCTAATAATTAAGCTTCGCTTTTGGTTGTAAAGCGCGACAGCGATTGCTGAAGCTTGTTCGATGATTCTTCAAGACGGTTGGACAGTTTAACGAGCTCTTCGCTTACGCTCAGCTGTTCATTGCTCAGCGAAGCTACCTCTTGCGATGTTGCGGACGATTGTTCCGCTACGGCACTTACGCTGGTCATCGCATCAGACAATACCGTCTGGGACTCATCGAGCTTGCCGATCGCTTCCGTTACTGAACCAAGGCTTTCACTAAATTGCGTCATATGCGACTGTACGGCCATGAAGATCTGGTTCGTTTCTTTAACCGACGATACTTGCTCTTGGAAGATTGGATGCGCTTCGGTCAGCACTTCTACCGTATCATCGATTTCACGCTGGATCGTCTCCGTAATTTGTGCCACGACATCAATGGAGTGGCGAGATTGATCGGCAAGCTTGCGAATTTCGTCTGCGACGACCATGAATCCTTTGCCCGCTACACCTGCGCGTGCTGCTTCAATGGTTGCATTGAGCGACAAAATATTCGTCTGCTTCGTCAGATTGTTCAGCACATCGAGAATTTTGCGAATCGATGAAGTCGAATCTTTCAGACGATCTACCTTCTCAACCATGCTGCGCGTCATCTGTTCCGTCAAGCCTGTCTTCTCGATGAGCACGTTCATGTAGCTTGTTCCTTGCTCACTAGCTTGCTGTACCGTCTGCGCGGACGTTTCCATCGATTGATTCGTGTGGAGCAAGTTCTGCATTTGCGTATTGATCGTAGTGGTCAAATCACTGCCACGCTCTGCCTCAACAGCAAGGCTAGTAGCTCCGCCAGCGATTTCTTCCGTTGCTACAGCAATTTCCTTCGCAGAAACCGCGGTTTTCCGCGATGCCTCAGTCAGAACGCTTGCTGTCGCCAATACCTCGTCAGCTGTTCCGCTTGTCTGATCAACCAATGAAGTAATCTCCGTCATCATTCGGTTGAAGCTGTCTGTCAATTGGCCGATCTCATCCTTGCGATTCAAATGAAGACGTACACTCAGATTGCCGCGTTCTCCTTCGTTCATCAGGTTGCGCAGCTGAACGAGTGGGTTCGCAAACATACGAATCATCACATAGCAGATTACGACTGCTGCAACCGCCGCCGCTGCAGTAACGATGAATGTCAGCACATAGATGGCATTCGCGTCATTCACCAATTGATCGACCGGTGTTTTGCCTACAATCCGCCAGCCTGCGTTGTTAACCTCGGAATAAGCTGCGATTACACTAGAGCCTTCCGTATCTGCCGTTTCCAACGAGCCGCCGTTTTCGCCATCGACCTCAAATGCCGGGATTGCGACATCTGCATCTGTTCCCAACTTCGCAGCGCCACCATCGCCTGGGTACATGGTATAACGATTTTTCGTATCGACGATGGAGACGACGCTGCCTTCACCCAATGAAATTTCACCAAGCGTATCTTGAATTGCGCTCAACTTAATTTCGAATACGAGCACGAAGAGCGGCTCGCTTGTTACGCTGCTCTTCAGCAGGCGCGCTACGCCAAGCGTTGGTTCTGCAGAAGTGCCTGCTAGACCGTCAGCCTTGGACTCGATCCAGAACGTTTGCCCTTGCGATTCTTTAACTTGTTTGAACCAGTCGCTGCTTTCCGCTACCTCTTGACTAAATGCCGAGCTGCCAAGCGAATAAGCGCCCTCCTTCAGAGGAATCAAATAGCCGTTCGCTATTGAATTGTTGCTCAGAATATACTTCTGGAGCAAGCTGTTCACTTTCGTTGTAGCCTGGAAACGATCGAATTGCTCTAATGATTCGTCTCGGATAATGCTCAATTCTTCTTGAATGGCAGAGTCCACCATAACCTGCAGCGTCAGCGTCTCATAGTTATCGAACAACAGCTTCAGTTTGCCTGCCGCCTGCTGAATGGTCTGATAGTTCGACTCTGCCGCATTCTCGCGAATAATGCTTTTCGATTTGCTGTATGCCAGCGTCCCTACAACGAGCACGCACGCTAGGATGCTAACGAAAATAAACAAGAACAGTTTGGCCCCTACTGAGCGTTGAGGGTTTGCCCAGCTCATTTTGGACAGCTTAAAATCCTGCGTATTAGGTTTGAGCTTTGGCATTGCCTTTAGCTTTAATTTAGATTTAATTTTACCTTTCAAATCCTGTTGCTCTCCTTGTGCCTTCTCTAGTTGATCGCTGCCTATTGTGTTTACTGATTGAGGCTGCTTGTTCTTCTTTGACATTGCTGGTACACCGCCTGCTCATGGAATAGACACATAGATTTCGTAATAAATATATCGGTTAATTCTAGGTCTTTTGTAACATTAATTTTAAGAAAAAGCTTCTTTTTTCGAATATCCGACGAAAATCCTTTCGAAATGGTTGCGGATCGTTAGGTTTTTGTAAAAACCGACTATCGATTTCCAACTTCCTCACTTTGAAAAATAATAAATGGCCACCCTCGACTGGATGGCCACTGCTCTGAATCAACAATATCGTTAAACCTGGAACCTTGCCAACGACTGCTTCAACTGGCTGGACACTTCCGCCAGCCGTGCTGATAATTGAACGAGTCCATCGCTGATGTTCAGCTGTTCGCTGCTTAACGAAGCTACCTCTTCAGACGTTGCAGACGATTGCTCCGCTACTGCACTTACGTTACTCATAGCCTCCGCAAGCACGATCTGTGACTGCTCTAGCGTTCCAATCGCATTCGTAACGGCATCCATGCTGCCTGCGAACATTCCCATTTGACCTTGAACGGTCAAGAAAATCTGATTCGATTCTTTGACGGATGAGATCTGCTCTTGGAAAAGCGGATAAGCATTCGACAATACATTAACGGTCTCATCGATTTGCTGCTGAATCGTATCCGTAATTTGCGCTACGACATCGATCGATTGCCGGGACTGGTCGGCCAGCTTACGGATTTCATCTGCGACGACCATGAACCCTTTACCCGCCGAGCCAGCACGCGCGGCTTCAATCGTCGCATTCAACGAAAGAATGTTCGTTTGCTTCGTCAGATTGTTCAACACGTCAAGAATTTTGCGGATGGACGACGTCGAGTCACGGAGCTTATCGACTTTGCCTACCATTTCGCGCGTCATTTCTTCCGTCATGCCTGTCTTCTGGATCAGCTTCATCATATACTCAGAGCCCTGCTGTCCTGCCTTCTCTACTTGTGCGGCTGCTAGCTCCATCTGTTTGTTTGCATCAAGCACTTTGCGCATCTGTTCATGAATGGTGGTGGTCAGATCATTGCCGCGCTCTGCTTCAACGGCAAGGCTCGTTGCGCCTCCTGCGATCTCCTCCGTTGCAACGGCAATCTCTTTCGCCGAACCCGCTGTTTTGTGAGAGGAAGCTGTTAATTCAGCAGCCGTCTGAAGCACTTCTTGCGCCGATCCACTCGTCTGCTGCACCAGTGTTGTAATTTCCGCCATCATGCTATTGAAGCTTAGCGCTACTTGCCCGATTTCGTCTTTACGTTTCAGCTTCATGCGAACCATTAGATTGCCTCGTTCGCCTTCGTTCATCAAGTTGCGCAGACGGCCAAGCGGACGCGCAATCAGTAGTACGACCAGGAAGCCTAGCAACGCTGCCACACCTGCTGCAATTATCGTTACAATGATCGTAAACCGTTTAATTTTATCCGCGCCATTCAGCAGCTCATCTACAGGCAGTGTACCCACCATCCGCCAGTCTGACATCGCGAATTTACTATGTACCGCAAGCACTTGCGCATCTGTCGTGGTTGTTGTCTCGAAGACACCTCGGTATTCCAGCTGTTCCGGCAGCTTCACGCTGGCAGTCTGGCCGTATTGGCTCAGATCCTCCGGAATAATCATTTGATTACTGCTGTTGACGATTACAATATGGCTGTCTTCTCCCAGCGAGATCTGTCCAAGCTTCTCCTTAATTGCGGAAAGCTTCACCTCGATCAACAGAACATATTGCGGAACGGAAGAGACGGTTCCTTTCATTGCAAAAGCTACACCAATCGAAGGATCGATCGGAATATCATAAAATCCGTCTAACGGCGATTCCATCCATACTTCTTTCCCTTTAGCCTCAATTGCTTTCGTATACCAATCAAATTTGCGCGCTTTCGCTACATAACTGGCGCCGAACTTCTCGCCATTCGTAATCATTGAACCCTTATCATCCGTTGGGATCATGAAGATACGGCTAATGGCAGGATTGCTCTTCCAGAATGCGATAACACGTTCATCGATCATTCGACCAGCTTGTGCCTTCTCGCCATCATCCTTCGAGGAACGGAGTGTGCGAATTTCTTGTTGGAAGCTTGGATCTGACATAAACATTTGTGCTGCTGCACTGTACTGTTCGAATACAGAATCCATCTTCCCGGCACCTTGTACTATCGTTTCTTGGCTAGTTGATGCGGCGTAATCACGAACAATGTCTGTCGAAGTGTTATAAGCTACAAGGCCTACAGAGAGTACACAAGCTACAATGCTGATAAATATGAATAAAAACAAGGTCGTGCCTACGGACTTGAAAGGGTTAAGCCAATTCAATCGATGCTTCGGGCTGTTGCTGCTAGCTTTTAGACTTGCTGACTTCTCTTTTGCAACATTAGGCTTTGTTTCGGTTTCAGATGAATGCGCTTTCGTTTTTGTCGGAAACGTTTTCGATTTCGCTTTCAATTTACCCAACATAAGAAACAGCCTCCCGTATGTAATATGCATCGTTTGTCCTAAATGTAAGCCCTTTATCTACTAGTATCGTACAAATTTATCAAATATGTAATAGCAATCACGAACAATTTGTAAAAAAATAAGTCTTTATGACCCAATAGCGCATAATATCGCTAATGATCATAAAGACCTATCATTACTTATTATCTCCAAACAAACATTATGCTTTACCGATCCGTTTGCGCATCATATCCATCCGCTTAACAGGCTGTTCAACTGTCATATGAATTTCTTGCAGCGGGTGACGTGCAGCGTCCAGCTTATTGCCCTCTTTGTCTTTTAATTCGCCAACAGTCTGCTTAAAGAACCTTCCGCCCGGACCGACGAACTCAACTTCTTGACCAGGCTTGAAGTGGTTGCGCTGTTGAATAGTCGCAATTCCCGTTGCAGCATCATAATCGAGCACGATACCTGCGAAATCGTACGGGGATCCTTTATCTTCTGGGCCGTATATATGATCTTCCGCGCCTGGCGTATCGAAGAAGAAGCCCGTATTCAGCGGACGGTTCGCCGCCTTATAGATTTCTTCCATCCACTCTGGCTTCAGCTTGTAGCTCTCTGGATCCTCGAAGTAGGCATCAATCGCTTGACGGTATGCATTCACAACCGTTGCGACGTAGTGGATGCTCTTCATCCGACCCTCGATCTTGAAGCTGTCGATACCGACTTCGATTAGGTCCGGCAAATGTTCAATCATGCATAGGTCTTTGGAGCCCATCGTGAACTGCTCGCCATTGTCCTCGAACTGCTCTGCATCGATGAATAGGTCATACTTCCAACGGCATGACTGGCAGCAGCCGCCTCGGTTCGAATCCCGGTCTGTAAAGTGATTCGACAGCACGCAGCGTCCGGAGAAGGAGGAGCACATTGCGCCATGGATGAATGCTTCAATCTCGATGTCGACATGCTCTTTGATCTCTGCAATTTCTTCCAGGCTTGCTTCACGTGCCAACACGACACGAGGCAGTCCCTCATCCTTCCAGAACTTAACCGCCTGCCAGTTCAACGTCGATTGCTGCGTGCTAAGATGCACTTCCAGCTTCGGCGCAACGCGCAGTGCGGTCTCGATGATAATCGGGTCCGCTGCAATAATGGCCGCGATGCCGGCTTCCTCTAGATTTTTCAAATATTCCTCAAGACCTTCAATATCTTCGTTATGCGCATAGATGTTCGTTGCCACGAACACCTTCGCGCCGTATTTGGCTGCAAACTCAACGCCTTCGCGCATTTCCTCGAAACTAAAGTTATCCGCGTTCGAACGAAGACCGTACTTCTGTCCGCCGATATAAACCGCATCCGCACCGTAATGCACTGCGAATTTCAGCTTCTCGAGGTTGCCCGCTGGCGCGAGCAGCTCCGGTCGATCCAGCCGATAACGCTTGCCGGTCAGGCTGCGTCCTGTCTCTGATGTTGTATTCGTCATGTCAGTCACCTCAATCTTATTTAACTTAATAAACCTGTTCCTTATAGAAGAAGCCGTAGCTCAATTCACGATCCGGGTGCTGCTTCGCTTGAATCGCCTCAAGCCATTCTTCTTGGAAACGATAGTGTTCAGGGTCCTTGCAGTAAGCATCGATTGCTGTCCGATAAGCTCGTACAACCGTTTCATTATAATCAACGGACTTCATTAGTCCTTCAATTTTGAAGCTATCGATATTGGCTTCCATCAGTTCCTGCAAGTTCTCGATCATGCACAGATCGTCTGCACTCATAATATGCGTGCCGTTCGAGTCTTCGAAGATCGGATACCGTTCATCCGGACGATCTGCCTCCATCAAATACATATCCGCTTCATCACCGTTTGCATTAGCGCCTTCAGCAAGCTTCTTGAAATCCATATAGCTTTGAACAAGCGAGCGCTTGGAATGATAAATATTCGTCATCCCATGTACTTGTACTTGTACTTCAAGATCCGTTCTAGCCTTCATGCCAGCAATTTGCTCCATGTTTAGCTCCCGCGCACATACGAAACGCGTCGCTCCGCGGCGTCCCCAGAAGTTTGCAGTATCATGATTCGTCGATGTCATCTCTGCATTCCAATGCAGCTTAAGCTTCGGTGCATTCGCACGTACGGCCATCAGTATAGCTGGATCGCCGAATGCAACAGCATCTACGCCAATGCGCTCCAGCTCTGTTACATAAGCAGGAAGCTCCTCGACCATTTTATTATCTACGATGTTGTTCATCGCCACATATATACGAACGTCGCGATTCGCTTGCTTCGCGATCGATACAGCCTCTGCCATCTGCTCATGCGTGAAATCGCCAGGAACACGTGTCCCGAATCGGGAATCGCCGATTAATACGGCATCCGCCCCCGCTGCGATTAACCGCTGCAGCTCTTCCAAGTTCGATGCCGTTACGAGCAGCTCCGGTTTCTTAACAGTCATACAAGCCCCTCCTTGAGACAAACCTCTCTATCATAGACGAAACTTATAAATTCTTATGCGCTGAAAACGTTAAGAGCATCAACAGCGTATTCGCTGCGATGCCCTGTCCGTCAATCATTATACAATAAGGCGGCTTTAACGCGCTAGCACACAGTATTACCCTGCCGTCTTATTGCTCTCTTCAATGTTGCGCAAATGCTCCTTGTACGTCTTGGCGAACAAGTGCGAATGCGAGCCGTCTTTCTTCGTTACATAGTACAAATAATCCGTTGTATCCGGGCTCAGTGCCGCTTGAATCGATTTCAAGCTTGGGCTTGCAATCGGTCCAGGCGGAAGCCCTTTATTCAAATACGTATTGTATGGGCTTACGACTTCCAGATCTTTCTCCATGAGACGTTCTTTCTGCTTGTCCAGCAAATATTGAATCGTCGCATCGATCTGAAGAGGCATCCCTGCCTTGATGCGGTTATAAATAACGCTTGCGACAATCGGCCGTTCCTCGTCCACGACAACCTCGCGTTCGATCAACGACGCAATCGTTAGCATTTGATGTACGGTCAGGCCAAGCGATTCAAGCTTCTCGTCCAACTCTGCCACCGAATTAAGCTTCCGGTCGGTCTCAGACAGCATCCGCTTAATGATTTCTTCTGCGGTTACGCCCTTCTTAAGCTCATACGTCTCGGGGAACAGGTATCCCTCCAAATGATGGAGTTCTTTGCTATCGGTAGGAATTTGCAGTACCGAATCGACATCTTCCCAATTTCGATTCTCATCGATAAGCTTCATCATCTCGTCCTGATTCACAATGCCTTCATCGGCAAGCTTCGCTGCAATCTGAACTGCTGTGAAGCCTTCGGGAATCGTGAACTTAACCGTCTCTGCCTTCACGGTGTCTCCAGCATTCAGCTTCGCAATAACCGCGTCCAGCTCCATGCCCGGCGTCATCTCGTAGGCTCCTGCTTGGAAGCGATTGCCCTCGTCCTTCAGCTTCAAATAGTATTTAAAAATGAATGCGCTGCGAATAATACCCTCGTCCTCAAGTTGTTCCGCCAAATTGAATGGTGACGTACCGCTCTTCACCTCAATCCGGATCGGATCGCCTGCCTGTGTGGGTCGAAGGCCATTCCAGACGTAGAGTGCAACGCTTCCAGCGCCGAGCAGCATAATGCCGAGCAGCGTTAGAATGACCCACATCGTAATTCTGCTCCTGCGGGGGCCAGTCGGGAGTGGTTCGTATTCGTCTTCCTCATGATACGATTGCGGATATTGCGACAACGTGTGCTCCTCCATTTCCGCGAAAAAGGGCGGTGTCGGCCGCCCTTGCTAGATATATGACGTTATTTGTTTGGGTAGGAAATCAGTCGTTAGAATCATCGAAACAAAGCATATCGTATGCTTCTGCAGCTGTTTCCCATTCTTCGTCGCTTTCGATGTTCTCGAGCTCCAGCTCATCGCCGTTCTCGATTAATCGCAGCATCTCAACTTCGCCTTCTTCGCGCATCGCTTCTGATTGGAGCGCTGCGTAGTAATGGCTGCCTAACTGAAACTCGGACATAATCCGATAAGCTTCTTCAGAACCGCCCTCGCTTGTTAGTTCAACGAATTTGCCGAATTTCTCCTTCAGCTTCGTCCCGCGTTGCGGTACCATCTCAACCTCTTGCATATCGGACAATTCCCCTTTCTAGTTCCAGACGATTCGACTTATGTTAGTCCTCGTCGCTCTCGTCCAGTTCGCCGAGCAGCGTATTGAATGTCTCTTCGACGATATTCCATTCTTCTTCATCTTCAATCGTGTACAGCTTGAGGTCGTCGCCTTCCTCTTCATAACGGAATGCGTATACCTCGTCTTCTTCCTCATTGTCCGACTCCAGCGGTACCACCATCATGTACTTGTGCTCAGAGCCGTCCACTTCAAACTTCATAATGACTTCGAACTCTTCCTCGTTGCCTTCTTCGTCCGGAATATAGATAATTTCCGGCTCTTCAAATTGGTTTTCGTTCTTCGTCATTGTCATCCTCACCTTTTCGTCCTAGAATCGAGATAATTTTGCAAAATGAGCGTCGCAGCCAACTTGTCCACGACTTGCTTTCGTTTTTTCCGGCTGACGTCAGCCTCGAGCAGCGTTCGCTCCGCAGAAACTGTTGTCAACCGCTCATCCCATAGGTGAACAGGTAAGTTTAGCTTTTGCTTCAATTCATCAGCAAATGCCATGCAAATTTCACCACGTGGTCCGATCGAACCATTCATATTCTTGGGAAGACCGACCACAACTTCCGATACTTCATGCTGCTTCACGAGATCGGCAATTTCATCGAATTCGCCGCCATCGCGTTTGCGGTGCACGACGCCAGTGCCCTGCGCAGTCCAGCCGAAGGCGTCGCTGACGGCGACGCCGATGTTGCGGTCGCCATAGTCCAAACCCATAATCCGCATACGTTAAGCCAGGCTCCCGTCTATTTATGTTCCTTCAAGGTGAAACGGATGACGCCGTCCTTCAAACGGCGCAGTGAGTTTCATACCGGAGAAATCCAAGATTAAGTATGAAGTCAAAAGTTATACTTTCTTGGATTTCAAGTAGAAGCGTACAAGCTCTTCGATTAACTCGTCCCGTTCCTTCTTGCGAATCAAACTTCTAGCATTGTTGTGCCGCGGAATGTATGCGGGATCCCCGGACAACAGGTAGCCGACAATCTGGTTGATCGGATTGTAGTCCTTATCCAACAGCGCATCATGCACTTGAAGCAAAATCTCTTGCGCGGATGCTTCCAATCCTTCCGCCTTCACGTCGAATTTCATCGTTTTGTCCATCGAGCTCATCCCAGCACCTCACTTTGGAAACCGCTTTATATGCTGCAGTGTCAATTATTACTATATCACATTTGCTTGCGCAAGAACTAGTTCTTCCGCAAGTTTCAATGCGTCAGCCAGCTTGGATGCGTCCTTGCCGCCAGCTTGTGCCATATCTGGACGACCGCCGCCACCGCCGCCGCACAGCGTTGCTGCTTCTTTCACGAGCTTGCCTGCGTTTAACCCCTTCTTCACGAGGTCAGGCGATACGGATGCAACCAGATTCACCTTGTCTTCTTGTACAGCGCCAAGCACGATAACAGCCGATGGCAGCTTCGACTTAAGCTCGTCTACGATGCCGCGAAGCGCGTCCATGCTAGGTGCGCTTACTTCTGCTGTCAACACTGTAACGTCGCCAACCGTCTTCGCTTTGTCCGTCAGCGAGCCCGCTTCGATGCGGCTGAGCTTCGCTTGCAGCGACTCATTGTCGCGGCCCAGCTCTTTCACTTGGCCGAACAACGCTTCAATACGCTTCGGCACATCTGCTGTATTCGACTTAAGCAGACCAGCAGCTTGCTTGAGCAGATCGAATTGGCTTTCCATATACGAATAAGCATGGCGGCCTGTTACTGCTTCGATGCGGCGTACGCCTGAACCGATGCCGCTCTCACCGATCAGCTTGAACGTGCCGATCTGCGACGTATTGCCAACGTGAATGCCGCCGCACAGCTCGATGCTGTATTTGCCGACTTGTACAACGCGAACCACATCGCCATATTTCTCGCCGAACAATGCCATTGCGCCCATTGCTTTCGCTTCTGCGATTGGCTTGCTCTCAATGACGACTGGCGTACCGAGCCAGATTTGCTCATTAACGCGACGCTCGATATCAGAGAGCTCTTCCTCTGTAATCGAACCAAAGTGCGAGAAGTCGAAGCGCAAGCTATCGGCCTTAACGAGCGAACCCGCTTGGTTAACATGCTCGCCGAGCACTTCTTTGAGCGCTTTGTGCAGCAAGTGCGTAGCCGTATGGTTCTTGATAATGTCATTGCGAAGATCTTGCGCTACAGCAGCTTGTACAGTCTCGCCGACACGTACCGTTCCGCTTGCAACTACAGCATGGTGAACCGGTTGTCCGTGCGGCGCTTTCGTCACGTCTTCGACGTTCAGGACGAAGCCGTTGCCTTCGATTACACCGCGGTCGCCGACTTGGCCGCCGCTTTCAGCATAGAAAGGCGTCCGGTCGAGCAGCACGAGCACGCGGCTGCCTGCACCTGCAAGATCAACGAGCGAATCTTCGTGTACGATCGCCGTAATTTTGGCCGAAGACGTCAGCTCTGTATAGCCAACAAACTCCGTTTTCTCCGTCAGCTCGGACAGTGGCCCGCCTTGAACGTTCATGCCGCCCGTATCTTGACGCGCTGCACGCGCACGTTCACGCTGTGCTTCCATCGCTGTATCGAAGCCTGCGCGATCAACCGTCAAACCATTCTCGGAAGCGTAGTCTTCCGTTAGGTCAAACGGGAAGCCATAAGTGTCATATAGACGGAATGCATCGTCGCCGTTAATTTCACTGCGGCCTGCTTCACGCGCTTGCGTTACAAGTGCAGCCAGCAGCGTCAAGCCGTCGGACAACGTCTCGTGGAAACGCTCTTCCTCCGTGCGGATAACACGCTCAATGAATTCACGCTTCTCAACAACCTCAGGGTAGTACACGCCCATTACGTCACCAACAACATTCACCAGTTCGAACAGGAATGGACGATCTACACCCAGTGCCTTGCCGTATCGAACCGCACGGCGAAGCAAACGGCGGATAACATAACCGCGGCCTTCGTTCGAAGGAAGAACGCCATCGCCTACTGCAAATGCAACCGTACGAATGTGGTCCGCGATTACTTTGAGCGCAACGTCATGCTCTTCATTCACATGATATTGAACGTTTGCAATTTCGCAAGTGCGGTCGATAATCGGACGGAACAGGTCCGTGTCGAAGTTCGAGTCAACATCTTGCAGAATCGATGCAAAGCGTTCGAGGCCTGCGCCCGTATCAATGTTCTTGTTCGGAAGCGGCGTGTAGCTGCCGTCCTTATTATGGTTGAATTGCGAGAACACAAGGTTCCATACTTCGAGGAAACGCTCATTCTCGCCGCCAGGCCAGCATTCCGGATCGTTCAAATCGCCGTACTTCTCGCCGCGATCGTAGAAAATTTCTGTACAAGGGCCGCATGGACCTTCTCCGATATCCCAGAAGTTCTCATCCAGCTTGTAGATACGCTCTTCTGGCAGACCGATTTTCTCATTCCAATATTTGAACGCTTCTTCGTCCTCTGGGTATACCGTTACCGACAGACGCTCTGGATCGAAGCCGATCCACTTCTTATCCGTCAAGAACTCCCACGCCCACGTAATCACTTCTTCTTTGAAGTAATCGCCGATGGAGAAGTTGCCGAGCATTTCGAAGAACGTATGGTGACGGCGCGTTTTGCCGACATTCTCGATGTCATTCGTACGGATACATTTCTGCGAGTTCGTAATGCGCGGGTTCTCCGGTTTCACGCGTCCGTCAAAATAAGGCTTGAGCGGCGCCATGCCTGCATTGATCCAGAGCAGCGATGGATCGTTATGCGGCACGAGCGATGCGCTTGGCTCGATATGATGTCCTTTGCTTTCAAAGAAAGCAAGCCATTTGGAACGAATTTCACTAGCTTTCATAAGTAACGGCCTCCCAAATCAACAATAGTGTTCTAAAAACAAAAAACGCCCCTGTCAAGAACAGGGACGAGAAGCTCGCGGTACCACCCTGGTTATCGTCTATAGATGCGCTGCACCTTGATCAGACGATCGCCTTATGCGGAAGATAACGGTTCCTGCCGGTGAAGTTCGTTCACACTCCGAAGCCAGCTTCTACCATTCTTCGTCATGGGAACCTCACAGCCATCGCGTTTGAATACGCGAAGGGAACCTTCTCTGAATGACGGGCTATGGCATACTTCGACTTCATCTTAGATTTCGCCAAATATAAGCAAACATACTTGTCTAGAGTATACTGCCGAGGTCAAACTCTGTCAAATAGTCTTCCGGCGCACGTAGTAGGCGAAAATATGCTGTACTATAACCTTTAATACGGCAAAAATCGGGACCGCCAAAATCATGCCTGCGATGCCTGCCAACTCCCCGCCGACGAGCAGCGCGAAAATAATCGACAGCGGATGCATATGCAGCGTTCGTCCAACGACCTGCGGCGACACAACGTTGCCCTCGAGTATTTGGCACGCTGTATTGACAACGACGACGAAGATCATCATTTTGACCGATACGGTTGCCGCCATTAACAACGCCGGAGCTGCTCCGAAGAACGGCCCTAAATACGGGATGACATTCGTAATCGCAACAACTGACGCAAGCAGCAGCGGATAAGGCATGCCGATAATCCAATAGCCAATATAAGCAAGGACACCGATTATTAAACAGACGAGAAACTGACCGCGGATGTAACTGCCCAGCGCAGCATCAATATCCTTCAGCAACCGAACAGCATGCTGGCGATGGCTCTTCGGCACATAAGTAATGACTGTTCGCTCGAATACTTCAAAATCCTTTAGTATATAGAAAGCAAGGAACGGAATGATGAACATCACGAACACGACGCTCACCATCGCGCCAATATTGTTCACGAAGCTGAAGAGCGACTCTGCCAGCTTCTTTTCCATTTTGTACAACGTGTTGTTAATGCCTGACCTTATGCTCTCCGGAAGCATCGAATTGTTGTTCAAATCATCGACAAGGCTCTTTGCCCGTATCGTAAGCTCCGGTGCGTGCTCATTAAGTTCCTGCACCTGCTTGATAAACATCGGAATCATATTCATCAGAATAACGGTCAGCGCACCGCAGAACACCACGTAAATAAGCAGCACTGCAATCGTACGCGGCATCTTGCGATCGGTTAACATCGACACAATCGGATTAAGCACATAAGAAATAATCATCGCGATGAAGAACGGAGCCAGAACAGCTTTGAGAAACGTGTAGATATGCATAATAATCGGCTTAAGCTGAAGCAGCATATAGATCGCGATAAGTGCTAGTATGAGATAAATTAATATCCGAAAAGCGCGATTATTCGTAAACCGTTCCATTGCGTACGCCTCCTTCCCTCGCGGTCATCCGTCCCAGAGACGTGATGATCGCATGCATGCAGACAATGGCATACGCAATCATTATATGTACAAGCGCCCCAGATCATACGAAAAAAGGGGCTTTCGCCCCTTTTGATCCCTTGTTTATGAAATGAATTTTACCCAAATAAACCAAAATTTCTACCCACCTAAATCAAGTTTTCTACCCATCTAAATCCTCCCTGCAAGGGAGGACCCCCCGGGGTTGGAGAGCCCCGGGACCCCGGAAGGTTGTCGGTAGTGAAACAGAGACATGATTGAGTTTCTACGTGCTTGGAGTCGTGTGCCCCTAGGCACAACTTTTGTTCGCATCTAACCTGTAGCGGTCTCAGATCCCATAGGGATCAATCCGCAGGAGTGCCTTCAGTAGAGCGTGTCCCGGAGGGACGAAAGCGAGCACCAGCACATACCAACACAGGCGCAGCGAATCGTATGCTGACGTTCGAAGGTACCTAGACAAAACCAACACCACCGCATCTACCCATTGTACCTAGACCAGTCCTGCAGCGGGTGTCCAGAGGGCAGCAGCCCTTTGGAGCCATCCCCTTTGAAGGGGAGGGTTTGGGTGGGGTTGAAAGTTCCCCCTTGAAGGGGCAGGCGGTGAAACGCAAACGGACGTCCTCTTCTGGACGTCCGTTACGTTACACGCATCATAAGCCGTTTGCATGCATTTGTGAAATTTCTGAAATTTCTTCCTCAAAGAACAAGTCATCGAGCGAGCTCAGCGTGCCATCCTCTTCTACCTGATAGACCGACATCTTCTCACCGTTGACCGTCAGTTCGATGAAGCAGCCCCAGCAATAAAACTGATGGGATCCGATTTTACCGATGTCTTTGGAATTACAGTTAGGACATCTCATCATCTTTCATTTCTCCCTATATCCGAATCGGAAGGCGCGACCGGCAGGAGCTGCGCTTCACAGCACGCCGGAACGATAATCGCATCTTCCCCGAGCAATACGGTTTCCGATTCCTTCGGCGCTCGCAGCCACTTGCGGCCTTCAAGCAAGTCCGATATAAATCCATCCGTTAGTTCATACCCTACTATTTGTGTACCCTGAATTGGCTCAAAATAAACATCTGATAATCGACCTAGTTGCGTGCCACCTACTGTTACAACTGGTAAATCTTTCAGCCTGGGATGTCCGGTCTGAAAGCAGCGGCCTGCAGCCTTCTTGTCCTTCACGACGATATCTTCCGTACTATCGATCAGCACCGCGTCTTCGCCGCATGACGCAACGCGATTCCAATGAACAATTCGATCCTTCGAGGAAAGCCATCTGCCTGCTTCCAGTAAGACGCCTTGCATGGACCATTGGTCATCGAACCAGGCATCTTTCACTTTGCCAGCTTGTCTGCCTGTACGAAGATCGACAACCGGAAGGCCGATCAACTGCTGCAGTTTGATCACAACAGGTACGCCCCTTTAGAGTTATTTACGCACACGGCGGACAATCGTTTCAATTAATTGCGCCGCTTGGCTCAATTCCTCCAAAGTATTCCCCAATCCGAAGCTGAATCGTACAGCCGACATCAGACGTTCATCCACTACTCCCATCGCCATCAGGACATGCGACCGTTCCAGCGAACCTGAAGTACAGGCAGAGCCGCCGGAAGCAGCTATTCCTGCCATATCGAGGTTCATCAGCATCGTCTCGGTATCAATGCCGATAAAGCTCAAATTCACGATATGAGAAAGCCTCGAAGTCAAATGACCATTCAATGCGATGCGACCATCCGTCGCTGCATTCATAAGCGAGATCCAATGTTCGCGAAGCTGTTCCATGCGGTCGGCATGTGCAGCCATGTCCTTCGCAGCCGCTTCAACCGCAGCAGCAAAGCCAACAGCTCCTGCCACATTCTCCGTACCTGCCCGACGCTTGCGCTCTTGCGAGCCGCCATGTGCAATCGGGTTGATTGAAGTGTTCGATGCGATATATAATGCGCCGACACCTTGCGGGCCATTGATTTTGTGTGCGGAGAAACTCATGAGATCGACTGGAAGCGACTGAACCTGGATTGGAATGGATCCAAGCGCTTGTACCGCATCGACGTGAAAAAGAGCTCCATGCCCTCGCACAAGCTCACCAATCGCTGCAATCGGCTGGATCGTGCCTACTTCATTATTCGCATACATCACGCTCACAAGTGCTGTGCGGTCTGTAATTGCGTCTCGGACGTCATCAACGGACAATTGTCCGCTTGAATCGACAGGCAGGACCGTCAGCTCGAACCCTTCGGATTGCAAGGACTGACAAGCATGAAGCACCGCATGATGCTCTGCTGCACTTGTGATGATATGGTTTCTGCCCTTTGCCTTCATCGCTCTTGCTCCGCCAATGATGGCTAGATTATCGCTTTCCGTTCCACCGGATGTAAAGGTAAGCTCAGCAGGCTTCGCGCCGATGAAGGAAGCGACGGTATCGCGTGCACGATTCATATGTCCGCGCGCGTTTCTTCCATAACGATGCATGCTTGACGGATTGCCGGGGCCCTCCGTCATCACAGCGAGCATCGCTGCCGCGACTTCTTGCCTCATCGGCGTCGTAGCGGCGTGATCAAAGTAATATTGGGTCATACTCATTCCTCAATTCCTAGCTGACCGCATTGCGGTGCTGCCTCAAACCATCTAACTAAACTAGATGTAGAACATGTAGTTGTCGATTTGTCCCTCTTCCTTGAAGGCAATCAAGTCTGCCAGCGTGGTCGAGTCAAGTACGCTAGCAATGCTGTCGCGAATGCGAAGCCAGAGGTCACGCTTAGCAGGATCGTCTTCTTCCGTAAAATCAACCGGCGAGATCGGCCCTTCAAGCACGCGAATGACGTCGCCTGCAGTAATCTGATCGGATGCTTTGGCTAGGATATAACCGCCATATGCACCACGCACACTTTTTACAAGACCTGCGTTGCGAAGCGGTGCAATAAGCTGCTCCAAGTAGTGCTCCGAAAGCTGATTTTTCTCAGCGATGCTCTTGAGCGAAATCGGTCCTTCACCAAACTTCGCCGCAAGCTCCATCATAATCGTTAGCCCATAACGGCCCTTCGTCGAAATTTTCAAAAAACGGCACCTCATTCCATGCATCTATTGGGTCGATAAAAGACCATTTGATTCGTCTATTTAAATCATGGTATTCCCATATCATATATATGTTAGCACAATGTTACCGCTTCGTGTAGCAATATCGTGTCTTTCTCTTGAAAAAAGTAAGCGGAAAAACACCGATCCATCAGATAAGATGAAAAAGAACGAACGCCATGTTACAATACATTCATTAATTAGCATTAAAGGTGGTTAGCCTCATGAATAAATCGAAAGCAGAAACACGCGTTATCGTCGGCATGTCCGGCGGCGTCGATTCTTCGGTTACAGCCTATCTGCTCAAGCAAGAGGGCTACGATGTCATCGGCATTTTCATGAAAAACTGGGATGATACCGATGAGTTTGGTCATTGCACAGCTGAAGAAGACGCAGAAGACGTCCGCCGCGTGTGCGATCAGATCGGCATTCCTTACTATACGGTCAATTTCGAACGCCAATACTTCGATAAAGTGTTTACGTATTTCCTTGACGAGTACAAGCGTGGACGGACACCGAATCCTGACGTCATGTGCAACCGTGAAATCAAATTCGGCGAGTTTCTCCAGAAGGCGATCGACCTCGGCGCAGATTATCTCGCTACTGGTCATTATGCCCGAGTTGAGCGTACGGAAAACAGTGAGACGAAGCTGCTGCGCGGCGTAGATGGCAATAAGGATCAGACATACTTCCTGCATCAATTGAACCAACAGCAATTGTCGAAGGCGATGTTCCCGATTGGCCATCTGCCGAAGCCGGAAGTTCGCCGCATTGCGGAAGAAGCTGGACTTGCAACGGCGAAGAAGAAAGACAGCACCGGCGTCTGCTTTATCGGCGAGCGCAATTTCAAACAATTCCTGAGCGGTTATTTGCCGGCTCAGCCAGGTCCGATGATCGATCTTCGCTCTGGTGAAGAGAAAGGTCGTCATGACGGCTTGATGTACTACACGCTTGGTCAACGGCAAGGTCTTGGCATCGGAGGCTCCGGCAGCGGCGAGCCTTGGTTCGTAGCGGATAAGGATCTGGAGAGCAATACCCTCTTCGTCGTGCAAGGCGATGCCCATGCACGTCTCTATTCGCAAAGCTTGGAAGCGGAAGGTATCAACTGGATTGCGCCTGAGCTTCCGCAAGGTCCAATTCACTGCACCGCCAAATTCCGTTATCGCCAAGCCGATCAAGGCGTGACGCTCACGTTTGGCGAAGATGGCACTGCGACGGTTGTGTTCGACCAGCCGCAGAAGGCGATTACGCCTGGACAAGCCGTTGTCTTCTATGATGGGGATGTTTGCCTGGGCGGCGGCACTATTAATAAGGTACAACTTGTTGACGAGGCAAGTTTTCAACTCATCTAAACTTATCTAAACTAATCTAAAACCTTAATACCAATTTTTCTACCCACCCAAACCCTCCCTGCAAGGGAGGCCCCAAAGGTCGTGTGACCTCTGGACTCCTCACAAGGACGCATCCTTGATAATTGGGTTCGTGTGCCCGCTCTTGCCGCCTTGCGGCAAAGCTGTTGGTATATTCGGTCTAGATACGTTATTTCGTCTGCATGCTTTGTTCGATCGTACACAGCTGTCACCGCCCGTTGATGGGACTACGATAAACTGCACCATATACGAGCGTGATCGTGTTACAAACAAAACAACAAGCCGTCAGCAGCAGGATATCCTGCCGTTGACGGCTTGTTGTTTGTTATCGTATGAGTGCTCTATCCGTTCTCGACTTCAAGCTTTGTTTCCTCCTGCTCTCCTTGCTGTTGCTTGCGTACAGTTATGCGGGAGATGCGCAGATGGTCGGTTTCTTCTACTACGAATTCAAAATCATGATCGGCTTGTACACGCTGGTTAGGTTTGGGAGGAATCTCAATCTGTGAGTACAGCCAGCCGCCGATTGTATCATAATCATCGGTTTCAATATCGAGACCGAAGTAGCTGTTTACTTCCTCGATCAACATCATTCCGCTGATGGAATGCGTATGGTCGTCCCTCTTCTCGACCTCGGGTCGCTCCTCGTCGAATTCGTCCTGAATTTCGCCAACGATTTCTTCCATAATATCCTCAAGAGTAACGAGACCCGATGTGCCGCCATACTCATCAATAAGAATCGCGATCTGCGTCCGCCGCTTCTGCATAAGCTTAAGCAGCGTACTAATCTGCATCGACTCAGGGACCGTTGTCATCGGGCGGGTGATCAAACGGATGTCTTTCAAATTTTGCGAGGAAACCTTCAATATATCTTTAATATGGACGAAGCCGATAATATTGTCCTTGTCGCCGTCACATACTGGGTAACGTGTATGCATCTCATCAAGCGCAATCGCCTTATTGTCTTCGAACGATTGATTAGCATAGAGACAGATCATTTCCGTACGCGGAATCATAATCTCGCGAGCATTCGTTTCCGCGAATTCGAATATATTGTCCATTAGCGTCAATTCCGTATTATCAATGAGACCATTCTTATGGCTTTCTTTGACGAGAATGCGTATTTCCTCTTCCGTATGGGCTGATTCCTGTTCGGAAGCAGGCTCGATGCCGACCAGCTTCAGCAGACGATTCGCCATTCCATTAAGCACCCAAATGAAGGGATACATGATTCGGTGGAAGAGTACGAGCGGCGCGGCGGTTAACAGTGTAATACGCTCGGAATTGCGTATCGCTATCGTCTTCGGGGCCAGCTCTCCGAGCACAATATGAAGAACTGTAATGAAGGTGAAGGCGATAACAAAAGCGATCGTATGCGTCAGCACCTCGCTTCTTAATCCGAACTGTGTAAACCACCTCTCTAACAGGCTTGCAATAGCAGGCTCGCCGATCCAGCCAAGGCCAAGTGATGAAAGTGTAATGCCAAGCTGACAGGCCGACAGGAAACCATCGAGATTGTTCGTTAAGCGGGAGGCAAACCTCGCCCGCTTATGTCCACCCGATACAAGCGAATCGATGCGGCTGCTTCTCACCTTCACCATTGCAAATTCTGCCGAGACGAAAAAACCGTTCATACAGACCAACAACAAAATCAGTACCAGCTTCAGTGTTAACGGTAACGGGTCGCTGCTCAACCAATCCCTGCCTACCGCACGCCGTTCGCCTCATAGGAAACGGACGATGCAATGGCAGGTGCACCTCCTTTATTTAGACGGATAAACGAAAAAAATTTCCAATTATTCACTATTAGCTTATTCGATAGATAACAGCAGCGTCAAATGATCTCCGTACCGTTATCGGCTTTAATCGCTCCGTATTCCACTTTATTCAAGCAGGATCCTGTCTTATGCCAATCATTCGCAATCATTCTGCCGCTCATTGCAGAATAGAACATTTGACAGCACCTCTACAAAAACTTCAAAGCCGTATGCATCGCCCAAATCAGGCAAGCATACGGCTCATTGTCTTTAGCTGAACCAATCCGCGAACGTCTGGTACAGCAAGTAAATATTCAATCCGGCGATGATGGCTGCTACCGTCCATGCCGTTATATTCATCCATAACCGATTGGCGAACTCGCCCATCTTCGTTTTGTCGCTGGTGAACTTCACGAGCGGGATGACTGCAAATGACAGCTGCAAAGACAAAATGACTTGGCTCAGAATGAGCAGATCAGCTGTTCCGGAGTCGCCTACAATGGCAAGCACGATGATAGCTGGCACTACGGCGATGAGACGTGTGATCAATCTGCGCAGCCATGCGGGAAGACGGATGTTCAGGAAGCCTTCCATGACGATCTGGCCTGCAAGCGTTCCAGTCAATGTAGCATTCTGGCCAGCTGCGAGCAGCGCTATACCAAACAATACGCTTGCTGCTCCTGTGCCGAGCAGCGGCGCAAGCATATGATACGCATCGCCGATTTCAGCAATGGCCGTGTTGCCTGTCGTATGGAACGTTGCAGCAGCGATGATCAGAATCGCCGCGTTAATGAATAATGCGAGCGTCAGCGCAATAGTCGAATCCGCTGTAGCGAAGCGAATCGCTTGTCGTTTGCCCTTTGGTGTCTGTTCGATCTGACGCGTTTGTACGATTGACGAGTGCAGATACAGATTGTGCGGCATCACGGTTGCACCTAGAATGCCGATGCCAATATAGAGCATCTCAGGATTGCGGAACAGCTCCATACTCGGCGCGAATCCGGCAAGCACGCCGCCGGCGTCCGGCTTCGCCCATATAATTTCGATCAGGAAGCAGACACCGATCGTTCCAATTAACGTGATGACAAGCGCTTCGATGTATCGGAAGCCTTTATTTTGCAACAGCAGCACGATGAATACATCAAGCACTGTAATAATAACGCCATATATAATCGGAATGCCGAACAATAGATTGAGCGCGATCGCAGTGCCAAGCACCTCAGCCAAATCGCAGGCTGCGATTGCTAGCTCACATAGCACCCACAACGCCATGGACACGGGCTTGCTGTAATGGTCGCGGCACGCCTGTGCTAAATCCCGCCCCGTTACGATGCCAAGCTTACCCGCTAGACTCTGCAGAAGCATTGCCATAATGTTCGACAGCAGAATGACGAATAGCAATGAATAGCCAAACATCGATCCGCCGGCGATATCGGTCGCCCAGTTGCCGGGATCCATATAGCCGACCGCGACCAGATAGCCAGGACCGGCAAACGCAAGAAACTTTCGGAACCAAGAACCTGTCTTCGGTATTTTTAACGATTGGTGGACCTCGGGCAGACTAACATTCGCCCTCTCTTGTTTCCACCCTTGATTATGCATAGCCAATCCGGTTTCTTCTCCCATGTCGACTCACCTCTTTAATAAAATTGTACTAGGTAAACGGTTTTGCACTCGGTCAACTTTTCCGCTAAAAAAAGGGATGTATGTCATCACGATATGTTGCTTCCTTAGGAAGTGTGCCTACCCTCATTGTATCCGACCAAAAAAGTTTGTCAAGTGCAACTTTTATGTAAAATGTTTACAAATGCTTGTCCATAGATCGTGTTAAGCTTGAAATATTCAGACAAGTAGAAATCAAGTGAATCCGTACATAATTGTGAACGCCAACTGGTTGTATTTAAAATTTTTATATAAAAGTGGATATAATTACTATAAATGAATTCCTGAAGTTCGACTTCCTTGGTAAAATCATAGTTGACCCACTGCTATTAATTCGTATCAATAGTAACTATGATACATCTTGAAAGGATCAAGTAATGAGATCTTATCGCTACAATCCGAAAAGAAAAATCGCATTTTTTATTTTGATCACCGTGCTTATTCTAGGCTTACTTACTTATTTGAAAATCATGCTCTCTCATTACACGACGGAAAAGGCATCTCAAATAACACTCGCTGAGCAGTACATCATTATGGCTGAAACAATGGCTGACGGTTTGGACAAGCTCACTTACGAGCAAGTGCTCACAGATCGGCAGTACGACTACAACCACGACATGATTAAACAATACCTGGCGGAATTCCGCACCAGAATCAATGCACTATATGTCTACACCTTGGCATTCGATGAAACTGATGTTGCCAAGGTTTTGGTAGCCTCCATGCCCCCTGGAGTGAACGATCGCATCATGGGAATCCCTTGCACGGTCCCGCCCAAGCAAGTAGATAAGGCGAAACATGGGCAATCGTATTATACCAACGTTATTAACGACCCGAACCATGGGCTGTATATTTCGATCGGCGTACCCTTTTATAATGATGCAGGTAAGCAATTGGGCGTCGTTGCAATCGATGTCGATATGAACCATCTGCAAGTCATCGGGCATGAGGTCGTGAACAGCAACCGGCTCATTCTTCTGGTTGATATTTTGTTTGTTGCACTGCTGCTCAGTGTAATTTATACATTCCATCGCTGGTACCGTTCGAGCCTCAAACATGACCTCGTTGAATCGGAAACTATGTACATCTCAGAGATGAGCAAGATATTGCAGTCCATCAAAGCGGGGCGGCATGACCTGATGAACCATCTGCATGTGCTGCGGGGACTCATGGATATGAAAATGTACGACCGAACGAATGAATATTTAAAACAGATTTCCATCGACACTCGGACGCTTGATCTATCAACTCGAATTAAGAACCCTGTCCTGATGGTGCTGTTTCAGACCAAATGGCAGCAAGCGCAGACGTTAAATATGGAGATGACGTTCGATATTGACGAAAGTAATTTCAGCCGTGTGTCGTCGATGGATCTTGTGAAGATTTTTTCCAATCTGCTCGATAATGCCATTGAAGCCGTGGGGACGTATGAAGGTGACCTGCCGAAGAGTATCCATGTTATGTGTAAAACAGTTGGTTCTGATTATTTATTCGCAGTGCAGAACCCTACTCTGCTTACAGCGAAGGATCAGAGAAATTGGTTCCAACACAATTACACAACCAAGTCGAAGGAGACAGTGCTAAGAGGGAACGGACTTATGATCATTAAGCGCACCGTGGACAAGTATGAAGGCCATATTCGATCCCAATATGAAGATGAGAGCGTATTGATTCGGATTACGCTGTGATAGGTGTTGGACAAGAAAAGCCAATAGGAGCCGCAACGCGCGGACTTCTATTGGCTTTTTCCTTGTGTACACTCGCGTGTTTCGTTATCCCTTCGATCGGCTTCGTCTGCGCAGCTGGTTCTGGCGGATCTTGTCCTCCATCCCCTGCTCGGTCGCCTCGTAGAAGGCGCGTTCGCGCATTCCGTCCGGCAAGTATTGTTGAATTACATAATGGCCGGGAAAATCATGCGGATATTGATAGCCGACATGGCCCAGCTTCACAGCGCCCTTGTAATGCGCATCACGCAGATGGAGCGGCACCTCCATCGTGCCGGTCTGCTCTATTGTATCCATTACCTTACCGATCGCCACAGCTGTTGCGTTTGACTTCGGACTCTCGACTGCAAACAAAATTGCCTGGGCAATATTATACTTCGCCTCCGGCCAGCCGATCTTGCGATAAGCCTCCAGCGCAGTCGTCGCTTGTACCATCGCCTGCGGATTGGCAAGACCGATGTCCTCGCTGCAGGCAACGATGAGACGTCGGATGAACACCATTGGCTCCATCCCCAGCTTCTCGACCGCATACAAGAACCAGAACAAGGCAGCATCGCTGGAGCCGCGTACACTCTTATGAAAAGCCGACAGCACATCATACTGCGTTGACTCATCTGCCTTCGCAAGCGGCTTTCGCACCGATTCTTGGGCCACATCAAGCGTCACATGCACGGAGCCGTCAGGTTCGGACGGTGTTGTAACGGCTGCAATCTCCAATGCATTAAGCGCCCGCCGAATGTCTCCACCCGCTGTCTGAGCGATATGCTCGAGCGCTTCCTCATCGATTGCCAGCTTCATAAACCCAAGACCACGCTGCTCATCGGCAACCGCTCGCTGCATCGCTTCCCGCGCATGCTCCTTCGTGAGCGGTTCCAGCTGGAACAAGGTCGAACGTGACAGCAACGCCCCATTCACATAGTGGTAAGGATTCTCCGTCGTTGCGCCAATAAAAATAATAATGCCCTGCTCCACAGCCGGCAGCAGCGCGTCCTGTCTGGACGAGTTGAAGCGGTGCACCTCGTCAAGGAATAGAATCGTCTTCCGACCATACATCATCTTAGCTGTCTTCGCTTTATCAATAACGTCGCGTACATCTTTAACCGATGCATCAACGGCGTTCAGCTTTACGAAATCGGCTTCTGTCCGTTTCGAAATAATGTGCGCCAACGTCGTCTTCCCGCAGCCCGGCGGTCCATATAACAAAATCGATGAGATCCGGTCTCCTTCTATCGCCCGCCGAAGCAGCTTGCCTGGGCCAATGATATGCTCTTGTCCGATATAATCGTCGAGCGTTTCCGGCCGCATCCGATCCGCGAGCAGTCTCGCGCGCGGCGTCTGCTCGTCCGCGTAGCTGAACAAATCCATTTCCCCGTCGCTCCTTTAACTTGCTCTCTATAACGATTATTGTAGCATACGAAGCCGCATATCCGCACATCTGTTCGGAAATGGATGCAAGAAGAAACCAGCCTGATGCAAGCTCAGGCTGGTTCCAAGGATAACTACAGTATGTCCACAAGCAGATCCTTCACGATCACGCTCACCATGATCAGACCCGCTACTGGCGGAACGAAAGCGTTGCTCGCCGGAGGCTGCTGCGCTTTGCGGATTTCCGGTGCATTGTCCGGCACGATGCGCTGGGTAACGTCCTCGCGCGGCTTCATCGGCTCTTCAGATGAGAAGACAACCTTCACACCTTTCTTAATGCCCTCTTTGCGCAGCTTCGTGCGTACGACACGCGCGATTGGATCCGTATGTGTCTTGCTAATATCGACGACCTGGAATTTCGTAGGATCCATTTTGTTAGCGGCGCCCATGCTGCTGATGATCGGAATTTTCCGCTCCAGGCACTGCTTGATCAGATGGATTTTGTACGAAATCGTGTCGGATGCGTCGAGCACATAGTCCAGCGGGTATTCGAACAGCTGCTCGTACGTCTCTTCCGTGTAAAACATCCGCAGCGAAATGACATCGCATTCCGGATTGATCAGTTTGATGCGTTCAGCCATCAGATCTGCCTTCGGCTGTCCGACTGTCGTCGTCAGGGCATGAATCTGGCGGTTGATGTTCGTAATGTCGACAACGTCTTTGTCAATAAGAATGAGCCGGCCAACGCCTGTACGCGCCAGCGCTTCAGCTGCGATCGACCCTACGCCGCCGATGCCGAGCACCGCAACGGTACTGCCGCGCAGCTTGTCCAGTCCTTCAGGACCAACCGCGAGCTCAGTCCGTGAGAATTGATGAAGCATGAGAAGATCCACCTCTCTTCAATTAATATCCTGTATCCCCGAATACAGAAAATGTCCGGCAGTGGCAGCTTAACGTGCCAGAAGCCGGACGATTCTCCTGTTGTATAACTAGCGGCTATGTCAGCCGCTTAGCTTAAGAGCAATTACGCTTGCGGCGCACCTGCTGCAGCACCTGCAGCAGCGGCAGGCTTCGCGCTTGGCTTCGCTACCGTGCGGATATGCAGCTGTTCAAGCTGCGACAGCTCGACTTGCGAAGGCGCGTCGACCATAACGTCCGTTGCGCTTGCCGTTTTAGGGAACGCAATCGTCTCACGCAGGTTCGTGCGGCCCGTCAGCAGCATAACGAGTCGGTCGAGACCGAATGCGATACCACCGTGTGGAGGTGTGCCATATTCGAATGCGTCAAGCAGGAAGCCGAACTGCTCATGCGCTTGCTCCATCGAGAAACCAAGCGTTTTGAACATAAGTTCTTGTACATCACGCTTGTAGATACGCATCGAACCGCCGCCGATTTCGTAGCCGTTGAGCACGATATCATAAGCTTGTGCGCGCACTTTGCCTGGATCCGTCGCGAGCAGCTCGAGATCTTCTTCGTTCGGACGCGTGAACGGATGGTGCATGGCAACATAACGCTTCGCATCTTCGTCCCACTCGAGCAGCGGGAAGTCAACGACCCACAGGAATTTGAACTTCGACTCGTCGATGAGACCCAGATCCTTGCCAAGCTTCAGACGCAGGTTGCCCAGTACGTCGGCAACAACCTTCGGCTTGTCAGCGGAGAATGTGAGAAGGTCGCCTTCTTCAACGCCGAGACGTTCCGTCAGCGCTTGAATTTCTTCTGGCTTCAGGAATTTCACGATTGGACCTCTCCACTCGCCGTCCTTCACCGTAATCCAAGCAAGGCCTTTACCGCCATAACGCGCTGCGAACGGCTGCAGGTCGTCGAGCTCTTTGCGGCTCCAGCTTGCGCAGCCTTTCGCGTTGATTGCTTTCACTTCACCGCCGGATGCTGCTACCGATGCGAATACTTTCACTTCGCTGTTTGCAACGATGTCCGTAATGTTCTTGATCTCAAGATCGAAGCGCAGGTCCGGTTTGTCGGAGCCGTATTTGTCCATTGCTTCAGCATATGTGATGCGTTGGAACGGAAGCGGAATTTCCACACCGATCGTCTCGCGGAAAATACGTGCCATCAGCGTCTCCATCATGCCGAGGAGTTGATCCTGCGACAAGAACGAAGTCTCGATGTCGACTTGCGTGAATTCTGGTTGACGGTCTGCACGAAGGTCCTCGTCACGGAAACAGCGTGCTACTTGATAGTAGCGCTCGAGGCCGCCGACCATAAGCAGCTGTTTGAAAATTTGCGGCGACTGCGGCAGTGCGTAGAATTCCTCTGGATGAACACGGCTTGGCACGAGGTAGTCGCGCGCGCCTTCCGGCGTGCTCTTCGTCAGAATTGGCGTTTCTACATCCAGGAAGCCTTCACCGTCGAGGAAGTCACGGAACACTTTCGTCGTCTTCGAACGGAGCATCATCGTACGCTGCATCTCTGGACGGCGAAGGTCAAGGTAACGGTGCTTCAAGCGAATTGGCTCATCCACATCAACACCATCTTCGATAGGGAACGGAGGCGTCTTCGCTGTATTCAAGATTTCGATTTCCGTTACGCGGATTTCGATCTCGCCCGTAGCGAGGTTCGCGTTGAACGTTTCAGCGTCGCGTTCAACGACTTTGCCGCTTACCGCGAGTACAAATTCGTTACGCGCTTTGTCTGCGATTTCGAGCGCAGCGCCGGAGAAGTCAGGGTTAAATACCGTTTGTACGATACCTGTACGGTCGCGCAGGTCGATGAACAATACGCCGCCAAGGTCGCGACGGCGCTGTACCCAGCCGTTCAACGTTACGGTTTGGCCAACATCTGCTTTCGTCAGCGTACCGCAGGAATGAGTTTTCAACATCATGATCGATCAAGCTCCTTCGGATAATAGAAATAGGTTCATGCTATTTGCTGTTCGCAATTTCATTGGCTAGCTGTTCGAGTTTCACGAAACGCTGCTCGCCCGTTGCCATCTCTTTCAATGCGATTTCGCCGCGCTGCAGCTCGTCATCGCCGAGAATGGCTGTGAAGCGTGCCTTGAGACGGTCAGCAGACTTCATCTGCGCTTTCATCTTGCGGCCTTGGTAGTCCCGCTCAACCGACAGCCCGCGCATGCGCATGCCGTAGATAAGCTTCGACACTTCGCGTTCAGCCGCTTCGCCAAGGGCGACGACGTACGCATCGATCGCATTCAAGTCCGGCAGTTCTGTCTGCTGGTGCTCCAACAGCAGTACTGTCCGTTCAAGGCCAAGTCCAAGCCCGACGCCCGGCTGATCCGGACCGCCGATTTCGGATACGAGTCCGTTGTAACGGCCGCCGCCGCCGATCGTATCGATCGCGCCGATGCCTTCCGCTTTGTACTCGAACGCCGTGTGCGTGTAGTAATCAAGACCGCGCACGAGACGTGGATTGACGGAGAACGGAATGTTCATGTCGCTGAGGTACATTTGGACTTTGTCAAAATGCGTGCGGCACTCGTCGTCAAGGCTGTCGACGATCGAAGGCGCACCCTCGAAATGCGCTTGGTCGACTTTGCAGTCGAGCACCCGCAGCGGGTTGCGGTCCATCCGCGACTGGCAGTCTTTGCACAGCAGGCTGCGCTTCGGCTCCAGGAAGCTGAGCAGACGCTCGCGGAATGCGGCGCGCACAGCTGGTGTGCCAACAGAGTTAATTTCAACGCGAACGCCTTTCAGGCCTACTTCCGTGTAGAACGTATAGCCTAGCGCAATCACTTCCGCATCAAGCGCCGGATCAACAGCACCAAGCGCCTCGATGCCGAATTGATGGAATTGGCGGTAACGACCAGCTTGCGCACGCTCGTAGCGGAACATCGGTCCGATGTAATACAGCTTCGTCAGGTCCGGTTCGCCGTACAGCTTGTTCTCGACATAGGCGCGAACAGCGCCTGCCGTTCCTTCCGGGCGAAGCGTCAAGCTGCGATCGCCGCGGTCGGTGAACGTGTACATTTCTTTCTCGACAATGTCCGTCGTCTCGCCTACACCGCGCTGGAATAGCTCGGTCGATTCGAAGATCGGCGTCCGGATTTCACGGAAGTTGAATCGGCGGCAAATCTCGCGCGCCTTGCTCTCAACGAACTGCCAGCGCTCAACTGCGCCCGGCAGGAAGTCCTGCGTTCCCGGCGGTTTCTGGAATGCCATGTGAATCCTCCTAAAAGCAAATTGCTTACTTCATAGTCGGTGCTGCTTGCGGCAATTTGCTTGCTTCGTAAGCATACGCTTTAGCAAATTGCTTACTTCATAGTCGGTGCTGCTTGCAGCAATTTGCTTGCTTCGTAAGCATACGCTTTAGCAAATTGCATCATATCCATTTCATAACTTCAAGCTCGGTCAGTCGGCAAGCTACTGCACAAATAAAAAAACTCCCGCCCCCGACTGCCGAATCATTCGGTCAATCAGGGACGAGAGATTGTCGTTGTTCTCCCGTGGTGCCACCCACATTCCGAGTCTCGTCACAATAGACCGTTCGTTAAGACTGGCCTATGATCGAAGAATCGCTCATAACGGTTAACGCCCGTAACACGCGAAGCGGCTAATGACAGCTGCACCAACTCGTCTGCTAACAGAAGTGCGCCATGCTTGTGTTCACCGTTCGTCCTCAGGGAAGTCATTCGCCTCGCCACCATAAAGACGCTTGCAGCCTTGGCGTCTCTCTCTGTGTACGTGTACGCGGGTACTTGGTCCCATCATCGAATCATAACTTATTCCTTTAAATTTTACTCGCCAACTAATCTGAAGTCAAGCCGCTGACTAGAAATCAAACGTTTCTTCGAACAAATCAGGCGCAGAATCGGCATGATTCACCGAATTTCTTGCAACATCAGCAGCGGTTTTAGCCGAATCGTCGTTGGATGACAGTGTACTTAAGGCTGCAGCCGGCGCTTCAACTGCTCCTTCAAGCACCCGCTCCATGCATGCGACTAGTCCCAGAATGGAAGCTGCGCGGAATATGGCGCTTCGATACTCGAAGATCAGCTCATATGCACCAGCCCGTTCTTCCACTTGAACCGCAAGATCCAGCTTCGCGGAGCGAGTATAATTCGCAATAGGCTGCCAGCTTAGGTCTCCCGCTTCAGTCGGACTGTCTACAGTATCCTGCATAACGAACAACGTATCAAACAACGGATGACGTGCAGCCTCCCACTTAACAAACCCTAGTTCATCGAGTTCTTCCACAAGCACTTCAGCCGGATAACGGGAATGATGCAGCACAGCCACAAGCCGCCGCTTCACGTCCGCAAGCAATTCCTCGAATGTCCTGGATGATATAGGCCTGCCTCTTAAAGGCACAACGTTAAGCAATAAACCTGTCGTGCGCTGCAGATCCGCATGGCTTCGGCCTGCCACTGGAATACCAATCATCGTATCTTCACACGAGGTCCACCAGCTGTATGCCGCCTCATAGGCAGCGAGCAAAACCATGAAAGGCGTACAGCCAAATTGCTGAGCCAATGCTCGAATCCGATCCGAATGATTGGCGGACAACGTCAGCCCTACTGCGTCAGCTTGTTCTGCCTGCCTCGGAGTGATTGTGGACCTCGGAATATCTGCAGGTACAACTCGTACAGGAATGCCATCTTCAAATTGGCTTAACCACCAAGTCTTCGACTCTGATAAACTTCCATCCTTAAGCGAGGCGTGCAACCACTCCGTATAATCCTTCTGCTGCAGATTGGGGGCAGATGGCTGACGCCCCTCATAGAAGTCAGCTAAGTCTTGCAGCAGAATGACAGCGGACAGACCATCGGATACAGCATGATGGATATCGAATAACAGCAGGAAAGAATCATCCGATAGCTGCAAAGCGTCCAATCGGAACAGCGGTGCCTCCCTTATCGAAAACGGCTTGCGCCAACGCTCAAGCAGAGAGTCGATAGAATCGTCGTCGATGAACGGCGGCAGCTCGTAAGCCTGTAGGAATTCATCAAGCTCCCATATCGTCAGCGGCAGCTGTTCGACCTTCGGATGTATGATCTGGACCGTCTGGCCGCCCCGCTGCTCGAATGACGTACGCAGAGATTCGTGCATATCGACCAGCTCGTACACTGCACGCAGAAGCCTGTCGCGGTTCAACTCACCCTTGCATCGAAGCACCGTTGTCATATGATAGGACAAGCTGCTCGGCTGCAATTGCTGATGGAGCAGCATACGCTGCTGCGCTGCCGATACCGGATAATAGGGTCGCTCCTGCGCACGCGGGAAAGAATGATTAGACGGAAGTTCAGATTGCGACACGAGCGCTTCATCAATCAAGGCTGCCAATCTACGAATGGTAGTCACTCGGAACAGCGTCAGCAATTCAAGCCTTATGTGGAACCTCTCTTCCATACGAGCATTTAAAGCTACCGCCCGCAGCGAGTTGCCCCCAAGCTCAAAGAATTCATCGTCGATACCGATCTCCTCGCGCTGAAGCAGCGACTGCCATAGCTCGGCAAGCACTTGTTCCGTCTCGGTCGTCGGACCTTCATACTTCGTTCCAGTGTCTAAGGTCAGACCTATTCGAAGCTTCGGCAGCGCTTTGCGATCTGCCTTGCCGCTTGCAGTCAGCGGCATCTTGTCCAGCTGTACGAAAGCTTCCGGCAGCATGTAACTCGGAAGCGCTCCGGCACAATGCTTGCGCAGCTCACCCGCTGTACAACTTCGATCCGCGACAAAGTAGGCGCATATCGAGCGATTGCCCGATTCGTCCTCTACTGCAACAGCTACGGCTTCAGATACGGGTTCGCAAGAAAGCAGCGCTCGCTCGATTTCGCCAAGCTCGATGCGATAACCACGGATTTTGACCTGATCATCGATCCGCCCCATATACTCAAGCATGCCTTCATACGTCCAGCGAACCAAATCGCCCGTGCGATACATCATTGCGCCCTGCTTCATTGCGTAAGGGTCCGGAATGAACCGCTCAGCCGTCAGCTCTGGACGGTTCACATAGCCAGCAGCGACCTGCACGCCGCCAATGCAAAGCTCGCCAGGCACTCCGATCGGCTGCAGCTGTCCATTCCCATTGGCAACATACAGCTTCGTATTGTCGATCGGCTGACCAATGGGCACCGAACGCAGCGATACGCCTGGTTCACATTCATAGACGGTTACGTCAACCGTAGCTTCGGTCGGGCCATATAGATTAATCAGCCGAACGATCTCATTGTCGGCACCAGCACGAGAACGCATCACTTCGTAGAACCGCTCCACATGACTTGGCTGCAGCGCTTCGCCACTGGCGAATACATGCCTTAAAGTGCTTAGTGAGTTACGCAGCTTGTCAGCCGACATGGACTGCAACGATTCATTGAATACGGCGAGCATGGAGGGTACGAAATGCATCGTCGTTATGCGATGCCGCTCGATCAGATCCAGCAGCCCGGCAGGATCCTTCTCTGCACCTGGAGGAGCTAACGCAACCGAGGCGCCGGCAAACATCCACCAGAACAGTTCCCAGACAGACACATCAAAGCTGTAAGGTGTTTTGTGCAAAATCACCGCTGATTCATCAAGCGGATAAGCTCTTTGCATCCATCCGATCCGGTTCATAACAGCCCCATGACGAATCATAACGCCTTTGGGCCTGCCTGTTGAACCAGAGGTGAAAAGGATGTAGGCCAGGTCATCTTCGGTGACAGGCTCAAGCCTCATGCTGCCCGCAGCAGTGACATCCCGGTCGATGACTTCGCCAGTCGTAGCTAATACGAGCCGATTACGGTCTCCCAGTGAAGACTCTACGGCATCGATCCAAGATTGCTGAACGCAAATCACTTGCAGGCCGCTGTCCTCCGCCATGAATTGAAGCCGTTCAACCGGAAACTCTGGCGGCAGCGGCACATAAGCCCCGCCAGCCTTCAGGATGCCCATCACACCGGCGAGCAGTGCCGGCGACCGATCTGCCATTAAGCCAACAGCGTCGCCTCGTCGCACGCCGACTGCAAGAAGATGCTGTGCGATCGCATCGGAACGTTCATCGAGCTCGCGATAGGTGAGCTGACCCGCATCATACGAAGCGGCTATACGTTCTGGCGTCAGCTGTACTTGTCTGCGGAACATCTCGGTTAGCGTGCTCGCCCCCAGCTGCAAATCGATTGATGTATCATTAAACCGATGGAGCAGCATTTGCCGTTCAATCGGATCAACAATATCATGTGCGCCTACTGCTGCGCGGGGCGATTCCAGCAGCTGACGAAGCAGTTGTCCGAACATCGAGGTCCAACGATGCATAGTGGTCTCATTAAACAGCTGCTTCGCATATTGGAACGTCAGCTGCAGCTTCCCTTCCCGCTCAATAGCGGATAAGCCAACGTCGAATTGGGCCGTTCCGAAATCAATGTCCAGCTGGCGTATGGATAATCCATCTACAGCTGACAGTTCCGCGTGCGGCATATTCAGCATCGAGAACATCGCATCGAAAAGCGGGTTGCGTCCCATATCCCTTTCGGATGACGGCAATAGACGATCGACCAACCGCTCAAACGGCACTTCCTGCCCATCGATCGCTTTTGCAACAAGCGGCTTCGTCTCCAGAAGCAGCTGTTCGAACGATCGATCAACAAGCGGCGCAAGACGAATCGGCACCGTATTGACGAACAGGCCGACGAGCCGCTCTGTATCAGGTTGCGTACGACCTGCCATCGGCGCGCCGATCATCACGTCCTGCTGCCCCGATAACCGCATAAGCCATACTGCGTAGGCTGTGAGCAGCACTATGAATGGCGTCGTTTCGGTTCGGCGCGCTAGCGCATGTATGCCAGCTGTCCCTTCACGCTCGATCGTCAGATCGTAACGGATACCTACGCGATCCAAGACAGCTGGCCGCTCATAATCAAGCGGCAGCTCCAATTTCGGCAGACCATCGCCTAAACGATTGACTTGCCGCCGAACCAGCTCCTCGCTGCTCTTCTCCTCCCGATGAAGCCACGCCGCATAATCTTTAAACTGCAGTTCAAGGGGCTTGCTCTGTTCTTCGTTATAAAGCCGGATCACATCTTCAACCAACACATTGACGGAAACCCCGTCAGCAATGATGTGATGAATATCAAACAGTAAATAATGAAGTTCAGCTTCAGCCGTTTCAAGCAAAGCGATTCGCATCAGCGGCCACTCCGATAAATCAAACGGATGAACGAATTGTGAGGCTGCCTCAGCAACTGTCTGATTGTGCTGCAGTGGCTGCCGCCTATATACCTTCTGTCCATCAATCGAGGCCGGCGCTTCAATACGCTGCACAGGCTCGCCATCATACAAGACGATACGTGTGCGGAGCGCCTCATGACGCTCAATCAAACCGTTAACCGCAGCCGCAAGTCGCTGTTCATCCAGCAATCCGCGAAGCTCCAGCACAGTCGGAATATTGTACGCCGTACCCATCGGATCAAATTGCTGCAGCACGTACATTCTACGCTGAGCCGGTGTCAGCGGGTAGTGCGACGCTTCTGGCGCTGCAGTCAATCGAGGTATCGCTGCTTCTGCTCCTCCCATCTGCCGTTTCCGGTCGATAAGAATTGCCATGTCGCATAGGGCAGCGTGAACGAACAACTCCGTTAACGACAATCGAACGCCGAATTGGCGTACGATAGCAGACACAAGAGAAGCCGCGCGGAGCGAATCCCCGCCAACATCGAAGAACGAGTCCGATCTGCCAAGACTTATTCCGTCGCCGAACACTTCCAGCCATAGCTTCGCTAATGCCAATTCCGTCTCGCTCTGCAATGGATCTGCATGGGTCCGTTCAATATGAGCTGTCGTATGGCGCATGGACCATTCGGCAGCGAAATCAACAAGCTGTTCACCCGTAACGTAACGAAGCGCGGCAGCATAGGCGTAGTGAGCTAATGCCTCTGCTTGCTGAGCATCATCCGGCAGAAAGCCCCAGCTCCAAACCATACCTTCATCTGAAGGATGAGCGGCTTCGAACGTATTCGTCATCGATGCATCTTCAATGCTATTCCGATGATCATCGGTCCGAGCTGCTACTGCATCATTGCGAGCAGATTCGTGCTCATCGAATGCAATATGAGCAGGAGCAGAAGATATTTCATTGCGCGGCAGCGTGAATGCACCCTCTTCGCGCCACGCATCTCCGCCAGGCAGGGAGCGCAGATAAGCTGCGAACGGAGCATTTTTCGCCGACGGAATGAAATCGATTTGTACTAGCGTGCAGCCCCGATCATCCGCAATTGCAGCAAGTCGATCCAACACCGCATGCTCGATTCCCCTTCCAAGCACGCGACAGCTCATCATCAACGATTCAACACGCAGCACAATTCCTTCGACACGCGTAATCGCTAGTCCGACAAGACCATAGTCGCCGTATCGATCCGATGCTTCCAGTACGAATACTTGCCCAAGCGATGCCTGCTGAAGCATCTGCTCCTCGCTGCGTCTAACGCTTGTCGAATTGAACTGGTTCGTCCGGTAGGTGAGCTGCGATGCACGGGGTACGTCCTCCAACTGCAGCGTTCTAAACGCAACTCGAATCGACAGGCTGGCAAGATACTGCTCCATCGAAGACATGGACGCCTCGGCCAACCTGCGTTTCCGCTCCTCGCCGTATCGGTCAGCTCGCCGTCGATCCTCCTCCGTCACCTGCACACGATCCAATGCCCATAGATGATCCGCGAATGCTGTTAGCTGACCTTCCGTATCTTCTGGCACTTTGATCGTCAGCACCTGCGGGCACGCAGCCATCATCGCCAGACATTCCGCCGCATTATCGTCCAGGAAGACAAAGCTGTCCACCCCAACATTCAGCTCCTGCGCAATCGCCTGCACATGATCGGATTTCGAACTCCAGTCAATACGCCACGCGGCAAAATGATCCCGGGTCAGCAGCATGCCCGGATTGCGATCGAACACATCCCAGACATCGGACTCGTTGTTTTTGCTGCACAAAGCGAGAAGAAATCCTTCCGATCGCGCTTGAAGCAGCCTGCGCTGCACAGCAGCAAAACCAGGTGTTACCGTTACGCCTTCAGCGCCGTCTTCCCCGCAAACGCCTCGCCATAACGTGTTGTCCGCATCGACGGCAATGACTTTAAACGGCGAGGATTGGGTGTCGGCAACGAGCCCGCGAACGAGATGCGCTGCCATCGCAGCGTAGTAGGGCTCTGTATATGGAATATGACCCTCGGATTCCGTTACGGCATCTGCAATGACCTCAACGAAGTAGCGGTCTGCAGCACTCGAGAAGTCCACGACTGAGATGCCGTGCACGGCATCCGTTTCGCGCCAATGCCGATGCCATCTCGATAGTAATGCTGCACGCTGTGCATCCTCGATTCGCTGCAGCGATCCGGCAGGCGTTAGTCCTATAAATAAAGGAGCGTGATCCGGCCTTTCGCTTAGGAGCGTCGTCAATCTTGCCAAGTCCGACTCAAGCACAGCCAGCTGCTGCTCATTAACTTCCTCGCCAATCCAATCCTCTGGTCGGATAAGAAGCAGTCTTGCTGATCGAGCGCTATCGGTTACCGCTCCGCCCGGGAGGTCTGGCAGCAGACGAAGCACATCCTGCATCACTTGATTGAACGGTGCGAATGTGATGACCGGCTTCCAGCCAAACATTTGCAGCCAAGCCTGCAAATGTTTCTCCAACGGTTCAGCCGTAAAAGTCGCAGCGACATGAAGGTGAAAGATCGGTCTATCCGGCGATGAGATCGGCTTAGCCATGCTTTCCGGCTCCTGCACATCATTACGCATGCGCCGCAGCTCATATTCAGCCTCTTGCGCGGAACTTAACGGCTCCAGCTCTGCAAGCTCTGCCTTAGGGGCATCCGCCAGTGCAGTACATAGCAATCGGAATTGCGCAGCCATGTCAGCAATAGTCGATTCATCAAACAACGCCGCATCATATTCCCAGATGCCATGCAGTTCGCCTGTTGCCGCAATAAATAAATCGAGCTTCACATCAAGGGATGAGGTCGTGCGCGGCAGCGGATACTGCTCGAAGCTTATGCCGCCCGCTTCGAATGTTTCACTGCCCGCAGCATGATTATGAAAGACAAGCATGGCATCATAGATTGGCGAGCGGGAACGGTCCTGCGTCTCGCCGAGCTCAGCAACTAACTCGTCGAACGGATAACGCCCATTCACGTGCGCTTCGGTCGATGCCGCGTGCACCAAGCGGATAAAAGCTTCCGCAGACTGGTCTTCGTCAATGTGCAGCCGGATCGGAATGAAATTAATGAACACGCCTGCCGCTCCGAGCAATGCCGTGTCGTCCCTGCCATTCGCAAGCGAACCAACTATGACCTCCGATTGGCCTGCGCAGCGGCTAAGCAGCAAGCTATAAGCAGCGAGGAGTACGGCGTGCGCGGATACCCGACAAGCAGCCGCGATCCGGTGGATCGCACGAACGGTATCGGCAGATACGATAAATCGATGGCACCCGCCTTCCTGCGACTTGCGTGCCGGACGATTCCGATCAAGCGGCAGCGTCAGCTTCGGCAGTGGACCTGCCAACGTTCGGTCCAGCCAATAAGCTCGTTGAATCGCATTCTCCTCGCTGTCCAGCCAGGCTAGCTGGCGCATGACATAATCGCCATATTGCGCCGTAACCTGCGGCAGCGACTTCTGCTCGTAGAGTGCGACAAGCTCGCCCAGCAGCATCGCCAGCGAGGCGCCGTCAAGAATGAGATGGTGCGCATCGAATAGGAGCAAATGACGATTAGAAGGAGCGGACGCCAGACCAACACGCATGAGCGGGAGCTGCTCCGGTATGAATGGCTGAGCGAAGGAGTCCGCATAACTGCCCCAATCCGCTTCCGATTGAACCGTACTGCGCTCTAATCGAAATCGCGCAGTGGGATGTACCCGCTGTACAGGTTCACCGTCTTCCGTCCATTCAAAGGTAGTGCGTAACGCCTCATGTCGGCTTACAAGCGCTGCGAACGCCTGCTCCAATCGATCCAAGTCAACAGAACCGCTAAGCGTATAAGCGAGCGTCATATGATGATACCGCTCTGCACCCGGCTGATAGCTACTCAGCAGAATACGCCGCTGAGAACGGGATAACGGCAGCAGCTTGTCCAGCTCTTCAGCTTGGCCCTCTACATCTGTACTCATAACGTCTCGGTCCGCCGCTATCGACATTTCGACTTCAACCGACTCATCCAACGAAGGCGGCAGTTGCTCCTCCAGCAGCTCCGCTAATTCAGCTACTGTAGGCTGGAGAATAACATCGACGGCGCTGAAGCTGGCTCCTGTCGATGCTTCCAATGCACTCGCAACCCGAAGCGCGAGAATCGAGTCCCCTCCTGCTTCGAAGAAGTCCTCTTCAACGCCAATCGATGATAAACCAAGCGCCGTTGACCATGCTTCCGCTACCAGTTGTTCCGCACGTGAATATCGGCTGTCTGCTCGCCCAGTTAGTTGAACAACTGGCGCGGCATCACTGCCATTCGTAAGTTCCGATGAGCCCTCAACGGTATTCGCCGCATCTAAGTCAGCTATGCGGTCCGCAGGCTTACGATACCCTGCTTGAAGTTCAGCAGTTCCCTCCTCAATCCAACACCGAATACGATCAAATGGATAAACGGGCAAATGAACGGTATGCGCTGATGCGCCGGACCACAACCGCGTCCAATCAAGTGGTGCGCCTTCAGCATACACCCGGCCAAGTGCCGTCAAATTACGCAGCTCCGCGGACGAAAGAACTTCCCGTTCTTCGTCCCCTTTACGCGGTACGCCCAGCCAGCCGCCGCCGCTGTTCATGATCAAACCGGGCGTCAATGAATCTGGCAGCCGGTCCAGCGTCTCCGCAAGCTGCTGAAGACCAGCAGCGAGCTGCTCATGGCCGTGCGCACCTATTGCGATGCGCCAGCCATAATGGCCGCGTCCTACCGCTGCGGTATAACATATATCCGCGAGCGGCACTTGTGCGCCTTCCTCTCGAAGCCAATCCACATACCGGCCGATCAAAGCGCGCAGCGCGGTACGCGACTTGGCAGACAACGGCAGCAAGCGGGCTTCAGCAGGCCCCGTCTCGATGTCATCGCGGACAGATAGCTGCGGCGCTTCCTCCAGCACGACATGGGCATTCGTCCCGCTCATGCCGAATGAGCTGACTCCCGCCCGATAAGGCATTCCTTCTGCAACGCGAGGCCAAGCTTGCAGCGAGGCCGGGATATAGAGCGGTGAACGTTCGAATGGGATTTCGGGATTCGGACTGCGATAGTGAACAAGCGGAGGCAGCTCGCCGCTGCGCAGGGTGAGCACCGTTTTGACCAGACCAACAATGCCAGCAGCTGTATCGAGATGCCCGATATTCGTCTTGACCGATCCGACCGCACAGAACTGCTTGCGATCGGTATACCGCGCAAAGGCATTCGTAATGCCCGAAACCTCGATCGGGTCGCCCAGCTTCGTGCCGGTGCCATGCGCTTCGATATAACCGACGGTCTCCGGATCGATGCCCGCATCCTCCCACGCCGCGGCGATTACCTCTTCCTGCGCGCGTGCGTTAGGTGCGGTCAAGCCAATGGAAGCACCGTCTTGGTTAATCGCTGAACCGCGAATGACCGCATGAATGGCATCGCCGTCGCGCAGCGCTTGATCAAGCGGCTTAATGAGAATCGCAGCGCATCCTTCGCCTCCGCCCGTACCGTCTGATGCGGCATCGAATGTTCGCGCCTTTGCATCATGCGATTCGATGCCGATTCGGATGCCAAGATCGACAGGGAGCAGGTATGTCTTCACTCCGCCGACAACGGCCTGGTCGCACTCTCCTGAGCGAATGGATTGAATTGCCAGATGAAGCGCAACGAGCGAAGACGAGCAAGCGGTATCGACCGCCATGCTGGGCCCTTTGAAATCCAGCAGATAAGACAGCCTTCCCGCTGTAACGGCGGACAGATTGCCTGGTATTGCAAGCGAGAGCGAGGAAGGATCGCGCTCTGCGATTAACCTTTTGTAATCATGAAACGAGTCTCCGTTGTAGCCCATATAGACACCTGTTCGCGTTCCTCGCAGCCGATCGCCGCCATAACCCGCATCCTCCAGTGCTTCCCATGCCGTCTCCAGCCAGATCCGTTGATTCGGACTGATAAGGGAAGCTTCCTTCGGCGACAAACGAAAAAAGCGATGGTCGAACGCGTCGATGCGCTCCAAGTAAGCTCCGTCATAGTAGCCAGCTTGCCCGTCCGGGAGTCTTGTATCCGATAACAGCGACTCGACGTCTATCCTCCTGGCCTGAGGGAATTGGCCGACGGCATCCTGCCCTTGTCTTAGACTGCTCCACCACTCCGCGAGGGAGTCCGCCTGCGGCAGTCGGACGGACATCCCGATAATCGCGACAGCGCGAGAGGCGGACGGCTGAGCCACTTGCTCCACAGCCAGCGGCGCTTGTTCTTCATCGGTCAGCGACTCGTTCCACCATTCCAGCTCCTGCATCGTCATAACCGTCTACCCCTCTCTTCTAGTCGTTTCTAGCGAAACTGCCGATCCAACCTTATGCATCCAGCTGAACATCATGCGTGGATCGAACAACCGTCTTCTCCGCCTGCGGCCGAACGCGATATAGCGCATATAGAAGAATTAGGATGCCCACCGAGCTTGCAACGAGAAGCACGTACAATCCGGCGCCTTCCGGCAATCCGATCTGATTGCGAATGAGATAGTAGGTCGAGAACAGCACATATTCGTTGACGATCGTAATCCAGATGGAACGGTGCCAAATATACAGCATGCCGAAAATGACAGCGCCCGCCGTACCATACAGCGTCAGCGGCAAATCGCCCGAGAAGAATAGGATGCCGTACAAAATACCGGTAATGATCATCGCCGCCGTGACCGGCAGCTTGCTGCGCAGTTCGTTGAACAAAAGGGCACGGAACAACACTTCTTTGTACACCGAGTTAATAACGAAGAAGCTGAAGAAGACCCACGCGTTCTGATAGAGGAAAAAGCCGACGATGCTCTCAAAGCCAGGAGCCGCATCCTTCACCTGCGGAATGCTGAACAAGCTCATAACCCAGATCGCCATGCAGATCGCAAGGGCGACGTTAAGCAGCTGCGGCTTCCAGCCAACCGCTTCGAAGCGAGCGAGCTTCCACATATTTTGCTTATACAACAACTTATAGACGAAGTAGAACATCGGGAACGACAGCAGCGCGTTCGTGTATAGTCCGATAATGCCATGCTCGGCAAGCCCCGGATAACGCGGCAGAACGGCGTTATCCCAGATGACGACGAGAATTTGCAGCAAAATATAGTACAGCGCAACGATCAAGCCAATCCTGCCCGTTAGTACAGCATATGGCCGAACCGGCTGCCAGCCCTTCCATAAGATGAAGAGCGCGAAGACGATGAACAACAGCGACAAAACCGCGGAGAGCAGCAGCACAAACCCTGGAAGCTTCGCCATCGCGTCATGAACGCCCCACACTTTGGTCAGCATGATCAGACAGTTAACGACGGAGCCGATGATGATCGACGACCACAGAGAACGCAGCTTCGCATAAACGAGGCAATAGAGTACGCTGAGGAAAACAGACGTTACGCTCACCCAGAAGCTTGGCTGGAAATAGCCGTACACGAGCGAGGTAATGAGAACCGTAGCCCAGAGCGGGAGCGTCCGTCCAAGCGCATTGTACAAAATGCCGCGGAACAACAGTTCCTCGAAGCAGACGGCAAGGAAGCCGACGCCTATTAGCACATAGATGAATGAGTCCGCCCTGCTGAACGTGTCCACATACGATTGAAAGTCTTGCGTATTGTCTTTGACGAAGGGCAAATTCATTACGCTCAAGAACAGCAGCGTGCCTGCAACTCCGATGTACACAAGCAGCCGAATATCGGCTGCTTGCAGCTTATGGAACCTTGCCGTCTCCAGAATGCCTGCGATCCGCCCTTTGGACAGCTTCTGCTGCGCATAGGAGACGAGCAGGAATAAGAGGAAAACAGCTCCGAATACGGTACATAGAAACACCGGAATGTTGTCGTTCATGAAGTTTCGGTATCCTTCGAACTTATCGATGACCAGCTTGCCATGAAGCTCCGAAATAACCCAGAACACAAACAAATACAACACCGCATGCAGCACGGAGCCAGCTAGCACTTTCACATTGAATCTCACAATCGATCCCTTTCCTTTCGTCGTTAAGGTACGATGCTTCTACTCTGTCATGCCATAGCTATTGCTCCGCGCGGGATGCAGCGGCCGGTGCAAGCTTGCGGCAGGCAGCAGCGAAAGCTTGCAGCAACTGTGCCGCTTTCTGCTTGCTGACCACTGATGCATCGATGCGCAGCTGCAGACTGGACGCCGCAAGCTCAACTCCGAACACGACAGCCGCTCGGCTTGTCCAATCGGTCGTCAGCTCCGCAGAAGGCGCCGCGCGGAATACAACCAACGCTTCGCCATCCTGAATTGCCCTGCGTTTGGGTGCTGCAGCACGCACAGGCGAATATTCTGTCTGCCAGCTGCCGACGAAGGCCATTATGTCTGCGAAACCTCTGGTTTGGCGGAGATCGACTCGCAGCAGTCTCATCTCCTCGCCGAACCCGCAAACAGCCAGTTCATAGGCTGGTCGTCCCAATTGCTGAGCGAATACGAGCAAGAATATCCCAAGCGCTGCCTCTTGAGCAGCGAGCCCCGCCGATTGCCCAAGCATAGTCAGCTGCTCGACCGTTTCCTCCGGCAGAGTGGAGCGATAAAGCTGAATCGTTCTGCTCGGTTCCAGCTCGACACGCCAGCTGTCAGGCAGCGCAATCAACTCAGGCGTTACCGCCGTCTGTATACTTGATTCGTCTAAATATCTAGCCAGCTGCTCAATCGTCGGATATGCAAACAAGTCGCCTACGCTGACGGTTTCATACTGCGGATACCGATCCTGCAGCGCCCGATGAAGCCGAATGAGCAGCAGCGAATTGCCGCCCAGCTCGAAAAATTGATCGCGTGCGCCGACTCGATCTCGCTGCAGAAGCTCCTGCCAGAGAGCTGCCAACGCTTTCTCGGTCTCTGTTCGCGGCTCCTCGTAGGCTGTGCCTGTCTTCATGGACGTGCCGGCATGCGGTTGAGGCAGCGCTTTGCGATCTGCCTTGCCGCTTGCTGTAAGCGGCATTTGCTCCAGCTGCACGTAGGCTGTTGGCAGCATGTAGACTGGCAGCAGCGCAGCGCAGTGCTCGCGCAGCTCGCTTGCTGTGCAAGAGCGCCCAGCGACGATGTATGCGCATATGGAGCGCTCATCCTTCGATGTCGAATTTCCGTCAACAACGGTCACAATCGCTTCTGACACCGCTTCATGCGTCAACAGCGCACGTTCGATCTCACCAAGCTCGATGCGGTGACCACGAATCTTCACCTGATTGTCGATCCGGCCCAAGTAGTCCAGCATCCCATCTTCCGTCCAGCGCACCAAATCGCCCGACCGATACAAACGTCCGCTTAGATCATGTGAGAATGGATCTGGCACGAACCGCTCCGCCGTCAGCTCTGGCCGATTCACATAACCCGCTGCGACTTGAACGCCTCCAATGCAAAGCTCTCCTGCAATCCCGATTGGTTGAAACTCCAATCCGTTCGGACTCAAGACGTACGCTGTCGTATTATCGATCGGCCGGCCAATCGGTACAGCGTGCAGCCGAGCTCCTGGCTCGCATTCATACACCGTTACGTCGACGGTTGCTTCTGTCGGACCGTACAAGTTGATCAGCCGGGATTCTGTATTTCCCGCTGCCATCATCAAGTCGTAGAACCTCTCCACATGGCTTGGCTGCAGCGCTTCACCGCTGGCGAATACGTAGCGGAGCGTCCGAAGCTTGCGCTGGAGCTGTTCTACTGGCTTAAGCTGCGCTGATTCCGTGAAGGCCGCCAGCATCGATGGCACAAAATGAATCGTCGTTGCGCCGCTCGTCTCGATGGCTTGCAGCAGCGCATCGGGATCCCTCTCCGCTCCAGGCGCAAGGAAAGATGCAGATGCGCCGGCAAGCATCCACCAGAACAGCTCCCAGACGGAGACGTCGAAGCTGTAAGGCGTTTTCTGCACGATGACATCCTCCGCTTGAAGCGGATATGCCCGCTGCATCCAACCGATTCGGTTCATGACGGCGCCGTGGCGGATCATGACGCCCTTTGGTCTGCCCGTTGAACCAGAGGTGAACAAAATGTACGCGAGATCGTCGGCCGTGACGTTGGCTGCGCTGAGATGAAGATCATCGGTTGAACTCAAATGAGAAGACGTGCACTCGCCTTCCGTATTAAGCGTAACGATCCGCTTCTCGGGCAGCGCGGACGCCGCAGCATTCACCCAATCCTCCTGCACGCATATGACTTCCAGCCCGCTGTCCTCTGTCATGAAGCGCAGCCTCTCCGCTGGAAAATCCGGCGGCAGCGGCACATACGCGCCTCCCGCTTTCATAATCGCAAGAACGCCAACTATCAGTGCCGGCGACCGCTCGGTCATCAGGCCTACTGCGCCCCCCAGACGCACACCATGTGACTGCAGCTGCTTCGCCAGACGATCTGATCGTAGATCAAGCTCTTGGTAAGTCAGTGATATCGTGCCGCCGAATACTGCTGCGATCCGCTCTGGCGTACGTTTCGCCTGTAGACGGAACATATCATGCAGGGTCAATGCTTCGTACGGATGTTCCATTGCCGCCCTGTTGAACCTGTGCAGCAGCTGTTCCCGCTCTTGCTCGTCCAGCAGCGCCAACTCGCTGAGCGGTACATCCGGATTGCTCACCGCCGACTCCAGAAGGCGAAGCCAATGACCGGCCATCCTCTCGATCCGCTCTCGGCGGAACAGCTTCGTCCGGTATTCGAAACGGCATTGCAGCGAATCGCTGCCTGCCTTCTCGATAACCTCCAGAGTCAAATCGAATTTGGATGTTGATGTACGCTGGTCGACAGGTTCGAATACGACGTCTCCGCATGCGACAGCTGGAATCGACGTATTTTGCACAATAAACATGACATCAAACAATGGATTGCGGCTGTTATCCCGCCGAACCGACAGCTTATCGACCAGCCGCTCGAACGGATACCGATCGTTATCCAACGCCGAAATCGACTGTTCACGCGTATGCGCAAGCAGTTCGCGGAAGGTTAGGCTGCCGTGCGGCATACAACGAATGACGACCGTGTTAACGAACATCCCGATCATTTCATGAAGCTGAGAATGAGGTCTGCCGCCGACCGGTGTGCCAATCCAAATATCTTCTTCCCCCGTATACCGGTGCAGAAGCGCTTGGAACGCCGTCAGCAGCGTCATGAACATCGTTGCGCCAGACTTTGTGGTAAGTGATTGCAGCCGCGTCACCAGCATCTCATTCAGCTCGACTCGAACATCGTCGCCTGCGAATTCGAGCCGGTCCGGACGGCTGAAATCGGCTGGAAGCGACAGCGTCGGAGGCGTCCCCGCCAGCGTCTGCTGCCAGAACTGCTCCTGCTTACCGCTTTGTTCAGTCGACATCCACTGCTCCTGCCACGCACTATAGTCGACGTAAGCGGCTCTGGATGGCTCCAATTCTTGGCCCTCGTACAACGTCATAAACTGTCGAGCTAATACCGCGATCGACAGCCCGTCAGCGATAAGGTGATGCATCTCAAGCAGCAGCCGATGTTCTTGGTTGTCCACTGCTGCTAGCTGCAGCCGAAGCAGCGGAGCCTGTTGAAGGTCAAACGGCCGCGAGAAGCTGTCTGCTGCGGCAATCGAACTCGAGTGGCGTTCATCCACCCACTCCCATTCCGCTTCTGTCGCTGGCGCGATCCGCATGACAGGTTGTCCATCGACCCAGTGAAACGATGCACGCAGCATCTCATGCTGATCGATAAGGGATTGGAACGCCGCACGCAAGCGTGCCAGATCCAGCGGCCCCGTAATGCGCAGGGTTGCCGAAACATGATAGCCCGTACTAGCTGGATCGAGCTGCTGCAGCACAAACAGACGATTTTGACCCATAGACAATGGATATTCTGCTCGACGCGGCTGCTTCGGAAGGTCTTCATAACCGTCCGCCCTGCGTTCCGCATTCTGCTCATCAATGCGAGCGGCCAACTGCCTGACCGTAGAATGGTTGAAAATATCCCGCAATGACAACGTACACTGGAAGGTGCGATGGATGGAGGCCAGCAGAGATGCGCCCTTCAACGAATGACCGCCTATTGCGAAGAAGTCATCGTCCGCACCAATCGGCTCACGTCCAAGCAGCTCCTGCCAGAGCGCTGCCAATGCTTGCTCCGTCGCGGTTCTCGGCTCAATATGTGTTGAGCCCGTCTCCATGGATATAATAGCCGGCGGTTTCGGCAGTGCCTTCCGGTCTGCTTTGCCGCTTGCCGTCAGCGGCATTTGCTCCAGCTGTATGCAGACGACTGGCAGCATATACGCAGGCAGCAGCGCCGCGCAATGCTCGCGCAGTTCCGTGGAAGTGCAAGTGCGGCTCGCCACGATATAGGCCCATATCGAACGATCGCCTTCTGCCGCGCCATCAACGGTGGTTACGACCGCTTCTGATACCGCTTCATGCGACAGCAGTGCACGCTCAATCTCGCCAAGCTCGATGCGGTGACCACGAATCTTCACCTGATTGTCGATTCGGCCCAAATAATCGAGCGTTCCCTCTTCCGTCCAGCGTACGAGATCGCCTGTCCGATACAGCCGAGCGTCCGTTACATCTGAGAATGGGTCTGGCACGAACCGCTCCGCTGTCAGCTCTGGCCGATTCACATAGCCGGCTGCGACTTGAACGCCTCCAATACATAACTCTCCTGCGATCCCGATTGGTTGAAGCTCCATTCCGTTCGGACTCAAGACGTATGCTGTCGTATTATCGATCGGGCGACCGATCGGCACGGTGCGAAGCTTCGCCCCTGGTTCGCATTCGTACACGGTAACGTCCACCGTCGCTTCGGTCGGCCCGTACAAATTAATCAACCTTGACTCGGTATTGCTTGCTCGGGTCATCTGTTCGTAGAATCGATCCACATGACTCGGCTGGAGCGCTTCTCCGCTCGCGAACACGCGGCGCAGCGTTCGCAGCTTGCGCTGAAGCTGTTCTACTGGCTGAGGCTGCAATGAATCCGTGAAAGCCGCCAGCATCGACGGCACAAAATGGATCGTCGTCGCGCCGCTCGCCTCAATCGCCTGCAGCAGCGCAGCTGGGTCTTTCTCATCGCCAGGAGCAAGGAAAGTCGCTGATGCGCCAGCAAGCATCCACCAGAACAGCTCCCAGACCGAGACATCGAAGCTGTAAGGCGTCTTCTGTACGATGACGTCTCCCGCGTCGAGCGGATAAGCGCGCTGCATCCAACCAATGCGGTTCAAGACGGCACCATGGCGGATCATGACGCCCTTCGGCCGGCCGGTAGAGCCGGAAGTGAACAGAATATAAGCCAAGTCATCAGCGGTAACTGATTCATCATTGGTTAGAAGTTCATCATAGGTTTCTAGTTCAGAGCGCTCGCAATCGCAATAACCATCCTCATGAATCGAGAGAAGCTTCATCTCGGGCAGCGCACCTGCTGCCGTATCCCCCCATGCTTCCTGCACGCATACGACATCCAGTCCGCTCTCCTCCGTCATGAAACGCAGACGCTCCGTCGGAAAATCAGGCGGCAGCGGCACATAAGCGCCGCCCGCCTTCAGAATCCCGAGTACGCCAACCATCATGGCAGGTGAACGTTCAGCCATTAAGCCAACTGCGTAGCCACGTTGTACGCCTTGTCTCCGCAGCTGCTTCGCGAGTCGATCTGACCGCTCATTAAGCTCGCGATAGGTAAGCTGTGCCTTGGCGCCACCACCGAATGCCGCCGCGATCCGTTCGGGTACCCGTTCTGCTTGTCGACGGAACATTCCGTGCAAGGTTGCTTCCTCGAACCGATGCTCGATTGCCGTTGCGTTAAATGTATGCAGCAGTAATTCCCGCTCCTGCTCGTCCAGTAGTTCCAGCTCACGAATAGTAGCATCAGGACGTTCTACAGCCTGCTGCACCAGCTTTAACCATAAGCGAGCTAATCGTTCCGCCGCTTGACGGGTGAACAGCGCTTCGTTGTATTCCCAGACGCAGCTTAGTTCCCCGGATGCTTCCGGGAACACATCAAGCTTCAGATCCAGCTTCGCAGAGTTCGTATCCAGAAACCGCTGCTCGAATTGGCAGCCTGCTGCCTTGAACGCTGTACGGATGCCTTCCGTCTGGTTATGCAGCACGAGCATCGTATCGAACAATGGATTACGTCCTCGCTCTGGCGAAACCTCTGTAAGCGAAGTAATTAATTCATAAGGAACGCTGCCGTGACGGAGCGCATCCAGGACAGTCGTACGGGTCTCAGCCAGTAACTCTTGAAGTGAAACGTTGCCTGCCGCATGCATCCGAATCGGTACGTAGTTATTGAACATACCGACGATTGCAGCAGTGCTCGGATGATCGCGGCCCGCCAGCAGCATGCCGATTACGAATTGTTCCTGTCCGGTATATCGGTGCAGGAGCATGCCGAGCAGCGATTGAAGCACCGCCGACATTGGAGCATGCTGCGTCGCAGCTAGCTGCTGGAGACGCTTGGTCACCGAAGCGGGAAGCTGACTTTGTACCGTTCCTCCGCGGTAGGTACGCTTGTCTGCTCTCGCTGCAGATGCCGGCCATTCGATAACCGGAAGCCGACCTGCTAATTGCTGCTTCCAATAACCAAGTGAAAGCTCTATTACAGCAGAACCATGCCGCTTGCGCTCCATTTCTGCATAATCCCGATAACTCGCTTGCAGTCCCTCTAGCGTATGGCCAACCAACAATGCCGTAAATTCGTTCAGCAGCACATTCATCGCAACACCGTCAGCCGCAATATGATGGATAGCTAACAGAAGCTCATGCTGCAGATTACCATCTGTCACGAGCAGCGCGCGTAACAGCGGTGGAGAAGATAAGTCGAACGGTCGCAGCAATAGGTCGCTATGTTCCTGATCTGCTCGTCCTTCTTCGACATGAACGACACCCCACCAGCTGTCATTCCATTGTCCCGCCTGCAGCGGCACCGCTCTAACCTCTCCATTCTGCCAGCGATAGCTCGTTCGCAACGTTTCATGCCTTTCAATCAACGTAGATAATGCAGCATAAACCTTATCCGCTGCCAAAGGACCATCGGCTTGCAGCGCTACCGCAATGACATAAGCATTGCCGATCCCTTCCGCCTGCTCAACAAGCGCGATTCGAGCTTCAGCATAAGATGCAGCTGTGAACGGCTCATTCCGATCCGATCGAACCAAGAGTTGCAAATCAGTTGAACTAGCGGCTTCGCCGATTGCAGCTCCCGCTTCCTCTGCTGCTAGTCGAGCTAAAAGCAGCCTTGGCGTTGGACACTGATACAGCTCGCGAATCGATATATCCGTGCGCCAACGAGCGCTTATCGCATGAGCGGCATAAGCCGCCTTAAGCGAGTTGCCGCCCAACTCCAAGAAGTGGCTGTCAAGCCCAATAGTCAACTGCTCTTTGCCCAATGCCTCTCGCCAAATAGCGGTCAATTCTTCGAAGCGGTCCGGGTATTCCGCAGCATTTATCCCATCGATTGTCTCACTTGATAGGTTATCTTTCTCCTTCGAAACAGAAGTCTGGCTCCCCTGGCAATCGAGCTCCGCCAACTCCTGCATAATGGAAGTCCACTCACCAGCTTGCCAACGTTCAGCGAGCAGATACCGTTGGATCTTGCCGCTCGTCGTCCGCGGAATCGTCCGAATCGGAACGATGGCATATACGTCCATGCCCAACTCGCGATTTAACTGCTTCCTCCAAAGTCTCGCCTGCTCGGCGAACCGTTCCAGCTTGCCGCGATGGACGACGAATAAGACGATTTCCTCATCGCCGGAATCGGGCAGCTTTACCCCGCATACTGCCGCGCGGCCATTGCCGGTGCCGTCCAATTCCTCCGCTCGGCGTTCTACGTCATGCGGATAAACATTTTGCCCGCGAACGAACATGATGTCTTTGAATCGGCCCGTTATGATCAGCCTGCCTGCTTTCACAAACCCGATATCGCCAGTCCGCAGCCAGCCGTCAGCGGTGAAGGCGGCATGATTCGCTTCCGCGTTATTGTAGTACCCCGTCGTTACACCAGCTCCGCGAATATGAATGTGGCCAACCGCCAGCTCCGGCAGCATACGATCTTCATCATCCGCAATGCGAACCTCACAGTCCGCTACGGGCAAGCCGACGTCGACGAATGTAATCGTCCCATCCACTGTTTCTTCAGCGATAACGGCTGAACCGCCGAGTTTAAGCGATTGCTGCTGAACCGATACCGATACGAGCCGCTCCTCCACAGGCGGAAAAGTGACAGCGAGCGTCGCTTCAGCCATGCCATACACCGGAAACATGGCAGCCGGATTCAACCCGTAATCAGCGAGTGCATCGACGAAACGATCGGCCCACTGAGCGGAGATCGGCTCCGCGCCATTGAAAATAAGCCGGACAGCCGATAAATCCCAGTCGTGCCTCTCCGATGGCTTCAATCGGCCAAGGACATGCTTATAACCAAAATTAGGCGACGCAATGGACGTAATGCGATATTCAGATGTTTTGGCAAGCCACATCGCGGGATCCATCATAAATTGCGCCGGCTGCATCAAATATTGATTCATGCCAGCGTAGATCGGGGACAGGTGAAAACCGATCAAACCCATATCATGCGTCAGCGGCATCCAGCTGAGCGAGCGATCGCTTGGCGTTGAGCGCGAGCCTGATACGATCGCATCCATATTGGACATCAGGTTGCGGTTCGTGAGCATGACGCCTTTCGGATCGCCGGTCGAACCGGAAGAAAACTGAATGAACGCTAGGGAATCGGCATTCGAATCAGGCAAGGCATATGAGTCCCCTTCATCAACATGCTCAGACGAATACAGCTCCACGTGTCCGATACCTGACGGTTGATCAACGAATAGTTTCCAGTCCACAACAGCTTCAGCTGGAATTGAACCATTCCCCGAACCGATTACCTGAAGGAGCATCTTCGCTTCGTCTGTAATGAGCCAAGGACGCCGAAGCACCCCCCATACCTTGTACAGCTTCGCTAGACTCTCATCTCCACCGCCGGAAGCAAGCGGAACGGGAATCATGCTGCTAAGAACAGCCGCCCAGAAAGCTCTCACGAAGCTCCGCATATCTTCTATGCGAAGCACGACTTCATCGCCTGGCCGCATGCCATACGAGCGCAGTTGACCGGCAAGCTGAAGGCTCTCTTTGTACAATTGGCGGTACGAGAGCCGTTCATCGCCTTTTTTACGTATAAAAACGATACCTGCACCTGCCTCGTCCATAGCCCGCTGCTCGAGCATTGCGGCTAAGTCGGCAAATCTCATCGTCTTATCCCCTTTCCCACCCGATATTCGCATGCAAGAATTGAAGCTCCTCTGACAGAAGCGAGGTAATCGGTTCCGGATTGCCGTTCCAATAGAAATGGCCGCCTTCAAGCCTCGTGATGCGGCAGCCAGCCGATGTATGGCTGTGCCAGCCATTCAATTGTTCATCCGTCCATCGCTCAGTCGTTCCTGCAACGACAAGAAACCGATAGGGCAGCGGCGCCCGAGGCTTGTACACATACGTCTCAACGAGTCGAAAGTCTGCACGAAGCACGGGCAGAAATATATTGCGAAGCTGTTGGTCAGCGAACAGCTCGGAAGGCGTGCCGCCCATCTCTTCGATCCGCTTCATGAAATCGGCATCCGGCAGTTGATGGATGTTTGCATCCGTTCGCTCAACATGAGGGGCCGGCCGACCGGAGAAAATAAGCAGCGCAGGCGGCGGAAGTTGTCGCTCAAGAATGAGGTGCGCGGCCTCATACGCAATCATGCCGCCCATCGAATGGCCGAACAACGCATAAGGCTCCCTGTCAGTGACGTGATTCATCATCTGCTCTACCACATCTTCCGCCGCATCCTTCATTCCTTCATAGAAAGCGAGCTGACGGCGAACGCCTCTCCCCGTCAACTCAATTGGCATGCACGCGATGCCAGCCTGAAACCTTCTACGCCATGCAGCGTATAAATTGGCGGAGCCTCCAGCATACGGTAAGCACAACAATTTCAATCGGCGCACTCTCCGTCCGTTTATTTAGTCGTATGCTGCGCCAGATCACGTATCGTACGACACTGTGCGAACTGCTCAGGCGATATGAGATAGCCGCGCAGCTCCATCTCGAGTTCCATCTTCACGGCCAGCAAGGAATGGCCCCCGATTTCGAAGAAATCATCGAGCACGCTCACGTTGTCAAGTTCGAGCAGTTCCTTCCACAGCTCTGCGATTTCCGCTTCCATGTCATTCGCTGGCGGCTCATAAGCTTCATCCGGCCGCTTAATCGAGTGGGGATCCGGCAATGCGGATCGGTCAACCTTGCCATTCGAGGTGACGGGGATCGATGCCAACTTGATGAAATAAGAAGGAATCATATAAGGCGGCAGCTCGGTGCCCAAATAGTCACGCAGCGACCGCACCTGATATTCTTCTTCTGCGACATAATAGGCGCACAGCGACTTTACGCCGGCGGCATCAGCACGATCCAGCACGATGCACTGCCCGATGCCAGGATATCGCAGCAGCTTCGCTTGAATTTCGCCAAGCTCGACGCGGTACCCGCGGATTTTGACCTGATGATCCGTCCGACCGAGAAACTCCATATTGCCATCCCGCATCCACTTGGCGAGATCGCCTGTCCTGTACATCACACCGCCAGCTATAGGGGAATAAGGGTCAGCAATAAACCGATCCAGCGTCAGCTTCTCCGAGTGATAACCAGATGCTAAGCAATCTCCGCCGATATACAGCTCGCCTATTGCGCCGATCGGACAAGGCTTATAATTCCGGTCCAGAATGTAATAACGCGCATTGCGAATCGGTTTGCCGTACGGAATGCTTGCCCAAGCCGGATCCACCTCGTCAACCTCGTAACAGTTAGACCAGATACACGCCTCCGTCGCACCGCCAAGCGCTGCAACGCGAATGCCCGGAAACCGATTATTCAATTGGCCAGGCAGCGTCAGCGGAATCCAGTCGCCGCTTAGAAGAGCCAGACGGAGCTTCACAAGCTCCGACCATTGGCGTTCCATGTACGGCACGCACTGCGCTAATGCAGCAGGAGCCGAATCCCAGATCGTAATGCCCGCTTCTGCCATACGTTTGAGCCAGCCTTCCGGTCGTTTGACGTCTTCCTCCGGCACAATGTCGATAGCGCCGCCTGCCGCGAACATGCCGAACATGTCGTAGACCGACAGATCGAAACATAGTGAGGTAATGAAGAACAAACGGTCCTGCTCGTCCACCCCAAACGTTCTATTCACCCAGTCGATAACGTTTACGACCGGGCGATGCGTGACGACAACGCCTTTGGGCGTACCTGTCGAGCCAGATGTGAACAACACATAAGCGGTATCCTCCGGTCTCTCAACAGGATCGAGAGCATCTGCGCTCTCTTGCGCAATTCGGCCGCCTGTTACGTATAGATTGTGACCAGGCTCCATATATTCTCCATCCAAGGTCATCACGACATCATATCGATATCGCAGCTCGTTGCGGAAACCGGATCTGCGTGCTATCTCGATCGATACATTCGGATACATAGCCGCATAACCTTGGAAAAATGCTTCGCTCGCGTACAGATGTTGATCGATATTGAATCGGGACTGATAGACCATTCCATAATCACGGCGGAACTCTTCGAGCGAGATGCGGAACTCCTCCTTGGAATCCTCGTCGGGCACATCCGCAATCAGAATCGTTCCGTTTGGCTTCAGCAGACGCAATGCTAAACGCATAACCTTCTCCGCATACCGGTACCCGTCAAAGAACTGAAAAACACTCGGCAGCATAATCAAATCAAACGATGCCGCCTCCATGTCAGCCATGCTGTCCGCGAAAGCGGTGAGCAGCGAAACGTTAGCGAACCCGCGCTCGCGGCGAATCTGCTCATTGCGCTGTTGTGTTGCTGGCGAAGGATCAAGACCGACATAGAAACCGAACAACGGTGCCAGCTCGAACATAATCAAGCCGGAGCCGCAGCCTACTTCAAGCACCCGCCTATCATCTCTTGCGAACGGCCTTGCTAGCTCGACAATCCGGTTCACATATTGATTGACCTCTTCTTCTGTATAAGCAAGACCTGTGTAGGCGCTAATGAATCCGCCTGCCGATACCCGATCATGGGCCGCAGCGGATAGATCGTCAAACATCCGGACAATAAGATCCGGCTGCTGCAGGACTGGTTCTGCATGAACGTCCTCTTCATCAAGCAGAAGAATGCGGTCGATCGAACGTACGCGACGCGCCAGATCCGCAACAGGCTCCCAAGTCTGTTTCATCGTAACGATATGCGTCGCTCCTACTTCCTGAAGCACCGTCTCCAACCTTCGCTTCGGCCATGCAGCATCAAGCGGAACATAGGCCCCGCCTGCTTTGAGGATGCCCAGCACGGCGGCCACCATCGCAAACGAACGGCTGCACAGCACCGCTGTACGCGAGCCGGAAGCAGCGCCTGTCTGCCGAAGCGTTCTTGCAATCCGATTCGACCATTCATCTAACTCGCGATACGAGATCCGTTCATCCCGACACAGCGCAGCAATCGCATCCGGCATTCGAAGCGCCTGTGCCTCGAACAAGCTGTGCAGCGTTGCATCCGAAGGGAAAGGTCCTGCCGTTGCATTCCATTGCTCGATAACAAGTGAACGATCGGATGCCGGCAGCCACTCCAGTTCAACGAGCGTCGTATCGGTTTGCACCGCCAGTTCTCGAACGGCTGATTGCCAATGCATGCTGATCTGTTCAATGAACGCCTCTGAATACAGCTGTGCATTATAGGTCAGTTCCAGCAGCAATTGACCGTCCGCCGAATAACTGAACCAGAACTGAAGATCGGTGAGATTCGCGTCAAGCTCAGCCTTAGACTGCAGCTTGCTGTAGCCGACTGCAATCGGAATGGTCAGCAGTTCCTCCTCTTGAGCAAGCCAGCCGATCTCGCGAGCCAATCGATCAAAAGGATAGCGTTGATGCTCCATCACACCTCGAAGCATATCCCGCATGCCGTTCAAATACATTCTTGTGTTATCCTGCTGCCCGATCGCAACCGGCATCACAAGAAGATCGTTATCCATCCCCCCTTCCCTTGTTTGTTCGAACACGGGCGTCACTAGCAGCACTTCGTGCTGATTCGTATATCGGGCTGTGACAAGCGCAAGCGCGCCTGTCACAAGCAAGTACATCGCATAATCCGAACCGCCGCTTCTACCATGAAGCAGCGCCGTTAACCCTTCATCACATTTTAAGCTGTACTGGGCTAGCAGCGAGTCCAGCTTTCTGCTATCGGCTGGAACGCGTGTCAGCTCCCGGTCGTTCCCCAGCAGATTGCGCCAGAATAACCGATCCGCCTCATGCACGACACCGCTTAACGTTTGACCGTTCGATGCATCAAAAGGCATAGGCACCATTCTCCTTCACTCTTCCTTGTGGATTCGCCGCATACTGCTCGAGCATGGATGTCATAATGACCCGCTCGTCCTGCTCCATCTGAACGAGACGCTCACGCAATTGCTGAAGGAACCGCATATCCTGAGACAACCAAAACTTCAGAATCAGGTTTTTCATCACAAGCGCCGACTGTTCAATCCGCTCATATCCTTCTCTTACCTGCCGGTCGAACTGGAAAATCTCGTTCTGCTCCATGTAGTCCAGACGGGCATTCATCACCCGCTTGTGTTCCCACAATATTAGCAGCGGGCGATGATCGACGACATCTTTGCCGTTCAAGTGATCATCGACCCTGCGAATGAGCTCGCCGTACACATCGATTCCATACATCGAAGGGAATGGCGGCAGCTCGTCCATGGCGTAATTGGCGTAAGTGGTCGGCTTTGCATTCAAATAATCCTGCAGCTGTTCCATGACCCAATACAGCTTGAACGACATCCCTTTTCTGCGTTCCTCATTGATTCGAATCAAATGCACCATCCGATGAAAATCCTCGGAAAAGAACCCTTCGATATTGGCAAAAGACCGCTCTACATCCTCGTAGTCAATCAAGCGGGAGGCCAGCTTCTGGTTAGCGAAGAAGCCCATCACATGGAACTTCTTCAGCTCATCGTCATAGCCGTGGATCATCATGCTATGGACAAAATAGCGATTGTTATAGCTCAAGCTGCCGGGAATGTAATATTCATCAAGCGAGGCGAAGACGTAAAATCCTCGGCTAACTCGGTTACGGACAAAATCTGTAAAGCTGCCGGTCTCCTTGACGGAGTCCCGGGTCATCTGCTCAGAGCCCTGCAGGAAAGAGATGTAGGCCGAGAACGGACACGGCGTCGTAAAATCAACAAATAGCGAATTACCCTCGGTCCCGTTCGGAAAAAGCGTCACCTTGAGTTGGACATGATTGCTGTACACCCAGCGCATTGCAATTTCATCGGTATACAAAATGGAGTTGAAATAAGCATTGTGCGCGTATGTCGCAATATCCGGTTCTGCGATCGGTAGAACCCGTCTCGTATCCAAAGCGATTGCCATCTACATCAGCCTCCAGTGCTTTATTTGTGATGCGTACGTTTGCTATTAAAAGTGCATGTTCGAACAATCGCTAAAACTCAAAATCGAGCGCCGAACCAGTAGAAACAACTGGCTGCGCTTTCGCTTCATGAACTGGCAGCTCTACATCACCAATTCGCATAGCTGGATTGGCGGCAAGCTGCTCAAGCAGCAGCAAGTAATCAGAGGCCAAATTCTCTACTGTCGATCGTCTGAAGAGCGCGGAAGCATACGTAATCCACAGCAGCATCCCGTCAGCGTTGTCCCATGCTTGGAAGACGAGATCGAATCGCGTCATCCGCTCTTCCAACCGATGAGGAATTATCGCTAAGCCTTCTGACGAAGCGAGCGGAATTTCAAGATTTTGCAGAACGAACATCGTATCGAACAACGGGTTGCGTGAAGAATCCCGAATACCGAGCTTGCGTACAAGCGTCTCGAAAGGATAAGCGCTATGCGCATAATCTTCCATTACGTCTTGTTTCACTCGGCTGACAAACTCATCGAAGCGCATTTCTTCTTGCATTTGCTGTCGATGTGCCAGCGTATGCACGAACATCCCTACCATATCTGCCGCATCAGGATGGCTTCGTCCCGCATGCAGCGATCCGACCGTCCAGTTGCGATAACCCGTTGTACGAGTAAGCAGCACATAATAAGCGGCAAGCAAGGTCAGATGAACAGTCGCGCCGCATTGTACCGCAAGATGTTTCAAGGCTTCTGCCATGGAACGGTCCCATTGAATCGCTATCGTATCGCCTGCAAATTGACGTACCGTCCCACGTGAATAGTCGATCGGAAGCTCGCCGCTGCTCTGGCCGTCCGAGAAACGGCGAAGCCAATGCGCTTCCGCTTCTTCCATTCGGCTGTCATGCTCATTACCGCTCGTCTGCAGCCATTCGCTGTAATCCTTGTACTGCAGTTGAAGCGGCGCAAGCGGACGTTCTGACAACAGCGCCAATAAGTCATGAACGAGTCGACCAAGTGACATGCCGTCTGCGATGAGGTGATGAATCTGTATGAACAACATCGTCCTGCCATCGGACCAATCAATCCAATCCGCATGCAGCAGCGGTGCTTGTTCAATAGTAAACGTATGATTCATGTAATCCGCGACTTCAGACAGCTTCTCGATCGGAAGTGACAACTTGTTTAGATAAAAGGGTACATGCTCGCTTATCCATTGCACGAGCTCCCCATCCTGCCAGCCGAAAGACGTACGAAGCGGTTCATGCCGATCGATAAGCTTGCGCAGCGCATCTTCGAAACGATCCGCCGAGGCGCGCTCTCCGCTTACCCATAAGGCGAAGGGGAGGACATACAGCGAACCGGACTGCCTCGACTTCTCAACGGCATACACGCGACGCTGAGCAGGGGAAGCTCGATAGGCAGAAGCTTTCGGAGCTGGCGCAATCGGCCGGATCACGCGCAGCTGCCGTTCCTTCTCGATCAACGCGGACATCTCCGCAAGCGATGCATGCTCTATGAGCTGCTCAAGCGGTACATCTACGCCGAATTGCTCGTACAGCAATGATCCTAACTTGGCAGCCTTGAGCGAGTGCCCGCCGATTTCAAAGAAGCGGTCATGTCGTCCAATGTTGTCGACCGCTATCACCTTCGCCCATAATCGAGCTAATTCGTTCTCTACCGCGCCCTGTGGCGCTTCGAAACGCTCTCGCTCCATCAAAGCAGCCGCTTCCGCAGCGCTTGGGAGCGCCTTTCGATCGGGCTTGCCATTGATCGTAAGCGGTATAATCGGAAGGCGAACCCACCGTTCGGGCAACATATGACGCGGCAGCTTAGCTGCGAGACCGGCAGCCAGCATCTTCGAAGCCGGTGCTTCTTCGCCGGTATAATAGGCGATCAAGACATGCTCTCCGTGCTCGTCTGGCTTTGCCAGAACGACTGCAGTCTCAACGCCTTTCAAGCTGCGTATAGCAAGCGCGACTTCCTCCGTCTCAATTCGGAAGCCTCTTATTTTGACCTGCTGGTCAATCCGACCTAAAAACTCTATATCCCCCATTTCAGTCCATCGTGCTAAATCACCGGTACGGTAGACACGCATGCCGTCCTCGGGCATTAACACGAAACGTTCCGATGTCAAATCCGGTCGATTCCAATAACCTTGCGCCAATCCGATACCGCCTACGCACAGCTCTCCTGCCATACCTGTCGGCAGTCGCTGCATGCTGCCGTTCACAATCGAAACGGTCATATTCGGAAGCGGTCTTCCGATAGGAACGATCGAGTGAATCGGTTCTAATAATTCGTTCATAGCGAAGTCCTTAGCGTTCGGACACTCCCATACTGTTGCGCATACAGTCGTCTCTGTTGGACCGTAAGCGTTATAATAGCGAGCCTTGCCGTTCCATCGTGCAGGCAGCTCAGGATGGGCTTCTGATCCGGCTGTAATAAGCGTTCGAAGACTGGGAATCCGTTCGGGCGCGAGCTGCGCAGCATAAGCTGGAGGCAAAGTTGCCGTTGTCACCCGCTGTTCCCGTATCAGCTGTTCGAACAGTCTCGAATCGGCGATTCGATTAGGCTTAGCGATTACAAGTGCTGCTCCTGTAAGCAGCGCCATGGCGATTTCCCATATTGACGCGTCAAATGAAGCGCTCGCAAACTGGATAATACGGTCTTCGGGGCCAATACCCATTCTGTGCATGAACAAGTTGGTTAGATTAATAACTCCGCGATGTTCGATCATGACACCTTTCGGTTGTCCGGTCGATCCTGAGGTAAACAACAGATAAGCCAGCGCATCCGGCGCCGCTCTGCTCTCTTGTTGCGTGAAGCCAATTTGTGGGGAAGTATTTGAGGTTGTTAGATCTTGGATGTGGTAATAAGTGCCTGTCCAGCCGGCGGGACTGCCGCGATCTCCGATACAGGCGACTGCTTCGCTGTCCTTCAGCATGGCATCGATTCTTTCTTGCGGATAAGCGGGATCGATCGGCACATAGATGCAGCCGTTATGCAGGATGCCTAGGAACGCTGCAATCCAAGAAGCGGATCGCTCCATCATAACGACAATTCGATCGCCTGGGTTATAACCTGCACGACGCAGCTGCGTCGCTGCGTTAAGCGCTTGAATGTGAAGCTCTTTGTAAGTCCATTCGATACCTTCATCCACAATGGCAAGTGAAGTCGGCTGCTTGGATACGAGTCGCTCGAATGCCTCGATAATGGACTGCTCGGAATCGAAAGGATGCGTCGTAGCGTTCCATTCGTCCTGCCTTGCTTTCTCGCATTCTGACAGCAAGTTTATCTGCTTGAGCGGGGTTTGGAGTTCGCCGCTAATCGCTGTCGATAAAACTCGCATAAACAGATCGGCTAATGATGCAAGAAGTGTCGAACTATAATTGGCGGCACCTGTCAGCTCCATGCTTAGCTTTCTTTCATCCTCTGCACGTATTCTAAAGACCAAATCTGCCTCATCATCTGGTACTTTAACCATGCCATGCAGCGGCTCATGGACGAATCGAATCCGATAAAGTCCATTAGGAAACGAGTCACTTATCGCTTGATACAGCTGTTCATGCTGCGAATGCTTATTGCAGTGCTTCACTGTCTCCAGGTTACGCTGTAAAGCATCCCGAAAGTTTTCCGATCCCGGTCTGTTTCGACATCGGATCGGCATCCACTGAACGAAGTTTTGTGACGAAATTGTAACTTCAGAGGCAACCATTCGACGGATTGCTGGCATTGCGATAACATGATCAGCGCCATCGAGGGCAAGTGTAGAAAACGTTTCCGATAATGCGGTCAACAAAAAAACAGCTTTCAAATCTTCCCGACTTTTGCAATATCGATCGATCTGATGAGTTTCGGCTATCCATCGACATACACGAGAGGATTGCTGCCCAGGGGAAAGCTTCGAATCGGGCATCATCACCTGATCCGCCTGCCACCCTTCCAGCAGCTTGGACCAATAGTCGCGAATTTGCCCCTCGGTTAATCGATCATCCGACAAATGTTGATTCAAAGCTTGTTCAACCCCTTTGTTGAGTATGAGGCATTGTACCAGCATTTCGACATTTGCTAACAAATTCACATTTTGACAAATATGACTATAGTTAGATCGTTTAACCTGTACATTTCGTTCTGATTGTAATCATAGATGGAACATTGGTCAATAGGTCTGGCTGTTCGTCAAGCAACATACATTCGATTGATAATAACTTTCAATTTTCTAGAAATAATATAATGCTGCTTGAAAAAAATCGTGATGAATGAAAACTTCAATACGCTGTATCCTCTGTATTATTCAGACAAATCGCTCTCTAACTTATTCATATAACTAAATATTTACATATAAAGATTTGATTCCATTATTGTTGAAGCACAAATTATTCTTGAAAAAAGACAGAAAAAAACCTGCGGCATACACCGCAGGTTATCCAAAGTATATTTTAAAAAAGGGGGTCGAGTTCTAGTATAGACCGACCATGTTAAAGGAAGATGTTAATCCTATTACAATCAGATTACAAAATATAAAGCGTTTACGTCTGCTCCTGATTATGCCTTCTCGCCGGCATTGTGCCTTGCGCCCACTCCGCAGCGGCCTCCATGTCATCCTCCCATTCGTCCAGCAGCATCGCTTCCTTGCGATCAGTGAACAGAAGACGGCGATTCGCCCGTTCTACACTTTGCTCCTTGCGCGATTGATGCATTCGAATTCAGCTCCTTTACGGTCATTCGTCTGCCGTAACTACGGCATTTCGCTATCCGTATTGTTTCCGAATTCGGGTAAAGTAATCGTCGCGGCGCTAAAGAGGTTGTTACTTATTCAAACTTGGGCTGGAGGCGGCACTCGGACTGTCCAATATAAGCGTAACCGGCCCCCAATTGACCAAGGAGACGTCCATCATCGCACCAAATCGACCTGTTTCGACATGAAGCTCTGCGTCGCGCAGCAGCTCATTGAAACGATTGTACAGCGCTTCAGCAGGCTCTGGACGAGCTGCTCCCATGAAATTCGGGCGTTTGCCATTGCGGCAATCGCCATACAACGTAAACTGCGAGATCGACAGAACCGACCCGCCGACATCTCGGATGGATAAATTCATTTTGCCCGCGTCATCTTCGAAGATGCGCAAGCCTGCAATTTTGTCCGCAAGCCACTTCGCGTCTTTCTCGGTATCTTCATGCGTAACACCAACTAGCAACACGAGACCGTGATCGATCGCACCTACTGTTACGCCATCTACCTCTACGGATGCCTTCTTGCTGCGTTGCAGTACAACTCTCATCTGCATCTGCCCTCAATCCAAAGACCGCCTGCCCAAGGCGGGCAGGCAGTCGTGTAATGTGCTATTGCATAATCCGCTGAACGGAATAAATATCTTTGACACGTTTGATTTTCTCCACGACGGATTCCAAATGCTGAACGTTGCGAATGAGAATCGTCATGTGAATCATCGCCATCTTATTCTTCACAGCTCGGCTCGTAACCGCCGAAATATTCGTCTTGCTCTCGGACACAGCCTGCAGCACTTCATTCAGAACGCCTCTGCGATCATGGCCGGTAATCTCGATATCGACACTGTAATTCGCCTCAACCGATTCTTCCCACTCCACCTCAATGACGCGATCTGCTTCTTCTCCCTCGCCTGCTGCCGGGATGTTCGTGCAGTCCAGCCGATGCACGGATACGCCGCGACCACGTGTAATGTACCCGATAATCTCGTCGCCTGGCACAGGATTGCAACAACGTGCGAAACGAACAAGAAGGTTATCGATACCTTTAACGGTAACGCCGTAATTCGGACGATTCCGCTTCGCTCCCGGCGACTTCATCTCATGCGGCTCGTTCGACAGCTCGATGAGGTTTGCTTCCTCTGCCTCTTTGCGGAGCTTCTCCGTCAGCTTCGAGCATACTTGAGCGGCTGTGATGCCGTTAAAGCCGATAGCTGAGAGCATATCTTCAACATCGTTAAATGTGAATTTAGTCGCAACTTCCTGCAGCTTATCATCCGTTAACCATACCGATGCTTCCAGTCCAAGACGCTTAATCTCGCGTTCGAGCAGTTCGCGTCCTTTCGCGACATTCTCGTCACGCTTCTCCTTCTTGAACCACTGCTTGATCTTGCTTCGCGCATGCGAAGACTGTGCAATCTTCACCCAGTCCTGTGATGGACCGTACGAGTGTTTCGAAGTAAGAATCTCAACGATATCGCCTGTCTTTAGCTTGTGGTCGAGCGGAACGATGCGGCCGTTGACCTTCGCGCCAATCGTGCGGTTACCGACTTCCGTATGGACACGATACGCAAAGTCCAGCGGTACGGAGCCTGCAGGGAGCTCGAACACTTCACCTTTCGGCGAGAACACGAATACAAGATCGGAGAAAAAGTCCATCTTCAACGATTCGACAAATTCCGATGCATCCTTCGCATCCTGCTGAAGCTCGACAATTTCGCGGAACCAGGACATTTTGTCTTCAAAATTGCCGCCTGCTACAACATGCGAGCTGCCTTCCTTATAAGCCCAGTGCGCAGCAACGCCATATTCGCTCGTCCGGTGCATGTCCCATGTCCGAATTTGCACCTCGGTTGGTTCCCCATTCGGTCCAATGACTGTCGTATGGAGCGACTGGTACATGTTCGTCTTAGGCATCGCAATATAGTCCTTGAAGCGGCCTGGCATCGGTCTCCACAGCGTATGAATAATGCCAAGGGTCGCGTAGCAATCTTTAATATTGTCGACTATAATCCGAATCGCAAGCAAATCGTAGATCTCGTTAAATTGCTTGTTCTTGATCGTCATTTTCTTATAAATGCTGTAAATATGTTTGGGACGGCCGGAAATGTCGCCTTCAATGCCCATTTCCTCCATCTTTTCAAATATTCTTGCAATTACGTCCGCGATATACCGCTCACGTTCGGTCCGCTTCTTCTTCATCAGGTTAGCGATCCGATAATACTGCTGCGGGTTCAAGTAGCGAAGAGCAATGTCCTCCATCTCCCACTTGATCGCACTGATGCCGAGCCGATGCGCAATGGGACAAAAAATTTCGAGCGTCTCATAGGCAATACGGCGTTGCGCTTCTTCCGACTGAAATTTCAGCGTACGCATATTGTGGAGCCGGTCAGCGAGCTTAATGAGAATAACGCGTATGTCCTGAGCCATCGCCACGAACATTTTGCGATAGTTCTCATTCTGCTGCTCTTCTTTCGACCGGAATTGAATTTTCTCTAGCTTCGTCAGGCCATCGACCAGCATCGCACACGTATCGCCGAACCGCGCGCGTACAGCACTTAATTCTACGGTCGTATCTTCGACAACATCATGCAGGAGTGCCGCAATAATCGACATCACATCCATCTGCATGTCGACAAGAATCTCGGCTACTGCGACTGGGTGCAAGATGTACGGCTCACCCGATTTACGGACTTGGCCGTAATGCGCCTGCTCCGCAAAAGCATAAGCTTCGCGTACATGCAGCAGATCCTGTTCCTTCATGTAGGCCGATGCCTTTTCAAGTAACTGCTCTATGCCCATGCAACGTCCCTTTCCGAAACGAGTCGACTCCCCCGTTTGCCCTAATCAAACTATCAATCGTACACGATTCATTCATAATGGATTAAAGCTATTATGCCTGTTAAACCAACGCGGCGTCAACTCTTTGGCTGTCGATGCACGCCCGGCATCAATATACACGAATAAAACAAACACGCCCTTAACGGACGTGTCTGGATATAATCAATAGCTAACTTGTTCACGTAAGCTTACGCTGCTTCACTACAATTAGTACGTAATGAGCGAATTAATCTCGAACCCACTGCCGAGTTTCTCACGCCCTGGCAGGTAGCCAAGCTCAATAAGGAACGATGTGCCAACGACTTCGCCGCCGAGCTGGCGGATCAGATTGATCGTCGTTGCAATGGTACCGCCCGTTGCGAGCAGGTCGTCTGCAATAAGAACCCGCTGGCCTGGTTTGATTGCATCTTTATGAATGGCAAGGCTGTCATTCCCATACTCAAGGTCATAGCTTGCTTGCACGGTCTCGAACGGCAGCTTACCTGGCTTACGGACAGGAACAAAGCCTACGCCAAGTGAAATGGCAAGCGGAGCGCCAATGACGAAGCCGCGAGCTTCAGGACCGGCTACTACGTCAATCTCCAAATGTTCAACCGCAGCCTTCATTGCTTCTATTGCGGCACGATAGGCAGGGCCGTTCTGAAGCAGAGTCGTAATATCTTTGAAACGAATGCCCGGCTGCGGGTAGTCATGGATGACGCGGATGTAGTCTTTGAAATTCATGAAGCTTAACTTCCTCTCGTAATAAAATTATACAATTGCTCAGTGGATGCAAATAAAATGCCATTATTCTCGCTTTGACGCTTCGCCTTGTTATATGCTTGCGATGTGGACAGATCTGCCTTAGAAGGCGTCTCCGCAACAGTTACGACACCCGAATTCCGCGCAATGAACGCAAGCTCCTCGAACACATCCAGCATCATCGATACAACAGAAGGCGGCCAGCCAATCTGCTGCGCGATCCGCTCGTTCAACCCGCGTTCCGGCGCTTGACCAAGCCGTCTAAGGAGCTGATATGCCGCTCCAAAATCTTTCCGTTCAGGGAAGCTTGTCTTCCCTGTTCGGTCACCGCGATCATTCTGACGCTTCGCATACAGCAGATGAACCGATTGCAGCTTACCGAGCTTGTTAGCAATCATCAGCTGCAGCGCATCCGCGGAAGGCGGCAGTCCGTATACGATAGCTTCAACAAATGGGAGTGAATCTGACAACGTATCTTCATAATGACCAATATAATAATGCTCGGATACGGCATCCGTCCTTGCACAAGCAGCTGCTGTTTCACGCACTGCATCTTCACTTGTTAATACGATCGTCCGTCTACTGCCTCGACTTGCCGTCTCCAGAAGACGGCGCAAAGCTGCATAAGGCTCCCGCTCATCCCGCCAATCGAACAGCTGGACCTTCTCCACTCGTAAATCTTGAATGAACAGCTGCGGTTTCCGATTGCCGTTCCATTCATTCACAGCAAGCTCACCTACAAGATCAACGAACGCACCGTGCGCCATTCGCTCAGCAAGCTCGCCGAACCCGAAACCAACCGCTTCTAGCTTCATCCCAGTGCCGACTGTCAGACGAAGATGCCGATGATCCTTGCCCATCGTGCGTTTATCTGCTACCGGTTGAGCTGCCAATAGAAACCGCGGAGCCGGATTACCCACTCCGAAAGGCTCGAGCAAACCAAGATGATCGATCGTCTCCAACGATACGTCTGATGCCGCGCAGCAAATATCGACTGCTGTTTTCGGTATCCAGTCTTCTGACGTTAACCATGCATTCGCCGATTGAATCAAGCTCGCTTCGAACGCCTCAAGTCGATCTCGATGCAGACTCATCCCTGCAGCAGCCTGATGACCACCAAAATGATCAAAAAGCTCTGCGCACTCATTCAGTGCTGCATGCAGATCGAACCTATCGATTGAGCGAGCCGAGCCCTTGCACATGCCCGTCTCTGGATCGATACCAAGCACGACAGTCGGCTTGTAATGCTTATCGAGCAGCTTGGATGCGACAATGCCAATGACGCCAGCATTCCAGCCCTCGCCGGCAACGACAATGACAGATGGCTCCGGCAAATCGGCTTCTGCTGCTGCTTGACACTTATCGGCCCACTGCTGTTTAGCTTGTTCTACGATGACTTCTACAATGCCCTGGCGCTCTCGATTTAGCGTATCGAGCCGTGCAGCCATCACATCGGCAGATTCCCGGTCCGATGCGGTCAACAGTTCCACAGCGCCATTCGCATGATCAAGCCGCCCGCTCGCATTAATGCGTGGCGCCATTGCAAAAGCGACGTTCGTCGACGTTACCTTGTGAATATCGAACCCAGCGATTTCTGCTAATGAGCGAAATCCAGGACGCGTGTTGGCAGCCATCGTTTCCAAACCTAGCTTAACGAGTATACGATTCTCGCCTGTCAACGGCATGACATCAGCAATTGTTCCGAGAGCGACGATGTCGGTCAAATCGATTGGCGGTTCGCCCAGCAACGCTGTTGCTAGTTTGAATGCAACGCCTACACCTGCAAGCGAGGAATAAGGATATGTGCATGCTTCTTGTTTCGGATTAATAATGGCATATGCATCAGGCAAAATGTCCGGCGGTTCATGGTGATCTGTTACAACCACATCAATGCCAAGTTCATTCGCGTATGCAACCTCATCAACAGCACTAATTCCAGTATCGACTGTGATGAACAGCTTTACCCCTGCTTGGGCTGCAAGATCTACCGCTCCATTGTTCATCCCGTAGCCCTCGCGAGTCCGATGCGGAATGTAATAATCGAAGTTAGCGCCAAGTCGTTGAAGCAAATGTATCATAAGCGACGTGCTGGATACCCCGTCAGCATCGTAGTCACCGTAAATGCGGATGCGTTCTCCGTCCGTGATCGCCTGACGGATCCGTTCAACAGCAGCGTCCATGCCATGAAGCTCATAAGGATCATGCAGCAGCTCCGCGCCGCCCTTGAGAAAAGCTTCTGCTTCATCCGCCGTCTCGATGCCTCGTCCTACGAGCAAACGAGCAACGATCGGGGGAATGCTGAGCAGCTTCGATAAGCTGCTGGCCGCCTGTTCGCGGTCTTCTGTCCATTCCGGCTCCGACCACCGTGTTTTGGATGGAATCATCGGTGCATCGCCTCCCTTGAATAGGGGCTTTCCGCCCCTTTTGACCCCGATTGTTTTAAAACAAAAAAATAAATAAAATTACAAGTCCTATTACACACATTAAAACCAATATTTCTACCCACCTAAATCCTCCCTGCTAGGGAGGACCCCCGGGGTTTCCAACCCCTGGACCCCGGAAGGGGATGTTGGAGGAACAGTGGCGTAGAAATGTTGCTGCGTGCTGTCAGCCGTGTGCCCTCTTGGCACAACTCTTGTTCGAGCGTTTGAATACAGCGCAAATGAGTTACTGCGTGCTGTGAGCCGTCTACCCTCTTGGCACAACTCTTGTTCGAGCGTTTGAATAAAGCGTAAATGAGTTACTGCGAGCTGAGAGTCATGTACCCCTGTGGGGTACACCTCTTGTTCGAGCGTTTAAAAGATAAATAAGAAGAATCTTACAAACGTTCAACCACATGCAAAGACGCTGCTATTGCAGCAGCGTCGGCATATGGTTTTGATTCGGATCGTGGTTGGATTTGTACGGATAACCAGGATCATAGGGTTCGACGTAGACGGTTGTTTCCGTTACGTGAATGAACCTTTTCATAATGAGTTCTTTAATCATCTTCGCGATCTCATTGCCTTCCAGCACGGAGATGCGCGGATTAACGCTAATTACGATATGAACAACAATATAATGCCCGTGCTCGCGTGCACGCAGCGACTCAACGGTAACAACGCCTTCGACACGCTGAACAACTTCCATAATAGCTGAAACTTGTTCCTCATGCCCGAGCGGCATGCTGCGCCGATTCGATGCGAGCTGAAGCAAACAAGTATATCCCTTGTACACGACAATTAGGGCAACGAACATGGCGGCAATTGGATCGGCCGCTTCCAGTGCAGGCATGTTAGCATAATCGCCTATTGCAGCACAGCCTGCGCCAGCAACTGTTACAAGCGACGCCAGTCGATCCAGCAGCTGTTTGCTTACAGCAGGAACCAGCCATTCCTTCAAGACGAGCGCAATTAGAGCAAATACAGCTGCGGTCCAATCCGGCACAGCGGCCGACTCCGATGACCAACTGCGAAATGCTTCAAGTCCGATCTCGACGCCAAGGAGCAGCGTAATCGCAGACACGATAATGACTGCCGTAGCTCCACTGCTCTCTTGGTGTTTCATTCGGGTTATTCTGCGCCCATCAATGTGAAAGCTGTAAGCCAACGATTCAGCGCCATTGGCGATCGATCGGATCGAATCCGCCATTAATGCAGTGCTGCCTGATAAAAGCGCCGCAGCCGCCTTGCCAAGCGCCAATGCTCCATTACCCCATATCCCTGCGCGCATGGCAGAGAATCGCTTGTCCGATAATTGATTAGCGCTCATGTAAATCCCCTCTTACGATGCAGCAGGCGTCTTGACTGTTTTGCGTTGCTTCTTGCCATTACCGTGAAGCATCAGCCACAACGGACTTGCGATGCAGACAGACGAGTAAGCGCCGCTCGCCAGACCGATCAGCTTCGCAAGCGCGAACAGCTTGATCGACTCGCTGCCGAACAGGTAGAGGCAGGCAGCCACGATCAATACGGTAAGCACCGTGTAGATGTTACGCGCCATTGTCTGCCACAAGCTCGCATTAACAAGCTCGGCGAGCTGCTCTTTATTTTTTTGCTTGCTGAAACGCAGGTTCTCGCGAATACGGTCAAAGATAACGATTTTATCGTTGATCGAATAACCGATCGTCGTCAGAACAGCCGCGATAAACGGAAGGTTTACCTCGAGCCTGAAGATCGAGAACAATGCGATAACGACGAATGCGTCATACAAGATCGCAATATTCGCAGCCACAGCGAACCGCCATTCGAAACGAATCATCACGTAGAGCATGATTGCAATGCTCGCAATAATGATCGCATAGATTGTTTTCTTACCAAGCTCCTGCGCCATATCCGGGGATACAACGTTCGTCTCAGCCGAAACGGTATCGCCATACTTCGCTTTCAAGCCAGTCAAAATTTCAGTAACCTTTGCTTGCTCCAGAACATCATCGAAACGAACAGAGAGACGCGAGTTGTTCGAACCGCCAACTGTCGTATCTACGCCTTCATAGCCCAGCTCAGCCAGTTCGGCTTTCGCTTCTGCCTGCGTAATTGTTTTGCCAAGCTCGATATCCATGTTCGTGCCGGCTTTGAAGTCGACGCCGAAGTTCATTTGGAAGAAGATCAGAGACAGAATCCCGATAATAACAAGCGCGATCGATGCACCGAAAAACTTCTTCTGATGCTTAATGAAGTCAAAACGAATCTTGGTATGGAATCTCTCGTTATAGTGCACGGATTTCTTCCTCCTTCACGCCATAGTAGCTTGGTTTCTTAAACACGTTGCTGCGAATGAGCAGGTGAATGAGGAACCGGCTAAAGAAGATGTTCGTAACGATACTTACGAGAATACTGAAAATCATCGTGAGCGCGAAACCGCGAATGGCGCCATTGCCGATGACATACAGCACAACGCTTGCGATGATGTTCGTGATATTCGCGTCCATGATCGTGCGCAGCGAGTTCTTCGAACCTGCTTTCAGCGAGGAGAGCAAGCTTTTGCCACTGCGGATTTCTTCTTTGATCCGTTCGTACATAATGATGTTTGCGTCAACCGCCATACCGACACCAAGCACGAATGCCGCGATACCCGGAAGGGTTAGCGTTGCGTTCATTAGCTTGAATACGAGTAGCAGCAGCCAGACGTACGAAATAACCGTAATACCAGCCACAACACCTGGCACGCGGAACAGAATGACCAGGAATACGAGAACGATTGCGGAACCGATAATACCCGCCTCAACCGTCTGGTGAAGCGATTGCTCACCAAGTTTAGCGCCTACGCTTTGCGTATATTTCTCCGTCAGCTTGAGCGGAAGTGCACCCAGGTTGATCGTATCTCTCAGCTTCTTCGCTTCTTCCATCGTGTAATTACCGCTAATTTGCGCGCTGCCGCCAGGAATCGCGTAATTGACCATTGGATCGGACAACATCTCTTCGTCCAAGTAGATCGACATCTTTTGGCCAATCAGCTTAGTCGTAACTTCCTCAAATTTCTTAGCATCCTTCAGCTTGATCGTTATCATCGGGCTGCCGAGTTGGTCACGTACAACTTCTGCGCCGTTCTGTACGAAGTCCGTACCTGTCAGCACGGTTTCGCCTTGCGGATTACGGAATGTGAGGTTGACAGGCTTCTTGAGCATGTCACGCACTTCATCCTCATCCATTACGCCGGCCAGCTTCACGCGAATGCGGTTGGTGCCTTCCGTTGTAATTTCAGGCTCGGCGATACCTCTGGAGTCGATCCGATCCTCAAGGCTTTTGGCCGTACGTTTCAATGACTCCGGCGTTACCGCCTCGCCGCCTTCAAGCGGTGATGCTTCGTACAAAACCTCGAATCCGCCCTTCAAGTCCAATCCTAACTTGATGTCCTTGACTAGCCCTGGGGTTGTCCAAGCGAAAACGCCGGCCATAATTACAATAATACCCAGGAAGGCTACCAACCTGCTGCTGCCTTTCATAGACGAATGATCCCCCTTATTTTCACAATAGTCCTATTATACCGAGGAGGTAAAAAGCAGTCAAAAAAAAGACCGTTTCTGTATCAGAAACGGCTGCCTCGGTAAGCGTTCAACGTCATCTGATTCATGAATGTCGTCGCCTTAAGCGACAAAATGTCGTTCACAACAGCATGCAATGCTGGAACGCCATTCTTGCTATATTTGCTGCTGACACATGTCCAAACTTCCTCTGCTTCAACGTGCTCATAGCCGATCAGCCGAAATTCTTCCGCTTTACTCTCGCACAGCGTCTGCACCATCTCATCAAATTCACCTTCCGTCATCGCCCGCTCTTCCTCTCCATTGCCGTTATTCCCTTATCCACTGATGGGCAACACTTCTTTATTCGCCTTCACCCACAAATTATCCTGCTGGCAAATTTGAGAAAACCTCTAGCCGTTATCTAGGTCATTCGAAGATAAGATAAATTCTTATGCCGTTCAAATCCGATTGGACATGCGCTAATCGTTGCCTGCATAAGGATGAATAAGAGCTTGTTCCACTAGGGCGAAGTCTTATTTTTTGAAAAGAGGGAAGCGTGTGACGAAACAATCGTTCATCAAAGGCGCTTTGATTTTGCTGCTGGCAGGCGTAATCAATCGACTGCTCGGATTCGTTCCCCGTATCGTCCTGCCGCGCATAATGGGAGCGGAAGGGGTCGGCATTTATCAGCTTGGCTACCCTTTCCTATCGGTCATGCTGACGATTGTTGTTGGCGGCATCCCTCTAGCTGTGGCCAAATGGATAGCTGAAGCTGAATCGCTTGGTGATACGAGACGGGTCAAGAAGATATTCCGAACGGCTATGACGTTTACTGTAACGCTATCCTTATTGCTCACGGCGCTGCTTGTTTTGTTTGCACCTATGATATCCTCTCACATTTTGCCAGATGCCAGGGTGTATCAGACGTTTCTATGTATGACGCCGCTTGTTACGATAATTGGCGTTTCCTCGGTGTATCGCGCCTATTTCCAAGGCAAACATAACATGATTCCTACAGCGGCTTCACAGGTTACGGAAACAATCATCCGCATCATCTTTCAGCTCATGCTTGCCACAGCGCTGCTCCCTTACGGATTACAATGGGCGGCAGCTGGCGCCATGTTAGGTACCGTCGCGGGTGAAATCGCTGGACTTGGTGTTACCCTTTACCATTATTTCAAAGACCGCAGACGTCAGCCTGTTATGCCTGACCAAGAGCCTGACGCCTCTGTTCCTTCCTTATATAAACGCCGTCCTGCGGAACCTCCGGTTCTTCGCCGTCTGCTGCATCTGTCTATCCCGGTCACGGGCAGTCGACTGGTCGGATCACTGTCTTACTTGCTGGAGACGATATTCACCAATCGCAGTCTCGCGGCAGCCGGCATTGCCATCGGAGTGGCAACATCGCAATACGGCGCGCTGCAAGGGATGGTCGTTCCGCTAGTACTGCTGCCCACCGCTCTGACTTACTCGCTGTCTGTATCTTTAATACCGACATTAGCGGAAGCAGCCGCACGCGGAGATCGAGAGCTCATCCATCGTCGAATGCATCAATCACTGCGTCTGTCGCTCGTGACAGGCGCCCCATTCGTTGTTGTCATGACCCTATTCGCTGAACCGTTATGTCGACTGATCTATAATCATGCTGATATCGCTCCACTGCTCCAGCTTATTGCACCATTTGGCATGTTCATTTATTTGCAAGGACCACTGCAAGCGGCTCTTCAAGCTTTGGAGAAGCCTGGAACAGCACTTCTGAATACATTTATTGGTGCTGGCATTAAGCTCGTCCTCATTATTCAGCTTGCCTCAAAACCTGAGTTAGGCATCTATGGTGCTGCCATCGCTATCTGTCTGAACATTGTGATCGTAACCGCACTGCATGGCTGGAGTGTCGCCCGATTCGTCGGTTATCGGATCAAATTATTAGATTTTGTAAAGGTCGGAACTGCGATGACGATCATGAGCGCTTTCTCGCTCTGGCTAATGAAAGGCGCTTGGCTGCCGCATGAAGCGCTCAATCTCATGCTCGCATCCGCAGGCGGCGTCGTGCTCTATCTCATCATTATGCTGCTTACCGGCATCGTTGATCGTTATGATGCTATGCGCCTTCCAATCATTGGTCGATTGTTTAAGTGATCACTCGATTATCGGCTTCGCTTCTTATCCACATACCATCTTCCGCGATGATCGATCGTGCAGAAGAATACATCCTTGAAGTCGGTAACTCCCTGCTGCTGCAGTTCATTTTTGAGCCAAAAACGCGTTTTCTCCATCTTCTCCAAATTATTATCCTGCACCTTGCCATCCATTATGAGTGGAACTGGCAGCATTTCAAACCGGTAACGATGCGGGAAGATCGTGTCCTCAGATTCCTCCGGCTTATCACTTATGATAGGGGTAGCTGGAGGATGTTCTTTCTTAATAACGGACAACTTGCCGCTCGTCTCCAAAATGGCGAATTCTACCTCGCTTACGGAGCTGATCCCGTTCTCCCTAAGCTGGAGCATCAGGTCATCCAAGTTGTAACGCCCCCTGTGCATCACATGACGGTTCAGTTCCCCGTTCTGGACAATAATACTTGGCTTGCCATCAAACATCAGACGCAGCTTGCGATTCTTCATCGTAATGAAAGAAATCACGATTTGCAGCAACATAAGCAGCGCCATCGGGAATATGCCGTGCCACATGGAACGCTTCGTATCCTCGATAACAATGACAGCAATCTCGGCAATCATGAAGGAAATGACGAGGTCAAGCACCGACATTTTGCCGATCTCGCGTTTGCCCATCAGACGCATGACAATTAAAACAACGAAGTAAATCAGAACCGTTCGAAGGAATAAGCTCCCGAATTCTGCCGCTTCCACACTTAACGCCCTCCTCTTCGCTGTACGTTTTATCCGACTTGTAGAAGTATTCTCACCTCCACCCTCAGCCGTCATGCCTGCGTTAGCATTCGAATTTATGGCAGGTAAGCCAGGCGCTTGTACTAAATGGTTGGACATAGCCATACAGTGGAAGTAAGTCATCATTCGTACGTACTATTCACTCCAAAATTCGTTAGAGGGGGTACATCACTCGTGAATCCGATTAAAAATGTATCCAAGGTAAGTGTCTCTTCACCTATGCTAGGCGGCGCATTGACGGCTTGTATCTGGCTTGGTGCTGGCGCCTTGCTGTTATCGCTTATTCTGAAATTTAGCAGCATGCAGGAAACATCGCTCCCGATGTATGCGATGACCATACACGGCTGCGCATCCTTCGCCGGCGGCTTTTCTTCAGGTAAACGTTCTGGCCGCAAAGGCTGGTATCATGGCGGTGGGCTTGGCATTCTCTATGCGCTAATCATCATTCTAATTGGCTTCCTGTCTGTCAATGCCGGCTTCTCCTCACATACTTGGAATCTGCTTGCTGTTGTCGTACCAGCTTCTGCAATTGGTGGTATGATTGGCGTCAACTTGAAGAAATAAATCGCTTTTGTGATGTTCCCCCAGTTTTGTGTTATACTAATGCAGGCACTTTGGACTTCGCCGCTGCATTACGTCATTAGGGGGATCATGCATGGTTTTGTTTGACAATATGGGGAGCGTAACGTTATACACAGTCCTGGTCGTCACCGCGCTTCTTACATACGGCGTAGCTGGAAATCCGTTTGCTGCCGCATTGGATTTTCTGAAAAATTTAGTTTTATCGCCGAAGCATTTCATTCATTTTGTTGCAGTGCTAGCCATTTTGTTTCTGAACAAGAATGAAATGCGTTTCGAACGAAACATAGACTTTTCCGCCAACTTCACACACTTGTTCAAATCCATTGAAGGTAATTTCGTTGCCAATCTGCAGCATACTTTTGAAAATTCTACGTTAACGACTGGACTAGTTTTCATATATGTGGTTTGCTTGCAAGCTCTCCTTGTTTCGTCAATCATTCTCTATACGTATCGAAGCAAATCGAAACAAATGTACTACGCAACCTGCTATGCTATTATGATTAATTATCTCGTCGCCATACCATTCTACCTGTTCTTTCCGATTAACGAGGTCTGGTCTTACGACCCGAATGTAAGGTTTCTCATGCTGGAAGCTTTCCCGAAATTCGAGACCGAATATCGTCCATTGTCAGGGTTAAACAACTGCTTCCCTAGTCTTCACACCTCGATCTCAACAACGCTTGCGATCTTGGCTGTAAAATCCGGCAATAAGAAATGGGCCGTTCTTGTCTGCACTTGTGCGGCACTCACGATCTTCTCCATCTTCTATCTGGGCATTCACTGGCTCATTGATATGTGTGGAGGACTAGTGCTCGCAACATTCGCTTCCGTAGTTGGCCTCAAGCTTGCGAAGTTAAACTTACTTCGTCTTCCTGAACAACTTCCTAGCCGCTTGTTCGCACGTGCACGTGAAGAAGTGAAATAAAAAAGGTTGAGCAGAATAATCTGCTCAACCTTTTCTCGTTCCTATGGACTACTCGGATTTCTCCGCTTTCTCCAGCTTCTCCGACGGAGCAGGCGCGCTCGTCAGAACGCTGCTAATTGCACTGCGTTCGAACGTGAGCTTGACCGTATCGTTGACGCGAAGAACAACCGTGTCGCTGTTCAGCTCAACGATCGTACCGTGCAAGCCACCGATTGTTGCGATTTTGTCACCCTTCTTCAGCTGGTTCATCATCGCATTACGCGTTTTCGTCTTGCGCTGCTGCGGTCTCAGTAATAGGAAATAAAATACCGCAAACATGAGAACGAACGGGAGTACAAGACCCCAAATGCCACCGCCTGAACTAGAGGCAGAGTCTGCTGCTAGATACATACGAATTCCTCCTTTTTAAAATCCTCTTTCATTGTCATTAAGACCATACTTCGCGAAAAATTCGTCCCGGAAATCAAGCAGCCGGTCGTCCATAATCGCTTGTCGTACATCCTTCATGAGCTGAATCAGGAAATGCAAGTTATGGTACGTCGTCAATCGAATACCGAATGTTTCATCGGCCTTGATTAGATGACGGATGTACGCGCGAGAGTAATTGCGGCATGTATAACAGTCGCAGTTCGGATCAAGCGGGCCAAAATCATCGGCGAACTTCGCATTGCGAATGACAAGACGTCCTTCGCTTGTCATGGTTGTACCATTGCGTGCAATACGGGTTGGCAGCACACAGTCGAACATGTCGATGCCACGAATCGAGCCTTCAAGCAATGCGTCTGGCGATCCTACGCCCATCAGGTAACGAGGCTTATTAGCCGGCATTAGCGGCACGGTAACATCCAGCATCTCATACATAAGAGGCTTGGATTCGCCTACGCTCAAACCACCAATAGCATAACCCGGAAAATCCATGGCGGTCAATTGCTCCGCGCTCTGCTTGCGCAGATCCGCGTACATGCCGCCTTGAATAATGGCGAAGAGCGCCTGATCCTGCGGGCGAGCATGTGCCTTCAGGCAGCGCTCTGCCCAGCGAGTTGTCCGTTCCAGCGAGTTCTTCACATATTCATAATCAGCCGGGTATGGCGGACATTCGTCGAACGCCATCATAATGTCTGGTCCAAGAGCGTTCTGGATTTCCATTGCTACCTCAGGAGAGATAAACAGCTTGTCCCCGTTCAAATGGGAGCGGAAGGTTACACCCTCCTCGGTAATCTTACGCATATTAGCGAGGCTGAACACTTGGAAGCCGCCGCTGTCCGTCAGAATCGGGCGATCCCAATTCATAAACTTATGCAGACCGCCTGCTTGGCGAACGATCTCATGACCAGGACGAATAAACAGATGATACGTGTTGCTCAGAATGATCTGCGCGTCCATCGATTTCAATTCTTCCGGACTCATCGTCTTCACTGTAGCCTGTGTGCCAACTGGCATAAAAGTCGGCGTCTCGATCACGCCGTGTGGTGTATGTACACGCCCTAAGCGTGCGCCTGACTGTTTGCAAACTTTAATTAATTCGTATTTAACTGCTGCCACGAACGTCCCTCTTCCGTAATCACTAATGATATGTTAATGATTCAATTCATTTAATAAATAAACATGGCGTCACCGAAACTAAAGAACCGATAACGTCGCTCTACCGCTTGTCGGTAAGCTTCCATAATATGCTCTCGGCCAGCTATCGCGCTGACCAGCATGACGAGCGTTGACTTCGGCAGGTGAAAATTCGTCAGCAGCGCATCTACCAGCTTAAACGAATAGCCCGGGAATATGAAAATGTCCGTCCAACCGCTGCAAGCCTGCACTTCTTCACCATCAAACCGCTGTGCAACACTCTCAAGCGTACGGGCCGATGTTGTGCCTACAGCTACAATACGTCCGCCGCGCGCTTTGGTTTCATTCAATTGCTGCGCTGTTTCTTCTGACAATTCATAATACTCGCTGTGCATAACATGCTCTTCAACCGTATCGACGCTCATCGGACGGAATGTACCTAACCCAACATGCAGCGTAATGTATCCGATACGAACCCCTTTGTTCTTCAACCGATCAAGCAAATCTTGTGTAAAATGAAGACCTGCCGTCGGAGCAGCGGCAGATCCCTCATGCTTCGCATATACCGTCTGGTAACGCTCTCGATCTTCGAGCTTCTCCTTGATATAAGGGGGAAGCGGCATCTCGCCCAATCGGTCGAGCAGTTCATTGAAGATGCCTTCATACTCGAAACGTACAATGCGGGCGCCATGCTCGCCTTCTTCTTCTACAACAGCCGTTAATAATGGGCTGCCATCTGCTTCATTGCCGAAAGCAAGCACCGTGCCTGCCTTCATACGCTTTGCTGGCTTCGCAAGTGTTTCCCACCGATTATCGCCAAGCGCCTTCAGCAGCAACAGCTCCACCTTGGCGCCTGTATCCTGCTTCACGCCCATTAACCGGGCAGGCAGCACGCGAGTATCGTTAAGAATTAACAAATCGCCTTCGCCAAGCATTTGTTCCATATCAAGGAATGTGCCGTGACCAACCTCGCCTGTTAACTTATTGAGCGTTAATAGGCGGGAGCCGGTCCGTTCTGCCAAAGGCGTCTGTGCGATGAGCTCTTCCGGCAGATCAAAATCAAATAAATCTACGTTCATGATTTCCGTCCTAACTGATCAATTAACAGCTTGTCCGTTACTGTCCTTCGATCGTAATTCCATTATAGTAGTATTGCATGATATAGACATAGTCATACCCAAGCTGTGCCAGCCCCTGCGCCCCGTACTGCGACAAACCAACGCCGTGTCCGTTGCCGTATCCAACGAAACGGAATTCTGGTTCTACTGTGGCCGCACGGACAGTACCGTCTCCGCTCAATACATAGTAATTCGAGGAAGCAGCCGTCTTGCCGTTAGCGCCTGCAATGTAGAGCGTTCCCGACTGCTCCGGACGTTTGCTCGTCGCACCGTTCGCGCCTGCGATTTCAAGGCGCGCCGTCTCGTCAATCTCAAAGCGCGTACTCGGCAACCCTCCCATCAACGTCCGATAGTTGACCGGCGATTTCGTAGACAGCGAGGATCCGTTAATGCGCATGCCAATGACGCGTCCCGATTGTCCGTAATCCGCTTCGAGCGTGCGAATCGCCGATGTCCAACCCGAAGACTTCTGAAGGGTATCGGATGTATATGGACCAAGCACCCATGACATTTTGTTCGATTCGATAGACTGATCGATGAGAACAACCTCTGTGCCTTTGGCTAACTTGTCCACTAGCGCGATTGTGTCGTTAACGACAGGATTATCACGTACCTTCACGCCATCCGTGTTCGTGACAAGCACCTTCGCGCCAACCGCATTCTTGCGCCCCGTATCATCCAGCAAATCCTGACGGATATAGCCGACGTCCCCGCTTGGCACAACAACGCGATACCACTGCATGAGACCATTCTGCGCGGCTTGATCCGGACTAGGCACCGACTTCAAATACGGAACCGCATTCCCCCAGATTTCGGTTGCGTCCGCCGTTTGACCGCCTGCATTCGATGAGAACAGCGCTTCAATTGGCTTGCCGTTGTACATCGCGACCATACCTGCTGTCGCATTGACAGCGTCTGTCGTTGATTGCTTCTCTGTATCAATGCCGCTGTATACTTGGCTGAGCTCCGTATCATTCACGTGTGCGATACCGAAGCCCATCCCTTGATAAAGGGCATAGGAACGTGCCGCAACAGCCTGCGCTTTCAACGCTTCACTAGCCCATGACGAAGGCATCTCGGAAGGAACGACCGAATACAAATACTGTTCGAATGGCAACTCATTGACGACAGCCATCTTGCCGTTATATGCACTGACTTCCATGGAGCCCCGGTAAGTACGTCCGCCACGTTCCTGCAGTTTTATGCCTGCGCTGCCATCTGTCGACACCCATACCTTCGTACCGCCTGCTGGGTACGAATAGGATGGGTAAGTCTGCTTCGCTGTGCCAGAGATGGTGTTATCGTCACGAAGCAGCAAATATGGCGTTGAGGTGTCTGCTTCACGAAGCGAAGGAGCACCTGCAACTTTGCTTGCATTAGTCTTAAGCGTTGATAGCGCCGCCGAATCGGCTGCAGCCCCGACCATAACACTGTATGTACCCGCTTTGCGAAGAGCCGGATAGGCATCGATGCCTGCTGCACTAAACAATTGAACAACGCTGCGCGCAGCAGACTCGCTTGCATAACTCCCGCCCTCTAAGTGAAGCGGTCCCGTAAGCGAAGCTTTGAGCGATCCCATCAAGGATGCAATAGAGCTATCCTTCGTCCACTTATCCATCGCTGTCTTCGCATCTGCAGCCGTACCGTAACTGCCCTCAGAAACAACATAAAAACTTTTGCCGCTTTTCGAGATCGTTGTGATGACGGCTGAGCCGCCGAGCGCCAGCACCCGCTTCGAAATCGACAACGCTGTATTGAAATCCGTCGTTTCTGCCAATTTAACTTTAAAATCGTCGACAGCGAAACGTACAGGGTCCTTGCCTGCAGTTAACCAGTTCTCAACAGCTGAAGCTGTCCGCAAGCCGATCTTTAGGGAGCTTGCAGATGAAAAGGTCGCAGTTGCTGTATTCAATCGATATTTGGTTGACGCATCAATAAACAAGGCAACCCGAATGTTATCCAGTTTGGGAGCTGCTGCCCCCGATGAAGGCGAATCCTGCCACACAGAGATGGACATCAGCAGCGCCGCTGACACCATAACAGCAAATACCCGATTTCTAACTTTGGTTCGTTTAGCAGACACGTTGTAAAACGCACTCCTTCCCTATTGCATGCTGTTGCCGACGCCAGGCGATGTCTTAAAGAGGATTATATTCTAAGAATCGCCTGGTACCGGTATGCCAAGATGGCGATAAGCCTGCGTCGTGACAACACGTCCGCGAGGCGTTCGCTGCAGCAGTCCGACCTGCATTAAGTAAGGCTCATAAACATCTTCAATGGTCTGACTCTCTTCACCGATCGTTGCTGCGATCGTATCAAGGCCCACAGGCCCTCCGCGGAAGCCCTCAATCATTGCGCGAAGCATCTTGTGGTCGATTGCATCAAGTCCCATCGGGTCAACGCGAAGCAGTTCTAATGCGGAACGGGCAAGATCATGCGTTATGATGCCATCTCCACGCACCTGTGCAAAATCCCTAACCCGCTTCAACAGCCGATTGGCAATACGCGGTGTACCACGTGCGCGAAGCGCGATCTCCGTCGCCGCTTCTCCAACGATGCTGACGCCAAGTATATCGGAGGCGCGAGAAACGATAAATGCGAGTTCATCTGTCTTATAAAATTCAAGACGGCTGACGACGCCGAAGCGGTCCCGAAGCGGAGCGGACAGCAAGCCTGCTCTCGTCGTTGCGCCGATAAGCGTAAACGGCGGAAGATCGAGCCGCACCGAACGGGCGCTTGGCCCTTTGCCAATCATTATATCAAGCGCGAAGTCTTCCATCGCCGGATACAGCACTTCTTCTACCGACCGATTCAACCGATGAATCTCGTCGATGAACAAGACGTCGCCTTCCTGCAAATTCGTCAGCAGCGCGGCGAGATCGCCGGGACGCTCGATAGCAGGTCCCGACGTCGTCCTTAAGTTAACGCCAAGCTCGTTGGCGATAATGTTCGACAGCGTCGTTTTGCCAAGTCCGGGCGGTCCATACAGCAGCACATGATCAAGCGCTTCCTTACGCATCTTCGCCGCTTCGATGAATACCTTCAAATTTTCCTTAACACTTGATTGGCCGATATATTCAGCCAAATAGCGGGGACGAAGACTTAATTCAACGGCCTGCTCATCCATCATCAAGTTAGCGGATATGATACGATCATCATCCATGGGTCATTCCTCCTTCCGCTTCCCTTTACCCCTTGAACAGCTGCTGAAGCGCGCGCTTCATTAATGAATCGACCGACTCATCCGGCTTAATTGATTCGCGAAGCCCTTCATACGCCTTGTTCAGCTCTGCACCTGTATAACCGAGCGCCTCCAGCGCCTCGCGAGCTTCCGCCCATGCGCCGATCTTCTGATCGGAAGGCGAGCTCTCCTCGGTCCATGCCGATGCATCCGCGCCGAATGCAAGCGGCGCATTACCGAGCTTATCCTTCAGATCGAGTATCATGCGCTGCGCAGTCTTCCTTCCGATGCCTGGCAGCTTGGTCAAGAAGTTGATATTCTCTTGTTGAATAGCTGCAACGATGGCTTCCGGCTTGCCGCCAGCAAGCACGCCAAGCGCTACACGCGGGCCAATGCCAGACACATCCAGCAGCTTGCGGAACATGGTCTGCTCATCGCGCGATGAGAAACCAAACAGCTGGATTGCATCCTCGCGGACATGATGATGAATGAAGACGGTAACCGGCTCGCTCGAGCGTGCGAACGCATACGGATTCGGCGTGAACACCCGATAGCCGACATCACGCACATCGAGTACAACGTATTCTGAATCCCAGTGGACAACCGGTCCTTTAAGAAAATCGATCATAATTTCGGCACCCCGTTCAATTTGTTCGTCAGTACGACGGAATGCGCATGACAAATGGCAACAGCAAGCGCATCGGCCACGTCGTCAGGCTTCGGTACCGCGCTCAGCTTCAAGAACATGCGGACCATCTCCTGCACTTGCCGCTTCTCTGCCTTGCCGTAACCGACAACGGCCTGTTTGACCTGCAGCGGCGTATACTCCGCAACGGGAAGTCCGCGCTGCGCTGCCGCTAATATAATAACTCCGCGAGCCTGACCAACAGCAAAAGCCGTCGTCACGTTACGGTTGAAAAACAGCTTCTCGACCGCAACTTCGTCCGGCTTGTATTTGTCCATCAGCGCTCCTGCCGATTCATAAACCTGAATAAGGCGCGTCTCCTGCGGCGTTCCTGCCTTCGTCTCAATCGATCCGTATTGCACAGGCGTGAGCTTATGTCCGTCCTTATCTACAAATCCGAATCCCACAATCGCTATCCCGGGATCTATGCCTAGCACACGCAAATTCGTCCTCTCCCTTACCCACCTGCAATTAACGGAAGCTTCCTATCATTATAGCAAAATATCAGCGAGATGAGAACGCGCGTTTCTACTTGGAGAACACTTCGCGGATAAAATCTATTTTGTAATGCTCATAGGATATGCTTCGTGAACAAATGTTCTTCCGATCGCTGTTGTGTCCAGATTGTTCTGATTTGATAAATTCAGAATAGGAAACAATCCGGACACAAAGGCGAACGCTGGCGCTTCTCCAGAATCATTTGTCCACTACGCTGACTCCTAGTTCGCATTACTTCAATGAGTTTTCCCGCTTCGTGTTTGGGATGGAACTTTGTGTGGTCGTCTATTTCATATAGACGACCACAACCATTCATAAACATTAGTGCAGAATATAGTTAGTCTGCAGCGTGGACTCGTATACTCGTTCCGCTGTATAATTTAGGAAAACCTTGCGGAAGAGGTGAGTTCTGTGGACAATCATGATCATTCAAACTCGAATCATTCCCATTCGCATAGTCATCAAGAGAGCACCGATACGGGCTCCGGAGCGGATGTTCCGGTGTTTAATGATGTGACGTCGCACTATCAGAACATTATGGGTGTTCCGAGTAAGAAGGCGGATTTGAAGTCGATGCCGGGACCGGTCCGCTGGTTCGGTTATTTCTTTTATGCCGCGATTATCGCACTCGCTGCGATCTTCGTCGTATCTTATATCGTCAATCGTTGATCGTTCGCTGAATAGGCGGCGATTGTTTATATGCAAGAACAAGAACAGCCCCTCTGCCATATGGACAGGGGGCTGTTTGCACTACCTTTACTATGGCGTCATCGTCTCTCGGGAAGCGTCGATTGCGAAGTCGCTGAATGAGGAGAGGACGCTGTAGTATGTCTCTTTGTCCTCGATGCGAATGCCATTCGTCAATCGTTTGATCTCTTCCTCAGGCAGACTGCTTTCCATGAAGTTGACATCAAGTTGGTAAAAAGTACGAACCACCTTTTCTTTCTTAGGCGGTCCGTCATATAACGTTAGTCGGCCGGCACGATCGACACCAAATACTGCACGCTGTTTGCATGCTTCTGATAAATCGCTCACCCGCTCCTCCAGTACAAGTGATGGAATCGCTGCTGAGTCAGCGTTCAAGCGAACGAAGGACACAGTTGGTCGTTTAGCGATTTTGAGCGCACGATCTGTTGGAATCATACCTAGCGAACGATATTCTTCCCCGCATATATAGGTGCGGTGAATCCGAACGATCATTGGCTGCTTAATGGACAGGACAGCCTTCTCAAGCTTCTTCCATTGATCAGCAGTCTGTATGCTGCCGCTGTATGAGCCTGATGATAAACCAGGATCGGCTGCATCTGCTGTCGGAATCACACCTGCATTGAAACCAAACAAGACCATAACCAATATGCTTCCCAACGTCCACATTGGGCGACCATTGCGGCGAAGCTTACGTTTGAGCTGTTTCCATAGGCTGAATGCCCTCATGGCGAATATCCCCTTACATCCCTTTTTGCGTTATTGTGGCTTAATGCAAGGGAAATATTCACTCCTGCACAAAAAGAGACAGCGATCGCCGCTTTCGCGTACAATCGCTGTCTCCTGCACCTTAATTGTTAATCCAAGGCTTGCTGCTGCGTTTACGCTCCGACCGGGACGGGACACTGCGTACCGATACCTTCTTAACCGGTTTGCGTGGCGCGTTCCGTTTGACTGATTTACCGTTGCTAGCCGTATTGTTAACTTTAATGGAATCGAATTCGGATAGCTCTTCGCCATCCTCCTCGCCATTTTCTTCATCCTCACGTTTGTTGCAGCCACAATCTTTATCCTCTGCAGCTTGCTGTACAGGCCAAGTTGGATACGCGCCATAAGGCCAAGCCGATTGTCCGGCTGCGAACGGATCAACAGCGTTTGGCGAACCATAACCATAATAGTCTGCGCCTGCACCTGCAGGCGCTACAGAAGGCACGCCGTAACCATAATGGTCAAGGTTCGCTGGCGATACGAGCGGCGAGCCATAGCCCTGCTCTGGGCCCACGTTTGCTGGCGACACGAGTGGCGAGCCATAACCAAAGCCTGGGCCTACGTTCGCTGGCGATACGAGCGGCGAGCCGTAACCAAAGCCTGGGCCTACGTTCGCTGGCGATACGAGCGGCGAGCCATAGCCAAAGCCTGGGCCTACGTTCGCTGGCGATACGAGCGGCGAGCCATAGCCCTGCTCTGGGCCCACGTTTGCTGGCGACACGAGCGGCGAGCCATAGCCCTGCTCTGGGCCTACGTTCGCTGGCGATACGAGCGGCGAGCCATACCCAAAGCCTGGGCCTACGTTCGCTGGCGATACGAGCGGCGAGCCATAGCCCTGCTCTGGGCCCACGTTTGCTGGCGACACGAGCGGCGAGCCATAGCCCTGCTCTGGGCCCACGTTTGCTGGCGACACAAGCGGCGAGCCATAACCAAAGCCTGGGCCTACGTTCGCTGGCGATACAAGCGGTGAACCATAACCCTGCTCTGGGCCTACGTTTGCTGGCGACACGAGTGGAGAGCCATAGCCAAAGCCTGGGCCTACGTTCGCTGGCGATACAAGCGGCGAACCATAGCCTGGCTCTCGACCTGCGTTCGCTGGCGATACGAGCGACGAGTCATAACCAGAGCCTTGGCCTACGTTCGCTGGCGATACGAGCGGTGAACCATAGCCAAAACCTGGGCCCATGTTCGCAGGCGATACGAGCGGTGAGCCATAACCAAACTGCTCTGGGCTGACATTCGCTGGCGATACGAGCGGTGAACCATAGCCTTGTTCTGGGCCTATGTTCGCTGGCGATACAAGCGGCGAGCCATAGCCAAATTGCTCTGGGCTGACATTTGCCGGCGACACGAGCGGTGAGCCATAACCAAACTGCTCTGGGCTGACATTCGCTGGCGATACGAGCAGTGAACCATAGCCTTGCTCTGGGCCTACGTTTGCTGGCGACACGAGTGGCGAGCCATAGCCAAAGCCTGGGCCTACGTTCGCTGGCGACACTAGCGGTGAACCATAGCCATGTTCTGGGCCGATATTCGCTGGCGATACAAGCGGCGAGCCATAACCATGCTCTGCGCCGATATTCGCTGGCGATACAAGCGGCGAGCCATAACCATGCTCTGGGCCGATATTCGCTGGCGACACAAGCGGCGAGCCATAACCATGTTCTGGGCCGATATTCGCTGGCGACACAAGCGGCGAGCCATAACCATGTTCTGGGCCGATATTCGCTGGCGATACAAGCGGCAAGCCATAACCGTAATGCTCTGGACCGATATTCGCTGGCGATACAAGCGGCGAGCCATAACCGTAATGCTCCGTACCGATATTCGCTGGCGACACGAGCGGCGAGCCATAGCCATGGTGCTCGAAATGGGCTGGCGACACCTTCTCTGGCATATGCGGCACGCCATAGACGGCACCTGCCTCAACAGCTGGTATGCCGCATTGCTGGAACAACTGGACGTTCTGTTGATGATATTCAACATGAACGGGATACGGCTTCGGTACCGGCTTCTCTACCACAATTGGCGCTGGGGCTGGTGCAGGTGCTGGCGCAGGGGCAGGAAGCGGAACTGGTGCTTCAGGCACAGCTTCTGCAATCGGACCCGTTGGTGTCTTCTCAATTGGTGCAGTCGGAACTTTTCCCGTATTCTTTTTGCCCGGAATAATGCCAGTTGGAATTTTGCCTGCCAAGCCCTGTACGCTGTTCTTGATCGACGATGGGCTCATATGATGGCTGTGATGATGCGAACCAGACGATCCATGCGCATTCATCTGGTTGACGATACTCTCTGCATGCACATGCGTCTTCGGAATGTTCACAATATCGCCGGTCAGCAGAACATTCGGATTTTTCAGTTGCGGATTCGCTTTAATTAAGTCGTTCAGCGGAATCCCCCATGCCTTGGACAACTTCCACAACGTATCGCCCTGTTTCACAACATGCTGATGCATAATGTCTTCCCCTGCATGTGAGCCGTTCGAACCATGCCCGCCATGCGGGTTGGAAGGGACCTTCACCTTCATTCCAACTTCGATGACGTCAGGATTCGTAATGCCAGGATTCAGCTTCATAACTTCTTCAACGGATACGCCATATTTTTGTGCGAGCCCGAAAAGCGTATCGCCACTTTTGACAATATGGATTTTCACTCCCCGCAAGCCTCCATTCACGGTCTATATTGCGAGCGGCGCGAGACATTCGCCCACCAATCATTACATCCTATGCGCGTTATATGCCGATGTCCCCGTCCGTTAGAAAAAAAATTTGCATGAATCTCCTGCTAGTTCACCAATACAAAAAGCTCCTTCGGCAAAACGCCGAAAGAGCTTCGTTCAGGTTCTTACTTGTTATGCGCAGCTGCTTGATATGAGAAGCTTGGATAGGTACCCATTACTCGAACCTGGAAACCAATCGCCTCGATCTCTGCAATCGCGGATTGCAGAAGAATCGATTCCAACGACATATCGATGTCGATCAGGAAGTAATAAGTGCCCAGCTTCTTCTTCGTAGGCCGCGACTCGATCCGCGACAGATTAATGCGGCGCCAAGCCAATGCCGACAGCACTTGGTGCAGACCGCCTGGATAATCTTCTTGGCTCGATACAATAATCGTCGTCTTATGCTTGTCCGACGTCTTGCCTTGCAGCGGCTTCGGACCGATCAATAGAAATCGCGTGTAGTTGTTATCGTGATCCGTCACCGATTCTTGCAGCACATCCAGCCCATTATACTGTGCAGCCGTCTTCTGACCGATAGCAGCCCAGCCGAGGCCTGGATTATCGCGAACCAAACGGATCGCTTCCGTTGTGCTTCCAACATGTTCAAGCTCAGCATGCGGAATATGCTTCTTCAGAAACTGACGACATTGTGCCATTGCTACAGGGTGGCTCATTACTTTCACAATACGGCTATAATCCAGCTCGCCCGTTGATGTGCGATCCAGCTCTGCCTGACGGCCAATTAGATTCTGAATAGACGGATATACCCACTCTGCTTGAATCGGCAGATCCACATCATCAATCAGCAAATCCGTGTGCAGGCTTACCGAACCGTCAATCGTATTCTCGATCGGAATAACGCCGTAGTCCGAGCGACCTTCTGCCGTACTCGCGAACACTTCAGCAATCAGACGATGATAATGATATTCTACACCTTCGATATTGTCTAAAATGTAACGGGCTGCATCATCGGATGTCGAGCCTTGGGGCAATACGGCTACTCTCATTATGCACGCACCTCATTTCGAATCAGATCCATAAGCGGCGTCGTATCATGCTCTTCGAGCTTCGTCCACACTGCACCATGCTTATAAGGCGGGAGCCACATTGTCTCAGCCTCGATGCCTTCTGCAGCGAGCGTATCAAGAAGAAACCGTTCCAACTCCGCTTTGCTGCTCTCGCTGCTGCTGCCATCGACGAATGTAATAATCGTCGGACCGGCGCCGCTGAGTGCAGCACCAAGCGCTCCATGCTCGGAAGCATGCGCCAGAATATTGCTCATGCCAGGAATCAACGGTGCACGGTACGGTTGATGCAGACGATCGCGCATCGCTGTGCTAATAAGATCAAGACGTCCAGCGCTAAGCGCTGCTACAAGCAGAGAGCTGCGGCCGACGTTGAATACGGCATCTGCCATGTTCAGCGTCTTCGGCAGCGCATGGCGCGCTTTCTCCGTCGACAACTGGAACGATGGAATAACAACCAACGTCTCGAGTGAAGGATGCGGCTCAATTCTCACATGGTCCGCGCGTTCGCCATCCCATGCGGAGACGACGATGCCACCAAACAACGAGGCACCTACGTTATCAGGATGGCCTTCAAGCTTCGTAGCGATCTGGAACAGCTCATCCTCGCTCAGCGGCGAGCCGATAAGTGCATTCGCTGCTACCAGTGCGCCAATGATCGCCGATGCGCTGCTGCCAAGCCCCCGCGTCAGCGGAATGTCGCAATAGAGCGAGATCGACAGCTCGGGAACGGAGACTCCAGCCTCTTCGAATACAAGCTGCGCCACTTTATAGATCAGATTTGATTTATCCCCGGGAATATCCTGCATCCCTTTGCCATACGCCGTAATGGTCGTTTCATCTGCAGCCCGCATTTCAATCCATTCAAACAATGATAGCGCCATTCCTAACGTGTCAAAGCCCGGTCCTAGATTAGCCGTGCTTGCCGGAACTTTAACAAGAATTCGTGGTCCGTACATGTGTCCCCTCTTTTCAGCTTGTCTATCAGCATAGGATAAAAATAAAAACCGGCACGCCGCCAATTGGCGACGCCCGGTTGTAAAATTCGCCTGCGTTCTAGCCTTCGACGCGGTAAACGCTCTTCACTTGCCGAATTACATCGAGCGATTGGAAGGCGCCCAGCACTTGATTCATTGCAGCTTTATTCGCATCATGAGTAATAACGATAATTTCTGCTTCCGGGTTGTGAGGATTCGGCTGTTGAAGCACCGATTGCAAGCTTACCTCATGCTCTGCGAATACTTGCGTAATGCGTGCCAATACGCCGGCACGGTCCGCTACATGAAGCAGCAAGAAGTATTTGGAAGAGATCTGCTCATCCGTTTTGAGCTTCTTCTCCTTATAAGCCGTAACGCCTTGTTTGCCATTCACACCAAGCTTCAAGTTTTTCACAACTGCAACCAAGTCGGAAACAATAGAAGTTGCTGTTGGCAGTTCACCTGCACCTGCACCATAGAACATCGTCTCGCCAACCGCTTCACCATGTACGTAGACGGCGTTGAACACTCCGTTAACCGAAGCGATCGGGTGGCTGATCTTGACCATTGTCGGCTGTACGCTGACGCTAATATAGTCGTCCTGGCGCTCTGCGATACCGAGCAGCTTGAGCTCATAGCCAAGGCGTTTGGCATAGGCGATATCTTCTTGGCTGACCGACGAAATTCCTTTGACGCTAACATCCTCAAGCGCAACGTTAGCACGGAAGCCAAGCGTCGATAGAATCGTCATTTTGCGAGCGGCATCAAGACCTTCTACGTCCGAAGTCGGGTCCGCTTCCGCATAACCAAGCTGCTGCGCTTCCTTCAGCACGTCATCGTAAGAGGCGCCTTCCTTGCTCATCTTCGTCAAGATGTAGTTCGTCGTACCGTTCACGATGCCCATAATCTTCGTGATCCGATCGGAGGAGAAGCCTTCGATCAGCGTACGGATGATTGGAATGCCGCCCGCAACGCTTGCTTCATACAGAACGTCGCATTCGTTAGCACGTGCTGCGGCAATAATTTCTGGACCGTGCAGCGCCATCAAATCTTTGTTTGCCGTTACGACATGCTTCCCGCGCGACAGCGCCTCGAGAATGTACTGCTTCGTATCTGCGATACCGCCCATCACTTCAACGACAACATCGATCTCTGGATCTCGGATAATATCCCATGGATCTTCCGTCAGTTTATCCGCATCGATATGCAGCGCGCGCTGCTTCGATTTATTTTGTACAAGAATTTTCTCGATTACAATCGACGAGCCTACTTGGCTCTTCAAATCCTCTTGATGTCCCTCTACGATCCGCACAACGCCCGTTCCAACCGTTCCGAGTCCAAGCAAGCCTACTTTTACTGGTTTCATGCGTTACCTCCAACAACCGTTGATTTGCCATATAAGAATATAAAAGTTTACGAATATATTGAAAAAACAAAAACCTCAAAAGAAAGCTTATCACCCTTGCCCGATAACTGATGCTTTGCGGACGCCATCCAATCGGCGAATCCTCTCGAGCATCTCTGTCAATTGTTCTGTCATGTAAGAAGTATCAACCGATATGACGACATTGGCAAGCCCTTGGAGCGGAATGCTCTGATTGATCGTCAGCACATTGCCTTCAATTCCCGCTACTAGACCAAGCACTTTCGACAAAATACCAGAGCGATGCTCCAATTCCATCGATATCGTCACAATTCGCTCTCGATCCAACTCGCTCAGCGGAAATACGCCATCCTTATATTTGTAGAATGCGCTTCGACTAAGTCCTACCCGTTCCACAGCCTCGTGTACGGTAGCCGCTTCGCCCCGCTTCAGCATGTCCTTCACTTGAATTGTCTTTATGATCGCTTCCGGTAATATGTCCTCCCTGACGACATAATAACGTTCTGTCATTCATCGTCCTCCTGAAAAAGACAACTGTACACCTATAGCGGACATTATACGTGAATTTTGGAGTATCGGCAATAGGCAATTAGGGGCGCTGCCCCTAATGACCCCTTATTTAAAGTAATCTTAAAAATACTAATGATATATTTTCTTCTTATCTGAAGAGTTTCTACCCACCCAAACCCTCCCTGCAAGGGAGGGTTTGGGTGGGTAGAAACTCTGGACTCCTCACAAGGACTTTTCTTGATTATGCTGAACGTATGCACGCACTTGCCGCTTTGGCGGCAAGCTTTTGTTCGTATGGATCTAGATACGGTATATCGTTCGCACAGCTTGTTCGTTCGTGCCCAACGGTCACCGCCCATTGAAGATACTTATGATTAGATGCAGCATGATGCTGGATAGTTAGTTAGGTTCCTCAAATGAAAAAAGACGGTATATCGTTCGCACTGCTTGTTCGTTCGTGCCCAACGGTCACCGCCCATTGAAGATACTTATGATTAGATGCAGCATGATGCTGGATAGTTAGTTAGGTTCCTCAAATGAAAAAAGACGGTATATCGTTTGTGCCCAACTGTCACCGCCCATTGAGGATACTTATGATTAGATGCAGCATGATGCTGGATAGTTAGTTAGGTTCCTCAAATGAAAAAAGACGGGTTTCCCCGTCTTTCTAGAAATTATAGTCGCTGCCTTCGAAGAACTCGAATTGATAGTGCCCGATACGGCAAATATCGCCGTCTTTCGCGCCGATCTTGCGCAGCTCCTTGTCGACTCCGAGATTACGCAGAATGCGTGCGAAACGCATTACCGCATCGTACGAATTCAAGTTCGTACGTCTCATGAGACGTTCGATGCCTTCGCTCTCCACAACGAAAATCTCGTCCTCGCGGAATACGCGGAACTTGATTTGATCGCGCTCCTCGAACTTGTACACCTTGCGTTCCGCCAGCTCGCTTACTTCCTCGATCAGCGGCTGCTCCGGCACCGTCTCCAGCACTTCGGCAGCACGGTACAGAAGCTCTTGAACGCCTTGACGCGTCAGCGACGACATCGGCATAATTTCATACTTTTCGCCGCCCTCAATCTCAGCCAGCTGCTCCTTGAACAACTCCAGCTGCTCTTCAGCGCCTGGCATGTCCATTTTGTTCGCAGCAATAATCTGCGGCCGTTCGCTAAGCTTATCATTATATTGACGAAGCTCTGCATTGATCTTCACCCAGTCATCGAATGGATCGCGGCCTTCTGTGGCAGCCATATCGATGACATGAATTATGATCCGCGTCCGTTCGACGTGACGGAGAAACTCGTGGCCGAGACCAACGCCTTCACTTGCGCCTTCGATCAGACCAGGCAGGTCGGCCATTACGAAGTTGCGGCCATCACCAACGTCAACGACGCCCAAATTCGGCGTAATCGTCGTGAAATGATAAGCGCCAATCTTCGGCTTTGCACCCGATACGACCGACAGCAGCGTTGATTTGCCTACGCTCGGGAAACCGACGAGACCAACGTCTGCCATGACCTTCAGCTCAAGGACAACCCAACGCTCTTCGCCCTCTTCGCCATTCTCAGAAATGTCTGGAGCCGGATTGTTAGACGTTGCGAACCGCATATTACCGCGTCCGCCGCGTCCGCCGCGCGCAATAACAACTTCTTGTCCTTGACGCGTCATATCCGCAATAATTTCTTGCGTATCGTCATCGACGACAACCGTTCCTGGCGGAACACGTACGATCATATCGTCCGCATTCGCACCATGCATGCCTTTGACCTTACCCCGATCGCCCGGCTTGGCCTTAAAGTGCTTCTGATAACGGAAGTCTACAAGCGTCCGAAGGCCTTCATCAACGCGGAAAATAACGTTGCCGCCGCGTCCTCCGTCACCACCTGCTGGTCCCCCGTTCGGAACATACAGCTCACGCCGGTACGATACGATACCGTTACCGCCGTCGCCGCCTTTTACAAAAATCTTCGTTTTATCTACAAACATGTTGCTCTGGCCTCCGTTCAGCCACGCAGTTCAGCCTTGAGCAGCAGCCCACTGGGAGACTGCTCCGAACCGATTGGCTGCAGCGGCGAGTTTTTCAGCCGCTGTTTTATTTTGTGCATCGAACTATCGATGTCATTCCATTCTCCATCATAGCACAAGGCAGCATGCAGCGCCTTGTCGTCGCGCGACAGCCGAAGCGTTAAGTAAGCAGGATCACCGACGCTTGGCTTTACGCCGCTGCGATAAATATTCATAAGATCGATGAGTGCGACTGCAACAGCCTCCTTATCGATCGGAATTTCTTCGATGTCCAAGTCGCCATCGATGTCCACGACAAGCTGCAGCGAATTGGTCATCGTTCGGAACGATTGCAGATACATGACAAGCGCTGGCACACCCAGCTTAGCAATCCGGCTTTCTGCTGCCATACGATCTCGAACCCGTTCCACGTACTGTACAACTCGTTCCTGCTTGTTCATACGGATATAGCCGTATAACACCTGCAGTTCATTCATCCAATCATGACGATGATGGTTCAACGTACGAATTGCCGCAGTTTGAATCGCGCGTTCTATTGTGCTCTGACGCCTGCGATATTCATTCCGCTCGAGTCGAATCCATACGACAAGCACCATCACGGACCATGCGACGAAAGTCAATATCGGCCACCATGCCTTGTCCCAAATGAATAAACAAGCGATTGGGAGCAGCAGCGAAGCCGACACGTAAAGTTTTGCCGAACCGATCCGATTCATTCGCGATAAACCCACCTTTATATGTAGAGCGGTATATGCATCATAGTACGGATGATTTGCTAATATAGGCCGTTCGAGAACAGACCGTTACACTCATTTAAATCTGAAAAACCCGGCCTGTGACTTCAGGCCGGGCTCTTGTTGAAGCGATATTATTCGACTGCTGCAGCAACAGCAGCTGCTTCAGCAACAGGGTATACGCTAACTTTCTTACGGTCGCGACCCCAACGTTCGAATTTAACGACGCCTTCGACCAGAGCGAACAGCGTATCGTCTTTACCGATGCCTACATTGTTACCTGGGTGAATTTTCGTTCCGCGTTGACGGAAGAGAATGCTGCCCGCAGTAACTTGTTGGCCGTCTGCGCGTTTAGCGCCCAGACGCTTCGAGTGGCTATCGCGTCCGTTCTTCGTCGAGCCTACGCCCTTCTTGGATGCGAATAACTGAAGATCCAATTTCAACATGGTGGTTTCCCTCCTTTATTGTACGAATTGCTCTTGAATGGCAACATACTTCCCGTACGATTGCCGTATCGAATCGATCATGACCGCCATACCTTCAAGCAGCAGCTGCACCCGTTCATCGACGGACGAATCATCCTGAGCCGGAATATCCGAGCTCACGAAACCGTTCCGCATCGATGCCGGCAGCGTTACGCCCGCAACTGCCTCTATCGCATTGACCGTTCCAACGGTAACTGCAGAAACGCCTGCACAGACAATGTCTTGACCGTGCTTCGCGTAATGCGCATGTCCGGAAACTTCGAACGATACGATACGACGGTCAGTGGCGTTCCGCACGATCGTGACCGTAATCATCGATCAAATCCGATTACGCTTGGATTTTTTCAATCGTCACTTTCGTGTACGGTTGACGGTGGCCTTGTTTACGACGGTAGTTTTTCTTCGCTTTGTATTTGTAAACGATGATTTTTTTACCGCGGCCTTGCTTCTCGACTTTAGCAGAAACCGATGCTCCGGCTACAACCGGCGTTCCTGCAACGAGAGCGTCGCCTTTGGATACGGCAAGAACGCGATCGAAAGTGATGCTTTCGCCTGCGCCAGCTTCGAGTTTCTCGATGTAAAGAACATCGCCCTCTTGGACTTTGTATTGCTTGCCGCCCGTTTCAATAATTGCGTACATGGATGGTGCACCTCCTTATTAGTGAAGACTCGCCTGATGGCAGGTGGCATGCGCAGGAGCGCCTGCACTTGATAGACCTGATCGGAGCGGTACCTTGTGTATGCAAGACATATGCAAAACATACACCCGACTAGTATAGCATGCCCATTAGGCGAATTCAACGTTTTTCGTACAAAAGTCCGCGCCCGCCGCAGCTGCCACATGTTGTAATCGCGGAAGGCAGCGACTTCAAACGTGATTTCTTGCGTGTGATCTCCAGCAAACCAAGCCTTGTCCAGCCTACAACGGTGCAGCGACTGCGGTCCATGCGAGTCAGCGCCTCCAACTGCTGCGATATGCGCTGACGGTTCGCTTCGATCTCCATATCAATGAAATCAACAATAATGATGCCGCCTGTATCTCGGATGCGCAGCAGTCTGGCAATAAGCTCGGCCGCTTCCGCATTCGTTCGAAACATCGTTTCCTCTAGATTGTCACTGCCGATAAATCGCCCTGTATTCACATCGATGACCGTCAGCGCTTCCGTCTCGTCCCATACAATATAGCCCCCGCTGGCAAGCTGAATCGTTCGGGAGAGCGCCTTCTCCGCTTGATGGCTAATGCCGAATTGTTCGAACAGATCGCCTGCCGTGCTGTGGCATCGCACAAGATTGGTCCTGCCTGGCGCCATTGTGCCTACAAGAGAGCATACCTGCTCATACAGCTGCTGATCGCTTACGAGCACTTCATCAATATCGGCTGCCAGCATGTCGCGGACAACCCGGTGCACCAGCCCCGCCTCAAGATGAAGCACTGCCGGCGCTTTCTTGTTCACTGCTTGTCCAGTAAGCGCCTGCCACAATTCGCGCAGTACGGCTGCGTCATCGGCAAGAGCCTCATCCGGCACTCCGTCTGCCGCAGTACGCATAATGACGCCTTCCTCAGGCTGCCGAATCCGCTCGCCTGCAATTCGTAGTCGCTCGCGTTCCTGCTCGTCGCCAATTTTGCGAGATACGCCCACATATGCCGCCTCCGGCATATAGACCAGCCATCTGCCCGGCAGCGAAATGTGTGTTGTGACGCGCGCGCCTTTCCCGCCGCCTGGTTCTCTCACTACTTGCACGACCAGCTCTTGTCCCGGCCGCAGCACATCGCGAATTGACGGTTTGTCAGCCGCCTGCTTCTCTCTCTTCTCAAGGTTCGGGTGCAGCACATCGTCGATGTAAAGAAACGCATTTTTCGACAAACCGATATCAAGAAAAGCTGCCTGCATACCAGGCAGCACATTCATTACTTTGCCTTTATAAATATTGCCCATCACCGCTCCTGGCTGCATTCGCCCTGGCTGCTCTGGATCATGAAGTTGTGAGACGTAATCGACCAAAATCCCGTTATCGAGCACCGCTGCATAGAGACCATCCATGCTGCTATGCATAAGCAATTGCTTCAAATGTCGTCACCTGCCCGTCCGATTCGTTAACGTCAGGACGATTATAGCATGAACGAATGGGCGGTTAAATGATCAGTTCGGCAACGGGTCGATTCGGGTTGGCAGACGCAAAGAAACCATGCAGCAGCTCATTTTCCGGCAATATGCCAAGCAGCTCTCCGCGCGCTGTTGTTACATAGACGAGATGAACCGCATCCCGTCGAAAATATTTGAGCACCGAATGCAGCGCTGTTTCGGGCCTTACAATGATTGGCGCTGCGCTGGCGCCGCGGTTCATATGTTTACGGGCATACCGCTCGCGGTTCATGAGGAAACGGATGAAAAGAAAAGGCATATGGCGCCGCTGCGTCCAATTCGTAGCGAGCAGGAAGATTGCAATCGTGAGCACATTAAGTTGGATGCCGCCGCCTGGCCACAGCTGCTGAATGAAAGCCGATATAGCTAACAGTAGGCTCAGCGCCATACTTATACGGATTGTCCATGCCAGCGCTAGATGATAGGTCATGAGACGGCACAGCAGACATTGAAACAGCTTTCCGCCATCCAACGGATGAATGGGAATCATATTGAACAACGCAATGAGCATATTCGCTTCGACCAGCTCATTCGCCCATGCGGGATCTCCGATTCCCATCTGCCCTATTCCCCAAGCCAGAGCCGCCATCCATACGTTCTGCAGCGGTCCTGCGAGTGCAACAATCGCTTCCTCCCGCGTTGGCATACCGCCCGCTTCCTCTGTCTCTGCAACGCCTCCGAATGGAAGCAGCTTCACCTCTCGGATGTGCCAGCCGAATGAACGCGCCGCTACAACATGTCCTAGTTCATGAACAAAAACGAGAATGAATAATGTGATAAGCTCGGCGAATCGGCCTGCTGCAGCGGACAGCAGCATAACGATAACGAAGAGCGGATGAACACTCCATACGATGCCGCGGAATTTAATCAAGCGGGATCACGTCGGTCGGGTCAATATAACGTCCATCCTCTTTTACAGCAAAATACAATACGCCAGATTCGCTGCCGCTGTCATTCGCGAGCTGGCCGATAATATCGCCTGCTTCCACCCAGTCACCTTTGCTCACCGCCGCAGCAGCCAGCTGTCCATATTGCGTCTGCCTGCCGCCCGAATGCTGAATGACGACCGTCTGGCCTTTTCCGGCATTCTCTGTGACAAGCACGACTTGTCCGGTTTCAGCCGCCGCAACCGAGCTTCCTGGATCCCCGGCCAATTCAATTCCGCCAAGCGACTCCGCGAACGATTTGATCAATGTCGACTTCGGCAGTGGCGAGACGATAGGCAGTGTGCTGTGCGGAGCGCTATCTACAGCCGTAACTTCATCTTTATTGTCGCCGAACAGCGGAATAAATGCAGGCGAGCCGGCAAACGTTCGATCGTACCAAGCTTCCACGGTTTGAAAATTAAACTCGTCCGTCAGCGCAGCCGTCACAATCGTCTGCCCACGCTCTGCCATACCGCCATTTAGTTGAAATAATCCCCATACAACGCCGAACAACACTGCGCTCGCAACAATTTGCAACCGCAGTTGACGCAAGAAGCGAGACCCGCCGCCATCGACTGGGCCAACCGGAGGATACTCCGAAGCAAGGCTGCCGTATCCCGAACCTGGCCGGTTCACCCCAAGCCATGGCGCCGAACTTGATTTCCACAGTTTCTCCGGATCCTGTTCCATCTGATGAGGACCAGCAGATACAACAGCCGGATCGCCACGTTTGACAAGCATAGGCGGACGGCTATTCACCATGTCGCTTGGCGGAAGCGATCCTTCCTCCATCAGCGGCATCGCTGGTTGTATCGCATGCTTCAACGGCAGCGGCGAAGAAACCGTTGTTTCTGCCGGGGTCATTGTGTGTCCGCTTATGTCCGCCATATCAATGTGATCCACCTGCATTTGAAGTTGATTCTGCTCTATGATTTGGCGGATTCGTTCCTTCTGCCTCTCTCGAATCCTCTCGTTCATCGCTAACGCCCTCCTTCACTTGTCCTATATGTATGAAAAAGGCTGGACAACTATGAACAGTGCATGATGCACATGCGGTGCAAATATAGAGGCAAATAATTTCTTTACATCAATTTCGAATTGATTTATGATGTAAGCGCAAACATTTCTTGTGTCATATTGTCTCAGCCTACCCCGTCCTTGGGCATTAGGCTTTTTTTATCCCACATTTCGGAAACGTTTTCGTTTGGTCTTTCGAAACATTTTGCCACCAACGAACTGCTTACGTATTCCGCTCCCACATCTAACTCCAACGTTGTTGTTTTGCTAATATCCCTACATCAACGCCGCATTCAAACTACTGCCCAACATGTAATCGATATCGATCTGCTTCCTATCTATGATCCGATTTAAGGAGGTGATGCCCTCGTCGAAACTGGTCTGACAGGTTTGGTGTTTTGAAAGATTTCATGATGTGTTTTGAACGTATTCGTGTTAAGGAAAGCATTCAGATCTGCTACACGATTCCGCACACATTCTAACACCATCTCACCCATTCCAATTTACAGGAGGTTATTTCGTGTTCAAATCGTTGCTTAAGCAAGCTGGCTTTGTTTCTCTCGTAACTGCCATACTTGCGACTTCTTTCGTGTTCAGCGCACCTCAACAGGCATCCGCAGCGGCAAGTGAAGCTTATAACTGGAACAATGTCGTTACCGGTGGCGGCGGCGGATATGTACCAGGCATTATTTTCAACAAAAAGGAAAAAGATTTGATCTACGCCCGTACCGATATCGGCGGCGCCTATCGTTGGAATAAAACGACGAACAGCTGGGACTCCATCACGGACTCCGCTGGCTGGGTCGACTGGAATAAGAACGGTGTAGACGCGCTCGCGACAGACGTTGTCGACCCGAACCGTCTGTACCTTGCAACTGGCATGTACACGAACGAATGGGACGGAAACGGCCAAATTATGCGCTCAACGGACCGGGGCAATACGTGGTCGGTCACCCCTCTCCCGTTCAAAGTGGGCGGCAATATGCCAGGACGCGGAATGGGCGAACGTCTCGTTATCGACCCGAATAAGAACAGCATTCTGTTCTACGGCGCTAGAAGCGGCAATGGTCTGTGGAAAAGTACGGACTACGGCGCAACTTGGTCGAAGGTAACGACATTCCCGAACGCAGGCACTTACATTCAAACGCCAGGTGACGTGTACGGCGGCGATATTGTTGGTCTGTCCTGGGTCACGTTTGATCCAAGCACAGGCACATCAGGCAATGCAACGCAAACGATTTATGTGGGTGTCGCCGACAAAGGGACAAGCGTCTACAAGAGTACGAATGGCGGCGCGACATGGTCGGCAGTGGCGGGTCAACCAACAGGTTATATTCCGCATCATGGCGAGCTCGCATCGAACGGTTATCTGTACATAACGTACAGCGATGGCGCTGGTCCATATGACGGCACCAAAGGTGACGTGTGGAAGCTGAACACAGCAACTGGCGCATGGACGAACATTAGCCCAGTACCAAGCAGCAACGCATCGGACAACTACTTCGGCTATGGCGGTATTGCTGTTGATGCGCAAAATCCGAACACGCTTGTTGTTGCACCGCTCAACATGTGGTGGCCGGACAGCCAAATTTACCGCAGCCGCGATGGTGGCGCAACATGGTCGACGTTCTGGGTATGGGGTAATTATCCGAGCCGTACGCTGAATTATTCGCATGATATTACGGGAGCTCCGTGGCTCGATATGGGCGTAACGGCATCGATGCCGGATGTATCTCCGAAGCTTGGTTGGATGATGGACGATATCGAGATCGACCCATTCAACTCCGATCGGATGATGTATGGCACTGGCGCAACGATCTACGGTACGACGAATCTGACAGCTCTAGATACTGGCGGCAAAGTCAATTTGTCTGTCATGGCTAAAGGCGTTGAGGAAACAGCTGTTCTCGGTCTGATCAGCCCGCCATCAGGCGCACCGCTGCTGAGCGCGCTCGGCGATATTGCCGGCTTCCGTCATGACAGCCTGACGACGCCTCCGTCCAAAGTGTTCACAAGCCCTCACTGGTCGACCACTTATGGCATCGACTATGCCGAGCTTAGTCCAAGCTATATCGTACGGGTTGGCATGGCCGACTATAAGGCGGATCCATCTGTGAAATCGGTTGCCATCTCGACGGATGGCGGAACGAACTGGTACAAAACAAATTCGGAACCTTCCGGCACCACAGGCGGCGGCACTGTAGCCGTAGCGGCCGATGCAAGTTCCATCGTCTGGAGCACGTCGGACAAAGGCGTTTATTATTCCAAGACAGGCGGCAACTCTTGGACTGCAAGTACAGGCGTACCCGCAGGTGCGAAGGTTGCTTCCGACCGCGTTAATCCAAACAAAATCTATGCTTACTCAGCAGGCGCACTCTACTTGAGCACGAACGGCGGCGCTTCGTTTACACAGACTGCAGCAACGGGACTGCCGCTGGGCGGCTCCGCGGACCTTAAAGCTGTACCAGGAATTGAAGGCGACATCTGGTTCGCCGGCGGCAACGACAACCCAGGACCATATGGCCTGTGGCATTCGACGAACTCCGGCGCATCGTTCACGAAGCTGTCCAATGTAACTGAAGCAGACGGCATCGGTTTCGGTAAAGCCGCACCAGGCGCCTCCTATATGGCACTCTATACGATTGCTAAGATCGACGGCGTACGCGGCATCTTCCGTTCCAATGATGCGGGTGCAACATGGGTTCGTATCAATGATGACCAACATCAATATGGACGCCCGACGGTTATTACAGGGGATCCGCGCCTCTATGGCCGCGTCTACCTGGGCACGAACGGCCGCGGCATTCTATACGCAGACCCAACAGGCGGAACGACAACGCCAGTCAACTCAACGATTACGCCAACGACCGCTTCGTTCGATAAGAAAACAGCGAATCAAGCCGACATTGCCGTAACGATGACGCTGAACGGCAACACGCTTTCGAACATCAAGAATGGTTCGACAACGCTCGTATCCGGTACGGATTACACCGTCTCCGGCAGCGCCGTAACGATTAAGAAAAGCTATCTGGCTGCGCAAGCTGTTGGAACGACGACGCTGACATTCAACTTCAGCGCAGGCGCTGCAGCGACGCTCGCAGTAACGGTCGTAGATACGACGTCTACGGTAAACAACTCAACGATTACGCCAACGACCGCTTCGTTCGATAAGAAAACAGCGAATCAAGCCGACATTGCCGTAACGATGACGCTGAACGGCAACACGCTCTCGAACATCAAGAATGGTTCGACAACGCTCGTATCCGGTACGGATTACACCGTCTCCGGCAGCGCCTTAACGATTAAGAAAAGCTATCTGGCTGCGCAAGCTGTTGGCACGACGACGCTGACATTCAACTTCAGCGCAGGCACTGCAGCGACGTTGACCGTATCCGTAGTGGATACGACTTCAACTGCAACTGGCTCCTTCAAGGTACTAACTTTCAACGGTACGGTCGCAGCTTCGACCCAGTCGATCAACCCACGTATCCGCATTCTGAACACGGGAACGACTGCACTGAATTTAGCGGATATCAAAGTTCGCTACTACTACACGTCGAACGGTACGCAATCGCAAGTCTATGCGATCGACTGGGCTTCGATCAGCAGCACGAACATCACAGGCAGCTTCGTCACGATGCCAACAGCCAAAACGAATGCCGATACGTATTTAGAGATCGGCTTCACGAGTGCAGCAGGCACGCTGGCAGCAGGCCAAAGCGTAGATATTCAAATCCGGTTCAACAAATCCGACTGGTCGAATTATACGCAAACGGACGACTACTCGTATAATTCCACGGCTACCGCTTATGCCGACTCGACCAAAGCAACTGGATACACTTCCGGCGTGCTTGCTTGGGGTATTGAACCGTAAGAAGCTGTTCGGTTAGAACCAAACAAGCCGACCTCGCACCAGCTGAGAAACCAGCTGTCGCAAGGTCGGCTTGTGCTATTTATTCATAACCTACAATTCTAGCCAACAACACGGTTGATCGACTTGCCTGCTTGATACTGGGCTAGGTTATTCGCCGCAATCGCCATTAACCGCTGTCGGGCTTCGAACGTAGCCCAGCCAATGTGCGGCGTGATCAGGCAGTTCTGTGCTCCAATGAGCGGATTACCGGAAGAAGGCGGTTCGATCGAGAGCACATCGACAGCTGCACCTGCAAGACGCCCCTCATTAAGAGCTGCCGCAAGCTCCTCCTCTGCGATATGTCCGCCGCGAGCCGTATTAATAAGAAAAGCGCTAGGCTTCATCAAATCAATCGTTTCTTTATTTATAAGATGCTGGGTATGCTCGGTTAATGGGCAATGAAGCGTCACGAAGTCGGACGCTGGCAGCAGCTGTTCAAGTGAAGTGAATTTCACTGATTCAAGTCCGGCAACATGCTTCTCTGTCCTGCTGTTTACGAGCACCCTCATGCCAAATGCTAGCGCGATGCGCGCAACCTGCTGGCCAATTTGCCCGAAGCCAATAATGCCGATCGACTTCCCTGCCAACTCGACCATTGGATAATTGGCGAACATAAAATGCTCACTTCGGCTCCATTGTCCCTCCTCCACCGCATCGCTATGACGTTGTATATGGTGACAGTGCTCCAGCACATAAGCGAACACGAGTTGGGCGACGGACATCGTGCTGTAATCCGGAATGTTCGTTACCGTTATCCCTTTCTCAGCCGCGGCCGACAAATCGATAACATTGTAACCCGTCGCCAACACACCGACATACCGTAGTTTCGGGAGCAAAGCTATCGCTTCCGCATTCAGCGGCGTCTTGTTTGTTAATATAACGTCTGCCTCTAGCGCACGTTCAACGACAAGCGACGGCTCTGTACGGTCATATACGGTTACTTGTCCCAATGCTTCGAATGCATCCCAGTTCAAATCGCCAGGATTAAGCGTATAACCATCCAGCACTACAATATTCATCTTATCTACCCCTTCGTCCAGCGCTTCCGCAGCTTCTCATTATTCCATTGAAAAAGGACGACCTTTGAGCAATCAAAAGTCGTCCCTATCCCTAATTGGTGGTTAAGTGTCTATCTCATATTTATCCTGGTGCATCTTAATGCTGAGCACAAGTCCAACGCAAAGCATATTAAGCAGCAGTGACGTACCGCCATAGCTGACAAACGGAAGCGTAATACCGGTGATCGGCATCAATCCGATCATCATCCCGATGTTCTCGAATATTTGGAACACGAACATCGAGACAATCCCGATAATCATGAATGACCCCCGTTTGTCATTGCACTGGAAGGCAATGATGATCATCCGATATATCAATAAGAAATATAGGAGCAGCAGCACGGCTCCTCCCTGGAAGCCAAACTCCTCGCCAACGACGACAAAGATGGAATCGGAGTAAGGATACGAGATGAAGGCATTATTCTTAGAATCGCCCTGCATGTATCCATCGCCAGATAGCCCGCCTGAACCAATTGCAATCTTCGCCTTGGTCGCCTGATACACTTCCCTCTCCGAGGCATTGCCTGGATTCATAAATCCGTTGATCCGCTCATACCAGTGCAGCTTGTTATGATCAATCATATACGTCTTAATCTCGTCGTTATACGTATTAAACAACGTACCGAATATGAGCAGGAAGCCTACGACAGCAGTCACGCCAATCATGACATGTGTATATCGGACATTACCGATCCAGAGCATTCCGAGAACGATAATGATATAGATGATGGCGTTACCCAAGTCGGGCTGCATCATGACCAATAAGAATGGCACAATGGAGAAAACAGCAATCGGCAATACATCGCTGGTCAAGTTCAACGTTTCCCCTTGACGTCTGCCCATCAAGTGCGCAATTCCAATAATCAAGACGATCTTAACCATCTCCGCGGGCTGAAAATTCAGTCCGCCCAGTTTGAACCAAGCTCGCGCACCGTTAATTTCCGCACCGAGGAAGAAAACGAGAACGAGCAGAATCAAACCGAGTCCGTACCATATGAGCCAACCTTTGAGCAGCAGCCGATAGTCGATCATCGAAATAATGAACACAACGCTTATTCCAACGCAATAAAAAATAACCGTCTTTGTATCATATGTGGCATATTTGGGGTCGTACGAGGTGGCGCTGTGTACGATTAGCGTACTGATGCACATGAACACAAGCAGCATCAGTATAATGCCCCAATCCATTTTCTTGAATTTATTGATCACCGCAAGCTCATCCTATTCCCAGGAACTTGCGGATACGCTTGAACATGCCGGCTGATTTCTCATCTAACGGCATTAGCGGCACCATATCACCCAGAATGCGGCGAGCAATATTGCGGTATGCAATTGCTGCTCTCGATGAAGGGTCCATAACCGTTGGTTCACCAGCATTCGCCGACTTGATCACTTTCTCATCATCGGGCACGATGCCGAGCAAGTCGATAGCAAGCACTTGGCAAACCTCGTCAATTTCAAGCATATCCCCAGTCTTCAACATGGCAGGCCGGATCCGGTTAATGACCAGCTTAGCCGTAATTTGCGATTGCTCCAACAGTCCAATGACACGGTCAGCATCCCGAACCGCAGCATTCTCCGGCGTTGTGACGACGATTGCACGATCAGCGCCGGCTACCGCATTGCGGAAGCCTTGCTCGATACCGGCAGGGCAATCGATGATGACGAAGTCGAATTCTTTCTTAAGCTCCAGCACAATATCGCGAACCTGTTCCGGCGATACGTCATGCTTATCTTTTGTTTGCGCTGCGGGAAGCATATACAACTCTTCAAACCGTTTGTCCTTCACAAGCGCTTGTTGCAGACGGCAGCGGCCCTCCGCGACATCGACAAGATCGTATACGATCCGGTTCTCAAGTCCCATCACGACATCCAAGTTGCGAAGACCGATATCGGTATCGACCATGCACACTTTTTTGCCAAGCAGCGCAAGCGCCGTTCCTACATTCGCGGACGTCGTCGTTTTGCCAACGCCGCCTTTACCCGAAGTTACGACTATCGCATCTCCCATAATCTCTACACTCCTTTATACACGAGCGGTTCTCTTCTCATACGGAACAATTGAGTCGTCTTATCGACTTGCATAACACCTTCCTGGAGGAAAGCGTATTCCATCGCAGCATCGCCGGTAAGCCATTCCTCTGGCGGTCGGCTTATGACATCTGCGATTCGCAATTGCGTCGGTTTGAGCAGTGACGCTGCAATAATGACGTCCATTCTGCCTTCCGACCCCGCATGAGCCATACCAGCGAGTGTTCCCATCACATATATATCGCCTGTACAAATAATCGAACCGCCGGGATGCAAGTCGCCTAGCAGCAGCAGACTGCCATCGTGCGTGACCACCTGTCCAGATCGAATGATACCAGACATTACCTTAAGCTCCTGCTGATTGCTTTCCGTCAGCGACTGAAGTTCCGAATCGCTCTGGATTGACTGGACAAGCAGGTTCCCCTGCTGCCTCAGCACGGACTTGATTTGTTCTTTCTCATCATCCGTCGTCTCACGGCTGCCTAGCTTAACGTTGACATGCATAAGCGGGCCGGTTAACAACTGTTGGTGTGTTTTCTCCAACTTATAATGCAGCTCGTCGAGCAATGCCGAAAATTCGCAGCGATCGTCGAGAATGAACACGAGACCATCTTTAACACCCTTGATCGTAATATGTTGTTTATCGGTCAACGTTCGTCCCTCCCATGATCTATTTCTTTTCTTTTCGACATGCCCCGAATCCTGCCGAGCTTCTGTTATTCTTCTTCTTTTTCAGGTTGGCGTACAGGAATGGCGCTTTGCACCCAACGTCTTGCCGGCACATATACAGCCAGTGCGAAGCCAAGCTGAAGGAAAGTGCTCAGCAGCATATGATCAACTACTGCATAAGCAAGCGATTCCCGCGTAAACCAGAACACACGATAAACGGCATAAATGATAATCTCATAAACCATGCAGCAAACCGCTATCGTGAACAATGCGCTCATCATCGTAACCTTCCGCTTCTCTAGAAGGAGACCCGTTACATAGCCAATGAGGCCCATAGCGAATGTATGAAGACCAAGCAGACTGCCATAGAACACCACATCCTGAAGCAAGCCGTATAGCAACCCAAGCATTAATGCCTTATGCCTTGTGCCATACATTGCCGCATATAGCACGAACACGAATGTGAAATGCGGATAAAGCCGCCCTACTAGCGAGGTTGGGATGAACCATGGCACCAGCGTACTCTCGATTACAAAAAGCAAAAACATGACGACGCCTAGTCGACCGATCGTCATGGCGTACCGCCCTCATTGTCCGCCATCTTCACAACGAACACTTCCGTCAGTCGGTTGAAGTCAGCCTGTGGTTTAACGGAAGCTACCTTCGTTAAGCCGAAGTCCCCTGCTTGAGGCGTCGTCTCAACCGTTCCGACCACGAGACCACGAGGGAATACGCGGCCAAGTCCAGACGTAATGACCGTATCGCCAACGATCATCGGATCGTTCTCTGGAATACGGGTCATCTCAAAGCGCCCATTTTCTTGATCGTATGTGGCAATAATGCCGAATGAGTCATTCTCCCTGCCAAGAACCGTAACCGAAATCGACTTCGAATTCGGCGACTTCTCATCAAGCGACGTAATGGGCTCAACATTCGAGGAGAAGGCCGACACTTTGGAAACAATGCCGATTAAGCCATCTACTGTCACGACAGCCATATTCTCTTTAATGCCGTTCTCAGAGCCGAGGTCAATCTTAATCGTTGGATTGTAAGGATCAGAGCTGACCGATACCACTTGTGCGATCAAATATTGATAGTCATTCAACTGGCGCTGACGCTCTGTAAACTTAAGATCCCTTTCCAATTGCGCATTCTGCTTCTCAATCACATTGTACTTGATTTTGTCTCTCGCATAAGCAGCGGCAGTCGTACGAAGCTGTTCATTCTCTTCTTGCAGAGATCGGATGTTGCCAATATCCTCAAAGAAGCCCGCTATATAGCCAGCGGGCTTGTACAACCATTGCTGCACATAGGCGACAGAGTCATTGACAAACTTCTCAGGCGCCGACAATTGACGGTCACGCAATGAGAACCCGATCACTGCGATGAACAGGATCAATCCGATCATGAGGAAGAACAACCGCTTGTTTCTCATCAGATTAAACAGTCCAATCACCGCCGATTAAGTTAACTTGAAATGAATAGTAGAAATATCGAAGCCTAGCGAGGCTATGCCATGCTAGACTGTTGAACGATTAGCGCTTCGAACGGGAACCCGAAGCCCGATTCTTGAACAGATGAATATTATCGAGCGCGCGACCCGTGCCTATCGCTACGCAATCAAGCGGATTCTCAGCGACAATGACCGGCATACCCGTCTCGCGAGCCAGCAGCTTATCGAGGCTGCGGAGCAGCGCGCCGCCACCCGTCAGAACGATACCGCGGTCCATAATATCAGCCGACAACTCTGGCGGACACTTCTCCAGTGTAATCTTAACCGCATCCACGATGGAATTAACCGTATCCGTCAGCGCATCCGTCATTTCGTCCGACGTAATCGGCAGCGTCTTCGGCAGACCCGAAACCAGATCGCGTCCGCGGATTTCGATTGTTTCCGTCTTCTCAAGCGGAAGCGCGGATCCAATCTCCATCTTCAGCTGCTCAGCTGTCCGTTCGCCGATCATCAAATTGTATTGACGCTTAATATATTGAATAATCGCTTCGTCCATCTCGTCGCCAGCAACTCGAATCGACCGGCTCGTAACGATACCGCCCAGCGAAATAACAGCAACTTCAGTCGTACCGCCGCCGATGTCAACAACCATGCTGCCCGTAGGCTCCCATACTGGAAGATCCGCACCGATTGCTGCCGCGAACGGCTCTTCAATCGTATAAGCTTCCTTGGCGCCTGCCTGCTTCGTTGCATCCTCAACAGCACGCTTCTCAACGGCTGTAATGCCGGATGGCACGCATACCATCACGTTCGGATGGCGCGGGAACAGCGCACGCTGTTTCTGTGCCTGTCTGATGAAATGCTTGATCATCGTTGCAGTCGTTTCAAAATCAGCAATAACGCCATCCTTCATCGGACGGATCGCACGAATATTGCCTGGCGTTCTGCCAATCATTTTCTTCGCTTGTTCGCCAACAGCTGTAATCGACTTCGTATCGGTATGCAGGGCTACCACCGACGGCTCCCTGACGACTATTCCTTTACCTCGCGCATAGACCAAAGTATTCGCAGTACCAAGGTCAATTCCTAAATCTTTCGATCCACCAAACATAACTGTAAAGCTCCCTTCTTTTCATACGACAATCCTTATTATTATATTACAACAAACCCCGCTCCTTCAAACTAACATACTTTCCATCTCCGATAATAAGATGGTCCAGCACATCAATTCCAACGAGTTCTCCAGCTTCACGCAAACGCCGCGTCAATGCGATATCTTCGGGGCTTGGGGTCGGGTCTCCGCTCGGGTGGTTATGCGCACATATAATCGATGCGCTCCCGCGCTTGATCGCTTCACGGAACACTTCGCGCGGATGAACAAGAGATGCGTTAAGTGTACCGACAGACAACGTTTCTCGCGCTACGACTTGGTTCTTCGTATTTAGAAATAAGCACATGAAGTGCTCGACCGTTTGATAACGAAGTTCTTCCATAATAAGATCTGATGCATCTGCCGGCCGCTTTATGACAGGTCGGTCACCGAACCTTGCTGCCGCCATTCGTCTGCCAAGCTCAATCCCGGCTTTCAGTTGAAGCGCCTTAGCAGGTCCGACTCCCCGGACATTCATAAGCTGCTCCAAGCTGGCATCTACCAGATATCGGAGTCCGCCGCATTCTTTCAGGATATTATTGGCAAGCTCCATAACAGATTCCCGGCTTGTACCGGTCCGCAGCAAAATTGCCAGTAATTCGGCGTGACTCAGCGCTTCAGCCCCATGTGTCATCATGCGTTCTCTAGGTCGTTCTTCAAGGGGAACATCGCGCAGTAATTGAACCTTCGCTTTCATGTTCCGATCCTCCCAAACAGCATTGAAAAGCTTATGTCCAGCATGGGCCAGCATCAGCCCTTTTCTTATCAATCAGTAGACGTCTACGCCAAATGGCCCCAACATGTCTGCTAGGAGCGACAATGGCAGTCCGACGACGTTGAAATAACAGCCTTCAATCCGTTCTACAATCGTTGAGCCAAGTCCTTGAATGCCATAGCTTCCGGCCTTATCCATCGGTTCGCCAGTTGCTACATAACGTTCGACTCGCGCTTGGGACAAGGGCTTCATCCATACTTGTGTATGACGATGTTGAACAACTGTTGTACCATCCTGTGAGTGGATGCAGGCAACTCCTGTGAACACATCGTGGCTCCGCCCTTGCAGACGCATCAGCGTTGCAATCGCATCCTGCTGGTCGATCGGCTTGCCGAGCACTTCCCCATCCAATACGACAATGGTGTCAGCACCGATAACGAGCGAAGGCTTGTCCGATTCTTCAGCGACTAGCCGTGCTGCTGCCGCTGCTGCCTTGCGCTCCGCAAGTTTCTCAACGACCTCGGCGGGCGACCATGTTGGTTCAATGGATTCATCCGCATCCGTTGATAAAATACGAACCGGCAAGGACAGGTCGAGAGATGCGACCAGTTCCTGCCGGCGCGGAGACGAAGATGCCAGCACGAGCTGACATAACTTATTCGATTGTAACTCCTTACCGAATGCTGCCACTGTTACGACACTTCCTCTCCCGGTGCTGAAAACCGAACCTTTTGAACTTGCACTCAACTTTTATTCGTTAACCCGTTCTATAACTTCCTAAACAGCCAAATCGCCAAAACAAGACACAAAATGCTAAGCAGGCTCAGTTCAAGCCGTATCGTCAGGTCATAACTGAGCACAACCAAATCTGCGTCTGGCGACCACTTAATCGTTGTTGTATCGGTCAGAAAGGACAACGACGATACACGTTTTAACCATTTCGTAATGAGTGCGCCCGTTATCAATCCGAGCACGATAAAAAGAAGGAGGGTCCAGCCATTCTTCTTCATCCTACAACGCCTCTCGCCATGAAATGACACCTATGGACATTATAAGACGTAACGGAATGGTTTACAATCCAGCGTTCGAATCCAGCCATCCTTTTTCAGCGAAAACAGCACCCATCAACGCCGACTGCACGTTCCACAAATAAGCAGCAGAAGGCTTCTTATCATATTGCTCTAGTGATACGGCAGCTGTGTTAATGGACTGGGACAAACGGTTGGCCCCGGCACTCGCCTTGTCGCCACTCAGCTTGGCCGTTACAGCAGACGATGTGGTGAGCCATTGTTCATGCATCTTCTTCCATGCAGCGGATACGGCAGTACTGAAAGGTTCCATCTTATTCTGACTAAGCTGATCAAGCGTCAGCCGATCTAGTACGGCGATGAGCTCACTTGTCTGCTTCCAATATTGCTTTAACAGCTCCGCATCACCGTTGAACGGCATGGATTCAATGGAGGGGAGCTCGATTGCCTTCACATAAACTTCCAGGCCGTCAAGCTGCTTCGTCAAGGCCGCCGCCCCATCCCGATCATTCGAAATGCCGACGTACACGCGGAAATCTGCTGCTGTATCCCATCGGTAAGCAGCCAGACCTTTGTCCTTCAGCTCTGCAACGGCTGCATCCGCACCTTCTGCCGAGCTGAAGACGCCATACTGAAGCGCTTGGTATGTCTGGCCTGGTACAGCGATCTGTACGGTTGCAGCGGATGCGTCTGACGGTTTGTCTGGCGATGCGACCGGATCCGTTCCCGTGGCCGAAGAATCAGTGCCCGCTTCAGGTGCTGCTCCGCTCGTGCCCGTCTGCGTATCCGTCTGATTGCCAGAGGCGCCAGGAAGTGTAATGGTTGTCTGTTCGGCTTCATTTGGCGTCTTCTCTCCGCTTCCCCCTGCCCACGGACCCTCTCCTGCGAATAATGCAAGCGCCATATATCCGAACAATGCGCCAGTTGCGATAGCGCCTGCGACTGAAGCAAATACTTTAAGCCAAGAAGGTCCCCTCGAGCTTCGAATATGATTGATATCCGCATACCGGAATCCGCCCGTTCCTTTATCCGATTTGCTCTCGCGGTCTTCCTCAGCGATTCCCCAATCATAGGCGTGAACCGGCAGCGTTGGAGAAATCTCTGTCGGAGGGGCGATAACAACAAGCGGCTGGGTCTGCTCTATCGCCGGCGGCAGCGACTGGTTAGACGCAATCAGATCCAGCGAACTCATCTCATTGTTCATGACCTCCGCTTCGATACGTTTCGCACCAGAAGACGATTTTCGTTCGGTTTCGACACGATTTTGTTTCGATTTATGAATCGGCTCTGGAAAATGCCATACGCTTGGTCGATTAGGAGCATGATCTGCACTCTCTGCATCGGGCTTGTCCACGACATGCTGCATTTCTGATTTCGCTTCGGCGCTGCTGTTCCCGTGTCGAATGAGCTCCTCCAACGCCTGTATATCATCTTGAAGCGGCTGCGTATCAAACTGCCTTGCGGAATCAGCCGGAGAAGTTCCATCAAATCGAAAAGTTAATCGCGTGTCTCGTTTCATATATGCCTCTCTCCTTCGCTAACTGCATTTGGATCTGCAGCTTCGGAAGCTTGTCAATCAAGCCTTTACTAGTAATCTATGAACTGCTTGCGAGATTTATGACGAGTATTAGCGAGCAGCAGACATCTCGTAACATAAAAAAGACTGCGCAAACGCGGAACATTATCGTTCCACCGCGCAGTCCTTGATGTATGGCTTTCGTCTATAAGTCGTTGCGTCACCGCTCTCTTAAATTACACCGTACAGCCTTCAAATGATCCAGCTCAAAGCCCAGCCAAGCAGCGTCCCAAGGACAAGACCTCCGCCTACTTCAACTGCGTTATGCCCTACACTCTCTCTAAGTTTATGGCCATCCAGCCTCAACTCGTTAATATGCCGAGCATGCAGACCCACATAACGCCTGAGCCCCATCGCATCAATAATGACAATAAAGGTGACGGCCGCACCTAGTCCGAATATCGGGCTGGAGAAGCCTTCCTTCCATCCGATTAACATCATCGTTGTCGTCACAATCGTCGTATGATTGCTAGGAAACCCGCCATTGCCGACTCTCTCCCGCGCATTGCCATACCTGAAGTGATTGACGGCATATTTCATCATGCCGGCGATTAGCCAGGCGACGAAAGGCGCAACAAAATACATTGGCCCTTCCCCCTATAAATGTAAATTTAAAATAAGAACTACAGCAATTCCGAAGACGACAACGCAGGATAATATGCCTTTATCCTCAAACAACAGCGTTTCCGGCTTGCCTCCCTTGCCTAATACATGGATCAAATAAAGATAGCGGAACATCCCATATATTACGCAAGGGATCGTCCACATTAAGTAAATAGACTGGCTCGACATAAACGTATACAGCGAGAAGCACATAATCGTCATCGTTGTTACTACGCCTGACAGCTGATTCAACAGCGGTTCCGAATAGTTCAACAACACTTTGCGATGCGATCCTTTGTTATTTTCCAGCAAAATCAGCTCATGTCTGCGTTTGCCGATCGCGAGAAACAGCGATAAGAAGAATACGCACAACAGGAACCATGAAGTAAAGCTGGTCTCCAGTACAAGACCGCCTCCAACCGCCCTCATACCAAATCCGCTCGCGATGATCATAATGTCCATAATGACGAAGTGCTTCAACTTCAGTGAATAGGAAACGTTCATCGTGAAGTACGCAAGCAGCAGCAAACCGAACAGCATGTTCTCATAGAATCCAACGACAAGCGAGCATACGAGCAGCAAGCCGCCGAATATTAACGCTACAACAGGATTCAGTCTCCCAGAGGCTAGCGGCCGCCTCTTTTTGTCCGGATGCAGGCGGTCAGCCTCTCTGTCTACGTAATCGTTGAGAATATAAACACAGCCCGATACGCTGCAAAACAACACAAACGCCATCAAACTCGCCTTCATTCCGGCCAAGTTCATTTTATCGACCGAAAAGGCCAGCGCTCCAAACACAAGCAAATTTTTGCTCCATTGCCGCGGCCGAACCAGTCGGAATAATAACCCTATCGTCTCTAGCAAATCAAACCGTTTCTCCAACTGGATGGTCTCTTTCCCTAGTTCCATCCTCTATCCCGCCTCCTTCCTATTCATGAAGTTTCAAGGATTCAACGAGACACCTCTCTGCTTCTCGATGGCTGCGGACTGGATTTGTGGAAGGCTTGCGCCAATTTGCTGCCAACGAGACGTATGCACCGATAAACGAGAATAAACGTTCTTTTCCAAGAAAATACTTGCTTAAAAAACTTACGAACGTCCTCATCAGCAAATACATACGATTTCGGGAAGTAACGAACTTCGCTTGGCGTGAACCCGAGCAATTGTATCCAGAGATGCAGATCTCTCGATTCCACTTCATCGTGCACAATAATTAAATCTCCCCGCTGAGCGGACAATGCGGCGATCTGCTCCTTCATCCACGGAATCTGCGCTTCATGCCGTACAGTCAAGTGGTACTCCTTGCGATTGCGTTCTTTGCGCATAAGCATCTGGGGGACTCTCCTCGTAAAATAAGCGAAGTTGATGCGCCAACGGGGCAATTCACGTCTAAGAGCAGGATGGATATGGAACATTCGTACGATATTTTGGTCCCATTCGCGCATCTTATCATTGCTCCGCAGATCTCCGAATGCCTCGCCATGGAATTGGTGCAGCGCCTCCATGCCAAGATGGGATACGATAGGCATGCCCAGCTTGTAACATCTGTAGCCGATATCCGTATCCTCCATGCCCCAGCCTTTATACCCTTCATCGAAGCCGCCGATTTGCTCCAACCTCTTCTTGGAGAGCGCCATATTGCATGAATAGACGCAGTGCCAAGGATGGGCGAGGGCTGCGATATTGAACGAATGAATCTGGCTGTCGTAATGGCGGGCCTCCATATATTCCAGTGCGGTATAGTTCGTGTCGAACACGCGTCCTGATTTGACGTCTTGGAGCGATACCGGATCTTTGAGCATATAACGGTACGATATAATGAGCATGTCTTCATTTTGAACCAAATACCGATTCAGCTCTCGCAGATAACTTCTGGGGACGATCATATCGGAGTCGAGAAAAATGACATATTTCCCTTTAGCCTGACGCCAGCCTGTATTGCGAACTCTTGACCGGCAAGAGTTCGCAGACCGCTCCAAGTAAATATATTGGAACGCGTACGTTCTTGGCGTCCCTTCGACTTCACGTAATGTATTATCGCTTCCCCCGTCATCCACGACGATAACTTCATAACCGCCTTTCTCGAAACCAAGCTGATCGTTAAGCGATTCCAACGTATTGTTAAGCATCACTTTATTGTTGTAGGTAGGAATCACAACGCTATACTTGATCAATTGGACAACACTCCTTTCTCTGGAGTCGGTTGAAATGGATAAAACAGCCGAATCGTCATCCTAAACACCAATATTAACCCTGCGTTTAACCCAATAACCGAGGTCATGCCGCCAATCATTCCCCAGCGCTCCACCATTAAGTATTGCAAGGGGAGGATGATAGGAATCGGTATGATCAGCGCTGCAAAAGCCAGTCTGGCCGCCCGGACTCCGTCCAATGAAATGACCGTGGTGAATAGAAGGTAGATCATGTTCATCGCGATGCCTGCTGAAGTAAGCCCGACATACGTCCATTCAAGCGGAAAATTCCCGTAAAGTTTAACAAGAATGGCTGTAATAATAGCAGTCGCCAACCATAAGGCCGCATAGATCGCAACCGAATATTTGACAATGATTCGATCTGCATGGCGCTTGTTTAACCCTGCCATCATCGGCAAGAACACAACAGCGAACACGTCTTGGAACAGGATGGTGAATAGCCCTCTAATCGTATTCTGATAAACAGAATAGACACCGAGCTCATAGTCTGACCCGAATCTTGCCATTAGCAGCAAGTCGCTTGTAAATAGCAGCGTAGAGACAAGCCACGACAGCATGATGAAGAAACCGAAAGAAAACAATTTGTTCAATGCTTTCCAAGTAACGCGCAGTTGACTCAGATTCATTCGGCACAACGTTATGACAAAGAAGAACAAGTTCTGAAGAATAAGAGGGATCAAATAACTGAACAATGATTTGACACCTAGCAGGTATAGACCTGTCAGCGCCCCAGCTAGAAATAACAGCGAGCCGATAAGCTTGTAGACACCTAAACGAAAAAATTGCTGCTGCCCGCGCAGGAAGGATTCGGTCAATATGTATAAGTTGATGCTCATAGCGAGCGCCACCGCACCTATCCAAGAAGTGGAAGAGAAACCGAACAACCTCTCTACGACATGCCCCGATACAACAAGCAAAGCTGTAACCACAGAGGATAGAACCACGGTGGTCACCAACGCTGTCCCCATCAGCTCCCGACTCTCTTCCTCGGTAGACACAGGCACATACTTGACGACACCGTTATACAGTCCAAACGTCAGCGGAATTAACACGATGCTGGATACACTGCCGATAAGCGCAATCTGCCCCCAAGTGATGACTCCAAGCTCACGAACGCATATGACATAGACAACTAGCGTCAAGAGCAGCGATAACGCCTTAAAAATAAAGGTGACGCCTAGATTCCTCAGGAAGATCGCAATTCCCGGCTTTCGGGTTTGCGCCAACAACTTCCCGATTACGGAGTGGAGACGATTCCTCCCACCTGCTGTTTCTATCTGTTTCAATTCCGCAACCTAGGAAACCAGCGTCGGAACCGACTTCTGTTTCTGTTGATTTCTGCCCTGCACTCGCTCGGAAATACGAGCAAACCATCGGTCCAGCGGCATCCACATCACGAACAGGAATAAAGGTAAATGGCACAAAGCAAACACAATCGTTTCCTTGTAGGAAAGCGCATGGCCAACTAATACGATAATGTGATGTGCATAGATTAGTCCGCCTTCCGGAACTTCGACTGGATTGATCGTATAGAATGCGATGTCGAGGAAACCAGAAAACAAGGTGATGGTTGCGAGCAGCGATATTTTCATCGTTCTGCCTGGCGTTCCTCCGCCCATCCGATATGCGAATGAAACCGTGAAGTTGATCATTTGAACGACCAGCAGGTAAAGCAAGGTGTACCATTCACCAACCGACGCAAAATTCGTTACGATTACGTTACCCGTTACCCCGAAGAAGCTGACTCTAGGAATTAAGTAACCGAGGAAAATAAGGAACGGAACATATACCATGAGATGTCCGTATTTCAATTTATTAGGGAAGAAGGAGATGGCTCCGATAATAAACAAGTAGCTGACCAGCTTCGCCAACAAATGCCACACATTTTCAATTTCCGGCTCACGAGGGATGACCAGCCATACGAAGGCAAACCCGCATAGCCCTATAAACGCAAGCACTAACCATAATTGTTTTCGAATGAATTCCATTGTTTTGTCCTCCTAAAAAGTTTTTTGCAGGTTCTTCGAGTTACTTCCTGAAGCAAAAAACTTGCTTCGGAAGCATACCTATGTAACGAAAACGTTATCGACCAGAAAGCGACCGAACGCTTGTCTAAGTTGCCGTTCCCCCCTTTCGCCCTGTGCCATCAACGACAACGGCAAATGATTCAACCGCTGATCTGACATTCACTACAAGAAGGTATCGTGAATCGACTTAATGTGATAGGCAATTTTATGACTTTCCAATGGCAATATTGGTACTAAATAGAAAAAGACGCATGTAGGATTGATCCGTGACCTTATGGTCATCGTCCAATTCCACATGCGTCTATTTGCGTTTAATCTTTACTTAATGCCCAGTCCATGCCATGTAAAAAGTGCGATTACAGCTCAGTTAGCTCTTGGATCTTCCAGTTGTTTGCTTCATCGCGCACCAAGAATAATACAACATCATATGGATAAGCTGATTCCTCGTCCTCAGCATCCAGTGCTACATAAACAGTTGCCGTACCTTTTGCTTCATCCGCGCCAATAATCATAAGGTCGGACAGCTCATAACGCGTATCATATCCGTCAAAGTCATCCGCCCAGAAATCGAGCATCATCTCGGCGCTCATCGAATCTTCAGCGAACATGCCTTGAACAGCATCCAAATCTTCCGCATTCAGATTGTCGATTAATTGGTTAACAGCATCTTCAACGCTGGTAGAGAATGTTTGCGTTGTGTTAACTGGTTTATTAGGGAGATCATAGTTGTAGTCTTCAAGGTTCTCCTGCTTGATCTTCCACGCACCAGCCGAATCCTTAACCATTGTGTACGTGATGGAATATATTTCATCAATCTGATAAGGGCTCGGGTAATTGATATTAACTTCAGCCTTAATCGTTGCTTTCGTGCCTGTAAAGCTGGTTACTTTCACAGATTTAACAGTGAAGATGACAGCCTCGCCATCGGCTAGCAGCAAATCTTCTTCATCTTCAGCGTTCCAGCTTGTTGGCAGCCAGGCGGATTTAACACCTTTCACATCTAACTTGGAGAGCGCCGCGAAGTACCCATTAATGACATTAACAGCCTTCTGCTTGCTCAGTGCTTCGACTGCAGACGGTGAAGTAATGCTCAGCTTGCTCTTGCCATCCCATGCAACTGATCCGCCGAATGATTTCACAACGAATTCAGCCGGAACAATAACATAGCCTTTGACGCTGTACGGAGCAACTGCCAGCTGCTGTTTCACGCCATTAACGTATGCTGCTTTGCTATCCAATGACAGCTTAATCGAAGTTGCGCCTTTCTTGATCGTTGCCGACTTCGTCTTCGTATCAAATGCATAAGTCGCTCCAAGCTGAGCTGCAAGCGGCTTCGCTTCAACAAAAGTCAAATTCGATTTGCGAACAGGCGGCTGTGTAAATTTGACTGCTTTGCCGTCATACGCAACCGTTACGGGTGCCGTGGCAGCGGATGCATAAGCCGGAACAAGCATGAGGACCAAACTCAATAACAGGAAAAGCGATAAACTTTTTTTCATCTCTGTAACCCTTCCCTTCCAAATTTTCTATTACTTTATCGTCATTCATGAATGAATTGTTAAGTGTTACGCAATCATTTTCATAAAATGTTTGTAAAGATTTAGTCAATCCTATTACGCCGAAGTGTATGAGCAAACCAGAAACCCTACGCCTCAGCGTAGGGTTCCATCAAAAAAAGCTGCGGCAAAGTCGATTCAACTCGACTTTGCCACAGCTTCTTACCCTATCCTTGGGAATGGGAATATATTTTATAAACTATCTGCGAGAGCCGCCGCAACCTTCCAAATGTCGCCTGCGCCCATCGTAATGATCAGATCGCCAGGCTTCATCGAGCCTTTCAGCTGTTCCAACACCTCTTCCTTCGTCGGAACATAATGCGTGTTGGCGTTGCTATTCTGAATGATCAGTTCCACAAGTCTGCGGGAGCTGACGCCTTCAATCTGCTGCTCGCCAGCCGGCGAATAGATATCGGTAATAATGACTTCATCCGCTTCCCCGAAAGCGCAGCTGAACTGCTCCAGAAGGAAATAAGTTCGCGTATAGCGCTGAGGCTGAAATACCGCTACAATCCGCTTTCCCGTTGCCTTCGCAGCGCTGATCGTTGCTTGAATCTCCGTAGGATGATGTGCATAATCGTCGATGACGAGAATATCATTCTTCTCGCCAAGCACATGGAAACGACGTTTCGCACCTCGGAACTGCTTAATTGCATCTGCAACATTCGCGAATGGCAGCCCCGCTTCCAGACATGTTATAATCGTCGCCATTGCATTGTAGACGTTGTGACGTCCTGGTACCGACAGCTCGACTTGGCCAAGCTCTGTCCCATTGTGATGAAGCTTGAACGTTACCTTACGGTCGCCAAGCTCAATATCCGTTGCACGATATTGCGCATCGCAATCAATGCCGTACGTAATCACTTGGTCAGCCCGAAGTGAACCGCTGTTCACTATCGGCAGCAGCTCTTGCAGATTTGTATCATCGATGCAAACAATCGCTTTGCCGTCCGACTTCACTTGCTGAAGGAACTGCACATAAGCGCTCTTCAATTTATTGAAATCGCCGTCATAGTTTTCAAGATGGTCCGGCTCGATGTTCGTCACAATCGCAATTGCAGGGTGGTACTGCAGGAATGAACCATCGCTTTCGTCCGCTTCCGCTACGACGTATTCGCCTTTACCTGCCTTAGCATTCGTTCCGACGTTAACAATCTCGCCTCCAATAATGAAGGTCGGATCGATCCCGCACGTTTCCATGACAAGCGCAATCATCGAGGATGTCGTTGTCTTGCCGTGTGCGCCAGCAACTGCTACGCCTTTACCCGCATTCATCAGTCTTGCAAGCATCTGTGCGCGGTGAAGAACCGGAATGTTAAGCGCTTCTGCTGCTTGGCGCTCTACATTATCCTTCGGAAGTGCTGTCGAGTACACGACAAGATCGGCGCCTTTCACATTGTCTGCTTCATGGCCGATGTAGATGCCGGCACCCTTCTGTGCCAACTTCTCAGCCAACTCCGCTTTGACAACATCAGACCCCGTTACTTTATAGCCCATTTCTAGCATTACTCGCGCAATTGCGCTCATCCCGTAACCGCCGATGCCGATAAAATGCACATGTTCAGCCGTATTCAAAGACGGTTCACCAACCTTTTTCAGAATCCGTAATATGAAGCAGTCGAGCGCGCACGTCAGAGATCAGGTACAGCGTACCGGTCACGACGCCAAGATCACCTTCAGCGATTAGCTGCTTCAGCTTATCGAGCGCCGCACGCCAATCCGGCTCTACGATGAGATTAACCGAAGAGCCTGTTTCTGCCGCTATTTCCTGAACGATTGACGCGAACGACTCCGCACTCATCTTTTTGCGAAAATCAGGTTCGGTCACGATCAGTGAATCCGCTATTGGCAGTATATGCTTAAGAGTCTCCGTGTGATTCTTATTCTCGAGCATTCCCATCATGACATGTGCCCGTTTATACGAATATGTGGACTTCAGAGCAGCCGCTAAAGTCGCGGCGCCTTCTGGATTGTGGGCGCCATCAAGCAGAATGCGAGGATCTTGAGACACCATCTCCAGACGTCCTGGCCAAGCTGTAGAACGAAGCCCGTCATTCAGTTGGTCATCTTCAACCAGAAGCGCATTGTATTGACGCAGCACTTCAAGCGTCATAACTGCAAGGGCAGCATTCGCAACTTGATGAGGACCATTAAGCGAAATCGTGAGTGGATCGATCGAACGGAACGGTCCGCGGAACCGGAACGACTGCTGATCTTCTTGCACCTCAATCGACTCATAATGGAACTGCTCGCCAAGCAAGTACAACGTGCTTTTCGTCTGTGCAGCTTTCTCCTTCAGAATCGCGATAACCTCTGGCTGAGTTGCCGTACTGACTACAGGAACGCCTGGCTTAATAATGCCGGCTTTCTCCCAAGCGATCTGCTCGATCGTATCGCCAAGAATGTCCATATGGTCATGTCCGACATTCGTAATAACCGAAATCGCTGGAGACACGATATTGGTTACGTCCATACGGCCGCCAAGACCTGTCTCCCACACAACATAATCAGGGAACGTTACTTTGGCAAAATACAAAATTGCAATCGCCGTCGAAACCTCGAACATGGTTGGCGAGCCAAGTTCAGTTGCAGCGATATCCTCAACATGCGGCTTCAGCATGTTAGACAGTTCCAGCAATGTTTGCTCTGGAATGTCCTGTCCATTGTATTGGAATCGGTTCGTGAATTTCGTAATGTACGGCGATGTGAACGTACCGACATCATATCCGCTCTTAATGAGGACTGACGTCAAGTAAGCACATGTCGAGCCTTTGCCATTCGTACCTGCAACATGGATAAACCGCAGTCTCCGCTCGGGATTATCAAGACGCTCCATGAGCAGCTGCATCCGTTCTAAGCCAGGACGAACGCCGAATGGAATAAGCCCGTTAATCCAATCCGCCGCCTCTTGATATGTAGAGAGCGGAGCGGCGTTATCCGCCGCTGCCGCATCTTTGCGTTGTTCACTCATCTGTTCCACTACCTTTCTTTAGATGCAAAACAACTTATAGCACCTTAAGCGCGAAGTTCAGCAATGCGGGCAATGACTTTATCGCGTTTGTCTGCGTAGTCCGCCATTTTTGCTTTCTCTTCTTCGATAACCTTCGCAGGCGCTTTCGAAACGAAACCTTCGTTACCAAGTTTCTTCTCGATACGCTCTACCTCGCCGTTCAGCGTCTTCAGCTCTTTCTCAAGACGTGTTATTTCCTGGGCAATATCAATCAAGCCTGCAAGCGGCAGCAGCAGCTCAGCGCCCGTTACAACAGCCGACATCGCTTTGTCTGGCGTCTCGATCGCAAGACCCGCATCCAGCTTCGACGTGCCGCAGAAGCGCTCAATGAACTCGCGGTTGCGATTCACAATTGCTAGCTCCGCATCGCCGGACGGCTTGATCAACAGCTCGATCTTCTTGCTCATCGGCACGTTCACTTCCGCGCGGATGTTGCGAACCGCACGAATCATATCCATGAGCAGCTCCATCTCACGAACCGCTTCCGGCGATTCCAGCGCCGAATCGAACGTTGGCCATGCCGCAAGCGTGATCGTCTCACCTTCATGCGGCAAGTGTTGCCAAATCTCTTCGCTAATAAACGGCATGAATGGGTGGATCAAACGCTGCGTACGGTCGAGCACGTAAGCGAGTACCGATTGCGTCGCTTTCTTCGCAGCCGGATCACTGCCGTAAAGGTTCAGCTTCGCGAACTCGATATACCAGTCGCACAGGTCATCCCAGATGAAGTTGTAAAGCAGACGTCCCGTTTCACCGAAATCGTAGCTGTCGATCAGACGCGTAACGTCGCGGCAAGTTTCGTTCAGACGGTGCAGAATCCAGCGGTCAGCTGTACCCAGCGGAGCCGTAATGTCGATATCGGCAGCCGTAACGCCTTCCAGGTTCATGAGCGCGAAGCGCGAAGCGTTCCAGATCTTGTTCGCGAAGTTGCGCGCTTGTTCAACTTTCTCCCAACGGAAGCGAAGGTCTTGGCCTGGCGTGTTGTTCGTCGAGAGCATGAAGCGCATAGCGTCAGCGCCATACTTCTCAATAACATCCAGCGGATCAACGCCGTTGCCAAGCGACTTGGACATCTTCTGGTTGTTCTCATCGCGTACGAGACCGTGCATGAGCACGTCTTTGAACGGAATTTGATCCGTAAACTCAAGTGCCGTGAAGATCATCCGCGCAACCCAGAAGTAAATAATATCGTAGCCTGTTACGAGAAGGTCCGTCGGATAGAAGCGTTTGAAATCCTCATGGTTCTCATCCGGCCAGCCAAGCGTCGAGAATGGCCACAGTGCGGAGCTGAACCACGTATCGAGTACGTCTTCGTCCTGTTTCCATGGTGAACCTTCGTTGTCCGCGCCTTCCGGAGCGTCTACGCCTACGAACGTTTCGCCCGTCTCCGTGTTGTACCATGCTGGGATACGATGGCCCCACCACAACTGGCGCGAGATACACCAGTCACGAACGTTCTCGATCCACTGCAGGTACGTACGCTCGAACCGATCCGGTACGAAGTTAACGCCTTTGCCGCTCTTCTGCGCTTCGATCGCACGATCAGCCAGCGGCTTCATCGATACGAACCACTGCGTCGACAGGTAAGGCTCAACAACAGCGCCGCTGCGCTCGGAGTGGCCAACCTGGTGCACATGCTCTTCGATGCGGATGCAGATACCCTGCTCCTGCATATCCTTAACGATCGCCTTACGGCAATCAGCACGGTCCAGACCTTGGTAAGGACCTGCATGTTCATTCATCTTGCCGCTCTCATCCATAACTGTAATTTGCGGCAGATTATGACGCAGGCCTACCTCGAAGTCGTTCGGATCATGAGCTGGCGTGATCTTAACCGCACCGGAACCGAAGTCCTTCTCTACATACTCGTCGCCTACAATTGGAATCTCGCGGCCAATAATCGGCAGCACGAGGTTCTGACCGATCAGGTGCTTGTAGCGCTCATCCTCCGGATGAACGGCAACCGCCGTATCGCCAAGCATCGTCTCTGGTCGCGTCGTCGCAACGATAATATGTCCGCTGCCATCAGCAAGCGGGTATTGCAGGTGGTACAATGCGCCCGTTACTTCTTTATATTCAACCTCAATGTCGGACAATGCCGTACGAGCGGCAGGGTCCCAGTTGATGATTTTTTTGCCGCGGTAAATCAAGCCCTTCTCATAGAGACGGACGAATACTTGGCGAACAGCTTGGGACAAACCTTCATCCAACGTGAAACGTTCGCGGGAATAGTCAAGACCGAAGCCCATCTTCGCCCATTGCTCGCGAATCGTATTATTGTACGTATCTTTCCATTCCCATACTTTCTCGAGGAACTTCTCGCGGCCTAGGTCATAGCGGGACAGACCTTGCTCTCGCAGCTTCTGCTCAACCTTCGTCTGCGTAGCGATGCCGGCATGGTCGCTGCCAGGCAGCCAGAGCGAATCATAACCTTGCATCCGCTTCGCGCGCGTCATAATATCTTGAAGCGTAAAGTCCAGCGCATGGCCGATATGCAGCATGCCTGTTACGTTCGGAGGCGGAATTACGATCGTATATTTCGGCGCATCGGGACGTTTGCCCGCTTCGAAATAACCGCCTTTCATCCAATAGTCATACCATTTGGCTTCCGCGCTCTTCGGATCATATGTCGTTGGCATCGCGGTCGTTGCTTGATTGTCAGACATGTTCACTACCCCCATCGCCTATTAGAAAAATAAAAAAAACCTTCCGTCGCAAAGGACGAAAGGTTCTAGCTTCCGTGGTACCACCTTCATTCCATGCAGCTTGTGCGCGAATAACTCGCACCGCATGGCACTCAAACAGATAACGGCTGTGTCCGGCCAGACCTATCAGCTGCATAATAGAGCGACAGCGTTCAGTCCAGGCAACTCCGGGGCGACACGCGGCATCGACATTCCTGCGGTTCCTCTCAGCGTAACGGCTCCGCTCTCTGAAGGCACGAATACGGCGCTTCCCTTTCCTTGTTGTTGCTTATATGGTTCGCGATATCTGAGCAGGCCGTAATTATCGATTCCTGTCGTCAGATTGCATATATCGTAATAATACTTCTCTTAACGTTACAAGTCAATGTTAGAAGGCTACTCGCCCTCCTCCGGCTTCGTTACAATCGACACGCCTTTCACATATTTACGGTCCATCATATGACGTTTCTTTCGGTTCTCTTTCGATTCGAAAACGATGTCCATGTCATAATCCTGTCCCGGGTAAAGTTTGCTGCGATCGATATAACGGGCAAGTCGCTTTTGATTAAAAGTCAGCTTGCGTTCCTCTACCTGTACAATCACGTTGCCGCGTTCATCCGCCTCACGGTAGACGATGCCGGTTCGTTTGAGCGGGTGAATCCATACGCAGTCTCCTGCGCGATGCGGCTCTTTCGGTAGTGTCTCTCCATCCCTCTTATGGTTTGACTGTCTCTGAGATATCTCGTGTTTCTTGCTAGGCGTCGTTTCCTTACCAAGTGTCTCCTGCGAAACAGACGGCATTGGCAAATGCTGCGGTTGGCCACTCTGCGAAACAAGCAGCTCTGCACGAGAGACGATCCTTTCCATCAGGCCAAATCTGCGGGCAACGGCGAACGCACGGCTCTCCCCTGCTTCGCCAATCACCAGCCGATGCAGCGGACGGAGCGTCTCTGGATCGAAGGTCATGCTGGCGTTCATACAGCCAGGCGTATGAGAGGCGAATCGTTTGATTTCATTAAAATGCGTCGTCGCCACCACACGTGCTTTCATCTCCATCAGGTGCTCGAGTACAGCAACCGACAGCGCTATGCCTTCGCCGGGATCGGTGCCCGCCGCCAATTCATCAAGCAGCAGCAGAGACCGGTTATTCGCCTCGCGAACCATCGACGCTACGTTCATCATATGCGAGGAGAACGTGCTCAGCGATTGCTCAAGGCTTTGCCCATCGCCAAGATCCGCCATCACCTTATGAAAAATGCCAAGCTCGCTTCCGGCATCAGCCGGAATTAGGAACCCGCATTGATGCAGCAGCACATGCAAACCAAACGTCTTCAGCGCGACTGTCTTACCGCCGGTGTTCGGTCCGGTAATAATCAATTGCTGCCATTCCGCGCCGATTTCCGCATCCAGTGGAATGCATCGATCTACTGCTATTAACGGATGTCTCGCTTGAACGAGCTTCACGATGGGCTGACTGCTCATGGATGGGCGTACGCCATTGTATGACCGAGACATTTTGCCACGAGCGGTAATGAAATCAAATGCGGCCATCGCTTCAACATTCCATTCCAACTCCGACGTCCGCGTCTCAGCCATTGCAGACAACCGTGCCTGAATCGCATAGCACTCGCTCTCCTCATCTGCCTTCCAGCTGTCCCACTCCAGCTGCAGCGCCGCAATATCGGCAGGTTCAACGAACAAGGTCTGGCCGCTCGAGGACTCATCCCATACCGTCCCTGGCACCTGCTTGCGCAAATCCCGCTTCACGGCAATAACGTAATGCCCTCGCCGCTTGCTAATGATCGTTTCCTGAAGCGCACTCTTGTACTTAACCATCGTCTGCTCAAGCTTCTTCTCAATCTTGCCTTCGAGCGCATACAACTGCCGACGGATGCGTCCTAGCTCCGGACTTGCTTCATCAGCCAGACTACTGCCGCGAAGGCATCGGTTAAGCTCCTGACGCAGCTCCGGGCAATCATTCATGGAGTCAGCATAGGACGCAATACGCGGTGCTGTCTCACGCTTGCTGTCCATGTAACGCCTCATCTGCGCGATCGATGTCAGCCAAAGGTTAAGATGATACAGCTCAGATGGCACATACACCCTGCCTTTACCGAGCAGCGCCACGATCTCATCGATGCCTTCCATCGCAGATAACGGGATGCTTGCGCCTGCGCCCAGCAGCTTCGCAGCCTCTTCCGTCTCTTCCAGCCATGCGCGCACTTGCCGTTCATCGGTACTTGGTTCATGGCGCTCCGCAAGCCTGCGTCCTGCAGGTGATACCGTATACTCGGCTGCCATAGACAACATTTTATCCAGCTCTAACATTCGCTTTGCAGATTCATTAATCATTCGTTCCATCTTCCTTTCAATCTATAAATGGGCACAAAAAAACAGGGACAGAACGCGATAAACGTCCCATCCCTGTAAAGGCGTATCCCCGTTTCAGCCAACAAAAAAGCCGTGCTGCAAGAGCACGGCGAATTGGGCCGAACGGTTGTTTACGCGTTCAGGCGGAATTGTCGTCGCATGTTCTTAACTCATTGGACGAGTCCCGCTAAACTTACAGCTCAAATAAAACTCTCTTGATCGAAAGTTTCGCAGAAAGCTGTCTCGCTTAGACAGACACTCGATTTATCCAATTATTAGTTAAGAACACCCGTCGTCATACTTATTTCCCCTTACGCATATAAATGTAAGATACACCGTCATTGTATCGTTGCGAGAGTTGTCCCGTCAAGTCTCGATGTCGGCCATTCCACTAATATGCACATTGTTATCTGTATTTTCTGACCACTCCGTCATTCAGCTATTGCCATTCCAATAATTCCGAGTATAATACTATGTAAATCAAACAAGATGGGTGATGCCTGATGAAAACGAACATAACCAATCAGATCGAAGTCTGGATCAATGACCAGCTGGATCTGTATAACTATGCTCTTCAGATCGGGGATACAGACTGGCAGCAGCACATTATTGAAACGTTGTCCCATAAGGATGATTACTTGCAGGAACTATATAATGAACAAGAGAATCAAAAGCTGTGGGGGCTATTCAATGAGGTTAATCAAGCGATGCTCCAGCTGCTTGAAGAAATTCGCACCCAAGCATTGGATCGGGAACAACTCGAAGAGATTCGCAGTAAGCTGACCGTGCTGAAGAAGCGTCGGCTTGCTATCGTACAACGAATAAATACGGTGAAGGTGACACCATCATCATCATCGAACTAATGCATAAGGCGCTGCCAATCCCCGATCGGGTAAGGCAGCGCCTTGTTAATTATAAGGCAATCACGGAATATAAATGACTTGCCCCTCCGATATCGCTTGATCCTGCAGTCGGTTATAAAGGGAAAGCTCCCTCGTATTTTTACCATACCGTTCTGCAATATCATCGAGCGTTTCTTCCTTCTGCACGATGCACATCCGAACTCTACGGAACGACTGCTCATCGGCCAGCTTACCTAAGAACAGCGTCTTCCATTCGATCTCATCGCCCGTTGTCACTCTCGATTTCTCTTTAGCGCCAGCTGAGCTATTCTCCGCTGCTTCTCGACTCTCCTGCTCGCGCTTTGACGACTGCAGCAGCGTGCGTATGCCGACTGGCTCTTTAGCAGGCTCTACTTCTTCAATCTTCTTGCGGCCAAAAGCGACCTTCGGCTCTTTGCGTCCCACGTCGGCCTCTTCAAGACGAGGCGCTTCAATTGCAGCCTGCTCCTGCTGGGCTTGATCGAAGAATGATGCAGCGTTCGGGCGCTGTTCCGCAAACTCGGAAGTTAACGGATCGAACTGCTCTTCTTGCTCTTCTCGCTGTTCTTCTACCACTGATGCCTGCGTAAAGAAGCTGTCATCGTCCGCGTTATCATCAGCTGCTTCGACCACTGATTCTTGTCGCGAAGATGGTGAGATATCGCCGAACGATATGTCCGCATTCCGTGTTGCTTCTTGAGAGAATGCATTCACATCCGGCGCGTCATTGACGGCAGGAATCGACCACGGCTCATCCGGCCTGCCATAAGCTGAATTGTAAAGCGGTTGCTCCGGCGCCTGCTCCACCGGAGACTGCGAAGCAAAAGCAGACCAGCTGATCACAGGCTTGTAGGGCTCCGGTTCTGGCTCTGGTTGCTGCTGCGGCACTGCAGCTTCGTTACGCACGAATGGCTGCGTATGTCCCCAAGGAACGGAGAAATTGGGCTGCTGCAAGGACTGCTCTGGTTCCAGCTGATCCAGCTCTTCTTCCTCTTGGAATTGAGCCTGTCCGTAGTCATTTGCCCTTACCGTTTCAGGACTGTCGTAAAAATTCGATTGATACGATGGCTCAGCGGGCTTCGACTCCTCCCGCCGGTGAACGACCGTAATCGGCTCATCCTCTTCCCAGACATTATCCGCTTCCTCTCGATGTTCAACTGCAATGCCATGAAGCGATAGAATGCCTGTAATGTTCAGCGTCCTCGATGACAACAGATCAACATCGAAATGATCGATCTCGACCGATATATCATCCAGGCTGTTCACCCGATTCATCGGCAGCGTAATTTCAACCGGAATCCAGTGTTCTAGCGATTGCGGCTGCTGCAAATCATTATGCGAACGATATACACCCGTCAGCAGCAGCTGTCCCTTCAACAACGCTTGTTCACCCTGCTGGACGACTTGAATGCGAGGAACTAGCTCGATTTCCTCCAGCTCCTCAATAGCAGCAACATCATCCGGCAAATGGACGCGTTCGTACACATCAAAGCGCAAACCGCTCGTTTGATCCGGCACGCTTCAGTCCTCCCTTCCGCCTTGCAAGCTTGGGCAATCTTCTCATTCAATAACTATCATATGGCCGCGCAGTATAGCGCATGACTATGAAATTCGCATTGAATCGCACTAACGATATCGAAGATTGAACGATCCGGCCTGATTGCGGCCAAAAAAAACCGCGAACAAGACGGACATCTTGTTCGCGGTTCATCGTTTAGGTTGAAGCTAAAGCCCGTCTGATCGGCTCGAACCAGTCAGGTCGCGGAGAAACAACCTCTACCTGCCCGCCATATAGCGGATGGGTGAAGAGCAGCCGTTCGCCGTGCAGTGCCTGATGCGCAAGCAGCCGCGTGCTGCCGCCATACAAGCTGTCCCCAACGAGCGGATGGCCGGTATGGCTCATATGTACGCGGATCTGATGCGTACGTCCTGTCTCCAGTCGGACGCTTACAAGCGCAGCGCTGCCGTATTGCTCAAGCACCTCATAGTGCGTAACAGCAGGGTCACCGCCCGCCCCAGCACGGCGCTTCATAGAATGATGGCGGTCGCGGCCAATCGGTGCATCGATGATACCAGAACGCCGGGCCAGCCTTCCCTGCACGAAGGCAACGTAGCGCCGATCGATTGCCTTATTGCGCATCGCTTCGTCCAGCCGCTGCTGTGCAAGTTCATTTTTGCTGTACAGCACCAGTCCCGACGTTTCGTTATCGAGCCGATGAATGTGGCGGACTGGCAGTGGATCGCCCCGCTTCAGCAGATGGAGGGCAGCAGCTTCATCCAGCGTACCGCGTTCTCCTGGCCTGGAAGCATGGACAGGCATGCCTGCCGGTTTATTCATGACAAGAACATAATCATCCTCGTACAACGGCTCGGCCATAAGTTTGCTGCCGCTGCTGCTATCCTTAAGAGCACTCGCCGCCAGTTTGTAGACCGGGTCTTTCGACGGATCAGCCGGAATGAACGCATCCAGAACGATACGATCATCTTCCATCTGTATTCCGCCTACAGAGAAAAGCAGATTGATCCATTTCGTCGGAAACAATCCTGCAGCAGCAAGCCACTGTTTCACCGTATGCGAATTAGATTGTGCAGCAGGCCACTGCGCCACTGTCGTTCCGCTGTCATCAGTCATTAATCCTTGCGGCAGGAGAACCAACCTGCGTCCTTCACGGCGCGCACCGATCTGCCAGTTAAAGCCTATGCTGCTAACGCTCTGCATCAGCAGCTATTACAGACGCGACAGCGCTTCGTCGTTCGCTGCAATCGTCAGGTCGATATCCTCTTCCGTGTGTACGCCGGATACGAACATGCCCTCGAACTGAGATGGAGCTACGCTGACGCCAAGATTGAGCATGTGGCCGAAATAAGCGCGGAATTGATCGAGATTTGACATTTTGGCCGTCTCGAAGTTGATGACATGATTATCGGTGAAGAATGGGCATACCATTGATCCAACGCGATTGATCGTCATCGCAATGCCGTTCTTCGCCGCATTAGCCTCGAAGCCAAGCTGCAGGCGCGTCGATAGGCGCTCCAGAAGCTCATACCGGTCTGGCGTCATCAGCTTCAACGTCGTGTAACCTGCCGCCATTGCCAGCGGGTTGCCGGACAACGTACCAGCTTGATAGATCGGGCCTGCAGGGGCCATTTGCTCCATTAGATCCCGTCTGCCCGCATAAGCGCCGACTGGGAGGCCGCCTCCAATTACTTTGCCAAGGCACGTCAAGTCTGGCGTAATGCCGTACAAGCCTTGTGCGCAATGATAATTAACGCGGAAACCTGTCATTACCTCATCGAAAATAAGCAGGCTGCCGTATTGCGTCGTTACGTCACGCAATCCTTGCAGGAAGCCCGGCAGCGGCGGAACGACACCCATATTGCCGGCAATTGGTTCGACGATGACGCAAGCGATCTGCTCGCCAAACTTCTCGAATGCAAGCTTAACCGATTCGATATCGTTATATGGCACCGTAATTGTATGCGTAGCTACGCTCTCCGGCACGCCAGGGCTGTCTGGCAGACCAAGCGTTGCAACACCGGAGCCAGCCTTGATCAGCAAGCTGTCCGCATGTCCATGGTAGGATCCTTCGAATTTAAGAATTTTGCTCCGCTTCGTATAACCACGCGCCAAGCGCAATGCGCTCATCGTTGCTTCCGTACCGGAGTTAACCATCCGAACAATATCGGCAGAAGGTACACGTTCGCAGACGAGCTGCGCCATCAGTGTCTCGATCTCTGTTGGAGCACCGAAGCTTGTCCCTTTCTCAGCTGTCTTCTTGATCGCTTCTACAACCTCTGGATGGGCATGACCCATAATGAGAGGTCCCCATGACGCTACATAGTCAATATAGCTGTTGCCGTCGATATCGTAGACGCGCGAACCGCTGCCGCGCTCGATGTAAGCTGGCGTCAAGCCAACGGATTTGAATGCCCGGACAGGGCTGTTAACGCCGCCAGGGATATATTGCTTCGCCAGCTCGAATGCGGCTTTGGACCGCTCATCGCGGCGTTGGCGGTTCGGGTCGAATGTTTCGCTCATCGTTTCCGTCTCCTTCTCTATACATCCTGTAGAAGCTATCGTACTCCCATTATCCCTTCAGCCAGTGCGCAGCATCCTTTGCATGGTACGAAATAATAAGGTCAGCTCCGGCACGCTTCATGCCGATGAGCGTTTCCAATACGATCTTCTGCTCGTCAATCCAACCATTCGCTGCTGCTGCTTTGACCATTGCATACTCACCGCTGACGTTGTAGGCTACAAGCGGCAAATCGAACTGATCCTTCAGCGTACGGATAATATCGAGATAAGCCAGCGCTGGCTTCACCATCAAGAAATCAGCGCCTTCGAGCACATCGCTTTCTGCTTCGCGGAGCGCTTCGCGCGCATTCGCCGGATCCATCTGGTACGTCTTGCGGTCACCGAATTGCGGTGCGGAATGCGCCGCTTCGCGGAATGGGCCATAATATGCAGACGCATATTTGACCGAATACGACATGATTGGCACATTCGTATAACCCGCTTCGTCAAGCCCTTCGCGAATGGCTGTAACGAATCCATCCATCATGTTCGAAGGGGCGATAATATCTGCGCCTGCCTCCGCCTGCGACACAGCTGTCTTCACCAGCAACGGCAGCGATTCATCGTTATTAACATCTGCCGTTCCGTTATGCTCTTGAACGTGGACAACGCCGCAATGGCCATGATCCGTATATTGGCACAAGCATGTATCAGCGATTACGACAAGCTCTGGCGCCCATTGCTTGATCAGACGCGTCGCTTGCTGCACGATTTCGTTCGGGTCATATGCGGATGAACCCACCGCGTCCTTCGTAGCTGGAATGCCGAACAGCATGATCGATGGAATGCCAAGTGCTGTGATTTCGCGAATTTCTGCTTCAAGCAGATCAAGCGAGAAATGATAAACGCCTGGCATCGAGCGAATCTCTTCTTTGATGTTCGTACCATGCACTACATAGATCGGATATATAAAATCATTAACTGTCAGCACCGTCTCGCGCACCATGCTGCGCAATGCGGCAGATCCGCGCAAGCGGCGATGTCTAATCGTTGGGAAACTCATGCGGGAAACCTCCTTGTTTTCTACCCACCCAAACCCTCTCGATTTCTACCCACCTAAACCCTCCCTGCAAGGGAGGGCTCCGGGGTTTTCAGTTTATGCTCCCGAAGTGGTTTCCTTACGGAAACCTTTACCCCTGGACCCCGGAAGGTTGGCGGTGGGAGAGACTGTTGTGTGTGTATGTTACTGCGTGCTGGGAGTCGCGTGACCCTGCGGGTCACAACTTTCGTTCGAACTTATTAAAAACAAAAATAAATGACTGAAACATAGATTAAATTTATCTAGGGACAACCTATATAACGTTCACGCCGTTGGCGTTCGTTCGGTCGACTAGTCGCTTGGCCACGATAGCAGCAACCAGTGCCTCGATCGTAGCCTCTTCCGGCTCAATGGCAACCTCAAGGCCGGCAGCATTCACAGCTTGTGTCGTGATTGGTCCGATGCTTGCGATTTGAGTTTGCTTAAGCAGTGCCACTGGGTCTTCGACGCCATTGGCCCGCAGCAGCGTCAGCAAGTTCGTTACCGTCGATGAGCTCGTGAACGTCACGACGTGAACGTCTCCGTCCCGCAGCTGTTCAAGCGCGAGCTCATCCTGTCGATCCGCAATCACCGTTTCGTATACGTCAAGTTCAACTGCTTCAACACCTAACGCTCTAAGCTCGCGCGGCAGCACCTTACGTGCGAGATCGCCTCGTGCCAACAGCGCACGTTGCCCTGACTGTACCTCACCGCTAAGCTGCTCCAGCAAGCCTTCCTGCATATACTTCCCGGGAAGCTCTTCTACTGTTAAGCCCCGCTCCAGCAACGCCTCTGCGGTCTTAGGTCCGACAGCCACAATCCGTGCACGGCCGAAACGACGAATGTCTGTTCCGTACCGCCGCAGCCAGCGGAAGAAAGATTCAACGCCGTTCACACTCGTAAACATCAGCCAGTCGAATGATTCCGCTTCGTCGAAAGCACGTTCGATCGCCTGTGTTTGCACAGCTTCCGTAACATCGCGTGTCTCGATGACTGGATATTCGCATGGCTCACCGCCCAGCTCCTCGATCATTTGAATGAGCTCGCTTGCTTGAGCGCGAGCACGCGTAACGAGGACGCGTGTACCGAACAACGGTTTCTTGTCGAACCAGCGAAGCATGTCGCGCTGCTTCACCACGTCGCCAACAACGATAACAGCTGGCGGCTTGAAGCCAGCTGCTTCCACCTTCTCTGCGATATCCGCCAGCGTACCCGTCAGCGTCTCTTGCTCGACACGCGTCCCCCATCGAACGAGGGCAACAGGCGTCGTTGGCGATTTGCCATGGAACATCAGCTGTTCGCTGATATACCCAATCTTCGCAACGCCCATGAGGAAAATAAGCGTACCTGTCGCATTCGTAACTTTGTCCCAATGAATCGATTGATCCAGCTTTTCCGGGCTTTCATGTCCTGTTACGATCGACAGCGAGGAAGCCATATCCCGGTGAGTGACTGGAATGCCTGCATAAGCAGGTACTGCAATCGCCGACGTAATGCCTGGTACGATCTCGAATTCAACGCCATTCTGAACAAGCAGCTCCGCCTCTTCGCCGACGCGTCCGAAGATCGTAGGATCGCCACCCTTCAAGCGAGTAACCGTCTTGCCTTCAAGTGCAAGATCAACGAGCAGTTGATTGATTTCCTCTTGCTTCATCGTGTGACGATCTGGAAGCTTACCGACATACACACGCTCTGCCCCAGGCTTTATATGTGCCAGCAGCCTCGGGCTGGCAAGTCGGTCATACACAATAACATCCGCGCGCTTGATACATTCTAGTCCACGAACCGTAATTAGCTTTGGATCACCTGGACCTGCACCTACCAGATATACTTTCCCCTTCATCGCTCATCAGCCCCTTACTTGCGCCAGAATTTCATCTGCACCCGATGTAATCAGCTTATCCGCAATAGACAAGCCAAGCGCCTCAGGATTCGAATCTTTGCCTATTTCCTTCAGCAAAACCGCACCATCTGGCGATCCAACAATGCCGACCAGCTCGATAACTGCACCTTCAACCGATTTCTCCCCCGCACCTTCCGGCAGCGTAACGATTGCATGAGCGCCGATCGGGATTTGGCATCCCCCGTTCAGAGCGCCAAGGAAGCTGCGTTCTGCACGAACAGCCAGCTCCGATACAGGATCGTTCAACAACGACAACAGCTCCCGAACGCCTGTGTCCGATTCACGACATTCAATGCCAAGCGCACCTTGCCCAACGGCAGGAACACAAATATCGATTGGCAGCCGCTCATGAATGCGAGACTCCCAACCCATCCGATGTAAGCCTGCAGCAGCCAGCACAATCGCATCGAACTCTTCCGTCTCCAGCTTACGAATACGGGAATCGATATTGCCGCGGATCGACACAAGCTCAATATCCGGCCTGTAGCTCTTCAGCTGGCTGGCACGGCGCAAGCTGCTCGTTCCAATCTTCGCGCCGTTGGGCAGTGTCTCAAGACCGCCGCCAGTCGAAGTGATCAACACATCACGCGGATCAACCCGCTTCGGAACAGCACCATTCATTAACCCTTCCGGCAGCTCGAACGGCATGTCTTTCATGCTGTGAACCGCCATATCAATCTCGCCGTCCATGAGCGCCTGCTCGATTTCTTTGACGAACAGCCCTTTGCCGCCTACCTTAGACAGCGTAACATCGAGAATCCGATCGCCTTTTGTTACGATTTTGACAACTTCAAACGTGTAAGGCAATCCATGCTGCTCACTAAGTTCCTTAAGCTGATCAATTACTTGACCAGTCTGTGTTAATGCGAGCGCACTTTGTCTTGTTCCTACTCGAATGACACGTGCATTGCCATCTTGCGTATGAGTCTCTTTAGACACAGGCTTCTCCTCCTAAAAGTAATTGCTTACTTAGCTGATCTATCCAACCATCTGTCGCTTTAGCGATATCAATATCTGTACTTGTCAAGTCTTCCCGTACTCGAGCCAGCTCCTGCCAGCCCGTTTCATCCGCAGCCGCTGCCCGAAGGAGATGCTGCTTCGCCGCCAATTGATCCGTCTCAGACCTAATTACGTAATCCGAACTCAGCAACCGATCTCGAACCAGACGAAGTGACTGCAGCCGAGCACCGTATTCATCACCATACTGCTGCTCCAGCTCAAGCTTGAGCCTGGCTGCAAGCGATGGGCTCGCCCCGCTAGTGGTGACACCAATAACGAGATCGCCTCTGCGGACAACCGCAGGCGTTACGAATGACCCTTCGCCGCCTTCACTTGCTGAATTCGCCCATATGCCAAGCGCATCAGCCTCACTGACGATCCGAGCATTGAGCACCGGGTCGCTTGTTGCAGCAATGACGAGCCAAGCCTGCTGAATATCTGCTGGCTCATACGGTCGTTGGGCAATACGAACGAGGCTCGAATGCCCGAGTTCAGCCAGTGTATCCGTCACTTGCTCGGCTATGACGTCTATACGATCAGCCCCCGCTTCCATCAGAGCAGCCACTTTACGTTCAGCTACCTTGCCGCCCCCGATGACAGCACATCGCCTGCCAGCCAGCCGAAGCATGATCGGATACAATGCGTCTTCCTGCATCATAGGCCTCCTTACATCAGGATCTTTGAACGGAGTTCAAAGTCACTCCGCTGCTACATCAGGATCTTTGAACACGACATAGGGATCTTTGCGCCCCGCGCAAAGTCTCTCTGCTCTCAATGTCACTCCGCTCTATAATCAATGGAAGTTAGAAATCGGGTTAATCAGCACATTAAGAATCATAATACCAAATGCAAGCAAATTATACCTTGCAGCCATGTAGCCGACTTGACCATGTGTCTTGCGACGAACGAAATTCGCAACATACAGAACGAGAGCAATTAGTGAAATAATAACCTTCAAATCCGCTAGATAAATCCAACGTCCTTCAATCGCCACTGATACGATCGCCAGCGACAACGCAATAGCGAGCAGCGGCACGCCTGCAGAGACGAAACGGAAAGCGTATATTTCGATCACTTCGAGACTCGGCAGCCGCTTCATCGGCATGGTCCAACTCTTCTTCTTCAGCTTGCGATGAAGGAACAAGTACATGCCTGAGAATACGGCCGATATGGTCAGCGCAGCAAACGCGCAAATCATCAAGCTGATATGTAGAATAAGCAGATTGCGAGCTGCCTCATAAGGCTCAATGGTTTGCGCCGGCTTCGGATTGACCAGCAGCAGCGCCGCTAGCACAGCGAACCCGATTAAGTTAACGATAAAGACCAAATATTCAATTCGGAAGAACTGGCTGATGACAAGCGATATCGTCACTAACAGCCAAGAAACAGCAAACCAATATTCAAACCCCGATATATAACCAACGTCAAGGTGTGACATCATGCGATAGACCAAATATCCCGTTTGCAGCCCCCACACAAACATAAGCAGCCCTGTACCAATCCGTCTAGCGCTCCGGTTCGCATCTACGAAGTCGGAGAAATAAAACAGTAAGGTCAGGGCGTATACGTATAGCATGGCATCATAAAACCAATGTGATGTTATCATAAGCAGCCCCCATCCTTCACTGTTACCGCAACAAAGAAAAAACCGCCACATTCAAGCGGCGGCTTCTCACGGCGTTGCAGCAGCTATGCCCGCCGGCATCGGAACGGATGCTGGCTCGGCAGCAGCCTGCGGCTCTGTTGTTGGCTTAGGCTTCGATGCCGCTTGAGCGGACTCGCGGCCATTCTCGATCGAATGCTCAAGCGCGAACAGCTTGACGAACATATCCATCGCTTCACCGGCGTGTTTCTCGCCAGCCATTTCTTTAATACGCAGTATCGGGTCGCTCATCATTTGATTGACAATGCTCTTCGTCAGCTTGCGAATCACCTTCATCTCGTGTTCATCGAGATCAGGCAGCTTCTTCTCCAAGCTGTCCATCGTTTCCGAATGAATCGTCTCCGCCTTCGTCTGAAGTGCACGAATGAGAGGAATGACGCCCAGCGTCTTGTACCAGCTGCGGAACGAATCAAGCTCAATTGCGATCATCGCTTCAATCTTCAACGATTCTCTGCGACGCTGCTCGAGATTGCTGCCCACGATACCTTCAAGATCATCAATGTTGTATAAGAAAACATTATCCACTGCAGCGATAGCCGGGTCGAGATCCCGTGGCATCGCGATATCAATCATAAATAATGGACGTGATTTGCGGCGCTGCATAGCAGCCGCAACCTGCTCGCGCAGCAGCACATACTTGCTCGCTCCGGTCGAGCTGATCACCACGTCCGCTTCATGCAGACGTGCAATGGCATCCTCCATTGTACACGGCGTACCGCCAAGCTTGTCCGCCAATTCCGTTGCCCGTTCGAGTGTACGGTTCGCTACGATGACGCGCTCTGCACCATTGGATGAAAGGTGCTTACCCGTGAGCTCGCTCATTTTGCCAGCGCCAATAATCATGACGGTCTTCTTACCGAAATTGCCGAATATACGCTTGCCAAGTTCAACTGCTGCGTAGCTGACCGATACAGCCGCTTCGCCGATCGATGTCTCGGAATGCGCACGTTTGGCCATCGTGATGGCCTGTTTGAACAGCATATTAAACAGCGTTCCCGTCGCCTTCTCTTTCTGCGCAGTCAGAAACGCGTCTTTCACTTGACCCAGAATCTGTGTCTCGCCGATCACCATCGAGTCTAGACCGCTCGTAACGCGGAACAGATGCTCAATAGCCTGATCATCTTCGTACATATATAGATGATTCGTGAACTGCTGTCTAGGCAGCGCGAACCACTTCTCCATAAAGCTGCGAATATAATGACCGCATAGATGATGCCGATCGACGACCGCGTACAATTCCGTTCGGTTGCAGGTCGCGACGATGACACCTTCTAAGATGCTCTTAGTCTGCTTTAATTGCCGCAATGCTTCGGGTAAGTCTTGTTCGGCGAACGTGAATCGTTCCCGCACCTCAACCGGCGCCGTGCGATAATTCAAACCGACAACAATGATATGCATGCGAGCCTGCCTCCCTTCTGTTCGAATCTGTATCCAATCGGTCACGAACATTATAGCATAGTTCCAAGGTACTTCCGTCTTCAAATATGAAAAATGTTTGAAACAACATCTGTCCCTAGTGTGGTCAGTTGAAACTTCCATTATTCGCATAGGTTGTCCAGCTGCGGAAAAAATGAGAAAGACCATGGGTACCCATGGTCGATTGTTGTATTCAAAGCATGATGCCATTTATCTCATTAAGATGAAATATAAGACGCTGTCGATTCGCGTAAGCCGCTTAACTTTCTTCCTGATCCGAACTGATCGTCTGCATGATATGACCCCACAGCTGATCGCGGCCTTCGCCCGTCTCAGAGGAATAACGGATAATCGTATCGCGCGGGTCCGCCTGCAAAGTCTCTTTCACAAGCTTGATCTGCTTGTCCCATTGACTCTTCGGAATCTTGTCCGACTTCGTCACAACGATACAGGTTGGAATCTCAAAATGCTTAAGCCATTCATACATCAAGCAATCGTCCTTGGATGGTGCATGACGAATATCAATAATGAGCATCACGAGCTTCAGCTCTTCACGATCTTTGAGATACCTCTCGATCATTCGGCCCCAGGCTTCGCGCTCCGACTTCGACACCTTGGCATAACCATAGCCGGGAAAGTCGATGAAATAAACTTGTTCATTGATACGATAATAGTTCAACTGCTGCGTCTTACCCGGCTGGGAGCTTGTCCGAGCGAGGTTCTTACGGTTAATCATCCTATTAATGAGTGACGATTTACCGACATTCGAACGCCCTGCCAGAGCAATCTCTGGCAAGGCGTCAGTCGGATATTGATCCGGTCTTACTGCACTTATTACGAATTCTGCTGATGTGATTTTCATGTAACGGTTGTCCCTGCTTTCTGTTCTTGTGCTGAAGCTCCACCTTCAGCATGGTCTGCTGGCAGCAGCGCGTGCTGCAGCACCTCGTCCATATGGCCAACTGGCACGAAGGTCATCTCCTCGCGGATGCTCTCAGGTACGTCGACGAGATCACGCTCGTTGTCCTTAGGAAGCAGCACTTTGCGAATGCCTGCCCGATGGGCCGCGAGCGATTTCTCTTTCAGCCCGCCAATCGGAAGCACTCTGCCGCGTAGTGTAATCTCTCCGGTCATAGCGACTTCACGCGATACTGGACGGTTCGTCAGTGCGCTGATAAGTGCTGTTGCCATTGTAATGCCAGCAGATGGTCCATCCTTCGGAATAGCCCCTTCTGGAATATGGATATGAATATCGTTCTTCTCATGGAAATCCGGCTCGATATTAAGCGCAGCCGCTCTGCTGCGCGTATAGCTGAATGCAGCTTGCGCAGACTCCTTCATTACGTCGCCAAGCTTACCTGTCAGCGTCAGCTTCCCGCTGCCCGGCAGCACCGTCACTTCAATGACGAGCGTATCGCCGCCAACTTCGGTCCATGCAAGGCCTGTTACAGCGCCGACCTGATCCTCCTGCTCGGCGAGACCGTAGCGGAACTTCGATGGTCCGAGCCATTCTTTCACCTTCGCGAGGTCGACTGTAATCGATCCCTCGTGATCCTTGGAGACAATCTGCTTCGCTGCTTTACGGCACAGTGCAGCCAGCTGCTGCTCCAGGTTACGAACACCAGACTCACGCGTATATTCGCGTATAATGCCTTGCAGTGCCTCGCTCTCGACGACAAGCTGTTCATTGTCCAGTCCATGCTCACGCTTCTGCTTCGGCAGCAGGTAGCGCTCTGCGATTTGCTGCTTCTCCATCTCAGTGTAACCCGGAATGTAGAGCACTTCCATCCGATCAAGCAGCGGCCGCGGCACATTGTGCAGCGAGTTCGCTGTCGTCACGAACATAACGTTAGACAGATCATAAGGCACTTCGATGAAATGATCGCTGAACGTCGAGTTCTGCTCTGGATCGAGCACTTCAAGCAGAGCGGAAGCTGGGTCTCCCCGGAAATCCATCGCCATCTTGTCGATTTCATCGAGCAGGAACACGGGATTCATCGTACCTGCTGTCTTCATCCCTTGCATGATGCGGCCTGGCATAGCGCCAACATAGGTGCGGCGGTGGCCGCGAATTTCTGCTTCGTCACGCACGCCGCCGAGCGAGATACGGACGAACTTGCGATTAAGCGACTTCGCGATAGAACGCGCAATCGATGTTTTGCCGACGCCAGGAGGTCCAACGAGACAAAGAATCGGCCCTTTCAGCTTCTGTACGAGCTTCTGCACCGCCAAGTATTCGAGTACCCGTTCCTTCGGCTTATCCAGACCGTAATGATCATCGTTAAGAATAGCTTCGGCTTTGTCGAGATCGAGTTCAATCCCTTCGTCTTTCCCTTTGCGCCAAGGCAATGACAACAACCAATCGATATAATTGCGGATGACGCCCCCCTCTGCTGAGGTTGACGGCATTTTCTCCAGTCGATCAATTTCTTTCTCGACCTTCTCCTTCACTTTATCCGGCAAGCCCGCTTCCTCAAGCTGACTGCGCAGCTCTTCGACTTCGCCGGCGCGGCCTTCCTTGTCGCCAAGTTCCTTCTGGATCGCCTTCATCTGCTCGCGAAGATAATATTCCTTCTGCGTCTTCTCCATCTGCTTCTTGACGCGCTGGTTAATCTTGCGTTCCAGTTCGAGCACTTCGCGCTCGTTATGCAGAATGTCGAGCAGTTTCTCAAGACGCTGGCGGACGTCAATCGTCTCCAGAATGTCCTGTTTGTCGCGGATCTTAAGCGATAGGTGGCTCGTAATGACGTCCGCGAGTCTTCCCGGTTCATCAATGTCAGAGACGGCCGCAAGCGTCTCCGGCGTCACTTTCTTCGACAGATTGATATAATTCTCGAACTGCGTTAGCACCGTTCGCATTAGCGCGTCTGTCTCGGAGTCATCCGTCTCCTGCTCCGGAAGCTCCTTGACCATAACCTCGTAGAACTCTTCGTTCGGCAAATAGTCCAACACCTCTGCCCGAACTACACCTTCGACGAGCACGCGAATCGTCCCATTCGGCAGCTTCAGCATTTGTCTAACGCGCGCTACTGTACCGATTCGGTATATATCTTCCTGCGTAGGTTCCTCAATATTCACTTCTGATTGGGAACACAACAGAATCATATGGTCATCGACCATTGCGCGTTCAAGCGCCCGAACCGATTTTTCCCTTCCCACGTCTAGGTGGAGTACCATGCTGGGATATACGAGCAGTCCCCTAAGCGGAAGCAGGGGCAGCCTGCGTCCTTTCGATTTTCCAGGCCCCATTCCAGCACCTCCAATAGTGATGTCTAACCCATTTTATCACTCCGCCGAATCAGCCTGCAAATACGGCACCGTCGGCGCGATAAAACGATCCTGCGCGGCGGCCGAATCGACCATCTGGAATTTCTCCTCCGACTGCGGAAATACGATCGCAAACACTTCATCCACACGATCAACCGGCGTAATATGTACCCCTTCGAGTCCATCAAAAATCGCCTGCCAGTTCTCGCGAGGAATGATCACCCGCTGAGCCCCTGCTTGGAAAGCAGCCTCGACTTTCGCCAATACGCCGCCGACGGGCTTCACGTTGCCATGAATACCGATCTCGCCAGTCATCGCAAGCTTATTGTCTACCGGCTCACCTTTGATCGCAGAAGCGATAGCGGTTGCCATAGCGATACCAGCCGATGGGCCGTCAATTGGCGTTCCGCCCGGGAAGTTAATATGCAGGTCGTAGTCATGTGGACGAAGTCCATAGCGACGCATCACAGTCAGAACGTTCTCTACCGAACCTTTAGCCATGCTCTTGCGGCGCAGCGTACGCGAACCGCCGCCAAGCTCCTCTTCATCAACAACACCCGTAATTGTAAATGTACCTTTGCCCGAACGGACCGGAATGGCACTCACTTCGATTTCGAGCAGCGTGCCCATGTTAGGTCCATAGACGGCAAGTCCGTTTACAAAGCCGATCTGCGGCTCTGCAGGTACCTTGCGATCTGGTCTAGGCGGAATCTGACTGCTGTTAACAACCCATTCGATGTCAGCAGCGATCAGCTCACTGCGTTTCTCAGACAGAGCAAGCCCTGCGGCAAGCTGGATGACATTAACCGCTTCGCGGCCGTTCGTTGCATAACGGGTAACAACCTCAATTGCATCAGGCGACGGCTCGAAGCCGATTTTTTTTACCGCATTGGTTGCAATTTGAGCAATCTCGCCAGCGAGCAGCGGCCGGAAGTAAACTTCCATGCACCGCGAGCGAAGTGCGGCTGGCAGTTCTTGAGGGGAACGTGTCGTTGCGCCGACAAGACGAAAGTCCGCTGGCAACCCATTCTGGAACACATCATGCACATACATTGGAATGTTTGCATCTTCGGAGTTGTAATAGGCACTCTCTAGGAATACTTTGCGATCCTCAAGAACTTTTAATAATTTATTCAGTTGGATCGGATGCAATTCCCCAATCTCGTCAATAAACAATATACCGCCATGCGCTTTCGTTACTGCACCTGGCTTCGGCTGCGGAATACCTGCGACACCCATTGCGCCAGCGCCTTGGTAAATCGGGTCATGCACGGAGCCTATGAGCGGATCGGCGATACCGCGTTCATCGAATCGAGCCGTCGTAGCATCGATCTCGGTAAACTTCGCTTCCGGCAGAAACGGAGACGTAGGGTTTTTCTTCGCTTCCTCCAGCACGACGCGTGCAGCTGCAGTCTTGCCGACGCCAGGAGGACCGTAGATGATGACATGCTGCGGATTCGCGCTGCATAACGCTGCTTTCAGCGCTTTAAGGCCGTCAACTTGACCGACAATGTCCTGCATGGCCTGCGGTCTCGTCTTCTCTGCCAACGGCTTCGTAAGCGAGATGGAGCGCAGCTTGCGCAGCTTGTCCATCTCCTTGCGAGATTCACGGTCGACTGCCGACCGGCTCGTCTTCTGATTACGAAGCAAATTCCAAAAGTATAGACCGATAACGACAGCAAAAAACACCTGAATCATCATTAACACAAAGCTCAAAGTCATTACAAATCCCCTCCTGACATAAGGATCTTTGAGCCTAACCTCAGACTCAAAGCTACCCTGCCTCCTAATTTGCTTTCATCTTCGATATTGCTACCTGCAAGCAAATTGTTGGCGCATTGCCAATACAAAAAACACCCACAGGTCTAATACTTGTCAGTATTCCCTGCGGGTGTTTGAATATACGGAGGGGAAAGCGATTCACTTATAGAGGAAACACACAATTTAAGTGTTATTTGACTGGCGCGTGCTGCTTGCGGCCTGGAATTTCGCCAGTCGCTTCGAATACGCGCACAATCTCGTCGATTTCTTTCTTCAGCTCCGAGAGCAGATCTGCTTCTGGCACCTTACGAATCATCTCGCCATAGCGGAACAGCATCCCTTCGCCGCGTGCGCCGGCGATGCCGATATCAGCTTCACGCGCTTCGCCAGGTCCGTTAACGGCGCAGCCAAGCACGGATACTTTGATTGGCACTTTAATCTTCGAGATGTATTCCTCAACCTCGTTCGCAATCGTGAACAGGTCGATATCAAGGCGACCGCATGTCGGGCAGGATACGAGTGTTGCAGCATTCGTAATGAGACCAAATGTCTTCAGCAGCTCGCGCGCAACCTTCACTTCTTCAACCGGATCAGCACTCAAACTGATACGCACCGTGTTGCCGATACCCATTGCGAGCAATGCGCCGATACCTGCAGAGCTCTTGATCGTACCCGTATGGAGCGTGCCAGCTTCAGTAATGCCGAGGTGAAGAGGATATTTGATTTTCTCCGCTGCCATCGAGTAAGCAGCAATCGCCATCGGTACATCGGAAGCTTTGAGCGAGACGATAATATCGTGGAAATCCAGCTCTTCGAGAATGCCGATGTGGAACAATGCGCTCTCTACCATCGCTTCTGGCGTCGGATAACCGTATTTCTCCAAGAGGTGATTCTCGAGCGAGCCAGCGTTAACGCCAATTCGGATCGGAATCCCTTTCTCCTTACAAGCTTGAACAACCGCTTCAACTTTCTCGCGGCGACCGATATTCCCCGGATTGATCCGTACTTTATCAATGCCATTCTCGATCGCAAGCAAAGCGAGACGATAGTCGAAGTGGATGTCCGCGACGAGCGGAATATGAATCCGCTTCTTAATTTCTTTGATCGCTTCCGCCGCTTCCTTGTTATTGACCGTGACACGAACGATCTGGCAGCCCGCTTCTTCTAGGCGCAAAATTTCTGCAACTGTCGCATCCACGTCTGCTGTCTTCGTCGTACACATACTCTGAATGATGACTTCATCGCTGCCACCGATCGTCAGTGGACCAACCTTAACCGGCACCGTATCCTTGCGTAAGTACATGAGCCCTTCTCTCCCATGAACGTCAAAGTCCACCCGTCAGACAGCCCAAAAGCCGCATAACGGGTGGAAACTCCGACGGTAATATATGGATCGCCTAACGATTAGGCGCTCTCTTCTTTCTTTTTGCCCTTCTTAGGCGTCAATTCTGGCATAATTTTCTCGTTCACAACCTGCTCCGTAATGAGGCAGCTGCTTACGTCGTCGCGGGATGGCACTTCGTACATAACCTCGAGCATAATGCCCTCGATAATGGCACGAAGACCGCGTGCGCCAGTGTTACGCTTGATCGCTTCGCGCGCAATAGCTTCCAATGCGCCCTTCTCGAACTCAAGCTTCACATTGTCCATCTCAAGAAGTTTCTGATATTGCTTAACGAGCGCATTCTTCGGCTCGGAGAGAATACGAACAAGCGTCTCCTCATCGAGCGGCTCCAGCGAGGAAATAACTGGCAGACGACCAACGAATTCGGGGATAAGACCGAATTTGAGCAAGTCTTCTGGCAATACCATCGACAAGTATTCACCTGGCTTCAATTCTTTGCTGCTGTCGCCAGCCGCATTAAAGCCGATTACTTTCTTGCCGATTCTCCGTTTGATCAGCTGCTCCAGACCGTCGAACGCACCGCCGCAAATGAACAGAATGTTCGTCGTATCGATCTGAATGAACTCTTGATGCGGATGCTTACGACCACCTTGCGGCGGTACAGAAGCAACCGTACCTTCGAGGATCTTCAGCAGCGCCTGCTGAACGCCTTCGCCCGATACGTCGCGTGTAATCGATGGATTCTCCGATTTGCGAGCTACTTTATCAATCTCGTCAATGTAGATAATGCCGCGTTCAGCTTTCTCTACATCGTAATCAGCCGCTTGAATCAGTTTGAGCAAAATATTCTCAACGTCTTCGCCGACATAGCCAGCTTCCGTCAGCGACGTTGCATCTGCAATCGCGAACGGAACGTTCAGAATCTTCGCCATCGTCTGAGCGAGAAGCGTCTTACCAGAGCCAGTAGGACCTACGAGAAGAATGTTACTCTTCTGCAGCTCTACATCTTCCAGCTTGTTCTGCGAGTTGATCCGCTTGTAGTGGTTGTATACCGCTACCGCAAGCGACTTCTTCGCGCTCTCTTGACCAATTACATACGAGTCAAGAATGGCACGAATATCTTTGGGCTTCGGAATATCTTTCAGATCAAGCTCTTCCTCATGGCCGAGCTCCTCTTCTACGATTTCCGTGCACAGCTCGATGCATTCGTCGCATATATAAACGCCGGGACCGGCGACAAGCTTCCGAACCTGCTCCTGCGATTTGCCGCAGAACGAGCATTTCAACTGGCCCTTCTCGTCGTTGAATTTAAACATGGAATCACCCTTTCTATAGTGACGTTACCACCTTGTCAATCAAACCGTATGCCACGGCCTCTTCTGCTGACAGGAAATTGTCACGATCGGTATCGCGTTCGATCTTCTCATACGGCTGACCTGTACGCTCTACATAAATCTGATTCAGCTTCTGCTTCGTCTTAATGATCCAATCAGCATGAATCTTAATGTCCGAAGCTTGACCGCGAACGCCGCCAAGCGGCTGATGAATCATGACTTCGCTGTTCGGCAGCGCGAAGCGCTTGCCTTTGGCGCCTGCAGTAAGCAGAAGCGAGCCCATGCTCGCCGCCATGCCAACGCAGATCGTCGAGACGTCAGGCTTAATGAACTGCATTGTATCAAATATACCCATACCAGCGGTGACTGAACCGCCCGGCGAGTTAATGTACAGATGAATGTCCTTCTCTGGATCGTCGGCCGCCAGGAATAGCAGCTGAGCGATTACGGAGTTAGCAACATCATCATCTATTGCGCTGCCGAGAAAAATGATCCTGTCCTTTAACAGCCTTGAATAAATATCGTAAGAACGTTCTCCACGATTCGTCTGTTCGACTACGATCGGTACTAAATTCATGCGACCAACCTTCTTTCTTTAGGCGGAATGGTTACTTCCTTATATTATCACGTCGCTGCGCGGCTGTCATTTTTGAAGTAACAGTCGATAATACAGTATACGACGTGGCACTGCCGATATGTACGGGGAATAGCCCTATAAACGCACTTCAAAAAGTCCGTTTCAGATCAACTTTTCGAATCACGCACTTATGTATGTTACGCGTTGGGGCTGCAATAAGTTGCAGCGATATGTATGTATCAACAAACCGTTGAATGCAGGTTAAGTATTCTAGTGGAAAAATAAGGCACGTTTCGAGAACGTGCCTTACTCTCCTATGAAGCGCTACAGGCAATTTATGCCTTAAGCGTTAACTGCTTCTTTGCTGTTTTCAAGAAGGAATTTAACCGTGTTACGAACTGCAATGTCATCCTTCAGGTTGTCCAGGTTGCCGTTGCGCGTGAAGATTTCACGAAGCTCTTCGGCTGGACGGTTGTATGCTGTAGCAAGCGTCTCGAGCTCTGCACTAACTTCTTCGTCTGTAACTGCGATATTCTCAGCCTTCGCGATTGCTTCCAGCACGAGGTTGTTGCGAACGCGCTTCTCAGCATCGCCCTTCATTTGCTCGCGGAGCATTGCTTCGTTCTGGCCGGAGAATTGGAAGTACAGTTCAAGATTCATGCCTTGCATGCGCAGACGGTTCTCGAAGTCCTTCAGCATGTAGTCCGTTTCCGTACCGATCATTGCTTCAGGGATAACAACTTCAGCCGCTTCTGCTGCTTTCTCGACAACAGCTGCTTCACGAGCGCCTTCTGCTTCTTTCACTTTGCGCTCTTTCAGCTTGCCTTCGAGGTCTTGCTTGAACTCAGCAAGCGTATCGAATTCGGATACGTCCTTCGCGAACTCATCGTCAAGCGCTGGCAGGCTCTTACGTTTGATTTCGTGCAGTTTCACTTTGAATACTGCAGCTTTGCCAGCTAGGTTGTCCGCATGGTAGCTCTCTGGGAACGTAACTTCTACGTCCTTGAAATCGCCAGTGCCCATGCCGATCACTTGATCTTCGAAGCCTGGGATGAACGAACCGGAGCCGATCTCGAGCGAATAACGCTCGCTCTTGCCGCCTTCGAATGCAACGCCGTCAACATAGCCGTCGAAGTCGATAACAGCGATGTCGCCGTTCTCAACTGTACCTTCGTCAACAACGTTCAGTTCAGCATGACGCTGTTGCAGACGGTTCAATTCTTCGCCGATTTCCTCTTCGGAAACTGCTGCTTCTGCAGCTGGCACTTCGATGCCTTTGTACTCGCCAAGCTTCACTTCCGGCTTAACCGTTACTTTCGCAGTGAATTTGAACGATTGGCCTTTCGCGAATTGCACGACATCGATGTCAGGACGATCAACTGGAATGATGCCCGTTTCGTCAATTGCTTGTGGATATACTTCTTGCAGCAGGATGTCTACTGCGTCTTGGTACAGCGATTCAACGCCAAAACGTTTCTCGAACATCGCGCGTGGCACTTTGCCTTTGCGGAAGCCTGGAACGTTTACTTTCTGTACCACTTTCTTGAACGCTTTATCTAGCGCTTCATTAACTCGTTCCGCTTCAACCTCAACGCTGAGCGAAACCAGATTCGTGTCTATTTTTTCCCAAGTAGCTGTCATGGCTTGCAGTCCCCTCCAACATTACGCATTCAATGCGAAAATCTCATGTTTCTCACGTTTAATAAACCATTCTATTATAATCAACATCCAGCTAATTATCAAGACTCGTTGCTGCCCCCAAATGGACCATACGCAATTACTTGACGAAGTGCGCGGCACGCCTGCTCATAACTGAAGCGCATCGGCTCCGAAATGCCATAAGCTTCACGGGTCGCGTCATCATCGGCTTTGCCATATACGGTCAGAAGCAGCGTAAGGTGCAGTGCCGCTGCCCAACAGTCAATATTAAAGGTCTCATCGTCCAGCATTCGACGATACGAGGAAGTGCCGTATAAGTATTGAAGCAAATCTTTCCATAACTCGCGCGCAAAATGAGGCAGTGTCGGATCATCTGCATCCACAGATGCCTCAACCCGCTCAAGCGCCTGAATTACAGGACTGGGAAACTCTTCTAAAGACAGCGGCGTGCTCTCTATATCAAGCTCGACCCGCTCGTCCATCCGATCAAGTGTAATCATGCCCGACGCGCCATGGCGTTTCAGGCATTGCAGCGCTTTAAACTGTACGGCGGGGTGAACTGATTCGGTCGACAACCATTCCATTATCGCAGGGTTGATATCCGGATGGTCCAGATGAATAGCGCGTTCAAGCGCAAGCATCTGCTGGTCGGGCATCGGATGATGCTGAATAATATGCAGCACCTGTTTCACGTAGGACTCATCCTGCTCGCCAGGTTTCAGCGCGCTGCGGCGCATCTCTTCTTCTTCATTCTCATCCTCTTCAACCCGCTCATCAGCGGATTCCGGGAAAGCGACTTCAAGCCATGAGAGCAAATTGCCCCATTCCTCATAATGCCGCTCGTCTTCTCCCCTGCATTGGAGAAGAAATCGAATGAGTTTCTTCGCCTCGCTGTATTGCTCCGCTTCCAGCATGCGCGTCAATTGAATCTGATAGTGATCAAGCATGCTCGGAAACAAATAAACGTTATCTCGATTGCCTTCCTGTGGTTCTTGATTATTCGTAATGATAGCACCGCCTTGCAATGGGGAAACCGAACGTCGGGTCGGTTCCGCCAAACTTTGGTTCATTATACCATGCCGTGCGGTGAAACACACGAAGCGGTAGCGCCAATCGATTCTCCTGCCAAAAGTGTACTCTTGCAGTACTGTCCGTTTTTCAATTCATTTAAACGAAATGGCGAAAAGTTTGGGGATGAAGCCCTGGGGGATGAACCATAGTGAAATAAAAAAAACGCCTGATATCCTTAACAAGTAAGGGATCAGACGTCTATAAAGTGCCGAATGGACACCGACGTTCTATGAAGAACGTCCCGGAAGGGATTCGAACCCCCGACCGACGGCTTAGAAGGCCGTTGCTCTATCCTGCTGAGCTACCGGGACACGAGGGTTTTATCATAGCATAGCCGAACTCGTCAGTGCAATCCCTTTTCACGATTTTTTAGCAAAATGTGTGAGTGATTTGTTTAAATACCACCTATAAATTAGCGTTTTTGATAATTAGTTTATATAAATGTAATCGATTTCTATAATGAAGTAGTCGTTGGCCAACGGCACTTCAAAGGCGGAAGGATATGTTTTGACGAACTAGCTGCCCGCCGAGCAATAGACGGGCAGCTTTATATTATGCCATCCTGCCTAGCAACCTGCTTATCGCAGCATCTGCATCACTCAGAACTGCGGCCTCGTCTATGGTCGTCATCACTCTTCCCCGCATGACCACATGTCCATCTATCCATACCGTATCTACGTCACCTCGTCCGGCCGCATAAACGATTCTCGAATAAAGATCCGCCTCATAGGAAGGAAAAGCATGGAACTTGTTTAAATCGAGCAGTATGAGATCCGCCTTCTTGCCAACCTCAATCGAACCGATCTCCCGCTCCAGACCAAGCACTTCAGCGCCGCCAATCGTCGCCATTCGAAGCACCGTCCTTGCATTCATCGAAGTAGGCCCATGCTGAACTTTGTGAATCATAGCCGTTAGCCGCATCTCCTGAAACATATCCAGATTGTTATTGCACGGAGCACCGTCTGCGCCAAGTCCAACTTGTACGCCATTGCTAAGCAAGGCAGGCACAGCCGCAATGCCGGAGGCGAGCTTCAAGTTCGAACCTGGACAGTGCGTCACTTTCGTCCCCGTTCGCTGAATGATGGTACGCTCCGTATCGTCCAGCCAGATCGAATGCGCCAATACAAGTCTTGGAGAAGTCAGGCCAAGATGATCCAAATAAACGATATTCCTCATCCCCGTCTGCTTTTCGACAAGCTCGATTTCGCCCTTATTTTCTGAGGCGTGGGTATGTATAAGTATCTTATGCTGCTCGGCTAAGTCGCGCACAGTAATTAACAGCCGCTCGGTACAGGATACAACGAATCGGGGACAAAAGGCATATTGCAGCCGTCCGCCATCATAGCCATGCCATTTCTCCAAGAGCGCCACGCTGTCCGCTAGTGAACGATCCGTATTCTCCTGCAGCGCAGACGGTATATCTTCGCCCGCTCGGTCCATCATCACCTTGCCGCTTATCGCCCGAATGCCGCTTTGCGCCATCGCCCGGAATGCAGCGTCTGTATGATTGACCGTCTCCATGTCGAGCAGCGTCGTCGTCCCGCTCTGAATGAGCTCGCCAATGCCGAGCAGCGCCGATAGGTAGACCGATTCGTCGTCATGTGCAGCCTCAAGCGGCCATATTCGCGTCCGAAGCCAATCCATCAGTTCCATATCGTCAGCTCTGCTTCGGAACAAGGTCTGGCACAAATGGATATGCGTCTGTATAAAGCCAGGCAGCAATACACGCCCTCTCGCCTCCACAACCTGATCAGGTACAAAATGCTCTTCCTCATCCCCAACGCCTACGATGCGGTCATCTGTTATTCGCACATCCCCACGAACGATCGTTCCTGCCGCGTCCATTGTCACGATATTCGCATCTCTTATCACTGTGTTCCCCATTCGCTTCCCCTCCCGCATACGGATCTCTTGCCCGTATCCAATACTGTAAGTTATGCAGCTCAAGAAGCGCCCATATCTTAGGATCCAAATCCGATCCGATATGAGCGCCCCTATTCCCATCGTTAAACAGCCTCAATGACCCTTGTTCTTCCCCCTATAAGCCATGATCGTGCGATACATCGAAAGATTGTTCAGCCGTGTAAAAGGTTTAATCTGCGGCCTCGTGTTAACTTCAAGCAGCCAGATTCGGCGCTTGTTGTCTACAGCAACGTCCAATCCCAGTTCAATGCACTTGGCATATGAGAGGGTATAGCGCCTTGCGATCCGCAGTGCGAGATTATCAATCGAACCCTTGAGCCTGCCCGTCTGTTCTGCAGACATATTCGCGCCAAACACTTGCGGATAGGGGTGAATCGAAGCGCCTTGGCTTCCGTTCGTTACGATTCTCCCGGGAGCTGCTACACGTGCGAGAACACCTGTGACACGCCAAGCATCATGCGAGTTTCTGCGCTGCGTCACGACGCGCAGGTCGAATCTTCGTCCCCGATACTTCATCAGATCGATGCCGCGCTGGACGAGGTAACTCCCTGATTTTTTATACGAATGAATCAAAGACATCAACCTAGTAATCGAGGAGACATGCTTGCGCTGCAGCTTATACCGCCATTCATACTTATTCGCTGACAGCTTTCGAACCCGCATAACACCAACGCCTAATGCACCTACATTAGGCTTCACATAGACGGTATCGTACGTACTAAGCATCTGCTTCAAGCTGGAGGCCGACAAAATCACCGTCTTCGGGATCGCTGCCCGTACATGTGGATCGCCGAGCAGGATACGCGTCTTTCTCATTTTGTTATGGTCGAATTTCACCATTGATCATAGCTCGCCTCCACGAAAGGGATGGTTTCTACAGCATATGTCATATAGGTGGTCCCATCGTGTGCTCGAACCCATGCAGGTCCAATCGGACTGGCATAAGATATTTCATCGGGGAGGAATGTGCTTGAAAAATCGACATTTGAAAAGGCTGGCCGCTTTTTACGCGCGCCAATTTCCTTGGTATGCCAAGTTATTGCAATACGATCGTGATAGAGCAGCTGCCAGCGATCTGCCTTATATGACAGCAGAGCTGTTAGAAAAGCACTACTACAGCGCTCCAGCACCAGACGAACACTTCGTCTATCGCACTTCGGGAACGAGCGGCGGCGCTCGTAAGGCGATCCAATATTCACATGCAGATGAACGCCGCTATCTGCAGGTTAAGGTCCGCCTCTTCGCGCAGCTAGCAGGAACCCGTCCGATTCAGCGAGCACTTGCCGATATGGGCACTGGACATGCAGCAGCAACTGCGCTTGATGTGTTTCGCACCCTTGGCTGGGAGGCTGAAGCCGTCGCATACAATGAGCCGCTGGCTGTGCATGTCGAGCGGCTGTCAGTTGTTCGCCCCGACTTACTCTATACGATGCCTTCCCTTCTGGACCGCCTTGTCTGCACGCTGGACAATCCGGCGGAGCTCGGCATCCGCTGCATCGTGACTGTTGGCGAGCCAGCATCGCCGCAATGGCGCAGTGCAATGGCAGCAAGCTTCGGTATCTCGGAGGCGGACGTGATCGATACGTATGGATCGATCGAGGTCGGCACGATTGCTTGGTTCGATCATGAGGCTGGCATCTACCGGCTGGCGGACGGAATAAACGCTGAAATCGCGGAGCCGACTGCGTTAGGGCTTTATGATTCACTTGCACCAGACGAAGGTGCGCTGGTGCTGACCTCCACCATGCGGTCGGCCTTCCCAGCTATTCGGTTCGCAACTGGCGATGTAGTCAGAGGCTTTAAGAGCGGTGGTGAGGATGGGGCGCAAGCAACTTTCGAAGCGATTGTAAGAAGGATTGGTCCTGAGCTGAAGCATGGTGAGAAAATTAGCATTCACGATATTGAAGCCGCCGTATTCGCGCATGCAACCCGCATTCAAGCGAGAGCTGCATCGGATGGCAATCGGCTCGTCGTTTATTTGCATGGCCCTGATGCCACTCCCGAAGCAGCACAATTAATAGAAGAAGAAATTGAACGGAAAGTACCGGAGATTGGAGACATGATTCGTGGCGGCATGCTGCCACGGATTGAAATGGTCTTAGCCTCCAGCGAGAGCGAACTGCCCCAAGGGAGTGTGAAGCAGAAAAAATGGCATCGACTCAACGATTCCAACTAGAGCAGCTGGAAACGGGTATCCTTCGCCTTATCGGCGGAACCCCGCTCGTGCCGTTGCGCCGCCTATATCCGGATGCGCCCGTCAATATTTATGCCAAGCTTGAAATGTATAATCCCGGAGGAAGCGCCAAAGACCGTCCGGCGCTTCGTATGATGCGCGAAGCAATCGCTGCTGGCCGTGTAGGACCTGGTACGACCATTGTAGAATCAAGCTCAGGCAATATGGCCATCTCGCTAGCGATGATATGCGGCATACTTGGCCTCCGCTTCATCTGTGTTGTTGACCCTCGTACCGCGGAAACGAATTTAAGCATTATTCGTTCCTATGGCGCAGAGATCAACTATGTAACAGAACCAGATCCGGCGACTGGCGAATTCCTTCCTGCCCGCATCGCACGCGTTAACGAACTCGTGCATCAGATAGGAGACGCGTTCTGGCCCAATCAATATGGGAATGAGTTCAATGCCGCCGCTCACCGCGATACCACGATGCCCGAGATCGAAGCTGCCATCGGCCATATCGACATGCTGCTCGTTGGCGTAAGCAGCTGCGGTAGCCTGCGCGGGTGCGCTGACTACGTCCGCAATAACGGACTCACTACAGCCGTTATTGGCGTCGATGCAGCGGGCAGCGTTATATTCGGCGGGCCTGGAAGCAGACGGCTGCCAGGGCTTGGCGCAGGTATTGTACCGCCACTGTTCGCGCCAGGGCTTGCTAACGGACACGAAACGGTCAGCGATCTGGATTGCGTGAGCGGCTGCAGGCGGCTTCTTCGCAAGGAATCGATTATGGTCGGCGGTTCAGCTGGAGGCGTCGTTGCTGCGCTGGGAAGAAGACTCGACCAATTGCCGCCCGGCTCCAATGCCGTCATGATTCTAGCCGACCGCGGCGACCGCTATTTGGATACGGTCTACAGCGACGAATGGGTGACGCGCTGCTTCGGTGAAGAAGCCGCAGCAAGATTGGCGGTTGAGCGCTAATATGTTGTATTTGAATGAAGCGGATTTGCTTACGCTCGGCGCGGATTGGGGCATACTTGCGGACACCGTGACCCAGGCGCTTGCCAGCATGTCTGTCGGCGACTATGTCCAGCCGATCAAGCCTTACCTGCGTTTCAAGAACCCTGCCAACCGGATCATTGCGATGCCTGCATATATCGGCGGCAGCTTCGACGCAGCCGGCATTAAGTGGATTGCCAGTTTCCCAGCCAATCCGTCCTTCGGCATTCCGCGAGCACACAGTGTTGTTGTACTCAATGATGCGGCAACCGGGCAGCCCGTCGCACTAATCAACAGTCCATTGCTCAGCATTATGCGGACAGCGGCCGTCAGTGCGGTCATGCTTAGAAGATGGCTGGAGCTTCCGAGCCAGCACCATGAGCGACAGCTAAACGTAGGACTTATCGGCTGCGGACCAATCGGACAATGGCACGCCCGCATGCTTACGGTTATTCTAGGCTCAAGGCTTGGGCGCTTAACAACGTACGACTTATCACCCGAGCGGGCACGTGCGGCGGCAGCAACAGCAGGAAGCAGTGGAGTGGCCTCCTCCCAATGGGAAGAAGCTTATTCCGACTCGGATATAATCGTGACCTGCACCGTATCCGGCAGCCGCTATATTAGCTCCCCGCCTCCGCCCGGCAGCCTGCTTCTTCACGTATCGCTGCGCGATTATCAGCCAGCAGCACTCTCCTCCATCGAAACCATTGTCGTCGATGATTGGGAAGAGATTTGTCGGGAGAACACGGATATCGAACAAATGCATTTGACAGCAGGCCTGGGAAAGGATCAGACAATCGCTTTCTCAGAGGCTGTATTCGGCGACAAATTGTTAACGATGAAGCAAGACAGTAATGTACTGTTTAGCCCAATGGGCATGGCAATCTTCGATATTGCCGTTGCCGCCTATATGACAGAACTCGCACGAGACAAAGGAATCGGTCTCGAATTAACGTAGTGTAACTCTCATAAACGTAAAAAGGGGCTGCCTTCCAAACTCAGCAATACAAGTGCTGATGATCGGATTGCAGCCCCTCGACATTTTAACTTACAGCAGATGGTTATGTTCGATAAACTCTCTTGTATCCGGTGTTCCCAGCTCATGCAGCAGATTGTAGATTTGATTAATAATCGCATCTGTCCCCCCGCTGAGTGACCGATCATCGTTCGTCTCATACGGATGACGGGTAAAGTGGAGCGCTTCCGCCTCATCCATGCTCGAATATTCGCCGAACAGCTCCTTCAGCTTGTTCACCTCATCCGCTGTCGCTTCTATGACGAGCTCATAGGTGGCAGCATGCGGGTCTTCAAGCACTTGTCCTGCTCCTACAGATACATAATAGATCCGGCGCTCGCCAGCATCACCCGCATAATGGTCACGATTATGAGTATGTTCATGACGCTGAGCATGGCTGTGATTAGAATGGTTATGGTTGTCATGTGACATAAGAACAAATCCCTTCATCGATCGGTTCATGGACACTCTACAATAGGTTCCCCCTATGGACAGACATTTTATCCTATATTTCCGCATATACCTGGTATTATCTCGACAAAATAGACAACTGCCGTTCCCCCCGGCCCTCGCGCCAGTTGAACCGCAGGATGCGGACGAGCGAGCAACAACTAGACAACATCCTGGAGAGAGAGGGATGAATTAGTATGTGTGGTATTACCGGTTGGATTGATTGGAGCCGTGATCTGACGCAATTCAGCGAACAGCTCGAACGGATGACAGAAACGTTGGCCCCTCGAGGTCCGGATGCAGCGGGTACATGGATATCATCTCATTGCGGCCTTGGGCATCGCAGACTGTCCGTCATCGACCCGGAGAATGGCGCGCAGCCGATGATTCGCCATGAGGGCGAACGGACTTGCGTAATCGTTTATAACGGTGAGCTGTATAATGCACTGGAACTGCGGGCCGATCTGGAAAGCAAAGGCAGAACGTTTACGACGAACTGCGATACGGAAGTGCTGCTAGTTTCCTATATGGAATGGGGCAAAGCGTGCATTGAACGTTTCAATGGCATATTCGCTTTCGCGATCTGGGATTCCGCTGAGCAGCATCTGTTCCTTGCGCGCGACCGACTTGGCGTCAAGCCGCTCTTCTACAGTGAAGGAGAAGGCAAATTCATGTTCGGCTCCGAGCCCAAAGCGATTCTTGCCCATGATGAAGTGCCTGCGCGAGTCGGGGCTGAAGGGCTGGCCGAAATCTTCATCGTAGGACCTGCGCGTACGCCTGGCCAAGGCGTCTATAAGCAGCTGCGCGAGCTGCGTCCCGGCCAATGTATGACGGTACGGCGTGAAGGCAACGCCATTCACACCTACTGGAAGCTCGAAAGTCGTCCGCATACGGACGATGTTGACGCTACAGCAGCACGTGTAGGCGAGCTGCTGCAGGATACGGTTGAACGCCAACTCGTCTCCGACGTGCCGGTATGCACCCTGCTGTCCGGCGGACTCGACTCAAGTGCGCTTACCTCGCTGGCAGTCCGTTATTATCAAGGCACTGGGCAAGGCAACATCCATACGTATTCCGTAGACTATGTCGATAACGATAAACATTTCAAGGCCCATGCATTCCAACCGAATGCGGATGCCCCTTGGATTAAACGGATGAGCGAGCACCTCGGCACCATTCATCACAACGTACAATTCGATACGCCTGAATTGGTCGATGCGCTTCGCGCGGCCACGCTCGCGCGTGACCTGCCGGGCATGGCAGACGTTGATGCATCGCTGCTTCTCTTCTGCCGTGAAATCAAGAAGGGGGCCACTGTTGCCCTATCTGGCGAGGCGGCCGACGAAATTTTCGGCGGTTATCCTTGGTTCCACCGCGAAGAGACGTTGAACGCCAATACATTCCCTTGGTCGCTTGCTACTGGGATGCGCGCCGATCTGCTCAATCCAGAAATCGCCGATTGGATAAAGCCTCAGCAGTACTTAGCCGACCGCTATGACGATGCGCTCGCGGAAGTGCCTCACCTGGAAGGCGAAGATGCCGCTGCCCAGCGGATGCGCATCATGTCTTATCTGAACATTACGCGCTTCATGCCGACGCTGCTCGACCGGAAAGACCGGATGAGCATGGCGGTTGGCTTGGAAGTCCGCGTCCCTTTTTGCGACCATCGTCTCGTCGACTACGTATTCAACATCCCGTGGGAAACGAAGACGTCGGGCAGCCGCGAGAAAGGTATTTTGCGCAAATCGCTGACTGGCGCTCTGCCGGATGACGTGTTATGGCGTAAGAAAAGCCCTTATCCGAAGACACACAATCCGAATTATCTGGATGCCGTGCGCAGCAAGCTGCTGGAAGTGCTAGACGACCCTAGCTCCCCGCTGCTGCCTCTCATTAATGTTGCGAAAGTGCGTGAACTCGCCGCTTCGACCGATGCAAGCTCCAACATTCCTTGGTTCGGCCAGTTGATGAGCGGACCGCAAGTGTTTGCCTACCTGTGGCAGACGGATCTGTGGCTGCGCGAATATAAGGTCTCCATCGGTTAATCCTTCATCATTAAGTTTCCATGCAAAAAGGCTGCTCGATATCCGTCACGTGGTTTACGGTGACTTCATCGAGCAGCCTTCTTTATGAACCAACTATTGAAGCTTCGGCAGCAGTTCGCGCAGCGCTGCTCCGCGGTGGCTGATCGCCTGCTTCTCCTCTGTCGACAGTTCCGCCATGGATCGACCAAGCTCCGGCAGCCAGAATAACGGATCATAGCCGAAGCCGCCTGCGCCTCTCGCGCTCGAAAGAATACGCCCCTCTACCGCGCCTTCCGCATCAACGAATGATCCGTCAGTCGGATCATACAGCGCAAGCGCGCATCGGAACTGTGCGCCTCCGAATAGGTTCACCCCATGCGCCTCAGCAGCAGGCACATCGCCGAGTGCGCCGGCAAGCCGGGTCAATTCGCGAAGCAGCTTCGCGTTGTTATCCGCATCAGTCGCTCCTTCACCTGCGTAACGGGCTGAATAAACGCCTGGCGCGCCGTCCAATGCATCCACGCACAGACCGGAATCGTCAGCCAATACGGGAAGCTTCAGCGCATCGCCAATAACCTTCGCCTTCTTGCGGGCATTCGCTTGGAACGTATCGCCGTCTTCGATAATGTCCGGCAGACCTTCATAGTCCCGCAGGCTGCGTACTTCTAAGCCCAACTGAGCGAATGCATGCGCGAACTCCTTTACCTTACCGGCATTGCCAGTTGCGACGACAACGACTTGTCCATCTGCAAATCTCATGCTTTGCCTCCGATCTTCGCGCCCATCTCTCCAAGCGCTTCGCGCTGCTTGTTAATCAGTTCGCCGATCCCAAGCTCAGCTAACGCAAGCAGATCATTGAGCTCCTGTCTGGAGAATGGAGATTCTTCGCCGGTGCCCTGCACCTCAACGAATTGACCAGCGCCTGTCATAACCACGTTCATATCCACCTTAGCGGTCGAATCCTCATCATAGTTCAAATCGAGTAACGGCGTTCCATTAATAACGCCTACGCTGACAGAAGCCAGATAATCCGTAATCGGGTAACGACTGAAGTTATGTTTCTCTGACAGCTTATGAATCGCAATAGCCATTGCAATGAACGCGCCGGTAATCGAAGTTGTCCGCGTACCGCCATCCGCTTGAATAACGTCGCAGTCCAGCGTAATCGTCCGCTCGCCAAGCGCCTGCAGATCAACAGCAGAGCGCAGCGCACGTCCGATCAGCCGTTGAATTTCCATCGTGCGGCCGCCAAGCTTTCCTTTCGCCGCTTCGCGCTGATTACGAGTCTGTGTTGCGCGAGGCAGCATCGAATATTCCGCCGTGATCCAGCCTTTGCCCTGCCCTTTCATGAAAGGAGGAACCCGCTCCTCCACCGATGCTGTGCAAATGACCTTCGTATCACCGAACGAAATTTCAACCGATCCTTCTGCATATTTGTTCACGCCTGTCGCGATGACTACAGGACGTAGTTGATTTTGTTGACGCCCATCCGATCTCATGCTTGTCCTCCTAAAAGCAATTTGCTTTCTTCTTCGAGTTTACTCCCTGCAGGCAAATTGCTTGCTTCGTAAGCATATGCTTGCAATTTGCTTTCTTATTCCTGACCACCTTCCCCATTTTACCAGACACACTGGATAAAATCGACCTTACGCCATGATACCTCAAACACAACAAGGTGGCTTCGCAGGAACATAGTCCTGAAAGCCACCTTGTGGTCACTCATGTTCGATTAAGATTTAAGCGCGTTGACAAACGACGGACGAGTTACTGGCTCTGTCAACAGATTCGTTTCACCGTTCAACGTAATCTGTACCTTCGATGCACTCGCATTCGCATTCTCCGTCACGGACAGAATGATCGCCTGCAGCATATCGTCTGGTTCAGTTGTGCCTTCCATATACTGCTCATCCTGCAGATTGACCGTAATCATATTGTCGGATGGCACGACGCTCTTCACTTGAACATCCGGCGTCATGACGCCGATCAACTGACTTTGGCCAAGCGGACCAGCTATAAGCTGATCAATCGAAGCCTTCAGAATATCATCAGTCCGGTTAATGAGGCGTGTGACCGGTACGTAATACATATCGCCATCCTGCGTCTCCGAAGAGAAGTAGAGCGTTACTGGAACCGATTGGCCGTAATCAACGCCATCGGCTGCTTCAAGGTTAATGCCAACCGAACGATCCAGCGGACGATCCAGCGGGTAGGACCGCTCTGGCATTTCCGTCAGCTTCGTTCCTTCCAACATGAGATCAACCCCAGATACATCCGGCAGACCCGTCAGCGTCCATGCGATCGCCTCTACAATCTTCCGTTCATCGCCTGCATTATAATCCGTGAAGGACTTGGAGAAGTCGACCGTTGCCAGCTTCGTATCCTTCGATTCTGTATACTTAATAACCGAAGTTCCTTTTGGAATAATACCCGTAAATCCTGCTGGCAGCTGATCCGCATACGCTCCGCCATCCGTCATCATCTCCAGCGCCTTCTGTCCTAGCTGCTCCTTGTCTCCTAACGTTGTCCGAAGGGTAACTGGCGCCAAATAACCATGCGAGTCCAGCAAGTAGACCGTCATTTGCGTCTCACCTGTTTGCAGATCAATGCTTGCTCCTGTTTCACTGCTTGTTCCATTTTGCTGCAGGCTGCCGCTTGCCTCATTCTGTGTTTCGACAGGCGGAGGATCGATTTCCTTCGCTGCGTTTTGCGAGAAAATTCCGCAGCCAGCTGTCAATAGCGGCAGTGCAATAACCCCTGTCCATGCTGCCCGGCGAATCCAACGATTACGATTCATATCCGTTTCTTCCTCCCATCCTATTCGCGCCGCGCCACGGCGTAATTGGTTCATTGGCTCGGTTTGTAGTACTATGTATACGAGCTCTCTGCTTTTTTAGACCAGTTTTGTCCACTCCATTGGACAAAGTTTCGTTTTTACCGCAGAGGAGTTCGAAACGCCATTCATCTATAACGCAAGGAGGCTATTGCACAATGTCTAACCCGGAGCCTTACAGACTGAACAGCCGAGCAGTCGCCGAAGCGACAAGGCAATGGCTGTCGAAGCGAGGCGTCTCCATTCAAGAGATTGCAGAGCTCGCTTACTTGCTGCAGAAGGACTACTACCCTGAGCTGACAGAGGAAGCTTGCATCGAGCACGTTGAGGCGGTATTGTCCAAGCGAGAGGTGCACAATGCGGTACTAACAGGCATTCAGCTCGATATGCTAGCTGAACAACGATTGCTGCTGCCGCCTCTGCAGGACATGCTGTTCCATGATGAGCCGCTGTACGGCTGCGATGAAGTGCTCGCCTTATCTATCGTGAACGTTTATGGCAGTATCGGCCTGACCAACTTCGGCTATATTGACAAGCTGAAGCCCGGCGTCATCAAGCGGCTCAACGAAAAAAACGGGCGCGACGTGCACACGTTTCTTGATGATCTCGTCGGCGCGATTGCTGCCGCCGCAGCAAGCCGAATCGCGCATCGGATGCAAGCTGACCATGAGAATGGCCATCCGGAATGATCTAACCATACGTAAAGAACGCAAAAAAAGGCTGTCATACAGCAGGTTATTGGCATCTAACCTGCTGTATGACAGCCTTCTTCCATTTTTACGAATCGATGGACCGTACATTGCTGTTCTGAACGTGCTTGTTTACCACAGCAGCAGCATCATCCTCTGCTTTTCTAGCTGCCTTCCGGTTGATCATAATATTGCGGAAATACACGAATACGCTTGGAAGCTGCCCTAGCAGGAAGACAGGATCCCTCCGATAAAGCGCATAAGCTGACAGGATGGCGCTGCCAAGTATGCTGTAAACCCAGAATGACATCGGGATGACCGTTTGCTTAGCCTTCTCGCTTGCCAGCCACTGGGTCACGAAGCGCAATGAGAACATAATTTGTCCGGCGAACCCGAACACCACCCAACATATCTCGCTCCACGACAGGCTGCCGAATATATAGCTGCGCATCTACTGGCCTCTTACTTGGTATCGGATGACCCGTTTTCTAAGCCAGCCAATGACGATCGCATCCATCAAGCCGACGAATGCGCGATTGAAGACACCGTATTTGGACACGCCATGCTGCCGTTCACGATGCGACACCGCGACCTCAATCACCTTGAAGCCGTTAATCTTGGCCAGCGTCGGCAGGAAACGATGCATTCCCTCATAGAGATAGTAGCTCTCCGCCACTTCACGTTTCATCAGCTTCATCGGGCAGCCCGTATCGTAGATTTGATCGCCCGTAAGCCAGTTGCGCACGCCGTTGCCGACGCGGGAAGATACCTTCTTCACCAATGTATCTTGGCGTTTGACTCGCTTGCCGTTGACGAAATCCATCTGCGGGATGTATGGCATCAGTTTAAAAATATCGCGAGGGTCCGTCTGCAGATCCGCATCGATGAGCGCAATCAGATCGCCTTTCGCATGCTTGAGGCCTGCATAAATCGCAGCTGTCTGTCCGCAGTTCGAGACGAAATGAATGACTTGAACAGCCGGATCTTCCGCTGCAAGCTCATTGAGAATACTTGCGCTGCGATCCTTGCTTCCGTCATTCACGAGCACGATCTCATAGCTCTCCACTCGTTCCTTCACCGCGTTCGTTATTGCCTCATGCAGCAGTCGAATATTCTCTTCTTCATTATAAATCGGCGCTACGATTGACAGCTTCACCATTTGCGTTCACCCCTGTACCAAGTCACGAATCTTGCAATGCCTTCTTCAAAATCGGTTGTCGGATCATATCCGAACAAGCGGCGCGCTTTGCTTATATCCGCGTAAGTCTGATCCACATCGCCAGGCTGATCAGGCAGCCATCGAATATTCGCGGCATGGCCTGCATGTCGCTCCAGCGTCTGCACGAGCTCGATTAACGTGACGGTATGATGGGTTCCGAGGTTAACGATCTCATATACTCGCTCTTCATTCTCGATATATTGAAGCGCACCTAACAAGCCTTGAATAATATCATCAATATGCGTGTAATCTCGTCTCGACGATCCATCGCCGTACAGCGTCAGCTCCTCGCCATTCTCCAGCATTCGTAGAAACTTATGAATGGCAAGATCAGGCCGCTGGCGTTCGCCGTATACGGTGAAGAAACGGAGCATCACCGTATCGATGCCGAACAAATGGTGATACGTATGACCCATCACCTCGCACGAATTCTTCGTTGCCGCATAGGGCGATATCATTCGGTCAACAGGATCCTGTTCGGAGAAAGGAAGCTTCTTCTGATTGCCGTATACGGATGAACTTGAAGCGCATAACCATTTGCGTACTCCATGCTTGCGCATCGCTTCAAGAATATGCATCGTGCCTTTCACGTTCACTTCTTCATACAGCATCGGATCTTCGATGGAAGGCCTTACGCCAGCCATCGCCGCTAGATGGATCACAACTTCGATCTGCTCGCTTGCGAATACGGCGTCCATTGCAGCCAGATCGCGAATATCTGCGACAACGAGCTTATAACGGCTGTCATTCACAATGCCAGGCAGCTTCTGCAGATCGGACAACTTATCTGACCGAAGAAACGGTTCGGTCGTATGCGTACTCTTCAGCACGTTATTCATCTTTATTCTGTAATCATAGACATCATTGAAATTATCAATACATACAACGCGATGACCTTGACCAAGCAGCCGCTCGCACAAATGGGAGCCAATGAAGCCCGCTCCCCCTGTAACACAATACGTTGTCATTTGGCCTCCTGCAGCGAATACACTTTAGGCTCCGCATTGGCGCCAACGCCGTAGTAGGTAAATAACTGCTGGACGTCTGTATTCATTGCGAACATATTTCGTAAATCAAACATCGCGCGATCGCCCCGCATGCCCCTTGCAATAGCTTCCCAATCTACAGTACGGAACTGCGCCCATTCGGTCATCAAGACGATCGCATCGGCATTCGCCGCGCAATCTGCTTCACTGTTGCAATATTGAATCGTACCATTCAATTCCGACCACAGCCGTCTCGCCTGCCGCATCCCCTGCGGACAATAGGCATTGATGGATGCTCCCCGCTCAACAAGCCCTTGGATGATATCACGGCTTGGCGCATCACGAATATCATCAGTATCCGGTTTGAAAGAAAGTCCCCACACGCTGATCGTTTTTCCCTTCAGTCTGCCACTGTACGGCGCCAGCGCTTCGCTAATCTTCGTAACCATCTTCTGCTTCTGTTTCTTATTCGCGTCAATTGCGCCTGTACAACGAACAATGGTTCGCCATTTCGTCTGCCTATGTCGACGACAGCCTCTGTATCTTTCGGGAAGCAGCTTCCTCCATAACCTGGTCCGGCCTGTAGAAAATGGGGTGAAATTCGGCTGTCGAGCCCCATTCCCTCTGCAATGTCATCAATCTTGGCACCTACTTTCTCGGCCAGTAGCGCAAGTTCATTGATGAATGAAATTTTGACCGCCAGGAATGAATTGGATGCATACTTGACCATCTCCGCCGTCTCCGGGTTCGTGAATAGAACCGGCACGCCACGCGCAATCTGAATAGAATAGATGGATTGCAGCATCTGTCTAGCAGTATCCGAATCTGTCCCGATAACAATTCTAGATGGCGACAATGCGTCACTAACCGCCTGCCCCTGCCGAAGAAACTCTGGATTGGATGCGACATCCACACGGAACGATGCGCCGGACGCTTGCAGCGCTCCATTAAGCTGCTTTGCAATACGGCTGCTCGACCCAACAGGCAGCGTCGATTTGCATACGATCACTTTGTAGCCGTTCAAATAGTTGCTGATCGTTTGCACGACTCCCTGAACGTATGAGAGATCAGCGCTGCCGTCCTTCTTCGAAGGGGTGCCTACCGCTATGAAAATCACATCGCTCATTTGCACGACCTGTTGTGCATCCGAAGTGAACGACAGCGTGCCACCCGCGATGCCGCGCTGGATCAGCTGCTCCAGCTCAGGCTCGTAGATCGGGGACACGCCAGCGGATAATTGCTTTATTTTATGCTCGTCTACATCCATACATGAAACATTAAAACCATAACTTGAAAGAACAGCGCCATGGACTAGTCCAACATATCCGGTCCCCATAATGCCAATGTTCATAAAATCCACCCCGGTTTGTGTTTAACAGCCATAATAAAAGTGTAAAGTTTATATAAATTTATTTAGTTTAGTAACCTAACTATAATAATAATGAACAAATGGGCACAATTCAAGTATTATTAACAATATACATTTGCCATATTAGACAGGAGAATCTATGGAAAAGAATGATTTGATTCAAGAGCTGCATGAAGCATTTTTACGTTTCTCCAAAGCCGAGTGGCGGGAACGGCCCGTGAGCGGATACAAGCGGAGCGAAATCCGTGTACTGTTCTGTATCATGGAAGCCACAAGGAATGGACGCCATGGCATGAAGTTGTCGGAAATCAGCAAACGGTTGATGGTTACCCCGCCTTCTGTAACGCAGCTGATGAAAACGCTAATCGAAGATAAACTTGTCGAACGTACGGTCGACCCTGAGGACAAACGGTCTTACGATCTCATCTTGACGCCGAAAGGACTGCAAATTGCCCAGGAAGCAGACGAGCACTTCAAGCAGTCACTGGGTGGACTGGCTGAGCATCTTGGTGAGGAGCAAACTCTTCAGCTGGCTGACCTGCTGACAAAAGCGTTCAATTACTATTCAGAGCGCAATCGATTCCTATAACCCTTACTTTATTGCGTTCAAAGCAATAAACAAATAAACGTCCGGCTGCTCATCAACTGATGAGGACCGGACGTTCCGTTTTATAATATCGCATGATAGATGTATTGCCCGTTCCGCTTCAGCAGCTCCACTCTTCCCTGCTTCTCCAGACGAACAAGGTGAGCAAGCGTCTCTGCCATCGCGAAACGCAAGTTATGCATATTAAGCGTAATACGACCTCCGAACAGCAGTTCACACATCGCGAATCCAGTCGCCTCCGCTCCCTGCTGCTCCTGCAGCAGTACGACCATTTTGTCCAGTCGGCGGGCATGATGCGCAATTAAGCCCTCACAGCGTCCGGTAAAATCGACAAAGGATTCCCGATGACCCGGCAGAGCGAGCGATACCTCCAGCTTGCTGAGCTGCTGCAAACTGACAAGGAAAGCTTCCAGCGGATCCTCTGTTTCACCCGGTACGACGCTCACATTGGGCGTAATGTCGGGCATGACTTGATCCCCGCATACAATTATTCCGCTAGCCTCATCATAGAACAATATTTGCCCCTCTGCGTGACCATTGCCTTCGATTGTGGTCCAATCGATCCCACCGAATCGGAATGGCTGACCCGCTTCCATATAGGTCACAGCTGGGTAAGGAGTAACCATCGGAACGAAGCTCTCCAAGTTGTCTTTGATTCCTTGGCGCAGTTCATTCGGCATGCCATGCAGCCGGAACACTTCAATCAGCTCGTCGGCAAGCACTCGATTAGGTCCCCACATCCGTTCCGCATATTGCTGCGATGCGCGGCTTATCCATACAGGCGCACCAGACCGCTGCTGGAACAACCCTGCCAGACCGTAATGATCCGGATGCTGATGCGTCAGCACGATACGTATAATATCGGTGAACGTAAGACCGAGGTTCGCCAGCACGAACTCCCAAGCTGCCAGCGCTTCGGGCGTATGCAGCCCAGGATCGATGACGGTATAGCCGCTGCCTTCTTGCTCCGGTACCAAGTAAGCATTCACATATTTCAGCGAAAAAGGCAGCGGCACCTTCACCTGTATCCAGCCGTTATCCAGTTGATTCGTATTTGCTATTGCATTTGCATCTGATTGATGTTCATTAGTCATTGTTAATCCGCTCTCCCGCTAATAATAAGCCGTTTCGATTCGGACCCGTTATAGTTCGCGCCGTTATAGCTGCCGGCTATGCGTGTAATACGCATGCCAACATCGGCAAGCGCCTCCTCGAACCAATCCAGTCCGTACAGCTTCACACATTCTTCATAGTGACGCTCTTCCCCTGAATTCGTCACAATCGTAATCGTCTTGCAAACTGACCCATTTTCAATTCGCCGTTGCTCGCGTATCATCCAGCCCGTCTGCTCGTCCACATGTTCAGACAACGGCGCGAGCTTACGCGAAACTTCATCCGCATTCAAAAAATCAATAACAAAACTACCGCCCGAGCGCAATACGCGCCTCTGCTCATGCAGAACACGCCGATTGTCCTGCTCGCTGAAATAACCAAACGACGTGAACAGATTTAACGTCGCATCGAAACTACTGTCCGGATAAGGCAGCGTCCGCATATCTCCATGTTCCCAACGCACATGCCCATTCACATCATGTTCTCGCGCTTCCTCCAGCAGCGGCTCCGACAGATCGACTCCGCTCACTCGATACCCCATCTCAGCGAGTGCCACCGCATGCCGGCCCATTCCGCAGCCAACATCAAGCAGTGATGACCCCTGCGGCAGCTCCAGCCACCTCATCATTAGACGGACTTCCTCAATCGCCCGCTCCCAGTTCCGATGTCTGTATACGACCATATAATCGTCACCGAAGCTCCGCTCATACCATTCTTTCATGAATCGCCCATCCTTCTTACAGGTTTATTGTACTTTATAATGGGCTAGAGGGGCAAAGAGGATACACGGTGCTCACATGACAAAAAAGGCTATCAAGCCGAATTCGCATGATAGCCTTGCCGAGCGGCCTGGCATCAAAACCAAAGTATTGCTGTTGCTGTCAATCCATAAATTGAGTACGATGGAATCATAGATTGCATACTTAATCGTGTGTATGAACGATTTGTTGTAGATCATCCTACATATTGGTTTATAGGGAAGGCTGGATTAAGCGAATGGTTACAATTTACGATATCGCGAAGCAAGCGAACGTATCTGCGATGACAGTATCTCGCGTTATTAATAATACCGGACGAATTAGTGATAAAACGAGAGCGAAAGTCCGCCATGTCATGGAAGAAATGAATTACGTGCCGAACGCCATGGCCCGTTCACTCGTCCTGCAGAAAACAAATATCGTCTCTCTGCTCGTTACGGATATTACGAACCCGTTCTATACGACACTCGCACGGGGAGCGGAAGATGCAGCACGAGCACATGGCTACAAATTGCTGCTCGGTAACAGTGATGAGGATCTGGTCAAAGAAAAGGAATATATCGAAACCATTCTGTCGACTCGCGTGGATGGCGTTCTGCTTACACCTGCAAGCGACAATTCAAAGGAGCAGCTGGAAGCGCTCATGCGGCATGGAACGCCGTTCGTCGCGATTGACCGGGATGTGCCGGGCATTACATGTGACGCTGTTGTAGGTGACAGCGTCGGGGGGGCGCGTAAGCTGATTGATCACCTCGTCGAGCTTGGCCATCGAGTCATCGCGCTGGTCGGCGGTACATTTGATGTATCCACCGCGCGCGAACGGCATGATGGATACCGTGAAGCGCTCGAAGCCAACGGTCTGCCATACGATGAGCAGCTTGTCTTCCAGACCGGTTATCGGCTGCAAGATATGGAGCAAGCAGTAGAGCGGCTGTTCGCTTTGAATCCGGCGCCAACTGCCATTCTGGCCGGCAACAACTTGCTTGCGCTTGGGCTGCTGCAATCATTCCGCCGCCGAGGCATCGAGACGCCCGGTCAGATGTCCATCGTCACCTTCGATTCGCTAGGCTATCGCGACCTAATCGATCCGCTGTTCACAACCGCGGAGCAGCCTGCATACCGGTTCGGTGAGCTGGGCATTACGATGCTGATCGAACGAATCGAGGGAAGAGCCGAAGTACAGCCAAGACGCAAGGTGCTTCTGAATGAGCTTATTATCGGAAGCTCGACTGGCGAGCCCCAGCCTTGAAACAATCCATTAATCAGAGCTCGACATAAAGGCAAGCACATCCGCCATTGCCGGGATTGATGCTTGCGCCCCCAGCTTCGTCACAGAAAGTGCTGCTGCAGCCGTCGCGTAACGCAGTGCCGCCTGTGGCGAAGCATCCGCGGTAATGCCGCCATACCGAACTGCCGCATAAGCGCCTATGAAGGTGTCCCCCGCGGCTGTCGTATCGACCGGCTGAAGTCGATACGCCTGCAGACGGCAGCTCTCGCCACCAGCATCCTGATAGAAGCATCCATCCGCACCTAGCGTAATAATGACCGCTCGGATCCCTCCACTTAGAAACCATTCAGCAGCTGACCTGAGACTCGCATCATCCTCCGGTGCAATGCCGGTGATTGCTTCTGTCTCTGTCTCATTGAGCACAATCGTATCAATGAGCGGCAGAATGGCGGCATCCAGCTTAGCTGCTGGCGCCGGATTATAAATAACAGGCACCGCCGCAGCAGAAGCTTTGCGCATGAATGATGTGTTAGCTGACCAAGGGATCTCATTTTGCAGCAAAACCGCTCCCGCTTCTCCCAACAACCGCTCCATTGCTTCAATCTCCGTCCCTGCCACCTTGCCATTCGCGCCAGCGCATAATACAATCTGATTCTCGCCCGTCTCGCTTACCGTTATGAGTGCAAGGCCAGATGCCCCTTCTATTACGCTAACCTCAGCTACGGCTGCACCTCTCGCCTCGATGGCCCCAAGCAACTGGCCGCCGAAGCCATCCGTCCCAACGGCGCCGATCATCCTTGTGGAAGCTCCTGCTTGTGCTGCAGCAACGGCTTGATTCGCTCCTTTGCCGCCCGGCATATACTGGGCTTCGCTCCCATGAACCGTCTCGCCGGGACGCGGAAACTGGTCAACGCGGCTGACGACGTCCATATTAATGCTGCCTGCAACGACAATAGTAGGATTGCTCATTGCGCGGTTCCGTTCTTCGCCTGCAAGCGATCGGTCATCGCGAGATCCCGAATCGATGCGGCGCCAATTCCGAACATCGCAGCCCTTAGCTCGAATTCGATTTGTTCAAACTGCTGAAGCAGCAGCTTCGAATCGCTGGCTTGAGCCGCGTAAGGAAGAAGAGTTCGTCCGAAGCCCACAATATTCGCCCCCAGCGCAATCGCTTTGGCTGCATCAACGCCATTCTTCAGGCCGCCGCTGCCGATCACAACCGCCTCATATGGCAAATGTCTCCTTACATCGCTTATGCAATCAGCCGTGGGGATGCCCCAATCGGCGAAAGCTTCCGCCGCCGCGCGGCGCATCGGGTCTGTCGTACGGAATTTCTCTACCTGACTCCAAGATGTTCCGCCGGCTCCTGCTACATCGATGAATGCAATTCCTGCATCATACAACTGCTTCGCCGTCCGTCCATCGATTCCCCAACCAACCTCTTTGATACCTACGGGCATGTCCAGCTTGCTGCACACCTCGCCGATACGCCCCAGCAGCCCGCTGAAATCCGTGTCTCCTTCGGGCTGAAACAGCTCCTGCATGCCGTTCAAATGAAGCACCAGCGCATCAGCCTCTGCCAGCTCCACAGCGCGGCGGCATTGATCGACGCCATAGCCTAACGCGAGCTGCACTGCTCCAAGATTAGCGATCACTGGGGCTGTAGGCGCAGCATGCCGTACGCGGAACGAGGCAGCGAGCTCCTCGCTTTCAATCGCCGCGCGCATGGAACCAAGGCCGATTGCCCAGCCTCTTGCTTCTGCTGCTTCCGCGAGACGAATGTTGATCGCTGATGCTTCTTCCGTGCCGCCTGTCATCGAACTAACGAGAAACGGCGCACGAAGTTTGCGGCCAAGAAACGACGCCTCTAACGATATGGAATTAAACCGCAGCTCGGGCAGTGCGTTATGCTCGAAGCGATACCGATCAAATCCTGACGAAATACCTTCACCCTCAACATCTTCCTGAAGGCAAATGCGGATGTGCTCCCCTTTGCGCTTCGCGGTCAATGCGGCTTGCTCTGCCGACTCTCGCGATCTAATCGTCACGATTCATTCCCCCTGTATTTCGAACAACCTACCGTACATCATAGCGCAGCGGGCGATACTAGAGCAAATTCAGGAGCTCGAATTTATATATTAAAAAAGGCTCCGTCTATGTTGTTCAACAGTAGACGAGAGCCTATTCGTTCTATCGCTCAACCCAAGCTTGTCCATCCAGCCGCGAGGAGGCAACCGCCCATGTCGGGAGCGCTTCCCAATCGCCGCGCATCTGAACAGCCAATGAGCCTGTTACACTTGCGAGCTTCACCGCTTCAACCGGTGTCATGCCTTTCACGATGCCTGACAGGAAGCCGGCACAGAAGCCGTCGCCTGCTCCAACCGTATCGACAACGTTGTCAGCCGGGTAAAAAGGAACCTGTTCCATCGAGCCATTGGCTAGAATAACAGTCTGATCACCCTTGCTTTTCACGATGGAAATCGCACGAAGTGCCGCTAATCGCTCGGCAACTCGCTCCCAATCGCTCGTTTCGTACAATAGTTGAAGCTCATCCCATCCTGGCAGGAAGTAGTCAGCTTTGGCCGCAATCGGCAGCAGCGCATCACGCGCAGCCTCGATCGACCACAGCTTCAAGCGCAGGTTCGGATCAAAACTAACGGGTACGCCGGCATCGAGCGCAATATCGACTGCCCGCTCAACCGTCCGTCTGCTGCTCTCGCTGATCGCCATCGATATACCGGTAACGTGGAGCAGCTTGCTTCCCCGTATATACGCTTCATCTAAATCCTCAGGCCGCATACGGCTTGCTGCCGAATGCTTCCGATAGTAATGAACGGCCAGCCGTCCTGCAACCGTCTCGCGGAACATTAGACCTGTCGGTGCCTCATTGCTTAACTTCACACGCGAGACGTCCACGCCTTCGCCGCGAAGCGTTTTCACAATCATATGGCCGAACGGATCGTTGCCGAGTGCCCCGAACCAGCCTACCGACACGCCTAAACGTGCGGCCCCCACTGCCACATTGCTCTCTGCTCCGCCGAATCCTTGCTCGAGCGTGGATGCACGCTCGAGCGCTCGGTGTTCCGGCGGCATGAACAAGGCCATCGATTCGCCGAATGTAATCAAATCGGGCGATGCTTGCGTCATGCGGTACTACCTCCCATGATAGCTTTACTAGGGGTTAAACAAATACTTTTTTAGCTGAAGGGATTAGTCATCAGATACATAATCGCAGCGTAAAGCACAAGAATGATGATGCTCAGTACGCGCGCTTTGGCGATGTGTGCCGTTGCGCTTTTTCCCTCGCGAATCGATGTGCCGATCCCCTTCAGCGGTTTGCCCATAATGCCGGAGAGTGCGCCGATCGCTAAGAAAATAAGCGTGATGATGATCATCCACAGCGTCGAGTAATCCCCTTGCGACATCAGGTATCCGCCAGTCAGCAGCTGCACGATAAGTGCATACTGCGCAATGCGGTTAGCTGAAGACAGACCTGCAGCAAGACCTTCTTGTCCCGCGCCTGTCAGCTTTGTTGCTTGTCCGACAAGCAATGGCATTATCAAGTAAATGCCCATGCCTGCCGCACCAATTACGTGCAGCCAAATCATAATGTTGAACACGTCGATTCCTCCTGAGAGCATATGCTAGAAAGCGTTGCTTTTGAATCTTCTTTAGTATACTAAAATATGCTCCATTACTCAAAGAACATCCTGCATTGTCACGATATTGCCGTTTTATTGGAGGCTGCGCTTCGCTAGCGCAGCTTTGATCATGAAATAGCTGATCTCATCAGGCAGCGTTTCTTTGATCGGCTTCAGTTTATCAGCGCCAACTTGATCGACGGCCTCTATAATCTGAGCTTCATAAGCGGCTGGCAGCATCCTCTCCCAGTCTACCGGCAAACCTTCCAATGCGCATCGAATCAAATGCCCTTCGATCGTCACTTCGCTTAAGCCCCGTGCCGCTGCAATGTCCTTCACACTCATGCCTGCTTCGAACTGTTCGAGCGACTGAACATGGCTTGCTCCATCCGCATCTGCAGAGCTGCTAGGCGCTCTCCTGCTCGACTCCTTCTTCGTACTTGTTCCATAATCCTGATTGGACGCGACAACAGCACTGACAGTTACAGGATGCTCCGCCCTCACTGATGTCGATGCCGCTGCTGCAGCATCATTAGTTAAAGCGAAGGATCCGATAATCGATAGGATATCATCGCCGTACTTGTCCGCCTTCGCTGCGCCGATCCCTTTAATGGACAACAACTCTTCTCGCGTTGTCGGCGCCGCATCTGCCAGCTCCCTCAGCGTTGCATCGAAGAACAGCATGAATGGCGGAACCTTCTCCCGTGCCGCCGCCGTTCGCCGCCATTCACGCAGCGCGTCGAAGAGCGGTGAGCTTACTGCTTGGGACGATGCTTGCCTTACAGTCGTCCGCTTCCGCTGCTGCACCCGTTCCCTGCCCTCAAGCACTGGCAGCGAACCCGACGCAAGCGATACCGTTGGATATTGTCCATCGCTCATGACCAAATAACCTTCAGCTACGAGCCAGTACAGCCAATCCGAAATTTCTTTCTCCGGCCAGCGTGAGAACAACCCATAGGTTGATAGACGGTCTAGTCCCCATTCCAGAACGCGCTTGTCGCGCGAACCCTTCAGCACCTTCGCCGCAGTCGTGACCCCGAACTTTCCCTTTAGCCGCGCAACGCAAGATAATGCTTTGAGCGCATCGTCTGTGCGGTCGATTAACTCGCTCTTATCGAGACAGCTGCTGCATTTGCCGCAAGGCGGAACATCCGCTTCGCCGAAGTATTCAACGATAAACTGCTGCAAGCAGCGCTGCGTTCGCGAGAAATTCATCATCGTATGCAGCTTCGCCATTTGAATCGACTTGCGGTCGCCGTCACCTGTACCTTGATCGATTAAGAAACGTTGAACTTGAACGTCCTGCGGTTCAAAAAGAAGGATGCATTCGCTCTCTTCCCCGTCACGCCCCGCACGACCTGCTTCCTGATAATATGATTCGACGTCGCCTGGCATCTGCCAGTGCAGAACGAATCGTACGTTGGGCTTATCGATACCCATGCCGAACGCATTGGTTGCTACCATAACGCGAACGTCGTCGAAGCGGAACTTCTCCTGCATTTCCGCTCGTTCGGTATCGCCAAGTCCGCCATGGTACTTGCCTGCAGCAATGCCCATTTTCTCAAGAACGGCATGCACCTGCTCTGTTTCCTTACGAGTAGCAGCATAAATAATACCGGATTGATCTTTGCGTTCTGTAATGAACTTACGGAGAAAAGCCGGCTTGTCCGCCCCGCTAACGACAGACAGCGATAGGTTATCCCTCGCGAAGCCGCTCACATGAATGCTCGGATCATGCAGACCCAGCATGTTCGCAATATCACGCGCTACCTCTTCCGTAGCCGTAGCCGTAAACGCAGCGACCAGCGGGCGGTTATTCATACGCGCGATCCAACCTGCCAATTGGCGGTAGCTAGGACGGAAATCATGTCCCCACTGCGATACGCAGTGCGCCTCGTCGATCGCGATAAGCGGAATATGCATCTGCTCCGACAACGATGCAAACATCGGCGCATCCAGTCTCTCCGGCGCTACATAGAGCAGCTTATATTCACCCATGAATGCTTGCCGCATCACTTCGCGATATTCAACCGCACTCATCGAGCTGTTCAGATACGCTGCTTTCACACCCAGTCGGTTGAGCGCATCGACCTGGTCCTTCATTAATGAAATAAGCGGCGATACGACTAGCGTCGTCCCGTCCATCAATAGCGCTGGAATCTGATAACAGACCGACTTCCCCCCGCCTGTCGGCAAAATCGCCAGCGTATCGCGGCCTTCCATAACGCCGCTAATAATCGCTTCTTGCCCTTTGCGAAACGTATCATAGCCATATACCTGCTTCAGCAGCTTCCTTGCTTCTTGCAAACGATCCCTCCTCTCTAGAGTTCTACCCACCCAAACCCTCCCTGCAAGGGAGGGCCCATGGGAGTTCCGTCCCCTGGACCTTGGAAGGTTGGTGATGGAATGAATGTTGCGTGTGTCTGATGCTGCGTGCTAGGAGTCGCGTGCCCTGTTCGGGCAAGCTTTCTGTTTCGATAAAAGTGTTAAAGATCGTGATGAAAAAAAATAGACCCTGACCGTTGTGCAGCTCGTCAGGGTCTTCCTGTAGCTATAATTATACTTTATGGACGAAAATCGATAAAGCTTCGATTAGCCTTGAACGATCTTGATGACGCTGCGTACCGACTCTGCGGATTGATTAAGTGCTGCTTTCTCTTCTGCTGTCAGGTCCAGCTCGAAAATGTTCTCGATGCCGTCTCCTCCGATAATCGTGGGAACGCCCATGAACAGGTCGTTATAGCCGTATTCGCCTTGCAGAAGCGCAATGACAGGCAGAACCCGTTTCTTATCCTTGAGGATCGCTTCCGTCATCTGAACAAGTGATGCCGCTGGTGCGTAATAGGCGCTTCCGTTGCCAAGCAGGTTGACGATTTCGCCGCCGCCAACACGCGTCCGCTGAACGATTGCCTCAATGCGATCAGCTGGGATGAGCTTCTCGATCGGAATACCGCCAACATTCGAATACCGAACAAGCGGCACCATATCGTCGCCATGCCCGCCAAGCACGAAGCCGCGAACATCTTCAACGGACACGTTCAGCTCCTGCGCAATGAACGTGCAGTAACGAGCCGTATCCAGTACACCGGACTGGCCAATTACACGGTTTTTCGGAAAACCAAGCGCATGATACGCCGCATACGTCATCGCATCAACCGGGTTCGATAAGATGATCACAATGCTGTTCGGACTTGTCGTCTTGATGTTCTCGCACACGGACCGGACAATGCCTGCGTTCGTGTTCACAAGATCATCCCGGCTCATCCCAGGCTTGCGCGCGATACCAGCCGTAATAATCACAACATCCGAATCTCGCGTATCCTCATAATTGGACGTCCCCGTAATTCTCGCGTCAATGCCTTGAACCGGCGTGGACTCCAACATGTCGAGCGCTTTGCCCTTCGTCGGATTCTCAAGCTGCGGAATATCGACGAGCACGATGTCGCCCAATTCCTTCTGCGCAAGCATCAGCGCCGTAGTCGCTCCCGTAAAGCCAGCTCCAACAACCGTAATCTTATTCCGTTTAATCGCCATCTCGGATTCCTCCTTGAAGAAGCTCTTCTGACGCTAACTGCCAATCACGGACGTCATGATTGCATGAATCAATGCATGCACAACAACGACCTTAATGACCCACACGATCATGCAATCACCCCACCTTCATCTGTTTTGGCGATGGCCGTTCTCGCAGAGAACCATCGCCTCTTCGCCAGCGCTACTCTCACGCCTTTCAACGATGGTGTTCCCGCAGGGGACCATCGCCCCTTCGCAGCATCCACTCTCACGCCTTTCGACGATGGCTGTTCCCGCAGGGAACCATCGTCGGCTTCGTCAGCATCACTCTCACGCCTTTCGACGATGGGTGTTCCCGCAGGGAACCATCGTCGGCTTCGTCAGCATCACTCTCACGCCTTTCGACGATGGGTGTTCCTGCAGGGAACCATCGTCGGCTTCGTCAGCATCGCTCTCACGCCCTTCGACGATGGGTGTTCCCGCAGGGAACCATCGTCGACCCCGAAGCGTTACCCAACCCCTACATTGCACGAGCCAAGCGAGTGCCAATACCAATCTTGATCAAACACGTCAGCACGCACCAAACATCAGACGTTCGAACTCGCCCACCTCTAACGCCCCTCACATCCACCACAGTAGAGCGTGTCCAATCCACCATAGTCTTATTCCGAGGGAATAGGACTATGGTGGATTGGACAAAAGCGGCTCCCTACTCTCCAGCCACCCGAGCGCGCACATATGCGAAACTTCCGGTGTCCAGAGGGCGGGAGCCCTTTGGGGTCCCCCTTCCTTGGGGAAGGGGGATTTAGGGGGTTGCGGGATGTCAGGGTTGGTAAGGGTCTCCCTTACATATTAGCGATAACGTAGTCCGCGAACTCCGAGCACTTCACTTCTTTCGCGCCTTCCATCAGACGTGCGAAGTCGTAAGTAACCGTTTTGTTGTTGATCGACGTCTCCAGACCTTTGTAGATAAGGTCTGCAGCTTCTTGCCAGCCAAGGTGCTCGAGGAGCATTACGCCGGACAGGATAACCGAACCTGGGTTTACAACGTCTTTGTCTGCATATTTAGGAGCCGTGCCGTGCGTAGCTTCGAAGATAGCATGGCCCGTCAGGTAGTTGATGTTAGCGCCTGGAGCGATGCCGATACCGCCAACTTGTGCAGCAAGTGCGTCGGACAGGTAGTCACCGTTCAGGTTGAGCGTTGCGATTACGTCGAAGTCCGTAGGACGCGTCAGAACTTGTTGAAGCGCGATGTCTGCGATTGCGTCTTTAACGAGGATTTTGCCGGAATCCAGAGCGGCTTTCTGAGCGGCGTTAGCCGCTTCTTCGCCTTTCTCTGCTTTGATTGCGTCGTATTGGCCCCACGTGAACGTTTGCTCAGCGAACTCTTGCTCAGCTACTTCATAGCCCCAGTTCTTGAACGCGCCTTCCGTGTATTTCATGATGTTGCCTTTGTGTACGAGCGTAACCGATTTGCGGCCATGCTTGATTGCGTATTCGATCGCTGCGCGAACGAGACGTTTCGAACCTTCGGACGATACTGGCTTGATGCCGATACCGGACGTTTCTGGGAAGCGGATTTTGTTAACGCCCATTTCTTGTTGAAGGAACGTCAGCACTTTCTTAACAGCTTCCGAACCCGATTGATACTCGATACCTGCATAGATGTCTTCCGTGTTCTCGCGGAAAATAACCATGTCAACGAGCTCAGGACGTTTAACTGGCGAAGGCACGCCGTCGAAGTAACGTACTGGACGAAGGCAAGTGTACAGGTCAAGCTCTTGGCGAAGCGCAACGTTCAGGGAACGGATACCGCCGCCGATTGGCGTCGTCAGAGGACCTTTGATTGCAACGATATATTCACGGATTGCAGTCAGCGTATCAGCTGGCAGCCATTCGCCGTATTGGTTGAATGCTTTCTCACCAGCGAATACTTCGTACCAAGCGATTTTCTTCTCGCCTTTGTATGCTTTCTCTACAGCAGCGTCAAGAACGCGTACGGATGCGCGCCAGATGTCGCGGCCCGTGCCGTCACCCTCGATGAAAGGGATGATTGGGTTGTTAGGTACTTGAAGTTTGCTGTCTTGAATCGTGATTGGTTGGCCTTCCGTTGGAAGAGCGAATTTTTCGAGTTGTGGCATGATTTGTTTCCTCCTAAAAATAATAAATGATAATGCTGAACAAACAGTAGCTTAGCGCTGGCTAATTGGTACGTACTTCACATTCGATGGACCCGTATATTCAGCACGCGGACGAATGAGACGATTATCTTCATATTGCTCGAGGATATGGGCTGTCCATCCCGAAACACGGCTGATTGCAAAGATTGGCGTAAACAGATCGCGCGGAATGCCCAGCGTCGTGTAGACAGATGCCGAATAGAAGTCGACATTCGGTTTCAGACCTTTCTGACCTGTAACGAGCTCTTCGATTTTGATCGACATTTCGTACAGTTCAGGCGTGCCCTTCTGTTTGCCAAGCTCACGGGACATCTTCATCAGATGCTTCGCGCGTGGATCGCCATTCTTGTAGACACGGTGTCCAAAGCCCATGATTTTAACTTTATTGTTCAGCTTGTCGTTGATGTAAGATTCAACGTTAGCAAGCGAACCGATTTCTTCGAGCATGACCATAACCGCTTCGTTCGCACCACCGTGGAGTGGTCCTTTCAGCGCGCCGATTGCCGATGTAACGCCCGAGTAAATGTCGGACAACGTTGCAACCGTTACACGTGCTGCGAAAGTCGAGGCGTTCAATTCATGGTCAGCATGCAGTACGAGTGCTTGGTCGAGTGCTTTAACAGCAACATCGCTAGGCTCCTCGCCGCTCAGCATATAGAGGAAGTTGTAAGCAATCGAAACGCCTTGCTTCGGCTCCACAGGCTCAAGACCTTGGCGGATGCGCGAATAGGCAGCAACAACAGCTGGAAGCTGTGCTTGCAGACGGATCGCTTTGCGAACATTCGCTTCACGCGACATGTCGTTCGCTTCTGCATCATACAGAGCGAGGCTCGACACGATTGTACGCAGGGAAGCCATAGAATTGCTGTTGCTTGGCAGCAGCTTGAGATGCTCGATGGTTTGCTTAGGCAGTGCAGCATATTCACTGAATTGACGATTCAAATCGTCAAGCTCAGCTTGGGTAGGCAGCTTGCCGAACCAGAGTAAGTAAGCAACCTCTTCGAACGAAGCGTTTTCTGCCAAGTCATCGATATTAATGCCGCGGTACGTAAGTACGCCGTCGATGATGGAACTGATGGAAGAAGTCGTAGCGACAATTCCTTCCAGACCTTTGGTTGCTGTCATGTTTTTCTCTCCTTCGGTTTCGGAATTATCCAATGAAAAAGGAATCTCGTCGTATGTTCAACTATCTAATCATACCGAATTTTGCCCATGAAGTGAACAAAACGACACAAAACGCCGAATAGAATTCCTTTATCGACTTAATAAAGTATTTTTGCCACAGTTAAAAAAATAACATATTTCCCTTATCATCGGCAATCTTGTTAGGATTCGCGACTAGAAAATGGTAAACTGATAGCATTAGCCGTCATTCCACCCGAGGCAACGGCAGTCAAATCATATTCGGAGGAAGCAATCATGAAGGAACAACGCCTAGGCATTATCGACATCGGCTCCAACTCTATCCGACTAGCCGTCTATGAACGTACCGCTAATGGGGCACACCGGGTCATTGATGGCAGCAAGCGTCCTGCAAGGTTAAGCGGTAGTATTGATGATCAAGGCCGGCTCCGGCCTGAGAAAATCGACGAACTTATTGACATTATGAACCATTACCGGCTCATTTGCGCCCATCATCGTACGGGCTATATACGTGCTGTTGCCACCGCAGCGATTCGCAACGCCGCTAATCGGGATGAAATCGTAGAACGCGTTCAGGAAGAGGCAGGACTTACCATCGAGGTACTCTCCGGCGAAGAGGAGGCTCGTTTCGGCTTCCTTGGCATGATCAACACCCTCGATGTCCGTGAAGGCTTCTTGATCGATATCGGCGGCGGAAGCACCGAAATATCGTTGTTTCGCGACCGGACACTCGTACAGAGCGTATCGTTCCCTATCGGCTGCGTAAATATGTCCCATTTTCTCGCCAAAGACGGGACCTTGTCCGATGAAGCACTAAGCGAACTTGAAGACAAAGTGGAACAGACCGTCCGGAAGGAAGCATGGCTGAGCTGGACGCCTGGCCTTCCACTAATCGGTGTAGGCGGAACCGTTCGGGCACTCAGTAAACTCGACCAAGCCGATACCAAATATGCATTTCCGCTTACCCATAACTACATGATCACCGAATCTCGAACCAACGAGCTCTTTGAGCAGCTGCGCCCTATTCCAACAGACAAACGGAATAAGCTGCCTGGCCTGTCCAAAGACCGTGCTGACGTTATTGTTTCGGGACTTGCCATTCTTCGCTGCTTATACCGTAAGCTGCAGGCAACCCATTATCTCGTCTGCGGAGCCGGTCTTCGCGATGGATTGTTCTATGACACCCGGTTCCAGAATCAGCCGCGGCTGGACGATGTGCTTGGCTACAGCGTACGCAATTTGAGCTGGCTGCATCCTGAAGCGCCTCAGCAGCATGTCATGCAGGTGAATCGACTGGCGATGCAGCTGTTCGAATATTTGAGCCCCAAGATGGAACTGCCCGAGCGCGCTCACCGCTGGATGGATACCGCATCTTCGCTGTTCCGGATCGGTGCATCCATCGATTATTACCATTACGCGAAGCACTCTTTCTATCTGATCGTCAACTCGCATCTGAACGGCTTATCTCATCGGGAGATGGTCCTGGTCGCTGCAATTGCTTCCTTCAAGGGCAAAAGCCGACTGCGCCAGCAAATTGCTGAATACCGTGACCTGCTCGAAGAGTCGGATCTCGATTATATTACGCTGCTCGGCACAATATTGCAGCTCGCGGCCGCGCTTGACCGAACGGAAACGCAGTCGATTGGTCGACTCTCCATTACAACTGCGCAAGGCATGCTGAAACTAGAAGCGCTAACAAGCGGAAGCCCGCTCGATGTCGAGCGGGCCGAAGTAGAAGAGGTAAGTAAAGATTTTAACAAAGCCTGGCATCTCACACCGGTACTTGCAATACCTAACTTCTAGTGTGATTTCCAACGCGATATACGTTTCGCCTCGAACTGGCTTCTCATAGGAGCCAGTTCGTTCGTTACGCGCTGATAAACGCCGGTCGATTGCAGCTCGTGTGCCTTCACATTGTCTTCCAGGTTCATGAATAATATGTTGCGGACTGTTCGGCGAAGATAACCATCGAATACCGGGCACATCAGTTCAATACGCCGGTTCAAGTTGCGCGTCATCCAGTCTGCGCTCGATAGATACACTTCCTCATCGCCACCGTTTGCGAACAGCGTCATACGCGAATGCTCCAAATAACGGTCCACGATGCTAATGACACGAATATTATCGCTGAGTCCTTCAACCCCTGGACGCAAGCAGCATACCCCGCGCACGATCAGATCGATTTTCACTCCTGCTTGAGAAGCGGAATAAAGCTTATCAATCATCTCTTGATTGGATAGCGAGTTCATCTTCGCAATAATACGTGCAGGACGCCCCGCTATGGCATGTTCCTTCTCCCGATCGATTAACGCAAACAGCTTATCTTTCAGCGAGGTCGGCGCAACTCCGAAAGCTCGCCAATCATATGGAGAGGAATAACCCGTCATCTCATTGAATAGCGCCGAAGCGTCCTCGCCAATAACAGGATGTGAAGTGAATAATCCGATATCGGTATATAGCTTGGCGGTACTATCGTTATAGTTGCCTGTGCCAACATGCACATAACGACGTAATCCATCCAGCTCGCGACGAACGACCAGCAGAATCTTGGCATGGGTCTTCAACCCGATAAGGCCATAGACAACATGACAGCCAGCTTTCTCGAGCTGACGCGCCCATGCAATATTACGTTCCTCATCGAATCGCGCTTTCAGCTCTACAACGACCGTAACCTGTTTGCCGGATTCAGCCGCCTTGACGAGCGCTTGGACGAGCTCGGACTGGCCGCTAACCCGATACAGGGTCATTTTTATCGCGAGAACCTCTGGATCATAAGCAGACTGCACAAGAAAATCAGTGACAGCCTCAAACGATTCATATGGATGATACATAAGAACATCTCGCTCACGCAGCACTTCAAACATATCATCCGTCTCATCGAACTCACGTGGATACACAGGCTCCATACGCTCATACCGCAAGTTTTCGTAATTCGGCAGCGTAACCGCGAACTTCATTAGGAAGCTCAAGTCCAGCGGACCATCAATCTCGACGATATTATCGCTGATCTCCAATTCATCTTTCAGTACAGCCAGCGCGTAAGGATCGATATCCTTATCGACTTCAAGTCGAACGGTCATCCCCCAACGGCGGCGGCGAATTTCTTTCTCAATCTCTTCAAGCAGATCCTCTGCGCCTTCTTCATTCAAGGTTAGGTCAGAATTCCGAGTTATACGAAACGGATGAACGGCATATGGCGTATATCCTTTGAATAGCGTGTCGATATACTTCTCTATCAGATCCTCCATCAGCACGAACTCGGTACGTTTGGTACCCGATCGCACAGGCAGCGGGATATGGCGAGGCAGTATAGATGGAATTTGTATAATGGCAAAATAAGGTTCCTCTTCAGGTGCATCCTCTTCTTTGCGGAGCAAGACAGACATGTACAGCTCTTTCGTATGCACAAGCGGGAAAGGACGGCTCTGGTCAACGGCCATCGGCGTTAAGACAGGGAATATGATATCGTGAAAATAGCGCTCCATTGCTGTCGTCTGCGTCGCATTCAACTCATCGACGGAGCGGAATACGATGCCCTCCTTCGCCATGCCTCGAACAACCTCGCGGAATGTACGGTATTGTTCCGTTACCATTTGGGAATTCCGTTTGATCAGTCGTTTCCATAAGCCAACAGGCGTATAGCCGGTAAAGTCTTTCTTCGTCAGACCTGCTTTCATCTGACTCTGGACGCCTGCTCCCCTTACGCTAATAAATTCATCAAGGTTACTGGATACGATTGCAAGAAACTTCGCTCGTTCCAGAAGCGGTGTGGTCGCATCCTGCGCTTCGCGCAGCACACGACGGTTAAACTCGATCCAGCTTAGATCGCGGTTTACATAGTGGGACATTATTTGCTTGCTCATACGGACGAGCGCCTCCATTTCTTGTCCTCATTATGCTTGTCGATTATTCGTACAATGTTAAATAATTGTAAATCTATTGTTAAAGAGGTCGTTCAAAAAGTCCGCTGTTGATCACCAAGCCACAGGAAATGAATTTGGCATCAGATCATGAAAACGACAATTTGTGAACACGGACATCAAGACAGACCATTATCTTACAAAATGGACAAATCGCCCTACAGAGCTTTGGTAAAATATTCTGATTCGTGATACACTTTCTGGTACAGCCTGATCTTCGAACGATGCTTAATGGAACTCATCCTTAGGAGGTGCGGCAGCTTGAACAAAGTCGTCGCCATGCGCATGTGGCGTGGCCTATTCGTTGTAGTCATGCTTGCTTTACTCGTACTAGCCGTTGTATATGTAACACCGCTTGTTTATCCATTCTTAATTGGCTGGATACTTGCGTATGCGCTCAATCCCCTCGTCCGTTTCCTGCAGAAGCGAGTCCGTTTTCCAAGATGGCTGGCCGTTACCTTCTCCTTATTCCTGTTCGTTGTTATCGCCGTTACGATTATTTCCGCACTCATTACCCGCATTGTTACCGAAGTTATTCATCTATCCCAATCCATCAACGGTACGATCAACTGGTGGCGCGATGAATTTGACAAGTTTGTAAATACCCCCGAAATGCAAGATTTGATCAATAAAATCAGCACCTTCTATAACGAGAATCCGAAGTACCAGCAGCCGATCAACAACAAGATCGAGGATACAGCCAATATGCTGGCAGAAGCGAGTACGAGCCTCGTCACCCATTTCTTCAACGGTCTGACGTCGATTCTAATCTCGTTGCCGAACGTCTTGACGATAACGGTTGTCGTCCTGCTCGCTTCCTTCTTCATCGGCAAGGACTGGCATAAGCATGCCAAAGTACTGACAGGCTGGGTTCCAGACGGCCTCCTGAAATCCCTCACAACCGTATGGGGCGATTTGCAAAAGGCTTTATTCGGCTATCTTCGTTCACAGTTCATTATGATCTCGATAACTGCGGTTGTTGTTATTATCGGCCTTTTGCTGTTAGGCGTTAATTACGCCATTACGATCGGCCTGTTGATCGGCTTCGTCGATCTGCTGCCGTACCTGGGCGTTGGTGCTGTCATGGTGCCTTGGATCGCCTACACGTTCATCTATGGCGATGTGCAGTTAGGTATCGGCCTCTCCATTCTGTATGGCGTCATTCTCGTCGCCCGTCAAATGATCGAGCCAAAAGTACTCGCCAGCAGCGTAGGTCTAGACCCGCTGCCTACGCTTATCGCAATGTTCGCCGGCTTGAAGCTGTTCGGCGTGCTTGGCCTCATCATCGGCCCGGTATCGCTCGTCATCTTCTTCGCCTTCGTGCGAGCCAACGTATTCCGGGATCTCTACAACTTTATCCTCCGCGGAGCGAGGTAGCCTGACAACGGAACTGATTACAGTGTACAACCCGATTAACAAAGGCGAACGCTTAAAAGCTTTTCGGAGAAAAGCTTCATCGGAAGCATATGCTCTGCACCTCCAGAATCATTCGCATGTTCCGATTAGCGACTACTTAAATATAAACTTTGTGTAAATGGAAGTTCTTGCTTCTTCCATTCTACCAAGATTGATTTCCAGATTCAAAAAAAGGTCGAGCATCTGCTAAGCTGCTCAACCTTTTTTATTTTCCCCCTCCCCCAAAGCTGGGAGAGGTACATGTACGGACAACAACGATCGTAGGAACATTTACTTACGCAGTGCAGCACAGCTAGCAATAGACATGTAACGCTTCACCAGCGACGAATCGTGAAAGAGCCGCCGTTGCGCAGCTTCCTCTCGATGAAGGTGAGCATGTAGCCCTTATACAGCGGCCGTGTAAAGGGCAGCAGCAGCGTCAAACCGATGATGTCAGATAGAAAGCCTGGCAGCATGAGCAGAATCGAGCCCAGCAGCACGCAAACCCCATCAAGCATTGCATGGCCTGGCGGTCTGCCCTGCTGAAGCTGTTGCTGCATCTCCAGCCATGATTTGCGTCCTTCGAAGCGCATCAAATAAAAACCGGCGAAGGCTGACAATAGCAGCAGCAAGAACGAGACACCGCCCCCTAGCCAAGCCCCAACCGCACTAATGGTCCACCAATCAAGCAATAAGCCAACAATTACGATAAGAAGCCATTTGCGCATGATGTCATAACCTCCTAAAAGCAATTTGCTTACTTCTCGTTATTACTGCCTGTTAAGCAAATTGCTTACTTCGTAAGCATACACTTAGCAATTTGCTTGCTTCTCGTTATTACTGCCTGTTAAGCAAATTGCTTGCTTCGTAAGCATACACTTAGCAATTTGCTTGCTTCTCGTTATTACTGCCTGTAAGCAAATTGCTTACCTTTAGGTTAATGCTGCCTGTGAGTAATTGCTTGTTTCTTGTTACTACGTAGGCAACCGATAATTCGGTGCAAATAATTCGCTGCTAATTATTTCCCTTGCACCAACTGCAGAAGCATAGTATAAAGCTGCGGCATCGTCCGATCCAGCCTAGTCGGCTTGAATGAGCTGTTCACCCACATATGGCGTGTACCGCCCGCTGCGAGCAGTTCGCACGCCTCTAATGCTTCTGCATTACGCAAACCGCTGCCAGCAGCCAAATACGATGCATCACCTAGCCTGATCTGCGATTCAAAAGCTAAACGCACCGGCGAATAATCTGCAATCCTTGTACATACGAGTACAACATCGTCATAACGAGCTGGCTTGACATATTTGCAATCGACATCGATAACCGGGAGCAGCAGTCCTGCGGCTTCGATGTCGCGATAAGCATAACCTGCGTGCCGGATCCACTCCGTCCGTCCAATCTCAAACCACGTCAAATAATTGCCGTGAAAGACGACGCTCATCTGATCGGTCTCTTCATAACGGACTCGAAGCGGATGAACATGCCATTGTTGTTCGTTCATCTTCATCCCTGCATTTCTCGAAAAGTGGACTAATCGTACCTAGAACAAAAGCGACGGCTAATAGACCGTCGCTCGAGTAAACCTACGTTATTACAATACTTTGGATTGTCCCGTATAGATAACGCCTGTCTCACCGTACAGCGTTATTTCCATACCGTCATGCAGCAGTTCCGTTGCGCGCTCGATACCAAGCACAACAGGGATACCCAGGTTGAGACCAACGATTGCTGCATGGCTCGTAATACCGCCTTGCTCGGTTACGATAGCAGCAGCCTTCTCAACAGCCGGCATATATTCTTTGTCGGAAGCTACGACTACAAGAATCGAGCCTTCCGTTGTCTTCGCGATTGCTTCTTCAGCTGTACGCGCAACAACGACTTTACCTTTAGCCGATTGCGTGCCAATGCCTTGACCTTTGGCAACCAACTCACCGATGTGGTGAATTTTGATCAGGTTCGTCGTACCTGCACGGCCAACTGGAACACCTGCCGTTATAACAACCGTGTCGCCGAGACCAACGATACCTGTTGCGAGTGCGCCTTTAACAGCCGTCTCGAACATAGCGTCGGTCGTGTCCGCTTCTGCACCATATGCAGGGACTACGCCCCATACAAGCGCCAGTCGGCGCATTACCGACTCATTAGGTGTAACTGCGATGATTGGCGATTTCGGACGGTATTTCGACACCATGCGTGCCGTGTAGCCGCTCTCCGTCGACGTTACAATCGCACCTGCTTCCAGATCCAGCGCAGAGTTCGCAACTGCTTGGCTGATCGCTTCTGTTACGGACGTCTGCTGTGCATTCGCCTGCTTCACGAACAGCTCACGATATTCCAGTGCTGCTTCAGCACGTTCAGCGATGCGGGACATCGTCTGTACCGATTCAACTGGATACTTACCAGCAGCCGTTTCGCCGGACAACATGATAGCGCTTGTACCATCAAAAATAGCATTCGCAACGTCGCTTGCTTCAGCGCGCGTCGGACGCGGGTTGCGCTGCATCGAGTCGAGCATTTGCGTTGCCGTAATGACCGGCTTGCCTACGCGGTTGCATTTCTCGATCATACGCTTCTGAACGAGTGGAACTTCTTCTGCCGGGATTTCAACGCCGAGGTCGCCGCGGGCAACCATCAGGCCGTCGGACACTTCAAGAATTTCGTCGAGATTGTCAACGCCTTGTTGGTTCTCGATTTTCGAAATAATTTGAATGTGCGTGCCGTTATGCTTCTCGAGCAGTTCACGAATTTCGAGCACGTCGCTAGCTTTGCGCACGAACGACGCTGCGATGAAGTCGATGCCTTGCTCGATACCGAATACGATATCAGCAGCATCCTTCTCCGTAATGCCCGGCAGCGAGATGTGCACGCCTGGCACGTTAACGCCCTTCTTGCTCTTGATTTGACCGCTGTTTACGATACGGCAGTGGATCTCCGTACCTTCCACACGTTCAACCGTCAAGCCAATAAGGCCATCGTCGATAAGCACCGTCGAACCTTCCGAAATATCGTTCGGCAAGTTTTTGTATGTAACCGGAATACGGTTAATATCGCCGAGAATTTCTTCGGTCGTCAGCGTAATCGCCTTGCCTGCTTCGAGTTCAATCGGTTCTTCCTTCAGCTTGCCGAGACGAATCTCAGGACCTTTCGTGTCCAGCAGAATAGCAACCGTCTTGCCAAGCTCTTGACGTGCTTGCTTCAGGTTTTTGATACGATTGCCGTGCTCCTCAAAATCGCCGTGCGAGAAGTTGAGGCGCGCAACGTTCATACCTGCTTCGATCAGCTTCTTCGTGTTCTCGAGCGATTCGCTCGACGGGCCGATCGTACAAACAATCTTTGTTTTACGCATAATCAGGTTCAAACCTCCGTTTGGGGTACGTTACTACACTATTGGATTGACGCTTTTAACAAGATCAAGTTCTGGTTGAACATTCATAGGGCTGTTTTCAAGTTCTTGCTTCTTATCATTTATTATTTCCGCATCTTGGCGTTCATAAAACTCCCCGATTTTGCGGAATTTGTTGTAACGGTCCTCAATCAGCTGTTCAGCGGACATGGCAGTCAGCTCTTTCAAGTGGCGGACAAGCGCTTCTTGAATCGATTGTGCCTGTTCGGCCAGGTCACGGTGCGCGCCGCCTTGCGGTTCCGGTATAATCTCTTCGATAATTTGGAACGCAAGCAGATCCTTAGCCGTAATCTTCATCGCTTCCGCGGCCTCATCGGCACGCGACGCATCTTTCCATAGAATCGATGCCGCGCCATTCGGCGAAATCGCAGAGTAGATCGCATTCTCCAGCATAAGAACACGGTTGCCGACGCCAAGCGCCAGCGCGCCGCCGCTGCCGCCTTCGCCGATAACGACGCAGACGATCGGAACGCCAAAAGCAGCCATCTCGCGCAAATTGCGTGCGATCGCTTCCGATTGGCCGCGTTCTTCCGCTGTGTTACCCGGATAAGCGCCTTTCGTATCGATGAACGTTACGATAGGTCGATTAAATTTGACAGCTTGCTGCATGAAACGAAGCGCCTTGCGGAAACCTTCCGGATGCGGGCTGCCGAAGAAACGTGCGATGTTGTCGCGCGTATCTTTGCCCCGCTGATGGCCGATAACCGTCACAGGCACTCCGTTCAGACGCGCAATGCCGCCGACGATCGCCAGATCGTCGGCAAACAAGCGGTCACCGTGAAGCTCCACGAAATCAGTAAAAATCGTCTGAATATAGTCAAGCGAAGTCGGACGCTGATGATGTCTAGCTAGATGCATCTTCTGCGCAGCCGACAGCTCGCTGTACATTTCGTCTTCTAGTTGCTTGCATTTCTCTTCGAGACGTGCAATCTCTTCAGAGAAATCGATCCCTTGCATTTGACCGAACCGCTTCAGTTCTTCGACCTTCTTGCGATAATCAACTAGTGGTTTCTCGAATGGAAGCTCATTCGCCATCGGACCAATCCCCCCTTACGGTATGCAGTTCCAGCAGCTTCGTCAGCATCGATCTCAAGTCTTTGCGATGGACAACTTTATCCAATTGGCCATGCTGCAGGTTGAATTCTGCCGTCTGGAAGTTATCAGGCAGCTTCTGGCGGATCGTCTGTTCAATAACGATGCGACCTGCGAAACCGATCAATGCGCCAGGCTCGGCCAAATTAATGTCGCCAAGACTCGCGAAGCTTGCCGATACGCCACCTGTCGTTGGGTCTGTGAAGACAGAGATGAACAGGCCGCCATTGTTATGGAGCTTGGCCAGCGCTGCACTAGTCTTCGCCATCTGCATAAGGCTCAGTATGCTTTCTTGCATACGTGCGCCGCCCGAAGTCGAGAAAATAATAATTGGCAATTTCTTCGCATCTGCGTATTCGATCGCCCGCGTAATTTTTTCCCCTACAACCGAACCCATGCTGCCAGTAAAGAAGTCGAAGCTCATCACCGCGACAACGACCGGAACGCCTCCGATCGTGCCTTCGCCAGTGACGACTGCTTCCGTTAGTCCTGATTTCTCCTGCTGTTTGCGCAGCTTGCTCTTGTAGTCTGGGAATGACAGCGGATCGCCGGATTCCAGATGAGCGTCGATTTCAAGCAAACGTCCGTCATCAAGCGTCATTCCGATACGTTCCCAAGCGGACAAGCGGAAATGATGCCCGCATGACGGACATACTTTCAAGTTTTTTTCAAGTTCTTTGGTGAATGCGATATTACCGCACTTCGGGCATTTGTTCATAAGCCCTTCTGGGATATCCTTCTTCGGTCGCTCCGCAGATGGTGCGGGCACGGAAGGAACAGTCGCATATTTCTTCTTATGAAATAAGTCCTTAAACACGAATGACACCTCTCACGGCGCAGTTATTAGGTCGAGTCACGGATGAAGAATGGAGTTGAGAACTTCCTGCACTTCTTCGAGCTCGCCGGACGGAACCAAAATCTCATATTGCTGTTTCGAAAGGTTGATCGGCCTGACCTGGACGAGGAATCCTTCCTCCGTCAGCCGGTTCTTGATATTCTCTGCAATTCTAGTTGTAGGCGCGATATAGATGACCGTCCACATGAAAGGTTGTACCCCCTAAAAACATCGGTTTCCAGGCCCTATAATGAACTTATGATAGCATAACTTCTCTTCAGGCCGCAACAAAGCGGTAGGAGCCGATGTTTTCAGGCGGTATATTCCCCCTATACTGCAAGCAGTAAAATCTAAGGCAGTTCGTAACGTGCCGCCTTCGGATCCTGATGAGCAATCCGTGCGGATGCGGCTGCAGCCAGCCCTGCAACAAGGTCATCTAGAAATACATGAATATGAGGGCCTTTCAAATTAAGCTTTCGGATAATGCCAGGCTTTACTTTATCAAGATAGCCAAAGCTCGTCAATCCAATCATGCCGTACACATTTGTAATTCCAAGCGCCAGTGTTTCATCGACCCCATACAACGATTCGTCTGTTTCCATAATCGCCTGCAGCGGCTGAGGCAGCAGCTTGCGCTCCGCCAATTCATCAAGTGCGATGCCTGTGTACATGACATATTGCACCTCTCGCTTCACCAATACGGCTCGTACGCTTTCTACGCACTGCTCCATCGTCAAATCGGCATTATAAGGGTGCTGCAGCGCAAATACGATTTCGGCAACGTCGCCGATCGACACGCCACGTCTTAACAGCCAAGCTTCAATCCCGCTTCCGCTCGTCAATCGTCATCCCTCCGTGGCCGGGGCGTCACGAACGTTCCGGGCGCTGCCGGCAAGTCGCTTGCGGCATTTGTGCCGCAATACGGGCAAGTCCTGCAAAGGTGATGCAGCGGCAAATGCCCGATGTCTCCTAAATGTATGCAGCATGCTGACGATTTGTGCATGAAAAAAAGGACGTGCATAACCAGCGAACCGGCCTATGTCCTCCCTCAAGGGAGGACTCCAGGGACAGAGCCCCTGTGACCCCGGTTTTGAAGGGGCTTCGCCCCTATGACCCCAATTTATATTAAGAATAAAAATGAAAGATCTCTACCCACCCAAACCCTCCCTGCAAGGGAGGGCCCCATGGGTTTCCAACCCCTGGACCCCGGAAGGGGATGGTGATGGGACTGCGGCGGTTAAGAATTACTGCGTGCTGGGAGTCGTGAGACCCTTTGGGTCACAACTTTTGTTCGAGCTGTAAACCTCTACCCATCCCCTACTTAGTCTGCGAAGCGGATAATGATGGGACTGCGGCGGTTGAAAAATACTGCGTGCTGGGAGTCGTGTGACCCTTGGGTCACAACTTTTGTTCGAGATGTAAACTTTGTTCGAGCCGTAAAACCACATTTGAACTGTCGAAATCCAAACAGAAAAAAGCGCTGCTCAGCATGCTCAGCAGCGCTTTTTTCTGTTTGGGACGATATCGTTAGGGGAGTAAGAAGTAATGCTAACCATTACTTACTTTATTTTAAAACGAGTAACCGTAAGTTGTGACCCGAAGGGGCACGCGGCTCCCAGCAGACATTCCCATATCCGCGCCTCTGAATGTCCCACGTTTCCCCTTCCGGGGTCCAGGGGACGGGAGTCCCCTGGGGTCCTCCCTTGCAGGGAGGATTTAGGTGGGTAGAAATTTATCAGTAGGGTTGATGACTTTAATAAAAAGGGTTGTAGGGGCTTGGCTCCTATTTCACCGCGATGGCGCCCTTGCCCAGAAGACCTTCTACTGCGCTGAATAGCTCCGGCGAAGGCTTGACGCTGTACTGCTCACTAAGCGCAAGCATGCGCTGATCGCGCTCGTAGAACAGGACAGTGGCAAGCGGTCCGTGATGCGATACGAGCAGCTGCTTGAGCTTCTCCAGCACGGACGAATGCTCGCGTCCGGCTGCGATCTTGACGTACACCCGCTGCGCACGCTTAGCGGGTGGCGCCTGGCGGGGCTGCACAGCCGCCCCGCCTTCGGCCCCCTGCGGGGGCCGCTCGCCTGCGGGCTTCGCCCCCGCAGGCGGTGCCGCCGCTTCGCGGCGTGGCGCGGCTGCCGAAGGCTGCCGCGCAGCGCTGGCGCTGGCCCCGCTGCCGATGCTGCTGCGCGAAGCTGCTGCATCGGCAGTGCCAGCGCCAGCAGGCCCCGGCGCGGCTCCGCCTGTGCGCGCCGGGGCCTCGCCAGCGGCGCGCGGAGACCGCACGCGCGCCTGCTGGCGCAGGCGGCGTACCTGACCCGCTAGATTCGGGTCAGGGCCGTCTAGCGGGACGACATCCTCAAGCAGCAGCTTGAAGTCGTCGTCCTGATGCTGAACGGCGGCAAGCGCAAGGACGATGCCGCCTTTCTCCAGCTTCTCCGCGTGCCGCTTCCAGAACGCCGGGAACGCGACCGCTTCAACGCGCATGATGCGGTCCTCCACTTCGAGGAACGCCATCGCCTGGCCTTTGCGCGTCATCATCGGCTTCGTCGATACGACCATCACCGGCAGCACAGCAAGCGTTCCATCCGGCTGTTCAGCAAGGTCCACAAGCCGATCGACGCCATGCGGCGCGAGCGATTCCTCCGCCGCGTCGATCGGGTGACCGGACAAATACAGGCCAAGCAGCTCCCGCTCAAGCTCCAGTTTCTGCCCCGTCGTATACGGACGTACTTCCGGCAGCTCAACCTCCCAGTTGATGACCTCTTCGAAACCGAACAAGTCAAGCTGCAGCTCTTCCCTGTCCTTCCGCCATTTGGCTGCTGCTTCTACGATCTCATCGAGAGCTCCCAGCAGCTGGGCCCGATGCCCAGGCAGAGAATCCGTCGCGCCTGACATGACCAACGATTCCATGACGCGCTTGTTCACGACACGCAGATCAACGCGGCGGCACAGATCTGCCAAGCTGTCATAAGGACGCTCTACTCGTTCTTTCATAATAGATTCAATCGCTTGTGTACCAACGTTCTTAACAGCAGCGAGACCGAATCGAATCGCGCCATCGGAATCACCTGTATCTAGGCCCGCTCCTGCTGTTTGAGAAGCCTCTTCTGCATCCTCTGCATCCTGGGTTTCTCCCGCATTTCCCTTCACCGGCGTAAACGTTACGCCGCTCTCATTGACATCCGGCGGCAGCACCGCGATACCCATCCGCCTGCACTCGTCCACGTACTCCGCCGTCTTACGCTGGTTGCCCGTCACGGAAGCAAGCATGGATGCCATGAAAGGCACGGGATAATGCGCCTTCAGATAAGCAGTCTGAAAAGCTAGGACGCCATAAGCTGCAGCATGCGCACGCGGGAAGCCATAATCAGCGAAACGTACGATCATGTCATAGACATGATTGGCATCCTCCGAGGAGTAACCCTGCTTCAAGCTGCCCGCCACAAAATGCGCCCGCTCCTCGTCCAATATCTCGCGTTTCTTCTTCGAAACCGCTCGGCGGAGCAGGTCCGCTTCACCTAGCGAGAAGCCGGCCATCGCTGAGGCGATCTGCATAATCTGTTCCTGATAGACGATAATGCCGTACGTATCAGACAGTATCGGTTCAAGGGAAGGGTGCGGATAACTTACTTCAGCTAGACCATGCTTGCCCTGTATATATTTGGGTATAAACTCCATCGGACCTGGACGATACAGCGCGAGCACGGAGATAATATCCTCGAAAGCCGAAGGCTTCATCTCTTTCAGAACGCGTCGCATGCCCGTAGACTCGAGTTGGAAAATACCCGTCGTCTCGCCGCGTCCAATCATCGCATAGGTTAGCGGATCATCGTCACGCACATGACGGAAGTCGATGTCGCGGCCGTACAATTCCTTCACCCACCGGAGCGTCCGCTCGACGATGGACAACGTACGGAGGCCAAGAAAGTCCATTTTCAGCAGACCGACGGCTTCCAAATTTTCCATCGAATATTGAGTGAGCGCCGTCCGCTCCGTACCCGCCTGCAGCGGTACATAATGCGTCAATGGTTCCTGCGAGATCACGACGCCTGCCGCATGGGTAGATGCATGGCGCGGCATCCCTTCCACCTTCATCGCCATCTTCAGCAGCGCATCGGTTCGCGGCTGCTTCGCGCATGCATCTCTAAGTTCTGCGCTCGTGCGAAGCGCTTCTTCCAGCGTAATGCCAAGTTGATTCGGAATAAGCTTCGCCGCGCGGTCGACTTCGCCGTACGACACATTCATCGCACGTCCAACGTCGCGCACCGCCGCCTTCGCTGCCATCGTGCCGAACGTAATGATTTGCGCTACATGCTCTTCGCCATATTTGGCGCTTACATAGGCGATAACCTCATCGCGCCGCTCGTCATTGAAGTCGATATCGATATCGGGCATCGAGATCCGTTCCGGGTTCAGGAAACGCTCGAAGAGCAGCTTATATTTGAGCGGATCAACATCCGTGATATGCAGTACATACGCAACAAGACTGCCCGCTGATGAGCCCCGTCCTGGGCCAGTCCGGATTCCTCGTTCATGAGAAAACCGAATGAAATCCCATACGATAAGAAAATAATCGCTGTATCCCATCCGCTCAATAACGGCTAACTCATACTGAAGACGTTCCTTCGCTTCTGCACTAGGCATTCCTTCGTACCGTTCTTCCAGTCCGCCGCGACACAGCTCCGCGAGATAATCCGCGCTCGTCATCGCTTCGGGCACCGGACGGAACGTTGGCAGCGCCGCGCGGCCAAGCGTCAGCTCCAGACGGCATTTGTCCGCAATTTCCAAAGTATTCGCAATCGCCTCCGGCACATGGCGGAACAGCGCCGCCATCTCGTCGCCGCTCTTAAGATAGAGTTGATCCGTGGCCATCTTCAGACGATCCTCGTCATCAACGGTTTTGCCGGTTCCGATACATATAAGCACATCCTGCATCGCTGCATCTTCCGGCTGCAAATAGTGGGCATCGTTCGTTGCCGCTAACTTGATTCCGAGTTCGCGTGCGAGCGTAATGAGCTCCGGCATCACTTTGCGCTGCTCTAGCAGGCCATGATCCTGAAGTTCAATATAATAATCGTCGCCAAAAATCGCCTGATGCCGCTGTGCAGCCGCCTTCGCCTCATCGCTCCTGCCGTGGAGCAAATGCTGCGGAACCTCACCACCAAGACATGAGCTTAAGCAGATAAGACCCTCTGCATGATTCGCAAGCGCCTCCATATCGATGCGGGGCTTATAGTGCATCCCTTCCAAATGGCCGATCGACACGAGCTTCATCAGGTTGCGATAGCCTGTCTCGTTCTTCGCAAGCAGAATGAGATGGTAGATCGGGTTATCTTTTCTCGTGCCTTTATCGAAACGCGACCCCGCCGTCGTATAAACCTCGCAGCCGATAATCGGCCGAATGCCGTGCTCACGGCACGCTTTATAGAACGGTATGGCACCGTACATGACACCATGGTCCGTGAGCGCGAGCGCATCCATCCCAAGCTCCGCCGCCCTTGCAGCCAGATCGCGTATTCGCGCTGCGCCATCAAGCAGGCTGTATTCGCTATGAACGTGCAAATGCACGAATCGATTCCGTCCTTGTTCCGTAGCGTTCATGATATCCTTACCTCCCTTGCCGTGCAATGGATCGAATCTTAAACCAACCTTCTCGGTGCTGAAAACCGTACTTTGTGAATACGTAATATGACTATTTTACCACATAAAAATTTATAAAAGGTTGTTCATGCATCCTCTTTTAATCACGTAGACGAACAAGAAATAAATCATATCGTATCCGATATTTCGCCCATCCTCAAAGTCTGGTGCTCCTAAAAGTTTCTCATCATATTGCACCCCTATCGGTCCATACAATGTATAAGAGCCGGACAGGCGTATGAGAGGTTGTCTCTCTAGTCTTACGGCGATGCGGAACAGGAGGTTGCGTTAGATGCTTAATAGTGTTCTAGCCAAAGCCATAGTCGATATGATGATCGCCTTCGGCGTCGTCGTTGGTGGTTCAATGCTCGCAGGTATCGGCTCTGTGTTCGTATTGGCTCCCCCTGCGGTATACATGGTAGAGACAGCCACAAAACTCAAAATATGGGCGATCGTAGCCGCTGTCGGCGGTTCCATTGACCCCATGCGCGTTATCGAAAGCAATATGCTTGCGGGGCATCTGTCGCCCGTGGCGGTGCAAATCTTCTATATCCTCTGTTCCTTCCTGGGCGCACATATGGGAACGGAGCTGATCAAGGCGATCTGCAAAGGAGCTTACTAAGTATGCGCATCCCGCAATTCGACCGTTATTACCGTTATGTTCGGTATAGCGTCGTGCTGCTGCTCGGCAGCGTCGTAGGCGCTGCGGTCTATCACTCGATCTTCATGAACAATTTCAATACAGTCGCCAAATTGAATGAACAATTGAAAGAGCAATTGGAGCAAAACGTTCTCGACATCAACAAGCTCCAAAAACTGCAGCATCAGCACACCGTCATTAAAAGCGTCGTTCCTTACATTGATGACGAGGACAAGCCGCTTAACGTGCTCGTGGAAACGGAGCTGAAGAAGCGGCTGAAGGAGGATCTATCTGTTTTCATCGGCAAAAGCATCTACTCCATCGACGAAAATGCCGACATGGCGCGTACGCTGCTAAAGAACAAGCTATACGCCGGCATTCGCGGCGCTGACTACCAGGTCAGCATTCGCACCGTACTCGTCGTAGACAACATCCTGCAAGTATGGGCGCGTGCAACGATATACGAGCGGCCGCCGACTTGATCGACCATTAGGGAATGCCGCAAGCCAGCCCCTTCATACAGAAATATTCCTCTAGAATAATTCATTACTATAAGTTTATCGAACGTACGTTCCTTTGTAAATGCCAAATAAGCGTGACTCGCCAAGGAGCCACGCTTATTGGTTTGATTACCTTCCGCTCGGTCATTTTATGTGCAGCAGAATCGGACTTCCATTCCGTTATTCCTCAAACCGCTTCGCAACAATAACCGCATTATGCCCGCCGAAACCAAAAGAGTTCGACAATCCGATCGTAAGCGGACGTTTCATTGCCTGATTGGGCACATTCGCTAAACCACATGATGCATCCAGCTGCTCCAGATTAATGGTCGGCGGTACAATGCCCTCCCGCAGACTTTGGATCAACGCTATCGCTTCAACGCCGCCTGCTGCGCCTAACATATGGCCAAGCATCGATTTGTTCGCCGTAACCGGTACCCTGTCCGTATGTTCACTGAATAAACGTCTGATTGCCTGCCCCTCCGAACGGTCGCCAACACCTGTACTCGTCGCATGTGCGCTGATGATATCGACATCCTCAGGTGCAATGGCAGCATCCGCTAGAGCATGACGCATCGCGAGCTGAGCCCCTGCCCCTTCCGGATGGGTAGCGACGATATGATATGCATCTGAGCTTGCGCCATAGCCGATCATTTCACCGTAGATGCGAGCTTCGCGCCGCTTCGCATGCGAGAGCGATTCCAGAACGATAATGCCAGCGCCTTCCGACATGACGAACCCATCCCGCTGTTCGTCGAAAGGTCGGCTTGCCCGCATCGGTTCCTCATTGCGTGTGGACATTGCCGTTGCATTGCCGAAACTCGCAAGCGACAGCTCGGTTATAGCCGCTTCCGAGCCTCCAGCGATCACAATGTCTGCAAGGCCGAGCCGAATCAATCGCAGCGCTTCTCCGATTGCCGTATTGCCGATGGAACATGCCGTAACAGGCGATAGCGTTGGACCATGCGCTCCATACCGAATGCTGATCGTTGCTGCCGCCATGTTCGAAATCATCATTGGCACGAGCAGCGGCGACACCCGCTCCGGCCCCCGATCCCTTAGGGTCCCGTCTTGTTCCAGCAGCGTTTGAAGTCCGCCAATGCCAGAACCGACGTATACGCCTACTCTTTCCCGATCCACCTGCTCCATATCTAATCCCGAATCTTCTACAGCTTGTTCTGCTGCTGCCAGCGCGAATTGGACGAACCGGTCCATCTTGCGCGCTTCCTTGCGTCCGAAGCGTCCTTCTGCATCGAAATCCGTAACAACACCTGCGATTTTACTGCGCAGCCTGCTTGTATCCATCCCCTCGATAGCCCTTATGCCAGACTCTCCTCGAATAAGGCGTCCCCACATTGAACCTGTATCTTGACCTAATGGCGAAATGACACCCATCCCTGTTACAACCGCTCGTTCCATTCGAATCAACTCCTTCGATAACTGAAATACCTTTGACTTAGTACCTGGTATTAAGTATCATGTCACAAGGGTTATCCTATTACAAGTTGTTGGTTATCCTAGTATAATGAGTACTATTACTAACTCTAATTCGATAGAGGAACCTTACCTTATCTTCTCTACCTAATACCTATAAGCAATCGCGATGATCCCGATATTGCTTATTCCATAATTAAAAGGAGGTCTGATGATGAATCACGCAGCACGGTTAGCCGCTTTATCCGCATTCTTAAAAAATCAGCGGACCAAATTGTCTCCGGAATCGGTAGGACTGCCTATCGGTATACGAAGAAGGACGACTGGTTTAAGGCGGGAGGAGGTTGCACAACTGGCTGGCGTCAGCACAACCTGGTATACGTGGCTGGAGCAGGGGCGGGATATCCAAGCTTCTCCGCAAGTGTTAGATGCAGTGGCAGGTGCACTCCGATTGACGCGTGATGAGCGCAGTTACTTATTCTCGCTGGCACTGGATGCTGGCAGCGGCGTCAGCACTGCAGCAGCACAGCTGGAGCCGGCTCCGGAGCTGTCTCCCTCATTGATGCGCATCCTGAAAGAACTTCGTTATTGTCCCACCATCGTCTCCGATCGGAGATGCCGAATTGTCGGCTGGAACGAAGCGGCTGCCCATGTCTTTCTCGACTTCGGCCTCGTACCGGTCGAGGAACGCAACATGATCTCGCTGCTGTTCTCTCGCCAGGAGCTTAAACGTCTCGCCATCAACTGGGAGCACTTTGCGAGCGGGTACCTGGCGATCTTCCGCTCCTATTATGGACAGTATGTCGAAGACAGCTGGTACGAGCAGTTTCTGCGCGAGATGTCGGCGCAGCATCCTGACTTCCAGCCGCTCTGGGAACGCAGCCGGGTCAGCACGGCGCCCGAAGTCATTATTGAGTTCCGCCATGCGAGAGCAGGCAAAATGCAGTTCCAGCTCAGTTCGCTGCAGCAGCATGGCGAGACGGATCTGCGTCTCAGCGTTTATACGCCAGCACCGGATTCGAAGACTGAGGGCAAGCTTCGTAAGCTGCTTGCCGCACCGGGACTGTAATTGTCCATTTCTTTCTGTGCTGTCTGTGATGTCCGTGACTAAAGCTAGCTTCACTTGAGCATCTGCAATGTAAAGTTCGCTATTCGTTCTTAGCTGCGGCATTGCGAGGCCTGCCCCCTTTTATGCTACAATAGATCTATTAAGTTCGAAGGAGCTGCACACGATGTACATACTTCACTGGCTGTTAACGATAGGTGTCCTGGTATCCTCGGTCGTCTCCGTTATTTACAGCTTCAAATCCAGACGGTCAACCGATCCGCTTGTTCGCGGACTTAATGGCGCACGCATGAATATTAGTATGGGCGCGATGCTCATTCTGATCGCCCTGTTCCAGATGCTCGCCTTCTCCGGTTCTACCTTGAAGGTCGTCATCGGCGCAGTATTGCTCGTGCTGGGCGTGTTCAACATCTTCGCGGGCTTGCGCAATCAGAGCGCATACCGGCAGATGGCGAAACGCGTATGACAAACACATAAAAGGGTTGAGCAGAAGTGATACTCCTGCTCAACCCTTTTTGTGTTATGAGAATGAGTTATGCCTTACAGCTCGCCCCAATAAATTTCCGTTTCATAATCGAATGCCACAAGTCCGTTCTGATTATTCTGGTCGAAAACCCGGCGGAGCTCCTTCATCATCGGTTCATATTGCGGATGATCCGGCGTCGGGATATAGGAGGATGAGTGCATACGGCCGCTCAGCCCTTCGTAATCGAATGCTTGGCTGTTCACGAATCTAGCCTCTTCCATAGGCTTCGGTGCATAGAAAGCTGCAAGATCCGCAGGCGAAATGTTCTTATGCATCAGCTTCGCATAATCGATGCCGTATGTATGGAGCAGCCGGTCATATGCTTCGCGGAAAGGCGTGCCGCTAGTAATTCGCGAGTTCCAGATGAGCACAACTTGTCCGCCAGGCTTTAGAATTCGCGCAAACTCCTGGCGTGCTGCACTGCGATCAAACCAATGGAATGCCTGCGCGCATACGATGAAGTCGACGGAGTGATTCGGCAACCCGGTCTCTTCTGCAGAACCCGGCGCAGTACGGAACAACGGATTCGCACCTAACCTTTGCTCCGCTGCTTCACGCATTTCCTTGTTTGGTTCAACAGCGATGACTGGGCTTCCTTGATTCAAGAGCAGCTCGGAGAACTTGCCAGTGCCTGCACCAACATCTGCGATGACGCTGCTCCTACTCAAGCCGATCGTATGATAAAGATGTGCAATCGCCTCTGCGGGATAACTTGGGCGGTACTTGACATATGCATCTACTCGATTCGAGAACCGTTCTTTACTATTCGTCTCGGCATCTGATGGAATAACAATCGCCTCCGCTTCTTATCGATTATCTATGGCTCAATCGTCTGTACCGTCAGCATCGCTTTGGCAGCTAATCCGCGGCTGTCGGAAACTTCAACCTCAAGCTTGGACAACTTACGTCCGATCTCCAGAGCTCGCGGTGTCAGACGAATATCGCTGTCAATCTGTACAGGCCTCATGAAATAAGTCGTCAAGCTTTCAATTACATAATCATGCTTGCCGACAATTCGTACGAAACGTCTAGCCGCTTCCATCATGAGCGCTGCAAGCACACCCTCGGAAACAGTGCCAAGAGGGCCGGACATTTGCGGCATAATTTTGCCTGTATAGTGATATTCGTATTGGTCATCGCCAATTTCTACTTCCTCTTGTATGAACCCGTCCCACATCAAATCGTCGAATGTCTGACCCGTTTCCCGATGCTTGCCTGCATAACGCATCGCATCCAGCACGTCCTTACGGCTGACGACACCCAACAGCTTCCGATGCCGGTCGACTACAGGCAGCAGATCGATGCCCTCATTGGCCATCGTATGGGCAGCCGAAATAACAGCGATGTTCGGTGCAATCGTAATCGGGTGCCGCGTCATCAAGCGGTCCACGAGCGCATCATCCTGTGCGCCGATGACATCTTTGCTCGCAATCATGCCAATAACGCGGGCCCTATCGTCAATGACCGGGAAGCGGAACATGCCGGAATCGGTAGACAGCCGGTGATAATCAGCCGCCGTATCCGTTGGACGAAGCACCTGTGCCGGCTTGCTCATCGCCACGATGTCTTCAACGAGCATGATCTTGCGTTTAATAAGACGGTCATACATGGCACGGTTGATCATCGAAGCAACCGTAAACGTATCGTAACGTGATACAATGATCGGCAGCTCTCGTTCATCCGCAAGCCGCTTAATCTCTTCTCCTGGCGCGAAGCCGCCGGTCACGAGTACGCCCGCTCCTTGCTCCAGCGCGACGCGGTGCGCATTCTCGCGGTTGCCGACAATAAGCAGGCTGCCTTCATCGATATAACGAAGCATCGCTTCAAGCTCCATGGCGCCGATAGCGAATTTGTTCAAGGTTTTGTCCAGGCCGTTCTCGCCGCCATGCACACGACCTTCAACCATCTCCGCCACCTCGCGGAAAGTAAGCTGAATCGAATTGCCTCTGCTGCGCTTCTCGATCCGGACCGTACCGATTCGCTCGCGCGTGCTGACAATGCCGGAAGCCTCCGCTTCCTTGATCGCCTTGTAGGCTGTACCTTCGCTTACGCCTAGAGATTTGGCAATGGCGCGAACCGATATTTTGGAACCAACCTCAAGCTGTTCGATTGCCGCCAATATTTGCTCGTGCTTCGTTAGAGCGGCATCACCATCGATGCCGCTTCCACCGTTCTTCGTCATGCTGACAGCCCCCTGTTATGATCTACCTGCTGCTCACCCGCGAACCGCTTCATACACAACAAAAGCCCGGTACCCTCCCGGGCATCGGGCTTTGCTCATTGCTTCGAACGGCGATAGCGCATCTGCGCTTGGACGGGTTGCTGCATACGACGTTCCCATATCGCAGCACGTTCACGTTTGATCTGCGCCAGCCGCTGCTTCGTCCGTTCTTTGACTCCGAACAACAGGTACAGCTGCGCGCTGATCACAATGAGAGCAAAGCCAAGCCACACAATTCCGAATACCGTACTAAGCGTCCAGCTCTGCCCAAACTCTATGCGAGGCAGCGCGTACAGCACCATCGCGATCGCGATAGCCAAATAAATGACATTGCGGATTGTTCCGGACATTCGATATCCTCCTCGCATTCGCGTAAATAAGCGTTAGCCCATTCATATCCCAATAAGACAGGATAGATGCGCTTGTCCCTATTAGCGTATGCGGTCGAATAAAACAATAGACCGGTCGTCCACCTCTTGAAGCAGCCAATTAATCCAGCAGCGACTTCAAGCCTTCGCCGAGAATCCGGTTCACGTCCTCGAATAAGACGGAGAAACGGCGCTCTGCGTCAAAATACTTGCTGATCAGAGGATTAAGCGTCAGCACCTCATACAACTTATTCATTTGCTCGAGTTCGCCTGGCGACGGCTCTTCTCCGCTCATCATCTGATGGTGCAGCTTGTGCTGCCGCTCCATGAAGCTGTCCAGCGAGCGTTTAGCATCCGCATCGCCATCTACTGCTTGCTTGGCTGCTTGAAGCGCTTGCGCTTCAGCTGACTCGCGAAGTGACTTCGCCAGTTCGTAAGCCTTATCGTATACGTTCATCTCCATCCACTCCTAATGACCGCGAATTGCATCATACTACTTCGATCATACCACTGTGTACACTGCCCAGCCAAGGTCTTGTCGTCAATTGTTTAGTAAAACGTTGGGCTCGGCAGCAGTCGTCCTAGTTACGAAAGTCGCAATATGGCCAATCACCAAGGGATAGATGTCCTCATATGATGAAGTAATTCGTGAAAAACACCTATAGCCCTTCTATTCAACGTCAACGCTCCCGCTTGGAAGGAGATTTACGATGCTCAAATCCAAAGTCGCCGTCCATGCGGTCAGCTTCGGCCTTCTGCCGGACGATGCGATCATGCTGGGCGAATCTTATCTGAAGCAGTGGAAGATCCCAACAGCCCAGCCGATTACACTCCGGCTCGGCGCTTATCGCCAGCCTATCAAGGTCGTATCTGTCGCCCGCTATGACGGCATGCGCATCAATCAAAGCCTTGCCCGGCGAATCGGTCTCGCGAGCAGCGCTACGCTGCGCCTTCATTATTCCGAGAAAACGTCGACTCTCTCACTCGGCCCGATCATTGGCGTATTGATTAGCCGTGATTATCCGAACCTGCCGGATCGGCCGTTCGGCTCCATTACGATGTTTTGTAAGGAGCTGGTTGACGGTTGTGCGGACGAAGGCGCACATGTCTTTTTTTTCACACCTAACGGCATTTCAGAAAACTCGGACACCGTTGAAGGCTGGGTATTCAACAATGCGTGGAAACGAATATCGATGCCCTACCCTGACATCGTCAACAATCGGCTTACGTCGCGCAAGCTCGAGAATAAACCGAATGTGCAGCAATTTCTGAAGGAAATCAAAATGCGCCATTCCGCTCACGTTTTTAATGAGAAATTTCTCGACAAGCACGAGGTATTCGATGCGCTGAAAAGCGATCTCAAGCTCATCCGTTACTTGCCAGAATCCCATCTGCTGCGTAATTATACGATGCTGAAAGCGATGTGCTCCAAATATGAATCGGTTTTCTTGAAGCCGGTCAGAGGCAGCCTTGGCAAAGGTATCATCAAAATTACGCGTACGGATAACGGCGGCTATCAGGCCATGTTCACAACGACGGCAGGCACGCGCAAGCAGCAATTTGCTTCTCTTGTAAAGCTGTTCTCCTCCATTAATGTCAAAATGAAAACTGTGCGCTATCAAGTCCAGCAAGGATTACAGCTTATCGATATTTCAAAGCGCCCCGTCGACTTCCGAGCACTCGTACAGAAGAACGCCGCCGGCAAATGGACGGTTACTTCCATTGTCGCGCGAACGGCAGGCGGCGCTCACTTTGTATCCAATCTTGCCCGCGGCGGTACGCTTAGCACCGTGAAGGAAGCAATCGGCAAATCAAATCTGCTCGTTGCAAGACAAGAAGCGCCTGAACGGTTGCAGCGGGCCGCGCTTGAGATTGCCGAGGGGATCGATCAGCATATTCCCGCCCATTTTGGCGAACTGGGCATCGACCTTGCCGTCGATACTTCGGGTCGCGTCTGGCTGCTCGAAGTGAACTCCAAGCCTTCTAAGAATGATAATACGCCGCTGACCGAGCTCAAGATTCGTCCGTCAGTGTTAAGAATGATTCAATACAGCCGGTATTTATCCGGTTTTTAATTCGGAGGTCGACTATGGATCGGTTGTGGCTGCTGCTAGCCGTCTTCATCACACGTCTTCCCGTATCACTCGTTGGCGCAGGCTCCAAGGATGCCGATTCCTCAGCCCGCAGCCGAATGCCAGAGGATCGGTTCCTCCGCATGCTCGCTGCCGCTGGTGCACAGCAGCGCATTCGTGTCGTTGTCATCGATGCCGACTATGGTTCTGTGCAGGATGGGACGATACACGGCTTCGAACGGGCAAACGGACGGTGGGCACCCTGCTCCTGTCCGCTGCCTGATGTTGTTTATGACCGCAGCTTCGCCAAGAACGCAGAAACCCGAACTCGCATTCGACGAGCGCTGCAAACACTCATTCATGCAGGAGCTAAACCGCTCAGCAGCGAGCTTCCCGATAAGCTTCTCGTGCAGGATGCCCTGCTAAGCCATCCGGAACTTGCAAAGCTGGTTCCGCCGACATGGCTTTATCAGGGAAGCGCGCAGTTGCGCCACCTGTTGAAGCTCAGACCCGAGGGGCTGTTCTTAAAGCCTGCTGCCGGTTCGCAGGGCCGCGGTGCGCTGCGCATTCGCCAGCATGGTGAAGCAATTGTCATAGATGGGCGTACAAGAGCCAATCAGTCGTTCTCCTTCCGTTATGCGAGTATACAAGAAGCGACCGATCGTCTAGATCGGTTCGTCGGAGCAAGCCGCTTCATTATTCAGCCGTTGCTGCCGCTGCTCGATGCTGAAGATCGGCCCCACGATGTCAGACTTCTCTTACAAAAGGTTAACAACGGCCGTTGGGTCAGCACTTGTATGGTAAGCCGAGTAGGGCAAAACGGCAGCGTCACATCGAATTTGCATGGCGGCGGCACAGCAGAGTCCGCTAAGGAAAGATTATCCCGGCTCTACGGTAGAGATAAAACCGAAATTCTGCTGCAAACGATAGTCTCCGCAGGGCAACTGGCGGCTCCCTTGATTGAGCAGCATTACGGCCGATTCGCTGAATTTGGATTTGACTTCGGACTATCGCAAGACGGCAAGCTGTGGCTGCTGGAGGCGAACTCGAAGCCAGGCCGCCAATCGCTAAAGCTGACAGGGGATACGCAAGCCGAACAACTATCAGTCAGACGTCTCCTGTCTTATGCACGAAAGCTAGCCGACGGAAAGCGGCTCTATTCGAGAGCTTCCAACGGTCATAACCACTATGTCGGGTTCCCATCGGACTACGTTCAGGAGGTTCATCCATGAGTTTGACATTATGTAACGTGCAATTCTCGCAACAATCCGATCGTGTCGTCTATTTATCGAATCCGGTACTAAAGAGTCTTGCAGGCCATAAAACCGTTAACATCAAGCTCGGCAAAGAAACCATCACAGCAGCGGTTAAACCGCTCAAACGTTCCGGCAATTATATGTATCTGTCAGCAGGCGTTCGCCAATCGATTCGCGTGCCAAAGTCGGGCAATGTCTATTTGCTTCAAGGCAGCAGTAATGAGCTGCAGCTTGGACCGCTCATCGGTGTATTGTGCGACTCTGGCTTCCGATCCGATACGATGCCTTTCGGCTCCCGCACCGGTTATATAAGGCAGCTGCTCCGCGCTGGCGAGAAGAAAGCTTATCTGTTCGCCTTCAGCCCTCGCGACGTGAACTGGCAGCAGGAAACGATCAACGGTTACTTCTTGAATGGCTCGGGCGGCTGGATACGCCGTGTTGTACCGCTGCCGGACGTTGTCTACAACCGTCTGCCGAGCAGAAAAGCTGAAACGACATCCGCTATCGTCAATTTCCGCGAACGTTTCATCAAACGCAATATCCCGTTCTTCAACTGGACGTTCTTCAATAAATCGGATGTTTACAAATTGATCGATAATGATGTGGAGGCGCTCAAGCATCTCCCGGATTCCGTGTCGCGGCCAAGTCCAGAGAAAATCAAAGAAATGCTTGAGAAACATCAGTTCCTTTACTTCAAGCCAACCGGCGGCAGCCTAGGCATCGGCATCTATCGACTCACTTATCATCCTAAACGCGGCTATTTCGCTCGCTATCGCAAAGGCGGCAGCAACGTGCTGCTCCGGTTCTCGAACTTCAACTCGATGATGCGCATGCTGCAGGGCAATCATGGCGTTTCGCTTAACAATTACGTCAGCCAACAGGGCATCCGCTTAATTGAGATTGATGGTTGCCCAATCGACTTCCGTTTCCACATGCATAAGGACGGCAATAACGAATGGGTACCGGCAGGCATCGGAGCGAAGAAAGCTGGCCGCGGCAGCGTAACGACACATGTGAAGAACGGCGGATCGCTGATGACGCCAGAGCAAGCGTTGTCCCGCGTATTCGGCGACAGAGCAGACGAGATTTTGGATAAAGCAAAGAAGGTTGCAATAAAGCTGTCCGAAGCCATCGAACGCAACTATTCGCATCGACTTGGCGAGTTGGGTCTCGATCTTGGCATCGATAAAGACGGCGAAGTGTGGATGTTCGAGGCGAACTCCAAGCCAGGACGGTCGATCTTCAAGCACCCGGCGTTGAAGGAGCAAGGGCGCGCCTCTCTGTCGTATATTTTGGACCACTGTCTGTACCTGAGCCGGTTCCAGGGAGGTAAAGCAGATGGATCTTGAGTCGGTAGTAGAAGATAAACCAGCAGAGGTTCAGTCCCGTCGGCCCGTCATGGCCATTCTGACGATGGAAGACGATCTGCTGCTGTTCCGCGGTAACCGCGAAAACTTCGCCGATATCATTCGGACTGGACGCGACATGGGCTTTATCGTTTACGTGCTGACGACCAAAAATTTAAACTTGTCGAAAAGTCAGCTCGTCGGCTATGCGTTCAACGATCGTGAGGAGCTGTGGTACAATCAGCTCTTCCCGTTCCCTGACGTCATCTACAATCGGATTCCGCTTCGTGAAGATGAACTTCAGCCTTCCGTTCGCGGCAAAATTAACGCCTGCATGAAGCATCCGAGAACCCAATTGTTCAACCCGACCTTCTTCAACAAGTGGAGCCTGTTCGAATGGCTTCGCTTGTCGAAGACGACAAAGCCATTTATTCCGACAACGAAGCGGATGCTCTCTCGTTCCGGCTTGACCCAGCTTATGCGAAAGTACAACTTTTTGTATTTGAAGCCTGTCAGCGGTAAAGCCGGCAAGGGCATTATGACAGTGAAGGTCCTTCCCGAGAAAAGTTTGCCGTACCGGCTTCGGATCCAAATGGATAAGAAAAGCGTGACGTACAACTGCGCTTCGATCCCGAAGCTGTGGACGCGAATCCGTAAGCAGAGCATTGGCGAGGCCTACATCGTCCAGCAAGGCATCGCGTTAGCAACCGTGAATGAACGCCGCTTCGATCTTCGGGCACTGATCCAGAAAAATCAGCGCGGGCAATGGGACATTACAGGGGTGGGCGCACGTCTTGCAGGCACAACCAGCATTACAACACATGTGCCAAGGGGCGGCAGCATCGAAGATCCAGAGAAGCTGCTTGTGCAAACATTCGGTGAAGACGAAGCGCGTAAAATTATGATCAAAGCCAAAAACACTTCGCTTATTATCGCCAAACAGATTGAGCGCGGGTCCGGTCAAGAGCTTGGCGAGATGTCTATGGATCTGGGCGTCGACCAGACGGGCAATGTGTGGTTCTTTGAAGCTAACGCAAAGCCGATGAAATTCGATGAACCGCATATTCGCAAAAAGTCGCTGGAGCGTATTTTCCACTACGGCCTATATCTATACGGCAGGAAAAAGTCTAAGATCGGAGGAGCGTAAATGGACATTGTGCGGTTAAAGCCATCGCAATGGCTGCAATGGCGCAGCCGCCTCGTCACATTCGCCAAGCGCTATGGTGACCGCCGGCTTACTGCCGGCGGCCTGCACGCTTTATCGCTTGCAGGCGAATCCGCCTCCGCATCGACCGCTATCGTTATCGCACACGAAGCCGGCAGACTTGCTGGCTTCGCTTTTGCGCAGGATGCAGGCGAAGCGGCTTGTGTAATCGCTGTCCGCCCGGAGGCGCGTGGTCGTGGCGTTGGAGGCAGACTGATTGCTTCGCTGATTGAAGCATGCGGTGGCTTGTGCGGCTCTGTCGCCTGCGATAATGCAGCGAGCATGAAGTTATTTTTCCGCGCAGGGTTAAAGGCTGTTAGTCTTCATAGCGGGCCGACTGGCAAACCAACCCTTCGCTTCGAGACTGATGGATACCGATCGCAGCCAACTGTTCAACAGCCTTCCGAGTCTATAAAGGAGGCATCCGCATGGCAAAGCCCGTGCTAGGCATCTTAACCTTATATTTGAACGACAATGGCGCGCTCGAAGAGCGCCCGATCTATCAACGCATGACGACAGCCGGCCAGAAACTCGGATTAGATGTGTTCGTGTTCACGCCGCGCGATGTCAATTACAAGACGAATCGAATAAACGCCCAATTCTATGATGCGGCCACGAAGAAATGGTCGAAGCGCTGGACCCCCTTCCCTAACCTCATTTATGATCGCTGCCGCATTCAGAAATCAAGCCGTTTCGATGAGCTTCGCCGCTTCCGTCAGCAATATGGCCATTTGACATTTCTTAACCGACCGCTCCGTAACAAATGGACCGTACATCGCACGCTATCTCGCGACAAACGGTTCGCAGGCAATTTGCCTAGCACACGTATGTACGAATCGATTGCTGATCTGAATGCCATGCTTCGCAAGCATTCGCTCATTTACTTAAAGCCCATAAACGGGACCGGCGGCCGCGGCATCCTGAGAATCGAACGAGTCGATAATGACAAGGTGCTGCTGCAAGGTCGTGACCAGCATCGCCGTATAGTTGCATCGCAGCGCATCTCCACATCAGAGCTGGCCGATAAGCTGTCCTCGTGGCATCTGAAGGAGAAACGTTATCTCGTGCAGCAGGGCATTCCGATCAAGCTGCCGAATGGCCGCGTGCACGACTACCGGATGCTTGTGCAGAAAGATGGCGAAGGCAATTGGCGTGTAACAGGCTGTGCTGGACGCATTGGCGCGCAGAACAGCGTTACGTCCAATTTGCATGGCGGCGGCCATGCTGCAACGATGGATACGCTTCTGAAGCGGTGGATTAAGAATGATTCGAAGATTGATATCGTGAAGCGTGATGCCGAACAATTCGGGATACAGGTCGCTCAGCATCTCGAACAATCATATGGGCGGCTGTGCGAGCTGGCGTTAGACCTTGCGATCGATAAACAAGGGCGCGTCTGGCTCCTCGAGGTGAATCCGAAGCCGGCTCGTGAGGTGTTCATTGAGGCGGGAGATACGAAGACGTACCAACAAGCGATCACTCGTCCGCTGGAGTATGCGATGCATCTGTTTGAGAAGGAAAAGAAGAAGAAAGTGGAAGTGAAGACGTCGAGCTTGGATGAAGATCTTCGGTGGGATGACTATAAGGGATCAGAGGATTAGAAGACTAGAAGATGAGTAGCGCTTCGCGCATTCATGTGCGTAGAGATCACTCCACAGGGGGCGGCTTCGCCCTAGTAGTGCGGCTGTCACTGCGCAGGGAGCGGCTTCGCCTTATAGTGCGACCGACACTGCGCAGGTGAATGTTTCTTCCGATCGCTGTTGTCCCCAGATTGTTCTGATCTTATAGATTCTATATTGGATACAATCCGGTTGACAAAGGCGACCACTACGTTTCTCCAGAAATCATTCACCTGCTCCGTTACGACGCACGGCCTTCGCCACTTCGGATTTTTATATAGCATAGTGGCTGAACAGGTTAAGATACTCCTGTCCAGCCTTCGTTGTTGTGTAGCGCTTCGCGCATTAATGTGCGTGGAGGTCACTCCACAGGGGGCGGCTTCGCCTTATAGTGCGACCGACACTGCGCAGGTGAATGTTTCTTCCGATCGCTGTTGTCCCCAGATTGTTCTGATCTTATAGATTCTATATTGGATACAATCCGGTTGACAAAGGCGACCACTACGTTTCTCCAGAAATCATTCACCTGCTCCGTTCTGCCGCACGGCCTTCGCCACTTCGGATTTTTATATAGCATAGTGGCTGAACAGGTTAAGATACTCCTGTTCAGCCTTCGTTGTTATGTAGCGCTTCGCGCATTAATGTGCGTAATGGTCACTCCACAGGGGCCGGCTTCGCCTATACTGCTGGTCTGGAGAGATAAAAAGGCTGAACAGCAATGCCCTGTTCAGCCTTTTGTGTAGTATTAGCTTGCGGATGTGTCGTTGCGCTTGCGCATACGGTAGACTACGGTACCGCCTGCGAGAGCGCCGATAAGGCAGGTGCCAGCGAGCGTCCATGCACGGCCTGCCCTACCTCCGTCCTCTTCGACCGCGGTAGGTGTATTGGCAGCCATGGATGCTGCTAGCATCTTCACCTCATTTTCATGATGAGACACTTGAAAATGTCCCGCATCGGATATGCCATGTGAAGTGATGACGCGAATATTGCCTAACGTATCTACGAGAAGCTCCGGTTTTTCACCTTTGGGCACAACCGTCCAGATCGGTTTCTCTGCCATGTAGTCAACGTTCGGCATCCCTTCCATATGATAAACCTCGTTCTCTTCGAACAACTGCTTCTGCTCGAAAGCGTTGAATCCGTAATCAAGCAGGCCGCGCATATCTTTATACAGCTGATCGCTTGAAGGCGACTTCAGGACGACGCCGATAATCTCCATGTCGGCCCGTTTGGCGGATGCGACAAGTGTCTGGCCTGCAACCGTCGTATAACCGTTCTTAATGCCTGTAGCGCCTTCATAGGTGCCAAGCAGCTTATTATGGTTAACGAGCGTTGTCTGCCACGTCTCACCCGTCCAATTGACCTTCTTCGTGCCGACCAGCTCGCGGAACTTCTCATTCTGCATCGCATAGCGAGCTATCTTCGCCATGTCCTCTGCTGTTGTGTAATGTTCCGGATCTGGCAGACCATGCGGATTGCGGAACTGACTGTTCATCGCCCCCGCATGCTCGCGCACGAACGTATTCATCCGCTCAGCGAACTTCTCCTTGGATCCGTCAATGTGATCGGCTATTGCTGTCGCCGCATCGTTACCCGAGTTAACCATCATGCCAAGCAGCAGCTGCCACATGGACATCTGCTCGCCCTCTTCCAGGTAGACACGCGTCCCTTCTTCCCAACGGGCATCTTTGGAAACGGTTACAGTATCAGAAACGTCAGCAGTCTCGAGCGCCACAATCGCCGTTACGATCTTCGTGATGCTCGCTGGATACATTTGCTCCGTTGCATTCTTCGAATATAAGACCGTTCCGGTTCTCCCGTCGATCAGAATGGCAGACTCTGCTGCAACGTCTGGCTTATGGACTGCTGCAGCATCAGATGCCGTTGACTGATCGCCAGAAGATTCAGAAGCTGCAGGCGCAGCCATAACAACGGCAGAAGCTGGCATTTGCATACCGATCAGCATGACGAGCGCGGCAGCAAACGCGAGCCGCATCCAGCCTGCCATATTTCGAAACTTAGCTCTTTTGCTTATTGCCACGCCTATCTCTCCTGTCTCTTCCGTTTTCCCGTAGATGCTACATACAGTACAGTATACGCGTCTCCATCCTGCGCAAGCACAAATGGAATTATAAGCCTGTTTCTATTTCTATATCTTCGCGTTTCGGAACGCGAACGCTAATTCCTTGTTCAACCGCTTCCGTTAGCCACAACATGGCAAGGAGGCCGACCAGCGAAACTGCAACCGATACAGGCAGCGACCAAATCACTTTCGGATGCGAGAAGAAAGGAATGAACGACACCGCCATAATCGGAGGCGCATTCCATTTCATCTTCGTAATTAATCCGATCATCAGCAGTGCATTAATGAAGAAGGTTATTGGTCCATGGTCAATTGTGTACAACGTCGTTCCAATGCAGGCACCGATTATGGCGCCGATCATAATATTGAACTGCGCTTTCCGTTCTTGTGTACGTTTCAGGAATAACAAACAAAATGCCCCGAGCGTCGGGAAAAACAAAGTATGTACATCCGGAAACTGAGTTGAAGCCCAATAAATAAACATCATATATAAACTGGCCATAATTGCACGAGTCTTAGACATAATTCAACCTTTCTATTCTTCCATCACGCCGTTACCAAGTAGATGGGTCTTATTAACTAGACCTATTGTAAAAGACTGGACTGGATATCGTCAATGACTAACGATTGGCAGACATTGCACTGAACCTCTTCAATAAGTTCCATAATCGCATGAAAAACGCATCAGGCTTGGATTTGCCCGATGCGTATAGGTAATCATTAATAATCTTTAACGAAGCGGTGCAAAATGTGCTACTTGCGCAAGCAGTCGGTCAATCTCGGATAATACTGCTGCATCAAGATTAACGCCTACTGCTTTCACATTTTCTTCGATCTGTTCCGGACGAGTTGCTCCAATAATCGCAGAGCTAACATTCGGCTGACGGAGAATCCATGACAGCGCAAGCTGCGACAGCTTCAAATCGAGCGTACCTGCCAGCTCTTCCAGCTGTGCAACAACGCCAAGCACTTCATCATTCATATAGCTGTTGATGACGAAATTAACGGACGAGTCCGAAGCGCGCGTGCCTGCAGGAATCGGCTGGCCTGGCTTATATTTGCCGGTCAATACGCCTTGAGCCAGCGGCGAGAAGACAACTTGTCCCAGCCCTTCCCGTTCACTCAACGGAATCACTTCGCGCTCAATATAACGCTCGAACATGTTGTAGATCGGTTGGTTCGCAATCTGCGGACGAAGATTCATTCGGCGGCCGATCTCGACAGCTTGACCAATCTGTGCAGCAGACCATTCGCTCACGGCCGAATACAAGATTTTACCTTGTGCGGTCAAGTCATCAAGTGCTCGCAAAGTCTCTTCGACGGGCACGGAATCGTCAAACCGGTGGCAGAAGTAGATGTCGATGTAATCGACGCCGAGACGTCGCAGACTCGCATCACACTGCTCCATAATGTGCTTGCGCGACAGACCGCGCTCGTTCACATCGTCGCCCATTGCGAAAAACACTTTAGTCGACAGCACATAGCTGCTTCTCGAATAAGGCTTCAACGCAGCGCCCATTGCCTCTTCGCCTGCTCCACGATTGTATGCGTTTGCTGTATCAAAAAAGTTAATTCCGTTGTCGAACGCTGAACGAATACATTTATCTGCCGCATCACGTTCTGCTGCCGTACCATATGTAAGCCAGCTGCCAAGTCCGATTTCGCTTACTTTCAAACCGCTTTTGCCAAGACTTCTATATTGCATTGTTATTATCCCCTTTCTTCTATGCTATTGTATCGAATGAAGCGATTCCATGAAAGACGTGAAAAGTTATTGCGTTAATGACGAATTGGATAGCAGCTATACTTTAGGTAACTACTCTGGAGCATTCCGATTTGCATTCAGCCTCCCAAAATGGTACAACTACGCTAGCCGACCAAATAGATGTTGAACAACGAGAGGATGGAACAACAATGATTGAAGTCAATCGCGTGCAAACAGAGCGTGACTTAAACGAAGTATACAGCATTCGCAAGAAAGTGTTCGTCGAGGAACAAGGCGTATCCGAACAGGAAGAATACGATGAGCATGAGCAGACCTCTGCACATGTGCTCGCTACTTATAATGGACAACCTGCAGGCGCAGGCCGTGTCCGACTGCTCGACAACGTTGCGAAGCTGGAGCGAATATGCGTGCTGCCCGAATACCGCAAATTCGGCGTAGGAGCAGCCATCACGACTGCATTGGAAGTGGAGGGCAAACGCCTAGGCGCCGCGAAAACTAAGCTGCACGGCCAGACGCAAGCTGCCCCCTTCTATTCAAAGCTTGGCTATGAGACAGTCTCAGACGTTTTCCATGAGGCTGGAATCCCGCATGTAGTCATGACGAAGAAGCTATAGCCGTTGTAGTCCAACAGGTCTAGTCAAGCCCTTATATTAATCGTAACAAGCAAAGAAGCCATCTGCTCTCATTGAGCGGATGGCTTCTTCTCTATTGCAATGCAAGAAGGAGTTAATCTTAGCCTTCGAGCAGCAGCGTTTCTGGATCTTCGAGCAGTTCCTTCACCTTCACGAGGAAGCTAACTGCACCTGCGCCGTCTACGATACGGTGGTCGTACGACAATGCGATGTACATCATCGGACGGTTTTCCATACGTTCAGCGTCGATTGCAACTGGACGGAGCTGGATTTTGTGCATACCGAGAATACCGACTTGCGGAGCATTCAGGATAGGCGTCGACAGCAGCGAGCCGAATACGCCGCCGTTCGTGATCGTGAACGTGCCGCCTTGCAGCTCGGACAGGCTCAGCGAGTTATTGCGAGCTTTCACTGCAAGGTCAACGATGTTACGCTCGATCTCTGCGAAGCCGAGACGATCTGCATCGCGAACGACTGGAACAACGAGACCTTCTGGTGCCGATACCGCAATGCCGATATCATAGTAGTGCTTCTCGATGATGTCGTCGCCATCGATTTCTGCATTAAGCAGCGGGAACGCTTTGAGCGCGCCTACGACAGCTTTCGTGAAGAACGACATGAAGCCCAGGTTGACATCATGCTTCTCTTTAAACTTGTCCTTGCGGCGTTTGCGAACGTCCAGAATCGCCGTCATGTCGACTTCATTGAACGTCGTCAGCATTGCTGCGTTATGTTGAGCCTCGACCAGACGTTTCGCAATCGTCTGACGGCGGCGCGACATGCGCTTGCGCTCTGCTGGCTTGCCAGCAACTGCCGCTGCAGGTGCTGACGGAGCACCAGCTGCTGCTGGAGCTGGTGCCGCTGGTTTAGTCGATGCCGATTTCACATCGTCTTGGTATACACGGCCAATTGGATCACGCGTAGGAACGGCATTCAGATCGATGCCTTTCTCGCGAGCCAGCTTGCGTGCTGCTGGCGATGCATTCACTTGCGACGGCTCTGCTACAGCTACTGCTGCAGCAGGTGCGCTTGCTGGTGCAGCAGTAGCTGCTGCTGCAGGCGCTGGTGCGCTGGCTGCAGGTGCTGCCGCTGGAGCTGCAGCCGAACCCTCACCGATTGTACCGATAACTTCGCCGATCGCGACCGTGTCGCCTTCTTGCTTCAGGATGCTCGTAACAACACCGTCAGCTTCTGCGCCGATCTCGATATTTACTTTATCCGTTTCAAGCTCGAGGAGTACGTCACCTTGACGAACTTGTGCTCCTGCTTGAACGACCCATTTGGAAATCGTTCCTTCTGTGATCGATTCTCCCATTGCTGGTACGATAATATCACTCACTGCTGCTACCTCCCATTGCTATATGTTAAGCTTGGTTTTTGATCAAACGTCAATGTAATGATTTGCTGCTGCTCAAATGCATGTACATGCTGGAAGCCGGTTGCCGGGCTCGAACGATCAGGACGGCCGATGTAGCTAACCGTCGCCCCTTTAGGAGCTACAGCACGCAGGCGAGGCTCCATGTAGAACCAAGCGCCCATGTTTTGCGGTTCTTCTTGTACCCAGATCAGCTGCTTCGCATTCGGATAACGAGCAATGATCGCTTCGATCTCTTGCTGCGGGAATGGATACAACTGCTCGATGCGCACAATGTGCAGCCAGTCGTTGTCTTTATCCTCCGATTTGTCGAGCGCATCTTCCAGATCGATTGCCATCTTGCCTGTGCAGAATACAATGCGTTTCACATGCTCTGGCTTACCGCCAAGGCCTGGCTGTTCGACCACTGTACGGAACTCTGTTCCTTCAGCGAATTCCGATGCCGATGAAGCAACGCGCGGGTTACGGATCAAGCTCTTAGGCGACATCAAGACCAGTGGACGCGATGCTTCCGTGCCTGCGATTGCCGCTTGACGACGAAGCAGGTGGAAGTACTGAGATGCGCTGGACAAGTAAGCTACCGTCCAGTTCTCTTCGCCAGACAGCTGCAGGAAACGTTCCAGGCGGGCACTGGAGTGCTCTGGACCTTGACCTTCGAAACCGTGCGGCAGCAGCATAATCAGGTTCGATTTCTGCGACCACTTCGAACGGCCAGCCGAGATGAATTGATCGATCAGCACTTGCGCCGTATTCGCGAAGTCACCGAATTGCGCTTCCCAGATCGACATCGTCTCAGGCGAGTAAACATTATAGCCGTATTCGAATCCAAGAACGGCCGATTCGGACAGCGGGCTGTTATGGATGGCGAAAGACGCTTTCGCTTCTGGCAGCTTGTGCAGCGGGCAGAATGTGTCGCCAGTTACAGCATCATGAAGCACGAGGTTACGGTGCGCGAACGTTGCGCGTTCTGCGTCTTGACCCGTAATTCGGATTGGTTTGCCTTCTGCGAGAATCGTTGCGAATGCAAGCGTCTCAGCATGGGACCAATCGATTTTCTCGCCTTCGTTAAAGGCTGTGCCGCGACGCTCCAGAATACGCTGCAGCTTCGGATATACCTTGAAGTCGCTAGGCCATTGCAGCAGGTTCGTATTGATCTGGCGCAGCTGTTCAAGCGAAACGCCTGTCGCGATCTTGCCGATTTGACGAGCGGCGCGAACGTCTGTGTTCTGGTGAACTTGTTCCTGCGTCTCGCCTGCTTTCATCTCATCGTAAGCTGTCTTGAGAACCGATAGAACGTCCTCGCGAATAGCGTTGATCTCTTCTGCCGTAACGATGCCGCGCGCTACGAGCTTGTCGCCATAAATATGGCTGACCGATGGATGCGCCTTAACCTTCGCATAAATCGTAGGTTGTGTTGTTTCCGGATCGTCCGTTTCATTATGACCATAACGACGATAGCCGATCAAATCGATCAAGAAATCTTTCTTGAACTTCGAGCGATAGCCCGTTGCGATTCGAGCTGCCAGAATAGCCGCTTCCGGATCGTCAGCGTTCACGTGAATGACTGGAATTTCAAAGCCTTTAGCTGGGTCACTCGAGTAATGCGTGGAACGCGAGTCGCCGCTTTCCGTCGTAAAGCCGATTTTGTTATTAACGATAACGTGGATGGAACCGCCATTGTTATAGCCGTTCAACTGTCCAAGGTTAAGTGTCTCCGTTACGATGCCTTCACCAGGGAATGCAGCGTCGCCGTGCAACACGATTGCGCCGGCAACCGTCTGATCTTGTGAAGGATAGCCTGGTTGCGTGCGATTGTCTTGAGCAGCGCGTGTGAAGCCGTGTACGACAGGGTTAACGTATTCCAAGTGGCTCGGGTTGTTCGCCAGCGTAATACGCGTTTGAACCGTCTCGTTCATCTTCAGCTCATGATTAGCGCCCAAGTGGTATTTAACGTCGCCGGACCAACCATAGTTGATACCCATCGAACCTTCGGATGGTACCAGGTTACGGTTCGGTGCATGATGGAACTCGGAGAAGATCTTCGAATAAGGCTTGCCAAGTACGTGTGCGAGCACGTTCAAGCGACCGCGATGCGCCATGCCGAGCAAGATGTCCTTAGCGCCGTTGTTAGCAAGCTGCTTGACCAACTCGTTAACGAGTGGAACCGTTGCCTCGTTGCCTTCAACGGAGAAGCGTTTCTGACCAACGAAAGTGCGGTGCAGGAAGTCTTCAAATGATTCTGCCTCAATTAAACCGCGAAGCAATTCTTTGCTCTCGCCGCTGGACAGCTTGAAGGATGGAGCGATACGCTCTGCTTGCGCGTGCAGCCAATCCCGTTCTTCCTGTACATGCACATGGCTGAATTCGTAAGCAATCGTGCCCGTGTAGGCATTGCGAAGCATACGAATAGCATCGGCGCCCGTGACGGCCGATGCAGGCGCGTTATACCAAACGAGCTCGCCAGGAATGTTCGTGAGATCAGACTCTTTGAGATTGTACTTCGCAAGGCTGCTCATGCCTGAGTCAGCTGCAGGTCCAATGTTAAGCGGATCGATGTTAGCCGAAAGATGGCCATGTGCTCGAATATTCGCCACAAGCTTACCTGCTGCAACCGCTTTCTTAACCAGATTCATATCTATCGTCGTGCCAGCACCTGCTGCACTCGCCTGTGGCGTTTCTGCTGCAGGCGGCTGACCCCAGCGCTCAAACATTGATCGCGTTTCGGCATCAACTGATGCAGGATCGTTCACATAGCGCTCGTACTGCTCTTGCGCGTAACCAAGGTTCGGACCATAAAAACCTTCCCAAGAGCGTTCTTTGTTATTGTCCGTCGACATGGATGTTAGACCTCCGTCTAGGATTTTGATATTCATTATGGAGGAAAATCATATTCATTCCTGTAATCATTATAATATAGCCATGCGGTAAGACTGAAATAACACTTTTGTATGATATCAATCTCACATAGAGATGAATCGGCACAAAAGCATCTTTTTTTAACAGAACCGTTCAATTTCAGCGATAAAACGTCTTTTTATTGTGAGCTTAGCCTGCATTGGTTATTCCTTCTTATGTACGTAAAAAAGCTGCGCAGGTTTCAAAATCCTGCACAGCTATCCGCTCAAGATTCGACAGCAACCACTTTGCCTGTCTCCTGCGACTCGAATGCAGCCAAAATGACTTTCAGTGACTTGAGTCCCTCTTCCCCGGAAATCGAAGGCTTCTTATTGTTCAAGATGCAATCGACGAACTGCTCGATCACAAAGCTCGGCAGCTGTCTTTCGTTCGTCGATATAGCGCCTGCATCCATATTCTCCGATGTACCGTCACGCAGCTCGAGAATAACCTGACGATCAGGATCCGTACCGATCTTCAGCACGCCATTCTCGCACCATAGAATCGTCGAGTTATCTTCGCCGCGATAATAGGTCCAACTGGCAACAAGCGTGCCAATCGCGCCGTTCTTCATCCGAAGAATGCAGGTTGCGTTATCGTCGACAGCCGTATTCTCCTTATGAAGCGTTCCCACGAAAGCTGCAACATCCACAACCTCGTCACCTAGCAGCCAGCGGATAAGATCGGCCTTGTGTACGCCAAGGTCACCCATTGCCCCCATAACAGCTTCATCTTTGCGGAAGAACCAACTGTCGCGCCCATCCAGACTCCAGCTCTCCGGTCCCGGGTGGCCGAACGAGGTGCGGAAAGAAAGCACCCGTCCAAGCCTGCCTGATTCGAGCACTTCCTTCGCTTTCACATGCGGCGGCATGAGCCGTTGATTATGGCCGACCATCAGCAATACCCCATTATCTTGTGCTGCTTGGATCATAGCCTGCGCTTCCTGTTCATTCGTTGCCATCGGTTTCTCTACGAGTACATGTGCACCGGCATTCGCTGCTGTAATGGATGCATCCGCATGCAAGTGGTTTGGTGTACAGACGCTAACAGCGTCAACCTCAACCTCAGCCAGCATCGCTCGATAATCGCTGAATGCGCGTGCGCCGAATCGATTCGCTTGTTCTTCTGCTCGCTCCAGCCTCGGATCAGCAAAAGCGACAAGCCTCACGTTTGGATTGTCCGCATATTCCGGAATATGACGACGAACTGCGATCGCACCGCAGCCAATGACAGCTACTCGAATAGGTTCAGTCATGTAGAAACGCCCACTTTCGTCAGATAATGGTCTTTCAGCCACTGCATACTCGCCTCAATGCTTTCAAAAGGAGGGCTCTGGCATACATCCTGCTCGACGATCAGCCATTCAACATCAGCATGGCTCGCTTCCTCCAGCACCGCTGGAAGATTAACCTTGCCTTGACCCAATTGAAGCGTAATCATCTGATTATCGTCACCATGCGTGAAATCTTTCAAATGCAGAAGCGGCAGTCTTCCTGCATAACGGCGAATATAAGCGAGCGGGTCTTCGTTCGCGAATTGCACCCAGCATACGTCCAGCTCCGATTTCATCGCTTGTTCACTGATTTGGCTGAACAGCTGGTCGTATACGCTCCTACCATCCAGCTTCGTTTCAAACTCAAATTCATGATTATGATAGCAAAATTGAAGACCTTGCTTATTAACTTCCTCTGCCGTTGTTTTGAAATAGTTGATCAGACCGCGCCAGTCTTCAGCACTTTGTCGATCTTCTGGTTCTATATACGAGCAGGGCATATATCTCGCTCCTATTGCTTTAGCATATGCAATTTCGCCCTGAAGGTCATTACGGAGTCGAGTAAGTCCGACATGCGTGCTGAATGCAGCAAGCCCTAGCTCGTCCAGCCAAGCTCGCATTTGCTTCGCAGGCACATCGAAATAACCCGCGAATTCAACCCCTTCGTAGCCAAGCGCCGCCACTTTGCGAAGCGTTTCCTGTACATCCTTCTCCATCTCATCTCGCAGCGTGTACAGTTGTACGCCGATTCCCATTCTTCGCATATGAACAACCCTTCTTTCTTCCTGTTATTCCAGGTAAGTTTTTCCTTATCTATTGTCGCCGCTTACGAATGGAAAAATACGAGGGACTGCTCCAAAAAGTCACCATGACTCTCTGGAACAGCCCCTCTATAACCCGCAAATATATTAACTTATTGGAGCTGGATTCTGTCCTTCGATTCCATCTATGATGTGCTTGTTGCTCCACGCATAAGGATCCCCTAAGACATGGCGGTCTTCATTAACTCGATAGATGTTACGGGCCTCTTCGGATATCCGCTCGCCATTGTAATAATAATCGTAGCTCCATACCGTTTCTCTGTTAAATCCTTGCGCCTCATGCCCCTGACACGCAACCTGATACTGTTGCAGCAGCTTACGTGCTTGTTCTGCTTGAAGCGGAGCTAGACGGTATAAGCTCTCTTCGAATTCGTTATGTTCATCTCTGTAGTTGAAGCAGCGCATCGGTCCGCCGACAATCGAAGCCCAATCCGCTTCTACAGTTGTGATCTGCCGAGAAGGCTCGTGCAAATTCCAGCAAGCCATATGGATGCCCGGCTGACGTATGATGAACGGATGAAAGAGAACAGGTACGAGATCCAACCACTGTTGGCTTCGATCATGAAATTCATAAGAGTCGCGATAAAGCTTATCCGCCCACCAAGTCAGGAAGCTCTTCGACTCTTTGCTTCGCCGCACACCGATGAAGCCATCGTTAAAGCTTCCTGTTTGATGCAGTTTTATTTCCTGTTCCAAGGAAACCGCAAGGTTCGGTCCGCTCAGATGAGGCGTCAAGACAATAGAATGTCCAGTTAATGCATCAATTACTTCACGCAGCGGCCCGTACAGCCTCATCGTATGTTCAAGGAAAATAACCGAATCTGCATGGGGATCGTACGAGGTCAAATAAACGATCAAATGGCCAACTACTGCATCATGCGCTTGAGTTGCTGATAGCTTGAACATGAACGTCCTGAAATGAGGAATGCCGATGTCCTTTATCTGAATCACCTCATCGAACCAAGGTGATTGTGCAGTCGACTCTGGCACCCACTCCTCAATCAGACCAAGAACAAATTTCGCCTCCGGGTGATAGGCCTTCACCGATCGGGCTAATTCCAATGCTTGCGGCAGTTTGGATAATGATGCCGTTGTGCATATGATCATCTCGTCCCTACTCTCCTACGACTAGTCGTCCTGTTATGCAAGAGTGGAATTGCCCTCCGATGGGGGAATGACCAGGTATGCTGTTTCTTCACACTACTTCGGCTCGATACGAGCAATTTTCCCGTAGAGCTTGTTGAAGTTGAATGGCTCTGCACTTGATTGCTTAAAGTCTTAGACTTCTTCAGATTCTTCTTCATGCTGCGCTGCGGAGGCTTCGACCCACGTCGTACAATAGAAAGAGTGGTATCGCCAGCCACTATCGAATTAGGCTTATTGTCGACCTCAGGCTGTACAGCAGGCGGCACTTCACCAAACATCCCCCACTCAAAAAACTCGTTGCTAAGCTCGTATGGATTCGGGTACTTCTCTTCAAGAAACAAATTGTTGCGATACAGCATCCGCGTTGAAGGTTGAATCGGCTCTCCGCTGGCGAAGAACTGATAGCTCCACGGGATCGAATCGTCGCGCCCCCTGCCAAGTGCATCCAACCGGTCCGTGTATTGTTTTGTTAGAGCCGACAGTATTGGATGCTTCTTCACGTATTCCGCGCTGTCTTTCTCCCGATTATCGATGTGATGAAAATGTTTGATGTAGAGCGTCTCTCCATTGGCCAGGTAATGGCTGCCCCCATCCTGTGAAATCTCACGCTCGTTATAATTCCAATCGGCAACGTTATAGCCAGCGTGCTTCAGCACTTGCGTACCTTCGAACAGCGCAGGTACCTGGTTCAGCCATTTCTGTTCATCCGGCCATGATTGAGTCTTCGTATCATAATCCACGGAGCTGTAACGTTCTGAACGATCCATCCACCATCGAACGAATGCTAATCCTGATGGCGTTCGGTTAACCCCTATAAGGCCCGCGTCATATACCCCATATCGTGTATCGCCATGATCATTGCTCGAACTGAGTCGTCGAGGGGTTAACAATATGGAGCATCGAGCGAGCCTGGATTCTAGATCCTGCAGCGGAGCGAGGACTTCCATATCGCAGTCGAGCAGTACGACCTGATTCTCATTCGGATAGCGATGAAACATATAATCGATTAACAGCGCCCCAGCAAAGCATGAGGCTTCTTCCTGAGCCGAATATTTGAAGATAGCCTGATTGAAATTGCCGGACCACGTCTGGCTGGCAAGAACTACCTCGTCGAAGTGAGGATACATGCTGATGTCTTGCTGGTTGTATCGTTCCAGCAGACTGACGACAACCTTCACTTCTGGATTGAATCGTTTGATGGATTGTGCCAACAGTTTCGCCCGGGCTAGGTGACTTCTAGTGACGACTGTTCCAACGATCATAGGCCAACCCCACTCCTTTACCATCGATCCTCATCCAGCTTATGAGCGTTTGTAGGAGAGGTATAGGCGATATAAGCAGTATGAATGCCCGTTTTACAGGATATCTATCTAGTTTACGTTTATACTCCTACCCTTCCACTCTTGGCTTCGCCGGATCGCAGTTCGGGGATGGCACGAGTCCGATTGTCGCCAGCTTCGTCAAATAATAACACTCTTCCCTTGCCATATGATCAGGCATAAGAGGTGTAATCGTGTCAAGTACTGCTGACGACAGCTCCAACTCCTCCAGCTCTTGCAAAAACTTCTTAAACAAACTCATCTCCAAATCAATCTCGTTATGAAAGCGGCGAAATGCCGGAAAATCACGAAGCCCGGTACGCATATACCCCGCCATTTCTACCGCCTTAAGAAACAGATCGTTAAAGTGCTTCTCGAAAACCGAATAACGTTCGATAAGCGAACGTTCCACACGATCCAACCCCATAATAATGGCACCTGCATGACCTGAAGCATCCGGCAGCCAGACCATGTCATAATGAAGCGGCTCATATACAGGCACTGGCTTGCCCGCTAACAATGCGTTCAAGATATGAACGTATTCGTCCAGCTCATTGACCATATGGTTGAAAAAGGTTGGCGGCAAGCCCACCGTCACTTTACCTAGTAAGAGCCGCTCCAGCAATGACAACTTGAACGCCCTTAGCTGCATTGCCGCCGTATGCGCCTCTCTTGTAAGATCAATCAGCGACTTTCCACTGGACGGATTCCGTCCCTGTGATAACAATGCATCGAACCGAGCAATCCAGTGCATGGCCTGCTGTACATCATTGGTTTCTTTCGGAGACAGCGAATTCATGATGAATCGGCTGTGATCGCCAAGAATTCGCAGCCAGAACCGATGTTCAAACCATGCAGCCGATTGCTGCGCTTCTGTTAATGCGTTCATTCCAGTCCCTCCCCTATGGTTCAAAACGAAAGCCGCAGAGTATACTCTGCGGCCCGTGTTGAAATTAAAATATTTTCTTCTGCTCTCGATCCGCCTTAATGATCTCGACGGCCTCTCTAAAGCGCAAGGAATGGACGATTTCCCGCTCCCGGAGAAATTTCAGACTGTCCTGCAGGTCGACGTCATCCGTCATGTCAATCAGCCACTGATACGTCGCCCTTGCCTTTTCTTCAGCAGCGATATCCTCATACAGATCCGCGAGAGGATCGCCCTTCGCTTGAATATAGGAGGCCGTCCACGGTACGCCTGAAGAATTCGCATAGAACAAAGCATGGTCGCGCTGGGCGTAATTATCGCCAAGCCCCGCCGCCTTCAATTGTTCCACCGTCGCATCCTTGGTTAGTTTATACACCATTGTTGCGATCATCTCGAGGTGGGCGAACTCTTCTGTGCCGATATCGGTCAGCAAGCCTATAACCTTGTCGGGAATCGAGTAGCGCTGATTCAAATAACGGAGCGCTGCTGCGAGCTCACCGTCCGCACCGCCATACTGCTCCAGCAGAAACTTGGCCATCATCGGATCGCATTTGCTGACCCGAACGGGATACTGCAGCTTTTTATCATAAACCCACATCGTTCATGCCCCCCTCCAATCGCATCGTTAAACTTGCCATGGCCAAGGGGTTTCCACCCATTGCCAAGGAAAACGGGAGTAGCTATGACCAAATTGCATCAGCGGACCGTATTGCATTTCGAATTGATAGGCGGCATGCTGACGCTGCTGCGCGAGCTGATTGAACTGCTGCAGCGCGTTCAGGTCGTTCGGATGCGTATCCAAATAGAGCGTCAGCTCGACCAATGCAAAATCAAGCTGCTGAAGGCCTTCCAGCTTCGCATAATACTGTGCATCCAGCTGCTTTTCGCTCATGTACGGATCACCTTCCTTTACCGGACTTCGACTCGTACGGACTAAACAAGGCAGGCCACAAAGTCCCTTTGCGTAGGGCTTCCTGTAGAGAGAACTGAGGCAAGTTCATCGGTTGAAACGTGATGTATTGGTTCGGCGGCACAACGTATGTTTTGATAAGAATAGGGGGGCAAGGGTCAAATGGACCGCGGAACGGCCTCCACTCCCGATAGCCTGCTTGTGAAACGCCTGCCACATAACCAGCTGGATTGACATTCGCATTCGCTGCGTTTACGACATTGGGGTTGTTAACATTTGAATTCAAGCTCACGACCTCCTCCTTATAGCCATCTTGCCACTGCTGCTACTTTCCATCGTATGTGCTGGCGGGTATGTCCAATGTCATATGAACAGGAATAGAATGATGGAGTTAAAAATAAAAAGCAGTGCGGGATATGTCCCGCACTGCTGGTATTCCCGCATTGCTTATTCCTTCATAATCTCAATAGTCTCCGGCTCATCTTCATTCTTCTTGTAGATCGATACGCGCAAAACGCGCAGCGGCTCGCATTCGGCAACCTCGAACCAGTATCCGTCATATGCGATACGTTTGCCGACGACCGGGACGCCCTCCAGGTTCGTAAACAGCCAGCCGCCGATTGAATCCACATCTTCGTCGGTAATGTCTAAATCGAACATATCGTTCACATCCTCGATCAGCATCCGCCCTTCAACCGAAGTGGTATCTCCCTTCACGATGACGCTCGGCTGCTCCGTATCGAACTCGTCGTGAATCTCGCCAACGATCTCTTCAAGGATAAGCTCTGTCGTCAGCATGCCAGCTGTACCGCCATATTCATCGACGACAATTGCAAGCTGTGAATGCTTACGCTGCATCAGCTTCAGCACATCGCTAATTTCCATCGACTCCGGTACGCTAAGAATCGGCCGAATAAATCGGCGAATATCATATCCCGCGACTTTATCAGCAGTCAGCAAATCAGTAATATGGACGAACCCGATAATCTGGTCCTTATCCTCGATACCGACCGGATAACGAGTGTGCTTCGTCTTATAGACAAGCTTCGCCACTTCATCGTAAGTTTGATCCGTGAAGATGCAGTCCATATCGGTCCGCGGCAGCATAACTTCACGTGCAAGCCGATCCGAGAATTCAAATACATTATCGAACAGCGTCATCTCATCCTTATCAATGACACCGCTTTGCGCACTCTGATCCATCAGAATGCGAATTTCTTCCTCCGTATGTACACCTTCGCCTTCACTGGCGGGTTGAACGCCGATCAGTCTTAGCAGTCGGTTCGCCGTGCCATTAAGCAGCCAAATCGCAGGCAAGAACAACCTATGGAACATCATTAGCGGCCAGGACAGCCACAACGATACGCTCTCCGACTTCTGAATAGCGAGCGACTTAGGCGCCAATTCACCAAGCACAATGTGCAGAAAGGTAATGACGAGAAATCCAATTGTAACCGATAGCGTTGAAATGACCGTCTCATCTGATAAGCCAAACTTGTAGAAGATCGGTTCGACAATCAGCTCGGATATTGCAGGCTCGCCAACCCAACCTAATCCAAGCGATGCCAGCGTAATGCCCAGCTGAGTAGCCGACAAATAAGCATCCAGCTTCCGATTGACCTTCATGGCATAACGCGCGCGCGTATTCCCTTCATTGGCGAGCTGCGTCAGTCGGGACTGACGCACCTTCACCAATGCAAATTCTGCGGCAACGAAAAAAGCGTTAAAAAACACGAGCAGCAATACGATCAACAAATTCGTAATGATCGATCCAGGCATAAATTCCGTATGGTTCAAGCCGGCATTTCTCCTTTACCGCCTTCGTCTCAAACGAGACTGGCACTAACATTTACTCTATAATCGCCGAACGTTCCAGGAAATTATCCTCGCGGTAGTACATATCTTTCACAAGCAGATTCGGTCCGCAGCAGCTGGCAGCCGGGCAATGGCAGTCAATCGCTTGGGCCAATGAGCCATTCAGCCAGCGGCCGAATACGTCATCCAGACGGTCCTTCTCTATATTGCCGAATGCTGGCACATCCGAGAAGTCGGTAACGAAGACATCGCCCGTGAACAGATTGACATTCAATCGGTTGCGGCCGTCAGGGTCATTGCGCACCGTTACATTCGGCTCTGACGCGAGCCTTGCAAGCAGCTGGCGCTCTTCGGCATTCGTGCTGCAGCGGAAGAACGGCAGCGTGCCGAACAGCATCCACACCGACTTATCACGCGTATCCAGCAGCTTCTCAATCGCTGCCCGCATCTCTTCACGTGAAAGCATCGGCAGATCCTTCGCGAAGGAGCTCGGATACATCGGATGCACCTCATGACGCTTGCAGCCCATCTCAATAATGAGCTGGTGAATTTCATCGATTTTGTGATGCGTCCGGAAGTTGATCATGGATTCCGCAGACACAAGAACGCCTGCTTCGCTAAGCCGTCTTGCATTGTCGATCATTCGCTCATACATCTTAGCGGCAGTCTCCTTAGAGACAGCATGATTTGCTTTAGCAAACCCGACCTGATGGAAGTCATCTGCCGATGTATAGTTGAATGAAATATGCATGACGTCCAGATAAGGGGCAAGCTGCTCATAACGCTTATAATCAAGTGTTACATTGGAATTGATTTGTGATCGGATTCCTCGGCTCCGCGCATATCGCAGCAGCGGCACCATATAATCTCGTACAGTCGTCGCCGAGAACGAAGGCTCGCCGCCTGTAATGCTGATCGTTTCCAGATGCTCGACTTCGTCCAATCTGCGCAGCATCAGGTCGAGCGGCATTTTGGCCGGCTCCACCATTACGAGTGTATCACCGACCGCACAGTGCTCGCAGCGCATATTGCACAGATTAGAAACCGTCATCTCTACACTAGTCAGTACATGACGCCCATGCTGCTGCAGCGACCGAATCGGGTCCCACGGATCGTATGTAGGAGACAGCTCCTGTCTGTTGTGCAAGTCGTTTAACGCTAGTATATGATTCATTCTCAACACCTATTTTCACCGATATGAATTAATGCATTATCTTTCATTGTAATATTCGAAGCGTGTTGACGCAAATGAGAATACCTGTCTTGCGGCCAATAACACCCTTCACAGTAATTGAGCGGGACGAGTTACCATAAGCGCCAGTGCCTCGCACAATCGCTGGAACGCAAACAAAATCCCGCCGTGATCGGCGGGATTGCGAATCAGTCATGTACACGGTGCGGTTAGACCGCCTCTGTAATCTCGTTATTCACGCCGATGATCATCGTGGACAGCTGCTTGGATAGATCGACTTCATATGGCGAACGCACTGTCGCTCCGCCATCCTCAAGAACACGGATAATCGGACGATGTGGACATGCAGCGTTAATATCGACGACGACCCCGGATTCGCCACTGTTCATCTGAACGGTCAAGCCGATCGGATAGATTGCAACCTTGTCGCGGAACTGCTGCACCATACGTTGTTCATATAAGGTGCCGCTGCCCGCATACATAAGCTCAATGGCTTGGTGCGGCAGCATTGCCGCGCGATAAATGCGCGTCGTTGTCATCGCATCGTAGGAATCCACGAGTCCGATCCACTTGGCATACTCATGAATCTCATTTCCGCGTATGCCCCTTGGGTACCCGCTTCCGTCCAAACGTTCATGATGCTGATAGGCGCAATGGGCAACGAGCAGCGGCATGTTCGGCTCATCCTTCAACATCCGATAACCGATCTCTGCATGCAGCTTCATCAGCTCGTATTCCTCATGGTTCAGCTGGCCAGGCTTCTTTAAGACATCGACCGGAATACGTGATTTACCGATATCATGCAGGGCGGCGCCCATCCCGAGCACCATCAGCTCGTCGCGGGTGTAGCCTTCTGCAATGCCGAGCAACGTCGTGTAGACGCAGACATTAAGCGAATGTTGATACAGATAGTGGTCGACCGAATTTAAATTCATCAGCATTATCATCGCATCTTCACGGGCTGTAAGATCATCGATGACCATGTTCATCATGTTGTAGTAAGATTTCGAAATATACGGATAGGTTACCCCTCGTTTTCCGTTCGGCCGGTCCATCATTTGACGGAACGACTGCCTAATCTCCTTCAACGCGCTGCGAATCGTTTCCTCGCTAATAATATCCGGAATAACTGTATCTTGAAGGCGTGGGTCTTTTATATAGATGTATGATATACCGCAATCCGTTAACCGTCTGATCATGCGAGCGTCTAACTCCACATTTTCAGCAAGGAGAACAAGCCCTTCCTCGGAAAATATTTTTTTGGCCAACCGCATCCCCGGCTTAGCCAGTGATATGGGCATTAAACGCATTTTAATCCCGCCCCGCAACTGGTGTTTTATCATATAGTCTATCGTGTTTATCGGCTAGGGACGCCCCGTTGTGAATCGATTTCATAAATTTTTCATCAAAAATCGACTTTTTCTTCGCATTTTAGGTTGCAGCTCTGCCCCGAATAACAAATCTCGCCTCTGAAGCGGCTGCAATAGCTTCTGGATTAAGCAATTCCTCTGCCAGAATATCGCGTATAAACTCAGGCAGGAAGTATTGAATATCCGTTCCCTGCTTGAGCGATAAGTAGCCAACGCCGAACGTGAACATATCCAATGTTCCGACGGAATACTCGCGGTCATCGATGAGCGGATCACCACCGACGTAGACAGCCGACAGGTGCAGTTGTCCATGGGGATCGTATTCCGCTTCAATCGTCATGCCATCGACCGCCAGCGTCCCGAGCACATTGCCGCGAAAGCCGAAGCCGCGGATTGGCTTCGTTATATATTCGTCGCACAGCGACTGCTGCAGCGCTTCACGAATATGCTGGCCGAGCAGCCTTATCCGGCATGGATTGATGGGTGACGGGCAAATCGCATGCAAATCCCCTGCTGTTACGTCACCGATCGGCAATCCCGATAACAATTGGCCATTATTCGTAATGCCAATATCCGCTTGGGTCCAGCGGCGGATGCCTGCTGCAAGCAGATTCGGCAATTGAGACTCTTGGTCATCGCGCGACGCTAAAGGCGTCTCTAGCTTCACGATTACCCTGCCCAGCCGCTCAGATGCCAGCTCGCGGTACTTTGCAATGGCCTCCACTGCATCGGGATGCTCGGCATAAGCAGCCACAGGCACACAAGCGGCGCGGAATAAAGGCTTGGATGAGATTGAATCCCACCCGATCTCAACGCGGCCAACCCATTCGCCGAACTTCCCGGCGGCACAGATCGTCGTCGAACCGATAACTAGCGGTTCTTCGAGCAGGTGATGCGTATGTCCGCCAAGAATCAGATCGATTCCTTCAAGCTGTTCGGCGATTAGTCGGTCTGATGGAAGTCCTAGATGCGACAGGACCACGAGCACATCGACATGTGGTCTCAGCTCCGCGGCTTCCATTCGGATCGCTTCAATCGGATCCGTGACATCCCAGCCTAGGAGTGTATAGAAATCGGAGTATCTTGCGGAAACTCCGATAAGGCCAATGCGCAGCTTCCCTTTACGAATGATGGTCGAAGGCGACAGCCATTCGGGCCTCTCATGATTGGAAGCACGGAACATATTAGCGACCAGCACAGGAAACTTCACACGATCGCGATAGGCGGCTTCAAGCATGTTGGGCTCAAGTGTTAATCCTTCATTGTTGCCCAGCGTAGATGCTTCGCAGCCTGCAATATGCAGAAGCTCTATATTGACCTGCCCATCGCTGCCTTCCGTTTCGAAGCGCATACGGTCCATATGATCACCGATATCAACTGCGAGCACCCGATCACTGCCGTGTGTCCGACGTTCCTCTGCAATGACCGTTGCGATCTTAGCTGCATGCTCAAGACGGCTGTGAATATCGTTGCTATGCAGCAGAATCGCTTCTATTGTCCAATCCTGCGTCTCGTTCATGCTTACCTCCTGCCAAGCTGGCGCGTTAGCTGCCCAGCGCTTTCTTCTGTCTCAGCTCATCGGCAGACCACTGCTGCTTAAAGCCAAACGTCGCCTCATCACTGAGCGCTTCTTCCGTACTGATGACGATTCGAACGACATTTTTCACATTCAAGCACTTGCTCGTACCATTAGGGACATAGAATCGGATCGGACCCGCTGTCGTCAGCGGGCTGCCATCCGTCTCTGCGAACAGCACGGCAGCTTCCTGCAGCTGCGACCATGGAATGATCGCTTCGAATGAATCTGACGCGTACAGCTTCAGATGGGTAGGGGGAGACAGTTTGCACTTCGTTGTATATGAGAGCAGAAACAGCCACTCCTCGAACCATTGGTGCCAATCGAAAGCGATACCCGAAGCGCCAGGTACGCGTGACTCAATCGCGAATGCTTCTCCCGCGAGTTCAGACATGACGACCGCTGTCCACTGCTCCACACCAAACTGCTCGTGCTCAATCTCGATGTCCGTTTCCTTCCCAGCATTATTGTACGCTTTCGGCACCATCATGTCAGGATCTCCTTTCGAGATATAAATAGGGAACAGCATCTTCTTCGAGGTTAACCCCCGATTTGGGACATTCTGCGGTCAGTCGGTACGTGGGAAAGCGCACCACCGGCCAAAGTTGCAGCCATCTCATGGCTTTCTGGCTTCAAGTCAAGTGCCTTGAACAGCAGTGCTTCCATTTCCTCTTGACTGCCGAGCGCCTGACGTACATTCAACTCCTCCATCCAATAGAGGCATGGCTTCAAATAGCCGTCTGCCGTCAGACGGAGCCGATTGCATCGTTTGCAGAACTCATCGCTGATGGGGTGTATCAATCCGAACGATCCGCGTCCGCCGACGATCTCATAATTATCAGAGGGTCCGCTTCCGGATATATCGCCTCTTGTACGGTAACGAAGCCCCCGCTCATCCGCAACTTCCAACACGCGGGTTAATGGCAGATACTGTTTGCGCCAATTCTCATCCGCATGGCCAATCGGCATATATTCGATAAAGCGAACATGCAGCGGTTGGTCATATGCCATTTGCAGAAAATCGCCAATCTCATCTTCATTAACTCCACGCAGCAGCACGCAGTTAAGCTTGATCGGATCAAAGCCTACCCTGCCCGCTGCTTCTATTCCATCCAGTACCCGCCGCAGTTCACCGCGCCGTGCGATGAACTTGAACCGCGCCGAGCTAAGCGTATCTAGACTAATGTTAATACGATTCAGCCCCGCTTCACGCAGCGCTTCTGCCTGCTGAGCCAGCAGGATGCCGTTGGTTGTCATCGAAATATCGGATATGCCAGGAATAGCGGCCAGCATCCGGATCAACTGGTCCAGATCTTTGCGTACAAGCGGTTCTCCACCTGTTATCCGAAGTTTTGTTACGCCGCAGCTGGCTGCTGAGCGAACGACCTCAGCGATCTGTTCGAACGACAGCAGATTAGACGTATCCGTAAATTCGACGCCTTCCTCCGGCATACAATAGACACAGCGTAAATTGCACCGGTCTGTTACCGAAATTCGCAAATAGTTATGCTCTCGCCCAAATCGATCGACTAGTGTACCCATCACAGCCACCTCCTGCCTTTACGTTTCACAAACATTTCATTACTTACTAGCATAACATCTCTATGCTGATTATGATATACTTTAACCATCATTATACCATCAGTATGAGAGGTTTTCTGACATGGAATATAAATGGACGATTCGATTATTTGCTGGTCTTAATGAACGACTGGACGCATCCTCCGTCGAACTGAATACCCAGCACTCAACACTGACCGTTGCCGCTCTGAAAAAACTCCTGATTGAACAATTCCCCTCCCATCAGCATTTGATCCATCTCTGCTTCGTTGCGTGCAATCAGACCTATGCAACTGACGATGACACAATTAACCACACCGATGAACTTGCGCTGCTCCCTCCTGTTTCGGGTGGAGAAGAGTCGGCTCCTGAGCCTTCAACACAGACGCCAGAAGATGCCTTGCCACTCTATTGGCTCACCGATCAGCCAATATCTGTCGAAGACGTTACGAGAAGAGTCATAACACCGGATCACGGGGCCTCCATTGCATTCGTTGGAACGACGCGCGAGTGGACGGCAGGACAGCGGACGGTGCGACTTGAATATGAGGCTTATGCACCGATGGCGGTTAGAACGATGGAGCAGATCGGCGAGGAAATTGCTGCACGATGGAATGGAGCTCAATGTGCCATTGCTCATCGGACAGGCATCGTCGATGTTGCAGACATCAGTGTCGTCATCGCTGTCTCATCGCCGCATCGCGATGAATGTTATGAGGCAAGCCGGTACGCAATTGAACGTCTGAAACAGATTGTTCCCATCTGGAAGAAAGAAATTTGGGAAGACGGATCGGAGTGGAAAGGCCACCAGACGGGTCCATGGAACCCATTGGCGGATCAGGTGCAGCCATGACAAGCCATGAAGTTACGAACAACACGCCTGCGACATCGCGTTATGTGCGGCAGATGCGTTATGCGCCAATCGGAACTGCAGGGCAGCAATCTTTAGGTTCTCGCTCTGCCGTAGTCGTTGGCTTAGGCGCACTGGGCGCTGTCATCGCTTCGCATCTTGTCCGTGCTGGCATCGGACGAATCCGGCTTATCGACCGCGATATAGTCGAGTACAGCAACCTTCACCGGCAGATGCTTTACACCGAGGAGGATGCCGAACATCTGGTACCGAAGGCAGAAGCTGCAGCAATTCATCTCCGTGCGGCGAATTCAGAACCGATTATAGAACCGGTCGTTACGGAGCTATCTGCTTTTAATGCGGAGCGGCTGCTTGCAGATGCCGATATTATAATGGATGGAACGGACAATTTCTCCGCCCGCTATCTCATCAATGAGGTAAGCGTAAAGCACGGTATTCCTTGGGTATACGGCGGCGCCGTAGGCGGATCCGGCATGTGTACTTCCATTATACCAGGTACGACCGCTTGCTTCCGCTGTTTGTTCCCAGCACCGCCAGCTGCCGGAGCAGTAGACACATGCGAAACAGCAGGCGTCATCTCTCCTATTGTTGATATCATCGGTTCTCTGCAGGCAGCAGAGGCACTTAAGCTTCTGACTGGTAATGCCGGAGCCGTTAACACTGGCCTCACGCAAGTAGACGTGTGGCACAGCCAGTGGCTTAATATTAAGACAACACAATCAAGAAGAAGCGATTGTCCCGTCTGCGCCAAGCGTTCGTTCGAGACTCTTGAGAATACCGACAGCCATACGGCAGCTGCCTCCCTGTGCGGCCGTCATACAGTTCAGATTACGCCACCACAACCGCTGCAATCCCCGCTGTCACAGATCGCTAGCAGACTGTCCCATATAGGCCAGATTGAATCGACGCGCTATCTGATGCGGATCTCGCTTGCAGACCGCGAGTGTACCTTCATCCTATTTCCAGACGGACGCGCGCTCATACAAGGGACCGATGACCCAGTTGCTGCGCAGCGAATCTATAACGACTTGATAGGAACGTAATAGATAGTTCGTACTAGCCTGCAGAATATGCGATTTCTTTAATTTATTTAATTATTGTTAAGAAAATATGTATAAAATGTTAGCATTTTCACCATTGGTCGACATTCAATTATTGCCATCAGTAACAACTATTGATACTATATGACTAGTACATCAAATCTAGTTCAGGGGTGGCATCATGCGGGTACACGTCACCGATTTGAGAGATGGAGACTTCCTTCTTAGAGATACATTCAATAACTTCGGTCTCCATGTTCTATCAAAAGGTACGACTTTACGCAACAAAGAGATCTCCATGCTGTTTCAGCATCAAATCGATTACGTCGATATCGAGATGCGATCTTTCGACCAGCCTGTCCATCCGGTAGCTGAAGGAAGCACTCGTACGATCGAGTCAAGTGTAAGCCCGAAATGGATGCCAACTGTTAAACCTATTTACGAAGATACAATCAAAGGGTTCAAAACGCTGTTCGAGAAAGCGGTCAACGAGGGGGTAATTGAAGAACAGGCTGTTAAGAATACGTTCCAGCCTCTCGTCGACAACTTCCGGATGGAGCGGGACGTCGTTTCCATGCTTCTACTCTTGAACACGAAGGATGATTATACCTATCAGCATTCCGTGCAAGTTGGCATGCTGTCCTTCTATCTCGCATCATGGCTCGGTTACAGTCAGGAAGAGTCCGTTGAGATCGGACAAGCCGGCTTCCTCCATGACATTGGCAAATGTCGGATCGACACCGCCATTCTGAACAAGCCAGGAAAGCTGACGGATGAAGAGTTTGCTGAGATCAAACGTCATCCGCAATACGGCCACGACATCATTCAGAATTCGATGGACAACGAGATTGCGGCTATTGTAGCGGCGCAGCATCACGAACGAAGTGATGGCAGCGGTTACCCGCTTGGCTTGAAGGATGAACAGATTCACCCCATCGCCAAAATCGTTTCCGTTGTTGACGTATACAGCGCGATGATCTCCATGCGCGTCTATCGGGAGAAACGCGACCTGCTGCAGGTGCTTCGCGAAATTTACCGCATGAGCTTCAACGAGCTTGATGCGAAGACGGCTCATACGTTCATTAAGCATATGATTCCGAACTTCATTGGCAAACGTGCAACGCTTGATAATGGCAAAACTGGCATTATCGTGATGACGCATCCGACAGAGTTCTTCCGGCCATTAATTCAAATCGATAACGAATTCGTCGATCTGACTCTTATCCGCGATGTCGATGTGACAGAAATTGTTTTGTAGCCGTTCCACTGAAGAGGCGCCCATATAAGCGGGCGCCTTTCTTTTGTTTGTGTCGCATATACGAATGAAGGCGACCGCTCCTCAGAGCGATCGCCTTTATTCATTCATAAACCTATTTCACTTCGATTTTGCTAAAATATTTGTCCTGCATATTCTTCGCAGCTTCATCCAACTTCGCCTTCAGATCGACGCCCTTCTTCGAGAACACCTGCTGAACGACGTTCGTCATCTCAGCATAGTAATCTTGCGTGTTGTACTGTGCCTCTGGCTGACCATCAAGCAGCGCATTCGACTCTGGTGCATATTTGTACACGTTGTCATACTTATCGAAGATGGCTTGAACCTTTTGACCGTAATCGGAATCTTCACGGAAGTAGTTCATTTGTGGCGGAATGAAATATTTGTTCTGTGCTTTACGCGCTTGGATATCCTTCTCGACCGACGCAAGCCAATCATCGGAGAAGTAGTCGAACGTAATGTAACGGAATGCCGCTTCTTGCTCGACTTTGCTAGCATTCGGGTTAATGACAAGATAGTCTCCGCCCAGAATACCGTAATGTTTGCCGCCTGCTTCAACTGCAGGCATTGGGAACGTGAGAACATCCTCCGGCTTCATGCCGCCTTGGTTCAGTGCTTCCTCAAGCGGACCTTCTGCACCAGCAATAACCATCGCCGTTCTGCCTTGCGTGAACGCGCCTACCGCGTCGCCCCAGCCAAGTGCCCAGTCCTTCGGAATGGCATTTGCATCCCAGCGCAGTTTCTCGTACAGCTGCAGCGCTTTAACGCCTGCATCCGAGTTGAATGCTGCCGTCACTTTGCCGCCGTCCGTACTAATGATTTGACCGCCAGCTTCGAATAGGAAGTTGGTCCAGTTCCAGCCTGCTTCGTTGCCTTTGCCCATCGGCGCAATACCTGCAATCCCTTTCGCCGGGTCAGCAACAGCTTTCGCCGTATTGATCATGTCATCCCATGTCCAGTCATACGATGGAATGGCTACGCCTTTCTCATCCAACATCTTTTTGTTCACGACCGTACTTGTCGAATAACCCTTCTGAACGACGCCGTACACTTTACCGTCTATAATGAATTGATTTTGCAGCGTTGGATTAATTTGATCTTTATTCTCGTAGTTGTTCCACAGATCGGTGATGTCAGCTGCCCAACCGCGCTCGATCAGAAACTTCGCTTCCGTGGCGAACGTATTGAAGATCGTTGGTGCCTCGTTCGATGCCATCTTGATGCCAATCTCATCTACTTTATAATGCCAGTCGCTCTTCTCAATCGTAATGTTAGGGTATTTCTCCGTGAAGCGGCGGATCTTGTCATCTTCCAGCTTGCGGTTTTCCACCTGATCCGGCGTAGGGTAATAGATGCTGATTGTCGCCTTCTCATTCACGAACGGATCTGTTGCCGCCGGTTCGTCAGTTGTTCCCGCAGTGTCCGTCTTCGTACCTGCATTGTCTGTCGTACCCGTCGTGTTCGTGTCTTCCTTCGTCGTTTCCTTGTCTGAACCTCCGCCGCATGCTGCGAGCATGGAGGCAGACAAAGCTAGACATGCCATGACTGTCATGAGCTTACGCTTATGCATGGATACTCCCCTTTTCTAGACGCTTAAGTTTTCCTTACGCATTCATCATATCGTCTGCAAACGCTTCATACGATGTGTGTCATTATGCCGATTGTGTGTGGTTCTACGCTGTTGTTTGACGCCTTATGTGTGCAATATTATCCTTTAACCCCACCTAGATTAAGACCGCGCATAATGAAACGCTGGAAGACGAGGAACACAACGATCGGCGGCAGCATGACCATGAACAGAATCGCGAATCGAATATTCAGGCCGAGACCACGTGCGCTTATGACATACTTATAAATTGCTGTCGAGAGCGGATATTTGCTGTCATTGTGCATAACGAGCGATGGCCAGAACCAATCATTCCATGCCGTCGAGAAGACGAATATCGCCAGCGTCGCAATGATCGGAATGGACAGAGGCAGTGCCAAGCCTGCGAAGCAGCGAAGCTCGGATGCGCCATCTATTCGAGCCGCCTCGAACATCTCTTGATGAAGGCCGTCGAAGAAATTTTTCAGCAGCAGCAGATTGAATGCACTTGCACCGGCCGGCAGCCAGAATGCCGCGAATGTGTTAATCAAACCAAGATCCTTCAGGTTCAAGAAGTTCGGAATCAGGTAAGTCGTCGGCGGAATGAACAACGTGATGAGAAAGAACATGCTAATATGTTTCGCCTTCGGCACTTGAAGTTTGGACAAGCTGAATGCTGCAAGTCCTAGAACGCCGACTGTGACAACCATGTTGCCGATGAATATAAACATTGTGTTGCGCAGGAAAATCGGCAAATCGATATAATTCCAGGCCTGCTTTAAGTTACTCCAATGCCAGCCTTCATTCGGCAAGAAGGTCGGCGGGAAGCTGTTGACTTCCGTGTTCGTCTTGAACGCATTGAACATTGCAACAAGAACCGGATAAATCATGGAGCAAGCCATCACAATGACGACCAGGAGCATGATGACATATACCGTCCGGTTAAACGGCTTCCTCAGATCATAGCGGGACAGAATGCCGCGTTCTTCAAGTTTCATCCTAGTTGTCCCCCTTATGCTGAAGCCGGAATTGGATAATGGCAAGCACGCTCAATACGATAAACATGAGCACGCCCATCGCGGAAGCAACGCCGAGCTCAAGTCGCGTTGTCGCGTATTTGACAATGAGCAGCGCATACGTCAGCGTGGCATTGTTCGGACCGCCATCAAGCATCGCCAGCTGGGATTGGAAGCCCTGCGACGTGCCGATCAACTGCAGCAGAAGCATGAGCAGAATCAAGTTTTTGATCGAAGGCAGCGTTATATGGCGAATACGCATCCAGACGCCTGCTCCATCGATCTCTGCTGCTTCATACCAGTCGCGTGGAACGCTTAGGATTGCCGCTAGATAGAGCAGCATCGCTGCACCGAATTGCTGCCACGTCTCCATGAATACAAGCGATATCATGGACCAGCTCGTGTCTGTCATGAAGGAGACGCCTTCGCCGCCGACCGTCTTCGTGATCGCTGCATTGATCGGTCCCACCGGATCGTAGAACCAGCGCCATAATCCGTATAGAACGACGACTGGAATAACGTTAGGCAGGTACGCTGCAATGCGCAGAATGCCTTGGAATCGCCGAACCTCAGAGATCGAGATGGCGAATACGATCGGCACCCAGAAGCCCATAACGAGTGCCAGTCCCATATAGTAGAGCGTGTTACGGATTGAAATCCCTACATCGGAATCGTGGAACACCGTCTTGTAGTTGTCGAAGCCAACGAATGAGTTCCCTTTGACAAAATCAACATGGTAGAAGCTGTAGAAAAAACCTTTGATAATGGGCAGCCATAGAAACATTGCAAAAATAAGAAGGGCGGGCAGCAGAAACAGATAACCCCAAAGATGCTTCTTCAGGATCTGTCCGATGCCCGCCCTCCGTTCTCCGATCTCCCCTTGCTGCCGTTGTGGAGCTGCTGTGCGATCCATCTTACGTCCTCCTCATTCCCCTGTAGCAAGTAGCTTGCTCCTTCATTGTAGTGAAAGCGCTGCTGACTGCACATGTGCGTATCTATTGGAATGATGAGCGATTTTACTCCACTGATTGATCGTTTACTTCTTCAGCTCGCTTGGACTAATGCCGTAATACTTTTTGAATATTTTGCTAAAATGTTCCGGCGACTCGTATCCGACCCGCTCGGCAATCTCGTATCTGCGCATATCGGTCTCGAGCAGCAGACGGCGGCTCTCCTCCATCCTCAACTTCATAACATATTCCCACAGGTTCATGCCATTCGTTTTCTTGAACAGGTAGCTGAGGTAGTTCGGGCTGACGTGATTGTTCTGCGCCACCTCGTGCAGCGTGAGCCCTTTCTGAGCATAGTTGCGATCAATGTATGCCTTCGCGCCTTCTGCAATTCGGTTGTGCTGAGCATGAAGCTCATCTTCGGATGTCTCTTCCTTCGTGTATAAGCTTTCGTGGAAATCGCCGTAATAAAAGACGTCATGATCCGGATGTCGCTCGCTCCACCGCAGCGCTTGAATTGCCTGTTTATTCAGCAGAACGAGACTCTGCAACCCGTTGGCAATCTGGCTAATGCTGACGATGGTCGTCAGCCCTAGATAACGTTTCATGCTTCGGTGCAAGCTTCTGCCAATCATGTCCAGCTGGTCAAGCTTGCTTGCCGATGTGTTCTCGTATGATTCCTCATCCCACTGCATAACAATGCTCAGCTCATCTGCTCCGGAGTAGAACACGACAGATTCGCGTTCGGTCTCGGCAAGCAGCTCCGCCGTGATGTTAAGCGCAGCATATCGCAGCAGTTGGGCATCCCGCTCCGATGGCGGGCCACCTGCAGATGAGGCTGTTCTCGTCAGTAATCTCAGCTTGAGTACGGCAAAATACGGACCGTCCAAACCAATGCCAAGCTTATGCATCTCTATGGACGAAGGCTTCATGGAGTTGGCTTCATCGCTGAGCAAGTTGTTCAGTAGAGCTGTCTGCAACGCTGATGGCTCTGCGACTCGGAACGAATCGCGCAGCGTGTCGATCGTTTCTTCGCGCGACTTCGACCGCTTCTCGAGTTTAAGCAGCGCATTGCGTACTGAATCAAGCAGCTGGATGCCATCCAGTGGCTTAATCAAATAATCCTTAGCTCCGAGCCGCATCGCGAGTTGAGCATATTGGAACGTTTCATGGGCAGAAATGACGATGGTCTGAATCCATGGACGTACCAGCTTCGCCTGATGCATAAGTTCAATCCCGCTCATCGCGCCCATCTGGATGTCCGTAATGAGCAGGTCGATATCTTCCATACGTATATAGTCGAGCGCTTCATAGCCGTTATGAGCGACATAGATCGCTTCGATGCCAATTCCTGACGATGCGAGCAGGCTGTTTAATCCTTGGCCGATCAACGGCTCGTCGTCGACGATAAGTATGCGGTGCATAACACAGCCTCCCTGTTGATTTATTAGGTAACAAGCTATTTTCAATTTTGCATAGACATAGACGCTGCGTGGCAGCCCGTTAGATTTCTTCCTCTCCTGGCGCTTCGGTGACAGCGGGCATAATTAGACGGGCGATTGTTGCTCCACCTTCGCGGCTGTAACTTAAGCCATATGCTGTACCAAAATGCAGTCGGATCCGCTGCTGAATATTGCGGATGCCATAGCCGGACTGCTCTCCTGAGCCATTGCCAGCAATCATCCGCTCAATTGCATCGGTATCAACCTCTTTGTAACCATTATCTTCGATTTGAATGATGATGGCATTATTGTCGATATGAAGAGTAATTCGGATCTCGCCATCCTCACCCATATGCTTGATTCCGTGGATAATGGCATTCTCTATGAGCGGCTGCAGCGTGATTTTGGGAATCAGATAGGGCAGTGCTTCGTCCGGTATGCGCCAGTCCACATTGAAGGTGAAGGCATAACGATGCTGCTGCAGCTTAATATAAGCGCCTGCATGCTCCAGCTCTTCTCCTATCGTAATCAGCTCGCGGCCGCGGCTTAAGCTGATACGCATCAGTTTGGACAAGTCCTTGATCATCTCGGCAGATTCCGATCGGCCTTCGATCGTGCTTTTCCAATAGATGCTTTCCAACGTGTTGTAGAGCAGATGCGGATTGATCTGTTGATAAAGCATTTGAAGCTGCGTTTCCTTCTGCTTGATTTCCATCTGATACTTATCTTTGATCAGCATGTTGAGACGGCGCGCCATATCGTAAAGCGAGGACATAAGAATACCAATCTCATCCCTTCTATCCTTGGCCGGCGTTCCTGGTACAAGCTTGCCCGGCTCATAGGACCTTGAGAATGAAGCCATTTTCTGAAGCGGTTTCATGAGAGAGCGCCAGAAGTACGTCATCACCACACAGCACAATGCCAAATAAATAATCGACAGCACCTGAATGATACGTTTAAACTCGGTCTGCTGTTTCAACAGCGACTGTTTCGGAATATTGTAGACGAGCTCGCGCCCATCATTGCCGAACGTAGATACATAGATGCTGTCCGCTTCAATGAGATGAATCGATTTACCCGGACCGCTCTGCTGCTGTAATCCCAACGGTACTGTGAGCTGCGTTCCTAATCGGCCAGCCTCATTCGAGGCGAGAATCGTTCCCTGTCCATCTGTAAAATACACATTGCCGCCTTCCGGCAAGTCTACCGAATTGATCGAGACGCCAATCTGGTCCTCCATATTGGTGGCTACAAGTACGCCAATGACGTTGTTTCCGCTGCTCGTATCCCGTACGGCACGAATATAAGCGAGCGTCTTCGTCTTCGGAGCCATCTGCACCATGCTGTCGATGACCTTCATATAACCTTCACCCTTGCGCTGCACCGCTTCTTCATACCAGACAGGCGGAGCCTGCTCCTTCGTGAAGAAATATACACCGCTCGCAGCCATTTGCCGTTTAGGCGCAAATTCGTATAAGTCATTGGGGTCATACACGTAGAAGGAATACGCTATCGTGCTGGAGCCATCGGCTGTCGTCGAATAGTTAGACAACATAATATCCGCTGCCGAATACTTGCGCACCCGATCGATTACCTCACTGCCTGCCGATAAATCCGTCCGCAGCTGCTGTGTGATTGGATTCGCGATGATCGTTGATGTGATTTTGCTGATCGTATCAATATCTCTGCTTATTAATGACAAGTTCTGCTTACTCGTCTCCGCATACGCGCTAGTCACATTCCGCGTCATTATTTCCTCTGCCTTGGCACTCCCATAAACCTGCAGAACAAGTATCGGTATGACCATCACAAGCAGCAGCAGCAGCAATTGACGGTTAACGCTGAACCTTGTTAATGGATTCCAGCTGTATTTGCCCAAATGCAAGTTCCCCCTCCGGCTGATATCTATACAATATCAATTCTTGCGCACGATACAATGGCTAATGCTATTCAAATGAGGTGTAATGTTAAGCTCTATTTCTCTGTTTTCTCTCATTCTATCATCATAACTAGTACGATCGGCAGTAAAAAAAGCTTGCCAGCTATCAGTTCATCAACTGATAGCTGGCAAGCTTCTGAAAGGAATCGAATTCAATCCAACTCTTCCGGTTCTTCCATAAACCACGAGATATTCGTACAATTATTGCAAATCAAAATCGTAGCGTTCTTATTCGCCCAATCCAGCCCGAGAAAAGTCGCCCCTCTGGAATTCAGCTGCCGATAGTCTTTGTCGAAGTCATCATGCCCACAACATGGACATGCAAGCTGTCTGTTACCCGCCACATATTTCATTCCGGCACCCCTTACATTCGTGATCTTGTCTGAAAGGTATACATTATATAACGCTGTTCCCAGTTGTTTGGTTGCGCCGATGAGAAGAATAAATAACTTGATCAAAGTCGTTAATCTTCCTTGATAGAATTCGCGGCATGGAGTTGTTATCAGAAATGAAAAAGGATTCCATTATATAATAGGAAGAAACACAACTGAACCCGCATTAATTTCTCTATTTCTCTTTTCTTTCGTAAACTTATCAAAATTGATTTTTCTTTAACCACTCTAGACAGTACCCATGTCTGCTTTATTAGATCGAGCCTCTGATTTAACCGAAAGCAATTCTGTTTTCTTTGGATTCAAATGGTGAGGCTGGATATGGACTACCCTCTTTTACGGGTCATTTATGTTTTAAGCAGGAGAGGAAAAGTGGATCGGAACGAGGAATATGAGATCGCTTTAAAGAAGAATAAATGAGTAAATTGAAGACTACATAGGTCAGCTGTTGAGCTGCTCTTGGCTATTATTTATCGCATCGACACGACGAATGTCAACCAAGCTAGTTCTGATGTCGTTAGTGTTCGTTCCTTGATCTTATCCAGCCACAATCTATCTGTTACCTTCTTATTATCCAATAGCTTCCTGATACTTGTCTCCAATACGCCCCATTGGTAATTGCTCAGCTGCATGTCTTCTTCCTCCTTCGCCGTTTCAGGCTTATTAAATAGTTCCAACTCGGCTTGTCGCCGGACTGTCAGACCCGTCAAGAACGTTCCATTTGACTTGTTGTACGCGATGAGATGCTTAGCAATCTCAGTAACCGTCCGTGCATTGCAAAGCCTCTGCAGATTACCTGACCCACAGTTGTAACAAAATGATACCAATGCATCGAATTGATTCTGCGTGAGCTTGTCTGTAACGGGAACGTAAGATGGGTTGTTAACGCATGCCTCGTACTTGGCTAGATCAGCAATGAACATGCTATCAGCTTGTTCCTGCGTAATCGTCATGCCTGCTTGTACGTCAGGGCCGTAATGGCCCCAGCCAATAGTGTAATGAGGTTCGGTAGCTACCGGTTTATAAGCAGCGAGCCGGCAGGCCTCGAACGATTGAATTAGGCTAATACCTATTTTCGATATTTTACGGTTCATTGGATGCGTCCTCCTTCATCGTTGCAGACACTCCTGGTGGGGATAGCGCCTTCTGATGCATCTGACCTGCAGCTGCCGCTACCAGGAATGCATTGGCGAACGATAACGCATACAGCCTCCAGTCGTACGCCGTTGCTCCAGAAGCAAGCTGTGCAAAAATCAGGATTACCCAAGCCACAGAGACAGCCAGCACATCTGTTGGCAGCCATGTTACAAAGCGATCGATCGTCGTTTTGAAATAGGCGGTCACAAAATAGGTAAGCAAAGAAGCTCCCCCCATTGAGGAGAGAGCTTCCCAATTAAATAGTTGTCCGTTGTCCATTAGTGATCATCCTCCAGTTTATCAATCCTTTTATGTGCCTGCTTCACCAATTCCTCAATCCTCGTGACTCTTTCAGCCAACAAATCACTTCTCTGCACGAGTGCACGCTGTTCGAACCGGATATCTTCGATTCCTCGTTTGATATGCTCAAGATCAGCACGAATGACGGCATCTTTACCAGCATCCGTTACCGTATCTTGCAGCACCGTTCGAGATCTGCCAGACCAGCCCAATACAATACCCGATATCGTGGCTACAGCCGAAATAATCACTGCAACAATTGATGTATTCATTCCCCCCATGCCCCCACCTTCGAAAATAAAAAAGCCCCGCCTAAGCGAGACTGCTGCAAAAAGCGTGCTTTTGAAGAATCTAACATTTTTAGGGGGGTCATAAAATGTCTCCCCTACCTCAAAACGAGCCTTAGAATCGATTCTAGAGGCTCGTTTTATGAGTTCACTTTAGAAAAAGCACTTTTACTGCATTCTCTCAAGCAAGGCTTTTTATCAGGTCTTGACGTTTATGACTAGTAAGGAAAATATTTATTATGTCTTGCAGATCAGGACGACGTTCGACCACATACTCATACGTATATGCGCCTTCCATAATACGCTGTGCAATGTAAGCTGCCATTACACCACTCCTCCTAGAATTAAATCATCCAACGCAAGCTGCATTAAATCTTGTTTTTGACGAGCTACTGCTAATTCATGTAACAATCGGTCGATTTTCTGTAAGTTGGACTCCTGAGGTGCCGTACCTATGACATATTGTCCACCGTTAGTGTCTTCTGCAATATCGAGTTCTTCGATAACCGCCCCATCTGGTAAAGGGTTGCTTACAACTTCTTGAAACCGTGCTTCGTCGATCTTATTGCCATTATCATCAAACATTTCCGGCGATATTTCTATCGTTTTGATCTGGTAATCCCATGGTCCAATATTAATGACTTGTCCATTCAGAATCACACAAGGTTTAATCATACCTATACCGACCTCCATCCTGTATTACCTGTACCGCTTTCCTTGATATAAAGTGTGGTGCTTGTGCCACCATCCGTGCGCTGGTAAATCGAACCGATAGGAGCCGAAACAACGCCAATCGGACTGCCTGAACCAAGATAAATCAGTGCATTCCCTGCGTGGTAGACCTTATTACCACGATACGTAAAGCCATTCGCTAATGAGGATCCAGCCTCTACTGCTATTGAAGTACCAGGTAAGGCATAATCATATAAGACAAATTTATTATTCAGTGTACTATGGCCCAGCATAAACATGTCTGTCCCGGCTGCATTCCTCATCCGCATACCAGTGGTCCCGACAATATCAATAGTCGGTTGGATTACAATAGCTGGATTTGTATTATTAATGGTTGTGTTGCCTGTTAATGTACCACCTGTCCTAGGCAATGCAGCTGATGCTAGATCGTACGCTGACTTTACAGCACTTGGCGTTGCAGCTTGGGTTGTAGATGTACTATTCGTAGCAGTCGAGAGGGGCAACTGTGCTGCAGCAATCAGGCCGTCAGCTCCAATTCCTGCATATCCATTTGCCATATTTTTATTGCCCGTGTGTTCACGCTCTCTCCAACCTGTCCATGTCACGCCATCTTTCAAAGAATTTGTGTACATCCGATTGTTTGTATCAACTGCTAAAATCCAACCGTACGGAGCACCACCTTGCATGAATGAGATACCTCTTATTGAAGCAGTTGAAGGCATGTTTAGTACAGTTCCGGCAGCATAGATCGTGCGAAGACCAGGACCAGCACTAATTACGGTTGCAAGCAGATCATCCGTTGCTTGGGTCAGATTGATGATGTTGTTTCCATCATCTTTTGTGATCTTACTCATTTGGGCCATGTCCGTCGTTACGATCTTTCGCCACTGAGTCCAAGTCGTACCAGTGTTTTCAGTTGACCGGATCCAAGTATCGCCAGTAGCTGATTTAATCCACATTTGAAATGACTCAGAATTCGTCCGACGAGTAACAAAAATAGTACTCGTCACGGCTTCAGGTAAATTTGTATTTGACGTATTGACTATATATATTCCTGTATCAAGCAGCATATTAACATCACCCGCATACGGTAAGGGCTTTCCGTTTGGTTGGGTTAAAGAATAGAAGGAATCCTCAAAGGCTAGCTTGCGCCAAGCTGTCCACGTTGTACCGGTATCAATAGTTGTCCGCGTGTACATTGATGGCGTCGTGCCTGCATTCCACCAAGTCTGGATGGATGTCGTACTGTTGCGCTGTGTAACCAACAAAACCCCAGTCGCGGCCTCCGGAATATTCGGTACGTTATTTGCAATGGTATATATACCAGTACTCAGCAGTCCGTTTAGATCGTTTGTATGCACCTGCCCAAAACCATTATACGATGTCAGTGTGTAAGATTGGTGTTTTCTCCAGCCATACCACCCGCTAGAACCATTGCAGTAATTAGTATAAACACCATCTGTGCCTATAAGGACTACAAAACCGAAAGGATTTGAGCCAGTCGCGGACATAAATGATATACCTCTATAGGACGACGTAGAAGGTGTATTTGACGCATTACCATTGCAATATACCGTGTTCATACCTACTTTGGCTGCAACCATGGCTAACAGATCATCACCAGCGTTGCTCGCGTTTATAGTGAAGTTTCCTGTATCTGTGGTTATTTTCATCATTTGAACAACCGTTTCCAGTGCGTACTGTGGATGAGGATCGGATGCTGTTGCGTGAGTATTCACCTTTGCCTGCGCACCTGTCGGAGTTTCCTTTGCATTCCACTCAGCCCGTTCTAACGCGGTAACATGCTTAACCATATCAGCCAAGTGGGTATCGAAGTCAGCTGCATCTGTAATCATCCTCCATTTTACCGCGGTATCGCTTGGCCCGTAGATACCCCAATATGCCCGGTTGGATGTATCAATCCAGAGTAGGTGACCAATATTCGCTTGAGCAATCTGCCATCCGCGGCCCGAAGCTGACGAAGGCACTCCAATAACACCAGGATTTGTATAAAAAGTACACGTGCGATATGGGTTAATTCTACCTAAGAAATCTTCTCCGGACGCAATGTTCACGACATGCGTCCCTGTATCAGAAGTCAATGGCCATTTTTGCTTCCAGTTTATATCCACATATGCCTTAGCGTTAACTTCTGCTGCATCTACAGTATCCTTCCGAGCGACGTCAGCTGCTGCACTTGGAGAAGCAACCTGCACCCGCCCGCTAGCATCGCGCTGCATAATTGCATTTGAAGTTGCTGCACTCGTCGCCCCATGCACACCGGTTGTTGCATCCATGTGAGTTTTCGCTGCTTCCAGGGAGGTCGCCGGCGCCGTGCGCCAATTGCTTTTGCCGGTGATTGACTTTAGCATATTCGCAATCCATCCGAGCAAGGTCGTTATTGTACCACTATCACCTGTCGCAGCCGTACCATCTGCAATGGTACGCGTTCCGATCACCGTATCCGTAGCTGATCCATCCGCTAGTTGTCCGCTCCCGACTGCCTTGTCGCCGAGTTGACCTTGTCCAACCGCTTTATCGCCAATCTTCGCTTGCGTAACCGTCTTGGCTGCCAGCTTGTCCGTTGTTACCGAACCGTCCGGGTGATCCAATACAGCGGCTGTCTTATGCGTCGTCAAACTTTGCTGAGCACTGGTCGCAGACGAGGCTGCTGCATTAATTTCCTGCCCGATTTGGTTCAGATCGGTTTCCTTTACGACATCGTTATACTGCCAATTCGTCTTAGCCAACCTGCATTCACTCCTCTACCGAGATTACCTGCACGATCAACGTATCCGTTGCGATCGGAATACTTACAGGATGGTCGCTGATCGTGACGGTTGAACTTTTCACTTCGACCCGATTTACAGTCGCTACCGCTCCAAGCGGAATCAAATAATTGAGCGTGACGGTGCCGTTATCCACTTGCTTGACCGTAAATGCCGTTATTACGTAAGCTCCGGAATTTAGCGAAACTTTCGTTATCCGTCCCGCAGTGTATTCCGCAAGTTCATTCTTAAAAGCTGACGTTATCAAGTTGCCGTCACCCCCGCTCCCGGTTCCGCGAACGGTGTTGCTCCAAGCCGCCAGCTAGTCCCCAAACGGGTATTGCGAGCCAGCGCATAACTGACGATCCGCGCCTTCAGCCGTATTCGATCCACGATAGCCGTTTGCTGTCGGTATCCCATATTTGCAGGCTTCAAGGTCGCGATTGTACGCTCTACTTCACCGAAGACCGGTGCGTCATCGATTGCCGTCGTAACGGTCAGCCGATACAGGCTCGGCTCTACGGAAACAACGGCTTTCCCTTTGCCTGCAATGTAATTGATTCGTTCCTGCAAATACTGGGCAGTGAAAGGAGGCTTCGTCTGATAACGGTTCAGAATGCGAAGCCTCCGAAATTCCAGCGATTCCGATGGACTAGCTTGAATGTCCAGCATGGCCTCCCGCCGCTCGATGGCGCCCGCTCCAGATGTGGTGACGAATTGATCGGCATACAAACGCTGAACGGCTTGAGCAAGACTCTCAAGCTCCATGCTTTCCGTATCCGACAACTCCACAAAATCTTGTATTTCCTTATAAAACGGTGGTAAATAACCTAATACGCGATCAGCCACTGATTGTCACCGTCCCCAACAACGGAATCTCATCCTGCGTAAGCGTCATGTTACCAGCAACGCCGTTCAGTCGGGTTCCAGTTACGTCAATCACACCTGGTACGGTGAGAATCGCTCCCTCTACCAAAGCGACCCGCACAACAAGTTGACTTTGATTCGACCACGATTTTCTTAAATCGGTCATATAAGCCTCCAACGCAGCCGTAACCGAAGCCTGTATTTGGGCAACGGTCACACCTGCTAACGTAACAGTTGTTTCTACCTTCAATGTCTTGCTGCTCACGCCTGCAATCGTTACCTTATGTCCGATCGGCGCCAAACCTCTCCCTGTACCCGCATTGACGGTCGGATCAACAGCCGTCTGAATGGTATTGATCAGCGTAGCGGATGGTACGGACCAATCTGACGCAATCACCGTACATTTCACCGTCCCGCCTCCCTGCCATATCGGGTATACCTTCAGTCCACCAATGCCATCCATCGCACTGATCGTCTGCTTGTAATCCGCCACATTGCCGCCGAATGCCGGGCTATTCACCTCGTCATAGTAACGCCTTCGCAGCGCATCATCCGTTTCTTCATCTTCGCCGGGTACAAGCACCAAGCCAAGCTCCGCACGAACAAGTCCCGGTACGAATTGAATCGGCAGCAGTACACCGAACGGTTGATTTCCTACAGCACCGGCTGTCTCACAAATGAGTGTATGGACCCCCGACCCAACACGTGATCCTACGACAAATATGACGCCGCCAATCGAATATCGCCCGCCTTCGGGCACATCGATCAGCGAATCTGCCGCTCCGTAAAATCGCCCTTCGCGACTGGCAAAAGTAGCCTGTTCCCGATTAACTCCGAATTCAGCCGTACGCCGAGCTAATTCTTCCCCCGAGGCTGTATCTGCGAAGGATAATCGGTAGTTCACGTCGATCTCCGCGTACATTTGCGCAAGCTCTGCTGCCGCCGGAGCCAAGGCATCATAAATGATGGAGCCCTGCCGCTTGTCGATGTCTCCTGACACTCTCGCAAGCATCCGATCCAATATCGCATCAGCCGTTTGTGCCTCATACATAGGTCGTCACCTCCCCTTCAAAGTTCCCGAATATGGATACTACCGTAAACACAACCGACGCCACGTCTCCTTCGATCGAAATCGTCATATCCGAGACATCGTGAATCCGATCATCTTCTATCAATGCTTCTCGAATTTGGCGGTGAAGCTCCGACTCGACCAATAACGGACTCTTCCCGATAAGCCCAGCCATCTCGCTGCCATAGTTGGCATCATAGATGAGATAAGCGAAGCGATCGGTCTGAAGAATCTTGTAAGCCGCTTGCTTGACGGCATCGAAACCATCTGTCTTACCAACCACTTTGCCGCGGTCAAAATCCAACTTCCAGGTTAAAGATGGTACTTGCGCTTCATTGCTGTCCGTCGTCACCTGTCCACCGATCGGAATCATGCTCTCACCACTCTGTCTAAGATTAAATATCGCTGCCCGCCCTGAAGTCGGACGAGCACGACTTGATCGCCAACTTGCAATGGCCGACGAATGAAATACTCGGCGGGCCCGATCCTAACCCTTAACTCTGTTGTCGCTTCGGTCTGAACTAAAAAATCCGCATCGAGCGTAAATCGTTGATCAACGTTTACCTCGAGCGGATTTATTTGAGTTACGATGCCAAACAAAAAAGCGACTGGATTTGACGCCTCCACGGCAGTCATTGCAGCCTTGCGAATCGCATCCAGCATGTTAAATCACCCTTAACGTAATGGTCATATTATGCTCTGCACTGCCGAAGCTGTGCTTCACTTCTTCCGCGAGCATAAGCTCTTTGATGCCAAGCGCCGAGATCGCAATGGGCAGGTACATGCCTGCGCGAACACGAATATCTCCGATCGCATCGATGGATAACGTGCGCTGCTCGCGATTTTTTAATTGAGCTAATTGGTAGAGCTTCTGTTCGATCTGGGCAGCATTCAAGTTCTCGTCTATGCTCTCATATAGCTGCAGCATGCCCCACTGCGCAACGTTGGCGCTGTCCTGCTCCAAGTAGATATCACGTTTTCCTGTCTCCTTGTTGTCGCGATACAGCTTAATCCGATTATACGTATCACTGTCGATATCCTGCGCGTAATCGTAGCCGGTCAACAGACTGCCGTCACCAATGTAAAAGTCGGTCTGCAGCTGACTTACCCGCCGGAGAGAGAGTGCGCCGAAGTCGTCGAAAAACACGAAAAACTGGCCATAATTGCTTATGGTCAGCGCATTCGCCTTCTCAATGATATCCAGCAGCGTCTGGCCGTCTTCCATCATCGAAGGAATAGAATAACCAGTAGCGTCAATCGTGCCGGTCTTCAATTTGAAATCAGCAGCGATCTTCCTGATAATGTCGCCGGTCTCCATGTTTTTGAACTTATAGGTGTCCTTGTTCAACAAATATCGCATCTGATCGTACGCGGTGACACTAATGATCTGTTCTGTGTTCTGCTGCAGCTTGAAAACATAGCCATAGAAAACGTTGTGCCCAGCATAACGTACACGTATAACATCCCCGTTATTAATGGTAAACAACTGATTCTGGGTGACACTATCGTTTACCAGAGACAACTCCAGAACAGAAGGCTTCCCCACGCGAACCGTCTTCCAAGAAACATCTTTCGCAATTTGCGAAACGTCCCAGACACGCCCGTTTTTGTTATCAATCAATATTTCAAGCATTAGCCTTCACCGCTGGAAGCTTCAGTATCGTTCCAATCTTAAGCGACTTCGTCTGAGCATCCGTAATCCCGTTCAGCGCCTGAATTTCTCGCCATCGGCCGCCGTCACCGAGCGCCCTCTGAGCAATCTTCCATAAGGAATCGCCTGAAACAACGGTATAGGTCGATGCAGGTACACGATCATCCACTCGCTTCTCTGCTGACTTCTTCACTGTGTTGTTCTCGACCTTGACCTGCTGTGCTGAATAAAACCGATACTCTTTCAACTTGAGCTTGTACTCGATATCACCTGGCGTTCCCCCGGACTCCCGCCACTCGAACGACTCAATGCTTACTGGTGTATTGATCTGCATCGTCGACCCAACATAAACAAAGCGAATCGGCCATCTAGACTCCCACCAGCGCATAATGGATTCGACATAACGTTTAGGTGAGAGCAGAAACTCAGTTTTCACATATGGCTGCACGATGGGGATAAATAAACTCGGTTTGCGAGGGAAAAAGCTTTCGATGCTGTATTCCTTCAGCCCTCGATTCTTGATGACATTGATCTTGCCGCCGCCTTGCACCTCGTGCTCCCCTCCGTCCCCACTTACGCTTACACCAATCTCAGCCGGCAGCACGGGCAGATCGAAGCCTTCTTTCTGGTTGTTCCAGCTTAGCCAAATGCCATAACTCATCCGTATACCCCCCGTGCAGACGATACAAGCTCTTCCTGCAAGCGCGTCTTGATATTCGTAATGATCTCATCAACGCTTCTTCCATCCTGACGAATATGCGTGTCGCCGAAGCTCAACTGCGGCTGCAGCGTAACGAAGTTTTGAATGTTTTGCATTTCCGCCAGCTCGCGCATCGTCTGCAGATCCTCGCTGGAGACGTCTACCTGGTCATTGATTTTGCCGACCTCGTTAACCTTGTTAATGTTACGATTGCCGTTCGTGGCCATCGGTTGCTGAGTGGAATTCCACTGGTCCAAAACTTCATTATCTACACTCGGCTTCTTATAGTGGAAAGAATTGGCGAACGAAGAGCCTGCCTTCGCTCCATAAGCGTATTCGTTGCTCAAGTCCTTCATCTCCATGCGAGGAACCGTGACAACCGACTTGTCGCTTACAGGTTTCTCAAGCTTATCTAGCATTCCTTGCAAACGCTCGCTCATGGCATGGACATTCGTTGTGTCAAAGAGATCCACTGTACCAAGATCGACGCCGGTAAGTTTTTCAATTTTTTTGCTTAACCAGTTAAAGCCCTTCAATATGCCGTTGATTGCGCCAAGAATCGTTTCCATGAATCCGCCAGCAAAGCCTTCGGCATTACGCAGCATGTTCACCATATATCCTCCGAACATCGTTGCTAGATCATAGAATAGCTTTTGAATCGCATAGGTCGGATCAATAAGCAGGTTTTTTAGAAATTCGGCGAAGCTAGCGAAATAATTCCACCAGACTGCAATCAAGTTGTAGATGACGCCACCAAGCCAAGTAAACGCTCCAACGATCGCACCGATCACATCTGCCGCAGTTACACCAAATTTCTGCAAGACGAACATTACAACTCCAATAAAAGCTGCAACCGCCAAAATCGGCCAGTTAAGCAACAACCACTCGGCGACAATCGCTGCCAATGGAGGAATCATAGACCATAGCATTGGTATGAGCAGCATACCGATTAACGCTGCAATTCCCCCTAGAACAGAACTGAAGATACCCCAATTGTTCGCAATCACTCCACCAAACCATAAAGCGCCTTGAACTAATACTGCCAGTAACGATGTTACCCAACCAATTGCAGTACCCATTGCATGGAAGAACGCTTGTATTTGTCCTTGTTGAAACATCTGGTTAAGCATCGAAACGACTGGTAATAATGATTGCACGATTGAATCACCCGCGTCCGCCAACGCCGACTTTGCGTTATTGCCCAACGTCTTTACCTGATTTGCAGGGCTCGCCATCTTCGTTTGATAAGCTTGATCACCCAACTTCTGCTGTTCCATCAATTGATTGAGCGATTGCAGGAAACCATCGATATTGCTAGGGCCAAAGCTGCCGATATTGAACTTGTCTAACTCCGCTTCCGGTATGTTGTAGCTAGCAGCAAGTGAGCCAACATCGCCACCAAGAGCCTCCTTTAATGCAGAAGCAGCATCCATAATCCCGCCGCCTGAAAGATCGAAAGCCGACAAGTGAGCCGCCACCTCATTAAATTGACTCAGCTGATCGGTATTTTGTGTAACGGGGAAGAGCGACAGCGTACCTTGAAGCGACTGCGTTACATCCTGCCCCATCGCAAGCGCCTCTTGCTTGAACTTCTCGAACATCGCTGTACCGACATCTTCCTTGCCTGTACGTGCAATAAACGTATCCTTCAGATCCTGCTGCTCCATCGAGCCGGCAACTGCAGGTACGATTTGCGCTCCGGCAAATAGTAAAGAGCTTTTTGCCATTCCTTTCAGATAACCGACTACGTTTTTAACTCGGGCGCCGCCCTTACCTTTTGTGGAATTGGATTGCTCTGATTCATTGTCACTATTATCTTGATCAAGCCCCGCGTCTGGTCCCGGCAGCGGTTGACCTCTATTACCATTAATTGAGCTGAGCCGTCTTATCGAGGCCTGCATTCGCATCACAAGTCGTTGAAGATTGGTGAACATCCTATTAATCGAAGTCGGAAGAGTGACCTGAATGTTCGCCCGAATTGTACTGAGCTCTGCGTCAATCCGCCTTCGGACAGCTCTTATGTCTCCCATATTCTGAACCACAATCCGAACGCCGATATCGACGGGCCTAGCAATTTGCAGCCGCCTTCGAGCCCGCTCCATTTGATTCAATGCCTGTCCGGTGTCAGCGCTCATCGACAGAGGCCTCTGCAGCGTTTCCCGCAAACGTTCCGCAACTCTTATGGTGCGGTTTATCACCTTCTGTGCTCGGCCAAGAGAAGATGTGAGCTGATCGATGTTTAGCAAGCTCACGCTTATGGTGGGCATTGTACAACCCTCCTTTGCTACTTTTTGCGTGATTTAGCAGCTTGTCTTTCTTTCTTGACTCGTATCTCGATCATTGCATAGATGGCCGCCCTGTGAAGGCGGCTCATCTGCATAAGGTCATGTGGCAATATATTTAATTCGTGGAGGGCGTAGTAAGCATATACGGCTTCGCTATCACCCTCCTCGATCAGTTTTTTACCTCTTCAACCAAATCGTTCATATCGCGATCGAAGCCATTAAGCTCCTGCACCTTGCCGACCAAGCCAGCGTATTCGCCAGGACGGAGCATTGTTCGCAGAAGGCTTTCTGCCCCAAGCACACCGTAAGACTGCTGCAGCTCGGCATCCTTCAAATTCGGGAAAACGACACTTGCAACAACCAGTTTGGCCAAGTATTCGTCAGGGTTTGTTTCCACCGACTGCTGGCCGTTCTTGCCCTTCACTTTGCGCGTTGCCGATTTGCGGCATTGCTCGTTCTCCGCCTCTGTCATGCTCCGCAGTTTCCACGCTGCTGGCGCGCCCTCACTGTCGCGAAACCGATCCGAGACGATGAACGTCTCGGCTTCTACTGCTGCTGCATTTTGCGCATAAAATGCACTCAAATCATTTGCCATAAAGTTGAAACCTCCTATTGAATATGATTACAATCCCAGCGTTGGCGGAACGAACCTATCGTTCATGCTGACACTTTCGAACGTGAACTCGATTTCTTCATCCAGCGCTTCGCTTTCCGTATCGAGCTTCGCGATGATGACCTTGTCGAGATTGACGCCCTTGAGCGTGACATCCTGTTTACCGACCGAGGAGTTCGGGTCTTCGTTCACGATCTGAATATCGAAATAAGTATCGACGCCTCTCTGAATATACTTCAGCATCAATTCACGGAACTTCGACGTTACATAGTAGATCGTCATGCTGCCGCTGCCAGACCAGCCCGTTGCTTTATGCTGTGTGCCTCGTCTGCCCAATGTTTTGATTTCCGCTTTTTCTTTCTCGATAGTCGCTTCAAGCGACTTGATGTAGAACATCTCTTCGACCTGCCCGTTAATCTTCGCGTAGGCACGTCCTTCCTGACCATTGATTGTATCTGTAGCACGCATGTATGACATCCTACTTCACCTTCACTTTCATGTAGATTTTTTCAACGCTATCGACTGGCTGAATGCCTGCTTCAACAGTAACGCTGTCGGAATCGGCGCCTTGCTGGACGGTAATATCCGTTTGCGGATCGAAGTTCTGGATCGCATTCGAATCCTGCAGACTGGTCAAATACGTAATGATCTCGGACTTGAGCATATTGCGCCCATCAGCGTTATTGCTCACTTTGCCAAGATAATATTGTTCGAAAATACGCTTCATATCGTTGCCGATGCCATCCAGCACTCGCACAACCCGATTTTTATGGAAGGACTTCCCTTTGTCGCCTCCGAAGCTTGTCAAGCTGTTAATGTCCTGCTCGACGATAACCTGACCATTGCTCGCCGTGAAAACAAACTCACCCGCTTCAAGTGCAGCAATCGTCTGCGAATTCGTATAACGAGGCAGCGCATCTGCCGCATCGTCATAGCTTTGGAATGTCAGTGACTCAGCAACGCCAGCCGAGGCAGTCGCTGCTGCAACCCAAGCTGTCGCTTGCGCAGCCGTCAGTCTTGTGCCGTCCGACAGAATGACGCCGTTCTTCACGCTGATGACACCCTCGTGATCGGCTAACGGATAATTCTCCAATACGACCTGAATCTTCTTCCCTTCCGATTCACGCAGTCGTCTTGCGAATGCAGCGTACACGCCTTTAAGCGTATTGTCCGTAGCGGAGAGTGCAGCTGTCTGGAAATCTTCCAGCTCCAACGCCGACAGAAAATCCGTATGATCCGCGTTCGTTACGCTGCCATCACTGCCGCCTGCCAAGGCTGCCCCCGCCGTTGCTGTCAGAGTGCCGGTACCACTAAAGCTCACCCATTGATTCGATCTCAGCTCATCCACCGTAGAGACCGTCTGTGTCTCAATCGCTTCGCCGCTCAGCATCGTCGTAACATCGAATTTCGTACTATCATCAATGTTTGCTTGTACGATAACGGACAGATCATTACCTCTCTCTCCGCCATGAACCGCGGTCGCCGTCAATGCACCAATAACGGCGCTGGCCTTAGTACCGACATTGAGGCGGTAAAGGAGTAGTGTAGATGCGCGCTTCAATGCCTCTCGTACAAGCAGTAGTTGCTGGGAAGCCATATCGTAGCCCAGAAGGTCTTTGACGTTATCTCCCGCTTCAATCCGAAGCAATTGTTTCGCCGGTCCCCAAGATAAAGGAAGAGCAATGGATGTCGTACCTCTTTCCCCCATTACACCAATCGACCCGCCATCGTTTACAAAATTAATGTAGATGCCTGGACGCACCTTGTTTTGAGTTGTCCATACTCCGCCTGCCATTCTACTTCACCGACCTTTTCTCAAATTGTTGAATACGACGCAATGCCGCGTCGATTGTGTACGATTCTCCATCCGTTAACACAGCTGCCAACACATCTTTGTGCTGAGCGCTGAATCGATTCGAAGCAATCATCTGCTGCTTGCCATATCCTTCAACCGATGCTATCTTCCCACTCGTTGGTGCTTTGTTCATTTTTGATCCTTCCTTCCATGTCCATCGCCGCCATTTTAGGAGCCGATTGTTGCTTCTTAAACACATGCATTCGAATCTCGAAATAAAAGTGCATTACGCCTTCGACCATCTCGTGCCGCATCCCCGAGCCGCGAAGCTTCCCTCTCCCCAGTGGGATATACTCCATCACTTCTGCAAGCCTTTCTGCTATTTGACTGGCATCTTGGATAGGCTCGGGAGAGGATCCGGAAGGGAAATACCGAATGTCGAAAGCATATACACGTGCATAGCGACGTCCCATAATTCGGTTGTACGTTACGGAACAATCCGTCATCTGAAAGCAGGGAGTTGTTTCTTGGCCCATCGTTTCGGTGTAGATCACCGTGCCGGGAAATGACTCCGCTAACAAACCAACCACCGAATCGCGTATATCGATAACCGTCTCCACCTTCTACCTCCGATTCGCCAGTCCGCAGCTCTGCTGCGTCCACATGCTAGCCTCTTCGCCTTCGGCGATCCTACTAACAGGAGGGTCTCTCAGCTTCCGAATTGTTAGCTGATTTGTGATTCGCTCCATCTGCATCTGCATCAACCTCACTTCTCACCCGGCATTTGCCGGAAAATAAGAGGGCCCCGGCAGTCTCAGCCAGGGCCCTCGAACTTGCTTTCATTTAAAACAGAAAAGGTCGTCCGATTGGACGACCTTGGCATTTCGTATACATGCTTTCATACTAGCATCTTACCACGGGTTGACTCGCTTTACTACGCCTTCGTTCCGCCATCTTGCCGCCTGCCGACAACTGCCATCTTCTACCTTGTAACAAGCGTAAAGGCCACCTTTTCGGGTGGCTTCTAGCTCGTATACATTGTTTTCATACTAGCATCTTATCATGGGTTGACATGCTTTACTACGCCTTTCCTCCGCCAACTTACCGCCTGCCGACAACCGCGATCTTCTACCTTGTAACATGCATAAAAGCCACCTTTTCGGGTGGCTTCTAACTCGTATACATTGTTTTCATACTAGCATCTTATCACGGGTTGACACGCTTTACTACGCCTTTGCTCCGCCAGCTTACCGCCTGCCCTCTTTAACGCTACATAGATAGCCTGCTAAATTCGTACAGAGCTTTCGGTCGGCTCCGTTCGAACGTACGTCTCGAAGTCTGCATTCGTTCGACGACCTCCACAATCTCCAAACCTTCGACGTACCGCAGTCGAAGCAGAAAAGCATAATCCGGCTTATAGCTTTCCAAGGCCTCCAAGCCCGCATCGATCTGATCGCGCTCATTCTCCAAATCTTGAAATTCGCTCAATCGATCCAGTACACCCTCATAGCCCTCCCGATTCCCAGTACGCGCCTCGATGACCTTCTCAATCTTTTGACGAATTTCCCTTAGAGCCTGTGCATCCCCGGGATCTGCAGCCGTTCGCGGTATCGCCGCAAGCTGAGCTTTCGTACCAACCGGATAGTCGGTTAAATACGCATGTGCAGTTGTTTCCAACACCTGCTCTCGATTCGTCAGATACATATAAGTCGGCATCGCACGCAGCTTACGATGCAAATCCATCAGATGATCGTCCTGATTCATCCGGCTCACCGTGATCCCTGCACCTACCGAATAGTTCTCCAAAACCTTAAGACGAGCTATTATGCGCTTATAACTGCGGAGCCGTTCGATTGCTTCAGCTTCATGCATTTTATAATAAGAAGAATGATTACTTGATTGTTGAAGATTCATAATATAAACCACCTTTTATAATAGCCTCTGACCGGCTATCCGCTGTATTTGTATTATTTAATACTCGATAAACGCAATTACCGATTCTTATGTAATCCTCCAACGCTAACGTCCCTAATGAACCGGTCTATTCCTTCGTTCGAATCGATTATATAGTGACGGCAGCGGGGACCAAGGAGCCGTTTCACCCATCGCAGCTGCGCCGTATCACATTTGCAACCAGGCGTCTTCATTACGACATATAAAGTGCACTCTCCCGGGAAGATGACGATCCGAGCCGGAGCTGCACGATTATGTTCACCCAGCCATCTTGGAGCCATTCCGCCAAGCCGTTCAACCTCTTGCACCAATCTAAGCTCCAGCACCGATTGTTCCGTCGATCTTCCTGAGTTTCTTTCACTTGCACGCATTGGAATATCCTCTCCTCCCTTGATTGAAAAAAAGACTGGCCGTACCAATCCCACTCAACAATTATGTTGATAAGATTTTTATCAGAGCAAACATAAAGACTTGCTGGTTGCCGCACTTGACGATAATTGTTTTATCGTATATGCTGGTGTAGATAATATTTTTATCAATACAGCTGCATCAAGCTTATCGTTTTGCTGTATTCCGATTATATTTGATAAGTATATTATCGTCAATGTATTTTTGATAATAATATTATCATTAGCTTGAGAGGTAGACCCGACATGAATCTAAATCAAAGAATCTCAGCTTTAAGAAACCATAGACGGCTTACGCAAGAACAAGTCGCAAATGCGCTTGGCGTTAAGCGAGCTCGCTATAATGCATGGGAGAACGGCATATCTAACCCAGACCATGTCATGCTTGCGGCATTGGCTCAATTTCACGGGGTAAGCGTCGACTTTCTGCTTGGATTGCAGCATCCCGACGGCGATGCAAATCATCGTACCGATAAGCTGACAGATAACTTTTCAACTGATTCGTTCCTTTCAGAATTAGCCAATGAACTCGAGCGCAATCATCGTTTGACAAGAGGCTTAAACAGCGGCGAGGTCGAAACGATTGCAGCACATCATGATGGAGAAGAGTGGACAGATGAGGAACGCGAAGAAATTGAGCGCTTCAAAGCTTATATCCGATCCAAACGAAAACCGCAAGAATGAGGCTACCGAATACGAGTACTTGCTGAAAGATACGGCGCAGTGCGGAATCGATATTCAGGAACGCCCTATGGTCTCTTCCATCAAGGGTTTATATGGCGACGGTACGATTTGGATTAATCAATCGCTCCAAACCACAGCCGAGAAAGCCTGTGTGCTGGCCGAAGAACTTGGGCATTACCACACCTCATCGGGCGATATACTCGACCAACAGGATACAGTGAACCGAAAACAAGAACTCCGCGCCAGACGATGGGCTTATCAGCGGTTAATTCCGTTGGAGCGTCTCGTTGATGCTTATAACGCTCGTATCAAAGGACGATATGAACTTGCAGACTTTTTAGGTGTAACGGAACCATTCTTACAATCTGCCCTTGACCAATACCGTGATAAGTACGGACTGTTCACAATGATCGGTGATCGCTACATCATCTACTTCGAACCGCTTCGCGTTGCCGAGGTCTTTGCCCTACGTTAAACTCGCCACCTGCTCCACTCTTATTTATTGCAATACCAAACCCCGAGCCGTCTCTAGGCAAGGGGCTTTTTGCTGCCCACCGCAGGTGGAATTCGCGAAGAGAAGCGGAACGTTCGGAATCTTGTTGCCGCCGCGCAGCGGCTAATGTTTTTATGTTTTTCTCTTTTTTCTCTTTTCGCCTTTCACGCTTTAACACTTTTATGCTCTTCCCGCTTCCATTCCTACGTAACCGCAGCAAAAAGCCCCTCGCTATCAGCTAGCGAGGGGCTTGGTATTGCAATATTAACCGATCGAACCTTCCATCTCAAATTTAATGAGACGGTTCATTTCGACCGCGTACTCCATCGGCAGCTCTTTCGTGAACGGCTCGATGAAGCCCATAACGATCATTTGCGTTGCTTCATCTTCCGTCAGACCGCGGCTCATCAAGTAGAAGAGCTGGTCCTCGGATACTTTGGATACAGTAGCTTCATGCTCGAGCGTAATATTGTCGTTCATGATCTCGTTGTATGGGATCGTATCCGACGTCGACTCGTTGTCGAGGATGAGCGTATCGCATTTGATGTTTGCTTTGGAACCTTCGGAGTTGCGTCCGAACGAAGCGAGACCGCGGTACGTTACTTTACCGCCGTGCTTCGAGATCGACTTCGACACGATCGTCGACGTCGTATCCGGTGCCAGGTGGAGCATCTTAGCGCCTGCATCTTGGTGCTGGCCTTTGCCTGCTACTGCGATCGACAATACCATGCCTTTCGCACCGCGGCCTTTAAGCACAACCGCAGGATATTTCATCGTCAGCTTGGAGCCGATGTTGCCGTCGACCCACTCCATTGTCGCATTCTCTTCTGCAACGGCGCGCTTCGTAACGAGGTTGTAGATGTTCGGTGCCCAGTTCTGAATCGTCGTGTAACGAACGCGAGCGTCCTTCTTCACGATGATCTCAACGACTGCGGAGTGCAGCGAGTTCGTGCTGTATACAGGCGCAGTGCAACCCTCTACGTAGTGCACGAAGCTGCCTTCGTCAGCGATGATGAGCGTACGCTCGAACTGACCCATGTTCTCCGAGTTGATACGGAAGTAAGCTTGAAGCGGAATTTCACACTGCACGCCTTTCGGCACGTAGATGAAACTGCCGCCGGACCATACCGAGCTGTTCAGCGCTGCGAATTTGTTGTCCGCTGGTGGGATTACCGTTCCGAAGTACTCTTGGAACAGTTCTGGATGCTCGCGAAGCGCCGTGTCCGTATCCGTGAAGATTACGCCTTGCTTCGCAAGATCTTCCTGCATGCTGTGGTATACAACCTCGGACTCATACTGAGCCGATACGCCTGCAAGGAATTTCTGCTCCGCTTCTGGAATTCCGAGCTTGTCGAACGTTTCCTTGATTTCAGTCGGAACCTCTTCCCACGTCTTGCCTTGTTTCTCGGATGGCTTAACGTAGTACTGGATGTCGTTGAAGTCAAGATCGTCCATGTTGCCGCCCCATGTTGGCATAGGCATTTTGTTGAATTGCTCCAGCGACTTCAGGCGGAAGTTCAACATGAACTCCGGCTCGCCCTTCATCTCCGAAATCGTGCGAACGATCTCAGGCGTCAATCCTTTACCGGATTGGAAAATCGCCTTATGCTCGTCGCGAAAGCCATACTTGTACTCTTCCATTTCTGGCATACTTTTTGCCATGGCAGTCACGCCTCCTTATAAAGTCATTCTATATCGAATACTCGATCTGTAATCGAGCGTGGTAGACAGTTTGAGCTATGATTGCTGCTGTTGCTCAATTCCTTTGCGAAGCGCGTTCCATGAGAGCGTCGCACACTTAATGCGCGCTGGGAATTTGTTCACGCCGGACAGAGCCTCAATATCTTCAAGCTCTTCGAACTCGACCTCTTCGCCTTTCATGAGGGCGGAGAAACGTTCAGCAAGCTCAAGCGCCTGCTCATACGTCTTGCCCTTCACGACTTGGGTCATCATCGAAGCGGACGACAGGCTGATCGAGCAGCCTTCACCGCTGAACTTGGCATCGATGACTTTGCCATCCTCAATCTGCAGCTGAAGCGCAATGCGGTCGCCGCAGGTCGGGTTGTTCAAATTAATCGTCACCGATTCGTTGTCGAGTGTGCCCCGATTTCTTGGGTTCTTATAGTGATCCATGATCACTCTGCGATACAAATCATCCAATTGCATGGCCGAAAAACTCCTTTGTCCGCTGCAGCGAAGCTGCAAGCCGGTCAATCTCTTCTTCGGTATTGTATAGATAGAAGCTTGCCCGCGCCGTCGAGCTTACATTCAGCCAGCGCATCAGCGGCTGGCAGCAATGATGGCCTGCCCGCACCGCGATTCCTTCGGAATCAAGCGCGGTTGCCACGTCATGCGGATGAACATCATCCAGGTTGAACGTGACCAGCCCGACACGGCCTTCCTTCGGTCCATAGATCGTAATACCGTCGATCGCCGACAACTGCTCGTAAGCATAGGCTGCAAGCTTTTGCTCATGATGATGAATATGGTCCAGCCCGATCTCTTGGAGAAAATCAATCGCCGCCGCAAGTCCGATCGCACCGGCAATGATTGGCGTACCACCCTCGAAGCGAGTCGGCACATCCTTCCAAGTCGATTCGTACAGCTCAACGAAATCAATCATCTCGCCGCCGTATTCGATTGGCTCCATGCGGCTGAGAATCGACTTCTTGCCGTACAGCGCGCCGATACCGGTAGGACCGCACATCTTGTGCGCGGAGAATGCGTAGAAATCGCAATCAAGGTCTTGCACATCCACTTTCAGATGCGGCGTGCTCTGAGCACCGTCAACGACCATTACAGCGCCGTTGCGATGAGCGATCGCAGCCACTTCCTTCACTGGATTGATGACACCCAGCACGTTCGAAGCATAAGTCATCGAGACGACTTTCGTGCGGCTCGTAACCGTCGCTTCCACATCAGCAAGGCTAATGGTACCGTCAGACTGAAGCGGAATGTACTTGAGCGTCGCGCCGGTTGCTTTCGCAGCCTGCTGCCAAGGAATCAGGTTACTGTGATGCTCCATTGGCGTAATCACGATCTCGTCGCCTTCGCCGCATACCGAACGGGCATAGCTGCTCGCAACAAGGTTAATCGCTGCCGTCGTACCGCGTGTGAACACAATTTCCTCTTCGCTCGATGCGTTCAGAAAAGCAGCCACTTTGGCACGCGCGGCTTCATACCCTTCCGTCGCACGCGAGCCAAGTGTATGCACACCACGGTGAACGTTCGCGTTATCCCACTCATAATAACGTTTTACCGCATCAATGACGGAACGCGGCTTCTGTGAAGTCGCCGCGCTGTCCAGGTAAACAAGCGGATGCCCGTTTATCTCTTGATGCAATATCGGGAATTGCTCCCGTATCGCATTTACATTCATGCTTCCAGCTTCCTTTCGAGCAGACGCTGAAGCTGCTCACGGACGGCGTCAATCGGAATTTCCGATACGACCGGCGCCAAGAAACCGTAAATAATGAGCCGTTCAGCATCAATCTTGGCAATGCCTCGGGACATCAGATAGTATACTTGCTCTGGATTGACTTGACCTACGCTCGCTGCGTGGCCAGCCGTTACATCATCTTCATCGATCAGAAGGATCGGGTTCGCGTCACCGCGCGACTTAGGGCTGAGCATAAGAACTTTCTCCGTCTGCTCGCCGTTCGCCTTCGTTGCGCCTTTCTCGATCTTCGTAATGCCGTTGATGATTGCCGTTGCTTCTTCACGCATAACCGCACGCGTAATCATCTGGCTGTCCGTGCTCTTGCCCCAATGAACAGCTTGCGTCGTCAGGGACAACTTCTGCTTCTTCGAGCCGATGCTGATTACTTTGGAATCGGAAGACGAGCCGCGGCCGTTCAGAACCGACTTCGTATCCGACAGCGTGTTGCCATCGTTCAGGTCGCCGATAATCCATTCTACGCGTGCATCGTTATCAAGCGCTGCGCGGCGGATCGAAATATCGACGACTTCCTCGCCCATGCTATGGATGGAAGCGAAGCTTACTTTCGCGCCAGCCTTAGCGACTACCTCAACGACACCGTGATGGATCGCTGCAACTTGTGCTGCACTTCCCGTTGTGATGACGTTGTCTACATAGGTTACACGGCTGTTCGACTCTGCGACGATCAGAACATGTGGCGCGAAAGTCGCATCTGCATCGTCATTGTACAGCACGGCTTGCAGCGGAAGATCTACTTCCACGTTCTTCGGCACGTATACGAATACGCCGCCGTTCCAGAGCGCGCTGTGCAGCGCCGACAATTTATCTTCATTGCTCGCTACAACCGAGTGTAGATACTGCTGTACAATTGCACTGTGCTCACGAGCTGCTGTTTCGAGGTCTGTGAAAATAACGCCTTGCGCTTTCAGTTCATCCGACAGCGTGCTGAATACTGCGCCTGATCCACGCGTTACGAGAAGTCCGGATTGCGACTCTGGTACGAATGCTTGGATGTCTTGGGACAGCTCCGCTGCACTGCTTACAGGCTGAGCCGGTTTATATTGACCGTACGCCGATAGATTCCAGCGATCGATTCTCGTTTTCTCAACTTTAGGTAGTTCCAGTGTCTCCACCAGTTCAGCTGCTTCAGCACGTTTGGCCGTCAGCCATTCTGGCTCTCCCTTGCTGCGCGACAACGCTTCGGCTGCTTGCCGGTTAACGGGAGTCGATAATTGAATACTCATGCTCGATATCCCCCTCCGATTAAGCTTGGCCGACTGTTTCGTCCACGATGCCGAGTTCTTCTTTCACCCAATCATAGCCTTCGTTCTCCAGGCGTTCTGCAAGTTCAGGACCGCCTGATTTAACGATGCGGCCTTGCATCATAACGTGTACGAAGTCTGGCTTGATGTAGTTAAGGAGACGTTGGTAGTGCGTGATCACGAGGAAACCGCGATCTTCGGAACGCATAGCGTTAACGCCATTCGATACGATTCTCAGAGCATCGATGTCAAGACCGGAGTCGATCTCGTCAAGAATGACAAGTTTCGGATCAAGCAGCATCATTTGAAGAATTTCGTTACGTTTCTTCTCGCCGCCGGAGAAACCTTCGTTCAGGTAACGGTGAGCAAACTCCGTGTTCATCTCTAGCTCTTTCATCTTGCCTTCCATTTGGCGGATGAACTTGATGAGGCTGATCTCGTTGCCTTCTTCGCGACGTGCGTTGATTGCACTGCGCAGGAAATCGGCGTTCGTTACGCCAGTAATTTCGCTTGGATATTGCATAGCGAGGAACATGCCAGCACGTGCGCGCTCGTCAACTTCCATCTCAAGGATGTCTTCTCCGTTCAGATGAGCAGTACCGCCCGTTACTTCATATTTAGGATGGCCCATAAGTGCCGATGCAAGCGTAGATTTACCCGTACCGTTCGGACCCATGATTGCGTGGATCTCGCCGCCCTTGATTTCCAGATTAATGCCCTTCAATATTTCCTTACCTTCAACCGACGCTTTAAGGTCGTTGATGATGAATTGTGTCGACATACATGCCGCTCCTTCCAAATGGTTGAAATGTATCTTCTAGTTATGGGGGTCCACTCACTAGCCGGATCATGGCTGAAGCGGGTCAAGTGTCCCGTAAGTGTAAGCGTAGTTCGCCTCATAACATACAAGCAATCGTGATTCTCACTGATTCTCAATAATTATTTTATTATAAGTCTTGTTACAAATCAATGTGCGTTTCATGGGGAGAAACTGAGCGTTCGATGAAGAACATGAAGGAACACCATTCTCTCTATCCTTTCAGCTGCTCCATAATCCTATTAACCTTCACAGCAAACTCCTTATCACTTAGTACAGGAGTCATACCGACTTCAGGCATACCATCCTCGAGTGTGACCCATGACTTACAACCTATATAGGCAGGATGCATCGGAACCGTTATCGGACGGTCCAGTTTGTACACCCGCAAAAGCAGCACATGAAGCGGATTTTTCTTCTTCCATTTCAGCCGTTCTTCTGCAAACGTCTCCGTCCAAATATGCTCGCCAAAAACACGTTCAAGCGTCTCGCTGTCGTACACCTCGATATCTTGTACCGCCTCTGCATAGGCTTCGAGCGTCATCGTTTCCGCGTCCTTGGACCAGCCTTCAAGCGTACTTGCGATCCGCCCTTGATAAGGGGCTTTCAACAGTTCTTCGCGCTGATGCTCATAGGCAGGCATTAAGTAGAAGCTTGGTCTGATCAGTCGAAAATCTCGCGTCTCCTCTACGATGCCGCCCTTGCGCATAACCATAATCATTTCGCCTTCAGCCAACGATCGAACCGTCACTGCCCACTCCTTGAGCGCGACCGGTTGATTCAATTGTTCACTCATTGTATGTATCCCCCCTGACCTATCCATTCATACCGTCCAATGACGGTCTTAATGTCCAACCTTCATTATAGCAAAGAGGTATTCCAACGCGAAACATATTTCAGTATACTAATGGGGGTCTCGCCTATACATGGATTTATTCGATAAATGTATGGACAACAACAATCAGTCGGTTAAACGGCTTATCGATAATGTAAAGAGAAAGAAGGATTTTCTATGACAACCGCACCGGCTCATATAGGACTTAAGTCCGTTATTTGGACTTCCACACATCTCGACTTGCTGGACCAGCGTCTTCTTCCGGGCGAGGTTGTCTACCTCGAGCTGCGAACAGCCGAAAGCGTATGGGATGCAATAAAAAATCTGGCTGTCCGAGGAGCTCCTGCCATCGGTATTGCTGCAGCATATGGCGTTGTTCTAGGCTCCCGCGAAACAGATGGCACTCCTGAGCAGTGGCTCGCTTCAGTCAATCACGCTGCCGAATACCTTGCAACTTCTCGCCCGACTGCCGTTAATCTGTTCTGGGCGCTCGATCGGATGAAAGCTCGTGCCGCGTCCCTTCTTGCAGAAGGCATAGGACTTGAGCAGTGCAAGCAGTCATTACTCGATGATGCAATCGCGATTCAGAGCGAAGATGAAGAAACATGCCGCCTTATCGGCGAGCATGCTCTGGAGCTGTTCGAAGATGGCATGGGCGTGCTTACGCATTGCAATGCTGGCGGACTGGCGACCGCCAGGTACGGTACGGCGCTTGCGCCATTTTACCTCGCACAAGAGAAAGGCATGCATTTGAAAGTATTCGCGGATGAAACAAGGCCTGTTCTGCAAGGCGCTCGCCTAACGGCGTTCGAGCTGCATCAAGCGGGAGTCGACGTTACGCTGATCTGCGATAACATGGCAGGCATGGTCATGTCCAAAGGGTGGATCAATGCCGTTATTGTCGGCACAGACCGAGTCGCTGCGAATGGCGATGTCGCAAACAAAATCGGGACGTACAGCGTTGCTGTCCTTGCCAAAGCGCATGGCATCCCCTTCTATGTCGCATGTCCGCTGTCTACGATTGACCTTAATACACCAACCGGCGACCTTATTCCAATCGAAGAGCGGCATGCTGAGGAGATTACGGAAGGGTTCGGCAAACGGACTGCGCCGGAAGGCGTCAAAGTATTCAATCCAGCATTTGATGTTACGCCGAACGAGCTTGTGACTGCGATTATTACGGAGAAGGGGATCGTGAAAGCGCCGTATAACGTAAACTTGCCGAATCTGTTCCAGCATGAATAGGTTCACAATTGATATTGTGCATAAAAGCCTCTGCTTCAGGCGGGTCGGATTCACTCCGGCCATCCTGATACAGAGGCTTTAATCGTTTACAACTGTTCTAATCCGAACGCTCATCCTTCAAGCCAGCAGCTTCAATGCTTCTCTGCCGCTCATTCCGACGTGGATGCCGATCTGCTCTGCATGCGTCGTAACTGATTCCAACGGTGCCTCCATCAGCTGCTCCAACGTACGAACGCCAACCGCTCGGCCAGCCAAAATACCGCGATCCGCAAGATCTCGGTTCAATAAACCGACATCAAGCGCTCCGCACATAATGTATCCTTTATCCGTCATCCAGGCTAATAACGTCGTCTTCGGGAGCTTGACTTCGATGCCGATGACAGTCCGGCCGTTATCCAACTCATAGGGAACCATGCGCATCATTGGTGTCCCGTTCCCCTCCTCCACCATGGACATTGCTTCGATGTGCCAACCACATTCGCACGTATTCACTATATGCATCGCTTCAAGACTGGTGCGGGAGATCATATCTTAGAAGAATGCTTGTTCGCAATAATAACTATCTGCTATAGTGTTACTTGTTATTATTTTATTAAGATTGACCGGAGGAGCCTCATGATTCCAACGAATAATGGTCAACAGACTCATTTATTTCAAGTCGAGATCCTTGTCGAAGGTGAGACGAACGCCAAGGCAATGGAACATCTGCTGCATGTTCTGAATAATGGGGGATTCCCTGACTTCCGCGTCTTGTCCGGCAGTGCAATGGGAAGACTTATTGATTCCATGCGCGAACAGCATCAGAATGGTCAGTTGAATGCAGCACAATCGGCGCCCGAAGCGCAGACACATACGGGAACAACTTCACCGGCAACGGCTAAAGTCAGATCCAACGCAGGAAACACATCCAATCGCAAGTCCGTTCAACCACCCTCTTCGACTGTTTCGAGCACAAGTCCATTCGCATCAATAGCAGCTCAGTTTCGCGAATTCATGGAGCAGAATAAGTTGATTCGATTGAAAATAAATAAAGGGCTAGGTGTCTCGCTTAGCATTCCAGGAAGAATCATTAACGTAGACGAAGCCACCGAGCTCTTGACGGTCTACCATGTGGATGAGAAGCAGGTCTATACCTTCAAGCTGAATGAGATCGACGATTTCTCGGTTTAACAAAGACAATTGAGTCGACTACCTGGATAAAAATAGGTTGACGTTACCGATGAAGAAACGATTGATCCGTTAAAGCCGCAAGAGCCCATTCAGTAATGAATCGGCTCTTGTATCCTCGATATTTCATACAATTCCCTTCACGCTTCAGTTCTTGACCATTTCCTAAGCGATTTCATATTTCGTATGTTCAATCTCAAAGATTCAACCTTCAAGCAAATTGAATATTAACTTTTCTTAAAATTTGCTCAAATATCAATCCATCTACTCCTCAAAAAGGGAAAAATAGGTTAATCTTATATTGTTTTTACATTCAGATATTTTTTAGAACCGCTAGAAGAGTGGAATGGAACGGAGGGTCAATTCCAAATAGTCATCAACTGCCAAGATTCAATTCCAGAAAGGGCACCTAGTTAAAAATTAAGAGGTAATTATTGATGAAAGGAACATTTTTCAAGATCTTTACTAGCATCATCTTACTTATTGTAATGTTGTTACAAATTAGCCCCGTCCTTGCTAGCCATCCTTACAGTCCTGAAAGACGCATTTCAACTATTCACAGTTCGACAGAAAGTGAATCTTTTTGTGTTGATGTCAAAAATACATCAAGAGTAACTTACACAACAGCTATCGATACACTAAAAACCGTTTTATACAATAGTGATGACGGCTGGGATCAACTAAATAATGGTAAAATTGATTTTGTTGCAGCTTCCGGAGGCCAGAATTGCTCAGATATGACATCTGCCATACTGTCCATCTACGAATTCAGATATTATGTGTTAGATAATCCAGAAGATTTTAGCGGTGGGACTACGCCAGTAATCGACTGTAGTACGAACTGCGTAAAACGTTACAGTCCAACTTCAGTTAGCGGGCATACTCATTATGCTTATGGCCACGCAACTAATCCAGCATGGCCAACTAAGGCAGCATGAGCTTGGCTGTCTTTTGCATAGATTGTAGCTCCTAGAAGGACGTTGACAGCGAGTGCTACCAACAAATAAGTAAGTGTTTTTCTATTCATCATATTCACCTCAATATTAGCTTTTGTTACTTTCAGCAGTTACAGAGTCTTTATCTAATGGACAAGAGGATAATCATTCTCACTCAGATGAAATACATTCCAAATTCACCAACCGAGCCACCTTAACATCTAATCGAGACAAAATATCAATTTGCATTGGAGATTATACTCAAACATCTTCTAGTAAATCATTATCAGAAAAGGTAATTAACAGTACAAATAGCATACTAGAAGGACAACTTAAGAAACATGCAAAATGGAAGGACAGTGGCTACTCAAAAGAGCAATTTGAAGTAGTAAAAGGATGTTCTTTCACCCCTTTTTTATTGGATGATGGAAATGCACATCCTGTCTACTCGGGGAAGATGAATAAAAAACTAGATAGGATCATAGATACCCCTAGCAAGGAGCAACTAGGGATCTTTATCGTAGATCCGACAGTAATCGAAAAACATTTTAAAGATGCTCCAGATCGTTGGAGTCCTGAAGAGATGTTATGTGAAAACAACGAATGCGCAGAGGTAACATCCGGCATTTACCTTACTGCAGACGAACTCTCCGGGATCGACAACAAAAATCTAGAATATGAAATCATGAAACGCTTCGGATTTGAACAAGGACATATAAGCGCTGAACAACAAGAACAGATAAAAAATGATGAACAACAAAAAGAATTATTCATAAAATCAAAGAAAGAAACATAAGGCAATGGCAGAATCGAGGTGAGATCACATGAAAAGCCTTTCAGCAATCATGATACGTTTATGTTTAGTCGCGCTTATTGTTGGATCACTTGGTGCATGCTCACTCGACAACGAGCAGAAAGAAGTTCAAGCAGCGTACACTGTCCATCCAGATTTAATGAAAGACCGCGATTCTCTCCTAGACAGATTGAAGCAGATTGACGACTACGATGCTGTAACTTATACCGATAACCAGTTGTTGGAGATGAAGAATTCGCCGGAGTCGCAGGATTATAAACAGGTCCTCATCTCCTATGTGGAGAACGAATTAAACAAACAAATCGAGTCGTATCAGACAATTGATGAAACGTCGAACGAAAAGTATCGTGCTCTGGCCGTCGTAACCGAAGATCAAACGGTATACAAAATACTATTGACTAAAAAGGACGAAATCTGGATTGTTAGCTCTATCGCGCAATTAGTCTGGAAAGAATACGCGATTGGTTAGTACGTATGAATTACTGCAAAGGCCGAGCCTTGAACAGATGATCTGCTCAAGGCTCGGCCTTTATTTCATTTATGCAGCAAGCATCTCTGCGATCCGTTCGCTCGGTACTGGCGGGCTGCCATAATAACCTTGCATTTCGTCGCATAGATGCATTTTGAGAAAATGAACCTGCTGCGCCGTCTCGACACCTTCTGCAATGACTTGCATATGCAGATTGTGCGCCATCGCGATAATGGCAGCTACAATCTCTGCATCGTCCGGGTCATCCTCAATATCGCTGACGAAGGAACGATCGATCTTCAGACGATCGATTGGGAAATGTTTCAGATAACTGAAAGAGCTGTAGCCCGTTCCGAAGTCATCAATGCTAATGCTGATGCCGATATCGGTTAACCGAAGCAAACTGTTCGTCAGCTTATCCGCATCCATCGTCATCGATTCGGTAATCTCAAGCTCCAGGTAACGCGGCTCCAACCCAATGCGTTCCAGTACTGCAGCTATCGACTCCGGAAAGTTGGGCTGCCAGAATTGACGCATCGATAAGTTCACAGATACCGGAATCTTCGGAAGGCCTGCATCCTGCCATTCCTTATTCTGCCGGCAAGCTTCCTCCAGCACCCATTGACCGATCTGTACAATAATGCCGCTGCTCTCGGCAATCGGAATGAACTGAGCAGGCGGAACCAACCCACGTACAGGATGATTCCAGCGGAGAAGCGCTTCAACCCCAACAATCGCACCTGAATGCATATCATATTGCGGCTGATAATGGAGTATAAACTCTCGATTAATGACTGCGCGCCTGAGATCATGCTGAATGCGAAGACGCTCGATGGAAGCTGCGTCCCACTCTTCGCGATAGCCCTGGCACTCATTAGGCCCGCTCTCCTTCGCCTTGATGAGTGCGAGATTCGCATTGCGCAGCAACTTATCAGAATGATGCGGCTCCTGTCCGCTCGTTGTGTAGCCAGCACTTGCCGTAATATGAATCGGAACACCCTGAATATCGAACGGCTCTTCCAAGACAGCCATTAATTTAAGAATGGCGTCGCCCTCGCTTCGTTCGCCTGTCGTATCGGCCAGCACAATGCCGAACTTATCGCCTTCCATCCGACAGATGAGGTCTCCCTCTCCGCAGCTGCGCAGTAACCGGTCTGCAACCTGCAGCAGCAGCATATCTCCGCAGTCATGGCCGAAAGAAGCATTAATCAGCTTAAAATGGTCGATATCGATACAGCATATGGTAAGCAAAGTATCTGAACTGTCCTTAATAGCCTCAAGCATCTCATCAAGCTGCTCAATGAACAATCTCCGGTTCGGCAAGCCTGTCCGGTCATCGTAATGCGTCAAATGACGAGTATGCTCATCGTTTCGTCGCCGCTCGTTCACATCTTGTGCGATCAAGATGCAGCCGACCGGACATCCAACAGAACCTGCTGGTGCAAGGAGTGCTTTCCAGTAAGAAATATCACCAGATAGGCCCCGTAGGCCAATAATGATCTGCGTCGATTTGCCCCCTGCGGCAAGCTCGGCATGTTCGGATAACAGGTGAACATCAGTCGCATCGACATAACGGTCGAATCGTTCGCCAATAGGGACATTGGATGCAGGCTCATATCCAAGCGACAAGGCCGCCGCTTCATTCATCTGGATAATTCGCCCACTCCGATCCATCGCATAGAACGGAAGCGGATTATGACGGATGCCTGACCAAGCTGCTTCAACGCTCGCCCGTTCATGGAGCATTCGTCTCAGCATAACAACCATACCGATTGCGCTAATTGCTGCGGCAATGAATAGCAGTGTGATGTCCAAGCTAACATGTTCTGTGACTGCAATTCCTGTAAAGACACACATAGCGATTGCAACGCACCATACGCCCGCGTATTGCCATTTCAAGGCTCGGACACTTATGGGGTTACCCGTGTATGGCGCCCTCGCGGGCTTTAACTTCCGACTCGTCACCTGAAAACGTCCTTCCTCTATCCGATGTACATTTACAACTAGTTTAGTTGGTTTTATTATAATACGAATGCCGATCAGTGGATAGAAAAAAATGCTAATCTTTGTCGCAGGATGCGAGAAAATTCAGGCTATTGTCGAAACGATTAGAATTGCATTCGCCGATTACTTTACACTGCGGGAATCGGATCTGCTAGACCACAACGCCCACGCAATCATAGCCCAACCTGCGAGGAAGCAGACACCGCCAATCGGCGTAATCGCACCAAGCCATTTCGTGCCGCTCAAGCTAAGCACATACAGGCTGCCCGAGAACACAATGATGCCGATATGCAGCAGCATAGCGCCTCTCCGCAGTACATCAGCCTTGCCCACGCGATCCGACAAAACCGCAACAACAAGAATGCCGAGGCCGTGATACATTTGATAACGAACGCCCGTCTCGAACACTTCAAGCATGTCCTCATCAAGTACATCCTTCAACCCGTGTGCCCCGAAAGCGCCGAATGCTACAGCAAGCAGTGCATAGATAGCACCGATCGCGCCGTATTTGTTCAACATTGACATATGCAATTACTTCCCTTCTTTTCTTTCTACGTTATATATTTCGCCATTATATCACATTCCGGTACACGGACATCTGCCAACATATCGTAATCTTCCGCTGAATATAGTAAGGAACATGAAGCGTTAATGAGAAGCCTAGCTTAACGTGCATTCGATTGGCATAAGACGGGAGGTGCTCCGACATGGGCACATTGGATAATCATCGCTCATTCATCGTATCCCGCGAGGACTGGTCGCTCCACCGCAAGGGCTATCAGGATCAAGCGCGCCATCAAGAGAAAGTAAAGGAAGCAATCAAGCAGAACCTGCCAGACCTTGTCTCCGAGGAGAGCATTGTGATGTCAGACGGCAAACAGGTCATAAAGGTGCCGATCCGAAGCCTCGATGAATATCGGATTGTTTATAATTTCAACAAGAACAAGCACGTCGGACAGGGCGACGGAGACAGCCAAGTCGGTGACGTGCTTGGCGTTGACCCGCAAGCGGCGCAAGGTCCTGGCAAAGGCGAAGGTGCTGGCGATCAGCCTGGCGAGGATGTGATCGAAGCTGAGATCAGTTTAGCTGAGCTGGAGGCCATGCTGTTCGAGGAGCTGGAGCTCCCTTTTCTCAAGCAGAAGGATCGGGATCAGCTGGAGACGAAGGAAGTCCGCTTCAACGACATTCGCAAGAAGGGCATCATGTCCAACATCGACAAGAAGCGGACCATTATGGAGAACCTCCGTCGCAACGCGACGAGCGGTCAGCCAGGCATTCATCATATCTCGCCGGATGATCTCCGCTACAAGACGTGGGAGGAAATCATCAAGCCGCAGTCCAATGCGGTCATCATTGCGATGATGGATACTTCAGGTTCGATGGGCTCTTTCGAAAAATATTGCGCACGCAGCTTCTTCTTCTGGATGACCCGCTTCCTGCGCCATCAATACGAGAAGGTAGAGCTCGTGTTCATCGCCCATCATACGGAGGCGAAGGAAGTTACGGAGGAAGAATTCTTCACACGCGGCGAGAGCGGCGGCACCATCTGTTCCTCCGCTTATATCAAAGCAATTGAAATCATCGACAGCCGTTACCCGCCGAATATGTACAACATCTACCCCTTCCATTTCTCCGATGGCGATAACTTGACGAGCGATAACGAGCGCTGCGTTAAGCTGATCGGCGAACTGCTGAAACGGGCGAACCTGTTCGGCTACGGCGAAGTGAATCAATACAACCGATCGAGTACGCTCATGTCTGCTTATAAGCACATTCAGTTCCCGCACTTTATGTATCATGTCATTCGGGAGAAAACCGAAGTTTATAATGCATTGAAATCTTTCTTCAGGAAGCGGGACCTAACTCCTCAGTAGGATTCCATGGGGCCGTGCCCCTTGGAGCCACTTTTTTCAAGATAAATCTAAACATCAAATTTCTCTAAAACCTTAATTCCAAAATTTCTACCCACCTAAATCAAGCGTTCTACCCACCTAAATCCTCCCTGCAAGGGAGGACCCCCGGGGTTTCCAACCCCGGGACCCCGGAAGGGGTCGGTGGCGAAACAGAGACTCGTATTGGATACTGCGTGCTTGGAGTCGTGTGACCTTTGGGGTCACAACTTTTGTTCGAGCTTGATGGTGCGATGGCATAGCAGAGATGCTTTTTGGTTACTGCGTACTTGGAGTCGTGTGAGCTTTTGGGTCACAATTTTTGTTCGAGCTTGCTGGTGCGGTGGCAGAACAGAGATGCGCTTTGGTTACTACGTGCTTGGAGTCGTGTGACCTCTGGGGTCACAACTTTTGTTCGAGCTTGCTGGTGCGGTGGCAGAGCAGAGATGCGTTTTGGTTACTACGTGCTGAGAGTCGTGTGACCTTTGGGGTCACAACTTTTGTTCGAGCTTGCTGGTGCGGTGGCGAAACAGAGACTCGTATTGGATACTGCGCGCTTGGAGTCGTGTGACCTTTGGTGTCACAACTTTTGTTCGTGCGTATTGATGCGGTAGCGAGACAGAGGTGCGTTTTGGTTACTGCGTGCTGGGAGTCGCGTGACCTTTTGGGTCACAACTTTTGTTCTTATTGTTGCATATACAAAAGCGCTAGCACAAAGGCTAGCGCGAGAAACTATTCCGTATAACCCATGCAAGTAATTGTAAACTTCTTATCCTCACTGCCTTCTGCCATCTTAATCTCTATCGTATGCTGTTCAGCAACGTCCTCGGAAAAGATTAAATCCACAACAGACTGACCCCAACTTCCCGTATTGCCATTGATCGTTTTCGTTTTCTCTCCGTCTACATAAATATCGATTTCACCGAAGTCAGCATCGTTAACGGCACGGTAAGCAAGCAGGAGGTTCTTACTGTCGATCGTAAACTTCAGGCTCTTAGTTCCGCTAACATGATGGAAGTTATGCTCATAGAGCTTGCCGATCGGGAAGTTCCGGTACACGTTCGGGTCATCCTCGCTGAAGCTTCCAAGAGACAGTTGAATACTCTTATCATAACTATCTTTAAAAATCGACTTTAGCCCGACATATTGCGTTCCGTACGCCGGCGGAACCTCCAGATCAATATCGGAAGCAGAAGTTTCCTTCTCTGCTGCTGCCTTGATCGTATGGAAGATCGCGTCCGCCATTACGCCATGACCAAGTGACGTCGGGTGATAAATATCATAGAAAAATTGATCTTCCGTCCATTCTTTTCCGATATGCGGAAAAGCGCTATCTTTGGTGCTGACCATCATCAGATCATAAGTCTGACCGACTTTCTTTAATTCGTCTTGCATCGTAAATCCGGTAGGAAATACGGAGAATACGAGTATGACAACAGGTGCATTAGGTTGAAGCAAAATATTCTTGACGAGTGATTCATAAGCTTGATGATTAGTTGGTTCGCCATAGTCATTGACCGCAAACTCTACCATAACAATGTCTGGAAGACCGTCAGGGTCCGCTACCCTCGATACGATATCGCGTTGATAGCGCATGATCCCGAATGTCGAGGGGGTTCCGCCGACTCCAGCATTAATGAAATGAATGTTGGAACCATCTTTAACGCCATATTCATTCTTGAAGTATTCGTATGTTCGATAAGCATAGCTTTCTGAATAGTTCTTCGCGCCAGCGCCTTCCGTGATGGAACCGCCGATCGAGGCGATCGTAACTTCTTCTCCTGCTTTTGCCTTGTCGACGATCGCTTTCAGTCGATAGTTATTGCCGACATTCATCTGTGCGTTAGCGAGCAAAGTCTGGTACCATTCTTCCTTCGCGTAGTCTTCGAGTTTGTTGCCTGATTTCTCTCCAACACCCGAATTGCTGATGTCATCGCTCGGCATATTCTCAGGATTTTCAGGTACAAATGGTTTTGATGCGTCAATATCCACCTTATTCGATTCTCCTTCCTTATTTGCCGTGCTAGCTGCCCCTTCATGATTCGATTTTACATCAGATGAAGTCCTCCCACAGGCAGTAAGAATTAACGCTGCTATCATCGTCAGCATGAACATCCTCTTCATAAACGGCTCCCCTCCTTTACAAGTAAATAGACTCCTGTGGGTTTACATTTTTTTGTTAGCAATGACAGGTATAAGACTAATGCCTCTTTGTATAAAGGTAGCACTTTCACAGGTTTAAAATAAACCTGTCAAACAAGGGTTGATTCGATCTGCATTCCGTCATGCGCAACGCAAAATAAAGAAGCGCTGCCCAGCAGCGCTTCTTCTTTATTTTGCGTCTATATAGTTGGGATCAGCTCATTTGCAAAGCGCCGAATTGTGCTTCGTGGAGGCGGCTGTAGATGCCGCCGGCGCCCACGAGCTCTTCGTGGCGGCCTTGTTCGGCGATGCCGTCAGGCGTGACGACGACGATGCGGTCCGCATTCTTAATCGTTGCCAGACGATGTGCGATAACAAGCGTCGTGCGTCCTTGCGACAGCTCACTCAGTGACTGCTGAATCATCAACTCAGTCTCTGTATCCAATGCGGATGTTGCTTCGTCCAATATAAGAATCGGTGGATTCTTCAGGAACATGCGAGCAATGGCGAGACGCTGCTTCTGTCCGCCGGACAGCTTCACGCCGCGTTCGCCTATTACGGTGTCCATGCCTTCAGGCTGCGACTTGATGAACTCCTCGAGCCGTGCTTGGCGTGCGGCTTCCCATAGTTGCTCTTCGGAAGCGCCTAGCTTGCCATACAGCAAGTTCTCGCGGATCGTGCCTGCGAACAGGAACACATCCTGCTGCACGATGCCGATCTGGCGGCGCAGCGATTCGAGCTTAACGTCGCGGATATCGGAACCGTCGACCGTAATCCGGCCCCCCGACACCTCATAGAAACGCGGCAGCAGACTGCAAAGCGTTGTTTTGCCTGCACCGGATGGACCAACGAATGCAACGGTTTCACCTTTGCGAATGGTCAGGTTGATACCGCTAAGCACCGCCGCTTCGTTCTCATAACCAAACGATACATTCTCGAATTGAATGGCCTGCTTCAACTCGCCAAGCTCAACTGCTTTCGGCGAATCTTGAATGTCCGGCTCGGTATCAAGCAGCTCCGTATACCGTTTGAAGCCAGCGATACCTTGCGGATAACTCTCGATGATCGCGTTGATTTTCTCAATCGGACGGAAGAATACGTTCGTAAGCAGCAGGAAGCCAATGAACTGACCATAAGTCAAGCCGCCTTTGATAACGAACCAAGTACCGCATACCATAACGAACAGTGTCACGAAACGCATCATCATGTAGCTGATGGAGCCGTTCTTTGCAATAAGCTTGTAGGACATCAGCTTCGTCAGTCGGAATCGGCTGTTGTTCTCCGTGAATTGCTTAATCTCATGTTTCTCATTCGTGAACGCCTGTACGACGCGAATGCCGCCGACGTTATCCTCGATGCACGCATTAAAGTCGCCAATATCGCCGAACAGCTGATGAATGGCTTTCGTCATTTTACCATTGAAATAGATGACCACCCAGATGATAGCCGGTACGATAATGAACGTCATGACAGCAAGCTTCCAGTGAATAAGCATCATCAACGTGAAGGCGCCGAGAAGCGTCATAATGGCGATAAACAAATCTTCTGGCCCGTGATGGGCAACCTCGCCGATCTGCATCATATCATTCGTCAGACGGCTGAGCAGATGACCTGTCTTCGTGTTGTCAAAATAACGGAACGACAGCTTCTGAATATGGCCGAATAACTTCTTGCGCATATCCGTTTCAATATTAATCCCCAACATATGACCGTAATAGTTCACGATATACATGAGGAACATGTTCAAAATATAAAGGGCAAGAAGTCCGATGGATGCACCTACGATAATGCCCCATTCGCCTTTAGGAAGAAGATCATCGACAAATTTATTGATCGCAATCGGGAAGCCTAGCTCGATCAAGCCAGCAAGAACGGCGCAGCCGAAATCAAGCAGGAATAAGCCTCTATACGGCCGGTAATAGAAGAAAAAGCGTTTTATCAAAAGTTTCGAGCTCCTTTGCGAAAGCGATAATTCGCGCGTTACGAGCTTTTCGTCCGCGCGAGCAAGTACAAGAAATAAGGAGCGCCGATAACGGCGACTACGACACCTGTAGGAATTCCGGCAGATGCCATGGCACGGCTAATCGTGTCCGCAATGATCGTGAGCAGAGCGCCAACCATTGCCGATGCAGGCAGCAGATGCTGATGCTTCGGACCAACCAGCGTCCGCGCCAGATGCGGGCCGATCAAGCCAACGAAGCCGATTCCGCCGCTAACCGCTACACAGGATCCTGCAAGCGCAACAGCAGTAAACAGCAGTTTACGGCGGTCCGCCTCGATCGGTGCACCAAGCCCGGCGGCCGTATGATCGCTCAGGTTCATAATGTTCATCACATTTGCTTTCAGCATGACATAGGGCAGCAGCACAACAATCCAAGGGAGCAGCGCTAATACGAACTTCCAGTTCGTCCCCCATATACTGCCTGCAATCCAAGTCGCAACGAACTGGTATTGTTCAGGGCTGAGCGTCAACGTCAAGACAATCATCGCTGCGTTAATGCCTGCAGCAACCGCGATTCCCGTCAGAATAAGGCTTGTTGGAGAGATTCCATCATTCTTCTTATGAGCCAAGCTGTAAATCAGTATCGCTGTAAGTCCAGCGCCAAGCAGCGCTAACAAAGGCAGCACAAACACAGGAACTGTGCTCGTTGACGGGTAGAAACAAACAAACAAAATAACGGCAAGGCCCGCTCCTGCATTGATGCCAAGAAGACCCGGATCCGCAAGCGCATTGCGTGTTACTCCCTGCAGAACACAGCCCGATATCGCAAGTCCCGCTCCAATGAGGAGAGAAATCACGATGCGCGGCAGACGGAAATCAAACAAAATAAGATTTTCCTTATCGGTCCCCATACCGAACAGCGTCTTCAATACGTCTAACGGAGACAGCCGGATGGTGCCTGTATTCATACTAATGATGAAGGCTGCAATGATTAGTGCGCCAAGAACAGAAAAGACAAGAATACTGCGCTTCCGACGGCGTTGTTCGATTCCGAACCGATTGATCATATCCATTTACAGCCCCCTCCTCTCGTTACGCGCCAAGTAGAGGAAGAATGGGACGCCCAGCATTGCAATTAGTGCACCGATCGGGAATTCATACGGCGGGTTAATCATCCGTGCGCCCAAATCGGCAAGTACGACTAGCAGACCTCCCAAAACCGCAGAGCAAGGAATGATCCATCGATAATCGACACCTACCAGATACCGTGTAACATGCGGAACGAGCAAACCAACGAAGGAGACAGCCCCTACAACCGACACAGACGATCCTGCCAAAATAATAATGACGACAACCGAAAGGATTCGAATCAGTTGCGTACGCTGACCGAGATTAATCGCTATCTCTTCTCCGAGACTCAGCAGCGTAATCGAACGAGAAAGAACGATCGCCACCGCTATGGCACCCAGTATCCAAGGAAATATCGTTATCAGTTGCTCCCATTTTACATTCGCTACACCGCCAGCAAACCAGAAAGCGAGATCCTGTCCAACTTTGAAGTGGAGGGCAATTCCTTCACTAAGCGCATAGAGCAGCGAAGAGACGGCGGAACCGGCCAACACGAGCCGTACAGGCGTAAAGCCTCCTCTTGACACGGCACTGATGCCGAACACAATGACCGCGCCAATTGCGGCACCGATGAAACAAAGCACTAGGATCATATTGTAGGACAACCCCGGCATAAGCGAGAAGCATAGAGACAGTACAAGGGCCGAACCTGCATTCAAACCAAGAATACCGGAATCCGCCATCGGGTTACGGGTAATTCCTTGCATCATCGCGCCTGCCACCGCAAAAGCCGCACCAACCAATGCAGATGCCAGCACCCTCGGCAAGCGGATTTCCCATATAATCTGATGATTCGTAATCTTCGGGTTGAAATGAAACACTGCCGACCATACCGTCGACAAGCTCATATGTACGGCGCCAAGGGAAACCGATAATGCAATGCCAAATGCGAGTGCTGCAAGCCCCAAGGTAAGAACAAGCGATGCTGCAACTGGCCTTGTTCGGAGTGGCGGAAGCTCATCTTTCTCAGCATTCACGGCCTGATTAACACTGTTGTGATTCGCAGTAGAAGACATGATGGCCGATCTATCCTTTCTAGTTCTCAATCGCCGGATAACGATAATCATTCTCATTGTATCAAAGTCGATTTATCATCGCTATGATAAATCGATAAATTGTCAATAACTATTATTTATTTTGGGGTCCGATAGACCGCTTTATTCTCTAATCCACGAATCATTGGCGTCCATGGCTCCGATTCCGGCGTTGAATCCAATGCATCCTCCACCATCTGCAGCTTAGCATCCAGCGAATCAATATAATGAAGCGCTACAGCTTCAGCCGTCTGCGGCTGCACAGGACTTCCCCACTCGCCTGTATTGTGATGCGACAATACAAGATGCTGCAATCCAAGCACGCGCTCGGATTCCAGTGGAATATCGCAGCGAATCGCTGCTTCCGTAATCCACGACGAAGCGAGCGCGATATGTCCAATCAGCTTGCCCGTTAAACTGTAATCCGACACAACACCAAGCCGTGCATTCAACTCTTCTGTCTTCGCTATGTCATGTAAAATGATTCCCGCACGCAGCATATCTCCATTCAAGAAAGGACGCTGACGAATAATAAATTCACCGAGCTCAAGCATTCGCACTGTATGGTAAGCCAGCCCAGCATAGTAGGCATGATGATGCGTCTTGGCTGCCGGATAATCCATCAGCTTATCTTCAGCCTTCGCAATGCAGTACTCAACAATCGTGCGCACTTCATCGTTAACGATAGAGGCGGTCGTATTCTTAATCGTATAGATGAGATCAATCGGCCGAATAGGCGCCGAACGAATAAACTCGGTAATCGTCACGCCATCTTCCGGTGTGGCGAGGCGCATTTGTACGATCTTGATTTGGAGACGTTCCCGATACGTCTGGACGATACCTTTAACTTTAACCAATCCCATTGGGAAAAAGGTTTCCTTGTCCGTTGACGAAACTTCCCACAGTTTCGCAGTCAGTTGTCCGGTTGAATCACTGAGTACGATATCAAAATAATCTTTAGGCGGAGTTGCATTCGTCTGCCGAATCTCAAGCTCCTTAAGCAAATAAAAGCCAACAAATTCATCTTGGCTTACTAATTGATTAATCTGCGTCATGCCAGTCCTCCATCGTTTCATATAAGTTCGTGTACCTTATTAAGTTAAGTGTTTATATTATACTATAAATTTGTATCCACCTAAATCATCTCTAATAGAAAGGATTCCCATTACCGAACAGGGACACAGCAATACAACAAAAAAAACGCGACCCGTGAGGATCGCGTCATATCATTCAAATATGGTGCTGATGAAGGGATTCGAACCCCCGACCTACGCATTACGAATGCGTTGCTCTACCAGCTGAGCTACATCAGCATATCTGCCGTTTGCGTTAACAGCGACCTTTATAGAATACACGTATTGTCCATTCAAGTCAATCTGTTTTTCGAGAACAAACGACAGATTATTCGCCCCCTATTATTGAGGCATCGATGAGAAGTTTGTTACTCCATATTTCCGTAAAGACCGGCGGATAAATAGCGTTCGCCCGTGTCCGGGAGCAGCACTACGATACGCTTCCCTTGGAATTCAGGCTTGCGCGCCAGCAATGATGCGGCATAGACAGCCGCACCGGACGAGATGCCGACGAGCAGTCCTTCGCAGCGTGCCAGAATGCGTGACGTCTCATAAGCTTGATCTGCAGAAACCGGTATGATCTCGTCGATCACATCCCGGTTAAGCACGCCCGGCACAAAACCTGCGCCGATGCCTTGAATGCGGTGCGCGCCTGGCTTGCCGCCGGACAGGATCGGCGATTCCGATGGCTCTACTGCAACGATATGAACGCCTGGATTACGTTCCTTCAACACGGCGCCAACGCCCGTTACCGTACCGCCCGTACCGACGCCAGCAACGAATACGTCCACATCACCATCCGTGTCGGCCCAGATTTCTTCAGCAGTCGTAACACGATGGATCGCAGGATTCGCTTCATTCTCGAATTGCTGCGGAATATACGCATCCTTCAACTCCGCTTTCAGCTCTTCAGCACGATTGATCGCTCCGCGCATCCCTTCAGCCGCAGGCGTTAGAATGAGCTCGGCGCCAAGCGCCTTCATCAGTTGACGGCGCTCTAGGCTGAACGATTCCGGCAGCACGATCATCAGGCGGTAGCCGAGGGCCGCAGCTGCGAATGCAAGCGCAATGCCGGTATTGCCGCTAGTTGGCTCGATGATGACAGAACCAGGACGCAGCAGTCCTTGTTCCTCTGCAGCTTTAATCATCGCGAACCCGATCCGGTCTTTCACGCTGCCTGCAGGATTAAAATACTCAAGTTTCCCGATAATTTGTGCGGGAAGGTCCAGTTTCTTCTCGTAATTGGACAGCCGCAGCAGCGGCGTACCGCCAATCAGATCCGTTAAATTCGATGCAATACGTGCCATGGAATATGCCCCCTTATGTATTAGACTAGAATGTCATAGATGGTGAAAGAGCGATGCTTGTCCGCTGAAGCATCACTCTTATCAATATATGTTATTGTAGTACATTTCTCCTCATTTATTCTACCGCCGACCCGTTTGTCGGCTATGAGGAAGACCTGTCCGCAGTTGCCGCGAACAGGCCTGCACTTGACGAAAACAATGATTTCGAAGAAATGCCGCTGGTTACTAGATTCTTTTATGCTTGGTTGTCTATTTAAGCGTGATAGCCGTTCGACTGTAACCTTCCTTCGTCTTGGTAACCTCGATCATCGCCGGGAACGTCTGTTTAAGCTCCTGCACGTGGGAAATGACCCCGATCATCCGCCCTGCTTTCTGCAGATCGATGAGCGTCTGAATCGCTTTGCCTAAAGATTCTTCATCTAGAGAGCCAAACCCTTCGTCAATAAACATCATCTCGATCGAAATGCCGCCCTGATGGGATTGGATCACATCCGTCATACCTAGTGCCAGCGCAAGCGAAGCGTTAAACTTCTCGCCGCCGGACAATGATTTGACATCCCGATTCTGTCCGGTGTACGCATCGTACACATCAAGCCCGAGTCCGCTCTGCTTGCCACGCGCTTCAAGCCGATCGCTCCGCTGCAGGACGAATTGTCCGTCGGACAAGCCGCGCAGCCGTTCGTTCGCTGCATGTAGAATTTGATCGAGATATTCGATAAGGATATAACGCTCGAATGAGATTTTGAGCGCGTTGTCGCCTTTCATCATGCTGTACAAGTCGGCAACCTGCTCAAGCTGTTGCTCCAGCTCCGTGCAGCGTCCGCCTGCTTCTGCAACTGCAGTACGAAGGCGATCAGCCTCGTTCGCGTAACGATCTGCGGTTTGAAGCTGATTTACGACTTGCTCCAACTCCGCTTTCAGGTCGGTGAGCGCTTGTTCCAGCGATGCCGTATCAATCGGCGACTGACCTTCAAGCGCTTGCTCCAGCTGGACGATTCCTTCGGTTGCCGCTGCCACCGCCGTGCGGTAAGCTTGCGCTTCCGCCTTAAGCGAAGCGCGTGTTGGTTCAGGCAACTTCACCTCGCGATAGCTATCAGCGTCCGCGAATCCATCCTTTGCTAGCTCAGCTTGGAAACGTGCCGCCGATTCCGCCTGTTCCACTTCTGCTTCTGCCACCGTATGGGTCAATTGCTCTGCTGACGCACGTTGCTCTGCCAACTTGGTTGTTGCAGCTTGCAGCGCTTCTTCTGCCGTTTTCCATGCGGCATGAAGCTTGTCCGCTGCTTGACGAACCGCCGTGATGCGAGCGTTCAACTGCTCCGGCGTACGCAGCGTCTCTTCGACGGCCTCCATATCCGCTTCAAGACGCGATTGCTTCGCGCTGCGATCGGAGACGGCTGCTTGCAGATGCGCTGCGAGCTCATCCTTCTCCTGCAAGCGTGCATCGAGCTGACGATCTGCATGTGCTGCATGCTCACGCAGAGCAGTTAATTCGGTATTGATCTGCTTCAGTCGGTCCGTCTCTTCCCGCAGCCGTGAGCCTTCCTTCTTCGAAGCAGCCAACTGCTCCGCCAGGTCTGAGTCAAGCTGAATGTCGTATTCGGCAATGTCGCCGCCGCGGCGGTTTCGACCTTCCTGTGCCGATGCTGCTTGTGCTGATGCTGTACTCAGATCGTGCTCGGCCTTCTGAAGCTGCTGCTTTAACTGCTGCAGCGCTTCGCGGGATGGAAGCTCAGACGATGGCTGCGCCTTCGCGGGATGTTCGGCACTGCCGCATACCGGGCATGGCTTGCCGTCATGCAGATGCACGGCGAGCAAACTTGCCTGCCCTTCCAACCATGCAGACTCCAGCCGATCATGCTCGCTGCGAAGCTTTTGAACGTATTGCTTATGTTCCGTTTCTTGGCGAGTGAACTCCTTGTAGTCGCGTTCTGCCACCACCAGATCATCTAGCAGCCGGTACTTGTCCCGCAGCCGTTGAAGCTGTTCCTGCAGCTCCGGCAGCTTGGCCGTCGCCGCTTCTGCCTCCGCGATGCGAGCGGCTGCCGCCTGCTTCGTCTCGCGCAGCTGCGCCAGCGCTCGATCGGCTTCCTGCTGCTTCGCCGCAAGCGCGCGCTCTGCGCCGAGCAGACGCTCGACCTCGTTGCGCCGCTCCGCGAGCGTCTGCACGAGCGGCGCCAGCGCCGCCAGCCGCTCCGCTTCGCGCTCCGCCGCGCGCCGCTCCGGCTCGCGCGCCGCCTCCGCGCGCTGGCGCAGCTCCGCGTCTGCGAGCGCCGACGCGGCCGCTTCCGCCGCTGCTAACGCGGCGGCGAGCCGCTCGCGCTTCGCAGCCGCGTCGGCTGCCGCGCGGGCCGCTCGCTCCTCGTGCGGCTCAAGCCGCGCCGCACGCTCGGCGAGCGCCAGCTGCCGCTCGCGCGCCTCCGCCGCGGGCCGCTGCTGCTCGAGCTCGGCCGCGCGAGCTCGACGCGTCGCGAGCTCCGCGAAGCGGCCATTGCGCGCGAGCGCCTCGCGCAGCTGCGCCTCCTCCGCGGCGAGCCGCTCGCTGGCCGCCGCCTTGCGCCCTTCGGCTGCGCCGGCCGCTTCGCGGTAATGCACCGCCTCCTGCGCGAGCGCATCCAGCATCTGCGCCGCGCCGCGATACGGCTGCGCAAGCACAGCTGCGAGCGCGCTCTCGGCGCGCTGCGGAAGCATGTCGCCCGCTTGCCCGATTATAACGTCAAGGCGCGTCCGCGCCTTCGTCGCTTCGTCCTTCAGCTCGCGGTGCTGCTGTTGAAATCGCTCTTCCAGCTTGCGATACAAATCCGTCCGGAAGATACGTCGAAGAATATCTTCCTTATTATCCGTGTCGGATGTGAGCAGCTTGCGGAATTCACCCTGCGGCAGCATGACGATCTGGCTGAACTGATCCTTCGTCAGCCCGATTATCGTCTCCAGCTTGTTGTTCACATCTGTAATCATGAATCGGTCGACACATGGCACCGCTTCGCCTGAAGTCGTCTCATACAGCTCCGCTTTGCCCGGCGTCTCGCTCTTATTGCCCGCCTTGCGGTGCGGCAGCTGGCGAAACACCCGATAAGACCGTTTCCCCACGGCAAAATCAAATTCAACCGATGTATACGAATCATCGCCTGCAAAATGGCTCCGCAGCATTCGTGTCTCCGCACGATCCTCGCCGCTCGCTGCTCCGTATAACGCAAAACAGATGGCGTCAAAAATCGTCGTTTTGCCAGCGCCCGTATTGCCCGAAATAACGAACAGCCGATGCGTGCCTAGCTTAGTAAAATCGATCGTCTCGCCGTCCCGGTACGGTCCGAATGCAGTCAGCGTAAGCTTAATCGGTCTCATACGGCGCCCCCTTCCTTCTTCATGACATCCATGAACGTGTCAGCGAACAACTTGCGCTTCTCGTCCTCGAGCGGCATGCCTTTCACTTCGCGGTAAAAGCTTGCAAACAGGTCGATCGGATCCGCGTCCCGCCGGCTTCCGGCACTGTTCTCTGCATGGTCTTCAGTACCATCCGTTTGCAATGACCGAACACGACGTTCGACATGAAGGGCATTCGGATACACGGCGCGTACCTTTTCCATCGGGAATAGTACGGGGTTATCGTTCTGCAGCGTGACGAACACATAGTCGTCGCTAGATTTGTGCTGTGTCTCGATCTCCTCTATCGACGCCGACACCCGGCGCATATCGCGCAGCGGCTTGATCTCACGTTTCTGAACCGTCGCGTTGCCTGCCTCGTCAAGTTCGACGATGAGCCAGCCTTTGCGGTGCGTTTCTTCGGAAATCGAATATTTGAGCGGCGATCCTGCGTAACGGATTCGTTCATCGCCGACATGGTGCGCCTGGTGCAAGTGGCCAAGCGCTGTATAATGGAAACTCTTGAAATGAATCGCGCTCACATGCTCAGCACCGCCGATCGCCAGCGGCCGCTCGGAGTCGCTCGTGTTCGCCTGAGGTTCTCCCCCAGGCGTAACGAAAGCATGTCCGACGAGAATGCGCCGCGCGTTCGGATCAGCATCCGCCTCTATCCGTGCAGCAATGGCCCGCATCGCATCATCGTGCGAGCGAATCGTCTCGTCATCCAGCGTTATTCTCACCTGCGCTGGATCCGCATAGGGAACTAAGTACACATGGACAGGACCGTGCTCGTCATTGAGCACGATCGGCTTCAAGTCCGCACGCAGCCGTCCTGCGAGATGCAAACCGCGGTTTTCCATCAGCCGCGTGCCAAAATCCAGCCGGTCGGGGCTATCATGATTGCCCGAAATGGCGAGCACCGGTGTCTCGCAATCGATGACGAGCTTGCGAAGCAGTTCGTCTAGGAGCTCGACCGCCTCTGTCGGCGGAATCGCGCGATCATAGAGATCGCCTGCAATAATGACTGCATCGGGCTTCTCCTCTGCGACTGCTTGGACGAATTGCTCCAGTGCATAACGCTGGTCGTCCGTCATATATACGCCTTGCACGAGCTTGCCGAGATGCCAGTCGGCCGTATGAAACAGCTTCATTCGTTCGTCACGCTCCAATGTAATTCTAGTAATCAAGCAGCTAAACTTCTTATAGCCAATTCCACTATTCTATCAATAACTCTACTTTCTATTGTAGCCCAACTTTCTGGCAGATGGCAGTATGCGAACAAATGTTTCTTCCGCAACTGTCGTTTACATCTGTTGATAGGTCGTTCATAGATTAATAAGCCTCTCGACACTATACGAACTTCCTCTTAAACCTGAAAGAAAGTTAGTAATCTACAAAATCGTATGAGAAATAGCCATTTTATCCATCATCCCCTTTCATTATGATGAAGGAGAAAAAACTTGAGAGGGGAATACCTGCACAATGGATCGAGCAAAGAGGTTGGAAGCCATTGAAAATACCATCACGAATGGGCCGTTCAAAGACGATTGGGACTCACTCGCAGCGTTTGAAGTTCCCGCATGGTATCGAAAAGCTAAATTCGGCATTTTTATTCACTGGGGCGTTTATTCGGTACCCGCGTTCAGAGGCGAATGGTATCCGCGCAACATGTATATAAAAGATTCAGAGGAGTACAATCACCACATACGCACCTACGGAGAACACAAACAGTTCGGATACAAAGATTTCATTCCTATGTTTCAAGCGGAGCGGTTCGACGCGGAAGAATGGGCTGAGTTGTTTAACCGCAGCGGAGCCAAGTACGTCATGCACGTTGCTGAACATCACGATGGTTTTCAAATGTATAAAAGCGATCTTTCACCATTTAACGCTTACGCTATGGGTCCGGGCAAAGATCTTCTAGCCGAGATGAAAACCGCCTTCGAGCACAAAGGTCTGGAATTTTGCGTTTCATCCCACCGTGCGGAGCATTGGTTCTTTATGTCTCGCGGCAAGCAATTTGATTCGGATATCGTCGAACCGCTGACATGCGGGGATTTCTATTGGCCGGCGATGCCCGAACCCGATCATCAGGACTTGGCCGGGTCCCCTCCGGATCAAGCGTTCTTAGATGACTGGCTGCTTCGCTGCTGCGAACTTGTGGACCGGTATCGGCCCAAAATTTTTTACTTCGATTGGTGGATTCAAACGACCGCTTTCAAACCTTACCTTAAGAAATTTGCGGCTTATTACTATAATAGAGGCGTTGAGTGGGGATATCCGGTTGCCATCAATTATAAACACGACGCTTATATGTTTGGCACTGCGGTCCCGGATGTGGAGAGAGGTCAGTTTGCGGAGCTGAAATCGTACTTCTGGCAAACCGACACGGCCGTCGCCAGAAACTCCTGGTGCTATACTCCTGGCAACGATTATAAATCCTCGCTGGAAGTCATTCAGAGTTTAATCGACATCGTCAGCAAGAACGGCAGCCTGCTGCTCAATATCGGACCCAAAGCGGACGGTACGATACCTGATGAGGACCGCGAGATCTTGCTAGCAATCGGAGACTGGCTGCGGATCAACGGGGAATCGATATACGAAACCACGTGTTGGAAAACGTTCGGCGAGGGGCCGACAGAGGTTAGAGAAGGTCAATTCACGGACGGTTCGACCACTGCTTTTACAAGTTCAGATATCCGTTTCACGACAAAGGGTCAATATCTTTATGCAACAGTCATGGCATACCCGGAAGACGGCCTCGTGCGCATCCATGCGCTCAAAGAACACTCTAAACACTACCATGGCCTGATCCGAGATATTCATATCCTTGGTTTCGATGAAAAGCCGACTTGGGAGCGAGATCGCGATTCGTTATTGATTCGAACAACAACGATACAAAGCATTGTTCCTGTAGTCTTCAAGATCGAATTGGAATAAGTACAGAAAGCCAAGGATCTCCTGAACACGACCGACTAGTTGCAAATAGGGAAAAGTAAAGGACGCTCCCAAGCGAAAGCTGGGAACGTCCTTTCTGTATTTCAATCCTAATTATCCAGAATCACGGATTGACAAATTGTGTTTCGGTTGGCTTGATCCAGAACTCGAATTCGAATTGTTTCTCGTTCAATTGATATTGATCCATTAAAAAAGGTCCGCAGCTGGCTGAGCCTATGCCTGATTGTTTGTAATCAATGCAAACAACGGAATATCCGCTCTTCTCCAACTCGTAATGGTGTTTCTTGGCCGCCAATTCTTCCTGCGTATATTCCGAAGCATTGAATGCAAAGGATTGGTCCGCTTCGAAATTGACCTTCAAATCGCCGGCTTTGATTGTCACATATTCGCAGCCCCAATGGGAGGAGTTTTCCTGCGGTTTAATATAATCCTCATGCATCGCGGAAATCGGTTGCGCGAAAATACCCATATAAGATGCCCGATGCTTGTCTGAATAGCTTTCATAAGGGCCGTAGCCGTAGTATTCCACCTGGTCAAATTGATGGTTCATAAATAATCTTACGCCGAAACGCGGCAAGTATGGACGCTTATCCGCGACTTGAACGGCATACTTCATTTTAATTTCTCCGCTATCGAAAATGATTGTTTCCGTCTGCAATTGAAACGTATTGTGATAGGAATGGCCTCCCAGCGCGATTCGGGAACGGATTAAAACGTGAGTATCCGATTGTTCCGCCGATGTCTCGTAAACCTTGGTCGTAAGATTTCTTAAGCTAAACTTATTCCATTCTCCTTTTATCCACTCATTATCGGTCGGCGCTCTGAAGGCGTTATATTCCATCGGTTTCTCAATTAACGTTCTATTGTTGAATAGCAATCGATCAAAAAGCGCAATCGATTTATTGAATCGATACTCGAAGTTTTCGCCGGAAATATGAATATGTTTTTTGTCCTCCGAATAATGAATAGGTGCAATCCCATGTGAAGAAGGCTTAATGATTCGGCGTTCTGCGCATATTGCGATTTGATCGAATCCTACCTCATAGCCTTTATCGGCCCATGGGGCGTCCTGCTTTTGCGTAAAAATAAACCGTGCATAAACACTTGAACCGGTTAATCCTGCAAGTCTTGGCATCGTAATGATTCGAGAGGATTTGGCCGGAACTTCAATATCCAGCTTCTCTTTCAGAATCGCTTTCCCAAGGTCTGTAACCTCAACGTTACATTCAAGCTTATCGGAGAGATCGAAAAAATCATACGTATTGATGAATTCGAATATCCCGTCCGAGATGGAAACCGGCTTAATTCGAATCGGACGATAGACGTTTTTCGCTTCCTTCAATCCGGTATGGGGAGTTCGGTCCGGATAAACTAATCCATCGATGCAGAAATTCCCATCGTGGCGCGCTTCATTAAAGTCCCCGCCGTAGGCATATTTCGCTTTGCCGTTGCTGTCCTTGCCTATTTCGATCCCATGATCGCACCATTCCCAAATAAAGCCGCCGCCAAATCTGTCATTGGAATAAATGACTTTCCAATAGTCCTCCAAATCCCCGGAGCTATTCCCCATGGCATGACTGTACTCGCACAATAGAAACGGACGCTTTTCGTTTTCATTATTTAGAAAATCGTTTTGCATCCACTCCGATGAGGAATACATGGTCGACACGACATCCAAGACCGCTTCGCTGTCGTCCGCTTTTTCCTCGCCTTCTAATTCATGCATGCTTTGATAGTGGACTAGTCTTGTCGGATCATATTGTTTGACGTACTTGGCGGCTTTCTCCATGTTTTTGCTATAGCCGGCCTCATTGCCCAGCGACCAAAGCAGAACGCTAGGGCGATTAATATCTCTTGTAATCATGAGATCGATTCGATCTAGAATCGCTTTCTCATAGTCGTCCCGTACAACGAGCAGCGCAATGCCGGAATAATCGCCGTTGTTCTCTTGCGTATGCGCGGCTTCTACAGAACCATGGGATTCGAGGTCCGCCTCATCAATCACATAGAAACCAAGCTCATCGCACAACTGAAGGAATATAGGGCTGTTCGGGTAGTGCGATGTACGGATGCTGTTAATGTTATGCTGTTTCATTAGATGGAGATCAACCAACATTTGCTCTCTGTTAATAACCGCTCCGGTTACAGGATCGCAGTCGTGGCGATTGACTCCTTTGAACTTCACAGCTGCACCATTCAAACGAATAACTCCGTTGTTAACGTTTATCTCTCGCAGACCCACTTTTTCCCCAATGAGCTCTTCTTCTGTTTGCAGGGTAACCTTGTACAAATAGGGATGTTCTGCGTTCCACAAGCTAGGATGATCGATGCTGAATAAGGCAGTTGTTTCTCCGTCTTGAAGATGTTTTTCACCAAGCAATTCGTCGCTTTCATCGAAGACTTTCACCGTAACTTCCGCTGCTGCCGTTACATCGACCGTTATATCCGCTTTCGCGTAGCAATCATAGAGCTTGGACGTAATGCGGAAACCATCGATCTTATGCTTCGGTCTTGATAGTAGATATACATCTCGATAGATGCCGGACATTCGCCATTTATCTTGATCCTCGAGATAGGTGCCGTCACACCATTTGAGCACAACGACTGTAACGGCATTCGTGCCGCTGACAAGGTATTGGGTAATATTAAACTCGCTTGTCATGTGCGATACTTGGCTGTAACCGACAAATTGGTTGTTAATATAAAGATAGAAACAGCTGTCGACACCCTCAAAGTTTAAAAACCGCTCGAGTCCATCGGATAAATCAACATTAAATTTCCGGTTATACACACCAGTTGGATTTTGATCGGGCACATAAGGAGGATCATAAGGAATCGGGTAGTGAACGTTCGTATATTGCGGCACATCGTAACCATGCAATTGCCAATTGGATGGAACGGGGATTCGGGCATATTCATTTATCTCTAAGAAGTTTTCTTCCAGGTCTTCAAAGCTATCATAATACCTGAAGTTCCACTGTCCGTTTAATAGAAAGAGGCGACCGGATTGTTCTCTCGGCGCAAACGCATCCTGCTCTGGAGAAAAAGGGATAAAATAGTTGCGATTTTTTTCCGTATTAATATGCAATTGCTGAGGATCTTCATGATAAAGCGTATTCTGATTCACACGGAAACCTCCAATTCATATTTTGTTTCAGCCTTACGAAAGACTGCGCGAACCAATAGTTCGAAAACGGTTTCGATAATCGACACAACGATCCTTCTCTTCTCTGCAGCTATCGCCTATATTTTTTGAATATATAGCTCGGTTAGACATTTTACCATGATTATCTGGCTATAAAACCGCACAATGCAGACATTCAAGCATTTTAGCAATGAATTCGTTGGCTTTACTATCGAACATCATGTTCATAAAGCAGAATAAGCAAGGCTCCCCCGCATCGCGAGGAGCCTTGTCACTTTAATATGGTCGTTATTTGTACGCCGGCAACCAGCTGCCATGCGCTTCGATCAGATCATCGCACATCGCTACGATATCATCGATCGACAGCTCTGCGGAGGTATGCGGATCAAGCAGCGCAGCATGATAAATATGTTCCCGTTTGCCAGTTACCGCCGCTTCGATCGTCAGCAGCTGCGTGTTAATATTCGTTCGGTTGAGCGCCGCTAACTGCGGAGGCAGATCGCCCACATAAGTAGGCGTCACGCCGGAAGCATCCACTAGACATGGCACTTCGACGCAAGCTTCTTTCGGCAGATTCGTAATGAGTCCGGTGTTGAGAACGTTGCCGCCGATCTTGAACGGCTTGTTCGTCTCCATCGCCTCCATCATATAGGAAGCATATTCATGGCTGCGTTGATGCTCCAGATTGCGATTAGCCAGCAGCGATTCCCGCATGCTCTGCCAGCCTTTGATCTGCTCGATGCAGCGGCGCGGATACTCGTCCAGCGGGATATTGAAGCGATCGATCAGCTCCGGGTAATTCCGTTTGATGAAATACGGATGATATTCGGCATTATGCTCGGAGGACTCGGTCACATAGTAGCCGAAACGCAGCATCAGCTCGAAGCGCACCATATCATGATGCTTCTCCTTCTGTTTCTCGATAGCACGACGTTTAATCTCCGGATACAGATCGACGCCATCCTTCTTGGCTTCCAGCAGCCAAGCCATATGATTGATGCCGGCGATTTTGGTTTCCACGCCAGCGAACTCCATGCCGAGCGAATCGAACAGGTGCGGCACGCATACTTGCACGCTGTGGCACAAGCCGACCGTCTTCACGCCGCCGACGCTGGTCATCACATTCGTAAGCACAGCCATCGGGTTGGTGTAGTTCAGGAACCATGCATCGGGACAAACCTCTTGAATGTCCTTCGCGAAATCCAGCATGACAGGAATCGTGCGCAAATTACGGAAAATGCCCCCGATTCCGATCGTGTCCGCAATCGTCTGACGAAGACCGTACTTCTTAGGAATTTCGAAATCGGTTATCGTGCAAGGATCATAACCGCCAACCTGAATGGCGTTAATGACATACTTGGCCCCGCGAAGCGCTTCCTTGCGGTCAGAATAAGCTCTGATCGTGCAGTTGCTGCCGGACGTCTCCCGAATATTGTTCAGCAGCTGCTCCGAGTCGCGCAGCCGCTCGGCATCGATATCGAATAACGCAAGCTCGAAGCCTGCCAGCGCTGGCGTCAGCATCACATCGCCCAGCACATTTTTAGCAAAAACCGTACTGCCCGCACCTATAAACGTAATTTTGGACATAGTGGGAAAATGCCTCCTTCATTCGTGTAATGGACTATATTCACTATAGCGGCAATGCAACGAAATCAACATAGAATAACCCCGCCTGTACCTGTCATAATGCCAGATTGTTAGCGTATTCATCTTCCGAAATTGACATATCGCTTGTTATAATACGAGCAAAGCTTCAAATAAATCCTTCATCAGGAGCGTAATTCGAATGGGCAAAATTGAAATCATGCTGCTCGATCAAGCACTCAATCGGCAACTCGACTTGAACCTTCTGTTCCATGGACGCGAGGAGTGCGAACCGCTCCATGCATGGGGGCCCGGGGTGCGCGATTCCTATATCATTCACTACATTCATAGCGGCAAAGGCACGTTCAGAATCAACGGGGAGTCGTATTCGTTGTCGGCCAAGCAAGGCTTTCTCATTACTCCAGGCGTCATCGTTCAATACGAAGCCAATAAGCAAGACCCTTGGATTTATACTTGGCTTGGTTTCAGAGGCATCCAGGCCCGATCATTCATGGAATCGGCCGGTCTGGATGAGGCCAGTCCCGTATTCCGCGTGCGTGACGACTCCATCTTCTTCGAAACCCTGCATGACGAGTTGATCGCAGCCAAAAGCCGCAAAAGCTACGAGTTGATGTTTCAAAGCTTGCTCTACCGCTTCCTCGCCGAATTAATGGAATGCGCCGACGCGCCCGCAATCGTCTCTTCTTCACCTTCCAAAGAGGCCTACGTACGCAAAGCGACGGAATGGATCGAGCACAACTACAGCCAGAAAATCACCGTACGGCAAATTGCCGATTACATTGGGTTAAACCGCACTTATTTATCTAGCCTATTCCAGGAGCAGTACGGTCTTTCTCTGCAAACGTACTTGCTTCACTTCCGCATGAAACGGGCCGCTGCTCTTCTTAGGAACCGCAGCCTATCCATTAGCGACGTCTCCCGTTCCGTCGGGTATACCGATCCGTTCCTCTTCTCGAAGATGTTCAAGAAAGTGAATGGCGTTTCGCCGAGCCAGTCGAGAGACGATGCTTGATCACCGACTCCTGACAGTCGTTAGGTATTGACACATTCATGAATGCTCATATGCCGTGCTGCCATCTTATGCGTAGGTGAACCATTCTTGCGAATTCGAATCTCCCTGTAGATCCAAGTACACCGTATACTCCTCTTCCTCCACGCGGAATAGCGGGATAAAGGAAACCGGTTTGCCTTCTGCATCCTGCAAGACAAACTCTAATCGGTCTGTCGCTAGTCTGACGAATCGATCATTGATGCTGCTGCTCGTCAGCTCCTTCAACGGTTTATGAGGCCCTAATTGAGCAAGTAATACAGGTCCGAACATCATCGCGGCCAAACGGTCGGAACCTTGAAGCGGGATCATCTGCAGACGGGCGTCAATAGTGATCTCGATCTTATCCTGATCATTGAACATACGTTCGATTAAGATATAACCGTCTGTCCTCTCCCACGGAATCGGAGCCCCATTGATCGCCACAGTTCTGACCGCTTTTTGTTTGAGCATAAGTGTGAATGCCGTAGGCTCCGCAGTCCGGATCGTAAGGGTCGACGTGAGCCCATCAGGAAAACGCGTATGCTGCGCAATCGTGACCTTCTTCTCATTCCAGAAGACGGTAGATGAAATAAAAGCATTCAGCAGCAATCGATCCCCGCTTCGCAACCAGATATTTTTCTGTAACTCGCTCATGGCCTCCATTCCGGATGCCGTACAGCACCAGAACGTATCGTACAGCCCGCTGAATCTCTTAACTGCTCCGCTTCCCATCGGCTGATGATATTGCGACAACCCTGTCGTATGGCTGGCGCTGTTTAGGATCGCGTTATACTTCAATTGCTCCAGATGGTCCAAGCATTCAATGGAACCGGACCATTCTAGCATGCGTTCAACGATTTTTTCGGTATTGTGCGCACAGCAGCTTTCGCTCTCGCCTCCCGTCAGCGCTTCTTCCAACCTGCCGTATCCGCCCCAATGCTCCGACCTTTCGGAGACTCCGCCTTTCGCAAAAGCCGTCGCCTTCGAGCTGTTATTGCCGTTGGCAAACGTCCTTCCCTTAACGAAATGATAGAAATGCTCTGCGGCTGATTTATAGTGCTGCTCGCCGGTAATGTTGTAACGATGCATAGCGGCAAGCACCATCGGAAGATGCGTATTGGCGTGCAGATCATCCAGCACATCCTTGCCTGCGGCTAGCGGATCGAGAAAATAGCCTCTGTCAAATTGTTGCGCCAATGCAAGCACCTTGGCATCGCGCGTAATGTCATACAACGTATAGAGCGCATCGCCTATGCCCCCGAATTCATTAGCCGGGTTTACCTTCGTGCAGCGGAGAATACCGTCGATTTGCCAGAAGGACAGCTTCTCGAACCGTCCGTGAATGTAATAAGCCAGTTTCATCGCTAACGTTAAGGCCTTCTCGTTGCCAAGAAACTGATGGCAGTCGATTAAGCCCTGCAGGATCTTGTGAAGCGTATAGTAAGGAGCCCAAACCAATCTGTTCTCTTCGAGTTCCAGCGTATCCAGCTTGTCCTCTTCGAAGGCGCTCAAATAGCCGTTCGGTTTCGCGCATGCTTCCATCGTCTCTATGATTTCATACGCCTTGCCCTTCAGACATCCGTCCTGATCGGCATAGGCAAATCTGGCGCATGCAGACAGATAATGCCCGACAAAATGACCTCTAAGGCCGCACTCGACCGCCTCCCATCCACCTAACGGCTCGGCGTCGGATGGCAACCCCGCATTGATGAGGAACGTATGCATCAGGCGATCGATATCGAAGTCCTTCACATATCGCTTAACAAGCTCCCTTCGGTGCGCACAATACGAGTCGGTCAATTTGACATCGTCTAAGCTGAAATTCTTAAACAATTCGAACACCTCGATTCCAATAAGGTCAAGTCGTGCTGTACATGTTGCTTTTGCATTCTCATTGTATCGGGCGTCCCGTCTTATTTGAATGCATTCGATTTGGATTACCTATACGATTTTTGGTTTTTGTCCGTATTTATCGAAATCTCGTTTCAGGCTATAATCCGACTATAAAGGTATGATAGTAGGAGGTTAGCAGATGGATACTGATATCGCTCTGCATTGTGATCGAATATTGCGCGTACAGGATTTAGGTTTTCATAGCATAAGTCAGCTTTATGCGCACCCTGATAGAAGGTTGGACTGGGACGTGTTCCTCTATGTGACCGAAGGCGAGATGCAGGTCCGGGAGGAAGATCGCGAATATGTGGTCAAGCCGGCTCAGTTCCTATTCCTTCGAAGCGGCCTGCATCATTGGGGGGAGCGATTGACGCCTGCCGGCACCTCCTGGTACTGGATTCATTTTTATAGCCACGCAGTAACGGACGGTGATCCGCACGAAGATGACAGCTTGGACAGCTATCACTCCTACTCGATCTCAAGTGATGAATATGACAAGCGCTTCAAGCTTCCCAAACATGGCACGATCTTAAATCCAACGATGCTGAAGATTAGACTGGACGCATCTCTCGAACGGTTTCGTTCCAAAGATCCTTTCCGCGGGATTTCCTTAGCCCTGCAAGTGACGGAGCTGTTCCTTGACCTATACAGAGAGCAGCGAGCTGCCAGGACACTGACTAAGTCTGATCGTACCGTCCAGCGAATCATGGATTATCTGGAGCAGAAAGAGGGCTATTCTCTTCATTCGGAGGAAATCTCGGCTTCTCTTGCGATGAATTACAGCTATCTATGTGAAGTGTTTCGAACGAAGACCGGAAGCACGATTCAATCCTATAACGCTCGGATTGTAATGGATAAGGCAGTCCGATTAATGAGAGAATCCAACCTGAATATTTCGGAGATAAGCGAGACGCTGGGGTTCAGGAATCCTTTTTATTTCAGCAGAGTGTTCCGCAAAGTCATAGGTTGTTCGCCATCGGAATATAGGGGCGCCCTCTATCTCAATCCATTCTGATCTCGCCGTTATACGACAAAGCGGCGATGCAGACAATTGCTGCATCGCCGCTTCTATGGTTAGTTCATGGACTATTAGGGCTTCATGAACTGACCGATAAGTTTAAGCTGCTCCTGCTGACTGACTGGTATATTCCCCTCCGGACTAGGCGCAACATCAAGCAGCACATTGCCGCCGCGGATGAAACAGTCGATCATGAGCCGAATGATTTGCTCGATCGGCAGGACGCGCTCCTCGGCATCGTAGGACCAGAAGGGTGCGATCGAGAAACATTTCTCCCAATCGAACGGAATAATCTCGCCCCTGGTCTCGTGCGTCCCTTCGTCGCATTGGAAATCCCCCACCCATCCGGAGCGCGGACTAATGACGCATTGCGGCTGATGGCTTCTTACCATCTCATTCAGTCGAATCGGTTCCCAGAACCACGCCGCATCGGCATCCGTACCGGAATGGATAAATAATAAATATTCACTATCGATATAACAAAATTACGATAAAAAAAGAACGCCTCTCCATTCACAAGGAATGCCTGAGGACGTTCTTCGTCTCGTTAAGACAAGCCGTAACAAAATTTAAGCACAGGAATTGCACTTGAATTTGAACCGACTAATGCAAAGAGAATGCCCATTTTGCAGGTGTAATGCAGGAGCCGGTTACTTGTTCACCGTGCGCACTTACACCGTCCCATACACCTTCCACGACTCAATTCCCGTCGACGTCGTCGCCTTAGCCGTGATGTTGAGACGGATCTTCGTCGTTGTGACCGGCGTGAACGTCGTCTTGTTGTACTGGTTGCCGAGGACGCCGAGACCAACAGGATTGGCGACATTAACCCATGCGCTGCCGTTCCAATATTGGATCGAGCAGGAAGCCGGCAAGTCGATGCCTTGATCGTCATCGAACCAGTAGACGTCGGTGCTGGAGATGGTTACATTTTGCGCAAAATCGTACTGTACCCACTGTGTCGTATTCGGATTATCCCAGTTGCCGTAGACGGAGTGTCCCCTATCGCTAGAGCTTGTTGGGGTATACCCGTCATTGAGTCCAGCCAGACTTTCCCATGAAGAAACGAACGACGTTGATGCTGTGCCCAGGTTCGCGATGTTCTGAGCCGTCGTCGTTCCGCCGCCGCCGCCACTACTGAATGCGCTGGCAATCTCAGTCGCGCTGAGCGCACGGTTATAAATCTTGAAGTCATCGATCATACCGTTCAAATACGGATCGCTGAAGTTCGACTTGCCGATGTAGTTAAGCGTCGTGGAACCAAGGCTGGACGGCTTCAGCGTTATGTTCGAATTGCGGGCAACTTCAACGCCATCCACGTACAGAATGCCAGTCGTTCCCGACAACGTAACGGCAACGTGCTTCCACGTACCTGTCGCAAGCGGCGTCGAAGCGCTGATCTGCTGCTCCGAACCATTGCCCGACGTCGTAATGCCGAAGCGCAAGCCTCCTCCGCTGCCAGTCTGCGGCGCTAGGAACATATACGAAGTCGTGCCTGTGCCAAAGTCGAATATACGCGCCCAACCGCTGTTCGAATTCACCTTCACCCACGTGGAAACGGTGAAGTCGTTGAGCGAGCTCACTATCCCGGCAGGCAGACTCGCATAGCTGCTCGTGCCATTCAACGACAGAGCATTGCCGGACTTGCCTGCTGCCCAAGCACCGCTTGTAACGGTTGCTGTTCTGTTATTGCCAGAAGCATCGGCAGCCGAAGCGCCGCTCGTTTCATCGAACTTGTAGTAGGCCACTACCTCGCCTGTGTTTGTTGGCGGCGTTCCCGTTCCCGGCTGCAGCACGACATCGTAAGTTGCCGCCGTACCGATCGCCAAGTTCACTGTTGCACTCGTGCCGGATGCATTCAATTGACCGACAACCGTACCGCCTACAAGTACGTCATAATTGCCGGCGACTAACCCTGTGAGTGTCAGCTTCGTCGTATGCGCCGTTCCCGGCGTCACGTTCTTGAGCGTGAATGCGACGTTGTTCTTCGCGGTTGCCAGCGTTGCCGATACGAACTTGTCACGGTTAAGCTCTAAGCCGAGCTTCTGCGTGATAAGGTTGATTCGCTGATTCACGCCATCCTTCGGTACGACCACATAGCTTGAACCGCTCGTTGCAACGTCGCAGCCATAGCAGTACAGACCGAAGATCGGATCGACGGATACGTCGGAGCTGAGGATTTTGATCGCGCCGAACAGACCGAGATCTGCTTCGCCGCTCATGCCGCGCCAGCCGTTCTGCAGCGGACCGCCGCCTACGCCAAGCGCGCCGTAATTGCCCTTCTCTGCTTGGTACGTCCATGCTACCGCACCGATATTCGCAGGATCGGAGCTGATCTGACCGGAGTTGATAGCGCCGATGTTGGCGATCTTAGCTGCGTACGATAACCGCTGATCGAGCTCTGGCGTTGCCGAGTTATTCCGTGTCCAATCGTCCATCGCATAACCTGCAAGCGACGTCGTGTACTGGAAGTTCCACCAGTTCTCGCCCGTAATTGTAACTGGATCCGCGTAGTAGTACCAGACAGGCATCTGGCCTCTCGCCGCGCGCGTTTTGGTGTTGATTTTACTCTTAATCGTCGTGTTGTTATTCATCTTCGCCAGCGTATAGACCGCTTCTTCGCCCGTATTGTCGTAGTTATACTCGGAGCCGTACGGGTACTTCGTGTTGGCAAAATTGTTGTACTTCGTCGCCATCTTAGTGATAACATCCTGCGCTTGCGAGGTGTAGCCTTCATCCTGCAGCGCTTTAATCAGATCCGGCGTCGTCAATTCGCCCATCAAGCCGGTGTTCCAGTTGTAAGCGACAGGACCGTCGTACAGCGCTTTGAAGATGTTATAAGCCCGGAGCAAGTACGTCTGCTTCGTGTTCTTGTAAGTGATGATATTCGGGTACAAATTGGCGATCTTATACATGCTGAAATAAGTGTTATAGATGTGCGGGTACGCGTAGCCACGATAGGTCGGCGTCGTATTCGGCGACGGCATCAGGAAGTCCGGAATGAGGTAATCGGTATGATGGCCGCTCATGAGATTCGTCCAGATCGTCGTCTCCAAGTACTGATCGACAGCTGAAATCTCGGATGCGATTGGCGTCTGCACATTTTTCTCCGCAAGGAATTGGCCGTGCGTCAGTCCCCAATCGTCGCCCCAGCCCCAGTATCCGTTAAACACGTTGCGCTTCGACTTCGTGTCCATCATCCAATCGTCGAACGCTTTGTCGCGAATATCGCCCGTTACGTTCCACTGCGTGCTGTTGACCATGAAGGTGGAATGGCGCTGCAGCGCTGCGTCAATCGGCTCGATCGCATAGAATTGCAGAACCGTCTTCTCGCCGTTGCCATAATTGACCGTAATGTTGTTCTGCCCAAGATGGCTCATGGTGAGCTGATAGATTTTGTGGTTCGTGCCAACGGTGCCTAAGGATGTAACCGTCGTCTCCGATGGATATTGCGCTGTGATCGAGCTAATCGTCTTCGACGTGTGAAGATCGAACTTCGCCGTCTGGTTCGTCGGAACGATCATGCCCGGAATGACGTTGACATCGATCAATCCTTCGTTGTAGAGAACATCTTTCACAGCGGCGTCATTAGCCACTTTGAAGAACTTAAACGTATAAGTCTTGCTGGCACCAGCCGCCAGCGTCAGGCTTGTATTCGGCAAATAGCCGCGGTTCGTGCTCTTAATGACGTTGGAGTGGATGTAGTAGACGTTAAGTCCTTCCGCCCATCCGCCTTGATCCATCGCCCATTTGCTGCCAGGATGCTCTTCGATTCTCCAGCGGTCTTGATACTCGAAACCAGCGCCTGTCGTCGAGTCCGGCACCATTAACAGGTAAGGGCCGATGCCGCTTGGACGTTGAATTGTCAGATAGGAGCTGTTGTTGCCGACGAAGGAGTGATTAAGCACACGGGTCTCGTAAATCTCTTCATTGTTGCCGCCGCTCCAGAACTCATTGAATGGCAGCGGTAAACCGAAGTCGCCGATTTCCAGCGACTGCGTGCTCGTATTCGTTACCTTGATGCTCCATTGTAGAGCACCGCCAGCCAGCGAGTAGGTCTCATCAACCTTAAAGTTGCGGATGCCGCTTGCGTTGGTCGAGTTCTGATAGCTGACCGTAACCGTACTGCCGGATTGGCTCTGCGTGCGCGCATCCGCTGATTTGCTCGTCCATGCCGTACTCCATGCGCCTGTACCTAGCCGATAAGTGAACATAAGTTCGCCAAGCCACTGATGATCCGCCGTATTCTGATTCGGTGCGTTGACCGCGTTCATAACGTAATCGGTCGGATACGTATCTCCCGTCAGCTTAAGCGATGAAATTTCCCCGTTCGTGCCGGTCGTAACCGTGAAGTTGCTGTCTGACAAGTTGTAAGCAAAGGCGGAGCTTGGGAACAGCCAGAAACAAGCTGCGACGAATATAGCTGCTCCAAAGAAGTACAGAGGATTTCGAGAACTTCGTTCATTCGAATGGACCATTGATCTTCCTCCTCAATTGTATTGATCGATCGTTAGCTGCCGATCACTTTCCACTGCTCAATGCCTGTCGAGTAGCCTGATCTTGCTGTAATGTTCATTCGAATCTTCGTCGTCGTCACTGGGGTAAATGTCGTATCGTTGTAACGATCGCCCAATACACCAAGACCGGATGCATTAGCTGCGTTCACCCAACTGCTGCCATTCCAATACTGGAAGCTGTATGAAGCCGGCAGATCGATGCCTTGATTGTCATCGAACCAATACACGGATGCGCCTGAGATGGTATGGCTGCTGGTCCAGTCATATTGCACCCATTGGGTCGTGCCCGGATTATCCCAGTTACCATATATCAGATGTCCACGGTCGCTTGAGCTTGTTGGACTATAGTTGTCATTCAATCCGGCTAAGCTCTCCCATGAAGATACGAACGACGTTGTTGCCGTTGCTTGCGGCGCTAAGTTCACGTTAGTTACTGTCGCTGGATTCACAGCGATGTAATCCAGCTCCGCATAACCGGTTGCGCCTTTCGTCAGCCGGATCGTATTCGTTCCGGCATTCAACGTAATCGGCACGTTAACGCTGGCAAACTGCCCCCACCCTGCGGTTACGGGATAACTAACAGTCTGTGCGGCTCCGCCATTGACCGATAAACTGTGGGTAGATGTCGAGCCATTGCCGTTAGCATAACGGACCTCAAGGCTGTAAGCACCTGCCGTTGGCGCCTGCACCGAGAACTGCACATAGCTGTCTGAATAATCGATCTGGCCCACATATTGGCCGCCGGATGCACTTGTGCCCGTGCTCACATTCGCATGATTGATGAGGGCGCTCTCCGCTTCATAACGAGATGGCGTTGTTGTGCCGCCGCCGCCCAGATTGATCGTAAACGACTTTAATACAGCTGCACTTGACTCGTCGTAATCCCTTAACTTCACCGTAAACGTATAGCTGCTCTGCGGCGCAGTTGAGGCGATTGTACCGCTGATCATGCCTGTGAACCGATCCAACGTCAGTCCCGGCGGCAGCGACCCGCTCGACAATGTCCAGTCATAGAAAGGAACCCCGCCATTCGCCTTCAATTGCTGACTATAGGACGATCCCTTCGTGCCATTCGTGAGCGTTGATGTTACGATCGACGGTGCCAGGAATGGCGTTAAGTTCTTGTTCACTTTCCAGCCGGCATTCTCGGCAATGAGCAGCGTCAACTTCGTCAGCATCCATCTTCTTGTCGGGAACAAACTCGTCCATCCGGCGCTTTGGCCGCTGATCCGATCCCAATATTGCTGGTCGCCTGGAATGTGGTAGCTCGTATCGAGCGGAACGGTACGCCCCTGATAAGCGATAACCTCCGGATCGTTCGTACCCGAGCTTCCTACGTAACTTGCCATTCCCGGCCATGAGTCGCTGTAAGCGAAGCCGTGACCGAATTCATGCATAATAAGGCCGTATACATCCGTCACTTGGCTCAGATCGGTCTTATACCAATCATCGTCATTAATGGAAGTGAACACTGTTGCGTTCGCATAGAAGTCAAGCGCAGTACCTAGCGATCGATGCAGATTGCCTGGCGCATTGACGCCGTTGATTTTATGGTACTTGCCGTTATTGGACGACCAACCGGTAGAGTAAGGATCATTCAGCCCCCGCAGGAATATCCATTCTCCATTAAACGGCGCATTGTTGCTGACATTCGTATTTCCATTGAAATTATCGTTCGGCACGAAATTCGTCTCGTCCCCGGTCGGCACCGTGTCGAAAGGCTGGATGTCGAGGAAGTAGAACCAGTCCTTGATCGCTCGTTCCGCTGCCGTCTTAATGCCTGGGTCGTCAAAATAATGATTCACCGTATCATAACGATAGTCGAATACGAGCGGGAACGTCGTGTCCTGGTTGTCATCTTGGTCGAGCACTCGGATCGGCAGAGATTGTGTCCGCGTCGCGCCGCTATTCTCCCGAATCTGCATCGATAACGTGTAATTCTCGATCGATCCAGGACCGCCAACCCGATCCGGAGCAATCTCAAGCAGGAAATTCTTTTGCTCCGAAGCGTTGTTGAACGTCAGCACCTTCGTCGCTCCCGTTGCTGAAATCGTACTCGGCAAATCCATCATGAGCCGCGACGAGCCTTGCGCTTGCAGCGTGATCGTTACAGGGTATACGGCTGTTGCTGGCGGCTTAACCGTCAGCTTGACATAAGGGTTCGCGATGTAGCCCTGCCAATCGACGAGCTCGATGCCATAGCTGTTCAATTCCCGTCCAAAAATATCAATGACGGACGCTTCGGACACTGCTGCAGCGTGCACTTTCGAGCTGCTGCCTGGCAACCAGGTGCTGGTCACACCTGTTAGCAAGATGAAGCTCAAAGCTGCACTTGCCCATTTGTTCATTACTTCACTCTCCTTTTCATTTGTGCGTGGCATAGCTTGTGATTGTCATACCGAGTAAGCTGACGACCGACAATAGCTTCACATGTGGTCTATTGGACGAGCATCACCCCTTTCATAAGCTATCAGAATGGCAGATTGGCGATTATGAAGTTAGGCACTAGCTGTTGGCAAGTTGGGTTTGCGGGAAGAAGAAGGATAGTCACTGCGTTGTAACAGAGTAATGTTATTCGCAGACAACAGGAAGAGGATCTGTCACAAGATGAGATAGAAGGGATTTATTGCACATAGTATGGGTATGCTAACTTATTTTTACATTAACTTGGCGTAAAATAAGTCCTATACCTCTAGCAAATTGTTGCACAAGGTATGGGACTTACATCGATGCACTCACATCATTGATACCGCTTATAACTCCTTGACCCAGACGGTCATCTCGCCTTCGCCGCGGTTCGCCCATGCATAATAGGGAATGAATGTTGCGGTAACCGGTGCTGGATTCCACTCGGCATTCCTGCGATATAAGGCGCCATTCCGCCACGCATCTGGTGTATCGCCGCGAACGGCATCCGCTGTTATGACATGAACGCCGCCTAACAGTTCTCTGATCGGATTGGCGCGAAGCTCGCTGTCCCTTGGGATATAGAGCTGATGCAGATTGGCTCCATTATCCGCTTCCTCCAAGCAATAAACGAACGGTCCACGCTGAAGCGCAATCCGGCCTGCTGTATGACGAACAAGCGGATGTCCTTTCATCCGATGTACAGGCATCCCGAATTCGAGCTCGATACGGTCATCCGAGGACCATAAGCGGTCAATCTCGATGTAACCATTATCGCCTGTAAAAGCTGGATAAGGTATGCCATTGAGTGTCACCGATACGCTGTCCGTCCAATCTGGCACTCTGAGCGCAATCGTGAACGATGTCGGCTTATCCATTGAAACTCGGAATTGAACTTTACCTTCCCAAGCATAATCGGACTGCTGTTCGAGGTGAATTTTTCCGCCATCCAGCTCCCATTCAGCATGGCCGCCGATATAAAGCTGCGTGTAGACGGTGCGGTTACTGAACGTATAGATATAGCCGCCTAGAGATGCAAGTAGACGTGCTATATTAGGCGGGCAGCAAGCGCAGCCGAACCAGCCTTGGCGCACTGTTTTGATATGATGATAGATTGCATTGTTATGGACAGCCGTCGGAGTCACCTCAAGCGGATTCACATAGAAGAAATGTTTGCCGTCCTGCGACATCCCGCTGACGACCGTGTTATACAATGCCCGCTCCATGACGTCGGCATATTCGCTCTTCGGCTCAAGCGACAGCATCCGATGAGCGAAGAAGATGAGACCGATCGAAGCGCACGTCTCCGCGTATACGGTATCCCCTGGCAAATCATAGTCCGATGTAAAGGATTCCCCGTAAGACTGAGAGCCGATTCCCCCTGTAATGTACATGCGCCGTCCCACGATATTGGACCAGAGTGTCTTGCAAGCCTCTAGCAGCTTCGTGTCGCCCGTTAATGCAGCTACATCCGCCATACCGGTCAGCATATAAACGGCTCGCACCGAGTGTCCTTCCGCCGTCTGCTGCACGCGTACGGGAAGATGCGCTTGGCTGTACGGATAGTCTTGCGACATCCGCAGCTCCTTGAAATGAACCGTCCCGCCGCGTTTCTCCCATTCTGCCTGATAGAAGTGAGGACGGGTGCCGCGCTGATCCAGGAAAAATTCGCCAAGCCTCAAGTAACGCTCTTCTCCAGTTGCCTGATAAAGTTTCACAAGCGCCAATTCGATTTCCTGATGGCCGTCGTAGCCCTTGAGCTTCTCAGGTTCTGGTCCGAATACAGAATCTATATGATCGGCCAGACGACATACGATATCGAGCAGCTTGCGCTTGCCGGTAGCCCGATAGTAGGCGACAGCCGCTTCGATCAAGTGCCCTGCACAGTACAACTCGTGGCATTCAGCGAGGTTGGTCCACCGCTGGCCCGGCTCTTTAATCGTAAAATAAGTATTCAAATAGCCGTCCGGCTGCTGCGCGCATTCGATAATGTCGATCATGCCATCGGCTAGACTCTCAAGCTCAGCATCTGGCTTCGTCTCGAGCAGATAAGCTGCCGCTTCCAGCCATTTGGCGACATCGCTGTCTTGGAACACCATGCCCTCGAACTCGCCAGATGCTTGACCGGCTGCGATCTTGAAGTTGTGCACCGCGTGGCTCGGTTCCGCCTCAGGAACCTCATCGTTCAGTGCCCTCCACTGATATGGCACAACAACCTCACGTACAAGCCGAACGTACTCCGACCAGAAACGATCCTCGATCCGAATATTACGCAGCGGTATGAACTTCGTTGGACTAATCGTCATGATCAAACTCCTTAATGGTGCGGATTGTGTCTCCGATTGCCGTGGATGTATCATCTCAAGATCATTTAAACGTTTAAGTTCATAGGTGAGAGAAAACCGCTACTCCTGTCTTGGAGGAGCGACCGATTCTCTTTCCAGCAGCTTGCACAGAGGCTGCACTTCTTGTTTCACTTCGGTTTCATTAATTAATCCGGTAAGAATATTCATAGAAGAATACCCCATCTCATGCAGGGGCAGGTCCATCGTTGTGATTCGAGGGTTGAGGTAATCGCTAAACTCACGGTTATCGAATCCGACGACGGACAGATCACGAGGAATTTGGAAGCCGCACTCGGCTGCTGCGCGAAGCGTACCTACAGCCATGACATCGTTCATGACAAGCACTGCAGTTGGCGGCTCCGGCAGCGACAGCAGTTCTTTGGTCAATTGATAACCGGAATCAATTCCCCAGTCACCGATCTTAATATATTGAGGGTTGAAAGGCAGTTGAAACTCTGTGACCGCTTTGTAGTAACCGTTAAACCGCAGCCGCGAAGGCGTCGAATCCATCAGACCGCTAATGATCGCAATGCGTTTGTGGCCTCGGTCGACCAAATACTGCATCGCATCGAAGGAAGCCTGCTCATCGTTATACTGTATCGATACATCCTGATCCGTATAGCAATACGTGTATACGATGGGCTTGCCGTACGTATTGACTAACCCTGTCACATCGCGTGGATGAACGCCGATATAGACGATTCCCTCCACTTGCTTGGACAATAGATCCGACACAGCGCTCTCTGCATACTTCCGATAAGCGTCTACATTCGAATAGTTGTGTCCTACTCGACGGTGAAGACGCAAATTCGTCAAAATGATATGCAGATCATGCTCATCCGCATATTCATTAATGCCGTCGATAATCTCCGGGACGTTGAATACCGTTACGTCTTCAGCGATAACGCCGATCGTGTTCGTCCGCCTGCTCTTCAGGCTCTTCGCAATATCGTTAGGCCGATAGTTAAGCTCTTCGATAACTTTGAGTACCCGTTCTTTCGTCTTCGGTCGAACATTGCGAGTGCCATTGAGCACATAGGACACGGTGGCCGTAGATACATTTGCTTTGGCCGCGATTTCTTTGATCCCTACTTTGGTCACCACCGCCCACCCTTTCTAATCGTTTAATAACCTATTTCTGTTATAACATTTCCCCCTTGAACGTACAAGTGAAAGCGCATAACTTCCTTGATAACTCCCCTTCCCCAGCACTTATTAGTGCAGAATAATAACTTCTATCGAAACGCTCTAGCCTTGCAGCTTGTCGTCCAGTTATTACGAATTTGTTGCTCACCATCCACGGCGTTACTTCACCGCTGTCATAGTACGGGTTAAGATTTATTAATATGCCTGATTCTTGGATGCGCTTTCATAATTTCGTCGGAAGTACTGAACAATCGCAAGTATCTAAACGGTTAGATTTTGTCATGTAAAAAAACGGAGTCTCCATTCTGGACCTAAACGCATAGAAATGCATTGTCGAAGCATCCCGAATATCATCACCGTATTCTTACTTGATTATCCATAAATATAATCGTTTAGATAACTTGATTAGGTTATACCATATCCATATTTAAACATGCAAGCGCTTTTTTTTGATCAGGACCAACAGCCCAGGCAGCTCTTTTATCGCTGCTGGGCTTGGCTGGAGAACGTTCGCTAGTGCTCTAGAAACACGATCTGGATCACAAACAAGACGGCAAACACATACAGAATCGGATGAACGTCACGATACTTGCCGCGCAGCAGCTTAATGATCGGGTAAGCAATGAAGCCGATGCCAATGCCCGTTGCAATGCTGTACGTAAGCGGCATGAGCACCACGATCAGAAACGCCGGGAATGCTTCTTCGATCTCGTTCCACTCGATCTGGCGCAGTACATTAATCATGAGAAAGCCGACGATGATTAGTGCTGGAGCCGTAATAGCCGGAATGTTCGCCAGAACGGCAACGACTGGGGAGAAGAACAACGTAAGCGCGAGCAGAATACTGACGAATACGGCAGTGAGTCCTGTTCGACCGCCAACTGCGACCCCTGCACTTGATTCGATATAGGCCGAAGTCGGGCTTGTCCCAAGCAGAGCGCCGCCTGTCGTACCAACGGCATCCGCTAATAATGCGCCTCTTGAACGAGGAAATTTGTTGTCCTTCATCAGCCCTGCTTGCTCGGCCACACCTAGCATAGTACCCGTCGTGTCGAACAAAGTAATCAACAGAAATGTAAATACCACCCCGTACATTCCTTCTGAGAATACCGTTCCAACGTCTAGTTGGAATGCCGTCGATGATAAGCCTGAAGGCAGTGAGACAAGCTTGTCCGGCATCTCGATAAGACCCATGATCCATGCCAGTACAGCGGTAATGAGCATGCCGATGAACAGAAATCCTCGCACTCGATAGGACATGAGAACGAGTGCGATCACGACGCCGATCAGCGTCAAATACGTCATCGGCTCCGATAACGAACCAAGCGTAAGCAGCGTAGCCGGCGAGGCGACGACGATGCTTGCTTTTTGCAAACCGATAAAGGTAATGAACAAGCCAATGCCCGCGGTTATCGCATGCTTCAAGCCGGTTGGGATGGCATCAAGCAGCATGTAGCGGAATGACGTGAGCGATAGCGCGATGAACAACAAACCCGCCACGAATACAGCTCCGAGCGCAGTCTGCCACGAGACACCGCTTCCGCCTACAACGCTGTATGCAAAATAAGCATTGAGCCCCATCCCTGGCGCTATAGCTATCGGGTAGTTCGCCGCGATCCCCATGATGAGAGTGGCTATTATGCTGGCCAGTACGGTCGCAACGAATACGCCGTGGAAATCCATTCCCGACTCGCCCAGTATGCCTGGATTGACAATTACGATGTAGACCATCGTCAAGAAAGTCGTTACACCCGCAAGCAGCTCGGTAGACACCGTCGTACCGCGCTCCTGCAGCTTAAACCAGCGTTCCATCTATCATCGCCTCCATCATTGGGAACCTTCGCATGTCATTTATTCTTCTCCTTACGATGTCCCGTGGGAGGAAGAAATAGTCATAATGAGGTCAAGGATCGAGTTGCGGGTCTACCAAGATCCATCCAAACATGAGCCGTTAAACCTGAGGAACCAATTGCAGCTCTTGGGCACTTTCTCTTTTATCCTCCAAATAATCAAGCCATAGTTCCACCAACTGATTCCCGTTAATGAGATCGATATTAAGCCCTTTGGCATAGGCATACGCATTCGGTGTAAATTGGCTGGTCGTGACCACATACCCGCCAACAGCACCTTGCTTCATCATCTGAGAGTGAATAATCGCGATGGGCTCATACCCGACCGAATCTTGATAACACTTCACTTGCCCAAGATATAACCCTCGATCGGCTTGTTCCTCGATATCGACTCCATAATCGCCTGAACCTTTGGTCACAAACGTCCTTCCTCCTCGAACAGACGCCATCACATCCGCTACAAAATGTTCAAACAGCAGCGGATCCTCCTCTTTATCCGATCCTTCTTCCCTCTTGAAACGATTATAAAGTCCAATCCTAAGCGTTTCTTTCATCTCTTCATGGGAAGTGAATGCTTCAAATGCATGAGCTCGATAACTGTTTATCATTTGTCTATACTTGTAATCCCGAAATAGGAAAAAGCAAATCACGACACCAGACAAGCCGAGCAATATATTCATAACCCATCCTCCTTCTTGTTGTCAGCCTGTCCAATCCTCTAGTGTTCCAATCCGTGCTTTCTATCCAATAATATCGCTGCATCTAAGTTCGGGACTACGCCTCCTGTTGTTACGCAGACATATCCCCCTCTCCTGAGACATACCTATGGTATGAAACGTATTACTTCGCTCGGAGGGATCATGCCGATGAAACAAGACGAAATCCGCCAGCTCGAGCGGGCGATTGATGAGATTACAGAGATCGCTCAAGGGTTCGGCCTCGACTTTTATCCGATGCGTTATGAGATCTGCCCCGCCGACATCATCTACACGTTCGGGGCGTACGGCATGCCGACTCGATTCAGCCATTGGAGCTTCGGCAAGACGTTCAATAAGATGAAGATGCAATATGACTTCGGCTTGAGCAAAATCTATGAGCTGGTCATCAACTCCAACCCGTGTTATGCCTTCCTGCTCGACGGCAACTCGCTCATTCAGAACAAGCTGATCGTCGCTCACGTGCTCGCGCACTGCGATTTCTTCAAGAACAATGCCCGTTTCAGCCAGACGAACCGAAACATGGTCGAGAGTATGTCCGCTACCGCGGAACGCGTTGCGCAGTATGAACTGGAGTACGGCTCCGAACGGGTGGAGAAGTTTATCGATTCGGTTCTCGCGATTCAAGAGCATATCGATCCGAGAATTATGCGGCCCTACAACCTTGACAAGGCTCGTTACATCGAGATGGTCGAGAGAGAGAACGCCAGATCCATCCGCAAGCCTGAGGTCGAGGGCGCATACGATGATTTGTGGTCGTTGGATCCATCAGAAGCCGAGAATACGCAGGAGTCTACTAGTGTCCGATTCCCTCCAGAAGCAGAGAAGGATCTCGTCTGGTTCATCGAAGAATACTCGACCATGCTCGAGGACTGGCAGCGCGACATTATGTCGATGCTTCGCGACGAAATGCTCTACTTCTGGCCGCAGCTCGAGACGAAGATTATGAACGAAGGCTGGGCTTCGTATTGGCATCAGCGCATCATCCGCGAGCTGGATCTGACAAGTGAAGAAACTATCGAGTTTGCGAAGCTGAACAGCTCCGTTGTCGTGCCGTCGCGGCATACGTTGAATCCGTACTACCTCGGGCTGAAGATATTCGAGCATATCGAGAAACGCTGGGACAATCCGACGCAGGAGGAACGCGAACGGTTCGGCATGAAGCCAGGCAAAGGTCGGGAGAAGATATTCGAGGTACGCGAAGAAGATGCGGATATTTCGTTCCTACGCAACTACCTCGACAAGCAGTTGGTGAAGGATCTGGACTTGTATGTATTCGAGAAGAAGGGTCCGGAGTGGAAAATTACCGATAAAACTTGGGCGAACATCCGCGATCAGCTCGTCACCTCCCGCGTCAACGGCGGCTTCCCGAGCATCGTCGTGCAGGATGGCGATTTCAATCGCGTCGGCGAAATGTACCTGAAGCACCGTTACGAGGGCGTCGAGCTCGATCTCAAGTATCTCGAGCGCACCCTCCCTCATATCGTGTCGCTGTGGGGCAAGTCGATCCACCTCGAGACGGTGATCGAGGATAAGAAGATCGTGTTCAGCTGCGACGGGAAGAAGACGAGTCGGAAGTTTATTTGACAGTTGATGGGCTTAACTTGTGATGACCTCCAGATTCTTTGGAGGTCATCTTTTTTCTACCCAACGGTCAAGATGCTCAAAGATTTGATGTTGTGGGCAATGACTTCTTAAGCCGGATTCCACATAATCCATCTTTAAAAATCATCTTCATATTAAATGGGACAGACTCATACAATCTTTAAATAGAAGTAGTTCCTTATCGGTGCAGAAATTATTGGATAAACTAACGATAAGAAAAAGGGCTAATTGGGAGGGATATCATGAATAATTACTGGAATAATCTAACTAGTTTTGAACGAAATCTACTCGTCGGAGTAAAAGTAATGAATTTCTCGAATGAGAATAGTTTATCAGAAAACTGGAGAACTTCATTTTCTTATCATCATGATTTGGGAATGTGGAATTTCTCCACAAACCCAAGACAAGCATATGACGTGATTGAGAAACTCATCGATGAGGGACATGCTATTGAAATAAAGATACACAATTACAAACAATTCTCCTGTAGAATTGCACTTTCAACTGAAATCCTTTCAGGAACCTCCTTCTCAGATGCAGAGACATTTCAAGAGTCAATATGCCTTGCCGCATTGAGAGCAAAAGGTGTTAGTATATAATACAGCAATAATAATTAGTATTCCAAATTCCTGTACTCCCCGTAGCCATCAAACTTAAGATGACATAAATTAACGCCAAATGTCTTCATTTTGTGAGCGATAAGTTTTTCAAGATCTTCATTGCAAGTCGTAATAAATAGTTGATCGAAAAAGCGCTCTTTATCGTTTTGTTCCACTCTGAGAAGGTCGACAAATGACAATACGTTTAAATCATCCATTGATTGTATAGGATCATCAAGAAAATAACATCTAAAAGGATTTTGTTTCTGCCCCATTGCTACTGTTAAGAACATCGACAGAGATACCATTGAAAGTTGACCAGCGCTCAAAACATTAGGTACATACATCTCTTTACCACCATCAACAGTTACAGTAACATTGGTTTTTTGTGTGGTTCTACCTTCGGGCATTAGATTTATTGATTCAATATTAGTATGCCTACTGAGTCTTTTGAAAATTCTCTGCATAGGTTCATTTATTTGATCCCCGATAAGCTTGTCCCATTTATTTCGTATCTCTCTTAGCTCTCTTTGAATCTCCTTAAGCTTAGTAAGCTTCTTTTCTTTAATATTTATTTCATTATTTATAGCAGTACGCTTTCCTTCCAATTCAATTATTATCTTGTCCGCTTTTTTTATTAGTTCATCATTTTTTAGTTCATTTTCAATTTTCTTCAGAATATTAATCTTTAATTTAACGTTGTCTAGATTAATATCCTTTAAAGGTAGTAATGGCTGGTGCAACTCTAAAAAGTTTTCAGTATATCGAGTACTTAATTCAATAAACTCCTTAAAAATCTCAATTTTTTGTATTGCCGTTAGTTGGTTGTATAATTCCCAATACTCTTCATTTTTGGTATTTTCAAAACTCTTGTAAACAGATTGAATCTTGTTAAGCTGATCTTGTGTAAGAGGTGTTTTCAATTCAGCCCTAATTACAATTTCTCGTTCTAACTCAAAAATTTTCTTTGCAGTTAATTCCCTAAGATTAAGACTGTGCTTATTTATCTCCATTATAAAAGTATCCATCTGACTAAAGGCATTAACAATAAGTGTTACTTTTCTAAGCATATCATTAAGAACATTCAAAACAAGTCCTTTAAGCTCCGAAAAGTGATTAGACATTTCATCCTCAACAGATGCCAATTCATTAGCTAAAGAGGCACGCGCTTCATCTACAGCACCAAGTAATGTTTTAGCTTCTTCTGCTAACTCAATGTGTTGATCTATAAATAATTCTGTACTCCCGCAAAGCGGGCACTTTTCATGTCCATTATGTCGTATCTGTTCAAAGCCCTTAATATGATCTACTAACGCACGTAATGCCTTTGTACTCCGTTCATTCGTTTCAAACCCTTTTATTTGATTCGCATATTTTTCCTTTAGTGCTGCTCTCTCTTGCAGCTGAGAAGTTATATTTATGATACGTTCATCAAGTCCATATTTTTTTTGTATTTGATCGATAAATACATGACTTTCATTATTATAGCGCGTGTAATCTTGAATCTTGGAGATTTCTGACTCTAAAGAATACTTTCTTTCTTTGTTTTCTTGTAGATCATTACTTTGGATCAAGCTTATCAAGTTTGCATTACGTTCAAATGGCTCTCTTACTTTTTTTCTAAAGTTTATCAATTCATTATTCGCAATACAACTTTCTAACTCCGGTCGAATAAAGGTTTCTACATTTGTTGCTAATAATACTTTTTCTAAGTACTCATAATTCATCCGTTGGTCTTTACATAGAGCATATCTTTTTTCTAATTCATCTTCATGATAGTAATAATATTCGGCATCCTGTTCCCCATTAAAATAAATTTCTCGAGGACTTTTTTTGATTTCTGCTTCAAGATTGCTGACTAGAGCAATCTCCTGTTTCAGTTCAGTAAAATTATTTTTTTCTTGATTTAATGTTTGAAGTACCGTTTCAAGTGATTCTCTATCTGTGTTGATCTTATTATTTAATTCATCAATTAAACCTATCTTTATATTTTTGGTTTTTCCTTGTTTCTCTTCAAATCCATTTAAATTATTTAATATTATTTCTATTTCCTCAGTACCGCCAAAAAAAAGTGAGAACGACTGATAAAAATCTTCTCTACTGTTATTGTAAATTTTTAGGTTTTTATCAAAGGTACAAATATGTCGATCGTAAAAATATTTCGACACCTTAACTTCCTCGTCTAATTCAGTAAAAAATAAATCATCTACTGTTTTTCCCGCGTACTCATTGCCCTCAATCTTGAAACTAAAGTTGGTTTCATCTAAATTAAAACCATTTTTTTCAGTTGTAGCGTTAAATGTTCTAATCAAACTTACATTTTTACCATTAAAATATGCCTCTATTTCTACACTAACACTATCTCCTTTTCTACTTGAGTTATTTTTAATCAAACCAAGTTGTAATGATTTGGAGTTTTCTTTTCTTCTTAAAAATTCGCTTTCCAGCCTTCTCACAGTGCCGGTTAGACACCACTCAATCGCATCCAACAAAGTTGTTTTCCCAAAGCCATTTGAACCACTAATTAGGATGATTCCATTTTTCATATTCTGGGTCTCTTTATTTGAGAATAAATCAAAACTTTTTTCTTTATAACCGCGAAAGTTCATTATATGAACTTTACAAATAATAAATTTATTATTCGTCATATTATCAGCATCCTCGTTATTCAATCTCCAAGAACTTAAGAATTTGATCTAACTCAGGTCTTTCAGGTTTACTTAGTTCTTCAAACATTGCATCTCCTAAAACATTGGACACATTACGATTCAGTCCATCGTATCCATTAAACTGTTCTTTGATATGTAAACTAATAGCTCTAATTGGTAAAATATCAATTTCTTCGTCTGTGTTTTTTGCACTACTGTTAAGAACAAATTTCCTACAGTAATATTTATTCCTTTCAATATTTAAACGATTTATTCCGTCCAATAATTCATTATCTACTTGCTTTTTATTCAAAGGACAAATCAAAACGAGATTGATATTATAAGATAGAGATATATTAGGAAATAATAACGTGAATCCAGCAATTTTATTAATAATTATCTGAACTTCATCTAAAGCCATGGGTTCATCTTTACTTTTAACAATATACATCTCGTTTTCTTGTTTATTTAAATAAACGTCATCTAAACCGAGCTCCTCTAAGTGTTTTCTAAATTTAGATTCTTCACTTATAGGATTAAAGCCATTATCCTCAAGATGTTTTTTTACACGAATGATCAAACGATTCACCCCATTTTACAATTTACTTTAAAAATATTAGGAACATGATCAATTGTCCCCGCTTCCCCTACATTCAAACAGTTTAAACATTGCACGGTAAAATAGGAGTCTGGTTCGCATGTATTTAATGCCCACTTTTCTACCGGTACTTTTGTAATATCAAGTCTATATGGAATCATATGTGAAGCACGAAGTTGAGCTATATTTCCCCAGTACCACACATTCGGAATATGATCTTCATTCTCTATAGAAGATAATCTAGTACGCAACATCCCTATTGTTTTTATTGCATCTAATGATTGCTGAGGATCAGCTAAAATAACCCCTTGTTTTCTTTCTTCATGGGGGTGCTTAAATAACCAACAATTTGTTGTAAATTCAAACCAATCATCAAGATTGTTAACAAGACAAGTATTCTTTTCGTATGCATAAATAATTTTAGCCAACTTAAAAATAAACGCTCTGATATGAACAAAATTCTTACTGAATTCTTCATATTCAGCAATTAATGTATTATTATGTTGCAAGTTTCTGGAATCACTTATAGAAGAAATAAAACTGGTCCTCTTTTCGGGTTCATCAAGATGTTTCTCAAAGAAGTTATGGATTTTCTCTGCAATTGATTCGTAGTCGTTAACAACATTAGAATCAACAACTGAGTTAGGAAGTAATGGATTGGGCTCCGACATTTGCTCTAGATATTCATCAAGTGCCCGATCAATTAATTGCATTATTTTTAAAAAGTAAAACTTAGGATCAATAATAGGATTAGTAGTGAAGTAGTTATTTATCTCCTGTAACCCAATGGAATTACCAGCCCTCCCAGCGTTAATCATATTACTTAAGATAGCTGCATACAAAAAATCAGGATTATACTGTGCAGAACCATGACTTGTATATAATCTTCTTTTAATTTCTGCAGTCACTTCCGGGAGGCTTTGCGTTTTAACAAACTGAGTTTGGGAAATAAATTTATTCCTCATTTGTAGTGAGTCTGTACCTAGTTCTAAAATTCGATGATATACAGGATGTTGTTTGTTTGCCTCTGTCTCATTTTCATTTTTTTCAAAGGCATCTTTAAGAACACTTGCTGTGTCTTTTTTCGGAGATCTATCGTAATGAAATATATTAAATTTTTTATTAAGATGTCCGGCATTGTTTTCTAACCGCAGGAATGAATAATATAACCATAATATTGCTTCTAAATACTCTGAATTACCCGCGTATTTATTATGATGCTTAATCTGAGCAAGACGAACATACTCATTCCCACTATCAATAAAATACTTTGCGTAATCCTCTACGAGTTCAATTTTATATTGAGAATTAACTCCAGGAAACTGATCCTGGAAAGGATCTTCACTAGATTGGTCCATGAGAATATGTAGCAAAGTCAATTCAAACTGATAAAAATATCCGTCTATTGAAGAATAGGCATTTCTATTTGCAATTGATCCATTTAGTACATTTAAATGATCAGCTGGTGTTGGGCTCATATCTATTCCCCGATTCTGGAAACATAATACCTATATTTTACTCTAAAAAAACATATTGTGTATAGAACACTAACCTCTCTGAAACAAGAATTAATGCGTTATTACCAATAAATAAACTATCTACTTCAACAGAGCACCTTAGCTCAAAGAAGGCTGGGCTTCGTATTGGCATCAGCGCATCATCCGCGAGCTGGATCTGACAAGTGAAGAAACTATCGAGTTTGCGAAGTTGAACTGCTCCGTTGTCGTGCCGTCACGGCATACGTTGAATCCGTACTACCTCGGACTGAAGATTTTTGAACATATCGAGAAACGCTGGGACAATCCGACGCAGGAGGAACGCGAACGGTTCGGCATGAAGCCAGGCAAAGGTCGGGAGAAGATCTTTGAGGTGCGCGAGGAAGACGCGGACATCTCGTTCCTGCGCAACTACCTCGACAAGCAGCTGGTGAAAGATTTGGACTTGTACGTTTTCGAAAAGAAGGGTCCGGAGTGGAAAATTACCGATAAAACGTGGGCGAACATCCGCGATCAGCTCGTCACCTCTCGCGTCAACGGCGGCTTCCCGAGCATCGTCGTGCAGGATGGCGATTTCAACCGCGTCGGCGAAATGTATCTGAAGCACCGCTACGAGGGCGTCGAACTCGATCTCAAGTATCTTGAGCGCACCCTCCCTCATATCGTGTCGCTGTGGGGCAAGTCGATCCACCTCGAGACGGTGATCGAGGATAAGAAGATCGTGTTCAGCTGCGATGGGAAGAAAACGAGTCGGAAGTTTATTTGAATAAGGAATCCCGAGCGCCGGTTAATGGCTCTCGGGATTTTTGCTTTCTAGCAACCATACGAAAATAGTATGCGCTTACACGCACTTACTATATAATGGAACTCGATAGATACTATATTCGAAATGGGGCTAATAACGATAATGTACAAACTTAAGCATGTCATTGTATCCTTCTGCGCTGGCGCATTGTTCTTCAGCGGTGTCAGCTATGCGGCGGACCCGAGCAAGATCGAGGCTGTCGTAAAACCATTGAAGTTTTTCTTCGACGGCGTTGAGAAGAAATTGCCGGATAAGCAAACGAGTATCATGTATAACGGTACAACGTATGTGCCGCTTCGTTTTGCAGCGGAAGCGTTTGGTCAAGGCGTGCGCTATGACGGCGCTAAATCCTCGGTTTATTTCACCTCGCCAAAGCAGCGGACGGGGGCTGACTTCGTAGCGACTGTGAATGGTATTGGCATTAAGCAGCAGCAATTGTTCGAGGCATTGATTCAAGGCGGCAATGGCAACAACGTTCTCGATGGTCTTATTACTTACGAGCTTGTGAAACAAGCGGCAGACTCGAAGGGCATTACAATTTCCGATGAGGACATTCAACGCGAACTGAACATTATTATAAGCAGCATGGGCTCCCGTGAAAATTTCGAACAGGCACTGGAGCAATACCAGATGACGGAGAAAGACCTTTATCCGAATTTGCTGAATCAGGCTCGCCTGCGTAAGCTTCTGATCGCGCAGGTGAAAATTACGGACTCCGAAATCAGCTCTTACTATAATCAGAACAAAGACTCGTTCAATACCCCTGAACAAGTGAAAGCTTCCCATATTCTTGTGGATACCAAAGCAGAGGCCGACGCGATCTATACGCAATTGAAGAATGGCGCTGACTTCGCACAGTTAGCACAAGAGAAATCGATTGATACAGGGTCCGGCGTTGGCGGCGGCGATCTTGGTTATTTTGAACGCGGAATGATGGTAACTGAGTTCGAGGACGCCGCGTTCTCGCTCAAAGTCGGTGAGATCAGCTCGCCGGTACAATCGCAGTTCGGCTATCATATTATCCTTGTAACGGATCATAAAGCAGCCGTCACGAAGACGCTCGAAGACGTGAAAGATCAAATCAAAGAGACTTTGACCAGTCAGAAGATCTACGAATTGTCCCAAACTTTCGTGAGCGATCTCCGCGCCAAGGCAGATATTAAGAATCTGCTGACAACAAGCACAACGAACAATAAGTAGCCACCCCCTACGGGTACAAAAAAACAGCCGCCACGCCGGAGCTCCTCCGACCGTGTGCGGCTGTTTTCCAATCCTATCCCACTATTACTCGGTCTTACTCAATTCCTCATACAGACGTTCTAACACGGCGATACCCGCCGTCTCGTTATCCCTAGCAATCGTAAGTAGTTTTATCGCTTCCGCTGCTTGAACAGGATCGTTCGGCTCGCCTCCATGCGGATGCGGAAAGCGGAGCTGGAACGAACGCAACGCTTCTGCGACCTGTTCGAAATAGGGCAGTGCCTCTTGGGACAAGCTGCGAATCACGGCTTCTTCCCTGCTATCTCCAGCCCATCGCTCTGGCAATGAGCGGAGGAAACGAACCGCATACTCCCTCGCGTCACCAACAACCTCCGCGTTGTAAGCATTGCCGAACGGATTAACGTTCCCGCCTTGAAAGGCTTGAATCCACGCATCGTAGCCAGCTAATCCATGCTTGAACGAGTCGGATAATGTCGGCGCCTCACCTCGAGCGAACTGGACAATGCCAGCAAGAGCTGTCTTCAACGCATCCAGGGGATCAAGCGTCAATTCTCCTGTGATCCGCAGCATGAAGACGAAATTCAACTGCAGCTCATTCAGCTTCGCATACGGCAGCGCGCCATCCTTCGAAGGGTCGGAACAATACAGCTCCTGTTTCTCATCATCGTATCCATAGATAACGCCGAACTCGGGTATGAACAAGCTCCAGCCGATAGCAGGAATGCCCCGATCAATCGTTTCCTGTGCGAAACGGATTGCCTGTTCCAGCTTCTCAGGCGGCGCAGGTGTCGGAAACCCATGCAGCTGCTCAGCTGTAAAGCCGAGATTGTTCAGCCCTTTCTCCAGCAGCTCCGTCGGCGAGAACATCGTCGGACCCGCAGGGCTCACATCTTCAGGATGAATGTTGATGCGGAACGCATGCCCCGTCAGCCCCATCACATCCGTCAAGGTATACATGTCCTTCTGGCTTGTGTATTTCAGCAAAGCATAGATTGCACCTGCCGCAGCGGTAAAGGTCTTATCCCTCTGCTCTTCCTTGATCATCTCCGTCATTCTTTTCTCTCCTCATAATCGGATTGGAGGCGGGAGCACCCGTCTCGTAGGACGTCCTTCCCGCTTCTTCTCTTCCGCATATCCTCGAAAATAGACGCGAATTCGCTCCCGCTGCACCTTCTTGCGTGAACGAGAGATCGACGTATGAACAGCGCCAACGGACATGCCTAGCGCATCCGAAATTTCGGTAGGAGACAGCTGACGGTATACATGAGCCTCGAACACCGCTCGTTCCTTCGCATTCAAGCATAGGAGCAGTTCATAGAGCCCTTCGAACATCTCCTTGCGAATTAATCGAGCTTGCGGATCCGTCTCATTGCATGGCGCTTCGCCATGCCGCTCGACAATTCGGAACAACATCCGATCGAGCAGCGAGCATTCGTTCCACTCTTCTTCGGTAAACTTGCCCCATCGATGCGCAATTTCCGAGAAGGTGCTTGCTCTTCCTCCCGGACCACCCCTGCGCAGCTTCATCATCGCCTGATTGCGTACGATTCGCTCCAACCAATATCGGAATCGACCGGGATCCATTAACGTCTCGATTCGCAGGAAGGCCGACACTAGCGCTTCCTGCACAATATCCTCCGCTAATTGTCCGTCCCTCGTGATCGTGGAAGCTACCCCTAGCGCCCGCGCCCGATGTCTGCGCACCAGCTCGCCAAAAGCTTCTCGATCGCCGGTCCGTGCCAGCTCGACTAACTGCTCATCCTTAAGCTCGGCCGCTGCGCCTTCATGGTCGAGCTCTTCTTCTGCGCTGCCCCGCCCTGCAACTTCAGTCACAACATGCATATCCGTCACCTCCTCCTAATTGATCTCGCTATTCGTCGTTTCGCGGATGTATGAAAGATGCCGCAAGCGCATAATTCCTTACAGGTATTCAAAATAATTATTTATATTTTACCTCACAACCCGTTCACTGGGGGAATATTCCATCCAAAATCAAACAAATATTAGTATTCTCGACTTCTCTACTCTCGCCCCGAATCCCCACTCTATCCCTTTCGGATTAAAGATTCCGTAAAAGGACCATTTCTTGCAAGTTAGGGATGCGATTCTCCAATTTTGTTGTTGTAATCAACTCAAATTTGAGTATAATAAGCAACGGCAATGAAATTTGAGCAAGTTTTGAAAGGAAGTAGACAATGGACGCAAAGAAAAGCAACGTGAAGTTGGTCGTCGCCGGCCTGCTCCTCGGGCTGTTCATGGCATCGCTCGATCAGACGATCGTCTCGACCGCGATGACCACCATTATTAAGAAGCTTGGCGGTTTCGAGAGTTTCATCTGGGTGTACTCCGCGTACATGATCGCGATGGTCGTCTCGACGCCGATTATTGGTAAATTGTCCGATATGTACGGACGCAAACGCTTTTTCCTCATGGGACTTATTCTCTTCATAGGCGGCTCCGTCCTATGTGGTACGGCTCAGAACATGGATCAACTGATCGTGTACCGGGCGATTCAAGGTATCGGCGGCGGCGCGTTAATGCCGATCGTATTCACGATTATTTTCGACCTGTTCCCTGCTGAGAAGCGCGGCAAAATGATGGGTCTGTTCGGCGCCGTATTCGGCATCTCCAGCGTATTCGGTCCAATCTTGGGCGGCGCGATTACTGACAATTGGAGCTGGCGCTGGATTTTCTACATCAACGTTCCTATCGGTCTGCTCTCGATTCTATTCATTGCACAGGCCTACCATGAGAACAAGAATCCTCGCAAGCAAAATATCGACTGGCTCGGCGCCATCACGCTTACGGCTGCGATTCTGTTCCTGATGTTCGGTCTCGAGCTTGGCGGTACGGACGGCTGGGCATGGGATTCGATGAAGACGATTTCCCTGTTCATCGGCGCTATCGTATTCCTTGGCCTGTTCCTTGTTTCGGAGATGAAGGCAAAAGATCCAATCATCAAGCTCAGCCTGTTCCGCAACAAGCTGTTCACGAGCAGTATGATGATCTGCTTGCTCTACGGTGGCGTTATGATCGCAGGCGCAACGTATATTCCGATTTTCATTCAAGGCGTATTCCATAAAACGGCTACAGAGACGAGTACCGTACTTATTCCGATGATGTTGGGCGTTGTCGTAAGCGCACAGATCGGCGGACGTATCGCGCACAAATTCGCATACCGCAGCATTATGCTCGTATCCGTATGTACGCTCATCATCGGAACATCGCTGCTTGGCTACGCGCTCAGCGAAGACACGAGCCGGTTGGTCATCGCACTGTACATGATCATTATCGGCCTCGGCATGGGTGTATCGTTCTCGCTGCTCAACATCTCGACGCTTAATTCGGTTCCACCGCAATTCAAAGGCTCGGCTTCGTCGCTCATTATGTTCTTCCGCACGATCGGCTCCGCACTTGCAATCGCGGTGTTCGGCGCAACGCAGAAGCACACCTTCCAAGAGGGTATCAGTTCCCTGCCGAACTTGAACCCCGAGCTCGCTGAGAAAATCAAAGGCGGCCAAGCGCTGCTTGATCCTGAAGTTCAGCAGCAGATGGGCATGCCGGCAGACATCGTTAAGCTACTGATCGGCAAGCTGTCGGACTCCATTATTCACGGCGTGTTCCAATGGACGGTCATTCTGCCGGCTGTTGCATTCATCTTCGTATTGCTGATGGGCCGTGCGCGTCTTGAGCTGTCGAAGTCAGGTGTGCAAGGCGCTCCAAGCGGCCATGGTCCATCCGGTGCCGCAGGCGGCGCAGGCAAACCAGACCCATCTTATCAGAAGGGTTGATCGATCATGTCAATGAGGCTGCTAGTACTTGGACTGCTGATGGAAGGCAACAAGCATCCTTATGAAATCAGGCAGACGATCAGATCCCGCAACTGGAATGAAACGTTCAAGCTTCGAGACGGTTCGCTGTATTATGCCGTAGACCAGCTTCGTGAAGACGGGTTGGTCGAGGCAGCGGAGATCGTGCCTGTGCCGGGCGAGAACCGCCCGGACAAAACGATTTTCCGCATTACAGACGCAGGGCGGGAAGCTTTCATCAAGCTGGTTTACCAGCAGCTAGAGCAAAACTCCTATCCGCAGCATCCGGTATTCATGGCGCTGCCGTTCGTGCGGCACTGCGAGCCGGAAACGATCATCCCGCTCATCGAGAAGCAGATTACATGCTGCGAGGAGCGGCTTACGAGACTGCGGATGATTTATGAGCTCAAGAGCCCTTACATTCCCGCGGGTTCATCCATGTTCGTACGCGGCTGCATTCAGTTCAGCGAGACCGAATTAAATTGGTTGAATGAGGCACTTGCAGATGCCCGCTCCGGCAAGCTGTTCGAAGGTCCGAAGTGGTCTGCCGAGCAGATCGAGGCATTCCGCAAGGAAATGGGATTTTGACGTAAAGAGAAAGCCGTCAGGCATCGGTGGGAGTCCGATTGCTTGACGGCTTCTTTTTGTTATACGAGGATTATCAGCTGGTTAAGACGGTTCAATGCCCCACACTTTAACGCCATTCTGGTACAGCGTAGCCTTGTTCCAATCCGTGTACGCCGTCTTCGTCGAGTCGAACGAGTAATCGTTCGCTTCGTTGAAGTTCGACCAATCCGACTTATGCATGCGCAGCTGGATTTCGCCCGTCTGAGCACCTGGCTGCAGTGTGCCCGCCGCCGATGAGAAGCTCAGCTCCACATATGTGTCAGCATTCGTCGCCGATAGCGTACCGAACGTGCGGTTTACATTGCTGCCGCCAATCATCGCATAGTCGACCCACGACGTCATATCCGCTGTGCCTTCCTTCGTGAAGTAGTAACGGATTTTCAGATCGCTGAGGTTGATTGGGGTGGTGCCTGTATTTTTAATATTGAAAAATGGCTGGATCGCGTTGTCGGTTGTGTTCGTATTCCCTGCGCGGTATTGAAGCACAAGACTCGACGTTCCGGTGCTGCCAGCCGTAGGCGTAACGCTCGCTTGGGAGGAGTTCGCGCTTTCGCCCGCACTGTTCACCGCGCTAATCACATAATAATACGTCGTGCCATTCGTCAGCCCCGTATTCGTATAGCTCGTCGTCGTAACACCCGTCGCAACCGTCGTATACGTGCCGCCGCTCGTCGTTGCACGTTTGACGTTATACGATGTCGCACCTGACGATGCTGTCCATGTGAGCGTTGCTTGCGCATTGCCTGCCACTGCCGACACACTCGTAGGCGCCGCCGGCACCGTTATGCCGCTCGTAGGTGTTGCGCTCACTTGGGAGGAGTTCGCGCTCTCGCCCGCACTATTTACTGCGCTGACTACGTAATAATACGTCGTGCCGTTCGTCAGCCCCGTATTCGTGTAGCTCGTCGAGGTTACGCCGGTTGCAACGGTCGTGTAGGCGCCGCCGCTTGTCGTTGCACGTTTGACGTTATACGATGTTGCACCCGACGAAGCCGTCCATATCAATGAAGCTTGTGCATTACCTGCAGTCGCGGTTACGTTCGTAGGCGCCGCCGGTAGCGTAACCGTCGAACCTGCCGGCGTTACGCTCACTTGCGTGGAATTTGCACCTTCGCCGTTCGCGTTCACAGCCGAGATGACATAATAGTAGGTCGTGCCATTCGTCAGACCTGTATTCGTGTAGCTCGTCGCTGTTACTCCCGTCGCCACATTCGTATAAGGACCACCACTCGTCGTTGCACGTTTGATCGTATACGAAGTTGCTCCCGTCGATGCTGTCCATGCCAGCGCAGCTTGCGCATTACCTGCCGTTGCAGCAACGTTCGATGGCGCCGCCGGTAGCGTCAACGCATTGACGAGCGACCAATAAGCAGGCTTCGATTGAAGATTGTCATCGAACAACAACGGCCAGTCCAGTCGCGTAACCGGGAAGGTGCGAAGCCAGCTGTGCGCATCGTCTTGGCCCCAGAAAGTGACGTTCGTGATCTGGTCTTTATGCCGTTTGAATATCTCAAACAGCGCCGCATATCGAGTTGCCTGCTGCGTCGCTTGAGCGGTCGACAGCGACGTATAGCTCTGACTGCTGTTTCCGTAGATGCTCATATCCAGCTCCGTAATCTCTTGCGTGACGCCAAGATCCGAGAATTTCACGATGGAATCCTCAATCTGACTGAGCGACGGGTAGTCCAGGTTGATGTGTGTCTGCTCCCCGATGCCGTCGATCGGAACCCCTTTGGCCTTCAGCCGCTGAACGAGATCGTGCAAGAACTGCGCTTTTGCCGGAATATGCGTGTTGTAATCGTTAATGAACAACTTCGCGTTCGGATCCGCTGCATGCGCATAGATGAATGCCTTCTCGAGATACTCCTCGCCTGCGATCTGATACCATGGACTTCTTCGCATACCGTCGGATTGCGATTCATCAATGACTTCGTTGGCGACATCCCATGCATAGATTTTGCCCTTGTATCGTCCGACAACGGCATCGATATGGGCCTTCATCCGCGCGTACAGGACTTCCTTCGTTACGAGCTGGTTATTGCTATCGTAGAACACCCAGTTCGGGGTCTGGCTGTGCCAGACGAGCGTATGACCGCGTACCTTCATGCCATTATCGACGGCGAATTGAACGGCAGCATCCGAGCCCGTGAAGTTGAAATTGCCTTCCGTCGGCTCTGTCGCATCCCACTTCAGCACGTTGCCTGGCGTTACGCTGGCAAAATGCTTCTTCATCAGGTTCGCGCTCTCGCCGTACAATTCATCATTCGAGAAAGCCGTTCCGATTGGGAAATAGGAAGCGAATGCCGTCTTCAGCGGCGTAATAGTCGCTTCGATCGGAGTCGCGCTCTTCTCGATAATCTCGAAATCGTCCACATAGAACGACACCGTCGCTCCTTCGGATTCCAAATAAACCGACAGCGCATCCGCCGCGCTGCTCAGCCGATAGGTAGCCTCCAGCTTCACCCATCCACTCGCATTCGCAGAAACGGTGGCGAGGTTCTCATAAGACGTCGTCGTTCCAACCGTCTTCTGCATCGACAGCGTCACATTCGTGTTTGCCGAGCCGGACGTCAGCTTCACCCATCCGCGCACCGTATAGCTCGTCCCAAGCGCGAACTGAGACAACACATCCTTGCTTGCCCCTTGATACGTTGCGGTCCGATTCGCAACAAGCATCCCTTCCGTACCTGAATGCGCGCCAGCTGTTCCAGCTAGCGTGACGCTCTCCGTGCCAATGCGCGGGCCCCAGCCCTGCAGCGTTCCGTCCTCGAACGTACTTGTCACCTTCACCGTATCCGCGCTGGCAATTGGCAGCGAACCGCTTGGCGGCACGATAACCGCTACCGCCAGCACGACGCCCAATGCGGCAATTCCTAATTTTCTCACACAATTAACTCCCTTCTTCTCGTTCATACTTGCCGTATGCCGATCATAGGTGTTGTGTCTCGACGATGAATCCCCCGCTTGTCCGAAAGTACTGCTCCCTCCTCTCCTGTGCGCGCGGCGAGTGTTATGGGGCACTGTTACCGCTTTCACTACAAGAACGTATACCGAATCGCATCGTTGTCCTATACAATTTGATGACTTGTTAATGGTAATCTGGTTACTAAAAATAAAACACATGAGAGCAAGGGCTCCCATGTGTCATTCCAACTAAATTGCGCTAACGAGTTCTCTATTCTGAAGCAGAGCTGCCAGATAAGCCAAGGTCAGACCTTGTCCCAGCCTTGGCATCTCTTCTTGGAGATGACTTTGTAATCATCCGCGTTATGCATCACCGCTGTGCCTGCGGATACATTCCGAACCGAGCCGTCTTCATCGATGTTGGCAAGGATACCTTCATATGCCTTCGCCATATAGTTCTGATGAAGCGGATGCGCATAAATCGTCATCGCGGCTGCGATGCCTGCGGATGCTGAGGTTTCTTCATAAGAAGTTTCATCGTTCAGGACGGTACGCCATAAGCCATTCGGCGATTGCAACCGGACGAGCGAACTCAACTGATCGCCCACCGCCCCGCCGAGCTGCATCCACATTGGCATGAACGGATTTAGCATTTTATAGGCCTGTGCCATCGTATAAGCAGCCCACGCATTGGCTCTGCCCCAATAGATGCCGGACAAATGATCGCCTCTCACATTGTCCCAAGCATGATAGAACAGATTCGTATCCTGCAAGTACTCTTCATGCCAGTAGAACTGGTTCAGCGCATCTTCAATGTATTCCTTATTGTCCAGCTTAAATCCGAGGCGAAGCAGGAAGTACGCCGCCATGAACAACGTATCCGCCCACGCTTGTTCAGGGAAATCGTTCTTCGAAGATACGGTATGCTGGAATACGCCTTCCCCGAATCGGATCGCTTCCTTGCGGAGATATTCCGCTTTCATAAGAGCAAGATCGAGATACTTCGCATCACCTGTCGCTTCATGCAACGTCAACATCGTATGGCCCATCGCGCAAGCATTAACCATCATTGGCGGGAGTCCAAGCTCCAGATATTCATCCACCCACTTGACTAGGAAATCGATATAATCTTGATTCTTGGTTACCTCCCAAGCCTTGCTAATGCCATAGAAAGCTACGCCGCAGGACCAATTCCATGTAAAATCCATATTCATCGTTCTGCGAACGACGCGGTCAATCAGCTCTTTAACTTCCTCTTCGTTGCAAATGAATTTGCGCATTAAATCCAACCTCCACCGTAGCCGTGCGACATCATTCTTGTCGACTCCAATGTGGTCCATCGAACATCCGAGCTGAGCGAACCCAACCACGAACGCGCCGTCCTTCACTACGACCTTCCGTTTTTTGACGGACTGGCACCGGAAGATACAGCGCTGCTGCTTGGTTCTTTTGCCGCGTCTCATCCGATTATTAGGCTCAATATTCATGAACAATTACATGTTGAAACGCTGCTTGGTTCATTATTAGGCGAGTTGAATGATCGTCCGCCGGGCCATCTCCTGCATATTCGCAACAAATCGATCGAGCTGCTGTTATATATCGCCCGCTACATCATGAAGCGCAAGGCTGTGCCCGACAATATTGCAAAGAAATTTTTCATTAGCAAAGGGCATTTGTGCCGCGTCTTCAAAGAGGTATCAGGCTTCGGCTTCAGCCAGTACATCAATATCACTCGCATCAGAGAGGCCGAGCATCTGCTGCGTACAACGGATTGGAGTATCACGCATATCTCGGAGCAATGCGGGTTCGAGAACTTTTCCCATTTCGGTAGAGTGTTCAAGAAGCTGGTTGGGATGTCGCCTAGGGAGTTTCGGGGGTTGGAGGGGTGAGGAATTTATAGCACTGCGGTCTACATCCCCCTTTCACACTAATTTATAATGCAGTCTGAAACCTAGCAGCAATTCTTCTCTTTCTCATATTGGTAGAGGTTCACTTCTTTTTCCAATTGTGTTATCATACATGTAAAGAAGCCGAGTGCGGTAACACTCGGCCTAACAATTGGCTCGGATGGGTTTTCCCTTCTGGGTATTATAAGCAGAAGAACCCACCTTGGGCGCTACCTTTGGGTGGGTTTTTACTTTCTCTTGTTGTTGGAATTGATGTAGGTTAAAAGTGCAAGGATAAACGATCCAAATATAAATAAAATTCCGGCAGCTACTTCAGCTGCCGGTTTTGTTTTGTTCGTCTTCACTCTATTTTATTAGTTCGCCCGCTAAAACCTCTTCCGATCCCCGCCCAGATCAAAATCCTTATGCCCCGCGATCCGCTCCCTTGTCTCCTTGAACGTCCGCTGCAGACTCTGGATTTTATCAAACTCGGGATCACCGGGGCCGAGGTTTTGCATAAAGATATACTTCAAAATCTCTCCATAAAACGCAATCTTCCTGTCCAACTGCGTCAGCTCGAGATCGATAATATCGTCAATCGTATTGTATTCAATGAACTCTCGTATATCGTCGATTGATCCAGGCTCCGGGTCCACCTCTGGTTCTGGTTCCCGTCTCGATCTAACTTCGTATTCTGGAGAGGATTGATCCAGATCGATTGTTGTACGAAGGCTCGACAGAGCGATTCCCTGCTTAGCCAACATAATCTGAAAGTCTTTGTTGCGAAGCAGATCAGCGATAACGCTTCGGCACAGATCGCGATTGCCTAACAACATACCGTCGAAGGGATGGATGGTCCACACACCTTGACGGAGGAACAGATTCAGAACGAACTTCTCGCTGCCGAACACATATTCAATGTTGATCGTTGAATCATTCACTATTTCGAATGAAAAAGGAATCATCGCTTCTCCCCTCCTAATCGGTAGGAATACGAGACGACGGGGTTTATTTGGATGCTCGCACCCAATTGAGCCGCCATCCGAATGCTTCGTCCAAATCGCGATGCCCACGGAAGTGGCGCACAATCCGTTCAATACTGAACGTCTCATTGCCTTGGTTCTCGATCATCGCGATTGCGCACATGGGCAGATTGTTATCGTACTCATCCAATCTTACGATAATATCCGGTCCGCCATTCTGCTTCAGCGTTACGACGCCATCTGCTTCCGACCACTGGGATACACCTTCATAAATAAAGGTAAACACGAGAATTCGTTGGAATTCCTCCACTTTCGCGCCGTTAATTCGAATGTTCTCGCCCGTCTTGACCGAACCTGTCCGATCATCGCCATCCAATACGATATACGGAGCGCGATCGAAGGAACCGAATGAGTTGCCAAGCGCCTGAATTAGCCCTTTCTGGCCATTCTTAAGCTCATAGAGACACGCAAGATCAAGATCGACGCCTTGACTTCCTCCGCCCCAGCTGCTCGACTTCTTCGGCTGTTGGTTCCAGTTCAGGTTGATCAGAATTTCACCGAGACCGCCGGATCTTTTCTGAAGATTGATTTTATCGCCTTTCTTCTTGAGCTCGATCTTGGTCAAGTTCAACTGAATCGGCTGTGACGGCACAACCGGCGGCGAGACTGGCACTGGAGATGGCGTCACAGGCTGCGCATTCACTGGCGGTGCTGCAGGTGCTTTCTCCTGCGTCTCGATGCCATAGGAAGCACACAATGCGCTCAAACCTCCTGAATAACCCGCTCCAATCGAGTTAAACTTCCATTCACCGTTATAACGGTATAGCTCACCAACGACAATGGCTGTCTCGACAGAGAATGAATTGCCAAGCTCATAGCGCAGCAGCCCTTGACCTGTCGCAGCATTCGCGAATAGAATGTATGCGCCATTCACTTGGCTGAAGTTCTGGCGGCGCTGCTCGCCTTCGTATATCGTAAGGGTGAACGCGATTTTATCCACTTGCGGGTTGATTTTATCAAGACCAATCATGAGCTGCCTCTCCGTCGCCCCTACCTCTGAGTAAGAGATAAAGGTGTTAGAGGGATTGCCGTAGAAGATCAAATCGCTGTCTCCGGTCACTTTGCCTCCAGGCGCAAGCAGGAATGCGGAGCAATCAAGTTCAATATTCGCGGACGATGCCCAGCCTATCGTAACCTTGAGATTAGATAGATTAGGATTGCCCTTCGTAATGTCAGCCTTTTGACCCTTCACCACAGAAATAGACAACAAGGTTCATCCTTTCTTTATATGCTGGATCGAGCAAAGACAGATCTTCGCAGCTCTAGCTATTTCAAATACTCTTGTTCAATTACACATATTGTAATATCGGTCAAACGATTATTCCACTATAGTTTCTATTACAAAACGATGATCACAACAAATAAGCTTCCACTAAGAGAATCATTTCTCTCCATGGAAGCTTTATTCGTACATCTAGATAAACTTTTCTCGCAGCACCAGAATCGTCTGCTCATCCACTCCGCAAGCCTGTATGAGGTACCCTTCGATCGATCCGTATTGTGCGAGCAATTCGTCCAATACTTCCTCCAAATATTCGCTCCGTACTTCTAACAGTGGCAGCAGCCGTTCCCTTGATATACGGAAACCGCTTAGAAGCCTTAACAGTCTGATGGCTCTCTCGGTCTCACTCTTGTTCAGAGGATTCGAGAGCAAATAATCGGATACGACCTCTTTACGAGGCACACCGGCAATCAACTGCACAATAGCAACGATCATCCCTGTCCGATCCTTGCCGCTTGCGCAATGAATGAGGGTTGGCGCAGCTTCCTGCTCCGCGAGCAGCGTTAGAACATTCCGGATCTGATCCGTACTTTCGAATAACACCTTCCTATAGAAGTCCTTCATGATCTGATAAAAGTCAACCGTCCGGATATTACTCATGATTTGCCTATAGATCTGGAACCTCGTGAAATCCTCATCATTCTGATAGAACGGCACATTCACCGTCATCGTCTTCCCGCTTTCAACGAAACGCGGAAGTCTCGACTTTCTCTCGTTAGGCGTACGAAGATCGCAGATTAACTTCAGGTTCAGCCCATTAAACTTGTCGAGATCTTTCAAACTCAGCTTATGCGGTTCATTCGAACGATACACGATCCCTGTCTTCATCACGCGTCCATCCGTTACCGGCAAACCGCCGATGTCTCGAAAATTGATAAGGCTCCCCATCTTCCCAATACCCCGACCCACATGAACTGCAGCCACACTATTCAAATTCATACCTCCCCGACGACTCCGCCTGACTCCCTCTATCAATCTATTATTATCAATTACACATCATGTAAAACAGGCGAAACCATTTAAACATCGAATCTTCTCACTCCACAGACAAATTCAATGTCTATTTTCCCCATAGCCTTCAGATTGTAGAATCCTAACCCTTCCTGTATTGGTACAGGTTATCTTGTTTCTCCAATTGTGTCTATTCTATTATTATGAAAAAAGATCATCGGATACAACAACTGGAGGAGGAACCCGCAATGTCTGGGCAACACGACAATTTCGAGACAGCTATCGCGCCTTATTATGATCGGATTCGAAGATACCTTTCGCTCCGTGTCGACAGTCAGACGGCTGAGGACTTAACCCAGGTCACCTTCATCCGGGCATTCGAGCATTATGAATCATTTCGAGGCGAATCCAGTCCCCTGACATGGCTTATGCGCATCGCGAACAATACATTGAAGAACGAATATCGGCGTAAACATCGAATCAAGGAATCGGCTGTACCATTGGATCGGCTGGACAGCCGGTTTATAGCAGCAGAGTTTACGAAGAATGTTGAGATTCGAGTCGATATCTCGCAAGCACTTGCAAGTCTGAACGACATCGACCGCGAAATCATTGCGCTTCATTATGATGTAGGCTGTACATTGCTTGAGGTATCGGAGATCGTCGGCAAGAAATTAAGCGCGGTGAAAAATCGGCTGTACCGAGCATTAGACACAATGAGAACGGTGCTTCGCGAGGCCGGTGAAACAAATAGCGACGTTCTGACGTTTATTGAACATATCATCCTTCGCCATGCAGGCGGCCTGAGCAGCAAGAGCAGTACACATTCCGATGCTAAGATCCGCCGAGATATTGTGGATCATTTGAACGCACACATTACTCGGGTATGCACGCTTGTCCGCCATGAACCGTCTACGAGAATCTCGATCGAGATCTATCCGGACCTCCCAACGTTTCACGAGGCAGTTGGCGAGCACGATGCACCTGATTGGTTCATGGGCACAATCGAAAGCAACACGATTAAGATTGCTTCCCCGCTGCATCCTGGACCGGCGCATACCTACGAATCGATTCTGAAATCGACGGTTCACCTGTTTACGATGTGGCTGGTGCAAGATCGCAACCCCGCAGCGCCGAAGTGGCTCTATCAAGGGGTTGGCGGATATGCAGCCGAACTGATGACGCGTAGTTATATTAATGCGATGATCACTGATCCGGTACAGCGCGGGCAGTTTCCAACCTTCGCTGACTTTGAAGATCACTCATGGGATTTCGAAACGAAACGAGGGTTCGAATTCAGCTGCACGCTCGCAGAGTTCATTCTGGAGCGCTACGGCACGGGGGCGCTGCATGCGATTATAGCGAATCCGCAATCATTCGAGCGGACATTCCGATGTTCAGCGGAGGAGCTGCATCGGCAGTGGAGGGACATGCTCGCAGCTAGAATTAGCGAGATATCGTAGTTATTTTACACAAGATAAGAACAAGGACAAGCAGATGCTGATGCATAACTTCAACCAATGGGAGTGTAGTTCACTCATGCGATATCTGATTCTATGGTTTGTATCTGTCATCCTGTTCAATGGAGCCTTCCTTGGGCTAGAGCTGCTGGAGGGTAACAAAATTACGACAACGGAATATTACGGACTGCGCAACATCGGTGTGACTTTCTTGTTCATCACCTTCTTCTTATCCATTATCGTCTCAGCAGTATTCCTGATTATTACAGCCGTGCTGCATCGATGGGCTCGCCGCATCTGGCCTCTTCACTACGCGCTTTACTGTGGTTTGGGGATATACGCGGGGTGGCGATTCTTCTACACGTTGTACAATGAATCCTTCGTCAGTGAGTTTCATCTCAACATGAGCACTGCTTATATGGTATTCGGAGCAGCCGGACTGCTGTACAGCATTATGGATACGGTATTGGGGAGGGTACAGCCGAGGCCGGCACATTAACCCCCCGACCGCAATTATCGCAGCCCCACATCATGGAACCGGTTATCTAATGTCTCACGAACAAGCAGCCGAAGCGCTTCGACCGCCTGCGTCTCGGCTTGCTTGGCCTCTCGGAAAAACCCGCATAACTCATCCACTTGATCAACACCAACAGCTGCAACAGACCCGAACAGCTCAGCGACACGTACATAATGCTTAGCAGCCTCGCCTGCCGCAGGCCAGCGGCGTTCTGCTTCGGCCATGTACACGGCAAGATCCTGCTTCGCAGCCGCCATGCACTTGAAAGTCTCACTTGCCCCCACTCGATCATAATCACCGCTGCTGAGCGCATGAACAATGGCATCGTACACCGCTTCTCCACATGCATAGTCCGTTACGGGCAGCGTGCCGTCATGCATCTCCCATTTGAAGATCGCCTGCAGGAACGACTCTTTCATCACAGCCGCCTCATCCATCGGAATGTATCCTTCAAAAATCTGATAGTACCAATGCGGAGAAGGGTTCGCGCGATCTTCGCCGATTCCGAAATCCATATAGTCGAAAGATTGAACCTCGTCAGACCGTCCGTCCACATAGTACAACCTGCCAGAGCACGAACCATTATCGACCTGTTCATAACCAACAATCGCAACGAACTGTCCATTATGCCAGCAGATAGCAGCGACACCACGGTCTATCGAAGCACATATATCTGCTAGCGCCTCTTTGCGATACAGCGGGAACGTTCGTCTGAAGGTGAATTCAGCCTTGGAGCTGACCAATATCCCAATGAAATCCGCCGCGAGAAAATGCTCCGCATGCCAGTTATACGCGGTCACAGACTCCGCCGTCAGTCTGCGATGGACCGCCATGCGGAATCCGTTCACCGTCATCCCTGCCAGCATCGGCTTGAACAGCGTTGTCCAGCCTGCATGTGTCAGTACCGCATGCATCGCATCGAGATAAGGCCTCGACTCGGCTTTCATCTGAATTCCTTGAAGTGTGTTAACCATAAGAGATGTCATAGATCTCCTGCTCCTCCGATCCGCTACCTTGCTGAATGAGTGATCCATCTGGTTACAGTCGTCCGCGACGGATCGGCATAACGCGCCGACAGCTTGTTAAACTGCTGAATCGCCTGATCTTCCAGCTGTGCCGCTGCGGTAAGCTTGTCTATCATCTCTGGAATACCGCCGCTATAATCAAAGCTCAGCTCCGCGATATGATGGCCAAGCTCCTCATAATACAGGTGAGCCTCTGCAAGCTCAGGCCACAGACCCTTTACGTCTGACAAGTAATCGCGAATTTCATGACGGGCATAACGATATGAATCGAGTATGTACCTCCCTCCGTTCTCGTCGTATATGCCGCTGCGCAGCGCTTGAATGAAGAAGTCATACGCAAGCTTACCGGATGCAATCTCTTTGTCTGGCAGCAGTTTGAATGGCGTCTGCCAATCATGTACGGCTGACCGCACGGATTCCAGCACTTGCTCTTCCAGCGGCACATCGACTTTCTGCCCAATCATTTGCACATTCCAGAAAGGTGTAAAATTCAGACCCAGATTGTCATACAGCACAATATGATCCTCGCGCGACCAGCCATCCTGGATGAAGAAGACGCCATCTTCATCATCGTAGCCATGAATGACGCCAAACTCTGGAATCCAATAGATAAGGCCTACTCCTCGATCAAGGCTCTGCTTAATCCAGCGAATGGCTTCTTGTTGGTAACGTCGGAACGTCAGATGGCGGGTGCGGCCCCCGTCAGATATGGATAAATAGCCAAGGTTGTCTATTGCAGCTGCGTGTTCGAGACCCCATTGACCGTACGCTGTTACCGACAGTGGCAGCAGTCGTTCATGCACTGCGAATTTGAAAGCCATGCCTGATAAACCCGATAGCCGATATTTCGGTCCTTCGAACAGATCCGCTGCCGTTAGAATGGCATATAAGCTGTCCGTGAACGATTGGGATTCCCGCTTCATGCGAATATTGTCCAGGTATACGCTCGACATCGTTACCGCTCCTTATCCAATCGCGTCAGCACATCCGAGCAGTGGAGACGCAGCTTCTCCCGCAGCCACTTCGGCCCGAGCAGTTCTTCCCAGTCGGACATCATCAAGTGCCGCAGAAACGTATTCGTATCGTAAAAATCAACCCCATACAGCAGCGAATCATCGCCTATGCATGTCGCTGCAAACCCGTTCCAAGTTCCGCCGTGCTCAAGCGGCTGCGTTAGACGCACCTTCGCCGTGTATGGCTTCCGTGCGGGCGCCCCGCTCTCATCTTGAAAGGCAGCTGGATTACCTGTCGCCGCTAACGTTGCCGTCTGTTCAACAATCGCAGCATGTGCAATCGATAACAATCGGAATTGACACTGCTCCTGTCCGTTATCACAAGAAGCCGCTACGTAATCATCGTTATAGCGGGTTAGCAGACGAGTTGGGTGAATCGTGAGCTGCTCACCTTCATAAACGATTTGAACGGCTTTCCAATGCTTGATCGCCTCAGTGAGCAGCAGCACCAGTTGCATCAATCGCGGATCAGCATTGAACATCGGCAGACGATCATACAGCTCCGATTCCGTATCATCGGTAAATCGGTCAAGCAATCGCGCCACGCGATGCGCCGTTTCCGCGTTATCGTAGTCGTATTGGCTGTACCGATGGACGAGATACCGCAGCACTCGCTTCTCGTCCTCGGACATGAATAGATGCGGCAGCACATAAGCCGAATCATCGTAACCATATCCGCGGCGCTTCGCATCATACACCAGCGGTGCGCGTAACGAAGCAACCATATATTCAATATCGCGCTGCGCCTGTCGCTTCGATATTTCAAACCGCTCCGCCAGATGGTTGCTGTTCGGATAGCGGGCTTCTCTTATTTGCTGATCGAACCATTGAATCCGGTGCGTGTTGCTCATTCCGTCACCTCATCGCATAAGCTGTTCTTTATTCTATTAAGCGTAACGGAAGCTAGAAAAGCTTGGCAACTATTTTTCCAGCAGAGAAAAGAGCCCTTCCTCCTATGAATCCGAAGAAGGACTCCTTACTGGTTAGCGGTCGTTCAGACCGGAATGCGATCGATTGCTTCAACCGCTGCGTTCTGGCATCTCTTGCATACTTTCACGGATTTACCGTTCGTTTGAGAACGTGTATACAGCAGCTTAGTGCGCGTCGCTTGGCATACCGGGCAAGTACCGCGACCGCGTGATGGCAAGCTCCAGAGAACGCGGCCTCTTTTTGTTTTGACCATTGTGTTTGACAACCCCTTGTTCGATGTGATGTGCGTCATAGGTGTAGGTCGTGGTGTACATCCTCATCATAAGGGAGTTGGTACGACATAGAATGTCGTACCAGTTTGAAGTCACTTATAAATGCTCAGAACAAATAAAATGAGGGAGATCGCTCTCCCTCATTCCCAATCTACGGCTTCAATACAACCTTCACGCAGCCGTCCTCATGATTATTAAAGATGCGGTAAGCATGTGCGGCCTCTTCAAGCGGAAGCCGGTGGGTGATAATCGCTTTCGGGTCGAATTCACCATTCACGATTCGCTTATACAGCTCGGGCATATAATGAATGACCGGCGCTTGTCCCATCTTCAACGTAATATTACGTGCGAAGAAGGCGCCAAGCGGGAACAAATTATAGTTACCTCCGTATACGCCAGTCAACTGTACCGTCCCACACTTACGGGCGGCTTTCGTTGCAATCTGGATTGGACCAAGCGTTCCTCCCTGCAGCTTAATCTTCTGCTCCAGCCATTCGAGCGGCGACTTCTTCCCATCCATCCCCACGCAATCAATAACAACGTCCGCTCCGCCATGCGTAATCTCTTTGAGGTACTCGCCCATATCCGCATCTTTCGTGAAATCATACGTTTCAACCTTATTGATCTCCTTCGCATGTTTCAGCCGATAATCCAAATGATCGACGGCAATGACGCGTTTCGCCCCTTTCATCCAGGCAAACTTCTGCGCCATCAAGCCAACCGGGCCACAGCCGAGCACGATGACGGTATCGCCGGACTTCACCCCAGCGTTGTCCACGCTCCAATAGGCTGTCGGGAGCACATCCGATAAGAAGAGCAGCGACTCGTCCTCCAGCTCGCAATCCTTCGGAATGACGAAGGGAGCATAATTACCGAACGGCACCCGCAAATATTGCGCCTGCCCGCCTGGATAATTGCCGAATTTCTCCGAGTAACCCAGATAACCGCCCGAATCATAATGAGGGTTGCTGTTATCGCATTGACTCTCCATCTGATGCTGACAGTAATGGCATTGACCGCATGACACGTTGAATGGGATAACGACACGGTCGCCTTTTGAAACCTTCGTTACGCCTGATCCTACTTCCTCGACGATTCCCATCGGCTCGTGCCCAATAACATAACCCGGCGGAAGCGGGATGCTTCCTTCGTACAAATGCAGGTCCGAACCGCAAATCGCTGTACTTGTGATGCGAACAACAATATCTTCTTTGTCTTCAATGGCGGCATCCCGCACTTCTTGTACTTCAACCCGCTGCACCTCTTGGAACGTGACGGCTTTCATTGATACACCTCGCTTTGATGGTTAACATCAGTAGTATCAGAATAATGAGATGCGTTATGCTCAAGCCTGTCATAAGATTATGGATCGAATGGCATGATATAGAAAAAACAATGAACTAGGAGACTGCATCTCAATGACGAATGATCAATCCCTATCCTATGCTGGACTGCCCGAGGCGCCAAGCTCCTATTGGCTTGAGTCGACTGAACGCAAGCAATTTGATTCCCTCAAAGAAGATATAGAAGTTGATGTTGCCGTCGTCGGCGGCGGCATTACCGGAATCACACTCGCCTGCTTGCTCGCAGAGGAAGGCAAGCGTGTAGCGCTGCTCGAAGCAGGGCGGCTTGTTACGGGCACTACAGGGCATACGACGGCCAAAATCTCCGCCCAACACGATCTCATCTACGACGAGCTCATCCACCATATCGGCGAAGAGAAAGCCCGCCTATATTATGAGGCGAATAGCGAGGCGCTCGCCTTCATCCGGGAGCGGGTCAGCAAGCATCATATCGAATGCGATCTGGTTAGGGAGGATGCTTACGTCTACACGACAACGGTAGACAATATCGAGAAGATCGATAAGGAGTGGGCAGCTTATCAGCAGCTTGGCATTCCAGGCGAACGTGTCGAGCGAATTCCTTTTGCTATTGATACGAAAGCCGCAATCGTCATGCGCGATCAAGCGCGTTTTCACCCTGTCGCGTACCTACAGCACCTGCTCACATCATTCGTCGAACGTGGCGGTATCGTATTCGAGAACACGACTGCGCTAAGTGTTGATCACGGCGATCCGACCAGCATAGTGAAAACAGCCGCAGGACATACCGTAACTTGCCGCAATGTCGTGTCCTGCTCGCATTTTCCTTTTTACAGTGTGCAAGGGTTCTACTTCGCCCGTATGTATGCAGAACGGTCTTATGTGCTCGCGCTGCGCATGAAGGATGAATATCCCGGCGGCGTATATCTAAGCTGCGATGACCCGCCACGTTCGATCCGGGAGGTTACTTATAACGGAGAAAAATTGCTCATAGTGGGCGGCGAGAAGCACAAAACAGGCCAAGGGATTTGCACGATTAAACACTATGAGGCGCTGGAGCAGTTCGCGCGGGAGACGTTCGGCGATCTGGAAATTGCCTACCGTTGGTCTGCACAGGATTTGACGACACTGGACAACATCCCCTACATCGGGCATGTCACCCAGAACGATCCGCATGCTTTAATCGCTACCGGTTATCGCAAATGGGGGATGTCCACCGGTACAGCTGCAGCCCTTCTGTTGAAAGACATGATTCTAGGCGCGGAGAACCGATATGAAGAACTTTACTCGCCATCGCGTTTCTACTCCGACCCTTCATTCCGCAACTTCCTGTCGACCAATGCCGATGTCGCCAAGCATCTGCTTGCTGGCAAGTTGGAGATGGTTCGCCGCCATCCGGATACGGTTGAACCTGGCGAGGGCAGCGTCGTGCAGGTCAACGGCAAGCGCGCAGGCGCTTATCGCGAGGATGATGGAACGCTCCATCTAGTCGACACAACTTGCACCCATATGGGCTGCGAGGTGGAATGGAACGAAGGTGACCGAACTTGGGACTGCCCATGCCACGGCTCCCGCTTCTCCTTCAAGGGCGAGGTACTCGATGGCCCGGCGAAGAAACCGTTGAAGTCTTATACGGAGTAACTAAGCAGGGTGTTTTTGTGCAAAAATGATGCTCCGTACGCTTCATGCGACGTGGGAACCACATGCGTAGGTGCAGATATGCACCTTCAACATACATGGCGTACATCGATACCGATTGCAGGTGCAATACAACACCTTCAGTCGGTCCATGTACGCCGCTTTTGCGTTTGTAGGTAATATCTACACCTTCATTGCGTGAATCAAACGAGTGGGCAACTCAAACACGAACAAACCCCGCCCCACACGAGCAACTTTCGTGTAGGACGGAGCTTCATATTCCCTTACTTCTCCTTCGCAGCAGCTTCGCCCATCTGCTTCGGCCGGATCGAGAACAGCGCGAGGGCACAGCTGACGATGCTGACCCCGGCGAAGATCCAGAACATCAGCCGCTCGCGATCAAGCATGACCGAGGCGATCAGCGGTCCGGCCGCAACTCCAATAAACCGCATGCTGCTGTAGAGTGACGTGATGGTCCCCCGCTGCTTTTTGTCGATCCCTTCAGTAATGAGGGCATCCAGACTCGGCAGCACGAGCCCTATGCCCGCTCCGGCAATCGAGATCAGCAGCATCAGCATGAACAAGCCCTTCGGGGCGATCATCGCAATCGCCGCCATGGCAGCAGCCGCTGCAGCTGTACCGATTACCGTCAGCCATTTCATTGCGGTCTTATTGTTCCCGATCTTCTTGCCGACAATAAACGAGGCGAGACATATAGCGCCAAGCGGAATCGCCAGCAGAAGGCCTTTAATTACTCCATCGATATGATGTTTCTTCTCCAGCACCGACGACAAATCGTACAAGAAGCCGAACATGATGTACATGCCAAGGCAGCCAATCGCGAATATCGCATACAGCCATCGGCCGTTCTTAGACAGTATTGCTCGTACGCCTTTAATGAATTCCCGCACAGATACAGGCGGTTGCTGCTGACCCTTCGGCTTATTCACGAATACGGCAACCGCTATGATGGAGATTAGACAAATAAACGGAATAACGATCAACGGCAGAAACCACACAATTAATGCCAACGCCGAGCCGGCAATCGGACTAACGACCTTCCCTAGTGTGTTCGAGCTCTCGATCATGCCGAGCCCACTGCTCACCTGCTCCTCGTCCTTCAACATATCGCCGACGAGCGGGAGTACGATCGGGAAAGCGCCAGCCGCGCCAATGCCTTGAATGAATCGCCCCGCAATGATCCACCAGTATGCAGCATGTCCTTCCATCAGCCAAGCCGCACATCCTGATACGACACCTCCGGCCGCTGCGATAGAAAGCCCGATAATAATAATCAGCTTCCGGCCGAAACGATCAGACAGAAACCCTGCAATAGGAATACAAATTATCGACACAGCGGCATACACGGTAATGATAAGGCTTGACTGAAGCGACGTAATGCTCAGCTTGCGCTGCATTAACGGCAGGACAGGAATGAGCATTGAATTGGCCAATGTCATAATTAACGGAATCGTTGCCAGTGCGGCCAAATCCCGTTTTTTCTTCTCGTGCAAGGAGGTCCACCTTCTGCCTTCATATGCTGCATACTCCGTTTAGACTGCCACCAATCTAACATCCCAATACGCTTCGGGCACAAGGTAACTTCTATAGGTTTTGGTTCACTTCGGCAGCACCTGCGCTAACTCGTCCATTAGGCGATTAACCCAGCTTCTTATAATCCCCTGGCGTCATCCCATAGGCTTTCTTGAACATGCGAGTGAAGTAAGTCAAACTCTTATAGCCGACCAGATCCGCTACTTCATAAATCTTGAAACGCTGAGTCGCAAGCATCTCCTTCGCCCGCTTCATGCGCATATCAACAAGGAAATCATTAAAGCTAACCCCTACCTGATCCCTGAACAATACGCCAAAATAATTCGGGGAATACGCGAATCGGTTCGCCAGTTCCTTCAATGTTATGTCCCGCGACAGATGCTCGCTTACATACCGTTCAATATCCGTATATAATCGCCATGTCGGTTGTTGGCAGCATGGACAAGCTAAATCAGACAACTCTACAGCGCACATGATTGCACCTTCTCCTTTCTTACGCGACCCCTCATTCCTGATCTGCTATGCAAAAGGGCACTGACACTCGATTTCCCATCGATCGTCAATGCCCGTTCAACTATTCCACTACGATCGACAAGGCATCGCCGCTGCTCGCGTTCGGACCTACCCATATCGTGAAGCGTCCAGGTTCAACTGCCCGCTTCATATCTTTATCAAGGATCGCCAGCTGCTGCTCGCCGATTACGAACGTCGCGCAGCCGGATTCGCCTGGTGCCAGCTGCAAACGGCTGAAGCCGATCAGCTTCTTCAATGGCTGTGTAACGCTCGCGACCTCGTCACGTATGTAGCATTGCACGACCTCAGTCCCTGCAGCATCACCCGTATTGGTCACCGTAACAGACACAGTCAATTGACCGTCTGCGCTAATCGAACCCACCGAAGCCGTAACCGCGCTATATTGGAAATTGGTGTAGCTCAAGCCATAGCCGAACGGATACAGCGGTTCAGTTGTTGAATCGATATAGTATGAAGAGTAGACGCCACCCGGAGGTCTGCCCGTCTTCTTGCGGTAGTAATAGATCGGCACTTGCCCGACGCTGCGCGGAACCGTTACAGGCAGACGACCGCTCGGATTATAGTCCCCGAACAGCACATCTGCAACTGCGTTCCCGCTCTGGACACCAAGGTGCCATGCTTGCACAATGGCCGACGCATATTGCTCCAGCCAAGGCAGCGCAAGCGGGCGACCGCTCATGAGCACAGCGACGATCGGCTTACCCAGCGCTGCGACAGCTTCAACCAACTGGCGCTGTGCGCCTGGCAGATCAAGCGATGTACGAGAACGCGACTCTCCGCTCATCTCAAGCGATTCGCCGAGCGCCAGCACAACAACATCAGACTGATGTACAGCTGCCATTACTTGTTCAATATCCGCTTCGGACAACTCATCGAAAGCCATATTATCGACGCTTACGCCACAGCCTTCCGCATAGTGAACGGCTGCGACTTCGCCTACTGCCTGACGGATGCCGGCTAACAGGCTGACAACGTCCTCTGGCTTGCCATCGAACGCCCAGCAGCCCAGCGGATCCTTCTGATTGTCCGCGAGCGGACCAATAACCGCAATTGCACCGCCCTTGCGAAGCGGCAGCACTTGCGCCTCGTTGCGCAGCAGCACGATCGACTGCTGGGCAGCCTCGCGAGCGAGCGCTGTGTACGAAGCGCGTGCAGTTGCGGCAGTCTCGGCCGATGGCACTTTCACGAATGGCTGCTCCAGCAAGCCAAGCTTGATTTTTACCGCAAGAATACGAAGAACAGACAAATCGACTACCGATTCCGGCACGCGTCCTTCTCGAACAAGCTTCGGCAGATGGCGCATGTAGAAGCCCGAATGCATATCCATGTCGCAGCCCGCTAACACAGCACGCTCGCACGCTTCTTCTTCGCTGCCGGCAACGCCATGAACAATGAGCTCCTGCAGCGCGTTATAGTCGCTTGCTACGATTCCCTCGAAGCCCCACTCATCTCGCAAAATGGTCTTCAGCAGGTATTCGTTCGCACAAGCCGGAATCCCATTAATTTCGTTAAAGGATGCCATGATGCTAAGCGCGCCCGCTTCAACAGCCTCACGGAATGGCGGCAGGATGACATCGCGAAGCTCGCGGTCAGATAGGTCGACCGTATTATAGTCGCGTCCTGCCTCGGCCAGCCCATATCCTGCGTAATGCTTCGGACAGCTTGCCGTTGCTTGACCTGGCGCATCTGCAATCTGCGCACCTTCAACCCATGCTCTGCTGTACTGCGACGTCAGCAGCGGATCTTCGCCGATGCTCTCTGCAATCCGTCCCCAACGCGGATCACGGCTTACGTCGATCATCGGTGCGAATACCCAAGCGACGCCATCAGCCATCGACTCACGCGAAGCTGCTTCGGCCGTACGATAAGCAAGCGCCGGATTCCAAGCAGATGCTTGTGCCAGCGGAATCGGGAACACGGTCTTGTAGCCATGAATGACATCACGGCCGATAAGCAGCGGGATGCGATGCTCCGTATGCTCAGCAATAAGCTGCTGCAGCTCATTGGCTTCCTCTGCTCCCGACAAGTTGAAGATTGAACCGACTCGTCCTTGACGGATCTCATCGCGCAGCAAGTCCCTTACCGATACGCCCGTTTCCGGGTTGATCGGATTAAAGCCCCAATCGTATTGCGTCATCTGCCCAACCTTCTCTTCAAGCGACATGCTGGCAATGATCTGCTTCGCCTGATGCCTGATCTCAGGCGTCAGCCATGCTTGAGACATACGTTCTGTCATCGCTATCGCCTCCTCTTATAGACTTGGGAACAGCAGCGTCTGGATGCCGTGCGCCGGGATGCTGCCTTCTGCTACTTGCTCACGGTTGCGCAGCACATAGGGTTGCTGCTCGTCCGTACGGTTAAGAATAACAACAACGATCTGGCCGTCTGGATTACGGAATGCGGATGTCTGAAGATGCTCCGTATATTTCGTGCAGCCTATACGAACGGCACCCGGACGAATATATTTGCTGAAATGTCCGATGTAATAGTACGACGACTGGAACGTCAGCGAATCATTCTTCGTGTCCGCAATGATCGGTGCATCGCAGTAGTTCGCAACATGGTTCGGTCCGCCCTGCTCATCAAGTACGATGTTCCAGTCCGTCCAGCCTTCCATGCCATTATTCAGATTGCCGATAATGTCATGCGCATAACGTTCGCCGCTCTTCCAAGAGCCGATCTGTACGCCGCCTTCATGACAGCCTTCCGTGAAAATAAGACCCTTCGTCGGATAGCGGTGTTTAACTGCCTGCAGCGCTTCAAAGTGATCGCCGGAGTACCAGTGGAAGCCAAGGCCCCAGATGTACTTGGACGCTTCTGCATCCTCGAATGCCGTTCTTGCACGATCATAGACGCGCTCTTTGTTATGATCCCAGATCATCACTTTCACATCTGCACGACCTGCGCGGTGCAGTTCAGGTCCGAGGTAGTCACGAACGAAATCACGCTCTTCTTCTGCCGTGTAGATGCACGAATCCCAGATCTGAACCGCTTTTGCTTCATTCTGAACCGTAAGCCCCCATACCGGCAGACCTTCTGCTTCGTATGCTTCAATGAATTTGACATAGTAACGCGCCCAAGCATTGCGATACTCCGGCTTCAGCTTGCCGCCGTTGTTCATCTCCCCGTTCGTCTTCATCCAAGCCGGCGGGCTCCATGGCGAGGCATAGAACGTAAAGCTGTCCCCCGCTAGCTCCTTGGCTTGTTGAATGTATGGAATCATCAGCTCGCGGTCATGGCTGATATCGAAGGTTTCCAGCTCTGCATCGTTACCCTGTACATACGTGTAATTGCCGAGAGAGAAATCGCAGCTATTAATGTGCGTACGGCAAATTGTGTAGCCGATGCCGTCCTTCTGATCGTAGTAGGCATCCAGAATTCGCTTGCTGTTCGCAGGGCCGAGCTTCGATGCCGTTACGACGGAAGCTTCTGTAATTGCACCGCCGAAGCCGATAATGGATTGGAATTCTATATCTTCATATACGTTAATGATTCTATTCTCAATACCTTGTACATCATCGCGCAGCTCGATTGGAAGCGCCTCTGATAACCGGTCCTGCGTGCCTTGTGCCGTTTGAATCGTTCTTACTTTACGAGTCGTCATTTGTCCTGCTCCCTTTCCTAAATCGTCATGCTTTTATTATAATAGGAGCCAGTTATTCGGTTGAAGAAACAATATGCTTGAAAACATCAACAATCTGATTGAACTTAGATCATTCACATCGATAGGGGAGCGAAACTGGCATGCAGGAGATCCATGTTCACCTCAGCGAATATTCGAAACATCAACATCCATTTCACCACTTGTTTGATCAGGGCCTAGATACTTATATCATTCGCCTTCAGATTGAAGGCATTTGCCAAGCATTGGTGAATGGCGCCATTCGCGATATTAAACCTGGCGACCTGTTAATGTTCAAACCGGGTGATATCTACGATCTGCGCATCGGCTATGGACAGGAAACGTTTACACAATCCGGTGATTATTTCGTGATGAGCAATGGTCCAGGCATGCGGGAATGGTGGGAGCTGAAGCCGCGCCCAACGCTGACGAAGATCGCTGAAGATAATCGGCTGCAGGCAGTGTGGCGTCAGATCATTTTGGAGAAAAGAAGATTGGATGGCGGCAATCCTGCGATCGTAACCGCCCTCGTCTGGTCGCTGCTCCTGCTGATCGACCGCGCGATCGAGGAAGCGCCAGAGGATCAGTCGCCCGCCGCGTATCATGCGCTTCGGATGCGTCAGTATATCGAGGAGCATGCAGCAGGCGAGCTTACGCTCGCTGATGTCGCCCATCATACGGGCTTGAGTGTGTCGCGGGCCGTCTATTTGTTCAAACAACATTTTGGCACATCAATCATTCATTATACGCAGCAGCTCCGACTCGCGCATGCGGTGAAGCTGATGGATCACAGCGCCTTGTCGCTTGAGCAGATCGCTTCAGAAACAGGACTCGGCAGCTATGCCTACTTCCATCGTCTGTTTCGCGAGCGATATGGCATCTCGCCCGGTGCCTATCGGAAGAAGAACTAGCTCAGCACCAGCGTACACAGCAAAAAAGGACAAACCGCGCTCTTCTGTGCAGCGGCTTGTCCTTCTTTCAACCATTATTAGCGCAGCGGCGCTGTTACGGCATTACCAATATCGGAGATAATGTCGCGAATATCATTGCCAAGCGTACGAATTGGGTGGCGCAGTCCGTCGGTACCATTCGTACCGTACAAGTTATACGATCCGTTCGTACCTAATGACTGGTAGGAGTTGTTCAGACGATTGTTCAATCCGAGCGCTCCCTCTGTGCCATTGTGCGTGCTATTGAACGTGCCATTGCCAAGTCCGTAGGAATTCGTGTTCTCATAACGGCCGTTCATGCCTAGACCATTATACGTTCCAGTCGTTCCGTAAGGACGTACGGAGGAGGCACCGTTGTTAAGGCCCGTTCCAGTCCCCGTACCCGTCAACTGCGTCTGCAGGGAGCGGATACGCGTGTGAATGTTTTTGTCACCTGTAATGTGAACCTTCAAGCCTTTTGCTTCCGCACGCACACTTTCATGTACCTTCTTCTCGACGTTGCGCGTGTTCATGCCCTGTTTCACATCGATACCGATAATTGCATCATTGCCGTAAACAACTGCCGTTGCTTGGCTTACTCCTCTGACAGCCGCAGCTTTCTTCGAAAGCTTCTCAGCCAACGCCCGGTTGTACGAGCTTGCATTAAAGCTCGTCGTACCGTTTGTCGTACCGTTCGTACCGGTGAACGTACGGTTTGTCGTGCCATTCGCCGTGCCGCGGTAGTTGTCCATACCGGTAATGCTGTTTAATCGATGAACATTGGCGTCATTGTTGTACGTTCTATAACCGTCAGTCGTATTGTACGTTCTGTACCCGTCAGTGGAGTAGTTCCGGACCGATTGTGACTGATAACGATTCGTTGTTACCCCGTTTTTGTTACGGTCATGGTTATACGTACCGCAAGCCGTCGTGGTTACCATCATCAAAGAAAGCAGCAGCACTGCGCCAGTTGTTTTGCGCAAGCTCAATCACCTCCGCACCATATGATGCGAGGATGAAGCCGAAGTTAATCAGGTAATAGGTTACTTTGCTGGTTACTTTGTTGAGGCACGCTCGCATCCTTCATAAGCTCCGATACGGTAACGAACTGAAACCCTCTTCGAGTTAGCTCAGGCAGAATCGTTGCAAGCGCTTGAATCGTCTGAGACTTCCCCTCGATATGATCATGGAACAGCACAATGTCCCCATTATGAGCATTTCGCAGCACTTTGTTCGTAATTTGCGCTACACCAGGTCGAACCCAATCCTTCGTATCCTGATGCCATGACCAAAGAATAGGTTTCAAGCCCATTGAATTGGCGGTAGCGACGAGCTTCTCGTTAAACATTCCCCCAGGCGGTCGGAAGAGAACGGAATGCTCCCCTGTCGCTCGTTGGATGGCCTCTTCCGTTTTTTTCAGATCTGCTTGAATTTGCTGAGGAGAACTGTTCTGGAAATACGTATGGTTATACGTATGATTCGCGATCTCATGCCCTTCGGACACGATGCGGAACGCTGTCTCCGGGAATGCATCCACTCTTTTGCCAATAACAAAAAACGTACAGCGCGCGCCATACTGCTTCAACAAATCGAGAATAGCATTCGTTTGCTTTGGATCAGGGCCGTCATCGAACGTAAGCGCAATGAGCGGACGGTCGGTTTTGACCTCCCACACGACGTCGCCGCGCTTCTCATAATAATAACGATCCTTCTTCACGGGCGCTTCAGCCGAATGAGCATGAGCGGTTATCGAATGAACGGGCGTCGAATATGGAACAAAGAACTGCGGAACAAGCAGAGCGATGCATGCCGCAGTGGCAGCCCATGGATGTATTGGCATGTCAGTCTCCCTTTTTTTCTTTCAGGTTGCCCGTCCCACCCCGCAATTATTCTCTTTACGCAATAAGCCTTCATCCCGCCGCAAGGCATCGATGAAGGCTCTGATTTTTATAGTACGTATTCAAAATGGCTTCGTGATCAAAAGCGGAACCAAGCTATTCGTCAACTTTTCGAACATCCACCGTGACTTGCAGCCGCTGCTCGCCGGTCCCGTGATAAATGCCTTTCACAGGCACAATATCCTTATAGTCGCGTCCATGACCAAGCTTCACGTATCGCTCGCCGATTGGCGACTCGTTCGTCGGATCAAAGCCGCACCAGCCAAGCTTCGGCACGTAGGCCTCTACCCACGCGTGCGATGCCTGTTCGAAGTCTGCGCTGCCGCCCTGCAAGTCGCCGACGAAGTGATATCCACTCACATAGCGGGCAGGAACGCCGCGCGCCCGACATACGGCCAGCATCAGATGGGCAAAATCCTGACATACCCCTCGTCGCTTCGTTATCATCTCCGACGCCTTCGTCCGAACGTTCGTCGCACTAGGGTCGTAGATAAAGCTGGTACGGATGTACTTGCTAAGCGCTGACAGCCATTCATAGACACCAACGGCCGGCGTCACATCTACCGTCACATTGCCTTCAGCCGCGATTGCAGTCTCTCGCACAGCGCCAACAACAGGCACCTGCTCCATCAAAGCTACAATATCAGGGGTAACTTCCGTGTATGCGGTTGGAAGCAGAAACTCAATGAATCGGTCGATCGATTCATCCGAGGTCAACTTCGCCCACGCCTCCGCTGGTTTTAACTGCTGCTTATGTGCGCTTTCTTCTTTATTGAAGGACTCTGTCGTCACAACGGTCAGATTCGTCCGGATGGTTAGCTTCGTATGAGGGGCATTAACGGAGAATGCATGCACGCGGTTGCCGAAACAGTCTTCATATGTGAACAATGAAGCATTAGGTTCGATAGCGATCGAGTGATTGTAACATGCTTGGCGTTCATTCGTGCTCGGGGTCAGCCGGATTTCATTGACACTGTCGGTGATCGGCTCCGCATAGCTGTACTGCGTCATGTGAGAGATTTGCAGCTTCATGCGCTGACTTCCCCCATTCGAAAGAACGTCTTGGCGAATGCCACGCCAAGCGATTCACATGCGCTGAGCAGATGTGCCGTGATATGGCCTTCACGATCCAGCACCAGATCGTCCCGTTCCAAGCAGCCAATATCAGCAATCACTTTGCCAACTTGCCTTATGATACGATCGTGTGCCGCACGCAGCTGTTTATCCTGCAGATCCAGGGCACGAATATGCTCAACAAGCTCTTGTAAGGCAAAATGAACCGAGCGCGGAAATGTCGGATTGAGGACAACGAATTCTACGATTGCCTCAACAGCGACGCTGTCCAGATAATATCGGCGGAACGATTGATAACCACTCACCGATTTGAGTACTGCATTCAGATACGGATAGGCATTGGCACTGTTCCAACCCTCGCCTTCCGCTGCATGCTCAACAGCCTGCAGAATACGGAGCGTATTCTCCGCACGCTCTAGGTACCGGCCGCACTCGATGAAATGCCATTCATTCTCCCGAGGCATCACCGATTGGCTGTAGCCTTGGAACAAGGCCGTCCAATCCTTCGTCTGGCCGAAAAACTGATGGGGCGACTCGCGGGTCAAATCCTTCGCTTGCTTCTCGCGGAGCCATAGGTAGAAGCCGTTGATCGTATCCCATAGCTCGCTAGGCACCTTCTCCCGCAATGTTCTAAGATTGTTCCGTGCATGATTAACGCAGGAGACGAGCGAATTCGGATTGTCGCGATCGAGCGTTACATACATGAGCACTTCCTGCTCATCGTATGAATCATACTGCTGCTCGAATGCATGCCTGCTGCCAAGCGCATCAACGATGCGAGCCCATTTGCACATCGTCTCAACCGGTTCCTCGCCTGTGGTTAAGATCAGCTCTTCCTGCTGCAAATGATAGTGAACATCAATGAGCCTCGCATGGTTCTCTGCACGTTCCATATAACGGCCGATCCAGAACAGCGCTTCGGCATTACGGTTCAACACGTCAATCCCTCCATTCTAAAATGTTGCGTAAATACGCATGGTGCGACAGCACCTTGTGTATGCAGCAACATCACATCGGAAGCGTTACTAATGTTGCGTAAATACGCATGCAGCCCTGCTGCTTGCGGATATAGCAACATTACATCGGAAGCATACTTAACGACTGAGCACCCACGTATCTTTCACGCCGCCGCCCTGCGAAGAGTTGACGACGAGTGATCCCTCATTCATTGCAACACGCGTGAGACCGCCCGGAATAACATGAGACTCCGTCCCTTTCAATACGAATGCCCGCAAATCAATATGCCTCGGCACCATCGCGCCACCCTGCATAATCGGTGCACGTGAAAGCTGCATCGTCGTCTGTGCGACATACTTCTCAGGCGTTTTGCGGATCGCATCAGCGAATGCGGCAATTTCTTTCGGAGATGCTGCAGGACCGATCAGCATACCGTAACCACCCGACAGCGATGTTTCCTTCACGACAAGTTCATCTAGATGAGCAAGCGCGTATTCCCTATCTTCTTTGCGCGTCAGAATATACGTTGGTACGTTAAGCAGTATCGGCTCCTCGCCGAGGTAATAACGAATCATGTCCGGGACATAAGCATACACCGCTTTATCGTCCGCAACGCCAGTACCTGGCGCATTCGCTATCGCGACGTTGCCTGCCCGATAAGCATTCATTAATCCCGGCACCCCTAACAACGAGGTCGGATTAAACGCCAACGGATCCAGGAAATCGTCATCAATGCGACGATAGATGACATCTACCTGCCGTAAGCCGTTCAAGCTGCGGATATAGATTTTATGGTCCATATAGACAAGATCGCGTCCCTCAACAAGATGAAGGCCCATCTGCTGTGCTAGAAATGTATGCTCGAAGTAGGCGGAATTATAAGGGCCTGGGCTAAGAAGTGCGATAACAGGATCTTTTTTGCCCGTTGGACTGAGCGATTTGAGCGCGCTAAGAAATACGTTCAAGCTGCGTTCAACATCCTGCACCGAGGAAGACAGGTACAAATCGTGGAATAGCTCACTCATCATCGTACGCCCCTTATACAAATAAGAGAATCCCGATGGTGAGCGCAAATTATCTTCAAGCACAAAGTATCGTCCGCGCTCATCGCGAATGAGGTCTATACCTGATGCTGTTATATAGATGCCGCCGGGAACGTCCACCCCGACCATCTCCGGACGAAAATACGTATTCGATACAATCATCCGGCGTGGAATGACGCCATCCTTCACAATATGCTGCTCATGGTACACATCATGCAAGAAAGCATTGAGCGCTTGCACCCGCTGGCGAAGACCTCGCTCGATTGCTTCCCATTCATGCTTCGGAATAACACGTGGAATAAAGTCGAATGGTATCGTCCGCTCGAGCGGTTCCTGTTGATTCGGTTCATACAGCGTGAAAGTAATGCCCTCTTCCAGCATTCTCTGATTCAGCGCTTGCTGCCGAGCGGCCAGGTCTGCTGGCTTCATTCGGGAAAACAGCCGATAAACAGGGTCGTAATGCGGACGAACGGTGAAATCCGTGTCGAACATTTCGTCGTAGAACGATTGCGAATCATAATACGGTGTCTGCGACTGTCTGGCCGTCGACATGTCAACCGCCTCCTCCAAGGTGCTGCAGCAACCTTTCTCAATCGTGCCATTCGCCGTCACGCTAATTTATGTCACGAATTGTTACACAATAGCCGCAAATTGGGAATGAATTTAATTTGATCCTACTACATTCTTTCCTTTTGTGTCAACTTATATAACATTAGGTAGAAGATTCATGGTACAAGGAAGACAGGACCCAACGAATTGGATCCTGTCTTCTCGTTATCCGGGCTCCGTAATGCGCCTTCCACCACTGCTAAAGATTCGCCCAATCGCCTTCATTTTCCTTCTTAGAAGTTCGTCCGAGCATGCCTCGTTTTGGAGAAAGTACGCCTTACTGGAGTATATGTGAGCCCATATGGAAATATGCTTGCCTACCTGGCAATATTTTTGTCAAATGATGACGAAACCGAAAATTCGGTGCCGAAACGTCACTTTTACTAGTGCGCCGACGCCTCTTTCACCCGGATCAACGACCAATCCGTTCGGTAGAAGCGGATCATGACGGAGATCCCGAATACGGTCAAATAGAGATACAACGCCAGCCACGCACCCATGCTGCCCCAGTCGAATACGAACAAGAACAAGTAGGCAAGCGGTACGAACAGCGCCCACGAACATATGACGGAAACTCTCAGCAGGAAGGTTGTCTCACCCAAGCCGCGCATGCAGCCTGCGTATACATTAAGTAATCCATCGAAAATTTGCAGATAAGCTGACACGCTGATCAAGTGGGCCGCAAGTTTATACACTTCGGGATCGCTCGTATACACATGCGCGATTGGAACCGCGAATATAAGCTCAAGCGTACCGAGCGCAATAAGGAACAATGTGCAGAGTATCGCCACGTCGGTCCCCGCTCTTCGCCCAAGCTTCGTTTCGCCTTGTCCAACATAGCGGCCAACAAGAATCGTTGCGGTTGAACCGAAAGCAAAGGCTGGCATGAAACCGAATGACATAATGCTTAGCGCCACCTCATTCGCTGCCAGCGCCTGATCGCTAAGCCGTGCAACGAATGCGGTGAACAGGTACATCGCAAGACTAAGCGAGAATTCCTGTACGCCTAGCTTGCCGCTCTCTGCGGCGAGCAACTTCATCTCTCGCCAGTCGATACGTGCAGGGACGCGTGTACGATACTTCCGATGTAAAGGGAAGAAGAAGACGTAAGCACAGACAAGCGCTTGAATGCCCTCCCCAAGCAGCATCGCTATCCCCGCTCCCTTAAGTCCGAGCTCAGGCAGACCCCAATGACCATACGTAAGCGTATATGTACCAAGCAGCATGATGGCATTAGCTATAATTGACACCACCATGGACAGCCTAGTCGCTCCAATGCCCCGCAGGAAGCCATGGAAGGCGAAGTTGAAAATACCGAACGCCATCGCATAGAAGCGAAGCTCCGTGTAGAACGTACCGGCTTCGACTAACTCCTTAGAGCCCCCTGTTAATCGAAGCAGATCGTCCGCGAACAGCCACCCGACAGCGGCGAGGAACACAGCGAATAAGGCACATAAGTAGAAGGCGAAATAAGTGCGCTCAATCCCTTTGCGCATGTTGCCTGCACCGTCATTTTGCGCGACGAGATAGTTGACGGTGTGGCCAATGCCGGAGAAGATGGCGAATGCGTTGTACATGATGATATTAACGACACCAACAATTGCGATAAACAAAAAACCCAGCTTGCCGACGATGATAAGATTGAGCGTACCTGTCACCGTCTGTCCTGCGAATGCAACGAGCGAAGGGATCGCCAGCGCAAGAATCATTTTCCAGCTTCGTAACATGTTAGTCTCCTCTAGTGCTGAAGTTGCCCTAATTGTGCAGGAGGAAGCTCAGACCTGTCAACTATATTGATGTATGGAGATTTTGTAAGGATGAAGGGCAGAACAATAGCAGCCCATATCGGACCGCTATCTCCCATTAAACTATTTGCGTGTTGCCGTTACCCGCAGACGACGGTAATCCACATTCCACTCGCCATTGCTGTACAACGCCGGGCGAAGGCGTTCCTCCGCCCAGCGGACGACCGCATCCGCTTCTTCTGCCGGCAGTACAGACAGTATGCCATCCGCGAACGTTGCCAGCCACCCACGGAGCCCATTGTCTCCATTCGCCTGCTTCGTCGGACGATCGAACAAGATCGCCGAATTCACCTCGAAGCCTGCCTGCTGCAGCACCATCCCATACTCCCCAATCGTCGGGAAATACCAAGGGGATTGGTACGGCTGACTGACACCAATCGCATCGAATGCTTCGCGAAGAGCGTCTGTCACTGCTTGAATGTTGCCATGGCCGCCGAACTCGACGACGAGCCTGCCGCCAGGCTTGAGCGAAGCTGCCATGCTGGCAGCAACTCCCGCTGCATCAGTCATCCAATGAAGTGCAGCATTGCTGAATATTGCATCTACTGGTTCAGGGGCAACAAATCGCTGTCCGTCGGCCACCTCGAACTTCAGCGTTGGATATTTGGCACGAGCGCTGTCAATCATCGATGCCGAGAAGTCGATGCCTGCTACGTGAGCGCCTTTCTCTGCAATGGCTGAAGCAAGATCCCCTGATCCGCATCCCCAGTCAATAACCGTCTCGCCAGGCTTCACTTGGAGCAGATCGATTAATGGTGCGCCAAACGCCGATACGAATGCCATTTCCTTATCATAAACTTCCGGTTTCCACGTTTGCTGCTGTCCTGCCTTCTTCTCTCCATCCACACTTGGCTGATTCACGCCTACTCGTTCGTTAACCATCTCTCACACGCTCCTATCATTTACTGTTCAATTCCTTATAAAGGTTATATCACGCTTCACTTGATAACTGAAATATATAATGTCTATTTACTTGATAGATATAAACTATAAGCGGTCTGGCTATGATTTAGTTTAAAGAAGCATCAGCCACGACCGGCTCGCTGTACAAGTACACAGCACAGCCGCTCCATTGCCGATGCTTCTTTATTAATTTATACAATTAATAGTAAAAACCCGGCTGTTCAGCACCGTAGCGGAGTTCGAGGGTTGGATCAAAATTCGATGCCAAATAAGCTGCCCGAGCCCCTTCGTGATCAACGGACGGGTTTTTACTTACCTTAAGTCCATTCGATGCGTGCTGGCCATTGTTCGAACTCCAGCGTCATCCTCGTACCCGCTGCGTTTGACTCAACGGCGATTGATTCAAGCCGCTCGATCTCCCGATTATCTGATGACCAAGCACGTACTTGATTCAGCTGGTTGCGCAAGCCGTGGATCGTTAGGCTAACCGCTTGAGTCTGTTCTCCAAGACCTGCATGTACAACACGCGTCGAGAACGAAACGGAATGATGTGTCTCCTGCAAAATTAGCTCTCTATTCATATACTGGCCATTGCGGTATTGATCCGTCAAGCCATCATCCTCATAGTGAAGCTTCTGGTTCGTCTCGGCACTACTAGACGCAGACGCATACAGCTCAATGTGGCGGATCGCTGCTGCAGCAGGATCTGTTGTATGTTGTGCATTCTCACCTTGCTCAACGATAATGGCTCCCCCTCGAATATAGATTGGCATCGTCTCGAGCGGCGCATTCGCCAGAACATGCCGGCCGCCGCTTAGTCGCTCACCTGTCCAGTAGTCATACCATTGTCCTTCTGGCAGGTAGACCGAGCGGCACGCAACGCCTGGCTTCAATACTGGCGCCAAGAGGATATCCGTTCCCAGCATATATTGATCATTCATATTCGTCACGAACGGATCATTCGGATATTCGAGCACGAGCGGTCGGACGATCGGTACACCTGTTTCATTCGCTTCCTTGAACAAGCTGTAGATCGTCGGCAAAAGGCGATATCGAAGAAGGATATATTCACGGCAGATCTGCTCAACAGCAGCTCCGAAAGCCCATGGCTCCTGCCGAATCGAGCCCAGCTCGCTATGATTGCGGAAGTAAGGAAGCAAGGCGCCAGCCTGCGTCCAACGCGCAAGCAGCTCGCCGCCGCTATGGGAGGCGAATCCGCCAACATCCGCTCCCGTGAATGCAACACCAGACATTCCGAGATTCATAATCATCGGAATCGACTGCGCCAAGTGCTCCCAGTAGCTGCGGTTGTCGCCTGTCCATACAGCAGCATACTTTTGAATACCGGCATAACCTGCACGGGTTAACACAAATGGCCGCTCGCCATCCAGCAGCCGCTCCAATCCAAGGTACGTCGCCTTCGACATCCACAAGCCATACAGATTGTGAAGCTCGCCATGCGTCCTCGGCTGGCCATCATTGTTATGCATAACCTCGGCATCCATTGTCTTGGACTCCGAATCGAAAACCGACGGTTCATTCATATCGTTCCAGATGCCGCTGATGCCAATCTCGGTATAGAAGGCGTGAAGATCGCCCCACCACGCTGCCGCCGCTGGGTCAGAGAAATCCGGGAATACACTCTCGCCTGGCCAGACCTTCCCAGAGAACAACTCGCCTTCAATGAAACGGCAGAAGTAATCGTTCGCAAGCCCTTCCCGATAAACGGCGTCGGAAGCCGTTTTCTTCACGCCAGGATCGACGATTGGGACAATGCGTATGCCCATTTCCTTAAGTTCGGCCATCATCGCCTTCGGATCCGGGAAGCGGATCGGATCGAATGTGAAGACGCGATAGCTCTCCATATAATGAATATCGAGATAGATGGCATCGCAAGGAATACCCTTCTCACGGAATGTACGCGCGAGCGTCAGCACTTCCTCTTGATCCATATAGCTGTAACGGGATTGGTGATAACCAAGTGACCACTTGGGCGGCATCGGGGCACGTCCGGTCAACTGCGTGTAGCGGCTTACGACGGATTTAAGATCCGGACCTGTAATGACGTAATAACGCAGTGCGCCTGCTGCACAGCCGAAGCTGAATGAATCCGCAAAAGATCGCATATCAACGAATGTTCGGCCCGGATTGTCGAGGAAAATACCATATGCACCTTCCTTATCTGCATGAATAACGAACGGAATCGATTGGTACAACGCATCGATGTCTTGCACATGCGGCGAATAAACGTCCGTATTCCACATTTCATACCGTTCGCCAGCCTTGTTAAGGAATCCAGCTTTCTCGCCAAGCCCATAGAAACGAGAGGCAGCAGTTTTCGCAAAATACGCACTCGCCTTCCATTGGGCATTCCAAGACAGCCCCGATTGACGTGCAAATGCACCATCCTTCGTACCGAAGGTGATCCACGATGACTGCAAATCAATCTCGACGACCTGCTTATTGCCCTGCAGCGTCAGCTTCTGTCCATCTATTACATACTCTGCAGGCAGTACAGCGGGCAGCTCGACTTCTTTCGTTCCGGCCACAGCGTTTGAATCGCCCGTTCCGAGCAGTGTAACTTGTATGAAATCATCGCCATACAATGCAAAGTCCAGCGTGCCCTGTGTATAATGAAGTCGGATCGCGCCATTGCTCTCCTCCGTCACTTTCTTCACTTCTCCAAGCGGACGGTCGCCCTCCGCACGTGGTGCGTGATGATGATCCGGGTGAATCGTTTCACTATTAAGCATCGTCGTTGCACTCCCTCCAATAGTTGCAGCTGCGACAGCAGCCCAAAGCCAACAAATACGAACAGGCCAATACCGTAGTGGGTATTGACCCCCGCTGTGTTTGATCTGCCTTCATTATCGGAGATTTAGCAGTTGGTGACGATGTTCGATCTTACGCTAGATCCGTCGTATATTACGCATCTCTAAACTTGTGCCGCATTAAGATGCCGTATCCTCTTGGAACACAACCACCTTTTCCCCTTGCTTAACGAATGCATCGTTGATCCACTCGAACGTCGATTCGAATGTTTCTCCTCGGCTGTTATCGTAATAACGATTGAGCAACGAGCTCGGCGGCTTCTTCGCATAGCGGGTCGAATAATAGCCGTCTCGGTCAGACGTGAAGATCGGGCCTCCGATTCGAGAGATGCCTTCCGGCTGAATCGTATAGATGTTGAAGATATTGCCGTTGCTCGTTGCATATTGTCCGACTGTAAAATCCGGATAACCGTCTCCATTGTAATCATCGAACGGTATAGAGAATGGCAGCATGCCTCTGCGGAAAGTCATACTTCCATCGGATTCGAATTCCACCCCAATATCATGCGTCTGCAGTACATTCCCCGCCGCATCCGTCAATTCAGCAGCGAATTGTCCGACATAACAATCACCCATGATCGGACCTGGATCCGGGTATTTCACAAGTTTTCCTTCGGTCATCTTAATAAGAAGCTTCTCCATTGTTCCATCATTATTCCAATCGACTGTTTCCTCCGATATTGTCACGTCGGTTAGCCTGCCGCTATCATCATCGGCCGTAGTTTCTACATTCTCAACGCCCTGCGAACTTGCCAATGTTGATGGTGGTTCTCCTCCGTTATCGTCGGCAGCCTGACATGCCGCCAAAGACAGCGACAATAAGATTACACATACGGCGATCCCTGTAATTCGACTAAGATGCATCGATCCCTCTCCGATCTCTTGACCATTCATTTCATGCTGCCTATATGGACGCTGAAGACGTATGGAAAGTTACGGATAATCCGCTGCTGCATCCACGATTTTCTGTGGTACAATAGCTTGTCCAAACATACTTCATTGGAGGTGTAGAATGATCTATTTTGAGACAGCAAGATTACAATTACGCGACTGGGAGGAAACAGATCTGGAGCCATTTCGTCGACTCAATGCGGACGAAGAGGTTATGACGTATTTTCCCAAAACTTTATCCAACGAAGAAACAGATGTGTTCTATCAATCAATCATGTCCGAGTTTCAGGAATGCGGATTTGGGTTATACGCCGTAGAAGTCAAAGAAAGCAAAGCGTTTATTGGCTTTATCGGCTTTCACCGGCCAACATTCGAAGCTGACTTTACACCATGCATAGAGATTGGCTGGAGGCTGAAGAAAGAAGCCTGGGGAAAAGGGTATGCAACGGAGGGCGCGAAAGCTTGTCTGCAATATGGATTTAACCAATTGGGATTTACTGACGTTTATAGCTTTACGGCCGAGGTGAACACCCCTTCGAAGAATGTGATGTCCAAAATCGGCATGCGTTTTATTCGGACCTTCGAGCATCCTAGAGTCGAGGAAGGCAGTCCTTTAAAGAAACATGTCCTATTCCATATCGATCGAACTCTAATTGGATAAAAGAAAAGCCGTCCGAACCCCATCCTGTCGATGGATTCGAACGGCTTCTCTCACAGCTCATTGCGCCCAAGCTTATCGGTTCAACAGACTTCCCACATAACGCAGCAGCTCATTCGCGCACACCGGGCAGTAGTGGTGGTCGTCGATCAGACGTTTCGTGACTTCGTTCATGCGTTTGAGCTGCGTCTCATCCGGCGTCTTCGTAGAAGTCGTGATCTTCACGATGTCCTTCAGATCGGCGAACAGCTTCTTCTCAACTGCTTCGCGCAGACGCTCGTGGCTGGAGTAGTCGAACTTCTTGCCTTTGCGTGAGTAGGAAGATATACGAATGAGAATCTCTTCACGGAACGCTTTCTTCGCATTCTCCGATACGCCGATTTGCTCCTCAATGGAGCGCATCAGTCTTTCATCTGGATCAAGCTCCTCGCCCGTGAGCGGATCTTTGATTTTCGTCCAATTGCAGTACGCTTCGATGTTGTCGAGATAGTTCTCGAACAACGTGCGAGCAGACTCTTCGAACGAGTAAACGAACGCCTTCTGGATTTCCTTCTTGGCGAGCGCATCATACTCCTTGCGCGCAATCGAGATGAAGTTCAAGTACTTCTCACGCTCATCCTTCGTAATAGAAGGATGCTGATCAAGTCCTTCCTTCATTGCACGCAGCACGTCGAGTGCATTAATGCACTGCAGGTCTTGACGGATCAGTGCGCTCGAGATGCGGTTAATGACATAACGAGGGTCGATGCCGGACATGCCTTCTTCGATAAACTCGCTTTGCATCTCCTTCAGATCGGCTTCTTTGAAGCCTTCGACCTCTTCGCCATCGTACATGCGCATTTTCTTCACAATGTCGATGCCCTGTTTCTTCGTTTCTTTCAGACGGGTAAGTATCGAGAAAATCGCCGCGGCCCGCAAAGCATGCGGCGCAATATGAATATGCTTCATGTCGCTCTGTGCAATGAGCTTCGTATAAATCTTCTCTTCGTCCGTCACGCGCAGGTTGTATGGAATCGGCATGACGATCATCCGAGATTGGAGCGCTTCATTCTTCTTGTTGCTGATGAACGCTTTATACTCCGATTCGTTCGTGTGAGCGATGATGAGCTCGTCGGCCGAAATGAGCGCGAACCGTCCAGCTTTGAAGTTGCCTTCCTGCGTCAGCGAGAGGAGGTTCCATAGGAACTTCTCATCGCACTTCAGCATCTCTTGGAACTCCATCAGGCCGCGGTTTGCTTTATTCAGCTCACCGTCAAACCGATAGGCGCGCGGATCAGACTCCGAACCGAATTCCGTAATCGTCGAGAAGTCGATGCTGCCCGTCAGGTCTGCAATATCTTGCGATTTCGGGTCCGAAGGGCTGAACGTGCCGATGCCGATGCGATTTTCCTCCGAAACGATGACCCGCTCCACCTGTACGTTCTCGATGTCGTTGTTGAATTCCGTCCTCAGCCTCATCTGGCATGACGGGCACAGATTTCCTTCAATGCGTACACCAAGCTCACGCTCTACCTCTTGACGAAGCTCATTCGGGATAAGATGCAGCGGATCTTCATGCATCGGGCACCCTTTGATTGCGAAGACGGCACCGCGCTGTTCGCGCGAATATTGCTCTAAGCCGCGTTTGAGCATTGTGACAATCGTTGATTTGCCACCACTGACGGGTCCCATCAGCAGCAGAATTCTTTTGCGAACATCCAGTCGTCTGGCAGCTGAATGAAAATACTCCTCAACCAGCTTCTCGATCGCACGATCGAGGCCGAATATCTCCTGCTCGAAGAAGCGGTATCGCTTATGCCCGCCTGCTTCCTCGACGCCATACGATTCAATCATATCGTACACTCTGGCGTGCGCGGTCATGGCCGGTGTCGGATCATTTCTCAACAGATCAACATAATCTTTGAATGTCCCTGTCCAGGCAAGCTTATCACTCTCTGCTCGATACTCTGATAACCGTTTGAATATATCCATGCCTTGCCTCCTCCCATCGCTCGCGATCTGCCCTATCCCTACTTCCGCCTTTGGGATTTCTCTGTATCGCCCGCCGTGCCTTGGAGCTGATTTTGAAGTATTACATTCCTATGCGTTGCCGAGCAGGAAATTGACCAATTTTTTAGACGACTATTCGCTAACGCTCGACACGCCGCATCCATTCTCCTATAATGAAACACAACTAATACGAATGGGTGTTCCTGCATCGGACATCAACGGCTTCATGGGGAACGGGGAGGACAACGGGATGGCTGTAAAGGAAGAAGCGGAATTGTACGAGCCGGTTAAGCGGTATTTCGAGACGCAAGGTTACGAAGTGAAAGGCGAAGTGCTCCATTGCGATCTCGTTGCGATTAAGCCTAGAGCCGACACCGAAGACGGCATCGGTATTGAGGAAGAAGTTATTATTGTAGAAATGAAACGAACCTTCAATCTCGCCTTGCTGTTGCAAGGGGTGGAACGACTGCGGATGAATCCGCTGGTCACACTCGTCGTGGAGCGAAATCGGAAGAAAAGCGGTGCGGTCAACCAACGTTTCGGCGATATTACCGAGCTGTGCCGGATGCTGGGACTTGGACTGATGACCGTTACGTTATTCAAAACAAAACCAGCGCTCGTCGAAATGTTGTGCGAACCGGGTGATCCACCCCGTGCCCGTTACCGAGCAAAGCGGCATGATCGGCTGCTCCGCGAGTTCCGCGAGCGCTCAGGCGACTACAACGTCGGCGGCAGCACGAAGCGCAAGCTGATGACGGCCTACCGCGAGAAGTGCCTCCGCATGGCTGACGTACTGCGCCATGGTCCAGCCTCGCCCGCGACGCTCGCAAGGATGACGAGCAATAGCAAAGCGGGCGATATGCTGCGGACGAATTATTATGGCTGGTTCGAGAGGGCGGAACGAGGCATATACCGGCTCACCGCGCAAGGTACAGCCGCGCTGACCGAGCATGCGGAAGTAATTGCAGGGTGGCCGGTGCAGGAGACTGCAGTGACTGCTGATGAGAATGAAGTTGTAAGTTATACAACTAGTGCAAATGGTAAAGCAGGGGCAAAAGGTAAGGCGAGTTCAAATGATAGTGAGAGTAAGCCGAAGAAGAGGAGCAGGAAGAAAAAGCCGGAGCGGGTTTGATGGATTGAAAGATTAGTTACTTGCGGTAAAGATACGGTTGAGCTATAGATCGCTGCGGTGCGGAATGTTCTTACGATCGCTGTTGTCCTCGGATTGTTCTGATCTTATGAATTCAGAAGCGGTAACAATTCGAGTGACAAAGGCGAACGCTCCGCTTCTCCAGAACAATTCCGCCCCTCCGCTTTACGTCCGCCTCCATGCCTCGTTTCTAAAGGAAGTTTGTTCGCTCGTCTCAGAAACTGACTCGCGTAATTGCAAACCATTTGTAAGCGCTTCGCGCTTTTCAACGCGGTATACGGCCTTATTGATTAGTTATTAGTTAGTTGCCAGATGACATACGTTTGATCGTTAGCCCGCTGCGGTGCGGAATGGTCTTACGATCGCTGTTGTCCTCGGATTGTTCTGATCCTATGAATTCAAAGTATCATACCAACCAATAAATACGGCCCCTACCTTAACGGTTGTCACAATGCTTATTTCATTAAAATAGCCCATTCCACACGCTAACGGTTGCGGACGGGCTTATTCGCTTGTTTTATAAGTAAAAGCACCATCTAGAGTAGGATAACCACAATAGCAACCGCTAAGCATGCAGCAAGCTACTAGTTTTACGAAATAGCCACGAAGGTAACCGTTTGCTTCCGGTCCCTCCGGCTCAGTCGCCCTCGTATCTGTCCGGTTCGTGGCGCCGCGTCAATTGGTCGTTTTATGAGCAAGTTTCTCTTTGACCAGAGGCAGCAAAGCGTTGAACATCTCAGTCGCTTGTTCTATTTTCAGTCCGATTTCCTCTGCTGAATTCACTTTATATAGGGGTTCCAATTCAGCTAGCACATCTTGTGGGATGTCACGGGAGATGTGTATGAGATGCATGTAATAACCGATTGGCGTATGGTAGATTCGAATTAATTCAACTAGTGGCTGCAGTACATACCTTTGATAATAAGCGAATGACTCAAGGAACAGCCCCCTGTCCGTATATTTCTTGGCGCGGGCTTGCTGATTGAAAGTTTGTTCAATATGATACAGCTTGGACAATAATTCTTTCTCTAACTTCAAATGATCGAGATGACAATAGCGAACCACATTCTTTTTATCAAAAATAATGGTAGGCACAGTTCCAAGATCTTCTATGACAAACTCGTATTTTCTACTATGGCTTTGAACCGTAATGTCCAAGAGCAGCGTGCTCGGCGTACCTTCAATATGATAAACGATGTAACGGAGCAGCTCATCAGGCTTGTCTCCTTCATATTTGTAGTCGAGCGGACCAATAATGGTTAAAGTCCTTTCTAACATCTCAAGCAACCGGTCCTCATTACCGTCCTCCACATCAAAAACAATGTCCAAATCGGATAAATGATCAACGCTGCCAGTACCGTCCGAGCCTTCTAGCCACATTGCATAAATCCATTCTTGTTCCATATAAGTATACCGCAATAAATGTACGATGCGCTCTCGAATATCCATCTCAGTCCTCCTGCAAGGTTGTACTAATAATATAATCAATTCAATAACTCTCTCAAATCACCTTCTTTAATGTTAAAATAAGTAAAACCAATGGAGGGAAAAGTGATGACGGAAGATTTTTATTGCGAGGAAGTATTAAGTGGTCGTACAGCGGTACAGAAGGTATGGGAAACGGATAACGTTCTCGCCTATCATCATACTCGTCCTTTCTATCCCGTTCACATCGTGACGATCCCGAAGAGGCACATTTCTTCATTACTTACACTGGAACATAGCGAAAATGATCTCTTGATCGAGTTGATGGATGTTGTGAAGGAGGTAGCGTCCCAAGTTCAGGCCGAGCATGGAGCATGTCGTGTACTAACGAATTTGGGTAAGTATCAGGACTCGAAGCATCTTCACTTTCATGTCTTTTATGGCGAACCACTGCGTTGATTGCGTGAACTAAACATCGTCGGGAGAGGTAATATGAGCGTACATTCGGTTGTTGTAAACGAAAGACATCACTTACTTATCAATATCGTTATGGATTACATAGAGGAGCATTGCAGCCGCAAACTTTCGTTGCAAGAAACATCAGCAATTATTTCCTATTCTCCTTATCACTTTCATCGCCTTTTTAAAGGGGTAACCGGCGAGAAGCCCAATGATTACATCAAGAGAATTCGACTTGAGAAAGCACTGATGAAGATCATTAATGTTCAAGAACTTACGCTTTCTGAAATTGCAATCGACTGCGGCTTCTCTTCCCTCGGCGATTTCTCCCGGGCATTCAAAAATTATTATGGGAGAAATGCCTCCGAGGTTAGGACGCTTTTGCTCAGCAACCATGATCGCAAGATTTGTGAAATAGATCGCAAGATTTCCGAAAGCTATTTTGACACCAAATACTATAATCAAATTAGTCCGGACGGTTCTTCCCGCATTGAAGCAAACCGAACATTAAAGGTTACGATCAAGCAGCTGCCTTCCTATCGCGTAGTCTACGAACGCTGCATCGGAAGACAAGATCCTTTCTCTGATCAAGAAAGGATTCTCAAGGCGTTTGAGAACGTTTCGACTTGGACCAAATCGAATTCGAACGCCATCTATCAATCGATGTACATCGGTATTCCTAATTACCACCCGATTCTCGGGGACATGCTTAAGTGGAGCTATGACGCTTGCCGAACCGTTCCTATGAATCTGGATGTCGAGGCAGGAATCAACAGCCGCCAACTTGCTGGCGGAACATATGCCGTGATTCAGGTAGAGAAACAATCTAATATGCTTGATGCTATCATGACTATTGTTTGGTCCAAATGGCTGCCTGATAATGGCTGCGTCCTTGACGATAGCCGGCCATTCCTGGAGCTATACCCTGTGTCCGATATCGGGCACGCTGTTTATATGGATTGCTGTATACCCATTATTCCACGAAGGTAGGATGGTTGTTCATGAATGTTCAAATCGCGATCCACGACGAACTGACTCTACTTGGGATTTCGACGGAAACAACGGACACAAGCGTCAGCGCTTCTTTACAATTGGCCCGTGCATTATACAAGCGGATGAATGATATTCCGGACCGCAACAACGATAAACTATTTATAGTGTCTCTGTTTTCTGAGGACTACATGCCTGGACGTGCGTACATGCTTTTTGCAGGGTTCGAATCAGATGGCAGTGTTACACAACCACCTGAAGGCATGATCACTCAGAAAATACAAGCTCATCAGTATGCCGTCATTACCCACAATGGATCTCTACAGACTTCGAACAACTCAGTTATAACATTTCGCAATCAATGGTTGTCTCGATCTGATTATGCCGAAGCTGCCTCCTATCATTTTCAGATTGTTGACAGTAATGATATTGAGAAACCGTCGCCGGCTATCGACATATGGTTCCCTATCCAAATGAAGAAAGAGAAACAAGCAGCAATGCCGATTGCTCTGCCTTCCTTGAAGTACGACGGAGGATTCATACAAGTACTATGGGATTATCATGAGGCTGCAACAGAATGGTATTCGAAGCACTTTATCTGGACAAGCGGCGAGACCCATACGTCACGAACAGAGAAGCTGACTCGCCATGCTTTTGGAACGTGGATAAAGTCTGTGCTTTCCGAGAATGGACCTCACCCGGAACTGGCGGATCGCGGAGTGGATCCTAACGTGCGTTGGTGCTGGGATACGAAAGATATTGTGGAAGCGCATACGTATTTCCAAGAGAATCATATTCGCGTCTCGGACATTTATTTAGGACCAGGGAATCGTTATTATTTTGATCTGTGGACGACCTATGAGGGGACGCGACTGACGGTTTGCGGATATCCCGAACTCGAACAAGATTATGGAGCAAGACTGTGTCCGGGATCGGTTCGAATCGGAGTAAGCAATATCGAGGACGCCAAGCAGTGGTACCAGAAGTACACCGGGATGTCCGTTCTGGAGGAACACTTGGAACATGGCTGCGTCCTAATGGGACTTGGGGTAGAGCATCATCCAGGAACATCGTTATGGTGGTTAGAAACATTGCCCCCGAATGCTTATACGAGACCCATTAACGGAACGGCTGCACCTTACTGCGTCCTTCATGATAAATGGGCATTTCAAAATTATCATCAATACTTGATCGAGAGCGGCGTCACGGTTTCCAGCATTACGGGAAATTTGGATGGGTTTGCACGATTCCACTTCTTCGATCCGGACGGCAATCGTTTTAATATTCAGAAGTATTAGGCCTCCTTCAAGGTTCCAGCTGCGGGATGTCTCAATGGTCTTCCCTAAGGTTCATTGAGAGGCATCCCGCTTCATCTTGTGTGTTCTCTCGAATGTTCACTCTCTCAAAGCCGTCGCTTGCCATTCAATCATCACTCCATCGCGCCATAAACCCACGAATCGCTTCAGCGATAATCGCCACTCCTTGTTCCATCTCCTCCATGCTGCAGCTTGTAAAATACAGCCGCACCGTGTTCCGCTGCGGCTCTTCTGCATAGAAGAGACTACCCGGCGCGATATCCATGCCCATCATCCGCGTCAACCGACTAAGCGCATCGCCGTCCAATCCGTCCGGCAGCCTCAACCAGAGCGATCTACCGCCTTCCGGCTCCGTCCATTTCACGCCTGCGAGCTGTTGAATGCGCAGCTGTCGCTGCATTGCGTACATTCGCTCCCGATATACGTCTGCAACACGCCTCATATGTGCATCGAGATCAATATTACGGAGCAGTTCAGCCAGCACCAGCTGGTCGAACACATCACTCCGTGCATCCCCTATCTCATCTGACTCATCCCTACTTACATCTTCCTCCCCAACTAATTCATTCTGGGCATTGGCTGCATCTCCACCTCCATCCTTTCCGTCCCCAACATCATCTGCTTCTCCACCATTATTCGTCCTAACCCTTGTCATCATCGACCGCTCTCCCGCAATCCATCCCACTCGCAGCGAAGGTGCGATCATATGCTCATAGCTGTTCACATACATCACGCCACCCGCTTCGCCTGCCAACTCATATAGCGTCGACAGATCAGCTGCATCCGTATGAAACTTCAATTCCCCGCATGTATCGTCCTCTACAATGACTACGCCATGCGCCCGGCATAACGCAAGCACTTCCTGCCGCCGATCCACGCTCCACACACGTCCCGTCGGGTCACCATATGTCGGCGCAGCATATAACAACCGCGGTTTCTTCGCAGCGGCACTTTCATTTTCACTTTCACTTTCCCTCTTACTCTCATCTTCACCTTGCACCACACCTACCAGCAACTTCTCCAGCTCTTCCGCCAGCGGTCCTTGTTCATCGCATTCCACCCCAATCACCTGCACCCCACACCGTGCCAACACCGACAGCCCGGCCAATCCTGTTGGCCGCTCAACTAACACCGTGTCCCCTGACTCGGTCAGCTCGCGAACCACCCAATCGAGCGATTGCTCCAATCCGCCGGTCAGCACAATCCCATCTCTAAACGCCGAAGTCATTCCCTGTCTCCGCATCCGCTCCGCAATCATCTCGCGCAGAGAGACCAAACTCTCCACAACTTCCTCTCCGAGCAACTCTCCTCGCAGGACACCTTCACCATACTTTGCATTCACACTCGCCTCAGCAGCCCGCAGCGCCTCCTTCGGAACGAGTTCCTCCGTTATCCCATCATTCGTAAATGGAATCATCTCTTCCGCTTCGCCCATCGAGAACCGATCCATCACACCCATCTCCCCTCCAACCTACACACTGAAAACGCCCCGTCACCGCATCATATGCGGCAACGGAGCGTCTTCAGCAATTCACCTTATTTATTTCTTCGCCAGATTGCTCCAGCTCTTATCCACTGCTTCGAAGAATGCCGCTTTGTCCAGCTTCTTCGCAATGTATGCCTGCATCGCGGAGCCAAGCTCTTGCGTCAGACCTTCAGGGTAGCGGAACCAGTTCCAGCTCTTCGTTTTGCCTTCTTTGCTGTAGGCAATAACGTCATTGGCAATGTCGCCGAGGATTGCAGGGTCTTTCACTTCAACCGATTTGAACGCAGGGATGAACTTGAACTCTTCAACCGTATACTTTTTGCCGATATCCGATGTTGCGAGCCAGTTCAGGAACTCCTTCGCTTCTGCTTTCACTTTCGAGTTGTTGTTGATTACCCAGTTGTTCGGAACGCCAACATACAGGTTGTCGTTCTTCGCTGCATCATCGCTAATAGGCATTGGCATGAGGCCCAAGTTCAGGTCCGGGTTTATGCCGTCGATTTGCACTTGCGTCCAGTTGCCTTGCTGCATCATCGCAGCTTTGCCGGAAGCGAACAGCGTCACTTGCGTGTTGTAGTCCGTCGTCAGCGGGTTCGGATTGCTGTACTCAAGCGTCAGATCCAACAAGTTCGTCCATTGGTCGAATACAGGGTTACCCGCAACTTTGCCCGTGCCTGCATTCATGGCATCCACGAAGCCCTTCGGATCATCTTGGTTCGCAACTGCAACGTTGAAGTTATGAATACCGAGAATCCACCATTCTTGATAGCCGTTAGCAAAAGGCGTAATGCCCGCATCTTTCAGCTTCTTCGCTGCATCCGCAAGTTCTGAGATCGTCTTCGGAACCGTCGTGATGCCCGCTTTGTTGAACAGATCTTTGTTATACACGAAGCCATAGCCTTCGAGATTCATTGGCATGCCGTAGATTTTGCCGTCCTTCGTCATCGGCTCTTTCGCAACGTCAAGCGCGTCGGATACCCAAGGCTGATCGGACAGATCTTCCAGATGGCTGAGCCACGTTTCCATTTCATTAAAGCCGCCGTTGTTGAAAATATCCGGTTCTTCGCCGGAAGCGAATTTCGCTTTAAGCGCCGCGCCATAGTCTGCACCGCCGCCAACCGTCTCGATATCGAGCTTGACGTTCGGATGCGTTTTCTCATATTCGCCTTTCAAACGATTAAGCGCTTCCGCAATTTCTACCTTGAATTGGAACATATGAATCGTAACCGGTTCGCTGCTAGCTTTGTTATCCGTCTCCGTCTGATTCGTTGTTGTGCCATTGCTTGTGTCTGTGCTCGTATCATTCTTCTTGGATGAATCGCCACATGCAGCCAAAGCACCAGCCAGTACGCAGGACATCAGGATAAGCGATGTTTTTCTCATAGAAAGAGCCTCCCTTTTTTTCTTCACAAATCCAAGAACGTTTGGTCTCACGTTTGTTCGAACATCCTCAGTATAGCGAACCGGTTTCCTCGGTCACACCGACCACATTGAACAAAAAGGTGGAATTTGTTGATATTTGATCCGACTATCCCTTAACCGAACCTGCTGTGATCCCTTCGATGATGTGCTTCTGCAGGAACAGGAAGAAGATCACAATCGGCAGTACGCCCATTACTAGACCCGCCAGCGCAAGATCCCACTGCTTCGTATATTGACCGAAGAAAGAGAAAGTCGAGAGCGGGATCGTCCGCAGTCCTGCACGGCTGAGCATCAGCTGCGGAAGCAGGAAGTCATTCCAGATCCATAGGCTGTTCAGGATAATGATGGTCATCGTCATTGGCTTGAGCAGCGGGAAGACGATACGCCAGAATACGCCGTACGGCGAGCATCCATCTACAACAGCAGCTTCTTCAATCTCCAGCGGGATCGATTTCACGAATCCATGATACAAGAAGATCGTCATGGACGAGCCGAAGCCGATATAGCATACCCAGATTCCAGGAATACTGTTCACAAGATGGAACCAGCTGCCGACTTTCATAAGCGGAATCATGATCGATTGGAACGGAATAACCATTGCTGCAACAAACACAGCGAACAGAATGCGGTTGTACAAGCTTGGCTTGCGAACCATCCGGTAAGCGGCCATGGAGCCGAACAGTGTCAGCCCAAGAATGCTGCTAACCGTAATGACGATCGAATTGCGGAACGCTCGAGGGAAATTCATCACATCGAACGCCTTCGAATAATTATGCCAGTTCAGCGCTTTCGGCAGCGCAGCCGCATCTAGCAATATATCGGCATAAGGCTTGACCGAATTGACGAGTAGAAAATAAAACGGAACCAAGAACACGAGCGCGAGCAGGATGGCTGCTCCCTCCAGCGTCCACGTACGTGCACGCAAGGTACGATTGATTGTCTTCATCTTAAGCCTGCACCTCCCGCTTCTTCGTCAGCTGGACTTGAACCGTCGTAATCGCAGCGACAATAAGGAAGAAGATGAGCGCTTTCGCTGTACCTAGTCCATAACGGTTGTTCTGGAATGCCTCTGCGTAGATGTTAAGAGCAACCGATTGCGTCGAATTGAAAGGTCCGCCTTTCGTGAGCGACAGGATGACGTCGAATGCTTTGAACGACCAGGAGAGCGATAAGAACAAACCAATCGTGATAGCAGGCATAACAAGCGGAAGCGTAATGTGACGCAATCTCGTCAGCGCATTCGCACCATCGATCGATGCCGCTTCATTCAGCTCCTTCGGCACGTTGATCATCGCCGCAATGTAGATGACCATCAGATAACCGGCACCGCTCCACATACTTACGATGACGATTGCCCAGAAGGAAGTCGATTCATCACCGAGCCACGGCAGATTAAACAGATGCCAGTTCGTTGCTGAACCGATTGCCGCAAACCCTTTGACGAAGATAAACTGCCAGATGAAGCCGAGCAGCAATCCCCCGATTACGTTCGGCAAGAAAAATATGGTCCGGAGCGCTCCACGCATCCGAAGCGGCTGCGTAAGCAGCAAAGCGAGCAGGAAAGCCAACACATTCGTTAACAGTACAGCCGCCGCCGTGAGCTTGGCCGTAAATAGGAATGAATGGCGGAACCCTTCATCGTGAAACGCAGCTTTGAAGTTGTCGAAGCCAACGAAGGACGCCGTGTCGGCAACACCATTCCAATCCGTAAAGGCATAATACATACCCAAGAAGAACGGAAGCAGCACTATAATTGCAAAAGCCGCTGTCGCAGGTCCCGTAAACACAAGCTGCTGCAGCCAGCTGGACAGCCACCATTTTCTAGTCATTGTCAATGTCCCCCTATCCCGTACTTTGTAAACTTAGTATAGGGAATGTGCAACAACGTGCACACCGACGACAATGACTTCAAAGGTGGAACATATTGATATCTGACTCCACCTTCACTATAATAGCCAATATTCCTACCGTTGTCCTAAAGTACGACACCAATTCGCTCAAGAGGGAGACTATTGAATGCGGTTACACGCTCTAAGACGCAGTCTGCGCGCCAAGCTTGTCATCTTCCTGCTGCTTGCTATCACCCTGCCGCTGACTGCTTCCATCATCATAACGAACATGCGAACATCGTCCATCGTAACCGAAGACAAGGTGAAAACCGCAGCGAATTTGTTGTATCAGGGCAAGACGAATCTCGAGCACTATATGACAACCGTGACGCAAGCATCGCTGCTCGTGTATAACGGAACGTCCGGCGGCGATACGCTGTATCGGATTCTCGAGCAAGGGCGCGAAGACTACTTGTCCGAGCAAGAAATTTACACGAGTCTTCAGAATATCGCCATCGCTGTAAAGGAAGTGCATCAAGTCTATCTACATGCGGCCAAGGCTGGGCGCGGTTACGTCATTGTCGGGGGCAACAAAAAGAAAATGGATCAGACGCAGCCCAGCAATGGAAACTTCCTGGAGCACGTGAGCGTCGCTCCCGTCTTCGAACCGACTCACAAGAGCGGTGATTATGGCATACTGCTGCCACCTTATTCGGTTAGCAAACGCGTCGTTTCGATCCATCGCAAAATCATTGCCATTCCGTCCGACGTGCAAATCGGAACATTATCCATTGATATTAATACATCCATTATCGACGCTATCTGTCAGCAGCTCTACGACAACGAGAAGGAGCAGCTGTACCTGCTCTCCAAGGACGGCACCGTTGTATACGGACCAACCTCCGCCGAAATCGGCTTAAGCTGGCAGGATACAGAAGGCAGAGCGCTGCTGCAGACGATCAAAGGCAGCGGCTCCTTGATATCCCGCAGCGATACGTTCCACGGTGTTTATGTGTACGATCAATTGGAGCTGAATGGACTCGATTGGACACTCGTCAAGCTTATTCCGAACTCGACGCTGCAAGCGGGTACACGTCAAGTCACGATGGTCAACACCGTCGTACTGACGATCTCCGCTATAATAGTAGCGATCGTTGCGGTGCTTATCTCCTTCTGGATTACATCGCCAATCCGCAAGCTGACCGAATATGCCAACCGTATTCAATCCGGCGAGCTCGACATCGACATTCGGCTCAATCGAACCGATGAGATTGGTGCACTCGCGCGTCGTTTCCGCCTGATGATGGAGACAATCAATAATCTCGTCCTGCGCGAATACCGGCTCGAGATCGCGAACAAGACCAACGAGCTGAAGGCGCTGCAGGCGCAGGTTCAGCCGCACTTCCTATATAATGCGCTGCAGATGATCGGAACCTCCGCGCTTCAGAGCGGTGCGCCTGGTGTGTACCAGCTCGTCATGCTGCTTGGCAAGCTGATGCGCTACTCCATGAGCGGCTCGAACAAGCCGGTCGCGTTGGCGCAAGAGATTGAACACACAACAGCCTATCTGGAGCTGCAGCAGCAGCGGTTCGGCGATAAGCTGCAATATGAGATCGATATGGCGCCAGAAACGGGGATGCTTCCCGTTCCACGCATGATTTTACAGCCGCTAGCAGAAAATGTGTTTAAGCACGCCTTCGATCCTGCGGGCGGCGTCATGCGGGTGACTGTTCAAACGAAACGCCGCGATGAGCAGCTGCTCATCAGCGTCGAGAATGATGGGCCTTCAATTCCAGCCAGTCGATTGGATGAGCTTCGCAGCCTAATCGATCAGCAATCGGAACGAAGCGATCAGGAGCATATCGGCTTGTCCAATGTGCTGTCGCGGCTGCGGCTTAATTGTGGGGAAGATGCTAGCATGACGCTCGATGGCGGTATGAACGGCGGACTTCGTGTCACGCTGCACGTGCCGATTGGGCAGGATTCAGATGAGGAGGCGCAGCTATGATCGTATTAATCGTTGATGATGAACAGCATGCACGTGAAGCTGCGAAGCTGCTCGTCCCTTGGGAGCAGCTCGGCGTAACCGAACTGCTCGAAGCAGAGAATGGCGCGGAAGCACAGCAGATTATTGCACGGAAGCATCCCGCCATTATTGTAACGGATATGCATATGCCGTTAACGGACGGTATGCAGCTTATCGAGTGGCTCGGCAGCAATGAGCCTGATGCCAAGCTTATCGTCATTAGCGGATATAACGACTTTAAGTATGTCCGCCATACACTGAAGCACGGCGGCATTGATTATTTGTTAAAGCCAATTGATCCCGCTCAGCTATTGACTGCCGTACATCGCGCCATTGAGATGCGGCAGCTGGAAGATCAGGAACGGCTCAAACAAATCGAACAAGGCATTGCAATGAATCAATACAAGCCGGTATATCGCGACTATCTCTTCGGCCAGCTTATCACGCCTCAGCATTGCGAGACGGAGCCGATCATAAGACAGCTAGTGGATCAGTTCTCGGGTATTGCCGACACTGACCAATGCCGCGCTGCGCTGTTCCCGCTTCAAGCTATTATGCATCGGCTGCTCCGCAGATTCGGCGGCGATAGGGATCTAGCCGTCTTCGCGCTTCAGAACGTTCTCAACGACTTTATTGTGAACGAATGGGGCATCGGCTGCGCATTCCGTTCCCCTACTGACCCGGAAGAGCTCATCGTGCTCTACTGGTTGCATGCCGGCGACGACCAAGCTTGTACAAAACGTACCGAGCAGTTGGTTGAGGCACTTCGCCGCACGTTTGATTTGCCTTTCTATGCTGGGTTAAGCCGTGTGGTGACATTCCCGCAAGAAACAGCAAGCGCCGTTGACTCCGCTCGCCGCGGCTGTCTAAACCGCAACCTGCTTGCGGAAGGACACCCTGCTGTCTGGCTAGACACCTCTACTGTCGCCAACCCTCAGGATACTTCTGTCCTGCCGGATCTGGCGGCGCTTGCCGAGCCTATCCGACTGGCGCTGCTAGGACGGGACGAGCCTTCCCTGCGCGCTGCATTGGAGCCCTGGTTCCAGGCTGCCAGCAAGCTTGTCTCCATATCGCCGATCCAAGTGGAGCGCTGGCAGAAGCAGTTGGACATCGCAGCACTCCGCTGGCAGCAGCGGGAGAGCGAAGAGCAAGGAAATCCGCTCGTTCAACCGTTCACGCTTCATTTCGTGTATGAAGACAACGGCGCATTGTCGCTGGAACGGACGAAGCAGCATTGGCTTGAACGATTGATTGAGCATGCCGAAGCAATGGCGCGGTTGCAACGTCAGGAACGTAGTGTCATCGCTGATATGATCGACTATATCGAACGGCATTTGCAGGAAGATCTGTCGCTGCAGCAGCTTGCCGCACGATTTTTTTTAAGCCGGGAATATGTATCCAGAAGGTTCCGTCAGGAAACCGGCGTAACCTTGTCTGAATATGTTGAGCGACACCGTATGGAGCATGCGACGAAGTTGCTGGCGAATCGCTCCTACAAAGTAGCGGACATCGCGGAGCTCGTCGGCTATACGGATGAGAAGTATTTTAGCAAAGTGTTCAAGAAGCATACTGGTTTATCGCCGCAGCAATATCGTAAATCCGATTCGTAACAAGTTGTTCACAATTATAATCGTTTTCTTTTGCCATTAGGTTGGTTATAATAAAAGCAATAATTGGAGGTGTGCGTGATGTCGATTAAATTCCTTATCGTACTCACTGTCATGGTGCTGTTCGTTGTAGCGATCCTGACAGCGTCTTACAATGACGATAAAACGAAAGGCTTGTAATCCGGCCTTCCGAATGCTTTCATAAGGTACCACACGCAAAAAAGCGGTGCAGAAGCTTAAGCTTCCTGCACCGCTTTTTTGCATTTCCCTATCCCCGAGTAACAACGTTCTCTTTTTTATCGGCGAAGCTGACTCATTTCTGTTGTGCATTCCGCACACAGGTAACGTTCTTTGAACTCACGTACTTCTTCCATGCTGCCGCAGAATACGCATCTTGGACGGTACCGCTCCAAAATGATATGGTCACCCTGCACCAAAATTTCGACAGGATCTCCCTCGTTCATAGAATACCGTTTACGCAGCGATTTAGGCAGTACAATACGGCCCAATTGGTCAACTTTCCGAACAACACCTGCCGGTTTCATGTTCACTCACCCCTAATGTCTTCATTCGCAACCAGCTTTGAGAAACCTATGCTTTATTAACTTTCGATGGTTTTCGAGCTTTTCCTTCCCACATCCGTTATTTCTTAAAATCATGCAATAATTATTATAATCTAGCGCTTTCGAAACCTATTTATCGAACAATCCCGGAAAATCATTTTGCCGGAGCGCTTCATACACGACGATCGCAGCCGAGTTCGCCAGATTGAGCGAACGCACTTTATCTGTCATCGGCATCCGAATAAGCGTATCGGGATGATCGTCGAGCAGCTGCTGCGGAAGACCTTTCGTTTCTTTACCGAAAACAAACAAATCGCCGTCTTTATATTCGAAGTCGCTGTAACGGTGTGTTGCCCGTGTGCTCGCCATAAAGAAACGATGTCCTTGGAACCGTTCCTTCACTTCTTCGAAGCTGTCGTAATACGTCAAATTTACAGCATACCAATAATCCAGGCCTGCGCGCTTCAGTGTCGCGTCGTCTGTACGGAAGCCAAGCGGACGGACCAAATGCAGATGCGTGCCCGTAGCGGCGCATGTTCTTGCGATATTGCCCGTATTTGCCGGAATCTCCGGCTCAACTAATACGATATGAAATGGCATTGGAAGGTTGTCCCCTTTCACTATTCGTTTACAATTTCCGAGTAACATTTTTACATACGGTTTACGTTACCATAATGCTGCGCGTACGGTACTGCTTCATAATGAAGCAACATAACCGATCATTTCACCGACTTTTTCATTAACGAATGAACTGAAATCCAATATAACAGTAAGCGAAGGAGCCTACGCCGATGACCAAGAAGAAAATATTGATCGTCGATGACGAACCATCCATCTCGATGCTTATCGAGTTCAATCTGAAGCTGGCGGGATATGAAGTACGCTGCGTTCACGACGGAGAAGCGGTATTCGAACTGCTCAAGCCATTCCGTCCTGACCTTATTGTACTCGATCTGATGCTGCCGAAGATGGACGGCATTCAAGTATGCCGCGAGCTTCGTCGTCAGAATAACGCAGTTCCCATCATTATGCTCACTGCGCTGCAGGATGTTACGGACAAAATCGCAGGCCTCGATAATGGTGCCGATGATTACATGACCAAGCCGTTCAGCCCACAGGAGCTGATCTCACGCATTCAAGCGATCTTTCGTCGCACGCAGTCACTCCCTGGCGCAGGCGAGCCTGTTACCTACGAATACGGCCGGCTGACCGTACTTCCCGAGCAGCGTGAAGTACGCATCGACGGCAAGCCGATCGAACTGACGCCCAAAGAATTCGAACTGCTGCTGTTCCTGTGCCGTCACCGCGGCAAAGTGCTCAGCCGCCAGCAGCTGCTGCACGGCGTATGGGATTATCATTTCCTCGGCGATACGCGTATCGTCGACGTACATGTCAGCCATCTGCGCGACAAAATCGAGCGTAATGCCCGCAGCCCGGAATACATCATTACGATCCGTAATGTCGGTTACAAGCTGACAGGGCCGCAATCGGTAGAGCCGGCTTCGCCATCGCAAGCGACTGTATAGACGATGCATGACAGAAGACCGCCCTTTTCTCCTGGTTGGGAGAAAAGGGCGGTTATTGTCGTTATGAGAAAACCTCTATCGAAGCCACTCGAAGATGAGCGACCGCGCTCATAGGTAGGTTTTATCGCCAATAGGAAAGTTCTCTCACTTTAATGCTTAGTTATAGATTGCTTTCCTATGTGGAGAGTGAAGCTTGTCGGCTTAGCCGTGGCGCTTCTGGAATTCAGCCATAAATTGCACAAGTGCTTGGCAGCTTTCGAGTGGAACCGCGTTGTATGTCGAAGCGCGGAGTCCTCCTACGCTGCGGTGGCCTTTGAGACCAACGAAGCCTTCTGCTTCCGATTCCTTGGCGAACAGCTTCTCGAGCTCTTCGGATTGGAGACGGAACGTGAGGTTCATGATCGAACGGCTCTCGGGTTGTGCAAAACCACGGTAAAAGCCGCCGCTGTTGTCGATCGCGTTATAGATAAGGTTCGTTTTGTTGCGGTTGTACTGCTCCATCGCAGCAACTCCGCCTCTTTCTTTCAGCCATTTCAGTACAAGACTAACCATGTATACGGAGAACGATGGCGGCGTGTTGTACAGCGAATCATTCTTCGCATGCGTATCGTAGCGCAGCATCGTTGGAATTGTTTTAGGGCTGTCTTGCGCAAGGTCTTCGCGGAGAATAACGATCGTTACGCCCGATGGACCAAGGTTTTTCTGAGCGCCTGCGTAAATCATACCGAATTTCGACACGTCAACCGGACGACACAGGATGTCACTCGACATATCCGCGATCAATGGAACGTTGCCCGAATCAGGGTACGATTGATATTGCGTACCTTCGATTGTTTCGTTCGACGTAACGTGCAGGTAAGCTGCGTTCTCAGGCAGTACGATCGAGGATACGTCTGGAATGCGGTTGAATTTGTCCGCTTCCGATGATGCAACGATTGCCGTCTCACCGAACAGCTTCGCTTCTTTATATGCTTTCTCAGCCCAGCTGCCCGTCGCCACATAAGCGCCTGTCGTGCCTGGACGAAGGAAGTTCATTGGAATGGAAGCGAATTGCGTGCTTGCTCCACCTTGAAGCAGCAGCACTTTGTAATTGTTCGGAATATTGAACAATTTGCGAAGCAGCGATTGCGCCTCATTGTTCACTTGCTCGTACAGCGCGCCGCGGTGTGACATCTCCATAATGGACATGCCTGCTCCATGGTAATCTACGAATTGCTCCTGCGCCTGCTGCAGTACCTCAAGCGGCAGTGCTGCTGGTCCAGCGTTAAAGTTAAATGCGCGTTTCGTCACCGTACACACTCCTGTCATCATTTTCAGAAATGAAAGCCTCTCCCCTTGTTTCTTGCCGAGATGAAGCATGTCCGTTTCCGTTCGGATATGGTTATGATAGCAAGTTTAAGCCCACGCATCAAGTGTCTAAAAGTCGAACAAACTATATTATTTCAGAAAAAATATTCGTGTTTTGAGTTTCTACCCGCCTAAATCCTCCCTCAAGGGAGGACTTTCAGGGGCTCCGCCCCTATGACCCCGAATCCTTGCTTATTAATTAATTTTTTCAACACTTTCTACATTTCTTATAAACGCATTTAAAACCAATTTTTCTACCCACCTAAATCCTCCCTGCTAGGGAGGACCCCCGGGGTTTCCAACCCCGGGACCCCGGAATGGGGCGTTGGGGCTACTGAATAGTCAGTAAGTTTCTCCGTGCTAAGAGCCGCGTGACCCTCTGGGTCACAACTTTTGTTCGAGCGGGACTAAGGCGGAACTTCGGCGCGTGTTAGGTTTATATGCTTGGAGCCGAACGACCGGTCACAACTCTTGTTCGAACATAAGATACTGCGTGCTTAGAGACATGTCTCCTAATGTGGCCTGTCGGTTGCAAGGAATCCGCACATCGCTATTTGTGTTTGGTTCACCTGATTTACTTTTAACGAATCAGAGAAACTTTATTTGCTGCGAATTTACTGATTGCGCTCCAAAATGCTGCCAATAGCACTTCTTAGGTTCGTTAGCATCAGAAGTTGAGCTAAACTCCGTAAATAGCGATTCGTCAGTTCGTTACACTGTGGTTAGCACTCGCACTACACCACACTACGCCTTGTCGCAGCCGAACCAACCGTTACGAAAAACCGTCAACCGTTTGGCGGCGGTACCAGTGCGACAAAAAAAGCGGACCCCGAAGGGTCCGCTTGGAATAACGTATGATTGCGTTAAGATTAGCAGCCGAAATACAGTTCGTACTCGTGTGGGTGAATGCGTACCGCTACTGCTTGAGCTTCTTTGCGTTTAACCGCTACATAGTTGTCGATGAAATCTTTCGTGAAGACATCGCCTTCCGTCAAGAACTCATAGTCTGCCTCGAGAGCGTTGAGCGCTTCGTCGAGCGTACCTGGAACGCTGCGGATTTCACGTTTCTCTTCATCCGACAGGTGGTAGATGTTTGTATCGAAAGGACCATAGCCAAGAGCGACTGGATCGATTTTGCGTTTGATACCGTCGAGACCTGCGAGCAGCATTGCTGCGAAGCAGAGGTATGGGTTAGCCGTGGAGTCCGGCGTACGGAACTCGATGCGGCAGCCTTTTGGCGTAACAGCAGCGATTGGAATACGAACTGCTGCGGAACGGTTACCTTTGGAGAATACAAGGTTAACTGGTGCTTCATAGCCTGGAACCAGACGTTTGAACGAGTTCGTCGAAGGGTTCGTCAGCGCGATCAGTGCTGGTGCATGGTGCAAGATACCGCCCATGTAGTGCATAGCGAGCGGGCTCAAGTTAGCATAAGCACCTTTCTCGTAGAACAGCGGGGAATCGCCATTGAAAATCGACATATGCACATGCATACCGCTGCCATTGTCGCCGAAGAGCGGTTTAGGCATGAACGTTGCTACTTTGCCGTATTGGTTAGCTACGTTGTGAACGATATATTTATATTTCAAGAGGTTATCAGCCGTTTTCGTCAGCGTATCGAAGCGGAAGTTGATCTCGCCTGCGCCAGCCGTGGATACTTCGTGGTGATGACGTTCTACACGAAGGCCCGACTCTTGCATAACTTTAACCATCTCGCTGCGAATGTCTTGTTGGGAGTCAACCGGTTGTACAGGCACATAACCGCCCTTAACAGGTACTTTGAAGCCCAGGTTGCCGCCTTCTTCTTTACGTCCCGTGTTCCAAGCTGCTTCTTCCGAATCAACTTCGAAGTACGATTTGTTCATGCCGCTCTCGTAACGAACATCGTCGAAGATGAAGAACTCGGACTCAGGTGCGAAGAATGCCGTCGTGCCGATTCCTGTCGTTTGAAGGTACTCTTCTGCTTTCTGTGCGATCGAACGCGGGTCGCGGTCGTAACGCTCGCCTTCCGGCGTATGGATGTTGCTCATAATGATCAGTGTAGGGTGAGCAGTGAACGGATCGATGTAGGCCGTTTCAGTGTCAGGAATCATTACCATATCCGAACTTTCAATACCACGGAAACCAGTGATAGAGGAGCCGTCAAATGCTACACCATTTACAAAAGTCTCAGCTTCTACCTCAGTCGACGGCAGCGTAATGTGGTGAGCGCGGCCTGCAAGGTCAACAAAGCGGAAGTCTACGAACTGGATGTTGTTTTCTTTAATCGTGTTCAATACGTTTTGAACTGACATGATAAAATCCTCCCATTTCCGAACATTAAAGTTGGTCTAATCTGTAATCGTTCAAGTTTTCTTGAGTTCCATGTGGTTATTATAAGACCGCCAGATTTACATGGTCAATAGTTATGTCAGGTATTTTTTGCACTTATGTTAGGTTTGCTCACAAGTTTTTACGAAAGTTCACACGTACGCCACGATTCTTGCTTAACAAAAAACCACGAACCCCTTGTCTTATAAGGGTTTCGCGGTTCTTGGCGCATGCGCCTTCGGTATTATTTGGTCCATGTAGCAAATGCTTCTGCAGGCTCTTTCTGAGTATCAAAACGCTTGCCTACGATAGGCGCGAGCTTCTCTAGATCCTTCAGAAGGTTTGCGAATTGATCCGGAAATAGCGATTGCACGCCGTCTCCCGTCATCGAATTGTCTGGATCTGTATGCATTTCAACAATAAGGCCGTTTGCACCAGCTGCTACCGAAGCTTTCGACATCGGCTCGACTAGCTCTCTGCGTCCTGTACCATGACTTGGGTCCGAGATTACCGGCAGATGGCTAAGCGACTGCAATACTGGAATAGCTGACAAGTCTAACGTATTGCGTGTGTACGTCTCGAATGTTCGGATTCCACGTTCGCACAACATAACGTTCGGATTGCCGCCAGCGAGAATGTACTCTGCTGCATTGAGGAATTCATCGTACGTTGCACTGAAGCCGCGTTTCAGTAGAACAGGCTTGTTCGTCGTACCTAATTTGCGAAGCAGATCGAAGTTCTGCATGTTACGCGTACCAACCTGCAGGATATCTGCGTATTCCGCGCATACATCTACGTATTCCGGCGTCATGACTTCTGTAATCGTCAGCAGACCATGTTTCTTGCCTGCCTCTGCCATCATAATAAGTCCTTCAACGCCAATGCCTTGGAAGCTGTATGGTCCTGTGCGAGGCTTGAAAGCACCACCGCGAAGCACTTGGGCGCCTGCCGTCTTCACCAGACGAGCGATCTCGTCGATCTGCTGCGGCGATTCGACTGCGCAAGGACCACCCATAATAACGAGATTGTCTCCGCCGATCTTCACGCCTTTAATATCAATGACCGTATCTTCTGGATGGAACTCGCGGCTTGCGAGCTTGTAAGACTTCGAAATCTTGATGACGTTGTCGACGTCTTTCATCTGACGCAGATGCTCGCCAAGAGTTGGCTCTGCTTTACCGATAATGCCGATGACTGTACGATCCGTTCCGCGTGATACATGAGCTTGAACACCTGTTTTCTCAATCACTTGAACCAACTCCTGAATTCGTTCTTCTGTAATGCTCGATTTCGTAATGACGATCATGATTCATCTCTCCCTTATATTTAATAGCCTGCGGGACAGGCGTTTTCACACTGCAACGCTTTTTAGCTTTTATGCTTTTATGCTTTTTAGCTTTTACGCTTTTAACCGCTAAAGTGAATATACAGCACTCTCCCGCTTTCCGTCAACCCTATCTTATGAAATTAATATTAATACACCTTTTGAACTAGGCTTTGGAAATTGTTTCTACAACTACCGTTATGTCAAGGATACTGCCATCATTAAACAACAAAAAAGCTGCAACCAAATGCGAACATTGGTTGCAGCCTCGGAGCTTATTGTTCGGTAACTGATTTAGAAGGCGGTGATTCGCCGCCCCGCTTCAGCTTCCGTTTCTTGCGTCTGCGCTCCGTGAAGAAAGCCAAGGTGTATTTCACTGGGAAGTAGAACAGAATACCGAGCAAGATCCCGTTAATTGATCCACCTACGATCAACTTCAGGTTGATCGTAATGAACTTATTGATGAAATGCGGCAGGAACGGAATATGGACTCTTAGATGATCTGGCAGAATCCAGCTGCCGATCATACCGCTGATGAAAGCTATCGGAATAAAGATGATCTTACCAACGACGAACCCAACCAGCGCTCCTGCCATACTCGCACGCAGCAGATAGACGATCGGAAACATCAAGAAGAACGCAAGACCAAACGTCGGCAGCGTAATCATCTCAATTGCAATCCCAATCGAGAATCCGAGCGCGACGATGGACGACCCGCCTGGCGCGCGCATCAGCTTAATAAAGTTATGGCGGATCCATCGTTTCAAATGCAGCGGCTTGCGTGCGCGCTTACCCCGGTCGGCTTCAACGGTTCCAGACTTTTGCACACGGCGATTCGCGGCGCTCATTAGGCACCTGCCGATTTAGTACGGATCGTTGGAAGCAGCTTGTTCATGTTGATTGTGCGCTGCTTCTCCCAAGTTGAAGGATCGTTGTTGTCGAATTGTTCAATAAACGCAATAACTTCCTTCGTGATCGGAGTCGGCGTTGAAGCGCCGGACGTAACGGCTACACGTTCTAAGCCCTTGAGCCACTCAACATCCAGTTCACCCAAATCCGCAATGCGATACGCTTTGACACCTGCGATTTCTTCCGACACTTGTGCCAGACGGTTCGAGTTGTTGCTTCGCGGATCACCTACTACAATAACGAGCTGCGCTTGGTTCGCTTGCCCTGCCACCGCCTCTTGACGCACTTGCGTTGCAAGACAAATCTCGTTATGCACTTCAGCCTGCGGGAATTTCTCCTGCAGCTTCGCAATAATCGTACGGATATCCCATTGCGACATCGTTGTTTGGTTCGTAATAAGCAGACGTTTATCATTCGTGAAGTTCAGCTTCTCAATGTCAGCTTCCTTCTCGATCAAATAAACATGCTCCGGCGCAATACCAATTGCACCTTCAGGTTCCGGATGCCCGTTCTTACCAATATAAATAATTTCGAAACCTTCCGCTGTCTTCGTCCGGATAAGGTCATGCGTCTTCGTTACATCAGGGCAGGTTGCATCAACAACTGTCAGCCCTTTCTCGGCAGCACGCTTTCTTACTTCAGGCGAAACGCCATGTGCTGTGAAAATAACCGTTCCTTGCTCGATCTGATCGAGAATCTCTAGACGATTCGGACCGTCGAGCGTAATAACGCCCTCTTGCTTGAATGCTTCCGTGACATGTGCATTATGAACAATCATTCCTAATATGTGAATAGGTTTCGGAAGATTCTCATTTTTGGCGGTTTGCAACGCAAGCACCATTGCATCAACGACGCCATAGCAGTACCCTCGGGGTGATATTTTGACTACTTCCATACTCAAGCACCTGCTTTCTGCCGAAACCCGCTAGATTGGTCGGCGATCCATTCCCTCCATTATAACCGAATCAGCGTGTCGAGAAAAGGCGACCGGTAACCAGACCGTAAAGGTGCTTCCTTCCCCTTCGCGGGTCATCACTTCGACGAAGCCGTTGTGCTCATCAATAATCCATTTGGCGATCGACAATCCAAGCCCGGTTCCCGCTGTTTTGCCCCGCGAGATGTCTGCCCGATAGAACCGCTCGAATATTTTCGGTACCTCTTCGCGATTCATGCCTATGCCTGTATCACGAATCATAATGCCTGCTCGATCCTCGCGACATACAGCACTTACTTCGACGGTACCGCTTGGTGTGTATTTGAATGCATTCTCGATAAAAATAAACAGCAGCTGGCGCAAATAGTCCGCACTGCCGTATACCTGTACCCCTTCGAGAATTGCAAAATCATTAACAATCCATTCCGCTTTCCGTGGCAAATGCTGCGCTCGCCGGCACACATCCTCCACGATCGGCAGCAGGTCGAGATTGGATTTATCCATCACAATGCCTGCGTCCGCTCGCGCCAGCGACAGCAAATCGTTAACGAGCCGGCTCATGCGAGTCGCCTCTTCGGAAATATCGCGCATCGCTTCGCGGGACATCTCTTCGCGCGCAGCTTCTACCTCGCTAAGCACAGCCGAAGGATTGTCGCCATCCAGAGCAGGACGCCACATCCGCTCCAGCAGTTCAATGTTGCCGCGAATCGTCGTGAGCGGCGTGCGAAGCTCATGCGAGGCATCCGATACGAAGCGGCGCTGCGAATGGTAGGCATCGTCCAGCTCATTGTATGCTGTCTCCAACCGCTCAAGCATCCCGTTGAGCGTGTCGGTCAATTTTCCGATTTCGTCATTCGGCGTTTCTCTCGGAATACGGTAACTTAGGTCAGAACCCGTTGCGATTTTGCGTGAAGCCTGAATGACATTCTCGATTGGCCGCAATGCCTTACGCGCAAGGAATAGACCGGTGGTGAATGCAATTAGCACCGCCGCAAGGGAAGCAATGATCAATATTGTACGCAGATCATACAAATAGTCTGCCTGGCTGCCTGTGAATGCACCAATCTGAACGACCCATACATTGTTATCCCGATCGAGAAGCGCAAGTTCACAAAGCATGAAAGGATAACCTTTTACCGTTACATTGCGATACACCGGTTGCTTCTTATCCACCTTGTCCGGCAATGGAAAACTCAGTTGTCTTACAGTCATGTTTGTCGTTTTGTCAAAGACAAAGCCTGCCGTCTTATTAACTACTTGTACATATAATTCGCTCTGAATAGAGGTATTTGTTAATGCATTTAAATAGATTTGTCCATCCCAACCGCCTCTACTTTCGGCTATCAGCTGTTTGTATCCATCCTCTAACCAATTCTTAACTTCGCCGTACGAATTCATATAAGTAAAGAAGTAAATGGCGCCGCCAAGCAGGATGAGCGTCACCGTAAGCAGCCCGGAATACCACAGCGTTAATCGAAGCCGAATCGACATGTTGTTAGCCGCCTTCCCCTCGGAGCACATAGCCCGTACCACGAACGGTCTGTATAATCCGTTTCTCCGATCCAACCTCCGTCTTCTGCCGCAGCATGGCAATATAGACCTCTAGTACGTTGGATTCTCCGCTGTAGTCGTAACCCCAGATCTTGTCCATAATCGAATCTCTTGTCAGTACACGCCGCGGGTTCTGCATGAACAGATGGAGCAGATCGAATTCCTTCGCAGTCAATTCAATTCGTCTGCCTGCCCGGAGCGCCTCCCGCGAATCGAGATCAAGCGTCAAATCTTCGAATTGAAGACGATTATCCGACTCCTGCTTGTCCGGTTTACGACGAAGCAGCGCACGAACGCGCGCGAGCAGCTCCTCGAGCGCGAACGGTTTAATGAGGTAATCGTCAGCGCCCAGATCAAGTCCTTTGACCCGATCTTGAATGTCGTCCTTCGCTGTAAGCATCAGTACGGGCACATTGCTTCCCGCTTCACGGACGCGTCGGCACACTTCCCAGCCGTCCATGATCGGCATCATAACGTCCAGAATGAGCAGGTCAGGATCGTCCTGCTGCAGCAGCTTCAAACCGCTCTGTCCGTCGTTCGCAATATGTACCTCATAACCTTCGAACGCTAGACTGCGGCGAAGCAGCGACGTTATTTTCTCATCATCGTCTACGACAAATATCCGTTGTCTCATCCTATCCAGCCCCCATTACAGAAGAAAAACGCAGGCGGTTATTCGCCGGCCTGCGTTCATCTCTTATGATTGATTATGGTTGTTGTTGTTGTTGTTGTTGTTGTTGTTGTTGTTGCAAATCGGTCGAGTTTTTGTCGCCAATCTTAATCGTCAGGTCAATCGACTTGCCGTCACGGATGACGTTCAGTACCACATTATCGCCAACCTTATGACCTTGTATCGCCTCGACGAGCTTATCTGATGTAGCTATTTTCTTGCCGTCGACGCCTGTAATGACGTCATATTGACGAACATCCGCAGAATAAGCTGGCGATTTATAGTATACACCAGTTACGAGCACGCCGTCAGTGGAATTGAGACCAAGCTGCTTCGCATATTGCTGGTTCAGATTCTCAAGCGTTACGCCGATGTACGGCACTGGCGCTTTCGGAATCTCTTGATTGTTCTTCAGGCTGTCGAGCACTTCTTTGATCGTACTTGTCGGAATCGCAAAGCCGATGCCTTGCGCCTGCGAGCTTACTGCCGTATTAATGCCGACAACCTCACCCTGCAGGTTCAGCAGCGGACCGCCGGAGTTGCCTGGGTTGATGGAAGCATCCGTCTGCAGCAAGTGTTTGTATTCACGGGTACCATTCTCGTCCGGAATGTCGATCGGACGCTCTTTGGCGCTTAATACGCCAATCGTTACCGTGTGATCGAAACCGTATGGGTTGCCGATTGCAACAACCCAATCCCCGATGTTAATGCTGTCCGAGCTGCCGAGCGCAAGCGTCGGGAATGCTTTCGTTCCTTCTACCTTCAGGACTGCCAAGTCGAGATCATAGCTTGAGCCAAGCAGTTTTGCCTTAAATGGCTTATCGTAGCCTTGAACCGTTACTTCGATTTCATCCGAGTCCGCAACGACGTGCTGATTCGTCAGAATATAACCGCTCTCATCGAAGAAGAAGCCCGTACCGATACCCGCTGGCGTCAATTGCTGTTGCGTGCTATTGTCCTGTTTGCCGTTACCCTGACCATTCGAGTCATCCCCGAAGAACTGGCGGAAGAAAGGATCATCGAAAATTCCGCTGCTCGAGCTAGACCGTTGCTGTTGCTTTACGTACGTCTCGATTTTAACTACTGCCGGACTTGCTTGCTCGAAGATTTTCGCAATATTATTTGGTCTTACAACATCCGCCGCATTCGACACGCCGCCATTATTGTCAGCATTAGCCGAAGCTGTAATAGCGTTGTTCGAACCGCTTCCGCCGCTCAGTGCGGAGGAGCCGTTCTTCGTAAACCAGTTATTCGTATCCGCTGCATACATGAGAGCACCGATTGTTATGACCCCTGCTAGATATGCGGCGAACATGCTTCTCCATCTGCTGCGGCGTTTCTCTTTCATTTGCCAGCCGCTGCGAACTTGCGCTGCAGCAGACACAGGTGCAAGACGAAGATGTTGAGGCTGTTCAATCTCTGCATATTCGACTTGGTCATCAACTGGCTGAGATTCTTCGAATCTTTCTCCATCTTGCTGCGAATTCGAAGCTTGATAGTCTGTGTTCACCGTACGCTCTTCGCCGCGCTCACCTTCTTCAGGCTGCTGGCGGAAGCTGTTGTAACGTCCGTCATGACCGCCTGGCTTGTAAGGACCATAGGAATAATAGTACGTTGATTTATTGGAATTCGGATCGCCGCTCGCGCCGCCATCCTGGTCATATTCGCGTTCATGCTGATCGTTTGTCGAATAGTGGTCGTCGGCCAGCGCGTCGCTGCCCTTGTTACCTTCTGGTTTGTCTTCAAAAAACTCGTCAAAAGGATTTTTTTTGTTCTGATCGTCCACTTTGCTTCCCCTCCACATCTTTAACTGCCGTTTCGATAGTTCTATCATGCACATTCTACCTTAAAACAAACTTAAAAAGAATTAAAACGATCATGAAATACTAACGATAAATGAGAAAAAACCTCTTTCAACAGCATATTTCTAGCTGTTTAGTAGAGGTTTCTTTCTATCTACTATTCACGAGAGAAGCTCACGCTCTGCTTCAGCCAGCACATCCTTTGCCTTATCAATCCACTTCGGATCGATATTCGCATCAGGATCAGTGGGCGATTGGAATTGGTCGAACAAGCTGCCAACAACACGGACAGACGCCTCCTGGTCATTCCCTTCCTGATACAGATGCCTCAGCACGTAAGGCTGGCCAATGCGAATCGTTGCATTGTTATCCGCCCGTTCACTATCGATTGACCCTACTGTCGCGACGAAAGGCAGCCGAAGCCACACTTTATGCGAATCGTCTAATGCACGGTCAAATGAACCTCGATCATATTCCCAGTTGCCGCCAAGCGAGAACTGCGCATTGCTCAACTTCTCCTTAGCTTCGGCAAATTCATATTCTCTCGATTCAATATCGGATTGCAGCGTAATCATGGCTTTTATCCCCTTTGCACTGCGCGGCGGCTCATAGAAGCCGCTCTTGGTCAGCTATTGATAGCACTAGCTTTCCCAGCATGTACAGGGATTATGCCAATGTGGAAACGCTGGAAACTTCTTTATAAGAATGTTCAAAAAGACCGTTATTGAAAACGCACTTTAAGCCTGCGGCTTTGCCCAGCCTTTGCGATGCGTATAGACCGCAAGCTGTGTCCGATCTTCAAGCTCGCATTTCATCAGCAGATTACTCACATGCGTCTTTACAGTCTTCACGCTAATATGAAGCTCTTCTGCAATCTCCTTATTCGACATTCCGTCTGCAATAAGCAGCAGCACTTCCTTCTCCCGATCCGTCAGACCTTCGTCTGCGCCTTGCGCGGAACGCTGACGAAGCCCGCGTGTTAGCGCCTGGGATACATCGCCCGTCATAACCGGCATGCCTTTGGCCGCGCCCATCAACGCATAGATCAGCTCTTCGGCCGACACCGTCTTGAGCACGTAGCTAACAGCGCCCGCTTCAACGGCAGCGAGCACTTTATCATCCTCTAGGAAGCTCGTAAGCATAACAATCTTCAGCTCCGGGTAGCGCTGCATCAAGGCCCCAGTCGTCTGCACACCATCCATCACCGGCATCATCAAATCCATAAGAACGAGATCTGGCCGCTTCTCCATGCGCTCCATAAGCGCGATTGCTTCGCTGCCGTTGCTCGCTTCTGCTACAACTTCAAATTTGGGCTCCAGCATCAAATACGTTTTCAAACCAGCCCGTACCATATCGTGATCATCTACGATCATAATGGAATAATTCGTATTCCCTGACATTTGCTTAACCTCGCTTATCCGTATATTTCGGAATGGTAACGCGTATCCGTGTTCCTCCACCTGGCTTGCTGAACAAAATAACATCGCCGCTCAGCTTCTGCGCCCTCTCGCGCATCGTCGACAGACCATAAGAGCCGACTCGAACCTCTCCAGGACGGAAGCCTACGCCATCATCCTGCAGTGTCATCATAATCTGGTGCTCCGTCTCCGATATAGACAGCACCGCATGCTGTGCATGAGCATGCTTCACAATGTTAGCCATTGCCTCTTGGATAATAAGGAACAATTGATGCTCCTTCGCCTCCGACAAGGGCTCCTGCAGACGCCAATCAAGCTCGCCTTGCAATCTATTCTGGCGGCAGTAATCCGGAAACCATCGATCAAGCGCCTGCTGCAACGAACGCCCTTCCAGCTCCATCGGCCTCAACTGTGCGATGAACCCTCGCATTTGCTTCTGCGCCAGCGTGGACATCTCAATGAGCTGACCCATCACATCGGCCGCTCGATCCGGATTAAGCTCCAGCAGCTTCGGCAGCGAGGAAGCCGACATATGTATGGCGAATAGCTGCTGGCTGACCGTGTCATGCAGGTCGCGTGCAAGCCGCTTCCGCTCTTCCTGTACAGCCTCTTCATTGGAAGCTTTCTCCCGCATCACTTGCTCTTCACCTGCAAGCTGCGCGACCTTCAGACGTTCTTCAACCGCAGCGGCCATCTCATTGAATTCCACATTCACCGCTTCAAACGATCGGGCGCCGCTTATCGGCATCCGAATCGCCCAATTACCGTTGTTCGCTTGTTTGAGCGCGATGTGCAGCGCATCGACCCTCCGCTGAATCGTCTGAGCGGTCCAATACCCGAAGCATGCGCTGACGAGCAGCAAGACGAAGATGACGCACAGCCCGAACTCAATCGGCGGCATATCACCCTCGTAGACGAGCCACTCCCATAACGCATATACGCTTCCGGCGGACAGCAGCGCGGAGACCGAGAACATCGCGATGATTTCCAGCTTCCCGCTTCGCAGCAATCGAACCATCATCGCGAATCACCCAACCTTCGTAACCCGCACATCACCGATAAACGTGCTGCACACCAGTTTTATTTTTTTATCCATATCCCTATAGGCCGGCGTCTCGACATCCATGTTGCGGAACAATCGGCTGTCTCTCATATCGAGTACGCGTGCATCGCCAATGAATGCACTCGACACGACGTGAATGCCAACCTCGTAATCGTTCGGCAGGTAGATCTTGACGTCACCGATGAAAGAGGAGATCGTAATGCGCGTCTCGCCGAACGGAATATGCGCCTTCGTCAAGTCGATCACCGTGTCTCCGATAAAATGCGAAATATTAAGCGGCTTCAACTCCCAATGATCGTTGCCGATATGAATGTCGCCGATGAATCCGGAACGATTCTGTGCGTTCGGGTTGTTCTCCCACCATTCCACTCGTTCCCAAGGATTCGAGTGACGACGATGGTGATCCATCTTCTCTTCAATTTTGTCGCGGCGCATCTGATGTTTCTCCCGACGCTCCTCATGCTTCTCGCGGCGCATCTGGTGCTTCATCTCAATATGCTGTTCATGCTTGGACAGATTCGGACGAAACGGCGGTACAGGCGGAACTGATTGCTGCGGATCGACCGTCTCATTAGAAGCTGAATCCCCAGACACATTCGTCGGATCAGGATGCAGCGGCGGAGCCGGCGGAACATAACCTCCTGGACGATAGGCCTGCCAATCGTCCCGACGTTCGTTATTCGAATTGTGATGGTGATGTCTTGAACCGCCGCGAGGACGGAACACCATATTGAGACCGAACAAAATCAATGCGACTGGTCCAACAAACCGAATGATGTCGCCGATCGACCAGTCAAACCAATCAAGGCTGCGGCCTAAGAAAACAAATCCGATCGTAATGAGAATGCATGCACCGAATGCATTGCCTCCATGGCGCGCAGTTAGCAAATTATTCAAGCCGGCGACAATCAGAATAACCGGCCAGAAGGTGGAAACGATATCACCGATGTCGAGCGAGACGATGCCGAGCTGATTCAATAGAAAGCCCGCTCCTATCGCAACGATGAATAACCCCCACAAGATACGGCTTGCATAATGACGATTCATCCTAAGTCAACTCCTAATTGTGCCTTGTGTACGATTGAAGAACTTGTCGGTTTCCCGATTTAATAAGTTCATTATAACGAAAGCTTTACATCGTTTTAACCGTCAATTGATTGAATCTGATATCCGTCTAGAGACCGAGCTGTGCCTCCATTTACGTCTCCCAAAACGAATGTTATATATTGTGACATAATGCGTTGACATAGTTAACTTCATCTCCTTATAATGAAGGACGACTGGCGTTTTTACGACTATTTTTCGACGTTATCCGCGTACGTCTTTAGGAGTGAGTGAATGAATATAGCCACGCTATCACAAGGACTCGATACCATCTGGCTCGTCCTTACGGCAGCAATGATTCTGCTAATGGAAGGCGGCTTCGCCTTGCTGGAGGCTGGTTTCGTCCGGCAAAAGAATGCGGTCAGCATCATTATGAAGGTGTTCGCCGATATTACGTTTGGAGCTCTAATTTATTTCGCGTTCGGGTTCGCTCTTATGCACGGCAAAGATATCGGGGGATGGATCGGCACAACTGGTTTCTTCCTAAAAGGCAATCTCGAACATATATCACTGAATGTCTCAATGGATACCTTCTGGTTGTTCCAGAGCGCTTTCGTTATTGCTGTTATCTCCATCGTATCAGGCGCAGTCGCTGAACGCATTAACTTTAGCGCCTATCTGCTCTATGCCATCGCAATGACCGGATTGATCTATCCGATTGCCGGACACTGGGTATGGGGCGGCGGCTGGCTGGCCAAGCTTGGCATGATCGACTTCGCAGGCTCTGCCGTCATCCATGGTCTCGGCGGTTTCGCAGCACTAGCCGCAGCGCTCTTCATCGGTCCGCGAATCGGCAAATTCACGCCGGATGGACAAGCCAACATCGTCCCGCCTTCCAATCTCCCGCTTGCTTCTGTAGGCGCATTCATTCTATGGTTCGGTTGGTTCGGCTTCAACTCCGGTAGTACACTGAGTGCCACAAACAGCTCCATTGGCCATATTGCGGTTACGACAATGCTGTCAGCAGCAGCCGGCGGAGCCGTCTCCATCCTGTTCACAATGCTGCGATACAAGAAGGCAGATCCTCCTATGGTCATCAATGGCGCATTAGCGGGATTGGTCGGCATAACAGCAGGCTGCGCATTTGTTACGAATGAAGCTGCAATATTGATCGGCATGATATGCGGTATTGTCATGATACTAGTCTCCGAGCTGCTGGAACGGCTGCAAATCGATGACCCCGTTGGCGCATTCGCCGTACATGGTGTAAGCGGAAGCATCGGTACGCTCGCACTCGGATTGTTCGCTACCCAAGATCTGGCTGCCGCAACAGGGCAAGGCTACTACGGTCTCTTCTACGGCGGCGGATGGGAGTTGCTAGGCATCCAATTCCTCGGACTAATTTCAATTGCGATCTGGGGCTTCGTTCTCACATGGCTGGCCCTGAAGCTGATCAACCGTTTCGTACGCGTGCGCGTCAGCCGTGACGAAGAGCTTGTCGGACTCGATGTCGGCATTCACGGCGTACCTGCTTACAGCCAAGCACATGATTTTCTAGATATCAATGAATTGACGAAGAACGATCGATAATACACAACACAAAAACGCCCTGACTGATCAATCGATCAGATACAGGGCGTTTATTCATTAACGAAAGGATTCTAACTCCGATAGTTTGGCCGCCTCCGGAACTGCGCTGTCACGCAAAGCTCGAGCTCGCTCGATCTCATGGCGAAGCATCCGGGCACGTTCCATTGGCTGCTTGATGTAATGAATATATTCGACCGCTAGGTGATGAGCCGGCTTCCTGCCTGACAGCAGCTTCCGCAGCGAAGACATCGCTTGGTACGCTCGTTCTTCCTTCAGACGGCGCTCCTCATAACGGCTGACCATCTGCTCAATCTCTGCGATCTCTTCTTCTTTCTTGGCGATATACGCTTCTAGAAACGGCACAACATCTGCAGGCTTATGAGGCGCGCTGCTAAGCCGCTCCTCATTCATGATCGTCATTGGATCAGCCATCATTCATCACCATACTTTGCTTCATGTAATAAAATATAACATGCAATCAATAAAACTATTGTACATGAACGATTCCGATTTGAACACCCCCAAATCGACGAAAATTTGTGAACGGTTTGCGGAGGATTAGAACAGTTTGCATTTTTCACTCGTCAATGTATTTCCAAACGACTTCTTTTATGTTATGTTTTATTACATATAAAAGGAGAGGTGACGGCTTATGGTGCTTCCCCACTTGGATGAAATCGATCAACGCATTGTCAATCTGCTTCTGGAGAATGGTCGATTGCCATATGCGAAGATCGGTGAAACGCTTAGTCTTTCCCGTGTTGCCATTCAGAAACGGGTAGAATCGCTCATCGAAGACGGCATTATCGAACATTTCACGATCCGCGTCAATGTCGCGAAGCTAGGCAAGCCAGTCGCCGTCTTTTTCGAGATCGTCGTAGAACCGCGCCTAGCGGAGCAGATCGGCTATCGGCTGGCGGAGCTGCCTGACGTCATAAGCATTTATCAAATGACAGGGCCAAGCACCCTTCACATGCAGGCCCATCTAAGAGATGAAGAAGAGCTGGAGAAATTCTTATATGAGAAAATATTTGCTCTCGAAGGCGTCGTCAGTGTCGATACACAGCTTGTTATCCGCAATTTCAAGCCTGCAGGACTGTAAAACCGTTCTAAACATTCGCACAGTTACAAACACAAACAAGCATCCTCATACCGGTTATCGGTACAGGGATGCTTGTTCCGTTCTTACACGTATACATAGGACGCAGCTAATGGGTAGGCGTCAGGATTCCAAGTACGCCTGAGGGATAGAATGACTGACTGCGAGTGCTTCGTTGACTGAATTGAGCCAAGCCTGCGACAACTTGCCATTCCCTTTCTTAAGCACCTTCACTTGAACCTTGCGTTTGCCCCATTGGTCGTATACTTGCTTAATGGTGTCGAAGTAGAGATCGATTCGCTTCCCCTTGATCGCAGATCCGGTATCCGCCACGACCCCGTATCCGTAATCCGGAATATAGAGAAGCGTCCCAATCGGGAACACCTTCGGATCAGCCGCAATAGTTGACAGCCTACCCCGCTTTACTTTCACGCCCGAATACGTAATGCCGTACTGAGGGTGACCTGGACGTTTGCCGGTCGACTCTACGCCAGCTGTATATCCAGTCGCGATTACTTCAATTGTTGTAATCTCTTTCCCGTCCGGTATAACGGGGGCTGCCTCAGCTGCAGCAGGTGCGGCCTGGCGCCCATCTGCGGCTTCTGCTCCGTACAAGAGTACGGAGAGGCCGATGAACGCGCTGACGCAGCTCCGCTGCAGCATAGGTAAGCTTGATAACATACGTTAACTCCTTACATCAGGATCTTTGAGCGTGTCATAGGGATCTTTGCGCTTTCGCAAAGTCTCTCTGTCACTCCGCTACTGCATCAGGATCTTTGAGCACGACATAGGATCTTTGCGCCCCGCGCAAAGTCACTCTGCCTATTCAAAGTCACACATGCTCCTGAGTAGGAGGTTGCCCCGTCCTTCGAAAGACTATACCGTTTTTGCAGCAATTTCTCCGCTCAGCATTTCGATCAGTTCAGCGACCGATTTCACGCCGATATCGCCTTCACCGCGTTTACGCACCGATACTGTGCCAGCTTGTGCTTCATTATCGCCGACAATGAGCATGTAAGGCATCTTCTCAAGCTGCGCTTCACGAATCTTATAACCCAATTTCTCGTTGCGGAGATCCGATTCCGCGCGGATACCTGCCGCAAGCAGCTGCTCTTCCACTTGGCGCGCATATTCGTCATATGCGGACGATACTGGAATAATGCGAGCATGCGTAGGCGACAACCAGAGCGGCAGTGCGCCTGCGAAGTTCTCGATCAGGTAAGCCGTCATGCGCTCCATTGTACTGATGATGCCGCGGTGAATAACGACTGGACGGTGCTTCTTGCCGTCATCGCCTACATATTCAAGCTCGAAACGTTCAGGGAGCAGGAAGTCCAGCTGAGCCGTCGAGAGCGTCTCTTCTTTGCCAAGCGCCGTCTTGATCTGCACGTCGAGCTTCGGTCCGTAGAAGGCAGCTTCGCCTTCCGCTTCGAAGAATGGCAGGTCAAGCTCCTCTACAACCTCACGCAGCATACGCTGCGACATTTCCCACATGTTGTCGTCCGGGAAGTATTTCTCCGTGTCCTTCGGGTCGCGGTACGACAGACGGAAACGGTATTCCTTAATGCCGAAGTCAGCGTAAACTTGACGAATCAAGTTAATAACGCGAGCGAATTCATCTTTGATCTGATCCGGACGCGCGAAGATATGAGCATCGTTCAGCGTCATTGCACGAACGCGGTGAAGACCCGTCAGTGCGCCTGACATCTCGTAGCGGTGCATCGTGCCAAGCTCGGCTACGCGGATCGGCAGATCGCGGTAGCTGCGCATGTCGCTTTTGTATACCATCATATGGTGCGGGCAGTTCATCGGACGGAGGACGAGCTCCTCGTTGTCCAATGCCATCAGCGGGAACATATCCTCGGAGTAGTGTTCCCAGTGACCCGAGATTTTGTACAGTTCAACGTTCGCCAGTACTGGCGTATAAACGTGCTGATAGCCCAGACGTTCCTCGAGATCGACGATGTAGCGTTCCATCGTACGGCGAACGCGCGCGCCGTTCGGCAGCCATAGCGGCAAGCCTTGGCCAACCTCTTTGGAGAACGTGAACATTTTCAGCTCTTTGCCGAGCTTGCGGTGGTCACGTTTCTTCGCTTCCTCCAGGAAGTGTAGATGCTCATCAAGCTGCGCTTGTTTCGGGAACGCCGTTCCGTAAATGCGCTGCAGCATTTTGTTCTTCGAATCGCCGCGCCAGTATGCGCCTGCGATGCTAAGCAGCTTGAACGCTTTGATACGGCCCGTCGACGGAAGGTGAGGTCCGCGGCAAAGGTCGAAGAACTCGCCTTGATCGTAGATCGTCAGTTGAACGTCTTCTGGCAGGTCGCGAATCAGCTCCAACTTGAGTGGATCACCTAGCTCAGTGAACGTAGCGATCGCGTCGTCACGGCTTATAACACGGCGGCGGATTGGCAGATCTTCTTTGATGATCTTCGCCATTTCTTTCTCGATTTTCTCGAGATCCTCAGGCGTGAGCGATTGCTCCAGATCAATATCATAGTAGAAGCCGTCCTCGATAACTGGACCGATCCCGAGTTTAACAGCTGTATTGCCGTACAAACGTTTGATCGCTTGCGCCATCAAGTGCGCCGTACTGTGACGGTACACTTCTACGCCATCTGCCGAGTCAAGCGTAACGATCTCAACGTTCGCATCTTCGTTCAGCGCCGTGTAGATATCGACGACTTTACCGTTGATTTTACCTGCAACTGCATTTTTCTGAAGCCCTTTGCTAATAGAGGCTGCAACATCATCGATCGTTGCGCCAGCTTCGTATTCCCGGACAGCTCCGTCCGGCAGCGTAACTTTAATCGCCATCGTTTATTCTCCTTTGTAATTCGACTATTCCTTCGATTAGTAAGCAAGCGGGCAAACGCACTTCTTCTGTTGACCTTCTTATATCGGACAATGGCCAGACAACAAAAAAAGCACGCGTCCCCGCAAAGGGACGAGTGCTTGTATACTCGTGGTTCCACCCTCATTCGAACGCAATCGCCTGCATAACGCAGCACGTGCGAACCTCATGACATCCGGTAACGGGGAAGTTCCGTTACGGCTTACGCACCTCCTGCTTCTGCTTAGAAACATTTGGATTCAACCGTAAAGCTCCGAAGGGGTATATTCTCCGCCGCCTCGGAAGAAGCTTACAGCCTAGGCTTCTCTCTCTGGTCCGTGCACATTCGGGGAATCATTGTCTTCGTCGACGCTTTTAACGCATTTGTACCCCATTATAACAATTACCGCGGTGGACGGTCAATAGGACATCAAATCCGGTTCTCGAACGAAGCATGACAGGATACGCAGCCAACGCAAACGGACACTCGAAGCCCGAAGATTGATTCAATCGTCCGAATAATTTGCAATTCCGGCTGTCGCGTATGAATGACGATCTGCTTCGGCGCAATTGTCACCAGCGTGCTGATGACCATATCCTCCACATTCATCTCATACTCCACCATCTCTGCAACGATCCGATCGACCGGTTTATGCTCAAGCGGCTGGAGGCGTTCATCGCAGACGATAAACTCATGTCCTGTTTTGTGCAGCAAATGAACAAGCGGCAGCTTCGGATCCTGAAGATCGACGAAATAACGGAGCAGCGAGATGAATTCTTGATATTGCTTATCCATCACGAACTCATCAACCGCATATTCCGCTGCATCCCGAAGCTCGTTCCAGTACGCTTGCAGCCGGAACGTCACGAAGCCAGTCAAATTAAGCTCGGTATTGTCCTGAAGGAACAATTCCAGCTCGTCCGTTATTTTCTGTTTTCTGCGCTTTCTGTCAGCTTCACTGAATGGATCGCGTTCTGTCGGATCAGCCTGGATAGAGCCCAGCATCTCGAGGCAGAATCGGACGATCGTTTCCAGCTCCTCTTCCCGCTCGATTCGGTATTGCTTGCGAATAATGGAAGACAGCAGCTGCTGCTCCAGCTCAGATACGATATATTCAGCAAGCGCGATAGCTGTTTGACGATACAACGGCGGGCCATGCTCAATTAACGAAAACTGAGGGACTGTATCGATTCTGCCTGTTAACCGATTCAGCTCGTTGCTCCACTCAAGCCGCGGGATAACAGGAAAGTTATGTAGCAGCGTATACTCCTGAAGCAATAAATCATGCAATTTCTGCCGCTGACTTTGTTCAGCGTCGTGCAAGGATATGGAAAAAAGCTCCATGCGCTCACCCCTTTCCTTCCTTAAAAGTATATGCCGCTGGCTCACGTATATACGAGGAGCAAATTGGGATGGGCAATTGCGATGAGGCTTGGGTTGAGGTGATTGTCTTGGTTGTATCATGTTAATAAAAGAAATTAAGGCTCGTGCAGTCACTACGCAGACGAATGTTCTTCCGATTGCTGTTGTGTCCAGATTGTTCTGATTTTCTAAATTCAGAATAGGAAACAATCCGGACACAAAGGCAAACGCTAACGCTTCTCCAGAATCATTCGTCCGCTTCGTTCCTACGGTCACCCTATCCCAATTTAGGGATGGAACTTGATTCTTGTCGCCGTAATATTGGCTCCAGGCATTTGTGATTAGTTAGTTAAAGACTATAGAGCTAGCCGCTCCATTCAACCCCGTCGATTAAAATGAATATTAGTTTTTATCGTCACTGTCAGCTTATTTAGTTTGTTTATTATCTCTATATCGCATAATCGCGATGGGCAAGTTCGTAATACCTATAAGAAAACAGCCGACCGTCGATATCGAATTCGGATAATGTGGTTTGCCATCTCCAACAGGACCCACGGATGATGCGCATCCAGTAACCATATAACACAAAAATGATCGGCAGGATCATACATACAATCGACATCATGATATGAAATTGATACCTATTCAATAGCGCCTACCTCCTCCTCCTACAAAAACGACACGATTAAATTTGTATCTTTATTGATACGCTTCCTTATTTTAAAAGTTACGTTCACTGCGACTTGCACACGAGATGAAGCAAAGTGATCGCAACAGAAAGTAAAAAAGCCATCACATATGTGATGGCCCTAAGTTCAATCCACTTACAAGGCTGAAATATGGCAGCCTTGTAACTATCGGAATGGAACTAATCTAACTAATTCACTCCTCAACTATGGAGTGAATTAGTTTTGCATAATAAAGTCTTTATCAGCTGTTTCGTTCTCTTCGTACACTTTGAGGATCTCGTACTTCGTGTTGCGTTGGGCTGGGATTTTGCCAGCTTCGCGGATAAGTTTGAGCGACAGGTCGATGTTGACCTTGTGCGTCGTGCCCGCCGCAGAGACGACGTTCTCTTCCATCATCGTGCTGCCGAAGTCGTTGCAGCCGTATTGGAGCGACAGCTTGCCGTATTCTGGACCCATCGTAACCCATGACGATTGGAGATTGTCGATGTTGTCCAGGAAGATGCGGCTGACCGCAACCATCTTGAGATACTCTTCCGGTTTCGATTTCTCTACGCGCATGTTCGTATTGTCCGGCTGAAGCGGCCACGAGATGAAGGCGAGGAAGCCCTTCGAGTCGTAGTTGTTCGCAATGCACTCATCCTGCGCATCGCGTACGCGAAGCAGGTGAAGCGCACGCTCTTCCATCGTCTCGCCGAAGCCATACACCATCGTCGCTGTCGTGTTCATGCCGTGCTTATGCGCCGATTTCATGACGTCCATCCAGTCCGTCCACGAACCTTTCAGCTTACTTACTTTGCGGCGCGTACGATCATCGAGAATTTCCGCGCCGCCGCCTGGCAGCGAATCAAGTCCCGCTTCATGAAGCTGTTGAATGACCTCGTCAAGCGACAAGCCTTCCGATACATCCTTCATCTTCATAATCTCGGCTGGCGAGAAAGAGTGCATCGTGATGTTCGGGAAACGCTCTTTAATTTTACGAAGAACATCGGTGTAGTATGTGAATGGCAGATTCGGGTTCGTACCGCCCTGCATCAAGATTTCAGTGCCGCCAACATCTTCGGTCTCTTGGATTTTCTGCAGAATGGTATCGTCCGAAAGCACGTAGCCTTCCGGCGAACCCGGTGCGCGGTAGAACGCGCAGAAACGGCAATAAACGTCACAGACGTTCGTATAGTTTACGTTACGTCCAACGACGAATGTTGTAATTGGTTCAGGATGCTTACGCAGCATGAGCTCGTTCGCAACTTTCCCCATTTTCTCAATTTCATCAGACTCCAAGAGAACGACACATTCTTCGAATGTAATGCGTTCGCCGCGAAGCGCTTTATCTAATACGGAATCAACTGTTAGCATGCTGGATCCCTCCTGAAGTAAATAATGATTAGACCGATCAAAAGCTATCAACTTATCCTAACATAAAAAGACCACGGCAGTCACTCGACAGAAATGTGACTACCGCGGCAGTTTGATCCATATGCCCTATGAAATTGCTTATGAAGCTCCTATTGGCGCGACTCAATCGCTTGCGCGAAACGCTCAAGCGCTTCAACGAGAATCGAGCGCGGGCACGCCAAGTTAACGCGCAGGTAACCTTCACCCTGCTTGCCGAACACCGAACCTTCGCTGAACGCGATGCCCGCTTCTTCGAACATCAGCTTCTTCAACACCTTCGGGTCCTCTGAAATTGCACGGCAGTCAAGCCATACCATATAAGTACCTTCAGGGCGCATCGCTTTGATCTGCGGCAGTCGCTGTGCAACGAAATCAAGCAGTGTATTCAGGTTGCCCTCCAGATACACCATGAGCTGATCAAGCCAGTCATCGCCGTGATTGTAGCTGCTCTCAACCGCTGTCAAGCCGAAGTAGCTCTCCATGTGGATCGACAACGTCTTCAGCAGGAAATTGTACTTGCGGCGGATCTCATCGTTCGGGATGATGATCGTTGCGGCTTGCAAGCCTGCAAGGTTGAACGTTTTGCTCGTTGCGATACATGTAATCGACTGCTGCTCGAACGCCTTAGACAGACCAGCGAACGGATAATGCTTATATCCCGGATACACGAGGTCATGGTGAATTTCGTCCGCGACGATCAGCACGTTATGCTTCACGCAAATTTCGCCTACGCGCTCCAATTCTTCACGCGTCCATACGCGTCCGCCCGGGTTGTGCGGCGTGCAGAGCAGCAGCAGCTTCGCGCCGTCAGCCGCTTGTTTCTCCAGCAGGTCGAAGTCCATTTTATAACGGCCATCCGTATCAAGAATAAGCGCGTTGTCGACCACGACGCGGTCGTTCATCTTAATGACATCATAGAACGGATAATAAACGGGCGATTGCAGGATGACCTTGTCGCCTGGTTTCGTGAACGCTTGAACGGCAAGGCTCAGCGCAGGAACGATGCCTGGGCTCGATGTGATCCACTCGTCCTTGATCTCCCAGCCGTGACGGCGGGATAGCCATCCGCGTACCGCATCTAGGTAACCTTGCGTCCGAATCGTATACCCGTAAATCCCTTGATTAGCCCGCTCCTTAATCGCCTCAACGACTTCATGCGGCGGCTGAAAATCCATATCCGCTACCCACAGCGGCAATATATCTGCACGTCCGAACAGCTTCTCCGATTGATCCCATTTGTACGAGGCTGTGCCGAAACGGTCAATGACTTTGTCAAAATCGTAAGTGATCTTCGATGTTTTTGACGTGCTCATCTGTATCTTACGCCTCCTTAATTTCGCGCTTTGCCGCTTCCAGCGCTTGTGCCAGATCCGCAATCAGATCATCCACATGCTCGATACCGACGGAGAAGCGGAGAAGACGCTCGTCCACACCGATCTTCTGGCGAATCTCGAGCGGAATATCCGCATGCGTCTGAACCGCCGGATAGGTCATCAACGATTCAACACCGCCGAGGCTTTCTGCGAAAGCAATCAGCTTAATGTTGCGAAGAATCGGCTCAATGTAACGTGCATCCTTCACTTTGAAGGAGAAAATCCCCGTGTTGCCGGACGATTGACGACTTTGAATCTCATGACCCGGGTGATGCGGAAGCGCAGGATAATACACTTCTTCAATCGCATCATGCTCAAGCAAATATTCAGCGATCTTCGTCGCGTTATATTGATGACGCTCCATACGCAGCGCCAACGTCTTCATGCCGCGCATCAGCAGCCAAGAATCCTGCGCGCCAAGCACTGCTCCGATCGAGTTGTGCAGGAAGCCGATCTGCTCCGATAGCTCCTTGCCTTTCGTCACGATCAGACCGGCAAGAACGTCGTTGTGGCCGCCGAGATACTTGGTCGCGCTATGAACGACGATGTCTGCGCCAAGCTCGAGCGGGCGTTGGAAGAACGGCGTAAGAAGCGTATTATCCACAATCGTGAGCAGTCCCTTCGCCTTTGCCCACGCGCTAACGCGTTCTATGTCGGTAATCATCATGAGGGGATTCGTTGGCGTTTCGATCAGGATCGCTTTCGTATTCGGCGTACACAACTCGTTAATGCCGTCGAGATCGTTCGTGTCTACATAAGATGCCGTTACGCCAAAACGGGACATAATCCGTTCCAGCAGACGGTACGTACCACCGTACAGGTCAAGCGATACGATGAGGTGATCGCCTTGGCTGAACATGGAGAAGACAACTTGCAGCGCGGCCATACCCGTGCTGCAAGCAAATGCAGCGTCACCGGATTCCAGCTCAGCAGCCGCTTCCTCCAATACGGAGCGCGTAGGATTCTTGGTACGGGAGTAGTCGAAGCCTGTGCTTTCACCAAGCTTAGGGTGGCGGAATGCAGTAGAATTGTAGATAGGGAAGCTTACTGCGCCAGTCTTAGGTTCTTTGATCGATCCGATCTGTGCCAAACGGCTTTCAATGTTCATGAACGATTACTCCTTTATATAGACATCGATTAATACTGCCGGTGAGAAAACCTCTATCAGATCCTGCTTGCTTGCAGAGGTTTAGATATATGCACCCATGTCGATATCATAGGGCGTCTCTTGGTACACGTAGTAATTCAGCCAGTTCGAGAACAGCAGGTTCGCATGCGCTCTCCAAGAAGATCTCGGCAAACGTGAAGGATCGTTGTTCGGGAAGTAGTTGACCGGCACCTCGATGTCCATCCCTTTGGACACGTCGCGATCGTATTCCCACTTCAGTGTCAGCGGATCATATTCCGAGTGGCCGGACACGAAGACCTGCTTGCCGTCCTTGCTCGCTACAAGATAGATACCCGATTCATCCGATTCGGATAAAATCACAAGCTCCGGCACCTTCTCAATGTCTTCGCGGCGAACTTCGGTATGACGTGATTGCGGAACGAAGAACAGTTCGTCGAAGCCGCGCAGCAGCGGAACATTTTGTTTCTCCGTCGTGTGCGGGAATACGCCGAATATTTTCTTATCCACATCATGTTTCGGTACACCGTAGTGATGGTACAGTCCCGCCTGCGAGCCCCAACAAATATGAAGCGTCGAAGTAACGCGGCGTTTCGACCAGTCCATAATACGCGTAAGCTCTTCCCAATAGTTGACGTCCTCGAATGGCATATGCTCCACCGGAGCACCCGTTATAATAAGCCCATCATACCACTGGTCTTCAATTTCATCGAATGTTTTATAGAACATCTCCAGATGCTCGGCAGACGTGTTCTTCGACACATGCGTTGCTGGATGCAGCAGCACAACTTCAATCTGCAGCGGCGTATTGCCAATGAGACGCAGCAGCTGCGTTTCGGTCGTTTCCTTCGTTGGCATCAGGTTCAGGATCGCAATGCGAAGAGGTCGAATATCTTGATGATACGCTCTGCTTTCGTCCATTACAAAAATGTTCTCTTCAGCCAAAATCTCTCTAGCCGGCAAATGATCAGGTACTTTAATCGGCATGTTCATTCACTCCTTCTGTCCTGCACGATTGTCGTGCAATGTTATGATCAGTACAGCTGCAGCATGTTGAACAGCGGGGTATCGATAACGTAAAAAACCCGCTCGTCAAAAATGAGAGGGGTTTATTGATATATCCATAAACTCTCTCATCTCCCAGAATTGAAACAAATGTCTCAAATCCGCAAGAATTAGCACCGTGCATAAATGCCGGTTGCCGGGCTTCATCGGGCTAGTCCCTCCGCCTGCTCTTGATAAGAAAGATCCATATTCAATTGATGAACCTTGCGCTTGACCTATGCTCGATGTACCGGTTCATTAACAATCACCGTTACACTCATACACAGCTTCAATATAGTCTATACTATAGATTATTTCCCATGGGTGCGTCAAGCCGAATTTAGCCCGTCCTAATTGGCAAAACATGCCGTATTCATCATACTATAAACCGTAGTGCGAGGCGGCTCAAGAAGCGATGCACCGCGCGTGAATTCCCCCATTCTAAGGCCGCTTACAATCCCTCTTGTACGGGTACCCTTGCAGGAGTATACTAGACAAGAATTAAACAGACTATACCAAACAATTGTCCATTCGTAAGGGGGTAAAGGCATGGAAGGCGATGGGTCTAGTCCGCAGATGATTGATTCGCGCAATGCGATCCGACGGCCGAATTGGCGTCCCGTTTCCGCCTGCCATGCGTGATGAGCTGTAAGCTCCGGATAACCGGTATGCTTAAGCCGTCTACCCGGCGTGGCTATTACGGCGCGCTTGTTCGTCATGGCCGTCCGGTATCGGATGACATGACGAGAGGAGAGAATGCGGCATGAAAATCCGCCACGTTCACAACGGTGTATTCACCCCGACTGATGAAATACAATCCGTTCTTGCACCACCAGACAAAGGCTTTTATTGGATCGATGCCGATCTGGAGGATCTGGTTATTCTGCAGCCGCTGTTCGGCCTGCATGATCTGTCCGTAGAAGACTGCCTCAGCGAAGAGGAGCAGCGGCCGAAGATCGAGATCCATGAAGGCCATTATTTTATCGTTATTAACAGCATTCGATTTGATGACGAAGAAATTTTCCTTCGCGCACTTAATATTTTTCTCGGACGTCATTACATCATTACCGTTACGAAACAAAAGATTAACGAGCTTCGCTCCTTGAAGCCTGTCTTGTGGGAACAAGAGGTCGATAAGCCTGACCGCTTCTTGTACCATCTCGTCGACTTAGTCGTCGACAACTACTTCTTCGTCGGTGATCGGATCGAGGTTCGGATCGAGAATCTTGAGGAAGACATTCTGATGCATACGAAGAAGACGCATCTTAACGAGATTATCGGTCTCCGAAGCGAGATTCTGTGGCTGAAGAAAGTACTCGGTCCACAGCGCGACGTTATCGCAACGCTCAACAAGAAAGATCTGAAGCTCATCGATGATCAACTCCAGAAGTACTTCAGCGATATTTATGAGAATGCCGTGAAGATATCCGAGACATTCGATACGTACCGCGATCTGATGAGCAACTTACGAGAGGCTTACCAGTCGAGTCTATCGAACCGCGCCAACGAAATCATGCGCGTGTTCACCGCGTTGACGACGATCTTCATGCCACTGACGTTTATTACGGGTATATATGGAATGAACTTCGATTTCATCCCTGGCATGCATCTCCACAATGGCTCTTACATCGTATTGAGCTTCATGATCTTGCTCGGGCTTGGAATGTTCTATTTCTTCCGCAAGAAGGATTGGCTGTGAATGGAGCTGCATTCTTGATATGACAAAGGCGGCGCGCAATCGGCATATTGGATATGCCGTGCGCACCGCCTTTTATTGTGTACGCTTGTTTAAACCCTTTCCTCAGCAAGCGCCTCTTGCTTTCCTTTATTCAAGTTTACATATCGCAGCAGGACAATACCGATAATGAAGAATGCAATCAATGACAGGATGCCGATACGGCTGGAGTCCGTGTTACCCGCAACGAGCGCGAATACGAATGGCCCAGCTACGGACGAGAATTTGCTCGAAATCGTCAAGAAGCCGAAGAACTCTGCCGCTCGAACCTGCGGCACGAGATCCGCGTAGATGGAACGCGCAATCGCCTGACTGCCGCCTTGCACGAGACCCACCATCGTTGCGAGGATGTAGAAGTGTGTGGCATTCTCCATGAAGAAGCCGAGCGTAACAATAAAGATATATACAGCAAGTGAAAAGTACAGGAGCTTCTTGGCCCCAAGCTTAGCCGCGTATCGACCGAAGAGCAGCGTACTTGGGAACCCGACAATTTGGGTTATAAGCAGCGCTGCAATGAGATCTGTCATCTCGATGCCGATGCTGCTGCCATAGGCCGTCGCCATTACGATAACGGTGTTGATCCCGTCATTGAAGAACCAGAAAGCGATCATATACTTGAGCAGCTCGGGATAATGCTTGATCCGGCGGAATGTCTGAGCGAGCCTTGTGAAAGCTTGTTTGATGGCTTGACCAGCAGATGTGCCGACTTCCGGCTTACGCTCCTTCACGTTACGCACAATTGGAATAGCGAATAACAGCCACCATACACCAACCGTAACAAAGACCGTTCGCGTTGCGCTTTCGCTGCTTGAGAAACCAAACGTGTCCCACGCTTGAATCATTGCAACGTTAATTCCAAGCAGCACGCCGCCTCCAAGGTAGCCCCATGCATAACCCTGGGCACTAACCTTATCCCGTTCTTGCGGAGCTGCGACATCGACCAACAGCGCATCGTAGAACGTGTTGCCGGCAGCGAAGCCAATTGTGCCAATAATGACGAGCACGGAAGCGAGCAGCCAATCTCCTTCACCGACCAACGCGGACAATAAGCAGGCGATTGATCCTAGAATAGCGAAGAAGCTGACAAACTTAACTTTCGAGCCCGTGAAATCAGCTATCGCGCCTAATATTGGCGAAAGAATTGCGACGATGAGCGCCGCAATGCTCTGCGTATTTGCCCAATAGACGGTCGTTACATTGTCTCCTAGACCTTTTCCCGCAACTTTATCGTAATAAACGGGCATAACAGCCGCAATCATCGTTGTTACAAAAGCCGAATTCGCCCAGTCGTACATCAGCCAACCGCGAACTGCTTTCTTATCGCTCAATGGGTAACCCCCTTCATAATGCCAATTCACACAGAATATACGTGATCATTTCGACAATGTACATCCTTCTCCTCCTTAAAGTTACGTAAAGAACTGCTTCTCGGTGCTGAAAACCGTACTTTTTGAACACGAACTATACTTACACCTTTGCCTCATTCGGTTATTTCCTTTATAATAAAAATAAATGTGATAAATATCTCTTATCATCAGTGCATAAATTGCTTATTAAACCTAAGTAAAACCTACAGACAAGGAGGCTGTTCATGAATATAAACCAGCTTGAAACGCTCCTTACGATCTCTAAGACGATGAGCTTTCGTAAAGCAGGCGAAATACTCAACCTGACGCAGCCCGCCGTTTCCGCTCAGATCAAAAGTCTTGAGGATGAGTTCAAAACGGTGCTTATTGACCGCAATCAGCCTGTAACGCTCACAGACCGCGGAGTGGTTTTTCTCGAGCATGCCGAGCGCATACTAAACATAGTTGAGGAATTAAAGCAGAAGCTGCTCGATCTGAACCAAATTCCGCAAGGTCATATCGTCCTCGGTACTACAAGTACGATTGCTGTTCAGATTTTGCCGCGCGTTCTAACGTATTTCCAGAACCAATTCCCTATGATCAAGACGACCATTCACTCCATGCCCTCCTCGCAAATAACGCCTGCAGTCGAACAAGGCACGCTCGATATCGGTATTACGTATATCCCCGAGAAAAACAACAATATCGAGACCTCTACCTTGTATTACGACACGTATGAGCTTGTTGTATCGCCTTCGCATCCTATGTCTCATCTCAAGCATACAACCGTTGATGCCCTCAAGGACGTTCCGATGATCATGTTGTCTCCCGACACTTTCGGCCGAAGATTCGTCGATCAACTGTTTAACAAGTACGGTTTTCAACCAAACATTGTCATGGAGTTGTCTAGCAGTGAGGAAGTAAAGCGGATGGTCGAGCTGAATCTAGGCGCTGCCGTCGTATCCAAGCTATCCATCTCGAACGAATTGAAACTCGGAACACTGCGAATGATCAAAGTGAATGAGCTGGAGCTCGCACATCCGGTTGGTGTTGTTTATCGCAGCGGGCGTTACTTGAATTCGGCAATCAAACAGTTTATTAGCGACCTGAAGGGTATGCCGGAAAATCAATTTATTAGCACGGAATAGTCAGGAGGCAAAGCCGATGAAATTCGATCTTCACACACACCATTATCGTTGTGGACATGCTGATGGAACAATCGAGGATTACATTAAAGCCGGAATTGATGCAGGACTTCAGGTCATCGGCATTTCCGATCACTCTCCTTACTTTGGACACGAAGAAGAACAGCCCTTTCCGAAAATAGCGATGGCGCGCAGCGAGCTGACTCATTACATCGAAGAAGTTCTTCGACTGAAAGCCAAGTATGAAGGTACAATCGATGTGCTGCTCGGCATGGAGTCGGATTATTTCCCGGAAGTGTTCGAAGCTTACCGTAATGTGTATGCGAATCTCCCGTTTGATTATCTTATCGGATCGGTACATCAGACGAGCGGCGTCAGCATCTTCAACCGCAATCGTTGGAAACATCTGAACAAAGAGCAGCAGATCGAGGAGAAGCGACTTTATTATAAGCTCATTGCAGATTCTGCTCGCACGGGCGTTTTCCAAATTCTCGGCCATATTGATGCCATGAAGGGCTACTATCCCGATTTCTCTGACCTGCCTGCACAAGATTCGATCGATGAGGCGCTTCGTGTCATTGCCGAGTGCGGTGTAGCAATCGAGATTAATACGTCGGGCAAAACCAAAGACGTTGGCGGCTGGTATCCGTCCCAAGCGATCTTGGAGCGCGCTCTTCATTATGGCGTTGATGTTACCTTTGGATCAGATGCGCATGTACCTTCCCGCGTCGGTGATGATTGGGAGCTCGTACGAACGAAGCTGAAGGAAATTGGATTTAAACATTGGGTGTATTACAAGAATAAGAAGCGTATCGAGGTTAGCCTGTAGGCTTAAGTGTCGAGGCAGCCAGCATTGATTTTACGATATAGAGAGAAAAAAAGGAGCCTTCCCTAGGGAAGGCTCAAAATTTTATATTAAAAAAGGGGGTCTTGCTTATTATACTAGCCGACTTATGTAATGGGACCGTAACAGGAACATTACACTTGTATTACAAAATATCCCGAGCAAGCACCTCCCTTAAGGAGCAAATACGAGCATGTGGCTACTAACGGCAATTGGCAGCGCTATCCTATTCGGTCTGGCCGGCTGGTGGATGAAGGTCAGTCAGATGAAGGGCGGCTCGTCGAACGGCCTGCTGTACGGACTTTATGTATCCGGTACACTCGGCTTCGGCATTCACAGCCTTGCTGAAGGAACACTGGGCAAGCTGGTCGATTGGCGGCTGTTGCTTGCTGGTATCATCATCGGCGCAGGTTCAGCTTGGGGCAATGCTGTATTCATGAAAGCACTCGAATGCGGTCCTGCCAGCCTGACATCGCCTTTAACCAATATGAACATCGCCCTCGTGATCGGCATGGGCATTGTTGTCTATGGAGAGCCTGTCTCGGCAGCAGAAGCCGTCGGCATCGCATTGCTGCTCTTCTCTGTTGTTCTCATCTCGATCCGCTTCCGGGAATCGATGAGCGTCACGCAGCGCCGATGGTTCTTACTCGTCGCCGCTGCCGTCTTGCTGTTCGCCATCCGCAATGGCGGGCTGAAAGTTACCGAACAGCTGGATCTTCCAAGCGCGCCCGTTCTTCTCGTCGGTTACGCGTTATCCATGCTTTGGTTCGGCCTTCTCGACCGCTCTGAGCGAAGAGGGATCGTTACAGCTTCAGCACCGGATCCAGCCATTTCAAGCCGAGTCGGCTTCCGTTGGGGACTGCTTGCAGGCATCTTCTCCTATGCTGGACTTCAGCTCTACGCCATTGCGCTGGAGACTGGCAAAGCAAGCATCGCCGCACCGATCTTCGCAACGAACAGCCTGATCGTTGCGCTCGGCTCTATCGTGCTGTACCGCGAGCGGTTAACCAAACAGCAGTGGATTGCTTTTGCAATGACGCTTGCAGGGCTTATTGTTATTAGGCTGTGAGGAAGAGCAGATTGGCTGCTATATGAAATTACGTTTCTTTATGACAAAACGGTTATTCTACACTGCAGACCGACGTCTGTGTGCGGAATAACCGTTTTGTGTGTGAAGAAGACAACTCTCAGGCCGAGCATACGTTTACTTGGGCAGCCCACTGCGTTTGCCGCTCGCGGCGCCTCCCCAAAAGCGTCGAACCGCTGCGCGAATGCGAGCTGACAGCGACAACTGCATTGCCGAACCCCAGCCATCATACTTGCCTTCCGTTCCCTTGAGCAGCCGATACAGCTCATCGACGCGACGATTGAGCGTATCCAACCGCACATCGTCGGTCCGGCTAATAACGAGCGGATACGGGTAGTCCGGCTCAGGATCGCCCTTCTTCCCCTCTTCAATCCGATAGCCCATATTTTCCAGCGTCCCTTTGATACCAATACGATCATCGTTGCGCCGGAACAAGAGCCAATGATACACCGTCCGTTGACGGTTGATTTGATCGCCATGATGCGCGAGGGCATAAACCATTTGCGCATTATGAATGAGAAGCTGCTCCCTGTCGTCGGGCAGCATGAACGCATAAAACTCCCATTCGGGATCGGGCTTGCGGTACATCTGCGCCCGTACATCCTGTTGGCTGTTAATATGTGCTCGAATGGAGCTCTCATCAAACGATTCGTTCACGTAGTAATAAAATTCAAGCTTCGACTCGGTATGAAGTCGTCCTACGTAATAATAATTGCCCGTATTCCGCATAACGCCTTCGAGCCGTGCAGTCCAGCGCTCCAGTTCTGCTATTGCATCCATCTTCCGCTTGCCGCTGTGCGACAACCGATATACATTCACCGTAATGGACATTAATTCATCATACTTGTGTATAGGATAAGCGTCTTTGTAGCCGGAATTGACAAGCAGCCGCAGATGCTCACCGTTCGCCCGACGCTCAAAAAATCCCCAGTCCTCTTCCGCCATCTCCCGACTATTCCCTCTCTATCCAGCCATGATGTCGCTCAAGTGTTAGTTAAGCCGCTGAGCCTATTATACTGCACGCCGACGCGAAGAACCAACCTACGTTTTGCCTAGTTTATGATGCAGACGCATGATTGGGCACACAGACAAGGAAAAAGACTGCACTTGAAACAGCAGTTTCGAGGTGCAGTCCATTTTATCTAGGTTGGAAAATAGTGGATGAATAAATTTTATGGCAAATCAATCAGCAGCACTCGACCGCTATCGCCCGATTGACCTGTAATCGTAAGATTAGCTTGGCCTTCGATGCGGGCTGAATCTCGACGTCCAAGCGATGCCGATTCCGATCCGCCCTCCACTTTGACGCTGCCCTCCAGTACGAACAGAAACACACGACGTCTTTCACCTTGCTTGAACTGTACCGATTGGCCATCTGCCAATTCGGTCAAATACATCGTCATGTCTTGATGGATGACAGCTACTGTGCCGGCTTGCTGCAGATCCGAACTGCCGCTCACAATCGGTACAAGCTGACCGTGCAGCGACTGCGGGTCGAACGATGATGTCTCATAGGAAGGCTCGATCCCTTGCTCCGACGGCATAAACCACATTTGCAGCAGTTGGACGGCTTCCTCCTCCGATGGATTCATTTCCGAATGGAAGACGCCGGTTCCGGCAGACATGCGTTGGATACCACCCCATGTCGTATTCGCTCGATTCCCCATACTGTCTTGATGCTCAAGCCGCCCGCTAAGCACGAGAGTAACGATCTCCATCTCACGGTGCGGATGCATCCCGAATCCTTCGCTTGCTGCAATATAATCATCATTCAAGACGCGCATCGGTCCAAACTGCATGTTGTCCGGATCGTAATAATCGGCGAACGAGTAGCTGAAGTATGATTCGAGCCAGCCGTGGCTGGCATGATAACGTTGTTCTGCTGGATAGATCGCGATCATAATGGTTGCATCTCCTTAGTTAATGTTGTAGTCGTCGTGTTGTCCCTATCTATTATTTCAACAAATGGTCGATTGAATATTCGCCTGCTCCGATGAAGGCAATGCCAAGAGCAACGACGATGAGCACCAGATTGTACTCGTAACCATTCTGCGTAACCCAGAGGCCGTTAGGCAAATGCACTTTTACAGCAGCCATTAACATCGTAATGATCAATAGTGCAGCTCCCAGCCATGTCACCAGCCCTAAGCCGAACAGCAAGCCGCCCGCCAGTTCCGATACACCTGCTGCCAATGCCATCAGTACGCCGGGTTTCATCCCGATCGATTCCAGCCAACCGCCTGTACCTTTCAACCCGTGTCCGCCGAACCATCCGAACAGCTTCTGCGCACCGTGCCCAATAAACAATAAGCCAATTACTACCCGAATAATGAGAAGTCCTGTATCTACCATCTTTAACCCCGCCCTTTCTGTTCCGCTTGGAGACTTTATGAACTCTCACTTGCAGGAACGTAAGAAGTTTGTTTTGTTCGATGGACCAATCATAATATAGTTACTTACTTGAGTCAAGTGTATATAAAATATAAAGAGAAAATCATATTCCACCCTAATCTCACTTACCTTTCCTTAGTACATATGGTACAATAGAAGCAGAAGAGGGGTGATACGGTTGGATTACTCGAAAATGTGCCCAAAATACGAATCCGCCGCCGAACTGCTCGGCAAGAAATGGACAGGCCTGATAATAAGGGTACTGCTGGGCGGACCAAAAAGATTTAAAGAGATTAAAGAGCAAATTCCTGATATGAGCGATAAGATGCTGACCGACCGCATGAAGGAGCTTGAAGCGATTCATATCGTGAAACGAACCGTTTATCCAGAGATGCCGGTCCGTATTGAATATGAGCTTACGGATAGAGGCCATGATCTCGAACCAGTCATTCTATCCATACAAGACTGGGGCGAGAAATGGATGTAAGGCCAGCTCACAGCTCAAAATGAACAAAAGCCATCATCACCCACTGTGTGGGGATGATGGCTTTTGTTGTGTAACACGACACTTACCCGAATATTTTAATGACCACACCCTCAGATAACCACACCCTCCCAAACCCTCCCTCTCCAAAGAGGGAGGGCCCCAAAGGCCTCCGCCCTCTGGACTCCTGGATACGCAGTCTAGTTACGGCTGGTGGTAAGAGTCGCTTTCGTCCCTCCTCGGGACACGCTTTACTTCGAGTGTATCTAATTACGGATTATTTATGGAGTTAATGTATCGATGCTCGTCCCTAGGTATGTGTAATTTAGCCGCTTGTCGTCCCTCCGGGACACGCTCTTATTTAGCGCTCGACCATGAGTCTCCTCATAGCAAGCTCGACTCGCCATTTTATAACGGAGCCCTGACATAGTCACTGAACCATAGTGACTATTTATCTGTCGTTACAAACCACCAAGGGGCGTAGCCCCCCCTAGAAAAAGTATCCCTAAGGGGCGTAGCCCCTTTATATGGTCGAGCATCAACCAAGAGCGTGTCCCGAAGGGGACGACAAACGGCTTAATTGCACACAATGATGGTCGAGCTGAGAATCCCCACTCTGTCATCAACCGTACCTAGGTACATTCGACGTAAAGCGTGTCCCGATCAGGGACGAAAAGCGAGCACACGCTCCAATGCATCTATACCTGTCCTGCGGGATTCCAAAGGGTGCAACCCTTGGAGCCCTCCCTCTCGGGAGAGGGAGGGTTTGGGTGGGTGTGCGAAAAAGGTGTAAAAAACAAGGGGTTCTTAAGGGGCACAGCCCCTTTATCCGGTCGAGCATCGACCAAGAGCGTGTCCCGCAGGGGACGACAAGCGGCTTAATTGCACACAATGATGGTCGAGCTGAGAATCCCCCACTCTATCATCAACCGTACCTAGGTACATTCGGCGTTAAGCGTGTCCCGATCAGACGAAAGCGATCCCTCGCTCCAACGTATCTAGACCAGTCCTGCGGGATTCCAAAGGGTGCAACCCTTGGAGCCCTCCCTCTCGGGAGAGGGAGGGTTTGGGTGGGTGTGCGAAAAGCAAGTAAACAATGTAAGCAATAAAATTAGGGGTTCTTAAAGGGGCGCAGCTCCAATAACACTGGGGTCAGAAGGGGCCAGCCCCTTTATCCGGTCGAGCATCGACCAAGAGCGTGTCCCGCAGGGGACGACAAGCGGCTTAATTGCACACAATGATTGTCGAGCTGAGAATCCCCCACTCTATCATCAACCGTACCTAGGTACATTCGACGTAAAGCGTGTCCCGACCAGGGACGAAAAGCGAGCACACGCTCCAACATCTCTAGACCAGTCCTGCGGGATTCCAAAGGGTGCAACCCTTGGAGCCCTCCCTCTCGGGAGAGGGAGGGTTTGGGTGGGTGTGCGAAAAAGAAGTAAGCAATTAAATTAGAGGGTTCTTAAAGGGGCGAAGCCCCAATAACACTGGGGTTAGAAGGGGCGAAGCCCCTACTTATGCTTCTTCCAGTCGAGCTTGCTGTTGTTCAGCAAGTACTCGAAATCATTATCCAGACGCTTCTGCTCAGCTTTACGCGCTTCCTCTACTCGAATACGCTCGTCTTCCTTGCGTTTATCCTCATCAGCCTTCAGCTGGTCCTGCTGCTGTTTCAGCTTGCTGAGTACGTCAGCTCCGAGCAAATCCTTCAGTGTTGCCGGCTTATCCGACTGCTGTTGTTGATTGTTTTGCTGTCTCTGCTGCTTCTTCATTCGTGTATCCTCTCCTTCCCTTTGCACTCCCCAGGGTTAATTCAAGTCTGGCAAGCCTTACTTCGCAAGCAATCCCATCTGCTCCCGCTGCGACTTCGTCAAGCCGCGTACGACGAGATCGTACGAGTGGTCAATCATATCTTGAATCTCTTCTTCTGAGATATTCGGGCCAAACATCACGGTATTCCAATGCTTTTTGTTCAAATGGTACCCCGGCTTGATCGCCTCTGGATTCTGTTCCCGAAGGTTCAGTGCAATCGCTGGATCACACTTCAGTGAGATGGAATCCGGCGAGATCAGCGCAAACATTTTGCCCCCGACCTTTACCACAAGCGGTTCGGGACCAAACGGATATGTTTCCTCTGTATACGGCTTTGACAAACCGTACGTCTTCACAAGCTCATAATCGATCATATTGCCTCTCCTCGTGAACGACATGACTATCTTTTCCCGGGAAATATTTGTCGAACGTACATCGACTCTTAGGTGTGCAAAAACGCCGGCAGTTATTCTGCCGGCGCTTCAAGGCTTATGCGCATGTGCAATTGTGCATTACATGCCGAGCCATTTTTTGAACAGATGCTTCGTCGTATCCTTGTTGATTGCAGCGATGGAAGTCGTCAGCGGAATGCCCTTCGGACATGCGCGTACACAGTTCTGCGAGTTACCGCAACCTTCGATGCCGCCATCCTCCATCAGTGCATCCAGACGCTCTTCCTTGTGCATCTCACCCGTTGGGTGCGTATTGAACAAGCGAGCCTGCGAGATCGCAGCTGGGCCGATAAAGCTGCTGCGGTCATTCACGTTCGGGCAAGACTCAAGGCAAACGCCGCAAGTCATGCATTTGGACAACTCGTATGCCCATTGACGTTTCGTCTCTGCCATACGAGGACCAGGACCCAGATCGTACGTACCGTCGATTGGAATCCAAGCTTTCACACGTTTAAGGGCGTTAAACATACGCTCGCGGTTAATAACCAAGTCACGTACAACTGGGAACGTGCGCATTGGTTCCAGACGGATTGGCTGCTCGAGCTTATCGATCAGCGCACTGCATGCTTGGCGCGGTTTGCCGTTGATAACCATCGAGCAAGCGCCGCACACTTCCTCGAGACAGTTCGATTCCCAGCATACCGGCGCCGTGCCGGAACCGTCCGCTTTCGTCGGATTACGCTGAATTTCCATCAGCGCGCTTATGACGTTCATATTGTTACGGTATGGCACTTCGAACTCTTCCGTGTACGGTGCCGCATCCGGACCGTCCTGACGGGAGATGATAAGTTTTACCGTTTTGGCTGCAACAGATGTTTCCGCCATCGTTATCCCCTCCTAAAATGCTTCGCAAGCATTCGCTTGACTTAGTGCTTGTTGCTCGAATAGTCGCGTTTACGCGGCTTGATCAGCGAAGTATCGACATCTTCGTATGAGATCTTCGGACCTTCCGCTGTCCAGGACGCGATCGTCGTCTTCAAGAACTGCTCGTCGTCGCGTTCCGGGAATTCTGGCTTGTAGTGAGCGCCGCGGCTTTCGTTGCGCAGCAATGCGCCAAGCGTCATCGACTCAGCAAGCTCGAGCATGTTCCACAGCTGACGCGTGAACGCAACGCCTGCGTTGTTCCAACGCGCCGTATCGTTGATGTTGATTTTTGTGTAACGCTGCTTCAGTTCTTTGATCTTATCGATCGTTTGCTGCAGACGGTCGTTGTAGCGAACAACGGTCATGTTGTTCGTCATCCATTCGCCGAGCTCTTTGTGCAGAACGTAGCTATTCTCCGTGCCATCCATCTTGAGGATGCTCTCGTACTTAGCAGCTTGCTCATTCTTCGCGCGATCGAAGACGGACGATGCAATATCTTCTGCCGACTTCTTCAGACCTTTAATGTACTCGACCGCTTTAGGTCCCGTAACCATACCTCCGAAGATTGCCGACAACAGCGAGTTCGCGCCCAGACGGTTCGCGCCGTGGTACTGGTATTCGCATTCGCCGCAAGCGAACAGACCCGGAATGTTCGTCATCTGGTTGTAGTCAACCCACAGACCGCCCATCGAGTAGTGTACAGCCGGGAAAATCTTCATTGGCAGTTTGCGTGGATCATCGCCAACGAACTTCTCATAAATCTCGATGATGCCGCCGAGCTTAACGTCCAGCTCCTTCGGATCCTTATGAGACAGGTCAAGGTATACCATGTTCTCGCCGTTGATGCCGAGCTTCTGGTCAACGCAGACGCTGAAGATCTCGCGCGTAGCGATATCCCGCGGCACGAGGTTACCGTATGCAGGATATTTCTCCTCGAGGAAGTACCAAGGCTTACCGTCTTTGTACGTCCAGATCCGTCCGCCCTCGCCACGTGCCGATTCCGACATCAGACGGTTTTTGTCATCGCCCGGAATAGCCGTAGGGTGAATCTGAATCATCTCACCGTTCGCGTAGTTAACGCCTTGTTGGTACACAGCGCTTGCTGCCGTACCTGTATTGATAACCGAGTTCGTCGTTTTGCCGAAAATAATACCAGGGCCGCCCGTTGCAAGAATAACTGCATCCGCGCGCATCGTAACGACTTCCATCGTACGCAGGTCCTGCGCCGATACGCCGCGGCATACGCCGTCGTCGTCCAGCACCGCACCGAGGAATTCCCAGTGCTCGTACTTCGTTACGAGGCCCGCTGTTTCCCAGCGGCGGACTTGCTCGTCCAAAGCGTACAGCAGCTGTTGGCCTGTCGTAGCGCCTGCAAAAGCCGTACGGTGGTATTGCGTGCCGCCGAAGCGGCGGAAGTCAAGCAGACCCTCTGGCGTACGGCTGAACATAACGCCCATACGGTCCATCAAGTGAATGATGCCAGGTGCTGCATCGCACATTGCTTTAACTGGCGGTTGGTTCGCCAAGAAGTCGCCGCCGTATACCGTATCGTCAAAGTGCTCCCATGGGGAGTCGCCTTCACCCTTCGTATTAACCGCGCCGTTGATGCCGCCTTGCGCGCACACCGAGTGCGAACGCTTAACAGGCACGAGCGAGAACAGGTCGACGTGAACGCCGGCCTCTGCTGCTTTAATCGTCGCCATGAGGCCAGCGAGACCGCCGCCGACGACAATGATTTTATTTTTAGCCATATCGAATCGCTCTCCTTATCGTGTTCCTAGCCGATCGGATTCCAAGTAGTCGTTACCGCTGCTGCCGCTTCCTTAAATTCGTCGCCCGTGAATGCTACGATCGACAACAGGAAGAGCACCGAGATAATGACGAAAATACCCATGCAAATCGCAGACGATACACGCTGCGCACGTGGGCCGACCGTAATGCCCCAGCTAATCAGGAATGCCCACAGACCGTTGCTGAAGTGGAATACAGCTGCCAATACGCCAATTACGTATAGGATCAAGCTGACCGGATGCGTGAAAATATCATGCATATGCGCGCCAAGCTCTTCGTGCGTCAAGTTACCGACCGCTACTTGGAAACGCGTCTCGTACAGATGCCAGATAATGAAGATGAACGTAATCACACCCGTTACACGTTGTGCAACGAATGCCCAGTTGCGGCCGTAGCTGAAGCGGCCTGCATTCATGTTCGATTGATAAGCCATGTAGAGGCCGTATACGCCATGGAACAATATCGGCAAGAAGATGCCGAAGATCTCCAAGAAGTACACGAGCGGCAGATCGTTCAGGAATTTGACGCTCTTGTTGAAGCCCTCTGCCCCGCTCTCGAACGCGGAATAGTTCGTGATGGCATGCTCAATGATGAACAAGCCGAGCGGAATGACCCCAAGCAGGGAATGCAGCTTCCGCCAATGGTACGAATTTGCTTTCATAAGTGGTGCGTTCTCCTTTCATAACTTCCCTTGTGGATTACGGTTAACAAAACATTTTCCATTGTACTCCTGAGCCCGTACAGCGTCAACAAAAGTCGACACAACTTAGCCACACTTTCAATCCTACTCCTTTTGAGCTTATAATGGAATTGCGTATTGTTGATAATTCCTTATAACAATATTGCATAAGGCCTCACCTACCATTGATTTCACCAGAATTGAGGGGTTCAATTGCTCGAAGATATGCTTGCATTCGCCATTGTCGTTGAACAATCGAGCATGAATAAAGCGTCTGTACAATTAAATTTGTCACAGCCCGCGCTGTCTCGCCGAATCGCCAAATTAGAAGAAGAGCTTGGCGTTGAGCTGTTCCGCCGGATCGGCAAACGCCTGGAACTGACGCGTGTCGGCCAACTGACTTACGAATACGCCTTGGAGCTTCGCACCCTGCACCAGCGTTATTTGCACACCGTATCCGGGTTTCGTTCGGAAGGCGTAACGGAAGTGACGATCGGCGCGAGTTTAACAACACTTCAAACAACGCTGCCCGATTTCATCCGGTTAATGAATGAGGAGCGTCCTGACCTCGACATCAAGGCGGTAACCGGCAAGACGCACGAGATCGTATCCCTCGTTCGAGAGCGCAAGGTAGACTTCGGCATAGTCGCCTCCCGCATCCAGGACCCGCAGCTTCACTGCGTACCGCTGTTCGATGACCATCTTGTCCTCGTCGCTCCGCGCAATCAGATTGTAACGGACCGGTGGCCGCTTACAATCGAACAGTTGAACGGACTGCCCATCATTTTGTTTACCAAAGGCACATGGTACCGCTCGCTTACCGATGAAGTGTTCGAGAAGTATAAGCTGGAGCCGGACGTCCGCATGGAGATCGATTCCTTCGAAGCGATCTTGCGGCTTCTCGTTACTTGTAGAGCGGCCACCCTGCTGCCGCAGTCTTATGTACGCCCGCAAATGCTTGACGCCAACGAGCTTACCATCGTTCCGGTACGCGAGCTTGCAGAAACGAAGCGGACAACATCGCTTATATACGCTGCTCCATCTGGTCTAAGCCCAGCCGTCCGACTATGGATCGATAATCTTGCAGCGACTTACCCGACTCGGATTTGATTATCCCTGAAAAGAAATTTTTAAAGATAAGAAATCGCGGCTGCAACGCACCGAGCCGCGATTTTTATATGCATATAGTATAGCACTGCAATGTTGTCGTTATCCGATCATGCAAGGAATAAACCGCAAACATCTTCCTCATACTGGATAATTAAGAACAGGAGGATTGATGAGAATGACGATTGCATACCATTACCGATTCCTCTCCCTATTTACCGCTATGCTGCTTTCATTTATTTTGCCGAATGAAACAGCAACGGCTCAACGCGCTGTTGGGCAAGCAGTCTCTCCCGCTAAAGAAAGATTCAAAGGGTCAATCATCAGGATGAACGAGGCAACTGGAACGCCTTCCTTGATGACAGGAACGTTGTCCAAACCATCGAAGCATTCGCCAGGATGGATTGCCTACGAGTTCGTTATAGCCCACAAGAAATTATACGGTCTGCGAAACCCCAAACAAAACCTAGTTATCGTCCATGCGACAAAGTCTGATGCCGGCGAATCGATTGTCGAGTTCAAACATCTTCTATTCGGAACACCAGTATGGGGGGATATACTCACTATAACCATTGATTCAACCGGTATCGTACGACGAGCGGAAGGAACCATCCATCCGAAGCTCGAGAAGCGTCTGTTTCATCGGGCCCATCATGCCGCCGTTTCGCCGCAACAAGCGCTCTCGATCGCAATGAAGCAAGAACTTCCTGTTGCCTGCACTTTACAGCCGGAGGTACAAGCCTACTATAATCCGAGGCAACCAGGCGTCCCGCTTATTTACGCTGTATCCTTATGCGACAGCGGCCCGCACAATCCGTCTTACACGCTCATCCACAGCTTATCGGGCCGAGTCATTGCCCAGCCATCCAAATAACGGGAAGCGGCTCATCGGCCCTTCCCGTTATTCTTTGCCCCAAACGAACGTCTAGCCTGCTACTCCTTCCATTGCACCTGCTCGACGAGCCGATGCTTCATCAGTTGAAGCACGAACTCGACATAATAATCCGAACGTACGATAACCCGATATTCATGATTCTCATAAGCATAGAACAGAGCGTCCGTATAAACCTCATTGTCTTCAAAATAATGCTGAACCTCTTTGAATTTCTCCAAATGCGGCGCTTCTACAACAAAGCGAATGAAAAATTCAACATCTCCATCGTTATTCGATTCCGTAATGTAGATGATATCCGGATTAAATGCATATGTCAGCATGGCAAACCGCCTCCAGCCTCGTAATTGTTCTTACATCTTTTGGACCTTTCTTTAAATCAAATATCTCAAATAAATGTACGCGCTGGACAGAACGATGGAAAGCAGCATGAGCGGAAAAGCAACCTTCATAAACTTCACGAAACTGATTGGATGCCCTTCTTTCCCTGCCATTCCTGCAGCAATCAGGTTCGCGCTTGCGCCAATAAGCGTACCGTTGCCTCCCAAGCATGCACCAAGGGCGAGGCTCCACCATAACGGCTCCAGATTATCGATGCCCATATTTCCCATCTCTTGGATCATCGGAATCATCGTAGCAACGAACGGGATATTATCCAGGAACGCAGAAGCGATTGCGCTCATCCATAGAATGAGCATGGAGGCAGCCGTCACATTGCCTCCCGTCCACTCTATTGCCTGCGCCGCAAGTTTTGCAATCACGTCCGTTTCGACGAGGCCTGCAACGAGCACGAACAGACCTACGAAGAAGAAGATCGTCGTCCATTCCACCTTGCGGAACGCTTCCTCCATTGTATGCTCGCCTGTTAATACGAGCAGCAGAAACGCACCGGCGAGCGCTACGGTCGCCGACTCTAGATGGAGCGCTTGATGCAAGAAGAAGCCTATTATCGTAAGACCAAGGGCAGTCAAACTCTTGTACATCAGCTTGCGGTCGGTGATGAGTTCCCGTTCATCCATTCTCATAATGCTGCTGCGAAGCTCCGGTGTCGTCTTAAGCTGCTTCCGAAAAATGAGAATAAACAACGGAATGTAGACGATCAGCACAATAGCAGCAATGGGAGCTAGGTTGTTGATAAAGGCCATGAACGTCAGCTCGCTGACCGCGCTGCCGATCATAATGTTCGGCGGATCCCCGATCAGCGTCGCAGTACCGCCAACGTTCGAAGCGATAATTTGCGTCATGATATAAGGCAACGGCGATACCTTCAACTGTCTTGTAATGCTGAAGGTCACTGGGACCATCAATAAGATCGTTGTTACGTTATCCAGAAAAGCAGAGCCAATCGCGGTAATAAGCATTAACACGATGAGTATATTTACCGGACTGCCCTTGGCTTTCTTCGCTGCCCAAACGGCGATATACTTGAACAACCCTGTCTCCGCCGTTACGGAGACGATGATCATCATGCCGATCAGCAGCCCGAGCGTATTGAAATCGATGTGGTGAAGCGCCGCCTCCTGATCGACAATCCCTACGGCGACCATAATGATGCCGCCAACCATCGCTATGATGGTTCGGTGTATTTTCTCCGAAATAATAAGTGCATAGATGACAAGAAAGATCGCGATTGCAGCAATTGCTTGAGATTCCATCGATTGCCCCCCGTTCATTTTTGACCGGGCGAATCGTCACTTGCCGGAAAAAAGACAAAGAGAGCCCGTCAAGTGACAGACTCCCCCAATAAAACGAAATTATGTGAAAACCCTATGTTCATTATTCATTGTACTTCAGCTATCTTGGTTATGTAAAGCCTTAGCAAGCTTACGCAAGATAGCGCAAATAAACGTAGATGCTTGATAATGCGACAGAAACGAGCATAAGCGGCAACCCATATTTCAAGTACTGCAAGAACCGAATCGGATGTCCCTCTTTGGCCGCCAAGCCCGCTGTTATCAGATTGGCGCTAGCACCAATCAGGGTCCCGTTGCCTCCTAAGCAAGCGCCGAGCGCTAAACTCCACCAGAGCGGCTCCAGATTCGCAACGCCCATGCTGCCCATTTCCTGGATCATCGGAATCATCGTAGCGACGAATGGGATGTTGTCGACGAAGGCCGAAGCAATTGCGCTCATCCACATGATCAGCATGGATGCGGCGACTGGATCTCCGCCCGTCAAATCGATGGCGCGAGCCGCTAAATCAGCGATGACACCTGTCTCAACAAGCCCGGATACGAGCACGAACAACCCGATAAAGAAGAAAATCGTCGTCCATTCCACCTTGCTGATCGCATGCTCCATCTGATGTTCACCCGAAATCAACAGCAAGATGAACGCACCGGCAAGCGCAACTGTCGCGGATTCGAAATGAAATGCTTGATGCAGGAAGAAACCAATAATCGTAACCGCTAGCACGGATAAACATTTGACAAGCAGGCGGCTATCGGTAATGAGTCCGTTAACATTCAGTTCCATGATGGATCGTTTACGTTCCTCTGACGTTTGCAGTTGCTTTCTGAACATAAACACGAATAAAGGAATATAACTTGCCATAACGATCACAACGATTGGCGCCAAATTCGTTATGAATGCCATAAACGTCAGTTCTTTCACAGCGCTGCCAATCATAATATTCGGCGGATCGCCAATAAGCGTAGCCGTCCCGCCTACATTGGAAGCCACGATCTGACTGATGAGAAACGGAAAAGGAGATACGCCAAGCTGGCGCGTAATGCTAAAGGTTACCGGAACGATTAACAATACAGTCGTCACGTTATCAAGAAAAGCGGATGCAATCGCAGTGATGACCGCAAGCGAAATCATTATTCGAACCGGACTGCCCTGCGCTCTCTTCGCAGCCTTGATCGCAACATATCTGAACAGACCGGTATCAGCGGTAATAGAGACGATTATCATCATTCCGATAAGAAGCCCCAGCGTGTTAAAGTCGATATGATGAATCGCCGTCTCTTGGTCGACAATGCCACAAGCAACCATCAATAATCCGCCGATCATGGCGAGAATCGTCCGATGAATTTTTTCCGAAATAATAAAGCCGTATGCGAATAGAAAGATTGCAATTGCAAGCAATGCTTGATGCGACATAATTACCCCCAGAAGCATATGTGCCAGTGATTGCGCAAAATATGGCTATCGTACAATTGCCTCTTCGAATTGTTCGATTTGTTTGTTCGTGCCGATAACGACCATTACATCCTTCTCCGCCAGCACTTCGTTGGCAGTAGGGGCAATAATAACGCCGCCCTTTGGCTTATTTATCGCTACAATGCTGCAGCCATATCTTGCCCTTGTGTTGATATCCTGCAGTGATTTACCGTTCAGGCAGTTCGGTACTGCAAGTTCTGCAATCGTATAATCTTTGGATAACTCAATGTAATCAAGCAGGTTCGGTGACACCAGCTGATGCGCTACGCGAATACCCATATCCCGCTCTGGATATATAACGCGATCAACGCCCAGCTTCTCCAATACGCGTCCGTGCAGCTCGCTAAGCGCCTTCGCGACGACCGATTTCACGCCAATGTCCTTCAATTGAATGGTGGCTAGAATACTCGATTGAATATCATCGCCAATCGCAACGATGCCACAGTCGAAGTTGCGAACGCCCAGTGCGCGCAGCGTTTCTTCGTCTGTTGCATCCGCTGCAACCACATGCGTCAATACGCGGCTCATATCGTCGACCGTTTCTTCATTCTTGTCGATGCCAAGCACCTCATAGCCAAGCTGGACAAGCTCCTTGCCAAGGCTGGAGCCGAAACGGCCCAGACCGATAATGACGAATTGTTTCATTGGTTTCTCCTACCTCTTATCTTCTCTATTTATTATCCAATAATGATTTTGCCTTCAGGGTACCGATATAGATCCTTCTCCGCCTTCGGACCAAGCGCGTATGCAAGGGTGAGCGGCCCAAGCCGTCCGGCAAACATCGTGAAGCATAGGATGATTTTGCCGAAATCGGTGAGCGAAGGCGTAATGCCCGTAGACAAGCCTACCGTGCCAAAAGCCGAAGTCGCCTCGAACAGCAGCCTTAGGAATTCACGATCTTCAGTAGCGGAGAGTATCATCGTAACGACTATGACAAGCACTAGCGACAGCATCGTAATGGTTAACGCTTTGAAAATCCTTTCCCGGGGTAGACGGTATTTGAACATTACGATATCCTCTTTGCCCCGAATCATCGCAATAACTGCTCCGATAAGCGTCATAAATGTCGTCGTCTTAATGCCGCCGCCGGTCGAGCCAGGCGATGCGCCGATAAACATCAGAATGACCATGAAGAAAAGCGTTGCTTGCCGCATCATACCGATATCGATCGTATTGGCGCCTGCTGTACGCGGCGTCACCGACTGGAACATAGCCGCCCATATTTTGGCCCCCCAATCGAGCGATCCTAACGTCTGCTTATTCGAGAACTCGAAGATAAAGATAACAATCGTCCCAATGACGAGCAGAAACCCCGTCATCGTCAGTACAACCTTGGAATGAAGCGACAGCTTTCTGTGCTTCCGGAATTCAATTAGGTCAGACATTACAATAAAGCCAAGACCACCAAGAATAATAAGTCCCATTGCGGTTATATTCACAATCGGATCCCCAACATAGGTTGTTAAGCTGCGGAACCCGCCGAATAAGTCGAAGCCAGCGTTGTTGAACATGGAAACAGCATGCCAGATACCGAAATAAATGGCTTGGCCAAGCGGCATGTCAAAGGTAAAGCGACTCGCGAACAGCAGCGCACCTGTACCCTCAATCGCAAGTGAATAAACGATAACTTTGCGAATCAGCCTAACGATGCCTTCCATGTTCGTTTGATTCATCGCTTCTTGGAGAACAAGTCGTTCCTTAAGCGATATCCGCTTGCGCAGAACAAGCGCGATCAGCGTCGCCATCGTCATGAAGCCTAAACCGCCGATTTGGATTAATACCATTAGAACAAGCTGACCGAATGTCGTAAAATGAGTTCCGGTATCTACAACGACGAGACCTGTCACACAGGTCGCGGACGTTGCGGTGAATACGGCGTCTATATAACGTAGATATTGACCGTCCGTATTCGAGATCGGAAGCGAAAGCAGCAAGCCTCCTAGCAAAATAATGAGTCCAAATCCTGACACCAGAATTCGCGGCGGCGACCAGCTGAACAGTTTTCGTTTGTTAACATTGATCATCGTATGTCCCTCTCCATATCCATTGTACAGACTCGTCTAAACGCACAAAAAAAGACATTGGAAACCCAATGCCGTCTGCGATGAGTTCTGTCCATGCAGCCTACGAGGTTAGCTGTCGGATTCGGGCCCGGATAGATCGCCCTATCAGCGCAGGGGAGGCATCCCCCATCTTGCTGAATTCACCCCAAGTTGCCGCGTACGGCCGATGCGATCGGCAGCGTCTGCATAGACGGCAACAATATGGTTCCCCCGTTTTCCTTCGGAAATTCGGCTGTTGAATATTCGGTTATTGTCCAGCAACTCATCAAATTATATAGCGAAAAGGAGAACGACACCAACAAGGATTTGTCTCCAATTGAGACGATTTAAACCGAAAAATATCGAATCTATGTGGCAAGCTTGTCATTAGCTGGACGCTGATCGTTATTTTACGCGCTTGCGACTATTCTCTACCTTTTTGTAAGGTCGCGATCGAGACATTGGCTCGGCCAAGCGATCATATGCTAAAGTAGCAGAGGTACAAACTTATATTGAAGAACAAGCTGTTGCCGCGTTCGGCATACAAGGAGGGCCTTATGTCTGATTATCCGCTGCTGCCTCAGCGCATCCCGCGCTCCATTATGTTCGTTGGCCTGCTCGGCCTCATTATCTTCTTGCTGCTGCAAATCGTGCCGATCTTTATCTCCCCTTCCGAGAGCGGCAGCGCGGAGTCATCTTCTGTTATTACACGCGAGGAGGCAGCAGCCAAGGCAGCCGCTTTCGCCAAATCTCGGTTTAAAGAACCGATTAGCGCAACGCATACCGTTCATCAGTCTGATAGTATGCTGTATGGCTATCTGTCGAAAGAACACAAGCTAAACGTCTACTCGAAAACGTACGATTCCAAATTTCCGACAGATACGTTCCAGACTGAAGTCAGGATGAAATCCGGCACGTTATTCGTGCAGGTTCATATGGAGAACGGACAAGTAACAAGCTGGATCTACTTGCCTGCCAATACCGGAGAGAAGACGAGAAACAATTACATGTCCGACTGGTCACGATTGATGGCCGCCAGACAGGCGGCTGTTTCAGCGAGCGGCTTCCGTCTGTCGGATCTGAAAGATGCAAGCGTAGCAGGCAATGTTGTGACCATTCGGCCCAAAGGTTATGCAATCGGGGATGCCGCATTAACGATCAAAATTACGGTCGATTGGCCCGCCTCTGCTTCCAATCCGGTTATTTTGAAATATGAGCCCAAATTCAATGCTCCCGACAGCTACACGACTTATGTACAGAAGCAGAAGAACTTGGCGAGCACCTTATCATTGTACGGCAGCATGCTGATGAATGCCCTGTTGTTCCTGCTTGCCATTGTTTACGCGATACGTATTCGCAAAATCGCGTTGTTCCGGCGCGGCCTCGTCCTGTGCCTGCTGTTCCTCGGCTTCTATATTGTTAACAACTACAACATGGCAGACGGCATCCGCGCGACGCTTGGCGTACGTTCGAATACAGACAGTTTGACGGCTGGCGGCGTCATTATCTCGAACATTTTCACCGTGTTCATGGGTCTTGCCATCTGGTTCAGCCTCGTCAGCGGGGACGGACTATGGCGTAGGATCGGCAAGCCGCTGTGGCTCCGATTCGGCGAACCTGCTTATGGAAACCACGTGTGGAGTTCGATGAAAATTTCGTATCCGCTCTCCTTCGCTCTGCTTGGTGCGCAGACGATTCTGCTGCTTGGGCTCGATCAGTTCATCGGCTCTTGGTCGACCACAAGCGTGGACTCATCGACGTATAATATGGCGCTGCCGTTGCTGTTCCCGCTTCTCGCATGGTGCGCAGCGATATCGGAGGAAGCGCTGTACCGGTTGTTTGGTATAGCCGTATTCGAGCGGCTGTTCCGCCGCCGTTTCCTGGCGTGTCTGGTGCCGACGGTCATCTGGGCGCTCGGGCACGTATCGTATCCGGTGTTTCCGGCGTACAGCCGGTTGATTGAGCTGACGATTGTGGGTCTCCTCTTCTGTTGGATTTTTATACGCTTCGGCTTTATTACGGCGGTTTTCACGCATGCGATATTGGACACGGTGCTGATGTCGTTCGATCTGTTGATGATGGGAACGGCTATTAATATAATCGCCGCGCTTGTATATCTGGCGCTGCCGGTGGCGGTCGCTTGGGTAATCATGAAGGTGGCGGGACGGCGTGAGGCTGTGGGTTGAGGAATGTGTTTAAGGGCTTAAGGACGAAGGCTTAAGCAGAATATAAAACTTAAAGGACTTAACGGCTTATGAGATAAATTGCTGGTGCGTGCGGTCGCTCCGCGGGTGAATGTTCTAAAAGCTTTCCGGAGGAAAGCTACATCGGAAGCATTCACTCTGCTTCTTCAGAACAATTCACCCACTCCGTTCCGTATCGCTGCGTATAAGTTGAGTCCCATCGAGTTGGGCTAGTGGGCTGTCCTAAAAGCTACTACACATACACAGTGATGCGGGAATTCTGCGTCGCTTTTTTTATTGGAAAATAAGGTTGACTCTCCTGTTAGGAGAGACTTTATGCTACTTGTGCGGAGGTGAACATGCGATGCTGTACACGGTGAAGGAAGTGTCGGAGCTCTCGAATGTGACGATTAAGACGCTGCATCATTATCACAAGATTGGGCTGTAATATCCGAGCAAGGTGAGTGAAGCTGGGTATCGGTTGTATGGAGCCCGGGAGCTGGAACGGCTGCAGGAAATTTTATTTTACAGAGAGCTGGACTTCTCCCTGGATCGGATTAAGGAGTTATTCGCGAACCTTACGGATCGACACTCCATTCTATCGGAGCAGCAGAAGCTGATCGCAGACCGTCAGCGGAGACTAGACACAATCGCACATACGCTGCAGAAGTCGATTACTTCAATTCAGGAGGGTGCAACGATGGATGATAAGGAAATGTTCAAAGGCTTCAACAATGAGGAAGAGTGGAGCAAAGCGTTAACGGAGCACAATCAGCATCTGGCAGATAAGTACGGAATGGAACCCTCAGAGGTAACTGCAGACCAGGTGTCACAGATGAATGAGCAGGCAATTGAAGCGATGGCTTTCATGAATGAAATGAGCGCTTCGCTTAAGGAAGGCGTGAAGCATAACGATGACGTTATCATCAACCGGATCGAACGCCATCTTGCGTTTCTGAATTCGCATGGGCATGCAGCATCGCCACAAGACTTCGCCGCTCAGACACAGTTCTTCCTGCAGGATGATTTTCACTTGTCCATGCTCGAAGGTCAGCAGACGGGATTAGCTTATTATCTGTCTGCAGCGGCGGGAGCTTATGCGGCGTTGAAACAATAGGTTTTCTTCATTTAAAAAGAAGCTGGTTGCCCTGTTTATACAAGGCCACCAGCTTCTTTCGTCATTATTATGGAAGTACAATCGCAATGAGTTCCTCTAGATCATCGATGATAGCAACGGCATGCTCGGCGGATTCATAATGAGGGGATCGCTTCCAGACCGCTCTCATACCAACCTCACGGCTTGCCCGGACATCGTAGTCCGGATGATCGCCTACGAACAACGCACGCTCTGCAGCGACGCCTAGCTTCGTTAACGCACGGTTGAAGATCGCCGGATCCGGTTTCCGCAGTCCCTCCCACTCCGATATGAGCACTTCATCAAATAGATGCGCTATATCAAGAGCCATGAAGTTATCGTGTTGGAACTGTCCGAACCCATTGGAAATGAGCGCTACCTTAATGTCTTGCTCCTTCAGCTTCGTCAGCATGCTGTGCAGATTCGCGAAGCCGATGCAGTGCTGTTGAAAGCCGCTCACATAGTCGTGCAAGCAATCCTCCCAATCCAAGTCTGCAATCCCAAACTCCTCGATCAACTGCTGATACACTTTGTCTTTCCATACATAACCGTGATTATCGAGCTCAATAAACCGCTGAACAAACCGTTCCTTCTCTACAACCTGAAAAGCCGGAATTCGATCATGCTGATGACTCACAAATGCAAGCAGAGATGAATCCCGATCAAGCAATGTTCCATCTAGATCAAAGAGTACCGCTTGGATCGTCATTCGATTCATCTTCCTCTCGCAGCGCCTGCAGAATTTGTGTCGCAAGCTTCTCGCCGATCGAGAGCGTCTTGAAGTCCTCGACGGAAGCCTCGCGGATTTTCTTCAGCGAGCCAAAATGTTTAAGCAGCGCTTTACGACGCTTCTCGCCAATCCCCGGAATCGAGTCGAGACGCGAAGCGACCATCGACTTGCCGCGTTGCTCGCGGTGGAACGTGATCGCGAAGCGGTGAACCTCGTCCTGGATGCGCTGCAGCAGGTAGAACTCTTGGCTGTCGCGCGGCAGCGGCACGACCTCTGGCGGATCGCCGGTCATGAGCTGCGCCGTGCGGTGCTTCGCATCCTTGACGAGACCGCATACCGGAATGGATAGACCAAGCTCGTTCTCCAATACGTCAAGCGCTACAGCAATCTGGCCTCGGCCACCGTCGACAACGATAAGATCCGGCCGCTGCAAATCTTCCTTAAGCACCCGTTCGTATCGACGACGGATAACTTCTCGCATCGTCTCATAATCGTCTGCGCCAACGACGGTGCGCACTTTATATTTGCGGTACTCCTTCCGATCCGGCTTGCCGTCCGTGAAGACGACCATCGCCGATACCGGGTTCGTACCTTGAATGTTCGAGTTATCGAATGCTTCAATGCGGTGAACGGATTCAAGGCCAAGCCAGCCTGCAAGCGATTCGGTTGCTTTCACGCTGCGCTCCTCATCCCGCTCGATCAGCTTGAACTTCTCGTCCAGCGATACCTTGGCATTGTTGCAAGCCATCCGTACAACATCCCGCTTCTTGCCGCGCTGCGGTACGAATACTTTGACGTTCAGCCACTTCTGCAGCGATTCACGGATCTCATTCGCCCGAGAACCTACAGGAGCCTGATCCTCGCCTTCCTCGGCTTCTACAACAGCGGAGACTCCCTCCACAGGGACTGCATCCTCTGCTTGCTCGTCTACACCTGCCTCGGTCTGTGCAGCGGCATCTTCCACAGCAGAAGCATCTGATGTTATCGTTGCTTCCTCAACCTGCTCTTCCGGTGGCGAAGGCAGTAGAATCTCACGCGGCAGCGCCGGGTTGTCGCTGTAATACTGCGCCACGAACGTAACGAAGTCGTCATACGCTTCACCGTAATACGGGAAGGACGAGGAGCGGCGCTCTACCATTTTGCCCGAACGCATGTACAGAATCTGCACGCTCATCCAGCCCTTATCGGTCGAATAGCCGAATACATCGCGATCGACCGCATCTGCCAGCGTAATCTTCTGCTTCTCGACGATGGCGTCGATCGCCATAATCTGATCGCGGTACTCCTTCGCACGTTCGAACTCAAGCGATTCGGCCGCTTCTTCCATTTTGCGTTGAAGCTCCGCCTTAACCTCGTCCTGCCCGCCATTGAGAAACTTCGTAATTGCCTGCACCATTCGATCATACTCGGATGTCTCTACTGGATATTCGCACGGCGCAATGCATTGGCCGATATGATAATACAGACAGACCTTGTCCGGCAGCGTGTTACATTTGCGAAGCGGATATAGGCGATCAAGCAGCTTCTTGGTCTGCTGGGCCGCGAACGCATTCGGATACGGGCCAAAATATTTAGCTTTGTCCTTCAGCACTCTGCGCGTAACTTCCAGCTTCGGATGGCGCTCGCTTGTTATTTTGATATAAGGAAATGTCTTGTCGTCCTTAAGCAATACGTTGTAACGCGGATGATACTGTTTAATCAGATTGCACTCGAGAATGAGTGACTCCATGTTGCTGCCAACCACAATATATTCAAAATCGCGGATTTCGGAGACGAGTCGCTGCGTCTTGCCATTATGCGAGCCGTTGAAGTAGGAGCGAACCCGGTTCTTCAACACCTTCGCCTTGCCGACGTAGATGATCGTCCCTTCGCCGTTCTTCATTAGATAACAGCCCGGTGCATCTGGCAGCAGCGCCAGTTTGCTCCGGATCAATTCCGCAGCCGCATCCCGTTCCCCACTATTTCCTCGCCGATCCATCGGTCTCCCTCCGAACATGTAATCATGCATGAATTCGGGCGCAATGCGCCATCCTGTCTATTGTAGCATACGATTGACCGAAGGTTTGTCTGGTTTTTGCTTCATGTTTAGCAAGTACGGTTTTCGTACTTTTTGAACCACCTCTTTACAATTGTTTACGTGGTTGGTTATACTACAACTATATATTTATGGTAACGTACGAGGGGGATTTGAAAGCGATGAACAACACGCAATATGCAGCGGAAGACCCGCGCGCACACGTGAACCAAGAGCCGCGCGATGACCTGAAGGACGTCGTATTCGGCTTTGGCGGTATGCTTGCATTCATGACCATCGTATTCTTCGGTATGGTCATCATCAAGTTCGTTCAATCCTAGTTGATGAATGTGAAGGCTCCGATCGGCTTACGCCGGTGCGGAGCCTTTTGCATTTATAGCGGATATACACCAATCGCCTCGTACGAAGGCTTCACCCGTGTATTACTTTTATATAACGTAATCGAATCTGCCCGCCAGTTCCACTCTGTGCTAGACACATCTTCCCCAATCGATAATGTCTCCTGTTCAAAAGGCATGGCCCCCGCATAGTTGCGAGCGAGTGTCAGGTGCGGACTGTAAGGCCGCTGCTCTGGCTCAAAACCTACCGTTATCATCGACTCAACAACTGCTTGGTACAATCCGTCAAGCACGGTCCGATCCGCCTCAATGCCTGCCCACAGCACTGAAGGCCTTTCCGGTCGCCCGAACACTCCCAGCCCCTTGACCCCTACATTCAGCCCTGGCCAGCTAATTCGAGAGGCACGCGCGCGCAGAGCAGCATCAATGTCCCTGATACGCTCCTTCGGCACATCGCCGAGAAACTGCAGCGTCACATGCATATCCATCGGATGCACCCAACGCTTGAATGGCAGCTGCTCCTTAATCCGCTCCATCTTCTCCCCGAACGCCTGCTTCATGGACTCAGGCAGCGCCAACGCGATAAACAAACGCTCCTGTTCCTGCAGCTGCGATTGGTCTATGCTCAACTGATTCTCTTTCATCTGGTACGCCTCCAAGCCTCCATGCATGTCTCATCACCCATATTGTACCCGATTCAAGAAACAAACGAACACAAAGAGCCACTCCGCCCATCAGCATGCCGCTGGATGGACAGAATGGCTCTATGCCCTTATGAATCAAATGTTTGCTCTTGTATTAGAGGCTCATCAAGCACTTTGTTATGCCACAACTCCTCCTTCGCTATACGATAGGAAGGTGCTTCGTACCGATAATGATAGTCGATGACACCAAGTACGTCGTTTCCCTTGACACCTGGAATATTCGTAGATGCAATGATTTCATCGACACCGTCCTTATCCGTATCTTCCGCAACGATTTTATAAAACTGTTTATTCGCCATTGCGCTCGGTATATTCAAGCTATCCAGAATCTGGAACAATTTCTCCGATTCATCTTTGTCCACCTCGGAGACATAGGCCTTATAATCAGAGGTAAAGCCGGTAGCATGATCCACCAGATGAATGTTACTATCACCTACATACTTCAGTTCATAATTATTCTCATTACGATATGGCGCCTCGAACAAATTTAACGCAAGTTCGATTTTCTTATCGAGGTAAGTAACGACCACACCTGAGAAATCCCCGCTGTATAAATCGTTTTTATTTCGATTCTGTTCCTCTTCCTCACTGTAAAAAAGAATCAACAGACCTTTGTTGCCATTATTCAGATTTACAGATTTGATTGGGGCAATGCTCGTTAGTTTTCTCGGATTATGGATCTCGAAATGCTGCTCTCCCTCATCGATGCGGATTTTCAACGATAATTTCTGATTCGCATCGTCCCACATCGTATAAGTACTTACCTCCTCCTTACTGCCATCATGATTTAGATCAGCCGAGGTTTCTTCTACTAGAGTATATGGGTCGATCTTCTCTAGATCGGGATCCTTCGTCTCAGTAGAGACAGGTAAGACAGATTCAGAAACGGCAGATCCATGCCGAGCTGCATTCTTATCCGAATGCGACTCACCACAAGCCGTTAATAGGAGCAACGGCAAAACTGCAGTCAAAAGTATCGAAAAACGCTTCATTTCTTCCTCCTAAACACAATAGGAAGCGAGTAAGCACCCCGCTCCCTTTGTGTAATTAATCCCCTTAAGGATTCATTATTAAATAAAGATTACCATTCTTGAAATTGGAATGTAAACTTAATTTTTGTTAAATCTTCCATAAACCTTCATTAAAAAGCCCGGCTACGGCAAACGCAGCAATTGCGTTATTTCCGTTCCGGGCAAGTTGTTTATCTACCGCTGCTGTAATTCTTAACCGTTCGCAACTTTGTTGTTACGCGACGCGGCTTTAAGCGGTTGAGCCGCTTTCTTCTCAGATGTTGCATCCGGTTTCGCCACTGCAGGCGTCACGCCTGCGGAAGGGTCGAAACGTTTGCGCTCCGTCCGGTCGATCTGGACGATGCGCCCGTCATGTACGGTGATGAGCACAGAACCGTATTCCATTCCTTCTAATTGATCCGAGATGCGCTCCTGCCACCATTCATTCAGTTCTACTTGCTTTGCCATTTCGATCCCCTCCACTCAATCAATTTTTTAGCTACCAATGTTATGAGCGCCAGCATGACAAGCAGTGACGCAACAGCGAACGACGCGGAAAACTGATATTCGTTATACAAAATTTCAATATGCAGCGGGAGAGTGTTCGTCTCGCCGCGGATGTGGCCGGAGATGACCGACACCGCACCGAATTCGCCCATTGCCCTCGCGTTGCACAAGATAATACCGTAGAGCAAGCCCCACTTAATATTCGGCAGCGTTACATGCCAGAACAGCTTAAAGCCTTTAGCTCCCAAACTGACTGCAGCTTCTTCCTCCTGTACGCCTTGAGCATCCATCAGCGGAATAAGCTCGCGCGCCACGAATGGGAAAGTGACGAATATCGTCGCCAGAACGATACCCGGCAGTGCGAATACGATCTGAATGCCATGCTCATCGAGCCATGGACCGAGAAACCCTTGAGCGCCAAATAAGAGCACATAGATAAGACCTGATATAACCGGCGATACCGCAAAAGGCAAATCGATCAGCGTAATAAGAAAATTACGGCCGCGGAACTTGAATTTCGTAATGGCCCAAGCTGCCATTATACCGAATACGGTGTTGAGCGGAATCGCGATCAGCGACACGATGAGCGTCAGCTTGAGCGCCGACTTCGCATCCGAATCGGTCAACGCGGCAACGTAAACATCCCACCCTTTCTTCAGCCCCTCGTAGAACACGGTGACGAGAGGCAATACGACCATCAAGGTCAGAAATAAGAGCGCAATGCCTATTAACACGAAACGAACAAAACCAGACTCATTAATATGCTTCGGCCTTACCGATGCTTCTTCCGACAGATGTGCAGTAATCGCTCCAGCCATTGTACAATCCCTCCCCTTCTCCTATTGGTTTAAGCTGATGTCGTCCGTTTACTAATTCTCGACTGCAGGACGTTAATGATCAGCAGCGCAATAAAGGAGAAGACGAGCATGACAAGGGCAATTGCTGTCGCACCAGCGTAGTCGAACTGTTCCAGCTTCGTCATAATGAGCAGCGGCGTAATCTCTGTCCTCAGCGGCATGTTGCCGGAGATAAACACAACCGAGCCATATTCGCCGATACCACGAGCAAACGCAAGCGCGAAGCCCGTCAGCAGCGCCGGCGCAATCTCCGGCAGGATAATGCGGCTGAACGTCCGCCAGCGGTGAGCGCCCAACATGACGGCCGCTTCCTCCGTATCCTTCTCAAGATCCTGTAGAATCGGCTGTACCGTCCTAACGACGAAGGGAAGTCCGATGAAAACAAGTGCGATCGTAATCCCTAGCGGCGTGAACGCAACCTTAATCCCGAGCGGTTCCAGCTTTGAACCAATCAAGCCATTCTGCGCATAGATCGTCGTCAATGCGATACCCGCAACCGCTGTTGGCAGTGCAAAAGGCAAATCAACGAGGCTGTCGACGATGGACTTGCCCGGGAACTTATAACGTACAAGCACCCAAGCGATCAACAGTCCGAACACGGCGTTAATGCCTGCTGCGGACAATGCAGTGAGGAAACTAATCTTGTACGCCGCAATAACACGCGTATTCCAGATCGTATGCCAGAAGTCCGACCATCCCATTCCGGCGGTCTTGATGAACACGCCGGAGAGCGGGATGAGGACGATGACGCTCAAGTAGAAGATCGTATAGCCGAGTGATAAACCGAATCCCGGAAGAACCCGGCGGATAGCGGAACCTTTCATGTGAAGTCAGCTCCTTGCAAAATCTGTAAGATCAATGTCATGCTTATTTCCCTGGAACGTAGATTTTATCGAAAATGCCGTTATCAGCAAAATGCTTCTTCTGTGCTTCCTGCCAGCCGCCGAAATCCTTATCGATCGTCAACAGCTCAAGCGATTTGAATTGATCCTTGAACTCATCCGCTACCGATTGCAGACGCGGACGGTAGTAGTTCTGAGCCGCAATGCGTTGGCCTTCTTCCGAATACAAGTATTTCAGATACGCTTCCGATACTTCGCGTGTACCGCGGGAGTCCGCAACTTTATCGACAACAGCGACTGGCGGTTCAGCCAAGATGCTGAGCGATGGGTATACGATTTCGAATTTGTCCGGGCCGAGCTCATTGATGGACAGGAACGCTTCGTTCTCCCAAGCAAGCAGCACGTCGCCAATTCCGCGCTCTACGAACGTCGTCGTGGAGCCGCGTGCGCCGGAGTCGAGCACCGGAACGTTTTTATACAGCTTCTGTACGAACTCTTGCGCCTTCGTTTCATCGTTGTTGTTATGCTTCAGTGCATAACCCCAAGCTGCGAGATAGTTCCAACGTGCACCGCCGGACGTCTTCGGATTCGGTGTAATAACCTCTACGCCATCCTTCACCAGATCATCCCAGTCCTTGATGCCCTTCGGATTGCCTTTGCGAACGAGGAAGACGATCGTCGACGTGTACGGCGAGCTGTTGCTCTCGAACTTGCTCTGCCAGCCTTGATTGATCAGGCCTTTGTTCTGAATCGCATCGATATCATAACCTAGCGCAAGCGTTACGACGTCAGCCTTCAATCCATCGATAACAGCCAAGCTTTGTTTGCCCGAACCGCCGTGCGACTGCTTGATCGTCACCTCTTGGCCCGTCTCTTGCTTCCAATGCGCAGCGAACGCTTTGTTATAAGCTTCATACAGCTCACGAGTTGGATCATACGATACGTTCAGGAGTTCGACCGGCTTAAGCGGCTCTTTCTTCTCCGTATCTGTCGTTTGCTCTGTAGTCGTCGAACCTGTCGATGTCGATTTATCCGTGCTTGCTTTATCTTCTTTATCTTTCGATCCGCAAGCTGTCAGCACCAGTGATACTGCGAGAATAATCGAGAACCATTTCAAAGTAGACCGTTTTGCCATAGATCATGCACCCCTTAAGAAGATTCCAACTAATCCCTACCTGTTTAGTTGGTTATGATTTGATGTTCTGATTCTATCAGGGAACAAATGCCAGTGTCAACGATTAATTTCAATAAATCTGATAAGGATTATAAGATTTAATTATTCAGACGATTCAAGGCATGCAAAAAGCAGGCCTTCAAGCGGCTTTACCACTGCCGTGAAGGTCTGCTTGTAAGTGTTTAAATGCTCGCTGCTAGCGGCTTTTTACGCTTAGCGGCTTATCAGCCTTCGGTGATACGACGCTGACATAATCAAGCGGAATCGCATTATTCGTACGTGTTGGCTTCGGCGTCGTATAAGCGAATTTCAGCTGATATGGTCCTCTTTTGTACAAGAGAATCGTCTTCTTGCCCGATTTGCGCATCGAGAATGGTTTGCCGAGCGTCGAGCGTACCTCTGATGATGTAATCTTCGCGCCATCCTTGATCGGGTCAAGGCCCGTCTCCGAAATACGGATCTCCTTCAGCACGCCGCCTCGGCCGGGGCTGAATGCGATCGTCCCTTTCATCATGCCTGGCATGTACTGATGAAATCCGCCTTCCTTGCGGTTAGGCTCGCCCCAAGCCTTATGCACTTCATCAATTTTCGTTTTTCCCACCGCAAAATTGTCCGCGTTCACCATCTGCCCCTGCTTCGCAAGCTCGCTGATCCGTTCAATGAACTGATGGTGAATTTGCTTATTCGTCGGTTCGCTCGTTTGATAGCTGCGGCTTCGGCTGACGATATTCGTAGGCGGAGTCGACTGATACGCATTCATATTAATCCGATGCGCTGTTTTCCCCTTGGAATGAACCGTATTTGGACTTGGCCCTTTGATCGACTGCGCCGTGGAATGCTTCTGCGGCTCATTAGGCTTTACGTTCTCACCGCATGCCGATAGCATTAGTGCGACCGACGCTGCCACAGCCGTCTTCACAATCTTATGTTTGCTTATACGATGTACCTGCATTGGACCGGCTCCTTTATCGCATTTGTTATGCGTAACCCGTCCTTAGTATGAACATAATTGAACCGTTTCCCTCACGATTCGCAATGTCGGTTGCTGCCAGCAGACACCAAAAAAGCCAGGCGAAGAACATATCAGTGTCCCTCGCCTGGCTCGATTATAGGAATAACTTTATTAGCGTTTCCGCTTATTGGTACCTGTCACACGAACGACGTCCACATAAGATCGAATTCGCTCCATAATCCGCTCGCCCTTATGACGGTCGTCGCCTTCCTTGCTCGTAAAGCTAAAATGCTGCTCCAGTGCTTCGAGATCAAGGTTCGATGTGTAGAACGTAGGCTTCCGCTGCATCCGATAGTTCAGAATGCCGCCCATCACATGATCGCGCACCCAAGGACTTAAATTCTCGGCCCCGATATCGTCGAAAATAAGCAGGTCGGTCTCCTTCATCATGTCGACCGTTTCCTTCAGCTTGCCTGGCTCATGCATCATCGCCTTCAAATCTTCTACGAAGTCCGGCATGTACACGATCACGCCGGAATAGCCCGCCTTCGCAAGCTCATGCAGCAGATAGCACATAAGGAATGTCTTCCCGGTGCCGAAATGGCCTTCCAGATATAAACCGGAAGTCTGCAGCCCCTGCTCTTTGGTCCGGTCGATATACTCCAGCAGATGTCCGACAGCTTCCATTCGGCCTAAGTCATTCGTTAGAATCTCATCGGCCGAATAGCCGTTACGCAGCGCCGTCTCGTCGATGTAGAAGCTTCGGACACGGCTGCGGATTTGCTCTTCATTCTGACGGGCAATAAACTTCTTGCAGGAAACCTTACGATCATATAGACGCACTTCGCCGTTCACGTTGTCACAAGAAAGCATCGTATAATGGCCCTCGAAATCATTGGGGCACAGATCAAGCCCTGGACACCGCTCGCAATTGCGGTATTCCTTCACATATTGATAGAACCGATTCAGATTAAGACGGATCGTATTGGTGTCCAGCTCTGGGTTCTTCGCCCGGAACCGCTCCACGAGCGGGTCCGCAAGCAGCTCGTCCATTAATTCAGCGGAACGCCGCAGGGCTTCGTTCCCCATTGGCGTTCTTTTTAGCAATTCGCCAAGCGATTCCATACTGATTCATCATCTCCATCGTCGCCGTCAATGTTCTTATTTCTTACCATCCAGCTTTCGCGCTAACCGCCGCAGCTCCTCCAGCTTCTCAGCTGACGGTGCGCCGCTCTGCTCTTGCGCTTGTACAATCGGAATCGCCGGTTTCCGCGCCGCTCCTGCCCCGGCTCGGCCTCTTCCGCGTCCGCCCCCAGCTCCGCCTGCGCGCGAAGGCGCCGCTGCGCCAACCTGCTGCTGGCGTGCCTTGTCCGCTTCCAATTGCTGCTGTTCACGCACATAACCGACTGCCTTCTCGAACGTATCGATACCTTTCAACAACATGTTGGAGGCAACCGCCTCGATGAATGTTTTGGTAACGCGCTGTGAATCATTCGTTCCAATAACATAATGAATAAGTACGTTAATAACAGAAGGAGGAAGCTTATAATTCAGATCGATTCGCTCGAAAGTCCGATCGATCCATTCAGGAACGGCCCCAGGGAAATAGCGCTGTAAGAACCGGGTATGCGGCTCATTGCGCATAAGCATATTGTACTGAGGCACATCACAACGCCCTTCGAGCTGCTTCGGCACCGGCATAAACAACTCCTCCGGCACGCCGAACTCATCTTCTTCATCCTGATCGACCGATTCGTCTGAAGCAGACATCATGTTCGATCTAGCCGTTATGCGCTGTCGGTCCGCTTCGCGTTTCTTATCTTGTCGGTACATCTGGTTCGCTCGCAGCTGAAGCTCGTCCACCAGCAGTTCCCCTTGCGAGGTGAATACGCCATCCTCATCGAGCAACCGGCAAATATCCGCCGCTCCGATATTGTATTTGTAAGCAACATAATTAAGTTGTGCCATCGTATCGTCGTCGCCGCGCAGCCGCTCGACATACTTGCGATTGGCCGCCCCGCGCGGGAATCGCATCAACAGCTCGCCAACGGTGAGGCCTGCCGTTTCGGACGGCGGCGGCTTCGGTACCGATGGCTGTCGAGATGGCGCTACCTCGCTGAGCGCCTGCTCCAACTCATCATCGACCTTTGAAGTGTTAAGACGGAACAGCTCGTAGAATGGCACCGAAACATTTTCCTTATTCCAACGCGCTTCTGCCAGCTCGTCCGGTTCCTTGCTGTTAAACGATTCACGAAGCGCGATAACGGCATATTTGCCGATCTGATCCCGAAGCAGCAGCGCCAGATGCTGATTGCGGAAAAATTCTTCCGGAGACAGCGGTGCCAGCAGCTCGTATTCATAAACATAATCATCATTGTCCGGCACAGCAAGGCGAGATGTCTGCAGCAGACCTACCGCTTCCAACCGAGACGTATCGTTCAGCAGTCTCTTCCGTCCGTCCTCATTCATCTGCAGTCCAAGCGCCAGAAACAGCATCCGATGCGGCTCAACCGACGAATAGCCAGTCCGTCCTTCCATAACGCCGTGGTACAGCAATTGATAGAGACCGATCGCTGAAGCGCCAATCATTGGCTGATAAATAAGCGAGAGCATCCGCATATCCAGCGGACTTAGCGAAAAGCCGCGAAATGTGTAGTATCGGTGGTGTTCCGTAAACTGCATCAAATGACCGATGCGCATTGCATCCACCCCATCCGTTCTATGTTTCCTCTCATTCTATCACAAATGATGTGCCGCTTGGCAGATGTCGAAAAATGAAAAAACCTCCATCATGACCTCACGATAGGTAAAAAAAATTCCCCCGATGTACACATCAGGGGAATCCATAAGCATTTGTAATGATTTAGAACATTTTGTACCCGCCGCGGCGAAGCGCTTGAATCGTCCAACCGCTCACATACGCACCTACAAGTGCCGTAATCGCAGGCAGCACATCTACGAATGTGAAGGATGTGAAGTTGTCGCTGAACGAAATGCTCTTATCCCATGTTCCCCAGATCATAAGCGGCAGCAGCACGATAATGAACAAATAAATAGGGAACCAGGTCGTCTTCATAAGCATATTCAGAATGAACCCGATGCCGAACATCATTATAAAGAACAGCACCATTGCCACAATCAATTGAACCATATGCCGTCTAACTCCTTTACTCTCCGTGAACGGACGTACGTAACGTCCATATTCTAGTACATATCGTTTTTATTCTAATGAAAGCGTGTCCTTAAGTCAATTTACTATGATCAAATGTCACAAGTCCGCCATTTGCCGTCGACTATTCGTTACGCTACAATGAAAACAATGAAAGGCAATGCGAAGATGAATCATGCGATTGCAACAAATAGATAGCAGCGGAGGTTATGAACAATGAGTGAAGCAGCACAAACATTAGAGGGCTGGTACGCCCTTCACGATTTTCGTTCTATCGACTGGCAGGCTTGGAAAGCAGCAAGCGCTGCGGAGCGCGCTGCAGCAGCGGACGAGTTCCAATCGTTCCTCGCCGCTTGGGAGCAAACAGGCGAGCAGAAGCAAGGCAGTACTGCATTCTATTCGATCGTCGGCCAGAAAGCCGATTTCGTTATTATGCATCTGCGCGAGACGCTTGAAGAGCTCAACGAGCTGGAAACGGTATTCAACAAGTCGGCGTTCGCCGCTTTCACGAAGTCAACGTACTCGTACGTCAGCATCGTAGAGCTTAGCAACTACATGGGACAACCTGGCGTCGACCCTCTGCAAATTCCTGAAGTTGTTGCACGTCTGAAGCCAGCGCTGCCGAAGTCGAAGCATATTTGCTTCTACCCGATGAACAAGCGCCGCGACGGCGGCGACAACTGGTACATGCTCAGCATGGACGACCGCAAAGGCATGATGCGCAGCCACGGCATGATCGGCCGTCAATACGCTGGCAAAGTGAAACAGATCATTACCGGTTCCGTTGGCTTCGACAACTGGGAATGGGGCGTTACGCTGTTCGCAGACGATGCGCTTCAATTCAAGAAGCTCGTGTACGAAATGCGTTTCGACGAAGTAAGCGCACGTTTCGGTGAATTCGGCGACTTCTACGTCGGCAATCTGCTGGATGCAGAGAAACTGGCTAAACTGCTATCTGTATAAAAGATAAGAGGACGGGGGCATGTTGCCCACGTCCTCTTATTTATTACGGCTGACTCATCGGAACTGTTCCTTATGCTTTGAACTTCGCTATCATATCCGTCACCTGATTCGCCATGCCAGAGAGCGATTCCGATGAGGCGAAAATCTGGCGCATCGACGCAGACTGCTCCTCTGCCGATGCCGTGACGCGGGCAAATTGCTGCGATGCATGCTGTATGCTGCTCGCAAGCTCCGCTCCAGCAGCATTAGCCTCCTTCGAGCCTGCTGCCATTCGCGCAGCTACGCTAGACAGCTCGTCCATCTGCAACGACACCTTGCCAATCTCTTCTATAATGGATTCAAACGACAGCTCCGCCCGGCGTGCAATGATTAGCCCTTGCTCTGCCTCTTGATTCCCAGTGTTGACCGATTCAACGATACGCTCAATGCGTCCCAGCATCTCGGTAATCAGCTCCGCAACAACGCGTGACGATTCTTCCGATTGCACAGCCAGCTTGCGCACTTGCTCGGCGACAACGGCGAAGCCGCGGCCTTCCTCTCCTGCTCTAGCCGCCTCAATCGCAGCGTTGAGTGACAGCAGATTCGTCTGTGAAGCGATCGACCCGATCATCTCCATGACCGAGCGGATTTGATCCGAGCGCTCCGACAGCTTCTCTACATCTTCCTTCATCAACGCAGTGTTGCGATGAATCGACTCCATCTGTGTGAGCGCCTGTTGAACCGACTGACCACCTGCTGCTGCCTCTGCTGCTGTGTCATGGGATGCTGCTGCCACTACATTCGCAGCGCTTGCGATCCGCTGCACGGAGTTGTCCGTCTCCATGATCGCCGACATGACCTCCTCCGAGCGACTGGTCTGTCTAACGCTCTCGGCTTCGGTTACGCGGATTAAGTCTGCAATCTGATCCGCATTATACTGCGTATGCTCTGCGCTTGCCGTCAGCTCCTGCGACGCAGAGTGCAGCTGTGTAGCATTATCGTTCAAGCGGGATATCATTACCCTTAGATCGTCCACCATCGATTGGAAGGCGCCTGCCAGCCTGCCTGTCTCGTCGTTGCCGCCTGCTGTTACACGCACGGTCAGATCCCCCTGCTGCACGCGCGACATCTCATGCGTCAGCCGTTTCAAAGGGCCAACAAGACGCTTCGCGAATAGCATCGTGAAGGTGAGCGAGATGACCAGAACGCCGATTCCTATAATAAGCGCCGTCGCCCGGTTGCGCTTCATAAGCGCATACACATCCGTCGCATCAAAGTCCGCCCCAACTACGCCAATCATATCGCCTGCTTCGTTACGAATCGGAATATAGGCCGTAACGGTTGCCCCATACTCTTCATCATCGGTCAGCTCACCAACGATTGACCGCTTATCATCAAATGCCTGAACAAGACCTTGGAACTGCTCCTCTTCCACCTCGCCAAGCGCAGATACATCCTCCGTCCGATCAAGTGGCGCTCCGTCCACCATGTAATAATATTCTGATTGTCCATCCTTCACATTTCTGCCCATTGTGTATAGATATTTCAGTCCGTATGCCTGCTTCATTTCATCTAACTTCACACGAAGCTCCGCATAATACCCATCTGTGCCGCTCTCCGGCGTCAGCGCCTCGTACTTCGTTGTATCAATTATACTGGCAGCATGCTCGGCAATGGTCTGTGCTTGTGTTCCAAGCGAATGCACAACAAGCCGCTGCGCATCATTCACAATGGTGAATCCTAGCACCGCGGCGGAAATCGTAATAATAACGGAGAATACAAGTACGATGCGTGTCTGTAAGCTGTTCATCCATGAAACCCCTTCCAAGGTATGTGCGCACAAAAAGAGCGCTCGCCCTACAACATAACAAAGTCATGCTGTAGGCGAGCGCTCTTGATGTATCGTTACAAGTTGTTGTGATCATTACAGGTTGTTATGATCGTCAGTCATCGTCTTCGTTATCGAGTTCCGCAAGCTCCGCAGCAAGCTGCTGACGGCGCTTCTCTTCCAAATACTCGGCTGTTGCCCGGTCTCGCTCGCGGCCTTTATCCTTCAGCCGTTCGATGGCAGGCATAATGAGCAGATCCACTTCCTTCTGGACATGATAGGCCAGATCGTAGCGATCATTGGATTCAAGAAAGGAACCAACTTCCATAAGCGAATTATATCGATCGAGCTCGTCTCTTGTCAATAAACCTCGAACTTGCACACTGCAATGCCGCATTATAGGAATTTGCCTTTACGGAACACAAGCGGCAAACCGCCGATAATGAACAGGTAACGGATATCGATCAACTTCTTCAGCCATGCTGCAACGCGGCCTTTGTATTTCTTGCCGAAAGCAATGCCGACAGCTTCGCCCTTACCAAGCGATGCAACCGTCCCTTTGTTGCTGAACGCGAAGTTTTTCAACGGCTGATTACGAATGGAGGCAACCAAGTTGTGTGCGCACACTACGCCTTGCTGCATCGCAATTTGGGCCGTTGGCGGATATGGGCGACCTTCAGGATTGAACATAAGCGAGTTATCGCCTACTACATAGACATGATCGCTGCCTGGCACGCGCAGCTGGTCGTCAACCTTCACGCGGCCGCGCATCGTTTCGAAGCCCGCTTCCTCAATCAAGCGGTTGCCGCGAACGCCGCCGGACCAGATAACGGTCTGCGAACGGATCTCTTCTTGTGGATCTTCGCCCTTCTGAACGACAACGCCGTCTTGGGAGCACGACTTGATCGCCGTACCGATCTTGAACGTAACGCCCTTCTTCGTCAGGACGTTCATCGCGTACTCGACAAGCTCCGGATCGAAGCCCGGAAGCGCAGACGGGCCCGCCTCGACGTTGTAAATCTTCACCAGGTTCGGGTCGACGTCAAACTCTTTGCACAGCTCCGGAATACGGTCTGCAAGCTCGCCAACGAACTCGATGCCCGTGAAGCCTGCGCCGCCAATAACGAACGTCAAATAGTCCGTGCGATGCGGCTCGCGCTTGAAGCGCGCGAATTGATATTCAATATGCTCGCGGATCAGGCGAACGGAGTTAATGCTGCGAATATTCATGGCATGCTCAAGCAGGCCTGGAATACCGAATGTTTCCGGCTCCCCGCCAAGGCCAATAACCAAGTAGTCATACGACAATGTGCCATCCTCGAGAATGACTTTCTTATCTTGAGGGCGGATTTGAACAACCGTAGATTTGACGAAATCAATTTTGAATTCATCGATCAGCTTCGAAATGCTGACGCGGGCATTCTCTGGATTGTCCGTACCAGCGGCTGGCATATGCAAATGCGTAGTAATGTAATGATAATCGTGCTTATTCACGAGCGTCACGTCTGCTTCATTATAATTAAGCTGCTTCTGCAGACGAAGTGCCGTCAGTACGCCACCATAGCCAGCGCCTAAAATGACGATTTTCGGAATATTGCTCATGATTTGTCCCATCCTATCCGTTTGTTTATATGTGTATTTATAGAAGTCTCATCCACTTGTAGGTGATCGATAACCTTATTCTATGTGAAAAATTACACAAGGCTAAAATGAAAAGATACTGTAAGCCCCGTCTCTTCTAAAAAAGTTGTCCGTTGCTTAGTCGACAGAGAATGTCGAACGTAATATTCATGAAGAATGATACATAGTTTTCATTAAAAGTTCAATGGTTAAATATACGAAAATGTTCGTCATAAGTTCCAATCGGCTGGTTCCTGATAAAGCATTGAAGCGCTATAATGAGAACATAATGTCGGCCATAATCGGCCTCCATTTCTTAATGGCAGGACGGCTGAATCCCTTTACTTAAGCGTATGCTCAAGCAGCGTCTTTTGCCCATGTTGATCTTGAATCTTCTTGCCTTATCGCTGTATGCATTCAAATTTCAGGAGGTGCACCATGTCCAATCCATCACAACTGCAACCCGACGCGTCAGTAACGGATATTATCGTGATCGGAGGCGGTCCTACAGGGATGTTCGCCGCGTTCTACTGCGGGATGCGTCAAGCCTCGGTCAAGATTATTGAAAGTATGCCCCAACTTGGCGGTCAACTGGCAGCACTTTATCCGGAAAAGTATATTTATGATGTAGCCGGATTCCCAAAGGTAACAGCAGGCGAGCTCGTTCATCAGCTGCAGGAACAGATGAAGCTGTTCGATGCTGAAGTATGCCTGGAAGAGAAAGTGACGCAGGTAATCAAACACGACGAGCGATTGTTCGAAGTACAGACCGATACAACGGTCCACTTCGCCAAGTCCGTCATCATTACAGCCGGTGTCGGCGCATTCGAGCCAAGAAGACTGGAGTTGCCTGAAGCAGCGCAATACGAGAAGCGCAATCTTCACTACTTTGTGAGTGACCTCCAGCAATTCGCTGGCAAGAACGTCGTCATAAGCGGCGGCGGTGATTCCGCAGTCGATTGGGCGCTCATGCTGGAGCCGATCGCCGCAAGCGTTACGCTTGTCCATCGGCGCGATAAATTCAGAGCTCATGAACATAGTGTAGACAATTTATATAAATCAAGCGTTCGGCTTGCAACCTCCAATGAGATTGTTTCCCTTCAAGGGACAGATGCCATTGAACGCATTACACTCGAGCACGTCAAAACAAAGGAACAACAAGAGCTAGACGTCGACGCCGTCATCATCAACTTCGGCTTCATCTCTTCGCTAGGTCCTATTGCAGAGTGGGGACTTGAAATCGAAGGCGGTTCGATTGTGGTCGACTCCCGGATGGAGACGAGCGTCCCTGGTATATTTGCAGCAGGCGACATTGCGACCTATCCCGGCAAGTTGAAGCTGATTGCTGTTGGTTTCGGCGAAGCCCCCACAGCGGTGAACAATGCTAAAGTATATATCGACCCGAACGCGAAGCTGTCGCCGGGTCATAGCAGCAACATGAAATTATAGATTTCCCGCATCCCCCTAAATCCCCCTTCCCCAAGGAAGGGGGACCCCAAAGGGCTCCCGCCCTCTGGACACCGGAAGTTTTCGCATATGCGCGCCCGGGTGGACAGAGAGTAGGGAGTCGCTTTTGTCCAATCTCTTACATTCCCATTCCTCGGAATAGGAATGGGAATGTAAGAGATTGGACACGCTCTACGTTGGCGGATGTGAGTGCCGTTAATATTGGGCGAGTTCGAACGTATGGCGTCGGTGCGTGCTGACGTGTTTGCGCAAGATTGGGATTGGGCACTCGCAAGGCACGTGCAATTTAGGATTTGGAGTGTATGCTCCGTAGTCGACGATGGTTCCCTGCGGGAACGGCCATCGTCGAAGAGCGTGAGAGTAGCGCTGACGAAGTGGACGATGGTTCCCTGCGGGAACGGCCATCGTCGAAGAGCGTGAGAGTAGCGCTGACGAAGTGGACGATGGTTCCCTGCGGGAACAGCCATCGTCGAAGAGCGTGAGAGTAGCGCTGACGAAGTCGACGATGGTTCCCTACGGGAACGGCCATCGTCGAAGAGCGTGAGAGTAGCGCTGACGAAGTCGACGATGGTTCCCTGCTGGAACAGCCATCGTCGAAGAGCGTGAGAGTAGCGCTGACGAAGTGGACGATGGTTCCCTGTGGGAACGGCCATCGTCGAAAAGCGTGAGAGCGATGACTGGCGAAGAGACGATGGTTCCCTGCGGGAACGTTATTCTAATCGTATGTAAGAAAATAGGGTATCCTACCTTGAAAATGAACCTTGCACGCCAGACGGGTGTAAGTACTCAAGGAGGGTACCCTTATGTTATTGTGCGCAGTATGCAATGGCATCCGAGTGCTTGATCTCGTCTGCCCTGCTTGTTCCGACGCTGCTGAAGACTACGGCAGAGTTAGTGATTGGAACGGACCTTACGCGCCCTATGAACCGATTCAAATCGAAGAAGAATATGCAGCAGCTACTCAAACAGAGGACGTACTTGTATGCCGTCATTCAGCTTATTGCTCGCATTGCTCCTATTCGTTCGTCGTTGATGTCGTGATGGAGTGATTCTTCAAGCGAAGCTTTCCTTCTGGCCGCTCTACGCTCCTATGCGGTAGCTGTCTGGGTTGATCCCTCTGCGTTCCATCTCATTGAGGAGCAATCGTATAAACTCGGATTCGAGATGTAATTGTACCGCCATATAATATGAATCAACCAACAGGTCATCAGACAGCAGCTCCATGTCCCACACTCCTTTCCACTTGTTTCCGTTTTTCCTAACCCATCTTAGCATGGGCCTATTAACGGAACAAGCGTTCCGAATATCCACAATATCGTGTGGACAGCGTGTGTACAAGATGTGGGAAAACAGCAAATTACAAGCAGTAGCCAAGGCTAATATGTGGATACTATTATTCACAGCCTTGGGACAGCCATTTTAGATAAAAAACTTTAATCATCGCCAATTGGTATAATTAACGTTTTGTATCATAGAATAATGGTTTGTGCTCCAAAATGAAGCAGGAAACGCGCACCCGCTTATTGCGGGCGCGTATTCACCTCGAAGATCCAGATTTTGCCGTTCTTATCAATGCCATAATCGAAGCCAAGGTGTCCGATGCCCGGGAATTTCGTCTCAAGCACCCGCGTTGCCGTCACCGTCAGCGTACGCATTTCTTGTTTCTTGCTTGCTACCGCACTAGACGACAACGAGCGGCTAATCCCTTGCGCTGCCGTCATCATCGTACCGCCTCTACACAGATTCGTGACGAACAACCCCGGTTTTGCAAGTCGTCCAACCATCGAACGATACACCCATCCTGTATCTGTCTTCACATATTTCACCCGATAGTCGATAGGACGCCCGCCGATCGTTGCAAGCCGAATCCCTTTCTGGATCAAATACGAGCGTTTCTTCTTCGCTCGGCTCAGAGCCGAGTACAGTCTATCGAACGAAGAAGCGTAGCTTCTTTTGGAGTAATACGTATAGGTATAACCGCTTCCTTCCTTCTGTACCTTAATCACACCATGACCGCCCGCTCCGCAAACCGGCTTAATAACGACCATCTCATGCTCATTAAGCATCGACTTCAAATTTTCAGCCGAGTAAATCCGTGTTGGCGGAACATGTGCTGCCAGAAGGGTGTTGCTGAGAAGTGCAGCTGTTTTGACCCATTTGCTAGCCAGCTGTCTGCTATGCGACTCTACCATGGCACTCTTCTCCCTCTTCCAAACGTTATACACTATCATATGTCGGATAGATAGGAGTCTCTTGGATGAATGACGCTCGAGAAGAGCCTGTTTTACTAGTTGATAGAACGGGACAATAGAAGGATAATGACATACGCTGGACATAATAAAACCGGCAAGCACTAGGCTGCCGGTTACGCTTATTTCATTCCATTATAGGCCGAACTGCCCAGAGAACGTTCGCTCCATCTCGAGCTGCTTATCCTGCAGCGCTTCGGTTGGCTGCCGATTCGTACGCTCGAATTCCGCAAGCCGAGCCGCGCTCGTATTTCCTTCAGCCAGCGCTTCACCCAATACATTCGCTAGTGTATCCGCATCATTGAGCGCGCAGTTCAGTCCGAAAGCGCCTGTCGGGCTCATCGTATGCGCCGCATCTCCCATAATGACGAAGCCATCCCGCACCCAGCTGTCCGCTCTGCTGCTGTGTACCTTGAGCAGGACAAAATCGCTCCATGATTGAAGATTCGCTCGTGCCGTCGTTTCCAAGTCAGGATAAGCCTCAACTAGCGCATCGATCAGATCATCGATCGGCTTCTTCTTCATCTCTGCGTACATCCCTTCAGGAATGCTCCAACCGATCTGAATATAGCCGCCCTGCTGAGTGAATAAAGCGAGCTGAGCATCCTGCGCCAGCGTCATTCGAATGATCGGCTCCCAGCCCTCAGGTGATGGAATGCGTGCCCAGAGCAGATCATAACCGTGACTTAGCACATCTGTCGGAATACCCGCGAGCTTGCGTACGGTGGAATAACGTCCATCTGCGCCTACCGTGATGCGGCTGCGGACCGTAATGGTCTCACTGCCATGGCGTCCGCTGACACCTTGGACAGTGCCGTGATCATCCTTCAGCAGTTGAGTAACAGTCACGCCCGTAAGCAGCTTGGCATTAGGGTTAGCCTCCAGCCGATCGAACAGCACCTGCAGCAAATGTTTCTGCGGCATATGAATGCCAACATGCACATGGCCTTCATCAGGGATGACGGTTCGAATCAACTCTCCGTTCTCCATATACTCAATGCGCTCCAGAAGCAGCATGCCGAGCCGCGCTACTTCCTCCAGCACATGATGTTTGTTCAATATGCGCTCTCCATCTTCATTGACCAGCTCGCCCCGAAACTCCTTGAACACACTGGCGTGCCGCTCAAGCACAACGACTGATAAGCCCGCTTCCGCTAACAGTACGGCAAGCAGGGCGCCGCCAGGTCCTGCGCCTACGATACATACATCTGACTGTAGATCCATGATTCATCGCCACCCGTTTCTCATCATGTCCATCGTCCGTCACTACCATACGGCAGGTTGATGCGCCACTTTGCCTATTGCTATTCTATGCCAATGCGACTTCCGGGATCTTCGGTGTGGCAGCGTCTGCAGCACGATCTTCGAAGAATGCCGCAAGTTCACGGTAGCGCTTGGACAACGTCGTGGGGGAGACACCGTATTTGGCTGCAAGCCCCTTCTGGGTAGCAGACAGACCGTGTGCTTCGCTCATCAAATACTCGATGGCCGCGCAATAAACTTCCGGCTTCGTATACGCTGGCGCCGTCTCATCTGCGTAACAGTGCCATACCCATACTGCTCGAACGATAATCGATGGTTCCGTTCCGTGCATATGCTCAACGAGCAGTTCCGCAAGTTGCTGGTCTTCCGTACGCTTCCATGGAAGCTCACGAATCCATTTGATCATGCTTTCTGCCGTAACAGGTACTGCATTCTGACCTGCCGAAGAAGCAGCCTTCTTATTCCCTTCTACCGTCTGCCGTCCTTGTTGCTGATCCTTATCCAGACAACAGCGCTTATACTTAAGACCGCTGCCGCATGGACAGCTTTCATTGCGTCCAATCTTGTTCGATACTTGAATCAATTCCAATTCACTCCTAACTTCTTTCCTTACAAACGTCTATTATAACGTAAAATAAGCCTGGATGCTTCCTTCAATTCGCCAATCCCCCTCGGATTGCTATTTAGCGGGAATAATCGGATCATCTGATGGATGCTGATTGGGTAATAGCACTTCAATATTTTTATGGATTGACCATGAATAATTGACGTCCCTGCGAACCATAATACTAAACGACGGTGCGAATGAGAGGTGTGGCTCCATTGGACCCATTAATGGTACAAGGACTGCAGGAGACATTTAGTTGATCACGAAGCCTAGGAAGCGAGGGGTTGTGTCGCAGAGTATCTCTGATTCACACACGCTTTAACAAGCGTTACCCGAGTAACAACGCAAAGTGTTGATGAGAATGAACTCAATTTCTAACCACCGTCAGAGAGGCCCGAGAGGGCCTCTTTTCTATTCGATATAACTTGCCAATTTACGAACTCGCAACAATATATAAGCGATCACCGCGAATTTCTCGCAACGATGTTAAGAAATGATGAATAGATCAATCGCCTTCAGTCCATAATACTAAACGACGGTGCGAATGAGAGGTGTGGCTCCATTGGACCCATTAATGGTACAAGGACTGCAGGAGACATTTAGTTGATCACGAAGCCTAGGAAGCGAGGGGTTGTGTCGCAGAGTTTCTCTGATTTCACACACGCTTTAACAAGCGTTACCCGAGTAACAACGCAAAGTGTTGATGAGAATGAACTCAATTTCTAACCACCGTCGGAAGGAAGCCTGTAAAAAGGGCTTCCTTTTAACGTTGTATAACAAACAAAAAGCCGCATTAAAGCGACTTTTGTATACGTATGAATTTAGGTCGTGCCAGCCGATGCTGAGCCGTTGAACACTGCAGGTCCCATCAACAAAATATCTGAATCTGAACTGATAAATAAGCTGTAGCGGATTTGTCCGACTTCAACCACGCTTGCTGGCGGAAAATCTCCTGCAACAACGCTAATTGGGGGATTGTCAAACGAACCGCCCCCGAGAAAGAGCGTATCCGTATAAATGACGATCCCTGTACCTGCCGTGCCCGTTCCGTTACGTTCAATAGTCAATGTGACATTGGCGGTGTTTTCAGCCCCTATGTCGACCCCAGCTACTCCTGTTAACGCAATACGAACAAGACCGCTATTACCCGCTGGAGCCGCTGCAACCGTCTGAAGTCCGATGTCGCCAATCAATAACGGCGTCGTCGTAATTGGCTCTGCCCCAGCGCTGTTATTTCGATGCACAGACAGACGCTCGTCCAGAAACTGTATAGCCAAGCTAACCCCTCCTTGCTGCTAAACTATTCTATTATATGTAGCAGCTAATAGAGTTGAACCAGGCCAACGTATAAAATGATAGACTCAGAACAAACAAAAGCTCCTGCGCCTCATGTACGGACCCGTACAAGAAACGCAGGAGCTTTATTGCTGACATTGTTTATTTAATCATTAGCAAGGATCTGCCGCAGGGTTGCCCGCTTCCTTCGCTGTACGGAAGCTTGAACCACAACCGCATGTTGCGGATGCGTTCGGATTGAAGATGGTGAAGCCGCCGCTCATGCCTTCTTCTTTCCAGTCGATCTCGAGACCATTCAGATATTTGATGCTGTTGTTATCCACGACAACCTTCAGACCATTCGCGTCCAACTCCTGATCGTCCTCATGACGCTCATCGTCGAAGCCCATACCATAGGAGAAGCCGCTGCAGCCGCCTTCCTTCACGCCGACGCGCAGGAAGAGATTCGGCGTTTCCTCCGCTTCGAGCATTTCTTTTATTTTATCGATAGCCGCATCGGATACATTAATCACGGCAATCCCTCCTCAAGATTAGAATCATTATTATGGATTTGCCTTTAGTATACTCCGTTTGCACCGTGTGCTCAAGGGTACGATTATCCCGCTTCGGACAGGCGTTTGTGAAGCTTGTCACTTTGCTTCAGTCATCCAACCTATTATTTACCCATGGCACATTCATGTCACCTTGCTGACTTTTCTTGTTGCCGCCCTTCATCGTGAGGTTTATAATGAGTACAGTTATTTTTCAAGGGAATAGCAAGTTCCTTTTTTCACAAACTTATCAACTTAGCAGCCTCTGTCGATGACAGGGACTGCGAGAACACAGCAATGAAAGCGAGGGAAACCGTATGAACGTCATTTTACCGACTGATCAATCACGCATGCAAGAGATTGCAGACAAAGTACGCAATGGCGAACGTCTGTCGCTCGAAGACGGCGTTTTTCTGTACCAATCGGATGACTTGCTGACCATTGGCCAGCTCGCGAATGAAGTCAATCTGCGCAAGAACGGCCGCAAGGTCTATTTTATCGAGAACATGAGCCTCTACTTCACGAACGTCTGCGAAGCGCATTGCGCGTTCTGCAACTTCCGCAAAGATGAAGGTCAAGAAGGCGCATATACGCTGTCTGGCGAGCAAATGATCGAATACGTCGACCAGCACTATCATCCAGGCGTACGCGAATTCCACATTGTAGGCGGACATAATCCTAATGTACCGTTCCAATATTATGTCGACTCGCTCAAAGCGCTGAAGGATCGTTATCCGGACGTTACGCTGAAAGCCTACACGGCAGCGGAGATCGATTTCTTCTCCCGCATCAGCGGTCTGACGTATACCGAAGTATTGCAGGAGCTCATGAAGGTTGGCCTCGCATCGCTAACTGGCGGCGGCGCTGAAATTCTGTCCGATCAATACCGGAAGAAAATGAAAGTAACGAAAGCCGATGTAAGCCAGTACCTTCAAGTGCACCGCGCTGCGCATAACCTCGGCCTCAAGACACATACGACGATGCTGTACGGTTCGGTTGAAAGCAAGGAAGACCGCATCCGCCACATGATGCAAATCCGTGAGCTGCAAGACGAGACGAACGGCTTCCTCGTCTTTATTCCGCTGTCGATGCAGCCGATTAGTCCTAAGGCAAGCATCAAGCGCCGTAACTCCGCGTTCGAGGATTTGAAGACGATCGCGATCAGCCGTCTGATGTTGGATAACTTCCAGCATATTAAGGCTTACTTCATTAACATCGGTCTGCAGTTGACGCAGGTTTCGCTTACGATGGGCGCGAACGACGTGCACGGTACGATGGTTAAAGAACGAATCAGTCACTCGGCCGGCGCATTGACGCCAGAAGGCATTACGCGCGACGAGCTCATCTGGCTGGTCAAAGGCGCAGGCCGCGTTGCGGTTGAACGCGACACGTTGTACAACGAAATTAAAGTATACGAATAGTAAGCTGAATTCATGCTGTCCTGAACGCAAGGACACACTAAAGCTATAAATCGGAACATGGAATGGGTGCTAAACAATGAAACGAGTCATTATTTTGGGCGGCGGCTACGGCGGGCAATCCGTAGCCAATGAATTAATCGAACGAGGCATTCCAAGCGACACGATCGTTACCCTTATCGATCGCATGCCGTTTCAAGGCCTTAAGACGGAATACTACGCGTTAGCGGCAGGTACGGTCAGCGATCACCAGCTGCGGGTTGCTTTCCCAAGCGATCCGAAATTACTGCTGATGTACGGCGAAGTGCTGGATGTCGATATGGAACGGCAAGTTGTTGTAATGGAGGACCAGAACGAGCTGGAATATGACAGTCTTGTTATTGCGCTCGGCTGTACCGATAAATTTCACGGCATAAATGGCGCTGAAGAGTACGCATGTACGATTCAAACCTTTAGCGCCGCTCGCAATACGTACCAACAGTTGAATGATTTGAAGGCATACGGACAAGTGTCGATCGTTGGCGGTGGATTAAGCGGCGTTGAGGTTGCAGCAGAGCTGCGCGAGAGCCGGCCCGATTTGAACATTCGTATTATCGACCGAGGACCAAGCGTAATGTCAGCATTCCCGGAAAAATTGCAGAATTACGTCGCTGACTGGTTCCGTGAACATAGCGTCGATATGATGGGTCACGTTGCGCTTAGCCAGATCGAGCCTGGCATTCTGCATGATAGCCACTCCGATAAGCCGATCTATACCGATGTTACGGTATGGACGGCGGGTATTCAGCCCGTTGAACTGGTACAGCGAATGGATCTGCCCAAGGATCCGTCCGGCCGTCTCGTAATTAACGAGCTTCACCAGCTGCCAGCCTATACAAATGTGTACATCGTCGGCGACTGCGCTTCGATGCCTTTCGCACCGAGCGGTCAAGCGGCGGGCGCACAAGGCAAGCAGGTCGCTGAAGTTATTCATGCTATCTGGAACGGACAAACACCTAAGCTTGGCAAAATCAAGCTGAAAGGGACCCTCGGCTCCCTTGGCAAAAAAGCCGGTTTCGGCTTGATGGGCAAAACTGCACTTATGGGGCGCGTTCCGCGTCTGTTGAAAACGGGTGTCCTCTGGAAATCGAAACATCATATCGGGTGATTCAACCCGACCTAAATCTTAGGCGCTCTACCCACCCAAACCCTCAGGAGCTCTACCCACCCAAACCCTCCCTGCAAGGGAGGGCCCCATGGGACTCCCGTCCCCTGGACCCCGGAATGGGATGGTGGATCGACAGAGACGAGTTTGCATACGTTGTGCATGGAGTCGTGTGCCCCTGCGGGGCACAACTTTTGGTAGAGCTCGCTAAAAAAGAGAATTAACAAAACGCCTGTGGCAGGAGCATGGATGCTCGCTTGCCACAGGCGTTTTGTGTTCTACATATCGTCCAACAGCTTATCCAGCGCTGCTTGGTGGGCGCGCTGTTCCTCTGTGCTTTTTACGATCTCATCGTATAGCTTATCAGCCGTCTCGGCCGCGACAATCTCACCGTCCACGAGTGCGAATGGGAATAGGTAGCATTCCCCGCAGTTGCCCAGACAGCCGTATTCGATCACTTCGTAATCGGGATCCCGCTCCAGCCGCTGCATAATGGCGTCAGTGCCATGATGCATGTTGCTGGCGCAAAACTCAACGATCGGTTTCAGCATAGTTTTACCTCCGTACTGCACATGTATGAGAAGATATAAATTCTCGAATGCTAACAATCGTTGCGGACAAATCCGCGCGATCAATTGACTCCATTCAGCCTCGAATCCATTTTCATTTCAAGCGCTTTGTACTATAATAGGGGAGAAAGGAGTTGATTGCAATGAGCGAAACAAACCAATCGACGACGTACGACGAAGTATTGGACGTACTGGATAAACTGCGCCCGTTCTTGCAGCGCGACGGCGGTGACGTTGAGCTGGTAGACGTTGAGGACGGCATTGTAAAGCTTCGTCTGGTAGGCGCTTGCGGCAGCTGCCCAAGCTCGACCATCACGCTGAAGGCCGGTATCGAACGCGCACTGCTTGAAGAAGTAGAAGGTATCGAAGAGGTTGTACAAGTATTCTAATCAGCCTTTAAACGAGCCTGATACGATGCAAAGAGTCTTGCCCGCAGACTTCTCGTCTGCTTCGGCAAGACTCTTTTTGTCGTATACCAAGTTATACCTGATTCCCGCCGACTAACGGTCATTCCAGTGTCGATAGCAATACTGGTAAGACAACACGAGCGATTCGATGACAAGCTCCAGCCCCTGCCTCATATCATCCGCCTGCATCGCAACATTCTCAAGCACTGGCTCTTCCCCATGCCGCTGAAGGCTTTGCTGCAGATCATCCTGCAGCTCCGAGTTCATCAGATGTATCTCTACATTGCGTCTGCGCCGGAGCCGATTCATCGGGCTCTTATACCGTTCCTTAAGTTCATCCAGCGCTTGTCCAAGCGCGGGGTGCTTCCGATTCAACCGCATATTGCGGAGCACTGTAAAGTATGAGAAATGCGGCTTCATCCGCTCCGTCTCCAGCTCCAGCACATCGTTAAGCAGCGTACCAAGTTTATCGAGCAGCGAGAACATGCGGATAAAGCCGTTTTTGTCAAAATACACATACCGATGATAATCAAGCTGCTCCTCAGCCGACATCTGACCCACTGCAGTGCTGGATATGCGGGAGGCGAATTGCGCAGCTGCATAGCAGCTCTGCTCCAATTCATCGAGCGAGCCGATCAATCCTCGCGTCCCAATATGATATTTGCGCAGCTTCCCTTCGGACGGAGTACCCGTCTGAATCCGCTCATTCATCAATCGGGAGAAATTCCACATCTCGTTAATTGCATCCGCCAGTCTCCCCGTCGGCACTAACGGCGGTTCTCCGAACATCGCACGCAGCATCGGCATAGCCCCTTTACTGATCAGATTGCGACAACGCCGCCGTCACATGGTGTGCCGGCGGCGTTCGTTGTTCGCTCATACGTGCGCAAATTATCGGATATCCCGATGTATTCGGCTTCGAATGAGCATATCGAGCATGATCGTGAACAGCCCTGAAATAATTAAATTATGGACCAAGCTTGTGAAAACAAACATATTCTCATTCGTCAGTTCATGCGTCAACCATGCGCCGCTGCCGATCTGTGCGATAACGAGTACGAGTGACCAAGCGCTCGTTGCACGCAGCACCTCTCCCTTTGCTCCACTGCGGCGTACCGCAATAAACACGAACAACAGAATGAAGAACAGAATAACTGCTGCAATCCGATGCAAGAACACCGGCAGCGTAGCCCCTTCAAGCGTAGGAACGATCTCTCCGTTGCATAACGGCCATCCGACACAACCGCCCGAAGACTCTGTATGCCGTATGAAAGCACCTAAGTACACGACACCATAACTGTAGATGACGGTAAACAACATAATGCCATAAAATTTGCGAGGCAGCGGCGTTACCCATCTGCTCGCTCTACCCGTACGTTTCATTCGCCCAGCCCAAATGACGAGCAGCATCGTTGAAGCGAAAGCGAGCAGCGAGATACCGAAGTGGATAGCCAGCACCGGATCGGATTGCGGCCACATAACCGCTGCCGCACCCATCAGGGCTTGAACAATCGTCAGCGCAAGCGCTCCGCTTGCGTACAAGACAGCCTCTCCGTACTGTCTGTAGCTTTTCATCGTCATTAGGAATGTCAATAAAGTAAGTATGCCCGCAAGTCCACTAATGGCACGATGAGAATATTCAATTAATGACTCCAGCGTATAAGCCGGTACGAATTTTCCGTTACACAGCGGCCAGTCGTCTCCGCAGCCTCTGCCGGAATCGGTATTCGTGACTAGCGCGCCCGCGAGCAGAACAAGAAGCATAACGATACAGGAAGCGGTAGCAACCGCACGATAACGTCCCGTAATCACTACTATCACCCAATTTCTAATAATTGTGAAACCTATGACATGTCAACAATATGTTCATTATAGCCTTATGATTTATTGAATGCTATGTCGAAAATGGGACACTTCGTGGGGACCCTCCGAAATCCTCCCCTAAGGAGGACTCAAGGGGCTGGCCCCTTGGACCCCCGAACATTCATTATTAAGGGACTTCGTCCCTTGAACCCTTAAATTAGTTATTTGATACTTAACTTCGACTCCGTCCCCTTGAATAACGTTTTTTCTCTACCCACCCAAACCCTCCCTGCAAGGGAGGGCCCCATGGGACTCCCGTCCCCTGGACCCCGGAAGGGGCTTGTGGCGAGACAGAGGCGTGCTGTAGATACTGCGTGCTGGGAGTCGCGTGCCCCTGCGGGGCACAACTTTCGTTCGAGCTTGGACGCAAGGGGCTGACCCCTTGGACCCCATTTTTCTACCTAACTTTTATGGGACTTCGTCCCTGAACCCCTTAATTTTCAATCTGTTCGATCCAAACCCTCGACTCCGTCCCCTTGAAAACCATTTTTCTCTACCACCCAAACCCTCCCTGCAAGGGAGGGCCCCATGGGGCTCCCGTCCCCTGGACCCCGGAAGGGGCTGGTGGCGAGACAGAGGCGTGCGGCAGATACTGCGTGCTAGGAGTCGCGTGTCCCTGTAGGACACAGCTTTCGTTCGAGCCTGGACTCCGGTGGCGAGACAGCGACGTGCGGTAGATACTGCGTGCTAGGAGTCGCATGCCCCTGTGGGGCACAGCTTTTGTTCGAGCTTGAAAAATTCATCCCTCTACGAGGGATGCCAAAGGACTACTTTCCCTGAGCTGTTCTGGAGTGTCTTATTTATTGTGCGTGTTAATTGTTGAAAATATAAAAAGTCCGTGCCGGAGACAAGGCATGGAGCCTTGGTTCGGCACGGACTTTCGAGAGAAGAAAGATAATAAGGTTACGCTTGTGGCAATGCTGATGCGACGGATACGGCGCGGTCGAGGAATTGCTCGATCTCGTCGCGCGTCTTGCGCAGCTTGCTGACGAAGCGGACAAGCTCTTGGCCATTCTTGAAGGCAATAAAGCTTGGTATGCCAAGGATGTTAAGCTCGCTGCACAGGTCAGGAAGATCGTCACGATCGATCTGTACGAACTTGATGCGGCCCGCATAGGCTTGCTCGACATCAGGCATGAATGGATCGATGAAGTGACAGTCCCCGCACCATGTCGTCTTGAACACGGCTACGGTAAGTTCGCCTGCAACGGCTTCGCGGAATGCTTCATCGGTTGTAATCATGTGCATGGCGTTGTCCTCCTACAAAACATAATTCGAATATGTCCTTAAGTTTATCCGACTTCGCGTTCGATTGTAAAACTATATTTGATGTTATCACCGTAAGTATACCACTTCACAGATGCACCAAATGCTTTAGCAAAATCACGAGCCGGCACATAAGTAATGCCGTCAACGACTGTAACAGGATACGACCAGTTGACTGCTTTACCATTCACGATCGCTTTCTTGCTTCCCTTGTTCACTTTCAATGAAGCGTTCGTTGCCGGGTCAAACAGGTGAATGCCGTCGCGTTCAACCGACAGATTCAATCCAAACTGCGTCGCAGCGTCGCGAAGCGGAATAATGGTTACGCCCGAGGCTGTCACAATGACTGGTGAGTCATCATCCCATACGGACCATACTGCTGTCTGCTTGCCGATGTGGAGCTTGTTGCGCAGCAGGGAGTAGGCATCCGATGTTGGATTAAACAGGCGAAGCGTTTGGTAACCTTGCTGGCTCTCCAGCGTATCCAGCGAGATCGCCGATTGCTTCTGCTTATCCGACACTTTGTCTGCGACAACATCGCCATTCACATTCCAGCGCTCTTGGTTGAAGCGAAGTACAAAGCCTTCAAACGGCATTTCTTCTTCATCCATCATGCTTGGATCTGGCTTATATGATGCTTCCAGCGACAGCTTGCGAATATCAAGCTTCGCATCCACATACACATCCGCTTTTACGCTGCTGTTTTTATTAATGATATCGCTGAATTCGTCTTCCTTCGCCAACTCAGCCATGGACTGGTTCAGCTGAGTCAGTTCATCAATCATCTCATCAACGGTTGTATCAATTTCCTCTGCCGTTGGCTCGTATACCTCGCCATTCTCGTCCAGCGCGATAGTTTCCCGCAGCACAGGATCGGCGAGAACAAGGTCAACGACCCCTTTCATCATCGTACGCAGGCCTTCGCGATCACTCGTCAGCGCATCCAGGTACGATTGAACCCATCCCCACGCCTGCACAGCATCAAGCTTCACATTCAAATGCGCAAGCGTTAGCGACTCCCCATTAACCTTCTCCGTTACGAGCGGATCAACCGACAAGTCCTTTGGATTCGGCATTTTATCGATGAAGTAACCGCCAACCTGGTCCAGCACCTTGTATCCGAAATCCATCAGCGATGGCTCATCAGACCAAGAGGCAGCAGCCGTATCCGGGCCTAAGTCTTCCACCTCCGTGCCATATAGGTAGGAGTCCATAATATCCTCTCCCGTCATATCAAACAGGAACGGACGGCTGGCACCCTCTATCGTCATCAGTGCAGTATCACCATCAACGATAAGCGAATAACCGATCGACAGATCGTCGAACTTCAGGGCTCCTTTCATCGACATATGTTCGCTATCCTGCTGCTTCGCCTCATCGACTTGCAGCGTCATATTCGATAAGAGCGATAGCAGCTCATCGGATTCATCCGAAAAATCATCTTCGATGTCCGCCGTTTCATTACGAAGCAGCTGGAACGAAATCGAACTCTTGCTTTCCATCGTCTGCACCTTCAGGCTGTTCAACAGCACACGGTTCAGATCGATGCCGGAGACGGCCTGGCAGCCTGCGATAATAACGACGACTGCTGCAAGCAGAACAACCGATAAGCGTTTCATCGAGAACAACTTCCACTTATGCACAAATATGCCCCTTCCAAATGATAGAAATAGATTGCTCTATCATTCTATCATAGGAAGGAAGCATATGGTAGGAATCTAGGATTGTGTTCCAGTTGTTTGACGATCTCCGCCGCGACCTCTGCCGCCTCCGCCAAATCCGCCGCCGAATCCGCTGGAAGCTTCGGTTACGCCCGATTCATTGACCCACGTAATGGTTGAGGAGGCTGTGAACGATACGACTTTCGTTCCGCCGCTGTATACGCCGCCGTCATAGAGGCCGTCCGTCTCGGCACCATTCGAAGTGCCGCCCGAGTAAAGGGTATAAGCAGTATCTTTCTTCATATCCGGCGAGCTAATGTAGACCGCCTGATAGTTTTTCGAAGGGGCAAACGTGGCGATCGCGTTACCAGCATCATCTTCCAGATGAATGAGTGTCCCTGCCTGCTGCGTCTGCGGATACGTCATCAGAATTCCCGCCTGCGTCGAGCTGTCGGACGCTGCCTGTACCATGCCTGAGCTTCCTGCCGCAATGAGCACGCCGCCTGTCATATTGAAGGTGCTGTCGTAATCAAGCGCGCCATTGCCATTCATCGTTGGACCGTTAACGACAACCGTACCGCCTGACATCGTGATGCTGCCGTTCGCATCCAGACCGTCGCCTTGTGCATCCACACTCAGATAACCGCCGGTAATGGTGAGCGTGTTGTTCGAAGATCCTTCTCCTCCAGGCATACCGCCGCCGCGAGATCCACCGCCCCCGCCTTGTGCCATATCTGCTGGCGCTGTCCCATCCTGAGGCATATCTGCTGGTGCTGCTCCATCTTGCGGCATATCTCCTTGCGGTGCACCGCCCTGCGCTCCGCCGCCTTCCGTACCTTCAGTGTCGCTGCTGCCGCTCGCAGCATTCACGCCATCATCGCTTGCTGCGACATGAGTTTCTCCGCCTGCAATCGTAATGCTGCTTGCTTCAAGTCCTTCGTAGCTCTGCGTAATGTCGATCGTACCGCCTGCAATCAGTAGAGCGATATCCGAATGGATGCCGTCATCGCCAGCCGCAATATGGTAATCGCCATTGGAAATTGCTATGCCGCCGGTGCTGTGCAGCCCATCTTTACCCGATTCAATGCTGTAGCTGCCGCCATCCAGCGCAATGAGGCCCTCGTCTCCTTCTGTATCATTCGTTGTTTTGATGCCATGACCCTTCGCGTCGATGACGAACTGTCCATCCTTCACCGCAACCAGATCGCGTCCCATTACCGCATCATCTGCCGCATGAATCTCGAACGTGCCGCCCGTAATCTTCAGCTTATCCTTACTCGTAATTCCGTTATTGTAGTTCGCTTGCACCGTCAGCTTGCCAGTTCCGTTAATCGTCATATCATCTTTGCTGAAAATAGCTGCATTCGGCTCATCCGTCGAAGCGTCCGCGAACTCATATTCCGCACCGTCCGACACGACATTGTTCGTGCCTTCAGGCAGCGACAGAATAAGTTTCCCCGCCTCCTCTATGTAAATCGGCGAGCTTTTGCTGTAATTAATTTCCGCCCCGTTCAGAACCAATCGAACGACGCCTTTATCCGCAACATTCACTGCGATCTGCCCTTCATCCAGCTTGCCGCTCACCACATACGTACCGGCTGCTGTTATAGAAATCTTCCCACCCGCTGCTTCCGCGCCCGTTCCTTCGATAGTCGCAGTCGTACCATTCAGCTTGATCGTTGTTGCTTCCGATGCATTCCAATCGGTATACGCATCGTCCTCGTCGTATTCCACCTTGCCGCTCAAATCATAACTTGCGGTCTGGACAGCAGCGGATGCGGTTGTTACTGCCGCCGCGTTACTCGTGCTTGTGCTGCCCGTACTCGTTGAAGCCGTCTGATTGCTGCTGCAAGCAGCTAGCATGGCCGTGCAAAGTGCTATAACTGCCAGCTTGGATAACTTCTTTTTGTTCTTGTTTAACATAGAATCTCTTCCCTTCTATTGGTGAATAAGCCTAGTTATGATTTTGTTTAATATTCAATGGAGGTTGGCGTCATCGTTAACGAGATATCCAGATTGCCGTTTCTAACCCGAATGGCATCGAGAAACTCTTTCTGATCCGTGTCCGGATCGATCGTGATCGCATACACAAGCTCATACAAGCTGCCCAGCTCGGTCGTTTTCACTTTCTTCAGTTCATATTTCACGCTGAAGATGTTAAAGATCTCATCAAACGTACGTTCATAATTGAGGTTTTCCGGGATCGTTACTTTCAGCAGTTTCTGTGTTGATGTCTTCGCTCCGAACCTAATAGCTTTAAGGAAGAACATTAATAAGCAGAGAACGACAGTGAACAATACAGCATAACCATAAGCGCCGACGCCGCAAGCCAGGCCGGCAGCCATCGTGAATAGAACGAATGCGATATCCTTCGGATCGCCAGGAGCACTTCGGAAACGGATAATGGAGAAAGCCCCCGCTAAGCTGAACGCTCGTGCGATATTACTGCCGATTAACAGGATGATAATAGCCACGATCGTAGGCAGCACAATCATAGTGAGCGCAAAATTTTGCGTATAGGTCGCTTGCGTCTTCATATAAGTGAAGCTAATCATTCCGCCTAGGGCGAAGGATAGAAATAGCGTCAGCAGCGCATCGCCCAGCGATAATTCCGTCACCGATGCTGCCGTTGTTGAGAATAGTGAATCTAACATAGTTGAAGTCGCTCCTTTATTTGTTGTTCATTGCGTATATTCATGCGGTATTCGTTGCCGTATTTGGAGAAGCCCGTCCGAAACATGCGCAGCTCGGACAGCAGCTGAGCCAGCCATACCGGAACCGTCTTCTCGGCTTTCACTTCCATCAGCCACAAGCCTGGCGCCATGAGCGCTTCCCCATGATCGCCCTCCTCCAGCCTTATATCTTCCCGTCTTGAACGAATATTCGTGTCGAACGTAATCCGTAGATCCCGATTGCCTCTGCAGAACATCGCAATTCGGTCATACGCCAGATACACAGCCGGCTGCAGCTCATAACGCTGAAGGAAATATTGAATTTCATGAATGACCTGCTTGTTCATATAAGGCATAAACTCCGGCGCAACTCCCGTCCGCACGAACTCATACGCTTCATTCAGCTTCATTGCCGTCCTTCGTTTGTTGACGAGGCCATACACTTTTTTCTTCAACTCCACATAAACCTTGGCATCCTGCTTCGGAACACCGTAAGCCCGAACTCTCAGCTTCTCGCGGTACTTCGGCTTGGAGAGGCTGTTGCGAATAATGGAGTGCTGCGGTGTATCGTAATAAATGTTGCTAATGGTATAGAACTGATTGTTCTGGTTGTACTCATCAAGGTCCATATATTGAAGCAGCCGGTTATAAATGTCTTGAAAAGACTGGCTGTCCATCAGATACTTACTTTCGTACCGATTGAATACTTCAATAGTCATCTTCGTTGCCCCCTGTCATTCGTGCATCTTGACTTGCATCGCCTGTTCATGACTGTATCTTAGGACGGTAACCTTTAACGAATCTTAAATATTTGGAGCGGACTTCAGTTAAATGAAAGTTCAAAAAGTTCGGTTTTCAGCACCGAGAAGGTTGGAGCAAGCAGGGAATGAGGATCGGAGCGTAGTGTAGTGCTACGTGAGAACCGGAAGTCTCTGCTTCATCCAAGATTCGACGCCGAATCTACATCTTGTGATGATGCTTCGTGATGAGAAAACCTCTATCATGGCCTTTCGAAGATGAGCGACCGCTTTTAGAGGTAGGTTTTATCGCCAATAAGAATTTGTTCTTTCGAGAGACTCGAAAGAACAAATTCTTATGTGGTCAAAAGCGGACTTTTTGAACGACCTCTCGTTAAGTTTGATTAAAGGTTCGCTGCTTATAATAGGTACACAAATAGCTACACGACCAAGAAAAGAGGAAATTTCATGCGAATTTTAATTGTTGAGGATGAGGTTAACCTTGCCGAAGCCTTGTCCCAAATTCTAAAGAAAAATAATTATTCCGTTGATATCGTCCACGACGGTCAATCGGGACTCGATAACGCGCTCAGCGGCATCTACGATCTGGTATTGCTCGACATTATGCTGCCGAAGATGGATGGCATCAGCGTACTGAAGGAACTTCGCACTGAAGGCATTGCCATCCCCGTCATCCTGCTGACTGCTAAAGGCGAAGAGCACGATAAAATCTCCGGTCTCGACTATGGGGCAGACGATTATGTGGCCAAGCCATTCTCGACAGGCGAGCTGCTGGCTCGCATTCGGGCGGTATTAAGAAGAAGAGGCGAAGTTGTACCGGACGACAGCTTGAAGTTCGGCGATCTGGAGCTCAACACAGCCAATCTGAAACTGACGTGCAGCGGCAAGGAAATGAAGCTGATCCTGAAGGAATGCGAGCTGATGGAACTGCTCGTTCTGAGGAAAACGGCGATTACGTCCAAGGAGCTCATTATTGAGAAGCTGTGGGGATTTGATTCAGAGGTGGAGCATAACAACGTAGAGGTGTACATTTCATTCCTGCGCAAAAAATTGACGTTCCTGCAATCTTCGGTCCGGATTTCGACGATCCGAGGCGTTGGCTACGTACTGGAGGAGACTTCCTAATGTTCAATCGGCTGCGCAACCGGCTGCTTATTGTGAACATGGTGATTATTAGCCTCATCATGATTGTGGCCTTCTCGACGATTTATACGATTACCTATCAGAACAACCATAAGTCGATTAATGATGATTTGATGCAGGTATCTGAATTTTATCGCAAATCCGGCGGGATGAACGAAGGCGGCAAGTTCGGCGGCAATAACCATTGGCCCAAGGACCAAGGCAGTGAGCTGAATGCGCCTAATGGCGGCATTGGCGCTGGTGTAGGTGGCGTCAAGTCCGGTCCTCCACCTGAACGTTCCGTATCGTTCTCCATCAATACGGATGCCAATTGGAGCATAACGAAGACAGACTCCCGCTACGATATGGACGAAGATTTCTACAAGCTTGCCGTTCAACATGCCGCGTCCAGTGACGCCACTCGAGGCAACTTCACCCTGGACGGCAACCGGTGGGCTTATAATGTGGACAATACAATGGACGGATATTCCATCGTGTTCCTGGATGTAACGAACTCGTACAAGTTCCTTCGGAATCTGTTGTATACGTTCCTTGCTGTTGGTCTCATCATGCTTATTGTCATTTACTTTACAAGCCGCTATTTCGCGAATCGCTCGATTGCACCCGTCAAGGAAGCGTTCGATAAGCAGCAGCGTTTCATCGCTGACGCTTCCCATGAGCTGCGCACACCGCTCGCGGTCATTAATACGAATGCAGATGTACTGCTGGCCAACAGCGATGATCTCATTCGGACGCAGGAGAAGTGGCTTCAGCATATCAAGTCGGAGACCGAGCGGATGCGGACGCTGACGAGCGATCTTCTCTATTTGACCCAAATGGAGGACGCACGCGAGAACATCATCTCCACGTCCTTCAATATGAGCGAGGCAGTCGAAAGTGTTATTCTGACGCTCGAAGCCGTTATTTTCGAGAAAAATATAGAGCTCAGCTACGACATCGTGCCGGACTTATACACAAGAGGCAGCAGCGAGCAGATGAAGCAGGTCATTCTCATCCTGCTCGACAATGCCATGAAGTACACGAATGCTTCTGGCTCCATCAGCCTGACTTTGAAGAAGCAGGGCCACGATCTTCTGCTGAGCGTCACCAATACGGGGGAAGGGATCCCACAGGAGCATCTTGCACGAATCTTCGACCGATTCTACCGAGTCGATGCCTCGCGCTCCCGCCAGAATGGCGGCTATGGCCTTGGCCTTGCCATTGCAAAGACGATCGTCGAGCAGTCCAAAGGCCGTATCTACGCCAAGAGCGTGCCGAACGACAAGACATCGTTCTACGTACAGCTTCCTGCAGACTCGCAGCCTCGGAAGGCGTAGCAGTATGTAACACCAACAAATGCCGCAGGCACGAGCCTGCGGCATTTTATTTTACACCTTCAAATCCTCCATCCGCTTCTTGCCCCAGTCGTACATCATGAGCACAATCGGCAGCAGCGTTTCGCCGAGCGGAGTAAGCGAATATTCTACTTGAATCGGTACGACCTCGTGATACACCTGACGATGGACGATGCCGTCCTCCTCCAGTTCTCGCAGCTGATTCGCCAGCACTTTGTGGGATATTCGCGGGAACAGCTTCTGAATCGCATTGAACCGAAACGGCCCATCTACCCCAAGATGATAAATGATGACAACCTTCCATTTGCCGCTGATGATGGACAACGTCAGCTCTTTCTCGCAATTGAACTGTTGTTTCTCGATTTTTGCCTTTATCTCCTGTCTTAAATCTCGCATTCGCATCTCCTTCCCTTACGTCAAGGTTACCTGTAGGAAACCATGTTACAATGAAGTACGTTCTTATCCTTGGCGCATTTATGTTATAGAATAAACGAAACCAGCAAAAATAAAAAATGAAAAAACAAAATAGGAGAGATCATCATGAAACTTAATAACCAAACAGCTATCATAACTGGGGCTGGCAAAGGCATTGGCAAAGCGATCGCAGAGCTGCTGGCGAAGGAAGGCGTACATGTCGGACTTATCGCCCGCAGCAGCAGCGATCTAGAAGCGCTTCAAGCATCGCTTACCCAAACATATGGCATTCGCGCTTATATTGCGGCAGCCGATGTCTCTAACGCTTCTGAGGTTGAAGCAGCCGTTGCTTCGCTTAAAGAGCAGCTAGGATCGATCGATATTCTAATCAACAACGCGGGCATCGCTCAGTTCGGCACGCTCGTCGATATGCCCCCTGCAGAGTGGGAACGGATCATTCAAGTAAACCTGATGGGTACTTATCATGTATCCCGTGCCGTTCTGCCAACAATGATTGCGCAAAATAGCGGCAGCATCATCAACGTTGCTTCTACGGCCGGCGAGCGCGGCTTCGCGACAGGCTCCGCCTACTGCGCATCGAAGTTCGCCGTTCTCGGCCTCACGGAATCGCTGCTGCAAGAGGTTCGCAAATTCAACATTCGCGTGACTGCCCTTACGCCAAGCACGGTTAACACGGAGCTTGCCGTCAACGCCGGTCTCAAGATCGGCGACGAAGACCGTATGATGCAGCCGGAGGATGTTGCCGAGCTTGCGCTTGCAACCTTGAAACTGCCGCCGCGCGTGTTCGTGAAAGCAGCAGGCATTTGGACGACAAATCCGCAATAGCATAATTGAATCCGATAAACGGATCTGCAAGTAACAAAAGAGCCGTCCCTTCAGTCAATTGACTCGTCGGGGCGGCTCTTCCTGCCTTCAGCATTCATACGATTGTCTAGATCTATTAATCGCCCCGCTTGATCGCTGCGTCATGTGCCTGCGAGAATTTCTTCGGCGTTGTCGCTTTGCCGAACAGCGCTTGAATCTGATTTAGATGCTTCTCTGCCGCATTCGCTTTCATCTGAACGTCGGCGAATAAGGTGATGCTGCTGGCTTGGTTCGTTTCATGCAGCAGATCAATATACAGCTGAGGCAGCTCAAGCTTCGAGGTATCCACCTTCGTCGCCGGAATGACGCCAGCTCCCGTAACCGATTGCTCACCCCATTTGGCAATAAAATATTCTACGAATTTCTTTGCCTCTGCCTTCACGCTAGAGTTCTCCGCAACGAACAATCCGACGCCCGGTCCGCCTACCCAACTGTTCTCATTGCCCTTGCCACCTGCGACCGCAGGGAACTTGAAGAAGCCGACACTGTCACGGAATTGCTGCGGAATATCCTTGTTCGTCGTGAAGTTCGGCAGCTCCCATGTCCCTGTCAAGAACATCGCAGCTTTGCCGTTCAGAAATTCGGTCTTAGCTTCCTCGTTCGATAAGCCATTGAAGCCTTTCACGAATGCATGGCTGTCGACAAGTGATTGCACTTCGCTTGCCGCTTTCAAGAGACCTTCGTTCATGAAGGACCCTGTCCCATTAATAGCGTCGGCCAGCGCCTCTTGGCCTGCATAGCGGTCTGCCAGGTACATGTACCAGAGTGAACCCATCCAGCGGTCCTTGTTGCCAAGCGAGATGGGTGCTACGCCATTGTCAGCCAGCGTCTTCACTACCTGCTTCAGCTCATCATACGTTTGCGGCGTTGCCAAATTATATTTCTCGAAGATCGCTTTGTTGTAATAGACGGGTGCAATGTTGAACTCCAGAGGCAGCGCATATGTCTTTCCGTCGATGGCGTAGGCTTCCGTGGTGCCTGCTACGAACTTATCCTTCAGCTCGCCGCTCAGCAGATCATCCACAGGCGTGAAGAGGTTTCCGTCGACATACGGCTGCAAGAATCCAGCCGCCCATGTGACGCCGACATCCGCCAATTTATTAGTGGCTGACAACACCTTCAGCTTGTTCTTGTACTGCTCATTATCAAGCACATCCTGCTTAATCCTGACATTCGGATGCTCTTTCTCGTAGTCATCGACAATCTGATTGACGATCCGATTCTGGCCTGCCGCAATATCACTCGGCCATAGGTGCATGAAAGTGATCGTAGTCTTGGAACCGTTTTCAGGCGAAACATTAGCAGCAGTGCCTCCTGTGCTGCTGCAACTTGCTACGATCAATACGAGGCTCAGGGTTAACAAGAATGCCGTCCATCTCTTGAACACGTTCACAACCCCTTATCCGCTGTTCTTATTCGATCGTCTCATCGCGATGCGAGACGCTCTTCCGATATTGTCCTGGGCTCGTATCCTCCATCGTACGGAACACTTTGACGAAATATTTGGCTGTCTGGTAGCCAACACGTTCAGCAATTTCTGCGATCGTCAGCTCTGAGTTCGACAGCATTTCCTTCGCCCGCTGCACTCTTCTACGCGTCAAATATTCGCTGAATGTAAGTCCGGTCTGTTCCTTGAACAACACGCTGAAGTAGCTAGCGTTCAGATGAAGATGATCGGCGATATCGCGCATCGTAATTGGTTCCTGCAGATGCTCATCCAGATAATGGATAGCTTCTTGCACTTGCACGTTATACCGTTTTTCCTGTCCGACCGTCTCCAGCAGCTTCTCATCGACCAGCCGCTCCATCCTTTCAATCCGGTGCAGCTCCTCTTCCCGCTTCAGCGCCATCTCTACGGCTGCGACCAGCTTAGCTTTATCCAGCGGTTTGAGCAAATATTCCACAACGCCGAATTGCAGCGCGCGTTGTGCATAATTGAAATCCGGATGGCCTGAGATGATAATTACAACCGGCGGATGCGGCATTGCCTTCAGTTTCTCAACCAGCTCCAGTCCGCCGAGCTCCGGCATTCGAATGTCTGTTATGAGCAGGCTTGCTTCATTATTCTCCAGCCATGCGAGCGCTTCGACGCCGCTGGCTGTCACTACAATACGGTGGCGGCCAGCCGACCATGCCTCAAGTACCTTGCGTATCCCTTCCCTCGTTCTTGGCTCGTCATCGGCAATCAATATCGTCTTCATGTCGTTCCACCTCGTCTAGTGCGTTCATCATTTTAACGCCCATATATCATCTGGAATCTCGAATGCCATTGTCGTTCCATGTCCGACCTCGCTTCGAATATCTAGGCCTTCTGTCTCCGACTCGTAATAGAGCTTCAGCCGCTTCTGTACATTCGCGACCCCGACGCCAGTTCCTTTGGCTGACGTTTGGTTCCGCCCCTGCTCCATTGCCGCATATAGCGAGTGGATTTTATCCGCGTCCATGCCTGGTCCGTTATCAATTACCTCAATCCGCGTATAGCCTTCACGGGCCGAAGCTCCTACTCGCAATGTGACTGCACCCGGGCCAAGCCGCTGCTCGACGCCATGCAATATCGCATTCTCCACTAAAGGCTGAATAAGCAGCTTCGGAATCGGCACCCTCCGGTAAGATTCGTCAACCTCAATCGACCAGGACAGCCTGTCCATCATCCGCATAACCATAAGCTTAAGATAACGTTCCGCATGGTCTAACTCATCCCCGACCGTTACCCATTCATCCTCATCCGCACGAGAGATGACATATCGGAATAGGCCTGACATCGCAACAACCAATTGCGCTAACTCCTCTTCGTCCTTATCCTCAAGAGCCCAATAGAAAGCTTCCAGCGTATTGAATAGAAAATGCGGATTGATTTGCGCCTGCAGCGCCTTTAGCTCCGCCTTGCTCTGGATAATCTCCTTCTCATAAACGACTTCAATCATCTCGTTCAAGGAGACAACCATTTGGTTATACGTATTATTCAGCTCGTTGATCTCCATCGTTGATGATGTGACGGGGATTGGCTTAAGCGTACCGAATTTCGCCCCCCTCATCGCACGTATAAGTCGGAGAATCGGACGCGTAATCATAATGGATAAAATAAACGTTAAAACAAGGAACAGAAGTCCGCCAACTGCACCTGAAACAATTACAGCCGTTCGCAGTACGGCGATGCCCTCCGTCGCATATTCGGACGGCGTCAGAATAAGAATGCGCCAACCTGTCAGCTCGGATCGCTTCTGCACAACAATATAAGGTTTCCCATTCATGACTACGGATGATTGATTTTGCAGCAGGATGGAATCCACATCCACATCGGACGAGAAGTCGGACGCAATGACCTTCCCTTTATCGTCAATAAGTCCCATGGCTTCCCGAGAGTCATCGTTATCGCCGCTATCCTTGTCCGTATCGGTCAGCTCAAAATATTTTCTGTCAACCTGCACCATCAAATACCCCGATGCTGTGAACGAACGGTCGATCAGCCGAACCTGCCTCATCGCAACGAGAACGCCTGGATATTTGGGGTCCACGCCATACCAGATAAGCTGTCCCTTATCACGATTCGCTCGGCCAATCCAATCCGGCGATACGCGATCGAGCAGCGTGACATCGGTAAGCGGGAACAACATCCGATAATCATTCGTGTACAGCTCAACCGAACGTATCCCTGTCGAATAGGCCTCCTGCTTGCGTACCACCTGCTGCATCAACTGCCGTTCCTCGAAGCTGATCCGCTGCCCTTGAAGCTCCTTCATCATCAGCCGTTGGATTGTTCCGTCCGTCGTAACTTGAGCGGTAAAAGTCTCGATCTGGCGCAGCAGCTCGTCAAGCTTGCCAGATGCCTGTACCGCTGTCTGTTGAATGTGCTTCTCCGCATTGTTGCGCAGCAGCACGGAAACTTGATCATAGGTAAACAATCCGGCAGAAGCCAGTACAATAACCATTACAAGCATGAAACCAAGAAAAATTTGATTGCGGAGCGTGTTCAATCGGCCTAGCCAGTTCCTCACTGCTGTATCCTCCCAATCATAGCAATAAGCATTAAGTATCAATATACCGCAAATATGCCGCAAAAATAATATACACAATTCTGACCATCTCAGGCGAATTTTCTTATTACAATTGATTGAAATATAGCGTAAAAAAAGATGGAGGCCAACTTGGACCCCCACCTTATTAGATAGCTACTATTGAAGACCGTTAACCCCGCTGAGCGGATGGCGCAAGCCGCATGAGCGGTCCGAAGAGCTTGCGAAGCGGTCCTGGGAACGAGCGCACATCTGCAGGCTGCACGACGCGCAGCAGCACGAGCAGAACAACATACAGGACACCAGCTGCTACACCGGCAGCACAGCAGCCGAGGAAGTAAACGATCTTGTCCGGCAATGCGTCAAGAAGCAAAGCTCGAACACCATAGTCCGCGCCAAATCCTGCAGCTCCAGTTACGATCACTGTGATCAGATAGCCAGCCCAGCGTCCGCCCAGCGTCTGAAGCGGTACGACCTGCCGAATGGAGCGAAGATTGAGCAGCGTAACAACGATAAAGCAGAGCGTCGATGCAACGATAAAGCCGTACAAGCCCATAACAGGCGCAAGTGCAATACTGCCGATAAGCTTGATGGCGAGTCCGATGAGCGTATTGTACATCGGCGTTCTCGGCTTGCCGAAGCCGTAAAGAATCGAGTTGCTCGTCATCATCGAGATCTGGAATATCGTGCCGGCGGTCAGCGCTGCGACGATGCCGCTGCCCGATTCTGTTTTGAATAGGAGTCCTGTTACCGAATAAGCCGCAACCGAAAGAATGATTGCTGCAGGCACACCGGTGAAGACTACAATTCGCATCACGAGCGACGATTGACGCTGCACCTCATTCATATCCCGCTTCGCAAAGGCTGTTGAAATAACCGGAATAATGGACGAGCTAAGCGCGATCGCTAGAATCGGCGGGATACCCGCAATGGAAATTGCCCTTAAGCCAAACGCATCGAGCGCATGCTTGGCTGTCAATTCGGTATAGAAGTCTCCGCTCAATCGAATGAGGAACGAGGTATCGAACATATAAACCAGGTTGACAGTCATTGCTGTTACGACAATTGGCAGTGACATCATGAATATTTCTTTATAGATCGATTTGAACGACAGGTTGGAGCGTTCGAACCGCAGACGCCCTGCACGAACCTCCGCCGCATCCTGTCTGCCAAGCTTACGCCCGTACCAGATCATGACGCACAATGCGCCAATGCCGCCGATGAAGCTGCCGAATGAGGCCGCAGCTGCAATCCAACGGTCTCCCCAGCCTGCTGCCACAACGGAAACTGCAAGACCGACGCCTACGATCACCCGCAGAAATTGTTCGATGATCTGAGAAATGCCGCCGGCCGCCATCAGCTGCCGACCCTGGAAGTAACCGCGCATCATCGCAATGGTCGGGAACAACAACAGTGCTGGCGCAATCGCCTGAACAGATGCATCCGCCATCGGCAGCTTGGCTACATGGCGCGTGTACCAAGGCGCGATCACATACAACAGAAGCGCAAGCACAGCGCCAGTAATGACGCCGAACAACAACGCAGCTTTGTAAACTCGCTGCGCCTCCCCTGCCTTGCCGAGCGCATGGCGTTCGGATACCATCTTGCTGATTGCGCTCGGAATGCCGCCCGTTGCAATGACGAGCAGCCACATATACACATTGTTGGCAATAGAAAGCGCTGCACCGCCGCCTGTTCCCATCATGTAGTCGAGCGGAACCCGCTGGAAGATGCCCAGAACGCGCGCGACCAGCGCAGCCGCAGCTAGTATAATCGTCCCTTTAATTAATGATTCCTTCTTAAGCATAACGTCAGTTTTCGTCCTCTCCATCATTGCTTGCAGTGCGAGTTCAAAAAGTTCGGTTGTCAGCACCGAGAAGATTGCGAGAACCTGAAAAGCTTATGCTTACGAAGCTGTTATTTGCTCGCAGGTAGTAACACTGCAGTATCGCAAATAACTTCAGGAGGAACGGAGTGTAGGCAAAACATACATGATACAAGGTTTCCAGCGGAAACCTGCATCGGAAGCATAGGCTACGGACTCCGAAGGTGAACGCAAGCTGCGACGTCGAATACCCTTCCTGTCTCACTTCGTGATCACAAGCGGACTTTTTGAACAACCTCTTGAACATGCGTAGAAGCAGCAACGGCACTATCCATCCACAGCTCCGGCATTGAACGCCGGAAGCCGATGGACGAACAGTGCCGTCATTGCTTCTGCATGTAAATAACCGTTATTTTATTTTACCACATAAGAATTTAAGGTTTCGAGTTTCTCGAAAAAAACAAATTCTTATAGGCTGCGATAGAGGGTTTCTTACGCTTTGCCGCCGATTGGTTCAAGCGGTTGATGATTGCCGCGTACCGGCGCCGCTGCACAAGAAGGCGCTGCCCATTGAACCGCGTTGCGGATCACTTGCAGCACTTGCGGGTTGTAATAGGTCGGATACGTCTCATGACCTGGACGGAAGTAGAAGATTTTGCCCTGACCGCGATGGAACGTGCAGCCGCTTCGGAATACTTCGCCGCCCTCGAACCAGCTGACGAATACGAGCTCATCCGGCGCAGGAATATCGAAGTGCTCGCCGTACATTTCCTCATGCTCAAGCGTGATGTACTCAGGCAGTCCAGCTGCAATTGGATGCGCAGGGTTAACGACCCAGATGCGTTCTTTCTCGCCCGCTTCACGCCATTTGAGATCGCAGCCTGTGCCCATCAGTTTTTTGAAAATCTTAGAGAAGTGGCCGGAGTGCAGAACGATCAGCCCCATGCCCTCCATAACGCGTTGATGCACACGATCAACGATGTAATCTTCCACACGATCATGACCCATATGTCCCCACCAGATCAATACATCTGTATCTGCCAGTACTTCCTGTGTCAAACCATGCTCAGGCTGTTCAAGTGTAGCCGTCCGAACTTCGATCGATTCGTTCTGAATGCCCTTCGCCAGCGCTTGGTGAATGCCATCCGGATAGACCTGACGAACTTCCTCGTGAACATGCTCATGCAAATATTCGTTCCATACCGTAACTTTGACCATTATGACAACACTCCTCTTCAATATCGGTTAAAAAGGTTGCATTTTATATGAGCCAAATGAAGAACAGGATGATCATGAGCAGCTGAAGGATAAACTTGGCGACGGTGCTTGTGAACAATCCGACGACGGAGCCGTAACCGACTTTGAGGGACTTGTTCATGTCAGAGCCCGCATATAACTCGCCGAGCAGCGCGCCGAGGAACGGCCCAAGGATAAGACCGAACGCCGGAATGACGAACGGTCCGATAATGACGCCGATCGTACTGCCGACGACAGACGCGCGGGAGCCGCCGAACTTCTTGACGCCCCACGCATTGACCGCATAGTCAGCGATGAACAACACGATTAAGATGACCGTCTGGATAATCCAGAACCATACGCCAAATGGCGAGAAGCTAATGCACAGCCCATACACGAAGAACGCAGCATATATCGCGACTACCCCCGGCAATATCGGGAAGATGGCGCCTGCCATACCAACGAGGAACAGCGCAATGACGACGATCCAGCCAATTGTCTCTAGGACCATAAAGGCACCTCAGCCTTCAGTACATATTTACGCAGCACCTCGGCCACACCATGCTCATTATTCGAGAAGGTGACAACATCGGCTGCCTGCTTCACTTCGTCCTGCGCATTGCCCATCGCCACGCCAAGGCCTGCTTCGCGGATCGCCGCAATATCGTTAAGGCTGTCGCCGACCGCCACCGTCTGCGATATGTCGATGCCTAGCATTGCACACAGCTCCCGAAGCGCCGAAGCCTTCGATACGCCAAGCGGGTTCATCTCCAGATTCCAAGGGGATGAGTTCGTAATCTCCAGCGTTCCCCAGCTTCTTGCTTCATGAAGAATCGCCTCACGAATCTCGTCATCCTCTGTATGGTAGCCGAACTTCAGCCAATGATACGCCGCATACGAGTCCGCAGGCACTAGCCACTTGGATTTGTTATAGGTCTCTCCGTTCGTTGAATACGCCCAGAACCATACATCGTACTTCATCGCCAGCTTATGCAGATTGCGAATGGTATTCGGGTCGAGCAGTTCGCGCCTGTGCAGCACATGCGGCCTCGTCCAAATCTCTCCGCCATTGACCGTTACCATCGGTGCATTCATCATGCCAAGCTGCTCCGTATACGACAACACCTCACGATGACCTCTGCCAGTCGAGAAGCAGACCGTAACGCCAGCTTCCATCGCCTTTTTCATCCAATAGGCCGTCGCCTCGCTAACCTCGTGTCTGTCGTTCAGCGTTGTGCCGTCCATGTCCAGTGTTACCAGCTTGTATGTACTCATATGATTATGCCTCCTATCGGGTCTCATCGACAGCCGTATCATACCGTTAGGCATGAGCGTCCAGGCGCCGACTTTTCTATCTATTTTCCGATATTGTAGCACATTTCACCCCGAGTACCTACCAGCTTAAGGATAAGGAAGCCCCCCCGACTAAAGTCGGTGATCACCGTGAAAGCAGATGAAGTTAGACGAGAAACACCTTATCGACAAAGAGTTGATTTAGGCGCGCAAACGTTTGCACATTAGTCGTGAGAATTCCCTGCCGTTTGAGAACATACAAGCTCCCTTCAGCTCATGACACCTGATCATTTGGTGTACTGGTTCCTATTATAGCGATCGAAGAGTCGCTTCGCGCCCATTCTTATTGGCTCGTTTGTATTGCATTTTGGTATACTGATAGATAAAGCACGATATTGTCCGTGACACGTGTAGTCATACCTAGGAGGATTTTATTCAAAATGAACAATCGTCAACGTCCCGCCAAGCGCCCATTCGCTGCATCGCCGGGAGATTCGAATCGCCGCAGCGACAGCCGTGGCAGAGGCGCTAAGCCGCCGCTGGGCGCAAACACTAGGAAACCGCTCTGCAAGCCGGGCTCAGGAGCTTCCGCTCCTGCAGCTGCCGCACAGACAGGCAAACCTGTCTCTCGCGCTTATGAGGTCAAGGAAGCGACGACGCTGCTTCCTTTTATCCTTGAAGCTATAACCGGCAGCGGGCGCAATACCATCAAATCGATGCTGGCGCGCGGACAAATTTCGGTGAACGGCACTGCGACTACCGCCTATAATCATGAATTGAAACCTGGCGATAAGGTCGAAGTCAGTAAAGAACGGATCGTTGAACGTCCGCCGCTCGCGGGCCTTACGATCGTTCATGAAGATGACGATATCATTATCGTCATCAAGGATGCTGGCCTGTTGTCGATCTCCGCAGACAAAGAGAATGACAATGAGGTGACTGCCTACCGCCAGCTCATGGCGCATGTTCGCAGCCAAGATCCGAAGGAACGGATCTTCATCGTCCATCGGCTCGATCGCGATACATCCGGCATCATGATGTTCGCGAAGAATGAAGAGGCGCAGCAGACGCTGCAGAACGAGTGGCAGGAGCGGGTGAAGGAACGCGCTTATATCGCGCTCGTCGACGGATTGGTGCGGAAGCCAAGCGGCAAGATCGAGTCTTGGCTGAAGGAAAGCAGTACGTTGAAGATGTATTCCAGCCACCGCACCGGCGATGGTCTGCATGCTGTTACCCACTTTAAGACGCTGCAGACAAGCCGTACCTTCTCGCTCTTAGAAGTGCAGCTGGAGACCGGCCGCAAGAATCAAATTCGCGTCCATATGCAGGATATCGGCCATCCGATTGCGGGGGACAAGAAATACGGCTCTCGCTCCCGCGCCATTGGCCGGCTCGGTCTGCACGCCAAGTCGCTCGAGTTCGTGCATCCGAAGACGAATAAATTGATGCGCTTCGAGACGAACGTACCGAAGTCGTTCCTACGTGTGTTCAATGGTGAGAACGCTCGGTAGTGTTGGCGGTTGATCGGGAGCGCTCCAGCCGGGGTTCTGACATTCGATCAAATAAATAGAAATAAGCGCGGCTCAGCCGCGCTTATTGTGTTTCCGGCGACGGAATGAGCGTCGGCGGAAACCTATATTTAGTTGCTTGCTCGAAGCTGTGGGCTAATCCAATTAGCAGCGGCTCACTAAACGCCGTTCCTGCGAATGTAATGCCATACGGTCCATCGGTTATGTAGCCTGCCGCGGACAGACGTCCATCGTCGGCATAGCCGCCGGGAACTGTAATGAGCGGATAGCCCGCACGCGCCGCGATCTCCGAGCCGTTATGACCGAGGAACAGCAGCGCGTCCACGTCATATTCCTTCAACGCGTAATCGATGCCTTGTTCGCGCGACATATGCCGATTATGCCGAAGTCCGTTCACATAAATCTCGTCGGTCAACACGCCTGTCGTATCTTCCGAACGCGTCAAGCCGCGCTGCCCGTATTTGAGCGCCTGATCCGCATGCTGCTCATTAAAGGCAATAAGCTCGGCAAGCGAATGGACGGGCACGTTCGGATTAAGCTTCGCCAAGTAATCGTCGAGCCCTCGTTTGAACTCATAACGCACTACGCTGCGATCCCACTCGATGCCCGCGCAAGGTACGGATACGTTGTCGACGATCGTGCCGCCAAGCGATTGAATGACGCGAATGGCCGATTCCAGAATAGCAAGCGGCGCTTCGTCCAGACTTTCGCAATAATAACGCGGTACCCCAATTCGTATCCCTTGCATCGCATCCTTATTGAGAAACGTCGTATAGTCGCCGTGCACATGCTCGGCTCCCGCCAACGTCGCTGCGTCTTGCTCATCCGGCCCAGCCAGAACGCTCAACATAATCGCCGCATCCTTCACTGACCGCGCGATCGGACCTGCTGTGTCCTGCGTCAGCGACAACGGGATAAGACCCGTTCGGCTTACTAATCCGATGGTCGGCTTAATGCCAACGACGAAATTGTAACCTGAAGGATTGACGATGGAACCTGACGTTTCCGTCCCTATTGCGCCCGCGGCGAAGTTCGCAGCTACTGCCGCTGCTGAGCCCGAGCTCGAACCGCCAATGAATACATTGCCAGGCCCGTATGGATTAAGCACCAATCCGCCCCGTGAGCTGTAGCCGGCCCACATCGACTCCGCCATCCCGTTCGCCCACTCCGTCATATTCGTTTTGCCAAGCAGGATCGCTCCTGCTTCGCGGAGACGCGCGGCTACGAATGCATCGTCAGGCGCAATCGATTGTGCCAACGCGATCGAGCCTGCGCTTGTATGCATTTTGTCATGCGTATCAATATTGTCTTTCAGTACGATCGGGATACCGTGAAGCCTGCCCCGTCTGCCTGTGCGCTGCCGTTCCTCATCCAGCGCTTGAGCGATCTCAATCGCATCGGGATTCAGCTCCAGCATCGAATTGATCGGCCTGTCATAGTTGCGAATTCGTTCCAAATAAAGCAGAACCAGCTGTACGGAGGTAATATCCCCGCGCTCCAACGCTTCCTGTATAGTATCGATATCTGCTTCAACAATCCACTGTTGAGGTGCCTCAATCATGCTGAAGGTCTCCCTATCATTAGGATGGTAGCAAGCGCAATCATGACATGCTGAAGATATATTCCGCATCCGACAGCGAACTTCCTTTTTTTCCAATGTCAAACATAAGAAAATTTGCGATCTGCTCCTAATTACCGTTCAGAACGTGCCGTCACTGAGCAATTATTCCCGTCTTTCTCGACCAATAATAGCTGCGCTGGAACGAAACAATCACTTTCCTAATCTTGACAATCGAACAGTCTTCAACGTATAGTGGAAGCACATATGCAGATACGTGCGTTACATCGCAGGGAAGCACCCTTCGAGCCTGGCTATTGCCAGGTTTGAAGGGTGCTTTTTTGCGTTGTATGCCTGTTGAAGCTATGAATCTATTGCTATAGGAGGACTACTCAACATGTTGGTATTCAACAAGGCGGTTGCCCAGCGGCTCATCGCTCCTGTCATGCTGCTGCTCTCCCTCGTATGCGTGCTGCTGCCTGCATCGTCGGCTTATGCTGCAACACAGGCGCTGTCTGTAACCGCCCAGAAGCAGTTCGACAAAATGAAAACGTCAGCAACAACCGCAGACAGCGCGAAACTGCAGTCATTATACAGCAGCTTCGTGCAAGGGCAAGATCAGAACAATGCACGCGACGCACGCTTGAAGGCAACAAGCAAACAGAATGATACCGATGAGACTGCGCTGCGAACCCGAATCAAAGTAATCGATCAAACCAAGATCGATAATCTTGAGCGCAAGCTGAAGAAGACGAAGGACGGCTATCAGCCACTGTTCGACCAGTACACGGCAGCCACTGCATCTTTGAAAGCTGCCAAGAAACTCGGCAGCAAAACACTTAATGCCGCGCTTCAACTGCAAGTCGATCTGCTCGAAATCTCCGTTAAGGCTGCCAAAGCAGATATTAAAGCGGTGGACGCTGAATATAAACAGGCGAAATCCAACGCGACTGCAACGATTAAGAGGCTGCGAGATCAGCTCGCAGCTATCAACAAAGAAGAACAGCTCATCGCTCCCCAGAAGTCGGCCGTCAGCCAGCTGAACAAGCAGAAGTCAGCGGAATGGAGCGACTTCCTCTATTCGCTGAGAAGTGGGGACAGCAAGAACGCGATCCGCTCGCTCACGTTGCTTGGCAGCGTGCTGAACGAAACCGCTCAGCGACTTGCAACGATGGAAGCATGCGAAGCGCGTATCGCAGCTATTATTAAGAGTGTATCGAATCAGGTTCGTTAGGTAAGCGCATGACGAACAGGCCTCGGGTATTGACTTTGCCCGGGCCTTCGTTTATATTTCGTTTTAACTAGTATCTAATTAGATTGTTGTTAAATTGTAAAGGAGCGTGAAAGTAGATGCAACTAGACAAGGTCGTCAGCTACCATAAAGCGTTGGCCGATGCGAATCGGCTTCGGATGCTCGTCCTGCTCGCAGACGGCGAGCGGAACGGATTGGAACTTGCGGAGAAGCTGGGCGTTACGCCCGCAACCGTTACCCATCACGCAGCTAAACTGCGGGAAGCGAGCCTGATCAATGAACGCCGGGAGAAGAATACGATCTACTTCTCGCTCAATCATTATTTTCTGAAAAATAGTGCAACGGCTTCTGCCGACTTCATCTATCGCGGTACGAACGCGAGAGACGAACTCAATCCGATGGACGAAGAGCTGACGCGGTTCAAGGAGTCCGTTATCAAGAACTTCTTCGATAAGAATGGCAAGCTGAAGCAAATTCCATCGCAATTGAAGAAGAAGCTGATCGTGCTGGAACATATCGTGGATGGGCTGGAGAAGTCGCGAACCTATACAGAGAAGGAAATCAATGCGTACATCAAGCAGTACCATGATGATTTTGCAACCATTCGTCGGGAGTTTATTATGCATCAATTCATGTTTCGGGAGAAAGAAACGTATGAGCTGAATCCACCGGAACTGTGGGCGCGGTGGGAGTCGCTCTCCTAGAGGAGGAAGCGAATTTGCGGACGTTCTATCTGGATCGCCATGCGCTGAAGGAGAAGGCGATCGGCGATGTAGCGATTACCGATAAAGGCCGATCGCAGGCAGAGGCGACGGCTCATTTTTTCCAAGGGGAAAAGTTGGAGGCTATTGTTGCTAGTCCACTGCTTAGGGCGAAGCAAACAGCTGCAATTATTGCTAGTGCGCTGGAGGGTTGGACGGCTGATATAGCGGAAGATCATCGGCTTCGCGAGCGTGCAAACTGGGGCGATCTGCCTGGACAAAGCCTCGACGATTTCATTGCAATGTGGGACCAGTGTACGCGGGATCCAGCATTGATTCCTGCAGCAGGTGACTCTGCCGGGCAGGCTGGTGAGCGCTTCGCTGCTGCGTTGATGGAAATCGGAGACGCCGCGCCGGATGGGAGCAGCATTGTTGTTGTTACGCATGGCGGCGTCCTTACCGATTTTCTTGTGCAGACGTTCGATGAGATCGAATTGATTCGTTGGCATGCGGATTTTGTTGCTGTACAGAGCAGCATTGTCCCCGAATGCTCAATAACGAGCGTTTCGTATGATGCAGGGCGCTTCAAGATCGAGAGTTTTGCGTCGGTAGCGCATTTGGTTGCGGTTGAGGACATGAATGAATAAGAGCGTTCTAACTTGGATGGGGCTCTGTAGAGATAGGCACAAACTTACGTTGAGCCGGCTGTACTTATCTCAATGCCGCGGGTATCAGCCTCGAGCGGTCCCGACAAACTGATGGTTTGAACCCGACTGCTTCGATTCGGTGCTGTGAACGTCAGGCGGAACAGTCCGTATCGAGACCGAACCAACACGTTCAAGGCGCTGCTGCCTCCTCTGTTCACTGCTGTTGTTCCAAGTTGGTTCTCCAGCCATGCAAGCGTCATTGTCTGCAGACCGGCTGTACGAGCTGAATAGTAGATATGTTTGACCTCGCCGATTGCATTGGTTTGAAGAGTAAAACTGCGATAGAGCAGCATATTGTCATGTTTGGCGAGCGGTTCGCCGAGCTGCGGTACGGCCACGATTTGTTCCCCAGGATGAATCTGTATATTTGCAAACGTCCCTTCTTTGACGAGACTATCGATAAACTTCCTCAGCTTCACTCGATCCGTGTTCGATTTCACCGTCGATACATTGCGCAGATGAATCACTTTGGTTCCAAATGTAACGGTCCCTGCATCCTCATCGATTGCTTTCAATGCGGTTTGTTCAGACTCCTCTACTGTGCAATTCACAGTTGGTTCACCTTCATCACATAAGCCGAAGAACGATTTCTGCGAATCATCCCACTGCTTTAAGAGCGCCCCCGGCAGATCGGACTTGTTAAAAAGCCTCGTGTAAGACTCCAAACGATTCCCGTGGCTCAAATTGCGCAGACTGATGCTGTATCCGCCGCCACGCCAATTTGCCAAAACATTCAGCATGATGATGTCGCCAGACGATGTACGGAACAGTCCATATTGCTTCAAAACATAAATGAAGAATTGATTCACCTCTTCGGTGTCCCCAGGCAGCGGAACGATGTGCGTGCGAATAGTTGATGTTGTTCCGTCCGTGAACTTGAACATCATGACGACGCTTAATGGTACACCTTGGCAGCCCGCCACGTCGCAAGGAATATTACTTGCGAACGTCCGAACGAATTCTACTCCTGTATTGGTTGGGTGAAGCACGGTGCTCATAGAAAAGCCGCTCGTCGCAAAGAGGGCTCCATACTTAGGATCGGACGCGCCTTTGGATTGTATCGCTTGTAACAGCTTGGCTTCTCCTTTGGCTACGTTAGCGTATGTGCCTTCTTGGTCGTTTGATTGATCTAGCTGCTTAGCTCGGGTCATGTAAGACTTCGTTTCTTGCAGCAGCCTAACGATGGGATCGGACTTGGTGGGTGTTGCGGCCTCTGCGTGGGATTGAATGGCGGGCAGCGGTGTGATCGTTGTGATAAGCAGGATGAATGTCAGCAGAATGAGGATGGTTCTTACGCTTCTTACGCGCTGTTTGCGAAGGGCGGCATTGACATGGATCGGTAACATGGACATCTCCCTCATTAAGAGAATGAATAGCGGTATATAGAAAATAATGGATAACCAGTAAACGTGACAGGAAGAAAATAGTTGCAGTGCGTAGGGACAAATATTTGGTGTGAAACTTGTGGTAAGAAATGTGTTATCGCTCTTAGAGCTAATAGAACTATTCGAAGTGCGGACGCAGCGTTGGGGCGCGGTGTAGGTGCAGTTTTGCACCTACGGGGCACTGGCGCAGCGTCGGGGCGCGATGTAGGTGCAGTTTTGCACCTACGGGGCGCTGGCGCAGCGTTGGGGCGCGGTGTAGGTGCAGTTTTGCACCTACGGGGCACGGGCGCAGCGTCGGGGCGCGGTGTAGGTGCGGTTTTGCACCTACGGGGCACTGGTGCGGCGCTGCGACGCGGTGTAGGTGCAGTTTTGCACCTACGGGGCACTGGTGCGGCGCTGCGACGCGGTGTAGGTGCAGTTTTGCACCTACGGGGCACGGGTGCGGTGCTGCGACGCGGTGTAGGTGCAGTTTTGCACCTACGGGGCGCTGGCGCGGCGTTGCGACGCGGTTGTAGGTGCAGTTTTGCACCTACGAGGCACTGGCGCAGCGTCGGGGCGCGGTGTAGGTGCGGTTTTGCACCTTCGTGGCGCGGAGATCGTCAGTTCGATATGATGCATTTCTGCATCTGATTAGCGGACTCCCTCTCATCACGAGCGCAAACAAAAAAAGAGGCGCATCTCTGCACCTCTTCTACGTAGCATAACCGCTTACCGCGCGGCTGGGCGTAGCGAGCCGTCGCTCTGCGACTGCGGCTTACGGTTCACATGGCGGTGCGCGTAGAACAGCAGCAGCGCGACCAACGCGCTGAGCGTGCCGAGGAGGAACACCACGTTCACGCCCCATAGGTCGAACGCGTGTCCGAACATAAGCGGACCGAGCATCCGACCCACGTTGGCCAATGCGCCATTCAAACCCATGTAGAATGGCGCATTGGCACCCGTCCGCTCGGAGAGATAGGTTAGAATCGCGGGCAGCAGCAGCATTTCGCCGAACGTTGCGAGCACCATCCCGATCATCAGGTACGCATAATGCGCATGGAACGCGAAGATGAACATGCAAGCGAACAACGTAAACAGCGAGCTGAGCAGCATCTGCTTACTGATCGTATTCGCCAGCTTTCTCCGCTTCATCCAGCTCGTAATCGGTTGACCAGCCACGATAACGACGCCATTGACCGTCCAGAGCAAGCTGTACAAATCCATGCCCAGCCCATGCTCCTCCATATATGGAGCGACGCCCGTCGACCACTGCTGGAACGTAATCCAATAGAACATCGAGCCAAGCGAAATATACAAATACAAGTTAACGTTCCGCAGCAAATCTCTGCGATTATACGTATGCTTGTCCCGCTCCTCCATCCCGCTTCTACTTCCATTAGCGCTAGCATCTGCATCAGCAGTCGCTCCCCCATCCGCGCCACTCGCGCCAACCGCCGATGCACCACGAATAAATACAAACAGAAATAGTGCGAACACCATCATCGTCCCGCCTGTCAGCACATAGGTGAGCGAGAACGATACCGCAGCAACCAGCCCGCCGACAGCTGCGCCTACCGATACGCCGAAGTTGTTGCACACGTACATGACGTTATACAATTCACGGCGATGTTCCTTCCAACGGAAGCCGATATAAGCATTCATCGCAGGCATCGCAACGCCATTCGCAAAGCCGAACAAGCTGAGACATACGATATACAGCGGCCAACTGCTCGTCGCTGCGATAAGCAGAAGCAGAATCGAGGCGATGACGAAGGAGCCTGCGATCATATTTTTCGGACCAAGACGATAATACAGCTGTCCGCCCGAGAACTGGCCGAACACGCTGAACAGCGATTGAAAGAAAACGACCATGCCTGCATCGCCATACGATTGTCCCAGCACATTGTGCACATAGAACGTCGTAAGCGGCCACATGATCGCCATCCCTACCGAGTTTGCAAAACTAGCAGCCAAGAAATAAACAGCGTCCCTCGGAAGCTTGCGCAGAGCGGATAGCTCTACCGAAGGAAATAATCGTTTGATGCCAGACAAGAGGATTCACCAGATTTCATTGATGTCGTAATAGCGCAAAGCGCGATCCCCCTATTGTAACAAGCGCTCGCTATTCCGACAGCAGGAAATCACTGAGAATTGACGATCACATTCGCAATCCGCTCAATCCCTTCCCATACATCGCCATCTTGGTCAAAAATAACCGAGATCGGCGCCTCGCTGCTCCCGTTCGCAGCAGCTATCGCTACATTCCGGCGCAGCTCCTCCTCGTCGAACGAACCGTCCGCCAGGTAAACCGGCTTCGCATGAATCGAATGCGCAATCGGCGCACCGTATGCGATCGCCGCCTCCTTCTCGTTCGACTGCATGTTGCCGAAATCAACGATCGTGCGGATTCTGCCGCCCGCCGCTTCCATAACCGCTTGCCAGTTCGCCAACGTAGCGGTTAGCTCGCGGAAATTCTCGGTCACGACCTGCACGCCACGTTCCGAACCGTAACGATGAAGACGCTGCAGCGAAGCCGCACTGCGCGCAATCGCCACTGCATCTTCCGTCCCCTGCTCGCCCGCTACAACCCGAACGGCTGAAGCTCCAAGCTTCTGTGCAATATCGATCCACATCATGATAAACTGCTCGTCGGCTGAACGCCGTACGGGATCCGGCGATGAGAGATCGCCGTAGTCGATGAGCAGCGTATGCAGCGACACGCCAGCATTAACAATAGCTTCTCGTAACTGCGCCAGATATGGCTCGTCCTGTGTAGGCAGATGAAAGTGACACAGCTCCAAATAACGGAACCCCTTCTCCGCAACAGCCTGTGGAAGATCCAGCAGCGCAAGCGCTGCGTCTCCCTCCTCAACATGGGTGGCAGGCTGGGAGGCTGATTCATCCCATACCGTCCAGCGGCTCGATCCGAGCAATCGGTGCACACTCCAGCTGCTAAGCGACAATTTTTCCTGATACAAAGGGTATTCCTCCTTACGTGTGTGAAGCTTGGACATCGCCTGAGATGTACGTGTCAACTTACGCTTTTTCAACAAAATGCACTTATCTGTACAATAACAACAACATAGTCGAAATGAAACGCAAGCGCTATGCACATTTGTAAGGAAACGCTATGCGATTTTGTCATTTGTTGCGCTCAACGATACACAACGAAGCGATTTTATTAACCAATTGCAAAGGAATAACGCCCCCGACCAACATGTGGCCGAGGGCGCTGTCCATTTGATCGCCATATCAATTGTTCGATCCGATAGACTCGAGAGCCTCAAACTCCTTAGTCTCTAATAAATCGTCCTGCCGAGCGCATCGCCGATGCCGGATTTGCGAAGATAATAGGTGTTGATTCGATCGCGCCATTCTCTCGCATGCTCTGCTTGTTGCGCGAACCGATCCGCCGCCCGTTTGAACGTCTCGGCATCGACCTGTCCCTCCAGCTCGTTCCAGCGCTTCAGCAGACCATCCGCCCGCTCCACGCCTTCGAAGTGCGTATCATAAATATGCTGAATAACCGTCTTGCCCGAATGCAGCACATGCGTATAAGGCACATGGTGGAAGAACAGCAGCAGCTCATCCGGACACGACTCCAACGTTCCATAGACCGATGCATTCGGCTCCCGATACTGTCCCGCATAACCGGTTCCTGTCGCCAGCGTGCGGTCAACGCCCATTCCTTTATAATCGGAGAAATGATAGGTTCCCCACTTCGAATACTCATAGCCATCCACATCCGGACCGTAATGATGATTCGGACTTACCATCCAGCCCACGCCAAGCGGCGCCGTGTACGACTCATAGATGCCCCACGAGTCCATTAGCATGCCAACGACCGTGTGCACAACACGCTCCTCGCTGCCGAACGTAAGCCGCGTCCACTCCTCTGCGATCGCATCCGAAGCTAGTTGCGGATTCCAAGCGAGACGGCCATAACCATACAGATTCGACTGCGCCAGCGGGTGCCCCGTCCAGTTCGCATCATCCCCGATGTTAGATACAGCCGCGAAGCCGCTATGTTTGTAGCCGAACAACGACCCGTCTACGACCTGCTTCACATGCGAGCCTTCACCCTGCGCATACGTATCGAAATCGAGCACTTCTTTCCACTGCGGCACAAGATAACAGAGATGGCGGGCCTGCCCCGTATACTCCTGCGCAATCTGGAACTCGATCATGCAATTCGTCGAAGGAAGCGCACCGAACAGCGGCGATACCGGCTCGCGAACCTGGAAGTCCATCGGACCATTCTTAATTTGCAAAATAACATTATCCATAAACCGGCCATCCAGCGGCTTAAAATGATCGTACGCCGCACGCGCGCGGTCCGTCTTCCGGTCACGCCAATCTTGCTTGCAGTTGTATACGAAGCAGCGCCAGATGACGAGGCCGCCGTGCGGCAGCAGCGCCTCCGCCAGCATATTCGAGCCGTCCGCATGATCGCGTCCGTACGTGAACGGGCCAGGACGATTCTCCGAATCCGCCTTGACGAGGAAGCCGCCAAAGTCAGGAATCGCTTGATACACCTCATCCGCTTTCGCCTTCCACCAAGCCTTCACATCCGCATCCAGCGGATCGGCCGTCTTCAGGTCGCCAGTCTCGATCGGGCTGGCGAAGTTGACGCTTAAGAACAGTTTGATCGCATAACGGCGGAAAATCCCGGCAATACGGGCGATGTCCGGCAAGAAACGATCCGTAATAAAATACGTCTCCAGCCGATGCACATTCACATTATTGATTGTGATTGCGTTCAAGCCTGTCGAAGCAAGCAGCCTGGCGTAATCTTCTATGCGGCCGAGATCCTTTGTGATCTCATTGTTGTCGTAGAAAATCGATTGTCCCGCGTACCCGCGCTCTATGCTGCCGTCGATATTATCCCATTGATTGATCATCCGGATCGCGTTCGTTGGCTGCTCTACGATATCCAGCTCATCGATCGCTGTGCCTGTCGCAATCAATCTTAATAGATGAAAGACACCGTAGAGCACGCCTGCCGGCTGCTCTGCGCCTATCGCAATAATGCCGCTCTTCGCATCCGTACGAATGGCAAAACCTTCAGCACCTGTGTTAGGGTAAACGCCGCTGTCACCGTAGACGTGCGCAATCGATTCATTGCCTCCGTTGAACGTACCAATCGCGATACAACCTTTGCCGCTGCTGTCGCGGGAAGAACGCGCCGAAGTTGTAATGCCAAGCATACGTCCAAGCCCCCGACTCAGCTCCGAAGCTGCAGCAGCCATAACTTCGGATTCCTCTGTCTCTGCTTCAACGATGCAGCCGCACCAGCGGCTAAACGCTTCTTGCTTATCTTCCGCCAGCTGCGGGTAACGCAGCCATGCCTCATATCCGATTGAGCTCATCCTTATGCGCCGCCTCTCACCAGTTGTTTGCTGTTCTCCTGCGCTTCAAGCAGCCATAGAATCGCGGTTACGCCGCGAGGATAATATTTGCTGCCAATAATATGGCCTGACAAAATCTGGTCGCTCCATGCCCAGTAGGACAGCTCCGGATGAAGCAGCCACTCGACATGCGCAGCATCCGAAGCCTTGCCTTGTTCGTCCCATGCCATGCCCAGCACTTGGCGGGCGATGAATTGGGACAGATAGATTTTGCTAAGCCACGAGTTATTGCTTGTCGAAGACAGCTTCCAAGCGCCGTTATCGAACAGGCAAGTTCCTGGCACGAGCACCGTCTCCAGATGCTGCTTCAGCGCGCTCAAGTACGCCGAGAATCTGCCTTGAGGATCAAGCGCATCTGCACAACCTGAGAAATAAGGGAACACAAGTCCTTCAATCGCCGGAATGATGCGGGAGTCGTTGTTCTCGCCGATGACAGCTGGAATGTAGCCATTCTCTGTCATCGCTGCGGTAATGGATGCCGCACATTTGTCTGCTTGTGCAATCGCTGCTTCAGCAAGCGCTGTGTTGCCGACTCGCAGGAATAGCGAGTTGAGACCAACATAAGCTGCCCAGCATTTGCCCGCCAGATAAATGTTGTTGCGGGATTGGCCAAGCGATACATCTAGGCTGTCATACGTTGAAATTTCGGCGCCGCCTTGCGTACGCGAGCTGTCCAAGCCCATCATGCCATTGCGCTTCTCTGCATCAGGATGGTCGCGGTTCACCATGCTCTCGAAGCATTGCTCGATAATGGGCAGCATTGCCGTCGTAAATGACTCATCTTTCGTCTGTTCGATGTACACGAGCGCGCAGCAGAGCCAGTTCACCAGCTCTTCGTGGCTCATATAGGAGAAGCAGTCGTCAATGCCAGCGAGCTCATAAGCCGAATGCTGTGGACGGGAGAATACATTCGCAACACCGATATCATGCGTGAAAGCAATGCCGCCTGGATATTCGCGATCGTCACCTGGCAGTCTCGCCGTATCGTGATAGCTGTACCTCCGAACGAACAATTCTAGCTCATTACGCACCGTCCACGGGTTCAACATGAGCTCGAAGAACAGCTGATCTGCCGTCAGATCGAGCGTGTTCATCATCCGATATTCGCCTTCGTTGACGATCCAGATGGGTTCGCCGTCCGCGTCAAGCAACTGCGTGCTGCCATAATAGCTGTGGATGGCATGGGCGAGCATGAACGTTTGATCGTTGGACAAATGCTCTGCTACGAGCTCAAGACGAGAATCGGCCTCCGAGCATGCTGCTGTCAGCGCATCGAAACGGTCGAGCGCAAAGCTCGCAACCGATTCAATATTGCGGAACAGATTCGAGTAGTAATACGAAGCGTCGATACCCGACGTCACGATGCCGCCGCGATAGAAGCATAATGCGAACTGGTAGGTTCGCTTCTCGCCGGCAGGAACGCTCATGAGCAATGCGCCTGTACCGCCTAGACCAAATGTATAGTTATGCGATAGCTCGACGTCTAATATTTTCTCCATCGTAAACCCGAGTGCCGGCGTTACATCTGCATGGCGTGAGGCAATGGCTGTCAGACGGCCTTGTCCAACACCCTGCAGTCCTTCGCTCGCCGAATTGCTCTCGATAATGCGCATCGAGCTGTATGGATCATTGCCTTCATAGCCGAAGAACGCTCTGCGCTCTTGTTGGCCTGCCGTATTATCGATCGTCAGCTCAGCGAACACAGCTGGAATGATCGCTTCCTTCAGCTCAGCCTCATCGCCCTTGCCTGGCTCCGGCACGGAACGGACAGGTGAGTAGATGCGGAAAGTAAGGTCTCCTGCCTGCCATGTATCGGTTCCCGCTTTGAACGTGCGTGTAATGGCACTGTCTTCGAATGGCACGATAACCGAGCGGGGTGGCGCCGAAACCGTCGTCAGCGGAATAACAACGCCTTCGGCGACTTCAATGCCCTCCTCCTTACCCTTTTCATCAAACTTCTCTACATCATATCGAGCACTAGCATCCTCTACGGCTTCGAAGAATGGCAGCGCCTCGTACTTCTGGCCATCGCGCGACTGCACGCCAATATAAATATTCTGGTCAGCAGGCTTGCCCAGCTCAACGCCGAAGCCCCCGCTTTTCCCCTTAAATCCGAGTGTGAAGCTTGCGAATGCCCCGATCGGAGCGTGATGTGCATTAAAGAAAGTATGGTTAGACATTTGTGTATCCCCTTTCATGGCTGTCTTTGTCCCATACTAGCACGCAACTCTTCCCCAAGAACATTGACAAATCGGGCGAATATTTACCCAAATCGCGCTGGATGCGTTATACTCGAATCATATTGAGAGTTTGTCAGGAGGCGCTTCATCTATGGCAGCACCTTACCTTCCACTCGCGCTTGGCAGCAGTTTGCAGGAGTTTATGTTTCCTAATGTGAAGACGACGGTTAATCTGTTTGGCGTTCATATGCGGCAAGTCGACGGCTCTTGGGAGTATCCCGAGCACAAGCATAATCAATATGAAATCAACTATGTGCTTGAAGGGGAGCAGCTGGTGACCGTCAATGGCGCGGCATATGAACAACATGCCGGCGATCTGATCCTGATCCGCCCAGGCGAAGCGCATTCGAGCCGAAGCGCGAACGGCCGGCCTTTCACCTATTTCTGCCTTCATTTCAATATCGATGACCATCTGTTCCTGTCGCTTCTCGGGCGAATGATGCAGGTTCTGTTCCCAAGCGGCAGTCAGCTGACAACGCAGGTAGTGCCTGTGCTTCATAAGCTGATTACAATCGCAGGGGAAGATGACGATACGTCCATTGTCACAAGAATGCGAATGCAGTCCGCCGTATTCGAGTTGTTCGGCAATTTGCTCGAAGCGTTGTCGCAGGAAGCAATCAGCTTATCCGCTGAAAGCTATGAGCGCTTCGAGCTGGCGAACCGCATTCGCAGCCGGCTGCAGGCGATCGTCAGCCAGACGTTAAAGCGCAGTGACGAGAATGCGATGAGCGACAAGCATTACGGCGTCGATGATGTTGCCGAAGAGCTGGGCATCAGCGCGTCGCACTGCAATCGCGTATTCCGCAGTGTGTACGGGCAATCGCCTCGCGTGTATTTGTCCGAGCTCGTGCTGTATGAAGCGAAGTTGCTGCTCGCGGATCCGCAGCTTGCGGTTCAGACGATCTCAACTGCACTGGGTTACCGCGACATCGCCCACTTCAGCCGCCAATTCAAACGTTGGGCAGGCGTATCGCCGAGCGACTACAGACGTCAGCAGATGACCGCTGAACAATGATACGCAAACAGCCTCAGAAACCGCTTCTTCGAACGGTTTCTGAGGCTGTTTGTTTAGTGGTCGTGCTCAGACTACTAGCTGTTCCTTGATTCGTGCTGCCGCGCTCTACCACTCTAGCGGACTCCAATAACCTTATTCTCGCAATATCGCCGAGTTCTCCGTGCTAACGGACTCAGTGGACTTTATATGCCTCGAAATCGACAGTTTTCATCGATAACACATCTACTAGCGTCTCTTCAGTCCGTTAGATTCCAATTCGGATATTATCATCGTAACAGCGTCATCTCAGTCCGTTAGCATCAAATTGATGCAGACGCTGCTTCTGATCGCCTCATTGTCGAGACATTCTGCAGATACTCCCGCAGCTTCATCGTCTCTACCCCTGCCAGCAGCACGATGCCAATACCATGCGTGTCGTTAAGCTGCCACGAGAGCTGATCCCGATAATAGTGAGCTGCGAAGGAGTAGCCAGACCCGCGGCATACACCGTACACATTGCCATGCCGATCAATGCAGTGGCGCGCAAGACCGTTCCAGCCTCGAAGCGCTGCCGCAGCATACCGTTCTGGCTCGGTAAGCCAGCCGAATCGGACGCCGCGGGTAAAGCTGTAGATGAACATTGACGTACAAGACGCTTCCGCATATGAGGTAGGGTCCGTCAGCACCTGATGCCATAACCCCTGCTCATCCTGCAGCCTGAGATACCCTTCGCACAACTCGCGGAAGAACATCAACAGTTCTGGACGAAGCCGATGCTCCTGCGGCATGACGGCTAGCAGCTCGGTGAGCGAGAACAGCACCCAACCGTTGCCTCTGCCCCATGGTACGCCGTTAGGCTTGTCGAACTTGTAATCATAGACATGATGCATAATGCCGCGCTCTGGCATGAACATCCGCTGCTTGTACAGCAGAAACTGCGATGCAGCATCGTCCAAATACGAAATGTTGCCTGTCAGCTCATAGTACTTAGTCAGAAATGGCGTGCTCATATACAAATCGTCGTACCACATCGTCTGCTGCATGAAATCCGTTGTCCCCCGTGTCCGGTACAACGCGCCATCAGATGTACGATCCTGTACATGTGTAATGTAATGTGCAATATGCGCTGCCGATTCCTCTGCACCACGTACCGGCCGCCGCTTATTCGCCTCCAACATCGCAGCCCCGAATGAGCCGCAGTCATCAAGGCTGTCGATCAGCGATAGCTGATGATTAACAGCCGGAGAACCCCAGCGCTGCGTATCCTTCATTGCATAGGTATGCATCGCTGCGCACTGTTCAATGTGATCGATCGCATAATCGGTAAAATGCGGATTGCCAACCGCTTCGCCAGCTCCCATCATACCGTACAGCGTTACGCCAAGCGGGTAGTTCCATCTGCCGAACATGCCGTTCTCCAGATAAGGTCTGACGAATGTATCCGGCCTATCGATACGCCAGAATGAGGCGTCACCCTGCTCATCTCCTGAACAATAATCTATGCGTGCAACATCCGCTGCTTCCGGGCAACTGCTGCTTGCATCATACAGTCCTCGGTACAGCCAAACTTCATCTTCCGGCATACCTGCCACTAGGTACGGACGCTCTAGTCGGGTGCCCTCGCCGCCATTCAACAGCTCTGCAGTAAAGCCCCATTGTTCCCCACTGTCGCTGCAATGTGATTGGATAACCAGTTCATGTCTACCGAAGCCAAGCGATAGTTCCACATACCAAGCTCCTTCATCGAGCTGCGTGCGAAATGCAGCCGCACCATCCACGAATAACGTGAACGGCCCCTGATGCATGCCGCTTAATGTGATTGGCTCATTGGCAGCGTTATCGATGTGAAGCGCTGCCCATGCCAATGCCTTTCGGCCAGCTACTTGTTCACCGCTGCCATACAGACGAGCGAAGCAGCCTGCCGCTAACTGCTCAGCCGACCACTCTCGCTGCGGGTGCCAGCGGAATGACTGCTCTTGATCTTGATCGACGTTCTGAGCCAGAAGCTGCGCCTCTATATTCGGCCACTCTTCCGCGCCAGGAACGGCTTGCCATGCTGTCTGCTGCGGTTCGCTATAAGCCCAGCCTGCTGCTCCTGCCCTCTCCGGAAGCGGATGAATCGCATTCATCGGGAAGCCTTTGACGCTGCCTGTGCCGAAGATCGCACCGCAGCCCGTTCCTGTGCTAACACATTCCAGCACAATATCGTTCCAGCCCTGACGCAGCGCCGTTCGGAAGTACATTTTGCGATCAGGGAATACATCATCATTCAAGTTCGAGGCGAATCGCGATGTCCCATTCACGAACACGCGAAGCGGGCTGTAACAGCTTACGAAGAAAGGAAGCTCGCTATCGTTGTCGCTCCAAACTTTACACCAGATGTAGACATGCTGACCATCCGCCATCTCCGGCCATATAGCCGCCATATTCATATCATAACGATAATCCTCGCCACGAGGGAAGCCGCCTTCATCGTAAGCGCGATAGACGGGAGGAAGCTTCGGATGCGCACCCGCGAACCGCCCAGCTACTGCAGACAGGATCAGCTTATCATCACCTGCGGCGCGATGAGCAATGGACTCATGGTCTTCAAAATATTTCATCGTAATCCCGCCTCTCGGATGATTAATTACAGCGCGATTTCCCCGCCTGGATACAGCGTCGAACTATACAGTCGCTTCGGTTGAGGAATCGGTACTCCCGATGGGGCGGCCGATAAATCCAATGCAAAACTGGCGAACAGCTCCGCACGCTCATCGTTATAAATAATGACCTGCTCCGTGCCCGTACCGAGCAGATCAGCATGTACGGCATAGCCGTTCGCCGGGAAATGGACCACTTCGTTCAAATGACCATCATACAGTGTTGGATACACACCACCGCCCCGACGATACGCGAGAATATAGTCTGGCGCACCTGCTTCCCAATGCTGCAGCGTCTCTGCAATTGTCAGCCAACCTGGCGTCTTGCGTTCTTCCTTCCACAGCTCGCGTCCTTCCGAATCGAGCAGGAACAATGCATCCTTGCCCTGCTTGCCGGCGCCATCATCTTCGCGGACAAGCCGATCAAGGCCAGCCACCTGCAATCCCGGCAGCTCCGGACGGAATCGGCCAAGCGCTACGTGCTGCGATTCGACTGATCCTTCATAACGCCACAGCTCATGACCAGCCGCATCATACATAACAGTGACGCTCCCGCCGATTACGAGCTCCGGCTTGCCGTCGCCATTCACATCGCCGACCCAAATGCAGTCCGCATGATCATCAAGGTCCTTGCAGCTCCACAATAACCGCCCCTGCGAGTCTAACAAATCATAACCTGCCATTACTTCGTCAAGGCCATCACCATTCAAGTCATATGCCCACGGGAAATGACCGGGGTTGCCTTCGTGCGTCCACAACAAGTTAAAGTCGCGATCCATCGCCCACATGCGATGATAGCGGTCCTTCAGAATGATATCCGAAGCATGCGGACCGCCTGTCAGATTGGCGATAATGATGCAGTCATGCGCATGCTCATTCGGCAGCTCATGGACCGCTTTGCGCTCGCCTGTCGCGCCATCAACAATCACGAATTGGCTGTCCATGACGCACAACACCTCAAGCCGCCCGTCCCCGTCGATATCATAGATTTGAACGGGATAATCCGAGCCTTGACTGCCCGCGCCCGGATCAGGCTTGCCTGTCTGCCAGAGCAGGTTGCCGTTTAAATCATAAGCGGTCAGGCATTGCAGCTGATGCGGGATATAACGCACATCCTGCCGGTTATCCGGCTGGGCAAGCAGCAGCTCCATCCGGCCGTCTCCGTCGAGATCGCCGAGCAGCATTTTACAACGTGGTCCTGCAGCCTTTATATCGATCGATCCTATGCCTATTGCCGCCCTCTGATTCTCGCCTACCGTTGTCATTGCTTCGTCCCCCTGTCGTTTGCGCCTTATTCCAACAAGAAAATTTGTATAGTCAACTCGTCTACGTTCAGCGAACACCCGAACTAACCAACGTTGTTATTTCGAAGTCTATTCTAGAGTCAACGACGTCTGCACGCCGCCTCGCGCCTCCACGATCGTCCCACCCACATTCAACCATACACTGCTAGCAAGAGGATTGTAGACAAACTCCAGTGATGCCGAGAATTTGAGCTGCCGGAACGCTTTCATGTAATCCACGATCTCAATGTTGGTCGCATACCAGATCTCGTCTCTGCCGCCCGCGTATTCGCAGAACTGCTCGATGACGTCCCAATTGTTATCGTGATCGAATTCGTAGCTATGTCCCCACACGTACATCAAATACAAATACTGCGACTTATGCAGTCCTACGAACTCTTCTGCTTTCTTCATAAGATCATGCTTATGATGGCAGGTAGGCATCCACTCGTACCAATCGTCCGGCATGCCGAAGTGACCTGTTGAAGGAACCACACGGGAATATTCAATGCCAAGCGCAGGCAGCGTTTCCTTGATCGCACGGTTGTAGGAACCATTCGGATACGACATGCCGCGCACCGGGTAACCGACCAGCCGTTCCAGATTGCGCCGATCTTCTATCACCTCATACACGAGTGCTTCCTGCGGACTTCTCGCAATCGTTGGATGCGTAAGCGTATGGGCGGACACTTCATGTCCGTCAAATAACGTGCGTATTTCCTCTGCGTCAATTCGATTGTCCAGATCGAACAGCCCCGAGTTCAGATGAAACGTCCCTTTGATCCCATTTCGGTTAAAAATATGAACAAGCCGCCGATCCGCAACCGTTCCGTCGTCATAGCTCATCGTCAGCGCTTTGTGTCTGCCGCCTGGAAAACAAACCGTAATTCTCGAATTCATCCTCTGCCTCCCAACGATTAGGGTCCATACACCTCTAAGTTCGAATATTCGGCGATCAATGGTGCCATCTGGCGAAATCCGATTCGTCCGCCGCCAAGGGCCGGTCCGCCAATTGTGCCGTCATCCTCCCAAGCAAGCAGCGGCAATCCGTTTACGGAGAACGTAATCGTCGCCCCCCTCCGCACGAGCAGCAGCTCATAACAATCGGCCACATCGCTGACACCCGGTATCGGATCGGCGCCTTGCGCGACGAGATGAAAGCCGAAGCTTTTGCGCAAATTGCACGTATGCAGCTGCCGCTCCTCCGGCCAACGCCGGCGAAAATACGACAGATGATAAGCATCCATCTCGCCGTGATGATACTGCTCATAGGGCCCCGTTCGAACGGGAAGCGCCGGATCGAACAGATCCAGCCCTCCCGCTCCGCGCGCCGCGAAGAACATAATAGCCAAGCCAGGCTCTCGTATCGGCCGGAACCGCCATGACAAGGCAACATCTGACGGGAACTGCTCCGGGCACCAGAGCACGAAGTTCGCCCGCTGCCCTTCCTCCGGGTTTCTGCGGCTTTCCAATCGCATGCGACCCAACGGGAAGCTTGCGACTCCTTCGCCCTCCATAATGAAGCCGCTGCTATCATCGACGTTCGCCAGCGGATTGCGGTACAGCAGCCGCCAGCCTTCTGGAATCCCGCCCGTCTGCATCGTCAACCCTTCGTCCCCGCCGTATGCACAAGCGTCGAATCGAGCGATGCCGGAAGGGCATCATCAATCAGCTCCAAGCTGATGATGGTGTTAAGCGACCATTGCGCCGCTTCATTCGTATTGATCCAATCGATCTCGCGAAGCGGACCAACCTGTGCCACATCCGCACCATCCTCCAGCAGCCGAACGCGGGCGAATGGGTTGCCCAGCAGGATCGACCACGCCGTCTGCGCCGTCTCTGCATTGTTCAGTCGAGCTGCGCCATAAGCAACGAGCGCGACACTCAACACCGGATGCTCGAACCGCGACGCACTTATTTCACCATTCGTGATAAGATCCTTCCGCTCCTGCGGCAAATTGTAATAAACGCCGAATTCCGCCATCCTATCTTCCCATTCCGGATCCTTCAGCATATCAGCCATCTCCAGCCATACTTGCGGCCCGCCCATGCAGATGGCAAGGTGACGGCCCCAGTTGTCATCGCCCATCGGCGTCAGCTTGCTCGTCGCCGGATCATAGCCATATGTCGGGCCTGAGATTAACCCGTATTTCGCCGCTTTGATGCATTCGATGCCGGTTATGATTTTGTTCCGATATACCTCATCCTCGTACCGTTCCCACCGCGTCATCCAGTTCGAGCTGAACGCCGCCCAGTCGGGACCCACTCGAATATGGGTCGGATGCTCATCTGGCGGGAAGTATGCCCGCATCGGATCAAGCGTCACCGTCGCATAGTCCGCATCCTTCACATCATCCATCAGCTCGCCGATCCGCTCATCCGCCGTAAGGTAGTAGTAATAACGGTGAAGACCCGCCATCGCAATGCGCGCTTCCTTGCAGCCGCATCCCCAGTGAACCACGTTATGACGAGAGCCTAACCCCGCATATTCGCCAAAATGGTAGACGTCGACTTCGCTCGTATGACGCGTCATGGCTTCCGCAAGCCGGAAGATGTCATGCCGTCCCGATCGAAGGAACATGTACCAGAGCCACATGTTTGGCGCAAGCTCCGTATTCTGCCAAGCGCAGCCGCCTAGATCATAATTCCATACATGCCGCACCGGATCGTAGCTGTGCATGAAATCGCCGTAATCCCATAGTCCGTACCAGCGCCGCTGCTCGACCTCTGCTTGATAGAAGGCAATAATGCCGTCAAGCCGATCCTCCAGCTCTGCCTTAGCCGCTGTGCTACGATCCGGCAAACTCCAGATGCCGAAGGCGCCGGCACGCCGATAATAAGCAGGCTCGCAGACGAGCAGCTCCGGCGACTGGGATAACGACAGCATCCCTTCCAGCCGTCCGTTATCCGGCGTGCCGCTCAGGCACCACACGTTGATTTCATTCGTATTGGCGATGCCGTATGGGGTTGCCCGCAGCTCCTCTGCACCCTCATAAGACGATTCCACATGCGTCCGCGTATCGTAGTGGCGCAAATCCATCGCTTGCACGTCCGGCGACCAGAACCATACCGTCAGCGATGCCTCGTCACTTGATAGTCCCGCAGCTTCCATGCCGGACGGATGCTTGCGCCAGAAATCACGAAGACCTGCCGCCAAGCCGCCGCCTTCCCCGCCAACATAACCTAAGCCGCCTGCTCTTCGTCCTTCTGCCGAGCGCAGCCAGCTGCACCCCTCCTGCGTCCGCTTCGCGATCCGGTAATGATCGGCCGAATCTTGCACGAGCTTGAAGTCGTCCCATACAGCCGAATCATCGAGCAGCCCTAGAAAATAACCGTCCTCTGCCGGATCAAACGTAACCATTTCACCAGCCGATTGCCGTTCGAACAGCTCACGGTATTTGCCTTTCGTCCTGCGCGTATGCAGCGTCTTCGGAGACTCGGCGAACATCGCCGTATCACCAGCAAACCGCACATGGCGGTTATACAGCGGTCCACGCATCGGGATGCGGAACGTCACGCCAAGCCCCTTAATGAAATCCTCGTTCGGGTTGCCGTCGTAGAAGAACGTGTGCACGAGCCGAATTTGATCAAGACCTGCATACACATACAGCCGCAGCGTAAAAGGAATCCACATCGCCGACCGTCCCGTCGACCGATGACGCCCATCAAAGCGGACAACCGCTCGGACAGGCCCCGTTTGTTCGACAACAGCTGTCCGGATAACACCACGGAATGGCTCCTCACGCACCGTTCGCACGCCAGATACGCCGCTAATCGTCTCCTTCAGGCAGACCAGCTCAGCGCCTTCGCACACCGGAAGTCCTTCCCTAACAATCGATCGAATAAGCCGGTCGCCCTGCTTATTCAACGTACAGACGATTACACCGGTATCGAGCGCAATCGTCTCCTCCGTCTCCGATACGGTAACCGGCGCTGAAGGTGCAGTGGATTCAGCACTTCCGGATAAGCGGTGCACCTCAAATCCGCTATCCTCTATTCCATTAATAACTGCCGCATGGGCAGACCATTTGACACTTCCGTCCGGCCAATAGGCCGTTGGCCAGCTTTGCATCGCAAGTCCCTGTTTACCAACGCTTCCAATGAGCTCAAGTTTATCGCTTCGCGACAGCTCTCCCTCACGCCATGGAATTCCCCACGTTACGCCAGCCGAAAGTTTGTTCAGCTGACCTTGTTCCGCTGCATGCAGCCGATTCACAGCAATGCTCGTTACTCCCGTCGTTTCTGTGGTCATCTCGACTTCATCTCCCCGCTTAGGCGAATTATCCCCTTCATCGTATAGAGGCGCCTGCTTGCGGGCAATGAGACAATCTTGTCTGACGGGCTGCAACGGCCTTGCACTTTGTTGCCGAACTTGCTTTATCTTGCATCTTCTACGAGCTGCGGCTCATCTCGCGGTAACGGCTTGGCGTAATGCCCTCCGTCTTCTTGAAGATGCGGTTGAAGTAACTATGCTGATAGCCGACCTGCTCCGCTACGCAGTTGATCTTTAGTTCCGATTCACGCAGCAGCTCCTTCGCACGCTCTAACCGCAGCTCTGTCAAATAGTCGATGAAGTTTTTGCCTGTTACTTGCTTGAATGTTTTGCTCAAATAGAACGGGTTCGTCCCAATATGATCCGCACAGCTGTCCAGCGATACGTCCCGCATATAATGCTGCTGCAAATAAAGCATCGCACCTTCGATCATTCGTTTCGTCTGGCTGTGCGAGCGCTCGCCCAGCTCCTTCAGGAACGGAACGATAACCTTATCGCGGAACAAATCCGCGAGCCGCTCCGGCTCATGCTTCTGAGACAGCTGCTCGTACAGATTAGCGCCTTTGAACAACCGTACCGGATAAATACCTGACACCATTATGGCGTGTTGGACGCTGCCCAGAAGATGGAGCATCCCCTGCTGCACATCAAATTCCTTGGCCCCCTTCACGGACAGGGCACGAATAAATTCGTCCAATAGACGGTTCGCCTCGTCCTCCTGTCCTGTCCGAAGCGCCTGCACGAATTCGCGTTCCAGCGTAAACGGATATGTAAATTCCGGTCCATCCATGCCCCCGTCAACCAGCGCTTCAATGTCAACAATGCCGTTGCCGCTCTCCACGCTGCGATAACCTGCCGCCTGCTTAGCATTCTCGAAGGCAAGCGGAATGTCGGCAATCCGATGCGTCGGACGGCTGATGGCGATCGTCACCTGCATTCGGAGCATCCGATTAACGGAATCGGTAAGCTCCGCGCAATAAGCCCGGATGTTCTCTTCATACGGCTCGTCATTATCTACGACTAGCAGGAGCGCTGCCGATAAATCATGGAAGTTGACGACGCTGCTCTGCTCGTAATGACGGGATGCCAGTTCCTCGATGACATTGACAGCAGCGAAAGTAACAAGACCTTCGTCGCCGTAACGGAACTTGCCTTCCATATTTGCGATGCCTGTCAGCTTCACATACAGCACGAGATAGGTGCGACCCTGCACCTCCCACTTGTACCGCTCCATCCGCTTCTGCAGCTCCTGCTCCGAATAAGCATAGAGATAACCCTGCAGCAATTGATGCAGGAAACTCTCCTTCACCTGCGGCAGCTGTTCGGCCCATCTTGTATGCAGCTCGCGGCTCTCGCTGCTGAGGAGATGCCATTGCCGCTCGATCAACGCGAACTCATCCTCCTGCTCTTCCGGCATTGGCTTACCTGCTGTAAGCAGTCGTACAAGCCGATCGATTGGCGAATAGATGCTAAGAGAGGCAAGCCATGCAAGTACTGCGGCGAGCAGCAGCGCACTGCCGCTAACAATGAGAATCAGCTTCGAAATAAACATGACGGGCGCAATAATTGTCGAAATCGGCGAAGCGGACACATAACTCCACTCATCCTGAATGCGGGAGAAGTGTCCGTACGTCACCGTATACGTTTTGCCGCTCCAGTCGAGGATGAACGAACCTTCACCTGTTCCGCGTTTGGCTACCGCTTCTGTTAAAGCGTTTTCAAAATCGGATTTAGGCTTACTTCCAATCGATCCGTAAAGCTCCCCCGTATCATTGAGCAGGAAAGTCTCCCCGTCGTTGTAGGGCATCATCGTACGCAGCAGCTCACTGACCTTCTCCCGGTCAAGCCGCAGCAGCAGCATGCCCACCGGCTTCATCGTGCCGCCCGGTACATGGTGAACGAGCGTCAGCTCCTTATTGTCTGGATGCGCAGCGTCGAACGACCATTGTGTCCAGTAGGTCTGCCGTTCCGACTGCAGCAAGCTTTGAAAAGAGCCTGACATTTCACTTACCTCGGAGAACTCGGGATCGAACAATACAGGTTGCTCGCCATCTACATACAGCTCAACTTTATTAATCATCGTGTTAGAGCCCTGCATAACGAGCATTGTATTCGTAATGTCGCGGGACCGAATGAAATCTTTGACGAAATCGGTGTCGCGAAGCGTGTAATTGAATTTGGAATCGAAAGCCCAATGCGACAGCATAAGCTCCAGATTGGACAATTGTTCGTCCACGTTATGTGCGCGATGTTGAATTTGTTCATTATGCATGTTCAACAGCTCGCTCTCGAGCCGTCCTCCAGCCATCCAGTAAACGAGTGCGCCTGTAATGAGGCCTGGTATGCCGGAGACGAGAAGAAGCACGATTAAGCTTTTGCGATAAAATCGTCTCTTGCCGCCCGCTGGGCGCTCCTTACGGTTGTGCATCCATGCCTTAAAGCTGTTACCCATCTCTCTCACCAGCCATTATTCATAAAATGTAAGCGCGTTCTTCTAGGATATATGGACACGCAACAATGAACAAGACCCAGATAACAACGTTGGACTTGTATCTTTTTGCGCCGTTTGCACTATTTTGATCTACCCGCCTAATTCCTCCCTCAATGGAGGACTCAAGGGGACTAGCCCCCTTGGACCCTCTATTTTCCTAAAAGATTCCGGGGCTTCGCCCCTTAACCCCTTTATTACTTCTGAAAATATAAATTTCAAAAGCTTCGCCCTATAACCCATTTATACCAATTTTCTCTACCCACCTAAATCCTCCCTGCAAGGGAGGACCCCATGGGTTTCCAACCCCTGGACCCCGGAAGGGGATGTTGGCAGGACAGCGATGCGGATATGTTAATGCGTGCTTAGAGTCGTGCGCCCCTTTGGGGCACAACTTTTGTTCGAGCGTATTGGTGCGGATATGGTAATGCGTGCTGGGGGTCGCCCCTTTTGGGGCACAACTTTTGTTCGAGCGTATTGGTGCGGATATGGTAATACGTGCTTGGGGTCGCGTGCCCCTTTTGGGGCACAGCATTTGTTCGAGCGTATTGGTGCGAATATGGTAATGCGTGCTTGGGGTCGCGTGCCCCTTTTAGGGCACAGCTTTTGTTCGAGCTTTATTGGTGCGGATATGGTAATGCGTGCTTGGGGTCGCGTGCCCTTTTAGGGCACAGCTTTCTTTCGAGTTTATTGGTGTGGATACGGTACTGCGTGCTTGGGGTCGCGTGCCCCTTTTAGGGCACAACTTTTGTTCGAGCGTTAATGTTAAAATAAAAATAATTAGTAGGTACGTGGAAACTTTTTTCTTGAAAGTTTTGTATTGGTAGATGAGGGGGGGGGATGGAATTGAGCGATAGCGATAGATCGTTGATACAACAAATTAAGAATAATGATGAGAGCGCGATAGAAGAGCTCATTGCTAGATACGGTCAGTACACTGCGGCAATTGTGTATGGAGTTGGCGGGGCGTCGATGAATGCTGAAGATGTGGAAGAGGTTGTATCCGATGTTTTTTATGCCATCTGGAAAAGCAGACACAGTCTTCAGCAAACCGATTCAATAAAGCCATATCTGGCACAAATTGCACGGAACATGACACGTAACAAATGGAGTCGCGTGAGAAATGAGCAGCCTTTGGACGATGAACTTTCGGTTATCGGTGCTCCTGCAACAGACGAGGTAGTCATCCTGAAAGAACGGATCTCCATGATTAAGACGTTGATGGCAGCATTCAAGTATCCGGATAAAGATATTCTTACCGCTTACTATTTTCGAGAATATAAATTGGAGGATATCGCATCGATGTACGAGCTTCCCTTGTCCACGGTGAAGTCGAAGATTTATAGAGGCAAGAAATCGATCGTGCAATATTTCGATAAAGGAGGTTGCGAAGTTGACGAATACAAACGGTGACGCAAGCATTCCTAAGATTAACCTGAGCAGGGTTACAAACCTGACTATGAGGAAAATACAGCAGGAAAAGAAGCGTAAGACATATAAATTCAACAACAAATTCGCCCGAATCGCTTGCGCGATAGCGGCAGCTTGTATCCTTACAACAGGTGGCGCCGCATACGCAATGAAGACGGATGGTATACAGGTAATCATAAGCAAACTGTCAGGCATCCCACAATCATATGTATTGACGGTTGGCGAGGCTATTTCAAACAAGGATTATAAGCTGACTGTGCATGAACTTGTGACGGATTCACATGTCGGATATGTTGTTCTATCTATCGAGGCGTTACGAGAGGCAAGTAAAGAACATTTTGACAGCTATCGATTCGCCCTTGATCATATAGGCAGCGGCTTTAGTGTTGGAGAACTGGATCAATATAGAGAACCCTACACTCGATTTTATCGAATAAATTTCACGGGCGCATCCAATCCCTACTCACGCAATGACGGCAAACTTCGATTTTCAACTGACGGGATGAAGACGCCAATTGAGGTTCCGCTCTCGCCTACCGTAAGCTGTATTGATAAGAACATTGCAGAAGATCGTTCAAGTGCGTACCAATATCAATTCAACAAGCTTCATTTATCTGAGATAGGGTTGTCTTTGGAAGGTGTAGATACCAGAAATGCCGAACATGACGATCAGTATCGAATCGAGCTGCTGTTCAATGACGGCACGAAAGCGCTGCTGCAGAAACAATCAAACGATTCGGTCGAACACGGCGAATTGAGCAGCGGCGCCTCTGAATACCATTCAGGTGATGATGGCGAATATGTGAATATATCCACGGCCTTCTCTAAGGCTCTTCCTCTGAACACAATAAAGCAAGTTATTATTAACGATATTGCATTAGATATAGAATGAGTTCGCAGTTGCAGACTCAAACATAAAAGACCACTAGCTAACCTGGCCTAAGGACGGTTTGCTAGTGGTCTTTCATTCATTCATTCATTCATTCTACGTTACTTTGTGATCAGTGGTCGTTAAATAGAGCAATCAGCACCGAGAAGGTTGATTTGGACTGAAGAACGAGTAGCGGAGTGTAGGCAAAACCTACATGAGCTACAAGGTTTCCGTAGGAAACCTACATCGGAAGCATACGCTTTGCAGTTCGAAGGCCGGATCAAGATTCGACGTCGAATACACTCCCCCGAGCTACTTCGTGATCATTGCTCGATTATTTGTTGCTTGCTGCGTAGAGCTGATTCATCTCCTCCACCAGATCGTTGCCGCCGGTTTTCTTCCACAGCTCGATCGCTGCAAGGAAGCCTGCTTCGTCGATTTGGCCAACGATGTATTTGATGCGGGCATCGTTAATGATATCGTCCAGCTGCGGACCCTTCTGCGAGTATACCGTCGAGATGAACGGCTCGGCCGGGTTAGGCACGATATACTGCTCGTTCTCCTTCATAAGCGCCGTCTGCTTTAGGCGGAGCGGCGTCTGTTTCACCGTAATTGCCGTCGTCGATGGAATGAACGTCAGCATCTGGTTGAGGCCTTCCACCTCGGACTCCAGCAGCACCGAATCTTTGCTTGGCTCAGCAAACTCGCCGTTCTTCGTATAATGCGTGCCTTCAATACCGAAGCTTGCCAGCGTCTGAAGCTCTGGCTCGCTCAGCTGATCGATGAATCCAAGCACGCGTTTCAGTTCATCTTCCGTCTTCACCGAAGATTTCGGAATCGACAGCAGACCTGCAAATCCCGAGGTTGGCAGCGTGTGCAGCGTGCCATCAGAACCGATTACGCCTCCGACAACGTCCATATAGTTCTGATCGTCCGGCACTTCTGTGCCTGCTTCCTTCAGCGCCGCGTGAATTTTGTCATCGATACGGGCAGCCGTATCAACGACGTCAACGATAACGCCCGCTTTGTTGTTAACGACCGGATCAACCCATTTCGCCGAGTCATACACGGCAAAATCTTGGTTAATCAGCTTCTCGTCATACAGCTTCTTCATGAAGCGGAGCGCATCCATATAGCCTGTTGTTTCGAATTCCGGCACGAGCTTGCCGTCCTGAACGCCCCATTTGTTCGGTGAACCGAACCACAGCTTCATGGTATCGAAGCCGCTTGCCCAGCCGCCGGTCCACTTAACGAGAACCATGCCGTACGTATCGTCCTTGCCGTTCTTATCCGGGTCCTTCTCTTTGAACGCTTTAAGCATATTGTAGAAGTCGTCGATCGTCTTCGGCTCGCTCAGCCCCACGTTCTCAAGCCAGTCTTTGCGGTAGACGATACCGTTACGGCCGAGATTGCGCGATCGGTAAATACCGTATGTTTTCCCTTCAACCGAGGAGTTGTTCAGAATGACTGAATTCGCTTGGCTTAGGAACTTATAATCTTTCAGATAGGATGACAGCTCCCAGAAAGCACCCGATTTGGCTGCATTAACGAAGCTAGCGCCTTTTGCATTATCGATATAAATGATGGATGGCAGCTTGCCGGATGCCAACGTGATGTTCAGTTTGTCCGTATAAGATGCGTTCGGTACCCATAGGAAGTGAATATCCGTGTTCGTCAGCTTCTCGATCTGCGCGGCAACCGGGCTGTCATCCTTCGGGAAATTCGTCTTGAAGATCGGCAGCATAATGTCCAGCTTGAGCGGGTCCTGCTGCTTAGGCGTATCTGGCGTTGTCGCCGTATTCGCGTCTGTGCCTGTGCTGGCTGTCTCTGTTTGCTGGGTTGTGCTCTCTTTCTTGTCGTCATCCGAGCTCGAACCACAGGCTGCAAGCGAGCTTGCTACAAGCGTACCCACCAGGAATGTTGCAGTTAAGCGCTTTCGTGCAATGGCATTTCGTTTCATGATAAGCGACCTCCCATAGGAATAGTAGTATCATATCGTAAAGCCGCGTTTACAGCTATCCTATCTACGCGCAACGCGGATTTCACGCACGGTAAGTTCGGGGCTTTAGCCCTTGACGGAGCCAAGAAGAACGCCCTTCGCAAAATGCTTCTGAAGAAACGGATAAACGAGCAGAATCGGTACGGTTCCGACGACGATTACAGCCATTTTGATCGACTGCTCCGGCGGTTTGACGAAGTTCGGATCCATGGAGTTCAAGTCGCCTGCCGCTGCTTGCGACAATAGGACAATCTGGCGAAGGAGCACTTGCAATGGCCACTTCTGCGGATCGTTCAAGTAAAGCAGCGAGGAGAAGAAATCGTTCCAATGGCCTACTGCATAGAAAAGAGTAAATGTTGCAAGCACCGGCGCTGACAACGGGAGAACGATGCGCAGCAGCAGTCCGATCTCGGAGCAGCCATCGATGCGCGCCGCTTCCTCCAGCTCCGGCGGGAGCTCCTGGAAGAAATTTTTGACGATAATCAGGTTGAATGCATTAATGGCACCAGGGAGCATGAGCGCCCAGTATGTATCAAGCAGATGCAGATCGCGAATGACGAGATACGTCGGGATCATGCCGCCGCCGAACAGCATCGAGAAAATAACGAGATTAAGAACGAGATTGCGTCCCATAAGCCCGCGCTTGGCAAGCGCATAAGCCATCGTCACTGTAAATGCCAGGTTGACCAGCGTACCGATCACCGTTACGTAGATAGAAACACCAATACTTTTCATAATCGTGTCTGTTGAGAAAATGAATCGATAAGCGTTGGCCGTAAACGTCTTCGGGATGAGGAATACCGCCCGTTTGGTCAGCTCTGCATCCGATGCGAATGAGCCCGCAATAATGTAGAGGAACGGCAGAACCGCCGCAGCAGCGAACAGTCCAAGCACGATGTAGTTGATGACATCAAAGGTGACGCCAGCAGGTGTTCTGTATGTTCTGGCCATAGGAAGCGCCCTCCTTTCGTTAAAATAATCCCTTCAGTACAAGCCCGACTGGCCGAATCGCTTCGCCAGCCAGTTCGTGCCTAGCACGAGGATGACGCCTACGACCGCTTTGAACAAGCCAACTGCCGTACTATAGCTGAACGCGCCTTGCGTAATGCCCATCATGTACACGTAAGTATCGAACACTTCCGCTTTCTCGCGGTTAAGTGGATTAAGCATGAGATAGATTTGTTCAAAGCCGTTGTCGAGCACATGCCCCATACGCAGAATGAGCAGAATGACGATCGTACTGCGAAGAGCGGGCAGCGTGATATGCCACATCTGTTTCCACCGATTAGCGCCATCCACGATTGCCGCCTCATATTGCTCCACATCGACCGCTGCCAGCGCAGCGAGGAATATGATCGTACCCCAGCCGCATTCTTTCCAGATCGTCTGAATAATGATCATCGGCCTGAACCAGTCCGGGCTTGTCAGAAAGCTGATCGTTGTCCCCGTGTGTGCATTCAGCCATTCGTTGACTACTCCACCCTCTGTCGTCAGGAACACGTAAGTCAAACTGGCGACGATTACCATTGAGATAAAATGCGGTATGTAGATTAACGTTTGAACCGTACGTTTAAACAGTGCTATTCGGACCTCATTCAGCAGAAGAGCTGCAATGATCGGCGCCGGGAAGAAGAACAGCAAGTTGTAGAATGACAAGACCAGCGTGTTGCGTAATAGCTTGAAGAAATCTGGATTCGTAAAGAACAATCGAAAATGTTCAAATCCGACCCAATCGCTCTTCCAGAACCCGAGAAACGGTTGATAGTTCTTAAAGGCGAGCAGCACGCCCCACATCGGAACGTATTTGAATAATAGAAAATAAATCAGACCCGGCAGCAGCAGCGCATACATCCATTTGTCTCGCTTCAATCGGCTCATGATGCTCGGCCGATACACGGAGGTGCGCTGAACTGCAGCAGTTGTTGATACAGCATTGTGCTTCACCTTGGTTCACCTCCCTATGAAAGTCCGTCGATTTCGTGATGCAGCCTCAGTATGCTTGGAGCAGCTCCTTTCCGGCAATTAGACATTTTGGAAAGTGTGATTCCATGCGGCTTTGCACTTTATCACCGAGCTGCGCGGAGGCATTCAAGAAAGTGCAATTGCCCGCCGTTACTAGGTTCGTTACAGTAATAGAGCATGCTTGAACAGGAAGAACAGGAGGAAACTTGCGATGAGTGCGAAGAGCGGAAAGCTGTATCATGGAACGGCCTGGTACCCGGAATTGTGGGATGAAGCGGTCATCTTGCACGATATTGCCAGGATGAAAGAGGCCGGCATCAACGTAGTACGAATCGGAGAATTCGCCTGGTCAACGATGGAACCGTCCGAAGGTGAAATTAATGTATCCTTGTTCGCGGATATCATCACAAGACTCCATGATGAAGGAATCGATACGGTCATGTGCACGCCGACGGCGACGCCGCCGATCTGGCTGACCCACCGGCATCCGGAGCGGCTGCATGTAGATGAACGCGGCGTCTTGATGGGACATGGCTCGCGTCAGCATATATGCACGAATAACGCTGCATTTCGCGAGAGGGCCGCTCGGATAACAGAAGCAATCGCTTCGAAGCTTGGCCGGTTGCCGGGGCTGATCGGCTGGCAGCTGGATAATGAATTCAAGGCGCATGTCGCCGCTTGTCACTGTGAGAACTGCCTTCTCCTCTGGCAAGGATGGCTGGAACAATGTTACGGAACGATCGAGGCACTCAACGAGGCTTGGGGGGCGGCGATCTGGAGCCAACAGTATGAACGATTCGATCAAGTACCGCATCCAGGGCCAACGCCGTTCCTGCACAACTCTTCGATGCAGACTGCACATCGGTTGTTCAGCATGGCTGGCATCGCCCAATTCGCCGATGAGCAGGCTGCAATCATCCGTCGATTCTCGGATGCGCCAATCACTCATAACAGCAGCATTGCCTTCCACGTCGATAATGAGAGGCTGTTCGAGCATTTGGATTTTGCTTCCTTCGATACATACGCAAGCGCAGAGAACTACGCCGCCTATCTGATCAACTGCGATTTGTTCCGCAATTACAAGCCAGGTCGCGGCTACTGGCTTATGGAGACAAGCCCTTCCTACAGCGGCTCGCTTCAGAGCGCTGCCGTCCCGCATCCGCAAGGTTATGTGGCAGCGGAGTCCGTTGCAGCCTATGCGCTGGGTGCGGAAGCTTTCTGCTATTGGCATTGGCGGCAGCATCGCAGCGGCTGCGAGCAGCCGCACGGTTCTGTGCTAAGCGCTTGGGGCCAACCGACGGTTGGCTGGATGAATGTGCTTGAAGTTGAGCAGGCACGGCGCGCGTTGGAACCGCTGCTGCTCGCATCGCAGCCAGCGAAAGCAGAAGTGGCACTCGTATATTCCGATCGAGCGAAGACATTCATGGCGACAGAGCCGCTCAAAGGGATGAACTATCGTGGACTAATGACGAGTTATTACGCTAGACTGCTAGCGATGGGCATTCATCGGGATGTCGCGCCGGAGGGGATTGATCTCCAAGGACGCAAGATGCTGCTGACGCCCTTCCTGCCATACGTCAGCGAGGCGTTCATTCGCAAAGCGATAACATTCGTGGAGCAAGGCGGCACCTGGATCATCGGACCATTCACAGGCGGAAGAACAGAGGAACACACGATCCCGACAGATGCAGCGCTTGGCAAGCTGGAGGCGTTGGGTGGAGTCGAGGCTTGCTTCTCTTATCCATTAGACGGATCAGGCGCGATCGGCGAAGCTTTCGGCATTCAAGCGCCGCTTGGCATGTGGAGCACCGTCTTCGAGCTGCGAGGAGCATCGTCAGTTGGCACTATAATTGACGGCCTGACGCCAGGATACTCGTTCCTAACCGAACATCGGATCGGAGATGGTCTGCTCGTCATGCTCGGTGCGATGCCAACCGGTGAAGAAGGCGATGCGATGCTGCGTGCCATGTTTGATCATTATGCTTCGCGCGCAGGCGCAACGCTACGCGTGGATGCCACCTCTGGTACGCTCGTCGCACCGAGGGTTGAAGCCGATGGCCGCCAGCTGTGGGCCATCGTCAATATGGATGGCCGTGGCGGCACGGTTACCGTTCCGGATGGTACGGTTGATGCCTTTACCGGCGAACTTATTGCAGCTGGCTCGCTCGCCGTTGAGCGGTATGCGTATCGTGTAGTGCGACTGCCACTGGTGGATTAAAGAGATTCGCGTAGAGAAATATACCTCTACATTCTGCAGGTTGGATCTCGAATATCGCCAAAAAAAAAAGGGACCACAGCCTCCGCTTGATAGCCGAGTGGAAGCTGTGGTCCTTCTATAGTAAGAGAAGTCTCTTTGAGCCCCCTTCGGATACGCCGTAGGTGGCTTTGTTCATATAGTAAGCTTCAATCGGCGAAATAACCCACAGCAGTTGCGATTTCCAGCCGCCACAACAAGAACGTATGTTCTTACTTAATTTTCCAAAATCGAGACCTCCGCATGTTGGCTGTGCATCCATTTAGGCAGGTAGTCTCACTTTCCTCCATGACCATCGTTCAGTAACTTAATAGGTGCCAGGACCAATTCACAGCGGCACCAAATTGTGGTTATCTAGGTATTGTCGAATTTATGCAGGGCTTTATAGCTAATGACGCAACGATCGGCACACAGATGATGGGGGATGCTCAAATTGAAACGTTGGATTGCAATTGCAGCGATAAGTGCCATGCTGGCAGTAGGCGGAGGAACCGGCTTCACACCAGCAGCACACGCGGCTTCGGCTGTCGTGTTCACTGATATTGCGAAGCATTGGGGCAAGGCAACGATCGAAGACATGGTGACAAGAGGCATACTGGACGGTTATCCAGACGGAAGCTTCCGACCTAACGATCCAGTGAAGGTCGACCAATTTATCAAAATGCTTGTTCTGTCCTATTCGGATTTGCATCCGAACGGGGAGCGCAGCTGGAAATCAACTTTCCTAAGCTCGTTAAGCGAAGAGAATCGGACGATTGTCGCGCAAGACTATCGCTATTATGACTTCAAACCAAGTACGACTGGCTATTGGGCCAAGCCGTTCATCGATATCGCAAGTGACTTGCACTTTCTGAACAAAAGCCGCTACAGCGATTTTCAAGGCAATATGACCCGCGAGAATGTGGCTGAAGTGCTGTATTACACCCTTCAAGAGACGGAGTATCTAGAGGATGAATCATTCAGCCGCTCCGTCGCACAATCCTATGGCGACTTGACCAGCGCATCAGACCGGATGCAGAAGTTTATTGCAGAAGTGCTGGTGAAGGGCATTATGCAAGGTTATCCGAATGGCAAATTCGGCGTTGGCGACGTCGTGACTCGCGCAGAGGCACTCGTCATTCTCAATCGGCTGACGGACACCGGCAAGCGTATTCCGATTCAGCCATCCGCAGACAAGCTGCAGCGCTCTGTGCCTGCTGCAGGAGGCTTACAGAAGGTCGTCGTATTCCCAGATAAGCGTATGTGGAATATGTATGATGTATTGCTCGATGCAGGGAAGCTGCGCGGCAGCAACTACGATCTGCAAGGAACAACGCTCCGCTTGTTCAAGGACAACGCTGAGAAGTCTGCCGTGCTCGATTCAACGACGTTTGCCAAAACAACACCGGAAACGTCCATCTGGCTGGATACCGCATATAACACCTACGGCATTACAGTCGTGCTGCGCGATGGCACCCGTGCACGTAACAAAGAGTCGATCACTTTGTTCGCTAATGCACTGTTCGGCTATTATGCCAGCGCCTTCAACCAATGGTTCGATGCGGTGTGCAGAGAGATTGAAGCCGGGCGCCCGCTCGCCTCTAAGCAGATTACGGTCGGCACCGATCATGTCAGTCTGCTCGTCGACAGCGGCGCGAAGACAGTTAGCTTCTCGATTGCAACAATTAAACAGTAAAAGATGCGAAAAAAAGTTGCCCAGCTCTCAATAAGAGCTGGGCATTTCATTTTTCTGAAGGGTGTTATGCAGGTATTTAGTACTAGAAATTCATCGAGAAAGCGAACTGGTTAGATATTCCTGCATGAACGACGGAAGTACCTCTCCTTAAGTCACGGTTTGCCCTGCGGTTAGGAGTGAGAGGTCCACACCGCTCTCGTATAACCAATCCTCAAGCCAGCTCTCTCCATGTTGTTCTGGCTTATGGAAGCATATGCCGCTTGGCTGACGACAAGATCGCATTGTGCTATTGCAGCATCGTAACAGCGTTTATGTAGAAAAGCCGTCTGCAGCCCGCGCTTTCTGAAAGCGGGAATGGTCGCTGCGAACGTGAGCGAAGCAGTACTGTTATGCATATACATGACCGCGACACCAGCAGGTTGGTCATCTACAAATCCGATATAGAACCGCCAGCCCGGCTGGTCGTACAACACACGATTATTATCCGCAACATGGCCTGCGCCATCTACATTTAATCCCGTACCTAAACAATGCAGTTTCCCATATAGCTCGAACTCGTCTGCTTTCAATTCTCGAATGGCAATTCCCGCTGCATAAGCAGGTTCTTCTTCCGCATTCGGCATCCCATACAGAACAGTATGGAAACCGCTCTGTCGAAAGCCTCTATCCGTCAAATAGCTCAGCAGCTCACTGGATGAATTCGCTGGCGTAATCTCGAACTGAAACGACCGACTCCGTTCACGGAAGAAGCTAATGATTTCATCTATATAATCGATGTGCTCCTCCCGGACGCCTTTGACGGTATTAAACGATCCCCAAGGCATCTCGTGGACATAAAAGGCAGTCGCGCCGCCAAACTGCCTTACCTCCGCCCCCATCGGATTGCCTTCTCGTTGTCCAATTGCATTCACTCTCGATATCATATAATCGATCTCGGATTGCTCCAGTCGTTCCGCAAGCGCCCTCGTGACAATAAGCAGCCAATTCATCGTCAGCTCTCCTCTTCGGCATGCAACTACGCTATTGCTTTCGCAGTCGCTCCCATCATTTATATGTATATTATTCCAAGCAACGGATATCAGGCAATATGCAAATCGCTCCTGCAACGATCTGCCAGAACGTAAGAAGACCGCCGAACATCCAGCTAGCACAGCACGATGCGGCGATCTTCTTGTTCATTTATTGAGTATTCACCAATCGGAACGGCAGTGCCGTATTCGTCTTGCTGTTCGGTCCCACGAACGCGACGAATGCGCCCGAATCGCTGACGTGGGTCAGGTCGGAATGGTAATAACGCAGTTTCTGCTCTGACAGAACGAACGATACCTCGGCGCTCTCGCCCGGCTGCAGGCAGATCTGGCGGTAATCCTTCAATTCCTTGACGGGACGAACCACTTCTCCCGAAATATCCCGAACATACAGCTGCACCGTCTCGACACCTGCGACGTTTCCTTTGTTCGTCACGGTAACCGATACCTTGATAGGCGTCGCCTCTGTCATAGTATCCGTTGAAAGTTCAGCTTCGCTATACCCAAAGTCGGAGTAGCTCAGTCCGAAGCCAAAAGGAAGCAGCGGCTCGTTCGGAATATCGATGAACTGCGATACGTAACGGACCTGCGCATCCGGAGCCCCTTGCGGGCGGCCCGTGTTGTAAGCATTATAATAGACCGGAACTTGACCGACGCTGTATGGGAACGACATTGTCAGTCGGCCGCTCGGGTTGGCGTCGCCGAATAATAAATCGGCTACCGCATGGCCTGCTTGAGAACCCGGATACCACGCCTCCAATATCGCATCGGCTTCGTCTATCACCCCGTGCAAGTCAAGCGGACGGCCGTTGAACAATACAACGACGATCGGCTTATTCAGCGCCTTGACCTTGCGGACCAATTCCAGCTGAGCCTCCGGCAAGCGAATGTCCGCCCGGGATGCCGCTTCGCCGTTCATATCCGAATGCTCGCCCAGCGCGAGCACAATCGTATCGGCGTCTTGAGCAGCCGCCAGCGCCCGCTCCCATTGCGCCTCCGTCCCCGCTTCCAGAATCCCGCAGCCTTCCGCAACCGAGAGCTTCGCATCCGCTGTAAGCTTCGCATTCATGCCGGCTTCCAGCGTGATCGCATCATCCTTCGAGCCGGTCCATGACCATGGACCCAACACGTCGCCGCTTGCGGCAAAAGGACCGATAAGCGCGAGCTTCGCATCATGTTTCAGCGGCAAGACGCCTTCGTTCTTCAACAGGACGCACGACTTGACCGCGAGCGCGCGCGCAGCTTCCCTGTGCTCCTCGCAGAACACGATTTCCTTCTCCAGTTCGGGATTGGCGGCACGGAACGGATTCTCGAACAAGCCCAGCTTCTGCTTCAGCGCGAGAATCCGCAGCACTGCTTCGTCAATCAACGCTTCGTCTACTTCGCCGCGCTCCACGAGCTCAGCCAGATTCTTAACGTAACAAGCCGTCATCATCTCGATGTCGACGCCTGCCTTGAGCGCCTTGAGTGCAGCTTCCGATTCATCGGCGGCTATGCCATGGTTGATCAGCTCCTTGACCGCTCCCCAGTCGGAGATCAGGATGCCGTCGAAGCCCCACTCCTCCCGAAGCAGCTTCCGCATCAGCTTCGCGTTGCCCGTCGCCGGGATGCCGTCCACCGTATTGAACGACGTCATCACCATTTCGCAGCCTTCATCCAGCGCGGCTTTGTAAGCCGGCAAATAAAACTCGCGCATTTGACGGTCCGACAAGTCGACCGTGTTATAATCGCGGCCTGCCTCCGCAGCTCCGTATGCAGCGAAGTGCTTGACGCACGCCGCGACTTTGTCCATGTCGCCAGCAAGATCTGCGCCTTGGAAGCCTCGCACGAATGCCCTGGCGAACTCGGCGTTCAGATAAGGGTCTTCCCCTGTTGCTTCCACGACACGTCCCCATCTCGGATCCCGCACGAGGTCCACCATCGGCGCGAAGGTGACATGGACGCCAGACACAGCCGACTCTTTCGCCGCGATCGCCGCACTCTTCTCCGCGAGCTCCATATCCCAGGAGCAGCCGATCGCCAGCGGCACGGGGAATATCGTTTTGAAGCCGTGCACGATGTCCGCCATCATGAGGAGCGGAATGCCGTGCCGATTCTTATTCAGATGCGCAGACTGCACATTGATAACATCTTGCGCACCGGCCATGCCTAGAACGGAGCCGGAATTATTAACGGTATCCTCCGTAATGCCTAAGCTATCCATCGGCCCTGTAATCTGCCCCTCCCCCGCGCCTTCATAGAAAGGGACAGCCAATTGAATGAGCTGCGCGATTTTTTCATCGAGCGTCATTTGCTGGATCAGCTCGTTTAGATTTACCTCGCCGCTCTCTGTGCGCGGCGGTTGTTGTTGGACTTGGTTGGACATCTAATTGCAGCCTCCTGATTGTTGTCTTTATCAACTGTTCAATCGTTTGTGCATATGTGCATTCGAAGCTTTCACATGGCTATTCCTTGACGGCGCCGATGACGATGCCTTTTACGAAAAATCGCTGCAGGAACGGATAGACGAGCAGAATCGGCAGCGCGCTGATGAAAATTTGCGAAGCCCTCAGCGTGCGCTGCGACATATTGGCGATGACGGCCGGGTCGAAGCCCGTCGTGTTCCCCTGTACGATCAGCGTCTGCATAAAGCTCGCCAGCGGCAAATTCTGCGCGCCTTTCATATAGATAAGGCCATCGAAGTAGGAATTCCAATGGCCGACCATCGTGAACAAAGCAATGGTTGCTATGGCCGGCATAGAGACAGGAAGAAAAATCGAGATGAAGGTGCGGAAGTAGCCCGCTCCGTCGATGAAGGCTGCTTCTTCAAGCTCCTTGGGCACCGATCGGAAGAAATTAAGCAGCAGGATGATATTGTATACCGCCACGAGTCCGGGCAAGATCAGCGCAAACAGGTTGTTAAGCAAGCCCAGCTTCAGGATCAAGATATAGCCGGGCACGAGACCTGCGCTGAAGAGCATGGTGATGACAAAATACCAAAGATAAATGTTTCTCCCGCGGAAGACATGGTTATCTTTCGACAGCGCATAGGCCGCGATAGAATTGACAAACAGGGCAAGCGCCGTTCCGATGACCGTCCGTTTCACCGACACCCATAACGAGGTGACGAAATTATCGTTGCCGAACGTTTGGGCGTACGCATCCCAGTTGAATCCGATCGGCCAGAGCGTCACGCGTCCCGCGTTCGCCGCGGACGTGTCGCTGAAGGATACCATCAGCAGATGATAGAGCGGCAGCAAGCAGGCGATGGAGATTACGGCCAGCACGATGTAGTTGAACAGGTTGAATACGCGATAAGACAGCGTTTTATGATACACGAGGGGTCACCCTTTCCAAGTAAGCAAAATCGGCCGTTATAGATTCTTGCATTGCTAGAATATGCGGTATCCCGCGAATCGATAGGCCAACCGATAGGAGATGATGATAAGCACGAGGCCGATCATCGATTTGAATAAGCTGACCGCAGTGGCGAAGCTGAATTGGCCGCTGAGCAGTCCTTCGCGATAAACGAACGTGTCGATAATATCGCCCTGCTGATAGATCATCGGGCTGTACAGATTGAACACCTGATCGAAGTTCGCGTTCAGTACGCTGCCGAGCGCCAGCGTGGCGACCACGATCAGAATCGGAGTGAGCGACGGAATCGTAATATGCAGCGTCTGCTTCATCCGGCTTGCGCCGTCGACCTCTGCCGCTTCATACAGCGCCGGATTAATGCCGGACAGCGCAGCCAGGAAGATGATCGTATTGAAGCCGAATTCTTTCCACACGTCGCTGAAGATGATCGTCAGACGGAACCAGGTGCCGTCCCCGAGGAAGAAAATCGGCTTAATCCCGAACAGAAACGTCAGCAGTTGATTAGCGACGCCCGTCTGCCCAAGCAGATCGATCAGGATACCGCTAAGCGTTACCCAGGACAAGAAATGCGGCAGATAGACCATCGTCTGAATCGACCGTTTGAAGCCCATATGCCTTACTTCGTTCAACAGCAGTGCAAATGAGAACGGAACGATTAAGTTCAATATAATTTTGGAGCAGGCGAAGATAAGCGTGTTCATCGTGATTTTCATAAAATAATCGTTCTCGAACATATACCGGAAGTGCTTCAGTCCGACGAACGGAGAGCCGGTAAAACCTAGACTAGCCTTGTAATCTTGGAAGGCCATTACGATGCCCCCCATAGGCAGATAAGAGAATACGAATACTAACAGTACGGCAGGCAGCACCATGAGATGCAATACCACAGGCACGCGGTATCCGGATCTCTTGCTTGCTTTAGGTGTGGTCTTGAGATTATGATCCGTCGAAGTCATTGCGTCCATGGTTCTCTCCCTTTCCAAACAATTTTCATTGTGCCTTGATCGCGGCTTTGCTATATATATTAGCAACGGTTATGTACGCCGAACTATATGACATTGTTAGGATCGATAGTGTTTTGTTAAGCAATTCGCGGGGGGAATCAGCAATGATGCTTGGTAGAGGCATAAGCATGATGAAGAGAAAAGTAAGCTCCAAGATGAGCCTGTTCGCGAAAATAAACGGACTGCTAATCGTCCTGTTCGTCCCTGTTATTCTGTTCTTCGCCTACTCCAACGGCGTATCTTCGAACGTCATCGTGAAGGAGCTGAAAGCGTCAAACATTAAGCAGCTATCATTCCTGTCCAGTCAAATCGAGTCGCGGGTCAATCAAACGATGGACTTCGTCCTCACCTTCTCGAAGGATCCGAACGTGCAGAAATTCAACGGGCTTAATGTGTGGGACGACCCGTACGACCGCATGCAGACCCGATACGTTATCCAGGAAAAAATGACGCTGCAATCCGGGGTCATGAACATTTGGCCTGTGCAGTTCACCGTCTATTCGCAGCAGAATAAATTAGCAATTTCGAACTCAAGCAGCATGGCGGAGTACAACGAGGACTATCTGAAGCGGAACGCGACGGGCAAATGGTTGTATGGCGACGGAGAGCCTGAAACGCCGGAGCATCCGAAGGCGTTTCATTGGTTTTATGCCGATTCGTACGGGCAGCAAGGCTCGCTTACAGGCAGTAATCTTGTCGTACAAGCCAGCTTTAATCACGCTAACATTCAGAATATGCTGGACACCTATAAGGCCGGCGGGCAAGGCGATCCCATGTTCTACCGCAAAGGCGAAGGCGTCATTCTGAATCGGAGCGCAAGCGGGAAGCTCGCCGGTGAATTGGTAAGCTTGCTGGACAAGAAAGAATTGGGAGACTCCATGCAAGAAGTCGTGGAACTCGACGGCAAACGTTATCTCGTCAGCGCGATCATGTCCGTCCCGCTCGGTTGGCATTTAGTCGATGTCGTGCCGATCGACCGCATTCTCGGGCCGATTTCGTTCAGCCGCAACCTGTTCTACGCGGCCATGGCTCTACTATTCGTAGTCGGCATTTCTGCTTCCGTGCTGTTGTACCGTAACGTGCAGCGTCCCATCCGCAAGCTCATCGTCGGCTTGCAGCGCGTGCAGCGGGGCGACTTCTCCGTGCGGATGACCTCGAACGTCAATAACGAGTTCGCTTTCCTGTTCTACCGGTTCAACGATATGTCCAACCAAATTCAGATATTGATCGAGAACGAGTTGAACGAGAAGCTGCGGGCGAGAGAAACGACGCTTAAACAGCTGCAGGCCCAAATTAACCCTCATTTCCTGTATAACTGTCTCGGTTATATAATCAATATGGCCCAAATGAAGGATGAAGAGGCCGTCGTCACCATGGGGCACAATTTGGCCGCCTATTACCGGTACATGACTCGACTGGAGCGCCCTACCGCTTCTCTAAACGAAGAAGTGCAGTTAATCATCAATTACTTGGATATCCAGAAGCTCCGCAATGGGCGCATTCATTACCGGATCGAGATTCCCGACGACATGCTGAAGCTGCAGGTACCGCGGCTCATGCTTCAACCGGTCGTCGAGAACGCCGTCATTCATGGCGTTGGCAAAACCTATTCCTCCGGAGAAATCCGGATTACCGGAGAGATATCCGGGAAGTTATGCAGGCTTTATGTAGATGATGATGGTCCAGGGATGACTGACGAACAACTAGAGACGTTATCCCGCGCAATGAAGCAGCCGCTACAGGATGACACGGGCTACGGCCTCTGGAATACGAATCAGCGTATTATGCATCAGTTCGGCGGGAAATCTCAGTTAACGTTCACGAGATCGGAACTCGGAGGACTGCGAGCCGAGATGTGCTGGGAGCTTGCTGACACGGACGCGCAGCTGATCCCGCCATACAAGTAAGGAGGAGAAAACACTTATGCAAATGATCATCGTTGACGACGAAGCCCATTGGGTCGACAATCTATCCACCACCAAGCCTTGGCATACGCTCGGCATTGATGTGGTTCACAAAGCATATTCCGCTCAAGAAGCATTGCAAATTATGGAAGCGCATCCAATCGATATTATTATCTCCGACGTGCTCATGCCGGAGATGACCGGGATCGAGCTCATGGACAAAATCCGCGAGTCCGATCAGCGGGTGAAATGCATTATTTTATCGGGATATTCAGACTTCGACTACGCCAAGGATGCGCTGCGCAACCAAGCGGTCGATTACCTGCTCAAGCCCCCCACGGACCAAGAATTGCTCGGAGCAGTCAAGCTCGCCATCGAACAACTCGAAACCGAATGGAGCAATATCAGTTCTCTTGAGCGCACCCAACATATTCTTCGGGAGAATATGCCTCTGCTGCGCGGACAGCTGCTGCTGAGCGCTTTCCGAGGGGAAAAGCTGGCGCTTGGCGAATGGGAGCGAAGACTCGACAGTTACGGGCTGCCCTTCCGCTTCGGAGACTGTGCGCTCATGCTTGTCCGTATGGAGGAAGAATTCGGGCAGTATCGCAATAACGGCCAGCATCTGATGGAGTACGCCATCATGAATATGGCGGAAGAGATATTCGGCGATTTCGCGCATGCCTGGGGCGTCAAGGAAGAGCACGGTTATCTCGCCTTCCTGCTGCAGTTCAAAGGAAATTTGACGAAGACAGGCAAAGAAAGCAGCTTCGAGAAAGCCGCTATGCACCTGCAGGCGAAAGTAAAGCAGTATTTGAACGGCTCCTTGTCGATCGTGATGTCCGAGCCCTTCGCTTTCCCGGATCAGCTGGCTGACCGATACCGCCACTCGCTCGCTTACTTCAGGCAGATCATCGGGGACGAACGGGAATTTGTCATCCGGGCGGGCGACTTGGGCGGCAATGCAACAAACGGCGTGCTCGACGTCATCCATGCCCCGCCTGTCCTGAAGAGTCTGCTCGAGGCTGGAAGATGGGAATCCGCCGAGGAGAAATTGACGGAGATCTTCACGGAGCTCGACGGGCGTTGGTCCGATTCCTGGGAGCATTGTCTGGAGGCTGGGTATCTCATTGCCTCCTCGTTCACGAACTACTGCCATCGCAACGGACATACGCTCGAAGGACTGCTGGGGGAAGACATCGAGCTGCTGCGCACGGGAGAAGCATTCAGATCGATCGCCAAGCTTCGCAATTGGGCGTTCCTCGCCATGGGCAAGCTGAAAGAATCGGCATCGAGCGAGGTCAAGGACATTCGCTCGATCTATGTGCGCAAAATCCAAAGCTTCGTCGAAGCGAACCTCCATCTCGACGTCTCGCTGCGTGCCCTGGCCGATCATGTCAACCTTCATCCAACGCATCTGTCGAAACTTTACAAGATCGAGACAGGAGAAGGCATCAGCGATTTCGTCTCCAGGCTCCGCATGGAGACAGCTTGCCACAAGTTGAAGACGACCGATAAGAAGGTGTACGAAATCAGCACGGAGATCGGCTATTTGGATCCGGCCTATTTCATCAAAGTGTTCAAAAAGCAATTCGGCATGACCCCTCAGGAATACCGCGAAAGCAACTAACAACCTAACAGAGTCCTATGGAAACTGAGAAAATCCTATAGAAGCCCCCTCTCGGCTGTTGGTAAAGTAACACATGTAGACATCATAAACAGCAGGGGGAGTAACGATATGGGAAAATTGAAGAAGCTGGCTCTGCCGCTTATGGCCATGACGCTTGTCGCTTCGGCATGCAGCAATGGCGGCGGCAATAGTGAACAACCGAATAACACCTCGACCGAGACTTCGGCCAATACGGGCGCCACGACGTCTGAAGCCGATGCTGCCTTCGCAAAGGGCAAATACGATCCGCCAATCGAGATCAGCACCGTCATTATGCCGAAAGAATATACAAAAGGCGAAACGAACGAGAACAACGTGCATGACCGTTGGATGTTGGAAACGCTGGGCATGAAACATAAAAACACCTGGTACCCAGCTGGCTCCGATCAATATAAACAGCAGTTGCAGCTCGCGCTCACATCGGGCGAGAAGCTGCCGGACTTCGTGTTCGTCCCTACGGATCCGGTCCTGACGAACCAGCTAATCGACTCCGGACAATTCATTGCGATTGACGAGCTGTTCGAGAAATACGCCAGCCCGATCTGGAAAGAGCATGCCGAGAAAAATCCGGAGCTGTGGTACCCATTCACGAAGGACGGCAAGAAGTGGAACCTGCCGATTCTCGAATACACGGACAATGACGACACGCTGCTATGGCTCCGCGAAGATTGGATGCAGAAGCTGAATCTGCAAGCACCGAAGACCATTGCCGATCTGGAAGTCATCATGGACAAGTTCAAGAACCAGAACCCGGACGGTCTGAAGCCCAAAGACGTCTATCCACTGGCGATCTCGCTGAAAAACAACACCAATACGTGGATGGGCGGCCTCGACTGGCTGTTCGGCGCATACGGTGCCGTGCAGGAGCAATGGAACAAGGACGATAATGGCAACCTGGAATACGGTTCCGTCAACCCTGGGGCCAAGCAAGCGCTGGCTAAACTGCAGGAATGGATGAATAAAGGTTACATCCACCCGGATGCCGCGTTGTGGGATGAAGGCAAATCAGCCGAAATCTGGACCAAAGGCAACGCCGGCGTCTTGCCTGGCGCGAACTGGGTGCCGGATTGGCCGGCGCCGGATCTGCTCAAGAACGTGGCTGGCTCGCAATATAAAGCGTACCCGATTCCCGCGGGACCGGACGGCAAGATCGGCACGAAGTGGCAGAATTCAGGCGTTAACAGCAGCTTCATGATCAATAAAGACGCGAAGCATCCGGAAGCGATCATTCTGTACTACAACTACCTGCTCGAGAACTTGGCGAATCCGGCTGTCGGCAGTAAGTACGAATATGGCTTCGCACAAGGCTACGACTGGGATGTCATCGACGGTCAACCAACCAACGACAAGGAAAAAATCAAAGATTTCTTCGACAAGTTCCCTTATATCACCGGTCCTGCGCGTATTCCGGGTCTCTACATGGAGAGCCTCGTGAAGCTCGCGAACGGCGAGAAGGCTGAGACGCCTTACGAGAAACAGCTGGAAACCTTCCGCAAGCCGGAGAACTGGTATGCCGCGAAGGTCGTCATGGACCAGATTGATATCCGCAAACAGAACTACTTCACGGGCGCAGCCACGCCGACGATGATCGAGAAATGGAACCTGCTCCGCCAATCCGAGCTGGAGACGTTCAACAAAATCATCTACGGCAAACTGCCGGTCGATGCCTTCGACCAGTTCGTATCCAACTGGAAAGCAAACGGCGGCGAGCAGGTGACGAAGGAAGTTAACGAGTGGTTCAAATCGGTGTCGCAATAATAAAGATCGAGGCCGTATGTTTGATGAATTATGGTCATGTCAAAGAACTCCTGAGAATTCTCAGGAGTTCTTTGCGTGTTCCTGTTGTTTTTTATCACATCATGAATGAGAGCCAACAGAGATCAATCGCTGCATGGAGAGATCATCACATCATCTCGCCTGCTTCTTGCTTTCCCTCATTCATCCCGTTCCGCAGATAATCGCCATGCTCCTGCGTCCACTTCCACATCGCTTCAAAAATCGGCTGTAACGCCTTCCCGCTCTCGGTTAGGTCATATTCGACATGCAGCGGCACACCAGGGAAAAGCGTACGCGTGACGATCCCCTTCTCCTCTAACAAACGCAATCGATCGGTTAACGTTTTGGGACTAATCGGATGTAGTTTACGACGCAGCTCGCCAAATCGCCGATTCCCGTTGAATAGCTCGAATAGGAGAAGGAGCATCCACTTGCCGTCTAAGATCTCCAGAATAGGTTCGACCGTACCCGGGCAAGAACGATCTATCATTATAACCACTCCATAGTTCATTTTTTGAAACTATTGCACTTAAATGTAACTACTTTTCAAATGTACCACAGACCCATTAAGATGTGAATCAAGCAAAGGGAATAATAACCAGTACACATTATTAAGGAGTGTTCTTCTTGATTAGACCATTTGAAATAGACCCTGCGGAGTACCCGTTCACCGATCACTGGATGCCTTACCGCGACGGTTACATCCACTATGTCGATGAAGGCCAAGGGACAGTCGTTCTTCTCCTGCATGGTAACCCTACATGGTCTTACTTGTACCGAAACGTAATCAAGGAGCTTCGCACGGAGTTCCGCGTCATCGCTCCTGATTACCCTGGGTTCGGGATGTCGAAGGCGCCTGACGGATACCGATTTACGCCGCAAGAGCAGTCGAAAGCCGTTCATGACCTTATTCAACATTTGGATCTGAAGCAATTTATTCTTGTCGTTCAGGATTGGGGAGGTCCGATCGGTCTGAACTTCGCAGTACGGCATCGAGATAAACTGCGCGGCATCGTCGTGATGAATACTTGGGCGTGGCCTGCGACAATATTGCCAATGAAATTGTTCTCGCTCGCCATGGGAGGCTGGCCTATCGGACGCTGGCTTCAGACGAAGCGGAATTTCTTCGCCAAAGTCATCGTGCCTCACGGGATTTATCATGCCGAGAAAGTTACGGATCGTTTGCGTCAGGCTTATACCGCCCCGTTCCCAACCCCGAAGTCCAGAATACCGACTTGGGTTTTTCCGCGGTATATCCGCAAAGCGCGTAAGTGGCTTGCCGATATTGAATCGAAGCTGCCCAATCTATCCGATTTGCCTGCACAGATTGTGTGGGGAACGAAAGACAGCGCCGGCTTCCCGCTCGAGCAGATGGCCAAATGGCAGAGCTATTTGCCTCTGAACGAAACCGAGATCCTAGAAGATGCTTCGCATTATGTTCAAGAAGACCGTCCGGATCGAGTGGCAGCAGCTATCCGAACATTATCAAACCGAATCTAAGGAGGAGTAATATTATGAAAACAATCTTGTGGGCAACTTTAACCGCCAACGGCAATTATGCGCAATCCAGCCCCGATAATCCGCCGAAACAAGAAGCGCTAGACGACTTCTTTGCGGAAGCCAAAGCCGCTGGAAATTTCATTGTCGGACGTCGGACCTTCGAAGGTATGCGCGGCAGCGGCGGACCAGGGCCCTTCGCCGATATCGATATCGTTGTCGTTTCGAACAGCGCCCCGGAAATCCCGGACGTAAAAGTCGTAAGATCGCCGGAAGAAGCTTTGATTTACCTGAAGGAGAAAGGCCATCAGACCGCTCTTATTAGCGGCGGCGCCGATATCCACAATTCGTTCCTGGGTCAAGGACTTGTTGACGAAGTGATTTTTAATGTGGCGCCCGTGCTGGAAGGTAAGGGATTGAACCTCTTAATCGATCAAGAAAACTATCGTTATCAGCCTGTGCAACTGTTGGACTGCAGGCCGCTTGGCAGCGGCATCGTTCAACTGCGTTATGCGATCTGTTTCCAACAATGAAAACCCAAAGTTTAACTTCAGTTTATATATGCGCTCTAATATGATCTTAACCAAATCGAACCATTAGGAGAGATCAAACATGGAGAACAATGCGTTAATCGAAGCGATGGACGGTTATTTTCAAGCGGGAACCGTATTGGACCTGGATAGGCTGGAAGCGATTTATGCGCCCGACTTCATCAACATTCGGACGGATAAGCTCGGGCAGACCGTATCGATTACGAAGGAGCAGTTCATGCAAACATTTCGCCGCATACAGCAAGGTGGCGGTACTTCGCTTGGAACGACCGAAGACGTGCAGTACCTCACCACTACCATCTACGACGATCACGGATCTGTTCTTCTCCGCCGGGAAAAGGAAGGAAAAGCTGTACTGTACAACTTCGTATGGCGAATGAGTGACGGTCTGCCGACGGCGATCGTCCGCGAGTTCTCAGTAGAAGAAGACCTTAGCTCGCTAATCGGCATGATGCGCGGGAAAGGCTGACAACATCTACTTCATTCTATAATGCGATTAACATTTCCGCCTTTTAACTTTTCATCCTGAGTCACTATGCCTTGCCCTTCTTATTCCGACGGTATTGTCATCTTATTCGAATCGATAAATCAGAATAGATTCCACTCGAAAAATCGAACCCTCGCGCTTGCCCGTAATCTGAACGGTTTGATCCGAAGCGAGCATATCAAGGTTCGCGGCATGATCCTTGTAGGTCGTGCCGCTCTTGTTCGCTATTCGCAGCGTATACTTCGTCCCCTCCGTTACCTTCACATTAACCTTAATCGCATTCTCTCCCAGTCCCGTTACAGCAACCGCCGCGCCTCCCTCGGTCTCCTGGGTAACGCTTAGATTGAGCGTGATGTTGTCTCCATCCACTTCCATAATCGAGCCTGAGATTTCCTCAGTTGGAGCTTCCGGAGGGACTTTCCGATCGCTTCGGCGCAGCTCCTCTTCCGTCGAAGGAGCTTGCGAATGATCGGTATGCCCCTCCATTGCAGTCGATATCGTTTGGGTTCCTTTGCTAGGGACGAGCGGATCGGAGATGACGATAACATCCGGTACATTCGATTGCTGCTCGAACCACAGCGTCAGCATCGCATGGTCCGGAAGACTGTCATACTGCTTGGATGCCAACCTTTCATACCGTATCGTACTGCTGGATTTCCCGCTGACGATCGTGCGCCGATATACTTGCGTACGTTCATTCAGACGAACCTGACGCTTCTCCAACCATTGATCCGTGGCCTCATTACCGGTAAGCAGTCCCTGATAATAAACCAGCTGCTTGTCCGTTAACTGCACGAGCGTCCCTTCCGCATCGGCCTCCCGTTTCGGAATAGGCTCGAAGCCTTCATAGATCGTCTCGTATTTCGTCAGGCCAAGCATTTGACCGAACTCTTCGGTTGCAATCCACATAGCAGGGACGCTGCCGACAGCCAGCATCGCCAGGATAAGAATCCGTGTCTGCAATTGATTCGAGCCCGTCCAGCGGGAGACCCTGCGGAACGCTGCCACGCCAACAGCAGCTCCCGCCACGTTAAGCAGCACATCATCAATATCGGCGCTCCCTAGAGCCAGAACGTATTGCAGGCTTTCAAAGAGGATGCTTAAGCCCAGAGCGAGCATGACCGGCATGGAAAAACGTTGTTGGAAGCGTGGAGACAACGACGGCAGCAGCAGCCCGAATGGGACAAAAACCGCCAGGTTGCCGGCTATATTCGAGAATGCCCGAAGCCAATTCGAGGAACGTAAATAGGTGCCATAATCGACAAAGATTCGAAAAGGAACGAGATTATACGACCGATAGCCGCTCGACCGACCCAAGAATATATCCGAGAGCGATTCTGTTTTCAATAAGATGATTTTTACGAGAAAAGCGAGGTAAGCGAGCCATGCGACAACTATTAATCCAGAGATAACCTTCTTATTCAATGATCATACACTCCTCTTGCTTCATTCCGATTGTTCTCGGTGCAAGAAGAGAATACCGCATAAATCTCAACCTTTTCTCAATTTCGGCAGGAAAATACTGCCGTCACGCTGGCCCCTCCATTCTCGCCGTTAGCGAGCGCCAAGCTTCCGCCATGCTTCCGGCACAATACTTCGCATATATAAAGCCCTATTCCCGCTTGTCCTTTGATCGTCAAGGGGTCATGATAATAAGGCTTCTTCGCCATTCGCAGCCCTTCGCCGCTAAATCCCGCCCCGTCATCCCGAACCGTTAGCGCCAGCTCTCCCTCCATTGTTCGGCATTCGATCACGACTTCCGAGGCAGCGTGGCGAACGGCGTTGGATATAAGATTTTCCGCTACGCGAATGACCAGCTCATCGTCGACCCTGATCTTCGCCTCTTGAATAGACATGCGTAATCGGTACCGAAGGCGATCTGGCGGGACGTGCATGCTCAAAAGCTCATGTAGCGCTTCATTCAGCCTTACAGGAAGGATATCCGTCTTATGCACGCGAATGTCCTCCAGGCGGCTGATAGAGCTCATGCTCTCGACATATTGTTCGATTCTTGCGATGCTTATCGAAACCGAATGAAGCACCCTTCTTGTCTTCTCGAGCGTCAATTGATTGGAAGGCAAATATTCGATCAGAAAATCGTTATACCCTTTGAGCGCAGTGATCGGGGTCCGCAAATCATGGGCGAATGCGGCGTTCAGCCGTCTTCTCTCTTCGACCGCCCGCCACATCTTGATATGATTGTTTTCCAGCTCGACCCGCATCTTCTCGAATGCCTGGACCACTTCGTTCATCTCGTCCTTCCCGTCATAGCTCAATCGAAAATCAAGATTATGACTTGAGATCTGATCGGCCCCTTCGATGAGCAGAGCAATCGGGCGTTCCAGCTTCGATAGGTAGTACTTCCGCGCCGCCAAGAAGATGAACAGGCAGAATATGACGATCGGAAACAGATTCGACGTCCATTTCAACAGCTGAACAAGGAGTTCGTCTCTCGCAGAGAGCTCGGAATGGACGACAAGCAAATTGTCGGACTGAACGGCCGTATACTTGCGCATGATCCTGCCCGTTGCGCTTGCACATCCATTTTGAACGAGTATGGAAAGAATGGAGGCCCCCGAAGCGGCAACCGCCATCAAGAGGAACAGGCTTGTTCGCAAGGATAGCCTTTTCAGCCGTTCCATAGATAACCTACCCCCCAGACCGTATCAATGATTGTTCGATCGGTGTGCTCAGCGAGTTTTTTGCGGATTTTGCGAATATGCTCCATGATCACGCCGGAATCGCCCTCTTTCTCGAAGCCCCATACTCGTTCATAGATCCGCTCTCTGTCGAATACCTGTCCGGCATTTATCGAGAGCAGCTCTACGATCTCATATTCTTTCTTGGACAGCTGAATCTGTTCACCGTTAACCAGAACCTTTTTGCCCCCGTAATCGACGACGATCCCGCCCTCGAAAATCGACCGTTGCTTGTTCGCTTTGCGGCGTTCTCTTCGCAGATGCGCCTCTATCCTTGCCCCTAGCTCTCTGATGCTGAAAGGCTTCTCGATGTAATCATCCCCGCCCGTGCGGAAAGCGTTGATTTTATCCAACTCCTCTACCTTCGCGGTCAGAAAAAGGATCGGACAAGAAACATGCTCGCGAATCCGTGCGCACACTTCGAGTCCGTCCAGATCGGGCAATCCGATGTCCAGCAGGATCAGATCCAGCTGCCCCGTCGCCTTCTCCAACGCTTGTTTTCCGTTTTTTGCCGCAACGACGAAATAGCCGTTTATCTCCAAATAATCCGTCAGCAACGATACGATCTCTTCATCATCGTCTACAACCATAATTGTGTGCACGATTATCCACCTTTATCGAGTCTGCAAGGTTCGTCCATTTAACCAGTATGAAGTCCATTGTACTGAACAAATCTCAACACTTTATCAAGTTCAAACCCTATAACAAAGAGGTTGAATCATGTTGAAACGAAATTTTTATTAACACTCGGCAAGCAAATCGTAACAGAAGCGTCAAATCCGCCCCTCGATCATATATTGACTTCCATTTGCGCTTTTTATAAGATAATTGCAATACCCCACAGGGTATATGATGCATCATATCTCAACCGGAGAAGCAATAGAAGCATCACTTTTTTTTGACCTCTTACATACCCATTGGGGTATGTAAGAGGGATCTTCTCAGAAATCGGAAAACCCGATTAATCTGTCCCATCGAAGGAAACAAATAAAACGATGTTTCAGGAAGGAGCCCGACATGAGCGTACCTATTATTACTGCTGAAGAGCTTTACCGCAAAATGAATGCCGGAGAAGATGTCGTCATTCTCGATGTCCGCAATGAAACGGACTACAACGATTGGAGAATCGAAGGGAAAACCGTCAAGTCGGTTAACATCCCGTACTTTAACTTCCTGGAGGAGGACGACTCACTATTCGTCGATCTCCCGAAAGAGAGCGAGCTTGTCGTTCTGTGTGCCAAAGGCGGTTCATCGGCTTTTGTGGCGGAGCTGTTGATGGAGAAAGGCTATAAGACGTATTCCCTGGACGGCGGCATGCTGGCATGGAGCCAGTTTTATTATCCGACAGTTGTTAGTGACCAGGACAAACTGAAGTTGATTCAGGTCAACCGCTTGTCCAAAGGCTGTCTGTCTTACGTGGTCGTTTCCGAAGGGAAAGCTCTGATTGTCGATCCAAGTTTGCAAACGGAATTTTATGTGGAAATGGCGAAACAGCAGGGCTTCGAAATCGAGCATATCGTGGATTCCCACCTGCACGCCGACCACATATCCGGAGGCGTCAAGCTGGCTTCGCAAACCGGCGCGACTTATTATATTTCTTCCGGCGAGGCGAAGGGCACAGAGCTTGCGTTTGAACCGTTGGAAAATCATAAACAAATTCGTGTAGGCGAAATCGATGTGCAGATTCTAGCGATTCCGACGCCGGGCCATACGCCGGGTTCCACATCCTTCTTGATCGAAGACCGATTCATGATGTCGGGAGACACGATTTTCGTCGGCGGCCTCGGCAGACCCGATCTTGGCGGCAAAGCAAAGGAATGGGCGATGGATCTGTACGACACCGTCTTTAACAAGCTGAAGGATTTGCCGGACGATTGCCTCATCCTGCCTGGACATTACGCGGATATTCAAGAAATCGGGGACGACGGGATCGTTGGCGCCTTGTTCGGAGAAATCCGCAATAACAATGAAATCATGCAAAATACGGATAAGGAAGCCTTCACCGAACAGGTTGCAGGCGCAGCTTCTTCGGAGAAACCGCCGAATTTCGAAGAAATCATCGCCATCAACCGCGGCGAGCTGAAGGTGGATACGGATAAAGCGATCGAACTGGAAATCGGACCGAACCGCTGCGCGGTGCACCATCACGGATAATTAACTACTTGAAGGGTCTAACTTTATGAATGTCGCCGCGTTATTGGTACGATAATGCGGCGAATTCATAAGACAGGTTTCTGAATCGGCAGAAACGAGACCTTTGGAGGTTAGCTCAGATTGTAAAACCCAATTCGTTTCCATCCGGGTCAGCGATCGTAAACTTAGTCACCCCATAGGGAGTGGTATGCAAGTTACAGTCAAGTGCATGACCCAACTGACAACGACCCTCTTATTCTTATGCGGTTATAATCATGCTTATTGCGCGCCAGATGGACCCTTTTTACACCATTATGTTTGTCACAATGCTTATTACACCGTCATGCAGTAATTTGACCTGGATCAGATCCCAATAGCCCCGCACGCAACCGTTAGCGTTTAGAATGAGGCTGTTTCTGCGCAATTCGGGTGAACCGGTAAGAGCCCCTACTCGGGTTTCAACCTTAGAATACAAGCCCTATAAAAGGAACAATGGGATGCTGCCACGGATTCGTGAAAGCATCCCATTATATTATTCAAAGCGAAGATAGGCGTCAAATTGATATTCAATGCGGCGCCAGACTTCCGCACTGCGCTATCTTGTTCTTAGCGCCTGGATTCTCGGCGCTTCGCTTCGCCGGTTTGTCCGTTGTTAAGCTTTGACGCCCTCGATCTCCGCGATCTTATTGGCAACCGCTTCCGTAAGCTCTTGTGCGGTCTTAGGCACGAACGATTTCAAAATCGTATTCACCATTGGTCCCATCGCGCCCTTGGCCGTGATGTCCAGACTTCCGTTCATTCGGGTTTGATTGTCGCCGAGCGCTTCCGCTTCGAAGTAGCCGCCGCCTACAAAGTTGTCGGACAAACCCTTCAGGTCAAAGGTTACTTTTGTCGGTTCGATCCAGTTCGTGATGTCGATCTTGAGCTTTACGGTCTTCTTCATAAAGCCAAGATCTCCTTTGAAGGACCACGTCGACTCACGATCGTTGATGATGCTGTGCTCGATGTAGCCCGGTACGAGCGGAGCCCACTTGTCCATGTCGCTGACAAATTGCCAGATGCGATCGATTGGGACAGGCAAATCTACATGATAAGTTCCATTAGGCATTGAAAATACACTTCCTTATTGTTATGTGTTATCGAACACTTGATGTCGATTAGATGCTTCTAGCTTCCGACTTGCCTGCAGCAATGCCCGCCAAGTAACCGAATGTCATAGCCGGGCCGATTGTTCCGCCCGCGCTCACGTATGCTTGTCCGAGTACGCCCATCGCTGCGTTGCCTGCCGCGTATAAGCCGGCAATCGGCTTGCCGCGCAAGCTCATTACTTGCCCGTCTGCGTTAATGCGCGGACCTCCGTTCGTGCCAAGCGCGCCGAAGTAGATCGGCAGTGCGTAGAACGGAGCCTTCTCGATTGGACCGATGTTGGCAGCAGGATTGCCGCCGCCTCCAGGCAGATTCTCGAAGAACGTCGTGCCGCGATGGAAGTCAGGATCGATTCCTTTAGCCGCGTTCTCGTTCCAACGATTGACGGAAGCTTCCAGTCCATCCGGATCAACGCCGATCTTCTCGGCCAGCCCGCGAATCGAATCCGAGCTGTCTACCCAATCCGGAGTATCCTCGCCCGGCATCATCGTGATGATCATCTGGCTGTCCTTGAGCTGCTGGTCGAAGATCATCCATACCGGCGGCTCATTCGGCCATTCCAGTGCAACAGGGTCATATTGGTAGAAAGACTTCGGCATATCGTTGTATGTTGTACCTTCATGAACGAATCGCTTCCCGTGGCGGTTGACAATGATACTGTTAGGCCCCATCCGTCCTCCGCCCAGTTGGTTCATTACGCGATCCTCATATTCGAAGGTAGGGTCCTGCATGGCCGGATACCACCAAGCCTCGCTCATGTTGCCGAGCGCTGCGCCGGCTTCCATCGCCATGATCAGCGCATCGCCGTCATTTCCGGCTGGAGACATCGGGTGCGTGATATGTCCCTTAAGGAATGTCTTGATAAGCTCCTGATTCCACTCAAATCCGCCGGATGCCAGAATAACGCCTTTTCTTGCGCCGATGTAGAGCTTCTGATCCCCCTGCTCGGCAATGACGCCGATAACGGAGCCTTCATCGTCCAGCACGAGTTCCTTGCCTGGCGTCTCGATTAATATTTCGACTCCGCGATCAAGCAGCGCCTTGAGGAGAGGAGCAATTAATGCTCGGCCCATCGTAACGATATTGTTCTCCATACGCTCTGCTATCTTAGCGAAGTCAACGCCGCCAACAGCGCCGCCTTCCTCAAGCGTCAACGGCGGGAACGTTGGATTCTGGCGAACCTTATCTCCCCACTCGCCCAGCTCCTTCAGGTCAAAAGGCTTCGGATCAAGCGAGCGTCCGCTCTTCGCGCCGTCGAGGTAATGATAATAAGATGGATATGAGAGCGGCGGCGTGAACCGCAGCGCAGTATTCTCATGAAGATAGTCGATCATCTTGTGGCCGTTATCGATGAACACTTCGAGAAGAGCTGGGTCCGGCTCCTTGCCGCCGGTTAAACGCCGAACATAGTTTAACGCCTCTTCCCTGGAATCTTCGATGCCGCCTTCCTTCATGTAGCGGTTCATAGCGATCCACGGAATGCCTCCCGAGAAGGCTGTCGTTCCGCCAATTTGCGATGTCTTCTCCAGAACGAGTACTTCGGCGCCTTGATCGCTAGCGGTTACGGCCGCTGTAAGCGCGGCGCCGCCGGTTCCTAACACAACTACGTCAACCTCGCGATCCCACTTAGCTGGTTTCTTAGCTGGCATGTTCGAACATCTCCAATCAGTTAGTAGGTTGGTGATCGCCACTTTTTTGTAAACGCTGTCATTAGCAACTAAAAAAATTTGCTTATGGAATCAAACGTTTTGATATAATAACTATCACCATGATATATATCATATCAAACACTTATCCATCTGGCAATTTGAAATAAATAAAAAGAGCCTTGACCCCCTTTCACGTCTTTCTCGTCACCCTATCGCAAGAACCATCCAGGGGCGAAGCGTCGCGAGAAGTTTCATACGTACATGACGAATGTGGCGATTGTGGCTCTCTATGTTGGATTGGTAGAGCATAAAAAGAAGGACGCTTCGTCGGCGTCCTTCAGCAAATGGCTGTCCACTATATTAATTCGAAGACCATCAAATCGCGAGCGACCGTGATTGGACCTGCGTATATCGCGGCCATCCCCTCGATATATGCCTGCTCCGCCTCCGGATTCGCCGCAGGCGCTGGAATGTGATGCGTGAGCACGAGGTGCTTGACGCCCGCCCGCTGCGCGATGCCCGCCGCTTCCAGCGTCGTCGTATGATACTTCGCTGGGTTCGACAGCGCCTTCTCGTGCTGCGGATATATCGCGATCAGGTCGTCAATCCATGACTTGTTGTACGCTTCGTGAACGAGCAAATCCGCCCCGGCCGCTTGCCGCTCCATGTTGGCGACTGGGATGGTATCGCCCGAGATAACGACCGTCTTGCCGTTATACTCGAACTTGTAGGCGACAGCCGGATAGACAGGGCGATGGTCCACTTCGAATGCGGTAATCCGGATGCCGTCCTTCTCGTATACAATTCCCTCGTTGCATTCCGTATACTCGATTCGCGAGCCTGCTTCATCCGACAGATTGTAGCTGATTCGGAGCTCAACGTCGAACTCGAAGGATTCCCGCATTTTACCGATGATCGCCTTCGTCGTCTCTGGCCCGTACACTTGCATCGGCACCGAACGACCTTCGAAGACACGTTCCTCGGTAATATGCGTGCGCCAGCTCGAGATGAACACGTCGAAGAATCCTCCGTTATGATCGTAATGGTGATGGGTGAACAGAACATCGGATATCCGTTGAGGCATGATGCCCGCTTTGATCAATTGATCCACCGTAGAGCCCCCGCAATCGACGAGGAATGCCTTATCTCCCGCTAGCACCACGGCTCCGGGCTTCGCTCGCCCATAGAAAGCGCGTGGTGACCCCGTTCCGAGCAGAACGACGGTAAGATCAGGGTGGTAATCTGGCCGCAAATCCTTTTGTGGTTGAATATACATCGCTGCGCATCCCTCATCTTTGGTTTATTTGCCTTCTTGCGTCTCCTTCAACAGAGACAGATCATACAAACCTTCCAGATCCAAGCCATCTGGACTGACTCCCTTGATGTAGCCTGCATCGACCGCCACCTGGGCCATCGTTTTCAAGGCGTCTTCGTCGATGGTTGTCGTCAGATTCAGATGCTCCAGCGCAGCCTTGATCAATTCGACGTCCAAGCCCTTGCCCGTCAGTTCCTTCAGTTCGTCATTGACAAGGGAATACGTGTCGTCCGGGTTATCATGGATAAATTGAATTGCGTCCTCGTTGGCCAGAAGAACGGATTTGGCCAAATTCCTATGTTTGTTAAGGAAGTCTTCGCTGGATACGATGATCGTAAGCGGATAGTTCCCCTTATTCGGCGGAATCTGATTCCAATCGGCCACGATCTCGCCAATGCCTTCGTTCGCGATCTGCGTGCCCCATGGCTCAGGCAATAGCGCAGCGTCTACCTGACCTTGCTTCATGGCCGTCAGCGTATCCGCTGGAGCCATCGCGATGATCTGCGCCCCGCTCTTATCTGTCGTCACCTTCAGTCCTTGCTCCTGAAGAAGCAGACGAAGTGAAATCTCGTTCGTGCTCCCCTTGGTCGGAATCGCGACCAGCTTGCCCGCTAAGTCCTTGACGCTCAGCACGTCGGAGCCCTTCCTCGCCACTAGCATGGCACCGCCGTTGTTCGCTCCGGACAAAATCTTGATGTTCTTGCTCCTTACGTATTGATTAATTACGGGGCTTGGCCCTACGTAGCCAATGTCGATCTGCCCTGTCGCCATCGCTGTGGAGAAGTCAGAGCCGTTGCTGAAGCTCTGTACTTCGATCTTCACATTAGCGCCGAGGCGTTCTTGCAGATAGCCCTTCTTGATCGCTACGAAGGCCGGGGCATGGGTCACGTTCTTGAGCAAGCCAATCTTCACCGTAATGGAGTCGGCCGACTCGGAGTTTCCTTCACTGCCTGCATCAGAGGAGCCGCAGCCAGACAGCAGAGCTAGCATCAAGACGACGATCATAAGACTCGTATAAATCGTTTTATTCAACATGGTTCAATCCCCTTCCTTATATGCTTACGTTTTAGCCGTATTAAGACCATACTGGTTCCAGATCCGATCCTCTACGCGTTTGAAGACGAAGTAGTCGGAGATCGTACCTAGAATGGCGATTACAAGCACGATGCAGAGCATGAGAGAGGTATCCCCGATGCTTCGACCCTCCTCCAACATCTGCCCCAGACCGACGCCGCGCGCAATGAGCTCCCCGGAAACAAGCGCACGCCAAGCGAACGCCCACGCCATGCGCATCCCCGTAATGAGCTGAGGGATGGCGGCGGGAATCATCACTTGGTAGAAGAGCCGAATCCCGCGGCCTGTTCCGAACATCTGAGCCGACTTTAGATAGATGGGAGGAATGTTCTTGATTCCGCTCCGACTCGCTATCGTCATCGTCCACGTCGCCCCGATCGTTGTGATGAACAAGACGGCGAAGTCGTTCAACCCGAACCATATGATAGCGAAAGGCAGCCAAGCGATACTCGGAACCGTCTGAAGAGCGACGACAGCAAATCCGAACGTCTCATCCAGCAGTCGGCTGCGAGCGAACAGGACGCCGAGCGTTATGCCGATGGCGCACGAGAGGACGAACGCGATGATAATTCGCCTCAAGCTGCTAAGCGTCGCTTGCAGCAGTTGCCCGTTTGCGATCCCGTCGCAGAACGTTTGAATCGTCTGCAGCGCGGACGGGAAGCGCCAGCCCCATTGCATCGTTCTATATGCCGTCTCCCAAATTACTAACAGCAGAATGAGAAAGAGGGCTTTTCTCAAGATTGTAGTCATCGCCATATTCCTCCTTCGCCACCTTCGCCAGTTCAGCGGCCAGCGTATTCATGATCTGACTCTCGATATGATGCAGAAGAGAATCGCCTGCTTCTCGCGGCCGTGCCGCCTGTACGCGGAATTCCTTCTTAATCCGTCCCGGCCGGGTCGACATGACGAGCACTCTGTCCGATAGCGTGACCGCCTCCCGGATGTTATGCGTAATGAACAGAATCGTCTTTCCCGTGTTCAGCCATATCTGCTCCAATTCCTTGTGCAGCAGAAGCCTCGTCTGTTCGTCCAGCGCAGCGAACGGCTCATCCATGAGCAGAATTTCCGGGTCCATGACGAGAGCCCGCGCGATCGCCACCCTCTGCTTCATTCCTCCCGACAGTTCATGGGGATAGCGGTCCGCGAACTTCCCAAGATGGACAGCCCGGATCTGCTCCATGGCACGCTCATGGCGCTCCTCCTTTTTGATCCTCTTTTGTTTGAGACCGAATGCGACGTTCTCCAGCACGGTAAGCCAAGGATACAGGGCATGATCCTGGAATACGACAATCCGGTCTGGCCCTGGGGCATTGACCTTCTTGCCGCTGACTTCGACGCGGCCTTTATCCGCTCTCTCCAGTCCCGCTACCAGATTAAGCAGCGTGGACTTGCCGCAGCCGGAAGGGCCTAGGATGGAGACGAATTCACCCTTTCCAACCTCGAAGGCGATGTCATCCAACGCGGTGTAACCCGCTCCGCCCCGTTGCTCGAACGTTTTGCTTACTCCTTCTACTCTGATCATGCTCCGCCCCCCATGGCTTTCCCTATCATTATTACAAGCGCCGTTGGAACTCGTCGGTATCGAGAATGACAACCGTCTTCTTCTCATAGTGAATGGCACCTTCGTCCCGCCATCGTCCCAATGTCTCGGTAACCGTCTGCCTGCTGCAGCCAATGACATAGGAGATTTCCTCATGGCTGAGCGGAAGCGCGACGACCGTCTCCTTCCCCGATCGAACGCCGAGCTGCATCAATAACTGAGCCAGCCTCCAGGCAACCGGGCGAGAGATAAGCGTCTCAACGTACTGCTGTGTCTGCAGCAATCGCCTTGCATTGGCCACTGTCAGCGCGTAGAGTGCATCCGGATGTTTCTTCAGTAAGTCAGTAAATTGAGAAGACGGAATCGAGAGAATGGAGCAGTCCTTGATACATCGCGCATAGCGCTGCCTCCTCTGCCCCGTCAACACCTCAGCCGCACCAAAAACCTCGCCCTTGTGCCGCAGGAACAAGGTGATGCTCTGGCCCTCTTGCGCAAACTGCGAGATCTTCACCAGTCCGTCCTGGACGTAATAAATCTCCTGACTTTCTTCCTCGCTCCTGAAGATAAAGGAATTTTTCTTCATCTCGCGAGAAGCTCCGAATTGCTGGAAAAGCTTCGCTAACGCAAGTTGCTCGGCTTCGCCGTTATCCGATACGGAGCCGCCGGAATTGGAATACCTAACCTCTTGATCCACTCTCGTCGCACCTCTCTCAAGCCGTTATTAATTCAAAGTTTGCCTATCGGTATTTAATATTATATTTTATGGTTAAAAACAAAAACAGTCGGCTAGCCGACAAAACATTAGGCGGAGCAATTGTTTATTTGTCAAAGACGATAACGAGAACAAAAAAAAGGTTGTCTCGAAGGCCTTCAATGCCTTAGAGACAACCAGATACCATGCTCGGAGACCTGCTGACAAACCTAGTTAAAAATGCTAGCATGTTACCTAATGATAGTCGACAGATTACGACACAGAGCATGGAGGAATTGGGACGATGTTTAAGAACCGGCACCTTGAGGTCATTATGGAAGTCCAGCAGCAGATGTTGTTAGCTAACTTTGATTTGAAGCAATTTATGCAGACGATCTGCGATCGGATGTGCCAATTAACCGATGCCGATGGTTCTACCATCGAGATGCTGGCAGGCGATGATATGGTATATGCCGCCGTAAGCGGCACCCTGCATCCTCATCTCGGCATTCGAATCAAAAAAAAAGGCAGCTTGTCAGGCATGTGCGTGACAGTTAAGGAAATTCTATATTCGCCGGATACTCAGCAGGACGACCGCGTCGACAAAGCAGCGACATTGAAAGTTGGCGCACGCAGCATGGTCTGCGTCCCCCTGTTCGAATCCAGCAACGCCGTCGGCGTGTTGAAAGTCATCTCCGGCCGTCCAGATGCGTTCTCCAATCGCGATATTGAGACGCTGCAGTTGTTATCACTCGCCTTGGGTTCGGAGCTAGGCAAGCAAATTAACTACGATGACAAAATGCGGATTCTGAATGATTACGAGCAATTATTGGTTCAATTGAGGGCCGAAATTAATAGACGCGAGAAACTAGAAAGCGAACTTATTCAACTGACAGAACGCGACATACTGACGGGCTTGCTGAACCGAAGAGGCTTCAGCGACCGAATTAAAGGCTGGATGAATCGAGCTAGTCGAGAAGAAGGCTTATTCGGGCTGTTCTACCTCGATTTGAATAAATTCAAGCAATGCAACGATACATATGGACATGATGCCGGCGATCTTGTGCTTGTAGAATTCGCGAATCGTATCAAGAATGCCGTTCGCGAATCCGATCTGATCGCTCGCGTGGGCGGCGATGAGTTCGTGGTAGCCGCATGGCTGCAGAACGGCTATGACGGCTTGCTGCAGGTTGCCAAGCGTTTGATCGAGCAGTTGGAGTCGCCAATGCAGATTAAGGAACTTCAACTGCCGATGACAACGAGCGTTGGTTGTACGTTATGGACAGAAGGTAAGACGGAGCTCGATCTCATTCGTGCGGCCGATCAATCCATGTATCTCGCCAAGTCTAGCGGCACCAACCGGATTGCGATTGATGGAGAACTCGCGTGGTAATTGGAATACATCGTTAGTCCATCATAAGAGTCATCCCTCGTGGATGGCTCTTATTTGTGTTCCATTTTCGAATCCTTTCATGACCATATATGATATTCGTCATACCCTCACCTTGACGTTTATGACTATAAGCGACAGTGCCCTGTTCTCTATAATGGATATATACCGATTATTATGTCGACATTTCGTATACGTACTTCTAGGAGGAAGTCCCCGTGGATCCGATGAACATTGCAGAACTAAAGAAGCATTCAGCTCCGTTTGCACGAACGAATACCGCAGCCAGCTTGCGTCAGCTTGCCAACACGCTGCTGCCATTTCTGCTGCTGTGGGCTGCAGCTTATGCGAGCTTGTCCATCTCTTACTGGCTCACGATACCCATTACGGTCGTCGCGGCGAGCTTTCTTATCCGGACATTTATTATTTTCCACGACTGCTGTCATCAATCATTCTTCAAGAGCCGTAAGGCAAACGATTGGCTGGGGAACATTACCGGCATTCTAACGCATTTCCCTTATGAGCAATGGAAGAATGCACATAATATTCATCATGCTACAAGCGGCAACCTCGATAAACGAGGAGTCGGCGATATGTGGGTCATGACTGTGGAGGAATATATCGCTTCCCCGCCGCGAATCAAGCTGGCGTACCGATTTTACCGGAATCCGTTTGTTTTCCTGGTGCTTGGTCCCCTGCTCGTCTTTCTCGTCACTTATCGCAAGAACCGTCCAGGTGCGAAACGCCGCGAGAAGCTTAATACGTATATGACGAACGTGGCCATTGTGGCTCTCTATGCGGTATTGGGCGAGTTATTAGGGTGGAAAAGCCTGCTTCTCGTGCAAACTCCGATTCTATGGGTTGCAGGAATGATGGGGATTTGGTTATTCTATGTTCAGCATCAATTCGAGGACTCCTACTTCGAGAATGACGATGATTGGAGCTACGTGAAGGCTGCCGTCGAAGGAAGCTCGTACTATCAACTTCCCCGGCTGCTGCAATGGATAACGGGCAACATCGGCTTCCATCACGTGCATCACTTGAACCCGAAGGTGCCGAATTACAATCTAGAGAAGACTCATCTAGCCATTCCGCCGCTGCAGAAAGCAGCGACGATCAATATTCGCACCAGCCTGCAGTCGCTTCGATTCCGATTATGGGACGAGGATGCCAAGACGTTTATTGGCTTCCGCGAGTTAAGCGCTGCCCGAAGGAGGCTGGTTGTGAAACCGAAGCCCCAATTGAATGAAGAGGCTAGGATCGGTCGTACAGGCTAAGGCGCGCATTAGTCATTCCAAAAGGTGGAACCCTATGCTTAACTGGCGTTCAAATTTGTACAAAACAACCGGGCTTAATCCATTCATATGGGCGATCCTTTTCATTCTGCCCTTCTACTACATCTTTCGCACCTCGACCAGAGCTCATACGGCGGTAGGAATAGGACTCATCCTCCTATTCTTCATCTCCTATGTGCTCGTCTTTATTACTAAGGGGTGGAAGGTCTATATATGGTCAGGCTTACAAATCGCAATCTCCATCGCGATGACTGTCTTATTCGGATTCGTCTATTTCTCGCTGCTGCTTACCTTCGTAATCGGGAACATCGTCAGCAAGAAAGGCTTCATTACGCTGTATGTCATTCACCTTACCATAACGATCATCATCATCGACTACGCTATCATCATCAAGAATCCGGTCGTCATCAGCCAATTGCCTTTCGTCATGATTTGTTTAATCATGGTGATCCTGCTTCCTATCTCGAACTACAATCGAAATAAGAACGAGCAGCTGCAAGGCCAGCTGAATGATGCGAATAAACGTATCTCGGAATTGGTGAAGCTCGAAGAACGCCAGCGCATCGCAAGGGATCTGCACGATACGCTCGGTCAGAAGCTTTCGCTCATTGGCCTTAAGAGCGACCTCGCCCTTAAGCTGATGAACAAAGATTCGGCGCAGTCCATGGTCGAGATGAAGGAAGTCAGACAGACAGCGAGAAATGCGCTGAAGGAAGTCCGTCAGATCGTGACGCAAATGCGCGGCGCAAGGCTGACGGAAGAGATCGCCCGTATCCAGCAAATGCTTAGGACTGCTCGTATTGAGTTAATTGTCGAAGGCGATCTCGAACCAAAGTGCTTATCCCTGATGAACGAGAACGTACTCTGCATGTGTCTGAAAGAAGCCGTTACGAACGTCGTTAAACATAGCGAAGCTTCTGTCTGTACGATTACGATCAAGCCCGATCGCCTAGCATTGGTCGTCATCGTCGAAGACAACGGGATCGGGATGTCCCAGCAAGCTACGTACTCCAACGGCAGCGGTCTTATCGGGATGAAGGAACGACTCGAATTCATTAATGGGAGCCTGGAGCTTAGCGAAGGTCCAGGTACCGCCCTTGTCATAACAATACCCAATACTCAACCAAGAGAGAAGGCTTGAAGATGATTCGAATCGTAATTGCAGAAGATCAACGAATGATTCTCGGCGCTCTCGCTGCGTTGCTGGATCTGGAAGAAGATATGACGGTCGTCGCAAAAGCAAGCAACGGAGAGGATGCCGTCAAGCTGGCGCGTCTTCATCAGCCGGACGTATGCATTCTCGATATCGAGATGCCGCTTAAGACCGGCTTGGAAGCTGCTGAGGAGCTGTCCTCCCTATCGCTAAATTGCAAGGTTGTCATCCTCACGACTTTTGCACGTGCGGGCTATTTCGAGAGAGCGATTAAAGCTGGCGTGCACGGCTACTTGTTGAAAGACAGCCCAAGCGAGGAGCTCGCGAATTCGGTTCGAACGATCGTAGGCGGCCGGCGTCTATATGCTCCCGAATTAATGGATGAGGCTTATGGCGAGGAGAATCCGCTCACCGAGCGCGAGAAGGCTGTCCTTACGTTAATTGCGGATGGCAAAAGCACGAAAGAAATTTCGAAGGAATTGTTCATCACCCAAGGAACGATTCGGAATTACATCTCCGTTATTCTCAACAAACTCGGAGTTGGCAACCGAGTCGAGGCGATCAAGCATTTTAAGGATAAGGGCTGGTTTAAGTAGCCTATTCCTCTGCTGACACGATAAGAAAAGGAGCTGCACGCGGCAGCTCCTTCTTTGTGTTCCTCAGGCTCTCTTCAATCTTCGCACATGTTTGTTGACTAAGCTTTAAGCTCCTGTTGATTTCATATCAGCGCGTTTTGCGTCGAGTTGTTTATTGATGTTGTCCACGTCTTTATCAGACAGCGGGTAGAACTGCATCACGATCATTGAAACAATCGCAAGAACAGCAGGTATCCAAATAGCCGTCATATTAATTCCTGAAAGCGCGTTGGCCGTCTGCTGCTCGGCATCTCCATTAAATCCATATGCTGCGAGGAACCACAGCGGAACGGCACCGCCAAGCGTGAAGCCAACCTTGAAGAACAGCCCCATAATCGCGTTGATGATAGCAGCATTGCGTTTGCCGGACTTCAGTTCGCCATACGAAACCACTTCGGGAACAAGCGCCCACATGAAACCAGTCGCTGAGGACAAGCCCCATTGTTTGATGAAAGTTGACACATAAGCCAGCCACAGCTGATCGCGCATGCCGTCAAGACTCCAAACCCAAGTCAGGATTTCGCCGATGACGAACATGCCAAGGAATAGATGGAAAAAGCCTTTTTTACCGAAGGTCTTCTTCAGTCTAGGCCAGAACACTGTAAAGGCGATACCCGGTATCGAGGCAATCAGACCTACAGCACCCATCCAGTCCGAATGATCGACGGTGTATTGGTAGAAGAATCCGTTAACCGTATTCATGAAGAACATGAATGTGAATGCTAACATGAAGAATACGCCTAGGATGATCAATGGCTTATTATTCTTAAACTCAATAAAGAAATCATAGACTTTCACTTGCGCCGATTGTTCCGCATTGGCGACAACGCGTTCTTTCGTAAGCTTGTAGCAAAGGAATAGCGCAATTGCGCCAATAATCATATAGACGGCATAAACGTTAAACCAAGCATGGTCTGCAGAAGGATCGGTATACGTTCCCATGTTCAGTTTCAATCCGAACAATCCGGTATCTTTGAGCGAACGATCTTTAGGCGCCGCCATTTGAACAAACATTGGGAACAGCGTATATACGAGAAGATTCGCAACGTTTGCAAGCGTCATGCGAGTCGTTGTAATTTGGTCAACGGATTCAGGATTACGGGTCAGCGAGGCGTTCAGCGAGCCATAAGGAATATTGACGACGGAATAAACCAAGTCAAGCAGCAAATAAGTAATGAAAATAAAGGGCACAGAGCCACGTACACCAGGAATAGGCGCGAACAGAAGCGCACCCAAGATCACCAGCGGAATGCCTGCGCGAAGCAACCATGGACGGTATTTACCGGCTTTGGATGTGCGTTTATCGACAAAGGTCCCGACCATTGGATCCCAAATTACATTGACGATACGGACAAAGAGGAAGATGAACCCTGCAGTCGCTGTGCCGATCGCGTTAACAGTCGTCAGAAAGAGGGCAAGAAAGCCTCCGACCGTACCAAAGACAAGATTTTGGGCAAAATCTCCAAAGCCGTAGCCCATGCGTTCAATAAGACTGAGCTTGCGATACTCTTCTTGTTGAACAACCTGTGTGTCATTACTCATGATGAATGCTCCTTCACTTTTTCCATTAAACATTTGAAATCTACGAAACTAAAAGCCCTTACATTTTTAAAAGCTCGTTCAAGTTTACCCGTTAGATGACTCGTTATACTCCTCCAGCCAATGTTGTGCTTAAAAGGATTAACTCCTCGTTTGTTTGTTTATTAAACAAACAAAGGTAACACTTATTATCCATAATCGCCTTCAACTCGGCAACGGCTAGATATATCCAGTCCCGATCACCCATCAAACGGAGTGAACAACAAATAACTCGGTTCCTTTGAGGAACCGAGCCGTTCTGCTCGTTCGATCGGGCCGCTAAAGCAGCCAATAAGGAAAGCCATCCTCTGCGGGTGGCTTTCCTTATTGGCTCGATCATTCGTTTACATAAAAGAGGACACCGCCGAAATGCGCATTGAATCTTCGGTAATCGGCATTTCCTTTCAACACGATGATAGAAGGATAAGCATTTACTCGTCTGCGCTTCAATGAAGCAAGCAGCTCTTGTTGTACGGAACAGTAAAACTTCCCTGCTTCATATTGAATAAGAAGCGGCGGCTGAACGGAAAAGTTCTCCTCTTTGTTATCTGTGTGATTGCCACCAATCTCTGCACCTTCGTGCTGAATAAGACGAAGAGGAAACTTCACGACCCCGAAGAAGATCGTCTCCTCCTTCAGGAACTCATGAAAATCAGACTCCGCTTTGCGGGTAAACAACAGATAGCACTGGATCCATTCCTCGAACAGTCCTGCATTCGCATATTGAACAGCCGATGCGACGGTTGGCGAATAGCTCAAATTGCTTGCCATTCTCTTCGAATAAATAATTTTCTTAATGGAATCCAAGGACAAGCAATATTCGTCCGCCAGCTCCGAGATGGTAATTCCGTGGGCATACTTATTGCGAATCATACGATTGCGCTTCAGCAACTGATCTCGGTAACCGGAAGCTTCCCCCCAAGCTCTCTTATCGTCCCCTGAAGGAACATAAAGCAGCTTTCCCGCCGCGTATTTCTGAATTTCTCTCAACAGCTCCACGGGGAGCAAATCGTTCGCATTCTCATATTTCATCTGATCACCGTTTTACAAGTTGTAAATTCGATCTTTCAGTTCGCTCATCGATTTCATGATGGAGATGCACGACTCTTCATCATCGATCGACGCGTGCCAACGCAAGCAAAATAGCCCCTTCAAATAACCCATGCATAGAAATCTTTCTTTGAAATCAGGAACGACAATGCCCTTCTTGTACAAATACGGAACGAGCAGCTCCGGAATTCGCATGTACGGTTTGTGCAAATCCATAATCGCGAAGTCCATCAGGAAATCACCGATGCTTGCGTAGCTCCAATCCGGAAATCCGACCGTAGACTTGCCGTCCGTGATCATATTAGAGAAGAACATGAAGTCGTTAACCAAGTACCGCCAGCCCTCGCAATAAGGGATACGGTCCATCATCTCTTGATAGTAGTGTTCGAAGAACTCGCGCTCAAGCAGCGTCGTATCGAACATTTCTCTCCAGTTGTACCAGTATCCTTCTTGGTCCTCAGCGAATTCGCCAATGATATATTCCCTGCACGTTGTATGTTGCGTCTTACAAGACTCATCTAGGTTTCCATAACCATCCATATCCGAAATGTCCGACGCATGGATTTCTAAGATTTTATCGAAAAACAACTCGTGACAATCCCAGAACTGCTCCGGGGACAATTGGTCGGCTTCAAATCCGCTTGGCGTCATGTCGACCTTCTCCGATAGTATCGATCTGAGGACGTTGTCTCGGCTCATCTTGTTTGCTCCTTTGCGACTTTCAACTAGGGTTCATCAGGTGCGTAGCTAATCTACGTCTAGAATAACTTTTCCCCCGTATGATGAATAGGTCGAGTTTCGTTTAAAGCAACTTTGCATCTGCAACAAGACTCTTATCCTCGAATCGTGTAGACAGAACTACAAGCGTCGAAGAAAAGCCGAATGTATTGCAGCGTTCAAGAAAAGCTTCCAACGTTTCGCTAGTTGCAGTTACAACCTTTAATAAATAATTATATTCACCGCTTGTTCGGTAGAAATCGATGATCTCAGGCGACGCCTCTCCAAACTCTTCGAATTCCTTGCAGTTATTCGACTTCAATAGAACAAACGCCGTTGTATATTTAATAAGCTTAGATGGTGAAAGGACCGCCTTATAGCCCTTTATGACCCCTTGCTCCTCCAGCTTGCGAAGCCGTTCCGTGACAGCTGGCTGCGACATTGCAATCTTACGGCTCATCTCGGAAACCGTAATACGGGCATTCTCATGAATGATTGACAAGATCTGATTGTCTATCTGGTCCATCGTTAGCACACCTCATTTTTATAAAGTTAAGTTCCGAAACAACGATAGAATTAAGTTTCCAGACCCCATCTTTCTTCATAATCCCATTTCGATTGTAATCTAAATTCTATAAAATTCCACTATAACCAGCAAGGGAGATGGAAAAGATGGCGACAGCGTTAAACAAAGCAAAAGAGATTGATGGGTTACTTTATTTCACGACCACTGATGGCGTTCGAATCGCTTATCGAATCGATGGAACAGCCGATAAACCGGTATTGATGCTTGCGAACTCCATTGCCACCTCAATCAATATGTGGGACGGCCAAATAGCTGAATTGTCTCAGCATTTCCGCGTGCTTCGATACGACTACCGAGGTCATGGCGGCTCGGATACGCCAGACGGCCCCTATTCGTTCGACAGACTGGGACGCGATGTCATCGAATTATTGGATGCCCTTCGTATTGAACAGGTACATTTCCTCGGATTATCGTTAGGCGGTATCGTCGGCCAATGGCTTGGCATCTATGCTCCTGAGCGAATCGACCGACTGATTCTAAGCAATACATCCTCCTACCTCGGGCCAGCTGAACAATGGCAAGGTCTGATCACCTCCGTCCTGCAGCCGGAGAACCTTGCCGAAACTGCCGATACATTCATGAGGAACTGGTTTCCTTCCCATATGCTGGAGCCAGAGAATACAATCGTCAGCTCATTCCGACAGATGGTGCTTTCTACTCGTCCGCAAGGAATCGCAGGAAGCTGGGCTGCAATCCGCGACATGGATATGCGCCGGACGGTTGCCCTCATTTATAACCCAACATTAGTGATCGCCGGCCAATATGATACTGTGACACTTCCAAGCCACGGTGAATTAATCGCCAACACGGTTCCGAACGCAGCCTTCGTCTTGATGACTTCCGTTCACCTGCCGAATATCGAATATCAAGACCAATTCCTGAACATCGTGTTGGAATTTTTGCAATTGATTTAATTGATCGCGACTCTTCTAGATATGGTAATATTTTACTAAATAAAGTAAGATAGATGATGTAGTTATTTATCATTATTCTATAACTGAAGGAGGTATCGTACGATTGGGGAATGTGGAGATGAAGTCTACTTCCGTCAAAGAGTCTCCTATTGAAGGCGGAGTGCCTGCGGTATTTATTTATGTTAGCAACTTGGCGAAGTCAGTGGAATGGTACGGCAAGTTATTAGGGGAAAGAATACCGGATACCATTCGGGAAGATATTCATATCTTTGATCTTGGCAGTGGGGCATGTCTCTTCCTCCGGGCGCAAGATTATTTGGACCGAATTAATGTTGATCCCTCCACTTGGAAGCCTAATCGGCTGCCGGTCTGCAGCTTGATGGCTAAAGACAAGGATCTGCCGCAAGCCAAACATTTTCTAATCGATGCGCAAATCGAGATAATCTATGAAGATGATGAAACGATTAATTTCCTGGATCCCGATGGGAATGTGCTGATGATTTGCTCCATTTAATCGACAAAGGCACCCAATCAGGGTGCCTTTGTCCGTTAGAAAGCTATATCGCATTAAGTTCGAATAAACTTAATGCCCCATGCCTTGGCGAGGTCCTTCGCCTTCTGGCGGCTGCGTCCGGCGAATGAACAGACCGATCACGAGCGCGAGAATACCTATGCACAGACCTACCCAGAAAGCATTGTGCAAGCCCTCTACCATACCTTTTAACGATTCGATCGGATCTGTAGGGTTGCTGGACTTCGCAAGATAATCTTTGGTGCCGTTGGACATGATGCTGATGAACAACGCAACGCCGATTGCGCCTGCAACTTGCTGAAGCGTGTTCATTATCGCCGTTCCGTGTGGATACAGCGCACGCGGCAGTTGGTTCAAGGCCGTCGTCTGCGCAGGCATCATCACGAGTGAAATGCCGATCATCATAATGATATGCACCATGATGAGGTAACCTTTGGTCGTCTCCATATCAATGCTAGTGAACATGTAGATCGCGAAGACCACAATGGCAAGGCCCGGAATAACGAGTACACGCGGACCAAGCTTGTCGAACAAAATGCCAGCTACAGGCGCCATCAATCCGTTGACAATGCCGCCTGGCAGCATAAGAAGACCCGACGCGAATGCTGTCAGCATAAGCGGACCTTGCAAATACAGCGGCAGCAATGTCAACGTCGAGAACAACGTCATCATCATGACGAGCATGAGCACCGTAACGAGCGAGAACATTGGAAACTTAAATGCGCGCATATCCATAACCGGACTTTTGAGCATCAACTGACGTATAGCAAAGAATAGAATAGCGAGGACACCTACCGCAACCATCCCATACACTTGAGGTTCGCTCCAACCGAGGTCACCTGACTTACTAAATCCGTACACCACACCGCCGAAACCAATCGTTGAGAGAATGATCGACAGGATGTCCACCTTCGGCTTCGTAATCGTCGATACGTTCTTCATATAAACGGATGCAAAAATAATCGAGAATGCCGCAAGCGGAATAACTAGGTAGAACAACCAGCGCCATTCAAGCGAATCGAGAATGAGACCCGATACCGTCGGTCCGATCGCCGGGGCAACCATGATAACCAGGCCGATCAGTCCCATCGCTCCACCGCGCTTTTCAGGCGGGAAAATCGCAAGAATCGTGTTCATCATTACCGGCAGCATCAATCCGGTACCAAGCGCTTGTACAACACGCCCTACCAGCAGCACTTCAAATCCTGGTGCAAACGCCGCAATAATCGTACCTATTAAGAATAATGTCATCGCACCGATGAACATTTGCCGTGTCGTAAACCATTCTTGCAGAATCGCCGTTACCGGCACTAGCACGCCAACTACCAGCATGTATGCAGTAGATAGCCATTGAATTGTAGAGGGCGTTACATTTAACGCCTTGATCAAATCCGGAAAAGCATTACCGAGCAACGTTTCGTTCAAAATCGCAACGAATGCGCCGATGATAAGCGCGATAACAATCGGGGCCCGTTTGATTTTGCTTAAATCCGGCCCTTCTGCGCTCATTGCAGCTTGAGCTTCCATTGTATTCAGTTTCCTCCCTGTTCTGTCTGCCTTCAAGACATCCGGCTTATGTAGTGGTGGAGCCGTGAGCAAGCTAGCCACCCTCACAATTCCCAATAATCGCCGACCTGCCTGAAAAAGTCAACCCGTTTCACGCCTTCAAAACGACGTATATGCCATTTTTACCAACGCCAGGAATATTCCATCTCCCTAAATCCAACATCCCATAGTTTTTCATTTCCTTCAATGGTTATGGTAAGCTTGTTTGCCCGTTCGAGATAAAGGCCAAACATATCCGGCTCATGGGGCTGATCTTCTGCGGACATGGACAGAAACACCTGCCCATCGACGGTAACCGTAATGCTTCCACGAAAATCCTCCTGGTCAGGAATTCCATAATTCATGTAGAGATAAAGCTCCTTATTGCCTTTGCCTAACATATACGTGTATGTTTCAATATTACGGCCCTCTGCGCTATACACATTATACTGGGGCACTACCTTCTGGCCGCCAATTTCGAAAGGATCTAACTTTGCTCCCTCTGACGGCTGTCCGGTGCTATCTTGCAGTTCATTTATCGCCACAAATTCGCTTAGCTCTTGGGTAAACGCCTTGTCCACAACCCCGAAGCTCCCCCAAATTCCAAGCATAAGGATAGCAATAGCAATGCCCACAGCGGCTATATTGCTCCAGATACGTCTATAACGACATCCCGATTTGTACGCCCCGAATCCAACTGCTGCGCCCAATGAATTCTGAATGACGTCGTTAATATCGAAGCTGCCGAGCAAAGTTAGAGCCTGAATGGTTTCAATCACAAGAATAGACAGGATGAACAAGATCATGAAGCGAATAAAATCGGTTCGATATAACAGCGGAATCAATAGGCCAAACGGGATAAAGGCTGCAATGTTGCCCAAATCCACAAGATCCATCAATGTAGGATGCAGAAGATCAGAAAGACCTGGCAGCCTAAAGAAGCTGTCCGGCAGAAAAATAAAAGTATACCCCGTCACATGATCTACAGTACCTAACCTACCGAAAGCGAGAAATATAAAGTAGAGGATCAGAACGGTATACGATATGGTTATGGCGGCAATCATCTTACGTTGTTGTTTGGTCACTGTTTTCTCCTTTTCACATCTTTAGAACTCAGCAGTTCAATAACTGGTATAGGCAAAATGTAATCACCCCTAATTTAACGCAACTACAGCCACAATAGTTTCTGCAAGTATAAGAAAGTTTCTGGAGGGGCTTGTCGCGAAACAGGCACCGCTTGTTCCTGCGATGGGACGGTGGCGCTTAGCTTGGCATTCGCGCCCAAATTTCTAGAAATAATTGACAGGACGGAACAAATCGGTTATTTTAAGAATGAACCATTCATTCTCAAACAGAACGAACGTTGATTAAAGATCAGGGAGGAATGACTTATGAACACGGAACGAGCCATTGTTATTGGCGGAGGTATCGCCGGACTGCTCGCAGCGAAGGTTCTATCCGATTATTATGGAGAGGTTGTAATCGTAGACCGAGACGATTTCCCTCTGGAGCCCGTGAATCGTCCCGGAACGCCTCAAGCCTTTCAGCCTCACCGTTTCACGCCTCGCAGCAGATTGATTCTAAATCGCTTATTCCCTGACCTTATCGATGAGCTAATCAAACATGGGGCCTACCCCACTCGCGGTAAAAACGTACATCTGCTTAACCCCTACGGCTGCATGTCCGCGGTCGAACACAATCATGATGCTTCTTTCAGCAGAGCCCTATTCGAATGGGTCATACGAAGCAAGATTCGGGCGACAGAAAACGTTCGCTTGCTTGGTATGAACGAAGCGACTTACCTACAAACATCCGAAGATCGCTCTCGAATTACCGGTATCGTAATCAAGGAGCGTGAATCGGGCGAACGTAAACAGTCCACGATGAAGGCGGATCTTATCATCGATACTAGCGGACGATTATCCAAGACCGTCCAATGGCTCTCTGAGCTTGAGTACAAAGTTCCGCAGCCCGATCGATTAAAGATCGATCTGGGTTACAGCACTCGTCGATACCGCATCCCTGCCGGGCGCAAGGAAGAGCTGGGCACGATTCGTATGGAGGGCGATCCTATTGCTGCAACGCATGCTGGAGCTTTCTCGATCATTGAAGACGATACAGCCGAACTGGTACTCTGGAACTTAAATGGTCGGTACCCCTCTACAGACCCGACGTTATTCGAACAAGAAATTCGCCAATTAGGAAATCCGCTATTGAATGACGCATTACAAGGACTGGAACCGATCGGACAACCGCGTGGGTTTAGGGTACCGGAATTGTCCAGGCAGCATTTTGAACAGATGCAGGATTGGCCTTCGGGACTGTTGGTCATGGGAGACGCTTTCTGCCAACTGGATCCTGTTTACGGCCAAGGAATGACGCTCGCTGCGATTGAAGCGGAGATTCTTGAAGAGTGTATTCAGCGGCAGTTGAATCATCCCATACCTCGCTTCGAGCTTGATGTCCTTCAGCGGATGCAGAATAACATTGAAGCGGCTTGGTGGTTAAATGTCGTATCCGATCTGCGGTGGAAAGGCGTGGAATATCTCGGCATGCAGCCGATTCAAGGCTTGACGTTCGCTCAGAACTACTTCGATCATCTTCTCAAATTTTCTACGGAAAACGCCAATTACGATATACTCGGATTATATTGGCTCATCAACTCTTTGTTCTTATCACCGCAACAGTTGTTTCATGCAGATATGGTCACAGCCCTGTTGGCTGCAGACAGCTGCGGTGATGCTAAGCGATGGCTGGACCGCTGGATCGAGGAGTCGGATCAACCGATGGTTGAACGGCTGTCGCAAACAATTCCTTCATTTGCAGGAGCCACCTTCGCTTCATTGGATCAACTTATGTTTTCAACTTAATCAGTTATCAGTTATCGCAAGTATCTAACTTAAAAGGAGTGCCTAAACATTGTCGCCCTTATCCGAAGAACAGTTAATGAAACGGCGTGAAACTCAAAGGCAGCGAATCATTGAAGCAGCTCTAAAGGTATTTGCAGTGCGCGGCTTGCAAGGAACGAAGATGAGCATGATCGCCGAAGAAGCCGGACTGAGCGCAGGTCAGCTCTACCGCTTTTTCGAATCGAAGGAAGAGCTGTTCGTCACCTTGATTCGGCAAGTTGCCGAGGAGACTACCCGGGCAATGGAGAGTATCTACAATCTTCCCGGATCTCCTTTTGATAAAATTCGCGCCTTTACCGCAAGCACGTTGAAGGAAGAGAGCGCGAAATATCCATTCAAAATGATTCAGCACGTCAATACTGCCGAAGACGCGCCGGAAGAAGCTAAACAACTGATCCAACAATTTTCCGCTAAGCGCTATATCGAGCAGCTGCTTCCTCTGTTCAAGGAAGGGCAGCAGACTGGGGATTTTGCACAAGGCGAACCCCGCCGGCTCATATCCGCCTTTCTGACCCTGTTATCCGCATTGATTACGTTCAACATGCCTATTGATGACGATCATCAAATGCCGGATGCAGATATTCTCATGCGCACTATAGCAGGTCCGCGCACCCAAGATCGCTAAGCTAAGGGCCACTCATCGTCGGCCCCGGCTATATCTAAGGAGGGGATGATCGGTAATGAGTACAATTCTGGCTTGCACGAACTTAACAAAGAGCTACGGCAAACACGATGCCGTCCGAAATCTCGAGATGAAGCTGAACGAGAACACCATATATGGACTCCTCGGTCGGAACGGCGCCGGAAAAACGACTTTACTCAACATGATATCCGGCAGCCTATTCCCTAGTTACGGTCACATTGAAGTCGCCGGTTCTCGACTTAAGTACGGGGAAACTCCGATGGAAGTTTGCTATATCCGAGAGAAGAATCTGTTCTTCGGCAGCGCAAAGGTCATCGAAATTCTGCAGCTTGCATCTGTGTTTCACAAGAATTGGGATTGGTCATTCGCCCATGAGCTGCTAAGAATCTTCAACCTCAATCCCAATAAAAAGATCCGCCAGCTCTCCAGAGGAATGGAATCCCTAGTCGGCAATATCATCGGTCTGGCAAGCCGGGCGCGACTAACGATTTACGACGAACCGGTGCTTGGTCTTGATGTATTAATGAGGGAAAGGTTTTACCGCATTCTGGCTGAGGATCATGCGAATCATCCTCGAACGATTCTGTGCTCGACCCATCTGATTGACGAAATAGCGACTGTCGTTGAACAAGTCTATATTCTGGACTTCGGCTCCATTCAGATGAACGATAAGGTAGACAACATCCGAAACCAATCCCATTTGTTGAGCGGCGATCGGGTAGCCGTTGAGAGATTCACCGACGGCAGGAAAGTCATCTATCAAGACGCTTACGGTCAGAACGTTGTGGCTGCGGTATATGGAACGCTCGGAGATACGGATCGACAGCTCGCTCACAAGCTCGGCATTATCATCGAAAGCCTGCCGCTCCAGAAATTCTTCTCCTATTTGATCGAAGGGAGGCAGCGAATTGAATAAAACGACTGTACTGTTGAAGGCATCCTTCCTGCAGCTCAGGCTTTATCTGTGGATTATTCTAGGTATACTCGCCGTCAGTGTTACTACGGACCTGATCATAAGTCTCGGAATGGGACCGGGAGAGAACGCTTCGGTGTCGGCCGCAAATTTGCTCAATGTGTTCTTGATTTTCGTCGGAAGCGTTCTTCCCTTAAGCTTCTTCAAGCGAGTCATTCATTTAGGCGCAACCCGTAAGGAGTATTATGTTGGCGTCTTGTTGGTCTATGCGGTATCGGCGGCCTTCTTCGCAGTACTCAACATCGCTTGGTTACAACTGGAGACAGACGTGATTCGCAAGTACGAGCAGACGTTTAACATTCTCGAAATTTTTCACTGGGACCAATTCGGCATCGTCGGCATGTTTGGGTACCAGTTCGGCGCATACCTTTTACTGCTTGCGCTTTTGAATTTGTTATTCACCGGCCTTCGCCATGCTGCGGGCTGGGCGATGTGGGCGACCCTCATTGCGATGATCCCCATCTTCACCTCGATCGCTTCGCTTCGGAGCAAACTCGTCGATGGTCTGCACACGCTGCTCTTCAATCATTCCCTTCTGCAAGGATTCGGATTGACATTCGGAGTGGCATGCCTGCTGCTTGCCGGTGGTTGGTGGTTTACAACGAGACGCTCCTTCATGTAAATCGCAAACCGTTCAAACAACACGAAGAGCCTATCACCACGCGTGGTGACAGGCTCTTCTCTTATGGTGGCTATTTAATTAATAGACAACCATTCCATGCAAGTATCTGCACGTAATTGCAGCTCATTGAACAACACGCCGACGTGGTAGCCGTCGCAAACGGCATGGTGGAATTGTCCCGACAATGGCAGCATTATTTTCCCATCGTGCGCATGGTATTTCCCTATTGTAAAGATAGGCAGTAAATACGTTCCATCGTTATACACATTCAGATTAAAGCCCGTAAAGCTCACCCACGGGATGCTTGAGATTGGGAAGCAATTGGCTGGTTCATTGGCTTTAGCAGCAAATTGTTTAACACTTCCGAACCTATTCATATCATCAAGATAACGGTTGTAGAAACCATTAAACTCTTCATCGTACACCGTCCAGATGCTTGAGAAAGTCTTATCATCATCATGGAAAACGGTAAAGCTAGGAGACATGCTGTCCCAATAACCTAATCGACCTTCAGAATCGTAACATGTACGAAACTCACGGTGCCGGTTTACCACTGTAGTTATCATATGGATTAGTGTCGGGTACAGCTTAATCTTCTCACCCTTTACTACTGACAGCAGTTCGGTAATATCAATATTCGCCGTCATGCTATAGGTACATCTGACATTATTTAAATAATGTTCGAAATAGGGTTTCCTACTCCAACTATCCATATCAATCGGATTGAAAATCATTTGTTATGACCTCCCAAAATTTATATGTTTATATTTTAGGAGGTCTGCTCGACTGATTTAACCATATCCCTATCACGATCCCTTAAGAATTATTCAGTAATGATTACTATAATTTAACCACAGAAACCCATCCTATAACCATCCAAATCTTGATCGATAAACTCTTTGTTTGGATAGCATATTCGAAGTTAATATCTGGATACTCCAATTCTGTGTATGCTTATTCTTTCCACATCGTTGGAAATTTTCATGCTGCCGAGGATATCCCGCAAGATGTTTTTGTAAAAGTTTTTTTAATCTGATTACATTACAAGACAATGAAAGGTTTGGACCTTGGTTACTTACAATTACAAAAAGAAAATCGTTTGATTGGATTAAGAGGACAAAGAGACAGCCATGGATTCTATGAGAATGCTGACGAAATGGGGGTTCGGCTACGAGCGTCAGTAAGATCGAGGCGGCAGGCCCTGCATATTCCACGCCCAAATACCTCCATGCCGGGACTTTTCTTTCTCCTTAAGCCAACAGCCTCGCCTATCAGCAGAGACTGCTCACACCTTAAACCGATACCCCGCGCCCCATACCGTTTCGATAAACTGATGCTTCGCCGGCTCCTTCTGAATCTTGTCGCGGATCTTCCCGACATGGACCGTGACCGTGGCGGAATCCCCGAAGTGATCGATCCCCCACACTTTATCCAGCAATTCCTCCTTGGAATAGACCCTATCCGGATTTTCCGCGAGGAAGAGCAGCAAGTCGAATTCCTTGGCGGTCATCGTGATCTCTTGCCCGTTCAGCATCACCCGTCTGGCATCGACCTGAATCGCAAGTCCACGAATGTTCAATTCACGCGCCTTCCGAATAGACGAAGAACCGGCGCCTGCAGCAGCCCCAGTCAACCGGTCATATCGTTCAAGATGTGCCTTTACCCTCGCCACGAGTTCCGACGGGCTGAACGGCTTCGTTACGTAATCGTCCGCGCCCAAGCCAAGTCCCCGGATCTTGTCGATATCCTCCTTGCGGGCGGATACCATCAGCACCGGAATGAACTTCTTCTCGCGAACCCGCCGCAGAATGTCGAAGCCATCCATGCCCGGCAGCATGACGTCTAGAATAATAAGATCGTATGCTTGCTCCAACGCTTCCTCCAGCGCTTGCCGTCCGTCTTCCCGAAGGGTCACCTCATAGCCGTGCACCTCGAGGAAGTCCCGTTCCAGCTCGGCGATCGCTTGATCGTCCTCGACGATCAACACTTTCCGTTTCGTCATCTTCTTACTCTCTCCCATCACGCTCGAGACTGATTCATCGGAATCGTAAACATCACCGTCATCGATTGTCCCAGCTCGCTTCTTGCGGTAATCGTCCCACCATGAAATGCGACGATCTGCTTCACGATTGCCAAACCTAACCCGGAGCCGGATACGTTCTGATTCCGATTGGCGTCCGCACGATAGAACCGGTCGAAGATACGTTCTAGCTCGTTCTGCTCCATGCCGGGACCGTTATCCGTCACCGCGATGACCCACGCCTCCGCTAGTTGGCCGAAATGCACATGGATATGCGGTTCCTTCTTATCCATAAACTTCACCGAATTGCCGACGATATTCAGAATGGCTCGCTTGAGCTTCTGGGCATCCATCGTCGCGACAGCGTCCGATCCGGCCTCGTATTCTCCCGTCAGCCGTATGCCTGCTCTCTCATATTCGATGTACAGCTCGCTCATTGTCTGCCCGTAGAACTCCGCAAGCGGTACCTGATCGAAATGGAACTTCTCTTGCTCGAGATCCAGCTTCGACAGCAGGAACAGGTCATCGATCATCCGATCCATGTCGAGCGTCTTCGTATAAACCACGTCGATATACTTCTTCAGCTTCTCCGGATCGTTCGCAACGCCTTCCCGAATTCCCTCCACATATCCCTTAATCGAGGTGAGCGGCGTCTTCAGATCATGCGAAATGTTCGAGATCAGCTCTTTGCGATTCTCCTCCAGCGCCAGCTGCGCTCCGATCGATCGCTCGAGTTCGCTGCGCATTTTCTCATACGAGCGGATCACGCTGCCTACCTCGTTGCTCACTTTCGATTGCAGGCTGAAGTTCAAGTCCCCATCCGCGATACGGCGGGAACCTTGCTCGAGCTGCCGCAGCGGCCGGACGATATCCTTCGTCGTAATCCAAATCAACGGCACTAGAATAATCCCAAATAAGATTGCAATACCCAGAAGCACAAAAAGCGGGAACCGGTCACCCTTCGTCCACATCTCCGTTACATCGGTGACGAGGTAATACGTTAAGGGCTCGTCGATCGCCGGAAAATCGTAACGAACCGCGAGTAACTCGCGTCCCTCCCACGAAATCACCGTAACCGCGCCGTCTGCGTGCTGCCCCATCTTCGATACGTCTTTCCGCAGCTGCGCAAGGAACGTATTCTCCTCCTTGAGCGCGCCGTAGCTTTCCCATCGTTCGCCTGCCTGGACGACAAGGAAGCCCCCGAACGGCTTAAGTTGGTCCCCTAATAGGCTCGCGAATGCGGGGGAGGCCAGTTCCGCCGGATTGTACCGCTCCGCATAACGCAGGTCCACGAACAGATCGATGCCCCGCCCAAACGCCTCACGAGGGGATTGATCCTTTATGATGCCGCTCGCAAAATACGAGACGACCGCCGAGACGAGTCCGATTCCCGTCACAGTGACGATCGCCGCGGTCAGCAATATGCCGATGATATACGTTAAGATGAGCTTCAATCGAATGGACATCTGTTAGATCTCTTTTCTTTGGAAGGCTATCAATCCCAATATAGTGCCAATAATATAGTAGGTTGCTATAAATAGCAATGTCGAGATCGACGCGCCGGCATCGCCTGCATACAGGAGCGGCCGCACCCAATCCGTGAAGTCCGTGACGAGGAATCGGCTCAATTGCGGTTCGAGCAAGCCGACGACGCCCATCGCCATCCACAACACAACGCTTACCACCAGCCCGACTCCGCCGCTTCCCGTCCATAAGGATATACAGTTGGCCAGCACCACAAGCAATCCGCAGAAAAGAATCGCGCCGCCAAGTTCCGCCAAACTCGCCCCCAGCTCAGAAAGTGCAGGCACACCCTGGAGCACTATGCTTCCGATCAACGTCGGCACGAACACGCTTAGCACGATCAGAGCACCGGCGGTCCACCCTGCGAGTATTTTCCCCATAAAGAGGAACTCTCGGCTGATCGGCAGCTTCAGCGCGTGCTTAATCGTACGATCCTTAAATTCGCCGACCATGAGGTCGCTCCCGAGCGACACCATGAATAAGGGGAACACGATCGCAAGCAACAATTCCAGCACGGTCGACGGGAGGTTGTCGTCCAGCCCGATACGGTCGCCGATCAAGACGGAGAAGATCCCGATCAGGAAAGCGAGCAGCAGCAGCACCTTCAGCTTACCTCCACGGAGCAGCTTACGCAGCTCTTCGCCCGTGAGATAGTTCAATTGCGCGATCATTCGGCCCCGCTCCTTTCTTGCGCGATACCGTGCAAATAATATTCCTCTACGCCCCGGAACGCTTCCCGAATGTGCGCGACGCTCGCGGTACCGACATGCCGCCCTTCGAAGATGATGCATGCATGAGTGATCCAATCCTCGATGTCGTGCACCTGATGCGACGAGACGATGATGCTAATCCCCGTCTCGGCTACGAGACAGCGCAATATTGCGGCCATCTCGCGCCGACCCTCAATGTCCATGCCCGAGAACGGTTCGTCGAGCAGCAGCAGCTTCGGCCTGTGGAGCAGCGCGCTGGCGAGCTCAATCCGTTGTTTCATGCCGGTGGAGTACTTCTTGATCTTGAGCTGGTGGTGCTTCGACATTCCCACAAGCTCTATCGTTTGCCGAATACGCGCTTCGTCGACGCCAGAGTACAGCTTGTGATAAAGTTTCAAATACTCGTAACCCGTAAGATAGGAGTACGGTGTCGGCTCGCCGATCATCAAGCCCATGTGCGGCCTCGTCTGCTCGGGCAGGTCGGCGACGGAGACTCCGTCCAAGCGCGCATTCCCGCTGTCGCTCTCGAGCCACCCGGCCATCGCTTGCAGCGCTGTCGTCTTTCCGGCACCGTTCGGTCCCAATAAGGCGACAACCTCACCGGGAAGTACGGTGAGATTGAGCCCTTGGATACCCCGACCGCCGGGGTAGACCTTCGACAAATCGTTCACTTCGAACATAAGACAGGTCCTCCCGTTATCGTGATGTTAGCCGCGATCGTCGAACGTTGCTGCGTTGATGATTTCGATGTTCTTGCCGGCAGGGTCGTACACGTCTGGCGTCGTAGCGTTAATGCCGCTGATATCTCCTGCACCCTCGATCTCCACCGTGTGGGCAGTACCTGCTTCGTCCTTGCCGCTTACTTCAATCTCGCCTTGCACGCTCTGAAGCTCGTTGTTCGCATTCACCGTGAACTGGAGCATCACGTGCTCAACCGCGAAATCTTTCGTCAGCTCTGGCAATTGCTCTTCGAAGTTGATGTCCTCAAGTCCTTGGAAGAAAGGAAACTGCTTGATCCGCTCCCATTCTGCCGGCACTTCCTCCGCATGCTTGCGTCCAACCCTGTCCTTCGACTCTGCCGCGTCCATCAGCAGGCGAATCGGAAGGGGAATGTCCTTCTCGTCAATGTCCGCCGTAATCGTCTTCGAGCCGTCCGCATGGTTAGCCACGCTGAAGTTATTCTTGAGGTCGCCGACCATGAAATCGAGGAGCGCTTCTTCCGCCTTGCTCATCGAGCGGTCATCGCGGCCGTCCTTATCAGACCGCTCGCGGCGGTTGCCGCTGTCTTCCCCGCCATGGTTGATCACCTGATAGTTCAGATTGTGCGTGCGGTCGATCATATAAATGCTTTCATCGTTGCTGCTGTAAAGACTGGCGCTGCGTGCGACGCCCATGAGGGTGAAGTTGAAGTCGCTGCTCACGATGTGCCCATCTTCCGCGTCCGCTACTTTCGCCTTACCGTGCGAGTCCAGTACCGTCTCGCCGTCTACCGTCACGCTGAAGTTCCCGTTCACCGTCGCACTCTCGATCTTATCGGCCGACAGGTTGTTCGCCTTCAGCACCTCTTTGAACGCGTTGTACCCATCCGTATTCGGGGTGTACGCGAATGCCGTCGCCGTAAACAACGTCGCCGCGGCCACGGCCCCACCGATCATCAACCATTGGTTTCTCTTCTTCATTTCATATTCGCTCCTTTAAGATTGTATGGGTTCTCTCTTACTTACAACCTTAGTCTAAAGGAGGAGTCTAAACTTCCTCGAAACCAATTCGAAAATATTTCTAAAATGTGGGGACCGTGAAGTGATTCAGATTGGGCCTTCAGTTTATCGACTCTGCCGAAATCGTCTCACACCCATACAAGAAGCAAGCTTAGCGCCTTCTTCTGCTAAATGCAGCCATGGCGTGTTATCGTCGTTCATTCCCCTGAAGGGAAATACAGACTTCGGCCTCTTGTACAGTTTAATACCCAACAAAACGATACATCTGCGGCGATGCTCATTATTTTGGGCGATACCCAGAGTGAATTATATGTAGAAGAAATTTATAATGCTGCTGTGTAATCAGGGAAAATGCCTTGCGATGTACGCGACAAGCAGGTCACACAAATTATGAGCAAATTACCTTTTGGCGCTAATTTGAATTCACATTCCCCATTACAGACGAGAGTCGGACCGGTAACCGGTCCGACTCTCTCTTCTATGCCTGTATCTACTGCATATCTCTACCATTCAATTGTTCCAACAAAACCCAGTTGAGGTTCCGTATTTCATGTATAATCAAGAAAAACCATCGTATGCTTGAGTATGAAAGGATATCTATGAAAAAAGTCTTTTACATCATGGACTGGGGGATATTCGGGCTCCGTTCCTACAATTATATTTTGCTGTTATTACATATTGTAACGGACAATGACTATTCATCACAATCGCTCTTGGACATCGTGTGGCTCTTAGCGGCTTTGATTATTCCAAATCTATTCTGGTTTCCGCAGCTAAGGACGAACAAGGAATGGTTCATCTTACTTGAACTATTGCTGGGAGGATCCTATTATATTAAATCGTTCATGCAGGCGGATCAGTTGGGGAGCGTCGATTACCTTATTCCAAGTCTCACAATCGGTTACTTATTGACCAGAAAGACGGCATGGACATTGCCGGTGCTATTATTACTCCCCTTTGCCAGCATGTTATTTGGCGAAGTTACATGGGACCTTGCGCTCGGTTCAAGCTCAGACAACCTTCTTTTCTCTCTTATCGGAATTTGGGTCAACTTCATTGCCAGAGCCTATCATGAGAAAAATAAATTAGCTAAAGAAATTGATGAACAAAATAAATTGTTAACCATATATACTGCCGAGATCGAAAGGATGACTCTGCTCGAGGAACGAAATCGTATGTCCAAAGAGATGCATGACACGTTAGGGCACTCTTTTATTTCCCTTATTATGAGTCTCGATGCCGCTATTGCACTTCTAGACAAAAACCCAAATCAAGCCAAAGAAAAATTGATTCGTATAAGAGAACTGACGGAACACAACTTGGATGAGATGAGAGACATTGTGCACAAGATGGGCGAGGAAGAGAATATAAGTTTAGTGAACCACGCCGAGAAACTCGTCAGCAACTTTCGAGAATATACCGGAACGGTCATTCGTCTCACACTGACGGGAACAGAACGGATCGTTCATTTCGATGCGCGGCAATCGATCATTCGGTTGATACAAGAGTCTTTTACGAATGCACTAAAGCATGGAAAGGCAACGGAAATTGAGTTGAATATCCGCTTTTCCCCCTCAACTTTGCAAGTTTCTATTCGAAATAACGGAAAACCTTTGGGTAAGATCGAGTATGGGTTCGGCTTGACAACAATGAAGAATCGGATCGAGATGCTGGGAGGTACCTTGTCAATCTCCGACTTGGCGGTCGCTGGCGCTGAAGTCAGATGCGAAATACCACTACAAGGAGATACGTTGTATGCCACAAATTAAAGTGCTCATCGTTGATGATCAGGAATTGATTCTTGAAAGTCTAAAAATAGTACTAGAAATGGAAGACGATATCGAGGTTGTTGGATTGGCTAGGAATGGTGAAGAAGCTATCAACTGTTGTGAACTATCCCAGCCGGATATCATCCTCATGGATATAAACATGCCTATTATGGATGGCGTTGTTGCTACGGCGAAGATTAAACCTCGATTCCCGTTAGCCAAAATCATTATTCTAACTTCGTACAAAGAGGTTGAATATGTTCTGGCAGCGTTAAGTCATGGAGCTGAAGGTTACCTGCTCAAAGCCATCCATCCCAAAAACCTCGTCGCCGGCATACGGGTGGTTCACACAGGAGGCACGCTCATTTCGCCGGAAATGGCAGACAAAATGATTAAAAGCATGCTGAAAAGCGGTATTTCGCCAACTATTGATACACGGTCTTCTGAACCCGAATTGCTTGAGCACAACAATGAATTCGGACTTAGCAACCGCGAAATCGAAGTTCTTCACAAGCTGGCGTTAGGTTTGCGCAATCAGGACATCGCTAAGGCATTATATCTTAGTGAAGGCACGGTTAAAAATTACATCTCGAATATTTATTCGAAATTGAATGTAAAAGGAAGAAGAGAAGCTGCCTATAAAGCTAAGGAAACAGGGATTTTAGATCTCTAAAAAACACATCATCAAGAAGAATAGATCATACAATAGATCTGCTGAAAGCCGACACCATAACGGATGTCGGCTTTTATCTTGTTAAAGTCATATGACCGCGACATGACTAAACGGTACTACTTACATATGACTTTTTTAAAGTAAAGTTTGATTTGTAACCTGCAAGATCGGAATGACAATAGCTATCCTGTTAGAGGAAGAGGAGCGATCAATTATAATGATAAAGACGAATACACCCAACAATGAGGTACTTAGCGTGAAGAGAAAGACTAAGTTAGCTGCCTTCTTTCAATTCCCTCTCATCTGGATGCTCGTGGGAGTGCTTGGGATCATCCTCGCCAATGTGACATTCAATTGGTTATCCACAGACTTAAATGCACTAGGGTCCATCATACTGACACTTGTCGGAAGCGCCGTTGTAATCCTTATCTACTGGCTTGCGATGAAATTCCTAGCGCGGCGTCCGGTTCCTGAACTTCTGTTCCAACGGCGTGCGGTATCGGAAGTCACTCTCGGCGCTGTCGTCGCCCTTATCTTTATCATCGTTTCAACAACCCTCATCGTCTTATTCGATGGGTATTCGTTCGAATGGTCAACCGGCAACACCAGCGCTGTCGTATGGCCTATCATCACCACCTCACTCGGTGCCGCCTTCGTAGAAGAATTGATTTTTCGTGGGCTTGCTTTTCAAGCAATTGAACGAATGGGTGGAAGCTGGCTTGCACTGACCCTAACATCCCTCTTCTTCGGGATCGCGCACCTAGGCAACCCTGGAGCTACAATTTGGGGAGGCCTATCCATATCCATTGAAGCTGGTGTATTGCTAGGTGCAGCCTTCCTGTGGCGACGCAATGTTTGGTTTATCATTAGTCTCCATTTCTTGTGGAATACATTAGAGGGACTCTTAGGCATTCCCGTCTCAGGCCATCCCTCCGCAGGTCTTTTCACGGTCGAAGTTACGGGTCCGACCCTACTCACCGGAGGGAATTTTGGCCTGGAGGCTTCGATAATTCCCGTAATCATTAGTCTGGTGATCGCCGTCCCTATGTTGATTTCCGCTCGCCGCAAAGGGCATCTCCTACCACTCCGTCAAGATCCGCGATAATCGAACTCGATGGAAGCCAATTCGAACTTCACATTACCTCCTTCTTCTGAAATACCAAGAACCTCTTCGATACTTCTTCGAAGAGGTTCTTGGGTTTCATGGAGGTATCGAGAGCGCCCTTCTTCTTACAAGTTCTGTTCGGTCACTCCCGTTATCGGATTGAAGGTCAGCATCTTGGTCCCAATCTTATCGATAAAGAAGCGATCATGGCTTACTGTAATGACGGCGCCCGGAAAATGGATCAGAGCTTGCTCCATCACCTGTATACTCGTGAGGTCCAGATGGTTGGTCGGCTCGTCCAATATAATAACGGCCGCACCCGAGAGAAGACATTTAGCCAGCGCGACCCGAGCTTTCTGCCCGCCGGACAGTTTGCCGATCGTCTTGCTTAGATCCGCCTCTGAGAATTGCAGCATAGCTAGAAATTTGTTCACCTTTTTGCGAGGGGCGTCCAGTCCCAATCCATACGTATTCACCGCGTGGCTGACGGTATCCTTAGGATCAAGCTCCTCCCACATTCGGTTGAAGTAGGCGTAGTTCACACCCTTCTCCCAGGTAACCTCCCCGGATTCCGGCTGCTCTTGCCCGGTAAGTGCCTTGATGAGCGTGGACTTCCCGCTTCCGTTCGGTCCCACGATGACTAAGCGATCTTCCTTCTGAATATCGAAGCTAACGTTCTCGAAGATCTGCCTGCCCTCGTATGTCTGCCCGATCTTCTTCACTTCGCATAGCTTGTCGGGGAAGCGCAGCCTCTCGTAGATGTCGGTAATCAGCACGTTAACGGGATGCGGCTCTATCCGCTTCTTGTTATCCGCCAGCTTACGCGAGAGACGGTCCTTGGAACCGGAACTCCGTTTCGCGTGATCGTCGATCGCCTCGGATTCCATGAGCAGCAGCTCTTCCTCCCACTCGAACTGTCGGTCTAATTCCTTCTTGCGCATCTTCTTCTTACGGACGTAATCCGTGTAGTTGCCTTCGTATTCCTGAAAATGATAGTTCTCGATCTCGATCGTGCGCGTGACGACCTTGTCGATGAATTGCCGGTCATGCGACACTAGAATCATGGCTCCCTTGAATCGGTACAGCCACTGCTCCAGCCATGCGATCCCTTCCATATCCAAGTAATTCGTCGGCTCGTCGAGCAGAACGACATCGGGGAGCTCGATTAGCATCTTTGCAAGCGCCGCGCGGTTACGCCATCCTCCGGACAACTCATCGATTGGCTGATTGCGGGATCGATCGTTAAACCCTAGCTTCGTAAGTACGGTATTAATCTCGACCGAAACGTTCCAGCCATCGAGATGATCCATCTGTTCGAATAACTCCGCCTGCCTTGCAAGCAGAGCATTCATCTCGCTATCGTCGGTAACCATACCCAGCTTATCTCCGACCTCTTGCAGCTCCCGTTCAATAAGGGCAACCTGCTCGAAGCATGCTTCTAGCTCTTGTTGAACGGACAAGCTTCCGCTAAGCTCCGAGAATTGCGAGAAATACCCGATTCGCACCTGAGGATCGATTTCTACTCTGCCGGACGTCGGCTCTTCCTTGCCCATGATGAGCCTGAATACCGTCGATTTGCCAGCGCCATTCCGTCCGATTAAGCCGATACGTTCCCCTTGCATAACTCGAAAATAAATGTCGCGGAAGATCAAAGACTCTTCATACTTCTTCGTAACGTTCTCTAACCGTATTACGCTCATGATTATCACCCTTCTTGTTCCAACACACTAGAGTGATTATACCATCCTCGCCTCATGGATACTTCTCTGGCTACTAACTCATAGGAATGAGAATGCAAGGGGGGCTTCTCCTTATTCAGGAAAAGCCCCGCTTCACCGCTTCATTTAAGCGAGTTAATTAAGTTGTGATTGGAGCATTACCCCTGAACGAACCGCCGACGTTGTTGAGTATCGAGCCGGCTGCATTGACAATGGTACCGTTGTTCGTGATCATGCCGCGGTTCGTTATTGTACCGGGGTTCGTGATCATGCCATCGTTCGTGATCGTGCCGCTGTTCGTGATGACACCGTTGCCGGCATAACCTGTGATGGTGCCGTTATTGATTACAGTCGCTGAGCTTGTAATATTGAATGTCCCGTCAACGATCAGCGTAGCTGCCATTGCCAGCGTAACTGTACCGCTCACATTCAACACTGCGCCTTCCGTGATGTCCCAATAATAACCTTCATCCAATGTCGTGTTGCTCACATTCAACGCTGCATCTGCCAGGACCTCAATATTGCCAGCCACCGTTGAGTTGATCACATTCAGCGTCGTGCCTTCCACAATCGTTAATGTGAAGCCATTCAGCATCGCATCACTCAGATTCAGCGATACACCTTCTGGGAGGGTCCAATTATCGGTCAATGCCGCACCGCTAATGGATACTTCTGTTGAAGATACGACAGTGACTGTGGCAGATGCCAAATCTAATTCATCGGCGTTGGCAATCCATTCGGGAAGCGGCTCCGAAGTGGGCGCGGCATCCTGCACAGCACTCGTTGATGAACTGAGTACCATACCAAGGCCTTCATTGGCACCGTACACCCAAACTTGCAGCTTCTTCCCTACGTCCCCCGCTGCAACCGTGTAACTCACTGTTGTTCGTCCAGCCCCTGAAGCGGATACATAACGATCGCTTCCGACGATATCTTGTACCATCCATTCGTAAGTCACGCGGTTGCCGGCCGTAACACCATCCCCCATCGTGACTTGAGCTGAAAGAATGTCGCCGACATGAGGTGTTGTGTTGTTGATGCTGACACTCGTGATATACACGCCTACCGCACTTGTAGGTTCACTCGTGACGGTGCCTGCTGCTCGCCCCATATACGACACCACAACGCGCAGCTGCTTGCCTTTATCCGCGGCTGCAACTTTGTAACTCGCCGTTGTATGGCCCGCTCCTGCGGCATTCGTGTACGCTCCGCTGCCTGCATCCGTTTCAACTTGCCATTGATACGTCACTTGACCGCCCGCCGCACTGCCATCACCCATGGTCACACTAGCGGTAAGCGTATCGTCATAAGCCGGATATGCATTGTCGATCGTGACGGCAGTGATTGGAATGGATACCATATTAGTTGTTGCGGTTTGCGTGCCGGTAATTGGGTTTACCCCCGTCACCACGACTTGCAATTTCTTGCCCATGTCCGAGGCTGCAACCGTGTAACTCGCTGTTGCATTGCCCGCACCTGCGGCATTCGTGTACGTTCCGCTGGTTGCAGCCGTTTCGACTTTCCATTGATACGACACGCGGCTGCCGACGGCATTGCCATCCCCCATCGTTACATTGGCATTCAGGGTGTCCCCTATTGCGGGGGTTGTATGGTCTATACTTACCTTAGATATCGTGTAATCAGGCGTCCACTGCGCGGTAAAAGTAACATCCTGAGCAGGCATTGTAACAGGTGCAGCAGGCGACCATCCCGCGAACACATAGCCTGCCCTTGTAATGGATATCAGAGGTAGAATAGACATCGATTCCTCATATCGCATACTTATCGCGTAATTGCCTGTTGTCTTGCCATTGACAATCCCCCCATTGGGATCGAGGTTCATCTTGTACACGTTCCGATTATAGTACAGCTTCAATTCGAGCGTACCGCTCGTCGGGACTTTCCCAGATGTAATGGTGCCTGACGAGCTGCTGTCATACGTGAAGCCTTCATAACTCTTCGGTGTTGCTGTGACGGTATCACCTACGCCCCCGCTTAACGTCTCCTTGTCGATTATGGTGTATTGACCCGTTCGGTCTTGCTTAATATGGGACACTGTATAAGAAGCAGTCTTCGCATTCCATTGTGCGGTGAAACTCACATCATGCGCCGGCATCGTTGCTGGAATGACCGGCGACCATCCCGAGAGAACCTCCGTTCCTTTGGTCACATAAGGCGGTGATATGCTGGCTCCATATGGAACAATCCCTGTGTAGAACCCGGTTACTGGGGCGGTTGTTGCAGCATCTTTAATACCACCACCCAGATCAAAGGTTGCGGAATACGTATTGCGCTTGTAGTAAAACTTCAGAATCGTAGAGCCATCACCTGATATGCTGCTCGACTGAACGGTACCTGGAACGCTGCTGTCCAAGGTGAAGCCTTCATAACGCTTAGGCGTTACTGCGCTCGTGGCGGTATCCGTTGTGCCTGTAAGAGATTCCTGATCAACGACCGTATAGGTATTGCCGAGAATCGGAAGTCCTAGCGATGTCTTTGTTATGTCCTGTTGCAAGTAAACGACTTGGTAAGGTGTATCGCTTCTAGCCTTCCATGTCGCGGTGTATGTGGTGTCTTGACTCGGTCCCGTGCTCGGAACGGCTGGCGACCATCCGACAAACGTATAGCCAGGTCTTGTCACAGTAGGTATCCATGAGATGTTATTTCCGATTTCCTTTGTCAGCGTACGCACAACCGCATTATCTCCATAGCCCGTTTTGAAGGTTAGATCTCTACTATCCGGATAGTAATACACCTTCACGACTGTCGAGCCATCGGCGTTAATGTACCCTGGACCGACATTGCTGCCGTTTCTCGTATACGAATAACGATAGCCCTGATCTTTGAATCGGTTGGTATTGGCAAGCGTAATCTTCGCATACGTTGTGCCCGTCAAGTTCTCCGTCGCTGCAAGCGTCACATCACTGGTACCTGGGGTGCTCGTAAAAGTAACGTTCGGCTTAAACAGATAGTGTTCAACCTTGTAAGGAATATCCGTCCTTGCTGTCCAATGCGCATAAAGACTGCGAGATTCCCTTGGCAGCGGCATCGTATTCGGAATCGTATACTTCGTGCCGCCCGTTGGATCGGTATACCATCCGTCAAAGATGAATCCTTGGAATACAGGATCGTCTGGGATATCAATTACAGTGCCATATTGTCCAGATAGAGTCGTACTCGGATTACCGTTCAAAGGCGTCGTGACGATTGTCGTATCGCCGACTTTAACGTTCATAGACAATGGAATGTAGCGCGTTGGAGCAACCGTGAGTGAACCGGATGCATTCTTCCATTTAATAATCAGGTTCCCGTGCGTATTGATTGGAAGCCCTTTACTCCACCGTATGTGCAATTCCTCTGAGATGGATATTCGATTTAATTCAGGATCATAAGTGAAATCCGGGTTATCCGTAGTAATGGTGAAATTCGATCGATCGTATAGCATGATAGAGGTTTCACCGGATTTGATGTCCATGATCTCCATTCTCATCAGGTTGCCCGGTAATAGCGGTGGCTCTCCGAACTTCAATGGACCTGAAAGTTCATAGCTAGGTACTTGAGCTTGTTTGTAAGCAAAATCCACGACATTGACTTGTGTCCCCGCAGTGTAAAGCGGCCATTTGTTGTTGTATAATGTCTCACTAGTGGACAGCAGCTCGTCACCGAGCTGTGCTCCCACTTCTGACTGCAGGTATATGCCAAGCTCCATATACAAGGCACCGAAAGATGTGTTTGTTACCGCACCTCCCGAATTTTTGAGCTCATAGTAGAAGTATCCCCACAAATTCAAGTAAACGCCAGGCTCAACAGAGATGCCTATGCTGTCCCAATCGACACTGCCGACCCCTGCTTGCAGCATCACCTGAACACCCGCTCGCAATCCCAACGTGCCTAGAACATAAAACTTAAACTGGTAATCGCCATCACCTGTCAGGCTTACAGTGTTACTACTGCCTGTGAAGCTGAGAACACGTACGGTAGCTGAATACCGCTTGGCACTCTTGTAATTGAAATCAACACCTACCGTTAGATTCACATTCGCACTAACCACGAATTCAACTGAAAACTTGACCTCAACGATACCAAGACAAACTCTTAGATTCTTTTCAATGATCTTTTTGCTAATTAACGGAACCCATTCCGTCTCATTCTTCAATAAGCTCTGGTACCTTGCCTTTAGTGTCGTCGCGTCTAGTCCGGTACTCTGCGCGCCTTCAATTAACGCTTGCAGCTCCACCGCGATGTTTTGAACCTCGCCTAATTTGCCAGCTGTCTTGGCTGCCAGCCAGTCCTCTAACGCATCATTCAGCACATCCGGTGAGACGGTGGTGATCTCCGCTGTTATGTTGATCCCAGTATACGTATAGGCATCCAAGTTCGCTGTAATGATATAATCCTTAAGGACTGGGAAGATCCAGTACCACTCCCACTGGGTATCACCATTGACGCTGAGATCCAGCTTTATCTCTTCGACGAAAGTACCGGTCATATGGATGACGATAGAATTATTGTTGTTGATGGCAATGACAATATTTGCATCCAATTGAAGGGAAACACTGACACCAGACCCAGAGATATGGCGCATGGAACTGCTTATTGAAGGTACTACCTTCAAATTTTCGACGCTTATTGCAGGGGCTGCTTTGGCTGCTGCCTTCGATGCAATTGCAGCGTATTGCTGCTTGAAGCTGTCCGTATGTAATGCCAAATTAGACAGATAGCTGGCGGCTTGATCGACGAATCCGCTGGATACCGCCTGCTGCTTAACTTGACCTTCCAATATGGAGACATCCGCATCAGATAATAACCGATCCCCATCAAGCGCCTGTTGCTGATAGATATCCAGAGCGCTCGTGATTTGATCCAGCGTGGCTTCAGTATACGTAATGATATCCATCTCTGCGTCGTGTGTGATCGACGTAATGAGACCATACCCCGCCGAAGCAGCTTTGCTATTGAAATCTCCATTATAGAAGGCAATAAAGTCGCCCGCGTTCACAACCGTAAGCTCATTCAGACCAAGTGGCGCATATCGACTATCACTATAGTTCATCGCGGTATGCTCGATCGTAATCGATTCGTTCGTCGCGTCTCCATCCGTGTCCGCTGCTGTACTCACGGGCAGAACATCTGGTTTGATCAGCACTTTCTTGGCATCTGCCTGGGCATAGGTGTAGCTGTTGCTATTGATCGCTGTGATCTGTACGTAGGCAACACTGCCGTTATCCTCCGCGGTACGCTGATCAGGACGAACCCCTTCATAGATCGCGACGATATCGCCAACTTGAATCACCGTACTCCCGGTATAATCGAAGGTTCCGCTGCTCGTATTCGCCTCGTTCAGATCTGTTCCGCTATCGCCTAACCCTGTCCTGATGACCGGAATCGCAGGGCTGTTCACATCCGCACCATCCAGTATCATATTCGATACGTCCGAGAAGGATAGATAGATCATGTCAGGATTGAGCGGCAAATTCATGACGGCTTGTTTGGCGATGCTAAATATATAGATGGTGGTCGTTTGGTCCTGACCCTGGAATGACAGATTCGCATCCATCAACGTAAGTTGATACGTGTTTCCTTCCTCGAACGCACCGCTCTTGGCAGCTACGGTGAAATGACCATTCGAGCCTGTGACGACAATACCCGCAAACGCGGGATTCGCCGGGGATTCGAATGTCATTCCGGCTTGAACTTGGTCTGGTGTCATCTTGCCGGCAGCATCATTCACTTGAATCGTGAAGCTCGGCGCTGCATCCAGCACCGTCACACTCGGAATACGTGCCACCGCATTATCGACGCTTGCAATATAATTGGCATACAGCGTGATATTGCCGGTGACTGGCTCTCCTTCGACGAATACCTGTGTGAATTCAATGTCCTTATACCAGCCTTGAAAAATATATCCCTGCTTCACCGGCGCTGGAAGATGACTCAGCATATCCCCTGCGTGGCTCTCAAGACTATCAATCGCTGATCCGCCATTGGTTTCAAAAGCTATCGTATACGCAGTGGAGCCTGAGCTTCCCGCGCCTCCACTATTACCACCGCTGGTACTGTCGGTTTCTGGTGTTGGCTTCGTACTTGTATCTTCTTCATTCTGATTAGCCGATCCCTTCACCACTTCGTTGCTGCGCATGCACAAAACAGCCGCTTCCGCACGTGATGCATGGGACCGGGGATTGACATTACCGTGTGCATCTCCGGTAAGCACGCCAGCCTGCCACAGCTTTACGACTGCATCGACCGCCCAAGGCGAAATGTCTGCAAGGTCGTTGGGTTTCGTCGTCACGCTGTCACCCGTTTGATAATCGATATTCTCACTTTCAAAATAGCGAAGCGTCAGCGTCGCCATCTGTTCTCTCGATACCATAGCATCCGGAGAAAAGGTATGGCTATTCGTTCCGCTTGTAATACCTGCCTCAACTGCCCATTGCACATAAGGCGCATACCAGGCGGTTGGCAGCACATCTGTAAATGCAGAAGTTGTATATTTACTTGTATCAATTCCTGCTATTCGACCAAGCACCGTAACATACATGGCACGAGTCATTGTACCCTGTGGCGAGAAGCTGTTATTCCCTGTACCGCTGAATATGCCGTTCTGCTGTACATAGGTTACAGCATCATAAAACCAATCCGTTGGTTTAACATCTTGAAATGAATTTTGCGCTGTCCCTGCGTTCTGTGCTGCATCATGCCAACTGATTGGCGGAGAAGAACCGTTCGCAGCGCTCGTTGAATTTGTTGCAAGTACCCCCGCTGGTATTAACGATCCCAACAAGCAGCCTATAAGTAATAAACTAATTGTGCGTTTATACCATTTATTCAAGTCCTACTTCCCCCTATACATTCGTTTTCACTCCATAATAGAGGGACAATGATATTTACACATCTATAGAAAGTTATAGAATTCGACATAAACTTGCATGTCAAAAAGGCTAATGTCGATTTCTGAATGAAATCAACATTAGCCTTTGGGTATGGAACACGTAATTAACTAATGAGCTGAAGTTCCTTGGCTTTCTTGATCGCTTGCACTCTTCTATTAACGTCTAACTTGCCATAGATGTTGTTGATGTGACTTTTGGTGGTGCCTTCCGTAATCCCCAGACACAATGCGATCTGTTTATTGGACAGCCCCTCGGCCATGAGACTCATAATCTCCAATTCACGACTCGTTAACGGTTCGACTAGAGGAGCCGTATTCGGGGTCTGATGCGGCTTCGGACTTGTAGAAGCTTGCACAGGAAAAGCTTGCAGGACAATAGGCGCATAACTTGACGTATTCGTCGAATACCCACTTTTGTCCCCTAACGATTGCACATAAATAGACAACAGCTCCGCCATCGCCTGACCTTCGTCTACAAAGCTGCGAATGTACCCTTGAGGTTCGGCGAGATGCAGCACGGTTTCCAGCTTTTCAAGCGCTGACTCGATCCGACCGTCCAGATACAAGATCATACATTGCATGATTATTATGTGAATGCGATCTCGCAGACGATCTTCCTTCGTCAACAGCTGATACAGCCGCTCCGCGAGAGACAGCGCTGGTTCGAATTGTCCACATGCGGTCAGCACGCGAACGAGGATCGCCTGTTCAGAAACTTTGCCCAGCGCTGCCTCATCCGAGTTCGACAGTCCGCTATTCTCCAACCATCGACGAGCCGACTCGATGTCGCCTCGACGCACCGCCAGACTCGCCTGCTCCGCTTCAATTTTACGCATAAAGATTTCATAATCCGGCGAATCGATCTTCAGCTTGAGTTGTTCTAGCAATCTCGCAGCTTCTAATGAATTGCCCTTTGCACGCTGAATTCTCGAAGCAGCCACACCGATTTGATAGAGATTGCGTGCAACCGGCGCGAATCCGTCAACACGCATAATGCGATTAATCCAATCCTCCGCTTCTTCTAACCGGTTCCACTCGCACAATAACTTAGCGTATGAAGCATACATCGGTGTCGCATTGGGATGGTTAACGTGATCCCGCCAATGATTCATCATTCTCGTTAGAAACTGTGCTGCACCATGAAAGTCATTAATATAACCCAGATGGTCATCGAATTCTTCGGTCGAATAATGCTTATTGTTGCCGCCTATAATAAACAAGCTTTGCTGCAGTGAATACGTATCACCAAGAATAAAATAGTCGGCTGTGCTTGCAATGTCTTTGGTTACGTAGGCAGCAGTACCGCAAATATAATAGATCTCTCCCATCGTCGCGCGCCAAATGTCAGCGTCCATATGATCCTTCATGGCCTCGAAACGGATTCGAAGCCGCTCAGCTCGATCCGGAATATTGTGAAACTGCCCAACTCCTATCATTACATACAAACAAAATATCTCAACGATCGGCCGGTGCGATACATAGGACTCAGGCACTTGCATCGCCCAGCGGGCAATTACGATGTTCTTGCCTCCATTAAGAAATTCTTGCAGATGCTCCTCGATCAGACGGACGACATCTTCATATTGTTTGCCTGCCAAATAATGCTCCGCCGCTTCTTCGACAAAACCATTGCTTTCGAGCCATTGCGCGGCACGTACATTCGCCTGCGTCCACAGCCAAGGCTCTGTTCGAGCAAACATCGCCTGCAGAAAATCGGACAGCAGATGATGATAACGATACCAGTTGCGTTGATCGTCCAGTGGAATGATGAATAATTGAAGCTGTTCCAGTTGCTCCAGCTGCTGCTGACCTCTCGCTTGCCCCGTCACTGCTTCGCACAACGCATAATTCATCTGGCTTAACACAGACGTGTGAAGCAGAAAATCGCGCATCGTCTTCGGCAGATCGCGAATGACTTCTTCGAGCAAATAATCGGAGATATGCTGCTGACGACCGCTGAACTGACGGATCGATTCAGCCACATTGCCGCTGCGTTTCAAGGAGATGGACGCAAGACGCAAACCACTGATCCAACCTTCGGTTTGGTCGTACAGCATATTTAGCTGCTCCGCCGATAGCATTAATTCCGTTGTCACTCTGAAAAATTCGGATACTTCCTCCGGTCGGAATCGCAGCTGCTCGATCGTAATTCGCCGCATCTCGCCTTTCGCCAACAATCTTGCTGTTGGAAAAGGGAGGTCGTTGCGGCTGGCGATGTACAAATGAATATGGGCCGGGAGGTATTCGAGTAAATAGCTCATCGACTTCTGGATGGCTGGCGTGGTCACCAGATGATAATCGTCCACCATGATGACGAGCTCGTGATCAAGTCGGTTCAGCTCGTTCAGCAGCTCAACCATCGCCGGCTCCATCGATGCGGAAGACGCGGATGGCCCTTCTGACAGCAGCGGCCGAACGCTTCCTCCAAAGTCGTTGACACGATGCTGAATCGAAGCGATGATTGCGCTCCAGAATATGACCCAATTATCGTCCTGTTTGCCCAGTGACACCCAGGCAACAAGCTTGTCTCTTTGCTTGACCCATTCACTTAACACCGTCGTTTTCCCATAGCCGGACGGTGCGAATACGAGCGTCATCTTCGCATCCATGCCGTCATCAAGCAGCTTGAACAGATTCGAGCGAGCAACCAAGGTGTGCCGTACATGAGGAATGTGCATCTTTGCTGCAGCAATCATAGGTGGACCTCCAAAAGTCGCCGAAATTGTATGATTAAGTACAAAATTCGACATCAAGTCGTAAAATCCTATTCATGGTACCTAATGAGCCATCCATTATTGTATCAACCCCTTACTTGCTTTTTTTCTAGCATACAACAAGCCCAGTGCCGGCATGGCACTAGGCTTGTATTTAACAGATCATCCCGTCAGAGGGTTGTTATTTAAAGCAACTTAATTAGCTCCTCTAGCTCATCAACCAATCCTTTTGCAAGTTCGAAATTCGTATCTTTTAAAGCCAATTCGATTTTCATTTCAACGGATTTTTTCTTTTGTTCCGTTTCCAGATAGTCTTTATCAAAATGGCTGGCATAAATCATCTGTCTAAATTTACGCATGCTCATTTTTCGAATCGTCTTATCCTCAATGATTAGAACATAATCCATACCATTGACAACCGAATAGAAGTCATGAGAAATCATGAGAATCGCACCCTTGAATTGTTCAACGGCTTTCTCCAGCGCTAGTTGTGTATAGGTATCCAAATGGCTTGTCGGTTCATCAAGAAGCAATACGTTTGCTTTACTGGCAGAAACTTTAGCCAATTGAAGCGTATTTTTTTCTCCACCTGATAAAGATTGGATCTTCTGATTAACGATTTCTCCCTCGAAGCCATAGTTGGACAGATACGATCTGATTTCATCATAGGTTTTAAAACCCGCATCGATGAATTCTTCTAGTATGGTATTAGAATCATTGAGCATTTCACCTTGAAGCTGCGACAAATAAGCCACTTTAACATCGGCATTGATTTCAATTGCATCATGTTTATTGTTAAAGATGTCTCGGAGCAAGGTCGTTTTCCCGGTACCGTTGGAACCGATAATCGCTACTTTATCCGTAGATTTGATCTCAAAGCTAACCTTGTCTAGCAGCAGCTCATCATAGGCAACACTATAATTGTTTACATTTACAACAACAGTATCGTCCATTTCATTATCAATATCAAAACGGATATTCGGTTGCTTGATAGCAACGAACGGCGCCTTAATTCTACGCGCTATCAATCTTTCTTGGAATGTAACTCGAGCTTTTAAGGCTCTCCCTCTTGCTGCATCTGAATTATAAGTTGCGATCACTCTAAGGTTATTGATCGTGTTCTCATTTCTCTCGATCTCTTCCTGTTCAGCGACTGCGAGTTCTTGCATCTCGATTTTGGTCTGAAGTAAGGAGAAGTTATACTCGATATAACGCCCATCAAACTCTTGGATCTCCATGTTTTCAAGGTGTATAATTTTGTTGAAACAATGATTCAATAGATATCGGTTGTGCGTAACAACTAACAGCATTCCTTTGTGAGCATTGATAAGTTTTTTAAGCGCATTTAGGTTTTCGAAGTCCAGGAACACATCCGGTTCGTCCATAATCAATAAGTCGGGATGATTAAGCATTTCCTTCATGACTTGAACAAGTTTGAACTCCCCGCCGCTCAGGTCGGATACCTTATTATCTCTTCGCTTCATGAGGTTTGCTAGATTTAGCTGCTTATGAATAATACTTTCGTAATCATCCCCGCCCATTGCATCAAATGCGTCTAACGCTAATTGATACTTTTCCAGTAACGGTTCTATATCGGATGAAGTTTCCATTTCGATGCAAATGGCTTCAATTTCTTTTTGAACCTTAACAAATCGTTCTCCTATATATTCAAACACGGTTGTTTCTTTCGTGTCGTCTAGTTCTGAGAACTGGCTTACATATCCAATTGTGCAATCGGGGTCTATTTCTAATTTGCCATCAAATAGATATCTTTCTGGGTCCATCAGAATATCGATCAATGTACTTTTCCCACTGCCACTTGTTCCGATAAAAGCGCAATGTTGTGCTTCTTCTAACGTAAATGAAACGTTGTTATATAGTTCTTTTTGCGGAAATGAAAAGGATAAGTTTTCAACTTTTATCATGGGTTGACCTTTCTTTATAACTAAATTAGTGAATATCAATAGAGTGAATATCAATAGATATTGTGCAGAACATAGGTTTTAAGTTCACCGTTGTTAGCGTAACACCGTTTACAACCAACTTCAATCCATTTGCATCCCCTCTGATTCCGCTATTTCCCTGCGCTCCATACCCGCTTTAAACGGCAAGTTTTAAGCCACCCCTTAAAGGGATGGCTTAATTGATTTCTCTGTTTTCTTGTAATACCTAATTCTAATGCATGTTGAAGAAATGTTCTTAAGCATGCGATAACATAGGGGCACAAAATGGAAAGTTTAAGTTCAAATCATTCTTCGACTTAACAAATAATAAGTCGCCTTGACTCTTAAGTTCACAAATCACATTGTCAGTGAAACGATCAGGCGTGAAGTGAAATTGAATGGTTTCAGTATCACTGTTACTAATATGAGAAAGCAATCTTACTAAATCGACCTTGTACTTACTCACCACATCATACAGGTGAAGGACATTCCCTTCATTTTGATACACGATGACAGCCTCTTCGTCTTCATAAAAATAAATCGAATCTTGAAAGACATTTAAGGCATAGAACATAAAAATCCCCTGATTATCGCTAATGCCAAATTGATTTGAAACAGGCGTGCGCGTTTGAAGGATTTCATAGATCACTTGTAGATCTTCATCATTGGCGCAATCCATTTGTCGTAATCCGTTATTAACGATGGAGATTAGAGCAGCTTTCATGCTGAATTGCACTTCTCTGCAAGGAGTGAACCCGAATTTCGGATAAAAGTGATGCACGCTGTCGTTCGCAAACAAATAGAACACGTCACATTCATCTCGATAAGTTTCTAGGACATGCTTCATTAATGCGCCAGAGAATCCGTTCCCTCTATAGTCAGGGTGCGTCATAACGGTTCCAATCTGAATGGCTCTATGGTTTGTTCCATCGATGATTAAGTTCAATTTGCTGATCGAAACATTAGAAACGACTTTCCGGTTTATTACAACGGAGTGGCAAATATAATGATTATCCCAGAGGCCTTGCTGATACCAATGTTCGAAGTCGATTCCGAAAACCTCGTTCGCTAATTGATTAAAGCTTTTCCTTAGTATCTCATCGTTGCGATAATCACTGATAATAGATAATTCCGATGTATCAAATTGGATATTCATTCCTATTCCTCCTAAAGTGGAAGGAAACAAAATACCGAGGTTATAGGAGAAAATGAGCGCAAAAAATGCAGTACCCATAAAGGTAACTGCACCGATGGCTAATAACGCTCCATACATTGCATCCTTGTAATGGATTAATTGGACAAACTACTCTCTTGGATTAAAAGCAGCCAAAAGAAAGATTGTCTCATTATAGGCATCCATTACAAAGTTGTTGGCATAGAGTGAATCCCCTTCCATTAATCTCCTGAAGTAAAAGTTAACAAATGAGTATAATCAAGTCAAGAAAGAATGTACACCGAAGTCAAGTTTGTAATTAGTCCTGCTCCCCCTCATCGCCGGCTGGATATCATTTTATGAAACATCTCGTCTAATAACATTATTTCTGCTTTTTGCTGACGGCATGGTTCCCAAGCTTTACATCAATTATGAAGTCATTGCTCAGCATCTGACGGTAACGGGAAATAATATCGCTGTCGGGCAAATCCCCCATTGCCTTCGTTTCGGGTGGGATTACCGGAATGCCGGCTTGCTCTACCAGGTGAATGTTTTGTTTAATATCTGCGGCGATCTTACTTAGAGTGCTTACACTTCTTGCCGTCTCAATATCCACCATTCCATCATTCGTATAGAAATGCTTGTTGACGATAGCTAACGCAGTATGCGAAACATGGAATGCCTGAATATCTTTTTGGATTTCATAATGCAAATCCACCGATTCAAATATTTGGGCAAGATCATTGACTCTTTCGGTCATCCGTCCATTTATTTCACCAAAAATGGTTCCTTGATGTTTTTCGGAACCGAATTGGGCGTATAGAACATCTTCTTTGATGTCTCCACCGGCGCCCGGGAATCCCGGAAGTAAGCGATCGCCCACGATATCAAGCCAAGAATCATATCCAATGGTGTTGGTTAAGGTGACGATGGTCTTGCTCCGGTTAAGCTTGATCGCGGACAGGGCAGATTCAGCCTGATCATATCGGACTGGGACCAAAATGAAATCATAAATATCGTCGTTCTCAAGTTTGTCGATCGTCTTGATCGATATTTGCTTGATCGTTCCGTTATCGTTATATTTCAGTCCTTCCCTATTCAGCGCCTCCAGTCTCTTTCCTCGTGCCAGTATAGTAACGTCCAGTCCCGACTGTGCTAAGCGGAGTGCATATACACTGCCAATCACGCCGGCGCCAAATATCAAGAGTCTATGTGGTTTGGTGTTCAAATTCGATCCTTCCTTTCAAAGAATTAGTCATAGATCGTTTAAACAACATCTGCATGATAGGATAATAATATCGCATGCTTTTGATTTCAACCGGCAGAGTTTAAGGAAAGTTGCATAGACAACACATTTTGATATTTGATGTTTAAAGGGGGGACATAACAATGGTAAATCTGGAGGATCCGAGGGTGTTGCGCACACGACAGTTAATTAGAGGAGCGTTCAGAGATCTGTTGCTTAGAAAGGGATTTGATGCAATCACCATCAAAGATATCGCTCAGAAAGCTACCATTAACCGTGCCAGCTTTTATGCCCCTTTTGAAAATAAATTCGCTTTGCTTGACGATATCACGGAACAGGCTTTTCATGAGAGGTTTCCAGAGCAGGTGGCGAATGCGCAGCAATTTACGGATGAAATATGTAACCAGTTGATCTTGATGACGCACCAATACATCGTGGTTTTTTATCGGATCTGCAGAATGGATTCCAAAACGATGGCTACGCTTGTCGATGAAAAAATAAAGCAAATGCTGCAGCAAACGATAGAAAACATTTTCCTGAAAGGGGATACCCCACAGAGGGTGGACAAGCATCATATAAAAATCATGTCGGCCATGACCGGTTCATCAATCTATGGCGCTGCTCATCATTGGTTAAATGTCGAGGCAAATGACCGAGCCGGTGTGCTTGTAGAGATCGTTCGACCCTATATAATGAACGGTCTGGGGCTGTATCGCAATGGCGATGTTTTTTTGAATGACAGTCAAGAGAAGTAAATTCGTTTCTGCAAAAGTTGCATTAATAAAGAGAAGACGACTACTTAATGAAGTAGTCGCTCTAGAAAGAACCTGCTCCCGCTATCAATACCCTTTGGGCTTTGACATGCGTTCCATGATCAAGGCTACCCTGCGTCTGCTGAACAATCGAATCATTTGAGCCATAAGGTAATTGTTACGGCCATCGATGATGTAGCTGCGTCCCTGGTCAATCCCGCGAAATCCGGCCTGTACAACCTTCTCTGGAGTCGATAGTTTTTGACCCGCCCCCATTTCCTCGCTGCCGACCGAATCGAAAAACCCCGTCTCGGTTGCACCTGGGCACAATGCGAGCACGCGAACGCCTCGCCCACGCGTTTCCGCCCATAGCGCCTCGGAGAAGGACAATACAAATGCTTTGGTAGCCCCATAAACGGCCGAATAAGCACAAGGCATAAACGCGGCCATAGAGGCCACGTTTACGACGATTCCATCCTCACGCTTCAGCATATCGGGTAGATATCGATGCGTAAGGTCGGTTAGCGCAGCCGTGTTCAGCATAATCTCCTCTAGTTCCCGCTCCGAGTCTATTTCCTCGAAACGGCCGTAAGTGCCAACGCCTGCGTTGTTGATGAGAATATCGACCGACAAGCCCAGTTCGGAAATTTGTTCGGCCAGGTGACGCGGGGCACTCGCTTGGGACAAATCGCAAGCCAATGGATAAGCCTTTACGCCATACTGACGGTTGATTTCCTTAGCCAATGTATCTAATTTGTCCTTGGAGCGCGCTGCTAGCACGACATGACAGCCTCGTGCCGCCAGTTCCTTGGCATACGCTTTCCCGATTCCGGATGATGCACCGGTGACTAATGCTAGCTTGTTTCGATAGGTATACTTGTTCAAGAAACAAAACCTCCTATTTAGCACGTCTCTGACGTAAATTATCTTCATCGTACTGTCGATAGGCGGAGGTTAACCACATCATGCTTATACTATTAACGGGATTAACAGCCTCGATACTCGTTATAGCTCTCTTTTGTGGCAACTGACACTTGATAGAGATTATAATAATCGTGTATGAAGTACTTCTGGTCCAATTGATTAATAGCATATGTATTCTTCTATATGAGTAATTAGAGGTGATCTGCTTGACAATAAATCGTTCCTCATCCGCATTAGGTGACTTCATTAAATCGCGCAGAGAACGGTTGCAGCCTTCAGAGGCGGGGATCCAGTCGCTGCCCGGACGAAGACGCACTCCGGGGCTTCGAAGAGAAGAAGTCTCTTATCTTGCCCATATAAGCGTGACTTACTATACATGGTTGGAGCAAGGCAAGGAGGTTAATCCTTCTCCAGAAGTGCTGCTAAGTATCAGCAAAGCGCTTCATCTTGACGAAGATGAACAAAAGCATCTGTTCGATCTGGCTAATGTAGGTGTGGCAAACGTCGTCACGGTTCCGAATAATGGCGGGCCTGATACGGAAGTTTTGCAGAAAATCGTAGAGCAACTGCATTACCCTTCTTTTATCACGGACGAAGGTACTGATGTTATCGCCTGGAATCGGGCGGCAGAACTGATCGTAGCCGATTTCGGCAGTCTGCCGGACAACGAACGGAATATGATGGACATTATGTTTTTAACGCCGGATTACCGCAACAAACTGGTGAATTGGGAAGGCTTTGCCCGATACGCCGTAGCGGTTCTTCGGGCAAGCTTTGACCTTTACAAGGAAAATCCGTTATATATGGAAAGGTTCGAACGCTTGAGACGGGAAAGCGAGGAATTCGTGCATTTCTGGGGGCTATATGAAATCAAGCAAAAACGCGTAGCCACCGCTTTATTTCGTCTTCCTGACGCACAGGAGATGGAGTTTATGCTCCATTCCGCAGCTGTAATCGATAATGACCCGGGACTGCACTGGTGTTTTTTTGTTCCGGTGCCCGGTTCAGGCACTGAAGAGAGTTTATTACGTTTACTTGAGCTGGACAGGCAACTCCCGTAGACGGTTACTCCACTGATTCAGATGATGGGGACTATCTGTAACGGCAAGTTTTAGGGCCACCCTTAATAGGATGGCCCCTTCTTTAGATCCAATCATTGAATGATCCGTTACTAATCAAATCTCTCTCTCATTTCTTTTATGATTTCTAAGAATTGACCAACTTCCTCGGATGGATGTAATGGATATATCAAACCGTATGGAACTGTGAAATCTAAATCACTAGGAATCGTCACCAAGGATGGATGAATATCTGCCCACGCCTCCAATGTTAGCATAACCGTATTACTTTCCTCGCAGCGATTAAACACATCAAGATCATAGAGACGCGGAACATCCTTAATTCGAATTTGAGGATGTTTCATTTTCAGGAAATCTCGTATCTCATGAATGACAGCACTATTCCCTCCATTCACTATAGCCAATCTTTCTCCATACAAATCTTCGACACAAAGTGTTTTTCTTGAAGCCAGCCTATGCTGCCGAGATACGGCAAAGCAAACGCGGTAACTCCCAAGCTCGAGCAAACGGTAGTAATCCTTCAAGTTATCTGTAAGAAATGGCCCCGCAATGATATCGAGCGATTGGCCAATCATGCGGTAAGTGGTTGGGAGTGTATGTGCGTCATCTTCGAAATGAACGATGTTTATTCCGAATTGAGGGTATAGGTCGCTAATTCCATTCCACAAATCAATCAAAATGTTACAGGGGTTAAGTATAGAAGTACCCACCCGAATAATATGCCGATTGGCCTGCGCGGACTGATGCATGCGGATAAGAGATTCTTGAAAATACTGCAGCATAAATTCCGCATCTTTAATAAAAGCTGTTCCGGCCTTTGTGAGCCTGACACCGTGGTTGGTACGAATAAAAAGCGGGACTCCCGTTTGTTTTTCCAACAAATTCATTTGCTTCATCACAGCGGTCGAAGAAATAAAAAGCTTTTCGGCTGCCTTAGAGAAGCTTCCGGACTCCGTCACTTGAACAAACGTCTTCAGTTGCTCAATCATTCAGGAAGGCCCCCTCCTTTTGCATAAACCATAAGTTAATACCATGCTAACTTATTTGAAATTCCGTATCAAGCTGCTAAGTCGTAACATTAGGGATGAACTAAAGAGACAGCTGAAGCTTTATAAATACTACACAGAAGACATGTATTGGAGGAGAATACCATGGAAACCAAAGTCTGGTTTATTACAGGAGCCTCTCGCGGATTAGGGCGCATTTGGGCGGAGGCCGCACTCTCTCGCGGGGATAAGGTTGCCGCGACCGCCCGCACACCGGAAAGCATCGCCGACCTTAAGGAGCGCTTTGGAGACGCTGTTCTCCCCCTTGCACTTGATGTAACGGATTCCCGGCAGGTCGAGCATGCCGTTCAGCAGGCGCATGCGTATTTCGGCAGGCTGGACGTCGTCCTAAACAATGCCGGTTACACGCTGGTTGGCACGACTGAGGAGGCTAACGAATCCGATGTACGCGAACTATTTGACGCCAATTACTTTGGTACGCTCCGTGTCATCCAGGCTGCCCTGCCTCTGCTTCGACTGCAGGGCAGCGGGCACATTATCGGCGTCTCAAGCGCCATGGGGATTGTTGCAGCGCCGCTCATCGGCTTCTATTGCGCTTCCAAATGGGCAGTCGAAGCACTGCACGATAGCCTCGCTCAAGAAGTCAAAGACTTCGGCATTAAGGTCACGTTGCTCGAGCCGGGCGCCTTTGCAACCGATTTTGGAAGCCCCCTGTCCATGAAGACATCACAGGGATTGGAAGTGTACACTGAACTTCGAAATCAGGTGACTGCTCGCTTATCGACAGAAGAACGAGGCGATCCGAATGCAACGGCCGAAGCGATTCTTCAAATCATAGACGCCGAGGACCCGCCGTTGCGGTTCGCGGTCGGCGCACGGGTCTTACCTTTGGTGCGCGGAGTCTATGCTGATCGTTTAGCTACTTGGGAGACGTGGGAAACTGTTTCGAACGGAGCGCAAGGAACGCCGATAAGCCACCGTTAGATTTGGAATTAGCAGAAGGTAAAGAAACAGGGGCACCCGATCCGGTGCCCCTCATGTATACTACCTCGCTTTTTGCCTGTTCTTGGTCTGCCATTTTTCCCATCTCCGTAACTTCTCTCCAAGCATCCCACCATGCCAATACTCGACTCGAAACTGCTCCGCTTCCTTCTTTGCGGGTCCCGTCAAATCTGATGATGTAATAAGCAGGGTCAACATGCAATTATGATTCCGTTTTGCAGCAACAAGCTCCCTAACGGTCTGCACAGGAACCAAGTTGTGGTCAGCGTAGCATTTTGCCTGCACAGCCGTTCTTTCTCCGCGCTTGTCCACAATAACCAGATCCACTCCACCGTCATTTCCGCCTATACCGACTTCATGAACTACATATCCCTGATCTCGGAAGTACAGTGCAAGGAGCCTTTCGAACTCCGTTCCGTTCAGATTATCAAGTGAACTGGACAGAATGACCTCATCCGGTCGGCAGGATTTCGAATTCCGGTTAGATTTCTGTTTTGATGATTCTGATCATACCTCACTCTAGTTTTTTTCCACCTATCTCAATGCGGATGGAACATCTATTTTCTGATCTCTCCCATCATATTTTTCTAGTATAATGACTTCATACAACAATAATTCTATACATATCCTGCCTTCAGCTTGTAAGGAATTCTTACGACTTTGTAAGGTAGGAAGAAGGAGAGTCTTTATGGAATATCATGTATCCATACGTGGGAATGATCAGTTGAAAGGAACAGCTGATCAACCGTTTCGTACAATATCACGTGCTGCGGCTCATGCGATGGCGGGTGATACGGTTATTGTTCATGCCGGAATATACAGGGAATGGGTTAACCCGGCTAATGGCGGCACAGCGGAGCATAGAATAGTATATCGATCCGCAGGAGACGGGGAAGTCGTCATTACAGGAGCTGAACGGATTACCGACTGGAAGTCTGAAGAGGACAATGTTTGGAGCACAGAAGTGCCCAATTCCATTTTTTCCGTTCGTAATCCCTTTGAAGTGGAGTTGAGTGGGGATTGGGTGTTTGACGGGCCCTTCCCGGTTCATCTCGGTGATGTATATTTGGATTGCAAGTCCTTATATGAATGCGACAGTATTGCAAGCGTTTACAAGCCTGAAGTTTGGCCCGAAGCCAAATATCCCGAGGATTCATTGTTAAAATGGTATGCCGAAGTTGGTTCTACGACAACAAAAATCTGGGCTCATTTTGGCGGAAAAGATCCTTGTAAGGAAAATGTAGAAATCAGTGTCCGTCCTTATTGCTTCTGGCCTGAGAAACCAGGACTTAACTACATAACCGTAAGCGGCTTCACGCTTCGTCAAGCCTCTCCTCAATGGGCGCCGCCTACTGACTACCAGGAAGGTTTGATCGGGCCTCACTGGAGCAAGGGTTGGATTATTGAGAACAATATAATCAGTGAATCCAAATGCGTTGGTATCAGCCTGGGGACCGAAATCGGTACAGGTCACACCAAGTCTTTGGAGAAGCATATTAAAGGAGGGACTCAACGCGAGCAGGAGGTTATTTTGCGAGCATTACGCTCCGGCTGGCATAAAGATCGAGTCGGCAGTCACATCGTTCGAAATAATGTGATTCATGATTGCGAACAGGCAGGCATTGTCGGTCATATGGGAGCAGCCTTCAGCCGCATTTATCAGAACCGCATTTACAATATTCACCACAAGCGGCTCAGACACGGTGCCGAAGTAGCGGGAATTAAGCTGCATGCTTCCCTGGATACTCAAATCAGTGAAAATAAAATCTATGGCTGTTACCGTGCGCTTTGGCTTGACTGGCAGGCACAGGGCACCCGCATCAGCCGCAATGTGTTTTTCGACAACCTTTCCGAAGACCTCTTCGTTGAGGTTTGCCATGGTCCGTATATGGTCGATCATAATCTGTTCCTATCTCCCATGAATTTCAGAAATATGGCGCAAGGCGGGGCATTTGCCCACAATTTGTTTGCAGGTAAATTTGTAGTTCGTTCCGAGATTACCCGTATTACGCCGTATCACTTCCCACACGAGACGGCAATGGCGGGGTACTCCAATATCACTGGAGGCGATGACAGGTACTACAACAATATCTTTGTGGGCGATGATGTCGCTAATAAGGAACCTGTTCCAATAACCTTTTTTGAGCATCTTCCACTGAAACCAAGGGATGAAGTTGGAGCTGACGGGAAGACCGTCATGGATGGCGTTCCGGACAATTCCATTTGCTATCTGCATGCTGTGGGATTGGGGGGATACGACAAACATCCTAATGTAAAAGATAAGAAATGGTGGGAATACACCAAAGAGGAGCTCATTGAGCTTGGCGATGCCGCAAAAGATTTCTTTATAGGAAATGCCGTTCTTCCAGTAGCTATGGGTGGAAATTTATATCTTAACCATGCGGTTCCAAGTCGTCATGAATCGAATGCGAAGATATATGCGCAGAAGGGCATAAAAATTGAGATTAACCCTGCGCAAGGCAGGGTGCAAATGCAGGTCAATGAGCCCGAACTGCTTCGGGGAACCTCTGCAATGTTGGTTACCACGGACTTGCTTGGAAAGACTTATCACGCCGATATGAAGTATGAGGAACCGGACAGCACTCCATATCGTTTCGACTCCGACTTTTTCGGAATCAAGAGACCCGATGCAGCTGTCACGCCTGGTCCGTTTGAATGGACCGACAATGGTACCATTGATTTTGAAATTTAGTTTATGATTGAGGATCCAGTCAGAGTGGCCTCGATTTTCCTTCTAGCAACATTGGCTCTATCACGATAATCAACAGAAACTTGCCATTACTTATGATAAGGTTCACCTTAACGCTCATAACGGCGAAAATCGCAAAAGGAGCTGCCGTGGCAGCTCCTTTTGTTGTATATATGGGATTGATCTTACTGTGAACGTACATCGTCGAAATTCCGTAGAAGGCGTTTCTCCAGCTCTTTATCGTTCGTTTTTAATTCTTGCATGATCGGAATACTCATTGTTATTCCTGCCAGGTCACTGGTTTATCGAGTATGACGCCATCCGTCTGCACCCATTGACGGAGACTGCCCGCTTGGACTTGAATTACGATAAAATACAAATCGCCAGTACCGTTATTGCGAAGCGTGCGTTCGCCTTCAGCTGAAACACGAATAGCCGTTCCTTCCTTTACATCAACAATCTGTCCATCTACCTGAAACTGACCTTGGCCGCCAATGAATAGGTATAGCTCTTCATTCTCGCGATGGGTGTGGTAGAACGGGACAGAGCCTCCCTCCGGCAGCTGGTTCAGTGAAACTTCCATGCCGGTTAGTCCAAGCTTGTCTTTCAGAAAGAGCTTGCCTGGGATGGGATCCTTCGACATACTCAAAAGATTGATAATAGGACCTGATTCCAAAACATTGAAATGATTACCATTCATTTGAAAATTTCCGTTCGGTTTAAGTTTAGTACCGGCACACGAAGAATTAAACTAAATGTTAAACCATATGGCCGGCAGGGTTTTGTCTGTTTCGAGAATGTCAACCGGAATTTCGCCACCGACTTCGTTATGTGATAAATCGAGTATAAAGTCCGTACTTTCAAATTGCAAGTATAGATGCAGAGCTTGTCCCGATAAAATTTTCGTTGTTACTTGTGATAAGGCTCTCCCCATTTAATCTCCAACCCTACTTCTCGCCATGCTCCTTATACCAATCATTCGCTTCCCTCAACACCTGCGTTCCGCCTGCTGCCATAAACTCCTTCACGAACGTATCGAAATAATCCACCGGCTTATCTCCGGTAATAATCGAGATATACGCTTTGTTCTTAAGCTTGATTAAGTCTGACCCATATTTGATCAAGGACGGGGTCGCAACTTCTAATGCATTATAGATCCCGTCCTGATCCAGTCCTAACGTTGCAGCCCACTTCTCCCTTCGTTCCGTTGGCATCGTAGGAACGGTCATCCCGAGTCCAGCGCCAATCTGGTTCTGATAGCTGAAAGTATGGTCGTACGGAGGACGTATAATGACGTCATCCTTGGCAGGGCTCGCCCACTGCCAATGCGTTCCTTGAATGCCGTACTTCATCGAAGCGGCTTCGTCCGGATCAGGATTGGCGCTCATACAGTCCAGCAGTCGAAGGATCATCTCCCTCTTGCCAGGCTCCTTGGCAGCATCGGCTCCAATTGCCGTGAAGCTCATGAGCATATCATAGGCTTTGGAGCCCCGCTTCCCCTCTGGTCCGCTGAAAGGCCGACCGAACACAATTCGAGCATCGGGATGAACAGCGGTCAATTCCTTCACATTGAATGTCGCTTCCACAGGAACCTCTTCGCCGTTCGAATTCCACTTCAAGTAATCGCCATCTTGAATCCAGTGATAATAGTTGCCCATAGAGGTCATACCAATCGTTCCATTAATAAAAGAGTGCGAGAGATGCTTGTAGCCGCCCTTATTCTCACCGGTAATAAACGTTGGATCGATGACGCCGTCCTGGTACCACTTGCTAAGGTATTGCAGCGCCTCCTTCATCTCCGGCTGCAAGGCGCCAACAACTAACCCTCCATCCTTAACGCCGAAGTAAAGCTGGTCCGCGAAGACGATCTGCCCGAAGGCACCAAAGACGACATTCATTCCCTCGCTGGACAATCCATACGTATCCTTGATGCCGTTGCCATCCGGGTCCTCATTCGAGAATGCATAGATGACCTTCTCAAATTCAGCCAGCGTCTGCGGCACAGACAGACCCAGCTTGTCTAACCAATCTTGGCGATAGACAACGGGGATGCGATAAATGTTCGTCGGATTAATGACCGGAATGCCGTAATACTTCCCGTCAATGACACCATAATTCTGATAGTCGGGCGCATGATCCCGAAGTGCCTTCATTAGATTAGGCGCATACTTCTCCAGCATCTCCTGCGGAATCTCTGCCAGTACGCCCTGCTGCTCGTATTTAAGCAAATCCTGTGGTTGTCTAATTCGGAATAGATCGGGAATCGCGCCTTGCGCCAGCTTCATATCGAGCAGCGCTTCATATTTGTTATTCTCTAGATTCCAGAACGTAAGATTGACGTTGAACTTCTGTTCCAAGTAGCGAACCATCTCCGCGTCCTCCGTAACGGGGAAATTCTGATGCATCGTCCAAGAGATATCATAGAGAGGGGTATCCGAAGCCGAAGCATCCGTAGAAACAGCTGAGACATGCACGTTATCGGCATCCGTTCCATCCGCGTTATCTCCGCAGCCGCTGACAACGATCGCCAATACTGCTATCAGCAGCAATGCGGACCCGCCGCGCCTTAATTTCTTAGCAGCCATCTGGACGAACTCGAACTTTCTACTCATTAAGATCTTCCTTCCATATACGTCCACCAGCGGTTACGCTTCCTTCGCAATGCTGCGCAGATAATTGCCCGGCGTACATCCATGCATTTCCTTAAACTTCTTGATAAAATAAGCCGCCGTACCGTAGCCCACCATATTCGCGATCTGCTCTATCGTCATATTGTTCTTCTCAATAAGTACCTTCGCCCGCTCCATTCGCTGGCTGGTCACGTAGTCGGTATAATTCATTCCGATCTCTTCCTTAAACAACTTGCTAAGATATTTGGAGCTAAGGAACACTTGAGCGGACACCGCGTCAAGCGACAGATCCCCCGAGAGATTGTCTTCAATGTACTGCCTAACCACTTCGATACTCGACACAGCCCGTTCGCTGTTCCGATTCTCCAGATACGCAAGAAGATCGGCAGACGACTGGACCAGCCATTGTCGGAAAGCTCGAACGCTTCGCAGCTGTGCGAACTGACTATACAGATCCAGCTTCTCTTGCTCACGATGCTTATATTGAACGCTCTTCAAGTAGTCGGAGTAGACGAACACGATATTCCCTAACATGAATCGGCAATGATCAGCGGAATACATACCTTCTTGCATCGCCAAGACCAACTGCTCCACAACCATCTCAAGTTCATCAGACTGCCGAGCCTGCAGTTTATCTCTGAATCTCGCCACAATCGCCTGCGGAATTTCTTCCGTGCTGTTCTCCCGATCCAGCAGTTTGCGATCGTTCAGAATAGCGATGTCCGGCAAGAAATAGCCGTACTTCAATTTGATATGAGCCTCGTCATAGCTCTCATGAACTTCCGTCATCTCCGGCACCCAACTGCCCCATGCGATTTGGACATCGAGTTGGAATTGTTCCTTCCCTTCCGAGATGACGAATTGCGAGATCTGCTCCAGCAGTCCGTCGCTCGCTTCATTGGCGCACACGATGACGACAACCCTCTTATCCGGAAGCGCTTCGGCAATAATACGGCAGTCCGGCAGGACCACCGATTCCAGCTGGTTCATAATCCGGAATACGGCATACTGCATATTGCGAGCACTTAACTGGGCAAGCGCTTCGCTTGAATCAAGTACCAGACAGCAATAATGGTTGTATGCGTGCGTAAAGCCTATAAACGGACGCTCCTCCAGCCATTCCTCAGGCGTATAGCAATTATTTAATAGATTTTGGACAACATTATGTTTAATAACCGCGCTATTCGCCTCCAGCGTCTCTTCCAGACTGTTCACTTTATCTTTCAACTTCACGAAGGCCGCGTCGATAAGTCCGTATTCATTCGTCATCTGCTCAGGTGCATGGTCTAATAAACCTCGTATCTTCGCCGTCAGCCGCTTGATTGGGCTGTAGTTTGCTCTGGCTAGAATGCCGGACATCGCGATGCCAATCAGGATGACTAACAGACAGATGCCTAGAATCAGCTTCTGAATGACAATCGATTTCTCATAAAAGGAGCTCGAAGGCACTACGCTGTACATGGTCCATCCCGTCGAAGGTATTAGCTGATAAGAAACGACATGGGATGCTTGATCGATCGTACCGTTATTGCTCTGCGCCTCCCCCTGTATCGTGCTATCGTCGTATTCACCTTGTAACCCTAACTTGCTTGAATCCGCATCGGATATGGTCTGGCCGGAACGATCTAGAATAAAAGTACCTTCGTATTGGGAAGGCATCATGTTGCGAATAATGTCACGGATCGCACTTTCCTTCACATCTACCGCAATAATAACGTCGCTGTCCGAGCCCGACTCTTGGAATGGATAGCTGTGAGCGAACGTGATTAAGGCATTGCTGCTACTGTTATCCGATTGGACAGTGTAAATATCCTGCGGAATCACACGGGTTGACGTCCAGTAGCTGCTCGATGGATTGCTCCGCATCCCTTGAATCCAATCGGCCAAATACGTCATGCTGCGGTCATGATCAACATTCATTGCCAATCCATATAGCGACGACAGCAGCATCTTATTCTTCGGATAATAGAGATGCACGGCTTGTACGACGTCTGAATTGCTGATCACTTCCGACTTGAGCAGCTCTTGCAGATCAATGACCTTGCTGTGATTGTTCTGATACGCAGGGTCGGCGAACAGTCGCACATTTACATTTTTGCTAAGCGAGATGTCCAAGTACATTTGCTGCGCTCTCTGGAGCACCGTCGATTCGATCGTTTGCGCGGTATTCTTCAGAATCAGCTGATTTCGATTACGAAGCTCGTCCTTATATTTGCCTGAGAAATAAATATAGAAGGTTGAGCAGAGCAGCAGCACGATAACGATCACAATGGACATATAGGAAATCGCCAGGTTAGCAAATACGGAATTCCGCTTCTTCATCTTATTGCTCCTCCCTCCCTGGTTTGTTGTTCGATCGTTGTACTCAATTATCAGCCTTTTTTATTTGTCGAATGTAAACTAGCCGCGGCGTTATATTAGGTGAATGTTAAAAGATCCCCGTATTCCTCCCAAACTGATAGAAAGGGGAAATTGTTATATTGCCGCTCGCAGCGGCCCGATGCTACATTGAGTCCGATTCCGATGCCCTAGCTCGGGCCGAGAACAATATGAGACGAGGAGTAGATTCATCTTGAAAATGAAAAACAAAAACAAGCTGGTATCAGCTGCGATGGGTACACTGCTATTGATCAATCCCGCTGTCGACAGCATCACGGCTTCAGCAGCAGACCATTCTTCCGTTCCACTGCCTACAGCTCCAGCTTGGGGACACTTCGTCGACGGTTACAAGAACAATATTCCTGCGAACATGACACTGGAGTCCAATCCGGCAATCGGCGTGCTCTCCGGGTTTCTGAAGCTGTGGACGCCAGGCACTTCATGGGATAACGGTACCAAGCTGAACAGCGAAGTGCTGGACTACAATATTCAATATGTTGCCAATCTGTCCAAGACTCGCACAAAGGAAATGGAAGACGCCGCTTATTACGATGACCGACGCAACCAAACCTACGGTGCGATTGATGGTCTTGGTTCATTGGCAGACGTGTACCGCAGCACTACGAACACGTATACGACCATTGCAAACATTCCGGAAGATGCAACGACGGTGAAGTACAACGATGGCAACGGAGAGAATAAAGGCGGCAGTTCCGACTCCTCGCTCGGCAAGATGGTCGATCTGATTGGCATCGTGCGCGGCAACTATGCTTCGTCCAATCAGGCCAAGAAGTATTACAGCTATATGCGACCTTGGCGTTGGCTCGATACTACCTCTGTTATCGTCCCAACGCTGGTTCCTGCGAGAAGCTCAACGCCGGAATCGGACGGCGGCTTCCCAAGCGGTCACACGAACGCATCCTATCTTGCTTCGCTTGCGCTCGCTTATGCCGTGCCAGAACGGTTCCAAGAGCTGCTGACCCGCGCTTCCGAGATGGGCAACAATCGCATCGTCGCCGGTATGCATTCGCCGCTTGATGTCATGGGGGGACGCGTCCTCGCGACAGCGCTGGCAGCCTCCGCTCTGGCCGACCCGGACAATGCAGCGCTGAAGCAAGCTGCCTATGAGCAGGCACACGAGACTTTGCTGACCCAGACTGGCACCGCAGTCGACCGCTTCAGCAATTATGAGCAAAATAAAAAGGACTTCACCGACCGCTTGACTTATGGCTTCACGCCAATCTCCTCCACAACGGAACCGACAGTTGTTCCGAAAGGCGCTGAAGTGTTGCTCGAAACTCGCCAGCCTTACCTGAGCGATGAACAGCGCCGCGAAGTATTGGCGACGACTGGCCTGCCATCCGGTTATCCGTTGCTCGACGATCCAGAAGGCTGGGGACGCCTCAATCTGTTCGCTGCTGCTGACGGCTACGGCGCCTTCAATAACAACGTAACGGTAACGATGGATGCGATCAAAGGCGGCTTCTATGCGAAGGACACTTGGAAGAACAACATTGCCGGCACAGGCAAGCTGACGAAGGAAGGAACTGGTTCGTTGACGCTGACAGGCAGCAATACGTATGCCGGAGGCACCGAGCTTAACGCTGGTACGCTGACAGGCAAATCGACAATTGCATTCGGCAGCGGCGACGTAGCGAACAACGGTGGTACACTTGCTGAGGATGTTATCGGAAAGGTGACAATCGGCGGAGACTTCACTCAAGCGGCTGATGGTACGCTGGAACTGAATATGGCAAGCGCCAATGACGTATTGGAGACGAAAGGTGCTGTGGAAGTAAACGGTAAGCTGCACCTATCCTTCACGAATGGTTACGCGCCAGGCACGGGAACCTATACGTTGATGGAATATGCTGACGGCGCTCGTACAGGTCAATTCTCTTCGGTTCAAATTGACGGCCTGTCTAGCTCGTATATTACGCAAGTTTTCTATCGATCCGATAAGATTGTGTTGAATGTTACGACGCCAACTTCTACGACTGATCCGGTCGTTGTTCCTGGCACAGGTTCCGGCACGGATACCAATGCAAATACGGGCACGGAGCAAGGCACAGACACGGACAACCAAGGATCGAATGGTACGGAACAGCCAGAAACGACGGTAAACCCGTTCCAATCCAACGTCGTGAATCGGGATGCCGTTCTGAATGCGGTAAACAAAGCAATCGCCGCATCAAACAACGACAATCAATCGTTCAGTGACATCAGCAATCATTGGGGCAGCAGCTTCATTCATAAAGCAGTCAAGCTGGGCATCATTACGGGATACGAGAATCATACCTTCCGTCCGAACTCGCCGGTTACAAGAGCCGAATTCACTGCGATGATTGCCCGAGCATTCGCGTTGACGCCAGATGCTTCAGCTAGCTTCAACGACACAGGTTCGAGTTGGGCTGCAGGTTACATCGGTGTGCTCGCCAATAAAGGCGCTATTACCGGGTATTCGGATGGCAGCTTTAAACCAAATGCTCCAATCTCCCGCGCCGAGATGGTTGTCATCATCTCTCGCATCTTGAACCTTGATATATTGGCCGCTGGACAACCCGTCAGCTTCAACGATGTGAGCAGCAGCTTCTGGGCAGCGAATGAAATTGCACGCGCATCTTCTGCTAATCTGGTGCAAGGAATCTCCGCGTCTTCGTTCTCGCCGAACGGCACGACGACTCGCGCAGAAGCCGCTACACTGATTATCCGCGCGCTGGAGAGCGACAGCTCGATCAAAGCGCTGATTGAAGGTGTGTAAGAAACTATAGCTATAACAAGGCGGCTCGTGTTTGCGAGCCGTCTTGCTTTTTGGACACAAAATAAGAAGGCTCATTCTCCCCTAGTCGCGAAATATCGTCATCTTTACAAATCCTTCGGGGCACCATGACTCTGCCATAATAATGTTCTGTTCTAATAGGCACGTAACAACAATCAAACAAGTCAGGAGGGACATGAAGGATAGGAGACGGCTTCAATATATAAGGATCATGGATGGAGGAGAAATAATGAAGAAGAACAGCTCGAAGTGGACTCGCAGCGTAGGCGCTTATCTGTTAACGTGTGCAATTATTATGGGGATCTTCAGTATCCCTGGACCTGCCGCATTCGGCGAGGGTCCTTCTGATTCCGCTCCGGTGCTGCAGCCAACAGGTACAGCCAATGGCAAGAAAATATTGTTCGACAATACCCACGGTCAAACGGCTGGCGCTGCAGACTGGGTTATCGACGGCGGTTTCTCGGACTATGCGACGGCTTTAGCCGGCCAGGGCTATTATGTCAAAGAATTACGCAAAACGACGCCCATTACGCTGAGCGATCTTAGCGCTTATAACGTCTTCATCATTGGCGAAGCGAACATTCCTTACAAATCGTCGGAGCAAGCCGCGATGCTGCAATATGTACAGAATGGCGGAAGCATTTTCTTCATTGGCGATCATTACAATGCTGACCGTAACAAGAACCGTTGGGATGCTTCGGAAGTTTTTAACGGCTATCGCCGCGGCGCTTGGACCAACCCTGCCAAAGGGATGAGCACTGAAGAAGCTAATTCCGATGCGATGCAGGGCATTGTCAGCTCGGACTGGCTTGGTACGAACTTCGGCGTTCGGTTCCGTTATAACGCAATCGGCGATGTAACGGCGAACAACATTGTTTCTTCATCGCAGGCATTCGGCATCACCCAAGGTGTATCGACTGTAGCTATGCATGCTGGCTCTACCCTTGCTATTATGGATCCGACCAAAGCAAAAGGAATCGTCTACCTGCCTGCCACGACGACCAAATGGTCGAGTGCCGTTGACCAAGGCGTCTATGCAGGCGGCGGCGTGAGTGAAGGACCGTTCGTCGCTGTTGCTAAGGTCGGCCTCGGCAAAGCAGCGTTCATCGGCGACTCTTCCCCAGTTGAAGACGCAACGCCGAAATATAAACGCGAAGAGGATGGCACCACGAAGACGACTTACGATGGCTTCAAGGAGCAAAATGACGGAACGCTGCTCGTCAATATCGCGAATTGGCTGTCCGCTCAGGAGTCTTATACCAGTCTGAGCCAAGTTAGCGGCCTCACGCTTGACCAAGCAACTTCGCTGCTTGCGATGGAAGCGCCAGCTGCTTCGACGGAACCACAATCAGAGCCTTGGGCAACGCCAGCGGCAGGGTACAAATGGTGGGATCGCTGTACCTTCAAGACGGGTTCCTATGGTGGCGGATCCTGTACGGTCACGAACCCCTCCACATCGCTTAACGAAGGATTCGAGTCCGGTACCAAAGCCGCATATACCGCTGCTAGCGTTACGCTCAGCTCCGGCTCTTGGACGTTCGATAATGCGCTGATCGGTGACTTGAGCACGGACAAGAAGGTTGGAACGCAATCGGCTCGCATCAAATCGTCGGGCTCCATCTACATGAATTTCGACGTTGCGACTGCAACAACCGTTAAGCTGAGTGTTGCAAACTTCAGCACGGATACAGGTGCGACTTGGAAGCTGCAGAAGTCGACCAATGCAGGCTCGACCTGGACGGATGTTACGACTGCAGCAACTGCAACATCGACGTTGACCGAGAAGACGATAACCGTTAATTCAACGGTACCGGTGCGCTTCAAGATTGTAATAGCCGGCACTTCAGGCAGCCGAATTAACGTGGATACATTTACAGTGAACTAACCCTTCCTTCGACTTCTGTGATAAGGTTTTTCGTGCAATCTGCAAACGACAACATTAAGCCATCTTTGCAGGAAGACACACCTGCGAAGATGGCTTATATGCTTCGACTTCATGAGTAGATAAAGGCAATGGACATCTGATTATATGAGGGTATTACAATCATTCGTTCACTTGCTTAAGCCATTTCACGAAATCCCTTTGATTAAGCTCGGAGACGCCATGATCGGTCGGATACACGTTGAAGGTCAAGCGAGACGTTAGACTTCCCATATAATCGGCCGTTTCATGCCCGATCCGAATCGGGAATACGGAGTCGAATTCGCCGTGGGAAATAAACACCGCTACATCCTGGATGCTCTTCAGCGTATATTCCGTCTTCACGAATTCCGGTACATACCCGTTCAACGCTACGATTCCCTTCAACGCATCCCCCATCGTAAGCGCCATCGTCATCGACAAAATCGCGCCTTGACTGAAACCGAGCAAATAACGCTTAGCCGCATCGATCGGATACTTCTCCGTCGCATAATGAATGAATGCTTCCAATTGCTCGACCGCTTGATCGAACATTTCCCGGATCGGATTGCCTAAGCTCTTCAGCTCATAATATTGGAAGCCCGCGCCCAAGGTAAGATTGCCGCGAATGCCGACAATAATAAATTCATCGACTAACGGCTCCACTAAACCAAACATATTCCTCTCGTTCGACCCTTTGCCGTGAAGCGTGAAGATGGCCGGATACCGCTTGTCCGGATCCATGTTAGCCGGAAAATGAATGTCATACTGATAAGTCGGGTTCATGAGGTCACATCTCCTTTGGGTTAGGCGCTGCGCTTTCTCCACAACATGTGGTCGAGCGACAATGGCGATCGGTCAGCAACAATTAAGTAAACCGCAATGACGATAAAGCTCAAATCCAGCTCATAACCGGCCATCTGGCCGTTCCCAAGCAGTCCGACGGACAGCTTAGTTGTAATAATCGCGCCAATGAGTATGATTACCAACAAGGCCGCCACATATCGGGTGAAGATACCTGCTATCAGCAGAATTCCTCCAACCAATTCGATATACGCCACGGCATAAGCCAGCGGCCCCGGTACGCCGATAGAATCGAACCACGCCTCCACATTGCCTAAGCCCATCTGAAATTTGTCGAGTCCATGAGCCACGAATAAGATTCCCAACACGATGCGCGCTATAGTCGAAACAACGTTTATTTTTGTCATAGGATTCCTCCCCCTCGTGAATATTAGTTATAAAGATGTTTGTTTCGTATAGCTAATATATTGTTTGGAGGAGTAGCTTGTCAATAGGAATATTGTTATTATTAATATATATTCAGTATTACAAATATTCTAATGGGGTGAAAATCCGTTGAACATCGGTTCCACCATCCGAACGATACGCAAACGCAAAAATATAACGATCGCGCAAATTTGTGAAGAAACCGGTTTGTCGCAAGGCTTCATGAGCCAGGTTGAAACGAATAAAACGTCTCCGTCTATCGCAACCTTAGAAAGCATTGCTAAGTCCTTGAAGGTGCCGCTTGCTTACTTGCTGCTGCAGCAAGAGGAACGCATGAATATTGTCCGGAAGGACGAGCGGAAAACGACGACGAGCGGGACCGAGAAATTAATAGTGGAACACTTGAGCTCGACTAAGAACGTAAGGACGATGCTCGTGGAGATTCCTCCCGGCGCTTCGACCGGCTTGGCTCCGCATGCGCATGAGGGTGAAGAGGTCCATGTCGTCGTGAAAGGTACAATCTACGCCGAACAAGGAGAGGATGCGGCTGAATTCAGAGAAGGTGACTCCTTCGGCTGGAATGCTTGCACCCCTCACATTGTCAAAAATATTGGCGAAGAAATCGCTCTTATTCTGATTGCTGTCTATACCGAAGGCGATCAGGCGCATGATTATCTGTAACCCCACCGGGAATAACGTTTTGAGAAATAGGTATTAGACCGATCCGATAAATGAAACAGCGGCGCACTAGGATGCGAAAATAAAATCCTAGTCCGCCGCTGTTTTGATTTTAATTTCAACGTCTCCGCTAGCGAAATGTCGTACTTCTAGGACAACAATACGGATCTAAATTACAATTGCTTAGCCTTTTCTGCTCTATGTCCTGACCGCTGTAAATAAACGGCAGTGGCACATGCGATGAGCACGCTGACTGCACCGGCCCAACCAATGTGAATAACTGAAAACCGGGCAACAATCGCTCCGCCTGCAGCAGCTCCCGCTGCCATACCGATTTGAAGTATGGACGTATTTAGGCTCAGCAAGATTTCCGAAGCTTGGGGAGCCAGAACAATAAGGCTAAGCTGCTGTACAGGAGCGGTTGCCCAAGATGATCCGGCCCATAGCATCATTAATATCAATGAGACAAACTGTGAAGGGTGCGTCAATTCGAAGAGTAACAAGACAAGGGCATGCAGCAGAAGACTGGAGATCAGCATTGCCGATGTGCCCCACCTATCTGCGCCATATCCACCAAACCGCGAACCGATTATACTGAATATCCCGAACGCAAATAATCCGATACCGACCCAGTTGTTAGGCAGGTGTGTATGCGCAAGCAAATAAGGAGAGATATAAGTATAGACGATGGAGTAGCCCATAATCCAGAAAAAGGTAACTGACAGCGTGATACTTATACTCCGGTCCTTTATACTCGAAAGCTGTATGCCTAGCGAAACGGGTCTATGGCCTTCCAAGTGCGGTATCCATTTGGAAATAGCAATTATTATGAGAACACCACCGCCTGCAACAATAGCAAACAAATAATGCCAATCGAAAGTGTTCGCAATCACTCGTCCCATTGGAACTCCGATAATCAGTGACGAACTGAAACCCATAATGACCGTCGCAATGACACCACCCTTTTTTTCAACCGGAGCTAGATGTGCTGCAAGAGTTAGTGCAGTGACCGTATAAATACCTGAGCTGACCGCCAGTATGACTCGGGATGCCATAAGGAGTGATATATCTTGGCTAAACAAAGCGAGCAGATTGCCAATTATGAATACAAACAATGAAATAGATAGCAGCTTCTTTCTTTCGACTCGCGAAGTGACGGCGACTAACAATGGAGTGCCCAGTGCGAATACGAGAGAGAACACAGTGACGAGCTGTCCGGCTAACGATATCGGGATCTTTAAATCGACCGCAATCCTATCTAATACGCCCGCTATGACAAACTCCGATGTCCCGACCAAAAATCCTCCCGCAGCCAGCAAGTATACTCTCCAATAGTACTTCATAAATGACAATCCTCCCTATTCCTTATCGTCCGTTGGATTTTACGCTTTCAACTTTTTATCATTTTCAGTTTTATCACAAAGTGACATTTGAAATGTTGCTCTTTCATTCGGAGGGACGTTTTTTCATGGTTGAAAAACGTCAAGGAGCAAGTCGTATGACGACCTGCTCCTTATGTCTGAAAGTCTAATCCACCGATGCTTAATAAACATTATTGGGTTTCGGTGAGAATAAAAAAATCCAATTCAGCCCTTCTTCCCTGACACACAGCTGTCAACAATGAAACCTTATGATGGTCTCAGATGATTGTTCAGCAATCAATTCAGGTACATGAAGGGATGGAAACGTATGACAAACAAATTACCCGCAATCGTTGGAGGCCTGCTGCTTGCTATTCTAATGGCGTCCATGGACAACACGATTGTTTCAACCGCAATGGGTACGATCGTCGGAGAGATGGGCGGACTCGACAAGTTCGTATGGGTTACCACCGCGTATATGGTAGCAGAGATGGCCTGTATGCCGATCTTCGGCAAGCTGTCCGATATGTATGGACGCAAACGTTTCTTCATCTTCGGGATCATCATGTTTATGATCGGTTCCGCATTATGCGGATTCGCGCAATCGATCGTTGAACTAAGTATTTTTCGGGCTGTACAAGGAGTCGGAGCAGGTGCAATGGTATCCATTGCGTTCACGATTTTGTTCGATGTCGTATCGCCTAAAGACCGCGGGAAGATGATGGGGGCATTCGGAGCCGTGTTCGGTTTGTCGAGTGTGGTTGGTCCACTGCTAGGTGGGTACATCACCGATCATATTAACTGGAATTGGATTTTCTACATCAATCTTCCGCTCGGCTGCATTGCTTTACTGATGATTGTGTTGTTCTATAAAGAGTCGGCTGAGCACTCGCGTCAGCGAATCGACTGGGCGGGTTCGATTCTTCTCGTAGGCGCTGTCGTCTGCTTTATCTTCGCGCTTGAGCTAGGCGGCAAAACGTACGCTTGGGATTCACCTCAAATTATCGGGTTGTTCGCCGGATTCGTGGTCCTTGCTTTCTTACTTGTCGTGGTGGAGAAAAGAGCAGCAGAACCAATCATTTCATTCGGCTTATTCCGCAGCAGATTGTACGCAACGAGCAATCTAGTCGCGATGCTAAGCGGCGCTGCATACATGACGGCGGCGATCTTTATCCCGATCTACGTGCAAGGCGTGTTCGGCGGTTCAGCTTCCAATTCAGGTTTAACTTTGTTGCCGATGATGTTCGGATCGGTCGTCACCGCGACGCTTGGCGGATTTCTCATGACGAAGCTTCAGTACCGCACCATTATGATAGGGACGTTGGCGACGCTAGTGACTGGTATTGCCCTCCTCTCGCAGATTACGGTAGAATCTTCTCGACTTTCAATTACGGGAATTATGATTCTTATCGGACTTGGAATTGGTGCTTCCTTCTCGGTACTCAGTACATCTGTGCTTCATTCATTCCCTGCGGCGCAGCGCGGAGCGGCAACCTCGACGCTCAATTTCAATCGTTCGCTTGGCATGGCGCTTGGCATTACGATCTTCGGAATTGTACAAAGCCACAGCATGCTCTCGAAGCTTACCGAATCACTTGGCAAAGGCGACATAGCGGTTCCCGCTGATTTGAACCTAAGCGATCCCCATTCACTGCTGAATCCATCGTTCCGTCAATCAATCGATCCTAACCTTCTGGATACCATTACAACTGGGCTATCGGGATCCATTGAAGCAACCTTTGCTTGGAGCCTTATCCCCGCTGCGCTGGCGCTAATTGCGGCATTCCTGATGACGAGGGATAAAATGGAACCGGTTGCCGAAGGCAAGGAATTGGCTGCGGTGCATTAATTTATATAACGGCGAGCTGCGGCATGCCGGATTAGGAGATATAACAATGAAGCTTGAACGATTAATGACCATTACGATATTGCTGCTTAACCGCAAGCGGATACAGGCGCAGGAATTGGCAGATCAGCTCGAAGTATCGCTGCGCACCATTTATCGCGATCTCGATTCACTTGGTCAAGCGGGCATCCCCATCGTCTCCTACACCGGCATGGAGGGTGGTTATGAGATTATGGACAGCTTCCGGCTGGATCGACAGCTGCTGTCCTTCGAAGAGCTGACCGCCCTCTCCACTGCTCTTCGAGGTCTCGCGTCTACGAAGGCTTATGACGCTTCGAATATGGACCGCCTGCTCGGTAAGGTTGGCGCGATGGTCACGCAAGCTGAGCAAGGCCGGACAGGAGAAGGACATCGCATTCATATCGATTTCACCCCTTGGAAGAACAGCCAAGAGGATCAGAGTCGGTATGATTCGCTTCGTAAAGCTGTGGACGAACGAAAACTCATCCGTTTCAACTACACGAGCCGAACAGGCGATGAACAAGGGCGTGAAGTAGAGCCGATGTCACTCGTGCTCAAGAATTATTCATGGTACCTTCATGGCTATTGTCTCTTACGCAACGATTATCGCATCTTCAAGCTGACTCGTATTCAGGAATTAGAGGTGCAGGCTGGTACCTTCATTCGCCGAGAGGAATCGCACGTTCAGTTGAATGAAAGGTGGGCGCTACCTGAGAGGAACGATCCGTTTTCAGTAATTCTTCAATTCAAAGCATCGGCTGCAGTGAGCGTAATGGACCAATTTGATGCCAAAGATATTGAACGGCTTCCAGATGGACAGCTCCTTGTACGTACGACATTTTCTAGTGAAAACTGGTTGATTCGTACCGCCTTTCACTATATGGCTGATGTCATGGTGCTTGAGCCTGCTCATCTTGCTGACAGGGTGAAGAAGATTGCGCTAGATATTGCAAGGCAATATGGTGTATTGGATACCGACTAAGTTTAGGGAAGGAGGTTGGCTATGATGTCCCTACATGGAAAAGTAATCATTGTTACCGGGGCTGCGCAGGGGATTGGGCGAGCAACGTGTCTGCAATTGGCTTCACTGGGAGCCAAGGTTGTGGTCACCGATTATGAGAATGAGATGACCATCCAATCTGTTGCTTCCGAGATTATTGCCGTCGGCGGCGAAGCACTGGCAGCATCCGCGGACGCTCGCAGTAAAGAGCACATGGAACATCTCGTGGCTGTCGTGAAGAATACATTTGGACGTATCGATGCCCTCATCTGCTATTCGAATGGCAGCGTCACAGCTTCAACCTTTGCCGAGCTCGCCTGGGAACAATTCGAACAGCAGTTGACGGATGAATTAAAGTCGGCATTCGAATCAACGAAGGCTGTCATCCCGACGATGATCGCACAGCAATTCGGCAGAATCATCTATGTTTCCAGTACGGAAGGCAAGGATCCTGCCCCTCAACATATCGCATTCGGTACGGCGAAAGGCGGGCTCGATACGTTCGCACGATATATTGCACAAGAGTTCGGCCCTTATGGGATCTCGGCAAACATCGTCGCTCCCGGCTTCGTTAAAGCCGATGCTTCTTTTATGATCTCCGAAGAGGAAAGCCGCATGATCGGCAGCTTCACACCTCTAGGCCGGATCGCCGAGCCGGAAGATGTGGCCGGGGTTATTGCCTTTCTTGCAAGCGATAGCGCTAGATTCCTGACCGGAACCTATACGCCTGTTACTGGTGGACTGGTCATGGAGTGAGAACCATTTTACAACAGAAATTCAACTGAACACCTACTAGTCAAGGATTCTATGCGCTGCTGCTTCATGATTACCTCAAGGTGCTTATATGACTTCAAAGTGCGTACTTCTCAGATTCTCTTCCCTCCTGCACAATAAGGAACATGATGAAGAGGAGGAATGAAAGATGAATCGTAATGAAAATCAATCACGGAATACCGCTCTTGTCATTGGCGCCAAAGGGGTTATTGGACGGAATCTAATCGAGCATCTGTCGACACTCGATGAATGGGATATTATCGGGGTCTCGCGACGGGGCGGAGAAGACACAAGCCGAGTTCGTTATTTGGCGGTGGATTTGCTCAATAGAGATGATGCTCGAGTACAGTTAAGCCAATTGACCAACGTGACCCATATCTTCTACGCGGCATATCAGGATCGTCCTACATGGGCGGAGCTCGTCGCCCCTAACCTTGCTATGCTTGTGAACGTCGTCGATGCAATCGAGCCCATCGCTGTGGATCTGCAGCATATTAGTCTCATGCAAGGCTACAAGGTGTATGGTGCGCATCTTGGTCCCTTCAAGACGCCGGCACGAGAAACGGATGCTAATCATATGCCGCCCGAATTCAACATCGATCAGCAGCAATTTCTCGAGAGGCGGCAGCCAGGCAGCAGCTGGACATGGTCTGCCCTGCGCCCTTCTGTCGTTTGCGGATTTGCCTTAGGCAACCCGATGAACTTAGCGATGGTTATCGCCATCTACGCTTCCATGTCGAAGGAAGTGGGCCTGCCGCTTCGTTTCCCAGGAAAGCCGGGGGCTTACAACAGCTTGCTGGAGATGACCGACGCCAACTTGCTCGCGCAGGCAACGGTCTGGGCAGCCACTGACGAACGCTGCGCTAATCAAACGTTTAACATTACCAACGGCGATCTCTTCCGCTGGAATGAACTATGGCCGAAGATCGGTGCGTTCTTCGGGCTTGAGACCGCCCCTCCATTACAAATGTCACTAGATGTCGTCATGGCGGATAAAGAACCGCTCTGGAATAGCATGGTTGAAAACTATGGTTTGGAGAGAAACAGTTATGCTGACGTGTCGTCTTGGCGTTTCGGGGATTTCGTATTTTCTTGGGATTACGACTTCTTCGCGGATGGGACGAAAGCCCGTCGATTCGGATTCCATAACTTTATCGATACAGAAAAAATGTTTATCGACATCTTCGAAGACCTGCGTCGTCGTAAAGTCATTCCTTAATGGTTTATCTTGATATTGGCGGTTCAAAGAGGATCTTGCCTCTCTCGCCATATACCTTATCAACATGAACATCGCCCCATCTGCACATCAGATGAAGGATCTCTTTCAAGCTCCATCCATAATCCGTCAACTCATATTCGACTTTCGGAGGCACTTGGTTATAGGCAATGCGGTTCACAATTCCATCCCTCGTCAATTCGGACAACTGCTGAGTCAGCACCTTTTGCGACATCGTCGGAATCAGGTGCATGAGTTCGCCATTGCGTTTCTTGCCGAACGTCAGATGGAACAGAATGACCGGCTTCCATTTGCCTCCGATCACTTCAAGCGTAGCTTCTACCGCCGTGTTGTAAACTTTATCCTCATCATGCATACCTTCGAATCGCCTCCCCTGTTTTACTTTACCAAGTGAGTCCCGAGACTACAATCCACAAGCTAACCATACGGTTAATAAAAATCTCTTCAACAGCTATTAAAGAGGGATTCAGAGTATAATAGGAGATGAATAATCGACACATATAAGTACTCAAATATAGCGTAGATGAGGTTACCAATGAGCAAGCACCATTTTGCACAATATCAACTAAGTGAAGAGATCGTAAGGGCGCTGAGCAGCTTAGGCTATGAGACGCCAACCGAGGTACAGACGGAAGTCCTTCCGATCGCGCTGGAGAAGAAGGATCTCGTCGTCAAATCACAGACAGGCAGCGGCAAAACGGCTGCATATGGGATTCCGCTCTGCGAGCTAGTCGACTGGAACGAGAATAAACCGCAAGCACTAATTCTTACACCAACCCGCGAACTCGCGCTGCAGGTCAACGAAGACATTACGAATATTGGGCGATATAAGCGGATCAAGTCGACGCCTCTATTCGGAAGATCTCCTTTTCATTTGCAAAAGGCGGAGTTAAAACAGCGGACACATATCGTGGTTGGCACGCCGGGACGTGTGCTCGATCATATTGAACGCGGCACGATATCACTGGGACGGATTGCTTATCTCGTCATTGACGAAGCCGATGAGATGCTGAATATGGGCTTTATCGAGCAGGTTCAGTCGATCATTCAAGCACTGCCCAGTGAGCGGGTTACAATGCTGTTCTCCGCTACATTCCCTGAAGACGTAGCCAAGCTGTCGCGCAAGTATATGGACAACCCTGTTGAAATCGAGATCAAAGCGAGCGGCCTGACGACGGCCACGATTGAACACTCCCTCATTCAGGTCACAGAAGCGGACAAGCTTGCGGTTCTGCACAATGTACTCATCGTCGAGAATCCTGACAGCTGCATCATTTTCTGCCGCACGCAGGAGCATGTCGATACTTTATTCCGAGCAATGGCTGATCTTGAATTACCTTGCGATCGTATTCACGGCGGCCTGGAGCAGGAAGAACGGTTCGAAGTCATGAATGCGTTCAGAAGAGGACAGTTCCGTTACTTGATCGCGACCGATGTAGCTGCCCGCGGCATTGATATTACGAATATTACCCATGTCATCAATTACGACATTCCGCTGGACAAGGAAAGCTATGTCCATCGCACAGGGCGTACGGGACGCGCTGGCAAGACAGGCAAAGCGATTACCCTCGTCACATCGAAGGATAGTCATCGACTAGCCGAGATTGAAGCGTATATTGGATTCTCAATTCCGAGAGTTAAGGCCCCCTCCGAAGAAACGGTTGATCGGAGCAGAGAAGCGTTTGAACTTAAACTAAACAAAGTGCCTGAGCAGCGATCCGATAAGCGCGAGCAACTAAACAAGAACATAATGAAACTGAACTTCAATGGCGGCAAGAAGAAGAAGTTTCGGGCTGTAGACTTCGTCGGAACGATCGCTAAGCTGGATGGCGTGTCCGCGGATGATATCGGCATCATTACGATTCTCGATCATGTGACCGATGTTGAGATTCTTAATGGCAAAGGTCCGCTTGTCCTAGCTTTGATGCAAGATACGACGATCAAGGGCAAGCTGCTGAAGGTGCGCAAGGGGAAGAAATAACCGAAGTTATCATCATAAAGAAGCGTCAGGGACATTGAATTGTTCCTTGACGCTTCTTTGTGATGAACATGTTTACAATGGTACGGTTCACAAACTTTTCTTCCTGGATCGGAAAAACCCGGAGTCCATCGTAATATAGATGCTGCCGTTTCCTTCTATAATCTTCTCATTCAAAAAGGATCTGAAGTCTTTTAATTTATCGCCCTTCAGATAATCTCTTGCGTTCATAGGCGTTGAAGTCATGTAATGAATGAGCGGGTCCGCCTCATCCACCTTCATATAATCCTCATACCGAAGCAGATCAATGACCGAGAAGCGGGACGACAGGATCTCCGTTCCGTTATCCAGATGGAATCTCTCCATTACATCGTCCAGCACACGTAGATCCGGGGAGAATTCCCTCGCGAGCTGCTCCATTTCTTGAAGGTGGGCCTTGCTCATGGTAGAGGTATAGAACAAGCCGTCATTTTTGAGAACCCTATAGCATTCGGACAGCGCTTGTCCGATATCCACCACGTGATAAAGCATGTGATTCGCAATAACGATATCAAACTCGCCATCGTGGAACGGAATGGATTGCGCGTCGGCGGCAAGAAACGCAAACCTGCCGCTGTTGTCTTGGACATTGGAGCGTGCGACCTCCAGCATGCCCGAGGAGATATCCGTAAGCATGATGCTCCACGATGGCGGAATTCTGTCTCTATTGCGGCTCCACAAGGCGGCATCTCCGCAGCCGAGCTCCAATATTCTCAGATTTGGTTCCGAGCCGAGCTGATCGAAGAACCATCGATGCCAACCGGTTTTATTGGCGCTGAAGGTGTCGTACAACCGGATTCTGGCCTGCAGTCGGAGCGCGCTCTGGTATTGCTCCCCCCAATCTTGCTCGGTATGAATCGTCTGAATGATTTCGGACAAGCTATCCCAATCCGTTTCCGCTTGTTTCTCCAGCATATCGAGCGCTTCATCGATTGCTTTGGATACATATTGCATATGGGCAACCTTTTGCCGAATCACTTCCTTTTGCAGCATGAGCGAGCTTCTTAAGTCCTGTTCAGGGAATGAGTCTCCATGAATGATGGACTTGATTTCATCAAGACTTAGACCGATATATTTGAGCGTGTCAATTTTTTGCAGCCGGACCAAATCTTCTTTACTGTACAATCGAGCAGAGGCATGGTTAACATGCGATGGCTTCAGCAACCCAATCTGGTCATAATACCGCAAGGTTCGAAGGGTCAGCCCCGTCCGTTTAGCGATCTGTCCTGTCGTCCAGTATTCGTTATCTTCCATTCTACAGCCTCTCCTATACGATTCGAGGAATATCTTGCAGCTTTCTATAGATGGTTTTCCCCATTCCTTGAGCGACTCTCACCATTTCATCAGCGCCTTGGGAAGGTCCTCCGATTCGAAGAACCGCATCGCAATGCTGCAAGAGTCGAATAGAGGATGGATGAAAAATTTGATTGAAAATATCGTCTCCAATATTCAGCGACCCTGCCTTCCTAATTAGCGGAAGTGCATACCACTCGCCTAGCACAGGCATATGGCCCGCCTCGTAAACCTGAAGCGCGGTTTCGGTCATCCATTCGATGTTCCGATGAATCAACGCCGGGTCGTCTCCTGTTCCAGAACGATAAGGTCCGGCAACGAGAATATGCTGCTGTCTTGGAACGGGGTCAAACAGCCGATTGATTTGAGCGTATTGCAGCAGCATAATCGTTTTGCCGTCTTTGATCTCTCCTGTTTTAATCATCTCGAGCGCCTTCTGGAAGGAATATTCCAGCACTTCGATGTTCTCATGCTCTTCCTCGAGTCCTCCGCCATCGCTAATCTTCATCATCGGCGTGTATTCCGCGACGAAGAAATGCAACATTTCCGTTACGGACCCTGGCGACATGTAGGCTTCGCCGATTTTTTGAATTTTGTCTACCTTATATCCGGTCTCCTCTTCAGCCTCTCGGCGAATGCTCTCTTCCGCGCTTTCCTTGTCCAACAAACCCGCGCAAGTCTCGATTAATAACCCCGTCTCGTTCCCGTTCACGTAAGTCGGGATCCGGAATTGCCTCGTCAGAATAACCGTCTGCTTCTCCTGATTATAGAGCAAAATGGTTGCGCCGTTCCCACGGTCGTACGATTCCCTAGTCTGTTTCGTCCAAGTACCATCTCTCGCTTCGCTCATGTAAGTAATTTTCTTTAGCTCATACCAGTTATCGGACAAAATTTCTTCGTTTACGATTCGGATCTTCGGATTCATCGTCATCCTCCCTTTCGATGAATCTCATTATATTGGGTTACGTAACGTCACCTTCAAGCTTTATTTGCTTATGCGAATCTCTTATCCGCCTGAAACGTCATTTGCTTCAGCATATCCAACTTGCGCCGAGCTCCCTTGCAGCAAACGCCCGATCACTCCTCCGAATTGCTCCGGCTCCAGCGCATGATTGTACATGCCAAGAAATGCCTGTGTCGCTTCCGGGTGAGCGGCAATGAATCGGTTAACCATCGTTTGTTCTGTCGTAAACGGAACATTCTTCGTTATCTGGCACGCCATATGATACCGTGGCATCATCTTCGTTTCCGTCATGGTCCGATACGTTTGCGCCATCGACTCCCATTCGGCATCCCAATTGTCATGTTGAGATAATATCTCTGTTAGAATGCGTGCCGTGTAAAGTGCGTCATGCATTCCTTGCCCGACAGCGGGATCTTTGAACGACAAAGCATCGCCGACGAGCGCCCAACCCGCCCCCATCCCCTGGTACCAATCATTGTCGTAGCCTCGCAGCCCTCTTATCTTGCCGTCGAGTGCAGATTGGCGCAGTCGTGCCGGCAGCGGAGAATCCGCGAAGCCGCTGTCGACTAATTCGCGAAATGCCGTTTCGGGGGAAGCGGTGAATCGATCGCTCCACTCTTGGTCATCCAATGGAAACATAACGCCAAGGACGTACAATTGATCGCTGGTCGGGAAAACAATGACCATTTTATCCTTGATCTTGTACAACTCCACATGAAGATCGCCTTCCTGCTCGTAGCCAGAGAAATAACCGACATACGAAGCATAGTCCGTCGGTACAGCCATGAGCTGCGGACTGTTTACTAGCTTCCGCAAGGTCGAGTTACGACCGTCGGCTCCGACCACGAGCTTCGCCGTAAACTGTTCAGCCGAACCGCTGCGATGAACACCCGTAATCCCATTGACCGCATCCCCTTCCCGAATCACATCCGTTACGCGGAAGCCTTCAATCGTCGTAACGCGAGGCTGCGAAGCAGCATGTTCAAACAAGATTTGATCCAGATGCACACGTCTGATGCACAAACATTCACTCTCTCCATCCACTTCAGGAAACTCTCCATCGATGACCGCGTCCTCGAACTGAACAACGGCGCGTTTGTACAAAGGGGTACCCGTTTGCAGCAGCTTATCCAGCACCCCCATCTCCCGTAATATCTTCAAGGAGTTGTTGAAGAAATTATGGGTCGATAGGATATCGCTCGGAAACTCGCTTTTGTCCACCAGCAGAACTTCATAGCCCGCTGTCGACAATTCATAAGCAAGCGTTGCCCCTGCTACCCGTGCTCCAACAATAATGACGTCATAATGATGATTCATCTCATTTATCCCCCTCAATATGATTTGCCAAATATTTGCTCCCGACAATCATATTGAGCGAGAGGGGATCTTATGTCCATCAGCTTGCAGACCTATGAGAAAAGGCGCCCAACAAGCGGACGCCTCAAGCAAAAGCCCTTCCATCAGGAAACGGACAGCACCGCCTTACCAGCAATACTACGTTTCAAGAGGCTCTGGGTAACCTCTGCAATTTCGGTCCATGGCGCCTCCAGATCGATTGGCGGATGCAATAATCCATCAGCAACCATTCGAGCTAGCCGTCCAAGATCTTTTGACACGCCTCCCGGCGGCATTCCATTAAGAACGAGCACTCCACCCGGTACCGATTGAAGTCTATCCTGAAGCGTCATTTCCGGTTCGGTTGCAGATCCAACGTTAATACAGCTTCCACCCTCTTCAAGAAAGGACGAAACCATGTGAAGTGATTTACCGCCCAACGTATCGACGATAACGTCATAGGGACCGAATGATCGAGCTGCAACAACGTCTTCTCCAACAACTACGTTGTGTACCCCTATCCTGAGTAGACAACCCGCACGCTCTTCACGCCGCACAAGTCCGGTAACTATAGCGCCTGCTTGCTTTGCCAGCTGGCAGGTGAAATTGCCTACGCCGCCGGATGCTCCAGTAACCAACACCTTCCGATTAAGCAGAAAGCCGCCTTTCTCCAATGCAAATAAAGCAGTAAGTCCAGCCACAGGCAAAGTTGCAGCCTGGGCATAAGTAACATTATCTGGAATTTCTGATAAGAAATTCGTCGGAACGGCGACAAGTTCAGCCCATGAACCTGAATGAACCATTCCGAAGACTCTAGTACCGGCTGAAGGCCCCGATCCATCGGCAGCGGGCTGTTCTACTACACCGGATAGATCCCACCCTGGGCGCCACCCCGCATTTGCTCTTGTTGCAGTGCGCACCTCGCCAAGATTGAGAGAGATTGCATGAACGCGAACCAATGCTTCCGAAGAGGCAGGACGGGAAGCCTCTACTTCGCCGACCTTTAGACGTCCTCTAACAGCGGGGTCAATAACAATAGCATGAATCTTACTCATCATGCGTCTCCTTCTTTCCGAGTTTTTCGTCTTGATCTTGTAATATGCTTTGACATAGTACCGTTCGACGTTTAGAGTCTAAACTATAAAGTATACTTGAAGGTCAAGACCATTTTGAGGGGATTTTTATGAAAATTCATGTATTGGCACAGAGGACTGATTTAACCCCTTCTGCCATTCGCTTTTATGAAAAAGAAGGACTTCTGGATGCACGCCATGTTCAACGGGGACAAAATAATTATCGCGACTATTACGAAGAAGCAGTCGAGCATCTCCTGATGATCAGAAAGGTTCAAGCCGTAGGATTTACGTTAGCGGAACTCAAAGAAGTGATCCAAGCGTATGAGGTAAACGATCTTCCCCTTTCAAAGAAAATTGAGCTTCTTAATCAAAAGATGCAGGAGATCGATAGAAAGAAAGATGAATTGGAACAAGTTCATGCGCACCTCGCACGGATGCTGGCAAACAAGATGGCGTTGATGGATTCCATAGAAAAAGGGAGTCAACCAAAATAAATTATTCTGCCAGCACTGATCCTCCCTAGCGTGGCTTTCATCCCACTCGCTCCAGGGCAGTTTACTTGCTCCAAATATCCATATCGCGCACTCAACCTGGCTCGCTCAAGAAGAAACTCATTATTTCCTGCATGAATCGTTCTGGTTCTTCGATGCTCGGCGCGTGGCCGGAATACTCGAATTCAACGAAGGTTGAATCGGGGATGAGCGCAGCAATCTCCTTTCCCCGTTCCGGCGGATTTAAGCCGTCGTATTTACCGCTAATGACTAGCGTTTGGGCAGCAACCTTCTTTAGATCGTTCCGGAAATCAAAGCCTTCAAGCGCCTTGTTCGCGGCCATCTGCTCCTGTGGCTCCGACAGCGTTGCATGTTCGAGATGCCAATCGTGCATGACCTTCCCAACCGCAGCTTGGTTATTAAACATATAGGCAAAAGCATGCGCCTGTTTTTCTTCAGCCGTGAGATCCTTCATTTCTTCCGCATGGCGCTCCAGAAGCTCTTGCATCGAAGAGGTTACCCCGTTGCTTTTCGAAGCGATTAGCGCAAGTTTCTTTATTCTTTGGGGATTGGCGATAGCGACCCCCTGCGCAATATAACTGCCCATCGACACCCCAAGAAGATAACTTGATTCAATACCGAGAAAATCCAGCAAGGCAGATACGTCTTCTACGTGATCCTGCCAAGTATACTGAAGCGGTTTGTTCGACTTTCCATGTCCGCGCATGTCTAGCGTGATCACACGATAATGCGACTTGAACTGATTGACTTCATTTTGGAACGTTGCGCCGCTCCCCATCAGGCCATGAAGCATGATCAATGGCAGACCGGCCCCTTCTTCTTCATAATGGAGCTCTATCCCGTTTGAGATAAACGATGGCATTTTCCTGTCCCCCCTTTGCGGTAATTGGATAACCCCTAACGAAGTAATTTCATCTGGCTCGAAATGACGCCAAGATGAATGGCTTCGTGCATCAGAGCGAAGTTAAACAATTCGCCAGCGGTCGTGAATTGAAACGGACCCATTGCAAACGGCGATTGCAGCGTCTTGTCGAGCCGTTCGGGCGCAAGCTCGGAGAGATTGGAAAGCTGAGTAACCAACATTTGGATCAGCTCATCCTTGGATGGCGGAACGATCGTCCAATCCGAGGGCTTCGTTCCCGAGTTGAACAAAACCTCATATTGCGAAGGAACGGCAGACATGGACCCGAATGATAAGGTTGCGTATTGGTCCATCCAATAGATCATGTGACCGACATTCCAGCGTATCGTATTGTTGAAGCCTTCCGGTTGAATGTCGAGCTGAGCCTCCGAAACGCTTTGAAGCTGTCCGATAACAATCTGACGCAGAACTTTTCCCGTATTTACGATCGATTGTGCCATTGTTAAACGCCTCCCGAATGGGTTTATGTTTTGGCTTTGCAACTAAAGATTACCTCTAGCTGCATAAAGCAACAATCACGAGATTCCGATGAGATCGATCGTTTTTAGTAATGAAAGCAGAGATGAGAGGGAGGGCCATTCAGAATGGAATTAAGACAATTGGAGTATTTTGCTGCCATATGCAAGGAAATGCATTTCTCAAGAGCGGCAGAGAACCTCTGCACCACGCAATCGAATCTGAGTCAACAGATCAAGTTTCTGGAGAACGAGCTTGGGCTGCCTCTATTCGATCGTATCGGCAAGCGGATCGCTCTAACGGAGGCAGGTCAAATCTTATTGGAGCACTGCCGGAAGATATTCGAACACATCAACAACGCCAAAGGGGCAATAACCGATCTGAAGCGAATGGAAGGCGGGAGGCTGGATATTGGTATCCTGCCAGGGGACGGGGACTTGCTCTTCGATACATTGTTGGTTAACTTCCATCTTGCTTATCCCAACCTTTCCATCCAGGTAACGGAGACCGTGAATGTGTATGAACAGGTTGTCGACGGCACAAGAGATCTTGGCGTTACGACAGTGCCTTCGAATCCAGATGACAGAATCGCTGTCATCCCTTTGTTCCACGAAGAGTTTGTATTAGCTATCCATTCCGATCACCCGCTTGCAAAGTCAAAGGCGATCCCCTTCGAGCGATTAGAGCAATTAAAGCTGATTCTGTTCGGTTCGGAGCATCAAATTACGAAGGTCTTCCATGCCTGTTGTCAAGAAACAGGGGTTGCCATTCATAACCCGATTGTAACCTCTACCTTGTCGACCCTTCTGTCCCTAGTAGAAAAAGGGATAGGGGCCTCCATTCTGCCGCGAATGCTGCTTGATTATCTTAACCATGATCATATCTCGGCGGTTAAGCTGATCCAGCCTACGCCTAGTCAGGATATCTGCATCATGTATCGGAAGGACAAGTTTATGGGGCAAGCAGCAAAGGTATTCATAACCGAATTGCAGTCCTTCGTCCAAGGAGTAACGGAGCGTGCCCGCCGGGCTCCGGGGTAACGACTTAATAGCCTGCCGTGAAAACAGCAAAAGCGAGACTACGATTTGCCGAGCCGGAATCCCAATCCCATTCGGTCAGAATGTATGTCGGCTTTGTTGCGTCAGCGAATACGGTGAAGACCGGCTTCGACATTCAAACGATTTGTGATGCCTTATAAAATACGTCGCCATGCATATACTGAATGCTGTCCCATTTGGCGGGATTGGTTGTGTTTGAGGTGCGGTGCTCAGAATGGCCTGGTACAGGGCGGGAGCCTCTGTCCTTTTGTTGTTGTATCATACTTACAGCATCTCGAACTGCAGTTGCAGTCAACTTTCCAAAGGCGGGGCTGCTGTTTCGTGTTATTCGTTCTTCTGTCCCCTTATTTATGAGGTACTTAACAGTTGCATGACCCACTTGAAGAAACATAACGGAGAAATGGAACAAGGTGCCGCCGGATGGGTACCGTCGCCACCTTGCTCAGAACTTTTAGGAAACTTGTTTTTACCATTTAAGCTATACTTACTCCTTCTGGGACATTAATTCTTTCATCGTTGGATAATCCGTATAGCCCTCGCTCCCGTTACCAGAGTACAATGTTGCACGGTCTGCTTCATTCAAAGGGAAACCTTCTTTAAGGCGCTCCACCAAATCCGGATTAGCTAACGACCATACCCCGACCGGAGCCATATCAGCAAGGCCGCTATCAATATCTATACCAATATCTTCTAGTGATCGTCCTGCTCGATTGACCAATAATGGTTGAGGCCAATTCGAACGAATTTCACGGAGAAGTGTTTCGTTCCCTAAATGCATTACATGGAGATATGCTAAATTGTATTTAGCTAATTCTTTTACAAGGTAGAGATATACTGCAGGCCCTTGTTCGCCTTCGTCAATCCCGTTAAGAGGTGTTCCTGGGGAAATACGGAATCCCGTTCTGTCCGCTCCGATTTCTTCAACGATTGCTTTCGTTACTTCGATTGCAAAGCGAGCGCGGTTCTCTACGGATCCACCGTATTCATCCATTCGTTTATTCGAGTTCTCACTGATAAATTGATTAATCAGATAACCGTTGGCTCCATGAATTTCTACGCCGTCAGCGCCTGCTGCAATAGCTGCCGCTGCCGCTTTTCTAAAGTCCACAATTGTCGTTTGAATATCTTCTTCACTTAGCTCTCTTGGAACGGGTATGTCCAACATCCCTTTAGCAGTAAATATTGGTTCGCCGGGTGCGATCGCAGATGGCGCAACTGCTTGACGATGATGCGGAGTATTGTCGGGATGTGATATCCGACCTACATGCATTAATTGGATAAACAGAAAACCACCAGCTTCATGCACCTCATCCGTAACCTTTCTCCAACCCTCAATATGCTTTTCCGTATAGATGCCAGGTGATCTTAAGTAACCTTGACCATCATCAGAAGGCTGTGTGCCTTCCGTAATAATTAAACCCATAGATGCTCTTTGAGCATAATAAAGGGGAGTTAGTTCTCCAGGTGTACCATCCTCTTGTGCTCTACTCCGTGTCATTGGTGCCATAGCCAACCGATTAGATAATTCCAGATTTCCTATTTTCGTTTTGCTCCATAGTTTTTCCATTTTTTTCAAAAAAAACTCCTCTTTTATTTATATTCGGTTATTGTTCTACTTTGCCCTGTGCGGACCCGACCAAATGGGTCATCAGCTTGCGCTCTTTACCTATCCCGCCCGACACACCGGTGATGAGTACCGTTTTGCTCATCACACCAGTTGTGGGTACAACGCAGCAACACCGCCGGCCAGACCCCGTTGAAGATTAAGGCTTGCTTCATCGGCAAGAATCTCAAAGCTGTCGGACTCTATTCCATCGATAGCCTTTTTTGCAACTTCTGCAGGGTCGACCTTAGGAGCATCAATACCCACCGTCATATCGGTTTCCATAAAGCCCACATGCAAACCGGCTACTCTCACCTTTTGTGGATACAGATTTAATCGCAACTCGTTCGTCAGAGCCCACTCTGCCGCCTTTGCAGCCGTATAGCCGCCTGCACTTCCCATACTGAACCAAGATAATGCGGAAAGAATATTCAGAATAGACCCTCCGCCATTATTTGAAATAACAGGTGCAAAAGCACGGACCATGGACAGTGTGCCAAAGAAGTGCGTATTAAATTCCAAGTGAATTTTATCGAGATCTCCGTCAAGTAAAGAAGCTCCTGTTGACGATCCTGCATTGTTGATCAGAAGCGTAACGTCCTTAGCGGTCATAGCAGCTGCAGCTACCTCTTGCGGGTTGGTGATATCAAGCTTTACAGGTATTACACCTGGAATATCAATGGACTCCGGATTTCTTGCGCCAGCATAAACCTTAGCTCCTCTGGATAGAAGTTCCATAGCAAGTTGGCGGCCTAAACCTCGGTTTGCGCCGGTGACAAATGCGGTTTGTTCAGAAATTTTCATTATAAGATGCTCCTCACTTTATCTTTAATATTAACTTCCCTTTTGCTCTGCCCGATTCTGAGTACTCCATCGCCTTTTGAGCTTCTTCAAAAGGAAAAGTTCGATCGATAACAGGCTTTATTTTCCCTGATTCAATCCATTGGGAAAGGATCTCCAGTTGCCTGCCGTTCGGTTTCATGAACAAGAAGCTGTATTTGACATTGTGTTTTTTCTCTAATTTTGTGATCTTACGGGCAATCAATCGAAATAGATTTGTTTTGACAAAGCCAGCCCTCTCCTCTTCACCGAACCGCGCATTCGGCGGCCCTACTACGGATACGATTTGACCTTGCTTTCTGACAATTTTAAAGGCCTTCTCTAGAGTCTCTCCGCCTTTAGTATCGAAAACGGAATCATAATCTTGTAACAAGGTATCGAATTGTTCTGTTTTGTAATTGATAATTTGATCGGCTCCAAGCGATTCGACCAATTTGGCTCCAGCTTCGCTTGTCGTTGTTGCGACATAAAGTCCCATCGCTTTGGCGAGTTGGATCGCAAACGTACCGACGCCGCCCGATCCAGCTTGAATCAATACCTTCTGTCCGGCCGATAATTTCAATCGTTCATGCAATACTTGATAGGACGTAAGTCCGACCAATGGGATTGACGCTGCTTCCGCAAAGGATAGGTTTTTGGGTTTTTGGGCGATATCGTTTTCATGTACGGAAATATATTCAGCGAAGGCTCCGCCCTTACTTGGCCGTCCGTATATTTCATCGCCTATGTTGAATTTTGTAACCTTCCTTCCCACTTGAATGACAATGCCCGAGAAATCATATCCTAGAACATGCGGCATGTCGTTTTTCATCAGTACGCGTACTTTGCCATCCCGCACTAAGAGATCAAGAGGGTTAATACTTGCCGCATGGATTTCCGCCAACACATCATGATCTCCTACTGCAGGCATTGGAATATCAGCCAACTTAAGCGGGTGTTTTCCGTATTTTTCAATTATCATGGCTTGCATCATGACCCCTCCATTTGCTTCGACTCTTATTGGGAACGATCATTCTAAAAAGGGCAAAAAAAAATTGTTTTTTATCGGGGAACAAATGAATCTGTTATTTTTCTAAAAATTTTATTGATATTTGAGCGATACGGTGAAGTTTCTCTTTTGCAACCGAGGTTCTTGCCATTACCCTTAACCCCACCCATGCATTATGCAGATATTCCGCCAATTCAACAGCCTCATAATCAGTGGTAAATTGACCGTCCCGTTGCCCCCAAGCAATAATGTCCTTGAGAAGCTGCTCTGCAGTAGCGAACGCTTCAGTGGACTTTGTATCCACATCGGCATCTCGTGCTGCCAACTCCACGGCCGAATTCACCATTAAGCATCCTGGAGGCGAGTCCTCTTCTCCCTCAATCATGAGTTCGAAAATAAACTGAAGAGCTTCCACTGCAGTCTTGGAGCGCTTAACTCCTCCTTCAAGAGAGGCGCTAATTTTATTGTCGAAGCGATCCATCGCTTTTAGAAACAACTGATGTTTATCTCCAAATGTGTCGTACAAACTTCTTCGATGGATTCCCATGTGCTCGACCAGATCAGTCATGGACGTCTTCTCGTAGCCCTGTTGCCAGAAGAGTCTCATTGCTTTATCCAATACCGCACTCTCTTCAAACTCTTTGCTCCTGGCCATTTCATTCCCTCCCCGTCATCAATATAGCATATTGAGAACGATCGGTAAAGAATCGAAGGCTTCCTTATCTTTCCGATGCATCTCTAATCATACCCCTTGTATTGTCAGAATAATTATGGCCGTTTCCAATTTAGGTTTCCTCTGAAAATTCGCCGTTACTTGTGATACGGTTCAGCGTATCGGCTATAGAGCGAAATCGAAAGGCACCCTGAGCGGGTGCCTTTGCGTACTTATATAATTCCCTTTTTAGACATGGTTTGAGTTGCTCATTGTAGAAACGTTCCTTTCCGATAACTTTCGAACGCTTCTCTGATTTCTTCTTCCGTATTCATGACGAACGAAGATGAATGTTTCGTTTAACACCAAAAATGGTGCCTTGATGTTTCTCGGACCCGAATTGGGCGTATAGAACACCCTCTTTAATCCATCCGACTTAACATGGATTTTCTTTATTAACTCTGGTACAACACTCTTACTGTTTTCGATTTTAACAAGGCGATTGATTGATATTGCGGGAAGTGACCAAATTTGTATTTTTTTTCAACAAATAGCGCATTAGCTCCGTCAAATTGTTTCGATGAACTTATATTTGAAGAGGAGAAGACAAATTGAAGAAACAATTCCTTGCAGGTGTGTTGTGTGGTGCCTTCTTAATGGTAACAACTTCTGTATTTGCTTCGAGTGTAATCGAAACAACCATTTTCCCAAGTAAAATTACTTTTTTTCTAGCTAATGGAGTCTCCAAAGAGGTACAACTACAGGAAGATGAAGAGGTGCTTAACTATAATAATAAGGCATATGTACCTCTTCGTTTATTCGCTGAGAGCAGTGGTGCTCTTGTAAAATACGCACATGCCTCTTCAGGGTCGGATGATAACAAACAAAAAATAGATATTTACTATGCTGCTGAAGAGACTCTATCAGAGCAAACTTCAAATGCGGTTGGTAATAAGCCACTTGTGGACTCAAGGGAATTACAGCTACAAGATATGCTTGTCGTAAGTCTACTTCCGAATATGCAAGAGAAACTTGTTGAGGCATATTCAGATGTAATTACAGTACCACCAATTATTCATCCGGATTATGTAAACGTGAAGAGTATTGAAAGGGTAGCTGCTTTCCGTGGTTTTGATTTTTTGATCACAATAGACGCTCAACCAATAGTCGGTCCTCATATACCTGTCGGCGAGGATGTTTTTACATATCGGATCTCGGCGGCTGGAGTTGAGCTTAAAAATTATGAACATCTTAGAGGACCCGATAAAGATGACTTCCTCCCTAATTACCAAAATCTTTTGAAGTAATGGCGTGCGTTAGTTCAATAAAACAGCGACAAGTCTAGGACTTTTTCTCGTCCTGGGCTGTCGCTGTTTAACACTTATTTTATGAAGTTTGATTGTTACTACACAGTTAATAATCGTCAATACGATGTCCCGTGTTCGCGCACCTCAGTCTTCTTACCAATCATGCACGTACTCAAAGCTAATGTTATCGAATTGGTCAGAGGCCTCCTTAAAAACTTCCAAGATCGCGGCATAGCGGTCATCGTGCTCCGAATTCGCGATCCATCGGATCTGCAAGGGCAACGGTAAATATCCGGTGACACAATCCCATAGGGCGTCCAAATTATAGCCGTACCAGTCCGGCAAGCCGAGCTCCCGCTTCAGCCATTCATGGACGTTCTCATGACGATCCGCCTCCGACTGTCTCAGTTCAGTGACTTTGCTCATTTCGGGACACTGCCTTCCTTCGTAATATCCGTAAACGACTTGTAATGGTCTGTCGTCATATAAATCAGTCCGTCGTTCGAATAGAGAATTCGGTCCGCTCCGCGCGGCCCTTTCTTATAATTTATGTCCGCTTCATACCATGTCCGGTTTTTGGCCTTTGGCAGCAGTCCTTCCCTGTTCCCGAAGCGGTCGCCTCCGATGCTTTTCCCGGGTGCAACCTTATCCAGATTGCCTTGGGCAGGTACCCAGCCGAGCTGCTCGGCTTCTTTTTTCGTAATGAAATTATCAGGAAGCCGTTGGTGCTTTCGTATATGGTCTGACACTTCCTTAAAGCTGATAAGCGGGGGTTGGGCTTGCTTCTGCCCCTCGGCGAACGATGTAGACGGGGAAGGATTGGCGGCCGAAGAAGGCCCCTCGTCCAGATTCCCGCAGCCGGTCAGCATAATGGCCAGAATGACGATCATCGCGGACAGGAACGAGCACGACTTCCGACCGATTTGTTTCATGAATACGTCAAGCATTTTCTTCCTCATTTCCAAACATGTTTAATTACCGTTCTCATCATAGCATGACATTCGCATAAAGGTCATCTCACACCTAAATAGCATACGTAAGAACATGCAGCGCTGTCGAAGCCAAAGGAGCAGATGGCCGCGAACAAGGTGCTCGAAGGCTTTGAATTTCGGAACGATCTAAAGAACGTTGCCAGCTTAACCCCTTTCGGCGAGTTCGCCGAAGCTGAATTAGAGGTAGCTCATTACCTCCGAAGCAGCTTGTTTAGCACTTGCCATGCCTGCATCGGCGAGCCGTCCTTCCGCACCGACCCAGTCTCCGGCAACGTACAAACCGCGGACTTCCGGCACAGTCGTTCCGGGAGCCGGCCCAGCCCCATGATGGCGAATCGTGCGTGAATCATGAGAGACAAGGACATTCGGCGTGAATCGAATGGCTACAACTTCCCGCTCCCAGCCAGGCTCCAGAAGATCAAGAAGACGGGTGAGCTCCGCTTCATCTGCCTTGCCATCTCTTGCCGATTCGTTGTCGTTATATCTCATGACATGGAGTACGTGCGCGCCGTTATCAAAAGTTGAAGTTGCAAAAATCGATAGCAGCCTTTTTGCCATGCAATTCATGTTGGTAGCCCGTGCGCATGGGTATGATACGAACCCAATGGCAGGCTTTGAGGTAGATCAGGTGGCTAATGCATTTGATCTGGATGAAGAACGCTATGCTCCGGTAATGATGATCTCAATAGGAAATGCCAAGGCAGACGGGTATGAATCCGTACGATTAAGCTCGGACAAGATTACATTCTGGCGTTAACCTCCAAAAGCACATATAAGCTTAAACACCGGTTTGGTTTGGGTCAGATAGATTGAACGTTAAATAGCAGCCCCTTCCACCAAAACGACGAAGGGGGCTTTGCTTTGTGAAAGCAACCCCCCCCCTAAAGATTCCCCATCAACTCCCCGGCAAGTCAGCAATTAAACACAAGTACCCTAAATTGAACAGGGCTATTGCTTTCTCTTTGCTCATAAAAAGTCGAATCATGAACAAGCTGCTCAGCCTCCTTTTTTGGTAAGATGGATAAAAAGGATTGGAAGTGATGAGTGAATTATGACTAGAGCACATCGGATCTTAATCATAGAAGATGACCCTTCCATCGTCGAGATGCTTCGTAACGCCTTGAGCCGCGAAGGCTTCCTGATCGATGCAGCAGCAGATGGCATGGAGGGAATGGCGCTGTTCTCAAACAAGGAGTACGACCTTGTCCTTGTCGATCTGATGCTGCCGGAACTGGACGGTATGGAGGTCATTCGCAGGGTCAGAGAGAGAAGCAAGGTTCCGATTCTCATCATGTCAGCTAAGGACAGGGACATCGATAAGGCGCTGGGCCTCGGATTCGGAGCGGACGATTATATCCAGAAGCCTTTCTCGACGATCGAGCTGACTGCAAGGATGAATGCGGCTATTCGAAGAGCCACGGTGTATTCCAACGCGGAACGACAGGTAGAGCCATCCGCTATCATTGGCGACCTAGAACTAGACTTTGAGAAGTATTCGGTAAAGAAAAAAGGCCACGAAGTACGGCTGACGGCCAAGGAGTTCGATATTTTAAAGCTTTTTGCGACGAATAAAAACCGGGTTTTCACCAAGTCCCAACTCTACGGATTGATCTGGAATGACGATTATATGGGAGACGAGAACGTCATTAACGTTCATATCCGAAGATTAAGAGAGAAGATTGAAGACGATCCTTCCCATCCGACCTACATCAAGACCTTATGGGGAATCGGCTACAAATGGGAGGGCTGATGAGATGAACGTCATCCTTCTCTGCGTTATCGTCATTCTCGCGAGCTTCCTCGCCACACGACTTCGATCGAACGTACGAAGAACCTCTGAGTTGCAGCAAATTCGCAGCAAGTTGGGGAAGATTATGGAGAGCCATTCCCGAGAGAGGCTTCTTCACATGACCCGAGACTCTGAGCTTCAGGCACTCATGACTGGTATCAACGAGTTGCTCGAAAGCAACTTGAAAGTTTCTGCTGAGCATGCAAGAACCCAAATCGCGTCTCGCAAGATGCTTGCGAATGTCTCACACGATCTCAGAACGCCGCTGACGGTCGTTCTCGGGTATGCGGAGACACTTCATATGTGCCCTCCTATCGAGGAGAATGAACGGAACGAGCTGTTAGCCAAGCTCTTCAATAAGACGAAAGAAGCCATCCAATTGATTGATACTTTCTTCGACTTGGCCAAGCTCGAATCCGATGATGTCGATATCCCCCTGAGCCGAATCAACGTTAGCGAGTCCTGCAGACTTAGCATCCTTCAGTTCCATGAACAGATAGAAGATTGCGGACTCGAGGTATCACTCAATATTCCTCCAGGAGATAAGCATGCGCTAGGCAATAATGACGCCTTGAAGCGAGTCTTAGACAACCTGATCTCCAACGCACTCCGTTACGGAGCGGACGGCGGAATCATTGGCCTTACGCTGAGGGAAGAAGAAGGATTCATTCTCATAGAAGTGTGGGATCGGGGCAAAGGAATCGAGAAGGCGCATCAAGATCGTGTATTCGAACGATTATACACGCTGGATGACTCTCGGAATAAGAAGATCCAGGGAAGCGGTCTCGGGCTTGCGATCGCCCGAAGGCTTGCAGAAGGCATGGGCGGATCGATCGAGCTAATCAGTATGCCTTACATGCGAACCGTCTTCTCGCTTCGGTTAAAGAAGTTCAACTTAAGAAACTCGTAAGGAACGAGTAAGGAAAATACGCCATTTCATCCGTTATGATTTGCTTAACAACGTAAGGAAGGGAAGAGGATCACAATGACATACGTTCTGCAGACGCACCGATTAACCAAGACGTTCAAAGGGAAAGAATCCGTATCCGAAGTGAGCATGAGGGTCAAAACGGGGGAAATCTATGGTTTCCTTGGACCAAACGGAGCAGGTAAGACCACGATTATGAAAATGCTGACTAATCTTATCAAACCGACATCCGGGGAGATTGAGCTGTTCGGCGAGAAGTTGACACCAACCTCTTACTCCATGCTAGGCAGGATGGGCTCGATTATCGAATACCCTATTTTCTACGACAAGCTGACTGCCCGAGCCAACCTGGAGCTCCATTGTGAATACATGGGTTATTACAACAAGAGAGCAATTGATGAGGCGTTGGATTTAGTTCAGCTGCGAGGCATCGACGGCAAATCCGTCAAGGACTTCTCGCTCGGAATGAAACAACGCTTGGGCATCGCAAGGGCCATCGTGACGAAGCCGGAATTGCTCATCCTCGACGAACCGATTAACGGGCTGGATCCGATCGGTATCAAGGAGATCCGGCAACTGCTGCGTATCCTCTCCCAAGAATACGGGATCTCCATTCTGATCTCGAGCCACCTCCTTGCGGAGATTGAACAGCTGGCGGATACGATCGGGGTCATCAACCATGGTCGGCTGATTCAGGAAGTCTCTCTCAAGCAGGTCCGCGAGACGAACACCGAATACATTGAATTCCACACGAACGACTGTGTGAAGGCGGCTTACGTACTATCTCATCATCTTAACATCTCGAATATCCGCGTCATCGGGAATGAGACGATTCGGATCTATGACCTCACGACTCCGCTTCCCCAAGTCAATAAGGTTCTTATCTTGAACGACGTAGCCGTGGAGGCGATCCATCAGAAGAACAGCTCTCTGGAAGATTACTTCCTCAGCTTATTGAACGGAGGTGGGCAGAGTGCTTAAGCTAATCCAACTCGAGATAAAAAAATTCAAGATCACCGGTTATGTTATTGGAGCTTTTATCGCGATGGCTTGTATTTTTGGCTTCGTATGCGCAATCTCCTTTGACCCATCGTCAGTTGAGGATCTTTCTGACTTTGAGGCGCTGTTCAGTACAATCGACCTTCTCACAAGAGGCGTATTCATCGTGTTCGCCGCGGTCCTGCTCTCGCGCTTCATTATTGAAGAATACCGGACCAAATCGATCTCCGTGTTGTTCACGTACCCGATTAACCGCAAGAAACTGATAATCGCGAAGCTACTCATTGTGTTCTCGTTCACGTTCATCTCCATCTTGATTGCCGATTCGATCGTCAGCATCCTTATGCTTGTCATCAACCATTATCACGAATTCATACATGAGACGTTAACGAAGGACGTTGTCATCCGGCAAACGATTGCCTTCCTCATGAACGCCATTGCAGCCAGCTTCATGAGTCTAATCCCACTGATCTTCGGAATGAGGAAGTATTCCACAGCGGCGACAGTTGTTGCGTCCATTCTGATTGTCTTTATCGTCTGCAGCAATTCGAACGGCTTCTCCCTTAATTCAATAATCGCTATCCCCATCACCTTGTCATGGATCGGAGCGATTATCGCCTATACATCGTTCCGCAATATCGAGCGCAAGGATATTAACCCGTAACCGCATATTCGTACAAAACCGCCCAAAGCCCGATAAGGATTTTGTGCGGTTAATTGTTCTGCCTATTTCGTTTGAGCTGCCTGACCGTTCACGGTCTTCCAGTCTATTGAGATGCTTGGTTAAGGGCACTTAAGAATACCTCAATTGGTTGTGCACCGGAAATTGCGTATTTTCTATCAATGACAAAGAAAGGTGCTCCTGTTATTCCCAATTGTTTTGCTGTGGCTTCATCTGAACGCACATCGTTAGCATATTTGGATGAATCACGGAGAATTGCCATCGATTCGTCCCTATTCATTCCAACAGATTCTGCAATATCTGCTAATGTATCATGATCGCTTATTAGCTTGGAATCCGTGTAATAAGAATAGAACAGCTTTTCTGATAAATCCTTATCTTTACCAACAGATTTGGCATATTGGGTTAAACGATGAGCATCAAACGTATTGGTGGGCTTCATTTGGTCGAAATTATATACGAGACCCATCATAGCCGCTTGTTGTCCAAGTTCAGCATTTGCTTTTTTCGCTTGCTCGATACTCATACCATATTTCTCAGAGAGCATTTGATGCATATTTTTACCTGAGTACATGGATGCTTGCGGATTAAGTTCAAAGCTTCTATATTCAATAACCACTTCATTCTGATGAGCGAATTGCTCCAGTGCAGACTCTAATCGTCGTTTGCCAATATAACAAAATGGACAAACATAATCCGACCATATCTCGATTTTCATTTTGAATGCTCCTTCACTACAAATTATCAAAAAACCTGGGAAGTGAGCTTATTTGTTATAAATAATAGGCATTTTTCCAATCAATCGGTTGTTACGAGCGGCAGAGTACATGAATTCAGCAACATTTTCTCTAGAAACAGATAATTTAGCCGATTTATCTCCGAATGAATAGTCATAAGATTGCCCTTTGTGTTTAACATTGGGGTTAATAATTCGAACGACTGTCCAATCAAGATTCGATTGTTTAATAACCCCTTCCATTTTCTTCATTTCTGCATGACCGTTTGGAAGGAAAACTTTGGCTAATACACCTGGAAGTATCGTCGAAATGTTTTTCTTATCGTCATCTGATTGCAAAGCTGGTGTGGCAAGTGTAATTAACCTTTTTTTGTTAAGTTTCTTCATCGCCCTAATAATTAGTTCGTGTCCGTCGGCAATCGGCGTGCCTTTAAGCTTTCGTGACATGTCAGACGCTGGTCCCAGTGTGCTGATTACGACATCCGCTTCAGCGACTGCCCTCTCGATGGTTGAAGCATTCGAAAGTTCCCCTTGTACAAGGGTCAAATTGGGATGTTTGAGGCTAATTTTTTTGGGGCTTCTAATATATGCCGTTACGAAATCTCCGTTTTCTAAAGCTAATTGTGTTACAAGCTGTCCAATTGCACCGCTTGCACCGAAAATAGTGATATTCACATTTTTACTCCATTAATTATATTTTATCTTCAGTTATAAACTCTTCAACGCGATCTCTCTTGGAATACATGTCGTACCAAATATCAGCGATTTTATCCTGAACTCCTGAATTCGGTTGCATCCAAATTCCGATCGAAAGGTGACCCGCATAAATACCTTTGTCGGCTAATTCGCTGTTCAAATTAAAGATATAATTACGAAGACCTGAAACTGCAATTCCGACATTCCCCATCCTCGGTACTGGGTGGATTGCAGCGCCTCCAGTCGTAAATAATAGAGCACCGCTTTGCTTATCCAACATTTCCGGCAGCACTTGTCGAACACTGGTTAACGCACCTAGAACATTAAATTGAAATTGGTATAACGCATTTTCTTCTGTTACATCTAGTGATGGCGCTACTGTGTCGATGCTCGGAGTTGGACTGTATTCAAGAACATCAATAAATCCGTATCTCTCTTTAATAGCGGCAAATGCCATCTCAATTTGTTCTTTATTTAATATGTCCGCTTGAAATGAAGCAGCTTCGATTCCCAATTGTTCTAATTCAATAACCAGTTGGTTCAACTTTTCTTCATTTCGAGCAATAAGAGCTACGCGAAAGCCATTTTGTCCGAATTTCTTCGCAATGGACATTCCTAAACCTGCTCCTGCTCCAACAATTGCTATAGTTTTCACTTAATATCTCCCTTTCAATTAGAGTTAATTATCAATAAGATAAATAATGGTCAACGTGTTGTATATTTATCTTTTGTTTATTATGATTAATAAAAGCTTAGCATTCAATGTTTAATAATTTTGATTTTGAGAGATAAAATACAGTTTCAACTCAAATGTCGTATATCTAACAAAAAAATATAAGGGAACGAGTCATAATGAACAAAAAAACTGATTTGCGGGTCATCCGCTCCAAGCATTCGATTAAAAAGGCGTTTATAGAGCTTCTTAATGAGAAGGGATATGAAGGGATTACGATCCAAGATATTGCCGATAAGGCGATGATTAACCGGAATACATTTTACCTTCATTATCAGAACAAACCCGATTTGTTAAATGCGTCTATGGATGAATTATTAGAAGAACTAAATCGTACACTCAATCTTTGTTCGAGCAGCAAATCTCCTGTAAGTGGCTCTATGCTTGAACAACTAATGCAAACAATACTGGAGAAAATTAAGGACAATACTCCCTTTTACAAAGCATTGTTGCTTGATGAGAATAGAATTTATGGTTTTCAATCAAAAATGGAGGAAATAATAAAAAATACAGTGGAAGATGGCTTGGATAGTACACCCCTGAAGATTTCAAAGGAATTATTACTCCAATATATCGCATCTACTTTTATGGGCATTGTAATATGGTGGGTTAAAAATGATTTTTCTTATACGCCAAAGGAACTCGCTTCTCAATTCGGAAAAATTCTAACTCATGGACACTTAAAAGCCGCAGGTATTTCAATCGATGATTAAAGTGATAAATGCTTACGAACAGTAGATGGGAAGATAGAGAAAGCATGAAGGAGCCATCGAATGATAGCTCCTTTATTCGTTGCCTCCGCTCTTCGCTTTACCACTATTTGTGATACGGTTCTCTATATCACGACATTTTACTCATTCTTGACCGTGCCAAAGATGTGAAACGGCGTTATCCCATTTGCGAATAGGCTATCTATCAGCTTGACCAATTCTTCCGACGATAAATCTTTGCCGTTGCGTATCCAAAGGCGAAACAGAGATATTAATGTTGATATGTAAAACTCAATCAGGTAGGGCGTTAAGATATCATTTGTTGGAAGATTCACAATCAATCTCTCAAAGGGAATTTCTCTTTTCAGGCGTTCAACAAAATGAACAGAACCATAGTCACCCAGGAGGGCTTTTAGGACAGAAATATCTTCTGTACTTTCCAAGCATTGAAGCGCATCTTGGAAAGTATGCGTAGAAAGCTCCCTGCTTGCCATTTCCTCGTTAATGGATTTCAAAACCTTCTCTTCAACGTAGTTCAGCAACTCATAAATATCTGTAAAGTATTGATAAAATGTACTGCGGTTATATCCTGACTTGTTGGCAATCTCTTGAATAGATATTTTTTCAATTGGCTTTTGGCTATATAAATCACAGAACACATTTATAAAGGTCTGCCTGGTTTTGTCTGTAATTTCAGGTTGCTTGTTCATCATTTGCCTCCATTTCCGGTTCGATAGACGATCCGACAAATATTAAAAATCTGATGGTTGATGACCGTATAGTGAATCCATACAATATTATCATACAACACGTTGTTTGATCATCAATAAGGATTATCAACTCTTTGGGGGAGTCTAACATGAAAATTTTATTCTTCGGTAGAGGTGTAATATCGACCCAATATGCGTGGGCTTTCGAACAGGCAGGGCATACAGTTGACTTTTACGTTAGAAAGGGGAGGAAAGAAACCTTCGGAAGCAGTATAGAGCTTGAAATGTGGGACGCACGAAGAGGGAAAAAGCTAATAAAAGAAAGCTGGAACGTTAACCTGCATGAGGAGATCCTTCCAAATTATGAACTCATTATTGTGAGCGTCAACACGGAACAACTTCCAGGAGCAGCACGATTCCTATCAACTGCTGCAGGAAATGCCCCTATCCTCATATTCAATAACATTTGGCAAGATTTGAAATCATCGATCGCACCATTGTCTATGAACAATGTTGTCTTTGGCTTCCCCGGAGCAGGAGGCGGCATAGCGGACAATAAGCTTAGGGGCGGCTTTTTGAAAATGGTATTTCTAGAGAAACCACGGGCAGGCACTGAGCATATTAACAACAAGGTCAGAGAACTATTTGAAAGTGCCCAATTTAAAATTAGTTGGATAAAGGATATGCAAAACTGGCTATGGAATCACTTTGCCATGAATGCAGCGATGGAAGCCGAGGTGTTAAAACGGGGAAGTTTTCCAGCGCTCATGAACCATAGTGACTCATTTTCCAATCTTGGGTTGAATATGAGGGAAATGATTCCTGTACTTAAAGCAAGAGGTGCAAAGCTTGATGCCATTTCTCTCCTGCTGACTAAAATTCCACCTGGACTTCTCGGCACACTTTTTAATAAAATTATTTTTGCAAAAGGCAGCTTACCGCGACTTTTTGTGGAATACAACAATAGTAAAGCAGGGTTTGCGGTTCTTGAAGTTGTGAGAGAAGCAAAAAAGGTAAGCATACCTTTGCCACGTCTTACGATGGCATTTGAAAATACTGAATATGCAAAAGAAATTTAAAGAAGCCTTCGATGGCTTTGAGCGTAAGCCGAATCTGCTTCTTGGCCTATGCTATCGGAGGGCGATTACAGCGTATTAGATCGGTTAGTCCTTTCGAGGAACGGTTCACCGTAACGGGCGTATCGGCGAATTTTTAGGGCATCCGATGTTGGATGCCCTTTTACAGTATCATCGGAACCGGCCAGCATCAGTACAACCCACAATTGCCTCGACATTTACTAAGATGAGTTCCTTTTGACGAGGGGAACGCCAGAGATTAAATTATCCAGGTACCGTCAGATGTGCCCCGATTTTTCGAGCAACCGTAAAACTGGCCCAGGCAAGCACATTCAGAAGCTGTCTATCCTCTTTAAAGAAAGCGCGAAATTCATCAATAAGCGTATCATCGATTTGATAAGGTGCAGTCGCAGTCAACAGGCAAAGTCTAGCTGCGGCCCGAGACGGGGCATCGAGTGGTCTTACGACTTGTTCAACCCAGCCCCTGCCTAGTGCGGGTTTAGCTCCATCCCATTCATCTATATATTGCTTAACGACGGAACGTGTTGCATCATCCAGATCAGCTTCCCCCGCCTGATCCGCGGCTGCTGAAAGATTCGCGAATGCCTTGCTGATGACTGGACTGGAGCTCGCCCAAGATAGATCGTCCGGCAATTGAGCATCGCGCAAGAATACGAGAGAATCGCCGATTGTTTTTTTCTTTTTCAAGTTCGATGAGAATAACAAAGCTACAAGCCGTTTTGTAATTTTAGAAATAAATTGGTTTTTCACAGGAATGAGTGACTTATTCGTCAGCAGTACATCAACCATTCGGGTAATGTAGTTGTTGATTACGAGTGTGCCGATGATTTCCGGTGCCTCTTTTGCAGTAAATGGCAGCTCTTGCAAGATGGGGGAATTCGGTACACGCGTCGCGAGCGTCCATTCCACAATGGATCTGAGTTTTCTATCCTGGATTTCCCCGATACGACCACCAAAGATTTGACGTGCCACATCACTCTCTCCTGCGGCCATGAGCATAGTGCTATGCGCATCCATGCAAAACGGGCATTCATTCCCTTTCGCAACCGCCGTGGCAACAGCCTCCTTAATCGCTCTCGGTACAATCCCCACCATTTCCGTCTCTCGTAAAGATGCCCAAACCCCCGCAAGCAATGAGGGAGAGAGGGAGTGCATAACAAACAGGTCCCCCACTAAACCAAAATCCCTTTTGATTTGCTTGAACATGTCAAAAACTATGCCTTCGGCTGCGGAAACGGGCGTTGATCGAATATATTTGATCATGTTGTTCTCCACCTTCCATTCCGTTAGCCGATTGTCTCGACGGTCCGAATCAGAGCCATTGTCCGAAAGAATAAAAAGACGGCGATGACCGGGTGAATCGCAGCGAGCCAGCCTATCTGCTCTGAATAAATTGCGCTGAGAAACATGAGAACGATCATGCCGACCAATGCCGCACATTGCACACGAATTGCCGCAGGATGTTTCTTCACCATTGCAATGATCAACATGATGAGCGGCAGCACGGCAAAAACGTCGGCAAAACGCGAATGTTCCGTCCATCTCGCGGAGTCCGAAAACACGGCCAAACCCGCCAAAAATGCTTGTGCGATCAAACATATCGCGAATACCCAGGCCAGCGTTTTTAAGAACATGGCCGGACCGGACAACCTTTGTTGCATCACTTTTTCCTCTCTAGTATCCAACCGGTTATTCAGTTCGTTCCTGGACATACCATCACGCCCTTCAGATAATTGTAATTACACAACTATTATATTTATACAACTATTTTGTGTCAACAAATAAAAAGAAAGTCCGCCGATTGGCGGACCCTCCTTGGTTCGATTCAAATCCCGTGAAACGTAGTTTGTTTGAAAGCATGCAATAATGCGCGGATTCCGGCTTCGACCCGGTCCATGTCGTCGTCGGGAACTTTCTCCAGAACAGCGTTGCAGACGTGAAGCATTTTGCCATGAAGCTCCTGAAGCATCCCTAAGCCATGCTCGGTCAATTGGATCAAGATCTCCCGTCGATTATCCGGATTCAGGTTGCGGGATACGACTCCGTTCTTAACCAGGGGATCAAGTAAACGGGTCAGCGTCGAAGGTTCGATGCCTAGACGGGCCGCCAAATCTCCATTGCGGTAACTCCCCTTGTCGAGCAACATGACGATGTGCGCTTGGCGGGGCGTCAGCCCTTCCACGAAGGATTTGTCCGAGCTCAGTATTGTCGATTTGACCAGAACCTCATTGATCAGCTCGTTTAAAATGATTGGATCGATACAGGCCACCCCCATCAACGTTTAGCCCCATTGTAGTTGAAAAAGTTGTATCTTTGCAACAATTTCCGAAAGAACCATTGACAACGAGGCCGACATCATTTAATTTGTACTTATACAATTATTGTGTTAATACAAATTAGGAGTGGTGATGGATGAATGTCATTGCAGAAAACAAGCAGGCGCTACCCCAAACCGGAAATGGAAAATGGCTCGCGCTGGCCGCGCTGATGGTCGCGCAATTCATGGTGGTGATCGATATTGTCGGATTGAACGTAGCCCTTCCTTCGATTCAACGTTCGTTGCATTTCTCGAACTCCAGCTTGGAATGGGTGATGAGCGCGTACCAGATCGCGTTTGGCGGTTGCCTGCTGCTCGGGGGTAGGATCGCCGACCTCTTCGGGCGAAAGCGGATGTTCCTGATCGGTGCAGCGGCTTTCGCAACGACTTCGCTCTTGTGTGGTTTGGCCCCGACAGCACTCTCGCTAATCCTTTTCAGGGTAATACAAGGTCTCGCTGCGGCTATTCTGTCGCCGACTTCGCTCTCATCGGTGACCCGAATGTTTCCGGAAGGCCGCGAGCGCAACATCGCGCTCGGCATCTGGGGGGCCGTATTCGGGGCTGGAGGCGCAATCGGCAGCTTACTTAGCGGCTTGATCACGACGACCTTGGGCTGGCAGTGGTTTTTCTTCCTGAATCTCCCGCTCGGCTTTTTTGCGCTGCTGATCGGGCCGAAGCTGCTTCCTGCTGATCCAATCGCCGAGAAGCGGCAAGGGTTCGATATCGCCGGCGCGGCCACCGTTTCGTTGGGCTCCGGTCTGCTTCTTTATGCACTTAGCACAGCTTCAGGATCAGGGTGGAACTGGAACGTCTTCCTTCTTCTCGCCGCAGCTCTGATTCTCTGGGTAAGCTTCATCCTCATTCAAAGAAACGCTTCCTTCCCTCTCGTTCCCAAGGCGGTCATACGGATCGCCACGATGCAGGTCGGCGTCGTTATCGGGATATTGGCCGGATCTTATCATTTCTCCATGTTTTTTCTGCTGACGCTTTATATGCAAGACGTCTTGCATTTATCGGCCATCCAGACATCTCTCGGTTATTTGGCCGCCGCGTTGCCGACGATCGTATGCGCTAATCTGTCATCACGGTTCATTCGGCGCTTCGGGGTAAAGTCAGTGCTGGTTGCCGGGCAATTGCTGGTCATGCTCTCCTTATTCTATTTGTCCCGCATGCATGTTGACGGGACTTACATGTACGATCTATTTCCCGCTCTTCTTGTCGGGGGAATCGGTTGGGGCTTACTCTTCCCATCGATCAATATCATGAGCTTCTCCCGCGTGGAAAAAAGCCAAACCGGCAGCGCCGCCGGCATCATCACCATGAGCGAACAGCTTGGCGGCGCCATCGGCTTAACCTTAGCCGCAACCGTCGCAGCCTCTCGAGCCGCCGATTACGCCCGGACGCACTCGGGCTTCGCCATTCATACGCCGGAAGCGATGACGGCCGGATTCTCGGGAACATTTCAGTTGACTGCTGCTTTAGCTTTGCTGGGTTTCCTGCTCTCCATCCTCTTGATTCCTTCCCGTCGGGAGGAGCAGAAATGATGAAGGATGATATTGTCGTAGTCGGCGGCTATGGGAGGGTAGGGCGCATCATCTGCGAAGAGTTGGCGAACCGATGGCCCGGAAAGGTGGTCGCCGCCGGCAGAAGTTTGGAGAAATCGCAGCGCTACTCTTTAGAGACCTCCGGGAAAGTGAAGTCGATGCAGCTTGATGTCCGCGACATCCCGGAGCCCGGGTTCTTCGAACGAACCCGGCTCGTGATCATGTGCCTGGATCAGACGGACATTTCGTTCGTTCGAGCCTGCTTGGAAAGCGGCACTCGGTACGCCGATATCTCCGCTGATGACGAATTTCTCCAAAAAGTCGAAACGCTGCAAGCCCTCGCGCAGCGCAGTCGGACTGCCGCATGGCTGAGCGTTGGACTGTCCCCTGGCCTTACAAACGTTATGGCGGCGCATGCCCACCACATGATGGATCGTACAGAACGGGTCGACATTTCCATGCTAAGCGGGCTGCGAGATAGCCATGGCAAAGGGGCAATCGAATGGACGGTCGACAACCTCGCTCGCCCCTTTCGGCACACATTCGAAGGCAAGCAGGTCATCCGCCACAATTTCTCAGATGGGCGAACGATTGATTTCGGCCAAGCGTTCGGCCGTTGGAAGGCATATCGCTTCAACTTCTCGGATCAGCACTCACTTGGCCGCACATCAGGCATTGCCAATATTTCTACGAGGCTTTGCTTCGATAGCCGCTTACTGAATCAAAGCTTGTTCGCGCTTCAAGCGACCGGGTTGAATAGGCTGTTACGAAACAAGACCGTGCGCAACGCAACAGTCGGCTTGTTCGCGCGTATCAAGATGGGCCGCGAATTCATCGCCGTGAAGGTAGATGCTTACGGACTGCGCGGAGATAAGGAAGCCCATGTGGAACTGTTCGGCTCTGGAGAGAATGAGGCTGTTATTACGGGGAAGGCTGCAGCTTACGCGGGAAGTCGGCTCTATTGCGAAGCGAATTTGCCGGACGGCGTCTACCACCTTGAGCAGCAGGAGAAGCTCGGTAACCTGGCTTCTGCTTTGCGCGAGTGGGTTTCGATCCAGACTGCAGTAAACGGGAGGTTTGTGGAATAGTCGGCATGAGAAATGGCTCAACGCCTCTAGCCCCTTCGACTCCTAATTTTTTGCCGTCACTTATGGTAAGATTCACCGCGCTGTCTGTAACGGCAAAAAATTAATGGCCATCCTTTTATGGGATGGCCTTTTCATTTGTTGAGCTAGTTTGATCACTCTCCAACTTCCACAAAAATTATCAGTCGCCATTACTTGTGGAAGGGTTCACTACGCTGTCGAAGCAAAATGCCCAATATCTGGTATAACGAAACAAATCCGCCGCACGCGAGAAGGCTCACCCTACCCGACGGCTCGATCGATCTCGTCATTGATCTGTATGATCGTAAAACCCGTATACATAATCGATATGACAGCGAGACAACACTCGCATCTTCCATAATTAGCGGGCCCCACACCGACTATTATATAACGGATTCTTCAAGCGAGCGGTTCATGATTGGTGTGCACTTCAAGCCCGGCGGCGCTGGTTCATGACTGGCGAGGGTGACTAAGACGTTAGTCTTGGGGCACCCTGTTCTATCCGTTTCATTGTGTATTGGTAATCTACCGACCCGGGCCTTCGGATTACCCCCTATATAAGTTCTTGGTAATTTTTTGTGCCAAGTCCTCAATTCTAGGCAACATCTTTAAATCGTCTACTGCTTGAAGTTTCTCAGGTTTGAATAATTGAAGTTTTTTCAACATGTAATAATCATGAAGAGCCTGGGCAAGGGTTAAGTTATTTACCATTAAAAATTTGATATCGAATATCTTTTGCAGTAATTCGTCTTGCTTGATGAAAAGCGTACCATTGATCTTATTAAATATGCCTTCTTGTATTCCTTCATCAAGAAAAACCATTATTTGTTGTTCCCGCAGCCTCAAAGCTTCCCTTAATCGATCATAAATTTCAGGATAAACGCTTTCGAGTTCCACTAAAAAGACATCTGTAATGTATTCAGCAACTAATACGGATCGTTCGAAAAGTTTCTGGAATCGAATACTAAACTTTTGATCTGCATCCAGTGAATCCACCATATGTTCATTAATATAATCGACATAGAAATTCACAACAGTCTGAACAACCTCTTCTTTTGATTGAAAATACTTATATAAAGTAGCCCTGCTTACATCCATAATTTTTGCAATCTCTTCCATGCGCAAGAATTGAAAACCGTTTTTCCTCACATACGGTATTAGTTTCTGTACTAACCTGGTTCTTGCCGCGTTTTGTTTGTCCGTTACTCTGTTTTCTTCGCCCATTTATATGCCCCCCTTATCTTTTTATTCTACCTAATGCCAACTAAAATTAAAACACCACAGTCAAAATAAGCATACAAGACACTTTTTGTATTTTGTGTTTACATTTGATTAAATCGGTGTTACCATAAATTTAGGCTTTAGGATAAGAAAGGAAGATCCATTATGAAAACGAGAACAATGGGAAATAGTGATCTGGTTGTTTCCTCTATTGGTTTAGGTTTGATGGGAATGTCGGGAAGTTATGGTCAAACGGATGATGAACAGTCCATTACAACCATACATCGCGCTCTGGAACTTGGCATTACGTTGCTCGATACCGCCGATATTTATGGTAATGGTCATAATGAGGAATTGCTTGGGAAAGCCCTCAAAGGCCGTAGGACTCAAGCGATCATTGCTACAAAGTTTGCTTTCCTTCCTAATTTTTCGGGAATCAACGGTCATCCGGATTATGTGAAGAAAGCAGTGGATGAAAGCCTTCGTCGATTAGGGACCGAATATATTGATCTGTATTACCAACATCGGGTAGATCCTAATGTTCCGGTTGAAGAAACGGTAGGAGCAATGGCTGATCTAGTTCAAGCTGGGAAAGTTCGTTATCTTGGACTTTCGGAAGCTTCTTCATCTGACATTCGCCGTGCACATGCAGTACACCCCATATCTGTTTTACAAACCGAATATTCTCTTTGGAGCCGGGAAATCGAAGATGAAATACTGCCTACCGTAAGAGAATTAGGAATTACCCATATAGCTTATAGCCCACTGAGTAGAGGATTTATATCCGGAGAACTTCGCAAATTCGAGGATCTGGAAGATAATGACGTACGCAGATATATTCCGCGTTTCCAAGGGGAGAACTTTTCCAAAAATGTGGAACTGGTAGATAAAATTAAAGAAATCGCAGAAGAGAAAAACTGTACTCCTTCTCAATTGGCACTAGCATGGACGATGGCAAATGGTGCTTTGCCAATACCGGGAACTAAGCGGATCAAGTATTTGGAGGAAAATGCAGCTTCCGTTCATGTTGAACTAACGCCTGATGAGTTAATTCGTATAGAATCTGTTAGTCCGAAAAATGTAGTACACGGTGGTCGACTTATCGATGGCGAATCATATCGGAGAAATTTGAAGAAAGTAAATGACTGACTGTACGCTTGATTGAGATAGTACGTACAAAAAGCGAAATCGAAGGGCGCCCGACCAAGTGCCCCCCTCTTACGATTCTATTCATACTGCATAGTAACGACGCCAGCATATTGTTCAAGGCTTTCCTTGGACACGTTCAACGTCTTTACGTCTGTCGTCCGTGTCCCGGCAGCCTCGAGGAATTTGTCCACCTTAGCGAAGAAGATCCTTCCGATAATTCCCAATGCCTTCGTGCTATAATGCATCGGAATCGCTACGGTCGCATGCAATTGACGCATCACTTGAGCGGCTTCCGCCCCAGCGAGCGTCGCCCTTCCTCCTACGGGCACGATAAGTACGTCCACTTTGCCGATTTCTTTGACTTGTTCTTCTGTAAGCAGATGCCCCAGATCCCCGCAATGGCAGATCGTCAGTCCATCCATCCGAAAGCGGAAAACAATATTGGGCCCTCTTTTCTTGCCGTTCACCTTATCGTGGAAAGTCTTGAACCCACTAATGCTCACATCGCCGCGACTGTATTCTTTCGGCTCGTTCACTAGCAAGTAATCACCCGATGCGGCGTTAACTTTATTGTGATCGCCATGATTGTTCGTAACCACGACAATATCCGAATCAACCGGAACCGGCATGCGATAGCCAAGAAACTTAAAGTAGGGATCGATGAGAATCCTCGTTCCGGCATCCGAAGTCAGCAGAAAAGAAGACCATAACAGGATAGGAAGTGATGATATCGTGTTTGATTTGGAGGCTGAACGCTTTATCGCCGCTATCGTAACAAAAGCGAACTATGTCAGGATTTAATGAATCTACCAATCGGTCTAGAACGCGAACAGCCCCAACCGAACAGCGTCTTCAAAGAGGATATGCTTCTGATGGCTTTAAGCAGCGATTCCTATTCCTTTCAAAAAAGACGAGCGCGGCTATTCCCCCGAGATGTTTTTGGAACAGATTCGTTTGACCTTCCACTTGTATCCGTGAGTATTCATGTTCGTTTATTTGTTCGTTAGTCATCAAGTTTTGGAATGATTTTCTTTCAGAAAAAGCGGCAGCCTTGAACAAAAAAAGTCCAAGACTGCCGCTTTTTTTATAGTCCCGCTAAATCTCGCCGCACCAAGTTTCGTCGTTACTTATGATACGGTTCAGCTTAACGGGTCTATCGGCGAAATTTTTAAGGCACCCAATCTGGTGCCTTGCTATTCTGTATAGACTTATTATAGCGACGACTCAGCGTTTTGGTCTGAAAATTTATTGCACATTACCCGAGCGCTTAGGCAATCATTTATTTGCTCTCTGCAGTGCTTTTATCGTTGAGGCGATCCCTTCATGGAATGGTGTTGCCACGACCGGGCCGATGGAACGTTCGTACTTGTCTCGGCTTAATGTTAGCGGTTCTTCGGTCAAGTAAAGCATCTCAACGACTTCTTTCATGACGGGCAAGCCGATTCCGAGCAGGGACAAGCCCAGCTTCTTCAACGGAATGACCGGTCTGACACTGCCGCTCGCCGATTGCGCAATCTTCACGATCTCTCGTCCGGCGATCATTCCGGCGCCCGGAATATGCCAATTCTGCTCGTAGGCGAAGTCTCTACCGGCCAATTCGACAATCATGGCCGCCGCATCCGGCAAATAGACGAACTCGCGAGGAATATGCATATTCCCAATATAAAATGCCAATTTGCCGGCCGCGATCGCCTCCAGGGTCGAGCCCAAATAAGAAGCTTCGTTGGCCGTAGGTCCGTAATAATCCGGCAATCGAGCGATCAAAACCTTGGCCTTGTTCCACCGCTTGTTGAACAACATTCTTTCGTAATCTAGGCGGGCTTTACCTTTGCGAGTATGCGGCTCTTTGGGATGCTCCTCGGTTACGAGGTCGGATTGTCTCCTGCCGTACGGATATATACCGTCAATTGCGACGACTCGGACAGCCATGCGCTCGGCCGCCTCCATCACCGACTCGCCCAGCGGAATCAACTTGCTGGTCATTTCATGATAGGGAACATTCGCGCAATGGAACCATACATCAGCTCCACCTGCTTGAGAAGTGATATCTTCGGGTCGCATAGCGTCCCCTACGGCAAGCGTCAGATGCTCGGGGTTGCCTAACCGACTCGCGAACTGCTCTAATTTCTGACGCGATCGCCCGAATGCAATGGTATCGATCCCGCGTCTCACCAGTTCTTCCGTAATTGCGGCGCCCGTTCCGCCGGTTGCTCCAATGACCATTGCTTTTGTTATCGTCATCTTTATCTCGACCTTCCTATGCAATATTTGTGATTGATTAATCACTAACCTGACGCTGCACTTTATAGATTTGCTGTCAATAAGGATTACTTTTGGCCCTTAGGCCTCCTTCAATTCCGGCATCTCGATTGCCTTCGCAATATTACACAGCATCCCTCGGGCAAGGAACAGCATCGTCCTCTCTTCGGGATTCGGAAGCTTAGCTTGACGGAAAGCCTCGAGCAACATCTTTCGCACTTCCCCAAATCCATACCGCATGGCATTTTGAATGGCTTCTTCCTGCATCGTCTGCGCCTGCATCTGCAGGAGCACTTCGTTGTGATAGCTATCGGCGACTTGCTCGTAGGCTGTGATCAGTTCGGACTCCAGGAGCTCCGAAGATGCAGAATCAACTACTTCACGGAAGGACGCGATGATCCGCGACCAGGATACCTCAAGCGCCGATAGAAGCAGCTCTTCTTTAGACTGGAAGAAGTGGAATACGTAAGGCTGCGAGATTTGCACCCGCTTCGCAATCTGTGACGTGGTCGCTCTGTAATAGCCGATTTCTGCAAATACTTCAATAGCTGCAGAGGTAATGTCGGCCTGGCGATTGGCGAATGACTTGGCATCTCTCGTCACGAATTTGGCTCCTCTGCTTTAAAGGTCGGGTAGATTGCCTGATCGGGTTCCGACCCGGTATGGCGTCGTAACGCCTTCGTAATTCAGCATCATGCTCATCCCCATCGAGGCATGCTTGAGATTGTGGCAATGCACCATCCAGAGGCCGGGGTTATTAGCTTCCAGGTATATCTCATAGGTCTCTCCCTTCTTCGTTAAGAGCGTATCCAGATACACCGGACTGCCTCGCAAAGCAATGCCGTTCTTGCTCAATACGCGGAACACATGTCCATGAAGGTGAAACGGATGGTCACCTCCGCCTGTGTTGGAGACAGTGATGCGCACATGTTCCCCTTCCTTGACTATCATTGGGGGAATGTCCGTAAAGGCTTTGCCGTTAATCGATTTGACGAAAAGCGTCTGCCCTAGGTTAAGCTCGAAATGTCGATCCGGTTGAACTTGCAGATCAGCATCGTTAGGCAGCGGAGTGCCATAATCGATGAACGAGAACACTTCCCCGTTTTCCGAATGCTGCGGCTCGCTTCCGCTGCCGATTGCAATCGGCAAGCTGTTGGCCGTAGGACTGCTGATAATGACTTTGCCCGTCCTCGGAACTTGAATGAGCAGATCGTAGCGCTGACCCGCTCCGATCGGAACGATCGTTCGTTCCAGCAGTCCGGGTTCATGCAACTCGTGGCCATCCATGGCCACAACCCGGAAAGGTGCCCCGTCGACATTGAATTCCATCGTTTCATTACCCGCATTAATCAGCCTAAGCCTGACCTGTTCGCCTGGTTTGCCTGGGACGGCTAGACCCTTCGTGCTTCCATTCAACAGTATGGAGGATCCCAGTTGTTGATAAAGCGCGGTCGCCTCCATTATCGGAGAACCGGATTCGGATGCTGCTTTGGCTTCGACAATCAGCGCACCCAGCAGTCCCTTGCTTACCTGGATTGAACTCATCTGGTGGGAATGGTACCAATAAGTGCCCGGAGTCGTCGGTGCGATGAACGTGTAGGTAAACTGACCGCCCGGAGCAACGGCATCTTGCGTCACTCCCGCGATGCCGTCCTGCGAACACGGAACCGCAATCCCATGCCAATGGATCGAAACGCCATCCTCGATGTCCTTGTTATGAAGGGTAATGACCACTTTATCGCCCTCCGTCACGCGAAGCTCCGGCCCCGGCGAAGAACCATTGAAGGTCCAAGCCTTAACTGTCTTGCCGTTATCCGGCTTAACTGTCGTCTGTTCTGCTATCAGATCGAAGTTGCGAATGGGGGCTGTTGATTCCGGTGCCGTTAGCGAATCGCAAGATACCCCGCCTTCTGAAGAAGAACCCTCCATGCCGGCCATGTGCTCCATATGCTCCATCCCCGCCATATCACCCATCGTATGGTGAGCCATATTCATCTCTACCGGCTTCTGAAGCCGCATTTGCGAGAAATAGGTGATTGCCGCCGCACCTATCAGAAGCGCCAATGCCACAGGAATTCCGATATAAACCAGCCTCTTTACCTTTTTCCTTCTAGTCAAGAAGCATACCTCCTTGCCATTTTTGTTTGGCGGCATCCTCTACGTACAAATAGTCTCTTCTAACAGATGGATCGACGAGCTTCTTGATCGGTTTTCCTTGAACGATTTTACGAAGCGCATAATGAATGATCGTGTTGGAAATGCCCTCGCCATACAGCTCTGGAATGGAGATTCTCATAGCCTTTTTATCCGGAGAGCTTAGAGCTTCCTCGGCTGGCAAATAAACGCCTTCGAGAATAACCGTTCTAGCTCCGGTCACGGCAGAGACTCTCTTCACCGCTTCCAGCATCATCCGCACCTTCTCCGGCTTATCATCGTAGGTCAAGCAGACTCCGCAGAAGATCACATCAACTCCTTGCGCTGCCGCAAGCAGCTCGCCCTGGTTTCCGGCATCTCCATGTACGGTCTGTAGAAGCGATGAAGATGAGAAAGTCTCCCCCAGCGCCTCCAGCTTCTGCTTAGAACCGGAATAGGCAACGACTGCGAAATTTGAACCAATTAATTGCTTGATCAATGCTCTTCCCCAACCGTTACCTGCTCTCACTACCATTGCTTTTACCACTTAGACCGCTCCTTTGTAATTGATTAATCACTAACTTTGTAAATCGAAGATGGACGTACAATCGCAAGAACCACGATCGCGCCGATTATGGCGAACCCGGCTGCGCCAAGGTATACCCAGGAGAATCCGCCAGTTAACGCTTTTGCTTCAGCTACCCCTTTTCCCATTAGATGGTCGATGCGAGACGACGCCGTAGTTGTCAGTACCGCGAGTCCAATTGCGCCGCCGATTTGTTGGCTCGTATTAATCAAGCCGCTTGCAAGCCCTGCTTCTCCGTCGGTTACACCATGCACGGACAACTCCGTTCCGGAGACGAAGGCACCGCCTAATCCGATCCCTATCAAGATGGATGGCCCAAGCAGATCAATGGTGAACGAAGCGTCGCTCGGCGATAAAGACAGCCAGATCAGCCCGCCGGCCAGCAGGATGAGCGATGCAGCCAGCGTATTGCGTGTACCGACGCTTTTGATTATTGCGGGAACGGCACCAGCGATCAAGACCAATGCGCCGGCCAGCGGGAGCTGAGTGAGTCCTGCTTTTAACGCGTCGTAATGAAGAACTTGCTGCATGTAAACCGAGAGCGCGAAGAACAGTCCTGTTGTCGCTCCCCCGATGAGGAGCATAGCCAGATTGCCGCCCGCAACCGACTTGTTGCGGAAAATTCCTAACGGCATAAGTGGGTTCGAAGAGCGCTTCTCGATAAAGATAAACGATCCAAGCAGTACAATCGCGAGGCCTATGAGAAGCAGCGTCTGAGGAGCTGCCCAACCGACCTGCTCCGTACCAGAAAGCGCAGCTACGAGCGCTACAATGCCAGCCGTTACCGTAGCTGAGCCCGGTAAATCAAGACTTACACGTTCTCCGAGTGAGTCTTTCGCGATAAGGATGGGAACTGCCGCCAGAACCAAAGCGGCTACAGGGACATTCACATAGAACACGGATGACCAGCCAAGAGAAGCTGTCAGTACGCCGCCTAACAGAACACCTGCAGCACTGCCGATGCCCGCGACCGCGCCCCAGATGCCGAGCGCCTTCGCCCGATCACGCGGATCTGCGAACAACTTGGTGACAAGAGCAAGCGCGGCCGGTGCCAGCAATGCGGCTGATGCGCCTTGAACCGCTCTCGCGGTGAGCAGCCAGGCTCCCGAGGTCGCAAGACCTGCTGCGGCTGATGCCAGCGCGAATCCGGCGACTCCTAGCATGAACGTTTTTCGATGCCCCATTCGGTCCGATAATCTTCCTCCGAGAAGCAGCAGTCCCCCGAATGGAAGCACATAGGCGGTAATAACCCAGCTTAGCGTATTCGTGCTTAGGTGAAGCTCCGAGCCGAGCGAGGGAAGTGCGATGTTAACGATCGATGCGTCCAGCACCACTAGGAATTGCGCGAGCGCCAGCGCGATCAGCGCCCACCACCGATAAGATATCGCGCGAGGACTCGTAATTGCCGTTTGAACCGTTGAACTCATTTTAATCTCCTCCTGTTATTGATTGATCAATCACAATCAAGTAAATTTTTTTTGAACCTACAAGCAACCCGATTGTGATTATCCGGTCCAATCTTTTTGCCGGATTTGTCCAATTGCTTCAATAAGTAAAAACGACTTGGTCACCCCGCATTTCGTTTGGTTAGTGATTGATCAATCACTACTTTGTTGAAACTAATATAGCACATGGTTAGTAATTGATCAATCACTTTTGTGAAAAATTTTCCTCCTCTCATCCCTTCATTAGTTCGGGCATGTTTAGAGCGAGGGCTACATTACATAACACTCCACGGGCGAGGAACAGCATCGTCCGCTCTTCGGACTTCTCGATACCCGCTTCACGGAACGCCGTTAATACCATTTCTCGGACTTCCTTAAAGCCGTCCTGCATCGTATTCCGGATCGCTTCTTCCCGCATAGTCTGCGCCTGCATCTGCAAGAGTATCTCATTCTGGTGCTTCGCCTGAATGTTCTCATACTCGCGAATGAGCGTTATCTCCAGCAATTCCGGGGATGTCGTATCCACAACCTTACGGAACGATTCGATCACTCTGGACCATGAGACCTCCAACGCATTTAACAGCAGTTGCTCCTTCGTCGAGAAAAATCGGAATACGTAAGGCTGCGAAATGTTTGCCCGTTCTGCCACTTGTACCGTCGTTGCTCTGTAGTAACCCACCTCCGCAAAAACTTCAATCGCCGCGGAAAGAATGTCTGATCTTCGATTAACGGACGTTGCATCTGATTTAGCCATTTCTAGACTCCTCCTGCTGATAGTGATTGATCAATAATATGGTCAGTATACATCGGTTACCTGAGCTGTGCAACAGCATATACACTTATATTTCGCCGTCACTTATGGTACGGTTCTCCGCGATTAATCTTTAACCCGCCATTCGTCTTGTACGCCTGATCTTCCTCACAAGAAAAAAGCATTACCGTGAGCAGCCCCCTGCAAAGGGGCATGCCTCCTGATAACGCTCTAACAAATCGCTTCACACACACTTCGTTACTGAGTCTCCACCAAATACTGTTCCAACTGATCGAATGTCCCTCCGAAGCCTTGCTGCATGGATTCCAACATGCCTTCAAAGAAGCTTCGCTCCTCATCGGAAGCGTTGAACGGTTGGCTGCGGATGGTCATTTTGGTCGTACCGTCATGATTGTCCGTGAAAATAACTTCGTTATGAACATTATTTCGTTTCCATGACTGCGAAGTAGTTCTCTTCGTCGTCTGCGAAGTTGAACACACGGCCAGACGGAAGATTCACGATATCGCCGACTTTCACGTTTTTATTCTTCAAATCACTGTACAGCGAGTCGAAGCTGTCGGAGAAGAACATGAGAGATGGCGTTCCGAGATTCATGCCTGGGTTCATCTTCGCAACAGTCTCTTTGCTATGAAGGATGATCGTCGTCGCTGCGCCCTTCGGTGCAATCTCGATCCAACGCATTTCGCCCATGTTTACTTCGTTCACCACTTCGAATCCAGCTTTCTCCGTCCAGAAATCGCGACATGCGTCTTGGTTATTAACGTACAGCATAATTTGTCCAACTTTATTGATCATGGTTAGATACACTCCCTTGATAGACAGGTTTATTCAGATTTACTATTTACTTCACCGAATCCAAACGTTCGCTCAATCGGTTCCAAGTCTCCGTAATGCCTTGCAGCATACCCATATCGAGCACCGTTTGCAACGCTTCAGCCGAAGCATATACCCCGCGGTTAATGAGCTTCGTGCTGCCGCCAAGATCAACGAATTCAAGCGTTACTTGAGTCGATGGCAGTTGTTCGTTCACATTGCCCTCTGCATCTGAGAAAAAGTCCGTGTACACAATCTTCTCCGGTTCATCAATTTCGCCGTATATAGCTTTACCCCAAGATTCCATGCCGAAGAAATCGCCTTGGTTCTTATCGACGCACTTCATGCAATAATGCCATACGCCGCCTGGACGAAAATCAACATTGCACACCGGAAGCTCCCAGCCCCTCGGTCCCCACCAGTGTTTCAAATGTTCCGCTTCTTTAAACATTCGGAACACAAGCTCGCGCGGCGCGTTGAACTCCCGCTCCAGTACCAGAACCCGATCATTCTCTACCGTAGATACAATCGCTTGATTTGTCATTGTGTTGGCCTCCCAAGGCTCAATTTATTGGTTATCCTTGCTCTGCAGTTCGCGCAAGTAGTTGTCTAAATTATCGAAACGCTCTTCCCAGACGTGACGGAACGATTTCACCCATGACTGAAATGTTAGGAATGGTTCTGACCGCAGCTTATATATTCGTCGATTCGCGTCCGCCGTTACTTCCACCACTCCGCTATCGCTGAGCACCTTCAGATGCTTCGAAGCTTGAGGCTGGCGCAGCCCTAACCGATCCGCGATTTCTCCTACTGTCAGAGGGCCTTCTCGCAATAACTCCACGATCTGCATCCGATTCGGCTCAGCCAAGGCGCTTAGTGCTGCCATATCAATCCCTGGATTGCCGCCTGACATGTTGTTCACCTCGTTAGATTAAGAATGGTCGTGTAATCATCCCCTTCTTCATGAGGATTAACTTCTTATGGTTATAATATACCTCATAGGGAATATTCCTGTAAAGGTATATTTAAAAATCTTTTCCCCTCAGATTTGGTTCAAACCGTATCAACCAGCACTCTTTCATAGCTTTGCAGACAAACATTATAGTAAGATAACGAGAATGAAGAATGAATGGAGTGACTCAACATGGCAACGATCGAAGACTTTTTGAACCTGGACATCCGTATCGGTACGATTATCGAGGCAGAGCCTTTTCCAGAAGCGCGCAAGCCTGCAATTAAACTAACGATCGATTTTGGCGATCTCGGCATTAAGCAGTCATCCGCTCAGATCACGCACAGATATACGCCCGAGCAATTGATCGGCACGCAGGTAGCAGCCGTCGTTAATTTCCCCGTCCGACGCATTGCTGGCTTCAAATCCGAGGTACTCGTCATTGGCGGCGTTCCGGAGGAAGGCGACGTTGTGCTGCTGCGGCCGGATGTGCCGGTGAGCAATGGAACCCCCATCGCATAGAGAGTGCGGTGCACGGTGAAGAGGGCTATCCGTCCGTGGACAGCCCTCTTTGACATGTACATTTTAGACCAATATATTAGCATCCGTATGAGATTCGATTTCAGCTGCAGGTGTAAGGTGGTTAACGATCTCATGCAGAACTATCAGCCCCGCCGCCTCAGCTTCACGCGCATCATGCAGCAAACGCAGCGCCTCCGACCTCAATTGAGGTTCGGCCGTATCTGCGCCATGCGGGAACGGGAACAGTTCTCTTAGGCCCACCCATGCCCGATAACTGCACATATATACATCTGCCGCCTTCAACATCAGCTGCTGAAGCGTGATGTCCTGAATGGACATGCAGTGTGTAATGGCCGATTGCATGAAGAATGGTGCTAAATACTGCCTCGACGACGTAATCCACAGCAGGTTATAGCTCGTATCGAATGGCGGTGCCGAGCCTGTCTCGAATGCCTCGATCCAGGCATCAATAGCAGCTATGCCATTGCGACGGGATGAGCCCTCCATGCCAACATTCTCAATATGCTGAATACCTAACGCTAATGCCGTACGCAACGTTTTCCGATAGCTCGCATCCTCTTCCTGTGTGTAACGTGTTACACCCAAATGCGGCTTTTCTTCCCTCTCCTTTAGGACGAGCACGAACATCTCTGGATTAATGGGTTGTCCTTGCAGCGGCCGCCTGCCGAAATCATCATAAGCAAGCTCTCCGCCTTCACGCGCATGAATATCATGAATATTCAATAGCTGACGTTTGTCATCGTAGCCATATATAAGGCCATGCTCATAGTTATCGAGATTCCAGCCGATTGCGGCATAGCCGCGCTGAATACTGTCTCCGACCATTAGCAGTGCTCTGTCGATCGTATCGTCCGCCCAGTCTCCACCATAGATGTTCGCCGTGAGCACGTCCATGTCATAGCCCAGATTGTCGAGTGCAGACCGCAGCAGACTGCCATCCCCGAACACATCCATCGGTACGATCTGCTTTGCCCCTGTGTTAATGGCGAAAGCTTGTCCTGTATAAACCAATACCTGCGGCAGCGTTATCGGCTTATTCGAATATTGCATAACGCCATACAATGCGAAGGCAAGCGAGTTATAGCAATCATTCCAGTTAAAGGTTTGACGCTCGAGCAGCTTCCGCACAGGTCCCCGCTTCCTTGCCGACCTTTTCTGACGCGGCGCCTCCAGCGAAACAGGCACAAGGTTCGGATCGCCCTCGTAACCATGTTCGGTATATAGTTCCGAAATCTCTTGTTCGAGCAGGACCCGGTTATAGATCCGAATATCGTCAATCGCACCATTGAACCAGAATCGCGGCTCATCCGAGTTCTTTTTCCCGATATAGATAGGTTCCTCATCATTAGGCTTGAAAGTACCTGTCTGGCAGTCATTCAGCTCTCCGTTCACGTAAAGTTTATGATCACTGCCATCATAGCTAGCTGCCACATGATACCATACACCGGGTTGGATCGGATATTTGCCGACCGCATCTTGTCCGCCCATCATTCGGTGCCAGACGAATCTATCGCCTTTGGTGCTCAATTGGAACACTCGCCGCGATCTATCTGCTTGAAGGCCATGGTCGTCCTGTGAAATAATCGCGTTGCTCCATCCCTTGAACGCGACGTTCTGATCATACTTCACCCAGACGGAAACCGAAAATGCATCCGGGTTGAGCGACAGCGGAGGGTCCAGTACAATATGTTCACCTTGACCTGAGAAAACATAAGCGCGGTTATCTTCACCGAATCGATTCGCCGCCGCTACGACTGTACCCTCTGCTTGCGAATGTCTGCCTTGCCCACTCGTATCCTCCGTACTCCCGTTAAACAAATATTCGGCGGTTAGTCCTACTCGCAACTGACTCAAACAAGCTTCCCCCTTCGTTTGAAATCGCAGTTATATCTCCTATAATCTTCCTATTAAATATACCATATTAAGTGCTGGTTCATATGCAAAAAAAGACCAAACCTGCCCCCACCGAATGAGTTGGGGATGCAGGTTTGGTCTATTGGCATTAACTGTGGCCCGTATGTTACAGCAGCTTCTCCGGATCGATGTGCGGAACAAGTCCCTCATCTGCCGCACGGCCGAGCAGCGCTCGGATCGCGCCGAAGCCGTCCTCGCCTAGATTGCGGGTAAACTCATTCACATACAGCTCAATATGCTGCTTCGCAACGTCAGGAGACATCTCCTGCGCGTGACACATGACATACTCGCTTGATGCTTCAGGATGCGCCCAAGCGTACTCAACGGAAGCACGAACCCAGTTCGTAATCGCGTCGCGGTCCAACGAGCGCTTCACAATGATCGCGCCGAGCGGAATGGGAAGGCCTGTATCTGCTTCCCACCAGCTGCCAAGATCCTGCATTAGCGTAAGTCCGTAGTTCTGGTACGTAAACCGCGCTTCATGAATAACGAGGCCTGCGTCGATCTTCCCATCGCGTACAGCCGGCATGATCTCATGGAACGGCATCACGATAATATTCAAGCTGCTGCCCCCACCTGGCACATGGTCTGCCGCCCACAAGCGGAACAGCATATAAGCGGTCGAGCGGTCGCTCGGCACTGCAACTGTACGGCCAGCGAGCTTCGCCGGATCCGTATTGCCGCCGTTGGTCAGCACAAGCGGCCCGCAGCCGCGGCCAAGCGCGCCGCCACAAGGAATTAGCGCATATTCGTCAAGCACATAAGGAAGCGCTGCGTAAGAGATTTTGAGTACCTCTGGCCCTTCGCCTTTTGCTGCCCATTTGTTCGTAATATCGATATCCGCGTACGTTACATTCAAGCTTGGCGCACCCTCTACTAAGCCATGCGCCCAAGCATGGAACACGAATGTATCGTTCGGACATGGGGAATAAGCAATGTTCATCGTCGTCATAATGCTAGAATACCTCCTTCAATACAGAAACCGCTTGTGCCAATCGGCCAAGCGCCTCTCCGATTCGCCATGCGGATTTATCTCTCGGGCCTACCCGATTCGAGATCGCACGCAGCTCGAGTACAGGAACGCCTGCCAATTGCGCAGCCGCTGCAACACCGTAGCCTTCCATCCCTTCGGAAGCCGCTCCCGGCACACGAGCAGCCAGCCGAGCAGCCTGCTCTGCAGAGCCAGTCGCCGTCGAGACGGTCAACGCTTGTCCTGCACATGCACGCATGTCTGCCGTTAATAGTGCTTCCGTCAAACGGTGCGCCAGCCCCTCGTCCACTGCCACGCGAGCAGAGCCGAAGCCAAGCTCGTCCACGCTAAGAAACCGCTCGCCATCCGGCGTCTCTGCGCCAAGATCAGCAGCGGTAATGCCTGTCGATACGACAATATCGCCGATGTCGGCTTGTCCGTCGAAGCCGCCGCCGATGCCCGCGCTGATGACGAGCCGATAGCTGCCAGCAGCTGTTGTCAATGCTGTCGCCGTGCTTGCCGCAATGATCGCGGGACCAACGCCGCCAGCGATAACAACGAATCGCTCATCGCCTTCCAGACCGCGCAATACCGCATCTCGTTCCGCTTCAACTGCGGTTACGATCAAAATTTTGTTGCCCATCATTCCATCTCCCGTTGCTTGCGTCTACATGCTGAGTTTACATGAATGCGACGGATGAGACAAGAAACGACGTAGGTAGACACCAGTTACTTACAGTCGGGTACAGCCCTAACGGCGCGACTATTTGATCCCCAGCTACGAACGTATCACTGACTGCGGTTATCGTTTCGAGGACAGTCGATAGTCGGGAACACGAATATGCAGCAACAGTGGTTCAATCGCATGATTAGCGCAATTTACCATATACTATGGTAGGCTAACGCTTGTTCAACACATCACGACCTTCATCCGTTCGCTTGTTGCCGCCATTCGCGTTACAATAAGACTATCGGCAATTAGACGATACATACAGATCTCTTAATTAGCAGAGTGACTTTGAGCTCCACTCAAAGATCCAGATGTCAGGAGGAATACGAATGCCAGTTACATCACAGCAATTAGACAAATACGCGGAGCTGATCGTCAAGGTCGGCGTCAACATTCAGCAAGGACAGGATCTATTCGTTACCTGCTCGATTGAACTCGTAGAGCTGGGCAGACAGATCGCCGCGCAGGCTTATGCAGCAGGCGCATCCAACGTTCATATCGATTGGACGGACGACGTTACCGCTCGATTGAAATATGAGAAGGCGGCAGATGAAGTATTCAACGTATATCCGGAGTACGAGAAGCTTAAGCGCAATACGTTCGTCGATCGCGGAGCCGCATTCGTCGCCGTCGTATCGGCAAGCCCGGATCTGTTGAAAGGCATCAACCCTGCCCGAATCGCAGCGTTCCAGAAAGCGTCCGGCGAAGGACTCAAGCATTACCGCCGCGCCATTCAATCCGACCAGAACAGCTGGACGGTCGTCGCTGGCGCTTCCCAGGCTTGGGCTGCCAAGGTGTTCCCGGATGCATCGCCTGATGAAGCAGTCGATAAGCTGTGGACGGCGATCTTCGAATCCGTGCGCCTGAATACGCCGGACCCCGTTGCAGCTTGGCAGACACACAACGAGAACCTGCATGCGAAGGTCCATATTCTTAATGAGCGCAAATATCGCAAGCTCCACTATCGTGCTCCAGGCACCGATCTCACGATCGAGCTGCCGGATAAACATCTGTGGGTTGGCGCGGCAAGCGAGAACAAGAACGATATTCCGTTCATGGCGAATATGCCAACGGAAGAAGTGTTCACCGCTCCTTATAAGAATGGCGTGAACGGCTATGTATCCAGCACGAAGCCGCTCAGCTACGGCGGCAACATTATCGACGGTTTCAAAATCACGTTCGAGAACGGCCGTATTGTAAAGGTTGAAGCCGAGCAAGGGCAGGACATTCTGCAAGGTCTCGTCGATACGGACGAAGGCTCCCACTACTTGGGCGAAGTGGCGCTTGTGCCTCATCAGTCGCCGATCTCGAACTCGAACATCCTGTTCTACAACACGTTGTTCGACGAGAACGCATCGAACCATCTCGCAATCGGCAGCGGCTATGCCTTCAACGTCGAAGGCGGCAAAACGATGTCGCCGGAAGAACTCGAAGCAGCCGGCGTCAATACGAGCATTTCGCATGTCGACTTCATGATCGGCTCGGCCGAGATGGACATCGACGGCATCCGCGATGACGGTACAGTTGAGCCTGTGTTCCGCAGAGGCAACTGGGCGTTCTAAATTCGATAAGACAAAAACAGCGACAACCCGGGACAATAACGTCCAAGGTTGCCGCTGTTCTACAGTTAGGCTTAAACCTTAATTACATTTTTGTAGAATTCATCGTTTACATCTATAGAATCAGCGGAAATCCAAGCATAATTGGAAATGCCCAGCTTCTCCGCAATCTGATATGCACTAGGGGTCTCCATCGCGAAAATAACTTCCTCATCCTTTGTGAATAGAGATTCTAAGTCAGCTGCCTCATTACCAGCCTCTTCAACGAGTTTCCTGACAACCTTCAAGTCGAATATTTCGTCCGCAGGGGCTCGTAATTGTCCACTGTCGTACATCTCAGCTAACTCTTCTTCTGTTAAACCAAAGTCCTCCATGTTGTCCCAAGAGCAGTCAAATTTAAAAACTAGCTCCGATTGCTTGAAAATGGACATATTCCAACCATGGTCTTCCGCGTATACATAATGGACAAGCAAACCTTGATTAGATTCAGTAATGGCGTCTGACGGAACGAATTGATCTCCTAAGATAACAAACGTTGTCCATTGATTAGCTTTTTCAAATACAAATCCTTCTTCTCCTGCACGATTGATAAGTCCGATTGCTTCTTCTACGCTGCCCAACAAATGATAGCTCTGGCTAAATTCACTCATTCTGTTGCTCCTCAGAATTATTAGGCATAATCAATATGTATATAATTGCCTAACCAAATAATAATTGGATCAACTTGCCTTCTCAACTACAAAGTCGCATTCTAAATCCTTTTTATGAAAAGCTATTCCTCCCCCTCAAATAGCTCTCGAACTCCCCAACATCTGCAAATCGATTGATCCGAACCCCCTTCGATCGCAGTAGCTCTTCCAGTTGTTCGCTAAGGCGTTCCGTCGCTCGCTGCAAAGGGGTCATATCTTGTGGGTTAAGGCAGGCAATCAGCTCTGGGAGATCCAGCTGCATATAAGCCTGTTGAACGGTCGAAGTGCTTACCAGGCTGCTATTCCATTGTCCCGTCCCCGCATATGCAATGAAGTGGGCAATCTCCTCCTGCACATGAACAGCAGCGAAATAAGCCGTATCGTAATCATTCGTCTCGCACGCCGTGATGATTTTGTCCAGCACCCCTTTAAACTCTTCATAGATGCCTTTCATCCTCGTCTCGTAGGAAGGCTCTGTATGGTGCCGTGCCTTCTGCTCCAGCACAAGACTTGCCGTCTCCGCTACCAATTCCTCACAAGCTGTCACCATCTCGGCGCTGGAACGGCTCCGCATGATCGTCTGCATGAGCGGCATTAGTCGAATGGGTTTAAGCGGCAGTCGGATGATTTGCTCCATGTTCCTTCCGAACCCCTTCGTGTAATATGTCCGGTTAAGCAGAGCAAGGCTTTGCAGCACCTTCGTAAGCACGCTGCTGGCTTCTATCCGATAAGAAGTGATTGATTCGGTATTTCCAGCGCGAGTCATTCGGTACAGATGGGGATATACCTTCTCCAGCTCCGATTCCGCCTTCTGAATCATAGTGAGTTCTTGTTCAACCGCCTGCATTGAACTTGTCTTCTCACGCAGCTTCATGAATTGTTCGAGATCCGTATCGGATCGAACGTACAGCAGCTTGCAGTCCGCGATGATTGTCGTCTGCGGCTCCTGAAACGATGCCATTCGTTCAGCCCGCTCCCAGCTTATCGGCCAGAAGTCAAAGCTTATATCGTCCACAATAAACTGTAGGCTTGCTTGATAACCTCTTGGTGAGGCAGGAATGAAGAAGAAATCCAAGTCCGAACGCTTCGTTGCGGTTCCCTGCGCATAAGAACCGTAGTAAGCCGCAATTGCAATATCTTCAGCGAAGGCTTGTTTTATATGATCGATGAGAGCATCGGCAACTTTAAATACGTCCAACATCGTTGTAAGTCCCCCTTAATTGTAAGCTTGTAGGCTATCTCCATCTTACAATTGCCCCCATAAATTTAGTATGTAAAAAACAATTATATGTAAATGCGCAATTTTAAGCTGAATTAAAGGCTATGTTCATCCCCTGTTCATATTGACAGGGTAAATTAAGGATGTTCATGAACCCGTTTCCTGTGTTGGTTAACCAGTCACTCCATTTCCACACGAAAGGCGGTAGACAATGAAATCTCGTTCCGCAACCATTCGTCGCTACGGAAAAACGCTTAGTGCGTTAGTTCTCAGTCTCACGCTTACGGGGGGCCTCGCTGCAACGAGCAGCGTATTCGCAGCCTCTGACGACTCAACAACCTCTACGACTCAACAGGCAGGCAAGTCAGGCAAAGGCATGTTCGGCAATTCCGGCAAACGCGGCGGCGGTCAAGGTCATGAGGCACATGGCTTCCAAACGGCAGCTATCGAGCAAAAGATCGCAGACTATCTGAAGCTCAGTCTTGCTGATCTGCGCGAGAAGCAGCAAACGCAGTCGCTCGCTGAAATCGCAGCTTCTCTGAATATTAACCGCGACACGCTTAAGGCGCAGCTCGTTGCATGGATTGAAGCCGCTCTGCCGGCTGGTTCGTCGACGTCGACATCCTCGAACCAAGACAAGCCTGCAATCGATGCATCCACTATCGCAGACAAAATGCTCGACTCGAAGGGGGCTGCCTTCAAGGGCGGCGACTTCAGGGGCAAAGGCGGCGGCAGAGCGGGCTTCGGCTTCGGTATTGCAGCCGACGAGCTTGCGAGTTTGATCGGCATTACGGCCGATCAGCTCAAAGAAGAGCAAGAAGCCGGCAAGACTGCAGCGGAAATCGCTGAAGCAAACGGCGTTACGCGCGAAGCGCTGAAGGCGAAGCTCGTAGCTTGGTTGGATGAGCACAAGTCTACTGCACCTGCCGCAAGTACAGATACAACAACAACCGATACGAAGAAACAGCCAGCTTGGGATTCTTCCGCAATCGCTGACCAAATTCTCGACAACGGCCCACGCCAAGGCGGCGGACATGGTCGTGAATTCGGAGGCGGTCACGGCGGCTTCGGCTTCGCTTATGACTCCGCAGCGATTGCATCGGCGCTCGGCGTGACCGAAGACGAACTGAAGACTGCACGCCAGTCTGGCAAGTCCATCGCTGACGTTGCTGTCGACAAGGGCATCGCCGTCGATAAGGTCGAGCAAGCGATCGTTGGTTCGCTTACAGCAAAGCTCGATTCTGAGCTCAGCAGCGGCAAGATCACGCAAGAGCAATATGACAAACAAGCAGGCCAACTCTCTGCAATCGCAGAGAAGATTGTGAATCGCTCAAAGCCTGCCGGCGATAAAGCCGGCAGGCAGCAAGAGAAACGCGGACATAAAGCGAATAGCGCTGCCGACTCCGCGAGCACCGATACCTCAGCGTAATGAAGTCGCTCTCGTTACTCTGGTGTGGATGCATGCTCGACACATAGGACGAAGCCCCGGACCACTGGTCTGGGGCTTTGTTATTTGTTGTAAGCAACCTGCGATTTCACTGGCTTCATATTCGTAGTCGGACCAACTTACTACATGCACTTTCGCAAGCTTCTTAGTCGAGGTCTCCCTACACCGACTTTCCATCTCAAGCGCCGCATATATATTGCAAATAGAGCGACGAATAGGAGGTCGGCATTAATGGATTGGCAAGCAATTAACAATCGGATCAATCGGATGACGGAGCAGCTGCAAGCCATGCAATCGCCGGACGGCTCGTGGCGGATGTGCATCGATTGCGGCACGATGAGCGACTGTTATTTTCTAACTACTTTACGGTTGTTAGATGTTCGAGACGAGCCGCTTATCCGCTCATTAGCCGATCGAATTATATCCCGCCGCGAGGCGGAAGGCTCGTGGAAGCTGTTCCCTGATGAGCATGAAGGCAGCCTCGACGCAACAACCGAGGCGCTGCTTGCGCTGATGATCTCCGGCCTCTATCAAGACGGCGACCCGATCATCGACGAAGCGAAGCAGTTTATCCGATCGCGCGGCGGCTTGAACAAGGTGCAGTCATTGCTTACTCAAACGCTGCTCTGCGTGACCGGACAGGCGGAGTGGCCTCAGTCATTCCGTATCCCCCTCAATGCGATGTTCTCGAAGGACGGCCCGCTGCCGAGCTTGTTCCAGATGTCCGGTCATGCCCGTGTCCATCTTGTGCCGATCATTATGATGGCGAACAAACGGTTCTCGTTGCGCACCGCACATACGCCAGATCTGTCCAGCTTGTTCCTCGGCGGAAGCCGTCGCTTCCATAACGATGCCTCCATTATCGGTGTATTGAACGGCTTATTCGGATCACTAATCGGATTGCTGTCGCCAGACGATGACAGCCTCTATCGTCAAGCAGAATCATTCCTTCTTGAACGGATCGAGCCTGACGGCACGCTTCTCACTTACTCCACTGCAACTGTGCTCATGCTGCTTGCCCTCGTCTCGCTTGGCCGCTCTCCATCCGACCCTATCATCAACGAAGGCATTCGCGGCACACGAACGCTGCTGTGCAGCGAACCTCCGATGGTCCAGATTGCAACCCCGACGGTGTGGGATACCGGTATGCTCGCCTATGCGCTTGGCAAAGCCGGCCTCCCATCATCCCACGACGCGATGCAGCGCGCCGCCCGTTACCTGCGGCTCCGCCAGCATACCCGCTACGGTGACTGGGCTATACGTGCGCCGGACACAGCGCCAGGCGGCTGGGGCTTCTCGAACGTCAGCACCCGCTATCCCGACTGCGACAGTACGGCAGCGGCGCTCCGTGCGTTCGTGACGGACCCATCAGCCGCTCAGCCGCATAAACCTGCCTCGATCGCTGCAGAAGATTGGGACCGCGGCCTTCATTGGCTCGTCGCCATGCGCAACGACGACGGCGGTTGGCCCGCTTTCGAACGGAACGGCAAGCCGCTGCCAGTCGGACTATTCAATTACTCCGGCACAGCCGATATTGTGAACGACCTATCCCATGCGGACCTTACTTCCCGCGTGCTTCATTTTCTAGGCGAGGATCTTGGCATGACGACCAAGCAGCAGTGGATCGACCGTTCAGCCCGCTGGGTATTGTCCCAGCAAGAGAAGGATGGCAGCTGGTACGGAAGATGGGGCATTACGTATACACACGGTACTGGCACCGTTGTACTTGGATTAACAGCAGTCGGCATAAAACCTGACCACCCTGCCATCACCAAAGCCGTCCGTTGGCTGCTCTCCGTCCAGAATGAGGATGGCGGCTGGGGCGAGTCGTGTTACAGCGACCAGCAGCGCCATTACATTCCGCTCGGCAGCAGCACGCCGTCACAGACGGCATGGGCGCTTGATGGGCTCATTGCCGCGCTGCCCGCCCCAACGAAGGAGCTGGAGCGCGGCGTCAACGCGCTGCTCCATTCTCTCGATGTGCAGCCAGCGCAGTTGAACCGCTACCCGACAGGTGCCGGTCTGGCTGGTATGGTGTACGTGCACTATGAGAGCAACAACTGGATCTGGCCGTTGCTTACCCTTGCCCGTTTACGTCACAAATTCCACACATAGGGCATACACCGCGCACTGGGGCTAGCCGCCCCTCGCACTCATATGATGCATCTCTGCATCTTATCTCGCTCACGGCGGGCTGCCCGCCCCCATATGATGCAGTTCTGCATCTTATCCCACACACTGACATGCTATAATGAAGCCATTCCGGGCGCGCGGAATGGCTTCTTCTTCAGTTGCCGCACTAGCCGCCCTATTCGAGAGGAGCTAACAGAAGTTATGCCGCATTTACTATTTCGAGGAATTGCTCCTGAGCAGCTTCGTGAAGCAGCTCAACCCCTTGCCGAGGAGCTTGCCGTTATATGCGATTGTGGAACTGACAACTTTACGATGGACTGCCTGCATACGACGTCCGTATTCGGTGGAACGGGGGATCGTTCTTTCCCATTCGTAGAAGTCGCTTGGTTCGAACGCGGCAGCGAAGCTCGCGGCCAATTCGCGTCTGCCGTCACCGCTCAGCTAGCCAAGCTCGGCTTGACCGAGATCGAAGTTGCGTTCCGAACCTATCGTGAGGACAGCTACTACATAGATGGGCAGCCCTGCGGCTAAACACAGCAAGTGCTGCCTCACCATCTAACGCCTCACCCTACGACAAAGCGGTCCTCAGCAGCGCTTCACGCGCCTCTGAGGACCGCTTTCATTTTGCCCACAAGCATCATCTGCTCGATCGAATCAATAAGTACACAATCAGCCCGATAATCGGGAAGAAGAATATCAATGCCGCAACGCCTAGCGCGAACAGCGGCTCATTCCCCTTACGTATCGCGTCCCGATAGGCCCATACGATCGAGATGATATGAAACACGAAGAATAACAAGCTAATAAGCACAAAGAACAATACGATCCCAATTCCGATTCCGCTCACCGCCGACGCACCTGCCCCTCCATCCACTAACATTACGTATACCTCTTCTCATATGTATTCCATATGTAAGGGTTATACGCCAGAATCAGGAAAGAGTTGCAGCCGACTTCAAACGATACCAGTACCGATAGGCGTCAGTAAACCCAACTTTGCTATACAGACGAACTGCTGGTGCATTGTCTTGAACAACCGCAAGATAAGCTTCCGATGCGCCGCTCAGTTTCGCCCACTTGAGCAAATTCAGCACAAGCTGCTCCCCATATCCTTGATTCCGATAAGCCGGCGAAGTCACAATGCTGTACAGTCCGGTGTATCCGTCCTCCAATACGGCATAGCCGCAAGCAACGTCTTGATCTCCTTCATACAAAATAACAAAGCATGCCGGCTTCTCGATCCGCGCCAGCATCTGCTGCATGATCGCCATATCCATCTTGCTGCTGCCGCTCATCTCGGCATAACGAGCCAGCCACCTAGCCGTCGGCTGCATCGTCATCTCCACCGTCTGCTTCGCAGGCTCCGCCACCTGCCCGAGCGAGCAGGTTAATACCGCCGTTGCTCCTTCCTTCTCATAACCGTTGACCGACAGCTGTTGGTCGAGAAGCGACAGTCTTGGCTCATCCGTCATTTTGAAAATCGAAGGCAACCCCTGCATCGCATACATCCGCTCGACCGCACCGATCTTGCCCGCCCAATCATTCTGATCACCAGCTATATCATGCAGCGGATATACAGCATTCGCCCGTTTCGTAAAGCCGCTCGCAAAGCATACTTTCCAGCCGTCATAATCAACGGTATGCAGCGCCGGCCAAGCATTCATCATCATTTGTTCCACCTTCGATTGCATCTTCAATTGCCTCATCCTCCGTGTTTGCTGATGAATATAATATACAACTATATGAATAAATATTCAACACCTAAAGGATGGCTTTTGTCCCCCTTGACCTGCGCTGCAAGACATGCTAATGTTCCATTATTAAGACGTTGACAAAGGAGTGCCCCTATGAGCGAACATATCGAACCAACAACAGAAGCAACGCAAGAAACAGCAGCAGCTGAGACGAAGAAGATGTCGCAGGCCGAGAAAGCGAAGGCGCTGCTCGCACAGAAGAAGCAAGGCAAGAATGGCGGCCAGCAGCAGCATCAAGGTACCGGCGGCGTTAACGCGATGAAGAGCCAGAATAATGCCAAACCGCAGAACCATCGGAGAAAAATGGGTGTGTAGCGTAAAGCTTCACGCCTTTTTTCTTTCTATAGCCCGATATCCCTATTTGCGTGCAGCAGTGATCGTGCTATAATGTAAGCGCTGACAATACTTCCGACGAGGGGGCTTGAGGAAGAATGCGTGTAGCGCCGAATTCTATTCGTAATTTGTATGACTTTGAGGTCGAACGGGATATTTTATTTTTCAAGGTCAACAGGCAGGGGCTTGTTAGCTTCCATGGGGTTAATTACAATCTTAAGAAACCTATGACCCGTGAGCAGCTGACGAAGCTGACGAAGGAAGGTACTTTCGCCGAGGTGGCATCGAACTGTTATGTCAATCTGCTGAAGGTGCTGGCAATGAACGAAGATAGTGTTTGCCTAGGTGCAGCTTCGACGGGTGCGAAGAACCTTCCGCTCACGAAGCGCCAGCTGCAAGGGCTGAAGTCGAGAATGATGGCGTCCCGCCGCGTTCCGTCCTAACCCGATGAAGCGCACATAACCGCATCGCTTCACAATAAAAAGCTGCTCCACAGGACTCATGAATCCATGACCTGTGGGCAGCTTTTTTCAATATCTTCAAATTTCAGTAACTTCTTAGCGATTTGGGCGTATTACTATTATTCACCTGCAGGAGGCGTAAAGCTGCGAGCTGCGAATGCTTCATCCATCGTGTAGAACGCATTGCTGTCTTTGTCGATCCGCTTCAGCTTCTGAATAATGCTATCGAACAGAGCTTCTTCTTCAACCTGCTCGTCGATGAACCATTTCAGGAAGCCGATCGTCGCATGCTCGCGGTCATTCCAGGCAAGGTCGGACAAGTGGTAGAACCGCTGCGTGTTCACCTGCTCATGATGGTAACCGTCCTCGAACGCTTCGAGAATCGAGCTGTAGTCGTTTTTCGGTGCGCCAAGCGCGTCCAGCGTCGCGCGTTTACCGCGGTCGTTAAGGAACTTATAAATTTTCATCGCATGGAACCGTTCTTCCTCGGCTTGTACGATGAAGAAATTAGCGAATCCGTCAAGGTTCTCTCCAGAACAATAAGCAGCCATAGCCAAGTAGACGTGCGCCGAGTAGAATTCGAAGTTCATTTGCTCATTAAGTGCTTTATATAACTCGTCTTTCATGGTAAATCAGCTCCTTCCAATCTTTTCTTGCGCTTGCTTGAACCTAGTATAGTATACGCCAACAGCAGTCGACAATGAAAAATGCCACAAATCAGACAAAATTCATAGATGAAGAGAAGTGTTATCATTGCTTCATAAATGATAAATTTAGTTAGGCTAAGTAACCAAGTTTTTAGTCCATTTACAATTCCGTGCCTTATTGGGAGTTTATAAATATTGACATGAGTACGCGGAGTTGTAAAATACACTATAGACATTTGGCAAAGAGCAAGGAGTGCATACAAGTGGCCTTATTGAATCGGATACTGCATCGAAGGTTTTTTTATTTTACCGTCCTCATACTGATCAAGAGCATCATCGCTTGGTTTGTTGTATTCAACGAAGGACCGTCGATTATGACGCTGGTTACGGAAATTCCGTTCTTCTGGGCCGTGTTCTGCATTATTGAATGGTTGGCGGGCAAAAGAAAGCTGCTGTACTATATGATTACGAACCTGCTGTTGACCCTGCTATACTTTACCGTACTCATGTACTACAAGTATTATGGCGTCATCGTCACGTATCATGCAATCGCTCAGGCAGACAAGGTAACGAAAGTCGGCAACAGCACATATTCGCTGCTTGATCCTTATTATTTGCTTATTTTCATCGATGTTATCGTTCTGGCCATTCTCGTGTACAGACCAAAGTACAAGTCGGTTCGTCATTCGATCGGCATGAAGCCAGTCAACCGCAAGGTGCTCACGTACGTATTCGTCTTCTCCGTGGGTCTGTGCCTGTTCAACATCTGGCCGAACCGTGCCAGCATGAATGAGAACAAGCAAGCGGAAGAAATGGGCATTCTCAACTATGAGGTGTACACGATCTTCGCCGATACGAGCGAGGACCTGGAAGTCGTCGATAAGTCAGAAATTACACAAGCTGCGATCGACGAGCTGAAAGGTGTAGCACCATCGCTGAATCCGCAGTACTATGGCGCCGCCAAAGGCAAAAACTTGATCATTCTTCAAATGGAGTCGTTCCAAGACTTCCTTATCGGACTGAAGATTGATGGTCAAGAAGTAACGCCGAACATGAACAAGCTTGTTAACGAAACATTCCACTTCAATCATTTCTATACGATGGTTGGCCAAGGTACAACATCAGATGCTGAGTACGTCGTCAATACGTCGATGTATGTGCCGAAGCACGAAGCAGCCACCGAACATTTTGTAGATAAGGCGCTGCCAAGCTTGCCGAAGCTGATGCAGGCTAACGGCTATACAACGGCAACATTCCATACGAACAGCGTAGAGTTCTGGAATCGCAAAGAGCTGTACCCATCCATTGGTTGGGAGAAATATTATGACCAGTCGTTCTTCGGCGACGATGACCATGTTGCATTCGGTGCATCCGATGCCATCCTGTACGAGAAAGCGCTGGCGAAACTGACGGAGATGGATCAGAGCGAGCAGCCGTTCTACGCTCAAGTGATTTCGATGAGCGCTCACCATCCGTTTGATATTCCCGAAGAGAAATACCATATGACGCTTCCGACTGAGCTGGAAGGTACGCTTGTAGGCAACTATCTACATGCGCAGAACTATGCGGACTATGAGCTCGGCAAGTTCCTCGATGGACTGAAGAGCAGCGGTTTATGGGATGACAGTGTCATCATGTTCTATGGCGATCACCAAGGCTTGTCCCTCTACTCGCTGAAGAACAACGAGAAAGAAATGCTTAAGAATCTGCTTGGACACGAGTATGGTTATACCGATATGTTCAAAATTCCGCTCGTCATTCACGCCCCTGGCGTAACGTATCAATCGACGATCGAGAAGACAGGCGGCGAGATCGATATCGCGCCAACGGCTGTTAACCTTCTCGGTATTTCCTATGGAGACCAGATTCATTTCGGTCAAGACTTGCTGAACAATGAATCCAACGTTCTGCCGATGCGGCATTTCCTGCCGACAGGTTCGATCGTAACGGATTCCACCATGTTCCTTACTGGCAAAGCCTTCGAGGACGGTACAGACTACAAGCTTGAAGACAGCACAGAAACAACAGAGAACACAGCGAATGAGCAGCAATACTTGAATGGTCTTCGCTTGCTGCAGCTGTCGGACAGCTATATCAAGCAGTTGCCTGATAAGTCGACAACGACCCTCATTACGAAGTCTGGCGTGGAATAATCCTTTATTTTCTTCAAAAATGCGAAACGGCGGTGCAGATCTAGTCTGCGCCGCCGTTTTTGTTTGAATGCCGTGTAGGCTATAGGTGTGTAAAGGCTGACCGATCGGTTACTTGCTGCTGCTCGTCCCTTTAGCGATAAGTCCTTTCAGCAGCTCGGTTCCCTTCTGCTCCTGATAGTCCTCTTTCTTCAGCTTCTCCCGCAGACGCTCCATCAGCTTGTTCATCGTGCTGTCAGCCGTTTCACCATTTGCTGGCTCGATTCCCTCCGCCTTCTGCAATCGGATGACCGCTGACTTCGTCGCTTCGTCATAGACGCCTGCAGAAGCCCCTGCAGGATCGTAGCCGAGCGCTGCCAGCATCTGCTGCAGCGTCTTCACAGAATCACCGTAGTCGCCCAGCTTCATGACCGTGCCCGACGGCAGCGCCGACAGCTCCGTGTAGGCTGGCAATGACACCTTAACGTCTGGCTCAACACCTTTGCCGTTAATCCAGTTGCCCTTAGGCGTTCGCCACTGCGCTTCTGTGAGGCTAAGCACCGACAAGTCCTTGAACTGGCTGAACCGCTGTACAACGCCTTTACCGTACGTCGTCTCCCCAACGATCGTTGCCCCAGCCGACTCCTTCAGAGCAGCCGTAAGCACCTCTGCAGCGCTCGCTGAATGGCGATTCGTCAGCACAACGATCGGCAGCTTCCATTCAGCCGCCTGTTTAGACTTGTACGTCTGTGTGCTTCGCTCTTCCTTGGATACAACTTGAAGGATCGTCTTTCCTTTCGGTATAAGCTGATCTGCGATCGTAATGGTCGGTACAAGCAGACCGCCCGGGTTGCTGCGAACGTCGAGCAGAAGGCCTTTCATTCCCTGCTTCGTGAGATCATCGATTGCCGTTTTGAATTGATCGGCCGTCTTCTGAGCGAATCGTGAAATAACGACATAACCGATACCATCCGGCTTCATTTCGTACGATACGGTCATTACCGGAATTGCAGCGCGCGTCATCGTCACCGTGATTGGCTCCGTCTGCTTCGGACGCGTTACCGTAATGCTGACCTTCGAGCCGATCTCGCCGCGAAGGAGCTCGATAAGCTTATCCAAGCTGACCCCTTTGACAGTCGCGCCCTCGACAGCTGTCAGTATATCCTCTGCTTTGAGGCCTGCCTTCTCAGCAGGTGAATCTTTAATGACTGTATCGATAATAAAGACATTGTCTTCTTCTCGAAGCTGGATGCCGATGCCGACAACCTCGCTCTCATAGTTCTGCACATAGGCTTCGCCGGAATCGCCGATCAGGTACTTGGAATATTTGTCGTTAAGCGACTTTACCATACCTTCCGTTGCCCCATCGATAAGATCCTTTGGCTCTGCGCCGTTCAAGTACTCACGCATAATTTCATTGTAGGAGGCCGACAAGTTGGTGAACGTTGCCTCCTTCAGAATGGGATTGCGCTCCTTCACCCATAAGACCCCGCCTGCGAAGCCTGCTCCACCAGCCAACACAGCTCCTAGCAGACAGATGACCGCGAAGCGTTGACGCGCAATTTGTGATGCGAATATTTTCATTGGCCTAACCAGCTTTCTTCTCGATCTGTTCTCGATGATACGAAGGGAATACGACGATATTAGCGGTCAAGCACGACTCGCGTACGTGTACGAGCCGATTGCAGGCATGCATCAACGAGCTTCATGTTTGCGATTGCATCCTCAGGCGGATATGGATAGGGTGACTCGCCGAATACCGCCTGTGCAAAATGATCCGCTTGCAGCGTGTAGTTATTATAACCCTCGAACGGTCCTTCGGCACGCGAGCCGTCGTTCGTATGTACGATGAGTGGATCTGCGTCCGTGAACGCACCCTTCAATTCAATTCGGCCATTGGTGCCGAGAATCTCTATCCCTTGGCGATAAGCCGCCCACATGCCGCAATCGAACGTAAGCGCTACACCGCCTGCGAATTCGATCAAACCAGATGCCTGCATATCAACGCCGTCGTGCTGGTCTGAGAAGAACGCATGAACGGTCGCCGCCTCAGGCTCAGATCCGATAATCCAGCGTGCCGCACTAAGCGGATATACGCCAACATCATAGATCGAGCCGCCGCCCCACTCCTGGCGATAACGCACATTGCCTGCATCACCCGCGTTATTGAACGTAAAGCAGCCGTTAACGGCCCGCAACTCGCCGATCTCCCCAGATGCAAGAATCTCCTTCACACGTGCCACACGGGGGTGCAGACGATACATGAACGCCTCTGCGAACAATACGCCGGCCTTCTTGCATGCTTCGACCATTTCGATCGTTTCTTCGGCATTAAGCGCTGCTGGCTTCTCGCATAGCACATGCTTGCCAGCTTCTGCCGCCTTGATTGTCCATTCCTTATGTAGATGATTCGGCAGCGGAATATATACCGCATCGATATCGGGATCAGCCAGCAGTTCCTCATACGAGCCATATGCCTTCGGAATGTTCAGCTTCGCTGCCGTTTCCTGCGCTTTCTCAATGCCCCGACTTGCGATTGCCGTTACCTCGCCACGCTCCGATTTCTGAATCGCGGGAATAACGCTATTCACTGCAATATAAGCACAGCCAAGCACGCCCCAACGCAATTTCATCGCTTTCTCACTACCTCTCCTGTATGAATAAATCCGGTGCAGCTGCCGGATGAAGCCAATGGCTCATTCTGCCACATCGATAGAGCTGTACTCATTATAAAGGACAATCGTTCGATATAAAAATTGTGAACGAATCGTTCACCACATCATGCAGTATCTTCCAGTTATAATGTCGTTAATAACCTTAATCAGAGGTGATTATCCATGCATTCTGCGGATGCACGAAACCCATTCACGAGCCCCTCTTATTCACGCGGCAGCCTGCTTCTATTCATTGTTATAGCCGCATGCATCTACACCATCGATATGCTGCTTGTCCGCATTGTACCGCACACTTCATCGGAACTGTCTGATCGCTGGCTTATTGGCGCGATATGCTTCGATTACGTTGTCGTTGTGCCGCTGCTGTATTATGCGCTTGTAAGCCGGAAACGCTGGCATCGCTGGGCTGCTTGGAAGCCTATTATTCCAGTTGCAGCACTTGGCGGCCTTATCATTCTTGCCGCTCTTCCTTCACACTTACGGGGTGCCGTCATCGTCGCAGAAGCGCTTCTGCTTCCGATTGAGGTTCTGTTCCTGACCATAGAGCTTCGTATGGCGCTGTCTGTCTGTCGCTCAGTTAGACGCTTGAGGCGTGAAGGCATTCCATTCCCGGAAGCGCTGCAGGCTTCGTTAAGCTCGGGCAAGCTTGCTGCTTACATTCGTCACGATGTAATGGTGTTCTATTATCTGTTTGCTTCATGGCGGAAGCGGATTGGAAAGGCTGTTCAATCGCCGCTCGCGGCACGGGAATCAGCTTCATTAGCTGCGCCAAGTGATCAGAAGTTCACTTATCATCGCAATACCTCCCTGTTTCTGTTCGCTGCCATGCTGACCAAAGTGCTCGTCATTGAGAGCATCGTCGTTCATCTGTTCGTCCGAATGCTGAATGAGTATGCAGCATGGATCATGACCGCCGGCTCGCTCTGGATCATCGCCCTGCTCTGGGCGGATTGCCGCCGCTCTGTACTGGAGCCCATTCGTCTGACACAAGATGGCTTAGTCCTTCGGTACGGCTTGAGGCTGAATGGTGATCTTCCTTATTCCGCTATTGCCGATGTTCAGAGCGGCATGGATCTTCAGCCGACGAAGGAAGAGCGCAAGCGGTCCGCTGTTGCGCCAATGGTGACACCTAACGTAATAATTACGATGAGGAGCACCGTGACGTTAGAGGGACTTCTATGCCAACCCCATGAAGTTCATACGGTCTACATCGCCGTTGACGATCCGACTGATTTCGTCGAAGCACTTCGCAAACGACTGTCGGCGGGTTCCGTCAGACAGGATGATTGACCCTATTCGTTCCACCTCTTTCAGAGAAACACTATTGCTGTAAGCGCAACACATGCGCTACAATCTCCGTAACCGCAACAAACAGAGAGGGAGAAACCGTTCACGATGTACAAACTCATTGCAATCGATATTGACGATACGCTGCTCAACGATGAATTGGTTGTTACCGAAGGAACGAAGCAAGCGATGGCTGCTGCCATCGAGCAAGGGGTTCTCGTAACGCTGGCAACAGGCCGCATGTACGCTTCTGCTCGCAAGATCGCGAATCAGATTGGCTTGAACGTACCGATCATTACGTACCAAGGCTCACTCATCAAGACGCTTATCGACGGCGAAGTGCTCTATGAACGCAGCGTTCCAACCGATGATGCGAAGCTGTTGAACGAATACTGCCTGAAGCACGGCCTGCATCTCCAGCTGTATGTCGACGATGTTCTGTATGTGCGCGAGGATAATGACAAAGCGAAGATGTACTCCAATTTGTCCAAAATCCCATACGTCGTTGCATCCGACTTCGACGCGCTGCTGAACGAGCCGCAGACCAAAATGCTCATCATCGACGATCCGGATCTGCTCGATCGGGTAGCCGAAGAGCTGAAGCCTCTCATCGGCGAACGCGTGCACATTACGAAGTCGAAGCCGCATTACTTGGAATTCACACATAAAGAAGGAACGAAAGGTCACGCGCTTCGCTTCCTGGCTGAACATATCGGCAGCACCTCCGAACATGCGATTGCTATTGGCGATGCTTGGAACGACCGCGAGATGATCGTGGAAGCGGGACTTGGCGTTGCGATGGGCAATGCATTGCCGGCATTGAAGGAAATCGCTAACTACGTGACGCTCACGAATAACGAGGAAGGCGTCCGTCATGTTATTGAGAAATTCGTTTTGAACGCCGCTTCCGCTTCTTCACCTACGGTTGTTCACTCCTAGAATAAGAAAGCCGGTCCCAGGAGGACCGGCTTTCTAGCAAGGGCAAGGCTTCTTTGTAAAATTTAAGGTGTGTGAGCCGCATAGTCTATGCGTATCGGATTCAGCACACACCTGGTTCACTTCTTTTTCCAATTATGCTATCATATCAGTAAAGAAGCCGAGTGCTGCGAACACCCGGCTTAACAATTGGCTTGGATGGGTTATCCCTTCTAAAGTTGCTCAGGAAAGAGCCCACCTTCGGCGGAGAACCTTGGGGTGGGTTTTTTACTTTCTCTTGTTGTTGGAATTGATGTAGGTTAAAAGTGCAAGGATAAACGATCCGAACAGAAACATGATCGTTAACGCATCCTTAACTTCCATGGCATCACCTCCTTTCGAAGGGAAACCATGACCACCCAAGATTCAATTGTCCTCTATATTGTACCATCATCTTCCACTTGAATCATCATACCCTAGGTCGTGTATCTGTGCTTGAGTGCATGAGTAAATACCTCAATCGGTTCCTTGTAATCGATTGGTTTATAAATCATTCTATTGTTCCATTTATGTCTTTCATCCGTGTCATCGAATCCTTCTTTGTCAATTTCGAGGGATTTCATAATGAGCATAATTTCATTGGATGTGCTGATCACGCTTCTGCTATCCGTTTTGGCAATGATCGATTCCGTGCATTCGTCTATGTAGGACTGAATCAGATGAGCTGGCAGATCTTCTTTCACTAGATAATCGCTAAGGCAATTCACGACTAACTCTCTGAGCTTATGACTCTGTCCTGTTCTTATGCCGGTTACGGTCAGACTCAGTCTAGATAGATCATTCATAAATACATAATGCTTCTTCCGATATAAAGTAAAAATGTTTACATGCCAGCACATAAGCAAGTCTAAGTGTTCATTCAGATCCGGCTGAACCTTAAGATCCTTTAAGGTATCTTTCGTTGCTTTAAAAATAATCATGATGGATTGTACCTCCTTCTCTTCTCAGAAATCCCCTCGAATCCTTGATTCGAACAATCTTCGAATGATACGGCCGCAACCTTGAATCGAATTCCTCCCGGCTTTGCTCGAAATCTCTCGTCCACCTATACATATTGCGCAGCATATTCCAATCCGACTTATAGCTGCACTTCTCGATGCCCAACTGCTGCTTGATATAGCGTGCGAAAATGCGATACTTCCTCTTCCATAATGGCGGGTCTAATACAATGATCGTATCGGCCATTTCATAGAGGCATCGATACGACGAGCGGTCGACACCTTCGAATATCCAGCCGCCGCTGCGGTCAATATCCGCGATAACCGCCTGCTGTTCTTCCGGTGTCCGCTTGATGCGCCCCTCAACCGTCTGATGATGCACAACGTTATCCAGTTCATGCCACGGAATATTCAACTGTTCCGATAACTGCCTTGCCATAGTCGTCTTGCCGCTTGCTACAATGCCGATGATAAAAATTTTCCGCATTTCGTGACGTCCTCCTCGATCAGCTTCAGCCAGCATGTAACGGTCAAGATCAGTTGAGGCTATTAACCCGAATCACCGTATAGCCGCGCCATTCCGCAGGCAGCAGCCGATTATAAGGCTGCGCCAAATAACGGTCGTCGATCAACAGCAGCCTGCCATAATCCTTCTCCGAGCGGATTAATCGTCCGCCCGCCTGCAATACCTTGTTCATTCCGGGATAGACATAAGCATAGTCGAAGCCGCTTCGTTCCGAGCGCTCGCAATAATCGCGTATCATATCCCGTTCCAGCCCTACCTGCGGCAGTCCTACGCCAACGACGGCCACACCGGTCAACCTATCCCCGACAAGGTCAACGCCTTCGGAGAAAATGCCGCCCATAACAGCGAAGCCAACAAGCGACTCCGTGCTGCCCGCTTGGAACGAAGCAAGGAACGACTCGCGCTCCTCCTCGCTCATAACGCCAGTTTGCACAATGGTTCGAATGGATAACGCAGTCGGTTCGGATGCGAGCAGCGACATGAACGGCTCGTACACATGGTTCATGTAATCATAGGAAGGGAAGAACATAAGTGAATTGCCTGCCTGCGCGCTAACCATCTCATACAGCGCCCTCGCAATGGGTTGATAGCTTCGGTCACGATCCCGGTATCTCGTCGAGAGCGGCATAATCTTAACCTCCAGCTGCTCATGCGAGAACGGGGACGGAACAGACAACGAGTAGTCCTGTTCATTATCGCCGCCAAGCATATCGATGTAGTAAGGCATTGGCGACAGCGTCGCGGAGAAGAAAATCTGCGAGCGGAATCCTTTGCCCGCCTGGCGCAGCAGATGCGACGGATCCAGACAAAACAGCTTGAGCCGTACTTCGCTCTTCCAATGCTCCACAATCGTAACGTAACGCTCATCGTACAACTTCGCGATACGGGTCAGCTGCTGGGCCGCATAATACGTGTCCAGCAGCAGCGCCGCGGCCTCAGGCCCTGCGGCTGACGCTCCGTCGGAAGAGGATGCCAATTCTTGCGCAGCCTCATCTGCGAACGATTCTATAAGCGTGATAAGATCCGCCGGCATCGCCTGCGACACCGCTTGTCCATTGCCGAGCGTAGTCCATGACACTGGCATATTCGCCCTTTCTGGAGCAGACCCATCCCCATTGTCCGCGAATAAATCCCCACCGCCTATCTCCGCGGTCTCTACTGCACGAGCACCATCGCCGTCTTGCGACAAGCTTTTGCGCAGCTCAAGCAGCCAGTCATTCACCGCTTTCGCTGCTTTATGTACACCTGTATTCACACTCTTGTATGCGCGCGTCAGCTGCAAATAAGCATCTTTATTCATAGCTGCCGAGTACATCTCACGACCTCTATCGACCAGGTTATGCGCCTCGTCAACAAGCACCGCTGTCTGCTTCTTGCGCTCCTCGAACATCCGTTTCAGACTGATCCGCGGATCAAAAATATAGTTGTAATCGCCGATAATCGCATCCGATGCATAAGCGGCATCAAGCGACATCTCGAATGGGCATACCCGATGCTTGTGCGCATACTGCTCAATGACGGTTCGCGTCATCATCGTCTCATTGCCCAGCATATCGAGAAGCGCGTCGTTAATGCGGTCATAATAACCTTCCGCATACGGACAATGCTCCTTGGAGCAGCGCACTTCTTCTTGGAAGCAGATTTTGTCCTTCGCCGTGAGCGTAACGCTGTGCATATGCAGACCGCTCTCCTGCATGAGACGGAACGCATCCTCTGCCGCTGTCCTCGTAATCGTCTTGGCAGTCAAATAGAACAGATGCGCAAGCCGTTCCTCGCCAATCGCCTTCACCGCCGGAAACAACGTCGACATCGTCTTGCCGATCCCCGTCGGCGCCTTCGCGAACAGCTTAGCTCCATCCGTCACCGCTTGATAGACAGCGCCTGCGAACTTACGTTGACCTTCCCTATACTGGGCAAAAGGAAACGCCAGCGCCTTCGCGCTCGCAAGCTTCCGCTCCGTATGCTGAATCAGCATGCGTGCATAAGGCGCGTACAGGCGCACTGCGTCCAACACCGTGTCACGCAGCATACTGCTGTCGAGCACCCTCACGAATGCGCGCCGTTCGTCTGTCGTCGTGCTCACATATGTGAGCCGAACCCGCATCTCATCCAATTGACGATCAAGAGCATAGATGTACGCATAACAAATCGCCTGTGCCCAATGGACAACAGGCGCCATATCTCCGTCCTCTGGCAGCGTCCCTGCCGTTGACTTGATCTCATCAATCATGACGCCTTCATCTGTATGCAGCAAGCCGTCACATCGGCCTTCGATGAGAAAGCGGACGCCCTCATAATCCAGCCCCGTCTTAAGCTCATACTCTCGCTCATCTTGAGGGCCGTATTCCGTTTGAAGCGATTGATGTATTCTCGTTCCTTCTGCCAGCGCAGCAGCAGAGCGAAAGCCGGATACGATATCACCGCTTCGGTATGCATATTCAACCAGTTGTCGGACGGACAGCTGAACAGACGGTAAAATATAGGCGTTCTCCACGTTGATACACAGCTCCTAACGGCAGCCTGCCAGAACATTCGTTCCTCTTATTGTAGCATGCCGCCACCCTTATGTGCACATCCTCTACCCGCTCTGGTTGCAAAAGAGGAGGCTGTTCCAATGAACAGCCTCCAGGATTCAACCCAATGACCTATACAATTTCCTTGAAAATCGGCGCGATTGCGTTCAACTGTGCTGCCGTTACATCGCCATATCGTGTAATACGTGGTTCGGTGCCGCTCAGATCGATAATTGTGCTGGACTTCGTCGTGCCCTGCGCCTCGCCTTTCAGAACATAATCGACCTTATCGCCCACTTGGCGCAGCGACAGATCCAGATCGACAAGCACGCCGTCCGCTTGGCCCGACAGATTCGCCGACGTCATCGCGACCGGCATATTCGTATACTTCATCATACCGCGCCATACCGGATTGCTGAGGCAGCCAAGCGATACCGTTGCGCCTCCGCATACCATACGGTCAGAGATCGTGGACTTTCTTGGCAGAATCATGTTGAGCGGCCCTGGCCAGAACGCCTCCGCGAAAGCTTGCACAAGTCCAGGGTCCGGTGCATCGGCATATTCTTTCCATTCGTCCGGCTCCAGGAAGAACAATGTCAGCGCGGAAGTCGCAGGACGGTTCTTAATGGCGAAAGCCCGCTCAATCGCTTCATCCTTCCAAGGGTTCAACGTCAATGCCAGGTTCGTATCGCTCGGCGCAATGACAATCCCTCCATTAACAATACATTCTGCAGCTGTACGGAAACTTGCTTCGTTAGCCTCTAATACTTTCGATTGAGCATTCATGATGATTCACTCCCCTTCTCATTTGCTGCTGTATATCCAAATTAACATCCGTTACCAGAGGAAGCCAATATATGCTATCTATCTTTTTATAGAAAGAAACTATAATGTACGGTTATGTTATTCAATATGATGTTAAGCTCTACATTTCTCAATGCTGCTGCTCTGCCAAACCAAATCCTTCGCGCAGGCGAATGCACAGACTTGTCCACACTTATGGAATAAAGACGAACTCCCCAATAAGCATGTACCGCGCTGCTTGCTGGGGAGTTATATTTATTTACTATCAATCTTAATAATCCTTCAGTCGGGGCCTTGGGCTATTGACCGAACTCAATCGCTGCTAAGCTCCTGGAATAATGACAGACTCTACAAAGCCGAGCACAACATATTCCGCATCGCCATCAGACTTCCGTATGGTCGCATACGACTGCTGTATGGCTTCCAAGACTCCCGTAACAACAACAGCTGCCGTGGATAGGATCACTGTCTCCCCAATGTGGCCCAGCAGTAATTTGTAGATAGCCGTACCCGATTGAGCCGCCAAGTTGTTAATCTCAATGCCCATCCGAATACCTCCCTTCTGATGTACTAGTTAGATCGGGTTCTGGTGCACGTATGCGATATTGACGAAGGGGATGTTGAGATTGTAGAAGACGCCCGAGTCTTCGAACGATACCGTCGCATAGTCGCTGCCCACCTGCGTCAATGTGCCGATGACGGACAGCTGTCCGTAAGCAATCGTAACGACCGTCACCTCATTGCCCAACAAATTACTCAACTGTCCTGATAATGTCATCCCCATGACCGCACGCTCCTTTCAGTCCCAGCCTCACTCTATCGAAGGCGTGCCAATGACTTCAACATTGGTAATAAAATAATACGGGATCGTCATCGTCGTACCGGTCTGCGTGTTGAATTGAAGTTGTAGGTCACTCAGCGAAGAGACAGTGCCGATCGCACCTCCGGTCGGCTGCCCTGTCGTTGTGATGACGAGCGTCTGACCGAAGTTAAGCGCGTCGGTCAATACAGCAATAAGCTCGGAGTAGTCACGTTCTCCTCCTGCGCCTGTCGGCCCAGCTGGTCCTACTGGACCTTGCGGCCCTGCCGCTCCTTGAGGTCCCGCTGCACCGGCAGCGCCTGCTGGACCCTGTAGACCTTGTGGTCCTTGTGGTCCTGCCGCACCAGCTGCACCCGCTGGCCACACCAGTCCCATCGGACCTGCTGGTCCGACTGGACCCACAGTTCCCGCTACCCCTGCCGCGCCAGCTGCACCCGCTGCACCAGCAGACCCTATAGCGCCCGCCGCCCCCGCAGCACCTACCACAGTCTGTTGGAATGGAATAAGCGTTTTGCAATGACGGATGATTCGAACACAACGTCTAACCCGGTGTTTCGTCATCCTTTTTCTCCGATGCGCCTTGGCTCGTCCGCATGCCAGCACTTTACTGCCGCTCCGCCTCATTTGCCGTTTGCGGCTTCTCGATCGATTGCGCAGCTGAGTTCCTATTATGGTCACGCTTACTCTCCTCCACTTGTGTATGCTGTTTCACATTGAACGACTTCTATAAGATATGGAAACAGTTGGCCGGTTGAATAGATCAATGACAAGTAGGCTATCCCCCGATTTTGTGAACAGCACACAAAAAAGCTTCGATGCGGCAGCCTGCCGAACATCGAAGCTTTATGTTGTATATAACCCATTGCTGATGCAAACCTAGATTCCCGCCAATACCTGATACCATACGCCCTTCTTGGAATAAAGCGTATCGCGTACATTTTTCCAGCCGCCCAAGTATTCAATATCGAACAAGCCTTTCGGCTGTTCGAACTGATCCTTAACCTTTGCAGCCGTCTTCTCATTCACCGGACGGAAACCGTATTCTGCGAAGATCTCCTGCGCTTCTTCGGACACTAAGTAGTCGACGAATGCTTGTGCCGCCTCTTCAACACCGTGCTTCTTGGCGTTCTTATTAACAACAGCAGCCGGATTCTCGATCAGAATCGTGTCATCCGGAATAACGATCGTATACGGCACACCTTGCCGAATCCGTGCGCGAAGCTCGTTCTCATACGTTACAATAACGTCGCCAACGCCATATTCGAATGCGGCCATCGATGCCCGGCCGCTCTTATCGAGCGACTCTACATTATGATGGATGCTCTTCAAATACTGCTTCGCATATTCAGCGTCTTTGGTGCCTGTTTCCCGTTCCGCCTTCTTGAGACCCGCGCCATAGATCGCGTTAATATCCCATTGTGCGCCGCCTGACGTCTTCGGATTCGGGTATAGCACCTTCACGCCTTTGTTCGTCAAATCGTCCCAGCCTTTAATGCCAAGCGGATTGCCCTCACGCGTTCCGAGGACAACGACGGAGTCGGTAATCATCCCTTTGTACGCGTTGTCTGCCCAATTATCATTGATAAGTCCGGCTTTCTGGATTTTCTCGATATCGGTTGACATCGCAAGAGCCGCAACATCCGCATCGAAGCCGCCGATTATCGATCTCGCTTGTGTACCCGACGCTTCATACGATTCCTGGAACACAATCTTCTGTCCTGTTTTCTGCTTCCACTGCTCCTGGAACTTCGGCAGCAGCTCTCCGAAAGCATCCTTCACGACTGAGTAAGCACCGATAACGAGCGTGATGTCGCCTTTATTCTGTCCGTTCTGCTCCCCTTCTGCGTTCGTGTTCGTCTCAGAACCACTACCGCAGGCGGTCAGCAGAAGGAGTATGCTGATTCCCGTCAATACGATCTGCACCCGTTGACGGGCAGCTTTGTTAGCTATCCATTTCCACATGAATATTGCCCCTGACCGCATTCTAGTAAACCGAGCCGGATTAGATGAAAATCGGCATCGGATCTTCTTTCAGCTTGTTCTCCATAATCCAGCTGTCATTGTCGTTGAACATATACGCGCGATGAACGAGTACGCTTAGCGCGTCGCCTGGATGAAGCACTTCCTTCTCCAACGAACGGTACGTAATCAACTTCGCATTGCCTGCCTCGATCTCAACCATCCACTCGCTGCCGCGGAAATGCAGCTGCTTCACGCGACCCTCCATCGCAGCGGATGCAAGGCCAATCTCGCCTGGCTTGCCGATCTCGATATATTCCGGACGGATAAGCGCCTTCGTGCCGTGCCAAGCCGCAGCTTCCTCGAAGCCGCGGATCGAACCGATGTTCTCGATAATCGTCGATTCACCAATGAATCCGGCCACGAATGGCGTCTCTGGACTTTTATAAATATCCCAAGGCGTGCCCTTCTGCTCCAGGCGGCCCTTGTTAATAATCATGATCTCGTCGGCAACCTCAATGGCTTCCTCTTGATCATGCGTAACGAAGATCGACGTAATGCCTACGCGCTCAATCAGGTCTTTGAGCCAAGCGCGCAGCTCCGAACGAATCTTCGCGTCAATTGCAGCGAAAGGCTCATCAAGCAGCAGCAACTGCGGCTCTGGCGCAAGCGCACGAGCGAATGCAACACGCTGGCGTTGTCCGCCAGAGAGCTGGTGCGGATAACGATGTTCGAAGCCGAGCAGTCCCGTCAGTTCAACAAGCTCCATGACGCGCTTCTTGATTTGCTCTTTGGACTGTTTCTTAATTTTGAGTCCAAACGCGATATTATCGAACACTGTCATATGCTTGAACAGCGCATAGTTCTGGAATACGAAGCCAATGCCGCGCTCTTGCGGAGGCAGATCGTTCACGCGTTGTCCGAGAAACTCGATATCGCCGGACGTTGGCGTTTCCAGGCCTGCGAGCATACGCAGAATCGACGTTTTACCGCCGCCGCTTGGACCAAGAAGACCGATCAGATGGCCTTTCTCAATCGTAAAGCTGACATCGCGTACTGCGTGAAAATCGCCAAACTGCTTATTTAAATTCCGCACCTCGATATGCATCGTCTAATGCACTTCCTTTCGTTTCTTCGCCCATTCCATGAGCAAAAGCAATCCGACGGAGAAAGCTGCCAATACGAGTGCAACGCCGTTGGCTGCTGTTACATTAAAGTTCTCAACGTCCTGATAGACGAGCGTTGTCGCCGTCTGAGTCTTATTAATAATATTGCCTGAAACGACCAGCACTGCCCCGAATTCACCGAAACATCGTGCGACCGTCAGAACAACACCGTAGATGACGCCCCAGCGAATGGCCGGCCAAGTGACCTTCCAGAACGTGTACCACGAGTACGCTCCTAGCGTCGAGGCCGCTTCCTCCTGGGAACTGCCAATCTCCTGAAGCACCGGCATGATCTCGCGAACCATCATCGGGAACGTCACGAATAAAGTGGCGATAACCATCCCTGGGAATGCGTAAACAATGCTGATGCCCGCATCATTAAGCAACGAGCCCAATGCCGTGTTTGGTCCAAGCAGCAGGACGATCATAAGACCGCCAATGATTGGCGATACGGCAAACGGCAGATCCAGAATGCTGTTAAGCAGCTGCTTCAGCTTGCCCGGCATCCATTCTGCCCGGACGAGATAGAGCGACAGCATAACCCCGAACAACGTGTTGATGATCGTGACAACGATCGTGATAAGTCCGGTCATCATAAGCGCATGCAGCGCTTCAGGTCGGCTCAGCGCATCGGAGAAGCCGCCCCAGCCATCCCCCATAGCGCCGGTAAAGATACGAATTAACGGTATAATTATAAGAATAATAAAAATGATATAAGTGATCGGAATCCATAATTTCTTCATTTGGCGCTCCTCCTCGCTTGAACTCTGCTAACGATCCACAGAATGAGGAAGGAGAAGGTTAACAACAAAATGGAAACCGCCGCTGCTCCTTGCGAGTTGTCGCTCTCGATTTCACCATAAATATAAACGGAAGCGATGAGCGTCTTACCCGGGATGTTGCCAGCTACCAGTACGACTGCGCCAAACTCAGCGAGCGCACGAGAGAATGCAAGCATGCCGCCGCTCAATACGCCTGGCAATAAAGATGGAAAGATAATTCGAATAAACGTCTTAGCTTTCGTCGCGCCCATCGTGTAAGCTGCTTCTTCCTCCGATTTGTCCAGCTCCTCTAGAAGCGGCTGTACGGCACGGATGACGAACGGGAACGTAACGAATACCATTGCAACAACGATTGCAGGCTCATGGAACACAATCTCGAAGCCTAGCTTCTCAGCAAGCGATCCAACCACACTGTTCGGTCCAAGCAGCAGCAGAATCATTAATCCGCCTACTGCGGTCGGCAATGCGAACGGCAGATCGACAAGGCTGTTAAGCAGCCGGCGTCCAGCGAACTTGTAACGGTTCAACGTCCAGCCAATCATTGTGCCTATAAGAATATTGATGATCGCTGCTATAATAGCCAGCTTGACGGTTAACAGCACAGCCTTCCATGCAAGTGGATCGGATATGCTTTCGTAGAATGGTGTCCATCCCAGCGAGAATGATTGCGTGTAAATGCCAATAATCGGGATCACGATTAACATGATGAAGTAGAGCATAACTGTACTTCGGAAACCGAAGCTCCACCATCGGCTGCGGAACTTTAAATTCATATCAGTGGACAGACCTCCAAACCATCGGCTCGAGCCGTAGGACAACGTAGCTTGCCTTGCTTGATATACAATTCCTATTAAAGTACTTGGTATTCTTAATTTAGCAGACGTAAAGGCACCCCGTCAATGCTTTATGTAGAAAATTGATACGTTACATTAGAAATAGTCATATATGTAGAAAAAGAGCCGCTCCATCCGATTGTTATCGAAAATGGAACGGCTCTTCCGCACCCTGTTACTTGCTTATCGTTATTCGCCGTCGATTCGGTAGACTGCCTCGCCTTTCATGATGACGGCCTGCCCTTGCGTCAGATCCGTCACCCATGCGATGAACGAATCGGCTTCATCATCAACTGGCAGGCAGGTCACGGTCACGCGATCGGTAAAATCAGTTCCCTCAACGCGCAGCTCGCGGCCGCGGAACTCATTCTCCAGCTTCCCGTACCACGTGTAATCAACGTCAACGATTACTTCGCGGTGAAGCACATATTCAATCGCTTCGCCTGCCTCTGTGGCAGCAACAGCGCCATCTGCATAGGCACGAATGAGGCCGCCAGCGCCGAGCAGAATGCCGCCGAAATAGCGGGTGACGACGATGGCTACATTTTTGAGACCCTGATTCTTGATGACCTCGAGAATGGGCTTACCTGCAGTGCCGCTAGGCTCACCGTCATCCGATGCCTTCTGAATCTCGTCGCGTTCGCCAATCACATAGGCCGAGCAGTTGTGCGTCGCCTGCCGATGAAGCTTCTTGATCCGTTCAATGAAGGCGATCGCCTCCTCCTCGGAGGCGACCGGCGTGCCATACCCGATAAAACGCGACTTGCGGATGACGATTTCCTTGTCGCCCTCGCGTCTTAGCGTTCGATATCTAGGCAGCATTACAGACGAGCTTCCAGCTCCGCTTTTTCTTTCTCGTAGCCAGGCTTGCCGAGCAGTGCGAACATGTTCTTCTTGTAAGCTTCAACGCCCGGTTGGTCGAACGGATTCACGCCCAGCAGGTAGCCGCTGATGCCGCAAGCTTTCTCGAAGAAGTATACCAGGTAGCCGAACGTGTATGGCGTCATGTCGGCGATGTTAACAATCAGGTTCGGCACTTGACCGTCCGTGTGAGCAAGCAGTGTGCCTTCGAACGCTTTTTTGTTAACGAAATCAAGCGTTTTGCCTTCGAGGAAGTTCAGACCGTCAAGGTCTTCTGCATCGCGCTGAATCGTAATGTGCTCCGCGACTTCCTTCACTTGGATAACCGTCTCGAAGATGTTGCGGTTGCCCTCTTGGATGAATTGGCCCATCGAATGCAGGTCTGTCGAGAAGTCAACAGATGCTGGATAGATGCCTTTGTAGTCTTTGCCTTCGCTCTCGCCGAACAGCTGTTTCCACCATTCCGATACGAAGTGAAGCGATGGCTCGTAGTTCACGAGAATTTCCGTTGCTTTGCCTTTGCGATACAGGGCGTTACGAACAGCTGCGTATTGATAAGCTTCGTTCTCAGCCAGGTTCGGGTTGCTGTATTCAGCGGATGCATCAGCTGCGCCTTTCATCATCGCATCAACGTCGATGCCAGCAACTGCGATTGGCAGGAGGCCTACAGCCGTCAGCACGGAATAGCGTCCGCCCACGTCGTCTGGAATGATGAACGACTCGTAGCCTTCAGCCGTTGCCAGCGTCTTCAGTGCGCCTTTTGCTTTGTCCGTCGTAGCATAGATGCGTGTGCGAGCTTCTTCTTTGCCGTATTTCTTCTCGAGTGCGTCTTTGAAGATACGGAAAGCGATTGCCGGCTCCGTCGTCGTACCCGATTTGGAGATGACGTTGATCGACCAGTTACGGCCTTCAAGCAGCTGCAGAAGGTGCGTTACATAAGTCGAGCTGATGTTGTTGCCTGCGAAGAAAATTTGCGGCGTTTTGCGGTTAGCGTCCGTCTGAACGTTGTAGAACGAGTTCGACAGCATTTCGATCGCTGCGCGAGCGCCGAGGTACGAACCGCCGATACCGATAACGATCAGTACTTCGGAATCGGATTGAATCTTCGAAGCCGCTTGTTTGATGCGTGCGAATTCTTCTTTGTCATATGCCGTAGGAAGGTCGATCCAACCAAGGTAGTCGGAACCTGCGCCCGTACCGTTATGAAGCTGCTCATGCGCCAGTTTCACTTGGCTTGTCAGGTAATCAACCTCGTGCTGGCCGACGAACGTCAATGCTTTGCTGTAATCAAATTGAACTGTTTTACTCATCAGTATTGCCTCCCTAAAATCATGATTTGAGGATTATGTTACAATACAAGGTGAAGATTTATTGTTTAAAGCAAGCAAAACGATTATAGAAAGCAGGTGTTATTGCTATGACAACATCCATTGGTTTTATCGGCCTTGGCACGATGGGCTACGCTATGGCAGCCAACCTGCTGAGCAAAGGCTTCGAAGTGACCGTCTATAACCGCACCGCCGCTAAGGCGGAGCAGCTTCGCGAGCTTGGTGCAGCGATTGCTGCAACCCCGGCTGAAGCTGCCCGCGGTCGTTCGATCGTCATTACGATGGTCAGCAACGACGATTCGATCCGCGACGTTTATGATGGCGAGACAGGCATTTTCTCCGCCGTATCCGAAGGTACGGTAATCGTCGACAGCAGCACGATTTCACCCGATCTGGCACGTCGTCTAGCAGCAGATGCGGCTGACCGTGGAGCTGTCTTCCTCGATGCTCCGGTCACGGGCAGCAAGCCTGCAGCCGAAGCTGGCATGCTTGTATTCATGGTCGGAGGCAGCGCCAAGGCGGCGCTTGCCGTGGAACCTGTCCTGCTCGCAATGGGACGGAAGGTCATTCCGATGGGACCAAGCGGCAGCGGTGCCGTTGCGAAGCTGGCCCACAATACAGTCGTCGGCATTAATACCGCAGCGCTGATGGAGGGCTTCGCCATTGCTGCCAAAGGCGGCATTGACGGCGGCTCCTTCCTTGAGCTCATCCAGTCTGGCGGTGCTGCGAGCAAAGCAGCTGAGCTGAAGGGCAGCAAGCTGCTCGATCAAGACTACAGCGTGCAGTTCGCGCTTGAGCTAATGCTCAAGGACTTGCGGCTGTCGTCGGTTCTGTCCGATAAGCTTGGTGTTCCAACGCCTCTGCTTGAAGCAGCCAAGAGCCTGTACCAAGTCGGCGACACAGCCGGTCATGGCCAGCTTGATCTGTCAGCCGTTGCGAAAGTATACGAGCAGTGGATCGGACGAGCTATTGGCGAAGCCAAATCATGAAGTAAATGAAGTTCCGCAAAGTGAAAGTCTTATATGGTTAACGAGAAGGCCGCATGCGACAAGCATGCGGCCTTCTCGTCCGCTGTCGAATTCGACTCATGCGTCTTCCTCCACTAGCGCCGTACCAAGCTCAGCTGCTCATTCTTACTCGTGGATATAAGAGCAGATATAATCGGTAACTGTTGCGATTTGAAGCTTGAATTTCGTATTAGCAGGTACGGTGAACTCGCCCTTGCCTTGAATATGTAACCATTCTGTCTCGCCTGGCAGCAGCACCTTCAGGTCGCCCGCCTGGATCTCCATAATTTCGATGCAGTCTGTACCGAACTCATAGTCGCCTGGCATCATAATGCCGAGCGTCTTCTTCGTGCCATCTGCAAAAATAACAGCGCGGCTCGTTACTTTGCCATCGAAATACACGTTTGCTTCTTTTACTACCGATACATTATCGAACTGAGACATTAGTCAACTCTCCCTTGCATGAATGAAATAAGAGGTCGATCAACACGCACTATAAGAAAGCAAAGGCGCGGCGCGGATAGCGCTGCGCCTTATGCTTAAGCCGTGTGACTATTTCAACAGACCTTTAACTTTGCTGACAACATTCTCAACCGTGAAGCCGTACTCTTTGATGACGCGGTCGCCAGGAGCGGATGCGCCAAACGTGTTGATGCCGAGTACTGCGCCTTGGTCGCCGACGAAACGATCCCAACCGAACGGATGAGCCATCTCGATTGCTAGACGAGCTTTAACATTCGGCAGCAATACGGAGTCTTTGTACTCCTGCGATTGCTTGTCGAACAGATCCCAGCTCGGCATGCTGATAACGCGAACTTGGATACCTTCTGCAGCCAGCGCTTGTTGAGCCGCTACAGCCAGTTGAACTTCGGAACCCGTTGCGATGATTTGTGCAACTGGTTGGCCGTTCGCTGCTTCGGAGATAACGTAAGCGCCTTTTTTGATGCCTTCGCGCGCTTTATCAGCCGTACCTTCGAGTACAGGCAGGTTTTGACGCGACAGCACGAGCGCAACTGGGTTCGATTTGTTCTCTACCGAGTAAGCCCAAGCAGCGGACGTCTCGTTAGCGTCAGCCGGACGGATAACCGTCAGGTCAGGGATGATGCGCAGCGATGCAAGCTGCTCGATTGGTTCGTGCGTAGGGCCGTCTTCGCCGACTGCGATCGAGTCGTGCGTCAGTACATACGTTACTGGCAGCTTCATCAGTGCCGACAGACGAACTGCTGGACGCAGGTAGTCGGTGAATACGAAGAACGTACCGCCGTATACTTTGAGACCGCCATGCAGCGTGATGCCGTTCATTGCAGCAGCCATACCGAACTCACGAATACCGAAGTAAATGTTTCGGCCGTCGTATTGACCTGCTTTGTACACCGGCAATCCTTTAAGATGCGTCATCGTCGAACTTTCGAGGTCAGCGGAACCGCCCACGAAGCTCGGAATGTTCTTAGCCAGGCCGTTCAGAGCGTTGCCGGAAGCAACACGCGTCGACAGCGGCTTGTCTTCCGTCGTGTAAGCCGGAAGGTCAGCGTCCCAACCTGCTGGCAGATCGCCGGCAATTGCCGTTTCGAACTGTGCAGCGAGTTCTGGGTTAGCTTCTTTATATTGTGCAAAAGCAGCGTCCCAAGCAGCGTTTGCTTTCTCGCCTGCTTGCTTCACTTCGCCAAAGTGTGCCGATACTTCAGCAGGAACCGTGAACGGCTCATGCTCCCAGTTGTAGAACTGTTTCGTCAGAACTGTCTCGTCCGGACCGAGTGGGGAACCGTGCGGGCCTGCATGGCCGCCTTTGCCGCCTTTATTCGGGCTGCCGTAGCCGATAACCGTCTTCACTTCAATCAGCGTTGGCTTGGAAGCTTCCGCTTGTGCTGCCGAGATTGCTTTGGAGATTGCCTCCAGATCGTTGCCGTCTTCTACGCGCAGCACTTGCCAGCCGTAGCTTTCGAAACGCTTCTGAACGAGCTCCGAGCTCGACAAGTTCAGCTCGCCGTCGAGCGTGATGTCGTTCGAATCGAACAGTACAACAAGCTTTCCGAGCTTCAAGTGGCCTGCGAGAGAAGCCGCTTCATGGGAGATGCCTTCCATGAGGTCGCCGTCGCCGCAAATGGAATACGTATAGTGATCAACGACTTTAAAGCCGTCTTTATTGTAAGTAGCGCCGAGTTGTGCTTCCGCCATCGCCATGCCGACAGCCATTGCAAAGCCTTGACCGAGCGGACCCGTCGTAGCGTCAACGCCTGCCGTGTGGCCGAACTCTGGGTGACCAGGTGTCTTGGAACCCCATTGACGGAAGTTTTTGATCTCTTCGATCGACAGACCGTAGCCGGACAGATGAAGAAGGCTGTAAAGCAGCATCGAACCATGGCCTGCGGACAGGACGAAACGGTCCCGGTTAATCCAGGATGGATTCGAAGGATTGTGTACCATCGTTTTTGCGAACAATTGGTAGCCCATTGGCGCTGCACCCATCGGCATGCCCGGGTGGCCCGATTTCGATTTTTCGATCGCGTCGATCGCCAGCGTGCGAATCGTGTCGATCGAAAGCTGATCGATGGACTTTTGCGTAACTGTCATTGCTAAATTCCTCCTATTTGCCCTTTATAATGCCTTTATTATCTCTCTGTATGGATAATGCGCGCTTGTACTAGCGTGCGCAATGGCTTTGAAATATTGTACCACTCTCCAAGGTGCATTACCATATCTAAATACGGTGCGGGGCGATTACGATATCCGATGCCATTCATAAAAATATATTATACAGACGAGCAAATTCAAGCTTAAACCGAACGTTCATCGGAAAATAATAAAAAACTTTCGTAAAGTTCGATAATTACCAACCTTGACAGATGCACACAAAATGGCTCTATTGGCAGCGGCGTCTGTGTAAAATTTAGTGCCGTTCCAATAGAGCCTTGGATATGTGAACAGGCTGCCGGGCAGTATGCTGCCTCGGCAGTACCAGCCAATATTAGCGTTGCCAGACGCAGCATGAATTAATCGTCTTTATGAAGGTACTGTTGCAAAATGACATACGAACGAGCAAAAGGCTGTCCAGAAGTCATTATCGGAGAATGACGTTCGGGACAGCCTTGTTTATAACCCTTTTAGTTAAACACTACCGTCTTGTTCTGATGCACGAGAAGTCTGTCCTCGATGTGCCATTTAACAGCACGAGCAAGGACGACTCGCTCAATCGTACGGCCGATGCGCTTCAAGTTGTCAACGTTGTCGCGATGCGTTACACGCTGCACGTCCTGATCGATAATCGGGCCGCCGTCGAGCTCTTCCGTCACATAATGCGCCGTTGCGCCGATAATCTTCACACCGCGCTGATATGCTTGATGATACGGCTTGCCTCCGACGAACGCCGGCAAGAACGAGTGGTGAATGTTAATGATACGATTCGGGAACTGCTCGATGAACTTCTGCGGGATGATCTGCATGTATCGCGCAAGCACGATGAGATCGATTTTGTCCGCAACAAGCTCCATCTGCTTGCGTTCCGCTTCCGGCTTCGAATCAGCCGTAACCGGGATATGATGATACGGAATGCCGAAGCCTTCGACCAGGCCGCGCATATCGTTATGATTACTCACAACCATCGCAATCTCTGCATCCAAGTCGCCCGCCTGCCACTGCCAGAGCAGCTCGAGCAGACAGTGGTCTTCCTTCGATACGAAGATCGCGATCCGTTTCTTGCGGCTTGCGCGGAATGTGTGCCATTTCATCTCGAAACGGTCTGCCACCCGTGTGAAGTCCTCTTGAAGAATCGGAAGCTCGCGCTCCATATCGTTCAAATCAAACTCAAAGCGGATGAAGAACATGCCGCCTTCCGGATCCATCGTATACTGATCCGATTGCACAATGTTCGCGCCGTGCTCATGCAAGAAATGCGACACAGCCGCGACGATGCCCGGTCGATCCGGGCAGGAAATCAGCATCCGAGCGCGCTTGCTTGTGTCGCTGCGCTGCTGGGACTGCTGAGGTTGATAAGGTTGTTGCATAGCGAACCATTCATCCTCTCGCTCACACTTACTAATTCAATATTTGCAAGCTAGGCATTACGCATTAACGAGCGCTGCCTTGCCTGCGAACCAACCGATCAGACGGTGGTTGATATGCTCCTCGGACAGTTCCGGGAACACGCTGTGTTCCATAATAAGATCATACAGACGATCCATCGGCTCGCGCGGATCCGCTTTCTTAGCCTTAGCGTCATTCTTCAGTACATCCCACACGTTCAAAACGTATGGACGAGCCTCGATCGACATGTCGGAGAAGAAGCGCTGCAGACGCTCTACATCGTCGAAGTACGATGCGCCGAAACGTTCAGCCGCATCGCCGCGAAGCAATGCGATTTCCGCTTCATACATCGGACGCTCTTTCTTGTCGTCTTTGCCGATCCATGGCGTCTCCAGAATGAATGGACGGCCAGCCAGCGCCTCGTGATGAACAACATTGCGAATGCCTTCATAACCGATCCAGCCAGCGCCAACAGGAGCATGGCGGTCTTTGCCCGCGCCGCGAGGATTCTTGCTGTCGTTCAAGTGAACGACAGCGATTCGATTCAAGCCGACAATGCGATCGAACTCAGCGAGCACGCCATCCAGATCATTGACGATATCGTAACCAGCATCATGAATGTGGCACGTATCCATGCAGACCGTCAGACGCTCGTTGTCGCGAACTTTATCGATGATCGCAGCAATCTCATCGAAGCTGCGGCCGATCTCCGTCCCTTTGCCCGCCATCGTCTCAAGCGCGATGTTGACCTTCGTCTCCTTCGTGCCTTCGAGCACGAGGTTAAGGCCTGCAGCAATCCGATTGATGCCGTACTCCGCATCCTTGTCCGTATAAGCACCAGGGTGAAGTACGATATTGCTTACGCCGAGGTAGTCCGTGCGGCGAATTTCCTCTTGAAGAAAGTTGACGGCGAGCTCGAACGTATCGTCCTTGTAAGAGCCAAGGTTAACGATGTACGGCGCATGCACGACGATCTCGTCGATATTCGCCTTGCGCATAGCTGCGCGTCCTTCTTCAATATATAATGTGTCAATCGGCTTGCGCCGGGTGTTTTGCGGTGCACCTGTGTAAATCATGAATGAGCTGGAGCCGTAGGATACCGCTTCTTCAGCAGCCGTAAGCAGTCCTTTGTCAGAAAATGAAACATGGGAGCCTATTTTCAACATTGAGATTGTACGCCCCTTTCTTAAATATAAGACTATATAAGTTACATACGTAATACGTAAGCTTACCACATAAGAATTTATAAGCTTCCCAATCATCAGGAAAGATTTAAATTCTTATTGGCGATAAAGCCTACCTCTAACCGCGGTCGCTCAACCTCGAATGGCTTCGATTGAGGTTTACTCATATTTCTCCGGAATGAAACGCACAGCGCCGTATAAAGAACGGCACAGCCGTTTCACCTTGAATCACCCCTTATTGTACAAGCAATATCGAAATAAATCTAGGAATACGGTATAATTCATCAAGAGGTGAATGCTAACCATGAATGGACAAGGCTGGTTCATGTATTTCATTATTTTCTGGGTCGTCGTCATGATCGGATTCATGTCGATCGGCGGCTTTATGATGTTCCGCAAATTTCTTAAAGTACTGCCCAAGCGAGACGGCAAATCGAAGCTCGATTGGCAAAATTATTGGGTCGACCGCAGCCGCGGCATGTGGAGCGACGATTCCAAATCGTTCTTAGAAGAACTCGTGTCGCCGGTGCCAAGCGCTTTCCGCGATATTGCACGGCATTCGATTGCTGCACGAATCGCACAGGTTGCCATTGAGAAAGGCGACCCGGAAGTATCGCGCGATCACTGCATCGAAGGCTATATCCGGGCAACGCCGAAGCGAGATTATCGAAGCCTCGTCAGCTTCCTGAATAAACGGGGAATCGACTATTCTGCCTTCACGCATCTGCTGAACAAGTAAGGCTTGCGATTAATCCGGGCCGCAGCAGGGTAATACATACTGAAATCGAACGGCCAGGAGGTACAACCACATGAACGTATTGAATCAGCAAAGAAAAAGCCGCACCGTGCGCACGATTGCAGCATCCATCCTACTAGCAGCGCTTATGACGACTGCAGCCTGCGGCGATAAATCCAAATCACTGAACAACGGCAGCAGCGTGGAAAGCTCCGCGAATGGCAGCGAATCGACAGGCGTCGCAGAGACAGGCACTGCAGACTCGGATTCCGATACGGAATCAAGCGATAGCGATCAATCAACTCAAGCGGGCAGCGGCGCAGAAGATGCAACTTCCGCTTCGAATAATGAAGTGAAGCAAACGACGGGCACCTATAACGGATTAGCAGACTCCCACTCTGCGGAGATTACGACAGAGGAAGGCGTATTCGTCTATCAATTGACGGAACAGTCGGAGGCACAAGCATCCGCTATCCCTAGCAATTCGAAAGTTAAGATCGAATATACCGAGCAATCGAGCGGTGACAGCAGCACTCGTCAGTTGACGAAGATCGAGGCTGTCAAGGAATAAGAATAGAATCGAGTAAGATCACCTATCTTGTCGGGAGCGTGTATACGGATGCGAATCGCAGTAACAGGCGGGACCGGCTATATCGGGAACGCACTCGTCGATGCACTCGTTGCCCGGGGCGATGAGGTCGTCATCATTACACGACGCGTCCCGCAGATCGAGAAGCAGCGACCGGATGCCGCTTATGCATCTTGGGAAGAAGCAGCATTGCCTGGGCAGATCGGGCACATTGATGCCATTGTTAATCTAGCAGGCGAATCCATCAACCAGCGGTGGACAGCAGCAAGCAAAGCGCGCATTATCGAATCTCGAGTGCGGGCAGCCGCTGGAACGGCCGCACTCATCGAAGCACAGCATGAGAAGCCTCGTGTTGTCGTACAAGCGTCCGGCATTTCCGTATACGGCTCCTCCGAGACAGGTGTATTCGATGAGACGAGTCTCCCGCAGCCGAGTGCAGACGATTTTCTCGCACAGGTCGTGCTGAAGTGGGAAGAAGCGGCTAAGGCGATCGAGGCGGAGCGTGTGGTCAGGCTTCGAATCGGTGTCGTTATTGATGGCAAAGGCGGCGCATTCCCGCTTATGGCACTGCCGTACAAGCTGTTCGTCGGCGGACGGATTGGCAGCGGACGTCAATGGCTCCCATGGATTCACCTTGAGGATATGGTACGGCTGATCCTATTCAGCCTCGATACCGAAGGGCTATCTGGCACCATTAACGCCTGCGCTCCTGAGGCGGTCACGAATGAGCAATTCGGACGTGCCATCTCTAGAGCCTTCAAGCGTCCCCATTGGTTTCCGATCCCGGCATTCGTGTTCAAGACGGCTCTAGGCGAAATGTCCTCCCTGCTGTTGAAAGGCCAGCACGTTGTGCCGCGCCAGGCTTTGGAGGCAGGGTTCCGTTACCGCTATCCGACCGTAGATGAAGCGATGCAAGCCATTGCACGACAATCCTAATTCGATCCCATGCACAAGCACCGTTGAATGATAGGCCGACTTCACGAGCGCCTATTCATTCAACGGTGCTTTTTCTAAACATATCCCCCCTCCACTACCCTACCTGCCGAACCGTATAGACGGGACCCGCATTTCCGGCAAGCTGAAGCGTGTCGCCATTGTTCAGCTTATAGCTTTTGTACGCGATCATGGGGCTGCCATTAAGCGTCGTCCCATTGCGCGACCCCATATCTTTCACGTTATAACCGTCTCCAGAACGGTCAAACTCAACATGAACACGCGATATGCCGGGATGATCGTCTGCAACGTTTGCTTTCTCTGAGAACCTTCCAATTACAAACGCCGCTGCCTCTGCTTGATCGATTGGCAGTGTATATTGTTCTCGCTTGCCGTTCAGGACTCGTTCGATTTCCCATCTTGTCTGTCCCTTCAACCTATCTGTCATCCTATCGGATTGATCAACTGCACTGCCGCCCATCCACACTGTAACTGCGGCAGCTGTCGATGATGTTACGTTAGATGCGCTGCTCTCAGCTCCTCTTCCGTGCGTCACGACTGGGTACCCATTTGCTGACCGCTTCTCTGCAATCGTGGCAGAATCAACCCGATTCGGCTCCCCGTGTTCATTTCTTCGCTCCAACAGCTGTGAATCCGGCCAATAATGAAGCTCTGATGAAACGCCTTCCCGACCACTTTGAATAGCACCCGATAACTGATCTTTCGGCTGTCCTAATATATCATTGGTCCTTTGACGGCGAAGCAGGAAGAAGAGCACTGCAGCAACACAGAGAGTAGCACCAGATGCTAGCATAAGGCTGCCGGACGAGGGATGATCGGCATATGTATACCGCCATACGAGAGCAGTCGCAATTGCAGAGCCGCCTATCATCAGCCATTTGTTACGAGATTGCTGCTCCGACCCAGCTCCTTGCTCATCATCTGCTTCCAATGTGCTCAACTTTAGTTCATGCGGTTGCTGCGTCCCAAAGACTGTTTGATCATAAGAAGATTCCGATTGCTGCTGAGATATAACAATAGCCTGTTCATCCCCGTAGGAATAATCTCCTGACTGATAGATTTGGTTTGATTCATTGGATAGAACCGACGGTGATTGCTGTTTCGCATCGCCTTTATTAACACTTGATGATGGTACAGCGGCATTCGACGTCTTCCAGTCAATCGGTCTCTCCCTTCGGCTGTTAGTGGAGGAATCGGCTGTTGCTGCCTTTAGATGTTCTTTGCTATCTCCGCCTATCAATTGAAGCAGTGTCCGTATTAAAGATGGACGTACACTGCGGCTGTCGTTGACTTGCCTTAGAATCGATTGCAAACCATCCCCATCCAGTTGTTGAACATGAGCGGCAAGACGCATGATTAGCGGTAAGAACGCCATCAGCTCATCCGCCGCCTGTTCTTTATTGCGAAACGGAACATACAAGAGCGACACATCATCCCAACGTTCCCCTACGAAGATATACATCTCGTCGAGCATGCAGCACTCCGGTCTTAGCAGATAGGATTTGCAGGCGTCGATCGCTTCCGTAATGGCGAGCAGGCACATATAAAATTGCTGCATCGTTATCGCTTGAAGCTGCAGTTGATGGGATAACATTCTTCGGCCCTCGATGCTGTACCGGAACGTTACGCATCCGTCGATCTCAATCCATTCAACGGGCAGCAGAAACGGCACTTGATTGCTGCGCAGCATTTGCAATTCCATCGTATCGAGCTCTTCACGCGTAATTGGCTGTTCGCGGTCAAGAATCAATTCATGCCCTCGATTCATAGCGAAATCCACTCGAAATGGCCCCATTCGTTCCCCTCTTTCCTTTGCTGAATCTATATAAAGCCAATTGCAGCCTCATAGTACGTGTTGCTTCGTGATCAAAAGCGTACCTTACTGAGAATGACCTCTTATAGCATCAACCAGCATGTTAAAGCTGCAGGAGCAACCGCAAGCATGAATGGAAATCGCACAGGTCTTCGTCTCTGCCGCTGACCATCGTGATGCAAGAACGGTTCCCGACTCAGAAGACGAGATGGCCATTCCCAAATCCAGCAAGCGGCCATTAGCAGCAGCCCAATCACTCCCGCGTACAAAATGGAATAGAGCATTACATTTAACACCTGCTGGATGCCGAGCCAAGCCCCCAATGCGCCAAACAGCTTCACATCGCCTGCTCCGATCCCTCTGGCTGCATACATGGCAAGCATCGGTGCAAGCCCAGCGGCTGTACCGATCAGCGCTGCCAACAGTCCTCCTATTCCCGATAAAATTGCTCCATATAAGAGGGCGGTGATGAATGCTGCTGCACACAGCATGTTTGGTATTCGCATGCTTCGGATATCGGTCAGCAATGCACAGCCAATAAGAACTGCTGCTCCACAATAAGCCAATGATTCACCCTCTCTCTATTGCCAGTTATCTATTAGTGCGTGATCAAAAGCGAACTTATTGAACGACCTCTATCATGACTTTATTTTCTCCACTGCTAGTGTTCTACCCGCAGAACTACCACCAGCCGCCGTTACATCCAAACGCCATATCCCCGGTGTCGTATTGCCGGAGACCAGCCATGTCCACTGTAAATAACCATTTGCATCCGACGAAGCGGTTCCCACATTCTTCGCTTGGCTGTACCCGCTCTTATATCGAATGGATAACTTCAATTCGGTATTCGGATTCGTCCGGACGACAACAGTTGCTTTGCGGCCGGGATGAACAGGGTCTGGCTGAACGGATATGATCTGAATCGGTATCGCATCGTTGCTTGCGGTATAGTGCGCCGGTATCGGATCTGGCTGCCATGCACGCTCTACCGCTTTCTCCCGAAGGACAAAGGACTTATTGCTGATCGGAATGCGAATCGGAAATTGGTACTCCGCTACAAGTTCCACGTAAGCATTGTTTCCGCCTGACAATGAGGGGAGCACTGCGTTGTGGAGCGACAACCGCTCCGGTTGAAGCACCGCTTGATCAGCCAATTCGCGAAGCACAGGTGTCAGTAAGGAGCGTCCCGCTGTCGAGATCGCGAAGTCCTCAATCGAATCCCAATCGCCGCGCAGCGCAGCAGAGGACAACTTCCCTATCGGTTCGGGCAGCTTGGAGGCCGCATCGGCGGCAATCTCCCTCCAACCGGACAATTTCTCAGCTGAGGGTGCTGTCTCCGATCCAGCTGATGAACCAGTTGATGAGGAGGAAGAGGTTTGAGACGAACCCTTCTGTTCAAGCGAATCGCTTGCTAATTGTATCGGTTTCCAATGCGTCGCCACTTGCTTGGCAAGCTGAACAGAAGAGGATTGCAGGCCCATCTGTACGGATGTCGTACGAATAAGAAGGACGACCGCAATGACGAACATGAGAAACAACGGAACGATGATCGAAGCCTCCAGCGCAATGCTGCCCGCTTCCCGATCCTGCAGCTGTTTGTCTCTGCATCGATTGTTCTCTCGAGGATATATTCGTAGATAGAGTTGCTCAATATGCAGCGCCAACCAGCTTCGTTGTCTCATATCGATTGCCTACCACCTTTCCTTGCAGCAGCCCAAACCTCCCCAGCACTTTCATCGCACCGGGCAGAAACAACAGCTTCATCGAAACATCCGCCGAAGCCGACACCGCTGCCGGCGTTAGTGAAAGATCAGTCCCTGTATTGGTCTCGATAACGGCAGCGATACGTGATAGCCGTTTGTCGCCCCCGCCATGAAGCAGCATAAACAAACGCAAGTAATCTGAATATCGAATGTCCACCGCAGCAAACTTGGTTAGCTTCGTTGAACCCTTCTCCATCAAATCTTTCATATCCATCGCAGCATTCCGGGCCGCATATAGCAGGGCACCTGAAAGCACCAGCAGCGGATGCCCAAGCGAACGGCACTCTATGAAGCCCTCCGTTAGCCTGATTGCGAACCGCAGTCCGAAAATCTCGGCCATAGCGGCCGCAACATTGGCACCCGGCTTGTCAAAGCCATACAAAATGTATTCCGCTTCTTGATTGCCGAACGCTGTGGCATGTCCAATTGTCTCGCTAACGTTATTGCCTCCTGCGGTCATCTTCAGCTGCGACTGATAGGATTGAAAGCGATGGAACACATATTCACCCGTGTAGAGCGTGTCCCGTGTTCCCGCCAGCATATCAGCCAGCCCGTTGAATAACGCGCCCATCATGGAAACTGAACTCTCACGCTGACCTTCGACATCATCTTCCCATTGTGCAGCAGCCTCTACGGCTTCATCAGCGGCGGTATTAAACAAACGGTTCGCATCATATCGCGCTGCCACTTGCTTATATCGCTCAGTCTCATCCGTTGTCATGTCATCTGTCGTACCGGAAGACATCATTCGTTTGGTGTCATTCATAATGGACTTCGCTTCTGCTTCTTCCCGTTTACGCTGTCTATCTGCCGCATCCGCTGCACGAATGAGCTGCTCACGCTGTGTAATGATAGCTGCCGGAGACAAATACCGCTGCGCAAAAATGTTATACGCCTGCTGGATTCTTGCAGCTTCCGCTGACAGAGCCGAAGCGTCTCCGCCACTCCCAGCGCTTGCCACCTCCGCACTGGCTGCGAACGTATCTGCCGCAGCCGCTACAGCTTTCAAATCCTCCGCTTGCTGTTCAATTTCCTTGCGAAATGAAGTAAACCATCGATCTTCCCATACCAGCTGCTCCGAGGACTTTCTGAGCTGGTGCACTGTTTCTGCATGATCGGATGTCTCACTGTCTGCGGCTTCCGATTGGTCTGAGACGCGATCATAGCCTGCGGCAACTGAACTCTCTGCTTGTGCAACAGCTGTTCGAATATCCCGGTTATGAGCTTCCGCTTGTGCGATCTGATCAATAACCGACTGCGCAAGCCGCGGCAGCTCAGATAGCGCATCCGAAGTGCTCATATGGATGTTGTCAGCCAACGTCCACATGTTGTTCAAATAGGCACTTATTTGATAGCGAAGAGACTGACGCTGCTGCTCCATCGAGGAAATCTCATCTTTGAGTGCCTGCTTCTCTTTAGTAGTTAGGTTCGATCCAGCGGCTAGCCGCACCTCGGCATTGGCAATGGATGAAGATAAGCTGTCCGCCGACTGCTCCCACCCCTCATATGAAGCAAAATTCGATGCAAGCGATGCCGCTTCATCGCCAGTCATGCTACCAGATGCAAGCTGCGCAAGATCACGCATCCGATCCAGTGCCGTCAGTGCGGCTTTCTGACGCTTGTCATACAGCTTCCCGGTTTGCGCAAGCGCTTCGGAGGTGGTAGACGTTTCCTTCATCAGCTTCGACATCGACGTAAATCGCGACCCCATATCGATCATGAAATCAACAGGGGCTTTGATTTTCATTTCCTCCAGAATCTGACGACCCAGTACATCGTATCTTCCCAAATAAGCAGCCGTCTCTACTGTGTAACGGTCAACGCTGGGAATCATCGGCCGATATCCAAGATCGCCGCCGTCATATTCAAGCGTTCCACGCAAGCTCTTCTCAAATATCGTCTCGCCTGGCGTTCCGCCTCTGGCGAACAAACCGTATCGCTCATATAAGGCGGCGTCATAGGCAGATAGTACGGAACGAGCTGCAGTACGCACAGCATGCTCCGTCAATGTATGGAAGGAGGCAATGCGCGCATAATCGATGAGCACCGTGCTAAGCAGCAATATCATTGCTATTACAACAATGAAGAACACCGTAACGGCTCCTTCGCTGCGGCGAAGCAGACGTCTAACGAACATACGGAACGTGTGCTGCCGTCTACGAACCTGTGATCTGCCTGCTTTCCCCTGAGCCAATTCCTCGCTTCCCCCCTGTTCATCGCTTCGGCTGTGGAGACTGCTCCATTGTTTGCGCAAGTACTCTTCCCGCTTCTTTCTTCTTGCTCGCACTGCTTCCACCCTCGCCTGAGCCCAGCTTACTCGTATAATAGCGAACAAGATCGACCGTCCGGATAAACTCAACAGGATCCACAATAATAGAAGAGGCCAACGAAGCCTGCTCGTAATGGTCATCCAATCGGCGGAGTACATTCGATTCCATCGGCGTTCGAAGCGCAGTTTCGACGAATCGGCTTGTCAGTTTCCTGGTATACCGATTCTCGCCGAACAACACTCCTTCTAGATGTTGCGTCGTTCGCATCAGTTTATTTTCCACAAGCGAGTTTGTATGGTTATCGGCCTTATTGCTCCCACTGGAAGATGAGCTGCCGATTGGCACCATCGCGTCGGCATCATCTGACTCCCCTAATCCGAACAAGGACTGTACAAGCTCATCGTCCTTAATCCGCCAATACAGCCCGTCATATTCACCTTCTCCCGCAAGACCCGTACGTATATTGCGATAGCTGTTATCCCACAGGAATGCAGTCTGCTCCGATGTGACGGAAGCGGCGCCGTAGAGCACCGCTTTCTCATAGATGTAGCACACGAACAGAATGACGATGACGATAATCATAAGAAGGATCGGGAAGACGAGTGTCGCCTCCAGCGTAAAACTGCCTGATTCGTTGTGCAGTAGCTTCATGCGCCTCCGCATGATTAGGAGAATACTTTTTGCGTTTCCGTGTCAGCCGATCCCATTAGGCTCTCGATAAGTTCACTGATTTTATCTTTAAAGATCAGTACGACAGTCACAATAACGGCAATTATCAAGATAATCTCGACCGTACCTAAACCTTCCTCCGACTTCATCAGCCGCGCATTCCTTGCATTCCACTTAGCGCCTAGCCTCATTCCCCATTCGACTAACTTACCCGTCATTACAATCAACCCTCTCCATCTTGATTCGTAATTCCAAATTGAGCGACCAGCACTATAAATTCTATAAATTCATCACGAGTACAGCCGGTGTCCCTATTGCAATGAGCAGCAGGAAGAAGATGCCGACCATCGGAAAAAGAAGCTTCGACGAAGCCTCCTCGCCGCGCATGCGCGCAGTCGCTTTGCGCTTCTCCCAGAGCGAGAATGACAATTCGCGAAGCGCCAGCGCGAACTGTTCACCTCCCTTCCGATAATGAAGCAGCATAACGGTCGCAAACATCGATACCTCTTGCACGGCGCACCGTTTACTGAATGCCTCGATCGCATTGGCGAACGAGACACCGTTCTCAAGCGCATGCACCATTCGGAGCCATTCCTCCTGAAGCGGCAGTTCAAGCACCGACGTCTCCCGTTTACGCTGCTGCGACTGCACAAGCCGCGTTTTCATTGCGATAGACTGCGCATCCACACATCTTGCAATGGCGCGCTGAACCGTCTCTCCCGCTCCGACGAGGAGCATCAGCTTGCCGAGCAAATCAGGCAGCGCCATTACAATGTCCTGACGCCTCCGCTCTAATTGAATGGCTGGGGCACGCAGCTTGGACACTGGCAGCAGAATGCCGATCAGCGTCCCGAGCCACAGCATCACATTCTCATGAGCCATCGCTGCGAGGAGCGCAATTCCTGTCCAAGACGCCCAGCCAATACCGATTATGTTGGCTGCGAACTTCTCCGTGTCCGCATACTGCCAGCTGCTGCCCCTGAGCACGACAAGCTTGCCATGAAGGCTAGCTAACGGTAACTGCAACTTTACGAGCAGACCGGTTCGGCGCGCTGCTTCAAGCGGCGCATAGATCAGCCATCGATCCTGCAAAGATAAAGTTGACTTCGCTCCTATCCCCGCGCTTGAAGATCTTCGCTCCGCCTGATCCTTCTTCCAGACCAGCAGTACAGCGATGCACCACAGCAACCCGCTGCCCGCCGCCAACAGCAGTGCCCAATTTATCATAACGACCCACTCTCCGTGTCCTTGATCGCTGCCTGAATGACTACATCCGAATGGTCATGATCTTGTTAATAAAATAGCCGCAGCATGCAAATCCACCAAGCAAGCTTGTAAGCAGCACATATCCCATTGGCCGGTTGTAAAGAGGCATCATATAATCGGCCGCCATAAGATTGAGACCCGCAACAAAAACAAACGGAGCTGCAATAATGATGCGAGATTCAAACTTCTTCTGTGCCATCATGACGGCAATCTCCTGCTGGGTGTCCAGCTTCTCGCCGATTACCTGCGCTGTCCGCCGCATCACTTCAACCAGATCGCCGCCTGTTCGCTTGCATGTCGAGAACACATCCACGAACTGTGTCAAATCTTCCAGCTTCGCGCGCTCCGCGAACTGCCGCAGACCATTCTCGAGCGAGTCGCCGTTCATCATCCGATGCCGGATCACGGCAAATTCACGAACGATATCCGCTGAGCCGCCAGGATAAAGCATCTGTAGATCGGCTTCTGCTGCAACGAATGCATTCTCAACGGAACGCCCCGCCGCAAGCGAGGAAGTTACGCTGTACAGGGCTTCCTTAAACTGCAGCTGCAGACGACCACGCCGCTTCGCAAGCAGACTCGCCCGATAATACCGAGGCAGTACGACACCGATAGTCGCCAGAACGACGGCTGCTCCAAATGACTGATAGAACTCATAGAACAACACGAATGCGAAGCTCATTCCTACCCCCATCGTGCCAGCAAATTGCCGAGGCGAAAGTCTGTATACCGTATAGTCGGTCATCCTCTGATCATCTCGCGACGTTGGAAAATGCCACCCCAGCCACTCCGCCATGCTGTATAAAGACATCTTCTGTCCTTTGGTGCGCCCTTCTTTCTGCTGCTGCTTAACCATGATGGATGCCACTGGACTCTTCCGCACCCCCTTGAACGCTGCTGCCAGGCAATGGCCCCATGCCGGACATTCGCCACTTATGATCGCGCTGCAGCGTTCTTCCCGTCGGCTCTAAACCGCCGATAATGATCCCATCACGCTCGCCTCGCTCCACAAACTGATAGAGCGGCGAGAGCTCGACTTCGCCGTCCTTCATGCCAACCACCTCACAAATCTCCGTCATTCGGCGCGTTCGATCCCGAAGCCGTGCTAGATGGACGATGATATCGATGCCTGAAGCGATCTGCTGGCGGATGACAGGCAGCGGCAGCGCCGCTGCGCTTAGGGCCATCGTCTCCAGCCGTGAGACCATATCTCGGGCGCTGTTGGCATGCCCTGTCGACATCGACCCGTCATGTCCGGTGTTCATCGCCTGCAGCATATCGAGCGCTTCAGCTCCCCGTACCTCGCCGACTATAATCCGATTCGGCCGCATACGCAGCGATGCCCGAATAAGCTCGCGAATCGAGATTTCGCCTTTGCCTTCAGTCGTTGCATTGCGCGTTTCGAGCGGGACAAGATTCGGAATGGTGCGAATTTGCAACTCTGCGGAATCCTCGATCGTAACGACACGCTCATCCGACGGGATGAATCGGGACATCGCATTGAGCAGCGTCGTCTTGCCGGACCCCGTCCCGCCGCTGACGAACACATTGTATTTGGCAGTGACCAATTGCTGCAGCAATACAGCAGCTTCAGCGGGTAATGCGCCTAACCGAATGAGCGATTCAATGTCCAAAGGCTGATTCGGGAACTTCCGAATCGTCAGGGATGGTCCGCACAATGCGACAGGCGGAAGCACGACATTCACACGTGACCCGTCCTTCAAGCGAGCGTCTACGATCGGATTCGACTCATTGACGGTCCGATTGACGCTGGCGACAATCGCTTGAATCATATCGTGAAGCCGCTCCTCGCTCTCGAACGCTGTCGGCCAGCGAGTAAGTCGCCCTTTCCGTTCGACGAAAATATGCTGGTGACCGTTGATCATAATCTCCGTCACTTCCGGATCGTCAACGAGCGGCTGCAGCACATCGAGTCCGCGGAAGGAGTGAAATACGCGCCGCACGAGTGCAGCTTTATCCGAAGCCGTCACCTGCTTGCCGGCGCACCACTCGAATACCACTTGCTCCGAAGCTTGACGAAGCCGTTCGTCAGAGATCGAGCCATTCATATCGATTCGTTGCCTTACAGCCTCCTTCAATGCAAGCACCAGCTGTTCCGTCATCACATCACGTGCTCCTTCGCGCCAAGACCAACTGCCGCAAGCACACGTTCCGACGCACCACGCAGACGCGATGATGGCAGCAAGCGTCCGCCGTCACGCATGCGCCATGTCTCGATGAACGGGAGTTCAATGACAGCAGCATGCGCACGTGTACCACGGTTTCTCTCCGTTTGACCAAGCGGCTGATTCGCTCCCTCAGCCGTCCTCTCCCCTCGGCGAACGGTAATCATATGCTGCTCAACCTGCCGAAACGGTTCACCCCGCTTGCTTCGCGCATAGGAGAGAAACCGCTCCTTCTTGCGATTAGCAGCCAGCGAGTTCTCTTCCAAATAGATCAGTTGGCTGCAGCGTTCGAATACAGCCATATGAAGCTCACTCGCCATGCCATCCAAGTCGATTACAACGAGCTCATAAAGCCCGCTTCGTGCGATCGTTTCAATCATCTGGAGAGCGGTTGCAGCGGTAAGCGATATCCGATCCTCCGGATTACGGCAAGGTTCAAAGTAGTCGAAACGTAATAATGCATCCGTACGGCAGAAGCCGGGCAATCGAGAAGCCGCCTGCTCTGGGTCGCTTTGCAGCGTATATAGAAGCTGTGCGAAACCATCCATCCCGCCATCGGACTCCCCATGTCCACCACCAAGCCATAGATCCGTTCCGTTCCAAACCTCTAAGTTCAAATAAAAGGTGCGGCAGCCCGTCAATGCCGCCTGATGCGCCAAATGAATCGACAGCGTCGTCTTGCCGACTCCGCCAGACGCCGAGCAAACAACCGCAACGCTGGCGCCTTCGCCAGGATCAGCAAGCCGTCTTGGCATGGACTGCTCAGCATAGATGGCATGCAGCGCATGAAACAATTGCGGCAGCGGCTGCAGCCGCTTCACCGCCCTTGTTTCGGGCTGGACAGACTCGCCGGGACCCTCGCACAGCGCGGCCGCGGGAATAGCCGGCCATTCGCCGGAAGCCGCAAGCTCCGCGCGCATTGCCCCGTCCGCCGCAACCATATCGGCGGGGAAGCCGCTGCGCAAATAATGGCGGAGCGCTGCGCTGTTCGTGAACGCGGTCAGCTGCCATCTCTCCGCCAGCGGCGGCGAATCTCTTACGAACTGTGCGACGCGATGCACATACTCTACATCCGTTGATGCGAATACGAGTTGAATCGGTTGCTCGAACATGACTGCTCCTTCCTTCGCAACGCACAAAAAAGCACCGCCAGATGACGCCGGCTAAGGCGTTATCTGACGGTGCTTCCGTCACGTTCAATAATGAAATATTTGCCAATAATTTATCATACCCGCCAAATGCTCGTCAACCCTATTTATTAAGATGCCCTGGCTCCATCTCTCCCGGTTGAAGCTTCATCGACCATTCATATGCGTCTCCAGGAGCAATGAATGGCGCGCTCCCGTTCTCCACTGCACGAGCCAGCGAATCATAATAACCGATCGAAGGCTCCGGCGTAATGACATTGCGATCATTAAACATCCCCTCATCGATCCACACGCCGAAGTATGGAACCTGCTGCGGATCCACCTCGAGACGCAGCCAGTTCCCACTGCCTAGAGCGAGCAGCCTGCACCAGCCCTCCTCCCGCTTAGAAGGAGCGTAATACTTATGTCCGTCTCCACTTACAGCAGCGCTAATCAACGACAGTTCATCCCATCGATATCGCTCGCCCGTCTGATGATGAAGCTCTCCGAACACACATAAGGCATCCTCCGTAGATGTCGGAAGCTCAAGCTGCGTCGGCTCTTCAACAGCGAATTGCGGATGCGGCACCCATAGGAACGGCATTGACTGTTCCCCAAGATTGACTACGCGGTAATCCATCCGTACGATACCCTCATCTGCAAACGAAATCGTCCGCGACAGCTCATATGGCAGCGCAGCGCCGTTTACCGAGCAGCATACGGAGTCCGCTCCCAGCGAAGCCTCCCAAGACAAAGACCACACTTCTCCGTGATCGGGCAGCGATACAACCACCGCATCCTCCAGCTCAATCGAGCATGCATCAATCGTCGGAAAGCACTCATCCCAACCGCTCATATCCAATTGCCCGAAGGACAAACCATCCGCCTGCTTGAGCTTGAGCTCGCGCTCGCCGGCATCAAGCAGCCACTCCTTGCCTGTAGGCTTATAGGACAATGACACAATCTTGGCGCCTAATTGCGGAATGAGTTCCACTCGAACAAGCTCAGACTCTAGCACCACAGACGACCATCCTTGATACGTAGAAGCCACTATTCGTACATTCATATGTTCCCCACCTTTCAGCAGCACAATAACATGCATGATCCCTACTATCTTCTACCTACTACCATACTCACTTACTCTCCAGCATCCCGCTCTCTCTCTAAAATAAAAACCGTCCCCGCCATGACTGGCGAGAGACGGCCGCAACTACGATTTACCCTTTAGCGGCGAGGAATGCCGAAGCTTGCGTCTCAAGCTCCGTCTTCACTTTGTCTACGCCTGCTGCTTTCATTTTGGAAACGAGCGCATCGAACGATGCATCTACGTCCTTGACCGAACCAACAGCGAACGGCAGGAAGTATTGCGTCGAGACGTTCTTCAAATTCGCGATCTCCGTCTTCACATTATCCGAGTTGAACGAGAAACCGAGATACGGGATTTGAATCAAATAATCTTTGACCTTATTATTCAGATCGATGTAAGAATCCGTCCAGCTTACGCTTGGTTTCAAGAAATCTTTGTTCACGAACCAGAAGCCTGCTGCGTCTGGCGGGTACGTGTTATCGGCTGCTGCAACGCCTTCTGGCAGGCCAAGCTTGCCGTCGGAAGTGAGCACGTAGTTCTTGCCTTCGATGCCGTAGTAGTCCGTCATGACATACGATTCGTCCTGCATGAGCAGATCCAGCGCTTCCAGCGCGCGCTCTGGGTTCTTCGAACCAGCAGCGATTGCGACGCCGTTGTTCAACCAGCTGTTAGCAGGCGCATGACCCGACGGCGAGAGAACCGGCATAATGTACGTGTCGATGCCTTTCTCCTTACACGAAGCAAGCGTAGCTTGAATATCGATCGAGTTGCCGAAAGCGACGCCTGCTTTATTCTCGCAGAAGTTGTCTTTCGAGCGAACTTTGTTCGAATACGGATTCTTGTTTACATATCCCGCATCGTACCATTGTTTCATGATGCCTGCAGCGTATTTGAATGCGCCTTGTACCGGCTCGTCGGTGATGCTGAGCACTTTGCCCGATTGATCCTCGAGATCCATATAGTTGCCGACGCCGGACGGATCGCCGGAATCGCCGGGAGCGCCCGCATAAGCGAATTTCTCCGATACCAACGCACCGAATGGCGCAGGCAAATCATATTGGGAATCCAAGTTCAGCGGCGTCATGTTCGGGTAGTCTTTCTTAATCTCTGCAAAATACGGCTCCAGCTCCGACAGCTTCGTCGGATTCGTCAGACCCGCCTTGTCCATGACATCCTTGCGAAGAACGATTACGTTAACCTTGCGGTCAGGCGTCGTCGTTGGAATCATGTACTGCTTGCCTTGCACTTGGGCAGCCTTGTAAGCTGATGCGTCCTGCTTAGCATAGTACTTCGGCATATATTTCTGAAGCAGATCCGTCGTGATCTCTTTGAAGGAGCCTTTGTTCGCTTCTTGCACGTAGAAGTTCCAGTCTGCCGTGAAGACGAAGTCGACATCTTCACCCGCTGCAAGGATCAGCGGATACTTGGAAGCGATATCGCCCCAACCGATATAGTTGATCTCGAGCGTTGCATTAATGTCCTTCTGCAGCTTCTCATTCAGCGCAGCCATCACTTCCGGCATGCCTTTCGGCGCTTCGCCGAGCAGGTAGCCAACGAGCTTCACTGCCTTGGAATGGTCAATACCCGTATCTGCCGGAGCGGTCGACGAGTCTTTATCTGTCGAAGCTGTGTCCGTCTTCGAATCTGTTGCCTTAGTCGTATCTGTCGTACTGCTCGTTTCTTTGTCTTTACTGCTGCCGCAAGCGGCGAGCGTGAACGTCAGAATAACGGACAACGCCAGCATTAACCACATTCTTTTTCTGTTTCCTTTCACTTGAATCCCTCCCTTTTGTAGTGGCCAAGCCTAGCAAGCACATCTATATAAATCCCGAATGATTGCGGAACTTATATCAACCTTTCACAGCGCCGATCGTGACGCCGCTGACAAAATACTTCTGTACGAACGGGAAAACAATTAGAATCGGTCCTGTTGCGATAACGGTCATCGCCAGCTTGAACGTCTCCTTCGGAGCATCTAAGTTCGTCACATGCTGCGACATGGCGGAGGATAGATTGACCGACGACAGCATTTTGTACAGCAAATATTGCAATGGAATGAGCGGGTCCTTCGTCGTGAACATCATCGCGGTCCACCAGTCGTTCCAATAGGCCAAAGCGGTAAACACCCCGATCGAAGCAAGTGCTGGCTTGCTGAGCGGCAGAATCATTTGGAGAAAAATCCGAAGATCTCCCGCTCCATCGATTCTCGCTGATTCAATCAGCGGCTCCGGTACGGAGGACGAAATAAAGCTGCGCAGGATGAGAATGTACATGACGTTGAACATCGGAACCAAGATGAGCACGGCATACGTATTGCTCAGGTGCAGATTGCGGCTCAACCAGATGTAGTAAGGCGCGAGACCGCCGCTGAACAACGTCGTGAAGAATAGGAAGAACGCCAGCTTGTTGCGGTGCTTGAGCTCTTTGCGCCCCAGCACATAAGCGGCCATCGTCGAGCAGAAAAGCGACAGCGCCGTGCCGATTACAGCAATGAGAATCGATACCTTGTAAGCGGAGAGCACATCGCCCGGGTAGCGGAATATGAACTTGAACGCATCGAGCGAGAAATCGCGAGGCCAGAACCAGTACCCATCGCTGATGACCGAACTCTCGGAGGAGAATGCGCCTGCCAGCAGAACCACGAATGGTATGAGGCAAATAAGAGCGATGATCGAAACGACGGTATAAGCAACGGCCGTGAATACGGGAGCGGAATTGAGCTTGCGATTGTCAGCAGTTGAACTGCTCATGGTTACACCAGCTTTCTGTGGGAAATGAAGGGGCCGCTAACGCTCGTTCTAGAAGAGCGCGTGGTCCCTGTCGTATTTGCGAACAAGCCAGTTGGCCGTAAGGATAATGATCAGCGTCAGCACCGATTGGTACACCCCAACCGACGATGCCATACCGAAGTCAGCGGAGCCCATCAAGGAACGGAACGCTAACGTATCGATAATATCTGTGGCGTCCATAAGCAGCCCGTTGTTGCCGATGAGCTGGTAGAACATATCGAACTCGCCTCGCATAATGCGGCCAAGCCCCAGCAGAATGAGAATAATCATCGTTGGCTTCAGCAGCGGAAGCGTAATGCGCATGATGCGCTGGAACCGTGTTGCTCCGTCGATCGTCGCTGCTTCATAGATTTCTTGGTCGATCCCGACGATTGCAGCGAGGTACAAGATGCTGCCGTAACCGACCCATTTCCACACATACAAGAAAGGAAGCAGGAAGTACCAGTAGCTCGTATTGGAGTAAATATCGATGCCTTCCATGCCGAAGTAATGCAGGATTTTGTTCACGATCCCGTACTCGTAATTGAAGAAATTGTAGACGAATGCAGAGACGGTAACCCACGAGATAAAGTAAGGCAGGAACATAAGCGTCTGGCTTACCTTCTTGAAGAATTTGCTGCGAATCTCCGACATGAACACTGCCGCGATAATCGAAAACACCGTATAACAGCCGAGAAAAATGACGTTGTACACGATCGTGTTGCGAGTGACGAGCCATGCTTTTCCCGATGCGAAGAAATAGTGGAAATTATCGAACCCGACCCATTTGCTGAAGAACATGCCGCCTGTACGGGTGTAGGATTCGAATGCCATCACAATGCCCGCCATCGGAATGTAAGCGAATACGATAAAGTAGACGGCAACCGGCAGAAACATCATGTAGAGCATCCAATGCCTGCGAATATCTTTCATGCAACAACCTCCGTAACCATTCTCTAGTAGTGCGTGCAGCCTCTAGTAGTAACCTCTAGCAGTACCTCTAGTAACTATGCTGTAATCGTACTGGAATCGAGGGCGGCTTCCCACACGGCTATATTACGTTTATCTTTGATAATCCAAGCTTGGGGTGAGTAATTTGGACACCTGACAAAAAACCTTTCAGAAAGGGGGAGTCACAGCACCGCTGCTTACAAGCATCGTTGCTCTTACGGTTGCAGGCGTGCTTATTTGTTCTGATTGGCCCCTTCCGCAAATGTAAGGGTTGCATAAGTGCTTATTGGTTACGTATCGCTTACATTTGGTCCGTTTGCGCCACAATAGCCACGCCCACAACCGTTACGCACTCAAAACAGACATTTTGGATGGAGTAGCCACTTTGGTAACCGTTAAGGGTGAAGGAGAACAGCCGACGAATGATTGACCATTGGCCAAAATAAAAAGCCCGCCCGGATTTTCAGCCCGGACAGGCCTCAACTTCAACTTCAACTACCGTTATCGTTTGCTCTGACGAGCTAGATACTCGTCCCCTTGCTTCTGCACTTCCGTCTTTACCTTGTCAATGCCAGCCTTCTTCAGATGGACGCTCAGTGTATCGAGGGCCGCATCCACATTATCCACCGCTCCGATATAGATCGATTGCGCATACTGCGTGGACACGTTCTTCATATTAGCGATCTCCGACTTCACCTCAGCGGAATTGAAGAAGAAGTTACGGTATGGAACGGCTTCCACCAGCGGTCTAATTTGTTCTTGCAGCGCCGTATAGGAGTCTGTCCAATTAGCCATCGGCTTGAATAGGTTCTTATTCACGAACCAGAAGCCTGCGGCATCCGGGGGATACGTGTTTGTTTCTGATGTGACTCCTTCCGGCAGACCGATACGCCCGTCTGGCGTGAACACATAATTGATGCCCTCGATCCCGTAATAAGCCAAGTACGCATACGAAGGGTCGTCCATCAGCAGATCCAAGGCCTCCATCGCTCGCTCGGGATTCTTAGAAGATGACGCAATTGCCGCCCCATTGTTCAGCAAACTTACCTTCGATGCCTTGCCGGAAGGATACAGCAGAGGGAATGGATAAATATCGATGCCCTGCTCCTTGCAGGTCATAAACACATTCTGCGTATCGATCGAATTGCCGAATGCAATGCCCGATTTGCCATTGCAGAAGTTGTCCTTCGAACGAATACTGTTCGCATACGGGTTCCGATTGATATAACCCTTGTCATACCAATCCTTCATGATCCGGGCAGCTTCTTTCTGATAGCCGAGCATCGGCTCTTCAATCATGCTGTGCATCGTACCAGTAGGGTCTTCCATATCAACGGCGACGCCCTCTGCAAGCGGATCGCCCGAATCGATTGGCGCGCTGGACCAAGCAAACTTCTCGGACAGAAGGTAGCTGAACGGAACAGGCAGATCGTAACGAGAATCGAGATTGAGCGGCGTCATTCCCGGGTAGCTCTTCTTGATCTCTGCAAGATAAGGTTCGATCTCAGAGAACTTGGTAATCCCCGTCATTCCCGCCTTCTCCATGACATCCTTGCGGAACAGCGCTACATTGACCATCGTATCCGGCGAGGATGTCGGGATCATATAAGGCGTGCCGTTCACTTTGGCTGCTTCCAGCGCCTCGGGCGGCATGTTCTTCATATGCCGAGGCATATATTTCTCCAGCAGCTCGCGGCTAAGCGGATAGAGCGAACCTCGGGTCGCTTCCGAGACATAGTAGATCCATTCTGCTGCAAAAATAAAATCAACGTCCTGCCCGCTTGCGAGCACTAGCGGATATTTCGAAGCGGCATCGCCCCAACCGATATAATTAAGCTCGATCGTCGCATTGATATCTCTCTTGAGCTTCTCATTAATCGCTTGAAGCACCTGCGGCATCCCCTTAGGCGCTTCTCCGATCAAATACCCGACCAACTTGACTTCCTTCTCATGATTCGGATCGATCGGAGTGGCATCCTTCTCATTGCCGCCGCAAGCCGTCGTCCCAACAATAATCAGAATGAACACGAGCATCAGAACGCCTCGCAGCCTTGTCTGATTCATAGCCAGCCCTATTCGATTCATGACCTGCCTCCTCCTTCCTTCCGTCATTCCTCTCTCCGTTCAGGCAGTCGCAGCACGACACGTGTCCCTTCGCCTTCCGTGCTGTAATATTTCAAGCCGTATTGCAAGCCGTATGACAGCTGCAGCCGCTCTTCGATATTGCGGACGCCATAGCCGCCCCGCGTGCCTTCCCCTTCCGGAAGATGCAGAATAGCGGCGAGCCGCTCCTCGTCCATGCCGACGCCATCGTCTGCGATTTCGATGAGCAGATCGCCTTTGTCCGTCCATGCGGACACGCGAACTTCACCTTCTTCGCTGTCCTTCTCCATAATGCCATGCAGAATCGCATTCTCTACGAGAGGCTGGAGCAGAATCTTCGGCAGTTGGCAGTCGTACAGCTCTCGCGGCACCTCGAACTCCAGACGGACGCTGTCATCGAACCGCATATTTTGAATCCGGACATACGCTTCGATATGTTTCAGCTCGTTCTCTAGTGACACATACTCCTTGCCGTTGGACAAGCTGAGCCGATAGAAAACAGTCAGTTCGTCGACGACCCGCTTAATATCACGCGCGCCGGATTCGATAGCAAGGACGTTGATCAGCTCCAGTGTGTTGTAGAGAAAATGCGGGTTGATCTGCGCCTGAAGCGCCTTCAACTCCTTGTCCTTCACTTCTTGACCAAGAGAGGATCGCTCCTCGATCAGTCCTGAGATGTTCTGGACCATCGTGTTGAAATTATGAGTCAGCTCCCCGATCTCGTCCTCGTTCACCGGCAGAGGCGCCAGCTGAAAATGTCCATGCTTCACTTTGCGGACATGAACAATCAAACGACGAATTCGCCTCGTCGCAGACTCTGCCACGAAGAAAGAGAGCGGCAGCATTAACGGCACGATGAACAAGAAGATCGAGATAATCCGATTTCTCGCCTTGACCGTCGATTCGAGAATATCGGAATAAGGCACGACCAACGCTACTTTCATATCGGTGTGCGGAATCGCCTGAACACCAAGCAAATGTCGGCTGCCGCTTATCGTATAATGATCGTTATAATACGTATCCACCGCATTGGATGCGGAATACAGCGTTTTGACGTTCTTCACAAGCTGATCCGAATACTCGAATCGATCCGAGCTTCCGAGAAAATCGCCTTCGTCGTTGAACAAGAAAGCCGACGCATTCGGCGTCAAGATCGCATGGTTGAGCACGGATTCCATCGCATCCTGCTTCACCCTTGCCCGGACGATACCAACGAACTCACGGACATCGTGATCGTTAGGTATTTTGCGCAGAACCGTCAGTTCCCGACTGTCAGCGTTCGCATCCAGCTTGCTCGAAGGCAGCCAAGCGACAACCCCGTTCGTCTGGGCAAAATGAACATACCACGGCTGCGCCTCGACCTTCTCCATATTCAGAAACTCTTCATTCTCCGTTGCGCCAGCAAGGCCTTGGTTCATATAGATCTGGATCGTCTTGATGTCATCGTTGTATCGGAATTGATTAATCAATCTGGACAGCTGCAGCGCATCCATATGCCAGAGATCAATGTTCTGATAAGGCGTAGAATCTGCTCCAACCGCTTTCTGGACAAGATCGTTGTAAGCGATGAAGTTCAATACTTCCGTAATAGCCTCGGATTTGTATTCCAGATACGCTTTTGTCTCGTCGAGTATTTTGTGGCTGGAATATACCGCCGCATCTTTATTCTCGCGCTGCGTAGAGTTGATGTGAATGAACAGAAGCAGCACGAACGGAATGAGGATGACGAGCACGTAAGTCGCGAACAGCTTGTAACGGATGCTTAGGTAAACGGGCCGTATAAACCTTAATCTCATCGAATGGCACGCTCCCTATATTCGGAAGGGGTGCAGCCCGCTTTGCGTTTGAAGAAAATCGTAAAGTAATTCGAATCGGAGATGCCGACCCGCATCGCCACCTCAATGATCTTCACCTTCGGATCGCTTAGAAGTTCCTTCGCCTTGTCGACTCTCGTATCCATGATGTATTCCTTGATCGTCTGTTTGTGATGCTTCTTGAAGCAGGCGCATAGATACGTCTCGCTGAGCTGAACGTGATCGGCAATGGCACGAATCGTAAACCCTCTCTCGTGAAAATGAGCATGGATATAGCGAGTGATCTCACGAATCTTACCGCTTCCCGCGCTCGCCATCTCTTCATCCGACTTCGCCATCGAATCGAGAAAGGAGAGCACATACTGCTCCAGCGCATCGAGGCTTGGAATACGATCAATCTCTTTCCACATATAGCGCCGCTCCGTGTCCTCGGAAATCTCGGCAAGGCCAAGCTGAACCGCCGTTTCCATCGCTGCTGCGAGCAGTTGGAAATACGTATCCTTCAGTCTCATAATGTCCAGATCCATCTGCTTCCGTGCATATGCGGTCCACTCATGAACGATTCGCTTCGCTTCGTCAACCTGCCCAACTCGAAGATGATCACGGAGGAGGCGAACCTCCTCCCAATTCATCACAACAGGCGCGTGACTGCGGAGGGCGTCCGGGAAGATTGGCTTCGCCCCGCTTCCATAATATTGATAGGCGCAAGCTTGGTAAGCAAGGCGATAAGACTCCGGTATGTTCGAGCGCGAGGATATCGGGTTGCCGACTCCCATTCGCAGATCGATGGAAGGTCCCGCGAGTGCCCGAAGCTCCGCTAGAAGCTCTTCAATGACGGCCCGTCCATCCGTGTATGCACTTCCGTACGTCCCTGGCATAACAAGCACAAGCAGATTGTTGGAGTCGAAGCCAGCGAGCGCCCGAAGCTCCTGGAAACGCGTATGACCCGAGATCGTCTCTAATATTCGCTGCTGCGTGATTCCAGCATCCTCGGAGAGGTCCGACGGATTCCAATATAAGCTCGACGCGACAACCGTGAACGGCCCATCCATGGGGAGCAGGAACGTCTCCCGGCTTTTCAGCGCAGGGACGACGTTCGGAGAATCCGGGTCGGAGATGAGCCTACGGACCATCTCTTGTCGCAGATAGGGCAAACTGCGGTCGAACCCTTCTTGGAGCTTCTGCTCCTCCTCCTTGCGCTTCTGCTCTTCGCGGCGCAACCAGACTGCCTGTTCGACTGCATCACGGACTTCGTTCAAATTAACGGGTTTATCGATATAAGTAAACGCTTTCAATTGTATGGCGGATTTCAAATATTCTTTGTCCGAGAAGCCGCTTAAGAAAATCAATTGGCAGTCTGGATCCGTCTTTCTATACGCTTGAGCAAATTCGATGCCGCTCATCTTCGGCATGCGGATGTCACATAGAATGATATCCGGCTGCAGCGCCTCCGCAATCTCCAACGCTTGCAGACCATTGCGCGCTGTCTCTACTTCACCGATTCCGACCGCATCCCAAGGAATATAGTTCTGCAGCAGTTCTCTCGTACGCCGCTCGTCGTCTACGATTAACAGTTTCAAGCGAATCCCCCCTGCGTATCGAGCTCTATGATGAATGATCGCGTCGCGTATACGATGTTGTGTGCTGCACACGCGCATGACTTCGTCACCTCATTATAGAAGATCGATTTCGCTCTGCATACGGGGTAAACCTATGAATTTCTTAGTTTTCTGTAAGTGGAGGGGGGATAAGTTTGGTTCTCCCATTTGTATATCGTATGGTGCTCGGTTCGGAGTGTTCGGCTCACTAGATTGGCAGTGGAGGGGATTAAGGGCGCTTTACAGCTCTTAATGGCTTCTGCCCCGAGTTTCGGGACGTTTAAGAGTAGTTCAACCATCCTTCATTCAAGCATGCGACTGTTGGAGCAGAAGGTTGTGAGGTATTTAAGGGCTAAAAATAGTTGATGTAACGCGTTAACCATCAATCAAAAACAGTCGGGCAGAGATCACCTCTGCCCGACTGTCTGTCGCGGAGCTATTGTACAAGTTTAGTTCTTCGTAAACGACCAGTCGTCCACGCGCACCCAATTGCCAGCATTGGCTACGGAATAAACGCCGATCTGCGCGCTGCCATTCGTCACTTGGATATTCGGAATCGTCACCTGCGTCCAGTTGCCGATCGACGAATTGATCGCGGCATCGAGCTCCGAACCACCGTAATTTTTCACAAAAATCTGAGCCGTCGATTGTCCGCCGCTGCTCTTCACCCATACCTTCAACGTATATGTTCCGTTCGCAAGGCCTGTTATGTTCTGATAACGGCTTGCGCTGTAGGCCGTTGCTAGATATTGCGTAGCCGACCATCTGCCGCTGTGCGCTCCGCCGGATACATTGGCGTTCGGGATATCCGTGACGTTATCCCAAGTCAACCAACCAGCCAGATCATTCTGATCGACGCGGTCTGCCTCGTAGCTTGGATTCATGACATAGTTATTGCCGCTGCCTACGCTCCACGTCCCTGCTGCCGCATCGAGATTGAACTGGCTGAGCGAATTCATTCTCGGCGCCGTTCCAGTGAAAGAAAGCGGCATCCACTGATTGTAGCCGATTCCGTTGCCTGCAAAATCACTCCAACGGTCTCCGCCGAACAGAATCGTCGTTCCCGATGTTCCTGTCACTTTAATAAACATCGAGGTTTGCGATACATGTGAGAAGTCAGCCGATGTTCCACTCATGACGAACTCGCCAGAATATGCACCTTGAATGGAGCTCGACGTTACGCAATACGTCTGCGATGCATTCCATCCGTGAAGATCAGAGGAACAGAGGTAATACAAGGAATTGTAGTGGAACATCGCATTGCCTTCGCGTCCGCCCGCGCTGCTGTTATATACGTTCACCGCAGGCTCGATGTTCAGATAATCAGAGGCACGAAGCTGCGAGACATAGAGATGGCTTCTGCCGTTCGCGTTACTGAATACTAAGTAGGCTTTGCCATCATCATCGACGAAGGTAGACTGGTCACCCGACATGTTATTCACGACGTTGGTAATCGTAGTCTGTACATGGTGAAAGGTAAACGTTCCCGTAGGCGAACTGCTCGTTGCGAACGCAACTCCACCTCCTGCAGGTCCCGCATATTGTGTGATCAGCACATACTTCTGCGTATTCGCGTTGTACACGACACCTAGTCTGCCGAGCCAATCAGCATCCCAAGTAGAGCCGTCTGTGGCACCTGTAATGACATTGCCTCTGAACGTCCAATTCACAAGGTCGGTAGAAGAATAGCAGGTTACAGCCGCGAAGCTGGTATCGCTGTTCTTCGCGCTTGGGTTGTTATAGTACGTAACCGCGCCATTGTATTTGACGCCGTACCAATAATACGTGCTGCCGACCTTAAGAATATTGCCGCCTTGCGAATAGATCGGGTTGCCGGATGTGTCCTTCCAGAACACATCATTGTTCAGCGTCTGGCTTGCCGCGCTTGCGGTTTGCGTTCCTATGAACGGCAATGCGACTACAGCTAATAGAACCAAACTTTGCAGCATCGACAACCATTTGAATCTTCTCATCAATGTTAACACCCTCTCTTCATTCTGAATGGTAGTTGATCCAATATTCGTTCCGAACTCCTTCCCTATAGATTTGATTCCTCGTCTATTGTAAAACGCTTACAATCGCGAGAGTAGCAGGCTACTTTACGATTTACTTAGAGAATCTATTATTGGTGCGCAGCACAAAAACACGGCCAGACAGCGCCCTATAGGCGTCATCTGGCCGTGTAATGTCTATTATTTAGGAAAGGGTTATTGCTTCATTTTGCCCCAGTCGGCAAGGAACTTCTCGATCCCGATATCTGTCAGCGGATGCTTCCACAGCGAAGGCAGCAACGAGCCTGGAATCGTGCCGATGTGTGCGCCTGCGATTGCAGCCTGCTCCACATGGGCAATGCCACGAATGCTTGCCACGATAATTTCCGACTTATAGCCATAGTTATCAATGACCGTACGCAGCTCGCGAATGAGCTTCATGCCTTCAACGCCGATGTCGTCGAGACGGCCAACGAAAGGACTAATGTAAGTAGCGCCAGCTTTGGCCGCCATGAGACCTTGCGCAACGGAGAAGATAAGCGTCACATTCGTCTTGATGCCATTCTGCGTCAATTCGTGGCATGCATACAGCCCATCTTCCGTCATCGGCAGCTTGATGACAACATTCGGCGCCCACTGTGCAATCTCGTAAGCTTCCTTCAGCATGTCCTCCGCCTTCGTACCGATAACCTCCGCGCTTACAGGACCCGAGACGATCGAGCAAATCTCTTGAATAACCGTCTTGAAATCCCGGCCTTCCTTGGCAATCAGCGACGGATTCGTCGTTACCCCATCCGCCAAGCCCAGTTTAGCAATTCGTTTGATTTCATCCACATTCGCCGTATCGAGAAAGAACTTCATCCAATAACCCTCCCATGGTTATATTCAATTACAGTCGCGTACTACTTTCCGAAGAAATTCGTAATTTCCCGCTCTGCGCTTTCGTCCGAATCGGAGCCATGAACAATGTTGCTCGAAACATCCAGCGCATAGTCAGCGCGGATCGTACCTGGTGCGGCTTCAGACGGATTCGTGCGGCCGATAAGCGACCGAGCGTTCTTAACAGCGTCCTGCCCTTCCCATACCATTGCGAACACCGGGCCAGACATAATAAAATCGATCAGCTCTTCGAAGAACGGTTTTCCCTTATGCTCAACATAATGTTTCTCCGCCAACTCACGGTCAATATTCATCATCTTCGCATTCGTCAGCTTGAGGCCCTTACGCTCAAACCGCGTCATAATAACACCGATCAAATTACGCCCAACACCATCTGGTTTAACCATTACGAAAGTACGGTTCATCTCCATCAGCTCCAATTGAAGTTTTGTAGGTAAGGTTAAGTCCATTATATTCCAAAGAAAGGAGGACGGGGTGTAACGAACATCATAATTGTCGACGTTAATTTGAACATTCGGTGTCAGACGCGATTAGATTGAGCGAAGCAGCGGCTTATTAGGTAAATAGTGGAGCGATTTCACAAAACGAACCGTGCGCGTCTTCGCTCGCATCACGATCGAATGCGTCTCTGCCCGCTGCCCTTCTGTATACCGAACGCCGCCGAGAAACTCGCCTGGCGTTACGCCTGTTGCAGCGAAGATAACATCCTCTGTGCCGACCATATCATCTACGGTCAGCAGCTTGCGAGGGTCGCTTAAACCCATCGAGATGCAGCGTTCGAACTGTTCCTCATTCTCAGGCATCAGGCGACCTTGAAGCTCGCCGCCCAAGCATTTCAGCGCTGCCGCTGCAAGCACACCTTCCGGTGCGCCGCCGGAACCGACGTATAGATCGATTCCCGCTTCCGGGAACGCTGGCGCAATGGCCCCCGCAACGTCGCCGTCGCTCAGGAACTTAATCCGAACGCCCGTGCTGCGCAGGTCCTTGATCATCGTTGCATGACGCTCGCGATCAAGAATGACAACCGTCAAATCTGAGATTGGCTTGCCAAGCGCAAGCGCCGCTTTCTCCACCGTTGTATGAATCGGATCGTTTAAGCTCAGCTTGCCCGCTAGCGCAGGACCTACCGCCAGCTTCTCCATGTACATGTCCGGCGCATGCAGCAATTGACCTTTGTTTGCTACAGCCAGTACGGACATCGCATTATTGAGCCCTTTGGCAACAATCTCGGTCCCTTCGAGCGGATCAACAGCAACGTCGACTTCATGGCCTTGCATGCTGCCTACTTCTTCACCAATGTACAGCATCGGCGCTTCATCCATCTCGCCTTCCCCGATGACGACCGTACCGCGAATGGATACGGTATCGAACATCGAACGCATGGCCTCAGTTGCGGCGCCGTCTGCCGAATTCTTATCGCCTCGGCCCATCCAAGGTGCAGCAGCCAACGCTGCAAGCTCTGTTACCCTTACCAATTCAAGCGCAAGCTCACGCTCCATCTCGAATCCCTCCGGCAAATGTTATTAGTTTCCAAACGAGTGCTAATTCATTCCATTTCGTTCAACATGCCGATTATAATGCCTGCCGTTTCTTCAATCGCACGGTTCGTGACATCGATAATCGGACAACCCAGCTGCTCCATCAACCCTTGCGCATACGCCACTTCGGATTGAATCCGCTCGTACGATGCGTAAGCGGCTGCTGGCGGGAGTCCTAGCGATTTAAGGCGCTCAGCGCGAACCTCCTGCATCCGCTCCGGCTGCATTGTCAAGCCGACGATCAGCTTGCCCGGCTCGGAACGCAGCTCCATCGGCGGCTTCACCTCAGGGAGCAGCGGGAGATTAGCGACCTTGTACCCTTTGTGCGATAGAAAAATGCTAAGCGGCGTCTTCGAGGTTCGAGATACGCCAACGAGCACGATCTGCGCCTCCGACAGCCCTCTTGCATCCTTGCCATCGTCGTAACGGACGGCGAACTCAATGGCTTCCATCCGCCTGAAGTAATTCGCGTCCATTGAATGCAGCAAGCCAGGCTGCCGCTTCGGGAACGCTCCGAACGAATCAATATAAGCCTGCATCATCGGTCCCATCACATCGACGGCACGTACGCCCCGCTTTACCGTCTCTTCGCGCATCATCTCGCGTAGCTCCGGCTGGACGAGCGTGTAGGCAATAAAGCCGCCGTACTGCACCGCTTCATTCACGATCGAGACGATCTCATCTTCGGATCGCAAATGCCCGTACCGCTTAATGCGGACACCATCGGATGCGAACTGGCGGAGCGTCGCCTTCGCTACTGCCTCTGCCGTTTCACCGACAGCATCCGAGCATACGATAATCATTCCTTGCGTCTGCCATTCAGAATCTCGCATTGCGTACGCCGCTCCTCCTATTCCGTGTCCGCCGTCAGCTCAGCGACGAGGTGCACAACATTCGACTTTGTTATCCATCCAACGATATCTGGCTCACCGTTGTCATCTGGCACGATGACGGGGAGACAATCGATCTGATGGGTGAGCATCTTGCGGATGGCGTCAGCGACGGCGTCCTCCGGCCTAGCGGTAACAATATTCGGATAGCGGGTCATCACCATGCTGACGGGAATGGTCCCTGCGGACGGATTGCCCAGCGTAACCTTGAGCAGATCCTTCGGCGTTACAATCCCGACGAACTTCTGCTTCGCATTCACGATGAGCAGCGTGTCCGCGTTTGCCATATACAGCGTCACGACCGCATCATGCACCGAGTAGGTTTCGGGCACGCTGACCGGTACGCCTTGTACTTGTCCAACTGTTAGCTGCTGGAACCGGCTGAGCGATGTGTTGTCTGTGCGGTAGGCATTGCCGATCGAATAGCCGACCTTCGGCTTCGCATCGAGCATGCCAAGCATAACCAGCAGCGACAAGTCCGATCGCAACGTCGGGCGGCTGACGCCAAGCATCTCCGCCAGCTGCTCGCCCGTAATCGGCGCGTGCTGTTTCACGAGCTGCACCAGTTCCAATTGTCTTGCTGAGAGATTAATGAAGCTCTCCCCCTCTCTGCACCATTATGTATCTCGTTGTTTCTTTAAGTTGCATTTAATATATCACATTGATCCAATAGTGTGTAATAAATAATATTAATGAGATGTCATAAATAAACTGATAGATCGCTCTACCCACCCAAACCCTCCCTGCAAGGGAGGGCCCCAAAGGTCGTAAGCGTATGCTCCCGATGTGGTTTCCTTGCGGAAACCTTTACCTCTGGACTCCTCACAAGGACGCGGCTTTGACTACTTGAGAACGTGTGCCCGCTCTTGCCGCCTAAGCGGCAAAGCTGATTGTTCGCTGTATCTAGGTACGGTCAGTCGTCTGCAAACTTTGTTCGTACGTGTTCACCAGTCACCGCCGATTGATGTTCCTTCGATCACTCGCAACACATTTATATATCTTGAACCCTGAAGCGGATTGTAGCGGAACAAAGGCGTGTAAAGATACTGCGTGCTTGGATGCGAGTGCACACAAAAACCGTCGCTCCAGTATTTGCGTAATGGATTGACGGTTTTTGTGATTTTAAATATGAGTCATAATTCCTGAATTAATAGTCCTGAATCGCTTTTGGATAATAGCTCTCGTTCCATTGACTGTTTGCAGTCTTACTTACTCAATTTAACCTGACCTGCTTCTACATTCCCTGCAGCTGCTGCGCCGCTATCGCGTTGAATGCGCTTGTTGCCGACCAGCAATGCGACGAGAATACCTAGCGCAATGAAGATAAGTCCCGATAAACCAACCGTCGTGAATGCCTTCGACCATGCCAACTGAATGTAATGAACAATATCGGCCTTCAAGTCTTCTGGCAGCTGAGCCCGATCTGGTGCAACGATAACACTGTACAGGTCATTGCCGCTGTCTTGAATGCCCTTCACAACATCCACTACCGCGCCATTGCCCTTCGCCTGCTCCTCTGCTGCCAGCGAATCGACGTTTGACTTGAGCGAGTGGTTCATCACAACGCTCAGAATCGTCATGCCGATCGTGCCCCCGATGGAACGGAAGAACGTTGCAGCAGACGTAACTGTTCCGAGCCGCTCTTTGTCGTACTCGTTCTGTACGGCAATCATCAACGTTGGCATAACAAGGCCCATGCCAAGGCCAAGAATGACCATATAGATGTAAGCCGTCCATTCCGACGATTCAAGGCCAAGCGTACTAATCAAATAGAAACCGCCTGTCGAGATGATCATACCGGCAGTGAGTACCGTCCGATACGGCACCCGAAGCAGCAGCTGGCCGCCAATAACGCTGGAGACGATAAGCGCAATCATCATCGGCGTCATCGTCGAACCTGCTCTCGTTGGGCTAACGCCAAGAATGCCCTGCATGTAGAGCGGCACGAACATAATGGCGCCGAACATGCCGAGACCAAGCAGGAAGCCCAAAGCATTCGTCACTGCGAAGACGCGGTTGCGGAACAGCGACAGATCAAGCACAGGCTCCTTCGCTTTGCTCTCTGCATAGAGGAACAGCAGAATGAATACAATCGCGCCGCCGAACACCCAATAGCTCGTTGCGGACGCCCATTCGAATTTATCTCCTGCGAATGTAAGGCCGAGCAGCAGGAGCACTAGTCCCGGAACTAACGTCAATATGCCGAAGTAGTCGATATTCGCCTTGCCTTTGTGTTTGACTGTTTCATTTTTCATACCGATAAAAATAAGGACCGCACACAAAATACCAAACGGCAGATTCATCAAGAAGATCCAATGCCAGCTAATGTGGTCAACGATGACGCCGCCGATGAATGGACCAATAACCGAGCTCAGCGCGAAAATAGCACCAAACACGCCTTGCCACTTCGCACGTTGTTCAGCCGTGAAGATATCGCCAACTATCGTCTGCGACAGCGGCATCAACATGCCTCCGCCAATCCCTTGGACTGCGCGGAATATAACGAGCATCTCCATAGTGTGCGCAGTGGCACACAATGCGGAGCCGACCGCGAAAATAATGGCGCCGATAAGATAGAGCAGCCGCCTGCCGTACATATCGGACATTTTGCCGACGATGGGCACGACGACTGTAGATGTAATGAGATAAGCAGTCGTTACCCATGCAAAAATCTCAAAGCCTTGCAAATCTGCAATGATGGTAGGCATCGCCGTACCGACAATGGTCTGTTCCAGCGCGCTGAAGAACATACCAAGAATAAGGCCGAGCAGTACCAGCCTCGTGTTGATAGATGGATTGTTCACTGCCATCCTCCCGCTTCACTAATGAATTGTCTCGTATAATTGCTACGATCAGGATCGTCCAGGCTCCTCGCCGCGAATGCCGTAGAAGAACAGATTGATAATCTCCTCCATAAATTCGCCGCTTCTGCCGCTCTGGTGCGCTAACTCCAACAGTGTGTGCGACTGCTGCTTAAGCATGCCGATGTAAGCCATAATCGTCGAGGTCGACATCGACTCCGCTATCTCGCCCTTCTTCTTGCCCTCTTCAATAATGCGTACAAGCATCGGCGCCGCCTGCTCCCGGTACAGCACTTCGATGTAGCTGGCAAGCTCCGGATCGGAAGTGAGCATCTGCTGAAACATCGCCGGCGAATACGTCTCGAACGTCTCTTTATCCAACTTGATCGTGTATTGAACAATTTCCTTCAGCGTCGGATTGCCGTTCATAAACTGCTCGAATCGGGCATAATTCGAGTTCATGTACTTTCTGATCGATTCACGAACAAGCGCATCCTTATTGCCAAAATAGTTATAGATCGTGACCTGAGAAACATCCGCCGCCGCTGCAATATCTGCAATCCGAATATTCCGCGGTTCGCAGGTTCGGAGCATCTCCAATACCGTGTTCATGATCTTCTCTTTAATCGCAGACTTTCGTCTCTCGAATCCGTTCATTATGCCCTCCTATCTGCCTGATCTCGGAGGTTATGAAATACAAGCTTATCTATATTTCATAATCCATTGACTTCTTCAATTGCTAAAACTATCATATGTTATGAAATAAAACAATAAAATATTTCATATCTAGAACATTCTAGTGCATGTTAGAAAGTGCGTTTTCAGCACCAAGAAGGTTGGATCAAGCGGGGAATGAGGATCGGAGCGTAAGTGTTGTGCTACATGAGAACCGGAAGTCACTGCTTACTTTTTGAACTACATTACGGATGTGGGAGGCGGCAGGAGTATGCTAATCGTTGAGGGTCTGACGAAGCAGTTCGCCAGCGGACGAGGCATTGTAGACGTTTCGTTCACGGTGAAGCAAGGTGAAGTGTTCGGCTTTCTAGGACCGAACGGCGCAGGCAAATCAACGACGATTCGGCACATTATGGGCTTCATGAAGCCAGACCGCGGCCGCGCCACGATTAATGGCCTGGATTGCTGGAAGGAGCAAGGTGCTGTGCAGCGGATGGTCGGTTATCTGCCCGGTGAGATTGCCTTCATTGAAGGGATGACAGGCAGAAGCTTTCTCTCGTTTATAGCTGCCATGCAGCGGGGCGATTCATCCGACAAGCGAGCTCGATTAATCGAAAGGCTGCAGTTCGACGACACGACACCGATTCGCAAAATGTCCAAGGGCATGAAACAGAAGGTTGGCATCGTCGCCGCGTTCATGCACGATCCTGCCCTGGTCATTCTGGACGAGCCAACGTCCGGCCTTGATCCACTCATGCAGCAGACGTTCATCGATCTGGTGCTCGAGGAGAAAGCGAAAGGAACGACCTTCCTGATGTCCTATCACAGCTTCCCAGAGATCGAGCGGACTTGCGACCGCGCCGCGATCATCAAGGACGGCCGTATCGTCGCCGTCAACGACATTCATGAGCTTCAATCGCTGCAGCGCAAGCTTGTTGTCATCGTGTTCGAGCGTGCGGAGGATGCGGAGCATTTTGCTCAGAATGGTCAGATTCCAGTTGAGTCTCGCGATGATCGCTCGGTTACGGTTGCCGTACAGGGTAATTATAATGAACTGATTCAGGAAGCCTCGAAGTATCACATACGTTCCCTCGATATTACCGCCCAGAATCTCGAGCAGGTCTTCATGCATTACTATGATCGGAGGGATAACGCACGATGAATGCGCCGCTGTTCAAGCAAATGATGAGGACCAATATGAAAGGCATCAGCAACTATGCCTTCGGCTCGGCTTTCTATATTCTGCTTATGTTCTGGCTCTATCCCGGTATGGCCGCGAATACGGACGCGCTTAATGATCTGCTTAAATCGATGCCGGAAGGCGTCGTTAATGCGTTCAACATTCAAGGCGGCTTCGGCAGCATGGAGGCTTTTATCTCCGGCGAATATTACGGACTCATTCTTCCGATTCTTCTCTCAATCTTCTCGCTCATGGTTTCGATTGCGCTGCTGGCTAGACTAGTCGATCAGGGTTCGATGGCTTATCTGCTCTCCACGCCTACGACTCGACGACATGTCGCAACGACGCAGGCTGCTGTGGTGGCGGTCGGGCTGTTGATCATTATGTTGGTCACTACGGCGTCAGGATTTCTTGGCAACGCTTGGTTCATCGGCGACAAATTCGAGTTCGACGGCTCCCGCTTCATTCGGCTCAACCTTGTAGCATGGATGCTGTTCACGGCGGTAGGCGGCATCTCATTCCTTATCTCTGCGGTTATGAACGATGAGAAGAAGGCGCTTGGCACTTCGGGCACGATCGTATTCGGCATGTTCGGGCTTGATATGATCGCCAAGGTGAGCGACAGCGTCGAGTGGCTGAAGTATGTATCGATCTTCTCGCTGTACAGGCCGGGCGCGATTGCGGCGGGTGGCGGAGACCCGGTGGTGGCATCGGTCGTTCTGCTGCTAATTGGTCTGGCATGTTACGTCGGGGGCATTATTGCCTTCAGTCGGCGGGATTTGCCTTTGTGACGGACGACCTAATCGGAGGTCACTGCGTAAATGAATATTTCTTACGATCGCTGTTGTGTCCAGGTTGTTCTGATTACATAGGTTCAGAAAAGGAAACAACCCGGACACAAAGGCGAACGCTGACGCTTCTCCAGAAACATTCATTCACTTCGTTTATCGATTAGGGATCGCCGAACAAAGGCAAAAAATATATTAAACTTGGAACAGCAGAGGGTTTTGATTTCCCTCTGCTGTTCTGTGATTAGTTAGTTAATTACTTAAAAGCTCGGGGGGAGAAGGTGACGACCCATTTGCCGTTTTGATGTTCCAGCGTGAGAGATAACTCTTTGGAGAATGAAATAGCTTCTGTCGATTCATCATTTATGTAATCAAGGAGAGATACTTGAACGGGTTGGGAGATGTCTATCTCTTCGCCTTCAATGCCCAGGGCAGCATATAGGAGCAGTTCATTATCGCTAATATCTAATGAATCGTAGTCGATGCTGCTCAGAATTTCCTTGCGAACGGGATCGCCGTAGTCCAATAGAATCGGGAAGTTTTGTTTGGAGACGGATTTGGCCGCTTGGAATAAGGAGGCTTCCTTTTCTTGCAGGATGGATAGATGATCGACCACAGACAACGTCGAATTGACCGTTTCCTGAAGCTTCTCAATCTGCTCGTCCTTCTCCTTCAACTGCTGCTTCAAGGAAATTATTTCATTTTGCAAATCGGAGAGTTCTTCGCTAGGTTTGGCGCTAGGTGCTTCAATGTTGCTTGGTGCTGGTGCTGCGACAGGCTCTGATTGATCACAACCAACTAATACAGCAGTAAAGATAAATAGGATTACTATGATTCGTCCACATCTCTTCAAGGTAGACACCCCCGCCTTATCGGTTTATGACACTCTTAATTTCAAACGAGTTGAAAAAGACAAAGGTTTCATTTTTTACCAATTCACACATAAGATAACCCCATTAAAGATCACGATTCAAGTGGCCTTCTCATGGGGCTTTCGCTGTAGTGTGATCTCACACTACTTACTAATTCACCACGCCATACAGATTGCCGTCAGGGTCGATTAGCGAGAAACCCTGAATGCCGTCGTGATCATGAATATCTCCGACGTTAGCCCCCTTCTCCTGAAGTAAACGATGAACCCCCTGTACATCCTTCGTGTGGAAGATGTAATATTGGCCGACTCCGTAATCATTGCGCGAGAATCTTGGTTGCTTGATGTCATAGGCTTGCACGAGGCAGAACGTAATCTTCTCATCGTTCATCATCATAACAGCGGCTTTGGGCTCATCGTAGAACGTCACTTCAAACCCGAGCATTGTCGTGTACCATTCGGTAGAACGCTTCAAATCGCTGACCGGGACGCAAATCCCGACGCCGTAGAACGGTGTTTTCCCCATCACGATGTACCTCTCTTATCCGCTAGTTGGGTTAAGCCTCTAATGAACGACGCAGCGTTCTATTAGATACGCTAAGTCCTGCCCGAAGTGCAAAAAGAAGTTTGTACGAAAAATCGTACAAACTGGCAGGCATGTGTCTTCTATTGCGATGACTTTGTATGAAAAATCGTACAAATAGGCTGGCATTAGTCCTCTATTGCTATGATTTGTACGAAAAATCGTACAAGCAGGCAAGCATGTGTCTTCTATTGCGGTGCTTTGTACGAAATATCGTACAAACTGGCAAGCATTGGTCTTCTATTGCGGTGATTTGTACGAAATATCGTACAAGCGGGCTAGTTTTGGTCTTCTTTGCGATGACTTTGTACGAAAAATCGTACAAGCTGGCGAGCATTGGTCTTCTATTGCGGTGATTTGTACGAAAAACCACTTAAACCATGTTCTGCATCTCATGGAGCTCCGAGCTCGAGGTGAGGTAGCACGAGTGTTAACTACCCAAAAATTCACTAAATTCCCGGTTCCGTAATCATAAACCGATTGCCATCGGGATCCTCCATATAGAAGGCAAGCCTGCCATTGACCGTCATTAGCTTGCTGATGATAATCTTCTGTTTAACGAGAGCAAGATAGGCGGTGCATATCGCCTTAGCGTCTCGCCGTTTGAAAGCATCTACGAGCTTGTCGAGGTCAAAGTGCCCGTGATGATCTGGTCCGCACAGGTCCTCCGGCCGGCTTATCGGCTCTTGTCCCGCTGCAGCCAACTGCGCCAGCTTCTTCAGTCTGACACGTGCCCGTCCAAGCGTCACCTGAATGGTGCCTTCTGCAGAACGCAGAAATTCAGCCGTCTCTCTGGCGGTGAAGGCGAACACATCCATCAGCAGCACAATAACCATCGCTCGCGGGGATAACCGATGCGCCAGCGTTTCAAGCAGTTCTCTTGCAGTCAGGCTGTCATCCGCCGCAGCATGTGAAGCTAACGCCTCATCTGATACATGGAGATGACGCTTATCGGATTTCAACTTGTCCTTCCAAGCATTGCTTGCAATTCGGTAGATATAAGCATTCGAGATTGTTCGTGACCTATTGCTCTCACATGCACGCACGATCCGAAGCAGCACTTCTTGCGCGAGATCTTCAGTCTCCCAACGATCAGCTGTAATGTTGAGGCAATACCGATAAGCCTGCTGTTTCAAACGCTCATAATCGAGAGGCATCTCCATCACCATTAAAAGAATTCTCCTTCGAGACATGTTTTTTATCAAAGTTTAATCTATAATTGGAAGGATTTTCTTATGTAAGATCGAATATCTATCATCGCCAAACCATAATATCCATATAATTCTATCTTAATGAAGGATGTGTCGGCAATGTCTAATCCAACGAATAACACAGACAATCAGCCTAGCTTCGGAGGATTCTCAGAGGTTAATGCCAATGAATCTGCCGTCTCTCGTCAGATTTCGGGCCTTGGCGGATGGCTCATACTTATCCAGATCGGCCTTATCTACTCCCTGCTGAGCGATATCATTCAGGTTATCGGCAATGGCATCTTCAATTCAACAACATGGGATAAGCTCACCGATTCGGCTTCAGCCTCCTACGATTCACTATGGAAGCCAATTCTCATTACGCAGCTTGCTTTCTACTCTGTGTTCACCCTGTTTGTTCTGTTCACGCTCATCTCTTTCTATCGGAAGAAGCAGTATTTGCCGAAGCTGATGATCACGTACTATGCGGTTTCGTTCCTTTTCTCTGCCATCAACTTCATTCTTGTTATGCAAATCGATAATCTCGATACGGCAACTGACGTGCCGATCACCCAAACAAGTCTCGTTACCGGTCTCGTGATCAGCGCCATTATTTCGGGTCTCTGGATCGGCTATTTCATCCGTTCTAAGCGGGTTCGCAATACGTTCATCAACTAACACCTCTTCGCCAGCTCCAAAAGCACAGCAAAGCAAGGGCCGCTCTCGTTCGATACGAAAGCGGCCCTTGCTCGTCGTCGTTCATGTTATAGCATATGCAGCACTCTGCTGGTATGTCCCTACCGAGCAGCCGTCATGGACAAAAATTGTTCCACATCCTCTGTCGTCAACGCTACCGCATCACGCCAGAAGTCTGGCTGCTCCAGATCGACACCCAGATGTTTACGTGCAAGCTCCTCTACTGTCATCCGGCCCGTGTCACGCAGCAGTGCAACGTACCGGTCTGCGAATGCAGGACCTTCCTGCTGCGCACGCGCATAGATGCCACTGCTGAACAAGAAGCCAAACGTGTACGGGAAATTGTAGAACGGCACATCCGTCAGGTAAAAATGCAGCTTCGACGCCCAGAAGCTCGGATGTACCGCTCCAAGCTGATCCGAGAACGCCTCGCGCTGCGCGGTTTCCATCAGCTCAGACAACTCTTCTGCCGTAACAAGCCCCTCGCGGCGCTTGGCATAGAAACGCGTCTCGAACAGGAAGCGAGCATGAATGTTCATGAAGAATGCGACTGCACGCTGGATCTTATCCTCCAGCAGCGCCAGCTTCTCCTCTGCGTCATCCGTCAGCTTCACAGCAGCATCAGAGACGAGCATCTCCGCGAATGTCGATGCCGTCTCTGCAACGTTCATCGCATAGTCCTGTGCAAGCGGCGGCAGATCGTTCATCACATGCTGGTGATAAGCATGCCCCAGCTCATGCGCGAGCGTCGATACGTTCGATGCCGTACCGGAATACGTCATGAAGATACGTGTTTGCTCCGACTTCGGCAGCGAAGTGCAGAAGCCGCCTGGACGTTTGCCAGCACGATCCTCCGCCTCAATCCATCCATCGCGGAACGCCATCTGTGCGAAGTCCGCCATCTCCGGACTGAATTGACGGAAACGCTCAACAATGAAGTCTGCTGCCTCATCATATGGAACGGTCTTCGTCGCGCTGCCGATCGGCGCTTCAACGTCGTGCCAATCCAGCTTCTCGATGCCGAGCAGCTCTGCCTTGCGCTTCAAGTAACGAACCAGTTGCGGTTTGCCTTCTTCAACGGCAGTCCACATGGCGTTCAGTGTCGCTTCGGTCATCCGGTTGATCGCCAGCGGCTCCTTCAGCACATTCGACCAGCCGCGGCGTTCATACAGCTTCAGACGGAAGCCCGAGAGTCGATTGAGCGAATCCGCTGTCAGCTCGCCTAGATCGGTCCATTCGCGTTCCCATTCAGCCATCGCCGTCTCACGAACGACACGATCGCCAGCGGAGAGACGGTTATGCATTTGTCCCGCAGACAAAATACGCTCAGAACCGTCCTGCTCCTTCACGATGAACTTCGCCCTCGAAACGATTGTATTGTACAGTTCGCCCCAACCATGATAACCGTCAACGGCCAGATCGCCGGCCAGCGCCTCAAGCTCCGGCGCCATCTTTTCTTTCGTTGCTTCACGGCGCTCCGCAAGTGCAAAAGCCGCGCTTCCTGCAGGACCCTCGGTCAACCATGTCGTCCACACGTCATCCGCTACCGCTGCGATTCTCGCATCGAATTTCGTAAGTGCGCCAAGCATGCGGGCGGCGATTGTTTTAACCCGATCGTTGAGGCCATTCGCAGCCCCGTCCTTCATGTTCTGCGCCATGAGACAAGCAACGAACGAATCCGATTCTCGCAGCCGAAGCGTAATGGATTGAATCGCCTCCGTCCATGCCGTTAACAGCGCTTGAGTCTGGAACGCATCCTGCTCACCGCTCGTCTCCGCTTCGTTAAGCGACTTGGTTAACGCCTCAATGTCCCGCTCCATCCCAGCCAGCTCTTCTTTGAAAGCCTTGGAACTGGAGCCTCCCGGATAGATGGTTTCAAGCTCCCATGTCATTGGATATGTATGACTCATTCTCTATTCCACCTCTCGCCACAAGTATTCTAGTTTGCGCTATTGCAGTATGCAGTGTATAACTTTATTATATCCGATGTGCCGTGCGCTCTGCACATTCGCAATCATGGGTTAAAAACGAAGCAAATTACTTTAAAGCGGATGCTTACGATGCAAGCAATTTGCTCACAAGCAGCAGTATCGAAGATGATAGTTTTAGCAAATTACTTTTAGGAGGTATTCTCATATGTCTCGACCTTTACAGATTTCTGCAGAAACGGCGATTAAGCTGTCTGAACAACTCAAGGTGCCCGTCGAGCATCTCATGCATATGCCCCGTCATATTCTGCTGCAAAAGATGGCCGAGCTGGCCAATACACCAGCTCCAGCCCAGACTGAAACACCATCGCAATCCGGCCAATCTACTGAGGAGCCGAAAGCGGAATGATTCCGTTCGATCGCACATGGCCATATGACATCATTCGCGGCGATGTTTATGTATCGGATTGCCCGTTCTGCGATGCGAGCAATGTATTAGTGCCATTAAAGCCGTCCGAGATGCCGGATATCCGAGACGGCAAGAAGAAGCTGCTCGTCTTCCCCTGCTGCCATGGCAGGGTGACTGTTCTGAACGTCGATGGCGATTATCTGCTGACCGACACCAAGCTTCGATAGAACAGCCAAACCAATAATGACCCTTGTACCCCTCCAACATTAGCGGAGCGGATGCATGGGTCATTTTTCATATCAACCGGAACATTCAGCGTGCGTATACATACCGCGAGCTGCTTGGTTCAGAGAAAGATACCAGGCTTGCAGCAATCAAAGAGCAGGATAAACAAAAAACGCTCATCAAACTCATCGTTCCTTATCAATCTGCAGAGTTCGCAAGCATCATTACAAAATATGAACAAGACAATCCGCAAATAAAAATTAGCGTCTCCTACTTCCGCAAGAATGTAGAGGAGTTTAATCCAACCGACTATAGCAGCTACGTCAGCGCTTCAATCCTTTCTGGCGAGCAATCGTGGGACATTCTGTCTACGCAATATCTTCCGTATCGAACACTAGCAGAGAGGGAAGCCTTAGCGAGTCTTGATTCCATCTCGGATGCGTTATGGCATTCCGTTGAGGATCAATACCTGCCTAATATTCTCGAGGCCAGCTCAATTGACGGCAATCATTACATTCTTCCAACAAAGATCAGTATGAATGTTGTCATAGCCAATCGGAAAGCTGCTGAATCACTCCATCCATCAACGTACAGCTGGAATGACCTCATCGATGCTTCCAAGTCGTTCCGCTATGCATCGAATCAGAAGCCGTGGTGGTTTCAATCATCAGGTTTTAACTTCAATTCGGTATTTGAACCCGTCTTCAGTTCTTTGGAACCGTCTCTTCGAACCGAAGCTGCCAACAAGAATAAAATCATGTACTTGGCTAAGTATGCCGAACAGGACAATATCATGTTCAAGGACACCTACACTAAACTAGAGCAGCAGGACGATATGACGGAATCGAAGAAGCAAGTCATTCAATCCTTGCGATCAATTGTCGAGCAATTAAATAGCGTCTACTACTTCGGTTCCAATATTATCGATGCACTTTACGATACAACGAAACAATATATTGAGGGGATGACTGATGAGCAGGCCGCTGTTCAGACGATCCTGGATAAGCTGTGGCTCTATGAGAATGAATAGTCGAACAAGAAACAACTTAACAGGACTATTGCTGCTAGCTCCGCACCTAGCGGGGCTTTCCCTATTCTTCCTCATCCCCTTCCTATGGGTGCTGGGCAGAAGCCTTAACGGCTCTCAAGGAATCGGAATAACCAACTATCTTAAATTATGGTCCAATGAGGCGTTCCTATTAGCGGTCAAGAATACGATTGTGCTTACCGGCATTACGGTACCTGTGCTGCTTATTGTCTCCTTGTCAGTGGCGCTATTAGCGAAACGATATTTGAGATCCGGCCATTATGTGCTGCATACCTTTGTACTGAATTACGCAATCCCGACAGCTTCTATTGCTTACATCTGGTCACTCCTTTACGGTAACCACGGCTGGGTGAATGAAGGCTTGTCCTACCTTCACCTATCGTCGCCAATCAATTGGCTGGATGGACGGGCGCTCTACATTCCGATCGTAAGTTTATTTATTTTCAAATACACAGCTTATCCCGCTATTATCCTATACGGAGGACTCAGCTCGCTCCCTCCATCGATATTTGAAGCCGCGTCGGTGGATGCGCTACGAGCATTCAACGGTTCCGCTATATTACGCTGCCGATGCTCATTCCCGAGCTGATATTCGCGGCGATGCTTGGCTTCTTCTTCAACTTCAAAATTTATAAAGAGGCCTATGCATTATTCGGCTCGTATCCTCCCAAGTCGGTATATATCGTCCAGCATTATATGAGCAATCATTTCTACAAAATGAACATGGATCAGCTATCGACTGCCGCATCCATTATGACTGTTGCACTATCCTTGATAATCATCGCGATGATTCGTATGAATCGCAAAGTGTTCTTCCCATAACATCGTCAACGCTGACAAGGAGACGCCTCCTGCCAAGCTTCGAGTGGTACAGGAACCCTCTCTCTCCCTAACGGATGATCAGCTTGTGATGGTCTCTACCGCTGCGAAGCATATGAGCAGTGATTAGAACAAGGTGTCTGTAGTGGACTGGCGGTATGGTCTGAGTCCGGGCTGGCGGTTGTGATGCTGTTTATTTTGTTCAAAATCAATCATTTCGAGCTCTAACAGTTGCTATTGTGCTTATGTGATCATTTTTCAAATGAAAATGTGCCCCGGAACTGCAATAACCCCGGATGCAATCGTTAAGGAAGCAATTGCTTTGAATTCCGCATCAATAGCCACTGTGAGAACCGTTAGATTTACATTCAACGACAAAGGACCTCAGTCTCCACTGCAAGTGGGTACTGAGGTCCTTCTATATAGTGCGTGCATCGATTAAGCAGTCTCGTTCGCCACCATAGAGCCTTGTTCGGAACGAATAAGCTGCCATTGATCACGGCACGCTTTAATCATCGCCGAATCCACGATCCGTTTGTCGTTAACGACACGAGAGAACCAGCGGACGGCATCATTCGCGTTCCCCGTCCGGCGATTCAATTCGCCAATCAGATACATCAATCTTGCATCATTGAGCGAAGCGCCTACCGTCTCATAGACGCGAATATACGCATCAAGCGCAAAACGCATGAAGCGGATCTCCTGCTCTTCGTTCTTCAATTCACGGTACAGCCATGCTATATGATGCAGAATAGATGCCGTGACCCTTGCCGATTCATCGATAATCTGCGCGCACAGCAGCGCCAGCTTGTACGTCTCGAGAGCTTGTCCGCAGGTCCGTTCTCCGCTGTAATCGCGCTTGCGCCACTGCTTCCCTATCTGCTCCCAATAATTCGAGCGTTGTTTATCTGACAGCTTGCTTGTGCTGTTCTCCGTAGAGGCGAACCCACACTCCGGACATACACGTACGACATAATATTCAGGGTTAATTCCATCCTTGTAATAACCGCAAAAATCGGAGTCCGTCTTGTGCTGACGTTTGAAGCTTGGTCTTACGCGTGATGTTGTAAAATTCGTATCACAGCAAGAACAGCTCACCTTTGATAAATATAACGGCTCCATATGTCCCACGTCTCCTTGTCATCATTGTTCTGTATTAACAAAATGATGCGCAGGTCCGCTTAGCCTCTCCAGTACGACGTCTCTTAGTTCTTCCGGCAAGCCGACCTCCTCCAGCGCTTCGCGCATGCAACCAAGCCATGCCCCTGCATGCGCCACTGTAATCGGAAACGGCATATGCCGCGCTCGCATCATCGGATGCCCGTATTCATCGGAATACAGCTGCGGTCCCCCAAAGAATTGCGTTAGGAACAGCACCTGCTTCTCCATCACGGGGCGTATATCCTCCGGGAATAAAGGACTAAGTAACGGATCTTGCTGTACCTTCGGGTAGAAGGCTTCGACGACTCGCCGTACTCCGGCCGCTTCTCCAATCGCTTCATAAATCGTTATATAAGACTTCATCGTCATCCTCCGCTCAAAAGTTTAGTTCTTTTGAATCATTTCTATAAGACTATACATGAAAGTTTTGATCTGTAATCCATGATTGACAATTCATGTCTAAAGTCCCAGTTCCGCCTTGTGTCATGCCATAAACTAGACCGGACATTACTATTATTGCACATACAAAAAAATGCCCGCAAGCGCGGGCATCGGTCGGATAGGAGTTTAGGTCAGGTCAGCTTTCGTAATCTTCTTCCCCCGGAGCTAATAACGACTCACGAATGACATAAACGAAAGCGCATACAAGGATACCAGCAATTACACTCACCATTGAGCATCCCCTCCAAGCAATCCTGAATTAACTTCATTGTAGCACATCCTTTTGCGAATAGCATCCCATCTTGCAAGCGTTTTCGAAATAAATTTTTATAATTATCTGTCAATTTAAAAGTCATCTTTTTGCGCCTTTCCGCATATAGCTCAAGGAGGAGTTTGGACGGGCTGAATTGACTACCCTTCATGCAACCGGAAGGAGGACAACCCCTTTATGCTGCGAGCTTGGCTTCGGCCTGATGCTGCAATTGCCTGGGCAACCATAGGACTATGTCTGCTGCTTATTGCTTTCCCCGCAGAAGCGCTCCACTCATCCGCCCGCGGCTTAGCGGTCTGGTGGGAGGTGCTTTTTCCCGCGCTCTTCCCGTTCTTCGTACTCTCTGAGGTATTGCTCGGGTTCGGCATTGTCCACTTTCTCGGGACGCTGCTGGATCCGTTCATGCGGCCGCTGTTCCGTATTCCCGGATCGGGAGGTTTCGTCGTTGCGATGGGATATGTGTCTGGTTACCCAGTTGGCGCAAGACTCACTGCGAAGCTGCGCGAGCAAGAGCTCGTTACAAGAACCGAAGGCGAGCGGTTGGTCGCCTTCACGACGACTTCTGATCCGATCTTCCTAATCGGAGCCGTATCCATCGGTTTCTTCCACCGCGTTGACTTGGCACCGATCCTTGCCGTCGCTCATTACGGAAGCGGTCTGCTCGTTGGGTTGCTGATGCGGTATCACGGTAGGAAAGAACCGATGAGCGAGCCTACTGTTCAGGCTGAGCAACGCGGCAGCCGTCTTGTTCAAGCGCTTCAGGCGATGCATAAAGCGCGGCTTCAAGACGGCCGTCCGTTCGGCCGTCTGCTGCAGGATTCCGTTCAATCCGCCCTTCGTCTTATGATCGTCGTAGGCGGCTTAGTCGTTTTCTTCTCCACTACGATGGAGATGCTGCGACAGTCTGGCGCCATCCATGCGCTTACGGATCTGCTTCAGCTTCTGTTCGGACTCATTGGTCTGCCGAAGCCACTAACCGACGCCGTCGTATTCGGCTTATTCGAAGTAACGCTTGGCTCCCGTTCTGCAGGCACTGCAGGCGGTGTACTCATGCATCAAGCCGCTATAGCGGCTTGGGTGCTATCTTGGGCGGGCTTATCGGTTCATGCGCAGGTCGCGAGTATATTGAGCAGCACTGGACTTCGCTACAGACCATTCGTCATCGCAAGGCTCATTCACAGCCTGCTAGCTGCACTCCTAGTCTATGCGCTATGGGGAATGATTGGCCCTCGCTAAGCGGCGTGACGTTGTCAAGGCGGCCATTTTCAGCTATGATCTAAACAGTTAAGCTGAAGAGTGCGGAAGGAGCTGCTTTACCATTTTAAACTATACAGTATTAGATCGCGGGGACGAGCTGTCGCGCTCGCTCGCAGCCAAATTCCACGAGTTGGCAGCGAATCGAGGAATGATGCGCAACGACGAATCACCCAGCGTTATTATATCGATCGGCGGTGATGGTACGCTGCTGCAAGCCTTCCACACCTACTCCCATCGTGCCGATACCGTATCGTTCGTTGGCGTTCACACTGGACATCTTGGCTTCTACGCAGACTGGAAAGCCGATGAGCTCGAGGAGCTTGTGGAAGTCATGGCCGAGAAAGATCCTCGCATCGTCAGCTATCCGCTGGCACAGATTGAAGTGGAAACGTCCGAGGGCATTTCCTCTTACATCGCATTAAACGAATTTACGCTTAAAGGCGTAGACGGCACGCTAGTCGCTCAGATCAGCATCAACGATGAAACGTTCGAGACGTTCCGCGGCGACGGCATTGTCATATCTACCCCTTCAGGCAGTACCGCCTATAACAAAAGCTTAGGCGGCGCTATCGTGCACCCGTCCATTGAATCGCTGCAAATTGCGGAGATCGCTTCCATCAACAACCGCGTGTACCGTACGCTGGGCTCATCCGTGCTGCTGCCGAAGCATCATCACTGCGACATTCTGTCGAGCAAGAAGCAGCGCATTATGCTGGCGATTGATCATATTACGATTCTGCGCGACGATATCCGTTCGATTCGCTGCGCGGTTGCCAACCGCAAAGTTTCCTTCGCGCGTTACCGCCCGTTCACGTTCTGGAATCGTGTGCGTGAGGCATTTATTGGCTACGAAGTGTAATAATAAGGGGCTCCGCCCCTTTCACCCCGTTTAATACCAATTTTCTCTACCCACCCAAACCCTCAAGAGTTCTACCCACCCAAACCCTCCCTGCAAGGGAGGGCCCCATGGGTTTCCAACCCCTGGACCCCGGAAGGGGCGTGGGATCAACTTAAGCGCGATTGCATACTTGGGTGCTAGGAGTCGCGTGCCCGTTGGGCACAACTTCTGGTCGTGCGTGAAAGATTAAATTGGTTGGAGACAGAAGAAAGCGCTGCTGAGCATGCTGAGCAGCGCTTATTTTTGTTTGGAGCACACTCTCGACGGATAATAAGTTGAATCTACTTTTAGTAATGATTCTACCGAATTTAGTGCGTTTATCCGGTAATTATTGGATAGCGAGTCTTGATTATAAGCAATAAGTACATGTACACTTCGTTCAACCTACAATCAAAAAAAAGCTGTACGGTTGTCGGTTCTCCGACGTTCCGTACAGCTTCTTCGGTTATATGAGTTAGGCGTTCGGGTTGTGGCCGTCTCCGACTGTTGGTTTCGGACGTTGCGTCAGCGCTGCTTCGCTTGTCGCAGCAACCGTCTGCTCGCGCGGCGGGATTGGCAGCCGCTTCTGCCCTTTGCGGTGCTTGAAGCGCGCCTGCTGGCGCCCTTCCGCCGGCAAACCGTCTGCGCCTGGCAACTCGCTGTCGAAGCGCTGCTGGCCGCCGCGCTGCTCTTGGCCGCCTCTCGGCTGACCTCCGCGCTGCTGATCGCCACGCGGTCCGCTGCCACCGCTTCGAGGCTGCTGGCCACCGCCGCTGCGCGATTGACCACCACGCAGCTGCTCTTGGCCGCGGGCGGATTGCTCCTTCCCGCGGAATTCGCCACCGCTGCGCTCATTGCCACCGCGCTGCTGCTTACCGCCGCGTGGCTGCTCGCCGCCGCTTCGTTCGCTTCCGCGCGATTGGCCATTGTTCCCGCGTTGCTGCTCTTGGCCTCTGCGCTCGCCGCGCTGCTGGCCACGACGATCTCCGCCGCTGTCGAAGCCGAAATCATCGGCCTCTCTGCGCTCATTGCTCACACGCGCATCCTTGCGCTGCGCTGGCGAAGCACCCTTGCCGGAACGATTGCCGCCAGACTCCTGGCCGTTGCGATCCGTCCGTACAGGTGCTTCTTTACGAACCGGGTGCGGCTTCCGAATATGCTCGCGAAGCACGATCGGGTCACCGTTCTCATCAAGCGCCACGACCATGTCCTCTGCTCCGGACTCGGAGGAGGATGGCGGCGTCAGCAGCAGATCCGGCTCATTCATGTCTGCCAGTTCCTGTTCGCTCGTCTCATGGCGCTGAATGACAAAGTAAGCGCACCCGAAATTGCAGTACTCATTAATATAATCGACTAGTCCCGAAATAAAGCTGTCCTTACTGCCCTTCGGATGATTATCGCGGAAAAACCCCTTCAGTCGAAGCTGGTTATATCCCCAATCACCGATAATATAATCGTAACGCTCGAGCACATCGCTATAGCGATCACGAAATGCGGACGGATTCCAGCCGTTCTTATGGTCTACGATTAGTTCATAACGTTTGCCGCCGATAAGAATGGTCCCCACTCCTTCATGAAGGTCGACTCTCGAGTCTCTAAGTCGCAGCCGTCTTCTCGGCCGACTTCACTTGCTCATGCGCATGATACGAGCTGCGAACGAGCGGACCTGACTCGACATGGCTGAAGCCACGCTTCATCCCTTCGTCTTTTAGCTGCTTGAATTCATCAGGATGCACATAGCGCACAATGGCCAGATGGTTCGGCGATGGCTGCAGATATTGTCCTAATGTCAAAATGTTGCAATCGACTGCACGCAGATCGTCCATTGCCTCCAGTATTTCCTCAAATTGCTCGCCTACGCCAAGCATGATGCTTGACTTGGTCGGTATCGATGGCTGCATTTCCTTCGCCCGACGGAGCAATTCAATCGATCTTGCATATTTCGCTCTCGCCCGTACGCGATTAGACAGCCGTGAAACGGTCTCGATATTATGATTCAGAATATCCGGCTTCGCATCCATTACAATGCGGAGCGATTCCTCATTGCCGAGGAAGTCTGGAATAAGAACTTCCACGCTGCACAATGGCAGCCGGCGGCGAATGGCCTTGATCGTCTCTGCGAAGATCATCGCGCCGCCGTCTGCAAGATCGTCACGCGCTACGGATGTAACGACGCAGTGGCGCAGCCCCATTTGTTCCGCTGCCTCAGCTACCCGTTCTGGCTCAGCCAGATCAAGCTCTGTCGGCAAACCTGTCTTAACCGCGCAGAACCGGCACGCACGCGTGCAAATATCGCCTAGTATCATGAAAGTTGCCGTGCGATTCGCCCAGCATTCGTAGATGTTCGGACAACGTGCTTCCTCACATACAGAGTGAAGCGTCTTGGAACGCATCATATCTTTAATTTCGGCATAATTGCCGTCAGTCGCTAGTTTAATCTTTAGCCATTCCGGCTTCTTCTCTGGTGACTTGCTTTTCGTACTCATGCAGATTCCCTGCTTTCTTCGGTCTTCTCCGTTACATTATAGCACGTTTCGAATAAAATCCAATGATTTGCAAACGATAACGGCAAGAACGCCGGACCCTCTCCGGCACACGCATTTCATCGCTATTATCGTTGGAGGTGGCCGCCTACCCTATGCGACATGTCATTCGAAGCGCGTACCGGCTGGTCGTGATGACCGCGGTCGTTGCTGCTGCCGCTCCTTGTGTCTTGGCGGAAGCTGCTCCTTATCCAAGAGCGAATGCAACCCAAGCACCGGCATTATCACTGCCTGCCAATACGGGCAGCAGCGAGCAGAAGATGTCTGATGCAGACATTTACAAATCACGCAGAGAGTTGTATGACCGAGTCAGCCTCGGAACGAACGTGCCGTGGTATCGACTTGCTGCGATTGATCAGTATGAACGAACCATTACGAAAGCCCGTCCCAAGACACGTGACCAGCTAGGTGCATTAACAGGCATCTTTGTTTCGGAAGAAGAATGGGCCGGAGCGCTGAACCCTAATCAGCAGGATGTTACTCCCGCTTCGATTCGCTGGTTTGGCGGAATCGGGAAAGATGGAGACGGCGACGGAAAAGCAGATCGTACGAATGACGTAGACCTGCTATTTACAAGTGCGTCTCATCTAATGAAATATGGCGATGCTGGTGATGACTTTGCGATTGCCCTCTGGGATTATTACCATAGCTCGCGAGCTGTCCAGCGGATCGTGCAATTTGCTTCTATTTATGAGAAATTCGGTACGCTTGACCTGTTCCAGCATACCTTCCCGATCCCGATTGGAAACAATTACTCCTACAGGAGCACATGGGGAACGGGACGAAGCTGGGGTGGCAGACGCGTTCATGAGGGAACCGATATTTTCGCAGGCCACGGGGTGCCCGCACGGAGTACTTGTTACGGCATTGTCGAAGTGAAGGGTTGGAACCCATACGGCGGCTGGCGGCTCGGTATTCGCGATTTGAACAATTTCTATCATTATTACGCCCATCTATCTGGCTACACGAAAAACTTGAATCAAGGCGACATCGTAACGCCAGGACAAGTGATCGGCTGGGTTGGCAGCTCCGGATACGGCAAGCCCGGCACATCAGGCAAATTTCCGCCGCATCTCCATTATGGTGTCTATCGGGATCGCGGATTGATTGAATGGGCTTTCGATCCCTACCCGCTGCTGCGCAAATGGGAAAACGACGAGCGTAATCGGATGCGTTCTTCTGGCAAAAAGAAAGGATAAGGACATAAGCCGCACAGGGGGATTTCATACGATATCCACGTGCGGCTTTGTATTTCCTTGTTACTTTGCTTCATCGCCAGCTTCAACTGAATTCGTCTCGTCATTCGACGAGCCGCTTGCTCCCATCGAATTGTCTTCTCCATTCGCTCCAGTACCACCGCCAGAGACAGAATGTGAGCTAGTATCGCCGTTGGTCCCTGTTCCTCCGCTAGGTATCGCAATGTTCGGCGCCTGCGCGGCGGATTGGCCAACGGGCTGGCCTTTGTTATCATAGTAATACATAGGGACATCGCCCACCACAAGCAGATAAGAGACCGGAATTTCGGTGATTACCTTCTCAGGCTTCGTATCGAACGGAATAATAATCGACACTTCCGCTTCGATTCGTATATACACCTCAACAAGAATCATATTGATGCCCGCATCCTGCTGTCTCGTATTCAGATCCACTTTCACTGTTCCGATCGGTTCAAAATGAACCGGGACTCGCGGTCCATACGATGAAATAAATGTGCTGCCAAACGCTTGCCCGATTGGAATATGCTCCGGAATATTGCCCACGCTGTCGAGCGTTTGCTGTACGGTGCTGATCGTCTGGCTCGTGATCCGCATATGCTCCGCATAATTCAGCATAAAGCCGGACACCTTGCCGCTGTTATTCGTCTTCCAATCAATTAGCTGTTCGAAGTCAGACTTGTTTGCCACTTGCTCGGATATCGCCTTATTAATCGCCTGAGTCGCGATTTGCTTCACGCGAAGCTCTGCAACCGTCATAAGCGGCGGTCCAAGATGTCGGTCAATATAGGCTGCCGTGAGCGCGCCTGAAGTAAGGAATAAACCTAATAGCAGCAGAATAATAGTTCTCTTGCGCAGATGAAAACCGCCGGACTGGGCGCGCCTTCCACCTCCGCCACCGCTTAGCATGGACGTACGTACCGGCTTACTGCTATGCCATCGCTTCGGTCGTGTATTCTGTCGTCCCAAGCTGCTGAACAAGGCGGATTTGCCGCGGAATGGACGTGCTTGCTTCACAGGTCTCATCCTGCTGCCAGACTGAAATCGGACGGTCCGAACGCGGCCGCTCCACATCCAGCGCCTTCCCCATCGTGCCACCGATGACCGCCTCCTTCCTGCTGCGGATGTTGTCCCCACGCTTTAGTACCAGCTTATGCCGGAATCAACCAGATCAGAAGAATGATTCCTATGGAGGTGCGCTTAAAGGAAAATGCCAAGCAATGTCGAAAACGTATATAGCAGCACCCATCTGAATATTGTGACAATTATACGTACAGCGATTGATGAAGGGAGAGAGCGCTATGGCGGGACCGTTTCTATTCATATTCACAGGTACAGGAGGCTCAGGCCGCAAAACAATCGGTAATCGGATCGGCGAGGAGCTAGGAATGTGTCTTATTCCTTCCTATACGACTAGGCCGCCACGCACAAGCGATGCCGCCGGCAAGCCGGATCGAGACTATCATTTCATCACCCGCGAAGCATTCGAAGAACTGGAGAGAAACGGTGAATTCGTGGAGACGGTCACGATCAACCGAGAACGATATGGCGTACGGCGTTCAGATGTTGATAATGCATTGTTCCATGCTAAGCGCAATGCATACGTTATTGTGAATCCTGAAGGAGCGGATGCGCTCAAGAAGCGCTACGGACCATCCGTCATACGCCTTTTCCTGTATACAGATAAAGTAACCGTGCGAGCAAGACTGGAAGCGAAAGGGACATCCTTCGAGATTGCAGACCGCTATATGAAGGACTATGCCGAAGAAGTCCTATACCGCAAGCAGTGCGAACATGTCATCGAGAATCTCGAACTGCTGCCTACTTTAGCGCGAATACGCGAAGCGATTCAGGCGCATTTGTAAACTCACACAACCATTGCCAATTGGTACGTAACAAAACACAGGGACAGGCGCCAAGGTCTATTATTTTTGACTTTGGCGCCTGTCCCTTTTATTCTAATTTGTATGATAGATCACGTATGTGGTGGAGCCAGGACGGAGAGATTAAGCCATGCAAGACCCTACAACTAAACAGTCACAATAGAACGGCGAGCTCGCCCCTATTGGCCATATCGTAGAGCTTCTTGCACCCCTGCCAACGTTCTTAACGGCAATCATAACGCGCAGCCTGCTAGGAACCGTCGTGGTTGGCATTGTATCCATCATGGTGCTTCGTTTTATTTTCTAGATAAATCGTCATTGCTATGAAAATAAGAAAGGCTGCCGAGAATTTCTCGACAGCCTAAGCCTCATGGCTTTGTGTAAAGTACGTTCAATAGTACGTATAGAGTAGGGTACGATTATTAGATTTCGGCGTTCTTGAGCGCGTGCTCCCAGCTTGGGAAATAAAACAGAGCGTTGCGCATTAACTCCGGATTGTTCTGCTTCACTTGCTTCTTATTGACTGAGCCACCACTTGATTGGAGTTTTCTAATGAGCTGCAGAACCTCATCTGCTCCGAGCGTTGTATCCATTGTTTCTCACTCCTTTCGAATTTTAGCTCAGTCCTCATTGTTCACCTTCGAAAACCAACTTATACCGTATGAATTAGAATTTGAGAATTATTTTCAATTAGAGACGAGGCGCCCAACGTAACCTGTTCCAAGCCCCGCTTGCTGCGTTAAGGGATTGACTGTCCATGCTGCTGCGATAGCAATAACATCCTCTTCATTCGGCCATTTAGCATCTTCGTCTGTGACCGGATCACCGAATTGCATATGCAACTGAGATTCCTCTTCTGTCAGCGCGCCCACATCTGCAAGTATCTCGCCCGACTCTCCCAAATAGCCATATGCCCGAACGAGTTCGCCGTTCATCGCCTTCGCCCATGCATAATAGCTGACAATACGATGACTGCCATAATAGTACGCCTCCCCAAACGTCTGGCTCAGCGATATGATCGTCTTGATTGGCGCCGCCTGTCTCACATCTTCTTCGTGCTTTTCTCCTAGCGCTGGCATACCTGTATTGACAATAAACGTCCACCCCTGCACAGGTGGTGTAACGAAATAGTAATCCCCATCCGATCCAAATGCTCCAGCCATACCAGTGCTCCAGTTCGCTGCATGCACGTCCTTGAAACCAAGCGCTTGCACGACGCTATCCGTATCCGTCGATTTCACAGCGAACCATTGTGTTTTATATCCGAATGCTTGCGGCTGATCCGGTGTAGAGTCGAATTGTAGAGGGGCTTTAGGTTTCGGTTGTATCGTAATCTCGTCAGGTTTGTCTGAATACTTGGGACTGTTGCTCTTCCAATAAACGATAGCAATGACGAGCAGCACGGCTGCTATGAACAAGACTGCCTTCACGTTCTATTCCTGCCTTTCAGATTATGATATTACTACTATTCCAATTCCTTCATCAGTCCAAATCTGTCATTCCATACAAAAAAAGCTGTCCCTAGCAGTATACTAGCGGACAGCTCCTACAGGTATTTAAATATTGAAAAAATCACCCAATCGCTTCGCCAGCTCATCATCCGACAGCGGGTTGCGGTGCGTATTCTCTAGATAAATGTACTTCTCTGTCACTGGCATTAAGTATTCCTTGTACCAGAGGAAGAAGTCCGGGCTGTCGCCATTCATGCGGATGACGCGTCTCAGTGTATCAACATTGTTGACCGTGCTCTCAATATTGGTCAGCCAGTCGGCTTCATAGAAATGCTCCCATTTGCCATGCTCGGATTGACGCAGCACGTGGAGTCCCTCTTGGTAGCACCACATCGACTTCGAGGCATAGACGAACGCCTGCGGATAACGCTGCTGTCTGAATTGCTCGTACGCCCGGCACAACCAATAGAAACCTTCACAACCAGACAAATGGAGCGCCCCGTGAAAACGAAGCTGGTCGACCGCTCTGCGCCGATCGTCTTCTCCGAGCTTCGCCAGCAGCTCGTCGCAGCGTCCCACCCACGTTCTCCACTTCTCCATGCCAGATGCAAGCCGCGTCTCGAATCCCTTGACCTGCTCATCGAATGAAACATCGCCCACGGCCCAGAACAGCCGCGGATCCGGTTGATCAACCTTCCCTTGCAGCCAGTGCCCGATAATCTTTCTTGCCGGATGATGATAGTATTCGTCACCGGCCAGATCATCCGCGTTCGGCCCGTATGGAAGCGCAGCTTCTGAGTAGGTATGATACAGCTCAACCAGCTCGCCTAAGTGATCCGATTCCGTGTAGTAACTGCTGACGAATTGATGCAGATGCTGATCGACGTCGATCCTACCTGTCGTCCATAGCTCACGGATTACATCAAGCGAGTACACATGCGGCCGGATGTTGCCGCAGTTGAGCAGCAAATACGCATCGGCTCCAGCCTCGAACGATGCTTCAATCTCCTGCTTCAGGAAGGATGTCGACCCTGGGAACAGCGTCAAATGATTGGATGCCTGAAGATCATGGAACGTCGTGTGATAATACAGGCCATGCTCGCCTTCATCACCTGCCGCTGGGAGCGACGGAATACGTAAATTCAGATTGCCATGACGACGAGAAACCATTCGACCGTAGCCGTTATCGGCCCATATTTTGATGACGCCATCAGGCAGATCAATATAACCGCCTTTGTACAACTCCGAGATCTCGCCGTAGAGCGCAACGCAGCATACCGGATTGTCGACTCTGCTGCCGATCATGTCATACTGCTTGCGAATGACCTTGCTGATCATCGCTCCGCGCTTCTCGGACGTATCGAAAGCAGGATCGTCGATCCAGAACGGCTTGTCGCCTTGCCCGCGGAACGAGAGCACCCACAGGACGTTCATGTCCTTCTGCTCCTCGATGGCTTCCGCCCACAGCCGTTCGAACAGCTCCGGCGCTTCATGGTAGCTTGCCGTACGTCCCGGATAGGCGCGCAGGAACATCTCTGCGCCAAGCGGCTCGGCATGGTGATGCGTCACCCACAGTCCCATCTCAGACGCCAATTTATAGTGAATGCCATCGCGAGGCAAATCTGTGCCTGGGATGACCATATTACCGCCGCAGCGCAGCAGCGCTTCGAACACCGGCTCCCACACCTCAGGAGAAGGCGGATATGGCTTCTTCCATCCAATCAAACATACCTCATCATTCACGAACCAGCCCCGATAACGAACTTTGGCTTCTGGCGAATCATAGCGATCGCAAGGGATGCTGATCCTACTACGCTGAGCGACTGCCTGGTCCGTCCAGAACCAGAACGGCTGTATTCCTAAATGGATGCGGCTGAATTCCAGAATGCCGTAGATAAGCCCAAGCACATCATAACCGACAATGTGTAAGCAAGGCGCACTGCCATCCTCCGCCGAGTAGAATCGGAAGCCGAACGCTTCCGCAAACTGCGGGCACTCGTCCCGCTCCTCAGCGAATCGGACGTGCAGCTCCGCTGCAGCAGCATCTGATACAAATTCGGGTTTATGGCCTAACACCGTCTCGAGGTCTCTCACCAGCATACGAAGCGCATATTGAACCGATGAAGGAAGCTCCGCGGAATACATACGAATAGCACCATTCAATTGAAGCTGATTATTATTGTTTAACATCACTTGTTCAACCCTCTCACAGCGTCAGTCGTCAGCCATCTGACTTCGTTTGATCCTGCTATCTTGCTGATCTGCTATCTTCCTGCTCCTCCGACTTCTCAAACCCATCCTGATCATCTAGACCGCCGCTGCCGCGAGCCGCAATCTTCGTCAGCGACTCCCGATACTGCCCTGGCGATAGCCCAACAATCTTCTTGAATACTCGAATGAACGACGTCGGATTGCTGTAGCCCATCTGATCCGAAATATCCTGTACGGCCGCATCCGTCTCCCGGAGCAGCCGCTTCGCATGATCAATGCGAAGACCAATCAGGAAATCACTAAAGTTCTCGCCGATGCTCTCCTTGAACAGCTGGCTCAAATATTTCGAACTGATCTGGAACCGATCGCTCAATAAGGTCAGCGATAGATTCGGATCCATATAGTGCTCCGCAACATAATCGCGAATCTCTCGCATGAGCGTATTGTGGCGTCGACTCTGCGACAGTTCGACGATCTGCGCCGACAACAATGCAAGCGCAGTCTGGAAGTCCAGCTCCAGCTGCTTCAACGTATCTGATCTCTCAATAGCCGCCGCTAGGGTGGGCTTAATCTCCTCCTGCCACGGCTTAACTACCTCTGACAGAGACCCATCCAGCTCATAATCCAGATGGAAAATCAAATAGTGCAGAAGCCGATCGACATCCTCTTTGCGCAGATGGTGAACGGCCATTTCGTTGAACAGCCCCTTCAGCTCGCCCTGCCAATCCTGCTCCGACATGCGAAGCTGTCGGACGATCGTGCGAATGATCTCGAGATAGTCGAACCATTCGCCATCCTGTCGGCCGCGTACTTCAACGGCATCGATAATTTGATTCGATCCAAGCGAGACTTTGCGACTGACGGCTGCCTCTGCTTCTTCGAAGGAACGGGCGATCGAACAATCCTCGTCGACTGGCGCTCCAATCCCGATTGTAACGGTGAAATCGAGATGCCCTTCCACCCATGCGCGAACCTGCTCGGACAGCTGCAGCATCTGATGCTCTAGCATACTCGATTCACTGGAGATGAGCAGTACGACCAATTGGTTCTTCGCAATCCACTCCGCAACGATGCGAAGACCGTGCTGCTCTGCTGTCTCCACCGCCACGCTGCTAATGATGAATTTGAACAACGATTGATCATTTGGGTTGTATTTCAAGCCGAACTGCACATAGCTGTCCAGTTCCAACACACCAACGATGAAGTGGCCAGCCGACAGGCCAAAATGCTGCCTCTCTTGCTCCCATGATCCGCGGTCATCGCTGAACTCGCCCTTCAGCAGCATCTGCAGAAACTGCTGGCGCCGAATGACGAGATGCTCCTGCTGCTGCTCTTGGAACGACATATTGTTCGTAATCAAACGTTCAATCGCCTGGTCGATAAAAGCAAACTCGTTCGCCTTCACCTTCGAATCGCCAGTCTTCACAATGGAGGAGAAACGCTCGATCCGATGCAGGATCGACTCAATCGGTTTATAGTTTCTGCGCGTAACATAGAAGGTTGAGCCGATCGCCACAACGATGGCGCTTAAGCCTAGCAGGATCCACAGCGTACTGCCATGGAACAGGAAGTCGAGCAGTTGCCCGCCTTTAATGCTAATTCTGTATGTCCAGCCCGTATAGTTCGAGACGACATCGGCGCTCAGCCGATTCGAAGACGAGACCGATTGATCCGCATTGAAGAACGATTTGCCCTGCGAATCGTACAGCTCCGCAGTCGTAATCGTATGGTCGATCATCTGGTCGATGTAGGACTCTAGGGCATCATTTTTCACATTAATAATCAAATAACCGAGACTGCCGGAATCACGCGGGATCTTCAGTCCAAGCGAGGATACTTGAACCATCGTGGACCCGCTGAACCCCCCGCTTATACGCTGGCGCGGTGATGACCAGATGCCGGTATAAGGCTGATCAAGCGCGTTTCGAACAAAGTTCTCGTCAGGAAATTGGCTTAGCGGACGTATCGTGCTCTGATCAAGCACTTTACCATCCTTGGCTCGGTATAGATAAACCGAATCGATTAGCCCATAGCGAATCACGAGGCTATTCAACAAATTGGAAATATCGAATTCCAGCCCTTTATCCGACGGCGCGTCCAGAAACTTCTGAAGCGTCCCGCCGGTTTCGACCAGCTTCTGTGCATCGATCGAGATGTTCTTCAACGAGCTGTCCACCATATTGGTCACATACTTGGCGGTCAGGTTGTTCGCTTGAATCGCATTACGGACATTAAGTTGGTTCATAATCGAGAACGAGATGAAGATAAGAACGCTGATGGTAATGAATAGAATGGGAAGATACGATAGGAGCATCCGCATAATGTAGCTGTTATTGACTTTCATCTACCCTATCCTTCCTGTCTATGAAATATGGACAAACCCCATAATGTGATGGGGTTTGTCCGTTCTGTCGTATACGCCGATTACTTCTTCATTGCCTCGTAAGCAGTACGGCGTTCGTCTTGAACCGCTTGACCGCCGATTTTCAAATATTCCTGAACGCCCGCATCGAATATGGAGCTGAATTGGTCCGGCTTCGCGATAATGCTCTTCACGATAATCTCCGTCGCCTTATCCTTAAGCGTCGTACCGTATTTGATCTCGGCATCGATCGGATGATCGAAGCGAGGCATCGTGTAGCCATCCTTCAGCGCATTGCGGATCGTCTGCTTCGCAAGTTCCTCGTAACCTGGGAATTGGTACCCCGTAGCTTCGATGTTCTTGTCTGTAGAGCCGAACTCCTTGCCGTTCGAAATGATCGCGATGTCGCTGTTGTTGTAGAACGTCTTCTTCGCTTCGTCCGTTGTGATCGCCTTCGGGAAACCGTTCTCCAGCGTATAATGCTGGCCTTCGATCCCGTTCTGAAGCGTAAACAAAACGTCCGCTTGCGCCATCCAATCGAGATACTTGATCGCTTCTGCCGCATGCTTGCTCGTCTTCGGAATCAAGATGTGCGCGCCGATCGGATCATAGATGCCCTTCGGCGTCTTGCCGTCTGCATCCGTGAATGGATCCATCGCAACATACTCAGCGCCCGCAACGTTCTGCTTCAGCGTATCGAACACTTTATCCGGCGCCATCAGATTGGCATGAGCCGCGAGCGCGGTGAAAGCGCCTACATAACCGTTGGCAACGTCGCTTTCGAATTGCTTGCCGTCCTTATCCAGCGCGAAGTCCGGATTGATCAAGCCTTCTCGATACATGTTATTCAGGAACTGCAGACCGTCCTTATAGCCCGGCTTGAGCAGCTCCGGAATCGTATTGTTCGATGAGGCGTAAGTAAAGAATTCTTCTTCCGACATCTTCTTGACGAACGAGTTCACAAGCACGAATGGACTCGTAATGTTCGAACCGTTGATCGCGCTGAAATCATAAGGAATCAGCTTGCTGCCCACTTGGCCCGGATCCTTCTCTTTAAACGCTTTCATAGTGTCGTAGAATTGCTGTGTCGTCGTTGGCACTGGCAGACCCAGCTTATCAAGCCAATCCTTGCGAATATACGAGGACTGCGTGAATTGCAGCGTCCGTTTCGCTGGAATCGTGTACTGCTTGCCGCTGAAGACGCCATAGGACAACACTTCGTCGCCAAGATATTTCTTTAGATTAGGTGCATTCCCGATCAGCTGCGTCAGGTCTGCCAAGCCGTCATCCTTGATGTAATTGTAGATCGTGTTCATGTCGTAAGTAAATACAATATCCGGCGCATCGCCTGTTGCCATCAAGACGTTCAGCTTGTCGACTTCTTGGTTGCGCGGCACTGGAACGAATTCTAGTTTAATATTGTTCGGATCGCCGAAGTTCTTCTGGATCCACTGCGTCCAATAGTTGTTAGTAACGGGGCCGGCTCCTGCTGGCGCATTGCCGCGGTCGAACACTTCAACTTTCAGGGTGACTTGCTTGCCGCTTGTATTGCTTGCCGTACCTTCGGTGGAAGAAGTAGTGCCCGCCGAGTCATCTTTGGAGCTGCCGCAGGCCGACACAACACCAGCGAGCAGCACAGCTGCAGCCGAAGCTGCAATCCATTTTTTTGTTTGCATGAACAGATCCCCTTTTCGTTAAAATACATTTTTGGATCACGAAGCTTTACCTTTATTTCTATATGTTTCACCCCTGCTGCAGACAGGAGGATCAACCAAGTACCAGAGCATGCCGATCATGCTCGCATCGGTCAGCCCTTAACGGCGCCGATCATAATACCGGATACAAAATAACGCTGCAGCCAAGGGTAGACGATAAGGATTGGTGCAGTGGCGAACATAATGCTTGCCGCCTTGATCCCCTCAGGAATGACATCCATCTGCGCTGCGCCTTCCTGCGCGGTTAAATCCGTCACCATGCTGTTCATGACGACTTGATACAGCTTGAGCTGAATCGGATACAGCTCGGAGTTCGTGATGTAGAAAAGCGCATCCATAAATCCGTTCCAACGGGTTACCGCATAGAACAAACTGAGCGTCGCCAACACCGGCATCGACAGCGGCAGCACGATTCGAATCAAGGTGCCGATATGCGAGCTGCCATCTAGATGAGCCGACTCTTCCAGACTGGCCGGAATTGTCAAGAAGAACGTACGCAGAATAATTAAGTTGAAGGCGCTGATCATGCCCGGAAGGATAAGGGAGAATAAATTATCTAACAAACCGAGCTGCTTGACCAGCAAATATTCCGGAATGAGGCCGCCGCTGAAAAACATCGTGAACACGATCAGCATCATGAAGAAAGAACGGCCCCTGAGGTTTTCTTTGGTAAGCGGATATGCCGCAAAGATGCTCATCAGCATACTGATTACGGTGAAAGTAACCGTAAGCACAATCGTAAGGCCCATCGACCAGAGCATTCTTGAATCTTGGAACACAATCTCATAAGCATGCCAATCGAATCCCCGTGGGAAAATCGTAACACGGTCAGACATAATCTCCTGCTTTGAACTAAGCGATATCGCGATGATATGGAGAAACGGCACCAGGCAGATGATCATCGTTACGCCTACGATCAGCATAATGACGATGTCGGATATCCGAACTCTCGTTAGTGTCTTGCTGCTCTTCATCCCTGTGCCCCCTACCATATGCCTTGTTCTCCGAACTTCTTCGCAATCGCATTGGACGCGATGACGAACACTAAGCCAACAAGTGCCTGGAACAAGCCCATCGCCGTTGCAAGCGAGAATTGAGCGGATTGCAGACCTGCCTTATAGACGAACGTACTGATAACCTCGGAATAGTCTTTGACGAGATCGTTGCCCATAACGAATGGCCGTTCAAAGCCGATCGTCATAATATGGCCCAACTGCATGATGAGCATGACGACGATTGTGGAGCGAATGCCGGGCAGCGTAATATGCCACATCTTCTTCAATCGACCTGCCCCGTCCACCTCTGATGCTTCATACAGCTCCTTGTTGATGCCCGTCAGCGCTGCCAGGTAGATGATCGTTCCCCAGCCGGCGCTTTGCCAGATGCCTGTCCCTAAGTAGACGAGCAGCCAGTGGTTCTTCTCGGTTAAGAACGGAACGGAATGAAACCCAAGCGAAGTGATCAGGTTGTTCACAAGACCGCCGTTGTTGGAGAACATCTGGTACACAAGACCGCCGATAATGATCCACGATATAAAATGCGGCAAATACAGCAGCGTCTGCGCTGTTTTCTTAAACCACATCACCCGCAGCTCATTGAGCAGCAGCGCAAGTATGATCGGAGCTGGGAACGAGAATACGAGATCAAGCAGGTTCAGCAGCAGCGTGTTACGTACCACCTCATAGAACTGGCTCATCGCGAACAACTCTCGGAAGTTCTCGAATCCGATCCACTCGCTGCCCGTTACGCCTTTGAAGATGCTGTAATCTTGAAAGGCAATGGCTGCGCCGTACATCGGCACATATTTGAATAAAATAAAGTAGGCGATCGGCAAGAGGAGCAGAAAGTATAATTGATGATCTTTCCATATGCCCGTTGCCGACCGGCGCTTAACGACTCGAGGTGTGGTACTGGTTGTCTTCGAGCTTGTTGTCGTTGAGCTGTGTTCCATACGCATCCCTTCTCTCTGTGGCGTTCTCGGATCGAATAACCACACTATACGACAGAGGGGGGCAGGCGGCACAATAGACACTTTTCCTGAGGCGCTATCTGAATTCCGAAACCCTTGGCACGACTGGATTTGCGGTGTTTAGCAGGTATGGAGAACTAGGATAGTGATGGGTTATTAATAGGTGCTAAAGGATCGTAAGAATGGGGTGTAGACGAAGGTTAATTAATGCGAGATTGGACGATTTGGAGAACAAATAACGCCTTCGGGCTGTGCAATCTGAATCCGGTCTATCGGTTGAAATGGGTTCATCTCCTCTGAAGTTGCGTCTATCCGAACATTAAGAAAAGCTGTCTCGCATCGGACGATGCGGACAGCCGTTTAGATTTCACTTACTTAGGTGTAGTAGCTGCGAACGATAAGGTCTTGGTCGTAATTGCCGAAGCTTCGACCATAGAGCGTAAGTCCGCCTCGGCCCCTGCCCGTATCCTCTGCAGCGATTCGGAACGTCCAATTCATCGCACCCGTCTCAATATCGGATAGTCCGACATTGGACACCTTCAGCCCGTCCACATACGTGCCTGACTCTTTAATGCGAAGCACTTTCAGCAGTCCATACTGATTCACATCAGACTGCCACCATTCCGGTGTTAAGCGCCCTCTTGTCTTCCCGAAGTCGCCTGGACTCGTCCAGACGCCAAGCAGCTTGCCATTGAAGTAGAAACGAATGTCCGACGGCCAATGCTCATTCACGCGCGGCGCCTCTGATCCGATCTCAAGCGAGATTTCGATCTCATGCAGACGCTGGTCCTTATACAAGTAATTCGGAATCTTGTATTCGACCCATCCTCTCGCAAACCACAGAATGCCCGCGTTCACCCGTTCTGGGTCCATGAAGCAGACCGGCTGATCGTAATGGCCGATCATCGCCTTCGCCGTCGCGATCCCGCAAGTCGGAATTGCTTCATAGTCGGTATAATGGCCGATCGGAATAGACAGCTCGCGAACGCTTAGCGAGGCTGGCGCATCAGGCGACAGCTTGATCTGCATAAACTCCGCCTTCACGTAGCAGTACTTGTACGTTCCCCCGTCTACCCGCTTCATTTTGCTCCCGACGATGCCGGCCTCCTCCAACTTCCGAATATGACCGCTGACGACAGCGCTGCTCAAGTAAAGCTCGGCAGCCAGCTCCTTCACATGCCGTTCTCGTTCAAACAATTTATCAATGATCGCCAACCGGACTTCGCTCGCCAATGCTTCATAGACGCGCAGTGAATCCGAACTCGTTGTCAGCTGCATCTGCTCACCACCTGTGTAGAATTTCGTATTATGTAAATCCTAAACATTAAGATTGTATTCGATATCCCTATTATGATACGAATATAGTAGAATGACAACGTTTACTGGATTCGATAATTACTTAATTCTACCTTAGGGGGTTTCATCAATGGCGATTCGATCCACTATGCTTATCGATAAAAACTTCACGGTTGCAGCAATCGACCCTCGCGTATACGGTTCGTTCATCGAACACTTAGGACGTGCCGTATACGGTGGCATCTACGATCCAGGCCATCCGACGGCTGACGCAAACGGCTTCCGTCAGGACGCGCTTGAAGCAATCCGTGCGCTTAATGTGCCAATTATTCGCTATCCGGGCGGCAACTTCGTGTCCGGCTACAACTGGGAGGACGGCGTTGGTCCGAAGTCGGAGCGGAAACGTCTGCTCGAGCTCGCTTGGTGGACAACGGAGACGAATGAAGTAGGCACGAACGAATTCGCCGATTGGGCGAAGCTTGCAGGCACGGAAGTGATGATGGCCGTTAACCTCGGTACTCGCGGCATCGATGCAGCGCGCAATCTCGTGGAATATTGCAACCATCCATCCGGCTCCTATTGGAGCGACCTGCGTATCTCCCATGGCTACCGTGATCCTCATAACTTCAAGACATGGTGCCTCGGCAACGAGATGGATGGTCCGTGGCAGATCGGCGCGAAGACGGCATACGAATATGGACGTCTCGCGAACGAGACCGCCAAAGTCATGCGCTGGGTCGACCCTTCGATCGAGCTTGTCGCATGCGGCAGCTCCTCCCGCGGCATGTCCACCTTCGCAGAATGGGAAGCGACCGTACTGGATCTGTGCTACGATCAAGTCGATTTCCTGTCGCTGCACGCTTATTACAACAATAACAACAATAATACGGCGAACTTCCTGGCTAGCTCGCTTGACCTTAACGCTTTCATCAGCAGCGTCGCCTCGATCGCCGATTACATTCAAGCGAAGAAACGTTCCAAGAAGAAGCTTATGCTGTCGCTCGACGAATGGAATGTGTGGAACTCGATCGGTTCGAGCCGTGCGGATGAGCGTTGGCAGATCGCGCCGCCTGAATTCGAGGACGTGTACACGCACGAAGATGCGCTCGCAGTCGGTTGCTACATCATTACGATTCTTAAGAATGCGGACCGCGTGAAGATGGCCTGCCTCGCGCAGCTCATCAATACGATCGCGCCAATCATGACGGATACGGGCGGCGATCTCTGGCTGCAGACGACATACTATCCGTTCCTTCACGCTTCGAACTTCGGCCGCGGTACGGTGCTGCTGTCGAATGACCAATCGGACAAATATGATTCGAAAGACTTCACGGACGTTCCTTACCTCGAATCGGTCAGCGTATATGATGAAGAGTCTGGTCAATTAACGATCTTCGCCGTTAACCGTCATCTCGAAGAGTCGATGGAGCTGAACGTTGACGTTCGCAGCTTCGGCAACGAACTTCGACTGATCGAGCATATCGTCATGGAGAGCGATGACCTGAAGGCTGCTAACACAAAGGCAGATCCTAACCGTGTCCTGCCGCGCACCGGCGGACAGACGACGACTGACCAAGGCAAAGTAAGCGCCGTGCTCGGCCGCGCATCTTGGAACGTCATTCGTCTGCAGACGAAACGCGGCTAACACCGTTAGACGGACGAGGATTCCATATAATAGAGGAAAGAGGGAATGGGATGCAAACATCCCGTCCCCTCTTTCTTCTCGCTCAGGCGAATAATACTAAGCCCAACTTCAATACGCCGTGGCATTTAACTAGTCATGAGAATACAACGGTTACCTCTCTCTTGTCATGAAGCATCAGGTGAATATAAGCCCCTTCGGCACCACTTTTCACTTCTGCCGCCACTCCGTTAACCACCGCTTGATTCCATGGAAGTCCGGATTTCAAACGCACCTCATTGTAATTCTCCAACGATTGCAGGGTAACCGTTACCGTGCCTTCAGCGAGGCTCCAAGACAGCTGTTTAACCTCTATGCGAGTTCTTGCCATAAGCCCTTGAATAGAGCCGATCAGCCAGTCGGAAGGCAGCGCCGGCAGCACCTCGATCTCGCCGGTATTCGAGAACAACAATGCTTCATTAACCGCGCCTACTGTCCCGAACAGCGTATCAGTGCAATAGGTATGACATCTTCTGTTCGTGTCATGGTCGGACATGAGCGATTCATAGTATCCTTCGTTCGTCATCATTGGAAGAAGCGATGCTGCGACGCCTTCCCCATCCTTCAATCTGGCTGTTACCAGCGCCTTATGCATCCAGCCGTGCCCCGCTGTCGCGTCATTCGTATTGTATTTGTTGCGATTCGCAAGCGCCAATGATGCCGCTTGAGCCAGGTCAAGGTTGTTCTGCGTCTCATAAGCCGGCCATGCGGGGTAAAGATGACTAAGATGACGATGATCATTGTTTTCCGTATATTCGCTCATCGCCCATTCCCGCAGCGCGCCATCGGCGTCGTACCGGTATTCTGGCAACAGCTCCAGCACCTTCTCCCATCTCGTTACGGCTGCTTGGTAGCCTTCCCGCTTCACCGCTCGTTCGACTGCAATAATCATATGAAGACCGTCTCGGGCCGCCGAGATATCCATCGTTGCATTCGCGGTAATGGTGCTGTTGTAGCCGATCGGATGGTTCTCGGGCGAATACGTTGGAATAATGATATATTTCTCTCCGGCCATGAGCGACGTCTTGCCCTTTTGATAGCACGCTCTTCCATTAATGTCTGTAAAGTATTCTGGCGTGCAAATCTGCTCCCAGAAGTTAGCCTGCTTGGTCAAAAGCGGCAGCAGAATATCACGTTCGAGGTCCAAATACCCACTATTCAGCAGGTCAGCGAACTCCTTGTCGGTTAGTCCTCCGTCCCTTACGCTAAGAATGGACTGAAGGCTCTGAATCCTCATCTTCTCTTGGATCGGGATTTGTTGATTGCCGTAGCACTGCCAGTATTCGTATATCGGCAGCAGGCACCAGCTTGCTCCTGCATTCCAGTATTCGAAGGGATAATCGTTGTCATATTCCACGTGCATGCCTCGGTCGCCATCGGAGTTGACGGACACCTGCAGCGCATCATGCATCCCGTAGGCCATTCGCGCGTTATATTCGAAATCAGGCGCATTTCTTAGGAAGAAGGTAATATAACCAAGCGGCATTTGCGTTAAGTGTCCCGTGTTCATAGCCGATACCTGCAGATTGACGTTCGCATCAAGGGTATAGATGCCGCGCCACCCCGGATTCCATTCCCCGGTCCACATCCCGTACAAGCGTGGAGCGCTTGAGCCTCCGCAGCAGATCATCGCATATCGCCCTTGATTGTATATCCGTTCCAAGAGAGCAAGGTCGAGCTTGACGGGGTCCGCCTTCTGCGCTTGAAGGAGCGAACCGTTGTCTGTCGTGCAGCAATCCGCTTCGTCATGCAGCTTCAAACTAACGGCATTGTATTCCGCAGCATGCTTTGCGACATGCGGAGCAAGCGCCGCCTCATAATGAAAGATTCCGTTGCCGTCCCTGTATTTCTCCGATACCGCATTCGTTATGGCAAACAGCTCTTCAATGGCGCCATATCTCGCCAGTCCTGCAAACGCCTCAAGCTTGCCCATGTCATCTACTCTGCGCGAGGTCGTAATGAGATAGACCGCATCCGCGTCAATGACTTGAATCGCCGGGTTCTGCTCGACTCCTACGTTCATCGGATCGTCGGTTTCCTCAAGCATGATTCGATTCTTCGTCCCACCTGCAATAACGATCTGCGTCAATCCTGCATAGCCTCCATTCTTCCATTCGCTTAACGGATAAGAGGGGTAATGCGCCGCCTGAGCAATATATTGTGCATTCTCATCTACGATTTTCTTGTATTGAAGCGCTTTGACTTCGGAATGGCCGTTGTAAGCCCTGGCCATATTCGCTATGTCTTCAATAGATAGGATCAGGTTGATTTTGGAGCCCTTGGAGGACTGTGTAAGGCGTGTTATCGAAACATTATCTTCCCGAGATGTAAACGAAGTACGCAGCCATTGTCCATGTTCATCGGTATACCGCACGCCAGTCTCCGCGGTTTCATGGTTGGTCCATCTCTCGTAAGCGGATACATTTCCTCGTTTCATGACTTCCAATCTGAGTTGATGGCCGGGATGAAAGCTGTAATAGAAGGTTCGAACCCGCGTATTGCCGTTGGCATCCTTGATTTTCCATTGATCGTTCAGCTGGTAAACATGATGTCTCGCTTCCTCAAGCTGACCCGTCAGCTCCTCCGGAATGTCCCTTGGCTCGGCCGACGGGAAGTTGAACCACATGTTTTGAAAGATAAAGCAATCCCGATACGGCGACCCCGATGTAATGTAGCCATTCTCGCCATTTCCACTGACCATGCCGTCACGCCACTCATTACCCGGATTGGCAGCGGGAATATCTGTATAGGTTCGCGAGAAATTACCTTTATGAAACATGCGCTGCTGCTCCGATTCAATCGTCGTCATCACAATGTCCTCCTCTTGTATCATCTGATCGGATATAATTATATCGACACATGCGACCACTTCGGTATCTGTCAGAGACGACAACCCGTTGTCCAAGATGTCGTATTATCGCAGACGAAAGGAGCGGCTGCATGATGACTGAGCTGCCTTCAATTGAATTAGGCAATCTTGACGTGAAGCTCTCGCTAGGCAGACTTCTACTGAATGTTCATTATGTCAAGTTCGGCATCTTTCATCACCCCATGCCAGAGCACAGTCACAGCGCCTGCAGCTATGAGCTTCACTATATTCCGCGCGGGCAAGGGACGCTCGTCATTCATGGCGAACGATTCCCGCTAGTCCCTGGCTCTATCTATATGACGGGTCCGAATATCCCGCATGAACAGCTATCCGACCCCGCAGATCCGATGGCGGAGTATTGCGTTTTCTTGGAAGCAGCCAATGCAAATGCGAACAGCCAAGCCTCGATCGAACGGGCGCCCGGCTCGGATGACAACCTGCTCGCCGAGCGAATGCTCGCTACGCCGTTCTGGATCGGTCAGGATCGCTTCGGTCTGCTCCAACTCTTCCAATTGCTTGCCAGAGAGGCAGCCGATCGGGAGCTTGGATACCCGCGTTGCGTGGCCCGTCTGCTGGAGATTATACTCGTCCAATTTCTGCGCCAATACGAGGACCCCAGCCCATCGATAACGAGCGTGCCTGTCCGCACGCTTGACGACAGTCGACTGCTGCTGATCGAGAACGCCTTCCTTTACCGTTACGCGTCCATTACGTTGGGGCAGCTAGCCTCCGAGCTGGGATTAAGCGCGAGACAAACCGAGCGGGCCATACGCAAGCAATATGATCTTTCCTTCCATGCCAAAAAGACAGAGGCGCGAATGGCAGCGGCAGCTCGTCTATTGACGACAACCGCGTTGCCAATCGCCTCCGTCTCGAAACAGCTCGGCTTTGCGACGCCGGAGAGCTTCTCCGTAGCATTCAAGAAACATTTCACCTTCATCCCAACAGAATTTCGGCGCTCGTCTCAGCTCCAGAAACAGAAATCGAGTGATTAGCTGCACCGGCTCTCCTGACAGATTCAGAAGATGCACTTATTTCACATGACGTTCCCGATATTCGCCCGGAGTAATACCGTAATGTTCTCGAAATGCCTTATAGAAAGTTCGGCTGTTCTCGTATCCTACGCAGCGGGCAATGTGCTCCATCGACATGTGCTGCATGTCCAACAGCATGGTCTTCGCCTTCTCCATGCGTACTTCCCGGAGATAAGAAAGAAACGATTGTCCTGTTTCCCGCTTGAATAGTTGACCGATGTACGCCGGATGCAAATTAAGCCAAGATGCGGCGTCAGCAATCGAGATATCTCGGTTGTAATTGGCCTGCACGTAATCGGTCAGCATGCGCATCTTCTCATTACCGTATTTATCAGTCGAGCGCTCACTCTCCTTCGCTTCGCCTTGCTGTTCGCTCTTGGCCGTGGCGATTTCCACTGCCATTCTTCTAAGCAAGAGGCCAAGCTCGGATTGATTGATCGGCTTGAGCAGATACTCGACAACCTGAAGCCTCAGCGCTTCGCGGGCGTATTCGAATTTCTCGTAGCCGGTCAACACGATAAAGCGCCGAACGTTCCGCTTCTGCGCTTCGCGAATGAAGGATAACCCATCCATCTCAGGCATTTGAATATCGGTAATGACAAGATCGGGCCGAAAGTAAGCCATCTGCTCCAGCGCTTCGATTCCGTCCAAAGCGACGGAAATACGAGTGAACGGCGTATTCTCTTGCTCTACCATATCTCGAATGCCCGCAAGGATGATCGGCTCATCGTCAACGATCAACAGATTCAGCATGCTCTCGATCCTCCCTATACAGTCTCAACGTGCATGTTGTTCCTACGCCAAGCTTGCTCTCCAGCGTCAAGCTCGATTGCGGACCGAAATAAGCCTTGACTCGTTGTATGACGTTTCCAAGGCCGATTCCCCCTGTGTCCGAATGCATGCTTTCCTCTGCTATGTGCGTCCCCCTTAACATTTGATGCAACTGAGCCAATCGTTCCTCCGGTATGCCAACACCATTGTCAGCCACGACAATCGTTACGAATTCGCCGTCGAGCGTCATTCGAACGGCAATAGTCTTCTGTCCTCTTCGCTTGGATAAGCCATGCAGAATGCTGTTCTCCACAAGCGGCTGCAGGATGTAGCGCGGACAAGAGAGCGCGGCGGCGGCTTCATCCTTCATCCACTCCATATGCAATTCGGGCATGCGAATCTGATGAATGTCCAGATATTGCCTCAGATACTCCCATTCTTCTCCGAGCGATGCGTCGTCCTTCTTGGACAAGCTGTATCTCATTAGATTCCCTAATGAATAGGCCATCTCCGAAACGATCGAATCTCCGTGAGATCTGGCCAGCATGCGCATCGTCTCCAATGTATTATACAGAAAATGAGGCTGAATCTGCGCCTGAAGCATCCTGAACTCTGCATCCTTCTTCAGCAGCTCAACCTTCTGAACCCGATTGACGAGTTCGTCCATCCGAGCGATCATCGCGTTGTAATTCGAAATCAGATAACCCAGCTCGTCCTTCCCTGCTGGGCCTGCGTAAGAGCGTCCAAGCGATTCAGGTCCTACCTTGCGCATATGGCGAGACAGCAGAATCACGCGCTTCGTGAGAGACGATACAATCGCGTAATATAGGAAGGATAGAAGGATGAGCAAGCCCACAGCAGCAACCAGCCACCATTGCTTCACTCGGAATAGATGAAAGAGCGATTCGCGCGGATTCAACTCGATCACTGTCCATCCCAGACGCTTGACCGGTGCGGAATTAACAATGAACGGGCTAGTCGAGCTATCGCCAACTGCTGTAAATTCCTGCAGCGCCGCTTCATTTAACTGGCCGAATGTCGTTGCATCGGAGTTTCTGAACACAACACGTCCTTCATTATCGATGATGACGATCGCGTTTCCGGGATGCATATGACGAATCGATTGAACGAAGTCATCGATAATGGAGGAACGTACCGTAATGGCGAGAATGCCAAGCTCATTCGTATACAAGTCATTATAAATTTGATGATAATAAACAAGAGAGAGCGCATCCGCATCCTTTACTTTCTTCCACAATCCTTGTTTGGGGCTGAGCGTACGAAGTTCGCCATTTGTCAATTCCCCTTGCAATTCCTCATAGGGCCTGATTCCGCTAACGGTCAAGAGCTTGCGTTGATATTTGGGATAAACGAATAAACCGTCGATTTGGGGCTCCGCGAGTGAGCCGAACGAGAATGCTGGCGAAATCTCCTTCAGATAAGCGTATATCAGGTCCCGGTCATTCATGGCATCTCCGCGCAAATAATCGATTAAAGCCGAGTTGTTCTGGTAGATCGAATACAGGGATTCAATCTTCAATAGACTGGCATCCAGATTCGCTGAGAGCTGTTCAATATTTTGCTGATTGGCGAGATGATATTGTGTCGTCAGCTTGGCGTTCAATTGCGAATATACGAAATAGGCAAAGCATATAAACGGTACAATGATTAGCAAAATGTAGCCAACGAACATCTTGGTCCCGATTCGCAACAGCGTTTCACTCCGTTTTCGTAAAAAAAATGAACCCATACGAAGCAGACCGTGACTCGGTTTGTGCTTCGTATGAGTTTTCGATTGCCGTGTGCTAATTTACTGTTTCGTTATGCTGTCGTACTTTTCCTTCAACGGGCCGTATTGTTCAGTCGCCCATGTCTCCAGCTTGGCCATGCCGATTTTCTCGGCCTTCTTGATCAAATCGTCATAAGCCTTCTGCGCCTCTTCGGCAGTCGACGAGAGATAGACCTTCACAGCCTCTGTCTTCACCATATTCTCGATATTCGTCCGAATGATCTGCTCCTGCGAATCCGTATCCGGGTTAATCATGCCGATAGCTGGATTGAAGGATATGATTTTATCGTAGGCTTCGCCTTGGCGGGTAGTCTCGGAGCCTTCTTTGAAGGAGCTTAGCGCCATGCCGACTCCCGTCTCGGTCGGTACTCCCCACCAGTAAACGCCCTTCTGCTTAATGACAGCTAGATCCTGCGGATCATAGTTAAAGACCGGGTAGCCAGCCTCGTTCCATGTCCAGTCCTTGCCTTCGACTCCCCATTCCGCCAGTCTCCAGCCCTCTTCCGAGAACAGATACTTAAGGAAGCGGACCGAAGCTTCAACATTCTTATTGTCCTTCGTTACATATACACCAAGTCCTCCGGTTCCCGTGCTGACGATGGATGCCTCCGGTCCGAGCGGTTCCGCCACTTGAACGAACTGAAGACCTTTATCTTTGCCGCCGGCATTCAACCGATCGGCTCCCGAGTATGTCCAAGTGTATGCGAACCCTTTGCCGGACAACACCATTTGCTCGGTCTCTGATTCATTCTTGTAAGCGAAATTCTCGGCTGTAACATAACCATTGCGGTACAAGCTGTTCATATACAGCATGGAATCCTTAACACTTGGCTGACGAAGATAATATTCGATCTTGCCGCCGTTATCGACGAATCCGCCTTGCGCGCCGAACTGGGTGTCAAAATAGTTACGCTGCCAATTCGGGTTCAGAATAAGCGGCATCATGTCGGGATGCTTCTGCTTTACTTGCGCAAAGACGTTATCGAGATCCTGCAGCGATCGAATGGAGGGGTTCCCGAGCTCCTCCAGAATATCTTTGCGAAGAGCCAAGCCGGCAGTCATCATATGCGCATAAGGATTTGCCTTCCATTCGGACTCCGAAGAGAAATCATTGCGCATGGCGTAATAATTGCCGTCGCTTACCGTGTTGACCAGTACCTTAACCGGATCGAAGGTTACGTCAGGCGCATACTTCGGAAAAATCTCGTTATATGGCAAACTCAACTTGGCGTCGGACATCAGCTTGAAATTAAAGGATACGACCAGATCCGGAAGATCGCCGGAAGCGACCATCAGAGCAAGCTGCTTGTCGTCGGTCGCGACGGTTACCTTCGGCTTCACGCAGGTTGCTTTCGTAATCATCTCTGGAATCTCGCCTGTCCAATCCTGGAACGGATACCAGGTCGCGTCGACGAACATCGACAGCTCCACCGGTTTCGTGCAGGTCTGGTCTTGCGCGCCTTCATTCGATGCTGACGTGGTGTCCGAGGTGCTGTTTGAAGCGTTATCATTCGAAGAAGAGGTGTTGCTTTCATTGGATGATTGGCTGCATGCGGACAGAAGTCCTCCCGCGACCAGCAGAATTGCCATAAGCAGTGTCAAACGCGACTTATACCGATGAATCATTTCCATTCCCCCTATGTTAAATATAGTGAGCAGCATTCCCGTTAAGAGAAGCTGTTGAAGCCTGTTAACCCTTCACGGAGCCGAGCATCATGCCGGATACGAAATGCTTCTGCAAGAACGGATAGACTCCAAGTATCGGAATGATGGAGACGACCATTGCGGTCGCTTGTATAGAGAACGGCGTGACGCTCGTTCGCGACATGGCGGCCGCTTGCGCATCGCCGGAAGGAACCATCGTTTGGTTAATGACCTGCATCATGCGATAGGTCAGCGTGCGCAGCCCTTCATCTTGGACGAAGTAAGCGGAATCCAGCCATGCATTCCATTGACCGGAGCCAAGGAACAGACTCATCGTTGCAAGCAGCGGCATCGAAACCGGCAGCACAATGCGCGCAAAGATCCGCAGCTCCGATGCGCCGTCTATCCTGGCCGATTCGCCAAGCTCCTCTGGAATATCTCGAAAGAAGGAGATCGCGATCAGCAGGAAAAATAAATTAAGCATGCCCGGAACCACATAAACGGCAAAGTGGTTAATGAGGCCGAGGCTTCTCAACACGATGTAGAAGGCGATTAATCCTCCGGAGAAATTCATTGCGATCACGACTGCGATGAAGTACCCGGATCGGAAGATTAAGTCGCGTTTGGCTAAGCCATAGGCTACTAAGCTCGTGAACAAAATGCCCAGAAGCGTTCCAATGACGGTTCGCAGCACCGAAATGCCGAATGCTTGTATCCATTTCGGATCCTGCAGAAAATAGCTGTAATTGCTAAGCGTAAAGTGTCTGGGCCACAAATACATGCCGCCGACTGCCGTATCTTTGCCTTCGTTGAAGGTAATCAGAAGAATATAATAGAACGGATACAACGTAACCAGTATGACGACTACAAGAATGCTCGTAATAACCGTATCGAGCACTCGATCTTCCATCGACTTTCTTCGACGCATCCTTATCGCTCCTCTCGCTTCGTATCGGTAAGCCCCGGATTCAGAACAGCCCTGTTCCAGACAATCTCTTCGCAACGGCATTGCTGCCGAAGATCAAGATCACCGAGATAACAGACTGCATCAAATCGATTGCCGTGGCAAAAGAGAACCGTCCTTGGGCGAGACCGATAGAGAATGCGTAGGTCTGAATGATTTGAGACTTGTCGCTGTTTAGCGAGTTGCCCAGCAGCATGGCTTGTTCGAAGTTAGAGCCGACGAGCCCGCCCCCCAGCATGCTGCCGATCGTCAGGATCAATACGACTATGCTTGCGCTCTTAAGACCGGGCAGCGTAATGTACAGAATGCGCTTCAGGCGGCCTGCCCCGTCTATCTCTGCCGCTTCATAGAGGGAAGGATCAATTCCGGCGAGCGCGGCCAGGAATATAATCGTCCACCAGCCGGCCTCCTTCCAGATCGCCGTCGATACGGCCAATCCCCAGAAGGAATCGGGATTCGTAAGAATATCCAGCGGCTTGGCGATGAGATGAAGATTAAGCAGCAGATCGTTCAAGATCCCATAACCGCTGGAGAGGAACGCATACGCTATGCCCGTTACGACTACCCATGAAATAAAATGCGGCAAGTAGCTGGCGGTCTGGACGAAGCGTTTAAAGAAAACGTTCCGAACCTCGCTGAGCAGAATTGCGAACAGAATAGGAATCGGGTACGAGAAAATGATTTTGAGTATGCTGATCGCCAGCGTATTGCGAACCAGCATCGGAAAATTATAATCGTCGATCAGCTCTCTGAAATGGGATAAGCCTGACCATGGACTCGTGAAGATCCCTTCTATTCCGCTGGATATCCGGTAATCCTTGAACGCGATAATGATGCCGAACATTGGAATGTAACTGAAGACAATAAGGTATGCCAATCCTGCCCACACGAATAGCTGGAATGGCAATTGCTTATGCAAGCGCTTTAGTATTGACAGTGGATTCACCTCCTTGACTTTGCTGCAAGCAGCTCGCTGATGAACTCATTATAGATTCAGCGGCTTCACGCCGAATACGGTTCATAATTGAAATTGAACTGCTCATTTTAAATATTTATTGAATGCGCTTTCAATGTAAATCGATAAAACCGCACTAGGGCGAGAAACGCCTCAGCGCGGTTGACGAAATGAATGAACTGCAATATCTATAACGCACTATAGCTTGATATTGACGACAGCCAGTTGAACAGGGCCCATAAGGCCCGACTCCAGTCTGCCCCGATATCGGGTAGGAATAGTCGCGTAATGATTCGCCAGCGTATTGCGAACGGACACTTCAATCAGATTCTCGCCGGCATGCAGATAACCGCCGATATCTACTTCCCAAGGGGAATGAAGAAGAATGCGCACCGGATGACCGTTGACTGCGACTTGCGCCGAGCCCGCAACCTCCCCCAATTGAAGCAACACGCGTTCGGAAGGTTCCTCCGGATTCCAAATCAGCCTCTTCCGGTAGATCGCTTCTCCGGAATAACAAGTCAGCCCATCGATTAAGGACCAATCGCCGAGCGTTACAATGCCCTCTGCGCATTGCAGCTTGATTGGCTCTGGTATTGCGGCGCCTGCGTAATAGGTCTTGTCCGGCATAAGACGGATAGCTACCGCAGATAGCTCGATACAAGGCTTTAACAGCTTCGCCCGGTAAATAGTCGCTCCCTCTGCTCCGCATGCGACAGCGTCCACCTCGCATTCGATTCCGTCAGCCCATACCTCGATCTTCCCGTGTGCCGTTACTTCGAGAGCGGCAAGCCCCGGCGGCGCTGTGAATCGGTACCATCCCACTGCCCCTCTTCGTTCGGGAAAGGCATCATAAGGCATGACACCATTGTCGTCATACCAGGCCATCGATAGAGGATGAGAGGCGGTGCCACGGTCTGATTTATGTGCTGCAGTGAACACTACATATGCTCTGCCTGCACCTCGATATCGAAGCAGCAGTCGATTGCTGCCTGCTAGCATCGATACACGCTGCTCCATCGTTTCGATCCGTCCGCCATTTAGCCAGATCCGATCCGGAAGGAAGCCGCCCAACCGCAGGTTCGCTTCTTGAGCCTCATCCGCATACACAGTCGACCACAAATAGTAGACTCCGTCTTCCTCTTCCGGCTCATGCTTCGTTCCGGTCAACGTCGCGCTGCACCGCCCCACGGCAATAAATTCATCCGATACTTTTCCTTTGAGGCCGTGATAGCCTTGATGTCCCGGGTCGCCCTCTATCCCGTAACGAGTAGAATAATCATAAGGGTCCCAGCGGTTACTCATGGGCTCCGCCGTGAACGACGGAGAAGTCGGCATCTCCGCCCATTGCTGCTCCTGAGCCTCGCTGCATTGCTCATAAGGAAGCGGTCCCAGCTTCCAGAAGAACGGACCGTAGCCGACCGTCTTCACCTGCCATTCGGAGTCGTCAATCCCGGGCTCTTGCCAAGCTTCAGCAGCATCTTTCTCCCATGCGAATCGCAGAAACCGAGCCTCCGCACCAATCGTTTCATCACTCGGAGGCTGCCGGAAGTCCCCGAATCGATTGTCCATCGTAGGTCTCAGCTCGAAGAGCCATTTCCCGTCTAATAGTGTGATCGACGTCTGAACCGATGCAACGGAAGCATCCTGCGCATCCGTTCCATCTCGAGGTTCTGCCGCGCCAGGGGAAAAGACGACAAGCGCCAGCTCCTCGCGATCCGACGGCATGCGGATCCATGTGCCTTCCGAGGTTACCCGATCGACTTGCAGCGGTTCCGTCGTCCCGTCCCAAGGATTCCACCGTTCCACGGAACCATAGCATCTGAAGAAGCACTCCGTTCCTCTTGGGACATTGTAGACGGCATATAAATCTCGGCTGCCGATTCTCCGGTGCTGAACATAGGGGAATTGCTCCGCAGCATCAACCTGTCCAGCGCAAATAAAGTCGCGAGGAAAGGCCTCCTCGATCAATTGAACGGCTTCCGTCCAGGTGCGAGCTGTCAAGGCTCGTCCGCCTGCAGCATTCCGTTGCGCCCGTGAACCGCCATCGGCCTTCGCCTCTGCAGCCGTCCATCCGAAGAGCAAGCGAACTTCGGCATCCAGCCCTGGATCGTTCGCCCCGATGCTATCGCTCGCTTCCGGCAAGTCCCCGATTGCAATGACAATGCCTCCGGATTGATAGAAATTAAACGCCTTCCGGAGTGTTGTCCTTCGTAGCGCACGCATTGAGGGAAGAATCAGTACCTTGAACGACTCGCCTGCAACGGATAACTCCCCGTCCTTCGTCTCCGCCCGCTCCAGCGATTGATGGTCAATGAAATCAAAATCAATCCCCTTCTTGTACAGACTCTCGGCTGCGCCGAAAGCAACAGCAACTGCCCTCTCGCCATCCAACCCTGCTTCAAGCGATGCCACAGGATAGACAACAGCTACGTCGCACACGTGACTGCCTTGACTAAGCACATAGCTGAGCCGTTCCGTGCAGGCCATTAAGCTCTTCATATGCGGCCAATACGGCATTCTGAAATGATTGCACGGCGGAGCCCATTCCCACCAACCGCCGTTTGTCGTGTAATACAGTCCATGAAGGGTAAGCAGATTATGTCCGCTGACGAAATTCCGGAAGATCGCATCCGTCAACGCTTCAGTCGTCGTTCCCCAGCCGCTGCCGTAGAAGCCCTCAAGCCATGTGCGCGGCCGCTCGTACATATGCGCGATAGAACTGGCGACCTTGTTCTTGATCAGATCGCATTCCATATTCGGCTGGTCACATCCGGGACCTTGATTCCATCGCTGCGTTCGGAAGTAATCTCCGAATTCGACGGGATTCCTGCCGCGCCCTCCATGATCGCAGCCATAAATCAATCCGCGGTGCTCGTGCCAATCGAATACGGGGCGAAAATAGTGCAGCTCCGACAATTCCACCATCGCATCATTATAATCGAGCCGAACCTTCGGCGTGCGAGGACCGATATCCGTGAATAAGGCTGCCAATTCAGGGATAGGGTCGTAACCCTTCCTCGCAATAAAATGCTGACGGATCCTCTCGCTCCACAGCTTCCCCCTCAGTCCGAAATCCAACTCGTCCGAGAAGAAGAAGCCAAGCCGTGCTCCCGGAATACTCGAGAGCCGATCCTCGAAGCGTTGGAAGAAATGCTCGATGACGAGCTCGCCGCAGCGCGGATGGGTCGGATCGATTGACATAGGGACTCTCTCATGGGATACAACGGAAATCCGCCAGTTTCCTTCCGGCTTGTTCCATTGCAGACGCTCCCCTTGTATATAAGAGTTCAATCTCTCCACCTCTAGTGGCTTTCCGTCTTCCATGCGAACGGCAATAGCGCTAAGCGTATTCGCCGGGAGCGCCCACGAGAAGCTTCCATCCTCCACGATCCACTCCGAATACTTCAATACCGCGCCGGCGGTATCAGGGTGCTTAGCCAACAGCTCATCCGAATACCAACCTTGACCTGGCGTACAGAGTGTATAATCGCTTAGGCTGACCCAAATGCCGTATTCTCCAGCCTTCTCTGCGAACCAAGCAAACAAAGCCCACCATTCCTCCGAGAAGAGCGGAGGCTCGCTCGGATATGTTAAACCATAGGAATGTCCCCCTTCATCGCCGTGCGCATAATTGATCTGAAGCGCGGTAATGTGATGGTCTTTCATTTGGTCAAGCTGCCATTCCAGCCGCTCTTTATCGAGACGTTCGCCGACCCACCAATAGAAGGCGACTTCTCCATACCCTTCCGGCGGCGTTTGAAATCCGGGGTATGCATCCAGATCGGACGCTCGACTTGGGTATCCAATTCTCATCCTTGTTTCTCTCCCTCGTTTCCTTGTATCCGTGTACGCTCTCATCGTACCTAAACGGCACTCCGCCTCGATAGACACAGAAATCACGAAGATGTGCCGAATAGTAACCTTTCTGATTCTTATGATACAATCGTACTCGGTGAGACTGAGGCTAGAACAGCAAATGGGGGACAAGAGGATGACGCACTCGCAAATTCATAGACATCTTGAAGAGATGAAGCTGACTGTGACGCTGGCCGGCCACGTGCGCGTACCGCTGGAATGGAAACACCATAAGCATGTTACCGTCAATAACTGCCTGTACTATTTTCTTGAGGGCGATGGCATGCTCGAGATTGACCATCATGTGTATCAGCCAAAGGCCGGAGAAGCTTACTTCCTCCCTGCAGGTGCGGTTATCTCTTACTCAACGTCGCAGATCAACCCGTTCCGACAGATGTTCTGTCACTTCCAAGCCTATTGCGGTCCGATTCCGCTCTTTCGCCTATTCGAACCGAAGTATCGTATTCAGCTCGACAATTCACTGCGAATAGAAGAACCATTCGCACGAATGATCGAAGCCTTCCATAGCGAGGACGAATGGTCTCCGCTTGCCTGCAAGACACATATGTTTCAGCTCTTGCTTGCGTTATGGGACAAGCCGGATGATCGGCCTCATTTATCGCTGACACGCATCAATCCGCGAGCCAATGAAATCGTCGTCTATATGGAGGAGCATGTCGATGGTCCCATGAACATTGAAGCCGTCGCAACCGCTTTCGGATATAGCACCAATTACTTTTTTCGTTACTTCAAATCTACGTTCGGCACAACGCCTCATCAATATTGGATCAGATTAAAGATGGAGCATATCAAAAAATTGCTGCTGACGACGGATTGGCCCATCGGCAAAATAGCTGAGGATCTCAGCATGGAACGCTCGCATCTCACTCGCTTATTCCTCCAATACGTCGAGATGACGCCCGCCAAATTTCGTAATTGGATGAAGGGAGTCTCTGAATAACCCTCAACCTAGGCAAATAAATAACGGCGTCAGGACGCCGAACAGCCCATCCGCTAGATGGGCTGTTCGCTAACGCATATATAATTGAAGGAATTATTCATACTGGTCAATCTGAAACCTGTGCTCACGCTCGGACGATTCATCTCTGCAATGGTCGATGCATAGGCATCCGCCGCGAGATCGAAGCTGAGCGTGTGCAGCTGGATGCTGCCAGCCAGACCGCCACCCCCGCCTTGCACGCGCAAAATAATCCGATTGACGTTCTTATTTACTAGATCCGTCAATGGCACGTTAATCAGCGTAGTCGTTTTCGCCGGGATCGTTACGTATTTGCCTAGCTCGACCCACTTCCAGTCGCCATCCTTCACGATCGGCTGGAGCTGAATATCGATTGCATTGGGATTCGTCACGATCAAGCTCATATTCGAATAGCTGCTCCAGCTCTGCGCTGGCGAAGGATCCAGCTGGAAGCTTGGATAATTCTCGATCTGCAGATTAAACGTCATATTCAATCCGCCGTTATCGAGCATCGTCAAATTCGCAACGGTAGGTGTTGTCGGCTTATCAGCCCCGTTAATACCAACATACCAAGTCGAGTAGTTATCGATAATACCGGAATCAATCGCTTGAATCTGGCTTGGATCTCCCGTCGTTACATTCACAGCAGTACTTGCCGCAGAAAGGTTCCCTGCATCGTCGAATGCCTTAACCGTAAACGAATAAGCCGTGCTCGCCTTCAGGCCGGATGCGTTATAGCTAGTTGTTGCACTTGTACCGATAAGCGTGCCGTTAGCGTAGATGTTATAGCCAGCTACGCTGATATTATCGGTGGAACCCTTCCAAGTCAGGCTCGCTGTCGTAATCGAAGGGACAACTGTCTGGCGTCGTTACCGACACAGCGGCGCTCGCCGCCGACTGATTGCCTGCTGCATCAATTGCCCGTACCGTGAAGCTGTATGTCCGCTTTGCTTTCAGACCCGTTACGGTACAGCTTGTAGTCGTACTGATCGCTGCCAGCTCGCCGATGTTATAACCCGTTACTCCGACATTTGTCCGTGGAGCCCGTCCACGAGAGTGCCGTTGTCGAATAAGTGGACGCTGTTCCTTTAAGATTCGTTGGGACTGTCGGCGCCTGCGTGTCCGTCGATCAACCGCCGCTGAACACCGTTGCAAGCTTGGATGTTGCCTTAATGCCGTTCGTCCCGTTAATGATGGCATTGCCCTGCTCCGTGTAGCTCGTGCCTGCCCAGTCATTGGACATGTCGAGGTATTCGAGACCGGAGCCATTGCCCTTCCATGACCATCCGAGATAGCCGACGCCCTTCTCTTGGCTGTAGCTCATAATGGTCGCCTCATCTACATCGCCATTCGTATGCTTAATGCCGAATTCGCCGATGACGACTGCGAGGTTTTTATTCAAGACGCTATCGATGTTTGATTTGACCGTTGAGGCATTCGCGCCTGCGTACTCGTACATGTGGATCGAGAACATCGTATTTTTCTGCGGATCGGCATTGAATACTTCCGTACCATAGTCTGCGATCGATTGCGGATATTGCCCCCAACCTGCAGCGTCGACCATGATCGTGTTCTTGATGCCCGCGTTGCGAAGCTTCGGAATAACCGACTTGTAGCCTGCCGCCCAGTTCGCGCCGTTCCACGTACCATACCATTCATTGGCGATGTTCAGGATAACCGTCTTCTCTTTGCCGATAAGCGCGCTCTTCATCTCGATCCAATAGTTCGCGATATTGTCCAGCACCGTCTGGCTGTCGGAACCTGTACCGTCATGCACCTCCACGATGGCGATCAATTTGTTCTGCTCGCACAACGCAATGAGGCTCTGAAGCGCAGACAGGCTGTCCTTCGTCCACTGCTGGCCATCCGACAGCACAAGCCGTACCGTATTGGCACCGGTCTTCGCGATTGCCGGAATCGCCACGGACTCTTGGCCTTTGTACCAAGTGTAAGCATGGTTGATGCCGCGCATGACGAACGGATTGCCGTTCGCATCATAAAGTGTCGTGCCTTTGATATAAAATCCTGTGTTCGTCACCGCTGGCGCATTCGTCGTCACACTCAGTGAGACGCTCGCGGCGGATACGTTGCCAGCTGCATCGTAGGCCTTCACGGCGAAGCTGTAGGTCGTATTCGCAGTTAGGGCGGTTACTGTGTAACTCGTAGTTGTGCTCGTACCTACCTTTGTCGTGCCGTTGTAAATCTCGTACCCCGTTACGCCAACATTGTCTGTCGACGCCGACCAAGTCAGACTAACGGCCGTGTCCGTCTTTGCACTGCTTGCAAGGTTCGCGGGTGCCGTGGGCGCCTTCGTATCGTTCGTCGGCGCCGTTACCTCCGTGAACTTCCACTTCTGCTGCGCATTGCCGTTGTCCGACCACTGCTGCACATTCGCGCCATCATACGTATAGCCGCCAACGACGTCGAGCGCTTTGCCGCTTGCGCGCGATATCAACTTGTAATTGCCGCTGCCGAGGCTGATGATTTGCCATTGCTGATTCGTCTGCTCATTGTCCGTCCACTGCTGGACGTTCGCGCCATCGTACGTCGCGGCACCTGCAACCTCAAGCGCCTTGCCCGATGATTGTGCAAGAAGCTTATAGTAACCGCCACCAACATCTACAACCTTCCATTGCTGCTGCGCCTTCCCGTTATCCGACAACTGCTGCACATTCGCGCCGTCGGCTGTTGAGCCGCCGTCTACGTCAAGGTTTTTGCCGCTGTGTGCAGCTGTAAGCGTATACACTTTGCCGGATACTAACCCCGGATCCACTGGATTCGTTGGCGTATCGCCGGACGCATACACTTCAAAGTCCCACAGCGAGTAACCATAGCTCGTTCCACGCTGCGTACCGTTCATGCGAACATAACGCGCATCACGCGAAGAGATAGAGATATTATCAATGCCGCCATCGCCTGTTGTCGTTGAATAAACCGTCGTCCATGTGCTGTTATCAAGCGACGTCTGAATGGAATACGCCTTGCCGTAAGCAACCTCCCAGTTCAACATGACGCCGCTGATCGCAATCGCCGATCCGAGATCAACGCTAATCCACTGCGGATCCGAATAAACAGAGGACCAACGCGTAGAGCTGTTGCCGTCGAACGCCAAGGCAGCGGTCTTGCCGGTATCTTCATTCGAGCTTGAAGCAGCCGGCCGGTTCAACGCAAGATTCGTTGCAGCACTCGCCTTCGCAGGAATCAACAATCCGCTAACCAACAAACTAATCATCATCGCATACGCTAACAGCTTTCTCATAATCACCCTCCTGAAATGGTTGAACCAACATTCCTTGCGTTTTACTTAAGGCTGGTCGTGTATCCAAATGTGAGCTTAACGAGATACGAAAGATACCCCTCCCTTCTTTCATCGAACAATCGAATGAAAGCGCTTTTAAATTCATGAAAGCCAGATGGGACTGACGTGCTGATGGACGCAGCGCTTGAGGAGCTATTGTGGGGGAATGCCGTGTTGTTGAGCTGAGCGCGAAATCATTCGACGTTCATCACGAAATACAATATAATATCTGTTATCATATTTTGTCAATAATAAAGATAACAAAACTAACAATGCTAACAAAACTGAGACACGTCCAATGAAGTAATTAAGAACTACTACAAAAGGATTTATGGACTACACATCACTGCCACAGGCAGTTTGCCTTATGCGAACGACCCACCTTCCACCTATTACCATATCCCTAAAACGATTACTTTTGTTATCGCATCCCATGCTAACAAATATCCCTCACCTTGCAAATTTAGTACTCCCTATTCACCCCATCAATGCCTATCGCGGAATAACACACAAAAAAAGCCCGAAGCGCTCATTCCGCTCCAGGCCATCGTTTACTCTTGTAATCCTTCGGGGTAATGCCAACGATCTTCTTGAACAGCTTGTTGAAATATACCGGATCATGGTAGCCAACCTGCTGAGCGATCTCGTAGTTGCGCAAGGAAGGATTACCGACCAGCAGCTCCTTCGCTTTCTCGATCCGCAATTGAATCAAATAATCGGTAATCGTCATGTTCGTCTGGTGCTTGAACAATCGGCTCAGATAGTTGCTCTGCATCCCTGTAGATTGAGCCAGCTTCTCCAGTTCGAATGGCTGATCGTACGTTTTCTTCAGCACATCCTTCACCATCTCGACCGCATGATGCTCCCGATCCTGCAGCGGTTGCTCCACATCCTGCTTCAACAGATCGGCCTCTCGGCGCGCAGACTCAATCTGCTGCAGCGCCTTCTGCAGCTGTGCCTTATCGATTGGCTTGAGCAGGTAGTCTTTGACCCCATTGCGCAGCGCCGCCCTTGCATATTCGAACTCATCGAATCCGCTCAATACGATAATATCGACTTTCGAATCGCTCTCGCGAATCTTCCGGATCAGCTCAATGCCGTCCATGAACGGCATCTTAATATCGGTAATGACGACATCCAGTCCCTGCTGGCTTAATTGTGCAAAATGGTCCCAAGCGACCGCACCGTTATGGTAAGCCCCGAGCACCTCCAGATTAGGAATGAGCTTCGTTAGGATTTTGACTAAGCCTTGGCAGATGACTTCTTCATCGTCGACAATCATAACTTTCAGCAGTTAAGATCACCTTCTTCGGTGTAAAATGGCGCAATGCGGCGGTTTCAATGCCATCGCAAAGTAACTCCCGCTATTGTTTGTTGCCCGCTATCGATTGCCGGTAGATGACTTCGCCTGCGATGAGAATTTTCTCAAGCGGCTCTTTGGAACGTTCCAACCGTTCGAGCAGCTTATCGACCGCCCTCGCGCCAAGCATCTCTTTCGGTACGTTAACCGTCGTAATCGGCGGCGAATGGCGTACCGAATCGTCGATATTATCGAAACCGGATATCGATAAATCTTCGGGAACCGCTAACCCGAGCTCCTGCGCCGCTTTGCATGCATCAAGCGCAAGCGAATCGTTCGCGCATACGAGCGCCGTCGGCAGCGCACGCAGCTTCTTACGGCGAAGCAGCCATTGCTTAAGGGGCTCGTCATAATGCTCCATGATTTCCAGATGCGTCAGATGCTCCTGCCCGTTCCACAGCTCGAACTCCTCCATCGCATCGCGGAAACCGTTCCAGCGATCGAAGAAGCTGCGGGAGTAACGAACATTGCCGACGAACCCGATGTTCCGATGACCGATGCCGATTAGATGCTTCGTTAAACGGTACATGCAATCATAGTTGTTGGCAAACAGCGTATCCGACGGAATTAACGGATCCTCATGGTCAACAAGCACCATCGTCACGCCCAGCCGATGAATCTCCAGCAGCATGGAAGACGCGATCTCGCCGACGCCGATCATGCCAAGAATGCCCTCCGGCTTCAGCAAATGCATGAACGTCTCGGCATTCTGCTCCATAACGATGACCATGCCGATGCCCTTCTCTTCCAGACGCTTCGAAATCCCATCCAGAATGCGCCCCCAATACAATGAGTCCCGTGTCTGGAATCGGATGTTCGGCATCAGGACGAGTACGGACTGCCGAATATCTGCATTCGGCTTCTCTTCCTCTTCCCGGCCCAGCTTGATCGGCTTCATGTAGCCGCTGTTCTGGGCGAAATAACCTAACTGCGAGGCGATCTGGATGACGCGCTCCTTGGTCGCTTCGCTCACGCCTTTTTTGCCGGAGAGCGCTTTGGAGACCACATATTTAGACACGCCTAGATGGTCTGCGATTTGCTGCATCGTCACTTTTTTCGTCACGCAACTATCCCCTATCTCCTATAAATGCATGTGCATTATAAATCGCCGGTCGTCGTATCAGGCTGTGGCAGCGGCAGTCTCAGCACAACTTCAGTCCCGCCTTCCGGTCCTTCGAGCACCTGCATGCCATAACGATGTCCATAATGCAGCTTAATGCGCTCGCATACGTTCCGCAGTCCGATTCCTCCCCGGCTCGGCTTGCTGACATCTACACCTGCAAAAGATAAATTCAAACGCTCCCGCGTCTCTGGCGTCATTCCCAGTCCATCGTCAATGACATGAATGAGTAAGAATTGGTCGGATTGATCCACTCTTATGTCTATCCGCATAATGGCTTTCCGATCGTCCAGCCCGTGATAGATCGCATTCTCGACGATTGGCTGCAGCAGCAGCTTAAGCGTTGGGATTTGATCGTAAGATGCGTCCGCTTCAATCCGCAGATCGAACCGGTTCGGGTAGCGATAATTGAGCATCTCGACATAATTGCGAGCATGCTCCAGCTCCGCCCCAATGACCGTCCTCTCCCGTACTTCGCCGATGCTGTAACGGAGCAGCTTCCCGAATACAAACAGCATATCCGCTGCCGCTTCATCATCGTTCAGCTCGGCAACCATTCGGATCGTCTCCAGCGTGTTATACATAAAATGCGGATTGATCTGCGTCTGCAGCGCGAACATCTCCGCTTCGTTCTTCTTCGTCTCCATCTCATAGATTTCCTTGATGAGCTGGTCGATTCGGACGATCATCCGGTTGAATTGGTGACCGAGCTGACCGGTCTCGTCCCGCCGCTTAACCGGAAACTGAACGGAGAAATCGCCTTCCTGAACGGTTCGCATGAGACGCATCATTTTACGCAAAGGCTTGGTTAAGGCATAAGATAGCAGCGTCGATATAACCAGCGCTAGCGCAAGAGAGACGAAGGTAGCCGCCCACGTCACGTTCCGAATACGGATCGAGTCGCTCTTCAGCTCCCGTTCGGGAATAAGCACGTAAAGCTTCCAATGCGTATTCGGTGAGGTCGTGTACATAACCAACTGATCCACACCATCAACGGTCGCGTAGAAGCTGCCGCTTCCTTCGCTTACATGCAGCAGCTCCGGCGATTGGATAATAGACTTCGCATGATGCTCCTTGTCGCTGTCATAGATAATGCCGCCATTCTCGTCGACGATGAAGGAGATGCCCTGCGTCAGCTTGTCCATCTCTACCATCTGACCTTCGATAACCCCGATATCGGTATCGACGGCGATCAAGCCGATCGGCTGCAAGGTTGCATCATCCAATATTTTGCGAACGACTGTGAAAGCATATTTCTTACTGTTGAGAATGCTCGTATATGCCTCGGTGCCCAGCAGCATCGCCTTCCCGCCGGAATTCGCCGACAGCTCCTTCCATTGGTTGTAGCTCTGCTCCAAGTCCATTCGGACAGCTCCGGACTCGGTTGAATAATACCCATTGCCATACTCGTCGAAAATATATACAACGTTGGCTCCGCGCTTCATATTGTTGATGAACTTCACGGACGATTGAATACCGCGCTGAATCAAGAGCACTTGGTTCAAATCCTCTGGCGCCTGGTCGCCTCCATTGGCAGGCTGGCGCTGCGCGTAATACGTATTGGAACGAATGAGATTTTGCTTGATCTCTGCTTGGTAGGCTGGGATTGACGAGATACGCATCATGTCATCGATATAATCATCCGTTCGTTCCATCATTGCTGTCATTAAGTTCGCCGAATACGATACGGTCGTCTTCTCGATCGAATTCGTATAATTCGAATACGAGACATACCCAATGAACGTGAGCGGCAGCACTATAATGACCAGAAAAACGAACAGCAGCTTGCGCTCCATAGGCATATCCATCAGCTTGGACCATGCCGATCCGATCCAACGTCTCACGTTCATCATCCTAGTCCTTCCGTCCTAACAAAGGTTAATCTAAAAAGTAACCCAAGAAGTATATTCGGCATCAGGTGCTGACAACCGAACTTACGAACGAGTACCAAAAGTCTATTGTTGCCCTCATTATACGACAAAATGTTAGCTATCGCACTTGTTTGTTATTGTATGTTAGCATCGTTAGCTATGGATATGACCCTAACACTCACGAACGGATTCACGCGTAATAAGGGTAGGTCGGATATAGTGCCGAAGCGTCTCTCGGAATTTACCCTCCGTCTTCAGCAGCATGTCGATCGCGGCGCTGCACAAACTCGCCTTCTCGACGCGCATCGTTGTTAACTGGAGTCCTTCCGATTCCTCATATTTCAGATCGTCGAAGCCGACGATCGAGACGTCTTCCGGTACACGAATGCCTCTGCTGCGAAGTTGGCTTGCAAACAAGTAAGCGATTCGGTCATTGCCGCAGAAGAAGGCCGTTGACAACTGCTTCAATCCGTCGATAAATGTACCCAGTTCAACCTTCGTATCTTGAAAACCTACCGAGGAGGACATCACCTTCGCCGGGTCAATGGACAGACCGTTCTCCGTCATGGCTCTCCAATAACCGAACCAGCGTTCCTGATGGCTGGACGTCAAATTCGTAGGCCCGATGAATCCGATATCGCGGTGTCCCGCTTGAATTAATACGGATACAGCCTCGTAAGCCCCTTCCACATTGTCCGATGCGACAACCGGACACGGCAGCCCCGAATGATAAGAGTCAAGCATAACAAGCGGCACTTCCAGCTCCCATACGATCTCTGCGTACGCGCGATCTACAATGCCGAATAGGATGATTCCTTTGTAAGTCAGCTCTGTACAGTGCCGCGGAAGGATGAGGTTTGCTTCCATCTCTGCATCAATAGGCGCAATGACAGCATTCAAGCCCCGTGCGCGAATGCTTTTCTCCAAGCCCCAGATGATATCGTGAAAAAACTTGAAATGCTCGTTGTCCTCATAGCTCATAATCCGCTCTGGCACGAGCACTAGCACCGTACCGCCTATGTTGTGATTATCGCCATAAGGGCCATAACCTAATTGCTTGGCAGCCTCAATGATTTTGTTCCGCATGTCGGTGCTGACGCCTTGCTTGTTCAGCAGCGCGAGCGACACTGCATTTTTCGAAATGCCGAGATGATCCGCGATGTCCTGCATCGATACTTTCTTTTTCCTAGCCATCTCTTTTCATTCCTTCCCGTACGTGATAGACTAGGCACAACTTTACTTTACAATAATTTATTTGTCAAGTTTGTCAAGTAGATACTCAAGGAGGCCTGCAACCCTTGCAATACGCAGTTGGCATTGATATTGGCGGAACGAAGACCGCTATCGGGCTTGTTGATTCGAATGGACATGTGCTCGCGAAGTCGGCACTACCAACGGGTTCCGACCCTTCACATATGGTAGATGAGATTGCTGCCGCAGTAGATAAACTGATCGGCGATGCAGGTGTGTCTGCTTCGTCCCTTAAAGGCATCGGAATCGGCGCTCCAGGCCCGCTCGATACGAAGAAGGGCATCATCGCTGAGCCGCCTAACCTGCGGGATTGGTGGGGATTCCCGATTGTGGATTCGATGAAACGGCACTTCAGCCTTACGATCACATTCGAGAATGATGCGACAGCTGCCGCACTGGCAGAGCGCTGGGTAGGAGCTGGGAAGCAATCCGACCATTTTGTGTTCATTACGGTGAGCACTGGAATTGGCGCAGGCATCTTCAGCCACGGCAAACTCATTACAGGCGCAACGGGCAATGCGGGCGATATCGGCCATATCGTCATTGACCCGTCCGTAGGCACCTGCCCATGCGGGCAGAAGGGCTGCCTCGAATTTATCGCCTCCGGCACGGCTATAGCACGGATGGCTGGCGAGATTGTAGGTACTGAGGTAAGCTCGAAGGAAGCGTTCGAGCTTGCGTTCAGCGGCGAGAACGCTGCCGTGAAGGAACTGGTTGACCGCGTATTCGGTTATATTGGCGTTGGCTGCGTAACGATGATCAATGCGCTGGACCCTGAGCTTATTATTATCGGCGGCGGCGTATCGCAGGTTGGCGCACCGCTGTTCGATGCCGTTACGAGCTATATTCAGAAGCATGCGCTGAACCCATCCGGCCGCCTGACGCGCGTTGTTCCCGCTGCTTTGTCGCAAGAAGCCGGCTTAATTGGCGCCGCGGCACTCATTCATATCGATTACAAATAAGGACTATTTGAACTACCTCTCAAATAAGGAGTTTGATATACGATGAATCCGAATCTACCTATTTTCTTGCAACCCGTTTTTCAAGAGCGCATTTGGGGCGGTACGAAGCTGAACGAGTTGTTCCAATACGATATTCCTAGCAGCACGACCGGCGAATGCTGGGCCGTATCCGCTCATCCGAACGGCCAGAGCGTCGTTAGCGGCGGACCATATGCCGGATTGAAGCTTGGCGAGCTGTGGACCGCTCACCCCGAACTGTTCGCTTCCAAGTCAGCTGTATTCCCGCTTCTGACAAAGATCCTTGACGCTTCCGACGATCTATCCGTCCAGGTGCATCCAGACGATACATACGCCGGCGTTCACGAGAACGGCGAGCTAGGCAAAACCGAATGTTGGTACATCGTTGACGCCGAGCCTGGCGCATCGATTATCTACGGTCACGAAGCACAATCGAAAGAACAATTGGTTGAGCTGATTCAAGAGGGTAAGTGGAATGACCTACTGACTTCTATTCCGGTCAAAGCCGGCGACTTCTTCTACGTACCTAGCGGCACGATCCACGCGCTTGGCCGCGGCGTCGTCGTACTAGAAACGCAGCAAAGCTCGGACACAACATACCGCGTATACGACTACGATCGCCGAGACAAAGACGGTAACTTGCGCGAGCTGCATCTAGAGAAAGCGATCGCCGTGACGACGATTCCGCAAGCTTATGTTGCAGGCAGTTATGACACCCGCGATGCTGATGGGCTCGTAGTTACTAGCTTCGTGTCCAACGACTTCTTCACGGTTGAGAAATGGGATGTAGACGGCACGGCGCAGTTGCCTGGTGGCGAGCAGAAGTATAAGATCCTCAGCGTCATCGAAGGCAGCGGCATGCTGCGCTTTGACGGCCAGAGTTATGAGCTGCCGAAGGGCACACATTTCATCCTTCCTGTCGGCTTCGGCTCATACGAACTAGAGGGCAAGCTGCAGTTGATCGTTTCGAACGAGTAGCGGATTTATTATTAGTTCGGCCAAAAGGACCTCGTTCCCGTATTCAGCGGGAACGAGGTCCTTCTATTAACTAGCAGCACGCGCAATTTGCTGCTTCCCTTATCAGCATTCGTCTCAGGCATACTCTTGTACGAGCTTCTCAATTTCATTGACCGAGGCGAATTGTCCCGTCACAATCCGGGCCACCTTCTGCTCGGAATCGATCAGCACGGTGACCGGGAGCGCCTTGACTTGATAGGCCTCCATAATGTCGCCGCTCGGATCGAGCAGTTGCGGATAAGCAACGCCCAGCTTCTCGACAAATGAATTTACCGTCCCTCTCGTCTGCCCCACATTGACTCCTAACACCTGTATGCCGCTCTGCTTCGCCGCCTGATCAATCAATGGCATCTCCTCCACGCAGGACGTGCACCATGAGCCCCAGAATTGAACGAGAACAGGCTTGCCGCTGTAGTCGGATAATCTGACCTCTTGTCCGTTCGTATTCTGTGCGACAATTGCCGGCGCTGCACGGCCTATCGCAAACGCCTCGCGGTCCGTTTGAAGCCTCTGGACTACTGCGAATAAGACAGCACCCGTCAGCAGCGCCAGCACCGCCATTCCGACAATCCTTTGTAAATCTCGTTTCATCGTCCGTCCCTTCCTCTCAGAGATCATTTGGTTAGATTCAGCTTTAAGCCTCATAACCAAACAAGGTTTGGAACGCTTTATACAGCCCAAGACTATCCCCGACTTCCCGATAAGCTTCGACAGGGCCGCTCTGCACGATTCTGCCTTCCTTGAGAAAAATCACCTCATCGGCGATCGCATCAGCCACCTGCATCTGATGCGTCGAGAAGATGACGGTATGGCCTGCATCCTTAACCGTTCGAACCAGCTCCACGAAGGAGTCCATCCAATAAGGGTCAAGTCCATTCGTAGGCTCGTCCATTACGAGCAGAGCTGGATTACCGAGCAGCGCCTGCGCGAAGAGCAGCCGCTGACGCATCCCCTTGGAGAAAGAGGTGACAGGCTTGCGACGCACCTCCGACAGGCCGACAAGGGCAAGCTTCTGTCCCACAACTTCCTTGTCTACTCTTCTAAGAGTTGCCCAGAAAGCGAGCGTCTCTTCAGCAGACAAGCCATGGCTGAACAAATAGTCGTCCGGCATGTAACCGATCTGCTCGGCATATCGCTTCCGATTATTTTTCCACGATTGACCGGCCACTCGAATCGAGCCTGCTGTCGGCTGCGAGACGCCGGCTATCATCCGCAGCAGCGTACTCTTACCTGCTCCGTTGCCTCCGCACAAGGCAACGACATGCCCCTTAGTTGCCTCGAGGCTCACGCCATGAAGGATCTGCTGCTTGTTAATCGACTTGTGCACGTCTGATACGCTAAGCACCGACTCACTCACGAATGCGCCCCCTCTCCCAGATCATGTAGGCGATCCCGGCAGCCGCAGCTGCCCACAGCATACAAATCAGCACGAACCATAATGTGCCGTCAGTCCGGCTAATCCAATGCACCCAATCGTAATATTCCGGCCCGAGAATGGAGCCTCCGCCCAGCTTCACAATGACGAACAGCCGAACAAGCTCTGCAGGATTGAGGAAAGTAAGAAAGACGAGTGCAGACTTCACATAGAGATATGGCACCATCCCGAGAATCGCCACAAGCAGCGACGACCAGCCGATAACGGCGAAGAACCAGATCGCCACGCTTATCGTGAGCGCCTGCCAGCGATTCCGCGCGAAGGTGCCAATCATCATCGCAATCGCGACGAACAAGAAAGATAACCCCATCGAGAACGCAACAAACAGCACAAAATCCGTGATCGCAAAACCGCCGCCGAACACGGCCCCTAACATACCCGAGACACCGTAACCAACGAACATAATAACCCACAGCACCATGGTAAGACCTGCGTATTTGCCTGCAATAAACGATAAGGTACCCAGCGGATAAGCCGAGAGCAGCCGCCAGCTGCCCTCCTCCTTCTCGGCAGTAAGCGAGAAGGAACCTAGAAGCAGCGACATAAGCGGCACGAGGTACAAGATCAAATTCAGCATTGCACTCGTAACTCCCGAGTACCCTTCCACTGCATTACGTGAATTAATAAGCAGCAAGATTAGGCTGAATGCGGTAAATAGCGCCATGAAGGAATAGGCCCACGGATTTCGAAAACCCATTCGGATTTCGCGAATAGCAATCGTACGAAAATCCATAATTAATTGGAATGCGCATCAGAAGATGCATCGTTCATGCTCATATCGCCATCCATCTCTGAATGAGCCGACTCGTCATGTCCGCTCATATCCATTCCGCCCATCATGTCTGTATTCTGCTGCCAAGTGTGGCTCGCCAGCTCTGCGCTTGTCATGACAACGCCTTTGTCCTGCGACTTCACGAAGGCATCGGCCGATGCCTTATCCTTAAACGAATAGATCCCATACGCCATCGGAGAACGGTAAGAAGCATCATAGGCATAGTACGCATCCTCATACTTAATCCACTCGTTGTCGTTATAGTCACGAACAAAAGAAGCGCCGATTTCTTCGCTCGGGTTCGTTGCTTCCCATTTGTGCATGCAGCCGATATCGTCGAACAGATGAACCTTCCCATTCTTCGTAACAAGCTGCGTTGCATACGCATCATCCTTCACCTGCATGTTGCATGCCGCGCATTTGGCCGTATCTTCATTGATTGCAACGGCCTTGTACTCTTTTCCGCCGCAGCCAGCAAGCATTACCATAAGAAACAGCAAGCATGCAGCAACCGATAGTTTCGTTAATTTTATTGATTTCATGTTCGTTTAACCCCCGTATTATAAATGATAATTGTACCAATAAGGAGCAGACACAAGCTCATCCAGAACGTGTAAGAATTGTGCTTCGCCGCCATAGTCTGCTGGCCTGCCGGCATCATGAGCGGCTCCGTATCCATCGTCCAGGACGATCGATCGGATTGCATCATCGTCTCAAGAAACTGCATGCCCGGCGACTGGAAGAATAACTGGAAAGCAGGTGTCTGGTGCGTCAACTGCTGGAAGAACGGATTGATCGCATAAGCAATGTCGCTTCGGCCATCGCCATTCGCGTCGATCCCACTGAAGTTGTCCCAGAAATTCGCTGTCAGACGATTGTCCGGGCTGTCCGTCGCCTCCGCATTAATGACATTGGCGATAAAATCATTCGCCTGCAGCTCGTTGCCTTCCGATTCCAGAAATTGAATGCCGACAAAATTCCGTACAATGCGGTTGTTCCGAATGTCGTTCTTGCTGGACTGCTCGATATAGAAACCGACGCGATTGCCTTCTACTCGATTGCCCTCTATCGTCGAAGTATGGACATCAAACAGCAGCAGCCCCTGTGAATTGACATTCTCGCTCTGCTTGGTGAACGAGTTGTCTTCAACTATGGCATCCGTTACTCCCATTACCATCGCGCCGGTCACATTGTAGCTCCCTGCATTGCCGCGAATGATCGTGCCCTCCGTGTACATGCAGTGAATACCGTACCGCGAATGGTCAATCCGATTGCCCGTAACCTGATTGCGATGGCTGCTTTCCTGATAGATCCCGTCATTCATGGAAGAGATTCGATTCCCGCTGATGACATTGTCATGTGAATCATAAAGATCGATTCCATTTCGCTTCGCCGACATTTTCACCTGTTGGCCAGACTCTCCGAGCCATTGAATCGAATTATCGGCAATCTCATTCCGATTCGACTTTCGCAAGCGTATGCCGAAAGAGTGCGTATAGATGTCGAGCTTGGACAGCGTCGCCTTCGATGCAGCCAACTCGATCGCGGACGACTCCTCCATCGACCGTTGCTCGATGGTAATGCCGCTGACCGTGACGCCATCGGCTATAATCGTGAGAGCAGGTTTAGCTGTATCGTTGACAATGACCGCGCCTGGCTCTCCGACAAGTGCAAGCCGTTTGTCGATCGTTATTGCCCCGCTGTATTCACCCGACGGAATCGTCACCGTATCGCCCGGCATAGCCTCGTCAATGAGCTGTTGAATGGCGCTCTTGCTCGGCGATGCGCAAGCAGCACAAGGGGCGATCCCTAGAAATACAACAAACAAAAACAGACATGCGGCGAACCCTCCTTTGCGCTTGATCATTGAACCTCCAGCTTTTTCAACTTCGTCACATGCAGATCATCCTGATACAGATGAACATATATCGTATAGGTGCCTGGTTGATCGAAAGTTTTCGCTGCGCTATATTCCCCGTCTCCTGCCGCTTCTGCATTAATAATTTCAGGAAGCCCTTTGTTGTCCGGCTTGCGTATATCGAATGCCACCTGAACGCCGTCCGAGCGGACCAAGCCTGTTATGATAGCGATCAATTTGCCGGGCTCGCCAGCCTTCACAGCCACCGGATCAGTGGCCAGCTCCACCTTTACATCAGCTGGATCCTGGCCTTGAGCAGCCGTGCTGTTCGTGCACCCGGACAACAGCATGAATGAGAGACAGCCTAATAAAACGAATGCCAGCATCTTCCCTCTCAATCTCGTCATCCCTTTCTGTTTATGGATTATGCTTATCATTGTATCCCTTAGCCATGTATGCCAAATGACTCATTAGGGCTATCGAAGGCGTTACTTTATGAACGCTTTATGACGATTATGCTTGGTGGTTTCCATCGCTCTCTCTCAAAAAAAGAGGTCTTCGACTCCCGCAGATGCGGGAGTCGAAGACCTCTTGGAACCATTCATTACCGATATGCCTTTCTTCACGACGCCACCGAGAAATCGTACAATTCCTATACAATGACTTAAGCAAACCCAACTTTACTCAGATTATTGTAACTGATACGCAGGCTCTCAAAGGCCTCCACTGGCCCCGCATCACGCTCGATCAGATACCACTCCACTCCCGCTTCCTCACAGGCAGGTAGAATATCCGTCCAATCCAGGTTTCCTTCCATCACCTCAGCCATTACAGGCTGGGTATCAATGATCGTCATATCTTTCAAATGGATGGCTTCAATCCGTTGGTTCAACTTGCGGATCCATGCCGCCGGATTGCCACCTCCAGCCTGAACCCAATAGGTGTCCAGCGTGAACAGAAAGGTCTCCGGATTCGTATTCTCCATGAGAATCTCCAAGCCTGTCTTCCCTTGGAAACGCTCAAATTCAAATTGATGGTTATGGTAACTAAACTTGAGCCTGTTCCGGCCAAGCTCATCCGCAATATCGCTGAATTGTTTCGCGAAAGCCTTATACCCTTCTTCACTCCAGAATTGCTTCGGCAATCCGCCCAAACCAACCAGTCTGCACCCCAGCGTATGGTGGTCCTTGATCAAAGCGTCCAGGTCGTTCGTAAACCGATCGTATCCCATATGGGTAAGCACAATGTTCAGATCGTGTGAACGTGCAATTGAGGCTACTTCATCTACTGGCAAATGCCACAGCGCAGAGGCCTGAACGGTGGTGTAGCCCATCTCCTTGATCTTTCGGAGCGTAACATCGAACTCTTCAGGCGTTTTGCAATAATCGCGAACGGTATACAGCTGTGCACCCAATCTTTTCATCATCTATAAGCTCCTCCTAATGATTGTGGGCTATGTCGATAACCCTAATGTGGTAGACTTCAGGTTCCGTCATGCTTGCAGCACGTTCTATATGGCCTGTTTGATCTAAATGTAACATTAAATAATTGCATAAACTTCGCGATTATTGTCTGAAACCTTGCATATCTTGCGGTAATAAGGTGTGGAATCGATCACTTGGGAGATATCGCACCATTAAGGTAGAACGTCGAACCACAACGATTGCCACGGGGCTTATTTCGCTCCAACCGCTCGTAGTCCGTTAGTATGGCGGATATGATACTCCAACACATTGAGTACGCGATTCAGTCAAACAGTCGCGATATAAGACACTACCTCTCCCCACTAACGGACTATGGTGACTATATTCTGCGATATTTCACCACTTTTGCTCGCTTACGGACTATGTGGACTCTATTGAGTTTGTTTGAACCGATTCTGCATCATTTTGAGGGGAATAGGGCCTGTAGGGTCCGTTACCCATCCATCTCGATCAATTTGACCAAATAAGGTCCATGTAGTCCGTTAGCACGGCGGATACGATAATCCCGATACTCCAACACCTTGAGTACCACTAATACCCAGCTCAGCGCCGCAGCAAGAAGGACCCCAACGCCACGCAAAAAGGACCTCGCTTCCACCAACCGTAGAAGCCGAGATCCTATTCACACTACCTATCGATACATCTTCACTTCATCCTATCGATAGGCTTTCACTTCAACTCAGTCTACCGATATGCCTTCACTTCATCGACGTACACATTTGCCGTGCCCGCCTCGCCTCCTGGCGTCACGATCTGAATGCCGATCGCATTGACCGACTTCAAGTCGTCAGCGGTGAATGGCTGAGCGCCATCCGGCACATATGGACTCATATTCGAGAAGTCGATCGTTAACGTGGCGAAGCCATCACCGTCTGCTGACAGCGCACCGGAATCAATCCATACGACCCAGTTACGCAGCTGAATAAACAGCTTCGCCTGAACGCCAACAACAGCCGAATCGATCTTCACCTTAGCGGTCAGCCCTTTGAAGCTGCTCAGATCAAGGCTGCCCGCCTTGCTGATTGCCAAGTAAGGACTGCCCTCAGGCCATGTCACAGCCGTCTTCAGCACACCGTAATCTTGCCCACTGTTCGAATACACATCATGCGTAACCGTCAGATTGCCTGCCGCGTTACCCGTCCAGCCCTGCATATCCGAATCGAACCCGAACGACACCTCTGGCAGCGCCGCCGCCAATGCAACATCCTTGAGCAGCAGCTTCGCTGTTCCCGCATCATCGCCAACCTCTTCAAGCTTAATGCCAATCAGCTTAATATCGCTAAGCTTCACACCTGCGATCCCAGCCGCATCCTTCAGCGAAATCGTCAGCGCCGTATAACCATTCGAATCAATTGCAACCGGCGTACCGCTGTCCACCCAAGTCCAGCCGCTGCCGCTCTTCAGGAACAAGCGAGCCTTGGCAGTTCCTTGGCTCAGCTTCACATTGGCCGTCATCGTATCCAACTTGGACAGATCAAGCCCCGACGGATAAGTGACCAGCTCGAACGCTTGAGCCGAAGATGGCATACCGCCATTGCCTAGAGGGAAATCAACCGAAAGCGCACCTTCCCCAGCATCGTAACCAATCGAAGAAGCATTCGCGTTGTTGTTCTCCAGCTTCCAGCCTGCCAGATCATCATCCGATCGGAAGTGGTACAGCGCGCCTGCCGGCGTTCCCGGTTGCTCATTATGATCGCCGGGCTCCGGAAGGCCGTCCTGATGAACCGCGCGAATCTCATCGACGTACAGTTCACCGCTATGGCTGTCATTGTCCATCGCATTCACATACAGATTGAAGTTCGTTACCGACTGAAGTGCTTCCTTCGTAACAGGACCGCCTGAACTCCAAGGCGCAACCTTGAAGTCGCCGAACGGAATGACAAGCGGGTATTCGCTCGACGCAGCAAGAGTTGGATACGCCTCATAGTACGTGCCGTTCATGACAACCTGCACAACAAGCTTGAGCGGCTTGCCTTCCTCTGCGAACTCTCCTGCATCACCCGTCTTCACCCACAGCTTCAGTGCGTTATTGCTCGACCAATCGACAGTGCCCAAGCTTCGGTTCACGCCGACATAGCCCATCGCATTCGGATCGAACGCATATTGAAGCTTCATGCCGTAATCGCCGCCCGATTTGCTGCTGCTATCCAGCGCAATGCTGAATGTACCGCCCGACACAACCTTCGAATACTTCGAAGCGAGCGCATCCGTAGAACCGCTATAGCCTTCGAAGTCATCAACAAGACTCGTGTCCAGAACCGGCGCCGTATATGCATTATAGAGTCCAAGGTCATCGACCAGAATCGAGATCGGAGCCGATGAGGACAGTCCGCTGCCTACAAGAGAAACGATTAGTCCCTCTGCCATTGCGGCCGAGCTTGCAATATTAAGCTCGATCACAGGATTGTATTGGTAGTAATCGACACCGTCTACCGTCACCTTCGGCAAATCTGTCAGCGTCATCTTCGTTGCATTCTCGCCATACTTCACGTCCCATGCGTCCTGATACATCGCAATCGCCTGAATCGAAGCGCCAGCTCCGCCCGCCGTTACGGGGATGAGCGCAGACAGCTTCAAACGCTGCACCTGCGACAAGTTCACGCCATTAAGCGCCGCATCCGTCAGTTTCAGCTTAAGCTCCTGCCACGTATCAGCGGTTGACAGTCCACTTGCCACCTTAATCGCAAGCTTGCCGTCATTGCCAACCACCGCATGATCCAAGCTCATTGCAATACTGTCCGGCCAATGGCCAAAATCGCTAACCGTCGCCTGCGCATCCTCCGGCGTATCGAATGTGAACGTACGAAGCGCCAGCTCCGGCACCTTCACGAACACCGAGATTTGCTGCTCCAGCTTCGTACCGTTCGGCAAATAAGCACGTACCGTAATCGATGCCGACTTGCCATTGAGCTCCGCGCTCGGCTTCCAATCCCCTGCGTAGTAGCCCTTGCTATCCAGCGTCATCGCTGTTTCTTCGCCGCCAGCGCCAATGCTGTACGTTACCTTCGTCGGGGATGCATCATTCACTTTGACCCGAATCACCGTCGTCGCTTCGCTTGCCGTGCCTACATTCGTCGGCGATACAATATGAAGAAATGGCTGCTCCGCCGCCGAATTCGGAGACTGGCCGTATACGTTATCGCCGCGAATTTCACCCGCGAATGCGGTATATGGATCCTCATAGTAATGTACAAAATCTTCGAGCAGCTCATGATCGCCTTTGCCCGCGACATTCTTATAAGGAACGAACAGATTGCGCTCGTCATCGAAGTTCGCCCACGTAAGCATATAAGCGATCCGCTTCGCGTCCGGATCATTCTTGATCGCATTCATCACCTTAGTGAACCACTGCTTCTCGTTGTTGCCCGATACCTTCATCCCTTGCGCACTGTAGCCGTATTCGGACAACGTCGCAATCTTGCTTTTACGGTCTGCGACCTGGCTGATCATCTTCAGATCCTTCACTAAGCCATTAAGGAACGAGTCGCTGCCCGCGCCATCGCGGCTGTCGTATTGATCCATCCCGAGAATATCGACATAATCGTCGCCCGGATACGTCGTCAAATATTCGTTCTCGCTGCCGTTGAACGAGCCATTCGGCGAATACACGTATAAGAAGTTGCGCACATGCTTCACATCGCGCAAATACTCGACGGTATAGCGATACAGTTCCACATATTCGACCTTCGTTGTCGTCGCCGCCCCCCACCAGAACCAGCTGCCGTTCTGCTCATGGAATGGACGGAACAGCACAGGAATCAGTTTGCCGTTATCATCCTTCAGCCCGTTGGCGAATTCCGCGATGCGATCCAGATAATCATTGAAGCCATCGTTCTTGTCGCCGCCTGGCAGGATCCGCGTGACGACCGACTTCGTCGCGCCCGCCGTATTGCTTGTATCGTTGAAGCTGCCGCCCGTAACGAAGTTGTACGGGTGCGTGCTCAGCGTCACGACACCGCCCAGCTCATGCGCATGCTTCATTGCTGCCGTAAGGCCAAGCCGGCTTGCTTCATAATCGCCAGCCACGCCCGGCGGGTTCTCATGGCCGTCCAGACTTAACGTATCCCATCCGAACACAGCTGGATAATCGCCAACACCGTTCTTCACATCCGAGATCACATTGCCGTCGCCATCCTTGCCTGCGAACGACACATCCGTATCATGCTGATGGCCGAACAGCACTTCTTGCCCGCGCGTCTGCTCCAAATAAGCGAACAGCGATTTTGTCTCTGTTGATGCCTGAGCGTCGACAAGATCAACGGTCGACACAGTCGTACCGCCGCCACCGCCTCCGCCTGAGCCGCCCGTTCCATTAGTTCCTGTTCCGTTGCCCGTACCGCCATTCTCATTGTCCGAGCCGTCAGCTTGGAGTTTGCCATCCTTCCACGAATAAGTTCCACTCTTCGCGATCGTCTCGCCATTAATGATGATGCTGCCGCCTTGAAGCGTGATCGAAACCTCGCCATTAAGCCCCTGTATATCGAATGAAGAACCCTCGGCATCAGCGCTTACCGTTATCGCTCCAACAGAGGAGCCATTCTCGATAACGAGCTGCCCGGCGGAATTAAACATAACCTCTCCAACAGAAGAGCCACCTGCCAAGACGATGCGTACATTGCCTTCCGCACGATCGACAAGCAGCTGCCCAAGTTTACTGCTGTTCACATGAATCGAATGGTCGCCGCCACCGGCAACGATTGTCTTGCCTGCCACAGATACTTTGTCGATCGTCGCTTCGCCATCCGCGATACCAGGCGCGAGATACAGATTGCCTGAAATCGACGCCTCCTTCAGCGTTACACCGGTATGATTGATGAGCCCATTGCCCTTGATCTCGCCACTGACGAACGTTCCCGCCTTATAATAGAAGCCAGCGACGAGACGGTCGATGATCGTCATCAGTTCGGCACGTGTAATCTCTCCGTTCGGACGGAACGTACCATCTGCGTAACCTTGAATAACGCCATCCATCGCCGCAATTGCATCTCGAGCATAAGAACGAATAGCAGCCTCGTCCGCGAATGCCAGCTTCGCTCCTCCACCTGCACTCGCAAGCTGGAATACCCGAGCCAGCAGCGTAACCGCATCTTGGCGTGTTACATTCGCTGAAGCTTGCGCCTTATTGCCCTCATAACCTTGATAGTACCCCGCCTCGCGCGCAATGCTCAGCTCGTTGGCATACCAAGCGCTGCTAGGCACATCCGCAAACAGCTTGTCCGATTTCACATAATAACCGAACAGCCGATTCATTATCGTAACTAGCTGTACCCGTGTCACCTTGCCATTCGGATTCAGAGAACCATCCACGGAGCCTTTAATGATGCCGTAGCCCTCCCACTTCGTCATAACGGCATCGGCCCAATTCACCGCTTTAGCATTTCCGCCATTAACCCGCTGCTGCTCCACCTTCGCCGCATCCGCCTCCGGCAAACCAGCAGCCTGCGCTGTCCCTGTTACAAGCAGCGACGCTGTCAGCATCGCAGCCAATATGGCGCTTGATCCACTCTTCCCCTTGTTCAATCGATTCACGCTCCATCCTATTTTGATCAATCCCTATGTATCCCTCGCTCGAAAGCCGCCTGCCGAGTTCACCTCCTTATGCTGGCTGAATCCGCCATATAAAGCGCTTACAAATATCATCATTAAATAAGAGGGAACCTTACCAGTCCCCTCCCACTCACATGAAAGCTACTTCACTGCCCCGCTCGTGACCCCTGCGAAAATATACTTCTGCAGGAATAGATACATCACAGCCGTCGGAATCATAATAATTAGAATCGCTGACGATATCATCTGCCAGTCGCCGCTGTTCACGCCGAAGAATCGCATGAGCGCGGTCGATACAACGACTTTGTCCGGCTTGGACAAATACAGATACGGCGTATACATATCGTTGTAGATCGAGATCGTCTTCAGAATAACCACCGTCGCTGTCGCCGGTCCGAGAAGCGGCAGAATAATGGAATAGAAAATTTTGAACAAAGAAGCGCCTTCCATCATCGCAGCCTCGTCCAGGTCATACGGGATGTTCCGAATGAACTGCAGATAAATATAAATTTGAAGAATATCCGCTCCTACATACAGCAGCGTTGGTCCCATCAGATGATTCGTCAGTCCAAGACCTTGAATCGTCTTGTAGTTCACGACCTGCGTCGTAATCTGCGGGATGATCGTTGCGAATAGGAACAGCCCTACAAGCGGCCCTTGCAGCTTGAACTTAAATCGCGACACCGCATAACAGAAGGCAGAGCCCAGCAGTACGTTGAGCACAAGCGTTACGCCGAGAATGAGCAGCGTATTGCCGAAAGCGCGCCCCATATCCGCTTGCACGAATGCATCGCCGAAATTGCTGAAGTTCAGGAAGCTATCCGGCAGCGACATCGTCGACTTGTCCGTGAATTCTTCCGGCGTCTTGAAGGCGTTGGCAACGATCACATAGGGTGGAAACAGAATGCCGAACGCCGCTATTGCGAGCGATAAATATTTGATGAAGGTCCAGACCGGATTCTCTCTAGTCACCGTCAGTCCCCCTTCCTGCTTAAGAAGAATCGTTGAATCGACAATACGATAACGACAAATATCAACAAGACTACGCTCATCGCAGATGCAAGCCCATAGTTGTTAAACTGGAATGCAGTCTCGAGAATTTTCATCACGAAGGTTTCACTCGAACCTGCTGGTCCGCCCAGTGTCAGAACGAATGGAAGGTCGAACACTTCCAGCGCGCCAGTTACCGTCAGGAATAGGTTCAGCTCGATAATTTTGTAGATGTTAGGCACCGTAATGAAGCGGAATTGCTGCCATTTGCTTGCCCCGTCGATGGATGCTGCTTCATACAGATCGCCAGGAATCGATTGAAGCGCCGCCAGATAAATGACCATGTTAAAGCCCATGAAACGCCAGAAACCAATGGACGCCAACGTATAGTTAACGAACTTCTCTGTTCCAAGCCAGCTCGTCTCCGAGCCAAGTCCCATATTGCCAAGCAGGAAATTAAGCGATCCGTTCGTTGTATCAAATACATAACCGAATGCGTAAGCAACCGCGACGCCGTTCAGAATGTACGGAAGGAACAACAGCAGCCGGAAGAAATACTTCCCTTTCAGCTTGCCGTTCAATATAACTGCGAAATAGATGGCGGCAATATTTTGCACAATTCCAACTACAAAATAAGCGATGTTATGTTTGAATACACCGAAGATTTCCGAGTTGCTGAATACTTCGCGGTAGTTCTGTAAACCGATCCAATCCTTGTCCTGACTCATGCCGTCCCAGTTCGTAAAGCTGAGCCTGATGAGCTCTAATGCAGGGTAATAAGAAAATGTTAATAGGAGCAGAAGAGGCAGCGCGACGAACGATATAATAATGATTTTCTTTTGTGTTCCAAAAGGAAGCCTGCTGAGCATGGCACCCATTCCTCTCCCATAGCTTGTATTGCCGATAGCCTATCAGCGTTGCAGATCAAGCGCGTGATAGGAACGGATGTCCTGAAAGACACCCGCTCCTTACGCATCCTTAAGAGGTAGTTCAAAAAGTCCGCTTTTGATCACCGAACTTTTTGAACTCGCATCATTACCTTATTTCACGACCGATTTTTTTGCTTTTTCCCACAGTTTGTTGTATTTGTCCAGGATCGATTGCGGATCCTTCGCAAGCACGAATTCTTGAACGACTTTGCCTTGATCGATCTGCGCGACGTTCTGGATCGACGTTGCGACGTCGTTCGGAGGACCTGCCTCGATGTATTGCGGGTTGTAGCCATTGAATTCCGCCAGCTGCGCCAGGCTCGACTTCTTATCCTTCAGCGTTGGGATGAGGCCAGCGAAGTCGTCGAAGCCGGACTCTTCAATCATCCATTTCACGAATGCTTTCGCAGCTGCTACGTTACCGTTCTTGTTCACGCCATAGAACCAGTCTGGGTTCAGCGGAGCTTTCAGCGTGCCGGAGTTATCTGTAGGGAATGGGAAGAAGCCGATGTCCTCCGAAGCTGCGCCATTCTCGATAACTTGGTTAATGACCCAGTTGCCGAGCAGGTACATGCCGAACTTGCCTTGCGCGACGTCCTTCTTGGAATTCTCCCAGTTCGTCGAGTTGATGTCCTTCTCGAGGAAACCTTTCTCATTCAGCGTGCGAAGGATCGACCACGATTGGCCGTATACGCCATCCATCGTGTACGGCGTGTCGCTGTCCGCGCGTTTGTTCTGGTGATCCGAAACGCCGCCGATCATCGTTGGCACATCATAGATCCATGCGTCGAGCGGCCATTTGTCTCTGAAGTTCGAAGCAAGCGGCGTAATGCCGGCATCCTTTAGCTTCTGTGCATCCGCATAGAACTCGTCAAGCGTCTTAGGCACTGCTGTAATGCCCGCTTTCTCGAATGCTTTCTTGTTGTAGACAACGCCTACCGTGCTGCCGCCGGAGGATACGCCATACATTTTACCCTCGTAAGCTTTCAGGTCCTTGAAGCTGATGTCGCCGGAGAACTGAATATCATCGAGCGGCGCAAAATATTTCGGGAAGTCCGAATTCGGGATACCCGGTCCGATCAATACAACGTCAGGATATTCGCCCGTTGCGATTCGGATCTTCTCTGTTTTCTCATAATCCAGCACCGCTTCGAATTCGATCTTAACGTTAGGATATTTCTCTTCGAACCGTTTCTTGTAGTCGTCATATTGCTTGCCGACCATGTCCGTACGGTTCGTCAGGAATACGACTTTGCCGCTGATGTCGCCTGCTCCGTCTGTCTTTCCTACTTCTGCATCCGTTCCCGTTGCCGCTTCTGTCGATTCCTTGCCCGTGTCGGCAGGTTTCGTCTCATCTTTCTTGTCGTCGTTTCCGCAGCCCGCTAACATTGTTAGCGACATTGCACTAACTAACAATAACGATAAAGATTTTTTCACGTCTAAATCCCCCTCGATTAATGTTTGGTACCGCTTGCAAATTGAGTATACCCCCTCCCATTTCGCAATAAAATGGTCTGAATTATCTTTTCTAGTCTTCAAATTACTTCTTTATCCGACAAAGCGAGAAACTTATTCGTCAACTGTAAAGATGTGTAATCCTATGATTTTCCAAGCCGTTATCCCCTATTAATAAGAGGTAAAGCGTTTCCATTAACTTTTTCGTCTTGAGCTATTGCCAAAAGCAGCAGCCTTGGATTACCCTATGATAACAAAGTTATATTTTGTTATGCTAACAATTCGCATTGGAGAGTTGAATATGAGTAGAACAGATGATTTTATTGGTGGTATGACTTGGGGATGGACCGGTGTTAGAGGCACTTGGGCTCAGGAAGAAGCGATGCAATCGATGGAGCTAATGACTGAACGTTTGAACGTTAATTGGACGGCGATTACATTCGCCGCTTATCAAGCTCATCCGCAAGCAACAACGATAGCTTATCAGGATGCACCTACTGTAACGGACGAAGAAGTGCGCAATGCGATCTACAAAGCCAAGAAGCTTGGGCTTAACGTATGTCTAAAGCCTGTCGTCAACTGCGCCGACGGCACTTGGCGCGCGCATATTAATTTCTTCGATCACGATGTACCTTGCGAGCCGAAGTGGTCCGAGTGGTTCGCTTCCTATACCGCATTCATCCTCCACTACGCCGCTATGGCTGAGGAGACGGGCTGCGAGATGTTGTGCATCGGCTGCGAGATGGTTCAGACTGACCGCCGGGAGTCGGAGTGGAGAGCATTGATTGACAATGTAAGAACTGTATACTCTGGAACGATCACGTACAACTGCGACAAATATCAGGAAGACCGCGTGTCCTGGTGGGATGCCGTCGACGTCATCTCTGCAAGCGGCTATTACCCAATCGGCGATTGGGATCGTCAGCTTGATCGGATCGAGGCAGTTGTGAAGAAGTATGATAAGCCGTTCTTCTTCATGGAAGCAGGCTGCCCGAGCCGCCAAGGCTCCGAGCATCTGCCGAATGACTGGAACCTCGCCGGCGCCCCCGACGAGTCGGTTCAGAAGCTCTATCTAGAGACGATGTTCGAACGCTGCGATAAACGCGATTGGGTAGGCGGCTTCATGCTCTGGGATTGGCCAGCCATTCTCTATGCGGAGAATGAAGCGACTTCTAACGATGATTATTGCATGTATGCCAAGGCTGGCGAAGCAGCCGTATCCAACTACTACGCACAGAAGGTGAAGGAATGGGAGACATCACCCCGATGACGATGACGGAATTGTCGAAGATGCAATGGGCAGATGAAATTCGGCGGGAGCTAAGCGATAACATTCTTGGTTTCTGGCTGCAGCATGCGCCGGACCCTGTCAATGGCGGCTTTATTGGCGAGATCAGCCAAGAGATGGCTCGTGTCTATGATGCGGAGAAAAGCCTCGTTCTAAACACCCGCATTCTATGGACGTTCTCCGCTGCTTATCGCCAGTTCAATAGCGGAAGTTATTTGGAAATGGCGGAAAGCGCTTATTCCTATATCAAGAACCATTTCGTCGATCCTCGCAATGGCGGGATGTATTGGATGCTGGATGCGGCAGGCAAACCTTCTTCGGACAAAAAGCAAGTCTACGGGCAAGCCTTCGGCATCTATGCATTATCTGAATATTACCGGGCCACAGGCAACCTGCAGGCTCTCGACGAAGCCATCGAGCTGTTCCGATTGATCGAACGTCATGGCCGCGATCCGATTCATCTCGGTTACATCGAAGCACTCGCAGCTGACTGGTCCGCTACGGATGAGCTTAGTCTAAGCAACAAGGATCTTAACGAGAAGAAATCGATGAACACCCATCTTCATGTACTGGAAGGGTATACGAATCTGTATCGCGTATGGCCTTCCGACGAATTGAAGCACGCATTGCGAGAGCTGATCGAGATTACGGTCGAGCATATCGTCGACCGAGAGACCGGACACTTCAAACTGTTCTTCGATGAACAGTGGACGAATAAGTCCGATCATATCTCGTACGGCCATGATATCGAAGGCAGCTGGCTGCTGCATGAAGCGGCTGAGGTGCTCGGCGATCAGGAACTGCTCGCAGAAGTGAAGTTGGTTGCGATCAAAATGGCCGAAGCAACGCTCCTTGAAGGCGTTGATCCCGATGGCGGCATCCCGAACGAAGCGAATCACAAAGGACTTATCGATACGAATAAAGACTGGTGGCCGCAAGCCGAGGCCGTCGTTGGCTTCTACAACGCCTATCAATTGACTGGCGATTCGCGATATGCGGCTGCCGCCTATCACTCTTGGCATTTCATTCAGTCCTACCTTATCGACCGAACGAACGGTGAATGGTATTGGAGCGTCACGAGAGAGGGTCAGCCAACCGTCGATCATCCGAAGGTCGGCGCATGGAAATGTCCGTATCATAACGGCCGCGCATGCCTGGAGATGTTGGAGCGTCTTGAGCACTAGTATGCGATGAATAGCAGAGCAAATTGAAGAAGAAATCGGAGGAACTCATCCATGAACGAAACATTCCGCACACGCAAACAACAGCTGACTGAACATTATGAGCAGCTCATTGCCCGCCCGAACGAGATAGCGCCGCTCGGCAACGGTATTTTCGACCGCTATGTACATCCTGTCCTGACAGCCGATCACGCGCCGCTAGTCTGGAAGTACGACTTCAATCCGGAGACGAACCCCTACTTCATGGAGCGCCTCGGCATTAACTGTGTGTTCAACCCCGGCGCCATCGCATTGAACGGCAAGTTCTATCTCGTTGCTCGCGTCGAGGGCCATGACCGCAAATCGTTCTTCGCTGTTGCGGAGAGCGACAACGGCATTGACGGCTTCCGCTTCTGGGACCGCCCTGTCGTGCTGCCGGAGACGGACGATCCAGACATCAACGTCTATGACATGCGTCTCGTTCAGCATGAAGACGGCTGGATTTATGGCCTGTTCTGCACGGAGCGCAAAGATCCGCAAGCGGCGCCGGGCGATCTGTCCAGCGCAGTCGCGCAATGCGGCATCGTCCGCACGAAGGATCTCGTGGAATGGGAGCGTCTTGCCGACCTGAAGACGAGCTCCAATCAACAGCGCAATGTCGTGCTGCATCCGGAATTCGTAGATGGCCAATACGCGTTCTATACGCGTCCGCAGGACGGCTTCATCGATACCGGTTCAGGCGGCGGCATCGGCTGGGGACTGTCCGAGTCCATCGAGAACGCTGTAATTAAGAGCGAGTCCATCATCGATCACCGCCACTATCACACGATCAAGGAAGTAAAGAACGGCCAAGGGCCCGCTCCAATTAAGACGGATAAAGGCTGGCTGCACATCGCACATGGCGTTCGCAACACGGCTGCCGGACTTCGTTATGTGCTATACGTCTTCTTGTCGGAGCTGGATCGCCCGAATGTCGTGACGCATCGTCCAGGCGGTCACTTCATTGCGCCTGAGGGCATCGAACGCGTCGGCGACGTCTCGAATGTTGTATTCTGCAACGGCGTTATCGCGCAGGACAATGGCGACGTCTACATCTACTACGCTTCCTCCGATACGCGCTGCCATGTCGCAACGACAACGGTTGATCAGCTGTTGGACTATGCCATGAACACGCCGGAGGACCCGCTTCGCTCGTACGCATGCGTACAGCAGCGCATCGGCTTGGTTGAGCGCAATCTGCAATTGGCATCGAAGTAATAGTTTCGGAGTTGTAAAAGGGCGCTTCCGCCATATGCGGAAGCGCCCTTCTGTGTAATGGTATAGATTATTTGATGATCTGTTTCCGAGCTTCCTGCCACCTCGCATTATACTGCTCGAACGTCTGCTGAAGGTTCCTGGACGCGATCCACTCTTGGATATACTCGCCTGACCAGAGCGTCACCTTTGCTTTCTCTGCGATTTGGAGAATCTGATCGCTTGGCGGAACATTCTCTACGAAGGTTGGCTTGTAGGACAAGAACTGCTCCTGCTGAGGCGATACAGATGACTGTTCGTTGATCCGGACCGGCAAATAACCCTCGTCTTCTACGTAACCAGACTGCTTCACGAAGTAATCGACCCACTCCTTCGCCAGCTCTTTGTTCGTGCTGAACTTGCTCACGCCAACGAACCAGTCAGGCACGAGCGGAGCGTACCGATTCGTCTCATCATCGTATGGGAATGGGAAAAATCCGATATCGTCCGAGCTTGCCCCTGCTTCGATTACCTGCTTAATAACCCAGTTCCCGTTAATCGACATAGCCGCTTCGCCGTCGGCAATCTTCTTCTTCGACAGCTCCCACTGGTTGTTGAACAGCCCTTGCTCCGTATAGCCGCGATCAATGAGCGTCTTCACAATCTTCATCGACTGCCCCCACGGATTGCTCATATCCCAAGGCTTGTCCGAATTCGCCATCTTGTTCAAGTATTCCGGGTCACCCGTCATATAGCTGACGAACTCTTCTCCCCATATTTTGAGCGGCCACTGCGCACCATAATTGAGATAAACCGGGGTGATCCCCTTCTGCTTCAGCTTCTTGCACGCCTCATAGAACTCAGCCAGTGTGACTGGCGGTGTTTCGATACCCGCTTTCGCGAAAGCTTTCTTATTATACACGACGCCTACGGTTGATGCGCCTGACGCTATGCCATAACGCACGCCATCGTACGCCTTATAGTCCGCAAATCGAATCGAATCGAACATCTCATCCGGCAGCGGTTCGAAGTACCGCGGGAAATCCTGTGCCAGCATATTCGCAGGCAATAGCAGCACATCCCCCATATTCTGCGTGGATAGATGCGCCATAATATCAGCCGTGTAATTGCTGAAGCCTTGGAACTCCACCTTCAGCCCCGGATGCTTCTGCTCGAATGGCTCCGCATACTTGCGCATTCTCCCATTCTCAATCAGATCGACCCGATTCGTTAGTATGGTCAACGTATGATTGGATACAGCAGATGTATTGCCCTTAGTCGCGTTATCGGTCTCTGCCGATTGGCCTGAGCAGCCTGCCAACGTCCAAGATGCGGCGAGTACTGCGATTAACGTCAGGCCGATTGTCTTTCGCATCTCTCGTCCTCCTTGTGCATCTAATGAACGAACCGCGATACGTTAAGCTTTCAACATTATTGCTAATAAATTCTTATTAGGAATGTTCGAATATTTATGAAAACGTTTCACTGCTATGACTAAGAATACCACAGAACGCCAGATTAACGGAATAACAGCTTAGGAAATTAAAACATTTGTCAGCTAACAAAAATAACAATTACTACCTATGGCCTCGCAAGCATATTTGTCCTTTTTATTTCTTCTCCTCTTCGATGGATGATTCTGGTTGATTTACACTTAGGGAAACGATATATTATTAGAGAATTAGCAGCACAAATGTTCGCATTCAGTACAGCAACCTGCGCAAGTCGGATAAAGGTTTACGCTCAACAATCTTTGGGGAGGTTGTATGCATGGACAAGCATTCAGCGAATCGAACCAACATTATAGGCGGTGGCGAGGTTGGCGCCGTCACGGTCGACATGGATAAGAAGGATATCCATCAAACAAACAGCTTATTCTGGGATACACGAGGAAACGAAGTCCTAGGAGCAACCGCCCTTCCTCTATACGGAGCATTCGTCTCGGAAGAAAAGTGTCAGCTTTTCGGCGATGTCACAGGAAAGAAGCTGCTGGAGATCGGCTGCGGCAGCGGGGAGTCATTGCGATATCACGGGGAGCGCAGCGCCGGTGAACTATGGGGGATGGATCTATCCGAAAACCAAATCGAGAAAACTAGACAGCATTTGGCGGCTTACGGTCTGTCTGCGAATTTGGTCTGCGCTCCTATGGAAGAGCAATGCGGCATACCTGAGAATTATTTTGACTTTGTTTATTCCGTCTATGCCATAGGTTGGACGACCGACCTTGAGGGAACTTTCCGCCGGATAGCTTCTTACCTCAAGAAAGACGGTGCATTTATAATCAGTTGGTCTCACCCGATACACAAATGTGTTGCTGCCGAGAATGATAAATTTGTTTTCAAGAAAAATTACTTCGATGAATCTTGGTATTCCGTAACAATTGGAGATAGTACGTTATCTTTAACGGACCGCAAACTATCAACCTATGTAAATGCACTCTCCAAGGCGGGATTTGTCATCGAGCAGATGATTGAGGAATCGGATGATGACATCATACAGTCTTGGAACGCTAACAACGAATTTGCCAGAAAAGCAGCGATGCTTCCTGTCACTTTTGTGTTTAAGGCGAGGAAGCTGTAGCATCAGCCGTCAGTAAAAAAGGGCAGCACAAAGGGCATCCCCTCTGTGCTGCTCTGTGCTGCCCATCCTTTTACCACAAATACAAATCATTGCCCTTCATACGAGTTATCCAAGTACAGCACCGTCAGAAGTGATCTGTACAATATTATCGGAATGTGGCTTTATTGGGATTGTCATGTCCTTATTGAAGTCGCCAAGCTCTTCCTTATAGATAGCTACTTCCGTTCGATCCACATCGTTATAGGAATCTGGCGTTTCACCGTTGATACCGTATAAAGTCACCTTCGTGCGGCTGCATGCAAAGGAAAGCGTCACTTGGCTGCTCTCCGCTGGATGTTTATTGATAACGGCTAAGGCAATTCCCGGTTTGTCGGACCATTTTGTCGCAAGGATAGTACATTGGGGTGATGCCAGCTTCTTAAATTCCATTCGTCAAAAGCAATTTTAATTTTCTTATCTAATTTCATCGCCTTTAGAAGACCTCTAACTTCATCCACTGCATGGTCAATATGGTTCGTGTAGGCGATACATTGTTCATACGTTGCTAGCTCGTTCTTCTCTGGGACCATATCCCAATATTCATGAATGGAGATCCAATCCAAGTAATCTCCGCAATGCTTGAGCAGATTAATATTCCAATCCAAATTAGGAAGCGCTGCGGCCGAGAGCTCTGTTTGAGGATCAACATGCTTCATCATTTTGGCTGATTCCCGGACTAATCGACCCCATTCATCAGCCGATTTTGCCCCAGTTTCCCAAGAACCATAGTTTTCGTTTCCGATGCTCCAATATTTCACTTTGTATGGATCAGGATACCCGTTTTTAATTCTCCATTTGGCATATTGACCTTCATGCTCCAAGTTGCAGTATTCAACCCAATCACTTATTTCTTCAGCGGTTCCCGTTCCTGCATTGATACAAATGTATGGCTCGCAGCCAATAGCTTGACACAGTTTGATATACTCATCGGTACCGAATGTATTGGGATCCTCTACACGCCAGGCTTTATCGAATAGAGGCTTAGAATAGGAACTTGAATTTTCTTCATTGCTTGTTCGAAGCCCGTCTTCATTCGCGAACGGGGATTCAGGATCGTAAATGCCGTTGTAAATCTGCCTGTGAAAATACTCGATAAAATGTCCGTAAAGCATCGGACTGCGCTCGCCGAAGATTCTCTTTTCATTGACTTGAATATGTACCATATACCAATTCCCCCCTGTGGAAATTGATGTTGATAAGGACATCATATCAAGCCACAGCGGACAAATATATCTAATATATTGGTTTATTATCAATGATATCTTCGTCCATACTGATTACGATAATTGATTCGGCGTCAATGTCGACGATCCGCAAATAAATCCAAATCGCCATACTGGATGCTTGCTAATATTCATACCTCATGATCCTATGGAATATGAGGCGACTTTGATCACATCACTAACAAACAAGGAAGGATTCGATTAGGAATGGAGCAGAAGCAGAACGAGTTTAAATATGTACAACAACATCTTGCTAATGAACGAACGTTTCTGGCTTGGATTCGCACGTCAATTACCATCATCGGACTCGGTTTTCTAGCAGCAGGAGTCGTGTTTCGCACCACGACTTATGAGCAGTATGGACATTCCGTTGCTGCGATCATTGGAATTGGCTCGGTATTAATCGGATGTATGATCATCTATATGGCGACCGTAAATTATAGAACGAAGCAGCGAGCAATAAACGAAGAGGCATTCCGATCACCGAATACAATTATTTGGTTTACCTCAATTGGAATGGCTTTAATCTCTGTTTTTCTCTTGATGCTCGTCATCTTACTATTGTTTTATTAGCGTTACAGCGACCTTGCCTATCCGCCAGCCCTTAAACCATATAGCTCTGTTCGCTTGTAAATGCATTAAAAAAACGCCTGTCTCAAAGTGACAGGCGTAATAATTCTACGAATCGAAACATCAATTCAAACCGATACAACTAATTCACAACGACAGGCACATTCACATCATCCAGGTTCAAATGTCCGAATCCTCCAGTTGCGTTGTCCACGACTTTGATGTAACACTGTGTTCCTACATAGGTGGCAGCATTCCACTGGATTCGAGTATACGCTTCGTCATTATTGCCAGTCGCCTTCATTAATACCACCCCGTCGGAAGCACGAACAAGGGCGACATACAGATTATTGCTATCATTGCCTCCGCCAATCAGGAAGTCGATCGCCCCTATACCGCCAAGCGTAAACGTCTCGGACTTGAGTACGCCTACTTGTCCGTCTCCTCCATCCTTGAAGTCCCACAGATGATAGACGCCATTCTGATTGAAAGGCCCTCCCCAATTCCAATTGATATCACTTGTTACATCTGCCGCACTGAATGCATTGCCGCTTACGATCGTCCAGCCCGTCAAATTGCCGCTCTCGAAATCATGATTGGTCAACTCACCTAATTTCCCTGTCTTCACCAGCAATGAACTGCTTACACCTGACATATTGTTCGCTGCATCTACCGCTCTTACTGTATACGTATAAGTGGTATCTGCCATAAGCCCCGTGTCTTTAAAACTTGTCGTTGCTGTATTCCCTACCTCTATCCCATTTCTATAAATGCGATACCCCGTTACCCCTACATTATCTGAAGAAGCAGACCATGCGACCGAAATGGACGTATCCGTATGGTTAGGTGAAGTCAAGCTGCCCGGGATCGTAGGAGGAACCGAATCCACTGCACCCGAACTTGTTGGAACATTCACATCATCTACATTCACGTGTCCAAACACTCCGGTTGCGTTGTCCACGATCTTGATATAGCAGGACGTACCCACATAAGAAGCGGCGTTCCATTGAATACGACTATACACTTCGTCATTATTACCGGTTGCCTTCATTAATTCAGCTCCATCGGAAGCGCGCACAAGGGCAACATACAGGTTATTGATATCATTGCCCCCGCCTATCAGGAAATCGATCGCTCCGTTACCGCCAAGTGTAAACATCTCAGACTTGAGTACGCCTACTTGGCCGTCCCCTCCATCCTTGAACCCCCACAAATGATAATTGCCATTCTGTTTAAAAGGGCCTCCCCAACCCCAATTGACGTCACTTGTTACATCTCCCGTATTGAAAGCATTACCGCTCACGATTGTCCAACCGGTCAGATCGCCAGTCTCGAAATCATGATTAGTAATGCCTTCGCCTCCGGAAGAAGCTGAAGGTTCCGTCGTAACCGATAAACTATTGCTCGCGGCTGATAGATTGCCAGCAGAATCTCCGGCCTTAACTGTGTACGAATACATCGTATTCGAACTTAAACCAGTGTCTGTATATCCTGTCGTTATGCTTATGCCTACCTTTGTCCCATTTCGGAAGATCGAGTACCCTGCAATGTCCACATTATCTGTTGAGGGTCCCCAACTCAACGTTACCGAAGTATCGGTCTTAGACGGCGAGATCAAATTAGTCGGCGTTGTTGGCGCTTGTGTATCCGCTGCTCCAACTGATACGGGAACGATAAAATCATCGATATTAAGATGTCCCCATCCATCCGTACGTTCGTCAACGACTTTCACATACATAGAAGTTCCGATATAAGCGGTGGCATCCCACGACCTTCTCGTGTAGCTATCGGTCTCCCCTTTAGTCGTTTGCCAATTCCAGTACGTGCCGGGTCCGGTCGATCGGAATAATTCTTTCCCATCAGAAGCTCTAACAAAAGATACATAAAGCTTGTCGATATCGGAACCGCCGCCGACTAGGAAGCTGATTTGACCGTTACCTCCCAAAGTAAATGGCTTAGATTTGAGCACCCCCGTTGCGGCATCTCCATTCAGGTATCCTCCTAGATGATAGCTACCTGCCTGATTAAGAGGCTGTGAATCTTTAATGGTCTGATTTGTGACGGCTGCATTAGAGAATGCACTTCCGCTTTCTACAATCCATCCACTCAGATCCCCATTCTCAAATCCGCCGTTCGTCAAATTCGTGGAAGGAGGTGCCTCAATAACGGTGATGGCAGCGGAGGCTGTCTTTGCGCCATCTCGGGTCTTGGCTGTGATTACAGCATTACCCACTGCATGACCAGTAACAACCCCGTTTACCACAGTTGCAATGGAAGGGTTGCTGGATGTCCAGGTCAGATTCTTGTTGGAAGCGTCCGCTGGAGCCACCGTTCCATATACCGTTTTCTTCCCGCCTACCGCCAGTTGCGTGCTGGAAGGATTCAAACTTAATCCGGTAACTGGAACCTGTGTATACGCGGAATTCATGTTCCAAACTTTAAGGGATTTCACAACGATGGAGCTTGTATTCGCGTCCCCCCACAGCTGCAGCCCTTTCGCATCATCACGTGTCGAGTAGGTTCGAGTCGTAATCGATTTCTGACCATTCAAGTATGCCTCTACCATGGATTTATCCAAGTAAATGTGAAGCTTAACATTTTCATTGCCTATATCGACCGTCCCTTTTTGAATCCCCTTATTCGTGCCCGCTACCGTCTTGGTTCGATCTACGCCAAACTCCTTGGCACCGTAAGCGTAGTAGAGCAAAGTTTCTTCTTCACTATTCGGCGATTTGCGGACCTTTATGCCAACTCGATCTGCCGACCCTTTGGCCAGCTCCATCTCAATCTCCAACGTATCTCCCGTTACCGCGGACAAAGCTGAATTAGCTGCCGCAAAGCTTGTATCGGAAGTGATATTGACGAGTTGCTGTCCTCTCAGCGATTGCAATTCATCAATAGGCTTTATCCCTAACCGCCCATCTGGACGAAGACTTAGCTCCACTGGAAGTCCGGCATTATGCGCCCAGCCGGCATCGGATTCTTCTTGGGACGATCGTTCGCCTTGCGCAATCGTAAACATTATATTGCGTCCAGTCACAGGATCTACAAACCCGCTTGGACCTGTAAATTTAAAGTCGCCAAAGTCCATTAACTGCGGAGCAGGCTGATCCGGGGTGAATCTAGCTGTGCTGCTATTCCAAGTGCCAATCCAATAATATACCTCGACATCGGCACCAGATCCAACGGGACTGACAGCTAACAGATGTTTGCCGTTGCCCAGCGGCATCATCACCGGAAGCTCCCAGACCGTTCCCAATTGAGGATAGGTACTAGGATTGGACTGGTACAATGGACCACGATAGGTCCAGTTCATTAAATTAGGGTCATTTGTAGAATAAACGACAGCGGTTCCTCCTTGGCCATCCACTCCGGTCCCTACTAACATAAACCAGGTTGAGCCGTCCTTGAATACATAGGGATCTCGGAACTCTCCAATTTTCCCTTGACCAGGCTGCTGTGTCACGGCAAGCGTCGTTTCCTTCTTCCAGTTCTTTAGGTCATTATCGTTATCCTGTTGTATCGTGCTTCGAGCTACGCCGATGTTCTGATTACTGCTCATATACGCTCTCGAATCATTACCTGCCGTGAAGAATAGAGTCGGGTTCCCTGTATCATCAATGACCGAGCTTCCCGTCCAATCGCCGTCCGGATCGACCTGGAACAATTCTGGTGATAAAGCCGGCGTAATGTCCCGCCAATGCACCATATCCGTGCTTACCCAATGTCCCCAATGAATATTGTGCCAATAAGGTCCTTGCGGATTGTTCTGATAGAACAGATGGTATTGGCCGTTATAGTAGAGAGGAGCGTGTGGTTCGTTCATCCAATGTCCCGGGGCTATAGCATGGTAAGTCGGACGATATTTATCCCCTTGGAACGTGCTTCGATCAAAGCTTAAATCCGGTGTAGGCATATTGCCGCCCAGCTGTGTTACATAGCTTTGATAATCGTTCTGCGCATCTGCATCACTATAGGCCAGATTGCTGATTTTCACTTCATCAATGAGTCCGTCAAACATATTCAAAGGAAAGATGCCAAGCTGCGTGCTTTGAGTATTTTTGCCGATGATCAATGGGTTGCCTGAGTGGGTAATGGTTGAATTGACAGGTATGCTGCGCGAAGCGACCTTCTTCCCGTTCAAGTACAGTTTCATCGTGCCTTGCACACCATCTACAGTGGCGACGAGATGTGACCATTCATATTTAGGAAGCGGCTCGTACGCCCATACTTCGTACCAATTCCCATTCGATCCAATTTGGAAAGACCACGTTCCTCCCCGGAATACGCCAAGCAGAAATCCTTGTCTTGCATCCTTATCATGTTGATTGACAATAGCAGACAAACGGCCGTTATCGCCCCATTCATAGGATCTAGGCGCGACCCATGCTTCGACCGTCATGGCCTGAGTAGGCGTTGCAATAGGCTGATGGGTTACCCAAGTGGAGTAGCCATCGAATAACAAGGCACTATTCGCAATGCCATCCGACTTCCACTCTGGAGCGCTTACTGGTTTATACACCGCATTGTTGAACACATAGTGAACCGAATCATTCGTGTTACTAACCGTTTCCTTCGTTGATGTCCCCGTTCCCTCGTCAAACCTCCACTGTGCAATGATGCCCTGAGCGGCGTTGGCACTGTTAGATATGGGCCAGAGCGTACCTAGTAATGTACTGCACATTAACATTAAACTAATCGAGATTCGTTGCATAATTCGAATGACTGACATCTGTAAATTCCCTCCTTCAATTTAGAAAACTTCGTTATCGCATTATTGTTCTTGCTGCACCTCTCTTAGTTGAAGAAAAACACCCTTTAGACCAGAACACTAGCTCAATAAGCGTGAACGAAGGACTAAAGGGTGCTAATTCTAATGATGTAATTGTTTAGCTAATGAAGCCGACTTGTACGAGGAAGCGTTTCATCACTACAGCCATTTCCGCTCTTGTAAGATTAGCTTTAGGATTCAGCAATCCATCTTGGTTGCCTTTCAATAGTTCTGAAGCAATTAGCTCAGATACAGCTGATTGAGCCCATTCACTTACTTTCGAACCATCCGAATATTGAGCCAATAACGAATCGACAATCGTGCCGGAACCAAGCGCAGCACCGATATACGCCGCAGCACGAGAGAGCATAACAGCCATTTCTTCACGGGTGACATGCTGCTGCGGCCTAAAGCTGCCGTCCTGATAACCCGTAATAATGCCTGCATGAACCGCTCCTCCAACAGCATCTGAATACCAACTGCCCAAGGTAACATCGTTAAGCTTGGATGAATTACCAGCCTGATCGGATAAACCTAGTGCACGTGCAACAATTACCACGAATTCTGCCCGTGTCAGGGTTGCGTTCGGAGCAAATACCGATGCGCTTGTCCCATTAACAATTAGCTTGGATGTCAGCAGTTCAATTTCATGTTTCGCCCAATGATTGCGAATGTCCGTAAACGTCTTGATGAATTGGACTATCGTATAAATGCCGTTCTTATTGCTTTTAATCGTAACAACCGTCTTGCCATCCTTAACGTCAAACGTTGCTGGGACGAAGGTGGTCTTACCCGTGCTCGGGTCAATCATTATCGCTGTAGTTGTATTAGGATCCAATACGCCATCAACCGTAATCGAGCGTGAAATGTACAGCTTACCGAAGTTCTTCGTCTCTGATAATGTCCCATTTGCCTCTAAGAGCACTGCGAAACCAAATGCTCCTGATACCATCTTCAAGCCAGACGAGTCAGTCGCTTGTTGGATCTTGGTGAGAGCCTCTCCTGATTGTGGTTCAATCACCACATGGAGGTTACTTGCAACATTGCTCTGGATCCCATCATGCAACAACGCCAACGGGAGATCATAAGTTACGTTCCCACTCTTTACTGTGACGATCAGATTCGGAGAATGCTCAATCGCTTCTTGCAGTACCGCCAACGGCAAGGAAACGTCCAACGCGGATCCTTGTTTTATTGGTACATCAAACAAAATGGTAGAAACATTGCTATCCTTGATCCCATTGAGTACATCTCGAAGCTTCTGGCTATCAACGATCAATGAAGCCGCAGTCTGCCCATTCGCACTACTAACTTTGAGATCATCTGCAGTGACTGGGTATAACCCTGGTTGTTGTCCCGCTTCTGGCTGAGAGCTAATAATTCCACCCCCACCAACACTGCCGTTAATAATCGACACCGGTACGTTCAAATTGTCGATATTGATATGTCCCCAGCCTCCAGTCGCTTGATCGACAACTTGAATATACAACGCTTCGCCCTTGTAAGCTGATGCGTCCCACGTTACACGTCGGTATGCTTCATTGTTATTGCCGGTATCTTTCATCAGTATTTGTTTGTCAGAAGCACGTACTAGCGCAATGTAGAGATGATCGAGATCCTGTCCTCCGCCAACCAGGAGGCTGATCTTTCCGTCTCCGCCTAATGTGAACGTTTGGGAAGTCAACGACCCTGTCGCCGAATCTCCGAATTCCGGATTAATGCCCCACAAATGATAACGTTCCGGATCTTTCGCAACCCAAGCTTGATTGAATGGACCTCCCCATCCCCAATCGTTAACCTTCGTCACATTCTTATCCGTGAACGCGTTGCCTTCGGCCGTCCATCCAGACAAATCGCCTTTCTCGAAATCTGCATTAGGCAGTTCACCGACTGCTGTCGTTTGTGCCTGCGGATCTGGCCAGCTTGCCGGCACCGTGCTGCCATAAGCGGAGTTCATCTCCCAAACTTGCAACTTCTGAACGGAAGCAGCTCCGCCTTCGCTCCATAAGCTTAGGCCAAGCGCATCCCCACGCGTCGGGTATACCCTGGACGTGATGCTGTTCTTCCCATTGGCATAAGCCTCAATCATGGAGCGGTCAAGATAGATATGGAGTTTCAACAGATCGCCGTCAAGTTCCATTTTGCCGTTCTGGATACCCTTCTGAACATCTGGATCCAATGACGATTTCCATCGGTCTATGCTGAGCAGCTGGTTTTCTGCATCATAGATCAGCTTCGTTTCCTCAGCGCCATCCGCTGTCTTTCGCAACGAGATACCGACCTTCTTCGCCGTGCCGATATGGGCTTCCAAGACAACCTCCAGCATATCGCCTTGTACTTGAGCGAGTGCGCTATTCGCCTCTCCCACTGTCTTCTGAGACAGATCAACCAGCTTCTTACCACGGAGCGACTGCAGTTCCGGAATCGGCTCTACACCAAGCGTATCATCGCTGCGCAGCGACAATACGAGCGGCAATCCACCATTATGTGCCCAGCCTGCATCATTATGCTGCTGTTCCGTGCGACGATCTTGCGTGATGCTGTACAAAATCGAACGTCCTTGACCATCTATCATTCCGCTTGGTCCCGTGAAGTGCTCCCCAAAATCGAACATCCGGGGATCCTCGTGATCCGGTACAAATTTGTTATTTACCTTATCCCAAGTACCGATCCAATGATAGACATATTTCACGTTGTCTTGGTCATAGTGATCGAACCAAGGATTGATGAAGAATGCATACTTCATAGTTCCATTGCTGTCCTCACCTAATGGAAGCAGTACTGGAAGCTCCCAGACTTGACCCGTCTTGTGGTACTTCTCGTAATCGCCAACGAAGAATGGATGTTGATACGTCCAATGAACCATATCATCGGACGTATACAGCAAGGCCGTTCCGCCAACGTCCTTAATTCCCGAACCTACGAGCTGATACCAGGTGTCTCCATCCTTCCAAACATACGGATCTCGGAAGTTGCCGTACCATACTTCGCCTTCTTCTGCCTGCAAATTGGGAGCTTGGACGGTTACCGGCGTGCCGTTATAAACCCAGTTCTTCAGATCGACATCTCCGTCGTCCTTGAATGTGCTTCTCGCCAGTCCCGTTGCTTGGTTAGGACTAGCCTTGTCATCCCCAGCTGTGAAGAATAATGCAGGATTACCATTGTCATCGACAACGGCACTGCCCGACCACACGCCATCCGGCGTTTCTGATCCACCATCCGGCGACAGAGCGACAGGCATGTCCTTCCAATGGACCATATCATCGCTGACAGCATGTCCCCAATGGATTTGATGCCAGTAAGGCCCTTGCGGGTTAAATTGATAGAAGATGTGATACTTCCCGTCGAAGTAAAGCGGCGCATGCGGCTCATTCATCCAATGACCGGGCGCAATTAAGTGATATTGCGGGCGATAGCGATCCCCGTCATAATCGGTGCGGTCGAAATCCAATGAAGGAGTAGGCACAATCCCCCCATTGAAGGTAGCAGTGACTGTATTGTAGTCACTGCGGATCTGATCTTGAGTCAGCGCTTGGTTAAACACGTTCACTTCATCGATCAAGCCATTGAACATATTGGCAGTGAACACGCCGTTAATCACAGCGCCGGAATTGTTTTTGCCAATCATAAAATCAGTGTTCGCCGGCGTAATGGCAAGCTTCTTCTCGGAGGTTGCTGTACCAACCAGCTCGCCGTTCAGATACAACTTCAATTTCCCATCGGTCTTACTGTATGTCGCAGCAATGTGTGACCACTCCGACTTGTTAAGCGGCTTGTCATCCGCTGCCCATGCTTCTACCCACTTCCCATTAATTCCGACCTGGAATGACCACTTGCCATGGCGGCCCATCCCCAGGATGTAACCCGTTCGATTCGCATCGTCATATTGGTTTACGATTGCGGAGAGCTTGCCTTGATCGCCCCACTCGTAAGATCTTGGAGCAACCCATGCTTCAATCGTGATCTCATCAGCTGGCTTGGCAATTTCATTGGCCGGTCTCGCAATCCATGTAGAGTATCCGTCAAAGAGAAGCCCTTTACCGGAGACCCCATCTCTCCACAGCGGTTCGCTGTTCGGCTTGTATTTGGCATCGTTGAATACATAATGAACGGCATCATTGCGGCTTCGAACCTCGTCCTTCGCCTTCGTTCCTTGCCCCTCATTGAAGCGCCAGCTGCCGATTAAACCCGACCCTTTCACCTGAAAATCGTCGACATTGATGTGGCCGGAAGCAGTCTGATCTACTACATGAATATATAAATCTTGACCGAGATATGGCGTTGCATCCCAATTGATTCGTTGATACGCATCCGACTGCGCTCCAGTGGATTTCATCAGCACGGTATGATCAGAAGCCCGTACTAGAGCGACATAGAGGTTGTCCGTATCATTTCCTCCACCGATCAGGAAGCTAATGAATCCATTGCCGCCTAATTTGAACGTACTGGAGGTTAACGTACCAGTCCCAGCATCAGCCCCTACTGCATGATAAGTACCTTCCTGTCCGTAAGGCGTTTGATCGCGGCCGAAGCTAGTCTCACTTGTAACCGCGTTTGCAAAGGCATCGCCTTCGCTGGTCCAACCGCTTAAATCACCGGTCTCAAACCCTGGGTTCTGTATGTCCTCAGGTGTTGTGGAGTACAAATTGGTTGCCAGTACGCCATCCGTCGGCACTTCCGTCTGATAGGTGAAGAAGGCATCAGCAAATATTTGTCCCCAATCCGAATCCGCATTGTCTACAATCTCAAGGTACAGGTTCTCATCCAAATGCTTGGACAGATCCGCCTTGTATTGCACCATGTTCGCAAGCCGCATCCCTTGATCAATGTTAGGGAAGTTCGTATCCTTGAACTCCGTATTGCCATAACGTGCAATTAATTCGTCCGTGTCCGCATTATATACATCAACATGGACGAGATCCGTTCGTTTACCGCCGCCAAGCTTAAACGTAATCCAGCCCGTACCGCCAAGCGTGAAAGTGGACGAACGCAGAATACCTGTCTTTTTCTCGTCATACATCCAGCCGTTCAGATGATAATCGCCTTCCTGATTATAAGGAATGTTCTCGCTCCACCATGTCGTATCGCCCGACACGCTGCCTGGTCCGAAGGCGTTGCCAGCAACAACCATCCAGCCAAACAAGCTGCCCGATTCAAATCCAGGGTTGAGTGGCTCGTAACGTACAGGATGATATAGGTTTATAGCAGCCACACCATCTGTAGGCGTGCTTGTGAGATACGTCTTGAAGTCATCGGCGAAGACGACTCCCCAGTCACTTGTTGCATTGTCTACGATCTCGAAGTAGAGATTCTCGCCAACAAAAGCGCGCAAATCCGCTCTATATTGAACCATATTGGCTAATCGGAGACCTTGATCTACATTCGGAAAGTTAATATCGGCGAATTCCGTGTTTCCGTAACGTGCCACTAACTCATTGTTATTAGCATCATAGACGTCGATATGAACCAGATCCGTATTCTTGCCACCGCCCATTCTGAACGTGATCCAGCCAGTGCCGCTTAGCTTAAATGTGGTTGAACGCAATATACCCGTATTGGCCTCGTCATATTTCCACCCGTTTAAGTGGTACTGGCCTTCTTGGTTATATGGAATCTGTTCATTCCAATAGGAAGTCTCATCGGATACACTGTTCGGGCCGAAAGCCATTCCTTCCACTACAGTCCAGCCCGACATATCTCCTGTTTCAAATCCTGGATTTTCAATTTCTTTCACACCTGGGTCGTATAGATTATCCGCTCTAATTCCTTCACTAGGTTTGGTCTCGTAATAAGTATCGAAGGAATCGGCGAACAGCAGGCCCCAATCGGAGGTGCCATTATCTACAATATCGATATACAGATTCTGCCCGAGATATCGGCTCAGGTCTGCCTTGTATTTCACCAAGTTCGCTAAACGCAGACCTAACTCGACTTTGGGGAAATTCGCATCGCTCCACTCCGTATTCCCGTATCGAGCAATCACTTCGCCCGTATCCGCATTGTGGATCTCGATATATTCCTGATCGGTATGTCTCCCGCCGCCAAGCATGAAAGTAATCCATCCGGACCCACCCAGCGTAAAGGTAGATGACCGCACCCTTCCGGTTGCCGTTTCTTCATGTTTCCATCCATTCATATGATAGAGTCCCTCTTGCTGATAAGGAATCCCTTCAGCCCAATACATCGTATCGCTAGAAACGCTATCTGACGAGAAAGCGCTTCCATTAATGACCGTCCAGCCCGTCATATCTCCAGTTTCAAAGCCTGGGTTTTCGATTGTATTGGCATAAACCGCTGGGGCGTCATCCGCAGCATACGCTCTTCCATTGCTGCTCATATATCCTGTGGAGAGGATAAGCGAAACGATCACGGTAACGACGATGCATGATCGAATTGACTTTTTTAACATGACTTCACTACCTCCGCATTAGTTATGCATTCTATGTAATAGCTTTACAGATACGTTTGCTTCACAATGAATAGCAGATCCATTTATCATATTCCCAGTAATAGCGCTTTCAATTTCTTCTTTGAAAATCCCCTATCCTCAATGGATCTATAGAGGAAAGGGGTATAGCTTAGCGAATAGCTTGCTTGGCCAGAGCCAATGCGCCGATCAACCCGGCATTGTGACCAAGTGCGGGCGGTACAATGTAATTATCGATATTCTCGCTGAGGTTCGGATGCTGAACGTACCCACTCAGTTGCATTTTCACTTGCTCTCTGATGCGTGGGAACAAGTGGGCTTGGCTCATAATGCCTCCTCCTAGAATAATTCGCTCAGGCGATAGGACAAGGATGAAGTTCGACAGTGCTTGGCCGATATAATAGCTTTCATAGTCCCATGCGGCATGAGCATCATTCAGTTCGATGGCCTTAGTCCCCCATCTACCCTCAACCGCTGGTCCGGAAGCCATTCCTTCAAGACAATCACCGTGGTAAGGGCAATTCCCTTGATAGGAATCATGTAGATGCCTGCGCACGGCAATATGTCCCATCTCCGGGTGCGTCATTCCGTGGATAAGCTTTCCTTCCACAATCGCGCCGACGCCGATTCCCGTGCCAACTGTCATGTAGATGCAGCTGTTCAATCCGGCTGCAGCGCCCCATAACGATTCGCCCAGGGCTGCTGCGTTAACATCCGTATCGAAAACAACCGGAACATCCAGATGGCTTCTGACATGTTCCAGAATCCGATATCCGCTCCAATGCGGCTTCGGCGTTCCCAGAACGGATCCGTATGTAGAACTGTTCGGGTTAACATCGATGGGGCCAAATGTGCCAATGCCTAATGCTGATACACCTTTATTGGCGAAGAAGCTCATAGCCTGATCAAGCGTTTCTTCCGGTGTTGTCGTAGGGATCGAAATGCGTTCGAGAACTTCTCCTTCCGTCGTCCCAATCCCACAAATAAACTTCGTTCCGCCGCCCTCTATTGCCCCAATCAGCATTACATGACCTCCTTAATCGTCATTTCTTCAGCATCGGCATAGATAGATTTGAGCGGATGAAGGGCTAAAGAAAGTACGTTTGATTCTCCTCCTTGCACATACAGCTCTAGCCCTGTACTCGCGGTATCTGGGAATATTTGATCGCTGATGACCGTTTCTCCATCATTCACAAATATCTCGATAGAGGATTGGTCCACGAAAATCTGAATCTTCATTCGACCCTCTTTAAGTTCTACTGGAACCTCATGGCTGCAAGGGAAGGCATCATGGAACGCTGCCTCTCCAGAATGGCAGCGATCAACAAACAACAACCGATCGGCAGCTCTATACCCGACGATAGTCTCCTCGTTATCCGAGAGGCGAAGTTTAAATCCGAACTCTTCTGCGGTACCTGGATCAAACTCAGCTATGATTTCGTAGATATCCGCTTTTACGTTCTCGAGGAGATTGTACCCAGGATGTATAGTTTGACCTTCCCAACGCAAGCTTTCGTCGTTCCTTCTTAGTTCGAGCAGTTCCTTAACCGGATGCTGAACCAGTCGAACGCCAGCGCTCGTATCTCGAAGCAGCAATTGGCGAGGAAGCGTCATGGCGCTTCTCCATGTAGACGTCGGCGTTTGATTGGCGTATTTCCAATTACTCATCCAACCAATGAAGTACTTCTCATTATTCGGCCCTTGTATATCCGACCAAGTTACGCCAGCATAATTATCCCTGCCGTAGTCCAGCCACAGTACCGTATCTGATGATGCTTCGTTCGTGAACGATTTGCCATCGAATTGTCCAACAAAATATTGCGTTCTTGATCCTTCTGCCAGATTAGGATCATCCCCGATGCTTACAATCATGACCCACTTGCGCGTTTCCTCTTGGCCTTCTATAGGCAATTCAATTAAATCCGGACACTCCCAGACGCCGTCATGCGAGCCTTCCTTGGCACCGAATTCGCTTGCGCAAGTCCAACTCTTCAAGTCCTGCGATACATAGATTTGCACCCGATCACCGGCAGCTATCACCATTACCCAGTGCGAGCTCTGCTCGTGCCAGAATACTTTGGGGTCTCGAAAATCGGTGATTTCTTCATTGCTCAAAACGGGATTGTTCTCATACATCGACCATGTTCTACCTCTATCCGAGCTGTATGCAATGCTTTGCCGCTGTCTCGGACGGTCAGAGTCCGGGTACTGATCCGCTTGCGTAAAGATTGCAACCAATCCAGGTTCTTCGGAGAATAAACCACTGCTGTTTGTCCAATCCACGACGATGCTTCCGGAGAAGATCGCACCGTTATTGTCAGGCTTCATGGCAATAGGAAGATGCTCCCAATGAATAAGATCAGTACTAACAGCATGTCCCCAATGCATAGGTCCCCAAGTCGTCCCATGCGGATGATGCTGATAAAACAGATGATACTCGCCTTCAAAATAAACCATGCCGTTCGGGTCGTTCATCCAATTGGCAGGAGGAGTGAAATGGAATTGCGGGCGATACTTTTCATTGCGATAATCGATTGTCATGTCATGCTCATCCTTCGTTTGTACTTAATGAATAAGTGCTTATATGTAGAACAAACCGGAACAGCGAGGACATTCGTTCCGGTTTGTTCTTGTTACTGGCTTCTAGGAAGCGTTATGCATTGTTTTTCTGGAATTGGTCATATCCTTTTTGATAGATATCCAGCAATTCTTTCAGGCCGATTTGATCAAGCTTTTTCAGGTAGCCGTCCCAGTCTTTCTCTACCCCGCCGTCCATCAACCATTTCGCTTTCATTTGCTTCGTGTACTCTTTGAGCTGCGTTTCGATCTGATTGACCTTGTCCAGATCTTCCGCGGATAGGAAGACGGACGGATAGTTTTCTTTAACTTGATAAGGGAAGTAGTACTTCTCCAGCTCTTCCAAGCGCTGCTTCGCACGCGGTTCCATGTCGACAAGCGTTCCGAATTGATCTTTCGTAATGGCAGTTGGTCCACCTGGTGCTACCTTGATCCGGTATTCGCCAGCTGTCGTACCTGCAGGAACCGGAAGATTCACGAGCTTGCCGTTCTCTTCCTTGTATACTTCTCCGATCGGTCCCCAGTGCGCTTGAATGCCCGTCTTCGCATCATACAGTTGGTCAGCCCAACGAGCCGCAATTTCTGGATTTTTGTTCGCTCTTGTAATAACGAAGGAATCACGGGAATATTCCGAGTAATTCGTTTTGCCAATAACAATTTCACCTTCGTTGTTCTTCAGAGGCGGCATCAGAACGTAATCCTTCATGCGGTCTTCGCCAACGATTTCCGGACCTTCCCACCAGATGAACGAACCAAGCGTTTCATCAGCAGTTTTGCCCTTCGCTTTCAGCTTCTCCGCATCCATGGTCGCGATTTCTGGATCAATCAGACCTTCTTCGTACCAATTGTGATAATAAGCAATGGCTTCTTTATATTCCGGAAGCGCAAGGGAGTACTCCACTTTACCGTCTTTTACAATACGATGATCGTCCGTTGAAACGTCCGGTGCACCGAACATGCCGAGCAAGTCGCCTTCATTGCCGCACCAGCCTTGGAACCACCAGGACAGCGGGACTACTGTACCTTTGCCATTCACATTGTTGTCTTTGAATGCCTTCAATGCATCATGATATTCTTGCAGCGTCGTAGGAACCGGTAAGTTCAACTGGTCCAACCATTTTTTGTTAATGAACATTTGGTTAGGCATGTTGATCAAATTCATTTCTTCGGCATACGGGAGCGAGTAAATATGGCCATCAGGTGCCGTAACGATCGCTTTCAAGTCCGGTCGTTTCTCGAACAAGGCTTTCAAGTTAGGCATATATTGATCAATGAGGTCTTCAAGTGGGATGATGGTTCCTTCGGTGCCGTATTTGATCAAGTCAAAATCGGTGAACCCCGCATTATAAAATGCATCAGGAAGATCATTCGTTGCCAAGAGCAGGTTCTTCTTCTCCTGATAACCATCTCCTGGAATGTTATTCCATTCGATATGTACATTCGATTGAGTCTCGAGATTTTTAAAGAAGGTCATATCTCCGTAAGCTGGAGCCAACGGGTTCTTAGGCGAAACAAATTTAAGCGTAACTTTATCCTTCACGATCGGATAACCTGTTACATTAATGTCTGCTGCCGCATTCGTTGCCGGTGAATCCGATTTTTTGTCTGAATCATTGGATGATGAACACGCCGTAACGAGCAAACTAGACGTAAGAAGCAAGGTTAATGCTGAAGCGTAACGTTTTTTCATTTTCTTACCCTCCAATGTTGTTTGTTTTCAACTTCACAACCACCCTTTATAGACAAACCAAACCACCATTATGCTTTTGGAATAAACCACCTCCTTAAATCGCTTGCTTCTATATCAACCTGATGACAGGCTGTACAGCCCATTTAGCTTTAGCCTTTGACGCTGCCGATCATGACGCCCTTGACGAAGAATCTCTGCACGAACGGATAAATAATGAGCAGAGGGGCCGATGCAACGACGATTACGCCGTATTTCAACAAACTTGCGACTCTCTGTTGAACCTCCGCCGACTGTACGTCCGTTACGAATTGACTTGCCAGCTCGTTCTGAACGACGAGAATATTGCGCAGAATCAGCTGCAATGGATACTTAGAGTCATCCCCGAGATAAATCAATGCGTCGAAGAACGAATTCCAGTAACCAACAGCGTAGAACAAGGCCAATACGGCAATGATGGCTTTCGATAGCGGAACCACAATACGTGCAAAAAACGTAATATCCGAGCACCCATCGATTTTGGCTTGTTCGAGCAGCTCTTTAGGAATCGATTCCTGGAAGAAGGAACGTGCAATAATGACATTGAACAGAGATACTGCCTTAGGTAGAATCAGCGCCCACATCGTATTGACCAAGTGCAGTTTCTTCACGACGAGATATGTAGGAATCAAGCCGCCGGAGAAGAACATCGTAATGAGCAAGAACACCATAATGACATTGCGGCCATACAGATCATTTCGCGACAAAGCGTAACCAGCCAGCACAGTCAGCACCACATTGATCGTTGTGCCAACCGTTGTATAGAGGATGGTGTTCTTGTATCCCAACCAGATGCTTCCCTCGTGCAAAATTCTAGAATAACCTTCAAACGTCAAACCTTTCGGGAAGATCCACATTTCCCCGTTAAGGACTGTGGATGGATCACTGACAGAAGCGATTAACACGAAATATAGAGGGTAAATAACGATAATCGCGATAATCGTTAGAATCGCATAGTTAATAATGTCGAACCGTAAATCTTTACGTGATCGCAAAGCGGATTTCGTTTGGCCGCCGGACATAGATCGTCCCTCCTAAAATAAACTTGTGCTTGAAAGCTTCTTCGCGGCTTTATTGACCGAGAGCAACAAAATCAGATTAATGACCGAGTTAAATAGTCCGACCGCTGCCGAGAAGCTATACTGCGATTGCTTCAGGCCCACTTTATAGACATAAGTCGAGATGATTTCTGAAGACGGCAGGTTGGTTGGCGTTTGCAGCAGGTAAGCTTTCTCGAATCCAACGCCCATAATGTTACCTACAGCCAATATCAAGAGAATGATTGCGGTTGGCATTATCGACGGAAGGTCTACATTTAAGATGCGCTGCCATTTCGTTGCTCCGTCTACGATAGCCGCTTCATGGATCTCTGGGTTAACACCAGCCAATGCAGCAAGATAAACGATTGCGCTGAAGCCTGTTCCTTGCCACACATCAGATAAGATATATGTCGCTTTGAAGTACTCAGGTTTGGACATGAACAGAATCGGATCATGTCCGCCGAGATGGACGATCAACTGATTGATAATCCCTGTTGGAGACAGGAACACTAAGATCATTCCGGATAAGACGACAGTGGAGATAAAGAATGGCGCATAAACAGTCGTTTGGACAAACTTCTTGAAATTAAGGTTCGTGACTTGATTCAATGACAGCGCCAAAATAATCGGCAAAGGAAAAGTCACGATCAGGCCAAGCACGCTTAGACCTAACGTATTGCTTATCAATTCCTTGAAGTTATACGAATGGAAGAAGCGTTCGAAATGCTCGAAGCCTGCCCAAGGACTTCCCATAATTCCTTTGGTTACAGAGAAATCTTTGAAAGCAATGATGACCCCGTACATAGGCCAATAAGCGAATATAGCGAAAAATACGATTGTCGGAAGCAAAAACAAATACAGCTGATAATTGTTAGAAATCAGTTTCAACCGTTTTCTCAAACGATTCTCAGATTTCATTGGTACCTCTACTCCCGTGTTGAACTTCACGTTCATATGACCCCGCCTTCAATCATTATTGATGAAACGTTTCCAAAACATTGCAACGCAGTTTATGCTTGAAACGTTTCCAAAACAGTGTACCCATTTATATTTAATAAACTGTTTCCATAACCATGGATCTTCAGCATCTAACTTGAAACGTTTCCAATACTACGTATACGTTATTATCCGCTCTTCCCAAATGCTTCATCCACCAAATGAAACGTTTCCAAATTGTGAAAAGGAAATACGTTTGATTTCCTTTTCTACTACCTAAGTCGTTTTTCCTTGCCTGAATTCTACTGGAATCCGATAGGTGTCATGTTCGATCGGCACGCCTTCAATTCTCTGGAGAAGAAGCCTAACGGATGTACGGGCCATCGTTTCAACCGGCTGACGAATCGTCGATAAAATGGGGTGAAACAAGGTGTTATCTTGAATGCCGTCGTAACCAATTACTTTGACGTCATCCGGAACGCTAATCCCCTGTTTTTGCGCTTGCTCGATATATCTCGCTGCGAACATATCCGTAATAGCAAAAACGCCATCAATTTCATGATGTTCTTTAATTGCGAAGAAATTGTTGAAGAAACTTAATTCGTCCATTAACGGGTCGGGTTCCTCATAGACGACATAGTCCAAGCCCAGCGCTGCAGCTTCGTCTATAAAGCCCTGTTTACGCAACATGGTTTCACTGAATACCTTTGTTACGACTCCAATGAATGCTGGTTTCCGAACTCCCGCATTGTATAGTTCCCGCATTGCAATTCGTCCACCGCTATAGTTGTCCGATGTCACGCAAGGAACCGTCTTAGAGAAATGCCTATCTATGCTAATGATCGGAATATCATTATTGAGACTATCCTCGATATCGTTATATGTAATGCCCAGAATGCCGGCCACTTTGTTCTGATTCAGAATGTCAAAGTAATATAGCTCTTTGGACGGCTTGCCACCGCTGTTGCACAATATTAGTTTGTAGCCTTCTCGGTCAAGCTCATCTTCGATATAGTAGGCCAGTTCTGAGAAGAATGGATTCCATATGCTTGGCAGCAATAAAGCGATTAAATTCGACTTCTGCATCTTGAAGTTTCTTGCAACTTCATTGGGAACGTAATTTAACTGTTTTATAGCTTCTAACACTTTTTCCCTTGTTGTCGGCTTAACCGAAACATGGTTGTTAATGACTCGCGACACTGTTCCGAGCCCTACTCCAGCCAGTTCAGCTACTTGTTTCAAGTTAGTCAATTGTACACCTCCCTACTAGCAGCATCTGTCTTGAATGTATCTTAGCACAACTTTGGAAACGTTTCAATAATAGTTTTTGCAATGTAATTTAACACCACGAGAAGCTTCTAAAATGACAAAGAGTCTCGATAATTAAGGGACTCTTTTCGTTGGTGTGACAGTTTAACGATCCGACGTCTCTATTATTATTCCCCCGTCTGCGAACCGAGCGCCCTTACGCCCAGCGCCAAGGCCCCGCATAAGCCTGCATTGTTGCCTAATCCGGGCGGTACAATATAATGTTCGATATCCGATACAATTGATTCAGCACTTACGTATCCATTCAAATTAGTACCTACTGCCTCTCGAATCATCGGGAATAGCTGCGCTTGTTTCATTACCCCTCCGCCAAGAATGACTTTCTTGGGGGATAACGTCAGAATGACGCCTGAGATGGCCTGCGCAATGTAATACGCCTCCATATTCATTGATTCCATCGTTGTCTATATCTGTGATTTGAATAAATTCGGATACAACAAGGAAAGGTTCATTGCTATTTTTCAAAAAAAAGTAGTTCATGGAACATGTGCCGCCACAATAACCTGAAACCAAAATAGCGGATTCGCCGAAAATAGAAACATTTTTTATTTCAATCTGTTTTTTATACACTGTACCTGAAAGCAAGCCAAATTCTCGAACCGAATTTTGGTTTTCTACTTTTCCTAAATATAAGTCAAAGGCATCATCTTTTTTTTCATATACGATAAATCCAGGACTTACTTTCTTCTGGATCGAAACATTCTTTAGAGCAATTTCAGTTGTGAATGGTTGAGGGACAGCCTTAAAATTCAAATGAGTTGGTGATGATGTAGCAGAAGGAAGAGCGGAATTTGAAGGTATCGCAGAATCATGATTGCGGATATTTTGATGACAACCCGTGATGAGAATTAAGAGTATAGCTCCAATTAACATTTTTTTCATAACGGAACCCCCAACAAATTAACGCGTGGCAATCCAACACTCAGATTCGCTAGATCACACTTACCCCATTACTTCGCTACCAACCTATACACTCCTGCATTTCCTCCGCTTGCTTTCCTTGAATCCCTGTTATGGTAGATGGGAAATTTCTGAGAAAGGCATAGCAAAAGACTGGAGACGGATCGGTGTAGTGCCGATTTATCTCCAGTCTTTGGTGTTTTGAGGAAATAGTTTCTATATCTATTTCAGAACAGTATTTGGGGTGCTGGACAAAAACTATCTTCTCCCCAACTCCCGCTGTCTCAGCGCCTCATACAAAATAACCGTACCCGCCATCGCTACATTCAGCGACTCCGCCTTGCCGCGGATCGGAATAATAACCGACTGATCGGCCAGCGCCAATACGTCCGGCGAGATACCGTCCGACTCGCTGCCGAGTACCAGCCATGTCGGGCCTGTCCAATTGCAGTCGAAGCAGCTGACCGCCGACTGCAGACTCGTCGCAGCGATTCGGATGCCCCGCTCCTTCGCCTGCGGCAGCAGCTTGCCGAGATCTGCCTCGATGACCGGCAGATGGAACAACGATCCCATCGTCGAACGTACCGTCTTCGGGTTATATAGATCCACGCAGCCGCGTCCCAACACGACCGCGTCCGCACCAACCGCATCCGCGCTGCGGATAATCGTACCCGCATTGCCTGGATCGCGCACGCCGTCGAGGACGACGACGAGCGATTGCTCGCGGAACAGCGCTTCTTCATTCACGACTGGCTTGATCACCACCGCGAATACAGGCGGCGGCGAGTCCGTCCCGGTACACTTCGCCATCACAGCCTGCGATGCGCTTACGAGCAGCTCCGGCTGCTCTACAAGCGCTAGCTCCCGCTTCAGCTCCGCTGGCAGACCACGTTCGCCGTCATAGACGACGGCTTCGATCTCTGCGCTGCAGCGAAGCGCCTCTTGCACCAGATGAATGCCCTCCACGACGAATCGGCCTGCGCGGTCGCGGTGCTTTTTGTCCAATAGGGCTGCCCAGCTCTTCGCACGGGCGTTCTGTACTGACATCACATCGAACAACTTGAAAACCCTCTCTTCAACACGAACACGAACTCATCAGTAGCGTGCTCTAATCCTTAATCATATATGATTGCCCATACATAAGGCTCAACAACTCTACTCTTGTCCTTACGACCGTCCCGCCTTAACGTTCATCCAAATACGCTCGTTCCATATTCGCCAGATCGTTGTTCTTACCGACGACTACGAGTACATCATCCGACTGAATGACATCCTCAGCGGTCGGCGATATATTCATCTGCCCATTGCTCTTAATCGCCATAACGTTGCATTTGAACTTCGGACGAATGTCCAGCTGTTTCAGGTTTCTGCCCACCATCTGCGGTGGCGCGCTCAGCTCGAGGATGCTGTAGTCATCCGACAGCTCGATAAAATCCACAATATTCTTCGAAATCAGATGATGCGCAACTCGCATGCCCATATCCCGCTCCGGGTATACCACCTTGTCCGCTCCGATCTTGCTGAGCACTTTGCCATGAAGCTCCGTCTGCGCCTTCACAATAAGCTTAGGAACGCCAAGATCTTTAAGAATGAGCGTTGTCAGGATGCTGGCCTGAATATCTTGTCCAATCGCCACAACGACGACATCGAAATTCCGGATACCGAGTGCGCGAAGCGCCTCCTCATCCGTACTATCTGCCGAGACCGCATGCGTAACGAAGTGGGATGCTTCTTGTATACGTTGTTCACTGGAATCGATTGCTAGCACGTCAAAGCCGAGGTTCGATAATGTAGCTGCTACACTCGAGCCGAAACGTCCCATTCCGATAACGGCATATTGCTTCTTCGCCATAACCATTCCCCCAGTCTTGTTCTGAGCAATTATAACATATACAAGAGCTTGTTTCCTTACGTAACACCTCGACTGACATGCGCTCTAAACTTGCACCTGAATCTTCACGTGCTTCTGCCACTTGTCCCCTCGTGTGTATTGTGCGTGCGGAGGACATAATGAATACGCGTCTAACGTCAATGGGAGGTATGCTGCTTGAATACAATCGATTTGCGCCAGGCGATTATTTTGCGTGTTAAGGATAAATCGAACGAGGAGCTTAGCGATATCATTCAAGATTCAATCGGAGCGAATGAACAGGCTCTTCCTGGACTCGGCGTATTGTTCGAAATGATCTGGCAAGACAGCTCGGCAACTGAGCAGACCAACATGGTTGGCAGTCTACATCGCCACTTGAATGCCGGCGATTCGGGCGATGCGGCCGGCCTCGGACATTCTTAATGAAATAATGGACTAGAAACAAATAATTACCCCTTCATCGAGCTCATCCGGATGCGGTCATGACGCAAAGTCATCAACCGCCCATGCGAAACGGGATACCCGCGCATAGGCTACTATCATCCGGTATTGAGCAACGAGAAGGGGTAATTCCAATGGCACTGGTTGAAGATACTGAACTTGTTGATAATGAGCCGTCTTCAGAAGAAATCGCAATCTGGGCTGCCGTTCTAGTTCTCGCTGCTGATGCACTTGCCTTATACGCACTGCTCAAAGCACGTAAAGAAAAAGCATCACAGCCCGATACAACCCAAAATAAAACGCAAGACTTCGAGATCCGTAGAACGAATAGACCTAGATCGGGCAGCAGACGTTAGCTAATTAACTCTGTGTTTACGCCTGTTCTTTCATAGCGGCTGGCTGTTCGCAAGAGCTCGCCATCTGATAATGACGATCCTGCTCCGATGCAATATGGAAACCGTGCATCGCTTCAAGCACATGGTAAGCCATTTCACCATTCGCACGGTGCGGCCGACCTTCGACAATAGCTTCAGCCATGTCAATGACACCAATACCACGATTGTTATCCGTCAGCCCATGCGTCAGCGGAATCGTCTCCCACTCTCTTGAGCCTGCTCTGCGCAGCTGTATCTCTCCGCCGAAGTTATTCGGATCCGGCACGCGCAGCGTTCCTGCCGTACCATAGATTTCAATCGGCGGCAGGCCTGCTCCACCAGAAATATCGAAGCTTGTAATAAGTGTGCCGACTGCACCGGAAGCGAAGTCGATGACACCGGCAATATGCGTCGGCGTCTCTACGCGAATCTTCTGTCCGCGCTTCGGCTCGCTCTTGATCGTGCGTTCTTCATGCGTAATGACTGCAGAACCCGTAACCCGACGAATGGGGCCCAGAAGGGTGACGAATGCAGTCAGGTAGTAAGGTCCCATATCGAACATCGGTCCGCCGCCAACCTCATAATAGAAGCCTGGGTCCGGATGCCAGCTCTCATGTCCGCCGCTCATCATGAATCCCGTCGCTGCAACAGGCGTGCCGATCGCCCCATCGTCAATCAGCTTGCGGCACGACTGAATGCCGCCGCCAAGGAACGTCTCTGGCGCACATGCGACCCGGAGTCCTTTGGCCTTCGCAACTTCGAGTACGCGAGCGCCTTCTTCAAGCGTTACGGCTAGCGGCTTCTCGCCATATACATGCTTGCCAGCTTCTAGCGCGCGCAAGCTAATCTCCGCATGCGCCTTCGGTATCGTCAAGTTGACGACGATATCGACGTTCGGATCAGCCAGCAGCTCCTCGACGGAGTAGGCATGCGGCAGGCTATACTGTTCAGCCCGCATTTGAGCGCGGGACAAGTCTGCATCCGCAACGGCGATGACCTCAACCTTATCGGAAGCCGTTAAATTTTTAAGATAGATATCGCTAATATTGCCGCAACCGATAATGCCTATTCGTGATCGTGTCATTTAAGAAGATCTCCTCTCTCCTCGTACGCCCCGTACGACCCTAGCAATTCTAATTCTAACGATTAGCCTTGTTCCGGACGTGCTGCCCATAGGAAGCCTCGGCGCATCAGTTCCATCGTCTGCGGCATTGCTACAATGTTCGCTTGGTGACCAAGCGAGTTATAATACACATTGCCTTGTCCCCACTTCTTCGTCCATACGACCGGCATCTTCACATCACCGAAACTCGTCGTTGCGTGCACTTTGACTGCAGGATCCACATGCATGTAATATTTCTCGGAGCATACGTCGAAGTCGCCGATACCTTCCGTCAACGGATCGCCCGGAATGGACATCTCGACCGTATAGTCCACGCCATCGTTGCCAGGGTGCGCTACCCATTGGCCGCCAACCATGAACTGATATTCGACCTCGTTGCGGAACGAGTCGCCCATACCGCCGTGACAGCCGGCAATGCCGCAGCCATTCTCAACCGCAGCAAGCAGCGGCTTCAGTTGGTGCTGCTCAATCTTGCCCATCGTCCATACTGGAACGATCAGGTCAAGAGATTGCATAAGCTCTTCGTCCGCGTAGCTTTCCAGTGTATCCGATACGATAACCTCGAATGATTCCTTGCGCAGCATCTCTGCGAAAATCTCGCCAACTTCTTTCGGCTGATGTCCGTCCCAGCCGCCCCATACGATCAGTGCTTTTCTCATTGGTTGGTCTACTCCTCACATCAGGATCTTTGAACGGAGTTCAAAGTCACTCTGCTTTACATCTCTTCGATTGATACCCAGCGACGCTGCTCGATCGAACGATCGACTGCTTCCAGCACCTCTTGGCATTTGACGCCATCTACGAAGTTCGGCACAGGCTGACGGTCTTCCGACAGTGCCTGCATCAGCTCAACTATCTCATGCGTGAACGTATGCTCATAGCCAATCGTGTGACCTGCCGGCCACCAAGCATCCATATAAGCGTGCGCTGCATCCGTTGCAAGCACACGGCGGAAGCCCTGTACATCAGGCGCATCGTCTGTAAAATAAACCTGCAGCTCGTTCAGACGTTCGAAATCGAACTTCACGCTGCCCTTGCTGCCGTTAATTTCGAACGAGTTCGTGCAGCGGTGTCCAGCTGCGAAGCGCGTCGCCTCGAAGCTGCCAAGCGCACCGTTCTCGAACCGCGTCATGAACAACGTTGCATCGTCCACCGTTACGTCGCCGAGCGGAGCATTCGCATCGCCCTTCGCGCTGAGACCTGTCATCGCGGACGGCATCGGGCGCTGCTTAACGAACGTCTCGCTCATGCCGATCACTTCGCTGAACTCGCCAACAAGGAAGCGCGCCATATCAATCAAGTGTGCGCCAAGGTCGCCGTGCGAGCCGGAGCCCGCAATTTCCTTCTGCAAACGCCATACGAGCGGGAACGACGGATCGATAATCCAGTCCTGCAGGAACCACGCGCGGAAGTGATAAATTTGGCCAAGGCGGCCTTCTTCAATAAGCTTCTTCGCAAGCTGTACTGCAGGAGCGAAACGGTAGTTGAAGCCGACCATATGCTTCACGCCCGCTTTCTCCGCCGCTTCCAGCATCTCACGCGAGTCAGCAAGCGTTAGCGCCAGCGGCTTCTCGCAGAACAGATGCTTGCCTGCAGCTGCAGCAGCAAGCGCAATTTCTTTATGTGCATCGCTTGGGGCGTTAATATCAACGAGATCAATATCGTCACGCTTCACAAGCTCACGCCAATCGGTCTCAACTGATTCCCAGCCGAATTGACTTCTTGCTTGTTCTACGCCCTGCGGGTCGCGACCGCAGATCGCCTTCATTACCGGTTTCGTAATGTTAGGGAAGAACATCGGTGCTGCCCGATATGCGTTGCTGTGTGCTTTACCCATAAATTTGTAGCCGACCATACCTACACGTACTTGATCCAATGCCATTGCTATCGCCCCTATTCGAATATTTGTGGCCGCAGCCCATTACGTTGTCCACGCTTATGTCGAATCATTATGTTAATCTTGCTGTCCAGTCCCGCTACCTTTTATTACCTACTTGCTTCTACGTTGACGCACGCCTGTCGACTCTCTTGCAACAAGTTGCACAGGCAGTACTGCGGAACGCAATGCATCCACACCAGCGTTATCGCCTCCCAGCAGCAGAGAAGCAGCCTTCCTTCCCATTTCTTGAAAAGGAACCGCCACGCTCGTCAGCTGCGGGCTCGCCATTCGAGCCGCATCCGCATCATCATAGCCGCATATAGCGTAGTCCCGGCCAGCCTCCAGCCCATGCTCGCGCAATCCCTGCATCGCACCAATCGCCATCCGGTCGTTCGCAGCGAATACCGAATCCGCCCGCCCTGACTGAATAAGTACAGCAAGATCATTAGCAAGCTCATAACCGCTCTTGCGGCTGTAGTTGCCCGTCAGCATCAACCGCTGCTCAATCGGAAGACCCGACTGCGCTAGCACGCTCAAGTAACCTTCGCGCCGGTCAATACTGTTCGAGTACTGCTCAGGGCCATTAATGAACGCAATCTTGCTGCACCCAATGTCGATGAGATGGCGGACTGCCTCTTGGCTGCCTGACCAATGATCGGCATCAACCGTCAAGAATGGCGATTCTCCGCCTCGCGGGCCGTACCGCTGATTCAATACACAGAACGGATAGCCGTCCTGCGCCAATTCTTCCAATGCGGAACGATCCTGCGGGATTTCTCTCGCCCCCAAGACGATAAGCGCATCAATCTTCTGCGACTGAAACAGCGACACATAGTTGCGCGGCTGATCCGCCTCTCGGAACAGCAGCAATAGATCATTGCCGGACGCTTGTACTTCCGAGCCGATCCCGCTCAGCATCTCCGAGAAATAATAAGTCGAGAATAAGGATACTTTCGCCATATGAGGCAGTACGACGCCAAGGTTGCCGCTCTTCTTCCGCGCGAACTGCTGCGCAAGCGCATTCGGTACATACCCAAGCTCTGCCGCGGCCGCGAGCACGCGCTGCTTCGTCGCTTCCTTCACCGGTCCTACGCCATTAAGAACACGGGACACCGTCGCCTCCGACACACCGGCGAGCTTCGCCACTTGTTGTCTCAAAGCGATACTCCCTTTACTTGTTTATAGAGGTTGTTCAAAAAAAATGTACACGCGTACATTTTGTCATGAGAACGTCTTCATGTCAACCTGCTTCAGGATACTTTCAACAAAAAAAGTCTGTCATCCCATTCGGATGACAGACTTCATATGGGCCTTCAATGGCTCGACTTAAGGCGCCGTATCCAGGAACTTCGCCGTCGGATTCTTCTCCATTGCCGTACGCATCGCATACTCATTCTCGAACAAGACGACATAGTTGTCCTTCTTGTCTTTCACGAGCGCCGAGTTGATGCGGAACTTCGACGGGTCGATGTTGTCATCGATGATCCAGCGTGCGAACTGATACGTCATCCGTTGAAGCTGAACTTCAACGCCATATTCGGCACGCATCCGATACTCGAACACCTCGAACTGCAGTTGACCGACAACGCCGAGAATCGTATCGTCGAAGCTTATCGTGCGGAATACTTGAATCGTACCTTCCTCCGTCAACTGATCGATGCCCTTCTGGTACTGCTTTTGCTTAAGGGCATTCTTGATCGTTACCTTTGCGAAGATTTCCGGCGAGAATGTTGGCAGCTCATTGAACACAACGTTACCGCCCTGCGATAAGGAATCGCCAATGCGGAAGATACCGGGGTCAAACAGACCGATAATATCGCCCGGATATGCCGACTCGACAATGTCGCGGTCCTGCGCAAGGAACTGCTGCGGTTGGGACAGCTTAATGTCCTTGCCGGCACGAACATGCTTGACGGACATCCCGCGGTCGAAACGACCGGAACAGATACGCAGGAATGCGATCCGGTCGCGGTGCGCCGGGTTCATGTTCGCTTGAATTTTGAACACATAGCCCGTGAACTTCTCACTAGTTGGCTCGATGATGCCGTCCTCGCTCTTACGTGGCGTTGGCTTCGGTGCGAGCTGCAAGAAATTCTCCAAGAATGTCTGCACGCCGAAGTTGTTGACCGCGCTGCCGAAGAAGACAGGCGTCAGTTCACCGCGGCTTACTTTCTCCAGATCGAACTGATCGCCTGCAACATCGAGCAATTCAAGATCAGCGATCAATTGATCGGTTAAGAAATCGCCAGCCATCTCACGGATGATTGAATCGTTGTAGTCATCAACCTTACGGACTTCAATCGTCGAATGGTCTTTGCCGTTAAACAGCTCAACTTGATTTTTCATCCGATCATAGACGCCGCATAGGTCACGCCCCATACCGATCGGCCAGTTCATCGGAACCGAACGAATGCCAAGCACGCGCTCCAGCTCCTCCATGAGATCGAATGGGTTTTTTCCTTCGCGGTCAAGCTTGTTAATAAACGTGAAGATCGGAATGCCGCGCTGGCTGCACACTTGGAACAGCTTAATCGTCTGCGGCTCGACGCCCTTCGCAACGTCAATAAGCATCACGGCGCAGTCGGCAGCAGTCAATGTCCGATATGTGTCTTCACTGAAATCTTGGTGACCAGGCGTGTCCAGAATGTTAATCCGATGCCCGTTATAATCAAACTGCATAACCGAGGACGTAACGGAGATACCGCGCTGTTTCTCGATCTCCATCCAGTCCGACGTCGCATGGCGGCTTGCCTTGCGCGCTTTTACGGAACCCGCTTCACGAATGGCGCCGCCGAACAGCAGCAGCTTCTCGGTCAGCGTCGTTTTGCCGGCGTCCGGGTGCGCAATAATGGCGAATGTGCGCCGCTTCTCGACCTCTTGTATGATTTCATCCTTCAACGATACGCTCATAATGACTTCCTCTCGATTCTTCTATAGGCTATGCACGTGACAGCGCATCAACAAGCGAATGGCATTAGACACAAGCCGTCTATACGCCGCCGATCAGAATAGCCCTTGCCGGTGCCGCTTCTACGCCCGTTAACTTCAGCGGAGCGACCACGAGAAAATAATTGCCGGGGTGAATATGCTTCAATCGCAGCCCCTCTACGATTACGATGTTGCTGCGGAAAATTTGCCGATGCGTCGGGTATTCCTGCTGGGAACGCTCAATGCCCAGTCCATCGACGCCAACGCCGCGAATGCCGCATTCGATCAAATAACGTGCTGCATCTTCATTCACATAGACGAACTGACTATCGAATGTCATGCTTTCGTTCAATGAATTGCGTGTCTTGAGCAGGATCCATTCGCCCTTCTGAATGGCGAAGCGCTCCAGATCCGCACGCGATACGGAATCTGTTACATGCGTCAAATCCAGCACACGGGCCTGGCCAACGAGCTCTTCGAGTCCGAGCGATTCAATCGTAGCGCCGTCCTTCAACATATGCAGCGGCGCATCCACATGCGTCCCGCAATGAAGGTTCATCGTAAGCTGCGACTCATATACTTCGCCGTCATCATAATTGGATACGTTCGTTACGATCGGCTGATTGCCGCTCTCATTATTCCACACCTGCATGCCTTCATGAACGGTCATCGATATATCATAAATTTTGAACAAGTCTCGTCGTCCTCTCAAGCCGCCAGCCGCTTCTGCAGACAGCACATGATGTTGTTCTGAAACAGTCCGAAGGCCGGCCGACGATAAACTTCTTCGTCGACCGGCCGGATTACGACCACGCTAATGAGAAAACCTCTATCGATAACGCGTTTAGAGGTATGCTGTGATGAATGATAACTTACTTACGGCTGCCCGAGATCCAGATCACGTTGTCCTCATCTTGACCATTAACCGGCCACCAGTGGAAGCCATCTTGCGCAAGAATTTGGTCCATTACTTCTGGTCCCCACGAGCCAGCTGGATAGAAAGCAAGATCCGAATCCGTTTCTTTCCAAGCCTTCGCGATTTCATCAACGAACGACCATGCTTGCGATACTTCGTCCCAACGCGTGAAGCGCGTCGATTCGCCGCGTGCAGCATCAAAGATCAGGCGCTCATATGCTTCTGGCGTGTTGATGCCGATCTGGCACGATTGGCAGAACTCCATCGCAACGGGTTGAAGGTTATTGTCGGAGCCTGGGCGCTTCGCGTTGAACTTGATGTAGATGCCTTCCATCGGATTCACGCGAATAACGAGCAGGTTCGGATTCACTTGTTCGCCCGCACGGAACAGTACGTTCTCAGGAACATTCTTGAATTCGATGACGACTTCCGTGGTCTTCACCGGCAGGCGCTTGCCCGTACGGATGTAGAACGGTACGCCAGCCCAGCGGAAGTTGTCCACGTGGACGCGAGCGCCGAAATACGTTTCCGTTACCGATTCCGGATTAACGGAATCTTCTTGACGGTAGCCCGTCAATGCTTTCGATCCGAACGAACCTTCGGAATATTGACCGCGTACTACATTCGCACGTACCTCTTCGCCGTTCTTGAACGGACGAAGCGAACGAAGTACTTTAACCTTCTCATCCCGAATATCTTCAGGCTGCAGACGGCTAGGCGGTTCCATAGCGATAATCGTCAGCATCTGGAGCATATGGTTCTGCATCATGTCGCGAAGCGCGCCGGACTTATCATAGTAACCGCCGCGATCTTCTACGCCAACCGTCTCAGCAAGCGAGATCTGAACGTTCGCAATATGCTTGTTGTTCCAGAGCGGCTCGAAGAACGCGTTCGCGAAGCGGATCGCTTCGATGTTCTGAACCATCTCTTTGCCGAGATAGTGGTCGATGCGATAAATCTCTTCTTCCTTGAACACTTGGCTCAGTTGTCCGTTCAGCTTGCGAGCCGTTTCAAGGTCGTAACCGAATGGCTTCTCGATTACGAGGCGTTTCCAGCCGCTCGACTCCAGCAGTCCGCCATCGCGCAGATTGAAGGATACAGGTCCGAACAGTTCTGGTGCAAGCGCCAGGTAGAACAGGCGATTGCCTGGAATATTGAATTTCTGGTCCAGCTCGAGCGAACGCTTGTTCAGCTCGCGGAATCCGTCCACATTGTTGATATCGAGCGACATGTAGGTGAAGTGCTCAGCGAATTGGTTCCAGAGCGCTGTATCGTCTGCTTTATAACGGCAGAACTCAACGATGGACTCATATAAATCCGAGCGGAATTGATCGTCCGTACGAGGACGACGGGCAAGACCGACAACAGCAAAGTTCTCTGCAAGCTTGCCTTCTTTATATAAGCTGAACAGCGCCGGGAACAGCTTGCGCTTCGCAAGGTCTCCTGTTGCGCCGAACAGGTAGAAGACCGCACCTTCGGCGGCTTGTTGCTCCAATTTTACAGTAGTCGTCATGTTCCTCATTCTTCCCTTAGCAATTTTCTCTATTCTATACGTCTATCATGTATTGTAGTGTAGCATATTCATCCTTATTGCGCCATTCAACAAGCCATAAAAAAAACTGATTGTCCACCTAAGTAAAGGTAATCAATCGCATTGCAGACGAACCTCAACCTCGTCTTAATCAATCTGCCTCAGCGTAATCCCCTGTTATAACAGGTACGCCGATCACCCAGTCTAATGCTGTCGATTCGCTGTCTTGATGAACGGTCAGCTGCAGATTCGATTTCTTGCCGTTCGTCTTCATAACCTGCTCAATATGCGGCGAATACCGCGACTCGCTGATTGTCATGCCTTCCTTATCCTCATAGTTCTCGACCAGCTCCGCATCCGACTTCGCTACAACGTCTGTGAATAGTTGTTTGAGCGCTTGAAGCCCTTGAGCCGTAGTATCTGGCGCTGCCGTTCCGCTTACTCGGAAGCTGTATGCGTATTGACCTCCCGCCTCATGTACTGCCTGCTCTATCTTGTGCGCGACTGACGTTAGGCTCTCCATATCCACACCTGGAGGCGGCTTGACGACGATAATCGAATCGTTACTGCTGCGATCGGTATGGATCAGCATCGACACTTCAACCGCGGTTCCTTCACCACTTGTATTAGCAGTATCTTCTGCTGTATTCGTATCACTGGCAACCGAATCAGCATTGGCATCGGATCGTGCGCTTGTATCTGCCGTTTCTCCAATGGTTGGTACAGTCTCGATGGTTCCAATATAAGTATCTCCTGTATCTTCTTTATCGGCAGCATGCTCTGTTGAAACTTCCGATTTATGAAGGCCAAGGAGACCCGCCGCACGAAGGGCTTGTCCGCTTCGCATACCGGTCACATCATACCTAAGCAGCCAATGGCGCTCACTAGAAGCTGATGCCGGGATGGGGATCGTATCAGCCAATGACCAGACATACCGCAGATCGTCTGCAGCGGATGCATGACTGCCTCCCCCATGCTGTTGCGTTGCAATCGCAGCACCACCAATTAATACGGCTGCTGCAATAATGACGGGCATTAGCCCTTTCCGTGTTCGCCGCACAGCTGCCTGCTTGCTCATCAATGGATCAACCCCTTAAGGAATTGGGCGGGCCGAAGCTTAGTCGATCTGGGTGATTGACCATGCACACATGCCCTTGCCTGCATAAGATGGGCGTAGAACTAGGAGGTGCATAACGAAATGGAACCGATTTTCCCACTACATGAGGATAACATATCCCGATTCTGCGGACTGCCGGTATGTATCGTGACGCACGACGGCAGACGGCATGTTGGCGTGCTGTCCCACTGCCGCAGCGGCCGCGTGACATTGAACGGACCTATGGGCTCGCCGAATGCAGGTCAGCATGCCGTTCTGAATCAGCACAATTCCACAGCGGACTACACGGAACAACCGAAGAAGAACAAGAAGAACAAGAAACAGAACGTTCAGGAGGATGAGTTGTCGCAAGTTCAAACCAAAGCGTACGATTATAGCTATGACTACGGCTATTACAATCCATGGGGCGCGGCATTCGCCATCGATCTGGCAACCATCGCTTTTCTATTCCTTCTTCTATAACCAGCTGCGCTCATTCATTGCATTCCTTCTCCGCAATCCTGTTGCTCGAGCGGCGCGCGGCTCACGTTCCGCGCCCGCCGACACCATTCGCCACCTTCTGCATGATGAGAATCGATCCGCTTCAACCAAAGTCCATTCCAACAGCCGTATCTCGCGTTCAGCGCATTAGACCGTATGCCGAGTATAAGCTTCAAGAGGAACACGATGCCCTGCTTGATACGGGGGCGGACAAGCAGGATGATCGCAAGGCCGCTTCGGAAGCCGCGCAAGCCATATCCGCTCTCATAAAGCAGCTTTCCATTCTGACCAAGACGATCGTTCGGGGCTTAACCCCTCTGCCGCGTCAGCTTAGACATAAACGGAAGGACGCTTCCCATACCCCTACTTCTCTTGCGGCCGATTTCCAACGCGAGTTCGAAGCAGCCATACAGCTATTCGATGAGCATCCTTGTCTGCGTCAGTCTTGGAAGAAGGCGCTATCGGAATCGTTCCAAGATGATGTATCCCATCTGTTCGATATCGGTGGTCCTGCATCAGCCGTCCTGAAGGTCATTCATCAGATCGAGCGCACACCTGCAAGTATGCTCATTGAACCTAAGCTGCTCGCGCGTATGATGAGAAGCACTGGCTACAGCTATTCTCCTCATGCTCGTCTACAGTCTTACAGTACGATGATTCACTCGCTCAGTCTGCTCATTGAGCGACAAGGCTAACAGCCTACAACTCCACACCAATCAAATATCCAATAATTACTATTGTAACAGACAAAGAAAAAAGCCGGCAAGACGATTATCGTCTGCCGGCAGCAAATGCAAGTATCATGCAGATGCAAGCGATCCCGCTTATTCCGCCAAACCATGCTTATGCGCATAGATAGCAGCCTGCGTACGATCGTCTACATTCAATTTGGAGAAAATATTCGTAACATGGAACTTAACCGTCTTGATCCCGATGAACAGCTCATCGGCAATCTCTTGATTGGATTTGCCCGTTGCGACGAGCTTGAGCACTTCCATCTCACGTTCGGTCAATTGCTCATGCAGCTTCGCCGCCGACTGCTTGGGCTGACGGAACCGATTCATCATCTTCGCAGCAACCTGCGATTCGAGCACCGACTGTCCTCGTGCAGCAGCGCGAATCGCATCGGCGATTTCACTGGCGCGCGAAGTTTTGAGCAGATAGCTGAAAGCTCCCGCCTCGATGACCGGATACAGCTTGCTGTCATCCAGATAGCTCGTCAGAACAATGACCTTACAGTCCGGATACAACTCTAATATTTTGCGCGTCGTCTCCACGCCGTCCATGCCTTCCATTACGAGGTCCATCAGGACGACATCGGGCGAATAAGCTTGCGCAAGACGAATACCGTCATACCCGTTGCTTGCTTCTCCTACAACCTCAATGCCATCCTCTGTATCTAGAACGGCTGCCAAGCCGATTCGAACCATCTCATGATCATCGACCAGCAGCACTTTTATCGAATGTCCAATTTCCGTCTCATTACTGTGACTGACTTTATCCATCGCCCTTGCTCCTCCCTTATTCCGCCGTTCGCGCTGGTACCCATATATCGATCTTCGTGCCTGCCCCGGATTTGCTCTCGATATCAAGCGAGCCGCCCATCTCCAGCACCCGCTCCTCCATCGTCAGCAAGCCATAAGAGGAATGCTTACGCTCTTCAACTTCGAACCCTACCCCATCATCTACAAAAGTAAGCCGCACCTGCCTGCCGAAGCCGCTCAGATGAATCGACATCGACTGGGCCTTCGAGTGGCGCAGCGTATTCGAGATCGCTTCCTGCGCAATTCGGAACAGATGGTCCTCCGATTGCGTATCCAATGTCATCTCGCCATCTACAGTCAAGGTAATGGACATCGATGTTTTCTGTTGCAGCTCATAGACAAGCGTTTGCAGTGCTTCGCCCAAGTTCTTGCCGTCCAGATGGACAGGCCGCAGGTGCAGCAGAAGCGCCCGCATCTCGGATTGCGCGACAGCCGCCATCTCTTCGATCAGCTCTACCTGCCGTTTCGCACGCTCCCAGTCCTTCTCAATCGTACGCCCAACAGCCGTCGCTGTCATCGATATGGCAAACAGCTGCTGACTGACCGCATCATGGAGCTCGCGCGCAAGACGCTGACGCTCTTCGATAACGGCAGAGAATTTCACCTTCTCTTCCCACATCTCATCCGTTTCTTCGCTGCTGATGCCATCCGCTTCGTCCTCTGCATGGTCTATTGTAACCCGTGGTCGGCGATATTGACGATCTGCAAGACGCTGCAGCGCCTCCTTCAGGCGCAGCCCCTGCAGATAGCTGTTTAACGCCGCAGCAGCCAGTGCTGCAGCGATGATTGCAAGTGAAATAATGGCTCCTCGGCTTTGAAGCGTGAACACTTCTATGTAACCCAAGCTATGAAGCACAATTAGCAGAAGTCCAATGACAATCAACAACCATATGATCGTTTCAGCTGCTTGGCTTTTCCGCTTGGTCGCTTTCGATTGCTCGTTTTTTTTGACAGACATGAACCACGTGCTCCTTCTCCCGCCCTTATGGTGCGTACGTTCACTCTACCCATAATTGTAGACGTATTCCAGATCGAATGAAAGACACGATCTGTTGCATTCTTTGCAAATTGTCGCCCAAGAAGGGCGGCCGTTCATGACGGTCCGCCCATTACAATCATGCAGCTATCGATTACTCTGCGCTGCTATTCAGTTTTTTCTTCAATGCTTCCAGCTGTTCTTCTACGATGCCGCGTTTCTCAAGGTCGATCGTCGAAGCGACAGAAGCATTGTTGTATGCTGGATATGGCGTGCGGAGAACGTCTGCTTCCGCTTCCATCTGAATGATTTTCTCTTCCATCCGGCTGAAGCCGCGTGAAGCGCCGCCGCTCGTAATCGAGTTTTGCGTTGCGGACAGCTGCGACAGCTGTTTCTTCGCTTTCGCCAGCTGAGCACGTGTTGCAAGCTCGTTGCGCTTGTTGCGGAGCTGGTAGAACTCATCCTTCATGCCGTGCAGCTGCTGCATGAGATCATCAGCTTGTGCTTTAGCTTGTGCGTGAAGCTCTGTGTATTCCGTAACCTTTTGTTCCAGAACGATCTTCTCTTCAAGCAGCTTGCGTGCTTGCTCTTCATGACCTGCACGGAGTGCTGCTTCTGCTCTTGGCTCAAGCGATGCTGCCGAGCGCGCTGCTTCTTCTACACGCTGCTTCATGCGGCGCTCATTCGTCAGTTGCTTCGCTACTGTTACTTCAGCTTGGCGAATTTCTTCCTCCATATCGCGGAGGTATTGGTTCAGCATAATTACTGGATCTTCCACTTTATCAAGCAGCTCATGTACCGATGCCTTCGTCAAATCCTTCATGCGTTTAAAGATTCCCATATTAAAAATCTCCCTTCTCATACTTCGCTAGTTTGGATTTCAGTTCTTCTACTTCTTTGCGAAGCGCTTTGCGCTCCAGATCTTCCATCATCGAATCGAATTGATTAGCGTTATTGCCAGCATTATATTGACGGTTGCCGGATGGGTTGCCATATGGACCGTTGTTAGCGCCCGCTCCGCCGTATGGCGGGTTGTTGTAACCATTGTTGTAGCCTTGGTGATGCTGCTGGCCATAACCGTGGTCGTAGTAAGGGCCATTAGGTCCTGGTCCAAAGCCATTTCCATTGAATCCGCCATAATATGGCGCCTTCGGTACAACGAATGCTGCTAGAATGTAGATCGGGATAACGGTACCGCCGGAGAATACGGCGAGAACAATGAGGAGTATACGAATAAGTGTTGCATCTACTCCCATTGCTTCTGCTAAGCCACCGCACAATCCGAACAGCTTCTTATCTCGACTGGATCGATACATTTTACTCATGACGAGGACGACCACCCTTCTTTCTCAAGCTTGCGTTTCAATTGCTCCAATTCGCGCTCGACAACCGATTGTACGCGGCTGCCGGCTTCATACAGTACCTCTGCACCGATTCTTCGAATGTCACGCAAGCTCTTCGCTTCCATCTCCATATCACTGATACGGTCTTCCAGGCGGCGGAACATGGATACCGGCTCTTGGCCCTGCGCACCGTATCTTGCATTCATGCGCTGCTGCAGTCTCAATGATTCCATCCGTGCCGCGTAGTACTCGCGCTTGTCATACACGCTCTGGTATTCGCTGCGCAGCTCGCGAAGCTGATTCTCAAGCTCGACGACGTTGTTGCTCGACTGTTCATAAAGCTCGCGGTACGAATTAGCGCGTTCTTCTGCTGCTTGCTTCTCGTGGAGGGCGATGCGTGCCAGGTTCTCTTCGCCGGCCTTTAAAGCCGTCATCGCTTGCTGTTCACGCTTCTCTTTGTGCTGATCCGCTTGCAGCCATTGCGATTTCAAGTGATGATTGTGTTCGCTGTACTGTTGGTACAGCTTCTCGCATTGGATGATCTCTTCTCGTGTCGACCAGAGAAACTGATCGATCAATCGAACCGGATCTTCCGATTTTTCCAACCGTTCGTTCAAAGTTGCCGCTGTAATGTCTCGCACTCTCCGAATAATGCTCATCGGTTCTTTCCTCCTCCTATTTCTATCCGTGTCGATCTAAGCTTGTTTTAGTACTTTCTCTTGTTGAGGTGCGATACACCGAATGCTACGAGTGCGATCGCGATTGCCAGCAAGATCCATGTGTGAAACTTGCCTAGCACCATCAGTCCGCCGAATGCGATCATCAGACCGCCTAGCACTTTGCTGTTGTTCCGCCAACCTACCACACCAAGACCGATTAGGATGATCGGGAAGAGCAGCTTGATAATCCATCCGAGCGTGATGCCTAGAATGGGTAACGCGATGAGTCCGCCGACGACGATTAACGCGATTCCTTTTGCCGATTGGTTATTCATATCGTTTTCCACCACCTTCGTTTCTCTCAACTTGTTTGCTTAACCTTATGTCCTTATTCTAGGTTGTTTTGCGCTTTGCCAAAACGGACTCCCGGCTGTTTTTGTGACTGGACCTAGGTCGGGGCGCCCTCCAACCTTCAGTCGGAGCACCTCTCAGACCATTAGATCGCTGCTTATCCGAACATGAACTTCTTCTATATAAAGCTATTCCAATATTGACGGCCATACTCAGCAGCTAGGCGTTATCTTCTACACGAATTTGGTCTTCTATAGATATAAAAAAAGCGCCCTCCCTGAAGGGAGAGCGCAAGAATTGGGTGAGGGGGAAATACGTGTACCATTAACGCCGAAATCGTAGTGATTACTTAAACCAATCGAAGATTACTTCGCAGCAAGGAACTTATCGAATTGCGCTTGTTTCTCAGTGATTACTTTCTCAACGCCAGCTTTGATCAGTTTGTCCTTGTACTCAGCAAGAACAGAATCAACGTCAACCGAACCTGTTTCCAGAGCTACTTGGTATTGACGGTCGATGTTTACGATCGCGCTAACTTCAGCTTTCACAGGCTCGCTGTCGAATACGAAGCCGAGGCCTGGGGAAACTTTAGGACCTTCGTTGAATTTCTTGAATTGATCCCACTTGTCTGGAGCTTCCGAATCCATAACGTAGTTCAGGAATTGGTTACCGAACATCCAAGCAGCGCCTGGCGCATAGTTCTTCGCGTTAGCAGTTTGCGTGATGATTTCACCGTTACGTGTGTAGTGGTCGCCTTCGATACCGAAGTTGAGCAGGTTGTTCAGGTATTTGTCCGTGTGCAGCAGGTTAATGAACATCATGGCACGATCTGGATCACCCGAAGTCGTGGAGATTGCGAGCATCGAGCCGGATGTTTCCGAAGTCGAAACCGTTTTCTCATTGAGTTCGATTTGAGCCAGTTTACCAACGAGATCCGTGGATGCAGCGACTTCCTCTGCTTTACCAGGTTTCAGGGATTGAGTGATTGCGAATACGTTGCCTGCTTTCAGCGCTTCCGTATTCATCGTCGTCGTCGTTGCAGCGTCGCTGTTGATGTAGCCTTTGTTGAAGAAGTCACGCGTAATCTTCAGGTTATCTACATAACGCTGCGTATCGTAGCTTGCTTTAACTTTCGTATCCGACGCATCCTTCAGAATAATGCCTGGGATGGATGTATCGCCAAGTGCATCGAAGTTACCGAAGTAGTGCGCGTCGAAGTTTTCGCCTTTGAGCAGGTACAGCGGCGTAACTTCTGGTTTTGCTGCCTTAACTTTAGCGAATACGGCATCCAGGTCTTGGATCGATTTCACTGCGCTCATATCGATGCCCAGTTCATCCGCCCAGTCCTTACGGTATACGATACCGCCTTGAGCTGCGAGCTCTTTATTCGTAGGAACGCCATAGTTCTTACCATCGATCTTCGAGCCTTCCAAGTAAGCAGGATCCAGCTCAGCTTTAATGTCTGCGCCGTATTTATCCAGGTATGGAGCAAGATCAAGGAACGCTTTCTTCCCTACGTTAACTGCGTATTTCGTCCATTGTGCCGTGAAGAAGATATCCACTGGATCACGGGAAGCGATCATCAGGTTAACTTTATCTTCCCAAGCCGTCCAGTCGATAGGCTGGAGGTCGATCGTTGCATTGATTTTTTCCGTCAAATATTTGTTGATTGCATCTTCAACTTTAGCTTCATCCGGTTGAGCGGTACCTGGGTAAACCATGACCAGTTTGTATGGCTTCAGATCAGAAGTTGGAGCAGTTTCTTTGTCATCTGTTTTCGTGCTGACGTCGTTATCAGTAGCAGCCGGAGTCGTGCTGTCTGTTTTTGTCCCCTTATCGTCGTCCTTGCTGCCGCACGCTGCCAAAGCCATTGACGACGTGAGGGCGAGTACCATAAGCAGTAATGCACTCTTTTTCGCCTTAACCATTTCCATTTGACCTCCCAATGGTAATTAATATATATGCTATATCGGATTGTAACCGATTACAGCCAAGAGTAGAAAGGCGACGGCTTTCGCCGCCTTCATGGCGCATTGGGTTAACTTAACCCTTTACCGCGCCGACTGTCAAACCTTTTACGAAATATTTCTGGAAGAACGGATACGCGAAGATGATCGGACCGATACCAATTACGGCCATAGCCATCCGTACGGTCTCATTCGGGAACTTCGTAGCTCCGCCAATGACGTTCATCGCTTCGGTGTGCGTCATTAAGAACTGGATGTTCGTTAATGTTTTATACATGAGATACTGGACGCTGATATAGCCATCGCTCTTCTGGATGAACACAAGCGAGAGGAACCAGTCATTCCAATAGTTAAGCGTACTGAAGAGTGCCGTTGATGCAAGTACTGGCAGAGACAACGGCAGAACGATTTTGAAGAAGATGCGCATCTCGCCAGCTCCGTCGATCTTCGCTGACTCGATTACCGCTCCCGGAATCGTAGTTGCAAAGAATGTTCGAATTATGAGTACGAAGAACGCTGAGACGAGAAGCGGAAGAATAAGCGCCCAGATGTTATCTTTCAGATGCAGCATCTTTACATAAACGAGATACCAAGGTACTAGACCGCCGTTGAACAACATCGTGAAGAATACGAAGAAGGTGAAGAACTTGCGCTGCGGGAAATCCGGACGGCTGATCGGATAAGCATACAGAGCCATAATAACAAGGCTTAGAAGCGTACCGACAACCGTTACGAAGATCGAAACCCCATATGATTTCAATACATTGTGCCAATCCTCGAATACGAACTTGTAGGCGCTTAGGTCAAAGTGCTTCGGGATGAACTTGTAGCCTTCGCGGATGACATCTGACTCACTAGAGAATGACACCATTACAAGCAGCGCCAACGGGAATATACACATTAGAGAATACAAACCGAAAATGATTTTTATAGACCAGTCGCCGACCGGCGAAACCGAATTGACCGGCCGTGACGGTGCTTTTTCTGTCGGGGTCGTCATTGACGCTTCCATGAATTGCCTCCTTCATTAATCTAAAACAGCGCGCTGTCTTTATCGATACGTCTGACGAACCAATTCGCCAGGAACACGAGAACGAAACCTACAGTGGATTGATAGAGACCGGCAGCTGACGATAATCCGGAATCACCCATTGCAAGGAAGGTACGGTATACATAAGTATCGATAACGTTAGTAACAGGGAACAATACGCCTGATTCCTTCGGCACTTGGTAGAACAGACCGAAGTCCGCATAGAAGATACGTCCGATTTGGAGCAGTGTCATAATGATCATGATCGGCATGAGCAGCGGAAGCGTGATCTTCATTATTTGCTGCCACTTGCCAGCGCCGTCAATCGTTGCGGCTTCGTAATACTCGTCGTCGATGCCGATGATAGCTGCCATGTAGAGGACCATGTAGTAACCGACGTTTTTGATCGTGTTAACGATCGGAAGAATATACGGCCAAGCATGAATTTTGAAGTACCATTGTACAGGGTCTACACCAAAGAACGGAAGCACCGTCGTGTTTACGAAACCGTTTTTGTCATGCAGCAACCCATAAACGAGGTACGAGACAACAACCCAAGACAAGATGTATGGCAGGAATATGATGGATTGATGGAACCGCGCAAGAAACTTACTGCGAAGCTCATTCAACATGATAGCGAAAGCAACAGGAATAACTAAGTTAAGTACAATAAACAATGAGTTGTAGAGCAGTGTGTTTCTCGTAATGATCCAAGCGTCGCTTGTTTTGAACAAGTACTTGAAGTTCTCGAACCCTACCCATTTACTGTCGATAAAGTTCATAATGATGTTCGCGTGCGGGTAGGTCATATTTTTGAACGCGATTACGACACCCAGCATCGGGATGTAGTTATTAACTAGAAGAATCAAAAACCCTGGTAGCAGCATCAAGTAGAACATCCCGTATTTGCGCAAATTACGCGTAAGTGCCATCCAATTTCCTCCTGCTTCATTCCTATTCTCTTCTCTTGCGACTTCCTTGTGTTTCTTCTTCCTCATTGTAATGAAAAAAGCCACGACGCTCTATCTGCATCGTGACCTCATTAACGTTCCTGTGACATCTTTACTTGCTATCAGCGTTAATCGACATGATGGATTAGACGGCGATACTCCTGCGGCGTTAATCCTGTCGCTTTCTTAAATAACTTGGAGAAATGAGAGAAGTTGCTATATCCGACCGAGATCGCGATGTCGCTGATACGGACGTTGCTGTTCTCAAGCTCTGCTTTCGCCTTGATCATTCTCCGTTCCGTCGTATAGTCGGTGATGGATGATCCCGTCTCTTTACGGAACAATCGAGACAAGTAAGCTGGGTTCAAGAACACATAGTCCGCCAGCTGCTCGCGACTCATGTCCTCCTCCAGATGGTCCTCGATATACTGCTGAACCTTGCGAACGATATTGGATACATCCTTGCCGTTCAGCCTTACATACTCTGCACCTTGCGAACAGACCGAATGCGCCCAGCTCTTCAACCCTTGAAGCGACTTCAACGCATGGCCGCCATCCTCCCACTCCCGATGCGGGAATGCCGCATCAACAGACAGAGATTTACGCTGGAACGTTTGGAATACGGTATGAACAATTCCGAAGTAGATGGAAACGATATAAGCGTAATCGACGTTTTCCTGTTCTTCTGCCAATTGGTTGAAAAATTCATCCACGCGAGCCGACAGCTCTGGCCGCTTACCGCATTCAAGCAGCACAGCCCAATCAGCCAGCGGCGGATACGCTGCTGGACCCGTATGCGGCTTAAATTTATCTTTCTCCTGTTCATGTACAACTGTGCACGTATCCGTCAGATTGCTGCGCTCCAGGTTGCCCAGCATTTCAACAATCTCCCTTAAGGAAGCCACCGATGAAGGCGTACCGACGTAACAGGACAGCTGACAATGCAGATACGATGCGCATTGTTCAATGTATTGTCGGCAGCGGGAATCCAGTTCTGCCTTAGACACTGCATCCGGCTCGTAGATCAGCACGAGCAATGCGCCGCTGGCATCTAATACAACCTGACCTTTGGCATCCTTCAGAATGATTTCTTCTGCCGCATTCTTCACGCCATACGTCATTATCTCTTCGTCCCGCGCCGACCAATCTTCCTGCCATTGTTCAATACTAATGAGGACAACGCTAATCTGCGAGTCGGATTGAAGCGGAATGCCATAGAGCATTAATTGCGGATCCAACTGCTGCGGCGACACCGACTGCCGCCAATGAATGATGTCTTCCCACAACCGCTCTGCCATAACGGGCAGCTGCTTTTGCCATTGCTGATAATAATGCTCATAGGTCCGATGGAACGAGTCATGTTCCTCCTGAATGCGAACCTTCTCCGCTGCCTGCAGAATCGTCTTCTTCAAATGCTCATGATCGACGGGCTTCAACAAATAGTCGAAACCATCCAGCTGCAGCGCTTGCTGTGCATATTTGAAGTCAGCATGTCCCGTAAGCAGAATCGTCTTCGTAGTCGGCGAATTCACATTCACCCAGCTAAGCAGCTCAATGCCAGTCTGATTCGGCATATCGATATCCGAGAGCAGCACATGGATCGTATGTTGTCCGAGCAGCTCTTGTGCTTCTTCGGCATCGCAAGCCGTATAAATATTGGCGATCGGCATATCGCTCCATTCAATGCCATGAACGATCCCTCTGATAGCAATATCCTCATCATCTACGATAAGTAGATTGTATGCCATAATTCTCCCTCCTCACTTCATCAAGCTGCATTGTGTTTATTGTTAGTTAACCCGCGGATGCTTTTCGTTCGGTCACACTCGGAAACTTGATCGTAATGACCGTGCCCGTTCCTTCTTCCCCATTGGCAAATCGAATGCTTGCGCCTTCACCATAATGCAGACTTAACCGATGCGCAACGTTCATAATACCAAGCCGGCTTGATTCACCTTCAGCCAAAGGTTTACCTTCGCGCAGCTGCTCCAACACATCTGGCGGGAAGCCCACCCCGTTGTCTGCAATCGTAAGCAGGAAACCTCCGCCTTCTTGTATATCCTGCTGAACCGAAATATGAATAACGAACAGCTGCTTGCGATTTTTGAAACCATGGATAATCGAGTTCTCTACAAAAGGCTGCACGGTCAGCGCCGGAATCGGGAAATTCTTCAGCGGCTCCGGAATGTCGTAAGTAACGACCAGCTTGTTCGGGAAGCGCAGCTCTTGGATGGTTATATAGTTATCGATATGGCGCAGTTCTTCATCGAGCGTAATGGTATCCCGATTGGCTCTCATGATGAAGCGGAAATAGTCTGCCAGATGCAGCGACATCTTTTTGACCGACTCATGATCCTTCAATGCAGCGAAGTTATAAATAATGTTCAGTGAGTTCATATAGAAATGCGGATTAATCTGCGCTTGCAACTGCTTCAATTCACCTTGCTTCACGCGAAGCTGCTCCTCATACATGCCGATCTTCAGCGTCTTAATCTGCTCAGCCATTGTATTGAAGGTATTCGCTAGGAATACGAACTCCACTGTTTTATCCGACTGCAGCCTTACATCCAACATGCCAAGCGATATCTTCTTCATGCCTAGAATAAGCTCGCCAAGCGGTTTGAACATAATTCGCTGTACGAATATGAGATAAAGCATAAGCAGAATGAAGATTCCGATCGGAAGAAGGAATACGACCATTTGGAAAAATGGCAGTCCTTGAAGCATCGATTTCTCTGGCAGCATGATGGAATAGGCTATATTCGCCGTCTGACTGCCTTTGTACATGACCAGATAAGAATCGCTTGATTCGCTCCCTTTCATAGTGACATAAGCCTGTTCATTCCCAATATTAATACCATCTAATTGAACGGGTCCATCTCCCCCTGCAAGCGTATTCACAATTTGGTTCTGCTGAGTCAAATAAAGCCCGCTATCCGCGATAGCTCCTTCGCTCCACTGCTTATCAAGCATGTCTGCAATGTCCTGCACAAGAATGATTGCGCCAACATAGATGTCGTCCGTTACATGGATCGTCTTCATCAACATGTTCTTGCTTGGCATATTCTCATCACTCGTTACCTGCCAGGAGTCCAGGCCTTGATTGTTGGTATCGTTTTCAATAATATCGGGCACGTGATCTCTTAGCAGCTGTTTCATCATCTCGTAGTTATTGTTCTTCGTACCTATAATGACGTCGCTGTTGCTGTACAAGAAGATCGTATCGATCATGTTGTAGATACCTACGTCCCGTATCAGTTTGTTGTAAATCCGGACCTTCGTTAATACGTAATTATCCGTTGCATATGGATACGAGCTCAGCAGGCCTACGTCGCTGTCCAGAATCGCCATCTTCATCAAGTATTCACTCGTAGCGCTTAGATTGTTATCCGTCTGCTTGACGAATATATCAAGGGTATTCCGGTACGTCTCTGACACCTTATCCCGTACGACTTCCTTCGCGTACAGCGTATTCACGATCATGAACAGGACGAGCGGTACGATGACAGCAACAAAACTGAGCAGTAGCTTTACTTTCAGCGATTGAACAAAAACCATCTCTGTGCTCCGTTTCTCTATTTAAATTGTAGTTTTATGTATTCGACCCATTCGGACTTTTTCCTCCATCGTTTTTTTATTTGCTATTAAGGTTCGCACCTATTTAATCTGTTATAGTAATACAATGGGGCACCATTTTTAAACATTAGAGAGGAGTAACACCTAATCATGTCTGAGGAAAACAAGCGCTTTAACGAGCAAGACGAAGTTGAAACGAATTCAAATAATACAATCGAGGGTCAAGAAGAGATCGAAACGAGCAAAGATATTTACTACGAGAAGAAACAAAATGAGACAAGCATCGAATCGGATGCCGATATCGAGAACGAAGCACCTGTTAACAACCAAGCACAAGCAGCTGGCGCTGCACCGAAGCGCGCTGGTGTAGGCGGTTGGGTCGCAAGTGCGATTCTGCTCGTTGCTCTCATCGTCGTTTCCATCAAAGCATTCTCTGGCGGTGGAGGCCTGAGTGGTGAAGCTGCCTCCGTTAACGGCGTAAAGATTAGCAAAGCTGACTTGTACGATACGCTGGTCAAAGGCGGCAACGGTGAATCCGCAGTTGAAGGCCTGATCACATACGAACTCGTTAACCAAGAAGCACAGAAGAAAGGCATTACGGTAACTGATGCTGATCTGAATCGTGAACTTGATGTCATTAAGAAGAGCATGGGCAGCGAAGAAGCATTCCAACAAGCTCTTCAGCAATACAAAATGACGGAAGCTGATCTCCATCCAGACCTGCTTGAACAAGCACAGCTGCGCAAACTGCTCAGCGACCAAATCAAGATTACGGATGAAGACATCAAGAGCTACTACGATGAGAACAAAGCATCGTTCTCTACGGAAGAGCAAGTACGCGCTTCTCACATCCTCGTTGCAACGAAGGAAGAAGCGGATGCGATTGAGAAACAACTCAAAGACGGCGCTGACTTCGCAGCTCTGGCGAAAGAGAAATCGCTCGATACAGGTTCCAAGGCCAATGGCGGTGACCTCGACTTCTTCAGCAAAGGCAATATGGTCCAAGAATTCGAATCAGCAGCATTCTCCCTCAAGGTTGGCGAAGTGAGCGAACCGGTTAAATCGGAGTACGGCTACCACATCATCAAAGTAACGGATCGCAAAGAAGCATCTTCTCCAACGCTTGAAGAGAAGAAAGCCGACATTACAGATACGCTGACTTCGCAGAAGATCTACACGTTGTCGCAAACGCTGATCAGCGATCTGCGTTCGCAAGCGAAGATCGTTAACAACCTCACTGCAGATACGGCTGCTGCTCCTACGAACAGCACAGGTGATGCAACTACCGGTGACGCTCCTGCGGCAACAACAGGCAAGTAATATGGAAATGGACAAGCCCCGCATCTACGATGCGGGGCTTCTTCTATGTTTGTTGTTGTATTCATCTGTATACATTCACACTTCAGTCGTCGTTCCAACATACGCAGACAAAAGCAGATAAACAAAAAACTCTTATGCGCATGAAGCACATAAGAGTTTGAGTTGTTAAGTAATGGTGCCGGTGAGAGGACTCGAACCTCCACGGTTTCCCTCACGATTTTGAGTCGCGCGCGTCTGCCATTCCGCCACACCGGCATATCATTATTCAATTGCCCATTATTCTGCTTTTAAAGAAAATGGAGGCGCCACCCAGATTCGAACTGGGGGTAAAGCTTTTGCAGAGCTTTGCCTTACCGCTTGGCTATGGCGCCATAATGGAGCGGAAGACGGGAATCGAACCCGCGACCCTCGCCTTGGCAAGGCGATGCTCTACCGCTGAGCCACTTCCGCATAAAATAATGGCTGGGGATCAAGGATTCGAACCTTGGAATGACGGAGTCAAAGTCCGTTGCCTTACCACTTGGCTAATCCCCAATATTGCAATGGGGCGATCGAGGGGAATTGAACCCCCGAATGTCGGAATCACAATCCGATGCGTTAACCACTTCGCCACGACCGCCATGCTAACAGTTAAGTGGCAGGGGCAGCAGGAATTGAACCCACACCAAAGGTTTTGGAGACCTTTGTTCTACCTTTAAACTATGCCCCTATAAAGAAAATGGTGGAGGATGATGGATTCGAACCACCGAACTCAGAGAGAGCAGATTTACAGTCTGCCGTGTTTAGCCACTTCACTAATCCTCCATGAAACATGGTGCCGGCGATAGGAGTCGAACCCACGACCTACTGATTACAAGTCAGTTGCTCTACCAACTGAGCTACACCGGCATATTAAGTTGTCAAGAATGGTGGCTCGGGACGGAATCGAACCGCCGACACGAGGATTTTCAGTCCTCTGCTCTACCAACTGAGCTACCGAGCCTTACCTGATGTTGTTGAAAAATGGCGGAGCCGACGGGATTCGAACCCGCGGTCTCCTGCGTGACAGGCAGGCATGTTAGGCCTCTACACCACGGCTCCACACTAGAAAGTTCGGTATCTACCGAGTTGGTAAATTGGTTGCGGGGGCAGGATTTGAACCTGCGGCCTTCGGGTTATGAGCCCGACGAGCTACCGAGCTGCTCCACCCCGCGATATTATTATGGTGGAGGCTGACGGGATCGAACCGCCGACCCTCTGCTTGTAAGGCAGATGCTCTCCCAGCTGAGCTAAGCCTCCATAATAAGCGACTTTTATATCTTACTACATCTTGGGTTCTCTGGCAAGCTTTTTTTCAAGCTTTTTTAGAGAAGTTGGTGACCCGTAGGGGATTCGAACCCCTGTTACCTCCGTGAAAGGGAGGTGTCTTAACCCCTTGACCAACGGGCCGCATATGGCAGAGAGGAAGGGATTCGAACCCTCGAGACCCGGTTAGAGCCTACACGATTTCCAATCGTGCTCCTTCGACCACTCGGACACCTCTCTATATGGCTCCCCGAACAGGACTCGAACCTGTGACAACTCGATTAACAGTCGAGTGCTCTACCAACTGAGCTATCAGGGAATAGGACGACTGATGATCACGAAGCAAACTCAAGGAGCTTACTCGACGTCGAATCTTGAACCGGCTCTCGAAGTCCGCTACTCATGTAGGGATTGCCTACACTCCGTTGCTCCTTCTTCGATCCAATTCAACCTTCTCGGTGCTGATCAGTCTTTTTTGGCTGCTAGAACAAGTCATTCTAGAAACCCTTGAAGGTTACACCTTCAAAACTGGATGCGAATGTTGAATCCTTAGCCTTAGCATTTGCTTTACCTTCCGGAGAAGGATTTTAGGATAAGCCCTCGATCGATTAGTACTCGTCAGCTGCACGCATTGCTGCGCTTCCACCTCGAGCCTATCAACCTGGTCGTCTTCCAGGGATCTTACGAATTGGGAAATCTCATCTTGGAGGGGGCTTCGCGCTTAGATGCTTTCAGCGCTTATCCCGTCCGCACTTGGCTACCCAGCGGTGCTCCTGGCGGAACAACTGGTACACCAGCGGTGCGTCCATCCC